>NZ_CABPRV010000001.1 GCF_902459735.1 Pandoraea capi
TCGCTGCATCAGCAGCAGAGAAGTGAGATTATGTCGCAGCTTCTCGTCGTCGTCAACAGTTTTTTTCGCTCTTTTCGTTCGTCGCCGTAGCGACTCACAAGCTCCAAAACCACTAACCACCGGGCTTTTCAGCCCGTCGCTTTCAACCTCGTCGCTGCTTTCGCTGCGTCGCTGTCGTTGCGAGAGACGAGATATTAATGACCTTCTCGAAGACGCGCAAGCACTTTGTGAAACTATTTTGAAGACCGCGCATTTTCCTTCGATTCGACCACGCGACGTCACGTCTCTTCACTGCCTCGTCCCTATAGACAGAAGAACGCCACACCGACGCCATCGCCTTTGGGCACAATAGCGTCCATGAACACCGACCTTCCCAACGACGTCTCCGGGCACGCCCATCCGTTCGCCGCCCTGCTCCCCGACACCGTCATTACCGCTGTCGAGCAACTCGGGAGTTATAGCGACGGGCGTCTGCTCGCCCTCAATAGCTACGAGAATCGCGTCTATCAGATAGGGATGGAGGACGGTCCCCCGCTGATCGCCAAGTTTTACCGTCCTCAACGCTGGACGGACGACGCCATCCTCGAAGAGCACGCCTTCACACAGTCGCTCGCGCAAAACGAAATCCCAGTCGTCGCCCCCATGGAGATCGGTGGCCGGACCCTACATCACTTCGAGGGCTTCCGCTTCGCGCTATTCCCCCGTCGAGGCGGTCGTGCCCCAGAGCTTCAGGACCCCGACACCCTCAACTGGCTCGGCCGCTTCCTCGGACGCATCCACGCACATGGCGCGACGCAACCGTTCCGCCATCGCCTCACGCTGGATATCGATACCTACGGCCGCGCGCCCGTCGACTATCTGTGGACGAGCGGATTCATCCCATCCGATCTGCGTGACGCCTGGCGCAGCATCGTCGATCTGGCGCTCGACGGCATCGCTCGCGCCTACGAACGTGCGGGAGACGTCAAACGCCTGCGCGTGCACGGCGACTGTCATGGCGGCAACGTCTTGTGGACCGACGCCGGCCCGCACTTCGTCGACTTCGACGACACTTGTATGGCGCCCGCGATGCAAGACCTATGGATGCTGCTCTCCGGCACCCGCGCCGAGATGACCGTCCAGCTGGACGAAGTACTCTCCGGCTATGAAGACTTCGCCGACTTCAACCCGCGCGAGTTGCATCTGACGGAAGCCCTACGCACGCTGCGCCTATTGCACTACAGCGCCTGGCTCGCACGCCGTTGGGACGACCCGGCGTTCCCCGCCGCGTTCCCGTGGTTCAACACGCAGCGCTACTGGCAGGACCGCATTCTGGAGCTACGCGAGCAAGTGGCGTTGATGGACGAACCTCCGCTCACCTGGCGCTGACAGGCCGCTCACCTCGAACCCACTCACCACCATCGCCACATGGCGAACGCGAGCGCTGCCGCCACGCACCACTCGGCGGCGGACCCCGTCGTGACATAGAGCGGAGAGCGAAAGCGTGTCCGAAGCGGCCAGCATAGCGGCACGCCCGAGGGCGTCAGCCAATCGGCCAGCAGATGCGACAAGTAGCCGGCACAGAGCGCGAGCATCCACGCCGGGACATAGCCCCATCCATAGAGACAACCGACGATCGCGAGCGCCGGCATCAATAGCGAATGCGTCATGCCGCGATGGCCGAACAATCCGGAGATCGCCAGCGACAACGGCGCCACACGACGCCCCAACAGACTTTTCGGATGATCGATATCGGGCAGTAACGCGCCGACGAGCGTCAACGGCCATGCATGAACACTTGCGGCCCAACCGGTGCGATGCATCAGCCACGTGGCCCCGATACCGAATATGAGATGACTTCTGGCTTGCATGAAAGACTTGTCGACACGCGCAAACGGCTTCGCATCTGCGCAAAAAGGGGGCCGAAGTCTATCACCGCACATCGAACGAAGCTCACACAAAAAGCTCCGGCGTCACCACATCGGGCGTCGACACGCAATGCCGTCGTCACAGACCTCATCGCCACAGCGGCAAATACGACACTTTCCGCCGCCTTTCGTTGCGATTCGATTGACGGTGTCATATCCGGAATTTACGATCCGCTCGACCCATGAAATCCGGCCGGATTGTCGTCCGATCGCCGGCGCCCGCACCCAGGCGAATCCAAACCGACAAGAACAGGGCCCTCGCAGGAGTATTCGATGAAGAAGTTTCTGATTCTCGCCGCCGCAATCGCACCACTCAGTGCCCATGCCACGAATCCTCTCGTGACGGACGACACCGGCACGCAGGACACCGGCAACTGGCAGCTCGAACTCAATAGCGAATGGCTCACGCAGCCGACGTCGCGCCAGCAGCAGTGGACCAACACATTGACGTACGGCGTGCTGCCGACGCTCGACATCGCTATTCAGGCACCGTATCAACGCTCACGTCCCGATGGCGACGGCTGGACGAGCGGTTTCACGGATCTGCAACTGCAAGCCAAATGGCGCTTTCTCGAAGGTGAGCAGTGGAGCATCGGTATCAAGCCGTTCATCACGCTCCCGACCGCGAGTCAGGACCGTGGGCTCGGCAACGGGCGTGCCACGACGGGAGCGAACCTGCTCATGCAATACAACGTCGACCGATGGACGCTGCTCGCTAACGCCGGCTACACATGGAATAACAACAGCATCGGGAACCGTCAGAGCCTGTGGAACGTATCCACGGCCGTAATCTTCAGTGTGACGGATACCCTGCGACTCGTTGGCGACATCGGACTCGCCACGAACCCCGACAGCACGACACAGACGAAACCCGCCTACGCCCTGATCGGCACCATCTACAGCCCCACGAAGGATCTGGACCTCGACGTCGGCTACAAGCGCGGCCTGAATCCGGCATCGCTCTCCCATTCGGTTCAGGCTGGGGTCACGATTCGCTGGTGACGTCGGAGATCTCTATCTATATGAATAGACAGGACAATGACGGTGTACGCAACGCGTCGGACCACGCGCAGGACACCTAAAAAACGCACACGTCACGCATGAATTTCGGGAGCGCATTCAATTTAATGTCATAAATGCTTGACCAATGCGTGGAATACCCGTACTATTCATCTCCTCAGACGCGGGGTGGAGCAGTCTGGCAGCTCGTCGGGCTCATAACCCGAAGGTCACAGGTTCAAATCCTGTCCCCGCAACCAAATTTGATTCACTGTCGCTCAGCAAGTCGGGCGTACGAGTGAAAAGTGAAGATTGGCCGGCTACCAAGCCGGCCATTTTCATTTCCAGCCTCACATTCTCCTTCGGCAGCAAGTCAATCACGCTACCGACAGATTCCCTTCAGTCATCCTCTCGCCCATGTTTCGGCAGCGGGGCCTCAAATCCACTGATCGTTCTGCACCGTGCGCTCATTGGTTGCGCCGTCCCCGGTATTGAGCACCCCTCGTGGTTCGACCAGCAGCAGTTTCACTTCGCCTTGTGCGCAGGGCTTGTGCTCGATCCCTTTCGGAACGACAGCCATCTGTCCGGCACGCAACACGATCGAGCCATCGCCCGAAGGGCCGCCGCGAAAGTCGATCCTCAATTCGCCGTCCAGCACAACGAACGTCTCATCCGTGTCACTGTGCTGGTGCCAGACAAATTCGCCTTCTATCTTCACGACCTTGAACTGGTAATCGTTCATTTCCGCGACCACACGCGGCTGCCAGTGACCGTCGATCAATGCGATCTTGCCAGTCAGGTCAATCGCCTCGCATTGTCCGCGTGCGGTAGGTGCAGTGCCGGGATTCGGTGATGCAGACATCGTTCTCTCCGTTCGGTGTAGATGTCCTTCCGAGAATACGTAGTCGCTGGAGCGCTGTATTGAACGATCTTGGGGGAGTGTTTCAACCGCGACGCACGCTGGCCATGATCTGGAGCCAGCGTCCCGGCGTGACGCCGAAGGTCTTCAGAAAGTGACGTGTCATGTGGCTTTGATCGGCAAAGCCAGCGTCTGCTGCCGCGCTCGCGAGCGAAACGCCGCAGAGCATCATGCGTCGCACCGCATCGAGTCGGCGCATGGTGAGGTAGCGATACGGGCTCGTGCCGTAGAACGCCCGAAAATCGTGACAGAGACTCCAGCGGTCCCGGCCTGTGGCCACCTCCAACTCCGGGAGCGTGACCACGCGGGTGAAGTTCGCGCGCAGATAATCGCGCGCACGACAGGCGGCAAAATAATCCCCCTTTCCTCGCGCGCGCGGCGCACCCGCGACAGCGGCTAGCGCATGCGCCAGCTCGGCCAGCGCGTCATTCTGCTCAAGTGGTTCGACGGTATGGTCGACGTGCTGGAGCAAGACTTCCGTTGCGGCCGCGATACGGGGGTCGGTCGTCACCCCGCCTTCGAGAAACGGTAATCCACTGCCACCCAATACGTCCTGAAAAAGTGCGGGATCCACGTAAATCATGCGATAGCGGAAGCCCTCGTCGGTGCCTGCCTGGCCGTCATGCGCTTCGTCGGGATGCAACACGATCGTGTTACCCGGCATGCTGTCGCGCCGACTACGTCGATAGCTGAAGCTCTGCACCCCGGCAATCGTACGACCGATCGCGTACGTATCGTGGCGATGCATGGCATACGCTTTGCCATGAAACCAGGCCTCGATGCGCTCGACACCCTCTGTCGGCTGGGCACGAATGACCCAGTCCGGACGTTTGGATGCGGTGCTTCGGGCCATCGCAAGTCACCAAAAGAGTGAATGGGGTTCGCGTCGGCGTGACGCGCAACTTAGCGCCTGATTTTACAGACGAACGGCGAGGCCATCAGCCCTGCCCGACGCATCAGCCCGGTCACGACATCGCACAACGCATGAAGCCTCCAACATCATGCTAGAGTCGCCCCATCCCCCCGTCACCGCGAATCCTCATGCCGTCCTCCATCGAACGCACGCCCGTCGATTCGACGGCAGATCCCTACGACGCGCTCAGCACGACAATCGTCCCCGCGAGAACGGCGCTGCTCGTGATGCACTACCAGACCGACATTCTTGCGTTGTTCCCGACGGTCGCCCCGACACTGCTGGCCAACACGTGCACGCTGTGCGATGCCGCCCGCGATCAGGGTATCGATGTCTTCTTCGTCAAATTCCACTTCAGCCGCGGCTACCCGGAAGTCAGTCCGATGAACCGGAATGGGCAAGGCGTCAAACGGCTCGGGTTGTTTGTCGACGACGAGATCTGTCCCGAACTCGGACGGCGTCCGGATGAGCCGCGCATTCTTGCCCATCGTGCCAGCGCATTCTTCGGCACCGACTTGCAGACACAGCTTGCGGCGCGCGGCATCGATACGCTGATCATGGCGGGCATCGCGTCGACTGGCGTCATGCTCTCGACGATTGCCTACGCGAGCGACGCCGACTACCGTCTTTTCACCGTGAAAGACTGCTGTTTCGATCCGGACACCGTTGCACACGACCGCCTGTTCGCCACGGCCTTCGATTCCCGGTCCACGGTGCTTACGCTCGCAGACATGCTGCCGTTGCTTCGTCGAACCCGCGAAGAATAAGCGTCACGGCCCTGGCATCGGTGTCGCCTGCGTTGTCATGCGCGCGCCCTGTCTCACTCCCGCCATTGCTTTCGTCGTCTCCCCGACGCCTCAGCCTTTCGTCAGCCTTTCGTCAGCCTTTCGTGCGCGTGAACCGCTGCTCGGTGACCTTGCTGCCCCACTGATCCCCCTCGAACTCCTCCGTGAGACAGAAGCCATTCGACTCGTACAGATGGCGCGCCGCGTCCAGGCCTTTGAACGTCCACAGATAGGTCTCGCGAAAACGCGCATCGACGAAGGCCATGGCGTTCGACATCAGACGTCGCCCCACGCCCGTGCCGCGCAGCACGTCGTCGACGATGAACCAGCGCAGGTGAGCCACCCCCGTCTCGAGATTGCCGTCGATGGCGAGAGACGCCAGCGTTCGTCCGTTCTCGACGTAGAGCCACAGCGCTTTGCCGTCCGAGGGCAACGCGCCGGCAAACTCGGCCAGCCCTGTCGCCACCTTCTTCTCGAAGAACGCGCCGAAACCCCAATGCGCCGCGTAATAACGTGCGTGAAGACTCGCGATGTCACCGATGCACCCAGGCTGATAGCCCTGGGTGATCTGCGTGGCGATGTCGGCGTCCGCGTCGCGTTTGGCCGAGTTGTCCTGCGCGAGCGCGTCGGCATACAACGCGAGCGAGCGGACCAGCGCCGCCTGATCCGAGGGCACGATGCGTCGAAGCGCGCTCGACACCTGATCGGTCGCAAAGCGATCGATCTTGCTGCGCACTTTCTGCCCGGCGTCGGTCAGATAGAGCTCTGAGGCGCGTGCGTCGTCGCTTGCGGTCGCGCGTAGCACGAGCCCGCCGGCCTCCAGCTTCGCGACCTGACGACTCGTATTCGATTTGTCGAGACGCAGAATATTGCCGAGATCCTTGGCGCTGATCCCCGGCGTGGCGCCGATTTCGATGATGGCGTGCACGGCCGACGGTGCGAGGTCGCTATCGGCGAGCGTGTTGCGCATGAAGCCGAGTTCGCGAACCAGTCGACGGGAGAAGTCGCGAAGCTCAAGAATCTCCGCGTCGCGGGGTTTGCCGGGAAGATCGACGATATCCATGAGACGCCTCACTTAAGTTGAAAACACCGCAAAAGTTGCGATACGCAACCAATATAGTTGCACATCGCAACTTATGCAAGTCGGACATCTCAAGTTGCTGCGCGTATCACTTCGCGACGTACGCTCGCCCCGAATCCCACCGCGACTGCCAGTGTTCGACGTATTGCCGCGCCACGTCCGGCATACCGCGAATCACGACGACATTCTCCGAATTCTCCGTCTCCGCCGATTTGGCGAAGTTGAACGACCCCGTCTCCACCGTCGCCCCGTCCACGATGATCGTCTTGTCGTGATGGATGTGAAACCGGTCGTTAGTGCGGACTTCGACGCCCTGACGCGTCACCCAATCCATCGCATCCCGGCTCGTCTTCGCTTCGTTGCGTTTCTTGTCGACGACCACCCGCACGTCGACGCCACGACGCTTCATAACGGCAGACGGTCGATGACCGCACGAACCTCGGCCAGCACCGGCCCGACTTGCGCATCGGACATCGAACTGAGCCCCAGACGCAGCGCATGTGGTGCATGCCGTGTCGTGGCATAGGCCTGCGCCTTCGACACGGCGATGCCGCTCGCGGCAAGCGCCGAGGCCACCTGATCCATGCGCAAGCCTTCCGGCAGCGGCAGCCAGAGAAACAGCGACGACGGATGCGCAACAACGGCCATGCCACGCAGCACCTCACGCGCAATCGCTTGCCGCTGCCTCGCGCGCTCGCGCTGCCGTTGCTCCTGACGCTCGACCTCCCCACTCGCCAGCCACCGCGTCGCGATCGCCGTCACGATGCTCGGCAGGCTCCAGTAAGTCGCGCGAATCACTCGCTTGACGTCCACCGCATGCGCTTTCGGCGCGACGACATAGCCGAATCGCATCCCCGTCGCCACGCTCTTCGAGACGCTGGACACATGAAACGTGCGCTCCGGCGCGAGCGTCACGATGGGCGGCGGGGCATCGTCCACCAGATAGGCATACGTGGCGTCCTCGACGATCAGGCAATCGTGACGCCTCGCAATCTGGACCAGTGCTCGGCGCTGCGCCTCGCTCAATACCCAGCCGAGCGGATTGTGCAGCGTAGGCATCGTATAGATCGCGCGGATCGCATGCCGACGGCAAAGTGCGTCCAGCGCCGCCAGATCCGGGCCGCCATGACCACCGTTACCACCGTTACCACCATGACCGCCATTCGCCCCATTGAGATAAGACACGGGTTTCAACGCCAGTCCCCCGAGCGACGCCGTCATCCTGAATCCCGGATACGTCAGCGCATCGACAGCCACCGCATCGCCGGGCCGTAGCGCCGCCCGCACCACCACGTCGAGCCCTTGTTGCGCACCGCCGACGAGAAAAACCCGCTCGCTTTCCGCCTCGATGCCACGAACGTCGCGCAAATACGATGCGACGATCTCCCGCTCGTGCTGACGCCCGCCCGGCGGCTGTTGACGCATGAGCGCGCTGAGATCCCCCGCCGTCGCCAGTTCGCGCAGCGTCGCGCGCAACAGCTCGCTCTGCTCCGGCCAGGACGGATGGTTGAACGACAGATCCACCGCGCTCGAACTCAGCCGAGCCTCGTCGTCGACATCCCACTCACGCTGCATCGGTCGATCGCGCACGAACGTCCCTCGCCCGACCTCGCCGACGACCAGCCCCAGCTCACGCAGCTTCGCGTAGACCTTGGTGGCCGACGCGATGGCAATGCCGTACTGGAGAGCGAGTTTGCGATGCGTCGGCAACGCCATGCCCGGTGGCAGCACGCCACGGCGAATATCGTCGGACAAGCGCTCGACGAGCCGGGCAACGGGAGACGGGGAGGATGCGTCAGTCATCACTGTACGTAGGACAATTTCTTGATTGTCCGATTGTAGACGGCGACACTGCGTAGAGCCACCCCCAACCGAGACCGTCATGCCCTCCCTGCCCGCTCAGCCTTCCCCGCCTCGGGACCCCGCCGAATCCCTCCCGGTCCTGCACTACCTGCGACGTCAGCTCGACGGCACACTGCGCGGTGACGAGACGATCCACATGCGTTACCCGACAGCGATCTCGCAATTCCTCGGCTTTCGTATCGTGGAGATCGGTGAAGCGTCAGCCGTCATCGAGTTGCATGCCCGGGCCGAACTGCACGGCAATCAGCAAGGCACCGTGCACGGCGGCATGTTGTGCGAGCTGGCCGACGCCGCCATCGGCACCGCCCATTCCACCCTGATGGCCGACGGCGAGACGTTCACCACGATCGATCTCAAGGCCAGGTTTCTGCGCCCGGTCTGGGACGCCCGGCTCCTCGCCCACGCCTGGGCGACCCACCGGGGGCGCACCGTCTCGCACTATCAGTGCGACATCAAGCGCGACGACGGGAAGATCGTGGCGAGCATCGACAGCGCCGTAATGACACTGCGCGGCGACCACGCGAAGGGACGATAGAGGACAATCAGCGTCGCCCAATAAGCCAATGGCCCGCCGATCTTTCGACCGGCGGGCCATTGTCATGTCGACGCGCAAGCGTCAGAAGCCCCGGCAGTGACGACCACTGCCTCAGAACGGCGCGGAGAACGTCAGCCGCACCCCTTGCTGCAAGCCGCCCATGCCGGTCGTCACGCTGTAGTCCAGCCCGAAGACGAGCACACCGGTACGCAGTTTCGTCCCCGCCCCGACTTGCACGCGATCGCTGCCATACGGACTGCCCGGCACGAAGTACACCGGCCCGCTCGACGCGATATCGGCATAGGCCAGCCCGGCAAGGCTCTGACCGTTGAAATCGTGCTGCAACTCCACGCGAACATACGGTGAGAAGGTGCCGATGCGCGTCGCTTTCGCGAAGCCCGCGCGCACGCCGAGCGTGCCCGACAGCGTGTTGACGTTTTGCTTGAAGTACGTGAGCGCATTCAATCCCGCGCCCGATTCGCTGTACTGATCGAGCGTGGAGCGCGACGCCGTCAGACGGCCGTACGGAGAGAACAGCCAATCGTCGGTGCGGTATTCATAACCTGCCGACAACGAGCCGAAGAACTGCTGCCCGTTGCGCTTGCCGGTGGCGAAGTCGTTCGCATCGACGACCCAGCGGCGCGAGTCGAAACTGAGCGTGCCGTAGCCCGCGACGGCGTCGACGAACAACGTCGGCAACGGACGGAAGCTCGCATAGATCGCACCGCTGTAGCTGTCGCCCGTGCTTCGCGTGCCTGAACTGCCGATATCCGTGGCGTCATGACCGTAGCCCACGCCCGCGCCGAGCGAGAACTGGTCCGAGAAGCGATAGTCCGCCCCCATCGTCACGCCGCCGGTCGTGAACTTGAAACCCGAGCGCTGGGCCGCCGTGTTGGCGAAACCGAAGTCCACCGTGCCGGCCGTCCAGTAGGCAAAGCGCTGGTCGTCTCCCGCGCCCACGCCGGGCAGGTTCGGACCGTCGCCCGACTCGCCGGTCGCCACACCGCTCGCGCCCACGCTCTTGTCGCGCACGTCGAGACTCCTGGCCTTGCTCAGTGCCGTCGGGCTGACTTCGCCGCGCAGACAGGCGTCGCGATCGGTAATGCCTGCGATGTCCTGGCAACGCGACAGATCCCGGCTGCTGCCGCGATCCGAAGACGGCAGCACCACGTTCAGTCCATTGCTGGACGGCGCGCGCCCCTTGCCGTGCAGCGCTTCGAGACGCTGGTTGTAGTTGCCGATCTGCGTCGTGGCGAAGCGCCGCGCTGCTTCGACCTGCGCACCGATGAGGCCGGTGACGTCCGGGTCCGTGCTCGGGTCCTTACGCGGCGCGACGGTGACCTTCACCGTGCCCGGCGCGGATGTCGCATTGGCGTTCGAGATCGTGTACGTGATCACCGCCATGCCGGCGAACGCCGCAGCGGGCACGAAGCGCAAGGTGTACACGTTGCCCGTGGGCGCAGCGGCCGCGCGCGCCACGCCGGCCGCCGCAGGCGTGGCTGCGGCCGTCGAGATGATCGTGACGGTGCCCGCATTCGCCGGGGAAATCGATACGACGTTGGCCCCGGTGAATGGACCACCGGTCGCGCCGGTCGTGATGTCCAGATCGGCTGTCCCGTTCGCCGCCACCGAGGCTTCGAGCGAGGCCGCCGTGACCGGCACGGCCTTCACCGACACCGTCACGCTGATCGGCGCCGACGTGCCCACGGCGTTCGTCAGCGTGTACGTGAAGGTCACGTCGCCGTTGGTGTTCGCCGTCGGCGTGTAGATGATGTCCTCGCCCTCCACGACCGCCGTACCGCTTTGCGGCGGCGTGGCGATGGCAATGCGCGTGAACGGTGCGCCCACGGCATTGGCCGTCGCACGAATGCGCAACGGGGCGTTCGACAGCGTTTGTGTCTGCACCGCCGGGGCCGAAGCGACCTGACCGGTGATGTTGAACGCGAACATCTTCGCTACCGTGAGCGGCGTGCCGGGACCGGTGCTGGAATCCGTCGCAGTGACGGTGAAATTGCTGGCGCCGGTCGAGGTGGGCGTGCCGCTCAGAATCCCCGTGGCCGGATCGAGCGTCAGCCCTGCCGGCAACGTCCCGCTCGTGACGGTGTAGCGATACGGCGCCGTGCCCCCCGAGGCGGATAGCGTCTGCGTATAGGCTTGCCCGGCAACCGGCGTGGTCAGCGTCGACGGCGAGAGTGTCATCGGCGAGGCATTCACCGTCAGCGACAGCGATTTGTCGACGAAGTACGGCGCGCCAACCCCTGCCGTGCTGTCCGTCATGCGGACCATCACCGTGAACGTCCCCGTCTGCGTCGGTGTGCCGGAGATCGCGTTGCCCGTCACGCTCAGGCCGGCCGGCAATCCAGTCGCCGTGAAGGTGTAGGGCGTGACGCCGCCCGAGGCGGTGAGCGTCTGGGTGTAAGTCGTTCCGACGGCGGCATCGGTCAGCGCGGTCGTGGTGACCGCCAGCACCGGCGCCGTGACCTGAAGGGTCAGTACGACCTGCGCGGGGAACTGATTCGCATCCTTCGCTTGCAGCGTGAACGTGAAGCCGCCGACATTCTTCAGATCGCCCGTGATCGCCCCCGTCGCGGTGTTCAGCGTGACACCCGGCGGCAGACTCCCTCCGACGATCGAGTAGGTATAGGGGGCGGTCCCGCCCGATGCCGTGACCAACTGGTTATATGCCGTGCCGCTGGGCACCGCCGTCAGCGACGTGGTGCTGAACGCAATCGTCGGCGCGACCGTGGTGATCCGGATCGTGCCGCTCGTCGCCGAGTAAGGACCGCCGGGCGTCGTGTTATCGGTAGCCGTCACCGTGATGTCCTGTACATCGACGGAAGTCGGCGTGCCATGCAGGGTGCCGCTCGAATCGAGTGTCAGGCCCTGCGGCAGGTGTCCGGTGGTGATGGAATAGCTATACGGTGTCGAGCCGCCGCTGGCGACAGCAAGTGCCGTCGACGAATACGACGCGCCCACGCTCGCCTGCAACGTGGACGGCGGCGAGTACGTGATGGTCGGCGTTCCGACGGTGACAGACACCGTACCGGCGGTGGACGTGCCGCCGACGTTCGTCAGCGTGTACGTAAACGAGTCGGTGCCCGAGTACCCCGCCGTGGGCCGGTAGGTCAGCGAGGTGTTGCTGCTGACGGTTGCCTGTCCGTGCGACGGACCTGTGCCGACGCTCACCAGCGTCACGGCGCTCGCGCCGCTCGACAGGTCGACGTTGACGGGTACGGCAGCGCTGTTGAACGGCACCGACACCGAGACAGGCGCGGCCGTCGGCGCGGCGACATACGTGAACCGATCGCCAGCGCCCGTAGCGCTCGTTCCGCCCGGCGTGGTGACCGTCACATCCAGCACACCGGCCGCGCCAGCCGGCGAGATGGCGGTGAGTTGCGTCCCCGTACCGGGGCTGAACGAAATCGCGTTGGTCGCGCCAAACTTCACGCCCGACACGTTGGACAGGTTGGTGCCGTTGATGGTCACGGTCGTGCCCCCGGCCGTCGGGCCAGCGGTCGGCGAAATCGACGTCACGCTCGGCGCACCGACGTAGGTGAACTGGTCGGCAGCGCTCGTTGCGGTCGTGCCGCCCGGCGTCGTCACACGAATGTCGACCGTGCCCGTCCCTGCGGGCGCTTGCGCGGTCATCGACGTGCTGCTGGTCACATTGAACGTCGTGGCCGCTGTTCCCCCGAAAGTCACCGCCGTCGCGCCCGTGAAGCCTGTACCGTTAATCGTCACGGTCGTGCCGCCAGCCCCCGGACCACTTGTCGGCGAGATGGAGGTGATGGTGGGTGCCGCGATGTAGGTGAATACGTCGCCCGCCACGATTGGCGAGGTGCCGTTGGCGGTCGTCACACGGACATCGGCGGGGCCGGTCCCAGCGGGCGCCGTGGCATTGAGCGTGGTCGAGTTCACGAAGGTGACGCCCGTGGCGGCCGTGGAACCGAACGCCACCGTCGAGGCCGCCGTGAAATTCGCACCGGTGATCGTCACGCTGGTGCCGCCCGCTGCCGGACCGGTCGTGGGTGAAATCGACGAGACCGTCGGTCCGGGGATGTACGTGAACTGATCGGCCGCGCTCGTGGCACTGGTGCCGCCCGGCGACGTCACCGTGATATCCACGATCCCGGTCCCGCCGGGTGACGTCGTGGTAATCGAGCCGGGGCCGGTGACCGTGAACGCCACACTCGTCGCGCCGAACTTGACGTCCGTGACATCGCTCAGGTTCGTGCCGTTGATCGTCACGGCCGTACCGCCCGACGCCGACCCCGTGGGCGGGAGGATGCCGGTCACCGTCGGCGCGGCCACATATTTGTAGCTGGAGGGAAGCGTAACACTGCCGCCCCCCGTGCTCACCACGACATCGACACTGCCCGCAGCGTGCGCCGGCGCGTTGACGCTCGCCGACGTCGCACTGTTCACGACGAGGCCGGATGCCGACGTGCCGCCGAACGTCACGGTCATGCCCGAGGTGAATCCCGAGCCCGTCAATGCCACCGATGTCGAACCGCCAGTCGGCCCGGCAACCGGAGAGACGGCCGACAGCGTCGGCGTCGCGAGATAGGTATAGCGGTCGCCCGGCACGGTCGCGCTGGTCCCCGCAGCGGTCGTGACGGAAACGTCGACGGTGCCCGCTGCGCCTGCCGGAACGGTGGCCGTGAGCGAAGTGGTGCTGTTCACGACGACGCCCGTCGCCGGGGTACTGCCGAAGCTGACCGTGGTCGAACCGACCACGAAGTTGGTGCCCGTGATGGTGACCGTGTTGCCGCCGCCAAGCGGCCCCTCGTTCTGCGTCACCGATGCCACGGTAGGCGAATTGACATAGGTGTACTTCGCCGACGCGCTGACGGCGCTCGTGCCGCCGCCCGTCGTCACCAGAACGTCGACCATTCCCGCAGTTCCCGCCGGCGCGGTCACCGTGATCTGCGTCCCAGTGTTCCCGGTGATCGCCGCCGCATTGCCGCCGATGGTCACGCCAGTCGCCCCGCCGAGATCGGTGCCGTTGATCGTCACGCTATTGCCACCGCCCGTCGATCCTTGCGTTGGCGACACGGACGTCACGACGGGTGTCGGGAGATAGGTAAACGCGCCGGTCGCCGTTGACGAACCGCCGGAGGTGGTCAAGACGACATCAACGGCGCCGGCGGTGTGCGCCGGCGCCGTCACATTGATCTGCGTGGGGCTGACGACCGTCACCCCGGTAGCAGCCGTTCCGCCGAACGTCACCGTTGCGTTGTTGACGAAGTTGGTACCGGTGAGGGTTACCGAACCACCAGTGGCAGAAGGTCGAACGGAAGGCGAAATGCCTGAGATTGCCGGAATACCGCGCTCCCGGTTGATGACAAGCTCTCTGGAACTTCCATCGCTGCCATACAGCGTGAAAGTCCATTGCGTCTGCGTCGTCGTCGGGCTCGGCGTGAAAACCACGACGTCCTCGGGGACAGCGTTGGTATCGATCTTTAGCTTGGAACCGTCTCCGGTTGACGAAGGAATATCAGACGTCCCCTGACTCGCGTCCGAATAAATGCCGCCGTCATTGAAGTTCCCGTAAAACGGGTCGCAATTCTGGAACCCCGCCGTGGTTTGTGTCGACAGCGTGTAAGAACTTGCACCGGCTGGCCCCGCATTCCACGTGTAGCACACCGCAGCCATGGCTGACGACGCAAAGCCGAACAGCACCAGCGCGACCAGCGCGCGCAACCAATGGAACCCGACGGCACACAGACCTGAGCGCATATGAGAGACGCGCGAGGCCGCGCTGGGGGCATTCATACCTGGGAACATGACGAGAACGGGCAAAAGCGAGAACAGACCACCGACCGTGTCGCACGTCACGCGCGCAATCGCGGCGCATCAGCGACGTCGACGAAACGAACGAAAAGGAAAACTCAGGAAGTTTCCACGCGCATCTGGCGTGGCAGTGACCGTGGCGGGTCGATGAATGTCTGGCTACCCAACTGCCGCATCGTTGCGGAACTACCCCGTAAGCACTCGCGCTTCATGTCTATGGCCCCCGAACCCCAACCGAACGATCGGCCGGAACTCCATTGTTATTTTCACCACCTCAACCACCGAAATAGCCAGCAGCATTTGCCTACCATATTTTTCGGTATTTTTTATTAATGCTTTTTTGTACTAACCAACCAGCTTTGCTTTGTTGGCGAAGGTTAAAAGAACCATGAAATCTCCGTCAAGCAATGTTCTTCCCATCCTCTCTGCAATCAACCTTTATTAGGGTAATTCCTTATAAATATTGGCGCTCAAATCACCGACAACCATACTTCAAACGATCGTTTTATAAAATTTGAAAACCCGAAGGACTTCAAAATAAATTTGAAAGTTTGGTTTGAGATGGCACAATTCGCGCCAATAAGAAATCAAAGATCGTGGCGTCGCCACTTAACGAGGAAAGACCAGTGGAAGAAGCATATCTCGGGGAAATACGATTGTTCTCGTTCGCCATGTCTCCACGCGATTGGTTGCCGTGCGACGGGCGCTACATGAACGTTAATGTCAATCAGGCGCTGTATTCGTTGCTTGGCGTGCAATACGGAGGAGACGGCCGAACGACGTTCCGACTACCGGACTTGCGTGGGCGCGTCGCGATGCACCGGCAGCCCGGCAAATATGAACAAGGGGTTCCGAACGGTACGGAGACCGTCACTCTGACTGCGCAACAGATTCCGGCGCACACACATGAATTCCACACTGCCTCGATCGGCGCCACGCAACCGGTGGCGGGACCGGACAAGAACCGGGTGCTCGCCAAGAGCGTGAATGTGAAGGACGGCCAAACGACCGACGGTCCGTTGCTCTACGGTCCGGTCACGTCGAGCACGCTGTCGGCCGAATCCCCGGAAGCCTGCGGCACGACAAGCGACGCTCTGGGCCACAACAACATGCAGCCGTCGCTGGTCATGAACTACATGATCTGCGTCAACGGCATCTACCCCTCGCGCAGCTAGGAGTTCGACATGACACCGTACATTGGCGAGATTCGCCTGTTCGCCGGCAGCTACGCGCCCGTCGGCTGGATGCTTTGCAATGGACAGAAGGTCAACATTTCCGACTTCGAAGTGCTCTACTCCCTGATCGGCATGACCTACGGCGGCAATGGGCAAACGGACTTTGCGCTGCCGGACCTGCGCGCTCAGGTGCCGATCGGCATGGGCCAGGCGCCTGGATTGACCCCGCGCACGATCGGTCAAAAGATCGGCAGCGCTAGCGTCACGCTCAAGCCGGAGGAAATGCCGGGACACACGCACGTGATCAATGCGACGTCGAGCGATGCGACATCGGCGACGCCCGCCAGCGATCTCCTGCTCGCGGTGACGAAGGAGAACTTTTACGACAACGGCGCCCGTAACCCCACGGGCAAAGCGGCGTTATCTCCCCAGGCCATCGCGCCCTCCGGCAGCGCGGCCCCTGCTGCGCACGCCAACATCATGCCAACCGTGACGATGAATTACATCATTGCGGTCGAAGGCGTTTATCCGTCGCAAGGCTGACCCGAGCAAACCATGGATGAATACTATATTGGCGAAGTGCGCATCTTCGCCTGCAACTTTGCACCGAACGGCTGGGCATTCTGCGACGGTTCGTTACTCCAGATCCGCACGTTTCCGACACTGTTCGCGGTGATCGGCAATCTGTATGGCGGTGACGGCAAACTCACGTTCGCGGTCCCCGATCTGCGCGGCCAGATCGTACAAGGCATGACAGTGCCGACCGATATGTACAAGCGTCAGGGTAGCGAGACCGTGACGCTGGACGACACACAGGTCCCGATGCACACGCATACGGCCTATGTGAACGGTGGGCGACCGTCGTCGCTGACGCCGGGCGACCGTCTGCCGATGCGATTCTTCGCGGGGGGCAACAATACCTATCTCGAAGACACGGCGTTGCAGTCGCCCGTCGCGCTCTCACCACAGGCGATTAGCGTCGTCGGCAGCGGTGGCTCGCACAACAACATGCAACCGTTCCTGCCGATGAATTTCTGCATCGCGGTGCAATATGGGGAGTTTCCGCCGCGTCCGTAAGATCGACGCCCACGGTCGTGACGTTCAGTTGCCGAACAGATCGTGGGCGTTCAGGATTTCGTAGGCGATCTCTGGACGCTCCTTGAGACATCGGCGCACGGCCGCAGGAATGGACGCCCGGGTTTTGCGACACAGGCCCGGGCGTTCTTCCAGATGGATATCGAAGCCGCTCACCGTGCGGACTTCGTTCGAGCCGGGACCGATCTGCAACTCAATGCCCAGTTGCTCGTAGATCCGTTTCGCAAGATGCCGGAGATCGGCATAGCTCGTCGCCGCCTCGATGCGGGCCACCAGTCGCTTCTCCTCGGCCTGCGTGAGCATCAGAATGCGCCGGTCGCCATTCGGGTCCTGCAACAGGACCTCGCGCTCACAGGTGCAGGCACCGGGCGGGCACTCCGTACGAATGAGGATCTGGATCTCCGCAGCCATGACAGGGACAGCGTAAGGGTTGGGGGAACGGGCGTGGCGCCCATTATCGGCCAAACCAGTATCGCCCGTGTGATGCCTCCGATCCATTAGGGATTTCGACGGCGAGGGCTGCGACGCTCTTTGCATTTGAGCCAGCGCAAACGGGTTCGACCTGACGCACGCTATACTCTCGCGCTCTTAACGCCTTCACTCCAGGAACTCCCCATGAGCGCATTGCCCCCTTGCCCGAAATGCAACTCCGAATTCACCTACGAAGATGCGGGAGTGTGCATTTGCCCGGAATGCGGCAATGAATGGTCAACGCAGGCGGACGCAGCGGCTGAGCCGACCGAGCGAGTCTATCGCGACGCCACCGGCGCAATTCTGCAAAACGGCGATACCGTCACCGTCATCAAGGACCTGAAGCTCAAAGGCTCTGGCGGCACGATCAAGATGGGCACCAAGGTGAAGAACATCCGCCTCGTGGACAGCGATCACGACATCGACTGCAAGATCGACGGCTTCGGCGCGATGAGCCTGAAGACGGAGTTCGTCAAGAAAGCGTAAGCACCGCCCCAGGCGGATGGCCGGGGGTACGTCGCCGGCTGTCCCGCCTCAATCGAACTGCGGCAAATGATCCTCGATCGTGTACCAGGCCGCTTTCGACGCCACATGAAGATGCTTTTGCCCCGGCGCGGCAAAAGGGGTATCGATGGTCCCGAGCGCCACGGCAATCCATTCGGCCAGCTCGTCGCTATTGCCCGACCAGAACAGCGACGCACCGCAGTGCACACAGAATTCCCGCCGCGCCCGTTCCGACGACGCATACGCCTTGATGCTCTCCCGGCCCGCCAGAATGTGAAGATCCGTGCGCCTCGTCCGACCATAGCTCGCAAAGGCCGCGCCGTGTCCCTTCCGGCATTGACTGCAATGGCAATGGCTGAACTTGACCATCGGCCCGCGAATCTCGAACTTGACGGTCCCGCACAGACAACTTCCCTGAAGCACAGACATCGGCAGACTCCTCGAAACGCGGAAAAAGGGGGGCGACGCCGCTCGCGCCAATCTCCGGAAGTTTACGCCCGACGCCCGCTAACGTCCCCGCCCCACCGATTCCCTCCACTTTGCGCAACAGAGGCTTTCAGTTTCGGGCGTTTATCGGATTGCGGCGGATCCCTACACTGTCACACATGCAGTGAGACGGGAGGAGACGCCCGCCAAAATGACGAAACCGGCGCACACAGGTGCGCCGGTTTCCGATTTCAGAACCCCAACCGTCTCCGCCAGGTGCGTCTCCATGACGCCCAACCACACATCGACGGCCATGAAAAAGAAGATAGCGTTAGCCGCGTTTCTCGCAGTGCCCGGGTCCTTCGCGATCCTCGCCCTCGCCTGCCTGCACCCCGTCCTGCGCCGCGAACTCGCTCGCGCCGCCGGCCTCGAACCGGTCTTCGCGAATGTATCGCGTCAGGTCGTGCTGCTCGCCCTCGTCTACCACCTGAACATGCATCACCGCCATCGCGAACGCGCGCTGCGCGCCTGCCTGGCTCGTGGCGGCGCCGATTGCGACGCCTTCGCCCAGTAATTCGACGTTTCCCCACGGCGGTCCGGCGCTCGCCGGGCGCCGTCTATGCTCTGCCGTTAGCGCGTCGCCGACTGATTAGCGTAAATTCGCCGACTTCGCCCGAATCGCGAACCCGTCGACGTAGCCCGCCAGATCGGCAGCCACGGTAGCATCCCACACCCGGCCGTCACATAGCGTCTGGGCCGCAGAGCGAGCCACCACTGGCACCCCTTCCGCCCGCGCGGCTGCCTCGAACAACGCCGTCTGACTGACCGCCGCCGCCGTGCTTGCCGCCCCGGCAACCGCCGCCTCGCCGACCATCCCCCAGCGACGATATTGCGAGACGAACCACATCCCGTCCGACGGATGCGGATAATTCACCACGCCCTCATCGAAGAAGCTCACCGCCAGCAACGCATGACGACCGGACAGACGTCCGAAATCGCCCAGCAAACGCGCGGCGATCAGGTCGCGCGGCGCGCCAACCCACGCCGGCTCCGCCAGCCATCCCGCCGCTTCCGCCCGGTGCCCCGGCATGTCCAGCCACCGGCAGGCGCTCAGCAGCGTTCGCACCAGCGCCTGCGCCGTGTTCGGATAGCGGGCGACGAAGTCCCGCCGGCAGGCGAGCACCTTTTCCGGATGATTCGGCCAGATGTCGCTCGACACCGTGACCGTGCGTCCCAACCCGCGTGCCTGCGCCACGGCGTGCCATGGCTCGCCGCAACAGAAGCCGTCCAGCCCGCCCTCCTCCATCGCCGCCACCATGTGCGCCGGCGGAATCACGATGCTGGTGATGTCCGTGAGCGGGTCGATACCCTGCGCCGCGAACCAGTAGTTCATGAACATCGCGTGGGTGCCCGTCGGGAACGTCTGCGCGAAGACCGGCTTGCGCCCGAGCGACGCCAGCGCCCGGCGCAGATCTCCGGTCTCGGAGATCGCATCGGCCAGCGACGGCGTCACCGTCACCGCCTGCCCGTTGCGGTTGAGCACCATGAGCACGGCCATGTCCTCGCGCGGGCCGCCAATGCCCAGTTGCACGCCATACACCAGCCCGTAGAGCGAATGCGCCGCATCCAGCTCACCGGTGATGAGCTTGTCGCGGATGGCCGCCCACGACGCCTCACGGCTCAACTCCAGCGTCAGCCCATGCTCGTGGCCCAGTTCCAGACGCTTTGCCACGACCAGCGGCGCCGCGTCCGACAGCGCGACGAACCCCACGCGCAAATGACGCTTCTCCGGTACCCCATCCGATATCTCGTCGGACGGCGGCACGTCGGAAGCCAACTTCGATGATGTCGACATGAGCAGTGTCTATCCCAGTAATTCGGCTATCGAGACGAGCTGGCGCGCCACTTCGACGAGCTTCTCGCCCTGATCCATCGCCCGTTTGCGCAGGATGGCATACGCCTCCTGCTCGGAAATCCTGCGCCGGTCCATGAGTAGACGCTTGGCGCGGTCGATCAGCTTGCGGTCGGCCAGCTCGCTCTCGGCTTTCGCCAGCCGGGCCCGCAGCTTCTCCTCATGCGCGAAGCGCGCGAGCGCGACCTCGAGAATCGGCGCGAGCCGGTCGGCCGCCAGCCCTTCCACGGAGTACGCCGTCACCCCGGCGTCGACCGCCGCGCGAATGAGCGACTGGTTGTCGTCGGCGGAGAACATCAGCACCGGCCGTGGCGCCGCCGCATTCATCACCGCCAGTTGCTCCAGCGTGTCCCGCGAAGGCGATTCGGTGTCGATGATGACCACGTCCGGCCGCTCGCTCTCCACCACACGCGGCAACGCCTGCGGCTTGGCGACCTCGGCCAGCATCTCGCAGCCTAGCCGGGCGAGCGCCGCGCGCAACTCGCCGATCGGCTTGTCCGTATCGGTGATGAGCAACACGCGCAGCATGCCCTGCGCCGCCGGCCGGTTGGCGGGAGGCGCAGAACCAGCAGTCTTGCGGGAGGGGGCGGCCGGCGGATCGATGTCCCCGGCGTCCGGTGTTTTCGGCAAGTTTCGTGAGGGCCGACACAGTCGGCCAGTCGGTGAGAGGATCACGTCGACACCCTCGTCAGGTCACGACTGTGCGGCCTGACGGTGGCATCTCATTCGGTCGCGGATACCCAAGCGGCTCCGCGTTCAGTATAGGCATTGACGATACAACGCTTCACGCAGCGCGGGGGATGACGTGCGCCATGTCGTGGTTGCCGTCTCGCGTGTGCATCGCCGCCGCATCCGCTCCATCAGGCACATCCGCCACACAGGGCATCGCAGCGGCTTCAGCGACCGCGCCGCCCACGAGCAGAATCGTGGGGCTGGCGAAGCCCCCGGCGCGCACGTCCGCCGCCAGTCGACCGAGCGACGTCACCATCCGACGCTCTTGCGGCGTGCCCGCCCACTGCACCGCGCCCGCCGGCGTGGCGGCATCGAGATGCGCCAGCAGCGTCGCGCTCAGTTCCTCGACCCGGTGCAGCCCCATGTAAATCGCCAGCGTGGTGCCCGATGCCGCGAGCGCCGCCCAGTTGGGCGCACTGCCGTCCTGCCGATGCGCGGTGACGAAGGTCACGCCCGCGCAGTGATCGCGATGCGTGAGCGACATGCCGAGACCGGCCGCCGCCGCGAACGCCGAAGACACCCCGTTGACGATCTCGACCGGCACCCCCGCGCGACGCAGCGCCGCCATCTCCTCGCCCGCTCGGCCGAACATCAGCGCGTCGCCGCCCTTGACCCGCACCACATGCGCGCCGCACTTCGCGAAGCGACACATCATGCGCTCGATAAACGCCTGCGGCGTGGAGCGACAACCGCCGCGCTTGCCCACGGCAATCACGCGCGCCTGCGGGGCGAGCGTGGCGATCTCGGGATTCGCCAGATCGTCGACGAGCAACACGTCGGCTTCGCCCAGCACGCGCGCCGCGCGCAACGTCAGCAGATCGAGTGCCCCGGGCCCCGCGCTGAGCAGTGTGACTTTGCCGTGCTTCATGATCGTTCTCCCGTGATTCCTGTCGTGATTCCTGCTTGGTGTCGATGTCTTCGATGTCGGCAACGTCCCGCTGGCGTACCGTCATGCAGCGCTCGCCGCCACGGACGGGACCGGTACCTTGGGTGTCGCCCCGCTTGATGCGGCACACATGCGCTGCAACTCCGGCACGCATGACCCGCAGACGGTGCCGCAACCGAGTTTCGCCTTGAGTTGCGCAACATCCGCGCCTGCCTCGATGGCCGCGCCAATGCTCGACGCCGTGACCGACTTGCACTGACAGACCGTCCGGTCGCGCGGCGCCGCCGGGCCGCTGTCGGCCACGAACACAGCGTGCCGCGCGCGCGTCCACGGCGAGGTCTCGCGCACCCGCGCCAACAGCGACGTCGAGCCGGCGACGTCCGCCTCGCTGCCCGCCACCAGCACGCCGTCGATCAGCGTCCCGCGCCAGGCCACGCGCTTGGTCACCGCCAGGCGTGCATCGCGATACTCCAGCAACGATTCGTCGCGCGGCAAGCCGAGCGCCGTATGCAAACGCTCCAGCCATTCGGCGTCGGGACGGTCGTCGGCGGCCGACACGACAATACGGTCGTCGCCCTCCAGACGCACCGTTGCGAAGCGCCGCTGTGCCAGCAACGGCTGCACCGCCGCGTGCAGTTGCAGCGCGTCGCCTCGACGCACCGCCGCCACGCGCCACGGCAGCGTGAGCGAGTCGACACGCACCGCCGCATGCTTCAGTTCCGGCTGTTTCGAATACTTGTCGACGGCGCCAATCGTGATGTCGTTCACGCCTCCGCCGCCGAGAAACTGACCGCTCCAATGCATCGGCACGAAGACCGAGCCGGACGCCACGTCGTCGCTCACCGTCAACAGCAGCACGCGCTCGCCGCGACGACTCGACAGTCGCACGAAGTCGCCCGCACGCAGACTGCGCCGCGCAGCATCCGCCGGATGCATCGTCAGCGCCGGCTCGGGCGCATGCTCGAACAACTGCCCCACGCGTCCCGTGCGGCTCATGCCGTGCCACTGGTCCCGCAAACGTCCGGTAATGAGACGCAGCGGATGCCGCGCGTTGATCGGCTCGGCCACCGGTCGATACTCGAACGCGTGAAACTTCGCGCGACCGTCGGCCGTGGCGAATACGCCATCTTCATAACGACGTGCCGCCCCGTGCGTGGCCCCTGCCGGGAACGGCCACTGCTGCGGCCCGCGTTGCGCCAGCAAGGCGTAGTCGATACCGCAGATGTCGAGATCGCGGCCGACGGTCAGCGCGCGATGCTCGTCGAAAATCGTCTCGATGGACGAAAACGCAAACGGCTCGGACGGCACACCGAGCTTCGCGGCAAGTCGCCGCGCCACTTCGCTTGCGATCCACCAGTCCGGACGCGCGGCGCCCGGCGCCGGCACCGCAGCGCGTACGCGGGAAATGCGGCGCTCCGAGTTCGTGACCGTGCCTGCCTTCTCGCCCCAACTAGCGGCGGGCAGCAACACGTCGGCATACGGCACGGTATCCGTCTGATGAAACGCTTCCTGCACGACGACGAACTCCGCCGCCGCGAGTGCTTCGCGCACACGCGCGCTGTCCGGCATCGAATGCACGGGGTTCGTGCACGCAATCCAGATCGCCTTGATGCGCCCGTCGCGAACCGCGTCGAACATCTCCACGGCAGGCAGCCCCGGCTTGTCCGACAGACCCTGCACGCCCCAGAGCTGCTCGACCTCGGCGCGATGCGCGGCATTGCCGATGTCGCGATGTGCGGCGAGCATGGTCGCGAGGCCCCCGACTTCGCGTCCGCCCATCGCATTGGGTTGCCCGGTCAGCGAGAACGGGCCGGCGCCCGGGCGTCCGATCTGCCCCGTCGCGAGATGTAGATGGATGAGCGCGAGGTTCTTTTCCGTGCCGTGGCTCGACTGGTTCAGCCCCATGCAATAGAGCGACAGCGCCGCCGGACTCTCGCCGAACCAGTCAGCCGCCTGGCGCAGCGCCGACTCCTCGATACCGCAGATATCCGCGACGAGTTGCGGCGGATAGGCTCGCAGCATTTGCTTGAGCGCGTCGAACCCGTCGGTATGCGCATCGATGTAACGGCGGTCGATGCGCCCCTCCCAGATGAGGTGATGCAGCATGCCGTGAAAGAGCGCGACGTCGGTGCCCGGCACGATCGGCAGATGCAGGTCGGCCATCGCTGCCGTGTCGGTGCGACGCGGATCGACGACGATCCAGCGAATCGACGGATCGGCGGCCTTCGCGGCTTCCAGTCGCCGGAACAACACCGGATGCGCATACGCCATGTTGCTGCCCGCGAAAATCACCGTGCGGGCGGCTTCGAGATCGTCGTAGCACGTGGGCGGACCGTCTGCGCCGAGCGCCATCTTGTACGCGCTCACGGCGCTGGACATGCACAGCCGCGAGTTCGTGTCGATGTTGTTGGTGCGCACCAGCCCTTTGGCGAGCTTGTTGAAGACGTAGTAGTCCTCGGTGAGCAACTGTCCGGAGACGTAGAACGCCACGGCGTCCGGGCCGTGACGCTCGATGACGTCGGCAAAACGCGACGCCACCGTCGCCAGCGCAGTGTCCCACGTGGCAGGCGCGCGCTCAGCCTCGCGCGAGGTGCGCAGCTCGGGCATCAGCACGCGTCCGGCGAGCGACTGTGCGGTGAGCGGCAGCGTCATGCCCTTGCTGCACAGCCGCCCGTAGTTCGCCGGATGCGCCGGATCGCCCTGCACACCGACGATGCGCTCGCCGTCGCTCTCGACGAGCATGCCGCAACCGACGCCGCAGTAGCAGCAGGTGGTTTGCGTGATGGTTGTCATGGGGGGCTCCGGCAGTCGTTCGTGTCGGGGACGGTCAGGCCGCGACCGTGTGGGTCACGTTGTTCACATTACTCACGTCGGCCTGCACCGTCTCGTCGAACGCCAGATAGACCTCACCGGCGTCGATGCGCACGGGAAAGCGCTGCGCGCAGCCGACATCCGGCGCGCAGGCCTCGCCGGTGTTCAGATCGATGTTCCAGGCGTGCAACGGACACGTCACCTTCTCGCCGTGCACGATGCCCTGCGACAGCGCGCCGCCCTTGTGCGGACACTTGTCGCGCAGCGCGAAGACGTTATCGCTCTCGGTGCGAAACAGTGCGATGTCACCGCTCGGATGCGTGAGCACACGCGTGCCCAGACGCGGAATCGCATTCACATCGCACACATGCAGCCAGATCGGCCGGGATTGTTCAGTCATGGCAGCCCCTTCAAGGCAATCGAGCAGTCAGGCAGTCGTGGTTTCGGTAGACAACGCGTCGGCAGGCACGCCGGAGACCGTCAGCGGACGGTACTCGTTGGCCTGCGTGCCGTTGATGCGGGCTTGCCACGGATCGGGCAGACCGTCGAGCGAGAACAGCAGACGCTCGTACAGCGCCCGACGATTGGCCGCATCGGCCACTACGCGTTGCTTCACGTAGTCCAGGCCGACACGGTCGAGGTAATGCACCGTGCGGTCGAGGTAGTAGGCTTCTTCGCGATACAACTGAAGGAATGCGCCGGTGTACTCCTTGACCTCTTCGGCCGTCTTCACCTTGACGAGGAACTGCGCCACTTCGGTCTTGATACCGCCGTTGCCGCCCACGTACAGTTCCCAGCCCGAGTCGACGGCGATCACGCCGACGTCCTTGATACCGGCTTCGGCGCAGTTGCGCGGGCAGCCCGATACGGCCAGCTTCACCTTGTGCGGCGACCACATGTTCGCGAGCATCGTTTCCAGATCGATGCCCATCTGCGTGCTGTTCTGCGTGCCGAAGCGGCAGAACTCGCTGCCCACACACGTCTTCACCGTACGGATCGACTTGCCGTACGCGTGCCCCGACGGCATGCCCAGATCGCGCCAGACATTCACGAGGTCGTCCTTCTTCACGCCGAGCAAGTCGATGCGCTGACCGCCCGTGACCTTCACCATCGGAATCTGATACTTGTCGGCCACGTCGGCGATGCGGCGCAATTCGCTCGCATTCGTCACGCCGCCCTTCATCTGCGGAATGACGGAGAACGTGTTGTCCTTCTGGATGTTGGCGTGCACGCGCTCGTTGACGAAGCGGCTTTGCGGATCGTCCACCGCCTCCTTGGGCCACGTGCTGAGCATGTAGTAGTTCAGTGCGGGGCGGCACGTGGCGCAGCCGTTCGGCGTACGCCATTCAAGGAAGTCGAAGGCAGCGCGGTGCGTGGTGAGACGGTGCTCGCGCACGGCGCGGCGCACGTCCGCGTGCGACAGATCGGTACAGCCGCACACCGCCTTTTCCTTCGGTGTCGCGTCGTACGTCGTGCCCAGCGTGCTCATCAGAATCTGTTCGCACAGGCCCGCGCAGGACCCGCACGAACTCGCCGCCTTGGTGTGCTTCTTCACTTCGTCGAGCGTGAACAGGCCCTTCTCGGTGATCGCCTTGACGATGGTGCCCTTGCACACGCCGTTGCAACCGCACACTTCGTCGCTGTCGGCCATGGCGGAGGCCCGGCTCTGGCCTTGCGTGCCGACGTCGCCCACGCTCGTCTCGCCGAACATGATGCTGCTGCGCAACTCGCCCAGCACGCGCCCTTCGCGCAGCAGCTTGAAGTACCACGCGCCGTCGGTCGTGTCGCCATAGAGACAGGCGCCGACGAGCTTGTCGTCGCGAATCACGAGCTTCTTGTAGACGCCGCTCGCCGGGTCCGACAGCACGATTTCTTCCGTGCCTTCGCCACCGAGAAAGTCGCCGGCCGAGAACAGATCGATGCCGGTGACCTTGAGCTTCGTCGAGAGCACCGAGCCGCGATAGCTGCCGATGCCCATGAGCGCCAGGTGATTCGCACAGACCTTGGCCTGCTCGAACAGCGGTGCGACGAGACCGTACGCCACACCGCGATGGCTCACGCACTCGCCCACGGCATAGATACGCGGGTCATAGGTTTGCAGCGTGTCCGAGACCACGATGCCGCGCGCGCAGTGCAGACCGGCCGCTTCGGCCAGCGTCGTGTTCGGACGAATACCGGCAGCCATCACCACGAGATCGGCCTCGATCTCTTCACCGTTGCCGAACTTCACGCCACGCACGCAGCCCGCCTCGTCGCCGAGAATTTCCGATGTCTGATGCGAGAGGCGGAACGCGAGACCGCGCGCTTCGAGCGACTGTTGCAGCAGCTTGCCCGCAGTGCTGTCGAGCTGACGTTCGAGCAGCGTGTCGGCGAGGTGCACGACGGTGACGTCCATGCCGCGCAACTTCAGACCGTTGGCCGCTTCCAGACCGAGCAGACCGCCCCCGATCACGACCGCACGACGCTTCACGCGCGCCGTCTCGATCATGATTTCGGTGTCGCGAATGTCGCGGTAGCTGATCACGCCATCGAGATCCTTGCCCGGCACAGGCAGGATGAACGGGCTGGAGCCGGTGGCGATCAGCAGGCGGTCGTACGGCGCTTCGGTGCCGTCGGCACAGCGCACGACGCGACGCGGCCGGTCGATCTGCGTGACTTCCTTGCCCAGATGCAGCGTGATGCCTTTTTCCGCATACCAGTCGAGCGGATTGAGCACGATGTCCTTGAACGACTGCTCGCCCGCGAGCACCGGCGAGAGCAGGATGCGGTTGTAGTTCGGATGCGGCTCCGCGCCGAATACGGTGATGTCGTACTGATTCGGTGCGATCTCAAGCAGCTCTTCGAGCGTGCGGATACCGGCCATGCCGTTGCCGATGACGACCAGACGAGGTTTGCCCATGTTGTCTTCTCCTGTTGCCGCGCTTCATGCTCCGGAACCCGGTCCCGAAGTACAGCCCCGAAAAACAAAACGGCGTCCATCCGCGCCGAAGCACGGAGGGACGCCGTTGTCCTGTGGGTACGTCGCAGGCTGTCCCGCCCGACGCCGCACCAGAATTCGTTGCCGGCGACGCCTTTGCCGCTAGCGCTATGGCTAACGCAACAAGCGTGCCAGCACGAACGGGACTATCGACAAAGCGTTGCCGGACAAGGGGAAGACATGAAGTTGTCTATGGGAAGTGTCCGATTCTTGAGCGTCATCTGCTGCACCGCAGCAGTGCACGACACGGGGCGCCTGCCCCGTGCGCACCATCATGATGCCTACACGCGGTGCGTCGGCACCTTGGTCGTCACCTCATCTCGACGGTGACGGCTGATGCCCGCTCACCTGCGCGCCGGCGTCGGCCGGCAGACGCGAACCGTCGATCATGGCGAGCAGCGCAATCCCGGCCATGACGACGAACGTCCAGCGAAAACTCGCGGTGCTGAACGGCGTGACACCGGCGACCTCGGTGATCTTGAGCACGAGCGCACCGAGCGCGATGCCCATGCCGGTCGTCATTTGCTGAAGCGCCGAGGACAGCGTGCTGGCGCCGCTCATGTCGGCCGGCGGCACGTCGGCATAGGCCAGCGTCGCCAGCGTGGTGAACTGCACCGAGCGACAGATGCCGCCGAAGAGCAGCACCAGCGCAATGATCCACAGCGGCGTCGTTGCCGAAAGCATCGCGCACAGGGCGAAGCCCACGACCACGAGCCACCCGTTGCCCAGCAACACCCGGCGGAAACCGAAGCGGCGCATGATCGGCGTGGTCGCCGGTTTGATGCCGAGGTTACCCGCGAACAGCGCGAGCATCAGCAACCCGGACGTCACGGCGCTCATGCCGAACGCCAGCTGGAACATCAGCGGCAGTAGAAACGGCGCGCTGCCGATGGCGATCCGGAACATCGAGCCGCCCCACACGGTGACGGCAAACGTCTGCACCCGCATCGCCCCCAGATTGAGAAGCGGATGCGACGTGCGGCCGAAGTGGCGGATCGACCACGCCATCGCCAGGCCGCCGATGACCAGGCAACCGATCACGGCCGGCCAGTGCGCCGGGGTGCGGCTCGCGAGTTCGACACCGAACATCAGCAGGCTGGCACCGACGCCGCTCGCGACGAACCCCGCCAGATCGAACGGCTTGTGCTGCCCCGGCGACGGCTTGACCAGCCACAGCGCCGCGGCGAAGGCCGCCATGCCCAGCGGCACATTGATGAGAAAGATCCAGTGCCAGCTCCATGTCGACGAGATGAAGCCGCCAAGCGCCGGACCGAGCACCGGGGCGGCGAGACCCGGCCAGGTGATCGTCGCGATGGCGCGCACGAGCGCCGGCTTCGGCGTGCTGCGCAGCACGACCAGACGTCCGACCGGGACCATCATGGCGCCGGCGAGCCCTTGCAGCACGCGACACACGGTGAACATGTCGAGACTCGTGCTCATCGCGCACAGCACCGACGCGAGCGTGAACAGCGCAATCGCTGCCGGGAACACGCGACGCGGCCCCAGCCGGTCCGCGAGCCAGCCGCTCGCCGGAATGAATGCCGCGAGTGCGACGAGATAGGCGGACAGGCCGATCGAGAGCTGCGAGGGAGCGACGCCGAAGTCCCGCGCCATGGCGGGAATCGACGTCGTGATGATCGTCGCGTCGAGGTTCTCCATGAAGAACGTCGAGGCGACGAGCAACGGCAATGCCGTCGGTGACACTTTCTGCGCGGGCGTCTGCACGTTCATTCGTCCTGCATCAGGGCGCGGCCAATGATGAGTTGCTGGATCTGGGTCGTGCCTTCGTACAGACGCAACAGGCGCACGTCGCGATAGAAGCGCTCGACCTTGTACTCGTTGATGTAGCCCGCGCCACCGTGCACCTGCACGCCGCGATCGGCCACACGCCCGACCATCTCCGTGCAGAACAGCTTGGCGCACGACGCGCGCATGCTGACGTCGGCGTTGCGCGCGCCGGCGGGTTTGGCGTCATAGCGCACCGCGCAGTCCTGCACCATCGACCACCCGGCATAGAGTTCGGCCTGACTGTCGGCCAGCATCGCCTGCACCAGCTGGAAGTCGCCGATGCGCTGACCGAACTGCTTGCGCTCGCGCGCATAGGCCACCGATTCGTCCAGAATGCGCTGCGCCATGCCGCACGCGAGCGCCGCCACATGCAGACGGCCACGGTCGAGCACCTTCATGGCGGTCTTGAAGCCCTTGCCCGCCACCCCGCCGATGATGTTCGCAGCAGGCACCCGCGCGCCTTGCAACACCACGTCGCAGGTCTTGGTGCCGCGCTGGCCCATCTTCTTGTCCGGCTTGCCGAGCGACAGGCCCGGCGTATCGGCGGGCACGATGAAGGCCGAGATGCCGCCCGCGCCCTCGCCGCCGGTGCGCGCCATCAGCGTAAAAGCCCCGGCGCGCGGCGCGTTAGTGATGAAGCGCTTCACGCCGTCGATCACATAAGTGTCGCCGTCGAGCACAGCGCGCGTCTTCAGCGCCGCAGGGTCCGATCCGGCGTCCGGTTCGGTCAGTGCAAACGACATGATCAGCTCACCACTCGCCACGCGCGGCAGCAGGTCTTGCTTCTGCGCGTCGGTGCCGTCCATCAGAATGCCCTGCGAGCCGATGCCCACGTTGGTGCCGAAGACCGAGCGGAACGCCAGCGACGTCTGCCCGAACTCGTACGCCACGCGCACTTCCTGCGCCATCGACAGACCGATGCCGCCGAATGCCTCCGGGATCGAAAGCCCGAACAGGCCCATCTCCTTCATCTCGTCGACAAGGGTCTGCGGCACGTCGTCCTGCGCCTCCACGTCGTTCTCGGCGGGCACCAGCCGCTCGCGGATGAACCGTTGCACCGCCGCGAGCAGCAATTCGAACGATTCGCTATCCAGTCCCTTCGATGTCATGGGGCGTCCCTTGAAATATGTCGTAACACTTGTCTGCCGGCCGGCGCGACCACGAAATAGCGCCGTGAGTGCCGCTATCTTACCTGCGCAAATCGCGCAAAGGCACGTCCCGCGTGCCTGTCCACGCCTTTCCGTGAGCAAGACTTCCCATCATTTCCACGCCTGGCGCAACAGGCTATTAACTAGCATCCTAATTATTAGTTAACATATAATCTTTCGCCATGACCTCCCTGGAAACGCTCCGCTTCGTCTTCACCAGCCATCTGCTGCTGGCGGGCAAACAGTGGCGCCAGTTGTCGCAGGGCGCGATCGTCGAATACGGTATTTCCGCGGCGAGCGCAGGCCCCTTGCTGTTCATCCGCCGTCTTGGCCAGGGTGTGCGTCAGGTCGAGCTGGCCGAGTACGTCGGGCTGGAAGGCGCGTCGCTCGTGCGTCTGCTCGATCAACTGTGCGCCGCCGGTCTGGTCGTGCGTGAAGTCGATGCCAGCGACCGGCGCGCCAACGCACTGAAGCTGACCGACGCCGGCGAAGCGCTCGCCGAGAAGCTCGAACGCGAACTCAGCCAGCTGCGCGCCAAGGTATTCGCCGACATCCCCCGAGAAGACTTCGAGGCGGTGTTGCGCGTGTTTGAAACGCTCAACCGTGCGGCCGACCCCGATGGGTCCATCCTCGCCATGGCGCTCCCCAAGAAGTAAACCGTGCTCACCTGGCCATCTTCACGCGACTGGATTTTTTCGATCAAGGCGTTCGTCGCCTCGATGCTGGCGCTCTACATCGCGCTCGCGCTCGGCCTGCCTCGCCCCTACTGGGCCATGGCGACGGTCTATATCGTCTCGCACCCGCTGACGGGCGCCACGCGCTCCAAGGCGCTCTATCGCGTGCTCGGCACGCTGCTGGGCGCGGCGGCCTCGATTGCGTTCGTCCCCGCTCTCGTCGATACGCCGGAACTGCTGATGGCCGCCGTCGGGCTGTGGACCGGCACGTTGCTCTACATCTCGTTGCTGCATCGTTCGCCGCGCAGCTACGTCTTCCTGCTCGCCTCGTACACGTTGCCGCTGATCGCACTCCCGGCGGTGAACACGCCCTCCGGTATCTTCGACATCGCCATCGCGCGCTCCGAGGAGATCATTCTGGGCATCGTCTGCGCGAGTGTCGTGGGTGCCGTGATTCTGCCGACGAGCGTTGCGAAAGTGCTGCACGACCGCTCCACGCGCTGGCTCACCGACGCCGCTCGCTGGACCACCGACATGCTGTCGGCCGATCCCGAAGGCAAGGCCACGCGCCACATGAGCCGTCATCGCATGGCGGCCGACATTCTGGCGCTCGACCAGTTGATCAGCCAGTTGTCTTATGACGCCGACACCTCCGAGCGCGTACGCGACGCGCAGGAGTTGCGCGGACGCATGACGATGATGATGCCGGTCCTCTCGACGGTGGCATCGCTCGTGCAGACGTTGCGCCTGCATCCGAAAGGCGCGCCCGAAGCGCTGGAGGCCAAGATGGCCGAAGTGGTCGCCTGGCTGCGGCGCGGTGCGCCCTCGGCTGCCCCGGCGCACCTGCTCAAGCCGCCACAGTCGGCCGGCGAAGCGTCGGACTGGTACGGCGCGCTCGTCGCGGCGACCGAAGACCGTCTGCGCTCGCTCGTGCAGTTGTGGCAGGACTGCGCGTCGCTGCAACGCCGTTTCAGTCAGCAGGGCGACGCGCCCGAGTGGACGCCCGCCTTCCCCTACTGGGAACTCGGCGGCGCGCGCCACTACGACCACGGCCTGCTGCTGTTCTCGACGATCTCCGCGGCGCTGTGCACGTTCATCATGGGACTGGCGTGGATCTACACGGGCTGGAACGACGGCGCTGCCGGCGTCTCGCTCGGGGCCGTCGCCTGCTGCTTCTTCGCGGCCATGGACGAACCCGCACCGTTCATCCGCTCGTTCTTCTGGGCGACGGCCGTGTGCGTGGTCCTTGCCGCCGTCTATGTGTTCTTCATCCTGACGAATGCCCACGACTTCGGCCTGCTGGTCGCCCTCTTCGCCGTGCCCTACCTGTTGCTCGGCACGTTCATCCCGCAGCCTCGCTTCACGATGGTGGCGATGCTCGTGGCCGTGAACACCGCGAGCTTCGTCGGCATTCAGGGCGGCTACAGCGCCGACTTCCCGGCGTTCTTCAACAGCAATATCGCGGGGCTGGCCGGTGTGCTGTTCGCGCTGTTGTGGACCCTGCAAACGCGGCCGTTCGGCACGCGCGTGGCCATGCGCCGCCTGATTCATTCGAGCTGGCGCGACATCGCGAAGAACGCCATGGGCCGTTCGGTGAGCGAGCACAACCGGCTGCGTGCGCGTCTGCTCGACCGGCTCGGGCAACTGGTGCCGCGTCTGGCCGCGAGCGAGAGCGAGACATCGAGCGACGGCTTCACCGAAGTACGCGTCGAACTCTCGGCACTCGCCTTGCAGCGCGAGCTGCCGCATCTGCATCCCTTGCAGCGCAGTGCGGTCGAAGCGGCGCTCACCGACGTGGCGCGCTTCTATCAGTCGCGACTCGACGAACAGGTGAGCCAGCCGGACAGCTCGCTGCAAGACAAACTGCTGGGCGCCGTGCGCTCGCTGGTCGCCCATAGCGATCAGGCCTCGCGCAGCGCGCGTGCCTCGCTCATGGACATCCACGTCGCGCTGTTCCCCGCCACCACTACCGGGAGTGCCCAATGAGCGGCGAGATCGACATCTACGGCGTATTCGTGCCGACGCTGCTGGCCCTGATGGTCGTGGCATTCGTGCTGACGGGCGCACTACGCTTCGTGCTCGCACGCATCGGCTTCTACAAGCTCGTCTGGCACCGTTCGTTATTCAATCTTGCTGTGTACATCATCGCGCTGGGCGGCATCGTCGCCCTCGCGCGCGCCTGCCAATCATGAAACTGAAACTTCGCTCCCTCGGCCCCGTCGTCCTGACGCTTGCCGTCTCCTGCGTCGCGATCTTCGTGCTGCTGCATCTGTGGGATTACTACACCGTCGCCCCGTGGACGCGCGACGGCCGCATTCGCGCCGATATCGTGCAGGTCGCGCCCGACGTCTCCGGTCTCATCACCGATGTCGACGTGAAGGACAACCAGCAAGTGCATCGCGGCGATCTGCTGTTCGTCATCGATCGCGACCGCTATACGCTCGCCTTGCAGCAGGCCGAAGCCAACGCCGCCGCGCAACGCGCCACACTGGCGCAGGCGCGTCGTGAGAATGCCCGCAATCATCAACTGACGGAAGTGGTCGCGAAGGAAGTCGTCGAAGCCGGTCAGGCCAAGGTCGAATCCGGTGAGGCGGCCGTGGCTCAGGCTGACGCCGCCGTGCGTCTCGCGAAGCTCAACCTCGAACGCACTCGCGTACTCGCGCCCGCCGACGGTTATCTGAACGACCGCCTGCCGCGCGTTGGCGATTACGTGAGCACCGGGCGTCCGGTACTCTCCATGGTCGATGCGAACTCGCTGCACGTCGAAGGCTATTTCGAAGAGACCAAGATGCGCGGCATCCACATCGGCGACAAGGTGGAGATTCGCCTGATGGGCGAGCGTCATGTGCTGCACGGCCACGTGCAAAGCATCGTCGCGGGGATCGAGGATCGTGACCGCACCAGCGGCGCATCGATGCTCCCGAACATCAATCCGACATTCAACTGGGTCCGTCTGGCACAGCGCATTCCGGTGCGTATCGCGCTCGACGACGTGCCCAAGGACATGCGCCTCGTCGCCGGTCGCACGGCGACGGTCACTGTCGTGCAAACGCAGGACAAGGCAACCCAGCCGAAACAGGCATCGACGGCCTCGCTTGCCGCCGTCTCTCAGAACGGGACGCCGGCTGCACATGCGGAGGCTCGCCAGTGAAGTCCGTGCAAGTCAAAACCCGAACACGTTTTGCGTTGATGAGTGCCGTGGCGACTGCCGCTGCGCTCGTCGCCGGTTGCACGACCGTCGGGCCGGACTACCATCTGCCGGAGCATTCGGTGATGCGCTCGCCCGACGCGAACGGTCCGCTCGCGGATGCGTCGCAACGCGCCGTCTCCATCGACGCGGTACCCGACGATTGGTGGAAGCTCTATGACGATCCGCAGCTCGACACGCTCGTGAGCGAGGCGCTGACGGTCAACACGAACGTGCGCGTAGCGCTGGCGAACGTGCAGCGTGCGGTGGCGATGTATCACGAAGTGGAATCCGAGAATCTCCCGCAGGGGGGCGTGGAGGCCGAAGCGGCCCGCGCGCAGATCTCGGGCGAGAGCCTGCTCAAGGAAGAGAAGCTGCCGGTGGTGAACATCGCCGTCGCAACGCTGGGCATCTCCTATCAGATCGACTTCTTCGGCAAACTCGCGCGTGCCGACGAAGCCGCGCTGGCCGCCGCCGAAGCGAGTCAGGCTGCACTCGACGTCGCGCGTGTGAGCGTGGCGGCCGAGACCGTGCGGGCGTACGTGCAAGGTTGCGCGGCGAACCACGAATACGACATCGCCAACGAGCAGTTGCGGTTGCAGGAGCGCAGCGTCGCCATCACCCGCAAGCTCGTGGACGCCGGACGCGATCAGCCGACCGATCTGCTGCGCGCACAGGCGCAAGCCGACACGCTGCGCGCGGCACTTCCGCACTTCCAGGCGCAGAGCGAAGCCGCAACGTACCGGCTGGCCGTGATGCTGGGCAAGGTGCCCGGCACGCTCGACGCACGCGTCGCTCAATGCCGCCGCATTCCGCAACTCACGCAGGCGCTGCCCGTCGGCGACGGCACCGCGCTGCTCAAGCGCCGCCCGGACGTACGTCAGGCAGAACGCGAACTCGCGTCGGCCACCGCCAGGATCGGGGTGGCGACGGCGGACCTGTATCCGTCGATCCGCTTCGGCGCATCGATCGGGGCAAACGGTGTGCTCGAACACTTCGGACAAGGCCGCACGGAACAGTGGACGGTCGGCCCGATGATCTCGTGGTCGCTACCGACCAACGGCGTGCGTTCGCACATCAAGGGCATGGAAGCAGGCGCCGATGCTGCGCTTGCGCATTTCGACGGTGTTGTACTCAAAGCCGTGCAGGAAGCCAGGACGTCGCTCTCCGCTTACACCCGCGAATTGCAGCGCGACGACGCCCTGCGCGACGCCCGCGACAAATCACGCGATGCGGCCGAGCAGAATCACAAGTTGTATCGCGCCGGTCGCGCGCCGTATCTCACGAGCCTCGACGCCGAGCGCACGCATGCGAGCGCCGAAGCAGCGCTCGCGGCATCGGAAACGCAGGTCGCCATGGATCAGGTCAATCTGTTCCTGGCGCTGGGTGGGGGATGGCAGAAACACACAAGCCCCGTCGGGAACGAATCCTCTGGCGGGGCTGTGGAGAGTGACGCATCGCTGCGTCATTGAGACGATTCGCGCGGCGCGGGCGGGACTCGATGTCGAGTCAGGCGGGCCGTCGGCGAATCGGGGAACTTCAGGTACGACTCAACTGCTCGGGTAAGCGTGTCGACAACGTCGTCGACGATCTTCTCACTGACGCAAACGCCTTAGTTGGTGATCGGAGCTTGCGGTGCACCATTGTGCTGTGCCGCTTCGATTTCGGCCGTACGCTTTTGCAGTTGCACCGACTGCTCGTAGGTGTACGGGAAGTTGAATTCCGTCACCGGCGAGAGACCGAGTTCGCGGGCCGCTTGCAGTTCGGCGCGCACATGTTCGCGGGTCACGCCGCTGGACTGATCGGCAGCCATGGCCGAGCCGGCAGCGAGGGAAAGACTCACCAGCGCAACGGCGGTCAACAGGTTCTTCTTCATGGAAAACTCCTTTTATCGTTCGTATTTCACTCATGGAGGCGAAAACTGCTAACCAATCAGTTCGCGCCATGAGTAAATTATAGTTTTCCCTTACGAATCAACCAGCCGCAAAGCAACAACACACTGTTTCGGAAAAAGTGTGAAATCAGCCAAACACGATCCCAAAATGTCTCGAAAATGACGGAAATGTCAGGGAGAAATCAAACCGGTGCTGATTGCCGCTGCAATTGCCTGATGGCGATTGACCGCACCGAGCTTGCGTTTGGCGTTATTGATGTGAAACGTCACCGTGTGTTCCGATATCTTCAGAATCAACCCGATTTCCCACGCCGTCTTGCCGCGTGCCGCCCACAATAGACTTTCGATCTCACGCGGACTGAGTTTGCCATTGCTGCGGCTCGCGACCCACTGCATGTCGAGTTGCTGAATCGCCTGATGAAAGTAAAGCGCCGTGAGATAGATTTCACCGACCATGCGCGATTCAAGTTCCGCCGATTCCTCCGGCGACTTCGCCGTCGCGGCACTGAAAATCGCCCGCTCGCCGGCAGCCCCGTAAATGGGAATCGATACACCACTGCCGAGCCCGTGAGCGCGCGCATCCGCGAAGATCGGGTGAGGCCGCTTCTGTGTGAGAAAGGTGCGCCAGAGAATCGGTAAAGGCGACAGATTCGCCGCGACGAGCACCGGATCGACTTCCGCATAGCCCGCACTCTGATAACGCTCGATCCAGGCAGGCGGAAACGTCGTGAAGATATGGCGGCTCGGCATTCCCTGCGCGGAAATGAGCTGATCGTCCATCTGAAACGCCGCAGCCTCTCGTTCGCGACGGGGCAATAACGGGGCATAGAACAGTGCGTCGTATTCCAGCGTTTGCGTCAGTTTCTGAAACTCGGCGTCCAGCGCCTCGACCGACCGGGCACCCAGCAGCCCTTCATACCGATAAAGATTGTGATGCATTGCGAATTGCACGTTCTCTAATAATTGCCGGTGGATTGCCGATATTCGCGCATTGTAGTCTGAGCTTTGCGTTTTGCGGGGAGTAATTTTGCCCAATAAAACAACCCCACTATATGGCGTGGAGTGCCAATCATTTTCTCATCGAATTTCATACCGCGCAGCCCAATGACTCCAATGCCGACAGGACTTTTCGCAATCCAGGCGTCAGCGGTTTATCCTGACGCACCACGATCGCCAGCGTTCTCGATAAGGCCGGTGTCAGTGTGGATATACGCAATCCGCGTCGATGATGCCCCGCACCGACCGACATTCGCGGCACGATGCTATACCCCAATCCCGCCGCGACCATTTCCTTGATCGCCTCGATACTCCCGAGCGCCATCACCGGGCGCATACGAATTCCCGCTTGCAAAAACCACTCATCGATCAATAGTCGCGTGCTGCTGCCGGATTCGAACGCCACCATCGGCGCTGCGGCGAGCGCGTGCGGCGTCACTTCGTGAGCCCACTCGTTGTCGCTTGCCGGCGCGATCGCGACAAACTCGTCTTGCAGTACCGGGGTGACGTGCAGACTGCGTCCGGCAGCGGGCAAAGTCACAAGCCCGATGTCGAGGCGGTTTTCGGTCACGGCCGCGACAACGTCGTCGGTGTTGCCGGTACTCACACGAATATCGAGCAACGGATGGCGCTTGCGCATCGCGCGCAGCATCGGCGGCAGCAAGTGGATGCACGCCGTCGCGCCCGTGCCGATCGCCACCTCGCCGGCCGCCCCCAGCGCATGACTCGACAGCGCCTGCATGGCGTCTTCGACGGCAGCGTCGATACGCCGCGCGTGTTCGAGCAATGTCTGTCCCGCCGACGTCGGCTTCAGACGTTTGCCGACGCGCTCGATGAGTCTGACGTTCAAGCGCTGTTCCAACTGGCGAACCTGAAGACTCACGGCGGGCTGCGACAAATCGAGACGTGCGGCAGCCGCAGAGAAACTGCCGGCGTCGATGACTTCTGAAAACGTATGAAGCTGATCCAGATTCAGGCGCCGCATCTCAAAGTTTTCCTTATGAAACGGATAAGATGCCAAGACTTTACCAAGAGATGGCGCTGGCGCACCATTCGGCTATTGGACGGATGTCCTGTATCGATTCGTCTCGCGCTATCGTCAATACAGCACCAATACAGCGCCACTACCGTCACCCCTTCGACTTCCCTTCGGCGCGCTCCTGCCCGCTTCACGTCATGCCCATCGTCATCCGGCTCGGCCTTGCGCAACTCATCAACTGGGGGGTGAACTTCTATCTGCCCGGCGCGTTCGCGTGGCGCATCGCGCGCGACATGGGCTGGGCGCAGACATGGGTGTTCGCGGGACCGTCGCTCGCCATGCTGGTCATGGCCGCAGTCTCGCCATTGTCCGGGCGCTGGCTCGAACGGTTCGGCGGGCGCCGCATCATGTGTGTCGGCACGCTCATTTGTACCGTCGGCTGCGTCGCGCTCGCCACCGGCAGCACCCTCGTCCAGTTCTATGCCGCGTGGTGTCTGCTCGGGATCGGCATGCGGCTCTCGCTCTACGATGCCGCCTTCGCCACACTCGCCGCGCTGTACGGTGCGGCCGCACGGCGTCCGATGACACAGATCACGCTCATCGGCGGGTTGGCGACGACCGTCTTCTGGCCGCTGGGCAACTGGCTTGGCGACACGTGGGGATGGCGCACCGGTGTCTTCGTCTACGGCGTGATCGGCCTCGTCGCGTGGGCCTTGCTGCGCAGCCTGCCGCCAACGCCGCCCAGAATCCCGGCGGCGGACGAGACCCGCAAGGCACGTGCACCGCTGCCGTGGGCCTCCGCGCTGCTCTACGGCGCGATCATGGCGATGGTCTCGATCCTTTCGTCGGGCCTGGCTGCGCACCTGACTTCGGTGCTGAGCACGCGCGGGTTGCCGGTCGGACTCGCCGCGCTGTGGGGCGTCGGCCAGGTCTGTGCGCGAACGCTGGAGTGGCTTCAGCCCCGGCAGGCAAGCGCGGTCAAGCTCAACGTCGTGGTCGGCATCGGCTTGCCGCTGTGCTTCGCGCTGGGGCTGGCCGGACTGTCGTCGCCGCTCGCGGCCGGTGTCTTCATCTTCGGCTATGGTGCGCTCAACGGACTGGCGACGCTGCTACGCGCCAGCCTGCCGCTCGAACTCTTCTCCCACGACGCTTACGCCCGGGCCCTGGGCACCTTGCTCGCGCCGGCGTTCGCGGTCTCGGCCGTGGCCCCGTGGGGATATTCCCTCGCACGAGAACGCTGGGGCGACACGGCGGTACTCTGGGTGTCGCTGGTCATCGGTCTGCTGATCGGGGCGGCAGCGCTATCGCTGCGGCGTCGGGCGCCGCAAGCGCCTGCGTCACGAACGTTCGAAGAAACTCGATCCACGTCTTGACCTTCGCGTCGAGATACAGGCGCGACGCGTACACCGCGTAGACGTTCGTCCCCTGCAATTCATACTCGGGCAGCACGCGCACCAGCGACCCGTTGCGCAGTGCCGGGACTGCGGAGAGCAACGGCACCGGCCCCACGCCGCAGCCGCTCACGAGCGCCGCTGCCAGCGAATCCGCCGTATTCACGCGCAGACGCCCCGCCGGGATCGGCAGCTTCACGGTGCCGTCCGGACCATCGAAAAGCCAGTGTTCGACGGTGTAGTGCGGCGCATTCAGGCGAACCCGCGTGTGCTGCGTTAATTCGTCGAGCGACCGGGGCGCCCCGTGCTCAGAGAGGTATTGCGGGGCGGCGCACAGCACCGACGCCATGCGGCAGATCCGTGTCGAGACGAGTCCCGAATCGGGCAGTTGCGACGCCGCCAGACGCAGCGAGACGTCGATGTTCTCCTCCAGCAGGTCCGGCACGCGCGAAGACAGCAGCAGATCGACCTCGACCTCCGGATACTGCTCCATGAATCGCGCCAGCGCCGGCACGACGAAGACCTGCCCGAAACTCGCCGGCGCGTGCAAACGGAGCTTGCCGCTCGGCGCCGCGTTGGTCGCCCCCGCCTCGGCTTCCGAGACGTCGACCATCGCGATGATGTCGCGGCACCGCGCGAGGTAGCGCTTGCCTGCATCGGTGAGCGCCAGCCGGCGAGTGGTGCGATGGAGCAGCCGCGTGCGCAGATGCGCCTCCAGCTCGGAGATAGCTTTCGAGACCTGCGGCGTGGTCATGTCGAGCGCGCGCGCTGCGCCGGCAAAGCTTGCGCCGTCGGCCACGCGCACGAAGATCCGCATGTTTTTGAACGTGTTCATGAGACGGGATGATAGCGCCCGGTGATAAGGACATGCTGCGATATTGGTTGGGATCGGACGACGCGCGCGGTATCCTAGCGACCCGCTCAGGCTCGCCCGGGCGCAATTACCGCATGACCGTCGGCCTGACGCCGACATGCCGCAGCACTCTCTCCCGTATTTTTGCCGACGAGACATTCGCATGACCGATATCAACACCCTCAACACGCGTCAAGCCGACCATCCGATCGACCCGCAATTCGTGGCCCGCTGGTCGCCGCGCGCGTTCAAGGACGAAACGATTCCCGAAGCCGACCTGCTGGCGCTGTTCGAAGCCGCCCGCTGGGCGCCGTCGGCCTACAACGCGCAACCGTGGCGCTTCGTCTACGCACGCCGTGGCACGCCGCACTGGGAACAGTTCGTCGGCTTCCTCAACGAATTCAACCAGACGTGGGCCAAACACGCTGCCGCCATCGTGCTCGTGATCTCGAAGTCGACGCTCACGCCCCCGGGCAGCGACAAGGAAGTGCCCGCCCCGACGCATAGCTTCGACGCCGGCGCCGCATGGGGTTACCTCGCGCTGCAAGCGTCGAACTCGGGTTGGGCCGCGCACGGTCTGGCCGGCATCGAGCACGACAAGATCCGCAACGAACTCGATCTGTCGTCCAAGTACAAGATCGAAGCGGCAGTCGCGATCGGCCGTCCCGGCGGCGACGTCAACGCACTGCCGGAAGGCTTGCGCGCTCGCGAAGTGCCGAGCCCGCGCGAACCGCTGGCGAAGATCGCCTCGGAAGGTCGCTTCGCGTTCTGACGTTCAGACGCCTGCGCGTCGCCCTCACCGCGACATCGCATGAAAAAACCCCGCCGGATCGCAAGACCCGGCGGGGTTTTTGTTTGACGACCGGCGAACCGGCGTCGCTCAGGATTCCTCGGCGTTCGGCGTCCAGCCGCCGCCCAGCGCACGGTACAGCGCCACGTGATTGACCAGCACGCGCTGCTTGACGTCGATCAACTGCTGCGCTGCCTGAAAGTCGCTGCGCTGCGCATCGAGCAGTTCGAGATAGCTCGCCACACCGTTCGCATAACGACGCTCGGCCAGCTTCAGCCGCTCGCGCTCCCCGTCCGATACCCGCTTTTGCGCATCGAGCTGGCGCGAGAGCCATTGCTGCGCCGTGAGCGCTTCGTTGACTTCCGTGAATGCGGTCTGGATGGCACGCTCGTACGACACGATCGCCATTTCCTTGCGCACGTTCGCCAGGTTCAGCCCCTGGATGTTGCGTCCGCCATCGAAGATCGGCACGGTGATCTGCGGCAGGAACGACCAGACGCCCGTGCCCGCACTGAACAGATCGGCAATGCGCGAACTGGCGGTCCCGATGTCCGTCGTCAACCGGATCGACGGGAAGAACGCCGCCCGGGCCGCGCCGATGTTCGCATTTGCGCCGCGCAGTTGCGCTTCCGCCTGCCGGATGTCCGGACGCCGCATCAGCAACGACGAGGGCAGCCCTGCCGCGACCGGCACGACGAAGGCGCTGTCGAGCGCCGCCTCCGTGGACGGTCGTGTCGCCACGTCGCCCGTGAGGACTTGCAGGATGTGCGAAATCTCGCTGCGCTGGCGCTCACGCTCGGCGAACGCCGCACGTGCCACCTCGACCTGCGTCGTCTCCGTATTCAGATCGAGGCCGTCGACGAGTCCCCGCTCGGCGCGCAGGCGAATCACCTGCATGCCCGCTTCGCGCGCTGCCAGCACCTTGGCCGCGTAAGCGCGTTGCTCGTTCGCGGCCACGAGTCCGATGTAAGCCGTCGCCACTTCGGCCACGAGACTGACCTGCGCCGCGCGCTGCGCCTCCTCGCTCGCGAGATACGACTGCAATGCGGCGTCGCGCAGGCTGCGAACGCGCCCGAAGAAATCGAGTTCGAACGCGCTCACGCCGAGCGTCGCGCGCACATCGTTGGCGACGTAGCCGCCCGGCGGATTGCTGCTGCCGTCGGGTTGTCCGGCGGAGCCGGAATAGCGCTGACGGGAGAACGATCCCCCCGCCTGCACGCTCGGCAACAGATTGGCGCCTTCGATGCCGTACAGCGCACGCGCTTCCTGCACCCGCAAGGACGCCAGACGCAAGTCGCGATTCTGCGCGAGCGCGCGACGAATCAGCGTCTGCAATTCCGGGTCGGTGAAGACGTCGGCCCAATCGGCGTCGCCCGTGAGCGGCGCGGCAAGCGCGAGCTGCACGTCGCCGCCCGCCGGCGCTGCCTCATACGACGTGGGCATCGGCGCGGCCGGGCGCTCGTACGTGGGCGCCATCGTGCATCCGGCCAGCAGCGCGAAGAGACCCGCTGCGGCCAGGGTCATCCCGCGAAGGCGGGGTCGAAACATCGTCATACTTTCCCCTCGACGGCGGGCGCGGCGTCTGCCTGCGCAGGCTTGCCGTCAGTGTGTGATCGGCGCACGAAGCGTCCGACGATCAGGAAGAACAGCGGCACGAGGAAGATCGCCAGCACCGTGGCCGTCACGATCCCGCCGAGCACCGCGACACCGATCGCGCGCTGCGCGCCCGACGCCGGTCCCGAAGCGATGGCCAGCGGCACCACGCCGAAGCCGAACGCGAGCGACGTCATCACGATCGGACGCAAACGCAGACGCGCCGCTTCCACTGCCGCATCGAGCCATGTCATGCCCTGCTTCGTCAGGTCGTTGGCGACTTCCACGATCAGAATGGCGTTCTTCGCCGACAGACCGATCGTCGCGATCAGGCCCACCTTGAAGTAGATGTCGTTGGGCATCCCCAGCAGACTTACCGCGCCGAGTGCACCGATCACGCCGAGCGGCACCACCATGATGACCGCCGCCGGAATCGCCCAGCTCTCGTAGAGCGCCGCAAGCGCGAGGAACACCACCAGCACCGACAACGCGAACAGGATCGGCGCCTGGGCGCCCGAGTCGCGCTCTTCCAGCGACTGCCCGCTCCACTCGTGCCCGATGCCCGCGGGCATCTCCGCCATCAGTTGCTCCATGCGCGCCATGGCCTCGCCGCTGCTCTTGCCCGGCGCCGCTTCACCCTGAATCGTGAACGACGGATAGCCGTTGTAACGCTTGAGCTGCGGCGAACCGAGCTTCCACTTGAGCGAGACGAAAGCCGAGAGCGGCACCATCTCGCCATTGGCGTTGCGCACGCGCAGGTTGCCGATGTCTTCCGGCGACACTCGCTGGCGTCCGTCCGACTGCACGAGCACGCGGCGATTCTCCGAGCCCAGCATGAAGTCACCGACATAGTCCGAACCGAACATCGTCGCGAGCGTGGTGTTCACGTCGTCCATGTTGACCTTCAGCGCTTCCATCTTGCGACGATCGATGCTTACGTCCACCTGCGGCACATCGCCCTGCCCCGCGAAGATCACGTTCTTGAGCACCGGGTCCTGCGCGGCTTTGTGAAGCAGATCGTCGCGCGCAGCCGTGAAGACTTCCTTGCCGACGCCCGCCCGATCCTGCAAGCGCAGGTTGAAGCCGTTGGACGACCCAAGCTCCGGCAGTGCCGGGCTGTTCATCGCGATCATCATGCGATCGGGTTGCCCCATGAACTTGCCGTTCACGCGCTCGACGATCGCGCTCACACCGTCGTGCTTTGACGTGCGTTCGTGCCAGTCCTTGAGCGTGACGTACAACATGCCGCCGCCCGGGCCTGCGCCGAACTCGTTCCAGCCACCCAGCACGAATACGTGCTTGACCGGCTCGTTTTCCATCAGATAGTGCTCGATACGTTTGAGCGCGGTCATCGCCTCGGGCAACGTGGCGCCCTGCGGCTCCGACGCCATCACCATGAAGCTGCCCGTGTCTTCCTCCGGAATGAAGGCCGACGGCAGACGCATGAACGCCAGCGGCACGGCGATCAGCACGAGACCATAGACCAGCAGCGCGCGCCACGGACGTCGTAGCGTCTTGCCGACGGTGCGCGTGTAGCGCTCGGTGCCCACCGCGAACGTGCGGTTGAACCAGCCGAAGAAGCCGCGCTTCTCGTGGTGGTCGTGCGAGACCGGGCGCAACAACGTGGCGCACAGCGCCGGGGTGAGCGAGAGGGCGAGGAACGCGGAGAAGCCGATGGACACGGCGAGCGTGACGGCGAACTGACGGTAGATGTTGCCCACCGCACCCGAGAAGAACGCCATCGGTACGAAGACCGTCACCAGCACCACCGTGATCCCCACGATGGCCCCGCTGATCTGCTGCATCGCCTTGACCGTGGCCGCATACGGCGACAAGCCTTCCTCGACCATGATCCGCTCGGTGTTCTCGACGACGACGATGGCGTCGTCGACCAGAATGCCGATGGCGAGCACCATGCCGAACATCGTCAGCGTATTGACCGAATAGCCCAGCCCCAGCAGCACGCCGAACGTGCCCAGCAAAGCGACCGGTACGACAAGCGTCGGGATCAGCGTTGCACGCAGGTTCTGCATGAACAGATACATCACCAGGAACACGAGCACGATGGCTTCGAGCAGCGTCTTCACGACTTTCTGGATCGAGACCTTCACGAACGACGCCGTCTCGTAGGGCATCTGATACTCGACACCCGCCGGGAACAACTTCGCCTGCTCGTCCATCACCTGACGCACGGCCTTCATTACTTCGACGGCGTTCGACCCGGCAGCGAGCTTCACGCCCATGGCCGTGGCGGGCAAGCCGTCGACGCGCGCCGAGTAGTTGTAGTCAGAGGCGCCCAGTTCCACGCGCGCCACATCGCCCAACCGGACGGCAGAGCCGTCCGAGCGCACGCGCAGGGGAATGTTGGCGAACTCTTCCGGAGTGGACAACGCGCTGTCGGACACGACGTTGGCGTTGATCGGGGCGGACGTCGGAGTCGACCCCGTACCGAGATCACCGACGGTCACGCGCGCGTTATAGGCGCGCACCTTGGAGACGATGTCCGTGGCGGTCAGATCGAGTGCGACGAGTTTAGCCGGATCAGGCCAGATGCGAATGGCCTTCTCCGTGCCCCAGAACTGCACCTGACCGACGCCGGGCACGCGCTTGAGCTGGTTCATCACCTGCGACGCGGCAATCTCGCCCAGATCGAATTCGTTCACCGCCGGATTGCGCGATGACAGCGTGACGACCATATGGATGTTGTCGGCCGCGCGCTCGACCTTCACGCCGTAACGACGCACGACTTCCGGCAAGCGCGACTCGACCGTCTTCAGACGGTTCTGCACTTCCACGGCCGCCAGATCGAGGCTCGTGCCCTGACGGAACGTCAGGTTCACCGAGGACTCGCCGTTGCCGCTGGTGGCGGAGGTGTACATCAGCCCCGGCGCACCGTTCATCTGACGTTCGATGATCGCGGTGACCGAGTCTTCGACGACTTTTGCCGACGCGCCGGGATAGCTGCTCCACACGCTGACCATCGGCGGTGCGATGTCGGGGTACTGCGCGACGGGCAGCGCCCGGATCGCGAGCACGCCGATCAGCGTGATCAACAGGGAGATCACCCAGGCAAAGACCGGGCGATCGATAAAGAAACGAGCCATGGTTAGTGCGTCTCCGCTTTCGTGGCTTGACGGGTGGCCTGACCGGCCAATGCGGTGGCGTCCGATTTCGTCTTGACTTGCATGCCGTCGGAGAACTGCGCGACGTTCTGCACGATCACGTGTTCACCGCCCTTGAGGCCTTCCGTCACGAGCCAGTCGCGACCGTCGATGGCTTCGGCGCGCACCTTCTTGTCATGCACCTTGCCCTGCGCATCGACCACGCGCACGATGGCGCCCTCGCCGGTGCGGGTGAGCGATTCGCGCGGCACACGCACGACGTTCGGATTCACCGCGCCCTGCATGCGCACCTGCACGAACGCGCCGGGCAGCAGCACGCCGTCCGGGTTCGGCAGCAGCGCGCGCATGGCGATGGTGTCGGTGCCCGGGTCGACGGCCAGATCCGTGAAGAGCAATTTGCCGGGCAGCGTGTACTCGCGACCGTCGGGCAGCGTCACGTGCACCTGCGGCGCAGACGCGCCTTCGCCCGGCTCGCCGCGCTGCAACTTGCCCGCGCGCAGGTCGCGCGTCATCGCGTAGACCTCGGCAGCCGGTTGCGAGAAGTTCACGTAGATCGGGTCGATCTGTTCGACACGCGTGAGCAACGTGGGGGCGTCCAGACCGACGAGCGCCCCTTCCGTCACTTCGGCGCGGCGAACACGTCCTGCAATCGGCGAGACGACGTTCGTGTAACCGAGGTTGAGTTCGGCCTTGCGCACTTCCGCGCGGGCGGCCAGCACTTCGGCGCGCGTGCGCGCTTCGGCCGCGCGGGACTCGGCGTCTTCACGGGCGCTGATGGCGTGCGATTCGAGCAGGCCGCGATAGCGCTCGATCTTGTCACGTGCCGAATCATGTTCGGCCTGCGCCTTGGCGAGCGCCCCGCGGGCGGCGTCGAGCGCAGCCGACAGCGGCTGCGGATCGATGCGGAACAGCACCTCGCCCTTGGTGACCTTCTGGCCTTCCTGATACTTCCGCTCCATGACGACGCCGCCCGCCCGCGCACGCACGTCGGCGCTGCGGTAGGCTTCCAGACGTCCCGGTTGCTGGGTCGTGAGCGGTTCGGCGCGACGCTCGACCGTGCGCACGACGGCCTCCGGCGTGGCGTCCGCCGTCTCTTTTTTGCCACGGTCCGAGCACGCGGAAAGGAGGAGAACGCTGGCGATCAGACTGGCGGACACACCAGTCAGTAGTCCGAAACGGGTTCGGTAATCGATTTTCGATGACATGTAAGCACGTGTGATTGACGACATCCGGTCGACGGTGTCGATGCTGCGTTCGGTGCGCGGCGTCGAGCGAGAGCTGGCGCGCCATGCGCCAGCGATGGGGGGAACCGGGGGCCCGCATCTCTCCAGGGGCGCCGTGGGTGGCAGGTGCGCGTTGCGCGAAGGAAGTCTATGCCTGAGACCACCGGACCGGGGATCCGGTCGTCTGCCGCCTCGCCTATGTTGGCGTTTCAATCTGGCGTTTTAGATTGGAGAAGCGCGATTCTGCCGCGAAAATGGTGTTAGAAAAAGTTGGAACCTATCTATAAAATGAATGGATGAACTGGACAATTGAACAATTGCGCTACTTTGTGGCGGCAGCGGAGGAAGGCTCGATATCCGCTGCCGCCCGTCGTTTGGGAAAAGCCCAGTCGGCCGTGAGCACCGCCATCGCCCTGCTCGAAGCGGATTTGGGATTTGAACTATTCGATCGCAGCCGCCGCAATGCACGTCTCACCGATCAGGGCGAGGTGATGCTGCTCGAAGCCAAGGAGTTGTTGCGGCAAGCCGAAGGGCTGAACCATCGTGCCAATGCGCTGGCGTTCGGCGAGCAGCCGCAGTTGTCGCTCGCGCTCGACGAGGCGCTGCCCTATCAGGCCGTGAGCGAGCTGGTGCGCGACCTCGCCTATCAGTTCGCCTATCTGGAGCTGACGCTGCTCAACGGCACGTCGACGGAAGTCGCCGAGTACGTGGAGAAGCAGCGCGCAGATATCGGCTTTCACGTGGATCGCGGCGCGATCTCGTCGGCGCTGGGCCACAAGTACGTCGGCTCGGCCGTGCAGGGCGTTTTCGTCGCGGGCGACCATCCGCTGGCTTATCGCGATCAGGTCACGCGCGGCGATCTGGCGAAGTACCGTCAGATTCTGTTGCAGATGGACGACATCATGCCGCTGCAACTCAGCCCGTCGATCTGGCGCGCGGACAGTTCCTACGTCATCGCCAGCATGGTCGTCGACAAGCTCGGCTGGGCGGTGCTGCCCATCGATATTGCGGAGTACGAGGATCTGCACGAACTTCGCTGCGACGATCTCGGCCTGCCACAACTGCCCGTGCGCATGCTGTGGCGCTTCGGACGCGAGCCGAACGACGTGATGCGCTGGTGCGAGGCCCGTTTCGCCGAGTTGTTGCGCGCGGGCGCCGATCAAGCCTGACAGGCTGGCAAGGTACGAGAACCGTTGTGCCCGCCGCATGTCGAACCGCCACATGATGTCGATAGACTGACCCAACGTTGTCTTCTGCGCGGTGTCGCGCAGAACACCGACAAGGAGAAGCCGGGATGGCGAAACCCTCGAAAACCGCCTTGTTCAACGCAGCAAAGCAGTGGCATTGCGACGCGGTCGCCGGATTGCTGGCAGACGCGCCGGCGCTGATTGCCGCCACCGATCCGAAAAGCCGCACAGCATTGCATCTGGCCTGCGCGGTGCGGCCGTCGGGCGCCGGCGGGCTGGCCGAACCCAATGGATTGAAGACCGTCGAGACATTGCTCGACGCTGGCGCCGTGCTGGAGCAGGTCGTTCCCATGGATGAAGATGAAGGCGACTTTCAGGCAACGGCCCTCTGGTACGCCGTCGCACGCGGCGAGAATCGTCCGCTCGTCGACTTCCTGTTGCGACGCGGTGCCAATCCGAGCTATTCGCTGTGGGCCGCAGTCTGGCGCGACGACGACGCCATGTGCCGATCGCTGCTCGCCTTCGCGCCGTCGCTGAACCTGCGCGCACACGGTGAAACGCCGATGTTCTACGCCGCGCGCCTGCAACGGCTCGCGACATTGCGTCTGCTGATCGATGCCGGGGCCGATCCGTCGATTGCCGACGACCGGGGGCGCGATTGTGTCGACATCGCCCGCGAGCGCAGACTGCCGAGCGATATCGTCGCGATGCTCGAAGCGTTGCGCGACAAGGTGGCAGGCAACACACAAAGCGCGACGTAATCACAAAACTCGACGGAAGACGACACGGCTCGTCGTCGATCGTCTGACGTCAACGAGACGCGACGCAACACGACGTCAGGACGACGCCTTGCGCTGACGCGCAAGAAAACGATCCAGCTCACCGGCAAACGCCTTGCTGTCGCGCGGGCTGAACGGTGCAGGTCCGCCGGTCTCGATGCCGGCGGTGCGCAGTTGATCCATCATGTCGCGCACCGACAGACGCTCCCTGATATTGTCCGGCGTGAACCAGCTTCCGCGCGGATCGAGCGCATGACCGCCTTTCTCGATCACGCCGGCGGCCAGCGGAATGTCCGCCGTAATCACCAGATCCCCCGCTTCGACCATCTCGACGATGCGCGCGTCTGCCACGTCGAATCCCGACGGCACCTGAATCGCCTTGATGAACGGCGACGGCGGCGTGCGCAGGAACTGATTGGCGACGAGCGTCACCGGTATCGACTCGCGTCGGGCGGCGCGAAACAGAATCTCTTTGATGGCGGCGGGGCAAGCGTCCGCATCGACTAGCACTTGCATGTCAGGGGGTCTCGGGTCTCGCTGAGGGAGGCGACCATCATACGGCAAGACGTGTCCGGCATGCCCCGGCTACGGCATGGACGCCGCCTCGCTACGTAGCGCCTCCATCCGCGCATAGAAACTGTCGACCTTCTGCTGGGCGTCCTGCCGCAGGGTGTCGTTGCGCGAGGCGAGCGCGTGCGCATGCTCCTGCGCCCCGGCTTCGCCCACCGAACGCGACACGTCCTGCACGAACTTGCACAGCGGATAACGCGCCCGACCGAAGGCCTGCAACGTGGCCTCGATGTCCCCGATGTTCTCCCCTCCCGCAAGCCGCTGCGCCAGCATCACGGCATCTTCCAGCGCCATCGCCCCGCCCTGCCCCATGAACGGGGTGGACGCGTGCGCGGCGTCGCCAATCACGATCACCCGCCCCCGATGCCATGGCAGCGGCATCGAGACTTCTTCGACGGCGGTGTACAGCACCTCCGAATCCGACGTCAACGTGTCGAGAAACTGTCGCGCCGGACCGCCGAACTCCGCGAACCGGGCTTTCATCAACGCCGGCCATTCGGCACGGTCGTACCATGCGCCCGACGGCTCGGCCATCGTGCCGAACACATACAGACGGTCGTCGCTGATCGGCATGATGCCGAGCCGCTTGCCCACGCCCATCATCATGATCTTCGCAGTGAGATCCCGGGGGCGCGCGTGCACGCTGCGCCACACGCCCAACCCGGTATAGACGGGCGATATCGCGCCAGCGACAAGCTGGCGGACTTCCGAGCGAATGCCGTCCGCGCCAACGACGAGATCGTACTCGCCGACCGAGCCGTCCGAGAGCGCGACGCAAACCGAATGCGGTGCCTGTTGATCGATCGACACGGCCGTCGTGCCGAGCCGGATATCGACGTCCAGCGCGGCGATTCGTGCGGCGAGAATGCGATGCATCTCTGCGCGACGAATGCCGACGATCGGCGGGATACCGGGATATCGCGACGGATAAAAGGTGTCGACGATCGGCTCTCCGTACTGATCGAGATAGACATTGCGTCCATCGGCGATGGCAAAGCCGCTCGTCCGGGATTCATGTCGGTACGGAAATGAGCGGAGGCACACATGAGGGGCTGCGAGATTCTAGCGCAGCCCTTCACGTGAACCTGCACTGCCTGCCGCCGCCATCCCCCATCCGCCTGCGCCTCAACTCGACTCAACTCAACTCAACTCAACTCAACTCAACTCAACCCGATACCGTCTCCAGTTGCACGCCCTTCGTCTCCACGCCATAGCGCCAGACACACAAGGCGGCAATACCGAAGCAGATCGCGCCAAAGAGGAACACGGCATCGCTCGTCGACCATGTCACGATGGCGCCGACGAGCGTCGGCCCTAACAGCGCCCCGACCCGGCCGCAGAACGACGCGTAGCCACACCCGGTCGCGCGCGCCCGAGAGGGAAACAACTCCGGCGTATAGGCGTATAGCACCGCCCACATGCCGAACGCGAAGAACTGCATGCTCGCACCGGTCGCGTAGATCGACCACTGCGGCGCCCCGGCGAGCAGCACCTGACCGAAGGCGTAGGTGGCGCACGCCCCGCCAACCAGCGTGCCGACGCAGGTCAGCTTTCGGCCCAATCGCTCGACCGACCATGCCGCGACCAGAAACCCCGGTATGCCGCCCACCGAGATGTACACCGTGAAGAGCACCGACTGGGTGACCACGATCCCCGCCGCCTGCTGGAGCGCCCCCAGCCACGTATTCAGTCCGTAAAAGCCGAGCAGGGCAAAGAACCACAACGCGCCGACCACCAGCGTGCGCCTGCGATAGCCGTCGGACCAGATCACGCGCAGGCCACGGGCTTCGCGTTGGCTCTCCGGCGCATTGGGCGCCACCTCCGGCAACGACGTCAGCCGGAGGCGGCGCATGACCGACGCCTCCACCGCACCGACCACGGCATCGGCGGCTTCATAGCGCCCTTGCGACTCCAGCCAGCGGGGCGATTCGGGCACATAGCGTCGAATGACGAACAGAAACAGCGCGGGGATCGCTTCCAGCGCAAACAGCACGCGCCAGCCATGATGCGCGAGCACGACGTAGGACAGCAGCCCGGCGCAGATAAAGGCGAGTGGCCAGTTGCCGTCCATCAGCGCGAGATACTTGCCGCGCCGGTGCGTCGGAATGAACTCGGAGAGCAGCGTTTGCGCCAGCGGCAGTTCCATGCCCATCCCGATGCCCAGCAACAAGCGAAACGCGCCCAGTTCCACCGGTCCGGACGCTGTGGCGCAAAGCACGCTGCCGACGCCCCAGACGACCATGCTGATCTGGAACACCGGTTTGCGTCCGAAACGGTCAGCGGCCATCCCCGAGCCGATCGCGCCGATCGCCATACCGACGAAACTCGCACTGCCGATCAGACCGGCCTGCACGTTGGAGAGTGCGAACTCCGTCTTGATCGAACCGAGGACGAACGTCATCGTGGCCAGATCGATGTTGTCGAAGAAAAACGCCAACGCAATCACGAGAAACAACCATCGGTGATACCCGCAAACGGGCAAGCGCTCCAACCGCTGCGCCGCCGTTATCCGGCCCACTTCCATCGAATGCATTTTCATACGCCGCTCCTCCGTTTCGACCTGTCCCGTTGAATAGGCCGGCACCGTGAATCGGTACCGGATGCATCAATATCGGGCGCCAAAACTAGCGGGGCGCGCGGGAAAATGTCGTGGACAATCGGAGTTACGCCAAGATGCGCGAGGCGAGCGGTCCGCTGGCCTGCCGGTGCTTCGACGTGTCGCCTTGACGAGGAACACGCACAAGCGAGCGGGCGGACCGCATGACACCCATCACGTCGGCTTGCGATGAAAACGCTGCGGATCGAACGCGCCTTCAGGCAGACCTGACAACGCGGCGCCCCGCTCGAACGGATATCGCAGATAGGGCGCCTGCGGTTGTCCCGGCGGCGAATACTGGCCGTCAGCGAGAATCCGCTTCTTGGCGCTGAGACTTTCGATGCGGCAGCGAATGGCCACAATCTGACTCGCCGCCCCCGGCTCGATGGGCGTGTAATCCTTCTCGGGACGAAACTTCCCCAACGCCGTGTTCTGATGCGCGATGACGTCGTGCGTGTCCTCGCGCGTCGTCGCCTCGCATCGGGCAATCACGCTGTAGTACTCCAGGCTGGTGTTCTGCCCCTTGGGCGCTTTGAGCAACGCGACCGGCCGGTCAACAACGATGGTGACGTGGGGATTCTCACGCAGCAAGCCCGAGAATTTGCCGAAGCGCGAACAGTGGATGAGAAACGCGTCGCCCACGAAGGTGAAGCTTTGCGGCACGACATAGGGAAACGGCGCGTCGTTCACGGCCACGCGACAAATCAGTTCGTCGCGCAGGAACGCTTCGATCGCCGGCCAATCGGTCCATGCCAGATCGGTGCGACGCATTTCGGCGTCTAGATAGTCAGGCGTCATCGTTGACAGTCCCTTCTGAAAGAATGAGGAGTTGCTCCCGGCGCGGGCCGAGCCCGATGCCTGCGATGCGGCAGGCCGTCGCCGTCTGCACGGCCGAGACGAACGCCTGAAGCGGCAATGGCAGGCGGGCAATGTCGGTCACATCGTCGGGAAGTTCGTCGAACGCGGGGAAGTGATACATCGCGGCGGCATGCGCGCCGCCCTCACCCTCGCTCTGCGGCATGAGCACCGGAATCTCTGCGTCGCGTGTGCCGGAGAAAAGCGACAGGCAGTCGCACTTGTTGAGATACCACTCGTTCACCCCGTGGCGCTCGATGACCTCGGCAAGCTCGGCGACATCGAGCCGTCCCAATCGTCGTGGACGCCCGCTCCCGGTGCCGTATTCGTTCGTCAGCATGCGCAGCGCCACGCCGACATCGAATTCATCTTCGGACCGGAGCAGTGCCTGCGGGTCGAAGCGGTCCCGCTCCTCGCGCCAGCCGATACCGCGCAGCGCGGCGTCGGCGCAATAGCGTGACGAGCGCTGCGCACCGAATTCGGTGCGAAACGGCCCGGCGCCGACACGTGACGCAATGGCCTTCGCCACGCCGATGGTCTTGCGGTGATATCGCACCGGCAGATCGCCGCCGACGAAGGCAAACGCCGGGGCGGTGTGGCTGGATGTCACGTACGGCTGCTGTCCGCCGGTCACATCCAGCATCACCGACTGCGCGCCCTCGAAGAGCACACGCGCGCCGCGCTGGACATGCCGCGTCATCCACCGCGCATCCACCACCCCGACGCTCGGCTTGAGCCTCGCCCACGCCGCGCGCATGCTGGCGATGACGCTCCCGGTCGCCGCCCTCGCGGCGGGGGTGTCGTCATGCGTCGCGGCGTAGCGGGCCATCTGCTCGAATGCGCCCGCCTCGTCTGCCACCAGGTCGCGAAGCTGCACGACCGTTCGCACGCCGCCCTGCCATCGCAGCGACAGATCGGCATAGCACGGCCCGATGCCGTTACCGGTCGTACCGATCTGCGCGCCGTGTCGGGCATCGAAGTCGAGATGCCACGGCTGGATGACCGCGCATTGCTCGCTCACATGGAGCCGCCCGTCCAGCGAAGCACCGGTACTGCGCAGCGCGTCGAGTTCGTCAGCCAGCTTGACGAGGCTGACCACGCACCCCGAGCCGATGTACATCAGCGTATGCGCGTGGAACACCCCCGAGGGCACCTGCGCGAGACGGGCGCTCCCCGTCGGCGTCGACACGGTGTGCCCGGCATTGGCCCCGCCATTGAAGCGGGCGACGATGTCGTAATCCGCCGCCAGCCGGTCGACGATCTTGGCCTTCCCTTCGTCGCCGTATTGCAGGCCGACGAGGACGTCGGCATATCCGGCGCGCGCGTTCATGAGACGAGAGAGAAAGTCGCTTCGACTTCGACCGGCGCGTTGAAGGGCAAACTCGCCACGCCGATGGCGATGCGGGCATGCTCACCCGCTTCCCCGAAGATCTGCGTGAGCAGTTCCGACGCCGCATTGATGATCGACGGCGCATCGGCAAACCCCTCCGACGTCGCCACGAAACCGCCGACCCGCAGCACGCTCTCGATGCGGTCGAGTTGCCCGTTGGTCGCCAGATGCGCCCAGCCCAGCACGTTGAGCACGCACAGCCGTGCGGCATGCCGCGCGTCGTCGACCGACACGTCGGCGGGTACCTTGCCGGTGCAAACGGGAACGCCCGCGCGCACGGGCAACTGCCCCGACACGATGAGCGTATTGCCGTGGACCTTGAAGGGACGAAAAGCCGCGGGCGTTACCTTGAGATTGGGTAATTCCAGCCCTGCGGCTGCGATACGTTCGTAGATGTTCACGTCATCTCCACAATGAAGCCGCCACCGTGGCGGCACATTCATTCTGGAGGATCGAATGCGCCCGAATTGTCGGGCTGACGCAAACGTATGTCGCGCTTACGCCAACTAGCGACGATGAGTCCTCACCGGCATCAGGTGTCTTTCGGCCGGAAGAATTCGGTCGGCGTGCAGCCGAGCGCCTTGCGGAACATGGCGCTGAACGCGCTGGTGCTGTCGTACCCGAGCGACGACGCGATGTCCGTCACCGGACGCTGCGCGCTCAGCATCTGCACCGCGACGAGCAGCCTCGCCTGCTGACGCCAGCGTGTGAACGTCATCCCCGTCTGCTCGGGAAACAGACGGATGATGGTGCGCTCGCTGGCGCCCACGACCTTGCTCCACGCGCACACCGACGTCTCTTCTGCCGGGTTCGCGAGAATCCACCGGCAAATGCGTGCGATGCGCTCGTCTGACGGCATGGGCAGGTGAAGCGGTTCGATACTGAGCGGACGGATCTCGTGAAACAGCAGATCCACCACGACCGCATCGCGGCTGCCCAGCGCATATTCGACAGGCATACGCGCGACGGCGGAAATGAGTTCGCGCAGCAGCGGCGACACGGACACGACGCAACAGTCGCTCGTATGCAGGGGCAACCGATCCGCGTCGAAATAGAGGGTGCGCATCTCGATGGCGCCCACCGCCTGCATGCAGTGCCGCACGCCGGGCGGCACCCAGACCGCGCGCAGCGGCGGCACGACCCAGGTGCCCTTGGCGGTCGTAACGACGATGGAGCCCGTGATGGTGTAGATGAGCTGGCCGCGAACGTGCTCGTGATAGTCGATGAAAAATCGATCCGGCAAGTCGCGCGCCATGCCGCCGACGGGCCGCGCAATCTGCTGATAATCGTCCCGGTCTTCACTCTTTCCGAACATGGCGTAACCTCGGCATACCTTGTCACTTGTTCGCGCGCCGCGTCGTCGCGCCTCTCTTAGATTCGGAATTTGCGTCGCGATGCTGCGGCGTGAAATCGACTTCCATTCCGATTAGTGAGGCTAGCATGCCGGTTTACCGTTCGTTTGATCAAGAGGCACTGGATCTGCAATACAACGTTCGTGCGGGGATTCCCGATCATCTCGATATCTTTGCGCGCTGGGCTCGCACCGGCGAAGCCTTTCGTCGTGCCAACGCGTTCAGGGAAGACATCGCGTACGGCGAAGACGCGAAACAGACCTATGATCTGTTCCCCGCACAGCAGGCCGGACGACCCACGCTCGTCTTCATTCACGGCGGTTACTGGCAATCGCTGGACAAGTCCGACTTCAGTTCGCTTGCAGGGCTGTATCAGACGCACGACATCAACTTCGTGGTCGTGAACTATCGGCTTGCGCCGGACGTGCGGATGGGAGACATCGTCGAGGACAATCGTCAGGCGGTACTGCATCTTTATCGCAATGCCGCGTCGCTCGGCATCGAGCGCGATGCCCTGTTCGTCTGCGGGAGTTCGGCGGGCGGTCACCTGACGGCGGCACTGGCCGGCACGGATTGGGCCGCCTACGATGCGCCCGCCAATCTGATCAAGGGCGCTTGCGCCATCAGCGGGCTTTACGATCTGGAGCCTATCCGTCTGTGCTATCTGAACAAGGCGGTTCAGCTCGATCGCGGTGAAGTGATGGATTTCAGCCCGATTCACCATCTTCCCAAAGTGCCGCTGCCGTACATCCTCAGCGTGGGTGGCGACGAGTCGGACGAATTCCATCGGCTACAGGCGCAGTTTCAGACGCTGCTGGACGACCACGGCCTGAACGTCAAGATCGCGCGTCAGCGCGACGGGCATCACTTCGATGCCGTCGACCGCGTGGGTCAAGCCGGTAACGAACTGTCAGACGCCATTCTCGAGATGATCGGCGTGACGGCTCGCCCGTAACCGTTACGACGCGCGTCTGCGCAGCAGATAGGTATCCATGATCCAGCCGTGCGTGCGGCGTGCCTCGTCGCGCACGCGCTCGATCTCGTCCATGACGTCGCGCAGACGTCCGGAGATCAGGATCTCGTCGGGTGTGCCGACGTAAGCACCCCAGAAGATGTCGAGATCCTCGTGCGCGAGATGCTTGTACGAGTGTTTCGAATCGAGCATCACGACGACGGTATCCACGCCCTTCGGAAAGCCGTCGACGATGCCGCGTCCGTTGGTGATCTCGATCGATCGCCCGATCTGGTTCAGCGGAATGCGATGTTGCGCAGCGAGCGCCTGCACGCTGCTGATGCCGGGGATGACGTCGAACGTGAAGGTGTCGTTGCCCTCGGCACGAATGGCGTCGAGAATGCGGATCGTGCTGTCGTACAGCGACGGATCGCCCCACACGAGGAACGCGCCGACTTCGCCGTCCTTCAATTCGTCGTCGATCAGCCGTTCGAAAATTGCCTGCTTGTCGCGATTCAGTTCGTCGACGGCCGAGCGGTAGTCGGCATCCGATTCGTCGCGCCGACGCTCCGGACTCGTGGCTTCCGCAATCCGGTAGTCCCGATCCTTCACGAACCGCTCGATGATGTGCCGGCGCAGTGCGATCAGCTTCTCCTTCGCGACGCCCTTGTCCATCACGAAGAACACGTCGGCGCGGTTGAGCGCGTCGATGGCCTGCACCGTCAGGTAATCGGGGTTGCCGGCGCCAATGCCAATGATGAGGACGTGCTTCATCGCCCGATCTCCTGTTGCCGGGCCGTCGCGCCCAGCGTGGAATACAACGACGAATCCGCAAAGCCGTCGGCGGCCAGCACCTGACCGACCAGAATGAGCGCCGTACGCTCGATCCCCGTCTGACCGACCTTGGTTTCGATGTCCGCCAGCGTGCCAGTCACACGGGTCTCGTCCGGCCAACTGGCGCGGTACACGACCGCAATCGGGCAATCGTCGCCGTAATGCGGCTTGAGTTCGGCGACGATCCGCGCGAGATGCCGTACGCCGAGGTGAATCGCCATGGTCGCGCGGTGACGCGCCAGATCGCCCAGCGCTTCGCCTTCCGGCATGGCCGTCTTCGTTGCATAACGCGTGAGGATCAGCGTCTGGGAGATGCCCGGGAGCGTGAGTTCGCAGCCGAGCGTCGCCGCGCAGGCGGCCGTTGCCGTCACCCCCGGCACGATCTCGTACGGGATGCCGAGCGCGCGCAGCCGCCGGATCTGCTCGCCGATTGCGCCGTACAGCGACGGATCGCCCGAATGCACGCGGGCGACGTCCTGCCCTTGCGCATGCGCCTCGGACAGCATCGCCACGATGGCGTCGAGATCGAGGTCGGCAGTGTTGACCACGCGCTCGGCCGTATGACCGGCCAGCACGGCGTCGGGCACGAGCGAACCCGCGTAGAGAATTACCGGACACGTGCGAATCAGACGCTGCCCCTTGACCGTGATCAGGTCAGGGTCGCCCGGTCCGGCGCCAATAAAGTAGACCGTCATGCTTCATTCCCTCGTCAGGAGGTCGGGTTGTGTTGGATAGGCGCCCCGGCTCGCCACGCATCGAGTGCGGCCAGCAAGGCGTCTCCCGTCTCGAACGTGCGATCCGCCTCGACGACCGGGGGCCGCGCCAGCATCACCACGGGCAGGCCGCGTTCACGCGCCACGTCGAGCTTCGCCTCGGTCGCCGCGCCGCCGCTGTTCTTGCTGACGACCACGTCGATGTCATGCTGCGCGAACAAGGCGCGCTCGCTCTCGTGTGTGAAAGGACCGCGTGCGCCGATCACGAGGGCTTGTGCGTTGCCCGGATGATCGTCGAGACAGCGCACGACCCAGCGCTGATGCGCGGGGATCGTGTTCAGATGGTTGAGCGGCTCGCGTCCCGAAGTGAATAACGGCCGCGAGAAGGCTGCGAGGGCATCGCACATGGCGGGCCAGCCGTGCACCGCACGCCAGTCGTCGCCCGGCCGGGGTTGCCACGGCGCACGGCGCAGTGCCCACACCGGCACATCGCAACGTTGCCCGGCAGTGCGCGCGTTGGCGCTGATTTGCGCGGCGTAGGGATGCGTGGCGTCGATCAGCAGCTCGACGCTCTCGGTAACGAGATAGTTCGCGAGCCCTTCGCTACCGCCGAAACCGCCGACACGGACCTCGCACGGCAAGTCGTCCGGTACGCGGCCGAGTCCGGCCAGACTGTAGACGTCGTGCGACGCGAGTTGGCGCGCGAGCTTGCGGGCGTCGCCGGTGCCACCGAGCAGCAGAACGCGCATCACGACAGCGTCCCTTCAGGTGCCGCGCCGGGATCGTCGGACGGCTTGATCGCTTCGAGCAGTGTGATCGGCAGCGCCGCCCGCCAGGTATCGAACCCGCCGAGCGGCCGGGCTTCGCTGATGGCCAGACGTGTCAGCGTGCCGCCATGACGCTCGCGCCAGTCGACCAGCGCCGCCTCGCTTTGCAGTGTCACGGCGTTGGCGACGAGGCGGCCGCCCGAGCGCAGTCGCGACCAGCACAGGTCGAGCACACCCGGCACCGTCACGCCGCCGCCGATGAAGATCGCGTCCGGCGCGGCAAGTCCCTGCAAGGCCTCGGGCGCACGTCCCGCCACCAGTTCCAACCCGGGCACGCCCAGCGCCTCCCGATTGTGCGTGATGAATGCCTGACGCTCGGGCGACGCTTCGATGGCGATGGCGCGACATGCCGGATGCGCGCGCATCCATTCGATGCCGATGGAACCGGAGCCTGCACCGACGTCCCACAACAGTGCGCCCGGATACGGCGCCAGACGCGCCAGTGTGATCGCGCGCACGTCGCGCTTGGTCAACTGGCCGTCGTTCAGGAAAGCGTCGTCGGGCAGACCGGTCGCCAATGGCAGGGAGCGGCCCGTGTCGGCACGACACGTGAGCGCCAGGAGGTTGAGCGCCTCGACCTGCCGGTCGCCCCAGTCGGCGGCAACGGCATCGATGCGCTGCTCGCGCAGCCCGCCCAGCGATTCGAATACGCTCATGTGCGTCGGGCCGAAACCGCCGGCGCACAGCAGGGCGGCGACATCGGCAGGCGATGCGCCGTCGCGGCTCAGCACCAGCAGCCTCGCGCCATCTCGCAGGTGCGCGTTCAGTGTGGCGAGCGGCCGCCCGACGAGCGAGACCGTCGGCACATCCTGCAACGCCCATCCGAGCCGGGCGGCGGCCAGCGACAGCGACGACGGCGCGCCGATCACATGCATCTCGCCCGACGGAAGACGACGGGCCAGCGTTGCGCCTACGCCGAAGAGCATCGGATCGCCGCTGGCGAGCACACAGACGCGGTGGCCGCGCCATGCCAGCAGCGGCTCGACGTCGAACGGCCTGGGCCACGGTTCACGTCGCGCGCGCAGGCGTGGGGGAAGCATCGACAGATGGCGCGCGGCCCCGGTCACGATCTCGGCGTCGAGCAGAGCGCGACGGGCGTTGCGGCCCAGACCGGCAAACCCGTCCTCCCCTATGCCGATCACCGTCAGCCAGGGCGTCATCGCATCGCCGGTCGTCATTCTCGATCCTCTCTCCATCCCTCGTTCACGGCCGTAAAATCGGGGCCGGAAACCGCAAAGCAGGCATAATACCGCTTTGCTGAAGCCCCCCGGGGCCCTAGAGGACACGACGGCAATGCGACAGCCGCCGCGACCGCCCGCACAGACGGCCGTGCCACGGTCGCGCCTGCCATTCATCGAACCTTGGATCTCGTCTCATTTCCCTCTCCCCGGCCTTCGGCCTGCCCGGCGCTCGGACGCATCGTGGCCAGCCGCGACGGCGGGCTATGCCGGGTCAAACTGCCCGGCGGGAAACTGAGCGCCACACAGGCCATCGCGATTGCCGAAGCCGCCCGGACGTTCGCCACCGGTGTGATCGAGCTGACGAACCGTGCGAATCTTCAACTGCGCGGTGTGCAGGCAGGCGCCGAAGCCGCGCTGCATCGACGGCTGATCGACGCCGGACTCGGGCCACATGTCCAGCGCTGCGCCGTTGCAGGGGACGATAGCCGCGAACTGACCGGCGACGAAGATTTGGCCCGGCAAACCGCCGTTGCGGACGACGTGCGCAACCTGATGCTCAGCGCCACCGCCGGCTGCGACGCAGGCGCGCTGTACGACACCACGCCACTCGCCGATACGATCCTCCTCCGGCTGGAAAACGAACCGCGCTTCGCGGCGCTGTCGCCGAAATTCTCGGTGCTGCTCGACGGCGGCGAACACCTTGCCGCGCTCGATCATCCGCATGACATCTGGCTGTCGCCGATGGCGGCCACCGTTGCCAGCGAACCGATGTTCGCACTCGGTTTCGCTGGCTATCCGCTCACCACGCCCACCACGCCCGGCGGCGCCATCGCAGCGGTTCGGGCGAGCGACGTTCCCGCACTGGTGCACGCGTTGCTGCACACGTTCATCGATCTGGCTGACGACGACCACAAACGGATGCGCGACCTGTTGCGGGTGCACCGCGCTGACGACGTCGCCGATCGCGCCGCAGCGCGCGCCGGGGTCACGTTGCATCGCGACGCAGCGGTGAGCGGCTGGCAACGCGCGCCGGCGGATCCGCTGCGCCGGTTCGGCGCATGGCCGCAGCGCGATGCCGATGCAAGCCGGTGGCACGTCGGCGCGCAGGCGCCGCTCGGACGCCTCAACGCCGCCACCTTGCACGCCATCGCGATGCTGTCGCGCTCACATGCGCAAGACAGTTTCCGCGTCACGCCGTGGCAAGGTCTGCTGATCACTGACGTCGCCGAGCGCGATGTGGCGCAGGTCGAGCGAGCCCTCGACGGTCTCGGCATGATTCGCCACGCACACACGCCACTGGGTCGCATGATCGCCTGCGCTGGATCGACGGGATGCGCCAAGGCGCTCTCCGACACGAAGGCCGACGCGCGTGCACTGGCCGAACGTCTGCAAACCGGTGTCGAAGTTCACGTCAGCGGCTGTGTCCGCTCGTGCGCGTCGGCGCATCGCGCGCCGTGGTCCTTGCTTGCTGTCGGCCCGGGACAGTACGACCTATACCGCGACGCGGCGTCAGACGTAGCCCCCCTCGACCACATCGACACCCCCGGCACTCGCCGGGACGGCGCCGCCCGCTTCGGCGCGCGCGTCGCCACTCACCTGACGCTCGAAGCGATTGCGCTTCGACTCAACTCGCAAGACCGGATTGCCCAGCCATGATTGATTATGTCCGCGACGGACAGGCCATCTACCGCGAATCGTTCGCCACGATCCGCGCCGAAGCCGACCTCTCGCGCATCCCTGCCGACCTCGAAAAGCTCGCCGTTCGCGTCATCCACGCGTGCGGCATGGTCGATATCGTCGATGCCCTGCAATTCTCGGACGGCGCAGGCACGGCCGGACGCCACGCCCTGCGCGCCGGTGCTCCGATCCTTTGTGACGCCAACATGGTCGCGCACGGCGTGACCCGCGCCCGCCTGCCCGCCGCGAACGATGTCGTGTGCACGCTCACCGATCCCGCCGTGCCGGAACTTGCCCGCACGATGGGCAACACACGCTCGGCAGCGGCGCTGGAACTGTGGCGACCGAGACTTGAGGGCAGCGTCGTCGCCATCGGCAACGCGCCGACCGCCCTGTTTCATCTGCTCGACATGCTTGATCAGGGCGCGCCGCGTCCCGCGCTGATCCTCGGCTTTCCGGTCGGCTTCGTCGGCGCCGCCGAGTCCAAAGCCATGCTCGCGGCCGACAGTCGCGGCGTGCCGTACGTCATCGTTTCAGGCCGCCGAGGCGGCAGCGCCATGGCGGCGGCGGCCATCAACGCTCTGGCATCGGAGATCGAATAATGACAACCTCCGGCAAACTCTTCGGCATCGGTGTCGGCCCGGGCGACCCCGAGTTGCTCACGCTCAAAGGCTTGCGTCTGCTGCAAGCCGCCCCGGTCGTCGCGTACTTCGTGGCGAAGGGCAAGAAAGGCAACGCCTTCGGCATCATCGAAGGCCATTTGCTCGACTCGCAGACGCGCATGCCGCTCGTCTATCCGGTCACGACCGAAGCGCTCGAACCGCCGCTGTCGTACGAGACGATCATCGCGGACTTCTACGACACGGCCGCCGCACTGATCGGCGAGCATCTTGAAGCGGGACGCGACGTCGCCGTGGTCTGTGAAGGCGATCCGTTCTTCTACGGCTCCTACATGTATCTGCACGACCGGCTGGCCGGACGGTTCGACGTCGACGTGGTCCCGGGCGTGTGCTCGATGCTTGGCGGGGCCGCCGTGCTGGGCACGCCGCTCGTCTATCGCAATCAGAGCCTGTCGGTGCTCTCGGGCGTGATGCCCGAAGATGAACTGCGCCGCAAGCTCGCCGACACGGACGCCGCCGTCATCATGAAGCTCGGGCGCAACTTCGATAAGGTGCGGCGTGTGCTCGACGAGCTAGGACTCGCCAGCCGTGCGCTCTACGTCGAGCGGGCGACGATGGCGAACCAGCGCATCGTGCCGCTGGCGGACGTGGACCCGAGCGCGTCGCCGTACTTCTCGCTGCTCGTCGTGCCGGGGCAGAAATGGCAGGGATGAACCGCTCGACTACGAGTCAGGCCATCGCGCCGGCACCGGCCATCGTCGTGCTCGGACGCAGCGCGCTCGACACCGCGCGACGTCTTCAGGCGGGCCTGGCGGGCGCGACCGTGCACGGTCTCGAAGCCCGCGTCGGGCACGACGCGGACGTGAGCTTCACGCAACTCGGCGAACATCTTCAGGCGCTGTATGCCGACGGCACGCCGATCGTCGCCCTGTGCGCGGCCGGTATCGTCATCCGTTGTGTCGCCCCGATGTTGAGCAACAAGGGAACGGAGCCGCCGGTGCTGGCCGTCGCCGAAGACGGCAGCGCCGTGGTGCCGCTGCTCGGCGGTCTGGCGGGTGTCAACGTTTTGGCGCGTCACCTCGCGCAAACGCTGGGGATCGCCCCGGCCATCACGACCAGCGGCGAACTGCGTTTCGGCACCTGTCTGCTGAATCCGCCAGAGGGCTACGTGCTCGCGGATCTTGAGCAGAGCAAGCATTTCGTCTCGGATCTGCTCGCCGGGGAAACGGTGCGCATCGAAGGTGACGCCCCGTGGCTCGACGACGCCGACCTCCCGAAAGCCGACGGTGCGGCGCGGACGATTCGCATCACGCCGTTCGTCGATGACGCGCATGGCACCTCGCATCGCGACGCCCTGGTGATTCATCCGCGCAGCCTGCTCGCCGTCGTCGCTCAGCCGCAAGGTGTCGACGCGCAACAGATTCGCGCGAGGCTCTCTGCGCAGGCGCTCTCGCCACAGGCATTGGCGGCTGTGCTTGCACCCATCTCGTCGATGGGCGACGCCGCCGTGCAAGCCATGGCCGACGAACTTGCGGTGCCGCTGCGCTTTGCCAACTTCGACGATTCTGAAGCCTCCGCCGCCATCGATTGGCTGGTGACGACGCTTGGCCCGGACGTCGACTTTCATCACGATGCCAGTGGCATCGTACTCGCACGAGCGCGGGCGCCGATCGATCCCGCGCGGATCGGTCAGGCACGCGGCACGCTGACCGTCATCGGGCTCGGCCCCGGCGACGTCGGCCTGCGTGTGCCCGATGCCACTGCCGCGCTGGCGGCGGCGACCGACATTCTCGGCTATGCCACGTACGTCGCCATGGCCGGCCCGTTCCGCGACGACCAGCAGGTGCACGCGACCGACAACCGCGAGGAATTGATGCGTGCGCGCCACGCGTTCGAGCTCGCGAGCGCGGGCAGGCATGTCGTGGTCGTGTCGTCGGGCGATCCGGGCGTGTTCGCGATGGCAAGTGCCGTGCTCGAAGCGCTGGACGTGAGTGAGCATGCGCACTGGAAGACCGTCGACCTGCGCATCGTCCCGGGCATCTCGGCGGCGATGGCAACGGCAGCACTCGCAGGCGCACCGCTCGGTCACGACTTCTGCGTGCTGTCGCTATCGGACAATCTGAAGCCGTGGCAGGTGATTCGCGAGCGCCTGCAACACGCGGCACAAGCCGATCTCGTCATGGCGTTCTACAACCCGATCTCGCGGGCGCGTCCGTGGCAACTGGGCGAAGCGCTGGACATCGTGCGCGAATGGCGCACGCCGGACACGCGCGTGGTGCTCGGACGCGACGTCGGCCGCCCCGGCGCCACGCTCGTCAACACCACGCTTGGCGAGTTGCGTGCGGAGCAGGTCGACATGCGCACGATGGTCATCGTCGGCTCGTCGACCACGCGAGGCATCGATGGCGGCCCGAACGGGGAGTGGATCTACACGCCCCGCTGGTACGGCGAGCCGCCGAAGCGCTGAGAATTGTCACGGCTGCGCGGCGCGACGAGGTCGAAGAAGACGTTGCGCCGCCGGGCTGCCAGGCGGCTAGGCGGCTAGGTGGCTAAACCGCCTCGGCCGGCCCGAGCTTGTCGTACCCCTTGATCCGGTAGACGACGAACGACAGCAGCCACGACAGGATGAACACGCCGATGATGGCGAAGCCGAGGTTGTTGAAGTTCTCGTTCAGCTCGGCAATGACATCCCAGAACCCACCCGTCAGTTCGTACTTGTTCTGGAACATGCCGAGCGTTTCGATCCCGCCGATGAGCACGGCGACGAGCACCGACACGAGCGTGATCGTCAGGTTGTAATACAGCTTGCGAATCGGACGAACGAAGGCCCACTCGTAGGCGCCGAGCATCAGAATGCCGTCCGTCGTGTCGACGAGCGTCATACCGGCGGCAAACAGCGCCGGGAACACCAGCACCGTGCCCAGCGACACGCCATGCGCCGCCTGACTGGCCGACAGCGCCAGCAGACTCACTTCGGTGGCCGTATCGAACCCGAGGCCGAACAGGAACCCCAGCGGCAGCATCCACGCCGGATGCGACACGAGCCGGAACATCGGACGGAACAGGCGCGCCACGAAGCCACGATTGTTCAGCAGGATATCGAGATCGTCGTTGTCGTAGGGCAGACCGCGACGCACCTTGTCGAACGCACGCCACACCCCTCGCAGTATGAAGATATTCATCGCAGCGATCAGGAACAGGAACGTTGCCGAGATACTGGTGGAAATGATGCCGCCGACACCCCGCCATTCCTCGACACGGTTTTGCAGCGCCACCGCTGCAAGCGCCACGCCGGCCGCCACGATCAGCACCACGGCTGAGTGCCCGAGCGCGAAGAAGAAGCCGACCGAGACGGGGCGCTGCCCGTCCTGCATCAGCTTGCGCGTGACGTTGTCGATGGCGGCGATGTGATCGGCATCCACCGCATGACGCAGGCCGAAGCCCCACGCCAGCACGCCGGTACTCAGCAGCAGCGGGTCGCCACGGAACGCGACGAACGCCCAGACCCACGCGCCGATATTGAACGCCGCGAGCAAGGCATACATGCCGCCGACGCGAGTGCGCAAGCGTCCCGCCGGCGGCAAGGAGGTAAGAGACATGGACATACGGTCGATCCTTAAATCAAGTGAGTCCGTGCAACTGGGAAATCCTTAAACACGCGGTGCAATCTCATCCAGACGAACGCATTCGGCCGCCCACGCGCGAGCGAGACGTTCGCAACCACCCAGCGCGATATGTGCCACATGTCCGATACGCGCCTGCTCGCAATCGACCACGACAACGCGGTCGACGCCCGGGGGCTTCGACGGCATGTCGCGGGTGCGTCCGTCCGTCAGCAGCCACAACACCCGCAACTGCGATGCCTGTGCGCCTTTGGCGCGTTTTGCCCGCGCGAGCAGTCGTGCCGCGGCGGCGACACCGGCCGACAGCGGCGTACCGCCCCCACCGCCGATCGGCTCGATCCAGCGCTCGTTCCACCATCGCGGCACGGCGGGACCGAACAGCACCTCGGCGCGATCGCCGCCGAAGCGAATCAGCGCGACTTCGGATCGCGCCCGCGCCAGGCGGTCGAAGCTATCGAGCAACCAGCCTTTCGCCTGCGCGAGACTGCCGAGCATCGATGCGGAAGCGTCGAGCACGAAGCAGTGCAATTCGCCGCCGGGGGTTTCGTCCCCCGCGTAACGCAGATGCGTTCTGTCCAGCGGCTGCGGGCCTTTGCGCAATAGCGTCGCGCTCCAGACGATGCGTCGTCCCGGCACGAACGTCTCGCTGCGAGGTTTCGCGCGTCTTGCCTGCCCTGCACCGTGTAACCACCGGGAACCGCCGGACGAGCCGACGGCGGCGCGCTCCCGATGGTTCAGCGTTTTTTTGACGACAGCGGGACCACGCCCTTCACGCGAGTCGTTCCGATTGGCTCGGGTGGTAGATAGCCCCAATCGGGCGCAGCGTCGCCGGTTCCACTGCTCTGCGGCGCGTCCCCTGCGTCAGCCCCACGGGCCTCTTGTGCGGTGCCGCCGGCGTCCTGATACGGACGGCCGGACGACGTGCCTTGCACAGGTGCGTGACGACGATGCCCCAGCACCGACTCCGCCACGCGCTCGACATGCGCGCGTGTGGCCGCCGGCGAACCTTCCAGCGCAGCCAGTGCCCGTGCGGCGCGCAGCATGATGAGGTCGGCGCGCATGCCGTCGACCTGCGCTTCGATACATCGGGCGCTCACGGCATCGTGCGCGTCGTCGTCGATGCCGACATCGGCCAGCGCCGCGCGCGCGTCGAGAATGCGCTGACGAAGCTCGGCCTGCGCCGGTGCGTGTCGCTCGTGAAACGCCGCCGGATCGAGATCGAACGCCAGCCGCGTCTTCACGATTTGCTGACGCACCTGCGGATCGAAACAGTTCTCCAGCACGACCGTCAGGCCGAAGCGGTCCAGCAGTTGGGGCCGCAGCTCGCCCTCCTCCGGATTCATCGTACCGACGAGCATGAAGCGCGCTGCGTGCCGGTGCGATACCCCGTCGCGCTCCACGACGTTGATGCCGCTCGCGGCAACGTCCAGCACCACGTCGACGAGCGCATCGGCCAGCAGGTTCACTTCGTCGACATACAACACGCCCTGATGCGCGCGCGCCAGCAGGCCCGGCGAGAACTTCACGCCGCCGCCGCGCAGCGCTTCGTCGATATCCAGCGCACCGATCAGGCGCTCCTCGGTCGCGCCCAGCGGCAGCGTCACGAAAGGACAGTCGGGCAGCAGATCGGCCAGCGAGCGGGCCGCCGTCGATTTCGCGGTGCCGCGCGGGCCGGTGATCAGCACGCCGCCAATCGACGGATCGACGGCGATCAGCAACAAGGCGTCGCGCAGCGGCACCTGACCGACGAGCGCAGTCAGGGGAAATGAAGGAAAAGGCGGCGGCATTGGCGACGTCTCAGACGCGCTCGGTTCGTTGGGCGATGTCACGACACGCTCCGTTCGATTTCCTGGCCGACGGCCAGGAGATGATTTTCGATTTGCTCGCGGTAGGCGCCGGGCGATTGCCACAGGCCCCGGCCGATGGCTTCGAGCAGACGCTCGCACACGCCGCGCAGTGCCTGCGGGTTGTGGCGCTGCATGAACTCGCGCGTGTGCGCATCGTTCAGGCAGGCGTCGGTCACGAGTCCGTATTGATGGTCCGACACCACGCGCGCCGTGGCGTCGTAACCGAACAGGTAATCGACCGTTGCGGCAATCTCCGCCGCGCCCTTGTAACCGTGACGCTTCACCCCGTCGAGCCATTTCGGATTGACGACACGCGCACGGATCACGCGGGCGATCTCTTCGGTCAGCGGGCGCACGCGCGGCGCATCCGGGCGGCTGTGGTCGGCGTGGTACACCTCGGGCTGCTGCCCCGAGAAGTGGCGCACGGCCGCCGTCATGCCGCCCTGAAACTGGTAGTAATCGTTCGAGTCGAGCACGTCGTGCTCGCGATTGTCCTGATTCTGCAAAACGACGTCGATGCTCGCCAGACGCGTCGCAAACACGCCATGTGCCTGCTCTCCGGCACTCGCCTGCGCATACGCATAGCCGCCGGACTCACGATAGGCTTGCGCGAGATCTTCGTCCGTCTGCCACAGGCCGTTGTCGATCATCTCCTGCAAGCCCGCGCCGTAAGTGCCGGGGCGCGAACTGAAGACGCGCCAGCCCGCACGCTTGCGTGCCTCGTCGGCGTCGAGTCCGCGCGCCATCCAGGCGTCGCGCTCGCGCAGCACACGCGCGCGGATCGGGTTGATGTCCTCCGGCTCGTCGAGCGCCGCCACGGCCTGCACGGCAGCGTCGAACAGGTGCATGACATTCGGGAAGGCGTCGCGGAAGAAGCCGGACACCCGCAGCGTGACGTCGATGCGCGGACGCTCCATGCCGCCCGGCGGCAGAATTTCGAAGTCCGTCACCCGGTGACTGCCGGCAGCCCACTTCGGACGCACGCCCAGCAACGCGAATGCCTGCGCGATATCGTCGCCGCCGGTGCGCATCGTGGCCGTGCCCCACACCGACAGGCCGATAGCACGCGGGTAATCGCCGTGATCCTGCAAATGACGCTCGATCAACTGGCGCGCCGATTTCACGCCGAGCGCCCATGCCGTCTGCGTGGGAATCGCGCGCGTGTCGACGGAGTAGAAGTTGCGCCCCGTGGGCAGCACGTCCGGGCGTCCGCGCGAGGGCGCGCCGCTCGGTCCCGGCGGCACGAAGCGCCCTTCGAGACCGCGCCGAAGATGCCTTAGCTCCTCGCTGCCGCAGGCATCGAGCGACGGCAGCACTTCGTCCCGCGCTCGCGCCAGCACTTCGCGCGTCGCGCTCAGATGCAGTGTCTTGCCTTCGAGCGACGCGGCAGGCGCTGCATCCTGACCGGTCAACGTCTCCAGCAAGTTCGTCGCCAGCAACTCCAACCGCTCTCGCGTATCGCCCTGATGACGCCACGGTGCATCGCTCACCTGTGCGAGCAACGCCGGACGCGGTCCGTCCCACGGCGCCGACCATTCGGCCTTGAGCGGATCGAACCGGTCGTCGATCTGCAAGTCTTTCGCCAGCGCATCGATGAGGCTGGCGTCGCGGCCCTGCCCGCCACGCACGGGGAAACGCATCAGCGCGAGCAACGTATCGCGACGTTCGCGCCCCGTCGGCGAGCGACCGAAGATGTGCAGACCGTCGCGAATCTGCGTCTCCTTCAGCTCGCACAGCCAGGTGTCCACGCGGGTAAGCAGTTCGTCTTCCGCGTCCGTATCGTTCGGGGCGTCGAGGCTCAGTTCCTCGTGCAGCCGATGACGAACGATGGTCTCGAGGATCGTGCTGCGCAGTAGTCTGGCGCGGCGCGCATCGACCATCAGCGCTTCGTAATACTCGTCGACCTGACGCTCCAGATCCTGAAGCGGGCCATACGACTCCGCGCGCGTGAGCGGCGGCATCAGATGATCGATGATCACGGCCTGCGCGCGACGCTTCGCCTGACTGCCCTCGCCCGGATCGTTCACGATGAACGGGTAGAGATGGGGCAGCGGGCCGAGCGTCAGATCCGGCCAGCAACTGTCGGACGGCGCCACGCTCTTGCCGGGCAGCCATTCGAGACTGCCGTGTTTGCCCACGTGCACGACGGCATCGACCTCGACCGTATGGCGCAGCCAGAAGTAAAACGCGAGATAGGCGTGCGGCGGGACGAGTTCGGCGTCGTGATAGCTGGCGTAATCGCCGTCGATGCGAGAGCGCGACGGCTGGATGCCCACGAACACATTGCCGCATCGCCAGCCGGCGATCATGAAGCGTCCCTGCCGGACGGTAGGGTCCTGATCTGCCGGCCCCCAGCGTTCGTTCAGCGCGTCGCGCACGTCTGCCGGTAACTGCGCGAACGCCGCGAGATAGTCGTCGAGCGCGTAGCTCTGAAAGGCCGGGCGCAACGCACGCGTCTCGGGATCGTTCGTCACGCCGCGCGTCAGTCGCGCCATCAGCGCCTCGCCGTCGTCGGGCAGTTCATCGACGCGGTAGCCTTCGTCGCGCAGCAAGGTCAGTATCTCGACGACCGACGCCGGGGTATCGAGTCCGACACCATTGCCGATGCGTCCCTCGCTCGCCGGGTAGTTCGCCAGCACCAGCGCAAGACGCTTTTGCGCGTTGGGCTTCGTGCGCAGCAGGCACCAGCGGCGACTGAGTTCGGCCACGAACGCGACGCGTTCCTTGTCAGGCTGGTAGCGCACGACATCGACTTCAGTGCGCGGGCAGCGATAGTCGAGGCCCTTGAAGCTGATCGCCCGCGTGATGATGCGGCCGTCGACTTCCGGCAGCGCGACGTGCATTGCGATATCGCGGGAGTTGAGGCCCTGATTGTCCTTGACCCAATCGTCGCGATTACCGCCGCTGAGAATCACCTGCAACACCGGCGCGTCGCTGCCGAAGACCTGCGACTGGCGCGGATCTTCCGGCGTCGAGGTGGAGAAGGCCGTGGTGTTGAGGACCAGCGAGACGTCGTAGGTGTCGCAGAGTTGCTGCACTACGTCGCGGCTGAGGGCGTCCTTGAGCGACGTAATCGCGATCGGCAGCGGATTCAGACCGCGCGCGCTCAGTGCATCGATCAGGGCGTCGAACACGCCGGTATTCGCCGCCTGCAAGTGCGCGCGGTAGAACAGGATGGCGACGACGGGCGCCCCGGCATGCCAGCAGGCCTGCCAGTCGTCCATCGTGGCGACTCGGGTCGGCGATCGCGGATTCGGGTGGTACAGCGTGGCATTGGGCACCGCGACCGGCAGCGGCGGTTCGTCGCCCCAGCCGAGCGCGTGCCACGCGATGGCACGCAGAAACGCCTCGGCGTTGACCGGTCCGCCCTGACGCAGGTAGCGCCACAGGCGCGTACAGAACTCGGGGCTTGCCGTGCTCAGCGCCGTCAGGTTCGGGTCTTCCTGCAAGTCGCCGGAGAACATCACCAGCATCTGAGCGCGACGCTGCGCCAGTTCGACGATCCGCTCGATGCCATACGGCCAGTAAGCTTCGCCCCCCAGATGGTCGACCACCACGACGCGCGCATGCTGCAAGACATCGTCGACATAGAAGTCGACCGACGCCGGTTGCCGCAGATACGTGACGTTGGCAAGCCGCAGGCTCGGGAAATCGTCGCCGAGCCGCTCGACCACGCTCGCGAGCAACGACAGCGTGGTGTCGGCCGAGCTGAGCACCACGATGTCGGCGGGTTGTTGATCGATGCGGATCACGCCGGCGGCGTCATCGACAAAGCCGCCGGGGACTGTCCGTAACAGATGCATGCGACGTGTCTTCCGGGCTCAGGCCGCCGCGGTAGACGTGGCCGACGTGGCGCTCACGCCCAGTGCCGCGTCGAATTCGCGCTGGAGCGCTTCGGCGTCAAGGTCTTCGCCAATCAGCACGAAGCGGCTGCCGCGTGCTTCGCCATCGCGCCAGTGACGGTCGAAATAGCTGTCGAAACGCTTGCCGACGCCCTGAATCACGAGACGCATCGGTGCGCCCGGCAACGCCGCGAACCCCTTGGCGCGGTAGATCGTGTGGTTCTGCACCAACTGGCTCAACGCGGCGATGACCGAGTCGCGCGACGCCGGTGCCGTGAGCGATGCCGACACCATGACCGAATCGAACTCGTCGTGATGGTGGTCCGCATCGTCCGCCGAACCATGATGGTCGTGACGCTGATCGATGGTTTCCTCGGAGGCCGAGTTCAGACCGAGCAGCACGCTCAGATCGAGGTTGCCGTTGCTCGCCGGCACGATCTTCACGTGCGCAGGCAGCTCTTCGCGAATCAGGGCCGACACGCTGACTTGCGCCGCGTCGTCGAGCAGATCGGTCTTGTTGAGAATGACCAGATCCGCCGCGCTCAACTGGTCTTCGAACAGTTCGTGTAGCGGCGATTCGTGGTCGAGATTCGGATCGGCCTTGCGCTGTTCGTCGACCGCCACCGGGTTTTCGGCGAACTGGCCGCTGGCGGCGGCAGGACCGTCGACCACGGTAATCACGGCGTCGACGGTGAAGCTGTTGCGGATCGACGGCCAGTTGAACGCCTGCACCAGCGGCTTGGGCAGCGCGAGGCCGGACGTCTCGATAAGCACATGGTCGATCTGGTCGCGACGCTCCACCAGCGCTTCCATCACAGGGAAGAACTCCTCCTGGACGGTGCAGCACAGGCAGCCGTTGGCCAGCTCGTACAGTTGGCCCTCGGTCTCCTGACCGTTGTCGTCGCAGCCGATGCCGCAACCCTTGAGGATTTCGCCGTCGATGCCCAGTTCGCCGAATTCGTTGACGATGACCGCGACGCGCAGGCCGTTGTTGTTGGACAGGATGTGACGCAGCAGCGTGGTTTTACCGCTGCCGAGAAAGCCCGTGATCACGGTCACGGGGATCTTGCGCATGGAAGTCGACATGGAATAAGGCAAAGCGTGGTGACACGCCTCTTCCGGCCCGGTCGTCGGTGCTGCCGGTATTGCCGGCATGGCATTCGACCTGTCCGGCAGGACACGGCCGCGCCGCCGGTGACGGCTGCATCGGGAAAGCGGAGGAAACGTGGCGAAACTGAAGGTTTGACTGCACACCGCCTACCCGCAGTGCCAATCGTCTTCTCCGGCCGGTATCCGGGCTGACGAAATGGCCGCTTCACCTTCCCACGCCGCCCGTGAGGGCATTAGCGCAGTGGTCTCGCCCCGCGAAACACGTGCGGGGTTGAAGTCGGCCTGGCGCCGCATGACTGCGGCACCTTCGTTTCACCGTTGCGGGGGCAGCACAGGCTGGGGCGTCGCGTCGAACCCATGAGGGGGCGCGCCGCCCGTCTGTTTCCCGTTTAACTGCGCACGCCTGAACGTGTGCGCGAGCACCAGATTAGCCGCGAGTGTAGGTGCCGGATACCGCTCCGTCAAGGCGAGAGGCCGCCTCCAGTCCTCCCTCAGCCGCCCCGCCGGTGCCCACAATCGGGGCCCCGGCGGGGCGGACGGACGCGAAGCGAGCCGCGCAAGGCCTGTGGTATCCTCGCCACCAAATTTTCGGTCCCCCTGCTCCCTCGATGAGGGGCATGAAGGGCGTTACCGCGCATTCGCTTCGCGCACCGTAGCCGACCGCTCATGCCCTCCCCCGTCGTCCCGCTTATGAGTCATCGTCCTGCCCCGGTCCCGGTGGCCCGTCTGCGTCCTGCATCGCGTTCCCTGTCGGGCGCTGTTTTCGTCTCGTGCGGCCCGATGCACGACCTGCTCGACCTGCACGTCTCCCACCACGATTACGCCGAAAGAGGCCCGCAATGAGCCGTGCGTGGCTGATCGGCGCCGGACCGGGCGACCCCGAACTCATCACCGTCAAGGCCATGCGCGCGCTCGGCCAGGCGGATGTCGTACTGGTCGACGATCTCGTGAATCCCGGCATCCTGGCGATGGCCGCGCCGCACGCGCAGATCGTCTACGTCGGCAAACGCGGCGGGCATGCGTCCACGCCGCAGCGCGAGATCATCGCGCTGATGCTCTCGCACCTTCGTGCAGGCCGAAGCGTGGCGCGCCTGAAAGGCGGCGACCCCTTCGTGTTCGGGCGCGGCGGCGAGGAACTGCAAGCGTTGCAGGCGGCGGGAGTGCCCGTCGAGATCCTGGGCGGGATAACCGCCGGCATTGCGGCACCGACGACGCTCGGCATCCCCGTCACTCACCGGGGGTTGGCACAGGGCGTGATTTTCGTGACGGGGCACAGCGCAGGCGAAGACGAGCCGGACTGGCGAGCGCTCGCGGCCACGGGCCTGACGCTCGTGATCTACATGGGCATTCGCCGTCTGCAAGACATCACGGATCAATTGCAACAAGCGGGCATGTCGCCGGACACTCCGTGCGCGGCCATCGAGTCGGCAACGCTCCCGGCGCAACGTCACGTCATTGCCACGCTGCACACCTTGTCTGCCGAGGTTCGTGCGGCGGCCATCGGATCGCCGTCGATCATCGTGATCGGCGACGTGGTGTCGCTCGCGCAGCGCCCCGGCATGATCGACGGTGATGATGCCGGCAGTGAGATCGCCGGGATTTCCCGACGCCCCACGGCGCAGCGCCCGCTCAGCCTCGGCATCGGTTTTCGGCAAGGCGTGACGACAGCGCAGATCGAAGCCGCGGTACTCGCTGCACTGGGCGCGCGTTCGCTTGCCGAGGTCGCCACCCTCGCGACGCTCGACAAGAAGGCCAGCGATCCGGCGCTCGTGCGCTTCTGCGAGCGCCACGGCATTTGTCTGGCAGGCTATGCGCCTGCGCAGATCGATGCGTGTCTCGACGCGCATCCCCAACTGTCCCGCTCCGACACCGTGCTCGCCCACGTGGGTGTGCGCGCGGTGTGCGAGCCTTGCGCCTTGCTGGCATCGTCCGGCGGCACGCTGCTCGCGAAAAAATACGCCGACGACGGCATCACCGTCGCCATCGCGGAGACGACCACCATCGCCGCCTCAGACAACCCTCAGCACGACGCTCAACCGGAGTCACGAAACGATGAAGACAGATAGCGAATCCCACCTGCGCATGACCCAGCGACGTCGCGAAGGACACGAAAAGAAGCAAGCTGCTGCGACGACCGAAAAGGGCCTGCTGATCGTGCATACGGGCAACGGCAAGGGCAAGAGCACGGCGGCGTTCGGCATGGCCGTGCGCATGCTCGGTCACGACCAGCGCATTGGCGTGGTGCAGTTCATCAAGGGCGCGCTGCATACGTCCGAGCGCGACTTCCTCGGCAGCCACCCGCAGTGCGACTTCATCACCATGGGTGACGGCTACACCTGGAACACGCAGAACCGCGACGCCGACATCGCCACCGCGCGCAAGGGCTGGCAAGCGGCCGTCGACATGATCGAGAGCGGCAACTACCGCATGGTGATTCTCGATGAGCTCAATACCGTCCTGAAGTACGAATATCTGCCGCTCGACGAAGTGCTCGGTGTGCTCACCGCACGTGGCGAAATGCAGCACGTCGTGGTCACCGGCCGTCATGCGCCGGACGAACTGATCGAAGCGGCGGACCTCGTCACCGAGATGCGTCTGGTGAAGCATCCGTATCGCGAGCAGGGTGTGAAGGCGCAGCAGGGCGTCGAGTTCTGATCATGGCGTCATGCCCCGCGCTGTTCGTGAGTGCGCCTGCGTCCGGTCAGGGCAAGACCACGGTCACGGCTGGTCTGGCGCAATGGCATCGCGAGCAGGGACGCCGCGTTCGCGTCTTCAAGACCGGTCCCGACTTTCTCGACCCGAAGATTCTCGAGCGCGCCAGCGGGGCGTGCGTCCTGACGCTCGATCTGTGGATGGTCGGCGTTGCGCAATGCCGTCGCCTGCTGGCGGAGGCTGCGCGCCAGGCCGACCTGATTCTCATCGAAGGTGTGATGGGATTGTTTGACGGCACCCCGAGCAGTGCAGATCTGGCGATGACGTTCGGTGTGCCTGTCGTCACTGTCATCTCCGCGAAATCGATGGCGCAGACGTTCGGTGCGATTGCCTCGGGACTCGCCCACTACCGGCCGGGGTTGGCGATGCATGGCGTGCTCGCGAATCACGTGAGTTCGCCGCGTCATGCGCAGTTATTGCAGGAGGGCATGCCGGCGGACTTGCGATGGCTTGGGCATCTCCCGACATCGGCGCAGATGACGCTGCCCGCACGACATCTCGGCCTGCATCAGGCCGATGAGATCGATCGGCTCGATGCCCGGATTGCCGCGACCGCGCAGGCGCTCGCCGGCACCGCACTCGCCGACCTCCCGCCCCCGGTCAGCTTCGATGCGCCGACGTTGGACGCGATGCCGGACATCCCGAGACGACTCGACGGCAAGCGCATCGCAGTTGCGCGTGACGCCGCCTTCTCGTTCATCTACCCGGAGAACCTTCGTCTGCTGGAGACGATGGGTGCACATGTGACGTATTTTTCGCCGCTCGCGAACGACGCCGTTCCCGACGCGACGGATGCCCTGTTCCTGCCCGGCGGCTATCCCGAACTACATGCGGCGCGGCTTGCAGGCAATGCGCGTAGCGCTGCGAGCGTGCGTGCGCATGCGGCGGCAGGCAAGCCCATCGTGGCGGAGTGCGGCGGCATGCTGTATCTGCTGGAAAAGTTGACGGATGCCGACGGCGTCTCGACATCCATGCTGGGCATTCTGCCCGGGCACGCCACGCTGCAAAAGCGCCTCGCCGGTCTCGGCATGCAGGCGCTGGAGACATCGCACGGCACGCTCAGGGGGCACGCCTTTCACTACACGCGCATGGCCACGTCGATGGCGCCGATTTACCACTCGGCACGGCCCGGCAGCGCTTCCAGCACGACGGGTGAGCCGGTGTACCGTCAAGGCGCGATCGTGGCGAGCTATCTGCACGGCTACTGGCCGTCGAACCCGGCGCTCACTGCCGCACTCTTTCATGGCACAGCCTTTTAGCGAGCGCGAACGCGCCGCCGTCTACCGCGCGATCTACGAGCGGCGCGACATGCGCCATTTCGTACCGACGCCCGTCGATCCCGAGGTTCTCGCACGACTGCTCGACGCTGCGCATCACGCCCCGAGCGTCGGATTCATGCAGCCCTGGCGCGTGGTACGGGTAACGTCGCCCGCCTTACGTTCGGCATTGCGCGACGCGGTAGAACGTGAGCGGGGCAAGACGGCCGACGCGCTCGGTGCCCGCCGCGACGAATTCATGAAGCTCAAGGTCGAGGGCATGCAGCAGTGCGCCGAGATCCTGGTGATGGCGCTGATGGACGGACGCGAGCGGCACGTTTTCGGCCGACGCACGTTACCGGAGATGGATCTGGCCTCGGTATCCTGCGCGATTCAGAACCTGTGGCTGGCCGCCCGCGCGGAAGGCCTCGGCATGGGATGGGTGTCGATCTTCGATCCCGACGAAGTTGCGCAACTGCTGCAAATGCCCGCGGGTGCAAAGCCGGTCGCGATTCTCTGCCTCGGACACGTGACGGAGTTCTACGAGGCCCCGATGCTGGAACAGGAAGGCTGGGCGTCTCGCGCCCCGCTGGACGAGTACGTTTTCGAAAACCGATGGCCGTCGGAAAAGGACGCCGCGGCGAGCGATCCCGGTAGTGCAGCGGAATAATGTGGGTGATGCCGTCTAGAACGAACGCCCCAGAAAGACACTAGACTACGAGACACCGGCACAACGATTTCTTAACTCTGTTGCGTCGACCGGTTGAATCCACAGCCGATCTTGGTCATTTCTGAAAACCGCTTTCCCCCCCGACTTGACGTACGGTAAGTCAACTTTCGAGTATCGTTTTCCGGACGTCGAACGGCCATTGCAAACCTGCTTTATCTAACCGTGCCTAATAGCGCATCGGCAGTCGTAACAGTGCAATATTCGGTGTCCAGGTTGGCGAGTGACATCGCGTGAACATCGTCGGCGCTTCGTGGCGCCCCGTTCCAGTCGGTCCGCGCAAACGTGAAACAGCCGTCAGACACGAGCCATGTCTGGAAACCGAGGTTACCGGCCATGCGGACCGTGGCTTCCACTGAATTATTGGTGATGACGCCCGCCACAACCAACGCGTCGAGCCCTCCAGCCCGAAGCCGATCTTCCAGATCGGTTCCGATGAACGCACTGTTCGTATGCTTCGGGATAACCAATTCCCCTGCTACCGGCGCTGTCTCTGGCTTGAATGCATGCCCTGGCTGGCCCGGCCGGTAGTGAGACGCGGGATTTTTGGAGTCGTGCCGAACATGCCAGACCGGCCACCCTCGGCAACGCCAGTGAGCCAGTAATCGGCCGACTTGCCGCTCGGCATCGGGGTTATTTCGCTCGCCCCAACTGGGATGGTCAATCGCGCGCTGCAAGTCGATCAGCAGCAGTACTGCGCCGGGAGCGGGAAGTCGGGCGTCCATGTGTTCAGATATGAAATCTTTCGAATCGATCCAGTGATCAGGACCGGTCACCCGCGCGGGTCCGCGTTAGGTGAGCATCGACAAGGCCTGCGAGTTCCGACGCGTGCTCATGCGCCAGATCATGGTTACCACCCGGGACGACGTGCAACTGTGCGTCAGGCAGCAGTTCGCGCAGCCGCTGGCCGACCGCTAACGGACTGATGGGATCGGCATCCCCCCAAAGCAAGAGGACAGGCTGTGCAATACGGCTGAGTTCGTCAGTCAGGTCAGCGGTAAACGATGTGAACCAGTTCGGGAAAGACGGATTGGCATTGATAAATCCGCTTTGCCAATCTACCGCACCCAGCGCTCGTGTATCGATGCCGCCAGACGTCACCGTCAAAACAAGATGGGTTATCAGATCAGGCCTTTCCAGCGCTGCGCGAATCGCCAACACCCCTCCCATCGATTGCGCGATCAAGGCCGTGGGCTCGTCGATGTGAGAGACGACCCTTCTAACGAGGCCGTCGATGTCGTTGACATCAGGCGCCGGTGGCTCCTGACCGAACCCCGGATAGGGAAGGATGACTTTCCGGGCGGGGGTGCTCAGCAGATTTGCGAGCGGTTGCCAGAACGCAGTGTTTCCGGACGCACCCGGCAGGAAAAGCAGTTTCGATGGAGCAGGCAAGCGTGGATTCTCCGTGTCTGGAATCTTCGATCAGGCGGGTCAACGACGAAAACGGCTTTGCACCACTGGCCGATGCCCGCGAGCTTATCGTGACGAGTGGAGACCCGACGGAAATGTTTGATGCGGTTGAAATATGGCGCGCCCCATCGTGCAGCCGTAATCATGATGGTATCCGCAGCGTCGGGAAATATGGCGAGTTTCTGCGCACTGCGCTGGCTTAGGAAGGCAAGTCGTTATCCCGGTATGGTTTGTGACAGGCTTCGGGCGGGTGATTGTTGCCTCCGGGGCAACATGGTGCGCCCCACGCCGGATCTTCCGTCATTCAGTGTCGACATCTAAGATGAAGAGGCTGTTTCATGCCTTTGCGCCCTGACCGAACCGCGTCGGGACGCGTCAACCCATCGAGGTCGCCACCATGAGTCAACGTCTGAACGCCTTCGCCCAGTCGCCCGAGCTTTTCAAGAAATTCGTCGAGTTCGGCATGTTGCTGAAGTCGAGCACCATCGAATCCTCCATCCTGAGCCTGATCGAGATTCGCGCATCGCAGATCAATGGCTGCGGCTTCTGCCTCGACATGCACGTGAAGGAGGCGAAGATTCGCGGTGAGCGCGAGCTTCGCCTGCATCACGTGGCGATCTGGCGCGAGTCTCCCCTCTTTTCCCCGCGCGAGCGCGCCTGCCTGGCATGGACCGAAGCCCTGACGACGCTGGCCCCGCACGGGGTGTCCGACGACGTCTACGAGCAAGTGCGTGCGCACCTGTCCGAGAAAGAAATTTCGGATCTCAGCTTCGCTGTCATGGCCATTAACGGCTGGAATCGGTTGAACGTCGGCTTCCGCACTGTGCCCGGCTCGGCCGACAAGGCATACGGCCTCGACAAGGCGAATCTCGGTTGAACACGCGTCACGGCGACCGGCGACGACACTGGCTATCGGCGGTTGTCGCCCGCACGACGCGCCAGCTCGCGACTTACGCCTGCTTCAGCAGCACCCCGTCGAAGACTTGCAGGTCCAGCGAACGGATGCGCTCGGTCATGTAGTCGATGAACACGCGCATCCGGGCCGGCAGGTGCTGACGGCTCAGGAAACACAAGTAGTGCCCATAGTCGTCGGGCGCGTGTTGCGCAAGGCATGCCACCAATGTCCCGGCACGCAGATGGTGGCTCACCTGATAGGCCGCCATCTGCGCAACCCCCTGACCGTCCAGCACCGATTGCAGGACCAGATCGGCATCGTTGAACGTCAGCATGGCGTTCGGCGCGACCTTGAGCGGACGGCCGTCCTTCCTGAACTCCCATTCGCATAATCGACCGGACGCCAGCCGGTAATTCACGCAACTGTGATCGGCAAGCGTCTCAAGACTCGTCGGCAATCCATGTCTGGCGACGTATTCGGGCGACGCGCACAACACCATCTGCATGGGAATCACCTGCTTCGCGATGACCTGACTGTCTTCCATGCGGCCGTTGCGAAACGCGATATCGACGCCGTCGGCGGCCAGGTCGACAGGTGCGTCGTCAAGCAACAATTCAATAGCGATATCCGGATGCGCACGACGGAATCCGGCGAGGAGTGGAGCTACGACCTGCCGGCCGAAGCTCACCGTCGACGACACGCGCAATCGCCCGGACGGTGGGCCTTCGCGTAGCTCCCGCATGTCGTCGAGCGCCTGCACGATGCGCGTCACGCCGGGATGACATTCATCGTAGAAACGTTGTCCTTCGGGCGTGAGCGAGGTGCTGCGCGTGGTGCGCACAAATAGCCGGACGCCCAACTGCGCCTCCAGCTTTTGTACGCTGCGACTGACCGCCGAGCGGCCGATGCCCAGCCGGTCAGCGGCCTTCACGAAGTTGCCTTCCGCCGCGACGGCGAGAAACGCCACGACACCGGCATAACTCGTAGCGAAGCTGTCCGCCAGCGAGTCCGCGCGATGGGCACGATGGGTGGCTGCCCGGTCGGGCAGCGTGCTCCGCGCCGTGACGGGGGATTTGACCGGCAGCATTGAGAGGGATGTCGACATGATGGCGAACCCGCGGTTTGTTGACCATACCGCTAAGACGAGCCACCGGATCGATTTGTGACATCGCATGAAAAAAATCTTGCGAGGCCTTACCTCGTGTCAGGCGCGTCGCATGACATGAATCGAGCAGACGGGACGCTTGCCGCTCAGCGCCGTGCCAGCGCCGCCGCGATCCCTGCCAGCTTGTCCGGGTTGCGTTGCGCGAGAATGCGCGTCAGGCGTTCGCCGTCGGTCTCATAAGCGAGCACCGACTCCAGTTGCCCCTCGATGAAGCGTAGCAGCGCCCATTCGCCGTTGACGAGTGCCACTTCGACCCGCAGCGCGTCGCCATAACGACGCGTGCCCGCGAAGAAGAGCTGTGCGAGCCGCTTCCCGCCGACCAGGCTGCTGAAAGCCGAGACCTTGCCGCCACCGTCGCCGATGAGTTCTGCGTTGTCGCTCAGCAGCGCGTGCAGCGCATGGAAGTCGCTGCGCTGCATCGCGTCGGCGAAGGCTGTCAGCAAACGATGCAGCGTGGCGCGCGGCACGGACTCGCGTGGCTTGCCGTCGCGCAACGTCTCTCGCGCGCGTCGTACGAGCTGGCGGACGGCGGCGGGCGTCTTCTCCAGCGTTTGCGCGATGTCGTCATACTCGGCGTCGAACACATCGCGCATCAGGAAGGCAGCGCGAGCGTCCGGCGAGAGACGTTCCAGCGTGTAGAGAAAGGCGACGGAAACATCTTCGGCGAACTCGTGCACCTGCTCCGGCGTCGGTGGCGCTTCGGCCATCAGCACCGGCTCGGGCAGCCAGACGCCGGTGTAGTGCTCGCGCTCGGTCTTGGCCGCGCGCAGGCGGTCGATGGAAAGGCGTGTCGTGATCGTGACCAGCCACGCTTCGGCGTTCTCCACCGCATGCACGTCGGTGTTGTGCCAGCGCAGCCACGCATCCTGCACGACGTCCTCGGCTTCCGCGACGGCGCCCAGCATGCGATACGCAATCGCTTGCAGGCGCGCACGGTGACGCTCGAAGGTGAGTGCGGAGTCGGTCATGTCGTGGCGAAGGCCAGAGGGCGCACACAGGCTTGCGCGAAAGGAAACCAATTTTGCCGCAGCTTGAACAGCGCGGCAAGGGAGGTGGGAACACCGCCCTTACGTCCGACGTGAGCTGAAGTACTCGCTCGGCGGCACGCCGAGAATCTTGCGAAACATGGTGGAAAACGCACTCGGGCTGTCGTAGCCGTGTTCGAGCGCCAGCGTCAGGATCGATGCGCCGGCGGCCAGCCGTGGCAAGCTCAGCAAGACACGCGCGTGTCGGCACCACGTCGCGTGCGTCATCCCCGTTTCGCGCTTCAGTACACGGGCAAGCGTGCGCTCGTTCATATGCGCGCGCCTGGCCCAGTCCGCAAGCACTGCCGGCTGCGAGGGGTCCTGGAGGAGTTCGATGCACAACGCCGCCACGGCCCGATGACGCGGCAAGGGGACATGTAGCGACAGCGGCGGTGCACGTTCGATCTCGTCGAGAATCAACCCGAGCACGCGACCGTCGCGCGTGCTGTCATCCGGGCTGGCGTTGCCTTGAGCCAATTCACAGGCCTCGAGAATCAACTCGCGCAGTAGCGGGCGCACGGTGATCACAGAGCATGTCGCAGGAAGCGAGTGACGGACGTCGGGATCGACGAACACAGTGCGCATTTCCACGTCGTCGGCCATCTCGATCGAATGCGACGTCGCACCGGGCACCCAGACCGCACGACCGGTGGGCACGACCCAGTTCCCCGCGGTCGTGCGCACGATCATCACGCCGGCGATCGCGTGGATCAGTTGCCCGTGTCGATGGGAATGTTCGGGGTAAACCGTGCGCGAGGGTGGATTGGTCGCCACGATGGCAACCGGGAAACTGGCGTCGCCAGCATGCAACGCATCGATGAAGCTGTCCATTTTACGACGATGGTTGTGCACTCTGCGCACGAGGAATTCGACGCCGACACCATACCATCGGAACTCCCGCCTTGTCCGATCACTCGCTTCGTCATGCATGCCGATTTGTCTGCTTCGTCTGCTTCGTCTGCTTCGTCTGCTTCGTCCGCATCGGCCGTCCTGGCCTCCCGGAATTTCCCGCCATCGCACCGTACGCCTTACCGATCCCTTTCGCTTTGCCGTATTCCTGTTTGGCTTGCCTGCGTGACCTCCTCGCTCTGGCTAGGCGCATGCAGCGTCGGTCCGGTGTACGAAACACCGCAAACGCCGGCGACGATGCAAGGCCAATTCGACGCCGCCTCCTCCGCCCCTGTGACAGCCAATGCCCCCGCCGACGAATGGTGGCGCCTGTATGGCGACACCGCGCTTGACTCGCTGGTTACCGATGCACTCCGGGAGAATCGCGACCTTGCCGTGGCGGCAGCGCACATGCGACGCGCGCGTGCCGTGCTCGGCGAACAGCAGACGCAGCGCTTGCCCGAGACCTCGGCATCGTTCGGTCCGCGCTACGGCAAAGCCGAAGCCGATCAGACCGTGTCGGCCAGTCGGAATACGAACAGCCCGGCGGCGCGCTCGGCCTGGGCGCCATCGTTCTCGCTGTCGTGGGAAGTCGATCTCTGGGGGCGTGTCGAGCACGCGATCGATGCAGCGGGCGCCGATGCCGAGGCCGCCGCCGCCGAAAGCGATGCCATGCGGGTGAGCGTGGCTGCGCAAACGGTGAGCGCGTATTTGCAGGCCTGCGGGCTGGCCGATCAGGCGAGCGTTACGCATCGCACACTCGAGATCGCCGTGCGTATCGCCAATCTGACACGTCGACAGCGCGCTGACGGACGGGTCTCCGACCTTGAAGTCACACGAGCACAGGCGTTCGTGGACGACACGGCGGCGAATCTGCCGGTCATCGAAGGGAATCGGCGCGCCGCATTATTCGAGTTATCCGTGCTGACGGGGCGCGCGCCGACCGATCTGCCGTCGTCGGCGGCGCAATGCCAGCGCGTGCCGACGCTCGCAACGCCATTCCCTGTCGGCGACGGAGCGAGCCTGTTGCAGCGCAGGCCCGATCTGCGAGCCTACGAACGACGTCTGGCGGCAGCCACCGCACGCGTCGGCGTTGCAAGCGCTGATCTTTATCCGCGCATCACGCTCGGCGCCTCCGTCGATTGGCTATCGAGCACGGGCAGCCTCGCGTCGCTCGGGGACAGCCACGCCGTTACCTGGAGCGTCGGCCCGCTGATCCAGTGGCAGTTTCCCAACCTCAGCGCCAGCCGTGCCCGCCTGCGCGCCGTTCATGCTGACGAAGACGCGGCGTTGGCGGCATTCGAGGGCCGTGTGCTCGTCGCACTAAAGGAGACGGAACAGGCGCTCGCGCACTATGGTGCCGACTGGTCGCAAGCGCGGTCGCTGGCAGCCTCGCGCGAGGGTAACGCGCGCGCACTCGAATTGGCCGCGCGCCTGTACAAGGCAGGCGCGATCGACTTTCTCGGTTTGCTCGATGCACAGCGCTCGCTTGCGCATGCCGACGCCGCCCTGGCCCGCAGTACGACGCAGGTCGGTCTGGATCAGGTCACCGTCTTCAAGGCGTTGGGCGGCGGTTGGCAATCGCTGCACACGACGTCGTCCGGTGACGTTGCAGCGAAGGCTGGCGAGATTGCGTCGAGCATCGCGGCGGCCTCTGCTCCTGCAACATCGCCCCGTACCCCGCTATCTCCCCAAGCGCCCGGGTCCGTGCGCTGACCCAGGACCGTTGCCCGCTGATGCCGCCTCACGCGGTATCGCACCCCCTGTTCCCATTGGTTCGTTTGTTATCGAGAGATTGTCATGAGTACAGTTACCTTGCCCGGCACGCCGTTGCGTGCAAGTCGCAAGACATGGATGGTCGTGGCAGGTGCCGCGCTTGCCGTCATCGCTATGGTATCCGTCGGTCGCTGGTGGCTGGTTGGGCGCTTTATCGAAGGCACCGACGACGCTTACGTGCGCGCCGACGTCACCAGCATCGGCCCGCGCGTGGCGGGCTACATCAGCGCGGTGGACGTGCAAGACAACCAGCATGTGCACAAGGGCGACGTATTGGTCCGTCTGGACGACCGCGAAGTGCAGGCACGTCTGGTGCAGGCGAAGGCAGCCGTACGCTCCGCGACGGCCGACGTGCAGGCACAGACAGATGCAGCGGCAACGCTCGACGCGGAAGTTGCGCGTCAGGCGAGCGTCATCGCTCAGGCGCGAGCGGACGTGGAGGGCGCCGATGCGCAAACCGGCCGTCGGGTCGCCGATGCCAATCGCTATCGCTCGTTGCTCGCCGACGGCGCGGCCAGCGAGCAGCGCACCGAGCAGGCCGATGCGCAGGCGCGTCAGGCGCGTGCCGCGCTCGCCCACGCGCAAGCCGCCAGTCAGGTGCAGGTTGAGCAGTTGAAGGTGCTGCACCGTCAACGCGTCGAGCGCCATGCCGCCATCGAACAGGCACAAGCGCTTCTGGCTGCCGCCCGGGCAGCGCAAACGCAGGTCGAGCTGACACTGGCGCACACCGTGGTGCGAGCGTCGGCCGACGGTGTCGTCGGGCAGCGACGCGCACGCGTGGGCGAGTATGTCGACGCCGGAACGCCGTTGCTGGCGCTCGTGCCGCTTGACGACGTCTACGTCGTGGCCAACTTCAAGGAAACACAGGTTCGTCATATGCGTCCGGGGCAGACCGTCGAGATCGACGTCGACGCCTATCCCGATCATGTGCTGCACGGCACGGTGGCGAGCTTCTCGCCGGGATCGGGAGCGCAGTTCGCGCTGTTGCCCCCCGACAATGCGACGGGCAACTTCACCAAGATCGTGCAGCGTATCCCGGTGCGAATTCGCCTGGATCACGGTGCCGCACACTCGCCGGCGCTGCGCCCTGGCATGTCGGTCGTCGCGCGGGTCGACACGCGCAGCACGCCGGGAGATGTGCAATGAGCGCGGCTGCCGAGCGTAGCGCGTCGCATGAGGCGGAGCCGGCAGCCGCGCCGCCTCCAGCCGCCGACACCGTATCGTTGCGTGCGTGGGTGGCCGTGCTCGGCGGGGTGTTCGGATGTTTCATGGCGGGGATGAACGTGCACGTCACGAACGCGTCGCTGCCGGACATCCGGGGCTCGCTCGGCGCCAGCTTCGAAGAGGGGTCGTGGATCACCACGGCGTATCTGGTGGCCGAGATCATCGTGATCCCCCTGACAGGCTGGCTGGTGAAGGTGTTCTCGGCACGGCGTGTGTTGCTGGTCGGCACCACGGGGTTTCTCGTGTTCTCGCTGGCGTGTTCGCTGGCGCCGGATATCTCGACGATGATCGTCGCACGGGCGTTACAGGGCGCTTTCGGCGGCGTGTTGATTCCCCTGTCGTTCCAGTTGATCGTGTCCGAGTTGCCGCCGTCCAGACACCCGCTGGGCATGGCATTGTTCGCGGTGGCCAACAATGTCGCACAGGCGGCGGGGCCGTCCCTTGGCGGATGGCTCACCGAGATGTACTCATGGCGTTGGATCTTCTATTTGCAGATTCCGCCCGGCATTGCATTGCTGGCGGCGATCGGCTGGTCGATCAAGGCGACGCCGGTGCATCTGGATCAGTTGAGAAAAGCCGACTGGTTCGGCATCGGCGCGATGGCAATCGGGCTGAGCGCGCTGCAGATCGTGCTTGAGGAAGGCGGCCGCAAGGACTGGTTCTCGTCCACGGAAATCGTGCAGCTTTCGGTCGTTGCGGTGCTTGGACTGATGGCGTTTCTCTGGACGCAGTGGCATCGCGCGCAACCGTTCATCAACCTGCGGCTGCTGGCGCGATACAACTTCGGTGTAGCGAGTCTGATGCAGTTTCTGTTCGGCGCGGTAGTGTTCGGCGTCGTGTTTCTCGTACCGAACTACTTCGCCGAGTTGCAGGGATTCAGCGCACGCGATATCGGCATGACGATGATTCCCTACGGGGCGGTGCAGTTCGTCATGTCGTTTCTCACGCCGCCGCTCATGCGCCGTATCGGACCGCGCCTGACGATCATTGCCGGCTTCGCACTGGTCGCTGCGGGCTGTCTGATGAATGTGCATCTGAACATCGACGCGGGAGTCAACGTCATCGAACCCTCGCTGGTGGTGCGTGGCATCGGTCAGTCGCTGGTCGTCGTGGCGTTGTCGGTGATGGCGATCGCAGGGGTGGAAAAGGCGCAGGTGGGCTCGGCATCGGGCCTCTTCACGATGGTGCGCAACGTGGGCGGCGCCATCGGCATTGCGGTGGCCAGCCAGATCGTCGTCGAGCGGCAGAAGTTGCACGCTATGCGCATCGGCGAGTCCGTCACGCCCTATACCGAGGCCCTGCACGAACGGATCTACGCGATGCAACACTGGCTGGGACACATGGGAATATCGGCACACGACGCGCGCGACGCGGCGCTCAGACTTATCGAGCAACGTGTGATGCGAGAGGCGCTGTTCATGGCGTACAGCGACACGTTCCTGCTTGCCGGCATCGCCATGCTCGCCTGTACGGTGGCGGCATTCGCGTTGCGGGGCAAATCATGAGAAGGTGCTGAACGCACGCGCTATGGCACGGCGCGTTGGCGTGGTTGGCCTGCCCAGAGGGATTCGAACCCCCGACCGTCGGCTTAGAAGGCCGATGCTCTATCCAACTGAGCTATGGGCAGTGCGCTTGCGACATGCTGGCGGCGATCTGATACCGCTGCCGGAGAAGCCCGGACGCGACGCGATACGTCACATCCGGGTAATCGGCGATTATAGCGCACGTGCATGCCAAATTCATGCGCGGCCCTTCGGGAGTTCTCCCCCTTTGCGTGCCAGCGCGTTCGCATCTAGACTTCAGACGTGGAGGAACGCGCTCATGAACGAGATCGAACGCGAACAACGCTTTGGTGCGCACAACTATGCTCCCCTGCCCGTCGTGCTCTCGCACGCCAAAGGTGTCTGGGTCTGGGACGTCGAGGGCAACCGCTACCTCGACATGATGAGCGCCTATTCCGCCGTCAGTCATGGCCACGCGCATCCGCGTCTGGTCGCCGCACTCACCGCGCAGGCGCAGCGACTCGCCGTCGTCTCCCGCGCTTTCTACACCGACCGGCTCGGCGCCTTTCTCGAACGCCTCTGCGACCTCACGACGCTTGGCGGCGCCCTGCCCATGAACACAGGCGCCGAAGCCGTGGAGACGGCCATCAAGGCCGCGCGACGCTGGGGATACAGCGTCAAACGCATTCCCGCCGAGAAAGCCGAAATCATCGTCGCCGACGGCAACTTCCACGGACGCACCACCACCATCGTCGGCTTCTCCTCCGAGCCCGCCTATCGCGCCGACTTCGGCCCGTTCGCGCCCGGCTTCGTGCGCGTGCCCTACGGCGATATCGACGCCGTGCGCGCCGCCATCACCCCCAACACCTGCGCCGTACTGTTCGAGACGATTCAGGGCGAAGGCGGCATCGTCGTGCCGCCCGACGGCTTTCTGCGCGGGCTGCGTCAACTCTGCACCGAGCAGAATGTGCTGATGCTGCTCGACGAAATCCAGTCCGGCCTGGGACGCACAGGCCGATGGTTCGCCTATCAGCACGAAGGCATCGTGCCGGACGGCATCATGCTCGGCAAGTCGCTGGGCGGCGGCCTGCTGCCGGTGTCGGCCTTCGTCGCACGGCGCGACATCATCGACCTTTTCGAACCCGGCAGCCACGGCTCGACGTTCGGCGGCAATGCGCTCGCCGCCACCGTCGCGCTCGAAGCGCTCGACGTCATGGCCGACGAAGACCTGCCGGGCAGAAGTGCGGAAATGGGGGAATATCTGCTCTCGCGTCTGCACGCGATTCACTCGCCGCTCATTAGGGAAGTGCGGGGACGTGGCCTCTGGGCAGGCATCGAAATCGACCCGGCGCGCGCCGATGCGCACGACCTGTCGATGCGCATGCTGCGCCGTCGTGTGCTCGCCAAGGAGACGCGCTCGACCGTGCTGCGTCTCGCGCCACCGCTCGTCATCGAACGTACGGAGATCGATACCTGCATCTCTGCACTCAAGGCCGTGCTCGCCGAAGCGGAACACGATGTCAGTGCGCCGACGTCTTCGACCAGAGATTCATCACCAGCACGCCGGCGATGATCAGCGCCATGCCGAGCATGGCCGGCGCATCGAGCTTCTGTCCGAACAACACCCGTGACGCGATGGAAATGAGCACGATGCCCAGCCCCGACCACATCGCATAGGCAATGCCCACGGGGATCGTGCGCAGCGTGAGCGAGAGCATGTAGAACGCGATGCCGTAACCCGCCACGACCAGCGCGACCGGACCGACCCGCGTAAAACCCTCAGACGCCTTCAGCGCAGACGTCGCGATCACCTCCGCCACGATTGCCACCAGCAGATACAGATACGCCATCGTCCCTCCTTTGCTCCGGACTTGCCAACACACGGGCGCCCATCTTACCCGACGTCCCCTCTGCAACGCGCTGCAAAAATCACTTGCCTAAGCGATCGCCGTCGCGCTACATTCGCCGTCACGGTGTGGCCAGCACACCGGCGTCGCTCGGACGGTTCCGGGCGCTTACGTTCCAGGATTTCTCATGTCCAGCTCTCAGGGCTCGCGCAGCTTTGCGCGCATCAATCGTCTTCCCCCGTACGTTTTCAACATCACCGCCGAGCTGAAGATGGCGGCGCGCCGTCGTGGCGAGGACATCATCGATCTGTCGATGGGCAATCCCGACGGGGCCACACCGCCGCATATCGTCAGCAAGCTCGTCGAAGTCGCACAACGCCCCGACACGCACGGCTATTCGACCTCGCGCGGCATTCCCCGCCTGCGTCGCGCCATCACCCGCTGGTACAAGGATCGCTACGACGTCGAACTCGACCCCGAGCGCGAAGCGATCGTCACCATCGGCTCGAAGGAAGGCCTCGCGCACCTGATGCTCGCCACGCTGGATCAGGGCGACACGGTGCTCGTGCCGAACCCGTCGTACCCGATTCACATCTACGGTGCGGTGATCGCCGGCGCCAACATCCGCTCCGTGCCGATGACGCCCGGTATCGACTTCTTCACCGAACTCGAACGCGGCATTCGTGAGAGTCATCCGAAGCCGAAGATGGTGATTCTCGGCTTCCCGTCGAACCCCACGGCGCAGTGCGTCGAACTCGAATTCTTCGAGCGGGTCGTCGATCTGGCACGCAAGCACGACATTCTCGTGGTGCACGATCTGGCCTATGCCGACATCGTCTATGACGGCTACAAAGCGCCGTCGATCATGCAGGTGCCCGGCGCGCAGGACGTCGCCGTCGAGTTCTTCACGCTGTCGAAGAGCTACAACATGGCCGGCTGGCGCATCGGCTTCATGGTCGGCAACGCCGAACTGGTCGCCGCACTCGCGCGCATCAAGAGCTATCACGATTACGGCACGTTCACGCCGGTTCAGGTCGCCGCCATCGCCGCGCTCGAAGGCGATCAGACATGCGTCGAAGAGATTCGAGAGCAATACCAGCGACGCCGCGATGTGCTCTACAAAGGCCTGACGGAAGCGGGCTGGACGGTCGATCTGCCGAAGGCGTCGATGTACATCTGGGCGCGCATTCCGGAACCGTATCGCGCGCTTGGCTCGCTGGAGTTCGCCAAGAAGCTGCTCGCGCAAGCCAAGGTATCGGTCTCGCCCGGCATCGGCTTCGGTGAATATGGCGACGAGTACGTGCGCTTCGCGCTGATCGAAAACGAGTCGCGTATCCGGCAAGCCGTGCGCGGCATCAAGCACATGTTCCGTGAAGACGGACTCGTGCAACCGACGGTGGCATAAGGCATCGCAGCCAGTACGGCACGCAAAGCAAAAGGGGCGCCTCGACGGCGCCCCTTTTTCGTTGGAACGTCGCGCGTTTCCCGCTCGCACGCCCCCCGTCACCGCCCGATGCACGGCGCTAGGCGAGCGCAAGATAGCGGCTCGGCGGCTCGCCAAGCACCCGGCGAAACGCGGCCGTGAACGCGCTCGGACTACCGTAGCCGAGATCCAGTGCGACACGCGTGACCGGTTGTCCGTCGCTCAGCCGCTCGACCGCCGCCAGCAGGCACACCTGCTGGCGCCATTGCGCAAAGCTCACCCCCGTCGCCTCGCGAAAGCGGCGCGTGAACGTGCGGCGGCTCATCGACGCCATCGCCGCAACGGTATCCAGTTCCAACGTCATCGACGGTGCCGCGAACACGTCCCGACACACGCGCGCCAACTCGGCGTCGGTTGGCAACGGCGCATGTAGCGACAGACGCGGCATCGCCGCGATCTCGGCGAGCAGCAACGCCATGAGCTTGCCGTCGCGCGCCTGCTCGTCGTACAGCGGCGGCAAGTCGATGGCGTCGTCCAGCAACTGGCGAAGCAGCGGTGAGACGCCATAGACACAGCATCGGTCCGGCAAGCCTGCCGACCGCGACGCCTCGGGCGTGACGAACGTGTTGAGCATCGTCACCGGCCCGGTCATCGTCATGTCGTGCGAGACCTGCGCGGGCACCCAGCAGGCACGCTGCGGCGGCACGAACCATCGCCCCTGCGGCGTCGACACCGTAATCATGCCGCGCGACGCGAACGCGAACTGCCCGCGCGCATGGGCGTGTTCCGGGAAGGTGAGCCCGGCCGGGTAGTCGTTGGCCGTGACGACGACGCTGCGCGGCAAATGCTCGTAGGGATCGATCAACGTATTTCGCATGGCCCGAATTCTACAGCGATTGACCCGTCATCGACGGTGGGCAATCTCCGCCGTGGCTACGATGAGCGTCCGGGCAATTCCCGCTGTCCCGAAGGATTCGACATGCCAGATCGCAAACCCAACACGTTTCACCGCGTCGGCCACGGCCCGCACGCCATCATCGCGCTGCACGGCTGGTTCGGCGACGCCTGCTCGTTCGCGGCTTGCGAGCCGTGGCTCTCGCAAGGCGACTTCAGCTACGTCTTCATGGACTATCGCGGCTATGGCGGCATGCTGGATGTCGCGGGCGAGCACACCATTACCGAGATCGCCACGGACGCCATCGCCCTCGCCGATTCGCTCGACTTCATGACGTTCAGCCTGATCGGTCATTCGATGGGCGGCATGGCAATCGAGAAGGTCGCCGCACTCGTGCCGCACCGCGTGCGCAAGCTCGTCGCCGTCGCGCCGGTGCCCTGTGGCGGTGTGGCGTTCGACGCCGCCCGTCGCGCCCTGTTCGAGAGCGCCGCCACCTCGCTCGATGCCCGCAAGGTCATCATCGACCGTAGCACCGGCAACCGGCTGCCATCGTCGTGGATCGACTGGAAGGCCAACGCCTCCGCGACAGGTTCGTCGTCACAGGCCTTCGCCGCGTATTTCCCGGCATGGGCCGATACCGACTTCAGCAACGAGATCCACGCCGACGTGCCCGTCAAAGCGCTCGTCGGCGAGCACGATCCGGTGTTCACCGCCGAGTTGATGGCACAGACCTATGGGAAGCGCTACGCGCGAGCGAGCGTCGGGGTGATCCGCAACGCCGGTCACTATCCGATGAACGAGACGCCGCTCGCGCTGGTGAATGCCATCGAGTCGTTCCTCGGCAGCGGCGACTAGTGCCGACTGGAGCCGACTAGTTACCAACCAGTGCCAACCAACGCAAATGGGGAGTCCGAAGACTCCCCATGCGCTTTCACGTATACCGACGATCGGTGCTGTCGTTGTGGCGTCAGGCCGGCAACCACTCCTGCAGCGTCACTTCGATGGTGATGAACGACAGGTTGCCACCGCGAACGAAGCGACCCGCGAACATGCGCCCGTTGGTGTCGGCCACCATGCCATGCAGCATGGGCAGCGCGTTCGCCGCACCGGGCCGGGCATCGACCTCGCCGAACACGTTGAGGATCTCCACGCCGGGGCCGTTCACCACTTGCTCGCGCCAGCCGTCACCCGCACGGAACGCCAGTCGTGCGTCGATCAGACTGCCGACGGCCCCCCGCACGATGGCGCGCGAGATGGCATGCTCGGCACACAGCGCCTCGATGCTTTCCGTCAGATCCTGATTCGGCTTCAGGCGCGCCACCACCAACCGGCCCAGCGTGCCGCTCTCGATGGCGACCGGAACATCCAGTGCGACGCTCATGAGAAATCTCCCACCACCGGACGCAGCAGATGAAACCGCGTCTCCTCGTCGTCGCCCGTCACGTATCCGCCATGCTCGAACAGACACAGACGAATCACCACAGGCTCGTCCCCGGCCCAGGTGTGATCGAGGATCAGATGCCCGCCGTGCAACTCGCCGGACGGGTCGGAGAACCCCGCATGGCAATGCAGCAGCGTGGCGCCGTCAGCCGTGCGACCGACGGTGATCGCGCCGCCGATCAGATCGACCTCGCGCATCTCGTCGATCGGCGCGCCGTACCCGAAGGGGCGCTCCACGTCTGTCGTGTTCTCGATCATGTGATACCGCAGCCCTCGCGCGGTACCCGCACAGAAACGCCCGACGCCGCCACCGTACGCATAGCGGGATAACGCCGCGCGTAAGGACTCGCCGAGATTCGCACCAGACCGGATCGTCACGCGCAGTTCGTGCTGCCCGCTCAACACGCAGTCTTCCACACGGGGTAACGTGGGGACGCCTGCATGCTGATAGACCCGTGAAAGCGCAGGTTTCATAGTCGATAGTCTCCTTGCTCTTCGAGCATCGTCTTGATTTGCTTTTTCACGATTTTGCCGTAGCCCGATTTGGGCATGGCACTCCAGAATACGAAGCGGCGCGGCCACTTGTAGCGGGCAATACGCGCTTCGAGATGTCCGAGCAGTTCATCGGCCTGTGCGGCCATGCCTTCCCGGGCGACCACCACCGCGAGCCCGCTCTCCCCCCACTTGGGGTCGGGCACGCCGAGCACGGCACACTCGGAGACGCACGGGTGTGTCAGCAACGCTTCTTCGATCTCGCGCGGATAGACGTTCGAGCCGCCCGAGATATACATGTCCGACGCTCGACCCGTGATGTACAGGAAGCCCTGCGCGTCCACATGACCGAGGTCGCCGGTGTGGAACCAGTCGTCCTTGAACGCCTTGGCGTTAGCGTCCGGATTGTTGTGATACCCCATGAAGACGGCCGGCCCGCGCACGCAGATCTCCCCCGACGCGAACGCCGGCTGACGCTGCCCCTGCTCGTCGAGAATCGCCACCTCCATGCCCGTGCGCGGCAGACCGCAAGTGCCCACGCGGGCGTCCGGCGCGTCATCGTCGTCGCTATGCAGCCACGGCGGCAGCACCGTGATGTTGCCCGTCACTTCGCCCAGGCCGTAGTACTGCACCAGCACGCGCCCCAGCTTCTGCAACGCATACTTCTGATCGGCGCGGTACATCGGTGCGCCCGCGTAGATCACGAAGCGCAGCGAGCTATGGTCGTACTCGTCCACTGCCGGATCTTCGACCAGCATCTTGACGATGGTCGGCACCGTGAACATGTTGTCGACACGGTGACGCTCGACCGCCTGCCAGACCTGCGCTGCGTCCATCTTCTCGCCCGGCAGCAACACGCTCGCCGCGCCTCGCGCCGTATTGACGATGGCGTGAATGCCCGCGCCATGCGAGAGCGGCGCCACGACCATCGAGCGGCTGCGATACGTGATGCCCGGCATCAGATCCGCCAGATGGTTGGTGACGACGAACGCCATCTGCCCGTGCGAGAGCACGCCGGCCTTCGGATGCCCCGTCGTGCCGGACGTGTAGAAGAACCACAGCGGGTCCTCGTACTCGACCTCTTCCTCGAAACCGGGTGCACCGAGATGTTCGGCCACCAGCGTCTCGTAGTGCAGTTCGCCTTCGCGCGGCGCGCCCAGTGCGATCACATGACGCAACGCCGGCGAGGCGGCGCGCACGGCATCGACATGACCTTCGAATCCTGCGTCGTAAATCATGGCGCAGGCACCGCTCGACTGCCCCAGATACGCGGCCTCCGGGGCGGTGATGCGAAAGTTCGTCGGCACCCACACCGCGCCCAGACGAAACGCGATCCACGCGCTCTCGAAGATCGGCAGGTTGTTGCGCGAATGCACCAGCAGCTTGTCGCCTTTGCCAACGCCGAGCTTGCGCAGGGCATCGACGGCAGCGTTCACGCGGGCGTCGATCTCGCCCCACGTGGTGATCTTGTCGCCCACGATCAGACCGGGTTCGTCCGGATGACGGCGGGCGACGTCGGCCAGTAGTCGGCCGAGGTTCATGACCTTCTTGAGCATCTCTCGTCTCCTGTATGCACTCAGCGTGCTTCGAGAATGCTCACGTAGTTCGCTACCGCCGCGCCGCCCATATTGAAGACGCCTGCGAGCTTCGCTCCCGGAATCTGCATCTCACCGGCCGTGCCCGTGAGTTGCATCGCCGCCATGACGTGCATCGACACGCCCGTGGCACCCACCGGGTGACCCTTGGCCTTGAGACCGCCCGACGGGTTGACCGGCAGCAGACCGTCTTTTTGCGTCAGCCCTTCGGCCAGCACGCTCGCGCCCTGCCCCGGCTTGGCCAGCCCCATCGCTTCGTACTCGATCAGCTCGGCGATGGTGAAGCAGTCGTGGGTCTCGACCAGCGAGAGGTCTTTCAACGACACGCCCGCAACACCCAGCGCCTGACGCCACGCGTGCTGACCGCCTTCGAACGCCAGCGGATCGCGACGCGAGAGCGGCAGGTAATCGTTGACCTGCACGGCCGCGCGGAAGCCGACCGCTTTGGGCATGGCGCGCGCCACATCGGCCTTCGAGATCACGAGGGCGGCTGCGCCGTCGGACACCATCGAGCAGTCGGTGCGCTTGAGCGGACCGGCCACGTACGGGTTCTTCTCGGAGACATTGCGGCAGAAGTCGTAGCCGAAATCGCGGCGCATGTGCGCGTACGGATTGACCGAGCCGTTGCGATGGTTCTTCGCGGCGATCTGGGCGAGGGCGTCGGACTGGTCGCCGTAACGGTCGAAGTACGTCTGCGCGATCGTGCCGAACACCCCGGCGAAGCCACCGGGAATACCGGCTTCCTCACGCGCATACGAACACTTGAGCAGCACTTCGCCGACTTGCGGCGTAGCGAGTTCGGTCATCTTCTCGAAGCCGATCACCAGCACGTGCGTGGCCTTGCCTGCTTCGATCGATTGCAGCCCGCCATGCACAGCAGCCGAGCCCGTGGCGCAGGCGTTTTCGTAGCGCGTGGCCGGTTTGAAGCGCAGCCCGGGAATCCGGTTGAAGATGAGCGACGACGGGAAGTCCTGATACAGGAAACCGCCATTGAAAGTGCCGACGTGAATCGAGTCGATCTGTTCGGGCGAAAGGCCCGCGTCGTCGAGAGCAGCTTGTGCGACGTCGGCCAGCAGAACTTCGGCATCGACGTTATCGAGTTTGCCGAACTGGGAGTGGGCCCAGCCGGTAAGGCATGCAGCAACCATGAAGTGTCTCCGGAAAAATGGGGTCATCCAGACTCCGGTGAGCAATTTCGATGCCAGACCTCTGCCGCGTGTCTGCGCGCGGTCCGCACAGGGCCAGGTCTGCGACATCGACGGCTCGGTCAGTCGTCGTTGCGAGTTCCATCCGTCTCACGCGCTTTTGGCGCATTCGCAATTGACGCAAGCGTAAAGCGGGATTTGTCGCCGCATCAAGTGAAATTTGAAAATCGCCAAGGCTTGTAATACGCGGAAATTTTGCTGTGCCGCAACAGAAATCGCCGGGTCGATATCGATGCGACACCTGTCGCACCGCGCGTGGCCGGGCATGCGACAGGTGTCGCAAGGCATTGGCGAAATGCGACAGGTGTCACACCCCGGTCGCCGGGGCGTCCCGGCGCTGTTCGCACATGCAGCAAACGCCCGACATCGGGCCAGTTCGCCGCGAAGCCTTGTTGCGCATGACGAAAGGATGCCGACACGCCACGCGGGATTTCACTGATGCTTAACAACGTAAGGGTTTTCCCGTTCAGGGCCCGAACTGGCATTCGATTTGCGTAAGATGACCCAGCCACTTGCGAGCCGAATGTCCGGCAGATGACGCGAATCGATGAATTTGCGCATCGCCAGTCGAGTTGGCCGGGACGTTGCGAGGCGATCAACCTCACACGTCTTGCGCATCAGACGCAGTCACCAAACCTATAAATAGGAGACATGCAGTATGAGCACCATGGATCGTCGCCACTTCATCAAAGTCGTGGCCGCAACATCGGCAGCCGCCGCTACGGGGTTGTATCAGACGCAGGCCCACGCCGCCGAATTCACGCTGAAGTTCGCCAACAACCTGCCCGTCAGCCATCCGATGAACATCCGCGCCAAGGAGATGGCGCAGAAGATCGCGGAGCAGTCGAAGGGACGTATCGACTTCCAGATCTATCCGAACAACCAGCTCGGCTCGGACAGCGACATGCTGAGCCAGATCCGCTCCGGCGCGATCGATTACTTCACGCTCTCGCCGCTGATTCTCGGCACGCTCGTGCCGGCCGCGCAGATCTCGGGCGTGGGTTTCGCGTTCAAGGATTACAGCCAGGTGTGGGCGGCCATGGACGGCGGTCTCGGCGCGCACGTGCGCGGTCAGATCGCGAAGACCACGGTGTTCGCCTTCGACAAGATCTGGGAAAACGGTTATCGCCAGATCACCACGAGCAGCCGTCCGATCAACTCGCCGAACGATCTGAAGGGTCTGAAGATTCGCGTGCCCACGAGCCCGCTGTGGACGTCGATGTTCCGCGCGTTCGATTCGTCGCCCACGTCGATCAACTTCGCCGAGGTCTATTCCGCCTTGCAGACGCACATCGTCGAAGCGCAGGAAAACCCGCTGGCGCTGCTGACCACGGCCAAGCTCTACGAAGTGCAGAAGTACGTGTCGATGACGAACCACATGTGGGACGGCTTCTGGTTCCTCGCCAACAAGCAGAAGTGGGACAAGCTGCCGAAGGACCTGCAGGACATCGTGACCGCCAACGTGAATGCCGCCGCCGTCGCCCAGCGTGAGGACGTGCGCAAGCTCAATGAAGGCGTGACGGCCGAGCTCAAGCAGAAGGGTCTCGTGTTCAACGCACCGAACAACGAGCAGTTCCGCGACAAGCTGCGCGCCGCGGGCTTCTATGCCGAATGGCACAAGAAGTTCGGCGACGAAGCATGGGCCATGCTGGAAAAGTACACAGGGAAGCTCGCGTAAATGGAAACGTTGACGATGACGGCCGAGCCGACGCACGCGCTCGCCCGCCTCTTCTGCCACGTCAACCGCGCGGTGATGAAAGTCACCGAAGCGGCTGCCGTGCTGCTGGTGGTGGCGGAAACTCTCATCCTGCTCGCGGGCGTGATCTCGCGTTACGGGTTCGACAATCCGCTCACGTGGTCGGATGAGCTTGCGCAGATCCTTTTCATCTGGCTGTCGATGCTCGGCGCCGTGCTCGCCCTCGATCGGGGCGAACACATGCGTCTTTCCGCCATCGTCAACAAACTTCCCGCTGCATGGCGCGACTGGTTCCAGACCATGGCCGCGCTGACCGTGTGCGTGTTCGTCGCGCTGATCATCATGCCGGCGTACACGCATGCGATCGAACAGATGGACATCACCACGCCCGCCCTCGAAATTCCCGACGGCCTGCGTGCAGCAGCGCTGCCGGTGGGCGCCGCGCTGATGCTCATCGCGGCGATCTCGCGCATGGCACGCTGCTCCAGCCTGCGTCAGTTCGGGCTCGGCGTGCTGTTCGTCGCCGCGCTCGGCGCCGCGCTCTGGCTCGGGCGCCCCGCGCTCATCGCCATGGGCAACTACAACCTGCTCATCTTCTTCGTGCTGATCGTGGGCGCGTGCGTGGCGGGCGGCATTCCGATCGCCTTCGCGTTCGGCACGGCCACCCTCGCTTATCTCGCGCTCGTGACCGATGCCCCATTGCAGATCGTCGTGAGCCGCATGGACGAAGGCATGTCCGGGCTCGTGCTGCTGTCGGTGCCGCTGTTCGTGCTGCTCGGCGCGCTCATCGAAATGAGCGGAATGGCGCGCAGCCTGATCGAATTCATGGCCTCGCTGCTCGGCCACGTGCGCGGCGGCCTTCAGTACGTGCTGCTCGGGGCGATGTTCCTGGTGTCGGGCATCTCCGGTTCCAAGGCGGCCGACATGGCCGCCGTCGCCCCGGCGCTGTTCCCTGAGATGCAGCGACGCGGTTCGAAACAGGAAGACCTCGTCGCCCTGTTGTCCGCCACCGGCGCGATGACCGAGACGATCCCGCCGAGCCTCGTACTCATCACCATCGGCGCCGTGTGCGGCGTGTCGATCACCGCACTGTTCGTCGGTGGCCTGCTGCCCGCCGTGATCGCCACGCTGGCCATCGTCGTGGTGTGCTTCGCCCGCTCGCGTAAGGAAGCGCCCAACGCCGCGCGTCGCGCACCGTGGAGCGTGATCGGCAAGACCTTCATCGTTGCGCTGCCCGCGCTGGCGCTGCCGATCCTCATCCGTACGGCAGTGATCGAAGGTGCAGCAACGGCCACGGAAGTGTCGACCATCGGCATCGCGTACACCATCGTGATCGGCCTGATCGTCCACGCCTTCAAGAAACATCTGAACTTCAAGCGTCTCTATCCGCTGCTCACCGAGACCGCAGCCCTGTCCGGCGCGATCCTGCTGATCATCGGCATGGCCACCGCGATGGCATGGGCGCTCACGCAATCGGGCTTCTCGTCCAAGCTCGTCGGTCTGATGCACGGCGTGCCGGGCGGACAGGTCGGCTTCCTGCTCATCTCGATGGTCGTGTTCATCGTGCTCGGCAGCGTGCTCGAAGGCATTCCCGCCATCGTGCTGTTCGGACCGCTCCTGTTCCCGGTCGCGCGCTCGCTCGGCATTCACGACGTGCATTACGCCATGGTCGTGATCCTGTCGATGGGCATGGGCCTGTTCGCCCCGCCGCTCGGTGTCGGCTTCTACGCCGCGTGCGCCATCGGCAAGACATCGCCCGACAAGGTCTTCAACCGGATGTGGACGTACATGGGGGCGCTGCTCATCGCGCTGCTCATCGTGGTCTTCATCCCCTGGATCTCGATCGGTTTCCTGAAGTAACGCCAACCCCTTAACGGTTTCGCGATATCACCGACGGGCTCCGCCGCTTAAGCAGGCGGTGGAGCCCGAGCTGTAACTGCCAGTAAATTTAGGAGTCCATAGCATGACGGAGAAGGTAGCAGTAGTCACGGGCGGCGGCATGGGCATTGGTGCCGCCATCTGCGAACGATTGATCAAGGATGGCATGACCGTGGTCGTGGCCGATCTGAACGAAGGCGCGGCAACGGAGACGGCTGCAGCGCTCAGCGCAGCGGGTGGCCGCGCGTGGGCGCTGGGGATGAACGTGGGTGAGGAAGCGTCGATCGCCGACGGCTTTGCGCAGGTGGCGAAACGGTACGGACGGTGCGACGTGCTCGTCAACAATGCGGGCATCGCCAAGACGTTTCCGTTCCTGGACTATCCGCTCGAACACTGGCATCAGGTCATGGCCGTGAACCTCACGGGCACGCTGCTGTGCGGACAGCACGCCGCGCGGCTCATGCGCGAGCAGCGCTGGGGACGTATCGTCAATCTGGCATCGGTCGCGGGGATTCTGGCCAGCGCGGGTCGCACGGCTTACGGCACGTCGAAGGCGGCGGTGATCGGACTGACGCGTCAGATGGCGATCGAACTCGCGCCGTTCGGCATCACTGCGAACGGCATCGCGCCGGGGCCGATCGACACGCCGCTGACCAAGGTGCTGCACTCGGACATCTCGCGTCGTCACTATACCGAGACGACCCCGCTGGGGCGCTACGGGCAGCCGGGTGAAATCGCCGGTGCGGTGAGCTTTCTGGCGTCGGACGACGCCTCGTATGTGACCGGCCACATTCTGCCGGTCGACGGCGGCTTCGTGGCCGCCGGGATTCTGGAAATCTGAGGGCGCGCTCGCGCCCCGGCTTTCCTCGTCTCAACGTCCCAACTCCCCCCATCATTCCCCCCACGCATGACGCGCTCAGCGCAGGCTGGTGTCCGGCAGATCGGGCACCAGCCGCGCGCCCGGCGCGCGCTGCATCTCCCGCCACACACTGCGCGCGTTCTCCACGAACGTTGCCACGCAGGGGTTGTGGTTGTCCCGGCTCCACAGCAGCGCCACCTCGGCCACAGGCGCGTTCCTGAGCGGCTTGAACACGGCGTTGCCCGAAGCACTGGCACTGCTCATCGACATCGGCACCATGGCCACGCCAAGGCCCTCTCCGACAAGGTTGATGATCGTCTGCTGCAAGTTGGTCTCGAGACGGATGTGCGGCGAGAAGCCCGAGCGCCGGCAATGCGTGACAATCAGGTCGTACACGAGCGGCGCGATCTCGCGCGGAATGCTCACGAACGATTCTTCGGCGAGATGCTCGGCGTCGAGCACGCGCACCTTCGCGAGCGGGTGCGTGCGCGGAATGACCGCCACCATCTCCTCGCGAAACACCGTCGCCGTATCCAGCCCGGTCAGATCCTCCGGGCGGTACATGATGCCGACGTCCGTCTGCCCGGCCCGCACCGACTCCGCGAGCAGATTGGGCAGCGTTTCCGCCAGCTTCATGTCGACGCGTGAATACGCAGCGGCGTACGTCCGGGTAAGCGCCGGCAGGATGTTGTAGGCCGACGACATCATGAAGCCGACGGTGATCGCACCGTCCTCCCCTCGGCTGGCCGCCACGACATTGCGCCGCGCCCGGTCGACCGAATTGAGGATTTCCACCGCGTCCTGATAGAAGCGCGTGCCGGCCCGTGTGAGCCGCACGCTGCGATTCGTGCGCTCGAACAGTTGCACGCCCAGCTCGGCCTCCATCAACGCGATCTGACGCGATAGCGGCGGCTGCGAGATATGCAGTTGCTGGGCCGCGCGGCCGAAGTGAAGCGTCTGCGCGAGCACGACAAAGTACTGGAAATGGCGCAATTCGATCATTTGATACCCCAAAGGTATTATTGGCACATCAATATTGTATTGGATGTTATGACTCAGCGGTCGTATCCTGCATTGGCGGTTGGCCACCCGAGCCGGTCGCGACATAAAGAGACGTCAGGAATCGCCAGGCCACAAGCCACCGACGGCGCCCCTTTCGTACCAATACGAGAAGGAGACAAGTCATGCCCGCTCACCTAGCCGTAGCGCACGCCCCCGCTCGACCTGTCGGCCTCGCCAGCCCCCTCGGCGCCGCCAATGCGAATACCGTCGGTGCTGTCGGCACCGTCAACAACGTCAACACCGCCTTCAACAACTTTGCCGCGCTCGCCGAGCGCATCGTACGTGTGCCTGCGGCCGCCCCCGCCCGCCCGGCACCGATGCATGCCCGGCATTTGCGCCCCGACTACCTCGACATCGACGACCTGTGCGGCACCGACGCCCGCATGCGCGATCTGCTCGCGCGCGGCAAGCGCTTCGTTGACCGCGGTCTGCCGGTGCTGATTCTCGGCGAGACGGGCACCGGCAAGGAATTTCTCGCGCGGGCATTGCATGCGTACAGCGAACGTCGCGCGCAGGCCTTCGTCGCGATCAACACGGCATCGCTGCCGGAACATCTGGTCGAGAGCGAGTTGTTCGGCTACCAGCGCGGCGCATTTTCGGGCGCATTGCCCGGCGGCATGAAAGGAAAACTGCAACAGGCCGACGGCGGCACGCTGTTTCTCGATGAGATCGGCGACATGCCGCATGCGTTGCAAACGCGCTTGCTGCGCGTGCTGTCGGAGCGCGAGGTCACACCGCTGGGCGCAAGCCAGCCGGTCCCGGTCGATGTGCAACTGATCTGCGCGACCCATCAGGATCTCGCGAGTGCGGTCGCGCAAGGCACGTTCCGCGAAGATCTCTATTACCGGATCGCGGTCGGCGTGCTCACACTGCCCACGCTGCGTGAGCGCGACGACAAGACTGAATTGATTGCGCGCATGCTGTGCGACGAGTGGCCCGGACTGCGCGTCGATCAGGCACTCTCGCGCGTGTCGCCGGATGCGCTCTCACGTTTGCTCTCACACCAATGGCCGGGCAATCTGCGTCAGATGCGCGCCGCGTTGCGTTATGCGTGCGCCGTGATGGGCGACGACGTGCTGTGCGCGAGCGATTTGCCGCCGGAGTGTCTGCAAGCCGGCGCGCTGCACTCGGCAACGTCGATGCGGATGACGCAAGCGTTATCTCGCGACGACGTGTTGCGCACGAAGGAACTTGGGGAAGGCAAGGATGCGAAGGATGTGAGCGCTGCATCGAAGGCGGTCGCACTGCATGCGGAATCCCTCACGCATGACGCTCATCACGACGCCGAACGCGAACGCATTCTGCAAGCGCTCGCCCAACATCGCTGGAACATTTCCGCCGCCGCGCGCACGCTCGGCTTCTGCCGTGCGTCGTTGTATCGCAAGCTCAAGCAGTTGAGCATTCCCCACGTGCGAGATTGCGGCGAAGCCCTCACCACCGGCTATTACGCCTGACGACACCTGCGCCAGTACGCTGAAAATCGCGGGCAAAAAAAAGCGCGGCCGATGAGGCCGCGCCAAGGTTTGGAGACTTTTCACTCAACGCAAAAGTCTACTTCTCGCGGAACGTAGTATAGGTCTGCATCCCGAAATCATTGTCATCATTCGACGCAATGAATTATTCGGTGACTCGCAATAGTCCGTAAAACCCCATAAATAAAGCACTTTTCGGCACGCGATGCTTTCGTGCGCTTGCCAACATCTCCGATTTATCCCATTGCGCACGTGCACGCGTCATAGATGACAGCCACATGGCAGCCATCCAACATGATGAGAAACGACACGCGCGATCGTCGTGATGAAGTGATGAGGTGAAACATCTCGTCATCGATGCGCGAGACGATGACTGTCACAACATGCGATGGTTCGATGCGAGGCGTGCGCAATCATTCATGCGGCATGCTCACACACTCACGGAACCAAATCCGATCATGCGTGTCGCGCGCAAATTCAATGCTGGCAATGCTTCGCGCGCGCTTTCTTCTGCACATCACACTGTGTCCCAAGCGCAACACACATCGCTTGCACGGCGATTTCTCACCTACGCTTAATCAAGCCAATCCCTTGTCAGGCAATGCTTTGGGACGTGTCTCGCAGATTCTTTTCATATCTGAAATAGATTCTTGCGGATTCTGAAATAGGCGGGAGTAGCGGTGACTCATACACTGCCCCCTGTCAACAGAGCAGTGCCGATAGCTGTTCGGGTCCGCGAGTGACGCATCGTCACCTCGACATGTTCTGTTTCGCCGCGTTCTGTTTACACGCGAATTCTGCGATTCGTGTCACGTTACTGGAGCTTAAACCATGAAAAAAACTCTTCTTGCCGCGGCCGTTGTCGGCGCGTTCTCGATGACCGCGCACGCTCAAAGCAGCGTCACCCTGTACGGCTTGATCGACGCCGGCGTCGCTTACACGAGCAATTCGACGAACACGGTCGGTGCATCGGGTTCGAAGAACTTCCGTGCAACGAGCGGTCTGGTCAACGGCAGCCGTTGGGGCCTGAAGGGCTCGGAAGACCTGGGTGGCGGTAACAAGGCCATCTTCGTGCTGGAAAACGGTTTCTCGATCAACAACGGTAGCCTGGGCCAAAACAACCGCATGTTCGGTCGTCAAGCCTTTGTCGGCCTGCAGAACGATCGTTTCGGCGCTGTGACCATCGGTCGTCAGTACGACTCCGTGGTTGACTACCTGGCACCGCTGACCCTGAACGGTTCGTCGTTCGGCGGCACGATCGCCTCGCACCCGTATGACAATGACAACACGAACAACTCGTTCCGTGTTAACAACTCGGTCAAGTACTCGAGCGCCAACTACAACGGCCTGACGTTCGGCGGCCTGTATGGCTTCTCGAACAAGGCTGGCGACTTCGCCAACAACCGTGCATTCAGCGCCGGCGTGAACTACGCAAACGGCCCGCTGACGGTGGCTGCTGCTTACTTGGAGCGTCAAGGCAATCCGGGTAACAACAACGGTAGCGGCGCTGTCGACACGTCGACCGGCGGCGATTCGATCTTCCAATCGTCGAAGCAACGCGTTTGGGGTATCGGTGGTAACTACGCCTTCGGCCCGGCAACGGTCGGCCTGGTGTACACCCACACCCAACTGCAAGGTCTGACGGGCCTGAACTACAACAGCACCGCTGTGTCGTTCGCCAACGACGGCCTGAAGTTCGACAACTTCGAAGTCAACGGTCGCTACATGCTGACCCCGGCAGTCTCGCTGTCGGCCGCGTACACGTACACGATGGCCAAGCAAGATTCGACGGACAAGAAGCCGAAGTTCCACACCGTGACGCTGCAAGCTGACTACCGTCTGTCGAAGCGCACCGATGTGTACCTGACGGGTTCGTACCAGCACATCTCCGACAACGAAGGTACTGGCCTCGCAGCCGGTGTCGGCGCTGCCGGCGGTATGTCGTCGACCAGCTCGCAAACCGTCGTCGGCACGGGTATCCGTCACCGCTTCTAATCAAGGCGGCGTGAACACCGGGGTAGTGATCCGGTGTTCCTGACATGAAAATGGCAGCCCTCGGGCTGCCATTTTTTTTATGGTGCGGTGAATCGATCAGAAGCGCGTCTCGCGCGCCGCGCGCAGGAAGTTATCCAGCACCGGCGTGCAGTCGAGAAACTCCGGGCCACCCGCGCGATGGAATTCCGGGTGCCATTGCAGGCCCATCACGAACGGCGCCTTGCGGTAGCGAATCGCTTCGACCACACCGTCTTCCGCACACACCGCTTCCACGCTCAGATCGCGGCCCAGCGTCTTCACCGACTGATGGTGAATCGAGTTGACGATCGGCACGTCGACCGGCGCCAGCATCTGCGCGAGCGAAGAACCTTCAGGGAAGGTCAGCGTGTGACGGTTGTGTTCGTACGTTTCAGTCACGTGCGGGATCGCTTGCGGCAAGTCCGTCGCAATGTCCTGATGCAGCGTGCCGCCGAAGGCCACGTTGATCAGTTGGCAACCACGACACACGCCGAGAATCGGCTTGCCCTGCTCCACGAACTCATGCAGCAGCTCAAGTTCGTACATGTCGCGCATGCGGTCGCCCTGCCATTCGTGACGCGTCGCCACTTCCGAATAGGTCAGCGGCGAAACGTCGGCGCCGCCCTGCAGGACCAGACCGTCCAGATGCTTCGCGTAATCGTGCAGACGAATGTGGCTCGGGTGCAGCAACCCCTGCGTGTCGACCGTCGGAATCATGAAAACGAGCACGTCGCGGGACATCACCCAGTGGGCAATCGACTCTTCCAGGTATTGCAACGTTTTGCTGCGCAAACCTTTCGAGCCGGGTTCCGGATGGAAGATACGCGCCGAGATACCGATTTTCAGCGTGCGCTGGGTGATGCGTTGTCCCGCGCGGTCGTACCACGCACGAAAACGCGCCGACATGATGCGACGCAGTACCGACCACGGCGAATCGCCCGCCTGCAAATAGGACGGCTGACCGCCCATCGAGGCCGGGCTGCCCGGGCGCGGCGCACTCGAACCGAAGGCCGGTTGATGCGGCGGTTCACCACCACCATCGCCTCCACCACCGCCTCCCGCACCACCACCGGCACCGGCGGTCGTACCCGCCTCACCGATGTTGCCGCCAGCGCTGCCCACACCAGCGGCCTTCACATCGTCACCCGATTTCGGCGCAGATGCGCCAATCGGGTTGCTGTCGGACGCCACGGCGGCGGCCGACGCGTGCGTTGTGGGCTTCGCAGCAGGCGTTTCCGCCTGCGCGTCCGCCGAAGCGGCGGCATCGGACGGCGGCGCGGGGCGCGTCAGCGTGTCGGGATTCGGCGGCATGCCCGAAGCCCCTTCAGCGGTCCCGGCAACGGGCTTAGCGGTCGGACGGGGAGTCGCTGGGGTGGCGGGTTCCACGTAGTCCGATGCGCGGGTCGCAGGCGAATCCGCGGGCGAGCCCGTAGAAGCCCCGGCAGCTTTCGTGGATTCAGGCGTAGAGGGCGTGGACGGCGTTGTCGCAGTCGACGGGGAAGTGGGCTTGCTCTTATCGGATTCGGGCTGGGACGGCGGCTGCGGCGATTTCGGATCTTGAGCGTCGGTCATGATGGCTTTGAAATGCGTCCTAAAAAGAACGGGAGGACGAAGGGGGAAAGATGGATTGACCAGGTCGGCCCGGGAATTATCCCGCTGCCATTATCCAACCGCAACCGGAGTGCCCGGAACGCCAGCACTCGACCGGACGTCATGACGAAGGCGTTCCCAACCTGCCAGATACGCATTCCGACCCGCCGATCGCGCGATGAAACCGTCTCGACCCCATGATGTCGAAGCTACTTGTTACGCATCGGGCGCCGGTTTCCGGCCGTGAATCACCTTCAGCGCCGCATGCAATCGTTGCGTACAATCGAAACAAGTTGCGCGATATTAAACCAATATTGAGCGATGTTATCCATGATTGCGAGAAATTGCTTGCCGCTCATGGCAAGCTCATTGGTACCAGGAGTTTGCAAGTGAAGCGTTTTCTTCGTCTGTGGCAAATCGCCCGTCATGATTTCCGCGTGCTCTGGCATGCGGCCCGCGATCCGCGACGTCCGCGCTGGCTGCTGCCCGCCGTGGTACTCCTCGCGGTTTATCTGCTGAGTCCCATCGACCTGATCCCCGATTTCGTCCCGGTGTTCGGGCTGCTGGACGACGTGGTCGTCATCGGCATGGTCATCCACTGGCTCATCAAGCGTTTGCCGGTCGATGTGCGCGAAGACGCGCGCGCTCATGTCTTCACGCAGCGCGCCTGAACGCCTGACACGCACATCGCCAGCCGTAGACACAAACAAACGGGAACGAAAAAGGGACGCCTCGGCGTCCCTGTCCTTTTCAGCCCGCGAAACGCTCGGGGCCGCTCAGGGCATGAGCAACGTCGACCCGGTGGTCTTGCGCGACTCCAGATCACGGTGCGCCTGCGCGACATCCGCCAGTGCGTAACGCTGGTTGACCTCGATCTTCACCGTGCCGTTACCGACGACATCGAACAACTCGTTCGCCGTGGCTTCGAGATCGGTGCGCTTGGCGGTGTAGTTGAAAAGCGTCGGACGCGTGAAGAACAACGAGCCGCGCGACACGAGATCGGCGGTGTTGATCTGCGCGACGGGACCGGAAGCGCTGCCGAAATTCACCATCGTGCCCAGCGGACGCAGGCAGTCGAGCGAGCCGATAAACGTGTCCTTGCCGATGGAATCGTAGACCACGGGCACGCCCTCGCCACCGGTGATGTCCTTGACGCGCTCGACGAAGTTCTCGCGCGTGTAGACGATCGGATGATCGCAACCGTACTGACGCACGAGCGCCGCCTTCTCGTCCGAGCCGACCGTGCCGATCACCGTCGCGCCCAGCGCCTTGGCCCACTGGCACACGATCAGCCCGACACCGCCGGCAGCCGCGTGAATCAGGATCGTGTCGCCCGCCTTGACCGAGTACGTGCGACGCAGCAGATACTGCGCCGTCATGCCTTGCAGCATCATGGCGGCGGCCTGATCGTCGCTGATGTTGTCGGGCACACGCACCAGCGGCGCGGCCGGCATCACACGCGCCTGCGAATACGCACCGCACGGACGGCTCGCGTAGGCAACGCGGTCGCCCGGCTGCACATGCGTGACGCCCTCGCCCACGGCCTCGACCACGCCGGCGGCCTCCATGCCCAGACCGGCAGGCAGCGGCTGCGGATACAGGCCCGTGCGGAAATACACGTCGATGTAGTTCAGGCCCACGGCGTTGTGACGCACGCGCGCCTCGCCCGGTCCCGGTTCGCCGACTTCGACGTCGACCCATTGCATCACTTCCGGGCCGCCGTTCTGTTCGATGCGGATTGCTTTTGTCATCCTCGCTCCTTCCCCTCGATGGGTAGTCGATCGGTCATGTTGATCGTGCGTGTTGGTCGTACTTGTCAGGCCGACGGCTGCGCCGCCAGCCTGACAATCAGTTGTTCCAGCAGCAAACGCGCCGTGGCGCTGTTGGTCGCGCACGGCACGTTGTGCACGTCGCACGCGCGCACCAGCGCGTTGATGTCGGGTTCATGCGGTTGCGGTGTCATCGGGTCGCGCAGGAACAGCACCATGTCGACGCGCCCCTCGGCCAGTTGCGCGCCGATCTGCAAATCGCCGCCGTGCGGCCCGGAGAGCATGCGCTCGACGTCGAGCCCCAGTTCGGTGGCGATGCGCCCGCCCGTCGTGCCCGTGGCCACGATCTGACATTGGCGCAGCACGTCGACGTAATCGCGCGCGACCGCCAGGATCTCGTCCTTCTTCTTGTCGTGTGCGATGAGTGCGATGCGGACCTTCGGTACTGTCGAAACCGTCATTGATGCGATCCCTGAACGTGAAATGGGTGATGGATGATGCACGAGAAACGACGCCCGAACGTCGCCCGCGCGACGTCGGAACGTGCTCGCTCAGAAAGTCCCGGGATAGGCGCCGCCATCGATCAACACGTTCTGCCCGGTGATGTAGCCCGCCTGTGCGCTGCACAGGAACGCGCACGTCGCGCCGAACTCATCCGGACGGCCGAAGCGACGGGCCGGGATGGCGGCTGCACGTTTGGCGCGCATGTCGTCGACCGGCTGTCCGCTCTTCGCCGCAGACGCTTCCAGCGTTGCCGCCAGCCGGTCGGTGTCGAACGCCCCCGGCAGCAGGTTGTTGATGGTGACGTTGTGCGCCACGGTCGTGCGCGCAACGCCGGCCACGAATCCCGTCAGCCCCGAGCGGGCGCCGTTGGACAGCCCGAGGATGTCGATGGGGGCCTTCACGGCAGATGAGGTGATGTTGACGATACGCCCGAAGCCGCGGGCGATCATGCCGTCCACCGTCGCCTTGATCAGCTCGATCGGCGTGAGCATGTTGGCGTCGATCGCGCGGATCCAGTCGTCGCGCTGCCAGTTGCGGAAGTCGCCCGGGGGCGGCCCGCCGGCATTCGTCACGAGAATGTCCGGTTGCGGACATGCCGCGAGCGCCTGCGCGCGGCCTTCCGGCGTGGTGATGTCGCAGGCCACGGCAGTCACCGTCACGCCTGTCGCGGCGCGAATCTCGCTGGCGGCGGCATTCAGGGCGTCGGCCGTGCGGGCCACGATCACCACGTTGACACCGGCGTCGGCCAGCGCCTGCGCACAGGCGCGCCCCAGCCCCTTGCTCGCGCCGCACACCAGCGCGGTGCGGCCCTTGATTCCCAGATCCATGTTCAGCCTTCAAGAAGACAAGTGATGCATTGGCGGAGGCTGCGAGGAGACGCGAAAGTCAGCGCCCGGCAGCCGTCTTGCAGCGATTCTAAGGGAATCGACCGCGCGCCGCTGCGAGGGCGTGACGTCGAAACCCGGACCGGCCTCGTCCGCTTCGGCTAAAATCGCGGCCATGCGGGCTTTAATCGCGACATACCGGTCCGATAGCCCAGCCTCGAATTGCCTGCCATGAAACAAGACTCCCGATTCCCGAACCTTTTCATCTGCGATCATCCGCTGATCCAGCACAAGCTCTCGCACATGCGCGACAAGGAAACGTCGACGCGCACGTTCCGCGGCCTGCTGCGTGAGATTACGCTGCTCATGGGTTACGAGATCACCCGCGATCTGCCGCTCACGACCGAGCGCATCGACACGCCGATGGTCCCGATGGACGCTCCCGTCATCGCCGGCAAGAAGCTCGCCGTGGTGCCCGTGCTGCGTGCCGGTGTCGGCATGAGCGACGGCCTGCTCGATCTGGTGCCCTCTGCACGCGTCGGCCACATCGGGGTGTATCGCGACGATCAGCATCGCCCGGTCGAATACCTCGTGCGTCTGCCGGATGTGGCCGACCGCCGCTTCATTCTTTGCGACCCGATGGTCGCGACCGGCTACTCGGCCGTTCATGCCGTGGACGTGCTGATCAAGCGCGGCGTGGAACCGGAGAACATCGCGTTCCTCGCCCTCGTGGCGGCTCCGGAAGGCGTGAAGGTGCTGCACGACGCGCATCCGGGCGTGAAGCTGTATGTGGCATCGCTGGACGAGCGTCTGGACGATCACGCGTACATCATTCCAGGTCTCGGCGACGCGGGCGACCGCCTGTTCGGCACCAAGAACTGACGGATTGACGTCGTCACGCAAATTGCGCAAGACAAAAAGCCCCGGGAATTCCCGGGGCTTTTGCTTTGTACGGCCGCTTGGGTCACTTAGGTCACTTAGGTCATTTAGGTCGCTTACCGATGGCGTCGGCCTATGTCCCCTTGCGGCGCGTAGCCATGGCGACCCCGACGGCCGCTAGCACCATCCCGCCCCAGGCCAGCGACGGCATGTGCTCCCCGACCATCAACCACGCTGCGAGCGCTGCGGCCGGCGGCACGAGGAAGAACAGCGCCGACACGCGCGACGCCTCGCCGCGTCGGATCATCGCCAGCAGCAACGAGATCGCAACGATCGAATTACCGATCACCAGATAGACGAGCGTCAGTCCGAGTTGCCACGTCCAGTCGACACGCATCGGTTCGAGCCACCAGGCGAGCGGCAGCGTCGCGGCGAAGCCGACGGCGTACTGCACGAGATTCGACGTGACCGGATGCTGCCCCAGGCCAAAGCGTTTCTCGTAGAGCGTGCCGCAAGTGATCGCTCCGAGCGCCACGAACGTCAGCAACAGGCCGAGCGCCGAGGTCGCCTCCACCGCCGAGCGCGCCACGATGACGAGCGCCGCCCCCGCCAGCCCCAGACCGAGTCCGATCCAGTTCATGCCGCTCACGCGCTCGCCGACCAGGTGCGGCACGGCCAGCGCCACGAGAATCGGTTGCAGCGACGTGATCAGCGCCACGCTGCCCGCCGACACCCCGAGACGCAGCGCCAGATACGTCATGCTGAAGTACAGCGCCTGAATCAGCAGACCGATGACGACGAGATGCCCCCAGGCCGCTGCCGTCTTCGGCAATGGGGGGCGCATGACCAGCGCGAGCGGTGCGAGCAGCACGAGCACCAGACCGTAGCGCAATGCGAGGAAAGTCAGCGGATCGGCGTAGGCCAGACCGATCTTGGCGACGGTGAACCCGACCGACCACAGGAACAGAAAGATGAGCGGCGCGGCACGCAACCACAGCGGATCGTGGGCCACACCGGTACGTACCGGATCCAGCGACGATTTCAGAGACATCGGTGAGTGGAAGGTCCTTTTCCCTTTTTATTATCTGGCGGGCATTGCCCGGCGATGCACCTGATCAGGACGGCGAGCGGGTCCGATGATCGATAGGCGGGGCGATTCGACAGGGGCGATTGGAGGTCGGCCCGCCCGACCGGACGGCGCGCTCAGCGGCGCTTGCTGCCCCCGAAAATGCTGCCCAGCACGCCGCGCACGATCTCGCGTCCCAACTGACTGCCGACGGTGCGCATCGTGCTCTTGACCATCGCTTCGACCGGCGAATCCTTGCTGCGCGACCCGCCCGAGCCGCCCAACAGACCGCCCAGCGAATCGAGCAGACCGCCGCCACCGGCCGACGGTGCGCTGCCGCCATTGCCTGCGGGCACAGGCGTGCCGTCCGGCTGGCGTGCCTGCGTCCGGCCGACGAGCTTTTCATACGCCGACTCCCGATCCACGACCTTCTCGTACACGCCCGCGACGAGCGATGCTGCCATCAACGCGGTGCGCTCCTGCGGCGTGATCGACCCGATACGCGACGCCGGCGGTGCAATGTACGCGCGCTCGGTGATCTCGGGACGCCCCTTCTCGTCGAGCAGCGACACCAGCGCTTCGCCCACCCCCAACTCGCCGATCACCGTCTCGATGTCGAGCGATGGATTCGCCCGCATCGTCTGCGCGGCCACCTTCACCGCCTTCTGATCGCGCGGCGAATACGCCCGCAAGGCGTGCTGCACGCGGTTGCCCAACTGGCCGAGCACCGTGTCCGGGACGTCGACCGGGTTCTGCGTCACGAAGTACACGCCCACGCCCTTCGAGCGAATCAGGCGCACCATCTGCTCGATTCGTTCCAACAGCGGCTTGGGCGCTTCGTTGAACAACAGGTGCGCTTCGTCGAAGAAGAAGACGAGCTTGGGTTTATCGGGATCGCCGACTTCCGGCAGACGCTCGAACAACTCGGCGAGCAGCCACAGCAGGAAGGTGGCGTAGATACGGGGGGCCGCGAGCAGCTTGTCGGCCGCGAGGATGTTGACGACGCCGCGCCCTTGCGCGTCCGTCTGCATGAAGTCTTCGATATTGAGCATCGGCTCGCCGAAGAACTTGTCCGCGCCTTGCTGCTCCAGCGTGAGCAGCCCGCGCTGGATCGCGCCGACCGACGCCGCCGAAATGTTGCCGTACTGCGTGGTGAAGTTCGACGCGTTGTCGCCCACATGCTGGAGCATGGCGCGCAGGTCCTTGCTGTCGAGCAGCAGCAGGCCGTTGTCGTCGGCGATCTTGAACACGAGGTTGAGCACGCCGGTCTGCGTCTCGTTGAGCCCCAGCAGGCGCGCGAGCAGCAGCGGGCCGAGATCGGAGATGGTGGCGCGCACCGGGTGGCCCTGCTCGCCGAAGACATCCCAAAGGGTGGCAGGGCTGCCGTGCCAGTCGGGGGTGTCGAATCCCAGATTGGCGATGCGCTCCTTGAGTTTGGGGGTCTCGACACCGGACTGCGTGATGCCGGTCAGATCGCCTTTGACGTCTGCCAGAAAAACCGGCACGCCAATATCTGAAAAGGCCTGGGCGATGACTTGCAGGGTGACGGTCTTGCCGGTACCGGTCGCCCCGGTGATGAGGCCGTGGCGGTTGCCCATTGCCGGCAGCAGTCCGAGAACATGCTGGGCGTTGCGCGCGATCGTGAGCCGTTCACCGGCATCGTGAGCCGAACTTGCCGAGGCGGCGGCCGGCGAATCGACATCGGTGGCGGCGGGGGCGGAAGGCACTTGCGACGGCACGGGCTTCTTGGGCATGAGAGACCTCGGCGGTGAACGCGGGGCGACTCGTGACACGGCGCTGCAAACACCCGTGGCACGGTGCGGCGGCATGATAAAATTGCTTCCGATTATAGCGGCACGCGTTGCCGCTCGGACTGCACCGCCCCGAAATACCCCACACGGACCCGTGATCGACCGGCCCCGTGTGACGCGACGGGGCGGCTGGACAATCGGCGCCCGCGACCCCGGTGGTGGCGGGCGCTCCCGTTTCAACGGTTGGCCGCGCCGCACTGCGCGGGCCGGCAGAGCATACTTCGCCGCACAGCGCGGCACGACGGAGAAATTCATGGCGGGTCATAGCAAATGGGCCAACATCAAGCACAAGAAGGCTGCGGCAGATGCCAAGCGCGGTAAAGTCTGGACACGTCTGATCAAGGAAATTACCGTGGCTGCCCGTCTGGGCGGCGGTGACGCCGACAGCAACCCGCGTCTGCGTCTGGCCGTGGAAAAGGCGGCAGACGCCAACATGCCCAAGGACAACGTCAAGCGCGCGATCGATCGCGGCGTGGGCGGTCTGGACGGCGCCAACTACGAAGAAATCCGCTACGAAGGCTACGGCATCAACGGCGCGGCCGTGATCGTCGACACCATGACGGACAACCGTGTGCGCACGGTGGCCGAAGTGCGTCACGCCTTCTCCAAGTTCGGCGGCAACATGGGTACCGACGGCTCGGTGTCGTTCCTCTTCACGCATTGCGGTCAGTTCCTGTTCTCGCCGGAAACCCCGGAAGACAAGCTGATGGAAGTGGCGCTCGACGCCGGCGCCGACGACGTGATCACCAATGAAGACGGCAGCTTCGAAGTCGTTTGCCCGCCCAACGACTTCCAGGCCGTGAAGGACAAGCTCGAAGCGGCCGGCCTGAAGGCCGAAGTCGCGGAAGTCACGATGAAGCCGCAAACCGAAGTGGTCTTCACCGGCGATGACGCCGTGAAGATGCAAAAGCTGCTCGACGCGCTCGAAAACCTCGACGACGTGCAGGACGTATTCACCAACGCCGTCATCGAGGAATAAGATGAAAATTCTGGTTGTCGGCTCGGGCGGCCGCGAACACGCGCTCGCGTGGAAGCTTGCCCAATCGCCGCGTATTCAACTGGTCTATGTCGCCCCGGGTAACGGTGGCACGGCGCTCGACGAGCGCCTGCGCAACGTGCCGATCAGCGACCCGAACGTGCTCGCCGAATTCGCCGCGCGCGAAGGCATCGCCCTGACCGTGGTCGGTCCGGAAACGCCGCTCGCCGCCGGTATCGTCAACATCTTCCGCGCCCGCGGCCTGAAGATCTTCGGCCCGACGAAGGAAGCCGCACAGCTCGAATCGTCGAAGGACTTCGCCAAGGCGTTCATGAAGCGCCACGGCATTCCGACCGCCGATTACGAAACGTTCTCCGACGCGGCCGCTGCGCACGCGTACATCGACGCCAAGGGCGCCCCGATCGTCATCAAGGCCGACGGTCTGGCCGCCGGCAAGGGCGTGGTCGTGGCGATGTCGCTCGACGAAGCGCACAACGCCGTCGACATGATGCTCGCCGACAACAAGCTCGGCGACGCCGGCGCCCGTGTGGTGATCGAGGAGTTCCTGCAAGGCGAGGAAGCCAGCTTCATCGTGATGGTCGACGGCAAGAACGTGCTGCCGCTGGCCACCTCGCAGGATCACAAGCGTCTGCTCGACAACGATCAGGGCCCGAACACGGGCGGCATGGGCGCTTACTCGCCCGCGCCGATCGTCACGCCGCAGATCCACGCCCGCGTGATGCGCGAAATCATCATGCCGACCGTGCGCGGCATGGAAACCGACGGCATCCGCTTCACCGGCTTCCTGTACGCCGGTCTGATGATCGACGCCGACGGCAACGTCAAGACGCTTGAATTCAACTGCCGTATGGGCGACCCGGAAACGCAGCCGATCATGGCGCGTCTGAAGGGCGACTTCTCGGTGGTGGTGGAACACGCCATTGCCGGTACGCTCGACAAGGTCGAACTGGACTGGGATCGTCGCTACGCGCTGGGCGTGGTGCTCGCCGCTCACGGCTATCCGGATACGCCGCGCAAGGGCGACCGCATCTCGGAAGTCCCGGCGGAGACTGAGGAGTGCGTAACGTTCCATGCGGGTACCCAGCTCGAGAACGACGTGCTCAAGGTCACCGGCGGTCGTGTGCTGTGCGTGGTCGGCTTGTCCGATACGGTACGTGGCGCGCAGAGCGTGGCGTACCAGACCGTCAACCAGATCAACTTCGACGGCATGCAGTATCGCCACGACATCGGCAATCGCGCGCTGGCGCGCAAGCCGGAGTAAGGCAGACGGCAGGCCGAGGTCAAGCCGGTGCGGTCGAACGCCTGACGGCAACCCCGGCTGGAATGGTTGGAACGGTTGAAAGCGCGGCCCGGGAGACCCCAAGTCTCCCGGGCCGTTGTCGTTTCCGGGCCTTTGCATCCGATCGTTTGGGCTGCCTCACATCCTGTGTGCGGCGCGATTGACAAGCGCAGGCCAACTTGGCACGCTGGCGACGCGTGACACTGGAAGTTCACTCGCCAGCATGCGCATCCGGCCAGCCCCGGCGGAATTCATGCAGTTTTCCCGACAGACCCCTCGCTCGACGGAGACTCACATGTTCGACCTCGACAAGCTGGTCAACGATTATCTGGTGCCGTTCGGCCTGAAGATCCTGATGGCCATCGTCATCTGGATCATCGGCGGCATCGTCATCAATCTGGTCGCGCGGCTCGTACGCGGCGCGATGACCCGCCGCAACATCGATCCCACGCTCGTACGCTACACCGAGTCGTCGCTGCGCATCGCGTTGCGCATCGCACTCATTCTCTCCATCCTCAGTGTCTGCGGCATCGAGACGACGTCGTTCGCCGCCCTGCTCGCCGCCGCCGGTATCGCGATCGGCGCCGCATGGTCGGGACTGCTGTCCAACTTCGCGTCGGGCATCTTCCTGATCGTGCTGCGACCGTTCAAGTCCGGCGACATGATCAGCGCGGGCGGCGTGACGGGCGTGGTCGACGAGATCGGCCTGTTCGTCACCACCCTCACCACGGCGGACAATCTGCGCGTGTACATCGGCAACACCAAGGTCTTCGGCGACAACATCACCGTGTACGACGCCAACGCCTTCCGGCGCGTGGATCTCACCGCACAGCTTGCCCATACGGTCGATTTGCAGGATGCCGTCGCGAGACTGAAAGCCCGCGTCGCCCAGATTCCCAACGTGGTTGAGAAGCCCGGCGTCGATGTGGAGATTCTGGAATTCAATCCGTCCGGGCCGGTGCTGGCGGTGCGGCCGTACTGCCACAACCGCGATTACTGGCAGGTGTACTTCGACACCAACCGTGCGATTGCCGAAGTCGGCGGCACGGCGCACTGGCCGGTACCCGCAACGCGTCAGATCCTGATGCCGCCGCCGGGGGCAGCCGCCGGGGTTCCCGCCGCCACCCCGTCTATCGTGCCCGGTGCCGGCGGCGCAGCCCCCGCAGGCACCCTGCCCAACTCGCCGGCGCCCTGAGCGTCACACGTTGGCTCAGGACTTGACTCAGGTCATCCGGGCGGCACCGGCGAAGATGGCCGGCCGCCCGCGTCTTGCTGCGTCCCGGTACAATCTCGGGTAAATCGAACGCGTCGACCCGCCAATCGGTGGCCCCTTTACCGGCCTCGTTGACGATATCGACGACGGTATTACCGACGATATTGCCGACGGTATTCGCAAAGAAATTGCCGACGGACACATCGACCACGCAAGGGACGTCACAGAATGACAGCGCAAGACACCGCACAGGCGCCGGACACGGCGGCGGTACGCACGTATCTGCTCGGGCTTCAGGACAACATCGTCGCCACGATGGAGCGCCTCGATGGCAAACGCTTCTTCGTCGACGACTGGCAACGCCCCGCCGACAGCCCGTTGCGCGGTGACGGCCGCACCCGAGTGCTCGACGACGGCGACTTCTTCGAGCGTGGCGGCGTGAACTTCTCCCATGTGATCGGCGACAAGCTGCCCGCCTCGGCCAGCGCCTCGCGGCCCGAACTGGCCGGGCGCGGCTTCGAAGCCCTCGGCGTCTCGCTGGTGCTGCATCCGCGCAATCCGTATTGCCCGACCGTGCACTTCAACGTGCGGATCCTGATCGCCACGGCCCCGGGCGAACTACCGGCCTTCTGGTTCGGCGGCGGCATGGACCTCACGCCGTATTACCCGTTCGAAGACGACTGCAAGCACTTCCATCAGACCTGCAAGGACGCGCTCGATCCGTTCGATGCCACGTGGTACCCACGCTTCAAGACGTGGTGCGACGACTACTTCTACCTGAAGCACCGTCAGGAGCCGCGCGGCATCGGCGGCATCTTCTTCGACGACTTCTCGGGCGGCGGCTTCGACACCGGGTTTGCCGTCATGCAAAGCGTGGGCGACGCTTTTCTCGACGCCTATGTGCCCATCGTGGAACGCCGTCGCGGCATGCCGTACGGCGAGCGCGAGCGCGATTTTCAGGCGCACCGCCGCGGCCGTTACGTCGAATTCAATCTGGTCTGGGACCGGGGCACGCACTTCGGCCTGCAATCGGGCGGACGCACCGAATCGATTCTGATGTCGATGCCGCCGGTCGTGAAATGGCACTACGACTGGAAGCCGGAACCGGGCACGCCGGAAGCGAAGCTCTATACCGATTTCCTCGTGCGCCGCGAGTGGGTGTGAAGGCCGAGCCAGCATGACCGTCACCTCAACTGCGACGTCGGCACCGTCCGGCAAGAGCGCCACGCCAGCGAATCGCCCGAATCCCACCAACCGCCCCGACAGCGCCGACCGCGCCATTCCGGCCGTGCGGCGCATTGGCGTGCTGGGCGGCACGTTCGACCCGATTCACACCGGTCATCTCGCGCTCGGCGCGCTGTTCGCCGGCACGCTCGCGCTCGACGAACTGATCCTGATGCCCGCCGGTCAGCAGCCGCAGAAGCAAGGCAGCACGGACGCCGGGCATCGGCTGGCCATGACGCGCCTGGCCGCCGAAGGTCTCGCCGCTGAGCTGGCCGTCACGCATCCGTCGACGCAGGTCATCGTGAGCACGCGCGAGATCGAGCGCGCCGGGCCGAGCTACACCGTCGATACGTTGCGGGACATGCGCCGCGATATCGGTCCCGACGTCTCGCTCTCGCTGCTCATCGGCTCAGACCAACTGGTAAGGCTCGACACCTGGCACGCGTGGCGCGAACTGTTCGATTACGCGCACGTCTGCGCCGCGGCAAGGCCCGGTTTCAGCCGCGATACGGCGTCGGCGCAACTGCGCGATGTCTTCGCACAACGGGAAGAGACCGCGCTCGGGGTACAATCCACGCCATGCGGCGGCATCCTGATCGACGACTCACTGGCCGTCGACATATCCGCCACCGAGTTGCGCGCCACGCTGGCGCACGCGCAAGACGCGGCCACGCCCCCGGAAAACCTGCCCGAACCTGTGTGGCAGTACATCCGCGCGCAACACCTGTATCGCGCCTGACGGCCCCCGTATGACGTTGGCGGGCCGCTGTGCCGCACCCCTGTTTCACCCAAAAGACGCACTATGGATATTCGTAAACTTCAACGCCTGATCGTCGACGCTCTCGAAGACGTCAAGGCCCAGGACATCAAGGTGTTCAACACCGAACACCTCACCGCACTGTTCGAGCGCGTGGTCATCGCGAGCGGTACGTCCAACCGCCAGACCAAGGCGCTCGCCGCCAGCGTGCGCGACAAGGTCAAGGCCGCCGGTGGCGATATCGTCAGCATCGAAGGCGAAGATGTCGGCGAATGGGTGCTGGTCGACACGGGCGACGCCATCGTGCACATCATGCAGCCAGCCCTGCGCCAGTACTACAACCTCGAAGAAATCTGGGGCGAGAAGCCCGTTCGCCTGAAGGCCGCCGGCACCAAGGCAGGCGCCAAGGCCAGCGCAGAAGACGACGCTGAAGACGCCGAAGATGACGAGGCGCCCGCCCCCGCGCCGGCTCGCCGCAAGAGCAGCAAGTAAGACGCCGCGCGCGACTTCGCCGACACGCCGCCGCCATGCGTCTGTTCATTCTCGCAGTCGGGCACAAGATGCCCGGCTGGATCGAGACCGCCTTCGCCGAGTACGCCAAGCGCATGCCGCCCGAGCTGCGCATCGAACTCAAGGAAATCAAGCCGGAGCAACGCTCCAACTCCCGCACCGCCGAGACGGTCATGGCCGCCGAAGCGCAGCGCATCGACGCGGCGCTGCCGCGCGGCTGCCGTCTCGTGTGTCTGGACGAACGCGGGCAGGATCTCACCACGATGCGTCTGGCGCAGTCGCTTACCGTCTGGCAGCAGGACGGGCGCGATGTGGCCTTCGTGATCGGCGGTGCCGACGGGCTCGATCCGGGCCTCAAGGCGCGTGCCGACACCCTCATCCGTCTGTCCAGCCTCACCCTGCCGCACGGCATGGTGCGGGTGCTGCTCGCCGAACAGCTCTACCGCGCGTGGAGCATCAACGCCAATCATCCGTACCATCGGGTGTAGGGTCTGGCGTGAGGGGCGCTCTCGCAGCATCACCGCAGCGCCTCCGCAGCGGGCGCCCCCCCTCTGTATGACAAATCAATAAGTCAGCCATAAGTCACAAGGCTTTGGTGCGGCGCAATGCATCGTTGTATCAGGCTGCCGATGCCGCGTCGCGCCTTGCCCACCGGCCCGTTCCGGGCGTTGTCAATCCCCCCGTTGCACTCGCGTGCAACACCCGTTGTGCAGTGCGAGTGGAAAAATCATAACGACGTGTTAGTCTACGCGGCGCTACACAGTTCGCACCGCGAACAAGCAGGGGCCGCTCACTCAACAGGCCCTGGACTTCTCGTGAACCCCCGGAGATTGGTATGAAGCAACCTTCCCTGCGCACCTTTGCCCTGGCTGGCGTGGGCGCTGCACTGGCACTCGGCATGAGCACCTCGGCCCTGGCCGCCACGGAGATCCAGTTCTGGCATTCGATGGAATCGGCCCTCGGCGATCGCGTGAACCAGATCGCTGCCGACTTCAACGCCTCGCAAAGCGACTACAAGATTGTCCCGATCTACAAGGGCAACTACGAGCAGGGTCTGGCAGCGGGTATCGCCGCCTTCCGCGCCGGTAACGCCCCGGCCATTCTCCAGGTGTACGAAGTGGGCACCGCCACGATGATTCAGGCCAGGAAGGCCGTGAAGCCCGTGTGGCAAGTCATGAAGGACGCCGGCGAGCCGTTCGATGAAAAGGCCTTCGTGCCCGCCATCGCCGGTTACTACGCCGACGGCAAGACCAATCACCTGATCTCGATGCCGTTCAACAGCTCGACGCCGGTGCTCTATTACAACAAGGACGCCTTCAAGAAGGCGGGCCTCGATCCGAACACCCCGCCCAAGACGTGGGCCGACGTGAAGACCGACGCCGAGAAGCTCAAGGCTTCGGGCATGTCGTGCGGCTTCACGATGGGCTGGCAAGGCTGGACGCAGCTCGAAAACTACAGCGCCTGGCACGCCCTGCCGTTCGCCACGAAGGATAACGGCTTCGGCGGCCTCGACGCCAAGCTGAGCTTCAACGGCCCGCAACAGGTCAAGCACATCCAGTTCCTGGCCGACATGGCCAAGGAAGGCTCGTTCACGTACGTGGGCCGCAAGGATGAAGTGACCTCGAAGTTCTACAGCGGCGATTGCGGTATCGCCATGACGACGTCGGGCGCACTGGCCAACATCGGCAAGTACGCCAAGTTCAGCTACGGCGTGGGCATGATGCCGTACGACGCCGATGTGAAGGGCGCACCGCAGAACGCCATCATCGGTGGCGCCAGCCTGTGGGTGCTCGCCGGCAAGTCGCCCGCCGAGTACAAGGGCGTGGCCAAGTTCCTGAACTACCTCGCCTCGCCGGCCGTGGCCGCCAAGTGGCACCAGGACACCGGCTACCTGCCGGTCACCAAGGCCGCTTACGAGCTGACCGAGAAGCAAGGCTTCTACGCGAAGAACCCGGGCGCCGACACGGCCATCAAGCAGATGCTCAACAAGGATCCGCTGCCGTACACGCGTGGCCTGCGTCTGGGCAACATGCCGCAGATCCGTACCGTGGTCGACGAAGAACTCGAAGGCGTGTGGAGCGGCAAGCAAACGCCTAAAGCCGCGCTCGACAAGGCTGTGCAACGTGGCGACGACCTGCTGGCTCGTTTCGCGAAGCAAGGCAGCTAAACCGCCTCGAACGCGCGATTACGCCGTCAATGCAGGGGCTTTTCCTGCGTTCGCAGCATGAATCGTGACGTTACAATGACACCACCCCGGCTCGCCTGAAACGCGGGCCGGGTTGGTTTTTTTTGGTCACTACGTTATGGCGCACAACTCCAGAGAACGCCCTCGCTTCGGCACCGGCTGGCTGCCCTACGCTCTTGTAGCCCCGCAGCTCTTCATCACTGTCGTATTCTTCCTGTGGCCGGCGGGCGAAGCCCTTTGGCAATCGACATCGACGCAAGACGCTTTCGGCCTTTCGAGCGAATTCGTCGGACTCGACAACTTCACAGCGCTGTGGGGCGACTCGCTCTACCTCGCATCGTTTCGCACGACGATGATCTTCAGCGGACTGGTCACGGTCTGCGGTCTCGTCATCTCCCTGTTGCTCGCGGCCATGGCCGATCGCGTCACGCGCGGCAAGCGCGTCTATCAGACGCTGCTGATCTGGCCGTACGCCGTCGCACCCGCCATCGCCGCCGTGCTGTGGGCCTTCCTCTTCAACCCGAGTATCGGTCTGGTCACCTTCGGCCTCGCCAAGCTCGGCATCGAGTGGAACCATGCGCTCAATGGCGGACAGGCCATGTTCCTCGTCGTGCTCGCGTCGATCTGGAAGCAGATCAGCTATAACTTCCTGTTCTTCTACGCCGGCTTGCAGGCCATTCCGCGCTCGCTCGTGGAAGCCGCCGCCATCGACGGCGCAGGTCCGATCCGGCGTTTCTTCGGGCTGGTGTTGCCGCTGATTTCGCCGACGACGTTCTTCCTGCTCGTGGTCAACCTCGTCTACTCGTTCTTCGACACCTTCCCGGTGATCGATGCGGCGACCGGCGGCGGCCCGGGCCAGTCGACCATGACGCTGATCTACAAGATCTATTCGGAAGGCTTCAAGGGGCTCGACCTCGGCAGCTCGGCTGCCCAGTCGGTGGTGCTGATGGTGATCGTCATCGTGCTCACGGTCGTGCAGTTCCGCTTCATCGAACGCAAGGTGCAATACGCATGATCGAGAACCGTCGCGGCCTGGATATCTTCTGCCACGTCATGCTGATTATCGGCGTGCTGCTGGTGGTCTTTCCGCTCTATGTGGCGTTCGTCGCCGCCACCATGAACGAGAGCGAAGTCTTCAACGTTCCTTTGTCGCTCATTCCGAGCACCCACCTGTTCGAAAACCTCGCCACGGTGTGGGGTACCGGTACGGGTAACGCCGCCATGCCGTTCGGTCTGATGCTCGGCAACAGCCTGTTCATGGCACTGGTCGTCACGATCGGCAAGATCTCGGTCTCGATCCTGTCGGCCTTCGCCATCGTGTACTTCCGCTTCCCGCTGCGCAATCTGTTCTTCTGGCTCATCTTCGTCACGCTGATGCTGCCGGTCGAAGTGCGTATCTTCCCCACGGTGCAGGTGATTTCGACCCTGGGGCTGATCAACAGCTATGCGGGTCTGACGGTGCCGCTGATCGCGTCGGCCACGGCCACGTTCCTGTTCCGGCAGTTCTTCATGACGCTGCCCGACGAACTCGTCGAAGCCGCGCGCATCGACGGCGCCGGTCCGATGCGTTTCTTCTTCGACGTGGTCCTGCCGCTGTCGAAGACGAACATCGCGGCGCTGTTCGTCATCACGTTCATCTATGGCTGGAATCAGTACCTGTGGCCGATTCTCGTGACCAATGCGCCGGAAATGACAACGGCCGTCGTGGGCATCAAGAGCATGATCGGCAGCGGTGACACCGCCACCCAATGGCAACTCGTCATGAGCGCTACGCTGCTCGCCATGCTGCCGCCGCTGGCGGTGGTGCTGCTGATGCAACGTTGGTTCGTGCGCGGTCTGGTCGATTCGGAAAAGTAATCATGGCAAATCTCAAACTCCATAGCGTCAAGAAAACCTACGACCAGAACAACTACGTGCTGCACGGTGTCGACATCGACATCGAAGACGGCGAGTTCGTGGTCATCGTCGGTCCGTCGGGTTGTGGCAAGTCGACGCTGCTGCGCATGGTCGCCGGCCTCGAATCAGTCAGCGAAGGCAGCATCCTCATCGGCTCGCAGGTCGTGAATCAGCTGGAGCCGAAGGATCGCAACATTGCGATGGTGTTCCAGAACTACGCGCTGTATCCGCATATGGACGTGCGTCAGAACATGTCGTACGGCCTGAAGATTCGCGGCATCGACAAGAAGCTCATCGACGAGCGCGTGCTCGCCGCCGCGCGCATTCTGGAACTCGAACCCCTGCTCGCACGCAAGCCGCGCGAACTCTCGGGCGGTCAGCGTCAGCGTGTGGCGATGGGCCGGGCCATCGTGCGCGAACCGGCCGTGTTCCTGTTCGACGAACCGCTCTCGAACCTCGACGCCAAGCTGCGCGTGCAGATGCGTCTGGAAATCCAGCGTCTGCACAAGCGCCTGAAGACCACCAGCCTGTACGTCACGCACGATCAGGTCGAAGCCATGACGCTGGCCGATCGCGTGATCGTCATGAACAAGGGCTACGCCGAGCAGATCGGCACGCCGACGGACGTGTACGAGCGCCCGGCATCGCTGTTCGTGGCAAGCTTCATGGGCTCGCCCGCGATGAACCTGCTCAAGGGCCGTGTCGACCCGGAAGGCCGTACGTTCGAGATCGAAGGTGGCCCGGCACTGCGTCTGCCGCCCACGAGCATGGCGCACGCCAATCGCGAACTCGTGCTCGGCGTGCGTCCGGAACATCTGGTGCCGGCCGAGCAGCAGAACGGCCTCGGGGCGTTCGCGGCACAGACCAGCATCCACGTCGATCAACTCGAACTGCTCGGCGCCGACAACCTGCTGCATGGCCGCTGGGGCGAGCAGCAGGTGACGGTGCGTCTGCCGCATGAGATGCGACCGGCAGCGGGCACGGTCGTGCCGCTGGCCATCTCGGCCAAGGCGCTGCACCTGTTCGATCCGTCGACCGGCAAGCGAGTCGAAGCATGAGCGACGCTCCCGTACCCTCTCATTTGTGGCGCGACTGGCCGTATCCGCGCATCGTCTCGCATCGCGGCGGCGGCAAGCTCGCACCGGAGAACACGCTGGCGGCGTTCGAGATGGGCGCGTCGCTCGGCCTGCGCATGGTTGAATTCGACGCCAAACTCTCCGCAGACAACGTCGTCTTTCTGTTGCATGACGATACCGTCGACCGCACCAGCAATGGTCATGGCGCCGCGGCGCAAATGACCTACGCCGAGATCGAGACGCTCGATGCCGGTAGCTGGTTCGGCGCTGACGGCCGTTTTGCGGGCCAGGTAATGCCGACACTGGCGCAGGTGGCCGAACGCTGCCTCGCGCTGGGTCTGGCGGCGAACGTCGAAATCAAGCCGTGCCCGGGGCGCGAAGCCGAAACGGGCAAGCGGGTGGCCGAGGCGGTCAGAACGCTGTGGGCCGGTCAGGCGCAGCCCCCGCTGCTCTCGTCGTTCTCCTACGAGGCGCTCGAAGCGGCCGCTGCTGCCGTGCCGGAGTTGCCGCGCGGCATGCTGTACGAGGCGGTGCCGGCTCACTGGCGGGACGATGCCCGCAAGCTCGGCACGGTCACGCTGCATGCCAGCCACAAGCATCTCGACGGCCCGCAGGTCGCCGAGATCAAGGCCGCAGGCCTGCACATGCTCGTCTACACGGTCAACGAACCGGCGCGGGCACGTGAGCTGGCCGCGTGGGGCGTTGACGCCATCTGCACCGACCGCATCGATCTGATCGGCGCAGACTTCCTTGCAGACCTCTGAGTCGCAATAAACGGCACTCCGCGCCCCTGCCGCATGCTGGCGGGGGCGCGCGCAAGGCGGCATAATAGGGCGTTCCCCTCGCCCAGCCCATCCAGCGGCCCGGTGCGCGCGCCGCAGATTTCTGCAATGCCGTGTGCCGGGCTGGACGAATTCAAGTCAAGCCGCCATGCCGTACATCTATCTCGCTTCGCAAAGCCCCCGCCGTCAGGAACTGTTACAGCAGCTCGGCGTTCGTTTCGAGCTGCTGTTGCCTCATGCCGACGAGGACGCCGAAGCGCTCGAAGCCGTGCTGCCGGGGGAGCCGCCCGACGATTACGTGCAGCGCGTCACACGCGCGAAGGCCGAGGCGGCCGTGGCACGCCTGGCGCGCGCCGGGTTGCCCGCCGCACCGATTCTCACGGCCGATACGACCGTTTGTCTCGACGGCACCATCCTCGGCAAACCGTTCGACGACGCCGACGCCCGTGCCGTGCTGGCGCGCCTGTCGGGCACCCGCCATCGCGTGCTCACGGCCGTGGCCGTGTGCGCAGACGGGCAGATCCATCAGGCGGTGAACATCTCGCACGTCTGGTTCCGGCCGCTGCGCCGCGAGGAGATCGAGCGTTACGTCGCGTCGGGCGAGCCCAAGGGGAAAGCCGGCGCCTATGGCATTCAGGGCAAGGCCGCCGAATTCGTGATGCGCATCGACGGCAGTTATTCCGGCATCATGGGGCTGCCGCTGTGCGAGACCGCCGCGCTATTGCGTCAGGCGGGCGTCGACTTCTGACGCCTACCGAATTTGAGCATTCGAGTCTGGTCGACACTATATGAACGAAGACATTCTGGTCAACATCACGCCACAGGAAACCCGTGTGGCGCTCATGCAGCTCGGTGCGGTGCAGGAATTGCACATCGAGCGCACGCTCTCGCGCGGTCTGGTCGGCAACATCTATCTGGGCAAGGTCGTGCGCGTGCTCCCGGGCATGCAGTCGGCCTTCATCGATATCGGGCTTGAGCGTGCTGCGTTCCTGCACGTGGCCGATATCTGGCATCCGCGCACCAGCAACGACACGTCCGTGCCGCATCCGCAGCCGCCCATCGAGAAAACGGTTTTCGAAGGGCAGACGCTGATGGTGCAAGTCATCAAGGACCCCATCGGCACGAAGGGCGCGCGCCTGTCGACGCAGGTCAGCATTGCCGGACGCACGCTCGTCTATCTGCCGCAGGAGCCGCATATCGGCATCTCGCAGCGCATCGAGAGCGAAGCCGAGCGCGAAGCGCTGCGCAGCAAGATTCAGGCGCTCGTGCCCGCCGACGAAAAGGGCGGCTTCATCGTGCGTACGATTGCCGAAGACGCTGCCGACGCCGAGCTGGCCAACGACATCGCCTATCTGCGCAAGTCGTGGCAGACCATTGGCGAGCAAAGCACGCGCGTGCCGGCGCCCGCCCTGCTGTATCAGGATCTGAACCTCGCGCAGCGCGTGCTGCGCGACTTCGTGCACGAGGAGACGGGCAAGATTCTCGTCGACTCGCGCGAGACGTACCAGAAGCTGGCCGAATTCGCGTCCACGTACACGCCGGCCGTACTCGGCAAGCTCACGCATTACACGGGCGAGCGTCCGCTGTTCGATCTGTACAACGTGGAGACGGAAATCGAGCGGGCGCTGTCGCGTCGCGTCGATCTGAAGTCCGGCGGCTACCTGATGATCGACCAGACCGAAGCGATGACGACCATCGACGTGAACACCGGGGGCTACGTCGGGGCACGTAACTTCGACGACACGATCTTCAAGACGAATCTCGAAGCGGCGCTGATGATTGCGCGTCAGTTGCGTCTGCGCAATCTGGGCGGGATCATCATCATCGACTTCATCGACATGGAAAGCGCGGAGCATCGCGATTCCGTGCTGGCCGAGTTGAAGAAAGCGCTCGCGCGCGATCGCACCCGCATCACCGTGAACGGCTTCTCGCAGCTCGGACTCGTGGAGATGACCCGCAAGCGTACGCGTGAATCGCTGGCGCATGTGCTGTGCGAGCCGTGCGCCGTGTGTCAGGGCAAGGGACAGGTCAAGACGCCGCGCACGCTTTGCTACGACATTCTGCGGGAGATCCTGCGCGAATCGCGTCAGTTCAATCCGCGCGAGTTCCGTCTGATTGCCTCGCAGGAAGTCGTGGATCTGTTCCTCGAAGAAGAATCGCAACATCTCGCCATGCTGATCGACTTCATCGGCAAGCCGATCTCACTTCAGGTCGAATCGTCGTTCCATCAGGAGCAGTACGACATCATTCTGATGTAACCTGCCCCCACCGAAGCTGCCCGCCGCACGGCGCTGGCGGGCACTTCGCCTCGCACTTCTCCTCACACGGTTCTCGCGTGTGACCCGCCGCTCAGTCCGAGAGCGCCACCACGATATCGAGTTCGCAACAGGCATTACGCGGCAACTGCGCCACGCCGACACTGGTACGCGCATGGGCGCCGCGCTCCGGGCCGAAAATCTCATAGATCAACGACGACGCGCCATCGGCCACAGCGCTTTGCTGACTGAATTCGTCGGTGCTGTTCACGTAGACATTCAGTCGCAGGATCCGGTCGATGTGCGTCAGACTGCCCACGGTGTCGCGCAGGGCCGCCAGCGCGCGGATCATCGCGGCACGCGCGCCTTCCTGACCTGCCTCGATCGAGACATCGCGCCCCAGCTTACCCGCGACGAGTACCCGGTCGCCCTCTCGCGGCAACTGTCCGCTGATCCATGCCACGCCTTGATGCACGGTGCCTGTTGCGTACCTGGCGCCGGGGGCGGACGATGCAGGCAACGTGATCGACAGGGCTTGCAGACGCTGTTCAAGATCCATGATGATTCCTTGTCATGATTGAAGAAGATCGGGGAAACGTTGCCCTATAATATTTTTCGCCTGCGGCCCCCGGCAAAGCATCTTTTCTCAGGCTAGCCCCAATTCAGCTCATCTCATCATGGTTGCCCGTAAGCTCCCCTCTCTCAATGCCCTGCGTGCCTTCGAGGCCGCCGCGCGGCATTGCAGCTTTACGTTGGCAGCGCAGGAACTGCATGTGACGCAGGGCGCGGTCAGCCATCAGATCAAGGCGTTGGAAGAGGCCCTTGGCCGCCCACTGTTCGACCGCCTCGCCAACCAGCTCAGACTGACGCGACAGGGCCAGACGTATCTCGAAGCGATAGGCGAAGCCTTCGACCGTATCGAGCGCGCAACGGCCGCCTTCGATACGCATGCCGCCCGACAACGTCTCGCGATTTCCTGCTCCCCTAACTTCTCGGCCAAATGGCTGGTGCCGCGACTCGGCGACTTCACGCTGCGTCACCCGCAACTCGAACTGCAACTGGAACAGAGCGAGCGGCACGTCAATTTCGTCGGCGACAACATCGACGCGGCCATCCGCTACGGCGCCGGTCCGTGGCCGGGACTGACCTGCATGCATCTGACCGACGAATTCCTGTTGCCCGTGTGTGCGCCCGCTCTGGCGGGTGACGGTAGCGAGCCAACGCTCGACGGCATGCCGCTGCTGCACGTTCACGATCGCAGTGCCTGGGCGCAGTGGTTCGCCGCGCGAGGTCTCACGCCGCCCGAATGGCGCGATGCGCCGGGAATCGTCTTCAACCACGAAAGCGCCGCCATCGACGCCGCCGTCGCCGGACAGGGCATGGCACTCGCCCGCTGGTCCCTTGTCGCGCTGGCATTGGATCGGGGCCTGCTGAGCGCACCGTTCCCGGCAGGCGCGCCGCTGGAAAAGTCGTACTGGCTCGTCTATCCGGAAGAGCGGCGCGACGACGACAACATTCTCGCCTTTTCGGACTGGTTGCGAGCCTCATTCGACGCCGATCAGGAAGTCCGCGCCAAGATAACGTCGGCGTAAGGGTCCAAGGGCACCGGCGATCCCCGAGGCCCCGACCGCCCATCCCTTTTGTGGTGCACGGCCGCACCTTTATTGGGAAGCACTCCTTACGAATCGTCCTCCTTCATTCCTTTGATCGGTTTTTCCGGCGAATCACAGCGTGCGAGACGACAGGCCTGATTCTTGCTCCTGATGCTTAAACACTTAAATAAAATCAAAAGGGGCAAAAGCATGGCGAATCCAAAAGCAATCGTCGAACTCACACATACCGTGCGCAAGCTCGCCGTCAGCAAGATCGGCGACATCAACGAAATCAATCGGGAGACGACCTTCCTCGCGTTGAACGCACTGATCGAAGCCGCGCGAGCGGGGAATGCGGGAAAGGGTTTCGCTGTCGTCGCCAATCAGGTCAAACACGTCTCGAAGCGCATCAGCGAAGTCACCGACACCCTCAACAAGGAACTCACCGGCTCACTCAAGGAGCTCACGGAGCTTGGCGATCTGATGATCGAAAGAATGCGCGGGCTCGACGGTCAGCGCTGCGCCGATCTGGCGCTCAACATGATCGACGTCATCGACCGCAACCTGTATGAGCGCTCATGCGACGTGCGCTGGTGGGCGACCGACTCCGCCGTCGTCGACTGCCTGACGAACCCGCATCCGCAAACGGCGTCCCATGCGTCGGACCGGCTCGGCGTCATTCTCGACAGCTACACGGTCTACAAGGACCTCTGGGTCGTGGACGCACAGGGCGTGGTCGTGGCGAACGGCCGCCGCTCGACCTACCCCGTGATCGGCAGCCAGGTCGGCGACGCCCATTGGTTCAAGGCCGCACTCAAGACACGCAGCGGCGCGGACTATGTCGCGAGCGACGTGCAAACGCTTGCGCACCTCAAGCACGCACAAGTCGCGACATACTCGACAGCCATTCGCGAAGACGGCGCGCCCAACGGCCGCGTGCTCGGCGCACTGGTGATCTTCTTCGACTGGGCGCCGCAGGCCGAAGCCGTCGTCAAGGGGGTACGTCTGAGCGAGGACGAATGGTCGCGCACGCGCTGCATGATCGTCGACTCCTCGTTTCGCGTGATTGCCAGCTCCGATGGCCAGGGCGTGCTGGGCGAGACCTTCGCGCTGCGCACCGACGGCGCGTCCACGGGGTTCTATACCGACGCCAGCCAGACGACCGTCTCGTTCGCCGCGACGCCCGGCTACGAGACCTACAAGGGGCTCGGCTGGTATGGCGTCGTGTGTCAGCGGGCGGTGGCCGATGACGCGGCAAAGGGGCTGGGGAAGATGCCAGAGGCCGTGCCGATGCCTCAAACGTTGCGTCGCGTAGCGTTCTAAGCGGCTGAGGTATCCCCGTCTCGTCACAGCAAGCCCGGGATGGGGACTCGGAGAGACGCATCAGGGGGCCGTAGACGTCTGCGGCGGCGAATCCCGGCGTTCGCCCCGAGACAACCGGCGATCCGCTAAATTAGAATGCGAGATCATTCCGACACAGCGGCGCCTCCCACGCGCGCCCCGACTTCATGCCCTACTTGAACTACGACAATCTGGCGGCATCGAGCGAGGCGCTCGATAAACACGCCGTCGCGCGCCATTCGACCTGGGTCAGCATCTGGGTCAACGTCGTGCTCACGACGGCACAGATCGTCATCGGTATTTTCGCGCGTTCACAGGCACTGATTGCCGACGGCATTCACTCGCTCTCGGACATCGTCTCCGATTTCGTGGTACTCGCCGCCGCCCGTGGCAGCGCCCGCGCGCCCGACGCCGATCATCCGTACGGTCATAGCCGTTACGAAAACGCGGCGTCGCTGTTTCTCGGCGTGATTCTGCTGGTCGTCGGCGCCGGCATGTTGTGGCGGGGTATCGAGCGACTGCTGCACCCGGAGGACATTCCGGAAGTCCACACGATCGCCCTGGTCGTGGCTGTCGTGGTGCTCGTGAGCAAGGAAGGGCTGTTTCGCTATATGCTGCGCGCCGCGCAGCGCGTGCGCTCCGCGATGCTCGTCGCCAACGCATGGCACGCGCGCTCAGACGCCCTGTCGTCGCTCGTGGTGGCATGCGGCATTCTGGGTAACCTGGCGGGATATCGCATACTCGACCCGCTCGCCGCCGCACTCGTGGGCCTGATGATCGGGCGCACCGGCTGGAAGTTCGGCTGGAACGCCTTGCAGGACCTCATCGATCGTGGCGTGGACGATGCCACCACCGTAGCGATCCGCCAGCGGCTGCTCGACACGCCCGGCGTGCGCGCCATCGACATGCTGCGCACGCGACGCATGGGCGACGAGATCGTGGTCGACGTCCATATCCTTGTCGACGCCCGTCTGTCCGTCTCCGAAGGGCATTACATCGCCGAACAGGCGCGTGCCGCCGTCATGAGTGAATCGCAGATTCTGGACGTGCTGGTGCACGTCGATCCGGAGAGCGATACCAAGGGCACCGCCCTGCAACAATGGCCCGCCCGCGCGGCCGTCGTCGGCGCGGCCGAGCTGCTGTGCCGGGCGAACGCGCTCGCGCTGCATGACGTCAAGCTGCATTACCTCGACAACGAACTGGAAGCCGACGTGATCGTCGAGGGATTGAGCGAACCCGCGCGTGCCGAAGGAGTCAGCCGTGCGGGTCTAGTGGATGGCGGCATGGACGCCGCGTCGCAAAACGTAGCAGACGCCCTCGCCGCGCGCTTCGCCCCGCTGGGCTTGCGCTATGTGCGCGTGCTTCGCGTGATGGGGGAGACGACGGCGACGACGTCCACTGCCGTCAGTCCTCGTGCCGATAATCCGTGAACAGCATGCCCTGCCTGTCCTTGTCCGAGACGATCGGCGTGATGCCGTCGAGCGGCCAGGGAATCGCCAGCGTCGGATCGTCCCAGCGAATGCAGCGCTCGAACTGCGGCGCCCAGTAGTCCGTGGTCTTGTACAGCACTTCGGCCGTCTCCGACGTCACCACGAAACCGTGCGCGAAGCCTGCGGGAATCCACAGTTGCTTCTTGTTCTCGGCGCTCAGCACTTCTCCGCCCCATTTGCCGAACGTCGGCGAGCCCTGACGAAGATCCACCGCGACGTCATAAATCTCACCGCTCAACACTCGCACCAGCTTGCCCTGCGGTTGCCTGACCTGATAGTGCAGGCCTCGCAGCACCCCCCGTACCGAGCTGGACTGATTGTCCTGAACGAATGTATGCGTCTGGCCGAGCGCCTCGTTGAAATTACGCTGGTTAAAACTCTCGAAGAAATAGCCTCGGGAGTCACCAAACACCTTGGGCTCGACAAGCATGACGTCAGGCAGAGCAGTTGCGATCAGTTGCATGACTCGTTATCCATCAAAAAAGACGTTCGCGCAGCATCGTCAGAAGATATTGACCGTACCCGGTCTTGGCGAGCGGCTGTGCCAGCTTCTCGATGGCTGCGGCGTCGATCCAGCCGCGGCGGTAGGCGATCTCTTCCGGGCAAGCCACCTTCAATCCCTGACGACTCTCGATGGTCTGGATGAACGTACTGGCTTCGAGCATCGACTCGTGCGTGCCGGTATCGAGCCACGCATATCCGCGTCCCATCATCTGCACATTGAGCTTGCCGCGCTTCAGATACTCGTTGTTGACGTCGGTAATTTCCAACTCGCCGCGTGCGGAAGGTTTAATCGAGCGGGCAATTTCGATCACGTCGTTGTCACAGAAATATAGTCCCGTGACCGCGTAGCGCGACTTGGGATCTTTGGGCTTTTCAACGAGTTCGACGGCCTTGCCGTGCTCATCGAACGTCACCACCCCGTAACGCTCCGGATCGTGCACAGGGTAGGCAAAGACCGAGGCGCCTTCCGTCTGGGCATTCGCCTTGGCCAGGAGGCCGGCAAAATCGTTCCCGTAGAACAGGTTATCGCCGAGCACAAGCGCGCACGGATCGTTGCCGATGAAGTCGGCGCCGATCAGGAAAGCCTGTGCAAGACCGTCCGGGGACGGCTGCACGGCATACTGCAGGTTAAGGCCCCACTGGCTGCCGTCGCCGAGCAGTTGCTCGAAGCGCGGCGTGTCCTGCGGCGTAGAGATGATCAGCACGTCGCGAATCCCCGCCAGCATGAGCGTGGTCAGCGGGTAGTAGATCATCGGCTTGTCGTAGACCGGCAGCAGTTGCTTGGAAACGGCCAGCGTTGCCGGATACAGGCGCGTGCCGGAACCGCCGGCCAGAATGATGCCTTTGCGTTTGATACTCATAGGTGCCTCAATCGTTCTTCTGATAATGCGTTTCGATCCAGCGCTTGTACTCGCCCGACTGGACCTGACGTACCCACTCGCCATTCGCGAGATACCACTGAACGGTCTTGCGCATGCCTGTCTCGAAGGTTTCCGCCGGGCGCCAGCCCAACTCGCGTTCGAGCTTGCGCGCATCGATGGCGTAACGTCGATCATGTCCAGGACGGTCGGTCACAAACGTGATCTGATCGACATACGACTTACCGTCGGCGCGTGGCGAAAGTTCGTCGAGCAGCGTGCAAAGATGCTTCACGACCGACAGGTTATTCTGCTCGTTCCAGCCGCCGACATTGTAAACCTCGCCCGTCACGCCCTTGGCCAGCACTTCGCGAATCGCCGAGCAGTGATCGCCGACGTACAACCAGTCGCGCACGTTGCTGCCATCGCCGTAGATCGGCAACGGCTTGCCGGCCAGCGCGTTGGCGATGACCAGCGGAATCAGCTTCTCCGGGAACTGGTACGGACCGTAGTTGTTCGAGCAGTTGGTCGTGAGCACCGGCATGCCGTAGGTGTGATGATAGGCACGCACGAGATGGTCGGAGCCCGCTTTCGACGCCGAATACGGGCTGTTCGGCGCGTACGGCGTCGTTTCGGTGAAGGCCGGGTCCGTCGGGCTCAGCGAACCATAGACCTCGTCGGTCGACACGTGCAGGAAACGGAAGTTGTCGCGGGCGGCGCCTTCGAGTGCGCCCCAATAGGCACGTGCCGCTTCGAGCATCGTGAAGGTGCCCACAATGTTCGTCTGCACGAACTCGCCCGGGCCGTGAATCGAACGATCGACGTGGCTCTCTGCTGCGAAATGCAGCACCGCACGCGGACGATGCGCCGCATAGAGCTTGTCCAGCGCGGCACGGTCACAAATATCGACTTGCGCGAAATGGTGACGGGGGTCGCGTTCGAGACTCGCCAGATTCGCCAGGTTACCGGCGTAAGTGAGCTTGTCGATGGTCACGACCGGTTCGTCGTGTTGCGCAAGCCAGTCGAGAACGAAGTTTGCGCCGATGAATCCGGCGCCGCCAGTCACGAAGATCATAGGTATCGAAGTTTTGTGAGAAGTCGGTTTAACGGGTGCGAGGCACGCGCCCCATCAGGAAAAATTCGTCGTTGGGACGCATCGAAATCGCATTGGCGATGCGGTTCGACATGCCGAAGAATGCCGTGATCGCGGCGATGTCCCAGATATCTTCGTCGTTCAGGCCGTGTCCGCGCAGGTTCGCATAATCGTCATCGCCCACGTCCTGCGAGCGTTCGCAAACCTTCAGCGCATAAGCCAGAATCGCCTTCTGACGCTCAGTCAGGTCCGCCTTCAGATAATTGACGGCGATCTGGTCGGCCAGCAACGGCTGCTTTTCATAGATGCGCACCAGCGCGCCATGCGCGACCACACAGTACAGACACTGATTCACGGCGCTGGTTGCCACCACGATCATTTCGCGCTCGCCCTGGCTCAAATTGCCGTCTTTGAGCATGAGCGCATCGTGATACGCGAAAAAAGCGCGGAATTCGTCAGGACGATGCGCCAGCGTCAGGAAAACGTTCGGAATGAAGCCTGCCTTCTCCTGCACCTCGTCGATGCGCGCACGGATATCGTCCGGCAATGCGGCGAGATCCGGCACGGGAAAACGACTGATCGGCGGCTGGCTCATCATGGTCTCCTCAAAGGCGGGCAGTGTTGTCGGGCGGTGGCCTGCGTCGCGACAGGTCGTATCACGACACCTCGCAAACGCTTGCCTACCTCCTGCTGAAACGGCGCTTGAAATTACGCCTCTTGCTGCTGCGCGTACTGAATGCGGTGCAAGTGCGCGTAGAGGCCATTATGCGCCACCAGTGCCTGGTGAGAGCCCTGCTCCGCAATCCGGCCATGTTCCAGTACGACGATCCGGTCCGCACGTTCGATGGTCGACAGACGGTGCGCGATCACGAGCGTCGTACGGCCTTCCATCAGCACTTCCAGCGCCGCCTGCACGTGGCGCTCGGATTCGGAATCCAGTGCAGAAGTGGCTTCATCGAGAATCAGGATCGGCGCGTCCTTGTATATCGCGCGGGCAATCGCCAGACGCTGACGCTGACCGCCCGACAGGCGCATGCCATTGTCGCCCACGAGCGTGGCGACGCCGTCGGGCATCGCCGCCACCGCATCGGCCAGATTGGCCGCACGCAGGGCGGCCTGCACGCGCTCGGCATCGACCTCCTGACCGTAGGCCACGTTGGCGGCGATGGTGTCGTTGAACAGCACGACGTCCTGACTCACGAACGCGATCTGACGACGCAGGTCGGCCAGACGCAGATCGGTGAGCGGAATGCCGTCGAGCAGGATACGTCCGCCGGTCGGATCGAAGAAGCGCGGCACCAGATTGACCATCGTTGTCTTGCCACTGCCGGACGGGCCGACCAGCGCGACCATTTCCCCTGGCGCGACATCCAGTGAAATGCGGTCGAGCGTCGGACGCTCGCTCGCGCCGTAGTTGAAACTCACGTCATCGAACGTCACACGGCCCTTCGCGCGCTCGAGCGTACGCTCGCCGCCTACGGGTTCGACTTCGACGTCCATGACCTCGAAGATCAGTTCCGCGGCCGTCACGCCACGTTGCAACGGCTGGTTCACGTCCATCAGATGCTTGAGCGGGGAGACGACGAGCAACAGCGCCGTGACGAACGCGGTGAAGCCGCCCACCGTCATTTCGCCGGAGGACGATTCGATCATCGCCACGGTGATCACGATCGCCAGCGCCAGCGAGGCGAGCGCCTGCGTCACCGGCTGTGCCAGACCGCCCGAGACCGTCACGCGCATGGCATAGCCGCGCAGCGTGCTGGTCATCTTGTCGAAGCGGCCCTTTTCGTACTCTTCGCCGTTGTGGATCTTCACGACCTTGTAGCCGCCGACCGCCTCCTCGACCACGTACGACAGCGCGTTGGTCAGCGTTTGCTGCTCGCGGTTCAGGCGGCGCAGGCGACGGTTGATCTTGCCGACCAGCCAGCCGATCAGCGGCAGAATGACGGCCACCACCAACGTCAGGCGCCAGTTCAGGTAGAACAGGTAACCTAGCAGGCCAACGACGGTGAGCGAATCGCGCACGAGCGTGATCAGCACCGTGGTGAGCACGCCAAGCACCTGATTGACTTCATAGACGATGGCGTTGATCAGCGTGCTGGTCGTCTCGCGCTGGTAGTAGGACGCCGGCGCATGCAGCAAACGCTCGAACATGCGCACGCGCAGATCGAGCAGCACACGGTTGGAGACCCACGACAGCATGTAGTTGGCCGAATACTGCGCCAGCCCGCGAATGACCGCCAGACCGATCACGGCGGCCGGGACATACCAGAGCTTCCAAGGATCGCCGCCCGAAAAGCCCTTGTCGAGCACCGGTTTGAGCACTGCCGGAATCGCCGCTTCGGTCGCTGCGACCAGCGCCATGGCGAGAACGGCCAACAGGCCCATGTGCCAATAAGGCTGGAGATAGCCCAGCAGACGTCGCAAGATCGGTCCGGTGGGCTTGTGCGGTGCGCTCATGTAAGTCGGGGACGGCAGGAAAACCGCTATTCTAACGTACCGGCCGGTCCCGCCGGGACGTGTCCGAACCGGACTAGGACGCCGCCGTAAAAATCTCCACAATGCCCGATATCCGTGGCCTTCGGCGCGCCGAACCCCGGGTGGAACCGGTATACTCCGGCGCATGGCAAGCGCACTCGAAGTCCTCCGTACCGTATTCGGCTATAACGCATTCCGTGGCGATCAGGCCGCCATCGTCGACCATGTAGCCGACGGGGGCGATGCACTCGTGCTCATGCCCACGGGCGGCGGCAAGTCACTCTGCTATCAGATCCCCGCGCTGCTGCGCCCGGGCATCGGTATCGTCGTCTCCCCGCTCATCGCCCTCATGCAGGATCAGGTCGACGCCCTGCTGCAAGCGGGGGTGCGCGCCGCCTATCTGAATTCCAGCCTCGCCTTCGACGAAGCGGTCGATATCGAACGGCGCGCCGCGCGCGGCGAACTCGACCTGCTTTACGTCGCGCCGGAACGGTTGCTGACCGATCGGTTTCTCAATCTGCTCGACCGGCTCGACGAGCGCGGCCAACTGGCGCTCTTCGCCATCGACGAAGCCCACTGCGTCTCGCAATGGGGCCATGACTTCCGTCCCGAATATATTCAGCTCTCGGCGCTGCACGAACGCTACCCGCGTGTGCCGCGCATTGCGCTGACGGCGACCGCAGACGCCGCGACGCGGGAAGAAATTCAGACCCGGCTCGGGCTGACCGACGCGCGCCTGTTCGTCTCCAGCTTCGACCGGCCGAACATTCGCTACGAGATCGTCGACCGCGACAATCCACGCAAGCAATTGCTGGCGTTTCTCAGCCGGCATCGCGGCGAGGCAGGCATCGTGTATTGCCTGTCACGCAAGAAAGTGGAAGAAACGGCAGCCTGGCTGGAGACGCAGGGAATCGCGGCGCTGCCCTATCACGCCGGGCTCGATGCCGAGGTGCGACGCACCCATCAGCAACGGTTCCTGCGCGAAGAAGGGCTGGTCATGGCGGCGACTGTCGCCTTTGGCATGGGTATCGACAAGCCAGACGTGCGCTTTGTCGCGCATCTGGACTTGCCCAAGAGCCTCGAAGCCTATTATCAGGAGACGGGCCGTGCCGGTCGTGACGGGGAGCCCGCCGAAGCCTGGATGACTTACGGCCTGAACGACGTCGTCGTGCACCGTAGCCGAATCGACGAATCGAACGCCTCCGAGCTGCAAAAGCGCATCGAGCGCCAAAAGCTCGACGCCCTGCTCGGCTATTGCGAGGCGCCCCGCTGCCGTCGCACCGTGCTGCTGTCCTATTTCGGCGAACAGAGCGAGCCGTGCGGCAATTGCGACGTCTGCCTCAACCCGCCCGAGGTTTTCGACGGCACCGTCGCGGCCCAGAAGGCGCTCTCCGCCATTCTGCGCACCGGCCAGCGCTTCGGCGCAGGCCATCTCGTCGATCTGCTGCGCGGGCGCAGCACGGACAAGATCCGTCAGTTCGGGCACGAAAGCCTGCCGACCTTCGGCGTGGGCGGCGAAATGGACGATCAGGGCTGGCGCGCAGTGTTTCGTCAGTTGATCGCCCACGGCATCATCGAACCGGACAGCAGCCAGTACGGCGCACTCACGCTCAACGCGACAGCGCGTCCGGTGCTCAAGGGCGAAACGACCGTGTCGTTGCGACGTCAGCAGCGGCCGACCGCCGGCAAGAAAAGCCGCTTTGCCGGCTATGCGTCGTCGCAGGCCATCGAACTGGATGTGGCGGACCAACAGGTGTTCGAGAAACTTCGTGCCTGGCGGCAGGACATGGCGAAGACTCAGGCGGTGCCCGCGTACGTTATCCTGCATGACCGTACGTTGCGGGAACTGGCCCAGCGCCGCCCCCGTCATCGCGACGGACTGGTGGATATCACCGGTCTGGGCGAGGCGAAGATCGAGCGCTACGGTGAAGCGCTGGTCGAGCTGCTGAATGCTTGAGCCGTGCGGCGCATCGATACCGCTGCGTTGCTCACGGCTCACTACGCACCGCGAATACCCGCCAGCCCTTTGATGACCCACTGTTTAGCCCACCCAACGGCCCGCCCCGACCATGTCTGACATGCAACGCCTGCCGATCTCGGTGACGATTCTCACGCGCGACGAGCGTCACAACATTGCCGACTGCATTGCGTCGGTGGCGTCGTTCGCCATGCAGATCGTCGTGGTCGACAACGCCAGCACGGACGGCACGGCAGAGATTGCGCGCGACGCGGGCGCAGAGGTCTATGTCACGCCCGACTGGCCCGGCTTCGGCCCGCAGAAGAATCGCGCGCTGTCGTATGCCACACAGCCGTGGGTGCTGTCGCTGGATGCCGACGAGCGTGTCACGCCCGAGTTGGCTGCCGATATCGCCGCCGCTATCGCACAGGGCACCCATGCGGGTTACCGCATGCCTCGCCTGTCGCAATTTCTCGGTCACTGGGTGAAGCACTGCGGCTGGTATCCGGATTACGTACTGCGGCTGTTCCGTCGCGATGCCGGACGCTTCTCCGACAATCTCGTGCATGAGCGTGTCATCGTCGACGGCGAGATCGGCACGCTCGCCCACCACCTTCTGCATTACAGCTACACCGAAGTCCGTCAGGTCGATGACAAGGTACAGCGCTATGCGCGGGCGGGAGCGAAGGAGATGGCAATGCGCGGCAAGCGTGTCTCCCCCCTCAAGCCGTGGATCAATGGCGGATGGGCTTTCGTGCGCACCTACGTGTTGCGTCGCGGCTTTCTCGATGGCGCGACCGGCGCAGCCATTGCGCGCATGAACGCCCGCAGCGCCTTTCTCAAGTACGCCTTGCTCAGAAGCGGCGAGGTTTGAGAAAGGTATGCCCGAGGCCTCGTGTACGTTCGGCCTTGATACCGAGAAATCACGCAGAAACAAGAACGGACGCCCGAGGCGTCCGTTTTCACATGACATGCTGACGTCGTTATTTCGCCAGCGCGCGCTTGATGCGTGAGCGGAACAACTGCCAGCGCAGCTTGCTGTCTTCGACCGGCTCGGCCAGACGGCCGTCGCTGCCGGCCGGCACCGGCGTGCCGCGACGCAGATAGTACCGATCGAAAATCGACTGCGTCATGCCCCACTTGCGCAGGAACTGGGTGCGGCCGTCGTTCTTCACGACCTTACCCGTGCTCTTGCACTGGAAGTGATACACGAGACTCGCGCCCACACCAACGAAACGGCGTGCGCCCGCTCCCCACATCTTCATCGAAAAATCGTTGTCGCTGCTCATGCCCGGGCTCAGCTCCGTGCTGTAGCCGCCCACGAGGAACCACCAGTCGCGATGCACGAGCGTCGGCGGCCACGTCGCACCGAACCAGTCGGGCTTGCGGTACGTTGGCACGGCAGCCAGCAGCCCCGCTTCGTCGAATTGGTCGACGTCACGGCCGAAATCCTGCACCAGCACGCACGGATTGCCGGTGTCGACCGGCTCGATCATCGTGCCCGAGAGCATGAACGCCTTGTCGGGCATGGCTTCGGCACGCTCGATCAGCGCACTGTCCCAGCCGGGGCAACAGTACATGTCGTCGTTGAGGAAAACGATGTACTTCTCGCGCGCGAGTGCCGCCGCCTGATTCACGGCGAAGCAAATACCGATATTCTCGGCAGATGCCGTGTGCTCGATGCCCTCAGCCCTGACCCAGTCGAGCGATCCGTCCGAGCCATCATTGACGTGCACGATGATCTGATGCGGATAGCGCGAATTCTGGCGAATGCTGCGCACACAGAGTTGCAGCAAGGCGAGGTTGTTCCAGGTCGGAACGATGATGGAGAACATCCGGATTTCCTTGTTTTATCGACCGTCGGGCTGGCGGATGACGTCGGTTTTGCGACGCAATCCGCTGCCGTACATCAATAGATCACTTGTACCGAGTCGGTCGTCAGCCACTGACGAAGCTCACCGAGCAGTTCATCACCCGGCTGCACCTTCCAGTCGTCGCCGAGACGGGACTCGCACTCGGCATCGGGACGACGATAGACGATGTGCACCGGCAGGCCGTTTTGCTTGTCGGCATCGCCATCGCCGTTGCCGTTGCGACGGCCGAAGCCGCCACCACCACCGCCGTTACCGCCGCCTCCACCGTGCCCGCCGTTGAACCCACCGCCGCCGCCCGCACCGGCCGTTGCGGCCACACGGTACATCGTGCAATGCGGTTGCAGCGTGGCGCGCAGACGCGTCCAGTCGGCATTACCGTTGAACGAGAGCTTCAGCGCCCGCGCAAAGCGTGCGCGCGCCCGGCCGAGGTCCATCAGGCTTTCGACGGTAAAGCGCAGGCCGCCGGTGAAGCTGTCGGGACGCGCGTTGCCGTGCACGATCAGCAGCTCGTCTTCCTTGAAGAGATGCTTGTTCGCCTCGAACTGCTCGTTGAAGATCGTGACTTCGAGGGTGGCGGTGCCGTCGTCCAGTTGCACGATCAGCATCTTGCCGCGCTGCGTCATCATGGTGCGCATGGCGGAGATCACGCCGGCAACAAGCCGGTCGCGCCCTTCCGACAGATCCTTGATGCGGGTACGCACAAAGCGACGCACTTCGTCCGCGTACGAATCGAACATGTGCCCCGACAGATAGAAGCCGAGCGCCTGCTTCTCTTCCTGCAACTTGCGCTTGTCGGTCCATGCCGGCTCGTCCGCCAGTTCCAGCGGCGCTTGCAGGCTTTCGTCGCCCAGATCGAACAGGCTGACCTGATTGGCGGCGGCACTGGCCTGCTCGGCGGCTTCCATCGCCATCGGCACGGACGCCATCAACTGCGCCCGGTTGTCGTGAATCGAATCGAACGCCCCGGCGCGAATCAGCGCTTCGATCGTGCGACGGTTCACCACGCGGCGGTCGATGCGCGCGCAGAAGTCGAACAGATCGGTGAACGGACGCTCTTCGCGGGCACGCAGAATTTCTTCGATGGCCGACTGACCGCTCCCCTTGATGGCGCCGAGACCGTAACGCACGGTCTTCGAATCGGCCGGCTCGAAGCGATAGGCCGAGACGTTGACGTCCGGGGGCAGCACGCCCAATCCGTTCGCCGGGGCAAGGCAGTCTTCGTAGAGAATCTTGACCTTGTCGGTGTCGTCCATGGCCAAACTCATGTTGGCGGCCATGAATTCGGCGGGATGGTGGGCTTTGAGCCAGGCGGTGTAGTAGGCGAGCAGCGCGTACGCGGCGGCGTGCGACTTGTTGAAGCCGTAGCCTGCGAACTTTTCCATCAAGTCGAAGATTTCGTCCGACTTCTCGCGCGTCAGACCGTTCTCCGCGGCACCCTTGGCGAAAATCTCGCGGTGCTCGGCCATTTCCTCGGCCTTCTTCTTACCCATTGCGCGACGCAACAGGTCGGCGCCACCGAGCGAGTATCCGCCGATGATCTGCGCCATCTGCATCACCTGCTCCTGGTAGACCATGATGCCGTAGGTCTCCTGGAGCACCGGCTCGACGCGCGGATCCGGATATTCCGTCTTCTCGCGGCCGTGCTTACGCGCGCAGAAGCTTGGAATCAGGTCCATCGGGCCCGGACGATACAACGCCACCAGCGCGATGATGTCCTCGAAGCGGTCAGGCTGGGCATCCTTCAACATGCCCTGCATGCCCCGGCTTTCCAGCTGGAACACCGCGACCGTATTGGCCTTCTTGAGAATGCTGAACGCCGCCGGGTCGGTGAGCGAGACCTGATCGAGCGACCAGTCCGCCATCTCCGGATGCAGACGCTTGATGTAGCGCTCGGCCCAGTTCAGGATCGTGAGCGTGGTCAGGCCCAGAAAGTCGAACTTCACCAGACCGACGGCTTCCACGTCGTCCTTGTCGTACTGACTCACCACGCCGCTGGCGTCTTCGCCGCTACCCTGCGTGTAGAGCGGGCAGAAGTCGGTCAGCTTGCCCGGGGCGATCAGCACCCCGCCCGCGTGCATGCCGACGTTACGCGTGAGCCCTTCCACACGTTGCGCCAGCTCGATCAACTGCTTGACTTCGTCTTCCGTCTGGAAGCGCTCGGCCAGTTGCGGCTCTTCCTTGAGGGCGTCGTCGATGGTGACGTGCTTGCCCGGCTTGAACGGGATCAGCTTGGAAATGCCGTCGACGAAGTTGTACCCGAGATCGAGCACGCGGCCCACGTCACGCACCGCGGCCTTGGCGGCCATCGAGCCGAAGGTGGCGATCTGCGAGACGGCGTCAGCGCCGTACTTTTCCTTCACGTACTGAATGACGCGATCGCGGCCGTCCTGACAGAAGTCGATGTCGAAGTCGGGCATCGAGACGCGTTCCGGATTCAGGAAGCGCTCGAACAGCAGGTTGTACTTGAGCGGGTCGAGGTCGGTAATGCCCAGCGCGTAGGCGACGAGCGAACCGGCGCCGGAACCCCGGCCCGGGCCGACCGGCACGCCGTTGTTCTTCGCCCACTGGATGAAGTCCGCCACGATCAGGAAGTAGCCGGGGAAGCCCATCTTGATGATCGTGCCGGTCTCGAAGTCGAGACGCTTGTAATACTCGGGGCGCTGCCTGTCGCGCTCCGCCTCTTCCGGGAAGAGCAGCGCGAGACGCGTCTCGAGGCCTTCCTTGGAGAGTTGCACGAGATAGTCGTCGAGCGACATGCCGTCCGGCGTCGGGAAGAGCGGCAGCTTCGGCTTGCCGAGTTCGAGCGTGAGGTTGCAGCGCTTGGCGATCTCGACGGTGTTGGCAATCGCGGACGGCACGTCTTCGAACGCGGCGATCATGTCGTCCTGCGTGCGGAAGCTCTGATCCTGCGTGAAACGCCGCACCCGGCGCGCATTGCCGAGCATTTCACCTTCCGAGATACACACGCGCGCTTCGTGCGCGGTGAAATCGTCGGCCGTCATGAACTGGATCGGGTGCGTGGCAACGACCGGCAGGCCGGCCTTCGCCGCCAACTGCACCGCGTGCTGCACGTACGTCTCCATGCCCTGCTGACCGGTGCGTTGCAGTTCGATGTAGAACGCCCCGGGGAACACGCTCGCCCAATGCTTCGCGCATTGCAGCGCCAGATCGGGATTGCCGGCGGCCAGCGCAGCGCCGACGTCGCCCATCTGCGCGCCCGACAGCGCGAGCAGGCCGCGCGCCAGGCCATCGGGCTGAAGCCACGACGACTCGATTTCCGCCCGTCCACGGTACTGATTGCCGAGCCAGGCCTTGGACAGCAACTGGCACAGGTTCAGATAGCCTTCCCGGTCACGTGCGAGGAGCAGCAGGCGTGAGGGCTTGTCGCGATCGGCCGGATTCGTGATCCAGGCGTCGCAGCCGACGATCGGCTTGACGCCCTTGCCACGGGCTTCCTTGTAGAAACGGATGGCCCCGAACATGTTCGCGAGGTCGGTGAGCGCGAGCGCGCCCTGGCCGTCCTTGGCGGCGGCCTTGACGACGTCGTCGAGCCGCACGATGCCATCGGCGATCGAATATTCGGAGTGGAGACGGAGGTGGACGAAACGAGGTTCTGACATGGGCCGTATTGTAACGCGGCCTCCCCGGATTGACCGGCTTCGAGTACGGATGAAAGCGCAAGGAAAGCGCGGCGGCGGGCATCGCGCTGACCGCGCCCGGGATCCGGCGTCATTCATGAGCGAATTCGAATATCCCCCACAGCACGCCGATGTCCAGACTATCCGGACTACGCGGTCCCAAAAATCCGGCGAACCATGTCTTCGCCGCGCCTTCCCCACTCAAAACACCGACCGTCCATGCAAATCCTGCGTTACGGGCCACCCGTGCCCCCGATGTCGCAAACCGCGACACCCACGCCCTCTGCCCGGCCAAACCGTGACGATCGCTCACCGGCCGAGACCGCCGATCTGCCAGACGACACCGGTATGGCAGGCACGCCGCGCGACGCTTGCGACGCCGGCGACGTCCTGTCGTCTACCGATGCGGCACATGCCCGCTTATGCACACGCATCGCACCGACGAAGCGCAAGCATGACGATGGGGGCAACGAAGGCCTTTCAGACGACGACCATGACGCCCCGGATGGCGACATCCCAAGCGATACCTGGCGCATCGGCAGCCCCGCGCTCGATCAACTGCGACGCTCGCTGATCGGTGCGCGCAACGCCCATCGCAACATGGCCGTCGACGCCCCTCCCAGCGCGGACACCGACAAGATCGCCACGACGCAGGCCACCGAGGCGCTGGCACGCAAGCGGCGCGAATCGTCGATGCCGGCGTTCGCCGAATCGATTCAGCGTGTCTCGAATCAATATCGAGTGGTTATCGGTCTGCGACGTCCGAACGCGATGGGGCAATCGCTGCTGCGCGAAGGCTTCCCCACGAAGAATTTTCACGTAAAGGCGAAGTCGAGCGCGGCAGGGCCGACCGCCGGTTTCGTGCCCATCGAGCCGAAGTACGCCAAGATCGGCGTCGAGCAATGGGCTAAGCAGGCAAACGCCATTGCCAGCGCCTTGAAATCCGGCGCAAAAGCCGTGAATCTGCGGCTGAGCCCGGCTCGCGTGAAGGAGTTGGTGACGCTGGGCGCGATGACGCACGCTGGCGGCGCAACCTATCGGGCCACCTACCCCGGCGGGGCCATGACTTTCTCACTGCGCCCCTCCAGCCCCGACAGCCCCGACACCCTCACGGTGTTCGATACCGCCGGCCGTCCCGTCACCGTTCTGACCAATCCACCTGAATTGCCCGGCGGTTTCGCCAAAGACAAGGCGCTGACGGCCAGCCCGCTGCCGATGACGGCCGATTACGACCTGTTCTGTCTGTTCTCGCGCCGGGAACGCGACGTCGATCGCTTTCCCATGCCGGTGCAGCCGCATGTCGTGGCCGGTCCCCGGGATCGGTCCCGCAATCGTGCCTCGCAATATCTGGACGCCGTCGCCACAGGACAAACCCGGCCGGAAGACCCGAACATGGGCAATATTCCGTTCTTTCACCGCACCATCGTCGACGCCCTGAACGTCGCCGTGACCGACGACGGTTACCGGGGCGGCAAGCTTTTCTGGCACAACGCCGAGAACGGGAATCCGTTCTCGCCCGGTTTCGCAAGCGATGACGCCCCGCTGTTCTTCGTGCCCGGCACGCCCCATCCCATGACGGCCTCGACCCTGGACGATCTGAACGGCGTGATAGACCGGCTGCAAACGCTCGGATATGCCGCGAAACTGAGCCCACGTCTGGCTGTCAACGCCTGATCGCGGGGGGGACACTGGCGCCTCGAGCTATCTGCCGTGCGCAGCGTCCGCCCCGCGTCATCGGGGCGCTTTGTCCTGAATCAAGCACGAACCGGCATCGAATCGGCGATAATGGCGGTTTATTGCTTCACGCTTTTGCGGAATTTCGTTGCCATGTCTATCGTCAACATCGCTGCGTACAAGTTCGTCACGCTCGACGACATCGCGACCCTGCGTCCGGCCCTGCTCGAACGCTGCCAGGCGCTCGACCTGAAAGGCACCATCCTGCTCGCGCCGGAAGGCATCAACCTGTTCCTGGCGGGCGCGAGTGAGTCGATCGGCGCCTTCCTCACGGGACTGCGCGCCGACGCCCGCTTCACCGACCTCGAAGTCAAGGAAAGCCTCTCGGAGGACCAGCCGTTCCGCCGGATGCTGGTGCGTCAGAAAAAAGAAATCATCACCATGAAGATGCCGGTCATCAAGCCGGCAGACGGACGGGCACCGGGGGTCGATCCCGCCACGCTCAAGCGCTGGCTCGATGCGGGTCAGGACGACGAGGGCCGTCCGGTCGTGATGCTCGACACGCGTAACGACTTCGAAGTCGACGTGGGCACGTTCGATAACGCGGTCGATTACCGTCTCACCAAATTCTCGGAATTCCCTGACGTCATCGCCGCACATCGCGCAGACTTCGAGGGCAAGACCATCGTATCGTTCTGCACGGGCGGTATCCGTTGCGAGAAGGCTGCGATCTACATGCGCGACATCGGCCTCGAACATACGTATCAGCTCGACGGCGGCATCCTCAAGTATTTCGAAGACGTCGGCGGTGCGCACTATCAGGGCGACTGCTTCGTGTTCGATTACCGCACGGCGCTCACGCCGGAGCTGGCGCCGTCGACGACCAAACAGTGCTTTGCCTGCCGCGCCGTGGTGACGGCCGAGGATCAGCGCAGCCCCGATTACGTCGAAGGCCAACAGTGCCCGGCATGCGCGACGCCGGCCGACGCACCGGCGACCGGGGCAGCCTCTGCCACGTCGCTCGCGGCACCGTCGGCCTGAGCACGCGGGTGGCGCTCGCCTCGGTGCAGGGTGCGACGGTGCCCGCAGATGCTGCCGCCCATCCCCTCACCACTCACGACAGCACGCCGCCGGTAGCCCCTCGCTACCGCGGGCGTTTCGCGCCTTCGCCGACCGGGCCGCTGCATCGCGGCTCACTCGTCACCGCACTGGCCAGTTGGCTCGATGCGCGCGCGCACGACGGTATCTGGATCGTGCGCATGGAAGACCTCGACGAGCCACGATGCGTGCCCGGTGCGGCGGACGACATTCTCGATACCCTCTCGCGTCTCGGATTGCATTCGGACGAACCCATCGTCTGGCAAAGCCGTCGTCATGCGCTGTATGAGCAAGCGCTGGCCGACTTGACCGCGTGGGGACTCGTCTATCCGTGCGGGTGCACCCGTCGCGAAATTGCGGACTCGCTCACGCGCGTGCATGCGCGTCACAGCACACTGGCCTATCCGGGCACCTGCCGCGACGGCCTGCACGGCAAGACGGCGCGTGCGTGGCGTCTGCGCGTGCCCGATGCCGACGCCGCACGCATGCACTTCAACGATCGCTGGATGGGACCGCAGACGCAGGACCTGGCCACCGAAGTCGGGGATTTCGTCCTCAAACGGGCCGATGGGCAGTGGGCCTATCAACTCGCCGTCGTCGTCGACGATCAGTTGCAGGACATCACCGATATCGTGCGCGGCGCCGACCTGCTCGACTCGACGGCCCGTCAGATCTATCTGCAAGCCTGCCTGGGCGCTCCCACGCCACGCTACCTGCATGTTCCGCTCGTGATGGCCGACGACGGCGAGAAGCTGAGCAAGCAAAACGGCGCTGCCCCGCTGACACTCGATACGCCTGCGGCAATTCTCGCTGCGCTGAAAGCGGCAGCCGCCCATCTCGGCTTGCCTGCGGCGCTGAACGCCATCGCGCATCGCGACGATTTCTACGCAGCCGCGATACAGGTGTGGCGGGAACGGTTCGGCGGCTGAGCTCAGGGCGTTCCGGTAGCCGCGCTCGTCACTTCGGCCTTGCTTCTGCTGCAATTCGCGCACGGTGAGGGCGAATCGGATGCCCACACACGCGCCCATCGTCGACCTCGTCGCATCGCCGAAACGAAAAAAGCCAGCGCTCACACGCTGGCCTCTTCGTCACCACTACGTCAGTCAAACTGACGCGCGATATCCTCACATCCTCAGCTACCGGCCTTACGCGGGAACCCCGCCAGCAAGGCTGCCACCTGACGCTTCGGCGCTTTCTCGGCGGGCACACCAAAGGCGGTCGGCGCTGCGCTGTCGTGCGACGCGCGGCTATCGCGCTGCGAATCCCCTGCCGACGGCGACGGCTCATACGGCTTGTAGAAGAATTCGTCTTCCGGACGCACGCGCCGCGGCGCCGGGCTGCCGCCGCTGCGACCGGCACGCAGGCCGCCGTCGTGACGGCTATGACGATCGCCTCGCTCGCTGCGCTCCCCGCGATCACTGCGCTCGTATCGGTCACCGCGATCCTCACGTGAACGGCTGCGACGCTCCATCACCAGCTCGCCACGCTTGAGTTCGCGCTTGATCAGCTTTTCGATTTCCACGAGTTGCTTGCGCTCGTCCGGCGCGCACAGCGACAGCGCGACACCCGACGCACCGGCACGCCCCGTACGGCCGATCCGGTGCACATAATCTTCCGCGTTGTACGGCAGGTCGTAATTGATCACGCCCGGCAGATCGGAGATGTCCAGACCGCGAGCGGCCACGTCGGTCGCCACGAGCGCGCGAATTCCGCCCTGCTTGAACGCTTCGAGCGCCTGCATGCGCTCGTTCTGCGATTTGTCGCCGTGAATGGCCGCCGTCACGACACCGTCGCGCTCCAGCTGGCGCGCCAGACGGCTCGCGCCGATCTTGCTGTTCACGAACACGATGACCTGCTTGAGGTCGCGCTCGTTGAGAATCTGCACCACGGCGGCGCGCTTGTCGTCTTCATTCACTTCGTAGACGACCTGCTCGACCGTGTCGGCCGTCGCGTTGCGACGCGCCACTTCGATCGTGACCGGATTCGTGAGATAGCTCGATGCGAGCTTCTTGATGTCGTTGGAGAACGTGGCCGAGAACAGCAGCGTCTGGCGCTGCTTCGGCAGCAAATTCAGAATGCGCTGAAGATCGGGCAGGAAGCCCATGTCCAGCATGCGGTCGGCTTCGTCGAGCACCAGCATCTTCACCTGGCTCAGGTTCACCGTCTTCTGTTCGACGTGATCGAGCAGACGGCCCGGCGTGGCGATGAGGATTTCGACGCCGCGGCGCAGGGCATCCTTCTGCGGATTCATGTCGACGCCACCGAACACCACCGTGTTACGCAGCGGCGTGTGCGCCGCGTACGAGCGGACGTTGTCGGCCACCTGATCGGCGAGTTCGCGTGTCGGGGTGAGGATCAGCGCGCGCACCGGGTGACGGGCGGGCGATGCACTCGTGTTGGCGTCCGGAAGCAGGCGCTGGATGATCGGCAGCGAGAAGCTGGCGGTCTTGCCGGTCCCCGTTTGCGCGGCGCCCATGACGTCGCGGCCGGACAGCACGACCGGAATGGCCTGTGCCTGAATTGGCGTCGGCTGGGTGTAGCCCTGAGCGGCGATGGCCCGCAAGATGTCCGCATGCAGCCCAAAGCTATCGAAGCCGGGGATCGGAACAGCATTTACATCAGCCATGATGAAGGGACATCTCTTTTAAAAAAACGGGGGCCGCCACGCGGAAGGGTTTCCGCATCAAAGCTCACTCGCGAAGATTCAAGGGGCGCTGCGCGCCATGCTCGAGGCTGACGCGAGAGGGGTCTGTCGGGTGACAGATGCGTCGGGCGCAGCCGGACCAGGGTGGTCGTCAAGAAGCGAAACAGACGCAATTCTAGCACTTGCGCACGACCAACGTGTGACAACGGCCCTTGCCGGGCCGTTGTATGGGGGGTAACGAGGCGAAATCGGGCGCTCAGCGGCCCGCACCGGCGTTGGCGCTGCTGCCGTCGGACTTTCCCGGCTTGGCGCCAGGAACCGCCTTGCCCGCGCCGGCCTTGACCGAACCGGCCGCCTGCGCCGCACGCTGGCGATTGGCGTAGCGCTGCGCAAGCACCGCGCACACCATCAGTTGCATCTGATGGAACAGCATCAGCGGCAGCACGATGGCACCCAGCGGCCCGGTGGCGAACAGCACCTTGGCCATCGGGATACCGCTCGCGAGACTCTTCTTCGAACCGCAGAAGACGATGGTGATCTCGTCTTCACGCGAAAAACCAAGCCAGCGCGCCGAATACGTCGTGATGGCGAGCATGATCGCCAGAATCACCGCGCAGCAGCCCAGCAGCCCCAGCAACGCCAGCGGCGGGATCTGATGCCACAGCCCGGTATTCACCGCTTCGCTGAACGCGGTATAGACGACCAGCAGGATCGAGCCCTGATCGACGACCTTGAGCAGACCCCGGTTGCGCTCGACCCATTTGCCGATCGCCTTGCGCGAGAGCTGGCCCGCGATGAAAGGCACCAGCAGTTGCAGCATGATGTTGCCGATCGAGTCGAACGGCGACGCCCCGCCGCTGCCATCGTGATGCACCACGATCAGGCCGACGAGCACGGGCGTGATGAAAATGCCGAACAGGCTCGACGCCGACGCGCTGCACACGGCAGCCGGCACGTTGCCGCGCGCCATGGACGTGAAGGCAATGGCCGACTGCACCGTGGCGGGCAGCGTGCACAGAAAGAGGATGCCCAGATACAGCTCCGGGGTCACCATCCACGAGAGCGCGGGCTTGAGCGCCACGCCGATGATCGGGAAGATGACGAACGTGCTGGCGAACACCAGCAGATGCAGGCGCCAGTGCGTGGCACCGGCGAGCACCGCCTCACGCGAAAGCTTGGCGCCGTGCAGGAAGAACAATGCGGCAATCGCCACGTTGGTCAGCAGGTTGAAGGCAACTTCGCCCTCGCCATGCGCCGGCAGGAAGCTGGCCAGCGCAACGGTGGCGACCAGCATCAACGTGAAATTGTCGGGAAGGAAACGCGGTCTGGCCATCGTCTATCTCGAATACTCTCTCTCGAATACGTCTGAAATGACAAAGCCCGTCCGCCAGAACACGGGACGCGACGGCATGAGGGCCGTCAGCGAGGGCCATCGGCCCCCTCCAGCGAAGGAAGGAGGCGAAAAATGACCGGAAGTGTGCGCTCGCGCTACGGGTTTTTACGTATTAGAGCGCAAGGGTAGTTAAAATACAAATTCATTTAAAAATTTTATTCATACCAAAAACGCATGAACATCTCGCTCCGGCAGCTCAAAGTGTTCCTCGCAGTGGCCGAGCACGGCAGTTTCAGCCGGGCTGGCGAGGATATCGGCCTGACGCAGCCCGCCGTGAGCCGCTGTATTCGGGAGTTGGAGCAAGAACTCGGACTCAAACTGGTCGACCGCACCACCCGGGAGGTCACCCTGACCGAAGTGGGCGCTAGCCTCTCGGCCACGCTCGCCCGGGTGCTCGACGAGCTGGAGAGCGCCCTGCGCGACACCCACGGACTCGCCGAGGAGCGGCGGGGCCGGGTGCGAGTCGCCAGCGCCCCGACGATCTCTGCCAACCTCATGCCCGAATGCATCTCCGCCTGCGCAGCCCGCTATCCGGACATCACGCTCATGTTGCGCGATCAGGTGCAGACGCTGGCGACCGACAGCGTCCGGCACGGGGAAGTGGACTTCGGAGTGATCGTCGCCTCGGAGGGCACGGAAGATCTGGTCGGCGAACCCATCATGGTCGAGCCGTTTCTCGTGGTGTGCGACCGCTCACATCGCTTCGCGAAGCAAACCGAGGTGACGTGGAAGGAACTCAATGGTGAGAAGCTGGTGCTGCTGGACTATGCGTCCGGCAGCCGTCCGCTGATCGACCGGGCGCTGGCCGAGCATGGCGCTTACTGCCAGATCGCGCAGGAAGTCGGGCATGCGATTACCGTCTTCCGGATGGTCGAAGCCGGAATCGGCATCAGCATCATGCCCGCGCTGGCGCTGCCCACCATGCCTGGACTTCAGGAGCCGAGCAGCCGCCTCGTCGCCCTGCCGCTCACGCCGCAGATCGACCGCACCATCATGCTCGTGCGCAGAAAAAACCGCACCCTCTCGCCCGCCGCCCAGTCCGTCTGGGAGCTGATCCAGCAGATCACGGCCGCCCACCGCCCGTCGAACGCCCCACCGAAAACAAAGTAAGTGAGCGTTTGCTACAATACGAGCGCGTCGACTCCCCCCGAAAGTGCGTGACTTAGCGAACGGGCGTCAGCCTGCCCCGCCATCGTGCCTCGACGCCATGCCCGCGCCCTGCGGGCATTGTGTTTCCGGTACGGCGTCATGGACTTGCTCATCAAATACTTCAGTCCGCTGTGGCTTTTCCACGCGGCGGCCGATCTGTCGTTCTGGCAGCGGCATCAACTCGACGCGCGTATGCGGATCGTGAGCCGCTTCATGTGGCGCTACGTCATGCGATGGTGTGTCGTGAGCGCTACGCTGCTCGTGCCGGCCGCCGTGATGGCCCATGGCCTCGCGGCAACGGGCCTCGCGCTGGCCGGTGGCTTGTCGGCGAGCGTCACGGTGCTGATGGCCGCGCTGGCGCTCGGCTGCCTCATCGGCTCACGCCTGCGTTAAGACCTGCATTAAGACCTGCCTCTTACACTGAATCAAAGCCCGCGGCGTCGGCTAAGGGTTTCGTCACGTGCGTCGACTATGATGGAACGGCTTGCCTCGCGCGCCAGACGGTCCGCGACGCCAGCGCCTCTTGACCCCCTTAGGAGATTCACATGGCCAACGCCAAGATCCTGGTGGTGTTCTATAGCATGTACGGGCACATCTACAAGATGGCCGAAGCGGTTGCCGAAGGCGCGCGTAGCGTCGCCAGTACCGACGTCACGCTCATGCAAGTCCCTGAACTCGTACCCGACGACGTGCTCGAGAAGAGCGGCGCCAAAGCCGCGCGCGCAGCGTTTGCGAACGTGCCCGTCGCCCGCGTCGATCAACTGGCCGATTACGACGCGATCGTCTTCGGCACGCCGACACGCTTCGGCAACATGACCGCACAGATGCGCAACTTCCTCGACCAGACCGGGGGCCTGTGGGCGAAGGGCGCGCTCGTCGGTAAAGTCGGCAGCGTATTCGCCAGCACGGCCACGCAGCACGGCGGGCAGGAAACGACGATTACCAGTTTCCATACCACCCTGCTCCACCACGGCATGGTGATCGTCGGGGTGCCCTACACCGAGCCCGGGCTGACCAACATGGCAGAGATCACCGGCGGTACGCCTTACGGCGCCACGACACTCGCCGCTGGCGACGGCTCCCGACAACCCAGCGAGAACGAACTGAAGATCGCGAAGACACAAGGCCGTCACGTCGCGGAAATCGCCGCCGCCCTCAAACACGGGCGCGCGCTCTGATCCACCGGCGCCGTCAGTCGCGAGACACTTGTCGACAAGACTAGCGGCGCCATCGCACCGCCACGAACATCCCATCGCGATCGCGCGGACGCCCGGCATTGCCGACACGCCGCGCGACCTTCACGGCATCACGCTCAGATCAGCTTCATGTCCTTGAGCACATTGCGCACGATGCGGGCGCGCTTCGGTGCGTCGGCGTCGCCGCCCATATCGATGTTCATCGCGATCATCGTGAGATTGCCGTCGCGCTCCAGCCAGCCGACCCACCAGCCGATGTCCGGCTTCTTGTCGACAAACCAGCCGGTCTTGCCGTGCAACACATAGTCGGCGTTCGCTTCAACGATCGAAATCTGCCGCACGATGTCCTGCGTGCGAGCGGAGAACGGCAGCGTGCCGCGCGCCAGCTTTTGCAGGAAGTCGACCTGCTCACGCGCCGAAATCTGCAAACTGTCGTCGATCCAGTAGGCGTCGGCCGCACGACCGATCGTGTGATTGCCGTAACCCACGGCAGCGAGCTTCGCCAGTGCGTATTCGCGCGGGATCCTGTGCGACACCACCTGATAGCACGGCAGACACGACACACGGAATGCGGTGCGCAAATCCATCGCGGCACTCCACGCCTTGACGCGACGGGGCTTGCCGTCCCAGGGAATCATCTCGCGTTCGTTGTCCAGCGCGCCCGATTCGAGGGCGAGCAAACTGTTGAATATCTTGTACGTCGACGCCGGCGACACACGACGCTCGGCACGCGCCGCATCGAACGCCTGATAGGTCTGCGTCTTGCCGTCGAGCACGATGATCGTGCCCTTGACGTTCTCGGCTGCGAAGAATTTGCCCCAATCGGCACGCTCGGTGATACGCACGGGCGCCGATCCGGCGACCTTGGCGGCCTCGGCGGCATGCGCCGGGGCAACGAGCATCGTGGGGGAGACAAGCGCAGAGGCCAGCCGCAATACGAACGCGACACGCCGCCAGCGAGAAATTATTTTTTTCATTTCGTTATCCTGATTGGATGAATGACACACACGTTGTCGATGGTGCTGGCCGGGCACCGCATTTCGAAAGCGTTTGCAGCTTAGTGGGCGTTTCGTCAGATGCAAAGTACCGCTACCGTAACCGACGTAACCGCCGTATCATCGGCACGCCCCTCTGTGTATTTCCGAGGAACTCGCGGAGCCCCTCCGCCCCCGGAGCGAATCGATTTCTCTCGACGCCATGTCCGACATGCCTGCGCCGCCGCGCGCTTCTGACACTGCTTCCGACACCGCTTCCGGTGCACCGCCGCATGCCCCGCTTGTCGTGCGACTCGACACGCCGCAAAAGGTCGACGGTCAGCCCGTGCGCTATCAGAGCCTCTGGCTGCTGATGCGCGTCTACTACGCGGCGCTATACGAAAACACCGCGGTCTCGCTCGCTTCGCTGAAGATCCGCTTCGGTCATGCGGCCATCGCGGGCGATCTGCGCATGCTCATCAGCCGGGCGTTTTCGGATTTTGCGCGATGGGGCATCGCTGTCGGCTGGGGTGACGACCGTCACATGGACGTCCGTCTGCTGCCCACCCGGGGGCGCGGCAAAGGCCCCTTCTGGCTCGCGACACACGAGATGTCGCGTCTCGTGGTCATGATCGGCGACACCGCGCCCGACGATTCGCGTCGCGCCATTGCCACCTTCCTCGGGTTGCCGCAAGGCGCCGTCCCCGACACGCAGTCGCCCGCCCTCGATTACGTCATGCAGGACATCGCGTTCTGGCATCACCTGACGCTGGGCAAACGCGACATGCAGGACGGCGTGTTCTTCGCGCCGCCTCAAATGTCGTCGCCCGGCGAAGCCAGACGGCAACGCACCGGGGCGATTCCGTCGTTCCATGCCGCACAGGTCTGCGCGGTGGACGACGTGCAACGCGGCATTGCCCTGCTCGCGGAGACGATCGTGTGGCGCCGCATGGGAGATGCCACGCGCACGAAACAGTCACTCGCTACGCTCGCCGCAACGTTCGGCGCCCATCAGACTGGCTCGCCGACGTTACGCGCCATGCACTGGATCGTGCAGGCGTGGCAAGCGTACGCATTGCGCGACGAAGCCGGCGCGTTCGCCCATTTGCAGCGCATCAGCGACGACGCTTCGCTTGCCCCCTGCCTGCTCTACAACCCCCGCATCCGCTTCGAAAGCCGCAATCTCCAGGCGCTGTTGTACAAGTCGCATGCCGCACGCAACGGTCCGCTGCCTGCGCGTGCCCAATCGGCCGCCGACGCCCTCGCCGCCTTCTCCGACGCCCTGCAAGCCGCCTTCGAAGCCGACTCCATCGAACTGGCACAGCACGTGGCCGCCAACATCGGTCTGTCGCTCTGGCTGTTCTGGCAAGGCGCGCTCATCGACCCCGGCAGACGACTGGCCGCCGCCGAGGTGCAGCGTCAGGCATTGCGCTGGATCGGCCTGTCGGAGTGGATATGCGACCGTTTCGGCGTCGGCGGGAACTCCGTCTGGAATACCGTCTTCCTGTTACGCATCGCGCGCGGCGCGGTGCCGGTGCGGCGCGACCCCGATCTGAAGACGCTACGGGCGAGCACACCGCTCGCGGTCGACGCGTTTCTCGACGCCGTGCAACCGTTCGGCGCGCCATTCTCGCGGGCCAAGGGGTTCCTGCGCTGGACCGACGTCGTCATGACCACGCTGGCCGACCATGAGGAGGGACGCGTGCGTTTCGAGCCATTGCAACTCGCGAATCTGTGGTTCGAGATGCTGTGGTTTGCGCTGCACCAGGACGGCGACTCGCCTCAGGCGTTGCATGCGGCCCACTCACTGGGACGTGTCATGCCGATGCTGCCGCCACCGGACCGGCGTTTTTTCCGTGACGCGCTCCGTCTGATGCCGCGCGAATTCCAGCGGGAAGTGCGTCTGGCGCAGTAGCGCGGACATCGGCACGTGTTGATCGCCGTTGGCAAAACTTGAACGATTTTCCCGATCCTGACACCGATCGTCCCGACGAGATGACGAGCGCTGGGCGACCCGCCGCATGCGGCGTTGCAGCAATGCGCCGTTCACGTTTTTCGGGACACGTCGCGCTTGTGTTGGCCGGGTATGTCGGTGTATCGTTGCCGCAAAGCTAAGCGCAGGGGTCCTGCAACGTGAGTTGTGGGTGAGAAATACCCTTAGAACCTGATCTGGATAATGCCAGCGCAGGGAGCGTAGAAATTCCTCGCCCCCGTTCATGCTCCTGAGCCGCTTTGCGCCGAATTAGTCGGCGTCAACACGTGCCCCGCCAGGAGACATTGCATGAACGCCAATCCGAAGTTCCTCTCAGCCAACGCGCGCGTGGACGAAGCCGCGATCGCTCCGCTGCCCAATTCCCGCAAGATCTACGTAGAAGGCTCGCGTCCGGACATTCAGGTCCCGATGCGCGAAATCTCGCAATCCGACACGCCGACCAGCTTCGGCGGCGAGAAGAACCCGCCGATCTACGTCTACGACACCTCGGGCCCGTACACCGACCCGAATGCCCGCATCGACATCCGCTCGGGTCTGCCGGCGCTGCGCGCCAAGTGGATCGAAGAGCGTAACGACACCGAATCGCTGCCGGGCCTGTCCTCGGCCTACGGTCGCGAGCGCGCCGACGACAGCGCGACCGCAGACCTGCGCTTCCCCGGCCTGCATCGCACGCCGCGCCGCGCCAAGGCCGGCAAGAACGTGACGCAGATGCACTACGCGCGTCAGGGCATCATCACGCCCGAGATGGAATACATCGCCATCCGCGAAAACCTGCGCCGTCAGGAATACATCGAGAGCGTGCGCGCTGCCGGCCCGCAAGGCGAGCGTCTGGCCAAGCTGCTCTCGCGCCAGCACCCGGGGCAACACTTCGGCGCGAGCATTCCCGCCGAAATTACGCCGGAATTCGTGCGCGAGGAAATCGCCCGCGGCCGTGCCATCATCCCGAACAATATCAACCACCCGGAATCCGAGCCGATGATCATCGGCCGCAACTTCCTCGTGAAGATCAACGCGAACATCGGCAACTCGGCCGTGACGTCGTCGATCGGCGAAGAAGTGGACAAGATGACGTGGGCCATCCGCTGGGGCGGCGACACGGTCATGGATCTGTCGACCGGCAAGCACATTCACGAAACGCGTGAGTGGATCCTGCGTAACAGCCCGGTGCCCATCGGCACGGTGCCGATCTATCAGGCGTTGGAAAAGGTAAACGGCAAGGCCGAAGACCTGACGTGGGAAATGTTCCGCGACACGCTCATCGAGCAGGCCGAGCAAGGCGTCGACTACTTCACGATCCACGCCGGTGTACGCCTCGCGTACGTGCCGATGACCGCCAACCGCATGACGGGTATCGTCAGCCGCGGCGGCTCGATCATGGCCAAGTGGTGCCTCGCACACCACAAGGAAAGCTTCCTGTACACGCACTTCGAAGAGATCTGCGAAATCATGAAGGCGTACGACGTCGCGTTCTCGCTGGGCGATGGTCTGCGTCCCGGCTCGATCTACGACGCCAACGACGAAGCGCAACTCTCCGAACTCAAGACGCTGGGCGAACTCACGCAAATCGCGTGGAAGCATGACGTCCAGGTGATGATCGAAGGCCCGGGTCACGTGCCGATGCAGCTCATCAAGGAGAACATGGATCTCCAGCTCGAGTACTGCGACGAAGCCCCGTTCTACACGCTCGGACCGCTGACCACGGACATCGCTCCGGGTTACGACCACATCACGTCGGGCATCGGCGCCGCCACTATCGGCTGGTACGGCACGGCCATGCTGTGCTACGTCACGCCGAAGGAACACCTCGGCTTGCCGAACAAGGACGACGTGAAGGAAGGCATCATCACGTACAAGCTCGCTGCGCACGCCGCCGACCTGGCCAAGGGTCACCCCGGCTCGCAGATTCGCGACAACGCGCTCTCGAAGGCACGTTTCGAATTCCGTTGGGAAGACCAGTTCAACCTCGGTCTCGATCCGGACAAGGCGCGTGAATTCCACGACGAGACGCTGCCGAAGGACTCCGCCAAGGTGGCGCACTTCTGCTCGATGTGCGGACCGCACTTCTGCTCGATGAAAATCACGCAGGACGTGCGCGACTACGCCGCCAAGCAGGGCATCACCGACGAAGCCGCCCTCAAGCAAGGGATGGAAGTGAAGGCGGTCGAGTTCGTGAAGAGCGGTGCGGAGATCTATCGCCGCACCTGATGCCGGCACTCGCTGTTCGTTGAACGCAAAACGCGCCCGGAGATTCCGGGCGCGTTTTTTATTGACGTGGCACTTTGCGATGGTGACGACGGCGGCGTATGACACCGGTCGATGTTCGCGTCAGATCACACGCCCTCAGCCGCTGACGGGCGCACGGCTCGTCGCTTCGGCCGGCAGCGTCGGAATACCGCGCATCGTCAGTTGGTTACGCAAGCGCTGCGTGGCGATGTGAGGCGCCGTCGACGACAGCGACGTCGCCAATGCCGTGAACGCCTTGGTGTTGGTGGCTGGCAGCGCCGCCGCGTCGACGACTTCCACGTGGCGCATGTCCCAGTGACGCTCGCCCAGTTGCTCGATGCCCAATGCCAGCTTGACCCACTCATCGGTGCCGAGCCCCACGGTCGCGGGCAGGTCGCCACGCACGAATGCCTGATGCATCGGCAAACCGTCGGAGAACCCTACGCGGAGCATCCATTCGGTGCTCTCGGGTGCCGGTAGCAGGCGCCCACCGGCCTGCAATCTCTCGTTCAGACCCGCGATGAACCTCTCCGGTGGAGTATTCATCAGGCATGCGGTCGTCCACTCCTTCTTGCCCGCCAGCGACGGCTTTCCCGTCCAGCGACGCGCGGTGTCCGCCACCGTCTTCGTCACATCCGCCCGGCTCGGGTCGAAAGGCACCGTGCCGTTTCGGCCGTCCGTGCCGAGCAGCGAACCGTTCACGATGTCACGACAGATCTGCGCACGCTCGCTGCGTCCGTCCGGCATGACGACCGGGTGATTGCGGCCTTCGAGCGAGGCGACGCGAGTGTTGACGTTCTGCGAACTCGCGCAGACGTGCAGCGTTGCCAGCGATGCAGCGGACAAGACCGGTTGTGCGACGCGCGGCGCCTCGAACAAGGATCTGGCGTACGACACATCTTCCACATCGACACTGTCGACATCGGCCGGTGACGTCAGAAACGCACCGAACAGCGCTTCACCAGAGGCGTCGCTCTCCGACGATGCCGATGAGGCCGAGGCAAACACCGCCTGGAAATCCGTCCTGGCCTCGCTGCCTGCATCGTTGGCACGACCGGACACCTCACCGCTCGGCGAGGGCCGAAGTACGCGCCACGGGTGCGCAGGCGCCTGAGCGCGGGCGCTGGCCGTATTCATCTCTTTGGCAACATTGACGATCCGGATCAGCGGCATTCCGCCCGCGTCGACCATCCCGGCATCGGGATTCAGGGCAACGGGTGCGAGAAAGGCAAGGCCGCCGACACCGGGCGGTTGATTCAAGGGCTGCATACCGAAAGTCATCGAGAAATCCTTTGAAAGAAGGAAAAGGAAGCGTCGCGGCTTGTCCCCGCGGCTCCGGCACCGGTTCGACACGACATTGAAGCGGCAATGAGGCGGTATCGAAGCGGCATCCACGATGCCCGAACGATCGTTCGGGAATTGTCGGTTCTGTACACTGGGTCTCACAGCTCGTGCACGCGACCGTCCAGGAGTGGACAGCGTTTGCGGCCTGCGCGCGTCCGGCACGCCAGGCACGCGCTGTCGAAGTGCCCCGAAGTTATGGCATGCTATCGGACAGCGGTGCAGCCGACGCGGCTGACGCGGCACGTCGATACGGCGTCTCCAGCTCCCGAAGGCATCTCAAAATGATGGCCGGCAGGCCTTGTTTTGAAATGTCTCCCTGCTCTCCGGACTTACTCCCGTGCGAAACGGTCCGGCCTGCGTCGCGGCGATGTACCCGCACTCGCACTTACAGGGATAACAATATGAGTGGTTACGGATTTCTTTTCAGTATTCTCTTGCTGGTGCTGGCAAGCGCCTTCTTTTCCGCTTCCGAAATTTCACTGACGGCCGCCAAGCGCACCAAACTCCAGGTGCTCATGGAAAAGGGCGACGAGCAGGCCGTCAAGGTGCTTGCGCTCAAGGAGCAGCCCGGTAACTTCTTCACCGTCGTGCAGATCGGCGTGAACGCCGTCGCCGTGCTCGGCGGGGTGCTCGGTGAGAGCTTCCTTACCGGCTATCTGTTCGAATGGCTCAGCCCGTTCACCGATCAGGCACTGGCGCTGCGACTGGCCGGCATCGGCTCCTTCCTCTTCATCACGATCGCCTTCATTCAGTTTGCCGACCTGATTCCCAAGCGGCTCGCCATGGTGAACCCCGAGCGCGTGGCGATGGCCATCATCGACCCGATGCTGTTCTGCCTGAAGGTGCTGCGCCCGCTCGTCTATCTCTTCAACGGCGTCGCAAACCTGTTTCTGCGCATGTTCAAGCTGCCGACGCATGCCATCGACAACATCACGTCGGAGGACATTGCCGCCATGGTCGGCGCGGGCGCTCAGGCCGGCGTGTTGCGCAAGCAGGAACTGCATTTGATCGAGAACGTTTTCGAACTCGAATCGCGCACCGTCGGCTCGGTCATGACCTTCCGCGACGACGTGGTGTACTTCACCATCGCCGAGGACGAGCGCAGCATCCGTCAGAAAATCACCGAAAGCCCGCATTCCAAGTATCTCGTTTGCCGCGATGAGATCGACAACGTGCTCGGGTATGTCGACTCGAAGGATCTGCTCCAGCGCATTGCCAGTGAAGATCTGTCGAGCGTGATCCGGAATCTCGATCGCCTCTACGCGAAAAAGCTGCTGGTGATTCCCGATACGCTCAACCTCTCTGAAGCGCTTGCGCGCTTCAAGGAGACCCGGGAAGGCTTTGCCGTCATCATCAACGAGTACGGTCTGGTCGTTGGCGTCGTCACGCTCAACGACATCGTCGGTGCGCTCATGGGCGATGTCGTTCACCCGGCCGACGAAGATCAGATCGTGCAGCGCGACGAACACTCGTGGCTCGTCGACGGCGTCACGTCGGTTGAAGACGTGAAAAAGGCCCTCGATATCGATGAGCTTCCCGGCGAAGGCGAGTTCGAGACCATCGCGGGATTCATGATCTATCAGCTCAAGCGCATTCCGAAGAAGTCGGAAGCTACCGAAGCGGCGGGTTACAAATTCGAAGTGGTCGACATCGACAATTACAAGATCGACCAGTTGCTCGTGACCCGAATCGGTGCGGTGGCCGAAGCGGCTATCGCGGCCGCGAAGCTGGCGGCAAGTCAGGGGAATCCGGCATCGCCGCCGAACCCGTCGGACCCGGAGAACCCGGCTAATTCGTCGACGGATCGGACATCGTAGCCATCACCTCCGTCAAACGGTCGGTCAGACCGCCATCGCGCTGCGTCGGCCGTGCGATGGCCGACGCGATCACTTGCCACGGCGCATACAGCCACGCCTCCCGGCGCGCACGCGTCACACCGGTGTAGACCAGCTCTCTCGACAATACCCGGCTCGCCTGCTCCGGCAGCACGATCGCGACCCGCTCGAACTCGGAGCCCTGCGACTTGTGAATAGTCATGGCAAATGCCGTCTCATGCGCCGGCAGACTGGCAGGTGAGTACAGACGATACCCGCCGTCAGGCGTGGCAAACGCGACGCGCAACGTGCCTGACGGTCCGAGCGGCAACGCAATGCCGATGTCGCCATTGAACAGGTTCAGCGCGTACTCGTTCTGTGTCACCAGCACCGGACGCCCCGCAAACCATGCCCCTCCGCCGGCGCCAAGTGCTACGCCTGCGCGTCGTGCCAACAGCGCGGTCAATTGCGCACCGAGAAATTCGACGCCCCGACGCCCGCCACGCGTCGCGCACAGCACCCGGAATCGGCCGAAAGCGGCGAAGACCGGTTGCGCCACCATCGCGATGTCAGCCGATGCCGCCGCCGCCGGGTCGCCGAGTTGTTCGATGGTATCGACGGCCCGGGCGAGCGCGTCGAGGTATTCGGCGTAACCATCGGCCAAGGCGTTCAGATGGGGCGCGGACAACTGGATACCACCGTCTTCGCTCAGTCGCACCCGGTCAACCGCAGTGGCGTCGGGCGATCCGCCTTCGTTCGAAGGCTCTCGTTCGCTGTCGCCAACGGAAAGCGCCTTGCGCGCGTCGATGACCTTCCCCGTCTTGATCGCCGTCGCCAACCGGCCAATCGCAGAATGCGCCCCAAAGCGATAGGTGCGCTCCAGCCAGACGACGGTGTCTTCGAGTCCGCTGGCTGCACGCACGCGGGCGGTGGCTGCCGTGCCCACGGTGGCAGCAGCAGCGGCTTGGGTGGCCGCCGTAGCGACGGCGCGTTTGGGGCCTGTACCGGCCGCAAGGGTTGGCGTTGTGGCTGGGGCTGCAGCCAGGGCCACACCACCCGCACCGAGCGCCAGCGGGCCAGAGCGGGGCAAATCCTCGGCAGGCCAGTCGAGTGCCGACAGCAGATGCGCCCGCATGTCGGGTGAAAACGCTCGCTGTGCGCTCAGTTCCCCGAACACCGCCCCCGCTTCAACGGCTGCCAGTTGATCCTTATCCCCGAGCAGAATCAGACGCGCGCCGTCCGGCACGGCTTCGAGCAATGCCGTCGCCATCGACAAATCGATCATCGATGCCTCGTCCACCACGATCAGGTCATAGGGCAGCGGATTGCCGGCATGGTGACGGAAGCGCCGTCCGACTTGCTCGGCGGACTCAGGAAGTACGCCGAGGAGCCGATGCAACGTGAGCGCCGCTTCGGGCAGGGCCAGACGTACGGTGTCGGGCAAGTCCTGACGCGCCGTCAGCGCTTCCTGCATGCGCTGTGCCGCCTTTCCGGTCGGGGCGGCAAGCGCCACGCGCAAGTTGGCATCACGTTCGAGCAAGCACGCCAGCAGACCCACAACCGTGGTCGTCTTCCCGGTTCCCGGGCCACCACTGAGCACGACCAGCGAGCGCTGCAAAGCCAATGCTGCCGCCGCCATCTGCCAGTTCGGCTCTCGCTCGCCATCCGGTGAGCGCAGAACGCCATCACGGAAATAGCGCCGTAAGCGCTTTCGGTCTTCGTCGGTAATCGCTGTCGTCGACGCATCGGCCGTCGACGTCATCGACAGCTTGCGCCCGAGCGCCGCTGCCAGTCGCGCTTCGTAGCCGTAGTAGCGCGCCAGATACAGACGATCGTGATCGTCGAGCAGCAGCGGAAAGGCATCCGCCTGCGCATCCGTCGTCAACGCGCGCGCGAGGCTGGCCGGCGCACACAGGCCACTCGCGAAGAGTGCGTCGCGCCAGACGGACAGCGAGGGCGCATCGCCGGGGAACAGTTCACCACTCGCCTGTCCATCGAGCAGGTTGCCGAGGGGCACGCACACATGCCCCTCCGACGTGGCGAGGCTGACTTCCAGCGCGGCTCGCCGCACGTAACGGCACGTCACTTCGTCTGCACCGTTGCCGCGTGCGAGCAATCCCATGCGGCGAGCGAAACCCTGCGCCAGTCGCACGACGCCACTGTCGGCCAGCGGCGCACCGGACGCGTCGCCGGTATGACGTCTATCCGTCATTCGCCCTCCCCATCGATGGCGGCGACATCTTCGCCTGCCGGGCCATCGCTGCGGGCATTGAGCGAGAGTGCTTCGGCAAGCGCGGTGTTCTCGCCCGCCGCGAAGAGCCCGTCAAGCGCGTCGACCATTTCGCGCGACGGCTTGTCGAAAAACACGCCCGGAACGTCGTCGCCGGCGAGATGCGCGCTGGCCCAGTCGGGACGCACGCCCCGCACGAAGAGATAAAGACTGCCGCCCATGTCGCGTTCGTAGTCGTAGTCCGGCAGACGACGCTGCAAGAAGCGGTGCAGCGCCAGCGTATAGAGCAAATACTGAAGGTGATAACCGTGCTCGGCCATGGCTTCGCGCAATCCTTCAGTGCCGTAGTTTTCCGGCGCGGTGCCGAGATAGTTCGACTTCCAGTCGAGAATCCACCACTGTCCGCCATGGCGGAACACCAGATCGATGAAGCCTTTGAGATAACCGCGCAGGACGGTGGCGTCGAGCGGCAGATCGGGATAGCCGAATTGACGCAACAGCCCTCGCAATGCGTCGAGCGACACCGCATCCGCCGGGTACGTAAACTCCATTTCCGTGAGGCGCTCCGTCAACGCGACGTCCGCCAGTTGCATACCGGGCCGCAATGGCGTCACCAGCGTGTCGGACAGCATGTTCATCATCATGGCGCGCCAGGCGTCGTTCTGTTCAGCCCCGCGCCCCGGGGGACGCTCACGCAGCGCCCTCGACACCGCGTGCGGCCATTGCACACGCGACTGGAAGTCGGCCAGTTCGAACACGCGGTGCAAACTCTCCCCGGCGGCAGGCCCGCGCGGGAAACGCAGAATGTCGTCGGCCGGCGGCCACGCGTCGTCCCCCTCCGGCGGCAGCGCGAAACTCGGCCCGGCATTGGCCTGAGCATCGTAGTCGGGACGGGTGCGCTCCGGCGCACTCAGTTGCCCGCCGCCCAACTGCGGCCCCGTGTGCATGCCGGCCAGGAGGCCGGAGAAGCTACCGATACGCCAGACTTCGCGCAGCGCACGCGTGCTCGTGCGCGTCGTCAGCTCGGGCGGCGTGTCGTGCACGATGCGTGTATCGTTCGCCAGCGCGTCGCCGACCGGCAGCGGCACGACATCGAGCGGTCCGCCAACGAGCGCCTTCCATGCGCTCCGGATTGTCTCGACACGTTCGTCGGCATCGACCGACGAGGAAATCCACGCATCGAACGCGATGCCCTGACCCGCCGCGAGCCAGTTAAGCATGCCGCCACACGCCTCCTTCACGCTGCGTCGGGACGAATAGATCCCCGCCGCGAGATAGCAACGGTACACCGCACGCGTCAGTGCCACGTACAGAAGACGCGCCTGCTCAGCCGACTGCTCCTGACGCAGCGCCGCCGTCGCGGGTGATCCTTTCGCTGCGGCATCGGTGAAATCGATGACGGCCGTGGCGCCGTCGTGATACTCCAGCCCGTCCAGACCGCCACCATCGCGCACGGCGCCGTCCCAGAGGAACGGACAGAACACGACGCCATACTCCAGCCCCTTCGACTTGTGAACGGTCACGATCTGCACCAGATTCTGGTCCGACTCCAGACGCAACTGCGCCTCTTCGCCACCGCTGGCGCTGCGTTGCGACGCCAGCCAGCGCAGCAACGCCGGCATGCCCGGCTGCTCGGCCCAGCGAGCCTGTGCGAGTTCGGCCAGATGCATGAAGTTCGTCAATCGCCGTTCGCCGCCCGCTTGCGCCACCAGTCGTGCTGCCAATCCCAATTCCCGCATGAGCGTGCGCCACATCGCGGAAAAACCGCGATCGATCCACAACTGACGGTAACGCTGGAGACGCTCGATCCAGGCAATCGCCTCTGCATCGGACGCCTCGCTCGTCTGCATGCGATAAAGCGCAGTGGCGTCCAGACCGAAGAGTTCCGTTGCCAGCGCAGCGCGCAGTGCTCGCACATCGCCCGGCGCTTCCACTGCCCGCAGCACGCGTAATAGCGTCTCCGCTTCCTCGCTTGCGAATACCGAATCCTGCGTCAGCTCTACACTGCCCACCGCGTGCTCGGCCAGCATGGCTTTCATGAGCGCGCCCTGACGATGGGTCTGGACGATGACCGCAATATCACCCGGCGCGAGTGGCTTGTCGCCGACAAGCACGTCACGGCGCGACGCTCCCGCCAGCAGTCGAGCCACCTCGGCCGCCGTCGCCCTCGCACAGGCCTGTTGCGCCTCATCTTTCGACAGCGGCTCGTCGTCGTCCGGCAACCACCAGACCGTGAAGTCGGCCACGTCGCGCACGTCCGACAATGGCGGGCGACGGCGCGCCCCTGGCCGTACCGGCGGATACTCAAGGCCGTCGAGCACGAATGCACGATCGTTGGCACCGAATAGACGGTTGCCGGCATCGATGATGGCGGGTGTGGAGCGCTGGTTGACGGCAAGCGTATATGCCGCGTCCGCATTCTTCCGGGCCGCCAGATAGGTATGCAGATCCGCCGCCCGGAAACTGTAGATGGCCTGCTTCGGATCGCCGACCATGAACATTGGGCCACGGTGCGCCTCGTCCGAAGCCACCTCATCATCGGTCGGCGATGGCTGGCCATACACCGTACTGAAGATCGCAAACTGCAGGGGATCGGTATCCTGGAATTCGTCGATCAGGGCACAGGGGTACCGCTCGCGCAAAGCTTGTGCGAGATCGGGATGCTGCTGCAAGGCACGCGCGATATTGCCCAGCAGGTCATCGAACGAAACGACTCGCAACTCCCGCTTGCGCAGCGCAAGTTGCTCGGGTGCCTCCGCTAACCAGTCACGAAGGATTCGCAGCCATTGCATCTCGTAACGTTCGTCGGCATCGGCTCGCGCCTGCACAAGCGCGTCCGCCATGTCGAAGAAACGGTGATTCGGTGGCGTCTCACCTTTCTTGATGTCTTTGGCGAGACGTGTCGTGGTCAGCAACTCGGCCTTGGCCCCCAGTAGCGCTCCGGCATCGCGTGCGCCAAGGTAGCGTTGCCACGCCGAGACGGCCTGCGGCAGCGATGTCTCGTTGTAGATGTTCTTTTTGTATGACGGCAATGCCCGACGCATGAGGTCGGCAATCATCGAGGCCTCGGCTTCCCAGCAATCGCGAGCCGCCGAATAGGTCGTCAGTAACGCTGAAGGTGCGGACGTTTGCGCCTCCTGCACATCACTCGGAGGGCTCGGATGACCCAAATCGCGCTGAACCGCTTCGGGCCAACGCAACTCCGACATCGGCTTCTTCAGGCGACGCGCCAACTGATCGGTGAGCGTGCCAGGCGAGCGCTTCCGGTCGACGAGCCACGCAGCAAAGCTGTCGTCCTGCGCGGCCAACGGCTCCACGACACGCCGCCAGAACTCCACCGCCAGATCGTGCCGCACACCGTTGTCGTCCGGCACGAGTTCATAGGCAAACGGCAGGCCTGCAGCGAACGGCACTTCCGCGAGCGCACGTTGGCAGAAGCCGTGAATCGTGTGAATCGATGCCTGATCGAAACCGCGCAACGCCCTTTGCAGGCATTCGCGAATCGCCTTTACCGACATGTCGCCGCGCTCGATCAGGCCGGCGATCATGACGTTGAATAGCGGATCGTCGCTCGCATCCGGGTCGAAATCGGGGAAGTCATCGGCGTCGTCCGCGTCGCTCACGTCGCCTTCATCACCGTCGTCGCCGAGCACGGGTGCGATCGCCGCGACGAGTCCCGCCAGACGTCCTCGAATGCGCTCGCGCAACTCTGCCGTCGCCGCATTCGTAAAGGTCACCACGAGAATCTGCTCGACGCTGAGCTGCTTTTCCAGCAGCAGACGAACGTAGAGCGCACAGATGTTCCAGGTCTTGCCGGTGCCGGCGGACGCTTCAATCAGGCAGATGCCGTCGAGATCGCAGCCGAAAACGTCGAGATCGATGAGCTGAGTCATGCGCCCTCCACGAGTTCAAGGTGCTGCACCAGCGGGCCGAACATCGTGTTCGCAAGCAAATCGAAAGGAGACGCGAGAGGATCTTCCACGCCTCGCCAGATCAGCTTGGTATAAGGATCATCGGCATCCCCGCGCGCGAATGCGGACCCTTGCCATGCGCTTTGCGCATCCGCCGGTTTGCCGGTGCTCGCGAGCTTCCAGGCACTACGGACGAAAAACGGCAACGGACGCGTCTGTCCGAGACGGTACAACCCGATCCACTGCGCGAGCAAGGTCACCGCATCGTCCACCGGCCGCAACGCGAAAGTCTCGTCTTCGCCGTACCAGAGGGTTCTGGCCGCGATATCTTGTCCCGCATGCTCGGGCTGTTGCAGATGAGCGCATAGCGCAAGGTGTGCGAGCCACGCCGCCAGCAGGTCGCTCGGACGCATGCTGCCGTAGCGATACATCACCAGCCCATGACGCGACACGGGCGCGAGGCGGCCCTGTAGCAGACATTCGGCAGACAACGTCGCGTCACCATGCCAGATAGCATCCGTCGATGCCGTCCAGGCAGGCGGCAACGCTGGCGTCATAGGCAGCGTCACGAGCAATTCCTGCGTGCCTTCGGCTTGCGCCTCCCTCACCTGCGCCGCCAGCGAGCGTAGGCCGCCCAGCTCCCGCCGACGCCAAACTGCGCCCGTCGCCCCGCCAGGCAACTCATGGCTCACGCTCGCGATACGGTCAATCGCTTCTGCCTGCATGCGTGCATCCCCGCTACCATCGCGTAGCAGGCGCGGCAACAGTCGCGCGGCAAGCGCGTCACGCCCGGCCCAATCGAGCACGAACGGCTCCTCGTCCTCGACCTCCGTCAGCATTTCGTTGAGCGACAGACCCAGGCGGTCGCGTGCCCAGGCGCGCCCGGGATGACGCCAGAAGCGCAGCAGATCGTCCAGCGTCAGATGTGTCTGCGCGACGGCTGGCAATGACTCCCGCACGAACGGTGCCGCCAGCGCCTCCGGTGCCGGCGACGCCAGTTGATCGGCCAATTGCTGCGCCGCCTCGCCATTCGATACGTCGTAGCTGTATAGCGACGCAGCATGACCATCGAAATAGGCAGGTGAGAACGGTTGCAACGGATGCAGCACGATCAGGCGCTCGCGCGCCTCGCGTTGTTCGTCCAGACCGAAGCCTTGCGACACCGGCGCCAGCAATTGCCCCGTGAAGTCGAGCAACTCGTCTACGGCCGTCGACGGCGGCAACGGGGCATTATCCCGCACGCTTCGTCCCGTGTAAGTGATCAGGAAACGATCCTGCGCGCTGAGCATCAGGTCGAGGAACAGATTGCGCTCGTCGTCGCGTCGCTGGCGGTCGCCGCGCTGCGGTAATGCCCGCATCAGATCGAACTCGTCGGCACGCACCCGGCCCGGCAGCACGCCGTCGTCCATGCCGATCATGCAGACGACGCGATAAGGCAGCAGACGCAAGCTCGGAATCGCCGCAAACGTCACCCGGCCCGACGGCACACCACCGCGTGTCGGGTCGTCGAGCGCGTCGGCCAGCACGCGCGCCACCACATCCACCGGCACACGCACCTCGGGGGCGCCGTCGGCAATCGCCGAGCCGATTTGTTCGATCGCCATGCGGACCTCCGCGACATCGTCGGCGAACCGTGGCTCATCGGAGAAAAACTGCTCCAGCATCCCCAGTAGCTGATCGCGCCACGCCAACCCGGTACGTTCGTTTTGCAGCGCAACTGCCGTCATGTCGAGATCGTCGATCAGGCGCGCCAGTTGTCCAAGCAACTCGGCGCGCCCCCCTTCGATACCGCCGACCGGGAGCCAATCGTCGACCGGCATCGCGTCGTCGGGTAGCGCATAGCCGAGGAACAGCCGCATCATGGCGTCGCCCAGCGTGTGACGCTCCAACGCCGGCGCGGCCTCTGCCCCCGGGGTACGGTCCACACCGGTCCCGTCAAGGCGTAGCAAGGCGTCCCCGCGCCACCCGCGACGCGCTCCCGCCGCATGCAGCCAGTTCTGAATCGCATCGAGCACATTACCGCCGAGATCGTAGCGTTGCGCCACGGCCTCTGTGCGAGCGAGCTCCACCAGACTGGACGCCGCCACGCGCTGCTGCGGCAACGCCAGAATCGAGGCAAAGGCGCGCGCGACCGGATTGGTTCGCGTCGGCGGCAACCCCGTCACCAGATAGGGGATGCGAGGCGTTGCCGTACCGAACACCGCGTCGATAAGCGGCGCTGCGCGCCCCAGATCCGGCACGGTAATCAGCACATCGTCCGGACGCAGGTCGGGAATTTCATCGAAGCACGCCAGCAAGCGGTCGTGCAGCACTTCGATCTGCCGGGCCAGACTGTGACAGACATGCACCTGCACCGAGCCGTCGGCGTCGACACCGTCCGGCGCGCCGTGACGACCGTCATCCAGCGAGAGAATGCCGTTTTGCAACGCTGCCAGCAGTGTCGGCGCGGGATTCGACTGAAACAGCGCCCGATCCTCCACCGCCTGGGGTGCAAGGTCGGCATACAACGCGTCGATGTGCGATTGCGTCTGACGGCCCCATTCAGCCAACAATGGATGGCCCACCTCGCGATGTGCCGCGCCATCTCGCCGGGTCAGATAGGAAAGCCGCGACGGCGGCACGATATCGAACCAGTAGCTCTCGCAGGGATTGAGCACATAAAGATGCACGTCGATCAGACGGGACATGGCCTTGAGCAACGCCATCGACAACGGCGGCATCGACGACAGCGCAAATACCGAGACACGCGAAGGCCACCCGGCGGGGAGGGTCTCCGGCGTCAGTTGCTCGATCCGGTCGATGGCACGCAGCGTAGGATGACGCTCACGGATATCGAGGTGCGCGAGCACCTGCCGCCACAAGGCGCTTTGCCAAACCTCATCGGCCCGTTGCACATCGCCCCAGGTCTCTGCCGCCCCCGGCAGGATCGCTTCACCGGATTGCCAGCGTTCCAGCCAGCCAGGCCGGTAAGTCAGATACTGATCGTAGATATGGGCGAGCCGGTCCGCCAGTTCGAAGCGCATGACATCGTCTGCGCCAGACAGATAACCCGCCAGCCGTGGCGATGTCTGCACCCACGGCTGCGCCAGACACTGGTACAGCGGCCAGACCAGCCGGTCAGGCGCGAACGGCGAACTCTCGGGCACCGTCAACAGCTTGCCCGCCATATCCCACAGCCACTGGGCGAGATAGGTCAGGCGAACGTTCGCACACACGCCGAAGACATCCGCATAGTCCAGTTCGAGCCGGCGGCGCACGGCCACGCTTGGCACGACGATGGTTTCCGTCTCGAAGGGGTCGACCGGTCCCGTCGAAGCGCCGGGCGCTTGTGCGAGATCGCGCAGCAGCGCGGCTTCGAGCGTAGTGAACCGGTTGGAGAAGAATAGATGGAGCATGCGGGCGTGGCGGCTTAGCGAGTCTGTTCGCAAGCATAGCAAATGCCCCATGGCAAAGCCCATCGGACAGATCCGAAAGCTTGCCCCGCCATGGGTGTCGGCCACCGGGCAGGTGCGGCAGGCCACGTCCGCGCGCCGCGTGTAACCGGCGGTATCCCCACTTCGCGGCACGCAGGGCTTCGGCTAGACTCTCACTGCGCCGCGCCCTACCCGTCGCGCGGCCGGCTTTGCTGCGGAACCCTCGCACCCGACGCATGGACTACCAGACCGATATCAAGAAGTTCCTATATAGCCATTACTTTTTCAGCGGCACCCGGCAGGCAGTCGGCGTCATTCTGCCCGCGCTCGTCCTCTTCTGGGGGATGGATCAGCACCTGCTCGGCATCGAGGTCGCCTCGGGGGCGCTGTGCGCGAGCGTGGTCGACATCAACGGGCCGCTGCGTCACAAGCACACCGAACTGCTCAGTTGCACGCTGCTCGGCGCCCTGACGGTGCTGATCACGGGCATGGCCACCGCCGCGCAGCCGTGGCAGCTATGGATCACGTCGCTGATTCTGACCTTCGGGCTGTCGATGCTCGTGGTCTATGGCTTTCGTGCGTCGCTGGTCAGCTTCGCCTGCCTGATGATGATGGTGCTCAATGTCGAGGCCGACCTCACGCGCCATCAGGCGGTGCTCGACGCAGGCGCCGTGCTCGCGGGCGGGCTTTGGTACACCTATTTCAGTCTTTTCGTCTGCCGGATCTGGTGGTTTCGCATCGAACAGCAGACACTCGCCGAGTGCTTCTTCGTCACGTCGGAATATCTGGAGGCCAAGGCGGCCTTCTACGATACTTCGACGGATATCGACGACTGCTATCGGCGTCTGATTGCCGCACAGGTCAACGTCGTGGAAAAGCAGCAGGCGGCGCGCGAAATCATCCTGCGCAATCTGCCGCGACTGCGCATCGGGGCGCTGGAGCCGCGCCGCACGATGCTGTTCAATCTGTTCATCAACATCGTCGACCTGCATGAGACGGTGGTGTCGGTGCATACCGATTACCCGATGCTGCGCCGGGAGTTTGCGAATAACGACGTGCTTCTGTTCTTCCGCGACATGATCCGCAAGATCGCCATTGAGGTCGATGCCATCGGATATGCCATTGCCACGAACGAGCCGTCGCGGGCACAACGTAGCTGGCGCGCGGAGTTCCGGGCTATCGAGTACGAGATCGAGCTCATGCGCAAGCAGTCGCTCCAGCAGCGCTCGCCCGAGGCCTATCAAGCGCTCACCAGTACGTTCCGCCGCGTGTGGAGCACCACGCGTATCGTGGAGCGCATGCACCGCAACACGAACGTGAGCACCGCGGGCACGGCCACGGAGATGCAAATCGACCAGGCCCTGGTCCGCTTCACGTCGCGACAGAGCTTTTCCCCTAAATTGCTGTGGAAAAATCTGACTTTTTCCTCGCCGAGCTTCCGGCACGCGTTACGTGTGACGATCGCCATCTCGGCCGGCCTGCTCATCTGCGAAAACTGGTCGCTGCTCGCCGGACAAGACCACAGCTACTGGGTCTTGCTCACGATCATCGTGATTCTGAAGCCCGGCTTCAGCCTGACCAAACAGAAAAATGCCCAGCGCCTGACAGGCACCCTCGTCGGCTGCGTGAGCGTGCTGATCATTCTGTCGTTCGTGCACAAGGCGTGGATTCTGCTGGCGCTCATGTTCTTCTGCATGGTGATGGGCAACAGCCTGTCGCTGTTCAACTACGGCCTGTCGGTCGTGTTCATGTCGTCGTATGTGCTGTTGCTTTTCCACTTCCTGCTGCCCGGATCGCTGTCGGTCATCGGTGAGCGCGCGATCGACACGCTGATCGGTTCGGCGATCGCGCTGGTGTGCTCGTACCTCTTCCCTTATTGGGAATATCGTCTGATGGGGCCGCTGATCCGCAACGCCGTGCAATCGACGCGGACCTATCTCGAATCCAGCGCTGGTCTCGACGGCAAGCGCGACGGTCTGGCCTATCGCCTGGCGCGTAAGGATATGCACATTGCCTTCGGGAATTTCGGTGCCGCTTTCCGGCGGATGATGCTCGAACCGAAGTCCAAGCAAGTCTGCGTGGCGGAACTCAACGATTTGCTGGTGCAGAACCATGTGATGGCGTCGTACATCACCGGACTGGCGGATGTCTTGCCGCGTCAGATTGCGGCGGACAAGAGCGGAGAGCTGGGGCAGGTCGTCGCAGCCATCAGCGATCTGCTCTCACAGGCGCTTGCGGCGCCTGCGGCGTCCGTACCGACGGACACGCAGGCGGCGACCGAGGCGATGCGCGACTACACGCGGCGTCTGGATGCACTGGTGGTCGCGCAGGAACAGCAACCCGACACGGCCGAGGCTCACGTGCAGGAGATCAAGCAAGTGGTCCATCAACTCAAGCAGATGCTGCGCGCGGGCGAGCTGATTCTGCGCGACATGCGGGCGATTCGCTTGCCCGCGTGAGGCCGGCGGGAAGCCCAGCGAAGTCCGCCGGAACCCGCCCGCCCCGCCTCAATCGGTAGCAAACGGGTTTGCCTGATTAGCCAACGACGGCTCAGGTGATCCCCGTGCGCGTAGCGTAGTGATAAAGGTCGACATCGCGATCCAGTCCGAGCTTTCGCATGGCATTCGTCTTCTGCGAACTGACGGTCTTGACGCTGCGGCTGAGCTGAAACGCAATCTCGCTGATGGTGAGCCCCGACACGAACAACCTCACGACTTCGACTTCACGTCCCGAGAGTTTCGACGCATCGATTTCGGTATCGTCGGCAACGGAATCGTGCAGGCGCGTCGCCAGTCCGGCCGGAATGTAACGGCTGCCGTCTGCGACCACACACACGATATCGGCGATCGAACTCTGCTCATCGAGTTTCGAGAGAATCGAATGCACGCCGAGTTTGAGCATGCCGCGCAGAATCGCGAGATTCTCCAGCATCGTCACCACGATGATCTTGATGTGCGGGAAGTATCGGCGGACGTAGCCGATGAGAAAAAGCCCGTCCTTGAAATTCCCGCCCGGCATGGAGAAGTCGGTCACGAGAATGTCGCACGGCGATTTGGCCAGCAAATTGACCAATTCCGACGAATTGCCGGCTTCCCCGACCAGATGGATCATTTCCCGCTCTTCGAGCAGACGTCGTATGCCAAAGCGCACAATCGGATGGTCGTCTGCGACCACGACATTGATCGTCATCCCTGCCCCCTTTTCGATTCGTCATCCGGCTGACCGTGGTGACCGCGCGCGTACGCGGTGCTTCGCGCCGGCCGTCACAACGAAGCGGGTCCATTCTGGCAAAAAGGGGCGATGCCAATCGAATGGGAAACGTCACATAGTCATGCCGAAGCAGCTCGCTTGCCACGCGGTGTGGTCAACGGCCGGAAAGCCCGCATGCTGCCCGATAGAGCGGATACTGCACCCTAACTGCTTGACGGGACTCGCGTACAGATGAAATTGCACAGACGCGCAGCGACGGAGTTTGTGCTACTCGCGTCACCGGCATTCGGAGGATTCGCAGCGCGGGTTTCCGGCATTCTGATCGTGAAAGTCAGAAATACCTTAAACACCGCCGCTGGATTTGATGATCGAGCCGCTCTGCGCCTCGGAATATGCGTAGTTATTCCTGCGCGCTCGCACCGGAAGCAACGCCTACCGCCGTCGTATTCGCCGCGTCCGCCGCGGCTCCGCTCGATGCTCCGCCCTCGTGCGGCAGTCCGTGCCAGCCACCGCCGAGTGCCGTGACGAGCAACACATTCGCCGTGAACTGACGGCCAAGGATCGTCAGCGCGGTACGTTCCGTGGTGTATGCCGTGGCCTGGGCCGTGAGCACATTCTGGAATCCGACGGTACCGGCCTTGTACTGGTTGAGGATGAGTTGCGCGGCTTCTCGCGACGACTGCACCGCCTGATTCTGCACAGCCGCCTCACGTCCCAGATAGTTCAGGGCGGCCAGGTTGTCTTCGACCGCCTGGAACGCCGTGAGCACGGTCTGACGGTACGTGGCGACCTGCGCATCGTATGCCGCGATGGCCGCATCGGTCTGCGCACGACGCAGCCCGCCGTCGAAGAGTGTCGCCGCGAGCGCCGGGCCAACCGACCAGAAGCGGCTCGGCAGCGTCAGCCAGTCCGCAAAGCTGTTGCTCTGGAAGCCGCCCGTCGCCGACAGCGAAAGCGTCGGGAAAAACGCGGCCTTGGCCACGCCAATCTTTGCATTGGCCGCTACCACCGAGCGCTCGGCGGACGCGATGTCGGGGCGTCGCTCCAGCAATTGCGACGGCAGACTGACCGGCACCGGCGGCAATGCCGCACGCAATGGCGAAGGTGCCAGCGAGAAGACAGCGGGCGCCTTGCCCACGAGCAGGGCGATTGCGTGCTCCAGCTGCGCGCGCGTCACCTCGATGTCGAGCGACGACGCCTGCGCCTGCTGCAATTGCGTCTGCGCCTGAATCACGTCCGAGCGCTGCGCGACACCGACGGCATACTGATTCTGCGTGAGCTTGAGCGTCTGCTCATACGCCGTAACGGTGCGGTCGAGCAACGCCTTCTGGGCGTCCGTCACGCGAAGGTCGAAGTAATTCTGAGCGAGCAACGCCTGCGCCGACAGGCGGGCATTCGCCAGATCTGCGGCACTCGCCTCGGCACTGGCATTCCCCGCTTCGACCGAGCGGCGTACGCTCCCCCACAGATCCAGTTCCCAGCTTGCCGTGCCTGACAGGCTGTAGCTGTTCGAGATGCCGCCGACGCCGGATCCGCTCACCGCCGTGTTACTCACCCGCGAGCTGCTGCGTGTGAGGCCCGCATCGGCGCCGATCGTCGGGAAAAAAGCGGCCCGGGCCTGCCCCGCCACCGCGAGTGCCTGACGATAGTTGGCCTCGGCAACCTTGACGTTCTGGTTGTTGATGTCGACTTGCGCCATCAGGTCGGTCAATACCGGGTCCTGATAGATGGCCCACCAATCGCCCTTGGCCACCGCGTCGCTCGGCTCGGCCAGCTTCCAGTCGCCGGTTTCCTTGAATGCGGCGGGCGTATCGATCTCCGGACGAACATAGTCCGGCCCCAGCGCGCAGCCCGCGAGCCACAGCACCGCGCTCGCCGCGAGAAAGGTCGCCGAGCGACGCATACGAGGCGTCATGCCGGTTTCACGTCCATGCCCTTTCTCTTGCCCCGCCGCGACTGCTGCCTGGGAACGAACGCTGGAGACTTGACGATTCAGGGTACGGGACATGGCACACATCGGCCCTTCGGCCGCAACAAAGGTTTCGGAAGACGAACGGGCGCACGTGGATGAGAGGGACTGCGGCGACGAGCGCACATCGCGTATCGCATCAACCATGGCCCACCTCCCCAACATCGCTGTGACCGCTCTGGCCACGTGCGCGCCAACGCGCCCAACGCAGACGCAAACGGTCGAGATACAGATACACCACCGGCGTCGTATAGAGCGTGAGCACCTGGCTCACGAGCAGGCCGCCCACGATGGAAATCCCCAGCGGCTGGCGCAACTCGGCGCCGTCTCCCGTGCCCAGCGCCAGGGGAATCGCCCCGAGCATGGCCGCCATCGTCGTCATCATGATCGGACGGAAGCGCAGCACGCACGCCTTGAAGATCGCCTCGCGCGGCGGTAGATTCTGACGCCGCTCCGCTTCCAGGGCGAAGTCGATCATCATGATCGCGTTCTTCTTCACGATGCCGATCAGCAGAATCACGCCGATCAAGGCGATGATGCTGAATTCGGTGTTGAAGAGCAGCAGCGCGAGCAGTGCCCCCACCCCTGCGGACGGCAACGTCGACAGAATCGTGAGCGGATGGATATAGCTCTCATAGAGCACGCCGAGCACGATGTACACCGTAAGCAACGCCGTCAGAATCAGAATCGGCTGTGACGACAACGCCGACTGGAACGCTTGCGCCGTACCCTGGAAGCTGCCCTGCACCGACGTCGGCATCCCCAACCGGCCGACGGCATCGTTGATCGACGCCTGCGCCTGCGACAGCGACACGCCTGCCGGCAAGTTGAACGAAATCGTGCTCGCCGCGAACTGCCCCTGATGCGATACGCCCAGCGCCGTGTTCGTGGGACGATACCGCGCGAATGCCGAGAGCGGCACTTGCGCGCCCGCCGACGTCACCACATAGATATCCTTGAGCGACTCCGGGCTCTGCCACCATTGGGGCGCCACTTCCATGACGACCTTGTACTGGTTGAGCGGGTTGTAGATGGTCGAGACCTGCCGCTGCCCGAAGGCGTCGTTGAGCACGTTGTCGATCTGGCTCATCGTCAGCCCGAGGCGCGACGCCTGATCGCGATCGATGTCCAGCGTCGTCTGCAAGCCCTTGTCCTGCTGGTCCGTATTCACATCGGCCAGATTCGGCAGACGGGAAATCGCGTTGCGCACCTTCGGCTCCCACTCGCGCAGTTGCTGAAGGTCGTCCGCCTGCAAGGTGTACTGGTACTGCGCATTGCTCGATCGCCCGCCGACGCGAATGTCCTGCACCGATTGCAGATAGAGCATGGCGCCCGGCTCCCTCGCCAGTTTGCCCCGCAGGCGTGCAATCACCTGATCGGCCGTGAGCTTGCGCTCGCCCAGCGGTTTGAGCGTGACGAACATCGACCCGCCGTTACGGTTGGAGCCGCCGGTAAAGCCGGTCACGGTCGCGACATCGGGGTCCGCCTGCACGATCTTGATGAAGTCTGCGAGCTTCTTCTCCATCGCCTGGAACGAGATCGCCTGATCGGCCTGAATGAAACCGATCATCCGCCCCGTGTCCTGCTGCGGGAAGAACCCCTTCGGCACGACCATGTAGAGCCAGACGTTCAGGCAAATCGTCGCCAGCAGAATCAGCAGCATGAGCGGCCCGTGACGCAACGCCCACGCGAGCGAGCGTTCGTACTCGCGCAGCATCGCCTCGAACATGCGCTCGGTCCGCTCGCCCAGGCGTGTCCAGATGGAGGGCCGCTTTGGCGGCTCCGGCGCGAGCGGTGCCGTGCCCACCGGCACACCCGGCGCCGGCTTTCCCTTGAGCAAACGCGCACACATCATCGGTGTCGTGGTCAGCGAGACGACCAGCGAGACCATGATGGCCGCCGACAGCGTGACGGCGAACTCGCGGAACAGCCGCCCGACAATGCCGCCCATCAACAGCAGCGGAATGAACACGGCCACCAGTGAAATACTCATCGACAGCACGGTAAAGCCGACTTCGCGAGTCCCCTTGAGCGCAGCCGCGAAGGGACTCAGCCCCTCTTCGATATGCCGGGAGATGTTCTCCAGCACGACAATCGCGTCGTCGACCACGAAACCGGTCGCAATGGTGAGCGCCATGAGCGACAGGTTATCCAGACTGAAGCCGCACAGATACATCACCCCGAACGTGCCGATCAGAGAGACCGGCACCGCCACGCTCGGAATCAGGGTGGCGCGCCAGTTCCGCAGGAAGAGGAAGACGACCATGATCACGAGCCCGATCGAAATCAGCAGCGTGCGCTCGACCTCCCGCAGCGACGCGCGAATGGTCGGCGTGCGGTCCATCACAACGTCGAGGTTGATGGCCGCCGGAATCGACGCACGCAGGTTCGGCAGAATCTTGTTGATGCCGTCGACCGTCTGGATGATGTTCGCGCCGGGCTGCGTCGTAATGATCAGCAGCACCGACGGCTTGCCGTTGGCCGAACCGGCGTTGCGCAGATCCTGAACCGAATCGACCACGTCCGCGATGTCGGACAGGCGCACCGGACGACCGTCCTGATAGCTGACAATGACCGGCAGGTATTCCTTGGCCGTCTTCGCCTGATCGTTCGCCAGAATCTGCCAGCGACGCTCACCCTCTTCGAGCGCGCCCTTCGGACGGTTCGCGTTGACGGCCTGAATCGCCGTACGCACCGTCTCCAGCGGGATCTGGTACTTGTTGAGCGCCGTCGGATTGAGTTCGACGCGCACTGCCGGCAACGAACTGCCGCCCACGGTCACGTCACCCACGCCCTCGAGCTGCGAAATCTTCTGCGCGAGAATCGTGGACGCCGCGTCATACATCTGCCCGCGCGTCATGCTCTCCGACGTGAGCGCAATGATCATCACCGGTGCGCTGGCCGGGTTCACCTTACGATAGGTCGGATTGCTCGGCAGCCCCGTCGGCAGCAGACTGCGCGCCGCATTGATCGCGGCCTGCACGTCGCGTGCCGCACCGTTGATGTCACGCGAGAGATCGAATTGCAGCGTGATGCGGGTCGAGCCGAGCGAACTGTTCGACGTCATTTCCGTCACGCCGGCGATACGCCCGAGCGAACGCTCCAAGGGCGTCGCCACGCTCGCCGCCATCGTTTCCGGGCTTGCGCCGGGCAGCGACGCCGACACGGAGATGGTCGGAAAATCGACCTGCGGCAGCGGCGAGACAGGCAGCAACCCGAAGGCGACGATACCTGCCAGCGTCACCCCGATGGTGAGCAGGACGGTCGCGACGGAGCGCTTGATGAAGACGGCTGACAGGTTCATCGTACCGGGCCGTCCGTCGTGACCGCAGGACCCGCGCCACCGCCGCCCGGGCCGCCCGGGCCGCCCCGATCGTCGTGGTCGCCATGCGACGCGTCATCCGACGGGCCGAAGCGTCGCTCACGCCAGGCACGCGCACGCAGCGCCCAGCGATCGAACCACAGGTAGATCACCGGCGTGGTGAACAGCGTCAGCACCTGACTGACCATCAGACCGCCGACCATCGTGATACCGAGCGGCTGACGCAACTCCGAACCGACGCCCGAGCCGAGCATCAGCGGCAACGCGCCCAGCACGGCGGCCATCGTCGTCATCAAAATCGGGCGAAAACGCAGCAAGCACGCCTGATAGATGGCTTCGCGCGGCGCCATGCCATGCTCGCGCTCCGCTTCGAGCGCGAAGTCGATCATCATGATCGCGTTCTTCTTCACGATACCGATCAGCAAGATGATGCCGATGATCGCGATGATGCTGATGTCGTTCCCCGAGACCATGAGCGCAAGCAATGCCCCCACCCCGGCGGACGGCAACGTCGAGAGAATCGTAATCGGGTGAATGTAGCTCTCGTAAAGCACGCCGAGCACGATATACATCGTCACGACCGCCGCGAGAATCAACCACAGCGTGTTCGAGAGCGAGGCCTGGAAGGCCTGCGCCGCCCCCTGGAACGTCGTCTGCGTGCTCACCGGCAGACCGATGGACTGCTCGGCCTCGGTAATCGCCTTCACCGCATCGCCGAGCGACGCGCCTTTCGCCAGATTGAACGAGATCGTCGCGGCCGGGAATTGCGCCTGATGGTTGATGGCCAGCGGGGTCGGCTTCTCGACGATCTTCGCGAACGACGTGAGCGGCACCTGCACGCCGGACGTCGAAGCGACGTAGATGCCCTTGAGGGCGTCAGGTCCTCGCTGGAAATCGTCAGCCACCTCCAGCACCACGCGGTACTGCGAGGCCTGCGTGTAGATGGTGGAAATCAGACGTTGCCCGAAAGCGCTGTAAAGCGTCTGATCGACAGCCGCCGGCGTCACGCCCAATCGGCTCGCCGTATCGCGATCGATGTCCACATAGGCTTGCAGTCCGTTGACCTGCAAATCGCTCGTCACATCGGCCAGTTGCGGCACATGTTGCAGCTTGTCGACCAGCTTCGGCACCCACACGCCCAGCGTGTCCAGACTCGGGTCCTGCAACGTGAACTGATACTGCGTGCGACTGATGCGGTCTTCGATCGTCAGATCCTGCACCGGCTGCATGTAGAGGGCGATGCCCGGCACCTTGGCGACCTCGGGCTGGATACGGCGAATCACCTCCGATGCGTCGAGCCCGCGCGTTTCCTTGTCCTTCAGATTGATGAGCAGACGTCCGCTGTTGAGCGTGGCGTTCACACCGTCCACGCCGATGAACGACGACACCGACTGCACTGCCGGATCCTTGAGCACCGCAGCCACCAGCGCTTGCTGACGCTCGCCCATCGCGGCGAACGAAATCGACTGCGGCGCTTCGGAAATGCCCTGAATCACCCCTGTGTCCTGCACCGGGAAGAAACCTTTGGGCACCCACAGATACAGCAGCACGGTCAGCACCAGCGTGCCAAGTGCGACGAGCAACGTCGCGCGTTGACGATCGAGCACCCACGTCAGCCACTCGCCGTACTTCGCGATGATGCGATCGAACATCTCGCCGGTCTTGCGGTAGAACTTGCCCTGCTTCTCTTCCGGCACGTGGCGCAGCAGCTTGGCGCACATCATCGGCGTCAGGGTCAGCGAGACCACCGCCGAAATCAGAATCGATACCGCCAGCGTGATGGCAAATTCCCGGAACAGCCGCCCGACCACATCGCCCATGAACAGCAACGGAATCAGCACGGCAATCAGCGAGAACGTCAGCGAAATGATCGTAAAGCCGATCTGCTCGGCGCCCTTGAGCGCCGCCTGCAACGGTTTCTCGCCCTGTTCCATGTAGCGGGCGATGTTCTCGATCATCACGATGGCATCGTCGACCACGAAGCCTGTCGCGATGGTCAGCGCCATGAGCGTCAGGTTGTTGATCGAAAACCCGGCGAGATACATGACACCGAAAGTGCCGACCAGCGAGAGCGGCACCGCTACGCTGGGAATGATGGTCGCCGAGACGTTACGTAGGAACAGGAAGATCACCATCACCACGAGGGCGACGGCGAGAATTAGTTCGAATTGCACGTCGGAGACGGACGCACGAATCGTCGTCGTGCGATCGGTCAGCAACTGCACGTCGATACTGCCCGGCAGCGCCGCCTGCAACTGCGGCAGCAACGCCTTGACCTTGTTGACGGTCTCGATCACGTTCGCGCCCGGCTGACGCTGCACGTTGAGCACGATCGCCGGCGTGGTGTCGGCCCATGCGGCGAGCTTGGTGTTTTCCGCACCGTCGATCACGTCGGCAATATCGGACAGACGGATCGGACCGCCGTTCTTGTACGCAATCACAAGGTTGCGATACTCGTCAGCAGACGCCAGTTGATCGTTGGCATCGATGGTCGACGCGCGCAGCGGGCCGTCGAAACTTCCCTTCGCCTGATTGACGTTGGCCGCCGCAATGGACGTGCGCACGTCTTCGATATTCAATCCGTACGATGTGATGGCACGGGGATTGACCTGAATGCGCACGGCCGGACGCTGTCCGCCCGAAATACTGACCAGACCGATGCCCGGCAACTGCGATATCTTCTGTGCGACGCGCGTATCGACCAGATCCTGAAGCTTCGGCAGCGGCATGGTCTTCGACATGATCGCCAGCGTCAGAATCGGCGTGTCCGCCGGGTTGACCTTGTTGTAGATCGGCGGCATCGGCAAATCGCTCGGCAACAGGTTGCTGGCGCTATTGATCGCGGCCTGCACCTCCTGTTCGGCAACGTCGAGCCCGAGATCGAGCGAGAACTGCAACGTGATCACCGATGCGCCGCCCGAACTCGTCGACGACATCTGATTGAGCCCCGGCATCTGCCCGAACTGACGCTCCAGCGGCGCGGTCACCGACGAGGTCATCACATCCGGACTCGCGCCCGGATACAGCGTGACCACCTGAATGGTCGGATAGTCGACTTCCGGCAGTGCCGAGAGCGGCAACAGCCGGTAGGCGACGAAGCCGGCAAGCAGGATCGCCAGCATCAGCAACGATGTGGCGACCGGTCGAAGAATAAACTGGCGGGACGGATTCATTGGCTACGTCGAAGGGCGTCTCTTTGGGGCGTGGCGATACGTAAGCGGGACAACAGGGGCAAAGGGCGCATCAGCATCGGTCTTGCGACTTCGGCGAGCGCCCCGGGCACCCTTTATTGCGCCTGACGACGGTGTCCGCCACCGTTGCCGTTGCGCTTCTCACCCGGCGCATGCGGCGCGACGGCCGCCGCACGGCTCTCCGCCGTGATCACTTCGACCTTGGCGCCGTCACGCAGCTTGTCCATGCCGTCGATCACCAGCTTCTCGCCCGGCGCAATGCCCGACTCGACCGCCATGTTGGTGCCGTCGGTCGGACCGACTTTCACCGTCTTGAGTTTGACGGTCTGATCCGGCTGCACGGTATAGACGAAGCTGCCTTGCGTGCCGCGCTGCACGGCGGCCGTCGGAATCAAAGTGGCGCCCTTGAGCGTGTCCACAAGCATCTTTACGTTGACGAACTGGTTCGGGAACAGCATGCCGTCGGCATTGGCGAACTCGGCCTTGAGCTTCACCGTGCCCGTCGTCGTATCGATCTGGTTGTCGATGGACGCGAGCTTGCCCGCGGCCAGCTTGATCTTGCCCGCCCGGTCGAAAGCCTCGACCGGCAGCGTTTCCCCGCCGCGCGTGCGTTTGACGACCTTGGGCAGGTTGTCTTCCGGAATCGTGTACACGACCGTGATCGGCGTGACTTCGTTGATGATGACGATACCGTTGGTATCCGACGCGTGGATGATGTTGCCCGGATCCACCTGACGCAGGCCCGCAAGGCCGGACACCGGCGCCGTGACGCTCGCATAGGTCAGTTGCAGGCGGGCGTTATCGAGCTGGCCCTGATCGGACTTCACCGTCCCTTCGTACTGCTTGACGAGGGCACGCTGCGTATCGACCGTCTGCGTGGCGATCGAGTCCTGCTTGAGCAGGGTCTCGTAACGGGCGAGGTCGAGCTGGGCGTTTTTGAGCAGCGCCTGATCGCGCGCCAGTTGCCCCTCCATCTGCGTGACCTGCACCTGGAACGGACGCGGGTCGATCTCGGCGAGCAACTGCCCGGCTTTGACGATGTCGCCTTCCTTGAAATGCACCTTCATGAGCTGACCATCTACCCGCGAATGCACGGTGACGCTACGCGTCGGAGTCACAGTACCCAGTCCATTGAGGAATACCGGCAGATCCCCGGTTTTCGCCTCGACGGCAGTGACCGGCGTAGCTGGCCCGCCCGCGCCAGGCATGCCGCCCGGCGGCCCGCCACGGCGTCCGCCAGCTTGCGCCGGGCCCTGCGTGTTCTGCGAATGCAGGCGGTAGTAAACTCCCCCGGCGATGAGCACGACGATCAGCCCGATGACGCCCGGCACGAGCCAGCGACGCTTGCGCGACGGCGCGGGAGATGTCGAAACCGGTGGTGTCGGCGGCACCTGCGGGGCAGGTGAACGCTCTGAACCGTTCGGCTTGTCGGAACCGTGGGGACCGTGCTCGGTCATGACTTCCTCTTAACAGCGGAGTAGTTGGCGGATTCGTCCGATACGGACGACGTTCTTTTTTATCGGATTGCTGCAACGCGGCAAATCGCCCGGAAGCCCCGAACGACGGCACACACCTCAATGGCCGATCAGCATAGCAGACGGTTGTAACAGCTCAACGAGATGGCTCGTTACATCAGCTTTCTCTGTGTTCTCGCTCGGAAACATCCGACGTTGCTGAAAGACACGACTGAATCGCCAAGGTTCGGACGACGGTCCGGGCGAGCATGCGCGGATCGCGTCGAGTCACTTTCGCTAAGGTAGTGCGGGGCATTGCCGTGCATTGCCTTGCCACAGCGTTCCCGCGACGTGAGACATGCGCGTCGGGCGTGCGGCTGGGTGTGCGTCAGACGTCCTGATAATGACGAATCAGCGAGACATCTAACAGGCATCAGGGAGTCTGATTAAGAGACCGAAGCTTACGTGACGCGAACGAAATTCGTGCGTTATCGAAGCTCGCTCTATTATTACGCATCGTTACAGGCAACCAAGACTGTAATTTCCGGAAACAAAACACGTGTAAAGCAGAGCAGGGAGACCACTATCATGACGACACAACCTGTCCGAGCGAATATGAAGATTCTTGTAGTCGACGACGATCCCGATCTGCGTGACCTGCTGCGCGAGTATCTGAGCCGCCATGGCTTCTCCGTCGCTGTCATGCACGATGGCGAAGGGCTGGCCGCCCGCCTTGAGCGCGAGCGCCCTGCCCTGATCGTGCTCGACCTCATGATGCCGAAGGTCGACGGCCTCACGGCCTTGCGCGACCTGCGCGCCCGCAACGACGACGTGCCGGTGATCCTGCTCACGGCGCGCAGCGATGAGATCGACCGTATCGTCGGGCTGGAAATCGGCGCCGACGACTATCTGGGCAAGCCGTTCAGCCCGCGCGAACTGCTCGCGCGCATCAATGCGGTGTTGCGCCGTCGCAAGACGCCCGATGCCGCCGTGCCCGAACAACGCGAAAACTATGCGTTCGGCCCATTCATGCTCGACTTCCGCAGCCGCACGCTCACGCGCGACTCGCAGTTGCTCACGCTCTCGGACGGCGAATACGGGTTGCTGCGTCTGCTGGTGAATCACGCGATGCAGGTGCTGTCTCGCGAACGCATCATCGAATTGCTCTACGGCGCCGACAGCGACGTCAACGACCGCGGCATCGACGTACAGATCTGGCGTCTGCGCCGTCTGCTCGACGAGGACGCACAGAGCCCACGCTTCATCCAGACAGTACGCGGACGCGGTTATATCTTCGTTCCCGACGGCCAGCGAGCCGACATGGCGACCGGTTGATGCACCGGTCTGACAAGGACTCCGGCATGCAGCCGATTCTGTTTTCGTTTCCCCTGACGGCCGACAGGCGGAGCCCTGCATGAAAGGCCGTTTCGATACGCTTTTCGGCCGGCTTGCCGTACTCATCATTGCGGCGCTGGTCATCAGCCATTTCTCGTATCTCACGATCCTTCGCAGCGATCACGACGAGACGCGCGTCCAGAACGCCGCCGAGCAGATGGCCTTCATCATCAAGGCGGCGTCCGAGGTACATGAGGGCAATTCGAATCTGACGTTGCCCGATCTCGTGCAAGTGGTGCCCGTCTCGTTCGCGCATGGTGATGTCTTCGAGCCGCCCGGCAAGAATGCGCGACTGACGACCGAGCTCGCCCGCCGTTTGCCCGCCGGCACGCAATTGCGTGTGGAACGTACGCCGCCGCCGCGCATCTGGGCCCGCCTGCCGGGCCGTGACTACTGGATCGCCACGCCGGTACTGTCCGTGCGCAACCCGCCCGGGACCGCGACGATTCTGCCGGGGCTGGCCGCCGTGCTCGGCATTACGGTCATCTTCGCGCTGTTCGCCGCATGGCAGTTGCAGCGCCCGGTGCGGGATATGGCCGCCGCTGCCGAGCAGTTGGCGACCCATCGCGTTCGAACGCAGGTCAAGGAACGCGGCCCGCTGGAGCTACGTCAGCTCACCGAGCGTTTCAATCGGATGAGTCAGGACATCGTGCAAACCGATCGCGAGCGCAATACGATGCTCGCCGGCATTGCCCATGACCTGAAGACGCCGCTGGCGCGTCTGCGACTGCGCGCCGAGATGCTCGACGATATCCAGATGAGTGAAGGCATCACGCGTGACGCCGAGTCCATGACACGCATCGTCGATCAGTTCCTGCTGTTCGCGCGCGGCGTGGAGGTCGACAGTGCGGCGTCGCCGGTCGAGGCGCGACTTCCTGCGCTGGCCGCGCCATTCCTCGATCAGGGCTACGCGGTCGAACTGGATTTGCAGGCCGGGCCGGGGTTCAAGCTGCGTCAGACGTATCTGGAGCGCATCGTCAACAACCTGCTCGACAATGCCGTAACGTACGGGCGCGCACCGCTGGCCATCCGTACCTCGCAGGATGCAAGCGGCTGGCGTCTCGTGATCGAGGACAGCGGCCCGGGAATCCCCAACGAAGACATCAATCGCATCGTGCGGCCTTTCGTACGACTCGACCCGGCCCGAGGCGGCAACGCACATTGCGGACTGGGACTCGCCATCGTCGACAAGCTCACCCAGCAACTGGGCGGACGCGTGTCGTTCGCCAACCGCCCGGCCGGCGGCTTGCAGGTGACGCTGATGTTCCCGCCGGACGATCCTGGCGCCGAATAACACGATGCCCGTGCCTCGGAAACGTCCCGAAAGCACCCCGTCAGCACATCGTTAGCGCCTCGTTAGCATCGCAAAGCGCCCATTCGATTCTCGCCCAATGAAAAAACCCGCCATCGATGAACGAACGGCGGGTTTTTGTCTTTTTCGGCACTGCATCACATCAAGCCACAGCCAGGCGATCCGGGTTGGGGGGCAATACGACTACTGGGCTGTGCTCTACTGCTCACAGGGACACGTTGGGCAGATGGCAACGCTGTGCGCGTGAGACACAGCAACGTCTGCTCCCCAACCACCCTGGCATGTGACCGGCAATGCCAGTCCGGCTGACGCCGGCGAATTACTTGATCAGGAACTTCTCTTTGTTCTTCCCGACCCACTTCGGCGCGCGGCCGCGGCCCGACCACGTTTCACCGGTGGCCGGATTCATGTACTTGGGAGCGATTTGCGCGCGAACGGCGCGGCGACGACCGTCCGTCGTGGCAAGACCCAGATCCTTCGCGGTCAGTTCGTATTCCTGGATCTTCTGTTTGACTTGAGCAATGACCTCCGCCACTTCACGGGCGCGGGCCTCTTCGATCTGCTTTTCGATTTTGTCGCGTTGCGCGACGAGTTCCTTATAGCTTGCCATCTGGCGTGTCCTTACATTGTTAAAAATGGATCGCCACTTAAAATAACACGAGTTTTAATAATTTGAAAACCGCATTTCCATCAAATGAGTCTGAGGAAGCACAAATCTCATTGAATTGTGCGAGAGACACTTCAGACAATGCACAACAGCGGGGCAGCAATGCCGGATTATCGCAACCGGCGACCCCCCGATAAGCCTGTCCATATCGTCCCGAACACCCAGTCAATTCCCTTGCCATATGAGAGGAATTCGCTGCCAACTGCTCAGGACTCCACGCGGCACTATCGGTTCGCGCACCATACTGCAAGGATGGGAAAGATTTTTCGGGCTAACGGGAGGAAATCCAACGCGGGACAACTTCACACATAATTCGACGCATCAAAATATACGATCACAAATATTTAAGCGCATTCCGATCATTCTGTTATCCGAAACACTCCGGAGACAGATCAATCAATCGGACAATTCTCAATGAGGCTCCGCAATTTACGGATAAGTTCAGTTGAGGATTTAGCTTGAGGATTCGTCGTATTTCGTCATTTTCGTCGGGCGCATCTGTCAAACTGATCACTGTTCGCCCCAATGAACGCCATCACAATATCTATCGAAGCGCGTCTACCAGTCGGAATAGCGATAAATCGGGACGCGGGAGCCGCAGACCCGATTTTGTTGACGTATACGTCAAACTCATACGCCAATCCGATTTCACGAATCGAATAAGTTTTCGTAAGATAAGCAAATCGGTCGATGGGTCAGTCCCGGACCGATCGCCGAAAATCGAGGCTTTCCGGTGGATTCGGTCTCGTGTCGATGGCGTAATTAAGCTTTTGCTGATAAATGACATTTCTCATTTGCGGTCGGAATTGGCGCCGATTCTCTACGGACTTGAACGCATGCCCCCATCGATGACGGCTTCCGATCCTCATTCGCCTTTCGACACCGAGGCGCCCACGATCGTCACACCGCGAACGATTCTGCGGCAGTGGCATACCGACGATCTGCCGCGCTTCGCGGCGCTCAATGCCGACCGCGAAGTCATGCGTCATTTCCCCACAACGCTGGACCGGATGCAGAGCGACGCCGTCGCGCTACGTCTTGCGCAGCATCTTCAGACGCATGGTTACGGCCCGTGGGCACTTGAGATTCCGGGCGTAACACCGTTCGCCGGCTTCGTCGGGTTGATGCGAGTGGGTTTCGAAGCGCCCTTCGCGCCGGCCGTCGAAATCGGGTGGCGTCTCGCGAAGGCATTCTGGTCGAAAGGGTATGCGACGGAAGCTGCCACGGCGGCGGCACACTTCGCCTTCGACACGCTCGGCATGGACGACCTCGTGTCCTTCACCGTGCCGGCCAACGTCCGCTCGCGCGCTGTGATGCAACGCATCGGCATGCATCATTGTCCCGACGAAGACTTCCTGCACCCGCTGATTCCGCCGGGCCATCGCCTGCGCCGTCACGTGCTTTACCGCTTGGATGCCGGCGACCTGATCGTTTGATCGTTTGATCGCCTGATCGCCTGATCGCCTGATCGCCTGATCGTCGGATCGTCGGATCGTCGGATCGTCGGATCGTCGGATCGCCGGATCGCCGGATCGCCGGATCGCCGGCAGTCTGACCGATCGGATGTCGGGACGCTCGTCGATCGCCACCGGACCCCGATTGGCGGCAAAACATCGATCAACGTCGCCTTGGCGATTGAAGCAAGCGCTTAAATCGTGGGAAAATCCAAGTCTTTGCGCAAGCCGTCTTCCCCCCATCGTGTCGCGCGCCGTCATCATTCCGCTCATCATCGCCTGCGCTTTGTTCATGGAGAACATCGACGCCACGGTGATCACCACCTCGCTGCCCGCCATGGCACGCGACCTCCATCAGGATCCGATTTCGCTGAAGATGGCGCTCACCGCCTACGTGGTGGGGCTGGGCATCTTCATCCCGATCTGCGGCTGGGTCTCCGACCGCTTTGGCGCGCGCAACGTATTCCGCACGGCGATCGGTATCTTCATGGCGGGATCGATCCTGTGCGCGGTGTCGTTCACGCTGCCGACGTTCGTATTCGCGCGATTCCTGCAAGGCGTAGGCGGCGCGATGATGGTCCCGGTCGGACGCCTCGTCATCTTCCGCGCCGTGCCCAAGCACGAGCTGGTCAAGGCCATCGGCTATCTGACGATGCCCGCCCTGCTCGGCCCAGTCATCGGTCCGCCGCTGGGTGGTGCGATTACCGCCTACCTTCACTGGCGCTGGATCTTCTTCATCAATATTCCCGTGAGCCTGCTCGGCATCTATCTCGCGGGCAAGTACATCGATAACGAACGCGGCGGCGACGCCGGGCCACTCGACACGCGCGGCTTCGTGCTCTCCGCCCTCGGCAGCGGTCTGCTCATGCTCGGGCTCGCGCTGATCGGCGAGCATCAGGTGAGCGACACCGTGATGATCGTGATGTGCGTGCTCGGCGCGTTGTTCATCTACGCTTACTGGCTGCACGCCAATCGCGTGGAAACCCCGTTGCTCGACTTCCGGCTGCTGCGCATTCCGACGTTCCATGCGAGCGTCGTGGGCGGCTCACTCTTCCGGATCGGTCTGGGCGCCGTGCCGTTTCTGCTGCCGCTGGCGTTGCAGGAAGGCTTGCACATGGACCCGTTCGAGTCAGGCATGATCACGTGCGCCTCGGCCTTCGGTGCGATTTTCATGAAAGCGATTGCGCAGCGAGTGCTCGCCCGATTCGGTTTCCGTCAGGTGCTGATCGTGAATGCCGGACTGGCGGGACTGGCGCTCGCCTCCTACGGCCTTTTCACGCATAACACGCCGGTCATCGTGATGCTCGGTGTCGTCGCGTTCGGCGGCTTCTTCCCGTCGTTGCAATTCACTTGCCTGAACTCGATCGTCTACGCCGACATCGGCAGCGAGGATGCCAGCCGCGCCACCAGCCTCGCGAGCGTCGTGCAACAGCTGTCGCTGGGTCTGGGCGTGACGATTTCCGGGATGGTCTTGCAGGCGAGCAGCCGACTGGCCGGCCATGACCAGTTGATGGCAAGCGATTTCCTGCCCGCGTTTCTGGTCATCGGCCTGTTCTCGCTGCTGTCGATCCCGGTCACGCGTCAGCTACCCGCCGACGCGGGCACGGAGTTAGCGCGAAAGCACTGACAGCCATGGGCTTACACGCCCGAACGTGACTGTGACTGCGACGGTCACGTCGATTTCGCTTCGGGCCGGATGACCACGGCGTGGATTGCCATGCCCACGGCCATCGCGGCGACGAACAGCACCGCCTTGCCCGAGCCGGCGCCGAGCAACACCAGTGCCGGGCCGGGGCAAATGCCGGCGATGCCCCACCCCACGCCGAACAGCAACGCACCGATCACCAGACGCTTGTCCACGTCCCCCAGGCCACGCAACGACGGCCAGACACGTGGTTCCCCCGTCCATGCCTGCGGCTGCGACCGGGCGAGCCGGAACCCTACGAGACCCACAGCCACCGCACCGCCCATCACGAAGGCGAGCGACGGGTCCCACTTCCCCGCGAGGTCGAGAAAGCCGAGAACCTTCGCCGGATTCGCCATGCCCGCGAGAATCAACCCCACGCCGAAGACGAGACCGCCGATCAACGCGAAAATCAGCTTCTTCATACCGAGCCCCCCATACCCAGCACGTGACGCACGACGTACACGGTCAAGAAACCGGTCGCCATGAAACACAACGTGGCGACGAGCGAGCGCCACGATAAACGCGATAGCCCGCAAACGCCGTGGCCGCTCGTGCATCCCGACCCCAGACGCGTGCCGAAGCCAACCAGCAACCCCGCGCCGAGCAACATCGCCGTGCTCGCCTCGATCTGCGCCTCGGGGACGACGGCCACCGCGCGATACCCCCACGGCGCCGCCATCAACCCGACGATGAACGCCACGCGCCATCCGACGTCTCCCGCCCGCGGCCGTAACAAGCCGCCCACGATGCCGGAGATGCCGGCAATGCGTCCCGAGGACAGCATTAACCAGACGGCCGCCAGCCCGACCAGCACACCGCCGGCAAGCGATGCCCAGGGAGTGAAATGAAGTGTGTCGAGTGTCATGAAAACCAGCTCCCGCAGCGAGATCGGAGGAAATCGATGTAGTCCGGCGGACCGGGTACGCCTTGCGCGCCGGATGACGTCAAGGTTTCGGACAAAACTGATCGTAAAGACAGGCAAGCACGGCAAGGACCGCCCCATCGGCCACGGCGTAATAGATACGTTTGCCGTCGCGTCGCGTGGTCACCAGCGCCTCGCTACGCAACACGGCGAGCTGTTGGGAGAGCGTGGGTTGCCGGATGTCGAGCTGGGCTTCCAGTTCCCCCACCGATCGCTCGCCCTGCGTGAGCTGACACAGAATCAGCAGACGGTCTTCGTTGGCGAGCGCGCGCAACAAGGCCGTGGCCCCCTGAGCGGCCGTGCGCAGATGGGCCACGTCGAGCGCAGCAGCAGATGCGGCGGACTCGGCAGACGGCGCCGACACAAACGGCTCGACGGGGGATAGCGCAGTGGCTCGTGGCATGGCAGGATCGATGGCGAATCAGGACACCCGAACAAAGCGGGAGCGACAACATGCCGCACCGCTTTGCGCGATGTCATGGAGTGTCACGTGTAGTGCGGACACTTTACTGATTTATAATATATGAGTCGATAAATTCTTGCAGGAGACGGTCATGTCAGCCACGCCAGCACACATCGAAGCCTTTTTCGACACCGTCACCGCCACGGTCACGTATGTCGTGTTCGATGCGCCCGGCGGCCATGCGGCGATCATCGATCCGGTACTCGACTACGACCCGAAGGCCGGTCGCACGCACACCGGCTCGGCTGAACGCGTGCTCGCCTTCGTCGTTGCGCAGCAACTCACCGTCGACTGGATTCTGGAGACGCACGCGCACGCGGACCATCTGTCGTCGGCGCGCTGGCTCAAGGAGCGTGTGGGCGGATGCATCGCCATCGGCGCGCACATCCGCGACGTGCAGCACGTCTTCAAGAAGCTGTTCCATCTCGGTGCGGACGTGCCCCCGGACGGCTCGCAATTCGACCATCTGTTCGAAGACGGCGAGACGTTCGCCATCGGCACCTTGCAGGCGAAGGCGATGTTCGTGCCGGGCCACACACCGGCCGACATGGCCTATCTGGTGGGCGATGCGGTCTTCGTGGGCGACACGCTCTTCATGCCGGACGTCGGCACCGCGCGCTGCGATTTCCCCGGCGGCAACGCCCACACGCTGTTCCGGTCGATTCGACGTCTGCTGTCGCTGCCAGCGTCAACCCGCTTGTTCATGTGCCACGACTACCCGCCGGCCGGGCGCGCCGCGAACTGGCAAACGACCGTGGGCGAACAGCGACGCGCGAACATCCACGTGCATGACGGCATCGATGAAGACGCTTTCGTCGCCATGCGCGAAGCCCGTGATCGCACCCTCGACATGCCCACGCTGATCCTGCCCGCCGTGCAGGTGAACATTCGCGCAGGCGACATGCCCGCGCCGGAAGCGAACGGCACGCGCTATCTGAAGATTCCGCTCAACGCGCTGTAATTCCGGCGGACGCCGTCAACTGCTCCGCCAGCGCATCGCGCGCCTGCGTGACCCACTCGGGTTCGCTGCGACGCGCGGGCAGCAAGTGAAATTCGGCGTCAGGCAGCGCGGGAAGACGCCGCCCCGGCATCAATGTCTCGATGCGCACGAGCGATGCGCCGGCCGCCGACGCGTTAAGACACGCCACCCCCAGTCCCGCATTCAAGGCCAATTGCAGCCCCGCCACGCCCGACGCCACGTGCGCGATGGTGTACGGCACCTGCTGCTCGTCGAGCCATTGCGTGGTGAAGCGATGCAGCGCGCAGGTGTCGGGCAGCACCAGCAGTGGTAGCGGCGCGCCGTCTTCCAGCACGAAATCGGGAGATGCCACCCAATCGAGCGACTCGCGCCCGAGCGTTCGCGTGCCTGCTACGGCATCTCGACCTAGCGACTTGCCGAGCACACGCATCGACAGCCCGATGTCGAAATCGCCCGCGTCGTAACCACTCTCGATCACGCCGCTTTTCAGAATCGTCACGTGAATACGCAGCGACGGGTAGGCCACACCAAGATGCCGCAGCATGCGCGCCACCTCGGCAGGACGGAAGTAATCGGTGATCGCCAGCCGCAATTCCCCCGCGAGCGAGAAGCCGCCTACGTCTTGCCACGCCTGCTCAGACTGCGCGATCAACTGCCGGGCATGGCCAAGCAGACGCTCGCCCGCCGGCGTGGGCGACACGCCCTGCTTGCCTCGCGTGAACAGCGTCACGCCGATGCGCTCTTCGAGCTTGCGAATCTGCTCGCTGACGGAAGACTGCGACAGAAATACGCGCGGCGCCGCAGCGGAAAGACTGCCCGCCTCGGCCACCACGACGAAGGTGCGCAACTGATCGAAATCGAATCCGGGGACCATGACATCATCCATTGATGAAACCGATGGATGGAATCGTATATTCCCGCTTTTCCGATGTCAAACAACTCCCTAGACTGAACTCGTCGTCTTCATCGACTCTCATTCTTCAGGAGCCTCACCATGCCGCACATCGTCCTGCAACTCTCGGGCACGCCCAACGACACCCTCAGCCGCGACGCCGTACGCGCCGTTTCGCAATTGACCGTCGACACGCTGCACAAGGCGCCGGAAGTCATTGCCGTGACCGTCGATTACATTCCGCACGAGCGCTGGTTCATCGGCGGCACGCCGCTCTCGGAGCAAGGCAAGAACGCATTCCATCTCGATATCAGCGTGACGGACGAGACGAATACGAAAGCGGAAAAGGCGCTATTCATTTCACGGGTTTTCGAAGCGCTGTCGGGACTACTCGGTAACGTTCACCAGTGCTCGTACATCCATGGGATCGATGCGCGCGCCGCGGCTTACGGTTACGGCGGACGCACGCAGGAGTACCGGCATCAGCGCGCGTCTTCGCTTTGATCGAAGCGTCGTCGCTGCCCCGGAAAACCCGTGCGCCATCGGCAATCCCGACCGATTGCGGATGGCGTCGAATCCTTTGCACACGCGAACTTTCGTGGAATGAAACGAAACATTTTCAACATTTTCTTACGACTATTTGCTTAGTCATTGTCCCTTTGCCCCGTACGATGAAGGCGTACCAAGAACTTCGCTTTCAAGGGGGCGAAAATGAAAAAACTGACTTTGACCATCGCGCTTGTCGCTGCCACGCTCGGCGGCGTTGCTGTTGCACCGGCTCACGCTCAGGTGGGCGTTTCGATCAGCATCGGCGCCCCGCCGGCACCTCGTTATGAGCCGGTGCCGCCGCCGCGTGCAGGCTATGTCTGGGCACCGGGCTTCTGGGACTGGGACGGTCACCGCCATGCGTGGCGTGCCGGTCACTGGGAACGTGCCCGCCCGGGTTATGCCTATCGCGCACCGGCCTGGCATCAGGGACCGCACGGTTGGGAGTTGAACCGTGGCGGATGGGATCACGGCCCGGGCCCGGGTCCGGATCGTCACGACAATCGCGGTCGTGACCACGACCGCCACCACGGTTGATCGCCGCTTCTCGTTGTAGCTCTCGTTGTACGTTTGACCGCGAAGCTGTAAAGCCGTAGTTGATGCTGTAAAGCAGTGATGTTGTGACAAAGCGCCGGCGCTTATCAGCGTCGGCGTTTTGCTAAGAAAAATCGGTTGGTTGGGCGCGCGTGCCCGCCCCGTTATCGTTGATGCCCGCTCGCTGCTACCCGCAGCCAGGTCCCCGTCGATGTCTGTCCACGCCGTGCCTTTATGCGTCGACGCTTTCGGGACTCATCACGGATCAACGAAAAACGGAGCCCAACAGGCCATGCAAAAACAGAATCGCCAACCACGCGCACCTTTCTCAGCACCTCTCGCAACACATCTCGCAGCGCGCTTCACCGCACGCCTTTCCCTTGCGAAGCCCCTCGCCGCAGCACTGCTCGGCGCCGTCGCCCTCGCCCCGCTCGCCGCGCATGCCGACAAGCTCGACGACATCAAGAAGGCCGGTGTGCTGCGCGTTGCCACGTTCGACAGCAACCCGCCGTTCGGCTACGTGGACGCGAAGTCGCACAAGATCGTCGGCCTCGATGTCGATTACGCGAAAGCCCTCGCCGACAAGCTTGGCGTGAAGCTGGAACTGCAACCGACCAACCCGGCCAACCGCATTCCGTTCCTCACCTCGAAGAAGGTCGACCTCGTGCTGGCCAACTTCACGATCACCGACGAGCGTGCCAAGCAGGTCGACTTCAGCATTCCCTACTTCTCCTCGGGTCAGCAGTTCCTCGCCAAGAAAGGCACGTTGTCGTCGCCGGACCAACTGAGCGCGTTGCGCATCGGCGCCGACAAGGGCACGACGAACGAGATCACGCTGCGCGAGAAATTCCCGAAGGCGACCATCGTCGCGTTCGACGACACGCCGTTCGCCTTCGCCGCATTGCGCACGGGCACCGTGCAGGCGATCACTCAGGACGGACCGAAGCTCATCGGTCTGCTCGCCAACGTGCCGGACAAGCAGAACTATGAGATCCCCGCCTTCACGATCTCCAACGACTACATGGGCGTTGGTGTGCCCAAGGGTGAGCCGCGTCTGACCACCTTCGTCAACGACACGCTTCGCGATCTGGAGAAGGACGGCACCGCCGCCAACATCTACGACCGCTGGTTCGGTCCGAAGTCGGCTCAGCCGCTGCCGCGTCTGTTCAAGATCGGCGACAAAGCGTAAGGCGCAAGTCGTAAGCCGTCACCGTCTGACGCTTGCCCGTCGGCCCCGGCCAGGGCGCATGGGATGAGAGCCCCGTGCGTGCCCGGCCTGTTGCATTGCTTCATGCACGGCGTCTCGCATCACGTCTTGAGTCGCGTCTTGCATGCCCCCATCGGAACTCCTGCCATGATCGACTGGCTCGCCCCGAAGTCTCTCGGCTGGCTGCTGACCGGCTTCGGTGTCACGCTCGCGCTGACTGCCGCCGCGAGCGCCGCCGCGACGTTGCTCGGCTTCGTGCTGGCCGTCGCACGCAACTCGGATAACCCGCTGTTCTCCCGCCCTGCCGCCACGTTCGTTGCGCTCATGCGCAACACGCCGTTGCTGGTACAACTCTTCTTCTGGTATTTCGGCGTGGCGGCCTTGCTGCCACCGGATGCCGTGCAATGGCTGTCGCAGGCGCACGTCTGGCACGTCGTGCTGTTCGATATCCGCTGGCCGACGCTGGAAACCCTCGCAGGCTTCGTCGGCCTGACGATCTACACCACGGCCTTCATCGGTGAAGAGATTCGCGCAGGACTGCGCGGCGTGCCCGCGGGGCAAACGCATGCCGCCGCCGCCCTCGGTCTCACCCGCTTCGCGATCTTCCGTCACGTGGTCTTGCCGCAAGCGGTGCGCATCGCCCTGCCTCCGCTCTTCGGGCAATACATGAACGTCGTGAAGAATTCCTCGCTGACGATGGCGATCGGGCTGGCGGAACTCTCGTACGCATCGCGTCAGGTCGAGACGGAAACCTTCAAGACGTTTCAGGCGTTCGGCATCGCCACGCTGCTCTATATCGGTGTCATCGCGCTGATCGAAGCCGTCAGCATGGCTACAACGCATCGCCATGCCGCCGCGCCATCGCGTTGATCACCGCGTGCTACGCCCCTTGACTCGTCTGCGCCTGCCGATGAACCGCGCCCGCGCTAGCGCCACCCATCCGTCATGAACCCGCCATGAATTTCTCCGCCGTAGTCGACAACCTGCCCTACCTGCTCTGGGGCGCCTTTCCCGACGGCCCGCTCTCGGGTGCAGCACTCACGCTCTTGCTCGCGAGCGTGAGCGCGCTCGCCTCGGGCGTGCTCGGTCTGGCGGGCGGCATCGCACTGGCGATGCTCAGCGGCCCGTCGCGATGGGCGCTCACGTTCGTGATCGGCTTCTTTCGCGCGATCCCGGTGCTGATGTTGATTTTCTGGACGTATTTCCTGCTGCCGATCCTGTTCGGCGTGAATGTCCCCGGCCTGGCCACCGTGGCGTGCGCGCTCGCGCTGATCGGCGGCGCGTATCTCTCGCACACGGTCTACGCCGGGATTCGCGGTGTGGGCATCGCGCAGTGGCAGGCCGGCATGTCGCTCGGTCTCACGCGCGCGCAGACGCTGCGGCACATCGTGTTGCCGCAGGCGCTACGCATCATGACGCCATCGTTCATCAATCAGTGGGTATCGCTCGTGAAGGACACCTCGCTGGCGTACATCGTCGGCGTGGCCGAACTGTCGTTCGTCGCCACGCAGGTCAACAACCGGCTGATGGTGTATCCCGCCGAAGTGTTCGCGTTCGTCGCACTGATCTACTTTGTGATGTGCAGCGCGCTGGAATGGCTGTGCACGCGATTGCTGAGCAAGCCACGTCGTGTGCCACTCGATGAAGACGATGCGCAGGACGCAGCCCCGTACGCAACGAAAAAGCCCCGGCGGTTTCGGCAGCGCATCGTGTCGATGCTGCTGCCGACCCCGCCGGGGCTCACACGTACCTTCGATCGCTTACGCCGTCTGGCGCATCGCGACCGGCGTCGCGCGCCGGAACATCTCCCGGAGCACGAGCGCCGGGTGGACTTCAGTCACGATTGGCCTGGATGACCGTCAGTGCCGTCATGTTGATGATGCGTCGCACGGTCGAGCTCGACGTCAGCACGTTGACCGGCGCGCCTACGCCCAGCAGGAACGGACCGACGGCCACGTTGCTGCCTGCGCCCGTCTTGAGCAGGTTGTAGGCGATGTTGCCGGAGTCGACGTTCGGGCACACCAGCAGGTTGGCGGCGCCCTTCAGACGCGAGTGCGGCAGGATGCGGCTGCGCAGACCTTCGTCCAGCGCGCAATCGCCGTGCATTTCGCCGTCGATTTCCAGATCCGGCGCCTGAGCCGTCACCATCTCCAGCACACGGCGCATCTTCGTGCCCGACGCGGCGCTGCCCGAGCCGAAGTTCGAACGCGAGAGCAGCGCGACCTTCGGGTTGAGGTTCAGACGCGTCATCTGCTTGGCCGCAGCCAACGTGAATTCGGTGATCTGCTCGGCCGTCGGATCATCGTTGACGTGCGTGTCCACGAGCGCCACGGTGCGCTTGTCGAGCAGCAGAATGTTCATCGCTGCATAGGTGTTCGCGCCCGCTTGCTTGCCGATGACTTCGTCGACGAAGCGCAGGTGATCGTGATACGCCCCCACGGTGCCGCAGATCATGCCGTCGGCATCGCCCAGACGCACCATCATCGCGCCGATCAGCGTGAGACGACGACGCATTTCGACACGCGCCATCTCCTTGGTGATGCCATCGCGGCAACGCAGTTCCCAGTAGCTGGTCCAGTACTGGTGGAAGCGCTCGTCGTAGTACGGGTTGGTGACTTCGACGTCTTCGCCAAGACGCAGACGCAGACCGAACTTCTCGATGCGCGCGAGCAGCACTTCCGGACGTCCCACCAGAATCGGACGCGCCAGCTTCTCGTCGACGATCACCTGCACGGCGCGCAGCACGCGCTCTTCCTCGCCTTCGGCGAACACGATGCGCGACTTGCCGCCGTCACGCACGAGTTGCTTGGCCGCCGAGAAGATCGGTTTCATGAACGCGCCCGAGTGGTACACGAACTGCTGCAACTGGTCGGCGTAGGCGTCGAAGTCCTCGATCGGACGCGTCGCGACGCCGTCTTCCATGGCAGCACGTGCCACGGCCGGTGCGATACGCACGATCAGACGCGAATCGAACGGCTTCGGAATCAGGTATTCCGGCCCGAATGACAGGTCATACGCGCCGTAAGCGTTGGCGACGGAGTCGTTGAGTTCTTCCTGCGCGAGGCCGGCAATCGCGTGCACGGCGGCGATTTCCATGTTGCGCGTGATGGTGGTCGCGCCCACGTCGAGTGCGCCACGGAAGATGTACGGGAAGCACAGAACGTTGTTGACCTGGTTCGGGAAGTCCGAGCGGCCGGTGGCGAGCACCACGTCGTCGCGGGCGGCACGGGCGTCTTCCGGGAAGATTTCCGGCGTCGGGTTGGCGAGCGCCAGAATCAGCGGGCGCGAGGCCATCGTCTTGAGCATTTCAGGCTTGAGCACGCCGCCGGCGGACAGGCCGATGAACACGTCGGCGCCTTCGATCACTTCGGCGAGGGTGCGCTTGTCGGTCTTCTGGACGAAACGGGCCTTGTCCGGGTCCATGCCCACGGTGCGGCCTTCGTACACGACACCGTCGATGTCCGTCGCCCAGATGTTTTCGATGGGCAGACCGAGGTCGATCATCAGGTCCAGGCAAGCCAGCGCAGCGGCGCCGGCGCCCGAGGTCACGACCTTCACTTCGCGAATGTCCTTGCCGACCACCTTCAGGCCGTTGATGAACGCAGCGCTCACCGTGATGGCCGTGCCGTGCTGGTCGTCGTGGAAGACGGGGATCTTCATGCGTTCGCGCAGCTTGCGCTCGACGGTGAAGCACTCCGGCGCCTTGATGTCTTCGAGGTTGATGCCGCCGAACGTGGCTTCGAGGCTGGCGATGATGTCGACCAGCTTGTCCGGGTCGCTCTCGGTGATTTCGATGTCGAACACATCGATCCCGGCGAACTTCTTGAAGAGGACGGCCTTGCCTTCCATGACCGGCTTGGAGGCGAGCGCACCGATGTTGCCCAGCCCCAGCACGGCGGAGCCGTTGGTGATCACGCCGACGAGGTTGCCACGGCCGGTGTACTTGAACGAGGCCGACGGGTCGGCCGCGATTTCCTGACACGGAATGGCGACGCCCGGGGTGTAGGCGAGCGCCAGGTCGCGCTGCGTGACGAGCGGCTTGCTGGCCGTCACGGAGATCTTGCCCGGGGTCGGGAACTGGTGATACTCCAGGGCGGCCTGGTGATCGTTGCTGTTGCTCATGGCAATGTCGTCCTCGTTGGATGTCTCGGCTATCTGACTCTGTCTTGCGCAGCGAACCGTTCTGGAGACGGCTACCGCCCCGGCGCATCAGAGGTGAGGCCATTCTAGGGAGCCGCCAGCGGGGGACGATTCTGAATTACTATGGGGGCATCATATTTTCGTTATAAGCCCGGAGCACCGGGGGTTTCAGAGGATCGAGAACAGATGGTGGCGGTGCCTTTCGATACGGGGGAAGTGGTCCGGCGGCTGACGACCCGGCTCAAGATGCGTCATCTCGTGTTGCTGTTGCAAATTCAGCAGCACGGCTCGCTCACACGGGTGGCCGAGCATATGGCGACCAGCCAGCCTGCGGTGACCAGCGCCCTTGCCGAGCTGGAAAGCATGCTCGGCGGCCCGCTGTTCGACCGTACGCCGCGCGGCATGACCCCCACGCCGCTCGGCGACGTGGTGCTGGCCCGCGCGCAGGCGATGGTGCACGATCTGGACCATCTCACGCGCGATATCGAAGCCGTGATGGCCGGACATGCCGCGCGCTTGCAGGTCGGCGTGATTCCTTACATTTCCGGCACGATGCTCGCGGCGGCCATCCAGCAGACCCTGGCCCAGATTCCCCAACGCCTGACCGTCACGCTGCATGAGGGCACGAGCGAGGCCCTGATGGCGCAGTTGCGCGATCACACGCTGGACGTCGTGATCGCCCGCGCAGCGGCGTCGGTCGACCCCACGCAAGTGCAGTTCGAAGTGCTGCACCACCAGATGCCGCGGGTGGTCGCGAGCCGCCGTCTGGCCGCCCGGCTGGGCCGCAGCGCGCCGGTATGGGCGCAACTGGCCGAACTCGACTGGGTGATGGGCGCACCGAACACGCCCCTGCGCGATCAGCTTTCCGACCTGTTCCTGCATGCCGGCGTAGTGCCGCCCGTGCCCGTGGTGGAGAGCTTCTCGTCGCGGCTGACCGGGGAGTTGCTCGCCAGCAGCGAGCGCGCCGTATCCCTGCTGCCCGCCGACATCGCCGAGGAATTGGTGCGCATTGCCGGCGTGGCGATCGTGCCGTGGTCGCTCACGTGGACGCTGCCGCCCGTGGCGATGTTCACCCGTCGCGAAAACCCGCGGGAAACGCACCGCCTCTTCACGCAAGCGTTGCGAACGCAGTATCAGATGGTGGCGGGCGCCCCTTCCGACGCCAAAACGTGACGGACAACGAGGCGGAAGCCATTGGCGCAAGAAAGGGACGGAAAGGTCTTTCGCCGCCAAAATCGCCGAATTCCATGAAATACGGCCTTTTCCGCTCGTTTCCTGCGCGATTGCCCGCGTGCCGGGCATCGTAATGTGTCGTCCATGAACGACGCCGTCTCCCCCACATCTCCCGACAACGTGACGTCCGCCGGCAACGCACCGGCCGTGACGCCGTTCGCCCAATCCCCGCGCCAGATCTTTCTCGCGCCCGCCCTGCTGCCGACGCAGGTCGGCCCGGCTGGCCTGCGCTTCGACTTCAACGACGGCGCCCGCGTGGTGATCCCCGACTTCGGTCAGCCGTTGCCGTGGCGTGTACGCATCAGCGACCTGCGCGACGACAGCACGCTGAACGACGTCTCGCTATCCTCCGGCGTGGTGCGCAGCCCGGCCAAGTACTACGTACCCTACGGCATCACGATCTGGCTCAACGATGTGGTGGTCTTCGAGCATCGTTTTGAGCTTCGGGATCAGGACGTGCTTGTCCAGTTCCCGCTCGCCGCGCTGGGCGACGTGCTGGGTTGGCTGCCATATGCGTTGCGCTTCGCCGAGGTGCATGGATGCCGGCTGGCATGCGTGGTCACGCCGGCGGTCGCGGCGCTGTTTCGCGACGCGCATCCGCAGATCGATTTCGTCGAGCAGGAGAAGGTGGAGCGTCGCAAGTACTACGCGACGTACAACGTCGGCCTGTTCTTCGACGACACGACGCTGATCCAGCAGCCGCGCGATTTTCGCGAGACGGGGCTGCATCGGACGGCGGCGCACATTCTCGGCGTGGACGACAGTGAGGCCCCGGCGAGGACGGCGTTACCGGACACGTCGCGTCCGATGGCACAACCGTACGTGTGCATCGCGGTGCAGAGCACGGCACAGTGCAAGTACTGGAACCGGCCGGGAGGATGGGAGGCGGTGGTCGCGGGTTTGCGCGAGCGCGGCTTGCAAGTGGTGTGCATCGATCAGAAGCCGCGCCACGGCAAGAACGATTTCTGGCAGTCGATTCCCGACGGCGCCATCGACGCCACGGGCGATCTGCCGCTGACCGAGCGTGCCCGCTGGCTCCAGCATGCCGACGCGTTCGTCGGGTTGTCGAGCGGCCTGTCGTGGCTCGCCTGGACGATGCAGACACCAACGGTCCTCATCTCCGGCTTCACGCTGCCGCACAACGAGTTCGCGACCCCCTACCGCGTCATCAATCCGGACGTCTGCACCGGCTGCTGGCACGACCCTGCCATTCGCTACAACCACGACGACTTTCACTTCTGCCCGCGCCACAAGGGCACCGGGCGCGCGTTCGAATGCACACGGACGATTGCCCCGGAGGCGGTGCTGTCAGCCGTCGACCGGATTCCCGGTCTCGGACAACGGCAAGCCGCTGACGCCTGACGGTCACAGGCAACTCGCCGTCCGGAATGCAAAACGCCGCCGGTGTCGTATCGACATGGCGGCGTTTTGCATCGGCCTTCGCCAGATATCGTTATGCCGCCTTGCGACGATCCCGCACGGCCCGTGCGAGTTCGTCGAGTGTCGCGGCGGTCTGATCCCAGCCGATGCAGGCGTCCGTAATGGACACGCCGCGCTGGAGCGGCACACCGGGCTTGAGGTCCTGACGGCCGCCATTGAGATGGCTCTCGATCATCACGCCGACGATGCGCTTTTCGCCACCGGCCAGTTGCTTGCCGATATCGCGCGCCACCGGAATCTGGTTCTCATGATTCTTGTTCGAGTTCGCATGCGAGCAATCGATCATGACTTCCTCGGGCAACCCGGCCTTCGCGAGCGCCGCGCAGCACGCCGCGACCGACGCCGCGTCGAAGTTCGGTCCATGCTTGCCGCCACGCAGAATCACGTGGCACTCGCGGTTACCGCGCGTCTCGAAGATGGCCGCCATGCCCATCTTCGTCATGCCCATGAACGCGTGCGGCGAGCGGGCGGCCACGATGGCGTCCGCCGCGACCTGCACACCGCCGTCGGTCCCGTTCTTGAAGCCCACGGGGCACGACAGCCCCGAGGCGAGCTGACGGTGGCTCTGGCTCTCGGTCGTGCGTGCGCCGATGGCGCCCCATGCCACGAGGTCCGCGATGTACTGCGGGCTGAGCAGATCGAGGAATTCGGTGCCGGTCGGCAGGCCGAGCGCGTTGATGTCGAGCAGCAACTGACGCGCCGCGCGCAGTCCCTCGTTGATACGGAAACTGCCGTCCAGACGCGGATCGTTGATGTATCCCTTCCAGCCGACCGTCGTGCGCGGCTTCTCGAAATACACGCGCATGACGATCAGCAGGTCGTCGCGCAGTGTTTCGCTTTTGGCCTTGAGCAGGCGGGCGTATTCCATCGCCTGATCGTGATCGTGAATCGAGCACGGGCCGACGACGACCACGAGGCGGTCATCGCGAAACGCGAGCACGTCGGCGATTTCGCGGCGGCTCGTCTCGACCAGCGTCTCGGTCTGCGCCGGTACGGGCAGTTCGTCGAGCAGCAAGGCGGGAGAGATGAGCGGACGCACGGCGCCGATACGAACGTCGTCGATGCGCGTGGTGTCATGGGTGGCATCGGCCACGCCGGTGGCCTGTGCCTGCTTGGGATCGTCGATTTGGCTCAAGACGGGGCTCCAACTTGCGATTCGTGTATGTGGGGGTAATGCGGTGTTGCAGTGTTTCAACCGTCCGATACGGAACTGGCGCCAGGACTAACGCGCGTAATAGCTGAGGAACATGGCGAGCGCGGCTTCGGCCACACGCACCCGTTCGGCTTCGGTCAGCGGCGCCTTTCCGAGCGTGACCTGCGGCCAGAAGGCAAAGCTCTTCACGAGTCCCTGCAACTGATGGGCGACAAAGTCCGCATCGCCCTGCGCCAGACGTCCGTCCGCCATCGCGGCGCGGATCCACGCCGTTTCACAGCTTTCCTTCTCTCCCATCCGGCGAACGATACGCTCCGCGCGGTCGGGGGAATGAATTATCTCGGCCATCGCCGTGCGCGCCAAGTCAATGAAGCTCTGATCTGCCAGCAACTGTAGTTTTTGCATCAGCAGGTGACGCAACTGCACGTCCAGCGGCTGATCGGCACGATAGACGACGTCCACGCCCGCCGCACTGCTGTCCCAGAGATGTTCGAGCATCACCGCGAACAACTCTTCCTTGCTCGGGAAGTGGTTGTAAACGGTGCGCTTCGATACGCCCGCCGCCGCTGCAATCCGATCCATGCTCGTGGCCTCGAAGCCGGCGGTGCGAAACTCCTTCACCGCCGCGCCCATGATGGCGTCGCGCTTTCGGTCGGTGAGGCGTTTCGGGGCTTGAGTCATGAGCGGGAGGAATGGGTAAAAGGGAGGGACCAGGGACCGGCAAAAACCTGCGAACGGGCAATTTTACACTGATGAGTATACTTTTCCGAAATTTGAATCTACACTCATCGGTGTAGTTTTTCCGAATCGCGTCCTGCCCTCCCCCTTGATCCAGGAATTACCGTGACCGCCGTCTCCAGTTGCCCCCAACGCCGTCGGCCGGCTTACGCCGAATCTCCCCAACACCGCGACGGGCGCTTTCGCAACCCGTCGCCACGGCCCGCTATGGGTTTCCTGGCGGGCCTGAAGCTCTTCTGGACGGTACTGTTCGACAAGCCGCGCGGCACGGTGCCGAGCCAGCCGATTCCGGTGCGCGCGATGACCTTCAGCCAACTGGACGCCGCCCCGGATCGCAGCCTGTTCCGGCTCGGCCACTCGACCGTGCTCATGAAGCTGCGCGGCGAGTTCTGGATTACCGATCCGGTCTTCTCGAAGCGCGCCTCGCCGTTCCAGTGGCTCGGCCCAGCCCGCTTTCATGCGCCGCCCATCGGCATCGACGATCTGCCGCCCATTGCCGGCGTCATCCTCTCGCACAACCACTACGACCACCTGGACCGCCACGCCGTCATGGCCTTGGCGGACAAAGCGCGTCGCTTCATCACGCCGCTGGGCGTGGGTGACCAACTGATTGCATGGGGCATCGACGCGAGCCAAGTGGAGCAACTGGACTGGTGGCAGTCGACGACGGTCGAGGGCCTGCATCTGACGGCCACGCCGGCGCAGCACTTCTCCGGCCGGGGGCTGACCGACAGCGACCGCAGCCTCTGGGCGTCGTGGGTCATTCGTGACGACGACCTGCGCGTGTTCTTCAGCGGCGATACCGGCTACTTCGACGGCTTTAAGGCGATTGGCGAGAAGTTCGGTCCGTTCGACATCACGCTTATGGAAACCGGCGCCTACAACGAGCGCTGGGCTTACGTGCACATGCAGCCCGAGGAAACGCTTCAGGCGCACCTCGACCTCAAGGGACGCCTCCTCCTGCCGATCCACAACGGCACGTTCGATCTGTCGATGCATGTCTGGCAGGAGCCGTTCGAGCGCATCGCCGCGCTGGCCGCCGCACAGGGCGTGTCGCTGATCACGCCGGAGATGGGCGAGCACGTGGATATGCGCGCCCCGCATAGCGGGTCCGCGTGGTGGCGCATGGTCTGACACGGCCGGAGAGTCGCGCGTCGCTTGCGCGCGCTCCCCGGATTCGGGGGAGGGCGGGGGTTTGGGCTTTACACTAGGCGGGCGTTCATTGCGCCCGTCGGCCCTATCCGATCCTCGTTCTTCGATCCCCGAGTCCGCCATGTCGTCTCCCGCACGTCGCCCCGCCGCCACACCGTCCGACAGCGGACCCGCGCTATCGCCAGCGCTGCTGCGTCGGCTCTTGCGCGCCCGGGACCGGATGGACGCCGCCTCGCACGAAGCCTGGCCCGTCAAGCGGCTGGCGGCTGTCAGCGGGACCTCGGAAGCGCACTTCGCGCGCTCGTTCAAGCAAGCCTTCGGGCTTCCCCCGCATCGCTACCTGCTCACGCGCCGCATCGAGCAGGCCAGCACGCTCCTGCGCGACACTGACTTCAACATCACCGATATTGCCTTCGCCACGGGCTGGGAGAGCGTGGGCACGTTCGGGCGTATCTTTCGCGACATCACCGGGCAGAATCCCGGCGCGTACCGAAAGCAGGCACGGGAGAACCCGGCGCCGCTCGATCTTGTGCCCGCCTGCGTGCTCAAAGCCGTGCAGCGGCCCGATCTCAACATCGCAGTTTTGGAGAAGCGCCGCCGTCTGGCAGACGATACAGTCCATCCATCAACCAAGGAGGCCTTATGAGCGTTATGAGCGGGATGAATCAGGGAGTTGGCGTAGTGGGGCTGTACGTGGACGATCAGGACGAAGCACTGACGTTCTACGTCGACAAACTCGGGTTTCGCGTGCACACGGACGCGCGCAACGGCACGTATCGGTGGCTGACGGTCCAGCATCCGGACCAGCCGCACTTTCAGTTGGGCCTGTTCGTGCCCGGCCCGCCGATCCATGACGAGGCGACCGCGCAAACGCTGCGGGCGATGGTCGCCAAAGGCGCCATGCCGCCGCTCGTGCTGTATGTCGACGATTGCCGCGCCACTTACGACACGCTCAAGGCCCGGGGCGTCGAATTCACGCAAGAACCCGTGGACCGCTACGGCAGTGTCGACGCCGGTTTTCGCGATCCCGCCGGCAATGGCTGGAAGATGATTCAGCCGCCGAAAGCGGCGCAGTAGGCGAACTCGGTTAGCAAAGCGCCGCCCTCCCGTGATAACGGTATGGGCGGCGCAGCCTCTCGTGCCCATCGGCACAAAGGCTTACGCCCGGTTCAACTGGCGTCCCACATCGAACATCGCCCCGAACTCGACTGCGGGCATCGGCACACCGAACAGATACCCCTGCCCTTCGTCACAGCCGAGCTGGCGCAGATTGTCGCGCTGCTGAGGCGTTTCCACACCTTCCGCGATGGTGCGCAGATCGAAGCTTCGCGTCATGTCCACGAGCGCGCGCACCACCGATGCGTCGCGCTCCGATTCCATCATGCCCTGCACGAACGAACGGTCGATCTTGATGCGGCTGAGCGGGTAGCGGCGCAGCATGCTGATCGACGCATAGCCCGTGCCGAAGTCGTCGAAGGCAATGCTCACGCCGTGTTCGTGCAGACGTTGCAACGCATCGAGCACGACATCGTCATCGAGCACGATGCTCTCGGTGACTTCCAGCTCCAGTGCCTGCGGCGGCAAACCGTGTCGCGCCAGCACCGACTTCACCTCGTCGACGATGCTCCCGATGCGAAATTGCAGACCGAACAGATTCACGCCGATACGGAAGCCGGGCGCGCCGTTGCGACGCCAGTACGCCGCCTGCGCGCACGCTTCGTCGAGCACCCATGCCCCGACGGACGCCGCCAGCGGCCCACGCTCCAACGCGGGGAGGAACGCCGCCGGCGAGAGCAGGCCGCGTTGCGGATGCCGCCACCGGATCAGCGCCTCCGCCCCCGTGAGCGAGCCGTCGGCAAAATCCACCTGCGGCTGATAGAACAGCACGAACTCGCCGTCGTTGACCGCGCGATGCAACTCGATGTTGTACACACGTCGTGCGGTCGCTTCCACACGTAATGCCTCGATGAAGACGAACGTCTGCCCGGCGCCGTGCTGCTTCGCCCGGGAAAGCGCGAGATCGGCGTTGCTGATCAGACTAAGCGCCTCCTCCGTCTGCTGATGCGCCACGGCAATGCCGCAGCACGCGCTCACCCGCACGTCGAATCCCCCAACCACCATCGGCTCCGCGATGGCGGCAAGTGCGGCGTCCGCCCTTCGGCGCGCTTCCACGGCATCCGTGACACCCCACAGCAACAAGGCGAACTCGTCGGCGCCGATGCGCGCCACGGTGTCGACTGTGCGTACGAGGCGGGTCAAGCGCCGCGACACCTCGCAAAGCATGCCGTCGCCCACGGCGTGCCCGAGCGTATCGTTGATGTCCTTGAAGCCGTCGAGATCGAAGATGGCAACGGCTGCGCCGTTGAGACACACCGACGCCACCTCGGCATCGCGATAGAAACTCGCGCGATTCGCGATGCCGGTCAGCACATCGGTGCTCGCCAGACGCCTCAGCATCTCACCACCGTCGCGCAACGTGCTCAGGTCGTGCACGTGGGCATTGAATGTCTGCGAGTCGTTCTCCTTCCAGCAGAACAGCGACAGGCTCATCGGAAACTCGCGGCCATCGCGACGCTGGCCGTGCACTTCGGCCGGCATCGTCATGCCGTCGACCGATCCGGCACTGACGGCTTGCGTGATCTGATCGCGTAGCGCGGCGCGGCTGCGTCCGGCCAGCAGCGTCTCGACGGAGCGTCCCGGGCCGTCGGCGACATCGTGACCGAACAGCGCCGCCGCAGCATGATTCCAGTCGAGAATTTCGCCGTCGGCATCGAAGCGGATCATCGCCGTCGGCGAGTGCCGCTCCGGCTCCGCGAACGTGTGGCGCTCACGCTCGATGAACAGTTCCACACGCCGCAATTCGAGCCGGTCGGACGCCATGCGCCCCAACTCGCGCAAGCGCTCGCGATCAACCTCGGTGAATGTGTGATTCGGTTTGCTATCAATGACGCACAGCGCGCCGAGCGCATGGCCGTCTACCGATTTGAGCGGCACGCCCGCGTAGAAGCGCACCTGCGCGTTGCCAGTGACCAGCGGGTTATCGTAAAAGCGCTCGTCGAGCGTGGCATCGGGCACGACCATGACGCCTTCGCCATTGATCGCATGCGCGCAGAACGAGGCGTCGCGACTCATGTCGACGTCCTTGTCCGTGCTTGAAAAGCCGGTGGCGGCCGCAAAGAAGACGTGATCGTTGCCGACCATGTTCACGGCGGCGACCGGCACACCGAACATGTGAGCAGCAATATGCACGACCGCGTCGAGACTCGGCAGCGGACGTTCGCTGCCCAGGCCGTAATCCGCCAGTGCAGCCAGCCTTTCCTTTTCCGTCGGCAATACAGCGGGACACTTCATCGTCGGTCTCCTCGCCCATGAAAGACAGCTTGATGGACAACGTCGGAAGCCTGATGTGCGATGCGCGCAAAGCCTGGCTGTCCGCACCGTTTGAACCGGGCCCTCAAGCGAGCCGCACGCACCATACTTCACCCCGTAGCGCGTGCCTGCTTGCCAGACTCCGGATATTCGACGTCCGATTTAGCGGATTATAAAGGCAACGCCGCAAAAGATGCCTTCGGTTTGTTCGTTATGCAAAACATGTCGAAAGCCCGGGATTCGAGTGCGGTTTTTAATTTTTCCGGATGACTCGCCAATGACGACAAGCCCGTACGACAGGCTCATCCAGCGCGCATGGTGCGCGCCACCATCGATTGATACGATTGTTTGGAATTACGCATTGACTGATGCGATTGCATGCAATCGCTTTAATCACCAGCTCACCATCCACTCACAATCCATTCAAACCGATTCATGTCAGCGGGGAATCGCCGTGCCATCGCGATTTAATTCCCGCATCAGATATTGCTCCATGAAATCGACGAAAAGCCGCACCTTCGCCGACAGATTGAGACGCTCGGGATAGATCGCATAAACATCTGCCGCAGGTAGTGCCCAGTCGGCAAGCAACTGCGTCAGCGCCTTCGATGCCAGCGCGGATTGCACGTCCCACTCCGATCGCACCAGCACGCCATGCCCATCGAGCGCCCAACGCAGGGTCGCCTCGCCGTCGTTGCTGCTCATGGCGCCGTGCACCTTCACCAGTTCGTGACGGCGGCCCTTGGTGAAATGCCACGTGCCGTAAGCGGTATCGTTCTCCCGCAGCACGATGCACAGGTGATTGCGCAAGTCGTCGGGCACCTTCGGCACGCCGTGACGTTCCAGATACTTCGGCGACGCACACACCAGACGCCGGTTGGCAGCAATGCGACGCCCCACCACCCGCTGATCCGGCAACTCGCCGAACCGAATCCCGACGTCGAACGCGAATTCGGCCAGATTCATCGGGCGATCCGTCAGATCCAGTTGCACTTCGACTTCCGGATACTGCTCACGAAACTCGGATAGCGCCGGTACGACGTGGCGGCGCCCGAAGCCGAACGTGGCGTTCACCTTGAGCAGCCCGCGCGGCAGATCCCGGCTGCTCGACACCATGCGCTCCAGCTCCTGCACCTGCTCGATGATCTTCGATCCGGTGCCCAGATACAGCTCGCCCTCGTGGGTCATTGCGAGCCGGCGGGTGGTGCGGTTGAGGAGCTTCACCCCGAGACGCCGCTCCAGTTGACTCAGTCGCGCACTGATCGCCGGCGGCGTCACACCAAGATCGCGTGCCAGCGCCGACAAACTCCCCAGCGTGACCAGCCTTGCGAAGAACTCCAGATCGGCGATGGCATCCATTGTTAAATTCAACTTAAAAATAGGTTAAGCGAATATGCATTTTGCGATTCTATGAACGAATTAGACTGCACGCAAGGTTGCGACACATGACGAAATCGACGACCGCCCCCTTCGTGGAGTCACCCCATGGGACAAACGCTTTACCAGAAAATCGTACGAGGCCACACGGTCTTCGAGGTCGACGCGCAGCACGTCGCGCTGTATGCCGATCTGCACATCATGAACGAGTACACGAGCCCGCAGGCGTTCGCCGGGCTCGCGGAAAAGGGCCTGCCGGTGCGTTGCCCCGAGAAGCAGATGGGTGTGGTGGATCACGTGATTCCCACGCATCCGGTACCGGTCGGTCAGCGCACCATCGTGATCGACGCCGCTGCGCATCAGGCCGCCAACTTCACGCGTAACTGCCAGAAGCACGGCATTCATCTGTTCGACGTCACGGACCCCGAGCAGGGTATCGAACACGTGGTCGCCCCCGAGCTGGGTCTGATCCGCCCGGGCATGGTCGTGCTGTGCGGCGACAGCCATACCACGACGTACGGCGCACTCGGCGCGCTGGGATTCGGGATCGGCACCTCCGAAGTCGAACACGTGCTGGCGACGCAGACGCTCATCTACCGTGTCGCGCGCGATATGCGCATTCATGTCGACGGCATGCTCGCCCGCGGCACCACGTCGAAAGACCTCGTGCTCTACATCATTGCCCGCATCGGCGCGCAAGGCGCACGCGGCTTCGTCGTCGAGTACACGGGCCCGGCCATCGAAGCGCTGTCCGCCGAAGCGCGCATGACGTTGTGCAACATGACCGTCGAAGCCGGTGCGCGCGGCGCGCTCATCGCCCCCGATGCCACCACGCTGCAATACGGCGGCGCCCACATCAAGGATCTGTCGGGCGAAGCGCTCGACGACGCGAAAGCCCGCTGGCTCGCGCTGCGCTCCGATGACGACGCCAAGTTCGACGTCACGCACCGCTTCGACGCGAGCGACGTCGGCCCCTTCGTGACGTGGGGCACCAGCCCCGATCAGGCGATTGCGATCAACCACCGGATTCCGGCGCTGTCGGCCGATGAGACCGAGCGGCACAACGCGTCGAAGGCGCTGAACTACATGGGTCTGGACGCCGGTCAGTCGCTCGACGGTCTGCCCATCGACCACGTCTTCATCGGCTCGTGCACCAACGCGCGGATCGAAGACCTGCGTGCCATCGCCGACATCGTCCGTGGTCACAAGGTCGCACCGAGTGTGCGCGCCATGGTCGTGCCCGGCTCGGGCCGCGTGCGCGATCAGGCCGAGCGCGAGGGCATTGCGGCCGCGCTCATCGACGCGGGCTTCGAATGGCGTCAGCCGGGGTGCTCGATGTGCCTCGCGATGAACGACGACATTCTCAAGCCCGGCGAGCGCTGCGCGTCGACCACCAACCGGAACTTCGAAGGCCGTCAGGGACGCGGCGCACGCACCCATCTGATGAGCCCGGCGATGGCCGCCGCTGCGGCGCTGGCAGGTCGCATCGTGGACATTCGCAAGGAGATCGCTCATGACTAAGCACACGACCGTCGCAGGTATCGCCGCGCCGCTGCCGCTGGGCAACCTCGACACCGATCAGATCATGCCGAAGCAGTTCCTGCTCGGCATCGACAAGTCAGGCCTCGCGCGCGGCGTGCTCTACGACCTGCGCACCAACGCCGACGGCTCGCCCAATGAAGCGTTCGTGCTCAATCGCCCCGCCTATCGCGACGCGCGCATTCTCGTCGGTGGCGCGAACTTCGGTTGCGGGTCGAGCCGCGAGCACGCTGTCTGGGGGTTGCAGCAGGCCGGCATCCAGGCCGTGATCGCGCCGAGCTTCGGCGAGATCTTCTACTTCAATGCGCTCAACAACCGTCTGTTGCTGATCGTGCTCGACCCGCTCGTGGTCGCGCAGATTTCCGAGATGGTCGGCGATCCGGCACGCAGTCAATTGACGATCGACGTCGAACGTCAATGCGTGACGACGGCCAACGGCATGACGTTCAGCTTCGAGTTGCCGCCGCGTCAAAAGCACATGTTCATGGAAGGCCTCGACATGATCGGCATGACGTTGCGTGACAGCGACGCCATCTCGGCGTTCGAAGCGCGTCATCGCGAAGCCGCGCCCTGGATGCAGATCGATCTGCCGCGACAACAACGTCAGGCCTGACGCCCACCGCCGAACCGGGAAAACCGACACCCCAATCACCCGCACCACCCGGCACGACCGAGAAGAGGCGCATCCAGCGCCCCGGTCGGGCTGAAAAGCAAACCCTCAGGACTTTCAGGAGACACCCCATGGAAAGCCAAACCCCTCAGGCGAGCGCGACGTCGCTCGCCAACGCGTCCGAGTCATCGCCCACATCGTTCTGGACGAAATTCACCGTCGGCGGCGCCCCGCTGCCGATGTTCGCCGCGATTGTCGTCATCACGGGGCTTGCCGCCGTCACAAGCCGCCTGCCCGCCGACATGATCGGCGGCTTCGCGGTGCTGATGATCGCCGGCATGCTGCTCGGTGAAATCGGCGGCGCGATTCCCGTGTTCCAGCACATCGGCGGCCCGGCCATCCTGTGCCTGTTCGTGCCCGCCGCGCTACTCGGCAACGGCCTGATGGACGACGCGATCCTCAAGGCCATCACCGTCACGATGAAGACGGCGAACCTGCAATACCTCTACATCGCCTGTCTGGTGGCGGGTAGCATGCTCGGCATGAACCGGAAGATCCTGATCCAGGGCTTTCTGAAGATGTTTGTGCCCTTGCTGATCGGCACGCTCGCGGCGATTGCCGCCGGGTGTCTGGCCGGGCTGCTCTTCGGCTTCAGCCCGCGTCACACGTTCTTCTTCATCGTGATGCCGATTCTCGGCGGCGGTATCGGCGAAGGCATTCTGCCGCTGTCGATCGGTTACTCGGAGATCACGGGCGAAGCGCAAGGTCATCTGATCGCGACGATGGTGCCCGCCGCGCTCATCGGTAACGTCGTGGCGATTCTGTCGGCGGGGCTGCTCAAGCGCTTCGCCGAGAAGCGCCCCCACTACAACGGCAACGGCATGCTCGTGCGCAGCGGAGAGGACCGCGCGCTGCTCGAAGGACAGCACGTCGAACCGGCGCTCGACCTGCGCCTGATGGGACACGGTCTGCTGCTCGCCTGCACGCTGTTCATCCTCGGCGCATTGCTCGCGCCGATCACCGGCATTCCCGGGCCGGTGCTGATGATCGTGGCCGCAGCGCTCATGAAGGTGGCTCGCGTGATTCCGGCAAGCATGGAGACCGGCGCGTATCAGATGTACAAGTTCATGTCGACGAACCTGACGTTCGCGATCCTCGTGGGTCTCGGCACGCTGTTCGTCTCATGGGACAAGCTCGTCGGCGCGTTCTCCACCGCCTACTTCGTGATCTGCGCGTCGACGGTGATCGCCATGGTCGTCTCGGGCTTCTTCGTCGGCATGTGGCTGAAGATGTTCCCGGTCGAGTCGGCCATTGTGACGGCCTGCCACAGCGGGCTCGGCGGCACGGGCGACGTGGCGATCCTGTCGTCGTCGAATCGCATGGGGCTGATGCCGTTCGCGCAGATCTCGACGCGCATCGGCGGCGCCGGTATGGTCGTCATCGCCACGCTGCTCATGAAGTTCTGGCATTGACGTACGGCTGCCGAAGCGGGTGCTTGCCCGAGGGGCGGCACCGGCTTCGGTGGTGATGGCTGTGGCGGCGGTAGATGGGTAGCACGATAACGTCAGTCGGGTCGCCGCCGGAACGCCCACCAGCCGGCGGCCGCCGTACCCGTCGCCACGATGGCGACCAGCACCCAGAAGCCATGCGGATGATCGGCGAGCGGAATGCCGCCGACGTTCATCCCGAAAAAGCCCGCCACGATGTTGATCGGCAGCGCGAGCACGGTCACGACGGTCAGCGTATAAATCGTGCGTTCCGTGCGCTCGCTGACCATTGCCGCAATTTCTTCCTGAAGCAACTTGATCCGTTCGAGCAACGCCGACAGGTCGTTGAGCACGACGGCAAACTCTTCCGTCGCCTGACGGAATTCCTGCACGTCGTCTGCATGTCCCCATGCCGGCGGACGACTCAGCAGTCGAAAGAGCGCCGCCGGCTCCGGCGCCAGCAGACGCTGCAAGCGCACCAGCACCCGTCGTAGCGAGCCGAGATCGGCCCGATTGCTCTCGATGCGCTGCTGCAACAACCGGTCTTCGACGATATCCACGCGGCGGCTCGTCTCGCGCACGATGCGCTCCAGCACGTCCGCCTGATCGCGCAGCAGATGCACGAGCAGCGCGAGCGGCGTGCGAAAGGCGTCGCCCCTTTTCACGGACGCTCGCAGCTTGTCGATGGAGCGCAGCGGTTTCACGCGCCCCGTCACGAGCAGACGCGCATTGGCCGCGACTCGCAACGTCGATATCTCCGATTGCGCAATATCGAACGCGAAGATCACATCGTTGATGACGGCCAGCAGCCAATCGTCGGAATGTTCGATGCGCGTGGAGCGCGACCCTTCCGCCAGGTTCTCGTAGAACTCGTCGGGCAGGTTCATTTGCAGGCGCAGCCACTTCTCGCAAGCCGCGTGAGCAAAGTTGAAGTGCAGCCAGAGAAAGCCTTCGGCCCGTTCGCCTTGCATCAGCCACGCCAGCGCCTCGCCGGAATCGACCGGCTGGGGAGGCGCGCCCTCAGTAAAGCGATAGCCGTAGATCAGGCCAGCCTGATCGCAGCCATAGGTGTTGTGAACTAAGTCGGCGAACATGCGCGCTGTCTGGGCGAACGTGGGCGGGGACAACCGGGCGATGGCGTGGCGATCACGCGATTCGCGCGGTATGACGGCGGGACTTGCCATCATGACAATGTCATATTTCATTTTTGTGACATGGCGTACCCCCCCGCCATCCGCTAACCGCACGGCCGGGACGCCTGCCTGCCGGGCGCCGACGGGAACTCTGCCGGGCAGTGATTCGTCAACGCCATGCGGGTGTCATAAAATCGTCGCATACTCGGATTCACTACCGGACGCCGTGTCAGCGCGTCCGTCGTCACCCCCGCAGTACGGGTGCCTTTCGTGTTTTTTGGCCGCAAGAGATCGTCGCCATGACCAAATTCGATTCCGACGCCAACCACGACGCCATGCTCACGCGTCGTCTCCAGGATGACCTGATCGACAGCTATGACGAAGAGATCGAGATGGAAATCGACGACCTTCGTCTGCCCGGTCTGAACGATCTGAGCGCCGAAGCGCGCGACGACCGTCTGCACTACTTCCGCGAGCTGTTCCGTCTGCAAGGCGAACTGGTGAAGTTGCAGGACTGGGTGATCCGCAGCCGTCACCGTCTCGTGGTGATCTTCGAAGGCCGCGACGCCGCAGGCAAGGGCGGCGCGATCAAGCGCATCACGCAGCGACTCAATCCCCGCGTCTGCCGGGTGGCCGCTCTGCCCGCGCCGAACGATCGCGAGCGCACGCAGTGGTATTTCCAGCGTTATGTGCAGCACCTGCCCGCCGCCGGCGAGATCGTGCTGTTCGACCGTAGCTGGTACAACCGCGCGGGGGTCGAACACGTGATGGGCTTCTGTACGGAAAACGAGTACGAAGAGTTCTTCCGTTCAGTGCCGGACTTCGAGAAGATGCTGGTGCGCAGCGGCATCCAGATCGTGAAGTACTGGTTCTCGATTTCGGATGAGGAGCAGGAAGCGCGCTTTCTCGCGCGCATTCAGGACCCGCTCAAGCAGTGGAAGCTCAGCCCGATGGATCTGGAGAGCCGGACGCGCTGGGAGAAGTACACGGTCGCCAAGGAGGTGATGCTTGAGCGCACGCACATTCCGGAAGCGCCGTGGTGGGTGGTGCAGGCCGACGACAAGAAGCGCGCGCGTCTGAACTGCATCCATCACCTGCTCCAGCAAGTGCCTTATCACGACGTGGAGCGCTCGCAGGTCGTGCTGCCCGAGCGCGCACGCAGCGAAAGCTACATCCGTCACCCGGTGCCGTCCGAGATCATCGTGCCGGAGATTTACTGAGCGACGCTGTCCTGCGTGGCGCCGATCGGCAAGGTCAGCGTCACGCGTAGCCCGTCACCCGGCGACCGGCCCAGACGCACCGCGCCACCCAGACCTTCCACCAGACGCACGACCAGCGACAGGCCGAGGCCGCAGTGCCCTTCGCCGCCGCGCGACGCGTCGAGCCGCACGAACGGCCGCATCGCCAGCGCCACCTGATCGTCCGGAATCCCCTTCCCGCAGTCGCTCACTTCGATGTATCCGGTCGCGCCCTCGCGCCACGTGGCCAGACGCACCGTCGGCTCGCCGTGTTCGAGCGCATTGTCGACGAGATTGGACATCACGCGATCGAGCAGCGTGCGCGGCAGCAGAAAGTCCGGCCCCGCACGCAGACTGCTGACGAACAGCGAGGCGTCATCCGTCGGCCCACGTGCGGTTGAGGGGCTGTCGGGTGTTTCCTCGTTCGCCGGAAACTGCTCGCGCAGGAATTCGTCGACGCTCACCAGCGGACTGGTGTCGGCCTCGTCGCGCGCGTAGGCGAGGAATTGCTGAACGATGTGATCGATGGAAGCGATATCGCGCACGAAGCCGTCGCGCGAGCCTTCGCTGTCGATCAGATCGGCGCGCAGGCGCAACCGCGTGAGCGGCGACTTCAGGTCGTGGGCAATGCCCGCGAGCATGATGGCCTGGTTGTCTTCGGCTTCGGCCAGACGCTTGGCCATGTCGTTGAACGCGTGCGTCAGATCACGCAATTCGTGCGGTCCCTGCTCAGGCAATAGCGCAGGGCGGCGCCCACGCGCGATCACTCGTGCCGCGTGCGCCAGCCGGGCGATGGGCCGCTGCATCTGCCACGCAACGAGCAATGCGAGCAGGACTGCACCGATCAGAATGCCAAGCGTCTCGCGAATGAACGGCGGCATCGGCGGCAGATCGAGGCCGATGACGATCCACTCGGTGCGCTGCGGCAGCAACACCCAGATGTTGCCGCGCTTGCGATCGTTGACGATATGCAGTTGCGTGCCGGTCGGCAGTCGCGAGAGCAGTTCCTGACGCAAGCGGATACTGCGTTCGTCGTCAGACTCGCCGCTAAACGTCGGGGTCTGCGCCACCGGTACGCGACGCAGCGCATGGGGCGGCGCGAGGCTACCGGGATCGACAGCGCGCTGATCCACGCTCTGAATGGCGACCAGCAGACCGCGGGCGAAGCCGTCGACCTGCTGTCGCGGGCGCTGGTAGAACACCAGCGCGCTCCACACGAGATGCATCACCAGCAAGACAGCGATGCCCAGACAGGCCATGCGGCGAAACAGGGAGTCTCGCAGCAACCAACGTAACGTCACGCAACCGACTCCCGCCAGCCGCGCAACGCACGCTTGCCTGCCGACGCCGATGCCGTCGTGGCGAGCGACAGGCCGTCGTCGCCTTCGCCGCTCAGGTTACCCACGTCACCCATGCCGCGTTCCCTCGCATCGGACGTCGCGCCTTCGGACAGCTCGCCGCCCGGCACGAAGACGTAACCCTTGCCACGAATGGTCTGGATGTAGCGCGGCTCGGACGGATCGACCTCGATGAGACGGCGCAGACGCCACACCGGCACGTCGAGGCTGCGGTCGCGAAACGCGATGCCGTCGCCGTAAAGCATGGCGTGCAGCTTCACGCGCGGCAGCACTTGCATCGGGTGTTGCGTGAACGCCTTGAGCATCGCGAACTCGGTGTCGCGCAGCGGCAGACGTTCGCCCGCGCGCTGAAGCGTGCGCAGCGAGTAATCGAGTTCGAACGGCCCGAAGCGGTACGGAGCGCGTGCGTCGGGAGCGCTGGCCGCCACCGGGCCGCGACGGCGCAGCACGGCGTGAATGCGGGCGAGCAACTCGCGCGGATCGAACGGCTTGGCGAGGTAATCGTCGGCGCCCAGTTCGAGGCCGAGCGCACGGTCGAGCGGGCCGCCACGCGCGGACAGCATGATGACGGGAATGTCTTCGCCGGCGGCACGCAGGTCCTGCAAGGCGCGCAGCCCGTCGCGCTCCGGCATCATGATGTCGAGCAGGATGACCGACGGCCGTTCCAGTTCGAGCCGACGCAGCAGCGACGCGCCGTTGTGAAGCACCGAGACCTGCATGCCATTGGCGTGCAGCAATTCGCGCAATAGGTCGCGCACGACAGGATCGTCGTCGACCAGAAGAACATGCAGACTCATGAAAATTTCTCGGTAATTTAAATTCCGCGCGGCGTGGTCGCGCTTTGCGACAACTTCACAGCATCGTCCTGCGTCACAGACGGCGTCTCCGGGGTGCTGGAGAGCGCCCGCAGCGCGTTCGAATAGCGGTCCGCGCCCGATTGCGCGCGATGCGTGCCAATCGTCGACGCCGACCCCTGCCCCGGCAAACGCCAGGCCCGATGCACCGCCGTGTCGGGTGAACCAATGGTGATGGCCATGCTTTGTGCTCCCTCTGTGACGAGATACACCGCAGTTTGCGCGCCCGTCCAGTGCACCGTTGACCGAAGCATCCAACAGAATGGCGCCCAATCCTTATTTCAGAAAGGATTCGTAAGGTGCACTGAGACGTTTCGCCGGCATCATCATTGAGAAATATGCCGAAAAGTACAAATTTCGTCGACGTTGGACGACATAAGGCGAAATTATAGCCATTTTGTCACATACCCCTCGCCTTACCGCGCCGCTCGCGTCATACCGGACGTTGCTCAGCGCGAAGGATCACCCTCGCAATCTTCACACTGTGCAGCCGGCGCACCCCGGCATGGCCGACGGCGCCGCACACGGGCCATCGCAGCGCCCGCATCGCCGAGCGCCTTGTCCAGTGCGGGTCGAAGCCGTTATCGAACCGTCCACGGGGACTAAAGCGACCGCCGCACGGCGTGATTTCGCCCCGGATCGCGCTCTCCACATTTCGCCGTGGGCGTCGATTCGCTCGTTCGTGCTGGGTCGATTCCCAATGTCTCGCGCCGGTCATCTCTGTTCACAAAGTCCCAACAACTGAAAACAGTTTGTCAGGCGTCCTTTGATTAGGATCGCCACAGGTCCGCATCCCGGTTGGTTTGCGGCAGACATTGGCCTATTTCCCGATCGATGAAGCGTTTCCCGCGGCTCGTTGCCTTGCTAATTGCCTTGTTATCCCGTCTGCGGAAGTCGCGTCGCCTTATGGGCGTAGCGGTCGCGATCGTCGTCGCCTGTGGTCTGGCGCTCTGGCTCTGGCCGCGTGCGAAGCCCCCCGCTTATCTTTTCGCCACCGTCAAACATGCGGATCTCGAAGATGCGGTGCTCGCCACCGGCGTGCTCCAGCCCATCAAGCAGGTCGAAGTCGGCTCGCAGGCCAACGGGCAGCTTCGCTCGCTCAAGGTCGTGCTCGGCGATACCGTCACCAGGGGACAACTGCTCGCGGAAATCGATCCGACCTCCAGCGATAACGACCTGCGCGAAGCCAGCGCCGGACTGACGACGCTCGCGGCCGACCGGCGCGCGAAGGCCATTCGTCACGCGCAGGCCGATCGCGAACTCGCACGCCAGCGTCAATTGGCACGCGACGACGCGACCTCGCCACGCGATCTCGAGAAGGCGCGCACCGAAGCCGAAGCGCTCACCGCCGAACTCGCCTCGCTCGATTCGCAGATCAGCCAGCAAAAGGTCAAGGTCGACAAGGCGCGCACGAATCTTTCCTACACGCGCATCACCGCCCCCATCAACGGCACCGTGACCGCCATCACCACGCAGGAAGGCCAGACGGTGACGGCGATCTATCAGATTCCGACGATCCTGAAAGTCGCCGACCTGTCGATGATGACGGTGCGCGCGCAGGTCTCGGAAGCCGACGTGGTGCGCATTCGCGCCGGGCAGCCGGTGTACTTCACGATCCTCGGCGCTCCCGACAAGCGCTACGAAGGCAAGCTGCGCGTGATTCAGCCGTCGCCGGAAAAGATCAACAACGCGATCTTCTTCAACGCGCTTTTCGACGTGCCGAATCCGAGCGGCGTGCTGCGTCCCGACATGACGGCGCAGGTGTCGATCGTCAGCTCACGGATCGCGAACGCGCTGACGTTTCCGTCGGTCGCGCTCGGCGAGAAACGTGCCGATGGCCGTTATCGTGTTCGCGTGCTCGACGCGCAGGGCAACGCTCACGCGCGCTGGGTCAGGGTCGGGCTCGACAACCGTCTCACCGCGCAAGCGCTCGACGGTCTGTCGGCGGGCGATCGCGTCGTGACCGCCGATCCGACCGACGCGCCGCCGCCTGGCAGCAACGACTCGGGGACCCTGCTGTGACGCACGCCGACGCCCCCCTCCTGTGCCTTACCGGCATCTCGCGCACGTTCGGCGAGGGCGTGGGGGCCGTGAGCGTGCTGCGCGACGTCGACCTCGTCATCCGGCGCGGCGAGATGGTCGCGATCATGGGGCCGTCCGGTTCCGGCAAGTCGACGCTGATGAATGTACTCGGCTGCCTCGACCGCGCCAGCGCCGGACGCTACGAGATCGATGGACGGGACGTCGCCTCGCTGTCCGATGACGAACTTGCGCAACTGCGACGCGAGTATTTCGGTTTCATCTTCCAGCGCTATCACCTGATGGGGCATCTCACGGCGCAGGGCAATGTGGAAGTGCCTGCCGTGTACGCCGGGACTTCCCGCGCGCAGCGTGCGTCGCGCTCCGTAGCCCTGCTCGACCGTCTCGGACTCGACAGGCACCACGCGCATCGCCCGGCGCAGATGTCAGGCGGACAACAGCAACGCGTGAGCATCGCCCGCGCGCTGATGAATGGCGGCGACATCATTCTTGCCGACGAACCGACCGGCGCACTCGATAGCCACAGCGGGCTGGAAGTCATGCACATCCTGCGCGAACTTCACGCGCGCGGACACACGATCATTCTCGTGACGCACGATCCCGGTGTCGCGGCGTGGGCGCAACGCGTCATTGAGATCGCTGACGGACGCATTCAGCGCGATCGCATCAACGACACACCGCAAGCATCGCCCCCGTCACCGGCATCACCGGCATCACCGGCATCACCGGCATCACTGGCATCACTGGCATCAATGGCATCACCGGCATCACTGGCATCAATGGCATCGACGGCGGGCCAATTGTCTGGCGATCCGGAACGCTCCGCGTCACGAGAGGCCTCGTCGACACTGTCGGTCTCATCGCCCGCGATAGCGTCGTTGTGTGCCAGCCGTCGTCACACGCTCGCGCGCTGGCTGCAAGGCTGGCCCACGTTCGCGGAGAGTCTGTCGATGGCGTGGCACGCGCTCGCGTCGCACCGGCTTCGCACCGGGCTGACGATGCTCGGCATCATCATCGGCATCACGTCGGTCGTCTCGCTCTCGGCCATCGGCGAGGGCACCAAACGGCGCGTACTCGACGACATCGGCAACATCGCCCCCAACACGATCACCGTGCTGCGCGGCAAGGACTTCAACGACGACAAGGCTGCCGAGATTCGCACGCTGCTGCCGCGCGACGCCTCGCTGCTCGCGGCGCAGCCCTACACCGACAGCGTGTCGCCGCAGGTCGGTCCGCGCACGGCCCGCATGCGCTTCGGACGTCTTGACACCGACGCACAGGTTCACGGCGAAGGCGCCGACTTCCTGCGGGCCAACGGATTGAAGCTGGCCCGTGGACGCAGCTTCGACGCCGCCGAAGTCGAGCGTCAGGCGCAAGTCGCGCTGCTCGGCGAAAACACGCTCAAGAAGCTGATGCCGAACGGCGGCGACCCCGTCGGTCAAATCGTGCTCGCCGGGTCGCTGCCGCTGCGCGTCATCGGTGTGGTGAAAGATCGCTCGTCGATGTTCGTGAGCCGCGCGCTCAACGTCTATGTGCCCTGGACGACGGTCGCGAGCCGACTGGCCGGACAGCAGCATCTGGAGTCGATCACGGTGCGCATTCTCGACGGACATCCGCCTGCGGCGGCCGAAGCCGGCATCGTTCGCGTGCTCACGCGAGCGCACGGCCAGAAGGACTTCTTCACGTTCAACATGGACACGATCGTGAAGTCGATCTCGCGCACGAGCCAGATGCTCACGCTGCTGCTTTCGTTCGTCGCGCTGATTTCGCTCGTTGTCGGCGGCATCGGCGTGATGAACATCATGCTGGTCTCGGTGACGGAGCGCACGCGCGAAATCGGCATCCGACGCGCCATCGGCGCACGGCGTCAGGACATTCTCCGGCAGTTCCTCATCGAAGCGGTGCTGGTCTGCCTGATGGGCGGCGCGGTCGGCGTCGCGCTGTCGTATGCGATCGGCTGGCTGGTGTCGACGTTCGTGCCGCAAGTCGCCGTGGTGTTCTCCGCGAAAACGTTCGCCGCAGCGCTCTCCTGCGCGTGTGCCATCGGCATGCTCAGTGGCTGGCTGCCCGCGCGCAGTGCGGCCCGCCTCGATCCGGTCGATGCCCTCGCCCGTGAATGATTGCCCCCCGCCGTCCCGCGGCGCCCCCCTCAGGCTCGGGATGGCTTTTACACCCCGCGCGCGATTCGGTGTCGCGCGCGGGGGTCTTTTTGTCCAATTCACGCGCATGCGCACCGGTAGCCTCGCGTGCGCCGATGCAATACCTCCGATGATTCGTCTCCCACGCCCCTCCCGTCCGATCCCATCATGGCTTGCCTTGTCGCAGAGCGTACGCATCGTCCCCCTTGCCGTATCTGTCGCCGTAGCCCTGATCACCTCGGGATGCGCGCTCACGCGCACGGACTATGAGCGCCCGGCGTTGCCGGTGCCGGCCCACTTCGGTACGCCCATCGACGGCACACAGCAGGGTGCAGCGCCTGACGCCGCTGGGTCAGCCAATGCGCAGAACCCGCCCGATGCAGACATCGCGCCGTGGTGGCAGGCGTTTCGCGAGCCTCAACTCGATACCCTCGTCGTGCAGGCGCTCGCCGGCAACCCGGGGCTCGCACTCAAGGCATTGCAGGCGGATCGCGACGCGCTACAGGCCGGACTGACGCACGCCAACCGCTGGCCGCAGTTCACCGCCAGCCTCAGCGGCGCCAAGTCGCGCGCGCTCGACGGCGGCCGCGCCGCGCTCGCGTATGACGGGCAAACGCGCACGACGTCCGGCGCGAATCTCGGCATCAGCTATGAAATCGATCTCTGGAACAAGCTCGGTGCACAACGCGACGCCGCCAACTGGCAAGCTGCCGCGAGTACATGGGAGCGGCGCGCCGCAGCACTGTCGCTGTCGAGTCAGGTAGCGTCGCTGTACTGGCGAGTGGCCTATCTGAACGAGAACGTGCGCAGTGCGACGGCAGACCTCGACGCCGCCAATCGGGTGGTGACGGTCGTCGAAGCGCGTCGCCGGGCGGGGGCCGTGTCGGCGCTCGATCCGGTGCAGGCGCAGCAGGATCGCGACGCGGTGGCCGGGGCGCTGGCTGAATGGGAACGTCTGCGCGACGTCGCGCGACATGCATTGGCGAATGCGTTGGGGCGTCCGGCACAAACCCGCTTCGCCGAGCGTGATTCGCTCGCCCCCGTGCAGTTGCCCGACGTCGCGCCGGGACTGCCCGCATCGCTGCTCGCACAGCGCCCCGATCTCGCAGCGGCCGAGACGCGCGTTCGCGCCCGTCTGGCCGACGTCGACGCCGCCCGTCTGTCGTTCTATCCGTCGCTCACGCTGACCGGCACGGCCGCGACCAGCAGCGACGCGCTCTCCCGTCTGCTCGCCAATCCCGTCGGCACACTCGCCGCGACAATTGCGATGCCCTTCCTTCAGGTGCAAACGGCGCGCTTCACCACGGCGCTCGCACGCAACGATTACGCGCAATCCGTCACCACATTCCGCAGTACGTTGCTGACTGCACTGACCGAAGTGGAAGACGCCCTCGCGGCGCGTGAGCGCACGGCGTCGCAATACGCCTCGCTCGCCAGCGCCGCCACGTTGGCGCAACGCGCGGCAGACCTCTCGGGCGCGCGCTATCGCGCCGGGGACATCGACCTGCAAACGTGGCTCGACGCGCAGCGACTCGCACGTCAGGCGCGTCGTAACGCCGCGCAGTCGCGGCTCGATCAGATCGACGCGACGCTCACGCTCGTCAAGGCGCTCGGCGGTACGCTGGGGACAGCGTCATGAGCAGCGCCGCCACGTCCGGATACTTCAGACGGTAGCCGAGTTCGCGCTTGAGCCGCGTGTTGACCAGACGTCGCGACTCCGACATGAAGGACAGCAATGTCGGTTCGAGCACCTGCTTCGCCTCGTCGCGGGAGATGCGCGGCGCGCGCGGCAAGCCGAAGGTATCCGCCACGTGGTCGAAGTACTCGCCCATGCGCCAGTCGGTGTCGTCGCTCGCGTGCACGACACGCTGCGCCTTGCCGCGCCACATCGTGCGAATCAGGATCGCGGCGAGATCGTCGGCATGGATATGGTTGGTGTAGACGTCGTCCGACGCCTGCAAGGCGGGCGTGCCCTTCTGCAACCGTGCGAGCGGCAGACGTTGCGCTGCGTAGATCCCCGGAATTCGCACCACCGACGCGCGCCACATCCCCCGGCCCCGGGCGGTATGACGCCATGACGCACGCGTGCCCGACGTCCCGGCTACCTGCGGCCCCCGCGCTCGCGGGGCCCCCGCCGCCGCCGAGCGTCGCGGATTGCGTGCGTGGAAGGCGGGACGGCCGAGGCTGCGCACGGTGCGCTCGGCGTCGACCCGGCGCTGGCCGCGCGGCGAACGCGGCATGGGCGTGCGGGTCTCATCGACATATGCCCCGCCGCAATCGCCATAGACGCCGCTGGTGCTCGCGTAGACGAGAATCCGGGAAGGCGAAGGACGTGACGCGGGCGCGCCTGCCCGGGCGCGATACCCCCCCTCGGGTACAATATTGCGTTTGTATGGTCGGGTCAGCGCGGCGCGCAATCGACGGGTACGAAGATCCTGTGTACCGTTGCCGGCAACGGCCGCAGGCGGCGCCAGATGCAGGACCCGTGGGGCCAGATGGCCGATGCGTTGCAGCCGCTGTGCGTCGTCCAGATTGGCGACGACAGGCACCGCACCCGCCGCCCGCAAGGCTGCATGACGCGCATCGCTGGACGTCACAGCAAAGACACGAAAGCGTTTGACGAGCGCCGGCAGGGCACGCATGCCGACGTCGCCACAGCCCACGATCAAGAGGCGCGGGCGACCGAAGGATTTGGACGGTTTTTTCATTTTTCGGATTGTAGTATGGCTTACAACGTTACCCTCGTGCCGAGCGGGCGCGAGTTCCAGGTCGAAGACGGCGAGGCCGTGCTCTCCGCGGCGCTGCGTCAGGGCATCGGTCTGCCGTACGGATGCAAGAACGGCGGCTGCGGGTCGTGCAAGGCCAAGCTCGTCGAGGGCACCGTCGAACACGGCGCCCACTCCAGTTCGGCCCTCACCAAGGACGAAGAAACGCGCGGTTTCGCCCTGCTGTGCTGCGCCCACACCAAGGGCGATCTCGTGATCGAGTCGCGCGAGGTCAAGGGCATCGGCGATATCCCGGTCAAACGCCTGCCGTGCCGCGTGAACGCGCTGGAACGCCGCGCCGACGACGTCATCGTCATGCGTCTGCAACTGCCCGCCAACGAACGCTTCCAATACCTCTCCGGGCAGTACATCGAATTCATCCTCAAGGACGGCAAGCGTCGCAGCTATTCGATGGCGACCGCGCCGCATGAGGAAGGCTTCCTCGAACTGCACCTGCGCCACATGCCCGGCGGCGTGTTCACCGATCACGTGTTCAACAACATGAAGGAGCGCGAAATCCTGCGCTTCGAGGGACCGCTGGGCACGTTCTTCCTGCGTGAGGATTCCGACAAGCCTATCGTGTTACTCGCTTCGGGCACCGGCTTCGCACCGATCAAGGCCATCGTCGAGCATGCCGCGCACAAGGGGCTCGACCGGCCGATGACGCTCTACTGGGGCGCGCGTCGGTTGAAGGACATCTACCTGCGCGAACTGGCCGAGCAGTGGGCACGCGAGATCCCCGGCTTCCGGTTCGTACCGGTGCTCTCCGACGCCGCGCCGGAAGACCAGTGGCAGGGACGCACGGGCTTCGTGCATCGCGCCGTGGCCGAAGACCTTGCCGACATGTCGGGTTACGAGGTCTATGCCTGCGGGGCGCCGGTGATGGTCGAATCGGCCCGGCGCGACTTCATCGCGCATCACGGACTGCCGGAAGACGCCTTCTACGCCGACGCCTTCACGACCGAAGCCGATAACCCTGGCGGCGGTGAGTGACCTGACAGGACGCCGTGACGCCGTCATGGCATCCGGCCCTCGCTGATCGACGTGCCCGTCAGGGGAATGCGCAAAAGATGCACGCAAACCACAGTCCGTGCATTCCCTTTGACAAGCGCCGCGTCACCGTCTTATGCTTGCCGACATGAACCTGATTGCCATCGCCTCGATCCGACGTCGCCGTACGCTGCCCCAACCGGGATGCCGCGCGGCACGCTATCGACTGCGATAACAACGCAAGTTCTCAAGCACAGCGAAGCCACGGGCAACCCCCGTGGCTTTTTTTATTCCCTCGTCTCTTTTCCCTTTGCCTCCGGAGACCGTCATGTCGCTTGCTCAATCGTCCGCCGCCGCCAACCCTTCCAACGAAGCGGCTACCGCCCCTAATGTTCGTAATGTCCGTAACGCCAGGTTCTCCGAGTACCCGACGCAGGCGCTGCTACCCATTACTACGCGCCCGGAACTCGTGTTCACGCATGGCAAGGGCGGCTGGCTGTACGACCACCAAGGCAAGCGATATCTCGATTTCATTCAGGGCTGGGCCGTGAACAGCCTCGGCCATTGCCACCCGGTGATGCGCGACGCGCTGGCCACGCAAGGTTCGTTGCTCCTCAACCCGAGCCCCGCGTACTACAACGTGCCGATGATCGAGCTGGCCGATCTGCTCGCGAAGCTCTCCGGCCTCGGCAAGGTCTTCTTCGCCAACAGCGGCGCGGAAGCCAACGAAAGCGCGATCAAGCTCGCGCGCAAGTGGGGGCAGTTGCATCCGAACCCGGCAGGCGGTGCGCGTTACGAGATCATTACGTTCAACAACGCTTTCCACGGCCGCACGCTCGCCACCATGTCCGCGAGCGGCAAACCCGGCTGGGACAAGATCTTCGCGCCGCAGGTGCCGGGCTTCCCGAAGGCCGAACTGAACGATATCGCGTCGGTCGAGGCGCTCATCGGCCCGGATACGGTCGCCGTGATGCTCGAACCGATTCAGGGCGAAGCGGGTGTCGTGCCCGCCACCGACGCGTTCATGAAGGCCTTGCGCGAGCTCACGAAGGCGCGTGGCCTGCTGCTGATCGTGGATGAAGTGCAGACGGGCTGCGGCCGTACCGGCACGCTCTTCTCGCACCAGCAGAACGGCATCGTTCCCGACATCATGACGCTCGGCAAGGGCATCGGCGGCGGCGTGCCGCTCGCGGCAATGCTCTGCGGTGACGAGTTCGCGGTGTTCCAGCCGGGCGATCAGGGCGGCACCTACAACGGCAATCCGCTGATGTGCGCCGTCGGCCTCGCGGTGATGCGCACGGTCAGCTCGCCGGGCTTCCTCGAGTTCGTTCGGGCACAGGCAGACTATCTGAGCGCGGGGTTGCAGCATCTGTCGTCGCGCTACGGAGGTCAGGGCGAGCGCGGCGCCGGTCTGCTGCGTGCGCTGCTGCTCGGTCGTGACATCGGCCCGCAACTGGTCGAAGCCGCCCGCGACATGACGCCGGACGGCCTGCTGCTCAACTCGGCGCGCCCCAACCTGCTGCGTTTCATGCCCGCACTGAACGTGAGCCGCGAAGAGATCGACCAGATGCTTTCGATGCTCGACACGCTGCTCGCCAGACACGTCTGAGCGCGGCTCACCGACCGTGCGCCAGCCCCGCTGGCAACGTTCGCTGGCAACGTTTTGATCGACGACGCTCGCCCGGACCTCGCTTCGGCGAGCGCCTATGACAATCTCAGGAGAACCCATCGATGAACGACCTGAGTCAGGGGCACCCGACACCGCCCGCCGACGCCATCGTCGAAATTTCCGCCGATCCGGCACGGCTCGACATCGGCTTCATCCATCACGCCCTGTCGACGCAGACGCACTGGGCACAGGACATTCCGCGCACCACGCTCATGCGCGCCATCAGTCACTCGCTGTGTTTCGGCGCTTACGCCACGCAAATCGAAGGCGGCGTCTCGCGACAGGTCGGTTTCGCGCGTGTGATCACGGATCACGCCACGTTCGCGTATCTGGCGGATGTGTTCGTCGCCCCCTCGATGCGTGGGCTCGGAATCGGCAAGCGTCTGTGCGAGAACGTCCTCGCCCATCCGGCATTGCAGGGGCTGCGCCGCTTCCTGCTCGCGACCACCGACGCCGCCAGCCTCTATGCCCGTTACGGCTTCGAGCCGCTCGGCCCCGTGAACAAGATGATGCAGATCCATCGGCCCGACATCTACACGGGCCAGCAGGAAGCGCCATGACCCGCCTATCCGCCGACATTCACATCCGCACGTTCGACGAAGCGGATACCGACGCCGTCATCACGCTCTGGCGTGAAGCGTTTCCGGAATACAACCGGGCCGACAAGCCGCACCGCGAGCCGCGTCGCTCGATCGCCAACAAGGTGGCCATGCGCGACGGTCTGTTCTTCGTCGCGGTGCGCGAGCGCAAGATCGTCGGCACGGTCATGGCCGGGTACGACGGCCATCGTGGCTGGGTCTATTCGCTGGCGGTGACGTCAGCGCTGCGTCGTCGCGGCGTGGCGAGTGCGCTGCTGCGGCACTCGGAGATTGCGCTGGCCGAACGGGGTTGCCTCAAGCTCAACCTGCAAGTGCTTACGCAGTCGCGGGAGGCGCTGGCGTTCTACAACGCGCATGGGTATGCCGCGGACGATGTCGTGTCTCTCGGCAAGCGACTGCCGCCCGCATCCAGCGCCGGCCCGCATGTGGCGGCCTGAAGCGCCGATGCGCCGATGCGTTGATGCATGTGCGTCGGCGTGATCGCCATCGGCAAGCGCCGCCGTTCGTGATGACGACAACACGCTGCGCCACAAGACACAAAGGGCGCCGGGAGTTGCCTCCGGCGCCCTTTGCGTGACACACCATCCGACCGGGTGGGGATCGATGGACTGGCATCGACCGATCCCTGCCCGCGCCTTGATTGACGTCTCGAATTACTCCCCGAGATACGCCGCGCGCACCTTCGGATCGTCGAGCATGTCCTTGGCGTCGCCGGTCATGGTGACCAGGCCGCTGTCCATCACGTAGCCACGGTGGGCGGCTTGCAGCGCCAGACGCGCGTTCTGCTCCACGAGCAGCACCGTCACGCCTTCGCCGGATACCGTACGCACCACCTCGAAGATCTTCTCCACCATGATCGGCGAGAGCCCCATCGACGGCTCGTCGAGCAGCAGCAGCTTGGGCTGGCTCATCAGCGCCCGCGCCATGGCCAGCATCTGCTGCTCACCGCCCGAGAGCGTACCGGCAAGCTGATCCTTACGCTCCTTCAGACGCGGGAAGATGCCGAACATCTTGTCGACGTCCTGTTTGATCCCCGCGTTGTCGTTGCGCAGATACGCCCCCATCTGCATGTTCTCGAGGATAGTCATGCGCGTGAAGATGCCGCGACCTTCCGGCACCATCGCCAGCCCCTGCTTGAGCAGATCAAACGCCTTCACCCCGCGAATCGACTTGCCCAGATACTCGATGTCGCCATCGGCCCACGGCAGCAAGCCCGTGATCGCCTTCATGGTCGTCGTCTTGCCCGCACCGTTCGCGCCGATGAGCGTGACCAGCTCGCCCGGCTGAATGCTCAGGTCGATCCCCTTGACCGCCTTGATCCCGCCGTACGCGACTTTCAGGCCCTTGATCGTCAACATTGCGCTCATCAATGGCCTCCCGAACCCAGATACGCTTCAATCACCGCCGGATTCTTCTGCACATCCTGCGGCAAACCTTCGGCAATCACCTTGCCGTAATCGAGCACCGTCATGCGGTTGCACAACCCCATCACCAGCTTCACGTCGTGCTCGATGAGCAGGATCGTGCGCCCGTCGCTACGGATCTTGTCGAGCAGACCGCGCAGCTCCACCTTCTCCGTGGCGTTCATGCCCGCGGCCGGTTCGTCCAGCGCCAGCAGCTTCGGGTCGGTCGCGAGTGCACGTGCAATCTCCAGACGCCGCTGGTGGCCGTACGAGAGGTTCGCCGCCGTGTAGTTGGCATACTTCGCCACGCCCACATACTCCAGCAACTCCATCGCACGGTCGCGGATCGCGCGCTCCTCGGCCTTCGCGCCCGGATAGCGGACGATCGCGCCGATCACCCCCATCTTCGTGCGCACGTGACGGCCCACCATCACATTCTCGACGACGGTCATGCCGCCGAACAGACGGATGTTCTGGAAGGTGCGCGCAATGCCGGCCTTCGCCACTTCGTGCACGGCGGTCGGCTTGTAAGCCGTGCCGTCGAGCCGGAACTCGCCGGAGTCCGGTGTGTAGAGACCGGTGATCACGTTGAAGAACGTGGTCTTGCCGGCGCCGTTCGGGCCGATCAGCCCGTAAATCTGCCCCGGCTTGATCTCCAGGCCCACATCGGTGAGGGCCTGCAGACCGCCGAAGCGCTTGTTCACGCCCTTGACGGACAGAAGAATTTGTTCGCTCATGTTCAGGTCATCTCCCTCGGCTTACAGAGTCCGTTCTTCCGGACGCGGCGACGGCCACAGGCCGGCCGGACGGTACAGCATGATCAGGATCATGGCCAGACCGTACAGCAACTGCCGGATCACTTCGGGATCGACGATGACGCTACCGAACAACTTCATCTGCAACGGCCCAAGGGTCGAGCGCAGGAGTTCCGGGAAAGCCGAAAGCAGCACACCGCCCAGAATCACGCCCGGAATGTGGCCCATACCGCCGAGCACCACCATCGAGAGCACGACGATCGACTCCCAGAAAGTGAACGACTCGGGCGAGACGAAGCCCTGGAACGCGGAGAACATGCCACCCGCCACGCCACCGAAGGACGCGCCCATCGCGAACGCGAGCAGCTTGATGTTGCGTGTGTTGATGCCCATCGCCTTGGCGGCGACTTCGTCTTCACGAATGGCGACCCAGGCGCGTCCGATGCGCGAGTGCTGCAAGCGCACGCAGATGAACGCGATGAGCAACGCGAAGAACACGAACAGGTAGTAGTACATGTACACCGAGTTGACCTGGATCCCGAAGAAATTGTGCGTCTTCGAGAAATCGAAGCCAAACAACGAGGCCGGTTGAATCGCCGTGATCCCCATCGGGCCGTTGGTGATGTTCACCGGCCGGTCCAGGTTGTTCATGAAGATACGGATGATTTCACCGAAGCCCAGCGTCACGATGGCCAGATAGTCGCCGCGAAGCCGCAACGTCGGTGCACCGAGCAGAATGCCGAACACCGCCGCGACCGCAGCCCCGATCGGAATCGTGAGCCACACGGGCACATGCAAACCGCCGGGGAACATCGACGCAATCCACGGGAAGTGCACCGTCAGGTGCGGAGAACTCAGCAACGCCGTGACATACGCGCCCACGGCATAGAACGCGATGTAGCCTAGATCGAGCAGGCCGGCGAAGCCCACCACGATGTTCAGGCCCAACGCGAGCATGATGTAGAGCAGCGCGAAGTCGAGCACGCGCACCCAGTAGTTGCCGCCGGCGTAGCCGACGAGCATGGGCGCGACGATCGCGGCGATCAGGAAGAACGCGAGGCCGCGATAGGCCTTGCGGGTCGCGGCGGCGGCAGAAATCTGCGTCGCCGGCGACGTTTGCACGGGTTGATTCATGATGTCGATCCTCCCCGCTTATGCACGATCTGCCACGCGCTCGCCGAGCAGACCGCTCGGACGGAACACCAGCACCACGATCAGCACGACGAAAGCAAACACGTCCTGATAGTTACTGCCGAACACGCCACCGGTCAGATCGCCGATGTAGCCCGCGCCCAGCGCTTCGATGAGGCCCAGCAGCACGCCGCCGACCATGGCGCCCTGCAAGTTGCCGATCCCGCCGAGCACGGCGGCGGTGAACGCCTTCATGCCGGGGATGAAGCCCATGTAGAAGTGCGCGTTGCCGTAGTTCGACGCCATCATCACGCCCGCCAGCGCAGCGAGACCGCCGCCGAGCGCGAACGTCGCGGAGATCACGAAGTTCGGGTTCACGCCCATGAGACCGGCGACGTTGCGGTTTTCCGCCGTCGCACGCATGGCGCGTCCGAGCTTGGTGCGGTTCACGAGCTGCGTGAGGCCGAACATGACGAGGAACGCCACGACAACGATCACGATGCCCGTGCCGTTGGTGACCGCACCCGGATGATTGCCGCGCGCCGGAATGACGGTCATGGCGTCGGTGGGCAGCAGTTGCGGGAACGAGAGGGGGTTACGCGACCAGATCAGCATGGCGATCGTCTGCAGAAGCAGCGAGACGCCGATCGCGGTGATCAGCGGCGCCAGACGCGGCGCATTGCGCAACGGCCGGTAAGCCACGCGCTCGATCACAAAGTTGGTCAGTGCACACACGGGCATACACACGAGCGTCGCAATGGCCAGCATGAGCACCGGGTTCATATCCGGCGCGATCTTCAAAAGCAGGTTGATGGTGGACAGCGCGACCATCGCACCGATCATCATCACGTCGGCGTGGGCAAAGTTGATGATGCCCAGAATGCCGTAGACCATCGTATAGCCCAGTGCAATGATCGCGTAGACGCTACCAAGCACGAGGCCGTTCAAGATTTGTTGGATAAAAATATCCATGAAGCTAACTCCTTGTCCCGGGAACGGGCTCCCGACACGCAAGCCGGATAGGGCATGCGAGGGGGTCGAGAGAACTGCGGGTTATGAGGCGTAATCCTGTGTCAGGAGGGGGGGCCGTGCCCGTCATGCAGGCACAGCGTCTTTCCGCAGATATCGATGCGGCACCGAATGGGTAGGCAACGGTGCCGCATCATGGCGCGAGAGCCTGGGAGTTACATCTTCACCACGTCGAGCACGCTCTTCTTCTTATCCTTGTAGTTGTAGAGCGTGATCACCGGCTCCTTCATGTCGCCCTTGCTGTCGAACGCGATGTGACCGATCACACCCTTGTAATCCGTTGCCGGCATGGCTGCCAGAATCTTGGCCGGATCGGTCGAGTTGGCACGCTTCATGGCGTCGATGATCACATTGACGGCATCATACGTGAACGGGGCGTAGATCTGGATCGGCTGGTTGAAACGGGCTTCGTAACGCTTGGAGAAATCGGCACCGTTTTCCATCTTCGACAGGGCCATACCTGCTTCCGAGCAGACGATGTTGTCGATGGCGTCGCCAGCGAGTTCGGCCACCTTGTCAGTACACACGCCGTCGCCGGCCAGCACCTTGGCACCGATACCCAGTTCCTTCGATTGCTTGGCGAACGGGCCACCGGTGGCATCCATACCGCCGTACATGATGATGTCCGGCTTCTCACCCTTGATCTTGGTCAGAATGGCGCGGAAGTCCGTGGCCTTGTCGTTGGTCGCGTCGTGCGAGAGCACCTTCAGGCCGTTGGCCTTGGCGGTCTTCTCGAATTCGTCGGCCAGACCCTTGCCGTACGCCGTGGCGTCGTCGACGATGGCCACCGACTTGGCGTTGAGTGCCTTCGTCGCGTAGTTGGCCAGTGCGGGACCTTGCTGAGCGTCGGTGGCGACCACACGATAGGTCGTCTTGAAGCCCTGCTGCGTGTACGCCGGGTTGGTTGCCGACGGCGAGATCTGCACGATGCCTGCATCGCTATAGATCTTCGATGCCGGAATCGTCGTGCCCGAGTTCAAGTGACCCACCACGGCAACGACCTTCTCGTCGACCAGCTTCTGGGCGACCTGCGTTGCAGTCTTCGGATCGGCGGCGTCGTCTTCTGCCACCAGTTCCAGCTTGATCGGCTTGCCGTCGATGGTCAGACCAGCCTTGTTGGCTTCTTCAACGGCGAGGCGTGCACCGTTTTCGTTATCTTTGCCCAAGTGAGCAATTTGGCCCGTCAATGGTGCAACGTGACCAATCTTGATGACAACCGCATCGCCGCCCCCGCTGGCGGCAGTCGTCGCGGCAGGTGCAGAAGCGGCACCCGAATCGGCCTGCTTTTCTTCCTTCTGACCGCATGCCGCCAACAGCGTCACTGCGGCGACTACGGGCAGTACCTTCGCGAACTTGAGTTGCATGTGATGATCTCCTGATTGTCGGCGATTTAATAACGCCAATAACGCCAAATCGATGTTTCGTATGCGAAACGCGCGCATTGTAACTCCATTCTTTGCGGCTGCGACGCCCGCAGCCACAGGGTTTTCCATAATGGAGGACTAAGGTTTTATACCGACTTGTGCAACCCTAATTTTTCAAAAGCGCAACCCCGGAATTGTGAAAGGTTTTACGCACCCGGGCGCAGCTTCCCGAGTGGCTTCATGGTGCAACCGGTGCACCATTCATGGGCCCGGATGCCATGGCAATCTAGTAAGCAATTAGCATGCCTATTAGATTTGGAATGATCTTTCTAATTAAGCAGGCATATAAATAATTAAATTCCGGAAAACCAGACGACATTCCTTATTGTTAATTCTATATCCGTTGAATTAACGAGAACGACATTCGGTTTTGGCTGCCGAGACGTTAAAAGCTACAAAATCGGATATGCGTGGATTCTGCGAAATCTCGTTCGTCAATGCGAAAGATCCGCGGGGGCGATCCTGGAAAAGTCGGGGGGAGTTCGGCGGATGATCGACGTGGACGTCAGGGTGCCTGATGGCGAAAAGGGCGCGTCGATGCCGTGCCTGCGGGCAATGTGTCGTGCGTCTGAGCGCACCGGCCCGAATCATGGAGGGGAAAAAAACCGGGACCGTCTACGACGGCCCCCGGTTTGACGGCCGTGCGGGCATTGCCACCGACCGTGAACTTTCTGTGATGCTATGCGCGACGGCGTTGCACAGTCGCTGCGGCAGCGCGGTCAATATGGCCCACCAGGGGCCGATCCGTATCGATACGGTTCGATATTGACCGAGGGGCTTCGATAGACCTCAGCCTGCGACCGCCTGCGTGAGGCCCTTGGGCAACGGGAACGCGATGTTCTCTTCCACACCGTCGAGCACCTTGACCTGATTGACGCCCAGTTCGCGCAGACGCGAGACGATCGATTGCGCCAGCACTTCGGGTGCCGATGCGCCCGCCGTCACCCCGATACGACGCTTGCCGTCGAACCATTCCGGCTTGAGCTGATCCGGCGAATCCACCATATAGGCGGGTACGCCCATCTTCTCGGCGACTTCGCGCAGACGGTTCGAATTGGAGCTGTTCGGGCTGCCGACCACAACCACCACGTCGCACTGCGGCGCCATGAATTTCACGGCGTCCTGACGGTTCTGCGTGGCGTAGCAGATGTCCTGCTTCTTCGGCTCGGTGATTTCGGGGAAGCGCTTCTTGAGCGCGTTGATGACTTCGGCGGCATCGTCGACGGACAACGTCGTTTGCGTCACAAAGGCGAGCTTGCTCTCGTCTGCCACTTGCAGCGCGAGCACGTCTTCGATCGTCTCGACGAGGAACATGCCCTCGCCCGACTGGCCCATGGTGCCCTCGACTTCCGGGTGCCCCTTGTGGCCGATCATGATGATCTCGAGCCCCTGGCTGCGCATTTTCGCGACTTCGACGTGGACCTTCGTCACGAGCGGACAGGTCGCGTCGAAAATGCGCAGACCGCGTGATTCGGCTTCGGTACGTACGGCCTGCGACACGCCGTGCGCGCTGAAAATCAGCGTGTTGCCCGGCGGAACATCCGACAGTTCCTCGATGAAAATCGCGCCCTTCTTGCGCAGATTCTCGACGACGTACACGTTGTGGACGATTTCGTGGCGCACGTAAATCGGTGCACCGTACATCGCCAGCGCGCGCTCGACGATTTCGATCGCACGGTCGACGCCCGCGCAAAAGCCGCGCGGCTGAGCCAGCAGGATTTCCGCATCCGACAGCGTCGGTGCTACGACTTGGGTGGCGCTCATTTCGATTCCTACAGAATGCCGATAATCTGGACTTCGAACACGATCGGCTGGCCCGCCAGCGGATGGTTGAAGTCGAACAATGCCCAGCCGTCGCCCAGTTCGCGCAGGATGCCCGCATAGCGGCCACCGCTCGGCGCGTTGAACTCGACCAGATCGCCAACGCTATATTCCTCGCCGAAGTTGCTGTTCTCCTGCAACGTCTTCATCGAGACGCGTTGCAGCAGTTCCGGATTGCGCGGGCCGAAAGCCTGCTCCGGCGCCAGTTCGATCCGGCGACGCTCCCCCACGGCCATCCCCAGCATCGCCTGCTCCAGCGTCGGCGCCATCTGGCCGCCGCCGAGTTGCAACGTGGCAGGGGTGCCTTCGAAAGTGTTGACAATGTCCGCGCCGTCGGGCGCGCCGATCCGGTAGTGGAGCGTCAGATAGGAATCGTCTTGAACCACGGGGGTTACAACAGAACTCATGGGGGTCTCACAGCAAGGTCAAGCTATTATTGTAAGCGACGACGCGTTGCGCGTCCGGCTCCCCATCAAAGCAGCCCCGAATTTTTCCATTCGGCGGCTGTGTTTCTTATTAGTGACACCCGCGATCATGCCTGCGACCGTGTCCGCCTTCCGGAGCCGTCATGTCCATCGCTCACTGGCCACCCGCCGAGCGCCCCCGCGAAAAAATGCTCGCCCATGGGCCCAATGCCCTGTCCGATGCGGAGTTGCTCGCCATCTTGCTGCGCACCGGCTCGCATGGCCGCAATGCCGTCGATCTCGGGCGCGAGCTGCTGGCCCGCAGCGGATCGCTCGGCAGACTGCTTGCCACACCGTTCGAGACATTGCGGCAGATCCCCGGCCTCGGTCAGGCCAAATCCCTTCAGTTTCAGGCCGCATTGGAAGTGGCGCGCCGCATGTTGCGCGAAGGCCTGCAATCCGGCTGCATGCTCGATTCTCCCGCCCGGGTTCGGGATTATCTGCGTCTCACGTTGCAGGACACCTCGCGCGAGCGCTTCGTCTGCCTGTTTCTGGACGCCGCGCACCGGCTGATCGGCACGCGGATCATGTTCGAAGGAACGCTCACGCAGACCTGCGTCTACCCGAGAGAAATCGTACGCGCCGCACTGGACCTTCATGCGGCTGCCATCATCGTCGCGCACAATCATCCGTCCGGCGTCCCCACGCCCAGCGCCGCCGATCTTGCGCTGACACGTCAGTTAGGCGACGCGCTCGCGCTGCTGGAAATTCGCCTGCTCGATCATTTCATCGTGGCCGGCGATACCGTCTATTCGCTGGCCGAAGGCGGCGACATGTAAGTCGAAGGCGAGCCGCAGATGCGTCGGGACACGAGGAAATTCGTGACGCAGTGTGACGCGGAACAACACTGTGCACATAAATTCGGCACGCCGTTCGCATTTGAGCGGCGTTTACGCTATGATCCGTCCCTTCCCCGAATCTCCGACAGACGTTTCCCGCCAGGGACTCACGTCCTACATCGACTAAAGCGATTGATTTGTCTGGGATTTTTGTGGTATTATCGCGGTCTGTCTTTTCGACTCACCTTTTTTTACACAGAATTCTGGGTTAGGAGTGCTTCATGGCACGCGTATGTCAAGTGACCGGGAAAGCGCCGATGGTCGGCAATAACGTTTCCCACGCCAATAACAAAACCAAGCGCCGTTTCCTCCCGAACTTGCAAAATCGCCGGTTCTGGGTTGAGAGCGAAAACCGTTTTGTGCGCCTGCGCCTTTCGAACGCCGGCTTGCGCCTGATCGATAAGGTCGGTATCGATGCCGTTCTCGCGGACCTGCGTTCGCGTAACGCCATCTAAGTTTTAGGAGCTCATCATGGCAAAAGGCGCTCGCGACAAGATCAAGCTGGAATCGACCGCAGGTACGGGTCATTTCTACACGACCACGAAGAACAAGCGTACCCATCCGGAAAAGATGGAAATCAGCAAGTTCGATCCGGTGGCTCGTAAGCACGTACCGTACAAAGAAACCAAGATCAAATAAGATCAACAGGTTTCATCGCAGTGGTTCGCTACTGCGTTCAATACCCCGCCTCTGGCGGGGTATTTTCATTTCAGCGTCTCGAAAATTGCAGCGCTACGCGTTGCGTAGTCCGGCGCAGCACAATATCTCCGATCTGCGCATAGGGGCATGTGTCACGGGTGTGTTGACTCGCTATACTGGCTCATCTCTCATCACGAGGATCGCGCCACCGAAAATGCGTCGATCCCAGACAGCGCGCGTACCATGAATTTCGATGTCGTCATCGTCGGCAGCGGGCTCGCCGGCCAGTCCGTCGCCTTGCATCTGGCCAACACCTGCCGCGTGGCGCTGGTCGCCAAGCGCCCCATGCCCGAAGGTGCGAGCGATTGGGCTCAGGGCGGCATCGCCGCGGTACTGGACTCCACCGACAGCGTCGACGAACACGTCGCCGACACACTCGTCGCCGGTGCCGGATTGTGTGACGAGGCGGCAACGCGCTTCATCGTCGAACACAGCCGCGAAGCCATCGAGTGGCTCATTGAGCAAGGTGTGCCCTTCACGCGCGACGCACAAGCCGAACTCGGCTTTCATCTGACACGCGAAGGCGGTCACAGCCATCGCCGCATCATTCACGCAGCCGACGCCACGGGGCATGCCGTCATTACGACGCTCACCGAGCGCGTGCGCCAGCACCCGAACATCACCCTTTTCGAGAATCACTTCGCCGTCGATCTGATTACGTCCGATCGTGCCGACGCGGCGCCGACAGCCGGACGTCATTGCCAGGGCCTGTACATCCAGGATCTCGGTACCGGTGAAGTCCACGCGGTGACCGCCCGACACACGGTGCTGGCTACCGGCGGGGCCGGGAAGGTTTATCTGTACACGACGAACCCCGATACCGCGACGGGCGATGGCATCGCCATGGCCTGGCGCGCGGGCTGCCGGATCGCGAACATGGAGTTCATCCAGTTCCATCCGACCTGTCTCTATCATCCTTACGCGAAGTCGTTCCTGATCTCGGAAGCCGTTCGGGGGGAAGGTGGACGTCTGGTGCTCCCTGACGGTACGCGCTTCATGCCTGCGCACGATCCTCGAGCCGAACTGGCGCCGCGCGACATCGTTGCGCGCGCCATCGACTTCGAGATGAAGAAACACGGGCTCGATTGCGTGTACCTCGACATCAGCCATCAAAGTCCGGAATTCCTGCGCGAACACTTCCCCACGATTCTGGCTCGCTGCGCTGAACTGGGGATCGACATCACGAAGCAACCGATTCCCGTCGTGCCGGCGGCGCATTACACGTGCGGCGGGATTGTCACCGATATGCACGGGCGCACGGATCTGCCCGGGCTGTATGCCGTGGGTGAAGCGACGTACACCGGCCTGCACGGCGCGAACCGTCTCGCCAGCAATTCGCTGCTCGAATGTATCGTGCTCGGCAAGGCCGCCGCCGAAGACATTCAGCGCGGCGAAACCACCCAGATCGCCGCCACGGACGTTCCCGCGTGGGACGAAAGCCGTGTCTCGGATGCCGACGAAGAAGTGGTCGTCGCGCACAACTGGGATGAACTGCGCCGCATGATGTGGAACTACGTCGGCATCGTGCGCACGACCAAGCGACTGGAACGGGCACAGCATCGCATCGCCCTGCTGCGCGAGGAGATTGCCGAGTACTACGCCAACTTCCGCGTCAGTCGCGATCTCCTGGAATTGCGCAATCTGGTCGACGTCGCGTCACTGATCGTCGATAGCGCCCTGGCGCGTCGTGAGAGCCGTGGCCTGCATTTCTCGCGCGACTTCCCGGACACGCTGCCGAAAGCCCTCCCGACGGTGCTTTCGCCAGCGCTACCGCGTCGCACGCGCTGATCGCTTTCGCAAAAGACGACAAGGCCGCAGGCATTACCCCGCGGCCTTGTCGTTTCGAAGCGTCTGAGGCTTCGCAAGCCAATCCATCACATCGTGACGCTTATCCCACCGTCTCCAGAATGCGCATGGAGAAGTCCGCTGCGCGAACGTCCTTGGTGAGGCCGCCGACAGAAATACGGTCGACGCCCGTCTCCGCAATCGCTCGCAGCGTTTCCAGATTGATCCCGCCGGACGCTTCCAGCACGGCACGCCCATCGGCCACACGCGCGGCTTCGCGCATCATTTCCAGCGTGAAGTTGTCGAGCAGGATCGACGTCGCGCCACACGCCAGAGCGGTCTCGAGTTCTTCGAGCGACTCCACTTCGATCTGCACCGGCGCGCCGTCCGACAGACGATCGGCGTTCGCCAGCACCTGACGAATGCCGCCTGCCGCCGCGATGTGATTCTCCTTGATGAGAATGCCGTCGTAGAGCGCGAGACGCTGATTCGCCCCGCCGCCCACGCGAACCGCGAACTTCTGCGCGAGACGCAGCCCCGGCAGCGTCTTACGCGTATCCAGCACGCGCGCCTTTGTCCCTTCGACGATGTCCGCGTAACGACGCACGGCCGTCGCGACACCCGAGAGCAACTGAAGGAAGTTCATCGACGTACGCTCGCCGGTCAGCAGTGCGCGCGCCGGGCCGTAAATGTCGCAGACCGGCGAATCGGGCGTCATGCGCTCGCCTTCGCGGTAGTGCCACTGCACACGCACCGAGGCATCGACGCCCAGCATGCAGCGCTCGAACCAACGCACGCCACACAGCACCGCCGACTCACGCACGATGATTCGCGCATGCGCCATTTCGTCCGACGGCACGAGCAAGCCCGTGAGGTCACCGCTGCCGATGTCTTCTGCCAGTGCGTCCTGCACGTTGCGCGAGAGCGCCGCTTCGAGCGGCTCGCCGAACGTCGTGAATTCGGGAGACAGCGCTTCGGCAGTGTTCAACGTTTTCGATTGCGTCATTATGCGGGGCCCACGCCCGAGAACAGCGCGCCGTCGCGCGCAAAATCACCGCTGGCGCGCACGTTCTGCTTGCGCGCTTCGGCGAACGTCAACATACGATCGATACAGGTATGCGCGCGGCGGCCAATGTCCGGATCGACGTGAATTTCATTGGCCCCCGACTCCAGCACTTCCGCCAGATTCCGCAGGCTGTTCATCGCCATCCACGGGCAATGCGCGCAGCTCTTGCAGGTGGCGCTGTTGCCCGCTGTCGGCGCTTCGATGAAATGCTTGCCCGGTGCTGCGGCGCGCATCTTGTGCAAGATGCCGTTGTCAGTGGCGACGATGAATTCCGTGGCGTCCATGGTCTGCGCCGCCGCAATCATCTGCGACGTGGACCCGACGACATCCGCCAGCGCGACGACTGCCGCCGGCGACTCCGGGTGCACCAGCACCTTGGCGTTCGGGTGCGCGCGACGCAGCAGCTCGAGTTCGGTGCCCTTGAACTCGTCGTGCACGAGGCATGCGCCCTGCCACAGCAACATGTCGGCGCCCGTCTGCTTCTGGACGTAGCTGCCCAGATGGCGGTCTGGCGCCCACAGAATCTTTTTGCCCTGTGCATGCAGATGCGCCACGATTTCCAGGCCGATGGACGACGTCACCATCCAGTCCGCACGCGCCTTCACGGCTGCGCTGGTATTGGCATAGACGACAACGGTACGGTCAGGATGCGCATCGCAGAATGCGGCGAATTCGTCGGCGGGGCAACCCAGATCGAGCGAGCACGTCGCGTCGAGATCGGGCATCAAAATGCGTTTTTCGGGACTGAGAATCTTCGACGTCTCGCCCATGAAGCGCACGCCGGCCACCACCAGCGTTTTGGCCGAATGATTCCGGCCGAATCGCGCCATTTCGAGCGAATCGGCCACGCAGCCACCGGTCTCCTCGGCGAGGTCCTGCAAGTCGGCGTCGACATAGTAGTGGGCCACAAGCACGGCATCCTGCTCGACGAGCAAGTGCTTGATTTTGGCCTTGAGCGCCGCGCGTTCCTCCTGCGACGGCGCATCCGGGACGCGTGCCCAGGCATGGGCAACGCACGTGGCGCCGCTCGGTGCGGGGCGCTCGAATTCTACGGATTTGAGTGAGGCATTCATTTTTGCGTGGCCCGTGGGATAGGCCGGGAATGACAAAACCCCGCCGTGGCGGGGTTTCGATTATGCGTCAAAAACAGATTTCTGGCTGCGCCTGTTCACGCGTAGCGGCGCAAACGCGTCGCGAATTCCTGCAATGCGTGAATACCGCTCTGCTCTGCACGATGGCACCAGTTCTGCAACTGACCCAGCAACTGCTCACGCGAGGCATTCGAACGATCCCAGATACCGGCCAGTTCGTTGCGCAGTTCGTAGTACGTCTTCACGGCATTGCTGTGTGCGAAGATCTCGCCGAGTTGCTGCTTTTGCGGCTCTTGCAGCGAGGCTTCGTCGTGATGCAGCCACTTGCGCGCGCCGCGGAGCAACTGGTATTCGCCGTGCTGACGCTTGTCCTTGAAGCGCGCCAGTTCCTCGCCGTAGGCACGCTTGAAGGTCTTGGCATAACGCGCCATCACTTCGTAGCGGTTCGAGAGCACGGCTTGCAACGTATCGTCGTCGCAGGCCGCCTTGACCTTCGCGAGCTTCGGCGTCGGCGCGATCTTCTTCACCTTGGCCAGCCCCACCAACGACAGCGTACGGATGTACAGCCAGCCGATATCGAACTCGTACCACTTGTTCGACAGCTTGGCCGACGTCGCGTAGGTATGGTGGTTGTTGTGCAGTTCTTCGCCGCCGATGATGATGCCCCACGGCAGCAGGTTCGTCGACGCGTCGGCGCAGTTGAAGTTGCGGTAGCCCCAGTAATGGCCCAGACCGTTGACGACACCGGCCGCCCAGAACGGAATCCACACCATCTGCACGGCCCACACGGTCAGACCGATGGCGCCGAACAGCGCGATGTCGATGATCATCATCATGCTGATGCCGAGAATCGGGAAACGCTTGTAAATGTTGTTCTCGATCCAGTCGTTCGGCGTGCCGTGGCTGAACTTGCGCAGCGTTTCTTCGTTCTTCGCTTCAGCGCGATAGAGTTCGGCGCCTTCGGCCAGCACCTTCCACAGGCCGCGCGTTTGCGGGCTATGCGGATCTTCCGGCGTTTCGCACTTGGCGTGGTGCTTGCGGTGGATGGCAGCCCACTCGCTGGTGATCATGCCCGTGGTCATCCACAGCCAGAGGCGGAAGAAGTGGGCGACGACCGGATGCACATCGAGGGCGCGGTGCGCCTGGCAACGATGCAGATAGATGGTGACCGCGGCAATCGTCACATGGGTGACGGCCAGCGTGAAGAAAAAGATCTCCCAGCCGCTCCAGTCGAGCAGGCCGGTCGAGAGAAATCCAAGGAGACTGTCCAGCAAAATATCACTCCAAACTAATCAATACGGTAGCCATCACGGCAAGGTCCAGCGAAGCCGTGTCTTGTCTTGTCGGGCCGAAGCGGCCGATGTGGACATAGGCCGTCGCGTCAGGTCTCGTTCTTGCGCTCGCTTGACGCTTGGATTCGCTGGAGGTCGGCAAGTTGCGGATGCCGTGCGATATGGGCGGAAAACGTGCCAGTGAACGTCTGGTTTTTATGGTTTGGGACGCATTTTACCCGACGCACCGACGCCCGTGTGTAGCCTGTCAGCCACGCATTTTGTCGCAGGTCAACCCGGCGTCCGGGAAAAACGTAGAGAAATCGGTCTATCAGGCCTTCTTTCCGGCGTCATCCGCCTGTGGTGACGCCAGTTGGGGCGGCACGGCGGGCGATGACGCAGACGCGGGCAAGGCGTCCACCGGCAAATCAGGGCGGTCGACCGGGGGATGGGGGACTTCCGCAGGAATGCCGTCCGCCCAGTCGTTCAGAATGCGTATTTCGCGCTGCGCATACGGAATTTCAATACCCTGCTCACGAAATGCGCGCCAAATCCGTAAATTAATCTCGGAACGGATGGCGCCGCTGCCCTGCGCCGGATCCTGCACCCAGAAGCCCATTTCCAGATCCATCCCATCGGCAGCGAAATTCAGCAGCAATGCCGAGGGCGCCGGATCGGACAGCACGCGGGGAATGCCCTCCGCGGCCTTGAGCATCAGCGACATCGCCAGTTCGACATCGGCGCTGTAAGCGACCTGAACACTCACTTTCGCCCGGCCGCGCGTCTCGGTGAACGAGTGATTCTGGACGACGTTCGTCACGAGCTGTTCGTTCGGCACCAGCGCTTCAACGCCATCCAGCCCGCGTACCACCGAATACCGCGTGTTGATTTGCGACACGGTGCCGTGATACGTCGACACCGTAATCAGGTCGCCGATCCGCACCGAGCGATCCAGCAAGATGATGAATCCCGACACGAGGTTCGACGCGATCTTCTGCAAGCCGAAGCCCAACCCCACGCCAAGCGCCCCGCCGAACACACCGAGCACGGTGATATCGATGCCCACGAACGACAGCGTCGCGAGCACGGCGACGAGCGTCAGCAAGCCTTTGATCAGCCGCGAGAGCACCACTTTCAGGTTGCCGTCGAGCGTGGTCGTGCGCATGATCCGGTCTTCGATCAGCGAGCCGACCCACATCGCCAGCACCAGCGTCACACCGATCCAGAGCACGCCCGAGAGTATCGAGAGCAACGTCAGATGACTCGTGCCGACGGCGAACTTCACGCTGGCAAGCCATTTGAGGATGTCGTCATGCACGCCCAGCACGTAGGCGAGCATCGACAGCCACGCAAGCGTCGTGAACACCCGCTCGAACACCTTCAGCAAGCCAGAGGCGTGGGGCGATGACGCGAACAGCCGACGTGCGAAGTAGAACGCGAGATAGATGAGCGCCGTGCCGAACAGCGGGACTTCCGCGAGCATCAGCAGCGAGACGTGCATGTACTCCTGAAGCACGACACGCGTGAGCGCCACGCACATCCAGCCAAACATCGGGAAGAAGGAGCGGCGCAGGCTCGACGATCCCGCGCGGCGGGCCGGCGCGACACGTTCGAAGTGACGGTCAAGACGACCGATCATCCAGCGACGCAGCACGAACGCGACGGCGAGCGCGCCGACGAGCGCCACGATCTGCCAGATGATCTGCGTATCGCCGAAGTCACGCACGACATCCCGCACCAACCTCGCGAAAGCCGGACTTTCCTGCATCGCCATATCCCTTCTATCTTTTCTTGTCGTTCGCCGGGACTAGCCGGCGCGGCGCTTCCGGGCGCCACACGGGCGCCCGTCGAAATACACTTTACGCTTTCGCGGCGGCGCGACGCTCGAATACGGCCGCAAAGAAGCCGTCCGTCGCGTTTCGGTTCGGCAGCAATTCGAGATACTTGCCCGTGTCGAGTCCGATTTTCTGCGCCGCGAGCAACTCGTTTGCGGGCAGCAGCACGAAGTCCGGATGGGCGGCGGCGAAGGCCTCGGCAATCGCGCTGTTCTCTTCCGTCAGCAAGCTGCAAGTCGCATACACGAGACGACCGCCCGGCTTCACCAGACGCGCGGCACTCGCGAGAATCGACGTTTGCTTCTGCGTCAGTTCCTCGACGGACTGCGGCGACTGGCGCCACTTCAGATCCGGATTCCGGCGCAGCGTGCCAAGCCCACTGCACGGCGCGTCGACCAGCACACGGTCGATCTTGCCGGCCAGACGCTTGATCTTGCTATCGTTCTCGCTGTCGATCATGACCGGATAGACGTTCGACAGACCACTGCGCGCCAGACGCGGCTTGAGCTTCGCCAGACGCTTTTCCGACACGTCGAACGCATACAGACGCCCGGTCGAGCGCATCTGCGCACCGATCGCGAGCGTCTTGCCGCCGGCACCGGCGCAGAAGTCGACGATCATCTCGCCACGACGCGGCGCGACCAGTTGGCACAGCAACTGGCTACCCTCGTCCTGCACCTCGATCGCGCCGGACATGAACAGCGGATGCTTTTGCAGCGCCGGCTTGCCCGACAGACGGATGCCATTGGGCGCGAGCGGCGTCGGCTCGGCCGAGAAGCCGTCTTCGCGCAGCTTGGCGAGCACATCGTCCCGGGTCGCCTTGATGAGGTTCACACGGCAGTCGAGCGGCGCGGGCTGATTCAGCGACGCAGCGAGCGCTTCGAGCTCGGCCCCGTCGAAACGCTTGGCCAGACGGTCGTACAACCACTCCGGCAAGTTAGTGCGCACTCGCGGTGCAAGGCTGGCGGGGTCGATCTGACCAACGTGTTCGAGCCAGGCCGCTTCGTCCGGCGTCGCCACCAGTTCCACCGACGCGATACCCCGCGTGAAGGCGAGACCGAGCAGCGCCAGACGGCGTTCCTGCGACCCCGTGCCGCTCACGGCGTGCTGACCGAATTCGAGCTTGCGGCGCAGAATGGCGAATACCGTCTCCGCCAGCACACCGCGCTCCCGATGTCCGAGCTTGTCGTTGGCACGGAAGTAAGTGCTGACGAGCGTATCGGCCGGGCCGGTGAACGTCAGAACGCTGCCGAGCAGTCGTTGCGTATGTTCGAAGAGTGCCGGCGGCAGACGCTCGCCGCGCATGCCGGTCCCGCCGACGACGGGCGGCGCGTCCTGACGGCGATCGTTGCGCGAACGGTCGTAGCGATCCGGGCGGACATAGCCGCGATCATTGCCACCTTTGGAAGGATGACGGGCATCGGACGAACGGCCGCCGGAGCGGTGACTGGATTGATTGGCGCCATCGCGGCGCTGGGTCGGGCGGGTGCTCATGCGTCCTCACCAAAAAGCCATTGCGAATCTTGCGAATCGGAAGTGCCGTCGGCACGCGGGGCGAGCGTCACGCGGCCATCGGCCACGACCAGACGATCTTCCACGAACCAGCGCACGGCGCGCGGGTAAATGATGTGTTCGAGCGGCAGAATGCGCTCTGCCAGTGTCTCCGGCGTGTCGCCGTCGCGCACGGGTACGGCCGTTTGCAGCACGTACGGGCCGTGATCGAGCTCAGCGGTCACGAAATGCACGGTGGCGCCGACGATCTTGCAGCCGGCTTCCAGCGCGCGGGCGTGCGTTTGCAGGCCCGGGAAAGCGGGCAGCAGCGACGGATGAATGTTGATGAGCCGCCCGGCGTAGCGCTCGGTGAACGCCGGCGTGAGAATGCGCATGAACCCGGCGAGCACGACCAGATCGGGTTGATGACGGTCGATCTCGGCGGCGAGTTCGGCGTCGAACGCCTCGCGGGTCTTGCCGCGACTCGGCACGATGGCCGTGGCAATGCCGTTTTCCTGCGCGAACTCCAGGCCGTCGGCCTCGGGACGATTGGCGATGATGGCGGCCACGCGGGCCGGCCAGCCTTCTGCGGTACAGGCCCGGACGATGGCCTGCATGTTGCTGCCTCGTCCGGAAATCAGGATGACAATGTTCTTCATCGCCGGATTTTATCATTGGCGCGGCGCACCAGACAGCGCGATGCGCGCCGCGATGGCCCCGAAGCGTTTATAATTCAACGTTCTGCGGCGCCGCAATGTCGGATCGGCCGTCCTGCGCGGTCCGGGCCCTGCCCCGCCGTCACAGGCCGCCGGGCCTTCCCAGCCACGCCGCGCGGTTCATCCCATATATCAACGTCCTGTACTGACGCTTCCTTATCGTGCGAGTCTTCCGGGGTCTACCCAACGCGCAAAGCAAAGCGCCCTGCGTGCTGACGATCGGCAATTTCGACGGCGTGCACCTGGGCCACCAGGCACTGCTCGCGCGCGTGCGCGCGGCGGCGGCTGCGCGCGGCTTGCCGGTGTGCGTGATGACGTTCGAGCCGCATCCTCGCGAATACTTCACCCCCGACCGTGCGCCCGCCCGTATCTCGAACCTGCGCGACAAGTTCGAAGCGCTGCGCGCACACGGCGTCGACCGTCTGGTGGTCGAGCACTTCAACGCGCATTTCGCCGGTCAGTCGCCCGAAGACTTCGTGCGCAACATCATTGTCGACGGCCTGCACACCCGCTGGCTGCTCGTCGGCGACGACTTCCGCTTCGGCGCCAAGCGCGCGGGCGATATCGAATACCTGCGCGACGCCGGCCGTCGCTTCGACTTCGTCGTCGAACAGATGCCGACCATCGCGCACGACGGCGTGCGCATCTCCAGCTCGGAAGTGCGCGCCGCGCTCGCCGACGGCAACTTCGAGCGCGCGCATGCGCTGCTCGGCCGTCCGTACGCGATCACCGGCCACGTCGTGCACGGCATGAAACTGGGGCGCAAGCTCGGCTTCCCGACGCTCAATCTGCGCATCGCCCACAAGCATCCCGCCCTCACCGGCATTTTCGTCGTGCAGGTTCACGGCCTGGCGGACAAACCGCTGCCGGCCGTGGCGAGTCTCGGCCTGCGCCCGACCGTGGACGATTCCGGCCGCGTACTGCTCGAAGTCCATCTGCTCGATTTCTCGGGTGATTGCTACGGCAAGCTGGTGCGCGTGGAATTCCTGCAGAAGCTGCGGGACGAAGCGAAATTCGACGGACTGGCCGAACTCGAAGCCGCCATCGCGCAGGACACGCGCGAGGCGCGCGCCTATTTCGCCCATGCGCTCGACGCCAACGGCCCGAGCGCACGACGCGACTTCGCCACCTCGGCCACCGACCGAATTAGTTGATCTTCGCCCGCGTGCGCCGGCGCCCAGCGCCACGCGCGCGGCCCGCCGCCGTCTCTGGCACCCGCCCGGACGTTGCACCGTCGGCCACGAAACAGGCCCGGCAACGTCACCGGCGCGAGCGCCCCACACCCGACATCCCAAATTCGAAGCGTTGCACCCATGAGCGAAAAGAAAGCCCCGAGCAAATACCCCGTCAACCTGCTGGACACGCCGTTCCCGATGCGTGGCGACCTGCCCAAGCGCGAGCCGCTGTGGGTCAAGCAATGGCAGGAAAAGAAGATCTACGACAAGATCCGCCAGGCCAGCAAAGGCCGTCCGAAGTTCATCCTGCACGACGGCCCGCCGTATGCGAACGGTGACATCCACATCGGTCACGCGGTCAACAAGATCCTCAAGGACATGATCGTCAAGGCGCGCAGCCTCGCGGGCTTCGACGCCGCCTACGTGCCGGGCTGGGACTGCCACGGCATGCCCATCGAAATCCAGATCGAAAAGCAGTTCGGCAAGCACCTGCCCGTGCGTGAAGTGCAGGAAAAGGCGCGCGCCTACGCCGCCGTGCAGATCGAGCGCCAGAAGGCGGACTTCGAGCGTCTGGGCGTGCTGGGCGACTGGGACAATCCGTACAAGACCATGAACTTCTCCAACGAAGCGGACGAGCTTCGCGCGCTGGCAAAGATTCTGGAGAACGGTTACGTGTATCGCGGTCTGAAGCCGGTGAACTGGTGCTTCGACTGCGGCTCGGCGCTGGCCGAAGCGGAAGTCGAGTATAAGGACAAGACCGATCTGGCCATCGACGTGGGCTTCGCCTTCGCGGAACCGGAGAAGGTCGCCAAGGCGTTCGGTCTGCCGAAGCTGCCGCGTGAAGACGGTTACATCGTCATCTGGACGACGACCCCCTGGACGATCCCGTCGAACCAGGCGCTCAACGTGCATCCGGAAGTTGAGTACGCCCTCGTCTCGACCGAACGCGGCCTGCTGATCCTCGCGACCGATCGCGTCGAAGACTGCCTGAAGACGTACGGCCTGCACGGCGAGATCGTCGCCCGCACGAAGGGCGAAGCGCTCTCGCTGATCCGCTTCCGTCACCCGCTCGCGAGCGCCGATGCCGGTTATGACCGCACGTCGCCCATCTACCTCGGCGACTATGTGACGACCGATACCGGTACCGGTATCGTGCACTCGGCGCCGGCCTACGGCGTGGAAGACTTCGTGTCGTGCAAGGCGCACGACATGCCGGACTCGGAAATCCGCATGCCGGTGCTCGGCGACGGTCGCTATCAGGACAGCCTGCCGCTGTTCGGCGGTCAGTCGATCTGGGATGCCAACCCGCAGATCGTCGAAGCGCTGCGCGACGCGGGCTCGCTGTTCCACTCGTTCAAGTACACGCACAGCTACATGCATTGCTGGCGTCACAAGTCCCCGATCATCTACCGCGCGACCAACCAGTGGTTCGCCGGTATGGATGTGAAGCCGGTCGACGGCGCGCCGGGCAACGGTCAGACGCTGCGCGAAATCGCGCTCGCCGGCATCGAAGCCACGGAGTTCTTCCCGTCGTGGGGCAAGCAGCGCCTGCACAACATGATCGCTCACCGCCCGGACTGGACGCTCTCGCGCCAGCGCCAATGGGGCGTGCCGATGGCGTTCTTCGTCCACAAGGAAACCGGCGCGCTGCACCCGCGCACGCCCGAGTTGATCGAAGCCGTGGCCAAGCGCGTGGAGCTTGAAGGCATCGAAGCGTGGCAGACGCTCGACCCGGTCGAACTGCTCGGCGACGAGGCCAAGGATTACGTAAAGAACCGCGACACGCTCGACGTGTGGTTCGACTCGGGCACCACGCACTGGCACGTGCTGCGCGGCTCGCACGCACATGAGCTGGGCTTCCCGGCCGACCTGTATCTGGAAGGCTCGGACCAGCATCGCGGCTGGTTCCATTCGTCGCTGCTCACCGCTTCGATGCTCGACGGCCGTGCGCCCTACAAGGCGCTGCTCACGCACGGCTTCACCGTCGACGGTCAGGGCCGCAAGATGTCGAAGTCGGTCGGCAACACCATCGTGCCGCAGGAAGTCGCGGGCAAGCTGGGGGCTGAAATCATCCGTCTGTGGGTGGCATCGACCGACTACTCGGGCGAGTTATCGATCTCGGACGAAATTCTCAAGCGCGTGGTCGAAAGCTACCGTCGTATCCGCAACACGCTGCGCTTCCTGCTCGCGAACCTGGCCGATTACGACCATGCGAAGCACGCGATGCCCGCGGACCAGTGGCTGGAAATCGACCGTTACGCGGTGGCGCTGGCGCAATCGCTGCAAACCGAAGTGCTCGGCCACTACGACCGTTACGAGTTCCACCCGGTCGTGTCCAAGCTCCAGACGTTCTGCTCGGAAGATCTCGGCGGCTTCTACCTCGACATCCTGAAGGACCGTCTGTACACGAGCGCACCCGATGCGCCCGCACGTCGCGCCGCCCAGAACGCGCTGTATCACATCACGCACGGTCTGCTGAAGGTCATGGCCCCGTTCCTGTCGTTCACGGCGGAAGAGGCGTGGCAGGTGTTCCAGCCGGGCAACGACACGATTTTCACGCAGACGTACTACGCTTACCCGGAAGTGGCGGAAGGCACGCGTCTGCTCGAGAAGTGGCACCTGTTGCGCACGGTGCGCGGCGACGTCACGAAGGCGCTCGAAGAAGCCCGCGCCGCCGAGCAGATCGGTTCGTCGTTGCAGGCGGAAGTGGACGTGCGCGTCTCGGGCCGCAAGTACGACGTGCTGGCCAGCCTCGGCGACGATCTGCGCTTCGTGCTGATCACCTCGGCCGCCAAGGTCACGCAAGTCGCTTCGGAAGCGGAGGAAGGCGTGGTGGTGACGCCGTCGACGCATCAGAAGTGCGAGCGCTGCTGGCACTATCGTGAGGACGTGGGCGCAGACGCCGCTCACCCGACCCTTTGCGGACGTTGCGTGTCGAACCTCTTCGGCAGCGGCGAACACCGGAGCGCGGCATAATGGCAAGCAAAGCAGGTGCACGTACGAGTGCAAAGCGTAGCGGATCGGGATCGGGCGGCAGCGCCCGCAGCGGCGCCACCTTCGGGCTGGCACCGTGGCTGGGGATCGCGGTCATTGCGATCCTGCTCGATCAGGTGACCAAGCTCACGATTCTGAAAACGTTCCAGTACGGCGAATTCCGCCCGCTGACTTCGTTCTTCAATCTCGTGCTGGTGTACAACAAGGGCGCGGCGTTCAACTTCCTCGCCTCGGCCGGTGGCTGGCAGCGCTGGTTCTTCACGCTGCTCGGCGTAGTGGCGGCAACGGTCATCATCCTGCTGCTCAAGCGTCACAACGGCCAGAAGATGTTCTGCCTGTCGCTGTCGCTGATTCTCGGCGGCGCGCTGGGCAACGTGATCGATCGCGTGATCTACGGGCATGTGATCGACTTTCTGGACTTTCACGTCGGCGGCTGGCACTGGCCGGCGTTCAACGTGGCCGACTCGGCCATTTGCGTGGGCGCGGTGCTGCTGGTGATCGACGAGTTGCGACGCGTGCGGCGCGGCAAATAGCGCCGGCAGGCGTGGCGCGAACGCTCGCACGGCGTTGTCCGTGCGGCGGATCGGCAAGCAGCAAATACCGTCGCGGCGCCCTGGAGGCGCCGCGCGGCACTTTGGAGGAGGCATTTGTTATGGAACGCGGTGAACTCGCTGGCAAGACCATCGTTCTTGGCCTGACAGGCGGTATCGCCTGCTACAAGTCTGCGGAACTCACGCGGCTGTTCATCAAGGCCGGGGCGACGGTGCAGGTCGTGATGACCGAAGCCGCCACGCAATTCATCACCCCGCTCACGATGCAGGCGCTCTCGGGGCGTCCCGTCTTCACCAGTCAGTGGGACAACCGCATCGACAACAACATGGCGCACATCGACCTCTCCCGCGAGGCCGACGCCATCGTCATCGCACCCGCCTCCACTGACTTCCTCGCGAAGCTCGCCCACGGCATGGCAGACGACCTCCTCTCCACGCTGTGCGTGGCGCGCGACTGTCCGCTGCTGGTCGCCCCGGCGATGAACCGTCAGATGTGGGCCAATCCGGCCACGCAACGCAACGCCGCCACCCTGCGTGGCGACGGCGTCACGATCCTCGGTCCGGGCAGCGGCGATCAGGCCTGCGGCGAGATCGGCGACGGTCGCATGCTCGAACCGGAAGACCTCTATGAAGCCATTGCCGGGTTCTTCCAGTCGAAGCGTCTGGCGGGACGCCGCGTGCTGATCACGGCCGGGCCGACCTTCGAGCCGATCGATCCGGTGCGCGGCCTGACCAACCTGTCGAGCGGAAAGATGGGCTTTGCGCTTGCGCGCGCCGCCGCGCAAGCCGGTGCCGACGTGCACCTCGTCGCTGGGCCGACGTCGCTCGCCACGCCTTACGGCGTGATCCGCAGCAACGTGCAGACCGCGCAGCAGATGTACGACGCCGTGATGGCCAACGTCGCGCAAAACGACATCTTCATCGCGGTCGCCGCCGTGGCGGACTGGCGCGTGCGCGACGTGGCCCGCGACAAGATCAAGAAGACGGGCGACGCCGACGTGCCGACGCTCGAATTCGTCCAGAATCCCGACATTCTCGCCGCGGTGGCACAGTTGCCGACTCCGCCGTACTGCGTGGGCTTCGCCGCCGAATCGGGCGATCTCGAAAAGCACGGCGCGCAAAAACGTCAGCGCAAACAGGTGCCGCTGCTCGTGGGCAATCTCGGCCCGGCCACGTTCGGACAGGACGACAACGAAGTCATTCTGTTCGACGAGACGGGGCAGAAGCGCTTGCCGCGCGCCGACAAGCAGTCGCTCGCCCGCAGCCTGATCGTCGAAATCGCCGCACGGCTACCGGCTCGTCGGCCGACACGATAGTTCGGCGGCAGGCTTGCCGGTCGCGCCGGGGGCGACGCGGCACCTGCGCCGCTTAGCACCGCTTAGTGCCGCCTGGCCTCGCTTGGCAGCGAGCGTTAGTTAGCCAGGGGTGGCAGCAAAGCACAGCGGGATGCGGTGCAGCGCGACCTGCGCCACCGCCAATACCCCTACCGTCAGTCCGTCTGTCATTGTCGTTGTCCGGCGACACTGACAGACTGGCGGGGATCTGCGGCAAGGCACACCCGGTGCCAGCCCCCTGCCGCCACCGGTATTCCGGCCTTCGGGCCAACGCACACGATAACAATCAAGATGACACAACCTCCTTCCGCCGCGCGCCCAGACGTCAGTGTCTACGGCACACTGAGCATGCTCGCTGCGATCATGTTCTTCGGCTTCATGACGATCGGCATGCCGTTGCCCGTGCTGCCGGTGTACGTTCATGAAACGCTCGGCTTCGGCTCGTTCGTCGTGGGCGTGACGATCGGCATTCAGTCGGTCGTCACCCTGCTGCTGCGCTCCTACGCAGGACGCACCGTCGACACCCGTGGCCCGCGTCACGCGGTGCTCACCGGCCTGTGCGGCTGCGCGGCCGCGGGCATCCTGTATCTCGTCGCGTCGATCATGCCGAGCCCCTCGCTCGCGCTCGGCGTGCTCCTCGCCGGACGTGTCGTCCTCGGCTTCGGCGAAAGCCTGCTGCTCACGGGCGGCATGTCGTGGGGCATCGGCCTGCTCGGTGCGGCGCACGCCAGCAAGGCCATTTCCTGGCAAGGCGTGTCGATGTACACCGCGCTGGCCGTCGGCGCGCCGTTCGGCGCCTACCTGCTGCAAGCGGCGGGCTTCACCATCGTTTCACTCGTCAACATCGGCCTGCCCGCCATCGCGTTCGCCATTGCCCTGCGACTGCCGGCGGCGGTCCCCGTGGGCGGCACGCGGCTGTCGTTCTTCAAGGTGGTCGGTCTGGTCTGGCGCCCCGGCCTGGCAATGACGCTGGGCAGCATCGGCTACGCCGTGATCGCCGCCTTCATTACGCTGTTCTATGCCAGCCACGGGTGGTCGGGTGCGGCATTCGCGCTCACGCTCTATAGCGGCACGTTCATCGCGATGCGCGTGCTGATGTCGCATGCCGTCGACCGCTTCGGCGGACGCCGCGTCGCGATGAGCTCGCTCGTCTTCAGCGCCATTGGTCAGTTTCTGCTGTGGGGCGCCGTCAATCCGCACATGGCGTTGGCGGGGGCGGGCCTCACGGGTCTCGGCTTCGCACTGGTGTTCCCGGCGCTCGGCGTGGAAGCGCTGCGTCAGGTGCCGCCACAGAATCGCGGCGCGGCGCTCGCGGCCTACTCGGCGTTCTTCGATCTGGCGCTCGGCCTGATCGGGCCAATGGCCGGGCTGGTCGCGAATTTCTTCGGCTATGCCTCGATTTTCCTTTGCGGTGCCATCGGCGGCATCGTTGCGATTCTGATGATTGCGCGCCTGCCGCATGCAGGCCCCGGCACGCCGCCGGCGGATGCGTCCGCCCACAGCGGTCACTGACCGGTACGACGATGCACGTCGATGACGCTGAACCGCCGGGTTCGGTCATCGGCGATGGAGCCTAGACCCATGGATCAACCTAAGAACCCCACTACCGATCACGCCCGACAGCGCATCAAGCTGTCGGTGCTCGACCAGACGCCCGTCATTCACGGCCATAGCGTGGCAGACGCCATCGCCGCCACGGTCGAACTGGCACAGGCAGCAGACGACCTCGGCTACACGCGCTACTGGTGCGCTGAGCACCACGGGCTGCGCGGCGTCGCCAACCCTGCGCCGGAGGTCATGATCGCGCGGCTGGCGAGCGTGACGAAGCGTCTGCGCGTCGGCTCGGGCGGCGTGATGCTGCCGTACTACAGTCCGTTCAAGCTGGCCGAGCAATTTCTGATGCTCGAAGCGCTGTTTCCGAATCGGATCGACCTCGGCGTCGGCCGCGCACCCGGGGGCGACATGCGCACCGCGCGCGCCGTCGCGAAAGGCCCGTACGATGCGGGCGAGCACTTCCCTCAGCAGGTCGCCGAGCTGGCGGGCCTGTTCGGCGACACACTGGCCGACGACCATCCGTATCGCGGCGTGCTGCTGCAACCCGCAGTGCCGACGCGCCCCGAGTTGTGGGTGCTGGGATCCAGCGAATTCGGCGGACTGCTCGCGGCACAACTCGGTCTGCGGTATTGCTTCGCGCATTTCATCAATGCGCACTACGGGCACCGGGTCACGCAGGCCTATCGCGAACGTTTCACGCCGGGGCAGATGGACAAGCCTTACTGCGCCGTGGCGCTGTTCGTCATTTGCGCTGATACCGACGCCGAGGCCGAAGCGCTGGAGGCGGGCGTGGACTTGCGTCGCGTGCAGATGGCGTATGGCATGAACGAACCGATTCCCAGCCTCGAACAAGGCGCGCAGGCCAGGCCGCAATATCGGGATCGGGAACTGTCCGTGATCGCGCGGGAGAAGCCGCGTAGTATCATCGGCACCCCGGAGCGCGTGACCGAACGCGTGCAGGAGCTGCAAGCGCAGTTCGAAGCCGACGAAATCATCGTGCTGACGGTCGCCGGCAGCTATCGCGCCCGTCTGCGGTCTCACGAGTTACTCGCGCAAGCATTTTCGCTACGCGCCGAAGACTGATCGTCCTCGGCTCAGCCATACGCCAACCGGATCCTTTGCCCTAATTCAACGCCATCACGCCATGAAACTCGACGTCAAGATTCTCGACGAACGCCTGCGCTCGCAACTCCCCGCCTACGCCACGCCGGGTAGCGCCGGGCTCGACCTGCGCGCCTGCCTCGATGCGCCGATGACCATCGCCCCGGGCCAGACCGTGCTCGTGCCGACGGGTCTGGCCATGCATCTCGCCGATCCGGGCTACGCCGCGCTGATCCTGCCGCGCTCGGGGCTCGGTCACAAGCACGGCATCGTGCTGGGCAATCTCGTCGGCCTGATCGACTCGGACTATCAGGGCCAGTTGATGGTGTCGACGTGGAATCGTGGCAACGAGCCGTTCGTGCTGAACCCGTTCGAGCGTCTCGCACAGTTGGTGATCGTGCCGGTCGTGCAAGCCGAGTTCAACCTCGTCGACGAATTCCCTGAAAGCGATCGTGGGGCCGGCGGCTTCGGCAGCACGGGCAAGCACTAAGCGCGTAGCTCACCGCAACGCCATGAAAAAAGCGCCGCAATTGCGGCGCTTTTTTTGTCTGCCCGATGGCAGGCGAACCGTCGATCACTCGACTTCGGCGGCTTCCGGCTGAGCCTTGGTGTTGCCGTCCTCGGGGAAGGACAGTTGCACCTGATCGTGCTCGTCGAGATCCACGGTCACCCGACCGCCGCTGGTCAGACGCCCGAACAGCAGTTCGTCGGCCAGCGCACGACGGATCGTGTCCTGAATCAGACGCTGCATCGGACGCGCGCCCATGAGCGGATCGAAGCCCTTCTTCGACAGATACGCACGCAGCTTGTCGGTGAACACCACCTCGACCTTCTTCTCATGCAGCTGATCTTCGAGCTGGATGAGGAACTTGTCGACCACGCGCAGGATGATCTGCTCGTCGAGCGGCTTGAAGCTGATGATCGCATCCAGACGGTTACGGAACTCCGGCGTGAACATGCGCTTGATGTCGGCCATTTCATCACCGGCCTGACGCTCGTTCGTGAAGCCGATGCTCGCCCGGTTGATCGTCTCGGCGCCCGCGTTCGTCGTCATGATGATGATGACGTTGCGGAAATCCGCCTTGCGACCGTTGTTGTCCGTCAGCGTGCCATGGTCCATCACCTGAAGCAGCACGTTGAAGATATCCGGATGCGCCTTCTCGATTTCGTCGAGCAACAGCACGCAATGCGGCTTCTTCGTGATCGCCTCGGTGAGCAGACCTCCTTGATCGAAGCCCACGTAGCCCGGCGGCGCGCCAATCAGACGGCTCACTGCGTGACGCTCCATGTACTCCGACATGTCGAAACGGATCAGCTCGATGCCCAGCGTGAACGCGAGCTGCTTGGCGACTTCCGTCTTGCCGACGCCGGTCGGGCCCGAGAAGAGGAACGCGCCGATCGGCTTGTCCGTCTTGCCCAACCCGGCACGCGACATCTTGATCGCGGCGGACAGCGCGTCGATGGCCGGATCCTGTCCGAACACCACGCTCTTGAGGTCGCGGTCGAGCGTCTGCAACTTGCCGCGGTCGTCTGCCGACACGCTTTGCGCCGGGATCCGGGCGATCTTCGAGACGATCTCTTCGATTTCGCCCTTGCCGATGGTCTTCTTCTGCTTCGACTTCGGCAGGATGCGCTGTGCGGCGCCGGCCTCATCGATCACGTCGATGGCCTTGTCCGGCAGGTGACGATCGGTAATGAACTTCGCCGACAGTTCGGCGGCGGCCGAGAGTGCGCTCGACGAATACTTCACGCCGTGGTGCTCTTCGAATCGGGACTTGAGGCCGCGCAGGATCTGCACGGTCTGCTCGACGGTCGGCTCGTTCACGTCGATCTTCTGGAAACGACGCGACAGGGCGGCGTCCTTCTCGAAGATGCCGCGATACTCGGTAAAGGTCGTGGCGCCAATGCACTTGAGCTGCCCTGACGACAATGCCGGCTTAAGCAGGTTCGAGGCATCGAGCGTACCGCCCGACGCGGCGCCCGCGCCGATCAGCGTGTGAATCTCGTCGATGAACAGGATCGCATTGTTGCGCTCCTTGAGTTCCTTGAGCACCGCCTTCAGGCGTTGCTCGAAGTCGCCGCGATACTTCGTACCGGCAAGCAGCGCGCCCATGTCCAGCGAGTACACGGTGGCGTCCTGCAGAATCTCGGGGACTTCGCCGCGCGTGACGCGCCAGGCGAGGCCTTCGGCAATCGCCGTCTTGCCCACACCGGCTTCGCCGACGAGCAGCGGATTGTTCTTACGACGGCGGCACAGCACCTGCACCACGCGCTCGACTTCCGATTCGCGTCCGATGAGCGGATCGATCTTGCCGTCGCGCGCCATCTGGTTGAGGTTCTGGGTGTACTGGGCCAGCGGGCTTTCCTTGGCGTTCGCCCCTTCTTCCCCTTCCGCGCCACCTTCGCCGGCCTTGGCCGACTCGCCGGACGCGCCGGTCTTGGTGATGCCGTGGGAGATGAAGTTGACGACGTCCAGACGCGTCACGCCCTGCTGTTGCAGGTAGTAGACGGCGTGGGAGTCCTTCTCGCCGAAGATGGCGACCAGCACGTTCGCGCCCGTCACTTCCTTCTTACCGTTGGAAGTGGATTGCACGTGCATGATGGCGCGTTGAATCACGCGCTGGAAACCGAGCGTGGGCTGCGTGTCAACCTCGTCGCTGCCCGGCACCGTCGGCGTATTGTCGGCGATGAAGTTGCGCAGATTCTGGCGCAAATCGTCCAGATTCGCCGCGCAGGCGCGCAACACTTCGGCTGCGGTCGGGTTATCCAACAGGGCGAGCAACAGGTGCTCGACCGTGATGAATTCGTGTCGTGCCTGGCGCGCTTCCATAAACGCCATGTGCAGGCTGACTTCCAATTCCTGGGCAATCATGCTTCCTCCATCACGCACTGCAGCGGGTGCCCGGACTGCCTTGCATGGCTAACAACTTGCTCAACTTTGGTCGCCGCGACGTCGCGCGTAAAGACCCCACAAACTCCCCTGCCCTCGCGATGAACCTTGAGCATGATCTGCGTGGCAGATTCCCGGTCCTTATTGAAATATTCCTGAATGACCATCACCACGAACTCCATCGGGGTGAAATCGTCGTTCAACAGTACCACCTTGTACATGGACGGCGGCTTGAGCTGTTGCTCCTGCCGCTCCTGTACGGTGTCGTCATGCGTTGTCGGTAAGGTTGCCATACGTGGATTCTAAACAACTCCCGGGTGCAGGAAGCAATCGGAGCTCCTATTGCCGCCTGCCGTCCGGTTGTCCACCGGAGTGCCAACACTCGTCGATCAGCGCGTGCGTTGTCCAGCAAGGCGCCGCAACCCCGACCACCGGGGGTGCCACACCCATATGAGTCAGCTTAACCCAAATTTCAAGGCCGTGTCTCCGCACGTCTTATACCCTCCGAGATATAAGGGTAAAACCTGATCGAACGTAAGTTCTATCGTTCAAAAAGGGCTTGACACTATTGGTAGTTAGCGAAAACAATCGACGTGGCACTTTTCCTCTATAAGTGATTTAAAAGAAAAGATGCCTGGGTGAGCCTAGGAAGCCGCCGCCAGCCGGCGGGTTTTTCAGATGTGCTCGTTGTTGCGGTGATATGTAGTAGTCGTAATTGTTTAGGGGAAGTTTGTATGGCAACCGGTACGGTCAAATGGTTTAACGATGCCAAGGGTTTTGGTTTCATCACGCCGGATGAGGGTGGCGAAGACCTGTTCGCGCACTTCTCGGCGATCCAGATGAACGGTTTCAAGACCCTGAAGGAAGGTCAGAAGGTGACGTTCGACGTCGTCCAGGGCCCGAAGGGCAAGCAGGCGTCGAACATCCAGAATCCGAGCTGATTCTGCGCAGTTCGTAGCTTTATGAACCCGGCCTCGGCCGGGTTTTTTGTTGCGTCGCAACAATGCGTGTGAAAAGACGCATTGTTTTTGGATCCGTTTTTGCATGCAAAAAGCAGCGCAACTTTCCACTCAGGCTGCGAATCTTTTCAGTATTAAACTGCGCTTAATACCTTATAAAACTATATTCATCGCAACATTCCACTCAGTTATTAAAATACCTCTTAGCAGTCTCTGGTTGCGGAAATCAATTACGCAATTACCTGAATTGGCTAAGTAATCCTACGCAGCCAGCCGGTCGGCCAATACCATAAATACAACGCGATAAGCCACCGAAAGGAATAGCTCTTTAACGATTTCGAAAGCCGTGCACGTCGCTTAAGTGCCGCTCATCCGGCGCATCACCTGTTTCATCGTTGAATTTATCGAATCGACCGGTTCATTTCCTTCCCGACGGTTCGCCTGCCGCACCACCGAAAGCGCCCGCCCCTGCCGCACAGACGCGACGGGCCGCCAGATGACGCATCATTTGGCGGCCCGTTTGGAAAAAATCCCCTAAAGTGGCGCCCCCATCGATCGCAATGCGATTTCTGCGGCGCGCCAGCCGATCAGCCCAAGTCGACGTACACCTTTTCCGCCTCGATACGGATCGGATAGGTCCTCACTGCCTCGGTCAGCGGCGCACACATGGCCGCGCCGGTTCGCACGTCGAATTTGCCCTGATGCAGCGGGCATTCGATTTCGTGGCCTTCCAGGAACCCGTCGCACAGACGGGCGTTACCGTGCGTACAGACGTTGTCGGTCGCGAAGACCTCACCGTCCACGCCATAGAGGGCGATATCACGCCCACCGACGATCACGCCGATGACGTCGTCTTCGGGAATGGCATCGCGCGACGCCACCTCAATCCAGTTACCGCTCATGATGTCCTCGTCTCAGATCGGGTAGATGAGCGAGTTGGGAATCATCTCGCTATCGAAAATGCATTGGCGCGACGCGAACTTCCAGCCGTCGTCCGTTCGTTTGACGACGTCCAGATAGCGGCCGACGGACAGGATGTCGGTCAACTGGTCCGGTTTCGTCCGGAACACCGCGTAGTTCGCCTCGACATGCAGCGTGTTCGCAGCGTCGGCATCGAGCGCCCGTATCGACGGCAACCCGATCACGTGACGCTGGTAGTACGGATCGTGAAACAGCGTGTCGCGAATCCCGTAGATCCGGTCGCGCAGCATGCCTTTGCTCTCGAACGACAGCGTCGCCAGCGGCAGGCCCATCTCGAAGTTCTCGCGCGGTTGAATGCGATAGACGCAAGCGTCCAGGAAAAACTCGGGCCAGGCGTCCCAATCCTGCGTGTCGAGCGCCGCCGCGTAGGCGGCATTGAGTTCGACCACGGCCTGAAATGTTGCGAAATCCACCATCGAATCGTCTCCTCGAACGTGACGCGGCATCGTCAGACACCCATCACGCGGCGCCAGTAGGCGTACATGCCGCGAATCAGCGTTTCCGTCACCATGTGCTCGGTGTTCTCCACCCCCGTGCCGCCCAGTTCGGCCAGCACCCGGTGCCACGGCTTTTGGGCAAAGCCCTCCTGCGAGCATTCGATGGCCTCGCCGTCGTCGGCCGACACGAAGCCCGCCGGCCCGAACAGGTTGGCCTGACGCAGACGGCGCTGGGTCATTTCCTCGGTGTCGTCCTCGAAGCCGAAGTGCGTCCAGACGAAATCGAAGGCGTTGTGACCGCGTGGCTGGATATGACGCGTCGACACCGAGTTGACCTGCTGCTGGAGGATGACGCTGGGGAAAAGCGTCATGAGCACCGCCGTCGGCCCCTTCCACCAGTCTTCCTGCACGATGTCGAGAAAGCGCATGTCGTTGAGCGACATCGATTCCTTGAAGCTCGACACGCCCGACGTCACCTCCCCGCCACCGCCCTGCCCCCGCGTGGACACCATGGCCGCGTGACGCCCGTGAGCGTCCATCACCAGCCGTGACTTGTTGTCCGCCCGCCAGAGCCCGAACGTGACGAACCACGTGTGCAGCAGCCCCGGGTGATACGGGTCCTTGATGTTTTCCTGCATCAGCTTCCAGTTGCCCGGAATCCGCTGCTTGTTGTAGCCGAGCAGCTTGAGCTTGCGGCCGTCGAAAAGCCGGTCGAAATAGGTGCAGATGTCCGGTCCGAGAAAGGCTTCGAGCGACTCGACGTCATGGTCGAACGACGCAAAGATCACCCCGCCGCGCGTGGCGACCTTCAGTTGGGTCAGACCGTGGTCTTCGGGCTTGAAATCCTTCGGCATGCCGCCGTTGACCTTCCCGTCCTGCTTCACCCCGCGCCGGAACGGCACGCCCTGCAAGTTACCTTTGAGGTCGTAGTTCCACTGGTGATACGGGCAATGGAAGTCCGTGCGATTGCCGCGCTTCTCGCGGCAGAACTTCATGCCGCGATGCGCGCACACGTTCTCGACCACGTTGATCACGCCGCCCGCATCGCGCGTCACGATGACGGAGCGCTCGCCGATCACCGTGCGCTTGAAGTCGCCCGGGTTCGGGACTTCAGCCTCCAGCCCGACGTAGTTCCAGTGGTTGCGGTAGAAGCACTGCTCCAGCTCGCGCCGGTGCAGTTGCTCGTCCGTGTAGACACGAAACGGAATGCGGCTCGACCCTTCGGTAGGCCAGAGGTCCGACGGCTCGAAGCCTGCGGACGGCGCCGGATCGAATCCGGTCTGCGGTGTTGTCGTCACGATCGTCTCCTGATGGGGAATCGGAATGGCAGGAAATGCGGGGGTGCAGGGGATGGCGCGGATGAAGGCGCGAGTGCCGGGCATGACCCTTCACGCCGACCGCCGCGCTGGCGTTATGCGGCTTTGGCGTAGAACGCGTCGGCGTAGATGTGCGCGCCGTCGACACCGCGCTCGCGCAATAGCCGCGTGGCCGCATCGACCATCGGCGGTGCACCGCACAGGTAGGCGCGCCAGCCGGTCAACGCATCAGCGGCGGCGTAGTCGGCGGCAAGCGCCTCGGTGACATGACCGGTACGCACGGTACGCAGGTCCTGTCCGAGCGCGTCGAAGGTGTGGGGTGCATCGAGCGTCGTCACGACATGCAGACGAATCCCGTCGTGACGCGACGCGAGCTCACGCAGCCACGTCAGGCCATAGACGTCCGCCGGGGAGCGTGCGCCGACGTATATCTCCATGGGATTGGACATCCCCCGCGCCAGTGCGCCGCGCACGATCGACAGTACCGGCGCCAGCCCTGTGCCACCGGCCACGCAGAGCATCGGCCCGTCATGGCGTGTGCGCAGATACGAGGTGCCGAGCGGCCCCGACACGCGCACGGCATCGCCGACTTTGAGTTGCTCGTCGACGTACCCCGTGACCGCGCCACCCGGCACGCGACGAATATGGAATTCGAGCGTGTCGTCGGCATCGAGGCCGGCCATCGAATACGGACGGATATGGGCAGGAGTGAATTGCAGCGTGGCGTATTGCCCCGGCGAATAGCTGAGCGGCTTGGCCGGTTTGAGTATCAGGCGCTTGATGTCGTGCGTCAGCGGTTCGATGGCCAGCACCGTCGCCTTGAGAATCTTTGCGGGATGTACCACGACTTCGTCCACTTCCGGCAACTCGATTTCGCAATCGCCGTGGATCGTCGACTGGCAGGCGAGCACGAAGCGCGTACCGTCGACGCCCTGGGCATCGATGCCGCCAATGCCGCCATTCGCTTCGTCGTGATGACGGTACTCCACGCCCGGCGCCTCGCGCACATCCCCGGAGACGACACGGCACCGGCACGTCCCGCAGCGTCCGGACAGGCAACTGTAGGACACCGGTACCTGGCGGTCGGTGAGCACTTTGAGCAGATTGTCGCCCGAGGCGACGTCAAGGCGCTCGCCGAGCGGCTGCACGTGAACTTGCATGGGGATCGTCTCCGTGATGTCTTCTTTGTGTCGGTGCCGTTCGGGCACCGCATAGGGCTTCTGACGCCGTTTGCAGGAAGCATCGCGCAACGATCGATATAAACCAATAGAATCTCGTTTATATGGACTATAAATTTCAGTGATGTTACTCGTACGAGCGAACGTGACTGAAGCAAGACGAAGGACGCTCCATGGACCTGCACGCTGTCGATCTGAATCTGCTGGTGGTCTTCCAGCATCTCTACAACGCAAGACGCGTCTCCCGCGTCGCGGAGGCGCTCGGCGTTACGCAACCCGCCGTCAGCAACTCGCTGGCCCGCCTGCGCAAGCTGTTCAACGACGAGCTGTTTATCCGCACCTCACGGGGCATGTTGCCGACGCCGATGGCGACCGAACTGGCCGAACCCGTGGCGGCTGCGCTCGACGCGTTACACAGCGTGTTCAACCGTCAGTTGGCATTCGATCCGGCCACGAGCCGACGGGCGTTTCAGATCGCCATGACGGACATCGGCGAGGTGCACTTCCTGCCGAAGTTGATGCATGCGCTGGGCGAGCGCGCGCCGGGCATCACGATCAGCACCGTGCGCAATACGGCCGTGAATCTGCGCGAGGAAATGGCGGCGGGCCAGGTGGATCTCGCCGTGGGGCATCTGCCAGACCTGACAGCCGAATTTTTTCAGCGGCGTCTGTTCCGGCAGAAGTACGTGTGCATGTTCCGCCCCGGACATCCGCTCGATCGTGCCGCCAAATCCCCTCGATCGAAGGCGACGACTGCCGCAGCGGGACAAATGACGCGCGAGGATTTCGAGCGGTCGGAGCAGGTGATGGTGGTGGCCGCGGGCACCGGTCACGGGCAGGTGGACGAGTTCATGGCACGCGCGCACGTGCAGCGCAACATCCGCCTGCGCGTGCCGCATTTCGTCGCGCTCGCCGACATCCTCCACACGACCGACCTCATCGCGACCGTGACGGAGAAGTTCGCGCAGCGCAGCGCCCAGCACTTCGGCTTGCGCTACGTCGATCATCCCATCGATATTCCGGACGTCCAGATCAATCTGTTCTGGCACGCGCGCTATCACCGCGAACCCGCGAGTCAGTGGATGCGAACGCTGCTGTTCGAGTTGTTCTCGGAGTGACGATGTACGCTGTCTAGCGACCGTGCCAGGTTTCCCAAAGGTCACGCCAGAACGCGTTGGCATTGCGACGTGCGCGCCATCGCAGGTTCGGCAGTGCGACGGCCAGCCATTGCGTTGCGTCGTCGATGCGCCGCTCGCCGAAGCGCTCGGGCGCATTGAAGAGATCGAGATACGCCTGCCGGTAGTGCTGCACCATGGCGGCGTCGTGATAGTACGTCTCCATCCATCGACGCGATGCCGCACCGATTTCCGCACGCAGCGAGGCGTTCGTGAGCAACTCGACGAGTGGCCCTTCGGCGGCTTCCAGCGGTACGTCGACCCACGGCAGCTCACACGCTCCGGTGAGACGCCGCAACTGCGACTGCACCCGGTTGTCGAGATGGCCGAGCGTCGGCTTGCCCTGCGACAGCGCTTCGAGCCCGGAGAGGTGGTAGTTACCCGTCACGCATTCGTCGAGGGCGATGGCCGCACGCTGCTTCAGACGCAGGCACTCGTCATGCGGCGTGCCGGTGATCAATCGCACTTCGCAGAGTCCCCGGCGTTCGAGCTTACGCAACAGACGCAATGTCTGCGGCGCGCCTTTCGTCTCCCAACGCTTACGCCATCCCGACGATCGTCCGCTCGGAGAGAAAACGACGACCGGAAGGCCCGTCTCACCAACGCATTCCGGATGGGGGCGGTAGCGCGCATCGTCGAGCGGCACGATGTTCGGCACCACACGTGCGAACGGATAAAAGCGCTCAGGCCCCTGGGCGATCACGAGTTGCGGTAGCGGATCGGTCACGATGCGTTCGCGCATCGCGGCATCGTCGCGAGACCAAAGCTCCGGGGCGGAATGGAACTGACGGATCAGCTTCTTGTTGCCGAAACGCTTGGGGAAGTCCGCGCCGAACGTGGTTTCCATCGGAAAAATCTGATGGATGTGAATGACGTCTGCTGCGGCAACGACATCGAGCGCTTCTTCTCGCTGGCGTTGCCAGTCGAGATCGACGGCAAACGTGCGTGACGCGTAAGCCGTCGCGTTGAAGACGACGTGGCGCGCCGCAATGTCGGTGTGCCGGTTCAGCGCGGCGACGATGTTGCCCGGACTGCCCGCGACCGGCGTATGGGAGAGGTGAACGACCTTCATGCGCGCAGTCTATGCCGCCACTACCCGCGCGAGTTTACGGTCGCCGGTGCGTATGCTTACGCGCCGTTACGCCGGTAACACGTTATTCGGGCGCTGCCACGTTGGCATGGTTCCGCCGTCCCGTCGTTCACATCCAGCAACGACGCGGCGCATCGCGCGATTTCTGCGCATCGACGTGGATGGCGACGCCTCGCCGCACCCCGGTCGCGGGGCGTCCCGACGTTGCATTTCTTACGCTTACGGTGACACGTCGAGCACGTCGAAAATCCGACGCCTCCCAACGCGCTCCCACGCCGCCCCGCGCTGTCGCGAGATCGGCGTGGGGGCGGCGTGGGGTCGCGATCAGGCGTTGAAACCGCCATCGATGGTCAGGCTCGCGCCCGTCACGAAAGCCGCTTCCTCGCTGGCGACGTAAGCCACCATCGCCGCAATTTCTTCGGGACGCGCATGACGCTTGAGCGCCATCAAGTCGTGCAACGAAGCGGAGAAGTCGCTCTGCGCCGGGTTCATGTCCGTATTCGTCGGCCCCGGCTGCACGTTGTTCACGGTGATGCCGCGCGGTCCGAGATCACGGGCCATGCCCTTGACGAGACCGACCAGCGCCGACTTGCTCATGGCGTAGGCCGAACCGCCCGGAAACGGCATGCGTTCCGCGTTGCACGAACCGATATTGATGATGCGGCCACCTTCGCCCATATGGGCAAGCGCCGCCTGCGAGGCCACGAATACCGAACGGACGTTGACACTCAGCAGGCGGTCGAAGTCTTCCAGCGGGAGATCCGCCACCGACGCCAGCGCCAGCACCCCTGCGTTGTTCACGAGAATGTCGATCTTGCCGAGCTGACGGGCGGCGTCGTTCACCGCGCGGGTCAGTGCGGCGGCATCTGCGGCGTCGGCTTGCAGCGCGATGGCGCGGCCCCCGGCCGACTGAATACGTGCGGCCAGTTCCTGCGCTGCGGCCTTCGAGCCGTGATACGTGAAAGCGACTGCCGCGCCGCCGTCGGCGAGTCGCTGCACCACGGCAGCGCCGATACCGCGCGAGCCGCCCGTCACGAATGCCACCTTGCCTTGAAAGTTCGTTGCCATGATGTTGCTCCACTGGGTTAGGAAGTGAATGCAGTATCGGCGTTCGATTACGTCGCAACTAGACCATAATGTCGATCATCACTTTCAACCAAACGGAATAGATAAGCGATGGACGCCCTGCATCTGATCGAATCGTTCGTCCTGAGCGCGCGCGCCGGCAGCTTCTCAGCGGCCGCCCGGCGGCTGGGCATGACGCCTGCGGCGGTGAGCAAGAACGTGGCGCGTCTCGAAACGCAGCTCGGCTTGCGGTTATTTCACCGAAGCACGCGCAGCCTTACGCTGACGGCGGGCGGTGAGCGCTTCCTTCTCGAGGTGGATGGCCCGTTCGCGGCGTTGACGGATGCGTTTTCGCGAGCGTCGGAGCGCGAAAGTGCGCCGTCGGGGACACTCAAGGTGAGCGTCGCGCACTCGTTCGGGCGTGAGTACCTCATACCGATGCTCGGTGAGTTTCTCGTGCGTTACCCGGACATCGTGCCCGACTGGCGGTTCGACAACCGCAGCGTGGACGTCGTGGGCGAAGGGTTCGACGCAGCCATCGGCGGTGGCATCGAACTTACGCAAGGCGTGATCGCGCGACGGCTCGCGCCAACCTACGCCGTGATGTGCGCCTCATCGGCCTATATGGCGGGACGCAAGATGCCTGAGCACCCCTCGGCGCTGACGGCATTGGACGCCATCATGCGTCGCTCGGGCATGTCCGGGCGCCTGCGCGCGTGGGATCTGCGCAATGTCGAAGGCGAGCGGGTGAATGTCGAGGCGCGCACCCGCATGATCTTCGACGATCCCGAGGCGATGGCGCATGCCGTCGCGCTCGGCTACGGCGTTGCGCTGCTACCGATGCCGCATGCCGCGCCGATGCTCGCGGCAGGCCGCATTCTGCGACTGCTACCCGATTGGTTCGACGAGTACGGCGGCGTGTCCATCTACTACTCGAACAAGAAGCAACTGCCACTGCGTACGCGCGTGTTCGTCGATCACGTGGCGCAGTCATTCGAACAGCAGCGACTCGCCGCACGCTTCGACTGGCGATGGGACGGCGCCGACGGCAAGTAACGTGACGCGATCTCGGTGATCACGCCGCGCGATCTTGCGTATCACGGGCATCACGGGCCCCAAGGACAGCCCGGACTTGCATGCGGACGCGCGTACTTTGCTCCTTGCGTTGTTCCGCCGGGTGCACTGTAATGAAAGCGTCTTGCCGACGCCGCATGTGGGGATGAGAACGCCCTGGCGTCGGTTGCACAGGGGGTGGGAGATCCATCATGGACACCACCGGAAACGCGTTGCGCGCGGCGGCGTTCGCCGCCGGCGTGCTTGGCGTGGGCACGGTATGCGCAGCGCCCACCTATCCGCCACCGACCATCGAGGTCGAAGCGGCCGTCAACCAGAGAATTGCGATCTGGCAGCAGACCAATCACAGCGTACTTTGCCGCGACCTCGGCACCCCGACGTTCGAACTCGATTCGAAGCCATCGTTGGGGGAAGTGATACCGGAATGGATCAGCTACACCGTGCCGGTCGGTCAGCGCTGCGAGGAGATGAAGTTCTCCGGCATGATCGTCTGGTATCAGGCCGGGCCGACGCCGGGCACCGACGTGGTGATCTGGACAGTCGGCTTCCCCCGCGAATTCGGCAGTCATACGCCGAACACTGGTGAGCATCGCGTCACGACAAAGATCCTGATCCGCTAGCGCCCCCTACTCCCGGGATTTTTCGGATTTGCGAGTCGACACGCGGCAAATCGCTTGCGTCCGACGTATTGGGGCGAAATACAATTTCTCTCACGCCCCCCGCTACGTCCAATGAATATTTCGACTTCCAATGATCCGCCTGACACCTGATACCCGTGAAAAAATTCGACACGTTGCAAACTTTGCCCTCATTGGCGCCACCCTGACTGGCGTCGTAGTCGGCCGCACGGGGCTGCCATACGACCCGCGGGACATCGTCGGTGTCATCACGGCAGTCGTTGCCGCGATATGGATTTTTCGCCGACGGTGACACGGGATGTGGCCATATCTTCAATTCGATGCCAACTGGGTGGATTGCGGCGCAGTGATCAGTGGCTTTGGTTACGCAGCCTGGCGAACGTGGCAAGCGCGCAGAGACAAGATGCGCAGCCCACTCGCGATGTCCCATGAGTTCGCGTTCGGGGTGGCCTTTTTTCCTCAATGGCTCTTGCTGCTGTGCGTGACGTCGTCGACCATTGTCGACGGGCTAGCGAATGCGAGCCGCATCAGTCTTTGTGTCGCTGGCAGTTATGCACTCGGCGCAATGTGGGAAGCACAACGCTCCAGTCGCGTGCATGGCCGGCGCAAGCGGTCCTAACCAAGCGCGCTGTCCACATGAAAAACCCCGGCAAGCGTCGCTATACCGGGGTTTGAAGAACGCTCGAATGTCTCGTGCGTCGGGCCCGCACATCGTTACATGTTTTCGATCATCACGTCGCCGAAGCCGGAGCACGACACTTGTGTCGCGCCTTCCATCAGGCGCGCAAAGTCGTACGTCACCTTCTTCGAGAGAATCGATTTCTCCATCGACGCAATGATCAGATCCGCCGCCTCCTTCCATCCCAGATGACGCAACATCATCTCTGCCGACAGAATCTCCGACCCCGGGTTCACGTAATCCTTGCCGGCATACTTCGGCGCCGTGCCGTGAGTCGCCTCGAACATTGCTACGGAGTCCGACAAGTTAGCGCCTGGCGCAATCCCAATGCCACCGACCTGCGCCGCCAGCGCGTCCGAAACATAGTCGCCATTGAGGTTCAGCGTCGCAATCACGTCGTACTCGGCCGGGCGCAACAGGATCTGCTGCAAGAAGGCATCGGCGATCGAATCCTTGATGATGATGTCCTTGCCCGTCTTCGGATGCCTCACCTTGCACCACGGACCACCGTCGATCTCGGTGGCGGCAAATTCCTTCTTCGCGAGTTCGTATCCCCAGTCGCGGAATGCGCCCTCGGTGAACTTCATGATGTTGCCCTTGTGCACGAGCGTCACCGAATCGCGGTTGTTGTCGATCGCGTACTGGATCGCCTTGCGCACCAGACGCTCGGTCCCTTCGCGCGACACCGGCTTCACACCGATGCCCGACGTGTCGGGGAAACGAATCTTGCTCACGCCCATTTCGTTTTGCAGGAACGCGATCAACTTCTTCGCCCCCGCCGATTCGGCTTCCCACTCGATCCCGGCGTAAATGTCCTCGGAGTTCTCGCGGAAGATCACCATGTCGATCTTCTCCGGCTGACGCACCGGCGACGGCACGCCCTTGAAGTACTGCACCGGACGCAGACACACGTACAGATCGAGCTGCTGACGCAACGCCACGTTGAGCGAACGGATGCCGCCACCGACCGGCGTCGTCAACGGCCCCTTGATCGACACCACGTAGTCCTTCACGACCTGAAGCGTTTCGTCGGGCAGCCATACATCCGGACCGTAGATACGCGTCGACTTCTCGCCGGCGTAAATCTCCATCCAGTGGATCTTGCGCTGACCGCCATAGGCCTTTTCCACGGCCGCATCGACGACCTTGAGCATCACCGGCGTAATGTCCACGCCGGTGCCGTCGCCTTCGATGTACGGGATGATCGGATTGTCCGGCACGTTCAGGGAGAAATCCTTGTTGACGGTAATCTTCTCGCCTGCCGGGACCTTGATGTGCTGATACGACATGATGGGGCTCCAATGGGGGAATCAGATGGCGCTGCGCACGGTGTCGCCTATTGTAGTCACAGCATCCGGCTATGGATATGACACAACGCAAGTCTTATATAAGACACAAGACTGACGTTTCCGATTATGCATTAACATGTCGACGCTGAATAGTTTCCCTCACCCCGTATGACACTCCTCGCCCTGAACAAACCCTTCGGTACGATCTGCCAGTTCTCGCCGCATCCGACACGCCCGACGCTCGCAGAATGCATCGACCTGCCGGACGTCTATCCGGCCGGACGACTCGACGCCGACAGCGAAGGACTGTTGCTGCTCACCGATGACGGACGCCTTCAGGCACGCATCGCCGAACCGGAGCGCAAATTGCCCAAGACCTATTGGGCGCAGGTCGAAGGTGAATACGACGAAGCGGCCCTCACGCGTCTGCGTGGCGGACTAGATCTCGGCGACTTCGTCACGCTGCCGTGCGAAGCCCGATGCATCCCCGAACCGGAACATCTCTGGCCCCGCCATCCCCCGATCCGCTATCGCGCGAGCATCCCGACGCACTGGCTCGAAATCAAACTCGTCGAAGGCAAGAATCGTCAGGTCAGACGCATGACGGCCGCCGTCGGCAAACCGACACTTCGCCTTGTGCGCGTCGCCATCGGTCCGGTCGACGTCTTTTCGTTGAACCTCGCGCCCGGACAGTGGGGCGAACTACCGCAACAGATACTTACACTTTCCGGTCAACGCAGTCGTCGCTCACCTCGTTGAGGGAACAGGTGCGCAATATATGCACCGCTAACTGAAACGAGGAAACCAAGTCATGAACAAACTGCTGCTCGCACTGACCGCCGGCCTGATCGTATCCGGTGCCGCGATGGCCCAACAATCGGCGCCGGCAACGGCACCTGTCGCATCGGCAGCGCCTGCAGCAGCAGCGCCTGCTACGGCGGCACCGGCGGCTGGCCATGCCGCACCGGCGAAGAAGACGGCTACCAAGCACAAGAAGCATCACCACAAGAAGACCGGCAAGAAGACCATGAACCAGCCGCCGGTCGGTAACAAGCCGTAATACTTGCGGTCGCAAAATTCCGCGAGTGGGTTGTCAACCGATGTCCTGAACGGACGTTAAAGGAGATGACTCACTTCTCGGGTCAACGAGTACACCACCCAAACATCGAGCTTCAACGAGGAATCTCATGAAAAAACTGATCGCTGCCCTGGTCGCTGGCCTGTTCGCAACGGGCGTGTTCGCCCAAGCTTCGGCTCCGGCCGCTGACGCCGCTGCTCCGGCCGCTGCAAGCAAGCCGGCTGCAAAGAAGAAGTCGACCCACAAGAAGTCGTCGCACAAGAAGGCCAAGAAGGCCGCTGCTGCTGAAGCTCCGGCTGCCGCAAGCAAGTAAGTACCGCGTCGCGCAGCATGGCTGCGCAACGGACGGTAACAGGCAGGTTGCGCATGCAACCTGCTTTTTTTTCGTCCGGCGGCTACAATGACCCGCGACTCGCGGGACTGCCCTCCTCATGGTGTTGAGCACATTTCGGCGTCATTTCGACCGCATTCCTGACGTTCCCCCGATCTTCTCCAGGAGTCATTCGTGATCCGGATTTCACGTCAACTGGCCGCGCTTGCTGCCAGCGTCACGTTCACCAGCGTTGCCGCCGTCATGGCGATCGCCCCGGTCAGCGCTACGGCACAGATCAAACAGCCGGGAGAATTCCCGACCGTCCAACTCTCCGCCGGCATGTACCTCATCAAGGCCGAAGTCGCTGCCAACGAGCACGATCGCGAACAAGGGCTGATGTATCGCACGAGCATGCCCGCCAACGCCGGCATGCTCTTCGTGTTCGAGCAAAGCGCCGGGCACTGCTTCTGGATGAAAAACACCAATCTGCCGTTGTCCATCGCGTTTCTCGCCGATGACGGCACGATCGTGAACATCGAAGACATGGCGCCGCAAACGGAAGACAATCACTGCCCCCGTGCCGCAGTGCGATACGCACTTGAGATGAATCTCGGCTGGTTCAAGAGCAAGAACCTCAAGCCCGGCTCGAAGATCTCCGGTCTGCCGCGCTAAGCGCACGCAACCTCTCTCACACAGACGCACTGCTACGAGTGGCGCTAGCGAGCGCCACTCGATATCTCCAGCGCGGCACCCAGCGCACGCTCGAGAAATCGATCCAGCAGCCACGGGTCGAAATGACGTCCGCGCTCGGCGAGCATGGCGCCGACGATCTGCGCGGAACTCAACGCGGCACGATACGGGCGGTGACTCGCCAGCGCGTCGAAGACGTCGACCAGTGCGACGATGCGTCCGGCCAGAGGAATGCGATTGCCGGACAGCCCATAAGGATATCCGCCGCCGTCATAACGCTCGTGATGCGTGCGCGCGACCGTCGCAGCCAGTTCACATGCCGCGCCACCGATGGCGCTCAACATATCGGCGCCCAGTTGCGGATGCATTCGCATCATCTGCATTTCGTCCGGCGTGAGCCTTCCTGGCTTCTCCAGTATCGAATTCGGAATACATAGTTTGCCCGTGTCGTGCAGCGCTGCGGCGAGCCCCAGGGCCTGCGACTCGATAGCGGACATGCCCAACGCTTGCGCGAATCGCCAGGCGAGCGCGCCGACACGCCACATGTGCGTTGCCGTGCCACCGCGTTTGTATTCGGCGAGTCGGAACAGGGTCCAGGCGGCGGGCGGCAGGCTTCGCATGAGTCCCGCGTCGGCAAGCCAGTTTCGATGCGTTGCGCGAGGGTCTTGCGGGGCGTGGACCTCTCGCGTGACCGGGGCATGGAAGACCGGCGGGAAGGCAAAGGCAGGTGACGGAGATGGCGCGGTGCACGTTGGCGCAGGGTCTGGCATGGGCTGTCCGGAAAGTGTGAAGCGGCTTAAGACGGCTGAAAACGGCTGAAGACGATTTGAAGCGTCCACTCTAACCATGCCCACTTGCGCAAACGTTGACGCGGATCAAGCAGGCCGAAGATCCTGATGACTCTGCGAGCGCTGAAAAACAAAAAGCCCACTGCACGCAGTGGGCTTTCGTTTTGCCGGTGCCGTCAGGCACTCGGGTCGGGTAACTGACGTTGTGCTTCGACGAAGAGGCGTCGAAGCCGACCGGCAAATTCCGGGAGTCTCGATTACGCGAAGTTCTTCGCAGCGAATTCCCAATTGACCAGATTCCAGAATGCCTCGACGAACTTCGGACGGGCATTGCGGTAGTCGATGTAGTACGCGTGTTCCCACACGTCGATCGTGATCAGCGGCTTGTCGGCGCCGGTCAGCGGCGTGGCAGCGTTGCTGGTGTTCACGATGTCGACCGAACCGTCGGCCTTCTTCACGAGCCACGTCCAGCCCGAACCGAAGTTACCCACGGCCGACTTCGAGAACGTTTCCTTGAAAGCGTCGTACGAACCGAACTTGGCGTCGATGGCCTTGGCCAGATCGCCGCTCGGCGCACCGCCGCCGTTCGGCGACAGGGTGTTCCAGAAGAAGGTGTGGTTCCACACCTGTGCTGCGTTGTTGAACACGCCGCCCGACGACTTCTTGATGATGTCTTCGAGGCTGGCGTTTTCGAATTCGGTGCCCTTGATCAGGTTGTTCAAGTTCGTCACATAGGCTTGGTGATGCTTGCCGTAGTGATACTCCATCGTTTCCTTGGAGATGGTCGGTGCCAGTGCATCGATGGCGTACGGCAGTTCAGGGAGCTTGTGTTCCATGGCAATTGTCCTTTGTGCTCTGAGGGGAACCCGATTTTGCGTTATCCGGAGCCATCGATTCTAGGGCAGATGCGATAACCCCGCAAACCCAACGGGTACTTGGTTTACGCAATCTGCCCGACGAATGTGACGATTGTTTGCCGATCCCGACTAATCGATGCACGATGCCTGCGATTCGCCAGCTTTGCCCAACAGGGTCGACTAAAAAGTATCGTCTAGCCTGACCTGAACGTCACCAATGCCCACATCCGCCGCCCCGTCGGCCAGATGCATCGTCACCTGCTGGCCTCGCTGCAACTTCTTCGGGTCGCGCAGCGGGTGCCCCTTCGCATCGAGCACTGCGGCATAACCGCGTTGCAGCGTGCGGCGCGGGTTGAGCAACTCGAGCTGAGCGTTCGCGTCGAGCAGGCGCTGGGTCGAACGTTCCGCGCGACGTGACATCGCCGTGCGCAAGCGTTGCGAGAGCAATGCCAGCCGCTCATGCTGCGACGCCACATCGGGTACCGCACGGGCCAGTCTCAGGCGCAACATCTCGAACCGGCTGCGGCGCTGGGCCAGCGGGCGCTCCAGCGCATGGCGCATGCGGTCGGCCAGATGCGCCAGCTCGCCGCGCTGACGCGCCAGACGCTCACGCGGCGATACCAGCCCGCGCGACAGACTGTCGAGTTGCTGGGCACGCTGCTCCAGCGTGCGGCGCATCGCGCGGCTCAGGCGCTGGCGCTCGCGGTCCACGTCACGCAGACACTCATCGCGCGCAGCCGTGATCAGCTCGGCAGCCGCCGTGGGCGTGGGGGCGCGCACGTCCGCCACAAAGTCGGCAATGGTGAAATCGGTTTCGTGTCCCACGCCGGAGACCACGGGCAGCTTGCTGCGGGCAATGGCGTGCGCCAGCACTTCCTCGTTGAATGCCCACAGGTCTTCGATGGAACCGCCCCCGCGGCACAGGAGAATCGTGTCGACCTCGTTACGGGTGTTGGCCGTGTCGAGCGCGGCCGCCAGCCGCGACGCTGCGTCGACGCCCTGCACCGGCGCCGGGTAGACCACGATGGAGATGTGCGGGGCGCGGCGGGCCAGCGTCGTCAGCACGTCGCGCAAGGCTGCGGCCTGCAACGACGTGACGACCCCCACCCGGCGCGCATAACGGGGCAAGGGGCGTTTGCGTTCGGCATCGAACAGCCCGGCGGCGGCGAGCTTTTCCTTGAGCCGCAGGAACGCTTCGTACAAGTTGCCCTGCCCCGCCCGGCGAATCGCCTCGACGTTGAGCTGCACCTCGCCGCGCGGCACATACATGGAGAGCAAGGCCCGGACTTCGACCCGGTCGCCCTCTTTCGGCGAGAAGTCCGCGTGCTGCGCGCGCCCACGGAACATCACGCAGCGCATCTGCGCCTGCGCGTCCTTGATCGAGAAATACCAATGGCCGCTGGCTGCGCGCGTAAAGTTGGATATCTCACCGCTGACCCAGGCCAGAGGGAAACTCCGCTCCAGCACGCCGGCAACGGCCTTGTTCAAATCCGAAACACTTAGCACGCGATCTGCACCACCGTTGGGCCGTGCATCGTCGAAAGATAGGTTCATGCGTATGCGCTGACGAAAAACTGTCCACAGGCCCGCTAATTTAAGGGTTTTCTCGTCCGGGCGCCCCATATTTCCTGCACTGAGACAACAAATCCTTGATTTATCAGGGTTTGCAGGGGACATCTGCTGTCCCGCGTGTCACGAATCAGGCGACGGCACCCAGATATATCTTCGCTGGACGACATGTGCACATAGTTATCCACAGGCTGATGGAAAAGTCTTGGGATTTGTGAGCTTGCGGTGGTGTTCATTTCTGAAACCGCTCATTGCCCATTTTTTCATCACGAACTAAAAAGAGCCGTCGCGTCAAAGAGTTGTCGAACGTATCCCAAGGTTGTCCACATCCTTGTGCTCGTCAGGTGTGGAAAACGGTGCTTGCCCATCCCCCCCCTGCACGCTACAGTTCGGACTCGTTTGCCCATCCCCGCAACAAGCAAGAGGTCGTCTTTGTTCGCCGTCATCCAGGCCGCCGGCTGGCCCATCTGGCCACTTCTCATCGCATCCGTCATCGCCCTCGCTCTGATCGTGGAGCGCGCACTGTCGTTGCGCCGCACTCGCGTGCTGCCGACGGGTGTGCTCGAAAACGCGATCACGCTCGCCCGCCGAGGCGCCGCCAAGCAGGACGCCACCGAAGCGCTGGCCCGTGGCTCGATGCTCGGCCGGGTGCTGGCGACCGGCGTCCGGTACGTCGCCCATAATCCGCAGGGCCCGCGCGAAGGTGCGAAGGATGCGCTGGAGGAAACGGGGCGTGCCGTCGCTCACGAACTCGAACGCTTTCTGCCCGCTCTGGGCACCATCGCCTCGGTCGCCCCGCTGATGGGGCTGTTCGGCACGGTGATCGGCATGATCGAGATTTTCGGTTCGCAGGATGCAACAGGCACCGACCCGGCCCAACTGGCGCACGGCATTTCCGTTGCGCTCTACAACACCGGCTTCGGGCTGATGATCGCGATTCCCGCGATGATCTTCTACCGCTATTACCGCACGCGTGTCGACGCCTTCCTCGTCGAGCTCGAGACGCAAGCCGTCCATTTTCTCGATGCCACGCTGCCGCGGCATTGATTCGAGAGACACGCGATGAATTTCCGTCGAGGTCTCTCCACGCGCGACGAGCCGGAGATCAATCTGATTCCGCTCATCGACGTGCTGCTCGTCATCCTGATATTCCTGATGGTCACCACGACCTACACGCGCTACACGGCGCTCAAGGTCAATCTGCCGACGGCGGATGCCGAAAAGGCCGTGGTGCCGCCGCGTCAGATCGTCGTCTCGGTCGGCGCAGATGGCAGTTACGCCATTGATCGGCACTCGCTCGCACAACGCGACGTAGCGAGCCTGACGGCGGCACTGCGTCAGGCAGCCGGCCCGGCGAACACGGGAGCCGAGCCGCCCGTCATCATCATCAATGCCGACGCCAAGAGCGCTCATCAATCGGTCATCAACGTGATGGAAGCCGCGCGTGAAGCCGGCCTGTCGCGCCTGACGTTCGCCGCGCGATCGACGACGGCGCAGCCGGCCCGATGACCCACCCCACTCGCCCGGACAACGCGAACGGGGCGCGCGCACGCGCGCTCGTGCCTCGCCTGTCCGGATCGCTGGTGCATTGGGTGAGCGCGCAGTGGCAACGTCGCGGAATCGTGGCGTGGTTGTTGTGGCCCCTGTCGTGGATCTTTGGCGCCATCGCCGCGTGGCGGCGCATGCGTTTTCGTCGTGGTGGGAAGCGGTCGACGCGCCTGCCGGTGCCGGTCGTTATCGTCGGCAACCTCACCGTGGGAGGTACCGGCAAGACACCGACCGTCATCGCCCTTGTCGAGGCCTTGCGCGCCCGCGGCTATACGCCCGGCGTGCTCTCGCGTGGATACGGCGCCAGTCTTTCCCGTCCGACCGAGGTAAGTGTCACCGCGCGCCCCGAAGCGACCGGCGACGAACCGTTGCTGATCGCCAAACGCACGGGCGCGCCTGTGTGGGTCTGGCCGTCGCGCGTCGAAGGCGGCCAGGCGTTGCTCGCGGCACACCCGGAATGCGATGTCATCGTGTGCGACGACGGGCTTCAGCATTACGCGCTGGCGCGTGATGTCGAGATTGCCGTCTTCGATCACCGCCTTGGCGGCAACGGCTTTCTCTTGCCCGCCGGACCGTTGCGTGAACCGTTGTCGCGTCGTCGGGACATCAATCTGATCAACGACCCTTACGGCAGGACGCTGCCCGAGTGGCCCAACACGTGGCGCCTGACGCTCACGCTCGGTGATGCGTGGTGCGTGAGCCAACCCTCGCTCACCCGGGCGCTGTCGCACTTCGCAGGCAAACGCGTGCTGGCCGCCGCCGGCATCGGAGCGCCGGAGCGATTCTTCGCGGCATTGCGCGCAGCAGGCTTGCAGATCGAGACACTGGCGCTGCCCGATCATTACGACTTTGCGGTGAATCCGTTCGACGGCGTTGCCGCCGACGCCATCCTGATCACCGAAAAGGATGCAGTAAAATGCGTCACCTGGTCCGACCCGCGTGTGTGGGCCGTACCTGCCGAGGCAGCGCTCGATGCGCGTCTCGTATCATTGGTAGTGGAGAAATTGCGTGGACAACCGACTGTTTGAGATTCTCGTCTGCCCGTTGTGCAAGGGCCCGCTGGCGCTGGATAAGAAAGCCCAGGAGCTGATTTGCCACGCAGACAAGCTCGCGTACCCGATTCGCGACGGGATTCCCGTCATGCTGGCCGATGAAGCACGTCAGTCCGTCGAGGGTACGCCCGTCCCGCTGAACGACAACAAGTCCGCATCGTGAGCGATACGAAAGTCACCCTCGATTTTGTCGCCGTGGTGCCCGCGCGTCTCGCGTCGACGCGCCTGCCCAACAAGCCGCTGGCCGACATCGGCGGCAAACCGATGGTCGTGCGTGTCGCTGAGCGCGCGCGCGAGTCGGGGGCGCGTCAGGTGGTCGTGGCCACGGACGCGCAAAGTGTGGTTGACGCCGTCTCGGCCCATGGCTTCGATGTCGTGCTCACGCGTGCCGATCACCCGACCGGTACCGACCGTCTTGCCGAAGTCGCCGCCCAGCAAGGCTGGTCGGACGACACCATCGTCGTCAACGTGCAGGGCGACGAACCCCTGATCGACCCGCGGCTGGTGCATGCCGTCGCCGGGCATCTGGCCGAACATCCTGAATGTGCGCTGTCAACGGCAGCGCATCCGATCACCGACAACGCCGAGATCTTCTCGCCGAACGTCGTCAAGGTCGTGCTCGACGCGCACAGCCGTGCGTTGTATTTTTCCCGCGCCCCCATTCCCTGGTCGCGCGACGCGTGGGCTGCGGGCCTGGCCCATGCGGCCACGCTGCCGGCCGCGACGACACCGATCTTCCGTCATATCGGGCTGTACGCCTATCGCGCCAAGTTCCTTCGCAGCTATCCCAGCTTGCCGCAGGCGCCGGTCGAGACGGCAGAGTCGCTTGAGCAGTTGCGTGCGCTCTGGCATGGCGAACGTATCGCCGTGCTGGTTACCGACGATGCCCCGCTACCGGGCGTGGATACCGCCGAAGATCTCGAACGCGTGCGCGCATTGCTGAAAAACTGACGCGTACCCCCATTCGCGGCTCGGTGCAAATCCGAGGTTCGGCACGCCCCTGTTGCGGTAACGGGTGTGTCCCGGAAATCGCATCGGCGTGGCGTTAGCAAGTCTGCAAAACGCCGCCGGGCGGGCATGACGTGGCATAATCGCTCTGATTCTCGCGAGCAGACCTCGGTCCCGCACGCGTCGCGCTATGCCGAGCGCGACGTCTGCGCGCCGCGCGGTTGGCCGGTCACCGGACCCGCAACCGCCGCAAGACACCCGTGGGACGCACCCGCCTGCCGCACGCACAGCATTTACAAATCACAAACTTTCAGGAGTCATCGATGCGTCTGATTTTGTTGGGGGCACCCGGGGCCGGTAAGGGCACCCAAGCAACTTTCATCAAAGAAAAATTCGGCATCCCGCAAATCTCGACCGGCGACATGCTGCGCGCCGCGATCAAGGAAGGCACCCAACTCGGCCTCGAAGCCAAGCGTTTCATGGACGCCGGCGATCTGGTGCCGGACGCCGTGATCATCGGCATGGTGAAGGAACGCCTCACCGCCGACGACTGCAAGAACGGCTATCTGTTCGACGGTTTCCCGCGCACCATCGCCCAGGCGGAAGCCATGAAGGAAGCGGGCGTCGCCATCGACTTCGTGCTCGAAATCGACGTGCCGTTCGACGAAATCATCACCCGCATGAGCGGCCGTCGTACGCATCCGGCATCGGGCCGCACGTACCACGTCAAGTTCAATCCGCCGAAGGTCGAAGGCGTTGACGACGTGACCGGCGAACCGCTCGTGCAGCGCGACGACGACAAGGAAGAGACCGTCAAGAAGCGCCTCGCCGTGTACGAATCGCAAACCAAGCCGCTGGTGGCCTATTATTCGGATTGGGCCAAGCACGGCAGCCCGGGCGCGATCGTCGAAGCCCCGCAGTACCGCAAGATTTCGGGTCAGGGCAGCGTGGAAGAAATCCGCACCCGTGCATTCGACGCACTGAAGTAATTCAGTCGCCGTCGCCGTGTGATCGGGGGTGACCACTCGCCGGTTACGCCGAAGCCGATGTCGGTTCGAGGTGTATTCGACACGCGTGACGCGAGTACTGCATAAGTAACGCCACAGAAAAGGCGGCCAGTTTCCACTGCGCCGCCTTTTTTGCCAAAGGAGGATGACGCATGGAAATTCAGGGCAATGTGTTTCTGATCACCGGTGGCGCCTCGGGGCTCGGCGCAGCGGCCGCGCGCTGGCTGGCCGGACTTGGCGCGAAAGTCACGCTCGCCGACGTCAACGTCGATGAAGGCGAAGCGCTTGCCGAGAAGCTCGGCGGCAAGTTCGTCAAATGCGACGTCACGCGTGAAGATGACGGCAAGGCGGCCGTGGCGGCGGCCCAATCGCTGGGCACGCTTCGCGGTCTCGTCAATTGCGCGGGCATCGCCATCGGCAGCAAGACCGTGGGCCGCGACGGGCCGCATCCGCTCGACGCCTTCGCGCGCGTCATTCAGATCAATCTGATCGGCACGTTCAACATGATCCGCCTGGCGGCGACTGCCATGAGCCAGGGCGAACCCAATGGCGAGGGCGAGCGCGGTGTGATCGTCAATACCGCATCCGTGGCCGCGTTCGACGGGCAAATGGGGCAAGCCGCCTACGCGGCATCGAAAGGCGGTGTCGCGAGCCTCACGCTCCCGGTCGCCCGCGACCTGTCGCGCAGCGGGATTCGCGTGATGACCATCGCTCCAGGGATTTTCGAAACGCCGATGATGCTCGGCATGCCGGCCGAAGTGCAGGCATCGCTCGGTCAGATGGTCCCCTTCCCGCCACGGCTGGGCAGGCCCGCAGAGTACGCAATGCTCGTGGAACAGATCGTGCGCAATCCCATGCTCAACGGCGAAGTCATTCGTCTGGACGGCGCCATCCGGATGCAGCCGAAGTAACACCAAAATCAGAGGTGTACCGCCGGGCGGCGAGCCTAAAGCGCCTCCCCGGACACGTTGTCGCACCGCAGCAAAATGTCGTAGCGACTATGACTACAATGGAATGCCGACCGCACCTTGCGGACGGCACCAGACACCGGTATTCATGCTCCCCGACCGGTGCCCGAGCATTCTTCCCGTCGTCCCCCGAGGCAGGAGGCTGGCATGAAATCACTGGCGCAACAGATGTCGTTCTATCAGCGCTATCACCGCAGTCCCAAGAATCGCCTGACCCATTTCTTCGGCGTTCCCATGATCATCCTCGCCGTCATGCAGGCGTTCTCATGGGTGCCGCTCGGCCCCAGCGGACTGAATGCGACGCATGTGATCGTGCTGGTACTGCTGATGTACTACTTCCTGCTCGACGTGCCGCTCACGCTTGCCATGACGGCGTTCTTCGCGGTCATGCTCGCCGTCACGCAACATCTTGCCCGGCTACCGTGGCCCTGGGCGCTGACCGTTTTCGGCGTGCTCTTCGTCGGTGGCTGGATCGTGCAACTCATCGGCCATCACTTCGAAGGCCGCAAGCCGGCGCTGCTCGACAATCTCTTTCAGATATTCATCGCCCCGATGTTCCTGATGGCCGAAGTGTTTTTCCATTTCGGCTACAAGCCCGGTTTGCAACGGGAAGTGCAGGAACTGTCGATGCAGTCGGTATAACCCGCAGTCTGTCGGTCGACGCCCGACGGCGGTCGGCGAACAGCAGACGACGCAAGACAAAACGCCAGCCGGTAACTCCGGCTGGCGTTTTTCATCGGTAAAGCGTTGGCGAGCGCGACATCGGGCCCCGTTAGGCCTCGTCAGGACTACCCGTGACTCCCCGGGCGACGGCTCAGGTCGTCGAGCACCTGGCGGATGGCGTCGGCATCGTCGGCATCGGGGCGCTTGCTCAGATAGAGCTCCAGATCGTCCTGCGCCGGTCGCACGAGCCCCAGACGCGCATAGGCCAGCCCCCGGTCGCGCTTCTCGATCGGCTGATCGGGCAGCACGAGCACCATACGCTCCTGTACCGCCAGCAAACGTTCCCATCGTTCATTCTGCGTATAGATCGCGCGCAGATTACGGAGCATGCGCGCCAGGATCTCGCGCGGCGACGCCGGCTCCAGGAACGGATGCAACAACGCCCACAAGGCAAGCTCCTGGATGGGCTCCGCGCTCTCGTCGCGATAGTGCTTCAGGTAAGGCTCCACCATTTCGAGCAGGCGCTGCGGTGAAAGCGAGTTACCAGAAATCGGATCGATAACGACATCACCGGCCGGCACGGCGAGCCGAAGCAGAAAGTGACCGGGGAACGAGAGGCCGCGCAACGGCAACCCAATCTGGTGACCGATTTCCATGCACAACACGGCCAGAGAAATGGGAATGCCACGACGCCGGTCCAGCACCACATGCAAATGGCTGTTGTCCGGGTCGTAATAGTCGTTCTGATTGACCGTGAAGCCCAGTTCACGGAAGAAGAAGTGGTCGAGCAGTTGCAGTTTCTGCAACGGTCCGGCGTCAGGCGGCAGACGTTTGGCCAGACGGGCGGCAAGCGCGTCGATCTGCGTCAGCGTGTCCTGCACGTCGAGATCGGGATAGACGTCCTGCGCGATGGCGATGGCGGCCTCGGTCAACGGCAGACCGTCGTCGGACGCCACCAGCGCGGCAAAGTACTCGAGAATTCGATTCGCCATGCGGTATCCGTGATTTCTTCCGCGTCACTTGCCCGTCCCGCAATCCCGGCGGATCAGGAGAGGGTTCGGCGGCGGAAGAACGAGAAGTTGAAACCCATGAGGAATAATGCCCCGAAATACACCACGGCGCATAGCACCAGACTCGCGCCGAGCAACGCAATTCGGGCCAGCGGACGCGCACCAAGCGCCACCCAGTCGAAGCTCTGGGTGAACCACAGCAGCAGACCAGCCAGAATCAGGCACGCGGCGAGCAGTTGCACGAAAAACAAGCGCCACCCCGGCGCGGGGCGGTAAATGCCGCGCTTGTAGAGGCCGACGAAAAGCAGCGCCGCGTTCATGCAGGCGCCCACGCCGATCGACAACGACAGCCCGGCATGCGCGAACCAGCGCACGAAAAGCAGGTTCGACAGTTGCGTGGCGATCAATACCACGATGGCAATCTTCACCGGCGTCTTGATGTCCTGCTTGGCGTAGAAGCCCGGCGCGAGGATCTTGATGAGAATGAGGCCGACGAGACCCACGCCATACGCCGTCAGCGCATGCGCGGTCATCGCAACGTCGGTCGCATCAAAGCGGCCATATTGATAGAGCGTTGCGGTCAACGGTTCCGCGTAGACGAACAGGCCCACGGCACTGGGCATCGCCAGCAGGAATGTCAGACGCAGCCCCCAATCCAGCAGCGCCGAATACTCGGCGGCATCGCCGTCGGCATTTGCCCGCGACAGGCTCGGCAGCAGGATGGTGCCAAGCGCCACACCCAGCAACGCCGTTGGAAATTCCATCAGACGGTCGGCATAGGCCAGCCACGAGACGCTGCCCTGCGCCAGTCGCGAGGCGATGTTCGTGTTGATGATGAGGCTCACCTGCGCAACCGACACCGCGAGCGTAGCGGGGACCATCTTGGCGAGCACGCGCTTCACGCCGGCATTGCGCAGGGCCGCGAGAACGTTGAACGTGATGCGCGGCAACATGCCGATGCGGGCGAGCGCCGGCAACTGAATGACGAGTTGCAGCACCCCGCCGACGATCACGGCATAAGCCAGCGCGTAGACCGGCGTCTCAAGATGCGGGGCCACCCACAGCGACGCCACGATCGAGCTGACGTTGAGCAGCACCGGGGCGAACGCCGGCATCGAGAACTGGCGCCAGGTATTGAGCACCCCGGCGGCCAGCGTGGTGATCGAAATCAGGGTGATATAGGGGAACATCACGCGCGTCATGAAGACGGCGGCGTCGAACGTGCCGTTCTCGCGCGACAGGCCCGTCGCCACGGCGTACACGACCCCGGACGCGCCGAGCACGCCCGCAATCGTGATGGAAAGCAACACCCAGAACAGCACCGTCGTGACCGAGTCGACCAGCGTCTTGGTCTCGGCTTCGCTACGTTGCGTCTTGAATTCGGCCAGAATTGGGACGAATGCCTGCGAAAACGCCCCTTCAGCGGACAGGCGGCGCAGCAGATTGGGGATACGGAACGCCACGTTGTAGGCGTCGGTCATGGGACCGGCGCCGAACATGCGGGCGATTAGAATTTCACGAATCAGGCCGGTGATGCGCGAGAGCATCGTAAAACCGCTGACCGTAGCGAGAGCTTTTAGCAAATTCATGTTGCGCGTATTATACGCACAGCAGTGCAGCAAAGAAGTTGCAATTTCCGTTTCGCTTCGGCTATAATCGACGGTTTCGAAGTCAATGGATTGCTTCCTGGCCACCGTGTCTCCCAGGGAGCCGAGCCAAACTGCATAGAAGCCGCATCAGGCGGAGCAATTCAAGGAATTCACAGAACATGGCAAATACCGCACAAGCACGCAAGCGCGCGCGTCAAACCGTTAAGATCAACGCCCACAACTCGGCGCTGCGTTCGCGTCTGCGCACGGCTGTGAAGGCTGTTCGCAAGGCCATCGCCACGGGCGACCAGGCTGCTGCCAAGGAAGTGCTGCGCGCTTCGGCAAAGACGATCGACATCATCGCTGACAAGAAGATCGTCCACAAGAACACCGCTGCTCGCCAAAAGAGCCGCCTGTCGGCCGCCATCAAGGCGATGTCGGCTGCTGCCTAAGACAGCACTAGCTGCAAAGCAGAACAAGTTGCTTGCCGGTTCCGACTACGGTCGGGACACTAAAAAGCCCGCTTTATGCGGGCTTTTTTCTTTGGTGCGCATTCTTCACCACCAATTCCGCTCCGTCAAACGTTGCACGGCATGAAACCCGTCCGGCGCGCGGACACCGTGCGTCCCAATGAACGTTCTTCGTAGCAATACACAGGGAGAAGGCAATGCAGACGTGCCGGAGCGGCAGCGATGTGACAGCTCGACGGTGAGTCAGGGCCAAAGGCCCGGCACTCACGTCTGGCCGAAAACGGCCGAAGGGGAATTACTTGACGTCGGGAACGAAGCAGGCTTCCGTCATCTGCAAACCGTTGTCACGGGCAAAACTCATCACGAAATCGAACATTCGCGGCTCGATCTCGCGCAGTCGCTCGTCGACAACGACGCATTTGACGTCGCCCACCATCGTCGGACGCACGTAGGGGGAGTACTGCATGTATGCGTTCGGGCCAGAATTGCTTCGGCCGCAGAACGACACGGCGCCGCACAGACGCTCCGCCCAGTCACTCGGACGAAACTTCTTGCCATCCAGCGTCAGGCCCTGGATGAAATACTCACGCGCGGGAACCTGGTCGGTCATATCGCTCAATCACCTCAAAAAACACCTGGCCAGCCGTACGCGGGTAGCGTTGCTGACAGAGCCAGTATTATATCTTATATAAGACTGGAACCTGTCCCCCACCATAGCTGCGGATGTTTTTTTCGGTCTTGCCAGCCGATTTTGGCTGTGCAGCAGCGGGCTCGATAATACGCTTTTCGTGTGACGACAAAACGATTTGGTAGACTAGGGGCCGTTCCCCTGTAGCCAGCAACCGGTAGAACACCTTCACGAGCCTGACCGGGGGACAGGCCTCAAGGCTTGTTCGTCGTGCCGAACGCGTCCGAGTTCCCAGCGAATGCTTAGCTTCCTTGCGGAGAATTCACGCGATATCGGCCTCCAGCAGAACATCCAAATGACCACCGCCAAACCCATCAAGCATTACCTTCAGTTTTCGGATCTGACGCTCGACGAGTATGACTACGTGCTCGAGCGCACCCGCATCCTCAAGAAGAAATTCAAGAACTACGAGACCTACCACCCGCTGCACGACCGCACGCTGGCGATGATCTTCGAGAAGAGCTCGACCCGCACGCGCCTGTCGTTCGAGGCCGGTATTCACCAGTTGGGCGGTCACGCCGTGTTCCTGAACACGCGAGACACCCAGCTCGGCCGCGGCGAGCCGATCGAAGACGCCGCACAGGTGATTTCGCGCATGACCGACATCATCATGATCCGCACGTTCGGCCAGGAGATCCTCGAGCGTTTTGCGCAGCACTCCCGCGTGCCCGTGATCAACGGCCTCACGAATGAATACCACCCGTGTCAGGTGCTGGCGGACATCTTTACGTATTACGAGCATCGCGGCCCGATCAAGGGCAAGACCGTGACGTGGATCGGCGACGCCAACAACATGTCGTACACGTGGATCCAGGCCGCCGAGATCTTCGGCTTCCAGTTCAACATCTCCACGCCGCCGGGCTACCGCCTCGATCAGGCGATGGTCGCGGAATCGAGCCGCCCGTTCGTGCGTGAGTTCGACGATCCGCGCGAGGCCTGCGAAGGCGCCGATCTCGTGTCGACGGACGTCTGGACGAGCATGGGTTTCGAAGCGGAGAACGAGGCACGCAAGGCCGCGTTCGCGCAATGGTGCGTGAATGCCGATCTCATGCAACGCGCCAAGCCCGACGCCCTGTTCATGCACTGCCTGCCCGCGCACCGCGGTGAGGAAGTGTCGGCAGACGTCATCGACGGCGCACAGAGCGTCGTGTGGGACGAAGCCGAAAACCGTCTGCACGTGCAGAAGGCACTCATGGAGTTTCTGATGCTGGGCCGCGTGTAAGACGCCGGCACCGCTCACGATCAACGCCCGGACCGCGTCAGCATGGTCCGGGCGTTTTTCATCCAACCTACGCGTTTAGCGTTCCGCTATCATCGCTGACGCGCCACCGTCGCCCGCATTGCGTGACGGCTGGCGTTTCATAGCAGCATCGCGCAGTGCGTCGCGCTCATCAGAACATTTCGGAATTTGCACCGCCTCGCACCAGCATGGGGCAATTCCGTTGTGCATCGCACAAAATGCAGACGGGTGGACGCTCGAAACGTGCTAGCATGAATTCAACCGTCTGGCCGGAAAGGCCGGACATATCGACTCTCCAACGCGACTTTCTTCGCATTCGACACAGCATTCGGTCATGACGCAAAACGCTACGCAGTTCGACAACGTTTCCGTAATCAAGCGCGCCAACACCTACTTCGACGGCAAGTGCGTTTCGCACACCGTTCTGTTCCCGGACGGTACGCGCAAGACGCTGGGTGTGATTTTCCCGGCCACGCTCCAGTTCGGCACCGATGCTCCCGAAATCATGGAAGTCACGGGCGGCCGTTGCCGCATCCGTCTGGCAGGACAGACCGAATGGCAGGAATACGCCGCCGGTCAGGAGTTCTCCGTGCCGGGCAACAGTAAGTTCGATATCGAGGTCGTGGAGACGCTCGATTACGTTTGCCACTACGGCTAACCGTACGGCCAGCATCGCGACGGCGCGGGACTTTCCGCGTCATCGCCCTCTCGGCCGGTTCAGCGCGGCCCGGCGCCGCTTCTCACTATGTCGCGACTGCCTCCCGGTTCCTTCGATCACCGCATCGATGCTCCCATCGATAGCGCTTCCGACAACGCCAACGACAGCGCCGCCAGCCTATCTGCCAGTCCGGCGCCAGACACGCCACAAGCCGCCCCCGATGCCGCCGTGACGCCCGCTGCGGCGCCAACCGAGCCCTCCCCGCCCACCGCACGCATTCCCTCAGACCCGCCCGACACTCCCGAGCCTTCGGACACGAATCCCGACCTCGAACCGACGGACGTCCCGCTACTTCCCCCGAAGGACAAGCGCAATGGTGCGAAGGCCAGATCGTCACGCGCGCGTGCAGGCACTAGCGGCGACGCGAAGCGCAAGGGAATCGATCTGGGCCTGCAAGGCGGTGGCGCCCACGGGGCGTACACGTGGGGCGTGCTCGACAAGCTGCTGGAAGACGGACGGCTGGCATTCGAGGGCATCAGCGGCGCCTCAGCGGGCACCATGAACGCCGTGGTGCTGGCGCACGGGCTGCTCGACCGACCTGGTGTCGATCCGCGCGAGAAGGCGCGTGAAGCGCTGCACAGCTTCTGGCTGGGTGTCTCTCAGGCGGGTTCGTCCGCCACAGCGTGGGCGCAGACCGTCTTCAGCTGGCTCAACGGGCGTCCGACCGAATACCCGGTCTGGCACGACTGGATGCAGAGCATGCAGCAATGGATGATGCCGTTCTCGCAGCCTCCGGCCGAGATCAATCCTCTGCGCACCGTGCTCGAAGCGCAGGTCGACTTCGAGCGGCTGCGCGAGAGCACGGCGACGCATCTCTTCGTCTCGGCGACCAACATCCGTACCGGCAACATCCGCATCTTCCGCACGCACGAAATTACGCTGGACGTGGCGATGGCGTCAGCCTGCCTGCCGTGGCTATTCAAACCGGTGAAGATCGACGAAGACTTTTACTGGGACGGCGGCTATCTCGGCAATCCCGCGCTATATCCGTTCTATTACGAGACGGTCACGAGCGACATTCTGATCGTGCACATCAACCCGATCGAGCGCAAAGAAAAGCCCGTGCTGCCGGGGCAGATCATGAATCGCGTGAACGAGATCACGTTCAATGCCTCGCTGCAACGCGAATTCCGCGCCATTTCATTCGTCCACAAACTGATCGACGAGGGATGGCTCAAGCCGGAGTTTCGCGAGCGGCTGAAGTACCCGCTGATTCACTCGATTCGCGCCGACAAGGCGCTTTACGATCTGTCGTCGTCGACGAAATTCGTGACGGACTGGCATTTCCTCACGACGCTGCGCGACCGCGGACGCAACGCAGCTGCGCGCTGGCTGGAAACGTATTACGACGACGTGGGCGTGCGCTCCACGGTCGACCTGAAGCGTGACTACTTGCAGCGTTTGCCCGACGCCACCGCGATCAAGGCGTGATCAAAGCATGAGCGGTTCGGGGTCGAGCGAGATACCGAAGCGTTCCTTCACGCTGCTCTGCACTGCGCGGGCCAACGCCACGATGTCCGCACCGCTCGCGCCGCCGCGATTGACCAGCACCAGCGCCTGACGCTCGTGCACGCCCGCGTGGCCGAGCGACTTGCCGCGCCAGCCACACTGATCGATCAGCCAGCCTGCGGCGACCTTCCACGCGCCATCAGGCTGCGCATAGCCGACCGCCTCGGGGAAACGCGCGCGCAGCGCGTTGAAGGTTTGCGCATCCACCACGGGATTCTTGAAGAAACTTCCCGCGTTGCCGAGCACCGCCGGATCGGGCAGCTTGCGACGTCGAATCCCGACCACGGCGTCGAAAATCTGCCGCGCTTCGGGGTGCTCGACGCCCGCCTCGCCCAGCGTGCGCGATACGTCCGCATACCCCGTCACGGCCTGCCAAGGCTGCGGCAGCCGCAAGGTGACGGCCACGATGATGTAACGCCCCGGCTCGCGCTTGAATAGCGAATCCCGATAGCCGAACGCGCAGACGTCGCGGGACAACGTGACGAATTCGCCCGTCGTGGTGTCGAGCGCGCGCAACTCGGCGAAACGCTCTGCCAGTTCCAGCCCGTAAGCGCCGATGTTCTGAATCGGCGCCGCGCCCAGCGTGCCGGGAATCAATGCCAGGTTCTCGAGCCCGGGGCAATCCTGCGAGAGCGTCCAGTCGACGAAATCGTGCCAGACCTCGCCCGCGCCGCCACGGACATAGCGCGCATGCGGATCGGCGGGATCATCCGGGAGCCGGTCACGGCCGCGAATGGCCATGCGCAGCACCACCCCGTCGAAGTCTCGCGTGAGCACGACGTTGCTGCCGCCGCCCAGCACGAGGCGCGGCAGCCCCGCCAGTTCGGGCATGGCGAGGGCGTCCGTCAGCGCCGCTTCGCTGTCGATGGTCACGACATAGCGGGCCTTGGCGGACAGTCCGAAGGTGTTGAATTCGCGCAGACTGACGTCGCGTTGCAGCTCAGGCATGAAATGTAGGCGGGTCCGGGGGTGCCGCCGACGTCCCGAAGGGACGCGGGACCGACGGCTGAATTACAATGTCGGGCGAAAGAATGATGCGCGCCATTATACCGGCCATGCAGGTGCTTTCCTCCCCCGGGCCGCCCCGGCCACGCCCGTCGTGTCGCAGGAAACCGGACCGTATGGCGTGCACGGGCAGACGACTGTCCCCCAACGTCACGGCACGCCCTGCGTGCCTTTCACGAACCCTCAGTAATTCAGGAGAACCAGATGCCATCGTTTGACGTGGTTAGCGAAGCCAACATGGTCGAGGTCAAGAACGCCATCGAGCAGGCCAACAAGGAAATCTCGACGCGCTTCGACTTCAAGGGATCGGACTCGCGCGTCGAGCACAAGGAGCAGGAACTCACGCTGTTCGCCGACGACAACTTCAAGCTCGATCAGGTCACGCAGGTGCTCATCGCCAAGATGGCCAAGCGCAACGTCGACGTGCGTTTTCTCGACTACGGCAAGGTCGAGAAGATCAGCGGCGACAAGGTCAAGCAGGTCGTGAAAGTGAAGAAGGGGGTCGAGGGTGACCTCGCGAAGAAGATCGTGCGCATCATCAAGGACAGCAAGATGAAGGTGCAGGCGAGCATTCAGGGCGACAGCGTGCGCGTGGCCGGCGCCAAGCGCGACGATCTGCAAAGCGCGATGGCACTGCTGCGCAAGGACGTGACCGACACGCCGCTCGACTTCAACAACTTCCGCGACTGAGCCCCCCGCTCACATCGCCGCCGCGCCCGCCTGCCTTGCCGCACTTCCCTGCAAGGCGGGCGGACAGAAAAAACCCGCAGACTCGCTGCGGGTTTTTTATTGGCGGATCCGGGGTTCGCTTACTTCTTCTGGCCAATGCGGCTTTCCTTGCCGGCGATGAGCTTGCCGATGTTCGCGCGATGGCGATAGATCAGCAACATCGCCATGACGATCACCGCCGGCGAGTAAGGCCCGAAGCCGAACATGAAGACGTAGTAAAGCGGCGCGAACACCGCCGCGACCAGCGCCGCCAGCGACGAGTAGCGGAAGAAGATCGCAATGATGAGCCACGTGGCCATCACGGCAAGCCCCAGGATCGGGCTGATGGCGAACAGCACGCCGGCGGCCGTGGCCACGCCCTTGCCACCCGCGAAGCGCAGGAAGATCGGGTACAGATGGCCGAGGAAAACCGCCAGCGCTACCGCTGCCAGACCGAAGTCGCCCACGCCCCAGGCGTCGGCGAAGCGTTCCGCGAGATAAACCGCCAGCCAGCCCTTGAGGGCATCGCCGAGCAGCGTCAGCACGGCGGCCTTCTTGCTGCCGGAGCGCAGCACGTTCGTCGCCCCCGGGTTGCCTGAGCCATAGCTGCGCGGATCCGCGAGCCCCATCGCGCGACTGACGATCACCGCAAACGGCACCGACCCGATCAGATACGCAAGAACGATAAACACCAGTGTGGCCATGAACTTCGAGCGAGTGGAGAATTTGTAATGGCCGCCATTCTACTTGAGACGCCGCGCCGCCCCATTCTGGCAAACACGGGGTTGCACGCCGGACCGGCCCACGACTCGCCCGAACGCGCTCCCGATTGGCTCGACTTCCCATCCAAGACGCACGGTCTGCGTTGGGAAATGGCTCCAAGTCGGCCACAACAACGCAGATTGCGGAACCGCGTCCGGGGCATAGGGGTCTTTGCCCCAAGCGCGCAACGTCCATCACAAACGCGCGCACTCGGGAGGAGCCCCTGGAACATGAAGAAAATCCGCGTCGCCATCGCCGACCCGCATCCTGTCGTCGTCGCCGGACTGACCCACGAATTAGGCAACCGGACATCGCTTGCGGTCATCGGCACCGCACGCACCGCCACGCAGATCGTCGACCTGTTGCGCCACACGCGGTGTGACGTGCTGGTGACCGGCTGCACCGTGCCGGGTGGCGCTTACGGCGAGGGGCTAGCGCTGCTTGCCCAGATTCGACGCATGTTTCCCGACGTCCGGATACTGGTACTCACCGCGGCCCCGAACCCCGCCATTGCCCGGCAGATCTACGAGCTTGGTGTCGCGTCCACACTCTGTAAGTCGAGCGACATCGACGATGTCGTGACTGCCATCCACGCGTTGCACCACGGCAGAGTTCATCTGCAACCCCCCCCGACAAGGGCGCAAGAGGCGAGCGAAATCGGTTCGACACTATTGAGTCAGCGCGAGGTCATGGTCCTGCACCTGTACGTGTCCGGCATGTCGATCAGCGCCATCGCGGCAAAGATCCATCGGACGAAGCAGACCGTCAGCGCACAACGACGCAACGCCATGCGCAAACTCGGCATCGGCTCCGACGCCGAACTGCACCGCTTCGCCCTGCAAACCGGCCTGTCCGACGCCTTGCAACGTCAAAACAATGCCGCGTCGACAAACATCTCGATCCTTAACCGACCTTCGTAACCTCCCGCGAACTTCGACGACTGAAGAAACGGCGACACCTCGAACGTGAGCAGCGCCGGGGAGCACGCGACGGCCACGGGCATGCCGGGTAACCGGACGATGCGAATCGCCGACTGCGCGACCGGCGTGAAACTTTCGGCCGGTCCCCCGACCGTCAGCCAGCGATGCGCACCGGCGTATGTGTATCCCACCCGATAATCGATCCGTTGCGACGGCAGGAGGCCGTTGGCGTTACGCAGCACCAGCGACGCCTGCCCGGGCGGTCTGCCCGGAAAATCGCCGCGCACATCGGCAGCACGCACTCTCAGCGCGCCGGCGGAATTCGAACCGAAGCCATCGTAGAAGCACACGTCCACCGCCCTTCCCCCGTAGACCACCGGTTGAAAGCCCGGACCGGGCCGCGTTTTCAGATCGAACGCGACGCGCGGCGCCGTATTGGAGAGCGTCGGGAAGTAGATCTGCGCGTTTTGACGGTCCGTGACATTGAGTTCGATGTCGTAGCTGTGCACGGCGCTCGGCGCCTGACTCTGATATTCCCGGACATCGAATTCGAACCGCCCCCGCCAGATGCCGCCAATGGGAATCTTCTGCAATTCGGCACGCTCTATGGTCAGCATGTATCGGGCAACGTCGTAGAACCGCCCCGCGCACTGACCGAAGTTTCTCGTGGAGTTGAGCGCGACAAGCCGGTGGACGCAGGTGCTGCTGGCCACGGTAACCACCTTGGTTGCCCGGATACGAAGATCGACAGTGAGCTGGGATCGGTTTTCGGTAAAGCGTAACGCGACGTCCGTCGATGACGGGTGGTTCGCGTTGGACGGCGTTCTCGAGCAGGCCCCCAGCGTTGTGTCGGTGGTCGAACGGCAGGCGAACCAGGTTCGCGAACCCTCGATACGGCCCGGCGTGTAATGCGCGGCAATCTGTCGGCGAAACTCCCAGCCTTGTGGCACCGACGCCCGGTCGAACGTCAACGAAACGCTCTCGTGCCGGTCAGACGGCACCGACTGTGCGCCGACGGAGAACGGCAGGCACAGCGCGCCGAGGCTCAGGCAGAGGCGCATCGTGAACACGCCGCACATGCCGCACACGGACCGAAGCATCGCAGTCATACCTCGGGCAACACTTACCCACTCGCCTGCCATATTCCGTCTGGCCTCCTCTCTCATCTCATTGGATCCTCCATCGCCAATCCCGCGCGATGATCCGACGACGCCTGTGCATCGCTGAGTAACCGCTGAACCCGCGTTTGGGATCGCAACGATGCCGGCAGCGTGTGCTGCGCCACGATCTCGCATTGCATGGTGCCGGTCAGCCGAATCACATCGCGCCGTTCGACGCTGCGAATTTCGCAGCGCACCGGCTGCCCGCGATCCAGCAGATAGAGCGCGGAGAGCGGCTGCGGCGACTCGATCATGAACTCACCGCGTGCGTCGAGCGGCGCGGCGGCCACGCTCAGCACCCGCGCGTTGTCGAGCGAGAGACCATCGACGCCGACAGCCCTTCCTACGTAGGTGTAGCTGCGTTTGGCCGTCACGCGGTGGACCTTCACGCGGCCCGGCGTCAGGAAGTAATCCTGCACACCGGCACCGCGCAGCAACCCGATGCTGTAGTCGCCAAGCCCCTGCCAGGCCTCGGCCACCTCGCCCTGCTGAACGCGATACCCGCCGATGGGCACCATGGCCGCTGCGCCGAAATTGACGGTCACGGAACGTCCCCCGACCTGCAAGGTCGCCGCAGCGCCACCCGACGCGCTCGCACTTTCGTCGTCTGCCTCACCGTCTGCGACGCGATCCGCCTGCGCATCGCCCACCACGAGCGCGACACCCGCAGGCGGTTCCCCGGCGAGCATGGCCGGACCGATCACGACCCGGTCGCGCATCACGGCGAAACTCGATGCATAGCTGCCGGCGAACGCGCCATTCGCACGGCCGTCGCCCAGGTGACCGAAGCTCCGCGAGTAGATCGCCTGAGCGTCACCGTACCGGCCGTCCACGGCCCCCCGCACATTCGCAGTGCCGCCGCCAGACTCGGTGCCTGTCACGGCGAGCGCAATCTCGCGACGCGACGTGTCGTCCCACGTCCACGTATGCGACGCGTGATAGTCCGCCCGCACGCCACGCTCTCCCTCGCGACCGTTGCCGAGACCACCACGCACTTCAACGCCCGCGCTCGAGAACGTCGACAGAGGCGTGCCCGGCAACGCGGGTCGATGCCGCGTCAGCGACACGTTGACGAACCCCCCCCGGTCGGGTCGGCCCATGTCGACGTGATGCCGATGAAATCCCCCCACGCGGGCATTAACGGCATACCGTTGCCAACGGAACGACCGGCTCAGCGCCGCCTGCAAAGTCCGCGATACGCCGTCGCGCGGTTCGCTGCCCTGCCAGAACTCGTCCTGCAACGGGTCAACGGTCGACGCGCGTCGGCCATAGGTACGGCTTTCGCTGTAGCCGGCAGACGCCTGCCATTTGCCCAGCGGCAGCGCCACGCTGGCATTGAGCGAGTCATAGCAGCCGAGCTGGAAGGCGTTGACGTCTGACGCGAATGCGCCGCCACGGCAATTCGCCTGGCGCATCTGATATCGGTAGAGACTGACGCCCAGCCCGTTGGAAAACGAAATCGCCTGTGTGTTGCCGCGTGCGCCGCCAGTCCCGGTGAGCAACGCAGCGGTCGTCGTGAGACGTCCGAAAGCGAACGTGTGCTGCCAGCCGATCTGTGTCTCGTTGAACCATTGCGCGGGTAACGCCACCAACCCCGAGGTCAGCGTCACGCCCGGTCCGACCGCGGTGCGCACGCCCGTCTGCACCGTGAATCGCTCGCGCTGGCGGGTGTCGTCGAATCGACGCCGGTTCACCGTACGTCCCGCCTGAGCAAACCACTGCGTGCCCCGTCCGTGGGTGCCGCCACCCACTTTGGTGAACGGCTCGATCTCCGACCGGATCAGCGCATCGCCTTCGAAGATTCTCAACGTGACGAGATAACTCCCTTCGGGGAAGTAACGCGTGTCGAACTGCTGAACACCTGCGGACAGATAGGCGCTGCCCAGCAGTTCACTGCCCCGGTAGGCGTCGACGCGCGCATCCCGGGTCAACAGGACCGTCAGCGGCGATCCCTGCGCGGCACTCGCTTCGTTGCGATACGCCTGCGACGTGCCGATGCGTGCGCCGTCGAAGCGTTCCACAGGCAGCAGCGAGAAACCGAAGCTCCCGCCCTGCGCGCTGGAGAGATTGCGCTGATCCATGCGTCCGGCCTGAACGTAGTGCGTCGCACCGAGATCGTGCCGGTAATAGAGACTGTCGATGGTTGCGCGCGTACCGCCCGATCGGGCAGAGGTATCGTAAACGTCCGCGCGCTGGCTCGCGTGCACGAGCGACCACGTGAACCCGGCGTAGCTCTCGGGTGAAACGCCCAGCGCCCCTTGCCCCAACACCGTGAGATTGCGATCCCGGTCGCGCGCGGAGGCGTTCACGATCTGCGAATGCACCAGCGCATTTTCGCTGCCCGCGACGTTCATGTGATAAGCCGGACCTGCGGGGTCTCGCGCGGGCAACCAGTCCTTGGCGAGAAAGAGGTCGAGGACACCCTGCCCCTCGTCGAAGATCACATCGGCCGACCCGGTTTCGAGATATCGGCAGCCGGAGGACTGCGCGCCGCCCGCGCATGCGAGATGCCCATTGCGTGGCATGGGTCTGGCGAGGGCTTCGACCAGTCGCATGGCCTGACGGTCCCCCGGCGCCACATCCACCACCGCCTCGATGGCCCGTGCCACCGATTCGGGTGTTTCAAGACGCACGATCTGCGGATCGACAAATACCGGGAACAAGCCGAGCGACTGCCCGAGCAACCTGACTTCGAGGTGCTCCACCTGACCGAGCGCAATGTCTTCGAATCCCGGCGGCACCTGGGTCGTGGCGCTGGCCTCTTCCCAATGCCCCCAGACCGGAAGCGAGCACAGGCAGACGAGATAGGTGCGACGGATCTTTGACATGGTGCGAGTGCGATCGACGAAGGCGCACCTCAGGGCACCCCTTCGCCGCTCACAGACGTCTAGCTGTCGAGAACGTTGCCGGGACTTAGTTGTTGGAGGCCGAAGCCACGATCAGCAATTCGAGCCGTCCGGCATACCGGCCGGCAGTGGGCAACCCCGCGCCCGGCGCCCGGCCCGACACGACCAGCGGCAACGTCTTCGATTCACCGGTCTGCACGCCGGTCCAGATATCCGCCGCGTCAAATGTGGTGTCCGTCGCCGCGATGTTCACGCCATCGAGTTGAACGGTGAGCGCAATCGGGGGCGTCGCGCTGTTCGTCGTATGGATCAGCGACGGCACCGAGCCAAGACGGACGCCCACGTTTTGCGTGATGTCGTTGGTGTACAACCGCGTATGGATCGTTGGCGCGACCACGTCGCGCGTCGCCGCGTTGTAGGCCAGTTCGAGGTTCTGCGGCATCGGGCTGCCGTTCGCCTGAAGGACCGACAGCGTGGGATCGATGTTCGCGCTCAGATCGATCACGACTTCCGCGGCATTGGCAGCGGCCACGGGGAGTGCCAGTGCGGCAACTGCGGCCAATTGTTTGAACGTCTTCATATCGTTGGTTTCCTTATCTGGTTGGAAGGGAAATGACTCCGGGACAGCGGAGGCACGTGAGACTCTCAGGTCTCATCGGATCTGGCTAAGGCACGACAGGCAGATTCAGGACCTGCGCCTGCGTTGTGCCGTCGACCAGATATCGGATGCGCACCGTTGCGTCGCGCAGGGTGCCGGGAAGCGCTTGTGTCTGACCGGGATACACGCTGCGGCCGATGTCCTCCCAGGTGCAGGTCGTATCGGCCTCGCCGGTACATCGGCCCACGGCGCTCACGTGCGCCCGGACGTTGCCCGTGTTTTCGATGAGGCCGTTGTCACGGCTTCGCGCGAGCCGCGGTGAAGGTCTTTGCGGGGCGACCCGGACGAGCGCGCCCCAGACGAAACTCACCTGCACGTCGGGATCGAAGTCGGTCGGTCCCGGGGCATCCTGCACGGGGTCCGGCGTTGCGGCTGGCCGGAAATAAACGCGATAGGCGGTTTCGATGTCGGGCCGCCCGAGCGGGACGACACGTATCTGACGGGTCGCACCGCCCGCGAGTACGAATTTCGCCGGAGAGACGACAAGGCCGTCGCCCTCGGAAAGGCTCACCGGCACCTCGTGCTCGCCCTCCGTTGCGGGGGCGACGATTCGCTTGACGGTGACCTCGACATACTGCGTCTGCGGCGACTGTGAGGTGACACGAATGACACCCGAGGTCGACCGCTCGCCGGCAATCACGCTCGCAATCGGCGAGATGGTGACGTTGGCCATGGCCGGCGCCGACATCGATGCCAGCGCTGCCACGAACATGGCCGTCGTTAGCCGCCACCGTCGATGCCTGTCGAGATCGCATCCGCCTGCTGCGTGAAGTCTCCTCTCGCCTCCCCTGCGGCGCCCCCGGCTTTGCCCGCGGTCGTGTCTTCCCGACCGTTCGCTCTGGCTATCTCCTCTCGTCTCCTGCATCTCCACTTCTCCCGTTGTCCTTGCCGGCCAACACGGCGAATCCGTCTGCATGGATCACCGGTGCCTGAATCCTTGGGAACATCGTAGAGACGACGACAGACGAGCGAAATCTGACAAGTCAGATTTCGCTCAACAGTGTGGCAATGGGTATTTTCTTGAAGACGTCCGCGAGACCGAATGGCAAGTCGCGGATGCCACCCCGGGCGGGGCAATGGTTAAGGGCAGTGAGCGCGGCGCTCAGTCGACGAGTGCGACGTTGACGAGCGTGGGTTTGAGCACGCGCACGATTTCGGAGGGCGCCATCGACACGAGGTAACCGCGACGTCCGCCGTTGATGTAGATCTCCGGGAGTTCGAGAATCGACGCTTCCATGTAGATCGGCATGCGCTTGCGTGTGCCGAACGGGCTCGTGCCACCGACGAGGAAGCCGGAGTGACGGTTGGCGACTTCGGGCTTGCACGTCTCGATGCGCTTGCGTCCGGCCTGACGCGCCAGCGACTTGGTCGACACCTGACAGTCGCCGTGCATGAGCACGATCAGCGGATTGGCGTCTTCGTCTTCCATCACCAGCGTCTTGATCACGCTGTGTTCCGGCACCTGCAACGCCTCGGCCGACACGCGCGTGCCGCCGTGCTCCTGGTAGTCGTAGAAATGATTCTGGAATGCAACCCTGGCTTCGCGGAGCTGTTTGGTCGCGGGTGTTTCGGCAGTGGCCTTGGATTTCATATCGTCAGAAAGCAGTGAAGGCGGCGACGGCAGGCGGCAGGCCCGGCGCTCGCCCAGGGTTCGCGACGGCTGGGCGGTGACTCAGCCATAGCTTCCGTAAAATACGGATTGTAAGCAATCGCTTCATCGCGCATTACAATGCCGCCATGTCTGCCTCAAACTCTGACTTACCTTCGTTGTCGACCGACGCCGGCGTAGCGACCTTCCTCGCTGGCCTGCCGGCACGCATCGACACGTTGCCGGCGCGCATTGCCGCCCTCACACGGCACCGCGTGGCGCTCGTCGACGACTTCGGTCGTTTGACCTACGGCGAACTGGCGAATGCGGTTGCGGCCAGCGCCGAGCGTCTGCGTGCGCATGGCGTGCGAGGCGGCGACCGCGTCATGATCGTCGGCGAGAATGGCATCGCTTACGTGGTGCTGCTGCTCGCCGTCGCATCGCTCGACGCCTGGCCCCTGCTCTGCAACGCCCGCCTGTCGCCGGCCGAGTTGCACGTGATCCGCGAGCACGCGAATCCGCGCTGCGCGATCTATACGATCGATGCGTCGCCCGATGCGGCAGCGCACGCCCGCACGGACGCCGCCAGGATCGTCTGGACGGAACTCGCGCTCGGCGCGATCGCCGCCTCCGACGTGGCCGCCGACAGCGCGGTCGAGCCGGTCACGGGCGACCCGGCGACGCAGTGTGCAGCGCTGATCTACACGACGGGTACGACGGGCGCGCCCAAGGGGGTGCGTCTCTCGCATCGCAACCTGATGTTCATCGCGGCCGTGTCGAGCACGCTGCGGCGCGTGGGCGCCGATGATGTCGCGTACGGCGTGCTGCCGATTTCGCACGTCTACGGGCTGACGTCGGTCTGTCTGGGCACCTTATACGCGGGTGGCACGCTGCGACTGGCGGCACGCTTCACGCCCGACGCCGTGCTGGACTCGCTCGCCCACGACGGCCTGACCATTCTGCAAGGCGTGCCGGCGATGCACGCACGCCTGATGGCATATGTGGCAACGCAAGGCACATCGCTTGTCGCACCGCGTCTGCGCTTCGTCTATTCCGGCGGCTCACCGCTCGACGCCGCATTGAAGGCGCGCGTCGAAGCGTTCTACGGCATGCCGATCCACAACGGCTACGGACTGACCGAGAGCAGCCCGACCGTCTCCCAGACCCTGCTCGACGCGCCACGCGACGACTGCTCCGTCGGCCCGGCCATTCCGGGCGTGGCGGTCCGAATCGTGGGAAGCGACGGCAACGACGTGCCCGAGGGCGACGTAGGCGAACTCTGCGTGCGCGGCCCGAACGTGATGCTCGGCTACTACCGGGCGCCGGACCTGACGGCCGCCACGATCACGGCAGATGGCTGGCTACGCACCGGCGACCTGGCGCGGCGCGCGGCAGACGGGGCGCTGTTCCTCGCCGGGCGCGCCAAAGAACTCATCATTCACTCCGGATTCAACGTCTATCCGATCGAAGTCGAACAGGCGCTCGCCAGCCATCCCGATGTGCTTCAGGCGGCCGTGCTCGGACGCCCCTTTGACGGCAACGAGCACGTGATCGCCTTCGTGGAAGCGCGCCCCGGACATGTGATCGATGTCGATGCGCTTGCCGCGTGGGCGGCCGGGCGTCTGGCGCCGTACAAGCGTCCCGGGGAGATTCGCGTGATGGATGCCCTGCCCGCCGCATCGACCGGCAAGGTGCTCAAGCACAAGCTCAAGGCGTTGCTCTGAGTCTGGCGGCGCGCCCCGCACACGCGCGGGCGGGCTGAACAAGCTATCCGCGCGGGTGATGCTGCGCGTGCAGCGACTTGAGACGCTCGCGCGCGACGTGCGTGTAGATCTGGGTGGTCGAGATGTCGGCATGCCCGAGCAGCAACTGCACCACCCGCAGATCGGCGCCGTGATTGATCAGATGGGTGGCAAACGCGTGGCGCAGCGTGTGCGGTGAGAGCGGCGCACGAATGTCGGCCAGCAACGCGTAGCGCTTGATCAGATACCAGAACGCCTGACGCGTCATGCCCTCGCCGCGCTGCGTGACGAAGAGCGTGTCGCACGCGCGGCCGTTGAGCAGCACGCGACGGCTCTCGTCGAGATAGCGCGCGAGCCAGCCATTGGCTTCCTCGCCGAACGGCACGAGCCGTTCCTTCGCCCCCTTGCCGAAAATCCGCAGCACCCCCTCGTTCAGGCCCACCTCGATGGTCTTGAGCGCGACCAGCTCCGACACGCGCAGGCCGCTCGCGTACATCAGTTCGAGCATGGCCCGGTCGCGCAATCCGAGCGGCTGCGTCAGGTCCGGGGCAGCGAGCAGCGCCTCGACCTGAGCTTCCGACAAGGTCGACGGCAGACGTTGTGCGCGCTTCGCCGAGGCGATGCGCAGGCAGGGGTCCTGCTGCACGATGTGTTCGCGCAAGGCCCACTGGTAGAAGCGTTTGAAGACGGACAACCGCCGGTTCACGCTGCTGGCCAGACTCTCGCGACGCCATGCCAGATACTCGGAGAGCGCCGCTTCGTCGACGGCATCGAGCGCCATCTCGTGCTTGTCGGTCAGCCATTCGGCGAACAGACGCAGGTCACGACGATAGGCGTCGAGCGTATTGCGTGAGAGACCGTCTTCGAGCCAGATCGTGTCGCAGAACTGGTCGATGAGCGTGGTGCTGCGATCGGCGGAACGGCTCAAACCTTCACTCCTTCCTGGGCGAGCGCCCATTCGACATGTTCGCGCACGAGCGCAGAGGGATGATCGCGACGCGCGAGCAACGCATCGCGCAGCGGCGTGCGAGCCTCGGCCTGCGTCGTTTCGCGTAGCGCATTGCCCAGGCCTACGGCCAGATTGCGCAGCCAGCGCTCATGGCCGATCCGGCGAATCGGGCTGCCCTCGAGCCGCGTCATGAAATCCGTTTCGCTCCATGCGAAGAGTTCGACGAGCGATGCGCTGTCGAGCCGGTTGCGCGGCGCGAAATCCGTCAACGGCGACGGTTGCGCGAACTTGCTCCACGGGCAGTAGAGCTGGCAATCGTCGCAACCATAGATGCGGTTGCCCATCTTCGCGCGCAGCGCTTCGGGAATCGCGCCTTTGTGTTCGATGGTCAGATACGACACGCACAGCCGCGCGTCGACACGAAACGGCTCGGTGATTGCGCCGGTCGGGCAGACGTCGAGGCAGCGGCGGCACTGGCCGCAGTGCTCGCCCCGGTCCATGATCGGGCTGCCTTGCACGTTGCGCTGATCGTCACCGGGCGTGCCTGACGGCGCGATGCTGCCCAGACGCGCCGCACTTTCGCTGTCCGTCGGCAGCGGCACGTCGACGAAAATCTCGCCGAGGAAAAAGAGCGACCCCGCCTCACGCGAGAGCAACAGCGTGTGCTTGCCTCGCCAGCCGAGCCCTGCCTTCTGCGCGAGTTCGACTTCGAGCACCGGCGCCGAATCGGTGAATACGCGATAGCCGAACGGGCCAATGGCCTGCGTGATGCGATCGGACAGTTGCTGCAAGCGGTTGCGCATGACCTTGTGATAGTCGCGTCCGCGCGCGTAGACCGATACCACGGCCTCGGACGGCATGGCCGAGCGTGCCATTTCGCGCTCGCGCCAACGCGCCGGATCGACATCGCTGGGGAGATAGTTCATGCGCGCGCTGATCACCCGCACCGTGCCGGGCACCAGTTCGGCGGGCCGTGCGCGCTTCATGCCGTGGGCCGCCATGTAGTCCATGTCGCCGTGACAGCCGTCGTCGAGCCACTTCTGCAAGCCCGCTTCGGCATGCGAGAGATCCGTATCCGTGATGCCGACGTCGCCAAAACCGAGTTCGCTGGCCCACGCGCGGATCTGCACCGCGAGCGCCGCCAGTCCCGCCGGATCGAGGCCGGAAGACGTCACGCCGGACGCATTGTCGCGCGAGGACGACACTTCCGAAGCGTTCGGAGGCGTCGATGGCTCGACTTGTGCGGCGGTAGCGGGGAAAATCACGGAAGCTTTCATCGACTCCATTTTACGCAATGCCCGTCACGCACGATCCATCGGCGCCGCCCCTGTTGGGCGAACGCATCTTCGCGCTACCTGACGAAGCCGCCACCGAGGCCTTCGCTGCGGCGTTCGCACGCGTCATCGTCGAGCGCATGGCACATACCGACGCCGCACACGCGGGGCTGCACGTGCAGCTCTCGGGCGACCTCGGCGCGGGCAAAACCACCTTCGTGCGGGCGTTGTTGCGCGCGCTGGGCCACACGGGACGCGTCAAAAGCCCTACCTACGCGCTGTGTGAACCATACAACATCGACACACCACAAGGCGTGTTGCCGGTCTATCATTTCGATCTGTACCGCTTTGCCGATCCGGCCGAATGGCACGACACGGGCTTTCGCGAGCATTTTGCGGGCGACGCCCTCTGCCTGGTCGAGTGGCCGGAAAAAGCCGAAGGGCTGCTGGGCCCCCCCGATTTACGCCTTTGGCTGGAACCTGTCGGCGATAGCCGCCGTCTCACGACGAGTGCCTACACGCCGGCCGGTCTTGCTTGCCTGAACTCATGCTGATCAAACGCTTCGCCCGTACCGACGACGCCTCATCGCTCAACGCCGGCCGCCGCCGCGCCTTGCGCGCCGGCGCATCGACACTGATCCTCGCCCTCACAGGCCCGCGTCTCGCCTTTGCCAACGCCATCGTCGCGGTGCGTGTCTGGCCGGCCAGGGACTACACACGCGTTACGCTCGAGACCGACAACCCGGTCAAATTCCAGCAGCAACTGATGGAAAGTCCGAACCGCTTCGTCATCGATCTCGACGAAGTGGATCTGAATCCTGCGCTGCGCGATCTCGTTGCCAAGATCCAGCCGAACGATCCGCAGATCGCTCAGGTGCGCGTGGGGCAGTTCAAGCCCGGTGTCGTGCGCATGGTGTTCGACCTGAAGGCGGGCGTGAAGCCGCAGTCGTTCACGTTGCCGCCGGTCGCGGGCTACAAGTACCGCACGGTGTTCGATCTGTACCCGGCCGTCGAGCCCGATCCACTCATGGAGCTGCTCGCACAAACGGCGAACAAGGCACAGGCCCTGGCGCAGAACTCGCAACCGCCGCATACATCACAGCCTTCGTCGGGCGCCGGCACACCGAGCACCGAGGAAAGCGAAGCGTTCTTCCAGCGCTATGCGCAACGCGAACCGGGACAGCGTCCGTCGCGACCGTCACCGGCCACGCCGTCCTCACCTGCAACACCTGATAAAACACCGCCGCTCGCCCAGCGCAAGGACGATGATGACGACACCTATGTGTCGCCCCCGCGCGGCCCGAAGACGGCGCGCCTGCTGACCATCGCGCTCGATCCCGGCCACGGCGGGGAAGATCCGGGGGCGATCGGTGGCGCCGGCACCTACGAGAAAGTCGTGGTGTTGCAGATTGCCAAGCGCCTGCGTCAGAAGATCGAAAACGAGCCGAACATGCGCGTGATGATGACGCGCGACGCCGACTTCTTCGTCCCGCTCGGGGTGCGCGTGCAGAAGGCGCGTCGCGTGGAAGCCGACCTGTTCATGTCGATCCACGCCGACGCCTTCACCTCGCCCTCGGCAAACGGCGCATCGGTATTCGCGTTGTCCGAACGCGGCGCCACGAGTGCAACGGCACGTCTGCTGGAAAAGACGCAGAACGCATCCGACCTGATCGGTGGCGTCAACATCAAGACCAACGACCGGACGGTCGCGCACGCGCTGCTCGACATGTCCACCACGGCGCAGATTCGCGACAGCAAAGTGTTCGGCTCCGCGCTCCTCGCGCAGATCGGTACGGTCGCACCGCGTCTGCATAGCCGGAACGTCGAGCAGGCCTCGTTCGCCGTACTCAAGGCGCCGGACATTCCGTCGGTGCTCGTCGAGACCGCCTTCATCAGCAACCCGAACGAAGAGCGCAATCTCATCGATCCCGCGTATCAGGACCGGCTGGCCGAGGCGCTGCTCAAGGGTATCAAGGCCTACTTCGCCAAGAATCCGCCCATCGCGAAAAACCGCACGGCCTGATCGCGGCGGTCCCGCCGGGCCCCATCGCCGTCACCAACGAAAGTCACCCACGAAAAATGGCGCGCCCGAACCCGGACGCGCCATTTTTTCGTCGGCAGACGGGGCGGCACAGGCCGCCACATCGCCTTGTTTCGTTACTTGCCCTGCCCTTGCGGCTCGCCACGACGACGACCGCGCGAGAAGAGCTTCCACAGCGCACCGAGCGCGATGGGCACCACAGCGGCCGAAATCCCGACCAGCACGATGACGTTCAGGTACTGCTTCACCAGCGGCAGGTTGCCGAACAGGTAGCCGCCGCCCACGAGCAGCACCACCCAGATCAGCGCGCCCAGCACGTTATAGAGCTGGAAGCGCGCCCACGGCATGGCGGACACACCGGCCACGAACGGAGCGAACGTGCGCACGACCGGCACGAAACGCGCCATCACGATGGTCTTGCCGCCGTGGTGCTCGTAGAAGTCGTGCGTCTTGCGCAACGCGTCGCGATCGAGGAAACGCCAGTTCTTCTCGTACACGCGCGGCCCGATCTGCGAGCCGATCCAGTAGTTCAGCGTGTTGCCCGTCACCGCCGCGATAAACAGCAGTACGCCCAGCAGCCACGGATCCATGGCGCCGGTGGCAGCAAATGCGCCGCCGATGAACAGCAGAGAATCGCCCGGAAGGAACGGGAACAGCACCAGTCCTGTTTCGACGAATACGATCATGAACAGGAACAGATATACCCAGTTTCCATACTGATCGATAAACACCCCCAGATGTTTATCGATGTGGAGCACCATCTCCAGCAATTGCACCAAAGTATCCAAGTCGATTCCTCAAGATAAAGGACGCCGGCCCGTCCCTGCGGGCGCGCGACGAGTCGCATCATACCAGTGCGGCCGTCGTGCGTCGTTAAGTCTGCGTGACGGTAACACCCTGCGTCATGGCAGTTGCGGTGCATCCCCAATCGTCACGTTTTGCCGTTTCACCTTCAGGCACGCGCCGGTCGATGCGCTTCGCGCCCGCATTCGGCACTTTCACCGTTTTCGTCCCAATAAGATCTCATAACGGAATTAGTTGCCAATTAAAGGCGATTGCATCGAATTAAACGGGTATTGAACACCGAAACCGCGCTAAACCTATGTCTTTGAGGGCAACCTTTATAATGGTTCCCATGTCCGCCACCCCGACCCCCGCTCCCGAAGCGCAAGACCCGGCCCTCATGTCCGGCGATGCGCCGTCCGACGCCCCCGAGCGCCGCCCCGGCCCAATGCCGGCGGGCCTCGCGCCCGCACGCGCCATCCGTGTCCTTCCCGATCAGCTGATCAGCCAGATCGCCGCCGGCGAGGTGGTCGAGCGTCCCGCCTCCGTGGTCAAGGAGCTGCTCGAAAACGCCCTCGACGCGGGCGCCCGGGCGCTCCAGATCAAGCTCGAAGAAGGCGGCGTGCGTCGCATTGCGATCACCGACGACGGGGGCGGCATGTCCGCCGACCAGTTGCCGCTGGCGCTCACCCGCCACGCCACGAGCAAGATCCGCACGCTGGACGAGCTCGAATCGGTGCTGACGCTCGGTTTCCGGGGGGAAGCGCTGGCCTCCATCGCTTCGGTGGCCCAGCTCACGCTTTCGAGCCGCCAGATCGACGCGCCGCATGCCACCGCCATCGACGGCAATACCGGCGCCCTCACCCCGGCGGCCGGCCCGGTCGGCACGACGGTCGACGTGCGCGATCTGTACTTCAACACGCCCGCGCGCCGCAAATTCCTGAAGACCGAGCAGACCGAGTTCGGTCATTGCATGGACGTCATCCGTCGCAGCGCGCTGGCGCGCCCGGATGTCGGCTTCTCCATCCTGCACAACAACCGCGCGGTCGAGCACTGGAATGCCTCCGACGCCGCAACGCGGGTCTCGCGCGTGCTGGGCAACGACTTTGCCGACGCCCATCTGGCGCTCGACGAAGGCGCGGCCGAATTGCGCCTGTCGGGCTTCGTCGGCCTGCCGACGGCCAGTCGCGGCCGTGCCGACCAGCAATTCTTCTTCGTGAACGGCCGTTTCGTGCGCGACAAGTTGCTCACGCACGCCGTGCGCGCCGCCTATGAAGACGTGCTCCACGGCGACCGCTATCCGGCGTACGTGCTGTATTTCGAGCTGCCGCCGCAGTTGGTCGACGTGAACGTGCACCCGTCGAAGATCGAAGTCCGCTTCCGCGATGCCCGCAGCGTTCACCAGTTCGTGTTCCATGCCGTGCAGCGTGCCCTCGCACGTGCCGCAGGCAGCGGCGGTGCGACACACGCCGCCCATCTGACGGAGGGCGGCGGCCTCGCGGCCGGGCCGGGGGCTGCGGGTGGGGCGCCCGGCGGCCTGGGTGGCTTCGGTGGATCAGGCGGCGGGTTTTCCGGCGCACGCCCGTCCGGCGGCTTCGGCACACCGGGCGGCAGTAGCTGGAACGCGCGCGCGCAGCAGGGCGCATTGCCCGTGGCGCAGCCGCTATCGGTCTACGACAACCTGTTCGGACGCACGGCGCCGCCAGCCGCGCGCCCCTACGGCCAGCCGGGCGTGACGGATGCGCCCTCGCCCGCCTACGGCAACACGGGCGCCGCACAGGACGGCGCGACGTTCGCCAGCGGCCTCGCCGAGGTCTTCGGTGCGAATGGTGCCGGTGGCGCCAGCAGCGTCAATGCCGTCGACGCCATGCAACTGGAACAACCGCTGGGCTTCGCCCTCGGCCAGTTGCACGGCATCTACATCCTCGCGCAGAACGCCTATGGCCTCGTGCTCGTCGACATGCACGCCGCGCACGAACGCATTCTCTACGAGCGCTTCAAGCAGGCCCTCGTGGAGCGCAGCGTCCCCGTCCAGCCGTTGCTCATCCCAGTGACGTTCTTCGCCGATCCGGTGGAAATCGGCACGACGGAGGAACATCAGGAGACGCTCACGGCGCTCGGCTTCGATCTCGCCGCCATGTCCCCGACTACGCTCGCCGTGCGCGCCATTCCGGCGTTGCTCGACGGCGCCGACGCCCAGGCACTCGCCCGCGCCGTGCTCGCCGACCTGCGTCAGTACGGCGGCTCGCGCGTGCTCACCGAACGTCAGCACGAGTTGCTCGGCACGCTCGCCTGCCATACGGCGGTGCGCGCGAACCGGCGTCTCACGCACGAAGAGATGAACGCGCTGCTGCGTCAGATGGAAGCGACGGAGCGCGCCGATCAGTGCAATCACGGACGTCCGACCTGGTACCAGCTCACGCTCGGCGACCTCGACAAATTGTTCATGCGCGGACGTTGAGCGGTTCATGAAGGCTAATTCCCCGATCGTCTGTCTGCTGGGCCCGACGGCTTCCGGCAAGACCGCCGCCGCCCTCGCGCTGGCGCAGGACACCCCCATCGAGATCATCAGCGTCGACTCCGCGCTCGTCTATCGCGAGATGGATATCGGCACCGCGAAACCCAGCGCCGCCGAGCTGGCAGCCGTGCCGCATCATCTGATCGACATCATCGATCCGCGCGACGCCTACTCAGCCGCACAGTTTCGCGAAGACACGCTGCGGCTCGTCGACGACATCGCCGCACGCGGACGTCGCCCGTTGCTCGTCGGCGGCACGATGCTCTACTACAAGGCGCTCACGCAAGGCCTCTCGCCGCTGCCGTCGGCCGATGCCGAGGTGCGTGCCCGGCTCGACGAAGACGCCGCGCGCGACAGCTGGCCCGCGATGCATGCACGACTGGCGAGTGTCGATCCGGTGACGGCCGCGCGCCTCGCACCGAACGATTCGCAGCGCATTCAACGTGCGCTGGAAATCTACGAATTGTCCGGCAAGCCGATGTCCCAATGGCTCGCCGAACAGGCGCAGACGCCACTGACGTCGTCACCGCACGCGTTCGTGCCCGTCGCCCTCGAACCGTCCGACCGTTCGGTGCTGCACGCGCGCATTGCCGAGCGGTTTCGCCTGATGCTCGCCGCCGGTTTCATCGACGAAGTCGAGCGCCTGCGCGCACGCGGCGATCTCGATCCCGGCATGCCGTCGATGCGCTGCGTGGGCTACCGTCAGGTGTGGGAATACCTCGACGGCGAAACCGGCTACGACACGATGCGCGACAAAGGCATCTTCGCCACGCGCCAGTTATGCAAACGTCAACTCACCTGGTTGCGCTCCATGCCCGAGCGTCACATCGTCGACTGCACGGCCGCCGACGCGCCACAGCGCGCGCTCGCCACCGTCCGCGCACTCTGGCAAGACTGATCGTCGGCAAGATCACCTGATGTCGCACGCTTCACCGCCCCGGCGGTGAAGCCTCCTGCCCCGCTCCTTCCCGCCTGCTTCCGCCTCTTTCCCGTTCCTTTCCCGCCCGCCTCCGAGCGCCGCAACACGCCAGTCTCCATCACGGCTGCCCGGCCCGTCGCACGCGTCGAAATCTCATCGCCAGCCCGCGCCGATGCGCGTGCGCGCATCCGTTGAAACCCTGACAGCTTTCCAGTTTGCATGCCGATTTTGATATGCTAATTTGCATATCAACGTTTCGATCAATGCAAAATTGCATCGAATCCACGATACCGGGAAGGGTGCCGATGATGCAGACTTCGATGGAGCCGAGTGGGGTGGCGAGCGATGTGCCGAGGTTGCCGACAGGCGGCCCCCGGCGCGTGCCGCTTGCGAAATGGGCGATGCGTGCAGGCATCGCGCTGATCTATCTGTTCATGCTCAGCCCGCTGATCTTCGTCGTCTGGCTGAGCTTCTTCAAAGACGCGATCATCACCTTCCCGCCGAGCGGCTACACGCTGTCCTGGTACGTCAACGCATGGCGCAATGCTGCGTTCGCCAACGGCTTCCTGCTCTCGGTTCAACTCGCCGCCTGCGCGGCCATCGGCGGTGTGATCCTCGGCGTTGCCGCGTCGCTCGCTCTCGCCCGCTACCGTTTCCCGGGGCGGCGCACGCTCGGCAACGTATTGCTGCTGCCGCTCGTCGTGCCCGGCATCGTGGCGGGCATCGCCACCTATCTGTTCTATCTGCGCGCCGAGAACGCACTCGACATGGACATCGTGGGCACGTTCGGCGGCCTCGTGATCGCGCACATCTGCCTGACCATTCCCTGGACGATGCGGCTTGTCGGCGCCAGCCTCGCGCAGATTGACGGCACCATCGAAGAAGCCGCGCGCAACCTCGGCGCAGGGCCGTGGCGCACGCTGTGGCGCGTGACACTGCCGATGCTGCGTCCGGCCATCGTCGCGGCCGTGTTGTTCAGTTTCATCGTGTCGTTTGAGAACCTCGAACTCACCCTGCCGCTCGTGGGCCCGGGCAAGACGACGCTGCCCATCGCGATCATGCAGTACCTCGAATTCAATCTCGACCCGACGATTGCGGCCGTGTCCGCCGCGCAGATCGTGTTGCTCGGCATCGTCATGCTGATCACCGATCGCTTCGTCAAACTCAGCCAGGTGATCTGACATGGCCAACGTCTCGCTTCGCTCGCTGCGCAAGCAATACGGCAACGCCGCTGCCGTTGCGGACTTCTCGCTGGATATCGACGAAGGCGAACTCGTCGCGTTCCTCGGGCCCAGCGGCTGCGGCAAGACCACCACGCTGCGCATGGTCGCGGGATTCGTCGAACCGACGGCCGGTGAGATCTGGATCGGCGGCAAGGAGGTCTCGCGCCTGCCACCGCATCGTCGCAACACCGGCATGGTGTTCCAGCGTTACGCGCTGTTTCCGCACATGACCGTAGCGGAAAACGTCGCCTTCGGGCTGGAGATGCGACGCGTGTCCAGCGCCGATCGCGCCACGCGCATTCGTGAAGCACTCGACATGGTGCGACTCAGCACACTGGCCGATCGCTATCCGCGCCAGCTCTCCGGCGGTCAGCAGCAGCGCGTGGCCATCGCCCGCGCGCTCGCGATTCGTCCCGATGTGTTTCTGCTCGACGAACCGCTCTCCAATCTCGATGCGAAGCTGCGCACCGAAGTCCGCGAAGAAATCCGCGCGCTGCAACGACGTCTGGGCCTCACAACGATCTTCGTCACGCACGATCAGGAAGAAGCGCTCGCGATTGCCGACCGTCTGGCCGTCATGCACGACGGCTGCGTGCAGCAGATCGGCACCGCCGACGCCCTCTACGAGCGCCCCGCCAATCCGTTCGTCGCCAACTTCCTCGGCAAGATGAATTTCCTCGCCGGGCAGATGCAGGACGGACATTTCGTGACCGCAAAGGGAGAGCGTCTGGCGCTGGCGGGCACCACGGCGGACGGTGCAAAGCCGACGTCGCTGGGCATCCGGCCCGAACGTCTGCGGCTCACCGATGCGCCTGCGCCCACGGACACCGCCCTGCCCGTCACCGTCGACCAGACGATCTATCTCGGCTCGACGCTGGAGCTTCGGCTCAAGAGCGCGCAAGGCGAAACGCTCGTCGCTCACGTACAGAACACCGCCCGCGACGACGCCCGACGCTACGCCCCCGGTAGCGCACTCAAGGCCTGCTTCGCGAGCAGCGACTGCCTGTTTTTCAACGCCTGACGACGCCGCTACCGCATTCACGCTTCATACCCGCTTCATACCCGCTGCATTCACGCTTCGACCCATGCCTTGGCCCCGACGGCCAACGTTTAGAAGGATGACGACATGACGCACGCCCTGAACCGCCGCACGTTCCTCAAGACCGCCTCCGGTCTGGTGATCGCCCCCACGCTCGGGCTGGACGCCCTCTCGGCCTACGCGGCCGACGCGTGTCCGAACGTGGTCGTCGGCACCTGGGGCGGCGACTATCTGAACCTGCTCGAACAGAACATCGGCAAGCCGATCATCGAAGCCGCCGGCGGCAAGGTCACGTACGACTCGGCCGATCAGGTCGGGCGCATGACCAAGCTGCGCGCGGAGAAGGCGTCGCGTCGCGGCTCGCTCGACGTCGCCTGTCTGGCCGACCTCGACATGTACGACATCAACCGCTCGGGCATTCTGGAGACAGTCGACGCCAAGCTCGTGCCGAATCTGGCGAACACGCTCGACGCCCTGCGCCGTCCGTACTCGATCCCGCACATCTTCAGTGCGATGGTGATCGTCTACAACCCGGAGAAGCTCGGCACGAAGCCCGACTCGTTCACGGCAGCGCTCGATCCGAAGCTCAAGGGCAAAGTCGGCTTCTCCGACATTCTCTACAACTTCAACGTGGTGAGCAGCTCGCTCGCGGCAGGTCACAAAGACGGTGACATGGCCGGCGGCGTGCAGTTCCTGCGCGAGTTGCGCAAGACGCAACAGCCCAAGGTCTATCCGTCGAACGAAGCCGTGGCATCGGCGCTCAAGAGCGGTGACATCTGGTTCACGTGCATGTGGAAAGCGCGCGCACTGCAATGGAAGAAGGCGGGCGTGCCCATCGATTACGTGGTGCCGAAGGAAGGCGCGGTGCCGGTGACGTTCGAGGCCGCCGTGCCGAAGAACTCCCAGTCCAAACCGTGCGGTTTCAACTATCTGAACGCCATGCTCGATCCGCGCGCGCAGATCGGTTTTGCGGAGACGATGGGTTATGCCCCGACGGTGAAGAATGCGAATCTGCCCCCGGCGCTGGCGCAGACGGTGGGCTTCACGAACGCCGAACTCGACCGCATGGTCAAGCTCGATTACGCACGCTTCACTGCCGACAAGCCCGCGTTGCTCGACTTCTGGAACAAGGAATTCAAGGTGGGGCTGTGAGCGTTGCCGACTCCCCATCGTCACCGGAACCCGCGATGACTTCGCGTCTTAACGAAGCCGCCTCCGCCGATAGGGCCGACGCCGCGCGTGCACGACGCGCCCTCAAGGGCGCGTTCACTGGCGGGTCGCTCGCCGCGCCCGCCACGCTCGTCGTGCTGCTGGTGATCGTGTTGCCGGGATTGCAACTGGTGCGCTACAGCTTCAACCGGTTCGATCCCGTCGACATGATGCAGGCCGCGCTCACCGGCGCGAACTACGTCAAGTTCTTCACCGACCCATACTACCTGTCGGTGCTGTGGACGACGATCAAGATCGCCTCGCTGTGCACCGGGCTCGCGCTCGTATTCGGCTTTCCGGTGGCGTACGTGCTCGCGCGTACGCAGAGTCGCTTCAAGAGTCTGCTCGTCATGCTGCTGGTGTTCCCGCTGCTCGTGGGCAACGTGGTGCGGGCGGCGGGCTGGATGGTGATGCTCGGCAACGCGGGCTTCGTCAATTCGCTGCTCGTGTCGCTGGGCATCGTGTCGCAGCCGGTGCGTCTGCTGTACACGCCGTTCGCGGTCGTCATCGGCACCACGGCCGTGGTGTTGCCGTACATGATCCTCACGTTGCAAAGCGTGCTCGAAGGCATGGACTTCTCGGTCGAGGAAGCCGCGCGCAATCTCGGGGCGACCTTCCGCCAGACGCTCACCCGCGTGATCCTGCCGATGGCCGCGCCGGGCATCGCGGCGGGCACCATGCTCGTGTTCATTCTGTGCATGAACGCCTATGCCACGCCGGTGCTGCTCGGCGGTACCGGCATCACGATGATGACGCCCTCGATCTACGACCAGATCGCCAAAGCCAACAACTGGCCGTTCGGCGCGGTGCTCTCCATCGTGTCGATGGTCGTGACGTTCGCCCTGGCCATCGCCTCGCACTGGGTCATCCAACGCCGTTATGCGAAAACGATGATGACCTGACGCTACGCACACTGCCCCGTTTGTCCCCCATTCGACATCAAGGAATCAAGGACTTCGCCATGCCGACTCTCTCCGATGCCACACGTCAGTATCGTCGCGCGCTGATGAACGATCTGATGGACCGCACGCGCGTCGATGCGCTCGTGTTCACCGCTGCCGACTTCTTTCAATGGGCCACCAACTTTCACGTCGACGTGCAGACGTGGGAGCGCCCCATCGCGGTTTGCGTGCCGCGTAACGGCGAGCCGTTCGCCGTGATGAACGAACTCTCCACGCATCATCTGATGATGGCGCGCGAGCGTCACCATCTGTGGCTCGATCTGGATCGCGTCACGCTGTACGCCGAGCATCCGCGCGTGACGCAACGTCAACCGCTGCTGGCCGAAGTCCCTGCACTCATTGCCGACACGTTGCGTGCGGCGGGTCTCGGCGGATCGCGCATCGGTGTCGACGCCGCGGGCGGTCCGCTCGCCCGCGCAGGCGCGATGCTGCCCGACGCGAAGCTCGTGCCGATGCTCGCCGACATGCGCGGCCTGCGCTGGGTCAAGCACGCGGAGGAGATCGCCATCATGCGCGCTGCCGCCGAGCTGGCCGACTGGGTGCAGGACCGGTATCGCGAGAACATCCGCCCCGGGCGCCTCGTGCAGGAACTCGATTACTCGATGGCCGCGCTCATGGTCACCGAAGGGGCGAAGCGCTTTCCCGGCGAGAACCTCGAAGTCATGCGTTGCTGGACACTCTCCGGCCCGGCATCCGCATCGCCCCATGGCGACGGCGCATCGTGCGGCGCGCGCTTCAGCGAGGGCGACGGCATGGTCAACATCGTGATCCCGCGCCTGAATGGCCTCGTCATCGAGAACGAGCGCACGTGGTTCTGCGGCAAACCGTCGAGCGATCAGGCGCGCTTCTTCGAAGTGGCGCGGGCCGCCAACGACGCTGCGGTGAACGCCGCCGTGACCGGCAAACCGGTGTCGGGCATCGACGCCGCCGCTCAGGCCGTCATCGAGAAGGCGGGGTGCGGCGAGTACATCCGCCATCGCACGGGCCACGGCATGGGCATCATCGGTCACGAGTATCCCGACGACATGGCGTTCAACCATCGGCCGCTGCTGGCGAACGAAGTCTATTCGGCGGAGCCGGGCATCTACGTGTACGGCCTGGGTGGCTTCCGTCTCGACGATTCGGTCGTTACGGGCGATACGCCGGTGATGCTCACGAACACACCGCGCACGCTCGCGCACGCCACCATCGCTTAAGTCGCGCCGCCCCGTACCCACAAGAACTAGCGAGACCCTACGGTCCCGGAGGAGAGGTCATGGAGTCGATTCTGCTGTCGAACTGTGCGTTGCTGGACCCGGTCAAGGGCGAGCTTCGCGAAGACCATGCGGTGCTGATCGAAAACGGCCGCATCAAGGAAGTGTCCGACAAACCGATCCGGGCGACGTCTGCCCGCGAGATCGATGCCCACGGGCGTACCGTCATGCCGGGTCTCATCGATCTGCATGTGCACGTGCATGCCACACAACTGAATCTGTCGGCACAGGCGCATCTGCCGAACGTGCTCGTCACGCTCAAGTCCGTGCCGATTCTGCAAGGCATGCTGCGGCGCGGCTTCACCACCGTGCGAGATGCCGGCGGCGCCGGTCACGCCATCAAGCACGCGGTGGAGAGCGGTCTGGCGGAGGGGCCGCGACTGTTCGTGTCGGGCCGCGCCATCAGCCAGACCGGCGGGCACGGCGACGGACGCCCGCGCACCGACTACATCGGCACCGATGGGCCGTGTCCGTGTTGCGTGCGCGTCGGCGCGCTGTCGCGTGTGGCGGACGGCGTGGACGAAGTGCGCCGCGCCGTGCGCGAAGAACTGCAAATGGGCGCGGACCAGATCAAGATCATGGCGTCAGGCGGTGTGGCGTCGCCCACCGATCCCGTAGGCGCCTGGGGCTACTCCGAAGACGAGATTCGCGCCATCGTCGCCGAGGCGCGTGCACGCGGCACGTACGTACTCGCCCATGCCTACACGGCGCAGGCCATCGAACGCGCGGTGCGTTGCGGCGTTCGCACCATCGAGCACGGCAATCTCGTCGATGAACCCACGGCACGTTACATGGCCGAACAAGGCGCTTATGTGGTGCCGACACTCGTGACCTACGACGCGCTCGCGAACGAAGGCAAGTCGCTCGGTCTGCCGGACGACAGCGTCGCGAAGATCGCCGACGTGCACGCCGCCGGCCTGCGCTCGCTGGAGATTTTCCGTGAGGCGGGTGTGAAGATGGGCTACGGCTCGGACCTGCTCGGCGAGTCGCAACGTCTGCAAAGCGACGAATTCCGTCTGCGCGCCGAGGTGCTCTCGCCGGCGGAGATTCTGCGCAGTGCGACGGTGGTCGGCGCCGAGGTGCTCGGCCAGTCGGGACAATTGGGCGAGATCGTGCCCGGCGCGCACGCCGACGTGCTGATCGTCGATGGCAATCCCCTCGCCTCGCTCGACTGCCTGCTCGGACAGGGCGAACGGATTCCGATGGTGATGAAGGGCGGTAAAATCCACGCTTTCGCGCTGTAAGGCGCGTGCTGCAACGGCGTTCGGACATTCTGGGCACGCGGACGTCAGGACAACGGGCAAGACGATGCACAGGCCACGGCGCGCAGCAGTTGGGCGCGTCGGTGCGACGGCCCCCGTACGTCCTTTCCGGCACGCACTCTCACGCCAACCCTTCCGTGGAGAATCGATGGATTTCCGGCACATCGACGCCTTTCGTGCGCTGATGCTCACGCGCACGACCACCAAAGCGGCACAGGTGCTCGGCACGTCGCAGTCTGCGGTGAGCCGTCTCGTCGCCGATCTCGAACGCTCGACGCGCCTCACGTTGTTCGACCGCGCCCGTGGCCGCCTCGAACCCACGGTGGAGGCGTTTGCGTTGTTCGAGGAAGTCGAGCGGCGCTACGCCGGGCTGGAGAACATCCGCGAATTTGCGCTGAATCTGCGCAATCCCGACAAGGCGCTCATTCGCGTGGGTTCAGTGGTGTCGTTCGGGCTGGGGTATTTCGCTCGCGTCATGGCCGGCTATCGTGCGGTGCATCCGAGCGTGCAACTCGCGCTCATTACCGGCGCGTCGGATCTGATTCGCGATCAGGTCGTCACCCGTCAGCTCGCACTCGGCCTGCTGACCGATACGCGCGACGTGGCCGCCACCGATGCCGTGTCGTTCGCGAAACTCGATGCGATCTGCGCGTTGCCCGCCGGGCATGCGCTCGCGCGCAAGAAGGTCGTGCGTCTGGCCGATCTGAAGGGGCAACCGATTCTGTCGTACGAACCGACGGATATGGTGCGCTGGGGCATGGATCAGTTGTTCATCGACGGACAATTGCATGAGCAGGTCGTCGCCACCGCGCGCTATTCGGTGAACATCGCGACGATGGTCAAGGAGAATGTCGGCATCGGCCTGCTGCATCCCGTTGCCGCTTACGACTTCCTCGACTCCGATCTCGTGCTGCGCCGCTTCGAGCCGTCGATGCCGTTTCACACCCTTCGCATCACCCCGCGCGGCGCGGCGCCCACCGCACAGATCGATGACCTCGTGCGCGTGATGGAAACCACGCTCGACGACGTGATGCACGCCGTGGAATCCCGCATGAAGCGCTGATGCATGGATGTGCGAACGTGCGCCAAGGCACGACACGTGCACGACGCTCACAGCATGCGGTTACACATGAAGTCCACGAACACCCGAAGTTTCGGCGACAGATGACGGCTCGACGGCCAGAGCATCCAGAACTGACCGGGATTCACGAGATAGTCGCCGAGGAACGTTTGTAGGTGTCCGTCGGCCAGCGCATCGCGCGCGAGAAAGTCCGGCATGTAGGCAATGCCCAGGCCGTGCGTGGTCGCACTCAGTAGCGCTTCCATGTTGTTGCAGGTCAGGCTCGTGGATAGCTTCGGCTCGTGAGCGACATCGGCCACGAACGCCCACGGCTGCAATTTGCCCGACGTCGGAAAGCGAAAGCGGATGCACCGATGCGCTTCGAGGGCTTGCGGCGTCTGCGGCGTGCCGTGCGTTGCGAGATAGCCCGGCGACGCGCACAACACGAAGCGAAACGGCCCCGCGCGCCGCGACATGAGCGTGGAGTCGGGCAGATCGCCGCTGCGAATGACCACGTCCAGTCCGTTGTCGATGAGATCGACGATGCGGTCGTCGAAGTCCAGATCGAGTTCGATGTCCGGATATTGCTGCGCAAAGGCCGGCAGCAGCGGCATCAGGAACCGATAGGCGGTCACCGGTAATCCGACGCGCAGCTTGCCGCGTGGCGTTTGCGACACCTGCGAGAGCATCGCGCGGGCATCCGCGAGTTCGTCGAGCACGCGACGGCAACGCTCGTAGTACATCTGACCGGCTTCGGTGAGATTGACGCGTCGCGTGCTGCGCTGAAAGAGGCGCACGCCGAGTGTCGTCTCGAGCCGGGCGATCTGCTTGCCGACGGCCGATGCCGACACGCCCGTCGCCCGCCCCGCCGCCACGAAACTCAACGTTTCCGCCGCCCTTACGAAGGCCGTGATTTCCGCCAGATTGTCCATCGTCATCAAATCCTGAAGTGCGGTCGATGCGTGTTCGCTCACGCTAAGTGTGGGCGTGCCCGCCTGCCACCTTGACCTGTTCGCTTGCCCGCTCCCAGTCATCGGAAGCGGCGGCTCGATCATCTGTCGGCAGATTACGGAATTTACCTCCTCAATCTGCGAACTCTACGCCTGTTTATCGTCGATTGACGATTTTTTAGCATGTATGACGTGACGTCGACCGGCGTTCCGCTCGTCGTTTCCAGCGCGCCCTGCGCGCGCCTTCCCTCAGGAATTTCTCCATGTCGATCATGACTTCCCGGCCCGCACCGCGAGCGCACGCGTCGTTGCGCCGCCGGTTGCTGGGCTTGTTCTCCGTGTGCATCGCGGCGTTGCTGCTGCCGATGAGCTTCTCCGGCGGCGCGGTCGCCACGCCCGCCATCGGTGCGGCGCTGCACGGCACGGCGCTCGAAATGCGCTGGATCACGAGCGCGTTCATGCTCGCGTTCGGCGGCTGTCTGATGGCGGCAGGCGCTTGTGCCGACGCCTTCGGGCGCAAGCGCGTTTTTCTACTCGGCGTGGGGGCCTTGTTGCTGACGTCGCTGGCGCTAGCGCTGTCACGTTCGACACTGGTCGTCGATGGGTTACGTGCGCTGCAAGGCGTCGCCGCTGCCGCAACGCTCGCGGGGGGCGGCGCGTCGCTTGCACAGGACTTCGACGGCCACGCGCGCGCCCGGGCGTACGGCCTGCTCGGCACGACGTTCGGCGTCGGGCTCGCGTTCGGTCCGTTGCTCGCCGGCGTGCTGATCGCCCGCTTCGGGTGGCAGGGCGTGTTCGGCGCAACGGCCGTCGTCGCCGCGCTGGCGCTGATCGTCGGTGCGCGCTGCATGCGCGAGTCACGTGACCCTGCGGCGACAGGTCTCGACTGGCCCGGCACGCTCACGTTCACGGGCGCGCTGTCGTGCTTCACCTACGGCGTGATTCAGGCCCCGGCGCTCGGCATGCGGGCACCGGAAGTCGTCGGCGCACTCGCGCTCGCACTAGTGCTGGCAGTCGCGTTCGTCATCGTCGAGCGACGTGTGGCACATCCGATGCTGGACCTGACGCTGTTTCGCTACGTGCGCTTTATCGGCGTGCAGATGCTGCCGATCGCCACGTGCCTTTGCTACATCGTGCTGCTCGTGTTGCTGCCACTGCGTTTCATCGGCGTGCACGGCGACAGCGAAGTCGTTGCGGGCCTCAAGATGATGGCCTTGTCGCTGCCGATGCTCGTGGTGCCGTTCGTCGCCACGCAACTGGCGCGACGCATTTCCGCCGGGGTGTTATGCAGCGCAGGGCTGGTGATCGCGGCGGCCGGGCTGGTGTGGCTCGCCCGCGCGTTGAACGCCCCGGACACCGGCGTGCTGGGGCCGTCGCTCTGGCCGATGCTCGTGATCGGCACAGGGAGTGCGATGCCCTGGGGCCTGATGGATGGCTTGTCGGTGAGCGTGGTGCCCACGGAGCGCGCAGGCATGGCGATGGGCATCTTCAACACGACACGCGTGGCGAGTGAAGGACTGGCGCTCGCGCTCGTGGGTGGCGTGCTGATTGCGCTGATCGGCACGCATCTGCCGGAGGTCCACGGGGCGGTGCCCGACGACGTCGCGCGCGACGCCGTGAACCGGCTGGTGGCGGGCGACCTGCATGGCGCGGTGGCGAGTGTGCCGGCATGGGGCAAAGCGGCGCTGCGAGCGGCTTACGAACAGGCGTTCGCCACGTTGCTCGACCGCCTCGCCGGGGTAACGCTGCTGTGCGCCGCCGTCGTGCTCTTCTGCCTCGGAAAGCCGCCCCGTACGTCGCATGTCGCCCCGGATGAACCGTGCGTCGCGATCTGACGTCTTTCGCTTTGTGCCGTGCTGTCGTCAAATGCCCGCTGCGGCAACCTTGCCGCAGTGGCCGCAACGCCGAGACGATCAAGCAGCACGCCGCCAATGATGCCGCCGCCCGCAATGGCCACGTTCCACGCGGTGACGAGCATCGACTGCGCGACCACTGACAGCTTAAAAGCCAGGCTGTAGTCTCGCTGTGTCCGCTTGATCCCTTGCTCCATTTGCCACCTCCTCGTTTCGACGAAAAAGTGTCAACCTATTTCAGGACGGGACACAGCCATGAAAAAAGCCCGTCGGCCATGCCGAACGGGCTTTCTTTTCGCTTGCTTTGAAGCGACGGTCTGACGTCGGCGTCTTACGAGACGATCGTCTGTGCTTCGCCTTCCTTGCGCTCGCGGATCGTGCCCAGACGGTAGACCGTCTCGCCCGACGTTTCGAGGTGCTTCACGGCGGCGTCGGCATCCGCAGCCGACACGATCACAGCCATGCCGATACCGCAGTTGAAGACGCGGTGCATTTCGGCGTCGGCCACCTTGCCGTGTTCCTGCAACCACTGGAACAGCGGGGGCAGCGTCCAGGCGTCCTGCTTGATGTCGGCCGTCAGATGGTCTTGCAGCACGCGCGGAATGTTTTCCACGATGCCGCCGCCGGTGATATGGGCCATGCCCTTGACGGTCAGCGTCTGCATCAGCGCGAGCAGCGGCTTGACGTAGATGCGCGTGGGCGCCATCAGCACGTCGCGCAGCGGCTTGCCGTGGAAGTCGGCATCCAGATCCGGCTTCGCGACTTCGATGATCTTGCGCACCAGCGAGTAGCCGTTCGAATGCGCCCCCGACGAGGCCAGACCCAGCACCACGTCGCCCGGCACGATCGACTTGCCGTCGATGATCTTGCTCTTCTCGACGGCGCCGACTGCGAAACCGGCCAGATCGTACTCGCCGTCCGGGTACATGCTCGGCATTTCAGCCGTCTCACCGCCGATCAGCGCGCAACCGGACAGCTCGCAACCTTCGGCAATCCCCTTGACGACGGTCGCCGCCGTGGCCACGTCCAGCTTGCCGCAAGCGAAGTAGTCGAGGAAGAACAGCGGCTCGGCGCCCTGCACCAGAATGTCGTTCACGCTCATGGCGACCAGATCCTGGCCCACCGTGTCGTGCTTGTTCAGCGTGAAGGCCAGCTTGAGCTTGGTGCCCACGCCGTCGGTCCCCGAAACAAGCACCGGCTCCTTGTAGCGCTTGGGCACTTCGAACAGTGCGCCGAAGCCGCCGATGCCGCCCAGCACGCCGTCGCGCAGGGTTTTCTTGGCAAACGGCTTGATCGCTTCGACCAGTGCGTCGCCCGCTTCGATGTCGACGCCAGCGTCGCGATAGGAAAGGCCGGAAGTTTCGTTAGGGTGTGACATGACGGGAATGCATCAAGGTTCGGTAAAATGCGATTTTACCCGATGCGCGTGTCCTTTCGGAACGCAATCCGGATATCGGACGCCGACAATGGTCGGCGTGCCCTGTAAACCGTACTCTGCCGGCCTTCCGCCGGCTTTCTTCGTTCGTGATTCAGCAACTGTATCTCGACCTCGGCACGCCGCCGCCCGCCACGTTCGACAATTTCATTGTCGGGCCCAATCGCGAGGCGGCGCAGACGCTTGCCGACCTGCCAGCCGAACTCTCAGCGGGCACGGCGCGCGATCGCGGCATCTACCTCTGGGGAGCTGCCGGGTCCGGCCGCACCCATTTGATGGAGGCGCTGTGCCACGCCACCGGGCCGAGCGCCCGGTATTTGCGCCCGAACAGCCCGCTGGCCGCCTTCACGTTCGACGACGCGAGCACCGTCTATTGCGTGGACGACTGCGACAATCTTTCTCCCACCCAGCAAATCGCCGCCTTCAATCTGTTCAACGAAACCCGCGCCCGTCCGCACTGCGCCTTCGTGGCCGCCGGTTCGCAGCCGCCGGTGGACATGCCGCTGCGCGAAGACCTGCGCACCCGCCTCGGCTGGGGCCTCGTATTTCACATCGTGGGATTGGACGACGACGGCAAGAAACAGGCGCTGCAAAGTGCGGCGCGTGAGCGCGGCCTGCAACTGGCGGCGGACGTGCCCGCCTATCTGCTCACCCATTTCGAGCGCGACATGTCGAGTCTGATGGCGTTGCTCGACCGGCTGGACCGGTTCTCGATGGAACAGAAACGCGCGGTGACGCTGCCGTTGCTGCGCCAGATGCTCATTCATGCCGATCTGGCCGACCCGGCCGCGCCGGACGGGAAACCATGACCGGAGACCGATCGGCCCACACTACGCGAGTCGACCGGCGCCTCCGATGCCCCTAAATCACCGAACCCCATAAGACGGCCCCTCGCTTCAGGTAAAATTCGCGCAATGACCAATTTAGCTCTCTTCGATCTCGACCACACCCTGCTGCCGACCGACAGCGACAAGGAGTGGGGCCGTTTCCTCGTGCGCCAGGGCGCGGTCGAGCGTGACTCGTACGCGCAGGCCAACGAGGCCTTCTATCAGGACTACCGTGCAGGCCGGCTCGACATGCCGGCCTATCTGCGTTTCTGCCTCGCGCCGCTCGCCCGCTATCCGCGCGATCAGCTCGACGCCTGGCACGCGCAGTACATGCAGGAGTCGATCCTGCCGCACGTGCGTCCCGAAGCGCTGGAACTGCTCGACATGCACCGCAAGGCCGGTGACCTGTGCGCCATCGTGACGGCGACCAACACGTTCGTCACGCGCCCGATCGCCCGCGCGTTCGGCATCGATCACCTGATCGGCACCGAACCGGCCACGGCGGGGGACGACCCGAACGCACGATTCACCGGCGAATACGTCGGCACGCCGAGCTTCCGCGAAGGCAAGATCACCCGCACCGAAGCGTGGCTCGCCAGCCTGGGCAAGACCTGGGGCGACTTCAACCACGCTTTCTTCTATAGCGATTCCGCCAACGACGTCCCCCTGATGGAGAAGGTGAACCATCCGGTGGCAACGAATCCCGATGAGGCGCTGCGCGAAATCGCACTCGCGCGTCGCTGGCCCATTCTCGAGTTGTTCCAGTGATCCGCAAACTCATCAAGAAGCTGCTCGGCAAAGATGCCCAGTCCGAAGGCGGCGCCAACAGTCCGCCGCCCGGCACGCCGGTCGTCATTCCGGTATCCGTTCACGGCATCGATCCGAGCCTGCTCTCGAAGAACGCCGTACGCGTGACCGATACGTTGCAGCAAGCCGGCTTCAAGGCGTTCATCGTCGGCGGCGCCGTGCGCGACCTGCTGCTCGGCATCGCCCCCAAGGACTTCGACGTCGCGACCAGCGCCACGCCCGAACAGGTCCAGCGCCTGTTCCGCCGCGCGCGCATCATCGGTCGCCGCTTCCAGATCGTTCACGTGCAGTTCGGCCAGGAGATCATCGAGACCTCTACGTTCCGCGCGTTGGTCGATGCCGTCGATAGCGAGCAGATCGGCGCGCGCCGTCCGAAAAAGGGCGAACTCGACCGCAAGACGCACGTGACCGACGAATCGGGCCGCGTGTTGCGCGACAACGTCTGGGGCGAGCAGGACGAAGACGCCGCGCGACGCGACTTCACCGTCAACGCGATGTATTACGACCCGGCCTCGCAGACGGTGCACGACTACCATCGCGGCTGGGAAGATATCCAGAAGCGCGTGCTGCGCATGATCGGCGACCCGGCGACGCGTTATCGCGAAGACCCGGTGCGCATGCTTCGCGTGGTGCGATTCGCTGCGAAGCTCGGTTTCAAGATCGACGAAGCGACCGCCGCGCCGATTCCGCAACTCGCGCCGCTCATCGATAACGTGCCTGCCGCACGTCTGTTCGACGAGATGCTCAAGCTGCTGCTCTCCGGCCATGCCTGGGCGTGCGTGCAGCAACTGCGCTCGCAGGGTCTGCATCACGGATTGCTGCCGTTGCTCGACGTCGTGCTGGAGCAACCGCTGGGCGAGAAATTCGTCACGCTCGCACTCGCCAACACCGACGCGCGCATTCGCGCAGGCAAGCCGGTATCGCCGGGCTTCCTGTTCGCGGCGCTGCTCTGGCATCTCGTACTGGAAAAGTGGCAGGCCTATCAGAGCGCCGGCGAGTATCCGATTCCGGCACTGCATCTGGCCATGGACGACGTGCTCGACGCCCAGACCGGCAAGCTGGCGATCCAGCGTCGCTTTGTCGCCGACATGAAGGAAATCTGGGGCTTGCAGGTGCGCCTGGACAAGCGCGTCGGCCGCACGCCGCTGCGTTTGCTGGAGCATCCGCGTCTGCGCGCCGGTTACGACTTCCTGCTGTTGCGTTGCGAGTCGGGCGAAGTGCCGGCCGACGTGGGGCAATGGTGGACGGACTTCCTCGAAGGCGACTCGGTCAGACGTGATGAATTGCTCTCGCAAGGCAGCGGTTCGTCGGGTTCGACGCCCGCCGCGAAGCGCCGCCGTCGCCGTCGCAAACCGTCCGGCGGACGAGGCGGTGAGGGTGGTGAAGGCGGTGGTGGCAGCGGCGAAAGCACCGGTGGCGAGGGTGGCGGCGGACGTGAGAACGCTACCAGCGAGAATCATGGCAAGCGGGTATCATCGCGACAGCATGGTTCCGAAGGTGCCTAATGACTGTTGCCTATATCGGGCTCGGCGCGAATCTCGGCGACGCCCGCCAAGCGATTAAGGACGCCATCGTCTGTCTGGCGCAGCAAATCGGCGTCACCATCACGGCCAAGTCCGATCTGTATCGCACCGCTCCCATCGAGTCGAGCGGTGACGACTATCTCAACTGCGCAGTGGCCGTCGAGACGAGCCTGACTGCCCGCCAGTTACTCACGCTGTGCCTGAAGATCGAGCTGCATTTCGGACGTGAGCGGCCGTACAAGAACGCGCCGCGCACGCTCGATCTCGACCTCCTGCTGTACGGCGACGAGCGCATTGCCGAACCCGATCTGATCGTGCCGCATCCGCGTATGGCGTTGCGCGCGTTCGTGCTGCACCCGCTCGCAGACATTGCCCCCGAACTCGACATTCCCGGCGTGGGACGCGTGAGCGCCCTGCTGCCCGGCGTTGCCGATCAGCGCATCGAGCGCCTCGCGCACGGCTGCTGCATGACGAAGCGGGTCTGCACATCATGAGATCGTCCGCGCTCGGGCGATTCCGTTATGTCGCCGTCGAAGGCCCCATCGGGGTCGGCAAGACCACGCTCACGCAGCGGCTGGCTGACGCCGCCGGCGCCGACGTGATGCTGGAGCAGCCCGCACTCAATCCCTTTCTCGAACGTTTCTATCGCGACAGCGCGCGTTACGCGTTGCCCGCGCAGTTGTCGTTCTGTCTGCGACGAGTGGATGAGGCGACGGAAATCGCGCGGCGTGAAATCGACGGCAAGCCGATCTTTACCGACTTCCTGCCGGAGAAAGACGGCCTGTTCGCGCGCCTGACGCTGTCTGCCGACGAATTGACGCTATACCGTCGGCTCGTGGCGCACATCGAGCGGGCGCATCGCGCGCCGGACCTCGTGATTCATCTGCAAGCGAGTCCCGAGACGCTGTTCTCGCGCATCCAGAAACGCGCCATTCCGATGGAACAGCAGATTCCCGACACCTATCTGCGCGCGCTGTGCGACATCTATGGCGAATTCTTCTATCATTACGCGGCTGCGCCGGTGTTGACAGTCGACACAGAACAATTCGATCCGGCGCACAACGACAGCGACTTCGCCCTGCTGGTCGAACGCATCGACCAGATGCGCGGGCGCAAGGAAGTCTTCGTCAAGGGCGCTCGCCTCTGACCGCCGACACGCTTCTGCCCGCCTGCACCGACGTCGATGTGCCGATTCGTCGAGTGATCCATGCGAGGCAATGCGCGGCGTGAGTGCCCTGCCGGCAACCCCTCCTGAACCGAGGCTGACATGAGTTATCTGCAAGAATCCAACCGCAAGGCCGTGACCGTTCCCGGTCTTGCCCAGATGCGCGAGCGCGGCGAGAAGATCGCCATGCTCACCGCTTACGACGCGAGTTTCGCTGCACTGCTCGATCGTGTGGGCGTCGACGCCATTCTGATCGGCGACTCGCTAGGCAACGTGATTCAGGGCCAGCGTACGACGTTGCCCGTCACGCTGCGCGACATCTGCTATCACACCGAATGTGTGGCACGCAGCGTGGAGAAGGCGCTGGTGCTGGCCGATCTGCCGTTTGGCACCTATGGCACGAAGGAACAGGCGTATCAAAGCGCCGTTGCCGTCATGCAGGCCGGCGCACAGATGGTGAAGATCGAAGGTGGCGCATGGCTGGGGGAAACGGTGCGTTTCCTCGTCGAGCGCAGCATTCCGGTGTGCTCGCACGTAGGTCTCACGCCGCAGTCCGTGCATGCCTTCGGCGGCTTCAAGGTGCAGGCGCGTGAAGATGCCGCACAGGCGCAGTTGCTCGACGACTGCCGTGCGCTGCAAGCGGCCGGTGCGCAACTGGTCGTGCTCGAAGCGATTCCGGCAGCCCTCGCCGCGCGCGTGACGCCGGAAGTCCCATTGATGCCGACCATCGGCATTGGCGCCGGTGTCGATTGCGACGGTCAGGTGCTCGTGCTGCAAGACATGCTCGGCGTGTTCCCCGGCAAGTCGCCGAAGTTCTCGAAGAACTTCATGGACGGCCAGCCCAGCATCGCTGCGGCCATCGAAGCCTATGTGCAGGCCGTGAAGCACGGCACGTTCCCGACGCTGGAACATAGCTTCTGAGGCAACGGGATACGTCGCACGCAGCGGCCAAGCAAGACGAAAGCGGCGCATCGATGCGCCGCTTTTTTGTTAACGCTCGACCGCGTAACCGACCGGTAGCGTCAGCACGACAGCGAACCCCTCACCGGATACGTGCTCGAACGTCATCTGCCCGCCATGCGCGTGGATCACTTCGGCGACCATCGCCAGACCGAGGCTGGCGCCTTCGCGTCCATCGGCGCGCGATGAGAACGGGGTTCGCACGCGCTGCCATTCGGATTCCGGAATGCCCGGGCCGTCGTCGAAGAAGCGCAAACGCCACTGGTCGTCTACACGCATCACGTCCACGTGCAGTCGATGCGGTGCGCCGTACGCCAGCGCATTCATCAACACGTTCTTGATCGCTTCGCGCAGGCTCAGCGCGTCGCCGACGATCATGCACGGTTCGTCGGGTGCATTGAGCGCCACATCGATATCGCGCGTGGCATACGACAGCGTCTCGCGCATCGCCGTTTGCAACAGCTCGTTCAGATCGACCGGCACCGGCGCGACACTCTCGGCCCGATGCTGGACCATCGCGTGACTGATCAACTGGTGGATGAGACCGCCCAGCCCGCGCGCCTGCTTCTGGATGCGTGCGATGTGCGTCTGACGCGCCGCTTCGTCCTGCGTCTGGCTCAGCATTTCCGCCTGCGCCGTGAGCGCCGTGACGGGCGTACGCAATTGATGCGCGGCATCGCCGATGACGCGACGCATCAACGCGCGCGACGTTGCCAGCCGGCGCATGAAGTCGTTGATCGCACTCACGAGGGCAAGCGTCTCCGCCGGCACTGTGACGGCAAGCGGTACGAGATCGTTGGAATCGCGCTCGCGGATGGCCGCTTCGATCTGCTTGAGCGGTGCGAGCGCCTGACGCAACGTCCACAACGCGGCGAGCATCGTCAGCACCCCGGTCGCGATGGTGATGAGCAGCGTGTTGTCAGCCAGCCCGCGTGTGAAACGCACGCGCGCGTTCTGCGTGTGCGCGAGCGCGACGACCGCCCACGGGTGCGCGGCGGTCACCGGCATGCGACGCCCCACGATGGCGATGCGAATCGGCATCTCCTGATAGGTGCCGTCGACCACGATCGGGCCGTCCGCGAGCTTGTCCCACGGAATCGGCGGACGGAACTCCGAGTCTCCCGCCACCGAGCGGCCATTCGGATCGAGCACGGTGTAGAAGATCTGATCGCCGGGCGCGAGCGCGGAGAACGCGGCGAGCGGCACGTCGACATTCACTTCGCCGTTCTGGTACCACGTGTTTTCCGCGACCTGCAACGCGCTGCCGAGCAACCAGCGATCGTAAGCACGGTCGACGGCCGAGCGCGTGGAGAACCAGATCCCCAGCAGCACCGCAACCACGGCAAACGCCAGCACCGCGCCCATGCGGATGACCAGACGCAGATAAAGGGAACGGCCCGGAACGATCATGACAGCACGAGTTGATAACCCAGACCGCGCAGCGTACGTATCTGGAATTGCGCCGTCGCCAGCTTCTTGCGAAGACGGGCGACGTATTGCTCGATGGCGTTGGCGTTCGGCGCAGGGTCGTCGCCGTAAAGACGGTCCATCAGTTCGTCTTTGCCGAAGATCCGGCCCGGACGCCCCGCGAGAATTTCCAGCAACGTCACTTCGCGACGCGTCAGCTCGACAGGCTGCCCGTCCACTTCGACACCGCGACTCTTGCGGTCGAGCGTGAGATTGGCGCAGGTCAGACGGTTGGTGGCGTCCTGCCCCGTGCGACGCATGAGCGCCCGCACGCGCGCTTCCAGCTCGCGGAAATCGAAGGGCTTGGTGAGGTAGTCGTCTGCGCCGAGATCGAGCGCCCGTACGCGCTCCTCGATCTCCGCACACGCGGTGAGCATCAGCACGCGCGTGGACAGGCCGCGCTCGCGCACACGCTTGAGCAGTTCGAAGCCGTCGACGTGCGGCAGCATGACGTCGAGGATCAGCAAATCGTAATCGTCGCCGATGCGCTTGGCGGCTACCGCACCATCCGTCTCGCAATCGAGGGCATGGCCAAGCTTGCGCAACTGGGTAGCAATGGCTTCGGCGACATCGGCGGTGTCTTCCACCAGCATGATGCGCATGGGGTATCTGTCTCCTTCCTTCGGCTCGGCTTGTGTGCCGCTTTCGCCTTTTTTCGTCGCGCGTGCATGACGTCATCCAGCGTCCTGCGCGAGCCTGATGAACAGCCCGCCGACACACCTCGGGCGTTGCCGCACAGCGGGATCGTTCCCCGGCATTCTCTAGCAATTCGCCTGCGTCTTCCTCAGTGTTTCCCCTGAATTCAGGCGCTCCGCACGCGCGATGTCAGGTTGGCTACAGGTTTGGTACTTAGTATCGAGCCGATTATAAAAGCACCTTTCAGGAGACACGCAATGCCTCATGCACATGATGCAGCCCCTCGTGCGGGCGCTGCCGGGACGATGTCGTCCGCCGTGCCGCCATTGCTCGAAATCGACGGCGTAACGCTGCAATACAAGACCGACGACTATCTCGTCACGGCAGCCCAGCAAGTGAGCTTCAACGTCTATCCGGGCGACCGGTTCGTGCTGCTCGGCCCATCGGGTTGCGGCAAGTCGACGTTGCTCAAGGCGATCGGCGGGTACCTGCCGCCGGTTCACGGCGAGATCCGATTGAAGGGTCGTGCGATCAGCGAACCCGGCCCGGACCGCATGATGGTCTTTCAGGAATTCGATCAGTTGCTGCCGTGGAAGACGGTGCGCCAGAACGTTGAATTCGCGCTCACCGCCAGCGGCCGGCTGAAGGGACGCGAAGCCGCCGAGCGCGCCGCGCACTACATCGAGAAAGTCGGCCTCGCGAAGTTCATCGACAGCTATCCGCACACGCTCTCGGGCGGCATGAAGCAGCGCGTTTCCATCGCACGCGGCATGGCGATGGAGCCGGACGTCCTGCTCATGGACGAACCGTTCGCCGCACTCGACGCCCTCACCCGCCGCAAGATGCAGGACGAACTGCTGCGCCTGTGGGACGACACGCGCTTCACGGTGCTGTTCGTCACGCATGGTATCGACGAAGCGATTCGCATCGGCACGCGCATCTTGCTGCTCTCGCCGCACCCCGGACAGGTCAAGGCCGAGCTCAACAGCATCGCCCCCGAACACCTCGGCACCGCGCAGCAAAGCGAACTTGAAGCACGCATCGACCAACTCCTGTTCGCCACTCACTGAGGATGACGGCCGTGAACGCTATTCCTTCGCATCCTTCGCAACACGCGTCGTCGTCCAACACCGCCAGCGCCTCCACGGCGTCGAATGCCCGCATCGAGCCGGTCTACCGCCCGGAGTTCGTGCTGGAGCCGGTGCAGGCCGAACTGTCGTCGATTCAACGCCCGCTCTCCACGTTCGAGACGCTCTACCGTCTGAGCTGGCTGCGCAAGACGGTCATTCTCTGCGTGCTCGCCATCATCTGGGAAATCTACGGCCGCTGGCTCGATAACGCCTTGCTCTTCCCGAGCTTCACCGACACCGTTGCCGCCTTCGCGAGCGGGCTGACGAGCGGCGTGCTGCTGCTGCGTGCGGCGGTCTCGCTCAAGACGTTGCTCATCGGGTACGGCATCGGGATTGCGCTCGCTGCGGTGCTCACTACGGTCGCCATCAGCTCGAAAATCGGCAACGATCTGCTGGAGACGCTTACCGCGATGTTCAATCCGTTGCCCGCGATTGCGCTGCTGCCGCTCGCGCTCATCTGGTTCGGCCTTGGCAACGGCAGCGTGATCTTCGTGCTGGTGCACTCGGTGCTGTGGGCGGTCGCGCTCAACACGCACAGCGGCTTCCGTGGCGTGTCGAAGACGTTGCGCATGGTCGGGCAGAACTACGGACTCAAGCGCTTTGCGCTCGTGCAGCACGTACTGATTCCGGCAGCGTTCCCGAGCATTCTCACCGGCCTGAAAGTGGGCTGGGCCTTCGCGTGGCGCACGCTCATCGCGGCCGAACTCGTGTTCGGCGTGTCGTCGGGCTCCGGCGGTCTGGGCTGGTACATCTTCGAGAACCGTAACTCGCTGGAGACGGCCAACGTCTTCGCCGGACTGTTCTTCGTGATTCTGATCGGACTTGCGGTCGAGAACCTGCTGTTCGCGCGCATCGAAAAACGCACGTTGCATCGCTGGGGGATGCAGCACTGACACCCGGATGAGGCCGATTTTTCGGCTTCGTCCGATTGACGCCCCCTTAGCCGCTTGATGAATAATTCCAACCTGAGTCAAAGAAGACCGGAGACAACCTCACCATGAATCGACGCAACTTCGCCCGTTGGGCCAGCGCCCTCACGCTCGCCGCCACGACGGCGCTCTCCACGCTCGGCAACGTCGCGCATGCCGAAGCCAGCACCGTGCGACTGTCGCACGGCTACGGCATCCTCTATCTGCCGCTGATGGTCATGCGCGACCAGCATCTCGTCGAGAAACACGCCAAGGCGCTGGGGCTCGGCGACGTGAAGACCACCTGGACGATTCTCGATGGCGGCAATGTCATCAACGACGCGATGCTCGCCGGCAACCTCGATGTCGCGGGCACCGGTGCGCCGGGCTTCGTTACGCTGTGGTCGAAGGCGCACGGCATTCCGCGCTCGGAGGTGATCGGCTTGTCGGCCCTGTCGACCGGACCGCTCTGGCTCAACACGAACAATCCGAACATCAAGTCGCTCAAGGACTTCACGCCGAAGGACAAGATCGCGATTCCGGGCATCAAGACGTCGCTCTCCGCCGTGCTGCTGCAAATGGCCGTGGCGAAGACCTTCGGCATCGAGAACTACGCGAAGCTCGATCCGCAAACGGTCAGCCTGAGTCACCCCGAAGCCGTGAGCGCGCTGCTCTCGGGCAAGACGGAGATCACCGCGCACTTCACCTCGCCGCCGTTCTCGTATCAGGAGGCGAAGGACCCGCGCATCAAGCGTGTGCTGAATTCAACGGACGTGCTCGGCAACATCACGATCGACGTCGTGTTCGCGCCGAAGCAGTTCACGGTGCAGAATCCGAAGCTGGTGCAGGCGATTCTGGCCGCTCAAGAGGAAGCTGCGGCTTACATCGCGAAGGATCACGTGGGCGCTGCGCAAACGTTCCTGCGCGTGTCGAAGATGAACCTGCCGCAAGCCGAGATCGAGCAGATGCTGGCCGACCCGGGACTGCAATTCACGACCACGCCGAACGGCCTGATGCAGTACGTGGAGTTCATGGGACGCGCGGGCACGATCAAGACGCGCCCGACGAAATGGAGCGACCTGTTCGTGCCGCAAATGGCGGCGCGTCAGGGGAGCTGAGGCGCGTTTAAGCTTGTGGCGTTGGTTCGGGCTGGCTGGGGCTGGTTGACGACTGAGGTCGGCTGAGATGCTGGCTGAGGCGGATAAGCGGTCTCCCGAGGGTGTCGGGACGCCGCCACCGACCCCGACGTCGTTAAGCAGCAACCGTCCCCGAGAGGGTGGCGGGCAAGGCACCGCGCAGGGCATTGCAGACGACAATGGCCTGCGCCGAGAGCAGATCCTCGCGCGTGATCACGGCTTCCACCGCGGCCCACGCCGGATCGTGCAGCATGACGCTGCGCATCACGCCGGGCAGCGCACCCGACGACAACGGTGGCGTCGTCCAGATGCCCTGACGCTTGACGAAGACGGAGCTCCGTCCGCCTTCGGTCAACTCGCCCCGGTCGTTGAAGAACAGCACGTCGAACGCGCCTTGTGCTTCGGCAGCTCTCCATGCGGCGTCGTACCGTGCGCGCACCGTGGTCTTGTGGCGCAGGAACAGATCGTCCGCCCGTGTGGGGCTCGCGGCATCGGCCAGCAACACGGTCACGCCGTTGCCCGGAAGCGGGTTGAGTACACCGTGCGTGATCGACACCGTGCCGTCGTGGGACAACGCAAGACGCACCCGATGCATCTCGTCCTCATTCAGCGTCGCGACAACCGCGTCGAGTTGCGCACGCAGCGCGGCTTCGTCGAACCGGAAGCCGAAGTAGCGTGCCGACGCCTGCAAACGTGCCAGATGACGCGCGAGATGCGCCACACCGGACGCACGCATCGCCTGCATCGTCTCGAAGATCTCGAAGCCCGGATCGAGCGCACTCAGGAAGCGCGCCTTGAGTTTGCACTCCTCGCGCTCTTCCGCCGCCTGGCTGTCGAGCACGATGCCTGCGCCCACGCCGAGCCTGCCGCGACGCATGCCGCGCACATCGGGGGCGTCGAGTTCGAGCGTGCGAATGGCCACCGACAGGCAGAAGTCGCCCAGCGCCTGCGGGTCGTCGGTGCGAGCGTCGAGCCAGCCGATGGCGCCCGTGTAGAGACCGCGCGGCGATGCTTCGAGCTGGCCAATCAACTGCATCGTGCGATGCTTCGGAGCACCGGTGATCGAACCGCAAGGGAAAAGCGCGCGCAGCACGTCGGCGAAGGTCGTGGTGTTCGGCAACGATGCCGTGACCGTCGACGTCATTTGCAGAACGCTCGCGAAACGCGTCACTTCGAACAGCTTCGGCACCTTGACCGAACCGGGGAGGGCGAGCCGTCCGAGATCGTTGCGCAACAGGTCGACGATCATCAGATTCTCGGCGCGATTCTTGTCGTCCGCCGCGAGATCGGCACTGCGTTGCGCATCGATGGCGGCGTCGCCGCATGCCGGCGCCGTGCCCTTCATCGGACGCGCTTCGACCTGTCCGCGCGAATGACGGAGGAACAACTCAGGCGACAGCGAGAGAATCGCACGTCCCGACAAGCCCCGTGCGCCGGGCAACATCACCAGCGCGCCATACGGCACCGGCTGACGCGCGCGCAGGCGGCGGTACAACGCAATGGGTGAGCCGAACGTGTCGAAGTTCAGGCGATAGGTGTAGTTGATCTGATAGCACTCGCCTTGCGAGAGCCATTCGTGGATGCGCGAGATGGCGTCGTCGAATGCCGCGTCGCTGACGTCCGCCTGCAAAGCGCCAATCCCGGCGACACCGGGTGATGCGAGCGCCGCAGTGTTCGACATGCTCGACACGTTCGATGTGTTCGATGTGTTCGATGTGTTCGATGTGTTCTGCGTGTTCTGCGTGTTCTGCGTGTTCTGCGTGAGCGTTGGATTCGCCGTGCTCAACGTTCCCGACGTACCGGTCACTGACGGCGATTCCACACTGCCATCGTCGCCCGCAGGCATCGCTTCCTGACGCGCCAGCCACGCCTGCGTCTGCATCGCGTCGAGCCGCTGCAAATCTGCGAACAGCAGCGCACGCAACTGCCCCGGCGCGCGACGCGTCGCCACCGTGTGCACGCCGTTCGCACGCACACCGAATTCATAATCGACCAGCAGCACGGCATGCAAGCCGTGACGCGTGGCGTCTTCCACTTCGCGAAGCGCGTCGGAAAGCACACCGGGCTCGTCGCAAGTTACCTCGCGTACGAGCCCGGTATACAGACGCGCCCCACCGGCCGGGTCCGCGCTGTCGTCCAACAGCGCGAACGCGGCCATAGGCGCTTCGGTTTGCATGGAATTACTCGAAGAACTGCTTCACGCGGTCGAACCAGCCCTTCGACTGCGGGCTGTGACGCGCACCGCCTTCCTTCAGGGATGCATCGAAGTCACGCAGCATTTGCTTCTGGGCGTCGTTGAGCTTGACCGGCGTTTCCACCTGCACGTGAACGTACAGATCGCCCGGGTAACTCGCGCGCAGCCCCTTGATGCCCTTGCCGCGCAGGCGGAACGTCTTGCCCGTCTGCGTGCCTTCCGGCACTTCGAAGGTCGCCTTGCCGTGCAGCGTCGGTGCGTCGATATCGCCGCCCAGCGCCGCCGTGGCGAACGAAATCGGCATCTGGCAGTGCAGATCGTCGCCGTCGCGCTCGAACACGTTGTGCGCCTTGATGTGGATTTCCACATACAGGTCGCCCGCCGGACCGCCGTTCACACCCGGTTCGCCGTTGCCGGACGAACGGATACGCATGCCGTCTTCGATACCCGCCGGAATCTTGATCTCCAGCGTCTTGGTCTTCTTGATCTTGCCCGAGCCGTGGCAGTTCGTGCAGGGCTCAGGAATGTACGAGCCGGTGCCGTGGCACTTCGGGCAGGTCTGCTGAACGCTGAAGAAGCCCTGCGACATGCGCACCGAACCCGCACCGTTACAGGTCGGGCAGGTCTCGGGCTTGGTGCCCGGCTTCGCGCCGTTGCCGTGACAGACTTCGCACTCTTCCCAGCTCGGCACGCGAATCTGCGTATCGAAGCCGTTTGCCGCCTGCTCGAGCGTGATCTCCATGTTGTAGCGCAGATCCGCACCGCGATACACCTGTGGACCGCCCCGGCCGCCACGGCCACCGGGGCCGCCCTGACCGAAGATGTCGCCGAAGATGTCGCCGAACGCATCGGCGAAGCCGCCGCCGAAGCCCTGCCCGCCGGCACCGCCGAAGCCGCCCATGCTCGGGTCCACGCCCGCATGACCGTACTGGTCGTACGCAGCACGCTTCTCCGGCTCGGAGAGCATCTCGTAGGCCTCTTTGACCTCTTTGAACTTGTCTTCGGCGTCTTTGCTGTCCGGATTGCGGTCCGGGTGATACTTCATCGCCAGCTTGCGATACGCCTTCTTGATCTCGTCGTCCGAGGCGTTCTTGGCGACGCCAAGGACTTCGTAGTAATCACGTTTGGCCATAACTCTTTCCAATGTTGGCGCATGTCGCCATCAGGCAAAAAGCCGGGTCGACATTCCCCTAGCGGAGAACCTCGATACCCGGCCCACACGCGAAGCCCCGGCGGGGCCCCGCGCGCCATGCACGCTTTACTTCTTGTCGTTGACTTCCTTCACTTCGGCGTCGACGACGTTATCGTCATGCGGCTTGCCTTGCTCGGCGCCTGCGGCACCCGCAGCACCGGCTTGCGCCTGCATGTCGGCATACATCTTCTCGCCGAGCTTCTGGCTGGCGGTGCCCAGCGCTTCGACCTTGGCATCGATGTCCGCCTTGTCCGAACCGCGCAGGGCGTCTTCCAGTGCCGTGATGGCCGATTCGATGGCTTCCTTCTCCGAAGCTTCGATCTTGTCGCCGTACTCGGTCAGCGCCTTGCGGGTGCTGTGCACCAGCGCGTCGCCCTGGTTGCGGGAATCGGCCAGCTCGCGCGCCTTCTTGTCTTCTTCGGCGTTCAGCTCGGCGTCCTTCACCATTTGCTCGATTTCAGCGTCCGACAGGCCCGAGTTCGCCTTGATGACGATCTTGTTTTCCTTGCCGGTTGCCTTGTCCTTCGCGCCGACGTGCAGAATGCCGTTCGCGTCGATGTCGAAGGTCACTTCGATCTGCGGCGTGCCACGTGCGGCGGGCGGAATGCCCTCGAGGTTGAACTCGCCCAGCGACTTGTTGCCGGCGGCCATCTCGCGCTCACCCTGATACACCTTGATCGTCACGGCCGGCTGGTTGTCGTCCGCCGTCGAGAACACTTGCGAGTGCTTCGTCGGGATCGTGGTGTTCTTCGTGATCATCTTCGTCATCACGCCGCCCAGCGTCTCGATACCGAGCGACAGCGGGGTCACGTCGAGCAGCAGCACGTCCTTACGGTCGCCCGAGAGGACCGAACCCTGAATCGAGGCACCTGCGGCCACGGCTTCATCCGGGTTCACGTCCTTGCGCGGATCCTTGCCGAAGAACTCCTTCACCTTCTCCTGCACCTTCGGCATACGGGTCATACCGCCGACCAGAATCACGTCGTCGATGTCGCTGACCTTCACGCCGGCATCCTTGATGGCGGTGCGGCACGGTTCGATCGTGCGCGAGATCAGATCTTCGACCAGCGCTTCGAGCTTGGCGCGCGTGACCTTCAGGTTCAAGTGCTTCGGACCCGAGGCATCCGCCGTGATGTACGGCAGGTTGATTTCGGTCTGCTGGCTCGACGACAGTTCGATCTTGGCCTTTTCGGCAGCTTCCTTCAGGCGTTGCAGCGCCAGCACATCCTTCGACAGATCGACGCCTTGTTCCTTCTTGAACTCGCCGATGATGTAGTCGATGATGCGCTGGTCGAAGTCTTCACCGCCCAGGAACGTGTCGCCGTTGGTCGACAGCACTTCGAACTGGTGTTCGCCGTCCACATCCGCGATTTCGATGATCGAGATGTCGAACGTGCCGCCACCCAGGTCATACACCGCGATCTTGCGGTCGCCGCCTTCCTTCTTGTCCAGACCGAATGCCAGTGCGGCAGCCGTCGGCTCGTTGATGATGCGCTTGACTTCCAGACCGGCGATACGGCCGGCGTCCTTCGTGGCCTGACGCTGGCTGTCGTTGAAGTAGGCCGGCACCGTGATCACGGCTTCCGTGACCGGCTCGCCCAGGTAGTCCTCGGCGGTCTTCTTCATCTTGCGCAGCACTTCAGCGGAAATCTGCGGCGGGGCCAGCTTCTGGTCGCGCGCTTCCACCCAGGCGTCGCCGTTGTCGGCCTTGACGATCTTGTAGGGCATCAGCGAGATGTCCTTCTGCACTTCCTTTTCTTCGAAGCGGCGGCCGATCAGGCGCTTGACTGCGTACAGCGTGTTCTTCGGATTGGTCACGGCCTGACGTTTGGCCGGTGCACCGACGAGGATTTCACCGTCGTCCATGTAGGCGATGATCGACGGCGTGGTGCGAGCACCTTCCGCGTTTTCGATGATCTTGACCTGATTGCCTTCCATGACGGCCACGCACGAGTTCGTGGTGCCCAAGTCGATACCGATGATTTTGCCCATGTTAATTTCTCCTAGCGTCCTTTGCGTCTTTCCGTTGGGCGTGTTGCCCATTCAATTCATTGATCTGCACGAGATATGGGTGCAGCCAGGAACATTTCAAGACCCTTCTTGCTGCCCGGTTTTGCCCCCCGCTGCCGCGATCCTGTCGCGCGCCGCGGCCACCGCCAGCCGGAACTGGGGCAGGCCCTGCCAGCCGGTCGCCCGGCCGAGCTTCTTCCCTGCATGGAAGAAGAAAAACGTGGGCACCCCATGCAGGGCGAAGCGGCGCCCGAGGGCCATGTCGGCGTACACGTTGGCGTGAAACCAACGCAGCCCCAGTGCTTCGATGGCTTCGCGTTGCGCCAGCATGGTCTTCTTGGCGACCTCGCAGTTGAAACAGTCGACGCCCCAGAAAAACACGACGGCGAGGTCATCCCCCGCCTCGCGCAGCCCGTCGTCGAACGTCCCGGCGGTCAGCTCGCGCATCGAAAACGCCTCGAATGCCGTGCCGTCCACACCTTTCATGCCCGGAAGATCGCCTGCCATGATGGTAAGTCTCGAATGTCCGTCTGCCCGTCTGCTCCGCCCGCCGCGTCGGTGTTGACCCCGGCCGCCCGCGCCTGCCGTCCCGCCTCGTTCCAGCCTGCTCCGGCCATTCCCGGAAGTCCGAAGCTTGCCATGATGTCATGACATGAAACCCCGGCGTCCGACGTCGATTGGCCGGACCGGACGGCCGGACAGCGTCGTGCTTACTTACCTGCCGCGACGGTCACGAGTGCCGGACGCAGTACGCGGTCGGCAATCAGATAACCCTTTTGCAGCACGGCCACCACGGTATTCGGCTCCTGATCGGCCGGCACCATCGAGATAGCCTGATGTTGATGCGGATCGAACTTCGCGCCGGCCGGATCGATGACCGAGACCTTGCTGCGCTCCAGCGCCGAGACCAGTTGGCGCAGGGTCAGGGCGACGCCCTCCTGCAGCTTGGCCACGTCGCCGCTCTTGTCGGCGGCAGCGGCTTCCAGGCTGTCGATGACCGGCAGGAGGTTCTCGGCAAAGCTCTCGACCGCGAATTTACGGGCCTTGGACACTTCCTCTTCCGCACGGCGGCGGATGTTTTCCATCTCGGCGCGGGCGCGCAGCGCTTCGTCGCGCAGTCCCGCCGCTTCAGCCTGAGCCGCCTGGAGCTGCGCCTCGACCGAGGGCAGCGCGTCGTTCGCGCCCGCAGCGTCGGTCGGGGCCGCTTCGGCCTGGGACGGAATCGGCTGATCGGGGGTGTTTTGCTGTTCAGTCATGAGCTTGAGTCGTCAAAAGGTTCTTGCAGCGCACCACGACGATGCGCCGCCGGTTCAAATCCCTTTGGATAGTAGGGGCGTTCACACCGATTTCAAGAGCTGGCGGGCATTCTGTGCGCCATGTCGGTGCGCGCGGCGTGCCGGTAAATATCCGGTTACACGCGTTACGAGTCCTCTATTGTATCGGCCGTTGCTGCGACCTAACATAAATAACGGTCTGGTTGATGGAAGTGCCTTGGTTGGATTTGTCGCTTGCCCTGGTCGATGACATCGTCGATGCCATTGGCTCACTCGATCTCCGGGCCCGGCCGCTCACCGGGCAACCTCGCGTCCGGTGAAGTGTTCTTAAGGAGCGCATCATGAAGCTGCCACTGGCTGTTGTCTTCATCCTTGCGTTGGTGACAACGGTAACGATCACGATCTGCCTGTCCGGCGCAGTGACCCGGCGCGACACCGAGTACGGTGGCGTGCGGGCCGTGCTGCATCACTTTGTGGAAATGCCGGGCATGCCGGGACACTCGTCGAGTTCGAATTCCGGAATCCCATCGCGTTGATCGCCTCCGGGGTGCATGACCCTTTTGCGGTCGTGCGCGGTGCCGTTCCCCGGGCGGTTCCGCCCAACGCGGAACCACTGATTTTCGCTCCCTCCCCCGCCCGCCGCTGCGCATTTCGCCAGCGGCGGCGTTCATTCAGGCGTTCATTCAGGCGCGCGTTTCGGCGATCGTTGCGGCGCTCATCCCCCCGTTGAGGGCGACGACGACCGGCGTGAGACCGACACGAGACGGTGCTTCGGCCTACTCGCCCACGCCGCCGAGACGCCGCCGGTCCCGCTTCGTCGGACGCCCATGCATCTGCGCGGCGGGCTCCTGATACAGACGCCGGCGCTCGTGCTCGTCGGCACGGGCCTGAACACTCGCTTCGGTCTCTTCGTACAGCGACTGCGCCACCGGCGCCGAGCCGCGAACCTCCGCGATGGCCTTTACCCGGACTTCCCAGCGCGTGCTGCCGTTGTCCACGGACACCACGTCGCCCGGACGCACGTCACGCGCCGGTTTGACCCGCGCTTCGTTGCACAGCACACGGCCCCGGTCGACGGCCTGTGTGGCGAGCGAGCGCGTCTTGAAGAAGCGTGCCGCCCACAACCATTTGTCGATCCGCGTGGCTGCGTGCGGAGAATCGTCGACCTTGACCGTCACGTGCGTGCTCCTTGCTCACCCTGACTCTGCATCTGTTCCTGTGCCGCGGCCGCCGCCGCACTGGCTTCCTCGAACGCCGCCACGGCGGCGACCTGACGCTGACGAGTCGACGCCACCGCTGCCGCCGACGCCTCGGCCTCACCCTGCGGCGAAAGCACCGGCCAGCCTTGCAGATGGCGTGCCGCAATCTCGCCCAGCGCCGTGATCCATGCGCTCGCGCCGTTCAGGCAAGGGATGAAGTGGAACGACTTGCCACCGGCGGTCAGATACGCATGGCGGCCTTCCATGTTGATTTCTTCGAGCGTCTCGAGACAGTCGGACGTGAAGCCCGGGCAGAAGACGTCCACACGCGGCGTACCGCCACGGCCGAGTTCTTCGAGCGTCGGCGCGGTGTAAGGCTGAAGCCATTCGGCCTTGCCGAAACGTGACTGGAACGTGAGGCGGCAGGTCGTCTCGTCCAGACCAAGCGCCGCCGCGAGCAGACGCGCCGTCTTCACGCACTGATCGTGATACGGATCGCCGAGGTCGAGCGTGCGGCGCGGCACGCCATGGAAGCTCAGCAGCAGACGCTCACCCGCCGCGAAATCCGGCCGTCCGTGTTGCTGCCAGTAGCCTTCGACCTGCTGACGCAGCGCCTCGATGTACGCCGGGTGATCGTGATAGTCCCGCACAGTGCGCACGTCCGGCTGGTTACGCAAACGCCCAAGCACGCGAAATACGGCGTCGCTGGCGGTCGCCGTCGTGCTGCTCGAATACTGCGGGTAGAGCGGCAGGACGAGAATTCGCTCGACGCCGTTCTGGCGCAGGGCACGGATGCGCTCGGGAATCGACGGGTTGCCATAACGCATGGCGTAATCGACCACGACGTCGTAGTCGTTCGCATGCAGCAAGGCACGCAGGGCGTTTGTCTGATGTTCGGTGTTGACTTTGAGAGGCGAGCCGTCGCGGGTCCAGACCGTGGCGTACTTCTGGGCAGACGAACGCGAACGGAACGGCAGAATCACCAGCCGCAGCAGCGGTTGCCACGCCCACGGCGGGATTTCTACGACGCGCGGGTCCGAGAGGAACTCGCGCAGGTATCGGCGCACGGCCGCAGGACGCGGCTCGTCGGGCGTGCCGAGGTTGATCAGCAGTACGGCGGTCTTGCCGGACTGGCCATGCGAAATGGGTTCGGGATCGAAGCGCATGGAGCGTACTTTACCGCAAACACGGCGCAAATCCGGTGGGAGAGATACGCGAAATGACCGCCAGCATGGGCCATGGGGACGGCCAACAACCGGCCCTTGGCTCATATAACGGATATCAGGCAGATGTCGGCGGATCGCGGCGAATCACCACGAATCACGACGATTCGCGATTCATCAGCCGTGCCGAGGCGCGTCGTCACGGGCGGGACGATGGTCCGCGCTGGGGTGTTCGTCATGATGAACCGCCCCGTGCGTGCCCTCCGGCCGGTTCTCCCGGGGAGTCGGTTGCGGACGCTCCTGCGGATGCGAATGCGGCTGAGCCTGCGGACGCTCCGGTTGCGCCTGGGGCCTCGGTGCCGGCGCCGCCCGCTCGACCTGCGGCTCGGGGCGCGGCTGGGCACGTTCCTGCGGCGGTGCGCGTTGCGGCTCGGGACGCGGCTGCACGCGCTCGACCGGCGGTTGCGGTTGCGCACGCTGCTGAAGCGGCTGCGGTTCCGCGCGTGGTTGCGTCTGCCACTGCTGAGGACGGCGCGCCGGCTCGGCGGATTCAGGCTGCACGCGCTGCTGCTGTGGCGCAGGCTGCGCGCCACGCGCTTCGGGTTGCGCCACGGCCGGTGGCGGCGACTGGCGGCGGGTCTGCATGTCGCGCTGCGCGGCCTCGTGTCCCGGTTGAGGAACGGCCTGCGGCGCTTCGACACGTGTCCCCGGCTGACCTTGGACGCTCACGCCCGGCGGATGAGGTACGCCGGATGGCGCCGCCTGCCCTGTCCGCCCATTGCGGTCATTGCGGTCATTGCGGTCATTGCGGTCATTCGGTTGGGCCTGCACCGTCGGCTGTCCCGGATGATTCTGATAATTACCGTGCCCCGGATAGGCGGGATAGCCGGGTTCATTCGGTGCCCCCGGAACTCCCGGCACACCGGGCTGCCCCGGAACCCCGGCGTGACCGGGCGCACCCGGTGCCCCTGGCTGGCCGGGTACGCCGGGCGCGCCATGCATCGGCGGGACAGCCCCCGTCGCAGGAAGTGCGCCGTGCGCGGGCGTCGCACCCAACGCGCCGGTCGGCCCCAAGGCTGGCTGCGCAGGGAGCGCCCCATTTGCCCCGATCGGCGCACCGACCGGGCCACGCGTACTGACAACCGTGACACGCGGCGCGACAGGCGCTGGCCCGTTCGGCCGTCCCGCACCGGGATTGCGGACCTGCTGACCGTTCTGGCCGAACACCAGCGGCGCACCGCCAGCGTTCGGTACCGCATGCAGATTGCTCGTCAGCTCGCGCGACGGGGCGCCGCGCACGACCGGCGCACGCGTCGCCAGCACCTGCCGGTTGAACACGCCCGCCGGCGGCGCACCTGCTGCCGGACGACTATTGCCGAACACGCTTTGCTGCACCGGCGCCACGCCCGGCGTATTGCCCACACGCCACGTCTGCGTGCCGCGCGGCGGGGCCGCCAGCGCCGCCGGGGCGCCGACGGCGCGTCCCTGCACGAATGCCTGTGCAGGCATCGTCGACACGGCGCCGCGCACGTTCCGGTTCACGTAGACGTTATTGATATTGGTGATGTTGTTGGTGACATTCGTCGTGCGCACGATCGTCGATCGATTGATGTTCGTGACGTACGACGAACTGGCGTGGTACGCCGGACGATACGGGTCGTGCGGCCCGAGCGCGAACCATGCGAGCCCGACACCGCCGGCCGCAAACGATACGCCCCACGGGTTGCCGCCACTGTTGCCGCCGACCCAGCCGACCAGCGCCGGCGCATAGACCGGACGCACCGCCACCGGCCCCGGCACCCAGCACCAGCGCGCATCGACGTAAGCCCAGCGCCCGTAGTGATACGGCGCGAAGCCCCACGGCGCCTCGTCCACCCAGGTCCAGCCCCACGGATCGACCCAGACCCAATGGCCCGTGCGATACGGCGCCCAGCCCGACGGCACGTTCGACGGCACCCACACCGAGCCGTAGCTCGACGTCTCCTGCCACGAACCGTAGTCGTCGAGGCTCTCGAAGCCGGTCATGTCACGCGGCACGTAGCGCGCGGACACCGAGGCGTCCTCACGGGCATCGCGATCGCGCATCCACTGATCGAAGACGTCGGCCACAAGCGGCCCGGTCTGTTGCTGCGTCAGGTTCTGGCCGACGAATGCCACGCGCTGCCCTTGTTGCAGCGGCACCGACGCCCCCTGCCCGTAAGCAGTCCCCGCGCCGCGCCAGACACTCACCGTCGTCACGCCATTCGGATCGACGTCGACGCGGTATTCACCCGCCTGCGAGGGCACGAACGCCAGATTCGGCGTATCGATCTCATACGGCTGATTCGGATCGAGGTTGCGCAGCCGCACGCCCACCGTGCCCTGCGTTACGTTCAGTTGCACATTCTGGTCGGTCACCGCCGAGAGCGTGACGCTCGTCGAAGCGCCCATGCGCACCGCCGTACCACCCACATGCATCTCCGCACGGCTGTTGCGGTCGACCCAGATGGCGTCGCCCGTGGTGAGCGGCCGGTTGCGGTCGGCGTAGCGCCACTCGCTGTTGCCGGAAGATGAATAAGGCGCGTAGGTGACGGTGCCGTCGAACGCGCTCAGGCGGGCCACCCGCCCCGGAGGATCGGCGCTCTGCGCTTGAGCTAGTGCAGGCAACCCCGCCGCCCCAAGCACGCCCAGCGCCAGCCCGACGCCGAGAGAGCGAACCATCGTTCGCCAGGAAATCAAGGATTTCATAAACACTCCGAGCTCTTTTCGATAGGCGCACCGTATGTGGCGTTCGCCATGACATCGGTCACATCGTCGGTCATGGGGTCGGTTCGCCACCGTGTGGTTCTGTCCGAATCCTCGGGCGGGCATCGGACCGTCGGCTCACCGGCGCACCACGAGGGACACCTTGAGCGTAAGCCCACGGTGTGTGACAGCGTGTAAAGGAATGCTACGGGGTTGTAACCGAATCAGTGCTGGCTCAGTGCGTTCGAGAGCAGCTTGGCGGTGATGTCGACGATGGGGATCACGCGTTCGTAGGCCATGCGCGTCGGCCCGATCACGCCGAGCGTACCCACGACCTGACCGTCGACTTCGTAGGGCGCGGTGACGACCGTCATTTCTTCGATGGGCACGAGGCTCGACTCGCCGCCGATGAAGATCTGTACGCCGGACGCCCGGCTCGACACGTCGAGCAATTGCAACAGGCCGGTCTTGGACTCGAACACGTCGAACAGCTTGCGCAGCCGCTCCATGTTCGACGACAGGTCTTCCACGCCCAGCAGATTGCGCTCGCCCGAGATCAGCACGCTCTCGCGCGTGGTATCGGCCATCGCATCGCTGCCGGCCTGCACCGCCGCCTGCATCAACGCGCTCATGTCCGAGCGCAGGGCGTCGAGTTCACCACGCAAGTAAGTGCGCACGTCGTCGAAGCTGTGGCCGCCGAAGTTGGCGTTCAGATAGTTCGCCGCCTCGACCAGTTGCGCCGGCGAGTGGTCTTTTTCCGTCAGGATGATGCGGTTCTGCACGTCGCCGTCGGGCGTGACGATGATCAGCAGCACGCGCTTGTCGGACAGGCGCAGGAATTCGATGTGGCGGAAGGTCTGGCTACGGCGCGGCGTGAGCACCACGCCCGCGAACTGCGACAGATGCGAGAGCACCTGCGCGGCAGACGCGACCAGTTGCTGCGGCCCGGCCGGTTGCAGGCTCGTCTGCACTTGCGACGCCAGATGGTGCACGGCCTCTTCGAGCGGGCGCACCGAAAGCATCGTGTCGACGAACAGACGGTAGGCGCGCGGCGTCGGCACACGGCCCGCAGACGTATGCGGGCTGGCGACGAACCCCAGCGCTTCGAGGTCGGCCATCACGTTGCGGATGGTCGCCGGGGAGAGATCGAGTCCCGAATAACGCGAAAGCGTGCGCGAACCGACCGGCTGGCCATCGGCGATGTACCGTTCGATCAGGGTTTTGAGAAGCGTTTGCGCACGTTGATCTAGCATGGCAAAAATTGTAACGCGAAACGTAGGTACGCGGCGCACGGTGAACCCTGACACGAGAACCGTTGCAGGCCGTGCGTGCCGATGGTTGCTGTCATCGACTTATGGTGTAATGGCGGCATGAAAACTGGGAGCCCCTTCAAGACCGTGGCGCTCGTCGGGAAGTACCATGCCGACGGCGTTGCCGAACCACTGCTCACGCTTGCGGCATGCATTGCCCAGCGCGGGCATCACGTCGTCTTCGAGCGCGATACGGCGCACAACATCGGCGCCGGCGCCGATCCGTACGGCACGCTCGACATTCAGGAGATCGCCGTCCAGGCCAATGTGGCCGTGGTCGTCGGCGGCGACGGCACGATGCTCGGCGTCGGCCGTCAGCTTGCCGCCTCGAAGGTGCCGCTCATCGGCGTGAACCACGGGCGCGTGGGCTTCATCACCGACATCCCGCTCGACGACATGCGACAGGTCGTGCCCGCCATGCTCGAAGGTCACTTCGAAGCCGAGCAGCGCACGCTGTTGTCCGCGCGCATCGAGCGCGACGGCCAGACGCTCTTCGAGACCCTCGCGTTCAACGACGTGGTCGTGAACCGCTCGGGGATCTCGGGGATGGTCGAGCTGCGTGTCGACGTCGATGGCCGCTTCATGTACAAGCAGCGCTCGGACGGGCTGATCGTCGCCACGCCCACCGGGTCGACGGCTTACGCGCTGTCTGCGACCGGCCCGATCCTGCATCCGCGCCTTGGCGGTGTCGTGCTCGTGCCGATCGCGCCGCATGCGCTGTCGAACCGTCCGATCGTGCTGCCCGATTCGAGCGACATCGTCATCACGATCACGGGCGGGCGCGAGGTCGGCGCCAACTTCGACATGCAGTCGTTTGCCGAGCTGCGTCAGGGCGACAGGATTCTGGTTGGCCGCTCCGAACATCAGGTGACGTTTCTGCATCCGGTCGGCTACAACTACTACGCCACGCTGCGCCGCAAGTTGCACTGGAACGAGCATATCTCCGACGAAGATACGCCGCAGAACTGACTTCACGCCTCACCCGACATCCCATGCTACGCAGTCTCTCGATTCGCGATTTCGTGATCGTCGATCGTCTCGACCTGGAATTCTCCGCCGGCTTCACCGTGTTTTCGGGGGAGACCGGCGCGGGCAAATCGATTCTGATCGATGCACTGGCGCTCGCGATGGGCGAGCGCGGCGACACCAGCATGGTGCGCAACGGGCAGACGCGCGCCGACATCACCGCCGAGTTTGCCGCCGACGCCGAAGCGCGCCCCGACCTCGAAGCCTGGCTGCAAGCGCAGGCGCTCACGCTCGAAGAACATGGTGGAGTGCTGCTGCGCCGCGTGCTCGATGCCGGCGGACGTTCGCGCGCGTTCATCAACGGCACGCCCGCCACGCTCACGCAGTTGCGCGAACTCGGCGAAATGCTCGTCGACATTCACGGGCAACATGCGCATCAGCAACTGCTGCGCCCCGACGCCCAGCGCCGCCTGCTCGATTCCCACGCCGGCGCCACCGCGCTTGCCACCGATGCCGCCACGGCCCATAAGGAATGGCGACGCCTCGTGAAACGTTGCGAAGAAGCGCACGGACGCGACCGCGAACTGCAACTGGAGCGCGAACGTCTCGAATGGCAGACGTCAGAACTGGACAAGCTCAACCCGCAGGAAGGCGAGTGGGATGAAGTGAGTGCCGAGCATCGTCGCCTCTCGCACGCCGCGAGTCTCATCAATGGCGTACAGGGCGCGCTCGACGTACTCGCCGAAGCGGATGGCGCCGTCGTCCCGTCGCTCGGGCATGTCGTGCATCAGATCCGCGAACTGGCGGAGATCGACGCCGGGCTCGCCGATACGCTGGCCGCGCTCGAACCCGCCGAGATTCAGCTTCGCGAAGCGGTTCACTCGCTCACGCATTACGCGCAGCGCATCGACCTCGATCCGGAACGTCTCGCTGTGGTCGAGCAGCGTCTCGACGCGCTGCATTCAGCCGCACGCAAGTTCCGCGTCGCGCCCGAGCAGTTGCCCGCCGAACTCGCGGAACGCCGTGCCCAACTGGAAGAATTGACGGCGTCGGCGGACACCGCTGCCATGCAGGCGGCGGCCGACGCGGCGCACGCCATGTATCTCAAGCTCGCCAAGGATCTGTCGAAGGCGCGGGCGAAGGCGGCGGCGTCGCTCTCGCGCGAAGTCACGCGCGCGATGCAGGACCTGTCCATGCCCGGCGGCCGTTTCGAAGTCGCCCTCACGCCGACGCCCGAACCGCAGTCGTTCGGTCTGGAGACGGTCGAATTCCTCGTCGCGGGTCATCCGGGCGTGCCGACGCGCCCGCTCGCCAAAGTCGCCTCGGGCGGCGAACTCGCCCGCATCAGCCTCGCCTTGCAGGTCATCGCCAGCAGCGCAAGCCTCACGCCGACGCTGATTTTCGACGAAGTCGACTCCGGCATCGGCGGCGCCGTCGCAGAAGTGGTCGGCCGTCTGCTGCGTGAGTTGGGTCAGGGACGGCAGGTGCTGTGCGTCACGCACCTGCCGCAGGTCGCCGCGCTCGGCCATCAGCATCTGCGTGTGAGCAAGCGCAGCGACGGCGACACGACGATGAGTGAAATCGAACCGCTCGGACGCAGCGAACGTGTCGAAGAGATTGCGCGGATGCTAGGCGGTGTCGAAATTACGGCGACGACACGCAAGCATGCGCGCGAGATGCTGGCGCTTTGACGCGTCCCGTCAGACCGGCCCGGCGTCCGCGAAGACCGAATCCCACAACGCCATCACCGCATTGCGTTCTGCCTCGATGTCGGCGCACGGCACGCGCGCCGCTTCCACGCCATCCAGACGCAACTTGTGCTGACGCTTGCGATACGTCCGATAAGCGGCGCCCGCATCGTCGGCAAGTCTTGCGTCGATCAAGCCGAGTTGCGCCGCTTCGCGCAGCAACGCGATATTGCCCGCATTGCGCAGCAGCGCGGGATGCGCGCCCGAATGCAGCAGCACCAGATACTGCACGGTGAACTCGATATCCACCATGCCGCCCCGGTCATGCTTCAGGTCGAACAGCTTCGTCGGATTCGGGTGCCCTTCAAGCACCTTGCGACGCATCGCCACGATTTCCTGCGCGAGCGGCAGCGCCTCGCGCGGCGTGGCCAGCACCTGTGCCCGAATATTCTCGAACGCCGCGCCGATGGTCTCGTCGCCTGCGCAGAACCGCGCGCGGGTGAGCGCCTGATGCTCCCAGACCCACGCCGTGTTCGCATTGCCTTCGCGGAACTGGTACTGACGGAAACTCTCGATGTTCGTCACCAGCAGACCGGACAAGCCGTTGGGCCGCAGCCGCAGATCCACGTCGAATAGCATCCCTGCGCCCGTGTGGGTGGTGAGCCACGTCACGAAGCGGCGGGCGAGCGCGGCGTAGGCGTCCGGCGCGCGGTCGTCGTCATCGTCGTAAAGGAAGATCAGGTCGAGGTCCGAGGCATAGCCCAGTTCCTTGCCGCCGAGCTTGCCGTATGCGATGACCGAGAAGCGCGGCACTTCGCGATGGCGCGTCGCCACGTGCGGCCAGACGGTCGAGATCGTCACGTCGACGATGATGTCCGCGAGTTCCGAGAGGCGGTCGCCGATGGCTTCCACCGACAGCGTGCCCTGCAAATCGAGCAGCAGGATACGGAAGACTTCGGCGTGATGGGCGCGCCGCAGAATATCCATCTGCACTTCGACGTTGCCCGCCGCCCCCGCCGCGTTCAGGCTCAACAGCAATTGCGTCTTGAACGACGGCCAGTCGAACGGCGCGGCGAGCGCTTCGTCGTCGAGCAGTTCGTCGAGCAGTTGCGGGTGGCTGATCAGGTAACCCGCCGCCCAGCGTGACCCCGCGAGCACCTTGACCACGCGCTCCAGCGCACGTGGATACTCGGTGAGCAGCGCGAGATAGGAGCTGCGACGGCTGATGGTCGAGAGAAGGTCGAGCATGCGGGCGAGTACGGCATCCGCTTCGCCGGTCCCCGCCGCGCCTTCGACAGCACGCTGGATGAGCTGGTCGAAGCGACGTCGGCTGATCTCGCCGAGCGCCTTGTAACGTGAGGACGTCCACACGGCGCGCAGACGGTCGAGCGCCCCTTCGGCATCGGCAAAGCCCAGACGCGTCAGTTGATTGCCGAGGTCGCCCGTCTGCGCTTCGTCCGCCAGACATTCGCTCCACAGTTCCGGCGGGCACTCGCAATCGCCCGACCCCGAGGCGCCGGCGCCGCCTTTGCCCTTCTGCGCGCCGCCATTGGCCTTGTCGGCGAATATCTCGTCGAACTGACCGGCGACGAATTCGCGATGCTCGTCGAGCACCGTCATGAACGTCGCCTCGTCGGGGAATCCCATGGCGCGCGCGACCGCGAGACGGTCGTCACCCGGCGGCGGCAGGATGTGCGTCTGCGCGTCGTCCAGATACTGAATGCGGTGTTCGAGCTTGCGCAGGAAGACGTAGGCGTTCGCGAGCGATTCCGCCACGTTCTGCGCCAGCCAACCGCGCCGGGCTGCCACGCCCAGCACGGCGAGCGTCGGACGCACCCGCAGTTCCGGCTCCTGACCGCCGCGAATCAACTGGAATACCTGCGCGGAGAACTCGACTTCGCGAATGCCGCCGCGTCCGAGCTTGATATCGTTGATGCGGGCCGGTTTGGCGCGCGCACGACGCTCGGCCTCGTGGCGGATCTGCTCGTGCAGCGCACGAATCGCGCCGATCACGCCGTAATCCAGATAGCGACGAAAGACGAACGGCTGGACCAGCGAACTCAGCAACCGCTCGACACGCTTGCCCGGCTCGCTCGCCAGTTCGGACACGAGACGTCCCTTGATCCAGGCGTAACGCTCCCACTCGCGGCCCTGCACGTAGAAATACTCTTCGAGCATCGGCAGGCTGCACACGAGCGGCCCGGAGTCACCGTTAGGACGCAGACGCATGTCCACACGGAATACGTAACCGTCCGGGGTCAGCTCCGAGATCAGACCAATCAGCTTGCGGCCGAGCTTGGTGAAGAATTCGTGATTCGAGAGCAGACGCAGGCGGTTGGCGAGCGCTGGATCGGCGTCGTCGGGCGCAGTGGTGTCGCCATCGTCTTCATACAGGAAGATGAGATCGATGTCGGACGAGACGTTCAGTTCGCGACCGCCGAGCTTGCCCATACCGACCACGCCGAGCGTCTGACGCTCGCCTTCGGCATTGCGCGGCACGCCGTGAATCGCTTCGAGTTCGCGCGACAGCACCGCGATGCCCGACTGCACGGCGAACTCGGCGAGCGCGGTCATGGCCTCGGTCACTTCGGACAACTCGGCGCGGCCGTCCAGATCGCGCTGCATGACAGCGCACAGCGCCTCGACGCGCAACACGCGTAAGGCCCGTGCCAGTCCGGCCTCGTCGACCCCGCTCACACCCGACGCCTGGTCGGGCGGCGAGAGCAGCGTGCCGGTGATGGCTTCGAAGCGGCGGGCGAGCCAGCGGGCGTCCACGGGATGCTCGGCAAGCGTGGGCAACGCCTCGGCCAGCGCCGGACGGCTCGCGAGCATGCGGGCGGCGTATCGCGAGTAGGACTGAATATCGGTCGGGATTTCGGGTGAACTCACTGGCGGGGTTCCGGTCAGCAAAGGATGGAGAGACTTTCGCATGCTTACCCGGGCGCGATGAAACGCCGGATCACACGTCTGATTGTCCTACGGCCGGGCCATCGGACGGCCTTGGGCTTGTGTTACAGTCTTTGCCACAGAAACTACCACATTACCTCGTAGACGCGCAGCATGACCGACCGCAAGCCGCCCGCCTCGCCCACCGCGACCCGGTCCTGGTTCTCGTCACTGCCGCGTGGCTTGCGACTGGGTCTGGAATGGCTGCTGGCGCTCGTCGTCATCGTCTACTTCGGACTGGGCGCCGTGATCCTCGCGACGCGCTACGTCATCCTTCCCCGTGTGTCCGACTACCGCCCGCAGATCGAAGCGGCGGCAACGCGCGCCATCGGGCTGCCCGTCACCATCGGCAAGATCGACGCCGTCTGGCGCGGCTGGCACCCCTACCTGTCGCTGGAAGATGTTCGCATCACGCCGCCCGCGCAGGCGGCGCAGCCCAAGGCGTCGACGATCGCCCGCGTGGTCGCGCCGCTGCGCCGGCACACGGCATCGGCGGCATCGGCGGCATCGGCGGCATCGGCGGCATCGGCGGCATCGGCGGCATCGGCAGCTTCTGCCGCATCCGCCGCACCTTTGGCGTCTGCGGCGGTGGCCTCCCAGCCCTCCGCGACGGACAACCCCACAGTGACTTACGCGCCGCCGGGCGCACCACCGCCGGTCGAACCGAGCCTCACACTGCACCGGCTCGACGCCGTACTCTCGTGGACCAGCCTGCTCCATTTCGACCTGCGCCTGTCGGACCTCACGCTGTATGAGCCCGACCTGACCGTGGAGCGCCGCGTCGATGGCTCGATCCTCGTCGCCGGCATGCCGGTCGCGGGCAACGGCAAGACGACGGATACCACGGGGGCCGACTGGCTCATGCGTCAGGCGCGCATCGTGGTGCGCAACGGCACCGTGCGCTGGCGCGACGCCACGCGCGATGTGCCCGAAGTCGTCGTCACGCAGGTCAACGCCATGCTGCGCAATCGCGGCTTCGAGCATCGCTTCGGCATGCAGGCGAATCCGCCGCAGGGCGTCGTGGCGCCGCTGGACATTCGTGCGCGCTTCACGAATCCGCTGTTCGCACGCCCCGGCGAAGTGAAACGCTGGCGCGGGCAGATCTATGCCGACGTGGGCACGCTCGATCTGACCGAACTCGCCCGTTACGTCGATTTGCCGGGTAAGAACTCGCGCGGCCGTGTCGCCGGGCGCGCCTGGGTCGACTTCGACAACGGCGCGCTCACGGGGGCGACGCTACGCATGGCGGGCGCCGACACCTCGGTGCAATTGGCCGACAACCTGCCGCCGCTGACGTTCGATGCCACACAGGGCCGCATCGATGTCACGCGCATCGGCGCACAGGCCGACGCCGGCTGGAACGTGCGTGCGCGCGAGCTGAGCTTACAGGCGGCCGGGCGTCCCACGCTCGACATCCCGGACCTGCGCGGCAGCTTCACGCCCGGCACCGACACGCAGGGCCTGCACGTCGCCGTGGCCGGTCAACGCTTCGACATCGGCGCGGCCATGGCCGTCGTGCCGTCGCTGCCCATCGATCAGCAAACGCGGGACACACTCGCCAGCGTCCGTCCGCGTGGCCGTCTGACGAATTTCGACATCAACTATCAGGCGCCCAAGCCGCATGGCCCGACCAACTGGCGCGACCTGCCGGGCATCAAACAGTTGCCGCCGGAGCGCGATCGCTACCGCGTGGTGGCCGACTTCGAGGGTCTGGGCATCGACAGCCAGCCCAGCCAGCATCCGCCCGTACGGCCGAATGCGCCCAACGCAGGGCGCCCGGGCTTCGCCAATCTGAGCGGTCACATCGACGCCGATCAGTCGCGCGGCAGCCTCTCGCTCAACGCGAAGAACGCCACGCTCGACTTCCCCGGTCGCTTCGACCAGCCGCGCATCGATCTCGACACGCTCACGGCGCGCACGTCATGGCGCATCTCGCATTCGGCGACGCAACGCGACGCCCCCGCGAACGTGCAAGTGCGTGTGGATGCCGTCCATCTGCAAAACAGCGAACTCACAGGGGACGTGAGCGGCACCTGGCATAACGGCGGCAAGGGCAATGGCATCGTCGATCTGAAAGGCAGCATCGTGCGCGCGAACGCCAATGCCGTGCCGCGCTACCTGCCCACGGACATCGGCGCCGCCGTGCGCGACTATCTGCAACGGGCGCTGCTCGCCGGCACGGTGCAGAACGCGCCGTTCGCCGTGCAGGGCGATCTCGAAGACTTCCCGTACGGCAAGGGCGGCGGCAAGTTCCGCATCGATATTCCGCTGGTGGACGTGACGTTCAATCCGTCGCCGCTGCGCCCCGGTCATACCGAGGTCTGGCCGCCCTTCGAGAAGGTACGCGGCAATCTGCGCTTCGATGCCGACAAGCTGCACATCGCGATCGACAGCGGCACAGTCTTCGGCGTCACGCTCACGCAGGTGCAGGGCGACATCAACGACATCGGTCAGGACGACTCCACGCTCACGCTCAAGGGCGACGCCCGCGGCCCCGCGACGGACTTCGTCAAGTATCTGAACAACAGCCCGGTCGGCCACTGGATCGGCGACTTCACCGAAGACACGCGGGCGAACGGCAACACACAGCTCGCCATGCAGTTGTCGATGCCGCTCGACCATACCGATCGCTCGAAGGTCACGGGCCGTGCGCGCTTCCTGCGCAACGACATCACGCTCATCAACGGTCTGCCGACGTTCGGCGCGGTGGATGGCGAACTGGCCTTCACCGAGCGCGGTATTTCGCTCGACAACCTGCGCGGCACGTTCCTCGGCGGTGACGTGCGCGCCTCGGGCGGCAGTCGCGACGACGGCACCATCGTCCTGAACGTCAACGGTCAGATGAGCGCGCAGGGACTGCGCGAGAACCGGGAGAACGCCACGCTGGCGCAACTGGCCAAGCGCATGACGGGCGGCACGCCGTACACGGCGACGGTGGCGGTGCGTCAGGGCATGACGGATGTGGCGGTGCAGTCAACGCTGGCCGGTCTCGCGGTGAACTTGCCAGCCCCGCTGGGCAAGAGTGCGGAGGCGTCTCTGCCGGCGCGCTTCACGATGCGTCCGCAGGCCAGTCCGGGCGGACGCCGCATCGATACGCTCGACTTCGCCATCGGCAGCGTGCAGGCCAACTACGTGCAGCAGCGCACTACGGGGGGACGCGTCGAGGTACTGCGCGGCGGCATCGGCATCAACCAACCGGTGCCTGCGCCGCGCGAAGGCGTGCAGGCCACGGCGCAATTCGACACGCTCGACGTGGACGCCTGGCGCAGTGTCATCGCGTCGCTCGGCTCCGACGCCGTCACGCCGGGCACGCAAGGCACACCGCCCGCCCCCGCTGCCACGGCCGCCGCCGCGCGCGACGAGTTCGGCGCACTCACGCCGTACCTGCCCACACGCCTCGCACTGCACGCGAAACAAGTGCGTCTGATGTCGCGCGGATGGCCGGAGCTGGTCGTGGGCGCGCAGCGCAGCGATCGCGACTGGCAGGTCAGTCTCGCCTCGGAACTCGTCTCCGGATTCGCCGAATGGCAGGCGCCGACCGACAAGAACCCGTCGGGCGCGGTGCGTGCGCGCCTGGCCAAGCTGGTGATCCCGCGCGAGGACCACGGCAACGACGTGCTCACGCAGGTGCTCGACGAGCCGAGCGACGAATTCCCGGCCATCGATGTGATCGCCAACGACTTCGTGCTGCGCGACAAGCCGCTGGGTCGTCTGCAATTGAACGCCCACAACGACATCGAAGACGGTGTGCCGGTGTGGCAGCTCACCAAGCTGGAATTGAGCAACAACACGGCCACGCTCGACGTGAAGGGCAACTGGCGCACGTCGCGCCGCCGGGCGGCGCAGGCTGCACAGACACTGCAAACGAGTGACGACGACGTGCCGCGCCGCACCGTGCTCGATTTCAACCTCGACGTGAAGGACGCGGGCGGGCTGCTCGACCGGCTCGGGTTGCCCAAGACGCTCAAGGACGGCTCCGGCACCGTCTCCGGCCGTTTCGGCTGGCGCGGCGGCCCCGACGCCATCGACTACCCGACGCTCGGCGGTCGCGTGGCGATCGATCTGAAGCGCGGGCAGATCCTGAAAGCCGATCCGGGACTGGCCAAACTACTGAACATCCTGTCGGTGCAGACGCTCGCCAAGATCCTGACGTTCGACTTCAACAGCGTGATCGGCAGCGGCCTGCCGTTCGACAGCATCGACGGGAACGTCGCGATGCAGGGCGGCGTGGCGAATACGAGCGACCTGACGATCAATGCGAATGCGGCGACCATCAAGATCGACGGTCACACCGACCTCGCCCACGAAACACAGGACCTGAACGTGCTGGTGCTGCCGAAGATCAATGCGGCGTCGGCATCGCTCGCGTGGGCGATCGTCAACCCGGCGCTGGGCATCGGATCGTTCTTCGCGCAACTGGCGCTGGGCGACCAGCTCTCGCGCACGCTCTCGACGACCTATCACGTCACCGGCTCCTGGGACAATCCGGTCATCGGACAGGGCGGCGGCAATAAGAGTAAGATCGATGCATCCCCGGAAACCCGGCCAGAGGCGCAAAACCGCGCCCAACCGGCCGGTATGCGCGGCAACTGAGCGCAACGGCAGGATACGAAAGCACGCGAATGCGATACCCGCAGCCCCGGAAGTCTCGATAACGCCACGATCATCGCCCCGAATTCAGCCATTTCATGACGAGTCCCGACACGAAGTCAGCCGCCCCGAACGCCCCCACGGATTCCCCCGTGCGCGTGGCCGCCGCGCAGATGGTGAGCGCGCCGGACGTCGCGCGAAACCTGCAGGAAGCCGCGCGTCTGGTGGCCGAGGCAGCGGACGCCGGTGCGCAACTGGTGCTGTTGCCCGAGTATTTCTGCTACATGGGGCAGCGCGACACCGACAAGCTCGCGCTGCGCGAGACGCCGGGCAGCGGCCCGATTCAGGACTTTCTGGCGGAAACGGCGCGTCGGTACGGCGTCTGGCTGATCGGCGGTACGCTGCCGCTAGCGGCGCCGGAACCCGAGCGCGTGCTTAACACCACGCTCGTCTTCTCGCCGGAGGGCGCGCCGGCCGCGCGTTACGACAAGATCCACCTGTTCAACTTCGTCAAAGGCGAGGAAGCCTACGACGAGGCACGCACCATTCGCCCCGGCGATGCGGTGCGCACGTTCGAAGCGCCGTTCGGGCGCGTGGGCCTGTCGGTCTGCTACGACCTGCGTTTTCCCGAGTTGTACCGTGCCATGGGCGACTGTACGCTCATGGTCGTACCCGCCGCCTTTACCTACACCACGGGCCGCGCGCACTGGGAGTTGCTGCTGCGCGCGCGGGCCGTCGAGAACCAGTGTTACGTGCTGGCGTCCGCGCAGGGCGGCCATCATGAGAACGGGCGGCGCACCTGGGGGCACTCCATGCTGATCGATCCCTGGGGCGACATCGTCGCCCAGCGAGACTCGGAAGGCGCCGGCGTGATCGTCGGCGAGATCGACCCGGCCCGGCTGGCCGGCGTACGCCAAAGCCTGCCCGCATGGCGGCACCGCGTATTGCAGGGTTGACGTCCGACGACTTCGCCATGTTGCCATGTTGATATCCTGGCATTCGCCCTCATCTACCGAATACATTTCCTTGGCCTGACACCGCATGAAAATCATCGACACCGGCATCCAGAACCTGGCCACGGCCCGCGAGCTGCTGCTCACGCCGTACGGCCTCGACGAAAGCCATCTGCAACGGGCTCTCGGCGATATCTTCACGCACCGCGTGGATTACGCCGACCTGTACTTCCAGTACACACGCAGCGAAGCGTGGAGCCTGGAGGAAGGCATCGTCAAATCGGGTTCGTTCTCGATCGATCAGGGCGTGGGGGTGCGCGCCATCGTGGGTGATCGCACGGCGTTCGCCTATTCCGACGACATTTCCGAGATCGCGCTGAAAGACGCCGCCGCGGCCACCCGCAGCATTGCGACGGCCGGTCGCGGACGCGTCAAGGTCGGCAGCAAGCTCGCAAGCGCCAGCGGCCACGGGCTGTATCTGCCGTCCGACCCGCTCGCGTCGCTCGACGCCAACGGCAAGGTCGCGCTGCTCGAACGCATCGAAAAGCTCGCCCGCGCCCGCGATCCGCGCGTGTCGCAGGTCATGGCAGGGCTGGCCGGCGAGTACGACGTCGTGCTCGTGGCGCGCAGCGACGGCGTGATCTCCGCCGACGTGCGTCCGCTCGTGCGTGTGTCGGTCACGGTCATCGTCGAATCCAATGGACGCCGCGAAATCGGCAACAGCGGCGGCGGCGCTCGTCTTGATTACGCCTACTTCACGGACGATCTGCTCGAAAAGTACGTCAAGGAAGCGGTCGACGGCGCCATCGTCAAGCTCGACGCCCGCCCGGCGCCTGCCGGTGCGATGACCGTGGTGCTCGGACCGGGCTGGCCCGGCGTGCTGCTGCACGAAGCCGTGGGCCACGGGCTGGAAGGCGACTTCAACCGCAAGGGCTCGTCGGCGTTCTCCGGACGGCTCGGCGAGCGTGTGGCGGCCAAGGGCGTCACGGTGGTCGACGACGGCACGCTGTCGAACCGTCGCGGCTCGCTGAACATCGACGACGAAGGCAACCCGACGCAGTGCACCACGCTCATTGAGGACGGCATTCTGAAGGGCTACATGCAGGACAGCCTGAACGCACGCCTGATGAAGATGCCGGTTACCGGCAACGGCCGTCGCGAATCGTACGCCGCGCTGCCGATGCCGCGCATGACCAATACGTACATGCTCGGCGGCGACAAGGATCCCGAGGAAATCATCGCGTCGGTCAAACGTGGCCTGTACGCCGTGAATTTCGGCGGCGGGCAGGTGGACATCACCAACGGCAAGTTCGTGTTCTCGATGTCCGAGGCTTACATGATCGAAGACGGCAAGATCACGTACCCGGTCAAGGGCGCAACGCTGATCGGCAACGGTCCGGAATCGCTCAAGGACGTGACGATGATCGGCAACGACATGTCGCTGGACTCGGGCGTGGGCGTGTGCGGCAAGGAAGGCCAGAGCGTGCCGGTGGGCGTGGGCCAGCCGACGCTGCGCATGGAAAACATGACGGTCGGCGGTACGGCCTGAGACGTCGGTATGCCGAACGGCATGCCATGTCCGACGGTGTGAAATTCCGCACTGCAAAAATGCGTCAAGCATAGCAAAGCGCCCGGCTCAAACCGGGCGTTTTCGCATGATTTTAAAAATCAAAGAATTATTAACGCAAATACCCGATACAAAACGCGGAGATTCCGCGCGTTTTTCACCCATCTGGCGTCCTCACGCGGTTGCAGCGTCATTCGATTCGGCGTATAAAGTTGTTTCTGTGCACGGCGAACCGCCGGCAACGCAACGTCCTAGACATCCTTCATGAACGCCAATAAGTTTTACTTTTACTTTTTTGCGTATCTCACACCGCTGGCGGATGGAGAGGGACAGTTGCAGCAGTAAGCACCGAACGAATCCTGAAAAACCGCCAGCGAGTCTGGCGGTTTTTTTTTGCCCCGAATCCCGAGAAACGAACCGCAGTCCGAACTGCCCAGGAGAAAAACCATGCCTCCCCACAATACCGATGATGTCCGTATTCGCGAACTGAAGGAACTGACGCCCCCGGCGCACCTGATCCGCGAATACCCGTGCTCGGAAAAGAGCGCCGACCTCATCCATCGCACGCGCGGCGCCATTCACCGCGTGCTGCACGGCATGGAAGACCGTCTCGTCGTCATCATCGGCCCGTGCTCGATTCACGATCCTAAGGCCGCGCTGGAATACGCGTCGCGTCTCGTCGAGCAACGCGAACGTTTGAAAGGCGAGCTTGAAATCGTGATGCGCGTGTACTTCGAAAAGCCGCGCACGACGGTGGGCTGGAAGGGTCTGATCAACGACCCGCACATGGACAACAGCTTCAAGATCAACGACGGTCTGCGTCTGGCCCGCGAACTGCTCGCACAGATCAACGAAATGGGGCTGCCGGCCGGCACCGAGTATCTCGACATGATCAGCCCGCAGTACATCGCCGATCTCGTGTCGTGGGGCGCCATCGGTGCTCGCACTACGGAATCGCAGGTGCACCGCGAACTGGCGTCCGGCCTGTCGTGCCCGGTCGGGTTCAAGAACGGCACTGACGGCAACGTGAAGATCGCCGTGGACGCGATCAAGGCCGCCTCGCAGCCGCACCATTTCCTGTCGGTGACGAAGGGCGGGCACTCGGCCATCGTGTCGACCGCCGGCAACGAGGACTGCCACCTGATCCTGCGTGGCGGCAAGGCGCCGAACTTCGACGCCGCGAGCGTACAGACTGCCTGCGACGACATCGCCAAGTCGGGCCTGGCCGCACGCGTGATGATCGACGCGTCGCACGCCAACAGCCAGAAGAAGCACGAGAACCAGATCCCGGTGTGCGAAGACATCGCCCGTCAACTCGCTGGCGGCGACGACCGCATCATCGGCGTGATGGTCGAATCGCACCTCGTGGCCGGTCGTCAGGACCACGTGCCGGGCAAGGAACTGACCTACGGTCAGAGCATTACCGATGCCTGCATCAACTGGGAAGACAGCCTGAAGGTGCTCGACACGCTGGCCGACGCCGTGCGTGCGCGTCGCGTGGCACGCGGCGCAGGTAACTGAAACCACGGGCGGCCGGGGTGCGCGATGCACGAAAAGCTGCCCGGCGTACCGTCGGACGGCCGGTTGACTGGTTCACCGGCCACCGGCTCACCGGCTCACCTGCTTTTTACTGTGCCTCGCCTTCCGGCGGCGCACCGCCGGAACGCTCACGCTGCCACAGCACGTCGGCCCCGCCGCCCGCACGATTGAGCACACGGGCCAGCACGAACATCAGGTCGGACAAGCGGTTGATGTACTGACGCGGCGCCGGCGCGACCGTCTCCTCGGCGCCCAGGGCCACCATCGCGCGCTCGGCGCGACGCGCCACGGTCCGCACGATGTGCGCAAGCGCCGCCGCCCGGGTGCCGCCAGGCAAAATGAATTCCTTCAGACGCGGCAGATCGGCGTTGTAATGGGCCAGCCACTCGTCGAGCTTGACGACGTGGGCGTCCCCCAGCAGTGTGTGACGCGGCATGCTCAGCTCGCCGCCCAGATCGAACAGGTCGTGCTGAATGTCGATCAGCATGGCGCGCACGTCCTGCGGCAGGTCTTCGCACAGCAATACGCCGATGTGCGAGTTGGTTTCGTCGATCTCGCCGATGGCGACGATACGCAGGCTGAACTTGTCCACGCGCGCGCCGTCTCCCAGCCCCGTCTTGCCTCCGTCGCCCGTGCGCGTGACGATCTTGCTCAAACGATTACCCATCTTCTGACACCTACCCCTTGCGGCACATCTTGCCTGCCGGCGCCTCTCAAGCCGCCGGACGACCTGCCTTTTTGATTGAAATAGACGGTATCGCCATCGATTGCTCATTTTTCAGGCAATTCCGATAGCGTCGATACACGGCAAGTCCGTATGATATGACGCAAAGTGTGGGGAAAAACGCGACGTCGGCGTAAAATCCCCGCTCATGAGGTGTCAGGGAGTGCACCGCGCGCCCGAGACCCCGCCCGATATGGTGTCCGCCCTCGCCTACCGGCAACGGCGGCCCGGAGACCCGAAGGAGAAAGCCGTGAATCACCCCCACCTGCCGTTCGCCGCCAAGCGTCCGTTTCCCGACGCCCTGCTCACCGACTTGCAGACCCTGCTGGGCGAGCGCGTGAGCACCAAGGAGGCGCTACGCGAACATCACGGCCGTGACGAGTCTCCGTTCGATCCCATGCTGCCCGATGCCGTCGCCTTCGCGCATAGCACCGAGGAGGTCTCGCAGATCGTCAAGCTCTGCGCGAAATACGACGTTCCCATCATTCCCTACGGCGCCGGCTCGTCGCTCGAAGGTCATCTGCTCGCGGTCGAAGGCGGTCTGTCGCTCGATCTGTCGGAGATGAACCAGATCGTTTCGATCAACGCCGAAGACCTGACCGTCACCGCACAACCGGGCATCTCGCGCAAGGCGCTGAACGAAGCGCTGCGCGACACGGGCCTGTTCTTCCCGATCGATCCGGGCGCCGACGCCAGCATTGGCGGCATGTGCGCCACGCGCGCGTCGGGCACCAATGCCGTGCGTTACGGCACGATGCGCGAGAACGTGCTGGCCCTGACCGTCGTGCTGGCGGATGGCCGCGTGATCCACACCGGTACGCGCGCGCGCAAGTCGTCGGCCGGTTATGACCTCACGCGTCTGTTCGTCGGCAGCGAGGGGACGCTGGGCATCATCACCGAAGTGACCGTGCGTCTGTATCCGCAGCCGGAAGCCGTGTCGGCCGCTATCTGTTCGTTCCCGAGCATGACGGACGCCGTGAACTGCACCATCCAGACCATTCAACTGGGCGTGCCGGTCGCTCGTGTGGAATTCGTCGATGCACTGGCCGTGCGCGCGATCAACAAGCATTCCAAGATGGAGCTGCCGGAGACGCAAACGCTGTTCTTCGAATTCCATGGCAGCGAGGCCGGCGTGAAGGAGCAGGCGCAGACGGTCGAGGAACTCGCCAGGGACAACGGTGGCACCGGCTTCGAATGGGCCACGCGCACCGAGGACCGCAACCGCTTGTGGAGTGCGCGTCACAGCGCCTACTTCGCCATGCTTCAGCTTCAGCCGGGTTGCCGCGCCGTGACGACGGACGTCTGCGTGCCGATCTCGCGCCTGGCTGAGTGCGTGGGCGAAACGGAAGAAGATCTGAAGGGTTCCCGGCTCCTGTGCCCGATCGTCGGTCACGTGGGCGACGGCAACTTCCACGTCGCGATCCTGATCGATCCTGATAAGCAGGAAGATATGGATGAAGCGGAGCGACTGAATCAGCGCATCGTCGAGCGCGCCATTCGCATGGGCGGCACCTGCACCGGCGAGCATGGCGTCGGCCTGCACAAGATGGGGTTCCTCGTAACCGAGCACGGTGAGGATGCCATCGATGTCATGCGGTCGATCAAAACCTCGCTCGACCCACATAACCTCCTGAATCCGGGCAAGATTTTCCGGCTGCGCGCCGCGGGCTGAGCGCCGCATGAACGCGCCCCAGACACCACAGATGCCGTCGCCGCAGGGCCAGCCCGGCTCGTCTAGTGCGTCCGGTTCGTCCGGTTCGTTTCAGACGGGCGCCTCGCCGCATGGCGGACCCGGCCATGACAGCGGGGACGCCGACGCGCTCGCGGCGCGTCAGCGCCAGTTGCTCGAAGCGCTTGCGCGGATTCTGCCGCCGCATTGCATCCTGCATCGGCGCGAAGACACCACGCCATACGAGTGCGACGGCCTCGCCGCGTATCGTCGCGTGCCGCTCGCCGTCGTGTTGCCGGAGTCGGAGTCGCAGGTCCAGCGCATTTTGCAGGCCTGCCACCAACTCGGCATCCCGGTCGTGCCGCGCGGCGCGGGCACCAGTCTTTCCGGCGGCGCCATGCCGATGTCAGACGGTCTGGTGCTGTCGCTCGCGAAGTTCAAGAAGATCGTCGAAGTCGATCCTTACGCACGCACGGCCACGGTGCAGCCGGGCGTTCGCAATCTCGCGATTTCGGAAGCCGCCGCGCCCTACGGGCTGTATTACGCGCCAGACCCGTCGTCGCAGATCGCCTGCACCATTGGCGGCAACGTCGCAGAGAATTCGGGCGGCGTGCATTGCCTCAAGTACGGGCTGACGGTGCACAACGTACTGCGTGTGCGCGCCATCACGATGTCGGGCGAGGCCATCGAGTTCGGCTCGCTCGGCCCCGATGCGCCGGGCCTCGATCTGCTCTCCGTGTTCATCGGCAGCGAAGGCATGTTCGGCGTCGTGACCGAAATCACCGTCAAGCTCGTGCCGAAGGCGCAGACGGCGCAGGTCATCATGGCAAGCTTCGACGACGTAGAGACCGGCGGCAATGCCGTCGCGGCGATCATTGCCGCGGGCATCATTCCGGCGGGCCTTGAAATGATGGACAAGCCCGCCACGCAGGCCGTGGAAGAGTTCGTACACGCCGGGTACGATCTGGACGCCGCCGCGATTCTGCTGTGCGAATCGGACGGCACGCCCGAAGAAGTCACCGAGGAGATCCTGCGCATCTCGCACGTACTACGTACGTCGGGGGCGACACGCTTGCAGATCTCGCGCAGCGAGGAGGAGCGCCTGCGCTTCTGGTCCGGACGCAAGAACGCCTTCCCTGCCGCCGGGCGCATCTCGCCCGACTACTACTGCATGGACGGGACGATTCCACGCCGCGCGATTGGGACATTACTCAAACGCATCGAAGGTCTGGAACAACAATATGGGTTGCGCTGTATTAACGTCTTTCACGCGGGAGACGGGAACATGCATCCACTCATTCTCTTTAACGGCAACGACCTGGACGAATGGCATCGCGCCGAGGCGTTCGGTTGCGACATTCTCGAAGCGTGCGTCGAACTCGGCGGCACGATTACGGGCGAACACGGCGTGGGCATCGAGAAGATCAACTCGATGTGCGTGCAATTCTCGGCGCAGGAACGCGACGCGTTCTTTGGCGTGAAACGCGCGTTCGATCCGGTCGGACTCCTCAATCCGGACAAGGGCATTCCGACACGGGCGCGCTGTGCCGAATACGGCAAGCAGCATGTGCGCGGCGGCCTGTTGCCGCATCCCGACCTGCCGAGGTTCTGACATGCGCCCGCTGTCGGAATGGCTGCCGCACGACTGGCGGCAGCGTCTCTACATCATCATCTTCGAGGCCGATACCCGCGAGGGACGGCTATTCGACATTGCGCTGCTCGCCGCCATCGTGTTGTCCGTCCTCACGGTGGTGGTCTCCAGCGTGCCGGCGGTACAGGCCACCATGCCGATACCGATGGCGATCCTGGAGTGGTTCTTCACGCTGCTGTTCACGGCGGAGTACATTGCGCGCCTGCTGAGCGCGCACCGGCCTATGCGTTATGCGCTGTCGTTCTACGGCATCATCGACCTGCTTGCCATCCTGCCCACGTATCTCGCGATCCTCGTACCGGAATTGCACGGACTGATCGATGTGCGTCTGCTGCGGCTGATGCGTGCGTTCCGGATTCTGAAGCTCACCGCATACGTCAACGAAGCCGGTATTCTCAGCATTGCGCTGTACAACGCCCGGCGCAAGATCCTCGTGTTTCTCGGCTTCATTTCGATCATCGTGGTGATCTTCGGCACGCTGATGCACATCATCGAGGGGCCGGAACATGGCTTCACGAGCATTCCGGTCGGCATCTACTGGGCCATCGTCACGCTCACGACGACCGGGTATGGCGACGTGGTCCCCGTCACCGGACTGGGCAAGGCGATCACCGGTTTCGTGATGCTGCTCGGTTACAGCGTGATCGCCATTCCCACCGGCATCATGGGCGCCGAAATTCATTCGGCCATGCGCCGCGCGCCGGTCACCACACGCACCTGCAAGCAATGTCAGACCGAAGGACACGAGCCGAACGCCCGCTTCTGCAAGCACTGCGGCAGCGAGCTGGATCCCTATCAATCCGATGCGACACCGCCGCCTGAACCGAGCTGATGACCGACACGAACGACACCCTCGAGAATTTCCGCGCCGTCATCGAACAGGCCACCGCTCGCCGTGCCCCGCTTCAGTTGCGCGGGGGCGGTACGAAAGCGTGGTACGGACAGCAGCGTGTGGGCGACGTGCTCGACACGCGTGCATACAGTGGCATCGTCGCTTACGATCCCGCTGAACTCGTCATTACGGCGCGTTGCGGCACGCCGCTGGCTGAAGTCGAAGCCGCGCTCGCGGAGCGCAATCAGTTGCTGCCGTTCGAGCCTCCCTACTTCGGGCCAGGGGCAACCATCGGCGGCGCAGTGGCCGCCGGGCTGGCCGGCCCGCGTCGCAGTGCCGTGGGCTCAGTGCGCGATTTCGTGCTCGGCGCCAAGCTGATGGACGGTCGGGGACATGTGCTGAACTTCGGCGGTCAGGTGATGAAGAACGTCGCCGGTTACGACGTCTCGCGCATGCTCGCCGGCTCGCTCGGCACGCTGGGACTCATTCTCGAAGTGTCGCTCAAGGTGCTGCCGCAGCCGTTCGCGGAATTGACGCTGCAATTCGAAATGAATGCCGTCGATGCGGTGCGCAAGCTCAACGAATGGGGCGGCCAGCCGCTGCCGATTACCGGTAGCGCCTGGCGCAGCGATTTGCTGGTGATTCGTCTGGCGGGGGCGTCGGCAGCCATCAAGGCCGCTCGCGTGAAGATGGGCGGCGAGCTGGTCGATGCCATTCATGCGGCCAAGTTCTGGCACGCCATTCGCGAGCAGACCGACAACTTCTTCGCCGATGCGGGACCGGGGCAGGCCTTGTGGCGTCTGGCCGTGCCGTCGACAGCCGAACCGCATCGTCTGCCGGGCAAGCAACTCATCGAGTGGGGTGGCGCACAGCGCTGGTGGATCACCGACGCCGACGCGCAGATCGTGCGCTCCGCCGCACGTCAGGATGGCGGACACGCCACGCTGTTCCGTTACGGCGAGCCGAGCGTCAGTGTCTTCACCCCGTTGCCCGCGCCCGTCATGCGCATCCACCGAAATCTGAAGTCGGTGTTCGATCCTGCTGGCATCTTCAATCCTGGACGAATGTATCCGGAGTTCTGAGCCTACCCTTGTCCGCACCGCCAGTCCGGGATACGGCCGGACGTGCGACCGTAGGTCCGGCATTAGATGCCGCCGCAGGTACGGCCCGGCTGACCAGGACCCGCTCAGCCGTTCGTGTCGAGCAGGCGGGTGACTTCGGTGGCCAGCGTCCGCACGGCCTTGTCGACGTCGCGCGTGAACGGCTGCCCCCCATTCATACGCAGGAAGTTGTCGTAGCGCGCCGAGTTGGAGAAAAGGCTGCCCGGTGCGATGCGAATGCCTTTCTCCAGCGCCGCGTCGAACAGTCGCTCGGAACTCACACCGCCCGGCATCTCCACCCACAGGCTCAGACCGCCCGCCGGTTGCGTCAGACGCGTGCCGGCCGGGAAGTACGTCGCGATCGCTTCGGCCATCGCGGCGCGGTGTTCGCGCAACTGCGAGCGCAGACGCCGCAAATGACGATCGAATCGCGGCGAGTCCATGAACTCGCCCATGGCGATCTGCGCGAGCGCTTCGTTCGGGCGCGTCTGCGCATATTTCAGCATGTCGACCCGCCGCTGCCACTTGCCGGCAGCAATCCAGCCGAGCCGCATGCCCGGGGAAAGCGTCTTGTGCAGCGAGGCACAGTGAATCACGTTGCCCGTCGTATCCCATGAACGGATGGCCGCAGGCATGTTGCCGTCGTCACCCAGCGCGGAATACGTGTCGTCCTCGATGATGGCGATGCCTCGCGACTCCGCCCACTTCACGAGCTGCATCTTGTTGGCGTCCGGCATCACCGATCCGAGCGGATTCTGGAAATGCGGCACGACGATCACCGCCTTGATGTTGTCGTACGTTTGCGAGGCCAGTTCCAGCGCATCGAGCGAGATGCCGGTTTGCGGGCTCGTCGGAATTTCCAGCGCCCGGATGCCCATGCTCTCAAGCGTCTGCAACAGCGCGTAGTAGGTCGGCGATTCGACCGCGACCACGTCGCCGGTGCTCGCCACCGCACGCAGCGCCAGGTTGATCGCTTCGATGCAGCCGTGGGTGACGATGATTTCATCCGGGTTGATGTTCATCCGTGCTTCCAGCGCACGGCGTGCAATCGCGCCGCGAAACCGGGCTTCACCGCCGCCGGGCGGCGGCATGCCGTAGAGCAGCGGGTGGTCACGCAGTGCGCGGATCGTCGCCTGCCGCAACTCGTTGACCGGGTAGAGCGACGGGGACCCGTGCGCGATCGCGAAATTGATCTTGATGTCCGCCTGAAGGCCGCGCGCGAGAATCGACGAGACACGCTGATTGATGCCCACGTACTGCATCAGGTCAGGCACCCACGGGCGCGGCTCGGCCACCGGTACGGCGCTCGCGCGGGCGGGCGTGCGCACGAAGTACCCGGAACGCGGACGCGCTTCGAGCAGACCCTGTGCCTCCAGATGGCGGCAAGTCTGTAGCGCCGTCGACAGGCTGATCTGGTGGCGCTCCATCAACGCACGCACGCTGGGCATGCGCGCGCCGCAGACGAGCGTCCCGGCTTCGATTGCCAGACGATAGTGATCCGCCAACTGGCGGTAAATCGGCGTGCGCTCTTCGGGAATGACGGGAAACACCGCTGGTCTCGCCGCTTCCGGGGCGCTTTGCGTGGAAACGGGCGTCGAAGCCATGGGGTCGGTCGTGTCGGTGACCATCAGGTCGGGGGTGGGGGCGTCCATGCGCAGATCATCGGGCATCGGATCGCACCGCAACAGATACAGATTTGAGAATTTGGCATCGTAACAGGTTGTCCGATGCCCATCTGTTTCACACTAAACGGTGCGCGGGTGTGCCTACCGGGGCGATGGGGCGGTCGATACGCTGTAGTCATCTGTTCAACGCCCCGGAGCTTCGTCATGGAAACACATCCCGCCCCCACACCCGAGTACGCTTCGCTCATCCGCAGCCCGGTCGCGAAGCCCCGTGCAGCGCGTGCTGAGCGAGTCGATGTGCCGGTGACCTCCCGCGAACGCACCGATCTCGGGACACCCTCACCCACCTTGCTCAAGCTCACGCGCGGGCAGTCGTTTCATACCTACGCGAGCCGGGGCACGGTGCTTCACGTTCGTGGCGGAAATGTCATGCTGACGCCCCCCGCCCGTTGGCTTGCCCCAGGCGTGTGGCGCACGACCGTGCCGTTGGCGGCCGGGCAGGTGTATGTCGTGGAGACGTCCGGCTGGTTCGCGATCGCGAGCGATAGCGGCGCATCCATCGCCTGCCGGGTCAGTGCAAGCGACCTCCGGCTTTCAGACGACCAGCGCCCCCCGGCCACCGGACGCCTTCAAGCCATCCTTCGATATTTCGGCCTCTGAACGGCCTTTGACACGGGCGCTCTGGTGCGTGAGCGTCCGAGTACCCGAGTGCTTACGTACTCGGGTGCTTAAGTGCTTAGGTGCTGAACCGTTCAATTGCCAAGGTGCCTGAGCACCCGCGGATTCATCGACTCACGCCAACAACCTTTCGATATCGGCGCGAATCGCTTCGGGCTTCGCGGTCGGGGCGTAGCGCTCCACCACCGTGCCCGACGCATCGACGAGGAACTTGGTGAAATTCCACTTGATCGCCTTCGTGCCCAGAATCCCGGGCTTCTCCTGCGTCAGATAGCGGTAGAGCGGCGCGGCGTCCGGCCCTTTGACGTCGATCTTGGCGAACATGGGAAAGGTGACGTGAAAGCGCAGGTCGCAGAAGCTGCGGATGGCCTGCGCATCGCCCGGCTCCTGCTTGCCGAACTGATTGCACGGAAACGCAAGCACCTCGAAGCCACGCGGCGCGAGTTGCTCGTGGAGCGTCTGCAAACCGGCGTACTGCGGCGTGAACCCGCACTCGCTCGCCGTATTGACGATGAGCAGCACCTTGCCGCGATACTGCGACAGGCTGACGGACTCCCCCGCCAGCGTCTGGACCGAAAAATCGTACACGTGCTGTGTGTGCTGTGGATTCACGCTCATCGGCGGCTCCCTTCCCTGTGGATGTTGGCACCGCGCAGTCTGCCACAACCCCGGCCCGGCGGGCGATTCGCGCCGTAGCCACCTGCCGGTTATCCTTGATTGCCCGACGAGTGCACCCCAGGTAGCACCTCCTTTTTTATCGGGTAGCACCTGTGCCCGGAGCACGGCTATAATCGTTGACCGACGGGCCAAAGGGGTCTTTCGGACGCGCCCGGCCTTCCCGGTGTACGCTGGTTCGAAACCCGCGAGATCCCCGATATCGACGACAGGTCGTCCCCGCGCCGTTACGACAACCCGGACACTCAATTCACCCGATTCGCCCGATTCGCTTCATTTGCCCGGAACCGCCGACACCGTCCAACCGCTTCGCTACGCCCGAACCCGCCGAATCCTTTCTATGTCGCCCATCGCAGCACATCTCGAAGACGTCCTCTCCCGGATCACCCGCGCCACCGCCGCTGCCGGCCGAGCCGACGGCAGTGTGCGCCTGCTCGCCGTCTCGAAGACCTTCGGCGCCGACGCCGTGCGCGAAGCGGTGACGGCCGGCCAGCGGGCTTTCGGCGAGAACTATGTGCAGGAAGCGCTCGACAAGATCGAAGCGCTCGCCGGTGAGCGCGTCGGCGACGAACCGCTCGAATGGCATTTCATCGGGCCGCTGCAAAGCAACAAGACACGGCCGGTCGCCGAGCATTTCGACTGGGTACATTCCGTCGACCGGCTCAAGATCGCGGAACGCCTGAGCGCACAGCGCCCGACACACTTGCCGCCCTTGCAGGTTTGCCTGCAGGTGAACATCAGCGGCGAGGCCAGCAAAAGCGGCGTGACACCGGACGAAGCCCTCGCTGTCGCCCGCGCCATCGCCGCACTGCCGAATCTGACGCTGCGCGGCCTGATGGCGATTCCCGAGCCCGAAGACGACCCGGCACGTCAGCGCGAGCCCTTCAAGGCGGTGCGCGACTTGTTCGATGCGCTTCGCGCCGACGGGCTGGCGCTGGACACGCTCTCGATGGGGATGTCGGGAGACCTGGAGGCGGCGGTTGCCGAGGGCGCCACCATGGTGCGCATCGGTACGGCGATTTTCGGTGCACGAGATTACGGCGCCAAGGCCTGAGCGCGGCATGCGTCCCGCGGTGAGCGCGTCACGACCACGCACCACCGCAACGATGCGCCACGCCACGCACTGGACTCGCCACGAATAGCAGTAACGGTAACGAGTAACGACACACGCAACGCAAAGGATGGTTATGAGAATTGCATTCATCGGCGGCGGCAATATGGCCAATGCCTTGATCGGCGGACTCGTCAAGCGTGGCACGGCCCCGCGCGACATTCTCGCTATCGACGTCAACGAATCGACCCGCGAAAGTCTCGTCAAGCACCACGGCATCGAGACAGCCAGCGCCCCGAACGACCGCCTGCGCGATTACGACACGCTCGTGCTGGCCGTCAAACCGCAAGTGCTCAAGGATGTCGCGCAAGCGCTCCAGCCGCATCTGAACGGTCAGTTGGTCATCAGCATTGCCGCAGGGATCCGCGCTTCGGATCTCGCGCGCTGGCTCGGCGGTCACAACCAGATCGTGCGCTGCATGCCGAACACGCCGGCATTGATCGGCAAGGGCATCACCGGCCTGATCGCGCTCTCGGGCGTGGATTCGGATCAGCGCAAGCGCGCCGAGACCGTGCTGAGCGCCGCCGGCGAAATCGTGTGGGTCGAGAAAGAGGATCAGCTCGACGCCGTCACCGCCATCTCGGGCAGCGGCCCGGCCTACGTCTTCTACTTCATCGAAGCGCTGGAGCAGGCCGCACAGGAACTGGGCTTCTCGGCCGACAAGGCTCGCCAGCTCGCCATCGCCACGTTCACCGGCGCCTCGCAACTCGCGGCAGACTCGACCGAACCGGCCAGCGTGCTGCGCGATCGCGTGACGTCGAAGGGCGGCACCACCTTCGCGGCCATCAGCTCGTTCGAAAAAGACGCCATCAAGGACGCCATCGTGCGCGGCGTCAAGGCGGCCAACCATCGCGCCAAGGAACTCGGCGACGAACTGGGCGACGCCTGATTGCGTCAGTCCGACACGCCGGCATCGCACCGAATCGAGTGGTCGGTCATGCCGATGTCGCGCCGGGTCGCAAGCTCGATCCGGGCCCCCTGTTTCCCTGGCAGACGCTGCATGAACGCGGGATCGGCGCCTGGCCGGACACGGCAACGGCGCCCTTCTATCGCGATCATATGCCGTATGCCGGCGACGTCGCGACCGTGCAGGCGAAGCTGCGAACCTACGGCTACGACACCCCGCAAACCGGCCAGTTGGACCCGGCGACGACGAACGTCATCGAGTCGTTTCAGATGCACTTCTGTGCGAGCCATCGCTACAACGGGGTTCCCGACGCACAAACGGTCGCAGTGCTCGACGCACTGCTGGAGAAATACCTCGATGTGCCGCGTCCGTCCGCCGACGTTACCGCGAAAAACCGCAGCGCAGCGACGGGACCGAACTCACCGGACGACGCTGCCAGCGCCGTCTACCTGCATCCATAGGCAGTGCAGCACGCCGGAATCGGCCCAAACGATTCCGGCGTGAACCTTTTTTGGAGTCCCCGACGTCCGCCGACGACTACGCTGGTCAAGTCTCAGCGACGTCATGGAATTCCAATGCACAACGTTCGCCTCGCCCCGAACAGCGCGGCAGTGCCTAAGCGGCAACCGAGCGGCAACCGTCCCAATGAGTGACGACGAGAAGTACCGGAAATTTCTCGTCAACGCACTGGGCCGCCCGCTGGCGCGGCAAGCCGGTTTGCTTGCGCGGCCTGGGAAGGTGCCGCCGATGGTTCGGGAGTGCAACGGCTACTTCATCGACAAGGGGCTGACGCCGGCCAGACGCGAGCCCCGCATTCGCACGCTCGTGCTGCATTACACCGCTGCCTCGCTGTTGCGCTCGCTCAGCACGCTGACGAATCCTGCGGGCGATGCCAGCGCGCATTACGTCGTGCCCGAGACGGCCGACGACGACAATCGTTTCGTCGTCTATCAATTGGTACCCGAACGGCAGTTGGCCCGGCACGCTGGCGTGAGCGGCTGGCGGGGAGAACGTCTGCTGAACGGCACCTCCATCGGCGTCGAAATCGTCAATCCCGGCTATCCGGCAGACGACGCGCGGCTCCCGCTCATGGACCGGCGCTGGCATCCCTTCCCGATGCCACAGATCGCCGTCGTCGGCAGACTCGTCGCCGACATCGTGATGCGATACGGCATTGCACCGGATCGGGTACTCGGTCATGCCGACGTCGCCCCCGGGCGCACGCACGACCCCGGACCGCGGTTTCCGTGGCGATGGCTGCACGAGCAATTTGGGGTCGGCGCATGGCCCGACGACGCGAGGGTCGCGCATTACCGCGATCATCGACCGTATCGGGGAGACGTTCCGGCGTTACAGGCGAAGCTGCTCGCCTACGGTTTCGACACGCCGCAAACAGGTGAACTGGACGCTTCAACGACCGATGTCATTGCCGCGTTCCAGATGCATTTCCATCCGGCACGCTATGACGGCGTGCCCGACGTGGAAACGGTCGCCGTGCTCGACGCATTGCTGGAGAAGTACGGCGAGACCGACCGCGCCATGACGGCGCGATGAGCACGCAAAGCGGGGTTCACGCGGGGCATGTCGATGCCCCGCGTCCGCCGTCAGCCCTGCGCAGTCAGCAGATAGTGCCCGGCGATACCGGCGAACACCGCTGCGCCGAGCCAATTGTTGTGACGGAACGCCGCGAAGCAAGGCATGCGCTCGCGGCCGCGAATCAGGAAGTAGTGATAGATGGCAAAGCTCACCGCAACGGCCATGCCCAGCCAGAACGGCCAGCCGAAGCCGAGATACGCACCGACCAGCGCCTGAATGCCGAGTGCGCCGACGTAACAAAGCATCACGGCCAGCACGTCGAAACGGCCGAACGTGATCGCCGACGTCTTGATCCCGATCTTCAGGTCGTCGTCGCGATCGACCATGGCGTACTCGGTATCGTAGGCCAGCGACCAGAACACGTTGGAGAGCAGCAGCACCCACGCAATCACGGGCACCTGATCCTGCACGGCGGCAAACGCCATCGGAATGCCGAAGCCGAACGCCACGCCCAGATACGCCTGCGGCAACGCGAAGAAGCGTTTGGTGAACGGATAGGTGCCCGCCACGAACAGGGCCGGAATCGAGAGCCACTTGGTCAGCGCATTGAGCGGGAGAATCAGCAGGAAGCTGACGAGCGCAAGTGTCGCAGCCACGGCGACCGCCTCCCACGCCCGAATCCGTCCCGACGTGATCGGGCGTTCTTTCGTTCGCTTGACGTACTTGTCGAAGTCGCGATCGGCGTAATCGTTGATGGCGCAACCCGCCGAGCGCATCAGGAATGTGCCGAGCGTGAAGATGACGAGCAGCAACGGGTCGGGATGCCCGTTCGACGCGATCCACAGCGCCGAGAGCGTCGGCCACAGCAGCAGCACGGTGCCGATCGGCTTGTCCAGACGGACGAGGCGGAAATAGAGCGGGAGACGTTGAGCGAGCAACATGGGCGTCTTGAGACTGGAAAGACCGAGAGGACCGGCGAAGCTGCGAGGCCGGAAGACCGGGGCACCGGGGCACCGAGACACCGAAAGGCGATGCGCCGACGGGGCCGTGAGGTCGGCAAGCCCCGGCAGACCGGGCGACGTGTGGCGTCATTGTAGGCCACCGGCCTTCGGCTCGCCAATCCCGGCCATTTCACCGGCAGTGCGGATTCGCACCGACCGGGAAACGCCCTACGTCATGCACGCTCGTGGATCTCTGACTGTTACCAGATCCAGAACATCAGCAGCCAGAGCCAGTTCACGAGCGCCAGCGCCGCCACGATCCCGGCCATGCCGGCCAGACGCCGCAGCAGCGACGTGGCATGCCGCCCCGTCACGCGCCAGCCCAGCCAGAGGCTCCACAACGTCGTGGTCGCGAGAATGGTCGCGCGCACGTCGTTCGCCCAGTAGATCGGCAGATGCTCGGCGCGCAACAGGCTGACCGTCGTGGCCGACAGACCGATGAACACGCCCGCGCCGGCAATCGGAATCAGCGACTGCACGAGGTGGTTGAAGCGCGACGTGTTCCACTTGCCCATCGCCCGGTTGGCCAGCGCGAAGATGGCCGAGAACGCGAGGCCGAGCACCAGACCGTTACCGAGGATGTACGTGACGACCATCGCACCGTCGAGCCAGGTGAAGACATCGCTCTGTTCGGGGTAGTTGGTGAAGATGAACCACGGCGCGTTCGTCTCGAACGGCCACATGATGTCGCGGTCAATCAGCCACGTGGCCAGGAACGTCTTGGTCGCAACGAACCACGGGTTCACCGTCCAGTGGAATGCGCCGATGGCCACGCCCAGCAGGCCGAAGTTGACCAGCACGCTATCCCAGAGACTGTTGTTTTCGGTCGCCCCGTACGTCACGATCTCTTCGCTCGGCGAACGGCCCGTGAGCTCGATGGCGTCGCGATGTCCGGCGCAGCGGCCGCACATATGGCACTGCGCACCGCCCTTCATGTTGCGCAGCGGCACGAGCGGCGCGCAATTGATCGGGATGATCTTGTGACCTTTGGTGTTGTACGACTGACGCCAGGCGTCTTCGTTGACCTTGAAGTGGAACGGCGCCAGACGCGCGAGCAGCGAGAACACGCCATTGACCGGGCACAGATACTTGCACCACACGCGCTTGTCGCGCCCGTAGTAGTAGCCGATCACCATGGCCCCGATGGTCGAGCCGCCGAGCACCAGCAGCACCGCTTTCGGATATTGGTAGACGCTGACCATCTGACCGTACAGCGTGGTTCCGGCGAAAGCGACGAACGGCCAGCCGCCCCATCGCATCCAGCGCGGAATCGCACGGCCTTTGCCATGTCGGCTGGCGAATTCGGAGAGGGTGCCTTCGGGGCACAGCACACCGCACCAGATACGCCCCATGAGCACCATGCTGATGAGCACGAACGGCCACCAGATGCCCCAGAACGTGAATTGCGCGAAGACGGTGAGATTGTTCAGGATGTGTGCCGTCTCATCGGGCAACGGCAGCAGAACGGGCACGCAGATGAGAAACGCATAAACGAGCACGATAACCCATTGCACGCCACGAATCAGTTTGCCGTGGCGTTGCATCCAAAGGCCCAGACGGGCCAGTCGGTTCGGGACAGTAATGGCGATACTCATGCTCGGTGCTTGCGTCGGTCTTGCGTCGGGGGATTACCTTGCGGGCTGACGGATCTCGTATGTTGCGCGTCCGTTCAGTCCGTTGTGCGCGCCGGGCGGGATTGCCACCCGGTGCCACACGCTACGTTACGTCATGCGATATCGCGCAATGTCGCGCAATATCGTGTCATCTCGCTCAGGCAGGCTTGACCTGCTTGGCCGGGGCGCCCGCTCGCTTGAGCAGCATCCACATGAACAGCCAGTACACGGCATACACCAGCAGATTCATGCCGGACGGATGGGCGCGATAGCCGGTCAGCGTCGCGACGAGGCTGCCAAACGGGCTGGCATCATCCAGAACCGCGGAAGTATCCCACAGTTGATCGACCAGCGTCGGCACGAGCTCAAGCGAGATCAGACGATCCAGTCCCGACTCCAGCAAACCGGCCGCGAGGAACAGCAGCATGATTTCGGTGACGCGGAAGAACAGGCGCCACGAGAAGACCTTGCCGCCCAGTTGCAGCAACCAGAACGTGACGAGCGCGAGCACGAAGCCGATCGCCACCGCCAGCCACATCGACATCGGCACGCTGCCGCCCTGACCGAAGCCCAGACCGTACAGGAAGATCGCGGTCTCGCTGCCTTCGCGGGCAATCGCCAGCGCCACCAGCACGAGCACACCCCACCATGTCCCCTGATCGTGATTCTTCTGCAGAGACGACTCCATGTCGCGCTTGAGCGTGCGCCCGTTGCGCTTCATCCAGAAGACCATCTGCACGATCAGCACGCAGGCAACGAGCACCATGCCGGTCTGGAAGTAATCCTGCGCGTCGCCCGAAAGCACTTCGGTGAAGCCGACGAGGGCGGCGCCCAGGCCGATGGCGGCTGCGATACCCAGCACGACGCCGGCCCACAGATAGGGCAGGCCACGCTTGGCGCCGTGATCCGGATTGGCCAGCCATGCATGGAGAATACCTACGACCAGCAATGCCTCGACGCTTTCGCGCCAGACGATGAACATGACCTGACCCATCGTGTAATTCCTTTTGTAATGCGTGTACTGCGGTGTGACTGGAACGACCTGGGCTACGCCCGGCTTACTTGGCGACGATCACGCCCTGCGCCTGTTGATGGAAGTCGTCGAAAAACTTGTATTCGCCCGGTTGCAGCGGTGCGATCACGACAAACGACTGCGCACCGGGTGCGAGCACCTTTTCCTTGCGCAGTTGAAGGCTTTCAAATTCGACGGCGTTCGTTCCGGTGTTGTGCACCTCGATCTTGATGCGCTTGCCGGCCGGCACTTCGATACGCGCCGGATTGAGTTTGCCGTTGTTCATTTCCAGCTTGAAGGTGGGCAGGTCGTCGGCGCGGGCGAGCGACGGGCCGCCCATGGCCAACAAGGTCACCACCACGGCCGTCATCGTGGCCAGCAGGCGCGCGATGCGCTGAATCATCCTTCTACTCCAAAGGAAAACAGCGTTGGTCGGCTGACCAACGCTGCATCAGATTAATGCGGCTTAGTAGCCGCCCTTCTTGCCCACGGTCGCGAACGTGAAATCGACGACCTTGGTGATGGGCTTGAACCATGCGCCCACGCCGGTTTCCTTATCGACGTGACGGCCGAAGCACCACGGACCCGCGCCGCCGTGATCCATATGACCGCCGGCCATCGGCTTGGCGTTCTTGTCGACCACGCAACCGAATTCCTTGAGCGTGCCCGGCGCGTTGACGACCATCGTCAGTTGATACTTGCCCACGCCGTTGAGCTTGACGTTATCGCCGTAGTGCGGGCCATCGCTCGCCACCATCGGCATCATCAGGCCCTGAACGATCGGGCCGTCCGGCGTCTTGCCGTCCGACTTCATCTTCTGGAGCTTGTAAGTGATTTCGAGACCCGGAATCCAGTCGCCCTCGGCGTAACCGTTCGGGTTCTCCTTGATCGCGTGGATGTCGGCTTCCAGGTGGATGTCCGACTTGGCGGCGTCGCGCATCATGCCGGCCGGCTCCATCGTGATCGGCTGGAGATACACCGTGTTGATTTCCATGCCCGCGGTGTTCAGCGGTTTGCCGATGGGAAACTCAGCGGCCTGGGCCAGGGTGGCCACACCGGCAAGCAGCATCGCTGCTGCGAGGGATTTCACACGCATACACACTCCAGATTTGGTCGATTAGTTAATGCAAACAATTCTCAATAATTTTAGCACTATCGCCAATTGCAGACAAACCGACCAAGTCAAGGGAACACGGGGAAATTTGGGAGTTTTGAGGGTTGCGCGAGCATCGGCGGGGGCGCTCGCCCCCTGAGCACGGATTCTTAGGCGTCGGTTACGGATAATTACCGGCGTCTATCAGGGCAGCACGCCGCCCCGGTCGATCTTGCGGGCAAGGACGACGGACGTCGTCGTGCGGGTCACACCATCGATCTCGCCGATGGTGTCGAGCAGTGCGTCGAGCTGGTCGGCAGACGCCGCATGCAGCCATGCCACGTAGTCGAACTCCCCGCTCACGGAGCACAGCAGATGGATCTCCGGCATCTTGTTCAGGCGCCGCAGCACGTCGCGCCCCGAGCGAGGCTGCACGGCGATGCTCACGCACGCCTGCAACCCGCCGCCGGCGGCGTCCTGGCCCAGTCTCACCGTATAGCCGGCAATGACCCCGGCCTGTTCGAGACGACCGAGACGGGCCACGACCGTGGTACGCGCCACGCCCAGACGTCGCGCCAGATTGGCCGTGCTCTCACGGGCGTTCACGCGGAGCAGGGCGAGCAGATTACGGTCGAGTTCGTCGAGCGCGGTGGCAAGAAGCGTCATCGGATATCGGGAAGTGGGGGTCGAGTACGTCGAACCGGTCGCCTGGGCAAGCGCTGATTATAGAGCCGCGCCGTCCCGCAGATGCCGGAACGTCGATCCCCCGATCCGTCGATTTCCCACACCAAGAGATACGATGACAAGAGTCTGAAGCCGCCCGCCGTCAACCCATCGTTGAGGACGCTTCACGCAACCTGCGGGGCACCGCCCCACGGTTCAAAACGGCCTTTAACCCTTGTCCTATAAAGGCAATAGCCAAGGGTATCCCCCCAAGCGATTGCTATTGACAATGCTGAGGGGCGATGCGCAAAATCACATCACTTATATGACGACGTACAAGAAAGACCCACCACGGCTGCTACGGATGTCATAACCGCAACGATGGCTGCCTGGCGCGTCGGCCCCGAACGTCACCGGAGACAGGCGTTTGCCATGCATTTCTCGTTGAATTTCGCCCCGCTGGTTCCTTACTGGCCAGTTTTCCTTGAAGGCGCGTGGCTCACGCTGAAGATGACCGTATTCTCGGTCGTCATCGGCACGGCCCTGGGCACGCTGGTCGCCTTCGCCAAACGCAGCCGTCACCGCTGGCTGTCGCGCCTGTGCGGCATCTATATCGAGTCGGTGCGCAACACGCCGTTCCTCGTCCAGATTTTCCTGCTGTACTTCGGCCTCGCCAGCATGGGCGTGCACTTGCCGACGTTCACTGCATCCGTGCTCGCAATGGTGATCAACATCGGCGCCTACGCGGCCGAGATCATCCGCGCCGGTCTCGAATCGGTGCCGCGCGGCCAGATCGAAGCGGCCGAGTGTCTGGGGCTGTCGAAGTGGCGCATCGCGTGGCACGTGATGCTGCAACCGTCGATCGAGAAGGTGTACCCGTCGCTCACCACGCAGTTCATTCTGATGATGCAGGCCTCGGCCATCGCCTCGCAGATTTCCGCCGAAGAACTCACGGCAGTTGCCAACACCGTGCAGTCGGATACGTTCCGCTCGCTTGAGACGTACATCGTCGTGGCCGCGCTCTATCTCGCGCTCTCGCTGCTCGTGAAGCTCGTGGCATGGGCCGCCGGCGAATACTTCTTCAAGCGCCGCCGCACCGTGCGACGCGCCGCAGCACAGACCGCGCAGGCCGCACGCCGCCGTGCCGCCGCTGCGCGTGCGGGCAACACGAACGCCTCCGGCACGTCGGCGGGCAACACCGCACAACGGAGCGCTTCATGATCGGCAATTTCTCGTTCACGTATCTCGGCTACATGGTGCAGTCCATTGGCTGGACGCTGGTGCTGTCTGCCCTCGCCTTCGTGCTGGGCATGGCCGGCGGCTTTCTGGTGATGCTCGGACGTATCTCGCCGCGCCGCTGGCTGCGCCTGCCCACACAGGTTTTCATCGAAGCGATTCAGGGCATTCCGCTGCTGATCCTGCTGTTCATCGTCTACTTCGGTCTGTCGGTGTACGGCTTCGAGCTGCCCTCGATCGTGGCGGCCGCACTGGCGCTCATGGTCTACACGAGCGCGTATCTCGGCGATATCTGGCGCGGTTGCGTGGAAGCGATGCCGCGTGCGCAATGGGAGGCGGCAGAGTGCCTGTCGTTCACCCGCTGGCAGACCCTGCGTCTGGTGATCATTCCGCAGGCGGTGCGTCTGTCGCTGCCGCCGACCATCGGTTTCCTGGTGCAGATCATCAAGATGACGTCGCTCGCTTCGGTCATCGGTTTCGTCGAACTGACGCGCGCCGGACAGATCATCAACAACTCGATTTTCCAGCCCTTCCTCGTCTTCTCGCTGGTAGGGGTGTTTTATTTCGTGCTGTGCTACCCGCTCTCGCGCTGGAGCGCATCACTGGAGGACAGGCTCAATGTCGGCAATCGTTAAGGTCAAAGAGATTCACAAGCGCTTCGGCGACAACCCTGTGCTCAAGGGCGTGTCGTTCGAAGTCGAGCGCGGTCAGATGGTCGCCATCATCGGCGCCAGCGGCTCGGGCAAAAGCACGGCCTTGCGTTGCATCGACCGCCTGGAGACCATCGACGAAGGCTCCATCGAAGTGTGCGGCATCCGCGTGGAAGATCCGTCCATCGACCTGCATCAGTTGCGTCGCGAAGTCGGCATCGTCTTCCAGAGCTACAACCTGTTCCCGCACCTGAGCGTGCGCGAAAACATCATGCTCGCGCTGCGTCACGTCAAGCGCATGGCGCGCAGCGAAGCCGAAGAGGTCGCCAGGCGCGTGCTCGCACAGGTTGGCCTGTCCGACAAGGCGGACAGCTATCCCGAACAACTCTCGGGCGGCCAGCAGCAGCGCGTGGCGATTGCACGCTCGCTCGCCATGTCGCCGAAGGTCATGTTGTTCGACGAAGTGACGTCCGCACTCGATCCGCAACTCACGGGCGAAGTGCTGCGTGTGATGGAAGACCTCGCGGCCGACGGCATGACGATGCTGCTCGTCACGCACGAAATGGCGTTTGCCAAGCGGGTGGCCGATCAGATCATCTACATGCATCACGGCAAGGTCTGGGAAGTCGGTCCGGGCGAGATGCTCGACAACCCGCAGACCCCCGAACTGCGTGCGTTCCTGGCGAACGGCCTGTAAGCCGCGGCCACGATTCACGACGCCCGTTCAAGCAAGACAACAATCACCCGAAGGAGACCATTGCATGAAACTCAAGACGTTCCTTACCCAAGCCTGTGCCGCCGTTGCGCTGGGCGTGATGGCACACGCTGCGTTTGCCGATCAACTGGACGACATCAAGAAGGCAGGCAAGATCCGCGTGGCCATCGCGATGGGTACGCCGCTGTACTCGTATGCCGATGCGAATCTGAAGCCGGTCGGCTCGGACGTCGAGACCGCTGAGTTGCTCGCCAAGGATCTGGGGGTGAAGCTCGACATCGTGTCCGTGACGAACGCCGCGCGCGTGCCGACGCTGCAAGCGAACCGTGCCGACCTCGTGGTGGCCGACCTGTCGATCACGCCGGAACGTGCCCAGGTGGTGGACTTCTCGATCCCCTACGCCGTGATCTCGATCATCGTGGGCGCGCCGAAGAGCATGAACATCAAGGGCTACGCCGATCTGGACGGCAAGCGCATCGGTCTCACGCGCGCCACCGTCAACGACACGCTCACTACGGCGAACGCCAAGGGTGCGCAGATCGTGCGTTACGAAGACGACGCCACGCTGATCACGTCCATGGTGACGGGTCAGGTCGACATCTTCTCGAGCACGCCGTCGAATCTCGGCGAAATGCAGAAGCGCGCTCCGGGCAAGAACCTGGAACTGAAGTTCGCGCAGAAGGAATTCGATCTGGGTATCGCGTTGAACAAGAACCAGCCGGGCCTGAAGGATTGGGTCAACAACTGGGTCAAGACCAACCTGAAAAACGGCAAGCTCAACGAGATCTACAAGAAGTACCATGGCCGCGATCTGCCGGAGAGCGTGACCAAGGGCGGCGCATAAGCACGCCAGCATTTGCAGGGCCGATAGCGACATCGCGAAAGGCCGTCTCTGCCTCGGCAGGGACGGCCTTTTTTCATGATCTCTTTACTGGCAGTCCTTCGCGGAAAGGGGTAAGTTAGCGGCTTGCTTTCGTTATCTTTCCTCGCGACCTCTCTCTCATGCTGCTTCCGATGAAGGCGCTTAACGCGTTGTCCGCATTTCAACTCTCGTGCGCCGCCTGCCTGCGCACGGGCCTTCTCGCCCTGACGCTGTCCGCTACGGTGGCACCCGCCTTTGCCGCTGGCAACATCGAAGCCGGCAAGGCGCTGTTCGTCTCGCGCTGCGCATCGTGTCATTCGGTCGGGCCGATGGCCGCGTCGGGCTTCGGCCCGCAACTCAACGGACTCTCGACGCGCCGCGCGGGCAGCCTGAAGGACTTCGAATACTCCGCCGCCATGAAGCAGTCCGGCATCGTGTGGGACGACAAGACCCTCGCCGCCTTCATCGCGAATCCCGGCAACACGGTACCGGGCACGAAGATGCGCTTCTGGGGCATCGGCAACGAACGCAAGGTCGCCGATCTGATCGCTTACCTTCACACGTTCAAGTAACCGTCAGGGGATCGCCCCCGACCATCGTCACACCCCGGCAAGACGCACGCCCGCCCGTTCGAGCAAGCGTTGATTGCGTGACGAGAGATGGACGAAGCGCAGATGCCGACCGGCTTTCCGGTAGCGCTCGACCAGCGTCTCGAACGCCACGATGGCCGAGTGATCGGCAACGTGGAGATGACGGCAATCGACCGTGACGTCGTGCAGGTCGGTGAGCGGTGCGAAGAGTTCCTGGAAATTCGCCGTCGACGCGAAGAACAGCGTGCCGTGCAGCACGTAAGTGCGGGCGTCGTGCGCGTTGTCCTCGATATCGGCGCGAATCTCCCGCGCATGCTGCCAGGCGAAGTTGAGCGCAGCGATCACGATGCCGCACAGCACCGCCACCGCCAGATCCGTGAAGACGGTAATGATCGTCACCGCGACGATCACGATGGCGTCATTACGCGGCACCTTGCCGAGCACCCGCAGCGATCCCCACGCGAAGGTCTGTTGCGCGACGACGAACATCACACCGACGAGCGCCGCGAGCGGAATCCGCTCGATCAGCGGTGAGAGGAACAGCACGAACAGCAGGATCATGATCCCGGCGGTAGCGCCCGACACACGGGTGCGCCCGCCCGAACTCAGGTTGATCATCGTCTGCCCGATCATGGCGCAACCGCCCATGCCGCCGAACATTCCCGACACCACGTTCGACACGCCGAGCGCGAGGCATTCGCGGTTGGGACGGCCGCGCGTCTGCGTAATCTCGTCCGTCAGATTGAACGTGAGCAACGTCTCCAGCAGACCGACGATCGCCATGAGTAGTGCATAAGGAAAGACGACACGCAGCGTGTCCAGATTCATCGGCACTTGCGGCAGATGGAGCGTCGGGAAACCGCCAGCGATATGGGCCATATCGCCCAGCGTGCGCGTGGGCAGATGCAACAACTGGCTCACGACACCGACACCGACAATGGCGACGAGCGCCGGCGGCACCGCCCTGGTGACGCGCGGCAACACGTAGACGATCAGCATCGTGACGGCAACCAGCGCACACATGATGGCGAGCGGCGTGCCGTGCAGCCAGACGTCGCCTTGCGGCGTGGCCTGCCTGAAGTGTTCGAGCTGCGCCATCGCAATGATGATGGCCAGTCCGTTGACGAAACCGATCATCACCGGATGCGGCACCATGCGGATCAGTTTGCCGAGCCGCAGCATACCGAAGCCCATCATCAGCAGGCCGCTGAGCACGACCGTCGCCAGCAGATACTGCACGCCGTGCTCGACGACGAGCGCAACGATCACGACAGCCATCGACCCGGCAGCGCCGGAGATCATGCCGGGGCGTCCGCCGAAAATGGCCGTGAGCGCACAGATGATGAATGCGCCGTACAACCCCATCAGCGGATTGACTTGTGCGACCAGTGCGAAGGCGATGCACTCGGGAACCAGCGCGAACGCGGTGGTGAGCCCGGCAAGGACGTTACCGGGGAGGTTCGGGAACCACTGATCCCGAAGCGTTGGAGACTTCATGAATGACGTTGAAGCAAAAAGATGCGGCGGACGCGCATTTTACCAGCCGTGCGCGCGCTGCCACTTCGGGCGTTTCGCGAACAGGTCGATACCGTCGTGGGGCAAACGCCTGCGCAGACATGCTGAACGCACCTGTATTAATCGCAGTTTCGCCATCGAGCACGAAGTCGGATACTTCATTCAACGGCTCACGCAACACCGCGAAAGCCCCAACCAGGAGAACCACCATGCCGATCGTACCCGCCCTGATGTATGCCGCCGAATACGCCTTCCAAGGCCTGATCCTGCTCTCGGCGACCAGCCCGTTCTGGCAATAAGACGACACCACCGACGTATCACCCTCACCATCATCCGACTTACTGAAGGAGAAACACCATGCCCCTGCTCCCCCTGTTCGCTGAAGGCGCTCTGTATCTCACCGGCCTTATTTCCGCAGCATCGCCCTTCTGGCAATAAGTGCATCAAGCGGATCTACGCCGATGGCCGATGGCCAACGCAAATGAAGAAAGCCCTGACGTGTCAGGGCTCTCTCCGTTTGCGACGCGCCACCGAGCGTCATGCGCTACACGGCAAGCGATGCGAGTAATATCCGTCAGCACGAACCGGACGGAAGAAAACTGATCGAGAGGGGCGAGAGACAGCGGTTGCATGACGATCGATAGGCGCGAGGAGCCTTCGATTATGCGACGTGATCGGCCATGGGCTTAGTTGAATTGCGCATATGCATATTCGGTCGCAGTCACGGGGTTGCGACACAGCGTTGCAGGACGACGAAATGCCCCGACGAATCGGGGCATTCGCATTTCTCGCTCACTTGTTGTGCTCGGCCGGACTCAGATGCGTGCGTAATTCTGCGAGGCAAACGTCCAGTTCAACTTCTTCGCGATTGTCTCGGCGAGATAGTCCGGACGGCGATTCTGATAGTCGAGGTAATACGCGTGCTCCCACACATCGACCGTGAGCAACGGCAGTTGTCCGCTACGCGTGAACGGCGTTTGCGCGTTCCCCGTCTTCACGACGGCCAGCTCATGCTTGTCGTCGACGACGAGCCATCCCCAGCCGCTGCCGAACTGAGATGCCGACACCGACATCAGTTGCTTCGACAGCGCTTCGACCGAACCGAACTTGGCGACGATCGCCTTGGCGAGACGCTCGTCCGGCTGCGTCTGCATAGGGCTCAGCGACTTCCAGTAGAAGTTGTGATTCCACGCCTGTGCGGCATTGTTGAAGATGTCTTCCATGTCCTCGCGACCGTGCGACTTCAGGATCAGTTGTTCGAGCGTGGCGTTGGCGAGCGGCGAATCGGCCAGCAGCTTGTGAAGATTCGTGAAATACGCCTGGTGGTGCTTGCCGTAGTGAATACCGATGGTTCGAGCGGAGATGACGGGTTCGAGCGCGTCCTGCGCGTAGGGCAGATTGGGCAGCGATTGCGGCGACGCACCGAGATACGCGAGCAGCGCGGCTTCGTCGAGCTTTTTTGACCGATTTCTTCGGCGAAGACGACTGCGGCTGCGCAAAGGCCAGGTTCGACATGACGAGCGCGGCACCGCCGAGCGAACCGCTGGTGAGCATCCGACGGCGAGACAGGAGCGTTTGAGACATGATCATTTCCGATTCGTTGGGGGGAGTGTGAGGGATATCAGTAGCACCTCTCACTCCCATAACGATTCGTCGCGTCGACTTATTCCGCGCTTTTCAGAATTTTTCAGCGAAGGGAGTTGCGCAAGTCGGGGGTGTGGTCAGCGTCACGCGTGGCGACGATGCGTGACGGGCGTCGCATCCCGTCGAAATGAATTGCCGCTAGAAAGTATGAGACTATCCGCGAATCGAGCAATTCAGCCAGATCGGTCGGGCCAACCCTCGGGAGTCGGAAATGCGAAAACTGCTTGCTTTCCTGCTGTTGCTTGTGTCGTTCCAGTCCTTCCCCGCGTTCGCGGACAAATTCAGCTTCCCCTCGGATTTCCGGCACCAGACCATTGCGACCAATGGCGCGAAGATTTACGTGCGCGTCGGCGGGCAGGGTCCGGCGGTCGTGCTGTTGCACGGTTATGGTGAAACGGGCGACATGTGGGCGCCGCTGGCGGCGAAGCTCGCGACGAATCACACAGTGGTGGTGCCCGATCTTCGCGGCATGGGGCTCTCCGACCATCCGGCCGGTGGCTACGACAAGAAGAACGAAGCCAGAGATATCGCCGGTGTGCTGGATTCGCTCCATATCGGCCGCGTGGATGTCGTCGCGCACGACATCGGCAATATGGTGGCGTATGCGTTTGCTGCGGAGCAGCCCGATCGGGTCACGAAGCTGGTGCTGATGGACGCACCGATTCCCGGCGTCGGTCCCTGGGAAGAGATATTGAAGAGCCCGCTGCTCTGGCACTTCCGGTTTGGCGGACCGGACATGGAGCGTCTGGTGAAGGGACGCGAACGCATTTACCTCGACCGTTTCTGGAACGAGTTCTCCGCAGACCCCAAGCATTTCGACGAAGCGTCACGCCGGCATTACACGCGGTTTTACGCTTTGCCCGGCGCGATGCATTCCGGCTTCGAGCAATTCCATGCGTTTGATCAGGACGCCATCGACAACAAGGCGTTTCTCGCGAAGGGCCTGCTACCGATGCCGGTGCTGGCCATCGGTGGCGAGAAATCGTTCGCCACGACGATGGCGACGGTCGCGAGCGCTGCGGCGACGAATGTGAAAGGCGTCGTCATTCCGAACGCCGGTCATTGGCTGATGGAAGAACAACCGGCCGCGACGATGGCGGCGATTATGGCGTTTCTTCAGTGAGGGGGATTAACCGCTGGCGATTTCGCGTAATGATGGCTAGCGACATCCGATTGCGTCGTGGAGCATTGGCAACCATACACATTCCCATGTCGATTCGTGCCGAAGACCACTTCTGCACAAACGTCGCAGAATGGCTTCACGCGACAGACTGTGGCGAGCCACTTGCCGTCATCGAACAATGACTGCGTAGGGGCGAGCAGAATTCCACCGGAGCGATTTTTTGCCAGTCAACACCGAATTTATCGATGCCCGTTCCGCCGAAAAAAATCTGATTCGGCGTGTTATCTGCGACCTCAGAAAACCAGCAGAGCGAGAAGCATTTCTACAAGCCCTCGAAACGGCAATCATGACGCAGCCACCGCATGGCCTCGTTTACATTGCCTCGATTGAGGTTTCTCCAAACGACCTGGCGGCGGCTGAGCGTATTGCCTGGCTTCGGGCCAACGCTTTTACGATTGACTCAACTCCCACAGAACAGGACATAGTGGGTGCCCTGGGAGAGTGGGCATTGCTTCGCGTTCTGGCGCTTCATTCGTCCGTAAAGCCAGTGAGTTTGGTGTCGCTTGCCCCGGAGTCAAGACCAGACTTCGTGGTCAGGTACACGGGCTTCGAAGCATTATTCGACATCAAAACGACTGCATCGCCGCAAGAGCCATCCGCATACATAGATCCCGTTCTTCATGAAAAGAAGGGCACCCCCCATGTCATCGGAATACGTCTAAGCGATAAATTGGCAGAAATCCCCAAGCTGGCAAATGTCTATTTTATTCATTCGAAATCTTTGATTACGCCCGTCGAATACGAGGAGTGGTGCACCCAACAGGGCGGTCGTCCACGATATGTATTAAGTATCAAGGGATATCCCGATTGAATGCGCCCAGTTGGGTATTCATCCCTTATCGAGAGGGCCACGTTCCCGCACCGCTCTGCGGAAGGAAGACATAACACAAACCCTTGAAATCAAAGGGTTTGCGTTGTAGGACATGAGTTGGCTCGAAGCCTAAGTGGTACCGGGGACCGGACTTGAACCGGCAAGCCCTAAGGCGGCGGATTTTAAGTCCGCTATGTTTACCAATTTCATCACCCCGGCAAGGGCACGCATTCTAACATCCCCCACCGAGATACGTCAGTTGGGTATCATGGGGGTATGCACGCACTGTGCGCGTCAACGGAGATCGATCCCATGCTGGAGAATCTCGACCGCATCGCCCTGTCGCTCGACGCCATCGAAACCGCCGCCCGCGACGTCGCCATGCATTCCCCCCAGAACGCGCAAGCCCTCTACACCGCGCTCATGGAAATCCGTAACGCCATCGCACTCGTCGCGCAGGAAGTCGTCCGCCTCGAACACGAACTCCACGGCCATAACCCCTCCGGCAACGGGCAATCGTGACATTCCTCGCCTCCGACACTTCAGACGTCTCCTCCCCCGAGTCGCCTGCGCCACACACCGTTACCCCAAACCCCACCGAGCCCCCCACCTGCTGGGACCTCGCCCTCGCCTTCGGCACCATCGGCGCCACCGGCTTCGGCGGTGTCCTGCCCTGGGCGCGACGGATGGTAGTCGACCAGCGGCGCTGGCTCACCGACCGGGAATTCGCTGAATTGCTACCGCTCGCGCAACTCCTGCCCGGCCCCAACGTCGCCAATATCGCTACCGTCCTCGGACGCCGGTTCCGTGGCCCGCGCGGCGCCGCATCCGCCGTCGCCGGCCTCTATTTCTGCCCGACGCTCGTCATCATCCTGATCGGCTACGCCTACGCCCAATGGGGGCAAACACCACTCGTCCAGCACCTGCTCTCCGGGCTCATGCCCGCCGCTACCGGGCTGGTCATCGCCACGTCGGTGCGTCTGCTCGGTGGACTGGAGCGCCACTGGACGACACTCGGTTTCGCCGCCGCCACCTTCGTCGGCAGTTTCCTTTTCGGACTCCCGCTGCTGCTCGTGCTCGGTGTTCTCGGCCCCTGCGCCATCCTCACAGCCTACCGGCGTGGCCGGTCGCAGCCGCGAGATGACCACGACCTTCAAGGTCAAAGCGGACAGAGCGGACAGAAGGGTCAAGAGGGCCAGTAAGGCCGAGAAGACGACGTCGCCCATGCACACACTCATCGATCTCTTTCTGCACGGCTCGCTCTGGTCGCTGCTCGCCGTCGGGGGCACCAACGTCACTCTCGCCGATATCCACCGCTACGCCGTCGAGACGCGTCACTGGATTACCGACGCGCAGTTCGTCACCTTCTTCTCGCTCGCCCAGGCCGCCCCCGGCCCCAACGGCATGGCCGTCACCCTGATCGGGCTTCAGGCCGCCGGGCTGCCCGGCGCCTTCACCGCCACGCTCGCCAAGTGCGCCCCGAGTTCGCTGCTCGCCTATCTGGTCGGCGGATGGGTCGACCGGCACGAGCGCTCGCCTTGGGTGCGGGCCGTGCGCGCCGGCCTCGCGCCCATCACCGTCGGCCTGCTCGCCGCCAGCAGCGCCCTGCTCGCTCGGGAGGTGGATATCAACGTCGCACGCGGCATTGTCACGCTGATCGCGGTCGTCATTACACTGCGCACCCGCTGGAATCCCCTCTGGCTGATCGCCGGAGGTAGCTTGCTCGGCCTCACCGGCTGGCTGATGTAGGCAGTCCGCGCTCTCATCCGTCAACGCGCCTTCAACGCCCCGTCAACCCTCGTTACGAACCGTCACACAGTAGCCCCACACTGGGGGTGTATGACGCCCGGACAACGGGTCTACAATAGGCAACACGTTTCACAACACGGTGTGTCCCCCGGGAATCCCCATGACCGTCCCCTGTTGTACGTCGCAAGCCGAGGCGCCCGCCGGCACCTCACCCAACGTCACCCGCTCGCGGATCGCACGCGACGGCCCGTCGACGCCCGCATCAACGCATCCATCAACACACGCACCTCAGCACGCATTAGCGCCGCCCGCGGCCCTGCATGACCGCTTCGACGCCGTGCGCGCCGCATCCGTCGCCTTCGCACAGGGCCTGTCGGACGCCGACGCCACCGTGCAGTCGATGCCGGACGCCAGCCCTATCAAGTGGCACCTTGCACACACCACCTGGTTTTTCGAGACGTTTTTGCTCGCAGAAGCCAACACCCCGGCCGGCGGACGCTATCGTCCCTACGATCCGCGATTCGCCTACCTCTTCAACTCGTATTACGAAGCCGCCGGGCCGCGTCATCCGCGCCCGCAGCGCGGACTGCTCTCCCGCCCCACGCTCGACGAAGTACTGGCCTATCGCCGCCACGTCGACGCCGCGATGCACGAGCGCCTGCTACACGCGGACCTCGCGCCTGAGACCGTTGCGCTCGTCACCCTCGGCCTGCATCACGAAGAGCAGCATCAGGAGCTGATGCACACCGATCTGCTGCACCTGTTCGCGCAGAACCCGCTGCGGCCCGCGCATCTGGAGCCGTCCGCCGTATTGCACGCCGCAGCCCCGTTGCAGTGGATCGAACACGACGGCGGGCAGCATCGCATCGGGCATCCGGGCGACGCCAGCCACGCGGGCGGCCCTTCCGACGCTTTTGCCTTCGATTGCGAAACCCCTTCGCATGACGTGCTGCTGCGCCCCTTCGCCATCGCCTCGCGCGTGGTGACGAACGGCGAATGGCGTGCGTTCATCGAGGACGGCGGCTACCGCATGGCAGGACTCTGGCTCTCCGATGGCTGGGCGACGGTGCAACGCGAAGGCTGGGGACACCCGCTGTACTGGGAGCTGCATCAGGGCGAATGGCAATCGATGACGCTCGCGGGCATGCAACCCGTCGACGACGACGCGCCCGTGCAACACGTCAGCTACTTCGAAGCCGATGCCTTCGCGCGCTGGGCCGGCAAGCGTCTGCCGACAGAACAGGAATGGGAGGTGGCGGCCAACGTCTCGTCACCCGCGCAACAAACGATGGAGCAACGCTTTGGCCCCGTATGGCAATGGACGGCAAGCCCGTACGTCGCCTACCCGGGATTCCGGACGGCATCGGGGGCCGTCGGCGAGTACAACGGCAAATTCATGTGTGGACAGTTCGTGCTGCGCGGCGGCTCGCTCGCCACGCCGCCGGGACACGCACGCGCCACGTACCGTAACTTCTTCTACCCGCATCAGCGCTGGCAGTTCTGCGGCCTGAGGCTCGCGGAGGACCGCTGATGTTGCAAGCCACGCAATCCAATCAAGCCGCAGCGTTCGTCTGCCCGTCGCTGCCGGAGAACGCCTTCGCCACCGACGTCCTCACCGGTCTCGGCCATACCCCGAAGACCCTGCCGAGCGCCTGGCTCTACGACCAGCGCGGCAGTGAACTCTTCGAGGAGATCACGGGACTCGACGAGTATTATCAGACGCGCACCGAAACGGCCCTGCTCGGGGAATGCGCCGCCGCCATCGCAGATGTCATCGGGCCCGACGCCGTCGTTGTCGAGTTCGGCAGCGGCTCCAGTCGCAAGACCCCGCTGCTGCTCGACGCACTCGTCACCCCGCGGGCCTACGTGCCCGTCGACATCGCTGACGAGTTTCTCGACGATGCCGTCGCCACGCTCGCACGCCGCTGCCCGGGCATTCCGATGCTGCCGGTGCGGGCGGACTTCACGCGTCCGTTCCATCTGCCGCCGCAGTTGCAGAACACGCAAGGTCCGAGACTGGGTTTCTTCCCCGGGTCGACCATCGGCAACTTCGCGCCCGCGCAAGCCGCCGCGTTCCTCGCGCACGTGGGCAAGATGCTCGGCCCGCGACGCCGCATGGTGGTCGGTGTCGACGCCTGCAAGGACCCCGCCGTGTTGCTGCCCGCCTACGACGACGCGCGCGGTGTGACGGCGCAGTTCGATCTGAACGTGCTCGTGCGCATCAACCGCGAACTCGACGGCGACCTGCCCCTCGATGCCTTCCGGCACGAAGCCCGCTTCAACGCCGGGGCGAGCCGCATCGAAATGCATCTGGTCGCGCAGCGCCCCTTCACGGCAACGGTGCTCGGCAAGTCCTTTCGCTTCACCGCAGGCGAGTCCATCCATACTGAGAACTCCTACAAATATGGACAGACGGAGTTTCGCGCACTGGCGAACTCTGCGGGCTGGGATATCGAACGCGTCTGGCTCGACGCCCGCTCCCGCTTCGCCGTCTACTTGCTACGCCCCGTCAGCGACTAATTCCCGCTGAGCCGACGCGCTCGTCAGAGCGCCGAACGCCATCGGAATCCCCGCCCTATGAGGATGACACCGGACACCCGATGTCATCCTCGCGATGCTCCCGGCACGGCCAGACGCCGACGCCACAAGTCGTTGAAAGAAAATGTGCGCCGGACGCTAAAGTTTTTGCATCGTTTTGCCGTTGATGCATGCAGACTCATGCTGCGCGTAACGCGAATCACCAATTCCGTGCGACGCAGACCATCTCACAGCGCACGGCCATGACCGCAGCGCACCGTTTATACGAATCGCTGCACATGACTTCACGCGCAATGGGGATGCACGTGGCACGAGCTTCGGCGGCAGCGCCTGTGGCTCGATGCACTCATACGGACGCCGGGCCGCCCGGCACGACTTCGCTCGTGCAACGCGCGCGCATCGCCGTTGCCGACGAAAGCGCGACGATCATGGCGATCGCGACGCGGGAGCCGTGCCGATGAGTCGCGTCGCTCTCACCCTCTCCGACACCGCACTCGCGGATCTGCAAAAGGACTTCGACGCCTTCGTGCGCATCTCGTCCGCCGTCGATCGTCATTTCACGCCCCCGTCGTTCGACGACTTCCTGCGCGCCCGCCTGCTCGACAGCACCGTGCCGCTCACGGAAGCCGCCGTGGCGCAGTTGCTCGCCGGCGGTCACTACGCATGGGCCAAACGCACCTTCGACAAGCAGTTTCCGGATGTCGTCTCGATCATCCTGAATCAGGCGCGTCAGCACGGGTTCTACTTCGTATCGCGCCCGGAATGGTCGCGTGAAGACATGGCGCGTCAGGCCAGCCGCTGGGCCGAAGGGATCGTGCGCGAAGCGAAGGGGGAAGAACGCATCGTGGAGTCGCTCGCCGGGCAGATCGTGACCTCGGCGCAGGACCTGCGCACGCTGGAAGCGACCTTGCAGACGCCGGCATGGCGCACCGCTTCGGTGCTGCGCGAGCGAGTATTCGAAGCGAAGCGCAGCGTGGAAACCGCCCGCACACTGCTGGCCCGGGAAAAGCTCGGTGAATTGCGAGCGCTACTCGACCTCGCCGTCATCTACGGTTCGGTCGGCGCTCAGGAAGCCGACCAGATTCTTGAGTATCTGGGCGTGCTGCGTCCAGAACTGTTCAACGACGACCCGGGCATCTTCGAGCGCCTCGCCGCCTGGTTGCGACGCCTGCTCACGCCGAGCATCCCGCGCGCCACGCCAGCCCCTGAAGTCCAGGTGCCCACGCTCGGCACCGAAGTCCCGCATCAGAACGCAGAGCCGCTGCAAACGCCCGTCGCACGCTAATCGCCGGACGGCGGCTGGCATATCGCGCCCGCCCGAGGTCGATGAGGGGTGGGTGTCCCATCAAGGCACAGCGCTGCGATGGCGCACATCACAACGCGCGGCCAATCTCACCGATTGAAGATCAGCGCCACACCAACGCTCGCGATCAGCGCGCCCCACCACGCACCCGCCGCCGGACGCTGCCGGGTGCGAATCCACAACAGCGGCAGCACCATCACCGGCGTGGTGGCCGAGAGCGTTGCGATCACCCCCGTATTGCCGTGCCCCATGCCGTACAGCAGCAACGTCATGCCGACGGCCACGCCGACGAAGCCGGACGCCGCCGTGAGTGCCAGCGTGCCCGGCGTGAACGCAGAGAAGATCGCGCGACCGCGGCGCGCCGCGATGATCGTCAGCCCCAGCGCCGAGACACCCACGCGCACCGCCGACGCCCCGACCGGATCCACCCCCGCCGCCATGACCGGCTTGGCGATCAATGTCCCGATGGAATGACACAGCGCCGCCGTCAGGCCGATGGCGACACCCACGCGCACGTCGCCTCGCACCGACTCCCAGTGATGGGCATCTTCGCGACGGCCACCGAACGCGATCGCCAGCGCCACGCCTGCCGTCACCAACGCCACACCGAGCACCGCCCGCCACCCGAGCGCCTCGCCCAGCCAGAAATAGCCGAGCACGGCCGTCATCGGGGCGTTGGTCGCGAAGACGATGGAGTTACGTCGCGGCCCGAGCCGGCCGAGCGACGTGTAAAGAATCGTGTCCCCGACGAGAATGCCGATCAGCCCCGACGCCGTGAGTCGCAGCCATTGCTCCAGCGTGAGCGACGGCCAGCCGCGCAGCACCGCGAGCGCGAACAGCAGCATCGCGAACACCAGCAACATCCGGGCGTAATTGAAGGGGAACGAACCGGCCTGACGGACAGGCGTGATGGCGATCATGCCGCTGCAAGCCCAGCAGAGGGCGGCACCGAGCGCGGCGAGGTAGGCGAGTTGGGTTGTCATGGTCAGGGGGCGGACGGCGCAGAGCCGCAACCGCCCCCGCCGTTGGGACGCCATTATACGAGTCACATGCCCCATTCGGGGGCATGAATTGCGCGTGACGATTCGCTATCGCTCCCCGAGCCAGTCCGCGCTAACCCGCTGGCGTCACAGCGCCTCGTCGAGCCGATACAACGCGTCGAACATCACACGATAAGCCGCCGCCACCCCATAGGCCCCCCGCAGCATCCGCAAGCGCGACGCCACATCCGGCTCGCCTGCGTCTTCGACCCATTGCGACAACAGCGCCGTGCCCCCGCAAACGCTCGCGTCGTGCCGGGCATGCGCGCACACGGCGGCGAAGCCGTCTGCCGCCGACGGATATCGCTGTGCGAGCGCGTCGAACTGCGCTTCGATCTCGCTGGCCGCCCGTACGGTCGACGGCGCCTGACACAGCGCACAGCAACCGACATAGGCCGGCATGTCGCCCGCCGCGCCGATGATGAAGTCGATGAGCGCGTGCGTCGCGTCGAACGCGCCGCTGTCGAGAAACGTCCGTGCCGCAGGACCGCATCGCAGCAACCCGGCTGCGAGCATCGTCGACTGCCCGCGCTGCTCGCGATACTGACGCAACAGCAGCGGCCGCAGTGCGGTGTCCGTGCAACGCTCGACGGCAATGCGGTTGTGGACGTCCGCCCCCGCCGCACGATGATAAAGCTGCGCGAGAAACGCCAGCACCTGGATGTCGCTCGACTCACCGGCGAGAAAGCGCGCCCAGAACGGCGCCGCGAAGATGCCTCGCACCCAGTCGTCGCAAATCCGGCCGAACGCCGGCACGATGTCGCGACGCGTCGCGGGCAGGACATGCACCAGCGCCTCGTCGACGAGCGTCGCCAGCCACGTGCCGGGCATCGGCGCTTCGGCGAGCAGTACGCCGTGTTTCACGCGCTCCAGCCACAGGGCGGTATCGGCGGGGGCATCGTGCAACGTGCACGACACTTCGTGAGACGTGACGGTCACCGTGTCCGGCGCACACGTCCATTGCGCATGCGGCGACGCGATCACCCAAACGGCAGTACCGGCCGACGCGCACGACGCCTCCGATACCGTCGACTTGCCCCCTGCCTCGGCGGCACCACACACGACGGATGCGACGCTCATCGGACGATGGCTCCCAGCACGGTCAGACATTCGGGCGAGACACTGCGCACCACTTCGATGCGCAACGCCTCGCGCGCGGCGGCATCCATCCCCGGCGGTTGCGCCGCCTGCGCCACACCGCCGCGCCGACTGTTGCGTGGTTTGCCACGTCCCGCACTGGCATGGCGTGACACGTCAGCGGCGTCCGGCGAGGACGGCGTCCCGCGGGCGGGCGCCGCCTTCGGTGCATCCAGAACGACGGGGAGAAACGGAAAGGGCATGGGCGATGGATTTGACGAATGGGACGACATGTCGACTCCTGTCGGCTGTTGAACGACTGCGCAATGGACTCGGGCAATGGCGCACCCGCAGAGGCAACCACCGGCTCGCAAAGCGGGATATCGACGACGCGACCGGCGGGGAGAGCGACTACCTTAGAAAATCCGGGCCGGGTGCGGAAGGAGCCCAAACTCTAGGACGATTCACATTAAGTGGATTGTGATCCGTCCGAAATTCCCGTCGAGCAGCCAACCGCCAGCCTTTCCGTGCCGTGGGATGTCACACGAAACGGACGATTTCCCAAGTGTCGATCGCGTCAATTTTGAGAAATATCCCAAGAACAAAAGGCGATCCCAAGAAGACACTTCGCTCGCCTGCAACGTCGAAGGCGTTCTCACCGTTGTCATATCGTGCAGACGAATCGCGTCCCGATGTCGCACCGGCACCTGCGCGACGCACGCCGGAGCGCGAGTACAATCGATCGCACGCCATACGTCGCCATTCAAGGAGTGACAGCCATGCATCTCTATCAGCGTCTGCCGATCTTTGTTTTCGAGATCGAAGCCTGCGAAAACCTGAAGTACATCACGATGGCGATTCGCTTCAATCTGGATCGCAACGGCCAGCATCTGTCGCTGGCGGACTGGCAGCGGCTGCCGCAGGAAGCGCGCGAGACGCTGGCCTCGTGCGTGCCGGGCGACGAGGACTTTGCGGCGCGTCTGGACGAGATTGCCCGCCAGCATCTCGGGCAGGAAGTCGAGCGCAGTGTCGATCCCGCGCCGACGGCGTGGCAGGACATGAACGCCTTGCCGCCGGGGTTGCTGAAACAATGCGAAATGGCGGATCTATTGCCGCCGGACGTCGGCAACTGGGGCACGCTGACGCCTTTCCGACGCTATGTGCTCACGAAGCTTTCGCGCCGCGACACGCTCAATCACTGCTTCGTGCCGGCGATGCTCGAATTCGGGCTGGCGCAGACACTGGCCGAACTCTGAGCCCTTTTGAGCAACACCTGGGTGTCTCACACCCTCCGGCGTCGCTTGCCCCGCGCTCAGGTCACCGGCGCCGGATTGAACAGCGTGAGCGCGTTGTGCAGGCCCCATCGCTCGGCCCACGTTTTCTCACCGCTGGCCACCGCGAGCATGAGGTGGAACAACTGCCAGCCGATGTCTTCGATCGTGGCCTCACCGGTTGCGATGCGTCCGGCATCCACATCCATCAGATCGTGCCACCGACGCGCCAGATCCGAGCGTGTCGCCACCTTGATGACAGGCACTTCGGCAAGTCCATACGGCGTGCCCCGCCCCGTCGTGAATACATGCAGATTGATGCCTGCTGCGAGTTGCAGCGTGCCGCAAATGAAGTCGCTGGCCGGCGTGGCCGCGTAGATCAACCCGCGTTGATGCGCCCGGTCGAGCTTCGCGCCCGGCGACACCACCCCGTGAATCGGCCCGCTGCCTGACTTCACGATCGACCCCATCGCCTTCTCGACGATGTTCGACAGACCGCCGCGCTTGTTGCCCGGGGTCGTGTTGGCGCTGCGGTCGACACGGCCGCGCTCCAGATACGCGTCGTACCAGGCCATCTCGCGAATCATGGCTTCGGCCACCTCGGGCGTTGCCGCGCGCGACGTCAGCTGATCGATGCCGTCGCGCACCTCGGTGACCTCCGAGAACATGACCGTCGCCCCCGCCCGCACGAGCAGGTCGGTGGCGAAGCCTACGGCCGGATTGGCCGTCACGCCGGAGAACGCGTCGCTGCCGCCGCACTGCACGCCGACCACCAGTTCGGACGCCGGCACGGTCTCGCGCCGGCGCGCATCGAGCCGCGCCAGATGCGTGCGCGCCGTCGACAGAATCGAATCGATCATCGACAGGAAGCCGACATGGGCGTCGTCCTGCAAGCAGACCGTGTCGGGCTTGCCGTCGGCGCCCGCGCTGCCGATGGGAATGCTGCCCTCCGGCAACAGGCGCTCCGGCTGCAACTTCTCGCAGCCCAGACTCACCACCATCACTTCACCGCCGAAGTTCGGGTTCGTGGCGATATTGCGCAGCGTACGGATAGGGACGATGGCATCCGGTGCGTCGATGGCAACGCCGCACCCGTAGGTATGCTCCAGCGCGACAACGTCGTCGACGTTCGGATACTGCGGCAGCAACGTCTCCTTGATGCGCTTGACCGCGAACTCGACCACGCCCGCCACGCATTGCACCGTGGTCGTGATCGCCAGGATGTTGCGCGTGCCGACGGAACCGTCGGCATTGCGATAGCCCTGGAACGTAAAGCCTTCGAGCGGCGGCAACTCGGCCGGCACACGCGTGCCGATCGGCAGACGATCCAGCGACGGCGCCTCGGGCATCGTCAGGTTGCGCTCGTTGACCCAGCTTCCCGCTGGCAGCACACGCGCGGCATAGCCGATCACCACGCCATAGCGGATCGCCGCGGCCCCTTCGGCCAGATCGGTCAGCGCAACCTTGTGGCCTTGCGGCACGGCGTCGACCAGCGTGAGACCGTCCGCGAACCGGCTGCCAGCGGGCAGCCCACCGTCGTTCACCACAATGGCGACGTTGTCGTCCGCCTGCATCCGGATATAGCGCGGCACCGCCTGCCCCACACCGCCGCTGTCGTTCATCGATCCCTTCGACGTCATTTCGCTCCCTCCTCCCCTTGACTTTCCCGCACCGGCGTCATCCGTCTCAGGCCACGCTCGCACGTCTGAATGCGTACGATCTGTCGCGCCATACCGACACAGGCACAAAAACCGGCGGCAGTCGTTGATGTTCGCTCAACCACCCGTCACTTATGCGTCATCATACATCTAGATACCCCGCTATGCGCGGACTTCCGGGGTTCTCGCAGAATCAGGAAAAACCCTTCCGTGGCCTTTTGCGGGTTTATCCCACTGCCATTCGACGGGTCAGCCTCTTGTCCGACCTCATCACATGTTATACGATGACATATAACTCAGCGCCGAGCGCTGGTTGAGCGCCATCTTTATTCATCGAATCCGGCCCTGTGGCCGACAGGAACTCTTGAAATGACCGCACCTCAAGAACTCAAGCAGATCGTCTCCGACGGCTTGTTGTCTTTCCCCGTGACCGACTTCGACGCTAACGGCGACTTCAACGCGCGCGGCTACGCGGCGCGTCTGGAGTGGCTGGCGCCGTTCGGCGCGACGGCGCTCTTCGCCGCGGGCGGCACGGGCGAGTTCTTCTCGCTCACCCCGCAGGACTACAGCGCCGTCATCAAGACGGCGGTGGACACCTGCGCCGGCAAAGTGCCGATTCTCGCAGGTGCCGGCGGCCCGACGCGTCTGGCCATCGAATATGCGCAGGAAGCCGAGCGTCTGGGCGCGAAGGGCGTGCTGCTCATGCCGCATTACCTGACCGAAGCGAGCCTCGACGGCATCGCTGCGCACGTCGAACAGGTCTGCAAGGCCGTGAACATCGGCGTGATCGTCTACAACCGTGCGAACTCGAAGCTCGGCGCCGACCAGCTCGAACGTCTGGCCGAGACCTGCCCGAACCTGATCGGCTTCAAGGACGGCGTGGGTGACATCGAGCGCATGGTGCAGATTCGTCGCCGCATGGGCGATCGTTTCTCGTATCTGGGCGGTCTGCCCACGGCGGAAGTCTATGCCGCCGCTTACCGTGCACTGGGCGTGCCGGTGTACTCGTCGGCCGTGTTCAACTTCATTCCGAAGACCGCGATGAAGTTCTATCACGCCGTGTGCAACAACGATCAGCAGACGCTGGGGCATCTGCTCGACACGTTCTTCCTGCCGTATCTGGAGATTCGCAACCGTCGCGCGGGCTACGCCGTGAGCATCGTCAAGGCAGGCGCGAAGCTGGTCGGTCACGATGCCGGTCCGGTGCGCGCACCGCTGACCGATCTGCTGCCGAATGAGCTCGAAGCGCTCGACGCCCTCATCAAGCAAGTCGAAGGCTAAGGGGACCGCTCATGCAGATCACCGGTGAGATGTTGATCGGCCGCGCCGATGTGCGCGGCAGCGCCGGAACGCTCGAAGCGTTCGATCCGTCGCATGGCGAGCGTCTGACGCCGACGTTCGGCGCAGGCACGGTGCAGGACGTCGAACGGGCGTGCGACCTCGCGCGCGCCGCGTTCGATCCGTTCCGTTCGCTGCCGCTGGCCAAACGCGCCGAGTTTCTGGAAGCCGTGGCGCAGGCGATTCTCGATCTGGGCGACGCGCTCATCGAGCGTGCGCACGCCGAGACCGGTCTGCCCGTGGCACGCCTGCAAGGCGAGCGCGGACGCACCGTCGGCCAGTTGCGGATGTTCGCCCGCGTGGTGCGCGACGGCCACTTCCTCGATGCCACCATCGACCCCGCACAACCGGCACGAGAACCGCTGCCGCGCAGCGACCTGCGTCTGGCGAAGATCGGCCTCGGCCCTGTGGCCGTGTTCGGTGCAAGCAATTTCCCGCTGGCGTTTTCGGTAGCGGGTGGCGACACGGCATCGGCGTTTGCCGCCGGTTGCCCGGTGATCGTCAAGGCGCACTCGGCGCATCTGGGCACCTCGGAACTCGTCGCACGCGCCGTGCGCGCCGCAGTGCAGAAACTGGATTTGCCGGAAGGCGTGTTCTCGCTGCTCGTGGGTGAGCGTGCCGTCGGCGAAGCGCTGGTCGCGCATCCGGCGATTGCCGCCGTGGGCTTTACCGGCTCGCGCAACGGCGGTCTCGCGCTGCAACGCATCGCGCAATCGCGCGCCGTGCCGATTCCCGTGTATGCCGAGATGAGCAGCATCAATCCGGTGTACCTGCTGCCCGAAGCATTGGCGGCCCGGGGCGAAGCGATCGCCCGGGGGTTCGTCGATTCGCTGACGATGGGCGTCGGCCAGTTCTGTACGAATCCGGGGCTGGTGCTGGGGATTGCGGGCGACGCGCTCGAACGCTTCTGCCAGACGGCATCGGACGCACTCACAGCCAAAGCCGCCGGCACCATGCTCACGCCGGGCATCGCGCAAGCGTACGACAAGGGTGTGGGGCGTCTGGTCGACGAACCGAACGTGACGTTGGTCGCACGCGGTCAGTCGGGCGGCGCGTGTCAGGGTCAGGCTGCGCTGTTCCGCACGAGGGCCGCCGAATTCCTCGCTACGCCCGCATTGCACGACGAGATGTTCGGTCCGGCGTCGGTCGTGATTGCCTGCGATACCGTCGACGAGATGATTGCGATCACCGAACGTCTGGAAGGCCAGCTGACGGCGACGTTGCAACTCGACACGGGCGACACCGCGACGGCGCGTCGTCTGCTGCCGAGTCTGGAGCGTCGTGCCGGACGCATTCTCGCCAACGGTTTCCCGACCGGTGTCGAAGTGTGTCACGCAATGGTCCACGGCGGTCCGTTCCCCGCCACGTCGAATGCGATGTTCACGTCAGTCGGCGCTTCGGCCATCGATCGCTTCCTGCGTCCGGTGTGCTATCAGGACTTGCCGGATACGCTCTTGCCGGAAGCCTTGCAAGAAGGCAACCCGCTGAACCTGTGGCGACTGCGTGACGGCGCGCTTGCGCAGCAGTAAGCCCGTAAGCGAAACGCACGCTGTAATGACAAACGCCCTCGGTTTCGAGGGCGTTTGTTTTGATTCGGCGAAGACAGCGATGATTGCGACGACGTCAGGACGCCGCGCGATCCGGCCGCAGCTCCGGCAACATCAGCATGCCGTACAGCGGCGTGACGGGACCGTCTGCCAGCGCCTTGGCGACCGCCTTGAGATCCGTCGATCCGGGCGCGCCGATCAGCGCATAGCCGATCTGACCCTTGCGCCACGTCACCACGCCCATGCTATCGACCTTCTGCTCCGCGACACCCTGATCGGGACGCGTATCGCGCACCACGCACAGCGCCACGGGATCGCCCTTCGCCGGGAGATACACCATCTGCACCAGCGCGCTGTCCTTCCAGCGCAGACGTTGCACGCGCTTGAACGTCAGCCCTTGCGAGCGCAGATCGGGCACGCTGATGTCGAGCTTGTCGTTCTGACGGATGTCGCTCACGGTACGCTCGGTGTCGCCGTCGTCCACATGGATGGAAGCGACGGTGTCACGCGCATACAACTGCTGATACTCAGCCGCCGCGCGCACCCACGTGCGGCCCTGTTCGGGCTTCGCCGGGACTGACGCGGTCATGAACCCGCCCGTGCCGCCCTGATTCAGCACGCCGGAGAGCAACGGCAACGTGACGGCGGTGGCGGCAACACCCGCCGCGAAAGCGGCGGCGAGCCACCACAGGCGCACGCGTCGCCCGGCCGGGGCATCGTTGGCGGCCGGCGCCTGATGCATAGCATCGACCTGAACCGGATGACCCGGTGCGACCGGATCGGCAGCCCTGAGCGTTGCGGGCACTTCCTGCATGTCCTGTGCCCCCGCCGTCTGACGTTGCGCGTGCGAGCGCAGCAGCGCATCGAGGCTGGCCGTGAGGCTTTCGGGGACGGGCGGGATCGCCTGCGCCGCGAAGGTCTCGCGGTACGGCAGACGCGACGCGCGCAACGACTCGACCGCGTCGGCCAGTTCGGGCGACGCGGCGATGGCCGCTTCCACTTCCGCGCGCTCCGCTACGGGGAGTGCGCCGTCGACGTAAGCGAGCAGGCGGATATCGTCTTCGTTCATCACGCGTCCTCCTCACGTGCGCCGGCTGCGGGACCGGAGCGATGCTCGCGCTGTGCGCGATCCGCAAGGCGGGGTTGCCCCTCGGGGTTACGAAACTGATCGCCGATGGTTCGGCGGGCTCGCGACAAACGGCTCATGACGGTGCCGATAGGCACGTCGAGCACATCTGCCGCCTCCTGATAACTCATTCCCTCCACTGCCACGAGCAGCAGCACGAGGCGCTGCGCTTCGGGCAGACTGTCCACCGCGCCGAAGACCTGGCGATAGCTCGCGAGATCCTCGGGCGTGGACGCCTGAAGATCCGGAATCGCTTCGACGTCGGCCTCGTCCCACGCGAGACTGCCGCGCGAACGCACGCGACGCGCGCGGATCTCGTTGATCCACGTCGTGTGCACGATACTGAACATCCAGCTCAACGCCGAGGTGCCCGGCTGCCACTGGTGCACGCGCTCAAGCGCGTGCACGCAAGCGCGTTGCACGAGATCCTCGGCATCATGACGATCGCCCGTAATACGCAAGGCGAACGCCCAGAGGCGTGGCAGCAAGCCCGGAAGCAAGCTGGGTAAATCCTGACCGGTCATCGGCGAATTTCCTGGCGGAGGGTGCCTGGCGGCAAGCCAGTCCGAAGCATCGCCGGCGAATGCCGCCGGCGCTTGCTGCGAAATTATACTGAGCCGCCGCGATTTTGCGCGGTCCGACCCGGCAGGCCGATATGCCAACACCCTCTCGCTCCCCGTCAGGATTCCCTAAACGCCTGGCTTGCGCCTCGTTGGCGGCCGCTCAGGGCTTGACAACGTGCCACACGTCCTTGACGCCATCGCCCTTCTTGTCGCCCGCGGCAGCGTCCTTCACGAACAGATACAGCGGCTTGCCCTTGTAGGCCCACTGCTTCATGCCGTCATCGCGCGTCACGATGGAGTAGTTGCCTTCGGCTTTCGCACCTGCGTCGGCCATGACCGGCGGCCAGGCAGTGGCGCACTGGCCGTTACAGACGCTCTTGCCGCTGCCTGCCACATCGTTATCGAACGTATAGACGGTGCGGCTCTGGGCGTCGACGAGCACGCCGTCGGCGGTCTTGAGCGGGACTTCCGCGTGGGCGGCGGCGGCAGCGAACAGACCGGCGGCAGCCACGAGGCTGGTGAGCACAGCGGACATCGATTGACGTTGGTTCATGACTTGGCTCCTGAGTGAAATGTCGTTGTCGACACTCTCTGAACGCTTGGCGCCGACGCTTTATTCCGCACGCTTTTATCGATATTTTTTGCTGCGCCGCAGCACGTCGTGACGACAATCCTCGCGCCGTCACCACGCCGTCATGCACTCGTCCGCCCCTCGGTCAGCGCGGCACAACGCAAGCTCAATCGCAAACTTTCAACGAACCGTTGATCTCTATCCACGCTCGCCAGGCGGAATAATCGACGTCTTCACGGGGTTTGCCCTGTGGGCAATGCACGCGCCCGGCACACTTTCGCGCCCCCTCCGGTGCGCGCATTGACGACCAATAAGAACGATCAGACCAGACACCGATATGAAAGCGCCCTCCCGCCCGTCACTCTCACTGCACTCACCACACTCACCGCACTTATCGCATCAGCCGCGCCTGAGCGTGGCCGCCCGCCTCGGGCTGAGCTTCACCGTGATCCTCGTCATGATGCTGGCCCTCGCCGCACTCGCCGTGCTGCGCGTGCATGGCATCGAGCGCACGCTCACGAACATCAGCGACAACAACAACGTCAAGCAGCAGTACGCCGTGAACTTTCGCGGCAGCGTGCACGACCGCGCCATCGCCGTACGCGACCTCACCCTGGCCGACGATAGCCACGTCGATGAAATCGTCTCGCTCATCGAACGCCTGAACGCCGACTACCAGCGCTCCGCCGGGCCGATGGACGCCCTCTTCACCCCGGCCAACGCCGGCAACGTCCGCCCCGAAGAACGCGAAGACCTCGCCGCGATCAAGGCGATCGAAGCGCGCACGCAGCCGATCATCGCGCAGGTGATCACGCTGCGCCGCGCGGGCGATCTCGACGGCGCACGACGTCTCGTGCTCGATCAGGCACGCCCGGCATTCGTGGACTGGCTGGCCGCGATCAACCGCATGATCGATCTGGAAGACCGCACCAGTCATACGGAGTCGATGGAAGCGGTCGCGAGCGCGCACGGGTTCCAGAACGTGATGCTCGCGCTGGTGATCGTGGCGCTGACGTGCGGCGCGGTGATGGCGTTTCTCATCACGCGCCAGTTGCGACGCGCGCTCGGCGCCGAGCCGGACGACGTCAAGGCACTCGCACTGGCTGTCGACCGTGGCGAGCTGTATCACGAGTTCGACCTGGGCCATGGCGCCTCCGCCAACGGCGCGAACCGTGAGCGCGACACGAGCATCATGGCGTCGCTCGCGGAGATGGCGACCAACCTGCGCCGCGCGGTGACGCAAGTGCGCCACGCCTCGCATGACGTCATCGAGATCAGCCATCGCATCGCGTCGGGCAACCGCGACCTCGCAGCGCGCACGGCCGAGCAGGCCAGCTCGCTGGAACAGACGGCAGCGGCGATGGAAGAACTGACCTCGACCGTCAGTCAGAATGACGAGAACTCGCGCGGGGCCAACGACCTCGCACACCGTGCCGCCGAAATGGCCGAGCAAGGCGGGTCGATGGTCGAACAGGTGGTCACGACGATGTCGTCCATCGATGCGTCGTCACGCAAGATCGTCGACATCATCGCGGTCATCGAAGGCATTGCGTTCCAGACGAACATCCTTGCGCTCAATGCCGCCGTGGAAGCCGCACGCGCGGGCGAGCAAGGCAAGGGATTCGCCGTGGTGGCAGCGGAAGTGCGCAGCCTCGCAGGACGCAGCTCGGCCGCCGCCAAGGAAGTGAAGCAACTGATCGACGCCTCGGTCTCGCAAGTCGCCTCGGGCACCACACTCGTGCAGAACGCGGGCAATACGATGCGTGAGATCGTCGCGCGCGTGAAGCAGGTCAGCAACGCCATGGACGAGATCAGCGCCGCCAGCCACGAGCAGAAGCAGGGGATCGAGGAAGTGAACCGCGCGATTGCATTGATGGATCAGGTGACGTCGCACAATGCCGCGCTGGTGGAAGACGCCGGCGCCGCCGCACAGATGCTGCAACAGCAGGCGCAGGCGCTCACACTGGCCGTCGGCCGCTTCCATCTGGAAGCCGACGATGCCGGTCTCGATGCCACACCGGCCGCCTATGCAACGTCGGCACAGGCCTCGAACGACGCCGGGCACGACGCGGGCGCGGCCACTCGCCCGGTGAAGGTGCTGCGCGCAAGCTGACGCGCCTCTCTATCACCGTCCCCTTCCCCTTCACCCCTTCACGTCCGCGCGCAAGGGAAAGCTGAGGACCAGCGACGTGCCATTGCGCGCGTCGCTGCTCGCGGTGACCTCGCCGCCGTGCAGTTCCACGATGGATTTGACGATCGCCAGACCGAGGCCGGTGCCGCCGGTTCTGGCGTCTTCCTCGTTGTGCCGCGACGGATCGACACGGTAGAGCCGATCGAAGATACGCGGCAAGTGCTCCGGCGCGATCACGTCGCCCACGTTATGTACGCGAATCCTCGCGTGTCCGGGCGTCGTAGTGCAAGACACCGAGATCACGCTGCCCGCGCGCGAATGCCGGATGGCATTGACGAGCACGTTCGCCAGCGCACGCCGCACCAGCGCCCGATCGACCGCTGCGGCAGCGTCGCCCTCGACCTTCAGCCCAAGCCCTGCCTCCTCCGCCATCGGCAAGAAGTCCTCGACCAGCGAGACCGCGATAGCCGCCAGCGAACTCGCCTCACGTCGGATTTCCGTATGCGCCGATTCGGCACGCGCGAGAAACAGCATTGTCGAGATCATGTGCGACAGACGCTCGCACTCCTCGATGGCCGACACCAGTACCGCCCGGTACTCCGCTGGCGGACGTTCACGCGAGAGCGCAACCTGCGCCTCTCCCATCATGTTCGATATCGGCGTGCGCAAGTCGTGCGCGAGGTCCGACGAGAACTGCGAGAGCCGCGTGAACGACTCGTTCAGCCGCGCAAGCATGCGGTTGAACGCATGCGTGAGGTCGCGAAGTTCCGCAGGGATGTCGTCTTCCGGCAGTGGCTCGCCCTCGTTGCCGAGCCGCTCGCCCGACACCTGTTCAGCGGCGCGGGTAAGCCGTTGCAGCGGACGCAGACCGAGCGTCACCAGCCAGAACGTCAACGCCCCGATAAGCACGGTGCCCGCGATTTGCACCGCCAGCGCGGTCAGCGCGAACTGCGTGAGAACGGCCAGCCGCTCCGTCGAATCCAACTGCACGACGAGGACGACGTGCGCGGCGTCAGCGCCACCGTCGCCGATCACGGCATCTGCCGCGACGTATTGCAGACGCTCGCCGGGCTTGCCTCTGCCGAGCCGGTGCACATCGTCGTCGCCGGGCGTCTTGCCGGAGCCGACACGCGTCAGTTCGCCTGTGGCAGATCGATACCCCCGGCTCGCCACGAGCGTCTTGCCGTCGGTGTCGAGCACGGCAAAATCGAGATTCTGATGGCCGTGTGTCGCGTCGTACCAGCGACGCGGGTCCGCACCGATCTCGGCCTTCGTCGAGATGCTGCCCAGTTCGTGGCGCAGCGCGGTGACGGTGCCCAGCAGATCCTGATGCGCGCGCACCCGCAATTGCTCGGAGAGCGCGAAGTATTGATAGAGCAGAATCAGCGCGAGCACCATGAACTCGCACGCGGCGATAATGAACGTGAGACGCGCGCGCAAGGAGCGCGTGCGCCGCGCACGCAACGAGAAATTCATGACGCCGTGCCCTCGCGGCGTTCAAGCACGTAGCCCATGCCTCTGACGGTATGGATCAGCTTGGGCTCGAACGGATCGTCGATCTTCGCGCGCAAGCGCCGCATGGTCACGTCGACGATGTTGGTGTCGCTGTCGAAATTGACGTCCCACACCTGCGAGGCGATCAGACTGCGCGGCAGGATCTCGCCCTGACGTCGCATCAACAACGCAAGCAACAGGAACTCCTTGGCGGTGAGCACGATGCTCGTTCCCTGACGCATGGCTTTGTGGCCCAGCAGATTCAGTTCGAGATCGCCGACGACGAGCACGTCTGACTCTCGCGTACGCCCTCGTCGCAGGATCGTGCGGATGCGGGCAAGCAGCTCCGCAAAGGCGAACGGCTTGGTCATGTAGTCGTCCGCCCCCAGATCCAGCCCCTTGACCCGATCGCCGAGATCGTCGCGCGCCGTCAGGAACAGGACCGCCGTATCCTGCTGCGCGCGCAACTGGTCCAGCACCTGCCAGCCGCTCTTGCCCGGCAGCATCACGTCGAGAATCACGAGATCGTAGGCGCCGGTCACCGCCATGTGCAGGCCGTCGACGCCATCACCGGCGACATCGACCACGTAACCGGCCTCCGTCAATCCTTTCTTCAGGTACTGACTCGTCTTGAACTCGTCCTCGACGACAAGAATTCTCATACCTCCTCCTACCGCCTTCTCCAGTTAACTTCCCTTGCGACTGCGCTGCCCCACCATGCGGTAGAGCACCGGCAACACCAGCAGCGTCAGCACGGTCGACGACAGAATCCCTCCGATGACGACCGTCGCGAGCGGACGCTGGACCTCCGCCCCGGTGCCCGTGGCGATCGCCATCGGCACGAAGCCCAGCGACGCGACGAGCGCCGTCATCAGCACCGGCCGCAGGCGTGTGAGCGCACCTTCGCGCACCGCCTCGGCCAGCGGACGTCCGTTATCACGCAAATTGCGGATAAAGGATATCAAGACCAGCCCGTTCAGCACGGCAACGCCTGAAAGCGCGATGAACCCCACGGCCGCCGTGATCGACAACGGGATGCCGCGCAGCCACAGCGCGACGAGTCCACCACACAGGGCGAACGGGATACCGGTGAAGACGATGAGACCGTCGCGCACGTTGTTGAACATGACGAAGAGCAGGCCGAACACCATCAGCAACGCCACCGGCACAACGATCTTCAGACGATCCGAGGCCGACTGAAGTTGCTCGAACTGACCGCCCCACGCGGTCCAGTAACCCGGCGGCACCGCTACCGTCTCGATCTGCTTGCGAGCGTCTTCGACGAACGAACCCAGATCGCGCCCGCGCACGTTGGCGCTCACCACGACGCGCCGCTTGCCGTTCTCGCGGCTGATCTGGTTGGGACCGGGCGAGAGATCGAGCGTCGCCACTTCGGACAGCGGGATGAACGCGACACGCGGGGCGGCACCTGCGACTGTCGACGCGCCACCGCCCGCCCCTTCGGCCCGGGGCAGTGCGATGGGCAGACGACGGATCGCGTCCAGATCGCTGCGCAACGCGTCGGGCATGCGCACGACGATGCTGAACCGGCGGTCGCCCTGAAACAGCGTGCCTGCGGTCTGGCCGCCGAGCGCCGCCGCGACGGTGTCCTGCACGTCGGCCACGTTCACGCCGTAGCGGGCGATCTTCTCGCGCTCGACGTTGATCGTGAGCATCGGCAGGCCCGACGTCTGCTCGACCTTGACTTCGGTCGCGCCTTCAATCGATTGCAGACGTGCGCTGATGCGCCCCGCCACATCGTCGAGCACGGCCGTGTCGTCGCCGAACACCTTCACCGCCACGTCGCTGCGAACGCCCGAGATCAGTTCGTTGAAACGCAACTGGATCGGCTGCGAGAACTCGTAGTTGCTGCCCGGGATCGATTGGGCGATACGCGTGACTTCGTCGATCAACTGCTCGCGCGACTTGCCCGGATCGGGCCATTCGGACTTCGGCTTGAGCATGATGTACCCATCCGAGATGTTCGGCGGCATCGGGTCGGACGCCACCTCGGCCGTCCCCGTGCGCGCAAACACACGCTCGATCTCCGGCAGCTTCGCCACGAGCGCCTTCTCCAGTTGCTGCTGCATCGCCACCGACTGCGTGAGGCTCGTGCCGGGAATGCGCAGCGCCTGAATCGACAGATCGCCCTCGTTGAGGCTCGGCATGAACTCGCTGCCCAGTCGCGTGGCGAGCGCGAACGTCAGCAGCACGGTGACGCAGGCACCGGCCACCACCGCACGGCTGTGCGCCAGTGCCCAATCCAGCGCCGGCTCGTACGCACGACGCGCCAGCGTCATCAACCGATTTTCTTTTTCGGACACCCGATGGCCGATGAACGCGGCAATCGCCGCAGGAATGAACGTGACCGACAGCACCATGGCAGCGGCCAGCGCCATCACGACCGTGATCGCCATTGGATGGAACATCTTGCCTTCCACACCGGTGAGGGCAAAGATCGGCACATACACCACCATGATGATGGCCTGACCGAACAGCAACGGCCGACGGGCCTCGCGCGCCGCAGCGAACACTTCCTTCAGACGCTCGCGCAGCAACAGTGGGCGTCCCGATGCCTGCTGCGCATGCGCCAGACGGCGCACACAGTTCTCGACGATCACGACGGCCCCGTCGACGATGATGCCGAAGTCAAGCGCGCCCAGACTCATCAGATTCGCGCTGACGCGACCGGCCGCCATGCCGGTGAAGGTCATGAGCATCGCCAGCGGAATCACCATGGCGGTAATGAGCGCGGCGCGCAGATTTCCCAGGAACAGGAAGAGCACGGCGATGACGAGTGCCGCGCCTTCGAGCAGATTCTTCTTCACCGTCGCGATGGCCTTGTCCACCAGCACCGTGCGGTCGTACACGGGAATCGCGGAGACCCCCTCCGGCAGACGCTTGTTGATCTCGACCATCTTCTCCGAGACGGCGCGCGAGACGGTTCGGCTGTTTTCACCGATCAACATGAACACGGTGCCGAGCACGACCTCGCGGCCGTTCTCCGTCGCCGCGCCCGTGCGCAGTTCCTGTCCGATCGACACTTGCGCGACATCGCGCACGCGCACCGGCACGCCGCCCACGTTGTTGAGCACGACGTTGCCGATGTCGTCGGTGTTGCGCACCTGTGCCGGCACGCGAATGAGGTATTGCTCACCGCGTCGCTCGATGTAGCCCGCCCCGGCGTTGGCGTTGTTGCGCTCCAGCGCACGCACGACATCGGCAAACGTGAGGCCGTAGGAGATGAGGCGCGCAGGGTCTGGCGCCACCTGATACGCCTTGGCCAGCCCACCGATGGTGTTGATCTCCGTCACGCCCGGGACGTTGCGCAATTGCGGCTTGACGATCCAGTCCTGAATTTCGCGCAGATCCGCCGACGTATAAGGTGTGTTGTCCGGCTTGCGGGCCTGCGGCGTCGCCTCGACCGTCCACAGGAAAATCTCCCCGAGCCCGGTCGAGATCGGCCCCATCTCGGGATTGATGCCGTCGGGCAGCTTCCCCTTCGCCTGCGCGATGCGCTCGTTCACGAGCTGCCGGGCGAAATAGATGTCCGTGCCGTCCTTGAAGATGACGGTGACCTGCGAGAGACCGTATCGCGAGATCGAACGGGTCTGCTCCAGCCCCGGCAATCCCGACATGGCCGTCTCGATGGGATACGTGACACGCTGCTCGGCTTCGAGCGGCGAGTACCCCGGCACGTTGGTGTTGATCTGCACCTGAACGTTGGTGATGTCGGGCACGGCGTCGATGGGCAGACGCTGATAGGCGAAGACACCGGCGACAGCCACCGCCAGCGTCATGACCAGCATCAGCCAGCGATGCCGGATGGAAAATTGAATGATGCGTTCGAACATGCTTGGCGTCCCCGTCTGTCAATGACCGTGCTCTGCGGTGCTCTTACCGAGCTCCGCCTTGAGCAGGAAGCTGTTCGATGCGGCGTATTCGGTGCCAGCGGACAGTCCCTTGACGATCTCGACCGAGGCGCCGTCGCGGCGACCAGTTTGCACCGGCGTTGCCACGAAGCCCTTGGGCGACTTCACGAAGACCATCGTGTCGTTGCCGATCGTCTGTACCGCGTCGAGCGACACGGCGACGGGCACCGTGACCTCGCTCGTGGTGAGCGCCACGTTGACGAACACACCGGGGCGCCACACGCCCTGCGGGTTGTCCAGCGTGACGCGTGCGACCGCCGTGCGTGTCTGCTCACCGAGCAGCGCGCCGACATAGGACACACGCCCCGTCGCCTTCGAGTCGAACGCCGTGGCGCGCACCTCGACCGGCGTGCCGACGCGCACTGCGCCCAGCCACTGCGGCGGCACTGCGATTTCGGCCCAGACGGCGTTCAGATCGGAGATCGTGAACAGGTCCCCGGCTTCGGTCACCGCTTCGCCCATGGCGGCATGCTTCGCCACGACCGTGCCGTCGAAAGGCGCTCTGAGCGTGAATCGGTTCAGGCCGCCGCCATCCGTGCCGCCTGCACCTTTGTCAGCGCCTAACGCATTGAGTTTCTGACGCGCGTTGCGCAACGCAATGTCCGCCTCGCGCAGCGCCTGCTGTGCCTGAAGGAAATCCTGCTCGGCCGAAATCTTGTCTTCCCACAGCGACTTCTCGCGCTCGAACGTCTTGAGCGCCATCGCGCGACGCTCCTGTGCCGTGAGCCATTCGGCCCGCTGCTCCGAGACCTGTGTGCTGGAGATGACGGCCAGCACGTCGCCGCGCCTGACCTGCTGACCGAGATTGACGTTCACACGCTCGACCACCCCTGCCACGCGCGCCACGACGTGCGCCGTCCTGTCCTCGTTGAAACGCACTTCGCCCGGCAACTGCGTCGATTCGACGATCTGTGCCGCGCCTGCCGCCCTGACCTCGATACCGGCGGCGGACTGCTGGTCCGCACTGAGACTGACCAGCCCCTCGTCGTCGTGATCCTTCGCTTCGCCCGACGCGCGTGCGGTGTCGCCGTGTGCGCCTTTTTCGTCGCTCGCATGGCCGTCGTCTGCGCCGTCATGCGCGTGTGATGCCCCCGACGATGCCGACTGGCTGCCCGCGGGCGCCGAGACAGACGCCGAAACGGCCCTCGCAGACCGATCGAAGGCGAACAGGCCGATGGCCGCGCCGGCGATCAGCACGACGACCGCGCCGGCGATTTGCAGTTTTCTGATTCGTTGCACAGCAGATCCTTACTTGGCAGACGTTGGCGGATTAGGGGACGTGGATAAGGCGGACGAGAGGTATTCGGGGGATAACAGCGCGACGCCGTCGACCGTGCCGCCCACGGCCAGACTGGCCGTGGCATACGCGGCATAGGTGTTGGCGATGGACGTCATGTACTGCGAGCGCGCCTGCGATAGCGTTCGCTGCGCATCCAGCACGTCGAGGAAGCCGAATTTGCCCAGCAGGAATCCCCGCCGGGTGGCGTCATACGCGCGCTCGGCCTGCGGCAGGATGTTGTCCCGCAGGCTCAGCGTGGCTTCGCGCACGGCCGAGAACTCTGCATAAGACGCCTGTAGCAGCGCCTGCTGTTGCTGACGCACACCGTCATAGGCATCGCGCGCCATGTCGGCTCGTTGCGCCGCTTCCATCGCAGCCCCCCCACGCGTGTCGAAGATCGGCAGCGGAATCGACAGCCCCACGACCGCCTGATTGTCGGTACGGCCACTGTCCGTCACACGCTTCAACCCGAGGCTCACGCTCACGTCGGGCACGCGCTGCGCGCGTTCGAGCCGGGCCATGGCGTCGCGCCGGTTGATCTCTTCGCTGGCCGAGCGCATCGCGGGTGTGGTCGGCAAGGCCGATACCAGCGATGACCAGACCGGCAGTTGCGGCAAGGCGTCGAGATCGCCCGCGAGTTGCTGGGGCAGCGTCGTGTCGGACACGCCGAGCGCCTGCGAGAGACGGCCGCGTGCGCGACTGAGCGACGCGCGCGCGGACGCGACTTCGATCTGCGCGTTGTTCAACGCGATCTGCGCGCGCCCCTCGTCGACCGGTGAAATCTTTCCGGCCTGCACGCGTCGCCGGGTGGCGGCGTAGGTGTCCTGCGCGATGTCCTGCGTCTCGGTGGCCAGCGCCACGAGCGCCGTCGCCGACAACGTTTCGAAATAGCGCGTGACGACTTCGCTGCGCACCGTCGTCTCGGCGGTCTGCGCGTCCAGCGAGGCGACACGCTGCGCCGCCTCCCCCGCCTCGACCCGGTAGTGACGCTTTCCCGCAAGCTCGATGGACTGCGTCAGTTGAAAGGTCGTTGTACGCGACGCATTGCGGAAGTCCTCCTGCAACACGGACAACTCGGGGTTCGGGCGCGCCCCGGCCTGCATGAGCGCCCCGGTTTGCGCATCGATCTCGCGTCGCGCGATGCGCAACGTGGGGTGGTTGTCCAACGCCAGTTGCATGGCCTGCGCGAGCGTGAGGCCTGTCGTCTGGCCGGATGCCGTGACGGTGGCGGAGGCGGAGGCGGGTTGCGATTGGGCATAGCTGTTGCCCATCACGGCTGCGCTCATCGCGAGGCAGGTCGTGACGATCAGGTTCTTCATGAAAGCGACACCAGGAATCCCCCTGAGCGTGCGCTGCTTCCGGCAACGTGCCCAACGGGGAGAAGATGCGAAAAAATGCGAAAAGCGGCTCGGGCCAATGCGGGAGCCGCGTGAATCAGGTCAGTTGGCGGCCTGTCGCGACGGGAATGGCGAGACAGCGGGCGAGACAGCGGGCGATACTGTGGGCGACATACGCGGATAGACCGAATCGGGTTGATTCATCAACCCCAGACGCTGGGCCTCGACCAGTTCGCGATACACCTCGTCGCGGGTCTTGCCTGACGCACCCTGCGTCGACTGAATGGCCTTGAGATTCGACGGCACCGGCACGCCTTGCGCGTGCGCCTGCTTCAGATCCGACTGAATCGTTTGCGGCGTGGCGCGATTGGCGTCACCGGCGGGAGGGAAGAAAGGCTTGGCGTCGTCGTAGACGTGATCGGCGCGGGCCGCGGTGGACATGAGGGCCATCAGGCCGACGGCGGCGTAGAGCGCTAGGCGCTTTTGCATGGTAGTACCCCTTTTGCTTGGCTAAGGAAGGCTGGACATCGAAGCCTGTTGGGTACCCATCGTAGGAAGCGCGCGCCTACACCAACATGAAACGCAGATTACATTTTTGTCATGTGGAAAAGGCCCGCACTCATGACGAATGCGGGCCTTCGGTGGTCCTGCCGACGGTGGCGCCGAGGGGCGTCGCCCTCGTGTATGCGCCCCCCGTATCCGCCCCGGTGTCACTCTCCCTTCGGCGCTTCCTTCACACGGCTGACAAGCTGCGTCGGGCTCACGAATTGCAGCGCGATGAGCACCCACAGCAGCGTGATCGCCATGTAGATCATCGCCATCGCATCGATGGACTGCGGCGCACGCACGCCGGTGGAGAACACCGCGTAGTACAGCGCCACGACCAGCGTCTGCGTGTCGGGCCCCGCGGTGAAGAACGTCAGCTCGAACATGCCGATCGTGCGCACCAGCACGAGCAACCCCGCCGCGAGAATGCCGGGCACCAGCAGCGGCAGCAACACGTAACGGAAGTACTTCAGCGTGTTCGCCCCGAAGATGCGCGCGGCCGATTCCAGATTCGGATCGATCTGTTCGATGAACGGCGTCATGACCAGAATCACGAACGGCAACGATGGCACGAGGTTCGCGAGAATCACCCCCGTGAGCGTGCCGCCCAGACCGACCTTGTAGAGCACCGTCGCCATCGGAATGCCGTACGTGACCGGCGGCACCATCAGCGGCAACAGAAACACCAGCATTGCGAGTTTCTTGCCGGGAAACTGCGCGCGCGCCAGTGCATAGGCCGCCGGCACCCCCAGCGCGATCGACAACAGCACGACCGCGCCCACGACCTCGACCGTCACCCACAGCACGTCGGCCAGTTGAAAATCACGCCACGCCTGCGCATACCAGTGCAGCGTGAAGCCTTCGGGCAGCGGCGTGCCGAACCAGCGCGTGGCGAACGAGTTCATCGTGACGGTGGCAATCATCAACGCCACGTTCACGAGGAAGAAAATCATCGCGCCCCACACCAGCACGCGCCACAAGCGCGAACCGGGCCCCTCGCGGCGCAGCTTGCGCCGCGCTTCGGGCGCGACCGCCGTCTGGCTTGCGGCTCCCTTCGTTGCCATGAACTCTCCGTTTTGCGCGGCCAGCGTGCCGGCCGGATGCTTGTCTGCGACGCTCATCCCTTGCCTCCCGTGGTCGGACCGCTATAGAACGCCCGGCGTGCGCCGAGCATGCCCGCCACGATCAGCAACTGAACGAAACCCATCACGATCGCCACGCACGAGGCGAGCGAATAGTCGTAACTCTCGAACGCCGCCTCGTACGCCGCGATCGACACGACACGCGTCGCCCCGGCAGGTACACCGAGCAGCACTGCCGACGGAAACACCGAGAACGCCTGCACGAACGACAGACATGCCGCCATCGTCAGCCCCGGCACCAGCAACGGCAGATAGATCAGACGGAACTGCTGCCACGGCCCGGCGCCCAGCGTGCCGGCGGCGCGCGCGAGCGTCGGGTCGATGCCGGTCACGTACGACAGGATCAGCAGGAACGCGAACGGAAAACCCGATATCACCAGCGAGATCAGCACGCCCCAGTAGTTATGCGTCAGGCGGACTTCGTCGTGATACAGCCCGAGCGCATGCAACGCCTGCGGGAACCAGCCGTTCGGGCCGTAGTACGTCAGCATGCCGTCGGCGATCAGCACCGTGCCGAGCGTGACCGGCACGACAAGCAGCATCGTCACGAATTTCGATGCGCGCGTGCTTTTGCGCAGCGCGAACGCTGCCGGGATCGACGCGCCGACGTTGATGAGCGTCGCAGGCACCGCGAGTTTGAGCGTGATGAGCACCGTCGGCCACAACGTCGGATCGGTGAAGAACTTCAGGTAGTTCGCAAGGACACCGCCCCCCTCCATCGGCTGGAACGACAGGAACAGGCCGTAGGCGAACGGATACACGAACATCGCGACCAGACACACGAGCGCCGGTGCGACGAGCCACCCGCGCCCGTCGAAACGTGCAGCCGGCGTCGTGTTGATCGCGGCGGAAGCTGCGGCACTCATGCGCGCTCTCCGGCGTAGACGAGCGTGCGCTCGGCGGGCACGCGCAGCGGCACGCGCTCACCGACGGCGTAATCGCCCGGCAGCCGCGCATACAGCGGCCCGAACGGCGACGCCATGCGCAACAGCGAATCGCGACCGCCATACTCGACCGTCTCCACGACCGCCTCGAAGGCATTGTCATTGGCAGCGGGCGCGCGCTCGAAATCGTCGGGACGAATTGCCACACTCACCTTGCCCTCGACTTTTCCGCCGGCGGCGGGCGGCTCCATCAGCACGCCGTCGAACGACGCCCCGCCGCAAGACACGCGCGCACGCTCGCCCTGCGCCGAGGTGATCGAGACATCGAGCACGTTGCGATAGCCCATGAAGCGCGCCACGTGCAGATTGCGCGGACGTCCGTACACATCGCGCGGCGCACCGATCTGCTGCACGACGCCCTCTTTCATCACGACGATACGATCGGCCATCGACAACGCTTCGTCCTGATCGTGCGTGACGTAGATCGTCGCGCGATCGAGCTTGCCGTGGATGCGACGGATTTCCGCACGCATTTCGATGCGCAGCTTCGCGTCGAGGTTCGACAGCGGTTCGTCCATGAGCACAACCGGCGGTTCGATCACGATGGCGCGAGCAATCGCCACGCGCTGTTGCTGACCGCCCGACAACTGTCCCGGCAACTTGCGCTCGTGGCCCACGAGCTGCACGAGTTGCAACGCTTCGCGCGAGCGCTTCTCGATCTCGGCACGCGACACGCCGCGCATGCGCAGCCCGAACCCCACGTTATCCAGCACGCTCATGTGCGGGAACAGCGCGTAGTTCTGGAAGACCATGCCGAAGCCGCGCTTCTCGCTCGGCAGCACGTCGATGCGCTCGTCGTCGAGCCAGATCGCGCCGCCCGTGAGCGGCGTGAGTCCGGCAATGCAATTGAGCGCCGTCGACTTGCCGCAGCCCGAGGGGCCGAGCAGCGCGATGAACTCCCCACGCTCGATGCTCAGATCGAGGCCGTTGAGCGCGGCCACCGACTGTCCTTCGGCGTTGGTAAAGCTGCGCGCCACGTGATCGAGCCGCAGTTGCTGGAAGTTGTGCTTCATGACGAGACCCTTATTTCGACTTCTGCGAACCGATCTCCGCATCCCACTTCTGGAACGCGGCGACCATCGCCGTCGCATCGAGCGGCACGGCGTGCGGGAAGTCGGCGATGAGCTTCGCGTATTCCGGACGGCCATACTTCGCGATCGTTTCCTGACTCTTCGCCGGGGCGGCGGACAGCGGCACGTCCTTCACCGCAGGCCCCGGATAGAAGTAGCCGTCGTCGTACGTGAGCGCCTGTTGCGCCGGTTCGAGCATGAAGTTGATCAGCTTGACGATCACGTCCATCTTCTCTTTCGGCACGCCCTTCGGCACGACCATGTAATGCGCGTCGTTCACCCACGTGAACTTGTCGAACGACTGCACCTTGAACGTTGCCGGCACGATACCGAGCGCACGCGGATTGATGTCCCAGCCCGTAACGGTGACGGTCATGTCGCGGCTGCCTTCCCCCAACTCCTTCATCACCGCCGACGTGCCGCCCGGGTAGTACGGAATGCACGTGTCGAGTTCTTTCAGGAACGCCCACGTCTTGTCCCATCCCTTGATCGGATCGTGCGGATCCTTGTCGCCGAGCAGGTACGGCAGCCCCATCAGGAACGTGCGCCCCGGGCCCGAGTTGGCCGGACGCGCATAAATCAGCTTGCCCGGATTCGCCTTGCACCAGGCGAGCAGTTCGGCCGGCGTCTTCGGCGGGTGCGTCACCTTCGCCGGGTTGTATTCGACGAGCGGACCGGCAGGCATGAACGTCACGGCCAGCCCGTATCCCTTCGAGAGTTCCTGCATCGCACGCACGTTCGGCGCGTACTTGTCGAGCACGCCGGGCAACTTGGCGCTGTAGTCGGGCAGCAGGCGTTGCCAGAGGTTTTGCTGAATGCCTGCGGCCAGCGCGTCGGTCCCCGTCAGCACGATGTCGATGTCGGAGCGGCCGGCCGCCTGCATGGCCTTGATCTTGCCCGGCAACTGCGGCGCGGGAGCGTTCGTGAACGTGATCTTGGAGACGAGATCCGGGTACTTGTCGCGGAAGGCTTCAAAGCCCTTTTGCGTGAGCGCGAGATTGCCCGCTACGTCCACGACGTTCAGCGCGACAGGCGCTGCGCTTGCGGCACTTGCCATGCTCGCGAGTCCTGCGGCACATGCCACTGCGCCAAAAGTGCGTTGCCAGAATCCCCTGCGGCTGAAGGCCATGCTGTCTCCTTTTGGTTAAATTTCTCGTAAGTCATCATATGACTGAGATATGAGATTTGCAATTGGGAGACATGCCAAATCACCCCAGTGGTTTCCCTAAGTGATCCTGATATCCTTGTTTAATCGGGCTTTAAAGCCATATTTCATCAGGATGCCGATCATTTCACTAGGGATTTCACCGATAGAGAGGGGCCATGGCGTCACCTAAATTACGGCCAGTCATACGATGACGTAAAAGTGACATAAAGCACAACATGAGCCGCGATATGGACGTCGCAGATGGCGTTGCCGCCGACGTCACGTCCCTGGTGGAGACCGAGGAAAAGTTGCCGTGAAAATCCAGCGCATCACGATCACCCCGATTGCTTTTCGCGACCCGCCGCTGCTCAACGCCGCGGGTATTCACGAGCCGTATGCCCTGCGCTCGATCATCGAAATCGAGACGGATAACGGGCATGTCGGCCTCGGAGAGACGTACGGCGATGCGCCGGTGCTCGCGCTGCTCGAAAACGCCCGGCCGCATCTGATCGGCATGGACCCGTTCGATACCAATGGGCTGCGCGAGCGCGTGGCGGCGGTGGTGCGTCAGGGCGTGCGCGGCGAGCGCGTGGAGTACGAACTTGCCCCCGGCACCGACCCTCGCAAGGACGCCGAAAAAATCTACTCCGCGTTCGAAGTCCCGTTTCTCGACTTGCAGGCCAGGCATCTGGGCATCCCGCTCGTCGAACTGCTGGGCGGCGCGGTGCGTCAGGAAGTGCAGTACAGCGCGTACCTGTTCTTCAAGTACGGCCAGCACATCGATTCGCCCTATGCGCCGGACAGTTGGGGCGAAACACTGAATGCCGAGCAACTCGTGGCACAGGCGCGCTTCATGATCGACACCTATGGCTTCGGCAGCATCAAGCTCAAGGCCGGGGTGCTCGAACCGACGGAAGAAGTGAAGTGCCTGGGGGCGCTCAAGCGCGCATTCCCCGACACGCCGCTGCGCATCGATCCGAACGGCAACTGGTCGCTCGCCACCGCCATTGCGATGGGACGCGAACTCGCGGGCGATCTCGAATACTACGAAGACCCCACGCCCACGCTCGAAGGCATGGCCGAGCTGCATCGTGCGACGGGCATGCCGCTCGCCACGAACATGGTCGTCACCGACCTGCGGCAGTTTCGCGAGAACGTGCGCCTGAACGGCGCGCAGATCATCCTCTCCGATCACCACTACTGGGGCGGATTGCGTGACACGCAGTTGCTCGCGCGCATGTGCGAGACGTTCGATCTCGGCCTGTCGATGCACTCCAACTCACACCTCGGCATCAGCCTGATGGCCATGACGCATCTGGCCGCGAGCGTGCCGCGTCTCTCATACGCGTGCGACACGCACTACCCGTGGCAGGAGGCCGACGAAGAGGTCGTGCGCGGGGGCAAGATCGCGATTCGCAACGGCGCGGTCGCTGTGACGAAAGCGCCCGGCCTCGGGCTGGAAATCGACCCGGACCAGTTGGCGAAGCTGCACGAACAGTATCTGCGCTGCGGATTGCGCACGCGCAACGACGCCGTGCAGATGCGCAAATACCGCCCCGACTGGAGCGGCAAGGCACCGCGTTATTAACGGCGATTGCGTAGCGGCGATACGTCAAGGCGATGACGTCAGGGCGATGGCTCAACGGTGATTGCGCACGACCCCATGAGGACGATCACGTCAGCGCCGCTCGCGCGCGGCGACAGAACACCACGGCAGCACCTTGAGTAGAGGCAACACGAGAACGAAGCAAGAAGAAGCGAAGCGAAGAGAAGGAAGCGAAGCAGCGCAAGCCTCAGACGCACACCCCGGTGTGCGATCCGCCCAATAGGCGAAGTCCAGGAAAATACATCACAAGAGGAGAAGTCGTGAGACATTCGAAACTGTTTGCCGGGCTGGTACTGGCCGGTCTCGCCGCCGGTGCCGTGCCGGCGTTTGCCCAGTCGAACGTGACGCTGTACGGGATCGTCGACGATGCACTGACTTACAGCAGCAACCAGAACGGTAAATCGAACACTTACCTGCGCAACGGCAACCTCGCGGGCAGCCGCTGGGGCCTGCGCGGCACGGAAGATCTCGGTGGGGGCACCAAGGCACTCTTCCAGCTGGAGAACGGCTTCGACGTGAACAACGGCGCGTTGAGCTCGTCGGGGGTGATGTTCAACCGTCAGGCCTTCGTCGGCCTGAAGAACGATCAGGCCGGCACGGTCACCATCGGTCGTCAGTATTCGCCGTACTACCTGCTCGTGGGCACGATCGGTCCGGTCGCCTACGTAACGGGCGCGACCGGCGCTCACCCCGGCGATATCGACGGTCTCGACACGACCATCCGCATCAACAACTCCGTGACGTACACTTCGCCCGTTTTGTGGGGCGTGACGGCCAGCGTGCAATACGGCTTCGGCGGTCAGCCCGGCGCCATGGGCAAGGGCAACACGTTCTCCGGTGCGCTGCGTTACGACGGCGGTCCGCTGTCGCTGGCAGCCGGTTACCTTCGCATGAACAACGTAGGCGGCGGCACGACGTGGAATGGCGCGTCGACGGGCACGCCGGGCACGTCCGCCGTCAATCAGGGCTATGTCACCGCAGACTCACTGCAACACATCGCCGTGGCCGGTATCTACACGATCGGCAGCGTGACGCTGGGCGCGAGCTACAGCAACGTGCAATACAAGCCGGGCGCCGCGTCGTTGTTCCACGACTCCGCGGTCTTCAATACGGCCGGCGTGCATGCGTCGTGGATCGTGGCACCGCAGTGGCGTCTGGCCGCTGCGTACAGCTACACCGCCGCCTCGAAGGCCAACGGCATCACCGACGCCGCCACGTACCATCAGGTGTCGCTCGCGCAGGTGTATTCGCTCTCGAAGCGCACGTCGCTCTATGCGCTCGAAGCGTGGCAGCACGCCAACGGCAAGTCACTCTCGGCCAACGGCGTGAGCATCATCAACGCGGGTCCGGTGGTCGGCGATTCGCAGAACAGCACGCCGTCGGCAACGAGTTCGCAGTTCGTCGGCATGCTGGGGATTCGCGTCGATTTCTGACGTTCGTCCGTCTGAAGTCAGGCTGTCCGGAGCGGCGCCGTGCGCGTGCCGGTCCGGGGAGTTCCGAGTGGTCGCGAGAAGTCGCACAATGCAGTGCTCTCGGCCGCCAGCGCCCGATATCGTCTGGGTTGTGGCGCTGGCGGTCGATTCTTATCGGTTGTCGTATGTATGCGACGGTCGATAAGGTAAACTGGGGGTGCTTTTCGCCATTTATCGTCACCCACAATGCCAACCGACGCCATGTCCATGACCAGCCCGTTGCCCGCACGTCCTCGCCGCAAGTCTCGCAGCCTCACGGAGGAGGTGGTGAGCGCCTTGTCCGAGCAGATTCGCGCCGGCACGTTCCGCCCGGGCGACAAGCTGCCGACCGAGTCGGCCATCATGGAAAGCCTCGGCGTGAGCCGTACGGTGGTTCGCGAGGCGATCTCGCGATTGCAGGCAGCGCAACTGGTGGAGACGCGTCACGGCATCGGCACCTTCGTGCTCGAAGCGCCGCGCGAGAATGCGCTGCAAGTCGACACCAACAGCATTCTCACGATGCTCGACGTGATGGCGATTCTGGAGCTGCGTATCTCGCTGGAAACGGAAGCTGCCGGTCTTGCCGCGAACCGTCGCACCGACACGCAGCTCAAGGCGATGCGTCAGGCGCTCGACGACTTCGAAATGCACGTGCGTCAGCGCACCGGCAATGCCGTGACCGCCGACGTCGCCTTTCACCTGCAAGTGGCGAGCGCGACCGGCAACCGCTACTTCCACGACATTCTCGAACAGCTCGGCAACACGATCATCCCGCGCACGCGCGTGAACTCGGCCGCGCTGGCCGACGACGATCAGGTGTCGTATCTGAACCGCGTGAATCGCGAACACGAAGACATCTACAACGCGATCGCCCGACGCGATCCGGAAGCCGCACGTGCGGCCATGCGCACGCACCTGACGAACAGCCGCGAACGTCTGCGCCGTGCGCAGGAATCGGCTGGCACGCAAAGCTGACAAGATGAGCGAGGGCTGACCGCGCGCTCGTCTGCCTTCCCCTGCCTCACTCAATAAAGATCGCCGCGCACCGCACGGTAGTAGCCGGCATCGATCTCGCTTGCGCGTGCCTTGTCCATTCCGGTGAGCGCCGTCTTCATGTCTCCCATTGACGGCACCGCCTTGCGGTCGACGTGCGATTCGGCGCGCCAGAGCTTCGCGCGATTGATCGCCTTGCCGCAATGAAACAACACTTCGTCGATGTGCACGACGATGGCCGTCTTCGGTGTGCGCTCGCCCTCTTTTAGCGTCGCCAGCAAGGCCGGATCGGTGGCAATCCTTGCATGGCCGTTGATCCGCATGAAGACTTCCAGCCCCGGGAACAGAAACAGCATGCCGATGCGATCGTCTTCACACAGGTTGCGCAACGAGGCGATACGGTTGTTGCCCGGCCAGTCCGCGAACATCACGGTCTTCTCGTCGAGCACCTTGACGAAGCCCGGCTCACCGCCACGCGGCGAGGCATCGAGCCCCTCGGCGCTGCCCGTCGCCACGCAGAAGAACGTGGCGACGTTGAGATATGCCACGTGAAATGAGAGCAGGTGCGGTAACACACCCTTCGTGATCATCTCCGATGGCGGGTCGTAAAGCTGAGTGAGATCGACATGAGATGCGACCGCTGGCGTCGGCGGCTCGCAAGCGCGGTCATCGGCGGTATTGGGGAGATCGCCGGACCCGGCGGGAGGGATGGGCTGCGACATGGCACGCTCCTTCAAGAACACGCGCCGAGCATATCCCGGCATTGGGTGGCGCTGATAGACTATCGGCGCCATTCAATAGCGAAATGACGCCATGAATTTACCGAAACACCTCAAAGCCAAGATGGCGCGCGTTCAGCACATGGACGCGAGTGATCCGCCGCTGATCGCGCTCGTCGGTCGCGAAAGCACGCCGCGCGTGTCGCAGACGCATCATCACGCGTCCGGTCAGTTGCTTGGGTTGTTCAACGGTCTGATCTCCGTGCGCACGAGTCTCGGCGCGTGGGTCGTGCCGACGACGCGCGCCGTGTGGGTGCCGCCGCATTGTCCTCACGCCGCGTTCTCTCACGGGCCGTTCAACGGCTGGGCGGTGTACGTCCGCCCGGACCGATGCGCGGGACTGCCGGAGCAACCGCGTGCGATCGAGGTCTCGGGACTGCTGCGCGAAGCGGTGGTCAGGGCCGCGCAATGGGACATGGGTCCCCCGGACCGGGCGCAAACGCACGTGATGCAAGTGATTCTGGACGAGATCGCGCTAAGTCCCGCCGACGCCTTCCGTCTGCCGATGCCCGGCGACGCCCGCCTGAAACGCATCGCCACCGCGCTCGTCGACAACCCCGCCGATGCGCGCACCCTCGACGCATGGGCCGCCTGGGCGAACACCGCGCCGCGCACCGTGAGCCGTCGTTTCGTCGAAGAGACCGGGCTGACGTTCACGGCGTGGCGTCAGCGGGCGCGTCTGTTGCGCGGGCTGGAACTGCTCGCCGCCGGACAACCGGTGGGCACCGTCGCGCTCGATCTCGGCTACGACAACGCCAGTGCGTTCATCGCGGTATTCAAGCGCACGTTCAACACCACGCCCGGCCGTTACTTCGCCATGGCATCGCCCGACATCGCGGATGCGCGCGCCGCCGGAACGTTGGTGGCCGATGACGACGCGGCAGGTTGACGTCGTTTGCGCGGGGACCTCATGGCCATAGGTTCATGACTTCATCGAGACTTCATGCCCCCGCAACATCCATGATTCGGAGGATTGCTCAAACGTCAGGGCGCGAAGTAGCATGAGCGTCGATTTGTGAGTGAGAGCCCGAACCTCGGATCGCCACCGGAACGCCATCCATCCCATGACACCCCTCGTCGGACGTTCTGCTTTGCACGCTCGATGCCTCTGCGTCGCCGCGCTTGTCGCCTCGCTCATTGCCACGGTCTTCGCCACGCCTGCGGCATACGCGGCGACAGACGACGATGCGTCGCCCGCGAGCGCCGCCCATGCGCCGGTCAAGCCCGAGATCGTCTCCATCAAGCTGCCCGGCGCGGGCACGTTCGGGGGCGACGTCGACATGCACACGGAGGTCTACAAACCTGCCGGCGACGGCCCCTTCCCCGTGCTGATCTTCGAGCATGGACGAGCGGGTGATCCGCAGACGCGCGCGAAGCTCACCGCGCCGATTTTGCCGGGCCATGTGCGCTTCTGGCTCGCGAAGGGATTCGCGATCGTCGCGCCGATTCGCGTCGGGTACGGCTTGACGGGCGGACCGGATCGGGAGAACTCGGGGGCGTCGTTCAATCAGTCGGGACAATGCACGCGTCGCCCGGACTTCGAGACGTTGGCCAAGGTGACGGCAGAGGCGAACCTCGCCGTGCTGAAGTGGGCGCAGGCGCAGCCATGGGCGGACAAGAACCGCGTGGTGCTGGAGGGACGCTCGGTCGGCGGCTTCACCACGGTCTCCACTGCGGCGACCAACCCGCCGGGCGTCGTCGGTTACATCAACTTCTCGGGCGGCGCAGGCGGCTCGCCCGAGCGCGCGCCGCAGCACAGTTGCGACCCCGAGCAGATGAAAGCGGTGTACGGCGAATTCGGCAAGCGCACCAGGATTCCGGGCTTGTGGCTGTACGCGCATAACGACCAGTACTGGGGCCCGGACGCGCCCAGACAATGGTTCGACGCGTTCGCGGCGTCAGGCAGCCCGGCGCAGTTCGTTCACACGGAAGACATCCCGGGCCACGACGGTCACATGCTGCTCACCTACGGCGGCAAGATGTGGTCGGCGCCGGTGAACGCGTTCCTCAAACAGATCGGCTTCTGAGGTGTCGTCGGCCGACGTCCCGCATCATTTCACGATGTGCGGGACGAGCACGTGAGGCAGCTTGCCGTCACCGTAACTGCGCAGCACTTGCGAGATGACGACCTGATAACCATCGAGCCATTTCGACTGCGCGGCCTTCGCTTCGATATGCGTCGGATGCCGAATCAATTGCTCAAGCGATTCGAGCGACGCCCAGTAATACACATTCGAGACCTGCCCCGTCGCAGCGTTCTCCCACGCCTCTTCGCCGAGGTACCCGGGAATGCTGCGCGCCGCCTGCGCGATCGCCTGATCGAGCCGATGGAACTCGTCGTCGAACGGCTTTGCAGCGAAGATGAATGTGGAGGAATACGTCATGGAGGGAAGGCTGTGAGCAAAGAGAGGCCCGGCGGACGGGGTGAGGTTTGCGCCGCGATTCTCGGGTATTTCCTTCGCCATGTCCATGGTCGGCCGAGGGCGTTGCACGTATCGCACGTCTCGCCCGCGTGACACGTGAAGCGCGCACAGACGGCAGGTTGCTGAGACGCTGAATCTGCGAACAGCGTCAGACGTCTGCGTTCAATCCTTGCGCAGTTCCTTGACCGTGCGTCCGAGTTTTCGCCGCAGCAGGCTTCGCAACGTCGACGCATCGGCATACCCGACTTGCGCCGCGACGGTATCGAGATCGCAACCGTTCGACACGAGTTGTCGCGCGCGTTGAATGCGCAGGTCCTGGAAGAACGCGAGTGGCGATTTGCCGAGCACTTGCTCTGTGCGACGTTGCAACGTGCGCACGTGAACATGCAGTGCGCTCGCCGCGCTCTCCAGCGAAAACCCTTGTGACATGTGCTCGCGCGACCATCGCTCGAACCGCTCGACGAGCGGATCGGCGTGCGCCAGATAGTCGGGAATCACGTACTGCGCCTGCGACGCGCGATTGTCGATCAGCAGAAACCGGGCGACGTTCGACGCCAGTTCCGGACTGACCTGTCGCACGAACCACAAGGCAAGGTCGAGATGCCCCATCGCGGCGCCCGCTGTCACGAGGCCATTGGACGTCACGATCATGCGCGAGTCGTCGAGCCGCACCGTGGGGTAACGCTCGCGAAACAACGGCGAGAGCGACCATGTGGTGGTGGCCTCCTCGCCGTCGAGCAGTCCGCTGTCGGCCAGCACGAACGTGCCGATACACGCCGCCGCAATTCCGATGCCCTGCGCACGCCACTCGCGCAGATGCGACTTGGCGGCCTCGACGTCGCGTCGCGCCAGCGCGGGCACGAGGACATTCGCCATCTTGGCGTTCAACGCGGGCACGACGACCCAGTCGGGACGGTCGACTTCGCGCGCCGGTTCGACCGCCATCGTCAGGCCGAGCGCAGTTTTCACTCTCGGCTTCACGCCGATGACCGTGACCTGAAACGGTTCGGTGTCGGCGCCGCCTAACTTCGCGATCTCGTTGGCCGTGCACAGGGTATCGAGGATCGCCGTGATGCCTGTGTCGAACATGCCGTCGAGTGCAAAGACGCAAACCTTCATGTCGCAAATCGCCTTAAAATTGTCATTTACGACTATATCTCCGTCGGCTGCGCCTGTCTAGAATCGCCGCATATTCAACGACTTCCCGAGGCCAGACACGATGAAGCTCACGCCCGAACTGTATTACCTGACCTGCGTGACGGCGATGACTGCCGCGATGTGGATCCCTTACATCGTTGGCGGCATCGTGCTGCGCGGACCGATGCGCGCGATGGCGAATCCGGCACTGGAAGGGACAGCGCCCGCGGCAGGAGCGCCCGCACCTGCATGGATGCAACGGGCGAAGCGCGCCCACGCGAATGCGGTGGAGAACCTCGCAGTATTTGCGCCGCTGGTATTGATCGCCGCGTTGTCGGGCATCTCTACGCCGTCGACGGTCTTTGCGGCGAAGCTTTATCTGACGGCGCGCATCGTCCATTACGTCGTCTATGTCGCGGGCATTCCTGTCGTCAGAACGCTCGCGTTTCTGGTCGGCTTCGGGGCAACGGTGTCGTTCGCCACAGCGATACTCGCCCACGCGGTTTGAGCCGGGATTTCGGCAGCACATCTTTCAGGAAACCGATCATGGAAAAGCAGAATCCCGGTCATCTCGACAGCCCCGTGTGGCATGCGCTTTCGACAACGCAATCGGCGCTCGGCGAGGGGACACCTCTGGCGCGTCGTTATCACCCGGATGTCGCGCCGTTCGCCGGCATCGAGAACACGACATTGGAAGCGTTTCAGGCACTCATGCCCCTGATCCCGCAAGGCGGCTTCGCGTTCGTGCCGACATTGACGGCGTTGCCGCCGATGGAGGGCATCCATCACGAGCACGTGTTTTCGGTGATTCAAATGGTGGATTGCGCAGACGCCCTCGGCACTGACGAGGACGACGCAACCATCGTGCAACTCGGCACGACGGACGTGCCCGACATGATGGCGTTAGCCGGACGCACGCGCCCCGGTCCCTTCTGCAAACGTACGATCGAGATGGGGGATTACGTTGGCATTCGCGTCGACGGCGAACTGATCGCGATGGCCGGAGAGCGCATGTGTTTCGACGGTTACGTGGAAATCAGCGCGGTGTGCGTGGACGAAAGCCATCGCGGTAAATCGATCGCCCGACGGCTGATGAACCGGCTCCGCCGGGAGATCCGCGCACGAGGCGACATCCCGTTTCTTCATGTGAAGGACGACAACGACACCGCCATCGCGCTCTACGAACGGATGGGGTTCGTGCGGAGGCAAACGCTTGTTATGCATCGCATTGCGCACGAAACGTGATTCGAGATGCGGCGTGCGCCGGGCGCAGTCAGACGCGCGGCGTAGGGCGCACGCTCAGGCGACGGTTCGCATGGTCGTGTCGGCGTGTGGCGTGTGGCGTGTGGCTGTACGGGCGAGCGTATCGTTATGACGCATTTCGCAGCAGGCGATCTTGCGTCGCGTCATCGATCCGCTGGCGAACGTCGCGAAGCGATGGAACCGCATCGGTGGCTTTTCGTCCGTACTCGAGATTAAAGGCGTAATCGAAGTCGGGCGGGTTATCGCCCTGCGCGTGTTGCAGCATCGTTTCGAGCTTATCCAGCGCCTTGACCGCGCGTGCTTCGGGCGTTGCCGCTTGCGAGTATTCGTCCCAGAGCGCGACGATCTGGTCACGCAGCGGCGCGTCGAGCGATGCGCAGATTGTCAGGAGATCGCGACGCTCGGCGGCATCTTTGTCGACATCAGCGCGTTGCGCAGGTGCGGGTACGTCACCGTGAAGCGCTTCGCCCAGGTCGTGTACCAGACATAGCGCCATGACCCGCAACGGGTCGACGTCACCGAGCCGATCCATGAAGACCATCGCCATGAGGCCGAGCCGCCAACTGTGTTCGGCGGTGCTCTCGCGACGTCCGGCCGAGGTGTGTGCGCTTCGCAGCACGTCTTTCAGACGTTCGCACGCGCGCAGGAAACTCAGTCGCCCGTCGATTGTCGGTGTGCCTGTCGCTCCATCCGTCGTCGCTTTCATCGCCCCTCCCGCCTCGCGCTCATCCTGTGTCGATGAATCAGTCTATGCGTCAGCGAGACGGCCATCTACGCATAAATTATGCGTGGCCGATTCGATCACGTTGGCGCGAGGGCATGGGTGCAATGCGGGTTCGAGGTTGATTCAAAGTGTTTCGACGAGTCGCGCCACGGTGCCGTCGGACAGCGTGAAGCGGGTCCATCGGCAGCGACTGTCCCGAATCGGTACGAGTGTCGAAGCATTGCAGCCCGTGTCGAATTCGACGGACTGCGTTGGATGTTCACCCCATCCCGCAACTCTGAGCGAGTGTTCGCGTGCCCGAATCGCATCCGTCGCGAACGGCCACAAGGACTTGCCCATCAGCGTGGCAACCGGCGCAGAGAACTCCATCGCCCGCGACGGCGAACAGGCGAGCAACCGGTGCGTGAGGTCGCAGACGAGATGCACGGGCAGGGCATTGAAGTTCACGAGTGGCGCCAGCGCTCTGTCCGCAGCCGAGTCGAGACTTGCAGCCAGCAGCGGCTCGATCCGCGCCAGTTCGTCCGCGCCGATCGCGAGTGTTCCGGCCTCCCAACGCGACACGGTCGATTGGGATACGCCGAACAATGCCGCCGCGTGCGTTTGCTTGATTCGCCGCAAGGTGCGCCAGCGCCGCAGTGTAGCCGCAGGCGCGTACGGAAGTTTCGGCGACGTCATGTCGGGCGCCGATACAAAAGGCCTAATAGGTGTACTCACAACCCTCTCTCCGATTCCGTTTTGTCGCCCGTTATCCACTTGCGTACACGGCAAATCTTACTGAATTCCGGGTGGCAAATCGCCCTTTCCCGGGGGGACGAGACGGGTTTTGACCACTTGTAGCGGGCTTTGGTGAAAATGAAACGGGAAGCGGAAACAGGAAGCGGAAACAGGAAGCGGAAAAAGAAAAAGCCCTGACAAGTCAGGGCTTTTGAATTTGGAGGCGGGAGTCGGAATCGAACCGGCGTACACGGCTTTGCAGGCCGCTGCATGACCACTCTGCCATCCCGCCATCGGGATATGCTGCCGCATTGTAACCGCTCGCTGTTGCCATCGAGGGCGCCCTTCGGATCGATCGCCGTGGGCTTTTCGGCAAATAAAAAGGGAAGCCAGGCTTCCCTCTGGATTTGGAGCGGGAGACGAGTCTCGAACTCGCGACCTCAACCTTGGCAAGGTTGCGCTCTACCAACTGAGCTACTCCCGCATGACACCGAACACCAAGGATCAACTCACTTAATGTCCAGTGTAAAAACTGGAGCGGGAGACGAGTCTCGAACTCGCGACCTCAACCTTGGCAAGGTTGCGCTCTACCAACTGAGCTACTCCCGCATTGTCATGCGTACTACCAATCCATCAACTTCTTAAAACTTCGCTGCCGGGCTAGTGCCGTAGCAGCGAGAAGGAGATTATGTCTAAACGTCGATTCAGTGTCAAGCACCTGCACTGAAAATTTGTGAAGTATTTTCTCCTTCACCGCGCAGTTCGCGCGTCTATCCCGCATTTTCAGGAACTTACGCTCACATCTGCGCGCCGCCACGCTCGCGAATCTGCGGCCACGCGCGGCGCAGATAGTACAGCATCGACCACAAGGTCAGCACCGACGCCACGTAAATGAGCCACGTGCCCCAGAAGCGCGAGTCGAAACGCAGACCGTTCCATGCCACCGTGCCGTTGAAGAGCAACAGCGGAATCGCCACCATCTGCGCCGCCGTCTTGATCTTGCCCAGTTGATGCACCGCCACGCTGCGCGACGCGCCAATTTGCGCCATCCATTCGCGCAACGCCGAAATCGTGATTTCCCGACCGATGATGATCAGCGCCACCAGCGCATTGATCCGGCCCATCTGCAACAGCATCAGCAGCGCCGCCGCCACCATCAGCTTGTCGGCCACCGGGTCCAGGAATGCGCCGAATGCCGACGTCTGGTTCCAGCGACGCGCCAGAAACCCATCGAACCAGTCCGTCAGCGCCGCCAGCACGAACACCGCGCACGCGACCCAGTTCATCTCGACCGATGACAACCAGGTCGTCGGCAAATAGTAGACGCCGACCACCAGCGGGATCAGCACGATCCGAAGCCAGGTCAGGAAGATGGGGACATTAAAAGGCATGGCAGCATGAGTTCGGCAAACAGCGGTCGACACACGGCGCGCTCGGCAGCCGTACCAGACCCGCATTGTGCCGTGTCTGCCCCGCAGCGACAAGGCCGGGGCACCTCACGCCTGTTGACATGTGCGCCGGTGTGCCCCTATCTTGCTCGCAACATCCCGCCAATAGCGTCGATCTCGTGAAACTGCCCCGGCCCCTGCCCGCCCTGCGTGGTGCCCTGCACCGCCCCGTGCTCTCCGCGCACATCGTCATCGCGGCGCTGGTCGGCATCGACGGCCTGCTGCTCGTCGCGTCAGTCCTTCTGCGCGTGCCCGGCTCGCTGCTCATCGACCTGTTCGTGCGCGGCGACATCTCCGCGCTGGAGCGCATCGAAGCCACCCATTTGCCCCGCCTGCTGTTCGGCCTGAACGCCATCGAGCGCATTGACTTCTCGCATCTGCCCCGCGCGCTCGTCGGTCTGGCGCTGGTCGCACTCGCCTGCGGGCTCGTCATCCGCGCACGCACCGCCTGGGCGTTCACGCTGGTGATGCTCGTGCTCGCCGCCACGATCAACTTCCACCTCAACATCCGCTTCGATCTGACGTTCGTCCTTTCGCTCGCCTGCTTCGGCCTGCTGCTCTGGTACTGGCGTGAGTTTGACCGGGCAAGCTTTGCCGCCGCCACGCTCTACACGCTCGTGGCGGTGTTCGCGCTAGTGGTCTATGCCACGTTCGGCACGATGTATCTGGGGCGCGAATTCAAGCCGAACGTCGCCGATCTGGCGACCGCCTTCTACTTTGCCATCGTCACGATGACGACCGTCGGTTATGGCGACATCGTGCCCATCTCGACAGACGCGCGCCTGTTCACCGCCTCGGTCATCATCTTCGGGATCAGCGTGTTCGCCACATCGCTCACGGTCGTCATCGGCCCGCTGGTCGGTGGCAACCTCAAGAAAATTCTCGCCGGGAGATTCACACACGTGATACGAAAGAACCACTTCATCGTGGCCGGCGCCTCGCCGCTTGCCGTCAACGTGCACCACGAACTCACCAAGCGCGGCTGGCCGGTGACGGTCATCATCTCAAGCAGTGTCGACAACCCGTATCCGGAAGGCGCGGATGTCATGCACGGTGACGCCAGCGATAACACCGTGCTCACGCAAGCCGGGATCGATCACGCGAGAGCCGTGCTCGCCTTGCGGGCGGACGATTCGGAAAACGCCTTCATCGTGCTTGCCGCGAAGGAGATCGCGCCGAAAGTTCGCACGATTGCGTCGGTCAACGACAGCAAGCATCTGAGCAAACTCAAGCGCGTGCAGCCGGATATGATCTTCGCGCCGCCGGTCGTCGGTGGTGAACTCCTCGCACGCACGCTCTCCGGGGAGACGGTCGACAACGAGACCGTCATGCGCCTGCTGTTTCACGGCGATACGTGATGTGACGTGGCGTGGCGTGGCGTCGTGCAATTCGAGCCGACGACGCAGCCAGCGCCGTGATCGCGCCCGCACCGTTGGCGTTGCGCGCAACGGCGAGGCGGTTCCGGTGTGCCTCCACGGATTCGCGGTACGCGTTCTATCGACTGACGCCGACGGCGATCAGTGAAGCTGACGGTAGATCTGTTCGGCGAGCGTCGTGGAAATGCCTTCGACGCTGGCCAGTTCGTCGACGCTGGCCGACGCCACGCCCTGCAAACCGCCGAAGCGCATCAGCAGGCGCTGACGTCGCTTCGCGCCAATTCCCTCGATCTCCTCAAGTCGCGACGTCTGACGCGCCTTCGCACGCTTGGCCCGCATGCCGGTGATCGCGAAGCGGTGGGCTTCGTCACGAATCTGCGCGATCAGCATCAGCACGGCGCTCTCGCGGCCCAGCTCCAGCGGCGCCCGGCCATCGGCAAAAATCAGCGTTTCGAGACCCACTTTGCGGCCCTCTCCCTTCGCCACGCCGACCAGACGGCCGATGTCGATACCCAACTCGACGAACACCTGACGCGCGACCTCCACCTGCCCCTTGCCGCCGTCGATCAGCACCAGTTGCGGCAGGTTGGCTTCGACATCGGAGACGTCCGGCTTACCGGATGCCGTCGATGCCGTCACTTCAGTCACCTCGCCATCCGCAACGACCGAAGTCTCGGCCTCGGCACGCGCCACATCGGCCGCGACCGATGACGGGTCGGCCGCATCGGCCAACGTCACGGAAGCCGCCGACGCCGCCTCCATCAGACGGCCATACCGCCGCGTGAGCACCTGACGCATCGCCGCGTAGTCGTCGCCCGGCGTAATGCCAGCGATGTTGTAGCGCCGGTACTCGCTCGTCTGCATCTTGTGATGATGGAAGACGACGCACGACGCCTGCGTGGCTTCGCCCTGCGTATGGCTGATGTCGAAGCACTCGACGCGCAGCAACGCCGGATCGTCGATATCGAGCCCGATCGTCTGCACCAGATCACGCGTTCGCGCCTGCTGGCTGCCTTGCTCGGTCAACAGACGCGTCAGTGCCAGTTGCGCCCCCTGCTGCGCCATGTCAAGCCACGCGCGACGTTGTCCCTGCGGTTGCCGCACCATCGCAATACGACGGCCGGCCTGCTCCGACAACGCGGCCAGCAACTCGTCGTTGGGCAGTGCGTGGCTCACGACCAGCACCGGGGGCACCGACTGCCCCAGATAGTGCTGCGCGACGAAGGCTTCGAGCAGTCGCGATTCGAGCGACGCCGATGGCGTATCCGACGGCATCTCGCCAGCGATCTCGCCTTCGTTGAGGGTCGCGTCCTTCGGCGGGTCGCCGGAGGCATCCTGCGCCAGCACCTCGTCTTCCTCGAACTCGTCGGCAATGCCGCCCTCGACACCGCGCTCAACGTGCGCCGGGAAATACGCCTTGTCGCCCAGGTGACGCCCGCCGCGCACCATCGCGAGGTTCACGCATGCGCGCCCGCCCGCGTACGCGACGGCCAGAATGTCGGCATCGACATCCCCCGCCGTCTCGACGGATTGCTGCTGGAGAACGCCGGACAACGCCTGCATCTGATTGCGTACCACCGCCGCCTGCTCGAACTGAAGCGCCTCGGCATACGTCATCATCTTGGCTTCCAGCGCGCCGAGCACCTCGTTCTGGCGTCCGGAGAGGAATGCCGCAGCGTTTTGCACGTCGCGCGCGTAGTCCTCGTCCGTAATCGCCCCCACGCATGGCGCGCTGCATCGCTCGATCTGATTCAACAGACAAGGCCGCGTGCGGTTCGAGAAGACGGAGTCTTCGCATGTCCGCAGTTGGAAGACCTTTTGCAGAATCTGGATGCTTTCGCGCACCGCCCATGCGCTCGGGAATGGTCCGAAATACTGTCCACGACGATCCACCGAACCCCGGTAGTACGCCATGCGCGGATATTTGTGCTGCGTGAGTTTTAGGAACGGATACGACTTGTCGTCGCGAAACAGGATGTTGTAACGCGGATGCAGCGCCTTGATCAGATTGTTCTCAAGCAGCAGCGCCTCGGTTTCCGAGCGCGTCACGGTTGTTTCGAGCTTCGCGATACGCGCGACCATCAACGCAATGCGCGGCGAGAGCTGCGTCTTGTTGAAGTAGCTCGATACGCGCTTCTTGAGATTGCGCGCTTTGCCCACGTAGAGGACGTTGCCCGCTGCGTCGTAGTAGCGGTAGACGCCCGGCAGGTTCGGCAATTGTGCGAGGACCTTGCGGGCATCGAACAGTGGGGCGTCGTTGGCGTCGCCGGTTTGGGAAGCGGTGTCAGTGCTATCGACGTTACCGGCTTTGCGGGCGCGCGTCGTCTTGCTGGCCTTGGCCGGTTTTGTGGTAACCGGTGCGTCGCTCGCCGCGGCCGTCGTGCCGCTCGTGTCCACTTCGGCCGCGTCGGTCGCCTTAGCGGTCCCGGTGGGTTCGTCAGCCGGCGCCGATACTCGCGGCGCGACGCCCTCTCCCGGTTCGACTACGCCGGTGCCAGACTGCGCGACGGAATCGTCGACCGACGCCGACGTCTTCGTCGGCTGAGCGACGGTCTTCCCCGACTCGGCTTGAGCGGCTCTGGCTTTGCGGGACTTGCGCGGCGGCGTGACGTCGTGGGCGTCTTCGGTCATGAACTGTGATGATCGGTGCGTCCCCGGGAAACGGCGCGATACGACGGCAGCGGTGACGTCGACACCGGTGTTTGCACCGGGCGCGTCGCCGCAAGATGACATCGTCACGCGTCACAGGGACTAAAATCAGGAGTTTAGACCAATCCGCGTTTCCGCTTCTCAATGTCCCTGCCTGTCACGCCGTCCTCCGTCGCCCCGATCTCAGGCGCCCTTCCTCCGGTACCGCGCTGCGATCTGTTCTGCACGGTCGTCGACAATTTCGGCGATATCGGCGTGTGCTGGCGGCTTGCGCGTCAACTCGTGCGCGAGCACGGCTGGTCGGTCCGGCTGTGGGTCGACGACCTCGCAAGCTTCCGTTATCTGCGCCCTGACATCGATCCGACGTCGCCCCGGCAGCGCTGCGACGGCATCGACGTGCGTCGCTGGGATGCCGACTTCGGTGCCATCACCGACGACAACGCTCCCGGCGACATCGTCATCGAAGCCTTCGCCTGCTACCTTCCGGACAACTACATCCAGGCGATGCACGCCCGCAAGCAGGCCGGTCGCGCGCCGATCTGGATCAACCTCGAATACCTGAGCGCGGAAGCATGGGTCGACGACTTTCATTTGCAGAAGTCGGTCCATCCGCAACTGGGGCTCGTCAAAACGTTCTTCCTGCCCGGCTTTACGCCCCGTACGGGTGGTCTCGCCCGCGAGCGCGAGTTGTTCTCTCGTCGTGACGCTTTTCTCGCGTCTGACGACCTTCGCAACGCATGGTGGCAACGCACGCTGGGGCTACCCGCCGCCCCGCAGGATGCGCTGATTGTCTCGCTCTTCGCGTACGAAAACGCGGCGCTGCCGGGACTGCTCGCCCAGTGGGCGGCCAGCCAGACGCCCATTGTCTGCCTCGTGCCCCAGGGACGTATCGCCCCCGCCGTTGGCGAGTGGTTCGGCCGCGCGGCGTTTGCGCCGGGAGAATCGGCCACGCGCGGGGCGCTCACGGTGTATGGCCTGCCTTTCGTCCCGCAAACCGAGTTCGACGCCCTGCTCTGGGCCTGCGATCTCAATTTCGTACGCGGCGAGGACTCGTTCGTCCGGGCGCAATGGGCCGCCAAGCCATTCGTCTGGCATATCTATCCGCAGGACGAAAATGCGCATCACGTGAAGCTCGACGCGTTCCTCGAACGCTACCTGGACGGCACGACGCCCCCGCTCGAACAGGGTGCGCGAGAGGCCTTGCGCACCTTCTGGCACCTCTGGAACGGCTACGCGAGCACGGCGCCCGACTGGGCAGCGCTGGCGTCGGCCTTACCCGCGCTGCATCGCCATGCGCAGGCATGGGCGCAGGCTCAGGCGAGCCTCCCGGACCTTGCGCGACAGTTGGCAAGCTTCGCGGAAAATCAGGTAAAATAGCTGGTTTTTCAACGCTTTGCTGCTGAACCTGCTGCCCCGGAGACCGTTCCGGGCGGACGCGGGAATCAAGCGGCGAATGGGCGTATGGAAGCGCTCAACAAGCGGCAAATCGCTTATTTCGTCACAGGATCTCGTTTTTTATGAAAACCGCTCAAGAACTCCGCGTCGGTAACGTCTTCATTCTCGAGAATGAACCGAACGTCGTGCTCCGCACCGAATTCGTCAAGTCGGGCCGCAACTCCAGCATGGTCAAGCTGAAGTACAAGAAGCTGCTGAAGGAAGGCCGTGGCGAATTCACGTACAAGGCAGACGAAAAGTTCGACACCGTCACGCTCGACAAGAAGGAAGTGACGTACTCGTACTTCGCCGATCCGATGTACGTGTTCATGGACGCTGAGTACAACCAGTACGAAGTCGAAGCGGAAAACATGGACAACGCGATCAAGTACCTTGAAGCCGACATGCCGTGCGAAGTCGTGTTCTACAACGAGAAGGCTATCTCGGTCGAACTGCCGACCACGCTCGTGCGCAAGGTCGAGTACACCGAACCGGCCGTCAAGGGCGACACGTCGTCGGGCCGCGTTCTGAAGAACGCCAAGATCAACGACCTGCTGGAAATTCAGGTGCCGCTGTTCGTCAACACCGACGACATGATCGAAATCGACACGCGTACCGACGAATACAAGAGCCGCGTCTAATCGACGGCTTGCGAGCGCGGCGCCTTCGGGTGTCGGGCTCGTCAGGTAACAAAAAAGCGCTCGTCCCTTCGGGGTCGAGCGCTTTTTGTTTGAGTGCCCGGATTTGCGTTTCGTTACCCGCCGAACGTCTCCGCGATCAGACGCTTCGCCGCCTGATATTCCGGCTGCGCCAGCAGCTTCTCCCAGCCATGCACCTTGCCACGGCCCTGGAGATGTTTGATACGACGCTGCGAGACCGTATCGGCAACCGGTTTCATCTCGCGCAGCAGGCGATCCGCCTTCTCCGGACTATTGCAGATGAGCACCATGTCGCAGCCGGCATCCAGTGCTGCATGCGCCGCCGTCACGACATCACCCGCCGCGCTCGCCCCTTGCATCGACAGATCGTCGCTGAAAATCACGCCGTCGAACCCGTACTTGCCTCGCAGGATTTCTTTCAGCCATTTGGCCGAAAAACCTGCCGGATTCGGATCGACCTGCGGATAGATCACGTGCGCCGGCATCACGGCCGAAAGCGACATCCCCAGCCAGTCGTACGGCTGCGCGTCGACGGCAAGAATCTCGTCGAGCGAACGCTCGTCGACGGGAATCTCGTGATGCGAATCGGCCGCCACAAAACCGTGCCCCGGGAAATGCTTGCCGCAGTTCGCCATCCCGGCCAGCAGCAATCCGTGATTGAGGCTCTTGGCCAGCATGGCCACAACGCGCGGATCGCTGTCGAATGCGCGGTCGCCAATCACGGTGGACGTGCCGTAATCGAGATCCAGCACCGGCGTGAAACTCAGGTCGATGTCGCACGCCCGCAGTTCCGACGCCAGCACGTAACCCACAGCGGTCGTCACGCGCGTCGCCTTGAACACGTCGTCATGCCAGAGCTTGCCCAGCTTGCCCATTGCGGGCAGATGCGTGAAGCCATCGGTACGGAAGCGCTGCACGCGTCCGCCTTCGTGATCGACCGCGATCAGAATGTCGTCGCGCACGTCGCGAATCTGCTTCGTGAGCGAACACAGTTGTGCACGATCGTCGAAGTTGCGGGCGAACAGAATGACACCCCCGGTCAACGGATGGTCGATGCGACGGATGTCATCTTCGCTGAGGGTCAGCCCGACGACGTCCAGCATCACCGGGCCCGGCCTGCGCTTCGTCATTACGTTTTCTCCGATGCAATATGGCTTGCGTTGCTTGAGTTATCCAAATGGCGCGAGGCGATCGCAAACGCGACCGCATAGTCTTTTTCGTCGGTGATCGAGATCTCGATCGACAGTTGCCGGTCCGCCAGCCACTGCACCAACTCGCCGGACGCCACGACCACCGGCTTGCCCGACGGCGCGTTGAGCGTCTGTACCGCGCGCCACGTCATCGGCCAGCGCATGCCGAGGCCGATAGCCTTCGACACCGCCTCCTTCGCGGCGAACCGCGTGCACAGGTAGGCAAGTCCGCGTACCTCGGAGCGCTTCTGACGGGCGTAATAAACCTTGAGTTCCTCGGGCCCCAGCACGCGCTCGGCAAATCGGCCCTTGGTGCGTGTCATGACGCCGACCACCCGGCTGATTTGCAGAATGTCGGTGCCGACACCGTAGATCCCTGTCGCGCCTTGCATCGGGGCGACAACGTGCCCGCGCTGCACCGACGTATCCGGCGATGCAGACACGTCGGACGAGGCCGACGAAGCCGACGGAACCGACGAAATGGGCCGGGAGGACGAGGGTGTCGTATCGCTCATGAGTATCGCGTCGCGTTATCGCGAATTTGGCGCTGGCGAAAAGAAAAGTCGCACGCTCAACCGCGCGCCGCGATACGGCTGGCCACCATGATGGCCTTCATCTCGCGCACCGCATTTTCCCAGCCGGCGAACAGGGCATGCGCAACGATGGCGTGACCGATGTTCAACTCGGAAATGCCTTCGATCGCGGCGATCGGCTGCACGTTTTCGTAATGCAGACCGTGACCGGCGTTGACACGCAACCCGAGCGAAACGCCCAGCGCGACCGCGCGCTCGATGCGAGCGAACTCCGCCTCGCGTGTCGCTTCGTCGTGCGCTTCGGCGTAACGCCCCGTATGCAGCTCGACCACCGGTGCGCCCATGCGTGCCGCAGCTTCGATCGCCGCCGCATCCGGATCGATGAAGAGCGACACGCGGCTACCCGCTTCGCCAAGTTGCTGCGTTGCCGCCGCGATACGGTCATACAGACCCACGACATCCAGACCGCCTTCGGTCGTCAACTCCTGACGGCTCTCAGGCACCAGGCAGACATCGTGCGGCTTCACGCTGCACGCAATCTTCAGCATCTCTTCCGTGACCGCGCATTCGAGGTTCATGCGCGTGATCAGCTTGTCGCGCAGATTCGTCACGTCCGCGTCGCGAATATGGCGACGGTCTTCGCGCAAATGCAGCGTAATGACATCGGCGCCCGCCTCTTCAGCCAGCAATGCGGCCCGGATCGGGTCGGGATACCGCGTACCGCGCGCATTGCGCACCGTCGCAACGTGATCAATGTTCACCCCGAGGTCGATGGGGTTGCCTTGGAAGAAGAGGCTCATAGTTTTTGCAGATCAAGCAGGATCTGCCGGGTGTTGAGCGGCACGCCGCCCAAATGGTGGTTGAGAAGAAAGCGCATGAGCAGCTTGCTTTGCTGCACGGTCTGCGCCCGTGAATAGTCGTCTTGCTCCATGTCGAGCAGTGTCTGGCCAATGACCACGGGCCAGTCTGACGGCTCGTCGCCACGCGCCGGGCGTACGCCCCAGTCGGGATGAAACACGTAACGGCGATCCGACGTGACCTTGCCGCGCGTTTGCGTGCAACGGTCGAACGCCACGGCATAGCCGGTCTCGCGCAACAGCACGCGCTCGAACGCACGCAGGATGATGCCTGCCGGCTCGCCGTGTGCCAGATGATGGAGTGTCGTCAGATAGTGCTGGAACAGTTTGTCGTGCGGATCGTCGCGCGCACAAAACTTCACCAGCAGTTCGTTCAGATAGAAGCCCGAGAGCAACGCGTCGCCTTCCAGCGGACGCAACCCGCCCACCCATTCGGCTTTCGTCAGCGTACGCAGCTCGCCTTTTCCCAGCCAGGCCAGCGAGAGCGGCTGAAAGGTCTGAAGCACGCCGCGCAAGGCGGAATGCGGACGCTTCGCGCCCTTCGCAACCAACGCGATACGGCCATGATCTCGCGTGAGCACGTCGATGATCAGGCTGGTTTCGCGGTAGGGATAACTGTGGAGCACAAAGCCGGGTTGTTCCGTCACCCGGCTCTGCTCGCGCTCAGCCACCCGGGCGGGTGACGGCGCACGCCGAACGCGCTTGGTTTCGCGTTTGGCATCACGACCGGCGTTCTCGACATTGGCCTCGGCCTGCTGAAAAGCTTCCGAGGCTTCGTCGTCCACGGCGCGTGAGCGCGGACTACGGGACTGACGCGTGGGCCGCGCCCCTGTCGCCGATGACGAGGACCCACGCGACGTTCGCGACGCGTTGCCCGCCGGGGTTACCTCGGCGGGTGCAGCGATGTCGTCGTGTGAAGTTTCGAGCTCACTCGTAGCCATATGCCCGCAGGCCGGCTTCGTTGTCGGCCCAGCCGCCCTTCACCTTGATCCAGACTTCCAGATACACCGGCCCATCGAAAAGCTTCGCCATATCCAGACGCGCATCGGTCGAAATCTGCTTGAGCTTCGCGCCCTTGTTGCCGATGATCATCGCCTTGTGGTTATCGCGGTCGACCAGAATCGTCGCGAAGATACGGCGCAGATTCCCTTCTACCTCGAACTTGTCGATGATGACGGTGCTCGTGTACGGCAACTCGTCGCCGGTCCAGCGGAACACCTTCTCGCGCAAAATCTCTGCCGCCATGAAGCGTTCGCTGCGATCGGTCAGATCATCTTCGCCATAGATCGGATCGCCTTCGAGCAGATACGGGCGCAGCACGCCGAGCAGGCGCTTGATGTCATCCGCACGCTTCGCGGACAGCGGCACGATTTCCCGGAAATCCCGCACTTCACCCACCTTGCGCAGGAACGGCAGCATTTCCGCCTTGTCGTTGATGCGATCGAGTTTGTTCACGATGAGCAGCACCGGCGTGGTCTCCGGCAACAGCTTGAGCACCTTCTCGTCGTCCGGCCCGAAATTACCCGCCTCGATCACGAACATCACGACATCGACGCTCGAGAGCGTGGAAGTGACCGCACGATTGAGCGAGCGGTTCAGTGCCGTGGCGTGACGTGTCTGGAATCCCGGCGTGTCGACGAAGATGTACTGCGCATCTTCCGTGGTGTTGATGCCGGTAATGCGATGTCGCGTCGTCTGCGCCTTGCGCGACGTAATGCTGATCTTCTGACCGACGAGGGCGTTGAGCAACGTCGACTTGCCGACGTTCGGACGCCCGACGATCGCCACGGTACCGCAGCGAAAATCCGTCTTATCGTTCATGTTTGGAAACTCTCTTGAAAAGGGGCAGCGCGTTGCGCTCGCCCCCAAATGGGACTCAGGCTGCTGCCGGAGGCTGCTTGGCGGCGTCGACCTTCTCTGCCGGCTTGTCGGCAGCTTTTTCGGCAGCCTTCTCGGCGGGCTTCTCCGAAGATTTTTCCGCGGGCGCTGCCGTGCCGCGCGGCGCAGCGTGGCTCGACGCCGTCATCGCCGGTGCCGCCGACGATCCCGTCGCGACATCACGCGCGTCCTTCGGCTCTCGCGACTCCTTGATGTCCTTGAGGTCCTTCGCGTCTTTCGCTTCGACTGGCTGTGCCCCCGTAGCATTCGTGGCACTCGCCGCCTTCTCCGCCTTTTTCGCTTCGGACGCCGCAGCCTTGGCCGCACGCTTTTTGGCGGCCTTGGCGCTCTTCTCGGCCTTCGGCTTGGCCAGCGCGGGCATCTTCTGTACCTCTTCCAGCGCCTTCTTGGCAGCGGCTTGCTCCGCCGCCCGGCGGCTCGCGCCCGAGCCACCGACCTTGATGTCGAGCTTCGGCACCGTGCACTCCACCTCGAACTGCTGGTTGTGTGCGGCGCCATGGGTGGCGATCACCGTGTACTGCGGCAGTGCGATCTTGTGCCCTTGCAGGTACTCCTGGAGCAGCGTCTTGGCGTCTTTGCCGAGCGTCTTCGGATCGACGTGTTCGAGCACCGGCGTGTACAGACGCTCGATGACCGCGTAGGCCGCTTCGAATCCACCGTCGAGGTACATGGCGCCGAACAGGGCTTCGAGGGTATCGGCCAGAATCGACGGGCGACGGAAACCGCCGCTCTTGAGCTCGCCTTCGCCCAGGCGAAGGAAATCGGAAACACCAAGCGTCTGCGCGATCTCGTACAACGACTGTTGCTTCACGAGATTGGCACGCACACGAGAGAGGTCGCCTTCGTCGAGCTTGCCGTAGCGACGGAACAGAATCGCTGCGACCGAACAATTCAGAATGGAATCGCCGAGAAATTCCAGCCGCTCATTGTTGGCGGCACTATGGCTACGGTGCGTCAGTGCTTGGCAAAGCAATTCCGCATCGTGGAAACGGTACTGGAGGCGTTCTTCCAGTTGGTTCAGTGATTGAGGCATGGCGCAAGTATAGCGCGACGCTCCCGCCCCGGCGTGCGTCGTCGCCAAGAAACGACGGGCTTTACCCCCGTCCAGCGGGCTTTTCGGACTCACGTGAGGGCAGTGGATCGGACAATACCGAGGTCAGGACAGACGCTTCCCACCGGTAGTCATCCCCCGTCGCATCTTTTATTTCTTATTTAAAAATAATAATGCGGAAATCGACGAAATTACGTCAATTTCCGCATCAATTCAATGCATATCGAAGGAGACGATCTCCTCCGGGACATCAAGACTTACTGGAAGCTACCCAGACGCTTCAGATTCGAGAAGTTCATCCAGATAAAGAATGCGCGGCCGACGATGTTCTGCTCCGGCACAAAGCCCCAGTAGCGGCTATCCGCGCTGTTGTCGCGGTTGTCGCCCATCATGAAATAGTTGCCCGGCGGCACCTTGCAGATCACGCCCTGGCTGTTGTACTGGCAGTTCTGCTTGTTGGGGAAGTCGTCGGCGCCCATGATGTACGGCGGCACGTTCGGATCGTTCAGAATCCGGTTCTTGACGCCCCCCACGGTCTCCTCGAACTGCTTGAAGTAAGCGATGTGTTCGTCGTCGAAGAAATCCGGCAAGGCCGTTTCCGGCACCGGCTGACCGTTGATCGTGAGCTTCTTGTTCTGATACGCCACGACGTCGCCCGGCACACCGATCACACGCTTGATGTAGTCCATCGACTCATCTTTCGGATAACGGAACACCACGACATCGCCACGCTTCGGCTCGCCGAGATCGATGATCTTCTTGTTCACCACCGGCAGACGAATGCCGTAGTCGAACTTGTTCACGAGGATGAAATCGCCGACGAGCAGCGTCGGAATCATCGACCCGGACGGGATCTTGAACGGCTCGACCACGAACGAGCGCAGCACGAACACCGCCAGAATCACCGGGAAGAAGCTGGCCGAATATTCCAGCCACCACGGTTGACGGAGCTTCTCGTCCCGCAACTTTGCACGGGCGCTCGCCAGTGCATTGCCTTCCTGCGCGCCAGAGCCCTGAATGCCGGAACCCTGCAAGGCCAGTTGCTGCTGATCGAACTGCGACACAGCGTCTTGTGCTGCCCGGCGGCGCGCCGGTTGAAACACCAACTTGTCGGCCACCCAGGCCACCCCGGTCACCAGCACCAGGATCAAAAGAATCAGGGCGAAATTCATGCGGGACCCGTCGCTACGTTATTTATCTTCGACTTGCAAAATGGCAAGGAACGCTTCCTGGGGAATTTCAACGCTCCCCACCTGCTTCATGCGCTTCTTACCTTCCTTCTGTTTCTCGAGCAGCTTCTTCTTACGCGTGATGTCGCCACCATAGCACTTTGCCAACACGTTCTTGCGCAATGCCTTGATGTTTTCACGGGCAATGATGTTCGCACCGATCGCCGCCTGAATCGCCACATCGTACATCTGGCGCGGAATGATTTCCCGCATCTTCGATGCGACCTGCGCACCCCGACGACGGCTCTCCGAACGGTGAACGATGATCGACAGCGCGTCGACCTTGTCGCTGTTGATGAGCATGTCGACCTTGACCACATCCGACGCGCGATATTCCTTGAACTCGTAGTCCATCGACGCATAACCGCGCGATACCGACTTCAGACGATCGAAGAAGTCGAGCACGATTTCGGCCATCGGAATTTCGTAAATCAGACGGACCTGACGGCCGTGATACTGCATGTCGATCTGAATGCCGCGTTTCTGCTGGCACAACGTCACGACCGAGCCGACGTACTCCTGCGGCATATAGAGGTTCACGGTCACAATAGGTTCGCGAACTTCTTCAATACGGCCCGGATCCGGCATCTTCGACGGGTTTTCCACCGACACGACCGTACCGTCGCGCTCCGTCACCTCATAAATCACGGTCGGCGCCGTGGTGATGAGGTCCATGTCGAACTCGCGCTCCAGACGCTCCTGCACGATTTCCATGTGCAGCAGCCCCAGGAAGCCGCAACGGAAGCCGAAGCCCAGCGCCTGCGACACTTCCGGTTCGTACTGGAGCGAGGCATCGTTGAGCTTGAGCTTTTCGAGGGATTCGCGCAGCGCGTCGTACTGGTTCGCTTCGACCGGGTAGAGGCCGGCGAACACCTGCGGCTTGACTTCCTTGAAACCGGGCAGCGGCGCGTCGGCCGGCTTGGTCGTCGTCGTGACGGCATGCGTCACCGTATCGCCCACCTTGGCTGCGCCCAGCTCCTTGATGCCCGAGATGATGAAGCCCACCTGACCGGCCGACAGCGACGTACGCTGCTGCGACTTCGGTGTGAACACGCCCACCTGCTCGACCAGATGGCTCGAACCCGTAGCCATCAGATGAATCTTGTCCTTCGGCTTGAGCGTGCCGTTGACCACACGGACCAGCATCACCACGCCCACGTAGCTGTCGAACCACGAGTCGATGATCAGCGCCTGCAGCGGTGCGTTCGCATCGCCCTTGGGCGGCGGCACCTTGGCGATCAGCGCTTCGAGCACATCCTCTACGCCGAGACCGGTCTTCGCCGAGCATCGCACGGCGTCGGTCGCCTCGATCCCGATGACGTCCTCGATCTCCTGAATCGCGTTTTCCGGCTCCGCCGACGGCAAATCGATCTTGTTGAGCACCGGCACCACTTCCACGCCCAGCTCGATGGCGGTGTAGCAGTTGGCAACGGTCTGCGCTTCCACGCCCTGCGAGGCGTCGACCACGAGCAGCGCACCTTCGCATGCGGACAGCGAGCGGCTCACTTCGTACGAGAAGTCGACATGTCCCGGCGTATCGATGAGGTTGAGGTTGTAGACCTTGCCATCGCGCGCCTTGTATTGCAGCGCGGCGGTCTGCGCCTTGATGGTGATGCCACGCTCGCGTTCGAGGTCCATCGAGTCGAGGACCCGCGATTCCATTTCACGATCGGACAAACCGCCGCTAAGCTGGATGATGCGATCGGCCAAGGTGGATTTCCCATGGTCGATGTGGGCGATGATCGAAAAATTGCGAATATGGTCCATGAGACGGGCTATAGAAAAGTCGGTGCCATCGGATTCGGCTCGGCAGCGGCTTTCGAGAGAATCGGCAAACACGACATTTTAGCCGAAAGCGCACCGATGCCGCCCGGAATCACGTCGCTATTGCATGTTTCGCACGTCGTTGACGTTGCAAATGTTTCGCGGCAATACGCTGGAAATGGCGGGAAGGTATGGGAGACGTCCGTGGAAGGCGTGGCAGGCGGGGTCGGTAGCGTCAAGCCGACTGGAACACCGTCGCGACGGCATCGACATCGAATCGATACCGGCACACCTCCCGCTCCCCCAGCGCCAGCACCGGCACGATCTCGTCGTACCGGGCCTCGAGCACGGGGTCGCTGTCGACATCGACGACCGTTACCGAAAAATCCCACGCCGGACGCATCGCTTCGAGCGCCGCAAGCATGTCATCGCATAGATGACACCACTTGCGGCCGTAAAGCGTGAACGCCGGCGCGGTCATGGGCAGAATTACTTGCCGCTGGGCGCGCGCGGGCGCAGCGGCACGAACTGCGTAGCGTCGCCACGGCGCACGAGGATCGGGACCAGACGCTTCGGATCGAGCGCCTTGACCACTTCCTCGAACTGCTTGGCGTTGGCAATATCGGCGTCGCCGACGCGCAGGATGATGTCACCCTGCTGAAGCCCCGCACGCCCTGCCGGACCCTCTGCCAGTTCGACCTGCACGCCGCCGCGCAGCTTCAAGTCCTTCTTCTGCGCCTCGGTCAGATCGGAGACGACCAGGCCCAGCGCATTCGGATGCGGCGTATCCGCGGCCCCACCCTGCGCCTTCGACGCCTTGGGCGTATCGGCGTCAGCCTCGGCAATCGTGATCTTCAGATCCTGATTCTTGCCCTTACGCAACACTTGCAGCGTGGCGCCGGAACCCGGCTTGGTCTCACCGACCATACGCGGCAGGTCCGTGGCATGGTCGACGGGGCGGCCCTCGAACTTCATGATGATGTCGCCCGGCTGCACGCCCGCCTTCTCGGCAGGGCTGCCCGGCTCGACACTGCGCACCAGCGCGCCTTGCGCACGCGGCAAGCCCAGCGAATCGGCCACTTCCTTGCTGACTTCGCTGATCGCCACACCGATACGGCCGCGCACGACCTTACCGGTCTTCTTGAGCTGATCGACCACACGCATGACTTCGTCGATCGGAATCGCGAACGAAATGCCCATGAAACCGCCGGTCTGGCTGTAGATCATCGAGTTGATGCCCACGACCTCGCCGCGCATGTTGATGAGCGGGCCGCCCGAATTCCCCGGATTCACCGCAACGTCGGTCTGAATAAACGGCAGATAGTCACCAGTATCACGGCCCTTGGCCGACACGATGCCCGCCGTTACCGTATTTTCGAGACCGAATGGCGAGCCGATGGCCACCACCCACTCGCCGACCCGCAGCTTGTTCGAGTCGCCGACGGGCACCGTCGGCAGATCCTTGGCTTCGACCTTGACCACCGCCACGTCGGTACGCTTGTCGGCCCCGATCAGTTTCGCCTTGAACTCGCGCTTGTCGGTCAGGGTGACGTAAATGCTGTCAGCACCATCGACGACGTGCGCGTTCGTGAGAATGTAGCCGTCGTTCGAGACGATGAAGCCGGATCCCACGCCACTGTTCTGCTCTTCATCCGGCTGCGGCTGGCCACGGCGCGGCGTGCCGCCCTTCGGGCCCGGCTGCTGCGGCATCGGCACGCCGAAGAATCGACGGAACAGCTCGGCCATATCGTCGTCCATTCCCGGTGGCAAGCCTCGCTGCGAACGGCTGACACGCTCGGTCGTACGGATGTTCACGACGGCCGGCCCGACACGGTCGACGAGTTGCGTGAAATCGGGAAGATTGCTGACGAGGGGTGCGTTGGACGCCGTTGAACCGCTGCTCGGCGCTGAAGCCGGTGCGGCATAGGCGGCGGGCACTCCCGCCAATTGAACGGCAATGGCGCCGCCGAGGATGACACGAAGCAGGAGAGTCTTCTTCATTGGAAGATCGTGGTGCGCGAAAGTCTCGGAATCCCTGAGGGCAGTGCGGCACCCGACGCATCATCGCGTCTCATAAGCGCCTCGCTACCCGGACCGCGCCGTTACCGGTCGCGGCCCACCCGACAGCCGGTCACTTCGCCGGCTGTTTGTACTCGATACTGGAGGCGAATTGTTGCAGAGTGGTCTGCGGCACTTCGCCGAGCAAGGTCAGCCAGAAGTCGCCATAGCGCTTGATGAGGATGTTCGTCGCCCCCGCGCTACCGTGGCCTTCCTTGCGCTCACGCGTGGCCGGCTCGATGAACACCGAAAGTCCCGCCATGCCGTCGGAATATACCACCTGCTGGACTTCCAGCGGCTTGCTGTCCGCCGAAGAACGCATCGTGCGGCGCACTTCGCGCACAGCCTTGAATCCCGGCACCTTCTTGTCGACGTCGATGCTCCAACCGGCATCGGACAGCCGCGTCGAGGCGATTTGCGGCTTGACGACATGCCACCCGTGCGTCGCCTGGATCGCGTGAACGACGCGCGCCTTGTCGTTCGGCACGCCGATCGAAATTTGCGAAAACGCCGCCTGCTCCAGCAGATGACCTTCCGCGTCGAGCGTCTGCGCACGCAACAACAGGCCGGTATTGCGATCGGCCCACAGGCGATACCCGAAACGGTACTCATCCTTCGGCGAAAGCTCGATCACCATGCAGTCGAAGCCCGCCATCCGCTCGTTCGGCAGCAGCTTCGGTGCGTAATAGTCGAGTACGTCGCGATTGGGCGTGGCGAGCAACGCGGGGAAAGAATCCTTGCTCTCGCGCTTTTCCTGGAAAACGGTCTTCTGCTCGGGAATCAGCGTGTAGACGTCGTCGTTCTGACGAAGAATGCGGCGCTGACGTCCGTCGAGCGTTTCGAGTTCTTCGTACTCGTTCCCCTTATCGGCGAAATGACTGATCTTCGACGAACGCATGGTCGAGCCACGCTGGTAGACGAAGGTGCCGATGTAGTTCTGCGTCTGCGCCGCGCGGTGGATCTTGTTGAGCCAGGCGCTGACTTCACGCTTCTCGATCAACGGATCGGTGGACGGCGCGGACGCCTGGGCCCACGCCTGCGTTTGCAGCGTGGTCGCCAACAGGAAAGCGAACAGGAAGAAAGTGCGCCCGATGGGCGCACGCGGCAAGGATTCGATACTCAGGCGCTGCATTTATTCGTCCGCTTGCGCCGAGGCTCGCATGTAAGGGGAAACGCTCTGGCCGATAGGGGCCGGTGCGTATTGCTGGTGAGCCGCCAGATACTGGTCGAGACGCGCATCGCGCAGCACGATCAGATCGTTCGGCCCGCCGGTGGCGGCGCCGTTGGCAGCCACGGCGGCCTGGGGTTGCTGCGAGAGCGCCACACGCGTCAGGCTGGAGCCACCGGCTGCGGGAGCCGCCTGAGCGAGCACCTGCGGTTGTGCGCCACCGGCCGGGTGGTCCTGCAAACGCGGCACCACGACCCACGACAGCGCAGCGACGGCCGCAGCGGCCGCAGCCGTCGGCAGAACGCGGCGCACCCGCAGGAACGGATTGATACGCGTAACGCGCGAGCCGGCAGCTTTCGCATCCGGCGCGGCCACAGCCTGCGCATCAGCCAGCGCGGCCGGTGCGAGCAGGTGCGGCTCAGCGTCGAGACGCGCTGCGAAGGACGCCATGAAGGCAGACTCCGAACGCGGCAGCGTCAATTCATCGGAGCGCAATGCGTCCCCGATCAGGTGGTAGTCGTCCCACAGAGGCCGGCCCGAGGTGTCAGCCTCGTCCAGCAGGGCGGCCAGTTCGTCCGGATCGAATTCCCCGTCCATCAACGCGGAAATCCGCTCGGCTTGCAGCCCCCGCTGCGTTTGCACCGTCGCTGATCCCATGATATCCCCCAACGAAAATAACTTTCCCGGCGGCGCGCTCACCAGCGCTTACCGTCAGGCGTGTCCAGCAGCGGCCTCAGCCGGCTGGCAATCGCTTCACGCGCCCGGAAAATTCGCGAACGGACCGTTCCGATCGGGCACCCCATGGCTTCGGCGATCTCTTCGTAGCTCAGACCCTCGATTTCTCGCAGGGTGATCGCCGTCCGAAGTTCATCGGGCAAAGCCTCCATCGCTGTGTTGACCGTCTGAGCAATCTGCTTGCTCATCAGCATCGACTCAGGCGTGTTGATATCCCTTAGTTGATCGGCCTCGGCAAAAGTTTCCGCTTCTTCAGCGTTCGCTTCAGTCGAAGTCGGTGCACGGCGTCCCTGCGTTGCCAGGTGGTTTTTCGCCGTGTTGACAGCAATACGATACAACCAGGTATAGAACGCCGACTCGCCACGAAATTGCGGCAAGGCGCGGTAGGCCTTGATAAAGGCCTCCTGCGTCACATCCTCGACCTCGGCGGCGTCGCGCACGAGCCGCGATACGAGGCGGATGATTTTGCGGTGATATTTCGCGACCAATAGCTCGAAGGCGGCTTTGTCGCCCTTTTGCACGCGCTCAACGAGCGCCTGGTCGATTTCTCGTTCACTCACCTGATATGGATCCGTATTTTCTCTGGCCTGCCAGGCCCCGGTCGGGCCCGATTGCACCACGGCGGCAATCGCCACCGTAGCTGGAAGTGTCTTTGACGCCGCACGCCCGGGCACACTCACCGGAGCGTGGGTCAGCGGGACGGGACGCCTGCGCGGCGTCCCGCGAACTTAGACGCGCTGGAAGACCAGCGTGCCGTTAGTCCCGCCAAATCCGAAAGAGTTCTTCAACGCGACATCAATTTTCATATCGCGAGCCGTGTTTGCGCAGTAATCGAGGTCGCAAGCCGGGTCTTGATTGAAGATATTGATCGTCGGCGGCGATTTCTGATGGTGAACGGCCAGCACGGTGAACACCGACTCCAGACCGCCGGCGCCGCCCAGCAAGTGGCCAGTCATCGACTTGGTGGAGTTCACCACGACGTTCTTGGCTGCATCGCCCATCAGGCGCTTGACCGCGACCGTCTCGGCGATATCGCCCAGCGGCGTCGACGTGCCGTGTGCGTTCACGTAATTGACGGCATCAGCGTTGATACCGGCATCGCGCAGCGCGTTCGTCATGGCCCGCAGCGCACCGTCGCCATCTTCGCAAGGCGCGGTCATGTGGTAGGCGTCCGCGCTCATGCCGAAGCCCTTGATCTCGGCATAGATCTTCGCGCCGCGCGCCTTGGCGTGCTCATACTCCTCGACCATCATCACGCCAGCGCCTTCGCCCAGCACGAAACCGTCGCGATCCTTGTCCCACGGACGGCTCGCCGTCGCCGGGTCGTCGTTGCGCGTGGACAGAGCCGTCATCGCGGCAAAACCGCCAATGCCCAGCGGCGACACCGTCGATTCGGCACCGCCGGCGAGCACTGCGTCCGCATCGCCATACTGAATCATGCGCGCTGCCTGACCGATACAGTGCAGACCGGTCGTGCAAGCCGTGACGATGGCGAGGTTCGGGCCTTTCAGACCGTACTTGATGGACAGATGGCCGGAGATCATGTTGATGATCGAACCCGGCACGAAGAATGGGGAAATCTTGCGCGGACCGCCATTGAGCAGATCGGTCTGCGTATCCTCGATCATCGGCAGGCCGCCGATGCCGGAGCCGACCAGCACCCCGACGCGCTCGGCGTTCTCTGCGGTGATTTGCAGGCCGCTGTCTTCGAACGCCTGAATGCCGGCTGCAAGGCCGAAATGGATGAACGTATCCATGCGGCGCGCTTCCTTGGCCGACAGATACTTCTCGGTATCGAAGTTTTTGACTTCGCCTGCAAAGCGAACCTTATGGTTGCTCGCATCGAACTTCGTGATGTTGGCGATGCCCGAACGACCTGCGACCAGATTCTCCCAACCCTCGGCAACGGTGTTGCCGACCGGCGAGATCAGGCCCAGACCGGTAATGACGACGCGACGACGACTCACGATACTCCCCTTCTTCTGCTGGGTCATACAAAACAAAAGCCACAGAGGCGACAAGGTCCGACCCTGCGCTCCCTGCGGCTGACAGGCAGGCCTGACGCCAGGAGCCGGTCGGCATCCCGGCCAGTCAGGCGATCCGTAGGCGTATTAGGCCTTCGACTGAGCCTGGGCGAAATCGATGGCTTGCTGCACGGTGGTGATCTTTTCTGCGTCTTCGTCCGGGATCTCGATCTCGAACTCTTCTTCCAGAGCCATCACCAGCTCAACCGTGTCGAGCGAGTCAGCGCCGAGATCGTTCACGAAGCTGGATTCGTTCTTAACGTCGGCTTCAGCCACGCCAAGTTGTTCCGCGACGATCTTCTTGACGCGTTGCTCAATGTTATCCATTCAAACCCTCCGGGGTAGTTAGTTCAGACAAGTGCGCGCATTTTAACAGGTTTGCCAAGCAAAGTTAGCATGCGCCAAATAATGTTCAATGTCGCGCAAATACGTGCAATTTCCACATATCCGCGCACATCTTCCTTAATTCATGAACATGCCGCCGTTCACGTGCAGCGTGACGCCGGTGATGTAGCCAGCCTGCGGGGACGCAAGGAACGCCACCGCATTTGCGATGTCTTCCGGCGCACCGAGTCGGCCAAGCGGAATCCGCGCCTTCAGCACGTCTTGCTGCGCTTCGGGCAACGCCTTCGTCATATCCGTATCGATGAAGCCGGGGGCAACGCAGTTGACCGTAATGTTCCGACTGCCGATTTCGGCGGCCAGCGAGCGAGACATGCCCGCAACGCCCGCCTTGGCGGCAGCGTAATTGGCTTGCCCCGGATTGCCGGCCGAACCGACAACCGACGTCACATTGATGATCCGGCCGCTGCGAGCCTTCATCATCGGCTTGATCACCGCGCGCGAGAGACGGAAGATCGCCTTCAGATTCGTGTCGATGACGTCGTCCCACTCGTCGTCCTTCATGCGCATCGCAAGGTTATCGCGCGTGATGCCTGCATTATTGACGAGAATGTCGAGCTTGCCGTGTTGCTTCAGGATGTCGTCCAGTGCTGCGGCCACGCCCTCGGGGTCGGTCACATTCAGGACAATGCCCTTACCGGCAACGCCGGCTTCCGCAAAGTAGGCGTCGATTCCTTGCGCGCCGGCTTCGCTGGTGGCGGTACCCACGACCGTTGCCCCCTGACGAGCGAGCTCGAGAGCGATGGCGCGGCCAATGCCGCGCGAGGCGCCCGTCACCAGAGCCACGAGGTTGTCGAGTTGCTTGCTCATGAAAAAAATACCCTTGCTATAGCTTACGAGAGTTGGGCGCGCACATCGGCGAGCGACGCCGGATCCGTGATCGCCAAACCCGTGAGATTGCCGTCGATGCGCTTGGTCAGGCCAGTCAGCACCTTGCCGGGACCGCATTCGACGACCTGGGTCACGCCTTGCGCGGCGAGCCACTTCACCGATTCGACCCAGCGCACGGGCGCGGCAGCCTGACGCACCAGCGCATCCTTGATGCGGGCCACGTCGGATTCGACGGCCACATCGACGTTATTGACGAGCGGGATCTGCGGAACGTTAAACGTCACGTTCGCCAGATACTCGCGCAGACGATCCGACGCCGGCTTGAGCAGCGACGAATGGAACGGCGCCGACACCGGCAGCACGAGCGCGCGCTTCGCGCCGGCAGCCTTGGCCAGTTCACAAGCCTTCTCCACGCCAGCTTTCGCGCCAGCGATCACGACCTGCGCCGGGGCGTTGAAGTTGACCGCCTCGACCACACCTGCGACCGACGCTTCGGCGCAGACGTTGCGCACAGCGTCATCGTCCAGACCGAGCACAGCAGCCATGCCGCCTTGCCCGACCGGCACCGCTTCCTGCATGGCTTGCGCGCGGAAGCGCACCAGCGGCACGGCGTCCTTGAATGCGATCACACCTGCGGCGACCAGCGCCGTGTATTCGCCGAGGCTATGACCTGCGACGAATGCCGGCTTGGCGCCGCCGTCGGCCAGCCATGCGCGGTACATCGCGTAGGCGGCGGTGAGCATCACCGGCTGAGTGTTCGTGGTCAGATTCAGATCTTCGGCCGGGCCAGCGGCAATCAGCTTGGCCACGTCCTGCCCGAGGGCGTCCGAAGCTTCGGCGAGCACTTCGCGCACGGCCGCGTTATCTGCGAACGCGTCGAGCATGCCCACCGATTGGGAGCCTTGTCCCGGGAAAACGAAAGCGAATGTCATAGCGCCTGGTTTTGCAGTCAGATTCAGAAACATGTCGGCGCATAGTCGCGCGCCGACATAACGCGCACGAGAGCCTCGCCACGAACCGCGCGCTCAAGGGAGCGCAGCCGGTTCGCACGGCGCTCCCGCGCCGGGAAAGTTACATGCGGAACAGCACCGCGCCCCACGTGAAACCGCCGCCCACGCCTTCGATCATGACGTTATGCCCCGCCTTGATGCGGCCATCGCGAACCGCGACGTCGAGCGCGAGTGGAATCGAAGCCGCAGAGGTGTTGCCGTGCTGGTCGACGGTCACGACCATCTTCGCTTCGGCGTCCAGCTTGCGTGCGGTACTCGTCATGATGCGCAAATTGGCCTGGTGCGGAATCAGCCAGTCGATTGCCTCCGCCTCCAGCCCGGCCTTCTCGAGGGCCTCGTGAGCCACCTTCTCGAGCACCTTGACGGCCAGCTTGAACACCGCCTGACCATCCATATAGAGGAACGCTTCGCCCTGAACCGCACCGGCATTTACGTTACCCGGCACGCAGAGGATGTTCGAATGGCTACCGTCCGCATGCAAGGCGCTCGACAGAATGCCCGGCTCGCTGGACGCTTGCAGCACGACCGCGCCGGCGCCGTCGCCGAACAGCACGCACGTCGTACGGTCATTGAAATCGAGGATGCGGGAGAACGTCTCGGCGCCGATCACGAGCACGTTGCGATACGCGCCCGAGCGAATGAAGTTGTCGGCCGTCGCCATTGCATAGGCAAAGCCCGAGCAGACCGCTTGAATGTCGAACGCCGCGCAGCCGTTCGTGATGCCCAGCTTGCTCTGCACGAGGCAGGCGGTGCTGGGGAACACGAAGTCCGGCGTCGACGTGGCGACCATGATCAGGTCGATCTGGTCGGCGCTCAATCCGGCCATGTCGAGCGCGCGCCTGGCGGCTTCCACCGCCATGTCGCTGCTGGTCTGGTCGGGCGCGGCGAAGTGACGTGCCTGAATGCCGGTACGCGCGACGATCCACTCGTCACTCGTCTCGATGCCTCGGGCGGCAAGCTCGTCTGCCAACTGCTGATTGGTCACGCGTCGTGCCGGCAGATAGCTGCCGGTGCCGATGACACGGGAATAAATCGCGGACTGGGTCATCTTATGATCGGTTAGCGCACCGGGGCGGGCACCGGTTTCAGAGCGCCGGAATGGCGCTCACCGGCTTGGTGTCCTGGAGCTGGTTCTGATTCTCTTGCATGGCGCGCGACAAACGGTCCAGCACGCCATTGCGAACTGCATCATAGCCGCGTTTGATGGCCCACTCAAACGAGTAGGCATCGGCGGACCCGTGGCTCTTGATGACGAGCGCACGCAACCCGAGCAACGCAGCGCCGTTGTAACGACGATGGTCGACGCGGTTTTTGAAGCGGGTAAGAATCGGCAGCGCAATGACGGCAATCACCTTCGTCCACCAGGTGCGGGTGAACTCTTCACGGATCATGTCGCCGAGCATTTGCGCCAGGCCTTCGGAAGTCTTGAGTGCGACGTTGCCGACGAAACCATCACATACGACGATGTCGGTCGTGCCGCGATAAATGTCGTTGCCTTCCACGTTGCCGTAGAAGTTGAGCGTCGAGCCACGCAGCAGCTCGCCTGCCTGCTTGATGACGTCGTTGCCCTTGATGACTTCTTCGCCGATGTTGAGCAGACCGATCGACGGACGCTCCTTGCCATCGACCGCCGCAACGAGCGCATGGCCCATCTCGGCGAATTGCAGCAGGTGGGTCGGCTCGCAGTCCACGTTCGCGCCCAGATCGAGCATCGTCGTGTAGCCGCCCAGTTGATTCGGCAGCACCGTGGCAATCGCCGGGCGCTCGATACCAGGCAGCGTCTTGAGCACGTAACGGGAAACGGCCATCAGCGCGCCGGTATTGCCGGCGGACACGCAAGCCTGCGCGCGCGCCTCCTTGACCAGATTGAGTGCCACGCGCATCGAAGAGTCTTTCTTCTTGCGCAGCGCGGTCTCGACGGAGTCGTCCATGGCGACGACTTCGCTCGCATTGACGACGGACAGGCGCGGGTGATCCGTCACACGCAACTTCGCGAGCTGCGCGTTGATGATCTCCTGCTGCCCGACCAGCACAAGTTCGACATCGTCGGTAGATTGCACGAAGCGAACCGCAGCCGGCACCGTCACCGATGGGCCGTGATCTCCGCCCATACAATCGATCGTCAGGGTGACTGTCATGTCGACGTGATTGGCTTGCGGTACAGGTAACAAAAAAAGCGGCAGGATGAGTGCCGCTTTTGCCACATCGGACGATCAAACTGCGCCATGATGGGCGCGTATCGCCTGGAGGGCCGAATTAGTCGTTCTTGGTCTTGATGACCTTGCGACCACGGTAGAAACCGTTCGGCGAGATGTGGTGACGCAGGTGCGTCTCACCCGACGTCGGTTCGACGGCGGTCGACGGTGCGGTCAGGAAATCGTGCGAACGGTGCATGCCGCGCTTCGACGGCGACTTCTTGTTCTGTTGAACGGCCATGATAACTCCTCAAAATATCGCGAAATTTTAACACAGTTCGAGCGCCGCCCTACGGTGTCGGCCTGTCGGCCCGACCTGTGCGACTAACGCAAACATGTACTTTGGTGAGCCGGAAATCCGGCCGCACATTACTTTCCGTCCTTGTCCGGCGAGCGCTTGAGCGCTGCCAGCGCCGCGAACGGAGACGGCTTATCCTCTTCTTCCGGTGCCGGGGGCGGTTCCGCCAACCCGTCGCTACCGGTGGCCAGACTATCGTGAACACTCGGACAAACCTCATGTTTCGGGACGATAGGCAAAGCCAACAGCAATTCTTCTTCGATCAACTCGCGCAAATCGAAATGTTTGGAGCCGACCAGCGCTTCGAGTTCATCTTCGTCGAGCGGACGATCTTCCGCGGCCGCTTCGTCGTGCACGATCTCGAAAGTCGTTTCCGAGGCGAGCGGCGCTTCGTACGGTGTCAGGCAGCGCTGGCATTCGAGCCACATCGGCCCTTCGACCGAGAGCGTCAGAAACTGCACCACGGTCGGCTTGCCATCCGCGCGCAGCACCGGCTTTTCCGAACCTTCGGCGCGCCAGTGGAACATGCCCTGCGCACGCCCCGATGCCGAGACTTCGGCAGGCACTTCGGTTACCATGCGCGGCAATGCCGCAAGTTGCACGTCACCTTCCGCCACCCGGCCGGTACGCGCGAATTCGAACAGATCGACGATATATTCGTTCATCACGCTCATCCTTGCCTTGGCGCATCTGGCCGCATTTCAACGTCCCCTGCCACTCGCAGCGCCTTGATCCGACGCCACTTTCGAGCGTTCGAATCGGTATCGCGCAGACTGGCGGGACCGAGCGCCAGATTGCAAAAGCCGTGAATTCTAAATAGTTTTTCGTTTCTCGTCAAACACTTAAACCCGATGACCGTACAGCCCCTGCCACCGCTGATCCTGGCCTCCGGATCGCGCTATCGCCGTGAACTGCTGGAGCGCCTGCGCTTGCCGTTCTCGGTCGATGTTCCGGACATCGACGAAACCCCCATTCCCGGCGAAACGCCCCATGAGACGTCGCTGCGCCTGTCGCGCGAAAAGGCACAGGCCGTGGCGATCCGCCATCCGGGCGCCGTCATCATCGGCTCCGATCAGGTCGCCACCTTCGAGGGTCGCCAGATCGGCAAGCCCGGGAATTTCGAGAATGCCATGACGCAACTGCGCGACATGCGCGGCAAAGTCGTCGAATTCCACTCGGCGCTTTGTGTCCACGACGCCCGCACCGCTCAGAGCCAAGCCACAGACGTCGTCACACGCGTGAAGTTCCGCGATCTGCCTGACGACGTGCTCGCCGCCTATCTCCATGCCGAAACGCCCTACGACTGCGCGGGCAGCGCCAAATCCGAAGGATTGGGCATCATGTTGCTCGAAACCATCGAAAACGACGATCCGACGGCGCTCATCGGTCTCCCCCTGATCGCCCTGACGACGATGCTGATGCAGGTCGGCATCGCCCTTCCGGGCCCCGGTCTGAACGGAGCGACGGCATGAGCGGCACGCTGTATCTGATCCCCAACACTCTCGGCACGAACACCCGCGGCGGCTTGCCGGCCGTGCTGCCCGAGGAAGTGCGCGCCGTGACCGCCGGCCTGAAGTATTTCGTCGGCGAACAGGCCAAAAGCACGCGCGCGTTCCTGAAGCTGGTGGGCGTGAGCACCCCGATTCAGGAAATCGACATCCGCGAACTGAACGTCAATACGCCGAACGCGGCGATCGATGCCCTGCTCGCGCCCATTCTCGCCGGCGCAGATGGCGGCCTCGTGTCGGAAGCGGGATGTCCGGCCGTGGCCGATCCGGGCGCATTGCTCGTGCGACGCGCCCACGAAAAGGGCGTCCGGGTCGTACCGTTCGTCGGTCCCAGCTCGATTCTTCTCGCCCTGATGGCCAGCGGCCTGAACGGCCAGAGCTTCGCCTTCCACGGTTACCTGCCGACCGATGCGGGCGAGCGTAGCAAGCGTCTGCGAGAACTGGAACAGCGCTCGCGCAAGGAAAAGCAGACGCAGATCTTCATCGAAACGCCCTATCGCAATAAAGCCATGCTCGACGCGCTGCTGCAAAGCTGCGACGCCTCGACATTGCTGTGCGTGGCGGTCGATGTCACGCAAGATGGCGAGCAAATCGTGGCGCACCGCGTAAAAGGCTGGCCGCATGCGAGCGTCGATCTGCACAAACGGCCCGCGATCTTCCTGTTTCTGGCGCAATAACAGCCCGAACCGAACAACCAACAAAAACCCCACGGACATCCGAATTTCCGTGGGGTTTTGCGTCTATTACCGGCATCTTCGCCATCGATCAGGCGAAAACCGCATTATTTCATTGTCAAGGCAGTGCCCATGAGCATCGTCTTCATGGCTGCCGTGCCCACGGCCGCACCGAAGCGACGCGCCATGCGCTCAGGCAGATTCTCCTTGACGGTGTAGTCGACGAGATCGGGCGCCTTGAGCATGTCGCGAGCCACCGAATCGACCGTACCCAGACCGTCCGCCAGCCCAAGCTCCACGGAACGCTGCCCCGTCCAGAACAGGCCGCTGAACAGATCCGGATCGTCCTTCAGGCGGTTGCCACGCCCTTTCTTGACCGCACCGATGAATTGCTGGTGCACCTGCTCAAGCATGTCGAGGGCGTACGTCTTCTGCTGATCCGTCTGCGGTGAGAACGGATCGAGGAAGCCCTTGTTGCGGCCCGCCGTCAGCAGACGGCGCTCCACGCCCAGCTTGTCCATCAGGCCGGTAAAGCCGAAACCATCCATCAGCACGCCAATGGACCCGACGATGCTCGCCTTGTCCACGTAAATCTTGTCGGCCGCCGCTGCCACGTAATAACCGCCCGAAGCGCACATTTCCTCGACGACGACATAAATCGGCTTCTTAGGATATTTCGTGCGCAAACGGGTGATGTCGTCGTAGATCATGCCGGCTTGTACCGGACTGCCGCCAGGGCTGTTGATCCGCAGAATCACTCCGGCAGCCGACTTGTCTTCGAACGCCGACTCCAGTGCCGCGTTGATTTTCTGCGCGCTGGCCTGACCGTCCGCCGAAAGCTCACCGCTCAGCGAAACGAGCGCGGTGTGCTTGCCCGAGGCCGATCCGGCCGACGTCGTACTGCCGCCGTCAAAATCGAAGATCGACCAGACGGCGAACGCGATGATCGCCAGAATCAGCAGCCGGAAGAAAATCTTCCACCGGCGCGCCGCCCGCTGTTCGCGGATACCCGCCATCAAGACCTTTTCCAGCATCTCGCGCTCCCAAGGCCTGACCTCATGGGGATCGCGGACCGCACCGCCACCGGTGGGCGGACGCCCGCCAGGCGGCGGAAAACCGGGTTCGGTGCGAGGGGAATCGGGCGGCAGAGAGTCGGCCATACGTTATCCAGGACTTGGGAAATTGACGTTAGAGACGTGTGAGACCGGATGCCGCGCGCTCACGAAGACGCCGCTGCCGGGGCCTCAATATAAGTGTCGGGCCACCAGACCACGGTCGTGGCCTCGCCCGGTGCCGCAGCGGGCTGCTCCTCGACGCGAACCGCCTGCAAGGCGCCACCACGACACGGACCACCGACACACAACCCGGTGTCCGGCTCGTAGGTCGCGCCATGCGTCGCGCACATCAAGTATAAGCCGCCCGTCTCGAAGAACTGCCCCTCGGACCAGTCGAGCTCCATCGGCACATGTGCGCACTGATTGAGGTAACCGTAGACACGCCCGTCATACCGGATCACGAACGCTGGCGTAGGACGCCCGCCCACGCGCACCTCGAAGCGCACGCCGCGTCCGCCGTCTTCGAGGACGTCACCCGGACAGATCGGCAACGGTACGGCAACGTCGCTCACACGCGCTCCAGTAACCAGTCGCGCAGCTCGGCCACGCTTGCCGCGCAGTAGGCGGGTTCGAGCGCCACCAGTTGCTCACGCGGATGCGCGCCACCGTAGGCAACGCCCACGCCGGCAGCCCCGGCGCTGCGCGCCATCTGCAAATCGTGCGTCGTATCGCCGATCATGACCGTACGGCGCAGATCCTGACCCAGTTCGCGCGTCAGTTCCTGCAACATGGCCGGGTGCGGCTTGGAAAATGTCTCATCCGCGCAACGCGTGGCGTCGAACATCCGCATCAGCCCTGCCGATTCGAGTGCGCGGTTCAGGCCCACACGGGATTTGCCCGTGGCGACGGCCAGAAAACGTCCCCGCGAGCGCAATTCTTCCAGCAGCTCGCGAACGCCGGTGAACAGCACCGTCTCCTTGTCGCCCACGAGATAGTGGAAGCGGTAGCGCTCGGATAGGCGCGGATAGTGCGCAGGATCGAGCGACGGGACGGCCATTTGCAGGGCGTCACGCAGCCCGAGGCCGATCACATGGCTCGCGAGTTCGTCAGTCGGTACCGGCAGACCGAGATCCCGGCAGGCCGCCTGGATGCAGCGGGTAATCGTGGGCGTCGAGTCCATCAACGTCCCGTCCCAGTCGAACACGACCAGGTCAAATTCAGGGCTTGGCATCGGCGGTGGTGGTTCGAAGTTGATTCAGGAATTGCTCACATTCTGGCGGTAACGCCGCTTCCAAGGCAATCGGCGTATCAAGTACCGGGTGCGTGAACTTCAACCGGTAAGCATGCAGGAACATCCGCTTGATGCCCGGGCGCGCATTCGGACGCGCCAGATTCTTGTTCAGCGTGAAGTCGCCGTACTTGTCGTCGCCCACGATGGGCGTGCCGCAATGCGCCAGGTGAACGCGAATCTGATGGGTGCGCCCCGTTTTCAGTTCCGCTTCGAGCAACGTATAAGGCGGAAACGATTCCACCATGCGAAATACGGTGTGCGATGCCTGGCCGTCTTCCTGCACCCGCACCCGGCGCTCGCCCTCCGCCGTGACATATTTATATAGCGGTGCTTTCACTGCGCGCTGACGGTCGCGCCATTCGCCGGTGACGCAAGCCAGATAGCGCTTGTCCATCCGGTTGTGACGAATCTGCTCGTGCATGCCAACGAGTGCCGCCCGCTTCTTCGCGAGCAGCAGAATGCCGGACGTTTCACGGTCCAGCCGGTGTACCAGCTCCAGGAATTTCAGATGAGGCAACGCCCGGCGCAGTTGCTCGATTACCCCGAACGACACCCCGCTGCCGCCGTGCACAGCCACGCCGGCCGGCTTGTCGATGGCCATCAGATAGTCGTCTTCGAAGAGGATCGGGAAACTTGCGGCCGGTACGTGGGCTTTCGCCTCGGGATCGGGCGTCGCCATCCGGACGGGCGGTATGCGGACGATATCGCCAAGGACGAGTCGATAGGCTGCGTCTACCCTTCCTTTATTTACGCGGACCTCACCGCTACGCAGAATGCGGTAAACGTGGCTCTTGGGAACCCCTTTGCACTCACGCAGGAGGAAATTGTCGATGCGCTGACCGGCCGAACCATCGTCGACTTCGACGAGCTTGACCTGCGGCGCGGACGCCGGCGCAACCATTTTCTGCCGACTTTTGCCTAACTCATTCATTATGAATATAATTTGTCCGACAGAGATGGCGGTAGCGGGAATCATGCCAAATCCCCACCTCTGTCCGGTGCATACCCCAAAACGGTATTTTACTTGCACCCCGGGCAGGCTGCTCGTCCGGTGACCCTGGAGCAGCGAGCGCACGCACGTCACGCAGCGTCGGCAGGAAGTCGGCCCATAGGCCGCTTCGGTCGCAGCGCGCGGGACGCGGATAGAGTTGGTGGTTATAGAATTTTTTGGTGATCAGCCCGGACGACATTGCCCGAGCTGATCGCTTTGTGAATATCGTTCGCGCAAAAAGTCGAAGTGAGGCGCCGTCACAAGAAGAATAAGTGTCGGCAGGCGCCCCGAGAAAACGCTGATGAAGTTTCTCGTCCAGTTTCTCTTGGTATGGACTGCAAGCCCGAAGTGATCCGCGCCGAGCCGGAATTTTTCCGGTGGCCCGGCGGATCCGGGTGAGCGCGAAAACGTATTCCTGGCGCCATAGCGTCCGTCGGCCTCATCGCCCGGACCCCCCGGCAATTCTTCCACCCCCGGCTCGAACCTCGCGTGTTGGATAACTCGAGTGATACGTGCCCGACGCACTGCGCATTGGCAACTGCGGCGGGTGGGAGTCGTTTTCATGAAACGCATGTTGTTCAACGCCACGCAGCAGGAAGAACTGCGCGTGGCAATCGTCGATGGGCAGAAACTCATCGACATCGATATCGAGACGGCCGGACGCGAACAGCGTAAAGGCAATATCTACAAGGGTATTATCACCCGTATCGAACCCTCTCTCGAAGCCTGCTTCGTCAACTACGGCGAAGGCCGCCATGGCTTCCTGCCGTTCAAGGAAGTCGCCCGCGCGTACTTCCGCGAAGGTGCCGATGTGCGCAATGCGCGCATTCAGGACGCCCTGTCCGAAGGCCAGGAACTCATCGTTCAGGTCGAAAAGGAAGAGCGCGGCAACAAGGGCGCAGCCCTCACCACGTTCATTTCCCTGGCCGGCCGCTATCTGGTGCTGATGCCGAACAACCCGCGTGGCGGTGGTGTTTCGCGTCGTATCGAAGGCGAAGACCGTCAGGAACTGCGCGAGACGATGGGTCAGCTCGAACTGCCGGAAGGCATGAGCATCATCGCCCGCACCGCCGGTATCGGCCGCTCGGCCGAAGAACTCCAGTGGGATCTGAACTACCTGCTGCAACTCTGGCACGCCATCGAAGGCGCCGCCCATAACATCGAACTGCCGCGCGACTCGGCGCTGATCTATCTCGAGTCGAGCCTCGTTATTCGCGCCATCCGCGACTACTTCCAGCCGGATATCGGTGAAATCCTCATCGATACGGAAGAAATCTCCGAACAGGCACGCAACTTCATGCAGGTGGTCATGCCCGACCACCTCAACCGCGTGAAGCAGTACCGTGACGACGTGCCGCTGTTCTCCCGCTTCCAGATCGAACACCAGATCGAGACGGCCTATTCGCGTCAGGTGCCGCTGCCCTCGGGCGGCGCGATCGTGATCGATCACACCGAAGCGCTCGTCTCCATCGACGTCAACTCGGCACGCGCCACCAAGGGCGCCGACATCGAAGAAACCGCCCTGCGCACCAACCTGGAAGCTGCCGACGAAGTCGCGCGCCAGTTGCGTCTGCGCGACCTCGGCGGCCTGATCGTGATCGACTTCATCGACATGGAGTCGGCCAAGAGCCAGCGTGAAGTCGAACAACGTGTCAAGGATGCGCTCAAGCACGACCGTGCGCGCGTCCAGATGGGCAAGATTTCGCGTTTCGGCCTGATGGAGCTGTCGCGTCAGCGCCTGCGTCCGTCGCTGTCGGAAGGCACGCACGTGACCTGCCCGCGCTGCAACGGCACCGGCCACATCCGCGACGCCGAATCGTCGGCGCTGCAAGTCCTGCGCATCATCCAGGAAGAGGCGATGAAGGAGCACACGGCAGCGATCCACTGCCAGGTGCCGGTCGAAGTCTCGGCGTTCCTGCTCAACGAAAAGCGTCAGGAAATCAACAAGATCGAAGCGCGCTTCAAGGTTGGCGTGCTGCTGATCCCGAACAAGCACCTCGAAACGCCGCATTACAAGCTTGAGCGTCTGCGTTTCGACGACCCGCGTCTGGATGCCCCGAAGGCCAGCTACGCGCTCGCCGAAGAGGCGGCCCGTTCGCTGGAAGAAGATCCGGCCGGTTACAGCAAGAAGAAGGAAGATACGCGTCCGCGTCAGGAAGCGGCCGTCAAGGGCATCACGCCCGAGCAGCCGGCACCGGCCGCACAGCCGCGTCCGGAACCGGTTGCCGCAACGGCGCCTGCCGCAGCCGCACAGTCCAGCGGTGGCGGTTTCTTCGGTTTCCTCAAGCGTCTGTTCGGCGGCGGTGCTGCCGCACCGGCACCCGCGAAGGCCGAAGAGCCGGCCAAGCCGACGGCTCGCCCGCCGCGTGAGCGTCACGAGCGTCCGCATCAACAAAACCGCAATCGTCGTGGCAACGCCCGCGACGACAACAAGTCGGGCAAGGACAACGCCGGTCAGCCGGTGCGCGAAGGTCGCGGCACGCGTCCGGAACGCGCGGAGCGTGCAGACCGTGGCGAGCGCAACGAACGCAATGAGCGTCAGGAAGGCCGCGACAACCGCGATAGCCGGGATAACCGCGACAAGCGCGAGCGCGACGACGCCCAGCGTCAACCCGCACAGGACGTGCGTGCCGAGGAAGGTCGCGAGCCGCGTGAAGGCCGTGAGCGCGGCAGCCGCCGTGAACGCGGCGAGCGCCGTGACCGCCGTCAGGGCGAAGGCGCTGAAGGCCAACAAGCCGCACCGCAACGCGTCGCTCAGGCCGCAGCACCGCTGAACGCCGAGCAAGAACCGCTGGATCAGGATCGTCTCACGGCACAGGTCGAAGGCGCACCGCAAACGGCGGGCGAAGAAGGCGAACAAGGGGGTGAAGAGCGCCGCCGCAGCCGTCGTCGCGGTCGTCGTGGCGGCCGTCGTGAGCGTGAAGCCGGCGAGCAGCAACTGAATGCCGACGGCGAGCACATCGAGACGGAAGGCGCAGAAGCGCTGGAAGCCGAGAAAGGTCCGCACGCCCTGGTGCTGAGCGACAACGCAGTTGAGAATGCTTCGACCGAAACCCTCGCCCGTGCCGCAGCGCCGGTAGCAGCGCCTGAGTTTGCAGCCGCCGCCACGCCGGCACCGACGGCACCGGCGGCTCATGCCGAACCGACGCCGGTGCGTGCCGAGCCCATGGAAGCCCCGGCAGCGCCGGTCGCCACGGTGAGCGAAGCCGCCCCTGTCGCTACGCCGGAAGTGCCGTCGCACGTTATCGCCGAGCCGGTCGCACAAGCACCGCAGGTGGGTGCGCCCGTCGCACCGATCAACGTTGCCCCGCTGCCCGCGGCCGAAGTGGCCGCCGCACCGGTCGTGCCGCAGGTCAGTGCCCCGCTGCCGGTCACGTCGGCTGCGCCGGCCCAACCGACGGTGCCGGCCGGGGCCCTCGCCGAGATTGCCGCCACGGCCGCTGTCGCAAGCGCCCCGGCAGATGTCGCACCGGCAACGCAACCTGCGCAAGCCGCCGCTGCCCCGATCGAAATGGTCGAGACCGCGAAGCCGGTGCAGGCCGCACCCGAAGCACCGGTGCAGGTGAGTACGGCAGTGCCGGTCGCCCCGGAAGCCGCTGCCGCCGCAACGGAAGTCGTGACGCAGGCCGTCGCACCGGCCGCCGCTGCTCCGACGCTGGAGCGCGGTGCACTGGAATCGACGCTGGCAAGCGTCGGGCTGGTGTGGGTTCACACGGATGCCGACAAGCATCGCGCCGCCAAGGAAGCCGCTGCGCAAGTCGCACCGGCACCGCACGTGCCGCGTGAGCGCCGTGCGTCGACGCCGCTCAACAGCGGTCCGATGGAGCAAGTGGAAACACGCTCGGCCAATCACGTTGCCTGACAGGCACGTGTGAGGTAGAAAAAGGAGGCTTCGGCCTCCTTTTTTGCTTTTGGGGGCGACGTCACGCGATACAACCCGCATTGTCCCGACTTGTGCCAACCGCACACGCCCCGTATCGTCTGCCTCAGTACGGGTTTGACGTCTCACAACGAATTCTCGGTACCGTTATCCGATGCCCGATGGGGTCGCCTCGGCGACATTTGGGCCAATTCGTTAGAATGGAGACGCAAGCTAAGGCCCCACCATGACTGAAACGATCATCAGACTCACCGATTTGCGTAGCGACGCCCGTTATGCGACGCACTCGCCGCAGATCCCCGCACAAGTGCGCACCGCCACCGGCCATCTCGAAGATGCGTTGGCGCGGCCCCTGCACGACCTGCGGATCTCGGTGACCGATCGTTGCAACTTCCGCTGCGTCTACTGCATGCCGAAGGACGTGTTCGACAAGGACTACGCCTTCCTGCCGCAATCCTCCCTGCTGTCATTCGAAGAAATCGAGCGTGCTGCGCGCCTGTTCGTCGAACATGGCGTGGAGAAGCTGCGTCTGACGGGCGGAGAGCCGCTGCTGCGCAAGCACATCGAACGCTTGATCGAAATGCTGGCCCGTCTGCGCACGCCGTCGGGCAAGCCGCTCGACATCACGCTCACGACCAACGGCTCGTTGCTGGCACGCCGGGCGCAATCGCTCAAAGATGCGGGCCTCACGCGCGTTACCGTCAGCCTGGACAGTCTGGACGATAAGATTTTCCGCCAGATGAACGACGTCGACTTCCCCGTCGCGAACGTGCTCGAAGGAATTGCCCAGGCGCAGCACGTCGGCCTCGGGCCGGTCAAAGTCAACATGGTCGTCAAGCGCGGCACCAACGATTCAGACATCGTGCCGATGGCGCGTCATTTTCATGGCAGCGGTGTCGTGCTGCGTTTCATCGAATACATGGACGTCGGCACCTCCAATGGCTGGCGCATGGACGAAGTCCTGCCGTCGGCCGAGGTCATCGCGCGTCTGAACGACGCCCTGCCAGTCGAGCCCATGGAGCCGAATTACCCCGGCGAAACGGCACAACGCTGGCAATATCGCGACGGCGGCGGTGAAGTCGGCGTCATTTCGTCCGTCACCCGTGCATTTTGCGGCACTTGTTCGCGTGCCCGATTGTCTACGGAAGGCAAGCTGTATCTCTGTCTGTTCGCCAGCTCGGGGTATGACTTGCGAACGCTGCTGCGTAGCGGCGCGAGCGACGCGCAGATCTCGACCGTCATCGGCGACATCTGGCACGCCCGCACCGACCGTTACTCGGCCTTGCGTACGGCGGCCACCGGCCTGCCGGAAAACGCACCACCGAAAGTGGAGATGTCTTACATCGGCGGATGAAAGTCCGGGACACGGCCGGACCGCGACCAGACATGCCTCAGTGATCTGATTGCCCGGTTACCCCGCGATCGTCGACGCTTCCGCACCCCTTTCGATTTACCGAATTCCTTCTCGACTCATGATTGCTTTTGCCCCGGGCGCCAGCCGCGCCCGAGACACCCTCACCGTCCCAGCGTCCAGCGCCGCGTCCGCCCCCCATCAAGGCGTGCGTCACACACGCGTGAGCCGCCCTTCGCATCGCATGCAGCGCCTCGTTGCCGCCAGTCTGAGCGCGCTGACGTTGCTGTTAGCGGCGTTCGCGTCCACTGCGGCCTACGCTGATTGCGACCCATCCGATCGCAACATCGCCAATCACCTGATGACGTACAGCGGTCAGCTCGGCGAGCGCAATCCGCTGCGACTCGTGCTGCGCCCCACCTCCGGCGGCAAACTGGAAGGGCGCTACGCCAACGCGTCGTCGCAAAGCGATACGCAGCTCACCGGCAAGATCGATAGCAAGTCGCATGTGCACCTGACCGAGTTCGACGCCGGCGGCATGCCGCGCGCGACCTTCGACGGCGAATTCGCCTCGGCGGACGACGTCAATCGCCAGCAAGGTGCATCGGCGGCATGCGAAGTCATTTCGGGCCAATGGAAGGACTTGCGCAGCGGCCGCACGGTGCCGTTCGAGCTTGCGCTGTCCAGCATTCAGACGGGCAAGATCGACCATCTGTACGGCGTTGCCGGGGTGAGCGACGACGAAACCGTCAATCGCGCCGCCACGCAATTCCGCAAAGGGGTGCTCGACGACCGGCGCGATGTCGTCGCACAATCGATCCGTTACCCGTTGCATGTCTCTCTGCGGGGCAAGACACTGATCCTTCGGAACCCGAAGTCGTTGCTCGCCCGCTATAACGAAATCTTTTCCGACGGATTCGTTCGTACCATCGGTGCCGCCGTGCCTCGACTGATGTTCGCGCGCGATCAGGGCGTGATGCTTGGCGACGGCGCCGTCTGGTTCGACGCGGCGGGTCGCGTCATCGCCCTTAACCGCCCCTAACCCCTTCCCATGACGACAACGTCCATCCTGCGCAGCGACATCACCGGCCTGATCCTCGCAGGCGGGCGTGGGCAGCGTATGGGCGGACGCGACAAAGGCCTGCAACGGCTCGCCGACCGACCGCTCGCGGCCCATGTCATCGAGCGCCTGCGTCCGCAGGTCGGTGCGTTGCTCATCAGCGCGAATCGGAATCTCGATGCCTATGCGGCATTCGGCGCAGACGTCGTGAGCGACGAGACGCAGGACTTCGCAGGACCGCTCGCGGGCATGCTGGCCGGCTTGCGCGCGGCACGTACGGAATATGTCCTCACCGTGCCGTGCGACTCGCCCTACCTGCCGACCGATCTCGGCGTTCGGCTCAGCGCCGCACTCGACGTATCGGACGGACGCGACGTCTCTCCCGGCATCCCGGCAGCGCGACCGCTGGCCGCTTATGCCGCGACGGCACAAGGCCCGCATCCGGTATTTGCTCTTTTGCACCGCTCGCTGGCCGACGATCTCGCGGCCACACTGCGCGCCGGGGAGCATCGCGTGCGAGCGTGGCTCGCGCGCCACAAGGCCGTACAAGTTAACTTCGGTGACGAGCGTCCGTTTTACAATGTCAACACGCTGGACGACCTCCATACCGATTCGCCGCGCGCCCGCTAAGACATTCCGGGCACCGACGCGGCCCGATTCGTCGCCACCGCATTTTTGAGATCCATGCATGTGATGCATGCAGCACATGTGCCGGATGACGACGCCATACCGATGACAACACTAGACGACGCCTTGGCCGGCTTGCCGGACTACGACCCCAACCATATGACGGTCGAAGCGGCGCGCGCCGTCATTGCGCGCACCGCGAGCCCGGTGTCCGCCATCGAGCAGGTGGCGGTACGCAGTGCGCTGGGCCGCGTGCTCGGTCGCGATGTCGTTTCTCCGCTCGACGTCCCCGCTTTCGAAAACGCCGCCATGGATGGCTACGCCTTCGCCGGCAGCGCGCTGGCGGCTGGCGGCGAAGTGCGTCTGCGCGTGGCGGGGCGTTCTTTCGCGGGCCGTCCGTTCGATGGCGTCGCCGCTGCCGGTGAGTGCGTGCGCATCATGACCGGTGCGCTGCTGCCGGCCGGTTGCGACACGGTCATCCCGCAAGAACAGGTGCAACGCGAAGGCGACACCGAATTCATTCGCTTCGACGCCGGTGCCGTTACGCCCGGCCGTCATGTACGCCATATCGGGGAAGACCTGGCCGCCGGTCATCCGGCGCTGCACGCGGGCAAGCGTCTTCGTCCGGCCGCCCTCGGTTTGCTCGCATCGCTCGGCATCGCCGAAGTGCCGGTGCGCCGTCGCATACGCGTGGCCTTCTTCTCGACCGGCGACGAACTGCGCTCCGTGGGTGAGCCGCTCGTGCCCGGCAATCTGTACGACAGCAATCGCTACACGCTCTTCGGCATGTTGCAACGGCTGGGCGTGGAAGTGCTGGATTTGGGCGTCGTGCGCGACGACCCGCAAGCCATCGAAGACACACTACGTACGGCATGTCGTGAAGCCGACGCCGTCATCACCTCGGGTGGCGTGTCAGTCGGCGAGGCCGATTTCACACGCGAAATGATGACGCGTCTGGGCAACGTGGTGTTCTGGAAGATGGCGATGCGCCCGGGCCGGCCGTTCGCATTTGGCGAACTGGAAAGTGAAGGCAAGCGCGCCTTGTTGTTTGGTCTGCCGGGAAATCCGGCCGCAGTGATGGCGTCGTTCTACCATCTCGTGCGCGACGGACTATTCGTGCTGATGGGCGCCGAACCGCAAATCACGCCGAGCCTGCCCGTGCCGACGGCAACCGCCATTGCCAAGCGCCCCGGGCGCACCGAATTCCTGCGCGGCATTCTGGCCGTCGATGCTCAGGGCCGATGGCAAGTCACCGTCGCCGACGCACAGAGTGCAGGCATTCTACGCACGATGAGCGAAGCGAACTGCTTCGTGACGCTCGGCACCGAGCGTGGTGACGTGGCTGCCGGTGAACTGGTCGACGTCATTGCCTTCGACGGGCTGGTCTGACGTTCGCCCTTATTCGAATCGACTAGATCCACCGAACGCGAGTCTGTACACGAATTTCACCCCAAAAGCGAAGCAACGAATCAGCAAAACATTGCCCGCGTCGGCGCTTCGACGACACGGGCGCCACACAAGCCGAAAGCACACACGTCAATGACAACGAAAAAACAGATCACGTACATCAGTCCCGGCCAGACGGCCAAAGCACTGGTGCTGGTCTACCTCACATTCAGCATCCCGCTCGTTCTGCTGGCATTCCTCGCGGCGTTCATCCGCTACGGTGAGTTGCCGGGCCTGGCGATCATCTCCGCACTGGTGCTTAACGCCATCGTGGGCTTCGTGCTGCTCTGGATCGCCTGCCACCTTTACAACTGGGTGGCGGTCAAATTCGGCGGCATCGAAATCGCACTGAGCGACGCTCCCGAAGAAGAGTACTGAGCGTCCCGACGTCGATCCACGTCGTTCCGGCGGCGACTGACGGCGGCCTCATCCCCGCCGCAGCGCCGCTTTTCTCATTTTTCAGCCCCCTCCCACGTCTCTTGCGCTCCGACCATGTCCCTGACCCTGCGTACTGCCACTGCCGACGACGTCGGCGCCATTCATGGCCTGATGCGAGAACTGGCCGTCTTCGAAAAGCTGCTGGATATCTTCGAAGCCACGCCCGAGAGCGTGCACGAAGCGCTGTTTGGCAAGACGCCGGCCGCAGAATGCCTGATGGCGGAGTGGGATGGGCAGCCGGTCGGCTACGCGCTGTTCTTCCACAATTTCTCGACCTTCCTCGGACGGAGAGGTCTGTATCTGGAAGACGTCTACGTGCAGCCGACGATGCGAGGTCGTGGCGTGGGACAAGCGCTGCTGCGTCGGCTCGCCCGCATCGCCATCGAGCGCAACTGCGGACGCTTCGAGTGGACGGTGCTCGACTGGAATCAGCCGGCGATCGATTTCTACACATCGCAAGGCGCGACGGTATTGCCCGACTGGCGCGTGGTGCGTATGACCGGCGATGCGCTGACGCAATTCGCGAAGCAGGACGACGGCGCGCAGTGAGCGCTTAGTGGCGTCGTGCGCATGCAGACGCCACCTGACTCAACCGCGAACCGTCCTGAAGTCCTCTAGAGCCTCGACTATCGAGGTTCCCGAGGCCTTCGTACCGCTCAGGCGTCCTCGTCCGGGTCCAGTTCCACACCGAGCAATTCCACGGCCTGATCGCCGGGCAACGCCTCCACGGCCTTGAGTTGACGGGCCATGGCACGGGTACGGACTTCGGCTTTGTCGATGGAGCGCGTGACTGTCTCCAACTGCGATTTCGTCTTGGCGAGCACGTCGCCAAACTTCGTGAACTCCGTCTTCACTGCGCCGAGCACCTGCCAGACTTCGCTGGAGCGACGTTCGATCGCCAGCGTGCGGAACCCCATCTGAAGACTGTTGAGCAGGGCCGTCAGCGTCGTCGGCCCGGCCACCGTCACGCGATATTCACGTTGCAGCAGATCGGAGAGGCCCGGGCGCCGCAACACTTCCGCGTAAAGTCCTTCCGTCGGCAGGAACAGCAGCGCAAAGTCCGTGGTGTGCGGCGGCGCCAGATACTTGTCGGCAATCGTCTTCGCCTCCAGACGAATGCGGGTCTCCAGCGCCTTCGATGCCTCCTCGACCGCGACCGGATCGGCACGCTCCTGCGCGTCGAGCAGACGCTCATAATCTTCGCGCGGGAACTTGGCGTCGATCGGCAGCCAGACCGGCTGATGGCTCTCGCCGTTCTGCCCCGGCAGCGCAATAGCGAATTCCACCCGCTCGGTGCTGCCCGGTCGGGTTGCCACGTTCTTCGCGAACTGCTCGGGCGTGAGCAATTGTTCGAGCAACGCCTGCAACTGCACCTCGCCCCAAGTCCCTCGCGTCTTCACGTTGGTCAGCACACGCTTGAGATCGCCCACCCCGGCGGCCAGCGTCTGCATCTCGCCCAGCCCGCGATGCACCTGTTCGAGACGATCCGAGACCAGCTTGAACGACTCGCCCAGACGCTGCTCCAGCGTCGCGTGCAGCTTCTCGTCGACCGTGCGGCGCATCTCTTCGAGCTTCGTCGCGTTGTTGACTTCGATGTCCTTGAGTTTTTGTTCGAGTGTTGCGCGCACTTCGGCCAGACGACGTTCGTTGCCCTCGGCGAGTTGCGTGAGTTGCTGATGCTGCGCCTCACCGAAACGCCGGAGTGTCGACGCCTGTTCCTCGCGCATCTGCTGAGCGTTGAGCACAAGACTCTGACGTACGGCCTCGATCTGCGTGGCGTTCGACTCGGTGAGCTTGGCGAGTTGCTGCGCGAAGCCGTCGATCTGACTGTTCTGGACGGTGGCCACGCTCGTCATCTGTGCGGCGAGTGTCTGCTGGAACTGCGCCATTTGAGCGCTCTGCTCGCCCCGTCCCGCGCGGGCCGTCTCTGCGAACTCCTGACGCAGCCCTCGCTCGCTGCGATCCGCCGCGTGCAGCAGATCGTCGCGCACCTGAGCGAGCGAATCGACGAGCGTGTCGCGCAACGACGCGTCGCCGCCGCGTTGCCAGACCTTCACCGCAAGCGCGATCATCACCAACAAATTCAGCGCCGCCAGCGCCACCAACACCATCTCGACCATCGCCTTGCGACTCCCGTTGACTCTTGCCTTCCGACGCTTCCGACGCTTCCGAGGCCCCCGAATCTACCGACCTACGCCCGACGCGCAGCAGGGTTGAGCAGACACGGCGGCTTACCGGCCGCCGCGCCGAAGCCCAGCGCCGCAATCAGATTGTCGGCCGCGAGACTCGCCATGCCACGACGCGTTGCCGCCGACGCACTGGCGATATGCGGCGTCAGCACGACATTCGAAACCTTGAGCAAGTCGGGATGCACCTTCGGTTCGCCTTCGAACACGTCGAGCCCCGCAGCGGCAATCTGCTTTTTCGCCAGCGCTGCGGCCAGCGCCGTATCGTCGACGATGCCGCCGCGTGCCAGATTGATCAGCGTGGCCGTCGGCTTCATGAGCGCCAGTGCTTCGGCATCGATCGTGTGATGCGTCGCCGCCGAATACGGCAGCACGAGAATGACGTGATCGGCGGTTCGCAGCAGCACATCCTTATCGACGTAGCTCGCCTTGCATGCGGCCTCCGTCTCGGCATCCAGACGCGAGCGGTTGTGATACACCACTCGCATGTTGAAGCCCATCGCGCGACGCGCAATCGCCTGCCCGATGCGCCCCATGCCGATGATGCCCAGCGTGCTGCCGTGCACATCGGCGCCGAGGAACATGTCGTATGCCCACTTATCCCAATGCCCTTCGCGCAGCCAACGCTCCGACTCGGTGACACGCCGCGCCGTCGCCATCAACAACGCCCAGCCGAAATCGGCGGTCGTCTCGTTGAGAACGTCGGGCGTATTCGTGGCCATCACACCGGCCGCCGTCATCGCGTCGATATCGAAGTTGTTGTAGCCCACGGCCATATTGGCCACCACACGCAGATTCGGCGCGCCAGCGAGCACGGCGGCATCGATACGCTCGCTCGCCGTGGTGATCGCGCCCGCCTTGTCGGCCAGCCGTACGCGGAGTTCGTCGCTCGAAAACACCGTGTCGGCATCGTTACGCTCGACATCGAAGTACTGCGCCAGACGCTCGATCACGTCCGGGAAAATGGCTCGGGCTACCAGGATCTTCGGTTTCACCAGTTGTCTCGCAGAGATTGGCCGCGTGGCAATATCGCGGCTCAGAAAAATATGAGGGTCATCAGGACGAACAGCGGCAGCAGAATCGCGCCCGACCACAGCATATAGCCAAAGAAGCTCGGCATGCGAATGCCGCGTTGCTCTGCAATGGCTTTCACCATGAAGTTCGGTGCATTGCCGATATACGTGTTGGCGCCCATGAACACCGCCCCCGCCGAAATCGCCGCCAGCGTTGCGGCGCCGGTCGTCATCAGCGTTGCGGCATCGCCACCCGCCGTATTGAAGAACACCAGATAGGTCGGCGCGTTATCAAGGAACGATGACAGCAGCCCGGTCGCCCAGAAATACATGACGTTGTCAGGCGCGCCGCCCGGCCCCGTCACCAGACGGATCACCCAGCCCAGCGCCCCCGCCTCGCCCGCCCGCAGGATCGCGACCACCGGAATGATCGTCAGGAAGATGCCGGCGAACAGCTTCGCCACTTCCTTCATCGGCTCCCAGTTAAACCCGTTGCCTTCGCGCGCGGTGCGCGGCGTGATGGCCAGCGACATCAGCGTCACGACGATCAGACCGGCATCACGCGCGAGGTTTTGCAGCGCCACTGGGGTGCCGAACACGTCGAACTCGATGCCCGGTTTCCAGATGCCGCTCATCAGCACCAGCCCCACGGCCGCTGCCAACAGAATGAAGTTGCGCTTGCCTTCGAGTCGCACGGGCGCGGCATGCGGCGTCGGATCCAGCGCGTCGATCTGACGCTCGGTCTTCTGACGGAAGTAATACGCGTCGATCACGAAGAACAGCACCAGCAACACCGTGCAGATGAACAGCGTCTCAGGCCAGATATGCGCCGTCGTCCAGAAGAAATCGACGCCTTGCAAAAAGCCGAGGAATAGCGGCGGATCGCCCAGCGGCGTGAGCGAGCCACCCGCATTTGCCACCAGGAAGATGAAGAACACCACGACGTGTACGTTGTGCTTGCGGTTGTCGTTCGCACGAATGAGCGGACGAATCAGCAGCATGGCGGCCCCGGTCGTTCCCATAATGCTCGCGAGCACGGTGCCCAGCGCCAGCAATCCGGTATTGAGCCACGGGCCACCTCGCAGGTTACCGTGCACGCAAATACCGCCCGCAGTGGTGAACAGCGCCGTGAGCAGCACGACGAACGGAATGTACTCGGCGACAACGGCGTGAACGGCGCCATACCAGGCAGCGCCCGCGCCGAAGACCAGCGCGAACGGCAGCAGAAATGCCGCGCCCCAGAACGCGGCGATCTTGCCGAAGTGGTGATGCCAGAACGCCGGCGCGAGCAACGGCCCGAGCGCAATCGAGAGCAGCAGCCCCGCGAACGGCGCGCCCCACCAGGCGACGAGTTGTGCGCCGTCCGGTCCCGCAGCGAACGCCGCAGGGCTCGCCAATGCCAGCCCGGCCACAGCCAATGCCCCCCAAATCCCCTTATGCATTGTTTCTGGTTCCTAGTGATTGATGGTCGACTGCGTACGAGTCGTCATCCGCGCAAGAGTGCCCATCGTCGCGTTAGCTTGGGAGATATCCCAAAGCAAAGTAAGGAATCGCCCGAAAACGTCGAACCCATCGACCTTGGGGCGTTTTCCGAAAGCCTTGCATCCCGCGATCGTGTAAGCGCGCGAGCGGAAAAGCTTCGTGGCCGATCAGCGCCGCCGCGGCGGCGCAGCGTCAATCAGGCGCCGTCGACGATGATGAGGTGAACGCGGTACGGGCCATGCGCCCCGAGCACCAGCGTTTGTTCGATGTCTGCGGTACGCGACGGTCCCGCAATGAAATTGGTGGCGCGCGAGAGCTGACCGCGCTCGCTGCGCATGAGCGCGAATCCGTCTTCATGCCCGGCCACGACGCGCGAAGCAGGCACAACGGCAATGTGCGTCTCGGGCAACAGCGTGGCTGACGCAAACGTCTCGGGGCCCGACATCATCATGAGTGCGCCGGTCTCAGCAATGGCGCAGAAGCAGCCGGTAATGCCGACGAGATCGTCCCCGTGCGGCTTGCGAAATTCGACGTGACATCCGGCGCCGGTCCAGTCCAGCTCTCGCAGCGTCGGCCAGCCGACGGCCTGCGTCGTGAGACCGTTCGCCTGCAAATACGTGGCGGCAGCCGCCGGTACGTCCTGCATGGCGGGCACGCGGGAAATCGTCGTAGAAAGGGCTTCGGCCTTGGCAATGAAGGTCGCGATGAGATCGGCGGACATCGCCGGACGCGGCCCTTGCGGGTGTCGCGCCAGATAATCCTCAGCCGCCGCCTGCTCGTTCGCACGTGCGACATCGTGGCGATGTTGTGCGTTGCGAATGCGGGCAAAGATGCGATTGCGGGCGTCTGAGGTATCCATGAGCTGTCCTGTGAAGCCAACGCGCCGGTCTGCGGCCGACGTCGTCACGTGTCGTCTCTCGAGGCCGCCGGCACTCGGTCCGGCGGGCGATGGGCAATTATAGCGGCTGGGCAACGCCGCGCGACCGGCGTTCGCGCACTATCGGAATCGTCTGCCCGTGCGCTCGGACCGCACCCCAGGCGTCCACGCCGTCAGTTTCCCTTGGACGAGATCGGCGCGGGCTCCGGCGCAATGTCGAAGACCTGCCGCAGGTAGGCCAGATAAGCATCGTCGTCGCACATGTTCTTGCCCGGCGAATCGGACAGCTTTGCCACCGGCTGGCCGTTGCAACGCACCATCTTGATGACGATTTGCAGCGGTCGATAGCCCAGATCGTTGGTGAGGTTGGTGCCGACACCGAACGCCAGCCTGCATCGATCGCGAAAGCGTTCGAACAGTTGCAACACCTTGGGAATGTCGAGGCCGTCCGAGAAGATCATGGTCTTGGTGCGAGCGTCGACGCGGTTTTGCGCGTAGTGCTCCAGCAGGCGCTCGCCCCAGGCGAACGGGTCGCCGGAGTCGTGACGCGCGCCGTCGAACAGCTTGCAGAAGTACATGTCGAAGTCGCGCAGGAAGGCGGACATGCCGTAGACGTCCGAGAGCGCAATGCCAAGGTCGCCGCGATATTCCTTCGCCCACGTCTCGAAGCCGAATATCTGCGAATCGCGCAGACGAGGGCCCAGCGCCTGACACGCCTGAAGATACTCGTGCGCCATCGTGCCAAGCGGCGTGAGGCCGAGCTTCGATGCGTAATACACATTGCTCGTGCCCGCAAACTGCTCACCGAGTTCGTCGCACAACGTCTGAATGACTTCCTGGTGCCACTCTTTGGAGAAGCGTCGACGCGTTCCGTAATCGGCGATCTTGCAGTCACGGAAGTCCGGCCGCTCGGCCAGCATGCAGATCTTGTCCCTGAGTCGCTGACGGCCTTCCTCATACGCCGGCGTACGCTGGGTATTGCGGAAATACACCTCGTTGACGATGGCAAGCACCGGAATCTCGAACAGAATCGTGTGGAGCCACGGCCCGCGAATCGTAATGTCGATCTCGCCGTTGCCTTTGGGCGACGGCTGCACGGTGATGTACTTCTCGTTCAGGTGGAACAGATCGAGGAAGTCGATGAAATCGCTCTTGATAAAGCGCATGGCGCCGAGATAGCGCAATTCCGACTCGGTAAACCGCAGCCCGCACAGCAGGCGGATTTCGTCGCGAATCTCATCGACGTAGGGAGTGAGGTCGACGCCGTCGGTGCGGCACTTGAAGCGATATTCGACCTGCGCGGCGGGGAAATGGTGCAGGACGACCTGCATCATCGTGAACTTGTAGAGATCGGTATCGAGCAGCGACGTGATGATCATGACGACAGGCTCCGCGAGGAGCGCTCACGAGAAAGCATCGGACGCTGCCGGGTGCGCACATGCGGATGCGGGATTCGCACGTTCATACGGCGCGAGGCAGCGCACAGGAACATCGAACATCGTACCGCAAAGCGGTGTCACGCATGACGTCATGGCCCATTTCGTACAATCCGACATGGTGCCGGTGCCGTTTGTGCCGGAATGAAACGCAATGCCGGCTTCGTCGCCCAGCTCTCGCACCTGTGAACGCGGGCTGCGCTACAATACCCGTTTTAACGGCCGATCGAAGCCGTTTCGCGCCCTACTCCGGAGTTGTTGGCATGACGCACGTTGTCACCGAAAGCTGCATCAAATGTAAATACACCGACTGTGTGGACGTTTGCCCCGTGGATTGCTTCCGCGAAGGCCCGAACTTCCTCGTCATCGATCCGGACGAGTGCATCGATTGCGCGGTCTGTGTGGCCGAGTGTCCGGCGAATGCCATTTATGCCGAAGAAGACGTGCCGGGCGACCAACAGCACTTCACCGCGCTGAACGCCGAACTGACGCCGGGCTGGCCGAGCATCACCAAGACGAAACCGTCGCTGGCCGACGCCGACGACTGGAAGGACGTCAAGGAAAAGCTCCATCTGCTCGAGCGCTGATCCGCGAGCGTGACTCTGGCGGCTTTCTCGCTGTGAACGCAGAAAAAATGCGTTCCCGGTGTTGACAGTGTGTAAAAACCGCCACTATAATCGCTTTCTCTTTTGATCCCCGATAGCTCAGTTGGTAGAGCGCCGGACTGTTAATCCGTAGGTCCCTGGTTCGAGCCCAGGTCGGGGAGCCAAGAATACCGAAGCGATGGCCTCGCTACAGCGAGGCCTTTGTTTTAGTCGACATACCGCGATGGCGATGTGCGACTGCCAAGTTTGATCCTCGATAGCTCAGTCGGTAGAGCGCCGGACTGTTAATCCGTAGGTCCCTGGTTCGAGCCCAGGTCGAGGAGCCAAAACACGAAAAAGCCCGTCTTTGACGGGCTTTTTTCGTTTTCTGCGTCCGCGCAGCGAGCGAGATGAGTTTTCTAGCTGGCCCATCGTCTATCTGACGTCTATCCGATCGATGGATGAGACGGCCACACAACGGCGCCTCATCACCCCAACGAAAACGGGGCGCCATCGCTGGCGCCCCGCTTCTGTCCTTCCGACGGACTCACGTCTTACCTCATCTCAATCACCGGCCAGATGCCTCACGGCAATCTGTCCGATGTCGAGCGTGACACTCACTCGCTGGCCGGTGCGCCGATGGCAACCGACGGGCTTGTGGACGCTTGTGCAGCGCTATTGCTGTTCTCCGACTCGATCCAGCGACGGCGCATCGGTGCGAGCAGGAACTTCGCCGCCACCGCCGCCGTGATGCTGATCACCGCAGCCGCAATGAACACACGATCCCAGTGACCGCCCACGGCGAGCACCGAAGCCAGCGGCACCAGCAAGGCTGCCGTGCCCTTCGCGGTGTACAACGTGCCCGCGTTCGATGCCGCATTCTTGCTACCGAACGTATCGGCACACAGCGCCGGGAAGATCGAGAAGATTTCGCCCCAGCACAGGAACGTCATCGCAGCGAAGAACACGAACATGTACGGGTTCTGACCGAAGTGCATCAGGCCCAGCATCGCCACCCCTTCCCCAAGGAAGATGATGAACATCGCGTTCTCACGGCCGATCTTGTCCGAGACGAAACCACACAGCGGACGCGTGAAGCCGTTGCACAGGTTGTCGATCGACAGTGTCATCGTCAGCAGCGGCAGCGTGGCGCCGAACAGCGTCATCGGCATCGATGCAATGCCATAGTCCTTCGCGATCGGCCCGATCTGTGCCGTCGCCATCAGACCGCCAGCGGCCACGGCAACGAAGCAGACGTAGATCACCCAGAACACCGGCGTGCGAATCATCTGGCCCGACGTGTAATCCTGCTTCGTCGCCAGATTGCGGCGCGACGCACTGACACCCTTCGGTGCACGCGGCTTGACCAGCAACAGCGCGAGGATGAAGATCGCCACACCCTGCACGATACCGAAGTTGAAGAAGGCCGCTTCGTAACCCGATTCGCGAATCATGTTCGCAATCGGAATCACCGTGATGGCCGCACCGGCACCGAAGCCTGCTGCCGTCAGACCGGCAGCCAGACCGCGCTTGTCCGGGAACCACTTCAGCGCGTTACCCACGCAGGTGCCATACACGCAACCCGCACCGATACCGGCGATGACAGCGGCCGTGTACAGCACGGTCAACGTCTCGGCGTACGAGTACATGATCCACGACAACGCCACGCAAATCGCGCCGCCCGCGACCACCGGGCGCGGCCCGAAGCGATCGACCAGCCAGCCCTCGATCGGGACCAGCCACGTTTCCACCACGATGAAAATCGAGAATGCCACCTGAATGGCCGCCACACCCCAATGGTGTTTGGCTTGCATCGGCTCGACGAACAACGTCCACGAATACTGCAAATTGGCCACCAGGCCCATACAGATGATGCCGATCACCAGTTGTGACCAGCGCCCTCCCAGAAAAGAGGTCTTCTCCTCCGGTTGCGCAGCTGCTTGCATGACTTGCCTCCTGTTCCTGTCAGACGATTGACGCCGACCCGCGATTCGTTGTGCGGTGCCCGACGTCATCGCGTGCTGCCGCGCGTCCCCGACGGGGATATGCGCAGACGGCACGCCTCCTGGCGTTGCGTGCGGCTCATGCTTGGCCGCTTGATCGCGGAGCACTGCCTGGCGGCAGGCTCGCAGGGCTTAAGCCCCGGCTGACTGACTCTCGGAAGTGCCAAAGGACACTTCCGGCCCCCACCTCGGCGCGGCGACGCAGACTTTTCAGGGTCCGCGCCGGCAAGTTGCCGGCTGCCAAGGGGTGACTGGTAAATAAATTCGAGTGCGGACCGGCTTGCGCTGTCGGCGTATCACGATGGATCGCATAGATCGCATCGCAAGCCAGATCCCATCACTCAGGCGGGCGCGCCTCGCGGACGCGTGATCGCCAGATCGCCTGCCCGGGACAGGCAGCAGGCCGGTGAGGAACACCCCAGCGCACGAACGACTTCCGTGAACACTGAAGGCGGATACGACAGGGCAGCCGGTGCGTCACAACCGTCGCACGAGGACTGCCCGAAAGAAAATGCGTGCTTACCCAACTGATGTCTCCGATGAATGCCGTGCCGACTCGACCACCACCCGGCAATTTCACGGGCACTTCCAGGGGCCGGTTCGTCACTTTGAATCTGATATACAAGATTCAATATATCGAATTAAGTATTTTTTATGGTTCCAAAATTAGTCCATGGCCGAACCACTGTCAACCCGAGAGCGCCCGCATACGGGAGACAAACGCCGGGCACGCGAGGGCGACTGCGCGTTCGCTGGTAAGCGCTCGATAACTTGAAAACCGAGGTAAACCGTGCCATTGCGGGGTGCGACACCCCTGGGAGACGAGGGGACGGCATTCAGGCGACGGGCGTCGCCGGATGCGCGAGTCAGGGAAAACGATGAGGGTTTGGCGGGATTCTTTTGCCCTCGGGCGAGGGCCCGCCAGCAGGAAAAATCGGGGTCAGACGGGATCAGGCGGGATCGACGTCGCCCGAATTGTTGCGGATGAAGGTCAGATGCTCATGCAGCGATCGCTGCGCGCTGGCCGCATCGTGAGATGCCACCGCATTGAAGATACGACGATGCTGATCGATCAGTTCGGCCAGATCGGCGCCATGCCCGACGATTGCCCGGTAGTTATCAACCACGGAGCCACGCAGCAGCTCGAAGATCGCATGCATCAGATGCACCAGCACGAGGTTATGCGTCGCCTCGGCCAGCGCCAGATGGAAGTGGGCGTCGAGTTCAGGCACTCGGGTCAGCAACGACTGCCCGCGGGCGTCGCCCTCGCCGTCGCGTCCGTCACGCCCCGCCGCAAAGGCGGCTTCCAGCGCTTCGAGCGCCTGTGCGAGACGGGCGATATCCTCGGGCGTGGCGCGTTCGGCGGCCAGTTCCACGGCCTTCGCTTCAAGCACTTCGCGCATTTCCAGCACGTCGTCGACGGTCTTGCTGTGACGCGACATCAGTTGCGACAACGGCTCCGCCAGCAGCGGCTGGCTGGCGTTGGCGACCAGATACCCGCCCCCGGCGCGGCCGACGATCAGCCCGCGCGACTCCAACCGCAGCAGCGCCTCACGCAACGACGGACGCGACACGCCCATCTGCTGCGCCAGATCGCGCTCCGACGGCAGCGCCGAGCCCGGCGCCAGCCGACCTTCGACGACCATCGTCTCCAGTTGCTCGTACACCATGTCGGACAGACGCAGACGCGGCGGTGGCGTGACCGGTGCAAAGCTTGCGACGGCGCCCGGCAAATCGCCGGCAGTCGGCGAAGTCGGGGAAGAAGACGAGAGAGAGGACATAGGCAGGGACGACTCGTTGGACGGCATAGTCGGCTTCGGTTCTCGACGGAAAAATCACAGACGCCACGATACAGGATGCGGCTTCGCTCAGGGCAGGCACACGGCCTCGCCTCCAGCACCGCTAGAGGATCTCCCTCAAATTACGGGTTAACCCTGTAGTTGAAATCGGATCATTCCCTTTACGATGACGTCATCCGACAACTGGTCGACCAGTCTACCAGTAGACCAATAATGGTCAAATGTCCCATCACGTCAACGATCGTCCGAGAGCAAGCCCGATGACATCGAATGCGTCGCCCCTGACTTCTGCGCCGACTGCACCGTCCACTAGCGCGATGCCGCCCGTTCCTCTGTCACCACCGTCGTCGCTCCCAGCCACTGCGGTGCGTACCGACGAGCCGGTTTTCGACGCGCTGAGCGCCGCCACTCGCGACGCCCGACTGGCCGCCTTGCGCGCTGCGGTGCCGGACGCTCACTGGCTCACCGACCGCGAGCAGATCACGCCGTACGAGTGCGACGGCCTCGCTGCGTACCGCAAGTTGCCGTTGGCCGTCGTGCTGCCCGCCGACGAGGATCAGGTCTGCCGCATCCTGCGCGCCTGCCACGCGAACAACGTGCCGGTCGTGCCGCGTGGCGCCGGCACGGGGCTCTCCGGCGGCGCCATGCCGATCACCGACGGTATCGTGCTTTCGCTGGCCAAGTTCAAACGTATTCTCGATGTCGACGCCTACGCCCGTACCGCCACCGTGCAGCCGGGCGTGCGCAACCTCGCCGTCTCGGAAGCCGCCGCGCCTTACGGCCTTTACTACGCGCCGGACCCGTCGTCGCAGATCGCCTGCACCATCGGCGGCAACGTCTCGGAGAACTCCGGCGGCGTGCACTGCCTGAAGTACGGCCTGACGGTGCACAACGTTCTGCGCGTGCGCGCCGTGACGATGGACGGCGAGATCGTGGAGTTCGGCTCCCACGCGCTGGACACCCCGGGCCTCGACCTGCTGTCCGTCTTCATCGGCAGCGAAGGCATGTTCTGCGTGGTGACGGAAGTGACCGTGAAGCTCGTACCGAAGCCGCAGGTCCAGCAGGTCATCATGGCGAGCTTCGACGACGTGGAAGCCGGCGGCAACGCTGTTGCGGCGATCATCGCGGCGGGCATCATTCCGGCAGGGCTGGAGATGATGGACAAGCCGGCCACACAAGCCGTCGAAGAGTTCGTGCACGCCGGTTACGACCTCGACGCCGCCGCCATCCTGCTCTGCGAATCGGACGGCACACCGGAAGAAGTCGCCGAAGAAATCGCACGCGTCTCCGCAGTGCTGCGCGCTTCGGGCGCGACGCGCATCCAGGTCTCCGCCTCCGAAGCCGAACGCCTGCGCTTCTGGTCGGGACGCAAGAACGCCTTCCCGGCCGCCGGGCGCATCTCCCCCGATTACTACTGCATGGACGGCACGATCCCGCGCCGGACCATCGGCACCCTGCTCAAACGCATCGAGGCGATGGAAGCGCAATACGGCCTGCGGTGCATCAACGTCTTCCATGCCGGCGACGGCAACATGCATCCGCTGATCCTGTTCAACGGCAACGATCTGGACGAATGGCATCGCGCCGAAGCCTTCGGCAGCGACATTCTCGAGGCCTGCGTGGAACTCGGCGGGACGGTCACCGGCGAGCATGGCGTGGGCATCGAAAAGATCAACTCGATGTGCGTGCAGTTCTCGCCCGAAGAGCGCGATGCGTTCTTTGCCGTCAAGCGCGCTTTCGATCCGGCCGGTCTGCTCAACGCCGACAAGGCCATCCCCACACGGGCGCGCTGCGCCGAGTACGGCAAGATGCACGTACGCGGCGGGCTGCTGCCCCATCCCGATTTGCCGAGGTTCTGATGTCGCAAGCCTTCCAAGCCACGACACCGGCATCGTCCGTGTCCACGTGCGCCGACAGCGAAGCGAGCGCCGCCGCGCAGGCGCTCGCCGGGATTCGCGAACGCGTGATCGCCGCCACCGCCAGCGGTGTGCCGCTCGATATCCACGGCGGCAATACGAAGCGCTGGTACGGCGAGACGCCGATGGGCGAACCGCTCGACATGCGTGCGTATCACGGCATCGTCTCGTACGACCCTGCCGAACTCGTGATCACGGCACGCGCGGGCACACCGCTCGCCGAGATCGAAGCGGCGCTGGCCGAACGCGGCCAGATCCTGCCGTTCGAGCCGCCGCACTTCGGCTCCGGCGCCACGCTCGGCGGCTGCATCGCCGCCGGACTCGCCGGCCCGCGTCGCCCCCATGTGGGCGCGCCGCGCGACTTCGTGCTCGGCGCGGTCGTCATGAATGGTCAGGGACAGGTCCTGCATTTCGGCGGGCAAGTGATGAAGAACGTCGCGGGTTACGACGTCTCACGTGTACTTGCGGGCGCGCTCGGCACGCTCGGCGTGCTGCTCGAACTCTCGATCAAGGTGCTGCCCTGCCCGGTGGCCGAAGCCACGCTGCGCTTCGAACTACCGCAGGCGCAGGCCATCGACCAGCTCAATCGGTGGGGCGGCCAGCCGCTGCCATTGATGGGCTCGGCGTGGCACGACGGCGTGCTGAGTGTGCGTCTGGGCGGCGCCGCAGCTGCCATCGACGCCGCACGTGCCGCGATGGGCGGTCGCCATGTCGACGCCATCGAAGCGCATCATTTCTGGGTGTCACTGCGCGAACAGACGCACGCGTTCTTTGCGGCAGCGCCGGTGCCGGTGGCGCCGATCGATGTGGCAGATGACGCACAGCCCCTGTGGCGCCTGTCGGTTCCGCCGACGACACCGCCGCTTGCGCACGGCGACGAGCATCTCATCGAATGGGGCGGCGCGCAGCGATGGTGGATCACGCGGCGTTCGGCGTCCGAAATTCGCGCAATCGCCGCAGCGGTCGGCGGGCATGCTACGCTGTTTCGCCATGGCCGTCGCGCAACCGGCATGTCGACCGACGCGGAACGTGTGTTCACACCGCAACCGGCAGCGCTGCGCGCCATCGGCGAGCGTCTGCAACAAGCCTTCGATCCGAGCCGCATCTTCAACCGTCATCGGTTGTACCGGTAAATCGCCAGATATAAAACGATGCAAACGAACCTCGCAGAATTCCTCCGTCAGACACCGGACGGCGACGAAGCCGAAGCCATTCTCCGCAAATGCGTGCATTGCGGATTCTGTACCGCGACCTGCCCCACGTATCAGTTGCTCGGCGACGAGCTCGACGGCCCGCGCGGACGCATCTATCTCATCAAGCAGATGGTCGAAGGCCAGAGCGTGACGCGCGAGACGCAGCGTCACCTGGACCGTTGCCTGACTTGCCGCAGTTGCGAATCGACCTGCCCGTCGGGCGTGCAATACGGCCGTCTGGCCGACATTGGCCGCCGTCACATCGATGCCAAGGTCGGCCGCCCCGCCCGTGAACGCGCCGTGCGCTGGACACTCGCCCACGTGCTGCCCAACCGCACGCTGTTCTCGCCCGCGCTGCGCCTCGGTCAGCAGTTCCGTGGACTGCTGCCGCGCGCCTTGCGCGAGAAAGTGCCGCACCGCCAGCGTTCGGGGAGCTGGCCGCAGACGAAACACACGCGCCGCATGCTGATGCTCGAAGGCTGCGTGCAGCCGTCCATGCTGCCCAACGTCAACAAGGCAACCGCGCGCGTGCTCGACGCCCTCGGCATCGAGATGCTGCGCCCCTCGTCGGCCGGATGCTGTGGCGCCATTCGTCTGCATCTGAACTATCACGACGACGGGCTCGACGACATTCGCCGCAACATCGACGCCTGGTGGCCCGAGATCGAAGCGGGCGCCGAGGCGATCGTGATCAATGCGTCCGGTTGCGGCGCGACGGTCAAGGAGTACGGCCATCTGCTGCGCCACGATTCCCAGTACGCAGGCAAGGCGCAACGCGTCTCTGAACTCGCGAAAGACCTGTCGGAAATCCTGCTCGACAATCTCGAAGCGCTGCAAAAGCGTGTGCCGAATCATAAGAACAGCAAGAACGGCAAGGCCGGCAAGATCGCCTATCACCCGCCCTGCACGTTGCAACACGGCCAGCAGTTGAAGGGCGTGGTCGAGAAGGTGCTCGCCGGTGTGGGGGTGAGCGTCATGCTGCCGCAGGACAGTCACATCTGCTGCGGCTCGGCAGGCACCTATTCCGTCACCCAGCCGGAACTGTCCCATCAACTGCGCGATGCCAAGTGGAAGTCGCTCGACGCGCTCGATCCCGAACTCGTCGTGTCGGCCAACGTCGGCTGCATCTGCCATTTGCAGGCGACCGCCAAGGGCGAACACGCCCGCGACCACGCGCCGGTGCAGCATTGGGTCGAACTGCTCGACCGGATGATCGCATCGGCCTGAGCGACCGAACGGGCGACGCCGCCCGCCTCCCTGCTCGGTGTGTGTCATCCCCGATTGATTGTCCCGATGATCGGGACAATCAATCCCTCCCCCGCCCGTTTATCTGTACGATCCCGCTCCCTAGAATCGGGGCTAAGTCAGTCGTCGGCGTCGTTGAAGACGCCGCACGGCTGAGCCGACCCTTAGCCCGTACTACCGATTCCCTCACCGGAGCCCGTCATGATCGATACCAAAACTGCCCCGTACGCCGCCCTGCTGCTGCGCGTCTCGCTGGGTATCCTGTTCCTCGCCCACCTGTCGCTCAAGGTGTTCGTCTTCACCATTCCCGGCTTCGTCGGCTTCATGGGCTCGCTAGGTCTGCCGCCGGTGCTCGCCTATGTCACGATGGCGCTTGAGCTGATCGGCGGGCTGATGCTGATCACCGGGTTCTATGCACGCTGGGCCGCCCTGCCGCTCGCCGCGCTGATGCTCGGTACCATCGTCTCGGTGCATGGCCACAACGGCTGGTTGTTCACCAACAAGGGCGGCGGCTGGGAATTCCCGGCGTTCTGGCTCGTCGGCCTGCTGTCGGTCGCCTTGCTGGGCGATGGCGCCTTCGCCATTCGCCGCGCTCGCGCCGAGTGATCCAGGCCGATGCCATCGCCCCTTCATTGCCCCGTCAGGGGATGACGGGGTGATGGCGATGCCAGTCCGTCGTTACCGCTGATTCGCGACGTCATGTCGCAACGTCGATTCGCTGTTTTGCAGGAGTGATTGCCATGTCTGCCCTTCCGACCCTCTTCGTCTCCCACGGCTCGCCGCTGCTCGCGGTCGATCCGGGCCGCACCGGCCCGTTGCTGACGGCGCTGGGGCGTGCGGTGCCGCGTCCCAAGGAAATTCTCGTGATTTCCCCGCATTGGTCGACGCCCGCACCGCGCGTGGGTAGCCTCGCGCAGCAACGCACGATCCACGATTTCGGCGGTTTCCCGCGCGAACTCTACGAACTGGAATATCCGGCGCCGGGCGCGCCGGCGCTGGCCGAGCGCACGGTGCAACGCCTGCGCGACGTCGGACTGCCAGCGGTGACCGACGATCAATGGGGACTCGATCATGGCGCATGGGTGCCGTTGAGCTATCTGTTCCCGGACGCCGATATCCCCGTCACGCAGTTGTCGCTCCAGCGGCACATGCGTCCGGAATATCAGTATCGGCTCGGGCAAACGCTAGCTCCGCTCGCCGACGACGGCGTGCTGATCGTGGCGTCCGGCAGCTTCACGCACAATCTGCATGAGGTGTTCCGCGCGCCGTCGGAGGATCGCGCCGAAGCGCCGTATCTGGCCGAATTCGTCGCCTGGTTCACCGAGCATCTGGCGAAGATGGATCTCGACGCGCTGTTCGACTACCGGGCACGCGCGCCGCACGCCGAGCGCGCCCATCCGACCGACGAGCACCTGCTGCCGATCTACATCGCGATGGGCGCGGCCGACAATGCGCTCAGCCAGACGCACTTCGACACCGGCTCGACCTACGGCGCGCTGCGCATGGACGCCTTTGCCTTCGGCAACGCGGCGCCGTCGCTCGCGCGCGCAAACGCGCTGGCACAATAGCGACAATGACAGCGACGGCGGACGTGGGTTGTCCGCCATCGCTGTCGTGCCATCTCATCGCACGACTCAGAGGAGCATCGCCCCGGCATGAACAAACTTCGCGAGATCGAGTGCTTCATCGCCGTGGTCGAATCGGGCAGCTTCGTGAAGGCGGCCGATTCGTTGGGCATCTCGAAGACGGCCGTCTCGCGCTACGTTGCCGACCTCGAAGCGCGTCTGGGCACGCGCCTGCTTCAGCGCACCACGCGACGCCTGTCGCTGACCGAGCCCGGCCAACGTTATGTCGAGCGCTGCCGCCAGATCCTCGCGGAGCTGGACGAAGCCGACGCCATGGCTGGCGAGCAGGACGGCGAGCCCGCCGGCGCGCTACGCATCAACGCGCCCCACACCTTCGGCGTGCTGCATCTCGCGCCTCTCTGGCCCACGTTTCTCTCGCAGTTCCCGCAGGTCTCCCTGGACATCACGCTGAGCGACCGGCTCGTCGATATCGTCGACGAAGGTTACGACCTCGCCATCCGCATCTCACGCCTGCCGGATTCGTCCCTTGTGCATCGGCGGCTGGCCGGCACCCGCTTGCTGCTATGCGCATCACCGGGCTATCTCGCGCAGCACGGCACACCGGCGCATCCCAGCGAACTCACCCGTCACGAGACCGTCGGCTACAGCAACTTCCTGCACCGCCGCGAATGGCATTTCGACGGTCCGGACGGCCCCGTCTCCGTACAGACACATGCCCGGCTGATTGCCGACAATGGCGACACGTGCGTGGCGGCGGCCATTGCGGGCAGCGGCATCATCCTGCAACCGGCGTTTCTGGTGCAGGACGCCGTTCGCGACGGTCGCCTCGTCGAATTCCTGCCCGAGTACACGCAGGGTGAGCGCGGCATCTATGTGGTCTACCCGTCGCGCAAGTACCTGAGTGCGAAGGTCCGCGCGATGATCGACTTCCTCGTCGAGGCGTTCGCCATGCCCGGCTGGCTGGCGCTGGACCGGCCTGTCGCAAACCTGCCTGCATCCACCGCGAAAGCCCCTTGAATCACCTGCGAACGGTTGGCAAAACACCGCGAGACCACGGATATTTATTGGCGACGGCGTTTGTCACTTATACTGGTGGGCCTGTCGTCCCATCACTGATATTTTGGAAAACTTCTTACTGATCGTCGCTGCGATCCTGCTGGTGTTGCTCAACGGCTTCTTCGTGGCGGCGGAATTCGGCCTCGTCAAACTGCGCCAGACGCGCGTTCATGTCATTGCCCGCCAACGGGGTTGGCGCGGCCGTATCCTGGCCAAGGTCCACGGCCAACTCGATACTTATCTCTCTGCGTGCCAGCTCGGCATCACCCTCGCCTCGCTCGGTCTTGGCTGGATCGGTGAACCCGCCTTCGCACGTATTCTCACGCCGCTGTTCGAACTCGTGGGCGTGAGCTCCCCGGAGCTGATTCACGCGCTGGCGTTCTTCATCGCGTTCTTCACGATTTCGTACCTGCACATCGTCGTGGGCGAACTCGCGCCGAAATCGATGGCGTTGCGCATGCCGGAAGCCGTCTCCGTATGGACAGCCGCGCCGCTGTACGGCTTCTACTGGCTGATGTATCCGGCCATCTGGGTGCTCAACCACAGTGCCAACCGTCTGCTGCGCTGGACAGGGCTCGATCCGTCGCACGGCACCGACGCGCACTACTCGGCCGACGAGATCAAGCTGATCGTGCGCCGGGGCGCCTCCAGCGAAAAGCTCTCGCGCGACGACTGGAACGTAGTCGCCTACGCCATCGACTTCAGCGATCTGACGGTGTCCGACCTGATGCGTCCGATGAGCGAAGTGGCAGCCTTCCGTCGCAACGCCACGTTCCGGGAGAACATGGACACGGCCTATCGCCATCGCTACAGCCGCTATCCGTTCTTCGACAATGACGGCGAAACCGTGCTCGGCGTGGTCCACCTGAAGGATCTGTTCCTTGCCGAACACCACGGTCAGTCCATCGAGGATCTGGGCAGCATGGCGCGTCCGGTCGAACGCGTGAAGCCCGATATGCCGGCGCGCGAGCTCTTCAGCCGCTTCCGCCGGGGTGCGCCGCACTTTGCCATCGTGGGATGGCCGGACCAGAAACCCATCGGCTTCCTCACGCTCGATAACCTGCTCTCCGCGCTGGTCGGCAAGATCCGCGACGAATTCCGTCAGACGGAAGACGACTGGACCCGCATGGAAGACGGCACGCTCATCGGACGCGGCAGTCTGCCGATCCTGACGCTGGAACGCGCGCTCGGCCTCGACATTCCGAGCGAGCATGCCGAATCCGTGGGCGGTCTCATCATGAACGCGCTGGGCTATCTGCCGCGCGAGGGGCAGAAGGTCGATTTCGACGGCTTCTCGGTGGTCGTCAAGAAGATGCAAGGCCCGCGCATCGTGCTCGTTCGCATCTACCCCGACGGCGTACGTGAGGCGCGCGGCGAGGCCCCCGTCGCTCACGATGTGGCGGTGCAACAACGCGAGCATTGATCCCCGATTGATGGCCGTGATATCGCTTGCCAGAATACCCACTATGCGTGACATCGCCCGACAGAGGCCAACGTAAAGGTTACGCAAGGCGTTACTGGACACGGCAACGGTAGTTCGTCGAAACAGAGCCAGGGGAGGCGATGGTGGACGGCACGGGGAAGATGTCTCTCGATGCGCTGATCGGCACCTGCTATGACGGGGTGCTCGACGACGCGCGCTGGGATCAGGCGTTGCGCGATTTCAATCAGTGGGCCGGCGGCATGGGGTTCCACTCGGTCACATGGGATCGCGCGCGTCACTGTGCCACGCGCGACTCCAATTCGCTCGATGCCTCACCAGATCTCATCCGCGAGTTCGTCGAGAAGCTCGCGCCTACCGACCCGCGCGTCGCGCTCATGCTGCGTCAGCCCGTCGGGCATGCCCTGCGGTGCCACCATCACCTGAGCGACCGCTACGTCGCGCGCAGCGAGCTGTTCAACGACTTCCTCATTCCGAACGGCGTGCGCTACACCTACGGCCTGCATCTCGATGGCGCGGACGGTACCAGCGAGTTGCTCGCCATCCTGCGCAGCCCGGATCACGCGCCGTTCGAAGAAGCCGACAACGCGCCTGAACTGGAAATCCTGACGAAGCACATCGCACGCGCTGCGCGCTTGCGGGCCGGCACACGGCATCTGCAGGCCCAGGCGGCGATCGGCATGGCCGTGCTCGATCATCTCGAGATGGCCATCGTCATCACCGACGACACCAGTCACGCGCACTACTTGAATGTCGCGGCACACCAGATCCTCGGGAAGACGCGCAACGTCGGCATTCGTGGCGGGAAGTTCTCGGCGCTGCTGCCGAGCGACGATCAGGCGGTGCGACGCCTGATCACCAACGCAACGGCGGCGATGCCCGTGGCAGGAAGCCATCGATTGCATGGGGACAACCAGCACCACTGGGTGGTCACGGTGCTGCCGCTGCGCGAGTCGCACGCCTGCTCGGCGCCGTGGCAACGTCCGATGGCCATGCTGACGATCGGTGAACTGGACCGTCGCATGACGCTCGGCCCGTACACGCTCAAGGTGCTGTTCGGTCTGTCGCCGGCGGAGGCTCGCCTCGCCCAGGCACTGGCAGAAGGCCGCGAACTGGCCCAGTACGCGCAGGACGCCAATGTCGCCATCAACACCGCACGAACGCAACTGCGTCACATCTTCGACAAGACGGGCTGCCGCCGGCAGGCGGATCTGCTGCGACTGCTGCACGCGATTCCGGCACTGAGGATACAGGCGGCGGGTTGACGTTCGGCAGCGTCTGCGAAGCGCTGCGGCAAAGACAAAAGGGCGACCGAGGGTCGCCCTTCTTGCTTTTGCCGATCGCGGGGATCAGTGGCGTCGCTTCGCTTGGCCGTTAGTCGTTAGCCGCTAACCGTTATCCGCGCGCGAACGCCTTGCGATTGAGTTCAAGCTGCGTGATGAGCTTTTGCAGGCGCGACTCGGCCGTGCGCGAGAGCGCAATGAAGCGGCAACCGATGTGGTACTCGATATCCTTCGCGAGCGGCACGGCACGCACCGCGCAGACTTCCAGATCGACCTGCACCGTGCCGTAGTCGCGCAGCTCGATGTCCACGTGCATGAGCATCGAGCCCTTCGGAATCTCGGCAGCCGCCTCCGCTTTCGTACGCAGACCGACACCGCCCAGCGAAAGATCGAACACCGCCAGACGCATCGGCGTGTCGTCCGGGAATTTGACCGTGCATTGATACGGATCCAGGATCGGCGTCTTCACACGGAAATAGTCGCGGCGCTGCAAGCGCACGAGCGTTTCCGGATACGACGAATAGAACGCCGGATAGCCTTCGTATTCGCGTTCCTCGACATCGCCGATGGGGAAATGCACCTGAATGCCTTCGGGCACACCGACGAACAGCGCGCGCTTGTTGGCGAGCAATGCGCGGTTCTCCGTCTCGATGCCGCCCCAGTCGAAGTAGAAACCGCGGGCTTGCGGCTCGACCTTGAGCAGACGCGTGACGAGCTGACGCTGGCCGTTCGCGAAGTACACCGTCATGAAGTCGCCGCGGGTCGCCAGATGACGCAGCACGCCGCCGATCTCCAGCGGGTTGCTGATGCGATACGAGTCATGCAGTTGAGACTCTTCGTCCGTGGGCGCCGGTGTCACCTGCGGTTCTGTCGTTTCCATACCTGATCTTCTATTTGTCCCCGTGACGGCCGCGCGCAACCACGCGATCCGTACGTAATAAAGCCGCTGCGATGCGCAACGCCAAGGCAACTCCCCGCCCATTGGCTCCGGCACCGCGTATCGGGTCATGAACGTTAACGGTCACCGACCGGAAATATTGAGTGCTCCGGTGCGCCAGCATACTGCTCCCCGTGCCGCGCGCCACACCCGGGCCTTTCCAGAGCCCTGCCATCGCCTTCACATCCTTATTGCCCGGCGCCGTTACCCAAGCCGCCGTCACATCTGCATCACCCGCGCACTCCCCGAAGCCGATCAGCGATGCACCGCTGCCATCAACGCGCCGAAGCCCATGAACACGCCGCCGCTGATGCGGTTGAACGCCTTGAGCACGCGCGCTTCGCGCAGATACGGCGCAATGCGCAGGCCGCCAGTCGCGTAGACCATGTACCAGCTCACCTCGATGACGGCGAAGGTGCTGAGCAGAATCGCGAACTGCGGCAGCTTGGCAGCCGTCGGATCGATGAACTGCGGCAGGAAAGCCGCTGCGAAGAGAATCGCCTTCGGGTTGCTGGCCGCGACCAGGAAACCGGACTTGTACAGCTTGCCGAAGCTCGAATCGGCGGCCAGCGCCGGCGTAGCGAGCTTCGCCGCCTCATCCTGCGTGTTCACCGGCGAGCGCCAGCTCTTGTAACCGAGATAGACGAGATAGGCCGCGCCGATATAGCGCAGCGTGTCGAACAGCATCGGCCAGGCCTTGAGCAGTGCGCCCAGACCAGCCGCCGAGATCGACATCATGGCGATGAGCGCCGTCATGCAGCCGGCCATCGTCCCCAGCGACGCGCGCAATCCGTGGCGTGCGCCGTGCGTCATGACGAGCAGCATGTTCGGCCCCGGCGTTGCCGAGACAAAAAAAGTGGTGACTATGAACAGCCACCAGGTTTGCAGGCTCATGATTGCCCCGGAAAAATGCGTATGCGTGCGCGAATGGAAATGGGATCAGGCATTGTAGCGTCGAACCGTGACGGTGGCATCGTCCGCGTGCACGTCCGATACGATTCTGCATGTTCTGGGAACGTATGCGTCAGGCAGTCAAAATACGACGGGGAAATACGACAGGCAGAAAACAAACAGGCCCGATGACTTTCGTCATCGAGCCTGTTGATCGCGGGACATCGCCTCGCCCGAAAGCGAGCGCGACATCACGAGAAGCGGTCAGCCCTTAGATGGGCTTGATGTTCGCAGCTTGCTTGCCCTTCGGGCCAACCTTGACTTCGAACGAGACCTTTTGGTTCTCTTGCAGCGACTTGAAGCCGTCGACCTTCACTTCCGAGAAGTGAGCGAACAGGTCTTCACCGCCGGCGTCCGGGGTGATGAAGCCGAAGCCCTTTGCGTCGTTGAACCACTTAACAGTACCGGTTTCCATGTTTTTTCCTAATAAAACAATAGCTTGAGGTCGGAATGACCTCGTGAAGCGCTGACAATCAAGGGAAAATGAAGGACTAGAAACCAGCGAGAAGCAGGAAAACTACGTCTGACAACAACTTCGCGGCTTGACAATCTGCAGTTGGTTTTATACGTGTCGCGCCGACGCTTGTCAACAGGGGAAATACCGCAAATTAAGTAACAAATTCCGCAAATAGGCGGGAATTTGGGCGCTCTTCGAATGTCCGACGGCCTGTCGACGCCCGTACAATGGGCGTTTTGTCCCGCGCCTATGCCGTTGTCGCGCGTCCAGCCCGAGTTTTGTGCTGTCCGGAACCGTTTTCCGACGTTTTTCCCCTATTCGACGCACACACCCGAAAAGTGCCATGGCTGGCACGCCATGCAACCGCCAGCGGGTCTCCACCCTCAGAATTTTTTACCTGCCCACGGATGGAGCCTAATCGTCTTTTCCGCTTTTTGAGGCCGCTACCTCTTCTGCGACCTCTGCGACTGTTGCCTTTGCTGCAAACTTCGCCATCGCAAGCCGACGTCGGCACGCCCGCCTGGTCTCACAGGTTCGCGCGCTGTCGCACCCATCTGCTCAGCCTGACCGTGTGCGCCACGCTGGCCGCCTGTGCCGGTTCGCCGACGTATGGCCCGGTACCCGCCGGCAGCTATCGTGTGCAGTCCGGTGACACGCTCTATGGCATCGCTCGCGCGAACAACACCAGCACGGCCAATCTGGTGAACTGGAACAGTCTGGCCGACGCCGACAAGATCGAGGTCGGGCAGGTGCTGCGTGTCGTGCCGCCGCCGGGGGCTGCGAGCACGCCGGCGCCGGTGGCATCGGCCGGCCGGAGTTCGCCGTCGACGGCGTCACGTCCGCGTGCGCAAACCCGCCCCGCGCCGAAACCTGCGCCGGTGCCCGCCGCACCGCGCACGGCCACGAACAAGATCCCCATGACGTGGCCCGCCACCGGCAACGTGCTGGCGAACTACAACGGCAGCAGCAACAAGGGCATCGATATCGGCGGCAAGGCCGGTGATCCGATTTACGCGGCGGCGGCCGGCAAGGTGGTCTATGCGGGCAACGGGCTGCGCGGCTACGGCAACCTCGTGATGGTGCAGCACGAGAATGGCTACCTCACGGCTTACGCGCACAACAGCGCGTTGCTCGTGAAGGAAGGAGCGGCCGTCACGAAGGGACAGCAGATCGCAAAGATGGGCGACACGGACTCGCATGGCGTCGTGAAGCTGCACTTTGAAGTCCGTCAGAAAGGCACGCCGTTCAATCCGAGCGACTTCCTGCCGCCGCGCTGACAAATCGCAGCACCCCACAGACAACGCGCAGACACCCGATACGCAACGGCACGCCGGACGTTCTCGGTCCTGTCAGCCGATCGGCACAAACAAAAACGGCAAGGCGCGAAGCCTTGCCGTTTTTTATCGTGCAATCGAAGTGGCGTCAGGCCGCCTCAACCGACCTCATGCCGACGCCAGAAATCCCTGCGACAGTCCGTTGGCGCGCGCATCACACCACTCCGGGTGCGCACGGGGATCGGTCCACACGAGCAAGTGAAGCGCCGCAAGTGCACGTGGATCGTTGAGCAACTCCCACTTCTGCGTGTTCGTCAGCTTGGTCGGGCCTTTGAGCAACGCGGTCTCGACACGTCCCGCACGCAGCGCATCGCGCTTCGCATCGTCGAGTGTCGGCTTCACGCTCGACGCGACGAGCGCGTTGGCCATCGGGTCGATCACGGCGTCGACGAACCCGACATGCTTGCCTGCCTCGGCGGTGTACTTCTCCGTCATCCGCAATTCCTTCGGCGGCCACGACTCTTCCGGAATGAGGAACAGACGGGCGCGCTTGAGACCGCGTCCGAGCGAGACCCGGCTGGAGAACACCGACACCGGGATCGAGATCATCATCGAGCCCACGATCGGCATCAGCCACCAGATGAAGTCAGGGTTGAGCCAATAGACGATACCGCCCCACGCCATCCCGATCACGGTCTGCAACCCATGGCGGCGAATGGCTTCGCCCCAATGCGTTTCTGCATCTTCGCGCGGCGGCGACTTCCATTGGATCGCAATGCCCGTGAGCGCGGCCAGCACGAACTGCGTGTGGAACAGCATGCGCACCGGGGCGAGCACTGCGGAAAACACCATCTCGATGAACATGCTCACCGTCACGGCGAACCAGCCGCCGAAGCGTTTCGCGCCCTTCACCCAAATCAGCAGCACCGCCAGGATCTTCGGCAGGAACAGCAACGTGGCCGTGGCCGAGAACAGCGCCAGCGCACGCTCCGGATGCCACTCGGGCCAGACCGGGAACAACTGACGCGGCGCCGTAAAGTATTCGGGCACCACCAGCGTGTGCTTGGCCAGCAGACACGTCGAGAGAATCAGGAAGATGAACCACAGCGGCGCCGACACGTAGGCCATTGCGCCCGTGACGAACACCGCGCGATGCACCGGGTGCATGCCTTCCGCGAGGAACAGACGGAAGTTCATCAGGTTGCCCTGACACCAGCGACGGTCACGCTTGAGTTCGTCGAGCAGGTTCGGCGGCATTTCTTCGTAGCTGCCGGGCAGGTCGTAGGCGATCCACACGCCCCAGCCCGCACGACGCATGAGCGCCGCTTCGACGAAATCGTGCGACAGGATCGCGCCCGACATCGCGCCCTTGCCCGGCAGCGGCGCGAGCGCGCAGTGCTCCATGAAGGGCTTCAGACGAATGATGGCGTTGTGCCCCCAGTAATGCGATTCGCCGAGTTGCCAGTAGTGCAGGCCGGCGGTGAACAGCGGGCCGTAAACACGTCCGGCGAACTGCTGCAGGCGGGCATAGAAGGTTTCGCGTCCTGCTGCGAGCGGTGCCGTCTGGATCAGCCCTGCGCTCGGGTGCGACTCCATCATGCGCACCAGCTTCGTCAGGCATTCGCCGCTCATGACGCTGTCCGCGTCCAGCACGATCATGTAGCGATAATCGCTGCCCCAGCGGCGGCAGAAGTCGTCGAGGTTGCCGCTCTTGCGCTTCACGCGACGTTGCCGGCGACGATAGAAGATGCGACCGAAGCCGCCGACCTCGCGACACAACGCCTGCCAGGCATCGACTTCCGCCGTGCAGTTATCGGCCTCGCTGGAATCCGACAGGATGAAGAAGTCGAAGCGCTCCAGCGAGTCGGTCCGGGCGAGCGATTCGTAGGTCGCGCGCAGACCGGCGAACACACGGCCGACGTCTTCGTTGCAGATCGGCATGACGATGGCGGTGCGTGCATCTGGTGCGATGGGCGCGTCGCCCGCCGCCATCTTCGAGATCATGTGACGCTCGCCGCCGAACAGCAGGACGAAGAAGCCGAAGATGGCCGTCCAGAATCCGGCGGACACCCAGCCGAAGAGCAGCACGAACAGCACGAGCACGGAGAATTCGAGCGGATCGGCGCCGTGATACGGCAGCACGGACGCCATGAAGTGCGTAGCGAGCGCCGTCTGCGCGATCATCAGCGCGAGCAACATCCAGCGGCGACGCCGCCCCGCTTGCGACCACTTGCCCTTCGGATCGGGCGCATCGCGCACGAGCGGATCGGGGTCTTGGCGGCCGGTGATCTTGCGCCACAAGCGGGCGAGCGGATTGAGCGACCAGGGACGTGGAATCAGCGACGTGCGCCGTACCGGCGGCGCCACGCGCAACGTCTGCACGCCGCGCACGTCACTCAGCCCGGCCGCAGCGGCCAGCGAGCCGCCTTCGGTCAGCGAAAGGCGCACCGGTTGCGACGCCAGCACGGCATCGCTGTCGGATTCGATTTCCGCGAGATCGTGGGCGTGCCATGCCGCCGTCGCCACCGCCGTCGGTGCGACAGTCGCGTCGGTCTGGGCGTCGGTCTGGGCGTCGGTCTGGGCGTCGATCTGGGCGTCGGTCTGGGCGTCGATCTGCGACGTCTTGCCGACGTCGGTCGACGCAAGCGTCGACGGGAGGAGCGCCGACGCAGGTTCAGTGTCAGCAGACGGTGTGCCCTCGCCGGCGACATGCGTCCCGCGTGCGGCGAGCAAACGCTGCAAGCGAGTCAGGATGTCGAGCGAATCGCCGCCGTCACGCTTGGCCTGCGCGAGCAGGGCGCGACGTTTCTCGGCGGGCAGGGGCAGCCGGTCGACATAAAGCTCGTCGACCGGAATATCGGAGCGCTCGCTCACTCGGGGGGTAACAGGTAGCTCCACGTTTCGGATAGGGTGTTACTGCCGTTGCGCAGGTAAGCGCGCATTTCGACGGGTTTCTCGGAATCGAGGCGGCGCATGCGAAGCATGACGCGATAGCCTCCCGTGACGTCATTGCGCTGCGTCTGCACTTCAAGGATCTTGCCGTTACCATCGATGGACACATTGCCTTCGACCTTGGCGTCATCCGGCAATTTCTTGAGCGCCGGGCCCTCGAAATCGAGCGCGAACAGCAGACTGTCGTCTGGTTTTCCCCGGTAGCCGTGACCACGGCGGCTTTGCGTCACCCACGCGAGAGGCGGGCGTTTGTCATTATCTTTTTGCCACGTCAGCCGGTACTCCAGCCCATACGGCTGCTTCGGCTTCGGCGGTGCATCGGGTACCCAGTAGGCGACGATGTTGTCGTTGGTTTCGTCCGGTGTAGGAATCTGCACCAACTCTACACGACCTTGTCCCCATTTGCCCTTGGGTTCGACCCAGGCGCTCGGGCGCGACTCATAATGGTCTTCAAGGTCCTGATAATTGTTGAAGTCGCGATCGCGTTGCACCAGCCCGAAACCACCGGGGTTGGACAGCGAGAACGACGACACGAGCAGACGCTTCGGATTGACGAGCGGACGCCAGATCCATTCGCCGGTGCCGGACTGAATGGAGAGGCCGTCGGAGTCGTGCACTTCGGGACGATAGTCGGGTGCCGGCGGCTGCTGGTTTTCGCCGAAGAAGAACATGCTGGTCAGCGGGGCAATGCCCAGCTTGGTCACGTTCTCACGCAGGAACAGTTCGGACTTGACGTCGACGGTCGTGTCGACCCCCGGACGCAGCGTGAAGCGATACGCGCCGGTAGCGCGCGGCGAGTCGAGCAACGCGTAGATGATCAGCTCTTTGGCGCCCGGTGCGGGACGCTGAATCCAGAATTCGGTGAAGCGCGGAAACTCTTCACCGGAGTTCAGCGCAGTGTCGAGCGCGAGACCGCGTGCGGACAGGCCGTACGTCTGGTTCTTGCCCAGCGCACGGAAATAGCTCGCGCCGAGGAAGACCATGACTTCGTCTTTGTACTTCGGCGTGTTGACCGGGTAGTGGATCCGGAACCCGGCAAAGCCTAAGCCTCGCAGTTGCTTCGGGTCGACCTTGAGCGCACCGAAGTCGAACATGTCCGGGCTGTAGCGGATTTCGCGCACGCTGTTGCCCATCAGTTCGTTGATCTTGACGGGACGGTCGTAGTACGAGCCTTCATGGAAGAACATCAGCTCGAACGGCAGCTTCTGCGCACGCCACAGCGCCTTTTCGGGCTTGAAGCGAATGTTGCGATAGCGGTCGTAGGTGAGGTTCTGAAGGTCTTTGGGAAGGTTCGGATCCTTCGGCTTGTAACGGCTGTTCGCGAGCGTGCGGGCCTGTTTGGCGACGTCGTCGAACGAGAAAGCATGCGCGGCGCCCGAGACGAGCGCGCAGACGCTGAGCACACTGGCGATCGCCAGGCGCAGGGCACGGTGGGCAATCATGCGGGAAACCGCGTTGGGCAGGAATTCCATCGGCAGTGGGAAGGGCATGTAACGCGCGTGCCGACCGTAGCCAGCGTGCGCCGAACGCGCAATTTTACCCGTTCATTCACCGATTGACTAAAGATGCATCGGCAAAACCTTCGAAGCGGGCACTCACATTACCCCTATCGTCTGCTGTGACGGTGCTTCCGGCGCGTCATAAATTTGTGACTATTTGTGACCAAAGGGGCATTTGAAAGGATTTCCCTGCCTTTCCTGCCACTTTTCAGTCATTTTTTCGACATTCCTGCGCCATTTCCCTGCCATTCGGGGCGAATTTCGCGCGAAGCATCACAACTTCGCTCACGACTTTGTTTGCGCCCCGACGCAAACGCCCTCCGCCATCATCTGCCGCCCGCTAGCGGCTCGCCATCGCGAGCAATCCCCCCAGCGTCATCAGCGCGCCGCCAATGGTGCGTCGCACGAGATGCTGCCGCCGGACCATCGCCGCACGCATCCACCCCGCCGAGAAGCCAAGCGCCACAAGGCTGAACCACACCCAATGGGCAAACGACATGAATGCGCCATACGCCAGTCCCAATTCCCACCCGGTGCCCGGATGAACGACCTGCGTGAAGGTACTCACGACGAACAACGTGCACTTCGGATTCAACGCGTTGGTGAAAAAGCCCGTGCGGAAGGCTTGCAGGTCTTCGCGCCAGCGAGTGGATGTCTGTTCATTCGAATCGATCGTTGCGTCCGACGACGAAGGCGACTCCTCGGTGACATCGACGACTGGCGACCGATCCTTCAACGTCCGCCAGCCGATGTAGACCAGATACGCCGCCCCGACCCATTTGATGCCGGTGAACAACCACGGCAGTTGCGCAATCAACAAGCCGACGCCCACCAACGTGTACGCCACATGCACCTGCACTCCCGCCGCAATACCCAACGCCGCCCATAACCCCGCCCTGCGACCGTGACGCCAGCTCTCACGCGTCGCCATCGCGAAATCCGCACCCGGACTGATTACCGCCAGCACCGTGATCGTCATTACCGCCAACAACTCTTGCATGATGAATTCTCACTGATTGATTTGAGGACGACGGTCTGAGTGAGAGCGCTGTCCTGGCCGGAATTAGCCTCTGAACCGATGCCCACGCCGCGACGGACCGGGGCCCTATTCCGCCCCTCAGACATAGACCCAACTCGGTTCAGAACAGGGCCCCGATCCGTCGCTCATCGCACTCTTAGCGTTTGGGTCCTGACGCCTTTTCGTCATTTCGGCGGTATTTTCCTTGGTCTTTTCTCGCCCGAAAAACGATGTTTTTGCCCCCTCATCCGTGATAATTTCTCACGTATGACGCGCCCCTTGCCTCTCAACGCCCTCCAAGTCTTCGACGTCGCCGCCAGCGAACTCAGCTTCGCCCGCGCCGCCGACAGACTCTTCGTCACGCACGGCGCCGTCAGCCGGCAAATCCGCACGCTCGAACTCGCCTTCGGCTTTCCCCTCTTCGAACGCCGCAACCGCGCCGTCTTCCTCACCCCCGCCGGTACCCGCCTCCACGCCACCACCCGGCAAATGTTCGACCAACTCGCCTCCACCGTCGCCAGCCTCCACGCCAGCGCCGCCTCGCGCACACTCGTCGTCTCCTGCGAACCCACCCTCGCCATGCGTTGGCTCATTCCCCGCCTCGGCACGTTCGCTCAGACACACCCCGACATCGCCCTCCACCTTCACTCCGCCGGTGGCCCGCTCGACTTCGAAAACACCGGTGTGGATGTCGCCATCCGACGCAATGACTTCTTCTGGGGCCATACCCTCGCCGCCGAACCGCTCGCCGACGAATGGATCGGACCGGTCGGATTGCCCGCCTCGTTCGCCGCTCCACGTCTGAATCCGCTCGGCACGCGCACCCGCCCCAGCGTCTGGCAAGACTGGCTGCGCGCCATGCAATCGACCCGACGCGATTCACCGCCCACGCTCCCTTCACTCGAAGCGCACGGCAAGACGCCACCGTTCGAACACTTCTATCTGAGCCTGCAAGCCGCCGGTGCCGGACTCGGTGCCGCCATCGGATCGGTCTACATGGTGAGCGACGAACTGAGCGCAGGCCGCCTCGTCGCCCCCTACGGCTTTATCCGTGACGGCTCGGGTTATGTCGCGCTCTCACGCGAACCCTTCGCCGCAAACCCCGCCAAGGAAGCCCTGCTGATATGGCTGCGCCACGCGCTGGCAGACGCCGCGTCGCCATGGATCGAAAACTCGCAGTGAACTGGAGCAGGCGCCATCAGGCGCGAGGGTCGCGCGGCGCGTTACCGGAATCGGGGGCGGGACCCGTGGCCGCGGAGCGGGAAGCAGACGGATGAGACTCCGCAGGCGGTGAAGCCGACGAAGACGACGGCGATGCCGACTGCGCAGCTGCGACAGGCACCGGCACCGGCGCAGGACCCGCCGCCGCGCTCGCCGCATCTTCGGTCTGGGCAACGGCAGGCGGCCCCTTCGGCAGCATTCGCACGCCACGCCAATTGCCCCACTTGTAGTACGACAGCGCCATGAGGAGCGACACGGCGAAGCCGAGCGGGAAGCTCCACCAGATCGCCTCAGCCCCCCACGTCTTCTGCATCTGCCACGCGAACGGCAAGCGGATCACCCACTGCGAGACGAACAGGATGACGAGCGGCGCCGTGACCGCCCCCGTCGCCCGCACGACGCCGAACAGCACGATGGTCACCCCGAACAGCACGAACGACCACGCCACGACCGCGTTGATGTGCTGCGCCACCGAGATGGCATAGCCATCGCCCGGCAAGAAGGCATTCATGAACTGCTTGTTGAACAACAGAATGGCGATGACCAGCGCGCCGGTCATGACAAAGTTCAGTCCGACGCCGACACGTCCGATCTTCGATACGCGATCCCATAACCCCGCGCCGACGTTCTGCGCGGTCATCGACGACACGCCCGCGCCGATCGCCAGCGCCGGCATCTGCACGTACGTCCACAACTGCGACGCGACGCCGTAGGCCGCCGTGGTCTGCGATCCGTAGCCGTTGACGAACCCCATCATCACCATGGCCGACGACGAGATCACCACCATCTGCAATCCCATCGGCAATCCCTTGACGACGATCAGCCGCAACAGCCCCGGATCGATGCGCAGATACTTCCAGTCGCGACGCGTGAGCCACAGCGGATCGCGCCGCCGGTACAGGGTGTACATGAGCGCCGCGAGACTCACCGTCTGTGCGATGAGCGTCGCGCCCGCCGAGCCCGCAATGCCGAACGGCGGGATCGGTCCCCAGCCGAAAATGAGTAACGGGTTGAGTGCGATGTCGAGTCCCGCCGACAACAGCATGAAGCGAAACGGGGTGCGCGCGTCGCCCGCGCCTCGCAGCGCCATCATGACGAAGTTGTAGAAGTACATCACCGGCAACGCCACGAAGATAATGCGCAGATACGCGACCGCAAACTCGCGTGCATCGCCCGGCGTCCCCAATGCGCCCAGCAACTCGGGCGTGAAGACGTAGCCGAACACGGACACGGCGACCGACATCAGGACGAAGAACGTCGCGCTCGTGCCGACGATGCGCTGTGTCAGCACATGATTCTTCGCCCCGATGGACTGACCGATGAGGATGGTATTGGCCATGCTGATGCCAAAGACGACACCGAGCAGGAAGAACAACAGGATGTTGGCGTTGGACGCGGCAGTGAGCGCCGACTCGCCGAGATAATGGCCGATCCACATGGCGTTGATCGACGCGTTGAGCGATTGCAATACGTTACTGCCGAGCACCGGCAGCGAGAACCAGAAGAGGGTCTTGCCGATGGGGCCGCGCGTGAGATCCTGTTCGGCCATGGTCCGCCTTATTTGGTGTCGAACTTCACGCCGGCCGCCGGCGACGGCACGCTACATCGATGGCCACGCACGTTGTCGAGGAATCGCTGGATCAGCGGCAGGATCTTGGCTTCGATATCGCCGTGCCCGTAACCGAAGCCCGCAAAGTTGAAATGCGTCGCACCGTCGACGACCGCCAGCCAGTGACATCCCGGCGGCATATCGGCAAACGGTTCGGTACGCGTCTGCCATTTGCCTTCGAGCGGCTCGTCCCGAGTGCCGGTCACCAGCAGCACCGGCTTGCGGATGTCATGCCACGCGCCCGCCGGGAAGATCGCACCCTTTCCCTGCGGTGAGAGCGCGATGTAACCGTCGAAGCGATCGTCGCTATCGAGCCCCAGCTTGTTCTTCGCCCCCGCCTCGATCATCACGGTCACCGCCCCCATCGAGTGCCCCGCCAGGACCGCCGGTCCCGCATGACACTGACCGCGCGCCCAATGCAATGCCGCCCCGGCATCTTCGAGACGATCGTCGTACGCTTCGGGGTCCGTAGTGAGCGCAAGCAAACCGTCGCGCAACCCGCCATTGCGCACCCGGTCCCGCAAGGAGTCGCGACCACTTTCCTTATGCGCCATCGTCACCGCCAGCCAGCCGGACTTCGAGAGCGCACGGCCAAGCCACGACAGCGCATCGCGGTCGTCGCCCGCACCGGGACTGAGCACGACCACGCCGTTGCAGGCCCCGGCAGGCCGGAAGACGTGAAGGTTCGCATACGCGCCGTCGCTGCGCAGCACGCGCTGGTCGGTGCCAGTGGACATGGAGGCGGAAGCGAAAGACGAGGAAGAAGACGATGCGCTGGAAGCGGAGGCCGCAGGGGCCGAGGGTGCCGACGCGGGCTTCGCAGCGGTGGCGGACACCGCAGTGTCGGCAGCCAAAACATGCGCAGGGAATGTCGAGACAAACGTGGCGACCAGTGTCGTGATGAACGCCGCGAAGATCGTCGCGGCAGTGGACGTGCCGACGCGGTAGACACCACTCGCGACGCGTAACGTCCCGAACGATCGTCCCACCGCCCTGCGCGCCTTTCCGAGCATCCGTTCTCCCCTGGTATCCGGCAGCACGCAGCCAACCCGGGCCCGAAGGGTGCTAGTCCGAAATCATCTGAAGGACCGAGGGATCAGGTTGAGCCGGGGGCAACGGTCTCGCGACGACGCCCCGCTGCGACATCACACGATGAGCCATCTTAGCGCGGATTGCGTATGCGCTCGCATGAATTTTGCATCGTCCTGACGTGTCTCGCGTGCGCAACGCATGTCTTGCAATTCGGACTCACATGCGTTGCCTTTTCACGCGCCTTTGGCGGGCATTCGTCGTAGTGACGATGTCCGTTTAGGCGTGCCGATGCCCGCCCTCTCTCGCCTCGTGCAGCTCACGCACCTCATGCACCTCTCGCGACAGGCCGAGCGCCGACGCGTACCCCTGCGGATCGAAGCGCCACGTCAACGCGATCAGCGCGACGTTGATGACGACGAGCCCGATCCACGACGGCAGGAAGCTCCCCGTCGCCGCCACGATCGCGCCGGCCGCAAACGGGGCGAGCGCCGCGATGCAAAAGCCCACGCCCTGCATGAACGCCGCCAGCGCCGCCGCGTGACGCGGATGCGCGTGATGGTCCAGCGCCAGCACCAGTCCCAGCGAAAAGGTGCCGCCCAGACCGAATCCGATGCCGCCGATCCACACCCACGGTGCGACGTCCGGCGCGATGACCAGCCCGACGAGACCGCCCAGCGTCGCCGCGAGCGCCAACGTCAGCCAGCGGCGGCGATCGATGTGAGCGCGCGCAAGCCACGGCAACATCAATGCCGCCGCGACCTGACACGCCGTGAGCCCGGCGAGCAACGCGCCGCTGTGCGTCGCGCTCATGCCCCGCGCCTGATAGAACGGCGGCAACCACGCGACCATCGTCGTGTAAGCACAGTTGATGAGACCAAAGTAGACGGCCAGCGTCCACGCGCGAGGCTTGCGCAACAGCTCGAGCATCGACGGCGCCTTATCTTCGATGCGCGCCGTTGCGGCCTGACATGCCGCACGCAGTGCGTCCGCCGTCGCCGGTGTTGTGGGTGTCGCCAGGGTTGCGGCCGAAGCCGCCGCGCGCGCGAACGGCGCGCGCCACCACGCGAACGCGGCCAGACCGACGACGGCCAGCCACATTCCCAACCCCGCGCGCCAGTCGCCCGCCTCGGCGGCCATCCACGGACTCGCGGCGGCCCCGAGGCCGCCGCCGCCCATGAGCGCCGCTGAGTACAGCCCCATCATCGACGTCATGCGCGCGGCGCTGTAGTTCGCTTTCACCACGCCGGGCAACAACGCCTGAATGATGGCGATGCCGGCGCCCGACACCAGCGCCGTCGCGATCATCGTGACGGTATCGTCTGCCACGAACCTTGCACCGCACGCCAGCGCCAGCGCGGCCAGTCCGAGCAGCACACCGCTTCGCTCACCGAAGCGCCGCGTCAGCCCGCTCGCGGCGAACGCGCCCGCCCCCATCGCCAGCACGGGCAACGACGTGAGCAAGGCGGCGACGGGATAGCTCATGCCCGTCGCCCCGCGAATCTGCGGCAGCAGCGGGCTGATGGAGGTGAGCGTCGGGCGCAGCGTAAGCCCCACCGCGACGATGGCCAGCCAAAGCGTCATACCGCCACGCCCTCGCTCACCACCACGTAACCGTTCGCGACAACCCAACGGCGCGGCGCACGGGTGACGATCGCCTGCGCCGCGTTCCGGGCATCGGCCAGCACGAGGTCGGCGCGAGCGCCGACGTGAAGCCCGTAGTCCTCGAACCAGCACGCACGCGCGCCCTGATGCGTGACGCAATCGAGCGCGATGTCGAGTTCGTCGTCGCGCCGCAGGTTGTAGCGCAGACCGATCATCATCGCGCGCTCGAGCATGTCGGGCGAGCCGTAGGGCGTCCACGTATCGCGAATGCCGTCGTTGCCGCCGGCGAGCGGCACCCCGGCACGACGGCAGGCCATGAGCGGCGGCACGATACGCGACGGCGGCGCCGTCGTGATGAGCGCCACCCCGGCATCCGCCAGACGCGCCAGCAACGCGTCGGCACGCGCGGCATCGAGTTCGCCCAGGCAGAAGGCGTGCGACACCACCACCTTGCCCTGCATGCCGAGCGCCGCAATGCGCTCCAGCATCAACTCGAACGAGAACACGCCCATCTCGCCCGGTTCGTGCAGATGGATGTCGACGGGACAGCCGTGCTTGTCGGCGAGCGAGAACATGGCGTCGAGCGACGCCTTCGGATCGCGGTCGATGGCGCAGGGATCCAGCCACCCGAGCACGTCCGCCCCACGGGCGAGCGACGCGTCGAGCAGTTCCACGGTGCCCGCGCGATCGAGCACACCCGACTGCGGGAACGCCACGATCTGCATGTCGAGCCGGTCGGCCAGCGTCTCACGCGTGGCGAGCACGCCGTCGAGATGCCGCAAGCCCGCATCCGTGTCGATGTCGACGTGCGTACGCAGTCGCGTGGTGCCTGCCGCGAGGAACGCGCGACCGAGCGCCAGCGACGCCGCCCCCGCATCGTGCCCGCTGGCCGCGCGCCACGCGCGCTCGTTGTCGATCCGGTCGATGAGCCGCGAGCCGCACTCGTTCACGTACCACGGCATGCCCCACGTGGTCTTGTCGAGGTGCGTGTGCGATTCGACGAAGCCCGGCATGAGCAGCGCCCCGCCTGCGTCGATGCGATGCACGGCACCGTCAGCACCATCAACACCATCGGCCGCCGCCGGATACGGCGGTAGCGCCGATCCGATGGCCGCGATCTTGCCCTGCTCGACACGCACGTCGACCGGCGAACCGTCCAGCCCCCGTGCGTTGCGAATTTCCAGTGTTGTCATACTTTCCTCAAGATTCCGGCTTCCACGTTGCGCGAACGGGTGAGCGCGCTCACCGCCACGAACGTCACCGCATTGACCGCCAGCGCGACCAGTCCCATGTTGATCGACGCCACAGTATCCGACGCGCCCGGCATCAACGTGCGAAGGTTGACGTCGAACCCGACGGCGGCGAGCAGCACGAGCGCACCGGCGCCGATGCCCGCGAACGCGCCGTACTTGTTACCGAACGGACGCGGCAGCAGACTCGCCACGAACGACGGGAACAACTGCGTGAGCAGACTAGACGCGAACAACGCCAGCGCCACGAACGTCGCACCGCCGCGCAGCACGAAGAACACCGCGACCAGCCCGAACAGCGGCAACACACGCTTGGCGAGCTTGCCGACGAACGCTTCGCTCGCATGCGGCGCGAAGCCGTCGCGATAGATGTTCTTCGCGATCAGCGTCGATGCGTTGAGCAAGATCATCGAACCGGGCACCAACGCGGTCAACACCCCCACGCCGCCGATCACGCCGACGAACCAGGGCGAGAACGTCTGCTTGACGATGCGCAGCAGCGCCAGATCCGAATCGGCGCCGGAGAGCCCCGGCACTTGCAGAATCGCCGCAAAGCCGACGAAGAACATGAAGGCGATGACCATCTGATACAGCGGCATCAGGATCGTGTTCTTGCGCACCGCACTCTCGGTCTTCGCCGCATACACCGACGTAAAGACGTACGGGTACAGGTAGTAGCCGAGCGACGTGAGCAGGATCGTCGAGTTGTACCAGGACAGGGTGAGCCCGCTCGTGGGCATTTCCAGGAAGCCCGGACGCGCCGCCTCGATGCGGTCGAACATCTCGCCGAAACCGCCGAAGTAATGCAGCGGCAGGTAGATGCCGAGGAACACGGCGATCACGAGAATCAGAATGTCCTTGTAGATCGCAATGCTTGCGGAACCGTGGATGCCCGACACCGTGATGTAGACCACCATCGCGATCGCTCCGCACCAGATCGCGACCGATGGCGGGATCGTGCCGTACGACGCCTCGGACACGATGATGCCCAGCCCGCGCAACTGGATGATGAGCAGCGCGCTCATGCCCAGCACGGCGACCAGCGAGACCACCACCCCCAGCGCGCGCGAGTGGTATGCCGTGGCGAAGAAGTCGGAGAACGACACGCAGTGGTGCTTCGTCGCATGACGCCACGCCGCAGGCAACATCCAGTAACCGAGCAGATACGCGAGGGCGCCGTAAGCGAGGATGTAGAACGCGGGCGGCCCCTTGCTGTAGGCCCATCCGCTCGCCCCCAGGAATGTGAAGGTCGAGAAGGCCTCGCCCGCCATCAGCAGGAAGACGAGCAGCGTGCCGAAGCCGCGTCCGCCCACGGCCCATTGTTCGAGGCTCATGGTGCGACCGCGTCGTGCGCGCAAGCCCACGAAAATCGCGAAAGCGAGAAATGCCGCGATGACGGCGAGCGCGGCGTTCATGATGCGGCTCCGTCGTGATCGCGACGACCGGCGTCGGCAACATCGGCTGCCAACGCCTGACGGCGGGCGGCGTCGCGCGACCCGTCGAAACGGAACATCACGACCATGACCAGCGACGTGAGCAGCAACCAGACGATGTTCCACGTCATCAGAAAAGGCAGCCCGGCCAGCCGGGTACCCACGTGTTCGGCAAGCCAGCCGCCGCTATAGAAGGCCGCGACGGGAAGCGCGGCCAGGCAATGTACAGGTTTCATGACGTCTCCAGACCCAAAGGGATTCACAGGGCAGTCACGCGTTGTCGCGCTGTCGTTCGCATCGGGTGATGCGCGCAAGGCAGTCGGCAATCGCGGCAGCCCGATGGTTTCGTCCATTTCGCGAGCAGTCGACGCGGTGGCATGTCATCTCGAATTGCCATATCATCAACCAAATAACGCAAAATGGTTAACCATTTTTGTTGACCATTATCGGTAACGATTTGCCGAAATGCAAGGTCGCGAGCGCCGACGGGCCGAAATCGAGGGTTTCCGATACCTTCGATCGGCCAGACATCATGGGAGGGTGCAACCCTGACGGTGAACGCGAGGGCGCAGGTACAATGCGCCCCACACCCGCGCGATCACGCACAATCAAGCACGATCGCTCACGACGGATCGCGATCCGCGTATTTCCAGGAGAACCGGCTTGAGCCGCACCGCAGCACCGCCCTCGCCTTCGTCCCCGCCCGCCACCGCCGCTTCGACTGCCATGTCGGCTGACGACGACAGTACGCCGGGCAGCGCCGGCCAGCAGATCGAAGCGCGCGTCTACGCCGCGATCTCGCAGGCGTTGCTCTCGGGCAAGCTCCGGCCGGGCATGCCGCTGCGTGAACGGAATCTGGCGCAGGCGTTCGACTGCACGCGCGGCGCGGTGCGCAAGGTGCTCGCGCGGCTCGGCTTCGAAGGCAAGCTGGTGCTCGAACCCAATCGCGGCGCGTTCGTGCCGCAGCCGTCGCTCGAAGACATTCGTCAGACGTACCGTGCGCGGCGCGTGCTGGAGACCGGGGTGATCGCGAGCATCTGCGGCAGGCTGGGCGACGCGCAACTCGCGGCGCTCGACGCCCACGTGGCGACCGAAGCCCGCTCGCATGCCGACGGCACGCACGAGCGCTCCATCCAGCTCGCGGGCGAATTCCATCTGAAGTTGATCGGCATGGCCGATAGCGCCGAACTCGATGCGTTCGCGCGTGCGCTCGTCGCCAAGACAGAGCTATATAAAGCGCTGTACGACCCGGCCGAGTTCATGCACTGCGCGCCGACCGAACACGCGCAGCTCGTGGGGCAATTGCGCGACGGCAAGACCGACGCGGCGATTGCGCTCGCGACGGCGCATCTCGACGAGCTCGAAACCCGTGTGCTGACGCGTGCGGCGGCGGCCGAGACGCCGGACTTCCGCGCCATCTTCGCCGAGGCGTTTGCGGGAGGTGCATGAGGCGAATGCCCAAATCGGGGTATATTGCGCCTGATCGCGAGGAGCCCACGGCCCGCATGCCAATCCCGCCCCCCGCTTGAGTACGAAGCCATTACGAAGCACGAAGCCCGAAGGAAGCCCATGTCCCATCTGGTAGTCCATGGCGGCCAGCCGCTGCGCGGCCGCATCACCCCCTCCGCCAACAAGAACGCCGTCCTCCCGGTGCTGTGCGCCACGCTGCTGACCGATCAGCCCGTGCGCCTCATCGGCGTGCCCGAGATCACCGATGTCCGCAAGATCCTCGACATCTTTCGTCAGCTCGGCAGCGATGTCAGCGTCGATTTCGACGCCGGCATCCTGGACGTCCATCACCTGAACACCCGATTCGACCCGCGCACCGACCATCTGCCCGAGGAGATGCGCTCGTCGATCATGCTCGTGCCGCCGCTGCTCGCGCGGTTCGGCGTCGCGCGCATCGAAGACAACATCAAGGGCTGCACGCTCGGCGTGCGCGAGATCGATCCGCACATCGAAGTGCTGCGCCATTTCGGCGGACGTGTCGAGCGCACCGCCGGCTCGCTGCTGATCCACGCGGACGAAGCACGCCCGGCCATCCATCACTGGCTCGATTACGCGTCGGTGACCACCACGGAAAACTTCGTGCTGTGCGCGGCGACCGCCAACGGACGCTCGCAGTTGAACAACGCCGCGTCCGAGCCGCACGTCCAGGAGTTCTGCCGTTTCATGCAGATGCTCGGCGTGCCGATCGAAGGCGTGGGGACGTCGCAGCTCGCCATTGAAGGTGTCGAGCGCTTCGGCGGGGGCGAATTCCGCTTCGCCGAGGATTTCCACGAGATCACCACGTTCCTGGCGCTGGGCGCGATCACGGGCGGCGAGATCACCGTCAAGAACTCGGCGCCGGAGCAGTTCCCGCTGATCGACCGTACGTTCGCGAAGTTCGGCATCAAGGTCGAGCACCGCGACGGCTGGTCGACGGCGACCGCGCAAGGCAAGCTCAAGGTGCAGGCGCCGTTCACGCAGAACATTCTGACGAAGGTGGAAGCGGCGCCGTGGCCGTATTTCCCGGTGGACCTGCTGCCGATCTTCATCGCGCTGGGCGTGAAGGCCGAAGGCAGCGCCATGTTCTGGAACAAGGTCTATGACGGCGCGATGGGCTGGTCGACGGAGTTGTCGAAGTTCGGCGCACACGTGTTCCAGTCGGACCCGCACCGTCTGATCACGTTCGGTGGCGTGCCGCTCTCGCCGGCGGTCGTCGAGAGCCCGTACATCATTCGCGTGGCGATCGCCTTGCTGATGGTGGCCGCGAGCATCGACGGACAGTCGACCATCAAGAACGCGCTGCCGATCCGTCGTGCGCATCCGCGCTTCGTCGAGAATCTCTGCTCGGTCGGCGCGAACGTCGTCTGGACGAACCCGGAGTAACTGGCGTCGCTGCGGCGGCGTCGAGATCTTCGATGTCTTTGAAGTCGTACGATCCGGCCCCCCCGGGGGGGCCGGGCTCGCGCTGCGGCACCCCTGACGGCAGACGACCCCCCGATCACCTACACGCCGGTCGTCGCCGCTGCGAACCCGACGGTTGACCTTACCTGAGCCGATCCGGCACGCGCTTGCCGCACCTTTGCCCGACGGCATCCCACGTTTGCCTGACGGAAAATTATTTCCCGCCCACCGGCATTCGCACCGAATTGACGCAGCGTGTCCGGGCGAATGTGAAAGAATGACGACCATCATGAGCGATCGTCACCTGCCCCCGCAGTCGTTTGCCGCCTCCGCCGCCCCCACCGCGACGTCGTCTCGTCCGGCAGGCGCATGGCCCGCCTCGCCCCATGCCCGGCAGTTGTCGGGCGTGCGTGTGCTCGTGGTCGACGACAATCAGGAAGACCGCATGCTGCTCATGGACTTCCTCAGTCAGCAGGGCTGCCGGGTCTACATCGCGCAAGACGGTCGCGACGGCTACACCAAGGCCCGCACGGTGCAGCCCGATCTCATCCTCATGGATATCCGCATGCCGGTCTGCGACGGCCTCGGCGCGTGCCGTCTGCTCAAGGCGGACCCGGGCACCCGCCACATCCCGCTGATCTTTCTGACGGCGGCCGCCCTGCCCGGCGAACGTGTTGCAGGACTGACGGCCGGTGCGGTCGATTACATCGCCAAACCGTACGACTTCGAAGAAGTGCGGCTGCGGCTGTCGATCCATCTCAAGGCGACGACGCCCTCGCCCGCTCAGGCGACGTCCGATCCCGGCAGCGAGGGTACGAGACTCACGCCGCTGCCCGTGCAGGCGCATACACTCGACGCCGTGCTGTTTCGGGCGACGCGCGCCTTGCTGCTCGATCAATTGAGCACGACGCCCGAACTTGCCGGACTGGCAAGCGCCGTGGGCACGAACACGCGGCGCCTCAATCTGGCGTTCCGGCGCTGCGTCGGCGTCACGGTCTTCGACTTCCTGCGCGAAGAACGCATGAAGGAAGCGCGACGCCTGCTCTCGGAGACGTCGCTCGACGTGCAGGACATTGCAGCGGCCGTGGGCTTTGCCAGCGCGGCCAATTTCGCGACGGCCTTCCGCGAGCGCTTCGGCATGCCGCCCAGCGGCTTTCGCGAGCAGGGCGCGCAGACCTATCTCGCGTCCGACGGTACTGACGGTGCCGACACCCCGCCCATGCCGTCCACGCCATGAGTGCTGCGCCATCGGGCACTCCCGGCACAGTCCTCGCCCGCGTCTTCCCCATCGTCCACGTCTGCCACTTCGCCCGATTCTTTTGTCTGGCGCTCATGGCGCTCATCGTGCTCATCGCGCTCTGGCTGCCCACCGGCGCCGTCGCGGCTGCCGCGGCAACTGCACCGACGCCTTCCGGTAAGCCAGTCGCCACCTCCGTCGCCATCGACCTCGCAACCGCCCCGTCGCCGCTCAAGCTCGACACGCAGTTGCGCATGCTCGAAGACCCGACGCGCCGGCTCGACGCGACACAGGCACTTGCCGCGCCCGGCTGGCGCCAGGTCGTCCCGCGCATGCTCAACGCCGGCTACAGCCGCTCGGCGTTCTGGCTCACCGGCAACGTCGAGAACCTGAGCGCGGCGCCGGTCACGCGCTGGCTGAGCGTGGGCATCGTGCGGCTGGAGGACATCCGCTTCTATGCCATGCCGTTCGGCGCCACGCAGCCGAGCGTTAGCTGGCGCGCGGGACACACCGTGCCGCTGACGCAGCACCCCATTGCGTCCGAGACCTCCGTCTTTCCCATCACGCTCGCCCCCGGCGAGCGCATGACGTTCCTCGTCCGGGTGGAGACGCGCTCATCGGTCAGTCTCGTGCCGCATCTCTGGCGTCCCGACGACTTCCGCATGGCCGAGGCGCACAACGCCATGATCGCCATGCTGCTCGCGGGCTCGATGATCTCCATCGGGCTCTACGCTCTCGTGCTCGGCATCGCGCGACGCGATCCGGTTTTCGTTCTTCTCGCGCTCACCACCATCACGCAGGTCGCGCAGGACATGGCGTTTCAGGGCTTTCTGTATCGCTATGTTCTGCCGCAAGGCGGCGAGTTCATCGTCCGGGCGCCGAGCTTCTTCTCGACACTGACGGCCGGCGCGTTCAGCGCAATGCTGCTGGCCTTCGCAGGTCTGAACGGCGTTGCGCTGTGGCGCTGGACGTACCGCGTCATGATCGGGATCATGGGCTTCATGGCGGTGTGGGTGCTGTTCGGCGACCACCGTGTGGCGGCCTTCACCCATCTGCAATTGCTGACGGTCTTCAACGTCATCTGGGTCGTCTCGCTGATCGACGGCTGGCGACGCGGCTGCAAGAACGCGCGCCTGAGCCTGCTCTCGTTCTCGCCGGGTTGCGTCGTGCTGTTCTGGCGGCTGGCGATCATCAACGGCCTGCTGCCCGAGGAGTGGCTGGCCAACACGGCGATGGCGTGGAGCACGAACATCTCCGTACTGCTGATGCTCACCATCATCGTGGCCGGACGCTCGCGCGAACTCGTGCGCGAGCAGCGCGCTGCGCAGCGCGAGGTGTTGCAAACGCGTCGAGAAGAACAGGCGCGGCTGGCCAACGCCGTCGACACGCGCACGCGCGAATTGCAGGCGGCCCTGATTGCGGCCGACGAAGCCAACAGCGCCAAGAGCGACTTCCTAGCGCGCATCAGCCACGACCTGCGCACGCCGCTCACGTCGATCATCGGTTTCGCGGACCTCGTCCAGTCCGGCGGACGCGAAGACGCCGACCGTGGCCGCATCATTCGTCGCAGCGCGCATCACATGCTCGCGATGGTCAACGATCTGATCGAATACGCAGGCGGCGGCGCGGCCGATGCGCTACACGTCGCCCCGGTCTACACCCACGCCTTCATCGACAACATGGCGCACGAAGGCATGAGCCTCGCGCGCAAGCACGACAACGCGTTCCTGCTCGACGTGCGCGCGCCGCTGCCGCCGCTGCTCGCCTTCGATGCCAAGCGGGTGCGTCAGGTGTTGGGGAATTTGCTGGACAACGCGGCGAAGTACACCACCGACGGCACCATCACGTTGTCACTGTCGGCCACTCCGGACGCCACGCGCGCCGACATCGTGCACGTGTGTTTCGGCGTGGAGGATTCCGGCTGCGGGATCGCGAAGGAAGACCTCCCCCGCGTGTTCGAACCGTTCGCGCGGCTCGACGGCGCACGCCGTTTGCCGGGCGTGGGGCTCGGGCTCGCGATCGTCAAGCAGTGGATCGAGCGCATGAACGGCACCATCGCCATCGACAGCACGCCCGACGTCGGCACACGGGTGACGTTCTCGCTGCCGCTGCACGTGGCGCGCGAGACCGACCTCGTCGCGCAATCGTTCGCGGGCGCCACGCATGCGCTCCCCCCGCTCGACGGCACCGGCTATCACATCTGGCTTGCCGAGGATTCGCCCGAGATCCGGCAGTTCCTGCACGACGAACTCGCCAGTCTGGGCTTCTCCGTGCGGACCTTCGGTGACGGCGTGGCGCTCATCGCCGCGCTGGGCAATCCGAGGCAGACGCTGCCGGATCTGGTGCTGACGGATCACATGATGCCCAATGCCGATGGTCTGGCCGTAGCACGTGCCGTGCGCCGACGCTGGCCCGACGTGCCCGTGCTGGCCGTGTCCGCCTCACCGCAGGTGGTGGCAGGCAGCGGCGTCGGGCGTGCCGCGGGAGAGGAAGGCAGCGAAGCGGACGACGACGCCAGAGGGTACGACGCCTGCCTGCTCAAGCCGGTCGAACTCGCGGACCTGCGTCACACGCTGGCGCGGCTGCTCGACCTGCAACGCATCGACGCCCCGCTCGCCGCCGACGCGGATGGTGAGGCAGACGCCGACAGCGCTGCGCTCGTACGACCGTCACGCGATCTGCTGGTGGAAGCCCGACAGTTGATCGCCATGGGCGCGATCACCGATCTGATGGACTGGGCGCGTCACCTGAGCACGCTCGCGCCGCAGTACGACGGCTTCGCGCACCACGTCCACCAGCTTGCCCAGCGCGGAGACCTTGCCGGGCTGGAGACGTTGTGCGCGGCGCCGTATTAGATCATTCGTTAGATCACTCGTTAGATCAATCACGCAGCGGCTGGTGTGCCGTCTCGCGCGCGGCGAAAAGCGCGATGGCCGTGACCGCGAGCGCTGCCGTCACATACATCGACACCGCGAACGTCGTGCCGTATTCCTTGTACAGGCTCACGATGATCAGCGGCGCGAAACCACCGCCCAGAATCCCCGCCAGCGTGTAAGCCAGCGACGAACCGGCATAGCGCACGCGCGTCGGGAACTGTTCCGTGACGAACGCCGCCTGCGGGCCGTACATGATGGCGTGAATCACCAGACCGATGACCACGGACAGCACGATCAGCGCCGGGCTCGACGTATCGAGCAGCACGAAGAAGCCATACGCCCAGATCACGGCGCACAGCACGCCGAAGCCATACACCGGACGGCGGCCGAGCTTGTCCGAGAGCGCGCCGAACAGCGGCACCGTCAGCGCGTTGAAGGCCGTGCCCACGAGCACCGCGCTCAGCGCCAGCGGACGCGACAGATGCAGCGTACCGGTCACATACGTCAGCGTGAAGACGACCATGAGTGCGTAGAGCACGTCCGAGCCGATACGCGAGCCGCCGGCGACCAGCAGATTGCGCCAGTGCTTGCGGAAAACGTCGGCAATCGGCATCTCCGCCTGACGGTCCGAATGCTGCATCTCTTCGAACATCGGCGTTTCTTCCACGCCACGACGCACCCACAGACCGAAGGCCACGAGCACGAGGCTCAGCAGGAACGGCACACGCCAGCCCCACGTGAGGAAGTCGTCGGGCGAGATCGAAAGCGTAATGAGCGCAATCAGGCCCGTCGCCAGCAGCGTGCCGAACGACGGCCCGACCTGCGTCCACGAGGCATTCAACCCGCGCTTTTTCTGATCGCCATGCTCCACCGAGAGCAGCACCGCGCCCGCCCATTCGCCGCCGAGCGCCACGCCCTGCACGAAGCGCAGGGCCACGAGCAGCACCGGACTCCAGATGCCGATCGACGCGTACGTGGGCAGCAGGCCCATCAGCCCGGTGGTCAGGCCCATCACCACGAGCGTGAGCACCAGCACGGCACGCCGTCCGATCTTGTCGCCGAGGTTACCGAACACGAAGCCGCCGAGCGGACGCGAGATATAACCGACGGCGTACGTCGACAACGCGAGGATGGTGCCGGCCAGCGGATCGACCGACGGGAAGAACAAGTGGTTGAAGACCAGCGCAGCCAGCGTGTTGTAGACGGTGAAGTCGTACCACTCCAGCGTGGTGCCGACCATGCTGGCAGTCGCCAGACGTCCCTTGTTGGCGCCTGGCTTCGCGGTCGCGGCGCTGTCGACCGCACCCTCTGCCCCGCTGTTTTCCCGTACATCGCGGGTATTCGAATACGTTGTCATGAATGTCTCCAGAAGTGCGCGAGATCTGCACGAGACCCGCCGGAGCGACCGGCCTCGCGAATGAGCGTTGGGACGTCAGTCGCCGCTGGCGCCGAGGCGCCACAGCATGGCGAAGCGGGTCACGTCGGCGGCCGGTACACCGTGAGCGGCGGCCAGCGTCTCGGCGGCGGCGCGCACGGCGTCCGGGTCGGTGCCTTCGATGAGAACGACGGCATCGGCCGGCGGCAGCGGCGCGCCTTTGGCCGTCAGCGAGACGGACAGCGTCGGCACCGTGACTTGCAGCGTGGCGCGCACGATCCCGTCGCCCTGAGCCAGTTCGGCCAGTTGGGCGTTCAGACGCGAGCGGGCCTGCGTCACGACCGCTTCCGTCAGCACGAAGGCCGCGAGCATGCCGCCCTGACCTTCACCGGCTTCGACGTCGAGCGTGCCGACACGGCGCTGCGTGCCCTGCATGCGCGCGAAGTTGCGCAGGGACCATTCCGTCTGGTGATTGAACGCCTGGGCGTACGGCTCGCTCGTGAACACAGCGGCGTCTTGCGTGCAGTAGAGTGCGAGGTACGGACGGGCGCAGTCATGCAGCGCCTTGAAGCGGCGGGCGAACTGGAAGCCCGGAATCGCCACACGCTCCTGCATGTGTTCACGGTCGTACCAGCGGTTGAAATCCGCTTCGGAGGCCGGATCGATATTCGTCCAGATACAAAGTTGGGCGCGCGGGGCAGTCACAGTCATGAGGCATCCATCGGTTTTCGACAATCGGAGAGGCCGGCCGGTGCACGCTTCGCAACGAAGACGAAAGCATGCGCTATAGGCCGACCGTCCAGCCGAGTGTGCAAAACGACGGAAAATGCGTCCAACAAGAAATCAAATTCGCCGCGACAGCAAATTCTTATGACCGCCCAAACCCTTGCCGGGCGAGGCTTCGTGCCAGATGACGCGGGGATGAGACCCGGACGAATCAGGAATCGCCGGCGCCCCACACGGGGGCCGTCATGGCAGCCGCAGGCGGAATGGCGATGTCCGGTCCCATGTTCAGGGCGAACTCGCTGGCGGTGCGTTGCGCCAGACGGGCGACGTTCTCGGCAAGCAACGCGCCCGTGCGGAACGACCCGACGAGCGGCAGATTGGGGAAATTGGCGTTCACGCGTAGCAGGTGCAGGCTGTGCTCGCCCAGTTCGCGCTGGATGATCGCCGGGGGCAGCATCGCCACGCCGAAACCATCCGCCACAAGGCGGATGATCGCCGCGACCGACGTCATGCAGTTCACCCGCACCGGGCGTTCGGCCGCGACCGAGAACATGCGCTCCAGCGTCTTGTGCGGTCCGGAATTGCGCGAGAAGCTCACCAGCGGGTAGGCGGCCAGATCGGCCACGTCGAGCGTTTCCCCTTCGAGATTGAGCTTGGGACTGGCTACCCAGCGCATCGGAAACTCGGCCAGCGGCAGGTTTTCCACGCCGGTGCCGTGCTGCATGTCCGTCTGCAGCACCAGATCGAGCGTGCCCGCTTCGAGCTGTTTGCACAGATTGATGGTCGTCTCGCTGGTCACCTCGATTTCGAGCTGCGGGTACTCGCGGTGAATGCGCGCCGCGAGATCGGGAAACCAGCTGTGCACGATCGACTCGACCACACCGATCTTGAGCACCCCCGGCGGCATGTCCGGGTCGCTCAGTTCGCGCTTCATCTCCTGCCCGAGCATGACGATGCGCTCGGCATACGCGAGCGCCTTCTGCCCGGCGGCCGTCAACGTGACCTCGCGCGCGCTGCGGTCGAACAACCGCACGCCGAAACTCTGCTCCAGCGAAGCGATCCGGCTCGAGACCCCCGCCTGCGTCGTGTGCAGGCGTTCCGCCGTCAACCGGAAGTTACGCAGCTTGGCGAGCCAGACGAAGGTTTCGAGAAAACGCAGGTTCATGCTTACGGGAGATGCGGACAACCTTTGGGGAAAGGCCCATTTTAGCGGGAACACAAAAGACGTCGTTAAACGCATCCTGCGTATCGTCGACAACCGTCATTTGAGGGGGCCTGTTACGGCCTGGCGTTCCCATCGTGTTTCGTGATGTTTCGTTTTCGTAACGTTTTTCGCCGACGCGGCGCGCCTCATCTTCCCCATCTCCTTACGAATCAAGCAGTTAATCGTCTCAAGAGGACTGGCACGGGAATTGCTGAATCTTGTGCAACGGCCCGTCGAGGCCGGAGGGCCAAATCTCTGGAGACTGTCATGTCAACCGCCCATTTCCGCCGACCGCATCCGACAGTGGAACTCGCGCGCTGTGTGTTCCGGCAGCATTACATCCGCATCATGCAGGCCGAGTACCCCGGCAGCTATGCGGTGCTGGTCGACATCTGGCCCATGGACGGCCGTACGTTCTCGAGCATCGATCAGGCCAAGCACGCGGCCATGCTGTTCATCCGCAATATGGAAAACGAGTGAGTCCACGTAAGTGATCCCGCGCCGGCAAGCCTGGCGCGGCCAACGAGACGAGACCGATATGAAACACCACCACACCCGTCAGAGCGCCGCCGAGCGCCACGCCATGGCCGCTTCGATGGCCCGCCCGTCGGCATGCCAGCCGGTTGTCCTCGACCCGGCGGCCGATCCGTACGCCCGGGTCGCCGTCGAGGCTTACGCGCAAGCCTGCGCCGAACAACAACCGTGGCTGGCCGAAGCCTTGCAGCGCCAGTACCGGTTGTCCGGGGGCACGCCATCAAGCGCAGCCGCCATCTGGCGCACGTTCCACGAAGCGCAACAACTCGCCCGGGAAGGGGACGGCTACGACGAAGCCGCCTGGACACACGTCGCGCTGCACCTTTGCGGCGTCCTTGGCGCGATGAACCTGTAAGAATGTGAATTTTTGAAGGGGAGGGCCGTCGGGCGTTGCGCCGCGCCGACGGAAAACTCGGCGTGGCGGGCATTTCTGGCATACTTCGTGCAAAGAAAATTCCCGCAGTTTGCCTGGTACCCAATGAGCAAGTCCGTCATGTCGGCAAAAGCCCCAAGCCGACTCTTTTTCGCCAAGATTTTCGGTGCACTGATCCTGCTGTTTCCCGCTGCCACATTGGTCGTGCCGCGTGGTGGAAACACCGTCATGTTTCTGACAGTCGCGCTAGGTGCCGCCATTCTGCTCGTCGAACGCCAACGGGGAGACCTGTCGTGCCTCGTGCGCGAGCTCAAAACGAGCGCTCACGTCCGGATCCTGATCGGTTCGTTGCTGTTCCCCTTTCTCGCCATTCTCCTCGTAGAAGTACTACACGGCCACGTGGTCGCGAATACGCTTGACTCCCCGCTGCGATTCTTCCTTGCCGTCATCGTTTTCCTCGGATTGCGCCGCATCGTCAGCGTCGTCCCCAAATGGACCGATCTGACATTCGGCATCGGCGCCGTCTGTGCAGCGCTAATGGCGTGGTACGCCACCGCAGACCTGCTGGCTTATCGCGCTGAAAGCTCCTTTCTGAACGCGATCCACTTTGGCGACATCGCGTTGTTGCTGGGCATTCTTTCCGTGGTATCGATCCATTGGCTGCGCCGCGATACCCCATGGACCATCGCATTCAAGATTCTGGGCGCCGCAGCGGGTTGCTATGCCTCATGGGCGAGCCAGTCGCGCGGTGGCTGGATTGCACTCCCCTGCCTGCTGATCGTTTGGTTCCTGTGGCACAAGCATTCGAGCGGCATGGCCCGACGCGGCGCAATCGCGCTCGTGGCGATCGCTCTGCTTGCCGGCACTTTTTCGTCGAAAATGGTCCGGGATCGCTTTGAATCCATCCGGACCGATCTGACCAGCCTCGCCGCCGGGCACACTGACACCTCTGTCGGCATTCGCCTCGAATTGTGGAAAGTCGCGGGCAAGCTCATTGCGGAACATCCCGTGCTGGGACTCGGCGCCCACGGTTACCGTAACGCCATGCCAGCCATGGCAGCCTCTGGCGAATTGACACCGCTCACAGCCGATTACGGTAAGGGCGAAGTCCATAATCAGATCCTCGCCTACTTTGCCGATTACGGCCTGCTTGGCCTGCTTTGCATTCTGGGCGTCTATTTCGGCCCGGCGTACTTCTTTATCCGCGCCGCGCAATTGCGCCATAGCGATACGGAGCATCGAGCCGCCTTGATGGGATTGATGACGGTCGTAGCGTTTGCCGTCTTCGGCCTGACCGTGGAGACGTTCAATCTCAAGGTAACGGTCGCGTTCTACGCGACGATGCTGGCCCTGTTTGCCGCGTTCGCCTATCCTGTCGACTCTCCGGCAGACGACGAAACGCCCGCCAGCCCTGCCCGCCGTTAATCGCAGCGCTCACGACATGCTAAGCATCCTGATCCCTACCTGGAACAATCTCCCGTTCCTCAAACTGTGCATCGATAGTGTTCGCCGCCATTCGAGCGAGGCGCACGAGATCCTCGTTCACGTGAACGACGGAAGCGATGGAACGCTGGAATGGGTCCGCGAGCAGGGTCTGCGTCACACACACAGCAGCGGTAACGTGGGCGTCTGCCTGGCGCTCAACCAGCTCGCACCGCTCGCCTCGCACGATCAGTTGCTGTTCCTGAACGACGACATGTTCGTCACCCCTGGCTGGGACACCGCGCTCATCGACGCCGCCCGTGCGCTCGATACGCCGATCTATTACCTCTCGTCGGTGATGATCGAACCCAACGCAGGGGTCAGCAAGCAGGTGGTCTCGAAGGATTTCGGCACGACGACGGAAACCTTCGACGAAGCGGGTCTGATCGCCTTTGCCGCCTCACTGGGCCGGGAAGACGTCAACGGTGTGCCCACGCAGCCCACCCTCGTGAGCCGGAGTCTCTGGCACCTCGTCGGGGGCTACAGCATCGAGTTCGGACCGGGGATGAGCAGCGACGACGACTTCCTGATGAAGCTGTGGCTGGTCGGCTGCCGCACGTTCCGGATCGTCGGCAAGAGCGTCGTCTACCACTTCGGCTGCCGCTCGACCGGGCGCGTGGTGAAGAATCGCGGTAGCCGCGAGTTCCTGATGAAGTGGGGGATGACGCAGGCGGAATTCAAGCGCGACTATCTCGACCTGGCGGGAACGCCCGAGGGCGCCGCCCTACCGAACGTGCCGACGCCCAGCGGCAAGAGCCGCATCAAACGCGCACTGCACGGCAGCAAGCCCTACCCGCTCGAAGACCTCGCGCGTTGGGATACCGCCGTGCCGCGCCATCTGAAACTGGACTGAGCGGTCACCGCGCTGGCGGCCTGACGGTCGTCAGTGCAACCTTAATGCGGTGGGTGATGCCGTGGGTGGCGGATTCGCGCCCACGCATGCTCAAGACGCTTCACAGCTGGGCTATCCGGGTGACGCGTCCACCACACCCCCAGCTCCCACACCATCCCTGCGAGTACGGCGATCACCACCAGCGCGCCGATCGTGTACCAGAGCTCACCGAACGAGGTTGTCATCCTGGCCTCCCGAAAACGCTTCACGGACGACAAACCGTCGTCCGTGATTGCATTCTAGGTGACGAAACCCGGCTTGCCCGCCGGGTCTGCCCTAAGCCGCAGCAAGCCTGCCGGATCAGAGTTGCCCCATCGTGAGTTGCACCACGAGGCTGCTCACCGACACGGCGGCCCACACGCCAAGACCAAGCAGGATCGGACGCACCCCCGTCGAGGCCATACGGCGCAGGTTCGACGACAGGCCGATGGCGGTCAGCGCCACGATGATCAGGAACTCGGCGGCGTCGTGAATCCACGGTTGCAGCGACGCCGGAACGAACCCTGCCGTACGGATCCCCGAAGCGATCAGGAAGCCGAGGATGAACCACGGGAAAATACGGGCGAGGCTGAAGTTACCGGCGCCGGCGCGCTTGGCGCGGTAGGCCACGATGGCCGCGAGCGTCAGGCAGATCGGAATGATCAGCGTGGCACGGGTAAGCTTGACGATGGTGGCATAGTCGCCCGCCGCCTTGCTGTAGCTGTAACCCGCGGCCACCACCGACGACGTATCGTTGATCGCCGTACCAGCCCACATCCCGAAGCCGAGATCCGACAGGTGAAGTGCATGGCCGAGCACCGGGAAGAGCAGCACGGCGGCAATGTTGAACAGGAAGATGGTCGAGATGGCGAACGCCGTTTCGTGGTCGTCCGGCTTGACGATGGGCGTGACCGCAGCGATGGCAGACCCGCCGCAGATCGCCGTGCCCACGCCGATAAGCAGCTTGAGCTTGTCGGGCACGCCCAACAAACGCCCCAGACCCCATGCCGACAAGCCGGCAGCAGTAATCGTCACCGCCGTGACGGCGAGCGATTCGAGCCCCGTGTGAGCCACTTGCGACAGGCTCAGTCCGAAGCCGAGCGCGATGATCGACCACTGAAGCACGTATTTCGAGGCGAACTTGATACCGGCCTCGTACCGTGCGCCCGGCGAGAACAGGTTGCGCACGAGAATGCCGAGCAGGATGCCGAACACCGGGCCGCCGACGAGCGGCATCTGACGACCCAGCAGCAGTGCAACGAAAGCGATGGCGGTCGAAAGGATCAGACCTGCCCACGGGTTGTGCTGATCGGGGACCAGCGTGTCCGGCCGACTGGCGGCAGTGGATCCGGCGGATGAAGCGGTGTGGGTTTTTGTTGTCATTGCAGGCACTCCTTTCGAATGACTGCAAGTCTAAAAACTCCGCTTCAATAATAAAAATCGTTATATCGGATACAGAATATCCATATTTCCGATATTTATAACGACCCGTCGTAATGCATTGATTTGTATGGTTTTCTCGCCTCCCCTACAGCGTGACGGCAGCGCCCGTTACACTGTCTCGAGCGCCAGGGCACGACACGACGCCGTGCCGATCAGACAACCAGACCAAGGAGACCGCGCCCCCATGTCGCAAGCCACGTCTACCGCCGACACCCACGTTCGCCGCGCCCAGTGGTATTTCGATTTCGCTTCCCCCTTCGCGTACCTGCAATTCGAGCGCTTCGACACGCTGCCACGCACGCTGTCCGTCGAACTCAAGCCGATCGTGCTCGGCGCGATCCTCGTGCATCTACAGACGCAGGGGCCGGCGGAGACTCCGCACAAGCGCATCTTCACCTACCGGATGGCGCAATTCCGCGCCGAGCAGGACGGCATTCCCTACAAGATGCCACCGGTGCACCCGTTCCATCCGATTCGCGTGCTCAGGCTCGCCGTCTCGCTGGGGGCGACGCATGATGTCGTGCGCACGATCTTCCGCTTCATCTGGGCGGAGGGCCGCGATGTCTCCGACGCGCAGGGGTGGGCCGACCTGAGCCAACGGCTCGGACTGTCCGCTGACGAAGCGCTCGCCCGTGCCGAAGCACCGGACGTCAAGACCGCCTTGCGCGAGAACACCGAAGCCGCGATCGCCGCAGGCGTGTTCGGCGTGCCGACGTTTGCGTATGAGGGGGAGTTGTATTGGGGCGACGATGCGACAGCGATGTTCCGTCACTGCCTCGCGCACCCCGAGTGGCTGCAATCGCCGGACGTCAAACGTCTGCAACAGGTGACGGTCGGCGTGCGACGCGAGCGCTGAAGCGCTCGTGCCACGTCAGGCAGGCGGGCAAATCCGGCATTATTTGCCGGTGCCCAGCACCAGCGGTAACGGTACGGCCTCGGCCATGGCGGCGTAACCGGCATCGCTCGGATGGGTGCCGTCGCCGCTGTCCAGACGCGGCAGCATGCGCGTCGGCTGCGACGGATCGCGTAGCGCCGCATCGAAGTCGATGACACCGTCGAAGCCGCCATTGCCGACACTGCTACGGACCCAGCGATTGACCGCCTCGCGAACCACCTCCCGCTCGGGCGGCAATTTGCCAGGCGGAATCGTAGTGCCGAGAATGCGCACGTTGCGCGCATGGGCCGCGGCGATCAGCGACTGATATCCGGCGATCATCTCCGGCGCCGTCACGATCACATGGGGTACGTCGCAATCGAGCCCGGCGTGCGGCGGCACGTAACCGAAATTGATGTCGTTGATGCCGATCTGCACCACGACCGTCTTCACGCCCGGCTGCTCCAGCGCGTCGCGATGAAAGCGAGCCACGAGCCGCTCGCCGTAGCAGGCGGAATCGTGCAGCAGCCGGTTGCCGCTGATGCCGAGATTGAGGACGGCCACGTCGCGTCGCCCGGCGGCGGCCAGACGCCGCGCGAGTCCATCGGGCCAGCGACGATTCGCGCCCAGCGTGCTGCGCATGCCGTCGGTAATCGAATCGCCGATGGCGACGATGGCATGCGACGGCATATCCGGCGTCACACTCAGTCCGGCCAGCCACAACGTATTCGTAAAACGCGTCGGGAAGGCCGACGCCTGCGCGTCATCAACGAAATCCCCCGCGCCGCTCAGAAACGCCGTCTGCTGGGCGATCTTGTGCCACGTCGTGGGGGTTTTCGATTCACGGGTAAAGAGGCTGATCGCCAGCGGCGTACCGGCGCGCACGGCGAACGGCACCGGATCGCTCTCGAGCGATGCGCCCGGCGCAATGCGCGCGACCGGCTGGCCGCCGAACGTCAGACGTCGCAGGCTCGCGGCATCGATGCCAGCGCCGCGCGCCGAGACCGCCAGCGTTGCACGCTCGATGACCAGCGGCTGCGTGCCGAAGGTGTTCGAGAAACGCACGCGCGCTTCGTTACCGGATAGCGTCGGGAAAATGATTTGACGCACGGTGCGCCCGCCGGCTGCCGGGGCACGATTGAACGACGGCGCAGCGGGATGTTGTGCGACTGCCTGCGGCGCCGTCGCCCAGGCGCCGACCCGGGCGTTCCCGGCAACCGCAGACGTCGCCCCGTTCGGCGCGCCCTGTGCGAACGCCGACGATGCCGCACCGGCAACCACAGCAACGGCGCAAGCCGCGACGACATGCGTCAGCGAGGTCAGCGTGAAGCGCGCGACGGTGCGCAGAGCAACATGCCGGGCGCGAGGCCTTTGCGGCAAGCCCTCGGTAGCGGAAAACCGCTGGAACCGGTGGTTCAGGAACGTCGGGAACATCGAAAGCATCAGGGACAGCGGAGGCGATCCGCGAGTCGGGGCAGCAGCCGCCATTGTGCCTCATTGTGGCCGCTGGCAAGGGCTTACGTTGCCTTTCGGGCCATTCGCGCCGACCCGGCAGTGTTTTGCTTTATTCAGCGAAACACCGCAAGAGGCAGAAGAGACCGCCTGCAATGCCTAGCGCGTCGAAATGACGATGGCGACACGCCGGTTCTGCGCCCGTCCGGCCGGCGTGCCGTTATCGGCCACCGGGTTGCGCTTGCCTGCACCGATCGTCTGAATGCCGGCCCGCTGCATGCCGGCGTCCACCAGCACGCCGGCGACGGCATCGGCACGGCGCGCGGAGAGTTGCTCGTTATAGGTGTCGCTGCCGACCGAGTCGGTGTAACCGTAGACACGCACGGCATCCAGTCCGACTTTCACGAGCGTGTGACCGATGCGCGACACGGTGTCGCGGGCCGTATCGCGCACCACGAACTTGTCCGTGTCGAACAGTACCGTGTCCGAGAGCCCGAACTCCCAGCCTTCGTCCGTCTGCTTGAAGCCTTCGGCCTTGAGCGCGGCGATCTGCTCGGGCGTGAGGCCGTGCACCGGCGCGGTCTGGCAGCCGGCCAGCGCGCCGACGCCGAGCAGGCAGACCAGCAGGAGCATCCCGCGAACGGACGCTTTCAATGACGTCACGGTGCGCACCAGCGTGGCGGCGAAACCTTCGAATGCTTCGAACCCTTCGTCGAGGCGGCGGGCGTGGAGGATGAAAGCGCCAGTCGAAGCGCGTTCACGTGTGTGATGAGTGCTCAAAACCAATCCCCATTGCGGTGTGAAATCCGGTCGTCGTTTCTGGTTGTCGTTTGTTCAGCTTAGGTGTTGCCAGCCGCCTTATCTCTTGGGGCTTTCCGCAACATGCCAGGTGCCCTGGCCGGCACGCTTGGCCTGATACATTGCCGCGTCCGCCGCACGCAACAGCGCGGGCGCGTCGTCGGCATGCGTCGGGTACAACGCGATACCGATGCTCATCGAGGTGACGAGTTCGCCGCCATTGATGCCATCAGGCAGTGCGATCGGTCGTTCCATCGAGGCGAGCAGCGTCTGCGCGAGGCGCACGGCATTGGAGGTCTGACGCACGCCGCGCAGCATCACGGCAAACTCGTCGCCACCGAGACGCGCCACCAGATCCCCCTCACGCAACGGCTGACGCAGCCGCCCCGCGATGGCCACCAGCACGGCGTCGCCGGCGTCGTGCCCGAGCCGGTCGTTGATGTCCTTGAAACGATTGCCGTCGAGATACAGGAGTGCGACGTGGGTGCCCAGCTCCCTCGCCTCTGCAAGCGCCTGCGCCAGACGCGACTCGAAGTACGCGCGGTTCGGCAGGCCCGTCAACGGATCGTGATTCGCCTGATGGGCGAGCGTAGCGTTCTGGGCGCGCAAGTGGTTCTGCCAGCCCTCGAATTCGTCGAGCAGCGCGTTGAAGTCGTCGCCCAGCTCCTTTAGCTCGGCAATCGGCGTGGCGGCCACGCGTTGATGGAACGCTCGTTCCTGACGCACCGCGTGGGCGACTTCCGCCAGCGCGCGCAGGGGTTTGACGATATCGCGGTGCATGCGCTTGGCCAGCAGGTTCGCCACCGCAAACGTCACCAGCAGACAGACAAGCACGCCGCCGACCCCGCTCATCAGAAACACGAAGAACTGGTTGCCCTGCCCCTGCACTTCGATCTGCCCGACGACATTGCCGTCGTGACGAATCGGCAGCGTCACGGGCCCCGGCATCGCGACATCGGCGACGGTACGCTCGATCCGCGACCACGTGCCGCCGTCGGGGCGGCGCCACATGGCGAACTGGACGTTGCGCGCATCGAGCACCCGCACTTGCACCACGTCCTCGTCGTTCGCAATCAGGGCAATGGCTTCCTGCGCAGCCACGCGATCGCCGAACACGACGGCGGCTTCGGCCGTGTAGGCAAGCGAGCGTCCGATCAGCAGCAGGTTGTTCTCGGCGTAGGCGCGCAGTGCGATCCACGCGACGATCGAGAGCGAGAGTGCCGCAAGCACCACGGCGGAGACCGCCAGACGCAGGTGCGTGCGCCGCAGCACCCGTTGCAGCGAAGGTCGGCGGCGGCGCACCGGGGGAGATGCCGCCAATGCCTCGGCGCCCTTATTGGGCGCGGCGTCGGGTCCGGTGTCAGGCGCTGCGGTCGGCGACTCATGCGCCGCCGCACCCGACGCCAGGTCGACCGCGCTGTGCGGCGGCATCAATCTGGCAACGGGCGCACCCGGTCCGTTCGGTGGGGGATGGGCTGGGGGGAATTGAGTTGTCATGGTGTCCCCGGCTTTCGTGCCAGCTTCAGCACGTTCGGGTGGACACGTACGCCGCTGCGCGCGACGGTGTCGAGGTTGATATCGAAGGTCACCCGGTCGGCATCGACGTTCAGGCAGAACATCGTGCCGAGCGTGCAGGAGTCGTTGCGCTCGCTGATCGTTAGCACGGGGTGACCGGCGAGTGCGGCCAGGACCGCACGGCGTTCGGTGTCGCTAACCGCACCGAGATACAACGCATCGCATAACGAACCAATGGCGGGTTCTGCCGCGGACACGCGCTGCACATCGACGGGCGGCGTATTACTTGAAGGTTGCCCGGCAGGCGGTGCGAGCAGGTCGCGCGCGTAGTCGGTGTTGCCGACCACGCACAGGCGCACCTTCGCGGGCGGCGTGGGCCAGCGGGTGAAGCTGACGATACCCAGCACGACCTGTCGCACGTTGGCTTCGCGGGTACCCGCCGGCGAGGGCGCTGCGCCCGCACCGGTACTGGCGGACGTCTGCGCCATCGCGTCGCCAGGCATCAGCATGCACAACATCAGCGAACACAGCATCAGACGCGCGCGCCAATGCAGAACCGCGCGGTACGCTCGCCGCGGGCCCCGTGTCGTGCCGCTCGTCTTGATCGAGACGCTATGCAATGCCGTCTTTCCTCTTTGCTGAAATGTCCGTTCTTCGCCGGAATCAGGCCGCATGATACCGAAGGGCTCTGCGTCGAGCCAGATACAAGGCCAGATGCAGCCCCGGGTCCAGGGCCGGATGCGGCGCCGGAGCCCCGGCCCCCACGCCGGGCCACAAGTTCACAGCATGCGCGTCCCGGCACATTTTCGAAACCCCTTCCGCCCCCGCGTTTTCCCTTGCACGAAAGGGCTTGCATCGTGGCAGAATGGCGCTCATAACCAATTGAAAATCAAAGGAAATCGAGCCATTCGATCGCTCGATTTTCGAGATAAAAATCGCGACGCCAGGGAGGTGTTGCATGACGTTCCTGAATTCCGGCCGGACCGGCTTTCGGGAGGTGCGGACGTGAACGATCCCGTGCCTCGTCGGGTGCCTGACGTACAAGCCGAATTGAGCCGCGCCGCGCTCGATAGCGCGCCCTATGCCATGTTCGTGTGCACGGACGATGGCATGCTCGAACGCATGAACACGGCATTCACACGCCTGACCGGTTACCAGCCGAACGACCTGCTGGGCAAGCGCAGCTTCCTGTCGCTGCTCGATCCCTCCGAACTTGCCCGCCGTCGCCTGCCGGCCCTCGCCAGCCTGTCGGCCATCGAACCAGTGCCGTACGATGACGAGTGGCACCTGCTCACCCACATCCGCAGCTGGCTGCCGGTCCGTCTTGCACTCTCGTGCGTCGAGCACGCGCGGGGCGAGCGGCGTTGGGTCGGGATCGTGCTGGATCTCTCGCAACAGGTGCAGGTGGCCTCGCGCCTGTGGTACGTCACGCATCACGACCCGGTCACCAACCTTCCCAACCAGACCTTGCTCAACGAGCGGCTGGAACTGGCGATCCACCGCTGCGCGAATCAGCGGGTCGGGTTGACGGTGATGCTCGTCGAACTCGATCACCTGCGCAAACTGCGCAGCACCTTCGGGCCGCCGACCGCCGAACTGGCCTTGCGCATCGCGGCCGAACGCCTGCGTGAAGCCAGCGGACCGGAAGACGCGCTCGCCTGTCTCGGCGGCAGCCAGTTCGTCATCGTCACCAACGAGACCGGCGACGGCGCCCGGTTGCTCGCCGCGCGCATTCAGGCGCGGCTGGCACAGTGGGTGGACGTCGACGACAACACCGTCGCACTCGACGCGAGCATCGGCGCGGTCAGCTACCCCGATCACGGCAACACGCCGGAGACGCTGTTGCGGCGCGCCCATGTCGCGCTCGGCATCGCCAGCGCCGCCGGTGGCGGCTTGCGCTTCTTCAGCAGCGAGATGGATTCGCAGACACGGCGACGCAACGAGCTGGAAAGCCTGTTGCGCGTAGCCGTGCACGAGCAGGCGCACTCGCAGTTGCATCTCGTCTATCAGCCGCAGGTCACGCTCTCGACCGGCGAGATCCGTAACGCGGAGGCGCTGCTTCGCTGGCGTCATCCGACGCTCGGGGCTGTCGGTCCAGCCGAGTTCGTGCCGATTGCCGAGACCTCGGGGCTGATCCTGCCGCTGGGCGAATGGGTCATGCGCACGGCCTGTCGCGAGGCGAGCCGGTTGTTGCGGCGCTGCGGCTATTTGCCGCGCGTGTCGGTGAACGTCTCGTCGCAGCAGTTCGCGCGGCAGGATGTCGTGGGGATGGTCGAGCGGGCACTGAACGTCAATGCGCTGGAGCCGCGCTATCTCGAGATCGAAATTACGGAAACGGTGCTGCTGGGCGACTCCAGCGCCGCCATCGGATGCCTGCGTTCGCTGCACGATATGGGCGTGGAGATCGCCGTGGACGACTTCGGCACCGGCTATGCCAGCCTCGCGTATCTCACGCGCTTTCCCGTGCATCGCCTGAAGATCGACCAGAGCTTCGTGCGCGACATGCTCACGCATGCGCCGAGCCATGCCATCGTGAGCGCCGTCATCGCCATGGCCCACTCGCTCGGCTTACGGGTGACGGCCGAGGGCGTAGAGACGCAGGCGCAGGCGCAGCGGCTCACCGAACTGGGCTGCGACGAGGCGCAGGGCTACTGGTTCGCCCGCCCCGTCGACGCTCAGGGCTTTTATCACATCGTTGCGCCCCTAGGCAGCGGCGCACGCCGGTGACATCGTTTGATCAAGCAGCGGCGCACGTCGCTGACATCGTTTGATCAAGCCGCGGCGCACGTCGCTGACGTCGTTTGATAGAGCAGCGGCGCCCCGCCGCTGACGCCCCCACCCCGGCGAATCATGTATCCGGTGCCGCCTTTTTTGTCGACATGGCGTGTCAAGACTCGCGCGTGACTTTAGAACGCGGTATGGTACGTCGCGAAGGGATTCCCCCGAACGACGTAGCAACGAGGAACATCGCCATGAAAACCAAAGCCGCCATTGCCTGGGAAGCGGGCAAACCCCTGACCATCGAAGAAGTCGATCTGGAAGGGCCGCGCGCCGGCGAGGTGCTGATCGAGGTCAAAGCCACCGGCATCTGCCATACGGACTACTACACACTCTCGGGCGCCGATCCGGAAGGCATCTTCCCGGCCATCCTCGGGCATGAAGGCGCGGGCGTGATCGTCGACGTCGGCCCGGGCGTCACCACGCTCAAGAAAGACGACCACGTCATTCCGCTGTACACGCCCGAGTGCCGTCAGTGCAAGTTCTGCCTGTCGCGCAAGACCAACCTGTGTCAGGCGATCCGCAGCACGCAGGGCCGCGGCCTGATGCCGGACGCCACGTCGCGCTTCTCGCTCGACGGCAAGCCCATCTTCCACTACATGGGCACGTCCACCTTCTCGAACTACATCGTCGTGCCGGAAATCGCCGTGGCGAAAGTCCGCTCCGACGCGCCGTTCGACAAGGTCTGCTATATCGGCTGCGGCGTGACGACCGGTGTGGGCGCCGTCGTCTACTCGGCGAAAGTCGAAGCGGGCGCGAACGTCGTCGTCTTCGGTCTGGGCGGTATCGGCCTGAACGTCATTCAGGGCGCAAAGATGGTCGGCGCCGACAAGATCATCGGTGTCGATATCAACCCGGGTCGCGTCGAACTCGCGAAGAAATTCGGCATGACGCACTTCATCAACCCGAAGGAGGTCGAGAACGTCGTCGACACCATCGTGCAACTGACCGACGGCGGCGCGGACTACTCGTTCGAGTGCATCGGCAACGTGACGACCATGCGTCAGGCGCTGGAGTGCTGCCACAAGGGCTGGGGCCAGTCGTTCATCATCGGCGTGGCGGCTGCCGGTCAGGAAATCAGCACGCGTCCGTTCCAGCTGGTCACGGGTCGCGAGTGGAAGGGCTCCGCCTTCGGTGGCGCGCGTGGCCGGACCGACGTGCCGAAGATCGTCGACTGGTACATGGAAGGCAAGATCAACATCGACGATCTCATCACGCACACGCTGCGCCTCGATCAGATCAACGAAGGTTTCGATCTGATGAAGCGCGGCGAGTCCATCCGTTCGGTCGTGCTGTACTGAGGCTTTCGCCTGTGGTTCTGAGCGTGGGATCGGGTTGTCGATGCTGTAACACGTGAGAATATGGCTGCAACGTTTCGTTACGCGTTACTGCAAACCAACCAGCGACACGACCGGTCGAACCGGCATGCAGAGGTTTGGGGCTGCACCTCGTCACAACAGGGAGAAGACCATGAACCAACGAACCTTGCCGCTCATTCTGGCGGGGACTGCCATGCTGACCACGCTCGCGGCCCTGCCCGAAGTCGCGTCGGCGCAGTCGGGGCAAGCCGTCATCAACTCGGCGGCCAATGTGCGGGCGGGCCCGGCCTCCGACTACCCGATCGTCGCACAGGCGGCGCCCGGCATGCCGGTAACGGTCTACGGCTGCATCGCCGGCTACTCGTGGTGCGACATCGGCCTGCCGGGCGCACGTGGATGGATCTACGGCGCGCTGCTCAGCTATCCCTATCAGGGCAATCCGGTGCCCGTGCTCAATTACGGGACGATGATCGGCTTGCCGATCATCACCTTCTCCATCGGCAATTACTGGGGCAACTATTACCGTAACCGTCCCTGGTACAACGACCAGCGGTATTGGCATCGTCCGCCGCCGGGTCCTCGCCCTCCGCATTGGGGCCCGGGTCCGGGGCCGAGGCCACCGGGCGGTCACTATCCGGGACCGGGACCGCGGCCGCCGGGTGGTCACTATCCGGGACCGGGACCGAGGCCGCCGGGGCACGGCGCTGGGCCGGGTCCGCGCCCCCCGGGACATGGCGCCGGACCGGGTCCGGGCCCGAAGCCGCCGGGGCATGGTGCGGGTCCGGGCTCGAGACCGCCGGGACATGGGGGTCCGGGGGCACGTCCGCCGGGCGGTGGCGACGGGCACGGGGGTGGTCATGGGGGAGGTCATGGCGGGGGTCGTCCGCCGGGCGGTGGCCCGGGGGGCTCTGGAGGACCGAATCGCTGACATCCGCGAGGGTTTTCATTCGGGCAATGGTGTGGCGGGGTTATCGGTGCCGTGACGGAGCGACTTTCAGGTGGAGCGCAGTCAGGGCATCGGTAACCCCGCTGCCCGGAAGTCAGACAGAACGAAGCGGTGATCCCGGGATGTGGTGTGAATTAAGTTGATTTGAGTTGAGTCAAGCCCCAATATCCGCCCCTAATTCAGCACGCCCTGCACCCACTTCGCAAAAAACGCTTAAAATGTGAGCAATTCCGGCCAGGCGGAGGTGCCGAACTGGCGCCGATGGCCGGACCGCAGGACAGCGAGCCCTTGCACACATGACGTCGAACGACGTCGCCGTGCACCAACGTAGCAGACCCTTCAGCAGACCTATCTCCGGTGTGCCGCCGTGATGCCGAGCCATCGCGACGGTCACGACAGTCCGGCAGGATCCTCAGTAAGTCTCGATCGTGTTCGTCCCGCTTCGATGCGCCCAACGGCGCGTCGTGGCATGCCTATCGCCCTGCCGCATCCGGCGCGTGCCATCCACGCTCGCCGGTGGCGGCCGATTTGCCCGGCTTCGCGCGTGGGCAGCGTTAGCGCATCGACGTGGTTCGTCAAACCCTGCGGGTGTCCGCCACGCATGGGGGACGAGCGGCCACAAGCCCGGGGCGCCCTTGCAGCCAGGTCGCGGGACACGTCTCCCGTGGATTCCCCGATGGCGCGCGCCAAGCGCAGGCCACGGGCACACGTTGCAGGAACCTTTTGCAGGCAATGAGTCTTTTTCGAACCAAAAACATCGAGAACATGCTGGCGGCTGGCCGCAGTGGCGGTCTCAAGAAAGTGCTGGGCCCGGTCGACCTCGTGCTGATGGGCATCGGCGCCATCATCGGCACCGGCATCTTCGTGCTCACCGGCACCGGCGCCTTGACGGCCGGCCCGGCGCTCACGCTCTCCTTCATCATCGCGGCCATGGCCTGCGGCTTTGCCGCGCTGTGCTACGCCGAGTTCGCGTCCACCATCCCCGTCTCCGGCTCCATCTACACCTACAGCTATGCCACGCTCGGCGAAATCGTCGCGTGGATCATCGGCTGGGATCTGATGCTCGAATACGGGCTGGCGTCGTCCGCCGTGTCCGTCGGCTGGTCCGGCTACTTCCAGTCGCTCGTCGCCGGCTTCGGCCTGCACCTGCCCGCGGCCATCACCGCAGCCCCCGGCAGCGTGCCGGGCGTGACGACCTTCATCAACCTGCCGGCCGTCGTCATCATGCTGCTCATTACTTGGGTGCTGTCGTACGGCGTGCGCGAGTCCGCGCGCATCAACAACCTGATGGTCGCCATCAAGATCGGCGTCGTGCTGCTATTCATCGCCGTCGGCGTCTGGCACGTCAAACCCGCCAACTGGACGCCGTTCATGCCCTTCGGCACCAGCGGCATGTTCAATGCAGCAGCGCTCGTCTTCTTCGCATTCATCGGCTTCGACGCCGTGACGTCCGCCGCCGAAGAAGTCCGCAATCCGGGACGCGATCTGCCCATCGGCATCATCGGCTCGCTCATCGTGTGCACGCTGCTGTACGTGGCCGTGGCCGCCATCATGACCGGCATCGTGCCGTTCGCGCAGTTCGCCGGTGTGGATCACCCCGTCTCGCTCGCGCTGCAATACGCCGGACAGAACTGGGTCGCAGGCTTCGTCGATCTCGGTGCCATTCTCGGCATGACCACCGTCATTCTCGTGATGACCTACGGCCAGACCCGTATCACTTACGCCATGTCGCGTGACGGACTGTTGCCGCCGCTGCTCTCGCGCATCCATCCGACGCACAAGACGCCGTTCGCGGGCACCTGGATCATCGGCGTGGTGTTCGCCGTCATCGCAGGTTTCGTGCCGCTGGGCGTGCTCGCCGAGCTGATCAACATCGGCACGCTGTCGGCGTTCGCGCTCGTGTCCGTCGCGGTGCTCGTGCTGCGCCGCACGCGCCCCGACCTGCCGCGAGCGTTCCGCGTGCCGGGCGCACCGGTCGTGCCGCTGATCTCCGCCGGGCTGTGCCTGTTCCTGATGGCGCATCTGCAAGCCGCCACGTGGATCGCCTTCGTGGTGTGGCTGGCCATCGGCATGGTGATTTACTTCACCTACGCGCGCCGCAACGCGCTGCTGCACAAGCACGGCGACACGCCACAGGTCTGATCCCCGGGACACGGGACAAACCGACGCGCCCGCTCGTCCACTCTCGCACTCACTCGCGCACCGGCGCGAGTGCGCGTATAGTCCGGTTCAGGAAACGCAGGGCTCGGAGAACACATGATGTTCTCCGGGCCCTTTGCCCATCCGCCGCATCATCTGTATCGCCAACCCCCTTTGCATCACTCGCACCAAGCACCACGCATCACGTGTTCCGCATCACGCAAATCGTTCGTCCGAGCTTCCGTTTGCCGTCGTCTCACTACGTCTTTGCCGAGGAAACAAGAACATGCGCCGTTATGTCCTGCTTGCCGCCGTACCCGCCGCCTTCGCTGCCGGCATCGTTGCCTCCCATCTCGTGCCCAGCGCCATGGCGCAGGCCGCCCCGCTCACCCCGCAGATCATCGATGTCGGCGCCATGACCGACGAGCAGATCGGCAAACTCGTGCCGAACGTGGGCACGCTGCGCAGCCGCACGCTGGTCGCGACACAGAACGGCACCGTCGCCGTGCAGAGCGGCAACGTGCCGCGCCACACCCATCAGGATGCCGATGAAATTCAGTATGTGATTTCCGGCAGCGGCACCTTCTGGCTGGGCGACCAGCAACGCGAAGTGCATCCGGGCGATCTGATCATCATTCCGCGCGGCACCGTGCACGCAGGGTCGCAGAACACCAGCGGTGAATTCAAGGTGCTCGCGATCAAGCTGCCGCCGCAAGCGCCGAACGATATCCAGTTCGTGAAGTGACGGACATGCCGGGATAGCCAGTCATGGCGGGCGCACGTCCCGCCATGCGGCCTATGGGGACATTGATGAATGGGTAGACGTGAACCGCCGTCAGCCGAAATTGCGGTTCAGCCAGACCGCGCCGTAGCCGAGCGCGAACATCGTGAGCAGCAGCGGCACCGAGATGCGGATGATCTGGATGACGAGCGGACGCGGCGGCAGGTCTTCGTCCTGCGGCGCACGCGCAGCCTCATGCAACGCTCCCGTGCATAGCGCCGCCGCCACCGCGCTGGCGAACACCCAGAACGTCTGGTTGTAGAGCAGCGCAACGAGCAGCAACGTGAGCGCCACGTTGCGTCCGTGATAGATCAGATTGACGGTATTGCGAAAGGCTTGCGGCGACATGTCGGAAAAGCACTGACGTGTGCATGGAGGCACCGCCTGCGCGAAAGGTCTTGTTATTTGTCTTTTGACCGGCAACACGCCTCACGGCGCATCGCGGCCCTCGAAAGCTGAGCAAAGCTTATCCACACTTAACGGCTTTTGCCACCGGAGTCTTTAACCTCCCGCATGACGTTGCGCATAACGTCCTGCATGACGTCCTGCATGACGTCCTGCATGACGTGCTGCATGACGTGCCGCGTTGAACAGGCCGTTGCACGGTACCGCCCACGCCACCACGCCACCACGCCCGATGCCCGGCGTCATATGAATGGGGTATCCTCCCCCGCATGACAGCCCCCGCCTCTACCCGTATCCAGCACGCCGCGCCGGACACCCCCGACAGGGCGCCACAGCGCGCCGTCTATGTCATCGTGGCGCATCCGCGCTGGCGCGATTCACGCGTCAACCGGCGCCTGCTCGAAGCCGCGCGCGGCATCGACGGCGTCGACGTCAATGACCTTTACTCGACCTATCCCGACTTCAGCATCGACGTGGCCGCCGAGCAGCAACGTGTCGCGCGCGCCGACCTGATCGTGCTCGTCCATCCGATCTACTGGTACAGCATGCCGCCGCTGCAAAAGCTCTGGTTCGACGAAGTGCTGTCGTGGGGCTGGGCCTATGGTCAGGACGGACACGCGCTCGCGAACAAGGATCTCTGGCTGGTCGCCAGCACCGGCGGGCCGCTGGAGAGCTATCGTCCCGAGGGCTACAACCAGCACGAGTTCGCCGCGTTCCTGCCCGGCTACGAACAGACAGCTCACCTGTGCGGCATGCGCTTTCTGCCGCCGCACGTGCTCTACGGCGCGCGACGCTGCGACGCCGCCGCCCTCGACGCCCACGTCGGCGAATTCGCCGGGCGTCTGGCCACGTACCCGCAATGGCCGGAACTGATCTCGATGGCCGACGCGCCGGAGTGTCAGGCGATCCCGTCGACCGACCGTCCGCGCTGTGCGACAGGCGACATCCCCGAGGCCCCCGCCAACGTCGGCGACGCAGGCATCGACACCACCGCCGGGAGGGCCGTCTGATGGAACATGTCCCGTCGTGGCTACTCGCCAGTCTGATTTATCTGGCAGCCGCCGTCATCGTTGTGCCGCTCTCGCGCGCACTGGGTCTCGGCGCGATCATCGGCTACCTCGCGGCCGGCATTGCGATCGGCCCGTGGGGTCTCGGTCTCGTATCCCGCGTGGAAGACGTGCTGCACTTCGCCGAGTTCGGCGTCGTGCTCATGCTGTTTCTCGTCGGTCTCGAACTGGAGCCGCGACGGCTATGGAGTTTGCGACGACCGATCTTCGGCTGGGGCTCGGCGCAGGTCATCGGCTGCGCCGTGCTCCTCTTCGCCGCCGGCGTGGCACTCGGCGCGCCGTGGCGCATCGCCCTCGTCGCGGCGCTGGGTCTGGCGCTGTCGTCCACCGCCATTGCCTTGCAGGTGATGGCCGAGCGCAACATGCTCGCCACCGCGAGCGGTCAGGCCGGCTTCTCGATCCTGCTGTTTCAGGACGTCGCGGCCATTCCGATTCTCGCGTTGCTGCCGCTGCTCGCAAATTCGTTCGACAGCCACACGATGACTGGCACGACGCGCGCGCTCGAAGCGTTGAAGATCGTCGGCGTGATCGCGGCCATCATCCTCGGCGGCCGACTCGCGTTGCGCCCGCTGCTGCGCTGGATCGCCAATAGCAAGACGCCGGAAATCTTCACGGCGGCGTCGCTGCTGCTCGTCGTGTCGATTGCGACGTTGATGCAGCTGGTCGGTCTGTCGATGGCGCTCGGCGCATTCCTCGCGGGCGTGCTGCTCGCCGAGAGCGAATACCGTCGCGAACTCGAAACCGACATCGAACCGTTCAAGGGTTTGCTGCTCGGCCTGTTCTTCATCGCCGTGGGCATGAGCATCGATTTCGGCGTGCTGCTCGCACAACCGCTGCGCATGCTCGCAGTCGTGGTCGGCTTCATGGCGCTCAAGGGGCTGGCAATCTACAGCCTGTCGCGGTTGATGCAACTGCCCTATCAGGAGCGGCCCATCTTCACGCTGCTGCTCGCGCAGGGCGGCGAATTCGCTTTCGTGGTGTTCCAGTCGGCAGGCCCGCAAGTGTTACCGCCCGCCGTGTCGTCGTTCCTGATCGGCGCGGTGGCGCTGTCGATGCTGCTCTCGCCGCTGCTGCTCGTGGCCATCGACAAGTGGCTGCTGCCACGCTACAGCGTGAAGGGATCACCGCGCATGGAGGAGATCTCCGAGCCGCAGTCGGCGAATGTGGTGATCTGCGGCTTCGGCCGTTACGGACAGATCGTCGGCCGTGCGCTCGTGCCGCAAGGGGTGTCGGTCACGGTGCTCGACCATGACCCCGATACCATCGAGAGTCTGCGTCAGTTCGGTTTTCGTGTGTTCTACGGGGACGCGACGCGTCTCGACTTGCTGCGTATCGCCGGCGTGGCGAATGCGCGGGCGGTGGTCGTCGCGGTGGACGACATCGATCAGTCGCTGGAGATCGTCGATCTGATGCGAGAGCACTTCCCCGACGTGCCGGTCGTGGCCAGAGCGCGCAACGTCGGACACTTGTTCCAGTTGCGCGACCGCGGCGTGCAGCACGTCGAACGCGAACTCTTCGACGCCTCGCTGCGCAGCGCGCGCTCGGTGCTCGAAACGCTCGGGTGGCCGGCTGCCGAAGCCCGTGAGGCGACCATGGCGTTCAGACGCGCCAATGTGCAGTTGACGGACGAAATGTATCCCTCCTACCAGGATCGCAACAAGATGATCGCCACCGCGAAGGAAGGGCGTCGTCAGTTCGAGGAGCAAATGGCGCGCGAGCGTGCCACGCGCCGGGCGCAGCATCAGGTCACCTTCGGCTGGGATGGCGACCGTGCGCCCGACAAGACACCTGCGCCCGCCGACGCCGACCAAGCGGCAGCGCAAGCGCAGACAGATCAGCACAACGGCGCGGCGCACGAGCCCCGCCCCTGAGCGTCAGACAGGCATCGACGTTCCCTATCGCGCCGATAGGGAACACTTCCCTCATGCCAACGGTGTATGCGGATCGTGCGATCCGTGCGTGATCAGTCGAACGGCTTGAAATGGCCGTCGGCCGGCACACGGGCATCGGCGCGCAGACGCGTCTCGGCGTCCACACCAGCCAGACCGCGATAGTAGAGATGCACGGCAATGGCTGCCGAATACCGGCGGATTTCGACGAGCGTGAGATACGCATGCTCGGCCGACGTGAACATCAGATACGGCGATTCTTCTTCGATCAGCCCGGCGACCTGATGCAGGCCGTGACGGTGCAGCACTTCCGTGAGTTCGTCGCGGCTGCGGTGCGTATTCGCATCGGTGGCCGGGTACATCATGCGAAGCAAGGCGAGCGGATGATCGGCGACCGCGAGCGAGAGTGCCTGTACGACAGCATGACTGTCGAGCGCCGTAGCCACGGCTTCACCTTCGGGACGATGCTGCGGAAAAAGTTGCTCAAGGGTCAGCGACATGATGAGTCCATTGCGGAGTAGCTGCAAAAACTGCGGCAGCGGTTCTACAGTCTAGTCACGTCTGCGCACGCGATATAGCGCGTCGCGCGAATACCTGCGTTGCACGCGCCGCAACAATTACCAAATATTTCAAACGCCTCTCGCTTCCTGCCACAACTTCCGACGCATTGCCATTACGCAGTTTTACGTCATGCCCGCACGGCTGTGCGATGACACAATGCATCGATTAATAAGTTAACAATGGAAGAGACAGTCGTGGTTAAAAGTATTTCCCGTTTTTTCACGCAGGTCGTGCACCGCTTTTTGCCCGACCCGCTCATCTTCGCCATCTTCCTGACGGTCATTACCTTTGCACTGGCGCTGAGCTTCACGCCCAAGACGCCGGGCGATCTCGTGCTGCTCTGGGGATCGGGCTTCTGGAATCTGCTGGCGTTCTCGATGCAGATGGCGATGATTCTCGTGACGGGTCACGCCCTCGCCAGCTCCGGGCCGATGAAGCGCGCAATGGCCGCACTTGCCGGTGCCGCACGCTCCCCGGCGCAAGCCACGATGATGGTCGCGTTGCTCGCCGGTGTGGCCTGCGCGATCAACTGGGGCTTCGGCCTCGTGCTCGGCGCGATGTTCGCGCGTGAAGTCGCACGCCGCGTGAAGGGCACCGACTATCGTCTGCTCGTCGCCTGCGCGTACATGGGCTTTCTGACATGGCACGGCGGCTTGTCCGGCTCGGTGCCGCTCGTCGCGGCCACGCACGGCAATCCGATGGAAAAGGTCGTCGGCCTGATCCCCGTCTCGCAGACGCTGTTTACCGGCTACAACGCGTTCATCACGGTGGGCCTGATCGTGATGTTGCCGTTGCTCGCCCGCGCGATGATGCCGCGTCCGAACGAAGTGGTGACGGTCGATCCGAAGCTGCTCGTCGACGAACCGACGCATGAGCGCGTGCTCGGGCCGAACGCGACGTTCGCCGAGAAGCTCGAAGAAAGCCGTCTGCTGTCGTTGCTGGTGTTCGCGCTGATCGCAGGCTTTCTCGTGCTGCGCACCGTCACGAAGGGCTTCACGCTCGACATCGATACCGTGAACATTGCGTTCCTCGGCATCGGCATATTGCTGCATCGCACGCCGATGGCCTATGCCCGGGCGATCGCGAATGCGGCCCGTGGCGCGTCGAGCATCATGATCCAGTTTCCGTTCTACGCCGGTATTCAGGCGACGATGGATCACTCGGGGCTCGCCGGTGTCATCACGAACTGGTTCATCGAAATCGCCAACGCGCACACGTTCCCGCTGCTCGCCTTCCTCAGCTCGGCCGTGATCAACTTCGCGGTGCCGTCGGGCGGCGGTCACTGGGTCGTGCAGGGGCCGTTCGTCATGCCCGCCGCACAGGCGCTGCACGCCGACCTCGGCAAAGCGGCCATGGCCATCGCCTACGGCGAGGCCTGGACCAACATGGCGCAACCGTTCTGGGCGCTGCCCGCCCTCGCGATTGCCGGGCTCGGCGTGCGCGACATCATGGGGTATTGCGTGACGGCGCTGCTGTTCTCCGGCGTCATCTTCGTCGCCGGGATGTATTTGTTCTGACGTTTCGCCCCTCGCGCGCCATGCAGGCAGACCGGACATTCGCCGGTCTGCACGGCGCGCGCGCAACGCCAATGGTATGATTTTTGCCGACAACATGACTCATACCGTATGCGATATCCCGACCAGATGTCCGACACGCTAGCGGCAGCCGTTGCGCAGGCCGACCATGTCATGCGCCATTGGCAATACGATGTCGATGGCCCCGTGAAAATTGGTTCGGACTCCCACAAACGCATGTTCTGCCGCATGCTGCTGGAGTCGCACAATCCCTACAAGCCTTCCGTCATCGAGTGGCCGACGCTGCCGCCCGATGCCCTCAAGCGTCTGACCGCACTGCCCATCTGGGACATTGCCGTGCAGACGGAAGGCCGTGCGTCCATTCGCGTGGCCACGTACGCCGCCACGATTCACGACCCGCTGCTGCGTGAAGCGCTCGTCATGGATGGCAACGAAGAAGCCCGCCACAAGGTCGTGCTCTCGAAGCTGGTGGAGGCCTACGGCATCGAACTCGCCGAGGAGCCCCCTTACCCGCCGCCCCAAGACGCCGAATGGGCGTGGATGAAAACGGGCTTCAGCGAATGCATCGACAGCTTTGTCGCCTTCGGTCTGTTCCGGTCGGCGCAGCGCTCGGGCTATTTCCCCGAAGCGCTGGTGGAAACGTTCGAGCCGGTGATTCAGGAAGAAGCGCGCCACATCCTGTTCTTCGCGAACTGGGTCGCGTGGTACCGGCGCACGCTGCCGTTCTGGAAACGCCCGTGGTTCTATGCGCGCGTGGCGGCCGTGTGGGTTACGCTGATCTGGGATCGCATGGCGATCGCGCGTGGCATCGACACCGACGGCGTGGCGCGCGACGCCAACTTTCCGGCGACCGGCACCGCCGACATCGGCGAGTCGCTCAAGCCGCGCGACCTGATTCTGCTCTGTCTCGAAGAGGACACACGGCGCATGGACGGCTACGACAAGCGGCTGTTGCGCCCGACGTTCGTGCCGAGACTCGCCCGCATCGCGCTGCGCTTCATGAAGGCATGACGAGCAACGTCGTCGTCGCGCAAACGTGACGACACATGACGACAAACGAAAAAAGCCGCCCCGGGGTTTCGCACCCGGGGCGGCTTTTTCTATCTTGCTACAGCGACTTGTACTGCGACGGCGGCGACGATGTCGTCAGCCGTGTGGCGATCAGCTGCCCTGGAATTCGTCGAGTTGACCGGCAGCGCGCGCGCGGGCCAGTTCTTGCTTGACGTCGGCGCGCGACACGTTCGAGCTGTGCGCCACGGCGGCAACCGGGTAGTCGGTGTCGTTTTCGGCCAGCAGACCTTCAGCACGCGCCTGAGCCAGTTCCGTCTTCACTTCGACGCGGGTCTTGCTCGCGCCCGAGGCGACGTACACCGGATAGTCGGCATCCCCTTGGGGGATCAGGCCGTTGGCGCGGGCCTGGGCCAGATCGGCCAGCACGGCAGCGCGCGTAAGCGGTTGGCCTTGCGAGGCGACGTCGGGGTAGTTGTTAGCGTTTTCGGCAGCGTTGCTGGCAACAGCACCCAGCGAGGCAACAGCAGCGATAAGGGCGATAGCGATGTTCTTGCGGTTCATTTTGATAACTCCTGTCAGTTGCGACGACTTTGTTTTGAATTGCGCCGTCGATGGAAGGAAGTCTAGAACTCGCCATCGCGATGAAAAACGCGATATTTGTCGACGAACTATTGTGTGTTTTGATGAGAATCGAATGCACAACATTGGTGCGATCAAAATGCAAAACGCCGCAGTGACCGGAAAGACCGGTGAACTGCGGCGTCTGAAGCCACGGGAATCGGGGGACGGATGCTTAGTCGGTGAGCGATGCGCCAAGCGCGTCGAGCAGGAAATTCGTGCCGCGTTCGCGCGAACCGGCGTCGTCGTACCCATCCAGGAATGCGCCCTGTTCGGTCATGACGAGATGCGTGCCGCCATCGCGTGCCTTGAGGTCGATGGTGGCCAGCGACACCGAAATCTTGCGCGTGTCGAGATGCATCTCGTAGGCGTAGACCACGCGCGTGTCCTTGACGACATCGTAGTAAAGCGCATCGAACGTCGACACCATGCCGCTTTCCCACTTGCCCTTCGCGACCTCGCGTCCGCCGGGACGCACATCCATCGTGCGCTCGATCAGCGTCAGCCCATCGCTGCGCGCGAACCATCGGTCCTTCGCCTCGCGTTCGACCAACGCGCGAAACACGCGTGCGGGCGATGCAGGGTACTGACGTTCGATGCGAAACGTCCCGTGCACGACACTGCGGGCCGTCGGCGCCTCAGCTTCGCGCATGACTTCGCGCCCCAGCTTGTCGAGCGTTTGCGTCCAGCCCTGTCCCGCACCTTCCGGCATCCAGGCGAACGCAGGATCGAGCACCGTGTAGCGCTGTTCGACGTCCAGTTGCGTGCCTTGCGCCACGTCGGTGAAATTCGCCGTCGTCAACGCGCCGAACAGTGCATGCCCCTTCGCATCGGTCACGGTCATGTCGATGACGAGGCGTGCGGGGGCATCGACTTCCACGAAGCGCCCGCGAATCCAGTGCGACTCGCCTTCGGGCGACTGCATGCGCAACGCGAATACGCCGCCCTCGTGCGCCTCGATCTGCGCCTCGGGAATCGTGTAACCGGCCGGGCAGAACCAGCGTTTGACCGCTTCGGTCGAGGTCCATGCCGAGAACACCACCTCGCGCGCCACGGCGTAAGTGCGGCCGACGGTCAGCGGTCGGGGTTGTCCTGTTGCTTTTGCTTCACTTGCGGTCGTCATGAAGGTCTCCTTCGGGCGGCAGGCTGGCCAGATACTCGCCCAATCGGTCGAGGTGGCCTTCCCACTCGTGACGGCGCTGGTTGATCCATCGCTCGGCAAGGCTCAGCGCCTGGGGTTCGATCCGGCACGTGCGTACACGTCCGGCCTTTTCGGTACGCACCAGCCCGGCGTTTTCCAGCACGGACAGATGCTGCATGACCGCCTGCAACGACATCGACAGCGGTTGCGCCAACGCGCTCACCGACGCTGGCCCCTGTGCCAGCCGCACGAGCATGGCCCGACGCGAAGCGTCGGCCAGTGCCTGAAAAGTCAGATTGAGGGTGTTGTCATGGTCAAGCATGTGCTTGAGTATAGTCGCGACAGAAACTAAAGCAAGGACTTTAGTATTAAAAACGTCAGGTGATGATGTGGTGCTCGCGGGCGCGCACCTTCGCCGTGTGCTGACGATGCAGAATTTCCCGCAGCGACTGCTCGATGGTCTCGGACATGGCGTCGAGCGCCAGATCGTTCGGCTCCAGCCCGAACGGTTCTTCGATCTCGGCGCTTACTGCCTCCAGCGCGAAGAACGTGTACGAGATGAAGGCGACGATCACCGGCGTCATGGGGCCGATGGAGTCGACCAGCCCGAACGGCAGCAACAGGCTGTAGAGATACGTCACCCGGTGCAGGATCACGCCGTAGGTGAAGGGAATCGGCGTCGTGGCGATACGCTCGCAGCCGCCGATGGCTTCACCGAGACGGTCCAGATGCATCTCCATCACCTGCGCCAGCGGGCCGTCGAGCTGACCGCGCATGCGGCGCTCGCGCAGCCACTCACCGGCCATCAGGAGAAGGGTGATCGGCTTGAACTGCTTGCGCCTGAGGCACGCCACGTCTTCCTTATCGAGCAGACGTTCGAAGTCCGCCTTCGGGTCGGTGCCGCGCAACTGATGGCGCATGCCGTGCACGAAGGCGATCAGATAGGCGACGAAGCGCGGCGAATCGGAGGTATCCGAGACCAGCGTCATCGACTGACGCGACAGCGCACGCGTCTCGTTGAGCACACTGCCCCAGAGCATGCGCGCTTCCCAGTAACGGGCGTAGCTGGTGGTGTTACGGAAACCGAGGAAGATCGCGAGCGTAATGCCGATCAGCGAAAACGGGATGAACGTGAGCGGGATCTTCCATTCGAAGATGCGCCCGTGCGCGAGCGTGACGGCAATCGAGATGATCGTGGTGAAAACGAGCTGCGGAGCGATCTTGGGCAAGATCGAGCCGCGCACGACGAATAGCATGCGCAGCCAATGCAGGTTGGGACGGACGATCATGGTGACGAAGGCGCTTGCAAGCGCTGGAAAACCGGCGGTGGGGGTAGCCGTTGGGGCCGGATGATACGCCGATATTCTCGGCATTGAAACGGCTTCGACGCCCCGAACAGGCAGCCCGCGTCAAATCGTCGCAATGGGCGGGACCGGCGCTCAGCGACACGCCATGAAACGACGAACGCCCGACGGCGGCGAGCCAACGGGCGTGCGGACACCTTCGTTGCGAACACCGCCCGCGAGACGCTTACTTCACCTCCAGCGCCTGCGCGAGCGTGACCGGATCCTGGAAGATGCTGGAAAAGTCGAGCCCGCCGTGACCGTTCGCGCGATGCACTTCGAAGATCCGGCGCGCCAGATCGCCCAACGGCGTCACCACGCCACTCGACTCGGCCGCCCCGTGCGCCAGGCGCAGATCCTTGGCCATCAGATCCGTGGCGAACCCGCCGGTGTACCCCCGCGACGACGCCGCATTCTCCATCACGCCCGGACACGGGTTGTACACCTCCAGCGTCCAGTTGCGCCCTGAGCTTTGCTGCATCACGGCCGAGAGCACCTTCGGGTCGAGCCCGTTGGCGATGCCCAGACGCAGCGCCTCGCTCGTGCCCGCCATCAGAATGCCGAGCAGCATGTTGTTGCATAGCTTGAGCGTCTGACCGGCGCCGAGCGGGCCGCCGTGGTGAATCGCCCGCCCCATGTTGCCCAGCAGCGCACGCATGCGTTCGACCAGCGCCGCGTCGCCACCCACCATGAACGTCAGTGTGCCGGCCGCCGCGCCCGCCGTGCCGCCCGAGACCGGCGCGTCGAGCAACAGCGTGCCCGGGCGGGCGATCTTCGCCAGTTGACGTGGGATCTCCGGCGGTACCGTACTGCTGTCGATGAGCACCGCCTCCGGTGCCGCGTTCGCGAGCACGCCGTCGGGTCCGTCGTAGGCGGCGAGCACATGTTCACCGGCGGGCAGCATCGTGATGACGACCTGTGCGTCGCGCACGGCATCGGCAATCGACTTCGCGGCCTTGCCGCCCGCCGCTGCGAGCCGCTCCACCGCCGAGTCCGACAGGTCGAAGCCGCGCACCGCGTGCCCCGCCTTCACGAGATTCGCCGCCATCGGCCCGCCCATGTTGCCCAGGCCGATGAAGCCGATGCGCAGCGTCCCTTGTTGCGTTTCCGTAGCCATCGTCTGTCTCCGAAATCTGCGATCTGAGGTTAGCGGGATGCGCTTACTTCAGCGTAATGGTCGTATTCACGCCCGCCGGGCCGGTGCCGCGTGCTTGCCAGCGTGCGGTCACGGTCTTCGTCTGCGTCCAGAACAGAATCGCCTGCTTGCCGTTCGGCCCCAGATCGCCAAGCTTCGACGCACGCGAACCGGTGAAGCTGAACCACGCGACCGGCACCGGAATCGGCAGGTTGATGCCGACCTGACCGACGTCGATCTCGTTCTGGAACTGGCGCGCCGCGCCGCCGTCCTGCGTGAACAGCGCCACGCCGTTGCCATTCGGATTCGCGTTGACGAAAGCGATCGCCTCGTCGAGCGTCTCGGCGCCTGCCATGCACAGCACCGGTCCGAAGATTTCATCGCGATAGATGGACATCTCCGCCGTCACGCCGTCGAAGATGGTCGGGCCGACGAAGTTGCCGTCCGGCGCTTCCTTCACCGCGTGACCACGCCCGTCGAGCAGCAGCTTCGCGCCCTCTTCCACCCCGGCGCCGATGAGCTTCTCCACACGTGCACGCGCCTGCTTCGACACGAGCGGCCCGACGTCTGCCTTGCGGTCCGTGCCCGGACCGACCTTCAGCGCACGCGCACGTTCGACCAGCTCCGGCACCCACTCGCGCGCTTCGCCCACCAGCACGGCCACCGACGTCGCCATGCAACGCTGCCCTGCCGCGCCGAACGCCGCGCCGAGCAAATGGTTGATGGCCTGTTCGCGATCGGCATCCGGCAGGATCACGCAGTGGTTCTTCGCGCCCATCATCGCCTGACAGCGCTTGCCCGCTTCCGATGCGCGACGATAGATATGCGTGCCGACGTGCGTCGAGCCGATGAACGACACTGCCTTGATGTCGGGGTGATCGCAAATGCCGTTGGCCGTGTCCGGCCCGCCGTGCACGACGTTGAGCACGCCCGGGGGCAGTCCCGCTTCGAGCGCGAGTTCCGCGAGACGCAGCGAGGCGCTCGGGTCCTGCTCCGACGGCTTGAGCACGAACGTATTGCCGGTCGCCACGGCCAGCGGGAACATGAAGCACGGCAACATCACCGGGAAGTTGAATGCCGTGATGCCCGCGCACACGCCGAGCGGTTCGATGAGCGTGTAGACGTCGACGCCACCAGCCGCGTTTTGCGCGTACTCACCGAGTTGCAGCGACGCGATCGAGCACGCATGTTCAACGACTTCGAGGCCGCGTCCGACTTCCCCTTCGGCGTCGGGCAGCGTCTTGCCGTGCTCGCGCGTAATCAGCTCGGCAAGCTCGCCCGTGTGATCGCGCAGCAATTGCTGGAAGCGCAGCATCACGCGCATGCGGTTGGCTTGCGACGTGTTGCGCCACGACTTGTAAGCGGCCTTCGCCGACGCCACGGCGGCGTCGAGTTCTTCAGCGGTGGCGAACGGCACGCGCGCGACGACTTCCTGCGTGGCGGGGTTCACGACATCGCGCCACTGCGACGTCTTCGATTCAACACGCTTGCCGTCGATGAGCAGCGGAATGGTAGGTAGGGACATGACACGCTCTCCAGATCGATATGAATACGAACGAATACGGATGAAAGAATTCGGGGCTGAAAATTACTTCGCTGCCGTGTTCGTCTTCACGAGCGAACAGGTCGATTTCGACAGCGGCTGGAAGGCTTCCGTCGCGGGGACGGTGGCCACTTTAGTGTAGTAATCCCACGGGCCTTTGGACTCGGCGGGCGACTTCACGCGGAACAGATACATGTCGTGAATCACGCGTCCGTCCGGGCGAATCGACGCGTTATGCATGATCGGATCGCGAATCGGCAATTCACGCATTTTTTGCGCAACGACCTTGGCGTCGACCGATTTCGCGGCCGCTACCGAGCGCAGGTAGTGCAACACGCTCGAATACACGCCCGCCTGCACCATCGTCGGCTTCAGGTTCTTGTACTTTTTCTGGAAGCGGTCGGACCACTGGCGCGAGGCGTCGTCGTAGTCCCAATAGAAACCGTCGGTAAAGAGCAGTCCCTGCGCGGTATTCAGACCCAGCGCGTGAACGTCCGAGAGGAACACCAGCAGCGCCGCCAGCTTCTGCCCGCGTTGCACGATGCCGAACTCGCGCGCCTGCTTCAGAACGTTGACCGTGTCCTGTCCTCCATTGGCCAGCGCCACGACCTGTGCTTTCGAGCTTTGCGCCTGCAACAGGAACGACGCGTAGTCGGACGCATTGAGCGGGTGCCGCGACTGACCGACGACCGTGCCGCCAAGCGTCTTCACGATATCGGCAGCGTCTTTTTCCAGCGAATGCCCGAAGGCGTAATCGACGGTGATGAAGTACCAGGATTTCCCGCCGTTGCCCACCACGGCGCGCGCCGTGGCGGCCGATTGCGAGTACGTGTCGAACATCCAGTGAAAGCCGGTGGGGGAGCAATCCTCGTTCGTCAGACGTGTCGTTGCCGGGCCGGAGAACAGCACCACGCGCTGCTTGTCCATGGCGAGTTTCTGCACGGCGAGGGCGGCGGCGGAGTTCGTCAGGTCGGCAATCGCGTCGACGTTATCGCGATCGAACCATTCGCGCGCCTTGTTGGCGGCAACGTCGGCCTTGTTCTGGTTGTCGGCCGACACCAGTTCGACCTTCATGCCCTTGCATTCGGCGGCCAGACAGTCGTCGATAGCCATTTGGGCCGCTACGACCGACCCAGCACCGCCCATGGCCGAGTACGTCCCCGACATATCGGTGAGCACGGCCACCTTCACAGGACGATCCGGCAACTGCGCCAATGCACCGGCAGACGACAATCCCAAACCCGCACCGAGTCCCAGCGCGAGCAGCCACGGCTTGATCTTCATCGCTTTTGTCTCCTTGAGGTCTAATCGATCTCTTCTTGTCTTATGTTTGCGCTGCCGCCGTCTATGCGCGGCGCTCATAAATTGTATTTGTGCGAATTTGCTTTACATAGCGCATCGCTGCATCTACTTTGTGCAGAAATGCACATAGGAGACAGCGCATGGCACGCACCGGCGCAGCACGTCCGATCGGGTCGGCGGGCGCGGCAGTCCGCAGTCCGGGCACGGAGCCGAGGCCCGACTGGGACGACCTTCGGTACTTCCTGGAAGTGGCGAGAACGCAGCGGGTGAGTGCCGCGGCGCTGCGTCTGGGGGTCGATCACACGACCGTCTCGCGGCGCGTGCGGGCGCTGGAGCAGGCGCTCGGCACGCTGCTGTTCGACAAGTCGCGCAACGCGGGCTTCGCGCTCACCCCGGAGGGCCAGCAGTTGCTCGTTCACGCCGAGCAGATGGAAACGGCCCTGCAATCGGCCTGCGAACAGGTCGCGGGTCTCGGGCAGACGCTCTCGGGTCATGTGCGCATCGGCTCGACCGAAGCGTTCGGCACCTACTTCGTGACGCCGGTGCTCTCACACTTCCAGCGCGAATACCCCGCCATCGATTTCGACGTGCTGCCGGTACCGCGCTTCGTAAGCCTGTCCAAGCGCGAGGCCGATCTGGCCATCACGATCGAGCGCCCCCAGCGCGGGCCTTATGTATGCAGCAAGTTGTGCGACTACCGTTTGCAGTTGTACGCGACGCCCGGCTACCTCGCCCGATATGGCGACGTGCAGACGTTCGCCGATCTCGCCGGACGCCGCTTCATCAGCTATGTCGACGAACTCTCCTTCAGCAACGAACTGCGGTATCTGGAGGACATCGTGCCCGGGGGCAACGTCGTGCTGCGCAGCACCAGCGTAATCGCACAATATCAGGCGGCGTTGCAGGGCGAGGCGCTGGCCATCCTGCCGTGCTTCATGGCCGCGCAGGATGCCCGGCTGGTGCCGCTGCTGGTCGACGACGTGGTCGTCACGCGCAGCTTCTGGATCTACTGCCACGAGGAACTGCGCACGCTCAAACGCATTACGGTGCTGTGGGATTACCTGCGCGACGCGGCGCAGCGCAACGACGCCCTGCTCCAAGGCAAGGCCGGGCGGTTGCAGTTGACCTGACGGGCGGGTCGGATGACGGGTTTCGGAGAATCGGCGGCGCCGTGCGGCCTCACCGGATCTTGCGCTGCTCTTCGTCGATGACGGCAGGAATCGCGGTGCGCATCGCCTCGATGAAGCGGCGCAGACGCGCCGGGTAATACTTGGCGTACGGGTAGATGATGTACATCGGCAGCGCCGTCGAACGCCATTGCGGCACCAGTTGAATCAGACGCCCCTGCGCAATGTCCTCGGCCATCACCCAGGCCGACGCCACGCCCACCCCCAGCCCGCGTAATGCCGCACTGCGAAAAGCGAACAGATTGTCGGTGCTCATGCGCGGATCGAATGTGACACGCTCGGATTCGTGCGTCTGCCGATGCGTGAGCGTCAACTCGGTCCGGTAGAAGACCGTGAGCGCAAGCCACGGGAGCGTCGCCAGATCGGCAGGACGTTCGGGCATCGCGCGCCCGCTCAACAATTCGGGAGATGCCACGACGATACGCGGCACGTCCGTGAGCAGGATCGCCACATTCGACGGGTCTTGCAGCTCGCCCACGTGAATCGCGCAATCCACCCCCTCGGCGATGAAGTCCGGCTCCCGGTCCTGCAAGAACCAATGCACCTTCATTCCCGTGTAGCGCTCCAGAAAATCGGCGAGCGGCCCGATCATCATGTCCTGTCCGAACGCGTGCGGCACGTGCACCCGCAGCGTGCCTTCCGGCTCGTCGCCCGTGCCTCGCAGATCAGCTTCGAACGCCTCCCAGCTCGTCACGAGCTCCTTGGCCCGCGCGAAGCAGCGCTCGCCGTCTTCGGTGAGTTTCATGCGATGGGTCGAGCGCTGGAGCAGGCGCAAGCCGAGCGAGCGCTCCAGCATTTGCAGCCGGCGGCTCACGGTCGGCTGCGTGGTGCCGAGCAGCGCCGCTGCCGCCGACAGACTGCCGGATTCGACGATGCGCACGAAGGTCTGCATCAGCTCGACGCGGTCGGCGCCGGTCGACCGGGCAGCGGGGGTGCCGGTGGTCGATTGGGGAGAAGTCGATGGAAGGGGATCGAGGGGCTCTGTCATACGTCACGCGTATAAAGGTTGTACGGATTATAGGTCTACCGCTGCACCGCACCAAGCGAGACACTACGCGCCGTACTTCGCTACTGGAGCCTCACCCCATGAGTTCCGCACAACTCTCCAATTCCGCCGCGCCTGCACGGCCTCAGCCCGAGCTATCCGCCCGGCTGATCCTGCTGCTGGCAACAGGCACCGGCCTCACGGTCGCCTCGCTGTATTACGCGCAGCCGATGCTCGGCATCATGACCGACGACATCCACGCGGCCAACACGACCGTCGGCTGGGTGCCCACGCTGACGCAACTCGGCTACGCGCTGGGCATTCTGCTGCTCGTGCCGATGGGCGACATCATCGACCGTCGCCGCATCGTGCTGGTCAAGGGCGCAATCCTGACGCTTGCGCTGCTGCTCGCGGCCTTCGCGCCGGGCATCGGTACCTTGCTCGTCGCGAGTCTCGCCATTGGCCTCACGGCGACGATGGCGCAGGACATCGTACCGGCGGCCGCCACACTCGCCCCCGAGTCGATCCGGGGACGCGTCGTGGGCACCGTCATGACCGGTCTGCTGCTGGGAATTCTGCTCTCGCGGGTCGTGTCCGGCTTCGTCGCGCAGAACTTCGGCTGGCGGGCGATGTACGTTGTCGCCGCCGTCAGCGTGGCCGGTTTCGGCGTGGTGGCGTGGCGCAGTCTGCCGTCCTTCCACCCGACGACGCAGATGACCTACCGTCAGTTGATCGGCTCGGTGGCGAGTCTGTGGCGTCGTCATCCGGCATTGCGCCGCGCGGCGTTCGCGCAAGGGTTGCTGTCGGTCGGGTTCAGCGCGTTCTGGTCGACATTGGCCGTGATGCTGCACGACGCACCGTTCCATCTGGGGGCCGCCGCTGCGGGCGCCTTCGGTCTGGCAGGGGCCGCGGGTGCGCTTGGCGCGCCGATTGCCGGGCGTATCGCCGACAAGAAAGGCCCGCAAGTGGTGACACGTCTGGGCGCCGCGATGGTGGCCGTCTCGTTCGCGGCGATGCTCTTCGCCCCGATGTTGAGCCCTCATGCGCAACTGTGGCTGATCGGGCTGGGCGCCATCGGCTTCGATCTCGGTGTTCAGGTCGCACTGATCTCGCACCAGACCATCGTGTACGGCATCGAGCCCGCCGCACGCAGCCGCCTGAACGCCGTGCTGTTCGTTTGCGTGTTCATCGGGATGTCGCTCGGCTCGGTGCTCGGCTCTCAGGCGCTGGCTCACTGGGGCTGGACCGGGGTCGCCGCGCTCTCCACGCTGGCCGCGCTCGGCGCACTGGCCGTGCGGATGTGGCCGGGAACGACGTCGGCACACTGAGTATTGACGAAACAAGAGCCTTGCAGACAGTCGGCCGTCTGCAAGGCCCTTTCTCTTTTGGGGCAACGACGTTCAGCGAACGACAGGTTTCGCCGCGCCGGCCAGCGCCCGCTCGAACAATTCGTGGGTGTCGATGCCTGAGAGATCCAGGCCGAAACGCCCTTCGAGCACGTCCACCAACGCAGATGCCGACGCGATCTCCGTCTGCGCCGTCACATCCCCCTTCGGCCCGCGCTCGATGAGTCTGGTGTCGAGCAATGCCAGACGCCCTTGCGCTTGCGGCAATACGCGGCACGCCATCAGATGGTTGGTGAAGATCGACTCCGGCGCACTGGACGTGTACCAGTTCCCCAGCTTGTAATCGATCCACTCGGCGGGCCGGGGCGTGAAACGGTAGGTCGGCAGCCATGTCTGCGCCGACTTCACGCTCAGGCGGTATTCGCCAATCGCTTCGCCATCGCTTGCGCGCACGGGTTCCAGTTGGAAGACTTCGAGCGGCGTCGTCTGTTCTCGCGACGTGCCCAACCGCAGCGGCGCGGTCAGCGTCACCGAGCCGAAACCGACATCGGCGAGCCACGACTCGCCGTCCAGCTCGACACGCAGCAGCATGTGCGTGAGTGGCGCTTCGTCCGTGAAGGCGCGACCCCAGGCGACGCGTCCGATCAACGGCGTGACGTGGAAACCGAGATACGTGAGCGCGCTGGCGAACAGCGCGTTCTGCTCGAAGCAATACCCGCCGCGCCCGGCGTCGACCAGCTTGCCGACGACCGACGGCAGATCGACGTTGACGGGCTTGCCGCGAATGGGATCGAGGTTTTCGAAGGGAATCGCCAGCGGATGCAGCGCATGCACTGCGCGCAACACGTCGAGCGTGGCCTCATGCGGGCCGGAGTAGCCGATGCGCCGGAAATAGCGCGCCGGATCGAACGATTGGGACATGCCGGACTTCCTCTCACGGGATGCGGACATACGCAGAGCACATACGTTAGCGCATCCGCCGCCGCCGTGCATAAAGTGCCGGCGGAAGCGGGGGTACAAGCGGGGGACATCGCCCCTATCGCGATCCGTTGTTCGATTCGCAGAAGCGAATGCGGTTGTTGAACGGATCGGTCACCGTCATTTGCTTGCCCCAATCGAGCATCTCGATCCCGGGATTCATATTGGGATAACGCTTGCCGGACAAATCGCGCTGATACGCTTCCACGCCTCGCATGAAGACAAAAGTCGTCGCCCCCGGGCTGGCGTCGCCGAAATGGCCCGACAGGTGCAGCGTCATTCCCGCGCGCGAGACCTGACAGTAGAGCGGCATGCCATCGGCGAAGCGATGCTCCCAGTCGAGTTTGAAGCCGAGAAAGTCCACGTAGAATTCACGCGCCTTCGCTTCGTCGAAGATCCGGTGAATCGGGGCAACGGTGTCGAAGACGATACCGTCGCTGGCCGCAGAAGCGACCTTGGCGGCGAGCACGTTCCAATCCGCGAAGCCGAATTGCGCGGCGACGGATTCGAGTGCCTGAGCGTGGGAGATGTCGATGCCCTCGCGCGCGAGACGTTCGCGCAGGGACTTTGCCATGATTTTGGCGTCGAGATAGGTTCGCATGTTGGCCATCCTGGATAGCGTTCGTGGGCGACGCATTCGATCAGTGCCCGCGTTGCTGATGCGCGTCGCCTGATGAACGGGACGGACATGCGTTTGCCTGCGATGCTTTCACCATCCCCCGGCAGCGTTTGACGAGGGGCGAGCGGCAGGCAGCATCGGCCTTCGCCGGATTCTAGCAGCATTGCCTTGCTGCGACATCACACGTCGTGGGCCGTGGATCATGAGTCAAGGGCCGGGACGCCTGCCCGGCGCCCGCGCAATGCCGAAACGCGATGGGTGCCTTCGGAATTCCATATTGGCGAGCGTGTCGCCACGCCGGTATAGTGGCGCTCGTTGGCCGCACGCCTATGCCGGCCGAAGCCATCCGGAGTGCTTTTCATGATCGATGCTGCGCGCGTGATGCAAGCGCTGGCCGAGCGCCCCATCGCCCCCGACGCGCGCCAACGCGACGCCATCGCCATACTCGCGCGCCTCGGCGCATCCGCCAACGCGACGACCGCCACCTACGACGGCGTGTATTGCTACGGATTGCCCGGGCGCGGCAAGAGTCTGGTCGTCGATGCGGCCTTCGCCGTGGCGGCATGCGAAAAGCGCCGCGTGCACTTCCACGAATTCCTGCGCGACATCCACCGGCAGCTCGTGCGCGAACCGAAGTGCGACGACCGGCTCGCTGCGGTGGCGAATCGCTGGCTCGATGGCGTCGAACTGCTCTGCTTCGACGAATTCCACGTCCACGATATCGCCGATGCGTTCCTCATCGGCCGCTTCCTCGACATCGCGCTCGCACGCCGCGTGCGGCTGGTGCTCACGTCGAACTACGCACCACAGCAGTTGCTGCCCGACCCGGAGTTTCACGAACGCTTCGAGCCGACCATCGCGGTGATTCTGCAACGCTTCGCCATCGTCCATTTCGACGGCGCGACCGATTACCGGATGGGGGGCGATAGCGCATCGATTCCGCGCTGGATCTCGCCGTTGATCGATGCGCGCGAGACCCTGTCGGCCCGCTACGCCGAGCTGGAAGGACTGCCCCCGACCGGACCGTCGGAAGTGACGGTCGCAGGGCGCGCGCTGGCAGTTCGCAGCGCAGGAGATCGTGTGTTGTGGGCAGACTTCGACGCGCTGTGCGTAGCGCACCGCTCCCATCTCGATTACCTCGGACTGGCCGAGCGATGGCAGACGCTGATCGTCGACGCGTTGCACGTCGAGCAGCTTCGTCGACCGGACACGTTGCAGCGCTTTCTCTGGCTCGTCGATATCGCCTACGACCGGCAGCGCACGCTGCTGATCGCCTCCGATGCCCCGCTCATCCCCGCACTCGATGCGCTGAGCGACTGGCGTGACCTGTCGCGCACGATCAGCCGTCTGGCCGAGATGGGCTCGCGCGATTACGAACGCCGCACGCTCATTCGTCCTCGCTGAAGATATCCTCGATGCGCAGACCGAACACGCGCGCGATGGTGAATGCCAGTGGCAGGCTCGGATCGTAGCGCTCGTTCTCGATGGCGTTGACCGTCTGACGCGAGACGCCGAGCGCTGTTCCCAGATCACTTTGCGACCAGCCGCGCGCCAGACGCAATGCCTTGATCTCGTTTTTCATCGATAACGTCGCGCGCAAAGGAAACCGGAGACGACCCACAGCGTGCACATCAGCGGCCACACGACAAACAGCGACAGCTTGGGGAAACCCACGCCTTCGAGAAAACCGTAACCGAATGTGATCAGCCCCGTGCCCGCGAACGAGACGGAAAACGATTCCAGCTGAATGCGTCGCTGCAATTCGTCCATGCGACGAAGATTACGCACGATGGCCCAGCACATCGCAAAACCCGGCAACATCGGCAGCAGCGCGATCGGCACCCGGGCGCTCAGGGGAAGATCAGGCATCGCCTGCAACACGCGTATCGATCCCGCCAGCACCACCACGTAGGCGAGCAACGCTCCGCCCATCTCTTTCACATAACGCGTCATCGTGCATCCTCATGTAAAGCATGCTTTACACGATAAGCGAAACCGATCCACGTGTAAAGTTTCTTTTACACGACTCAGATCACGCTCGCGATGCACTCCCGCAGCCAGCGATGCGCCGGGTCGCGATGCACGCGCTCGTGCCAGTACATCGAGATTTCGAAGCCGGGCAGATCGACCGGGGCCGCCGTGATCTGTAACGCCGGATCGTCGCGCACGAGGCGTTCCGGGGCCATGGCGACGAGATCGGTCTGCGCCAGCGCCGCGCGCAGGAACAGGAAGTGCGGCACGGAGAACACCACGCGACGTGACATGCCGAGCGCGGCCAGCGCGTCGTCGGTGCTGGCGTGAAAACCCCCGCCGTCCTGCGAGACGATCGTGTGATCGAGGCCGCAAAACTGTTTGAGCGTGGGACGCCGCGTCAACTTCGGATGCCCGCGCCGTCCGGCCAGCACGTAGCGCTCGGTGAATAGCGCCTTGCGATGCAGTGCCTCGGGCGCGTTTTCTGTCGTATGAAAAATGACGTCGACTGCGCCTTGCTCCGCCTGCCGCTCCAGCCGCGACGGCTCAAGATCGAGCACCGCCAGACGCGCCTTTGGCGCCTGCGCCCGCAATACCTGAAGCAGCGGCAGCACGATGGTCGATTCGGTGTAATCGGTCGCGGCGATTCGCCACGTCAGCTCGGCGCTGCCCGGATCGAATGGTGCTGCGGGGGCCACCGCGCGGGAGAGCGATTCGAGCGCCTCGCGCAGCGGTTCGCGCAACGACTCCGCGCGCGCGGTCGGTCGCATACCGCGCGGCCCCGGTAGCAGCAGCGGATCGTTCAGCAGATCCCGCAGTTTCGCCAGATGCACGCTCACCGCCGGCTGGGAGATGTGCAACCGCTCGGCAGCGCGTGTGACGTTCAGCTCCGAAAGCAGCACGTCGAGCGTGACGAGCAGATTCAGATCGATGCGGCGTAAATTAACCATCGAGATAATCCATAGTTATACCTGACATATCAGGAATTCATTTCCAATATACCTTTGCCGCACCTAAGCTGCATTCGTTCTCTTCTTTTGCCACATCTTTTCGCCTCACCGAATCGAATGCGCCGACCGGCGCCGGAGTTTGACCATGAATGTCCTGATCGTCTACGCCCATCCGCAACCGCGCTCGCTGAACGGCGCACTTCGCGATTTCACCGTGCAGCATCTGGAAGCTGCCGGTCATCACGTGCAGGTCTCGGATCTGTACGCTATGCAATGGAAGACCACCATCGACGAGCAGGACGCGCCGCAACGCGACCCGAGCGAGCCGTTCCACGCATCGCTCGATTCGAAGAAGGCGTTTCAGAGCGGCACACAAAGCGCCGACATCGCGCGCGAGCAAGACAAGCTGCGCTGGGCCGACACGGTGATTTTCCAGTTCCCGCTCTGGTGGTTCTCCATGCCCGCGATCATGAAGGGCTGGTTCGACCGCGTGTATGCGTATGGTTTCGCTTACGGCGTGGGTGAGCACTCGGACTCGCATTGGGGGGATCGCTACGGCGAAGGCAGCATGACCGGCAAGCGCGCCATGCTGATGGTGACGACGGGCGGCTGGGATTCGCATTACAGTGCGCGCGGCATCAACGGCCCGATCGAGGACGTGCTTTTCCCGATCCAGCACGGCATGCTGTTCTACCCCGGCTTCGACGTGTTGCCGCCGTTCGTCGCTTACCGCACGTCGCGCGTGGATGCCGAGGGCTTCGCCGCGCTCACGGATGCGCTCGGCGAACGTCTCGATACGCTCGCAACGACGCCGCCGATTCCCTACCGCCGTCAAAACCACGGGGACTACGACATTCCGGCGCTCACGCTCAAGCCCGAAATCGCCGAAGGTCGGACCGGGTACGCCGCTCACGTCGCCTGACGACGCGATGCCGATCGGCGCTGCGGCTAACCCCCAAGGCACAAGCGTTTGCCGGGGGTTTCGCCGGTCGGCTTGTCGCGCGAGACGGTATCTGCAAGACTGACGGCTTCGCGCTGTCGGCGCGCCAACACCGATCTCTCGTCATGCACCTCTCCACGCTCGCGATTTACGCGACGGCCGCCCTGATCGGCGGCCTGATCCCCGGCCCCACGACACTGCTCGCGCTCGCGAACGGCATCTCCGGGAACTGGCGTGTGGTACTGGTCGGGATGTGTGGCGCCGCGCTGTCGGACCTGCTCGTGGTGGCGGCCGTCGGCGCCGGGCTCGGCGCGTTGCTGATGGCGTCTGCGGCGCTGTTCGCGACGGTCAAATGGGTCGGTGTCGTTTATCTCGTGTGGCTGGCGATCCAGTTGTGGCGCAGCCATCCGCAGGATCTGAGTCAGGTCCGGATCAAGTCCGACCTGAGCGCCGGGCGTGTCTTCCTGCGCAGCTTCGGCGTCGGTCTGACCAATCCGAAGATTCTGCTGTTCTTCTCGGCGTTCCTGCCGCAGTTCGTCGATACGTCGATGCCGCTCGCGCCGCAGTACGCCGTGCTGGCGATCGTGTCAGCCGGCGTCGATATTTTCGTGATGACACTCTATGCGACCGGCGGCGTGCAAGCCGCCCGTCTGATGACGGCGCGCAGTCTCAAACAGTTGAATCGTGTCTGCGCGGTCGTGATGTTCTCGCTGGCCGGCGGGCTGGCGTTGTATCGCAAGACCGGCAACTGAAGCGTTAAGGAACGCATCAGGGAATCACAGGAAAAACTACAGGTGAGGCGCGGTGCGCCAGCCGCCCCGCGCCTCACCTTTCCCCCTCTCTACCCCCTCTCTCCTGCTTCTCCGGCCTCTCCTGCCTATCTGGCCTATCCGGCCTCTCTCCTGCTTGCTGCTCCCCCCGCTGACTTCCTCAAACCGTCGTCGGATCCAGCTTCTCCGGATCGATGCCGTACTTGCGGATCGCCTCACCCACGCGCTCGCGCGGCAGCTCGCCGGCATCGGCCAGTGCGCCCAGCGCGGCAAGCACGATGAAGTGACGGTCCACCTCGAAATACTTGCGCAGCGACTCGCGCGTATCCGAACAACCGAAGCCATCGGTGCCGAGCGTCACGAAGCGGCGATCGTGCACGAACGGACGAATCTGATCGCCGACGATCTTCATGTAATCCGTGGCAACCACGACCGGGCCCTTACGGTCCGCAAGACATTGCTGGACATACGGCACGCGCGGCGTCTGCTCCGGATGCAGCAGGTTCCAGCGCTCGGCCGCCAACCCTTCGCGACGCACTTCCGTCAGGCTCGTCGCACTCCAGATGTCGCTCTGCACGCCGAAGTCGTCGCGCAGCAATTCGCTCGCGGCAATCACTTCGCGCAGGATCGAACCACTGCCCATGAGTTGAACGCGCGGGGCATCGGCGTCCGATGCCTGCGCTTCACGTAGCAGATAGAGGCCCTTCAGGATGCCCGCCTCTGCGCCCTCGGGCATCGCCGGGTGCGAATAGTTTTCGTTGAGCAGCGTGACGTAGTAGTAGACGTCTTCGTTGTCGACGTACATGCGCTGCATGCCGTTCTGAAGAATCACGGCCAGTTCGTACTGGAACGTCGGGTCGTAGGCCACGCAGTTCGGGATGACCGACGCGAGCACGTGGCTGTGGCCGTCGTCGTGCTGCAGGCCCTCGCCCATGAGCGTCGTGCGCCCGGACGTCGCGCCCAGCATGAAGCCACGCGTGCGTGCGTCGCCCGCCGCCCAGGCGAGGTCGCCCACGCGTTGCAGTCCGAACATCGAATAGAAGATGTAGAACGGAATCGTGGCGTAGTTGTGCGTGCTGTACGACGTACCCGCCGCGATCCACGACGCCATGGCCCCCGACTCGTTGATCCCTTCCTGAAGAATCTGACCGTCGAGCGCTTCCTTGTAGAAGCTCAGTTGACCGGCGTCCTGCGGCGTGTAGCGCTGCCCCTGGAACGAGTGAATCCCGATCTGGCGGAACAGCGGCTCCATGCCGAAGGTGCGCGACTCGTCGGGCACGATAGGCACCACGCGCTTGCCGATCTCCTTGTCCTTGAGCAGCGCCGTGAGAATGCGCACGAACGCCATCGTCGTCGACATTTCACGCTCGCCCGTGTCTTTCATCTGCGCGGCGAACGTGCTCAGCGGGGGAATCGCCAGCGGTGCGCTCAGGCCGAAGCGTGCCGGCTGATGACCGCCCATCGCGGCGCGACGGGCCGCGAAGTAACGTCCTTCCGGGCTGTCCGGATCGGGGCGCAGGTACGGCATCTCTGCGAGTTGATCGTCCCGCACCGGCAGGTCGAAGCGATCGCGGAACGCGCGCACGGCGTCGGCGCTCATCTTCTTCAACTGGTGGTTGACGTTCTGCCCTTCGCCCGCTTCCCCCATGCCGAAGCCCTTCACGGTCTTGGCGAGAATCACGGTTGGACGCCCTTCAGTCTTCATCGCCTGCGCGTAGGCCGCATAGACCTTGAGCGCATCGTGGCCGCCGCGGGCGAGTTGCCAGATGTCGTCGTCGCTCAGATGCGCGACCATCGCCAGCAATTCGGGCGACGCACCGAAGAAATGCTCGCGCACGTAAGCGCCGTTCTGCGACTTGAACGTCTGATAGTCACCATCGACGCACGCCATCATGCGCTCGCGCAGCAGGCCGTGGACGTCCTTTTCCAGCAGTGCATCCCAGCCGCTGCCCCAGATCACCTTGATGACGTTCCAGCCCGCCGCACGGAAGGTGCCTTCCAGTTCCTGAATGACCTTGCCGTTGCCGCGCACCGGGCCGTCCAGCCGTTGCAGGTTGCAGTTGACGACGAAAACCAGGTTGTCCAGACGCTCGCGTCCGCCCAGCGAAATGGCGGCCAGCGACTCCGGTTGATCCATCTCGCCGTCGCCAAGGAACGCCCACACTTTGCGCCCCTGATGCTGCTTCAGGCCACGGTATTCCAGATACCGCATGAAGCGCGCCTGATACGCGGCGGTGATCGGACCGAGGCCCATCGACACGGTGGGGAATTGCCAGAAATCGGGCATCAGGCGCGGGTGCGGATACGACGAAATGCCCTCGCGACCGGCTTCGCGGCGGTAATTGTCGAGTTGCGCTTCGGTGATACGTCCCTCGACATAAGCACGCGCGTAGATACCCGGCGCGGAGTGGCCCTGCACGTAGATCATGTCGCCGTCGAACGTATCCGTACGGCCACGGAAGAAGTGATCGAAACCCACGTCGTACAGCACGGCTGCCGACTGATACGTCGCGATGTGGCCGCCAACGTTCGAGTGCTTGCCTGCGCGCAGCACCGTCACCATCGCATTCCAGCGGATGAACGCGTTCAGACGGCGCTCGATGGCCAGATCGCCCGGGTAAGCCGGCTGGCGCGACGGCGTGATCGTATTGACGTAGTCGGTCGTCACGCGGGTGTGGAAGTCGCCGTGCTGCGCAAAGTCCCATGCCGCAAGACGGTCGATCAGGAAGTGCGCGCGCGAGCGGCCCTCGACAGCGGTGACGCCTTCGAGCGCGTCGAGCCACTCACGCGTTTCCTGAATATCGGTGTCGGCGCTCGCCACCACAGGCAATTGGGTCATGACATCTCTCCTTGAGATCACGGAACGGGGCGATTGCCAAAATGCATCGAGTGAATTGCAAATGCAATCGTATTGCCGGTCATTCTAGCGATGTACAATTGCATCTGCAACTCACCCATGAAAACGACAAGGACATTCATGAGCACGACCGATCCCGATCTCTGGTTCTCCTTCGTGCGCGCACATCGCACGATGATTCGCGAGATCGAGCGCCGTCTGGCGCAGGCCGGGCTGCCCGCCTACGCTTGGTACGACGCGCTGTGGGGGCTGGAAAGCGGCCCGCAGGGCACGCGTCGCATGCACGAACTGGCCGATGTGCTGGCCATCGAGCGTTACAACCTGACGCGTCTGATCGATCGCCTCGAACAGGAGGAACTCGTCACGCGCATGCGCGATCCGGACGACGGCCGTGCGGCCTACGCGACCATCACGGACAAGGGGCGCGCGCTTCGCAAGAAGATGTGGAAGGTCTACCAGTCCACCGTCGCCGAGCTTTTCCTCAGTCAGTTTCGCGAGAAAGACATCGCTCCCGTGGCCGAGGCGCTCGACCGCGCCAGCACGGCGGCACGGGCGTTTCTGGTGGAGACGAAGCCACGCTGAAGCGGGTAGGATTGACGGCGTTCGCCGCGACGTCGGGCATCAGATCACGCCGTAACGACGCGTGGCATCTGCGATGCGCGAGCGCGGCAGCATGCCGTCGTTCACCAGCAGGCGCAGCGCGTTCAGGACAATCCAGCGCACGCCCGGCGCATCGCCCGTCTTCAGGCTCTCGCCGTTTTCATCCTTCCCGCCTTGCACATCCGTGTCGTCGCTGCCCAATGCGGCGAAACGCGCCGGAATGAACGCACCGATCTGATTCGCAATGTGGCGCGCATAGCCCGTCACGGCGAGCACCGGTGCGCGTCCGTCTCCGAGACACCGAACCAGATGCGGTACGTCGGCGGGTGCGTCTGCACGCAGCATCGACATCCGCTCGGCTTCGCCGGCCTCGCGCGCGAGACGCGTATAGCTCGGACAGCTCCACACCTCGCAGGCCACGCCCCAATCCAGTTGCAGCCATCGCGCCGCTTCGAGCACGTTCGCGAGCGCCCGGCCCGCACCGCACAGCCGGATGACGTAGGGCGGATTCGTGTCAGGGAGCGTGCGCAGACGGTACATGCCCCGGTAGGCGTCGTGAGCATCGCCCGGTCCCAGCGCCGGTGAAGGGATGGACGGCATGTCGTGCGCGCTCAGATAGCAAAAACCGAATTCGCCTCGAACGTACAACGCGTCAAGCGCCGCACATAGCAGCGCTTGCAGTTCCTGTGCCGATGCCGGGTCGTATGGCAGCCATTCGGACTGGGCCGCGAGCCATAGCGGCAGTTCGGGGCGCACACGTTGCAACCGGTCCGGCGACCAGACGGAGGCGTCGTTGAGGAAGATGCCGCGCCTTAACGGATCGGTCTGCTGCGGTGCGCGCAGGCCCGACGCTTCGACACCCGCCATCAGCACGCCACGCAATGTCGGTGAATGCAGCAAATACAGCAGCGGACGCTCGCTCGCCGTCGCCGAGCGAAACCAGGTCGCAATGGCGCTGGGCAAGCTGGACGACGACGCGGCCTTGCTGCGCGACTTTCGGCCCGGGGTCTCCTGCGCCGGTGTCGCCGAATCCACGATCCACACCTGCTCGGACGTGTCGCCCTGAGCCAGCACATCGGCGATATGGGCCAGCGCCCCCGACGGCGACGTCGCCGTCCCGCCGCCGTCCTCGCGCTCCCCGCCATCACGGAAAGCCATCAGCTTGCCGATACAAGCCAGCGCCGCCTGTCGCGTTGCGCTCTCGACCGCCGAACGGCCCCGTCCCGACATCCCCATCATGGCCTCTCCCTCATGCGCCGTCACGATTCGGTACGGCTTGTGATTCGTCTCGGAAACACATACGATTGACATACGATTGCAATTGCAATCATTGTATTTGCAATTGAAAGACAAGACAACGTTCCGAGGAAATCCATGACACCGACGCATTTGCCCCTCACCGTCTACACGGCCGACACACCGAACGGCCTCAAAGTCAGCCTGTATCTGCACGAATGCGGGTTGCCGCATCGACAGATCGATGTCGATCTCTCTGCTGGAGAACAGAAGCAACCGGCCTTCCTCGCGTTGAATCCAAACGGCAAGATTCCGGTCATCGTGGATCATGAGCGGGCGCTAACGGTCTTCGAGTCGGGCGCAATCCTGTCGTATCTCGCGACAAAGACCGGCGTGCTGCAACCGATGACGAAAGCGAAGGCGATTGCCGTGAATCAGTGGCTTCATTTCCAGATCGGCGGCATTGGCCCGATGCTCGGGCAGTTGTGGTGGTTCCTCCACGGCTCGAAGACGACCAACACCGAGGCCATCGAACGCTATCGCAAGGAGTCGCTACGGCTGATCGGCGTGGTGGACGACCGGTTGGCGACGTCGGCCTATCTCGCGACCGACGAGTACTCGATTGCCGACATCGCCGCGTTCGCGTGGCTACGGACGTATCACGAACTGAACGTGGACATCTCATCGTTCGCCAACGTGCAACGCTGGCTGGCGCAGATCGAGGCGCGTCCGGCGGTGAAGGCCGCGATTGTGGCCAATCGGGGGACACGGGAAAAGCAGGAGGCGTGAGGCCATGGCCTGGATCTATCTGTTGCTGGCCGCCGCGCTGGAAATCGGGATGGGGCTAGCCCTGAAGCTCAATCAAGGCTGGACTCGCGTGGTGCCCAGCGGCCTTGCCGTTGCCGCGGCGCTGGCCAGCATCTACCTGCTCGCGCTGGCACTGCGCGCCCTGCCCGTGGGCATGGCGTATGCGATCTGGACGGGCATCGGCACGGTCGGTCTGGTGGTCGTCGGCGTGCTGTGGTTCGGCGAATCGCTGCCGTGGACGCGCATCGGCTTTCTGGCGCTGACGATCGTCGGTATCGCGGGGCTGCGATTCTCCGAAGGCGGCGCGGCCTGATGGGCAAGAGGTCGATGTGATGTCGATGTGATGTCGATGTGATCCCGATGCGATGCCGACATCGCGCACCGGGAGGCGCCACCGGGACAGCGCGATTTACGCCCGTGACGACCGAATCTATACTGCCCGCAGCGAATCGCCGAAGCTCGCCGGACATCCCCGGCATCGGCATGAACAAAGGCAGGGGCACGACATGAATCATGAAGTCACGAGCGTGGATCAACTGGAAGCCATCTATGGCGAGCCGAGCGAGCGCGCGCTCTGGAAGGAACTGACTTATCTCAACGAGGACTATCAGGCCTTCGTCAAAGCCTGCCCCTTCGTGGTGCTGGCGTCCGTGGGTGAAGAAGGCACCGACTGTTCGCCCAAGGGCGACCCTGCCGGTTTCGTCCGAATTCTGGATGAGCGCACGGTTGTCGTGCCCGATCGTCCTGGCAACAACCGGATCGACAATCTGCGCAACATCCTTGCCGATCCACGGGTGTCGTTGTTGTTTCTGATTCCGGGCGTGGGCGAGACGCTGCGCATCAACGGCCGCGCCCGTATCTCGGTCGACCCGGAGCTGCTCGCGTCATTCCAAGTCAATGGCAAGTCGCCGAAAACTGCCATCGTCGTGTCCATCGATCGCGTGTATTACCACTGCGCGAAAGCGATCGTTCGCTCGGGTCTTTGGGAGGCGCAGACGCAAATTCCTCGTGAATGCCTGCCAAGCCCCGGCGCGATGCACCGACGCCTGAGCGGCGGACATTTCGACGCCGAAACGTATGACCGGGATTTGCAGAAGAACACGCAGGCCGGTCTGTATTGACGGCCGACATCGATTGCGCGAGCCGCATTCGAATGGCCCGATGAAGCGCCGACCGGCTTCGCGGGCCATTTTTTTGTGCCGTCCATTCGCCTCCTCATCTGTTTCGCTCATCTGTCCCATTTACCGTCAATTTGACGACCTTTCGTTTCCTTTCATGAATTCGTCATGACGCCCTCCAATACTTGGCGACTTCGAACAAGTTCCAAAGAGGACATCGGGGTTTATGAAACCTATCGCCATTCTTGCGGGCGTCATCGCGCTTTTCGCCGAACAAAACGCCTTCGCCGCTAACTTCCAGATCGTCAACGGGCAAACGCTCACGACCGCACAGACGCTGTCGAGCGGCCAGACCGGCACCATCAATCAGGGCGGCACGCTCTCGCTCGGTGGCAGCGCGGTCGGGATCACCATGACGGGCAACGCCACCCTCGTCAACAACGGCACGATCAACATGACCGGCACCGGTCGCGCGATTCGCGACAACACCGGGGGTCTGACGCTGACCATCACGAACGGTGTCGGTGCGAGCATGACCACGTTCGACGCTGACGTGATCCAGATGAACAAGGCGAACAGCAATATCGTCTTCAACAACTACGGCACGCTCACGTCGACCAACACGTCGGCCGGTGGCAGTCAGGCCATCGACTTCAACGCGATCACGACCGGCACCAACGTCCTGAACAACTTCGCGGGCGGCATCATTCAGGCAAACGAAGCCGATGCGGTTCGCCCCGGGGTGAACGGCGTGGTGAACAACGCGGGCATCATCCGCTCGACCAACAATCCGGGCAGCACGAGCAGCAGCGACGGTGTCGACGCGCAGTCCAACAGCGGTGTGACCATCGTCAACGCCGGTACCGGCGTGATTCAGGGCGCGCGTCACGGCATTACCGGTGGCGTCGATACCACGACCGACGGCACGTTCAAGCTGTCGGTGACGAACAATGCCGGCGGCACGATTCAGGGCATGAACGGGTCCGGCATCAACATCGACGGCTTCAACGCCAAGGAAGTCGTCACCATCGTCAACGCGGGCACCATCATCGGAAACGGCGTGACGGCTGACGGCGACGGGGTGGATGTCGACGGCATTGTCAACATCACGAACTCCGGCGTGATTCGCGGCGCGAGAGCGAACAACGACGTGAGCGAAGGTGTCACGGTCGGCGGCGGCACCATCGTCAACAGCGGCACGATCGTCGGCGAGAACACGCCCGGCGGCATCGGACGCGGCATTACGCTCGCCGGCGTCGACAAGGATCCGGTCTCGGGGTTGCCCATTGCGCCGCAAGGCATCTATACGAACACGACCATCGTCAACAGCGGTCTCATTCGCGGCCAGAGCGATTCGGCGATTGCGGTGACCGGCGCACGCAACGCCTTCACGGTGACCATCGTCAACCAGGCCGGCGGCACGCTGGAAGGCGGCGGCGCAACGGCCGCAGCGGTCAATACCGGTGCGAACGATGCCACAGTGATCAACTACGGCACGATTACCGCCGATCAGAGCGGCAAGGCCGTGGATCTGGGCAGCGGCAACAGCAGCCTCCAGATTCTGGGCGGCTTGGCGGTAGTGAACGGCGACATCTCGGGCGGCACGGGCACCAGCACGCTGACGATCACGCCGGGGGCGGGCAACGCGTTCAGCTACAACGGCGCCATCTCGAACTTCTCGTCCGTCTCGCTGGGCGCCGGCACGACCACGCTTAATGGTGCGAGCACGTACGCAGGGCCGACGTCGCTCGCGAGCGGCGCCACGGTGATCGTCGGCGATGCGTCGCATCGGAGCGCCACGCTCGGCAGCGGCATGACGACCGTGGCCAGCGGCGCGACGCTGGCAGGCTACGGCGGCACGCTGGGCAGCGTGACGAACGCGGGCATCATCGCGGTCGGCAGTGCGTCGCCGGGCGCGGTGGCGGGCAACCTCGGGACGTTCACGATTGCGGGCAATTACGTCGGCAACAACGGCACGGCGCTCATGGGCGCGACGATCAGCCCTGACGGCTCGGTCGCGTCGGACAAACTGGTCATCAACGGCAACGCGAGCGGCACGACCTTCCTGAAGCTCAAGGTGTCCGGTGCGGGCGTACCGACCTCGGGCAACGGGCTTGAACTGGTGCAAGTCAACGGCACGGCGTCAGACGGCGCGTTCAAGCTCGATTCGCCGGTGCAGGCGGGCGCGTATCAGTATCTGCTTCGCAAGGTCGGCCCGGTCGGTGGCGATCCGAGCTGGTTCCTGTCGACGTCGTACGCGTCGGGTGAGACGGCGTACCGTGCTGCGACGGTCGCGTACGCCATGACGCCGCAGTTGAACGCCGACTTCGGCTTCACGATGCTGGGCCGGATGCAGGAGCGTCTGGGCAGCGTGCGCACGAATGGCGGTGTGGGCGACGATGCGTCGAATAGTGTGTGGGGACGCGTGTACGGCAAGACGATGGACAGCACGATGTCGGGTCGATTCGGGGCGGATGAGCGCCTGTTCGCGGCGCAGTTCGGGCGTGACTGGCGTCTGAATACCGATGCCTCGGGCATGGGCGGCAGTGTACTGGCGGGGCTGACGGCGACGTTCGGTTCGGCGTCGGCGTCGTTCTCCGACAGTGCGCGTACGCAGGACCCGACGCTCTCATCGGCGACCGGTTCGGTGTCGATGCAGGCGCAGTCGGTCGGGGCATACTGGACGCGCATCTTGCCGCAGGGCGCATTCATCGACGTGACGACGCAGTTCTCGCACTATCGCAACAAGTACAGCGACGTGTCGGGTGTGGGTGCGACGCAAAACGGTTTCGGTGCCGCGTTGTCGGGCGAGATCGGGCACAAGTTCTCGATCCTGGGTTCGGGCTTCACCATCGAGCCGCAGATGCAGTTGGCCTATCAGTATCTGCATCTGAACGGGTTCAGCGACAGCGTTTCGTCGGTGTCGGGCAATACGACGAATGCTTTGCGAGGACGCGTGGGTTTCAAGCTCAACACGCCGGATCTGGGCAATTCGGTCGGTGTCGGGTCGGCTGCGCCGTACCTGACGGTCGATGTCGTACACGACTTCCTGTCGCCGGGCGCGACGAACGTCGGCGGTGCGACGTTCGACAGCAGTCTGGCAAAGACCTGGTATGAAATCGGCGCCGGCGTCGAAGCCACCCTCGGACGCGCCTCATCGCTCTACGCCGGCGCGAAGTACGCCCGCAACATGGGCGGCGATTACCGCCGCAATATTTACGGACAGGTGGGGTATCGGTATCGGTGGTGATGGGGGCGGGTTGCCTCTGCGAGCGGCATCGAGGTGATGTTTGCTTGCATTGGGTGCAGTAGAGAAAGGCTCCTTCGGGAGCCTTTCTTTTTAGACAAGACTAAAGGTTGTCATTGGCACATGGGCAAGCTGCGACGTCGCCGGATCCGTCAAAACCTGACCGACCGTGAATCAGCTCTCTCAGCACTCAGTTGACGACATTAACTCATGACTTGATGCTACTTGTGACAGACTTGGTGCCCAAGTAATTACTGAATTCTTGCCTGAACGCTTCGCCACATATAAGGCCGCATCCGCAGCGGCCAGCCAGTCCGATGGGGTTTTGAATTCCGTCCGGAGTTCTGCAACGCCGATGCTCACAGTCACAGGCGACGCATCCCAATCCCAACAAGCCTCACGCAGAAACTCCCCCCGAATTTCCTCAAGCATTTGACAGGCACTCGAAAGCCGTTGCTCATCAAGTAGTACGCAAAACTCATCTCCACCATATCTCCCGGCACTAACATAGGTGGATTGATGTTTCCCCAATATGACGCCAAGCAGCCTGAGCAGTGAGTCTCCCCTGAGATGTCCATAGGTATCGTTTACGCGTTTGAATTCATCAATATCAATGATGGCAACACACGCACTGCCCAAGCTCGCTCGCCGGTTACGCTCAAAGCTCTCCGTGAACAGTTTCATCCAAAGATGTCGGTTCTTCAGGCGTGTCAACTCGTCTTGGCCACTCATCTCGCGGATAGCCCGCTTGCTTTGAGAGAGCTGTTGCGCAAGTTTATGACTTGAAAGCCCTACCGCCGCGGGGTAAAACATGAGCATAGGAAAACACGCTGCTACTTGCCGCACCTCGGTACCCAATGCAATTTTGAATCCGGTCAAGCACCCAACCAACACTGAGCCAAGTAACATCGCCGCACCGCATCTAAACATCAGGCGGTATCCACCAACTGCCGCGTTATGCATGAGGAGCATCGAAATAAGCACCGCGGACGGAGCGTCTGCGAAATGCATTGCCGCTACCCATGCTCCACCGAACAGCGAGTCGCAAAGCAAGTTGCGGTGCTCCACCTCTATAGGGTCTATTGCCCTTACGGCAAGCATGTGCGCCACAGTCGGCCAAACAAAAGCGTTTACTGCCAAAAGTACGATTACGATCGGAGCCCCTCGCAACGGGAAAACGGTTACGAACACAAGGAGCGCACTGAGAGCGCACCCGATTGAGCGGAGGGCCAACACCCTCCGTGAGAACCCTAGTCCCTTCTCAAACCTTGACTCCATTCCTTTCCTCGTCCCGCCGTCGTGAGTGCTTCAGGCGACCTGAAACCCGATCTTGTATTTTGTATTCACTTCAACTACAAGAGTTTTCCGATCTGCGCCCTGAAATCCCCAACCCAGTCCCGACCCCTCAGTTCCAAGACTGCGCCATCATCTGGCGCCCCCACCTGTCTCACGAAAATAATCCGGTGCTTCCATGACGTCCCTATCGGAATCACTCCCACGACGGAGTAAGCAACGAAATCCACCCCCAACGCCGAATATACGCGCCGGAATTCTTGCTTTTCCTCTTCTGGAAAGTCACGAAATTCAACTGTAGGCATCGAGACCTCCCTAAGACTCTCGGTGATCGTATCACTGGCGAGTCTCAGAAACCGCCATCCAACCGCAAGTTGCGATTCCGCTACAGCTTCGGTTCGATCTTTCGTTTCGACCATCTCGCCTGTGCTGCGATGCGAGCCAACGCCGAACGCTCCTCAGAAGTCAATGCTGATACTCGAGCTCGACCGCCAATACGGGAAATCTCCTTGCGTTGTTGGGGTGAGAGGATTTTGGCGCGCGCTTTTCCACCCATACTGGCTCTGATCTTCATACATACCCCGTCAACAATACGTTGCTTACAGAACCCATGAACGTGAGATAACAGAACGCATAATAGTTATATTTTTTCTTCTCGTTATCCCGCAGGGCAGGACCGCTCACGCTGACCACCAGTTTTGGTCACCGCGACCACAGGCGCAGGTACGTCCTTAGATAGATTAGCTGCAAGCGTAGATCGGTAGATCCGCGTATTCAGTGGTGTTTTCTTCGGATCGACGTCTCCGGGGTATGATACTGGGGCATGTTGTCGCCCAGATTTCGTGTTTTCGCTTCGCAACCCTGAAACGAGAATCATCGATGAGCACATCTCCCGATCCGACCTCGCAGCCATCGTCTATCGTAGACGTGGACAGCTTGCGATCTCAGCTTGAAAAGCTTAACCCCAGCGCACAACGACGAATCCTTGAGAAGTTTGCCCTTGCCGCGCTTGGAGCGATTCCGTGGGTCGGTGGATTTCTTAGCGCCCTCGCTAACTACAAGACAGAAGAAGGCACGCTCAAGACCGACTCACTGCAAACGCAGTGGATTGAAGAGCACGAACGACGCATGGGAGATCTGAGCCGAACCATGATTCAGATCGGGCAGCGGTTCGAGGCGCTAGGAGAAGAAATCAACGAGCGCCTATCAAGCGATCAGTATCTCGACATTGTGAGGAAGGCGTTTCGGACGTGGGACGAAGCTGACACAGAAGAAAAGCGACGCTACGTCGCGAACCTCGTGACGAACGCCGCAGGCACGGGCCTGTGTTCAGACGACGTGATTCGTCTCTTCATAGACTGGCTTCACACCTATCACGAAGCACACTTCGCTGTAATTCGCGAGATCTACACGAACCCCGGCTCCACTCGATATGACATCTGGGTAGCCATACGTGGGCAGCTTGTCCGCGAGGACTCGGCGGATGCGGATCTGTACAAGCTGCTTATTCGGGATCTAAGCACTGGTGGCGTAATTCGCCAAGCACGGGATACCACGGATGACGGGCAATATTTGAAGAAACGCCCGACCCCAACCCCTCGTGGGCAGACATCCTCCACGATGGAATCGGCGTTCGAGCAAACAAAGCCGTATGTTCTGACCGAATTGGGCAAACAGTTCGTGCACTACACCATGAACGAGGTGGTCACCCGCGTTGGGGGAAACGGCGACCAAGAAAGTCCGAAACCGTCCTGAAACCGGACCAAAGGGAATCCCCAAATGCGCCTGCGATGGGAATCGATCCCAAGACTCTCACCCCAGAATCGTACACACCGCCAAAACGCGCAGATTGCCAAACGCCACAATCCCCGCGTAAAATGGCACCCTTCGCGGGCGTCGTATAATGGTAATACCCTAGCTTCCCAAGCTAGAGCCGTGGGTTCGATTCCCATCGCCCGCTCCAGAACGCTTCACGCCCCTCGGCGCTCTCAATACGTTCTGATCTGCAAGTCTTCATCCTTCCCGGCAAGTTTCCGCTAGCGCCCTGACGCACAACGTCACAGCGATCTGTTGCTTCGCCCAGTCGCAATCACTCCAGCGCCGCGCGATGGGGCGCCGGAGCAAGTACATCTCTCACAATTTCAGAGGCCCAGTTCCGTCAGCCCCGGATGATCGTCGGGACGTCGTCCGAGCGGCCAGTGGTACTTGCGCTCGCTTTCCTTGATCGGCATGTCGTTGATGCTCGCATAGCGACGCTGCATCAGCCCGTTCTCCGCAAACTCCCAATTCTCGTTGCCGTACGACCGGAACCAGTTGCCCGCGTCGTCGTGCCATTCGTAGGCGTAACGCACCGCAATCCGGTTGCCGTCGAATGCCCAAAGCTCCTTGATGAGGCGATAGTCCAGCTCCTTGCGCCACTTGCGCTCCAGAAAGGCCTGCGCCTCGGCACGGTTGCTCGCAAACTCCGCCCGATTACGCCATTTCGTATCCAGCGTGTATGCCAGCGCGACCTTGGCCGCATCGCGCGTGTTCCAGCCATCTTCGGCCAAACGGATTTTCTCGATCGCGGTTTCTCGCGTGAACGGCGGCAGAGGGGGACGTGTTTCCATGACGACTCCTGACAGTGAGATAAGGTGAAACAAGTAGACAGACCTGTCTACATGACGGAGTGTAGACGCAGTAGAACGATCTGTCTACAATTCCCCTATGAATCCTACTCATGACTCCCCTGCCCAATCATCGCCGCGCGATCGCATCCTCGTCGCGGCGCACGATCTGTTCTATCGTGACGGCGTCCGGGCGACGGGAATCGACAAGATCATCGAGCAGTCGAAGGTCGCCAAGGTCACGTTCTATCGCCAGTACCCGAGCAAGGACGATCTCATCCGCGCCTATCTGGATTATCGGCATGTGCGCTGGATCCACTGGTTTCGCACGACGCTGGACGCGCAGGTGGCCACCGGCCAATCACCGGCCGACGCGCTCGTCGCCACGCTCGCGCAATGGTTCTCGCGGGACGATTTCAGAGGCTGCGCCTTCCTGAACTCGTCGGCCGAACTCGGGACCGCCGATCCCCAGATTCTGGAAATCGTGCGAGAGCATAAGGACGACATGACGTCCGCCATCGAAACGCTCGTCGCTCCGGGCAACACTCGCACAGCGAAAGCACGCGCCCTCGCCCTGGCCGTCGACGGCGCCATCGTGCACGCGCAGATGGGACATCCGCTGCCCCTCGTGCTTGATAGCCTTAGAACGCTCATCTCTCCCATGTTCGCGAAGTAACACCAAGTCCCCGCGAACGGATGCAGCACCCGCCGAAGCCGTCCCTGTGACGGCTTCGCGGCATTTTGCGAGGCACTCCGATCCCGGCACTCGCCAAACCCACATCCCACGTCCGGTTATTTGAACGATGAGTCAAAAATAGCCTATAGTCACGCCATCCACCGTTGCGTCTTGCGCACCGGCCGTTTCCCATCCTCACGATTCGACGAGGCCCATCATGAGCGGTAGACCCAGAGAATTCGACGACGCGGCCGTCATCGACGCCGCCATGGACGTCTTCTGGACGAACGGCTATGAAGGCACCTCCGCGCAGGCACTCGTCGAATGCACAGGGCTGGGCCGTGGCAGTCTGTATAACGCCTTCGGCAGCAAGCTCCACCTCTATCACGAAGCGCTCGAACGCTATCAGACGCTCGGCCTTCAGAAGCAAGCCGACATTCTCAACACCCCCGGTCCCGTCAAGGATCGGCTGCGCGCCATGATGCAATGGGGCATCGACGAAGACCTCGATCCCGACAAGCAACGCGGCTGCATGGCCCTTTTCGCCGCATTCGAACGCGGCGCCAAGGACGAGAAGGTTCGTAGAATCAGTCAGGCTTACTTCACCCGCATCGAACAAGTGCTCGTGCACCTGATCGCGATCGGCCAGCACAACGGCGAACTCTCCACCCAGCGCTCGCCCGTTGTCGTCGCCCGTACGTTCATGTCGAGCTACTACGGTCTGCGCGCCCTCGGACGCACCGTCCACGACCGCGCCTTCCTCGAAGGCGTCATGCAGGGCACGCTCGATCAACTGTGACGTTTGGCACCGCCTGTCGCTTCATCGCTGACTTTCTCGCGCAACACACCATCCAAAACACCTGACACCCTAAATCCCCCCTCGCGGATTCCATTCACATCCGCGATTATGGAATGATCGTTAAAGTTATGACGCAAAAATCGACAATGCCGCCTGTCGTCTACCTGTTAGGACTCACCGTCTTCGCGATGACGACCGCAGAATTCATGGTCGCCGGCATGATGCCCGCGCTCGCCCACGCAATGAACGTCGGTATCGGCGACATCGGCAATCTGATCTCGCTCTACGCCCTCGGCATGACCATCGGCGGCCCGGTCCTCACGGCCCTACTGCTCGCGCTGCGTACCCCGCACAAGCGGGCGCTCATCTGGTTGCTGAGCATCAATGTGGCCGGCGGCGTGCTGGCTGCCGTCTCGACCCGCTATGAAGTGATGGCCCTCGCCCGGATCATCATGGGGGTAGCCAGCTCGGCGACGTTCGGGGTTGCGCTGACGCTTTGCGCCGATCTCGTGGCGCCGTCGGTTCGCGGGCGCGCGGCGTCCTTCGTGCTGGGCGGGCTGATGTTCTCGCCGGTGGTCGGTGTGCCGCTCACGGCCTTCATCGAGCAGCACTACGGCTGGCGCGCCAGCTTCTGGCTCGTCGCCGTGCTCGCTGCGCTTTGCACGGTGGCGGTTGCGCTCTGGGCACCCAGGAGTGAAAAGCAGGAAGAGGAAGTCGTCAGCCTGGCGGCGGAATTTCGCTCGCTGCTGAATCGTCCGCTGTGGGCCGCGTTTGCGACCAGTGGCCTGATCATCGGCGCGACGTTCGCCGCGTTCAGCTACTTCTCGCCGATCTTTCTGAATGTCGCCGGCGTGTCGGCCACGTCCATTCCGAATCTGCTCGCGATGTACGGCATCGCCAACATCATCGGCAACGCCGTCGTCGGGCGCTTCGCCGACCGTCATACGCTCACCGTGCTGATTGCGGGTTTGTCAGTGCTCGCACTCGCGCTGATCAGCTTCGCGCTTTGGGCCGAGTTGACGCCGGTCGGTATCGCCGCGTTCGCTGCCATCGGGCTGACGGGCGTGTCGCTCAATCCGGCGATGGTCGCGCGTGTGATGCGGGCCGCAGCCCCCGGGCCGCTCGTCAATACGATGCATACGTCAGTGATTACGGCCGGTCTCGCCTTCGGGACGTGGGCGGGTGGTGCTGCCATCGACGCCGGGTACAGCATGCGTGCACCACTCTGGATCGGTGCCGCGATGGCGGCCCTGGGGCTCGCCAGTTTGTTACCTTACCTCCGCTCGGGTCTCGCTCAGGCCCCCGAAACGGTGTGCTCCGCTTCCTGATGCTGTCTTAGATGAGGGGGCAGCCAGGTCCGGGAAGCACTCGCTTACCGCATCGGAATGGCTGCCTCACCCGATAGATCCCCAACGCATCTCGCACCTTCAGACGTTCAGCGCGCACCGATCAGAACAGTGCCAGCACGTCGTTGAAAAACTTCGCTACCGGTGCAGCACGGCTTGCCCACGTGCCTACGGTCACCAGTGCGTCGCAGATCGGTCCAATTGCAGCCATGTCACACCTCCAGTCGATTCAGTTCGGTTTGCGTTTCGTCGCGCGTTAATCAGAACAGCGCCAGCACATCGTTGAAGAACTTCGCTACCGGAGCAGCACGGCTTGCCCACGTGCCTACGGTTACCAGTGCGTCGCAGATCGGTCCAATTGCAGCCATGTCACACCCCCAGTCGATTCGGTTCGGTTTGTAATTCGTATCGGGTTATTTCAGAACAGCGCCATCACGTCGTTGATGAACTTTGCTACCGGGGCTGCCCGGCTAGCCCACGTTCCGACAACCACCAGTCCGTCGCAGATCGGTCCAATCAGAGCCATTTCACACCTCCAGTTTCGCTTCGTCGTTGTTGGGTCTTTGTTTCGTCGTTTCGCGTTTGCCGCGAGTTGTGTCAAAGATAAACCTCGGGTCCGGACCTGAAAACTGAGATAAATCACAGTCGATGCGCCGGACGGCGGAAGTCCGCCACGGCGTCTTCCAAAAGATGTCCAAATGGCCCGCTTCACGCCCGTCAAGCCCCGGCATACCGGGCAGTCGGCGGTCGGAAGGCGCGCGCAGTGTAAACTGCTGGGTTTTCGACCCCCCCAGTGGAATGGTGCAAGTGTCCCGGCGTCCCGTTATCAGCGCCCCAACACTCATACGCTCGCTGGCCCGCCTGAGCTCGTTCGCGCCCCCGGAGGCCGCGCCGTCGCTCTCGGACCGCATGAGCCAGTGGCTGGGCTGGACCGACGCCATCGCGCTCTCGTCGGCCCTGAAAGCCAACCCGCCGGCGGCAACGCCCGGCGCGCGTTCGGCTGCGCAGGACCCGGCGAGCGCGCTCGCCACACTCGCCCGTGTGCGCGCCGAGCTGGCCGCCGCCATCGCCCGCGATTGCGGGCTGGCCGCCGCCCCCGGCGGGCAGATCCGCGCCCTGAGCGCCGCCGAGCGTCAGCGCGCCGCGTCCTTCGCCGAATTTCCGGCGTATCGACAGCGCTACGCGACCTCGCAGCAGACGATGGATACGGCGATCAGCGCCCTGCGCACCCGCCTGCGGGCCCAGTTGGCCACGCAGTCGCCGGACGCCGCCCGACTCGCCAGCGTCGACGCCGTCATGGAGCGTGTGATGGGCGCACGTGAGCGCACACTGCTTGCCAGCGTGCCGAATTTGCTCGAAGGGCATTTCGTGCGGCTACGTGACACGGAACAGGCGGCCATGGCCGCCCCGCGCGTGCCCGGCGCCCCGGCGCTACCGCCGGCCGGCACATGGCTCGACACCTTCCACCGGGATATGCAGAGCGTTTTGCTCGCGGAACTGGATATACGCCTGGAACCGATCGAAGGGCTGATCGCCGCCCTCGCCTCGGTGACTCCCGGCGAAAACGTTAGTGAACCCGGACAACATGACCCGTTACCTCGTTGATCTCGTCGCCTTTGTCGCAGGTCTGGCCGTCGTCGGCTGGATCGCCATCGGCTATGCCGGCACCAATACCCTCGCACTCGCCGTCGCGCTGCTGATCGCCGCCGTGTATCTGATCGGAGCGCTCGAACTCAAACGCTTCCATCAATCGACGAACGCGCTCGCCCGTGCCGTCGGCAGCCTGAACGCCGCCCCCGCCTCGCTGCCCTCGTGGCTCGACACGCTGCCGGCCGGACTGCGCACCGCCGTGCGTCTGCGCGTGGAAGGCGAACGCGTCGGCCTGCCCGGCCCGGCCCTCACGCCGTACCTCGTCGGCCTGCTCGTGCTGCTCGGCATGCTCGGCACCTTCCTCGGCATGGCCGCCACGCTGCGCGGCACCGGTATCGCGCTCGAAGGCGCGACCGATCTGCAAGCGATCCGCGCTTCGCTCGCCTCGCCGGTCAAAGGCCTGGGCTTCGCCTTCGGGACGTCCGTCGCCGGGGTCGCCACATCCGCCATGCTCGGCCTGCTCGCCGCCCTCGCCCGCAAGGAACGCGCGCAGGTCGTCCAGTCGCTCGACGCCCGCATCGTCACGACATTGCGCGGTTTCTCCCAGCAACATCAACGCGAGACCACGCTGCAACTGCTTCAGCAGCAAGCGACGGTCATGCCCGCGCTCGTCGACCGTCTGCAAGACATGATGGCCGCGATGGAGCGCCAGAGTCAGGCGCTCGGCGAACGTCTGGTCGCGAATCAGGACGCGCTTCACGCCAAGACGGATGCCTCCTACGCGCAACTGACCAGCGCGATGCAGCAGTATCTAAAGGACAGCGTCGCCACCACGGCAAGTGCCGCCGGTGCCGCGATTCGTCCGGAAGTCGAGGCGACGATGGCCAGCCTCGCACGTGAAACCGCCACATGGCACCAGACCGTCTCCGCCGCCGTGCAAGACCGCATGGATGGCCTGTCGGACCGCTTCGAAGCCACGACGGCGCGTGTGGCCAGCGTCTGGAAAGATTCGCTCGACGCTCAATTGCGCACCAATGAATCGCTCGCAACCGATCTGCGCAGCGCCCTCGGCGACTTCACGCAAACGTTCGAGACCCGTTCGTCGCGACTCGTCGACGATGTCGCTACGCGTCTGGAAACGGCCACGGAACACGTCGGCAACGCCCATGCCGGCGTCGCCAAAACGTGGGAAGCGTCGCTCGTCACGCAACAACGCAGCCACGACGCGCTGGCTGAAAGGCTGGACAGCGCCCTCACGCAATTCGCACAGACCTTCGAGACACGTTCGGCCAAGCTGGTCGACGACATCGCCGTGCGTCTGGAGACGACGACGGGGCAGGTCAGCACCGCGCATGCGGGCATTGCGCAGACGTGGGAAACATCACTCACCACACAACAACAGACGAACGACGCGCTCGCGAAGGCCCTCAGCGCCACGCTCGCGCAATTCACCGACTCGTTCCAGACGCGTTCCGCCGGCCTGCTGGCCGACGTCACCACGCGACTCGACAATGCCACCGGCAGCATCGCCACCGCGCAGACCACCGTGGCCGAAGCCTGGCAACAGGCGCTCGGCCAGCAGCAACAGTCGCACGATACGTTCACGCAATCGCTCGGCGCCGCACTGGAGCGCTTCGCACAAACGTTCGAAGCCCGCTCGGGCGCACTGCTGGCAGATGTGGCCACCAAGCTCGACGCGGCGAGCGGCAACCTGAGCGGCGCGCACGAGCGCGTGGCGCAGGCGTGGGACCAGTCGATCGCGTTGCAGCAACAGGCCAACGCCGCGCTGAACGCCGAACTCTCCGCCGCGCTCACCCGCTTCACCGACACCTTCGAGCAGCGCGCCGTCCATCTGATCGACGGCGTGAGTCAGCGCACCGAGGGCGCGATGCACAGCGTGTCGGAGACGGCGGCTGTCGTATCCGGCGAATGGAAGCAGGCGATCACGGCGCAGCAGTCCGCCAACGACACCCTCGCCCGTGATCTCGCCGACGCCCTTGGCCGCTTCGCCGAGACGTTCGAATCGCGCGCGTCGCAGTTGCTGCAAAGCGTCTCGTCGCAAATGGATTCGACGTCCGCCAACGTCGCACAGACGTGGCGCGACGCGGTCGCGGAACACGCCCGCACGAACGAGCGTCTGGCCGACGGCAACCAACAACTCGTGACGGCAACGACGCAGGCGTTCACCGAGCACAGCGCCTCACTGCTGCAAGCGCTCAGCGCCGCCAACACCGCGCATCACGACGCCACCGCCGAGCGCGAGACGCAGCGTCTGTCCGCCTGGACCGAAACGCTCGAAGGCACGCTCGCCACGTTGCGCTCGGAATGGCAGCAGGTCGGTGCGCAGACGGCAAGTCAGCAACAAGCGATCTGCGACACGCTCGCGCGCACGGCACTGGAAATGTCGGAGCAAACGCGCGCCAACGCGAGCGACACCATCGCGGAAATCTCGCGTCTGGTGCAGACGGCATCGGAAGCCCCGAAGGCGGCCGCCGAGATCATCGGCGAACTGCGTCAGAAGCTCTCGGACAGCATGGTGCGCGACAACGCCATGCTGGAAGAACGCTCGCGTCTGCTCGACACGCTGGGCACGCTGCTCGACACCGTCAAGCACGCGGGCAACGAACAACGCGCTGCCGTCGACGAACTGGTGACGACGTCCGCCCAACTGCTGGAACGCGCCGGTGCGAATCTGGGCGACGCCATCGCCGCGCAGACGGAAAAGCTGACGGAGGCATCGGCGCAGGTCACCGGCAGCGTGATCGAGATCGCCAGCCTCGGCGACGCCTTCGGGGCGGCCGTGCAGTCGTTCGGCGAATCGAACACACAGTTGCTCGACCATCTGCAACGCATCGAGGCCGCGCTCGACAAGTCGATGGCGCGCAGCGACGAACAACTCGGCTACTACGTCGCACAGGCTCGCGAAGTCGTGGAACTGAGCGTGATGTCGCAGAAGCAAATCCTCGAGAACCTTCAGGACATGGCGCAAACGCGCGCACAAGCCGCGTCGCAGGCGAACGCGCAACCGGGTAGCGTGGCAGCATGAGGGACGAATTCGACGCGGATATCGCGGACGGCGACGTCGGTGCCGCCGCGCCGACCTGGGCCGTCTTCGGCGATCTGATGTCGGTGATGCTCGGCGCGTTCGTGCTCATCATGCTGGGCGTGATCGGCGTGCAGATCGAGCTGTCTGCCAAGCTGGATCGCGAAGTGAAGGAGCGTCAGGTCGAGACACAACGCCGCGAGACGCTGGAGAAGGCGCTTGCGGGGCCGCTTGCGGGCGGTCGCGTCACGCTGGTGAACGGGCGTATCGGCATCAGCGGGAACGTGCTGTTCGCGCTGAACTCGGACCAGTTGCAGCCGCAGGGCCGTGAAGTGCTGCGCAGTCTGGCTGCGCCGCTCACCGCCTATCTGCGCGCGAGCGACGAGATTCTCATGGTCAGCGGCTTTACCGACGACCAGCAGGTGCGCGAGACGAATCGTCGATTCGCGGACAACTGGGAGCTTTCGGCACAGCGCGCACTCACCGTCACGCGCGAACTGATCGCCGCCGGTGTGCCGCCGGCGTCCGTCTTCTCCGCCGCTTTCGGCTCGGAACAGCCGGTGACGTCGAACGCCGATGAAGCGGGACGCGCGAAGAACCGTCGCGTGGAAATCGCGCCGATGCCGCGCAGCAGCGCCAGTAGCGCAGGCAAGCCGAAGGCCTGACATGCCCGATACCGCCAAGGCACAACCTCCGATGCACGCAGCCGCAACGACTGCCGACGACACGGCGACACCCGATCGTCCGGACGATGTGCTGACGTCGGACGCCGGGACGCCAGCGTGTGCGGACGCACCAATGTCCGACGATCAAGCTGTCCCCTTGGTCCCCTTGGTCCCCCTCGCCCCCGACGCGATTGACGCACAACTCGCCGCATGGCGTGACGGCGGTGTCGACAGACGCGATCCGGTGCGGTTTCATCGCATCGAAGCGCTCTCGCAGCGCTTGCAGGCCTATCGCGGAGATGTGCGCCGCGTGCTGGAAACGCGTCTGGGCATGCTGGCGGCGGAACTCGCGAAGTCGCTTGGCGACACGCAGGCGTCGTCTGCAACCAGCGAGGCACCTGACGCAGCCTCGCCGCTCGCCGTGCTGACGACGCAGATCACGCAACGCATCGGCGTGAGCGAGCGCCCTGCCCCGTCGACAGCCCCCCGCCCGGGTCGCCCCGCAGCGCCGGGCGTCACAGTTGCGCACACGCCTGCGCCCGCTCAAGCGCAAGCGAACGCAACGGCATCCCCGAAGCGCCCCGTCACACCGCCCGCGCCGGCGCCTGTGGCGATCACGCCCACGGTCATTGCGACCGACGACGCGTTCGAAGACCTCGACGTGCTCGAATACTTCCGCGAGACGTGGTCGAAGCTGAGTACCGACGGCAATCTGCGTCAGTCGCTCGCGCAGGTGCCCGAAAACGCCGGACCGCTCAATTCCAGCCATCTCGTGCATCGTGCGCTATCGCTCATGCACGACGTTTCCCCCGACTACCTGCGTCACTTTCTGCGCCACGCCGACGCGCTCTCGTGGCTCGAAGACATGGAAACCACGGGCGTTTTCGGCAACAAGAGTGCTGCACGGGTGGCGGCGAGCGCCAAGCCGTCGCGCGCCAAGGCACGCTAAGCCACGACAGGCGCTGCGGCGCGCCGAGGACGCTGCTGGCCGTCAACTTGCCAGTCAAGGGGGTTCCGGTGGATAATCGAGCCCGTTCCCGACGCCGCAGAGTGACGAACCGCGCGGGAAAATCCTTTGAAAAATCATCGTGTTGGACGCTACGCATCACACGCGCCGCACGCAGCACTCCTCGACAAGCCGTCGTCCCTGACGGCTTTTTGTTTCCATGACGAACCACGGACAACCGCCGGCTGACGACGCGCTCCCGGCCCACGACGACGCCGATCTCGACGCCTCGTCGACCCACGCCTCTCCCGATTCGGAAGACGACGCGCACGACTCGCACTACGTTGGCCCGGACGGCGTGGCCCATCCGCGCCGCATCCGCAGTTTCGTGCGCCGCGCCGGACGCAGCTCGGAAGCGCAGAAGCGCGCCTTCGACGAACTCGGCCCGAAGTTCGTGCTGCCCTACGCCCCCCAGACGCTCGACTGGCCGGCCGCATTCGAACGCGCCGATGCGCCGCGCATCCTCGAGATCGGCTTCGGCATGGGCGACGGCACCGCACACATCGCGAAGCTGCGCCCGAACGACGATTTCCTCGGTGTGGAAGTGCATGAACCAGGCGTGGGCGCACTGCTCAAGCTCATCGGTACGACCCCGCTGTCCAACGTGCGCATCATCCAGCACGATGCGGTGGAAGTCGTCCAGCACATGCTCCCGGAGGGCTCGCTCGACGGCGTGCACGTCTTCTTCCCCGACCCGTGGCACAAGAAACGCCACCACAAGCGCCGCCTGCTGCAGCCGCCGTTCGTGGCGCTGCTCGCGTCGCGTCTGAAGCCGGGCGGCTATCTGCACTGCGCGACGGACTGGCAGGAGTATGCCGAGCAGATGCTCGAAGTGCTCGGCGGTGAAGCGTCGCTGGAGAACACCACCACCGACGCGAGCGGTTACGCGCCACGCCCGGACTATCGTCCCGTGACGAAGTTCGAGAACCGTGGCCTGCGCCTCGGTCACGGCGTGTGGGATCTGGTCTTCCGCAAGCGCGGCTGAACGCGACCGGACACCTCTCGCACACCACGAAAAAGGGCACCTCACCGGTGCCCTTTTTTTCATGCATTCGACACTCAGCGTCCGGAAACTCAGTCCGCCCAGGCCACCAACCCGCTGTACGCCGACGCCAGCACCACCAGACCAAACACGATCCGGTACCAGGCGAACGCCGTGAAGTCGTGCGACGCGATGTAGCGCAGCAGCCAGCGCACGCAGATGAAGGCGCTGATGAACGCAAAGACGAAGCCGATGCCGAGCAGCCCGAAGTCCGAGACTTCGAGCATCGAACGCGACTTGTAGAGTTCGTAGATCGTCGCGCCGAACAGGATCGGAATCGCGAGGAAGAACGAGAACTCGGTCGCCACGCGACGCTCCAGCCCGAACATCATGCCGCCGATGATCGTCGCCCCCGAGCGCGACGTGCCGGGCACCAGCGCGAGGCACTGTGCGAAGCCGACCTTCAGGGCATCGATGGCGCTCAGGTCGTCGATCGAACGCACGCGCGGTGGCTTGCCGGCCTCGACGTTACTACGGTTGTGACGCTCCACGAGCAGAATGATCACGCCACCGACGATGAATGCCGTCGCCACCACCAGCGGATTGAACAGCACCGCCTTGATGTGCTTGCCGAACAGCAACCCCAGCACGATGGCCGGTACGCAGGCGATGATGACGTTCACTGCGAAACGCCGCGCCTTCGCGTCGCTGCCCAGCCCGCACACCACCTGCGCGATCTTCACGCGAAACTCCCAGCACACCGCGAGAATGGCGCCGAACTGGATCACGATGTCGAAGATCTTGCCTTTCTCGTCGTTGAAGTTCAGCAGGCTGCCGACAAGAATCAGGTGCCCGGTCGAGGAGATCGGCAGAAATTCGGTCAGGCCTTCGACGACACCGAGAATGACGGCTTTGAGCGCCAGCAACAAGTCCATGCAATGCGTTCCTGAAGAGTGATGAGAGAGGGAAACCTGTGTGAGGGGACGGCGAAAGGACAGCGAAGTCTCAGCGCGTGTCGAACTTGACGTTCACGCCATGCGACAGCACGGTGATCGCCCCCGGCTGACGCATCGCGCCGCCGATGTTGAGCTGCTCGGGCTTGAACGTGTAGATCGGGGCGCCTTGCAACAACTGCGTCGCGATCAGCGCGCCCGCCGCGTTCATCTGACGCGCCCAGCGCTCCGGCAAACCGTCGATGGTGAAGGTCTCGACCTCCGGGTCCTGCAACACGACGGACAGCGTGGCCGGGTCGTACGCGAGCGCACTGTCGATGGCGAGCGTGCCCGTGAGTGGTGCGCCACCGAGCGGATGCGTGACGGTCGCATCGACAGCCACGGCCAGACGGTTGCGCTCGGGCAACAGCGTCAGGCGCGGATGCGACAGATTGACGTCGAGCACCGCCAGCACACGACGGTCGAACGGGAACTTGCGTTCGAGCGCGCGCTGCAACTGGCTCTCGGAGAAGGTGTAATCGTTACCGAACGGCAGGCCCGCACACGCGGCAAGGCCCATGGCGAGCGCCGCAGCGCCGGTCATCGTCAACCAGCGGCGGCGGGCGTGGACGGTGTGGGACGCAGTCCCATCGCACTGCCGACGATCGTTCGAGTCTTGAGGAGCTTGAGGAGTTTGAGGAGTGTTACCCGGCATGAGGCGTTCCGCTTCAGGGCGTCCAGCGCCCGACACGCGCGACTATAGCACTCGCCTGTGACACGGCTCCACGTCGACCTAAGCCAGCCTGATGTCGTCCTGATAACCATCAACGGTGCGCCAGAGATACGCTCAGGCGGCCATCGGCGCGGTCATCGCTTCCAGTGCCGATAACCAGGCAATGGCCTGCGCGCGATCCTCGCCGCACATCTCCCGCGACGGCTGCAACGAACCGCAAACGGCCGGACGCTGCGGGCTGCCGAAGATCCGGCAGCGGTCGTCGTCATCGAGCTGCACGCAACGCGTGTTCGCCGGCTTGCCGTTCGGCATGCCGGGAATGGGCGTCGAGATCGAAGGCGCGATGCAGCAGGCCGCGCAATGGGGTCGGCAGTTCATGAACAGTACAGGGGATGCTGGGCGGTGAGGCGAATGACGCCGTCCGCTCGGGACGACGTCTCAGGGCCGCGCATTTTACCGCGAGTGTTGCGTGGGACGTCGGAAGGCGGCAAATGCTGTCGACACGGTCATGCAAGAACTTACCAGGGCAGATCGCCCTTGAGATCGAAGAAGCCTCCCGTGACCGCGCCACGCTCGCCGAGCGCGAGGATCACCACGCTGCGCACGCCGTCCGCCAGCCCCTGACGCGCGCGCTTGCCGCTCGCGTCCGTTGTCAGATCGGCAGGCGCGCCCGGATCGACCGAGTTCACCGTGATCGACGTCTCACGCAACGTCTGCGACAACTGCACCGTCAGCATGTTGAGTGCCGCCTTCGAGGCGTTGAACCCGATTTGCCGGAATGCCGCATGCTCCCACGCCGGATCGTTGTTTTGCGCGAGCGAGCCGAGACCGCTCGACACGTTGACGATACGCGCGCCTTCCGAGCGCGACAGCCACGGCAGCATGGCCTGCGTCACGCGCAGCGTGCCGAAGAAGTTGGTCTGGAAGACCCGCTCCACCGCTTCGATGGACGCCTTCTCCGGCGTGTCGTCGCGCGGATCGGTCACGCCGGCGTTGTTCACCAGCACATCCAGACGCCCGTGATAGCGGCCGATTCGATACGCCGCCGCATGCAGCGTCTCCGGACGCAGCAGATCCAGCACCAGCGTCTCCGCCTGAAAACCCGCCTTGCGCAGCGGCGCGACGACTTCGTCGCCCTTCGCCTCTTCGCGCGCGCCCACCAGCACCGTCATGCCCGCCTCGGCCAGCTCGCGCGCGACTTCCTGCCCGATTCCCCGGGTCGCGCCGGTCACCAGCGCCACTTTTCCCACATGGCGTTCGGCGTCCTCGCGCACCGCATTCTCGATAGCGTCCCGTTTCATCACTGCTCCCGTCGAATTCCCTTTGTTCTGCGCCCGACCGCACGCAAATTTGTTAGCATCGAGTTTATGAAGAATCCTTCAGATTTTCTATTCGCATATGAAACCGGCCGGCCGATCCCCCGCAACGCCCCGTAAATCACCGCAGCAGGCGCGTTCGCGCGTCACCATCGACGCCATTTTCGAAGCCGCGCTTCAGGTTTTGCTGCTCGATGGCGGGCGTCAACTGACCACGACGCGCGTTGCCGAGCGTGCGGGCGTGTCCGTGGGCACCCTGTATCAGTACTTCCAGAACAAGCAGGTGCTGCTGTACGCCGTGCTGGAGCGCCACATCGACCGGATCGTCGAGACGGTCGAGCAGACGTGTCAGGGCGCGCACGGCCAGGCGCTGGACGTGATGGCGCGCGAGCTGGCGACGGCGTACGTCGGCGCCAAGATGCGCGATATCGAGGAAGCGCAGGCGTTGTACCGGCTTTCCGAGGATCTGGACGGACGCGAGGTGTTTTCGCATGCGGCGGCGCGTATGCACGCGGCGGTCGTCGGCATGCTCCGGACAGCCCATAACGCGCGTTTCGACGATCCCGAGACGGTCGCCTTCGTCTTTCTGAACTCGATGACCGGCCCGATCAAGGCGATTCTGGAAAATCGTGCGCCGGCCGGCACCTGCCATGAGACGCTTTCCCGCCAGATCGCCGACCAGATGGCGACGATGTGCGGTGCTTATTTGCAGTGCGTCGCCCGCTGTGCCGCCGAGGATTCACGCGGTGTTGCACCCGATGGGACGCCGGGAGTGACGATTGAAGTGCCGCCCCTGCCCGAGCCTGCCGCCTGAGTCAGACCGTCACGTCATCGTCGTTGGTTGACCAACAGATTCCCCCGCAATCGTTCCGAATTGCGGCAAAAGTTCACGCATCAACATGACCGCCGCCCGGAACTGGTAAAATGCCGGGTTGTGTTTGCCTCGTTTGCCATACTACCCACGAGTAATCGAAATGAATTACGAACAGGCCCGCTTTAACATGATCGAGCAGCAGATCCGTCCCTGGGACGTGCTCGACCAGGAAGTGCTCAAGCTGCTGGAAGTCGTCAAGCGCGAAGATTTCGTGCCGGCGGCACTGCGCGAGATCGCGTTCACGGATGTGGAACTGCCGCTCCCGGGCGCCGCGATTCCCAACGAAAGCCAGCATATGTTGTTCCCGCGCGTGGAAGCCCGCATTCTGCAAGCGCTCGCGCCGAAGAAGAACGAGAATGTGCTCGAAATCGGCACGGGCTCGGGCTACATGGCCGCGCTGCTGGCGTATAACGCGCATCACGTCACGACCGTCGAATTCGACGCAAACCTCGCACAGACCGCCCAGCAGACGCTGCGCGCCAATGGCGTGACCAACGTGGAAGTCGTCAACGCCGACGGCGCGCAGGGCTGGAGCGCTGCCGCACCGTACGACGTGATCGCCATCTCCGGCGCGCTGCCCGAACTGCCGCAAGCGTTCCTGAACCAGTTGAAGGTCGGGGGCCGTCTGGCCGCATTCATCGGCGGCAGCCCGGTCATGGAAGCGTTGCTGATCACGCGCGTGTCCGAGACCGAATACCGCACTGACAACCTGTTCGAGACGCAAGTGACCTATCTGGTCGCGCCGCATCCGTCGAGCTTCAAGTTCTAAGCCCGGCGACCGGGCAGGCGGGCGGTTCGTTCACGGACTGCACGCCCCCGGATGCCGCGAGCGGACCGGTTCCGCGTACCTTCGTTTGGGGACGAAAGTACGAGCGAACGAGAACCGGACGCCATCGATTCGTCACACGTAGAACATCATGCAAAACATTACACCGGCGCAATTGGCCCAGTGGCTCGCGGATGGGGAACGCGGCCAACCCACGCTCCTCGACGTGCGTGAGGACTGGGAAGTGCAGACCTGCCACATCGCCCAGAGCAAGAACGTGCCGCTCGGCGACGTGCCCGCCCGTCTGAGCGAACTGGACGCCGACGCGCCCATCGTGTGCATCTGCCATCACGGCATGCGCAGCGCCCGCGCCGCAATGTTTCTGGAACAACAAGGCTTTTCTCAACTGTTCAATCTGGACGGCGGTATCGATGCCTGGGCTCGCCAGGTCGATCCGTCGATGCCGACCTACTGAGCCAGGGCCGTGCGCCCCCCGAGGTTTGCCGCGCGACAGCGCGCGGCCAGCCATGCGCCTGCCTTGCGCACCCGTTCTGCGAGCGCCGTCGTCTGCACGATGGCGTTCTCGGCCTTCATTGCGTTCATGGGCCACGCCGCACCCGCCGGCGCCACCGACCTGCTCCATCTCTACAGCGAAGCGCAAAATCGCGACGCCCTGATTGCCAGCGCTCGGTCGGCCTACCTCGCCAACCTCGAAGCGTTGCCGCAAGCGCGTGCCGCCCTGCTGCCGCAAGTCACCGCGCGCTGGGGGTCCGTCAATACGCACTACGGCTCGGGCAACATCTCGAACACATTTGGCAGCAGCGGCTACAGTCTGGCGTTGACGCAGCCCCTCTTCCACTGGGATAGCTGGCAGTCGTATCAGCAAGGAAAGCTGACGGTCGCGAGCGCCGAAGCGGCATTCGCACAAGCGCAGCAGGATCTGATTCTGCGCGTGGCGACTGCCTACTTCGACGTGCTCGCCGCACAGGACGATCTCGCGCTCGCCGGCACGCACAAGCAGGCCATTGCCGAGCAACTGGCGTCCGCGAAGCGCAACTTTGAAGTCGGCAACGCGACCATCGTCGACGCCAACGAAGCACAGGCGAGCTTCGATCAGGCCACCGCGCAGGAAATCGCCGCGCAGAATACGCTCGACGTACGCCGCGCGGCGTTCGCTCGCATCGTGGGGCATCAGGTCGGCTCGCTCGCCACGTTGCGCGCAGGTTCCACGCTGCCGTCGCCCGAACCGAACAACGTCGCCGACTGGGTCACGCAGGCCGAGCAGTCCAATTACGGCGTGCAGTTGCAAGCGCTCACGCTGGAGATTGCGCGACGCGAGACGTCCAAAGCCAAGTCGGGCTACATGCCGTCGGTCGATCTGGTCGCGGCCGGCGCGCACTCGAACGTCGGTAACGCCAACAGCCTGCTCACTTCCGCGATGTCGAGTCCGTCGAGTCAGGGAACGGGGCCGAGTTCTGCCGGGCAGATCGGCATTCAGATCAGTATCCCGATCTTCTCGGGCGGCTCGGTGCAGAGCAAGATGCGCCAGACGCTCGCGCTCGAAGACAAGGCGCAGAGTGATCTGGACGATGCGCGACGGCTCGCCGTGCTCGGTGCACGCACGTCGTATCTCGGCGTGTCGAGCGGGCTGGCGCAGGTCAAGGCGCTGGAAGCGGCCGAGCAATCGGCGCAATCGTCAGTCGCGTCGAACAAGCTCGGCTATCAGGTCGGCATTCGTATCAACGCCGACGTGCTCAACGCCGAAGACAAACTGTTCACCACCCGACGCGATCTCGCCAAGGCACGCTACAGCACGCTGCTCTCCAGTCTGCAACTGAAGGCCAGCGCCGCCACGCTCGTGGATACCGATTTGCAGTTGCTCAACGCGCTGCTCACGGAGAACCCGGACGCCTCCGCCGCCATGGCAGGCGCGCGTGGCGAGGCGACACCAGCCAACGCCGGTGCGGGATTGCCGGAACGCGGCGTGCGCCCCGGGACGACAGCACCGCTGCGCCGCTGACGGTCGCACTGGCCCGGCGACGCTCTCCCCGTCATCCGCACGCCGACAAAAAAGCCTCGCATCGCCATTGCGGCATGCGAGGCTTTTTTGATGCGCCGACGCCCGATGTGGCGTCGGCAAGGCATCACTCCTGCGGCACGACGATGCGTGCGGTATCGAGCCAGCGTCCGAGTGCGGTGACGGTGCGCGCCGTCGCCCCCTGATGCTGCTTCGCGAACAACAACGCCGCCGTACGCATCGCGAGTCGCTTGTCGTCGTGGATCAGCAATTCGGCGATGGTCGACGCGAGCTCGCCGGCATCGCTCACCCGGCGTGCCGCCCCTGCCGCCAGCGCATTGTCGCTGGCTTGCGTGAAATTGAACATGTGCGGACCGAAGACGACGGGGGTTCCCGCCGCACAGGCTTCGATCAGGTTCTGACCGCCCAACGGCAGCAGACTGCCGCCGATGAACGCCACGTCGACCGCCGAGAAGTAAGCCGCCATCTCGCCCATCGAATCGCCAAGCACGACATCGACATCGGCGGGCAACGGCGTGTCGTCGTCCGGCCAGACACTGCGTCGCACATAGTTCAGACGCACCTTCTCCAGCATTGCGGCCACTTCGTCGAACCGCTGCGGGTGACGGGGCACCAGCACCAGCAACGAACGGCGACCCACGTCGGAAGCTGCGGAGAGCATCGCGCGCGCCTGAAGCACGAGCGCTTCCTCGCCGTCACGCGTACTGGCCGCGAGCCACACCTTGCGCTCGCCGAAGCGTTCGCGCCAGCGCGCGCCCAACGCGAGCAGCGCGGGCGGCGGCGTCATGTCGAACTTGAGGTTGCCCATCACGTCGACGTCGCTCGCCCCCAGCATGCGCAGGCGTTCGGCATCGGCATCGCTTTGCGCCAGCACGCGGCTGAACCCGCCGAAGACAGGTCGCGCCGCTCCGCCAAAGCGCGCGGCACGGCGAAACGAACGCGCCGACATGCGGGCATTGGTCAGCACCAGCGGTACGCCGTCTTCCTGACACGTGAAGATGAGATTCGGCCAGACTTCCGTCTCCATCACGACACCCACGCTCGGCCGCCAGTGCTTCAGGAAACGCCGGATCGGACCGACCATGTCGTAGGGCAGATAGCAACGCAGCACGCGATCGCCGAACAGGCTCTCGCCTGTGGCGCGGCCCGTCGGCGTCATGTGCGTGAGCAGCACGCCGTGCGCAGGATAGCGTTCGAGCAGCGCGTCGATGAGCGGCTGCGCGGCGCGCGTCTCACCGACAGAGACGGCGTGCACCCAGATGAGCGGTCGGCCGGTGTAGGGCGGCGTGCGGTAGAAGCCGAAGCGCTCCCCGATGTGACGGCGATAGCCTGGCTCGAAGCGGCCGCGCCACCACAGACGAATCACCGCCAGCGGTGCGACGATCCACCAGAGCGCGCGATAGACGAGACGCAGCAACATTCAGATCAGCGCCCGATGCGTGAGACGTTGCAGGACAGCCAGCGGCGAGCATTCAGGATGCACCATCGCTTCGGCCGGCAGGAAGAAGGTCTGCTCCATCATGAACTGCCCCGACATCACGGCGTGCGACGTCTGGTCCGAGAAGCAGATCCACACGCTACCCGGCGGGAACGGCATGGTCTGCTGACCAGCGTCGCGCTGATACTCCATATCGGCCTTCATGCCGTCGTGCAGATGCAGCATGATGTGGTCGTAACCACTGCGCGGACGCTTGGTGATGCCCACGGCATTTTGCAGCCACGCCGAACCCGGCCATTGCGTCGGGACCTTCGGCAAGAAGCGCTTCGCCACATCCTCGAACGGCTCGCCCACACGCCACACGCGCGGTTGCCCGGCCGGATTGATGTTGGTGAACACGCGCAGAATGCGCTCACCGTAATTCGGCCGCGACGGGAAGGCATCGACATGCAGACGGCTGTCGTCCTTGCGCCACGACGTCTGACGCGTCTCGACCTGATGCAGGCGCAGGCTCGTCGGTGCCGCGCGCAGCTTGCCGCGATACTCCGGCATCAACCCGTCGATCAGACTGCACGCCTGCGTGTAGTAGCGCTTGACCAGTGCGTGCACGGCACGCTGTGTGGCGTCGTCGGCGGCCACACCCACGAGCACGTCGGTCTTCGGATCCAGACTGATATTCTTGCGCTTCGGGTCGGCAATGGCCGGGTCGAGCAGACGTTGCCCGGCGGCGTCGAGCGCGAAGGCCAGATGCGGAAAGTACAACACCTTGCCCGCTTCGACATCGGCGACCAGCGCCTCGCGCGAGACCGGCAGTTGTCCGCCCTGCCAGTCGCCGGACGCCACGGTCACGATCTGGCTGCCCTCATCGGTGGCAACCGCCGGGCGAGCCTCGTTTTCCGTATTCACGTGTGGATTCATGCGAGTCAGTCCTCCTCGGACGCGGCGGCGCCAGCCGTTACCGGCGCAAGCGATGGCGCCAGCTCGCGCACGGCATCGCGCACTTGCGCGAGCGTCGGCTTGTGTTCGGCGTCGCCGAGATTGACGATGCGCGGCGACCAGAATCCCCCGGTACGCCACGCGGTGCTGAAATTGTATAGCTCGATGGTGGGACGGTTCAGCGCTGCGGCAATATGTACCAAACCGGTATCCACACCAACGGTGATCGCCCCGCGATCGATGAGGCCGACGACCTGCGACAGGTTCATCTTCGGCGGCACCCACGCCGCATCGCCCAGCGCCGCCGCCAGTCGCAGCGACACGTCACGCTCGGCGGCGCTGCCCCACGGCAGCACGATCAGGAAACCCTGTGACGCCAGATCGCGTCCCAGCGCGATCCAGTCGTCTTCCGGCCAGGTCTTGTCGTCGCGCGACGTCGCGTGCACGAACACCGCATACGGACGATCGGGGCACTGGCTGTGGTCCGCCCGCTCGGTCGCAATGCCGAAGTCGATCTCGCCCGGCACCTTGAAGCCCAGCGCCTGCGCCACGAGCAAACGCGAGCGCGTGACCACGTGCGTGTGCGGTTCGATGCGCACCATATGCTGGTACAGATACCGCACCGGCCACTCGTAACTGGCGCCTTCGGTGCGATTACCCAGTCCCCAGACGGCGCCGCGTGCGGTGCGCGCGATCCAGCCGGTCTTGACCAGACCTTGCGTGTCGATCACGTAGTCGTAAGGGGTTTCGCGCAGGGCACGGCGAAATGTGCCGATTTCCTGCCAGGTACGCGCGGCGAACGGCTGTTTGCGCCAGCGGCGTAGGGCAAAGGGAATGACCCGGCGCACACCGCGCACGAGTTTGACGAGGTCGACGAATCCCTCTTCCACGACCCAGTCGATCTGGGCATCGGGGTACTGGCGCAGGATGTCCTGCACCACGGGCATGTTATGGACGACGTCGCCGAGCGACGAGACTTTGACGATCAGAACCTGCAACCGAACGCCCCGGCGGTTCGGCCGGGCCTCGTGAGCAAAACCGCGATTTTACCCCGACCCGGCCTGCCGATCATGATTGTCCTCGTCGTCCGGCGGACGGCCTCAGAACGGCAGCTTGGCGTCCGGCTTGACGGCCAGGATGGCGCGGCGGAAATCGTCCTGAATGCGCTTGATCGCCGCATCGCTGTCGGCCTCGAAACGCAGCACGACGACTGGCGTGGTGTTCGACGAACGCGCCAGTCCGAAACCGTCAGGGTACTCGACACGCACGCCATCGATCTTGACGACGTCCTGTGCGCCCTCGAATTTGGCCGTCTCGCGCAGCTTGTCGATCAGCGCGAAGTTCTCGCCTTCGGCCAGCGGAATCTGCAACTCCGGCGTCGAGATCGAATTCGGCAGGGCGTTGAGCACTGCGCTCGGATCGGCCGACTTCGACAGGATTTCGAGCAGACGTGCGCCCGTGTACAGGCCGTCGTCGAAACCGTACCAACGGTCCTTGAAGAACACGTGGCCGCTCATCTCACCTGCTAGCGGTGCGCCGGTTTCCTTGAGCTTGGCCTTGACCAGCGAGTGGCCCGTCTTCCACATGAGCGGCTCGCCGCCATGCTGCCGCACCCAGCTCGCGAGATTACGCGTGCACTTCACGTCGTAGATGATTTTCTCGCCCGGATTGCGGCTCAGCACCTCGGCGGCGAAGAGCATCAACTGGCGGTCCGGATAGATGATCTGGCCGTCCTTGGTGACCACGCCGAGACGATCGCCGTCGCCGTCGAACGCCAGACCGATTTCCGCGTCCGTCGTTTGCAGCGTGCGAATCAGGTCCTGAAGGTTTTCCGGATGGGCCGGGTCCGGATGGTGATTCGGGAAGGTGCCGTCGACGTCGCAGAACAGTTCGATGACTTCACAGCCGAGCGCGTGGAACAGCGCGGGTGCGTAGGCGCCTGCGACACCATTGCCGCAGTCCACGACGATCTTCATCGGACGCGCCAGATGCACGTCGTTGGCGATACGCGAGCGATACGATTCGCCGATCTCGTCAGCGGTGTAGGTGCCCTGCCCGGTCTCGAAGTCCTGTGCCTCGATCAGCTTGGCGAGGCCCTGAATCGCGTCGCCATAGATGGCGCGGCCGCGCAGGACCATCTTGAAACCGTTGTAGTCCGGGGGGTTGTGGCTGCCCGTGACCATGATGCCGGAGTCGACGACGCGGCCATGCAGCGTCACGTTCGTCGCGAAATACACCATCGGCGTGACGACGACGCCGATATCGACCACATCGACGCCCGCTGCGCGCAGGCCGTCGGCCAATGCGCCGACCAGTTCCGGACCAGAGAGGCGACCGTCGCGGCCGACGACGACGGCATTGCCGCCCTCGCGACGCAGTGCGGTGCCGAAGGCGCGTCCGATCAGATGCGCGACGTTGGCATCCAGCGTCTTGCCGACGATGCCGCGAATGTCGTATGCCTTGAAAATCGCAGGCGAAACTTGCGTGGTTTGCGTCATGGGAAAGCGTCTCTCGGAAACGAGGGGGAGATTTTGGCTTGAAAAGTGCAAAGCCCGAAAAATGCAAGGACGTGCAAGGACGCCACAAACATCGAATCCCGGCGGGAAGCCCGGCCGGGAGCGGCTGCATTACGTTAAAATTATACGGGACTTCGCCGCACTGCGGCATTTCCCCAAACCCTTGTCAGCCTGCGCCTACATTCGCCTGAAGCGTCGTCATCCGACGAATGGCACAAGCCCCGACAGCCCGGTTTCGTGTCACCCCGCACCGGCCTCACCAGGCCGGTTTTGCTTATCTTGAGAACGAGTGAGACGCGCGAGCGCCGCATGCCCTACCGAACGTACCGGACCATCTTCCGCAACATCCTCTGGATGCTGACCGAGCGCGGCGCGCAGATCGCCGGCGGCATCGCGGTCTCCGGCCTGCTCGCCCGCAGTCTCGGCGCCGCACAGTTCGGCCTGTTTCAGTACGCGCAATCGCTCGTCTTCCTCGCGGCCTCGCTCACGTTGCTGTGCGGCAGCGAAGTCGTGGTACCGCGTCTTGTCGGCAAACCGGAAGGCGAACAACGCACGGTCATCGCGCACGCGTTCGTGCTGCGTCTGGCGGCCGCAGCGGTCGCTTATACGATCCTCACGATTTACGTCGTCGGATTCGCCGAATCGAATCTGGTGGCCGTAACACTCTGGCTCGGCGTCGCCCTCTGGTTCCGCGAACCCTCGGGCATCGTGATCGCCTGGCTGCAAGCGCGCACCTTCAACCGGCCCAGCGTGACGGCCAACCTCTGCGGTCTCGGCGTGAAGCTCGCGCTCGTCGGCGTGCTGTTCGTCACGCATGCGGACGTGACGGCCTTCGCCGTCGTCTACGCCGTCGAGGCCGTCGTCGCCGCTGCGCTGCTCGTACGCTATTACCTCAAGCATTCGCCGAAGACGCCGATCGTCTGGCGTCGCTCGCTGCTGCTCGAACTGCTCACCAGCGGCGCCACGTTCTGGGGCGGGTTGATGCTCATGATTCTGTTCAAGCGCATCGATCAGCTCGTGCTCAAACCGATCATTCCGCTGGCCGAACTCGGCGCCTACGCCGCCGCCATGCAGATCACGGAAAATTTCGTGCTCGTGGCGCCGATCATCGCGAATTCGCTCGCCCCGCAACTCATCTTTCAGACGACGGACAACGCGACGGCCCGCCGTAACACCGTGCGCGCCGTATGGCTGATGGTCGCCGCAGGGGCGAGTCTGGCCGTGCCGATCGCCTTGCTCGCGCCGTGGATCGTCCATCTGATCTATGGTGCAGGCTTCGCCGAATCGGCGCAGATCCTGCGCGTCTCTGCGTTGATGGGGATTCTCGTGTTCGCCGACGCCGCACTGAACCTCACGCTCATCCGGCGCGGCGCCGGGCGATGGGTCATCGCGAAATGGCTGTGCGCCGCCGTGGTCGCGTTCGTGGTCGTGCGCAGCCTGGCGCCGCAGCTCGGCGCGTTCGCCGGGGCGCTGGGCTATGGCGCGGGCTATGCCGCAGCACTTGTGCTCGGCGTATGGCTCCTGCGACGGGACTGACACGATGACACCCATCGATTCGCTCAAGTCGCCGGACGGCACCCGCACCCTCTGCCTGTTCACCGGCACGCTCGCGGCCTTTGCCGGTGCAGAACGCGCGACCGCCACGCTCGCCAATGCCCTCGCCGCGCGCGGACATCGCGTGCACGTGCTGTCGCTGTGGGGCAATGCGCCCGTCTTCCCGCTATCGCCCGCCGTTTCGCACCACGCGATGTTTGCCGAGCGGGTCGCGTTCAAACATCACTACCTGTCGATCGTGTGTCAGGTCAGGCGCTATGTGCGCGAGCATGGCGTCGAGGTCATGGTGGACGTCGATCCGATGCTCGCGCTCTACACCGTGCCGGCCACGTTCGGCCTGCCGATCCGACGCATCGCCTGGGAACACAGCACCTACGCGAGCGACCTCGGCCGTCGTGCCCGTCGATGGGCGCGTGCGCTCGCGGCGCGTCGCTACGACGCCGTCGTCGTGCTCACCGACGCCGACCGCCATGCCTGGCAAGCGCATCATCCCCGCGCCCGCGCGCAATTCGTCACGCTCCCGAATCCCCTCGGCATCCCGATGCCGGAGGCCGCCCCCGAACATGGCGACGAACGCTGCGTGCTGGCTGTCGGTCGTCTCGTGCCGGAGAAGGGTTTCGACCGGTTGATCGACGCATGGGCGCGTATCGCGCACGACGCGGCGGGCTGGCAAGTACGCATCGTCGGCGACGGCCCGCTGCGCGACGCACTGCTCACGCAGGCGCGCGACGCGGGCGTTGCCGACTCGGTGCAGGTGTTGCCCGCCGTGGCCGATATCGGGCAGCACTACGCGACGGCATCGATCTACTGCCTGCCGTCGCGACGCGAGAGCTTCGGCCTCGTGCTGATCGAAGCGAAGGCCTATGCGCTGCCCATCGTGGCCTATGCCGCCGATGCCGGACCGCGCGCCCTGCTGCATCACGAGACCGACAGTCTCGTCGTGCAGGACGGCGATATTCCCTCGCTGGCCGACGCACTGCACCGGTTGATGGGCGACGCGGCACTGCGCCGTCGACTGGGACTGGCGGGATACGCGCACGCGCAGGACTTCCGCGCAGATGCCATCGCGGCACGCTGGGAAGCCTTGTGGCAAGACGCCGGACGCCCCTTCGCGGAGGCGCGATGAAAATCGTTCTGTTCGTGACCGGTCTGCAACTCGGCGGCGCGGAGACGCAGGTCGCCGATCTCGCGCGCGGCTTTCTCGCTCGTGGGCACGACGTCACGCTGATCTCCGTGACCGGTCCGTGCACGATCGCGCTGCCGCAATCGCCGCGCTTCACGCTCGTCGAGCTCAAGGCGGGCAAATCGCCGGGCGCACTGCTCGGCGCGATGTTCCGGTTCGTGGCCTATCTGCGCGCATGGCAACCCGATGTCGTGCACGCGCACATGGTTCACGCCAATCTGATGGCGCGCGTGGCCCGATGGTTCGTCAGGATGCCCGTGCTCGTGAGCAGCGCGCACAGCCGCAACGAAGGCGGTCGCGCCCGCATGCTGGCCTATCGGCTGACCGACCGGTGGACGGACCTGACGACCAACGTCAGCGACGACGCCGTCGCCGCGTTCGTCGCACAAGGCGCAGCCCCCGCCGAACGCATCGTGAGCGTGCCCAACGGCATCGACACACGGCGTTACCGTCCGGACGCGCAAGTGCGCTCGCATTGGCGCGAAATGCTGCTAGGGCATAAGCAAACCGATGTCGACGCCAACGCCAACGCCGCAACGCCCATTGTCTTCGCCGCAGGCCGGATCGCCGAAGCGAAGGACTATCCAACGTTGGTCAAGGCCTTTGAACGCGTGCTCGACTTGATGCCCGAGGCCAGGCTACTCATCGCAGGTGACGGGCCATCGCGGGCGTCGGTGCAGACGCTGATCGACACCCGCGGGCTCGCGCGATCGGTCTCACTGCTGGGGCGTCGCAACGACGTTGCACAATTGATGTGTGCGGCCGACGTGTACGTCATGTCTTCCGCCTGGGAGGGTTTGCCGCTGGTTATCGGCGAAGCTATGGCCACGTGTTTGCCAGTCGTTTCCACGGACTGCGGCGGTGTACGGGAACTGCTCGGGGATATCCAGGACAACACGCTAGTGCCCATCGGCGATGCCTCGGCGCTTGGCAACGCCCTGATTCGCCACCTTAGCCATACCGTAGACGAGAGCCGCGCAATCGGCGCCGCGAATCGCGAGCGCATCGTTGCATGCTATTCCCTCGACGCCATTGTGGCGCAATGGCTGGATATATACGCCCGCCTGGCCGCGCCGCGCGAAACTCTCCGCTGAATGCTATGCAAGCACCCGTTCTCTTTTGCTCCAACTCATTCTGGTCGATCCACAACTTCCGCGGCGGCCCGATCCGGGCCTTGCTGGCCGACGGACATCCGGTGCACGTCGTCGCCCCCGACGACGACTACGTCCCGCTGCTACGCGAGATGGGCTGCCACGTTCACCTCATGCCGATGGCCTCGAAGGGACAGAACCCCTTGCAAGACATCGCGCTGACGCTCCGCCTTTACCGTCTCTATCGCCGGATCCGTCCTGCCGTCTGTTTTCATTACACGATCAAGCCGAACATCTACGGCGCCGTGGCGGCGCACTGGGCAGGGATTCCCTCAGTCTCGATCACGACGGGCATGGGAACGGTGTTCATCAATAAGTCACTGATTACGCACATCGTACGTCTGCTATATCGCTATGCGTTCCGGCATACGCTCGAAAACTGGCTGCTCAATGACGCCGATTTCGACGCCATGGTGCGCGGGGGGCTGGTCGATATCCGCAAAGCGCGGTTGTTGCCCGGAGAAGGCGTCAATCTGGATCATTTTTCCCTCGCCCCCTGGCCGGAAGAGGACGGCACTTTCCGATTTTTGCTGATCGCCCGGCTGCTGCGTGACAAGGGGGTGCTGGAGTTCGTCGAAGCGGCCCGGACGATCAAGGCATCGATGCCCCATGTGCGCTTCCAGCTTCTTGGGCCGTCCGACGTCGAGAACCCCACGGCAATTTCGCGCGAGCAGGTGGCGCAATGGGAGCAGGAGGGACTTATCGAATATCTCGGCATCACGCAGGAAGTGCGTCCATTCATCGCGCAAGCCCACTGTATCGTGCTGCCGTCTTACCGCGAAGGGTTGTCCCGGACCCTGCTGGAGGCCGGCGCGATGGGACGTCCGGTCATCACGACGGACGTACAGGGGTGCCGTGAAGTCGTCGACGAAGCGTCCAGCGGATGGGTCGTCCCGGCACAGAATGCATCGGCGTTGGGCGCGCGCATGGCGCTTGTGGCCAAGATGCCGTCATGTGAATTAGCGGCGGTCGGGGGGGCCGGGCGTGCTAAAGTAGCGCAAAATTTCGACGAGCGATTGGTCATCGCCGAGTATTTCAGAATACTTGGCGAAGTTTATCGGGGAACTCCTTCATTTCCTACCCACGTTTAAACGGAGATGACGCGAGAGCGCCATTCGCCCATAAAAAACTAAGTAACGCGGTTAACTTGTCCGTACTATGCTGAACCTGACATTGGCATTGGTAGTTTCATTTATCACCACGCTGCTGATTGTGCGGTATGCCCATGTGCATGCCCATTTCTCCAGCGACAGTGATACGAAAGGGGTTCAGAAGGTCCACTCGCATCCAGTGCCTCGCATTGGCGGTTTAGGCATTATGCTCGGCCTGCTCGTGGCCGGCACGTTCGCCGCTTCTTATTATCCGGGCCGCCTGCGAGAAATTCTGCTGCTTGCCGCCAGTGCTGCGCCTGTGTTTATCGGCGGATTCATCGAAGACGTCACGAAACGGGTTTCGCCCCGGACCCGCCTGATCTGTGCGATGGTGTCTGCACTCGTCGCGTACTGGGTACTCGGCATTCACATCAATCGAATCGATATCGGCCCGATTGACCGGCTTCTCGCCATTCCGGCAATTTCGGTCGCACTGACAGTCATTTGCACCGCTGCCATGACCAATGCCGTCAACATCATCGACGGGTTTAACGGTCTGGCTGCAATGGTCAGTATTTTCATGTTCGTCTCGCTAGGCTACGTTGCATTTCAGGTTGGCGACGATGTCGTGCTTTCCGCTTCTCTGATAATGACGGGTGCCGTTTTCGGTTTCTTCATCCTTAATTATCCGAATGGCCTGATTTTCCTCGGAGATGGGGGCGCCTATTTCATCGGATTCATGTTGGCAGAACTCGCGATTTTGCTTGTCATGCGTAATCCGATGGTTTCACCCTGGTACCCGGCACTGATGTTGATTTACCCAATTTTCGAAGTCTGCTTCTCGATTTACCGTCGTCGGTTCGTGCGCGGTGTCTCGCCCAGCATGCCCGATGGTGTTCATCTGCACATGCTGATCTACAAGCGGGTGCTGCGCTGGGCGGTAGGTTCGAAGGTGGCGGCGCAACTGGCGCGCCGCAATTCAATGACATCACCGTATCTCTGGGTACTCTGTCTGTCGGCAGTACTTCCGGCTACGATTTTCTGGCGTCACAGCGGGCTGCTCGCGGCCTGCTGCCTGGTGTTCATCGTGGCCTATGTATGGCTTTATCAGCGAATCGTGCGCTTCCGTTCGCCGCGCTGGATGATTTTCACCAAAAAGTAAGCGGTCTACCGAATTCTCTTTTCGATAGTCAGGCCACCGGCTATCGCACCTCTCAATGCTGAGTCTCGCCATCGCCCTCGTCGTGTCGTTTGTCGCGACGCTGCTCATCGTCCGCTACGCGCACGTGCACTCCCGCTTCTCCGGCGATAGCGACGTTGCCGGGGTGCAGAAGTTTCACGTGCGGCCTGTGCCGCGCATCGGCGGCGTGGGCATTCTCGCCGGTCTGCTCGTCTCGGCCACCGCGCTCGGGCTGTCATACCCCACGGTGTCGCGTGACATCCTTCTGCTCGTGGCCTGCGGCCTGCCTGCCTTTCTGTCCGGCTTCATCGAAGATCTGACCAAGAAGGTCACGCCGACGGTCCGACTGGTCTGCACGATGTTCGCCGCCCTGCTGGCGTGGCTGGTGCTCGACATCCACATCACCCGCGTCGACATCGGCATGGCCGACCGGGCGCTGGTCATGGCCGCGATCTCCGTGCCGCTCACCGTGCTGTGTGTGGCCGGCATGGCCAACGCCGTCAATATCATCGACGGCTTCAACGGCCTCGCAGCGATGGTCGCGATGATCATGTTCGCCTCGCTCGGGTATGTCGGCTTTCAGGTGCAGGACCCGATCGTGCTCACCACGTCGATGATCATGGTCGGCGCCATCCTCGGCTTCTTCATCTTCAACTTCCCCGGCGGGCTGATCTTCCTGGGAGACGGCGGTGCGTATTTCCTCGGCTTCATGCTGGCGGAAATCGCCATTCTGCTGGTCATGCGCAATCCGCAGGTGTCGCCGTGGTATCCCGCGCTGATGGTGATCTATCCCGCGTTCGAAGTCTGTTTCTCGATTTATCGTAAGCGCTTTGTCCGGGGCATTTCGCCCGGCATTCCCGACGGCGTGCATCTGCATATGCTCGTCTACAAGCGGTTGATGCGCTGGGCTGCGGGCGCCCGCACGGCCAGCGCGCTGACCCAGCGCAATTCCTTGACCTCTCCCTATCTTTGGCTGCTATGCTTGCTGGCAGTGATCCCGGCGACGGTATTCTGGCGGCATAGCGTGGTGCTGGCACTGTGCTGCGTCGCCTTCATGGTGACGTACGTGTGGCTGTATCTGAGCATCGTCCGCTTCAAAGCGCCGCGCTGGCTGATCTACAAGAAATGAACGACCTCGGGGGCGACGCACCGAAGGTGCGCGAGCGCGGCACACGCCCCCCCCTGATCGGGACAACCAGACAAGACAGCGCCACCAACGCGATGCGTGACATCTATGCCATCGGCGACCTGCAAGGTTGCCAAACGTCGTTTGAACAACTGCTTGCGCGCCTGCCGCAGGAGGCAGATCTCTGGCTCGCCGGCGATCTCATCAATCGCGGCCCGCGCTCGCTCGACACGCTGCGTCAGGTCATCGCCCTGGGCGAGCGCGTCACCGCCGTGCTCGGCAATCACGATCTGCATCTGCTGGCGGTCGCAGCCGGGGTGCGTCAAGCACACGGCAGCGATACCCTCGACGACATTCTCAACGCCCCCGACCGCGACGCTCTCATCGACTGGGTTCGCCGGCAACCGTTGGCACACTTCGCACACGGGCACCTGATGGTGCACGCCGGGGTGCTGCCGCAATGGGATGCCGAGCAAGTCGTCTCGCTCGCACGCGATGTGCAGACGCAATTGCGCGGCCCGGACTGGAAGACGTTTCTCTCGCGTATGTTCGGCAACCAGCCGGATCAATGGCAGGCGGACCTCAGCGACGAAGACCGTCGGCGTCTCACGATCAACGCGCTCACGCGCATGCGCTTTTGCAGTGCCGACGGACGCATCGACTTCAAGATCAAGGAAGGCGCGGACGCCGCCACCGACGCCCTGAAGCCGTGGTTCGATGTGCCGGGCCGACGCACGTCCAACGTCACGATGGTCTTTGGCCACTGGTCGGCCCTCGGACTGGTGATGCGCGACAACGTGCTCGGACTCGATACGGGGTGCGTGTGGGGCGGCAAGCTCACGGCCGTGAAACTCACGGCATCCCCTGCGGATCGGGAGTTGATTCAGATCGACTGCCCGCAGATCCGCGATCCGCTCGCGTCGAGCGACAAGAAACGCAGCAAGATGAAGACGGCCGACAAGGCCGAAGACGCCTTCAAGGCCGCCAAGGCCGAGAAGCTCGACAAGTTTGGCAAGGCGGCGCGAAAGCAGGAAAAGCTGGAGAAGGCCGCGAAACGCAAAGGCGAGTGATCGCCGGAGTGCGGCTGTATTTCAGACCTGAAGCGCCCGCGCAGCGTCGTCTTCTTCGTCGCCCAGCGTCGACGTACGTGACCCGACAGCGCCCGTCTCCGGCAGCACCGCTTCGGGCAGGAAACCCTGCAACGCCGCACCGACTGCCTGCTGTGCGCCCAGCGTGAACTCGCGGCGATGCTGTCCCTCCTGCGGATACTGCGGTGCGCCGATCGACAGGCGTACCGTCATCGGCGGCGCCTTCAGAATCATGTCGATGGACTCGATCAGGCTCGTCTCGCCGATGTACGCCGGCGCCATCGTATGACGTCCGCTCGCCGCGTCGGTATAGAACAGGCACATCGGCTGCGCCGGCTTGCCCGTCGACACCGGGGCTTGCAGCAAATTCGCGTGGAACGGCAACAGGCTGCGGCCGTCCGTCGTCGTGCCTTCGGGGAAGACCGTGATGATGTCGCCGTCACGCAGGCAATCGGACAGGTAGTGCATGATGCGACGCGCATCCGCACGACGCTCGCGTTGCAGGAAGATCGTGCGCGTCTGCACGCACAGCCAGCCGACCAGCGGCCAGTGACGAATCTCGGCCTTCGCGACGAAGCGCACCGGTTGCCACGCATTGAGCGCGAAGATGTCGATCCACGAGACGTGATTGCACAGCAGCATCACGCCACTTTCCGGCACCGGGGCATGCTGCTCGACTTCGAGACGCATGCCGCACAGCTTCAGCAGCTTCTGCGACCACGCGCGAATGCGACGGTCCTTCTGCGCTTGTGACAAAAACGGGAACAGGATCGCCGCGGTCAACATACCGCGCGCGAGGTGCAGGCCCAGACGAAGTTTTCTGATCAACAGCACGGCAATCGCATCCTAGACGGCGAGGGCTTCGTACGCCACGCGGCCACCGACCAGCGTGAGCCGTACCTGGCCCGGTAATTCGTATCCCAGAAACGGGGTGTTGTGACCGGCGCTGCGCAACTGCTGCGCGGACACGGTCCAATGCGTCGACGGCGCAAACACGCATACGTCGGCGGGCTGTCCCGGCGACAAGCGGCCCGCGCCCGGCGCGACTGCCGCAAGACGCTGCCCCGGCCCATGCGTGACCCGCGCCAACGCATCGACCAGCGGCACGCGCGACTCCTCGGCCCACTTCAGCACCAGCGACAGGAGTAATTCAAGCCCTGTGGCGCCCGGTGCAGCTTCCGCGAAGGGAACAAGACGGGCGTCGGGGGCGAGCGGCGTGTGATCCGAGCAGATGGCGTCAATCGTACCGTCCCTCGCAGCGTCGCGCACGGCCTCGCGGTCACGTCCGGAGCGCAGCGGCGGATCGAGTCGGTACTGGGCGTCAAAATACCCGATATCCATGTCGGTGAGATGGAGGTGATGTGCGGCAACGTCGCACGTCACCGGCAATCCTTCGGCTTTCGCCGCACGTACCAATGCCAGACCGGCCGCAGAGGACAGACGACACAGATGCACGCGCGTGCCGGTCACCCGCACGAGTTCGAGAATCGTGTGCAGCGCGATGGTTTCGGCCGCCACCGGAATACCGGCCAGCCCGAGACGCGAGGCGACCGCACCACTCGCGGCAACGCCTCCGGCAGCCAGTGCGGCATCCTGCGCACGCAGCCATACCGTCAGCCCGAAGGTGCCCGCATATTGCAACGCGCGCAGCAGCGTCCGGTTGTCCGCCATCGCGGCATTCGCCTGCGACAAGCCGATGCAGCCCGCACGCGTCAGTTGCGCCATCTCGGTGAGTTCGCGTCCCGCAAGACCGGCCGTGAGCGCGCCGAGCGGATGGACCTGCACGGCGTGCGTCGCGCGCGCACGTAGTTGCAGCATCTCCACGAGGTCCGGTTCGTCGAGCACCGGATCGGTATCCGGCGGACAGACCACCCGTGTGACGCCACCGGCGAGCGCCGCGGTCGCTTCGCTCGCCGCCGTCACCCGGCGCGCCGACAGATCGATCAGCCCGGGGGCGACCCACATGCCCTTCGCGTCGAAGGTGCGCCCGGCAGTGAAGTCGGCGGGCGCTGCGTCCAGCGCAACGATATTGCCGTCGGCAATGAAGATGTCCTGCACGCGATCGGTACGCGTTGCGGGATCGATGACGCGGCCACCCTTCAGATGCAGTTTCATGGCGCGCTTACCCGTTGTTCGCGGCGACGATGCTCATCGCCGCCATCCGCACGGCAATGCCGAACGAGACTTGTTCGAGAATGACCGACTGCGGCCCGTCGGCGACGGCCGAATCGATCTCCACGCCCCGATTCATCGGGCCGGGATGCATCACGATGGCATCAGGTTTGGCCAGCGCGAGCCGCTCCGGCGTCAGACCGTAATACTGAAAGTATTCACTCGCAGAAGGCAGCAATGCGCCGTTCATCCGCTCGTTCTGCAAGCGCAGCATGATGATCACGTCGACGTCGCGAAGCCCTTCGTCCATGTCGTGAAACACACGCACACCAAGCTGTTCCAGCCCTGTAGGCAACAGCGTACGCGGACCGATGGCACGCACTTCGGGCACGCCGAGCGTGGTCAGTGCGTGAATGTCGGAGCGCGCCACGCGCGAGTGCAGAATGTCGCCGACGATCGCGACCGTCAGGTTCTGGAATTCGCCCTTGTGATGGCGAATCGTGTACATGTCGAGCAGCCCCTGCGTGGGGTGCGCATGACGTCCGTCGCCCGCGTTGATGACGTGCACGTGCGGCGCACAATGCTCGGCGATCAGATACGGCGCCCCCGACTGCGCATGCCGCACGACGAACAGGTCCGCGTGCATCGCCGAGAGATTGCCGATGGTGTCGAGCAGCGTCTCGCCCTTGCTAGTCGACGACGCGTTGATATTCAGATTGAGCACATCGGCAGACAGGCGTGCAGCGGCAATCTCAAACGTCGTTCGCGTACGCGTCGAATTCTCGAAGAACAGATTGAAGACCGACTTGCCACTGAGCAGCGGCACCTTCTTCACATCGGCATCGTTCACGCTGACGAACTGCGTGGCCGTATCGAGAATGTGCATGAGCACGGCACGCGGCAAACCTTCTACCGTCAGCAAGTGCCGGAGCTCGCCATTGCGATTGAGTTGAGGGTGACCGCGACGGCCGAGAATGCCGTTAGCCATGCCGGGGCTCCGAGGGGACCGAAGTCACGTGGTGCAAGGGGAAATCAGGCGGGCACATGCTCGTCGAAATACTGCTGGAGGATGATGCGGGCGGCCTCGGCGTCGAGCGATGTCTTCTGCGACACCTTGACGCCGGCTTCGGCCAGCGCCGCCGCCGCCGCGACCGACGAATAGCGTTCGTCGACCCAGACGACCGGCACGCTGAACCGCCCATTGAGCTGGTTACCGAAGCGTTTGGCCTGCTGCGTCATTTCATGCGGCGTGCCATCGGGATGACACGGCAGACCGACGACGATCAGCTCGGGCTGCCACTCGGCGATGAGCTTGCCCATCTCGGCAAAACGCACTTCACGATTGAGGTTGGCGACGACGGTGAGTGCGCGGGCCTCGCGCAGCATCAGATTGCCCATCGCGACGCCGATGCGGCGCTCGCCGTAATCGAAGGCGAGCACCGTGCGACTGCCAGCCGTCATGCGTGACCCGCGTCGGCGGAGAGCATCGACGACGTCACGCCGAGCAACGCCAGCGCGGCGTCGAAGCGTTCGGCCGGCGGCACGTCGAACACGATGCCCGGGTCGGCCGCGACCGTCAGCCAGCCGTTGCGGCTGATTTCGTCTTCCAGTTGCCCTGCGCTCCAGCCCGAATGACCGAGCGTGAGCAGGAAACGGTTGGGGCCTTGCCCATTTGCGACGGCTTCGAGCACGTCCTTGGACGTCGTCATCTCCAACCCGCCCGGCACCGACAGCGATGAACTGTACGCAGTCCCTGTCGCCTCATGCAGCACGAAGCCGCGCTCGGTCTGCACCGGGCCGCCGAAGAAGACCGGTTGATGCGCCAGCGGATCGATTTCGAGCTTGAGGTCGAGCCGCTCGAAGAGCGACGCGAGGTCAATGTCGGTAGGACGATTGATGACCAGCCCGATCGCGCCTTTTTCACTGTGCTCGCACAGGTAGACGACGGTGCCGGAAAAGGTGGGATCGGCCATGCCGGGCATGGCGATAAGGAACTGATTCGTAAGGTTGATACGGTCGTTCGGCATAGGGCCAGAGTTTATCGGAACCTGTTTGACGGTCTGCCCGCCGGACCTCGTCCCGCAGCGGGCGTCGAGGCCCCGTGAGAGCCTCGCGTCACCTGCCGCCGGCCGGTCGGTGGACGAACTTTTTCCGCATCGTGATACGGCCATCGGCCGCCAGTGGCAGCCTTTGGGCCGACTGTATCACGGAACGTCGCGCCCGGTGACTAGCCGCTGCCCGAACACGCTGGCGTCCAGCGCCCGTTCGCGCCACATGGCCATCTCGGCGATCAGGTCAGGGCGCGCCTCGGGGTAGGTGTCCGCCGCAAACTGATGCAGCATGCCGCGCAACGCCCTGACCGTCATCGCCAGCGCAGCCGGGCCGCCCGGCTCCGCCGGGGGCGACGCCGCCAGACGCTCGCCCGTCGCCGCGACCGCAGCCGCCAGCCGCGCGACCGGCGCCAGCCCGATGGCCGCCGCATTTTGCGCCACCTGTGCGGCCACGGCCGGATCGTTCAAATTCGGAAGCGCCTCATCCGCAAGACTGAGGAATGTCTGGCAAACGTCCTGCCGCACCGACAACGGGCCGATGCGCAGCCAGTCGCGCGAACTGGTGCCGGCGCCCTGCTTCTGACCCGCTTGGGCGGCGTCCGCCAACGGCTCGGGCAAATGGCTGGGACGGCGCAATACGCCGAAATCGGCCAAAAGCGTTCCCAGCCAGGTGTCGGGCGCCTCGGCGTGCCACGTAGCGAGCGCTTCGAGCAGATCGTGTCCCGGCACCGCTTCGGCAGCCGTTCTGGCGGCGGCAGACGACGTGGCCGGCGCGGCGCGAACGTCATCCGGGCCGCTCGGCCGGGTGAGTTGCTTGCGCAATGCCATGTTCATCCGCCCGATCTGACGCTTGTCGGCCAGACTCAGCGGTGCCCGGGCAAAGCGCAGCCAGGCGGCGGCCAGACGCCAGTAATCCAGCGGCGCGGTAGCCCCGGCACGGTGCAGGTCTGCCGCCAGATCGGCCAATTGGCCCAAAGCGGCCGTGGTATCGGTCGCGTCGGCGTCAGGGCGCAACAGGCGCAGCAGCACGCGTTCGACATCGGCGCGCAGCGGCGCAGTGCCCGCAGGCAGTCCGTGAAGACGCGGCTGTGCGATCACCCATCCTGCCATGCGAAGCTCGCCCGGCGTGGGCGCGCCGGCCCAGTTATCGGCAGTCGCGGCCGTCTGAGAAGACGGCGAGGACGCTAACGGCGCGGGCACGACACCCGCCTGCCAGATATCGCGCTCGAACTGTCGCAGCGCATTGCGCTGGGCGTCCTGACTGCCCGATCCGCCATACGCCGCCTCGGCAATCGCCTGAACGAGACGCTCACCCTGGAGCGCCCAGTCGGCATGACCGCTCGTCTGAAGCAGACGATTCGCTCGACGCAGCGGACCCAGCGCCGCCGCCGGGCCGTTCGACCATGCGTCGGACGCCTCGGTCAGCGCTTCGGCCACCTCCGGCAAACGCCACAGCGGCGCCTCACGCGTGTCGCGCGTGGCGCCGGCAGTCACGTTATCGGGGGAGTCGGGAGATGATTGAGATGCGCCGGGCACGCTGGGCGCACCAGACGATTCAGACATCACCATAGGGCGTCTCCTGGCCGTTCGGCCTCAGATCTGCACCATCTCGAAGTCTTCCTTGCGGGCCCCGCACTCCGGACAGGTCCAGTTGATCGGCACGTCTTCCCAGCGCGTACCGGGCGCGATGCCCTCGTCGGGCAATCCTGCCTCTTCGTCGTAGATCCAACCGCAAATGAGGCACATCCAGCTCTTGTATTCCATGCTTTCTTCAGCGACGAGCGTTCCGTTACAATGGCTTGTCAACCGCTTCGGGTCCCGTCGGCAGAGATGCCGAACGGTCTTGTGGGAACCCTGCCGGTGCATTGTCCGGCGGGCGCTGCCCACGGCGCTTTCAAGCGCTCCGAAACGGGCATTTAAGGCGTGATGGTACCAACGAACCCAAGGCCTGACCAGATCGCCGTCTATCCTGCTTCCATGCAAACTGAATCCCCACCCATTCTCCTGACCTTCGGGCTTTCCGACCCCACTTCGGCAACCGGCGTGCAGGCCGACCTGCTCACCTTTGCGAGCATGGGCGGCTACGGCGTGTCGGTGCTCACCGGCTACTCCTCGCAAGACTCGCGCGCGTGCGACGACGTGCAGCCCATCGACCCCGACTGGATTGCCGATCAGGCGCGCATGCTGCTTGAAGACATGCCGGTCGCGGCCTTCAAGGTCGGCAGCGCCGTGAATGCCGAGAACGTCGCGTCCATCGCCGAGATCGTGGCCGATTACGACGAAACACCGCTCGTCGTCGCCCCGGACTTCGGCCTGGCCGGCGAGCATCTGCTCTCGGCGGACGAATTACGCGAAGCCACGGCCAGCCTGCTGGTGCCGCAGGCCAGCGTGCTTGTCGTGAGCCCGGCCAGCGCCGTCGCGCTCGCGCAGACGATTACGGAGAATGAAAACCTTTCGCTCGACGAGGCCGTCTCGATCCTGCTGGAAAACGGCTGCGAGTTCGTGCTCGTGAGCGACGGCAACGCGCCGCAGTTCACGCACACGCTGTACAGCGACGGCGGCATGGTCCGTGAAGACGCCTGGGACCGTCCGCCGCACAACGTGGCCGGGGCCATGGACACCCTGGCTGCGGCCGTTACCGCCATGCTCGCCAACGGTCTGGCCGTGCCGGAAGCCGTTCGCGAGGCCCAGGAGTATTTGCAGCAGGTACTGGAAAACGCCTTCCGCCCGGGCATGGGACGTCACTTCCCCGATCGCTTCTTCTGGGCACGCACCGAAGACACCGAGCAGGACAGCAGCCCGCCGGAGGCCTGACGCTCCCCCCGGTTCGCCGATCGGCGCTGCAATGAAAATCGCCCGCGAATGTCGCGGGCGATCTCGTTTCTGACGGATGTGTCGGCTGCGACAGATGCGCCAGATGTGGCGGACAGGCGTGGCGTGATGCCTTCGTGCCGCTGTGCCGCGGCGTCGTTACACGTCGTTATGACAGCCGCCGCACATTACCTCGCGGCGCAGCCATCGCATCCGTGTCCGTCTCGCCCGTCGGCCGTCCATACGTATCGATGACCCGCTTGACGAACGGCTTCAGGTCATCGCCCTGCTCGCGCAACATGCGCACGAGTGCGGCATATTGCCCTTCCCAGATCAGCGTGTTGTAGTTTTTCAAACGTTGCACGTCCTGCAAGGCTTCGTCGTCGCGTCCAGCCAAAGCCAGCAGCACGACATAGCGCTTGATCATCGTCGGTCCGGCGCCCAGCGCCAGCGCTTCGCGATGCGCGGCGAGCTTCTCGTCGAGCTGATCCTTGCTGAGGTACAGCGCCCCCGTCACTGCGTAATCGCCGTAAGGCGCGAAGAACAACGCCGGATCAGTGCGATACGCTTCGATCTTGCCCGCGCGGTAAGCCACCTCGACGCGCTGATAGTCGCCGTACAGCCAGGGAATCGCGACGCATGCAAACAACACGATCACGCCGTTGATAGCGCCGGTGGCCGCCGACGACACGCTCTCGATCGACTTCGTCTCGCAAAACCCGAGCAGGAACATCGCGGGCAGCAAGAAAAATGCATAGTGCTGTGGATATTCCAGCAGCGAATGAATCGCGAGCATGCCCAGCAACACGAAAGCGAGCGCAATCGGTGCCGTCTTGATATTGCGTACCGCACGCGCAAACCAGAACGCCAACGGCAACAACACGGCGAGCGCGCCGACAATACCAATCTTTGCCAGCAGGTCGATCAACACGTTATGCGCGTTGTCCGCCATCTCGACCGGGCCCAGCTTGTCCACCAGTGCGAATTGCGCATCGATGTAATTCGACCAACCTGCGCCGAAGAACCAGTGCTCGCGGAAGATGGTCAGCCCATACTCCCACAGGATCACACGGCCCGTTACCTGCCCCGCGTGCTGCATACGCGCAACCGCACTGCCTTCGAGATGCCATCCCCAGGCGATATTCGCCCAACCGACACACACCGTCATCAAGGCAAGCATCGGGAGTATCGTCGCCGGCACGAACCAGCGCATCGAGCGACGCATGTTGCGCGTCTCCTCGCTTCGCTCCATCCAGACGAGCCACAATCCGAACGCCGAGAGCAACGCCAGTTGCAACCACGGCGTACGCGAACCCGTCAGGCAGATGCCGATGTCGAAGGCCGCAGACGCCACCAGAAATGCCCACGCGGGCAGCTTGCGCTGATACCAAAGGTAGAACGCACCGGCGCTCGCCAGCGACAGGTACGTCGCCAGATGATTCGGCTGATACATGTTGCCGAACAGACGCCGCGCCACGGTCACCGTGTACTTCGCGACGAGCCACGGCACATGCGCTTCGAGATGAAACGCCTGCACGAGCTGAGCGCCCACCGCATACAAACCGCCCAGCGTCAGCGCGACGGCACTCCAGCGCATGAGCACGCCACGCCAGCCCAGTTGCGCCAGCCAGTAGCCCGCATTGACGGCAACGATCATCGCCACGCCGTAGAGCAGCGCCGTCATCATCAACTGCGGCAACTCGGTCGGCATCGTCGCGCGCTGGATGAGCACGACCGCAACGAAGGCGAGCGGCATCCAGGTCACGCGCGGCATGCGCAGCACGCGCGCATCGCGCTGCCACACGGCGATCATCGAGAGCACGCCGAGCAACGCGAAGAGCGAAAACGTCAACGCTTCCGAGTAAAACGTGGAGATCGGATAGGTGTGCTTGACGAGGTTGTAGGGCAAGGCCCAGATCAGGGCCATCGTGAGCCCGATCATCGAGAGAAGCAGAGGAGGAAACAAGGTCGCCGCCGTGCAATGCACCGGTTGGAAGATGCGCAAGCATAACGAAAAACGGCCGCCCGGGGGCAGCCATTTCATGCCTGACGCGCGTAGCTCGACGCCAGCGGATTCCAGCCCGGTTCCGGTCAGCAAATCCTCGGTGACGTCGGGGCCGGACGTGGTATCGCGTGATGCAACATCAGGTCATCCGGCCAACCGCTCATCGGACTCAGGCGCCCTTGGTCGCGGTCTCGCCACGGCACTCCGGCGGTGCCAGCTTGCCGGGCAGCGTGGCGCCGTTCGGTGCACCCTCGCGGCCCTGTGCGTAGCACGTCCAGACGATCTGGCCTTCGGGGGCCTTGCCGACGGTCAGCGCTTCGGGCTTGCCGGTCACGCCGGTGGTCGTGGGCACCAGAACCATCGCACCGTCGCCGGCACGCTGCGTGTAGGCCACGGTCACGTTGCCGCTCACGGAATCGATGCTCACGCCGCTCACGTTGTCAGTCGCGCTCGGCGCCTGCCAACCGCTGTTGAACGGGGCACCGTGCATGGCGTTCTCGCTCACGAGCGCCTTGGCGGACGCTGCTGCGCCCAGCCCTTCGACGACACGTGCGCGCACCAGATAATTCTGCAGATACGGAACCCCTGCCGTGACCAGCACGCCGATGATCGCCAGCACGATCATCAGTTCGATCAGGGTGAAACCCCGGGATTTGGCGAGACCGGTAGTCCGGTGGCCGAAACGACGCATTGTGTAACTCCCTGCAAAAGCAATGAAAACAAAAGGGACATCGGGGGGAAGTGGGCGGAGTATGCCATAGCCCTCCCGACGAATGCCCTGCCGCAGATCAAAATCGGGCGGCGCCGCATGGGGCCGTCGGAATCGTCCGAGCCGAAGCTGGACGATTCATCGATTGAGAAGGTCGATCGCAGCGCTCGCGATGTGTCCCGGTCCGCCATGACGTGCGGACATCGGAGCAAGACATCCCGCACCGGGATGTCCGGCCCCGCAATGGACCCGTTTATTTCGAAGAGGTTGCACGCGTTTGACGTGCCTCGCTTCGACGCTTGAGCACCAGTCCCACAGCGAGAACCAGCAGCGCGCCGATCGCGGACGCCACGTAGTGCGTGTATTGGGCAGCATCGCCCGGCAAGTGCAGCAGATGGCCGACGCCCGGATCCGACACGATCAGACCGCCTGCGATCCAGCCGAGCAGCGCGGCGCCCACCATTACGATGACCGGGAACCGGTCGAGCGCCTTGAGCACGAGCTGGGACCCCCAGACGATCAGCGGAATGCTCACCAGCAGACCGAAAATCACGAGCGGCAATTGATGATGCTCGGCGGCGCCTTCGGCTGCCCCGGCAATCGCAATCACATTGTCGATACTCATCACAAGATCGGCAACGATGATGGTCTTGACCGCCGTCCAGAGTTTGTCCGCCGGCTTCACGCTGTCGTGCGCGTCATGGTCAGGCACCAGCAGCTTGGTACCGATCCAGAGCAGCAGCAATCCGCCCACGGCCTTCAGATACGGCACGGCGAGCAGCGTCACGGCGAATGCGATCAGAATCACGCGCAGCACGATGGCCCCGGCCGTCCCCCACACTATGCCCTGCAGGCGTTGCTTGGCCGGCAAATTGCGGCAGGCGAGCGCGATCACCACGGCATTGTCGCCACCCAGCAGGATGTCGATCATGATGATCTGTGCCACGGCGGCCCAGTTCAGCTCGGCAAAAAACGCAAGCATGGCGCAAATATCCTTGGGAACGATGGAGACGAAACGACGGCGTCGGGTAAGACGAATACAGCAAAGGATTGCGCAAACGCAATAGCAAAAGAGGGAGCCCGATGCCCTGGGCTCCCTCTTTCATGACCGCTGACACCGCCGCCGGTTCCGGCGGCGATAACACGATCGTCCGGCGGGAATTACAGCACCGACTTGAGCAGGCGGCCCATTTCCGACGGGTTCTTGGTCACCTTGATGCCGCAGGCATCCATGATGGCCAGCTTGGCTTCGGCCGTATCGGCACCGCCCGAGATCAGCGCGCCGGCGTGGCCCATGCGCTTGCCCGGAGGCGCCGTCACGCCTGCGATGAAGCCGACGACCGGCTTCTTCATGTTGCCCTTGATCCACTCGGCGGCAGCGGCTTCGTCCGGACCACCGATTTCACCGATCATGATCACGGCGTCCGTTTCCGGATCGTCGTTGAACATCTGCATGACGTCGATGTGCTTCAGACCGTTGATCGGGTCGCCACCGATACCGACGGCGCTCGACTGGCCCAGACCCAGGGCGGTCAGCTGACCCACGGCTTCGTACGTCAGGGTACCCGAGCGCGACACCACGCCGATGCGACCCTTCTTGTGGATGTGACCCGGCATGATGCCGATCTTCAGTTCGTCCGGCGTGATCACGCCCGGGCAGTTCGGGCCGAGCAGCAGGGTCTTGCGACCTTCGCGACGCATACGGTCCTTCACTTCGATCATGTCACGGACCGGAATACCTTCCGTGATACAGATCGCCAGATCCAGGTCGGCTTCGACAGCTTCCCAGATTGCGGCAGCAGCGCCTGCGGGCGGCACGTAGATCACCGACACGGTAGCGCCGGTTTGTTCCTTGGCGTCCTTCACCGAACCGTAGATCGGAATGCCTTCGAAGTCTTCGCCGGCCTTCTTCGGGTTCACGCCAGCGACGAACGCGTTCTTGCCGTTCGCGTATTCGCGGCACATGCGGGTATGGAACTGGCCGGTCTTGCCAGTGATACCCTGGGTGATGACCTTGGTGTCTTTGTTGATCAGAATCGACATTGCTTGATTTCCTTCGTCCTGTTGCCTGGCGGTGCGCACTGCCCCTCTCGGAGTGGCGCGCCGCGACGGCTTCGACTGTTCTGGTTACTTGCCTGCGGCGGCCGCGACAACCTTCTGGGCAGCTTCTTCCATGCTGTCAGCAGAAATGATCGGCAGGCCGGACTCGGCGAGCATCTTCTTGCCCAGGTCTTCGTTCGTGCCCTTCATGCGCACGACGAGCGGCACCTTCAGCGACACGGCCTTCGATGCCGTGATCACGCCTTCTGCGATCACGTCGCAGCGCATGATGCCGCCGAAGATGTTGACCAGAATGGCCGTCAGGTTCGGGTTCTTCAGCATGATCTTGAACGCTTCGGTCACCTTCTCTGCCGTGGCGCCACCGCCCACGTCCAGGAAGTTGGCCGGCTCGCCGCCGAACAGCTTGATGGTGTCCATCGTGGCCATGGCCAGACCGGCACCGTTCACCAGACAGCCGATGTTGCCGTCGAGCGAGATGTAAGCCAGATCGAACTTCGAGGCTTCGACTTCCGCCGGATCTTCTTCGTCCAGATCGCGGTAAGCCACGATTTCCGGATGACGGAACAGGGCGTTCGAATCAAAGTTGAACTTGGCGTCCAGCGCCGTGACCGTGCCGTTCTTGCTCACGTTCAGCGGGTTGATTTCGGCCAGCGAAGCGTCCGTTTCCCAGAAGGCCTTGTACAGACCTTGCAGGATCGTACGGGCTTGCGGCACCGAAGCGTCGGGCACGCTGATCTTCTTGGCGAAGTCATCAGCTTGTGCGTCGGTCAGGCCAACCGACGGATCGATCACGACGTGATGGATCAGTTCCGGATGCTTTTCGGCGACTTCTTCGATGTCCATGCCGCCTTCGCTCGAACCCATCATCACGATCTTCTGCGTGACGCGGTCAACCACCAGGCTGACGTACAGTTCGTTATTGATGTCGGCGCCTTCTTCGATCAGCAGGCGATTGACCTTCTGACCTTCCGGACCGGTCTGGTGCGTGACCAGTTGCATGCCGAGGATCTGGCTGGCGTATTCGCGCACTTGCTCGATCGTCTTGGCAACCTTCACGCCGCCGCCCTTACCGCGACCGCCTGCGTGAATCTGGGCCTTAACCACCCAAACCGGACCGCCGAGTTCTTCGGCTGCCTTCACGGCCTCGTCCACGGAAAACGCCGGAATGCCGCGGGGCACCGCGACTCCGAATTTTCGGAGGATTTCCTTGCCTTGATACTCATGAATCTTCATGCGTGATTCCCTTCTTGCTGAGTTGGAAGTTTGGGTTCGAGCTTGCGAGTCGAGGCCTCATCGCGCACCGCTTCTGATGTGACGGGCGTCGTGGGCTCGTTCGCTCGATCGTTTGCGCGGCCGTTGAACCAGCGCGGGTAAAACCGGCGCACCGCCTCGCCATCGAACCGCAAGGCGTGACAATGTCCGAGTTGGAAAGGTGGCGCCGAATCGTTGGCGTCATTGGCGGCCTTGAGTGCCGTATCGGGCGTGTGGATCACCACCCCGGCAAAGGCCTGAATCGCTGCCGTGGGCAGGACACTGCAAAGTTCGGTCAGATGGGTACAGCCCGCCGCGCCGCCAAGGCGCTCGCGAACCCCGCGCCGGAAGCCCTGTCGCAGGTTAAGACCGATCAACTGACGATATTCTGGGCCGATCTGGTCGCAAATGCCCGGATAAGGCACCCAATCGGAAACGGCCTCGGCGTCATGCACCTCGAAGGACTCATCGATCGTCAACCGCAGCCAGAGCTCGTGAATCGGCGTGCCTTCCTTGCGAAGGCCCGTCGCCAATGCAAAATCCCGATCCTTATGATCGGTGAGACGGGCTTCGATGTCCCATAGGCCATCGTCGCGCGAAAACGCTTCAACAGCGATCGTGCGACGGTGACGCAAGGTACGAGAGGCAGGCGCGGAGAGCGGCATGCGGAAGTGTGCAATGCATGAACGCAGAAAGATCTTGATTCTAGCATAGGCGACAGCACCGTCTGCCGCAGCGCAGCAGAAGCCCACCGCATAAGGGTGAATAACCCGACCCAACGGTCGGGAAATCAATGCCACCCGATTGCCGCGCGCATGGTGCGACGCCATAACGCGATAACCGAGTAATGACGCGTCACATGAGATCCATCGACGTGTCATGCCCGCGTTGAAGCGGATGACACGATGCAGCGTGTCATTCATCTGCTGACGATGAATGCGCCCTCATCCATGACGAATGCGATGAGGCGCACCTCAGACATCGTCCAGAAACTCGTCGGCGCCTCTTACGATTTTGCTGATAACGGTACGAGAAAAGCCGCGCGCCGCAAGAAAGCGCATCTGCTTGGCGCGCGCTTCCGGTGTGGTGGCGACTTCCCCGAACTTCTTCTGCCAGACGGCACGGGCTCGCGTCATCTCGGTTTCGCGCAATTGCTCCGAAATGGCGGCAACGGTCTCCGCATCGACCTGATGCTGCTTGAGCTCACCGATGATCCGCGTAGTCCCCATGCGCGACGCACGCCGGTTCACTACGCTCTCGGCAAAGCGCTCGTTGGATAGCCAGCGTTCCTGCTCCAGGCTGTCGAGCAGGCGATCGAGTGCTTCGGGGCCCTCGGCATCGGCGTACGGCATGAGCTTGCGACGCAACTCCGCCCGGCTGTACTCACGACGCGCGAGATACGACAGCGCACGTCCTTTCAGACTGAGCACAGGCTTGCGCGACGGCTTGGCCGCAACGGCCTCATCCCCCGGCGGGGGCGGCGGTGCGTTCGGATCTTGGGGAGGACGACGGTGGATCATGGAGTCATCGTAACGCCATCGGCGGCAGTGCATGAGAGACACCGGCACCAAGGGCGAGCCTGGAAGCAAGTCGGAGAGTCAGCGGACAACACGTGAGACACGCGGATGACCGGCAAACCACGGTCAAACAACGCCCAAAGACGTCAAATGAAAACGAAAGGCGCGCGAGAACCGGTACAGATAGAAGAACTACCGAGAGAAAACAAAAACGGCAGCGCGACGCCGTCTGGCTTCGCGCTGCCGTTGCGACAACTCAGGCGCTCAACAAGCGCTTAAGCCTCGTCTTCTTCTTCGATCTCACCGGTTTCGTTGATCGCCGTAACCCCCAGCGATGCACGTACCTTGTTCTCGATCTCGTGGGCGATGTCCGGATTCTCACGCAGGAATTCGCGCGCGTTGTCCTTGCCCTGACCGATCTTCTCGCCGTTGTAGCTGTACCAGGCGCCGGCCTTCTCGACAATCTTCGCATTGACCCCCAGATCGATGATTTCGCCTTCGCGCGAAATGCCCTGACCGTAGAGGATGTCGAAAATCGCTTCGCGGAACGGCGGCGATACCTTGTTCTTCACGACCTTGACGCGGGTTTCGTTACCGACCACCTCGTCGCCCTTCTTGATCGAACCGATACGACGGATGTCCAGACGCACCGACGAGTAGAACTTCAGCGCGTTACCGCCGGTCGTCGTTTCCGGGTTGCCGAACATCACACCGATCTTCATACGAATCTGGTTGATGAAGATCACCGTGCAGTTCGTACGCTTGATCGTGCCGGTCAGCTTACGCAGCGCCTGCGACATCAGACGTGCCTGGAGACCCGGCAGCGAGTCGCCCATTTCGCCTTCGATTTCGGCCTTCGGCACCAGCGCCGCGACCGAGTCGATAATGATCAGGTCGATCGAACCCGAGCGCACCAGCGCATCGGCGATTTCCAGTGCCTGTTCGCCCGTGTCCGGCTGCGAGATCAGCAGTTCCGGCACCGAGACGCCCAGCTTGTTGGCGTAACCGACGTCGAGGGCATGCTCTGCGTCGATGAACGCGCAGGTGCCACCGATCTTTTGCATCTCCGCCACGACTTGCAGCGTGAGCGTGGTCTTACCCGACGATTCCGGACCGTAGATCTCGATCACGCGACCGCGCGGCAGGCCACCGACGCCAAGCGCGATGTCCAGACCCAGCGAGCCCGTGGAGACGACCTGGATGTCCGCTTCGACCTCGCCGTCGCCCAGACGCATGATCGAGCCCTTGCCGAATTGCTTCTCGATCTGCGCGAGGGCGGCGGCGAGCGCCTTGCCTTTCTCGGCCGACAGATTGGCAGACCCTTTCTTGCTTTCTTCCATGAATCGTCCTTTGATATGATGAGCGAGACGGCTCGAGTGAGGCGTGACTGCCGGTACTGTATAAAAAACCAGTGCTCTTTGCAAGTGCCTGTTGTCCGAAAGCGCCGAAACGACAAAAAAAGCCGCGAACCACGCGCCGCAACATCACAGGAGACACACCGCTGCCGTCAGGCGACGGTGCCTACACAAGCCTATCACGCCCATGCGAATTCTCATCGCAGAGGATGACAGCATTCTGGCCGACGCCCTGACCCGCTCGTTGCGTCAGGGGGGCTACGCCGTCGATCACGTCAAGACGGGGCTCGAAGCCGACTCCGCGCTCTCCGCCCAGACGTTCGACCTGCTGATTCTCGATCTCGGTCTGCCCCGCCTGCCCGGCCACGAAGTCCTGCGCCGCCTGCGCGCCCGCAACTCCCATCTGCCCGTGCTGATCCTGACGGCATCCGACAGCGTCGACGCCCGCGTGAAGGGCCTCGATCTCGGTGCAGACGACTACATGGCCAAGCCTTTCGCGCTCGCCGAACTCGAAGCGCGCGTGCGGGCCCTGACCCGGCGCGGCGCCGGCGGCGGCTCGACGGTCATCCGCCACGGCCCGCTCAGCTTCGATCAGGTCGGGCGCACCGCCTATATTCATGAGCAGATGCTCGACCTGTCCGCCCGCGAACTCGAATTGCTCGAAGTGCTGCTCCTGCGCACCGGGCGCCTCGTCTCCAAGGAACAGCTCGTCGACCATCTGTGCGGCTGGGGCGAAGAAGTCAGCAACAACGCCATCGAGGTCTACATGCACCGGCTACGCAAGAAGATCGAGCCGAGCGGCGTGCGCATCGCCACGATTCGCGGACTGGGGTATTGTCTGGAAAAGCCTGCGGCAACACCTGCGAACGCCGCCTGACAAAAGGACGTCGGGCACACACGCGAGGCCGGCCGCCCTTGCGGTCTTCACCGATGCGTGAAGCCGGTCACGCCCGAACCGACGCGTGATGCCGGGCACGCCCAGTCGACCCGGCACGCCCGCCGCCTCAGCCTCTTTAGCCTATCCGCCCGATGCGTCTGAGCTTTCGTCACCCCCATCGCGCCACGCCTGCGGATCCGGACGCGGCTCGCCACGCAGGACATGCCGGGCCGCCCCCGCACGCCGCAGACGCCACCGATCCGTTCGATCCCTACGCCGATCCTTTCGTGCGCCCGGGTTTCGGCGCACCGCTGGAGCGCGAGGCCGAGCCGCCGCCGCGCTCGCTGTTCGGCGAGATTCTCGACTGGATGCTCGCGCCGCTGCTCCTGCTCTGGCCGATGAGCATTGCCGTGACGTACCTCGTTGCGAAGTCGATTGCCAACGGCCCGTTCGACCGGGCGCTGGAAACCAATACTTACGTGCTCGCCCAGCAAGTCCATTCGGATCGCGGACAGGTCACGCTCACCCTGCCGATGCCCGCACGCGATCTGCTGCGCGCCGACGCCACCGACAACATCTACTTCCAGGTCCTCGGCGCGAAGGGGGAACTCGTCGGCGGCACGGCCGAGTTGCCCCTGCCCCATGAAGACGACCGGCCGCAGCCCGGCGTCGTCCAGTTCCGGGACGAAACGGTCGGCGGCAACGACATCCGTGTTGCGTTCACGTACGTCGACCTGCCGCGCATGGAACCACCCGGCAGCATGGCGCTCGTACAGGTCGCCGAGACGCTCGACAAACGCAGCCAACTGGCCAACGAGATCATCAAGGGCGTGATCCTGCCGCAGTTCGTGATTCTGCCGCTGGCCATCGTGCTCGTCTGGTTCGGGCTGTCGCGCGGCCTCGCACCGCTGCATGCGTTGCAGGAACATATTCGTGCGCGCCGGCCGGACGATCTGTCGCCACTCGAAGCGCGTCAGGCGCCGCCGGAGATCGCGCCGCTCGTCAACTCGCTGAACGATCTGCTCGGACGTCTCGAACAGAACATGAAACTTCAGCAACGCTTCATTGCAGACGCCGCCCATCAGCTCAAGACACCACTCGCCGGATTGCGTATGCAGGCAGAGCTCGCCTTGCGTCAGACGTCCCCCGACGAACTGCGGCGTTCGCTCTCGCAGATCGCGGTCAGCTCCGAGCAGGCCGCACGCCTCGTCAACCAGTTGCTCGCATTGGCGCGCGCCGAGAACAGTGCGAACGACGCTGCCGCATTCACCCCCGTCAACCTCAGCCTGCTCGCGCGTAGCGCCATGCAGGACTGGTTCCAGGCCGCGTTCGCAAAACGAATCGATCTCGGCTTCGAGGAGCCGCCGTTTCCTGTGCATCTGTCCGGTCAGCCGGTGATGCTGCGCGAGTTGCTCAACAACCTCATCGACAACGCGATCCGTTACACGCCGGCCGGCGGCAAAATCACGGTGCGCCTGCGTCATGAGGCGTCGGACGGCTTCGTGCATCTTGAAGTCGAAGACACCGGGCCGGGCATTCCCGCGTCGGAGCGGCCGCGCGTGTTCGAGCGCTTCTACCGCATTCTCGGCAGCGACAGCGACGGCAGCGGTCTGGGCCTCGCCATCGTGCGCGAGATCGTGCAGATCCATCGCGGCGACGTCAGCGTGCTCGACCATGTCGATGCACAGCACCCCGAAGCAACCGGCACGTTGATCCGGGTCACGTTGCCGCTCGCCGAGTTGCCTATCGAAAACCCTCATGCGTGACGGAATCGCGCGAAATACGGCCAATTTCGGGCCAAAGTCGAGGGTAAGTCCCTAGCCACGTAAGGTTCGAGTCAGTTTGGCGTCAGACGGCGGTAAGGTTGTCCTCCAATAATCAGTTGCAACGGCCCGGGTGCGTCCCAGGGGCGTGCTTACATTACAGGAGACAACCGCATGGCTACTGCAACGACAGCCACCACCCATGCACCGATGACCAAGGAAGAGCGGAAGGTCATCTTCGCGTCGTCGCTGGGCACGGTGTTCGAGTGGTACGACTTTTACCTGGCCGGTTCGTTGGCCGCTTTCATCAGCCGTCACTTCTTCTCGGGGATCAATCCGACGGCAGCCTTCATCTTCACACTGCTGTCGTTCGCGGCTGGCTTCGCGGTGCGTCCGTTCGGCGCCATCGTGTTCGGTCGTATCGGCGACCTCGTCGGTCGTAAGTACACGTTCCTGGTGACCATCACGCTGATGGGTCTGTCCACGCTGGTCGTCGGTCTGTTGCCGAGCTACGCGTCGTGGGGTATCGCCGCACCGGTGATCTTCATCGCCATGCGTCTGCTTCAGGGTCTGGCGCTGGGCGGCGAATACGGTGGTGCCGCCACCTATGTGGCCGAGCACGCGCCGCACGGCCGTCGCGGGTTCTACACGTCGTGGATTCAGACGACCGCCACGCTGGGTCTCTTCCTCTCGCTGCTCGTGATTCTCGGCACCCGTATGGCAATGGGTGAAGAGGCGTTCGGCGACTGGGGCTGGCGTATTCCGTTCATCCTTTCGCTCGTCTTGCTGCTGGTTTCGCTGTGGATCCGTCTGCAACTGAACGAGTCGCCGGCATTCCAGCGCATGAAGGCCGAAGGCAAGGGCTCGAAGGCGCCGCTCAAGGAATCGTTCGGCGAGTGGAAGAACCTGAAGGTCGTGATCCTTGCACTGGTTGGCCTGACTGCGGGTCAGGCCGTCGTGTGGTACACGGGGCAGTTCTACGCGCTGTTCTTCATGACTCAGGTGCTCAAGGTCGACGGCAATACCGCCAACATCCTGATCGCTCTGGGCCTGTTGATCGGCACGCCGTTCTTCGTGTTCTTCGGTGCCCTGTCGGACAAGATCGGTCGCAAGCCGATCATCATGGCGGGTTGCCTGCTGGCCGCGCTGCTTTACTTCCCGATCTTCAAGGCGCTGACGCACTACGCTAACCCGGCGCTGGAAGCTGCAACGGCGCGTTCGCCGATCACGGTCATCGCCGATCCGAAGGAGTGCTCGTTCCAGTTCAACCCGGTGGGTACGTCGAAGTTCACCAGCTCGTGCGATATCGCGAAGAGCTTCCTGTCGCGCGCCGGTCTGAACTATCAGAACGAAGCGGCGCCGGCGGGCACGATGACGTCGGTGAAGATCGGCGACAAGGTGATCCAGTCGGTTGACGGCAAGGCGGCGGACGCGAAGGAAAAGACCAAGGCATTCGAAGCGGATATGTCGGCCACGCTCAAGGCGGACGGCTACCCGGCGAAGGCCGACCCGGCGCAGATGAACAAGCCGATGGTCGTGGTCCTGCTGGCGATCCTCGTGATCTTCGTGACGATGGTGTATGGCCCGATCGCGGCGATGCTGGTGGAGATGTTCCCGACCCGCATTCGCTACACCTCGATGTCGCTGCCTTATCACATCGGTAACGGCTGGTTCGGCGGCTTCCTGCCGGCCACGGCCTTCGCCATCGTAGCGGCCAAGGGCGACATCTACTCCGGCCTCTGGTACCCGATCGTGATCGCGCTGATTACCTTCGTGATCGGTATGCTCTTCATCAAGGAGACGAAGGACGTCGACATCTACGCCAACGACTGACGAAGGCGTGACCGGCCTCGTTACGGGAGGCCAGTCGATATGAATCGCAACGCCGGGGCTGTCGGGTCCCGGCGTTGTCGTTTGTGAGGCGGCTCTCGATCGACCACTCAGACCCGGCCCGACGTCGACCGCGCTATTTTCGTGATTTTGCAAAATACCTGTTGACAGCCTATAGGGGTCTACCTATAATCTTTCTTCTACGGCGAATTAGCTCAGTCGGTTAGAGCGACGGAATCATAATCCGCAGGTCCGGGGTTCGAGTCCCTGATTCGCCACCAAATGCGAAAGCCCTGTAAATCTCTGATTTACAGGGCTTTTTCACTAAGGGCTCTGCGGCTTCGCTGCGAGCCCTTTTCTTTTACCGGCTCCTCACGGTGCAAATTCGCTGCAATACGCGGTGCAGACCTCAAGGAAGGAGCACCATGGCCGCACTCACAAAAACGCCCTCAGGAACCTGGAAAGCGACGATTCGTCGAGTGGGTTGGCCCACCGCAGCCAAGACATTCCGAACAAAACGCGACGCAGAGGATTGGGCCCGTCGAGAAGAACCCCCAGATTGAGCAAGATATCGCCAACTATCGCCGACATCTCGATCAATGCTTTCTTTGAACTGTCGTCGCTATCGGCATGCCAGCGGAATATTCGAACCCGTTCGTTCAGCCCTGCAGCCACTGACCTCAAGCTGAATCGCCGTCACGAACGAGCCCGGCAATCCAGTCAGCGAATGCACTCACGGCTGGCGAAAGAAAGCGCTGATGCGGGTATAACAGGTGCACAGGAACCGAAGCCGGCTGCCAGTCAGCAAGCACTTCGATCAGCCGCCCATCTCTCAGATGCTCGCTGACCACGTTCTCGGCGAGTTGCACCAGCCCGAAGCCTTCAAGGCACATTTTGATGTAGAGCCCAGTCTCGTTGACGGCTGCTGTGCCGTTGACTGGGACTGAGATCTTTTCAGTGCCGCGGGCAAAGCGCATCTCACCTGCTTGTCTTGCGCGACCCGAAAAGTAATGGATGGCTCGGTGGTGAGACAAATCTTGTGGTGTTTGCGGAGTACCGTTCTCTTCCAGATAGGCGGCAGACGCACAGGTTACCCAGCGAAACCGTCCGAGTGGGCGCGCAACGAGCGTTGAGTCATCAAGCTCGCCTGTCCGAACAACGCAGTCGATACCCTCCTGAACCAGATCTACCTGCCGGTCATTGACGCCTATCATCAGGTAGATATCCGGGTAGCGCCGGTAAAAATCCTGCAGGTTGGGCATGACAATGAAGTGTGCAATGCCACCCGGCATATCGACCCGCAAGCGGCCCTGCGGCCGTTTTACGGAATCCGCCAGGCTGGTCTCTGTATATTCGATCAGCTCAAGTATTTCTCGGCACTGCGTCAGATATTGAGCGCCCTCAGGTGTCAGGCTGACTCGACGCGTGGTTCTGTTCAGCAAGCGCACCTGCAGGTACTTCTCAAGATTTTTGACGCTGCTGGTGACCGTCGAGGCTGGCAAAGAGAGCGTCTGCGCCGCCTGGATAAAGCTTCCTGCCTCAGCCACACGTACGAAAACCTGCATCGCTTGAATACGATCCATGACGGTTATCAGCCTCAAAGCGGTGATCTGGAAAGACTTTATTATTCGCAAAAATTGAATAATAAAAACAGTTTAACCATCTTTTTCCCGCAGTATCGCCTTGCGTATATTTCTTCCAACGAAATTTGACGAGGTGTACCGAAATGGCTGAATACAACCGCAGCATCATGCAGGCCCCGGCCGCTCCGGCCGCCCGCACAGTTATCCGCGGGGCCACTGTGCTGAGCATGGACGAAGATATCGGCAATCTGGCGCGCGGCGATATCCTTATTGAAGGCAGCACCATCATGGCCATCGGCGAAAATCTCGAAGCCGACGACGCTGTCGTGATCGAGGCATCCGGCATGATCGCCATGCCGGGCATGGTCGACACGCACCGCCACTCCTGGGAAGGGCAATTACGGCGAATAAACCCGAACGCCGCCACTCTGGAGGACTACTGCAACGCAACCCACTTCTCGTTCGCCAAGTATTATCGCCCGGCCGATATGTATATCGGCAACCTCCTGAGCGCATTGGGTTGCATCGATGCGGGCATCACAACCCTGGTGGACAATTCGCATAACAGCCGCACCGGTGAGCACTCCGATGCCGCGGTCGAGGCCCTGCTCGATGCAGGCATACGCGCCGTACACGCCTCGGGGGCGCCGGTTGCGGGTGAGTGGGACCAAGCCCACTGGCCGGGCAACCTGGAGCGTCTGCAGAAAAAATACATCAAGAACGGTGACAACCCGCTGCTCTCGCTGGCAGTGATGGCGCAGCTGGAACCTGACCTGTGGGCTGAGGCCAGACGCCTGGGGCTACCGATCATCACCGAGTTTTTTGGTGGGGACATGGCAAATGAACTAGAGGGCTTGCATAGCGAGGGCCTGCTGCGCTCCGACAACATCTTCAACCACTGCACCGCGCTGCCGGACGCCGGCTGGAAAATCCTTCGCGAGGCTGGTGTGCGGGTCAACGTATGCCCACGTTCCGATGCCCACTACGGCATTGAAGATGGAATGTTTGCCTTGCAGTCGGCCCAGCGTCATGGCATCAGTCCGGGGCTGAGCGTCGATAACGAAACCTCCTACAGCGGCGACATGTTTATGGAGATGCGGGTGGCGTTCTACTTGCAACGCGTCATGGGCATGCACCAGCAGCGCTGCTGCGGTGAAGGCCATAGTCCAGTGGTGACCCTGCCCGCCCATGGCCTGCTCAAAGCCGCGACTGTCGACGGCGCCACCTGTGCCGGCTTGCAGGACAAAGTCGGCAGCCTGGCTCCCGGCAAACAGGCGGATCTGATCCTTATCAACGCACAGGACATCAACCTTTACCCGTCAGGCAATGCCTTTGGCACCGTAGTACACGCAGCAGAGCGAAGCAATGTCGACACGGTCATGATTGGCGGGCGTATCGTCAAGCGCGGCGGCAAGGTGCTGGGCGTAGATAGCGAAAAGCTGCGTGCTGCGATCGACGAGTCGCGTGAGCATCTGTTTGCTGCTGCAGGCTATCAGCCGGATGTGTTTGCCGAGACATTCCTGCCGCTTGAGTCAGCCCAGTAAGGTGGCGTGAGATGAACGCAGCCTACTATCTGCTGGCCATCTGTGCGGGGCTTGGCATCACCCTGCAGACCACACTTAATGGCCAACTCGCTAAAGGTCTGGGTGGAGATTCCGTAGCGGCGGCGCTGTTTTCTTTTACTGCCGGAGCGGTATGCCTGGGTATTTTTTCATCGATGCGCGGCGGGATATTGGTCTCGCTGGCGGCTATCCCTGCCCAGCCTTTGTGGAGCCTGCTGGGCGGCTTGCTGGGTGCCGGCGCCTTGCTTAGCTATGTGGTGCTTGCGCCGAAAATCGGTCTGTCAGCCCTGCTTGGCCTCGCTATCGCCGGGCAAATCATTTCGTCTTTGGTTATCGATCATTTCGGCTTGATGGGGGCATTGGAAAGACCGGTGTCTTTCGTCAAGTTGGCCGGGGTGATGGTGATGCTCGCAGGCTTGGCCATCGCCCTGTTCGGTGACAGGTGGTCCGCGCTTTTCTCCAACTGACTGTCTTGTTTACCTCATCCTGTTTCTTAGGACGCCGCCATGTTTAAACTCCTAGCCGACACCACCAGCCTGCTTGGCGAGTGCCCTGTCTGGTGTGAAAGAACCGGACGCCTGTTCTGGACCGACATCCCCTGCTGCGAGTTGCGTGCTCTGAACCCCACAATTGGTCAAGTGCAGCGCTGGTCATTACCCGAGCCGCTAGGCTCATTTGCCCTCACGGCAGACGAAGATGTATTGCTGATGGGGTTGGCATCTTGCCTAGGCTACTACCAGTTGAACACCGGCCGTTTCAGCAAAATTGCAGTCACGCCTGGTGTGCACGGAACCCGGATCAATGATGGCCGCTGCGACCGCATGGGTAACTTTGTATTCAGCACGATGGACGCCAATGAGCGGATGCAAACCATAGGCAGATTTCACCGGCTCAATGCGGTGACGCTCGAAACAGAAACGCTCGACCTTCCCGCAGTAGCGATCCCGAACAGCATCTGTTTCAGTCCGGACGGTTATACCCTGTACTACGCGGATTCTCTACAGGGATGCATTTCCTGCTGCGATTACCCTTCGCTGGAAAACCAGCGTGTGTTCACGACAGTCGACGGTCAGGGCGCTCCTGACGGTTCTTGCATTGATGCTCAAGGATTCCTCTGGAATGCCGAATGGGGCGGCAGCAGAGTGGTGCGTTACGCGCTAGACGGCAGTGTTGACCGTGTTATCGAATCACCGTGTGTACAAACCACTTGCCCAGTGTTAGCGGGCCCCGGTTATGCAACGCTGTACAGCACCAGCGCGCGGATAGGGCTGGATAAGCCGACAGATTCCGATGGCGCGCTGATAAAAGCCGAGGCCGTTGTCGCTGCGGGACTTCCAGAAGAGCGATTTACCGGGCGACTCAACTGAATGAAGGGTTCCAGCCTAGCGCATCGTTCTAAATGCCAATATTTTAGACGCATCGGACTGACCGCTTATGGCTGTGGTTCAACCGGTCAATGCAACTGAGTGAAGAAATCGTTGCCCCAGTGTCTCGTAGACTAGTCTTTCCGAGGCGTTCGTTCAAACGTCGTGCCACGGCGCTTGGCTTGTGAGTACAAAGACGGATCAATGCCCTTTGGCAAGTATTGGCGTAGCAATCAATGCACGAAAGTAGCGAATCGCCACCATGGTTTCTTCTCGGAACAGCCTATGCAATCTTGGTCAAGTCTATAGTCGCCTCAGGGTCGAAAACAGCCTTGCATAAATGGCCGAGGTCGGCCAAGATGCGACACTCAATCGGCAGCGATAGGTGGCTGAAACTCGACAAGTCCCAGCCACCCATGTCGGAGCGTATCCCAAAGCCAGTCGCCGCAGCTCAGTTCGTCGTCAGGATAATTTTCCCCACATTTTCCGCCGATTCCATGCGTCGATGGGCATCGGCAGCTCGCGCCAGAGGATACGTACTGTCGACGACAGGCTCGAGGCGCCGGCCTCCGGAGAAGCGGTTGAGCCAATGTTCACGGAAACGCCGGACCATAGCGTGCTTCTCAGCCTGGGCGCGCGACTTCATGACCGTGCCGATAATCTGGATATGGCGGTACAAAATGGTCTCAAGGTCGACACTCACCTGCCCACCCCCACCCAGAATCCCCACTTGCACAAGACGCCCTCCGTGCGCGAGGGAAGCAATATTGCGTGCGAAATACGGTTCTCCAACGAAATCAATTACAACATCGACGCCCCGCCCACCAGTCTTCTGGGCAACGACGGCTGCGAAATCCTGCGTGCGGTAGTCGATGACATGATCGGCGCCCAGTTGCACAACGCGTTCGAGCTTCGACGCCTCAGCGGTCGCGAACACGCTCGCTCCGGTTGCGTATGCGAACTGGACCGCAGCGGAACCAACACCGCCTGCCGCCGCGTGAATGAGCACGGAGTCTCCTTGCTTGAGGCGGCCGAGATGCATCATCGCTTCATGCGCGGTGACGAACACTTCGGGGATGGCCGCCGCATGCACGTAATCAAGCTGCTCCGGAATCCGCATCGCCATACGCCAGTCGATGCGGGCAATTTCGGCGTACGCGCCGCCGCCGACCACGCCCATGACGCGGTCGCCAACCTTATAGCCTTCGACCGACGCGCCGACCTCCAGTACCTCGCCCGCGATTTCCAGCCCCATGATGGTTGAGTCGCCGAAATTCGGCCGGCCGTATCCGCCGCGGCGATGCGTGATGTCGGCGCGGTTCACGCCGGCCGCATGGACACGGACCAGCAGGTCGTCGGGGCGCAATTCCGGGTCGGGAACGTCGGCGAGTTTGAGAACGTCGGCATCGCCGAATTCGTTGAAGGTGATGGCTTTCATGATTGCTTGTCCTGTTATGCCTGTACGTTGCCGAGCGCCGATTGCGCGGCGGCGGATGCCGAGATAGCGGCCGGAAAACCTGCGTAGAACGCGAGGTGGGTAATGGTTGCTGCGAGTTCCTCGCGCTTGACCCCGTTGCTCACAGCACGGCGCAAATGAGCGGGAAGCTCGTCGTGGTGGCCGCCGACAATCAGGGCGGCGACGGTCACGAGGCTGCGATCGCGCGACGAAAGCGCCGGATCGGCCCAGACCTGCGGGAACAGCACGTCGTCGACGAGCGCTGCAAGCTTCGGCGTGAATGCGCGTGCGGCTTCACGCGGGCTGTCGAAATTAGCTTTTGACAAGATTGGGTGCTCCTCAGATTTGGCTGATGAATTTGTTGGTGAGATAGAACTCGATGCCTTCGGCGCCACCTTCGGAGCCAATTCCGCTTTCCTTGAGCCCGCCGAAAGGAAGTTCGGTGGACACGATGCGGTACTGGTTTATGCCAATCATCCCGGCTTCCAGCCCGTCGCCAACGTCGAGGGCGGTGCGCGCGTTGTTCGTGAACGCATAAGCCGAGAGACCATACGGCAGGCGGTTCGCTTCGGCGAGGCCGTCTCCCAGTTGGTCGAAACGCATCAGCAGCGCGATGGGACCGAACGGCTCCTCGTGCATCACGCGGGCGTCCATCGGCACATCGGCAAGTACGGTCGGTTCGAAGAAGTAGCCGTCACCCGCGATGCGCTTGCCGCCGACCAGCACCTTTGCGCCGCGCGCCACCGCATCGGCGACGAGTTCTTCCATCTTTGCAACCTGCCGCGGATTCGCGAGCGGGCCGACCTGCGTGCCGGGCTGCATGCCATCGCCCACCTTGAGCGCCTGGGTCGCGGACACGAAGTGGCCAACGAACTCGTCGTAGACCTCGCGCTGAATCAGGAAGCGCGTCGACGAGATGCAGATCTGGCCGGTGCCGCGGAATCGGTTCGCAGCGCCTTCGACAGCAGCACGTTCGACGTCGGCGTCCTTGAACACGAGCACGGGGCCGTGGCCGCCGAGTTCAAGCGTAATAGGTTTGACGCCTTCGGCGGCCCGCGCGGCGAGCAGTCGGCCAATAGGAACGGAGCCCGTGAACGTCACCTTGCGGATAATCGGCGATGCAATCAGAGTCTTCGACACCTCATCTGGTACTCCGAAGACCACCTGCAGCACGCCCTTGGGTAAACCTGCATCGTCGAGTGCGCGGGCGAGCGCGAGCGCAGTTGCGGGGCTTTCCTCGCCCGGCTTGATAATGACGCTACAGCCGGCAGCCAGCGCCGCCGAAAGCTTGCGGGCAGGCGTGATTGCCGGGAAATTCCACGGCGTGAAGGCGGCGACCGGCCCGATGGCCTGCTTCTTCACCAGTTGTTGCACGCCCGGGCGATTCGACGGGACAACGCGACCATCGATACGACGCGCCTCTTCCGCGAACCATTCGAAGTATTCGGCTGCACGCAGCACTTCATCGCGGCTCTCGGCGAGAGGCTTGCCTTCTTCCAGCGTCAGCAGCTCGGCAATGTGAGCGGCACGCACACGAATCAAGTTCGCGCCATCTTTTAGAATACGTGCGCGCTCCGCCGGCACAGTGTTGCGCCACACGTCGAACGCGTGCTTCGCTGTCTGCAACGCCTGCTCAAGGTCAGACGCCGTTGCAAGCGGTACGCGGCCCAGTTCCTGCAACGTAGCGGGATTAACGACAGGAGCGGTATCGCGTTCGCTGGCAGCAATCCATTCACCATTGATGAAAAGAAAGAGGGAGTCGTAGTGAGCGGTCATTTTTTCAACCTCAATATACTTAGTAATTCGAATTAATTAACATTGATGCCTAGGCGGATAACTGGCTTCTCCCGGCATGGTAAGGTCATGCGACGCTAGAGAAGTGGCTTTGGCTTACGGCTGTCAATGAGTGCCTGTCTGCGGAACCAAGTCTAGGCGAGATGCCTCCCCGGTTTTAGGCAGGGCAGAAAGAATGATTCTTTCCGTGAGAGGGAAAATCCGTGCACTCTGACCGGTTACGCTTACCGACACATCATGCGGCGCTTGCCGATGATGGGCGGGCGCCCGTACACCGTGGCACGTGGACCGCACGGCGCGGAACCGAGATGATGAATTAAGACGAATGGGACGGATAAGATGGACAAGTTATATAACATGTCGGTTTTTGCAAAGGTTGTCGAAATGGGGAGCTTCACTGCGGTTGCGAACCACCTCGACACGACTGTAGGAAACATTTCGCGCGCTGTTTCGGTGCTCGAGGAGTCGCTGGACACCCGGCTCATGCAGCGCTCGACGCGTCGTCTTGTCATCACCGACGCAGGACGGCGGTTCTACGACCGGTGCGTGGCCATCCTGACCGACGTGGAGCATGCTGAGGCCGAGGCGCGGGACGCCCTGCTGGAGCCGCGCGGCACGTTGCGCGTTCACTCGGTGCCCGGACTTGGACGCCACCTGGTGACTCGCGCCGTTATGGCCTACCGCAACTCGTATCCGGAGGTCTCGGTCGACCTCCTGCTGTCCCAGCGCATGCCGAATCTGCTCGAGGAACAACTTGACGTCGGTATTGTGATTACACGAACGCTGCCCGATTCAGCCTACGTCAGCCAGAACATAGGCACCAGCCATTGCATCCTCGCAGCATCACCTGAGTATCTGGCAGCGCATCCGGCGCCGACGTGCCCGGAAGACCTTATCGACCATCACTGCGTTCTGCTCGGGACAGTCGATTACGCGCCCGACGAGTGGCGCCTCGAGAGCGTTGCTGGCAACGCTACCTTCCGCCCGACCGGGCCAAGCTTCAGCGTCAACGATATGGACGCTATGTCACAAGCCCTTCGAGATGGGGCCGGCATCGGCCTCCTTGCAGCGTTCTCAGCGATGGATGACCTGCGCAGCGGCGCGCTCGTTCGCGTGCTGCCGCAGTACCACACACACGTCCGCAATGTCTACGCCGTGTATCCGTCGCGCCAGTTCGTTGACGCGAAAATTAAGCGATTCATCGAGACGTTAAACGTCCATGTCGGAGAGCATCTGGACGCTTACGCGAGAGAGCTCGGCCTCGCTCCGGCCACAATCCTGTCCGCAGGTCGCTAAATTTAGGTACCGTGAGACTGCGCGAAAGCCGCCGAGTCGCTGTATCTGGCGAGCACTCACCCGACGGTGCTGACGAACTGGGCGATCCCTGCTCCGTTGTATGATGCAGTTTGACGTTTTCCCGAGACCTTCCTCGGCCGATCGCAACTCAGAACTCGAGAGATCGTCGACGGTAGCGCGCCGCACCGTGTAAAACTGCCGACGCATCTGTTCATCTGTCGCCTAGCAGGACCTCGACCGACATTCGTGCCGCGGCGGCGGCCGACCGCTTCGGGTCGATCAGTGACGTTTGATATATCCGGCCATACACACTCCTTCGTCCCCTGTTCTCAGTGCACCGGAAGTGCAGTAGCCAGTTTTTTCGCTTGCCCGAAATTACGCTAAACTACTGACACTAAACAACTTTTGATTTCGATCGTTTACGGTCAGATTGCGTTATTTTTCAAAAACTTACCGCGTCACACGCCGAATCATAATCCGCAGGTCCGGGGTTCGAGTCCCTGATTCGCCACCAAATTTGAGAACGGCTTCCAGCGATGGAAGCCGTTTTTTTATTGCCTTCCGAACATCGATCGAACACGATCTGCTTCGTCGTTTGGCGAGATTCTCACTGCCATCCGCAGTCAATTCCCATACCCACTCTTAGGCCATACCTCGTAGGTCGGCAAGCCCGGCATCGCTTTCGATAATCCAACGCCTCGTAACGCAAAGTACGTCACCACAAAGGTGCCACGGAGTCGGCTATTTCGGCTGCGCCGCTCACTGATGCATCGGGGACTGCACGCACGTCCCCGATGCAAGAAACAACGTCTGGCGAGAGTATCCGCAAAGGCCTTTACGTCTTGCGGCCCGATCAATCGAAGTCGAACATCTCGAACAGCGATTTCTTTTTGCGCGGGCGGTCGTGATAGCGGCGACGGTCGTCGTAGCCATGGTGGCGGTCACGATTGTCGCGGCCCTCCCGATACTCGCGATCGTCATCGCGATACTCCTGCGCATTCGCGTGGCCGTTCGAGCGCCCGTCGGACTCACGACGGCTCCTGTCATGGTCACCGCGCGCCGTATGGGCCGATGCTCCCGCCCCGCCATCCGTGCGCTCGATCAACTTGTCCAGTTCACCCCGATCGAGCCACACACCGCGACAGCTCGGACAGTAATCGATCTCCACTCCCTGACGCTCCGTCATCAGCAGATCCGGGATACCGCACACAGGACATTTCATCGTTTCGCTCCGTCACGTAAAAGACAACGCCTTCAATGTATCGGGCATGTGGCGACTGAAAAACCTGTATTTTCATTCACTTAACTTCGGGAATTTCGAACCGCCTTCCATGGGACGACATGCGCCGACTGCGCCGTTGCTGGCGTGCGACCGTGCGCACAACGTGCGTGCGCGAACCTCCCGAATGCGCGAGGGCGGCACTGAGCGCGTCTTTCCTCTGGACGTAAAAAAGCGGTGCCGACGTTTGCCGGCACCGCTGATCCCTTCCGCGATCACTCACTGACCGCGTCCCATCGACAGCAAACTGCTATCGGGTGCCCGGAGGCACCGGACCTATCGCATGACTTAGTGCACCACCCGCGCCTTCTCCGCGTCACGACGTGCCTTGGCCCGGCGTGTGAGCATGTTCAGTCCTTCGACGAAGGCCGAGAACGCCATGGCCGCGTAGATGTAACCCTTCGGGATGTGCGAGCCGAAGCCTTCTGCGATCAGCGTCATCCCGATCACCAGCAGGAAGCCGAGCGCGAGCATGACCACCGTCGGGTTCGCCGCGATGAAGCGCGAGAGCGGACCCGCCATGAACAGCATCGCTGTGACTGCCGCAATCACCGCAATGAACATGATCGGGATGTGTTCGGTCATGCCCACGGCCGTCACAATACTGTCGATCGAGAACACGATATCCAGCATGATGATCTGCAGCACAGCCGCACGCGCCGTGATCGTGGCAAGCGCGCCCGCCCCCGAGCCGCCCTCGCCATGCGCGTCGTCGTCTCCGCTGCCCAGCGCCACGTGGTGATGCATCTCCTTCGTCGCCTTCCACACGAGGAAGAGGCCGCCCGCGATCAGGATCAGGTCGCGCCACGAGAATCCGTGTCCGAACATCTCGAACAGCGGCGCCGTGAGCTTGGCGATCCAGGCCACCGTGCCCAGCAAGGCCAGCCGCATGATCAATGCCAGCGCGATACCCATCTTCTGCGTGCGCGCACGCATCGACAACGGCAGTTTGTTCGTAAGGATCGAGATAAAGATCAGGTTGTCGATGCCGAGCACGACCTCCATGACCACCAGCGTGACAAGCGCTGCCCACACCGCCGGGTCAGCCGCCAAAGCAAGTAGATAGTCCATATATGCGCCAGAGTTTTCCGTATGGTTATTGGTGCATCCGCCAGCCTCGCCATTCAATGGGCTGCGGACCTCCCTTCATATCCCCCACCTGACGTGAATCCACGGGTGCGGGCTCAGGACAGCATCATCGTCGAACTCATGCTTCGCAAAAACCAGCTATATACTTCACTTCAGTTCGGTTTTTCCGAAGCACCCCAACTATGCTCAATTACCGCCATCTTTACTACTTCTGGGTGGTCGTCAAGGAAGGCGGCTTCGCCCGCGCCGCCGAGCGCCTCGACATGGCCGTGCAGACGATCAGCGCGCAAGTCCGCGAACTGGAAAAGTCGCTCGGCCACCAACTGCTCAAACCCCTCGGGCGCGGCGTGACCATGACCGAGCCCGGTCAGGCGGCCTTTCGCCGCGCCGAAGAAATCTTCCGCCTCGGCCAGTCGATCCCCGACGAAGTCCGCGAAGCGGCAAGCGGCCGGGTGGCGCGCCTGTCGGTAGGTCTCGCCGACGGCATCTCGAAACTCGCCGCTCACGCCATTCTCGCACCGGTGCTCGACACGCCCTCGTTGCGACTCGTTTGCCACGAAGGCGAGCACGAGCAACTGCTCGCCGAACTCGCCCTGCACAAACTCGACCTCGTCCTGGCGAGTCAGCCCGCGCCATACAACCCGACCCTGCGACTGGCGAGCGAACGGCTGGTTGATTCGCCCGTCGACTGGTACGGACCGGCGTCGATCGTGCGTAACACCTCGCGCGACACCTTTCCGCAATGTCTGACGGCACTGCCCGTATTATTGCCGACGGGACACTCCGCCCTGCGCGCCCGGCTCGATCAGTGGTTCGAGGTACAGGGCATTCGTCCGAATATCGTCGGCGAATTCGAAGACAGCGCATTGATGGCCGTGTTCGCCACCCGCGGTCTGGGCGTGTTTCCGCTCAGTGAAGCCGGTGCGGGAGATGTCTCGGTGCTGCGCGGGCTGCGCTGGCTGGGACGCCCCGACGGCGTGCACGAAGACATCCACGCCATTCGCTCGCGACGTGGCGAAGGCCACCCGCTCGTAGCGCGCATCATCCATCACGCTCAGGGCACCGTCGGGTAACCGACGTCCGGTTCTGCTATAAGAACGAGTGACGTGCCACCCGGTCCGTCGTCATCTGCAAGGAAGCCTCATGTCGAGTCGTAGCGACCAACGCAAGTTTTTCCACCTGATGTTGTTCGTGGTGACAGTCGCGTTCGGCTGGATTCTGTTTCCCCTGTTCGGCGCCGTCTTCTGGGGGACGATCCTCGCCGTGCTGTTCCAGCCGGTGCAGCGCCGCATGCTGGCGCGCATGCGCGGACGCCCCAACCTCGCCGCACTCACTACGCTGGCCCTGATTCTGGTAATCGTGATTCTGCCGCTCACGCTGGTCGTGGGCATGATGACGCAGGAAATCAGTACCGCACTCCTGCGCTTTCGCACCGATCTGCCGCAACTGACGGTCGAATTCCAGCAATTGCTCGACCGCCTGCCCGCCGGCGTTCACCGGATCATGGACCTGGCCGGCGTGCAGGACATCAACGCCATTCAGCAGAAGCTCGCCGACGGCGCCGCGCAGATCGGACGCCTCGTCGCCGTCTACCTCGTGAGCATCGGCCAGAATACGGCGCAGTTGCTCGTGAGCTTCGGCGTGATGCTCTATCTGCTGTTTTTCCTGTTGCGCGACGGCACCGCTCTCGGCGCGATGGTGCGTCGCGCGCTGCCGCTCGACGAGCGTCACAAGAGTCAGTTGATCCGCCAGTTCACCACGGTCGTGCGCGCGACAGTCAAGGGCAACATCGCCGTGGCCGTGGCACAAGGGGTGCTCGGTGGCTTCATTTTCGCGGTGCTCGGCATTCAGGGGTTCGTGCTGGCCGCCGTAGTGATGGCCTTTCTGTCGCTGCTGCCCGCCGTGGGCGCGGCAGTGGTCTGGGTGCCCGTGGGCATCTGGCTGCTGCTCTCGGGAGCGATCTGGAAGGCGGTCATTCTGTTCGCCTTCTGCGGCACCATCGTAAGTCTGGTGGACAACGTGCTGCGCCCGATCCTCGTGGGCAAGGACACCAAGCTGCCCGACTGGGTCGTGCTGATCTCCACCCTCGGCGGCATGTCGCTCATCGGCCTGACCGGCTTCGTGATCGGACCGCTCGTCGCCGCCCTGTTCATCGCCAGTTGGAACATCTACACCCGACTGCGAGATGACGACGACGCCGACGCTGGCTGAGCCGACGTCATACCGCATTGGCCGTACTGGCTGCATCGGCTGCACCGCACCGGAAACTGGACGACGCCGCTCAGGATCGAACTGCGTCGTCGTTTCCGGCCGATGTCGGCCTTGCGAGATTCCCTGACTTCCCTTACGGCGCGGCAACCACGTCGGACTCCCGCGAGGCAATCGCGGCGACGTCCTGACCGACCTGCGCCATCACCGCATCCCAATCGCCACGCGCCGGCTGGCGATAAAGCGAAACGGACGGATACCAGTCGCTGTCGCGCCGCGACAGTTGCCAGCGCCAGTCCGGCGTGAAACTCAACAGCACCCACACCGGCTTGCCCAGCGCGCCAGCCAGATGCGCCACCGCCGTATCGGCCGTGATCACCAGATCCATCTGGGCAATGACAGCCGCCGTCTCGGCGAAATCGCTGAGCTTCGCGCCGATGTCATGCACGTTGGCGTGTGCCTTGCGATAGCTCGCCAGCTCGGCGTGCTCCTCGTCCGTGGCGTCGACCTGCAACGAATACCACTGCGCATTCGTTGCGAACAGCGGCGCCCAGTGCTTGAGGGGAATATCGCGGCCCGGCGGGAACGGCCGCGTGCGCCACACGAAACCGATGCGCAATGCGCCTTCCGGCTTGTGACCGAGCATCGAACGCCAGATCATCTCGCGCCCGGCGCTCGCGCGCAGATAAGACGCGTGCGGGGAGGCATGCGCAGGCGAATGCGCTGCCACGTTGCCCCCCACCTTGAGCAGGTGCGGCAAGCTGAGCAGTGGCATCTGCCAGTCGAACGACGGCACCGGCATATGCTCGCCGAGCACCGTCACGCCGCGCGCGAAACCGCCCAGCAACGTCACGAGCGGCGCCTGCACCGACAGCACGACCGTCGCCCCCATCGCGACCAGACGCGGCACGAAACGCACGAACTGCAACGTATCGCCGAACCCCTGTTCGCTATAGACGAACACGGTCTTGCCGGCCAGCGGCGCCTTGCCGTCCCACAAACGGTCGTTGAAACGCCGTTGCTGAGCGCCATCCTGCCAGCGCCATTCGTAATCGTGCCAGCCGTGCTCGAACTCGCCCAGCAGGAGATTCGTCTGTGCGCGGTTGGTACGCGCGCCAGCATGATCGGGGGCGAGCTTCACGGCCTGATGCAGGCATTGCAGGGCGTCGTCGAACGCATGCTGCTCGCGCAGCGCCACGCCGAGATTGACCAGCGGATCGGGCTGCGCCGGCGCGATGGCATTGGCGAGCCGGTAGGCGGCGATTTCTTCGTCGAAGCGACCCAGCGCGCCCAGTGCCCGGCCACGGTTGAAGTGCGCTTGCCACAGGGCAGGCGCCTTGGCCGCCGTGCGCTCGAACCAGACGAGCGCACGGGCGTTGTCGCCCGCCTGCGCCCACGTCAGGCCGATGGTGTGCAGCGTGCCGATGACGTCCGGCGATTGCTGCACCGTGGCTTCGAACAGCGCCTCGGCCCGCATCGGGCGGCCGGCCTGGAGACTGGCCATGGCAGCGTCGAACGTGGCCTGCGCCCCGGGGCGCGGCACGAGCGCCAGCAGCCGATCGAAGGCGTCTGCCGCCGATTCGAAGGCGCTCATGCGCAGCGAGACATAGGCAAGCCCTTCGAGCGCGGGCAGAAATTCGGGGGATTGTTTCAGAACTTGACGTAACTCGGCGATCGCCTCGTCGAGCCGGCCGGCGGCACTCAGTTGTCGTGCACGCTCGCAACGCGCGTCTAATGGCGTCGTCATGCGGCGCATCCTTGCTTGTCTGGGAATTGGAGGGAGACGGACCGGCAAGCCATTCGAACGCCGGGGCGTGATCCCCCTCGGCAACAGGCGCCGTAGCCCGAGCAAGCGGTGCACACTACACGACCGCACGGCGCGAAGCAAGCCGCGGGAATTGGTCTGTGCAACGCTAATAAAGTTCACATCATCAACGTTCCATTTAGCGGTGTCCGGAACCGCGAATTTCCCCCTCGTTACCCGAGCGGGAAAGCGGCATTTTTTGAAGCGTTTTCCGAAAGCACGGGCACGAATCTCCCACATCTCCCACATCGCCCACATCGCCCGCCTCGTCCACCTCGGCCATAACGCCGATTCGGTATCGCTCGATGAAACCACTTCTTCCCGCAGTGCAGCATAAAAACCACAGTCGCCTGCCGGCGGCGAGGTTTGCCAATGTATGACACCGGCTTTAACATCTTTTTACGGGGCAATCTGGTAGCATCCGCTGCCGTCGCTGCACGTGCATCACGTCGCTGGTCGCTTGTCGTTGCCGTGCTGCCGCGCCGCACACCGACGTTTCAGTCCTGTTGTCCGTCCGAACCCTCATCCAACCGAGGTCTTGATGACGCGCGTAGCCCGTCCGTTCATCCCCGCCACCGCGCGACGTCTGCTGCCCAATCGCTGGGACTTCATTGCGTTTCCGATCATCATCGGTTTTCTGATGGTCAGCTCGATGGGCATTCGCCAGACCTGGGCCCCGCTGGCCGATCTGCATACCGAGGTCATCTCGCTGGATCCGGCCAACCTGCCCGAGTATGCGTTACGCACCACGCTGCGCATGCTGGCCGCGATGGTGGCGTCGCTGATCTTCACGCTGGTCTACGGCACGCTCGCCGCCAAGAGCCGTCGCGCCGAAAAGCTGCTGGTGCCGATGCTGGACATCCTCCAGTCGGTGCCGGTGCTGGGCTACATCTCGTTTACCGTCACGTTCTTCCTCGCCCTGTTCCCGGGTCGCGTGCTCGGCGCCGAATGCGCCGCCATCTTCGCGATCTTCACGAGTCAGGCGTGGAACATGACGTTCTCGTTCTACCAGTCGATGCGCACCCAGCCGCGCGATCTCTCCGAAGTCGCCGTGAACCTGCGCCTCTCGCCGTGGCAGCGGTTCTGGAAGCTCGACGTGCCCTACTCGATGCCGGGCCTCATCTGGAACATGATGATGAGCATGTCGGGCGGCTGGTTCTTCGTGGTGGCCTCCGAGGCGATCACCGTGGGCGACAAGACCGTGACGCTGCCGGGCATCGGCGCTTACCTCGCCACCGCCATCCTCCAGCGCGATCTGGGCGCCGTGGGCTGGGTGATTCTGGCGATGGTCGTCGTCATCGTCATTTACGACCAGTTCCTGTTCCGCCCGATGGTCGCGTGGTCGGACAAGTTCCGCCTGGAAGACACGGTCTCGCAGGCCGCGCCGGAGTCGTGGGTGCTCAACGTCATTCAGCGTACGCGCGCGATCCAGTTGCTGCTGCGTCCGCTGGGCAAGCTGCTGCGCACGATCGCGCGCATGCGCATGCCGGTCTCGCTGCCGGCCGCCATCCACTCCGAGTCGAATTCGCCGCTTTCGCGCGTAATCGACTGGCTGTGGGCCGCGCTGCTCGTGGTGCTGGGCGTGTCCGCCGCGTGGAAAATCTGCTCGTTCGTGCTGGCCGAAGTCGGTGGCCCCGAGATCCTGCGCGTGTTCGGCCTCGGTCTGATCACGCTGGTTCGCGTGATCGTGCTGATCGCCATTGCCTCGGTCATCTGGGTACCGCTGGGCGTGTTGATCGGGCTGCGGCCGAAGCTCGCCGAGCGTATCCAGCCGCTGGCGCAGTTCCTCGCCGCTTTCCCGGCCAACCTGCTGTTCCCGATCTTCGTGGTGCTGATCGTCCACTTCCGCCTCAACGCGGACATCTGGCTCTCGCCGCTGATCGTGCTGGGCACGCAGTGGTACATCCTGTTCAACGTGATTGCCGGGGCCACGGCCTTCCCGAACGATTTCAAGGAAGCCGCCACCAACTTCCGTATTCGCGGCTGGCAGTGGTGGCGTCAGGTCATGCTGCCGGGCATCTTCCCCTATTACGTGACGGGGGCGATCACGGCGTCCGGTGGCGCGTGGAACGCGTCCATCGTCTCGGAATACGTGCAATGGGGCGACGACAAGGTCGCGGCGCACGGGCTGGGCGCCTACATCGCGCAAATGACGGCCGCCGGCGACTATCCGCGCATTCTGCTCGGCATCGCGGTGATGGCGCTGTTCGTCGTACTGTTCAACCGTTTGCTGTGGCGCCCCATGTACGCCATCGCTGAAAACAAGCTTCGTCTGAATTGAAGGGACCGTGATGCCGAACGATACTTACGCTGGCCAACCGATCGCCGGAAAAGAGATCTTCTCGCTTGCCAACGTCAGCCGTGGCTTTCGCAAGGGCAGCGACGAGCGTCAGGTGCTCGACGGGGTGAACCTGCAACTGCATGAAGGCGAGATCGTCGGTCTGCTGGGCCGCTCGGGCTCGGGCAAGTCGACGTTGCTGCGCATCATCGCCGGGCTGATTCAGCCAAGCTCGGGCGACATCCGCTACATGGGCCAGCCGCTCGAAGGGCCGCCCGAAGGCGTGGCGATGGTGTTCCAGACGTTCGCGCTGTTCCCGTGGCTGACCGTGTTGCAGAACGTGGAAGCCGGGCTCGAAGCCCTCGGCGTCGAGCCGAAGGAGCGCCGCAAGCGCGCACTCGCCGCCATCGATCTGATCGGTCTGGACGGCTTCGAGAACGCCTATCCGCGCGAACTCTCGGGCGGCATGCGACAACGGGTGGGCTTCGCCCGCGCGCTCGTCGTGAACCCGACGTTGCTGCTCATGGACGAGCCGTTCTCCGCACTCGACGTGCTCACGGCCGAAACGCTGCGTACCGACCTGCTCGACTTGTGGAGCCAGCGTCAGTTGCCGATCAAGTCGATCCTGATCGTCACGCACAACATCGAGGAAGCGGTGTTCATGTGCGACCGGATTCTGGTGCTGTCGTCGAATCCGGGCCGCGTGGTCGCCGAAATCAAGGTGCCGTTCGCGCATCGCCGCAACCGTCTCGACCCGGCCTTCCGCAAGATGGTGGACGATATCTACGCGCTGATGACCTCGCGCCGCAACGCCCACACCACGCAGAAGATGCCGCTGGAACTCTCCAGTCCGCTGCATGAAGTGTCGACCAACCTGATGGCCGGTCTGCTCGAAGCGCTCGCCGTGCCGCCCTACAACGGCCGCGCCGACTTGCCGGACATCGCGCAAACGCTGCTGCTGGAGGTCGACGACCTCTTCCCGGTGGCCGAAATTCTCGACCAGTTGGGCTTCGCGGAACTCAAGGAAGGCGACATTCTGCTGACCGCTGCGGGCAAGCGCTTCGTGGACGTCAGCACGCAGGAGCGCAAGGTGCTGTTCGCCGAGCATCTGCTGCGTCACGTGCCGCTGGCCGCGAAGATCCGGGCCGTCTTGCAGGAGCGTCGCGGGCAACGCGCGCCGCGCGTGCGTTTCGAGCAGGAGCTGGAAGATTCGATGTCGGACGATCTCGCGCAGGAAACGCTCGACACCGCCATCAACTGGGGACGTTACGCCGAGATCTTCTCGTACAACGACCACACGGAGACGTTCAGTCTGGAAGACGTGGAAGGCGCGACCTGATGCGCGTCAGCACGAACGCATGAGCGTCGGCTGAAAGAGCAACGCCGCGCGAGCCATCCGGCCGCGCGGCGTTGTCGTTTGTGGATCGGTTGAGCGAGGGCGTCGCAGTCAGCTTCATCACGCCCCCCCCCCATGGAAGACTAGAAGGCGTATCCCGCGCCGATCATCCACGTCTGATTGATGGTCTTCGAGTCGGGCTCGTAGGCGCTCACGCCCGGGCCGACCTGCGTGGCCGCCGAACGGCCGTACTGGAAGCGCGACCATTCATAGGTCGCATTGATGTGGAAGTTGCGGGCGATCGCATAGTCGAGCCCGAAACCGGCCACGACGACCGGTTTGTTACCGAGGCTGAAGTTGTTCTGCGAGCCCGCCAGCGTCATCGATGCGCCGAGCATGGCACCGGCACGAATGTCGGCCGTCGCGACCAGCTTCGAGGTAAGTTCCATCTGCCCCATCAACCCGCCGCCGACCACGTGGTGACGATATCGCTCGTAGAAGCCATAGGGATCGCGGCTGCTGTCGCGAATCCAGTCGCGATAGCTGTAGCTGACATACGGAATCACCTGCGCATTCCACGTGCCGAGGTGGAACGGAATGGCTTTACCGGCCTTGAGCGTGACGTCTGTGGCCGTGGAGCGCGTCGACATCTGATAGTCGGGCTGGATCACGCGACCGGCGGTGTCCTGCAAATAGCCGCCGTAGTTCACGTTGCCATGCGCCACGCGCACCGAACCACTGAAATAGAGATTGGAGATGCCGAACAACTGGCGTTGCGTGGACGCGGTCAGGGCAAACGCCGCCGTAGTCCCGCTCTCGGAATCGCTCTTGCCCGGTCCGATCGTCTCCCAGTAGTTCAACTGCTGGGCACCGACACCGAGCCAGACCTGATTGTTGGCGCGCAGCATGGCTTCCTGCGCATAGGCCGTCGATAGCCCACACAGGCCGACGGTGGCGACGGTAGCGACAGCGAGTCGCGCGGTGCGCCCGAAGGCAGTTCCGCGATGGCCGCAAACGATGGTGCGGCGTGTATCGGGCGTCATGGCACGTCCCTCCCCAGGCGTGATCTCAACGACGACTTGGCAGCGACCATCGGCGTGGCCACCGTTTTCAGGCATTGTTTCAGTGCGTACGACGCCGCGCAAGCGGAGAAATGTGGATTCTTCGCATGCCTCGACGATTGAGATTTCAGCGCGGCGAGGCACCGAAACGGGGAACGCCCGCGCGCGGGCCGTGGCAACGGGCGAGCAAGGTGGGATGAGAGACGGCAGGTCGCTCTGGAAGTGCTCGTCGAAACGATTCGCCCATTGAGGGAGCGTGTCAAAAAGGCGACACCTATCGGTATAGATACTGATTAGCGGTCGTTTTTGTGCGGTCGCATAATCGATTCAGAACCTGCCGCAAACCGAAGCCGTTCGGGGATCTGCCGTGTGCCGGGGGGCGCATCGGCAGAAACGTCAGCAGGTTCTTTCCGCGGCGAAGACCGTGTACCAGATCCGGAAGGTGCAATATGAGCTACTACCATTCGAAAGAGGAAGGCCGCGCACGCGCCATCAGCCTCACGCCGGCTTACCGCTGGCGCCGTCGGGCATTCGCCGTCACGTGTGCGGTCGTGGCCGCGCTGGCTTACTACGCGGTGCACCACCCGAAGTAAGCGTCAGCGCAAGACTTCAGTCTCTGCGGTCCCCGCGGCCTCCCCAGTCTTTCAGGCCGCGTTTCCCAGCACCGGCGCATGCCAGTCCAGCGGTACGTTGGCGAGCATGTCGTCCACCATTGCGTCCAGATCGAACGCGGGCTTCCAGCCCCAGTCGTAGCGGGCATGGGTGTCGTCGAGCGTATGCGGCCACGTCTCGGCGATCGCCTGGCGGAAGTCCGGCGCGTACTTGACGGTGAAGCCCGGCACCCGCCGCGCAATCGCCTCGGCCAGCGTCTTCGGATCGAAACTCACACCTGCCACGTTGTACGAAGAACGCACACGCAGCTTCGCAGCGTCGGCATTCATCAGTTCGAGCGTGGCGCGCACGGCATCGGGCATGTGGATCATCGGCAGCGTGGCGTCGTCCTTCAGGAAGCACGTGTAGGTCTCGCCGCGGCGCGCTGCCTGGAAAATCTCGATCGCGTAGTCCGTGGTGCCGCCGCCGGGCGGCGTCTTGAAGCTGATCACGCCCGGATAGCGCAGGCTGCGCACGTCCACACCGAACTTCGTGAAGTAGTACTCGCACAGCCGCTCACCCGCCTGCTTGCTGATGCCGTACATCGTGGTGGGGTCCATGATGGCGAGCTGCGGTGTTTCGACGGCCGGGGTGTGCGGTCCGAACGCGGCAATCGACGACGGCCAGAACACGCGCAGCCCACGTCCCTTGCCTTGATGCTCGCGCGCCAGTTCGAGCACGTTGAGCAGGCCGTTCATGTTGAGCGTCCACGCTTGCAGCGGACGGGTCTCGCCCGTGGCCGAGAGCAGCGCCGCCAGATGGAAAATCTGCGTGATGCCGAAGCGCTCGACCAGCGCAGCCAGACGCGCCGCGTCGAGCACGTCCAGCGTCTCGTAATGCACCGCGTGACGCGACGGCCCCGGCGCGATGTCCGTGGCGACGACATTCTCGTTGCCGTATTGCGCCGCGAGCGCTTCGACGAGTTCGCTGCCGATCTGCCCGTTGGCGCCGATGATGAGAATTCGTTCCATGATCAACCTTGCTTGAGAATGCCGAGTTCGTTACCGGCCTGGGCAAACGCGGCCAGCGCACGGGTGAGATGTTCGCGGGTATGCGCCGCCGAGAGTTGCACGCGCACGCGCGCCTGACCTTGCGGGACCACGGGGTAAAAGAAGCCGGTGGCGATCACGCCCAGTTCGTAGAGCCGCTGCGCGAAGCGCTGGGCGAGCGTGGCGTCGAACAACATGACCGGCACGATCGGGTGCGTGCCCGGTTTGATCGTGAAGCCCAGCGCCGCCACTTCCTGACGGAAGAACGCGGTATTCGCATGGAGTTGCTCGCGTCGCGCCGACGAATGTTCGAGTTCGTCGAACACGGCGAGCGACGTGCCCACGATGGCCGGTGCCAGACTGTTCGAGAACAGATACGGACGCGAGCGCTGACGCAGCGTTTCGATCACTTCGCGACGCCCGGCCGTGAAACCGCCCATCGCCCCGCCCAGCGCCTTGCCCAGCGTGCCGGTGATGATGTCGATCTTGCCGAGCACGCCGTGATGTTCGTGGGTGCCGCGCCCCGTCGGGCCCATGAAACCCGACGCATGACATTCGTCGATCATGATCAACGCGCCGTATTGTTCGGCGAGCGCCACGATGCGGTCGAGCTGAGCGATCGTGCCGTCCATCGAAAACACGCCGTCGGTCACGATGATGCGATGACGCGCCCCGGCCGCCGCCTGCAACTGGCGCTCGAGGTCTTCCATGTCGTTGTGGGCGTAGCGCAGACGTTGCGCCTTGCACAGCCGTACGCCGTCGATGATCGAGGCGTGGTTCAGGGCGTCGGAAATGATCGCGTCCTGCTCGTCGAACAGCGGTTCGAACACGCCGCCGTTGGCATCGAACGCGGCGGCGTACAGGATGGCGTCTTCCGTGCCGAGAAACGCCGCGATGCGGGCTTCGAGTTCCTTGTGCGGGCCTTGTGTGCCGCAAATGAAACGCACCGACGACAGACCGAAGCCGAAGTCTTCCAACGCCTTCTGCCCCGCCTTGACGAGCGATTCGCTGCCGGACAGGCCGAGGTAGTTGTTGGCGCACAGGTTGATACGCGTTTGTCCGTCGTCGCACATGACCTCCGGTCCCTGCCGCGACATGAGCACGCGTTCCTGCTTGAAAAGGCCCTGACGGCGCGTGTCTTCAAGTCGTTCGGTCAGTTGACGGTAGAAGCCCTCGCGGGCCTCCGGGGTATGTGCGGTCATCGGGCGCATCTCCTCATTTATGCCATTCATACGTCGAGCGGCACCATCGTGAGGCGCCGCCCGGGAATGCCGCCGGCGCTTTCGGGCGTCGGCCGGCTTCGATATCGTGGAAATCGTGCGGTATGGGCCGGAACCCCGCATGCCTGCGGGCACGCTCTGCTACCATCACGACATACAGCTTATCGGAAACTATACTTTATATTGAACTAGTTTCAATATATTGAAAAATTCTAATATCCCGGAATTCATATGGCAAGTACTCCCGCAACTTCCGCAGTGACGCCCGTCGCGCCGCCGCCGGTCGGCGACATGATTCAGCAGTTGCGCAAGGAGCGCGGCATGACGCTGGAGACGCTCTCGCGCGCGTCCGGCGTCTCGAAGTCGATGCTCTCGCAGATCGAACGCGACAAGGCCAACCCGACCATCGCCGTGGCGTGGCGGCTCGCCAACGCACTGGGCGTGCGCCTCGACCAGTTGTTGGGCGCCCCGGCGGGCGATCCCGAGCCGGTGCGGGTCTTCGGCAAGCACGAAACCCCTACGCTGGCCGGTGCCGAGCAGGCTTATCAGCTGAAAATCCTCGGACCGATGGAGCTGGCCGGAAAGTTCGAGTGGTACGAACTGACGCTGCAACCGGGGGCCGCCCTCGTCTCCGAGCCGCACGATCCGGGCACCCGCGAGCACTTCACCGTGTTCGACGGTCAGGTCGACGTCGAAGTCGATCACATCGCGCGGCGCGCCAAATCGGGTGAGACGGCCCGCTATCCGGCGGACCGCGCCCACGCCATCCGCAACCCCGGCAAGTCGGTCGCACGCGGGCTGATGGTCGTGATCCACGGGTAACACGCTCGCTGGCGCCCGATGGCGCCCGATGGCGCCCGGTGAAGCGCCGTCGTCGGGCGCTTGTTCACTCGTTCGTCCGCTTGCCTGTTTGCTCACTCGCCACGCCCGCGATATCCCGCCAAAGCCCGGCCGGACCGCGCCAAAGCTCAAGTCCCTCTCCAAACTGCCGTTACCACACGTTCGGTCCGTGCCTTCACCGAAGGCACGGACAGCCGGTCCATAGCCGGTCCATAGCCGATCAATAACCGGACCGCCCGGACGTACTACCACGTCACGCGCGGCCGCCAGCGCAACACCAGCGCGGAATCAGTGGGGATGACGAAGGAATGCAGCGTTTGAGTCTGAAAGCGAAATTGTGGTCGGCGGTCGCACTGATGTGGGTGAGCCTGCTGGCGATGGCGATCTGGGGCGCCTGGGCCCAGCGCGACACCATGCTGGCCGAGCGACGCGTGGGTCTGACCCACGTCGTCGAATCGGGACTGAGTCTGGCCAGGCACTACGCGGCACGCGCCGAACGAGGCGAAATCAGCTTAGCCGACGCCCAGAAGCTCGCTCGCGAGCAGATCGGCGCGATCCGATACGACGGCGACAACTATTTCGGTATCTTGAACTCGCAGCGCGTCATCGTGCTGAACTCGGTCAATCCGAAGCTCGAAGGCAAAGACATGAGCCAGTTCCGCGACCCGTCGGGCAAGCTCATGTTTTCGGACATCGTGGCCGCGGCACGCACCAACGATCCGTTTGTCACGTATCTCTGGCCGAAGCCCGGTTCGGACAAGCCCGTCGAAAAGATCAGTCGCGTGGGCGTGTTCTCGCCGTGGGACTGGTATCTGACGACGGGGGTCTACGTCGACGACATCAACGCCGCATTCCTCGGCGCGCTGCTGCGCTGGGGCGCAATGCTGGCAGTGGTCGGCCTCGCGGTGTCGGGCGTCATGCTGCTCATCATTCGCAACGTCCAGCAAAGTCTGGGGGGCGAGCCCGAATACGCGGCCGACATTGCAACGCGCATTGCGGACGGCGATCTGCTCACGCAAGTGCGTCTTCGCCAGGGCGACAGCACCAGCCTGCTTTGCGCGATGCAACGCATGCAGGGCAACCTCCAGCAAATGATCGGACGCATTCGCAGCGGCACGGGCGCCATCACACTGGCCTCGCGCGAGATCGCCGAGGGCAACACCGATCTGTCGGCGCGCACCGAACAGCAGGCAGCGGCGCTGGAAGAGACGGCGTCGTCGATGGAACAACTGACGTCGACGGTCCGCCAGAACGCGGACAACGCCCGTCAGGCCAGCCAACTGGCCGAGAACGCCTCGGCCATTGCGGTGCGCGGCGGGCAAGTGGTGGATCAGGTCGTCGAGACGATGGAAGGCATCTCGCAAAGCTCGGGCAAGGTGGTCGACATCATCGCCGTGATCGACGGCATTGCATTCCAGACCAACATTCTTGCGCTCAACGCCGCCGTGGAAGCCGCGCGGGCCGGCGAGCAGGGACGCGGCTTCGCAGTCGTCGCCGGTGAGGTCCGCACGCTGGCGCAACGCAGCGCGGCGGCGGCCAAGGAGATCAAGGAACTGATCGAATCGTCGAACGGCCGGGTGCAGGACGGTTCGGTGCTCGTCGCACAAGCCGGTCAGACGATGCACGACGTGGTGCAGGCGGTGCGACGCGTGACCGACATCATGGGCGAGATTTCGGCGGCATCGAGCGAGCAGAGTCACGGCATCGAGCAAGTCGGCCGGGCCGTGACGCAGATGGATGAAGTCACACAGCAGAACGCTGCGCTCGTGGAGCAAGCTGCCGCCGCCGCGGCGTCGATGGAAGATCAGGCACGCTTGCTCGATCAGGCGGTGGCGGCGTTCCGGATGAATGGGACGACGGCCGAGACGCCGGTTACGCGCGGGACGGCTGCCGTCGCACTCCAGCGACTGGCGGCCTGACGGCGGAGGCCAACGCAAGCCGCCGACTCCCGCTTCCGATTCGAGCTGCCGAGCCTGAGCGGAAATCTTCAAGCCGCTGCTGTCAGTTCGCCCGCGAGGCCCGCTTCGATGATCTGACGCGCGACCGTCGGCAGGATGCGTAGCGGCGGCGTGCCGGGCCCGAAGGTCTGGCTCGCCGCGTAGGCGCCTTCCAGAATCAGGCACAGTGCGTCGACCAGCGGCGCGGGCTCCGCCAACCCCGCCGCTGTGACGAGCGCGGTAAAGCGCTTCACCACTTCCGCCTTGTAGTTCACCACCGAGATCCGCGCGGCGTGCGTCGGGTCCGGAAATTCCGCCGCGACGTTCACGAACGGGCACCCGCGATAGCCGGGCTTGCTGGCCCGCTCGGCCAGATCCACGAAGATTTGCAGCATCTGCGCACGCGGTTCGCCCGGACGTTTGGCGATGCTCTCGTCGATGCGCCCCAGGCTCGCCGTCTGCATGCAATCGAGGTACGCCAGAATCAGTTCGTCTTTCGACGCATACTGGCGATACAGGCTCATCTTGTTGACGCCGGCGCGCTTGACGACCGCATCCACACCCACCGCACGCACGCCTTCCGAATGAAACAACTCGACGGCAGCATCGAGCAGATGCTGTTGAGCGATCGGCGCGGGCGTGACGTGTCGCGCCGGCTTACCCGCACGCGTGGCGGACGTTGTCGCTTTGGCCATTTCCGGCCCTCCCTGAAACTGAATCTGGACGGTGATCGTGCCCTCGCTTCATCGAAGCGCTGTGTCCGGTGCGCACACCGGCGTCACGGGCAAAGCCCTGCCGCCACAAAGGAATACTTGACATGTTACCGATCGGTTCATAACATGGCAACCTCATGTTACCGAGCAGTCACAAGCTATCGATCCCGGTAGACTGCGCGGTTCTCGCAAACGTTCCCGGTTCGGCAAAGAAAACCGAATCCCAGCAAGGATTTCCGCCATGAAGGCTGCACTTGCCAAGCGCATCGACGGACGCTTCCACTACGGGTGGATCGTCGTCGGCGTCATTTTCCTGGTCCTGCTCGCCTCGGCGGGCATTCGCGCGACACCGAGCGTGATGATGGTGCCGCTCGAACACGACTTCGGCTGGAGCCGCGCGACGATCTCGCTGGCGATCTCCGTCAATCTGGCGCTGTACGGCCTGACCGGCCCGTTCGCGGCGGCCGCCATGCAGCGCTTCGGCATTCGTCCGACCGTGATGGTGGCGCTGTTGCTGCTGGCCTCCGGCACCGCCCTGTCGTCGCTCATGACCGCGCCCTGGCAGATGGTCCTGATCTGGGGCGTGATGGTCGGTGGCGGCACGGGCGTGGCCGCCGTGACGCTCGCGGCCACGGTGTCGAACCGCTGGTTCCACACGCATCGCGGCCTGGCGATGGGGATTCTCACCGCCAGCTCGGCAACGGGCCAGATGGTGTTCCTGCCGCTCATGGCAGCGATCACGGAAAACTACGGCTGGCGGCCGGTGGTGCTGATCGTGGCGGTCGTCGCGGCGATCGTGCTGCCGCTCGTGGCATTGCTGGTGCCGGAGCGGCCGGGTTCGGTCGGCCTGCGTCCCGTCGGCGCGCCCGAAGACGCCCCCGATGTCCAGCTCACGCAAGGCAATCCGCTCACCGCAGCGCTGTCGGCCTTGCGCATGGCCGCCGGCAAGCGCGACTTCTGGCTGCTGTTCTTCAGCTTCTTCATCTGCGGCGCGAGCACCAACGGCTACATCGGCACGCACTTCATCGCAATGTGCGGCGATTACGGTCTCTCCGAAGTCAAGGGTGCAGGCATTCTGGCGGCGATGGGCATTCTCGATCTCGTGGGCACCACGGCGTCGGGCTGGTTGTCCGACCGCTACAACAGCCGTGTGCTGCTGTTCTGGTACTACGGCCTGCGCGGGCTGTCGCTCCTCTATCTGCCGTATGCCTTCGGCCTCGATTTCTTCGGCCTTCCGCTCTTCGCGCTGTTCTACGGGCTCGACTGGATTGCGACGGTACCGCCGACGGTGCGCCTGACGACGGACGTGTTCGGCAAGACGATGGCCCTGATCGTGTTCGGCTGGATCGTGGCAGGTCACCAGCTTGGCGCGGCAACGGCGGCGCTTGTGGCCGGTTCGCTGCGTGCAACGCTCGGCAATTACACGATGGCCTCGATGCTCTCGGGCGGTGTGTGCATCATCGGCGCGATCATGGTGCTGCGCATTGCGCCGCACGCGCCGAAGCGTCCGATGGCCGCAAACGCCTGAAACCACGGATTTCGACCAGCTTCCAGGCGAATTCGGCCATAAATTCAGTTTCCGCTACGCTTCACGATGACTCGTCGCGACGCCCTGTTCCGGTGCAGGGTGTCCGGCGAGTTTTCGTTTCCGGCGTCGATGGCCGGAAGGACGTGGCGGTGCTCAGCAAAGCCAGGAGAATTGCCGTAACCTGTGCAAGTTTTGTGCAGCACAGCAACCCCCACTTTCACAGGACCTTCAGCAATGACGGACTCGCAACATCCCCAACTCGCCACGCTCGATACCGACCTGTTTTCGTCGTACGCGCTTGGCCCGCTCGAACTGAGCAACCGCATCGTCATGGCACCGCTGACCCGCAGCCGCGCGGGCAAGGGCGACGTGCCGGGCCCGATGGTCGCCGAGTACTACGCGCAACGTGCATCGGCCGGGCTCATCATCAGTGAAGCCACCAACATCTCGCAGCAAGGCAAAGGCTACGCATTCACGCCCGGCATCTATACCGACGAACAGGTCGCCGGCTGGAAGCAGGTTACGGACGCGCTCCACGCCAAGGGCGGCAAGATTTTCTGCCAGTTGTGGCACGTAGGCCGTATCTCTCATCCGTCGCTGCAACCCGGCGGTGCGCTGCCGGTCGCGCCTTCGGCGATCCAGCCTGCGGGTCAGGCGTTCACGGAACACGGCTTCGAGCCGCATCCGGTGCCTCGCGCGCTGGAAACGTCCGAGATTCCGGGCATCATCGACCAGTATCGTCACGCCGCCGAATGCGCGAAGCGTGCCGGTTTCGACGGCGTGGAAATCCATGCCGCGAACGGCTACCTGCTCGACCAGTTCATGCGCGACAAGACCAACCACCGTACGGACCAGTACGGCGGCAGCATCGAGAATCGCGTGCGTCTGGTACTTGAAGTGACGCAAGCCGTCGTCGATGTCTGGGGCGCCGATCGCGTAGGCATTCGTTTGTCGCCGATCAGCCCGGCCAACGATTGCGGCGACAGCAATCCGGAACCGGTGTTCACTTATGCCGTCGAGCAACTGAACCGCTTCGGCCTCGTATACCTGCACGTGGTCGAAGGCGCGACGGGCGGCCCGCGTGAAGTGGAAGGCGGCTTCGATCTTCAGAAGCTGCGCAAGATCTTCAAGGGCACGTTCATGGCCAACAACGGCTATGACCTCGCACTGGCGCTGAAGGCACGTAAGGAAAACCTCGCGGACCTGATTGCGTTCGGCAAGCCGTTCATCGCGAATCCGGACCTCGTGGAGCGCCTCAAGCGCGGCGGCCCGTTCAACGAACTGGACCGCGACACGCTGTACGGCGGCGATGCCCGCGGCTACGTCGACTACCCGACGCTGGACGAGTCGGCGGCGTAACGTCGCTACGGTACGACGCCTCTGATGTGTCAGGGGCGTCAGACACGGAAAATGTCATCGAATTGATGCGTCTTGCGATGACGTAATCCTCGGAAGGGCTCCTGCTGGAGCCCTTCCTTATATGCGTCGGCAACCCATCAATCTTCCGCGTCGCAAAGCCCCTCTGAGAACACTTCGCTCAATCGTGTCATGGCGTATCTCAACGCCTGGCGATCCAACTCACCTGAACGTCGGACCAATCTCCTGCGATCAATCGATCTGACCTGACCTGACTGAGTCGCATGGCCGCAGGACCGAGAGACGTGCCCCAAACTTCACCCCGCCCTCCCTCTCCCGTGGATTCCGAGACATGTTCGCAGCGCGACACATCGAAGTAAACAGAACCGAAAGCATTCCGGAATTTTCCTGAAGCAGTCGGGCGACATTTGCGAATCACAGAAGAACTCGACGCATGGGGCAACACCTCACCGACGTCACACGAGAAATCCCATCTGCGGTCGAAAACCGGAACGCAGCAGCACGTTACGCAAAGTCCGCCGTTCGATAAGTTTCATATTGGAATCTCCTTCAACCAATGGAGATAAATCATGGATATCGATCGCGCTCACACAGCCAACGCAAGATCTTTGACTCCGACGAGTCACGAAACCTCACCGGCCGAGACGGGCGAATGGGCAGGATCGTTCGAGAGTGCTCATCATTTGCCGCCGGACAACATCACCACCCCACATGCCGTCACAACGCGAGCCTTAACATTACGAACGGCACACGCCCCCGTCACGGATTTCCCGTCTCTCATGCGCGCGATCCCGGAAGAAACGCGCAATGGGATGCGAACGGCGCTCGCGTCGGTTTGCGCCCGTCACATTGAATACGAGAACGTGACATCGGAAGAACCTGTGCTTCAGATGTACTGGAAGGAATTTACAGACGCAGTCCGGCGCTGCGAGGCCTATTGGGCGACGGTGCAGAAGGAATACTTCCCTCAGTGGGCAATGTTCTTTGTCATCTGCGGTTTCGCAAACACTTATCTGGGCTCCAATCACAAGCAAACGATGGCCCGCATTTACGAGAAAGGGGGCGGGTATGCATTCAGCGAAGCCGCATACGATGGGGAACGCATCGCTGGCTGGTCGACGCAGAAATGATGCGTCGTCGACCTCGCTAACGGCTTGCGCCCGAACGTCGGTCTGACACGTTCACGCCGCAACCTTGCCCTGCCACCTCACCAGATCCGCCCCTGCCGGGTTCTGATACATGCGCAATCCGAACTCCGGCAGGATGGCCAGCAGGTGATCGAAGACGTCACCCTGCACGCGCTCGTATTCCGCCCAGACGGTCGTGTTCGTGAAGCAATAAAGCTCCACGGGAATGCCGGTCGCCGTCGGTTGCAGCGAACGCACCATGCATGTCATGCCTTCGTGAATGTTCGGATGAGCTTTCAGATAAGCCAGCGCATACGCGCGGAAGGTGCCGATGTTCGTCAGGCGCCGCGTATTCGCCGGCACGCCCGCCGCATGTCCCAATGCGGCATTGGCGTCGGCCAGAGAACGCTGCTTCTCGGACAGATAATCCCCAAGCAAATGCAGCTTCGACAGACGGGCAATCTCCGCCTCGTCGAGAAAACCGACGCTCCCCGCGTCAATGCACAGCGTGCGCTTGATGCGACGTCCGCCCGACTGCTGCATGCCGCGCCAGTTGCGGAAACTCTCGGAGATCAGACGCCACGTCGGGATCGTCGTGATCGTCTTGTCCCAGTTCTGAACCTTCACGGTATGCAACGCGATGTCCACCACGTCGCCATCGGCGCCGACCTGCGGCATCTCGATCCAGTCGCCCACGCGCAGCATGTCGTTCGACGTCAGCTGCACGCTCGCGACGAACGACATGATCGTGTCCTTGAACACCAGCAACAGGACTGCCGACATCGCCCCCAGTCCGGAGAGCAGCAGCCACGGCGAGCGGTCGATGATGGTGGCGACGATGGCGATGGCCGCGACCACGTAAAGCGCGATTTTTCCTAGCTGGACGTAGCCCTTGATCGACCGCGTGCGCGCATGTTCAGACATCGCGTAGACGGTCTGCGCCGCATCCAGAATGCCCGCGAGGGCAAGCGTGGCATAAAGCAGTGTCGTGGCGAGTGCGACATTGCTCACGACGAGCAACACCTTCGCCGGCAGGTCCGGCACCAGTTCGATGCCGAACTGCACCACCAGATACGGCAGAATGCGCGCGGCCCGATGAAAGACCCGATGGGCGAGCAACGCATCGTCCCAGCGATTGGCCGTGCGCTGCACCACGATGCGCACCACCCGGACAACCACGAACTGCGCCAGGGCCTGCACCAGCAACGCTGCTGCCACCAAGATCGCCAACGCTACCGCCATTCGCGCCCAGGGCGTGTTATCGAACCACGCCGTCACCACTTCCCACGTCATCCCGCCACTCCTTGATTCACTTGTGCCCTGCCGACGCCACCGCAGGATCATCCGCATCCAGCGTCGCCAAATCTCGACCATAAACGCAAAAATGACGACCACGATGGGCCGTCATCTTCTGATGCGCCGACCGGACGTCGTTCCCATCCGGCCATTGAAACTCACACGACATCACGCATTGTCAGGGATGCTCACCCGCCCTCACGCCCTGAACGCATCGATGCCGACCGCGCGGGTGCCACGAGTGCTGGTCACACCGGCGCCCCGAACGGCACGCTCGCCACAACGCTCGGCGTGCCCGGCAGCGACGGCGCGATGATCGTACCGCCGCCATTGCCACGCGACTTGCCCGAACTCAGGTAGTCGGCGATGGAATCCTGCGTGACCTCGCCGAGGTACTGATTGTCGTCCCCCAGCACAGGCAACGACGCCAGATTGTGCTCGTACATGCGCGAGAGCAGCACCCGCAGGTTGTCGCCGGCGACGGCCGACGCCTTGAAGTCTCGCACCCGCTCGCCGCAGGTCCCTTGCGCGTGACGCGTGTCGCGACGTGCAATGTACCCCAACGCGCGCGCGCTTTCGTCGACGACGACCAGCGAACGCGTATCGAGCTCGTCCATCATGCCGTAGGCTTCTGCAAGCGACGTCTGCGGTTTGACGGTCGGTTGCGGGGTCGCCGCATCTTCCGCGCGCACCAGCAGCAGACGCTTGAGAATTCGGTCATGTCCCACGAAGCTCGCGACGAATTCGTCGACCGGGCGAGCCAGCAAGGCGTCCGGCTGTGCGTACTGCACCAGACTGCCCTGACGGAAGATCGCGATGCGGTCCGCCAGCTTGATCGCCTCATCAATATCGTGGCTGACCATGATGACGGTCTTGCCCAACTGACGCTGCATTTGCAGGAATTCGTTCTGGATCGATTCGCGGTTGATCGGATCGACGGCACCGAACGGTTCGTCCATCAGCAGCACGGGCGGATCGGCCGCCAATGCACGAATCACGCCGATACGTTGTTGCTGACCGCCGGAGAGCTCACGCGGATAACGCGACAGATAGCGCTTCGGGTCGAGTGCCACCATGCCCATGAGCTCGGTCGCGCGCTCGCGGCAACGCTTCTTGTCCCAGCCCAACAGGCGCGGCACCACCGTGATGTTTTCCTCGATGGTCATGTTCGGGAACAGACCGATCTGCTGGATCACATAGCCGATGTGGCGGCGCAGTTCGATTTCATTGATCTTTCCGGTGTCTTCACCGTTGAGCAGAATGTGCCCGGACGTCGGCTTGATCAGCCGGTTGATCATCTTGAGCGTGGTCGTCTTGCCGCAGCCCGACGGGCCGAGGAAGACGCAGATTTCGCCCGGCGGCACTTCAAGGCTGACCGAGTTCACGGCGGTCACGCGGGTGCCGTCCTTCTGGACGAAGCTTTTGGTGAGATTATCGAGTTTGATCATACGGTTCGGATTCCTTTCGGTGTCAGCACGCGCTGAAGGCGGTGCAACAGGGTGTCGGCGACGATGGCGAGCAGACTCACCATGACCGCACCCACGACAAGCTGCCGGGTATCGCTCTGGCTGATCCCCTGGGTGATCAACACCCCCAGACCGCCGGCCCCGACGATGGCGCCAATGGCCATCACGCCAATATTCATCACGACAGCGGTGCGCACACCGCCCAGTACCACCGGCACGGCCAGCGGCAGTTCCACGAGGCGCAATCGCTGCCAGAACGTCATGCCGATGCCGATACCCGCTTCACGGATGCTCGGGTCGATCTGCTGCAACGCGAGGCTCGTGTTGCGCATGATCGGCAGCAGCGAGTACAGGAAGACGGCGGCCACGGCAGGCGCAGGGCCAATGCCCATGCCATAGACGGACAGGGCCGGGATCATCAGGCCGAACAGGGCAATCGACGGAATCGTGAGCACGACCGTCGCCAGACCCAGCACGGCGCCCGACAACCAGCGAAAACGCGTGACCAGCACGCCCAGCGGCACGCCGACCACGATGGCCGCCCCGACCGAGGCGGCCACCAGCCACGCATGCTGACCGGTAAGGGTCAGGATGCGATGCCAGTTATGCGTCAAAAATTCAATCATGGGACTCCTCAATCGGTAACAGGGTGCGACAGCGAACGCGCGCCGTCACTGCACCAGTCCTTCCTGCTTGAGGAAGTCGCTTGCCACGCGCGACACCGCGCGATGATCGATATCGACCTTCGCATTCATGTCACGCATGTTTTCATCGTTGATCTTCGCCGACAGCGCGTTGAGTTCGTCGGCGAGTTTTGGGTTGGCGTCGAGGATTTCCTTGCGAACGACAGGCGTCGCCGCATAGGCCGGGAAAAAGCCCTTGTCGTCGTCCAGCACCTTCAGATCGAAGCCCTTGTTGCGGCCGTCGCTCGTATAGACGAGACCGGCATCGATCTGTTCGTTGCGCAGCGCCGTGTAGACGAGGCCCGGATCCATCTGCTTGATGTTGCTGCGCTCGAGATGAAAGTCGTAGAGCTGCTCCATCGGGTCGAGACCGTCAGGACGACCGACGAACTCCATGTCGAACGCGAACTGCATCCGGGGATGCGTGCGGAATTTCTCGATGAGTTGCGACACCGTCTCGATGCCCTCTTCACGCGCGATCTTGCCCGGCATGGCGAACGCGTACGTGTTGTTCAACGCGGCGGGATTCAGCCAGACGAGACCGATCTTGCCGTCGAGTTCCTTCACGCGTTCATAGGTCTGCTGCGGATCGAGCTTCTCCGTGACCTTGTTGTAGACGATGAGCGAAGTGCCCGTGTACTCCCAGACGACATCGAGCTGATTGCTCTCCATGCCCTGACGCATCACCACGCTGCCCAGCCCGTTCTTGAGTTCGACGTCGTACCCTTTGCTGCGCAGGTACTGCGCCGTCATCTCGGAGAGGATCAGTTGTTCGGTGAAGTTCTTGCCGCCGATGGTGAGCGAGGCGGCCTGCGCTGAAACACTCGTCGCCATCATGCCCAGCGCGAGTGCCGTGGCACTCAGCAGGCGTGCGCAGGACGCAACGAAGCGAGGAAATGAAACTTGCATACGTGTGGATCTCCTGAAGTCTTAGCGCGCGGCGGCGCCGTGACGCGCGAACCAGAGGCCGCTCGCGACGGCGACGATGCCGTCGAGCACGAGCGCGAGCAGCGCCGTGCCACCGGCCCCGAGCAGCAGCTTGGTCGGATCGTTGAGATAGATGCCAGGGAAGATCAACTGCCCCAGACTGTCCGCGCCGATCAGAAACGCGAGCGGCGCCGTGCCGACGTTGATCGCGAGCGCAGTACGAACACCGCCGACGATGACCGGCATGGCGTTGGGCAGGTCGACGCGAAACAGCACCTGCGCCGGCGTCATGCCCATGCCGCGTGCCGACTCCCGCAGCGCGGGCGGCACCTGACGCAAGCCTTCGTAGGCGTTGCGCACGATGGGCAGCAGCGATGCGAGCCACAGCGCCAGAATGGCCGGGCGGTCGCCGATGCCGAGCACCGCCATCGACAGCGCCAGCACGGCGAGCGAGGGCAGCGTATTACCGATGTTGAACACTTGCACCGCGCGCTCGGCGTGCTTCTCGAACATCGGACGCGAGATCAGTACGCCCGCAGGCACGCCGACCAGAATGGCCAATGTCATCGAAACTGCCACCAGCTTGAGATGCTGTTGGGTGTAATACACCAGGTCGCCCCGGTATTTGACGAGCGAATCAACGCCCAGCCAATACACCAGACCGGTGACTGCGGCGGCGACACCGAGCAGTCCGAAGCCGGCCAGATAGAGAATGCGATACTGCTTCGCCACGTTCATGCTCCCTTTGAATGGGTTGGCAGCGCTGCGCGCGAGGCAATAGCAATAGCCATCGCCCCGCGTGACAACGCGGTCAATCAAGCATGACAACTGTTAGCTGCCTTGCGAATTGTGATGTGTTCGATCCGAAGGTCTGTGGAAGACGACGGTGACGAACAAGGCGTCGCGGAATGCGACATGAGAGACGAGCTTTCGACGCCGTGGGCGCCTGGGCCTCTCGGTGCACGCTTATTGAAAGCGCGCGAAAGTTTTACTGCACAAACTCATTGCGTGATGGTAAGGACGCCGGCGCAACGAGGAACACCGGCAACGCTTTTGTTTCTATGGGCCAACCGCAGCGATTGGCTTTTTTTATTCTAGTACAGATAGTGCGTCGATGCCAACCCGTAGCACGTTTTTAGTGAAGAATCCGGTGTATTTACACGTAATTACACGCAACATTCTTCATATCAATAGGATGACTAATTAATTGCGCACGTCGAAATCCCCCGTCATCACTGGCGTTGCAGCCGTCAGTGATGACGCATCGGCCGATCGCACCGGGATGTCCCGAAAACTTGCATTTCGTTGTTCGCCCTGCGGATCGGTGTGCCGCATCGATTTATTTTCCGGGACGACGTACGTGCGTTTTTCCCGCCCCAAACCGGTGCAAATCCGGTGCGTCAGCGGGCCGGAATCCGCATGTTTTCTAGCGTCGAAAAGGAAATTAGAGTCCTTCTCCGGAAACGGATGCCAACCCGGAAAAACTCGTGTATTCTCGGAGGTTTATCTTAGTTTTCAATCATTTAGCGAAAAATCGGGGAAACGCGAGCGTAACGCGAGGCCATGACCTTGCGGCGATCTGCGGGCGCGATGATTGAACGGTATGAAAGCGATCGTGCGCGGGCGCGAGGTCGTTGAATGGCGAATAACAACTATGAAAAGTACCATCAGCCGTACCGAACAGGGCAATCGCGTTGCCGCGACCACCATTTTGGCCGCGTGCGCCGCGCTCACGCTCGCAGGATTCCTTGCACGCGCCTTCGAAGGCGCAGTGAATCCGTTGCTCACCTTCTTTCTCGTCTCCGCAGGCGGCATTCTCAATCTATCGACGGCGTGCCTGCTCGGCGTTCAGTATCTCTACAACGGTAAGCGTTACTTCGCGCAGTTCGGCTGTGCGTTTTTGCTACGCGGACTCTTCATGTTCACCGAAGGGGTCCTGCTCGCGAATCAGCTCGCCGGCATCTCGACGCACATCACGCGCGCACCCTTCTGGCTATGGCTGGTGGCAGAAGCAAGCTTCGCGGCGTACGTGATGCTGAGCGTGCGTAGCTATTCGCGCACGCGCATGGACCCGCACACACGTCCCGGCTACTCGGAAGCCGCACGCTATGGCGCTACCGTGCTCATCATCTGGGTGACGGTGTCGCTCACGCTCGTCGGCGCAGGACGCACGCTCGTTACACCGCACCTGGCGGGGGGCATCGACATCGAGGCGCTTGCGCTGGGTGCGCTGTTCGTCGCATACGTCGCGCTGTGGTGGCGCATTGCAGCGGTCACGCGCTTGTCTCACAAGCTGTTCCTGCTCGTATGGGTTGTCGTCACGATCTCGCTGTGTCAGTTGCTGCTCTCGCTCACCGCGCCGAGCGAGGCGTCATATCAGTGGTATGCGGCGCGGCTGCTTGCGCTGGCGTCGCCCGGTGTCGCGACGCTCGCACTCGTCTGGGAAATTACGCGGCAGTACCAGTCGCTCGCGCTTACCAACACCGATCTGGTCGAGAAGGTATTCATCGATCCGCTCACGCACATCTATAACCGCCGCTACTTCGACAACCGCATCCGCCTCGTGGCCGAGCGCGTGCAGCAGCGTGCGATTCCGCTGTCGGTACTGCTCATCGACATCGACTATTTCAAGCGGGTGAACGACCGCTACGGTCATCCGTTCGGCGACGCCGTGCTCCAGCGCATTGCCACCACGATCCAGCATTGCATCCGGTTGCCGAGCGACTTTGCGGTGCGTCTCGGTGGCGAGGAGTTCGCCGTCGTGCTGCCGGAAATCGATCAGCACGCGGCATTGCGCGTGGCCGACCGGATTCGCGAATCGGTCAAACGCGCGAGCTCCGATCTTCTGCCGCAAACGGCACGCGACGAAGGCGAAGCGATCACGATCAGTGTGGGAATTGCGTCATGGCAGCCGGGCGAGCCGCTCGTCATCAGCGCCATGCTCGACCGTGCAGACAAGGCGCTGTATCAGGCGAAGCACAAGGGTCGCGATCAGAGCGTGCTGGGGCAGATGGCAGCGTAAGGTTCAGCGTGATGAAGACGGCGGCCCTTTCAGCTCGACGGTATTGCCGTCAGGGTCATTGAGATAGCACGACGGTCCTTCGCCGTGCGCGCCGTAGCGCTGCACCGCCTCGCCCAACGTCACGCCGTGAGATGCCAGCCCCTTGCGCATCGCGTCGTCGTCGAACGGTTCGACCCGCAAGCAGAAGTGATCGAGATTTCGGCCTTCGGGACCGGGGGCCGCACCGCCCTGACGACCGATGGTTCCTTCCACATCCACCAGATCGATCAGCGAATCGCCCGCCCGCAGTTGCACCAGCCCGAGATCGGCCTGCACCTTCTCCAGCGTGCAGCCGAGCACGTCGATGTAGAAATGCTGGAGCCGGGCGACGTCGGCCGTGCGCAGCACCACGTGATCGAGGGCGACGAACGGTATCTTCATCCCTTGTCTCGCAGCGACATCATTCGAGCGTCAGGCACTCAGCGCATAGCGCCGCCGCTTCTCGACCTTGGTCTCATGCGTCATCTCGTTGCGACCGTCCTCAAAGACAGTCTCCAGCCGCACCGTGAATCCCCACAGACGCGCCACGTGCTTGAGCACCTCCTCGAAGCTGTCGTCAAGTGGCTTACGCTCGCTCTGCACGTGACGCAGTGTGAGCGACCGGTCCCCATGCAGATCGACGTGCGCGACCTGAATGTTCGGTTCGAGCTGACTGAGGTTGTACTGCTGCGCGAGCATCTCGCGAATCTCGCGATAGCCGGTATCGTTGTGGATGGCGGTCACGCGCAGCCGACTGTCACGATCGTCATCAAGTACCAAGAACAGCTTGAGGTCGCGAATGACCTTGGGCGAGAGGAACTGCTGAATGAAGCTCTCGTCCTTGAAGTTGCGCATCGCAAAGTCGAGCGTCTTCAGCCAGTCCGAGCCTGCGATATCCGGCGCCCATTGACGATCCTCTTGCGTCGGTTCCTCGCACATGCGACGAATGTCCTGGAACATCGCGAAGCCCAGCGCATACGGATTCAGACCGCTGTAGTATGGACTATCGAACGACGGTTGATAGACCACGTTCGTATGCGCGTGCAGGAACTCCATCATGAAGGCGTCATTGACGAGCTTCTCCTTGTAGAGCTGCTGGAGAATCGTGTAATGCCAGAACGTCGCCCAGCCTTCGTTCATGACCTTCGTCTGACGCTGCGGATAGAAGTACTGCGCGAGCTTGCGCACGATGCGCACGATCTCGCGCTGCCACGGCGCGAGCTTCGGGGCGTTCTTCTCGAAGAAGTACAGCAGGTTCTCCTGCGGTTCGCCCGGGAATGGCGGCTCGTCGGAATCGGTCGGATCGAGGCCGTCGTCTTCATCGTCGTCGTGCAGCGCGTGATTCGGCAGCGTGCGCCACAGATCGTTGATCTGCATCTGCAAATAGTTCTCGCGCTCCTTCTGCCGCGCCTGCTCCTGCGCGAGCGACAACCGTTTGGGTCGCTTGTAGCGATCCACGCCGTAGTTCATCAGCGCATGGCAGGAGTCGAGCAGCAGCTCCACGGACTGCTCGCCGTAGCGTTGCTCGCACTCGGTGATGTAGTTGCGCGCGAACAGCAGGTAATCGACGATAGCGTCGGCGCTGGTCCACGTGCGAAAAAGGTAATTGCCCTTGAAGAACGAGTTGTGACCGTAGCTGGCATGCGCGATGGTCAGCGCCTGCATGGTCATGCTGTTCTCCTCCATCAGATACGCGATGCAGGGATTCGAGTTGATGACGATCTCGTACGCGAGCCCCATCTGCCCGCGCTTGTATCCGCGCTCGGACGACAGGAAGTGCTTGCCGTACGACCAGTGGTGATAGCCGATGGGCAGACCGACGGTCGCGTAGGCGTCGAGCATCTGCTCGGCGGTGATGATCTCGATTTGATTCGGATACGTGTCGAGCTTGAAGTTCGACGCGATACGCGCGATCTCATGCTCGTATCGCTGAATCAGTTCGAACGTCCATTCCGATCCGGTGGAGATATACGCCATGATGCGTCCTCGTTGTAGTACCGGCGGGACGGTTTTCAGGCCGCCTTCTTCTTGAACAGGTCGTGCAGCACCGGATAGATTTCAGCGGCTTCCATGATGCGTTGCATCGCGAAATTCGGGTGCTGCTGCTTGACCGACAGGTATTCGTTCCACAGATTCTGCGGCTCCGCGCTCGCCACCTCCACGTAGGCGAAGTACTGCACGGCCGGCATGATCGACTGCATCAGAATGTCGCGGCAGATGGGCGAATCCCCGTCCCAGTTGTCGCCGTCGGAAACCTGCGCGCCATAGATGTTCCAGTCGCTCGGCGAGTACCGGTCTGCAATGATCTCGTTCATCAGCTTGAGCGCGCTGGAGACCACCGTACCGCCCGATTCCCGCGCATAGAAGAAGTCGTCTTCATTGACTTCCTTGGCCGTGGTGTGGTGACGGATGAGCACCAGATCGATGCGCTCGTAGTTATGCCGCAGGAACAGATAGAGCAGCATGAAGAAACGCTTGGCCAGATCCTTGCGGCTCTGATCCATGGAGCCCGAGACGTCCATCAGGCAGAACATGACGGCCTGCGCTTGCGGGCGCGGCTGCATGATCCGGTTCGAATACCGCAGATCGAGCTTTTCGATGTACGGGATCGCCTCGACACGCGTGCGCAGATGCGTAATCTCGTGGGCCAGCGCCATGGCGCGCTGCGACGTATCGCCCTCGCGCGAGACGATGTCCGCGTACTCGGCCTCAAGCTCGCGCAACTGTTTGCGATACGGGGCGGTAAGCGCGATGCGGCGGCCCAGCGAGCTGCGCATCGTGCGAATGACGTTGAGGTTCGACGGCGTGCCGTCGATGGAATAGCCCGCGCGGACCTTGCGGAACTCCGGAATTTGCGCGAGCCGGCGTTTCGCGAGGTCCGGCAGCGCCATGTCCTCGAAGAAGAATTTCAGGAACTCCTCGCGCGAGAGGTTGAAAACGAAATCGTCCTCGCCCTCTCCCGAGTCGCTGGCGCGGCTGCCGCCGCCCCCTGCGCCCGATGGCGGACGTTCGAAGTTGTCGCCCACCACGAACTCGCGATTGCCGGGGTGCACCATCTCCCGTCGCCCGCCGGGCCCGTGGTGGAACAACGGTTCCGAAATGTCCTTGACCGGGATCGAGACCTGTCCGCTGCCATCGATATCGGTGATCTTGCGCCCAGACACCGCCTTCGCTACCGCGCGGCGAATCTGATCGCGGTAGCGTTTGATAAAGCGCTGCTGGTTGATGGCGCTTTTGTTCTTGCCGTTTTGCCGTCTGTCGATGATTGCTGACATAGTGGCCCCGATTGGTTGCTACGAGGATTTGCGCACGCGCAGATACCATTCCACAAGCAGGCGAACCTGCTTCGGGGTATAGCCCTTTTCCACCATACGGTTGACGAAGTTGGCGTGCTTTTCCTGATCCTCCTTGGACGACTTCGCATTGAACGAAATCACCGGCAGCAGATCCTCGGTGGTCGAGAACATGCGCTTCTCGATGACGGCCCGCAGCTTCTCGTAACTCGTCCAGAGCGGATTCTTGCCCGCGTTGTTGGCGCGCGCGCGCAGTACGAAGTTGACGATCTCGTTGCGGAAGTCCTTCGGGTTGGTGATCCCGGCCGGTTTTTCGACTTTCTCCAGTTCGTCGTTGAGCGCGGTACGGTCGAGAATTTCGCCGGTGTTCGGGTCGCGATACTCCTGATCCTGAATCCACAGATCCGCAAAGTTCACATACCGATCGAAGATGTTCTGACCGTACTCGGAATACGATTCCAGATAAGCGGTCTGAATCTCCTTGCCGATGAACTCCACGAACGGCGCGGTCAGATACTCCTTGATGTAGGAGAGATAGCGCTTCTCGACTTCGCCCGCATACTGCTCACGCTCGATTTGCTGTTCGAGCACATACAGCATGTGCACTGGGTTGGCCGCGACTTCGGTGTTATCGAAGTTGAAGACCTTAGAGAGCACCTTGAAGGCGAAACGCGTGGACATGCCCGTCATCCCTTCGTCCACCCCAGCGTAGTCGCGGTACTCCTGATACGACTTGGCCTTGGGGTCGATGTCCTTGAGGTTTTCACCGTCGTAGACACGCACCTTGGAGAAGATGTTGGAATTCTCGGGCTCTTTCAGGCGGGTGAGCACCGCGAACTGGGCGAGCATCTTGAGCACGTTCGGCGCGCGCGGGGCGTTGGCGAGCGAACTGTTTTTCACCAGCTTCTCGTAGATCTTCACCTCGTCGGTCACGCGCAGGCAGTACGGCACCTTCACGATGTAGATACGATCGAGGAAAGCCTCGTTGTTGCGGTTGCCCTTGAAACTCTGCCATTCCGCTTCGTTCGAGTGAGCGAGCACGATACCGTCGAACGGAATCGCACCGAACCCTTCCGTCCCCTTGTAGTTGCCTTCCTGTGTCGCAGTCAGCAATGGGTGAAGCACCTTGATCGGCGCCTTGAACATTTCGACGAATTCGAGCAGCCCACGGTTGGCCAGGCACAAACCGCCGGAGTAGGAATAGGCGTCCGGATCGTCCTGCGGGTACTCCTCGAGCTTGCGGATGTCGACCTTGCCGACCAGCGACGAGATGTCCTGGTTGTTTTCGTCACCCGGCTCGGTCTTGGCAATCGCGATCTGCTGGAGCACCGACGGGCGCACCTTCACCACGCGGAACTTCGTGATATCGCCGTTGAACTCGTTAAGACGCTTGGTGGCCCACGGCGACGGAATCGTATTGAGATAGCGCAACGGAATACCGAAGTCCTCTTCCAGAATCTTGCCGTCTTCCTCTGAGGAGAACAGGCCCAGAGGCGACTCGTGCACTGGCGATCCCTTCAGGCAATAGATGGGGACGTCTTCCATCAATACCTTGAGCTTCTCGGCCAGCGACGACTTGCCGCCGCCCGGGGGCCCGAGTAGATACAGAATCTGTTTGCGTTCTTCGAGTCCTTGCGCCGCGTGTTTGAAGAACGAGACGATTTGCTCGATCGTGTCTTCCATGCCGTAGAAGTCACGGAAGGCAGGATAGATCTTGATGATCTTGTTGGAGAACAGCCGCGAGAGTCGCGGGTCGTGATGCGTATCGATCAGCTCAGGCTCACCGATGGCGCGCAACATGCGCTCGGCTGCCGTCGCGTACGCAGTCGAGTCCTTCTTACAGATCTCCAGATATTCCTGGATGCTGTATTCCTCTTCCCTGCGTGCTTCGAAACGTGTCGTGTAGTGGCTGAAAATATCCATATGCCTCACCCCCCGCTTCATCGGAAAACATCGCGATGCGATGCCCGCTCTGTTGCCTAAGACCCGGATGACTGCGCAATGGTTTCGACCTGGCTCACTGCATGCCGGAGCGACTTACGCGAAACCTTTCGCACTGTCCCCTCCCTCACATGAACGACTCAAAATCGGTTTAGGTTGACTTTAAACTTGTCACTGAAAATTGCAACCGTTAACTCATCATATGCACAAACAAAAAAACTGTCGCTAGATATTTTCCGCAGCGCTAAGCATTCTCGATAACCCGCATGCAGCAAGGGTTTCCACGACCTCTACGCATTGCGCACGTCACGCCAGACAGGTCAAAATTCGAGCGACTTTTCGCGTCTTCACCCACGCATTGCGCACTCGGGTTTGCCTGCATTCGATCACGTTCGCGCATCTGCGTTACTTACTAAGGAATCCTATCTATCCAATAGAATTTCTTACTGCGACACGATGATTGACGTGCAATGTTTTCGGGAAAAAAAGTGGGTGGCCCATCGACGTCGACGAAGCCGAAGACGTGGGCGCGAGAGGCCTGCTTTCCTGTCGAAGCGTCGCGGCTGCGCGAAGTCGCGAAGGTCGTGCGATCGACATGCGCCAATGCATCTGCAACGGCATGTTCGTCGCAAGCGGAAAGTCAAAAGCGGATGGATGTCTGAGCGGGCTCACCTCCTCCTTGCAAATCGCCGATCTCTGGAATGAAGCGAACAACGTGCCAGACGACCGAGTTCGAAACCATGTTACGCCGGTTCGCCAAAATCTGCTGCGCGGATATGTAACGTGATGTGACCCTGTCCGCGATGCCCTCGCGCGCATCCCGCAGCGCCGCCGACGGGCGTCCGCATGCCCCGGGCGGTTTCATGCAATAATGCAACTTTGTTGCATTTGCGTCCTATTTGATACACAGTTGCAGACTGTGTCGGGGCCTCGCCCATTCCCTTATCCATGATTCGCTTCTCCGTTTGGCTCTACCGTCTCGCTGGCTGGGAGCGCACGGCACTTACGCTGCTCGTGCTCATCCCCCTTTGGGCGCTCGTTTTCTGGGCGCTGAGAGGGGTCGCCTCGTGATCGGCTGCCAGGATCTCTGCGTCCAGTTCGGCCCGAACGTCGCGCTCGCAGGCGTGAGCGCCACCTTCGCGCCCGGCGTGCTCTCGGCCGTCGTCGGCCCGAACGGCGGCGGCAAGACCACCCTGCTTCGCTCGCTTGCGGGGCTGCAAAAGGCATCCAGCGGCAGCATCGTCAGCGATGGCCCCGTGGCCTACCTGTCGCAGCGGCCCGAAACGGATCATCGCTTTCCGATGTGCGTGGAAGAATATGTGCTGACGGGCACGTGGCGTCGCACCGGCGACGCCCGCCGCCTGGGACGCGACGAGTTCGATCGCGCGCTGGACGCACTGGCCCGCGTGGGCCTCGCCGACAAGCGGGCGCAGGCGCTCGAAGCCTTGTCCGGCGGACAATGGCAGCGTGCCCGCTTCGCGCGTCTGATCGTGGAAGACGCGCCGATCGTTTTGCTGGACGAACCCCTCACCGGCATCGACGTGCCCTCGGCGGAACTGTTGCTGGCCCTGCTGGACCAATGGCGCAACGAGGGACGCACCGTCGTTGCCGTCCTTCACGATCTACCGCTGGTGCTGGAGCGTTTCGCGCATGTCGCCGTGATGGCTGGTCGGCTGGTCGCCTCGGGCGCGCCCGCAGACTGTCTGCACGCCGGATTTCCATCGGCCGACGCGGCCAGTGGTACCGGCGGTGGCACGCACGTCGGCTTGTCGGGCGCGGGCGGTTACACCGCGTTCGCTGCGAATCAAGGGGCGCAGGCGCGCCCGGCGGCGTCCGCCAACCTCTCTGCGCCGGGAGGTCGTCGGTGAGCGCCTTGCTGAACCTCATCGTCGGACCGTTCGCGGAATTCGACTTCATGCGGCACGCCCTCGTCGGGAGTCTGGCGCTTTCGCTCGGTTGCACGCCCGTGGGCGTGTTTTTGCTGCTGCGCCGCATGAGCCTGATGGGCGACTCGCTCTCGCACGCCGTGTTGCCCGGCGCCGCCGTGGGCTATCTGATCGGCGGCCTGTCGCTGCCGTGGATGGCCGGAGGCGGCATGGTGGCGGGCCTGCTCGTCGCCCTGCTCGCAGGGCTGTCGAGCCGTCGCACACGGCTGGACGAAGGGGCGTCGTTCGCCGGCTTCTACCTGCTGGCGCTCGCCGGCGGCGTGGTGATCGTCTCCAAATGGGGCAACAGCGTCGACCTGATGAACCTGCTGTTCGGTTCGGTGCTCGCGGTCGACGACCCGTCGCTGATATTGGTGGCCGCCATCACGACCGTGACGCTGCTCTGGTTCGGTTGGCACTATCGCGGGCTCGTGCTCGACAGCGCCGACCCGACCTTCCTCGGCCAGCGCAACGGGCGCGGCGTGATGCGCTATCACCTCGGCTTCACGGTGCTGACGGTGATGAACCTCGTTGCGGGCTTTCAGGCGATGGGCACGCTCATGGCCGTGGGGCTGATGATGCTGCCGGCCGCCACGGCCCGCCTCGTCGCCCGAACCCTGCCCGGCATGTTGCTGAGCGCGTGGCTGGTGGCCAGCGCATCGAGCGTGATCGGGCTGCTGATTTCGTATTACCTGGCTTGCCCATCCGGGCCGGCCATCGTATTGACGGCAGGTGTCGCCTATCTGGGCGCGCTGCTTGTTTCGCCGGGCGGTGCAAGTACTGCCAAAGCGCCGGCGCTTTGAGAGAGGGAAACATGTTCGGATTGGGTAAGGGCGCCAAACGCTTTAGCGGCATCAGCGGCGCCAGTAGTGTCAGCGGCAGTCTCCGTAGCAAGTCGTGGTTCGGCGCAGGCCTCTTCGCCGCCCTGTTCGCGCTGACCCTGGCATTCGCCGGCCCGGCGCGGGCGCAGGACACGCGCCTGCCGGTCGGCGTGAGCTTCAGCATTCTGTCGGACATCGTCAAAGCCGTCGGCGGCGACCGGATCGACGTCACCACGCTGGTCGGCCCGGATCAGGACACCCACACCTACGAGCCGACCCCGGCTGACGTTGCCAAGCTTGCCGGCACCAAGCTGTTCTTCGTGAACGGCCTGGGTTTTGAAGGCTGGCTGCCCCGTCTGATGAAGTCGAGCCACTATTCCGGCCAGCTCGTCACGGTCACGAAGGGCCTCAAGCCCCGCACGATGGAGGACGACGGCAAGACGATCACGGATCCGCACATGTTTCAGGATCCCGAGCGCGTGAAGACCATGGTGGACAACATCGCGGCCGCCCTCTCGCAAGCTGACCCGGCCGGCGCGCCTTACTATGCCGCGCGCGCCCAAAACTACCGTGTCGCGCTCGACGAGGTGATCGCCTGGGCCAAGAAGCAGCTGGCCTCGATTCCGCCGTCACGCCGCGTGGTGCTGACCTCGCACGACGCCTTCGGCTACCTCGGCATGCGCTTCGACATCAAATTCCTCGCCCCGGAAGGCGTGTCGACGGAAAGCGAAGCCAGCGCCCGCGACGTCGCCAACCTGATCCGCGTGATCCGCAAGACGGGCATCAAGGCGGTATTCATGGAGAACATCTCCAATCCGCGACTGGTCGAACGCATTGCGCACGACGCCAAGGTGACGGTCGACGGCAAGCTGTACTCCGACGCCCTGTCGAAGAATCCGGAAGCGACGACCTACCTCCAGTTGTTCCAGTACAACATCCGGGCGCTGGCCACGGCGATGAAGGACAACCGCTGAGCCCTGACGGGCGCGCCCTTCCCCGCTCCTCCTCGGTGCACGCGGTATAATGCGTGCACCACACACCGGCCCCACGACGGAGGTCCGGACAGGCCGGCTATGCCGGCTTTTGCGTTTGGTTGCGTTTGAATTTCGCTCGAATTTCATGATTACCGACGCCCCCAGGTCAACCACTGCGAACGGCGCACACTCCATGGCAAAAAAGATTTACATCAAGACGTTCGGCTGTCAGATGAACGAGTACGACTCCGACAAGATGGCGGACGTGCTCGGCGCGGCTGAAGGCCTCGAAAAGACCGACACCCCCGAAGACGCCGACGTCATCCTGTTCAACACCTGCTCCGTGCGCGAAAAGGCGCAGGAAAAGGTGTTCTCGGATCTGGGCCGCATGCGCGCCCTCAAGGAAATCAAGCCGGATCTGGTGATCGGCGTCGGCGGCTGCGTCGCCAGTCAGGAAGGCGCGGCCATCGTGCAGCGCGCCCCTTACGTGGACGTGGTGTTCGGCCCGCAAACGCTGCACCGTCTGCCGCAGATGCTCGAAGCGCGGCGCTCGACCGGCCGCTCGCAGGTCGACATCTCCTTCCCGGAAATCGAAAAGTTCGACCACCTGCCGCCGGCCAAGGTCGAAGGCGCCACGGCGTTCGTCTCGATCATGGAAGGTTGCTCGAAGTATTGCAGCTACTGCGTGGTGCCTTACACGCGCGGCGACGAAGTCTCGCGTCCGTTCGAAGACGTGCTCACCGAGATTGCCGGGCTGGCCGAACAGGGCGTGCGTGAAATCACGCTGCTGGGCCAGAACGTGAACGCCTATCGCGGCCTGATGGCCGACGGCGAGATCGCCGACTTCGCGCTGCTCATCGAATACGTGGCCGAAGTGCCCGGTATCGAGCGCATTCGCTACACGACCAGCCACCCGAAGGAATTCACGCAGCGTCTGATCGACACCTACGCCAAGGTGCCCAAGCTCGTGAGCCATCTGCACCTGCCCGTGCAGCACGGCGCGGACCGCGTGCTCTCGGCCATGAAGCGCGGTTACACGGTGCTGGAGTACAAGTCGATCATCCGTCGCCTGCGTCAGGTGCGTCCGGACATGTCGATGTCGTCGGACTTCATCGTCGGCTTCCCCGGCGAGACGGAAGAGGATTTCGACAAGCTCATGGCGATGATCCACGACATCGGCTACGACACCAGCTTCTCGTTCATCTACAGCCCGCGCCCCGGCACGCCCGCCGCGAACCTGCAGGACGATACGCCGCGCGAAGTGAAACTGCGCCGTCTGCAGCACTTGCAGGCCGTGATCGAAGAAAACGCAGCACGCATCAGCCAGCGCATGGTCGGCTCGCGTCAGCGCATTCTGGTCGAAGGCGTTTCGCGCAAGGACCCGAACGAACTGCAAGGCCGCACCGAAAACAACCGCGTGGTCAACTTCCCGGCGCCCGAGGCACAACGCGCGGGCCTGATCGGTCAGATGACCGACGTCGTGATCACGTTCGCCTATCCGCACTCGCTGCGCGGCGAACTGGTCGTCACGCATTGAATATGGGACCGGCGGGGCGTATCAAGCCACCACAAGCCACGGTTGGCATCGCTGCCCCGTCACCGCCAAGCCATCGAACGACCTGAACAGGCAAACGACCGGATCATCTTGAAAGCACCCGTCCAAGAATTCACCGCTCCGCGCGACGACAATCGCCGTCTGGCCAATCTCTGCGGCCCGCTCGACGAAAACCTGCGTCAGATCGAACAGGCGCTCGACGTCTCGATCACCCGTCGCGGCCATCGTTTCTCCATTCGAGGCAAGAGTGCCGCCGTCGCCACGCAGGCGCTCGAGAGTTTCTACAATCGCGCAACCGAAGCACTCTCTGTCGACGACATCCAGCTCGGACTCGTGGAAACGCGTCAGGGCCTCGCGCCGAGCGTGCGTCATGGCGACGACAACCCGTTCGCCGCCGGTGAGACGGAAGACGGCTCGCCCGTGCTGCACACGCGTCGCAGCGACCTGCACGGCCGCACGCCCGCCCAGCGCGACTACCTCAAGCAGATCCTGTCGCACGACGTGACGTTCGGCATCGGCCCGGCCGGTACCGGCAAGACGTATCTCGCCGTGGCCTGCGCCGTCGACGCCCTGGAGCGCGACGCCGTCAAGCGCATCGTGCTCACGCGCCCGGCCGTGGAAGCGGGCGAGCGCCTGGGCTTCCTGCCCGGCGATCTGGCACAGAAGGTCGATCCGTATCTGCGCCCGCTGTACGACGCGCTGTACGACCTGCTCGGCTTCGACAAGACGCAGAAGTATTTCGAGAAGCAGATGATCGAGATCGCGCCGCTGGCCTACATGCGCGGCCGTACGCTCAATCATGCGTTCATTATTCTCGACGAGGCGCAGAACACCACGCCCGAGCAGATGAAGATGTTCCTCACGCGTATCGGTTTCGGCAGCAAAGCCGTGGTGACCGGCGATACCACGCAGGTCGACCTGCCGCGCGGGCAAAAGAGCGGCCTGATGGAAGCGCAGGTGATCCTGAAGAACGTTCGCGGCATCGCCATGACGCGCTTCACCAGCGTGGACGTGGTGCGTCACCCGCTGGTCGCACGCATCGTCGAAGCGTACGACGAACACGCGCAACATCTGGAAGCCGGGCTCGATCTGCCGGCCTCGGAGTCGCGCGGTGATCGCACGGGTCACGCCTCGCGCGCCTCACGTGCATCAAGCACGGCCGGAGGCAAGGCATGAGCGGTCGGCCCGCCCGCCACTCGCTCACGCTGACGAACCAGTTCGTGGCGGGGCCCGCGTTCGCGTCGCACAAGGCGCTGCTCTCGCGCACCGCCGTGCGCCGCTGGGTGCAGGCCGCGCTGCTCGCCGACGCCGAACTGACGCTGCGCTTCGTCGACGCCGACGAAGGTCAGACGCTCAATCGCGGCTATCGCGGCAAGGACTACGCGACCAATGTGCTGACGTTCGCCTACGCGCAGGACGAAAGCGATCCGGTCACGGGCGACATCGTGCTGTGTTGCCCGGTGGTCGAGCGCGAGGCAAACGAGCAAGGCATTTCGCTCGAAGCGCATTACGCGCACCTGATCGTGCATGGCGTGCTGCACGCGCAAGGCTACGATCACGAGGAAGACGACGAAGCGCAGGAGATGGAAGGCCTCGAGACGGAGATTCTCGCCGGACTCGGTTACGCCGATCCGTATGCGTCGGAGAAGTCGGCGACAAAAGCCCGTCGCACCTGACCGAGCCCCTGCCCCCAGCCCCCCCTCCAAGCTCCTTAAGCCCCCCAATACGCCCTATGGACCGCATTCCCGACCGACCGGACGCCCCTGACGCCAGCGACAGCGCGCAGACCAGCACGTCGAGCGGCCCGGGATGCACGCGTTATCCGCCGGACCTCGGCGCCTCCCGTCATCTGACACAAGAAGAAATGAGCCAGTCGCTCGACGCCGCGCTCGTCGACTGGGACGGCCGCGAGGACCTTTGGATCTTCGCGTATGGCTCGCTCATCTGGAATCCCGGCATGCCCGTCGAAGAAAGCCATCACGCGCGCGTGCATGGCTATCACCGGGGGTTGTATCTGTGGTCGCGCGTCAATCGCGGCACGCCCGAACAACCGGGGCTGGTGCTGGCACTGGACCGGGGCGGCTCGTGCGCCGGCGTGGCCATGCGGCTGGCCGCGCGTCACGCGCGCACCGAACTCGAAACGCTCTGGTATCGCGAAATGGCCATGGGGTCGTACCGTCCGATGTGGCTGAATTGCCAACTGGCGGACGGCCGCGCCAAGCCGGGGCTGGCGTTCGTCATGCGGCGCGAAGCCGTGAGCTACGCAGGACGCCTGTCCGACGACATCGTGCGGCAGGTCTTCGATCAGGCGCAGGGACGCTACGGCACCACGCACGATTACGTCGCCCGGACCGTCAAGGCGCTGCGCGAAGCGGGCATGCCCGACCTCGCGCTAGAGGCGTTGCTGCACCGCTGCGGTGCAAGATAAGCCCCCGGATTGTCGCGAGCGGGCGACGGAAACGTCCTGAAATATGCGCAACGGCGCAGCACGCCCGGACGACGCCCTCCCACACACCGCCTGACGCGGCGATGCCGCACATCTGGTGTATCCTTGAGCTTCCTGTAACAGCTCGGCGTCCGCCCAACTTGGACGCGCCGTCATGAACGACCCTTATCCCAGTCGACCCGGTCGAAAAAACACCGAAAAACCTCGCTCTCTGCTCGAACGCCTCACCGATCTGATTTCCCCGGAGCCGGAGTCGCGCGCAGAGTTGCTCGAAATTCTGCAAGACGCCCACGCCCGTAACCTGATGGACGCCGATTCTCTGGCGATGATCGAGGGCGTATTCCAGGTGGCCGATCTGTGCGCCCGCGACATCATGGTGCCGCGCGCGCAAATGGACGCCATCAACATCGAACAGACCCCCGAAGCATTCATGCCGTTCGTACTGGAACAGGCGCACTCGCGCTATCCGGTCTATGAAGGCAATCGCGACAACATCATCGGCATTCTGCTCGCCAAGGATCTGTTGCGTTACTACGCGAATCATGATTTCGACGTGCGCGACATGCTGCGCCCGGCCGTGTTCATTCCGGAGTCGAAGCGTCTGAACGTGCTGCTGCACGACTTCCGCGTCAATCGCAATCACATCGCCATCGTCGTGGACGAATACGGCGGTGTGGCGGGTCTCATCACGATCGAAGACGTGCTCGAACAGATCGTCGGCGACATCGAGGACGAGTACGACTTCGATGAAGAAGAAGACAACATCATCGCTGCGCCCGACGGGACATATCGCATTCGCGCGCTCACGGAAATCGAGCAGTTCAACGAAGCGTTCGGCACCCAGTTCCACGATGACGAGAACGACACGATCGGCGGTATGATCACGCACCAGTTCGGCCGTGTGCCACGCCGGGGTGAGCGTATGCGCATCGGCAATCTCGTGTTCGAGGTGCTGCGCGCCGACGGCCGTCAGGTCCACATGCTGCTGTTGCGGCGCGTGGAACCGGCACCGGCCATCGAAGCCGAGTAACTCCCATTCATCGATCCATGCAGGAAATGACCGTCCACGCGCCCGAGCGGCGCTCGTGGCTGGCCTGGCGTGCCCGAGTGCTCGCCGGTCTGGCCGGTATCGCGCAAACCCTGGCCTTCGCCCCGCGCGATCTCTGGTGGCTGCAACTGCTCGCCATGGCAGGTCTGTTTGCGCTCGTCGAGCGCAGCGCCTCGCGACGTCACGCGCTCTGGCTGGGCGGCAGTTTCGGGCTCACGTCGTTCGTCTCCGGCATCTGGTGGCTCTACATCAGCATGCATACCTACGGCGGCATGCCCGGCGCCATGGCCGGCGCCGCCGTCGTGCTGTTCTCGATCTACCTCGCGATCTATCCCGCGCTCGCCGCCTTCGTCACGCGCTCGGTCACGGCGACCGGCCCCTGGCGTGTGCTCGCCTTCGCAGGCGCCTGGACGCTCGCCGAATGGCTGCGCGGCACCGTCTTCACCGGCTTTCCCTGGCTCTCCCCCGGTTACGCGCATGTCGACGGCCCGCTCGCAGGTTTCGCGCCGCTGCTCGGCGTGTACGGCATCGCCGGCCTTGCAGCGCTCGCCGCAGCATGGCTCGCTCGCGCGCTCGTTCCCGTCGTGGCGGCAACACGTACGATGCGACGTCTCGTGGCGGTCGTGGGCGTACTCGCATTGATGGGCGTGGGCGCGGGACTGGCGCGTCACGCCTGGACGACGCCGTCGGGTAAGCCGCTCTCGGTACGTCTGCTGCAAGGCAATGTGGCGCAGGACATGAAGTTCGAGCGCGCGGGCATCGACCACGCGATGGCGATGTACCGCGACATGATCGTGGCCGCACCGGCCGACCTCATCATCACGCCGGAGACCGCGTTTCCGGTGCTGCTGCAAGGCATTCCGCCCGAGGTCGCCACGCCGATTCGCGAATTCGTGGACCGTACCGGCTCGCATGTGGTGCTGGGCGCTGTCGGCGCCACGATCACCGATCGCGGCCCGACCGATCTCACCAATAGCCTGTTCGGTGTGACGCCGCGCGATCAGACGCTCTATCGCTACGACAAGCACCACCTCGTGCCCTTCGGCGAATTCGTGCCGTGGGGTTTTCGCTGGTTCGTCGACATGATGCACATCCCGCTGGGTGACTTCCTGCGCGGCACGGCAACGCCGGGCGGCTTCCCGATCCGGGATCAGCGCGTGGCGCTCAACATCTGCTACGAGGACTTGTTCGGCGAGGAAATTGCGCAGGCGCTGCGCAACATGCCGGAACCGGCCACAGTGCTGGCGAACTCGACCAATCTGGCGTGGTTCGGCGACACCATCGCGCTCGACCAGCATTTGCAGATCGCCCGGATGCGCACGCTGGAGACGGGGCGTCCGATGCTGCGGGCGACGAACACGGGCGCCACCGCCATCATCGACGCGCACGGCAAGGTGCAGGGACGTCTGCCCGCCATGACCGTGGGTACGCTCACCGGCAACGTACAACCGTACAGCGGCCTCACCCCGTACGTGCGCTTCGGCAACGTGCCCGCACTGGTGCTCGCCCTTATCGCACTCGGCCTCGGTCTGGCCATGACGCGCCGCGCGCGCTGAGCGGCGATCCGGGCATCGACGCGCCAGCGCCATCCATGGAAACGACATCGGGGGATGTGAAAATCTCCCCGTCGTAACATCCCGGGGCCATCAGCGCCCCGCGCGGGTCGAATTCCCGCTAAAATTCAACGTTTTAGTCTTTCGGCCGCGCTCGCGGCCGGGCCGGAAGACTGCGCAAAATCCGCATATTTTCCTGTTCGTCCGCGCGAATTCATCATGCTTACCTTTCAACAAGTCATCCTGACGTTGCAGGATTACTGGGACAAGCAAGGCTGTGCGTTGCTCCAGCCTTACGACATGGAGGTCGGCGCCGGTACCTCGCACACTGCCACGTTCCTGCGCGCGATCGGCCCGGAGCCGTGGCGCGCCGCCTATGTGCAGCCGTCGCGCCGTCCCAAGGATGGCCGTTACGGTGAGAATCCGAACCGCATGCAGCACTACTACCAGTATCAGGTGGTGCTCAAGCCGGCCCCGGAAAACATCCTCGACCTGTACCTGGGCTCGCTGCGCGCGCTCGGCCTCGACCTGACCGAAAACGACGTGCGCTTCGTCGAAGACGACTGGGAAAATCCCACGCTCGGCGCCTGGGGTCTGGGCTGGGAAGTCTGGCTCAACGGCATGGAAGTCACGCAGTTCACCTACTTCCAGCAAGTCGGCGGCCTCGACTGCAAGCCGGTGCTCGGCGAAATCACGTACGGTATCGAGCGTCTGGCCATGTATCTGCAACAGGTCGAGAACGTCTACGACCTCGTGTGGACGGAATGGGAAGAGCAAACGGTCGACGGCCCGGTCAAGCGCCGCCTGACGTATGGCGACGTGTTCCATCAGAACGAAGTCGAGCAGTCGACGTATAACTTCGAGCACTCGAACCAGCCGATGCTCTTCAGCTTCTTCGACAACTACGAGAGCGAAGCGAAGCGTCTGATCGAAGCCGAACTGGCGCTGCCCGCCTACGAGATGATTCTCAAGGCCGCACACACCTTCAACCTGCTCGACGCGCGCGGCGCCATTTCGGTGACCGAGCGTGCGGCGTACATCGGCCGTATCCGCGCGTTGTCGCGTCTGATCGCACAGGCCTACTACGCTTCGCGCGAAAAGCTCGGCTTCCCGATGCTGAACGCCCCCGCCGCAAAAACTCAAACGCAAGCCGCATGATGAGCACCGCACAACGCACCCTGCTGGTCGAACTGCTGACCGAAGAACTGCCGCCGAAGGCACTGGCGCGTCTCGGTGACGCGTTTGCCGACGGTATCGCCAACGGCCTGCGCTCGCGCGGTCTCGTGACCGAAGCGAGCGTCGTCACGTCGTTCGCCACGCCGCGCCGTCTGGCCGTGTCGATCACGAACGTGCTCGACCGCGCCCCGGACGCCACCATTCGCGCCAAGGTCCTGCCGGTGTCCGTCGCGCTCGACGCCAACGGCAACCCCACGCCGCCGCTCGCGAAGAAACTCGCTGCGATGGGCTTCGCCGACCTGCCGGTCGCAAGCCTGGAACGCGCCATGGACGGCAAGGCCGAAGCCTTCTTCCACACCTACACCGCCGCCGGCGCCCAACTGGCCGACGCGCTGCAAGCCTCGCTCGACGAAACGCTGGGCAAGCTGCCGATTCCGAAGGTGATGAGCTATCAGCGTCCCGATGGCGAGACGGTGCAGTTCGTGCGGCCGGTGCATGGTCTGATCGCCCTGCACGGCGACACGATCGTGCCGGCGACGGCCATCGGCCTCGCCTCCGGCAACAAGACGCAAGGCCACCGCTTCCTGTCGAAGGGTGAAGTCACGGTCGCGAACGCCGACGCCTACGCTGCCACGCTGGAGGCCGAAGGCAAGATCGTCGCCAGTTTCTCGGGCCGTCGCGACGCGATTCGCGAGCGTCTGCTCGCCGCTGCCGGCAACGATCACGTGGTGATGCCCGATTCGCTGCTCGACGAAGTGACCGCCCTCGTCGAATGGCCCGCAATCTACGCCTGCCATTTCGAGAAGGAATTCCTGGCCGTGCCGCAGGAATGTCTGATTCTCACGATGCAGACGAACCAGAAATACTTCGCGCTCACCGACAAGCCGCTCGCCGACGGCGGCCGTCTGACGAACCGCTTCCTGATCGTCTCCAACATCGAGACGAGCCAGCCCGAGCAGATCGTGACGGGTAACGAGCGTGTGGTGCGCCCGCGTCTGGCCGATGCGAAGTTCTTCTTCGAGCAGGACAAGAAGAAGCCGCTCGCCGATCGTGTGCCGCTGCTCGCGAACGTCGTCTATCACAACAAGCTGGGCTCGCAGTTCGAGCGCACGCAGCGTCTGGTGAAGCTCGCCGGCGCGATCGCGCACATGATCGGCGCCGACGCGAACGGCGTGAAGCTCGCTGAGCGCGGCGCGCTGCTCGCCAAGGCCGACCTGCTGACCGACATGGTCGGCGAGTTCCCGGAACTGCAAGGCACGATGGGCACGTACTACGCGCGTCACGACGGCGAAGACACCGACGTCGCGCTCGCTTGCTCGGAACACTATCAGCCGCGCTTCGCCGGCGACGCCCTGCCCGCCAGCCAGACCGGCACCGTAGTGGCGCTGGCCGACAAACTCGAAACGCTCGTGGGCATCTGGGGCATCGGCCTGCAACCGACGGGTGAGAAGGACCCGTTCGCACTGCGTCGTCATGCACTCGGTATCGTGCGCATGCTCATCGAGAAGCGTCTGCCGGCCATGCTGCCGGAACTGCTGCACGTCACGTACAAGCAGTTCACGACGGGCGTGGCCGATTCCGCGTATCTGGGCGACGTCTACCAGTTCGTGCTCGACCGTCTGCGCGGCTACCTGCGTGAGCAAGGCTACGCCGCGAACGAGATCGAAGCCGTGCTGGCCGATCAGCCGAAGTATCTGGGCGATCTGATCGAGCGTCTGGACGCCGTGCGCGCCTTCTCGGCGCTGCCGCAAGCCGAAGCACTCGCCGCGGCGAACAAGCGTATCGGCAACATCCTGAAGAAGACGGCCCCGCCCGCAGACGGCACGATCTCGCCGGACCTGCTGCTGGAGCCGGCCGAGAAGGCCCTGGCGGCGGCGCTTGAAAAGGTGACGCCGGCCGTGGAGCAGAAGTTCGAGGCACGCGAGTACGCGCAAGCGCTCTCTGCGCTCGCCGAACTGCGCGACGCGGTCGACGCCTTCTTCAACGACGTAATGGTGATGGCCGACGAGGAGGCACTGCGCAACAACCGCCTCGCGTTGCTCAAGAACCTGCACTTCCAGATGAACCGCGTGGCCGATCTCTCGAAGCTCGCCGCGTGATGTTCCAACGAGTCAACTGAGCTACTCATGGATTCGCGCAAAGATCGCACCCTCGGCCCCGCCGCCCGCAAACTCGTGATTCTCGACCGGGACGGCGTCATCAACGTCGACTCGGATCAATTCATCAAGTCGACGGATGAGTGGGTGCCGCTGCCCGGCAGTCTCGAGGCCATCGGCCGGCTCAATCAGGCGGGCTACCGCGTGGTCGTGGCGACGAACCAGTCGGGGGTGGGGCGCGGTCTTTTCGACATGGCGACGCTCGGTGCCATGCACGCGAAGATGTCGAAGCTGGCGGCTGCCGCCGGCGGACGCATCGACGCCGTTTTCTTCTGCCCGCATACCTCGGTCGACGCCTGCGATTGCCGCAAGCCGAAGCCCGGTCTGTTCCAGGAAATTGCGCGTCGCTACGAAGTCGATCTGACCGGCGTGCCGGCCGTGGGCGACTCGCTGCGCGATCTTCAGGCCGCCGCCGCCGTGGGCGCACAACCGCATCTGGTCCTCACCGGCAAAGGCAAGAAGACGCTCGCCGCAGGCAACCTGCCCGACGGCACGCGCGTGCACGATAGTCTCGCGGCTTTCGTCAACGATCTGCTCGCCGACGAAGACGCCTGAGCGCCATCGTCACGATCTCCCGTACTCGCCCGCAAGCCCACCAAGACAACCGCCGCGACGCCCGACTCAGACCCGACGCCCATGCAGCAACTTCGCTCGACTCTCTTCTTCATCTTCCAGATCGTCTGGACGATTCCGTATGCCATCGCGTGCATCGTGTCGTTCCCGTTCCTGACGCGTCACCAGCGCTACTGGTTTGCGGTGGGCTGGTGCAAGGTGGTCACGCGCGTGGGCGACAAGCTCTGTGGCATGCGTTACCGCGTGATCGGCTGGGAGAACCTGCCGAAGACGTCGGTGATTCTGCTCTCGAAGCATCAGTCGGCGTGGGAGACGGTGGCGCTGCCGGCGCTGATGCCGCGGCCGCTGTGCTACGTCTTCAAGCGTGAACTGCTTTACGTGCCGTTCTTCGGCTGGGCGCTGGGTCTGCTGAGCATGATTCACATCGATCGACGCAAGGGCACCGACGCGTTCGCCTCGGTCGTCAAGCAAGGGCGTGATCGACTGGCCGAAGGGAACTGGATCATCATGTTCCCGGAAGGCACACGCACGAAGACCGGTTCGCGCAACAAGTACAAGTCGGGCGGCGCCCGTCTGGCGACGGCCACCGGCACGCCGGTCGTGCCCATCGCCCACAATGCAGGACGTGTCTGGCCGCGCAACTCGTTCCTGAAGTTTCCCGGCGAAGTGATCGTCTCCATCGGACCGGTCATCGAGACGGCAGGCCGCACCGCCGAAGCCGTCAATGCCGACGTCGCCGAGTGGATCGAACGCGAGATGATACGGATCGACCCGGCGGCCTATACGTCGAAACCGAGGGCTGGCGCTTCCGACGCGGGAGACGCTTCAGAGGCCTCCGACGTGAAGCCCCGGACCTGACTGCGCAATACGCGAGACCGTCTCATGTCGAAAGCCCAACCTGCCACTCGCGACCCCCGCCAGACCGGCAACGCACGCGACAGCCGGGACCGGCATGAGACCTCGGCACCCCAGATGGAACTCGACTTGTTCGGCAGTCCTGCCGCCGAAGCCAACGGCGTCGCCACGGATGCCCCTGCGGCGTCTGCCCCGCCGGCCTCGCCGGTGAGCGCGTCCGCCCACCCCAGCACCGCCGACACGCATCTGACGACCTCGCCAGGCAGTGGTCCGCGACGCGCACCGGCCCCGGGCGAGCGCGTCATCATGCTCGACGGCCACGCCCTCTACTACCGGTTCAAGCGCTCCTCACGCCGCACCATCGGTTTCATGATCGACGAATCGGGACTGGCCGTGACGGCCCCTCGCTGGGTGACGATCGCCGATGTCGAAGCCGCTGTCGTCGAGAAGAAGCGCTGGATCTTCAGCAAGATCGCCGAGTTTCGCGAACGCGCGGCGCGACGGGTGATTCCCCGCGTGACATGGGTCGACGGCGCGACGCTGCCGTACCTCGGCCATACGTTGACCGTGCGTCTGGGCGGTCGCGCCGGCGCCGCGCAATACGACATCCATACGCACACGCTGTGGCTCGATCTGCCGCCGCAGGCCGCGTCCGAACAGATGCGCGACCGCGTGCAAGGCTGGCTGCAACAGGAAGCCCGCAAGCTCTTCACCACACGGCTGGAGGTCTACGGCGAGCGTCTTGGCGTGCGCTATACGGCGCTGGGGCTGTCGTCTGCGACCACGCGCTGGGGTAGTTGCAGCGCCGACGGACGCATTCGCCTGAACTGGCGTCTGATCCACTTCCCGCTCGGCGTGATCGACTACGTCGTGGCGCACGAACTGGCGCACTTGAAGGAGATGAACCACGGACCCCGCTTCTGGCAGGCCGTGGCGTCGATCTTCCCGGAATTCGAGGCGGCGCGCGACACGCTCAAATCACACGCGCCCGAGTGGCTGCCGGAATTCTGAGTGGGCGACGGCACGCAAATATCGCAATCTCTCGCTTTTCAAATTCAAAAATCGCTCAACGCAACATGAATGGTGTTCATTTTCATGGCGACGGGTACAATTAAGTTTTCGTTGTCCCCACACTGAAAACACCATGCGAATGCTCCATACCATGCTGCGCGTCGGCGACCTGCAGCGCTCGATCGATTTCTACACGCGCGTGCTCGGCATGCAACTGCTGCGTCAGAGCGAGAACCCTGAGTACAAGTACACGCTGGCGTTCGTCGGCTACGGTTCCGAGTCGGAGAACACCGTGCTCGAACTGACGTACAACTGGGGCGTGGAAAAGTACGAAATCGGCACCGCGTTCGGCCATCTGGCCATCGAAGTCGAAGACGCCTACCTCGCCTGCGATACGATTCGCGCGGCCGGCGGCAAAATCTCGCGTGAAGCCGGTCCGGTCAAGGGCGGCACCACGGTCATCGCCTTCGTCGAAGATCCGGACGGCTACAAAATCGAACTGATCCAGAAGCACTCGAGCAAGGGCGGTCTGTAAGACAGCCGCCATCGGCCGACGGGGCGGGAACACGCCCTGCGGTCGAGCCGACAGGCAGGCCACACCGGCGACGTCGAGCGTTGCGGATGTGGCCGATGTGAAAACGGCCGCCCTGCCCGGGCGGCCGTGTCGTTTGCAACGTCGGCGATCGCACGCGTCCTGCGCAGCGTCTCAGAACTCGACCATCGCGAAATCGTCTTTCCCCACGTCGCACAACGGGCAACGCCAGTCTTGCGGCACATCCTCCCAGCGCGTACCCGGCGCAATCCCATCTTCGGGGTAGCCTGTCGCCTCGTCGTAAATCCATCCGCATATCACGCAGACCCATTGGCGTGACGCGAGCGCCGGCGGCTCGATGGCATGGGATAGCGTCGTGCCAGCGTCTGCGTGTGTCACCTCTGCGGCGGGCGGCACCTGAGGATCGAGCAGCGAGAACGTCAGCGGCGCGTCAGTTCCCGAGGCGTCGTCGGCCGGGCGCGCCAGATGCCTTTGCAGCGCATCGGACAATGCCTGCGCTTCTTCGCGCGTGAGATCGATCCAGAACGGATCGCCGGCTCCGTCGTTGAGTCGTGACGGGGAGAACTGCAATTCAACGGCTGAGCCTTTCTTGTACATGAGCTTCGGTGCTGATCTGGTGCTGAATACGGCGGTAACGAAAAACGAAATCGGGAGGCAAACACGGCCTCGCGGAGGATTCTAGCGCCGCGTGCCAGGCGAATAAACCAGGGATTCGGGGAGACATTGTGCCGTCTGGCAGAACAATGTGCAGATCAAAATCGAACGACAGCCGAGATTACCCGCACTGGCAGCACCAGAATCATGCATGCCCTATCAGGATCGGTGACAATGGTCGGCACTGCGCACCGCGTGCGCGATACATCGCCATCCGAATCAATTCCATGAAAACCACGCCGCGTCCGGTCGACGCCACCGCACTCGCGATCATGCTGGGCCTGTGCATGATCTGGGGCGGCCAGCAGGTCGCCGTCAAACTCGCCGTACCGGTCGTGCCGGCCGTCTTGCAGGCGGGCCTGCGCTCCGTCATTGCCACGCTGCTTGTCGGCGGATGGATGGTGTTGCGGCGTCAGCGCCTGATCACCGGCGACGGCACCCTGCCCGCCGGCATCCTCGCCGGCGTGCTGTTCTCGCTCGAATTCCTCTGCATCTTCGTCGGTCTCACCCACACGACCGCCTCGCGCATGGCGGTCTTCCTCTACTCAGCGCCGTGCTTTACCGCCATCGGGCTGCACTGGACCGTGCCGAGCGAGCGGCTGCGACCGGCGCAATGGCTGGGCATGGCCATCGCGTTCTGCGGCATCGTGGTGGCGTTCTCGGACGGTAGCAGCGCGGATATCGCGAAGACCTGGCCCGGCGATCTGCTGGCGATCCTCGCGGGCATTTTCTGGGGGATGACGACGGTGGTGGTACGGGCGTCTCGGCTGGCAACGGCTGCGCCGTCGAAGACACTGCTGTATCAGCTCGCGGTCTCGGCCGTGCTGCTGTGTCTGCTGGCGCTGGCGACCGGGAATGTGGCCATCGGACCGATGACGGCCACCACGTGGATCAGTCTCGTCTATCAGTCCATTGGCGTGGCGTTTGCGAGCTATCTGATCTGGTTCTGGCTGCTCACGCGTTACAGCGCCGCCCGCCTCGCGTCGTTCTCGTTCCTGAGCCCGCTCTTCGGCGTGACGTTCGGCGTGCTGATTCTCGGCGAGTCGGTCGGCTGGCGCTTCGGCGGCGCCGTCGTGCTCGTCTTCGTCGGGATCAGCCTTGTGAACCGGCGCCGCTGATGGCGCGTGCGAGATTCACGTACTCGTCGACCGGCACATCTTCGGCGCGACGCGTGAGGTCGAAACCGAGCGCGTCGAAATCCACGCGATCCCGATAGCTGTGCAGCGTGTTGCGCAGCATCTTGCGACGCTGCGAAAACGCCTGCGCGACGACCGCTTCGAACACGTCCAGATCGACCTCCGGCAAATCGGCCACCGCACGCGGAATCATCCGCACCACGGCCGAATCGACCTTCGGCGGCGGATTGAACGCCTCGGGCGGCACATCCAGCACCTTGTCCATCCAGTAGCGATACTGAAGCATGACCGACAGGCGGCTGTAGTTGCTCGAGCCCGCGGGCGCCACCATGCGTTCGACCACTTCGTCCTGCAACATGAAGTGCTGGTCGCGCACGAGCGCGGCGTAGCGCATGAGATGGAATAGCAGCGGGCTGGAGATGTTGTACGGCAAGTTGCCGACGATGCGCAGCGGCGCTTCGTCACGACGATCGGCCTGGACGAGCGAGCCGAAGTCGAAGTCGAGCGCGTCGCCCGCATGAACGCTCACGCGCTCACCGAACTTGCGCGTGAGGCGCGTGACCAGATCGCGGTCGAGCTCGACCACATGCAGATGCGCGAGCCATTCGGTCAGCGGCGTCGTCAGCGCGCCGAGACCCGGTCCGATTTCGACCATCAGGTCGTCGGGGCGCGGCGAGATCGCGCTCACGATCGCGTCGATCACGCCCATGTCGACGAGAAAGTTCTGACCAAAACGTTTGCGCGCCACGTGGCCCTGTTGGACGCCCGTGCGCTTCGATGCGCTACTCATGTGAAATTCCTTATGACTACGGCTGGGCGGCGTGCGGGTCGCCGCTCGCACCTGCGGTCAGTTGTGCGTGTGTTGCGGCATTGGCCGCCATCGTCGCGGCGGTGCGCAATGCTTCCAGAAGGCTGCCGCTTTCGGCCTGCCCCGTGCCTGCGAGATCGAGCGCGGTGCCATGATCGACCGACGTGCGGATGATCGGCAAGCCCAGCGTGATATTGACGCCGGCGCCAAAACTGGCGTACTTGAGCACCGGCAAGCCCTGATCGTGGTACATGGCGAGCACGGCGTCGGCCCCTTCGAGGTGACGCGGCTGAAACAGCGTATCGGCCGGATACGGGCCACGCGCGTCGATGCCGACGGCATGCGCATCGTCCAGCGCCGGGGTGATGACGTCGATCTCCTCGCGCCCGAGATAGCCCGACTCCCCCGCATGCGGGTTGAGGCCGGTCACGAGAATGCGCGGACGTGTCACGCCGAAATAGCGCATCAGGTCCTGATGGAGGATGACGAGCGTTTGCAGCAGTTCGTCGCGACGGATCGCACCGGGCACCTGCGCCAGCGGCAGATGCGTGGTGGCCAGCGCGACGCGCAGCCCGCCCCCGGCGAGCATCATCACCACGCGCGGCGTGCCCGTACGCTCAGCGAGATACTCGGTGTGTCCGGTGAAGGCAACGCCGCAATCGTTGATCGTGCTCTTTTGCAGCGGCGCCGTGACCACAGCATCGTAGGCACCGGCCATGGCGCCGTCGATGGCGTCGTCGAGCAACGCCAGTACGTAACGGCCGTTGGCGGCGTCGAGTTGCCCCGGCGTGACGGGCACCGCAAGCGGGTGATGCACGACGCGCACACGGCCATCGGCGAGCAACTGCTGCCAAGCGTCGCCCAACCCCACGGCCTGCGCCCGCGTGGCGAGCAACGAGGCATCGCCGAGCACGGCAAACCGGCATCGGGCGAGCAAAGCGTCGGGCGGGGAAGAAGCCGGCGAGGAAGCCGGGAAAGCGGCGGAAGTCTCCGGGACAGCGAGGCACTTCACGAGCGCCTGCACCGTCAACTCCGGCCCGACGCCCGCCGGTTCACCCGTGGTGATGGCGAGAACGAAGGACCGGTCCGAAGTCATGCCTGAAAAGAGAATGGAGTCGAGGAACGTCTCACGCGGCGCTTACTGCTGCGCGCTGCTCAGACGGTAGTCGACGTAAGCGCTGTCGCGCAGCTGTTGCAACCAGTCGCGGTATTGCTGCTCGGCCTTGCGTCCACGCAGTTCCTGCATGGCAAGGTTGCGCTCCTGATCGCCGGAGACTTGCGACTCGCGATGGCCCAGCACCTGAATCAGGTGGTAACCATACTCCGAGCGCACCGGATCGCTGATCTGGCCGTCCTTGAGTTCCGACATGGCACGCTCGAATGCAGGCACCGTCTCGCCCGGCGAAATCCAGCCGAGATCGCCGCCTTGCGACGCCGAGCCGTCCTTCGAGTTCTCGCGCGCTGCCACGGCAAAGTCGAGTTGCCCCGCTTCGATCTTCGACTTCAGATCAAGCAGCTTCTTGCGTGCTGCCTCTTCCGAAACGCCGTCGCCCACCGGAATCAGGATGTGACGGGCGTGGATCTGCGGCACAGTCATGCCCTGATCGCCGCCCTGCTTGCGGGTTTCGACCAGCTTGATGACGTGAAAACCGTTGTTGCTGCGAAGCACCTGCGGCACGACCGTGCCCGCTTGCAGCTTCTGAACCTGATTCAGGTACAGATCGGGAATACGTTCGGGAATGCGGAAGCCCATGTCGCCGCCGTTCGCCGCATCGGAGGCATCCGAGTACTGCTTGGCGAGTGCGGCGAAGTCGCCACCGGCCTTCGCCTTGTCGAGCGCTTCGGCCGCCTTTTTCTGGGCTGCGTTGACCTGATCGGGCGTTGCGCCGTCCGGCAGCTTCACCAGAATCTCGCTCAGGCGGTATTCCGTTTCCGTCGGTGTGGCGGTCGCGCCGCGCTGCGCGGCGAGATACGAATTGATTTCCGAGTCGCTCACCTGCACCTGGCTGTCGACCTCGCGATCGCGCAGACGCGCCATGGTGATCTGCTCGCGCACTTCCTTGCGGAAGGCGTCCCACGGTACGCCGGCCTGCGACAGACGCGCCTTGTACTGATCGACGCTCAGACGGTTGTCGGCGGCGATACGCTGCAATGCCTGCTCGACGTCGGCGTCTTTCACGACGATACCGTCTTCCTTGGCACGCTGGAGCTGCACCTGCGTGACGATCATCTGCTCGAGCACCTGACGTTGCAGCAGGTCGGCATCCGGGATCGGGCGCTTGGCGAGCGTCAATTGGTGCTTGGCTTCCTCGATACGCGTGTCGAGTTCCTTGCGGGTGATCACGCTGTCGTTGACCACGGCGACGATGGAATCGACCGCCCGTGCAGACGACGCGGGCGCGCCTGCCGTTCTGGCGCTGACCGGCGCCGGCTGAGCCACCGCCACCCCGGCGGCGAGGCACAAGCCCGACAGGCCCGCTAACAGCGAGGCACGCTTCACAAACATGTCATTCATAGTTGCTGAATCGAGAAGGAATCTGGTTCGTCGGCGGCGGTTGATAGCCCGGCACCCCGACCTTGAAGGCTTCTGTGGCGCTGTTGCCGGACTTGGTCAAGCCCTTCAACTCCAACTGCGCGAAGATGCGCGAGGTCGTCGTCGTAGCGTTGGTCGCGTAGCGCTGGAGCCCCACCCGGAAGGCCCAGCAGTCGGCATCATACTCGAAACCCGCCAGGGCATCGATGAACGTCTTGTCCGTGATGCTGTAGTTCAGGCGGCCAACGATGCCGAATCGCGGTGTGATCGGCCACTGCCCGGAAAGTTCGATCTGATTGATCGGCGAGACCGTCAATGCGGTTTGTCCCACGACCGGCGGCGGATTGCGCAGATAGCGGTAGTACAGGTTGAGTACCTTGCGCTCGCCGGGACGCCACGTCACGCCAACGTCCGAGCGGTTGAACTGCGATGTGCTCGGGCTGTATTGCACGGCGGAACTGAAAGTGACGTTCCGGTATAGCAGGGCCGAGCCGCCGACCAGGAAGTCGGATACGCCGGCGTCTTCCGGCACCCCGCCCGGCATGGTCACGCGCGACTGCTGAATGTTGTAGCGCTGTGCGTACCAGATACGCCCGCGTTCCACACCGGTTTCGGCGTCGATCAGGCGTGAGGTCAGCGCTGCCGTGACACGGTTCGCGTCCTGAATACGGTCGACGCCAATGAACGAGTTCTCGCTGAAGATTTCCGCGAGGTTGAAGTCGGCCGTCGCGCTGTCGAAAATCGGAATCGAACTCTGATTGCGGTACGGCGTATAGACGTAGAACAACCGCGGCTCCAACGTCTGCTTCATGGCTGTGCCGAACAGCGTGAGCGGGCGTTCGAACGTCAATCCGGTATCGAGGCTGACCGTTGGCACCGTACGCGTGATCGACGACTGCATCGTCGATCCGCTCGCATAGTCAACGTTGTACGACGCGGCATTGAAAATGACCTTCGGCACGACGAAATAGCCGGGCGTCAGGATCGGGTAGCTCAATGTGGGCTGCGCGTAGATCCGCTCGCCGTTCGGCTGCCCCGTCCATGAAGCGATCTGGAAACGGTTATACCGGATCGGCATCGTGAAATCGAAGCCGTGGAAGTCAAGCTTGTTATACGTCGCCGACAGCTCCGGCACGGATTCGTACTGCGGCGTGCTCGGCGCCAGTGTCTGATACTTCAGCACGCGCGCGAGGAACGACCAGTCGCCGTAACTCCACGTCAGACCCGCTTCGCGGTTGTACACGCGCTGAACTCCGGTCTGGAAGTTCGTGCCCGAGCCGAAATCGTCCGGATACGTATCGTCGGACACCTTCGTGAAGTTGACGTAGGCGTTCACGCCATAGCCCAGCGACTGACTGTGCTGGAACGTGAACGTGTAACGGGCGTCACCCGTCACACGATCCTTCGGCAGGTATTCGATGTGGAACAGGCCGCCGTAGGTTGGCTCCATGTACCGGAAATCGGCAACGCCCATCACACCTCGCTTCGTCATGAAGCGCGGGGTAATCGTCAGGTCCCGGTTAGGCGCGATATTGAAGTAATACGGCGTGGCCAGCTCGAAGCCGGTGCGGCTCGATTGCGTAAACGTCGGCGCCAGAAATCCCGAACGGCGCTCGTTCGACGTCGGGAACGACAGGTACGGACTGGCGAGAATCGGCACGCCCTGGAAGAACAGGATGCCGTTGTACGCCGTGCCTTCCTGCTGCTCCTGGTCGAACTCGAATTCCGACGCCTTGATGTACCACGCCGGGGTTTTGCCCTCTTCCGCACAGGCGCTACACCCCGAATAGGTACCCCGTTGCAGCGTGATGACGTTGTTCGCCTCGATATCCGCGCGCTCCGACTTGCCCCCGCCGCCGGAGACAAGCCGGTAGGTCGGGGTGAGCATGTAGCCATCGCCCGCGCCGGTATACATATGGGCCTCGGGGCCGGTGAACAGATTGCCGCCCTGCGACAGACGGGCGTTCCCGTGAGCCACGACCTCGTCCGTGTCCTGGTCGTAGGTCAGGCGGTCGCCCTTCACGAACGAGCGGTACTTGCGCGCCTCGGCGTCGTCATCGACCGTCGCATCGACATTGGTCCGACCGGAGAGATGCATGCCCCGCACGTACATCGGCACGTCGTTGCCGTCTCCAAGCGGGTTGTCGACGAGCGCCGGCACCGTTCTCAGTACGAGACCGTCGCTCTTGGCAATATCGGGCGGGGGAGCTTCCTGCGCACCGGCGAGCGAACACCACACGCCCGGGAGGGAGAGCAGGAGCGCCAGTGGCTTGCGTCGCGTGCGCATCATGCGCCGCAGCGACGAGACTTCATTCGTATGGACTTGTTTATCCGGCATGTACGCAAACAGCGTGACAATCGAGGCGCCGCTTGCGGGCAGCCAATCCCGCCTGTCCAGACGGCTTTGCCGGGACATTCGGGACGGTCGATCGAGGTCGAGAAACAGGGCGTCTGGAAAACATGATCGGGTATTATATGGCAAGACGTTTACCGCCCCCATCATGACAGCACACCCCACCGCATCCGCGAGTGTTTCCAACGCTTCCAGCGCCCTCGCCGACACCACCGATCCCCGCCTGCAAGCCCTTCACCACTGGCTCTCCAGCGTGTCCGGCGCGTTCTCGCTCGACATGACGAACTGGGCCCCCGCTTCGGCGGACGCGAGCTTCCGGCGGTACTTCCGCATCGGCAGCCACGATCCGGCGCATCCGAGCCTGATCGTGATGGACGCGCCGCCGCCGCAGGAGGATTGCCGTCCGTTCGTGCACATCGCCGGCTTGCTGGCCGAAGCGGGCCTGCAAGCCCCGAAGGTACTGGCCGAGGATCTTGCGCAGGGTTTCCTGCTACTCACGGATCTGGGACGCGAGACGTATCTCGACGTGCTCAACGACGATAATGCTCGCCCGCTCATGCGCGCCGCGCTCGACGCGCTCATCGTCTGGCAGAAAAGCTCGCGCCCGGAGGTGCTGCCCGCCTACGACACGGCGCTGCTCCAGCGCGAACTCGACCTGTTCCCGGACTGGTACGTCGGCAAGCATCTGAAGGTGGCGCTGAGCGACACGCAGCGCGCCACGCTCGATCGCATCAACCAGTTGCTCATCGAGAGCGCACTCGCGCAGCCCAAGGTGTTCGTGCATCGCGACTACATGCCGCGCAACCTGATGCCGGGTCTGCCGGGCACGACCGGCCCGGGCATTCTCGATTTTCAGGATGCCGTCTACGGCCCGCTCACTTACGACGTCATTTCGCTCATGCGCGACGCGTTCCTCAGTTGGGACGAGGAGCGTCAGCTCGACTGGCTGGCGTATTACTGGGAGCGTGCACGCAAGGCCGGTCTGCCGGTCGACGCGGATTTCGGCGAGTTCTACCGGCAGGCCGAGTGGATGGGGCTGCAACGCCACCTCAAGGTGCTCGGCATCTTCGCGCGCATCAACTACCGCGACGGCAAGCCGCGCTATCTCGCCGATACGCCACGCTTTATCGATTACGCCCGCAAGGTCGCGGACCGCTACGCGCCGCTGCGTCCGCTGGCCGGGCTGCTCGACGAACTGACCGGCCAGCAGGTCGATGTCGGTTACACGTTCTGAGGCCCGGCGCATGAAGGCGATGATCTTCGCCGCAGGACGCGGCGAACGCATGCGTCCGCTCACGGATACCACTCCCAAGCCCCTGCTGAGCGTCGGCGGCAAGCCGATCGTCGTCTGGCAGATCGAGGCGCTTGCCCGCGCGGGCTTCACCGACATCGTCATCAATCACGCGTGGCTGGGCGCGCAGATCGAAGCCACGCTCGGCGACGGCAGTGCCTTCGGCGCGCGTCTCGCGTATTCCGCCGAAGCCGAGGCACTGGAGACGGCGGGCGGCATCGCGAACGCCAGAACATTGCTCGAAGGCGACGGCAACGTGTTTCTCGCCGTATCGGGCGATATCTTCACCGCCTACGACTACGCCACGCTTCGCCCGCAAGCGGCGCGTCTTGCTACGCAGGCCGAGCCCGGCATGCATCTCGTGATGGTCCCGAATCCGCCGTTTCATCCGAAAGGCGACTTTGCGCTCGACGCGACGGGCCACCTCTCATTGCCCGACGATGCACCTTCGAACGCCATGCCGCTGACGTTCGGCAACATCGCGCTTTACGACCTGCGTCTGTTCGACGGCATTGCCCCCGGCACCTGCCTGGCGCTCACGCCGCTGTATCGCCGCGCGATTGCCGCAGGGCAGGCGAGCGGCGAGCGCTTCGACGGCGTTTGGGAAAACGTCGGTACACCGGCGCAGCTTGCCGCGCTCGACGCCGAAGTCCGCGCCCGGCACGACCTCGCCCCCGGCAGTAGAATCGCCTGAACGGGTCGTGACGTCCCCAAACCCACGACCTCACGACCGAATTAGAACCAATTCCCCGAAATGGAGCCCGCGATGTCTGATTCTCCGTACCGTGCCCGCCGCGAGCGAGTCATCGAACAGATGCGCAAGGCCGGTGGCGGTGTCGCCGTTCTGCCCACGGCGCCGGAAGTGCCGCGCAACCGCGACAGCGACTACCCGTACCGTCACGACAGCTACTTCTATTACCTCTCGGGCTTTACGGAGCCCGAAGCGGTTGTCGTGCTCGACAGCCGCACCGGTCAGTCGATCCTGTTCTGCCGCGCGAAGAATGAAGAGCGCGAGATCTGGGACGGCTACCGCTATGGTCCGGAAGCCGCGCGTGAGACCTTCGGCTTCGATGCCGCGTACCCCATCGACGAAATCGACACGCGTCTGCCCCAACTGCTGGCCGACGCACCGGCCCTGTTCTATGCGCTGGGCGCCTCGGCGCAACAGGACCGCCAGGTGCGTCATTGGCTGAGCGCCGTGCGCGCCCAGAGCCGCACAGGGGTGTCGGCCCCATCGGTCGCCCGCGACGTCCGCACGATTCTCGACGAGATGCGTCTGGTCAAGGACAGCACCGAACTCGACATCATGGCGCGCGCCGGCAAGATTTCCGCTGATGCACACGTGCGGGCGATGAAAGCGTCGCGCGTGGGACTGCGCGAATACCATCTCGAAGCGGAATTGCTGTACGAATTCCGCCGCCACGGCTCCCAGTTCCCCGCATACGGTTCGATCGTCGCAACGGGCGCTAACGCGACCGTGCTGCACTACCGCGCAGGCGACACGGAACTGCGCGACGGCGACCTCGTGCTGATCGACGCCGCCTGCGAACTCGACGGCTACGCGTCGGACATCACGCGCACGTTCCCCGCCAACGGCAAGTTCACGCCGGCACAACGCGAGCTGTACGACATCGTGCTGGCATCGCAGCAGGCGGCCATCGACGCAACCCGTGCCGGCGTGCGTTTCGACGCGCCGCACGACGCTGCCGTGCGCGTGCTCGCACAGGGCATGCTCGACACCGGCCTGCTCAAACGCGACACCGTGGGCAGCCTCGACGACGTCATCGCCAACAAGTCCTACAGCCGCTTCTACATGCACCGCACCGGCCACTGGATCGGCATGGACGTGCACGACTGCGGCGAGTATCGGGAAGACGGCCCGGACGGTGAGCGTCCGTGGCGCACGCTGACCGCCAACATGGTGATGACCATCGAGCCGGGCATTTATGTGCGTCCCGGCCCGGACATCGACGAGCGTTACTGGAACATCGGCATCCGCATCGAAGACGATGCGGTCGTGACCGCCGGCGGTTGCACGCTGCTCACGCGCGACGTGCCCGTGGATGCCGACGAGATCGAAGCGCTCATGCGCGGCTGATGGGCCACGTGCAACGCGCAGGCGACCGTATGGACGACCGATGATGAACGCTCAGGCTTCCGCTACTTCAGCGACGTCACCCACCGACGCACAGACGACGCCCCCGCGCGCCGTCGGCCGGTTCGACGTCGCCATCGTCGGTGCCGGCCCGGTCGGCACCACGCTTGCGCTGCTGCTGGCGCAACGCGCACCGCAATTGCGAATCGCCCTGGTGGACGGGCGCGGCCCGCAAGCGGGTTACGACGACCCGCGCACGCTCGCGCTCTCGCACGGCAGCCGTGAAATCCTCGCGCGCGCCGGCGCGTGGCCGCACGAGCGCGGTGCCCCACCTGCGCTACCGGGCACGCCGATCCAGCACATTCACGTGTCGCAGGCGCAGCGCTTCGGCAGCACCGAAATCGATTACCTCGATCACGGCGTGCCGGCGCTCGGCTACGTTGTCCGGTACGGCGCCCTCATGCGTGCGCTCGACACCGCGACCGCGCAGTTGCCCGCCCGCTTCGCGCACGCGCCGCAGGCCGGTTCGGCCAGGTCCGGACAGCACGACGTGCTCGACTCGGATACGCCGGGTCTGCATCACTTCCGTCCCTATCGCGCGATCGCTCTGCGTCAGGACAGTCAGCAAGTCACCATCACCCTCGGCACGTCGCTCGACGATCAGGCGCACACGCTGCACGCCACGCTCGCGGTGAATGCCGAAGGCGGCCTGTTCGAGGGGCAGACGGCACGCCCGCGCGCCCGCGATTACGGGCAGACGGCGCTCGTCGGCTTCGTGACCTGCGAACGGCCGCGCATCGGCTGGGCGTGGGAGCGCTTCACCTCGGACGGCCCGCTCGCCTTGCTACCGCAGGAAAACGGCTACGCGCTCGTGTGGTGCTGCTCGCACGCGCAGGCCGAACGCCGTCGTGAGCTGGCCGACGCCGCCTTCCTCGCCGAACTCCATCAGGCATTCGGCGACAGAATGGGCAAATTCACATCGATTGCCGCACGCGCGGGTTTCCCGCTCGGCCTGAACGCACTGGGGCAGGTGGTCGACGCGCGCGTCGCCGCCATCGGTAACGCGGCACAAACGCTGCATCCGGTCGCGGGACAGGGACTCAACCTCGGCCTGCGCGACGCCTTCGACCTTGCCGACGCGCTCGTGCGCGACAGCCGCGCGACCACCTCCCACCGGGGCGTTCCCGGCCCCGCGGCACTGACCGCCTTCGCGCGTCGTCGCCGCACCGACCGGGGGCTGACCATCCGCATTACCGATCTGCTGCCCCGGGTGTTCGGCATCGACGCCACGCCGGTGGCCGTGCTGCGTGGCATGGCGCTCGCCAGTCTGGACCTCGTTCCGCCACTGAAAACGGCTTTCGCACGGCAGATGATGTTCGGCCAACGCGGCTAAGAGGTTGCGCAGAGAGGCCTTTTCGGACAGGGCCGCCCGAAAGATTGCACAATTTTTAGGCGACGGGGACGGGTTTTCGCAGTAAAATAGCGATCTTTTTCCCGACTTTTCCCCTTCATCGTGCGTATCGGTCCCCACGAACTCCGCAATAACCTGTTCGTCGCCCCCATGGCAGGCGTGACGGATCGTCCGTTCCGCCAGTTGTGCAAACGACTGGGCGCGGGCTATGCCGTGTCGGAAATGGTGGCCTCCAACGCCCAGTTGTGGAAGAGCGAGAAAACGATGCGCCGCGCCAATCACGCGGGCGAAGTCGCGCCGATCTCCGTGCAGATCGCGGGCGCCGATCCGGCCATGATGGCCGAGGCGGCCCGCTACAACGTCGAGCGCGGCGCGCAGATCATCGACATCAACATGGGATGCCCGGCCAAGAAGGTCTGCAACGTGGCGGCCGGTTCGGCCCTGTTGCAGAACGAACCGCTGGTCGCACGCATCGTGTCTGCCGTGGTGGGCGCCGTGGGCGACGTGGTACCGGTCACGCTGAAGATTCGCACGGGCTGGGATCGTGAGCACAAGAATGCGCTCACCGTCGCACGCATCGCCGAAGACTGCGGCATCAGCATGCTGACGGTACACGGCCGCACGCGCGCCGACCTCTATCACGGCGACGCCGAATACGAGACCATCGCCGCCGTGAAGGCAGCCGCGCGCATTCCGGTCGTGGCCAACGGGGACATCACGTCGGCGCAGAAGGCAAAGCACGTGCTCGAAGTCACGGGCGCAGACGCCATCATGATCGGCCGGGCAGCGCAGGGGCGCCCCTGGTTGTTCCGCGACATCGAACTCTTTCTCACGACGGGCGAGATCGCATTGCCGCCGCGCGTCGACGAGATCCAGCAGATCATGAACGAACACCTCGAAGACCATTACGAGTTCTACGGGGAGTACACCGGTGTACGGACCGCGCGTAAGCATATCGCGTGGTATTCGCGTGGCCTGCCGGGGGCAGCCACGTTCCGCCAGCGTATGAATACGCTCGACACCACGCAGGAACAGTTGGCTGCGGTCAACGAGTTTTTCGAAGAGCAGAAGGCGCACTCGGACCGTCTCTGCTATGAACAAGAATCTCCGAGGGAGCTATTAGCCGCATGAGCAAAGCAAACATAGAACAATCTGTGCGCGACAGTCTGGATATGTATTTCCGCGATCTGGACGGCGCACGGCCACACGATGTCTACGATATGGTCGTCTCGGTCGTCGAAAAACCCCTGCTCGAGTTCGTGCTCGGCAAGGCCGACGGCAACCAGTCGCTCGCCGCGGAGTATCTGGGGATCAACCGCAACACGCTGCGCAAGAAGTTGCAGCAGCACGGTCTGCTGTAAGGGGTTCACCGTCCCCGGCCGATCCCGCGCCTTCGCGTCCACCCGCCCGTTTTTGCCGCTTCACTACCGTCCGTCATGATCAAGCAAGCTCTTATTTCCGTCTCCGACAAGACCGGCATCGTCGACTTCGCCAAGTCGCTCGCCGCCCAAGGCGTGTCGATTCTCTCCACTGGCGGCACCGCCAAACTGCTGGCCGACGCGGGCCTGAAGGTGACCGAAGTCGCCGACTACACCGGCTTTCCGGAAATGCTCGACGGCCGCGTGAAGACGCTGCATCCGAAGGTGCACGGCGGCATTCTGGCGCGTCGTGATCTGCCTGAGCACATGGCGGCACTCGACAAGCACGCCATTCCGACGATCGACCTGCTCGTGGTGAACCTGTACCCGTTCGTGCAGACGATCGCCAAGGACGACTGCTCGCTCGAAGACGCCATCGAGAACATCGACATCGGCGGCCCGACCATGCTGCGCTCGGCGGCCAAGAACCATCGCGACGTCACCGTCATCGTCGATCCGGCCGACTACGCCGTGGTGCTCGACGAAATGAAGGCGAACGGCAACACCGTCGGCTACGCCACGAACTTCCGTCTCGCCACGAAGGTGTTCGCGCACACGGCCCAGTACGACGGCGCGATCACGAACTACCTGACGAGCCTCGGCGAATCGCTGCGTCACAGCGAGCGCTCGGCCTACCCGGCCACGCTGAACCTCGCGTACACCAAGGTGCAGGACATGCGCTACGGCGAGAACCCGCACCAGAGCGCGGCGTTCTACCGCGACATCGTCACGCCGGAAGGCGCACTGGCGAACTACCGTCAGTTGCAGGGCAAGGAACTGTCGTACAACAACATCGCCGACGCCGATGCCGCGTGGGAATGCGTGAAGACGTTCGAAGCGCCCGCCTGCGTGATCATCAAGCACGCGAACCCGTGCGGCGTGGCCGTGGCGGCATCGCCGGCAGACGCCTACGCGAAGGCCTTCCAGACCGATCCGACGTCGGCCTTCGGCGGCATCATCGCCTTTAACCGCGAAGTCGACGAAGCCGCAGCACAAGCCGTGTCCAAGCAATTCGTGGAAGTGCTGCTCGCGCCGTCGTTCACCGACGCCGCCAAGCAAATCTTCGCCGCCAAGCAGAACGTGCGTCTGCTCGAAGTGCCGCTGGGCAACGGCGTGAACCAGTACGACTTCAAGCGCGTGGGCGGTGGCCTGCTCGTCCAGTCGCCGGACGCGAAGAACGTGGCGCCGCACGAACTGCGCGTGGTCACGAAGCGTCACCCGACGCCCAAGGAAATGGAAGACCTGCTGTTCGCCTGGCGCGTGGCGAAGTACGTCAAGTCGAACGCCATCGTGTTCTGCGCCGGCGGCATGACCCTCGGCGTGGGCGCCGGTCAGATGAGCCGTGTGGATTCGGCACGTATCGCAAGCATCAAGGCGCAGAACGCCGGTCTGTCGCTCAACGGTTCGGCCGTGGCGTCGGATGCGTTCTTCCCGTTCCGTGACGGTCTCGACGTGGTGGTCGACGCGGGCGCGACCTGCGTGATCCACCCGGGCGGCTCGATGCGCGACGACGAAGTCATCGCCGCTGCCGACGAACGCAACGTCGCCATGCTGATGACGGGCACGCGCCACTTCCGTCACTAAGCGGCTAAGTCTGTCGCTTCGATGACCCCGCAACGGGTCATCGGCCGAGACGAAAAAGGACATCTCCGGATGTCCTTTTTTTGTGGCTGGACGCGGCATAGCGGCGTCGAGTGACGTCACGTCGGCATCGGACCCGCGCCCGGCACTGTGCCTGGCACCGGGCGCGTCCGATGCTTCCTGCGACGCCCTCCCCCCCGGGTCGACGTCGCACAACGAGGCGGTGACGGTTCCGCCTCTGAAGTCTGTGGTTGTGGCGATCAGAAGAAGTGCGACAGCCCCACTGCCACACCCAGTTGATTGCTTCCCGGCACCACGCTCATGCCGTACCCTGTCACGCCGAGATTCGAGCCATTCTGGTTGCGCGAGAATCCGACCTCCGCAAACAGCTGCGTACGCTTGGACAGCAGGTATGCCGCATTGGCCGCCAGTAGATACGGATGTTGATTCGACGAGGTGATGTTGTTGTAGTAGATCGCGCCCGACAGAATCACCTCGGTCACCGGCCGGTATTGCAGGCCCGCGAAGTACAACTCGTTACGTCCGGCCACCCCCGGCACATCGCTCAAATACCACTGGTAGCCGACATACGGCTTGAAGTTGCCGAGTGCGTAGCTCGCACCGGCGGCCACACGCTGGGTCGTTCTGCCCTGCGTCGCGACGGACGTGCCCTGCTGCTGGTCATACACCAGCGAGACGTTGAGCGGTCCGTTGGCATAGCCCACCGACACGCTGTACTCCTTGCCCACACGCCATTCGCCCGGCACCTGTGCGCCGTTGGTAATCGTGGCGTCGTAGCCCGTCGAGAACAGACCCGCAACCTTGAAACCGTTGAAGCTGCCCGCGTACTTGATCGAGTTGTCGGCCTTGCCGACGAACTGGGCGTCCAGCGCCGGTAACGAGTAGCTGTAATACGAGAGCGGGTCGAGTTCGAGGAACGCGTCGTAAATCAGATTCTTCTGACGGCCGATGGTCAGCGCGCCCCAGCCGTTCTGAAGCCCGACATACGCCTGACGTCCGAACATCCGTCCGCCCTGCTGCAACTGCCCCGAATCGAGGTTGAAACCGGCTTCGAGCTGCATGATCGCCTTGAGCCCGCCCCCGAGATCCTCCGAGCCTTTGAAGCCGAAGCGGTTCGGCGCCTGCGATCCGTTACTCACCCGAAAGAGCGACGACTTGTTGCCGTTCGCCGTCACGCCCGCGTTGCTGAGGTATTCCACACTGTTATCGAGGATCCCGTAGACCTGCAACCCATCCGCTTTGGCGCCGCCTGCCGCGAGCGTTGACGCCATCGCCATTGCCACTGCCATCCAAACCTTGCGTTTCATGACATTCCCTTATTTATATTGGACTACGAACCACACTGCCGTCATGCGCTGCGAGCCCGGCATTGCGCGACGCCTCATGAGTGCGCGTCACGCCCTGCCGAATGGGGGGGGATTGCGATAAACGTGTTTTACGCCGGGGCGTTCTCGGATACGCCGGCGCTCGCCAATGCACGGGCTTCGGTCACGGTCTGCGGCAACGGCATCGAGCGGGGACGCACGCCCGTGGCCCGGCGAATCGCCTGTGCGACCGCCGGCGCCATCGGCGGCAGCGATACCTCGCCGCAACCTTGTGGCGGACGGTCACTGGGCAGGATCACCGTCTCGATCTTCGGCATCTCCACGAGATACAGCAGCGGGTAATCGCCGAAGTTGCTTTGCTCCACGCCGCCGTTCGCAAACGTGATCTGGCTCTTGAAAGTGTTGGTCAGCGCGAACCCGATGCCGCCTTCGATGTTCGCGCGGATGAGGTTGGGATTGATCGACCGGCCGCAATCGACGCCACACACCACGCGCTCGATCTTGAAACGATCGTTCACGACGCACAGCTCCACAGCGACCGCGACGTACGTTGAGAAGGCCGCGCCACGCCCGGTGTACGTGCAGTAACCGAAGCCGCGATGCACGCCGGGTCTGGGCTTCGCATGCCATCCGGCGGACGTCACCGTTGTCTCGATGACACGGGTGGCCAACGGATCGTGCCGGAGCAGACGCTTGCGATAGTCGATGGCGTCGATGCCCGCCGCGTCCGCCATCTCGTCGATGAAACTCTCGAGGAAGAAGACGCTCGACGTCGACCCGACCGATCGCATGAAGCTCACGGGGATGTTCGGCTGCGGCACGTCGATACCTTCGACCAACAGATTCGGCACCGCATAGACGAGGTCGTAAAGCCCGTCGAGCATGGTCTCGTCGTAACCCGCCTTCTCGTAGTGATCCTTCTTGATCACGTTGTACATCGACTGTCCGGCCACGCGCAGGTGCATCGCCCTGGGCAATCCGTCGTTGCCGAGCACGGCCTGGAAGCGGCCCGAGGCACAGGGGCGATAGAAGCCGTGACGAATGTCATCCTCACGCGAGCGAATCACCTTGACGGGTCGCCCCACGGCCGCCGAAGCCACCGCCGCGTGAATCACGAAGTCGGGCACGTACTTGCGTCCGAAACTGCCGCCGAGGAACGTCGTGTGCACGGTGACTTTCTCCGGCGGCAGCTTGAAGATGCCGCCGAGCGCCCAGCGCACTTTGTCCTGCCCCTGAATCGGGCCCCAGACTTCGATTTCCCCTTTGTCCTTGCGTACGTGCACCGTGGCATTCACGGGTTCCATCGTCGCGTGGACGATGTACGGCGTGTGATACTCCGCCGTCACGACCTTGCCACCCGCAGCGATCCGTCCTGGCGCGTCGCCGATGTTCGTGGCGACGCCGCCCCGGGCACGCATCAGCGCCTCGCGACGCTGCGCGAGAATCGTCGTGCTGTCGGCGGCAGGGCCGGCCTTCCATTCGACGTCGAGCGCATCACAGGCCCGCTTCGCGCGCCAGTAATCGTCGGCCACCACGATCACGGCATCCTTGGCCAGCACCACGTCGTGCACGCCTTTGCGCGACCGGATCTCGTCGCGGTTACGTACAGACAGCGGCACGCCACCGGACGTGGGCGCCATGCGAATCGCGCCGCACAACATGTCCGGCACTTGCACGTCGATGCCGAAGACGGCCGAGCCGTCGACTTTCGAGGGGGTATCGAGACGCGCCACCGACTTGCCGATCAACGTATGCGCGCTATCGTTCTTCAGTCGCGGATGCGGGTTGAGTGGCAGTTTCGCCGCCTCGGTGACCAGTTCGCCGTAGCCGAACGAACGGCCGGATTGCGGGTGCAGCACGCGGCCGTCTTTCGTCACGCAGTTGGTCGTGCGAACGCCGAAGCGCCGCGCAGCCACCGTGACGAGCGCTTCCCTCGCCTGCGCCCCGGCGATGCGCAGGCGCTCGTAGAACAATGTCGCCGACATCGATGCTCCGACGAATTGCTGCAAGGCTTCGTTGGCAGCGGCGGTGCGATATGCATCGCGCGCCGTCACGAACTCAACGCGCACACGCCGCCAGTCGGCATCCAGTTCGTCGGCCAGCACCTGGGGCAATCCGGTGTACACGCCCTGCCCGACTTCGCATTGCGACAGGCCGAGCACGGTCGTGCCGTCGGCATCGATACGAATCCAGTCGTTGATCTCGACGAGGGCTTCGCCGGCGGCACGCGCTTCCGGGCTGGCGAGCCACGATGCGGATATCGGGATCATCAGACTGCCGGCAGTCAGCGACATCCCCTTGAGCCAGTGACGTCGCGACGGCGAGGCCGGGGCATTCGTCGTCGCGCGCGCGGCGGCGATCATCGTCGGTTCAGCGTTTGGCTGCGTCATGGATCGCCTCGCGGATACGGTGATAGGTGGCGCACCGGCAAAGATTGGTCATCGCCTCGTCGATCTGGGCGTCGGTCGGGTGCGGATGCTTGTCGAGCAGCGCAGCGGCGGCCATCACCATGCCTGACTGGCAGTAGCCGCATTGCGGCACATCTCTGGCAATCCACGCCTGCTGGATCGGATGCGAACGCGCAGGCGACAGGGCTTCGATGGTCGTGATGCGCTTGCCCGCCACTGCCGAGACCGGCAGTACGCAGGTGCGCGTCGCCACGCCGTCGAGATGTACCGTGCAGGCGCCACACGCGCCGATGCCGCAACCGTATTTGGTGCCGGTGAGGCCCGCAGCGTCGCGAATCACCCATAGCAATGGCGTGTCGTCTTCGCCGTCGAAGACGAAGGGTCGCCCGTTGAGCTGCAATTCCATTGACTCTCCCGTTGTGACTGCCGCCGGCTACGCCCGAACGCTCGGGGCGCTGACAGATGGCGAGTGAATTCTCACAACGAGGAAATTGCCGGACAACGGCCGTGCGGCCCGAAAAGGATGCCGTTCGTCCAGAGACGGGAAAACCCTCAGACGCTCAATGCTCCAGCTCGCAGCTCCGGAGATATTCGCGCGGCGGCAGGCCGTAGCACCGGCGAAAGGCCCGCGTGAAGGCTTTCTCGGAGGCGTAGCCAACGGCATGGGCCACATCGGAGACACGCGCACCGGCGCCTGCCAGACGCTCTGCGGCGAGATACATTCGGTGCGTGGTGAGATACGTCATCGGCGACTCGCCGACGAGTTCGCGAAAGCGCAGACAGAACTTCGATCTCGACATGCCCGCGATGGCAGCGAGTTGTTCGACGGTCCACGAGCGCTGCGGCGCCTCGTGCATGCATGCGATGGCCCGCCCCAATTGCGGATCCGTCATCCCGCGCAGCCAATGCGTGCTCGCACTGCCGTGCTTGCCGAGATACGCGCGCAGAATCTGCACGAACAGTACGTCGGCCAGACGCGCCACGGCCACCCGCCAGCCGGCGCCGCGCTGCATCGACTCTTCGATGAACCCGGCGATGGTCGTCGTCAGCAATGCCGGCACGGCGGGGTCGCCTGCACGAATGTGGATCACCGGCGGAAGCGATGCCAGCAGCGGATTGCGCACCCGCTCGCGGAACATCACGACGCCGGTGTAAAGATCGCTCACTGCGCCGTCGCCACCTGCGCGAAAGGCCAGTGGCGTGTCGAGGCGTGGCTCGATCCCCTGTGCCGACATCATGGCTTCGAAGACGACGGGGGCCTCGTCGAGCGACGAACACATCACATGCTCATGGCCGTGGGGCAGCAGTACGCAATCCCCCGGTTCGACGCGCACCGGCGCCATGCCCGCCACGACGAGATAGAACGGCTCGCCCGTTGCCGTGCGGAACGGCGCGCCGTCGATTGCCGGTTTGCGCAGCGACCACGGCGCCCCGAAGGTGAAACGGCCGGTGACGACAGCGTCCGCGCGCAGGTCACCGAGGACGTCGCTCAGCGGGTCCATCGCGCCCTGCCTCGCGCAAAGTCATCGCTTCGTTGTTTCATAGGTGGAACTTTGATTTATCAGTGGATAAATCAAAGTATGCCGTTTTGCTGGCCGGAAAAGTATTGGGATTGACCTGAGGGGCGCAAAGGAGCCCACAGCCCGAAGCGGCTGATGTGTTCGGGGTCAGGATAGGTGGAGTCGGGGAGTCGGGAAAGCGGCCGAGCGGCGAGTGACGTTGGGCAGTCACGTTGCGCAGCATCGGCCCGTGCCATCGCTATGGCGCCGCATGGGCGCTCCGGCAAGGCCGCCGGATATCGAAGACTAGCGGCGGGCGACCGTCGTCAGGAAGACGTCTGCCAAAGGGGTGATCGCGCGCAGTTCGCAGACATCGGCGTCATCCGCAATCTCATTCGTCGCGCCGGCGTCGATACGCAGGGCGTGTCCGACCGGCACGACAAGCGTCGGCCCATCGCGGAACGACACCTGCACGTCGCCGTGCGGGCAGTAGAGAAACGCGACGGCATCGACGGCATTCGGTAGCGTCCACGTCAGCGCTTCGCCTTCTAGACGATGCTGCGCCAGCGTGTGCTGCCAGCCGTCGCGACGCGTCATGACGTTGAAGTCGTCGATCGGCACGCCGTCCACTTCGAGCGACGGCGTGCTGCTGACTGCCAACTCGCCAGGGAAAGCATACGGCGGCGTGCGCGTCGTGAGCGTGACGCCCGGACGCCCTTCGACCGCCAGCGTCAACGTGCCGCCACGCACGATGGCAAGCGAGCGATCGATGCCCGCGAACACCGAGAACGGACCCGGCACGGCGACGGTCGCCGTGCTGATGCGCCAGTCGAAGCCGTCCTCGCCCGCGCGACGCGATACCGCCAACTCCGTCGTCACGCCCTGACCGTTCTTCCACGGCATCTTCAGAAAATCGGCCGGGCCGAGTGCTTGCAGTTTCATTCGACGTATCTGGAAAACGAAAGGATCGACGCGGTGGCCGACGAGGGGATCGTTGATCGTGTCGACGATGGCGTCGGCGGTCGTGTCGAGTTACTGACGGACTTCGCCGTGACCGAACACGACGTACTTCAGGCTCGTCAGCCCTTCGAGACCAACCGGGCCGCGCGCGTGAAGCTTGTCGTTCGAGATACCGATCTCCGCGCCGAGGCCGAACTCGAAGCCGTCCGCAAAACGCGTGCTCGCGTTGATCATCACGCTGGCCGAATCGACTTCACGCAGGAACTGCATGGCGTCGGTGTAGTTCTCGGTGACGATGGCGTCCGTATGGTGCGATCCGTAGCGATTGATGTGCGCAATGGCCGGGGCCATGCCGTCGACGATCTTGATCGCGAGCACTGGTGCCAGATACTCCGTCGACCAGTCCTCTTCCGTGGCGGCGACGGCGCCGCTCACGCCGGCGTCCTGAAGCGCGGCGAGCGTGCGCTCGCAACCGCGCAGCTCCACCTGCTTGCTCTGGAACATGCGCGCGATGACCGGCAACTGGTCGATCGCCTGCTGATCGACGAGCAACGTCTCCATCGTGTTGCAGGTCCCATAGCGGTGCGTCTTGGCGTTCTCGCAGATCGCCAGCGCCTTGGCCGGATCGGCGCGACCGTCGACATAGACGTGGCAGATGCCGTCGAGATGCTTGATCATCGGCACACGCGCGTCCTGCATCAGACGGGCAATGAGGCTCTTGCCACCGCGCGGCACGATCACGTCGACATACTCGGTCATGGTGATGAGCTCGCCGACCGCAGCACGATCCGGGGTGCTCACGACCTGCACGGCGTCGCCGGGCAGACCGGTCGCGGCCAGTGCATCGGCGATGAGCGCCGCCAGCGCCGTGTTGCTCTCGATGGCTTCGGAGCCGCCGCGCAGAACGGTCGCGTTGCCCGACTTGAGGCAAAGTGCGGCGGCGTCGATGGTCACGTTCGGACGCGACTCGTAAATGATGCCGATCACCCCCAGCGGGACACGCATCTGCCCCACCTGAATGCCGCTCGGCTGCACACGCACGTTGCTGATTTCGCCGATGGGATCGGACAGACCGGCGATCTGGCGCAGGCCCTCGATCATCGTGCGCAGCGCTTTGTCGGACAGCGTGAGGCGGTCGATGAACGCCGCATCCTGACCGTTGGCGCGAGCGCGTTCGAGATCCCGGCGGTTCACTTCCTGCAATTTCGCACCGTCACGCTCGATGGCGTCGGCAATCGCGAGCAGCGCGCGGTTCTTGGCAGCGGTGTCGGCACGCGCCATTGCGCGCGATGCTTCGCGGGCGCGTTGGCCCAGCGATTGCATGTAGGCTTTGATATCCATGTCGTCGGTTTCGGTTCGGCGAACGTATCGCCAGAGTGTTCTGCGGACTATCGATGCGAGCTGAGCTCGTCAATTCGGGCGACGCTGCATCGCGTGTCACCGGCTATGCGCCAGATTGTCCATCAATTGCGGCAACCTTGCTGACGCATCTCCCGTCGTCCGAGAGCGGAGACCTCGCAAGGCTTGCGGGGATTTGCAGGGGATGGGCGCGATCTACGCGTGTGCCGGACGCCCGGCACGGGTAGAGCGCGCCATCGGCGGTCGCTCGCCGGCGAGCAACAGACCGAGTTGCAGCATGCCGTCCCAGGGATCACCCGGCAAACCGTCGGCGCGCAACCCCTTGACCTGCCGGTCCAGACGCGCAGCCAGTTGCAACGCCTGTGCGAGCATGGGCGCCGTGACGCGATTGGCCGCCTGTTCCATCAGCCGTTCGCGCGGCCCCCAGACGCGATATTCGCGCAGCAGCATCGCAAGCGGTTTGCCTGACGCCATACCGCGCGTGATCTTGGCGAGCGTGCGGACTTCCTCCGTCAGCGCCCACAGCACGAGCGGTGCCGCCTCGCCCTCACCGCGCAGGCCGTCGAGCATACGTACCAGACGCGCCACGTCACCCGCCAGCACGGCTTCGCTGAGCTTGAAGACGTCGTAACGCGCCACGTTCAGCACGGCATCCTGCACCTGTTCGAACGTCAACGCACCCGACGGATACAGCAGACCCAGCTTCTGAATTTCCTGATGCGCCGCGAGCAGATTCCCTTCGACGCGATCGGCAATGAACTGCAACACGCGTCGCCCCGGCTCGCCGGATTCGACACGTTGCCCCTGCGCACCGAGACGCTGGGCAATCCAGTCCGACAGTCGGGCCCGGTCGACGGGATCGACCTTCACCGTGACGCCGACACGATCGAGCGACGTGAACCAGTCGGACTTGCTGGCCGCGGCATCGAGCCGGGGCAGCGTGATGATAGTGAGCACGTCGCTGCTGGCGGCGTCGGCATGCGCCTTGAGCGCCGCGCCACCGTCCTTGCCCGGCTTGCCGCCGGGAATACGCAGTTCGATGAGCTTGCGATCGCCGAAGAGCGACATCGACTGCCCTGCGTTGGCCAGCGCGCCCCAGTCGAAGCTGCGCTCCACGCTGAGCACGTCGCGCTCGGTATAGCCGCCGGCGCGCGCCGCAGCGCGCACGCGATCTACCGCCTCCTGCACAAGCAGGCTCTCGTCGCCGTAGATCGTATAGATCGGCGAGAGGGTCTTGGCGAGGTGCGCGTCGAGCGCGTCGGGGCGCAGTTGCATGGCGGCGGGGATATCGTCCTGAGAAAGATTCGAGCGAAAGATTCGAGCGTTAGGGCGTTACTCTTCCGGCTTGACGTCAGGCATCTCCTTCACAGCTTCCATGCGACGGATGATCTGATCGACGGCATCTTTTTGCATATCGCGGTTGAGCAGCGCAGCTTCCGCGTCGCGCGCATTCGATTCGCTATCGCTATACGGGAGATTGCGGACGAGGCGGATCGTCGTCAACGGAATGATCGGTCGGCCATCGGGCGTGACAAGCTGGAATGTGAACGCGCTGCGCATTTCATATTCACGCGCCTGACCATTGGCATCCAGACTCACCGCCGTACGCGAGTTCGTCACACCGATGACTTCCAGACGAGCATCCGCGTCCTTCGGGTCAGACACAACGACCGTGCCCTTGCTTCCGTAACGGATGTAGCGCGAGATATCGACAGCCATCTGCCCGCCGCCTGAGATGTACAGACGCTGGAACGCATACTCGCTCGCGCCACGCAACTGGAAGCCACAGGCGCTCAGCGCCAATGCAGTCGCCAGCAATGCGACCCAACCGAAAACCCTGCGCGTCATGCCGACGCCTCGTTGCGCGGATGTCATTTGCACGTGATGTGCCCTCTTCTCACCAAACGTCGTCAAATCGTCCGGGGCGGCACGCCACCGCCCCGTTTATCGGATTGCACGGATCGCGAATGCCTCAGACCACCACGTTCACGAGTCGGCCCGGCACGACGATCACCTTCTTCACCGGCTTGCCTTCACCAAACTTCGCCGTCATCTCGTGTGCGAGTGCAGCCTGCTCGATGGCCTCGCGCGAGGCATCCTTCGCCACGCGCACCGCGCCGCGCACCTTGCCGGCCACTTGCAACACGAGCTCGATCTCATCCTGCACGAGCGCCGCTTCGTCGACTTCCGGCCATGCCGCGTCGAGCAGATCACCGGCTTCGGTAGCGTATCCCAGCTCCACCCACAGACCATGCGTGACGTGCGGCACGACCGGATACAACACGCGCAGCAGAATGCCGTAGCACTCGCGCACCGCGCCGGCGCCTGCCGCGCCCTTGTCGCTTTCGATCGCGTTGAGCATCTTCATCGCAGCCGACACGACCGTGTTGTACTGCACGCGCTGGTAGTCGTAGTTGGCTTGCTTGAGCACGCTGTGAATTTCGAGACGCAGTGCCTGAGCCGCGGGATTCGCCGTATCGATGGCCGCATCCGCCTGACGCAGCAACGCAGCCTGCGACTGACCGAAACCCCACAGGCGACGCAGGAAGCGGCTCGCGCCTTCCACACCGGCCCCCGACCATTCGAGTTGTTGCTCAGGCGGCGCGGCAAACATCACGAACAGGCGGGCCGTGTCGGCACCGTACTGATCGATCAGAGACTGCGGGTCCACCCCGTTGTTTTTCGACTTCGACATCTTCTCGATGCCGCCGAGCGCCACATCGCAGCCGTCGGCCTTCGACGTAGCGCCGAGCGGACGGCCCTTGTCGTCGAACTGCACCTGAACGTCGAGCGGGTTGAACCACGTCTTCTTGCCCGAGGTGTCTTCGCGATAGAAGGTCTCGTTGAGCACCATGCCCTGCGTGAGCAGGTTCTGCGCCGGTTCCTTGAAGCTCACCAGTCCCAGATCGCGCATGACCTTGGTCCAGAAGCGCGAGTAGAGCAAGTGCAGAATTGCGTGCTCGATGCCGCCGATGTACTGATCCATCGGCATCCAGTAGTCGGTACGCTCGTCGACCATCGTCTCGGCGTCCGGGCAGGCGTAACGCGAGAAGTACCACGACGAATCCACGAACGTGTCCATCGTGTCCGTCTCGCGGCGTGCGGGCTTGCCGCACTTCGGGCAATCGCACTTCAGGAACGCTTCGGACTTGGCGAGCGGATTGCCCGTGCCGTCCGGCACGAGATCCTCGGGCAACACGACCGGCAGGTCCTTCTCGGGGACCGGCACCGCGCCGCACGAGTCGCAATGAATGATCGGGATCGGCGTGCCCCAGTAACGCTGACGCGAGATACCCCAGTCGCGCAGACGGAACGTGACCTGCTTGTCGCCCGCGCCCTTTGCCTTGAGATCGGCGGCGATGGCATCGATGGCGGCCGCAAAGCCCAGACCGTCGTACTTGCCGCTGTTGATCAGCGTGCCTTCCTTCTCGCCGTACCAGGCTTGCCAGGCGTCGGTCGAATACGTCTGACCTTCCACGGCGACGACCTGACGGATCGGCAGGTTGTACTTGCGCGCAAACGCGAAGTCGCGCTCATCGTGCGCCGGCACGCCCATCACGGCGCCTTCGCCGTAACCCATCAGCACGTAGTTGCCGATCCAGACTTCGACCTTGTCGCCGGTGAGCGGATGCGTGACGAAGAAGCCCGTCGGCATGCCCTTCTTTTCCATCGTGGCGATATCGGCCTCGGCTACGCCGCCCTGCTTGCACTCGGCGATGAAGGCCTGCAAGTCGGGACGATCGGCCGCAAGACGCGTTGCCAGCGGATGCTCGGCCGCAATCGCGGCGAACGTCACGCCCATGATCGTGTCGGCGCGCGTGGTGAACACGCGCAACAGCTTCTGTTCGCCGTCGAGTTCGTACGGGAAGCCGAAGTTCACGCCGAAGCTCTTACCGATCCAGTTCTGCTGCATCACCTTCACGCGCTCGGGCCAGCCGAGATCGTCGAGGTCGCCGAGCAATTCATCGGCGTATTCCGTGATGCGCATGTAGTACATCGGGATTTCGCGCTTTTCGACGAGCGCGCCCGAGCGCCAGCCGCGACCGTCGATCACCTGCTCATTGGCGAGCACGGTCTGATCGATCGGATCCCAGTTCACCGTACCGGTCTTCAGGTAGACGACGCCCTTTTCGAGCATCTTCAGGAACAGCCACTGGTTCCAGCGGTAGTAGTCAGGCTTGCAGGTGGCGACTTCGCGCGACCAGTCGATCGCCAGGCCCATGGCCTGCATCTGCTTCTTCATGTAATCGATGTTGTCGTACGTCCACTTGGCCGGCGGTACGCCGTTGGCCATCGCGGCGTTTTCCGCCGGCATGCCGAACGCGTCCCAGCCCATCGGCATGAGCACGTTATAGCCGCGCATGCGCATCTGGCGGTACATCACATCGTTGATGGTGTAGTTGCGCACGTGCCCCATATGCAGCTTGCCCGACGGGTACGGCAGCATCGAGACGCAATAGAATTTCTGTTTATCCGCGCGCTCGGTGGTCTTGTAGGCGTCGATCGCCTGCCAGTGAGACTGGGCGGAGGCTTCGACGTCGGCGGGAACGTATTTTTCTTGCATGATGGGTCGGCGGATAGGATTCGGCTCGGTTTCGGCCCCGCGCGTACGCGTCACATGGTGCGCGGTACGCAGGATTTGCGGGGCGGATCCGGGGAAAACGATGATTATAACGCCGCCGGGAGTCGATTCGGCGTCATGTCGGCGAGGGGGTGAGGTCTTTGCGCAGCTTTCACTCGCTCACGGGGCGGGCGAAGCGATCGGGCTGGCACGATGCGCGCCTCAATAAAGGCGTAGGCACACCGGAGATGTCGTCCGGGGATGAAAAGCCCCGAAGCGCCCCGAAGGGAGCCGGTGAGGCCGGCGACGTCTCGAGGGAATACCTCGAACGGCGCCCGGCCGCCCCCCCGTCACCCGGTGCAAACTCGCGCTGGATCAGCGTAGGCCCAGCACGTCCTGCATGTCGAACAGGCCCGTCTTGTGCTGTGCGAGGAAGCGGGCAGCACGCAGCGAACCCTGTGCATACGATAGACGGCTCGACGACTTGTGCGTGATTTCGATACGCTCGCCGATTCCGGCGAACAGCACCGTGTGATCGCCGACGATATCGCCACCGCGTACCGTCGCGAAACCGATCGTCGACGGATCGCGCTCGCCGGTCACGCCTTCACGCCCGTAAATGGCGCATTCCTTCAGATCGCGGCCCAGCGCTTCGGCGACGACTTCGCCCATGCGCAGTGCCGTGCCCGACGGCGCGTCGACCTTGTGACGGTGATGCGCCTCGATGATTTCGATGTCGTAACCCGTGTTCAGGATCTTGGCAGCGATCTCGAGCAGCTTGAACGTGGCGTTCACGCCCACACTCATGTTCGGCGCGAAGACGACGGCCACGCGCTCGGCGCCCTTGGCCAGCAGGGCCTTGTCTTCCTCCGAAAAACCGGTCGTGCCGACGATCATCTTCACGCCGTGCTTTTCCGCCGCCGCCAGATGCGCGAGCGTGCCTTCCGGACGTGTGAAGTCGATCAGGTACTCGGCGTTCGCAAGCGCGGCATCGAGATCCGACGTGATCTTGACGCCCGTATCGCGGCCAAGGAAAGCGCCGGCATCGATGCCCAGCGCAGGACTGCCCTCACGGTCGAGCGCACCGACCAGTTCGGCGTCGTCCGCCGCGAGCACGGTTTCGATCAGCATCCGGCCCATACGGCCGGAGGCGCCTGCAATCACAATCTTCATCATGGTGAGTCTTTCGTCTTCTTTCTGCTGGCTTTGCGCGGCTTACCGCACCTTACCGCAACTTATTGCGGTGCGGAGAACAGGCCACCGCCGGAGGTCACGCGCGGCGACGGCACCAATCCCGTGCCGGTTGCCGTACCTGCGGCAGGAACGCTGAGGGCGGGTGTCGCGGACGGTGCCGGTTGCGGAGCCGGCTTTGCAGCGGCAGCCACATTGGCGGCGGCATCCGTCGACACCGTTGCGACATCGGTCGGCGCCGGCGTAGCGGTCAAGGCAGCGCCTGCGGCATTGGGCGCCGGTGCGGCGCCCTCGGCGGCTGCGGCACTGGCCGTCGACGGGGCAGGCGCGTCCGTCTTCACGGTCTTGCCCTTCTGGCCATCGATTTCCTGCACCAGCTGGTATTCCGTCGGCAGATTCTCGCCGCCTTCCCAACGGGCCAGCGTATCGCCTTCGAAATACACCTTCAGGTGACGCTCTTGCACCACCGACGCGTTGCCCCGCTTGAAGTAGAAGACGTAATCCCAGCGATTGGCGTGGAAGATGTCGGTGAGCAGCGGCGTACCGAGCAACTGACGGACCTGATCGCGCGTCATGCCGGGCTTGAGCTGATCGTAGGCTTCCTTCGACACGAAGTTGCCCTGGACGATGTTGATTCGATACGGCGTGACCACGCCGATCACTTTGTCGGTCACGCTGTCATACGTCGAGCAGCCGGCCAGCACGAGGAATGCCGCCGCGGCACAGACGGAGAACGGAAGGGAGAGATAACGACGCAAATCTGACTCGCTTTCAAAAAAATCGAACTTGATCCGGCACGCCGTGCGCGCCGCCACATCGCCCCCGTTGACGGCACTACCGTCCCGTTTGCCCCGGTTTGCGCCCGGGCAAGGCAAAAAGGCATTATTATTGGGGCTGTATTGTACTCTAGGGACGTAGAGCGATGCCGAATCCCGCCGATCTGAAAAATATCGGACTGAAAGCCACGCTTCCGCGCCTCAAGATTCTGGAAATCTTCCAGAACAGTGAGGTGCGCCACTTGACCGCTGAAGACGTATATCGTCATCTGCTCGGCGAAAATCTCGATATCGGTCTGGCCACGGTTTACCGTGTGTTGACGCAATTCGAGCAAGCCGGGCTATTGTCGCGCAGCAACTTTGAATCCGGCAAGGCCGTTTTCGAACTCAACGAAGGCCATCACCACGATCACCTCGTGTGCATGGACTGCGGGCGCGTCGAGGAATTCTTCGACGCCGAGATCGAACGCCGTCAGAAGTTGATCGCCAAGGAACGCGGTTTCGCGCTCCAGGAGCACTCGCTCGCGATGTACGGCAGCTGCACGAAGGACCCCTGCCCACACCGTCAGAAAAATTAAAAAAGAGTTTGTCAGAATGTCTTCGAGCGAAGACATTCTGGGATTCTTCCCTCTGCTTGCTGCCCATTTGGATTAGATGCGGGCACGCGTCGTCTACAATAGCCGTCCGTCAATTACGTCGAGGTGCACCATCGCCTCTGCACGATCGCATCAAGCCCGGCCCTCTTATGACTACCAAAGATTTGCCCAACGACATGGCACAGAGTGACGCAGACGAAGTTTCGTTCGCGGATGTTCTTGGCTTTATCCGCGACAACCTGAAGGCGATTGCAGGGCTGGCTGTGCTTGGCGCTGCGATCGGGATCGGAAGTACCTATTTCATCGGCAAGCAGTGGGAAGGAACGGTGACGGTACAAATCGGGCGAGCCGCCGGCTCCCCCGTTGCTGGGCCCGACGGTCCGCTGATCGAGTCGATTCAGCAAACGGTCGGTCGGATCCAGCTCAGTACGTTTCGCGACAAGGTCGCGGCAGAGATCGAGCCGGAATTGAAAGACAACCTGCCGGCGCTACGCAAGTCTGTCGCGTGGAAAAAATTGAAGGCACGTGCATTGCCTGGTACCGCCTACATCGAGATTAGCGCTCGTGGCACGTCGCCCATGCAAGCGGAAGCCGTATTGACGGCTGCCTCACGGGAGATCACTACGGAGCACGCCGCGATCCTTGATCGTGTGCGCGCGCTTCCCAAACAACAGTTGATCGTTATCGACGCGGCCATCGAGGCCAACAGCAAGGCACAGGAAGCATTGAACGCCGCGCTGGCGCGCTCGAAGAATACAGACTCGCTGATGGCGCTGAGCGCGTTGCAAAGTAGCCGCACGGAACGGGCCGCACTCAACGACAGCCGCTACCGCGTGGCGCAGGCGCTGGCACCCGATCAGTCGTACAACACGCGCATCGTCAGTGATATTCAGGTCGACCCGAACCCGGAATTCCCGCGCAAGCTGTATTTCGGCATCGGCGGCCTGATTTTGGGCGGTATCGTGGGTACGATCCTTGGGCTTGCACGAAAATCGCGCACTCGCGAAGCTTAACGCGAGAACTTTCCGCGAGATGCATTGAAGAAAAAAGCCGCTGTCTTTCGACAGCGGCTTTTTTTCGTCGACAAACAACCGCGACTTACTTCGCAGCCATCAGCGCGACGGTCGTGTCGAGCATGCGGTTCGAGAAGCCCCACTCGTTGTCGTACCACGAGCTCACCTTCACCAGGCGCCCCGAGACCTTCGTCAGGGTGCCGTCGAAGTTCGACGATGCCGGGTTGTGATTGAAGTCGACGGACACCAGCGGTGCCGTATTGTACGTGGCGATCGCCTTCAGCGAGCCTTCGGCAGCTTCCTTCAGGATCGCGTTGACTTCGTCCACCGTCGTGTCGCGCTTGGCGATGAACGACAGGTCGACGATCGACACGTTGATCGTCGGGACGCGGATCGCGTAGCCATCCAGCTTGCCATTGAGTTCCGGCAGCACCAGGCCGACGGCCGAGGCAGCGCCCGTCTTCGTCGGGATCATGCTCATCGTGGCCGAACGGGCACGGCGGAGGTCTTCGTGATAGACGTCCGTCAGCACCTGGTCGTTCGTGTAAGCGTGAACGGTCGTCATCAGGCCCGTTTCCAGACCGATCTTGTCGTGCAGCGGCTTGACCAGCGGTGCCAGGCAGTTCGTGGTGCACGAAGCGTTCGAGATGACCGTGTCGGTCGACTTGAGCACGCCTTCGTTCACGCCGAACACGACCGTTGCGTCCACATCCTTGCCGCCCGGGGCCGAGATGATGACCTTCTTCGCGCCGCCCTTCAGGTGAGCGCTGGCCTTTTCCTTTGTGGTGAAGAAGCCCGTGCACTCCAGCACGACGTCCACGCCCAGCTCGCCCCACGGCAGTTCTGCCGGGTTGCGGTTGGCCAGCACGCGAATCTTGTCGCCGTTGACGACCATGTAGTCGCCGTCGACCGTCACGGTGCCCGGGAACTTGCCGTGCGCCGTGTCGTATTGCGTCAGGTGGGCGTTCGTCTGTGCGTTGCCGAGATCGTTGATGGCGACGATTTCGATGTCGTGCTTCTTACCGCCTTCGTAATGAGCACGCAGTACGTTGCGGCCGATACGGCCGTAGCCGTTAATAGCGACGCGAATGGTCATGGGGGTATCTCCGTAAGGTCTAACGAAATCAGCCAAGCACGGACTTGACCGTCGCGACCACGTGGTCGACGGTGAAGCCGAAGTGTTTGAACAGCACGCCGGCCGGGGCCGACTCGCCAAAGGTGTCGATGCCGACCACGCCGCCTTCCAGGCCGACGTACTTGTGCCAGAACGCCGTCACACCGGCTTCAACGGCCACACGCGGCACGCCGCGCGGCAGCACGCTCTCGCGGTAGGCCTTGTCCTGACGATCGAACACGTTGGTCGACGGCATGGACACGACACGCGCGGCAATACCCTCGGCGGCCAGTGCTTCGGCGCCCTTGAGCGCCAGATCCATTTCCGAACCGGTCGCGATCAGCACGATCTTCGGATTGGCAACGTCGCGCAGCACATAACCGCCACGGCGGATGTCGGCGATCTGCGCATCGCTGCGCGAGACAAACGGCAGGTTCTGACGGCTGAGCACCAGGCTCGACGGACCGTCGTGACGTTCGACCGCAGCCACCCAGGCGGCAGCCGTCTCGGTCGTATCGCACGGACGCCACAGGTCCATTTGCGGAATCAGGCGCAGGCTCGAGACGTGCTCGATCGACTGGTGCGTCGGGCCATCTTCGCCCAGACCGATCGAATCGTGCGTGAACACGAAGATCGAGCGCAGCTTCATTAGCGCGGCCATGCGCAGCGCGTTACGGCTGTAGTCGGAGAACGTCAGGAACGTGCCGCCGAACGGGATGTAACCACCGTGCAGCGCAATGCCGTTCATGATGGCGCTCATGCCGAACTCGCGCACACCGTAGTTGATGTGATTGCCGAACTGCACGCCCTCTGCGTTGGCGCGCACGGCCTTGCTGGCCTTCCAGTTCGTGAGGTTCGAGCCGGTCAGATCGGCCGAGCCGCCCAGGAATTCCGGCAGCACGGCGGCGAGCCCTTCGATGGCCAGTTGCGACGCCTTACGCGTAGCGACCGTCTCGGCCTTCTCGTTGGTCTTGGCGATGAGGGCGGCGGCGGCCGACTTGAAGTCGCCCGGCAATTCACCCTTCATACGGCGCTCGAACTCGGCAGCTTCGGCCGGGAACTGGCTGCGATACGCGGCAAAACGCTCGTTCCAGGCAGCTTCGGCCTGTTGACCGGCAGCCTTGGCGTCCCATGCAGCGTAGACATCGGCCGGCACTTCGAACGGCGGCAGATTCCAGCCCAGCGCAGCGCGCGTCGCGGCGATTTCGTCAGCGCCCAGCGGAGCACCGTGTACGTCATGACCGCCTTGCTTATTCGGTGCGCCCTTGCCGATCAGCGTCTTGCAGCAGATCAGCGTCGGACGATCCGACGTCTTGGCTTGCGCGATGGCGGCGTCGATGGCGTCGACGTCATGACCATCGATACCGCGGATCACGTTCCAGCCATAGGCTTCGAAACGCTTCGGGGTATCGTCGGCGAACCAGTACTCGACGTCACCGTCGATCGAGATACCGTTGTCGTCGTACAGCGCGATCAGCTTGTTCAGACGCAGCGTGCCCGCCAGCGAACAGGCTTCGTGCGAAATGCCTTCCATCAGGCAACCGTCGCCGAGGAATGCATACGTATAGTGGTCGACGATGTCATTGCCCGGGCGGTTGAATTCCTTGGCGAGCAACGCTTCGGCGAGGGCGAAACCGACGGCGTTGGTAATGCCCTGACCCAGCGGGCCCGTGGTCGTCTCGACGCCCGGGGTAATACCCACTTCGGGGTGACCCGGCGTCTTGCTGTGCAGTTGACGGAAGTGCTTGAGCTCTTCGATCGGCAGGTCGTAACCCGTCAGATGCAGCAACGAGTAGATGAGCATCGAGCCGTGACCGTTCGACAGCACGAAGCGGTCGCGATCGGCCCAGTGCGGGTTCACGGGATTGTGCTTGAGATGGCGGCCCCAGAGAGCGACCGCGATATCGGCCATGCCCATCGGCGCGCCAGGGTGACCGGAGTTGGCCTGTTGGACCGCGTCCATGGAGAGGACGCGGATGGCGGAAGCCATCAGCGCAGCCGTAGCAGGAGAGGAGTTCGTCATGGTGACCAGCCGGAAGAGCGGGCGTGCCCCGTTGCCGCGAGCCGCCGCGCGAAATTCAAATGCAGGAAAAGACCGAGATTTTACCAGAATCGACCATCGCCCGGGTCGGTAACGGCGAACTTCCTCAGTCGACGGGAACGTGGAATCATGCGAAGAAGTGATGTGATCGGCACAAATTAGAGGGAGTTGCCTCGCCAATGACCGCCAAAACCCCCAACCCCGCGCATGAATCCGGACAAGAAACACCGCCCCTGACACCCGCTGACGCCACCCCAGCCTGGGCGCCGCTCGGCGCGTGGGCTCGCTATGCGTTCGCCGCGCGTGCCGTCTACGCCACGACCTCGGCACATCAGCACATCGAGATCGTCGATCTGCCCGCGTTCGGCGACCTTGGCCGGGCGTATCGGCTGGATGGTCGTTTCATGGCGTCACTGGCCGACGCGCACATTTGCCATGAATGCATGGTGCACCCGCTGTTGCTCGCGCACGGCCACGCGCAACGCGTGCTGATCCTTGGCGGCGGAGATGGCGGCTCGGCGCGCGAAGCCCTGCGGCATGCCACCGTGAGGGAGGTCGTCGTCGCCGAGCTGGACCCGCAGGTCCCCGCCGTCGTCCTGCAATACATGCCGTCGCTGCCCGGCGGCGCGTTCGACGATGCGCGCACGACGCTCGTCATCGGCGACGCGCGGGATCTCGTCGAAGCGGCCCTCGCGAAAGGTGACCGGTTCGACGCGATCATCTTCGATCTGACGGAGGCGGACGGCGACGCAGCGTCGCTGCACGATGCGCCTTTTTTCGAAAAAATCCGCGCGCTGCTCGCACCCCGCGGCGGCATCGCCTTGCAACTTGGCGCACCGTGGTTCGAGGCAGCGCAAGTGCGCCGCATCCTCGATGCGCTGCGCTCGGTGTTCCGCCATGTCTCGCCGATGACGACCTACGTGCCGCTCTACGGTACGCAATGGGCGCTTGCGCTCGCAAGCGACACGCTCGACACCCATGACTTCGATGCGTTGACGTCCCTCGCGTTGCCGCCTACGCTGGACGGGTTGCGGCACTACTCACCATCGCGCCATGCCGCGTTATTCGACATATCCCCGGAACTGCGCGGCATCTTCGGCGATATCACGCCGTCGGCGCCCCGGTCCCGCTAACGTCATGACGCATTCGCGCGCCCGCACCGGAATCGCGACGGAGGTGAACCATCCACGTGTTCCTTGTATATTGAGAACTTGTCACGACGACTCGCCGGCCTCCCCCCTCGATCCTCACCACCGGCGAACTCAACGGAGCACCGTCATGTCCGACCCCCGCCCATCCCATGTGCCGTGGCTGACCCCCTATCTGACCGTGCGCGACGCCAGAGCATCGGCCACGTTCTATGAGCAGGCGTTCGGCTTCGCGGTACACGACATGGTGGACGACGATGGCGCCGTCATGCACGTCGAAATGTTCTATCAGGGCCAACTGATCCTGATGTTCGCCCCCGAGGGAGCCTTTGCGACGACCGCTCGCACGCCACGCACGTCGGGCGTCGAAGCGCCGCAGAGCTTCTATGTGTACACGGAAGACGTCGATGCCCTGTACGCCCGCGCAACGGCCGCCGGCGCCAAAGGCTTGATGCCGCCCAGCGACCAGTTCTGGGGGGATCGCTTCTGCCAACTGGAAGATCCCGACGGCTACCGTTGGGGATTCGCCAGACCGGTCGCGCCACGAAGCTGACCACGCCAGGCGTGTGTCCCGCGTGCGTTGGGGTATGCTTCTGTCCCCAGCGCCATCCCTCCGGTCATCTTTCGTCCGCCCTCTCCGAATGCCTCGCTTTTTTATCGATGCGCCACTGCATGCCGGCGCCCTTCTCGATCTACCCGAGTCCGTCGTTCGTCACGTTCAGGTGTTGCGCCTGAAGACTAGCGATTCCCTCACGCTATTCGACGGTACGGGCGGAGAATATCCGGCAGTGCTGCGCACACTGGAAAAACGTCATGCGACCGCACAGCTCGGCGAGCACGACACTCGCGAAGCCGAGCCTCCCTACCGCATTACGCTGGCCCAAGGCATCGCGGGTGGCGACAAGATGGACTGGCTGATCGAGAAGGCTATCGAGCTGGGGGTGACGGAAATTCAGCCGCTGGCGACGCAGCGCTCGGTGATTCGCCTGGACGGGGAACGTGCAGCAAAGCGCGTTGCGCACTGGCAAGCGCTCGTGCAAGCGGCATGCGAGCAATGCGGACGAAACCGCGTGCCGCGCGTGCTGCCGATTCGCCCCATCGGGGCATGGCTGGGCGATGAGGACGTCTCCAGGAGTGACGTATGGCGTGTGCTATTGTCACCTCGAGCAGACAGCGGATTCGATTCGCTACCGCTGGAAGCGCCGTCTCAGCCCGGCGTGTTGCTCTTCGGCCCGGAAGGCGGGCTGGCACCGCAGGAGGAAGCGCTCGCACGACAGCGCGGGTTCACGGCAATCCGTCTGGGTGAACGCATCCTTCGCACCGAAACAGCGGGCATTGCCGTGCTCGCTGCGTTGGCCGCTCGCTGGGGCGGTTGGTAAGCATCGATGATCGAGAAAATGGCCTCACAAGCCTAAAGGAGTAATCGTCATGGGTATCCTGGACAGCATTCTCGGTGGTGGGTCCGGCAATCAGGCCGGTGGTGGCGGTTTCAACACGAAGACCTTGCTCCTGATGGGCTTGCTGGCGATGATCGCCAGCCGTTCGGGTAACGCTCAGGGACAAGAGGGCGAAGGCGGCGGTCTGCTCGGCTCGCTCGGCGGCGCCCTCGGCGGCATGCTGGGCGGTGGCGGTGCCGCAGCAGGGGCCGGCGGCCTTGGTGGCCTGCTCGGCGGGTTGCTCGGCGGCGCACAAGCCCCGGCCGCAGGGGCTGGCGCGCCCGCGACGTCGCCCGGCGACCTGATCGGTTCGCTTGGCGGTCTGGGCGGACTGACGCAGATTCTCAATCAGGGGGGGCTCGGCGAGGCCGTGAATTCGTGGATCGGCACCGGCAACAATCAGGCCGTCAGCCCGGATCAGGTCACACAGGCGCTCGGCCCGGGCGGTCAGTTGCAACAGCTCGCCAGCACGGCCGGTGTCTCCGAGAGCGAAGCCGCGCAGGAGTTGTCGGCCCTCTTGCCACAGGTGGTCAACCACCTCACGCCGAACGGCTCGGTACCGCAAGGGCAATTCGATCTGGCCTCGCTGGCGCAGCAGTTCCTCGGCGGCGGGCACAACGGTTAATCGCAGTCGGTCCTCAGTCGGTTGGCGAAAAACAAAAAAGGTCCGCAATGCGGACCTTTTTTCATGAACAGCTATCGGGCAATACGCAAATACAAGAACTCGCCAACAATAGGCGCCGCGATCACGCCGGCATCGTCAACCTCACGCTCAATGCAATTCAGATACCTGATTCAGATACCGATCAGGCAAACGAATAAAAAACGCGGAAGGTCACGCGCCGCTCGCCCCAGAACTCAGCGGCATCGCGGAACACGTCGAGCAGCGTCTCGCGCCCGTCCTTATCAAACTTTGTCACGACCGGCAGTCCCTCAAGCACCACGACGAATCCAGGTTGCGGACCACAGTGAGACACGAGATCAGTCAGACAATCGCGCAAGGCGTCGAAGTTCTTCCCGAAGTGTTTCGGGAACAGGAACGACGAAGCGATGGTGTCCAGCACTTCGGCCTTGCTTTGTGCATTCGCACAGTTGGCGTACAGGAAGTGTTGCCCGAGTCGCTCTGCCTCCGCCGCCAGGTCCGCCACGCGGAATGCGCGGATCGACTGCACGATATTCGGCCTCACGGCCTGGAAAAGACTCATATCTCCCTCTTCCGATAGGCTACGGCGATGGCCGGCCCGCGCAACAGCATGCAGGCCCAGCACCTGCTTGAACAAGTTGCCATCGCCCGCACCGAATGGATCTGCCATAAGATCTTTCCCGTGTTCTTGTGCGAAAACCGGCTCACTCATACTGCTGTCATTCCCTTATGCGTCTAAAGCTGTTGTAGTGGTCTTGGGTGTAGTAACACGGCTCGACCATGCGTTGGTTACCCCCACAGATGATGCGCCTGGCACCTCTATTGCGGGCACCGGGAGTCGGCACCGTATATTCATGGTAATAGCCACGCGGCATTTTGGGCAGACGCTTTTCGTAGTTTCCGAACGTGATGCCATCCTTGGCATAGGGAAACGGCCCGCCCTGGGCAATCAGCGACAGCGTACGCTGCGCTTCGCGAGGTAACTCGGCAACGGAGACCGTCGCCGTTTGATCCGTGACGTATGGCGCGGTTTCACGCGCCACAGCATTGGCCCCCAGAAAGACACTACCCGCCGCAGTCAGTGCCACGATGCTCCGGTGAAGCCAACGTGCCATTGTCATAGCTAGCTGTCGCCCGGCGCGGTCTTGCGCTGCAGGCCCGTTCTGGTGGGTGAAGCCGTAAGGTTATCGCTATTGGTCGCGAGAATCAATGCCAGCTTACATTTTGCAACCAAAGGCCTGAGAGAATTCACGATAACACACGCTTTTTCACGACAGTAAGTGCCCACATGGGAATATACGATGCACAAAAAGCGTCACTGGAATAACAAAACGCCGCCCGTTTCAGGGCGGCGTTTTGTTTACTTCGTCGGCTAACGTGCGCGAAACGGCGCCAAATCCGTCACCGCACCAACCCGATCACAGACCTTGTTGTTGCGCTGCCGCATCAGCCACGACGAGTGCCGCCATGTTGATGATGCGACGCACCGTTGCAGACTCCGTCAGAATATGTACCGGCTTGGCGGCTCCCAGCAGAATCGGCCCGATCGCCACGTTATTACCGGCCGCCGTCTTGAGCAGGTTATAGGCGATGTTGGCAGCGTCGATGTTCGGCATGACCAACAGATTGGCCGCCCCCGTCAGCGTCGAATCCGGCATGATGCGTGCACGCAATTCCGGGTCCAGCGCGCAATCGCCGTGCATTTCACCGTCAACCTCCAGATCCGGTGCACGTTCTTGCAGGATTGCCAGCGTTTCGCGCATCTTGCGGGCGCAATTGGCATCGCTCGTACCGAAGTTCGAGTGTGACAGCAGCGCAACCTTCGGCTGAATGCCGAAACGGCGAATCTCTTCAGCCGCCATCAGCGTGATTTCCGCCAGTTGCTCTGCCGTCGGATCCTGATTAATGTGCGTGTCGACCAGGAATATCTGACGATTCGGCAGCACCAGCGCGTTCATTGCGCCGTAGACATTCCCGCCGTCTCGCTTGCCGATCACGCGATCGATGAAGTGCAGGTGACGGCCCGGTGTCGACACCGTGCCGCAAATCATGCCGTCCGCTTCCCCTTTGCTCACCAGCATTGCGGCGATCAGCGTCGTACGGCGACGCATTTCGACGCGTGCATACGACGCCGTCACGCCCTTGCGATTCGTCAGACGGTGATAGGTCTCCCAGTAATCGCGATAGCGCTCATCGTGCTCCGGGTTGACGACGGTGAAGTCCACCCCCGGCGTCAGACGCAGGCCGTATTGCTGGATACGATGCTCGATCACGGCCGGGCGACCCACCAGCACCGGCGTCGCGACGCGTTCGTCCACGAGGACCTGAACAGCGCGCAGCACGCGCTCCTCCTCCCCTTCGGCGAAGGCAATGCGCTTCCTGTCGGCAGCAACGCTACGCGCCACCGAGAACAGCGGCTTCATCAGACCGCCGCTGTGATACACGAATTGCTGGAGCGACTGCGAATAGGTGTCGATGTCCGCGAGCGGGCGCGTGGCGACGCCTGCCGCCATCGCCGCTTCGGCCACTGCCGTGGCCACCTTGACCAGCAGACGCGGATCGAAGGGCTTCGGAATCAGATATTCCGGGCCGAACGACAGATTCTTGATGCCGTACGCCGAAGCCACGATATCGCTCTGCTCCTGACGCGCCAGCTCCGCCAGCGCGTTCACGGCGGCGATCTCCATCGAACGCGTGATCGTGGTCGCACCCACATCGATGGCGCCACGGAAGATGAACGGGAAGCAGAGAACGTTGTTGACCTGGTTCGGATAGTCCGTTCGACCGGTCGCCATCACGCAATCCGGGCGCACTTCTTTCGCGAGTTCCGGCGTGATTTCCGGATTCGGGTTGGCCAGTGCGAAGATCAGCGGCTTGTCGGCCATCGTCTTGACCATTTCCGGCTTGAGCACGCCGGCAGCCGACAGTCCGAGGAACACATCGGCGCCACCGATCACTTCGGCCAGACCGCGCGCATCCGTCTTTTGCGAGAAGCGAATCTTCTCCGGGTCCATCAATTCGGTACGGCCCTCATACACCACACCCGCCAGGTCCGTCACCCAGATGTTCTCGATGGGCAGCCCCATGTCCACGAGCAGGTCCAGACACGCCAGCGCAGCCGCGCCGGCACCGGACGTCACCACCTTCACCGAGGCGAGATCCTTGTCGACCACCTTCAGGCCGTTGATAAGCGCTGCCGCCACCACGATGGCCGTGCCGTGCTGATCGTCATGGAAGACCGGAATCTTCATGCGCTCGCGCAGCTTGCGCTCCACGATGAAGCACTCGGGCGCCTTGATGTCTTCCAGATTGATGGCACCGAACGTCGGCTCGAGCGCCGCGATGATGTCGACGAGCTTCTCCGGGTCCTTCTCGGCGATTTCGATATCGAACACGTCGATATTGGCGAACTTCTTGAACAGCACGCCCTTGCCTTCCATCACCGGCTTGGAAGCCAGCGGACCGATGTCGCCCAGCCCAAGCACGGCGGTGCCGTTCGTGATCACACCGACCAGATTGCCCCGCGCCGTGTAACGCGACGCATTGAGCGGATCGATGACGATTTCCTCACACGCGGCAGCAACGCCCGGCGAGTACGCCAGCGCCAGATCGCGCTGGTTCAGTAACTGCTTGGTCGGCGCGATCGCGATTTTGCCGGGGGTGGGATGTTCGTGATACTCGAGCGCAGCTTCGCGCAGTTTCGGGTCGATCGGCGTGGGCATGAGGGGAAGCTCTTGGCGAACAGGAGAGATCAGAATTTCAGTGCGAATTGTAGCCCTATTTATTCACGTGATTTATGCAAAAAACGGATAAGGGTCACACCCGCACTGAAGCAATTCCATGCCGATAGTGGCGAAAAATCAGCGTGAATTCAACGCTGCATTGCACCATCGCCGCCATTTTCAGACAACAGATGCGTTACGGGTCAGGTGTTGTCTGAATACGGCATGAGACGCTGCCTGAAAACCGCGAACAAACCGCTATGCCTGCTTGGGAAAGCCGCAGCGGCCTCTTAGAATAGGGGTTTGCGTGGCACCACCGGCTGCTTCGCCCACCCCTTCTCGTTGCTCATGACCACGACCTCCCCGACCGCTTCGTCATCACTGTCCGAGTTCTCGCTGATCGATCGCTTCTTCGCCCGGGCGACGCGACAGGGCGAGCATGTCACGCTCGGCATCGGCGACGATTGCGCGCTGTTGCGTCCTCCCGCCGGAGAGCAGTTGGCGATTTCGACGGACATGCTGGTGGAAGGCCGACACTTTCTCGCCGATGTCGACCCGCAAACACTCGGCCACAAGACCCTTGCCGTCAATCTCTCGGATCTGGCGGCCATGGGGGCGCGGCCGCTCGGATTCACGCTGGCGCTCGCATTACCCGACAGCGATCCGGCCTGGCTCGGCCCTTTCGCGCAAGGTCTCGCCGAACTCGCCGACCGCTATGCCTGCCCGCTGATCGGGGGAGATACCACCCGTGGGCCACGCAATCTCTGCGTGACGGTCTTTGGCAGCGTGCCCGGCGCGCAGGCATTGCGCCGTGACGCGGCGCGCCCCGGCGACGACATCTGGATCTCAGGAACGTTGGGAGATGCGCGGCTCGCGCTCGGTGCGTTACGCGATGAGTGGCCCCTATCCGAAAGCGATCTCGCGCTGGCACGCCGCGCGATGGATGTGCCCGAACCGCAAATCGCTCTGGGTCTCGCGCTGCGTGGCGTGGCGCGGGCTGCACTCGATATCTCCGACGGTCTGATCGGCGATCTCGGTCATATTCTCGAGCGCTCGACGATGAGCGCACGCATCGATGTCGACGCGTTGCCCCGATCCGCATTGCTCGCTGCACAACCGAGCGAAATTCAACGACTGTGCACGCTCGCGGGCGGAGACGATTACCAGCTTTGCTTCTGTGCCGGTCCCTCGCAGCGCACGCGGATCGAGGCGATCGGCAACGAACTCGGCATACGGGTCACGCGTATCGGTACAATAGCGCTTCCCGACGCGCGCCACACGATGCTGCATCTCCATGACAATACTGGCGCGAGCGTCGCTGCCGACTTCAAAAGTTTCGACCATTTCCAATGAGCACTGATCAAACGGCCGCCGTCAATCCGGGCAGCGGCCCGCGCCGGCCGAACTCGCGTTTCCTGCTGTCGCACCCCGCACATCTGTTTTCGCTCGGCTTCGGCACGGGTCTGTCGGCGTTTGCGCCGGGTACGGTGGGAACGTTATTCGGCTGGGCGTCGTATCTGGTGCTCAACCTGTATCTGACTGTCACAGGCTGGGCCGTGCTGATTGCAGCGTCCATCCTCGGCGGCATCTGGATTTGCAGCTTTACGGCACGCAAGCTCGGCGTTCAGGATCCGAGCGCAGTCGTGTGGGATGAGATCGTCGCGTTCTGGATCGTGCTGCTGCTCATTACGCCGTCGAGCTTCGTCGGCCAACTCGTCGCGTTCGTGCTGTTCCGTTTCTTCGACGCCGTCAAGCCGCCGCCGATCAGCTACTTCGACCGCACGGTCAAGGGTGGACTCGGCATCATGCTCGACGACCTCGTCGCTGCGTTCTGTACGTTACTCGTGATTGCGCTCTGGCGTTCGATCTGATCGCCGGACAGCGCGACACTCTCGATCTGATGGTGTCGACCTGATTCGTCGTCGCGTTGCGGCAAGCGCCCTGCACGGTAGTGCGCCGATGCTCGCTGGCGTGCGTCGTACCTGGCTCGTATTCGTTGCATAGACTTCTTGAAGGCGTCGTCCCGTGGTCTCCGAACAAAATCTTCTGGCCCAACTGTCGGTGAAAGTCGGCAATCGTCTGCGCGACGAGCGCCTGCTGCTGACGACGGCCGAATCGTGCACCGGCGGCCTTGTCGCCGCGGCAATCACCGATATTTCCGGCAGCAGCAACTGGTTCGAACGCGGCTTCGTGACGTACTCGAATCAGGCCAAGACCGAGATGATCGGCGTGCCGTCCGAGCTGATCGAAAAGCACGGCGCGGTGAGCGAACCCGTCGCGCGTGCCATGGCAGAAGGCGCCCTGCTCAACAGTCGCGCGCAAATCTCTCTGTCGATCACGGGCGTTGCCGGCCCGGGTGGCGGCACCGCCGACAAACCGGTGGGCATGGTCTGCTTCGGATGGAGCAACCGTGTGACGACCATCGTCGAGACTAAGCACTTCAAGGGCGATCGCACCCAGGTCCGCAGTCAGGCAGCGCAATACGCCCTGCGTGGCGTCATTGAATTGCTCGATAAAGCGGAAGCGTAATTACGCTCGCTCGCCGGGTATCGCGTGTGTTGCCGCTACGACGTGGCGAAACTGGCCCCGGACGTCACATCAAGCTGTCGCTCATCCGGCAACGCTAACGGACAGCGCGTGAACGACGGCACACGGCGTCTTGCCCGCCCATAAAAAAACAGCACCTGCGAAGTCGCGAGGCGCTGTCTTTTTGTCACACGGTGACGCCGGCGTCCGGCGCCAGAATCAGCGATAAGCGTTGATGCTGTCACGCGTTTTCTGGGCAGCTTCGGCTGCGGCCTGTGCGAAGTTCTCGTCACGGCCCGCGTAAATGATGGCGCGCGACGAGTTGATCATCATGCCAGTGCCATTGCCGGTACGACCCGCCTTGACCGTCGCCTCGACATCGCCACCCTGGGCACCGACACCCGGAATCAGCAACGGCATATCGCCCACGATGCTGCGCACGGTCGCGATTTCCGCCGGGAAAGTCGCGCCGACCACGAGCCCGATCTGACCGCTCGTATTCCACGGCCCCGCCGCCAGTCGTGCGACCGTCTGATACAACGGCTTGCCGTCGACGTCGAGAAACTGGAGGTCGCTGCCGCCGGGATTCGACGTACGGCACAGCACGATCACGCCCTTGTCCGCATGGGCCAGATACGGCTCCAGCGAGTCGAAGCCCATGTATGGGTTCACCGTCACGGCGTCGGCACGATAGCGCTCGAATGCTTCGCGCGCATATTGCTCGGCGGTGCTGCCGATGTCGCCGCGCTTGGCGTCCAGAATCACCGGCAGTCCCGGATGATCGGCGTGGATGTGCGCAATCAGTTGTTCGAGCTGGTCTTCGGCGCGATGCGCCGCGAAATAGGCGATCTGCGGCTTGAAGGCGCTGGCGTAGGGCGCGGTGGCGTCCACGATCTGGCGGCAGAACTCGAAAATCGCGTCCGGCTTGCCTTGCAGATGCGCGGGAATGCGCGACGGCTCGGGGTCGAGGCCCACGCACAGCAGCGAGTTGTTGCGCGTCCAGGCGGCGTTGAGAACTTGGGTGAATGTCATGACGAGGTTCCGGCGGGATTCCGACGGCGGTAATCCGACGGAGGATGTTTCGGGCAAGGCCGCCATTTTACCTGCTTGGCGCCCCGGCCCTGCGCTGTCGTTATCGCGAGGCATCACACCAACGGTTTCACGTCCGAAGCGACGCCGAAGACGACATCTTTCCGACACGCGGCGTACCGCACGATGTCACGCGCCCGCGACGGTCAATCGAGCCAGCCGCGATGACGGAAGTACAGGAACGGCGCAATCGCCGAGAGGATCATCAGCCCGATCGCAAACGGATAACCGGCTTCCCACGACAGTTCCGGCATCATCCGGAAGTTCATGCCGTAAATACTGGCGATGAGCGTCGGCGGCAGGAACGCCACGGCGGCCACCGAAAAAATCTTGATGATCTTGTTCTGATTGATGTTGATGAAACCGATGGTCGCATCCATCAGGAAGTTGATCTTGTCGAACAGATAGGCGGTGTGATTATCGAGCGACTCAATATCTCGCATGATCTGCTTGCCTTCCTGATACTGCTCGTCCTTGAGCATTCGCGCCCGCATGAGGAACGACACCGCGCGGCGCGTATCCATGACGTTACGCCGGATGCGCCCGTTCAAGTCTTCCTGCGCGGCAATGCTCTCGAGCGCCTTGGCGGCATCGGCATCGGTGAGGTTCTTGCCGAGCACGCTTTTGCTGACCTCTTCGAGCGCGGCATAAACGCTTTCGAGCGAATCCGCCGAGTATTCAGCGTCGGTGGAATAGAGGTCGAGCAGTACGTCCATCGCGTCGCGCACGGAACCCGGACGAATCCGGGCGCGCATACGCACCAGACGGAAGACCGGCAGGTCTTCGTCGTGCACCGAAATCAGCAGATCCTTGACCACCACGAACGCGACCGGCACGTTGCGCGATTGCTCTTCGTCGTCGAGCAGGAAGTCCGTGCGAATGTGAAGCACGCCGTCGTCGTCTTCGTAATAACGCGCCGACGCCTCGATATCCGTCACTTCGTCACGTGAGGGCAGTTTGACCTTGTAGGCCTCTTCGACCCAGCGGCGTTCCTCTTCGGATTCGCTGTGAAGATCGACCCAGACCGGCGTAACGCTGGCCAGATCACTGGGATGGTCACAAGTCACCTGTTGCAGGCGGCCGTGATGGATGACGAAGGCATTGATCAAACGAGGTTCTCCCTGCGACAAGGCGACGCCAAGTGTAGCAGCCGCGCCACAGTCACGCCAATGGCGGCACATCTGCCACCATCGCCCGCTACGACACGGGCGCCCCCCCCGGTGCCGCCCGTGTCGGTCGGTACCGGAATCGTTCGTAGGAATATTCCTAAAACCGTTGAATCTGTCGGTTTCGCGCGGAAACGATGGCAAGCTGGGCGAACCAATCTACGCACTTTGCGTCAATTTTGATGTCGACGCTTGGGTGAGCGCGCTGCATCGTGCGCCCCAGATCTGCGTTTTTCTGCTTATACATTCATCGACGTTCGCGCCGGCACCTTCTTGTACCGGGACGTCACGCGACAGGGAGAATTGAACAATGGCGGAAGTCACTGCCCCGCTTACATCCTTCGACGCCGTCACCGGCTTCCTCGCCGCCAACGCGGTTCACTACGGCCTGTCGTTCGTGCAAGCCGTGCTGATTCTGCTGGTCGGCTTCTGGATTGCCAAACGGTTGTCACGCTTCGTCCACAAGACCCTCAGTCGTTCGCAGCACTTCGATGCCACGCTCAAGCCGCTCATCGAGTCGGTGGTGCTGTGGTCGGTGCGCATCATCACGATCATTGCCGTGCTTGCGCAGTTCGGTGTGCAGACGGCGAGCATCATTGCGGTACTCGGCGCAGCCGGTCTTGCCATCGGGCTCGCCTTGCAAGGCACACTGCAAAACATCGCGGCCGGCACGATGCTGCTGGTGCTGCGTCCGTTTCGCAATGGCGACTACGTGACGGCCGGGTCGGCTGTCGCGGGTACCGTGGAAGAGATCGGCCTGTTCACGACGACGCTGACGAACGCCGACGGCATCTACGTCTGCGTACCGAACAACCAGATCTGGGGTCAGCCGATCACGAACTACAGTCGCAACGCCACGCGTCGCATGGAAATCACCGTCGGCATTGCGCTCGACGATGATCTCGACGCCGCAATGAACGCCCTGCGCGAGCACGTGACCGACGACGACCGCGTACTCAGCACGCCGGCGCCGGAGATCATGGTCAAGCAAGTGAGCGACAGCGCCGTCATCGTCAATGTTCGCGTGTGGTCGCTGCTTGGCAATTACTGGGGACTGTACTGGGACCTGCAACGTAACGTGAAGGAGACGGTCGAGGGTGTCGGTTGCTCGTTGCCCTATCCGACACGCACCGTCATGCAGGTGCCGACGCAGACGATCCCGGACTCGGCCCAACCGCGACACTGATCACTGCGGCAACTCCGCCGCCCCCATGCGGCGCGCGATCACCCCGGCGCGCTGCGCGAGGTACGGCGAATTGCGGTGGGTATCGAAGTAGCGCGGACGCGGCAGCATCACCGCCAGCCGCGCCGCCTGCCACGGCGAGAGCTTCGATGCAGGAATGCCGTAGTAGTAGCGCGCGGCGGCTTCAGCGCCGAAGACGCCCTCGCCCCACTCCACCGAGTTGAGATAGATCTCGAAGATCCGCTGCTTGTCCATCCAGAATTCGAGCATCCAGGTGATGGTGAATTCTTCGGCTTTTCGCAGATAACTCTTCTCGCTCGAGAGGAACAGGTTCTTGGCGAGTTGCTGCGAGAGCGTGGAACCGCCCGCCACGATACGTCCCTTCTTCTGATTCTTCTCCCACGCGCCGAGCATTGCGTCGATTTCGTAACCGTCGTGATTGACGAAATTCGCGTCTTCGCTGGCGATGATCGCGCGTTTCAGATTGCGCGAGATCTGGTCGTACGGCACCCATTGATGCTTGAGTGTGGCATTGGGATCGGTCTCGCGCAAACGCGTTTGTGCCGCCCGCATGAACGCCGTCGACTGCGGATTGAAGCGCACCCACCAGCCGATTTGCAGGAAATAATAGAGCTGCGTCGCGAGCACGCCGACAATCAGCAACGTAATGACGTAACCCGTCCATTGCCACGGTCCCCAGGCACGCTTGCGGCCCGAGCCTTTCGTGCGCGGCGTGTGCGACGTGCGTCGTTGCGCGGCCATCGGCGCGAATCAGCCTTTTGCCGCGAGCCGGGCGCGCAACGCGGCGCGCACGACGTCAGTCGACGGACGCACACCGCGCCACACGGCAAACGCTTCCGCCGCCTGCTCGACGAGCATGCCCAGGCCATCCGCCGCGCGATCGGCACCTGCTGACAGCGCGTGCGTCATGAATACCGTTGGCTGTGCGCCATACATCATGTCGTACGCCAGCGCCCCGGCGGTATAAGTGCCGGCGGGCAACGGCGGGACGTCTCCCTGGAGACTGCCTGCCGTCGCGTTGATGACGACGTCGAAACTGCCCGGAACCGCATCCCAGCCACCGCCGGCGAGCGACACCGCCTGGCGTTTGGCCGCATCGGTGAAACGGCCGACGAGTTCGTCGGCACGCGAGGCCGTGCGGTTCGCGATGAACAGCGTCGCCGGCTTCGCTTCGATCAGCGGCAGCATCGCACCGCGCGATGCGCCCCCCGCACCGAGCAACAGCACACGACGCCCCGCCAGCGACACGCCAAGCGGGCCTTCGATGTCGCGCACCAGCCCGACACCGTCGGTGTTGTCGCCGGTAATCCCATCCGCATCGAACACCAGCGTGTTGACCGCGCCGGCCGCCTGGGCACGCTCGGTGAGCCGATCTGCCAGCGCGTGCGCTTCGAGTTTGAAGGGGACGGTGACGTTGGCGCCGCGCGCACCGTGTTCGATGAACGTTCGCACCGTTGCAGCGAACGCGTCGAGAGGCGCGAGCAAGCGCTCATAAGTGAGGCGCTGCGCCGTCTCGCGCGCGAATTCCGCGTGGATGAACGGCGATTGGCTATGTTCGACTGGATGGCCGATCACAGCGTAGCGATCGGCGGGCAAGTCCCCGGCAGGCATTTGGTTTGTCATCGTTTTCAAAGACGCGGCGCCTGGCTTTCGCTCAGGCGCCGTGATGTCATGCAGCAAAGTCAGGCGTTGGGCCGTGATTCAGCGGGCGCCGGTCACCATAGTATCCACAGCAGGATACCCCCGAACAACGCCCATTTCACCGCATAGTACACGTGCCGGTTCCACGCCTTGAGGCGTTTGCCGACGATGCGGATCGAGTAAATATACTTGAAAGCCTTGTTCAGCCCGCCGGTTCGGTCGCCCGCATCGTTCGGCGAGGCGGCGGCACCGACCAGATGACGTCCGAACCAATGGTTGATCGCCTGTGACCAGCGATACTTCATCGGACGCTCCACGTCGCAAAACAGAATGACACGGTTCTGGCCGCTCTGGTTCTCGGCGTAATGGATATACGTCTCGTCGAACACCACGCCCTCGCCGTCGCGCCAGCTGTATCGCTGGCCGTCCACGTCGATGTAGCAACGATCGTCGTTCGGCGTGATCAGCCCAAGGTGATAGCGCAACGACCCGGCATACGGATCGCGGTGACGCACCAGACGGCTGCCATGCGGCAACTCGGCGAACATGGCGGCCTTGATCGTGGGGATCTTGCTCACGAGGCGGGTCGTCACCGGGCAGAGGTCATTGGCGGACGGATGCGCATCGTCATACCACTTGAGATAGAAGCGCTTCCAGCCGCTTTTGAAAAACGAATTGAAGCCAACGTCGTTGTACTTGTCGGACGCCTTGATGCGGCTCGCCTCAAGCAGCGTCACCGCTTCGGCACGAATGACTTCCCAATTCTGACGCAACGGTTCGAGCTCGGGAAAGTTGTCGGTCTTCAGATAGGGCGTCGTCGGTACGCGAGAAAACGCGTACATGAACACGTTCAGCGGTGACAAAAACGTGGAGTGGTCAGAGAGCTGACGGAAGAATTTGTGGCGGACCTTACCGCGGAAATGCACGTACATAGCGCAAGCAGCAATGATCGCCAGGATGATCCATTTCATGGCGGACTTTCCGGTTCAGGAAAACCCAGCAATTATAGAAATGTTTGGAAAGTTTTACTGGGCAGGTCCCAAGGTAATGCGATATCCGGCGTCATGAAAAGAAAACGCGAGGGTGGTGCCACTCGCCGTTGACGCGACACCGTCTATCGGTGTCGGCGAAGGCTCACTGCGCTGCGCCGCTCGCCGGTGCGGCAAGCGTTTGCGCCAGGACGCCCTGACGCGTGAATGTCATGCGCGTGACGATTTCGAGAATGTCATATCGCTGCTTCATTTCTGGCGAGAAATCGCCGAACGGCGCGCTCGCCTGCACGATGGCGACCGCGCGACGATCCAGATCACGATTGCCGGAACTACGCGTGACCTCCACGCCGACAACGTTCCAGCCATCCTTGTGATACCCGAGTCCGCCACGTTGATTGACGTTAAGCGTGACGATCAGCTCACCGTACAGGCGATCGTTGCCGATCTGCGGAAAATGCTCGGTACCGTATCGTTCGATGCGATGACGCAAGGTGTCGAAGTAACGCGCGTAAGCCACTTCTCGCGTATTCGCGGTGACCTGCCCGCGTTTGGGGCGCGTCTGATAAGCCCGCAACTGTTTGTCGATTTCCGCCTGCAAGCGCGCGATCTGCTGATCAACGGTCTGGTCGTCAAGACCCTGCCCGCGCTGTGGCGAATCGGTCCGGTTGCGTTGCGCTTCCGGCGTGGCCGCGTATTGGCTGCGAAGCTGCGAGAGCAGCTTCTCCTGCGTAGCCTCCAGATCGCTCACGTTGCGCTGCATTTGCGCGATGGGCGCCCCATCGCGATCGACCGAACGCGAGGTTAGCGGCGACGTCGCGCGCTCACCGTCATGCTCGCCACCGCCCACGAGGTTGGCCTGCGCGAGCGCGGTCGCCTTGTCCGGCGCATTGGCCGACTTCGCGTTGACGAGCACGACTTCGAGCGGCGTATCCGCGCTATGCAAACGGAAACTGTCGGGGGCCACGAAATGCACGGCCAGCGCGAGCAGATGCACCACCGCCGAGAAGATCAGGCCGGTGGCCAGCGGATGCTCGCGCATGAGCGACCAGCCGCGGCGACGCGCCGCGACCAGATTGCCCGAAGGAAGTGCGGGTTTCAGCACGCGGGGCTGGCCGACGCGTCGTGCGCACCTGCCGCCATCAATGCAGCCGCCATCGGAGAAGTGCTATCGGTAGCATTGGCGGACGACGAAGCCTGCGGTGCATCGTCGGCCGCCGCCGACTCCGCGTCAGCCTGAGCGCTCACGTCGCCTTGCGTGCCGTCGGCGCCTTCAGTGCCATCGGGAGTCCCTTCAGCACCGTTGGCACCGTCGTTACCTTCACCGCCCTCACCGCCTTCACCACCGTCGCCCGCACCGCCGTCGCCTTCGTCATCGTCGTCGGCAAGCGCGGACGGCACAGCGCCGAGCACCTGCGCGATGCGCACCGAAATGCTGAGCGTAACCACGTCGAACGAAAGCACGTCGAGCATGATCTGCGTACCCCGTGCGTGCAGACCCAGTCCCGGCACGATCAGCGTGAGCGGAATGTCGTTCAGACGAACCGTATCGCCCTTGAGCACGCTCGCCTGCACTTGCGACTTGTTCTCCTGAATCAGCCAGCGCATGCACCAGTAGCGCTCCATGCGGCTCTGATGCTCGCCGTATGCTGCGTACGCCGCTTCGAAGCTCGACACGGTGGCATACAGATCGGCATCTTTCGGTTTAAAAGGCGCTGCAAGCTTTGCCGTCACGCCGTGACGCACACAGGCGATCAGTTGCCACTGATTGACCAAGTCGACGTATCGACGCAGCGGCGACGTGCTCCACGCATACTGCTCGACACCGAGGCCTTCATGCGGCGCAGGCGACGTCTGCATGCGCGTACGATTCACGCCATATGCACGCTGCGCACGATAGATGCCCGGCACGCCGCACTCGGCCAGCAGGCGACCCCAGCGGCTGTTCGCGAGAATCGCCATTTCGGCAACGATCAGATCGAGCGGTGCGCCGCGCAGACGCTGCTTGATCGTCACATGTTCGCCGTCGACGTAGAAATTGAAGTCGGTCTTGTTCTGCGTTTCCGGACGCAGGCCATAGCCCACACGCGCGGCCTGACGCTTGTCGTACAGCGACTGCGCGAACGGCCACAACAAACGCAGTTCTTCCTTGTGCGGATATTCACCGCTGCCGTCGGCCAGTGCTTCGGCGGTAATGATCGCGTCGAGTTCGTTGTGACGCAGGTTTGCCGAGATCGGCACCCGCTCGGCACGCGTCTCGGTCGTCACGATTTCATACGTGTCGGCCTTGACCACGACGTACAGCGACAGCGCCGGACGCGCCCCCCCTTCGGCGAGCGTATAGGCTTCGACCACCGAGTCGGGCAGCATCGTGATCTTCTCGCCGGGCGAGTACACCGTCGACAGTCGCACGCGCGCGATCTCGTCGATGGGGTCGCCACGCGTGATCCCCAGCGCCGGGGCCGCAATGTGGATGCCCACGCGCAGCAGCCCGTCGGGGAGCAGTTGCACCGAGAGGGCGTCGTCGATTTCCGTCGTCGTCGAATCGTCGATGGAGAACGCCTGAACGTCGGCGATCGGCAGATCGTCGGCCGGCAAAGGCGTCGGCCCGAGATCGGGGAAACCGGTACCGCGCGGGAAGTGTTCGTAGAGGAACGCGGCCTCGTGATAGGCGCGCGGTGACGCGATACCGCCGCACGCGAGCATCACCTCGGCATGGGTCTTGCCCAGCGCGATGGCGGCGGCGTCGAGCGCCTTCCATTCGATGGCGTTCTTGTCGGGACGGAACAGCAACTGCAATTCCTTGCCCTTGAGGGCGTCCGGCAATTCACCCGCAATCATCTGATCGGCATAGGACGCCTGCAACTCGGCCTGCTGCTGCTTGCGCGCCAGCCCGGCGAGCGCGGCTTCCAGTTGCTCCTGCGCAGCACGCTGGTACTGACCACGGCCCTTGCGGCGGAAATAGATGGGCGACGCCTGCAACGCCAGCGCCAGACCGGCCTGCTGGGCAACGCTCGCGCCTTCACCGAAATATTCGGTGGCAAGCACGGGAAACGGAAATTCGTCGGCCGGCGCGCATTCCCACAGGAAACTCATGTCGATATCCTGTGCTGCGGCCTGCGCCTGCGCGATCAGCTCGGCAGGCGTGGGCGACTCGAAACGCAACAGGACATCGCGTCCCTTGATCTTGCTGCGACGCCCGCCAGGCAGTTCCACCTGATACGACTCGCCCTGCTGCGACAACACCGTGCCAGCCTTGAAGCCGCCGGATTCCTCAAAAAAAATGTTCATGAAACAGCCATCGATCACAATAGGCGATATTGTAGCCCGCCAATGTACGGCGGTTTAGAGCAGAACGGGCAAACGCGTTATTCGCCCGCGGACGGGCTTGCTGCGCCTGGGGAAGACGGTACGTCGATGCCGGCAAAGCGCAGCACGTCGTCCATATAGTTGGCGAAATCGGAAATCCCGTGGTCGCTGCCCTCAATCAGCGTGAGCTTGGCCCCGGGGTACTTCGCCAGCATGTCGCGATAGTCGAGCGTCTGGTCACCGGTCGCGGCCACCAGGCAATAGCGCTCGGGACGCGTGATCTGCGCCACGTCGATCATGCGCAGTTCATCCAGATGACGGGGCTCGACAACGATGGAGCCGCCGCCGTGCCACATCGGCTGCTCGCCGAGCCACTTGCCGAGGTCGTCGTACGGGCGCGTTGCCGGATTGAGCAATACGGCCCGGCATCCGAGCTTCTCCGCCAGATACGTCGCGTAGTAACCGCCCAGCGAGCTTCCCACGATGGTCAGCGCATCGGGCACCACCCCCGCGAGCAGGCGTTGGGCATCGACGACGGCCGCAAGCGGTGACGGCGGCAGTTGCGGGCACGCCCAGGCGTGACCGAGGCCAAGCCCGTGCATGCGGGCGGCCATCAACTGCGCCTTGAAAGATCGCGGCGACGAACGGAAGCCGTGCAGATAGAGAATCATGTGAGTCCCGGGAAAATCCATTCGGTGAATGCGACGACTCGCTCAGACTCGCGCGGCAAGCGCGTCGAGCAATTTCTGATGAATGCCGCCGAAGCCGCCGTTGCTCATCACCACGATCTGGTCGCCCGGTTGTGCCGCCGCCGTGACCGCGCGCACCAGTCCGTCGATATCGCTGAACGCCTGTGCTCGCGCGCCCAGCGGGGCGAGGGCTTCCGCCAGATTCCAGCCGAGGGCATCTTTGCCGGACGGCGCGCCGTAGCCGAACACCAGGTCGGCATCGGCCAGACTCGCCGGCAACTGTGCCTTCATCACACCCAGCTTCATCGTGTTCGAACGCGGCTCCAGCACGGCCAGAATGCGTGCGTTGCCCGCCCGGCGGCGAAGTCCGGCGAGCGTGGTCTGGATGGCGGTCGGGTGATGGGCGAAATCGTCGTAGACCGTCACCCCATTGGCTTCGCCCCGCACTTCCATGCGGCGCTTCACGTTCTGGAACTTGCCCAGCGACGCCGCGCCCTGCTCCGTCGGCACCCCCACGTGGCGGGCGGCAGCCAGTGCCGCCAGCGCGTTCATCCGGTTGTGCTCGCCCTGCAGCGACCACTTCACTTCACCGGCCGCCTTCGGGCCCTGATGAACCCAGAAGGCTTCCTGTCCCGGCGCCAGCGTCTCGTTGGCTTGCGACACGTGCCAGCCGTCCGCCACGCCGAAACGCTCGACCTCGCTCCAGCAGCCACGGGCCAGCACACGGTCGAGCGCCGGCTCCCGACCGTTGACGATCAGACGGCCTTGGCCCGGCACCGTACGCACCAGATGGTGGAATTGCGTCTCGATGGCCGCCAGATCCGGGAAAATGTCGGCGTGATCGAATTCCAGGTTGTTCAGGATGGCCGTGCGCGGGTGGTAATGGACAAACTTGGAGCGCTTGTCGAAGAACGCCGTGTCGTACTCGTCGGCTTCGATGACGAAGAAATCGCTGTCGGTCAGCCGCGCCGAGATACCGAAGTTCATCGGCACGCCGCCCACGAGGAATCCGGGGTTGTAACCCGCGTCTTCGAGAATCCAGGTCAGCATCGACGTCGTGGTCGTCTTGCCATGCGTGCCGGCCACCGCCAACACCCACTTCTTCGACAGCACATGCTCGCCGAGCCATTGCGGGCCCGACGTGTAGGGCAGATTCCGATTCAGGATCTCTTCCATCAGCGGGTTGCCGCGCGACACGACGTTACCGATGACGAACAGGTCGGGCTCCAGGGACACCTGATCGGCGTCGAAACCTTCGATCAGACGAATGCCCTGCGCCTCGAGCTGCGTGCTCATCGGCGGATAGACATTGGCATCGCAACCCGTGACGGTGTGACCGGCCTGACGGGCGAGGACCGCCAGACCGCCCATGAACGTGCCGCAGATGCCAAGAATATGAATATGCATGGATGGGGAGCGTGGTGAGAACGGGCCGAACCCGTGCGGGAAATGGGAGTGCCAAGGGAGTGGTGCCAGCGAAGTGCCGAACGCCAAGGTCTCCATTGTACCTGCGGCGCGAACGGCAATGCCTTTCGGGTATCATCGTCCGCATGACACGCAAATCCTGGACCGACGCCCAACGCCTGCGCGAAGAAATCGCCCTGGCGGCTGCCCGCCTCATCGCCGAGGAGGGAGCCGACTACGCGAGTGCCAAACGCAAAGCGGCCAAGCAGGTCACGGGTGAGACGCGCATTGCGGGGGAATTGCTGCCGGATAACGACCAGATCGAAGCGGAAGTCCGGGAATATGTGCAGACGTTCCTCTCCGACACGCAGCCGGCCGAGCTGGCGCACCTGCGTCAGGTCGCCCTCACGGTCATGACGGAGCTGGCCCGCTATCGGCCGTACATTACTGGCGCGGTCTACAACGGCACCGCCACGGCGCTATCGGACATCTATTTGCAGGCTTTTTGCGATAACCCGAAGGATGTCGCGATCGATCTACTCAATAGAGGAATCGATTACGACGTGTCCGAAAGCCGCCATTTCAATGGCCGGGGGATGGTCGAGACGCTGAGCTTCCTGTGGCGCGAGCGTCGTCAGGCGGGCGAACCGGCCGGCGTGCATCTGTCGCTGTACTCCATGGATGACATGCGCGGCGCGCTCAAGGCCTCCGACGGCAACGGGCGTCCGGTACGGACCGACGCAGACGGCCTGCGTGCGCTGATCGCAGAGTCCGAGGCTGCCCAAAGTCACTGACCTTCGGGCCGATAACAGCGTGATCACCGCACATTAACGACCGAATCGCGGCAAAATCGCCACTAATTCTTCGCAATTACCCTTCGTCTTTCGTTTACTGTCTAGTCCGGAACCTCCGGCCCCTCGCTCATCATGGCAAAACGCATTGTTATTCTGGTGATTCTGGCGCTCGCGGGATTGGCGGCCGGTTTCTGGCTCGGCCATCGAAACCAGCCGACGCCCGATGCCTCCGACGCCGCCGTCGCTCAACTGCTCGCCACACGCCTGCCCGACCTGAAAGGTAACGACCAGGCCGTCTCGCAATGGAAGGGCAAGACGCTGGTCGTCAACTTCTGGGCGCCGTGGTGTGGTCCCTGCGTCGAGGAAATGCCCGATTTGCAGGCGTTATCGGCCGAATTCAGCGGGAAAAACGTTCAATTCATCGGCATCGGCATCGATACGGCTCAGAATATGATCGCCTTCGAGCAAAAGGTGAAAGTCGACTATCCGTTGCTCGTGGCAGGTTATGCAGGTACGGATCTCGCCCGTGCATTAGGCAACAAGGCGGGCGCCCTGCCGTTCACCGTGGTGATCGACCCGCAAGGCCGTATGCATTATGAAAAGCTGGGCCGCATTACGTCGGACGAGGTGCGCAGCGCCCTCAAACCGCTGATCTGACCCTACTGCGGGAATCGAGGGCTCCCGGGAAGCCCCGCCGGACGTGACTGGCGGGGTCCCATTTTCGCCCCACTGGACAAAATCCACCAACTGGCGTTTAATTGCGCCCAATTTCGTGAAATTTGATTCGCCGATGCCTCACCGCATTCTCGTGCTCCACGGCCCTAACCTGAACCTGCTCGGTACTCGCGAGCCGGAGGTGTACGGCCGCACGACGCTGGCCGACATCGATGCCGCGCTGACAGCGCAGGCGCAGACGGCGGGTGCCGAGGTGGCGACATTTCAAAGCAATCACGAAGGTGCATTGGTTGACCGGATTCAGGCGGCACGCGGTGAGTCGATCGACTTCATCGTCATCAACCCTGCGGCCTACACCCATACCAGCGTGGCCATTCGCGACGCGTTGGCCGGGGTAGGCATCCCGTTCGTCGAGGTTCACCTCTCGAACGTCCATGCGCGCGAAGCCTTCCGGCATCACTCGTACTTTTCCGATATCGCGCAAGGTGTGATCTGCGGCCTGGGCTGGCGCGGGTATACCTATGCACTCGATTTTGCCCTGCGGCGACTCGCCGGCGGGTAGTCCTCTTCCACACCCCCATTTCCTCTCGCGGGACGTTGCGCCCGCGTCGATACAGAATCAAGGAGCTTCCTTCATGGATTTGCGCAAACTCAAGACGTTGATCGACCTCGTGGCCGAATCGGGTATTTCCGAACTCGAAGTCACGGAAGGCGAAGGCAAGGTCCGCATCGTCAAGGCGCCGCCGCAAGTGATCGCCGCCCCGATGCAGATGGCCATGCCGGCCATGCCGCAAGTCGCTGCGCAAGCTCCCGCCGCCACGGCCGCCGCTGCTGCACCGGCAGCGCCGGCAGTGCCGCAAGGCCATATCGTGACGTCGCCGATGGTCGGTACGTTCTACCGCGCCCCGTCGCCGGGCGCCGATCCGTTCGCGCAAGTCGGCGACTCGGTCAAGGAAGGCCAGACGCTGTGCATCATCGAAGCGATGAAGCTGCTCAACGAGATCGAGTCGGACAAGGCCGGCGTGATCAAGGAAATCCTCGTCGAGAACGGTCAAGCCGTGGAATACGGTCAACCGCTGTTCGTGATCGGCTAATGCCGGTTGTCGGACGCTTCGCTCGCGCGGCCGTGCGCCGCCGCGACACCGGGCGTCCGGCCCCGCTCCTCTCCCCTTACGGGCAGGACTGCACATAATGTTTGAAAAAATCCTCATCGCCAACCGCGGCGAAATCGCTCTGCGCATCCAGCGCGCGTGCCGCGAGATGGGCATCAAGACCGTCGTGGTCTATTCCGAAGCCGACAAGGAAGCGAAGTACGTCAAGCTCGCCGACGAAGCGGTATGTATCGGACCGGCCCCGTCGCCGCTCTCCTATCTGAACATGCCCGCGCTGATCAGCGCGGCGGAAGTCACCGACGCCCAGGCCATCCACCCGGGCTACGGTTTCCTTTCCGAGAATGCCGACTTCGCCGAGCGCGTCGAGCAATCGGGCTTCACGTTCATCGGTCCGCGCCCCGAAACCATTCGTCTGATGGGCGACAAGGTGTCGGCCAAGCAGACCATGATCAAGACCGGCGTGCCGTGCGTGCCGGGTTCGGAAGGCGCGTTGCCCGAAGATCCGAAGGAAATCGTGCGAATTGCACGTCAGGTCGGCTATCCGGTGATCATCAAGGCCGCAGGTGGCGGCGGTGGTCGCGGCATGCGCGTGGTGCATACGGAAGCGGCGCTCGTGAACGCGGTCAACATGACCCGCGAAGAAGCCGGCCGCGCCTTCGGCAACCCGGAAGTCTATATGGAGAAGTTCCTCGAGAACCCGCGCCATATCGAAATCCAGGTGCTCGCCGACAAGCACAAGCAAGCCATCTGGCTGGGTGAGCGCGACTGCTCGATGCAGCGTCGTCACCAGAAGGTGATCGAAGAAGCGACCGCACCGCTGATTCCGCGTCGTCTGATCGAGCGCATCGGCGATCGCTGCGCCGACGCCTGCAAGAAGATGGGCTACCTCGGCGCCGGCACGTTCGAATTCCTGTTCGAGAACGGCGAGTTCTACTTCATCGAAATGAACACGCGCGTGCAGGTCGAGCATCCGGTCACGGAAATGATCACGGGCGTCGATATCGTGCAGGAACAGATCCGCATCGCGGCCGGCGAGAAGCTCGCCTACCGTCAGCGCGACATCCAGTTCCAGGGTCACGCCATCGAGTGCCGTATCAACGCCGAAGATCCGTTCAAGTTCACGCCGTCGCCGGGTCGCATCACCGCCTGGCATATGCCGGGGGGCCCCGGCATTCGCGTCGACACGCACGCTTACAACGGCTACTTCGTGCCGCCCAACTACGACTCGATGATCGGCAAGCTGATCGCTTACGGCGCAACGCGTGAACAGGCGATCCGCCGCATGCGTGTGGCGCTGTCGGAAATCGTGGTCGAAGGTATCCAGACGAACATTCCGCTTCACCGCGAATTGATGCTCGACGCCAAGTTTGTCGAAGGCGGCACGAGCATTCACTATCTGGAACACAAGCTGGCGCAGAAGTCTGCCGTCGGTGGCAATTAAGTCAGTCAATCAGCAGGAATCACTCGCCATGTATCGCGAACTCGTCGTAGAAGTTGCCCGCGCCCAGGCCGAGGCCCTGTCAGACGCCCTGCTCGATCTGGGCGTGCTGTCGGTCTCCGTCGAAGATGCGGACGCCGACACGCCCGACGAGCAACCGATGTTCGGCGAGCCGGGTCTCACCCCGCCGGACACCGCGTGGCAACGCTCGCGCGTGGTGGCGCTGGTCGGGGAAGATCAGGACGCCGCCGTGCTGCTCGCGGCGGCGGTCAACGAACTGGGACTCGCCGAGTCGCCCGCCTTCACGTTGCGTGACGTGGAGGAGCAGGACTGGGTGCGTCTCACGCAATCGCAGTTCGAGCCGATGCAGATCGGCCAGCGCATCTGGGTCGTGCCGTCGTGGCACGACGCGCCTGACGCCGACGCCCTCATTCTCGAACTCGATCCGGGTCTGGCGTTCGGCACGGGTAGCCATCCGACCACGCGCCTTTGCATGGAGTGGCTGGAGCAGCACGTGCAACCGGGCGGCTCGCTGCTCGACTACGGCTGTGGATCGGGCATTCTGGCGATTCTTGCGCGCAAGTGCGGCGCCGACCCGGTCATCGGTATCGATATCGACCCGCAGGCCGTCGAATCCGCCCGTTACAACAGCGAACGCAATCACGCGCCGGTCGAGTACGGGTTGCCCGACGATCTGCGCGACGGTCAATTCGATATCGTGGTCGCCAACATCCTGTCGAATCCGCTCAAGCTGCTCGCGTCGATGTTGACGTCGCGCGTTGCGCCGGGCGGACGGCTCGCGCTGTCCGGCGTGCTGGAACGACAGGCTGACGAGGTGATCGCGGCTTACGCGCCCTATATGAAGATGTCGGTCTGGCGCGCTCACGACGGCTGGGTCTGCCTGCACGGGCAGGCGACCGGTTAATTTGCGCCGATTGTCACCACTGCGTGTCGCATGAGGCGCCGAGTCCACAGAGTCTTCCAGGCCACATGACCCAGTCCTCACGCGTTCTCGCCACTCGCTGCCCTCACTGCCATACGGTCTTTCGCGTCGTCGCGGACCAGCTCAAGCTGCGCGACGGCCTCGTGCGCTGCGGCCACTGCCGGGAAGTGTTCGACGGACGCGCCTATCTGTGCGATCCCCCCGCGGAAGACAACGAAACGCTGACCGTTTCCGCGTCGAGCGTCGGGCAAGCTGACAGCGCAGCCGATGCGAGCACCGCATCCGCTACCGCCTCGGCAACCGCTTCTGCCACCGCCGCCATCCCGCCCGGTCTGACTACGACGCCCGGCGTCGGCGCGACCTCCGGCATCGCTCCCGCAACGACAGGATTCTCCGCATCGCCAGCCGCCGACCGTGCGTCGTCCAGCGATAGCGCTGCCGCCCCAAGTGGCGACAGACCGGTCCCCGAGATGCTCGCCCCCAAGGCCATCGCGGCCCTGCTCGGCTCGCCGGACGAAAGCCGCGCGCGGATGCAGCATGGCCCGGGGCGCTATATGGATGACGACGATCCCACCGTGCTGAGCGCACCCACGGCGTCGCCATCGCGTGCGCAGGCGACGTCTGCGTCCACCCTTGCGGTGACGCCGAAGCGCCCCGGTGCGGCACGCGTCATCTGGCGCGTATTGATGACGTTGGCCGTCATCGCCGTACTCGGACAATGGGCGTGGATCGAGCGTGCGGCGCTCGTCGACCGCATGCCGGCATTGCGTGACGTGTTCGCCGCGGTCGGACGTCCGATGCACGTGACGATCGGTCTGCCGCGTCAGCCCGACCAGATTCAGATATCCAGCGTGACGCTCGTCACCGACGACACCGCCGCCAACGCATCGACATCCGCTCCGGACACCACCGCCGATGCGCCTGCCAGCGGCGTCACGGCAGCGCCTGCCGACACCGTGCCCATGACGCTCACCGTCTTCATGCGCAATCAGGCCGCTCACGCGCTGGCCTGGCCCTCGCTCGAACTCACGCTCTCGGATCTCGATGGCAAACCGATCGTACGTCGCGTTTTTTCAGCGAACGAATACGTCGTCGAGCCGGCCGTGCGCGAAGCGGGGCTGACGCCACGCAACGAACGCACGATTCGGTTACGATTGTCGGCGCAGGCAGCGCTAGCCAGTAATTACCGGGTGCTCGCGTTCTATCCCTGATAGCGCTGTTGCACTCAACCTAGGAGATATAGATGTCCCAAGTCACGCTCGGGGGCAACCCCATCGAAGTCGGCGGTCAGTTCCCGCAGAAGGGTCAGACCGCACCGGCACTGAAGCTGGTCAACGCCAAGCTCGCAGACGTCACGCTCGACGACTTCGCTGGCAAGCGCAAAGTCCTCAACATCGTGCCGAGCCTCGACACGCCGACCTGCGCCACGTCCACGCGCAAGTTCAACGAAGCCGCCGGCAAGCTCGACAACACCGTCGTGCTCGTCATCTCGGCCGACCTGCCGTTCGCCATGAGCCGCTTCTGCGCCACCGAAGGCCTGAACAACGTGGTGACGCTCTCGACCATGCGCGGTCGTGAGTTCCTCAACAACTACGGCGTGGAAATCAAGACCGGCCCGCTGGCAGGCGTGACGGCTCGCGCCGTCGTGGTGCTCGACGCCGACAACCGCGTCGTGCATGCCGAGCTGGTACCGGAGATCAAGAACGAACCGAATTACGACGCTGCGCTCGCCGCACTCTCGTGATCTCGCGATGACGTAATTCGTCGCCGCGATTCGGGACCGCGCATACGTGCCACCCCGGATCGCAGCGATGGCTGTACCCCGTACGACGCGTGCAATTCCTATGCAATTGGTACGCTTTGTGCAACGCGTAATTCCCGCGCCGATGCAGACGATGCACCGGCCTGTTTTTTGTCCGGCGGCCTGCGGCATGACGACGGCACGTCCTCGTCAGCCGTCTTCCGTTGGCTCTCCCCCGCTTACTTTTCGCAAGGACATTCCCGTGACTACCGTGATCTGCGGCTCGCTGGCCTACGACAACATCATGACGTTCGAAGGCCGCTTCGGCGAGCACATCCTGCCTGATCAGGTGCACATCCTGAACGTCAGCTTCCTCGTGCCGACCATGCGCCGTAACTTTGGCGGCTGCGCGGGCAACATCGGCTACAGCCTGCATCTGCTGGGCGGCTCGCCGGTCGTCATGGCCACGGTGGGTGAAGATGGCGCGGCTTACCTCGAGCGCTTCCAGTCGCTCGGTATGACGACGGAATTCGTGCGCACGGTCACGGACAGCATGACGGCCAACGCGATGATCACCACCGATCTGGACAACAATCAGATCACCGCCTTCCACCCGGGCGCGATGATGTTTTCGTCGCGCAACCGCGTGGGCGACGCCAAGGGCGCCACGCTCGGCATCGTCGCGCCGGACGCCCCCGACGCGATGCTCACGCACGCCGAAGGGTTCGCCGCCGCTGGGGTGCCGTTCGTGTTCGATCCGGGTCAGGGTCTGCCGCTGCTGACGCCCGAGGCACTGCGTCGCATGGTGGAACTTGCAACGTATCTTGCGGTCAACGACTACGAAGCCAAGCTCCTCTGCACGAAGACCGGATTGTCGATGGAAGACCTCCAGTCGCGTGTCGAGGCACTTGTCGTCACGCGCGGAGAGCACGGGGCCCAGATCTTCGCCGGCGGCAAGCAACACGACATTCCTGCCGTGACCGCCAAGCGTGTCGTCGACCCCACAGGTTGCGGCGACGCATTCCGTGGGGGTTTGCTGTACGGTATCGAAAAGGGCCTCGACTGGCCGACCACCGGCCGCCTGGCCAGTCTGATGGGGTCGCTCAAGATTGCCGAGCAGGGTCCGCAGACTTATGCACCGACGCGCCCGGAGATCGAAGCGCAATATGAAGAAGCGTTCGGCCACCGCTTCGAATGATTTAAGGAAAGGCACAACGATGGCACGACTTACCACACCGCTCATTATTCTCACCGCTGCGGCGTCGCTCTCTCTGTCCGCCTGTACGGCGTTCGGTCCGAGCAATTCGGCAAGCGTTTACAGCAGCCGTCAGGCACAACGCGAGCAAGTTGTGCGCATGGGCACGGTCGAATCGGTGCGTCCGGTCACGATCGATAGCAGCAATGGCGACCCGGGCATTCTGGGTATCGCCGGCGGCGGTGCACTGGGTGCGATCGGCGGCAGCGCCATCGGTGGCGGTCGCGGTTCGATCGCGACGGGTATCGTCGGCGGTCTGCTCGGCGCCGTTGCCGGACAGGCGATCGAAAGCCGGGTGAGCAAGAAGGCTGGCCTGGAGATCACCGTTCGCCTCGACAACGGCGAGCTGCGCGCCATCACGCAGGATGCCGACGAGGCATTCCAGCCGGGACAGCGCGTGCGCCTGCTCTCGAGCGGCGGCGTGACACGTGTGACGCACTGAGTTCACCACGCGTTTCGCCTCGGGACATCGAGAACCCATCGAAACACATCGAAAACGTTACGGTGTCCTGAAGCATCCCCGGCAGACATGCCGGAGAAGCGGCTGTCGCGGCATACCGACGACACCGCTTCAAACGCGAGCATCACCCCGGCGGGCGACTTCACGGTCGCCCGTTTTCTTTGGCGCCATGAAAAAACCCGCCGTGACGATCGCTCATCACAGCGGGTTTCGGATCGAGTAGGCCTACTCGATCAAAAGACACCTAAGTGCCTTGGTTCCTGCATCGGCACTCGGATTACGGACGGCTGCCGGTCGGGAACGGCCATGCCGCTGCCGGGTTCAACGCCGTCTTCGGTGCTGCGGGTGCAGCGGCCGGTGCGGCTGCGGGAGCAGCAGCAGGCTTGGCAGCAACCTTCTTCACTGCCGGCTTCTTGGCAGCAGGCTTCTTCGCAGCGGCAGGCTTCGCAGCAGCCTTCTTGGCAGCGGGCTTCTTCGCAGCGGCGGGCTTCGCAGCAGCCTTCTTGGCAGCGGGCTTCTTCGCAGCAGCAGCCTTCTTCGCAGCAGGCTTCTTGGCAGCAGCCTTCTTCGCGGCCGGCTTCTTGGCAGCAACCTTCTTAACTGCTGCCTTCTTCGCGGCCGGCTTCTTGGCGGCAACCTTCTTCACTGCGGCTTTCTTGGCGACCGGCTTCTTGGCGGCAACCTTCTTCACCGCTGCCTTCTTGGCGACCGGCTTCTTAGCGGCAACCTTCTTCACTGCAACTTTCTTGGCTGCCGGCTTCTTGGCGGCGACCTTCTTCGCGGCCGGCTTCTTAGCGGCAACAGCCTTCTTCGCTACCGGCTTCTTGGCGGCGACAGCCTTCTTCGCTACCGGCTTCTTGGCAGCAGCGGCCTTCTTGGCAACCGGCTTCTTAGCAACGGCCTTCTTGGCCGCCGGCTTCTTGGCAACAGCTTTCTTGATCGTAGCCATGACAAACTCCTTAACGTGAGAGATCACTCAAACGAAACTACCTGAGAAGGAAACCCGACCACCGTGCGGGAACCGCCGGCGAGCGGGCTATTCATCGGCGTACGCATCGGACTTCGACGGCTTACGCTAATGAATTCGGCGCTGCGCGCATGACGCTGACCGTGAGTGGTCACGCGCGCAAAAAAATTGCCGGCGACATTGCCGCCAGCAATTCGATTGTCTTGAGAAAGGGAGTTCGCCAGATTCTTCGGGGGGTAGCTTGCCTGTCCCGTCATCGGGATGGAGGAGATTGCGATAGCGGATAAGCGATACTGCTTGCTATGCACCAAGGTTTTTACGCTCCGTAACTACCAGCTCTCTGTCGCGGGAGGAAAGCAGTGAGTGCTTTCGTGTGTTCATCGAGACTGCAATTTATTTGAGCGAATAATAATTCTTTTGTGATGCGATGTTAATACTTTGTGCGTAAAAAAGCGCACATCAATCGTAACGAAGAAGTCAATCTGTTGTATTTGATGCACATCACACTCGCATGTCGATGCGTGCGATGCGTTTGCGAAGCGAGAACTTCATCGTGCGAGTGAGGATGATGCGTGTGATCTGCGCCGCTTCTTCGACTTCTCTTCGCGTCAGTCACGCGTGCAACGCACGCTCACATCACCCTCTCGAAACCCGCATGGATGCTCGCTTTGCGCGGAGCATCCATTTTTCACTCAACGCTTAGTCCCAGCTCAGTGCACCACCGGTCTGGTACTCGATCACTCGCGTTTCGAAGAAGTTGCGTTCCTTCTTCAGGTCGATCATCTCGCTCATCCACGGGAACGGATTCTCTTCGTTCGGGTAGAGCGCTTCGAGACCGATTTGTGCGCAGCGACGATTCGCGATGAAGCGCAGATAGCTCTTGAACATGCCCGCGTTCAGACCGAGCACGCCGCGCGGCATCGTATCTTCAGCGTAGCGATACTCAAGCTCGACCGCCTTCTGGAACAGTTCGCGAATCTCTTCGCGGAACTCCGGCGTCCACAGGTTAGGGTTTTCCAGCTTCACCTGGTTGATCAGGTCGATGCCGAAGTTGCAGTGCATCGACTCGTCACGCAGGATGTATTGATACTGCTCCGCAGCACCGGTCATCTTGTTCTGACGACCCAGCGCCAGGATCTGCGTGAAGCCGACGTAGAAGAACAGACCTTCCATGATGCAGGCGAACACGATCAGCGAACGCAGCAGCTTCTGGTCAGCTTCCTGCGTTCCCGTCTTGAACGACGGATCGGCGACCACTTCGATGAACGGCAGCAGGAATTCGTCCTTGTCGCGGATCGACGCCACTTCGTGATACGCGTTGAAGATCTCGGCTTCGTCCAGCCCCAGGCTCTCGACGATGTACTGATAAGCGTGCGTGTGGATCGCTTCTTCAAACGCCTGACGCAGCAGGAACTGACGGCACTCCGGCGCGGTGATGTGGCGGTAGGTGCCCAGCACGATGTTGTTCGCGGCGAGCGAGTCGGCCGTCACGAAGAAGCCGAGGTTGCGCTTGATGATACGGCGCTCGTCTTCGGTCAGACCGTTCGGGTCCTTCCACAGGGCGATGTCGCGCGACATGTTGATTTCCTGCGGCATCCAGTGGTTCGCGCAACCGGCCAGATACTTTTCCCACGCCCACTTGTACTTGAACGGCACCAGCTGGTTCACGTCCGTCGTGCCGTTGATCACGCGCTTGTCCGAGGCGCTCACGCGGCGCGTCGACTGCGAGGCGATGGTGTGCGGCGTGTCGTCCTGCGTGCCCAGAATGTTCGAAGCCGGTGCGGCCGGCGCAACAGGCGCGGCGGACTTGGCGGTAGAGGTGTCTTCTTCCCAGTTAAGCATAGGGTCTCGGTCCGTTCAGGTTGATGCGATTCACGCCCTGGGGCGCACATCGCCGAAGTGACAGATCAGCCGTTCGCGTATGAAGGCCGACGAAAAAATTGCCGATAGTGCAGCCGTCAATCTAACGATGACGACGAAAAATCCGCTGAGGGTAACGCTTGATTTTGGGGGTAACGCAGAGTCGCTTTCGCGCTGATTTGAACGACGACGCCGATTCGGAAGCTGCAATCTTTGTCTTGCAACATCATGACCTCCCGACGTCGATCGAATGACTCCAATTTAGCACAATACTGTCACTCGTTCCAGCCCATCGACACCATATATTGTGTCGAGATTTACAGTCACCACAATACCTAGTGTTTCCGAGTAGACGAGGCGCAGCGTACGTCCAGCCTTGCGGGACCGGCATCTTGCCATGAAACGAGGCCGCACGACAGGGTTTGCAGTGCATCAAAATGACGCGCACCCACAATGGCGTATCCTGTGCGGCAAGCGTCACGGCGCCAGAGCGGAGCGACAGACTCCGGCGAACGCCATCCACCGACGCCAATGAAGGAGATATCGACGATGACACCCTCAGACGCCGATGGCGCACAGGCACCGGCCGGCCCGACACCCTCAGCCCCATCAGCCTCATCAGGCCCCGCCACCCCATCCGTACTGACACCCGGCAAACCGATCCGCCTCGCGCGAGGCGCCCTCATCGCCGAGGTACAGCCCGGCTGCGGCGCACGCCTGTCCCGACTCGCGCGGCGCGACACGCGCGGCGATCTGTTCGACTACCTCGTGCCACTCGGCAACGAGCCATTCTCCTCCGACGAATGGCCGAAGGCCGGCGCGTTCCCAATGCTGCCGTATACCAATATGTTGCGCGACGACACGCTGCACTGGCGCGAGCGCACCCTCACCGTTCGCGACGCGCCCGTCGCATCGAGTTCGCTGCACGGCTGGGGGCTGCGTCGCGAATGGGAAGTGGTCGACGAAAGCTCGCATTGCTGCGTGCTTCAACTCGACTGCCCTGCCCAGCCGGAGTGGCCCTGGCACTATCAGGCCTACCTGTCCGTGACGCTCGACGAGCACGGCCTCGACATGCAGCTCTCGCTCACCAACCTCTCGACGCAGGAGATGCCGGCGGGACTGGGCCTGCATCCGTACTTCCGCTGGCCGGCGGGCGCGCGGCTGACGTTCGAATCCGAAGCGCTCTGGCGCTCGCCGTCGGAAGACATACGCTGGCCGAGCGAACAACGTGTTCACGTCGGGCCAATGGAAGTGGTGTCGGTCGGCGGCGGCCTCGACACCGGCGGACGTTCGACCTGGTTCGCCGAAGTCCCCTCCGAGTCGGGACGCTTCGACGCCCGCATCGATTACGCGGGCGGACTGCGCTCCGCCACGGTCCGCAGCGACGATGCGACCTGGCTCGTGCTGCACTCCCCGGCCGGCCGCCCCTACCTCTGTCTTGAGCCGTCGACACACCGAGTCGGCGAGTTCGACAGCGATCACGTCGTGCTCGCGCACGGTCAGACGCTCGACCTGTCGATGCGCATCGATCTGGGCTGAGCGCGCCGCCGTCCACATCGTCAACATCGTCCGCCACTTCCGGCTCTTCTGATTCTCTCAAGCCAAAGAAAAACCCCGTCGTCCTCTCGGACCGACGGGGTTTTCCCTATGGAGCGACGCCGTGTGACACCTGCGGCATCGCTTCACGACCGGCTTACTGGCAAGCCTCGCACTCTTCAAAGCCCGGGTCGCCCGGACGCATCGTGCAGACCGCGCCTTCGGCTTCCGGCATCGGCTGGGCCAGCGGCGAGGTCGGCTCGGCCGAGAAGCCACCCGACACACCGCCCGAGCTCGGCACCGCGTTCAGCGCGCCGTGGCTCACCGTCGACTTCTCGACGTGCGTTGCGGCCATCGTACGGAGGTAGTACGTGGTCTTCAGTGCGCGCGTCCAGGCCAGCTTGTACGTCTCGTCGAGCTTCTTGCCCGATGCGCCAGCCATATAGATGTTGAGCGACTGCGCCTGATCGATCCACTTCTGACGACGCGATGCTGCCTCGACCAGCCACTTCGGCTCGACTTCGAACGCCGTGGCGTAGATCTCGCGCAGATCGGCCGGCACGCGGTCGATACGAGCGAGCGAGCCGTCGAAGTACTTCAGGTCGGCGACCATCACTTCGTCCCACAGACCGCGGGCCTTCAGGTCACGCACCAGATACTCGTTGACCACCGTGAACTCGCCCGACAGGTTCGACTTTACGTACAGGTTCTGGAACGTCGGCTCGATACAGGCCGAGACACCGATGATGTTCGAGATGGTCGCGGTCGGAGCGATCGCCACGCAGTTCGAGTTGCGCATGCCGTGCGAAGCGATGTGCTTGCGCAGGCTGTCCCAGTCGAGCGTGCTCGACAGGTCGACGTCGACGTAACCACCGCGCTCTTCGGCCAGCAGCTTGAGCGAGTCCTGCGGCAGGATGCCACGATCCCACAGCGAGCCCTTGTACGACGAGTACTGACCGCGTTCCTTGGCCAGCTCGGTCGATGCCCAGTAAGCGTAGTAGCAAACTGCTTCCATCGAACGGTCGGCGAACTCGACGGCGGCGTTCGACGCATACGGCGTACGCAGCAGGTGCAGGCAGTCCTGGAAGCCCATGATGCCCATGCCCACCGGACGGTGATGCAGGTTCGAGTTGCGTGCCTTCGCTACCGCGTAGTAGTTGATGTCGATGACGTTGTCGAGCATGCGCATCGCCACACGAACGGTGCGTTGCAGCTTCTCGTGATCCAGCTCGTAGCCGTTCGCCGTCTGCTTCAGGTGAGCCACGAGGTTCACCGAGCCGAGGTTACACACGGCGATTTCCGTCTCGCTCGTGTTGAGCGTGATTTCCGTGCACAGGTTCGACGAGTGCACCACGCCCACGTGTTGCTGCGGCGAGCGGATGTTGCACGGGTCCTTGAACGTGATCCACGGATGGCCGGTTTCGAACAGCATGCCCAGCATCTTGCGCCACAGCGCTTGGGCCGGCACCTTCTTGAACAGCTTGATCTCGCCGCGCGCGGCCTTCTCTTCGTAAGCCGTGTAAGCCTGTTCGAAAGCCTTGCCGAACTTGTCGTGCAGATCCGGGCAGGTCGACGGGGAGAACAGCGTCCACTCGGCGCCTTCCATCACGCGCTTCATGAACAGATCGGGAATCCAGTTCGCCGTGTTCATGTCGTGCGTACGGCGACGATCGTCACCCGTGTTCTTGCGCAGTTCCAGGAATTCTTCGATATCCAGGTGCCACGTTTCCAGGTAGGCGCAGACCGCGCCCTTGCGCTTGCCGCCCTGGTTCACGGCCACGGCCGTGTCGTTGACCACCTTGAGGAACGGCACCACGCCCTGGCTCTTGCCGTTCGTGCCCTTGATATGGGAGCCGAGTGCGCGAACCTGCGTCCAGTCGTTGCCCAGACCGCCGGCGAACTTCGAGAGCAGTGCGTTTTCCTTGAGCGCTTCGTAAATGCCTTCCAGATCGTCCGAGACGGTCGTCAGATAGCACGACGAGAGCTGCGAGCGACGCGTGCCCGAGTTGAACAGCGTCGGCGTGGAGCTCATGAAGTCGAAGCTCGACAGGATCTGGTAGAACTCGATCGCACGCGCTTCGCGCTCGACTTCGTTCAGCGCCAGGCCCATGGCGACACGCATGTAGAACGCCTGCGGCATTTCGATGCGATGGCTATCGATATGCAGGAAGTAGCGGTCGTACAGCGTTTGCAGGCCGAGGTAGTTGAATTGCAGGTCGCGGTTGGCGTCGAGCGCCGCCGCCAGCTTGCCCAGGTCGTACGAGAGCAGTTGCTCGTCGAGCAGCTCGGCGTCCACACCCTGCTTGATGAAGCGCGGGAAGTATTCGATGTAACGCGCGGCCATTTCACCCTGCGGCACTTCTTCGCCGAGGATTTCGCGGCGGATCGTGTGCATCAGGATTCGGGCGGTGACCTGGCTGTAAGCCGGTTCCTTCTCGATGAGCGTACGCGAGGCGAGAATCGCCGAATCGTAGACCTGCGACAGCGGCACGCCGTCGTACAGGTTCTTGATGGTCTCGGCAAGGATCGGCTCGGCGGAGACTTCGCTACCGAGGTTTTCGCACGCCGCATTCACCACGCCGCGCAGGGCAGCCATGTCGATCGGACGGGTCACACCGTTGTCGGTGACATGCAGCACCGGGGTGTCGGGCGTTGCAGCTTCTTGCGTGGTCTCGACGGCGCTGGCGCGCTCTTGCGAACGCTTTTCGCGATACAGCACATAAGCGCGGGCGACGTTGTGCTCGCCTTCACGCATGAGCGCGAGTTCGACCTGATCCTGAATGTCTTCGATGTGGAACGTACCGCCGTTCGGGCGGCTGCGCACCAGTGCGCGCACGACGTTCTCCGTCAACTGTTCCACGAGCTCGCGTACGCGCGCCGAAGCCGCACCTTGTCCGCCGTTCACGGCAAGGAACGCCTTGGTGACGGCGATCGCGATCTTCGACGGCTCGAAACCCACCACCGTGCCGTTGCGTCGAATCACTTTGAAATCGGCGTTGGTCGCCGGTTCGAATGCGCCCGTCGTCTGGGGCGCCGACGCACCCGTGCCATTGCCGGCATTCGCGGCGGGCGTCGGGTTCGGGCGGGTGAGGTTTTCGTTAGTCTGCATGTAAAAACTCCCGTTCCAATGAAATGGTGCTGTTAGCGCACTTCCACCAGCCAATCACTAAGAATTCAGTCGGTAAAAAGTACGCCCTGGGGGCGCCGATGGAGCGAAGTGCTGAACACCGCACGACCGACGGACGGCCAAGGGTTCGAGGTGTCCGCTGCACGGCTTTGCTGCTGTACCGCCTCCCGAAAATACCGAAAGGAGGTACGGTTAGATGGTTGCTCACAACCACTACATGTAGTGGTTGGTGGCCGAATTGGCACTAAGTATAGTGGAGATGACGCACTCCGCAAACTCAAAAATTTCATTCCCCGGGAGGCCCGCGCCATGCCCGTGTCAAGCAAAACCTGTCACGGGGTGAGGGTTAATCGTCCCCCTCAGCGTCCCCCTTCCGTGCCCCGCTCAACCCTGCGAGTCGCCGTCCGCGTCACCGGCACCGGACGTCTGAAACGGCAGCGCTTCGGATGCCAGTCCGGCCATCCGGCGCAGTCGCTGCCACTCGAAATAGGGCCCCGGGTCCGTCTTCCGGCCAGGTGCTATATCGGCATGTCCGGCCACCGCTTGAATCGGATAATGCTCACGCAAGACACGCGTGAGCGCCGCCAGCGTCACATACTGCGCCGCGGTGAACGGCAGGTCGTCAGTGCCTTCCAGTTCAACGCCGATTGAGAAATCGTTGCAGCGCGTACGGCCTTCGAACGACGATGCGCCCGCGTGCCATGCTCTCGCATCGCACGATACGAACTGTTGCAACGCACCATCGCGTCGCACCAGAAAATGCGAGGAGACGTGCACACCGCGAATCTCGTCGAAGAACGGATGCGCATCGTGATCGAGCCGATTCTGAAAGAACGCAGGGATCTCGTCGCCGCCAAACTGACCCGGTGGCAACGAGATGTTGTGCACCACGAGCAATCCGATCGGCATGTCGTGCGGACGCACGTCGAAGTTCGGCGACGGCAGACGCTCCGCTTCCCGAATCCAGCCTTCGGCGTCGAGCGTGAGGGCCGGCAGTTTGTCCGGCGCGTTCATGCGTCACCCCGCACCGGCGCAACGCACACGCCGAACGTGTCGATGCACACGACCTGTCCCGACAAGACCGACAGAACGGGCAGCGCAGGCGACCGGAGCGCAACGTTAAGGGACGCAGATGACTGGAGCATGACGGGCACAGCGAACTCCCGTAGAGCGAGGGGTGGCATTGTAGCCCACTTGGCGTGACGTCGCCGGTCGTCGGCCCGGCTTGCGATGCGCACGTCAACGTGGCGAGCGATCAGTGTCACGTGGGGCATCGTCCGAAACAAGTCGAAAAATAAAAGGCAAATTCCCAAAGAAGAAGCCTCTCGCACGACTTGGCCGAGAGGCTTCCGTGGGCGTGTCCACGCCCGGGGATGGCGCCGCTCTCGCGTCCTGCGTTGCCCGCAGAACACGCACACCATCCCGCGCCGCTCACAGGTGCGGCGCCAATGGCCGTTGCCGGCCGGTAAAACCCTGCACACGCGTCTCCCGCGCTAACCCCATTGTCCCCACGGCCTCCATTGTCGCTACCGGTCACGTCCCTCCGATCGCATGGCACCCGATCAGGGGAATGCCGGAATCGCAGCTTCGACCCCTTCCATATGCGCCTCGGGATGATGCTCCTTGAGCATCTCGCGAATCTCGTCGACGCGGCTCTCGCGCACATCCACCATCAGCAGAATCATGCCCCGCTCCAGCGGTTCACGAAACGCTTTGAGACGCGAGTTCGGCACCGACACGCCGATCATGCTCGACACCCAGGCACCGAACAGCGCACCGAGAGGCGCCGTCACGATCATCAGTTCCCACTGGGGACGCGTGCCCACGATGGGGAAAAACGCGGCGACTGCACCGACTGCCAGACCACAGAAGCCACCGATCACGAGCCCGGCTTCGGCGCCGCGCACGATATCGGAAGTCTGTAGCAGGTTAGCCTCGTGCAGTCCCTCCAGGTCCATTTCGTCACGCGCCATGAAGTGGATGTGACGTTCCTCGATCCGCGCGAGCAACAAGTCGCTCATCGTGCGCTGCGCACTCGCCAGATCGGGAAGAAGGAAATACATCCGTCTGCGCATTAGCATATTGCGCCCTCCTGTCGTCGTCCCCGATTTGCCGCCTGTTTGTTGTTGATCTTCTAGATGGGGTAGGTAACTGTGTTTTAGTGCATGCGACAGTCATGCGCAAGCCGACGCGGCCGATTGGGCATCGGCCGGCACACGATAGCAAGGAACGGAAGACGACCGCGATGCGCGCGGTGGCGCACCTGAGCGGTATCGCTGCGCGGTGCGCCCGCGCAGCCGGGATCAGGCGCGGTGTTCGCGCGCGAGATGGGCGTCGCGATGCGCGGCGCTGCAAAAGTGCTTGTCGCCGGGGCCGGCGAGCGATTCGCTCTCGGGAAGATAGGTATCGCACTCGCTGCAACGCACCATGCGCTCGGCCGGCGGCAACGACTGACGCGCCGTGGTGCGGCCCCCGCTACCGGGCGACGTGCGCATGCGCTCGTCACGTTCGTTGCGTTCATTCCGCTCGGGGCGCTCCATGCGCTTGCGCTCGTTGTGGCGCATCCACCACGTCCCGGCAATCAAGAGCAACAGTAACAGCAGGATATTGCGCATCGCGCTTCAAGTCTCCGTCATGCGATGCAGCACCACCTCAAGCACGAAGCGAGAACCGACATACGCCAGCAACAGCGCCACGAACGACGCCAGAACCCAACGCAGCGCGACCTTACCGCGCCACCCATAAAAATGCCGTCCGAGCAGCACCGCGCCGAACATCAGCCACGACACCACCGCGAACACGGTCTTGTGATCGATGCGCACCGCGCGCCCGAAGAGCGCCTCGGAGAACATCACGCCCGAGATGAGCGTCAGCGTGAGCAGCACGAACCCTGCGCCGATCAGCCGGAATAGCAGCTTCTCCATCGTGAGCAGCGGCGGCAGCGTTTCGAGCCAGCGCGACAGCCAGCCGTTCGCGTCATGGCTGCGCGACGGATGCAACTGACGCTCGGCATAGAGCATCAGCAACGCGTGCAGCGCCGCCAGCGCAAACAGCCCGTAGGCCATGTTCGCGATGATGAAGTGCGCCTTGAAAATCGGTTCCGCCGCAAAGCCGAGAATGCGCACGTCCGGGAAAATCGCCGGTAACAGGCAGGCAACCGCGGCCACGGGTGTGACCATCAGTCGCAGGCTGTCGAGCGGGAAGAAGAAGCTTTCGATCCAGTAGATGCCGACCGAGAGCCACAACATGGCCGAGAGCATGTACGCAAAACCGAAGTGCATGCTGTCCGCGCGGAAGATGGTCTGATGCAGCAACACCCCGTGCAGCAGCAGCGCGGCGAACAGCGAAAGCTGCATCGGCCAGCGCGAGGGCGTGCCCGTGACCGGTGCAGGCGCGACCACGCCGCCCGCGAGAGCGAGCGCGGCGTCGCGCCGGTAACCTTGCCACGAACAAACCGCCAACCCGGCGTAGAGGATGGCGGTCAGCGCATACAGTAAAATAGTCATGTTTGAAGTTTACACCAGCCCATGAGGGGCGCGCTGCCGTGCTTGCCATCCGCCGTCCCCGGCCGATGGGCGGGCAACCAAGGCCGCTTCAGGTCTTACAGGATACGTTTCATGCTCGACAATCTCACTACGCGCCTGGCCAAAGTCGTCAAGACGCTGCGCGGCGAAGCCCGGCTGACCGAGGCCAACACGCAGGAAATGCTGCGCGAAGTCCGTCTCGCCCTGCTCGAGGCCGACGTCGCCCTGCCCGTGGTACGCGATTTCATCGCCAAGGTGAAGGAAAAGGCCCTCGGTGAGGAAGTCATTTCCAGCCTTTCGCCCGGTCAGGCCCTCGTCGGCGTGGTGCAACGCGAACTGACGGCCCTCATGGGCGGCGACTACGAAGGTCGCGCCGCCGAACTCAATCTGGCCACCACCCCGCCCGCCATCATCCTGATGGCCGGTCTGCAAGGCGCCGGCAAGACGACCACCGTCGGTAAGCTCGCCAAGCTGCTGCGCGCCCAGAAGAAGAAAGTCCTCACGGTCTCCACCGACGTCTACCGCCCGGCCGCTATCGCCCAGCTGGAGACGGTGACCAAACAGGTCGACGCCGACTTCTTCCCGTCGCAACCCGATCAGAAGCCGGTCGACATCGCCCGCGCCGCCGTGGACTGGGCGCGTCGCCATCACCACGAAGTGCTGCTCGTCGACACGGCCGGCCGTCTGGGTATCGACGAAGCGATGATGCAGGAAATCAGCGCCCTGCACGCCGAGCTGAAACCGATCGAAACGTTGTTCGTCGTCGACGCCATGCTGGGTCAGGACGCCGTCAACACCGCCCGCGCCTTCAACGACGCCCTGCCGCTCACCGGCGTAGTGCTCACCAAGCTCGACGGCGATTCGCGTGGCGGTGCCGCGCTGTCGGTGCGTCACATCACCGGCAAGCCGATCAAGTTCGTGGGCGTCGGCGAAAAGCTCGACGGCCTCGAAGTCTTCCACCCGGATCGCATGGCGAACCGGATTCTCGGCATGGGCGACATTCTCGCGCTCGTCGAGGAAGCGCAGCGCGGTGTCGACGTTCAGGCCGCACAGAAGCTCGCCGACAAGGTCAAGAAAGGCGGCGATTTCGATCTGAACGACTTCAAGGCGCAGATCGGCCAGATGAAGAAGATGGGCGGCCTGTCCTCGCTCATGGACAAGCTGCCGGCGCAGTTCCAGGCTGCCGCCAGCCAGACGAACATGGATCAGGCCGAGAAGCAGGTGCGCCGCATGGAAGGCATCATCAACTCGATGACGCCCGCCGAACGCGCCAAGCCCGAGCTGATCAAGGCGAGCCGCAAACGCCGCATTGCCGCCGGTGCGGGCGTTCAGGTGCAGGAAGTCAACCGCATGCTCAATCAGTACGACCAGATGCGCACCATGATGAAGAAACTCAAAGGCGGTGGCATGATGAAGATGATGCGCAGCATGAAGGGCATGATGCCCGGCATGCGCTGATATACTCCGGGCCGCATTTAGCGAATCCCCCGCACCACCGTTCCACAGGGTCGCCCCATATGAACCGCGAAGAAGCCCTCGAAGTATTCCGTAATTCCGAAGAAATCGTCTCCGCCGACGAGGTCAACCGCTGCGTCGACACGATGGCCAAGGCCATCAAGGAAGCCATTGGCGACGAATTTCCGATGGTGCTGTCGGTCATGGGCGGCGCAGCCGTCTTTACCGGCATGCTCCTGCCGCGACTCGATTTCCCGCTCGAATTCGACTACATCCACCTCTCCCGCTACAACAACACCACTACCGGTGGCGCCATGCAGTGGCGCGTCGCGCCGCGCGACTCGGTGCGTGACCGCGTGGTGCTCGTGCTCGACGACATTCTGGACGAAGGCGCCACCATGGCCGCAATTCGCGACCGGATTCTGGAGATGGGCGCGTCGAAGTTCTACAGCGCCGTGCTGTGCGAGAAGATCCTGACGAAGGAAAAGCCGTCACATCCGGATTTCTGTGGCTTCACCGTGCCGGATCGCTACGTCTTCGGCTGCGGCATGGACGCCAAGGGTTACTGGCGCAATCTACCTGCGATCCGCGCGCTGACGACGGCTCGCTGATCGGGGCGCGACATCCCGGCAAGCGTTTCGGGATGTCTGCATTGGCGCCGGGGGGGGGCAATCTCCCGCGCCCAATGAAAAGGGGACCTCATCGAGGTCCCTTTTCTTTGATTACCCGGCGGCCGTCACACGCACGGTGTCGCCGTTCCGTGCACCGCCGGCCGGATCGACCGGCAGCGCACGTCCCACTCAGATCGCCTTGGCAGCGCGCACCTTGCCGGTGACAACTTCTGCCACGGTCGCGGCGTCGAGCAACTGCGCTTCCGTGTCGCGACGACCCTGATACTCGATCTTGCCTTCCTTCAGGCCACGGTCGCCGATCACCACGCGGTGCGGCACGCCGATCAGTTCCCAGTCGGCAAACATCACGCCCGGACGCTCGCCACGATCGTCCAGAATCACGTCGATACCGGCGGCCACCAGATCTTCGTACAGCTTGTCGGCGGCGGCACGCACGGCGTCGCTGCGGTCGTAGCCCATCGGGCACAGCACCACTTCGAACGGGGCAATCGCTTCCGGCCAGATGATGCCGCGATCGTCGAAGTTCTGCTCGATGGCTGCGCCGAGAATGCGCGTGATGCCAATGCCGTAGCAGCCCATTTCCATCGGCGCCGGTTTGCCCGTTTCGTCGAGGAACGTGGCGTTCATGGCGTCGGAGTACTTCGTGCCCAGTTGGAACACGTGGCCGACTTCGATACCGCGGCACAGCGCGATCTCGCCCTTGCCGTCCGGCGACGCGTCGCCCGGCACGATGTCGCGCAGGTCGAAGACGATTTCCGGTTCCGGCAGATCGCGGCCCCAGTTCACACCGGTGATGTGGAAGTCCGTCTCGTTCGCGCCCACGACGAAGTCGCTCATCTTCGCAACGGTGCGGTCGACCACGAGCTTCACCGGCTTCTTCGTGCCGATCGGGCCGAGGTAGCCCGGCGGCGTGCCGAACCATTCGACGATCTCGGCTTCGCTGGCAAAACGCATCTCGGCCAGACCCGGCACCTTGCTCGCCTTGATCTCGTTCAGATCGTGATCGCCGCGCAGCAGCAGCAGCCAGACGGTGGTGCCGGCCTTCTCGTCGTCCGTCGCGAGGACGATCGACTTGACGGTGCGCGTGAGCGGAATCGAGAGCAGTTCCGCGACGGCTTCGCACTTGGCCTTGCCCGGCGTGGCGGTCTTGGTCATGGCCTCGGCAGGCGCGGCACGCTCGCCTTGCGGGGCGAGCGCTTCGGCCATTTCGACGTTGGCGGCATAGTCCGACGTCGGGCAGTAAGCGATGGCGTCTTCACCGGTCTCGGCGATCACGTGGAACTCGTGCGAGCCCGAGCCGCCGATGGAACCGTTATCGGCCACGACTGCGCGGAACTCCAGACCCAGTCGCGTGAAGATGCGCACATAGGCGTCGAACATCTTCTGATAGGACACTTCCAGACCCGCGCGATCCTTGTCGAACGAGTAGGCGTCCTTCATGATGAATTCGCGGCCACGCATCACGCCGAAACGCGGACGGATCTCGTCGCGGAACTTCGTCTGCACCTGATAGAAGTTCACCGGCAGTTGACGATAGCTCTTGATCTCGCGGCGTGCGATGTCCGTCACCACTTCCTCGTGGGTCGGCCCGACGACGAATTCACGGTCGTGACGATCCTTCAGACGCAGCAGCTCCGGGCCGTACTTCACCCAGCGACCCGACTCCTGCCACAGTTCCGCCGGCTGCACGGCCGGCATGAGCAACTCCAGCGCACCCGCGCGGTTCATTTCTTCACGGACGATGGCTTCGACCTTGCGGATCGAGCGCAGGCCGATCGGCAGGTAATCGTAGATACCGCCGGCGACGCGGCGAATCATGCCGGCACGCATCATCAGCTTGTGGCTGACGATTTCGGCGTCGGCGGGGGCTTCCTTGAGGGTGCCGAAGAAGAAACGAGAGGCTTTCATGCAGATTTCCGGGAAAAATTAGGGTCAACGGCGCACGCGGCGGTTCGGTCGGCTGCGCCAAAGCAGGGCCGGGCGCGTAACGAGATGGTACCGAGACGGTAGCGTGACGTCTTCGCAGCCCCTGAGACTCCCGCCGGCCATACGCGCCGCCCCGGTTACCCGAGCCGCCGCCGGCCGCCGCGCCGGTGATTATCTGTTTATAATCGAAGCAATTTTAAAGGATTCAAGGGTGGTTGTATGCTGGACCGTGAAGGCTTTCGCCCGAACGTCGGCATCATCCTCTTAAACGCACGCAATGAAGTGTTCTGGGGCAAGCGGCTGGGCGAGCACTCCTGGCAGTTCCCGCAAGGCGGCATCAAGTACGGCGAAACGCCCGAACAGGCCATGTTCCGAGAATTGCACGAGGAAACCGGGCTAAAGCCAGAACACGTCAAAATCATCGGTCGCACACGCGACTGGCTGCGTTATGAGGTGCCGGACAAGTTCATCAAACGCGAAGTGCGCGGACATTACCGGGGCCAGAAGCAGATCTGGTTCCTGCTGCGCATGGTCGGGCGCGACTGCGATATCTGCTTGCGTGCAACCGATCATCCGGAGTTCGACGCCTGGCGCTGGAACGAATACTGGGTGCCGCTCGACGCGGTGATCGAGTTCAAGCGCGAGGTGTATCAGCTCGCGCTGAACGAACTCTCGCGTTATCTGCGACGCACCGCCGCACGCGCTCAGCAGGACCGGCGCCGGTTTCCGAGAGCCGGGGCACGTGTGGGCGAAATGCCGCCGGGCGCCACGGATGCGTTGCATGAGCAGGAAGGCGGCTTCGGCAGCGGTGACTGCGGCGACGCGTCTGCGATATCCGATGGTGCGGACGGCACAGGCACGACGGATACCGCAGATACGGCGGATACGGCGAACCATGCCGACCGTCACCACCGCCGGGAGCACTGAACCGGACGGCCGCCGGCCTGTCACAACACCGGACGCGGGCATGATGCCCGCGCCCGCTTTTTTTTGATTCCTCGACCCCATTCCCATGCGTCCTTCCTTTGCCCGCCGCGCCCCGCGCCTGGTCACGCTCGTTTCCCTGGCCGCCCTCGCGCTGATCGCCGCTTGCAGCAGCACGTCGCAGCCCGTTCAGGACTTTGACGAATACATGGCGCAACAAGAGGCCGCCAAGGGCAAGTGGAAGGAAGCGGAATACAAGCTCCCGACCGAAGCACCGAAGGATGCCGATCTGATCAGCTTCTCCACGCTGCCCAATGCCACCCTCGATTACGCCATCGACGCGAAGTCCGTCGAGGTCACCCGCGACGACGGCGTGGTCCGCTACGTCGCCGTCATCCGCAGCAAGGAAGGGGCGCGCAACGTGTCGTACGAAGGCATCCACTGCTCGTCGTTCGAATCGCGTCTGTACGCCACCGGCCGTCCTGACGGCACCTGGGCCCCGGCGCGCAACAGCGAATGGCGCCCGATCCGCCCGTATGGCGCGACCGCCTATCAGGGCATCCTGTTCCGCGACTTCCTCTGCCAGGACAAGACACCGTACGGCACCGCCAAGGACATCGTGCAGAACCTGCGCTATCCGACGACGCCTGCCGCCTATCGTTGATGCCTTGCAGAGCAGGCCGCGCCAGCGTGAAAACGCTGATGCCGCTGCGACCTTCGCGATGAAAAAAACGCCGGTCACGAATCACGTGCCGGCGTTTTTTGTCTCTGGCTGTCCCGCCTCTGCAAGGAGGCTGTATCGGTCTCAGCGCAGAATCAGGTTGTCGCGATGGATCAGTTCCGGCTCGTTCGCAAACCCCAGCACCTGCTCGATATCGCTGCTTGGGTGACGGCGAATGAGTCGCGTCTCGGACGCGCTGTAATTCGACAGGCCGCGCGCGACCTCATGACCCGCCTCGTCGACACAGGCGATGACCTCGCCACGCGCGAAGGTGCCTTCCACGTCGATGACGCCGATCGGCAGCAGGCTCTTGCCCTCTTCCATCAACTTCTTGCACGCGCCCGCGTCGATCACGACACGACCGCGCACTTGCAGATGGTCGGCCATCCACTGCTTGCGAGCCGTCAGCACGGCCGTGCGCGCCACCAGTTGCGTGCCGATGGCTTCGCCGCCGGCCAGACGCACGAGCACGTCGGCTTCCCGCCCCGACGCGATTACGGTATGCGCTCCACTCGTCGCCGCGCGCTTGGCCGCGAGAATCTTGGTGAGCATGCCGCCCCGGCCGATGTTGGTGCCGGCGCCGCCAGCCATGGCTTCGAGACGCTCGTCTCCCGCCTCGGCCTCGTGAACGAACTCGGCGTCGGGATGCTTGCGCGGATCGGCGGTGTAGAGCCCCGACTGATCGGTGAGGATGACCAGCGCATCGCCGTCGATCAGGTTCGTGACGAGCGCGCCGAGCGTGTCGTTGTCGCCGAACTTGATTTCGTCGGTCACGACCGTGTCGTTCTCGTTGATGATCGGCACCACGCCCAGACGCAGCAGCGTAAGCAACGTCGTGCGGGCGTTCAGATAGCGTTCGCGATCGGCCAGATCGGCATGCGTGAGCAGAATCTGCGCCGTGCGTACGCCATGCTCGGCGAAGCGGGTTTCGTACACCTGCGCGAGCCCCATCTGCCCCACGGCAGCGGCGGCCTGCAGTTCGTCGATGGCCTTCGGGCGGCGCGCCCACCCCAGACGCTGCATCCCCTCGGCAATCGCGCCCGAGCTCACGAGCACGACCTGCTTTGGCGGTCGCCCGTCGCCCCCGTGCCGCAGCGCGGCGATCTGCTGCGCCCAACGCGCAATGGCGACATCATCCAGCCCGCGACCGTCGTTGGTCACGAGACTGGAGCCCACTTTCACCACGAGCCGCTTGGCATCGGCGATGACCGAACGCATGGACCTGAACTCTCCGGAGGTATTGGGAAGACGGGGCTGCTGCGGGCGAGGAAGACATGGATGGCGCGGGGCGCCGGTCGTCGCTCATTTGGCCGCTGCGGCCGGATCGCTGGCGCCTGGGCGCGATGGACGTTGTCCATGGCGCGACGGTGCCAGCGTTTGAGTGATACGGAGTTTACGCCTTTGGCGCGTCGTCCGTTGGGGTTTGTGGCGCTTCGACGGCAGCAGGGGCAGCACTACCCGCGCGGAAACGCGGGTCGGCAGCCGCGTCTTCAATCGCTTCTTCGACGGCGCCACGTTGCTGATACAAATACTCCTGCACCTCCAGGCACAGCTTCTCGCAGCCTTCGCCGGTCAATGCGGAGATTTCGAACGTCGGACCCTCCCAGCCATAGCGCTTCTTGAAGTCCGCCACACGCTCGGCACGCTCCTCTTCCGGCAGCATGTCGACCTTGTTGAGCACCAGCCAGCGCGGCTTCTGGAACAACGTTTCGTCGTATTTCTGTAGCTCGAGAACAATGGCCTTGGCATCCGCCACCGGATCAACGCCCTCGTCGAACGGCGCGATATCCACGATGTGCAGCAACAGGCCAGTACGCTGCAAGTGACGCAGGAACTGGTGACCGAGGCCCGCCCCTTCGGCAGCGCCTTCGATCAGGCCCGGAATGTCAGCGATCACGAAGCTACGGCCCGGCGCAGTACGCACGACCCCCAGATTGGGGTGTAGCGTCGTAAACGGATAATCCGCAATCTTCGGACGCGCGTTCGACACCGAAGAGATGAACGTCGATTTGCCCGCATTGGGCATGCCGAGCAGGCCGACGTCCGCGAGCACTTTCAGCTCGAGCTGGAGCATACGGCGCTCACCGGGCTTGCCCGGCGTCGTCTGACGGGGCGCGCGGTTCGTGCTCGACTTGAAATGGATGTTACCCAGACCGCCCGCCCCCCCTTGCGCGAGGACAACTTCCTGACCGTGCTCGGTCAGATCGGCGATGGTCTCGCCAGTGTCCATATCGGAGATGATGGTGCCGACCGGCATACGCAGGGTGATATCGTCACCGCCCTTGCCGTAGCAATCCGAACCGCGACCGCGCTCACCGTCCTTCGCCAGATGCTTTTTCGAATAACGGTAGTCGATCAGGGTGTTGATGTTGCGATCCGCCACGGCGAGCACGCTGCCGCCGCGACCGCCGTCGCCGCCGTCCGGTCCGCCGAACGGCACGAATTTCTCACGGCGCATCGATGCCGAGCCGTTGCCGCCGTCCCCGGCGATCACCTCGATTCGTGCTGCGTCAATGAATTTCATGTGGGTCCGCCCCGCTTAACGACCGTCCGCAGACGATCCAGAATACTGTTCACTGCCCCACCCCGGGCGCGACTGATGCGCTGCACACTGGCGGGACAAACAAAAAAGGCCCCGCATGAGAGCGGAGCCTTTTGGTGGCAAAAGGCTTAGCTTACGCTGCCGGCACCACGCTAACCACTTGCTTCTTCGCTGCGCCCTTGACGGCGAACTGCACGTGGCCGTCGGCCAGTGCAAACAGCGTGTGGTCCTTACCGATGCCGACGTTTTCGCCAGCATGCATACGAGTACCGCGTTGGCGAACGATGATGCCGCCAGCCAGGATTGCCTGACCGCCGTACACCTTCACGCCGAGGCGCTTCGACTCGGAATCGCGGCCGTTACGGGACGATCCGCCTGCTTTTTTGTGTGCCATGACTTAACTCCTTACCTAGCTCGATCGATTAGCCGTTGATGCTGTCGATGCGCAGCTCGGTGTAGTTTTGGCGATGGCCTTGACGCTTTTGGTAGTGCTTGCGACGGCGCATCTTGAAAATCTTCACCTTGGGGTGACGACCCTGGGCGATAACGGTAGCCTTGACGGAAGCCCCACTGACCAACGGCGCACCGAACTTAATCGATTCGCCCTCGCCAACGGCGAGAACCTGGTCGATGGTGATTTCAGCGCCAATGTCAGCCGGTATCTGTTCTACTTTGAGCTTTTCGCCAGCAGCAACCTTATATTGCTTACCGCCGGTTTTTATGACCGCGTACATTGTTGAACCTCACTCATAAACAAGAGAATTTCCGTGCAGACCGAGGGTCCCGAAAGGACACGACTTACCGGCCGATCGCACCGCTGCGGGCCGTCATACCGAAGTATTTTCGGACCCGGCGCAACGAATGCGCGCACGAAAACGGGGAATTATACAGACTTTCTCCTTTTGCGTCAAAGACTTCCGTGACGCCAGTCATTCCGCGGCTCTGGTGCCCGAAAGTGGCCGCACCCACTATATAATTTGGGGCGAATTTTTCCTCACCCGAGCCTCGTCTTGACTGCTTCGACTTCTTCCCAGAACGTACTGGCCGCCATCGCCGACGACATGCGTGCCGTCGACCAGCTTATCCGCCACCGGCTGGCCTCCGAGGTGGTCCTGATCAATCAGATCTCGGAGTACATCATCAATTCGGGCGGCAAACGGCTACGCCCGGCATTGCTGTTGCTGGTGTCCGGCGCGCTGGGCGTGAGCTCGCCAGCGCGCTTCGAGCTGGCCGCAGTCATTGAATTCATCCACACCTCAACGCTGCTGCACGACGATGTGGTCGACGAATCCGATCTGCGTCGCGGCAAGCAGACGGCCAATGCGCTGTTCGGTAACGCGGCGTCGGTCCTGGTCGGCGACTTTCTGTATTCGCGCTCCTTCGAAATGATGGTGAGCGTGGACAACATGCGCGTGATGCAGATTCTGGCGCGCGCCACCAATGTGATCGCCGAAGGCGAGGTGCTGCAACTGCTGAACATGCACGATCCCGATGTGGACGAGGCACGTTACCTGCAAGTGATCAAATACAAGACGGCCACGCTGTTCGAAGCGGCGACGCAACTCGCCGCCGTGCTCGCGAATGCGGATGCACAGACCGAAGCTGCCGTTCGTGAATATGGTGGACGTCTGGGCACAGCCTTCCAGTTGATGGACGACTGGCTGGACTACGCTGGCGACACCGATGCCATGGGCAAGAACGCCGGTGATGATCTGCGCGAAGGCAAGCCGACGCTGCCGCTGATTCACGTGCTTCAGCACGGCACCGAAGCCGAACGTGCCCTCGTGCGCGAAGCGATCGAGAATGGCGGCACCGACAAGTTCGAACCGATCCTCGCAGCAATCACGCGCACGGGCGCCCTCGACTACACGCTGGCACGCGCGAAAGAAGAAGCAGATGCAGCCGCTCAAATAATTTCTGCACTCCCCTCTTCCCATTACAAAAATAGCCTGCTAGAATTATGTTCTTACTCGATAGCGCGACGCACTTAGCGAAGTAGCAGTATCGAAGCGGGGTGTAGCTTAGCCTGGTAGAGCGCTACGTTCGGGACGTAGAGGCCGGAGGTTCGAATCCTCTCACCCCGACCAGGATTTACTTTGCTCATATGCAAAGCAAAAAAACCGACGGACATGTCCGTCGGTTTTTTTATTTCTGCCGCTATTTCCGCCGCAAAATTCCCCTGCCTCTTACTCAACGCTTGGGACTCCGGCCCATTCCCGTCATCCTGCACTATCCGCCACGGTGTGCTTACGTCGATCACGCATCGGGGCAGGCATCGAAACGGGCCCCCACATCCCCTCTGCTATAGTGGCGACTCATTGCCACCGCCGCGCTTCGCGCACCGAAAAGCTTGGACGCCTTGCCCTTATGGGCGCAGATTTGCGCCGTCGCCTTCCTGATCGTCTGCTCGGGATTCTTTTCCATCTCGGAGACGAGCATGATGGCGCTCAACCGCCATCGCCTGAAGCATCTGGTGCGCATGAACGTCTCCGGCGCCCGATCGACGCAAGGTCTGCTCTCCCGCACGGAAGACCTGCTCTCGACGATTCTCGTCGGCAATAACGTCATCAATACCGTCGTGCCGGTGCTCACCACGTCGATCGCGGTGCGCTACTTCGGCAACGACGCCATCACGCTCTCCATCGCGACAGCGATGATTGCGCTGCTCATCATCATCTTCGCGGAGATCGGCCCGAAGATCGTCGGCGCAACGTATCCGGAACGCATCGCCCTGTCGGTCAGCACGCCGCTCAAACCCATCGTAGTCGCGGCGACGCCGCTCGTGTGGGTGCTCAATACGTTCGTGCGCGGGATGCTGCGCGTGCTGCGCATCGATACGCGTCGCGCGGCAAGCGAGGCCCGGCTGACGACCGAAGAGTTGCGCACCATCGTGCTCGAAGCCGGCAACTACATGCCGACCAAGCCGCGTAGCGTGCTGCTCAACCTGCTCGATCTCGAGAACATCGCTGTCGACGACGTGATGGTGCCGCGCGCGCGCATCGAAGCGCTCGACATCTCGGCCCCGCTCGACACCATCCTCACGCAACTTGAGACCTGCTATCACAACAAGTTGCCAGTGTATGACGGCGACATCGATCGCATCATCGGCATCTTGCCGGTGCGTCGTACGTTGTCCGCGCTGCGTCATCCGGACGATCTTTCCGTCGATACGTTGCGTGCGCTGCTCGTCGATCCGTACTTCATTCCGAGCGACACGCCTGCGCTGCGTCAGTTGCAGTACTTCCAGGAGAATCAGCGTCGCGTGGGGCTGGTCGTCAACGAGTACGGCGAAGTCGAAGGGCTGGTAACGACCGAGGACATCATCGAGGAACTCATCGGCGAGTTCACGACGAGCGTGCCGGGCACCGGTGGCAGCCGCTCGGGCTGGACGTCCGACGGCGAATGTCTGGTCGGCGGCGGCGTCGGTCTGCGAGACCTGAACCGCCGGCTCGGATTGCATCTGCCGACCGATGGGCCGAAGACACTCAATGGCCTCATTCTCGAAGTGCTGCGCGAGATTCCGGAAGCGGCCGTCAGCCTTGAAATCGAAGGCCTGCGTATGGAGATCGTGCAGATCGACAACCAGGCGATCAAAACGGTCCGGTTGTTCAAACCGGGGCCGCGCGCCGCCCATCACGACTGACGATTTGCGATCGCAGTGAATCGACGATGTCGTTCTCGATCACTGCCGGTCACACCCCTCCATTTTTCGGGTTATTCCGATTGAGCGATGCCGGGGTTATGGCGAGACTGAAGCTTCACGCAGCTCTCGCAGAACCCCGTCATGTCGCAATCCACCGCCCCACTCCCTGCCCCATCCGTTGATGGCACGTCGTCGGCAACGACGTCTCCCTTCGTCTCGACAACGTCATCTTCCGGCGCGCCTCATGCGTCTCCCAAGGGCGAGACGCCACTGCAATGCCTTGAGCAAATCCTGAACGACGCGATTCGCGCAGGTGCTTCCGACGTTCATTTCGAACCGATGGCGCAACGCTTTCGCGTTCGGCTACGCATCGACGGTTACCTGCAAGAACACTGCGAGGTGCCGCTCGCGTGGCGCGACATGCTGGTGTCGCGACTGAAAGTCCTGGCGAATCTGGACATCGCACAAAAGCGATTGCCGCAAGATGGGCGCATGGTGTGGCGTGAAGCGGGAGAGCCGGTGGAGTGTCGCGTGAGTGCGCTGCCCACGCTCTACGGGGAAAAACTCGTGGTGCGACTGCTTGACGGCGCCAAGGTACCACTGGCGCTGGAAGGCCTCGGCTACACGCCGAAGCAGTATCTCGCACTGACGCAGGCAATCTCGCGGCCGCACGGCATGATTCTGCTGACGGGGCCGACCGGCAGCGGCAAGACCGTCTCGCTGTACAGTTGCCTGCGACGGCTCAACAACGCGTCACGCAATATCGTGACCATCGAAGACCCGGTGGAAATCCGTCTACCGGGCATCACACAGGTCAATCTGAACGAACGCGCCGGACTCGACTTCGCGACCGCGCTGCGCGCCTTTCTCCGTCAGGATCCGGACGTCCTCGTCGTCGGTGAGATTCGCGACGCGCTAACGGCCCAGATTGCCGTACAGGCCGCACAGACCGGGCATCTGGTTTTCGCAACCGTGCATGCGAACGACGCACCGAGCACACTCGCGCGGCTCTTCGACCTCGGCGTTGCGCCGTTCAACCTCTCGTCGACGCTCCTGCTCATCAGCGCACAGCGCCTGCTCCGGCGAAGATGCCCTGCCGGCTGTGAACCTCGCGCAGCGGCAAGCGACATCGAGCGCAACAACCGATCGTGCATGCGCTGTCACGGCAGCGGCTTCGCCGGGCGCATCGGCGCCTTCCAGGTGATGCCGATCAGTGCCACACAAGCCATCAACATCGCTCAGGCACGTAGTCCTCACGAACTGGCGGCGCAGGCGCAAAGCGAGGGGATCATGACACTGCGCGAAGCCGGGCTGTGGCATGCGCAAACAGGAACCATCAGCGAGGAGGATGTCGATGCGACGACTCCCGCCTGATGCTGCGTCACCGAATGTTTCTGCCGATGCGTTCCGGTTTGTGCGTGAACAACTCACGCGAATGCACCTCGATGACGATTTCCATCGACAGGTATCTACCTTTGCGTCATCGGATGGCGCTCGTCCAAAGCGGTCTATGCATCGCCTTTCCCGGCGTCGAACGATCTCCCCAAGCCATCGAATCGAGCGTGCCGAATGTCTCAATTGATGCCACCACGTCGCTGGCACTGGCAGGGACGAGACGCCGACGGGCGCTCACAACGCGGCGATATCGTCGCACACGGCGAAGCGACTGCCCGACTCGCGCTTCGGCAGCAGTACCCGCAGGTGACGATCACGCACCTGGGACCGGGACGCCGTCACGCGCCGGCGGCACGCACCCGGTCGTCCGACGCTACGGACTTCGTGCGTCGGCTGGCGACGCTGCTGGGTGCGGGCGTCCCGCTGACGGCTGCGCTCAACGTGCTGGCACGCGGCGCACACACGCGAGGCCTCAAGCGGCTGGCGTCCGGCATCGCACAGGACGTCGCGCTGGGCCACCCGTTGGCGCAAGCGATGGCGCGCGCCAGCCGACGCTTCAGCGGCGTCGATTGTCAACTGATCGCCGCCGGCGAACTGAGCGGGCAGCTTGGCCAAACGTTGATGCGTCTGAGTGCCCATTACGATCACGCGCAAAGCGTGCGGGACAAACTACAACGCGCCCTTGCCTATCCGCTCACGGTACTGGTCGTGGCGGTGGCCGTCGTGATCGCGTTGCTGCAATGGGTGATTCCGGAATTCGAGCGTCTGTTCGCCAGTGCCGCCGGCGGGGGCGTGCCGTTGCCACCGCTGACTCGCGCGCTGATCGATCTTTCACGCGCGTCGCTAACGAGCGGCCCGTGGATACTGGCCTGCACTGGCGCAGCGGGTCTAGCCATCGCCGCCACGCTTCGGAGAAGCCTGCGTATGCGACGCCGGCGAGACCGTCTGATATTGCGGTTGCCGGGGGTGGGCAACATCGTGCGGATGATGAGCGCCGCCCGATGGGCGAGGACACTGGGCACGCTGCTTGACGCCGGTGTCGCGTTGCCGGATGCCATGGATGCCGCGGCAAGCGCCTGCGGCAGCCTCGTCATGCAGGAAGCCGCACATGCGGTGCACCGCCAGGTCACCCGGGGAGCGCGTCTGGCAACGTCGCTCGAAGCCGATGGGCGCTGGCCGCTGGCCGTGGCACAACTGGCCGGCATCGGGGAGGAATCGGGTACACTCGGGCGCATGCTCAACCAGGCCGCCGGCCTGCTCGACGAGGAAGCTTCGCAGGCGCTGGTCAGTACCTGCGCGACGCTCGAACCCATGATGATTACGTTTCTCGGCCTGCTGATCGGCGGTATGGTCCTCGCGATGTATCTGCCGATGTTCCAACTCGGATACGGTGTCGCATGAACGCGCTCGATGGCTACGCTGAATTCCTTCTCGTCGATTGGCTCGCGCAACTGGCCCCTCACTGGCGTCTCGCGCTATTCGCCATCACCGGCATGCTTGCCGGGTTAATGCTCGACGTCGTCGTGCGACGCGTGCCGTCGGCGATCGAACGCGCCTGGCTCGAAGAGCTTCAGGCCGCCGAGGCGTCGGAGTCCCTATCACCGGCAGCACCGGCGGCACCAGCACCTCACGCCACACGCCAGACGACGCCGATTGCGCTCTCGCCCGCCGCCACCCTGTCGGGCATCAGTGCGACCGACCTGCCCATATTGGCGACGGACGCGCCGCCGCCACGTCGCTGGCAACTCGCGTTGCTCACCGGCGCACTCAGCGTCGCCATCTCATGGCGGTTCGGTCCGACATGGCAAAGCGTGGGTGCACTCGGTCTTGTCTGGACGCTCGTCGCGCTCGCGTACATCGATCACGACACGCAACTTTTGCCCGATATCCTGACGCTGCCGCTACTGTGGACCGGCCTGCTTTGCAACCTCGGCCATTGGTTCGCTGCGCTGCCTGCCGCCGTCATCGGTGCGGCAGCCGGGTATATGAGCCTGTGGGCGATGTATTGGGTCTATTGGTGGATACGTCGTCGCGAAGGTATGGGTTTCGGCGACTTCAAGCTTTATGCGGCGTTGGGTGCCTGGTTCGGCTGGACGGCGCTGCCTCAGATTCTGCTCGTCGCGTGCGTCCTTGCCATCGTGGTTGCCGGCAGTGCGTGGCTGACGGGGCGCCTGCGCAGCGATCAGATGTTTCCTTTCGGCGCGTTTCTCGCCGCCGCAGGTATCGTCACGCTCTTCGGCGGCGACGGCCTGATGCTCTGGATCGGAGGAACTCCATGACTTACGCCATCGGCCTGACCGGCGGCATCGGTAGCGGCAAGACGACCGTCGCCAATCTGTTTGCCACGCACGGCATCGCCATCATCGACACCGATGCCATTGCGCACAGCATCACTGCACCGGGGGGCGCGGCCATGCCCGCTATACGGCGCGAGTTCGGCGACGCCTTCGTGGCGCCGGACGGCTCGCTCGACCGGGCACGTATGCGAGAAGCCGTCTTCACGGACGACGCCGCGAAAGCGCGTTTGGAGGCAATTACCCATCCGCTGATCCGCACGGAATGCGAGCGCGCTGCGGCCGAAGCCCAAGGGCCCTATCTGATTTTCGTAGTGCCGTTGCTGGTTGAATCCGGCACCTGGCGCGAGCGTGTGCAGCGGATATTGGTCGTCGACTGCACGCAGGAGACGCAGATCGCGCGTGTCATGTCCCGAAACCGGTTCACGCGTGAGCAGGTGCAGGCGATCATGGCGCGTCAGGCCTCGCGCGCCCAGCGGCTTGCCGTGGCGGACGACGTGATCGACAACGACGTGCAGCACGCCCCGCTCGCGCCCCAAGTCGACCGTTTGCACGCCACCTATCTCCAACTGGCGACGCGCTCGGGAGGCGAATGAGCGCCCGCTCGCGTTGCCACCCGACAGATTCCCGCATTAGAATGTCGCCATTACGCTGAAAAGCGCCAACTTTTGGGCCAACGCGCTTGATCCTGTACGAATATCCGCTCAACGAACGCATTCGCACGCTGCTTCGGCTAGAAGAGCTGTTCGGGCGCTTTGCCTTTTTCGTGGGACAGGATCAGCCGCTCGATCATCATGCGGCCCTGATCACGATGTTCGAGATTGCCGACATCGCGGGTCGCACCGATCTGAAGAACGAGCTGGTCAAGGAACTCGACCGCCAACGTCAGACGCTCCAGACCTATCGCGGCAACCCTGATATCGCCTCCGACGCGCTCGAACAATTCATCGGCGAAGTCGAGCTGGCCATCGCGAACCTCAATCAGATTCCCGGCAAACCCGGTCAGCACCTGAACGACAACGAATGGCTCGCGAGCATTCGCAGCCGCTCGGTGATCCCCGGGGGTACCTGCCGTTTCGATCTGCCGTCGTATTACGCCTGGCGTCATAACGACGCCGAGCAGCGTCGTCACGATATCGATAAGTGGATCGGACCGCTCTTCCCGATTCGCGACGCCATCGCGATCGTGCTGGGGCTGGCACGCGAGTCCGGCCACGCCAGCAAGGCGATGGCACAACAGGGCAGCTACCAGCAGATGCTCACCGGGCGCGTGTATCAACTGATGCAGGTGCGTGTCGCGGCCGACCTCCGCGTGATTCCGGAAGCGAGCGCCAACAAGTACATGCTGTGGGTACGCTTCACGACGCAGGACGGTGATCTGAAGCCGCGTCCGGTCGACAGCGACGTACCGTTCCTGCTCACCCTCTGCAATCTGTAAGACCATGACGAGCGTCGTCAACTGTCCGACCTGCGGCAAGAAAGTTGCCTGGGAGCCGAAGTCCAAATTCCGTCCGTTCTGCTCGGAGCGCTGTAAGCAGATCGACATGGGCGCGTGGGCCGCGGAGAAATACACGATCCCGGCCGAGTCGCCGGAAGATCCGTCTCAGGAATCGCCGCTCGATCCGACCCAACGCTGATCGACGCATCGAAGTCTCAAAGTCCCGAAGTACCGATCGAACGCTTTACGCGATGCCGGGCCGACAGACGGCGACGGCGACGGCGACGGCGCCGAACAATCCATCGTCAGTGACATCAAGCTCGGATCCCGTCGAGCCGGAAAAACAAAAATGCCGCTTCGGTAGACATCGAAGCGGCATTTTTCATGCGCTCGCCAAACGGCAGCGCTCGCAGCGTGCTCTCGTCAGGGGCGCGCGGCCAACTCCTCGGCAAGCCACGTCAGCGGGGGCAGCGCCGCCGGCAGCAACGGCTCGACGCTCACCGGCGGGTGCTCCCACGCCAGCGCCTGACCTTCCTTGCCATGCGGCTCGCCCTGCCATGCCGTCACCTTGCAGAAATGCAGACGGACGTAGGCGTGCGGATAATCGTGCTCCAGCACACGCCACGGTGCGCAGCGCTCGACCGTCACGCCCAGTTCCTCGTGCAGCTCGCGCGCCAGCGCCGCCGCCACCGACTCACCGGCCTCCAGCTTCCCGCCCGGAAACTCCCAGTAGCCGGCATACGGCTTGCCTGCAGGACGCTGGCCGAGCAGCACCGCGCCGTCCGGGCGCACCATCACACCTACGGCCACTTCCGTGACGGGACGCCCATCCGGCGCCATTCGATTCGAGTCTGTCATATCACTACACGCCTACGGAATTTCCCACTCGGACGGACGGCGCCCGGGCAGCGCCATCGCGCCCCGAACGCCACACCGTCCCTATCGTTACGACGCCTGCGACGACGCCCCACGCTGCTTGCCGGCCCAGTCGCGAGCAAACTGGAACGCGACCCGGCCCGAGCGCGACCCCCGCTCCAACGCCCAGATCAGCGCTTCCTGACGCGCACTTTCCGTCTGGTCCGCCGGCACGCCGAAGTGCTGCAACCAGTGGCTGACGATCGTCAGGTAATCGTCCTGCTTGAACGGATAGAAGCTCACCCACAGCCCGAAGCGCTCGGACAGGGAGATCTTCTCTTCGATCACTTCGCCCGGATGAATCTCACCGTCTTCGGTGTGGCGATAGCTCTCGTTGTCCTTCATGTACTCGGGCAACAGGTGACGACGGTTGGACGTCGCATAGATCAGCACGTTGTCCGACTGCGCGGCCACCGAACCGTCGAGCGCAACCTTCAGCGCCTTATAACCCGACTCGCCGTCCTCGAACGACAGGTCGTCGCAGAACACGACGAAGCGCTCCGGGCGCTGCGAGATCAGGTCGACGATGTCGCCCAGATCGGTCAGATCGTCCTTGTCGACTTCAATGAGACGCAGTCCTTCCGACGCGTACTGATTCAGGCATGCCTTGATCAGTGACGACTTGCCGGTACCGCGTGCGCCGGTGAGCAGCACATTGTTGGCCGGCTCGCCACGCACGAACTGACGCGTGTTCTGCTCGATCAGCGCCTTCTGACGCTCGATGTTCTGAAGGTCGCCCAGCGTAATGTTGGAGACGTGCGCGACCGGTTGCAGGAAACCGCGTCCCTGCTTCTTGCGCCAGCGGAACGCCGTCGCGACGCTCCAGTCGATTTCGGGGGCAGCCGGGGGCAGCATCGCCTCCAGCCGGGCCAGCACGCCTTCAGCGCGCGTCAGGAACTGTTCCAGTTTGTCCATTGCTTCGAAATCCCCGCGCCGCTATCGGGCGCTCGTGTCGATGCTTCGAGGTGTTGTCGTTTCCCTTCGCTGTGCACCCCGGTGCTTTTGCCACCGGCTGGCGATGCGCCCGATATCGATATGCCTGTGCCATCGGGCACCCACGTCTACCGGCGCAGGGTGGATGCCGGTCAGACATCCGTCGCTGCGCCGACGGCCCTTCGCATCCGGTGGGATGCTCACTCGATCCGGGCCGCCGCGTCGGGTCTCAGGAACGGTAATCCGCGTTGATGCTCACGTAGTCGTGCGAGAGATCGCACGTCCACAGCGTTGCTGCCGCGTCGCCGCGACCGAGCACCACGCGTACCGTAATTTCGCTTTGCTTCATTACGCGCTGACCGTCTTCCTCACGATAGTCGGCATTGCGGCCGCCAGCGCGGGCGACCAGCACGTCGTCCAGATAGAGGTCGATCTTGCTGACGTCGAGATCGTTCACGCCCGCATAGCCGATGGCGGCCAGAATGCGGCCCAGATTCGGATCGGACGCGAAAAACGCCGTCTTCACCAGCGGCGAATGGCCGATGGCGTACGCGATCTGGCGGCACTCGGCCACGTCACGGCCACCTTCGACCGTCACGGTGATGAACTTGGTCGCGCCTTCGCCATCGCGCACGATGAGCTGGGCCAACTCCTGCGAGATCGACAGCAGCGCATCGCGGAAAGCAGCGAACGCCGGGGTGTCGGTGCTCGCGATTTCCGGCAGTTCGGTCTGGCCCGTGGCGGCCACGATGAACGAGTCGTTGGTCGACGTATCGCCATCGATGGTGATGGCATTGAACGAGCGGTCTGCAACGTATTTCACCAGTGCGTCGAGCACCGGCTGCGCCACGCGGGCATTGGTACCGACGAAGCCGAGCATGGTCGCCATGTTCGGCTTGATCATGCCCGCCCCCTTGCTGATGCCGGTGAGCACGATCGTCTGACCATCGATCACGAGCTGACGCGAGGCCGCCTTCGGCAGCGTGTCGGTCGTCATGATCGACTGCGCGGCTTCGAACCAATGGGCGGGCGCCAGATTGCCAATGGCCTGCGGCAGACCGGCGACCAGGCGATCGACCGGCAGCGGTTCGAGAATCACGCCCGTCGAGAACGGCAGGATCTGGTTGGACGAGACGGACAGCAGCTTGGCCAGCGCGTCGCACGTCGCGCGCGTAGCGAGCATGCCGGGTTCGCCGGTGCCGGCGTTGGCGTTACCCGTGTTGACGACGAGCGCGCGAATGCCGGCCTTGGCCGCCAGATGCTCCTTGCACACCGTAACCGGCGCGGCGCAGAAGCGGTTCGTCGTGAACACGCCCGATACCGTGCTACCGGCGGCCAGTCGCATGACCAGCACGTCCTTGCGGTTCGGTTTGCGGATATTGGCTTCGGCCCAGCCCAGTTCCACGCCCGGGACGGCATGCAGTTGGGAGGCTTCGATCGAGGGGAAATTGACGGCCATGAGGGTTCGCCCGCGAGAGGTAAGGGTTGCAGCTCCCGCCCTGGCGATGTCGGCACGACAGCCCGCCGGGGCGGCGGTTGATCGGTGCGGCCGGTTCGACTGGATTGCGAAATGTCGTGAAACGCTGCAAAACGCTTCGAAAACCGGCGCTATAAACGACGCGGCGCCGATCATAAGTCGGCGCCGCATCGATCACTTCACATCTTAAGACAGTTTGCCGTGGCAGTGCTTGAATTTCTTGCCACTGCCGCACGGGCACGGGTCGTTACGTCCGACCTTCGGCAGGAAGTCGCCGCCTGCGGCACCGGCAGCTGCCGCAGCCTGCCCGAGCGCCGCGACCACCGGGCGACCGGCGTCCTCGTCGACCTCGCCTTCGCCGCCCACGGTTTCCAGCTCATCGTGCTTGAACTCGATGTTGACCAGACCGCCGGCGTTGTCGTCGAGCGATGATTCCGTCGCCTGCTCAAGCTCTTCCTGCGACTGGATGCGCACGTTCATGATGACGCGCGTGACTTCCAGCTTGATGGTCTCGAGCAACTGCGCGAACAGTTCGAACGCTTCGCGCTTGTATTCCTGCTTCGGATTCTTCTGTGCGTAGCCGCGCAGATGGATACCCTGACGCAGGTGATCCAGCGCCGCCAGATGCTCGCGCCAGTTCGAATCCACGCTTTGCAGCATGACCGAGCGCTCGAAACCGGAGAACGACTCGCGTCCGACCAGCTCGACCTTCGCGTTGTACGACGCTTCGGCCGCGTCCATCACTTCCTTGAGGATGTCCTCGTCGTCGATCTCTTCCGTGCCTTCGATGCGCGATTGCAGCGGCAGGTCGAGCTGCCACTCTTCGCGCAGCGTCGTCTCCAGCCCCTTCAGATCCCACTGCTCTTCCACCGTACCGGCCGGCACGTAGTTGCGCACGATATCTTCGAACACGCTTTGACGCATGCCCGCGATCGTTTCCGAGACGTCCTGCGCTTCGAGCAGTTCGTTACGTTGCTGATAGATCACCTTGCGCTGATCGTTGGCAACGTCGTCGTACTCCAGCAGTTGCTTACGCACGTCGAAGTTACGGGCTTCGACCTTGCGCTGCGCCGACTCGATCGAGCGCGTGACGATACCGGCTTCGATGGCTTCGCCTTCCGGCATCTTCAGGCGATCCATGATCGCGCGAACGCGGTCGCCGGCGAAAATGCGCAGCAGGGGATCTTCCAGCGACAGATAGAAGCGCGACGAACCCGGATCGCCCTGACGGCCCGAACGGCCGCGCAACTGGTTGTCGATACGACGCGACTCGTGACGCTCAGTGCCGATGATGTGCAGACCGCCAGCGGTCTTCACCTGCTCGTGCAGCCCTTGCCACTCGTCCTGCAATTGCTTGATGCGCGCTTCCTTGTCGGCCTCGGCCAGCGACTCGTCGGCTTCGATGAAGCTCGATTGCTTCTCGACATTGCCGCCCAGCACGATGTCGGTACCGCGACCGGCCATGTTGGTCGCGATGGTGATCACGCCCGGACGACCGGCCTGCGCCACGATCTCGGCTTCGCGCTGGTGCTGCTTGGCGTTGAGCACCTGGTGCGGCAGCTTTTCGCGCGTGAGCAGTTGCGAGAGATATTCGGACGTTTCGATCGAGGTCGTGCCCACCAGCACCGGCTGGCCACGCTCCACGCATTCGCGGATGTCCTTGATGACCGCGTCGTATTTTTCCTTGGCCGTCTTGTAGATCTGATCCTGACGGTCGATGCGCTTGGGCACACGGTTCGTCGGGATCACCACCGTCTCGAGACGGTAGATTTCGTTGAATTCGAACGCTTCGGTATCTGCCGTACCCGTCATGCCCGAGAGCTTGGCGTACATACGGAAGTAGTTCTGGAACGTGATCGAGGCGAGCGTCTGGTTCTCGTGCTGGATCTTGACGTGTTCCTTCGCTTCCACGGCCTGATGCAGGCCTTCGGACCAGCGACGGCCGGCCATCAGACGACCGGTGAATTCGTCGACGATGACGATCTCGTCGTTCTGCACCACGTAGTGCTGGTCCTTGTGGAACAGCGTGTGCGCGCGCAGTGCGGCGTACACGTGGTGCATCAGCGTGATGTTCTGCGGTGCGTAGAGGCTGTCGCCCTCGGCGATCATGCCCCACTCGGCGAGCAGTTGCTCGGCCTTCTCGTGGCCGCGCTCGGTCAGGAAGACCTGACGGCCCTTCTCGTCGAGCGTGTAGTCGCCCGGCACTTCGACACCCGTCCCGTCGGCCTTCTCTTCACCGATCTGACGCTCCAGCATCGCCGGAAGGCGATCCATCTTTACGTACAGCTCGGTGTGATCTTCGGCCTGCCCCGAGATGATCAGCGGCGTACGCGCTTCGTCGATCAGGATCGAGTCCACTTCGTCGACGATGGCGTAATTGAGCGTGCGTTGTACCCGCTGATCGGTCTCGTAGACCATGTTGTCACGCAGGTAGTCGAAGCCGAACTCGTTGTTCGTACCGTACGTGATGTCCGCGGCGTAGGCAGACTGCTTCTGGTCATGCGGCATCTGCGACAGGTTGATACCCACCGACAGGCCGAGGAAGTTGTACAGCCGCGCCATCCACTCGGCGTCGCGCTGCGCCAGGTAATCGTTGACGGTCACGACGTGCACGCCCTTGCCCGAGAGCGCGTTCAGATAGGCGGGCAGCGTGGCGACGAGCGTCTTGCCCTCGCCCGTGCGCATTTCGGCGATCTTGCCGTAGTGCAGCACCATACCGCCGATGAGCTGAACGTCGAAGTGGCGCATCTTGAGCACGCGCTTGCCCGCCTCACGGCAGACGGCAAAGGCTTCGACGAGCAACGAATCCACGCTCGCCCCCTGGGCGATACGTTGCTTGAATTCCTCGGTCTTGCCGCGCAGTTGCTCATCGCTCAGCTGGGCGATCTGCGGCTCGAGGGCGTTGATCGCCGCGACGGTTTTCTGGTACTGCTTGATGAGCCGCTGGTTGCGGCTGCCAAATACTTTTTTAAGAAGACCGGGAATCATCGGATCACTGGTTAGGGCGGCAAATGTCGTTCGCAATCGCGCGGTCGGTCGACGGACGAATCCCTCACCCCGGAGCCGTGCCCCATGAGTGACGATCCGCCCGCGGCGTCTGCGCGCTGCGGGTCACCGTGTTTGGCACTCTGGCCGCACGCCGGTTCGATACCTGTACTGAAAAATGGATTCTAGCATGCTGTCGTGGCACGCCCCGGCGGCGCCCGACCTCGACAAACCGGTGTTTTCGGAAGCCGGCGGGAGGCGACGCCCGATCGCGGGGTAAAATATGCGGCGACCTCTGTCTCATCATATGAAACGACCCAAAGCGCCCCGCGTTGCCCGCCCTCTGACCGACCTGCTGTCCGCATCCGACGGTGCCGGTTCGCTGCTGGTCGCCGCCGAACAACTCGGACGGCTGGAGCGCGACGTCCATGCGCTGTTGCCCGCCGCACTTTCCAGCAGTGTCAGGCTTGCGCCGCCGCGCGAAGGGGCACTGGTCTTTCTCGTGTCAAATAATGCGCTCGCCGCCCGCCTGCGTCAGCAGACCCCATCGCTGATCGAGGGGCTCGCCACGCGCGGATGGCTCATCCGGACTATCAGGATTCGCGTGAGCATTGCCGCGCCTGAGCCACAGAAGCCGCCCAAGGAGGCGCATCTGTCCCGACAAGGGCTCGTGAGCCTGCGTGATCTGCGCGATTCGCTGGAGCCATCCCCGCTTCGCGACGCCCTCGCCCGCCTCGTCGCGCGCCACTCTTACGGCGGTACGCGCAAGCCCTGATCCCCGGATCGCGCCATCCATTGCTAACGCCCGGTCTCATCCGGCGGATCATCGAAGACGATGACCGGCACTGTCCGCGAACGCCGAATTAACGTCGATATCGCCGAACCGCTTTTTCGGACGCCGATATCTCTCGTGCGTCAAATAAAAAAGCGCCGGATGACCGGCGCTTTCTTTTTGTTACATCCGCGTCGCCTTCGATCAGGCGTTCCGCAGCATTTGCGTAACTTACGCGAACTGCGTCTGCGGTTCGAACTGGAAGCCGCGCGGTGCGTCTTCCGCACGCTCGAACGTCACGATCTCGTAGGCTTTCTGCGCGAGAAGCTCGCGCAGCAACTGGTTGTTCAGACCGTGCCCCGACTTGTAAGCCGTGTAGGACGCCAGCAACGAGTGCCCGATGACGTACAGATCGCCGATGGCGTCGAGCATCTTGTGTTTCACAAACTCGTCGTCGTAGCGCAGGCCGTCGTTATTCAGGATGCGGTACTCGTCGAGCACGATCGCATTGTCCATGCTGCCGCCGCGTGCCAGCCCCAGTTCACGCAGCATTTCGACTTCGTGAGCGAAACCGAACGTACGCGCCCGCGCAATTTCCTTCGCGTAGGACGTATCGGCGAAATCGATCTCGAGCGCCTGGCCCGTGCGATCGACTGCCGGATGACGGAAGTCGATGGTGAACTTGAGCTTGAAGCCGTCGTACGGCTCGAGACGCGCCAGCTTGTCGCCGTCGCGAATCTCGACAGGCTTCGTCACACGGATGAATTTCTTGGCCGCAGGCTGCTCTTCGATGCCTGCCGACTGGATCAGGAAGACGAACGTCGCTGCGCTGCCGTCCATGATCGGAATCTCTTCGGCCGTCACGTCGACATACAGATTGTCGATACCCAGCCCTGCGCATGCCGACATCAGGTGTTCCACCGTGGACACCCGCGCACCATCCTTCTGCAACACCGACGCGAGACGCGTGTCGCCGATCGCCATCGCCGACGCCGGAATCTCCACAGGAGGATTCAGATCGGTACGGCAGAAGACGATGCCCGTGTCGGGCGGCGCCGGACGCAGTGACAACTCGACCTTGCGACCGGAGTGCAAGCCGATGCCGACTGTCTTGGCGATGGATTTGAGTGTGCGCTGCTTAAGCATGCTATTTATTAAAACTATCAGACGCTAGGGATCATAGATCGAATTATATCAGATCGGCGCCTTCGTCGCTGTGCCACAAACACAACGCTTCGTTACTAAACATTCCGGATGTTGCCCCATCGGTCTGTCTCCGCCTATACCGCGATACGAAATAACCTATTCGCGAAAAAAGCATTTTCCATCTTAGACGTCAGGCCAGAGACCTGCGCGTCGAATCTTGTTCGGGGCACCCCGGCCGCCGCGACGGAGGCAAGCCGCAGCAGTCGGGGGACAGATCCGCGAGACCGGGTCCGGGATCACGAACGCTTACCCGTAGCGCCCGTCATCTGTGATGCATCGATACCTCTTGCGACTCTGGTTGTCGCAGCCACAAGGCATCTACGCACATCACAACCTTGCCGTATCGTCGTTCCGGACTCGTACCGAGGCACGCCTTCCCCACGCCACAAGGCATGGTAGGGGGAGCGACGGCGAATCCTCACGACGACCTGCGTAGGTCTCGCGATTCCCAAGGTGCAGCGGCGCCGAGCACTGGCACTCGGCCCGCGCAACCCTGTCAGTCGGCTTGCTTGCGCAGGAAGGCCGGAATGTCGTACGTGTCGACACCCTTTTCCTGCAACGCTGCAACGTGCGAAGCTGCGGTCTCGCGCGTGCTGCGCCACACGGCCGGCGTATCGAGCGCGCCGTAGTCCGTACCGGCGGCCTGACCGACGTTCGGCACGTGACCGGTCGCGATCGGCATGTTGTCGGTACCGGTCTTGAGCAGCGTCATCGGTGCAGCAGCCTTCTTGGCCACAGCACGGCCGAGGCCCGTTGCGACGACGGTCACGCGCAGTGCATCGCCCATATTGTCGTCGTATACGGCACCGAAAATCACGGTCGCGTCTTCGGCGGCGTAGCTCTTGATGGTGTTCATCACTTCACGCGTTTCCGACAGACGCAGCGAACGCGATGACGTGATGTTGACCAGCACGCCACGTGCGCCCGACAGGTCCACGCCTTCGAGCAGCGGGCTTGCCACGGCTTGCTCTGCGGCCAGGCGCGCACGATCGACACCCGCCACCGTAGCCGTACCCATCATCGCCTTGCCCTGCTCGCCCATCACCGTCTTCACGTCTTCAAAGTCGACGTTCACGAGACCGTCGACGTTGATGATTTCGGCGATGCCGGCCACAGCGTTATGCAGCACGTCGTCGGCGCACTGGAAGCACTTGTCCATTTCCGCATCGTCGCCCATGACTTCGAACAGCTTGTCATTGAGCACGACGATCAGCGAATCGACGTTGTCTTCCAGTTCCTGCGCGCCCGTCTCGGCCACACGCATACGCTTGCCGCCTTCGAACTCGAACGGCTTCGACACCACGCCGACGGTCAGAATGCCCATTTCCTTGGCGATCTGCGCCACGATCGGTGCTGCGCCCGTGCCCGTACCGCCCCCCATGCCGGCGGTGATGAACACCATGTGCGCGCCACGCAGGGCGTCGGTCACGCGCTCACGCGCTTCATCAGCGGCAGCACGGCCCATTTCCGGCTTCGCGCCAGCACCCAGACCGGTCTTGCCGAGCTGGATGTTCACGCTGGCCTGCGAGCGGGCCAGGGCCTGAGCGTCGGTGTTCATGGCGATGAATTCCACGCCTTGCACACCACGGTTGATCATGTGCTGGACAGCATTGCCGCCAGCGCCACCAACACCCACCACCTTGATGATGGTGCCGTTGGTTTCCGTTTCCAACATTTCAAAGTTCATAGCGCCTCCAGTGAATTAAAAGCAGATCCGGTACTGCGGGTCACATGCGGCTCGGGTAAGCCGCGCATGTTTTCAACACCAGATCCACACCCCTCAAAAACTCATCAAAACGACTTTTCAAAACCACGTCAGAAATTGCTGAAGAACCAGTCACGCATACGCGTCCAGACCTGATTCGCCTGCCCCGACTGCACGGCGACCTTACGGCCGCGCATGCGCTGGGAACGTCCTTCGAGCAGCAGCCCCATCGCCGTGGCGTAGCGCGGGCTGCGCACCACGTCGGCAAGACCGCCTGCGTACTCCGGCACACCGATGCGCACCGGCTTGAGGAAGATGTCCTCCCCCAGCTCGACCATGCCCGGCATCATTGCCGCGCCGCCGGTGAGCACGATGCCCGAGGACAGCAATTCTTCGTATCCCGACTCGCGCACCACCTGCTGCACGAGCGAGAACAATTCTTCGACGCGCGGCTCGATCACCGCCGCCAGCGCCTGACGCGACAGCGTGCGCGGACCGCGCTCGCCGAGTCCCGGCACTTCGATCATTTCGTCCGGATCGGCCAGTGACTGCTTGGCGATACCGTGCTGAATCTTGATGTCTTCTGCGTCCGGCGTCGGCGTGCGAACCGCCATGGCGATGTCGCTCGTGATCTGGTCGCCCGCGATCGGAATCACGGCCGTATGACGGATCGCCCCCTCGCTGAAGATCGCGATATCGGTCGTGCCGCCGCCGATGTCGATCAGCACCACGCCCAGTTCCTTTTCGTCTTCCGTGAGTACCGCGATGCTCGATGCGAGCGGTTGCAGGATCAGATCGTTCACTTCGAGGCCACAACGGCGCACGCACTTCACGATGTTCTGCGCAGCCGACACGGCGCCGGTCACGATATGCACCTTCACTTCGAGACGGATGCCGCTCATGCCGATCGGCTCGCGCACATCTTCCTGACCGTCGATGATGAATTCCTGCGTGAGGATGTGCAGCACCTGCTGGTCGGTCGGGATGTTGATCGCCTTGGCCGTCTCGATGACGCGCGCCACATCGGCCTGCGTCACTTCCTTGTCCTTGATCGCCACCATGCCGCTCGAATTGAAGCTGCGGATATGGCTGCCGGCGATCCCGGTGAAGACGTTGGTGATCTTGCAGTCGGCCATCAGCTCGGCTTCTTCGAGCGCACGCTGAATGGACTGCACCGTGGCCTCGATGTTCACCACGACGCCCTTTTTCAGGCCGCGCGATTCACTCTGGCCGAGGCCGATCACTTCATAGCGGCCTTCAGGGCGCAGCTCGGCCACCACCGCCACGACTTTCGACGTGCCGATATCGAGGGCGACCAACAGATCCTTGTAATCTTTGCTCATAGCGTGTGTAAGTCCTGAAGTCTCACTGGCTTCGCTTTACCGGCGCGGCAGGTTTCGCTGCCGGCTTCTGCGAATCCCGCTTTTGCACGGGTGTCGCGGCTAGCTTCTTGGCCTGTTCTTCGCTCAAGAAACGCATGCCCGCGGCACGCACTGCAAAACCGTTCGGGTACCGCAGATCGGCATACTCGATCTGATTCCCCCAGCGTGCCGCTACCTGCGGATACGCCTGTACGAAGCGTCGGCTGCGCGTGGCGAGGGTCTCGGGGTTTCGTTCCCGTCCCAGCGCCAGTTGCACGCCCCCTGCGAGTCGCACGCCCCAGGCGTAACGATTCGACAGCGTGACCGCCTCGGGTTTCATATTCAGCGGCGCGAACCACTTCACGAAGTCGTAGTACCGCGCCGTTACATCCTTCTCGCTGCCCGGCGGCCCCGCGAACTCCGGCAGCTTGCCCTCGTCCTCGGCTTCCGCCAGGTTGGCGGCGAACAGTTCGCCGTCCACACTCACCAGACGGCCGTCGTTCCACGTGGCCAGCGGTTTGTATTCCTCGATCGTCACGGCGAGCTGGTTCGGCCAGACCCGGCGCACGCTCGCATGACGCACCCAGGGCACCGCCTCGAACGCCGCTCGCGTGGCATCCAGATCGATCGTGAAGAAATTGCCCTTCAGTCGCGAGACCGCATTCGCGCGCAAGGTCGGACCGTTGATGTGCGACACATCCCCATCGATCTGAATGGCCTTGAGCGTGAAGATCGGACGCTGAATCAGCCAATGCCCGCCCGCCGCGAGCGCCGCCAGCACGACGAGTGCGACGAGCGCACTCGCGATGGCGTTGAGCAGGCGTACGTTGTGCCACATGGCGATTTGCTTTCCGTATCAGGGCGTTCTTCAACGCGTTCAATGTTGTGCTCGGTTTATTTACTCGGGCTTCCACTGCGCGTTCGGATGCAGATCGAGCGTCGCAGTTGCCAGAATTTCAACCACCAGGTCTTCGTAGGACAGGCCCGCCGCACGCGCCGAAATCGGCACCAGCGAGTGACCGGTCATGCCCGGCGACGTATTGATCTCCAACAGGTACGGCTTGTTGTCGCGCTTGCGCAGCATCACGTCGGCACGGGCCCAGCCACGGCAGCCCAGCACGAGGTAGGCGCGCAACACGAGGCGCTGCACTTCCTCTTGCAGGGATACCGACAACGGCGGCGGGCACTCGTAGCGCGTGTCGTCCTTGAAATACTTGTTCTGGTAGTCGTAGTTCGCGTCCGGTGCGACGATACGGATCACCGGCAACGAACGGGCGGCATTCGCGCCCCTGGTGCCCATACCGAGCACCGGCACGGTCAGCTCGTCGCCATCGATGAATTCTTCGGCGAGCACGTCCGGATCGAGCGCTACCGCCTTCTCGAACGCCGCCTTCAGTTGCGACGCTTCCGTGACCTTCGTCAAACCGATGGTCGAGCCTTCGCGCGACGGCTTGACGATGAGCGGCAGACCGAGATCGCGCGCGACGGCGTCGAAATCGGTGTCGGCGTGCAGCATCGCGAAGCGCGGCGTCGGCAGCCCTTCGTTGATCCAGATGCGCTTGGTCATCTCCTTGTCCATCGCCAGCGCGGAAGCCAACACGCCACTGCCGGTGTAAGGAATGCCCAGATGCTCCAGCGCGCCTTGCATCGTGCCGTCTTCGCCATAACGGCCATGCAGCGCGATGAACACGCGATCGAACTTCTGCGCGGCAAGCGCCGCGAGGTCGTGCATGCCGGTATCGAACGCGTGTGCGTCCACGCCGCGCGAGCGCAGCGCGTCGAGCACGCCGTTGCCCGAAATCAGCGAGATCTGACGCTCGGCCGAGCGCCCGCCCATCAGGACGCCAACCTTGCCGAAACGTTTCGGATCGAAAGCACTCACGTCAAACTCCTTGCTGAACTTGCAACTTGCCGGGCACCGCGCCGATGGAGCCGGCACCCATGGTGATCACAACGTCACCCGCACGGGCGACTTGCAGAATGGCGTCGGGCAATTGCGCAACGTCTTCCACGAAAACCGGTTCGACCTTGCCGGCCACGCGCAGTGCGCGCGACAGTGCACGACCGTCGGCCGCCACGATGGGCGCCTCGCCGGCCGAATAGACTTCGCCGAGCACCACGGCGTCCGCATCCGAGAGCACTTTCACGAAGTCCTCGAAGCAATCGCGCGTGCGCGTGTAGCGATGCGGCTGGAAGGCCAGCACGATGCGACGTCCCGGGAACGCGCCACGCGCCGCTGCAAGCGTTGCCGCCATCTCGACCGGGTGATGACCGTAGTCGTCGATCAGCGTGAACGTGCCCGCACCGCTTGCCTTCGGCAGGGCGATCTCGCCATACCGCTGAAAACGTCGACCTACGCCGTTAAATTCCGCCAGCGCCTGCGCGATCGCGGCATCCGGCACTTCGAGTTCGGTCGCAATCGCAATCGCGGCCAGCGCGTTGCGCACGTTGTGCTCGCCCGGCAGATTGAGCGTGATGTCGAGCGGCGCGGCGCCCGCGCCGAACTGGCGCAGCACCGTGAAGCGCATCTGACCGGCATCGGCGCGCACGTCGATGGCTCGCACCTGTGCGTCTTCCGACAGGCCGTAACGCACGATCGGCTTCGAGACGAACGGCAGAATCTCGCGCACGTTCGGATCGTCCACGCACAACACGGCGATCCCGTAGAACGGCAGACGCTGCGTGAACGCCACGAACGACTGCTTCAGGCGGGCGAAATCATGCCCGTACGTATCCATGTGATCCGCATCGATGTTCGTAATGACTTCGATGACCGGATTCAGGTTCAGGAACGAGGCGTCCGATTCGTCTGCCTCGACCACGATGAAATCGCCCGTGCCCAGTTTGGCGTTCGCACCGGCACTGTTCAGTCGGCCGCCGATCACGAACGTCGGATCGAGCCCGCCCTGTGCCAGCACGCTGGCGACGAGACTCGTCGTGGTCGTCTTGCCGTGCGTTCCCGCAATGGCCACGCCCTGCTTCAGACGCATGAGCTCCGCGAGCATCAGCGCACGGGGCACGATCGGAATCTGACGGGCACGGCCCGCGAGCACTTCCGGGTTATCTGCCGTGATGGCGGTGGACACAACGATGGCGTCCGCGCCTTCGATGTTTCCTGCGGCATGGCCGCGTGCGATGCGCGCGCCAAGGCTGGCGAGGCGTTGCGTCACCGCGTTGTCGCCGAGATCGGAGCCGCTCACCTGATATCCCAGGTTGAGCAACACCTCGGCAATGCCGCTCATGCCCGAGCCGCCAATGCCGACGAAGTGAATATGTTTGACGATGTGTTTCATTTCAATCCTTGGCCAGAGCCGCGCACACGCGCGCCACTTGTTCGGTGGCGTCCGGCTTGGCGAGCGCCCTGGCTTTCTCTCCCATCGCGAGCAGCGATTCGCGCGTCTGACGGCGCAGCCACTCGGCCAGGGTCTCGACCGACAGCTCGCGCTGATCGATCAGCGTTGCCGCGCCCTTGTCGGCGAGGAAACGCGCATTCGTGGTCTGGTGGTCGTCGACCGCATGCGGGAACGGCACGAACAGCGCCGCCACACCCGCCGCAGCCACTTCGGCCACCGTCATCGCACCCGCCCGGCAGATCACCAGATCCGCCCCGGCATAAGCCGCGACCATGTTGTCGATGAACGGCACCGCTTCGACCGTCACCCCCGCTGCGGCGTAATTCGCCTGCAACGTCTGAATATGTTTGACGCCCGCCTGATGCGTGACCTGCGGACGCTCCTCGCGCGGCAACTTCGCCAGCGCCTTCGGCACGATCTCGTTGAGTACCGTGGCGCCCAGGCTCCCGCCGACGACCAGAATGCGCAGCGCACCGGTACGCGCGTTGTAGCGCTCGGCCGGCGACGCCATCTCGTCGAAGTCCGCACGAATCGGATTGCCGACCCACTCGCCCCCCGCAATGGTGTCGGGGAACGCCAGCAGTACCTTGTCCGCCACGCGGGCGAGCACCTTGTTCGCCATGCCGGCGACCGAGTTCTGTTCGTGCAGCACCAGCGGACGCCCCAGCAGCGACGCCATCATCCCCGCCGGGAACGTGATGTAGCCGCCCATGCCTAGCACCACGTTCGGCTTGGCACGACGCACGGCGCCAAGGCTCTGCCAGAACGCGCGCAGCAGATTGAGCGGCAGCAGCAGCTTCGTGAGCAGCCCCTTGCCACGCAGCCCGCCGAACTTCACGAACTCCATCGGAATGTCGTACTTCGGCACGAGCGTCGCTTCCATGCCGGTCGGATTACCGAGCCAGACCACGCGCCAACCCTGCACGCGCAGGAAGTTGGCGACCGCGAGCCCCGGGAAGACGTGACCGCCCGTGCCGCCGGCCATGACCAGCAGCGTGCGTGTCTTCGTTTCCGGTGCCGGCATCGCGGTAGCGCGCTCGGTCATACTTTTCCTCCCCGCATCAGCACGCGGTTTTCGTAATCCACCCGCAGCAGGATCGCCACGGCAATACAGTTGAGCAAGATGCCCGAGCCGCCGTAGCTCACCAGCGGCAACGTCAGCCCCTTGGTCGGCAGCAGGCCCAGATTCACGCCCATGTTGATGAAGGTCTGCGCCCCGAGCCACACGCCAACGCCTTTGGCCAGCAGCCCGGCAAACGTGCGTTCGAGCGCCAGTGCCTGACGTCCGATTTCGAACGCGCGACGCACCAGCCAGTAGAACAGCAGGATGACGACCAGCACGCCGACGAAGCCGAACTCCTCGCCGATCACCGCGAGGATGAAGTCGGTATGCGCTTCAGGCAGGTAATGCAGCTTTTCGATGCTGCCGCCGAGTCCGACACCGGTCCATTCGCCGCGTCCGAACGCAATGAGCGAGTGCGTCAACTGATAGGCCTTGCCCAGCGCGTAGTCTTCGCGCCATGGATCGAGGTACGCGAAAATCCGCTCGCGTCGCCACGGTGACAGCCAGATCAGCAGCGCGAACGTGCCGACCGCCGTGAGCGCCAGCCCGCCGAAGAGTCGACCGTTCACGCCCCCGAGGAACAGAATGCCCATCGCGATGGCCGCCACGACCATGAACGCGCCCATGTCCGGTTCGAGCAGCAGCAACATGCCGACGAACACCACGGCGATCCCCATCGGCAGGAAGCCCTTGCCGAAGCTCTGCATGAATTCCTGCTTGCGCACGGTGTAGTTCGCGGCGTACAGCGTGACCGCGAGCTTCATGATTTCCGACGGCTGAAGGTTGAGCACGCCGAACGGAATCCAGCGCTTCGAGCCGTTCACGCCCTTGCCCACGTGCGGGATCAGCACGATCACCAGCAGCAGCAACGCCAGCAGGAAGAGCTTGGGCGCGAGCCGGTCCATCGTCTTGACCGGAATCCGGAACGTGATGATGGCCGCGACCAGACCGATCGTCAGCGACACGATGTGACGGCCGAGGAAGTGGTACGTCGAATAGCCGCTGTACTTGGGCGAGTCCGGCAGCGCGACCGACGCCGAATACACCATGATCAGGCCGAGCGACAGCAACGAGATCACCACCCACACGAGAGCGTGATCGTATTCGAGCATGCGTGAGCGCGTCGGCTTGATGCTGCCGAGCGTGCGGCTCGCGGCCGTCGTCGCGGCGCCCGGCGTGGTGGCCTTGCCGGCGCCGGCGAAACCGGCCTGACGCTTCTTGCTGAAGAACGACTTGATACGGTTCATAGCATCACCCCCGCGTCGGCGGCCAGATCAACCACGGTGTCGCGAAACACTTGTGCGCGATGTTCGTAGTTGCGGAACATGTCGAAGCTCGCGCAGGCCGGCGAGAGCAGCACGGCGTCGCCGGGCTGCGCCAGACGTGCGGCTTCGCGCGTGGCGTCTTCGAGCGTCGGGGCGTCGATCAGATCGACGCCCGAATCCGTCAGCGCTTCACGCAACAACGGCGCGTCGCGGCCGATCAGCAGCACGGCGCGCGCATGATGGGCGACGGGATTGGCCAGCGGCAAGAAATCCTGCCCCTTGCCGTCGCCACCGACGATCAGGACCAGCGTCTTCTCCAGCCCGGTGATCGCCGCGACCGTGGCCCCGACGTTCGTGCCCTTGCTGTCGTCGTAGAACTCGACTTCGTTGATCGTGGCGATGAGCTGCACGCGGTGCGGCTCGCCCGGGTATTCGCGCAGACCGTGCAGCAGCTTGGCGAGCGGCAGATCGATCGCACGGGCGAGTGCGAGCGCCGCCAGAGCGTTCACTGCGTTGTGCTGGCCACGAATGCGCAGCGCGTCGGCCGGCATCAGGCGCTTGCCCAGCACCTCGACCGTCGCTTCCGGCGTGCCTGCCTTGCGACGCTTCGGGGCGGGCGGCGCGTCGTCGCGCGTGTAGCCCTCGACCAGCCACGACATGCCCCCTTCCATCTCGAGGCCGAAGTCGCCGACGGCGTCGGGCTTGCCCGTGCCGAAGGTCACGACATTGGCCTCGGGCGATGCGAAGGCGATCACGCGCGCATCGTCGCGATTGAGCACACGCACCGTGTTCTCACCGAAAATGCGCGCCTTGGCGTTGGCATAGGCGTCCATGTCGCCATGCCAGTCCAGATGGTCTTGCGTGATATTGAGAATCGCTGCGGCGTCGGGCGCGAGAGAATGCGTCGTCTCCAACTGGAAGCTGGAGAGTTCGAGCACCCAGACGTCGGGCAGTGTGGCATCGGTAATGCACTCGCTCAGACGGTCGAGCGCCGACGGGCTGATATTGCCCGCCACGGCCGTGCGTTTGCCGGCGCGTCGGCACAGCAGGCCCGTCAGGCTGGTGGTCGTGGTCTTGCCGTTGGTGCCGGTAATCGCGAGCACCTTCGGCGCGTAGCCGCTCGTCGTCTGCATGTGACGCAGCGCCTGCGCGAAGAACTCGATCTCGCCCCACACCGGAATGCCGCGCTCGGCGGCAACGGCCAGCAGCGCCGCCACATCGGGCGCGAGCGGCGACAACCCCGGGCTGATACCGATGAGTTCGATATCGGCGAGCAACGTGTCGATCTGGTCGGCGAGCGGGCCACCCACGAACTCGGCCTGCGGCGCATCGATGCGCAACGTCACAAGGTTCGGCGGTGTATCCGACGAAGCAAAACGCGTGTCGGCCGCCCGGACTCGGCAGCCGTAACGCGCGCACCAACGCGCCATCGCCAGGCCGGACTCTCCCAGACCCAGGATCAGGACACGCGGTTGCCAGGATTCACCAAACTTCTCGCCGAACACGTCGCTCTTTCCTTTTTTGTCGATTCAAACAACCTACGAATGCATCGCTTCAATGACACCGATCTACTGCTATCGGCGCGAGCGGCCCTACCTTTAGTCCAACTTTGCGCGAAAGCGACTTCGCGGTGCGCGATGTCGCTCTCTGTCCATCTCTATCGACTTGCCGTTTGCCAGAACCTCGGCACCCCGGCACCTCGACATGTCAACGCAGTTTCAGCGTCGATAGCCCGATCAGCACCAGCATCAGCGTGATGATCCAGAAGCGGACCACCACCTGCGTTTCCTTCCATCCCGACAATTCGAAGTGGTGATGCAGCGGCGCCATCTTGAAAATGCGCCTTCCTTCACCAAACCGCTTCTTCGTGTACTTGAACCACGTGACTTGCAGCATCACCGAAATGGTCTCTGCAACGAACACGCCGCCCATCACGAACAGCACGACTTCCTGACGCACGATGACAGCCACGGTGCCAAGCGCGCCGCCAAGCGCCAGCGCGCCCACGTCGCCCATGAAGACCTGTGCCGGATGCGTGTTAAACCATAGGAACGCCAACCCCGCGCCCGACATCGCCGAACAGAACACGAGCAACTCGCCCGCGCCCGGTATGTGGGGAAACAGCAGGTACTTCGAGTACACGACGTTGCCCATCACGTAGGCGAACACGCCGAGCGCCGCGCCCACGAGCACGACCGGCATGATCACCAGGCCGTCGAGGCCGTCGGTGAGGTTAACGGCGTTGGACGAGCCTACGATGACAAAGTAGGTCAGCGCGATGAAGCCGAACACGCCCAGCGGGTAGCTCATCGTCTTGAAGAACGGCACGATGAAGTCCGCTTTCGGCGGCAGATCGAGCGGAAAGCCGTTGCGCACCCAACTGATGAACAGCTCGAAAACCTTCAGGTTGCTCGTCTCGGACACCGAGAACGCCAGATAAATCGCGGCGAACAAACCGATGATCGACTGCCAGAAATACTTTTCGCGCGACGACATGCCGCGCGGGTCCTTGTAGACGACCTTCCGGTAATCGTCGATCCAGCCGATGATGCCGAAGCCCAGCGTCACCAGCAGCACGATCCAGATGAAACGGTTGCTCAGATCCGCCCAGAGCAGCGTCGCGACGGTAATGCCGATGAGAATCAGCACACCGCCCATCGTGGGCGTCCCCGACTTCACGAGGTGAGTCTGCGGTCCGTCGGTACGCACGGCCTGGCCCACCTTCATTTCGGCGAGCTTGCGAATGACCATCGGCCCGAACGAGAGCCCGATCACCAGCGCCGTGAGGCTTGCCATCACGGCCCGAAACGTCAGGTAGTTGAACACGCGCAAATAGCTCGCATCCGCTTGCAGCCATTGCGCCAACGTCAGCAACATTCCATCAATCCTTTATCACTTGGCCGGGGCGTCGCCGCCCCCGCTTTCCGTCGTCGCGCGCAACTGTTCCAGCACGCGCTCCATCCGCATGAAGCGGCTTCCCTTCACCAACACCGTGGCCGGTGCACTCAACGTGGCGTTCAACCTGCCCACGAGCGGCGCGACATCGGTCACATCCGAAAAATGTTCGCCGCCGTCGCCGAACGCAGCGACGCTGGCCGGCGTCTGTTCACCCAACGCCAGCAGACGATCGATACCGCGCTGTGCGGCGTATTCGCCCACCTCGCGATGGAATGCCGGGCCGTTGTCGCCGACTTCGCCCATATCGCCAAGCACCAGAACGCGCGGCGCAGGGGTTTGAGCGAGTACGTCGATCGCGGCCCGTACAGAATCGGGGTTCGCATTATAGGTGTCGTCGATCAACGTGACACCTGCGAGCGGTCCCTTCGAGAGCGTCGACACCTGGAGACGGCCTTTGACGGCCGAAAACGCCTCAAGTGCCCGCACGATCGAACCGATGTCGACATGCGCGCCCAATGCGCACGCAATCGCGGCCAGCGCGTTACGTGCGTTGTGTTCGCCGAGCAGCGGCAACGTGAGCGAAAACTCGCCGGCCGGCGACGTCACGCGCAGCACGCGCGTTGCCACGTCGTAGCGTCCAGAGACCGCAGCGCGCGCGTCGAGCGCGAAGTCCAGCACGCGACGCTTGCCCGCCACCTCACGCCACATCGGCGCGAATTCGCTCTCTGCGGGAAAGACCGCCACGCCGTCGGCACTCAGCGCCGCCAGCACGGCCGAATGCTCCTCGGCCACCGCCGCCACGCTCACCATGAATTCCTGATGTTCGCGCTGTGCGTTATTGATGACGGCCACCGTCGGCTGAGCGATCTTCGCGAGATACGCGGTTTCGCCCGGGTGGTTCATGCCGAGTTCGAGCACGGCCAGCTTGTCGCCATCCTTCAGACGGAACAGCGTGAGCGGCAGGCCGATATCGTTGTTGAAGTTGCCCGCGGTTGCCAGACGCGCATCCGCGCCCACCGCCTCGGCAAAAATCGCCGAGATCATTTCCTTGACGGTCGTCTTGCCGTTGCTGCCGGTCACGGCCACCACGGGAATCGCGAAGCGACGGCGCCATGCGCCCGCCAGTTGGCCCAGCGCGATGCGGGTATCCGGCACGATCAGCGCCGGCGTCTCGAAGCCTTCCGGCACACGGGTGGCCACCACGGCGGCAGCGCCCGCGCGCGCCACATCGGCCAGGAAATCGTGCGCATCGAAGCGCTCGCCCTTGAGCGCCACGAACAGATCGCCCGGCTGCACCGAGCGGCTATCGGTCACGATGCGCGTGAACGCCGTCGACGGCGCCCCGACCACTTGCGAGTCGGCCACGGCGGCGTTGGCGTCGCCGAGGTGCCACATCGGCGACATCATCGACGTCGGCGTCTGCGTCATTCGCCACCTCCGCGTACCGTAGTCGCGCGCGCTGCGAGTGCCAGACGTGCGTGTTCCTGATCGGAGAACGGCCGCTTCTTACCCATGATTTCCTGTGTACTTTCGTGACCCTTGCCCGCGATGAGCACGACGTCGGCCGGTTGCGCACCGCGCACCGCCTGAAGAATCGCACTGGCGCGGTCTTCGATGCGACGCGCCGCATCGGGCTGCGTCAGCCCGGCGGCGATCTGCGCCATGATCTCGGCCGGCACCTCGGTGCGCGGGTTGTCGCTCGTGAGCACGATCGCGTCTGCCAGACGCTCGGCTACCGTGCCCATCTGCGGACGCTTGCCAGCATCCCGATCGCCACCGCAACCGAACACGCAGACGAGCTTGCCGCCACGCGCCTCGGTCACCGGCCGCAGCGCGGCAAGCGTCTTGTCGAGTGCATCGGGCGTATGCGCGTAGTCGATCACGACCAGCGGCTGCCCCGGCTGTCCGATCTGTTCCATCCGACCGGAGACGGGCGCGAGCGTTGCGAGTCCTGCGATCGCGGCGTCCTGCGCCACACCGGCGGCCAGCGCCGCACCCAGCACCGCCAGCGCGTTGCTGATGTTGAACTCACCGATCAACGGCACCGTGACTTGCTGACTCTGGTCGTCGATGTGCAACGTGAAGCGCGTACCGGCAGTGGTCGCCCGAATCTCTTCGGCACGCAACACGCGGTTGCCATGCTTCGACGTGGCGATGCCGTGAATGCCGTACTCGAAGACCGGCGTCTTCCCGGCCAGACGTGCGAGCAGGCGTTGTCCCATCGCGTCGTCACGATTGATCACGGCAGCCTTCAGCCCCGGCCAATCGAACAGACGCGTTTTCGCGGCCTCGTACTCGGCCATCGTGCCGTGGTAGTCGAGGTGGTCCTGCGTCAGATTGGTGAACACGGCGACGTCGAACGTTACCCCGTTGACGCGGCCCTGATACAAACCGTGCGACGACACTTCCATCGCGACCGCCGCAGCGCCTTGCGCGCGCAGATCGTCGAGGCTGCGTTGCAACTGAACGGCATCCGGCGTCGTGAAGCCCGTCACCGTGAGATGACCCGGGAAACCGCTGCCCAGCGTGCCGATCACGGCGCTACGGACGCTCGTCTTCGTCAGCAATTGCGCCAGCCACTGGCTGCACGACGTCTTGCCGTTGGTGCCCGTCACGCCCAGCATCGTCATGCCGACGCTCGGCTCGCCGTACCACAGCGCCGCCAGCGGACCGGCAAGCCAGTCGAGACGCGGCACGCCGAATTGGGGCACGTTGGCGAGGCTGGTCAGTTGCGCCGGCCACGTAAAGTCGTCGCTCTGCCAGAGCACGGCCGCGGCGCCACGTTCGACGGCATCGGCAATGAAACCGCGGCTGTCGGCACCTTTGACGGCGTACGCCATGAACACGTCGCCCGCCGTAACGCGACGGCTATCCGCATGCAGCGTGGCTCCCGCCGGCACCGTGCGGCGCAGCCAGTCCCACGCCTGCGCGAGCGTGGCGCGGTCGGTGGCATCGGCGATCATGGAGATCGTCACGGGATTACCCGGCGTCGGGGTCACGGTGCCCATGGCTCGCTCTCCTCCACCTTGTCACTCACGACGAGCTTGGTCACCGGCGAATCCGGCACCACGTTCAATGCACGCAGCGTGCCGCCCACGATCGAAGCGAACGCCGGACCGGCGGCTACGCCACCGTAGTGCGAGCCACGGCCCGGTTCGTCGAGTGTCACGGCGACGATGATGCGCGGCTCGGACATCGGCGCCATGCCGACAAACGATGCGCGGTACTTGCTCTTGTCGTATCCCTTGCCCGACTGCTTGTACGCCGTGCCGGTCTTGCCACCGACGCGATAGCCGATGACCTGGGCGCGCGTGGCAGTGCCGCCCGGCGACGTCACCATTTCCAGCATCTTGCGCACTTCACGTGCAGTGGCCGGCGAGATCACCGGCGTGCCCTTCACGACGCTGCCATCCGTCTTGTAGATGGAAATGGGCAGCAACTCGCCGTCATGCGCAAAGACCGTGTAAGCGCGCGCCAGCTGGATCAGCGACGCCGACAGACCGTAGCCGTACCCCATCGTCGCCTGCTCGATCGGGCGCCAGCTCTTGGCCGGGCGCAGACGTCCCGCCACCGCGCCCGGGAACCCGAGCTTCGGCGCCTGACCGAGGCCGACGCTAGTGAACATGTCCCACATTTCCTGCGGCTTCATCTGCAACGCGATCTTCGCGGTACCGATGTTGCTCGACTTCTGGATGACGCCGGCCACCGTCAACAGACCGTAGTCGTGGGTGTCCGTGATGTTTGCGCCGAAGAAGTTGGCGCGGCCCGTGGTCATCACCGTCGACGTCGGCTTCACGTAGCCGTTTTCGATCGCCGCAGCGATGGTGATCGGCTTCATGATCGAGCCGGGCTCGAAGGTATCGGTGATGACGCGGTTGCGCAGTTGCGCGCCAGTCAGATTGGTACGGTTGTTGGGGTTGTACGTCGGCAGATTGACGAGTGCGAGCACTTCACCCGTGCGCACGTCGAGCACCACGGCGCTACCGGCTTTGGCACCGGTACGCTCGATGGCGTCCTTGAGTTCGCTGTAGGCGAGGAACTGGATCTTGCTGTCGATCGAGAGCGTGATGTCGTGGCCGTCGCGCGGCTGGGCCAGAATGTCGAGATCCTCGACCACGCGGCCGAGGCGATCCTTGATCACCCGGCGGCTGCCCGGCGTTGCGGCCAGATCCTTCTGCATCGACAACTCGACGCCTTCCTGACCGATGTCCTCGACGTTCGTGAAACCGACAACGTGCGCCGCGATCTCGCCTTCCGGATAGAAGCGCTTGTACTCCTTGCGCTGATACACGCCCGGAATGTCGAGATCGGCCACCTGCTTCGCCACGTCCGGCAGGACCTGACGCTTCACGTAGACGAAGCTCTTTTCCTGATTGAACTTGCGACGCAGATCCGGCTCGCTCATCTCGAGCAGACGCGAGAGCTTGCGCACCTGCTCGGCCGACACGTCGTCGGGCACGTCTTCCGGAATCGCCCAGATCGCCTTGACGGGCAGACTGGTGGCAAGCACCTGTCCGTTACGGTCGAACACTTTGCCGCGCGTGGCGGACATCTCCAGTGTGCGTTCGTAACGGCTCTCGCCCTGACGTTGGTAGAAGGCATTGCCCGGACCCTGAATCCAGAAGGCACGCGCGACCAGCGACGCGAACGCGCCGAAGATCACGAAGACGAGCATCTTCGAGCGCCACATCGGCAGACGCACGGACAGGACCGGGCTGGCAGAGAACTGCACATCCTTGGTCTTGGCCTTGGCGTCCTTGCGGCGACTCATCGGCGGCCTCCACTCGCAGGGGCGGATGCGGCGCTCGCGGTCGGCACCGGCACGTCCACCATCGCACCCGAGCTACCGGCCGGCGCGGACAGATACTGCGTGCGGCCCGGCGAGACGGCCTGCATCTTCAGGTCGCTGCGGGCCACGCTCTCGATCCGGGCGCTCTTGCTCTGTGCGCTTTGCTCGTACTGGAGACGATCCCAGTCCTGAAGCAACTGATGCTCGAGCGCCTGCTCGCGGTTCAGTTCGACGAACGTGCCGCGGGCGCGGTACTGCGCATTGATCAGGGAGAGCGCGCAGCCGATGAGCAGCGCGAGCAGAAGAATATTGAGCCGGCTCATGACGACACCCGCTCCATGACCCGCATGATCGCCGAGCGCGAACGCGGGTTCGCCTCCACCTCGGCGGCGGAGGGCTTGATCTTGCGACCGGCCTTGAACGGCGGCACCGGAATTTCGTGGGCGCGCAAAGGCACGCGACGATCCACCGCCGGCGCGCTCGAGCGCGCTTGCATGAAGCGCTTCACGATACGGTCTTCCAGCGAATGAAAGCTGATCGCCACGAGTCTGCCTCCCGTTTCGAGGACATCGGCCGCCACATCCAGTGCTATCTGCAGGTCCGCAAGCTCTTGATTGACGTGAATCCGTAGAGCCTGAAAGGTACGTGTTGCCGGGTCCTTGCCCTTCTCACGGGTCTTGACGGCGCCAGCCACGATCGCGGCAAGCTCGCGTGTACTGACGAGAGGCCCGAGGCGGTCGGCGTCTGCCCGGCGAGCAACAAGCGCCTTTGCAATCTGAAAAGCAAACCGTTCTTCCCCATAGTCCTTGATGACCTCCGTCATTTCTTCCAGCGTTGCCCGGGCCAGCCAGTCGGCAGCCGACTCGCCGCGCGTGGGATCCATGCGCATGTCGAGCGGGCCGTCGAAACGAAAACTGAATCCGCGTGCGGGGTCGTCGAACTGCGGCGACGAGACACCCAGGTCCAGCAAAACACCCGACACCTTCTCGATACCGCGCCGGGCCATCGCCTCGCGCAACGTCGCGAAGCTGTCGTGCTCAATCGAAAATCGCGGATCGGCAATTTTTGCCGCCTCCGCGATCGCTTGAGGGTCCTTGTCGAACGCGATCAGCCTGCCCTTGTCGCCCAGCCGCTCGAGCAGCCTGCGACTGTGCCCGCCGCGGCCGAATGTGCCGTCGACGTATACGCCATCGTCGCGCCACAGCAAGGCATCCACGGCCTCCTCTAGCAGGACCGTGCGGTGCTGCATTACCGTTTCCACCGCGTGCGCCATGCTCGTCGGACCACCTGATCTGTCAAAAAGTGAAGTTCTTCAGTGCCTCCGGCATGCCTTGCGCCATCGCCGCCTGTTCCTTGGCGGCATAGGTTGCGGCATCCCAGAGTTCAAAATGACTGCCCATGCCCAGCAGCATGACTTCCTTGTCCATGCCCGCAGCCGCGCGCAATTCGGGCGCCACCAGGACACGGCCCGCCGAATCCATCTCGACGTCGGCTGCGTTGCCCAGAAAGATGCGTCGCCACCAGTGCGCGTCCATCGGCAGTGCGGCGATCTTGCCGCGAAAGATCTCCCATTCGGGACGCGGAAACAGCAGCAGACATCCGTCGGGGTGCTTGGTGATCGTCACCTTGCCTTCAGCGTCGCCCTGAAGCACGTCACGATGCCGGGCCGGAATCGACATCCGTCCCTTTGCATCCAGTGAAAGTGCCGAGGCTCCCTGAAACACGTGCGCTCCCGTGAGGTTTCGTCCGCCTGCCCGTCATGCCGAAAGAGAAAGATTTTGTGCCGTACGCCACACAAAAATACACTTTCTCACACTATTTCCCACTTTAGAGGAGAGTGTATGGCCGGTCAAGCGTTTCACCCGTTTTTAGGGGGCAATTTGGTAGACAGAACAATGACTTAGCTCACTTTCCTAAAGCAGCAAAACGGAATTTTGTCAGGAAAATTAATGACATAAGTGCGATAGTGAAAGTGGAACCTCATATTTTGGGCGTCGCCTCGCAGGAGGCCCGAAATCACTATCGATACCGGGTAGTGCGCGCTCACGCCGTGCCACCCCCTTACACACAGGGCTGGCGTGAGCTACGCGAAGGGAAGTCGATTCGGAGGTGGGGGTCGTTCGGGGGGCTGATTAACGCTCTATATATAGTAGGCGGTCGTGGTCATGACCTTGGCCGCAGCGCGCATGACGCGCTGCACCGGCGCGGGAAGTTCGATGCCTCCGGCGTCGCGGGCGGCCTGACCGTGTTCGATCTCGTCGAGACGCATCTGATCGACGATGGCGCGCGAGCGCAGATCGTGTGGGGGCAGATCGTCGAGATGGCTATCGAGGTGATGCTCCACCTGGCGCTCAGTCTCCGACATGAAGCCGAGACTGACCTTATCACCGCATTTGCCTGCCACGAAACCGATGGCGAACGCGCCGGCATACCAGAGCGGGTTGAGCAGGCTCGGGCGCGAACCCAGTTCCGACAGACGGTGCGCCGTCCACGCGAGGTGGTCCTCCTCCTCCTTGCCCGCATGTTCAAACGCCGTGCGTAGCTCCGGACGCTTCGTCGCCAGCTTCTGCGCCTGATACAACGCCTGCGCACACACCTCACCGACGTGGTTGACCCGCATCAGCCCGGCAACGTGACGACGCTCCTCCGGCGTCAACGCATCGTCCCCAACGGAAGCTTCACTATTTATAGAGGGCGCCGCTAAGGGGGTCGGACGGGAGGCTTGGGTGACACCTGCGATGGCACGCAGGCCACGGTCAAGTTCGGAAATCAGACTGTCGGAGAACATCGTACTTTCAACTCGCTTGAATCTTTCACTATGTGGAACGCTGGACGATTCTTTCGCGTCCGCCGCCGATGATACGCCCCTTTATCCGGCGTGCCTTGCGCGGGCGCAAACGCGCGAAATCCCCGCCAGACGCCGGTTTCCGGGATGTTGCGTAAACGAAACAAAACCCGTCGCAAACCCGCGTAAAACCGGCCTTTTCCTTTGCCGCCTAAAGTGAATTTGTTACATTACGTCCAACTTCTCGCGAAGTTGATTAGCAAGGACGTTATCACTAGTGACCTTGTTAAACAAATCTCACAATCCTTTGGAGATCACTCAATGAAAAAGTCGCTTCTCGCTCTGGGTGTGCTCGGCGCATTCGCTGGCGCTGCTCACGCTCAAAGCAGCGTGACCCTGTACGGTATCATCGACGCTGGCCTGACCTACAACAGCAAGGAAGGCACGCTCGGCGGCAACACCGCTTCGAAGAACTTCAAGTTCAGCAATGGCAACCTGCAAGGTTCGCGTTGGGGCCTGAAGGGTGCTGAAGACCTCGGTGGCGGCCTGAAGGCAATCTTCGTCTTGGAAAACGGCTTCAACCTGGGTTCGGGCACGCTGGGCCAAAACGGCCGCATGTTTGGTCGTCAAGCCTACGTTGGCCTCAGCAGCGCAACGGCTGGTACGGTCACGATCGGTCGTCAGTATGACTCCGTGGTTGACTTCGTTGGTCCGTTCGCTTCGGGTAGCCAGTGGGGCGCCAACATGGGCGCTCACCCGTTCGATAACGACAACCTGAACAACTCGTTCCGTATCAACAATTCGGTGAAGTACACGAGCGTGAACTACAACGGCCTCAGCGCCGGCGCTCTGTATGGTTTCTCGAACCAATCCAACACGGGTAACGGCACGGGTTTCGCTAACAACCGCGCATGGTCGGTCGGCCTGGGTTACGCCAACGGCCCTCTGAGCCTCGGCGCTGGTTACTTGTACCTGTCGTCGCCGGGTAGCAGCAACGGCTCGGGTGTTCTGACGACGGCTGACGCGAACGCAGTGATGGCGTTCAACGGCAACGCTACCGATAAGGCTTGGATTGCTTCGGCTGGCGGTTCGTACGCCTTCGGCCCGGCAACGATTGGCCTCGTGTACAGCCACAGCGCGTACAACTACATCTCGGGTGGTAGCTGGAAGTTCGACAACGTCGAAGCCAACGCCAAGTACATGCTGACGCCGGCACTGCAACTGGGCTTGTCGTACACGTACACTTGGTCGACGCTGAACCAAGCAGCTGGCAGCCTGTCGCCGAAGTACCACCAAGTCAACGCTGGCGTCGACTACTTCCTGTCGAAGCGCACGGACACGTACTTCGTGGTCAACTGGCAACATGCTAACAACGACGCTCCGGGCGGTGCAGCACTGGCCAACCAACCGTTCTCGACCGGCACGAATCAAGTGGCAGTCACGGCCGGTATCCGTCACAAGTTCTAAGCTGACAGTTTCCGTCACTTAGGCTTTGGCAAAAGGGCACCTTCGGGTGCCCTTTTTTATTGTTCGGGCTCCCTCTATGCGGTCTTATGACTGGTTCCCGACAAGTCGAAACCGTCAACGTCGGTGCAACAGCACCCCAATTGGGAAGCGTGGCTCACGGACTACCGATGTCGCCATCGGCGTAGAAATTGGTCTGAGGTGTCGACCTGAAGATGCGACTCCCATCGGCATAGCGGACGGATGAACATGAATGTTCGCGTGCGCTTCTGCACCTCTGCTTTTCTCCGCCATCGTTCCCCAGTAACTCCTCCAGCTTGACCGTGCGTTTATTTCAAACCTAAAATTTCCATACTGTAAATTTTTTCCCCCGCCGACCATGAGCCTCGCAGACTCCGACTCTCTCGATCTTGAAACGCGAGCCCACGACCGTGAGCACGATGCGCTGCGTCTCTGGCTGCGGCTACTCACCTGCGCCAACATGATCGAAACAGATATCCGCTCTCGCCTGCGTCAGGAGTTCGATTGCACGTTGCCGCGCTTCGATCTGCTCGCACAATTGGATCGCCACCCGGAAGGGCTGAAGATGGGGGAATTGAGCAAGCGGATGATGGTGACCGGGGGCAATGTGACCGGCATTACGGATCAGTTGGAAAAGGAAGGCTGGGTGACCCGCGAGACGGTCGTCAATGATCGACGCGCCTTTCTGATCAAATTGACGCCACGAGGCAAGAAAGCCTTCTCCAACATGGCGCGCGCGCATGAAGGATGGATTGAGGCACGCCTGGGACAACTGCCTGAGGCGCAACGCCAACAGCTCTACGCACTGCTCGGAGATCTGAAGTCGGTGATTGCCTGACGAGATCCGGGATCTGTGCATCGGCGTCGAACTGCTCAGCTAACGATGGATGCCGTGCGCATTAGACGCACATCATGAAGCCGCCGGATGACACGAGGATGTTGACGTTGTCAGATGCAAAGCGGCAAGTCATAGCCAGAGAGCATGGGCAATAGGTCGCTTCGGCTGTCATTGACACTCGTTTTCACGGTGAGGCAGCGCATATTACCCTCCAGCGCAACGTCAATTCTGGTTGATATCGCGCCACATCGCGCCCATTTAACCGCGGTATCACATCGCTCGGCCGGTTACCTTGGAGCCCGGCGCCGCCCCATCCGCTAGCGCCCCGCTCGCATCGGCGCATCCAGTATCTGCCGCGCCATCGCGGCCGCCGGGGTTGCATCGAGTGCAACGAGAGCGGCGCGTCGTTCCGCTTCAGGACGCTTCGACATCGCCTTTACCGCCGCATAAAACTTCGGCAGGTCATCCTGCTCCTTCACGAGCAGCGCCATGAACGCCGGCACCCACTGGTTATACGTTGCGAATGATCCGATCTTGGCGTTGTTCAGATCTGTGGCGAACCAACGGTCGAAGCCCTGATATCCGCCCCAAGACACTTTCAGCGCGTCGTAGTCAGTGCGCATGCGGGCAAATAGCGCCTCTTTGCGCTCCGCTTTCCCGGCATCCGGCAGTGTGCTGGCGTACACCTCCTCAAGGCGTTTTCGATAGCTATCCACCAGCTTGCGGAACTCCCTGCGATGCGCATCGTATCGCTCATACTCCATCGCAGCATCGGGATGCGTTGCGAGCCAACGACCCACACCAACCGTCTCCACCGTCACCGCAAACGACTCGTTGAATGCGGTATCGCCACGAACGAACAGGATCTGGTGCGCCAGCTCGTGGAAAATCATGCGCGCAACTTCGGCCCGGGGAAGATAGATAAATGTGTTCAGCAGCGGATCGTCGAAATAGCCGAGCGTCGAGTAGGCGGGAATGCCCGCGACGAACGTCTCCCAACCATCGCGATGCAGCTCCGCTGCATACGCCTCGGCGGATTCGCGCGAATAGTAGCCGCGATACTCGACACATCCGACAACCAGTAAGCATGACTCGTGAAGCTTCAACGACAATGCGGGCGCCGCGAACACGTTGTACACCACGAATGGCCGCTTGAGGTCGGCGTAGCTCCGGTAGCTCCCGTTGTCGGGCTCTCCCAACGCCGATACCGCGTAGCTGCGAATCTGCTCCGCCTCGATCAGTCGCGAACGCAGACGCGAATCGATGGCCGGATCGGCAAGCAATTCGGATACCGGCTGCGCGTCATGCAGCACAGTGAAGTGTCCATTGATCGACTGCGCGTAATAGCCAACCTGCCCGCACCCCGAAAGCGCGATCACTACGCTGGTGACAACGCTGCGACCAGCGACTCGCTGCGCGAACGTGAGGAGCATCGCAAGCGAGAACGGCATAGTAGGCTCCTCAGCGATGGGGGATTCCAGCCAAACCTCAGGCCGGCACAACCTCGACCAGACAGTCGTAAAACGTAGGCGCGCGCCCAAGGTCGGTCAGTTGCTGACTCGTGACCTCGTTGGCATTTTTTCCATCCGGCGCCAGCTTCTTCCACCAGATCGACAGACCGACCACGACACCTTCGCGCGCCTTCTCCGTCACGCGCGCTTTTGCGTTCAATGTGCCCCGATCGTTGAAAATACGCACACCGACACCGTCTTCGATGCCTCGTATCGCGGCATCCGCAGGGTGGATGTCCAGCGTCGGCTCCCCAACCGATGAACGCAGGCTATCGACATTCACGAAGCTTGAATTCAGGAAATTGCGCGCAGGCGGCGAGATCATGGCGAGCGGATAGCGTGATGCCAGCTCGGGATTACTGGCAACCGACTCGTACGGCGGCACCCAATCCGGCAGAGGATCCAGGCCCTCCTGCAACATGCGCTCGGAGTAAAACTCGCACTTACCGGACGGCGTATAGAACTCACCGTTGGCAAACGGTGCTTCCGGCAAGTCGTAGCGTACCCAGCCATCACGCTTGAGTGTCTCCCAGTCACTACCGGCCATGCGGGCATCGCTCCAACGAATCGATTGCGCGGCGAGTTGATCGTCGGTGTCGGAGAAGCACGCCTCCGTCCATCCCATCTGCTTGGCCAGCAAACGGAATATCTCCGAATTGGGTTTCGCTTCGCCGAGCGGAGCGATCGCCGGATTGTTGGCCAACAGATAGGTATGACCGTAGGCTTTGTGAATATCCAGATGTTCGAGCTGCGTCGTGGCGGGCAGCACGAAGTCGGCGTAATCTGCGGTGTCCGTCTGGAAATGCTCCAACACGACGGTGAAGAGATCCTCGCGGCCAAACCCTGCGGCGACCTTGCCCGACTCGGGGGCAACGGCCACCGGGTTGCTGTTGTAGACCACCAGTGCCTCGATCTTCGGCCCGAAGGTTTCATCGCCTGCGTGGCAAAGCGCGTCGCCAATCGCACTCATGTTGACGACGCGAGCCGCCTTATCCTGTCGCGGCCGCAGATCAGGACGCGCCTGCGCCACGGCATCGACGGGCGCATACCCGGACGACGACATCAACAGCCCGCCCGCCGGGTCTCTCCAGGCACCAACCAGTGCCGGCAGACAGGCTACCGCACGCGTCGCCTGGCCGCCGCCCTTGGCGCGCTGCATGCCATAGTTCAGACGGATCGCAGCGGGTTTCGCACTCGCATACTCGCGGGCGAGTGTCGTAATCGTCTCTGCGCTGATGCCACAAATCTCAGCAACGCGATCGGGCGTATAGCGACGCACACGATCTTTCAACTCGGCGTAACCGATCGTGTGCCGCGCAATGTATTCGTGATCGACGAGGTCTTCGGCAATGAGGACGTGCATCATGCCCAAGGCAAGTGCGGCATCCGTACCAGGCAACAAGGCAATGTGCTGGTGACACTTCTCTGCCGTCAGCGATCGATAGGGATCGATGGCGATCAGCTTGGCACCACGGCGCTTGGCTTCCTGAGCAGTGGCCCAGAAATGCACACTCGACGTAATCGGATTGCTGCCCCAGATCAGAATCAGTTTGCTATCGGCGAAATGTTCGACGTGCATCCCTACGCCAGCGCCATAGGTGTATCGCAACCCCGCCGCACCGGCACTCGCGCAAATCGTACGATCGAGGTCTGACGCCCCCACCTTGTTGAAAAACCGTGCCGCCATCGATTCGCCCTGAACGAATCCCATCGTGCCGGCGTAGCTGTACGGCAAGATCGCCTCGGGTTCGCGCGCAGCAATGGCGCTCAACCGCTTGGCGATCTCGTCCAGCGCCTCATCCCAGCTCACACGGACGAATTGCCCGCTACCTTTCGGTCCGACACGCTTGAGCGGATGCAGCAAACGATCCGGGTGATAAGTACGTTCGGTATAACGAGAGACTTTCGTGCACAGGACACCCTTGGTCGTCGGATGGTCAGGATCACCCTGTACCTTGATCGCAACGCCATTTTCCACCGTCACATGCAGTGCGCACGTGTCCGGGCAGTCATGCGGGCACGCGGCCCGAACGACGTGGGTATTGGTCGTCATCAAACTACTCCTCTCTCTACCGAATTTCAGCGTCTGGCAATAGTGCGACGCTGGCGATATTGTATTACGTTCGTTCGCGGGCTGCCCCGCCACACGGGGACTTCGGACATTTTTCAGCCCCATCCGACGGGGCGTTCGGACAATTCCGAGCAAGATGCCAGACCTGCCATTAGGGGGTAAGATGAGCCATTGCGCTCAGCAGGAAACCCCGTCATGAAGCTCATTCCAGAAATCGACGCCGCACGCGGCGAAATCCAGACCATCCGACGCGATATTCACGCACACCCGGAACTTTGCTTCGAAGAGAAGCGCACGTCAGACGTAGTCGCTGAAACGCTCACGCAATGGGGCATTCCCATCCATCGCGGCCTCGGTAAGACCGGCGTTGTCGGCATCATCAAGAACGGCAACAGCGACCGCGCGATTGGCCTGCGCGCCGATATGGATGCCTTGCCGATCCACGAAGCCAATACGTTCGAGCACGCGTCGAAACACGAAGGCAAGATGCACGCTTGCGGCCACGATGGGCACACCGCAATGTTGCTTGCTGCGGCGCAATATCTTCAAAAGCATCGAAATTTCGACGGCACCGTTTATCTGATTTTCCAGCCCGCAGAAGAAGGTGGTGGCGGCGCGCGCGAAATGATCAGAGACGGTTTGTTCGAGCGTTTCCCGATGGAGGCCGTGTTCGGCATGCACAACTGGCCGGGCGTTCCGACCGGAACGTTCGCCGTGACTCCTGGGCCGATGATGGCGTCGAGTAACGAATTCAAGATTACGATTCGTGGCAAGGGTACGCATGCGGGCATCCCGAATGCAGGGATCGACCCGGTTATTGCCGCCGTTCAGGTCGCTCAGGCGCTTCAGAGCATCATTACGCGCAATAAGCGTCCCATCGACGCCGCCGTGCTTTCCATTACGCAGATCCATGCAGGCGACACCACGAACGTGGTCCCCGACATCGCATGGCTGGGTGGCACGATTCGCACGTTTTCCATCGAGGTCCTGGACCTGATCGAACGCCGGCTTCGCGAGGTCTCCGAGTTCGTCGCGAAAGGGCTGGGTTGTTCGGCAGAGATCGAGTTCCACCGTAACTATCCTCCGACCATCAACGAGCCCGCGATGGCCGCACTTTGCGCCGATGTGATGCGTCAGGTGGTGGGCAATGAGAATGTGAACGACAAGGTCGAGCCGACGATGGGCGCCGAAGACTTCTCGTTCATGCTGCTGGAGAAGCCCGGCGCCTATGTCTTCATTGGTAACGGCGACGGAACACACCGGGACACCGGTCATGGCCTCGGCCCCTGCAATCTTCACAACGCCAGCTACGATTTCAACGATGATTTGCTGCCGCTTGGAGGGACTTATTGGGCGAAACTGGTCGAAACCTACTTCGCACGCCATAAGTAAGCGCTGTTGATCCGAAGCATCGGAATCAGGAAAAAAGCCGGCAAATCATAATTGCCGGCTTTTTCGTTTTAGAAGACGCACGACCTTATTTGGCGGCGGTTGTCGTTGGAATGCCGTCAGTCTCGAGGTGAATGTCGCCGTACCAGGCAGTGAACCTGGATTGTGTGTTGTCGCCATCGCTCATGATGGCGATACCGATCAAACGTCCCGGTGGCTCGCCGAACGCCTTCTCATAGTCCTTGGCAATATCTCGGGAATACGTTTGCCACGTTCCGAGATTACCGTTGCCGCGTTCGACGACGATGGAGCGAATCCTGCCTGTATATGGATTTGGGATCACCTCGTTGGCAGCGAGCGCATCACCATCCCACGTGTACATCAAGGTTGCAAAGGGTAATTCGCGTCCGCTCACCATACGCGCCAACTCACGGTGCATGTGATCCTGCATGGTGAGTTTGCCTGGGTCACCGTCGAACGCGAGAGCGATGCGTACAGGGGCATCGTCAAAACGTTTCGTCCGAATGTCTGCGTTGACCGGCATTGCATCTGCACGCCAGCGCCAGCTCAGCTTCGCTCCCGGATATACGGGAATATCCAGCTTCTGAGCAATACCGGATGCTGACGCGTCTACCGTCGCCCGGATCACTGCGATGCCATTGCTATCGGTGGTTTGCTCGTAGTGAGTCAGCCGCTTATTTCGCGTGACGAGATAGGTTTCCCAATGCGGCGGAAGTCCGTCCGAATTCACTTCGGCTGAAAGCGGAGCGATTTCCTCGCGATGCGCCGGCACCAACGCCGTTGACTCGCCAGTGGTAGGTGCCCGCTGCGAAGCGCATCCAGCAACAACCAAGCTGATAACGACGGCACTCATGCATGCCATCCCTACACGCCAGCTCACCTGACGCTTCCCCCGATACTGAATCCCCACCCGTTTTGCTCCTCGAACTGCCACTAACCCCGTGGTCGAATCCTAAGCGAGAAGTCGGTGTCCATCCACCCGGAATTTCACTCCGTGATGAGATTGCAACAACGTAGCGATATGGACGATGCTCAATGCCGTGCAATGAGCCCTAAGCTTCGTGAAACAAAAAACAGGAGGGGAATTGAAGAAATCGGCCTGCAGCGAACGCAGTTTGCCTAATCGGGCACAAATCGCATGACAACAAAATGCGTAGTCCGCTTTCGAAAGCTGTGTGGCAACGCCTCTGAGACCAGCCAGCAGTCAGTGCACGCCAAGCGCGGAAGTCGTCTCGACACACAGGCATGCGTCACATAACCGCTGGAAAGTGATTGGGGCACAAACGGCGCCGATCCGGGCATCGTCTTCGAGCTATCGGCTGAACAGCGGAAGCGGTGTATAGATGGCATTTGACAGTGGACTGGCTGCCGCCAAGCATCGATTCAGCCTCGATTAAGCACGTTGATGCAAAGCTTGGATGTAAAGCTGGACGTAAAGCTTGGATGCAAAGCGAGGGGGTAAAGCAAAAACCCCTTGCAGCTTTGGCTACAAGGGGTTTTAAGGGGAGCCTGACGATTACCTACTTTCACACGGGTATCCGCACTATCATCGGCGTGGAGTCGTTTCACGGTC
>NZ_CABPRV010000002.1 GCF_902459735.1 Pandoraea capi
TGCCGTACGAGGTGAAGATGTTGGAGCGTCACCCGTTGGGCAGTCAGGCGTTCATTCCGTTGAAGAGCACGCCGTATTTGGTGGTGGTTGCGCCGGCGGGCGAGTTGGATGTGAGTCAGATGCGGGCGTTCGTCTCCGATGGCTGGCAAGGCGTGAACTACGCAAAAGGTGTATGGCATCACCCATTGCTGGCGTTGCATGAGGTGAGTGACTTCGTCGTGGTGGACCGGGGTGGTGAGGGACACAACTGTGACGAGCAGGATTTGCCGGGTGTGTATTTGCTGACGCAAGCGGAGTTAGATGCCGTGCAAGGCACGCAAAAGGCAGCGTAAGCGGGGCATGGGGAGGGCGTAGGGAGGGACAGAAAACGTGTGAGCGACGGCACGACCGCCGCGCAGCAGTTGCGGAGCACGTGCGTGGTGGTTGTGGCGTCGCGTTGGCGCTGGAGAAGAGCGGTGTCGACGGAGCGGGGGAAGCGGAAACAGAGCGCGGGAAGCGGGCGGTTTCGGTGGAGGCACTGAGGGCGGGGAGGGAGACGGGCCGGGGCCCCTTTCTGCAGCGAGTTGGGTTTATGTCTGAGCGGCGGAAAGGGGCTCCGGCCCGTCAGGCGGGGGGTGTTCACCCCGTATCACTAGCAGAAGAAAAGAAAAATACATCGACGCTACTGCGTCGAGGTCTCATGCTGGCAGCAATCCTGCGGCGCGATAGCTCTCGATGAGGTGATCGTAGACCGCGATATCCGAGCGACTACGCGCGATCAATTGTGCGCCGGCAATCGCGGCGTAGATAGCACGTGCTCTTCCTTCGCTCTGTTCAGGAGCGACGAGCGAGGCTTCGCGCAGCATCCGGGCGAGCCATGTCACGTTCACATCGGCAAACGTCATCACTTCTCGCAGCACGATATCGGGCAGATCGTCTGATTCTGCGGCCATGAAGCTGCCGAGGCAGATGCGATTGTCGCGTTCCAGCGCCTTGCGAAACGTACGGGGATATTGTCGGAGGGATTCGACGGGGTCGCCAGTCCGCGCGTAGATCGCGTCCAGATTGGCTGCCGTGTCTTCCCAGTAGCGTCGGGCGACGGCGGCTCCCAGATCGGCTTTGCTTTCGAAGTGGTGATAGATGCTGGCCGCCTTGATGCCGACGGCGGAGGCGAGATCCCGGAAATTCAGGCCGTTGTACCCGTGGGCCTGAGCGATCTGGGTCGCGGCCAGCAGAATGCGTTCCTTCGAACTCAAGCCCGAATCGGTCGTCCCCACCATTTCCCTGAATACTCCGAAAGTTGAAAAGCCCATTGACGCCAGAGATTATACCCTCTATCGTTAACCTAACGAACGTTAGGTAGTTTCCATCAACACACTGCGCAGAGGGCAGAGCATGAATCTCAAGAGCACCAGTTCCAACGACGAAACCTTGGCGGACATGGCGATTTACGACTTTCCGAGGGGACCGTATCCAACGCGCGTGCGGATTGCCCTGGCAGAGAAAGCAATGGAGCCACGAGTGAAGTTCGAACTCGTGGATCTTTACAAGGGGGATCACAAGCGACCGGCATTCATGGCGGAGAAGAACTACTCCGGCACGGTACCCGTGCTCCAACTGCGCGATGGCACGTACATCGCAGAATGCACGGCCATTACCGAATATCTCGACTGGCTGGACGGCTCCCCGACATTGACGGGCAACACGCCGTTGACCCGGGCGAAGATCCACATGATGAACAAGCGCGCCGAGCTGGAGTTACTCGATCCGATCAGCGTTTATTTCCATCATGCGACGCCGGGATTGGGGCCGGACGTGGAGCTGTACCAAAACGAGGAGTGGGGTATTCGCCAGCGTGAGAAAGCCGAGCGGGGCATGCAGTACTTCAACGATCTCCTGGAAACGCAGGCATATATCGCGGGTGACGAATTCTCCATGGCAGATATCACGGTAATTGCGGGGCTGCTCTTCGCGTCCTACGTCAAGGTCGAAGTGCCGGAAACCTGCAAGGCACTGAAGGCGTGGCATGAACGGGTGATGGCGCGCCCGAGCGTGCGTCATCAGCCGGCGTTTGCGGGGTAGTGATCCCCCGGGCGTTCGCCGTTTGCGGATGAGGGCAGTGTCGGGACGGGAGGTGCGTGAACGGGCGCATGCCCGTCCCGACGCAACCAGCGTGGATGCCGCATGCGTGTCGAGTGGGGGGCGCGTGAGTGCCGATAAGCAAGCGGGGTAAACACACGCGTCACGGAGAAAAACCAACTCCTATACTCCAACCATCGCCGAAACACCGTCGTGGTGCATTTTTGTCGTCACCAAACGGTGCGGCGGGCGCGCATAACGGGTGCATCGGCGTGGCTGAAGAGGTGCCGCACCGAAATCGTGCGTGGTGAGTCAAAAAAGCGGAAAAACAGCTCGGGCATGGATATTGCTCGATCTCGACACAGCAATCTGCGGAGAAGCGTATGGTCGAGAGCTATAACGAGATGGCGAGCATCACGGGTGCGACGCGTTCGCACTACCGGCGGTTCGACGACTGGCTGAAATGCCAGCCCGAAGATGTCTTGCACCATAAGCGAGCTGAGGCCGATCTGGCGTTCCGGCGCGTCGGCATCACATTTGCTGTCTACGGCAATGAAGCGGGAACCGAACGCCTCATCCCGTTCGATCTCATCCCGAGAATCATCCCCGCCCATGAGTGGCAGACCTTGCAGACCGGTCTGCGGCAGCGCGTCGAAGCGCTGAACAAATTCATCCACGACGTCTATCACGACCAGAACATCCTGCGCGCGGGCGTCATTCCAGCGGAGCAGGTGCTGAAGAATGCGCAGTATCGCCCCGAGATGCAGGGCGTCGACGTGCCGGGCGACATCTACTCGCACATCGCCGGTGTCGACGTCGTTCGGGCAGGCACAGGGGACGACGGCGTGTTCTACGTGCTGGAGGACAACCTGAGAGTGCCGTCCGGCGTCTCGTACATGCTGGAAAACCGCAAGATGATGATGCGGTTGTTCCCCGAGCTGTTCGCGAGAAACCGCATCGCGCCGGTCGAACATTATCCCGATCTTTTGCTGGACAGCTTGCGGGCCGTGGCGCCGATGGGGGTCGACGATCCAACGGTCGTCGTGATGACGCCGGGCATCTACAACTCGGCGTACTTCGAACACGCGTTCCTCGCCCAGCAAATGGGGATCGAACTCGTGGAGGGGCAGGACCTCTTCGTCGAAGACAACCTCGTCTACATGCGCACCACCAACGGTCCCAAGCGGGTCGACGTCATCTATCGCCGTATCGACGACGACTTCCTCGACCCGCTCGCGTTTCGCGCTGACTCGACGCTGGGCGTGCCCGGATTGCTGAGCGTCTACCGGGCAGGGCGCGTGACGCTGGCCAACGCCATCGGGACCGGCGTGGCGGACGACAAGTCCATCTACCCGTTCGTGCCCGACATGATCGAGTTCTACCTCGGAGAGAAACCCATCCTGAACAACGTGCCGACATATCAGTGCCGTCGTGCCGACGACCTTGCCTACACGCTCGACAACCTCGGCGAGCTGGTCGTCAAGGAAGTCCATGGGGCGGGCGGATACGGCATGCTGGTCGGGCCGGCGTCCACCAAGGCCGAAATCGAAGCGTTCCGGCAACGGCTGATTGCCAAACCCGACGGCTACATCGCGCAACCCACGTTGGCACTCTCCGCGTGCCCGACTTTCGTCGACGCCGGTATCGCGCCGCGCCATATCGACCTGCGGCCGTTCGTGCTGTCGTCGGGCAAGGGCGTGACCATGGTGCCGGGCGGTCTCACGCGCGTGGCGCTCACCGAAGGGTCGCTCGTCGTCAATTCCTCGCAGGGCGGGGGGACGAAAGACACCTGGGTCCTCGAGAAGTAAGCGGCGTTCGCCAGAGACAGAAGACAACTTATCGGGAAGAGATCATGCTCAGCCGTACCGCCGACCACCTGTTCTGGATGGCCCGCTATATGGAGCGCGCCGAGAACACCGCGCGCCTGCTCGACGTCAATCTGCAAAACCTGTTGCTGCCGCAAGACGCCATCGACAACCTCGACGACGAAGACGATACCGATTTGGCACATGCGCTTGCCGGCGGCATCGACAACGAAGCCGGGTGGCGCGCCACGCTGCGTATCTCCGAGCTTGAGCCGGCGTTCAACCGCAAACACGCGCGTGCCACACGTGCGAACGTGCTCGACTTCGTGGTGCGCGATCGCGACAACCCGTCGAGCATCGCCTGCTGTCTGGCCGCCGCCCGCGAGAACGCGCGTGCCGTGCGTGGCACCCTGACGACTGAACTGTGGGAGACCGTCAACAGCACCTGGCTGGAATTCCCGCGCATGCTCGACCTGCTGGAGCGCGATCCGGCGCATCTGTTCGAGTGGGTCAAGGTGCGCTCGCATCTCTCGCGCGGCGTGAGCTTCGGTACGCTGTTCCAGGACGATGCGTTCTACTTCACGCGTCTGGGGCTCTTCCTGGAGCGTGCCGATAACACCGCACGGATCCTCGACGTGCGCTTTCACGAAGCGGTGCGTGCCGACAAGGCTGGGCCGGACGCCTCGCATCCCACGGACTTCTACTACTGGTCTGCCGTGCTGCGCAGCGTGTCGGGGTTCGAGATCTATCGCAAGGTCTACCGTGACGTGATCACGCCGGAGCGTGTCGTCGAACTGCTCATGCTCAACGCCCACATGCCGCGCTCGTTGCTGGCCTCGCTCAACGGCGTGTGCGAAAACCTCGCCACGCTCTCCAACGCACAGTCCGGCGACGTCGAGCGTTATGCCGGCAAGCTTCAGGCAGACCTCAAATACGCCGACATCCAGCAGATACAGCAGCAAGGCCTGCACCCCGTCCTGACCGAGTTTCTCGAGCGCGTGTCCGTGCTCGGCAACAAGATCAGCCAGACATTCCTGATCCCGCTCGCCGCCTGATGCCATGCGCCTGATCATCCGTCACGAGACCACCTACCGCTACGACACGCCGGTGCGCTACACCATCCAGCAGCTTCGGCTGACGCCGACGGCGTCCGAAGTGCAACGCATCGTGCAATGGCGGTTGAGTGCGCCAGGCAAACTCACTGCCGCGCGCGATGCATTCGGTAACGACATGCATACGCTCGTGCTGCACCAGCCGCACGACGAGATTCATCTGCTGGCCGAGGGGGAGGTCGAGACCACGCCGCTCGTCGACGGCAAGCTCGGCGAGACGAGTCATGCCGTACCAGTGTTATGCTTCGCCAGCCCAACGCCGCTCACCGGGCGCAGCGACGGGATCGATGCGCTGGCCGACGCCGCCGGGGTGACCACGCCGGGCGACCTGCTCGCGCTGGCGGCCGCCATTTGCGAACAGGTCGACTACGAGTCGGGGATCACCGCCGTGACCAGCACCGCCGCGCAGGCGCTGACGCTGGGGCGGGGTGTCTGCCAGGACCACGCGCATCTGATGCTGGCCGTGTGCCGGGCACGCGGCGTGCCTGCGCGATACGTCAGCGGGTACATCGATCCGGGCGACGTGCCGCATGCGGCAAGCCACGCGTGGGTCGACGTGTGGGTGGATGGCAGCGGCTGGGTGAGTATCGACGTCACCCACGCCTGCTTTGCCAGCGGCAACTACTGTCGTCTGGCGGTCGGCCGCGATTACGAATCTGCGGCGCCCGTCAGAGGCATGCGCAGCGGCGGGGCGAGCGAGGCGTTGCACGTATCGGTGAGTGTCGATACCGTGCCGCCGGACCAACATCAATAGCTTTTCGCGTGACGAGGCGGCGTGCCTCGCACGGCAAGACAGGAACGACATGACGTATTGCGTGGCCATGAAGCTCGATGCCGGGCTGGTCTTTCTCTCCGACACCCGTACCAATGCGGGGGTCGATCACGTGAGCACCTTCCGTAAGATGCTCGTCTTCGAGCGTCCGGGCGAACGTGTGATCGTGCTGCTCTCCGCAGGAAATCTCGCGCTCACGCAAGCCGTGCGTCAGCAGCTTGTGGATGCCCGCGATGCGGAGACGTTGTGGACCGCCAAGTCCATGGGCGACGTGGCCCGCGTGGTCGGACAAGCGATTCGCGACGTCTACGCACGTGATGCCAAATCGCTCGAAGCCTTCGGCGTCGACTTCAATTGCAGCTTCTTGCTCGGCGGGCAGATCGCCGGGGGGAAGAGCCGTCTGTTCCAGTTGTATTCGGCAGGCAACTTCATCGAAGCGTCGTCCGTCAATCCGTACTTCCAGATTGGTGAATCGAAGTACGGCAAACCGATCATCGACCGGCTCGTGACGCCCGCGACGTCCCTCGACGACGGCGCCAAGTGCGCGCTCATCTCGATGGATTCGACGCTGCGCTCCAACGTGTCCGTCGGTCTGCCGCTCGACTTGCTCGTCTACGAAGCGGATAGCTTGCGCGTGACGCGCTTCGCCTCGCTCGACGACGAGAACGTCTACTACAAGATGATTCACGATACGTGGGGCTCGCGCTTGCGCCAGGTGTTCGACGAATTGCCGGAGCCGCAGTGGGCGACGAGCAGCGTGGTGAGCGTGCCGGCATCGCTGCCGCCGCGTGCCGAGCCGCCCGAAGGCATGCCCGGTGCGGACGAGGCGGGCAGCCTTCAGTCACTGGCACAAACGGTGTCGCTCAAGATGCCGTCCTGATCGGACGATGCGAGACGGGCGGCATTGCGCCGCCCTGAGCGTCAGGCATGGCTGTGCACGCGATGCTGCTTGCGGTACAGCCATGCGCTGACCGCGAGCGTGACGGCTTCCGTGGCGAGCAGGGTGTACCAGATGGCGTCGCCGCCAAGCAGCGCATCGAGCAGCCAGAGAATGCCGAGCAGCAGAATCCAGCTACGCAGCATTGCGATGGCAGCCGATGGCCCCGGCGCTTCGACGGCGGTCAGGTAACCGGCCACGATCAGATTGCCGGCCGCCGGCAAGAACGCCAGTGCATACCAGAGCACCGCATGCTCCAGAATTGACCATGCTTCGCCGCCTGCCGGCAGGAACAGAAAGGTGAGCGGGCGCGCCAGCGTGGCCATGGCGACCGCGACGAGCAATGAGAAGCCCATCACCGCGATCACGCCCAGACGAAACGACCCCTGAAGCGCCTTCACGTCGCCCGCGCCGCGATAGAAGCTGATCATCGGCTGCATGCTCTGTACCAGCGCGACCATCGTGACCGTGGCCCCGAGCGTCATGTACTCGAGAATCGCATACGCCGCGAGACCGGGCTCACCGAAGTTCGTCAGAATCACGCGGTTGAAGACGAACACCGTCACCGCCGGTGCGATCGCGCCGAGAAACTCCGATGCCCCGTTGTACATCGCGCGCCACACGTGGGTTTCCCCGTTGCCGAACGCGCGGCGCGCGGGCACGACCTGCTTCGCCAGCAAGAAGTGATAGGCGAGCATGACGCTGCTCGACACCATCATCGACAACCCGGTCGCCAGCGACGCGCCGTACATCCCCATCCCGCGAACGACGATAAACCAGTAGTCGAGCCCCACGTTGGCGAGTGCGCCCAGGAACATCGCGTACAACCCGAATCGGGCAGCCGGTGCGCCCTCGACGCGCAGGAACAACTCCATGGCGTAAAGACCGTTGGCGAACAGCACGAACCAGCCCCAGCCGGACAGATAGGCCACGACGTCCGCAGTGATCGCGCCTTGCGCCCCGAGCGCCGCAGCGATTTCGTGCTTGAAGACGAGCACGCCGATGCTCATCGCGATACCCGCCGCGAGCATGACCCACAGCACTTGCGAAAACGCGCGCTGCGCTTCGCTGACGCGTTGTTCGCCGAGCAGACGGGCAATGAGCGTGGCGCCGCCCACGCCGACCATCACGCTGATGGCATACGGCACATAGAGCAGCGGCACGACCAGGTTCAGCGCGGCGAGCGCCTGCTGGCCGACGTAGCGGCCGATGAAGATCCCGTCGATCAGGGTATAGACCGTGTAGACCCAGCCGGAAAGGATCGTCGGAACGGCGAGCGACGTGAACTCTTTAAGCAGGGACGTCCTTGCGCCCTGCGAGGTGTTGCATGAATTGGTAGACGTGGAAAGAGACATGGTCCCCCCGATGACTTCGCACCGCGTCGTGTCGGGACGCGGCTCACCGTGGCTTGCACATCAAAGACTTCAGAGACTTCGGAATGGGGGAGTGTTGTCGCTCACGCGCAAGCGATGGCGTAAGCGCTCCGCCCCGCAACGACATCGCCCCTTACCGGAAGCAAGGAGAACGCCAGCGAGGCAGTCAGACGGACGGAGGGAACATCGCCTGGTGCAGATGCACCCAGACGACGCCTTGTCGGGAATCGGAAAACAGGAGGAAATTCATAGGGTCTCGCACTTGACGCGCCTGCGTTGGGGCATCGCGCCGGTCGTTTGACGTCGTGGGAAGGTGTCGCCGGTATTGGCGTCGTGGTTCTCGCGAAAACGTCACGCCCGGACTGCCGGGCGCTAGAGACAGACCGATGGCAGGCGCAGGAGTTCCCCTGCATAAAAAAGGGGCGCCTAAGCGCCCCAACATGGGTCCAGCAAGAAAGTCTGTGAACGTCGGCGCTGCCGTGTTACTGCTGCGCGCCGCCGTTGAACCACGCGGCGATTTTCTGGCGCTCTTCGTCGGTCATTTGCGTCACGTTGCCCAGCGGCATCGACTTGAGCGCCACGGATTGCTGATAGATCCGTTGGGCGTTCTGTGAAATTTCCGCAGGTGTGTCGAGCATCACCCCGGCCGGTGCGCTGCCCATCATGGTCGGCTTGGCCGAGTGGCAGGTGGCGCAACGTTGCGTGAGGATCGGTTGAATCTCCGAGAGCTTCACGGCCGGTGCGGCGGCCTCACCGTGGGCACCGGCGGCCGGCGCCGGCGCGGGCTTCGGTGCGGCGAACACGGCAACGCCTGCGAGCAGGGCGGCGCCGGCCACGGGCAGGGCGTACAGATTCTTGCCGGCGTGACGCAGCACGAAGAACTGACGAATCATCGCGCCTGCGGCCATGATGATCGTGAGGATCACCCAGTTGTACGGATTGCTGTACGTGAACGCGTAGTGGTTGCTGATCATGATGAACACGACCGGCAGCGTGAAATACGTGTTGTGCACCGAGCGTTGCTTGCCGAGCTTGCCCCAGATCGGGTTCGGGACTTCGCCTTTCGACAGGGCGTCCACGCTCTTACGTTGTCCCGGAATGATCCAGAAGAACACGTTGGCCGACATCGACGTGGCCATCATCGCCCCCACGATCAGGAACGCGGCACGACCGGCAAAGATGTGCGTGGTGGCGTACGTGGCGGCGACCACGAACAGGGCCACGGCGACACCCAGCACGCGCTCGTTCTTGCCTAGTGCGCGGCACAGGAAGTCGTAGACGAACCAGCCGCCGATCAGGAACGCCACCGCAAGGCCCACCGCCTGATTCGGTTGCAGATCCATCACGTTCTTGTCGATGAGATACGTCTGCGGTTGCAGCAGATACAGCACGCAGAACAGGGCGAAGCCCGACAGCCACGTGGTGTACGACTTCCACTTGGACCAGTGCAGGTCTTCCGGCATCTGCGGCGGCGAGTTCAGATACTTCTGCGCGTGGTAGAAACCACCGCCGTGCACCGACCACATTTCGCCGAACACACCCTTTTGCTTGTCTTCGGCTGCCTTGGGCGGCTTCAGACCGTTGTCCAGCATCACGAAATAGAACGACTCGCCAATCCAGGCAATGGCCGCGACCACATGCAGCCAGCGCAGCAACAGATTGACCCAGTCGGTAATAAACGCTTCCATCTTATGTTCTCCTCAACTGCCTGACATTCACGTTCGCGATTTAGCTACCGCGATACGTAGAAAAGCTCCACGGCGACACCAGAAGGGGCACGTGGTAATGCTGCGAAGGCGCCGCGATGCCAAAACGCAGCACCACGCGATCGACGAAGCGCGGCGTGGGTACATCAACGCCTTGCGCGGCAAAGTAATCGCCGGCGTGGAACACGAGCTCGTATTCGCCCGCGACGAATTCCTCGCCTTCGAGCAACGGCTTGTCGCAACGGCCGTCGGCATTGGTCTGCACGTCGCGCAGCGAACGGCGCTCGCCGTCCACACGCCACAACTCGACACGGATGCCCGCGCCGGGTTTGCCGTGCGATGTATCTAGTACGTGGGTAGTCAGTCGTCCCATGATGTCTCCTGTGATGGATGGGTGCATTGTAGGGAGATGGCGGCGGGGCAACGCGCGCAATAACAAAGATAAAAACGCGCACATACCCTGTCACGTCAGACAAAAAGGTGATGCGCATCAATATGGCATGCCGACGTCTTCAGCGTATGTCGTATGCACCGGAAATGGGATTTTTTGGACCACTATTTGATTCCGTTATCCCAGATATAACGCCAATCGTATGACGTGTTATCGCGACAGGAGAAGACTCGCCCGGAAAGCCCAATGGCGACGTGCGTGCTTGGGGAAAACCCGAGACGCAAGATAAGCATTCATGCATACGTTCCATGAAAAAAACACTATAGCCCCGGGTGGTCTTGCCGCAAAAGGCGTCGACCTGCACCATTGAGTCACCCTAAAAATAGACATCAAACAGCCCCCCGAGGGACGGAGACGCAATGAGTGTGACAACCAATGCCGTGGATCCGGTCGACGAGCGACTGCCGATCGGAAAATTGTTCATGCTGGGCCTGCAACATGTTTTGGTGATGTACGCCGGGGCGGTGGCCGTGCCGCTCATCATCGGCGGCGCCCTCGGGTTGCCGAAGGATCAGATTGCGTTTCTGATTTCGGCCGATCTGATGTGCTGCGGAATCGCCACGCTGATTCAGAGTGTCGGCGTGGGCCGTTTCGGGATTCGCATGCCCGTCATCATGGCCGTGACGTTCGCGGCCGTCGGTCCGATGCTCGCCATCGGCACCAATCCCTCCCTCGGGCTACCCGGTATCTTCGGGGCAACGATCGCGTCGGGCATCATCGGCACGCTGATCGCGCCGCTCGTCGGCAAGCTGCTGCGCTTCTTCCCGCCGATCGTGACGGGTATCGTCATTACGTCCATCGGTCTGACGATCATCGGCGTGGGCATCAACTGGGCGGCCGGCGGCGTGGGCAACCCCGACTACGGCGATCCGGTCTACCTCGGCGTGTCGTTCGCGGTGCTCATCTTCATCTTGCTGGTCACGCGTTTCGTGAAGGGCTTCTTCTCGAATATCGCCGTGCTGCTCGGCATTCTGTTCGGCTTCGTGATCGCGTTGATGCTGCACAAGGTGAGCTTCGACGGTCTCGACCAGGTGAAATGGTTCGATATCGTGCTGCCGTTCCATTTCGGCATGCCGGTGTTCGATCCGTGGGCCATCGTCACGCTCACCATCGTGATTCTGATTACGTTCATCGAATCGACGGGCATGTTCCTGGCGCTGGGCGAGATCGTCGGCAAGCCGGTCGACGAGAAGGCGCTGGTGGCAGGCTTGCGTGTCGATGGTGTGGCGACGGTGATCGGTGGCCTGTTCAACACCTTCCCGCACACGTCGTTCTCGCAGAACATCGGTCTGGTCGGCGTGACCGGCGTGAAGAGCCGCTGGGTGTGTGCCGCTGCCGGCGTCATTCTGTTGGTGTTCGGTCTGATTCCGAAGATGTCGGTGGTCGTGGCCTCCATTCCGCAGTTCGTACTGGGCGGCGCCGGCGTGGTCATGTTCGGCATGGTGCTCGCCACGGGCATCAAGATCCTGTCCAAGGTCGACTACTCGCATAACCGCTACAACCTGTATATCGTAGCGATCAGCATCGGTATGGCGATGATTCCGGTGGCGTCGAACAAGTTCTTCGCGAAGATGCCGGAGCAGCTCGCCCCGTTGCTGCATAGCGGGATTCTGCTCGCCACGCTGTCGGCCGTGATTCTGAACGCCTACTTCAATGGCTTCAAGGCCCCGGCGGTCGATGGCCATGGCGAGAAGAACGGTTCGGGCATGGGGCTGGAGGCGCACTGATGAAAACGTTGCTCGTCAAGAATGCCGAGGTACTTGTCACGATGGACGCCGGTCGGCGCGAGATCGCCCGCGGCGGACTGTACGTGGAGGACAACCGGATCGTGGCCGTGGGCACCAGCGATACGCTGCCGTCGACGGCGGACGAGGTGCTCGATCTCAGCGGCTACGTCGTCATTCCCGGTCTGGTCAACACGCATCACCATATGTACCAGAGCCTCACGCGCGCCATTCCGGCCGCGCAGGACGGCGAACTCTTCAATTGGCTGACGAACCTCTACCCGGTGTGGGCGAACCTCACGCCCGAGATGATTCGCGTCTCGACGAAGACGGCGATGGCCGAGCTGCTGCTCTCGGGATGCACGACGTCGAGCGACCATCTCTACATCTACCCGAACGGCTGCAAGCTCGACGACAGCATCGAAGCGGCCGCCGAGATCGGCATGCGGTTTCACGCGAGCCGGGGGAGCATGAGCGTCGGTCAGAGCCAGGGCGGACTGCCGCCGGATCGCGTGGTCGAGCGCGAGGCGGACATTCTCAAGGACACGCAGCGGCTCATCGAGACGTATCACGATGCAGGCCGCTACGCGATGCTGCGCGTGGTTGTTGCGCCTTGCTCGCCGTTCTCGGTGAGCCGCGATCTGATGCGCGAGTCGGCGGAGATGGCACGTCACTTCGGCGTGTCGCTGCACACCCATCTGGCGGAGAACGTCAACGACATCGCGTACAGCCGCGAGAAGTTCGGCATGACGCCTGCCGAGTACGCGCAGGATCTGGGGTGGGTCGGTCATGACGTCTGGCACGCCCACTGCGTTCAACTGGATGACGCCGGGATCGCGCTCTTCGCGAAGACGGGCACCGGCGTGGCGCATTGCCCGTGCTCGAACATGCGGCTGGCCTCGGGCATCGCGCCGATTCGCCGCATGCGCGACGCTGGCGTGCCGGTCGGGCTCGGCGTAGACGGTTCGGCATCGAACGACGCCGCCAGCATGATCAACGAAGCGCGTCAGGCCTTGCTGCTGCAGCGCGTGGGCTTCGGCCCGAGCGCCATGACGGCGCGAGAGGCATTGGAGATCGCCACCGTGGGCGGCGCGCGGGTGCTGGGGCGTGACGACATCGGCGTGCTTGCCGAAGGGATGGCGGCCGACTTCGTGGCGTTCGACACGCGGGGTGTCGGCATGGCGGGTGGTCTGCACGACCCGGTGGCGGCGCTCGTCTTCTGTAATCCTGGACAAGCTGCGTACAGCGTGGTGAACGGACGGGTGGTGGTGCGCGAAGGGCGTCTGGAGACGCTCGACCTGCCGTCGCTCGTCACGCGTCACAACGTGCTGGCGCGGCAACTGGCCGAGGCTTCCCGATAAGGCGTTGCCACTCCGGCCGCATATTCATGGTGTGCGGCCGAGCGTGGCAATGGGCAGGCGGGAAGTCGGGGGTGGCGCTCCTGTGCATGGGGAGCGCTGCCATGCGGTTCGGCGGGGCGGTGGGGGCCGCTCCGCCGGTAAAACCGGCGGCGGGCGATATAAGGTCGGTGCAAGGGCGATAGAGGGCCGCTACAGGACCGACGCCCGCTCGTGGGCGCCGCCGAGTTACGGTAGCGTGCGGGATTCCAGCAGCGTGCGCGTCGCGTCGGAGATCACGCTGCGCAGCCAGCGCACTTCGTCCGAGTAGTGCGTGCGTTCGTGCCACAACTGGTAATACTGCATCGGCGGGAAGTCGATGGGCGCTTCAAGGACCGTGAGCGGCAGGAATTCCGCGTAATGGTCGGCAAACAGGCGCGTCGTCGTAAAAATCAAATCGGATTTCAGCAACACGTACGGCGCGAGGTTGAAGTACGGAATCGTCACGACCACGTTGCGCTTGAGACGCTCGCGCGCGAGGTGCATGTCGATGGCGCCGCGTTGTGCGACCGAGTAGGGCGTGGGCGCGAGGTGCGGGCTGCCGAGGTATTGCTCCAGCGTCAGGCCGCGTTTCGCATACGGATGCGTATTGCGCACCAGACACACGATCTGGTCGACGAAAAGATTCGAGAGGTGGAGCTGTTCGGGAGGCTCGGGCCAGTTGCCGATCACGATATCGACCTTGCCGTCTTCGAGCGCATGCTCGTAATCGAATGCCGGTCCGAGCGAATGCAGTTCCAGCTGCGCATTGGGCGCTTGCTGACGGAAGCGCTCCACGACCGTCGGCACGAAAAGCGTATTCAGATAGTCGGGCGAGCCGATGCGAAAGGTGCGTACCGTCGTGGCCGGGTCGAAATTCGATTGCTGCACCGTGATGCGCTCGATTTCGCGCAGCGCGTTCTGGGTCGGCTCCAATAACGATTGACCGTACTCCGTGGGCACCATGCCCGATTTACCGCGCACCAGCAGGGGATCGCCGGTGATGTCGCGCAAACGTCGCAGCGCCGCGCTGATGGCCGGCTGCGATTGATTCAGTTTGACGGCCGCACGCGTTACGCTGCGCTCGATCAACAGGGTATGAAGAACGCGCAGCAAATAAGTGTCAATCGGTTCGCGGTTTTGGCTCATGAGAAATATAACGATCCGAATATGTCGGACCCTGTGGTGCATAAGGAAATCATTATGAAGGACAAGGTCGCACGGCTCTATAGCGGAAAGCCCCTATCACCAAAATAGACGCTTGTCGTTCGTTTGTCGTGAGTCAGGCGGCCTTAGATGCCGTGTTATTGACACACGCTCGACATTTCTGCGCGAATTGGGTATTTTCGGACCGCCCCATCCACAACCCGGCGCAACTCGGGGCATCTCAGATCTCTTTAACTCCGCCTGTGACCCTTTCCATGCAAGCGACGCCACGTCTGGCGCTGACCGGCATCACCAAACGCTATCCGAGCGTGGTGGCCAACGACGACATCGCGCTAACCGTATTACCCGGCGAGATCCACGCCGTACTCGGTGAGAACGGGGCAGGCAAGAGCACGTTGATGAAGATCATCTACGGTGCCGTACGCCCCGACGCCGGAGACATCCGCTGGGAAGGACAACCGGTGAGCATCGACAGTCCGGCGGCGGCGCGCAAGCTCGGCATCGGCATGGTGTTCCAGCATTTCTCGTTGTTCGAGACGCTGACCGTCACGGAGAACATCTCGCTCGCACTCGACGACGCCGGGCACGATTTGAAGGCGCTCTCTCATCGTATTCGCGAGGTATCGACGCAATACGGGCTAGAAGTGGACCCGGCGCGTCATGTGCACAGCTTGTCCGTCGGCGAGCGTCAGCGCGTGGAGATCGTGCGCTGTCTGTTACAGAACCCGCGCCTGCTCATCATGGACGAGCCGACGTCGGTGCTCACGCCGCAGGCTGTGCAGAAACTCTTCACGACGCTGCGGCGGCTGGCCGCCGAAGGGTGCAGCATCGTCTATATCAGTCACAAACTCGACGAAATCCGCGATCTCTGCGACCACGCGACCGTGCTGCGCGGCGGCCGTGTCTCGGGGCACGCCGTGCCACGCGAGGAAACGGCCGAGACGCTCGCGCAGATGATGATCGGGCGGGCACTGCCGCAGATCGAGCGCCGCGCCCATCAGCCGGGCGACGTGCTGTTGTCGCTGCGCCAGTTGTCGATGACGAGTGACGATCCGTTTGGCACCTCGCTGCATGACATCAATCTCGACGTGCATGCGGGGGAGATCGTTGGCATTGCCGGGGTCTCCGGCAATGGGCAGGCTGAGCTGCTGGCCGCGCTTTCCGGCGAGATGCGCGCGCCGCATGCCGACGCCATTGCGCTGCACGACCGTGCCGTGGGGCGCATGGGGGCGGCCACGCGCCGGCGTCTCGGACTGGCGTTCGTGCCGGAAGAGCGTCTGGGGCGCGGCGCGGTGCCCAGCATGTCGCTCACGGACAATGCATTGCTGGGTGCGTCCGGCACGGCACATCTCGGGCTGCTGCGCGGCGGATGGATTCGTCGCGGCACGTTACGCAAGTTCGCCTCGCTCTGTATCGAGCGCTTCAACGTGAAGGCCGGCGGGCCGGAAGCGCCGGCGCAGAGCCTCTCAGGCGGCAATTTGCAGAAGTTCATCGTCGGACGAGAGATCCTGCAAGAGCCGCGCGTGCTGGTCGTGGCGCAACCGACGTGGGGCGTAGATGTCGGGGCCGCCGCTTTCATCCGTCAGCAACTGCTGGACCTGTCGGCGCGTGGCGTCGCGGTGCTGGTGCTGTCCGAAGAGCTTGACGAACTGTTCGAGATTTGCGACCGGATCACGGTGCTGGCTCAGGGGCGTCTATCGCCCGCGCGCAAGCCCGAGCAGACCGACGCGCGCGAGATCGGCCTGTGGATGGCGGGGATGTTCCCCGGCGGCCCTGGCGAGCGCGCGGCCTGAATCACCTTGTCATTGGGGCAGCGCCGGGCGATGACGCCCACACCGCACGCACCGACGCCGTCACCGTAACGTTTTCATCGATTTCCAGACACCATGTTCGACTTCACGCTTGAGCCTCGGCCGAGTCCTTCGCGTACCATGCGGCTTGCCATGCCGCTCGTGGCCACGCTCATTACGCTCGCCGGCGGCGTGCTCATCTTCAGCTTCCTCGGCAAGAACCCTGCACAGGCGATGGCGGCGTTCTTTCTGGCGCCGATCAGTAGTCTGAACGGCTGGTCGGAGTTGCTGCTCAAGGCCTCGCCGTTGTGTCTGATCGCGCTGGGGCTCGCCATCGGCTATCGCGCCAACGTCTGGAACATCGGCGCGGAGGGGCAACTGCTGCTCGGCGGGATTTTCGCCTCGGGCGTCGCCATCCATTTCGACGGTCATGGCGGCCCGTGGCTGCTGCCGTTGATGATGGCCGCCGGGGCGCTCGGCGGCATGCTGTGGGCAGCCATCCCGGCGCTGCTGCGCGTGCGTTTCAACGCCAACGAAATTCTGGTGAGCCTGATGCTCACGTATGTCGCTACGCAACTGCTGATCTATCTGGTGAGCGGCCCGTGGCAAGACCCGCATGGGATGAACTTCCCGCAGTCGATCAACTTCAGCCGCGACGCCTTGTTCCCGCGCTTCTTCGGCGACTGGCACTGGGCGGCGTGGCGGGGCACACGTCTTAACGCGTCGGTCTTCATGGCGGTGATCGCCGTGCCTGCCGCATGGTGCTTCATGCGCAAGAGCTTCGCGGGCTATCGGATGGAAGTCGGCGGGCTGGCACCGCTCGCGGCACGCTATGCCGGGTACTCCGAGCCGCGCGCCGTCTGGCTGGCGCTGCTGATCGGCGGGGCGGCTGCCGGACTGGCGGGCACGGGTGAAGTGGCCGGGCCGGTCGGTCAATTGCAGGCGACTTGGGCGCCCGGATACGGCTTCACGGCGATCATCGTGGCGTTCGTCGGCCGTCTGCATCCGGTGGGCATCGTGCTGGCGAGCCTGCTCATGGCGCTGCTGTATCTGGGCGGCGAAGCGGTGCAGACGTCGCTCCAGCTACCCAAGGCTATCAGCGGCGTGTTTCAGGGGCTGCTGCTGTTCAGCCTGCTGGGCTGCGATGTTTTCGTGAACTACCGCTTGCGTCGTCGCGCCCGTGCGCTGACGCGAGACGCCTGAGGAGCGCGGCATGGACTGGATCAATCTGCTCACGCCGCTGGCCGCAAGTTCCGTGATTGCGGCCATCCCGCTGATGCTCGCTGCCCTCGGTGAGCTGGTGACCGAGAAATCCGGGGTGCTCAACCTCGGCGTGGAAGGCACGATGCTCATGGGGGCCATCGGTGCATTTGCCGTCACCGTGCAGACGGGGAGCCTGTGGCTCGGCGTACTCGCGGGCGTAGCGGCAGGTGTCGCCATGTCGGCCATCTTCGCGTGGCTCACGCTCTCGCTCATGGCCAATCAGGTCGCCACGGGGCTGGCGCTCACGATCTTCGGCATTGGGCTGTCGGCCTACGTCGGTCGTCCGTACACCGACGCCACGATCCCGATGCTGCGCGACGTGCCGATTCCGGGGCTGTCCTCGATTCCGGTGCTGGGGCCGTCGATTTTCTCGCTCAACCCGCTGGGCTACCTATCGGTCGCGCTGCTCGCGGCGATCGCATGGTTCCTGTATCGCTCGCGTGCCGGGCTGGTGCTGCGCTCGATCGGGGAGGCGCCTTCCGTGGCGCACGCCATCGGCTATCCGGTGGTGCGCATCCGTTATCTCGCGACGCTGTTCGGCGGCGCGATGTCGGGGCTGGCAGGAGCGTACTACTCCGTGGGCTATCTGCGCCTGTGGCAGGAGAACCTGACGGCGGGACGCGGCTGGATCGCGCTGGCGCTGGTGGTGTTTGCCACATGGCGACCGGGGCGCACGGCGCTCGGCGCGCTGCTGTTCGGCGTAGTCATGGCGCTGCAATTTCAGGCGCAGGCGATGGGCATCCGTATCCCGTCGCAAGCGCTGGCAAGCCTGCCGTATCTCGCGACCATCGTGGTGCTGGTGGTCATTTCGCGCAATCGTCAGACGATTCGCCTGAATGCGCCGGCGTCGCTTGGCAAGCCGTTCTTTGCGGGATCCTGAGCGGGACAACGGTTCCTGACGGTACAAGAATTCCACTGAAACAATCGATGACGAGGAGAGAATCGATGCGACGTAAAGTTCTGATCACGATGGCAAGCCTGGCCGCCGCCATGCTGGTCTCCGCTTGCGGCAAGCAGGAGAACACGACGGCGAGTGCGCCTGCGGCGGCGTCCGATGCGCAGGCGTCGGCGGCCACGGCCGGCAAGGGCCCGATGGGCGTCGCGTTCGTCTACATCGGCAACCCGGGCGACGCCGGCTGGACCTACGCCCACGAACAGGGCGCGAAGGCCGTCGAAGCGAAGTATGGCGACAAGGTCACGGTGACCCGCGTGGAGAACGTGCCGGAAGGCGCTGACTCGGAGCGCGTGTTCCGCGATCTGGCGAGCAAGGGCAACAAGCTCGTCTTCGGTACGTCGTTCGGTTACATGGACTCGATGGTCAAGACGGCCGCCGACTTCCCGGACGTGACGTTCGAGCACGCCACGGGCTTCAAGTCGGCGCCGAACCTCGGTACGTACGACGTCCGCACGTATGAAGGCGCGCATCTGGCCGGTGTGGTCGGCGGGCATGTGACGAAGTCGAACGTGATCGGCTATGTGGCGTCGGTGCCGATTCCCGAAGTGATCCGCAACATCGATGCGTTCACCATCGCCGCGCGCGAAGTCAATCCGAAGGTCAAGGTGAAGGTCGTCTGGATCAATAGCTGGTTCGATCCGGGCAAGGAGCGTCAGGCCGCCGAATCGCTCGTGGGGCAGGGCGCTGACGTGCTGATGCAGAACGTCGACTCGGCCGTCGTCATGCAAGTGGCGGAAGAGAAGAAGATTCACGCTTTCGGCTGGGATTCCGACATGAGCAAGTTCGGCCCGAACGCGCATCTCGCCTCGGCGGCCATCGACTGGAGCAAGTACTACATCCGCACGGTCGACGAAGTCATGCAAGGGACGTGGAAGAACACGCCGGTCTGGGGCGGCATCAAGGAAGACGAGATCAACCTCGTGGCCATCAACGACAAGGCGGTGCCGGAAGCGGCGCGCAAGGCCGTGGCGGCGCGTCACGATGCCATTCGCGACGGCAAGTACGACCCGTTCACCGGTCCGATCAAGGGGCAGGACGGCAAGGAAATCGTGCCCGCAGGCAAGACCCTGAACGACGACGAGAAACACCAGATCAACTGGTTCGTGGAAGGTGTCGAGGGCTCGTTGCCCAAGCAGTAAGGGGCGACGGGGGCGCGCTAACGCGCGCAGCTGCCCGAAGCGATTCGGTGCGGCCGTGTGTGGCAACGCGCTGAGGAAGAACCGCCGGTATTTACCGGCGGTTCTTTTATGGACGCCCGGAGGACGAATGTCCCGCTGCGGACAGGACTGTTCCCAAGTGGGAGGGTCGACCGAGGGGCGCGTGACACGCATCGGTGCTAAAATGCCAGGTTTCGTGGCGCAATTTCGTGCCGCCGCACTTCATCTCCCGGATACCGCCTGTGCTGTCTACCGCCAATATCACGATGCAATTCGGCGCCAAGCCGCTCTTCGAGAACATCTCCGTCAAGTTCGGCGGGGGCAACCGCTATGGCCTGATCGGCGCCAACGGCTGCGGCAAGTCCACGTTCATGAAGATTCTCGGCAGCGATCTGGAACCGAGTGGCGGCAACGTCATGCTCGAACCCAACGTGCGTCTGGGTAAGCTCAAGCAGGACCAGTTCGCCTACGAAGACATGCGCGTGCTCGACGTCGTGATGATGGGCCACACCGAAATGTGGGCCGCCATGAGCGAGCGCGACGCGATTTACGCGAATCCGGAAGCGACGGACGACGATTACATGCACGCCGCCGAACTCGAAGCGAAGTTCGCCGAGTACGACGGCTATACGGCCGAGGCGCGTGCGGGCGAGCTGTTGCTGGGCGTGGGCATTCCGACGGAGCAGCATCAGGGGCCCATGAGCAACGTCGCACCGGGCTGGAAGCTGCGTGTGCTGCTCGCGCAGGCGCTGTTCTCGAACCCGGACGTGCTGCTGCTCGACGAACCGACCAACAACCTGGACATCAATACGATCCGCTGGCTGGAAGACGTGCTCAACGAGCGCAACTCCACCATGATCATCATTTCGCACGATCGCCACTTCCTGAATGCCGTGTGCACGCACATGGCCGACATGGACTACGGCACGCTGAAGATCTACCCGGGCAATTACGACGACTACATGCTGGCGTCGGCACAGGCCCGTGAGCGTCAGATGGCGGCCAACGCGAAGGCGAAGGAACGCATCACCGACTTGCAGGACTTCGTGCGCCGCTTCTCGGCAAACAAGTCGAAGGCGCGTCAGGCGACGAGCCGTCTCAAGCAGATCGACAAGATCAAGGTCGAGGACATCAAGCCGTCGTCGCGTCAGAACCCGTTCATTCGTTTCGAATTCGAGAAGAAGCTGCATAACCTCGCGTTCGAATTCGAAGGGATTTCGAAGGCCTACGACCGTCCGATCTTCAAGAATTACTCCGGCGCTGTGCGCGCGGGCGAACGTGTCGCGATCATCGGTGAGAACGGCGCCGGCAAGACCACGCTGCTGCGTAGCCTGATGACGGACCTGTCGGTCGATGCGGGCAATGTGAAGTGGGCCGAAAACGCGAACATCGGTTACATGCCGCAGGATACGTCCGAGGCATTCCCGCAGGACATGACGCTGACCGACTGGATGACGCAATGGGGCAAGGAAGGCGATGACGATCAGGTCATTCGCGGCTCGCTCGGCCGTCTGCTGTTCGGTGGCGACGACGTGGGCAAGTCGGTGCGGGTGCTCTCCGGTGGTGAGAAAGGCCGCATGATCTGGGGCAAGCTGATGCTTGGCCGTCACAACGTCATGATGATGGACGAACCGACCAACCACATGGACATGGAGTCGATCGAGTCGCTTCAGATCGCCCTGGACAAGTACCCGGGCACACTGATTTTCGTCTCGCATGACCGTGAATTTGTGTCGGGTCTGGCTACGCGCATCATTGAAGTGAAGAACGACGGCACGCTGGTCGATTACGCCGGCACTTACGACGAATACCTGGCCAGCCAGGGCGTGGAAGTCTGACGGCTGACGCGACGCGTCGTACCCGGTAGTTCCCGACAGGGCGCTTGCACGGCAGGCGCCCTGTTTGCGTTTACGGTGCACGTCCAGTCGGTCGCGCGCCGGTGGCTTGTGTTCAAGCTGTGATGGCCGTGTTGCTCCCTGTGGAGGGGGCGGTCACGGAGGTTTGTCCGACGGTCGTCTCGGAATGTCGGAAAGCGGGCCTCGGACAAAACCGATTTCATCGGTGCCATGCGATGCCCGATGGCGAGCGGACTACAATGGCCCTTCGCCGTTCATTCGTCGCTATTGGATTAACCGGACGTCAGCAGGAGACATGACATGAAGACTTACGACAAATTTTTCATCGATGGCCAGTGGGTCACACCCGTCGGGCGCGGCACGCTGGACGTTTTTCACTCCGCAGACGCGAAGCTCATGGGTCGCATTCCCGAGGGTGCGGCGGAAGATGCCGACGCGGCTATTGCAGCCGCAAGCAAGGCGCGTGACGCCTGGGCGGCTACGACACCGGCCGAGCGTGCGACCTACCTGCGCAAGATCGCGGCGGGCCTGAAGGCTCGCACCGACGAACTGGCGCAGGTCATGACGGGCGAGACGGGCATGCCGATCAAACTGGTGCGTGCCATTCAGGTTGGTGGTCCCGTCTATCACTGGAACAAGTATGCCGAACTGGTCGAATCGTTCGCTTTCGAGGCGCGTGTCGGCAATTCGCTGGTGGTGCGTGAGCCTGTGGGGGTGGTCGGCGCCATCACGCCGTGGAACTACCCGCTCAATCAAATCACATTGAAGGTCGCGCCGGCGTTGGCTGCGGGATGCCCCGTCGTGCTCAAACCTTCCGAAGTTGCTCCGTTCAATGCTTTCATCCTCGCCGAAGTGATCGCCGAGGCGGGGTTGCCTGCGGGCGTCTTCAATCTCGTGACGGGATTGGGACCGGTTGTCGGCGAGGTGCTGGCACGTCATCCGGATGTGGACATGGTGTCGTTCACCGGGTCGACGCGTGCGGGCAAGCTGGTATCCGAAGTGGCCTCGCAGACGGTCAAACGCGTGGCACTGGAGCTGGGTGGCAAATCGGCGTCCGTGGTACTCGACGACGCCGATCTGGCCGCAGCGGTCAAAGGCACGCTCAATGCCTGCTATCTGAATTCGGGGCAAACCTGCTCGGCGCACACGCGTATGCTCGTGCCAGCGTCTCGTTACGACGAGATCAAGGCACTTGCGCAGGACGCCGTGGCGCGTTTCACGTTGGGCGATCCACGTGAAGAGACGACGCGGCTCGGACCGCTGGCGTCTGCGGCGCAGCAAGAGCGCGTGCAGACCTATATTCGCAAGGGATTGGCGGAAGGGGCCGAATTGATTGCGGGTGGGGAGAGCGTGCCGGCTGGCTTCGAAGCGGGCTTCTTCGTGCAGCCGACCGTACTCGGGCGTGTGACGCCCGACGCCACGGTGGCGCAGGAAGAGATTTTTGGCCCGGTGCTGTCCATCATCACCTATCAGGACGAGGCGGACGCCGTGCGCATTGCCAACGATTCCATTTACGGATTGGGTGGTGGCGTGTGGTCAGGCGATGAAGCGCGCGCGGTGCGCGTGGCACGCCAGATTCGTACCGGTCAGGTGGATATCAACGGCGGGGAGTTCAACGTGCAGGCCCCGTTTGGCGGCTTCAAGCAATCGGGGCACGGGCGTGAGAACGGCGTGTATGGTTTCGAGGAATTCCTCGAATACAAGTCGCTTCAGTTCAAGTCGACGAAGTCGTAGAACCGTTGTCGCAGAAGCGCATCGCCGTGCCGTCGCGGGTGATGCGCGCCCACACCGCCGCTTTCTCTTCCTCGGTAAAGAATACCCAGTTGGAGACTTCGTAGGCGGTGCGGCCGCAGCCTTTGCAGACGTCGTCGAAGAGTGTCGAGCAAACGCCAATGCAGGGGCTGTCGGGGCGGTCGTGCAATTCGGACATAGGGGCAGATTCGGCCAGCGCTGGCTGGGGTGTCACAGGATGTCGCCATTATCGCATCGATGCCTGGGGGCGGTTTCGATTCCCCTACGGCCAGGATCGGGCGGTGGACATTTATGCGGATTTCCGGTTGGGGGCGGCCATCATCGATGGATAGCCTCGTCCCTGTGTGCTTGTGGCCGTTACCCACTGGTCGGAAATTACCAGCGGAAAACGCTGTAGCCGATGCGCACCTGTGATCGCGAATGATGGTTGTAGTCGAGCAAGTCTTCGCCGTAGCCGGTGAAGTAGCCGAGCCAGATGTAGCCACCGGTGCCGGGGATCAGTTTGCCGAGCGGGTAAGTCACTTGCACATCGACGCTGCCGTAATTGCGTTTCATGCCTTTGCGCAGCGTCGCGCCGATCTGCCAGCCGTTAGGCTTGCCCCACAGCACGAGCAGATCCATATAGCCGCGGTAGTTCTGGATGTCGGGGTTGTCCTTCTTTTCCAGATACGCGTAGAGCTTCGGCGCCACCGTCCAGTGGTATTCGGACGGGTTGCCGAACGTGAGGATCGGTTTGACGAAGACGGTATTGATGCTGCGGGAGTCGTCGCCAGCCTTGCCGTTGGATTCGTGTTCGATGCCGGCGGCAACGCCGAGCGACGAGAACCAGCCGGCGCGTACCCCGGTGTCCGGGACGTAGTAGAAAAAGCTCGGACGGTAGTTCGAGTCACGGAAGGGCGCTGACTCCGCTTCCAGATTCCATATCGACAATTGCGTGTAGCCGAAATACAGGTTGTCGAGGAAGGACTTCGATGCGGGGTTGTCCGGCTTCAGAATGTGGAACTTGAAACTCAGTTGGAACCGCGCGTTGGCGTCGCCGTTCTTGCCGAAAGCGATGTACATCGGCTCGTTGGACGAGATACGAGCAAATTCGGCGTCGGCAGTGGGCGCGATGGCGTCGGCGGAGGTGGCCGCCACGGCGTCCGAAGCGGGTGAGGTAGCCGCTGCCGCACCGATACCGGTGCCAGCGGCGGTGGCCGATGCGCTGCCGTCTGACGGCAGCGGCGTAGCGGCGACCATGGGTTCTGCGGGCGCTGCGCGGTCGAGGACGATAGTCGTGGTCGAGGCGTCCCAGTCGACGGGCTCGATGCGTACGGCGCCGCGTAATTCCTTTGGCAGTACGGCCGAATAGGCGACGCGGCGGAATTGCCCGTTGGCGAGCGTCACCTGTGCCGGCGCGATCGCTTCGCGCTTGAGTTGCAGCAGTGTGGGCTTGAAGTCGTCGTTGGAAATGCGCACGACGATTTCGTCCGGCAACTTGATCGTTTTTCTGCCCGGCGTGTCTTGCGTGGCCAGCAGTGTCAGTTGCAGCGGCGCGCCGCCCGCGAGCGCACGAGGTGGTTGAAGCAGCGACAGGTCGGCGTGTGCGACGCCGCTCAGGGCCAGGCAGAGGGCTGAAGCGCCGATCTGGATGGCGCGTCGCGGCGATGGGGCGAACGTAACGAGATTCGTCTTGGGCATCGGTCCGGTCTGAGTTGGCGGCCTCAGGCGGAGATGCCCGAAGCCGGTTAAGGCTCGCCCCGGGTGAGCACCCGGAGGTCGGATTCGCGGGCGCAGCGGTCGCGTCCGCGAGATTTGGCAAGGTACAGGGCGGCGTCTGCCCGTTGCAGCCACGCATTGTCGTCGTCTCCCTCATGCCACTGGGCGACGCCGGCACTTATCGTGAACTGTAGCGCCCGGCCATCGACATTGATGCGTGCTGCACGAACGGCTTCGCGCAGGCGCTCTGCGGCGTCGAAGGCTCGTGCCTCGATGGCGCCACTCAGGATAATAGCGAATTCTTCGCCACCCAAACGACCGCAGATGTCATCTTCGCGTAACGATTCGTGACAAAGCCGCACGAATGTGGCCAGTACCGTGTCGCCAAGCGCATGGCCCCACGTGTCGTTGATCTGCTTGAAATGGTCGAGATCGACGAGGATGACGCTGGTCGGTACGTCGGCGGCATCGGCCTGAATGACTTCGGCGCGCAGGCGCTTGAGGAAGTGTCCGCGAGACAGGGCGCCCGTGAGGGCGTCGTACTTGACCTCATGTTCCAGCGCGGCGTTCTTGGCGAGCGTATTGGTCAGTTGCAGCTTTTCGCGGCGCAGATAGCGAATGAGCAGGTACGACGCACCGGCGAGGCTGAGCAGCAACGCGAATACCAGCGCAGCATAACGGCGACGTTCCACGGAGAGGCTGCCGAGCGTGGGTGCTTCGATCATGGTGTAGATCACCATTTCGCCGTCTGATGAGGCCTCGGCTTCGAGCAGATACGGCTGATTGTCCGGGCGCACCCGCACCAGTCGTGCGTTGTGTGCGGTTTCTTCGTCGTCCGGGGGCAGTCGCAAAAAGTCCGGCGTGCCGGGCGCAAGGTCGTAGCTCTCGATGGGAACGACCGTGAAATCCTCTTGCAGGTAAAGGTGGCGACGTTCCGTGCGCGAGAGTTTGAACACGGCGGCGCCGGGCACCGCGAGGCCGGTGAAGGTCGGGTCGTTGGCGAGCACGATCACGCCGTTGGTGTCGGTGATGAACGACGCGCCGCTGTCGACCCAATGCGACAGGCGTCGGATACCGAGCTTCACGACCACCACGCCGACGAGCATGCCGTCCTGATAGACGGGGGCGGTGAAGTAGATGCCGGGGAGTCCCGTCTTGCGGCCTGTCACGTACTGCTGGCCCGAGCCGCCGAGCACGGCGGCATTGAAGTACGCGCGGTCACCGTAACGATCGCCGATCAGCGGATTCGACGAGTTGAAGTCGCTGGACGCGATCGTAATGCCGTCGGGGGTGCCCAGCCAGACGAGGTCCGCGCCGAAATACAACTGCGCTGCGCGCAGCAGTTCGTTGACCGGCTTGAGTACCGGGTCGGCCAGCAGCGTCTCGCGAGCCTTTTCCTGTGGCACGTTCGTGAGCGGGTGCGTGGCAATCGTTCTGGCCGCCTGCTGGAGCTGCTCGATCTGGGCCAGCACTTGCGGAATGCCCCGGATCAGGATCAGGTCCTGGTTGACTGTGTGAACGGTGCCGTGCGCGAGCCGGGTGGCAATGCTGCGTTCCTCATACAGCAGACGTGCCGCACGATTCGCGACGAGCTGGTCGGCGGCGAAGCGCGCCAGCGCCCAGGCGATGAGAACGCAGACGAGGACGGCCAGACCGCGCACGAAAGCGGACGCGGCATGGTGACGGTTGAGAAGAGCGTAGACCAACGGCTGGTGCGGTTGCTGACGCGTTTACAGGCGCCCGTGCCAGTCTCGAATGAACGTCTCGATGTGCCCGGGCGGTAAGGGACGCGTGCAATGATACCCTTGCCACGCATGACAGCCCAGCGACGCGAGTGCATCGCGTTGCGCACTGGTCTCCACGCCTTCGGCCACGGTCTCGATTTCGAGCTTGCGGGCGATGGCGATGATCGCGCGAATCAGCTCCGTGTCGTAGCCACCGAGCAGGACCCCGGCCACGAACTGGTAATCGATCTTGACCGTGCCGAACGGCCAGCGCTTCAGACGCACGAAGCTGGAGTAGCCCGTGCCGAAGTCGTCGAGCGACAGACGAACGCCCATCGCCACGAGTTCGTTCATCAGCGTGGCGGCTTCGTCGAGATGCGAGATCAACGATGATTCCGTAATCTCGATTTCCAGCTTGTCCGGCGGCACACGGTGGTGCTTGAGGGCGTAGCGAACCGTTTCGAGCGTCTGGACGCGCATTTGCTGCGCCGACAGGTTCACGGCCACGCGCGGGTATTCTTCGCCGTCGGTGTGCCACTTATCGAGCTGACGACAGGCTTCGTGCAATGTCCAGTCGCCGATCGGACCGATGACGTCGCAGCGCTCGGCGGCCGGGATGAATTCGCCCGGCATGATGAGTTCGTCGTCGCGCTGCCAACGGATCAGGGCTTCCAGCCCGGTCAGCCGGTGGGTTCGCATGTCGATCTGCGGCTGGTAGTGCAGGCGAAACTCCGAGTCCGACAGGGCGCGTCCGATGGCGCTGCGCCAGTAATGCTCGTTGCCTGCGTCGTCGGGCGGCGCGATGCCCTCGGTCGGTGCGGAAGGGGCTTCGGTGACGAGAAAACGCGAGGCGCTCTCCCGAATGGCCTGATCGGCGATATCCGAGGTGTGCTCCAGCAGCGTTGCCGGCCATACCGGCACCTGGGGCAGGTGCGTCACGCCAGCTGAAATGATGGGGTAGAGCAGTCCGTTGCCGCACGGAACCGGTGATTCGCCCGCGCGGATGAAGCGTCGCGTGATCTGCACGGCGGCCTCGCGGCTTCCGAGGTCGCGCAGCAGAATGGCGATCTGTTGATCCGATACGCGGCCGATGAGGTCGCGACGGCGAATGCGCGAGCCAATGCGAAACGCCACCGTCGCGAGCAGATCGGCGTCGGAGATGGCGGATTGGCTGGTCGCCGTGCGTTGACCCCGGCCCACGTGCAGCACGATGAGCGCGCTGTGACTGTTGGGTGGACTCGGGGTACGCAGCTCAAGGCTGAGGGCGCGCAATAGCCGCTGGCGGTCCAGCAGCAGATCGGCGAGGACGACTTGCCGTCGCAGCGCGTTCGTATCGTTCATCTCGGCAGGCAGGCAGACGTCGCCCGAACGGTTGAACGTTTGTCACCGCCGCGTTTAACCGAGGCAGTGACGACGATGCGGCCGGTGAGGCGGCCAGCGAGGCCCCAGAGCAGGAAAAGCCCACGCGTCGAACAGGTCGTGCCGCCAGAAAACCCTTGAATCATGTTCTGCATAAGACGCGTAAATGTGTCGGCCGGGCGGCTCGGAGACCGCGCGCCAATGGCACACGGCGACTCCTGGCTTTCCGGCAGACCGCGCGCAAGGCGTGGCCCGACTAGATGCTCGTGCCCGGTTGCGAGACCGGGTCCTTTGACCTCTAACGGCACCCGCTTTTGAAAATTGAGTGCGGGTTTCACCTATGGTCGGATCAGCGCGGACGCGCAAACCACTCGCGCCCTTTCAACATGAAGTCCCAATAAACCTTTGGCAGCACGTACTTTTTCAGTACCCAGGCAAAACGGTTGGGGTGTGTGCCATCGATTGGGAATGTAGGGAGAAGTTTCCCGCCATAGCCGAATTCCGCCAGCACGATCTTGCCATGCTCCACCGTGAGCGGACAGGCGCCATATCCGTCGTAATGCAATGAAAGGGGGCGGCCGTCCATCGTGGCCAGCAGATTCTCTGCGACGACGACCGCTTGCTTGCGCGCCGCTGCGGCCGTCTTGGCGTTGGGGGCCGAGACGGCGTCGCCGAGTCCGAACACGTTGGCATAGCGTGCGTGACGCAGCGTTGCCGGATCAACGTCACACCAGCCCGCAGCATCGGCCAGCGGACTCGCGCGCAACACGTCCGGTGCACTCTGCGGCGGAACGACATGCAGCAGGTCGAAAGGCTTGTCGACGAATTGCGATTGCCCATCGGCATCGAAGATTTCGAAGCGTGCAACGCGACGCTCGCCGTCTACCGCGCGCAGATGCGACAGATGGTTCAGCGAGATGCGATATCGCTGCACGTATTCCATCAGTGCCGGGACGTAATCCTTCACGCCGAACAGGGCCGGGGCCACCAGATGAAACTCGATATTGGTCTTGTCGAGCACGCTGTTCTGGCGCCAGGTATCGGCCGACAGATACATCGCCTTTTGCGGTGCGCCGGCGCATTTGATCGGCATCGGCGGTTGCGTGAACAGCGCGTTTCCGCCCTTGAATTCGCGGACCAGCGACCAGGTGTACGGCGCCAGATCGAAACGATAGTTAGACGTCACGCCGTTGCGACCGAGCGTTTCGCTGAGGCCGTCGATAGCCTCCCAATTCAATTGCAGGCCGGGCGCGACGATAAGAAACCGATAGGCGAGGCGGCGACCATCCGAGAGCAGCACTTGCTGATGGTCGGGTGCGAACGCGGTGATCGCGGCCTGAATCCAGTTCACGCCTTCGGGAATGACGCTCGACATCGGGCGCGCAGTGCGCGCGGCGTCGAATTCGCCTGCGCCGACGAGCGTCCATGCCGGCTGGTAGTAATGCGTGTCGGCCGGATCCACGATCGTGATCGAGAGCGACGGACGACGGCGTTGCAAGCTCGCGGCGACAGAGATGCCTGCGGCACCTGCGCCCATGATGACGATGTCGGCGCTACTTTGCGTCGCGGGTGCTGGCGTAGCGGATACATCGCTGGACATAAGGTCTCCGGCAAAAGAGATAAGCAAGAAATAAAACGGATTACGACATATCGATGCGCATTCGGCACATGTTCGATGGGCATTCGTTGTCTATCCGATGCGCGTCCCGCTCGAAGTGCAACGTCTCACGTGACGTAGTCACAGCAGCGGATACGAGATGTGCGGGACATTGTATAGAAACTACGTCGTTTTGCCCCCGTTTTCGCGGGGTAAACGGTGAATTCGCGGTGATTTCGCGGCGCTTTCGGCCAGTGTTTCCACAAATCGCTATCACTTCGCTGAGCCGTTCAAAACGCGAAGGCTTGAAGGCTTGCGAAGTGTGAGAGGACGGGGGGGTAAAAATCGCATCGAGTGTGCGATCGTCGGCGAGGCGACAAGGGCTGATGGAAAACGCCGGGCCATGTTTGCACATCGCCCGGCGGGCCTCGCGAGTCATCCGTTTTGGCAGTGCCGGATCAAGCGGGCGACGACCTCGGCGTCACGCATGAAGACCGTTGTGTTCGCAGTGAACTTCAATCGGGTCGGCATCGCTGTGACAGGCGCAGGCTTCGCCGTGCGCGCCTTGCATGAGGGCGCGAAGAATGCCGCAATCGCTCGTCTCGTGACGGCTTTGGCATTGCGCTTGCAGATGCAGTAATTGCTGCTCGAGCGCCTGCAATTCGTGGATGCGGGTGTGCACGCGTGCCAGATGCGCTTCGATGAGTTGATTCGCGTCTTCACACGTCACGTTCGTATCGTGCGCCAGTTCGCCGAGACGTTTGGCGTCGGCCAGCGGCATGTCGAGCGAGCGACAGTGACGGATGAAGCGCAGCGCTTCCAGATGCTCGTCACCGTAGGTGCGATATCCGGCGTCGGTACGGGGCGGGGGCGGCAGCATGCCGGCCCGCTCGTAATAACGGATGGTTTCGACATCGGTGCCTGCCGCGCGGGCGAGTTCTCCGATCTTCATACTTGACTCCGTAGTCACTACAGGGTTTTGAATGAAGGGTAACACGAATCATGTAACCAGGAGTTCACATGTCCAACCCCTCGGATTCGGTCCGTCTGGCGGGCGCGACGGCGGTGCAGCGCAAGATGCCCGGCCAGATGAACGTGCCCGATCAGCCGCCGTGCTGCGATCACGGGCACTCGCACGGTCACGAGCCCCAAGCCCGCTCGGCATCTCATTCCCGCGGAGATGCCCACGATCACGCGCAAGGCCGCGATCATGGTCACGACCACGACCACGACCACGCGCATGTCGATGGCGCGGCTTCCCACACGCATGGCGGGACGTCGTGTTGCGCAGGTGCGGCAAGTCTCGCGCCCCCTGAGCCGGTGCCGGACAACGGTGCACCGCAAGCGCGTTTTCGTATCGATCAGATGGATTGCCCGACGGAAGAGCGTCTGATTCGCGATCAGCTCGAACGTCAACCGGGCATCGATGCCCTGTATTTCAATCTGCTCAAGCGAGAATTGACGGTCGTTTTCGACGCACAGGCCTCCGCCGCAGACATTGCCCGTCAGAGCGACGCGGCTGCGCAGACGCTTCGCAAACTGGGTATGACGCCTGTGCCGTTGACCGGTGCCAACGCCAACGCCGCACCGCCGCCGGCGAGTCGCAAGCATGACGTCGCAGGCCTCATCGCGGGCGGCGTGCTGGCCGCTGCGAGCGAAATTGCGGTCTGGTCGGGGGTGCCGGAGCATAGCCCCTGGGTCGGTGCGATGGTGGTCGCGGCCATTCTGGCTTGCGGTCTGCCGACGCTCAAAAAGGGCTGGATCGCGCTGCGTCACTTCACGCTCAACATCCACTTCCTGATGTCGTTGGCCGTGACCGGTGCGATGCTCATCGGCCAGTGGCCCGAAGCCGCAATGGTGATCGTGCTCTTCGCGTTGTCCGAAAAGCTCGAAGCGGCGTCGCTGACCCGTGCCCGCCGCGCTGTCGAAGCGCTCATGCGACTGGCGCCGGATCAGGCGTCGGTCGAGCACGCCGACGGCAGTTGGGCGGACGTGCCTGCGGCATCGCTAGCCGTCGGCTCGCGCGTGCGTGCCCGACCGGGTGAACGGATTGCGATCGACGGCGTGATCGAGCAGGGCAGTTCTGCCTTGAATCAGGCGTCGATCACGGGGGAGAGTGTGCCGGTCGACAAGACCGTGGGCGACGACGTCTTCGCAGGCAGCATCAACGAAAGCGGTCTGATCGTGTATCGCACGAGCGTGGCGCCTGGCGATACCACGCTGGCGCGCATCGTGCGAATCGTCGAGACCGCGCAGCAGCAACGTTCGCCGACACAGCGTTTCGTCGACAAGTTCTCGCGCATCTACACCCCGGTCGTCGTGCTTTGCGCCTTGCTGGTGGCGCTGGTGCCGCCGTTGGCGTTCGGTCTGGCATGGGCGCCGTGGATCTACAAGGCGCTTGTGATGCTCGTGATCGCCTGTCCGTGTGCGCTGGTGCTTTCCACGCCGGTCACCGTTGTGAGCGGCCTGACGGCGGCGGCGCGCGCCGGGATTCTGATCAAGGGTGGGGCGTTTCTGGAGAGCGGGCGTCTGATTCAAACCGTCGCGCTGGACAAGACCGGGACGCTCACGCGCGGTGAGCCAAAACTGACGGATGTCGTGCCCCTGGGCGAGGCGTCGCGCGATGAGGTTCTGAGGCTGGCCGCAGCGCTAGATGCACAGACGACCCACCCGATTGCCCGCGCGGTTGTCGATGGCTATGCGCAGTCGGCGGAGTCGGCGCAGGCAGCATCAGGCGCGTTGCCGCCGGTCACCGATTTTGAAGCGCTGCCGGGCATGGGCGTGAAGGGGCGCGTCGGTCAGACGCTGTACTACCTCGGCAATCACCGCCTGATCGAATCGCTCGGTGTGTGCAATGCCAATGTCGAAGCGGAACTGGCGCGTCTCGAAGCGCAGGCTCGCACCGCGATCGTGCTGGCCAGTGAAACGCAGGCGCTGGCGGTGCTCGCCGTGGCCGACACCTTGCGTGAGGAGAGCCGGGAGGCGATTGCGCGACTCGCAAAGATGGGTGTCAGAACCGTGATGCTGACCGGCGACAACCGGGCGACCGCGCAAGTGATCGGTGAGCAGGCCGGAGTCACCGACGTGCGTGCCGAGATGCTGCCCGAGGATAAATGGCAGGCGGTGTCGTCGCTGCGCGAAACGTATGGTCACGTGGGAATGGTGGGCGACGGCATCAACGATGCGCCAGCCCTCGCAGCCGCCGACGTCGGGTTTGCGATGGGTGTGACGGGCACCGACAGCGCGCTCGAAACGGCGGATGTGACGTTGATGGACGACGATTTGCGCAAACTGCCGGCGTTCCTTGCGCTGTCGAAACGTTCGGCAACGGTGCTCAAGCAGAACATCGCGGCGGCGCTGGCGATCAAGACCGTCTTCTTCACGCTGGCGATTGTGGGGCTGACCTCGCTCTGGATGGCAGTGTTCGCCGACGTCGGCGCCAGTCTGCTGGTGATCGCGAACGGCATGCGCCTGCTGCGCACGAAAGTGGCGTGAAAGCGGCTGCGGCTGGTTTTGGTTTATGACCGGGGTGACGCTTAATCCCGACGCATGCCACGCTCGAGCGCGTGGGCGTCGGGCAACTGGCACAGAGCGTGTGCCGCCCGGCTGGTGGCATTGACGATGATCGTGTCCAGACGCCCCGTGAGCGTGTCGCGTTGCTCGGCGGCAATCGGTGCGTCCTCGAGAACACGCTGGGCGACGACGGCATCGTTGAGATGGCCGAGCAACGTTTGCGCAGCCCGCAATGTGTCCTGATAGGGCGTACGAATCGACTTGCGCATCCAGGGCGTCAACGCCTCGGCACTGTAGCGCGCCTGTTTGATCTTCACGCGCAACGCATGCAATTGCCCCGTATCGAGCATGGCCATCTGTCGACAATCGGGAAATAGCGCAATGTAGCGTTCGCGAAGCACATTGTGCGCATGCTTCGTGAGCGCCCGGGGCTGTTTGCCGGGCGTACGAGCGGGGCGTCGCAATGCTTTCGCCGCCCGAGCATCGGCGCGGCCGTCATCCCGAATTCCGAACGCCTCGATCAGCAGCGCATGCAGTGCGCATTGTCGTTCGCTGGTCAGCGCCAGCGCAGCCTGCTCGCGCGCGTCGCTGCGAAGCCTGGAGAGATGGGCATCGATCGCTATCCAGTCGACGTCCGGGTATTCGAGGCGAAGCGCCGGTAGTGTCTCGCCAGTCAGAACGTCGGCGTCGCGGGCCGGCCCCATCGAATGGCCGAGCCATCGCAACTCCGCTTTCAGTCGACGATGCCAGCGAGGCTTCAGCCATGGGGAAAAGACATCGATCAACGCGCGCAGACGACGTGTCGCAATGCGCAACTGATGCACCGCTTCTGGGGGAATGTCTTCAACGCCACTGGTGTCTGCCGACGCTTGCGGCAATGCGGGCCAATGCGCCAGTGGCGCGGCGGCGAGGGTCACTATCAGGCGGGATGCCGACATTCGACGCATTCGTGCAGCGCCGGGCATTGCAACGTCTTCCGTCGCGCCAGTGCCGAGGGCCGAGCGTGCTTCAGAGGAGGCTTGGGAGGCGATGGGGGAGGCGGCGGTAGCCGCTATCGGCGCGCGTGTCATGTCACGCAACATAGCATAACTGCGCGGGGTCGCAGCGCCGTGAGGTTTGCGTCATGTCAACCTGAGTCAACATCGCGTCGCGGGCGCCCGGTTTCCGAGAATCGGTGCGCAGGCCACCCGCGAGGCACGCAGCGTCACATCAGTCGTGGACCTCGGAAGAGGATGACGTGACGCCTTCTCATTGCTGCGCACTACCTGATGTGAAAACGGGCGCAAATGCGAGCAAAAAAGATAGGCCGACCCGGAGGCCGGCCTGCGCGCAACTGGTTTTACTTCTTGTTCACGGCGTCCTTGAACGCCTTGCCAGCCGTGAACTTCACGGTCTTGGCTGCCGGGATCTTGATCGCTTCGCCGGTCTTCGGGTTGCGGCCGGTACGCGCAGCACGCTTGCCCGAACCGAACGAGCCGAAGCCGATCAACTGGACTGCATCACCCTTCGCGACAGCCTTCTTGATGACTTCGATCAGCGTGTCGATGGTCTCGCCAGTCTGAGCCTTGCTTGCACCCGTTTGGCCGGCGACGGCGTCGATCAGTTCCTGTTTGTTCATGTGTGTTTCCCTTGAGAGGTGGTGAATACCGGCGACAACTCTAACACTTTCGTCATTTGACGAGTGTCGGTGTTGTATCCGCGCCATAAGGCACGCGGCACACGCCAGAATGTCGCCTTCGCGATACGTCACATAAACATGATCCGAAGAGGGTTTCCGTGACATATCGAGAGGGCTCCGGCACTGGCCGGGCAGCCGCATTATAGAGCCTTCGGCAGGCTGTGGGCCAGTCCTGACAACGGTTTGCGGCGATTTTGTTGTGCGACGCCCCGTACTTTCTTGTTCTTGATGATAAAACCCCGGTAACTGCGGGCATCTCCGGTCATACCTCCTCGCAATCCCTTGCTGGGCGGGCTTTGGGAGTTTCCCTAGCCTTTGGGGGCTTGCGCATGCGGGTGTCTTTTGGTTGCGATTTACGGCGAGTTTCGGGTGAACGTCTAAAATTCATTCGGGTGTCATCTCCGATGGCTAGCTTTGCGGCGCCGTTAGCCATCAAGGAATTCCCGCCATGCTGCTCTGCCAGATCACCGATCTCCACGTCACGCGTCCCGGCGCGCTGGCTTGCGGTCGTGTCGACACGGCGCTTGCCCTGCGTCGGGCGATCGCCACGATCAACCGCTGGACACCGCGCCCCGACGCGGTCATCGCCACCGGTGACCTGATCGATACGCCGCATCTATCGGAATACGAAGCACTTCGCGAGTGTCTCTCGGCACTCGACATTCCGTTGTATCTGGTCGTCGGCAATCACGATCATCGCGCAGGGCTGCGCGATGCGTTTCCGGATCATGCTTACCTGCGCAGCGGTGGCGAATTCGTTCAGTACCGTATCGATCTGGGACCGGTCACTGTTTTGGCTCTCGATACACAAGATCCGCCAGGCGCAGGCGGGCACTTGTGCGAGACGCGGCTGCACTGGCTCGACGAACAGCTTCGCGCCTGCGAAGGCCGCCCCACGATCATCGCGATGCATCATCCGCCGTTCGACACGGGCATCGAGTTCATGGACGGCTATGGCCTGTCGGCGCAGGGCCGGGCGGGCTTCGCGCGCGTGGCGTCGCGCTACCGCCACATCGAACGCGTGATCTGCGGGCATCTGCATCGCAGCATTCAGGCGAGCGTGGAGGGCGCTCCCGGCATCATGGCGAGTACGTGCGTGTCGACCGCGCATCAGATCACGCTGGGCCTCACGCCAGGGGCGCCCGGATCGATCACGCTCGAACCGCCCGGGTTCGCCATGCACCTATGGCGGCCGGGGGCTGGTGTGCGTACCCATCTGGCCTATGCCGGACCCTTCGACGGGCCGTACACCTTCGAAGGTAAATCGGTATCCTGAAGGATTCATGCGGGTTGGCGGCACGAAAAATAGGGGACGAAAGTAGGACTCGGCGTGTGTAAAGTGCATTCCCATCAAACAGACGAGATCAGTTCGGATCAGCAGTCAAAGGCCGTCCCGGCATGCAGCATTCGCGGGACGGGAACGACGGATCTTTCCAAAAGAACTGTCGATCCGTGGCCCCGACCCAGGCATGAGTGAAAAGGCCGGGCAGGGCACCTTCTGATAACGGGGAATCATGCAGACCGCCATCGCGCAATCCTTGCGCGTTCGCCCGCATTGCGCGGGCATATCGATGGCTTGCGATCGCGCGGCGTGCGGTAGTCGGCACGCGGGTACCCGGTTGAACCCCATTTCCGCGAACGCCACGTGACTGCCGCCACGCCCAACGACGCCGATTCGGCGAGCGCATCGTCTTCCTCCGGTTCCACCACATTGCCGCCCAAGGCCGCGCGCGTTCGCCGCTCGCAACCGCTCGGCAATCTCGGTCGCTGGGGGCGGCGGGTTGCACCTGCAATTGCGCGTCCCTTCGCACTGCTGGAGGTCCTGGGCCTCACGTTGCTTGCGTTACTGATCGCCTGGCGTCTGCGCCCCGACGATCCGTTACTGCTCGGCACTCAGTTCCCGTGGCTGTGGCTCGTCGTGCTCGTGGCGGCATTGCGTTACGGGTCGCTCGCCGGCGCCGCCAGCGGGGCGACGCTCATGGCGGCGTGGCATGTTCTGTACGGTCATGCGGGCGGCGCGTTCCCGATGGCGCATTTCGCCGGTGGTATGACGATGGCGCTCATCGCCGGCCATTTCTGCGACATCTGGTCACATCGGGCGCATCGCTCGCAGGGCATCAACGCCTACTACAGCGATCGTCTCGTGGCGATCACGCACAACCACTACCTGCTGCGCGTCTCGCACGAGCGTCTGGAGCGCGACTTGCTGGCGCGCCCGGTGACGTTGCGCGATGCGCTCACCCGTCTGCGCGACCTCACCGTTCGCCGTTCGGCCGACGTGTACGGCGCGCCCGGTGGATTGCCGAACGCGCAACCGATGCTCGAATTCGCCGCGCTCACCTGTCAGATCGAAGTGGCTTCGCTGTTCTCCGTGCGCGGTGGTCGCCTGAGCGCGACGCCCATCGCCCGCGTCGGTGAGGGCTTCGAGCCTGACGCGCAGGACCCGCTCGTGCGCCACTGTCTGAGCGAAGGCACGCTGGCACACGTCAAAGCCGACGACACCGCCGGCGACAGCAGTCCTTATCTCGCGTGTGCACCGTTGATGGACGCTGACGGCGCACTCTCCAGCGTACTGATCGTGCGCCGCATGCCCTTCCTGGCGCTCAACCACGACAACCTCCAGTTGTTGCTGGTGCTGCTCGCATACTACGCGGACGGCGTGGCCCATCAGCCCTTGGTGGCGGGGGTGAGGGCGTCCGTGCCGCAAGCGCCGTACGACTTTGCGCTAGAACTGGGGCGTCTCGCACGGCTCAAGCGTGCGAGCGGCATCGAGTCGTCGCTGGTGGCGCTGGCCTTCCCCCGTGGCGCGAGAGGCGACTCGTTGTTCGAGCAGACGGTGCGTCAGCGCCGCGCGCTGGACGCTCTGTGGACCATCGGCACGCCGCGCAAGCAGATCGCCATCGCGTTGATGCCGATTACGGACGAGCATGGGATCGACGGGTACCTGATGCGCGTCGAGACACTGCTGCGCCAGCAATACGACGTCGACTTCCAGAGCGGGCATATCGCCGTGCATACCGCCCATATCGATGCGGACGCCCCCGGCGACGGGCTGCTCAAACTGATGGAGCGTTGCGTCGACCATGCCTGAGCGTACGCCGGAACGCAGCGCCGCGAAACCTGCCTGGCGGCTAAGGCAGAACGGGGCTGCGCGCGGCATTCGCCTCTTGCAATGGGTGCTGACGCTGGCCCTTGCCGTGCTTGCCGCCACGGCGCAGTGGCAGGCCGTGCGGCTGGTGTTGCAGGGCGACGCCTGGGGCGTGCCCGCCGTCACGTCGGACGCCATGCCGTATGTGCTGGCCTGGCAGGCCGTCGCGGGCCTGTTCGCCGGCGCATTCATGACATTCGCGTTGCCGTCCGGCTACCGCGATCGGCGCGGCGTGTTCTGGCACATCGCGCTGGTGACATTTTTCCTGCCGGTGGCGGGCATGGTCGTCGTGATGGGCGTGTTGGCGATGGGCTATCTGTTTCCGTCGCCACGCGAGATGCCGAGCGCAGCGCGGGTGGCGGCGCCCGGGTTCGTTTCCCATCTGGTGACGCGTGTCCGGCACGGTGCGGGCATGCGCCTGCGTGCGCGACTGCGCAATGTGCAGGGCGAGCGCGACGACCGGGTGGCGGCGTTGATCTCGGTGCAGGCGCTGCCATCGCGGGTGACGAGCGAGATCGCACGCGACCTGCTGGGCGACCCGGTCGAGGAGGTGCGTTTGTTGGCGTACGGCATTCTCGATGGGATGGAGAAGCGCATCATGCAGCAGATCTTCGCCATGCGCGACCGATACGCGGCCGCCGAGGACGACGATGAGCGCGCCCATGCCTGCGTGCGTCTCGCGCAGCTTTACTGGGAGTTGATTTACCAGAACCTGGTGCGCGGCGAGGTGCTGCGTTTCACGCTGGAGCGCGTGGAGCAATTCGCGCGAGAGGCGCTGGAGCAACACGAAGACGATGCCTCCATGTGGTACCTGCTGGGGCGCTGCGCGCTGCTGCGAGAGAGCCCGGACGTGGCCGAGATGCACCTGCGTCAGGCGCAGTTTCACAGCTTCCCGACCGAGCGCCTGCTGCCATGGCTGGCCGAAGCGGCGTTTCAGAAGCGTCGCTACGACCGCGTGTCGTATCTGCTGGGCGGACTGGGTGCCGGTGTGACGGGGGTCAAAGGCGAGGCCAGTGCCACGGCGTCGCCGGTCGTGCAACCCGCCGTACGTTTCTGGACACGATGAGCGAGATGACCACCATGACCGCATTTCGTCACCAGGATATGCCCGAGCGCCCCCCGTCCCGTCGCACGACGGTGGCGGACGTCGCTCTCCTGCTGGAAGGCACGTTCCCTTACGTGCGTGGCGGCGTATCGTCGTGGGTCGACCAACTCATCCGCGCCTTTCCGGACCTGACCTTCGCCGTAGTCTTCATCGGCAGCCGCCGGAGTGACTACGGTGCGCCTGTGTATCCGATGCCGCCGAATGTGACCCATTTCGAGGCGCATTACCTATACGAGACGTCCACGGCATTGCCAGACTCGGCGGCGCGGCCCGAAATGCGCGGCGGTGGGCCCACGTCCACCCACGGAAAGTCGAAAGGATCGAACGCAGCCGACGCGGACGCATTTGCCCGGGTCGCCCGCTTGCACGATCTGTTTCGTCAGCGTCACGAAGAGGCGGCGGGTGGAGGCGAGACGGCGGAGTCCATGCGCGTGGACGGATTGCGCAGCATGCTCGAACATCTTCTGCCGATGCTGCGCGACGGCGAACCGCTCTCGCAGCCGACGTTTGCGCACAGCGAGCGATCATGGGAGTTCATCACGCAGCGATACGAGCGTTTCTGTCATGACCCGTCGTTCACCGACTACTTCTGGACGATCCGGGCGATGCACAAACCGATCTGGCAACTCGCGCGGATCGCCGCCGACATGCCCGCCGCGAAGATGTACCACACGGTGTCCACGGGATATGCCGGGCTATTGGGCGCGATGCTGCGCATAGCGACGGGACGCGCGCTGCTGGTGACCGAGCACGGCAGTTATACGAAGGAGCGCAAGCTCGATCTGCTGCAAAGCGAATGGCTGCGTGACAACCGTGGCCCCTTCGAGCGCGACATCTCTCGCGTGGGTTACTTCCAGAATCTCTGGATGCGGTTCTTCGAGGCCATTGGCCGCGTTTGCTACGACACGGCGGACGACATCGTGTCGCTGTACGAGGGCAGCCGTCAGCGGCAGATCGCAGACGGGGCGCCCGCGCACAAGACACGCAGTATCGCCAACGGCGTGGACATTGCCCGCTTTGCGGCACTCAGAGCGACGCATCGCGAGCGGGCCGACATTCCGCCGGTCGTCGCCTTGATCGGGCGTGTGGTGCCGGTCAAGGACATCAAGACCTTCCTGCGCGCGGTGTTTCTGGCTTACCGCGCCCGTCCGGACGTGCAGGGCTGGATCGTCGGGCCGGACACGGAAGACCGGGCCTATGCGCAGGAATGCCGCGACCTCGCAGCCAGTCTGGGGATGGAGTATCAGGTGAGGTTCATGGGATATCGCGTCGTCGAATCGGTGCTGCCGCAGATCGGCGTGCTCGCGTTGTCGTCCGTCTCCGAGGCCCTGCCGCTGGTCATGCTCGAAGCAGCGGCTGCCGGGGTGCCGGTGGTGGCAACGGATGTCGGCGCATGTCGTCAACTGATCGAAGGCAACGATCCGGAGGACCGGGCGCTCGGACGCTCGGGACGCATCGTGCCGATGGCCGATCCGGAGGCGCTCGCCGCCGCCATCGTCGAGGTGCTGGAGCCCGATGCGTGGCATGCGGCCAGCCGCGCGGGCATCGCCCGTGTCGAGCGGTCGTACCGGCTCGATACCCTGCGCGACGCCTACCGTGCGTTGTACCGGCAGTGGACGACCGACGATGCCGCAAACGCCGGAGGCGCTGAACATGCCGGGCGTGCGTCCGGCACGGAGGGCGAGCGCTGATGGCCGGGATCGGTTTTGAGTTGAGGCGTCTGCTGCGCAGCGATACGCTCTCGGGCACCTTTGCCGCCTACAGTTATGCGGGCATCATCAGCGCCGGGCCGCTGGTGCTGTCGATGGTCGGTGTGGTGCTCGTCGGTCTGATGAGTCTTGCGCAAGTGCATCCGCAATTGGTGTTGACGCAGTTTCAGGTGTCGGTGACGTATCTGATCGCGTCGAGCGTGATCGTCACCGGACTGATTCAACTGGCCTTCACCCGGTATTTGAGCGATCGCCTGTTCGCGGGCGAGCCGCAGGCCGTCATGCCGTCTTTCAACGCCGTGACACTGGTCACGACTGTCGTGCTCGGCGGCATCGGTCTGCTCCTCTCGCAGACCCTCTTTGCCGACCAGCCGCTGGCGTACCGGTGGCTGATGTGGATGGGATTCGTGCTGCTCGGCAATCTGTGGATCGTGGTGCTGTTCCTTACCAGTGTGAAGCAGTACCGCGTGATTCTCGGTATCTTCTGCGCCGGCTACAGCCTGACGGTGATCTGCGCAGTGCTGCTGGGGCGGTATGGCCTCACGGGCCTGCTGGGCGGTTTCGTCATCGGCCACACGGCATTGCTGCTCGGCTTTACCGTCGTCGTCGCCCGGAATTACCGTGCGTCCACGTGGCTCTCGTGGGCGGTGTTCGTGCCGCGCAATCTTCGTCTGTCGCTCGTGGCGGTCGGCGTTTGCTTCGGACTGGGGATCTGGATCGACAAGCTGATGTTCTGGTGGTGGCCGGCCACGGGGATGAACGTCATCGGTCCGTTGCGCGCGGCACCGGTCTATGACCTGCCGGTATTCCTTTCGTACCTCTGCGTGATTCCCGGCATGGCGGTGTTCCTGCTGCGTATCGAGACGGATTTTGCGGAAGCCTATACGGGCTTTTTCGACGCGGTGCGACGCGGCGGCACCCTACGCCAGATCTCGGCGTCGCGTGTGTTGATGGTGCGTGCCGTGCGTACCGGACTGTTCGAGATTCTGAAGGTGCAGGCCGTGGTGACGCTGCTCGTCTTCGCGTTCGGCGACGATTTGCTCCGTTGGGTGGGCGTTCCCGCCGGACGGCAAGCGTTGCTGCGCATCGACGTCATCTCGGCCGGGTTGCAAGTCCTGTTGCTCGGCGTGCTCAACGTGCTGTTCTATCTTGACCGGCGGCGCGACGTGTTGCTGCTGACCTCGCTATTGGTAGTGCTCAACGCCCTGTTGACATGGGGGAGTCTGCACTACGGGCCGGCGTCGTACGGATATGGCTTTGCACTGGCCCTGTCATGTGTCCTGGGGCTCGGCGCGTACCGGCTGTCGAGGCGTCTCGCAGCGCTCGAATACGACACTTACATGCGCCCGCATGCCTGAAATATCGGGGGACGACGGGCTCGCTCCATGCGTCGAAGGCGATGCGTGTTCGGCAAGCGTCATGGACGACGTTTTCACGCGTTACCGTATCGACGGCGCGATCCACTTTGCCGCGCTGAAGTCCATCGGCGAATCGCTCGAGAAGCCGTCTCTTTATTACCGAAACAATCTGGGCAGCTTGCTCACGCTCATCGAGACGATGGATCGTCACGATATGCGGCATCTGGTGTTCAGTTCATCGGCGGCCGTCTACGGCAATCAGGCGACCGTGCCCGTCGACGAGACGGCGGCGCTTGCGACGGCCAACCCGTACGGCCATACCAAGCTCATGGCCGAGCAGATTCCCACCGACACGGCCAAATCGGATCCTCGCTGGCGCATCGGCGTGCTGCGGTACTTCAATCCGGTCGGTGCGCACGAGAGCGGGCTGATCGGAGAGGATCCGGGCGTCACCCCGAACAACCTGGTGCCGTTCGTCGCGCAGGTCGCCGTAGGCAAACAGCCGTTACTCAAGGTGTATGGCGGCGATTGGCCGACGCCCGACGGCACCGGGGGTCGCGACTACATTCATGTGGTGGATCTGGCACGGGGGCATCTGTCTGCGCTGGCGGGCCTGCATGCGCTCGACGCGGGGTTCACCGTGAATCTGGGCGCCGGGGCAGGGAGCAGCGTGCTGGATGTCTTGCGGGCGTTCGAGGCGGCCAGTGGCCGTCCGGTGCCATACGAGATCGTCGAGCGCCGCTCGGGCGACATTGGTGTCTCCTATGCCAACCCGGCCCGCGCACAGGCGTTGCTGGGCTGGCAGGCGCAGTACGATCTGGCGCAGATGTGCGCGGATCAATGGCGCTGGCAGCATCGCAACCCGGACGGCTATCGCTGATCCGGCGTCGCCTGTGTCCATGGGCGCGCCATTGCGCGCGGCCCGGGCAGCCCCAGCTGATATACCCCTCGGGCATATCGATATGCCTTAAATGACTCAGGGGACAAATGAAAGCTATTCCCAATTGGGGTAAAATGGTGGGGTTTTCCCGTCCATAACCGATAGTGCGTATACCTGATGCGCCTGGAGTTCTGGCATCAGGGCCGTCAGGGATGGCCCGCGAGCGCGTCTTTCTGGCGATTCCGGCCGACATCGTTGTGTTTGTCGGTTTCGTCGAAGCGCAATGTCGCCGGCCTCCGTCACACGTCAAGTCAATATGAGCATTCAGAATCAACAAACCGTGTTGGAAGTCCATCACTGGACCGACACGCTGTTCAGCTTCAAGACCACTCGCGACGCTTCGTTCCGTTACGTCAATGGCCAGTTCACCATGATCGGGCTGGAAGTGGATGGCAAGCCGCTGCTGCGCGCCTATAGCATGGCGAGCGCGAATTACGAGGAAGAGCTGGAGTTCCTGAGCATCAAGGTGCAGGATGGTCCGCTGACCTCGCGTCTGCAAAACATCAAGCCGGGCGACAAGGTGATCGTGGGCCGCAAGCCGACGGGCACGCTCATCGACGACAACCTCCTGCCGGGCAAGAACCTGTATCTGCTCTCGACGGGCACGGGTCTCGCGCCGTTCATGAGCATCATCCGCGACCCGGAAGTCTACGATCGCTACGAGCACATCATTCTGGTGCACGGCTGCCGCTTCACGAGCGAACTGGCCTACCGTGACCTGATCACGCAGCATCTGCCGGAGCATGAGTATCTGGGCGAGTACATTCGCGACAAGCTGATCTACTACCCGACGGTCACGCGTGAAGAGTTCGAGAATCAGGGCCGTATCACGGAGCTGGTCGAATCGGGCAAGATATTCACGGACATCGGTCTGCCGGAGTTCTCGCCGGAAAATGACCGCGTGATGCTGTGCGGCAGCCCGGCCATGCTCAAGGACACCCGCGAGCTGCTGGAAAAGCGCGGCTTCGTCGAAGGTCACAACCACGCACCGGGGCACTATCTGGTCGAGCGCGCATTTGTTGGCTAATCCATTCGGTTAGACCGTTCGAATGTTGCCGTAAAGAGATGCAGGAAAAGGCCGCTCATCGAGCGGCCTTTTTCGTTGTGTCGATCCTGCCGGTCTTTCAGGCGCCGATCAGAAATCCATCGCTGGCGTCCAGCCCCTGAAAGCGTTGCGTGCCGTCCTGGACGAAGAAGTTGGCCTGATTCGTGTAGCCATAGCCGCGCTCGACACGGAACAGGGCCAGATTCGCGCCCCACGATTGCTTGTCCGCCTTCCAGCCCACTTCGTATTGCTTGCTCTTGAGCGGACAGTAGCCCCCGTCATCAACTGCGTGCGGGATTCGACTGTTCGGGCAGCGCTGTTGTGAGGGTGTTGCGGCGCTGGGCTTGCGTCGGCGCGTCGGTGTTGGTGGATGTGGACGACTTCGCCGTCTGCGCGGCGCTCGCGTTGGCCATCGGATAGGCCCAGACGCTGTTCGGATCGCCGCGACGCGCGCGACGCCACGTCGCACGGGCGAACAACGCAAAGATCACGGCGCTCACGAGTGCGATCAGGTCGACGCCCGCGAGCACCCAGTCGCCATCGGCGAGCGTGCGCACGAGGTTGTCGGCGGTGAACAGGGCATCGGCGACGGGAATGGCGAGACAGGCGGCGGCCGTCGCGATCAGCAATGCGGTAGCAGCCACAGCCGGCGCCGTGAGCGCGGCGAACACCATCGACAGCGCCAGGGTGACGACAAAGATCGACAGCGCGCTCGCGCCGGGAGCGATCACCGCCCCGACGAACGCCACTGCCATCCCGAGGCAAGTGCCCAGGAACACGCCCGCCGTAGCCTTCGCCATCCACCGCAGATTCGCGGGCTGAAGGGTGGTATTGCGTTTGCGGCGCGATTCGAGCCAGAGCAGATTGCCGCTGTAGACGAGCACTGCGCCCATCAGGCCGAGGATGAAATACACCCAGCGCATGGCGTCGCCGGCGAAGTTACCGAAGTGCGCGCCATAGATCATGCTGAGCACGGCATGGTTCGTATCGCGCATGCCCGGGCTGTGCTGGCCGACGATCTCACCGTCGTTCAGACGCACGGCCACCGCAGCGAACACGCCGAGCGAATCGCTGGCTTCGCCGTAGACCTCGGCGACCGCATCGGGCTGGCCGTAGCGCGACCAGGCAACCGCCGTCGTTTCCATGTCGGGCGCAGCATGCGCTGCACGGGCGAGTATCGCCTGAAGGTCGAGCGGCTTGCCGTCGACCGGCGCAATCTTCGCGGGCACCGAGCCCGTCATCTGTAAGAACTGCGGCGCCAGCTTGTTCTCGAACGTCACCACGTTAAAGGCCATCATCAGCGGCAGGCTCAGGCACAGCAACGCGCCCGTGAGTGCGAAGACGATGTGAAACGGCAGGCTCAGTACGCCGATGGCGTTGTGCGCGTCTTGCCAGAAGCGCTTGAGGTTGCGTCCCGGGCGCAGCGCAAAGATGTCGCGCGTGACGCGCGGCAGGTGCACGATCACGCCGGAGACGAGCGCCATGCCGTAAAAGAGCGACACCACCCCCATCAGATACAGACCGTAGGTTGGGACGGACAGCGAGTAGTGCAGGGCGTTGACGGTGTTCGACAGGCCGGGGCGCGCGTCGCCGACGATGAGCGACGTCGCCGTGCCATCCGCATTCAGGCGCAGTCTCGCCTGCATCCATTCACCATCCGGCTGGAGCCAATAAGCGAAAGGCACGGGCGAGTGGCTGGGCAGTACCACACCCATCTGTTCGCGTGCCGCCGGGTACTGCGCACGCACCATCTCGGCGAGCTGTTCGGTCTGGGCGAGCGAGAGCGGGGCATGACGCGTTGCCGGTTGCTCCCAGCGCTCGATCTCGTGATGAAAGACGGTCAGGGCGCCGCCGAGCATGGCGACGAACAGGGCGAAACCGGCCACGATGCCGGCCCACGTGTGGACGCTGAGGTACTGACGAAGGGTTTGAGCGCGCATCGGGCGATCCTTACCAGACGGCGCGCGCCAACAGCAGCGCGGCCCAGGCGACGACGGTGGTGGCGCCCATGCCGATCCACGCGCGTGTCGCGGTGCGGCTCGCGAAGACCACGGCAAACAGACCGAGCCATACGAGCGGGAAGAGGGCGATGACGGGAATGACGGCGGTTTGCCAGCCGGCAGGCGTCATGTAGGCGATGGCGCCGCACAGTGCCATGGCGGCAAAAAAACCGGGGACGAGGCCTGCGAACGTTCTACTCCACATGGGCGTCTCCCCGCAGCCAATGCCAGCCGCCTGCGGCATACGGCCAGAACAGCAAGCCGAAGCTCAGCGACATGAAAGCCGACGCAATGCCTGCCGACGCGCCGGCGGCGACCCACCAGCACACGAGGCTGACAAGGGCCGCGATCAGCGCGATCGCGCGCGCGGGCTGCGCGGCCAGACGTTGCGTGCGCAATCGCTGGTGTTCGGACGTGAGGTAGCAGGCACCGCCTGCGAGCCATGCCAGTGCAATGGCCAATGCAATCAACATGCTTGGGTCGTGCGGAAAAATCGTTGAAAAATGAAGCTTTGCCAACGTCGGATGCCATCCCTTCGACAAACGAAAACGCCGCCTCTGGGGCGACGTGGCTGGCGATGCAAGTCAAAAACGGTTCCGGTCAGGCCCGACCGATGACGTCCGCTGGACATCTTTCGGTATTCTCAGGGCGCTTGATGACGTAAACCAACGTAAACGTAAGCGTTAACGAAAACGATTCGCATTTATAGCACGATTCGGACAAATCCCGAAACAATCCGTCCGAAATCCCGGATATACAAGTGACGCGTGGCGTGCAGACAACGACAAGGTGAGGTGTCGTTGTCTATCAGGCTTGCTGAGATGATGCGTCGTATGTTTGGCGGGCGTGCGCTCAGGACGCACGAGCGGCGTCGGCGATGAGACTACTGGTCGGCAAGGGGCCATGAAACTGGCGGACGATCGCGTGCCAGTAGGGAATCACCGGCCCGGACGTGGGCTGTGCCGCATCGATTTCCGGCAGCAAATGCCAGGGGGCGGTCGGGTACTGATGGTGCACGCGGTGCAGGTGATGATTGAGCACCAGCAAGCGGCCGAGCGCCGGCGCATGGAAGTTGCGCGAGCGGGCTGGCTCGTCCATCGTCACGCCGAAGTGCGGCAGGTTGTCGGCAATGGACAGCCAGATGCCGCGCGCGACGAACGTCGCCACGAACACTGGCCACCAGGGGCCGTAAGCCCATAGCGCCAGACCGAGCGCGACGAACAGGATCAGAAAGTCCCGCTGAATCCGGCGGCGACGCACCGGATCGGAGGCGAACATCACCACGCGGCGACGCACGTCGTCGTCTTGCGGGTCGGCGCCGAGCGCGCGCAATGCCAGCGCAGGCAGGCGCTTGGCCGGGATCCACGCGATCAGCGGCGCGAACAGTTCCGTGAGCCACATGCCGCCGAGCAGGCGCGACTGATAGCTGAACCAGCGCCGCACGCGTTGTGCGCGCGGTGCGTCGGCGGGCAGCGTCGAGATGTCGGGCTGGTCATAGGGTTGACGGGTGAACCGATGGTGCATCAGATGCCCGAATCGCATGATCTCGAAGGGCAGCCCGAGGAAGAAGGAGAGCGTGCGGCCGGTGCGTTCGTTGGCGCGCGGCTTAAGGCGCAACTGACCGTGAATGGACTCGTGAATCAGCCCCCAGTGCATGGGCGTGAGGAGCAGCACGGGAAGCAGCGACAGCGCTGCGAAGCCCCCCCATTGGCGCAATGCGTAGCCGAGTCCGAGCCATTGCCAGAGGCCGGCGAGCGCCGTCAGACCGATCAGCCAGGGATTCCAGTGCGATGGTTTGGCGTGGCGCCATAGCGCGGGCGATGGCATGGCGTCGCTCGTCAGTGTGGCGCCGACCGACGGTGTCGCCCCAGCGGTGGCGGGAGACGAGGGGCAGGGGGAGGCCGAAGAAGCGACTGGGGCCAGGGAAGCCGGGGGAGTGGCGGATGGCGCGACGGCAGGTGCGGCTGAGGGTGTGACAGCATCAATCCCGGCCGGGCGCGCAACGACGTTCTCCATGAGGTCTCCGTGACGTAACGTGACTGAAAGCAGCGTGCAACGAAATAACGCAAGGGGACGTGCCGGGCGTCATTCGATGCGATGCTGCGCGACGCGCTCCGGCACGTGGCGACGAGAGTGTATGTCGCCCTGCGGGAAGGGAATATGTCAGTCGTGTTGCAGCGCCTTACTTTCGTAGCATTTCCGTCATGTGCTACGTCGGCGAAGGGCTATTGCGGGTCGCCGGACGTGCTCAGGCTGTCCAGTTGAGCGACGCCGGCCGCCGTGAGCCGTACCAGTTGCAGGCCGCGCTCACCGTCTTCGAGCGAGACCCATCCCGCTTCCGTCAGCACGCTGAGGTAGCGTAACAACGCGCTCATCGGCAACGTACTGCGCTTGGCCAGGCGAGCGAGCGATAGCGACTCGCGGCCTTCTTGCCGGCCGTCGGCCAACGTTTGCAGCAGGCGAGCGAGGTCCTGCTCGGCCTGCGCCAGATCGTTGTCGTGCGCCGGGGTGTCAGCCAAGGCGGCGCTCCAGCAGCACGGGGACCGACTTCGACGTCGGCGTGCCGGCGCCGTCCGCGATGGCGTCGAGCGGCACGAGCCCGTTGGTCTCGGGGTAGTACGCGGCGATGCTGCCGCGCGGAATGTCGTAGGCGACGAGCAGGAAATCGTCGGCGCGACGGGCAATGCCGTCGTTCCACACGCCGACGAGGTCGACCCGCTCACCAGCCCGCAGACCCAGCGCGTCCATATCCTCGACATTGACGAAGACGACGCGCCGCTGCCCGAACACGCCGCGATACCGGTCGTTGAGACCATAAATCGTGGTGTTGTACTGGTCGTGCGAGCGGATGGTGGCAAGTTGCAGCACTTCGGCGCCCCGTGCGCCCGCCTGTCGGCGTGCCACGTCGATGGGGAGCTCGTCCGGGAGCGGATGCGTGGTGAAGTTCGCGCGGGCGTTGGCTGTCGTCCATTGACGCTCCGACGGCGGCACCGGCAGACGGAAGCCGCCCGGATGCCGCACGCGGCGATTGAATCCGGCGAAGTCGTCGAACGTGGCGGCGATGGCGTCGCGAATACGGTCGTAGTCTTGTGTGTACCAGTGCCAGTCGTCATGCCCGCCGAGCGCGCGGCCCATGGTGGCTTGCGCGATGCCGGCGACGATGGCGGGCTCCGAGCGCAGATGCTCCGAGGCCGGTGCGTTGATCCCGTAAGAGAGATGCACCATGCTCATCGAGTCTTCGACCGTCACACCCTGCACCGTCCCGTCCTGCATGTCGATTTCCGTGCGACCGAGGCACGGCAGAATCAGCGCGTCGCGTCCGTGCACGAGGTGACTGCGATTGAGCTTCGTCGCCACGTGCACGGTCAGGTCGCATTGGCGCAGACCTTCCCAGGTGCGCGGCGTGTCGGGCGTGGCCATCGCGAAATTGCCGCCCATGCCGATGAAGACCTTGATGCGTCCGGCAAGCATGGCGGAGATCGTGTCGACGACCCCCAGACCCTCGTGACGCGGGGGTGCGAAGTCGAACACCTCGGCGATCCGGTCGAGGAAGGCCGCCGACGGTTTTTCGTTGATGCCGACGGTGCGGTCGCCCTGCACGTTGCTATGTCCGCGCACGGGGCACAGGCCGGCGCCCGGGCGGCCGATGTTGCCGCGCAGGAGCATCAGGTTGACGATCATCTGGATCGTGGCCACCGCCTGCTTGTGTTGCGTGATGCCCATGCCCCACGTGGCGATCACACGCTCGCCGCGCAGGTAGACGTCTGCGATCTGGGACATCTGCGCTTGCGACACGCCGGAGGCGCGTTCGAGATCGTCCCAGCGTTCGGCGCGCACGTCGGCGGCGAAGTCGTCGAAACCGTGGGTGTGTTCGGCGATGAAGGCGTCATCCAGCAGGGCCGGGGCGCCGTTGGCTCGCGCCTCGGCGTCGCGCTCCAGCACGTGCTTGATGACGCCCTTCACGAATGCGAAGTCGCCGCCGCTGGCCGGAGTGACGTAATGTCCGCTGATGGCCGTACCGCCCATACTCAGCATCTCGCCGGGACTTTGCGGGTCGGCAAAGCGCTCCAGACCGCGTTCGTGCAGCAGATTGATCGAGACGATCGTAGCGCCCCGTTTGGCCGCTTCGCGAAGCTCGCCGAGCATGCGCGGATGGTTGGTGCCCGGGTTCTGACCGAAGAGCAGCAGCGTGTCCGCCTGCTCGAAGTCTTCGAGTGTGACGGTGCCTTTACCGATGCCGACGACCGGCGGCAAGCCCACACTCGTCGGCTCGTGACACATGTTCGAGCAGTCAGGGAAGTTGTTCGTGCCGTACTGACGTACGAACAGTTGGTACAGGAATGCCGCTTCGTTGCTGGTGCGTCCCGACGTGTAGAACGCGGCCTGATCCGGATCGGGCAGGGCGCGCAGATGCTCGCCGATCATGGCGAATGCGGCGTCCCAGGCGATCGGCAGATAGCGGTCGGTGGCGGCGTCGTAGCGCATCGGGTGCGTGAGGCGGCCGAAGCCTTCGAGCGTGTAGTCATCGAGTTCGAGAAGCTCGGTCACGCTGCGTGTGGCGAAAAACTCGGGTGTGACGCGGCGCTTCGTCGCTTCGGCGGCGACTGCCTTGGCCCCGTTCTCGCAGAACTCGAACGTCGACGCATGCTCCCGGTCCGGCCAGGCACAACCCGGACAGTCGAAACCGCTGGGCTGGTTCGCGCTGAGTAGCGTGCGCGCGCCTTTGAGGGGAATGCCTTGGGTGACGAGCTGGATGGCGACGTTCTTGAGCGCGCCCCAACCGCCGGCGGGGCGATCGTAAGGGGCAATTTTCGGGGCAGACATGACGCGGGTTCCGACAGAGGTTGGTCGGCATGCCGTGCGGCCTTGTGGGTACACGGTAGCCAAGGGAAACATTTCACGTCAAATAGGCAAATTGATGCATAATTAAAGCACGTTGCACCGGGAAATTCCTGTCGGTGCCAATGCAGAGATGCCTGTTAAATCGACGTTTGTAGGCATCTTATCAGGAATTTGCATAGATTGATTTATGCAATGAATAGCATATGAGGTGACTTCATGAAGCGTATCTCCATCGCGCCGCAATTGCGGTTTCGGCATGACGGCGCCGACGTGCCCCTCGACAAGGTGTTGTCCCTGCTCACGGAAGTCCAGGCGCATGGCAACCTGCAAGCGGCCAGTCAGGTGCTCGGGCAGTCGTATCGGGGCGCCTGGGGGCATGTCAAAGAGGTCGAGTCGCTTATGGGCGCCCCGTTGCTGACGATGGCCCGTGGGCGCGGCGCCGTGCTCACGCCGCTGGCACAGCGGCTATTGTGGGGGCAGAAGCGCTTGCAGGCACGGCTCGGGCCGTTGCTGGAGACGATGGCGTCCGAGTTGCAGACGGAACTCGACGACTTGCTGCTTCAGGAAACCGGTCAGTTGCGACTGTTTGCGAGTCACGGCCTGGCGGTGGCGGCGCTCGTGGATTTCGCGGGGCGCGCCGGTTTGCCGATCGACGTCAGCTATCGCGGCAGCATCGAAGCCATTGCCGCGCTGGCCAAGCACGAGTGCGAGGTCGCGAGTTTTCACGTCCCCATCGGCGCGCTTGCGGAGCCGGTGCTCGATCACTATGTGCCGTTGCTCAAGGGCAAGGCGTATCGCGTGGCGGATGTCGCTTCCCGCCGCCTCGGTTTGCTCGTCGCACGCGGCAATCCGCTTGGCATTCATGCGCTTGCCGATCTGCCGCGCACCGGCGCGCGATTCGCAAACCGTGAGCGCGGCTCGGGGACCCGCATCATTTTCGACTTGTTGTTGGCGCGTGACGGCATCGATCCCTCCACCGTGGCCGGTGCAGAGAATATCGAGTTCACGCACGCGGCCGTGGCGGCCTATATTGCCAGCGGCAGGGCGGATGCCGGTCTGGCCATCGAAGCGGCTGCGAGTCAGTTCGGACTCGACTTCATCCCCATTCTTACCGAGCGCTATTGCCTGATGTTCCCCGAGAGCGGTATCGACTCACCGCACCTTCAGGGGCTGCTGGAAATCCTTCAGAGCGGCGAGTATCGGCAAGCCGTCCATGCGATTCCCGGATACAGCGAAGGCGCGACCGGGCGAGTGACATCGTTGTCGGAGGCTTTTCCGTCGTTGGGTTGAAATTTCATATGTAATTAATTGCATATGAATTGCGCGAGCTTTTGCACGAGCAAACGCCCGTGCCGCATGGCTTGGGCGTTCGCGGCATGTTGCTGTGCGTCGAGTTTGATCGGCGATAGCTATCAGTGTTTCCACGAGGCTTGTTGCGACGGGGTGTTTGGACTAATGTCCTAAGTACTGAGCCCCCAAAAGACAGTTCGTCATCATATGCAAACAAGAACATATGAGGCGCTGTCTTGCCCCAGGAGACAATTCGAGATGGTGCCCACACCTCATGCGACGCTCGCGCCGCTGCTGGCTCGCCACGCCGGCCGCGCACACGAGCTGTTGCCGTTGCTGCACGCGTTGCAGGACAGCGAGGGCTATGTCGACCCGGCGCACGTGCCGGCGATCGCCACGGCCCTGAACCTTTCTCGCGCCGAAGTCCACGGCGTCATCACGTTCTATCACCATTTCCGCAGTACCCCTCCAGCCGCGACCGTGGTGCAGATTTGCCGTGCGGAAGCGTGCCGCAGCCGTGACGGCGAGGCGCTCGTCGCGCATGTCGAGGCATGCACCGGTGCGCGTATCGACGGGGAGCCATGCAATGGCGTGGGCGTGGCGTCGGTGTACTGCCTGGGGCAGTGTGCGTTATCCCCGGCCATGACCGTCAACGGCGAGCTGCATGCGCGTGTCACGCCGGTACGCTTCGATGCTGTGCTGGCATCGGTGGCTGTGTCGGGTGGCAAGGAGGGACGTCATGACTGATCTGGCGACGAAGACGCCTCATCGGCTCTACATCCCCGGCGATTCGGCGGCATTGGCGTTGGGGGCCGACAAGCTGGCCGCAGCGGTGAGCGCCGAAGCGGCCCGACGCGGTATTGCCGTCGATATCGTCCGTAACGGTTCGCGCGGCCTGTTCTGGCTGGAGCCGCTGGTGGAGGTGGAGACACCGTCCGGGCGCATCGGCTACAGCAACGTGCAGGCGGCACAAGTGGCCGCGCTGTTCGACAGTGGCTGGCCCGCCTGCGCGGCGCAAGATGGCGAGTGCGAGACCGCCGTCGAAAATCCCGAGGGAAGCTGGGACGCCGCGATGCCCGCATGCGTGGGGCGCGTCGAGGACATCCCATATCTGGCGAAGCAGCAACGGTTGACGTTCGCTCGCGTTGGCATCACCGATCCGCTGGATCCGGCCGATTACGTGGCGCACGGCGGACTTGCGGGTCTTCGTGCCTGTCTCGCGCTCGACGCGGAAGCCGCCTGTCAGACGGTGCTTGATTCGGGGTTGCGCGGACGCGGCGGCGCAGCCTTCCCGGCCGGTATCAAATGGCGTACGGTCAGTCGCGCCGAAGCGAAGCAAAAGTACGTCGTCTGCAATGCAGACGAAGGCGACTCCGGCACGTTCGCCGACCGGCTCATCATGGAAAGCGATCCGTTCGTCCTCATCGAAGGGATGGCCATTGCAGCGCTGAGTGTGGGGGCCACCGAAGGCATCGTGTACGTGCGCAGCGAATATCCCCACGCCATTGCGATGCTCGAAGCGGCCATTGCGGTGGCGCATCGCGAAGGTTGGCTTGGGTCGGACGTGCTCGGCTCGGGCCGGGCCTGCGAGCTGCGCGTGGCGAAAGCGGCGGGGGCATACATCTGCGGTGAGGAAACGGCGCTGCTCGAAAGCCTCGAAGGCAAGCGCGGCGTGGTGCGCGCCAAGCCGCCGATTCCTGCGCTGTCCGGTCTCTTCGGGCAACCGACCCTCATCAACAACGTGATTACGCTCGCCAGCGTGCCGTACATCTTCGCGCACGGCGCGCAGACCTATCGTGAATTCGGGATGGGGCGCTCGCAAGGCACGCTGCCGGTGCAACTGGCGGGCAACATCCGTCGCGGCGGATTGGTGGAACTGGCGTTCGGTGTGACGTTGCGCACGCTGCTCGATGAGTTCGGCGGCGGTACCGCGAGCGGACGTCCCGCCAAGGCGATTCAGGTCGGCGGCCCGCTGGGGGCGTATCTGCCCGATGCGCAATGGGATTTGCCGATGGATTACGAAGCATATGCTGCCGTCGGCGCTGTCGTGGGGCACGGTGGCGTAGTCGTTCACGACGACACGGCCGATATGGCGGGGCTGGCGAGTTACGCGATGGCGTTCTGCGCGCACGAGTCCTGTGGCAAATGCACCCCGTGCCGTATCGGTTCGACGCGAGGTGTCGAAGTCATCGAGCGCATCCGGCGCGGCGATACGTCGTCGCGTCAGGTGACGTTGCTCCACGACCTCTGCGACACGATGGTGTCGGGTTCGCTGTGTGCGATGGGCGGCATGACGCCGTTCCCCGTGCGCTCGGCACTCGAACATTTCCCGGCGGATTTCGGTCTGCCCGATGGCGCGGGACGCGCCGAAGCGGCCTGATGTCGGACTGACATCCATTCGCCGCCCCAAGAGGAGGACAACACATGATCCATCCGAATGCACAAGTTTCCCCGGGCCACGGCCCCGACATGGGCACGCCGCTGCGCACGAGCGAAGTCGGCGTCACGCTGGAGATCGACGGCCAGACCGTGACAGTGCCGGCCGGCACGTCGATCATGCGCGCCGCCGCCGGCAGCGACGTCAATATTCCCAAGCTGTGCGCCACCGATTCGCTGGAGCCGTTTGGCTCCTGCCGCCTGTGCCTCGTCGAGATCGAGGGACGGCGCGGCTTTCCTGCGTCGTGTACGACACCGGTCGAACCGGGCATGAAAGTCCGCACGCAATCGCCGAAGTTGCAGGATCTGCGTCGCAATGTGATGGAGCTCTACATCTCCGATCACCCGCTCGACTGCCTGACGTGTGCGGCCAACGGCGATTGCGAGTTGCAGGACATGGCGGGTGTCACGGGGCTGCGCGAAGTGCGTTACGGGTTCGATGGCGACAACCACATCCACAGCAGTCAGGACGAATCGAATCCCTACTTCACGTATGACCCGTCGAAATGCATCGTCTGCAACCGCTGTGTGCGGGCGTGTGAGGAGACGCAGGGCACCTTTGCGCTGACGATCTCCGGGCGCGGCTTCGAGGCGCGCGTCTCGGCCGGGCAGGATCAGCCGTTCATGGACTCGGAGTGTGTGTCGTGCGGTGCGTGCGTTGCCGCCTGTCCGACCGCGACGTTGCAGGAGAAGAGCGTTATCCAGATGGGGCAGCCCGAGCACGCGGTCGTGACGACCTGTGCGTACTGCGGCGTCGGTTGCGCGTTCAAGGCCGAGATGAAGGGCGGTGAGGTCGTGCGCATGACGCCGTACAAGGACGGTCTGGCAAACGAAGGGCATGCCTGCGTCAAGGGGCGCTTCGCCTGGGGCTACGCCACGCACAAGGAACGCATCACCAAGCCGATGATCCGCAGCAAGATCACGGACCCGTGGCGCGAAGTGTCATGGGACGAGGCGCTGGACTATGCCGCATCGGAATTCCGTCGGCTTCAGGCGAAATATGGGGTCGACGCGATCGGCGGCATTACGTCGTCGCGCTGCACTAACGAAGAAACCTACCTCGTGCAGAAGCTCGTGCGCGCCGCGTTCGGCAACAACAACGTCGACACTTGTGCGCGCGTCTGCCATTCGCCGACCGGTTACGGGCTCAAGCAGACGCTCGGCGAATCGGCCGGCACACAGACGTTCAAGTCCATCGAGCACGCCGACGTTATTCTGGTGATGGGCGCGAACCCGACTGACGGGCACCCTGTGTTCGCCTCGCGGCTCAAGCGCCGCGTGCGCGAAGGGGCGAAGCTCATCGTGATCGATCCGCGCCGCATCGATATCGTCGACGGACCGCACGTGAAGGCGGCGTTCCACTTGCCGTTGCGTCCGGGTACGAACGTGGCCATGGTCAATGCTTTGGCGCACGTGATCGTGACCGAAGGGCTGCTGGCCGACGCGTTCATCGCCGAGCGTTGCGAAGACCGTGCGTTTGCCCAGTGGCGCGATTTCGTGGCGCTGCCGGAGAACTCGCCGGAAGCCGTGTCCGTCGTGACGGGCGTGCCGGCCGATCAGATTCGTGGCGCGGCGCGGCTCTATGCGACGGGCGGCAATGCGGCGATCTACTACGGGCTCGGCGTGACGGAACATGCGCAGGGCTCGACGACGGTGATGGGTATCGCCAATCTGGCGATGGCGACGGGTAACGTGGGGCGCGAAGGCGTTGGCGTGAACCCGCTGCGTGGCCAGAACAACGTGCAGGGCTCTTGCGACATGGGGTCGTTCCCGCATGAGTTGCCGGGCTATCGTCATGTGGCCGATACGCTGGTGCGCGAGGAGTTCGAAGCCGCCTGGGGCGTGACGTTGCAGTCCGAGCCGGGATTGCGCATCCCGAACATGTTCGACGCGGCGATTCACGGCAGCTTCAAGGGGCTTTATTGTCAGGGCGAGGACATCGTTCAGTCCGATCCGAACACCCAGCATGTGGCGGCGGCAATGGAGGCGATGGAGTGTATCGTCGTGCAGGACATCTTCCTGAACGAGACTGCGAAATATGCCCATGTGCTGCTGCCGGGCACCACGTTCCTCGAGAAGGACGGTACGTTCACGAACGCCGAGCGACGCATCTCGCGCGTGCGCCGGGTGATGGCGCCGCTGCCCGGTATGGCCGACTGGGAAGTCACGATCGCGCTGGCCAAGCGGCTTGGCTATGACATGCCTTACGCGCATCCGTCGGAGATCATGGATGAAATCGCGCGCCTGACGCCGACGTTCCGTGGTGTGAGTTATCAGCGGCTGGACGAGGCGGGCAGCCTGCAATGGCCGTGCAACGACGATGCCCCGGACGGCACACCGATCATGCACATCGATGCGTTCGTGCGCGGCAAGGGGCGCTTCATGATGACGAAGTACGTGCCGACGGACGAGAAGGTCACGCCGCGTTATCCGTTGCTGCTCACCACGGGGCGTATCCTCTCGCAATACAATGTCGGGGCGCAGACACGTCGAACGCACAACGTCCATTGGCACGACGAGGACCGGCTCGAAATCCATCCGCACGATGCGCAGGAGCGAGGCATCAAGGATGACGACTGGGTCGGCATTCGCAGCCGGGCGGGCGAGACGGTGTTGCGCGCCGTGCTTAGCGAGCGCATGCAGCCGGGGGTCGTCTACACGACGTTCCATTTCCCGGAATCGGGGGCGAACGTCATTACGACGGACAACTCGGATTGGGCGACCAACTGTCCGGAGTACAAGGTGACGGCGGTGCAGGTGTTGCCGGTCGTGCAGCCCTCCGCGTGGCAAGCGAAGTATTCGACGTTCAACCGCACGCAGCTCGAACTGCTCGATGCGGCCCGCAATCCTGCCGAACCTGTCCCGGCGAAGTAAGGGGCGAATTCTGGAATGAAGTGGAGTCAGCGTTAGACGATGTCCAATCCCAACGCTTTGCGTGATTCAAGTAATTCAAGTGATTCAGGTGATTTGCGAGAACTGGCGGACGTGAGTGACGCCGGCGGGACCGGCGCTGTCGAGGGTATCGACGGCGCCGACGCCATCGTCGGGCCTGTGTGCGACGTGGCGCCGACCGCCATCGACCCGGAGAGCCTTTCGCCGCACGCGTCGTTCGCGGTGCGGCGATTCCGTCATGGCGCCTGGCAGCAGGCGAGCGACGAATTGGCGGAGGAGGTGCCCGTTGCGCTGGAATTCAACGGCATCTCCCATGTGGTGATGCTCGCGACACCTGCCGATATCGAGGACTTTGCGCTGGGTTTCGCGTTGTCCGAAGGCATTCTGAATGATCGTCGAGAGTGCTACGGCATCGATGTCTCGGCGACGTCGCTGGGTATTACGGCGCATCTTGAGATTTCGTCCCGGGCGTTCGCCGGACTCAAGGAGCGGCGGCGCAATCTGACCGGACGCACGGGCTGTGGCCTTTGCGGCACGGAAAGCCTCGATCAGGTGTTGCGCCCGTTGCCGTCGGCAGGCGAGCCGCTGCGAGTGACACATACCGCGCTGGCGGCAGCGCACGCCGGGTTGGCGGCGCACCAGCCGCTTAACGGTGTGACGGGCGCGGTGCACGGCGCGGCGTGGTGTTCGCCGCAAGGCGAGATCCTGTGTCTTCGCGAGGACGTCGGGCGTCATAACGCACTGGACAAGCTCATCGGCGCACTGGCGCGTGACGGGCAGGCATTCGACCGAGGCTTCGTGCTCATGACGAGTCGCGCGAGCGTCGAAATCGTGCAAAAGGCCGCACAGGTGGGTATCCCGATGGTGGCGGCGGTCTCTGCGGCCACGGCGCTGGCGGTGCGCACGGCCGAGGCGGCAGGCGTCGCCCTCGTGGGCTTCGTTCGTGGGGAGCAGTGCGTCATCTACACCGGCGGGGCGGCGCTCGACGCGCCGGCCTGAACCATTCATCCACGCTAACTTAATGAAGCGGCAGGAGATTTTCGATGGACGGTAACAATCTCGTGCGAATGGCGAATCGCATCGCAGACTTCTTCGAATCGCTGCCCGATCGCGAGGAAGCGATGGGCGAAGTCGCCACCCATCTCCACAAGTTCTGGGATCCGCGCATGCGTACTCAGATTCTGGCGCTTGTCGATACGCCCGCCGCCGACGAAATGCACGCGCTGGTGCGCGAGGCACTTGCGCGGCATCGCGAGAAACTCACGCCTGCCGCCTGACGATCCGCATGCGTTGGGCGCTTGGTGTTTGATTTGTGTTTGATTCGCATCTGACGCGAGGCTACGCAGCTCGCGGTATAGTAGGGGTGACGGTCGTCGAGCGGCGGCCACACCACTAGCGGAGGACTTGATGAGCGATACCCCCACGCGCAAGCCAGGCCCACAGCAACCTCACAAAGAGGACGAAGTGGAGCGCGACCTCGACGAAGCCCTTGAGGAGACGTTCCCGGCGAGTGACCCCGTATCCATCGAAATCGACAAGCCGCGGCGAGTGCCGGCGTCGAAGTCTTCCGTAGCGAAGCGTCTTGACGAGGGGCTGGAGGAAACGTTCCCGGCGAGCGATCCGGTGTCGATCGATACTGGGAAGACGCCAAAGCGGTAACGTTTGTAGTCCGATGCCGGTAGATGGCGTGCCAATGCATCCAGATTCCGCTCGCAGCCCCGCCCGGCAGGGCCGCTGGCGAAAATAAATCTCGGGTCTCGTGCGGGTTTGCCGCCCGGGTTGCCCGATTTCATGGCAAAATGCCGCGCCTGACTCTCTCAGGCTGGGACTGTAGGAAATAAATGGCGGCAGGTACGGTAAAAAAAGTTCGACGCTACGCGCTGGAAACCATCGATGTGATGGGGCAGAGCGGGCTTGGCGTCGTCGAGCGCCCTGATGGGCGTTTCGTCATGTATCCGGAGTACTGGACACAGACGCAGGCGCTCAGCCAGAAAATGCGCACGCTTTACCGCCGGAACTGTCAGCTTGAGTACCAGTTGGCGAAGCTCACGCGTGAACTCGATCGACTGCGCAGCGTGGTCGACACGCCGCGTCCCGCCGGCAATCCGCAGGCCTCGTTACCCGGTACGGACGTGCCGCAGCCCGAGCCCAAGCTGGAACGAAAACCCGCCTCCGAACTACCGCCCCGACGACGCAAACGCGCCGCCTGAATGGCATTTCCGCGACGGCATTACGCTGTCATCCGTCCCGGCGATGACCCCGCGACATCAGCAACTTCCTGAATTCCCCAGCTTTCCACTTTCCATTAACAGCCAGTCTTTTGCCCGCTTCGCCGACGATCATGGCGCTTACCGCATCGCAACTCGAAACCTTCCGTAACGACGGTTATCTGATCCTCCCGCGCTACGTCGCGCAGGCCGACTGTGAGGCGATTCTGGCAGATGCGCGAGCGCAGTTGGCGGCGGGCACACTGCCACTCGAGTTCGAGGCCGACGTCGGTTACGAAGGGGCGCCGCAGTCGCGAGACGCCGAAGGCGGTCAGACGGTACGCCGCCTGCTCAAGGCCTACGATCGCGGCGACGCATTGCGCCATTGGGCAACGCGCCCGGATCTCGTCGAATCGCTGGCGCAGATCTTCGGTGAAGACGTCGTGCTCACGCTGGCCCATCACAACTGCGTGATGACCAAGCACCCGCATTTCGGCACGGCGACCGGTTGGCACCGTGACATTCGCTATTGGTCGTTCCCGGAGAACTCACTCATCTCCGTGTGGCTGGCATTAGGCCCGGAGACGCGCGACAACGGCGCGCTTCGCTTCATTCCGGGCTCGCACCGCGAGCAGCTCAAGCCGCATCAACTCGATTCGCTCGACTTCCTGCGCCCCGACGAACCGGACAATCAGCCGCTCGTCGTGCGTGGCAAGCAGGTCGAACTCGCTCAGGGCGATGTCGTGCTGTTCCACAGCGGCCTGTTCCATGCGGCAGGGCGCAACGAAGGCGAGACCACGAAGTTCTCGGTTGTCTTCGCGTACCGCGGCGCCAGCAATCCGCCGACACCGGGGTCGCGCTCCGCATCGGCTGGCGAAGTCGAACTCGGTCACTGAACTGAACGGCGCGGCACCGTCGCGCCAGCATCCATTCGATTTCCCCGTGGCAACCGGGCATCCATGTGCCCGGCACGCACGCTGCATTGGGCGTCACGCGCCATTGGCGCCATTTGTACTATCACCCACCATCTCGCATCTTTAAGCACCGCAGGCTGCGGCCATCTGCTTTCAATTTTCGCCATCTATCACCGTTTTGGGTGCTTTCCTAAAGCGACAAGTCTCTTTTCCCGCGTAGACTCTCCGGCCGCCCTTGTGGTGTCGTGCGCTGGTGCCAGTGGGCCACATCGACCTTCCGTCGATGTCGTGCCGCGCCAGTAATCTGCCTGACGCCATTCCATGAACAAGCGACGTGTCGCGCCTATGCGGATGTCATGCCGACATACCGCTGGGCGTGCAGGTCCGTTTCCGGAGGAGACACGTGTCCCATTTGCCCATTACGCCCGCAGCGCCAACTGCGTCCCTTGTTGCTTCCGACGCGTGCGGCGAAGCGAGTCGCGCCACCTGGGGGTCGCGACTGGGGTTCGTGCTGGCCGCCGCCGGCTCCGCCGTCGGCCTCGGCGCCGTGTGGAAATTTCCGTATGTCGTCGGTCAGCATGGCGGTGGCGCGTTTCTCACCGTCTATCTCGGCTGTGTGCTGACGCTCGGTGTCGCGTTGCTGCTCGCGGAGATGACCATCGGCCGACTTACGGGACAGTCGATCACGACGGCGTTGCGTACGTTAAGCGGACGCGGTTGGGCATGGGTCGGTCGCATCGCCACGTTCAACGCGTTCGCCATCCTGTCGTTCTATGTTGTCGTCGGCGGCTGGACGGTCGCCTATTTGCTGCGCGCACTCAGCGGTTCCGTATTGGCGAACGACGCCGCACGTCTGGTCAGCGAGTTTTCGACGTTTACGGCCAACCCGGTGGCGTCGCTCGCCAGCATGAGTGCATTTCTCGGCCTCACGGCGCTCATCGTGGCGGCTGGGGTGCAGAAGGGCATCGAGCGTGCAGGCAAGTGGCTCATGCCCGCACTGTTCTTCCTGATGCTGCTGGTCATCGCCCGGGCGCTCACGCTGCCGGGAGCAATGGCCGGTGTCGCCTGGTTTCTGACGCCTGACTTCTCCGCGATTTCCGGCGCCACGTTGCTTCAGGCGTTGGGGCTGGCATTCTTCTCGCTGTCGCTGGGGGCGGGCATGATCGTGGTCTATGGCTCCTATCTGCCCCGGGACGCGCGGCTCGCCGGTTCGGCCGTCTGGGTCGCGACACTCGCCACGCTGGCCTGTTTCCTCGCCGGCCTGATGATCCTGCCGGCCGTTTTTGCCTTCGGTGTCGCGCCCGACGCCGGTCCTGGCCTGACGTTCATCACCATGCCCGCGATCTTCGCGCAGATGCCGTTCGGCCATGCCGTCGCCATCGCCTTCTTCATGCTGCTGCTCTTCGCGGCGCTCACCTCAGCCGTCTCGTTGTTCGAGCCCGTGACAGCCTTCCTCATCGATGAGTATCAATGGCGTCGCGGTCCGGCGGTCGTAGCCGTGTTCATCGCGACGTTCCTCTTCGGCGCGCCTGCCGCACTGTCCTTCGGCATCTGGTCGGATGTGCGAATTTTCGATCGGACGATTTTCGATCTGATGGACTACGTCACCGTTAACTTGCTGATGCCTGCCGGCGGCTTGTGCGTGGCGTTCTTCGTAGGGGCGCGCATCTGGCCGAAGGCGCGTACCGTGCTCGAAGGCTCCCAGGCTCAGTGGTTCATTCCCCTGTGGCGGTTGCTGCTGCTCGTACTCACCCCGATCGCCATCTTCGGTGTCTGGTATCAGAGCCTCTGACGTCTCTGACGTCTCTGACGTCTCTGATGCCTCTGAAGCCTCTGGCGCATTCGGCGCATCACTGGCGTATTGCGGCGCTATGCAGAGATGCGCCAGAGGTCATCGCAAGCCTCGTGCGGGACGCGTGCCTAGCACGCCAGCCCAGGGGCCCAGGCTTCAGGCGAACGGCGTGCGCATCGTCACCCACTCCTCGGCAGCGGTCGGGTGCACGGCCAGCGTGCGGTCGAAGTCTGCCTTCGTGGCGCCCATCGAGAGCGCCACACCGAGCAACTGCACTTGCTCGCCCGCGTGATCTCCCACCATGTGCGCACCGACGATCTTGTCGGTTGCGCCATCCACCAGCAACTTCATCAGGATCTTCTCCTGACGGCCCGACAGCGTCGCCTTGAGCGGACGGAACGATGCCTTGAAGACTTTGAGCTGTGAGTACTGCGCACGGGCTTCGCTTTCCGTCAGTCCCACGACGCCGATTTCCGGGGTGCTGAACACCGCCGTCGGGATCAGCTTGTGATCGACGCGCGTGGGTCGCTCGCCAAACACCGTGTCGGCAAACGCCTGACCCTCACGGATCGCCATCGGCGTGAGATTGACGCGATCGGTGACATCTCCCACCGCAAAAATCGACGGCACGTTCGTGCGCGAGAACTCATCGACGATGACCGCACCCTTGTCATTGAGCGCCACGCCACTGGCGGCCAGTCCGAGGCCTTGGGTGTAAGGCACACGTCCTGCTGCGCTCAGTAACACGTTGGCGTCATGCGCGCTGCCGTCGGAGAGGGTGATGCGCAATCGATCCTGAATCTTCTCGGTACGCTCGATGGTGCGCTCGAGCAGGATCTCGATGCCACGTTCACGGTATGCCGCTTCGAGCGACGTACGGACTTCCTCGTCGAAGCCGCGCAGCAGGTGCGGCCCACGATGCACGACGGTGACCTTGGACCCCAACCCGGCGAACACGCCGGCGAATTCCAGCGCGATGTAACCGCCGCCGATGATCGTGATGCGCTCGGGCAGCGATTCGAGATGAAAGACCTCGTTGGAGGAGATGGCGTGCTCGCGGCCGACGAAGTGCGGCTGATCGGCCGGGCGTCCGCCGGTGGCGATCAGAATATGTCGCGCGGTAATGCGCTCGCCCGTCGCGGGCAGCACGACTGTGTGCGGGCCTTCGATCACGGCACGTGCGGCGACGAGTTCGGCGCCCGCGCGCTCCAGATTGGTCCGGTAGATGCCTTCGAGCCGCGCGATCTCCGCGTCTTTGCGAGCAATCAGCGTCTTCCAGTCGAACTTGGGCGAGGGGACCTGCCAGCCGAATCCGGCGGCATCTTCGAATTCGTCGGCGAAGCGGCTTGCGTAGACGAGCAGCTTCTTCGGCACGCAACCGCGAATCACGCACGTGCCGCCAACGCGAAATTCCTCGGCCACTTTCACCCGGGCACCGTACTGCGCGGCCACGCGCGCGGCGCGCACGCCGCCCGAACCGGCGCCGATGACGAACAGATCCACATCGAACTGGGACATTGCTGACTCCTTTATGTCATTAGGCATATCGCACGGGCAGACACCGATTCGGCCTGCGTGCCGAGCCCTGTGCTTATCGCGTGGAGCGATTGTGCCAGAGACAAGCTCCCTACATCGGACGGCCCGGGGATTTTCAGAGACGTCCGATGCCGACGTCGGACGCCACCGGCATCCTGCGCCCGTCATAAGGCAAAACGCCCGTCAATCCGGGTTTTCGCACGGTCGTGCACTTTTGTTGACTCACATCAATGCGTCAGGCGAAACACCGGCCGACAATCGAAGGCGTCGAAAGTCGATCAACGTTTCACCGGCGCGCTCGGGCGAGGGCCCACAAGGCCTGGCTCGGGTGACGTCGATAATCAATCGCGGCTGCCGGATGTTTCTGAAATGAAACGTTTCTCGGAAATTTTTCGGACTTCACGCGAATGGCGGAATTAGAAGTGCATAAGAATCAACACGTTGTCTCTCGTGGTCCGAAATTTGCTGTGTTCTATACAGGACAGGCGGGACTCACCGCCGGCACACGAGGATGTCATGACGAAGTCGCTTATCCGCCTCATGGGCGCCATGTCGGCGCTGGCGTTGTTGTGTTGCTTCTGGATGACGGCATCGGCACATGCCGCCAATCCGCCGGGCGCTGCGAAACATTCCGGTGCACCGGTTGCGACGAAGTCCACAACCGCCAGCGCCGGGCACGGCGCCCGGCCGTCGCGGGCCGCGCGCGCGAAGCGTGCGGCCCGTGTCTCGGCCTATGCCCCGCCTGGCGCTCCACCCCCCGCGCTGATCGGGGTGGCGCCGGCGCCGTGGCGCGATGTGTTCGCGGAAGCGGGCGCATGGGCCGCCGATCCGGTCATCGTGAGCGGTCGGACGTTGAGCGGAACACTGGGCAACGCCGGGCTGACGTTCGGCGCGGACGGTCTGGTGACCGGGCCGCGCGCTGGCCTCACGGGGCTGTATCAGACCGTGTGGCAGCGTGCGTTGACCAACCCCGTTCTGAGTACCCAACTCTTCGCCGGATCACCGGAATACTTCGGACTGCACTTCTAAACGCTTCCCTCCGCGCATGCGGCGTTCATTGCCGCGCTCAACGTCACGCTCAACGCCACACTCAACGCCACACTCATCGCAACGTTGACCGGCTTGCGACATCTCGCGCGAACGCCGATCGCACGACACCTTCACCCGGGTTCGTCGCTGCGCTCGTCATCGTCGCATCTGCGCGCCTATCGGGCCGCAAGGCCCACGGCGTCTGCCATTCCCTCGTGCTTGCCTCGCGAAGTTCAATGCGGTTAGGATTAACCCGCAGTTCAAGCGTGGCATTTCTCAAGACATGCCGACTGCCGGCATGCCATTCCGTTCTGGAGCCCCCTTATGAGCACGCCTGACGTATCTGTGCAAAGCCCTCCCCAGAAGAAAGCGATTCCCATCGGACTGATTGCCGGCGTGATCGTGATGATTGCCGTGCTCCTGATTCCCATGCCCGACGACCTGCCGGTCGCGGGGCATCGCATGCTGGCGATTCTCGCCTTCGCCGTGGTCGTGTGGATTACCGAAGCCGTGTCGTACGAAGCGAGCGCCATCATCATCACCTCGCTGATGGCTTTCCTCGTGGGCACGGCGCCTACGGTGCAGGACCCCAGTGTCGAATACGGCACCTCGCGCGCGATCAGCATGGCGCTCGCGGGTTTCTCCAATTCGGCGCTTGCACTGGTTGCCGGCGCGTTGTTCATCGCAGCGGCCATGACGCTCACCGGACTCGACCGGCGCATCGCCCTCGTCACGCTCTCGAAGATCGGCACGAGTACGCGTCGCGTCATGATCGGCGCGGTCGCCGTCACCATCCTGCTCTCGCTCGTCGTTCCCAGTGCCACGGCCCGCAGCGCGTGTGTGGTGCCGATCATGATGGGGGTGATTGCTGCGTTCGGTGTCGACAAGCGTTCGAACATCGCGGCCGGTGTGATGATCATCGTGGCGCAGGCCACCAGTATCTGGAACGTCGGGATTCAGACGGCTGCGGCGCAGAACCTGCTGACCGTCGGCTTCATGGACAAGATGCTCGGCGATCGCATCACGTGGGCAGAGTGGCTTGTGGCCGGTGTGCCGTGGGCCATCATCATGTCGGTGATCCTCGTGGTGCTGGTGCTCAAGATGATGCCGCCGGAGGCCGATGCCATCGCCGGCGGCAAGGAAGCGGTCGAAGCGCAACTGCGTGAGATGGGACCGATGACGAGCTCGCAAAAGCGTCTGCTTGCCGTGTCGATCGGGTTGTTGCTGTTCTGGGCGACGGAAGGCAAGCTGCATCGCTTCGATACGACGTCGGTCACTTACGTGGGCCTCGTCGTGCTGATGCTGCCGCGCTTCGGCGTGATGACGTGGAAGGACGTGCAGTCGCGCATTCCCTGGGGCACGGTGATCGTGTTCGGTGTCGGTATCAGCCTGGGGACCGCGTTGCTCACGACGCAAGCTGGGCAGTGGCTGGGCAATCATGTGGTGGCGGCCACCGGCCTCGATTCGCTGCCGACGTTGTGGATCTTCGCGATTCTGGCGGCATTCCTCATTCTCATTCACCTCGGTTTCGCGAGCGCTACGGCGCTGACGTCGGCCATGCTGCCGATTCTGATCGCCGTGCTGCAAACCTTGCCGGGCGACTTCAACCGGCTTGGCATGACGATGCTGCTGGGCTTCACGGTCAGCTTCGGTTTCATCCTGCCGATCAATGCACCGCAAAACATGGTCTGTCTGGGCACCGATACGTTCACGGCGAAGCAGTTCGCGCGTGTCGGGATCGTGGTCACCATCGTCGGTTATGCGTTGCTGCTGGTCTTCGCCGCGACGTACTGGCGCTGGCTGGGCTGGCTGTAATTCCACGCGTGCGTTGAACAAGGAGTCACAATGCGAATCCCCCTGAAAGACGCCGTCGACTTCGGTAAGCAGCTATTGCTCGCGCAAGGCGTGCCCGACGATATCGCGCTTGACGTCGCCCAGCATCTCGTCGAGTCGGACCGCGTCGGCTATGCGAGCCACGGCCTCTCGATCCTGCCGACCTACCGAAAAGTGCTGGAGGATGGGCAGGTCAATCCCACCGGACGCCCGAGCGTTCTCACCGATCATGGCAACCTGTTGCTGTACGAAGGCAATCGCGGTTTTGGCCAGCACGTCGGCAAGTTCGTCGTCGAGCATGCCATTGCACGCGCTTTCGACAAAGGCGTTGCGATCCTGACACTGCGCAACAGCCACCATCTGGGGCGCATGGGCCAGTACGGCGAGATGGCTGCGCATCAGGGATTGGTGTTCATGGCGTTCACGAACGTGACGAACCGCCAGCCGATGGTCGCGCCGTTCGGCGGCAGCGAACCGCGTCTGACGACCAACCCGCTGTGCTTTGCCGGTCCGCTGCCGAATAACCGTCCGCCGCTCGTGGTCGATATGGCGACGAGCGCCATTGCGATCAACAAGGCGCGGGTGCTGGCCGCCGAAGGCAAGCAGGCGCCGCCGGGGTCGTTGATCGACGGCTACGGAAACCCGAGCGCCGATCCGAACGCGCTCTTCACGGAACCGTTCGGGGCTCTGTTGCCGTTCGGCGGACATAAAGGTTATGCGCTGGGCATCGTGACGGAGTTGCTGGCGGGCGTGCTCTCGGGCGGCGGTACGATCCAGCCTGAGCATCCGCGCGCCGGGGTGGCGACGAACAACATGTTCGCCATCGTGCTCAATCCGCAGGTCGACTTCGCTGCGACATGGCGCTCGCATGAAGTGGAGGCGTTCATCGATTATTTGACGTCGTGCCCGCCGCAGCCCGGTTTTGATCGGGTGCAGTATCCGGGCGAGTACGAGGCGGATAATCGCAAGAAGCATCATGATCACGTCGATCTCACGCCGCCGATCTGGGAGTCGCTGCTGAAAATGGCGACGGACCTTGGCGTGGCGACACCGCGTACGTTGTAAGTGAGTGAGGCACGGTTTGCGCCGTGTCCGCTCGATGCAGTCCCTACGATAGACACGGCGCAGTGACAGCGCCGCAGCAGGTTCAGGCGATGCCCGCCCGTCCTTGGCGGCGCATTGCAGGGAGAAGTGAATACATGGCTTTACTCAAGGTGGACGTCGTTAGCACCGAGCGGTCGATTTTCTCGGGCGAGGCACGATTTGTCGAGGTGCCGGGCTCGGCAGGTGAGCTGGGAGTGCTCCCCGGGCATACGCCATTGCTCTCGGGGGTGCGCCCGGGTACGGTGCGAATCGAAGGGTCCGATGGCACCGAAACGTTTCTGTACATCGCGGGCGGCTTCGTCGAAATCCAGCCGGATCGAGTGACGGTGCTGGCCGACACGGCGATGCGCGCCGACAGTCTCGATCAGGCGCGAGCCGAGCGAGCGCGCGAGGCCGCCGCTGTGTTGCTCGAAAAGCAGACGGGCGACATCGACTACGCGAAGGCACAGGCCGAACTGGCCGAAGCCGTGGCTCAGTTGCAGGCCATCCGGCGCTTGCGCAAGCACAAGGAATCGCGCTGAGCGTATTTCGTCGACGGGCCTTGGCGCCAAGGCCCGTCATCCCTTCGGCGTAAGTTCTCGCCCCTCCGCCCACGATCATCGGGACGACCTGTCTCGTCGTCTCTCTCGTCTTCCCGCAGGACCCTCCCATCAACGAATTCCGTCGCGATGCCCGAATGGCATTCGACGGGTCTTTGCGCGACCCCAGCGCCCGAACCTGAGCGCCGCACCCCCCGACGCGGGGCGGCGAGTGCGCGACATCCGCGCGCCCATGCCGGTGCAACCGCATGAGGTAAACCCTGAAACGATTCAGCTTGCACCATTTTTTTGAACTCACTATATTTCTTTCAAATAACAGTTATTGCACTGAGATAACTGTTTAGCGAAAAATGCGTTGACCGCATTGTCGTCATCTCAATGCACGCGTGATGTCCACGCGTCGATGTCCATGGAGTTCAAATGAGCGAGACCGCAAAGCAAACGGAACAGGAAGTTCTCTTTACGCAGGTCGGCAAGGTTGCCGTCATCACGTTGAATCGCCCGCAGGCGCTCAACGCCTGGACTATCGCCATGCGCGAGCTGATCATCGATGCGCTCCAGCGCTTCAATGCCGATGACAACGTGGCGGCGGTGATCATGACCGGCGCGGGCCGCGCCTTCTCGGCCGGGCAGGATCTGGCCGAAGCGAAGCACTTCGACGGCGATACCGCCATCGAGTGGATCAAGGGCTGGGAGCATTACTACGACGTGATTCGCAGCCTGAAGAAGCCGCTGGTGATGGCGCTCAACGGCACCGCCGCCGGCTCGGCCTTCCAGGTCTCGCTGCTCGGTGATATCCGCGTGGGCCATCCGGGCGTGCGCATGGGGCAGCCGGAGATCAATGCCGGCATCGCCAGCACGACCGGTCCGTGGATCATGAACCACATGCTGGGCCTGTCGCGCACCATCGAACTCACGCTGACGGGCCGTCTGATGGAGGCCGACGAGAGCCATCGTCTGGGCCTGATCCATCACCTCGTGCCGGAAGACAAAGTGTTCGAAAAGGCACTCGAGATCGCGACTGAACTCGCCGAGAAGCCGCCGGTGGCCATGCGTCTGGACAAACAACGCTTCCGTGAAATGACCGAAGGCACGTTCCAGGACGCGATCGAAGCCGGCATGCGCATCCAGCGCGAGTCGTACGAATCGGGTGAACCGGCGCGCATGATGGCCGCCTTCTTCGCCAAGCGCGCCGCGAAGGCCGAGGCAGCGAAGGCCTGACGTCGACGTCCATTCCAGAAGAGATCGTCATCGAATGAAGTGCTGTCACGGTGCGCCGCCAGTGAGCGCGTACCGTGGCGAACCACACAGGGCATGCGCGGCGCGCCTGTCCACTGCAAAGCGGAGTTTCTTATGTCTGACTCGCACGACCCGCAAAACCCGTCCCGTCGCCGTCTGCTTCAAGTGGTCGGCGCCACCGCGCTGGCTGGCGCATTGCCGCTGGCCACCTCGCGCGGCGCCTTCGCGCAAGCCAAGCAGTTGATCGTTTCCGACCCCGGCGGTCCGTACGCCGTAGCGTATCGCCGTGCGTTCTACGATCCGTTCGAGAAAGCGACAGGCATCAAGGTGGTCAGCGTGGCGCGGGATTCGCAACCGGTTGCCCAATTCGCGGCAATGGTGCAGACGAAGAACTTCGTGTGGGATGTGACGACGCTCACGCTTTCGGCCGATATTCCCTATCTCGAATCGAAGGGCTTCCTCGAACCGATCGGCATGAAGGTCAGCGACTTCCCGGGCATCATGCCCGAGGCCGTGACCGCCGACTGGCTTGGTGTCGACGTCTATTCGACCGTGCTCGCTTACCGCACTGACAAGTTCCCGAAAGACGCCCCGCAGACGTGGGCCGACTTCTGGGACGTGAAGCGTTTCCCGGGCCGTCGTTCGCTGCGCCGCAGCCCGCTCGACACGCTGGAACAGGCGCTCATGGCCGATGGCGTGCCCATCGACAAGCTGTATCCGCTCGATCTGGACCGCGCGTTCAAGTCGCTCGACAAGATCAAGCCGCACATCAACCTCTGGTGGACGTCGGGGGCGCAGGCCATGCAGGCGATCCAGAACGGCGACGTCGACATGATGTCGACGTGGAACGGCCGCGCGCAGGCCGCCATCGACAACAAGGCGCCGGTAAAGATCGTCTGGAATCAGGGGCTGTATTCCATCGAAGGCTGGGGCATTCCGAAGGGCACGCCGCGCGCCGAGTTCGCCCGTCAGTTCGTGCGTTTCTGTGCGGACCCGGCACGTCAGGCGCTCATCACGCAGGATCTGGCGTACGGCCCGACCAACCTCAAGGCGTTCGACGGCATTCCCAAGGAGCGTGCGCCGCTGCTGCCGACGGCGCCGGCCAACCTGAAAGGCATGCGTCTGCCGAGCCCGCAGTGGTGGGCAGAGAACCGCACCCGAGCCACCGAGCGTTTCAACGCGTGGTTGTTGTCGTAAGCGTCGCGAACACCGGAACAGCGGAGCAGGATGAGCACGAACATGAGTACCAAACTGGAAACCATCGGTCTTGCCAAGACGTATCGCGAGACCCCCGCGCTCCTGCCGACGGACCTGCGGGTCGCGGCAGGGGAATTTCTCACGCTGCTCGGCCCGTCGGGCTCGGGCAAGACCACGCTGCTGCAAATGATCTCGGGGCTGGTCGAGCCCAGCGCCGGTCAATTGCTCATCGACGGGCGCGACGCCACGCATGACGCGCCGGGCAAGCGCGGCATCGGGATGGTGTTCCAGAGCTACGCGTTGTTCCCGCATATGACGGTCTGGGAGAACGTGGCGTACGGCCTGCGCATGCGCAAGCTGCCGCGCGCCGAACTCGCTCCGGCCGTCGATGCGGCGCTCGCGATGGTCAAGATGCAGGCCTTTGCACAGCGGCTGCCCTCGGAGTTGTCGGGCGGTCAGCAGCAACGGATTGCACTCGCGCGCTGCTTCGCGTTTCGTCCGTCGATCATCCTGCTCGACGAACCGCTCGGGGCGCTCGACAAGAAGCTGCGCGAGCACATGCAACTGGAGATTCGTCGGCTGCATCAGGAGTTGGGGGCCACGTTCATCTACGTGACCCACGATCAGGACGAGGCGTTGACGCTGTCCGACCGCATCTGTCTGATGAATCAGGCACGCATCGAGCAGATCGGTACGCCCGCGCAGTTGTACGACCGTCCAGCGACGCGTTTCGCTGCTGATTTCCTTGGGCACTCCAACTTGCTCGACGGTGTGGTCGAGCGCTTGCCCGATGGCCGTGTGGCGCTGCGGGTTGGGGCAACGGAAGGGGCGACTGACGGTGCGACAGGCACGCGTCTCGTGCCGATCGGCCCGAGCCCCGATCTTCCGGCAGCAGGGGCGGCCAGTCTGCTGGTACGCCCGGAGGCGGCCCGTCTGACGTCGCCCGAAGACGGCGCGCTCGCCGGCACGATTCGCGAAGTCGTGTTTCTCGGATCGGACACGCGCGCCATCGTTTCGCTGGGGCAGGGCGCCAGTGAGGGAGGGGATGGCGTGGCGGACTTCACCGTGCGTTGTCCGCGCGAGCTGACGCCGCGTGTGGGCGACCGTGTCGGGCTGGCGTGGGACCACAGTCGCGCCACGCTGCTTACGCGCTGAGCCACCTTCGGGGCGTTCGAGCGAGCGCCCGAGTCATTCGCTTCAGGAGTATTTGCCATGTGGCTTGTTCAACGCCTGCCTCAGGCGGGGCCTCGTATTGCCTGGCCGAAACATCTGGCCCGCTGGTTGCCGGCTTTGCCCGCGCTACTGTTCCTCGCAGTGTTCTTCATCGTGCCGGTCGTCGAGATTCTGCAAGGCGGCCTTTACGATGCCGACGGCGTGCTGTCCGTCGCGCAATTTGCGCGCATGACGCACTCGGCCGTCTACATCAAGGTGCTTGGTTCGACGTTCTGGATCGCGTTTCTGACGGCCGCGTTGTCGGTGTTGCTCGGCTATCCGGTAGCGTATCTGCTCGCCCGGTTGTCGGCCCGCTCGCGTGAGCGCTGGTTGCTGTGGATCGTGCTGCCGTTCTGGACCAGCTATCTCGTCAAGACTTATGCGTGGATGCTGCTGCTGTCGCGCACGGGTCTGCTCACGACGCTGGCGGCGCATCTCGGTCTGATCGACACGGCGGGCACGCTCGCACCTTCGCTCACCGGGGTGCTGATCGGCATGGTGCACGCGATGCTGCCGCTGGCTGTCATGACGATGCTGCCGATCATGCGCGGCATCAATATGCAACTCGTGCAGGCGGCGCAGACACTCGGTGCCGACCGCTCGACCGGCTTCTTCACGGTGTTTCTGCCGTTATCCGGTCCGGGCGCGGCGGCGGCCGGACTGCTCGTCTTCATCACGAGTCTGGGCTTCTTCATCGTGCCCGCGCTGCTCGGTTCGCCGCGTGAGTCGATGGTGGCGCAACTGGTCATCTCGTCGGTGCTGGAGCTGTTCGATCTACGCTTTGCCGGGGCGCTCTCGACGGTGTTGCTGCTGTGCTCGATCGTCGTGTTCTTCGTCTATGACCGGGTCGTCGGCCTGTCGTCGCTCGCGGGCGAAGCACCGGAGCGGCGTGCCGGGTCGGGCGGCCGAATGTTGCCGGCGCTGATCGCTGTGGGACGTATCGCAGGCAAGTTGTCGTTCTCGCGCGGCCGTGAGCATGCGCAGGGTGGTCTGGGCCTCAAGGCGTACACCTGGGCGGTCGTGCTGGCGCTGATACTGCCGATCGCGTTCGTCGTGCCGCTCGCGTTCACCAAGCAATCGTTCGTGTCGTTCCCGCCGGAACTCTTCACCTTCAAGTGGTTCGTGGCGTTCCTCGAATCGAGCGTGTGGCAGGCGGCGTTGCTGCGTTCGCTCGGCGTGGGTTTCGCGACGGCGGCGCTGGCGCTGGTCCTCGGCTTCGGTGCCAGTCTGGCGCTCGTGCGGTTGCCGTCGCGCTGGCGCAAGCCGTTGTTCGCGATGTTCATCGCACCGCTGATCGTGCCGCGTATCGTCGTTGCCGTCGGTCTGCTTTATCTCTTTGCACGCTGGGGGCTGGCGGGTACCAATGCGGGCCTCGTCATCGGTCACACCGTGCTGGCGATTCCTTACGTGGTGGTCACCTTGTCGGCGAGCTTCAAGCGCTTCGACTGGCGGCTCGACGACGCCGCCAAGATGCTCGGTGCGTCGGCCTTCACCCGCGTGCGTACGGTGCTGCTGCCGTTGCTCGCGGCAAGTCTCGGTTCTGCCTTCCTGTTCGCGTTCATCGTCTCGTTCGACGACCTGACCATCGCCATCTTCGTCTCCGGCGGGATCAACACCACGTTGCCGAAGCAGATGTGGGACGACATCCAACTGGCCGTCACGCCGACGCTGGCCGCAGTGGCCACGTCGCTCGTGTTCCTGATGGTGTTCGTCGTCTGGCTGTCTTCCATCTTCAAACGCAAGAGCTATTGATATCTGCGGATTCTCGTATGTCTATGTCCAACGTTGCCCGAGTCGCGCCGGTAAATGCGCAAATGTCTTCTGCTTCACATCCTGCATCACATGCTTACACGCAGTACTTTCCGCAGCGGGCTGCGGGCGACCAGCTCGACGTCGTACCGCTGCTCATGGCGGGGCTTCACGGGGCATCGACGAAGCCGGTCGTCGTCTTCGAAGGCGAGGCCATCGACCGCGCGCAGATGGCCGCGCGCGTCGGTGCCATGCAGGCCTGGTTCGCAGCGCAGGGGCTGGTGCCCGGTGATCGTGTGGCCGTCATGCTGGGCAATAGCGCTGCGCAGATCGCGCTGATTTATGCGCTCATGCTGTCCGGTCTCGTGTGGGTGCCTGTGAATACGCGCCTGAAGGGTGACGGTATCGAGTATCTGCTCGGTCACGCGAAGCCCCGGTTGCTTATCTCGGAGCCGTCGTTCGCGGCGGTGCTGGATGCCGGCGTTGCCCTTGCTGCCGAGCAAGCGGGACATCACGGCCCGCAGGTCGTGCGCCACTGGCTGGCCGACGTCATGGCGCAGGCCGCCGCGTTTGCCGGTACGGCGCCCGTCGCCGCGAACGTCACGCCCGCCTCGGTGCTCTGCATCATCTATACGTCGGGCACGACCGGCGCGCCGAAGGGGGTGCTGTTCACGCATCGCATGATGCGTATCGCCAGCGAAGCCGCGTTGCGCGTGGCCGATGCCGGTGACGGCGACCGTCTGTTCCTCTGGGAGCCGCTGTGCCATATCGGTGGCGCGCAGATGCTGTTGCTGCCGTTCCTGGTCGACGTCGAAATGCACGTGGTCGAGCGATTCTCCGCGAGCCGCTTCTGGCAGCAGTGCGGGCAGGCGCAGGCAACGCATCTGCATTACCTCGGTGGCATTCTGGACATCCTCATGCAATTGCCCCGGGACGCGCAACCGGCGACGAATTCGCTGCGCGTGGCGTGGGGGGCGGGGGTGTCGGCCAGTGCGTGGGAGGCGACACGCGACCGGCTGGGGTGCGCCTTGCGCGAGTGCTACGGCATGACGGAGTGTTCGAGCTTCGCGACGCTCAACGATGCCGACCGCCCCGGTTCCATCGGTCACGCGCTGCCTTGGCTCACGGTGGCGCTGCTCGACGACGACGGTCAACCCGTCGCAGACGGCGAGCCGGGCGAGATCGTGCTGTCGAGCGACGTTGACGGTGTGTTCCTGCCCGGGTATCTCGACAATCCGGAGGCCACGGCCAAGGCCTTGCGCGACGGCAAGCTCTACACCGGCGACAGCGCGCGACGTAACGCGGATGGCAGCCTGGTCTTCATCGGGCGACGCACCGACAGCATGCGGGTGCGCGGCGAGAACGTGTCGGCATGGGAGATCGAGCGCGTGTTCGCGCGACATCCGGCGGTGGCGGCGTGTGCAGCGATCGGTGTGGCGAGCGAGATTGGCGAGCAGGACGTCATGCTCTATGTGCAGTTTCGCGAGGCGGCAGTGGACTGGCCGACGTTGTCGCAATGGGCGTCGGAGCGGCTCGCCAGCTACCAGCGGCCACGTTACTATCGCGAGACGTCACACTTCGAGACGACGCCGTCGGAGAGAATCCGCAAGCACCTGCTGTCGCGCGAGACCGATGGCACATGGGATAGCGGCGGCATGAAGTGATTTTCCGCGTCGGCGTGAAGTCCAATTGAAGTCGCATTGAAGTCGCATTGAAGTCGAATGGGTTATTGCATAAAGATAGAGAGTTATTTTTATGAGATAATCCTGCGAAATTCTTCAAATACCGATCTGACTGTGGCCACCACCAAGACACCTCGCAGCCGAGCCAAAGACAAAGCCGTTACCACGGACGCGTCGCCGGGTGCGGCGGCATTGACCGACTCCACGCTTTACGTCAATTCCGTCGAAAAGGCGATGAAAGTGCTGACGGCGTTCGATGGTTCGAAGCGACATCTGTCGCTCTCCGAAATCGCGGTGGCCACGGGTCTCGACATCAGCGCCGCGCAGCGCTTCACGTTCACCCTTTCGGCTCTGGGGTATCTGCTCAAGGACCCGCAGAGCAAGAAGTACGAACTTTCGCCGAAGTTGCTCGACTTCACCTATCACTATCTCGTCTCGAACGAACTGGTGAGTCGGGCCGCCCCTTATCTCCAGCAACTGGCGGCCGAAACGGAAGAGGCGACGAACCTCACGGTGCGTCTCGATACCGACATCGTTTTCGTGTTGCGTATCGTGAGCCGTAGTGTCTTCAATGCCAACGTGATCGTCGGCTCGCGTCTGCCTGCGTACTGCACCGCACCGGGGCTGGCGATGTTAGCCACGCTCGACGACACTGAGATCGACGACATCCTCGCGCGCACCCATCTCGTCCAGTTCACGCCGGCGACCGTGGCACAGCCGCGCAAGATCAAGGAGCGGCTCGCCCGCATCCGCAAGCAGGGCTACTCGCACACTGAAGACGAGTTCTTCATGGGCGACATCTCTACGGCGGCGGCCGTCGTGAATCAGGACGGCCGGGCCATCGGCGCGATCAATATCGCCGTGCCCCGGGTGCGCTGGAACGCCGAGCGCGACGAGCGTCGCTTTGCCGATCTCGTCATTCAGACCGCCGGCGCGCTGTCCGCGCGCCGACGTCAGGAAATGTGAGACGTGCAGCACGCGTCAAGGCACGCTACCGAATGACGGGCCCAGGCCCAAGGGCACCCGGAAAGGCAGTGTAAGGAAGGTTGACACCGCCTTTGCCGACGGGCCTTCGCGGCAGTTGCCGTCCCAATTCGACGTGCTAGAATCCCGCCCCATGGGTATGGAGATACAAAACCGATGGCCGGACCGGGGCGGCCAGACGGTGCGTCATATAAGGCGCGCAAGCGGCTGTTGCGTTTGTTCATCTCCAGCATGACGAATGGCTGCGAACCGCCGATCGTTCGGTCAGGGTGCTATCTCCTGCCATCTCCTGATATCCCCCGTACTTCAAACTGCGCGTTGTGTCCGGGACCGAGGTGAGGGTCCGTCGGTTGCGATGCGTACGGGGGACGGAGCCATGGCTCTTGGTTTGTCGCTGCCGGCGTTAGACCTGCCGACACTACAGTTTGTGACCTTCCTGTTGAGTATCGCGACAGGCATCCTGTTCATGCTCGATGCGCTGCGTCGCGACGAGGCCGAATCGCCGCGATGGTGGAGTCTCGCCTTCCTGCTCGCAACATTCTCTCCCGTGCTCTATCTGCTCGCCGCGCGAAGCTCCCAGCTCGCGGTGCTCTATCCGTTGGGCAACGCGGTGGCAACGCTCGCCTTTGCCATGGTATGGAGCGGCGCACGCCGCTTCTATGGCCGCAGTGTGCAGTGGGTGGCCGTGTTCGGCGGCCCGGCCGTGCTGTTGTGGGGGACGTGGCTGTTTGCCCGGCCCCTGGACGCATGGAGTGGCGGCGTGTTGTTCTTCTCGTTGCTCGCGTTCTACAGCCTGATGGCGGCCAAGGAATTCTGGCAGGCGTCAGGGCTGCGGCTGCCCAGCAGCATCGTGCTGGCCGTCGTCGCCGTGCTGCACGGCTCGTTCTACACGGCACGTGCGGTGGCGCTCGTCTGGCTTGGCCCGACCGACGCGAAGTTCCTCGCGTGGTTCGGCCCGCAAGCGTCCACGACCGAAATGCTCGTGCTGATCGTCGTGGCGAGCTTCCTGATGGTGTCGCTGGGCAAGGAGCGCTCCGAGATCGCACTGCACCGCGCCGCAACGCGTGATGGCCTCACGCAGGCGTTCAATCGTCCCGAGTTCACCCGCCTCGCACGCGAGCAGCTACGACGTCACGGCGCGGCGCGCGCACCTGTCGCCTTGCTCCTGCTGGACCTCGATCACTTCAAGCGTATCAACGACACGTACGGGCATCCGTTTGGTGACACGGTGCTGCTGCTCTTTGCACGCACGGCGGCGCAGCAATTGCGGGCCGACGACATCTTCGGGCGATACGGCGGCGAGGAGTTCGCGCTATTCCTGCCGGGCGTGGGCGCCAACGAGGCGCAGGCCATTGCGGAGCGCGTGCGCGAGGCGTTCGAGCGCTCGGCGAGGGTGGTGCAGGGCGAGACGGTGGCGGCGACGGTGAGCATCGGCATTGCCTGCGACGAACGCTCGCGCGGTGAGTTGTCGTCGCTGGTACAGCGCGCCGATCGCGCGCTCTATCAGGCCAAGGCCGCCGGCCGAAATCGCTGCATGCGTTACACGCCCGAGACGACCATGCCCGTGATCGATCCCCGCGCCGACTTGCCCTCGCAAACGTTGCAGGCGGCGGGCGGGTGACGTCGGTCGCGCTTACCAGCGCCAGCGCACGCCGAGCGTGGCAGACACACTCTGCTGGCGCGTATCGTCGATCTGCGTGAGGTAGGCGAGCGAGGCATACACGCTCGCGTGCTTGTTGAAGCGGCCGGCCACACCGACGCCGAACTGGGCCGCCGTGGTGTTCGCGCTCGATACGATTGGCGTCGTGCCGCCGAAAATCGCTTTCCCGTCGTTGCCGAACGTGTGCAGCAGATTGAATAGCAGATAGGGACGCAGCAGGCCACGTTCGCCGTCGTAATTGCCTTCCAGACGGGCGCCGATTCGGGCGAGCCAGCTACTGGTGCTGTCGAACGACACCGTGGAGACCGCGTCGGTCAGGTCGTTCAGCGACTGGCGCTGATAGACGATTTGCGCCTGCGGTTCGAGCGTGAGGGTCGACGTCAGACGGATCGGCCAACCCGTCTCCAGCGACGCCGATATCGCTTTGCCGCGCGTGCTCGTGTTCATGCCGCTGACCGGCTTCGATTCGTATTGCAGGGTCGAGCCAAGCACCACGGCATCGAGGTAGGCGAGGTTGGGCATCACGTGTGTCCAGTACAAACCTGCGCTGTACATGTCCAGGCCCAACGTGCCGGTGTGAGTGTCCATCGCGCCCAGTGCGCTGCCTTGCGTGTCGCCCGAGGCGCGTGTCCATCCCGCGATAATCCCTACGTGATCGTTGTGCCCGCTGTCCGTTCGGCGCGACACGAGGTCATGGCCGATCTGTACGCCCCCGATGTTGCCGTCGAATTGGGGCGACACATCGCCTTTGGGACGAAACTGTTCCGTCTGCCCCCAGACCCGCGCCCAACCTGCCGGCAGCCAGCCGTTCTCGTCGAGCAGGCCTTGTTGCCCCTGCCGCTCGTGGAACGTTCCCATCTGCGCGAAGCCGGCCACGCGTGCGATCTCCGGCATGACGGAGTACACCGGGACTTCCACCCGGTAGATAGGCATCGGGGCCGAGCCTTCGGCGCCCGTTGGCGGACTGCCGACGGCGCCGACCGGCGAGAGTACCGTGCTGATCGTCTGTCCCGTCAGCGGGTCGACATAAGTCACCGCAGTGGCCACGGGCACGGTGGAGCGTAGATACCAGTTGTTGGCAGTGCCGGGCGTGGTGCCGCCTTGATACAGGTAGTACGTGTAGGCGCCCTGACTGACGGCGCCGTTCAGCGTGAAGGCGCTGGCCGACGACGTGGCGCCGCCGACTGCGTTGACCATCGGAATGCCGTTACCCGTCGTGAGTGCCCCGGCCCCGCCCATGTTGTTGACCGAGAGCGTCGTAGTGCCGCCGATCGCACCGCCGCTCACGGTGAGCGGGGCGACCTTCGAGTTGTCGTCGCCAAGCACGGTATCGATCGCGAGTTTGCCGCCCTGGCCCGTGTAATTTCCCACGACGGTCAGCGTGCCGTTGCCGGCGCCATCGCCCGGGCGCACGGTGCCGGCGTTAGTCAGATTGCCGGTGAGTGTGCCGGTACCGGTGAGCGTGGCGCCCGATGCCACCTGCGACGTTGCACCCCCGAGCGTACTGTTCAGCGTGAACACGCCGCTTTGAAACTGTGCCGATGTGAAGTTGCCGCTGCCCGTCCATGTCCAGTTGTCGCCCTGCATATTGAGCGTGCCGAAATTGACGAACGGATTGCTCGACGTACCGCTGCCTTGCAGATTGACGGTGCTTACCGCACTGCTACCGCCGTCGGCGGTGCCGATGATCTGCGAGCCTGTCTGCAATGTCAGCGTATTGGAGCGTGCGGCTGCGTTCATTGCAATGGCCTTGCCCACGTCGCTCTGGATCAGGCCCGCATTGGTGATGGAGACCGTGCCGTTGACCGTGCGAACCCCGAACCCCTGACGGCTGATGATCTGGCCGCCCGCCTGATTCACGATCGACGTTGTGAAGCCCGAGGCCGTGTTCGACACGACGGCGTCGCTGTTGATGCCGCGCGCTTCGATGTAGCCGCTGTTGGTTAGACGGTTGTTGTTGCCCTGCATGAACACCGTGAACGAACGGTTCGACGCTGTGCCGCCTGTCGTGATCAGCGTGCCGCTGTTCGTGACGCTGCTTTGCCCGCCCACCACGCTGATCGCACGGCTGCCGCCGCCGTTTGCCGTCACGGTCCCGGTGTTGACGAAGGTGCTGTTCAGACCGAGGCCGGACGATTGCCCCCATGCGGCGGTCATGCCGAAGGCGTTCGGACCGTTGACGGTGATCGTGCCGTTATTGGTCAGCGAGTCGTGGTTGCCGTTGCTCGCCATGCCATCGTTTTCGAACCCTGATGTCGTGATGACGCCGGTCGACGTGTTGACGAGCGTGTTGTCATCATGAGCGCCGAGCATCGCCGCGCCACGGCCTGACGGGTTGGTGCCGGTCATGCTCACCGTGCCGGCGTTGGTAATCGTGCTGGAGGAGTCGACGGTGATCGTCGCGATATCGGGTGACGCGCGCACCGAGGAGATCGTCGCGCCTTGCTGGACATTCACCGTCACCCCCGTGCTGCCCGCCTGTGCGGCGACGACGCCGTCTGTGCCCGTGCAGGTCACAGTGGTGCCGCTCGGTGGCGCAACGTTATCGCATGCGGCACGCGCCTGCGTGGCGCAACACAGCGACAGGGCCAGAATGAGGGGCTTGAGGGGCAGCGGACACTGCGCGGATCCGAAAGACGCAACGGCACGTGGCGAGGTCGTCATATCGCGCTCCTGAGGGTGGGGAAATTTTTTAATTCATATCGCGCAATTCAAGTGAATTCAAAATAGGTGCTTAATTCTTCAACAACAAATATCGGCGTTGTTTTTTGGTGAGTTGTAATAAGTTGTTACGGGCTTCTAGATTTTCTAAGGAAAGTTTTCGAATTCCGGTCTGATTTTCTTTTTAATTCGAATTAAGCGGTGGCGCGGGTCTCGGGAGGCTTCGGTCTGGCGGACGTTCCGGGCGTCCTGTAGAGTGTGATTTTTCGTCGATTCCGAAGCGCTATATTCAATGCCTTCTACTATTCGCAATTCGCTTGTCTGGATTTTCGATGCTTTTGAACACGATGAGTCGTATTTGCGCAAACGAATGTTCGGGGCTGAAGCGGCTTATGTGAATGGCCGGCAATGTCTCGCGGTCATCGACCGGGATGCGCCGTGGGATGGTCTGCTGGTTTGCACGTCGCATGAGCATCACGCGTCGCTGATGGCGGAAATGCCGGCGTTGCGCCCGCACCCGGTGCTGGGGAAGTGGCTCTACATGCCGCAGTCCGAGGACACGTTCGAAGCCGTTGCGTCGCGCCTCACGGCATTGGTGCTTGCAGGCGACCCCCGTATCGGCATCGAACCGAAACCCCGCAAGCCACGCAAGGCGGCTAACGAGAGGGTGCGCGCGGGATAGCGCCCGCGCAAACGTCGGCAGTTCAGTCGGCTGCGATATGCACCATTTCTTCGGACTCGTCGGCCTGACCTGGCGCCTTTTTCTTCATCCGGATGAAGAGCAGTAGCGGCATGACGACGACCGTGAGCAGGAGCATTAGCCGGAAATCGTCCAGATACGCAATCATTGCCGCCTGACGGGTGACCTCCGCATTGAGCGCGGCCATGGCTGCTGCGCCATACGTCTGCACGTAGCTCTGGACCCCTTGCGAGAACGGTGTGATGTGCTCGGAGAGCACGGCATGATTCACCTGCGTGTTCTGGGTGAGCAGCGTCTGCACGACCGAAATACCGATGCTGCTGCCGATGTTGCGCGACAGGCTGTAGATCGCCGCGCCATCGGCACGGAACTGTCCCGGCAGCGTGGCGAACGTCACCGTCGTGAGCGGTACGAACACGAAGCCCAGCCCGAAGCCCTGAATCACCCCCGGCCAGACGATGTCCGACGGACTCAGCGTCAGCGAGTAGCCGGCCATCAGATACAACGAATAGGCGGTCAGGGCGAAGCCGAAGCCGAGCAGATACCGTACGTCGACCTTGCCGACGAGCCGCCCGACGATCAGCATCGCCGCCATGGTCCCCGCACCCGAGGGCGCGGTGACCAGGCCGGTCAGAATGGCGGGGTAGCCGAACAGGCTTTGCAGCATGGGCGGGAGCAGGGCGCGCGTGGCGTAGAGAATGATGCCGACGACGAAGATGTAGACGACGCCCGTGTTGAAGTTCCGGTCACGCAGCAGTGCGCGGTTGAAGAAGGAATGTTCGCCGGCCGTCCATGTGTGAACTATGAAATATGCGAAGCAGATGATGGCGCCGAGCATCTCCAGCCAGATTTCCGTCGAGTTGAGCCAGTCCTGCTGCTCGCCTCGGTCCAGCAGGAGTTGCAACAGCCCGATGGCCAGACTCAGGGTGACGAAGCCCAACGCGTCGAATTTGCCCGCTTTTTGCTCAGGCGGCTCTCGCAGATAGGCGGCAATCCCCAGGAAGGCGATCAGTCCGATGGGCAGGTTGATGTAGAAGACCCAGCGCCAGTTATAGCTGTCCGTGAGCCATCCGCCGAGCGACGGCCCGAGAATCGGCCCGACCATCACGCCCATGCCGAACACCGCCATGGCCGAGCCGTGCTTGCTCGGCGGATTGATGTCGAGCATGGTCGCCTGCGAGAGGGGCACGAGTGCCGCGCCACAAATGCCCTGAAACAAACGCGCCGCCACGATCTCGGTGAGCGATTGCGCCATGCCGCACAGGGCAGACGCAATGGTGAAGCCCGCCACCGACCACAGGAAGACGCGGCGTCGGCCGAAGCGCGCGCAAAGCGTACCGGTGAGCGGGGTGGCGATGGCGGCGGCCACGATGTAGGACGTCAGCACCCACGTGATCGAGTCCTGCGACGCGGACAAGCTGCCCTGCATGTGAGGCAGCGCAACGTTGGCGATGGTGCTGTCGAGCGTCTGCAAGATCGTTGCCAGCATGACGGAGACGCTGACGAGCGCCCGGTGTTTGCCCGGATCGTCAGCCTTAGCGGGGGATGCCACGGTATTTCCTCTGGTAGATCGTCGCGCGTGGTGTTCTTCGCGCACCGTTGTCGGGCGGTCCGATGGCCTGTCGCCTCGTCCGCATTTCTTATGGGTTTGCCGCCGGTGACCGGCGACTCTTGTCTCCTGCCTCGTGGTTCGTCTTTATTCCGATTCGGTCTCCCTGGCGACGTCGTCCCTGAGTTTTGCGGGAGCGGGGCATTCGGCTTCGGCGCGTGTGAGGCTGGTCAGGACCTTGCCCAGCAGGCGCGAGAGTTCGACGCGCTCGGCTGGTGTCAGGTCGGCCAGTGCTTCGCGCTCGGTCACGTTGGCGAATGCCACGATGGTGTCGATCTTGGCCTCGGAGGCATCGGTCAGATAGAGCAGATGGGCGCGCTTGTCGTGCGGATCGCGTTCGCGTCGCACCAATCCCTTTTCCCGCAGGCGATCCAGCAGCCGCACGAGCGCCATCGGCGTGAGTTCCATGCGTTCGGCGAGTTCGGCCTGCGTCTGCACGCCGTAGCGATGCAGCATCACCAGCACGCGGCATTGCGCCCGTGTCAGGTCGAAGTTGCCCCGGGCGCGCCGGTCGAACAGCCGCGAATGCACGCGTGCCACATCGTGAACCAGCGTGCCGAACCGGGAGGACCAATCGATTTTCGGCATGTCGTCGTCAGGGCTGGCGGGGCGAGACGCGTCGCTCGTCCCTTCGTCGCGACATCCCGTCAGTCAGTGAAATTAGTAAACACGTTTATCATTTTGCCAGAGTCTTTCTTAGGACGGCAACTGTCTCAAATAGGTGACAGCCGATCTCCGGGGAAAGATGGCGTAAGCGGGTGACGGGGAATTCCCGGATCGTTGGCAAACCGTTTCATACGGTGGGACGGGGCTTCCCGGGCCATTGGCGCCGGGGCGGAACGGGGCGGCGTGGAGGTCCCGCGAGGAATGTGAAAAACCTAACGAAAATAAGCACTTGACACTTCGCTCAAGCGGATCAAGAAAGGAATTGTGCGATGCAGTGGCGCCTTTGCCCATGCACGGCACCAGCCCTTTCATTGACCTTAAGGAGTGTCAATCATGTTTGATCTTGCACAAGCTTCGGATGTCCTGTCGATCACCAATGCCGACCGGCCGACCGGCAGTCTCCATCGGGTGTCGCCGCCCGCCGCGGTTCGTCCGCCGGTGTCTGCGATGTCCGATACCGTGGCATTGCGTGAAGAGCGTTTGCCTTTCATTGTCTCCATTGCGAGCGACGAGACATCACTGCGCGATGCCGTGGCGATGCGTCAGGCGGCTTATGGCCGTCATCTGCCGGAGCTCGCTGCCACATTGAGCGACCCGGAATCCAGCGACCGTGAACCGGGGGCTATCGTGCTCATGGCACGCGCACGGCTCGACGGTGCGGTACTTGGCACGATGCGTATCCAGACCAATCGGTACCACGCGCTGCATCTCGAGGATTCCGCACCGCTGCCCGACTGGTTGGGGAGTGCGGCGCTTGCGGAAGCGACTCGTCTGGGTGTGGTGGCCGGGCCTGTCGGGCGGGTCGTCAAGACGGCGCTTTTCAAGGCCTTCTATCAGTATTGCCTGCTCTCGGGCATCGACTGGATGGTGATCACGGCGCGCCCGCCGCTGCATCGGCAGTACGAAGCGCTGATGTTTACCGACGTGTTCCCGTCTCAGGAACTGATTCCGATGGCTCACGTTGGCGGCATCGGGCACCGCGTACTGGCGCTCGACGTGGCGCAGGCACGCACGCGCTGGCAGGCGGCGGGGCATCCGTTGTTTGCTTATATGTGCCTCACGCACCATCCCGACTTGCGTCTCGGCATGCCGGATGAGCAAGGGGTGGCGGATCGTCGGTACGAAGTCAAGCCGGCACCGGTCGAAGCCAGTGTTGGCGCGCATTTGCGGGATTTATCTTTTGGTGCCGACGAGGTACGATGCGTAGCAGCAGGCTACAGCCTGGCGGTGTAATGCCGTTAAGCGAATTAACGTTATCCCGTCGTATGCCGCAGGGGTTTCCGGCAGCGACGGCGGTAACGGGTTTTACGGGCGAGAGACACCTGCCCGTGCAGGCCGGAACAGCGGCGGCACGGGACAGGGCCGGCCCGGCCGGGGAGGCGAGCTTTCGGGCACGCCTCGTTCGGGATTCACCGCGGGGGCGACTAACGAGATAAGGGCACAAAAGTCATATGGCGGGGGAACTCGGCAACGAGCGTGACGATCACGGCCGTAATACGAACGATTTCTCCGATGAGTTGAGCGAACTCACCGGCGCGCGGCGCCGTTGGCGTATTACCGCACGACTCGACGAGCTCTTTCGAAGCATTTCCCTGTACGCCGTGCCCGCAGCGATCATGCTGCTCTCGGGCATCGTGCTCATGTTTCAGGAAAGTCAGTACGCCGTGCGCGGTGCAACGCCGGTGTCGTTTCAGGCGCAAGGCGATTTGCCGGCCACCTTCAATCCGCCGATGGCGCAAGGCGCGCTGGAGCGCGTCACGCCCGTCCAGCAATTCAGCACGCATCTGTCAGAAGCGCCCGTGTGGTTTCGCTTTACGGTACCGCCCGTGGGCGATCAGGAGCGGACCGTCATCGAATTCCCGTCTCGTCACGCGCAGACGCTCGCCTGCTGGCGCAGTCCCGACAGTCCCGCGATTGGCCGCGCCGATCGAAGTGGGGTGAGCGGGGCGGTGCGGATGTCGAAAGCGGGCTTCGCGATCGATCTCGGCCATCTCGTCGAACCGGTGACGCTGCTCTGCCAGGGCACGTTTTCCGGCCCGGCGCACCTGTCGCTGGTGGCTTGGCCTGCGCCGGAGTTGCGCATCTCCGAGAAAGAGTTTCATCGCAGCAACGGCTTGCTGGAAGGCGGGTTGCTCACGCTGTCGGCGTTCGTGCTGGTCACCGCCATCATCAACAAGGAATGGCTCTATGTATTGTTTGCCGCCTGGCTGATCGGCAACCTGCGGCTCGCGGCAAATTCGCTGGGCGCCGATACGCAGTGGCTGGAGCGTGCCATTCCAATGGACTGGGACGCGCTGGTGCGCAAGGCGACGTTCGCGATCTACTACGTGCTGACCTATTCGCTGTTCACGCAGTTGTTCAAGCGGGAGTTGCGCCGGATCGGTTTGCGCTGGATGGTGATGGTGCTGCAATGGGCCGGTGTGGTGCTGTGCTGCGCGGCCATTGCCTTGCCGTATGCGCATTTCATTCCGGTGTTGTGGGCCGTCGCGGCGCTTGGCATCGTGATCGTGCTGGTGCTGCTCGCGCGCATTCTCGTGCTCACGCGCTCGCGGGTTGCGGTCTGGTATAGCGCGTCGCTCGCCATCGTCCTGTTCGCGACGTTTTCCGAGGTGATCGCCGCCGCGTTCAACGCCCGTGCGTTGTCGTCGGCGCTCAACAGCGTGACGGCGGCGCTCTTCTCGAGCCTGATGGCGGCGCTGGCCATTGCCGAGCAGATGCGCATGGAGCATCAAGGCAAGCTCGAAGCCCAGACCGAATTGCGTAATGCATACGACGTCACGCCGGTGGGGCTCTTCACGCTCAACGATCAGGGGGTGTTCGTACGGGGCAATGCCGCGCTGCACACCATGCTGGGTATTCCCAGCACCGAAGGGCGCACTTTCCGCTGGGACCAGTTCTTCGGTCAGAGCACCTGGCGCATGTTGCTCGATGTGGCTCAGCACAGCGATGAGTCGGAGCTTGAAATCCTTTCGCTGCCGCGCGACGACGGCCGCGTGAGCCGCTATCTCGTCAAGGCGATCTTCTCCGACGGGCGTATCGAAGGCTCGTTGCAGGACATCACGGAACGCGCCCGCACGATGGAGCAGTTGCGCTATCTGGCGGAGAACGATCCGCTGACCGGGGTTTCGAACCGGCGCGGTATCGAGAAATCGCTCGGCGAAGCCATCCGGACGCTGTCGGACGCGCGTCCCGCGGCGCTGGCGTATCTGGATCTGGACCGCTTCAAGCTCGTCAACGATCTGTTCGGTCACGCGGCCGGCGACGAGGTGCTGCGCCAGGCCTGCGACCGGATGCGCGCGCGGCTGTCGACGGAGCAAAGCGTGGGCCGCACCGGTGGCGACGAATTCATCGTGGTGTTCCGCGATGCCACCATCAAGGAGGCCGCCGCCGTGGCGCGTCGTCTGGTCGACGCGATTGCGGGTGAGCCTTATCAGATCGGAGACCGGGCGTTTCAGGTGCGGGCGTCGGCCGGGGTCATCGAGCTGACGACCGACATGCGCGTTCCAGACGCCATTTCGTCGGCGGACCGTGCCTGCCGTGAAGCCAAGAAGAGCCGACGCGAACTGGTCGTCTACGAACGCGGTGCGGCAGCGTTCCGCGAGCGGCTGGCGGAATTGCGTCTGATCGACGCCCTCGACGCCGGCCTCACGCCCAATACGTTGTTCCTCGAAATGCAGCCGATCATGGAGATGGCGTCGCCGGGAGAGTCGCTGAATTTCGAGGTGCTCCTGCGTATGCGCGATTCGGACGGCAATATCGTGCCGGCCTCGCGCATCATCAGTGCCGCCGAGGAGAACGGCACCATCGGCATGATCGATAAATGGGTGCTGACGAACACGCTGGCGTGGATCGATGCGCATCGCGAGCAGCTTCCCAAGACGCGGTTCGTGTGTGTGAATCTCTCCGGTGCGTCGCTCAACGACGAACACTTCGTGCGCGACATCTTCGCCACGCTGGCCGCGCACGAGCGTTCGGTCGGGTTGCTGTGCATCGAGATCACGGAGACGGTGGCGTTGCACGATCTAGACAATACGCGCCGCTTCGTCGATCGCATTCATCAGTTGGGCGGACGCATTGCGCTCGACGATTTCGGGGCGGGCTTCAGTTCGTTTTCGTATCTCAAGGATCTCGCGGTCGACGCCATCAAAATCGACGGCGCGTTCGTCAAGAGCATGGCCGCACACCCGGCCAATCTGGCGATCGTCGAGGCCATCGTCGCGCTGGCCAAGAATCTGGGGATTCGCAGCGTCGCGGAGTGGGTGGAAGATGCCTCGACCCTCGAAGCGCTGTCGGAGCTCGGTGTCGACTATGTACAGGGGTTTTTGATTGCGCGTCCGCAGACCCCAGAAGCCATTCTTGCCGCCGACTCGGCAGCGAGCTTCGTGCGCGACCCGCAACTGAGTGCGTTGCTCGTCGAACTCGGGCAATCGTTCTATCCACGCCCGAGCGGCAGCACGGCGCTGCACTGATCTTCCGTGCCTGCGCAGGTCGCGGGGGTACGCAAACGACCTGTTGCAATGCACTCCATCGGCGTACGAATCGCCGTCTATCCCTGAGCATTGTCTGTATTTCTCGCAATGCTCTATTTCTCGCCAGATTTCCTTACACCCCCTGTTAGACGGTGTGTGACGGCCGAAAAGCCGCATGAACAGGGGCTTCCGGTGTCAAGCCCCGTGATCCTGGGCTGCGAAGGAGGGTAACCTGACGTAAGATTTCCAACTGGAATAAATCTTGTCCCGGGCAAAGTCCGGGTGGCAGAATTTATCCATCGATGTGATGGAGCAAGGTCTCCATGCCTTCGTGAGCGGCACTGCGGGCAGGGGGAAGCGCAGAGGCGAACGGTTCACGCAGGATCGGCAATCGACCGACACGCGATTCGTAACGGGGTTAGGGCCGTCCATCCACAAGGTGAGAGCGGCGCAACCGGAACACCTAACCAAAACAACGACAATGCTTTCGACGATCCTCAAACTCGTTTACCGCCATAGCCATTCGGCGAAGTGGCGGCACAACGAACGACTCTGGCCGCACGCGCGTATCGAGCGCGATGCGATGGGGGCCATTGAACGATTCACTTGGCGTGGGCGTCACGTACCGCTTGCGCGTCGCGCTGAGCTGCAACGCCTGCGACGTCTGCCTTGCCATATCATCGCCAGCGGCCCCTCGATCGCGGAGATTGATTACGACGCGATGCCGATGCACCACGTCATAGGTGTGAATGGGGCGATTGCGCTCACCGACTTCGCACCGGTCAAATTCAACTACTACTGCATTCTCGATGCCGGCTTCGTGCGCCAGCGTCCGGATCTGGCGCGCCGTATCGTGGCGCGCAATCTGGTGTTGTTCGTCACGCCCGTGGTGCTCGCCCGCTTGCTCGAGATGTTCCCGATGTCGGCTTTCGGCTGCCGCTTCTATCTGGTCGACGATATTTTCAAGCGCGGCTTCGAAGCGGCGCGCACGACCGCAACGTTGCGGGCCGATGCGCAGGTGTCGGCGAGCGCGTCGTTCGTGGGCGACGAGAGTGCACTGGGTTTCAGCTTTGACATCGACAACGGTTTTTTCCACGGCGGCACAGTGGCGTATTTCGCGCTGCAAGTGGCGACCTGGCTGGGCTTCACCGAAATGTACCTCCATGGCCTCGATCTGCGCGATGCATCGCACACGCCGCGTTTTTACGAGACGATGCAGACCCGTGCGCCCACGCGTCTGGATGCCGAGTTCGCGCACCTGATCGAACCGTCGTTCCGTCACGCCTCGGAAGTGTTGCGTGCCCGTGGCGTGCGCGTCGAGAATCTCTCGCAAACGAGCGCGCTGGGCGAGGACATCTTCGCAAAGGTCGACTGGCGCTCGTTGCGTCGTCGCAACCTGAGTCTGGTGGTGCCGGACGAAGCGCTGCCGGTCGCGGCGGTGGAGCGTGTCGCGCCGACGCTTCGTCCCACCGGAACCCACGGTCACGCCTGAGTGGTCGTATCCGGCATGCCTGCGCGTAAAAGTCGGGGCCGGAGGCCCGCCGGACGGTGACCTACCTGCTACAATCGCTCTCCGGGTTTTCCTGAAGCAATGAGCGATTATGGGGTTTGGCTGGTTCGGACTGTCGACGTTTTGGTTGCTGGCGTTGTGCTGGCCTGGCGTACGGGGTCTGCTTGGCGGTGAGATAAGAATCTTCGGCCCCGGCACGCTCCGTATGCTGCTTGGCGTTCCGCTCGCGATGGTGTCGAGCGCCACGCTGGCCGCACTCACCGGTGGCGAGGGCAATACGGCCGGCGGCAGCGTCGGCCAATCGCTCTCCCACGGCCTGCACGTGGCGCTCGGTGGCACGCTCGCCATGGGCGCCGCGGGTGCCGTGCTCCTCTTTTCCCTTCCGCTTGTCTTCGGCACCACCTGGTGGGGCATGTTCTCGCGCGGCCCATCTGCTGGTGACGAAGACGATTCTCCTTCCTTCGAGCCGAGAGATTCGCGCGCCGATACCGGCCGCCGCGAACCGGCGCGTGGTCTTTCGCAAATGTCGTTCGATACGACGGAGCGGACCGAGCGAGCGGAGCGTGGCGGCTATACGCCGACGCTTGGACAAGGGCATCACAATGTCGGTAGTCTGATCGAAGAACCTGTCCCGCGCCGTCGCGGGCTGGCCGCGCAGCCGCGCTGGAAGCTGTCCGACGAGGAGCGTGCGCGCCTGGACGCGATGCAACCGCCGCCGCTGACCACGCGTGGGGCGCCGCGCGCCGAGCCGTCGTTTGGCAGCGGCGCGACGACGCGTCCGGCAGGAAAGGGGGCGCCGGTCGGACGAGGCGGCGTGGCGGCGGCTGCGACGCTTGCGTCCGCGGGTGCGGCTGGAAGCGCGGCAGTAGGTTCAGCAGGAAGCGCCGCAGCGGGCACTCGTCCTGTACCGCCTCGTGGTGCCTATGCCTCCGGTCAGAGTCGTGGCGAAGCGTTACGCATGACGGAGTTTGTCCGTGCTGAGCCGGGATTGCCGCCGCGTGAATCGCGCGCTGCGTTAGCGACGGCATCCTCGTCTGCCGCTGCGACGGCGGCTCGCCCGGCGACGCCCGCACCGGTAGCGATGGCGACGTCGATGGCTTCGACGATGTCCGGGACTGTGAACACGTCGGCTTCGACCGACCCGCTGCGTTCCACGCCGATTCCGGGGACGGATGGGCGCCGCCCCGTGGGCACGGCGCCTGCGCATTTGCGCGGCACCATCGTCCATAGTCCGTTCCGCAAACCACAGTTGGGGCTAGAAGACATTCCGCCGCGTGGTGCGCCGCCCATTGCGCCGCGTGCACCTGCGCTCAGCACGCCGGGCGCGGCTTCCAATATCGACGCACCGACGATTCCCACCTCAGCGTTGATGTCACTGAACGCACCGAACACTGGCACTGCGCCGGCGGTGTCGCCCGCGGCGGCCCCACATCCTGCGGTGACGCCTGCCATGCGGGGGGCGGCCTCCTGGTCGGCGGCCGATGCCGCCACGCCGTTGTCGTCGGATGTCTCCGAGTTTTCTCCCATCGACTGGTCGGTGAACGATACCGAGCCGGGGCATGAGGAAGTCGCGGCGGAAGGCCCGACGCCCGAAATGCTCGCGCAGCAGGAAGCGGCGCGAGCTGCCGAGCAGGCGCGTGTTGATGCGCTGGCCGCACTGCGCAGCGAAGCCGAGGCACTCCTGCGCGATCTGCGCGAGTGGAGCGGTGCGGACTCGTTGGTCGGTGCTAGTGCGCCGACGTCTGAGCCGCAACCCACCGCATCGTCTGTGCCGTTGGCTTCGCCGATACCCTCGGCATATTCGTTCGCGTCAGTCGACGCGCCAGTGGTCGGCGATGAGGCGCATTCGACTGCTGCCCCGCAAGCGCTTGCCCCTGCCGACGTCTCGGCCGAGCCGATAGCGCAGACCCCACCGGTCGCGCCGCGTGTGCCGTCCGCACCGCTCGCACCCGCCGAGGTGCTCAATTTGCCCCCGACGGTTCTGCTGCCGAAGGCCGCTGTTGCCGTGACGACAACGCCTGTCGCCGCTACGACGCCGCCTCGCCGTTTCCTTTTCGCCGACGTGCTGGCGAGTGTCGAGGCATACGACCCGCCTGTCCAATCTGGGGCCATGAAGATCGAACGACCGATCGTCGACGCGGTGACGGCACCCAATGAGCCAGATCCGGTGACAACTACGGTGTCGGCGCAAGCGCCATTCGACACAGTGGAAGCCACGCCGCCGTTCGACGTATCGGATGTGCCTGAAGCGCCTGAAGCGCCCGACGTCGCAAATATTGCCGATGTCGCCAATCTCACAAGCGAGCCCGCTCAATTGTCGCCGTCCGACGTTGACGACGATATCGAGCCCACGTTGAAGCCGCATTACGTTTTGCGCGCCGATGGCACGTGGGCGCGCGCCGACGGCGTGCCGCTCGCGCAAGACGAGCCGACACCGCAAACGCCCTACACAGCGCCACTGTCCGCGCCTGCGGTGCCGACGCCAACGGCCCCCGCCATCCCGTCGTTTGCTACCGCTGCACCGCTGCCGTCTTTCGGCATGTCGACATCGGAAGTCTCGCCGACGGCCAGATTCGCGGCGGATACGCCCTACGAATTGCCGCCGCCGCGCGTGATCATCGACTACGATTTGCCGTCGGTGGATCTGCTCTCGCCGGCGACGCAGCAGGATCATGCCAACGTCGTGTCCGACGAAGCGCTCGCTGCGGTGAGTCAGCTCATCGAGCAGCGGCTGGCGGAATTCAAGGTGCCGGTGACAGTCGTCGGCGCGTCGGCAGGGCCGGTGATCACGCGTTTCGAGGTCGAGCCAGCCGTTGGCGTGCGTGGCGCGCAGGTCGTCGGCCTGATGAAGGATCTTGCGCGCGCGCTGGGGGTCACATCGATCCGCGTCGTCGAGACGATCCCGGGCAAGACCTGCATGGGGCTGGAATTGCCCAATGCGCAGCGTCAGATGATCCGCCTGTCCGAAATCCTGACGGCGCCGGTATTCGATGCGCACCGCTCGCGACTGGCGCTGGCGATGGGCAAGGACATCACCGGCGAGCCGATCGTTGCCGACCTGGCTCGCGCGCCGCACTTGCTGGTCGCCGGAACGACCGGTTCGGGCAAGTCGGTGGCGGTGAACGCCATGATCCTGTCGTTGCTGTACAAGGCGACGCCGGACGACGTGCGCCTCATCATGATCGATCCGAAGATGCTCGAACTGTCCGTCTATGGCGGCATTCCGCATCTGCTCGCACCGGTCGTGACCGACATGAAGCAGGCCGCGCACGCACTGAACTGGTGCGTCGGCGAGATGGAAAAGCGTTACCGTCTGATGTCCGCGCTCGGCGTGCGCAATCTGGCCGGTTACAACGAGAAAATCGACGCGGCGCGTGCGGGGGGCGAGAAGGTAAGCAACCCGTTCTCGCTCACCCCGGATGCGCCCGAGCCGCTGGACCGTCTGCCATTCATCGTCGTGGTGATCGACGAACTGGCCGATCTCATGATGGTGGCCGGCAAGAAGATCGAAGAACTGATTGCACGTCTCGCACAGAAGGCCCGTGCCGCGGGTATTCACCTGATTCTGGCCACGCAGCGTCCGTCCGTCGACGTCATCACCGGTCTCATCAAGGCGAACATTCCCACCCGCGTCGCGTTCCAGGTGTCGTCCAAAATCGACTCGCGCACGATTCTCGACCAGATGGGCGCGGAGTCGCTGCTGGGGCAGGGCGACATGCTGTTCCTGCCGCCGGGCACCGGATATCCGCAGCGCGTGCACGGGGCTTTCGTCGCCGACGACGAGGTGCATCGTGTCGTGCAGCACTGGCAGCAGTACGGCGAACCGGACTACGACGAAGCCATTCTCGCGGGCGATCCGGCAGATGCCGCGACGGCCGATCTGTTCGGGGATTCTGCCGGCGACGCCGAAGCAGATCCGCTGTACGATGAGGCCGCCGCATTCGTGTTGAACTCGCGACGCGCGTCGATTTCTGCCGTGCAACGGCAATTGCGCATCGGTTACAACCGTGCTGCACGTCTCATCGAGCAGATGGAAGCGGCCGGACTCGTCACGCCGATGGGACGAAACGGCACCCGCGAGGTCGTCGCGCCGGGCGAATAATCGCTTTCGCTTACAACTCCCTTACGACCCGTCGATCGAGTCGAACTCTTTGGCACTCCGTGCCGTTCTCCGGACACGCGCCGTACAAGGGCGCGTGCCGTCAAACTCCTTGGAAACCCGCGCCAATTGGCGCTAATGGGGCGCAAACCCGCGTCCCCGTAGGGGTATTCCCGCCTTTGCGGGCGAAACTCAGCGATCACATAATCGGCGCGCTAGGTTGGTCGTTCGAAGCGTGCTTGACGGTATCGCCCTGACACGAATTACAAGGACCGGGGCGGTGCGAGGGGGGACAACACCCGTGAATCGCGCATCCACGGCAGGGCCTGCGACACCAAGGAAAGTCGCAGCAGAAAACCGCAGCAGAAAAGCGTCATATCGAAACGCATCGCACCGAAGGAGACCTTTATGCAATTCCGATTCAAGCTCATGGCCGGCGCTGTCGCGTTCGCCTTGTCCGCCTCGATGGCCATTGCGGCCGACCCGATCAAGATCGGCGTGTCGGGCCCGTTCACCGGCGGCTCGTCGTCGATGGGCGTATCCATGCGTGACGGCGTGCGTCTGGCCGCTGCGGAAATCAACAAGTCGGGCGGCGTGCTCGGCCGTCAGATCCAGTTGGTCGAGCGCGACGAAGAAGCCAAGAACGAGCGCGGCGTGCAGGTTGCGCAGGAACTGATCAACAAGGAAAAGGTGGTGGCCACCGTCGGTTACATCAACACCGGCGTGGCGCTCGCTTCGCAGCGTTTTTATCAGGATGCCAAAATTCCGGTGTTCAACAACGTGGCGACGGGCACGGTGATTACCGACCAGTTCAAGCCGCCTCAGTACCCGGACAACTACGTCTTCCGAAACTCGGCCAAGGACAGCATCCAGGCGCCGATGATCGTGGAAGAAGCCATCACGCGTCGCGGTTTCAAGAAACCCGCGATTCTGGCCGACTCGACCAACTACGGTCAACTCGGGCGTGAGGATCTGGAAAAAGCGCTCAAGGCCAAGGGCATTACGCCGGTTGCCGTCGAGAAGTTCAACATCAAGGACGTCGACATGACGGCCCAGTTGCTCAAGGCCAAGCAGGCCGGCGCCGACGTGATCCTCACATACGGCATCGGACCGGAACTGGCGCAGATCGCCAACGGCATGGCCAAGATCGGCTGGAAGGTGCCGCTCGTCGGTAGCTGGACGCTCGCCATGGCGAACTACATCGACAACTCGGGCGCGAACGGCGAAGGCGCACGTATGCCGCAGACGTTCATTCAGGAACCGAATACGCCGAAGCGCAAGGCTTTCATCGACGGCTATCTGGCCATGTTCAAGCCGAAGAACAACCGCATCGATTCGGCGGTTTCGGCAGCGCAAGGTTACGACTCGATCTACCTGCTGGCGGCTGCGATCAAGCAGGCAGGCAGCACGGACGGCCCGAAGGTGCGTGCAGCGCTCGAAGACCTGAAGGCGCCGGTGGAAGGCGTGGTCACGACCTACGATCATCCGTTCACGCATGACGATCACGACGCCATCACCGCCAACATTCCGGTGTTCGGTGAAGTGAAGGGCGGCCGTGTCGTGTACGCCTACGACACCGATCTGAAGGCGGGCAGCAAGGTCCGCGAAAAGGCGGCGAAATAAGTCGCATCCCCTCCCGGCGCTGCATCTTGCAGCCATGACGGGTGAACGACGGCGCGCGTCGCCCTCGCTCCGGGCCCCTGACAAGGGGGTGTCGGGGCGGGGCTCGCGCGCTGTCTTCACACCACCGTTGCCCGCCGCCGGCACTCGGGACCGGCGTGCGGCGCACGCATCGAATGCCTCCCGAGCATCGCTCGTAGGCTCGCACTCGCGAGAGAGGACCGCATGACCATCCTGATTCAACTCATCTACAGCGGTATCGCGCTGGGGATGATCTACGCCGTGATCGCCTTCGGTTACCAACTGACGTTCGCGACGTCCGGCACCCTGAACTTTGGCCAGGGCGAAGCGCTGATGCTTGGCGCACTGGTCGGCCTGACGCTGGTCGACACCCTCGGTCTGAATTATTGGCTGATGATTCCCATCGTCTGCCTGTTCGGCCTCGTCCAAGGCGCACTCGTCGAGCGCATCGGCGTGAAACCTGCGTTACGCATCAAGTCGGAATTTGGCTGGATCATGTCCACCATTGCACTGGGCATCATCTTCAAGAACGTCGCGGAAAACGTGTGGGGTCGCGACGACCTCAAGTTTCCGTCGCCGTTGCCCGAGGCGCCGATCAGCCTGCTGGGCGCGAACGTGCTGCCGATGGAACTGCTCGTCGTCGTGGGCGCCTTGGTCATGATGGCCGCCGTAGAGTTCTTCAACCGTCGTTCGATCTACGGCAAGGCCGTGGTCGCGACCGCGAACGACCGCGACGCCGCAGGACTCATGGGCATCAACACCAGTCTGGTGATCACGTTCTCGTACGCGTTGTCGTCGATGGCTGCCGCCTTTGCGGGCGTGCTCGTGGCGCCGCTCACGCTGACGGGTGCCACGATGGGCGCCGTGCTCGGCCTGAAGGCATTTGCCGTGGCGATCATCGGTGGTCTGTCGAGCGGTATGGGCGTGCTCGTGGGCGGTGTGATCCTCGGTGTCGCCGAGACCACGACCGCGTTCTACATCTCCACCGGCTACAAAGACGTGCCGGGCCTCGTTTTGCTGCTGCTCGTGCTGGTCGTGAAGCCGGCAGGCCTGTTCGGCAAGACCGCCATCAAGAAGGTGTAACCATGACCGCACAGACCTCCTCTGCACGTGGGGCCGGTGATCTCGGCGGCCTGCGCGTCACGACGAAGCTCGCCGCCGTGCTCGGCATCGTCGCGCTGTTCGGCTTTCCTCTCGCCGTCGGCAACCCGTATTACATCCACATGATCGAGACGATCATGATCTACGCGATCCTGCTCTTCGGGCTGGACATCGTCGTGGGTTACACAGGGCAGGTGTCGCTCGGCCACGCTGGCCTGTTCGGCATCGGCGCTTATGTCGCGGGTGTGTTTTTCGCCAAGCTCGGCCTCTCGCTCTGGCTGGCGCTCCCGGCCGCCATTCTGGTGACGGCTGCCTTCGGTGCAGTGCTGGCTTTGCCCGCATTGCGCGTGATCGGCCCCTATCTGGCGATGGTCACGCTGGCGTTCGGCACCATCATCCAGATTCTCATCAACGAGATGGATTTTCTGACGTCCGGGCCGTTGGGCATCAAGCTCACGAAGCCGGTCATCGGCGGTCATCCGATCGATGAGACCGAGTACTACTGGATCGTGGCCGTGCTGCTGTTGCTGAGCATGGTCGTCGCCCACCGCATTCTGAAGTCGCACCTCGGCCGCGCGTTCGAAGCCTTGCGCGATTCGCCGGTGGCGTCGGACTGTATGGGCGTTTCGGTGTATCGCTACAAGGTGTATGCGTTCGTGATCAGCGCAGGGTTCGCGGGACTCGCGGGCAGCCTCTACGCTTACTCGGAGCAGTACATCTCGCCGAACACGTACAACTTCGAGCTCACGATTCTGTTCCTGCTCGCCGTGATCATGGGCGGACGCAAGACACGCAGCGGCTCGTTGCTGGGCGCGGCGATCATCGTGTTGCTGCCGCAGTTGCTCGACGACATCAACATCTTCCGTATCGTGGCCTCGCTGATTGCCGTGGTCACGACCATCGCGGCGGTCACGGCGGTGGCGCGTGCACGGACCACGCTCGCGAAAGCGGCCGTGCCCGTCATCGGCACGGTCGCGCTCGCCGGCGTGACCTGGTGGCGCGACAGCATCACCGACTGGCGTCTGACGATCTTCGGTCTGATGATCCTCTTCGTCGTGTACTACCTGCCGGACGGCATCATCGGCTTCCTGCGCTCGCGCGTGCTGAACCGTCGCCGCGCGCATACGGTCTCGGCCACGCAAGTGGACGAATCGGCTGCCGGTAGCAGCGATCCCGTGCTGGCCGCTGCGGCCGCCGGGCCGGACGAGTTGCTGAAGGTGCGTCAGTTGCTGATGCAGTTCGACGGCCTGAAGGCACTCAATCAGGTAGATCTGACGGTCAAGCGCGGCACGATTCACGGTCTGATCGGCCCGAACGGCTCAGGCAAGAGCACGATGATGAACGTGCTCACCGGCATCTATGTGCCGACCGCCGGCACGATCGAGTTCGCCGGGCAGTCGCTGGCCGGCCGCACGTCGTCCGACATTGCACTCTCCGGCGTGGCGCGAACGTTCCAGAACGTGCAGCTCTTCGGGGAAATGACGGCGCTGGAGAACGTGCTGGTCGGCCTGCACCACACGTTCGGCTCGACGCTGCTCGACGTCTCCCTGCGTCTGCCGCGATACAAGCGCGAAGAAGATGGCGCGCGTGCCCGTGCGATGCGACTGCTGGAATTCGTGGGGCTGGCGTCGCTCGCCGACGAGGAGGCGCGCAACCTGCCGTACGGCAAGCAGCGTCTGCTTGAAATTGCCCGCGCGCTGGCGCTCGATCCGCGTCTGTTGCTGCTCGACGAGCCGGCTGCCGGTCTCACGGCCCCCGACATTCGCGAACTGCTCGCCATCATTCGCAAGATTCGTGATCACGGCATTACGGTGATTCTGATCGAGCACCACATGGACGTGGTGATGAGCACCTGCCAGACGGTGTCGGTGCTGGACTTCGGGCAGAAGATTGCCGAAGGACTGCCCGCGCAGATTCAGGCCGACGAAAAGGTGATCGAGGCGTATCTGGGCGGTTCATCGACCACGCACTGACGCCACACGACGGACAGACGAACCAACGGAACCCCTATGCTTTCCATTCGTAATCTGCAAGCCGGCTACGGCAAGGTGCAGGTGCTGCACGGCATCGATATCGACGTGCCGGGCGGTCAGGTCGTCACGCTCATCGGCTCGAACGGTGCGGGCAAGACGACCACCATGCGTGCTGTGTCCGGCATGATCAAGCCGACCTCCGGTGAAATCACGCTCGGCGAAAAGCGCATCGACGGGCTCGATTCGCACCGCATCGCGAAACTGGGTCTGGCGCATTCGCCGGAAGGTCGTCGCGTGTTCGCCACCATGTCAGTGACGGACAATCTCCGGCTGGGCGCGTTTCCTCGCCTGACGGGGAGCCGCCCGCGCGGCGATGTGGCAGCCGATCTGGACCGCGCGATGGACCTGTTCCCGCGCCTGAAGGAGCGGCGCAACCAGTTGGCCGGCACGCTCTCCGGCGGCGAGCAGCAAATGCTGGCGATGGCGCGTGCCGTCATGCTGCGTCCCGACATCGTGCTGCTCGACGAGCCGTCAATGGGGCTGGCGCCGATTCTGGTCGACGAGGTTTTTCGCATTATCAGCAACCTGAAGGCCGAAGGCGTCACGATGCTGCTCGTGGAGCAGTTCGCCGCTGCGGCGCTGGCGGTGGCCGACTACGGCTATGTGCTCGAGAACGGCAGCATTTCCGTGCACGGGCCGGCGGAAAGCCTGCGTAACGACGACAAGGTGCGCGCGGCGTATCTGGGCGGCAGTCACTGAGATTCTGTGCGATCTCAGTGAGCGTCCGATGAAACACAAAGGGCAGCCATTCGGCTGCCCTTTGTGTTTTCGTAGCGCGTTGACCGAGTGACAGGTGACGCGTCAGCGGTTCACATCCACCACGACGCGCCCATGAATCTCGCCTTTCACGATGCGCTGGCCGATGCCGATGGCATCCGCCAGACCCACATCGTGCGAGATGCTACCGAGCTTCTGCGGTTCCAGATCGCGCGCGAGCCGCTGCCAGGCTTCCTCACGCAATTCGCGCGGCGCCATCACGCTATCGATGCCGTGCAACGTCACGCCTCGCAGAATGAACGGCGCCATGTTCGCCGGAAAGTCCATGCCCTGGGCGAGACCACAGGCCGTTGCCACGCCGCCGTATCGCAACTGCGCGATCGCATTGACGAGGGTGTGCGAGCCGACCGAATCGACGACCGCCGCCCAACGCTCCTTTTGCAGCGGTTTGCCCGGGTCCGACAACAGGCTGCGGTCGATGATCTCCGCCGCTCCCAGCGCTTCCAGATAGTCCGTCTCATGCAGCTTGCCCGTTGATGCCACCACGCGATAACCGAGCGAACTGAGCAACCCGATGGTCACCGAGCCGACGCCGCCAGACGCGCCGGTGACGAGCACGTCGCCATGGTGCGGCATCACGCCGCTGCGCTCCAGTGCCATCACCGACAGCATGGCGGTGTAACCGGCGGTGCCGATGATCATGGCGTCGCGCGGCGAGAAACGTTCCGGCAGGCGCACGAGCCAGTCGCCGCGCAGGCGCGCTTTCTGGGCGAGGCACCCCCAGTAAGTCTCGCCGACACCGTAGCCGTTGAGCACTACGCGGTCGCCCTTGTGCCACGCAGGGTGAGACGATTCGAGCACGGTGCCCGCGCCGTCGATGCCGGCGACCATCGGCCACGCGCGAACGACTGGGGCGCGGCCGGTGATGGCGAGGCCGTCCTTGTAATTGATGGTGGAGTAGTCGACGGCGACGAGAACATCGCCATCGGCGGGCAGTGCATCGTCCGGCAATTCGGTCACGGCAGCGTGCGTGGCGCCGTCGGACTGCGTCAACAAGATGGCCTTGAACATGCCTTGAAGTCTCCGAAACGGATGGGGCGACGGGGCAGACGTCATTGCCGCTGCCCCGGTCATGGCAAGCGCGAGTGGCTACGATGCCGCGCCAAAGGTATCGGCAATCGCGTGCCGAATGGCCTCGCGCGTCTCCTGTGTCAGGACGTCGATCAACTGCGCTGCCGGCAGGGCGCGCGCCAGCGGTGCCGCCTGACCGGCCCATTGTGCCGCATAGCCGCTGTCCTTGTGTGCCTTGGCGGCGGCGTTGAGCGACTTGCCGGCGTCGTAGGTGATGGGGTAGTCGGGGATCGTGGGCCTGTCCGTGACTTGTTCCAACGCCCAGAAGCGATTGGCGAGTCCGCGCACGGGACGCCCCGAGATGGCGCGGATGAGCGCCGTGCGAGGTGGCTGCCCGCTGAGCAACGTGTCGCGGTAGGGCGTGTCCGCGCCGGACTCCGGGCAGGTGACGAACGCGGTGCCCATTTGTGCCGCCTGCGCGCCGAGGGCCAGCACGGCGGCGATACCTGCGCCGTCCATGATGCCGCCTGCCGCAATGATCGGCAGCGAGGTTCGCGCGGCCAGCCGACGCACGAGCGCGAAGGTGCCGAGTTGTTCGTCTTCGCTCGGTTGGCGGTCGCCTTCGTCGTTAAAGCGTCCGCGATGACCACCGGCCTCCCAGCCTTGCGCGACGATGGCGTCGATCCCGGCGCCTTCGATGGCGTCGGCCTCGGCTTCATTCGTCGCCGAGGCGAAGAGCACGATTCCGGCAGCCTTCAACGCATCGATCCACGCCTGTTGCGGCAAGCCGAAATGAAAGCTGACGACGGCCGGGCGCTCCTCGAGGAACATCTCGTACATCGCCACGTCCTCGACGAAGCTCAGGTAGATCTCGCGCAGGGATGCGGGCGGCGTGGCTTCGAAGCGTGCGAACTCCGGCGCGAGATAGTCGAGCCAGGCGGCTTCACGTGCAGCATCGGCACGGGCTGGCACGTGGGCAAAGACGTTGACGTTGAAGGGACGGGCGGTCAGCGCGCGCGTTTGCCGAATGACGTTGCGTGCGGCGGCAGCGTCCATGTTGCCGACGGCGAGCGAGCCGAGCCCGCCCGCGTTGGACACTGCGGCGACCAGCGCCGGCGTCGATGCCACGGCCATCGGCGCCTGCACGATCGGCGTGGACATACCCAGACGTTGCGTGATGCGAGCCGTCATGACGTCGCCCCGCTCAGAAGGTGGTAGCGAGTTCGCGCAGCGTGTCGAACGTCTCGTGCAATTCGGCGCGTAGCACGCCGACGAGTTCTGCGGCTGGCAACGCACGCGCCAGCGGTGCTGCCTGACCGGCCCACTGCGCGGCGTAATCGCTGTTGCCTTTGGCCTTGGCGGCGGCATTGAGGGCCTTGCCGGCGTCGTAGGTGACGGGATAGGCGGGCAGGTCGGGGCGCTCTGCTGTTTGCTCGATGGCGTAAAGACGATTGACGAAGCCGCGTGCGGGGCGTCCGGAAATGGCGCGGATCAACGCCGTGCGCGGCGGGTTCGGGCCGGCGAGACGTTCACGGTACGCGGCGTCGGCCGACGACTCAGGGCACGCGACGAATGCCGTGCCGAGTTGCGCGGCCTGAGCGCCGAGGGCCAGCACGGCGGCGATACCTGCGCCGTCCATGATGCCGCCGGCAGCGATGACGGGCACCGACGTATGCGTGACGATGAGGCGCACGAGCGCGAGCGTGCCGAGTTGCTCGTCGTCCGTGGGCACGCGGTCGCCGAGATCCTCGAAGCGTCCCCGATGGCCGCCGGCTTCATAGCCCTGCGCGACGATGGCATCGATCCCGGCCGCTTCAATGGCTTTGGCTTCGGCCAGATTCGTCGCCGTCGCGAACAGGGTGATGCCTGCGGCGTGCAGCGCGTCGATCTTGTCTTGCGTCGGCAGCCCGAAGTGGAAGCTGACGACGTCGGGTCGTTCCTCCAGCAGCATCGTGTACATCGCGTCGTCTGCCACGAAGCTCTTGTAGATCTCGCTCAGCGTTGCGGGCGGCGTGGCCTCAAAGCGGGCGAATTCCGGCGCGAGGTACGCAAGCCAGGCGGCGTCGCGTGCGGTATCGAGTTTGGCCGGCGCGTGGCAGAAGACGTTGACGTTGAATGGCTTGCGCGTGAGGGCGCGCGTCTCGTGAATGACTTTGCGGGCGGCGTCGGCACTGACGGCCGCGACACCGACCGAGCCTAGCCCGCCGGCGTTGGAGACGGCGGCAGCCAGCGCCGGTGTGGAGGTGCCGGCCATCGGCGCCTGAATGATCGGAGTCAGCAGACCCAGTCGTTCGATCAGCGCGCGATTGCGGGATTGGGAAGCGTTGGAGCTAGGCATGACGATCTGCACCTATGAGTGTTCAATGGGGGGAACAACGGCAGTCACAGCAGGCGGTATGTTCACTATGGCATACGCCCGGTGCGAAAAAAGATACCACTGAAATGCATCTTTATGCCAGACACCCCAGCATCGTCATGGGCTTCGGTTCATTCGGACGAGCCTTGTCCGTGACGCTGGCTGTCGTGCGCTTCGTCGTCTCTGCCCATCAGGTCGGCGGCGCGTGAGCGCTGCATGTCCGCTCGACGGAAGTAACCGATAACGGTCGCAACGCTGGTGTGCCCGGTCATCGTCATCGTTTCCGCGAGTGGGACTTGCGCGAGCGCGGCCTCGGTCACGAAACCTGCGCGTAACGAGTGCGCGGAGAAATCGCCCTCCAGGCCGGCGAGCGCACATCGGTCTCGCACGATGTCTCGTACGGCCGCCTCGGAGAGTGGTTCGCCGAGATGCCCGCCACGCCTGACGCGGCGGAAGATCGGGCCGGTTTCGATGCCGGAGGCCGAGAGCCAGTCGGTGAGAGCAGCGGCGGCTACACCCGTGACCGGCTTCTCGTTTTCCGGAAGATCCGCACCCTGCTGATTCGTTTTCGACCATGTCAGCGTGTAGACGTAATGCTCCGGCCCGCTGCGCCGCACGTTCTCGCACGTGGCCCGTACGACTTCCGAACGGCGACGTCCCCCGCTGGCCCACGCGAACAGCAGCAATGCCCGGTCGCGCTTGCCGCGCAGTGAGTCGTCGCAGGTCGCCAGCAACGCCCGCAGCGGTTCGCGTGTGAGGGCGTCTTTCTTGGCGGTGCGTACGCCGCGTTTTGCATAAGCGCGACGCGTTTTCGCGAGTAGTTCGCGCACGGCGGGTTCCGCGCAGGGATTCGGCAGGTCTTGCGACGTATGCAGCTTGGCGATGACGCTGATCCGGTGCAGCAGCGTGGCGAGCGCTGGTGGCCCCAGCCGGGCTTTGAGACCCTGCGCGACCAGCGCGGCATCGAGGGCTTCCGGCATTTCCGTCGTCAGGCCGTGCTTGCCCTGGCGCTGCGCGTGATCGACCACGAATTGCACGATCGCTGCGGGCGGCAAGGGCGCGACGAGCGCTTCGCCATAGCGCAGGCGATACCAGCCCATCCAGTAGCGCATGGCCGATTGATAACTGTGACGCGTATTGACCGAGTCGCCTTCGCGGGCAAGCGCCTGTGCGGCTTCACGCGCATCGGCGTCGAGCGTTTCCGGGTTCAGCAGCGCGGGCAGGCCCTTGTCAGACGGCTTTTTCACGATGGCGCCAACGCCGGATTCGGATGCCGTAGGGGCGCGAGATGTAATTTTCTTATCGAACATATGATTTATTATGTAATATGTAGTAAATATAACGTATGCGATAAATAAGTTGCGATAATCTTCCATTATCGTGGGTTATTTGGCAATGCCGCTGAATTCAGGGAGTCCTTCGCGATGACTACGTCTCAAACCTCGAAATCCGTCACGCCCACGCCCACGCCATCGCCCCGGCACGGTGGCCGAGGTATTTCGGAGCACGACGTCTGGACGGCCGCCGACACGCTGCTGATGGCGGGCCAGCGCCCGACCATCGAACGCATTCGTCAGCAGTTGGGTCGAGGTTCGCCAAATACGGTCAGCCCGTATCTGGATGCCTGGTTTGCGGGATTGGGGGCGCGCTTGCAGGGCGCGGGCGACGGCATTGCCGGTGTGCCGGAAGGTATCGAGATGCCGGAGTCGGTGGCGCGCGCGGCGCTGGGCTTGTGGACGTTGGCGCTGGAGGAAGGCCGAGCGGCGCTTGCCGATGAGGCGGCGGTCCGACGTGCCGTGCTGGATGCTCGCGAAGCCGAGCTGATGGCAGACCGCGAGGCGCTGGAGCAGGCGCGCGCCGTTTTGCACGAGCGGATCGCTTCGGCGGAGACGGCAGCGGCTGATGCGCGTCAGGCGAGGGATGATGCGCAAGCGCAGGCCCGGCGTGCCGAAGCCTTGTTGATCGATGCCCAGGCGGATGCGGTTGCGTCGCGTCAGGCGCTTTCCGCCGCCCGCGATGCGATGCAAGCATTGCAGGACGAACACGCAGCGCATCGCGCCGAGTGGGACGCCGAGCGTAGCAGACTCGCCGAACGTGCGGACGCGAACGAGCGTCGTCTGATGCTGGAACTGGACGCCGCACGCGAGTCCATCAAATCGTTGCAGCAGGAACGCAAGCAGTTGCAGCGGCAGTTGCAGGAAACCGAAACGGCGCTCGCCGCAATGACCGAAGCGCAACATGAAATGCGTTCGGCCAAGGCGTTGCAGGACGTTGTGGTCGCGCGATTGCGTGAGCAGATCAGCGCGCAGGAAGCGTTGACGGCGACGTATCAGTCGATGCTGTCGGCGCCGCCTGCATCGACGGCCTCTGCGGGGCGTAGCGTGCCGTCGGGGCCGAAGCGTCGGGTCAGTAGTGGCCTTACGCCGTCAGCATCGGTGCTGCGACGCGGGCGTCGAGCCTGACATCGCTTGTCCACCGCCGTTGCGAGTGGCGCTGCGTGCTTGATTGACCGAGGGTGAACACCCCGGTCGATCCTGCAACCATCACTTGCCGGAGGTTTGCGCCAGCGCCGGCGTGCCAGATTCCCAGCCGCCGCCAAGTGCCCGGAACGTTGCCACGGCTGCGCGGGCGTTATCGGCCTGTGCGCGGGCATCGGCATCACGCACCGCCAGCAACTGGCGGTCCGCATCGAGCACTTCATACAAGCTGACGGTCCCGCCGGTATAGGCTTCCTGAGCGCTGTCGCGCGCGCGCGTTTGTGCGTCGACCGCGCTCGCCAGATCCTTGCGTTGCTGTTCCAGTTCCACCAGCGTGACGATGGCGTTCTCCACGTCCTCCGTCGCATGCAGCATCGACAGGCGATATTCCGCTAACGCTTGTGCATTCGCGCCTCGCGCCTGTTCGACTTCAGCGTCGATGCGTCCGAAATCGAACAGACGCCAACGCAGACCGAGCGTGGCGAGCGGCTGGAAGGTGGCTACGCTCGGTACGCGTCCGCCGGCCAACGTGTCGAAGCCGAGCATGCCTGACAGCGACAGCTTCGGGTAATACTCGGCCAGCGACGCGCCGATGCGTTCGTTCGATGCCGCCAGTTTCCGCTCGGCGGCGATGACGTCCGGGCGGCGGCGCAGCAGATCGGCGGGTGCGCTGGCGTCGCCGATGGCGGGGATCGTCAGCGGGCGTGCCTTCAGATCGTCATCCTGTGTATTGAGGCTCATGCGGCGGGCGTAGGTGCCGGGTGCCGCACCCATCAATACGTCCAGCCGGTTCAACTGCGTCTCTCGTTCGATGCGCAAGGGCGGCAACGTCGTACGTGCCTGAGCCAGCAGCGCTTCGGATTGCGCCAGCTCCCGGGCCGTGGCCAGTCCGTCTTTCAGGCGCAAGCGCACGATTTCCATCAGCCGGGCATCGGTGTCGATCTGATCCTGCGCGATGGCCAGACGCCGTTGCGCCGCTCGCACGCGAAAATAGGCGTCGGCCGCTTCCGCCACGATGCTCACACGAACACCGTCGCGCTGCGCTTGCGCTGCCTGAGCCAAGGCCCCGGCGGCTTGCGCCGAGCGTTGCAGCCCGCCGAACAGATCCAGCTCCCAACTGGCGCCCGCGCCAATGTCGTAGATCGTCATATTGCGGTTATAGCCGGGGATGTTTCGCGCCACCACGCCCAATGGCCCCTCCAGCGACTGATGCTCGCGCGTGACGCTGCCGTCGAGCGTGACGGATGGCAATCGTTGCGCCCCGGCCTCGCGGGCTTGTGCCCGGGCCTGCGCCACGCGGGCCATCGCGGCCTGCAAATCCAGATTCTGTGCGAGCGCCTGCTCGACGATGCCCGTCAGGACGGGGTCGTGAAAACTCGTCCACCACGTATCCAGTGAAAGCGGTTTGTCCGCCGCCGCGCGACCAGCGTCGCGCTGCGATAACAGAGCGCCGCCTTCGAAATGGGCGGGTAAATCTGCCTTCGGGGCGACGTAATCGGGCCCGACGGCGCAGCCTGCCAGCGCACTGACAGTCAATGCCAGCAAGGCATTGCGCAGGAGCGGGGAGGTCGTGCCGGGGATCGTCAGCGAGATTGCGTTCATGGAATTTAACGAGTTACTTGCAAGATGATAGTTGCAACTCTATACTCACTTCCATTATGAAAGCAACCCCCGTGTTGCGAGTTTCGACATTCCCTGTTTTCACCCTCAGAGCGAAGAAGGATCCATCCATGACATCCCCGAGCACTCCCGCCCAGAACGCCAGCCAGTCGGGCGGCCCTCCCAAGCGTGGTGGATTCCCGCGCCGTCTTGTCGTGCGCGGCGCATTGGTCGTCGCGGCGATTGCCGCGCTGGGTTACGGGACTTACTGGTGGACGACGGCACGCTATTTCGAGTCGACGGACGATGCCTATGTTGGCGGCGACGTCACTGTGCTGGGACCGAAAGTGCCGGGCTACATCGCGCAGGTGTTGGTGACGGACAATCAGGCGGTGCACGCTGGCGACGTGCTCGTGCGGCTGGACGATCGTGATTACCGCGCAGCACTGGCGAAGGCGGAGGGTGCCGTTGCCGCGCAGCAGGCGCTACTGGCGAATCTGGACGCTACCGCCAAATTGCAGACGGCGGTCATCGCGCAGGCCCGGGCGAGTGTCGTGGCCGTGACGGCCGATGCCCGCCGTGCGCATGACGATCAGGTGCGTTATCAGGATCTCGTCGCGAAATCGGCGGTGTCGGTGCAAAGCGCCCAGAAGGCGGATGCCGATTACAAGCAGATCGCGGCGAATCGCGAGCGGGCCGAAGCCGGCGCAGTCGCTGCCGAGCGCCAACTGGATGTGATCGCCACGCAGAAGCAGCAGGCGCAAGCGGCGCTGGCACAGGCGGTCGCGGAGCGTGACATCGCCAAACTCAATCTCGAATATACGGTGCTGCGCGCCCCGGTCGACGGCACTGTCGGTAATCGACGCGCACGCGCCGGGGCTTATGCGCAGGCGGGAACGCAATTGCTCGCCGTCGTGCCGGCGCATGGGTTGTGGGTCGACGCGAACTTCAAGGAAGGGCAGGTCGCGCACTTGCGCCCGGGCATGCCGGTGAAGATCGAAGCCGATGTGCTGCCGGGCCGGGTCTTCCATGGCCGGGTCGCGAGTCTGGCCCCGGCGACGGGGGCGCAGTTCAGTGTGCTGCCGCCGGAGAATGCGACGGGCAACTTCACCAAGATCGTCCAGCGTGTGCCGGTACGGGTGCTGCTCGATGAGGCTGACGGTCGTCTGGGCACGCTGCGCCCCGGTCTGTCGGTGACGGCGGAGATCGATGCGCGGGGTGACGGTAACGTCGACGGCGGCAAGCCGGGCACGCCGTCCGCGGCCAAGGTGGCGGCAAGATGAGCGCCGCACAAGCCGGCGCGGCGCAACCGGCACAACCGTTCCCCGCCGGCGGGCAAGGCGAGGCCGGCGCGAAGCCCGCGCATTCTGCGAACGACGAACGTCGGGGCGTTGCGCCGCCGACCGGCGGAGGCTTCTCGGCGGATTCGATGTCCACGCCGGCCAAGGTGATCGCGTTCGCGACGATGGTCGTCGGGATGTTCATTGCGCTGCTCGACATTCAGATCGTGTCGGCGTCGCTTCGCGATATCGGTGGCGGCCTGTCGGCCGGGGCTGACGAGACCGCGTGGGTGCAGACAAGCTACCTGATCGCCGAGATCATGGTGATCCCGCTCTCGGGCTGGCTCTCGCGCGTGATGTCGACGCGCTGGATCTTCGCCGCCTCTGCGGCCGGGTTCACGCTGGCCAGTCTGCTGTGCGGCGCTGCGTGGAACATCCAGAGCATGATCGCGTTCCGCGCGTTGCAGGGGTTTCTCGGCGGCTCGATGATTCCGCTCGTCTTCACCACGGCGTTTGCGTTCTTCAGTGGCCCGCAACGTGTCGTGGCGGCGGCGGTGATCGGCGGACTCTCGTCGCTGGCGCCAACGCTGGGCCCGACCATCGGCGGCTGGATCACCGATAACTATTCGTGGCACTGGCTGTTCTTCATCAACATCGTGCCAGGCATCTTCGTGACGGTGACCGTGCCGCTGATGGTGCGCATCGACCGTCCGGATTTTTCGTTGCTGCGCGGGGCCGATTACCTTGGCATGGCGTTGATGGCGGTGAGTCTGGGGTGTCTGGAATACACGTTGGAAGAAGGGCCGCGCTGGGACTGGTTCGGTGACGATACGATTCGTACGACCGCCTGGCTGGCCGGGCTGTGCGGCGTGGCGTTCATCTGGCGAAGTCTGGTGTACGCGCAACCCATCGTCGACTTGCGCGCCCTCAAGCAGCGAAACTTCGCGCTTGGGTGCTTCTTCTCGTTCGCCACGGGGATCGGGATTTTCGCGACGATTTACCTCACGCCGTTGTTCCTCGGGCGGGTGCGCGGATTCTCGGCATTTGAAATCGGGATGGCCGTCTTCTCGACGGGCATTTTCCAGTTGCTGTCGATTCCGGTCTATACGATGCTCGCCAACCGTGTCGATCTGCGCATTCTGATGATGGTCGGTATCGGTGGATTCGGGCTGTCGATGTGGCAGTTTGCACCGATCACGCACGACTGGGGGGCGGCTCAACTGATGCTGCCGCAGGCGTTGCGCGGCGCGGCGCAACAGTTCGCGGTGGCGCCGATCGTGACATTGACGTTGGGTAGCCTGCCGCCTGCGCGGCTGCGTCTGGCGTCGGGGCTGTTCAATCTGATGCGAAATCTGGGCGGTGCGATCGGCATTGCCGTCTGTACCACTGTGCTCAACGATCGCACTAACCTGCATTTCTTCCGCCTGGCGGAAAACATGGGGGTGGGCAACCCGGCCGTCGGCCAATGGCTGGCTGGGGTAGGGGCGCGGATGAGCGCGGCCGGGCTCGACGTCGTCGACGCGCAGACAGCGGCGCTCCGTCAGCTCTGGCTGTTGACGCTACGTGAGGCGCAGACGATCACGTTCGGCGACATCTTTGCCGGGCTGGGGCTGATTTTCCTTGGCGTGACGTTGATGGTGCCGCTCATGCGAAAGGTTGCACCTCCGAAAGCGCCTAGTGCGGATGCACATTGAGGGGGTGGCAGTGGAATTCACTTCAGAGAAATAACGTTGCAATTGACGAATAAGTCATTGATTTTAAAAACACCTATTCGTCGGACGCCAAGCGCGACCTCGGTATCCGGGGCGATATCGACACCGACCGGCTTGCTCGTCGGTGTCGACGCGCTTATGCTCACTTGCATGGTAATAGGCAGGGTTTGTCGTTCATGGCATCCCGGAACGGAGGAAACCTCATGCACCGCAAAACATTCCGCGATATGCAATGCCCCATCGCCCGCAGCCTTGAGCGTGTGGGCGAATGGTGGAGCATTCTGATTTTGCGCGAAGCCGGGTACGGCACCACGCGCTTCGACGACTTTCAGCGTCGGCTGGACATCGCGCCGAACATGCTGACACGTCGACTGAATGCGCTGGTGGAGGAAGGTTTGCTGGCGCGGCGTCAGTACTGCGACCGTCCGCCGCGTTTCGAATATGTGCTGACGGATGCCGGGCGCGATTTCCGTCCTGTGCTGTGGGCGTTGTTGGCCTGGGGCAACCGGCATTTCGCGCCGGAGGGCATCGCGGCTCAACTGGTGGACCGTGAGACGGGCGAGGTCGTGGAACCGGTGGTCGTCGATGCCGTGACCGGTGTGCGTCTTGACCCGAAGCGTCACGTGCCGACTGCCGGGCCGGTGGCAAACGAAAGCATGCGGGCGAGACTTGCGCGTGCCGCAGAATTTGCCGCGACGCAGTCGTTGACGGCGGATGGCGCGTCGGCAAATCAGGCTAAGGATGTTTCTGAGGAAGCGTCGGTTAGTCGTTGATTTTTATCGGGAGTTTTTTCTGTTCGGTGGGGTGATGCCGGTTGAGTTTGTCATTAGCTCCTGGCCGAGCGCTTCGGCCGCTGCCGCCAGTCCATTCAGTATTCGCTCGGCCACACGTGCCGGAAAGCCCGGCGGAAGTCGGGCTTCGATTGTCTCGATGACCAGTAATGATGTGCTTGAGCAGCGCGGTTTTCTCTTGTGCGCCAGCGATGGAGATGCGGAAGTCGTCAGGCGCTTCGTCCTGCGGTGCACCGCGCATCGTCGGCGGCAGAAGGGTTCCACGCAGACTGCGAGATCGGGCGGCCTTCGTCCGATTCGCCCCAACTGTCGGCGTACTGCAACTGATCGCGGCCGTTGTGGCTAACGCTCCATGTGCCGACGAAAGTACCGTTCATCCATAAACCAAGCCTGTGGCGACGAGGCTGTCCGTGTCCTGCCGTTGCCATTACCATTCCTTATCTGTCGAAATCCTGCCCGCCGGCGATATCTGGGTTGTTTTTTGCGGAACGCAAGCGGGATGCTGCAATGAAATACAAATCATGATTTGTATTTGTAAAAAACAAACCATGATTTGTATGCGGGGTGATGCAGGAGAGGAAACGCGGGCGTCTGGCGATCAGGCCATCACCGGCGCGCCGGGAATGCCCGGCAGGTTGGCGAGCAGGCGTGCGAAGGCGTCGCTCGTGAGCGGCTTGCCCAGCAGGAAGCCTTGTAGTTCATCGCAGTCGAGCGTTTTGAGGGCTTCGCGCTGCGATGCCGTTTCCACGCCTTCGGCCACCACATCCATATCCAGCGAGTGCGCCAGCGCGATGATCGCGGAGACGACCGCGCTGCCTTCACGTCCGCACGTGTCGAGGCCGTTGGTAAAGAAGCGGTCCATCTTCAGTTGCTTGACGCGAAAGCGCTGCAAGTACGCCAGACTCGAATATCCCGTGCCGAAGTCGTCGATGGCGACCTCGAAGCCATGCTCCTGAAACGCCCGGATCACGTCGATGGTGTGCTGCGCATCGAACATCGCCACCGTCTCCGTGATTTCGAACATCAGCCGTGAACAGGCGATGTCGGCGTCGCGCACGATCTCCAGAATGTTCTCGACCAGCAGCGACTGCGCCATCTGACGCGGCGACAGATTGATTGCGACCTTGACCGGCGGCAGTCCCGCAGCGTCCCATTCCCGGATGTGCCGGCACGTCTCGCGCACGACCCAATAGCCGATTTGCACGATCTGGCCGGTGCGCTCGGCCACCGGGATGAAATCCGCCGGCTGCAATTCGCCGAACGTCGGATGCGACAGACGCAGCAGCGCCTCGGCGCCGGCCAGTGCCTCCGTGTCACCCCGATATTTCGGCTGGAAGTTCAGCGAAAAGTACTGCTCGCTCTCGGCGTCGTGCAGCGCCTGCTGGATCTCCCAGGTGCGCTGTGCGGCGGCGTTCATGCGCGGCTCGAAATAGCGGAAGATACCGCGCCCGGCCCGCTTGGCCTCGTACATGGCCGTGTCGGCGTGCTTGAGCAGCAGATCGATGCTGTCGCCGTCGTCCGGGAACAGCGCCACGCCGATGCTGGGCATCACGTGCAGCGACTGATTGCCGACCTTCAGTCCATCGCGCATGTCGTCGAGCAGACGTTGCGCCACGCGGCCCGCGACCTCCGGCGACGACAGCGAGCCGAGCAGAACCACGAATTCGTCGCCGCCCAGCCGCGCCACCACGTCGTCGCCGTTCACGTTCTTGCGCAGTCGTTTGGCGAAGGCGCGCAGCACGTCGTCGCCGACATTGTGGCCGAGCGAATCGTTGATGGTCTTGAAGCCGTCGAGGTCCATGAACAGCACGGCGAAACGGCGCTGATCACGACGGGAGTTGATCAGCATGCGCGCGGCGGCGTCGTGCAGCGCGCGACGGTTGGGCAGATCGGTCAGGGCGTCATAAGTCGCCATGCGTGCGATCTGCGTATTGAGTTGCAGGACGGAACTGGCCAGAAAGCTGGTGCGGGCGTCCAGGCGGGAGACGAGCAGGGTGGTGACCAGAATCAGGAAGGTAAAGAGGCTGACGGTCGTCACCAGCCACGACGAACTGACGCCGTTGGCCGCCCCGCATACCGCGCCGGCCGAGAAGGTCGCGGCGGACATGCCGGTGTAGTGCATCGCCGTGATGGCCAGTCCCATGACGACGGCTGCACCCACTCGCTTGGCCATCACGTAGCGCAGACTGCCGTCGCGCAAGGTGCGGGCGATCCAGAGCGCCGCCGTGGCTGCGGCAATCGCGATGAGGATCGAGGCGATGAAAAGCACCGGATCGTAACTGATGTCCGGATCCATCTTCATGGCGGCCATGCCGGAGTAGTGCATGGCTGCGATGCCGAGTCCCAGCAGGACGCCGGCGCAGCCCAGGCGCCAGCGGGTGAACGGTTCGCTTGCCACGAGCCACAGCGCGGCCCAGGAAATCACGATCGCGATGCCGAGCGACGCCGCCGTGATCGCCGGGTCGTAGCCGAGCGGCAGCGTGGCGTTCGATGCCAGAGGCGACCATGAGGGTGACAGCGACAGGGCGAGCATGCCGATGAAGTGCATCGACCAGATCCCGATGCCCATGGCGGTCGCGCCCACGGCGAGCCATGCGTGGCGCATGCCACGATGGGTCATGAGATAGATGCGACCAGAAAGATCGAGCGCCGTAAACGACGCCAGGACTGCCACGGCTAGCGAAAGCGCAACGAGCCAACCACTGTACGAACTGGACATATGAAAACCGACCGAAAAGTCCCGCTTAACTGGTTATCGGCACACCGGGCCAATAGTTGAGGATTGCGGTGGAATATTTCCGAGAGCTCCGGCATAGGCGCGCTTGCGCGTCAGTCGTCTCGACGGGTATCGAAGGGGCCCGGATCGATGGGGGTCGATCCGCGTCGATGCTCGACAGTGCCGATGCCATGGTGAATAATCCGTCCATACCCGCCCCGGTCTGCGTCGTCTGCGGTGACCGACGGCAACCGATGCCAACCGAAGTCAACACTGCGTTAGCGTCGTGTACCAACGTGCCGGAGGCAACCCCTCGGGGGCTTCGACGCCGGCTGTGAATCGGTGACACGACAGGGGCGAAATACAGCAGCCCTAGATTTTGCCTGATTTCCGTAGGATTTCCTCTCACTGAGTGCAATCTTGGTGGCCAACTTGCCCGCAGGAGCCGTGATATGCGCATTCGCATGGGGCTGTTGCAAGTGCTGGTGGTATGTGGGATCGGGGTCACGCTGGCGTGGCCTGTGATCGCGGCGACATCCGAAGACTCACCGTCGTTGGGGGCCGCAGTCTCGGTAGACGGGACGCAGTCTGCCGAGACTGCGGCGGCGCCAGCCAGCGCCCGCGATCCGCAAGATGGCGTCGAGCTGCGTTTCATGGATCGCCCGGTCGTGACGTTTCGCGGTGTGCTCGGTGGCGCCACGCCTGATGTGCGCGCCGCACGAGCCCGGTCGGTGCTCGACAGCCTGTCCGGGCGCGTCTTCGATTCGCCGGTCGACGTATTGCATGCATCGCTCGGGGGGGTCTCCGGCGTGGCGTTCCGCCTTCAGGACCGAATTCTCTTTGCGCTGACGGCCGACGACCTCGCGCCCGGCGACCCGCGCTCGCTCGACGCCGTGGCCGCCGACGTCCAGAAGAACCTTCAGGTCGCGTTCACCGCCAGACGTCAACAACTCCATTGGCCGACGATCCTGCGCGGCATCGCGCTCAGTGCGCTGGGGGCTGTCGTGCTTGTGATTCTCGTGATCACGGTCGGGCGCACCCGCGCGCGACTAGAGGCATGGTTGCAGGGGGCGTTGGAGAAGCGTGTCCTGAAGCGAACGGCGCGCACTTTCGACTGGACGGGCTCGGCCTTCCATCTGGTGCATCAGATCGTGCAGATCGGCGCTGTGTGCGTCGCACTGGCGCTCGCCTATCTCTACCTGATCTTCATGTTGATGCAGTTCCCCGCCAGTCAGCCCATGGCGGGACGCATGTCCGATTTCCTCTGGTCGCTGGTCGACAAGTTCGGGCTCGGCGTGGCGGGGGCCATCCCTGGCATTCTGACCGTCATCGTCATCTTCCTGCTCACGCGCGCGCTGCAAAGCCTCGTCAACAATATCTTCGACGCCGTACAGAACGGACGCCTCACCATCCCCGGCATGCACCCCGAGACGGCCGGCGCCACGCGGCGTGTCGTGTCGGTAGTGGTGTGGGGGCTGGCGCTGACCTTCGCCTATCCGTACATGCCAGGCGCGCAGAGCGACGTCTTCAAGGGCCTCTCGGTCTTGCTGGGCCTGATGGTCACGCTGGGGTCGAGCGGTATCGTCAATCAGTTGATGAGCGGGATGATCGTGATTTACAGCCGGTCGTTGAAGAAGGGCGATCTCGTGTCGATCGGCGACGCGACGGGCGTCGTGGTCGGGGTCGATGCCCTGTCCGTGAAGCTCGTCAACATGGCGCAGGAAGAGCTGACGATTCCCAACGCGGTCGTGGTGGCGTCGACCGTGCGCAATTTCTCGGCAAAGGGCCACGGGCGAGGTGTCGCCATCAGCACCACGCTGACGATCGGGTACGACACGCCGTGGCGTCAGGTGCACGCCATGCTGATCGAGGCGGCCCTGCAGACGCCGCAAGTTGTCGCGCAGCCTGCCCCGTACGTGCTGCAACGTGCGTTGTCCGATTTCTATGTCGAGTACGAGATTTTCGCTACCTTGCGAGATCCGTCGACCCGCTTTGCTGCGATTTCGGCGTTGCACGAAGGGATTCAGGACGTGTTCAACCGCTACGGCGTGCAGATCATGTCGCCGCATTTCGAAGAGCAACCGCATTCGCCGCTGACGATCCGGCCGGAGCATTGGTACCCGGCCCCTGCACAGGCACCGGCAGATGGGACTGTGCCATCGGCATCGGCGCAAGGATCTCCGCCATCGCCTGCATCAGGAGCCGGTCATGCCCGTTAAGTCGTTGACGAAAAAGACAAGTTCGGCAGATGTCACGATCTCCGGCGCACCCTCTGCGTCGGCGGCCGTTGCGTCACCCCCGGCGCCTGCTATCCCGCCCGTTCCGTTCGAAGCGCGCGTGGCCGCCGGCCGCCGCCTGCGGGAGAAAACGCCCCGTAGCAGCCATGCCCATCTCGGTAACATCGACCGCGACATCGTCGAACTGCTACGTACCAGTAGCGAGGACCGCGTGGCGGCGCTCGTGCCGTTGCGCTACGGGCGCATGCTGGCGTCGCCGTTCGCGTTCTATCGGGGCAGCGCCATCGTGCAGGCCCACGATCTGGCGGGCACGCCAAGCAGCGGTCTGACGATGCAGATCTGCGGGGATTGCCATCTCGCGAACTTCGGCGGCTTTGCGACGCCCGAGCGCACCCTGATTTTCGATCTCAACGATTTCGACGAAACGGCCCCGGGGCCGTGGGAGTGGGACCTCAAACGGTTGTGTGCCAGTCTGGTGCTGGCGGCGCGGCAGTTCGGCTTCGGCGACACCCTGGGGGTGGAGATGGTCCGGGCGGCCGTCGATGCTTACGCGCGACGCCTGGACGAGTACGCCCACATGCCGACGATCGAGCTGTGGCACGAGCAGATCACCTTCGAGCGCATGCTGGAGATGGCCGGTACGGACCGGGTGCGCGAAGGGGTGAAGCGGGGCATCGCCCGTGCCTCCGGCCGCACGCATGAGAATGTGCTGCCCAAATTTGCCCAGCAGGTTGGCGATCGCTGGCAGATTCGCGATACGCCGCCCACCGTCTTCCATGTCCATGGCGCGACGACCTTGTTCGGCCCGGAGGACGACTGGCTCGGTCTGGGGGACTGGCGCACGCTGTTCGCCCCCGTCTATAAGAGCTACTTCAGCTCGTTGCCGCCTGATCGTGCCCGCATGCTCGAGAGTTACACGCAACAGGATCTGGCATTCAAGGTCGTGGGTGTCGGCAGCGTCGGTACCCGCTGTCTGGTGCTGATGATGATGGATACGCACGATCAGCCGCTGTTCCTGCAATTCAAAGAAGCGTCGAAGTCGGTGGTCTCGCGTTACTTCAGGAATGTGATGCCCAGGCACGACGGACGTCGCGTGGTCGAAGGCCAGCGGCTGATGCAGGCGGCGTCCGATGCTTTCCTCGGCTGGGGCACGGGCCCGTTTGGCCGGGCGATCTACGGACGTCAACTGCGGGACATGAAGATCTCCGCGCAGTTCGAGCTGTTCCGTGCCGATGGCTTCCGCGAATACGCAAGCCTTTGCGGCTGGGTGCTGGCTCGCGCCCATGCCAAGGCGGGCGGGTGCGCTGCGGAATTGGTGGGCTATGTCGGCAAGGGCATCCGGCTTGGCGAAGCGCTGATCCATTACGCGACGGACTATGCCGACCAGGTTGAGCGCGATTACGAAGTGTTTCGCAAAGCCTGCCGCGACGGGCAACTCGAAGCGCGTACCGACGCCGATATGGCCGCCGACTTCATGGCGTGACGGTGTCACCTATGCCTGGGAGGGCGCGCAAGGATGCCGATGCATCGGTTGCAGGCACGCATTTCAGTCGCGGTGAGTACAGCGGTGCGCTGGGTGTCGCGCACGCCGACGCTGATTGTCTGGAGCGGCGTCGGGATTTCCGTGCTCCTGACGGCGGTCGCCGTGGCACTGCTTTACGAGGGACGTCTGCTGGTGCTCGCACGTGCGGCGGACAACCAGCGCAACATTGCCGAGGTGATGGAGCGCGACCTCGAACTCAACTTCCATGTCTACGAGCTTTCGCTCGACGCGGTCGTGAAGCTGCTCGCGCGGCCTGACGTCGAGGCGCTCACGCCTACGTTGCGCCGCGAACTGATCTTCGAGCGGGCCGGGGCGTCGCGTTACATCGGCTCGCTGGTGGTGCTCGATCCCGCCGGAAACATCGTCATCGACGCCGAAAGCGAATCGCCGCGCCCGTTCAACTTCTCGGATCGGGATTACTTCAAGGTGCATCGCGATAACCCTGGGGTGGGGTTGTTCGTCAGCGGCTTCCTTCAGTCGAGACTTCGTGCGAATGCGCCGACGATGGTGCTGAGTCGCCGGATCACGCGTCCGGACGGCTCGTTCGGCGGGGTGGTGTCGCTCGCGGTGGATACCGAGTACTTTCGCCATCTCTTCGACCACATCGAGGTCGGGCGGGACGGCGTGATCCTGCTATTAGGCAAGGACGGCGCGATTCTCATGCGCAAGCCGTTCGACGCCAGCGTGATCGGTCTCACGATGGCGCAGACCGGGCGTTACGAAGCACTGCCGCCCGGGCGTGATGACCACAAGATTTACCCCATCCGCTTTCTTGGTCGCGACAGCCTGATGTCACGCCGCTTTCTGAGTAATGTGCCGCTGACGCTGATCGTCGTGACGTCCAGCGACGAGACGCTCGCGCCATGGCACAAGCGCGTGATCGAATTCGGCGGACTGTTTCTGCTGCTCAACATCGGGTTCGTCATCACCTCGACGCTGCTGGCCGCCCAGCTGCGGCGGCGCTTGCGAGCCGAGCGGGAACTGAGTCTTCTGGCCCGGACCGACGGCCTGACGGGCCTCTCGAACCGTCGCTCGCTCGACAAAATTCTCGCCGGGGAGTGGCGGCGCATGCGTCGCGCGGGACATCCGATGGCGGTGGCGTTCGTCGATATCGACTGGTTCAAGCGATACAACGACACGCATGGCCACCAGGCGGGCGACGCGGCGCTCGCGGCGGTGGCCGGGGCGATTGGCGGGGCGCTGCAACGACCGTCCGACGCTGCCGGGCGCTACGGCGGCGAGGAGTTCATCGCGGTGCTCCCGGACACGGATGCGCTGGGCGCACAGCGGGTTGCGGAGGGCATTCGTCTGGCTGTCGACCGGTTGAACCTCGCGCACACTTCGAGCGACTTCGGCCATGTGACGGTGAGCGTGGGTGTCGCGAGTCGCACCCCGCAGGGCGGGGAGACGGTCGATGTCCTCGTCAAGGCGGCGGACGATGCGCTTTATCGGGCGAAGGAGACCGGGCGCAATCGCGTCATCGTGGCGTCTGATGCAGACGTGACTGCTTAGGGACGTATTTCCGAAACGACCCCGCGTCGCCGCCGTCCGGCAGGTCGGTGCGGGCTCCGATCTGTAGGAATTGTCCGATTCTCCGGCGATGGCGGACACAATCGTCGCGCGCGCGACCCTGTTTTTTCTCATCCCCTCAGTTCCCAATGAACCTCGGAAGACGACGCCAAGTCGTTGATTAGCAGGTTAATTTTCATCGTCGAACGTCATTCGCCAACGAGGCGAGGCCGCTTGCCAGCGTCCGCCTACACGTCTTTCAGATTCCGCCGATTCGCCGAATGAAACCGGTTCTCTACAATCGTTTTCAACAAGTCCGGTGCGAGTCTCAATAGCACGGATTGCAGCCAAGGAGTCTGTCATGGCGAAGCGTATCCCCCCGTCGCCAACGCTGCCCGCAACGCGCAGGGCGGCGCCCGACAAAGCGAAGTATGCGTCGGAGCATCAGCAGCACGCGTTGACGCACGAAGACGGAGACGCCGAGACGAGCGGTGTCCCAGCCTCGGCCACGCAGGCCTCGGACGACACAGGCAAGGCGCAGACGCATGAGGCCAAACAGTCGTCCGAGCGTGAAGCGCAAGCGGCTCGGGCGCACGATCAGCGTGATCCGAAATGGTTGGGTGCATCGGCACCGAAGGGGCGCGCGACAGCGGGTAGCAGGACGGATTCGACTGGAGATGCCGGCGGTCACGGGTATGCGCCCGAGATCGCGCACGGTGAAGAGAGCGGTTATGGACCTGCGGATGCCGCGCCCGGTGCGCATCCGAGGTTTGGTCGGCAAAGTGCCTACGGGCCACACGACGACTATGCAGGTACCGGACGAAATGCGTCAGATGCCGTACCGCAGCCAAAGAGTCCATCGAAGGCGCGTCGAGTCGAGTGGCCGGAAGGCACGGTCGGGGCGCAGGAGATCGAGAACGTTGATGACATAGCAGGCGAAGCCGGTCTGGCATCAGGGAGTCGGGGCCGTAGCAGTGAGGGTGGCAGTGTCGGGAGCAGGGAACGAGGACACGCGAGCGCAGGCGCAGAAGGCCAGTCGCGAGGGACGACAAAGGTTTCGGTGCAAGCCCGCTCGCGTGACTCCTCAAGATCCGACCCGGCCATTCACGACGACATCCGCAAGACGTTGTCCGCTGCCGTCGATCTCGATGTCTCTCACGTCGAGGTGACCGTCACGTCCGGTCTGGTCTTGCTCACCGGCTTCGTGCCGGAGCGTTGGATGCAGCATGTGGTGCAAACGGAGGTGTCGAAGGTCGAGGGAGTGCTCGGCGTCGATAACCGCTTGCACGAGAGACGGATAAAAGCGATGAGCCGGCCCGGCGAAAGTCAGACAGGGCACAAGATTTGATGTCGTACGCACGGAACAGGCGTAACGACGCGTTGCGAGAAAACGGTTAACGCGAATCGCAAAAGGACATCCGGCATCTCTGGTGCGACAGGCATCGACGGTGCGGGTCACAGGGCAAGACCGGGCATCTCCGGGTGAGGGGATGTATCACCTAAAACTCGGTTGTCGTATGGGCGCCGCACATCGGAATGTGCAGGAGGTGACGCCCCGAGGCAGCAATGCTGGCGATGCGACGACTCATTTCGGGAGGTCGAAAATGAAACAATCCAATCTGCTCAAGCTCGTCATGGCGGGCGCACTTGCAACGACGGGGATTGCCGCTCATGCACTCGATCAGGGCGGGATCATCAAGATTGCCGATAACGCCAGCGCCAGCAGCGTGATGAGCGATACCGGCCGCAAGATCGACGATTCGGCGCTGACGGCGAAGGTCAAGGCCGAACTGCTCGCGAAGAAGGACGTGCCGTCGACCAAGGTTCACGTCACCACCCGTCACGGTGTGGTGCATCTCACGGGTTCGGTGCCGCAGTCGGCACAGAAGACCCTCGTCGAGGATACGGTCAAGGGCGTGGAAGGTGTCGTCGACGTCAAGAACGATCTGAAGGTATCGGCCAAGTAACGGCCGGCACATGGTATGCGGTCGATCGTCGACCGAAGTCGACCGCAACGCCAAAGTTTGCAGAACGCAGCGTCATCACGCCGGTATCGACGGTGCCACCGCATCGTACCGATAGCACGTGATGGCGCGTAGAGACCGCACTCTCGCCCTGTCGGCGACGCGTCATCCGACGACATCGATGACAACGATGTCGCTGGATAGCAGGTGTCCCGACGTCATCAGCGAAGGAGGAAGGAATCATGACTATGCAATCCGGCCGGGGCCAGATGCCCCAAGCAGGTCAATCAGGTCAAACGGGCGCCCGCATTGTCGGCGCGTCACACAAGCTGCCCGATGGTCCGGGCCCGTCGGTGATGGCTGCCGATACGCTCGATGCCGAAGACGTGGTGAACACCGCAGGCGAGAGCCTCGGGAAGGTCAAGCACATCATGCTCGACGTCCAGCGCGGCACGGTGGCCTATGCCGTGTTGTCGTTCGGCGGCTTTCTCGGGATGGGTGACAAGCTGTTCGCCATTCCCTGGCATGCCTTGCAGCTCGACGTGGAGAACAAGCGCTTCATTCTCGACATCGACAAGGAAGCCCTCAAGAAGGCGCCGGGCTTCGACAAGGACCACTGGCCGAGTATGGCCGACATGCATTGGGCCGAGCAGGTGCATACGTATTACACCGTCGACCCTTATTGGCATTGAGCCAGACGAGGACTTGCTCATGCCGAGCCAGATTCGCCATGCCGAAATTCGCCGGCTGACGCAGGCCCCCCGCCTGTATGCCCACCTGCCTGAGCCCTTCGACCCGGGCAAACCGCCGGGGACACCGCCGCCGAAGTCGCCTCCCGACGAGAGCGACCCGACGCCGATGCCTCCACCCGACCGACCGCTCGATCCGCCAGTGGAAGAGCCGCCACTCCGGCCCCCTGGCAAATACGTCCGATAGGTACGTCGCGGTCGTCGGGGCATGGGGCATCGATTGGCAAGTGTCATCGAGGGCCATGCACCGTCGGCTCGGCAAGGGAGGAAAGTCATGCTTGGCACCATCTTGTTGATTGTTCTGATTTTGTTGTTGGTTGGCGCGTTACCCGCCTGGCCGCATAGCCGGGGATGGGGTTACTACCCGTCAGGGGGTATCGGGCTGATCGTGCTGATTGTGGTGTTGCTCGTGGTGATGGGGCATATCTGACCCCGCACAAGGAGAACCCGTCATGCCGTATCGACAGACACATGAATTGCCGGCCAGCGTGAAAGACCACCTGCCGGCGCACGCTCAGGAGATCTATCTCAAGGCATTCAATTCCGCCTGGGACGAATACAAGGATCCCGGAGAGCGGCGCGGTCATGAATCGCGCGAGGAGACGGCGCACAAAGTGGCATGGAGCGCCGTGAAGCAAACCTATGAAAAGGATGACAAGTCCGGTCAGTGGCATTCGAAGAAGCACCATTGACCGACGTTCCGGGGCGCACGGCCGACCACGCCGCAGCGCCCCGCAGACCCCCAATACGATTGCATTCGGTTCCCGCAACCGGAGCGCAACCGTAGCTTGCCGGCCCACCCACTGGGCCGGTTTTTTTTTGCTCGGCGCTGTCCTGAAGCGTCGCCCGTCCGGGCATTGATTGTCGCAATATTGCGGTGCGGTGAAATACTTGTCGAATCGGTGCAAATTGCGCGTAATTGTGACGATTTGGTGATGTTGCGTTGCGGTATTGCGCCTGCACGAATTGCAGGGTTGGCGTAAAATCGGCGTCTTTGGACGGACGTGCACCCCATGCCGCCGCCCGACAAACTTCGCCAGTCCCACACTGGCTGCCCTGATCGAATTCCCATGAGTGTCCCCCAAATCCTCCCCGCCGAGGCGTCCGAAGCCTTGCCGTCATCGTCCATTCCCGTGTGGTTGTCGTTCGTGGCGCTCGCCATGGGCGGTTTCGGTATCGGGACCGGCGAGTTCGTGATCATGGGCTTGTTGCCTGACGTCGCCAAAGGTCTGGACATCACCATTCCGCAGGCGGGGCACGCGATCAGCACGTATGCGCTGGGTGTCGTCATCGGTGCACCGGTGCTGGCGGTGCTTGGCGTGCGTCTGCCGCGTCGCGCTTTTCTGATTGCGTTGATGGCGATGTTTGCCGTCGGCAACTTCGCGAGCGCCATGGCGCCGGGCTACATCTCGCTCATCATTCTGCGATTCCTGAGCGGTCTGCCGCACGGCACTTACTTCGGTGTGGCGGCGCTGGTCGGGGCATCGCTCGTGCCGCCGCATCGCCGCGTTCACGCGGTTGGCCAGGTGATGCTGGGGCTGACGCTCGCGACGCTCTTCGGTGTGCCGATTGCGGCCGGTCTCGGTCAGTGGCTCGGCTGGCGCGCCGCGTTCGTCATGGTCGGCGTGATTGGTGCTTTGACGGCGTTGCTCGTCTGGCGCTGGATTCCGGACGCCCCCGCGCCACACGGCGCCAGCCCGCTACGCGAACTGGGTGCGCTGCGCAATTCGCAGGTCTGGCTCACGCTGGGCATCGGGGCGATCGGCTTCGGCGGTATGTTTGCCGTATTCAGTTACATCAAGCCGACGCTCATGCAGGTCGCGGGCGTGCCCGAAACGTGGGTGCCGTTCTATCTCGCGCTCTTCGGTGTCGGCATGGTGGGCGGCACGATCGTGGGACCGCGTCTGGTGGCCGCCGCGTCGCTCATGCGTGCCATTGGCGGCACGCTGATCTGGTCGGCACTGTTGCTGGTCGCTTTCACGTTCACGTCGGCGAACCCGTGGCTGGCTGGCGCCAACGTGCTGGCCATCGGCACGATCATCATCATCGGCCCGGCGTTGCAGATCCGCTTGATGGACGTGGCCGGCGAGGCGCAAACGCTCGCGGCGGCGCTCAACCATTCGGCGTTCAATATGGCCAATGCCGCCGGCGCGTGGCTCGGCGGCCTGGCCATCAGCGCGGGTTACGGCTGGACGTCGACCGGTTGGGTCGGTGCCTTGCTGTCTTGCGCAGGCATGGTCATGTTCTTCTGGGCGCGGCACGACGCGCGCCGGAAAGCCCGATAACACATCCCCTGCATCGCCAGCATGGCGATGAACGCGAGCGGATACGCCCACCAGATACCGGTGAGTCCGGCGATCCGCTCGAACATCCACGCGGCAGGCACTTCGATGCCCAGCAGTCCGATCATGCCAAGCAGCGTCGGCACCCACACCTTGCGGCTCGCCCGCATTGCCCCGGTCAGGATGGCCGTGGTGCCCATCACCAGCACACTCCACGCCACGATGTAGAGCAGGTGCGTGGCCAGCGTCCGCACGTCAGGATCGGTCAGGAACCCGTGCAGGATCGTGGGCGCGACCAGATAGACCAGGATGACGAGCGTGCCGGTCAGTCCGAGATTGCACAGCAGGCCGGTGCGTACGATGGCGCCGATGCGTTCGCTGCGTCCCGCGCCGATCGCGTGTGCGCAGAGGATCGATGCGGTGATGCCCAGCGTCATTACCGGAAGCTGCAACCAGCTCATCACTTGCGTGACGGCCCCATACGCCGCCGTCGCATTCGCCCCGTGGCGATTGATCATGCTGAGCAGCGCCATTTCCGCCATGGCCATCGTCAGCATCTGAATGGCGGTCGGGACACCGATGTGCAAGATGCCGCGAGCGAGCGCCGGATGCCATCGCAGGGCTTGCCAGAGCTCACGATTGGGCGCGAGCGGATGGCCTTTGCGTCGCCAGTACATCCCCATCCAGATCAGGGCAACCGTGAACGCGAGCAGCGTCGAGGCCACGGCACTTCCCACGCCGAGCGCCGGAAACGGCCCCCAGCCGAAAATGAACGCCGGTGTCAGAACCAGGGAGAGCAGCGTGGCGATGAGCAAGGCGAAGAGCGGCGAGAGGGCGTCGCCCGTGCCACGGCTCATCGATGTCGTCAGCCACAGCAGGAACACGATGGGCATGCCGATGAGCATGCCGCGTGCGTATAACGTGGCGGCTTCGAACACGGGTTCCGGGGTGCCGAACGCTTGCATGAGCGACGTGGCGAACATGCCGCCGAGCACGCTGATGACGACGCCCGCACCGAACATCATCACGAGCGCCGTGCCCGCAATGTGGCGCACGCGGGGCAGATCCTTTGCCCCCCACGCCTGACCGATCATCACCGTCGCGCCGGCCGACAAGCCGATCACGATCGAGAGAAGAAAGAAGAAGACGGGGAAGAACGCGGAGACGGCTGCGATGGCGTCGGTGCCGATCAGGTGCCCGAGGTAAATGCCGTCGACCGTGCCGGCGAGCGACTGAAGCGCGTTGGTCAGCATCATCGGCACGGCGATGAGCAACCAGGTTTTCCAGAGCGGCCTTGGCGGCTGTGGCGGTTGAGCGGGGACTGCGGTGGATGGCGTCATGATTCCTTTTCCTTGGGGAACGCGGTGAATGAAAACGACAGGCAAAGCGGGGCCCATCCGGGACGGCGGTCCGCCCGGTGAGTCGTGAAATCAAAGGGTTAGCGGGGCTGGCGCAAGATCGTCAGGGCGTGAGTGTCCGAGCGCTTCAGGGGGCCTGAAGCGCTGCGGTCGACGAAGACGTTGCGTCGTCCTCGTCCCTTATGCCTGGGTGAACTTGCGCGCTGGTCGTGCGCGCCCGGTGTGGCTTAGGGCGTCGGGTCGGTCAGATCGCCCGTGGACGTGAGACGCATAAGGTGCGAACGCACGTCTTCAGGCCATTCGGCGATGCGGGTCTCAAGCGCTCCGAAGTCGCTCGCAAAGAGGGCGCGAGACGCTTCTTCAAATTGCGGCAGATCGCCGGCGATCGTCGACATGAAGCTGTACGCGCGCTCCTGGGCGCGGCGCAGCATGTCGCGCTCGGCGTTGGCGCGGCGCGCCTCGTCGATGAGTTTGCGCAAGGCGACGGAGGCGCCGCCCCGTTGCTCGGCGAGCCAGTCCCAATGACGCGGGAGCAGGGTGACCTCGCGGGCGACGACTCCGAGCTTCGGACGGCCGCGGCCTTTGGGGGCGTCGTCGGATTCGGGCGCTGTGTCCGGGGTGACGGCCTCCGGGGCGGGATATCGCTTCCGGATGTCGGCGGCGGTACCCCGCACGTCGACGTCGCGTGTGTCGCCCGTCAGGTTGTCGAAGATGATGACGGACGCGTCAGGGTCGGCGAGCATCGCCTGCTGGAAAGCGATGGCGGCGTCGGCAAGCGAACCGGCGGCAATGCGGTGCTTGTCGCGAAAGACGGTGTAACCCAGCGAGGAATGTGTCACGGCAGACTCCGGTAACGATGGTGTAGTGTCGATACCGGCGAATAATACCCGGGTGTTATTTGAATTTCAATATTATCCGGGTATTAATTTTGATAGGTACGTCAATCAGGGCGGCGGTACCCATGGCGCATTCGGTTAGAGAGGGATCAGGCCGTCAGCGCCACACCGCCGTTCAGGCGTTCGAGCACGGTCGCGCGCACGGCATTCGGCGCATCGTCGAGCAATGCGGGCCAGTTGGCCTGCGCATCGCGCACCGTCTCGCGTGCGATGGTCATCAGTCGACCGACACGCAGCAGCCCCGCGCCCTTGAGCAGCGCTTCGAGCGCCGGCCAATCGAAGGCACGCAGCGTTTTGTCGATGGCGCGGTTCACACCGTAGTGCGATGGCGGCACGTCCTGGAAGAACGCAGCGACGCACACCGGATCGTAGACCGGTGCCAATTGCGGTGTCTGTGCATCGGGATAGATCAGCGCCCAGTTCTTGAGATGGGCGTCGGTGTTGCCGAGCAGGATGAACGCGATCAGGCGGCGCAGAAATTCGCGCACATCGCGCACCGGCTGTCCCGACAGTTGATCGAGCACACGCAGCATGGTGGTGTAGTCGATATCGAGGCCACGTCCGTATTTGCTGCGTGGCGGGTATTGCAGCACCTGCGCGAATTCTTCCATATGGACGCGTCGCCCATCCGGCAGGCGGTCAAAACGCGGCACCGCGAGAATGTGCTCGAACGGCACCTGCTCCGGCAGATCGGCATCGTGGCGAGAGATGATTTCGGCCTGCGCGCAATCGAGCCCCAACGCTCCGCACAGCCGGTAGCCCGTGAATTCGTTCTCGACGAGATCGGGGTGGCGCGTGGTCGGCAACTTGAGGATGACCGAGCCTGCCCGGCCCCGGCGCTTCACGATGTAGCGGCGCCCGTCGCGGATCGCGGAGAACTTCGTCACGACACCGGGCAGCGACGCGGCATCTTCCACCGGCGTATCGACGAAGCCCGGTTCGACCATTTCGAGGCCCAGCGCCGTATGCCAGCGGTGCACGACATCGGGCACGCCTTCGCGCGCGGGCACGGGTTCGACTTCGAGTGCGCCCATCAGGTCGTGCCCGGCGGCGGCGAGCAGTTCGAATTCGTCGTCGGGACTGCAATGACGTTCGGCCGCGAGACGTTCGCGATTGTGGCCTTCCGGCAGAAGGTTCTCGAAGTACACCGGCCAGCGGCCGTCGGTTCGAACGAGACGCACGTCCTGCGGCGACGCCAGAATTTCGCGCGTCGCCGTTTCGTTGGCGCCGCGATAGGCGAGCGAAAGCACAGGCCGCCGGGCGTCGGCGATGTAGTCCTCGTCGAACGACATCCGGAGAATGTCGCCGTACTGCGAGAGATACCCGATGGGCCGGCGTGTCCCGTCAGGCTGATGCAGATACGCGCGTAAGTATTTGATATTCATGGCGAGAGTCCCTGTCGGTCGGTGCGTTCGGTGGCGCTGCGCAAGTGGCGATGTGCCCTGGGCGCGGTGCTATCGACCGAGCGTTTCGACGATGGAAGGCGGGGCGGACACACCGCTCGGCTGCGCCAGGAACTTGCCGCCGGAGCGAAGGAAGGCTTCCACCTCCTGTTGCAGGCCGGCAGGCACGAGCATGGGTTCGAGGCCGAGGGCGCGAGCCATTTCGAGCAGTGTCGACAGACGCGGGTCGAGTGCGCCGGACTCCATTTTCTGCACGGTCATGCGAGACAGCCCGGCGCGATCAGCCAGCTCGGCCTGCGTCAGGCCGGCGTCTTTGCGTGCCGCAATCAGGGGTTCCATAAAGCTCATGATGATGCGCTTTTTGTGAGAAATGATGCTTTATATTAGCATTTTTCAGGCGCGGCATTATTGAAATGCTAATTTCAATTAGCTTTTATGGGAAAATGCCAATAAAAATAAACATTAGTCGTCGCGGCTCGCGTGGACTTTGCCGCGCGAGGCTTTGACACGTGAACGGACCTGCTTGGCGTCTTTGCGACGCACCTGACTGGCCAGCGTGGGACGCGTGGCCACGCGACGCCGCGGCGCGACGGCGGCGGCATCGACCAGCGCTTGCAGACGGGCAAGCGCGTCGGCGCGATTGAGTTCCTGCGAGCGATGCTGCTGCGCTTTGATGACGATCACGCCGTCCTGCGTGATGCGGTGATCGAGACGGGAAAGCAGACGTTTCTTGACCTCGTCGGGGAGCGACGAGCGCATCACGTCGAAGCGAAGGTGAATGGCGCTGGAGACCTTGTTGACATTCTGCCCGCCCGCGCCTTGTGCGCGCATGGCGGTCAGTTCGATCTCTTCGGGGGCAATGAGAATGCGACGGTTCATGGGCGCAAGCATAACGTTCTCGCCATGTCGTCCACAAGCATGCGGGTGTGCCGGGGGAGGGATGGCGCCGGCTTGCGTCTCCGGCGCCGTAGAAGTCAGGAGCGATGGAGGATTGAGGTTGCGTCTCAATGAGGCGCCGGCACTACGACGAAATGGACGGTGGTGCCGGAGTACACCGGCTGATACCACGTCGAGCCGCAGCGCTGATAGGCGACGTTATTGACCACGCTACCGACGCAACTGGGCGGTAGCGACGCCACGGTCGAGCCGATGATGGCGGCAGATACGCCAATCGTCACGGCTGCGGCGACCGGGTCATACCATCCTCCACCCCAGCCCCAATAAGGCGGTGGCAGTGGTGGAGGGGGCGGGGGAGGATGCGGCCCTGGCCCCGGCGGCGGTCCCGGTGGATGTGGCCCCGGTCCTGGCCCCGGTCCGGGAGGTGGTCCCGGCGGGGGATGGGGAGCCGGTCCGGGTCCCGGCCCGGGCGGTGGTACGGGTGGGTGCGGCCCGGGACCGGGATTCGGCGAAGGACTTGGTCCGGGCCCGGGGGGCGGGTGCGGACCCGGGCCGGGTTGTGGTCCCGGCCCTGGCGGCTGCCCACCGGCGTGGGATTGCCCGCCGCCATTTGGCGGGCCACCGGTATTGGCATGCGCCGGCATGCCGCCTCGTGTGGCGCCGCTCAGATTGCCCTGATGGGACGCGCCGCCCCCCTGAACGCTGCCGCCGTGGAAACCGCCGCCACCGCCGTGAAGGCTGGTGCGCGCACCGCCGCGAAAACCGAAGCCATGGCTGGCCGTCGACGTCAGCACAAGTACCGCAGCGGCGGCCAGACAGGTGGCACGTGCCACGGCAGCGGCCGCGAGCCGGCGCTGATCCACAATTCCCAATCGACATCGGGTTGCTGATACGCGTAGTGGTTGCACCATTCGCCACCGACCCGGTCAAGCCCGATAAACAGTGCCGAGCGCAATTGCGCCGCATCGTCGGGATCCATTCCCCAATAGAAAAGATCCGCGAGCGGCATGCCGTCGTGGTACTTCTCATCGATATCGCGAATCAATGCATCGATGGTCGGTGGCGCGCCAACCTGACTGTAAAAACGTTTGCCTTGCGACTGCTCGTAAAGCGTGAAGGTTTTGCCGTCGTATACGAAGCCCCTATTGCGCGCCTGCCCGCTTACCACGGCACGCACTTTAGCGGGGCGTTGAACGGAAAGCGCAGTGTGATGCAGGAAACCGATGTTTTGACCGGTGCTCAACACGGCATCCGTCACAGTATCGGCATCGACATGAAAGCGTTTGAGCGACCGCAGATAACGACTCATTTTCGTGAGCGCATCGACCGCTCCTTGCTGCATTTCCGGCATCGCCTGAGCCAGTGTCGAACTGTCTGATCCGGGCGCCTGCGCCAGCACGGGCGCGGCCCCAAGCAGAGCCCCGGTCAGCAGGGTGACCACAACGGCAAGGGGGAGGTGCGGCCGGGAAGCCCGGCGGGAGTCGGGAAAGGCACTGTGTGACCTCATTCGAATGTTGAAATTGAACGGGACGACAACGACGTGCGGGCACGACACCGGCAAAGCAATGCCTGTGCGGCATTAGATGGAGGGCATTTAATCAGAATAGTAATTCGGATTGCAAACTGTCAAGCTTCGAAAAGATCATCCAAATGGATTAGGAATTGCTTGAAACTCGTAAGTATTTTTGTAACAAGGTGTATCTGGTTTTCCGTTCGCAGTGAATCTGTAGCAGCCGGAGTTGACGGGAAGTACTGATCTACATCAAATCGCGATACTTATTTTCCTCATAAATCGGGAATATGGCGTTCATGTATGGAAAATTCCGAGTAGTTTAAATGACAAGAATAGATTGAGATATTTGGCATGCAATTCAGAACGAACTTGCAGCTTTGAATTATTTTGTTACTATCCGATGGAAACGTACGGGTTTCTACGCGGTCGGGAATTCCCGTCGTTTTAGTTCGGATAATTAACTAATTTGCGATCCCGGATATGGGAATCGCATTCTTCGATAACAAAAGGACTCACCATGAAGCTCGCGAACGCCATGATGTTGGCTGGTCTGCTGTCGTTGGGAACGGTGGTTCATGCGCAGGATACGGCACGTCCGGCGCCAATCGTTGCAGGTGGCGTTGTCGAATATCGCACGACCTTGCTCGGCGTCGACGTGAAGAATCGCAGTATCAAAGTTGCGGACGAACAGGGCAAACCGGTGACGTTTCTGGTTGGCCCGGCGGTGCAGAACTTCGAGCAACTGCGTAAGGGTGACAAGATCATCGTCGCGTACGAGCGTTCCGTCGCGATTTCCGTGGCACCGGGAGATGGCGTTCGCAGCCGTGTCGTGACCGAAGGCGCAAATCGCGCCGCACCGGGGGAGAAGCCTGCTGCCGACGCCGCACGCAATCTGAAGGTGGTGGCCACGGTGCAGCGCATCGATCGCAAGTCGAATGTCGTCACGCTGCGCGGCCCGCAGCGCACTGTCGACGTCAACGTCGAAGATCCGAAATTGCTGGAAGGCGTGAAGGTCGGCGACGCCGTCACGGTGAATTACACCGAAGCCGTTGCGATTGCCGTGACGCCCGATCCGTCGGCCAAGCGCACGTCGAAGCCGCGAGTCCCGCCGGTTCCGGCATCGGCACCGAAGCCCTGAGTATTGTCTGACGGCTGCGGCGCGCTGCCCGCAGCCGTCATGACTGCATGACTGTCGTCAACGTGATGTTGTCGGTGCGCCACCCGGCGCATCGGCGCACAACGTCCCCCCTGATACGGCAAGCACCCGGAGATCGCCATGGCACGGTCCGCCTTGAAGTTCGACGATGCAACCTATGCTGCCTTGCTTGGTGCCGCACGCGATGCGGACGCAGCACACCCTCACAACAATCCCGCCTTCCTCGATGCGTTCCTGGCGAACGCATGGAAAGCCGCGCACCGCATTTACGGCGCGCAAACCTATCTGCGTTTCATGGCGCAGTCGGGCGTGACGCGCCGTCCGAGCGCCGGTACGGTGCAAAAGGCCATCGTTCGGGCGCGCGCATTGTTCGAAACGCCCGCCATTCCCGCCTTTGGCGCAATGTCGGGGGTCGGCGGCGCGGTCTGGGCGCAGCAACTGGAGCAGAATCTGGCGCGGGCCATGACGTTGCTCGACGCCATGCCCGAGAGTCATCATGCGCTCGGTGATGGCGCCGATGTGGCGGACGCCATGCAGCGAGTCCACCAGCTCGAGCGGGAAAATCTGGAGCTACGTGCGCGTCTTGCGCAGATGACGGTGGCCGCAGCCTACGCTCGGGAAGCCTTGGGCGAGACATTGACCGGTTTCACGCCGCATGCCATGTCGCAGGCGAACAACGTCGGCCGTCACGGCGTTTGACGCGCCAGTGATGTCGGCGCCGACGATGGCGGCGCATCGGTAGCAGGCGACGGCGCAGGCGTCCCGTCGTCGTCCTTGCCGCCCGCCTTGGCGATCACGGAAAAGCCGAACGCGTTGAAGCCGTCTGCGCTGCGCGCCCACACCGTCCCGCCGTGCATTTCGGCAATCGCCTTCACGATCGCCAGCCCCAGCCCGTGATTCTCGCGACTGTTCGTGCGCGACGCCTCCGCCCGGTAGAACCGGTCGAACAGGTGCTTGAGCACGTCCGGCGGGATCGGCGCCCCCGGGTTGACGACTTCGATATGCACTTGTCGCGCGTCGTCCGGTTTCGGCGAGATACGGACGTCGATGTTGGCGCCCCGCGCGCAATGCTCCACGGCGTTCATGACCAGATTGGCCAGCGCACGGCCGAACAACGCCTTGTTGACGTGTGCGAACGCGCTGCCGTGCAGACGCGCACTGACCTGCGCCTCCTCCAGCGGAATCTCCAGAAACTCCAGCGTATGCGCCGCCTCGCTGCCAAGCGACACGGCAGTGAGGCCCGTGGCGCGTTCGCCCTGATCGGCGCGCGACAGGAACAGCATGTCGTTGATGATGGTGCGCATGCGCCCCAGTTCTTCGAGGTTCGATTGCAGCAAGACGCGCAATTCCTCGACCGGCCGGTCGCGGGTGAGCGCGACTTCCGTTTGCCCGATCAGGATGGTGACCGGCGTGCGTAGCTCGTGCGCCACGTCGGCGTTGAACGATTCAAGTCGCTCGTAAGCGCTGTCGAGCCGGGCCAGCGCACCGTTGAACGAGTGCGCCAGATCGTCGAGTTCGACAGGCAACGAGCGGGTCACGAGGCGCTGCTTCCGGTTGTCGGGCCGAATTTCGGACGCTTCGCGCGTGAGCCGCCGCAACGGAGACAGGCCGAGACGTGTGACGGAGAAGGTCAGCAGCAGCACGCCGAGTGCGCCCAGCCCCGAGAGCGCGGCAAGACTCAGGCCGAAGGCCCGCAGCGTCTGCTCGTTGGGGGCGTAGCTCGCGGCAACTTGCAGGGCGACGGCAGGACGCGTGCCGTAGGGCGGCAGAATCTCGCGGGTGGTCAGCATGTCGTCGCCGCCGTTGTCGGGGCTTAGCCGTACGTACCCGTTGGACAGTCGCTTGACGAACATGCCTCCCACGGGCGTGCCGAACGTGTATCGCGGGTCGTCGCTGGTGACCGAATAGGTCGTGGTGCCGTCGCGCGGGGTCATGTCGCTCAGTTTCTCCCGCACGATCTGCCACTTCTCGGGGGTGCCGCCGTGATAGACGATGATGTGGGCGATCTGCGCACGGTCGTCGAGCGACTCGCGCAGGTGACGCTCCAGTTGCACGCGTAACACCAGATACAGCGCCGCACCCACGAGCGCGAACACCGACAGCGCCACAACGGCGAACATGGCGGCAAGGCGGCGGGAGATCGAGTGTTTCACGGTAGCGTTCGGGCGCGGGTTCGCGTGGGCGGGCTTACAGCTTACGCCTCGCGAACCTCCAGCACATAGCCCATGCCGCGCACGGTATGCAGCAGCTTGGTGGTGAAGGGGCCGTCGAGCTTGGCGCGCAGACGCTTGATGGCGGTCTCGACGACGTTCGTGTGGCTATCGAAGTTGACGTCCCAGACCAGTTCGGTAATGGCCGTCTTCGAGAGAATATCGCCCTGACGGCGCGCCAGCACCGACAGCAACTGGAATTCCTTGGCGGTGAGGTCGAGACGGTGACCGTCGCGCGTGGCGCGGCGTCCGATGAGATCGACGAACAGGTCGCCGACCGAGATCAGTGTGGACTCCTGCACCCGCGTACGGCGGGCGAGGGCGTGCAGGCGCTCGACGAGTTCGATGAAGGAAAACGGCTTCGTCAGGTAATCGTCGGCTCCTTCGCGCAGGCCGCGCACCCGGTCGTTCACGTGATCGCGCGCCGTGAGCATGATGACCGGCGTCGCCTTGCGCTCGCGCAACGACCCCAGCACGGCGAAGCCATCGCGTTTGGGCAGCATGACGTCCAGCACGATCACGTCATAGTCGAACTCCAGCGCCAGATGCGTGCCTTCCTCGCCATCGAGCGCAACGTCGACCACCCAGCCATGCTCGGTCAGGCCGGCGCGCAGATAGTCCACTACCTTTTGTTCGTCTTCAACGATCAGTACTTTCATGTCGTCCCCTCATCTTTGCGCATTATACGAGTCAGATGGAGCGTCGGCCGACGAGGCGGAAGCGGTCTCGGACGGTTGCCATCCGCCACCCAGCGCCTTGACCAACGCGACCGACAGCACGAGTTGCTGGCCACGAATCTGTACGTCCTGACGCTCGCTCGCGAGCGCCGCCTGCTGCGCCGTAATCACGCTCAGGTAGGCCGTCAGGCCGCCGGAGTAGCGGTCGTTGGCGAGGCTGAGCAGACGTTCGGCGTCGACGACGGCCGCGCGAGATTCCCGTGCGGCGGCGTCCAGCACCGACAGGCCGGTCACGCCGTCCTGCACTTGCTGGAACGCGGAGAGCACCGTCTGGCGGTAGTTCGCCTCGACGCCGCGATAGCCGGCCCTGGCGAAGTCGACGTTGGCCTGACGCCGTCCGCCGTCGAAGATGGCCTGCGACGCGAGCGTGCCCAGCGTCCACAACAAGCTCGGTGCGGAGAGCAGATTGGCGAACTCGGTGCTTTGCCAGCCAATGCCCGGATTGAGCATCAGGCTGGGGAAGAACGCGGCCTTTGCCACGCCGATCTGCGCGTTCGCGGCGGCCATGCTGCGTTCGGCCGAGGCGACGTCGGGGCGTCGTTGCAGGATGTCGCTCGGCACGCCCAGCGGAATCGGCGGCAACGCCTTCGGCAGCGGCCCTTCGGCCACGGAGAACGCCGGGGCGGGAACGCCAACGAGGGCGGCAATCGCATGTTCGTATTGATCGCGCTGCTGGTGCAGCAAACGCGCCTGCACGCGCGTCGAATCGAGCTGGGATTGCTGCTGGAGCACGTCGAGGCCCGAGACCGCGCCCAGGTCGTGCTGAGCGCTTACGTAGTCGAGTGCCTTCTGCTGCAACAGGACCGACTGGTCGAGCACCTTGATCTCGGCATCCAGCGCACGCAGCTGAAAGTACGCGGTCGCCAGTTGCGTCGTGAGCACCAGACGCGCGTTCGCCAGATCGTCGCCCGCCTGTTCGGCAGACGCCTGCGCGCCCTCGACCTGACGCCGGATGCGCCCGAACAGATCGGTGTCGTAGCTGACGCCGAGGCCCAACTGCACGTTGTTCTGCACCGTCGACATGCTGCTCGACGAATAGCTCGTCACCGGCCGGTTCGCCGAAATGCGCTGGCGCGCCAGCCCGAAGGACGCATCGACTTCCGGCAACCGTTGCGCGGAGATGCCGGAGAGCGTCGCCTGCGCCTGATCGTAGTGCGCGACGGCAGCGGCGAGCGTCTGGTTCTGGGCGAGGGCCTGGGTTTCAAGTGCATCGAGCGCCGGTTCCTGGAACGCCTTCCACCAGTCGGGCTGCAACGCTGCGTGCGACGGTTGCGCGAGCTTCCAGAAACCGTCCGTTTTCCAGTCGGCGGGCGTCGAGACCTCCGGGCGGTGATAGTCCGGGCCGAGCGCACAGGCGCCGAGCAGTGCGCAAAGCGCGGCGGTGGATAGCCGTGTCGCGCCTCGTCGCGCGCGGCGCGTGATCGGGCGCCCCGGCGTGCGGACTTCCGGACGAATGGCCGGGCTCACGACTGGTCCCCCTGCGGTTTCGCGTTGCTGCTCTTGGGCTTGCCCCCCGAACCCCCTTTTACGGCGAGTGCCTTGGCCTGCACATGATCGCCGTCGTCGATGGAGTCGCTCGGGTTGACGATGACGTGGTCGGTCGGCGACACGCCGTCGGCCAGTTCCAGCGATTGCCCGAGATCCTTGGCGATCACGATTTTTTGCAGATGTACCACGCCCTGATCGTCGACGATCGCCACGCGGGGGCCTTCGGCACGGAACAGCAGGGCGTTGGCCGGTACACTCAGGTGCGCCTGCACGGCGCTCGGCAAGGCCAGTTGCACGTAGGCGCCGGGGCGCAGTTTGCCGTCGGGATTGGGCAGGGCGGCTTCGATTTGCAGTGAGCGCGTCGTCACGTCGATCGCGCCCGACACATGGGTGATCTTGCCCTGGAAGTGCTGGCCCGGCATTTCGGCCTGCGTGACGATGACCGGCTGGCCGACGGCCACGCCTTGCGCATACGCCTGCGGCACCTGCACGTAGACGCGCAGCGGATCGGTCTGCGCCAGCGAGAACAGCGCCTGACTGCTGCCGCTGCCTGCGGCGATCAGGTCGCCGATGTCGACATTGCGCTGTGTGATCACACCGTCGAACGGGGCGACGATTCGCTTGAACGACTCCAGTTGCTGAAGCCGCTTGACGTTGGCGTCGGCGGCGGCAAGGTTCGCTACGCCCTGCGTGTACGTGCTCTGACGCTCGTCGAGTTCCTGTTGCGAGACGGCGTCGCGCTGACGCAGTTGCTGCCAGCGATCGAGCGACGACTTGGCGAGGCCGAGGCTGGCGCTGATCTGATTGCGCTGTGCGATGGCCTGCGCGAGTTCCTGATCGATTTCCGGCGTATCGAGGTCGGCGAGCAACTGGCCCTGCTTCACCCGCGCGCCAATGTCGACGTAACGGTGCAGCAGATAGCCCGTCGCCCGGGCGTAGATCGGCGACTCGACGGCGCCGCGCAGCGTGGCGGGCAGCAGCGTTTCGCTGGCTTCGGTGGCCTGCGGCGTGACCACGCTCACGTACTGCTTTGCGTTTTGTGCGGTCACATCAGCGACATCGCGGCGTTGCAGCGCGTTGGAGATGGTGGTGCGCGCCGCGCCGACGACCAGCAGCAGGGCGACGATGATCAGCGCGATCTTGGCGCGCCGGAATTCGCCGTGACGCGGGGGCAACTGCCGGCCGTCGGCAGGATCGTGCTCGGGAATGGCCAGTTCGGCGTGATGTTTCTCGGTCATGTCGTTCAACCCGTCAAATCTTGATATCTGGTAGGTGAGGCGATGGTTTTTGCGCCTCGGGCACTTGGGGCCGCGCTATCTCGTTCGATGCACTCGCTGCACGCGATACGATGGGCGCGGCCAGCGCGGTCGTTAGTGTCCTGTGGTGTCATGGCTCTCGCCTTGCGCCGGTGCCGGGGTGCCGCCCGCTCGTCGCGCCTTGCGGCGCGCCAGTCGCGTATGAACGCCCGCGAAGACCAGCGGCACGAAGAAGAGCGTCGAGACCGTGGCGAACATCAGCCCGCCGATCACGGCACGCCCCAGCGGCGCGTTCTGTTCGGCGCCTTCGCCGAGGCCCAGCGCCATCGGCACCATCCCGATAATCATGGCCAGCGCGGTCATCAGCACCGGACGAATCCGGCTGGCGCCCGCTTCCAGAGCGGCCTTGAGCGGCGCCATGCCGGCCTCCATGCGCTGCCGTGCGAAGGCCACCACGAGAATACTGTTGGCGGTGGCGACCCCCATGGTCATGATGGCGCCGGTCAGCGCCGGTACCGAGAGTCGCGTGCCGGACAGGAACAGCATCCAGACGATGCCGGCGAGGGCGGCGGGCAGGGCGCTCACGATGATGAGCGGATCGACCCACGACTGGAAATTCACCACGATCAGCAGGTAGACCAGCACAATGGCCATCGCCACGCCGATGCCCAGCCCCAGATACGAGCTTTGCATCGTGCTGACCTGACCGCGCACGACGATCTGGCTGCCGCGCGGCAGATCCTTGCGCGCCTGCGTCACGAGCTTGTCGATGTCGCTCGCCACGCTGCCCAGATCCCGGCCTTCCACGCTCACGAAGATGTCGATGACCGGGCGGATGTTGTAGTGACTCACCACGGCAAAGCGCTGCGTCGGCTCGACCTTCACGAAGTTGGCGAGCAACTGGGGCTGGCCGTTATTGGCCGTGCCTGCGACCGGCAGACGCAGCAGATCGTCCATCGAGCTGATGCGGTACTGCGGCGACTGCACCGACAGGCTGTACTCCACGCCGTTCTGTTCGTTGAACCAGAAGCCCGGCGACGTCTGCGAGCTGCCCGAGAGCGAGATCAGGACGTTCTGCGCGACGGCGTTGGCGTTCAGGTTCAACTGCTGCAAACGCGTGCGATCCATGTCGAGGTGAATCGTCGGCGAGTTGACCCGTTGCTGGATGTGCGTGTCGACCGTGCCCGGCACCTGACGCACCTGCTTGAGCAGCTTGGTCGCCACATCGAAGTTCGCCAGTTGCTGGTTGCCGCTGATCTGAATGTCGATGGCGGCGGGCAGGCCGAAGTTGAGAATCTGCGTGACGATGTCCGCCGGCTGGAAGAAGAACTCCACGCCCGGGAAACGTTGCGGCAGCACGGCGCGCAGCTTGTCGATGTAACTGGCGCTCGGATGATGGTCCGGCGTCAGTGCAATCTGGATTTCACCGTCGAGCGTGCCGATCGTCCCGGAGTTGCTATAGGAGAGGTTGATACCACTGTAGGGCAGGCCGAGGTTGTCCAGGATGGTTTCGAGTTCGTTCGCCGGAACCACTTCGCGCACGACTTTCTCGACCTCGTCGGCCAGACGCGCCGTTTCTTCGATACGCGTGCCGGTCGGCGCCCGCATGTGCATGCGGATGTTGCCCGCATCGACCGACGGGAAGAAGTCGGCGCCCAGCGCGAACACCAGCCCCATCGAGAGTACGCAGAACGCCAGGAAGCCCGTGGCGAAGATCCGGCGGCGGACGAGCAACGTGGACAGCACCACGATGTACGCCCCGCGCATGCGCTCGAAGCCGGCATCGAAGCGCAGATAGATGCGACGGAACATGCCCGGTCTGGCGTTCGGATCGCTCGGGTGGGCGTGGCCCATGAGCAGCATGGCTAGCGTGGGCACCAGCGTACGCGAGAGCACATACGACGCCAGCATGGCGAACACCACGGCCTCGGCCAGCGGCACGAACAGGTAGCGCGCCACGCCGGTCAGGAAGAACATCGGCACGAACACGATACAGATACACAGCGTCGAGACGAGCGCGGGGACGGCGATTTCCCCTGCCCCGTCGAGAATCGCCTGATGCAGCGGTGTGCCCATGTGTAAATGCCGCTCGATGTTCTCGATGGTGACCGTCGCATCGTCGACCAGAATCCCCACCGCGAGCGCCAGGCCGCCCAGCGTCATGATATTGATCGTCTGGCCGAGCGCATGCAGCGCGAGCAGCGAGGAGAGGATCGAGAGCGGAATCGAGATGGCGATAATGCAGGTGCTGCGCCAGTTGCCGAGAAACAGCAGGATCATGGCGGCCGTGAGCGCGGCGGCGATCAGCGCTTCGTGAATCACGCCCTGCACGGCGGCCTTCACGAACACCGACTGGTCGAACAGCGCCGAGATATGCAGGTCGGCAGGCAAGGCCGCCCGGGCTTCGGGCAACAGCGCCTTGAGTGAATCGACGACGGACAGCGTAGAGGCATCGCCGGTCTTCATGATCGACATGAGCACGCCGCGCTGACCGTTTTGCCGCACGATGTTCGTCTGCGGCGAGAAGCCCGTGCGCACGTGCGCCACTTCACGAAGATAGGTCGTGGCGCCGGCCACGGTGCGCACCGGAATGTTGTTCAGCCCTTCGACCGTCGGCGGGGAACCGTTCATGTCGACGGTGTACTCGCGCGGCCCGATCTTGGCGGTACCCGTGGGCAGGATCAGGTTCTGGGCGTTGACGGCGGCGACCACGTCCTGCGCCGTGAGGCCCTTGGCGAGCAGGGCGCGCGTGTCGATGTCGACCGAGATCAGACGTGTCTTGCCGCCATACGGGTACGGCACGGCCGCCCCCGGAATCGTGACAAGCTGGGGACGCAGGAAGTTGAGCGCGGTGTCGTTGAGTGCCGGCTCCGACAGGCTCGGGCTCGACAGACCCAGTTGCATGACCGGGATCGACGAGGCCGAATAGCTGATGACCAGTGGCGGCGTGGCCCCCGGCGGCATCTGCTTGACCTGCGCCTGTTCGACGGCGACGACCTGCGCGATGGCCGTCTGAATGTTGGCCGTCGGTTGCAGGAAGATCTTGATGATGCCGATGCCGGGTAACGATTGCGACTCGATGTGCTCGATGTTGTTGACGGTGGTCGTCAACCCGCGTTCGTTGCCGGAGATCATCCGGTCGGCAATGTCCTGCGCGGACAGCCCGTTATACGTCCAGATGATGCTGATGACAGGGATGTTGATTTCCGGCAGCACGTCCACGGGCGTGCGCAGGAGCGCGAGCGGCGTGGCGAGCAGAATCAGAATGGCCATCACGATGAACGTGTAGGGCCGTTTGAGCGCAACGTTGACAATCCACATGATTCAGACGCGCTCGGGCGCAGTCGCAGGCGTACGGAACAAGGGCCGTCCGGTGAATGCGCACGCGGGCGCACCACCGGTACCGGAAGGAACGCCGCCATGTTATGGGCGCGCCACCAACGCCAAAATGGCGCGAATATGGCGAAATTGACAGAATTGATGCGACCGCCCGCAAACCCGCGTCGCACAAGGGCCCGGTAGCGGAGATGTCGATGGGAGTGGCATATTACGGTGTGTTGCGTTATAAAGTTGACACACCAAAAGTCACTGTCCGATAGCCTTCGGTCGGTTTGCCGACCGGATTTGGCCCTCGTCAGCGGCAAGAACTCAAGTCCCAAGCAGGAAAGCAATGATCGAACGTCCGATTTCTCGCCCCGCCTCTGCTCCCGAGCCTGCCCCCGAACCTCAACCCGTTTCCGGCACCGTCACCCGTAGCGCCATCTTTCTCGTCGCCACCGTTCGCGACGACGAAGCCGCACACGCTGCGGTTCGCAGTTGGTGTGCCGATGCCGCCGCGTATGTCCGCTCGGTCGGCAAGCGCGTGCCGAGCGGCAATCTGTCGTGCGTCGTTGGTTTCAGCGACAACGCCTGGGACCGCCTGTTCGGCGACCCGCGCCCGGCGGAGCTGCATCCGTTCCGCGAATTCGGTGCCGGCAAGCGTCACGCCCCGGCCACCCCAGGCGATCTGTTGCTGCACATCCGCGCAGAGCAGATGGACCTGTGCTTCGACCTCGCCACGCTCATGCTGAACAAGCTGGGCGACGCCGTGACCGTCGTCGACGAGGTTCACGGCTTCCGCTATTTCGACATGCGCGCGATGATCGGTTTCGTCGACGGCACCGAGAACCCCGAGGGCCAGGAAGCGCTAGATTTCACGGTAATGGGCGACGAAGACCCCGACTTCGCCGGTGGCAGCTATGTGCTGGTGCAGAAGTACCTGCACGACATGACTGGCTGGAATGCGTTGCCGGTGGAGGTGCAGGAGCGCATCATCGGCCGCACCAAGTTCTCGGACGTCGAGCTCGACGAGGACGTCAAGCCGAGCAATTCGCACAGCGCGCTCACCACGCTCGAAGTCGACGGCAAGGAAGTGAAGATCCTGCGCGACAACATGCCGTTCGGCCGCCCCGGCTCGGGCGAGTTCGGCACGTTCTTCATTGGCTACGCGCGCTCGCCGTGGCCCATCGAGCAGATGCTGGAGAACATGTTCGTCGGCAAGCCGCCCGGTAACTACGACCGCTTGCTGGACTTCAGCACGGCGGTGACCGGCGGGCTGTTCTTCGTACCCTCGGCGTCGCTGCTGGAATCGTTGGCCGAGCGTGAACCGGTGGCGGCCGCGGCCGGTGCCGGTCAGGTTATCAAGACGTTGATCGACGCACAGCCTTCCAGCGTGCAGGTCCTCGACGCTCAAGCTTCTCATCAGGCAAGCCCCGCACCCGCGGATGGCTCGCTGCAAATCGGATCGCTCAAAGGAGTTTCTCAGGCATGAATAACCTGCATCGCGAACTGGCCCCCATTTCGAGCGCCGCGTGGGCGCAGATCGAAGAAGAGGTGGCCCGCACATTCAAGCGTACGGTGGCCGCCCGTCGTGTGGTCGACGTGAAAGGCCCGGGCGGTCTGGCGCTCGCGGGCGTCGGCACCGGTCATCAGACGTCCATCGATGCGCCGCTCGACGGCGTGGGCGCACGTCAGCGCGAAGTGAAGCCGCTCGTGGCGCTGCGTGTGCCGTTCGAGCTGTCGCGCGAAGCCATCGACGATGTCGAGCGCGGCGCGAACGACTCCGACTGGCAACCGGCCAAGGACGCCGCGATCAAGCTGGCGTATGCCGAAGACCGTGCCATTTTCGACGGCTATGAAGCCGCCCGCATCACGGGCGTGCGTCAGGGCACGTCGAACCCGGTGCTGCCGCTTCCCGACAACATCGCCGATTACCCGACTGTGATCGCCAAGGCGCTCGAACAACTGCGTCTGGAAGGTGTCGACGGTCCCTACAGCGTGTTGCTGGGCGCCGATGCCTACACGGCCGTCGCGGAAGCGAACGATCAGGGCTACCCGATTCTGGAGCACATCGGCCACATCGTGAGCGGCGAGATCATCTGGGCGCCGGCGATCGATGGCGGTTGTATCGTCTCGACGCGCGGTGGCGACTACGAGATGCACATCGGCCAGGACGTCTCCATCGGTTACCTCGACCACACGGCCACGACGGTTCGTTTGTATCTGGAAGAGACCTTCACCTTCCTGATGCTCACGGCCGAGGCAGGGGTGTCGGTCGGCAACGCCAGGCCCGCGGGCGTCAAGAAGAAAGCGAAGTAATTCGTTGAGGTCGATGCGGTAAATCATTGACCCAAAAGAAAAACGGCTGAGGCGAAAAATCGCACTCAGCCGTTTTTCGTTGTGCCGTGTCGATCAGTTGGCGGCGGGCGAAGAGGCTGCTGCGGGGGCTTCGGCAGGCGCGCCGCCCTCAGCGGACGCCGCATCCGTCGGCTTCTCGATGATGACGCGACGGTTATCGCGCGCAATGACCTTCATCGGCAGGCCGAGCGTCTCCAGTACCGTGAACTTCTCCGGATCGACCAGCGCGAGCGCCTTCGGATCGGCCATCCAGACATCCACGAACTTTTCCAGCGTGGGCACCCAGCTATCCGGCGCTTGCGAGATGCCGAACTCAAGCTCGTCCTGCACCGCGACCATGATCATCGGCTGACGCAGGTAATAGGGCATCGTGTGATCGAGCGTGCCGACCGAGTAGAACGGCGTGTCCGGCCCCAGCCGGTCCATCTCCGCGCGCACTGCCGGCACCAGATCCACACCCGAGCTGGCGCGTCCGAACGCTTCGTGACCCGATCCACCGATCATCGCGAAAGCCAGCCACGTGCCGGCGAAGGCGATCAGCGCCTGTTTGGTACTGCGCGTGCTCAGCCAGCGCGTGATGCCGATGCCGATCAGACCGACCACGCTCGCCGCATATAGGTAATACGTGAACGCGCGATAGGCCTCGACCGGGTTACGGCTGTCGGAATGATGCGAGAGGAACACGAGGCCCGTGACGATCGTCGCCACGAACAGCACGACGGACACGATCAGGTGCTTGCGCAGCGACTCGCGGGTCATGCCGGCGAGTCCGAGACCGAACAGCATGGCGATGGCCGGCACGATCGGCAGCACGTACGAAATCAGCTTCGAGTGCGAGAGCGAGAAGAAGCAGAAGATGAAGACGGCCCAGACCGTGATCATCAGCACCGGACGAAAGCCGTTCGCCTGACGCGGCACGGCACGCGAGCCCGCGAAGGCACGCGGGATCATCGACAGCCACGGCAGGAAACCGACGATCAGCACCGGCACGAAGTACCAGAGGGCGCCCGGGCGGTTGTGGTCCGGCTTCAGGAAGCGGTTGAAGTGCTCGTTGATGAAGAAAAATTCGAAGAACGACGGGTTGCGCGACATCACGGCGGCGAACCACGGCACGGTGACGGCGAGCATCACGATCAGACCGCTCACGAGATGCAGGCGCTTCCACAAGGCCCAGTCGCGCGCAATCAGGGTGTAGATCACGAGCACGGCGCCGGGCAGTACGACGCCGATCAGGCCCTTGCTCAGGATCGACAGCCCCATCGCGGCCCAGCACAGCCACATCCAGTTACGCGTCTGCGTATCGGTAAGACCCGGGCGCTGGGCAAGCAGCAGCGAGCACAGGACCAGCGTCATCATGAACGACAGTCCCATGTCGAGCACGTTGAAGTGACCGAGCAGACTCCACAGCGGGGCGCTTGCCAGTGTGAGGGCGGCGAAGAAGCCCGCGCGGGCGCTGAACACGCGACGGCCGGTATAACCCACGAGCAGCACGCCGCCGAAGCCGGTCAGCGCCGTCCACAGACGCGCCTGCCAGTCACCGAGACCGAAGACCATGAACGTGAGTGCGTTCATCCAGGTCTGGAACGGCGGCTTCTCGAAATACAGATACCCGTTGTAGCGCGGTGTGACCCAGTCGCCCGTGACCAGCATTTCGCGGGCCATTTCGGCATAGCGGCCTTCGTCGCTGGAGATCAGGTGGCGCAGATTCAGCACGCCGAACCAGACCAGCGCGAACACGATCAACAGCCACAGCAGGGCCGTCGGAGAAATCGGCCAGGGCTCTAACCCGGCGTCACGTTGAGGACGTGTGGACATGAATGCGAAGCTTCCGTCTTGATGGATGAAGTGATGAGGCAGTTAACTTTTGTGAGCGCCGGGAGACTGTAACCCCTGAGCGCCCCGCGTGGGTTCGGTGGTCCCATTGGCCGGGTGATGTGTGCTTTGGGAGTGCTGCGGATTGTCTGGATTGGGAAGCGCGACATGGACATGCAGGCCGCGAGGCGCTGACGCGCTGGCGTCCGTCAACTGGACCTGTCCGCCGAGCCTGTCGACGATGGCCCGCACGATCGCAAGGCCCAGTCCGGTGCCTTCGCCGCCGTGATCGCGGGATTCGCGATGATCGGTGGCGCGGTAGAACGCGTCGAACACGCGCTCACGCTTGTCGGCATCGATGCCGGGACCGGAGTCGATCACGTCGATGATCACATCGCTCGCGGTCGACGACAGACGTACCGATACCGTGCCGCCCGCCGGGGTATAACGCACGGCATTGCCGACGATATTGCCCAGCAGCGTGACGATGTCGCGTTTCGCGCCGGCGACACGCAGGCCGGACCGTCCGGGCGGATTCGTGGCGGTATTCGATGTCGCGTCGACCAGATCGAGCACGATCTGCTTTCTGTCGGCGAGCACGAATACGTCTTCCAGCGCTTCATGCACGGCGGGCAGCAGCATCAGCGGCGGGGCGGGCACGATCGGGGCGCTCTGGGCTCTCGCAAGCGTGAGCAACTGTTCGATCAGGGTTCGGGTGCGTCGCAAACCGCTCTTGAGCTTGGTCAGACGGTTCCGCGTTTCCGCGTCGAGCCCTGCGGGTTCGAGTGCGCGGTCGAGGTTCTCCGACTGAATCACCAGTGCGGTAACGGGCGAGCGCAATTCGTGCGCGGCGTCGGCGACGAACCGGCGTTGTTCGTCGAGTGCCTTGTCGAGGCGGGACAGCAGACGGTTGATCGACACGATGAACGGCTCGATCTCGGTCGGTGCCCCTTGCGTATCGAGCCCGCGCAGATCGGTATCGCGCCGTTTGTCGACTTCGGCAGCCAGTTGCTGCACCGGACGCCATGCGCGGCGAACCGTCCAGACAATGGCGGCGATGAGCAGCGGCACGAACACGACGAACGGTAGTGCGGTGCGCAAACCGCTATTACGTGCGATCTCGTTGCGACCCTCGGTCGGTTGCGCGACGACGATACGCAGTTCCGGTCCAATGGTGCGCACGAAAGCGCGCCAGGTATGGTCGCCGGTGTTGACGGTGTGAAAGCCGTCGGACAGCGTTACCGGAAACGTGCCGCCGAGGCGTTGCACCGTCAGACGGTAGTCGTGATCCTGAATCGGCAGGCCGTGCATGGCGTTGTCGGCACCAGCGAGATTGCGCGTGTCAACGAGGGCGGCGAGTTGCAGCAGTTGGTCGTCCTGAAACCGGTAGGCCTCACGAAACGCCGCCGCATAGGAGACGAAACCGGCAACGATGGCCAGCCCCAGCGCGCAGGCCGAGAGCGTGACCACCAGTCGCGACTGCAAGGAACGCATCATGCCTTGGGCACCAGCCAGCCCGCGCCACGGATATTACGGATGACGTCCGCCCCGAGCTTCTTGCGAATGGAGTGGATCAGGAAGTCGATCATGTTGCTCTCGATCTCCTCGCCCCAGCCGTACAGGCGGTGTTCGAGGGCGTCGCGCGACAGGATCGTGCCCGGGCGAAGCATCAACGCATGCAGCAGCGCGTATTCGCGTGCCGAAAGCACACAACTGTTTTCGCCGTACGTCGCCTGATGGGTGGCGGGATCGAGCGCGAGCGCGCCGTTGGTCAACACCGGCACGGCCACACCGGCATGACGCCGGATCACCGCACGCATGCGGGCAAGCAGCTCGCCTACTTCGAACGGCTTCACGACGAAGTCGTCGGCACCGAGATCGAGGCCCTGAATGATGTCTTCGGCGCCGTCGCGGGCCGTGACGACGATGATGGGTGTACGCCCGCCCGCCCCACGATGGGCACGCAGGACCTCCCAGCCGTCGCGCCCCGGCAGGCCGAGGTCGAGCAGCATCAGGTCGTAGGCATGGGCGGCGAGGGCAGCCAGCGCGGCATCGCCGTCACGACACCAGTCGGCCGCATAGGAGGCGTCCTTGAGCGCCTGCATCATGGCCTCTCCGATCATGGAGTCGTCTTCTACGAGCAATATCCGCATGGTTTTCCGTACGCATTCTGGCGTGGCCGAGTCAGCCTACGCCTAAATCTTGCCGACCATGGAGGACGGCACGGGCGCACGATAGCGCGCGAAACTTAGGAGACACTTAGTGCGTGCGAGCGTCCGCTGGCGCGACTATGCCACGTAAAGTTATAAACAATCAATGACTTAGCAGGGATTTTTCAAGTGATGTTGCGTTTCGATGATTTAGGCGCCTCGGGTGAAAACGGGGCCGCAGGATCGCACACCGACCCACTTCGAGGGATTTCCCAGCTTCGGTGCTTGGGACGAGGGCCGGGCTGCGGGCGCCGAGTGCTTTCAGGAGGATGCGCGAGACGGTGGCGAGAGCGTGCGGGATACGTCCTGCAAGACGTCGATGAGCGCGAGTGCGGCGGCACTCGGTGCGTGGCCATGCAATACGCCGACGGTCGGTGCGACGTGCGAAAACCGCAGACCGAAATCATGCAACGACGCCCCCAGCGGTGAGCGCGCCACGCCCAGACGTGACGCCAGGAACAGGCAAGGCATCGCCTGCGCCGTGCTGGCGTTGGTCATGAGCGTAACGGACTCCATGATGACGCGCGGCAACGGCAGCCCCTGATGCGCGAATTCGGTATCGATGGCACGGCGCATCGGCGAGCCGGGGGGCGGCACGATCCATGGGTAGCGCGCAGCGTCAGCCCAGTCCGGCGACGGATGCGAGACGAGCGGGTGGTGGCGAGCGCCAAAGACACGAACGTCGTCGTCATAAAGCGGCACGACCCCGAAGCCCGCATTCATCGCGGTTTCGTCCAGTCGGCAGATGAGCAGATCGATCTCGTGCCATTGCGCGCGGGGCAGCAGGCGATCGAGCGTCTCTTCGAGCAAGTTGATGCGTAGCGCCGGGCCGGTGCATTCGAGCCGGGCGAGCGTCTGGGGCATCAGCACGCTCGCCATCCCGGGAAGAATGCCGACGTTGACGGGCTTGGCCAGCCCGTCGCGCAATGCCTGCATGGCGGGCGCCACGCCCGCGAGGTCGGTCAACATGCGCTCCGCGCGTTCCAGCAGTGCATCGCCATAGGGCGTTGGCGTAACGCGCCGCGTGGTGCGTTCGAACAGCGCGACGCCCAGCGCCTGTTCGATCTCGCGTAACCACTTGGACAGCGCCGGCTGGGTAATCGCTGCCGCCTCCGCCGTCCGGGCAAAGCTGCGTGTGCGGCCCAGCCATCGGAGTGTCTCGAGGTCACGAATGCGCAGCTTGCGCAGCACGGCCGGGATCTGACGGGCGAGGGGCCCGGCGTCCGGGCTTGGGGAGGGGCGCGCTTCGGGCATGGCTAAGGGGGCGAGGGACTCCATCGGTGCATAGACTCGGCGATGCCGCGCTATTGATGTCATTTTGGTAATGAATATAGCGTGACTTTTCATCGATGTGTACTGAGTCTTGCCAAATAATGAGACTCCCATCCGGTAGCCGACGCGTCGCACGACGTTGGCGCCTTCTCAGGAGCGAGACGCATGACACCCCACAAGCCTTCGTCCCCCGCATCGTCGAACAACGACGTAACCTCAACGCCATCGTCGGGACCGAACCCGTCACGGCGGGGCTTCCTGAAGCAGGCCGGTGCGGCGGTCGCGTCGGTAGGACTGACGTCTTCGGCCTTGGCGGCGCCGACGTCCAGCCACCGTGATCCGCATGTCGACGACGGTTACACGATGCCGCAGGAAGCCCCTGCCACGCCGCCCAAGGGCTACAACATCCTGTTCATCCTGACGGATCAGGAGCGGCACTTCGACAAGTGGCCGTTCCCGGTGCCGGGCCGGGAGCGTTTGCGCCGCGAGGGCGTGACGTTCATGAATCACCAGATCGCGGCCTGCGTCTGTTCCCCTTCGCGCTCCGTGGTGTACACCGGACAGCACATCCAGCACACGCGCGTATTCGATAACTGCGGCATTCCTTGGCAGCCGGACATGTCGACCGACCTTCGCACCATCGGTCACATGATGCGGGACGCGGGGTATTACGCCGCCTATCTCGGCAAATGGCATCTGAGCGGCAAGCTGCATCAGAACCACACGCCCTACGACACTCCGACGCAGGCCTATAACGCGCTGTTCAAGTCGTATGGGTTCGACGACTACTTCGGCGTGGGCGACCTGATCGGACGCGTGCGCGGCGGCTACACCTACGATGGCCTGACGACATCGTCGGCGGTGTCGTGGCTGCGCGGACGCGGTGCCCAACTGGCGAGCGAACAGAAACCGTGGTTCATGGCGGTCAACCTAGTCAATCCGCACGACGCCATGTTCCTGAACACCGATCCCGCAGGCGTCGACACGCAGAACGCCAGCGGGCCGACGCTGGGCAACGCCCGTCCCCCGAAGAATGCGATTTACGACGCGCACTGGAATGTACCGCTCGCCGCCACGCGCAAGCAGGCCTACGATGCGCCGGGGCGTCCGGCCGCGCACGGTGTCTATAACGCCGCCGAGGGCGTGCTGGTCGGCGACTATCCGCTGGACGACGCGCGGCTCCAGGTCTATCAGGACTATTACTTCAACTGCATTCGCGATTGCGACACGCACGTGGTGAAGCTGCTCGACACGTTGCGCGAACTGGGCATCGACAAGAACACCATCGTGGTGATGAGTGCGGATCACGGCGACCATGTCGGTGCGCACAAGCTCGTCGGGAAGGGGCCGACGGCCTACCGCGAGCAGAACCACGTGCCGCTCGTCATTCGTCACCCGGCCTATCCGGGCGGGAAGCAATGCGCGGCCCTCAGTTCGCATCTGGACATCACGCCCACGCTGCTCGGATTGACGGGGTTAGACGCCGCAGGCGTTGCCCGGGTGACCGGCGACGCGGCACATGGACACGACCTGACGCCGTTGCTGCGACGCCCCGAGCGGCAGGCCGTCGACGCGTTGCGCCCGGCGGCACTCTTCAATTACGCGATGCTGCTGTACTACGACAGCGAGTGGCTGGCACAGGAGTATGCGACGTTGCGTCAGAAAGGCGTGCCGATCGAGGAGATCCATCGGCGGGTGATAGCGCGTCAACCCGACTTCCGGCATCGCGGCATGATCCGCAGCGTTTTCGATGGACGTTACCGCTTCTCGCGCTATTTCTCTCCCGAACAGTTCAACCGGCCGACGTCGCTCGAAACGCTTTTCGCCAGTAACGACGTGGAGCTTTACGACTTGCACGCCGATCCGACCGAGTCGCGCAATCTCGCGCTGGCGCCGCGCGCCAATGGCGCCTTGCTGCTTGCGATGAACGCGCTGCTCAACGACCGGCTCGACGCGGAAGTGGGTGACGACCGGCCCGACATTCTGCCGATCCGCGACGGCCGGGTGCATTTCACGTTCGAGAAGGCGACCGGCTGATTCAATAAGGCGTTGATGGTGTGATGCCGCCCGGCAAGCCAATGACGTTGGCAGGCCAGGGGGCATCGGTGGTACGCTCGTGCGACTGTGCGGCGGCTCGCCGCACGCGGCTGCGTCGTGCTATCCGCTTCTTCCTTCGCCATGAAAAAACGTCAATTCCTCGCCGGTGCCGTGGCACTGGGCGCGTCGGTGCCTGTACTTGCCAAGCCAGCCGCATCGGGTGTATCGGGGCCTTCTGCGGGGGCGTCGTCCGGCCCGGTGTCGACGCCGCTCGTCACGATTTCCGGTGCGATCGAGCGCCACAATCGCGGCCCCGTCGATCCGGCACTGGATCAACTGTTCCACAAGCAACTGGTGCAATTCGATGCGGGATATGCGCTCGACTTCGCCATGCTCACGCGCATGTCCGCCCAGACAATCCGCCCGACGCTCGAATACGACGCCAAGCCGCATACGTTGCGCGGCCCGCGTCTGGCCGACGTGCTTGTACAGGCGGGGGCGCCGTCGAACCCGGCGACGCAGGTGCTGCTGCGCGCCATTGACGGCTACGTCGTGGCAACCACATTGGGGCAAGTGCGTGAGTACCGCTTCCTGCTCGCCACGCATCTCGATGACAAGCCGCTCGCGCTGGGTGGACTCGGGCCGTTGTGGGCGGTGTATGACCCGGCCGCGATTCCCGCACTGGCGGGCAAACCGCTCAAGGAGCGGTTCACCCTTTGCCCGTGGGGCGTTTATCACATTCAGGTCAACGCGGTGTCCTGAGCGGCGACCGCTCAGCGCGACGTCGGGCGGCCCGGCAGCGACGGGGCCAGCGGCGGGGGATCGATGGGCTGGAACGGGCTCATTCGCCCCGGCAGTTTGACGGGCTCCAGTTCGTCGACGTCTTCATGCAGGATTCGGCGGATTTCCAGAATGGCCTGCGGCGTCTCCTGCACGCTGTGGCCGGCCACGATCACCCGCTCGGACTCGGCGCCTGCGAGATGCGCGCTGGTGTAGGGCACCACGCCGTCGCTCGACGCTTCGAGCGGTCCCTGCGCACTACGTCGCGCAATGATCGAGTGGTACTGCACCGCCGGCGATATCTTCAGCCCGGCGGCGGCCATCACGTACGGATCGTTGTCGCGCAACTGATCGATGCTGTTGGGCACGTAACGTGTCTTGCCCTCGGATGGATTGTCCTCCGAGCCGGTCGCGTAGTGCAGCACGTCGTCGATGCTCGAGAGCAGGGTGACGGGGAGTTTGATGAGGTTCGAGACCCAGCGTCCGAGCCGGTTACGGGCGAACGGCGTGCCGCGATGCGGTGCGGCAATGAAGATGGCCCGCTCGAATTGCGGTACCGGCCGGAAGTCGAACAGCGGGTCGAGCCGGTCGCGGGCGCGATCGATCTGTTCATCGTCGAGGTGATACTGGCTCTGGAATGTCTCCCACAAATCGTCATCGGAGCTGGAGACCATCAACCGGGCGATCACGCCGCCCATGCTGTGCCCGATGATCACGGCGTTATGCGACGCCGCTGACAGGCCGTCCGGATCGAAGTTTTTCAGCGTGGCCGCGAATGCGTTGCGAATGGCCATCGCGTTCACGAGGATCGGTGAATTCGTCGGGTAATAGACCTGCCAGACCTGAAAATGCTCGCGCAGCGTGGCGTCGCCCTGAATCTCGTTGGCCAGGTTCACCCAGGCTTCGGGGCTGCTCGCCAGACCGTGCAGCATCAGGATCACGCGGCGTCCCGGATCGAACGGCTGCATCAGATAGATGTGGGGACGCACGATGCCCCGGTCGCGCCCGAACAGGGTGCGCAGCGATTGTTCTGCAAAACCGGAGCGCGCCAGCCAAAGACCGTAACCGGCGGTGAAGTTGCCCGCGAGCGGCACCAACTGGTGGTTGAGCTCGACCGATGTCTGCCGGTAGGGGTCGTAGACAACCAGCGTGGCGACCTGTGTCGTGAGCACCTCTTCGAGGGTCGTGCCGTTAAAGCGCAGCAACAGCGTGAGCGAGGGCGAGGGCATCTCACTGAAGACGGGGCCGGCGTTGGGATCGGTAGCACGCCGGAAGTCGCGTGACGCGCGGCTCTCACGGGTGCTCAGGCCACCGCGCGAACCGCTGTCGTCGTTGTCGTAATCCGGCCCCGTCGCAGCATCGCCGCGTGGTGTCGGGCTGCGGGTGGTCGCGGAGAGTGCATCGGCCGCGGACTTCTCGTCGAGCACGGCGACGAGTTCTGCGCCGAAGCCGTCGCGTCGGTACGGGCTGCGCAGCCCCGCGAACGATAGCGTCGAGGCGGGTAGCACTTCGCGCGGCTGAGTACGGTTCCCGGCGAATCGCACGCTGCTGGTATCCACCGGCAACGTCCACCCGGCAATCTTGTCGCTGCCCGTTTGCTGCACCCGGCGGAAAAGGGCGACGGCGAAGTTCTGCACGGCATAGTTGTAGTAGTCACGGACCTGCGTCTGCCGGTCCTCGAACGCGCGCTCGCTCGACGGGCGGTCGCTGTAGAACAGGTACGCATACGAGTAGCGCGCGGTGCGCAACCACAGGTCGAACTGTGCGTCGTTCCATTGCTTGTCGCCGGGGGACGTTTGCGCGATGGCGAGTTGCATCGAGATCTCTGCCATGGCCGCCAGTCGCCGGTCGACATCGATTTCCTTGGCGCGGCCCAGGGCATCGATACAGTCGAGCGACGTTTTGGCGCAGATCGTCTCGTCCAGGCCGGCCACCCGGATCGTCTGGTCGGTCGAGGCACTGAGCTTGCCTGTGGACAGAATGTCACCGCGCTTCATGGCGATGTACTGCTCCGGGCCGAGGGAGCGGACTTCCACCATTGCGCAGCCCGAGAGGACCGTCAGCCAGAGGACGGCGGCCAGCGCACTGGCACGACGAAGCCCCGATTGCGTGCGAGCGGACATCACGGCTTCACCGTCGGATCGTCGCCCGGCACGCCCTGACGGATGCGTGTCGAGAAGTCCGGTGCGTCGCCGGCGGCCAGCGCCCGCTGTACGAAATTACCGCGCTCATAGAGCTGAGCGTAGGTGAAGCCGGGCGTCAGACCGCCCTGATCGTAGGCGTATTCGGCAAAGTAGCCGGACAGCAGCAGGCGGTAGTCGAGGGGTAAGCCTGGCGCGATGAGCCGTGCGATCTCGAAGACGATGGTGGTGCAGTTGCTTGTAAGCGTGTTGTACCAGGCTGGCTCGCCGCGCAGTTCGCGCGCGCGTGCCAGATAGCCCAGAAACACCTCGCGTAGTGCTTTCGGCGGAATGTTCAGCCGGTAGAGGTAGGTCGTCTCGCCGCGCACGTTGCTGCGCACACGCAGGATGTCGCGCTCGTCGGCCGCGACCAGCGTCGCTTCGAAGTCCTTGAAGAATCCGCCGATAGCCGAGAACTTCTGCCCCTGCTTCTTGCGGATCTCGATGGAGAACACCACGCGCTTGCCGTCGGAAAACCCGAACGACACGAGCGTGTGCGCAATCGCGGGGCCCATCCAGTATGAGAGGACCAGATCGGCGCTGACGAGCTTGTCGAGGTCGTATTCACGGGTTTCCCAGCGGGGAGTGAAGTCGGTTTCGGTGCGCCATTCTAAATTGCGCACGTTGTGCAGTGTGACGCGCGAGCCGTCGATCTGTGAATCGAGCAGTTGTGCCACGTCGGCGGCCCAGTTGCGGTCGTTCGACGGCCGGATCGTTTGCCACCACCCGATGAGTAGAATCGCCGCGATCAGAAAGCCCAGCGGCCAGCCCCGGAGCGGTATGCCGGCGCGTACGCGCAGCAGTGCAACGAGGGCCGCGACACCGAGCAACACCCACAGCGCGATGACGAGATAGCGCACGAGCGCCGGGCCGGGGCAGCGGTAGACGAGGGCCATGGCCCCCCAGGCGCACACGCCCAGCACGAGCAGGGCGAGAAAGGCGCGCAGCACGTACACGTACCACGCGATTTGATGGCCAGCGAGCGCGTCGCCGGCGTGGGATTGCAGATGCACCATGATTCGCAGAGTTCGATCCGGGGTGGCCGCCGGTCAATGTTTCAGCCCTATGGCAGGTCCGATCGCCATGCGACCGGGCTACGGTATCGATAGCCGCTCGGCCCAACCCGTGCGACGCACCCCCCGTTTTTTCCTGTTCAGCGTCGAAGAATACCAGCAGACCGGCCTCAAGGACTTCCAACGATTTACCGGCGTCGAGCTCGGAAGGTCTGGAGGTCGTCTGCATGAACGGCACATCGGTGTAGAAGCGCTGAAGTCTCAGGCAAGCCGCGCCGGGCGTGACGGACGTTACAATGCCTGCCCCATCGGCCGGATTTCAGGCCCCACGGTTAAGGAGACGTCATGAGGCTCAGGTGTTGAGGCGGCCCGGGAAGGCGCGTGCGGCGGCGGTATCCCCATCATTCGCGACAAAGCGGCACGGAATCGCGCGTGCGCTCGCATGGGGCGTGGCGCTCGTTGGCGTCGCGGTGGGGCTGAGCGCCTGTACGACGCGCCCGTTTCAGCCTGTGCCACCGCTTTACACGCTGTGGGCGAAGCCCGGTGTCGATGTGCCGGGCGTGCGAAGCGCGATGCTGGCCTGTGGATTTCCCGATGCGGCACACGTCGAGCCGAAGGACATGACGCTCAACGACTATGCCGGCGCGCAACGCTGCATGATCGATCAGGGCTTTCGCTATCAGGACCGCCGAATCGTCTGCACGGATTTCCCGCGTCTGCCCGCGTGCGCCGGTTTGCCGCGAGGCAAGACGTTCGGCACGGACCCGGATGTCGATCCGTCGACACTCGCTTCGATATCCTCTGCACAGACGGTTCAGCCGGCTTACACCTACTGGACACGTCCCGGCGACGACATCGCAGCAGTGAAGCGGGAGATGACGGCCTGCGGCTACACGGAATTGAACATGCCGTCAGACGTCATGCCGCTCAACGACGTTGCCGCCGCGCAGTTGTGCATGCTCGACAAAGGGTTCCGGTACGGTTGGCCCTCGCAGGCGCTGCTCTGCAAATCGACACCTTCGCTGCCGGCCTGTCGTGGCAAGGCGATCAATGTACAGCGTTGCTGTGCGCCTCCGACGCCGGCCGGACAGAAGTGATGACGTGTCATGTCGTCACTTGGCGGCGGACGTCGCCTGATTCGTAGGTCCTGACGGCGCATTGGCGTCGGTAGGTGCGGGCGACCCGGTCTGCCCCAGCGCGTCGTCCGACCACCCGCCACCGAGATCACCGATGAGCGACGCAGCGGCCAGCAACCGTGATTCCTGCACATTCAATGCGTTTTGCCGCGTGGTGAGTTGCGTCGTCTGCGCGGTGACGACGGTCGTGTAATCCACCGTGCCCGCCTGGTACTCGCTCATTGCGATGCGGGCGCCTTCCGTCGCGTCGCGCACGGCTTCGTCGAGCGTCTGCGCCTGCTGTTCAAGGAAGCGCAGCGATGCCAGATCGTTCTCCACACCCTGCAATGCCGTGAGGACGGTGCCCCGGTAATTCGCCACGGCCGCGTCGTAGGCAGCGCGCGCGGCATCGACCTTGGCGCTTCTTGCGCCACCATCGAAAATCGTCTCCGACGCGCTCGCGCCGAGCGACCACACGTAATTGGCAATCTTGAACAACCCCGCGACGGGCGCGGCGGACAGTCCGTCCGTGAGCGACAGCGTGATGTTCGGGTAGTAGGCTGCGAGCGCAACACCGATGGCCGCGTTCTGCGCAGCCATCTGCCGCTCGGCGGTTGCGATGTCCGGGCGCCGCTGAAGCAGTGTCGACGGCAAGGCGATGGGCACGTCGGGCAGGCGCGGCAACGCAGTGCTGTGCGGAATCGTCAGCGATTCCGGATTGCGGCCGACGAGCACGGCGATGGCATGCGCATACTGCGCCCGCGAAATGCCGAGCGCGATCAGACTGGCGCGGGCGTTTTCCAGTTGCGTGCGTGCCGTAATGATGTCGGACGGCGGCACCGTTCCGGCCCGGTCCTGAGCGGCCACGACCCGAAGGTATTCCGTGTAGGCGGCGACGGTTTGCGTCAGCAGATCGATGTTCGCGTCGGTGATGCGCAAGTCGATGACGGCATTGGCGAGCGCGATCTGCTCGGACAGCGTCGCATTCGCGAGCGTGGCCTGACTGGCCTGCGCGGTGGCGTTGCTTTGCTCGATGGAGCGCCGCACCTGCCCCCAGATGTCCGGCGCCCAGCTCACGCTCGCTTCGGTCGCGGCCGAGCTCACGATGTTCGCGCCGTTACGCGAGGCCAGCGCCGCGGACGTGCTGGCGCCGCCGCTGCTGCCGCGCGAACGGCTGGCCGAGGCGTCGATGCCGAACGTCGGGAACAGCCCCGCGCGGGCCTGACGCACTTCGGCGAGCGCCTGCTGATAGTTGGCGTAGCTTTGTCGCACGGTCTGGTTGGAGACTTCGACCTGCGGCTCCAGCGCGTCTAGCAGCGGATCGTGGAAGGCCGTCCACCATTGGCCTTTTGGCCCTTCGGCGTCGGGACGTGCTTGCGTCCAGCCAGCCAGTTCGGTGTAGTGGGTCGGCATATCGACGAGCGGGCGCTGATAGTCCGGGCCGACGGCGCAGCCGGCCAGTGATGCGAGCCCGGCCAGCATGGCGGCGCAGGCCAGCGTCACCCGCTTCGGGGATTTACGCGTAGGGTGCGAAACGTGTGAAGTGCGTGAAGTGCCCGCAATGGGCACCAGAAGCATGCGATATGCCTTTGCGAACCAACTCATGATCGAACCTCCGGGCCGGGATCGCGATGCCAGGGCAGGCGCGTGGACCAGCGTGCGAGCCGCGCGCGCAGGCGGTCCAGATACAGATAGATGACGGGCGTCGTGTAAAGCGTGAAGACCTGACTCAGGAGCAGACCGCCCATGACCGTGACGCCGAGCGGCTGGCGCAACGACGCCCCCTGACCCAGCGCGATGGCAAGCGGTACGGCGCCGAGCACGGCGGCGAACGTCGTCATCATGATGGGGCGCAACCGCACGACCGCCGCTTCGTGAATGGCCTGCTTAGCGGGCATGCCGTCCCGGCGCTGTAATTGAATGGCGACGTCGACCATCATGATGCCGTTCTTCTTGACGATGCCGATGAGCAAAATCATGCCGATCAGCGCGATGACGGAGAACGGGGTGCCGAAGATCAGCAGGGCGAGCGTGGCGCCGATGCCCGCCGACGGCAACGTCGAAAGGATGGTCAGCGGGTGAATCGTGTTCTCGTACAGCACCCCGAGCACGATGTACACCACGCCGAGTGCCGCGAGGATGAGCAACGGCACCGTGCCCATCGATTGCGAAAACGCCTGTGCCGCACCCGCAAACGCGCCGTGGATGGAGGCGGGCATGCCGATGGCGCGCGCGGCGTCATCGATGGCAACCTGTGCCTGACTCAGCGAACCGCCCGCCGGCAGGTTGAACGACACGGTCGCCGCGACCATGCCGCCCTGATGGTTGACCTGCGTGGCCGTATGTCGCGCGGTGAAGCTCGCAAGCGCGGTGAGCGGCACCATCGTCTCTGCGGCCGTGCTGTCTGCGCTTCCGCTGGAGTTGCCTCCCCGGCTGTTCGAAATCGCGTTGTTCTGCTGGTTGGCCACGGCATTGGCGTTGAGCGCATTGGTGCCCGAGGCCGCGGTCTTCGCGCTCGCGCCGCTGACCGTCTTGCCGGACATCTGTGTCTGCCCCGTGCCGCTGGCGTTGCCCGCCGCAGTGCTCAGGTAGATCTGATCGAGCGAGTTCGGATACTGCCAATACTCGGGCGACACTTCCATGACGACGAAGTACTGATTGATCGGGTTGTAAATCGTGGAAACGGTGCGCTGCCCGAAGGCGTCGTACAGCACGTTATCGATCTGGTTCGGTTGCAGGTTGAAGCGTGCGGCGGTCTGACGATGCATGTTCACGTACATCTGCAAACCGTTCTGCTGAAGATCGGTATTCACGTCGAGCACCGTCTGCCGATGCTTGCTCAACTCGGTCACGAGCTTCGGCACCCACTGATACAGCGCCTGTGCATCGTCGCTCGTCAACGTGTACTGGTATTCGGCCGCCGACTGTCGTCCGCCGATGCGCAAGTCCTGCTGCGCCTGCAAGAACAGGCGCGCGCCGGAGACGCCATTGAGCTTGGGCCGCAGCCGGTTGACCACTGCTGCCGCCGACAGGTGTCGCTCGGCGAGCGGCTTGAGTTGCACGAACACGGTGGCGGAATTGAGTGAACGTCCGCCGGTGAAGCCCGCCACAGAGGCCACGGCGGGGTCGGTCTGGACGATGGTCTGCAACTGTTCCAGCTTCTGGCGCATGGCCGGGAACGAGATGCTCTGATCGGCCATGATCTGACCGATCAGAATGCCGGTGTCCTGCTCCGGGAAGAATGTGGCGGGCAGCAGCCGGAACAGGAAGAGATTGCCGACGAGCAGACCCAGCATCACCAGACCGACGAGACCGGCATGGTCGAGCACTGCCGTGAGCGAACGCGCGTAGGCATCGCGAAAACGGTCGAACTGGCGGCCGATCCATGTCGACCACCGGGCCTGCGAGACGGCCGACTCGCGGGTGAGGACATAGGCGCACAGCGTCGGCGTTACCGTGAGCGAGATCACCATGGAGATCAGGATCGCGATCGACAGGGTGACGGCAAATTCGTGGAACAGCAGGCCGACGATGCCCGGCATGAGCAGGATCGGCAGGAAGACGGCGATCAGCGACAGGCTCATCGACAGCACGGTGAAGCCCACTTCGCCTGCGCCCTGCAGGGCGGCTTCCTTCGGGGGGACGCCCAGTTCCAGATGGCGCACGATGTTTTCCATGACGACGACCGCATCGTCGACGACAAAGCCTGTCCCGATAGTCAGCGCCATGAGCGAGAGGTTGTCCAGACTGTAGCCGAGCAGATACATCGGCCCGAAGGTGCCGATGATCGACAGCGGCAGGACGACCGCCGGGATCAGCGTCGAGTTCGCCGAGCGGAGGAATACGAACACCACGCCGATCACGAGCAGCACCGCCAGCACCAGCGTGCGCTCCGTGTCGCCCAGCGACGCCTCGACCGAGACCGAGCGGTCCAGCGCCACGTTGACCTTGATGTCGTGTGGCAGCGTGGCCTCGACCAGCGGCAGGATCTTGCGGATCTGCGACACGGTCTTGACGACATTGCTGCCCGGCGACGGATAGACGATTACCAGGACTGCCGGGTGGTTGTTGAAGAGCCCGGCATTGCGGATGTTCTCGTTGCTGTCGCGCACGAGCGCCACGTCGCGCAGCAGGACCGGCGCGCCGTTGCGATAGGCGACGACGAGATCCTTGTAACCGTCGGCCTTGCCGATCTGGTCGTTCGAGGTGACCTGAAAGCGCTGATCGCCCTGATCCAGATGGCCTTTGGCGCTGTTCGCGTTGGCGGAGGACAGGGCAGCGCGCACGTCCTCCAGCCCGATCCCGTAACTGTTGAGCTTGCCCGGCTGCAATTCGACCCGTACCGACGGCAACGCACCGCCGCCCACCGTGATCTGGCCGACGCCGTCCACCTGGGAGAGTTGCTGGAGGATGACGGAGTCGGCCGAGTCGTAGAGCTGTGCGGTCGTGAGCGTGGCGGACGTCAGAGCAATGACCATGACCGGCGTGTCGGCCGGGTTGAATTTGCGGTAGCTCGGATTGCTGCGCAGCGTGCTCGGCAAGTCCGCTCTGGCGGCCTGAATCGCGGCTTCGACATCGCGCGCCGCACCTTCGATATCGCGCTTCAGACCGAAAACGACCGGGATCGAGACCGAGCCGACTGTGCTCGTCGAGGTCAGTTCGGTCACGTCGGCGATCACTCCGAGTCGGCGTTCCAGCGGTTCGGCAACGGTGGACGCCATGATCTCGGGGCTCGCGCCCGCCATGCTCGCCTGCACGGCGATCACCGGGAAGGCGACGTTGGGCAGCGGCGCCACGGGCAGCCGCAGGTACGCCAGACAACCTGAAATCAGCACCGCAACGGCCAGCAACGTGGTCGCGACCGGGCGCTTGATGAACAGGGCCGAGAGGTTCACGGCTGGTCTCCCGTATTCCCCGGGTCTTGCGCGCCCTCCGGCTTGTTCGAGGCGCCCGGGCGGCCGGCGGCTTCCTGCTTGCGCCGCTCCCGGCGCTCACGCACGCGTGCCGCGAGCCGGTCGAAATACAGATAGATGACGGGCGTGGTGAACAGCGTGAGCAACTGGCTGAGCGTGAGGCCGCCGATGATCGCGAGCCCCAGCGGACGCCGCAGTTCCGAGCCGGTGCCCGAGCCGAGCAGCATGGGCAGCGCACCGAGCATGGCCGCGAGCGTCGTCATCAGAATCGGCCGGAAGCGCAGCAGCGACGCCTCGAAAATGGCCTCGCGCGGCGGCTTGTGCTGCGATCGCTCGGCGTCGAGGGCGAAGTCGACCATCATGATCGCGTTCTTCTTGACGATGCCGATGAGCAGCACGATGCCGATGATGCCGATGACGTCGAGATCGCTTCCGGTGAGCATCAGCGCGAGCAGGGCGCCGATACCGGCCGAGGGAAGGGTCGACAGGATGGTGACCGGATGGATGAAGCTCTCGTACAGCACGCCCAGCACGATATAGACGGCCACGAGCGCGGCCACCAGCAGATAGACCTCGCTCGAGAGCGAATCCTCGAACGCCTGCGCCGCGCCCTGAAACGACGATGCCACCGACGGCGGCAAATGCACCGCCTGCTCGGCGCTGCGGATTGCCTTGACGGCGCTGGAGAGCGAGGCGTCCGGCGCCAGATTGAACGACACCGTCACTGCCGGGAATTGCTGCAAATGGCTGATTGCCAGTGGCGTGCGCACGACCTTGAGTTGCGCGATGGCCGAGAGCGGCACCTGACCGCTCGCGCTCGTCTGGCTCGGCAGATAGAGGGTGCCCAGCGACTGGATCGTGTTCAGCGAATCGGGCTTGGCGACAAGAATCACCCGATATTGTGCCGACTGCTGGAAGATCGTCGACACGATGCGCTGGCCGAGCGCGTCGTACAGGGCATTGTCGATGGTCGCGGGCGTAATGCCGTATCGCGCCGCCAGTTGCCGGTTCACTTCCACCTGAATCGACAGGCCGCTGGTGTCGAGATCGCTCGCTACGTCGGTAATCGACGAGATCTGCTTCAGGCGGGCGATGAGCGGTGGCACGTATTGCGCGAGCGTCGCCTGATCGGGGCCGCGCAGTACGAACTTGTACTGGTTGGGCGAGACCGTGGTGTCGAGCGTCAGATCCTGCGCGGGCTGCACGTAAAGCTTGATGCCGGGCACCTTCGCCGTGGCTTGCTGGATGCGGCGGCCGACCTCGGCGGCAGTCTCCGAGCGGTCGTCGCGCGGTTTCAGGTTGATGAGGAAACGGCCGTTGTTGAGTGTGGTGTTGATGCCATCGATGCCGACGTACGACGTGATCGAGGTGACGTCGGGGTCTTGCAGCACGACGTCGGCCAGTGCGGTCTGCCGCTTGACCATCGCCGCATACGAGACCGAGTTGTCCGCGACGGTGATGCCTTGCAGCACGCCGACGTCCTGCACGGGGAACAACCCCTTCGGAATCACGATGTAAAGCACGACGGTGAGCACCACTGTGCCGATGGCGACTAGCAGGGTCAGGAACTGGTGGTCGAGTACCCATCGCAGGCCGCGCTCATAGGCGGCGAGCGTCTTGTCGAAAAGCCGCTCGCTCACCCGCTCGAAACGGCTGGGGTGCCGTGCCTCCTGCGCGCGCAGGATCCGGGCGCAGAGCATCGGCACGACGGTGAGCGAGACGATCGCCGAGATGACGATGGTGACGGCGAGCGTGACGGCGAATTCGCCGAACAACCGCCCGATGACGCCGCCCATGAAGAGCAGCGGGATCAGCACGGCGATCAGCGAAATCGTGAGCGACATGATCGTGAAGCCGATCTGACCGGCCCCGGCCAGCGCGGCTTCGAGCGGCGCCATACCGGCTTCGAGGTAACGCACCACGTTCTCGATCATGACGATAGAGTCGTCCACCACGAACCCGGTCGCGATGATGAGCGCCATGAGCGAGAGATTGTCGATGGAATATCCCAGCTCGTACATCACCGCCAGCGTGGCGATCAGCGATACCGGCACCGAGATGCTCGGAATGATGGTCGCGGGCACGTTGCGCAGGAACACGAAGATGACGGCGACCACGAGCACCACCGCGAGCACGAGTTCGAAGGCGGCGTCGCTCACTGACGCGCGAATCACGCCCGTGCTGTCCGAGACCACGCTGACTTTCATGCCGGCGGGCAGCGTCGCTTCGAGTTGCGGCAGCGCCCGCTTGATCTGATCCACGGTGGCGATGACGTTCGCCCCCGGCTGGCGCTGGACGTTCAGCACGATGGCCGGCGTCTTGTTGAACCAGGCCCCGCGCTCGACGTCCTGTGCGGCCTTCGCTACGTGTGCGACGTCGCGCAGATAGACAGGATTACCGTTCTGATAGGCGATGACGGTATCCAGATAATCCTGCGGATCGGTGATCTGGTCGTTGGCGTCGAGCGTGTAGTCAAGTTCCGGGCCGTCGAAATTGCCCTTCGGCTGGCTGACGTTCACGTTGGCGAGCAAGGTGCGCAGGTCGTCCAGATTCAAACCGTAGGCGGCGAGCTTCTGCGGATCGGCTTCCACACGCACCGCCGGGACATTGCCGCCCGCCAGCGTGACCACGCCGACGCCCGCGACTTGCGATATCTTGGCGGCGAGGCGGTTGTTGGCGGCGTCCTGAAGCTGGGTGAGCGACAGGGATGAGGACGTGACGGCCAGCGTCATGATCGGCTGATCCGCCGGGTTGACCTTGGCGTAGGTCGGCGGCGCGGGGAGTCCGCTGGGGAGCAGACTGTTCGCGGCGTTGATCGCCTGCTGCACGTTCTGCTGCGCGACGTCGAGATTGAGCGCCAGATCGAATTGCAGCGTAATGACGGACGACCCTTCGGCGCTGTACGAAATCATCTGCTGCAAGCCGGGGATCTGCCCGAGTTGCACTTCGAGGGGGGCCGTAACCGTGGTCGCCATCACGGAAGGGCTGGCGCCGGGGTAGAACGTCTGGACCTGAATCGTCGGATAGTCGACGCTCGGCAGCGACGACACGGGCAGCACCCGCACCGCCACGAGCCCGACGAGGACGAGCGCGATCATCAGCAGCCAAGTCGCCACCGGACGCAGGATGAAAAGTCGCGAGAAATTCATGAGCGCGTGCCTTGGAGCGTCGGATCAGGCCAGATGGCTCGCCTTGGGCGCCTCATTGGGACGACGGGCTGGTGGCGGCCGATGCCGTCGATGCCCCGGAAGCGTCGGCGTTCCTATGTCGCCCCTGACGTCCCTCATGCGCCCCGGCGGGCTCGCTCGCCGCAGCGCTGCTTGCCGCGACCGGCAAGGCAATGTGCGCGCCGTCGCTCAGTCGATCCATCCCGTCGGTGACGACCGTCTCACCGGCGTTGAGGCCACTCGTGACCACCGTGTGCTTCCCGTCGCTCGGTCCGATGGTGACCTTGCGCAACGATGCCGTCTTCTGCGCCGTGACGACATACACGAAATCCCCCGGCGCGCCGCTTTGCACTGCGGGTGTGGGCACGAGCATGGCGTGATCGAGCGTGTCGACAAGCAGCTTCACGTTGACGAACTCTTGCGGGAAGAGCACTTCGTCGTCGTTGGCGAATCGGGCGCGCAGGGTGACGGTCCCGGTCGCCGTCGCCATCTGGTTGCTTACTGCGTAGAGCGTGCCGGTAGCGAGTTGCTCGGTGTTGTCGCTCGAATAGACGGTGACCGCCAGCGGTGTCCCGGTGCGGTAGCGTTTCATCACCGCCGGCAGGGCATTCTGGGCGACGGTGAACTCCACGGTTGTCGGTTTGACGCTGGTGATGACCGCGATGCCGGTCGTACTGGTGGTGCTCACGTAGTTGCCGGGATCGACGAGGCGCAAGCCCACGCGGCCCGAGACGGGCGCTGTGATCCGACAGTAGGTCAGGTCGAGTTCGAACTGCTTGATGTTGGCCAGATCGGCCTTCACGGCGGCTTCGTCCTGCGCCACGGTGAACTGCTGATCGGCGTACGTCTGCTCGGCAATCGCCCGCTGCTCGTGCAGTTGCGTGTAGCGCGCGAGATCGGCCTTGGCCTGAGCGAGGGCCGCGCGGTCCTTGGCGAGTTGTGCCTGTGCCTGTTCCTTGCTGATTTCGTATTGACGCGGATCGATCTGTGCGAGGAACTGGCCCTGTTTGACGTCTTGCCCTTCCTGATAACCGACCTGCGTGAGGTAGCCGCTAAGCTGCGGCAGGACCGTGACGGTGGCTTCGGGCGTGACCGTGCCGAGCGAGGTGATCGTGACCGGCATGCTGCCGTAAGTCACTTGTGCGACGGAGACTATTTGCGGGGCGACATTGCGCCGTGCGGCTGGCCGGTGCAGCAGGTGCCATGCGATCCACGCCACGATCAGCAAGATGACGATGCCGATCCAAAGCGCCGTGCGCCGCCGCTTCGGGCGCGCCGGTTGCTGAGGTGGCACTGCGGTGTTGGACGTTTGCTCCATGGCTGCCTCCGCCTGATGATTTGCCGGGATATCGAGCCGATTCCCGGACGGGGAGGCCACGTTTATCAGTCTAGCGACGAGGGCGTCGGACTTGGTATCAGGCGGGGGTGGCCGAGGTTACGGCGTGTTACGCGCGGCCTGGCGAAACGGGCGATAGTGCGCATGACGAAGCGGACATCGCGCGCGACGCGCCTGATGCTCGTCCGAGAACGTCGAAATGCAAAAAGCGGGGTGAAATCGCTGGAAAATCGTCGCGAAAGCGCCGAATTTGCGGATTGGGGAAGGGGCAAATACGTCGGACGGAGAGGCAGGAGGAGGGCCGTGATCCGGCGATTCTCCCCCTGTTACATCGTGTTACCGCAGCGCCGCCGGTAAGCGGCTGGAAGGCATTGCGTCCTTCGTGCCGGGTAGCGACGAACCGCCCGGGCGGGGCTCAGACCGGCTGACGACCGGACGTTCGGCGCGGCACGATGCGTTTGGCAATACGTCCGAGCGCACGCACCTGCTGTGCGATCACGCCGATGCCATAACGGCGCGAACGGCCTTCCGGTGCGGGCAACTGGTCACGAATGCCGGTCGGCTCGACGGTGCGCTCCCACGACGCCGTGCGGAACAGCACGTCCCACCACGGGAACAGCACCCCGAAGTTACAGCCGTAGCGCGTGCCTTCATGTCCGTAGCCGATGGCGTGGTGGCGACGGTGGAACGTCGGGCTCACGATCAGGCGTTCGAGCACCGGACCATACGGCAGACGGGCGTTCACGTGCTGCACGCTTTGCAGGAAGTTACCCACCGCCACGAGCACCACATACTGCGCGGGTTGCACGCCGATGAAGAGCGCGATGGCCGCGAAGAATCCGGCTTGCAGGATGTCGTCGAGGAAGTGATTCCGGTCGTCGGACCACAGCGACATCTGCTGCTGGCTGTGATGCACGGCATGCAGTTCCCACCAGACACCGAACCGATGCTGCCAGCGGTGATACCAGTAACCGGCGAAGTCGAGCACTGTCAGGTACATCAGGAACGACACGATCGGCTGATCCGTCACCCCGGGGTACAAGCCATCGAGATCGACGCTCGGCAGCCCATGGATCACCATCTGGCTCTGCAACTCGTTGAAGACCGGTTGCAACACCACGAAGAACAGCAGATTCAGAATGCCGAGCTTGGCGATCCAGGTGTAGATGACGTCCGAGCGAACCTGTTTGCGGTCCTGCCACTGTTCGAGCGGACGCAGGGCTTCGAGCGGACGCAACAGCACGTACGTCAGGCCGACCTGCAAGACGCCGATGATCACGAGATAGAGGGCGTCGTAGATATCATCGTCGTAGCCCATCAGGTTGAAGTGGAACAGCAGCGGCTGCACCACATCGACGTAGATGAGCGTCTGGGCAGCGGAAATGCCGCTATCGACGAAATTGATGGCTTCCTGAAGCATCTGTCGGCCCTGTCAGTCCGGGTTCGGCGAGAGAACCGGGGCGCGCTCGGCAAAATAGATGCCGTGCGGCGACCGGTTGACGGCGATGGTATCGACCAGTTTGCGCGTGGTCAGGTCGATCACGCCCACGTGGCGCGCAAATCGGAACGTTACCCAAAGATAGCGTTTATCTGCGGACAATTCCATATCGTCCGGCCCCGGCATCAGACCTGTGATGTCGGCCACCTTGGTCAGCGTTTCGTAATCGATGATGCTGATGGTGCTCTCGACCCGGTTGCTCACGGCAATGTGGCGGCCATCGGAGAGCGAGCGGAAGTTGTGCGCGCCGCGTCCCGTCTGAATGCGCTTGACGACTTTCTGCGTGCGCCAGTCGACCACTGCGACGTCGTCCTCGCCAGTCATGCCAACGAGCAGATACTTGTCGCCCGGCGTCATCCACAGGCCAGCCGGCGTCTTGCCCACCGGCATGCGCCATTTGACGGTCTGCGTCGGCAGATCGATCGCGACCAGTTCGCCCGAATCCTGCAACGTGACGAAGACCGTCTTGCTGTCGGACGAGAACGTCATGTGGCTCGGTGTCTTGGCCAGCGGGATACGCTTGGCCACCGTGACGTTTTCACCGTCGTAGTGATACAGATCGACGCGATCGAGGCGCAGTGCCGCGGTGACGAACCATTTGCGGTCGGGCGAGAAGCCCAACTGATAAGGATCGTCGATGTCGGCGACCTGACGCTGGAACTTGCCCGTGTTCGGATCGAGGAACATCAGGCTGTTCGAGACCGAGTTGGCCACGATCAGCGAGCGTTTGTCGGGCGTGATCATCAGGTGATGCGGCTCTTTGCCCGTGGGCATGGTGCCGACGACCTTATGCGTCGCCTGATCGATCAGCGAGAGTTGCGCGGCTCCGGAGTCGAGCACGATGACCGTGCCGGCGTGAGCGGACGAAACTGCCAGGGGGAGCGTAGCGGCAACCAGCATCGACAGCACCGTGCGCTGGGAGGCAGCGCGGGCACGGCTGGCAAGCCAGGAAAGCGTGGAGGGCTTGAGGGGCTTGAAGGAGAACACCATGAATGCCTAGGGTGGGGCGAAAAACGGCGACGTTCGCCGGTCGGCCGGAATGTCCGGCCTGGACACCTGCTTAACGTCGATTCTCACGTTAAACGCGCCAGACGCCCCATCCGTTGACAAGAAAATGGGACGAATTCCTATGTCGCGCAGTCCACGTCAGGTGGCCTGACGGTCTTCGGTCACGGCGTCATCCCATTGCGCCAGCAACTGCAGGGCTTCCCGTGTCCAGTCGAGCCATCCCTGCTCGTAACGCACCCCCAACCGGAGGATGTGACGCTGTAGCGCGGCCTCACGGGTCAGCGGGCTACCGGTTTCATCTGTCGGAAAATCCCGGGCCTCGATGGCCTGATACGCCGCCAGTTTCTGCGCATGGAGCGCCGAGCGGCGCTGTAATTCGGGCACCAGACCGAGCGGCCCGATGGCGGCGTCGGCCCGCAACCGGACCATGAGGTCGTCGCGCAGATCGGCAGGTTCCGTGGTCGTGGCCACCCAGGCGAGCAACTCGTCCCGCCCGGCGTCGAGCACCCGGTAGACGCGTTTGCGTGTGCGACCGCCGTCCGGGGCGGCTGCCGAGTCGATCCATCCGGCGGTCTCCATGCGCGCCAGTTCGCGGTAGATTTGCTGGTGCGTGGCGTGCCAGAAGAAGCCGATGGACTTGTCGAACCGGCGCGCCAGGTCGTATCCCGAGGAGGGCTTTTCCAGCAGCGAGGTCATCAGGGCGTGGGCGAGCGGCATGCCCGCTAGTCTAAGGACTCTAATCGCACTATGCAACGTGTTGCATAGTCGCTGGGGCGCTTAGAATCGTCGAACTATGCAACCGGTTGCATAACCGGAACAAGACCAGCCTATAAGAGACCCCACGGCACCCTGCCGAACGATGAGAGAGACAACGATGAGCGGCTATCCCCACCTGATGCAGCCCCTGGATCTGGGCTTTACCACGCTGCGCAACCGCGTGCTCATGGGCTCGATGCACGTCGGGCTCGAAGAAGCCCGTAACGGCTTCGTCCGTATGGCCGAGTTCTACGCCGAGCGCGCCCGCGGCGGTGTGGCGCTGATGGTGACGGGCGGGATTGCGCCGAACGAGGCGGGGCGTCCGTACGCCGGTGGCGCGAAGCTCAGTACCGAAGACGAGGCCGACAAGCACCGTGTGGTGACCGAGGCGGTACACGCGGCGGGCGGCAAGATCGCCATGCAGATACTGCACTTCGGTCGTTACGCCTACCATCCCGATCTCGTGGCGCCCAGCGCCCTGCAGGCGCCCATTACGCCGGCCAAACCGCGCGAACTCACCGCCGATGAGGTCGAAGCGACCATCGAGGACTTCGTGAATTGCGCCGCGCTGGCGCAGCGCGCCGGGTACGACGGCGTGGAAATCATGGGGTCCGAGGGGTATCTGATCAATGAATTCATTGCCGCCCGGACCAACCATCGCACCGATGGCTGGGGCGGCAGCTTCGAGCATCGCATGCGTTTTCCGGTGGAGATCGTGCGACGGGTGCGTGAGCGCGTCGGGCGCGAATTCATCATCATCTATCGACTGTCGATGCTCGATCTGGTCGAAGGCGGCTCGACGTTCGACGAAGTCGTGAAGCTCGCGCGGGCCGTCGAAGCCGCCGGTGCGACGCTGATCAACACCGGCATTGGCTGGCACGAGGCCCGTATCCCGACGATTGCCACGAGCGTGCCGCGCGCGGCGTTCGCATGGGTGACCGGCAAGCTCAAAGGACATGTCGGCATTCCGCTCATCACGACGAACCGCATCAATACACCTGACGTCGCCGAGCGAATCCTGGCAGACGGCGAAGCCGACATGGTGTCGATGGCGCGTCCGCTGCTGGCCGATCCCGAGTTCGTGAACAAGGCTGCCGCCAATCGTGCCGAGCACATCAACACTTGCATCGGCTGTAATCAAGCCTGTCTCGACCATACCTTCAGCGGCAAGATCACGTCGTGCCTGGTCAATCCGCGCGCCTGTCACGAGACGGAACTGCGCATCGAGCCGGCCGGACGCCAGCGTCGTGTGGCGGTCGTGGGCGCCGGGCCTGCCGGTCTGGCCGCTGCGACGGTCGCTGCCCGGCGCGGCCACGACGTCACCCTGATCGAAGCGGAGGCAGAGATCGGTGGCCAGTTCAATATGGCCAAGCGCATTCCCGGCAAGGAGGAGTTCTTCGAGACGCTGCGGTACTTCCGTCATGAGCTTGCCGCGACCGGGGTAACGGTCCAGTTGAACACGCGCGCGACGGTCGACTCGATCGTCGCCGGCGGCTACGACGATGTCGTGCTGGCCACCGGTGTCGTGCCGCGCACGCCCGCTATCGACGGCATCGACCATCCGAAGGTCCTGAGCTATATCGATGTCCTGCGCGGCGGCGCCGCCGTCGGCAAGACGGTCGCCGTGATCGGTGCGGGTGGCATTGGCTTCGACATTGCCGAGTTCCTCACGCAGTCGGGGGAAAGCGCGACGCTGGTACCCGAGAAGTTCTATGCGGAATGGGGCATCGATCCGTCATACGCACACGCCGGTGGCCTATGCCCCCCGGTGCCGGAGACGTCCCCGCGCAAGGTCTATCTCATGCAACGCAAGACCTCGAAGGTCGGTGATGGGCTGGGCAAGACCACCGGGTGGATCCATCGCACGTCGCTCAAGCATCGTGGCGTCGAGATGATTCCTGGCGTGACGTATCGCCGGATCGACGACGAGGGCCTGCACGTCACGATTGGCGATGCGCCGCATGTTTTGTCCGTTGACAACGTAGTTTTGTGCACGGGGCAGGAACCGCTTAGGGAACTGGCCCAGGGGTTGCAGGACGCCGGTGTGCGCGTGCATGTCATTGGTGGGGCCGACGTGGCGGCGGAACTCGATGCCAAGCGTGCCATCAAGCAAGGTACCGAGGTGGCGATCGACCTATAAGTTTAGGGAGCCACGCGGGGGGCGGCATATCGTTGTGCGACAATATCGCCTCGCGAATCCCGCCTTCGGAAGGCGGTTTTGCGATGCCAAGCGTATGTGCCAAGTGCCGGGCACGACGTTTCCGCGGCAAGCTGCGGAGTGCCGCCGTCACGGTGTTTGCCGTCACGGCCTCAGTGGGAGTCTTTACCGTGTGGCCGACGGTGCCATCGTCAATGAAGCGCAAGTTACTTTCGGCCGGTTCGCTGACCGGCCGTCTCCGATTGCAGAACCTCGCCGTCGTCTGCGCTGTCGTCATCCTTTGCAGTGGTCTGCTGACCTGGGCCTGGGGCGCGTACCGGCAGGCGAGCGATGCCGCGCTTGCGCTCGATGCGTTGCGCGCCACGTTGCTGGCGATGGAAAAGGCCTCCGCCGAACGCGGCCCGGCCAATGCGGTGCTGGGCGCGGATCTCCCACTTCCCGATGCCTCGGTCACTGCGTTGCGCAATGCCCGCGAAGCGACTAACGCACGTCTCCAGGAATTACTCGTGGCGCTGTCGTCCGACGCGTGCCATCAGTGCGCGGGCAGCTTGCGCACGATCGAGCGGGCGCGGCTCGATCTTGCTGCCGCGAGTGCCAACGTCGATCAACTGGTGCAGCGACCGCGTGAGATGCGCAGCGACGTGGCGGTACGTGACGCCGTTGACCGCATGATCCGTGTCATCGCCGACTTCACGCCGGTAGCCTCGTCGCGCATCGACATCGTGTCGCAAGGCGCGCCCGGCGCACTGCATTACGTCATCCTTGCCCGGCTCGCGGCCGAACTGCGCGAGTACGCCGGCCAACTCGGGTCGCACTTCACCGCTGCGCTGACGACCCGCCAGACCCTCACCGAAGCCGACCAGCGCACCATCGAACGCACGCTCGGTCGCATCGATCAGCTTCGCGACATGATCTCGGCGCGCGTGATCGAACCGCCGGAACTCGGTCCCGCCACGCTCAATGCCCTGAATACGAAATACTTCAGCGGCGGTCTGCATTACGTGGCGACGGTGCGTACGCTGGCTGCGCAGCCGCAACCGCCGTCGCTTACGACGGCCGAGTTTGCCAGCCGCTACGTACCGACGATGAGCGCCATCACCGATTTTCGCGACGCCATGTTGATGCGGGCACAGCGCAAGGTCCAAGCGCAACGCTCGCAGGCGCTTCGGTGGTTGTGGTTCACGGCGGTGGGCGAAGGGCTTCTGGTGCTCGTAATCGTCGTAGTCATGCGCAACTTCCGACGTACCGTGGTGCTGCCGTTCGAGGCCGCCACGCGTTTCGTCGACGCACTCGCGAGAGGCAATCTGGACGCCTCCGTCCCGGGCGACGGCATACCCATGAAGCACCCGCAAGTGATATCCGTATTCGATGCGCTACGTGTGCTGCGGCTCAATGCAGTGGAGTTGGTGCAATTGCGTCGGGAGCGCTCGCGGCTGCTGGGCGAACTGGAACTGAGCGCGGACACGGACCCGCTGACCCGCCTCATGAACTGGCGCGCCTTCGAGCGTCAGGCGCAAGCGTTGTGTTCGGTGGCTGCGCCGGGCCATATCGCGCTGATCAAGTTCGATATCGACAACTTCACGCAGATCAACGCGGCCTGGGGACATAAGACGGGCGACGACGTGCTGCGTCGCGTGGGTGCGGTATGTCTGAACACCTGTCAGCCGGGGGACGTCGTGGCCCGGCTTGGCGCAGACGCGTTCGTCATCCTCGCACGCGTGCTTGACGAGTCGCGCGCCCGGCAGTTCGCAGAGCTGCTGCGCGGGCGCATCGAAGCGACGGCATTGAAGTTGCCCAACGAAGAAGTGCTGCCGCTCACCGCGAGCTTCGGGATTGCGATGGCAGAGTCTGTGACGTTCGACGCGGATGGCGCACCCACGAGCGAGCCCACGAACGTGTCTGCATTGCTCAGTCAGGCGGAGCGTCAACTGCACGCTGCACGACAGGCGCGACGTCACGCCATCGATTAAGGCGTGGGGCGCCACCGACTTGCGCGCCCCGGCGCCTTTCATTCCCGGGCGTCTCGATCCATGGCGCCGGTCGAACTCATCAGACCGCTTAATCCGATCGCCCCGATCACCCCGGTCACCTCGATCAAGCCCAACGCGGCGTCGCCGTGCCCAACGCCAGCGCGGGCAGTGCCCAGTCGACGGGCGTGCCGACAATCGACATCGGTGTCGCGATGCGGCGCACCGGCCCCCACGAGGTGTCCTCGATGCGTGGCGAAAGATCGTCTGACGTTTCGGCACTCAGAGGGGGCGGGCCGTCGTCCGGTGTGCGCTGTGTCACGAGCAGGCCTGCGGTACGGGCGAGCGAAGCGCGCACGGTAGCGCCGACGCCTCGTGTCTGACGCAGCGCCAGCCCATGAACAGCGGCGGCGGCCATCAGATACCCCGTGGCATAGTCGATCCCTTGTCCTGGCAACGGCACGGGCCGTTCGGTACCCGATGCGCGCATGCCGGCGTCGGCGATACCCGAACTCATCTGCAAGAGACTGTCGAAGCCGCGCCGAGCGTGCCACGGTCCTTGCCAGCCATAGGCGTCCAGCGAGACGTCGATGAGTGCCGGATTGAGTTCACGGCGACGGGCGGCGCCGAGGCCAAGCGCTTCCAGCGCGTCGGGACGATAGCCGTGCACGACGATATCGGCGTCCCGCAGCAAGGCTTCCAGCGTTGCGCGCCCTTCAGTCGACTTCAGGTCGAGCCGCGCACAGCGCTTGCCAAGCACGACCTCCGGGACCGTGCCGGACTCGTCCCAGTCGGGCGGGTCGATACGCAACACCTGCGCGCCGAACCCTGCCAGAAAGCGCGTCGCGGTCGGACCGGCGAGAATACGCGTCAGATCGAGCACGCGAACGCCGCTCAGCGGACGTTCCCGCAACGGCTTCCAGTCGCTCGTGCGGACGCCGGCATCGAACGTCTCCCAGTGCAACAGCGGCTCGGCGGCGACCGCGATGCCTTGCGGATGATCCTGCCATTGAGTCAGCGTGCGCATGGCCGCCGCGCATCCGCCCTGAGCGACGACAGCCGCTTCCAGTGCGTCGGCCGTCCACTTGGCGACAGCATGGGCGACGGCATCACGTTGCGCATCCACATCGAGCACGGCCAACGCAGCCGCACGGTGATGCGGCGCATTGGTATGCAGTCGGATCCAGCCGTCGGCCGACCGATAGTCGCCTGCGATCGGATCCCACATCGGGGGCGACGACCAGCCCTGCGCGCGCAACGATGTCTGAAACCAGAACGAGGCGAGTCGCCGGTCGACGTTGACCTGCGGCAAGCTCACACCGGCTTGCAACCCGTAATCGCCCGCAGCGCCGGTGGTGAGTCCGGCCACGGCGAGGGTCGCCGTCGCGATGGCGGCGGTGGCGAAATCCGTGTAGGGAAAGACGCACGGCAGGGCGCCATGGCCGCTGATCGTGACATTGACGTCGGGAGACGCCTGAGCGCTGACAGCACGACGCATCTCGTGCAGATAGGCGGCGACACCGCTCGCGTCGTCGCGCAGCGCAACGGGGGAAGCGTGACGGGAGGAAAGCTCGTGATGCATGGGAAGTCCTCGAACAATTCGATACGTGGCATCGCAATGAGTCGCGATGCAAGACTGCCGGCGCATTGAAGCTTAAGCCCATGGATTTTATTGTCAATATTGATTAACTTAATCAATCTGTTGGCATCGCACTCGCACCGGATTCCCTCGATCACGATGAACTACTTCACTGCCGCCCAAGCCGCCGAGCATCTCGGCGTTTCGCTTCAGACCCTGTACGCCTATGTGAGCCGGGGGCTGCTGCATGCCGAGCCCGGCAAGACACACCGCGAGCGTCGCTATCGTGCGGCGGACGTCGAACGGCTCGCCGCGCAGCGCACGCGCGGACGCAAGCCGAAAGAGGTGGCGAAAGCTGCGCTCGACTGGGGAATGCCGGTGCTCGAATCGGCTATTACGCTAATCGAAGACGGTCGTTGTTACTACCGGGGACGAGACGCATTGGCGATGGCGGAAACGGCGTCGGTCGAAGCGACGGCCGCATGGTTGTGGCAATGCGATGAGACGTCGGCGTTTGCTGTCGACGCGGGCGACAGCGTCCGGCAGATGGCGCGGGACTGGCCGGTGATGCTGCTCGAACGCTACCGCGACACGCGCGCAGAAGTCGCATTGCTCCCCACATTTACCGTGGTGAGCGACGACGCTGCCACCGCGATCTGGCAGCGCGACCCCTTACGTGTCGCACAGGGCAGTGCGGCGTTGCTGCGAGCCATGACGGCGTGTCTGCTGGGCATGCTTCCCAGCAGCGCCCCGATCCACGAACAGTGTGCCGACGCCTGGGGGGTGAAAGATGCCGAGGGCGCTGATCTCATCCGCATGGTGCTGGTGCTTTGCGCCGACCACGAACTGAACGCTTCGAGTTTCACGGCGCGCTGTGTCGCATCGACGGGCGCGAGCCTGCGCGCGGCGATCATTGCCGGCCTGTCCGCGCTCACCGGCGGACGGCACGGCGGCACGACGGCGCGTAACGAAGCGATGTGGGAAGAAGTCGGCGAAACCGATGTGGCGAACCGCATGCGCGATCGCCTCGCTCGTGGGGAGAAGCTTCCCGGTTTCGGGCATCACCTTTACCCGGCGGGCGACGTGCGTGCGAGTGCGATGCTCGCGCGGGTGCTGCCCGCACATCCCGCCTGGCAGACGATGATCGACGCCGCCGATGCGCTCGTCGGACAGCGGCCGTCGCTCGACTTCGCGCTGGTGGCGGTGCGTCGTCACCTCGGGTTACCGCTCGGCGCAGCCTTCGGCCTGTTCGCGCTGGGGCGCACCATCGGCTGGATTGCGCACGCGAGGGAGCAGCGCGAGAGCACGCAACTGATCCGCCCGCGCGCGGCGTATGTCGGGGTGAGGCCAGAGGCGGTCGCGCCGGACTGACTGGCCGTCCGTACGCGCTCGCATCGTTACCCGTTGACGCGTCGGCCGAACACTGCGCGGTCCCCAGCCCAGACAAGTGCCATCGTCGCGCCCATCAACGGGAAGACGCAACCGAGCGCCACCATGCCGAACGTCCAGCCGCGCATCGGCGCACGCGCCTGCGCGCGCGCCGGTGCGCCCAGTGAACGGGCCGGACGTCGCATCCACCACATGACGGCGCCAGTGACCGCCATGGCGAACAAGCCCATCGAGATCAACGCGCACAACCACTGGTTGGCCACGCCGAAGTAACGGCCCATATGCAACGCGGTGCCGTACGACACGGCCTGCGCCACGGCGCCATAAGCGTTGTAGTCGATATCGCGCAGCACGCGGCCGCTGTACTGATCGATGTGGATCGTGCGCTCGGCCTTCGGATCGGCGGGGAAGTACGACACGGTGTAGACGCCGTCCGGACGCTTCGGCACGACGAGGCTGTAGCCGCTCTCGACGCCGAGGCGCGAGGCAATCGTCATCACGTCGTCGATCGGCAGCGCGCCCTGTGCGCGCAGCGCAGCCGGCGTCAGTCCGCCTCGGGCGGCACCGCCATGGCCAGCGTGTTCCGCATGTTCGTCGCTATTGCCTTGCGCGCTGTGTGCGCTTTTCGGGCTTTTCGGGCTTTGTGGACCTTGCGTGCCGTGGGCGTCATGAGCGGCGTGCGTCATCCCTTGCATGCCGTCCATGTTCGCCATGCCGGGCATGTCGGCCATATCGTGAGCCGCAGGCGGCGCCGATTCCGGAACGGTCGTATTGCCAACGGCCCATGGAATCTGCGCGATGGGCAGATCGTTCATCTTCATCGGTTGGGTGGGTACCTGCGAGCGCACGGGCGCCTCGCCCCAGACGCCGGGCGGCGAGCCCATGCCGACCTTGGACGTCAGCACCTTGAACTGTGCACCCCACGAGCCGGACCACGGCAACCCCGAAAGCACGAACGCCAGTCCCCCAGCCGCGAGCCACAGGCCCGCCACGCCGTGCAGATTGCGCATTAACGGGCGTCCCCGCAGTTGCAGACGCGGACGTACCGCGTTCGCCCACGTGGCGCCGGCGCGCGGCCACCACAGGGCGAGGCCGGTGACGAGCATGACAAGTGTCCAGCATCCCGCCAGTTCCATGAGCAACTCACCCGGCTTGCCGAGCATGAGCGAGCGATGCAGCGCCCGTGCCTGCGCCATGAGTCTGTGTTCGACGCTCAGCGTGCCAAGCACCGCGCCCGTATAAGGATTCAGATAGACGCTCTCGCGCTCACCGCTTGGCAGACGGAAGATGAATTCCGCGCTGCGCGCCGGATCGCGATTGACTTCGACCGAGCTGATTTGCGACCCGGCGGGCAGGGAAGCTGCCGCGCGTTCCATCAACGTCTGCTGGGCGATGCGCGGCGCGTCGGAGGTGGCGACGACGAACCGGTCGTGGTACAGCCACGGCTCGATTTGCGGCTGGAAGACGTACAGGGTGCCGGTCACGGCCAGCACCATCAGCCACGGCATGACGAAGAGACCGGCATAGAAGTGCCAGCGCCAGAGCGTGCGGTACTGCCCGGCGGCGGACGCCGGTTGCGCTTCACGCGCGTGGGAATAAGGGATCTGCATCTTGCGACGATTCCGTCTCGTGTCGCCGCTGTCGGGCGGCGGCGTGCGCAGGCCGCCGACGCGAGCGTCTGGCGGGCAATGAGCGCATAGGGGAAACGACGCCTTCACCGGCAATAGTGGCAACGGCGAGGCATCGGACTGAACGCGAGATCAGGAAAGGGCAGGCGGCGCGCGCGCAGGCGGCGTGTAGGCGAACTGAGGGGTGGACGGCAGTGCGCGTGCCACCGGTCCGGCGCGCGCAATCCACGCGAAGGACACCGCGCCGGTCAGCGCAGGCATGACCAGCGGCGGATGATTGGCGAGCAACGAGCAGTAGCCGCAGATGTCGCCCTGCGTCTGATGGGCCGAATGGTCGGCATGGGACATCTGCGACGTATGCGACAGGTGAGACGCAGAGGCCTCACCGTCATGCATGTGATTCGATGTGGCCGCGAGCGTCGGTACGGTGCGCGCTGCGCCATCGACGGTGCAAAACGCAACATCCAGCAACCGCGCCTGTTCCGCCCGATGCGCCGCGAGCACCTGACTGACGACCGGCATGCACACGGCGAGCCACATGGCGGCGAGGCCGAGCCATGCTGTCAGTCGTGTGCGGGAGGTCAGTGACATGCGTCGAAGCGGAAAGCCGGGTAGGGGGCCAAGGCAATGACCGCGGATGAAAGCACCCGCGAAAGCCGGAATGCTATCACGCGATACGTCACAGCATGCCCGCCGTCAGTGCCTTGAGCGTGGCGGCGGCGCGCGTCGAGCAGTCCAGTTTGCGGAAGATGCTTTCGACATGGGTGCGCACCGTGCTTGGGCTGAGCGCCAGGGCGCGTGCGGCTTCCTTGTTGCTCAAGCCTGCGCTGATTTGACGCAGCACGTCGAGTTCGCGCGGCGAGAGCAACGGGTTCGCGCTCGCGGTGGCAGCCCGTGGCGGCACCGTCCGTCCCTGGGCCGTCGCGACGATGGCCGTCACGATATCGGGATCGAACTTCCCGGCGCCAGCGTCAAGTAAGTCAATGTAATGACGACCAGACGTGGATGACAGGACGGCCGCACGACGTAAAGCGGCCGTCCCGTCGGCCAATGCAGGGATTTTTGAATCGCTGTGTGTCACTTGTCCGGGCAGATACATTCGGACATAAATGACGTTGAACTCACCGATATAACTACGGGTACGCGCTCCGGCACTCTCCGGCAAAGATCGAACCGATCTCGGAAATCCGCACGGAGCCACCCCCGGCGCACACGCCGGAATATCACTCAGAGAGGTCAATCGTCATGTCGGATCCGGTCAATCTTCGCCGTCGTCGTCTTCTTGGCACCACGCTCGCGGGCGTTACCCTCGCGGAACTCGGGTTATCGCAACTGGCCAATGCCGCCACGTCAAACGCGGCGTCCGGCGCGGTCGGCGGACATACGTCGTTCGAGGCGATTCGTCAGATCGACGCAGGCGACCTGAACGTAGGCTATGCCGAAGCCGGACCCCGTGACGGCAAGGTCGTGATCCTTCTGCATGGCTGGCCGTACGACATCTACAGCTATGTAGACGTGGCGCCGTTGCTGGCCGCCGCGGGGTATCGCGTCATCGTGCCGTATCTGCGCGGCTACGGCACGACCCGCCTGCGCTCGGCCACCGCGCCGCGCAACGGTCAGCAGGCAGTGGTCGCCGCCGACGTCATCGCGTTGATGGACGCTTTGAAGATCGATCAGGCCATTCTCGGCGGCTACGACTGGGGCGCGCGTACGGCGAACATCGTCGCTGCCTTGTGGCCCGAACGCGTCAAGGCGATGGTCTCCGTGAGCGGATATCTCATCGGCAGTCAGGCGGGCAATGCCGTGCCGCTGCCGCCGCAAGCCGAATTGCAATGGTGGTATCAGTTCTACTTCGCCACCGAGCGTGGCGCGAAGGGCTATGCCGCCAACACCGACGCGTTCAACAAGCTGATCTGGCAACTGGCCTCGCCGAAATGGCAGTTCGACGACGCGACCTATGCCCGCTCGGCCGCTGCGTTCCATAACCCCGACCACGTGGACATCGTGATTCACAACTATCGCTGGCGTCTGGGATTGGTGCAGGGCGAGGCGCGCTTCGACGCGCTGGAGCAACGCCTGGCCACCGCGCCGACGATTGTCGTGCCGACGATCACGATGGAAGGCGATGCGAACGGTGCACCGCACCCGGCCCCGACGGCTTATGCGAAGAAGTTCACGGGCAAGTACCGGCATATCGATGTCGGTGGCGGCATCGGTCACAACCTGCCCCAGGAAGCGCCGAAGGCGTTCGCCGACGCGATCCTGGAAGTCGTCTCACTGTAAGAGATGCCTTGGGGGTGCCGACCGCATCGTCCGCGACGGCAGCGTGCGTCCGGACCGTCTCGTGGCGACAGCATTGCCCGCTTCCGGCATGACGTTGCCGGACGGCACGGCAGTCAAGGGGAATCACTTCGGCCCGCCGCAGTTCGTGATGCCGAACGCCATGGGCAACGAGCCGCATACCGATAGCCATATGCATCCGACCAACTACGTTCAGCAAGGGCTCATGCCCCGCCAGATGCTGACGATGATGGACGAGATCGGGATTCGGTCGACGACGATGATGAAGATTCCGACGTCGCTGCAAATTCTGGAAGACAACCGGCAGGCCATCAATCCGTCGGCGTTCGTGCGCGAAGGCGGCACGAGTGCGGTGGGCGGTCACGACCATGGCAGCGATGCGCTGCACGATTGCGGCCTGGAGTCTTACTACGTGCCGAAGGACATTCAGGCGCGCGAGATGGCGCGTAACGGCGGCAAGCCGCTGTCCATCGACGATTTCAAGAGGAATCCGGGGCTGATCGACGAGATCGTCCAGCGCGGCGAGCTGTATCTCGATACGGCGGTGAACAGCCATCTGGCCAGCGAGATCGCCAAGGCGGGCCTGACCGATGCCGAGCGCAGTCGACTCGATCCGATGATTACCGGGATGAATCTCGGCGATCTGCGTGGCGGCACCAAGCTGCTCACGGAGCTGTACCACAACAAGGGCACGTTCACCGGCATTGGCGAAATCACGGTCCACAAGGAACTCGTCGAGGACATGTACGCCGGGCAGCGCGGGCAGTCCAACACGCAGAATCGCGGCAACGGGCTGAAAGGTCTGACGAATCTGCTGGAGATGGCCGGGGTGGTCGGCATGCCGGTCGTGCTGCACTGCGACATCGACAATCTGCACGCACAGATTGCCGACGCACAGCACGAGCATGCACCGGACCGTGCGCCGGCGAACTTCGAAGGCCTGCGTCAGTTGTTCTCCGATCCGCGCCTCAAGGACACCAACATCATCTGGGCGCACGGCGGCGGTCTTGGCCGGTTCGTGCAGCAGGGCAAGCAGCATCTGGACTTGCTCACGGACTTGCTGGCGAAATGTCCGAACGTGTTCATCGACATCTCGTGGAGCGAAGTCGCGAAGCAGATCAACAATCCCGAGATGAAGGCGGCGTGGGTCGAGTTCCTGGAGAAGAACAGCACGCGTATCTGCTTCGGCTCGGACACGCTCGCACCGGCCAGCACGGAAAAGTGGAACGAGACGAAGAAGATGTACACCGAGGTCCTGGGGCAGTTGTCGCCGCAAGCGCGCGAGAACATCCTGAACCACACGTACGAGAACGTCATTTCGGGATCGCGGGCCAAGGTGCGCGACTTCGAAGAGAAGGTGCTCACGCCTGCCTTCTACGAGAAGCACCTCATCAATCCGAACGCCGAGCAACCGCTGAGCGCCGCCACCGTGCGCGCCGAGGCGGAAGCCGCGCGTGCCGAGTGATCGCGTCGGGTCGTCGGTATCTCTGACGTCGTTTTTCCCCTGAAGTCTCCGCGACGCCTGTCGGGCGTCGCGGCGCAAGCCCTCATACGGAGGCAATCGTGAGTTTCGAACTGAGGAAGCCGGGCAGCAGCTTTCTGACCGGTCACACCGCTGCGCCGAGCGACAGCAAGTCTGCATCGCAGTCGGCGCCTGCCGTGGAGGGGAATACCCGCGAGAACTCGCCGTCACTGTCGGGGCTGAACGGCCTGAACGAACGGCGGCAAGCGACGCGGGCCGCACCAGACGATGCGGCGGCCCCCGGCAAGGGCAAAGGCGGTATGCGCGCGCAGTTGAGTCGCATCAAGTCGCAGATGCAGACGGGAGCTTACAAACATGGTTTCGGCGTGTCGCAAACCAGCAAGTCGATTACCCCGTTTCACACGATCACCTCGTCGGCACGACCGAAGATGCAGAGCGTGGTGCGCAATGAAGGGCAGGACGCGCCCCCCGTGCCCCGAACGCTGGCAGCCCAGATGGCCGATGCCGCGCTGGCGGGCGCACGGCCGGAAGCGAAACCGAGCGGCGCGCTCGCGAAGCTGGATTCCCCGGCGGAGTTGTCGCGCGTGCTCGACCGCCATTTTCAGGGGACGCCCGCTGAGAAGCAGCGTCTGAGCGCTACGCTCGGCGAGATTCGTGAGACGGCACAATTAAGCCATGCGGAAACGGCCGTGCTGGCCAAGTCGCTGGCGCTCACGTTCCCGTCGGCCGACAAGGCTGTCGATGCCGTGAGCGGTCTGCGGGACTTGCACGTGGTCGATGACATTCTTCATCCGTCACCTGACTTCCAGCGCGCGTCGCCGGCCAACAAGATGGGCTGGCAGTTTGCGGCGAAGCTGGCGAGCGTCGATGGCGGTCTCGGGTTGTCGCTGCTGCATAAGGTGACGTCTCACGGTGACGGTGGCGACGGCCGTCCTGCGGCACTGACCGAAGCCCAGGGCGGTCGGGTGCTGGCCTATCTGCGCGCGGCTTCCGAGGTGGCGCGTGCCAGCGGCAGCGACCGCGTGGACCCGGCGGCGATCTATGGACAAGGCGCGATCGCCACGGCCGTGCGCGCCGCGCGTGGCGCAGGCGATGCCGAGGCATGGCCCGGGCGCGCCGGGACGGCGACACCGGCAGGCGTCACCCTGACGCTGGCCGAAAAGGCGTTGCTCGCGTTGCACGACGAACTCGATCCCGCCGTTACCCAGCAGCACGGCTGTGCGTTTGCCGTCCAGATGGTACGCGGGGGCATGGTGACCGACGCGCGTCGCAATGCCGACGGCACGCCCAGCGAATTCCATCGCGTGGAGTCGCGTGCCGCCAAGAGTTGCGGCAAGCACGTCGACCGTGCATTACGCAGTGGCGGCAGCGGGGCAAGCAACATGCTGACATCATTGCTCAAGCGCTTTGGACTGCATCAGGGCAAGAGTCCTTATCACGCCTACAACGCCGTCATCTCACCGGACGGCCGTAACGTCGGCTTCGGTCTGTCGCACAAGGGTGGCATCCATGAGGGACGCGCCGTCAAGGACATGATCGACGTGCTTGAGGACGCACTGAAGCAAAGCGGTGGTCCGGGGCGTCGCCCGTTGCTGGACGCAGACGGCAAAACGGCAACGTCGTCGCCGGACGATGCGACGCTGCGCGGTGTCGTCAGGCTCGTGCTGTTGCAGGCCGTCAAGGCGAATACGGTGCTACTGCCGCGATACGCGCGTGGCGACGAACCGACGCCCCAGATGCGGGACGCCGCACGCGCCGGCGCACTGGGCATGATTCGTCAGGAGGCGAGCGGCAGCGCAGTGACCGGCGACGCGCTGGCGCAGCGCGTTGCCACGATGCTCGTCGAGGAGGGTGGACGCATGACGCCCGCGGCCTTGTTGCAATGGGCGGGGGAGGCTGGCGGTCCGGCGGACGAGGCCGCCATGGCGGCCCATGCGGGCAAGACGCCCGGAACCGCACGGAAGGGGCAACCCGACTGGGCGATGTTCGCGCAGGGCTACGGCCTTGCTGCGCACAACGCGTTGCCGAGCGTCGACACGCCCTCGATGAAGGGCGCGACACGAGAAGACGTCGCCAAGGTGCTGGCCGATATGGTGCGCGGCGAGGAACTTGGCTCAGGCTTCTCGATGACCAACGGAGGATTCACGCAAGGCACCACGCGCGGCGTCTCCGAAATCATCTCCGGCATTCTCACCGCCGGTACCGGCTCGGTGCGCATTGATCTGGGCGGCGGGCGCAAGCGCTACGTGACGTTCGAGTCGGGCGTTGGCACGGACCGCAGTTACCTCCGCATGGGCGTCGCGACGGTAAAGCAGGGGCAAGGTGGCGCAGGCGGCTCGATTGGTCCGCGCCTCGCGGCCACTGAGGAGTTCAAGGTGTCGGCTTCGGCAGGTGCGGATCTTCAGCAGGCGTATGAAGATGTGCACTACGAAGGCGCGGTCTTCGGTTTCCCGCGCCATCTCTCGGGCGGTGTGGGCGGCGACGTGATCTGGCGGCGCAGAAGGCGAAGCTCGTGGCGTTGTTGCTGGACGTGGCGGGTGGCGGTAATGCCGGCAACGACGGCAGCGGAGCACTGCCGCGCCCCGGCAACAAGGAGGATCAGGGCTCGCTGGTGAAAGCGGCCTATCAGGCCTTCGGCGACCGGATCTCGGTCGGCCGCTTCGAGATCACTGGGCCGACACACACCACGACCGGCAGCGTGAACGGCGGCGTCGGGCTGACGGCCGGTCAGTTCAGCGTCGGTCCCAATCTGCGGCTGTCCGGGCAGATGAAAATCGGCGCGACGAACTACCGGGATCTCTCCGGCACGTTGCAGACGGTGAAGACGGCCGACGCCCACACGTTCAAAGCCAGTGTGGACGGCACGGTGGCAACCTTCAGCGGTCTTGTCACCGATCATCTGGCGCAGGCCACGGCCGGGGCGGCGACTCACGCGATCGGCGAGCATGTATCGGCGTTCTCTCAGTTGGTGGCAGGCCGCGTCGGCGCCGGTTCGGCGGACTTCTTCAAGTGTGGCGAGACGCGTGCGACCAACCGCATTCTGGTCGACGGCAAGCAACTGCCCACGAGCTGCGCGGTGACGACCTACAACGATCCGGCATCGTTCGTGGGGGCGCTGTCCGCCGACTTTCAGGGGGTTGCGGATGACAAGTCGAAGAAGTTCTTCGGGGCGCGCCACGCCAAGACGCCAGACGCCTCCGTGGCGACCGAAAAGCAGGTGCTCGGTGAGTTCGCAGGGGAAGTACTCGCGCAACGCGACCTCACCGCCGCGCCGCAACTGTATTGGGAGTGGGGCGCCCACGTCGACACCGTGAACCTGCTGTCGGCAGACGTCAGCCTGTCGCGACAATTGAACGACACGCCGCGGGTTGCCGAAGCCGAGCGCGACATGCACCGCATTCACCACGACCCCGCTTATCGCGAAGGGCGCTTCATCATCAACTCGAACGTCCAGTCGACGAGCGTTACGAAGGGGCTCAATGGGCTGCTGGGCATGATGCACAATGTGGAAAACCGCGTCAGCGAGCAATCCTTGCGATTCAGTTGACGGGGTGTCGAGGGGAGGGGCGGCGGACTCCGAGCCGGGAGTGGCTGCCGCCCGTGATGCGCGTGACGTTCGGCGATCACAGGCAGCGAAGTGGCGGAGAGATCAGGACTGACCTGGCGGGAGATAGCATTGCCCGGTGAACCGGGTGCCATTCCATTGAATGTTCAGCGGCATGGCGGGATCCTTGCAGACGAGTGTCACCAAGGTGCCGAACCGGTCGACGTGCATGGATATCTGTTCGCCGGGGGAAATGCCGAACAATCCGGAGTACTGATTCTCGCAACGGGCGGCGTCGTTTCCATCCTTGTTCGTCAGGCCGGTGACGCACCATGCCACGTTGATCGTATAACCGCACTTGTTGGTCAGCCCGGTTTCGACGGCATACCAGCCGACGTAACCTTTGGCGCCGCGCGGAATGCGAACCTGATCGACGCAACCGCTGATGGCCGGTGTCGTCTTGCGTCCAGCGAGGCCGCTGGGGGTGCTACCGCCGACATTGCCAGCGCTCGCCGCGCCGCTGTATCCGCCGGGCGGTTGCGCCGACGGCATTGCCGCACCCGAGGGAGAGCCGCCCGGCGACCCTGACGCTGCCTGAAGCGCCGTGGCGACGGCCTGATACTGCGCGGCGTTGCGTCCGCCGCCACTCGCGACGCCTTGTGCCGCAGCCCCAAGCAGCCCGGCCACGAAAGAGATCACACCCGAGCTGTCGCTGTCGCTTGACGTGCTGGCACGGCTACGTACGCCGTTGCTGTAGGTCGCCACCAGCGTGCCGTCCGCCTTGCTGTCCGTGCCTTCGAAAATCCTGCCGTTGACGAATTGACCCGCCCGCACGGAGCCGTCCGACGCGAAGGTGATGATGCCCGTGCCGTGGAAGGTGTTGTTCTGCCATTCGCCGCGATACGTGTTGCCGTTGGGCTCAATCTGGAATCCCTGGCCGGTGATCTGGCCATCGACGTTATCGCCTTCATATCGTTTGCCGTCCGCCCAGACGTAGACGCCTTTGCCCGTGCGTTTGCCGGCAATGAAGTCGCCCTCGTAGGTGTCGCCGTTCGTCCAGAAGAATTTGCCTTTTCCGGTGCGGGCATCGTCGACGAATGGGCCCTCGTAGCGATTGCCGCTGGCCCAGGTGTAGGTGCCGGTCCCGGTTCGCACGCCGTTCGTCAGTGTGCCTTCCAGCCGCTGATCGAACACGCCGTTCCGGAACCACTCCTCTGTGCCCTGACCGTTGGCAATGCCGTTCTTGCACGGCCCCGTCCACGTTGCCGTCCAGGTGACCTCGGGATTGGTGGGGTCGTTCGACCAGACCTTGCATCCAGTGTTGGTGACGACCCATGCGCCATCGGCGGCGTATGCGGCCCCCGTGGCAAATAGCATGCCGATGAGCCCGATCTTGCAGATGACGGACCGCGTGCGGCGACAGGCCGCGTGTCCACGTGCCATGATTTCCCCCGTTCATTGTTTGAATTTGTTTGGATCGGAGGATAAACGACGATGCCGTCTCACGGCATCATTCATTTGGGGGATAGGCAGGCACTCTTGATTTTTGTTGCGGCAACTGTTTGACTCCCATATTCCCTGCATGGACGACAGCTATGGTCAATCGCCCCCTAATGCACTGCCTCGCGACGTTGATGTTGTGTGTGACGCTTCCGGTCGCCGCTGCCGAGCCGCCCACCGCCGCAGTGGCTGCCGATATCGATCAGACACTCACGCGCTGCCTTGACGCGTCCGACAAGCAGTCCACCGGCGGGCAGGACGAATGCATCGTCGACGCCACGCACGCGTGGGACGCCCGCCTCAACGCGAGTTATCGGACATTGCAGGACGAATTGCCGGCGTCGTCGAGACCGGCGTTGCTGGCTGCCCAGCTCGCATGGCTTGCCAGCCGAGATGCGGATCTGGCGCTCATCGGCGCGGTCTATGCGACCACGCGCGGCACGATGTATGCCCCAATGAACGCGAACGACGTGATGATGCTGACCAAACGCCGGGCACAGACGCTCACGCGCTATGCCGCGGATCTCGGGTATGCGGCCTCGGGAGAGGTCCCGCCGCCCGCAGCCAAAGCGGTGAAGTCGTCTGAGATTGATTCCGCCGCTCGCCGCGTCAAGCGTCGTCTGCCAACGTCGTCCCGGAATATCGTGCGGACGTCGAACGAAAGATGGCGGGCATTCATGAGCGCAGAACAGGGACTGATCGCGGCGGTTTGTCCGTCAGGAAAATCGGCCGCCGGTAAAGCATGCCGTAAAGCGCAGGCGAACAGCGAACCGGCCGCGCGTCTGGCGCTGCTCAAAGGGCTGGACGGGTTGATCGGCGCGCAATGACTGCCGCGCTGGAGATGACGTGAGCGCCGGGATCGGCGCTCCGCCATAAACGCTCAGTCGCTGCGCCGCACGCGTACCAGCAGCCACGCCATGACCGCAGTGACGACCGCCGTGGCGACGACGGCTTTCCAAACGGAACGTGTCGCCGCCCAGGTGCCGACGGCCACACCGGCAAAGACGAAAATCGCGACCCATTCGAGCGCTTTGTCCAGCGTGTTGGGCGTTCGGTACTGAGGCTTATCCGTCGTCGGCTGATGATTCGACGTTGCGGCACGGGCGCGTGGCGCGCATGCGGGAAACGCCGCTGCGAGTGCCTGACTCGGCCATGGGTTGACGTCCGCGCGAGGATTGCCGGTGCCGGTCGCCCGCCAGACGGTGTCGCTATCGGCGACGCGTTTTAACTCATCGATTTCCTTGGCGAGCGCATCTGGCAGATGGGTTCCGTGATCGAAGGTGGCCACCTGCTCAAGCTCGGTCGTCAGCCATCCGGTGGCGTCGGTCACATCGGGCAGGCCGCTCGTGCGGACGAGGACGAAGCCGCCATAAGCGCTTGAAATGTAGTCGACGAAGGCATCGAAGATCGGACGATAGCGTTCGCCGAGCACTTGAATGACGTTGTCGCGCCGTCGGGCCGCGCGTTCGAGGGCGAGCGACCGGGTGGTGACCAGATAGGGATAACGAGCGTCTTTTTCGTCGGGAGAAGACGATTCCAGAAACTTCTCGATTTCGACCGCGTCGTCGTCGGGATCGAAGTCATCGATGACGTAGGCGAAGTGAATGTCTTCGGCGGAAAACAATACCCGCCAGAACAGCGGGAGATAGGCGTTCGCTTCCAGCGACGGGCCATCGGCGGAAAAGTACGTCTTCAGTTCGCCCTTACGGCCCTCCGGCATGCGCGGCCACGGCGGACTCTCGAGAAAGACAGGATGTGACATTTCTTGAGCCTTCAGCTGAGTTGGTCGGTGCATCGTGACTTGGCACGCCAAAACACTTAAGACCCAACCGGGCGAGCCGGGGAAATTCTGGCTTAAATACGCATCTTTGTCATCCTTTCGACGATGTGGCGCATATCGGTCATGTTGCTGTGCGTCAAACGGCGTGCGTGACGACGAAATGCTTCACGCCGATACGCTGCTCGGCAAACGCCGCTTCGCAGTACTGAAGGTATAGCTGCCACGTGCGGATAAAGGTGTCGTCGAAACCTTGCGCGCGCACGGCATCGAGCTGGGCTTCGAAGGCCGCATTCCAGTGTTGCAGCGTTCTCGCGTAATCCAACCCGAAGCTCAGCGTCTCGGTCACGTTCAGGCCGCACGCCTGCGCAGCGCTGATGAATCGCTCCGCGCTTGGCAGCATGCCGCCCGGGAAGATGAACTCGCGGATGAAGTCGCTCGACAGGCGGTACGCAGCGAAAGCGTTGTCGTCGATGGTGATCGACTGGATGAGCGCGCGGCCACCGGGCATCAGGCGATATTTGAGCGTGTCGAAGAACGTTGGCCAGTACGCTTCCCCCACAGCTTCGAACATTTCGATGGAGACGATGGCGGTGAATTGTCCGTGCACGTCTCGGTAGTCGGTCAGCGATACCTGTGCGAGATCTGCGAGTCCCGCCGCATCGATACGCGCCTTGGCCAGTGTGTATTGCGCACGTGAGATGGTCACGCCATGAACGCTGATGCCGAGGCGCGCGGCGTGCAGTGCGAAACCGCCCCAGCCGCAGCCGATCTCCAGCACGCGGTCGCCAGGACGCAACTCAAGCGTGTCGATGATGCGCTGGTACTTGGCATGCTGGGCGGCCGCCAGCGAGCGGTTCGCATCGCCTTCGAACAGTCCGCTCGAATACGTCCAGGTCGAGTCCAGCCACAGGCCGTAAAAGTCGTTGCCGATGTCGTAGTGCGCGTGAATGTTGCGTCGGCTGCCGGTGCGGGTGTTGCGGCGCAGGCAATGCCGCAGGTGGTACCAGACGCGCGCAAGTGGCGAGCCGGTGACCGTGTCGGAGACCCACGACAGGTTGCGCACTGCCAGACGAAGCAGCGTCACGAGATCGGGCGAGTCGACCCACCCCATGCGGTATGCCTCGGCAAAGCCGATGTCGCCGGACTGCAAGATGCGACGACAGGCACGCCAGTCATGGACCTGTAACGTGGCGCCCGGTTGCGCATGCGGATCGCCGAAGAGATGACGGGTGCCATCGGGCGCGACGAGCGTCAGATGCCCCACACGAATGCGACGCAGGAGCGCGAGAAATCCTCTTGCGCTGAGCGGCACGACAGCGTGGGGCGAGAGCAGACGAAGCGGAATCATGAGCGAATCTCCCGGTCGGAGGGGGCAGTGGGGTTCGGTGACGTTGCAGACAAGGACGGCGGGGTCTTGCCGAAGAACGGCACGCCCTTGCACCAGAGGCGCAGGGCTTGCCAGTGAATCCGCAGCACGACATTGATCGCGTTGAGCGGCTGGGCGATGACGGCGCGCATCACGCGTTTGCCGGTAAAGGGTTCGGGCTGCATGGCGATGGCGGTGCGCAGGCGGATCGCGTCGCCGACCCGGTAATCGATGGCGACCGACCACAACGTGCCCTCACGCCGGATACGAAACTCGTACTGCCCCTCGACATCGCAGAACGGGGAGACGTGGAACGCCTTGCGGCACACCAGCCGGGTATCGCCACGAATCGGCCCGTGATCCTCGGTCCCCAGTAGATACCCGTGATGCTGGCCGAAGGTATTGCGCACGTCGGCATACAGCGCGCGCAGGTGGCCTTCGCGGTCATGGCAGTACCAGAAACTCACCGGATTGAAGGCGTACCCCGCCATGCGCGGTACGGTCTGCAACCAGATCGTGCCGTCTGCGGGAATGTCGGCTTCAGCAAGCCGTGCCCGAATCCACGGCAATAGCGCACTGCCGTCATGCGGGCCGTAATCCGACGATTTCAGGCTCAGGGCGCGCCATCGATCCCATGCGAACCAGGCCGTACGCGACGTTTCGGTCTGGCCGAGATCACACGCGACCTGAAACATCGGATAGACGAAGGCATGACCGACCGGATGCAACCGCTCGTGCATCACGTGGCCGCGTAGCAGCCAGACGGCGGGTGTGCGGGCGTCGACGTCTGCGGTCATAGCTTTGCCCACGGCGGCAACACGCCGAAGTCGTCGGCGACACGCAGCGCCGACTTGAGGCCGTCTTCATGAAACCCGTAGCCCGTCCAGGCCCCGGCGAACCAGGTGCGACGACGACCTTGCAGTGCGGGCAGATGCGATTGCGCGTCCACGGCGGCCAGATCGAGCAGCGGGTGATCGTAGGCGTAGCGTCCCAATACGGTGTGCGGTGCAGGTTCGTTGACCGGGTTGAGCGTGACGATGACCGGCGAGCGGAACGGCAACGCCTGAAGCTGGTTGATCAGGTAGCTGACACATACAGGCTGCTCTGCATGCCGGGCGTGGCTCGTCTGGCTGACGTAATTCCATGCCGACCAGACGCGGCGTCGCACGGGCAGCAGCTTCGGGTCGGTGTGAAGCACCGCCATGTTGGGCTGGCAGCGGATCGCGCCAAGCACCTTGCGCTCGTCCGGCGACGCATCGTCGAGCAGTCGCAGGTTGTCGGGGGCATGACCGGCGAGCACGACCGCGTCGAAGCGCTCCTGTAAGCCGTTCCCGTACAGGAGGAGCACGCCGTCCCGTTCACGGCGCACCTGACGCACCGGTGTGCGCAGGCGAACGTCGTCGAGCGTACCCGTGATGCGTCGCACATATTCTCGTCCACCGCCCTCGACCGTCTTCCACTGCGGGCGATGGCGGATCTGAAGCAGCGCGTGGTTCAGACAGAACCGCAGGAACGTGGCAGCGGGAAATTGCAGGATGTCTGCCGCGCGGCTCGACCAGATGGCGGCGGCCATCGGCAGCAGATAGTGGTGCTGAAAGGGTTGACCGTAACCGTTGGCCATCAGCAGGTCGCCCACGGACTGACGCTCGCGCATGGCGCTTTGCAGATGTTGCTCGGCGCTCGCATTGAAGCGCAGCACGTCGCGCAGCATGCCCAGAAAGCTTGGCGAGTAGAGATTGCTGCGCTGCGCAAAAACCGTGTTCAGATTGGTGCCGGCCCATTCCAGCAGCCCCCCGTCGACCGACACCGAGAACGACATGTCGCTCGCGTTGGCGCGTACGCCGAGTTCGTCGAACAGGGCGATTAAATTGGGATAGGTCCGATCGTTGAATACCAGAAAGCCGGTGTCGACCGGGGCGGTGACACCGTCGAGCGTGACGTCGACGGTATTCGTGTGCCCGCCCGCGTAACTGCTCGACTCGAACACCGTGACGCGATGCTTGCGGGCGAGGAAGTAGGCGGTGGCGAGTCCTGCAATGCCTGCGCCGACGACCGCGACGCGCTGCCCGGGGGCCATCGGCATGTCAGTGGTGGTCATTGCGGCCTCGCATCGGGAAAGGAAGCATCGGTGGTGTGCGTGGTGTCGGAACCCCGGGACAGGCCACGTGCGAGGTGCTTTTCGAACAGGTAATGGCCGACGCCCCATTCACGACCGTTTGCATAGCCGAACAGTTCGGCGACGGCCATGTAGAACATGCGCCAGCGCTGGAATTGAATGCGCGCTTTCGCGCCATAGCCGCCCTGAAGCATCGGCAGGGTTTGGGCACGTGACGCGTCGAGCGATTGCAGCCAGTCGTTGGCGGTGCGGGCGTAATGCCGGCCGTCGAGCCACCATAGGTTGGCGATGCGCAGGTCGTCCTGAAAGTGCAGCAGCAGATCGGCGCTCGGCATGGTGCCGCCGGTGAAGAAGTGCCGCGACATCCAGTCGCTGCCATCGTCGTTACGGAAGTGATAGGCGACGTGGTGGTGAGCGAAGATGTGTACGAACAGCTTGCCGTCGTCATGGAGCCAGCGGGCGATCTTGGCGAGCAGTGCGCCGTAGTTCTTCATGTGCTCGAACATTTCGATGGACAGCACCCGGTCGAAGCCGGCGGGCACGTCGCCATCGAATTCGAAGTCGGCGACGTTACCCGTCACCACGCGCAGATTCCGGATGCCACGCCGCGCCGCTGCGGCTTCGATAAAGCGGCGCTGGCCGTGCGAGTTCGAGAGCCCGACGATCTGGGCGTACGGAAAGCGCGCGGCCAGCCAAAGCGATAGCGATCCCCAGCCGCAGCCGAGATCGAGAATGCGCTGGCCGTCCCGAATGTCGGCACGCTCGGCATAGAGCGCGAGCATGGCTTGCTCGGCTTGCGCCAACGACTCGTTGCCGGTGGGGTAATAGCAGCAGGAGTACTTCATTGCCGGGCCGAGGTGTTCCGCGAAGAATTCGCTCGGCACCTCGTAGTGCTGCGTGTTGGCGGCCTGCGTTTCGACGGCGATCGGGCTGGCACGCAACTCCTCGACCAGGGTGGCGAGCGATGCCGCGGCACGGCGGGCGTCGTGCGCATGGGCTTCGTGCAGGCGCTGTCGCATCAGGGCCCGCATGCCTGCGCGCAGGACGAGGTCCGGCACAAGCCCCAATTCGCACAGACGAATCAGGCCGGTCTCGTGCGGAACGGGCAGGTCGGTGGTCGGCGGTGGTGAGAGCGAGGTGGTCATGGGGCGGACTCGGGGTGTGGTATTCGGCATCAGGAAGATGAAGAAGATGAGGACGCTGACGACGAGGAGGCCACCTTCTTCGGCGGCCAGGGGATGAGGACGCTGGTGGTTTGTCGGTAAGTCCGGTAAGCGGGACGCGACTGCATCAGATGGGCTTCGAGCAGGGGAATGCCCGAGACCTTGAGGAGCAGCCATGCCATGAGCAGCGGGGGAAACAGCGTCAGCCACGCGGCGGGTGTGCCGGGGGTGCCGATCGCCAGCGCCGAATACGCGCACCAGTGCAGGCATTCGAAGAAGTAGTTGGGATGACGCGAATATCGCCACCAGCCGGTCTGACAGACCTGTCCGCGGTGTTGGCTGTCAGCGGCAAATCGCCTTAATTGCCGGTCGGCCAACGCTTCGCCGGCGACTGCCGCCAGCCAGATGAGCGTGGCAATGGCGATCGCGACAAGCGACGGCGGCTTCGGATTGAATGCCGGTATGAAAAACGCGATGGCAAGCAGCATCGCGATCACACCCTGCAACTGAAAGAACCAGAAGAGGTTGCGCCCGGCGGCGTCGGCCCATTGCTCGCGGAACTTGCGGTAACGGGCGTCTTCCGGCTTGCCGTAGTTGCGGCGCCAGAGATGCACGGCGAGCCGCAGCCCCCAAAGGCCGCCAGCCACGCCCACGAACATCCTGTTGAGCGCGTCGCCAGTACCCGCGCAAGCTGCCAGTACTGCGATACCGCCCAGCGCACCCGCCCAGACAGGGTCGACCATCCCGGCATTTTGCGTGCGCCATTGATAGACCCAGGCGGCACTGAGCGCGAGACTCATTCCGACAAACGCGATAGCGGTAACGACGGCGATGCTCATGCGGACTCCGTATGCGGATTCGGGGAGCGTTCGGGAGGTGATATCGCGCTATACGGACGGCACAGGCTATCGGATGCACGATCCGGTGAAATTTTTCGGGGCAGGATGAAAAAAGGGCTGTCCGGGGAGTGGACAGCCCTGTCGGGGCGGGATATGCGAGGACTGCCAGACGATCAGGCGGCCATGCGATCAGATGATAGCGGCCGTCAGGCCGGGCGAACGGCCCCCGTGGCGACCACCGGCCCTGTCGGCTGGCCGGTAGGCGATCCCCCCGGCGGTTCGATGGACACGGCGAGCACGGCATTGCTGTTGATCTGTGCGAGGATTTCCGGCGGCAGCGTCATCGAAGCGGGCTGATCGGCGGCAAAGACGCCGAGCGGGATCGGCTTGGCATCCTTGGGAATCAGCCAGAGCTCCGTCGCCTTGCCGGCATCGATCGTCGGTTTGACGGCGGGCACGACGACCATGCTGGACCGGCGCGTGTCGACCGTCGCCGTCCAGTGGGCGACGCCATCCTGCCGGGCGAGCGTTGCTACCAGATAAGCGCTGGTCGCGGCCGGTGCCGGGCCGCCCGGTTTCGTACGTTCGGTCAGCGTATTGACGTTGACGGCGACCAGCACAAGCGTCGCCACGCTCGCACCGATGCCCAGCCAGCGCCACAGACTCAGGCTGTCCCAGAGCGACGCCGGGGTGGTCGGCTTCGCCCCTGCATTTGCGGGGAAACCGAGGTCGCGCTGAATCCGCAGCCATACGCGGGGGGCAGGGGTGACAGGCGGTACGTCGTCGACGAGCGGGGCGATGCGTTGCTGCCACTGGTCGAGGCTCGTCCGGATCTGCGGGGAGGTGCTGGCAGCCTGTTCCAGCTCTCGACGCTCGGCAGCATCCAGTACGCCGAGCGCATATTCCGCGCAGCGCAGATCGTCGTCTTGGTTGGCGGGTGTATTCATCGGTCGAGGCACACCTTCAACTGCATCAGGCTGCGCCGGATCCAGCTTTTCAAGGTTCCCAGGGGAACGCTCAGGCGGTTCGCCAGTTCACTGTACGACGCCCCGCTGAAGAACGCTTCGCGCACGACACCGCGCTGTTGCGGCTCAAGTCCCTGCATGCATTGCTCGAGACGCCGGCGTTCCTCGCTGGCTTCGGCAAGTGCTGCGGGTGTGGGGTCTTCGGATGGGATGGCGAGGGCGTCCGATTCGTCGAGCGCGCTTTCGCGATGCTCTCGCAGGCGGTCGATGGTGCGGTTGCGCGCCGTCGCGACAATCCACGTCATGGCGTTGCCCCGGGCGGGATCGAAGGCCTCCGCCCGTCGCCATATGTTGACGAACACTTCCTGGAGCAGATCCTCCGCTTCGGCACGGTCGCGAACCATGCGCAGGATCACGCCGAACAGGCGGGAGGACGTTGTCCGGTAGAGCTCGGCGAACGCCTCGCGATCCGCCTGACCGACGGCAGCCAAAAGGCCATTGAGTGTCTGGTCCGGCGTGCCGGAGCCTGAGGTACGGGCAGTGTCGTCTGCCAGACCGACACGGCTCGCAGGACGTTTGAGGCGTTCGCTTTCGGGCATGTCGCTCATGCGGGCAAGGCCCCGGTGAGGGCCGTAGCGTTGACGTTCCGCGCAATATAACACCCCCGATGCGCAATGGCGCAAGGGGCGTGATGGAAACGGGCTGGCGGTCGTCATGTGGCGGCATCCGGACGAGGGGTATGCTGACCAATACGGATGAGAACGTCATTCGGATGCACTCGAGAATCGGGCTTGCATCCACTGGATCACGGTCATTATCCATCGCGGAATCAATGGCTTACCCGATGGCCGTGGCGCGGGGGCAAGGCACGACGTATCCCTGTGATTTCATGTGAGTTGCAAATGCAACTACTGGATGGCATCATCGGTGCGATTGAATTGCAAATGCAATCGATGGTGGATTTGTGCCCGGACTTGGGTTGGCAAACCGCTATCGGGGCCTTCCGTAACGATCCAACGATTGGACTTTCCCCATGACAATTCAGCTTTATGGCTTCTGGCGGTCGAATGCCGCGTTCCGCGTCAAAGTGGCGCTGGCGCTAAAGAAACTCCCGTATGAGGAGATCGAGGTGGACATTCTGGCGGGGCACCAGTTCGACGCCGGCTATGCCGAAGTGAACGCCGAGCGTGTCGTGCCGACCCTGGTTCACGACGGCCATCGTGTCTTTCAGTCGCTGGCGATCATGGAGTACCTCGACGAAATCTATCCCACGCCGCGACTGATGCCGGAGAGTGCCAAAGATCGTGCGTATGCACGGGCCGTCGCTCTGGTGTCGGTGGCCGATTCGCATCCATTCGTCACACCGCGCGTGCGCAAGCATCTCGCGCAGGCCTACGACGCGGATATTGCCGCGATCGAGGCATGGTGTGCGCATTGGGGCAGGGAAGGGCTGGCGACTTACGAGCGGATGCTGACAGAGCGTCCGGCGACGCCGTTCGCTCTGGGATCTGCACCGACGCTGGCAGACATCTGCATCGCCGGTCAGAAGATCATTGCCGATCTATATAAGGTCGACGTGAGCGCGTATCCCCGGGTGGCCGAGCTAACGAAGCGTTGCTTCGACATGCCGGAATTTGCGGAGGCGCATCCGATGCGGCAACCCGGGTTCAGGGCCGTGTCGCTTTAAGCGTCGGCGGTGGGCGCTGTGAAGAAACGTTCGCGCATTTCTTCCAGCCCCAGCGATGCGAGCACGCTTTCCAGACGTTCCGCCGGGCGGCGGCGTGGCAGGTTCTTGTATTGGGCGATGATCAGTTCGTTCTTCATCGAATGCTCCCAGCCCACGAGTTCCGTCACGCTGACTTGATAACCATGCGCTTCGAGTTGCAGACAGCGCAGCACGTTGGTGACCTGACTGCCGAATTCGCGCGTGTGCAGCGGATGGCGCCAGATTTCCGTCAACGGATTGCCACCCAGTTGCTGGCCCTTGTGCTTGCGCAGCACGGCGGCCACTTCCGCCTGACAGCACGGCACAAGCACGATGTGCCGCGCCTGTTTCGCGAGGGCGAAGCGAATGGCGTCGTCCGTGGCGGTGTTGCAGGCGTGCAGGGCGGTGACGACATCGACCGTTTCGGGCAACGCCGGGGATGTGATCGAATCGGCGACGGACAGGTTCAGGAACGACATGCCGGGAAAGCCTAGGCGTTCTGCCAGAGCGCGCGACGTCTTGACCAGTTCTTCACGGGTTTCGATGCCGAAGATGTGCGAATCGTCGGCCAGCGCCTTGACGAACAGGTCGTACAGAATGAAGCCCAGATACGATTTGCCCGCCCCGTGGTCGACCAGCGTCAGTCGGCCTTTCTCGGTTTTGACTTCCTGGAGCAGCGGTTCGATGAATTGAAACAGGTGATAGACCTGCTTCAGTTTGCGCCGGCTGTCCTGATTCATTTTGCCGTCGCGCGTCAGGATATGGAGTTCCTTGAGCAGTTCGACGGACTGGCCGGGGCGGATTTCGTGGGTATTCGACATGGGGAAACGGGGGTAAGCAGCGGGAGGGCGGACCTCCCGGAAACCGCTAGTTTACCGAAAAGCGCGGAAGTGCTCCGGAGCCTGCGTGTCTGGCCGAGGCGTACTGACGATGAGACGGCTGCAGGGGGGATCTGTCTCGTGATGTCGAAATGGCATATGGGTGCCCGTGTGAGATGGACCCCGACCTGTTTCAGGTGTTTTGCCCCCGTGGATCACGCAGCCTTGGAGGAGTGTCTGCGGCAGATCAATGTCGTCAATATCCGATGATGCGGTCTCGCTTTGCGCGGCTAGCTGATTAGCCCACTCGCTCCTCGTTAATGCAGCTTTGCGCAGGATGCCCGGTCTCGCCGGGCATTTCCAGTTCTGACTACCCACGTCACGCGAGTGTGCGCCATCAGTCGGCTTGGGCCAGTTGAAAAACATTGCCTTCGGGGTCTTCGCCGTCGCACATAAGGAGCGGAAATCCGTCGAATCGCTTGAGTTCGCGCATGTGCACCCCGGCGTTGATCATTCGTTCACGCAGTTCAGGCAGGCCGGAGGCGACCGAGAAGACGATCTTGGCGTTTGACTGCGTACTTGTCGACGGGGGTTGATGCCGATATGCCTGACCGACGAGATGCAGCGCGAGTTGGACCCCGCCTGCGTCGAGAACAACCCATTCGGCTGCGATTTCTTCGACGACGGGGAGATCGAAATGCTTCTGATAGAACGACTTGAGCAATTCGACGTCGCGAACGTACAGAATCAACCTCGACATTTGCATGGGCATGTTGATTGTCAAATCCTCGGAAGCGTCATGCGGAACCCCCGCAATTGGGTGCAACGTCAGCGCGAATCATAAGCGGCCGGCATGCCACACGAAGACAAATCGGGAAGGGCGTGCACGGCATACAGGATGAATGATTGTAGGAAAAGTTTAACGCAACGCGCAACGTCTCTTTGACTTCGTTTTGTGAGGTGTGAGTTCGTACTCCTAGGGAACTTTTACCGTCTTCCGGGAAAAATTTATTTTTTCTGGTAGTCGATTTTTATTTTTCCAAGGAGACCTTTGTGAAGCGAGTGTTTTCACGTTGTATTACCGTCACGGCGTTGTGTGCTGGGTAGGTGCTGTGCATGTCGGCCAATGCGTCGGCGCAAACGCTGGCGGTGGCAAAAACCGAGGTTTGCAATTCACTGTGGGCTGCCACGACGACTTATGACGTCGACAATGCCATCAGCGATAACGGGCGCAATTACACGGCGGTTGTCAGAAGCCAGGGGAGTGTGCCGGCGATGCGCAGCGGCGTTGGAAACGGTGGGCAGCCCTGGCTGGCCGGGGCGACATGCAAGTCGCCGAATGGAACCAACCGCGTCAAGCAATGGAGCACGTTGATGATTGAGGGGCTTTCCAGCCTTAAGAATTGCGACGCGGATGTCGTCAAAGCGACGTCCTGGACGATGAAGTAAGCCGTCCATGGGGGCGTCGTCGGGCTGTGCAGTCGATTCCCTTGACGCAATGATTGCGCTTCGAGGCGATGACGACTGATTGGCGGTTGGTATTCCGACCCGGTGTCAGGGATCTTTGGACACCGGATCGGGCAGGGAATTTGCAGGGCCGTCACCTATACTTTTTGAGTGGGCTCGGCGGCGTCAGGTCGACGCGATCGCGCTCAACGGACGTCGCGGATGATAATTCCCGCGCGGTCATTCACAGCCTTTGCTTCTTTTCTATGAGGAGAACATCATGGCCCGCAAGTACATCGACTGCCGGGAATTTCCCAGCGAAACGAATTGCTCCGTGGCGCTGTGCGCAGATTCCGAAAACGAGTTGCTGGAGGCGGCTGTACAGCACGCAGTGACAGTGCACAAGCACACCGACTCGGCAGAACTGCGCTCGCAACTGAAGACACTGTTCCACGACGGCACGCCGCCGCTGGATGTGCAGCGTGAAGGGTAATTTTTGAGGCTCCGGGGGCACATCTTTCTAAGGACATTGAATTTCGGTATCCGCCAAAGGCGGCCTATTATTCAGTTTGCGCCTATTCCAATTGACGACGCGCACCGTCGTGGGGGAATCATGGTTCAGGCAGAGGGCGGGACGACCCAGCTTCTCGTCAAGAGGAATTCTGCTGCCGGGCGTCCGGTACCGCTAGGAGCGATCGAAGAATATGCGTGGCCGTTGCGCTCGGAAGAGCTATTGCGCGCGGCTGGGTACGACCCAGAAGCGATGCGCTGGCGTATCGAAACCGGTAGTCCGTGGCGGGCCAGCATAGCTCAAATTATCGCCGTTCTCCTCGCGGCAACGTTCGGCCCGGTGCTCGCACTTACCATCATCGCCGCAATCGTCCGAGTCGTGGCCATATTGGTATAGGCATACGGCTATGCGCAGGAAGCTATCCGCATCGCGTCGTACACGCCACCCCGGCAGAGGCGCTATTCATGGCCTATGACGGCATGCGTTGCTCTAAGGATCCGCTAAGGCTTCACGCCTACGATCAAGTTGAAGGTTTCGCGATGAGTTTGTGATCGTACCTTCACATCGACCGTCAACCTTAGGAGCACAATCATGAAGACTTCATATCTTGCCGCATTGGTTGCCGTGCTTGGCGTATTCGGCGCGTTGCAAACCAACGCCCAAGCAGCAACCACCCGTCCGACGGTGTCCAGCAGCGCAACGGCCGACTCACTCACGCGAGCACGGGTGTATCAGCAACTGGTGAGTGCGGAGAGGCGGGGGCTTTTCCAACAAGGCGATACTGTCTATCCGGAAACTGCCGCGAACTACGGCCCGCATGCGCATGTCTCGCGGCTTTCCGTCGAGAACAGTTCGACCCGTGCGGAGCGGCACGGCCTGCTTACGCAGCCTGGGAACGAATATCCGACCATCCACACCGCGATGCGCAAAGACGTAGCCCGGACACCGAAGGTGCAGGTCGCAGGCGAGTCGTCGATCCAGCATCTGTATGAGAACCCGTGAAACGCCGCGCCAGTCAATCTCCCGTGAGCCGGTCATTTATCGCACAAATAGGGGCTTGCTAAGTCTTTGCTAAGTGTCGTGCCTCAGAATTTTCCGTAGCGGGCCACGACGCTTAGCAACAGTGTGGGCCGGATGCTGTTCCCAACTGACAAACAAGAGGTTCAGATGAAACAAGCCATTACGCGCTACGATGCCGCGTCCCGGTATTTACATTGGCTCACCGCTGCTCTTTTAGCCGCTCAATTCGGTGTCGCGTGGACAATGCCTGATATCACAAGGCAAACGCCCGCAATAGGGCTTGTGGCATGGCATCTTTCACTGGGCGCAACGATTCTGGGGCTCACGGCAATGCGACTGCTGTGGACGCGTTACCGCGGCACGCCTGCAAGCGGGCAGAAGTCACTTCTGCGCGCATTCGCTGCAATCGCTCACAAGGGTCTTTACGCCCTGTTGGTGGTCGTTCCCGTACTGGGCTGGATCAATGCGTCAGCCCGCGGTTATGGGGTTAAGTTCCTCGGCGCATTTCCACTGCCCGCATTATCTGCCCCGGGATCATCGTTCGGCCATGCAATGGGTGACGTACACTCGTTACTGGCCTACGTGCTGCTGGGCGCAGTAGCGCTTCACATCTGCGCAGCACTCTACCATCACTGGGTGCTTCGGGACGGCACGTTGCACAAGATGCTACCCCTGCAAAGTCAACCTGAACCCAACACCTACCGATAGCTCTGCAATCGGAGCAAAGTCGCGCCATAGCTAGTTAATTCGCCCGCACAACACTCTGGTGTCTGCGGGCGATTGTCATTGGCGAGGCGCACTTCTCGGCTAACCGGCCTCGCGCGATTGCAAATGGCGCGTCCAGCGAACGATCCCAAAATCCAGACGACCTATGGAACAGTTAAACGACACGCTTTTCCTGCTGTTTAACGCACGGGCTTTACCTACGCCGCCGGTGTTCGCGCTGGCGACGTTTCTTGCACAGTATCTGATACTGGCTGTTCCGGTCGGACTGGTCGATGCTTGGCCTATCCGTCGCGTGGGCACGCATCTTCCTCGGTGTTCACTTTCCGCTGGATATGGTCGGCTCTGCATTCGTAGCGGGCACGGCGTCATGGCTGGTCATGCAACAGATGCGCTGGTTGCTGACCCCCGCATTCCGGCTGACGACGATGGTGTATCGCAAGCTCTTCGCACGATTTATCGACCGTGGATGGGTGAGGGCGTAGGCATCCGATGCTGGCCTCGCTAAGTGTGCCCTAAGCGTCCTGTTGGAAAATTCCGCCGTTTCCATGTCGATGAATCTCGGGTGCCTGGTTGGTACCGCGATTTTTGCGGTGGTCTTTGCCATCGCCGTTACGGCGCAAATTCGAGCCAAGGCATTCTGGCCCATGCTGTATTGGGCGACGATCATGTTCTCGCAGACGCTGGGGACTGCGCTCGGGGACTGGACTGCGGACACCGCCGGTTTGGGGTACACAGGTGCCGCGGTAGTCTTCGGTGCTCTCCTGCTGGTCCTGGTCGCGGCGTACCTGTGGACTCGCACATCACGCACGTTCCTGTTCTGGGCCGCTTTTATTCTGACGCGTCCACTGGGAGCGGTCGTCGGCGATTTTCTGGACAAGCCGGTCAGCGCCGGAGGCCTTGCGCTCAGCCGCTATTCGGCATCGTTCGCGTTACTGGCATTCATCCTGTCGAGTTTGATACTCTTTCGGCAACGTGCGGCGGCGAAAGCGCACTGACCGGAAGGTTTCCGAGGATATGACATGCGAATATTGCTCGTCGAAGACGACCCGATGATTGGCAGTGTCGTTCGTGACTCGCTCAAGGACGCAACGTTCGCAGTCGACTGGGTCAAGGACGGGCAAGCGGCGCTGGCCGCCGCGGACTGCCAGCATTACGACCTGATGCTGCTCGATCTTGGCCTGCCGCGTAAAGATGGTCACGCGGTCCTGCAAAGCCTTCGGGCCAAGGGGCAGCGTGTTCCAGTCATTATCGTCACCGCACGGGACGCATTGCCGGAACGCCTCAAAGGCCTGGATGCCGGGGCAGACGATTACATTCTGAAACCGTTCGACATGGCCGAATTGCTGGCGCGCATTCGTGCGGTGATGCGCCGCCAGTCGGGTCAGGCTTTGCCCATCATGACGAATGGTGTCGTCACGCTCGATCCGGGTACGCGCGAGGCGCAAACGACAGGCTTGGGGGCGGTGCAACTGTCCAATCGGGAGTTCGCGCTGCTTCAAGCGCTCCTGACACGCCCCGGAGCGATTTTGTCGCGCAGCGATCTTGAAGATCGGATTTACGGGTGGGGCGAGGAGGTCGAGAGTAATGCGATCGAGTTTCTCATCCATTCGCTTCGCAAGAAGCTGGGGGCGAGCACGATCAAGAACGTGAGGGGAGCGGGATGGATGGTCTCAAAAGGCGACTGAACGACTCCATTCGCCTGCGCTTGAGTTTATGGCTCTCGATCGCCATTCTGGTGTTTGCCGTCATTGCAGGCGTGATCTCGTTTGGCGCCGCGTTCGATGAGGCTCATGAACTTCAGGACGACGTTTTGCGACAAGTCGCCGCGCTCGTCGACAACAATAATTTGCCCGCCAGCGAATTTCGCAATATTCAGGCACCTCAGACAAGCGGTGAAGATGCGCGGGTTGTCGTCCAGCGCCTTTCGATGGCGCCCCCGCCTGGCAGCGGTGTGAGCGATGGTGACGACAAACTGCCTCTGCCCTTGACCTTGACAATGCCCGATGGGCTCGCGACCGTACCGGTCGGCGGAGAACATTACCGTGTGCTTGCGAAGACACTGAAATCTGGTGAGCGAATCGCTGTAGCTCAAGAAACGGACGTTCGGGACGAAATCGCCCGTAACAGTGCGATTCGCACTGTCATGCCGCTAGTCGCCTTCGTCCCGGTACTGCTTCTCGTTGTCGGCTGGCTCGTACGGCTAATTTTCCGTCCCGTGGCGAGCCTGTCTCGCGAAATCGATCAACGCCAGTATAGCGAGCTACATGCGGTGCCGACCGAACATCTGCCCAACGAAATTCGCCCCTTCCTTCATGCGATCAACAATCTGCTCTCGCGTGTGGCGACCTCCGTCGATGCGCAGCACCGCTTCGTTGCCGACGCCGCACATGAGCTACGCACGCCGCTCACGGCACTCTCGTTGCAGGCCGAGCGACTCGCCGACGCGCCGATGTCCGAGACCGCGAGCGAGCGCCTGATCGAATTGAGGCATGGAATCGAGCGAAATCGGCATCTGCTTGATCATTTGCTCACGTTGTCCGGTGTACAAGCCACGCAGCAAGACGCACAGGCCCGCACCGACTCCGTGCTCACGGTATTCCGAAATACGCTTGAGACGCTCTATCCGCTCGCCGAAGCCAAGCAGATTGACATCGGTATTGACGAACATGGGGACGTAGCTCTGCCGGTGAGCGAGGCGGACTTGGGCGTTCTGGTGAAAAACCTCGTCGACAACGCAATTCGTTACACACCACCTGGCGGACGCATCGACCTGGTGCTGGAGTCCAACGCACGTCAAACCATACTGAGTGTCAGGGACACGGGGCCGGGCATTCCCCCGCAGGAGCGTGAACGCGTCTTTGACCCGTTTTACCGAATTCTCGGAACGGCGCAAACGGGGTCGGGCCTCGGGCTGTCGATCGTTAAGGCAATCGCTGACAAGTTTGGTGCCCGCGTGCACTTTTCATACACCGACGAAAGTACGCACCGCGGCCTTAGCGTGAGCGTTATCGTCCCGAACGCTTTGGTAATGAACTACGAGGAGAGAGGCACGTGACCCCGTTTTCAGACACCACGGAAAAACGACTGCACTGGGTATTCGAGACGAGCTTGTGGATCAAGGCGCTTTTTGCGCTGTCCGAGATTTTGGCAGGTCTTGCGACCTATTTTGTGCCCAAGCAAGTCATTCTATCGATCGTGCTGCGAGTTACCGGCAACGAAATCACGGAGGACCCACATGACGTGATAGCGGCCCTCCTGCTTCATGCGGTACAGCATCTATCCGTCGGCACCAAGGAATTTGCGCCAATTTACTTGCTGGCCCACGGGGCCATCAAATCACAGGGGGAAGGGCAAGGGCGCATTTTAGGAAGGATGCGATCTGCGGGCGTACTTGCATTTTGACTTGCCCCCTGCAAACAGGGCCAGCCGGAGTCTAGTAAAGTTCGTTTTCGGAGAAGAAGACGAACATGAAGAAGCGATTTACGGAACAGCAAATCATCGGGTTTCTGAAGGAAGCTGAAGCCGGCATGCCGGTCAAGGAGCTGTGCAGGAAGCAGGGGTTCAGTGACGCGTCGTTCTACACCTGGCGCGCAAAGTTCGGCGGCATGGAAGTCTCAGAAGCGCGCCGGCTCAAGGACCTCGAGGTTGAGAATTCCCGGCTGAAGAAACTGCTGGCCGAAGCAATGCTCGATATGGAAGCGTTGAAGGTCGTCGTCAAGGGAAAGCCCTGAGCCCGCAAGCCAAACGCGAAGCAGTGTCGGCGATTCGGGAGAAGGTCAACATCTCCGAGCGCCGCGCTTGCCGGCTTGTATTCGCATAATGTACATTATGTTAAATAGAAAATACGAGTATGTTTCTCTGTCGATGTAAGCCGTTGATCTGATTGCTTTAGTGGCATTTGCGATGCCGGATTACGGTTTCTTATCCCATAGATCGCTATAGAACAGCGCCATGGCCGGGTCACTGCGTACTTCTGCCACGGAATGCCGGAGACCGCTGCTCGTCTTCTCGGTTTCGGGATGCTTGACATGCGTGTCCTTGCGCACACCTGTACCGCTGCCAAACGTCTCGACGCCGAACTGGGTCGGTGCGGACGTGACAACGACAGGTGTCCCTATCAACCTAAGCAGCGCGGTGATCTCGTCATTGACCTGCTTTTCGGCATTCGTGATATCGGCTTCCCTGATGGCCAGCTCCGCTGCGCACGTGGTGGCAACCAACTGTTTGTACGCAGCCAGTCGGGCATCGAAGCGGTTTTGCACGCCGCCGCCGCTCCCGTCAGCCTCTTCCGTATCCTTGAATTCACCTGAATCGCCGGGGACCATCATGTCGCGAATCTCTGCTGCGCGCGCAAGAATATCTCGTTTCTTTTCCGCTGGTACGTGTTGTGTAATGCTTTCCGCCTCCTCGTAGTCTTTGGGGTAGAAACTGTTGGCTGCGACGTACGTCGCCAACCCCTTCCAGGCTGCGGCTTCCCGATCGTTGGCTAACAGCAGGTCGCGAAATGGCTTCATGACGCCCGGTACCTTGCCACGTATGACATCGGCTGCCTTAGCGGCATACGCTGACAGCGCGCGAGGGTCTGCGAGCGTCGTTGCGAGCATATTCGGCACGGAATCTTTGATCCACAGCGAATAAAGCTCTTTGACGGTCGAAGACAAGTCCAGCTCGTCTGGGATCTTGCCAATGGTCCGACTCCTTTGGAGCAGAATCGATGGAATCGCCAGGGTATTCGCTAACGCTTTGTTTAAGAGAGTGGCGTTTAATGGCGTGCCGGGCTGGCTGGACGCGAGTTTTTCCAACTCCTGGAAGGCTTGCCCCAAGACACCGGACTCAGAAGAATTAGGCGCCATCGTTTTTTGAACCGTCGAGATGAACCGTGCGCTTTCTTCTCCCGTCAGCGTAATATTCAACTGAGAATAGACGCCTCCGCCCTGCAACTTGCCTGCGATGGGCGCTTGCAGCGCCATGTTTGCGTATTTCCCACCGTGCTGTAGCAATGGACCGGCTACCCAACCTCGCCCCAGTTTCTGGGCTTCCAAGAGCGGAAGCAGCGCCGCGACAGGGCCATGCTGCGCGCCCATTGCCTTCATGACGCCCTTCAACTTCGAATCGGCCGCCTTAATCCTCGCCCGATCGGGGCCGCCATCGGGCGCGTTCGGTATCAACAGCGGCGGCATGCCGATTTCGACCACTGCGCCCGAGTCGGTTTCCAGCTCGAACTTCAAAGGAAACAGATTGGAGAACGGTTGGGACGCGGCAAGATGCAAATGGGAGAGTACTTCGGGCCCCTGGTTGTGCTGGCCAAACTCGTATTCGAACCCGACGCTGCGATGCGACGTCATGATGCTCTGCATCGAAAAACGCGCGGCCAGGTCATTCTGATAGTTGCGTTGATTCTCCATGAAGGCTGGCACCTCGAGCACATCGAAGGTCCCGGGCGGCGCATCGGTGGGGGCGCCGCGCTCACGTAGCCCTTCCGAGCGCACTGAATGTCGTTGCCTTGTGCATAGGCCAACGCCTGCAACTGCGCCGGTTTCGATGAGTTGTAGTGCACATTGACGTGCGCCATGCTCATGCCCGAAAGGGCTTCGACCCCCTGCCTGAGCTTGGCCGGCATTGCGTTGGCGCGTTGGGAGACTTCGGTGGAGGTGCCGGCCTCGGTCCTTTGCGACTGGCCACGTGCAGCATGGTCCGCCATCGCTTGCACCTGTCGCTGGGCGATTGCGGTTGGCCGATTATCCACAAAGCTCGCGCCCTGCTCGTGGCCATCGCCTGGCTCGGGTTGACGGCCAAACCAGTTGGCATTCCGGCTATCGTCCGCCATCGATTGAATTCGACGTTGAACCATGGCTTGTGGCCGGGCATCGATAAAGCCGTCGGGGCCAGAGGTTGCCGCCTTGCCGGACTGCCCGTGTCGGTCGATGTCGCTTGTTGGCTCCGAAACCCTGGCTCTGCTCATGCTTCCGATCCTCGTCGTGGTGATGCAATGAGACCTGCGGATTGCGCCTGCTACGCGATGCCGATATTGCGGTACATCTCCCCTAATCGTCAATTCCTGCACGCTCGCCAAGCGCCGTTGAGCCAGCACCCTGAGTCGAGTGTGCCGACGTCGGGGGCCCGTCGCCGGCGCCACATCAAAGAATCAAGCCAGTTGCAGCAATGCAGGATGTGCATCCACCCGGAAGATGGCCACCGCACGCTTGAGCGACTGCACCTGATCCTCCAGTGACTGCGATGCGGCGGCCGCTTCTTCGACGAGGGCCGCGTTTTGCTGCGTCACCTCGTCCATCTGCGTGACGGCCCGCGCGATCTGATCGATGCCACCGCTCTGGGCTTCCGATGCGGCGGAGATCTCGCCCATGATGTCGGTCACGCGCTGCACCGCGTTCGTGATCTCTTGCATCGTCTTGCCTGCCTGATCGACGAGGCTCGCGCCGGCCTGCACCCGGTCCACCGAGGCGTCGATCAACGTCTTGATTTCCTTGGCAGCGGCGGACGAACGCTGCGCAAGGCTGCGCACTTCCCCTGCGACCACGGCGAAACCACGCCCCTCCTCGCCCGCACGGGCGGCCTCGACGGCGGCATTGAGGGCAAGAATGTTGGTCTGGAACGCAATGCCTTCGATGATGGCGATGATGTCTGCAATCCGTGCGGAGCTCTGGTTGATCTCGTCCATCGTACCGATGACCCGGCTGACGACGGCGCTCCCCTGCCCTGCGATCTCCGAGGCGTTACGGGCCAGCGAACTGGCCTGACGCGCGTTGTCCGCGTTCTGTTTCACCGTGCTGGTGATCTGCTCCATGTTCGACGCCGTTTCCTGAAGCGACGACGCCTGCTGCTCCGTGCGAGCAGACAAGTCGACGTTGCCCGACGCGATCTCGCTCGCCGCTACGGTAATCGACTCGGTGGACGCCCGGATGTGACGCACGGTGCCGGCAAGCTCGGCCTGCATCTTGTCCAGCGCCCGTTGCAACGTACCGATCTCGTTGGTGCCGAGTGCCACGATGTCCTGCTGCAAATCCCCCTTCGAGATCGACTCGAAGTGCTGCGCCATCTCCCCGATGGGCTCGACGACGACGCGCGTGAGCACACGGCGCACGACGATCGCGATCGTCACGGCGAGCAACGCGCCGACGATCAGGACAGCGCTCATCGTGTGTGCGCGAGATTGCGCCTCGGCAAAGCGGTGTGCAGCGCGCGACGTCGCATAGTCCATCAGCGGCTGCGTCAACTTGTCGAACTGGTTGTACAGCGGGCTGCTGTATTGCAGCTGGATGCGGCGATACGCGTCGAAGTCACGCGCCCGCAGCGCATCGAATTCCGGCATGATGCCTTTACTCATCATGTCCGCGTGCTTGTCGCCCGCTTCCTTGACCAGCGTATTGGCCTCGTCGGAAACCGGCACGGCGGCGAAGACATCCCACTGCTTTTGCGACTCATTGCAATACTGCTCGGCGAGTTGCAGCTGTCGCGCCGCGTCACTGTCTTTCTGCTGACCGATCAACGACTCGTAACGGTTCTTCGCCGATCGGCAGCGCAGCAGTAATTCGGAACTGCGAGTGAGCGCGTTCGTCGCGGCCATGTCGTGCTGATACATCCGGCTGAGCGATTCGTTGGTCGAGGCGAGCGAGGTAAAGGCGCAGGCACCGATGACGAGTACCAGCACCACGAAGATGCCGGTCGCGAGCGTCAGGCCGGTCTTGATCGAGAGATTCTTGAGCACGGGGGGTCTCTTGGATTGTGCGTTGAGCGAGTGGCGGCGTGCGTCGCGCAGCCGGGATCGGGCTGCATGACGATGCGCGTGTGTAGCCTATTGAGGCTTTATGTAATGGGTATGGCGTTGGCCGTTGGCCGTCAGTCGGTTTGATTAACGAAACTGAAACAATGATGCCGGTGTATCGATGAGCACCGCGCGCAACTGGTCGTGACCGGTCACCAGCGCGTCGAGGAGTTCCCGGGTGCGTTGCGGGTTCTGCGTGGCTTCGAACTGGGTGTGAGGCCAGTCGGTGCCCCATATGAGCCGGTCGACGCCGAACGCTCGTGCCAGCGCGGGCCACGCCGCCCGGGCAGCGGCCAGTGCAGCAGCGGGATCGCCGGGATTCGCGCTGACGCGATAGGCGCCGGAAACCTTTACCCATACCTGTCGTGTCGCGCCCAGCGAAAGCAGGTCCTCGAAGCCGGGGTCGGCGATGCCGAGTGACGGCGCAAAGCGGCCGAAGTGATCGACGACGACGCGCACGCCGCTCGCGAGCAACGCGGGGATGACACCGGACAGCCTCGCGGCCTCGACCTGCACTTCCAGATGCCAGTCCAACGCAGCCATACGCTCGAGAAACGGCGCCCATGCGGCGTCGCCGAAGTCCGGCAGCGTTGTGCCGATCAGATTTGCCCGCACGCCGACCACGCCCCGCGCATGCCATGCGTCGATCTGCCCGAGATCACGCGCCGGGTCCACGACCACAATGCCACGCAGGCGTTCTGGGTGTGCGTCGAGACAGCCCAACAGGAAGCTGTTGTCCGTGCCGAGAAAGCTCGGTTGCACCAGAACCCCATGAGACAGGCCAAGGCTCGAGAGCATCGCGAGATATTGCTCGGGCGTGGCTTCATAGGTGGGGGCGTAACGCCTGCCGGATGCCAGCGGCAGGCCATGCGCGAACACATGCGCATGGCTGTCGATGCCGGTAATCGGCATTGCGCATCGGGTGATGGACTGGGTGATGTGCTGCGTCATTCGTAAAGCTCAGACGACGGGGTCTTCCGTCAGTGTACGACCGCGCGTTTCCGGCAGCATCAGCACAGAGATCGCGACGATCGCGTAGGCGAAGGCGGCGTCGATGCCGATGGCGAACCCCAGCGAGTACTGGGTGGCGAGGTGCCCGACCATGACCGGGAAGCCGGCAGAGACGACGCGCCCGAAGTTGTAGCAGAAGCCGACGCCGGTGCCACGCGTGCCACGCGGATAAAGCTCGTTGAACAGTGCCCCCATGCTGGCCGGGATGCCCGCAGCGAAGAAGCCGAGCGGGAAGCCCAGCGCAAGCATGGCGTGATTCGACATCGGCAGGAACACGTACAGAATCACCGTTGCCACGCAGCAGACCGAGAACAGCAGAATGGTCTGACGTCGGCCGATGGCATCGAGTAGATACGACGCGGCGATGCAACCGCAGAAGAACGCGACGATGATGACGGCAAGGTAGCCGCCCGTACCAAGCACCGAGAGATGCCGTTCCGTCTTCAGGAACGTAGGCAGCCAGGTCGTGAGTGCCGCGTAGCCGCCGTGAGCACCGACGCCGAGCAGGCCGCCGATCAGCGTCATGCGCAGCACATCGGGGGCGAAGATCGACAACAGTGGTATCCCCTTGGCAGATGCCGACGGCTTCGCAGACGCCTTCGCTGCCGGGACCTCCGGTTCCTTGACGTTGCGCCGGACGTAGATGATGAGCAGTGCGGGCAGAATGCCGACGCCGAACATTACGCGCCAGCCGAGCGTTGCCGGCAGGAAGGAGAACACGCCGGCATAGAGCAGCACTGCGGCGCCCCACCCTACGGCCCACGCGCTCTGCACGGCGCCCATCGCCTTGCCGCGATGTTCGTTGCGGATGGTCTCGGCCATGAGCACCGCGCCGGCAGCCCATTCGCCGCCGAAGCCGAAGCCTTGCAACGCCTTGAGTACGATGAACTGCGGGAAGTTCTGCGCGAAGGCCGACAGCAATGTGAAGATGGAGAACCAGGCCACGGTAATTTGCAGCGTGCGTACGCGACCGAAGCGATCCGCCGCCGCGCCGCAGATCCAGCCACCGAGTGCCGAGGCCACCAGCGTTACGCCGCTAACGAGGCCCGCTTCGGTCTTGCTGATGCCCCATTCGGCGATGATCGCCGGAATGACGAGGCTGAACATCTGGACGTCGAGCGCATCGAGCGCCCAGCCGCCAAAACAGGCCCAGAACGTGCGCCGCTCCCCTGCGGATACCTTGCTATACCAAGAAAACATCCCGACTCCACGCGTCTTTGCCGACGCTAATAGCGATAGTGGTTGAATCACAAAAATGCCTGATGCGCACGGCGCTCGGCCCATGTCGGGCTGAGCCAATGCGCGAACGCGTGAAGCGCTGTTGCGTGAGGCGCGAACAGTCGCTTCGCTGTTCAGCGAATCTCGATTTCGTAGGCGAAGTGTTGGGCGGCGCCCCGCGATTGACGCCATTCGAGCGGCTTGTCGTCATAGCCATACGCCAGTCGCTCGACGATGACGATCGGGCTATGTGCCGGTATCTGGAGGGCTGCGACATCCGCATCACTGGCGCTCTCGACAGTCAGTCGCTCTTCCGCGCGAGCAATCACTCGGGCGCAGCGTTGTTCGTAGAACGGGTAAAGCAGCGTGCCGAAGTCTTCCAGCGGGCAATCGGCCAACGCGGCGAAGGGTTCGTACGGCAGCCAGATCTGCTCGGAGACGATCGGCGCGTTGTCGATCAGGCGCAGACGGGCGAGCCGGATGGCTTTGGCGCCCGTCTTCAGGCCGAACTTTTCGACGACAGCCTTGGGCGCTCGGGAAACGACACGTTCGAGAATGCGGCTCTCGGGAATACGGCGCTCGCCTGTCGGCGACTGAAAACGGAAGAAGCGAAATAGCGACCGATCGAACGTGGCGCGGCGAACGAATGTTCCGCGTCCCTGAAAGCGTTCGACAAGCCCCTCATGCTCGAGCAGATCGATCGCCTTTCTCACGGTGCCAACCGCCAGCCCATAGGCGAGCGCCAGTTCCTGTTCGGTCGGCAGCGGATCGTGCGGCTGCCATTCGATGGCGGCGATGCGCGCGGCAAGCTCGTCGCGCAACTGGTGATACCGGGGAATGCGGTTGTCCACGATCAGATCTGGCCCGAAGGCCGAAGTCAAAAATTCATATATATCTTTATATGAATTTCGATGTTCGTGGATTGGGGTTTTCCCTCGATGCAAGCGTGCGCGCTTGATATGCCCATGACGGGGATTGGCGCAAACGTCGCGCCGTTCAATGCTTGATGGGTGGGTGAAAAATTCTCAGGCAGCAGGCATCGCTTTTTTCTCCATGACCGAGTGCATCGCGCGGCGACGTCAGGACGGACGGCGCCAGCGGGGCCACGACTGCCGTCAACAAGACAGTCGTTCATTACCGCTGAGCATCGGGGAAAAGGGACTGTAGAATCAGCTCAAATACCCGCGTGCCACTCGTAGCCCCGATCTTCCCAATACCCGCCCCGGCCGCCCCAGACCTTGTCGAACGACGTCACGACCTCGATTCGCATGAGGTACTTGGCTTGCTTGTAACCTAGCTGTCGCTCCACTCTCAGACGCAACGGCGCGCCGTGCGCCACGGGGAGATCCTTCCCGTTCATGCCGTAATTTTCTGAAGACTTGAAATCGACATGCCGAATCTCCTGAGCGCTATAGGCGTGTGCCGCACCGATGCGACACACACAAGAAACGCCATCGAAAGCTGCGCCAGTGACCTTCCGACGGCAAAGAAAACCACAAATCAACCAACTGGTTGGTTTTGAGTCAACCCCGTTGAATCGTGGGCCGCATCTCGTTGGCACCTCCTGTCTACGCCGTCGTTCGACAGCCGCAGGCAGGAGGTAACGAACATCAGCACCTTTACTGTTGCACCGGCAGATGCGATTCGGCTTTCGCTCGCAGCGGATGGCCGCTTGTGGATTCCCGCTGGCCGATGGCATCTTGTTTAAGGCCCCAGAAGTAAGTCACCAGCAGGCAAGGCAGCATTGACGCAATCGAATACGCCACACCCGCCAGTTGATTCCCCGTGAGATTGACCAGCGTGAGACTGAACAGCGGAAGAAACCCGCCGAACAGCACGTTTCCGAATTGCTGCGACAGCCCGAATCCGGTGGTTCGGCTCTGCGGCGGGAACGATTCGGCAATGAAAGCGGGCAGCGGTGCCATGATCATGGCGGTGAGGAGCGCAAGCACCGTAATGAGCGCCGTCACATAAGACCACTGCGCCGCCAGCACGTAGGTCCGAATGCCGGCAAAGCACGGGTATGCCGCGATGGCCCAGAGCACGACGCCGATCAGGATGACTTTGGCTCGTCCGATGGCGTCGGACAACCGCCCGAACAACGGGTACGTGGGCGCCGCGATCACAATCGCAATGCCGAGGCAAAGACTCGCCCTCGTCGGCTCGACTTTCAGAACGTTCTCGAGGAAATAGAGCATGTAGACGATCGACGTGTACAGCGACACCGACGTCGCGTCCTGCGCACCGAACATCGCGACAAAGATCGCCTTCCATGACGTCTTGCTCTTGAGCGTGTCCTGAAGTGGCGTCGCCGAAAGCAAGCCGGCATTCTTGAGCTCGGAGAAGATCGGCGTCTCCTTCATCCCCAGGCGAATCCATGTTGCGACGCCGACAATCGGGGCGGAAACGAGGAACGGAACGCGCCACCCCCAGGACAGGAAGCTTGCAGGATCGAGCAGCCACTTGAGCGCGGAGACGATCAGCAAGGCAAGCAACAGCCCGACGCTTGCGGTGCTTTGAAGCACGCTTGTCGCCATGCCCTTGCGCCCGGCTTGCGCATGCTCCATGACGTAGACGACCGCCGAGCCATACTCCCCGCCAAGCGCGACACCCTGGATGATCCGCAGCGTCAGCAGCGCGATGGGCGCCGCCGCACCGATGGCCGCATACGTCGGCAGACATCCGATGCCGACAGTTGCTGCGCCCATCATCAGGAGGGTGACGACAAATGTCTTCTTTCGTCCGATCCTGTCGGACATGGGGCTGAAAATCAGCGTTCCGACCGGCCGGGCCACGTATGCAATGCCGAATGTCGCAACGCCTGCCAGCGCAGCCACCACGCGATCTGCCGATGGCAGGAACAACCCGGTCAGTGTTGACGTCAGCGCGACATAGATGAAGAAATCGTAGTACTCGAGCATGGTGCCGACACTCGCGCTCGCAATGAGACGAAGCATGCCGGGCCCGGCATGACCGGGCCGTTGATCGTTGAACATAGGTGTCTCCTGGATGCTGATTTTTTGGCCGTTGCGTCGCGCATTCACGACCTCGGCTCTTTGATGGCTACATTCCGTACGCCTCTTGCAACGGCGCTTTTCAGGTTTGCTTTCCTGCCGCTCTGGTTTCGATAAATCGCGTCACCGCCTCCTTGTGTTCGCTTCCACAAAGCAGAATGGCCTGCATGCTCGCGGCCATTTCGAGCGCGACGGGTAGCGAGGCGGACGCCGATTCCCGCACCAACCGTTTGGCCATGCGTGCGGCTCCGGGCGGATGTGCGGCGATTCGCTGCGCCAGCGCCAGCGTCTCGGCGTCCAGACGATCGTCGGGCGTCACCCGGGTCACGATGCCCAGGCGTTCGGCTTGCGTGGCATCGATGAATTCACTGGTGAGCGTCATTTCCAGCGCCTTGGCAGATCCGACCACGCGATTGAGAAACCAGGCGCCCCCGATGCCCGACACGAGCCCAAGACGCAGAAAACTCTCGGCGAACACGGCGCTCTGCCCTGCCACCCGGATATCGCACATCAACGCCAGATCGAAACCGGCGCCGATCGCCGCGCCGTTGACCGCACAGACGGACGGAACCTCCATGTCGTTGAGTGCACGGGTGATGCGATGCAAACTCCCCAGCAGACGCTCGCGTACGGCCTCGATGCCGCCGTCCATCAGATCACGCCCGCTTTGCATGTCTTTCACGTTTCCGCCAGTGCAGAAATGCTTCGCCGACGAACGCAACAGCACGCAACGCACATCGCGACGATGCGCAATCGCTTCGAGCTCGGTCGAAAGTGCTTCGGTCATCGCCACCGTGAGCGCATTGGCGTTCTGGGCAGCGTTGAGCGTTATCGTCAAAACCCCGGCATCAAATGACGTCAGAACCAGGGACTCCTTCTCAGCCACTTGTGTTGACACGACCTGTACCTCCTCCAAAAACCTGCGGTTACGCCCGGACGATGTTTTTCCAGCGCGTTCAGCGATTCAAAAATCTCGCGGGGCGACGTTCGGGAAACATGGACATCCACTCCCTCTGATCGATCAGGGCAAACCCCGCCTGAAACCATCGACGTTCAAACAGCAAGCCTTCCGGCCTCATGATCGTTGGGACGTGTCGGAGGCGCCGCGCTCGCCCGAATCGCGCCGATGTCTAGCAACTCCGCGATTTCTGCATCGCTGATGCCGTAGCTCTGGAGGACTTGCCGCGTGTGTTCGCCGTTTAACGGCGCCGCAAGATCGACATGCCCGGTCGCATCGTCGGCCGCACTCAAGGCAAACCGATGGGTTCGAATGCGCCCGGCAATGGGGTGATCCATCGTCGACGCGAGTCCGCTTTGCAAATACGCTTCCGACGCCATCACGTCGCTGTATGTCGCAACGGGCGCACAAATGATGTCGCGAGCGCAGAGTCGTGCCATCCAGTCGGTCGTGGTGCGCTCGGCGAACTTTGATGCGAGCAACTCATGCAAGGCTGCCCGGTGGCGCACTCGCTCGTCATTGGTCGAAAATTTCGGATCCGACGCTAACCACGACATATCCAGTTCTTCGCACAGCGCCGTCCATCGCGCCGGGTGATAGGCGACGACGACCATCCAGCCGTCCTGGGTCGGATAGGCCTCGTTCGGCGCCGCATAGGGTGCAGCGCTTCCGACCTTGTCCGGGTTTCGACCGGAGGCGAAAAACGACGCGAAGCCGATTTGCTGCAACATCACCGTCGCGTTGTAGAGACTGACGTCGAGGTATGCCCCGCCTTTGCCGTCGCGCACACGATGAAGTGCGGCGAGGATGGCGAGTGCTGCCAGATAGCCGCCGAGCATATCGGCGATCGGCGCCGGCACTTTCAAGGGATCGGCGTTGGTCGAACCCAGTGTGCTCATCAGGCCGCTCGCCGCCTGAATGATGCCGTCGACACCGGGGCGCGTGCGATTGGCGCCGTTCTGGCCGAAGGCGGAGACGGAGCAATAGACGAGTTGCGGGTTGATCTCGCGTACCGCTTCGAAGGACAGTCCCATCGACGCCATGACGCCCGGTCGGAAGTTCTCGACGAGCACGTCGGCGTCGCCGAGCATTCTGCGGATCACTCGCCGGCCCGCATCGGTTTTCAGGTCGATGGAAGCGCTCAACTTGTTGCGGTTGACGCTGATGAACGCGGGGCTTTCTCCGTTCACCCAGGGCGGCCCGATCTTGCGGCCAAGCTCGCCTTCAGGTGGCTCGATCTTGACGACGTGCGCACCCAGATCCGCGAGTGTCATCGAACACACCGGACCGGCAAGGACGTGCGAGAAGTCGAGTACGCGCACGCCACTTAGGCTGTCTCTTAACATTTTCGATTGTCCTGTCTCCTTGACTTGCCGGAATGCCAAGCCATGAGACGAGCATAGGGAGCGTGCTCGCGAGCAACAATCGACTTTTTCGAAGCGATGCTTTGACTTTTTGTTAAAGGGTGTGCCGCGGCGGACTACTCAGCTACGAGCGTTACCAGCCAGTCCCGAAAGATTTCGAGCGCTGCCGACGACCGGCGCTTTGCCGGCCACGCGAAATAGTAGGTGTGTGCGCCGCAGTCCAGTTGAAACGCGAACGGGGCGACGAGCGTGCCCTGGTTCAACTCCGGGCGTACGAGTGCCTCCTGTGCAATGGCGACGCCGTGCCCTTCAATCGCTGCCTGATAGGCGAGCAAGGATGTCTCGTAGCGCATTTCCCGTCGTCGCGCGTTCAGTGGCATGCCTGCCGCCTTGAGCCAAAGTTGCCAGTCCTCGGGACGCGCCAGCGAGTGCAATAGCGTTTCTCCCTGAAGTTGTGCGCCACGCTTGACCGGGTGCGACGGCGCGGTGACCGGAACGAGGACATTGCGCATGAGTCGTTGCACATGGACGCCCGGCCAGTCGCCGTCGCCAAGTTGAATGCCGCCGTCGATATCTTCGCGTGCAAAGTTGAGCGGCGCCGGCGAAGTCGTGAGTTGCACTTCGATATCGGCGTGCTGCCGGTGGAAATTAGCCAGTCGTGGAATCAGCCATCTCACGGCGAACGTCGCCGGGGAGCGGATCTTCAGTACGCTTGCGCGGCGTCCGGAGGCGCGCAGGCTGGTGGTTGCGTCCCGAAGCGCCGCGAAGACCGGCATCAACTCCGCCAGATAACTCGCCCCGGCAGCGGTCAGTTCCAGCCGCCCTTTCACCCGCTCGAACAACTCGACCCCGAGGTACTGCTCAAGCGTTCGGACTTGTCGGCTGACGGCCGCCGGTGTGACCGCCAACTCATTGGCCGCTTTTGAAATGCTCAACAGGCGGCCTGTCGCCTCGAAAGCACGTGTGGGGTTTAGCGGGGGAAGCGACTCTCGACGGTCCATTGGCAAGGTCCAGGCTTGAGATGGGATGACGAGATTCTCTGCCACATCGAACAAATGGGCAATATTCGTCGCTTGCACCGTCGTGCCGCTCCACGATCTCATCGGCAGACGGCGCTTATATACCTGCCGAAATTCTCCGCGACCTCACCTGGCCTCCCAATCCGTATTCGTCGGATTTATAGGATTAGGCAATAACCATAGACGTTCTCTCATTGTCGCCACAGGTGGCCGTCCCTAGTATTCATCTCGTCCCCCCCGCCCTGATACCAAGGAAGACTTACCATGATCCAAGTCCACAACCCCGCTGACGGTTCGCTCGTTGGTGAAGCCCCGGAACTCACACTCGACGAAGTCAAAGCCGCCGTCGATCGTACCTGCAACGCTTTCCCCGCGTGGTCGCGCAAGCTTGCCAGGGAGCGCAGCGAACTGCTGCGCAAGTGGTTCGAACTCGTGCGCGACGACAAACGTGCTTTCGCCGAAATCATGGTGAAAGAAAATGGCAAGTGTCTCTCCGATGCCATGGGCGAGATCGACTACGGTCTCGGCTTTATCGAGTGGTACGCGGAGGAAGCCAAGCGCGTCTATGGCGATACCATTCCGACCCACGCCGCCAACGCGCAGGTCATCGTGACGAAGGAACCTGCCGGGCCGACAGCCGCGATTACGCCATGGAATTTCCCGTTCATGATGATTACCCGGAAGATCGCCACAGCGCTGGCGGCGGGTTGCACCATGATCATCAAGCCCTCGGAGCTCACGCCCCTGACCGCCTACAAGTTGCTGGAGTACGCGCGCAAAGCGGGCATTCCCGAAGGCGTCTTCGAGATGGTCACCGGCAACCCGAAGGAGATCGGTGAAGTCTTCACGGGCGACAGGCGTATTCGGAAGATCTCCTTCACCGGCTCGACGGCTGTGGGCAAGTTGCTCGCCAGCGCGTGCGGTCAGGATCTCAAGAAGATGACGCTGGAACTCGGCGGCAACGCGCCTTTCATCGTCTTCGACGACGCGAGTTTCGACGACGCCGTTGCGAGTCTCGTCGGCGCCAAGCTGCGCAACTCGGGCCAGGTCTGTATTTCGCCGAACCGGATTTTCGTTCACGACAGCATCCACGACCGCTTCGTCAGCGAAGTCGCCCGACGCGTTGCAAACATCCGTGTGGACCAGGGCATGCAGGACGAATCGGTGGTTGGCCCCCTGATCAATCAGGCCGGACTGGACAAGGTGGCCGCGCTCGTCGAGCAGTCTCGGACGGAGGGGGCGCACGTCGTGCTCGGTGGAAAACCGCATGCCAGAGGGGGCCTGTTCTACGAGCCGACGATCCTCACCGAGCTCAATGACCGCATGCAGATTGCCGGCACGGAAATTTTCGGCCCGGTCTTCCCGATCTATCGCTTCTCATCGGAAGACGAGGTCGTTGCGCGCGCCAACAGCACCGAATACGGGCTGGTCGCTTACGTCTTCACCCGCGACCTCGCCCGCGCTTTCCGTATGTCAAAGGGCATCGACGCGGGCATGGTGATTCTCAATACCGGCTCGGTCGGCACGGCGTCCGTGCCCTTCGGCGGCGTGAAACATTCGGGCTACGGACGAGAAGGCAGCCATTACGGCATCGAAGAATATGTTGAGGTCAAATACATTTTGATGAGCGGCCTCGACAAGTAGGGGGGGCGGGAGCATTGGGGCGATGGCTTTGATCTGCCGTGCCGTCGCCCTCTTGGGGACTGAGTGCCCTACTTTCTGTCAACCAACTCGAGTATCTGCGTTTCACTTGCCGCCAACGCGGCCCATAGTTCACGTAACGAGCCCGACGTGTTGTGGCTATCGTGATAGAGCCGCAGCTCGAGCTCGAACGTCCAGCGTTTATCCCCGGCCGGCACCAACGTGCCCTCGGCCAACTCGGTTTCGATAAGACTGCGGGGAAGCCAGGCCACGCCCTCCCCATTATGCGCAAGTTGTTTAAGCACGTCGGCCATGTCGCACTCGAAACATGTCGATAACACGGGAGGCGTCTCGACATCGCGCAGCAACAAGGCGAGGCATGCACTAAAGTAGGTGCCGGGGCCGTAAGCAATGAGCGGTAACGGATTTGCCGCACTGCCCGGCAGCGCATACCGAGGCGAACCGGTTGCCGTCGGCGCGCAAACGGGAACCAGCGCATCGTTGCCCGCGCATATCGAAATGAAACGGGAGGCGTCGATGTGCAAAGGCAGTTCGGCGCGCTCATACGCGAACATCAGTTGGCACGATCCGTTGAGCAGCATGGCAATCGAGTCATGCACATTCGTCGGAATGATGCGGAAATTGACGGCGCGAAAGTGCGTCGGGATACGCCGAATGAGTCGGGGCAAGAGTCCAACAGCGATCGCGTGTCCGGCGGCCACGTTCAATCCTTCGAGTCCGATGCGGTGTTCGGCTCGAATGAGTTCACGGGCCGCCAGCAGGCGACGTAAAAAGCCTTGCGCCGTTTCGAGAAATTGCGTGCCGGCTGGCGTGAGCTCCGGCGGAAACGCGCTCCGATCGATCAGCTCCACGCCCACCCATTGCTCGAGCGACTTGATGCGACGACTCAATCCGGATTGCGTGACATGACGCACTTGCGCCGTCCGCGAAAAGGTGCGGTGCCGGGCCAATGCCACAAAGTCTTCAATCCACTTGACTTCCATGGCATTCGTCAGCAGTTGGCTTGCCGGACACACGTGCGTCTGCCCATGACGCTGGCATCAAGCGGCATAGTCGGAGTGTTCTGCATCCAGTTGCCGCCGCACGCTCGCCAGATGTTGACGGGCGCTGTCTCGTTCTCCCGCACGCATCTGACGGTACGTTTTCTCCGCGATCGCAGGATCAATACGCTTGAGCGGCCGTCCAGTCGATAGCGCAAGCCGCTGAACCTCACAGGCACGCTCCAGGTAATAGAGATCGTCCCACGCTTCGGCAATGGTCGCGCCCAACACCATGATGCCGTGATTCTTGAGAAATACGACGTCGGCATTTCCGATGGCGTCTGCAATGCGGTCACCCTCCGCTGCGTTCATGGCGAGCCCGTTGAATTGCTCATCGACCGAGGTGCGTCCGTAGAATTTCAATGCGGTTTGGCCGGCCCACTGCAACGGGTCGCCCTCGAGCATCGCCAGGGCCGTTGCGTTGGGCATGTGCGTGTGGAACGCCACCTTGATTCGCGGCTGCTTGAGGTGTACGCGGGCGTGGATGTAGAAGGCCGTGATCTCCGGAACGCCATCGCCGAGCACGACATTCCCGTGCATGTCACAGACCAGCAGATTCGACGCCGTGATCTCTTCGAAGGCGTATCCGTAGGGATTCACGAGGAACAGGTCTTCCCGACCGGGAAGCACCGCAGAGAGATGGTTGCACACGCCTTCGTGCATGCCCAGCTTCGCCGCCATTCGGAAGCACGCGGCGAGATCGATACGCGCCGCCCGGATCGCAGGGGTGTCCAGTTCGCCCGGTGCAATCGTTGTGCGCGCGGCTCCTTCGATAGCGCTCAGACCATGAGCCATGATGTTTCACCTTCCGAGTTTGAAGTTCGTGCAAAAAATCGTGCAAAAAGGCGCCCGTCAGGCGAAACCCATGACAGGCGTCGTAGCGGGTCAATAGTCCGCCTGATCGTTGGGGTGCGCGTAAATCTCGCGCAACTGGGGCGTCATCGCAAAATTGAAGTTGATGCCCTTCGGCGGCACAGGCTTTAGAAACCACTTGGCGTAAATGGCGTTGATTTCCCCGGAAGTCATGACGCCGGACAAGGTTTGGTCGACGAGCGCCTTGAAGATTGGGTCGTCCTTGCGCACCATGAAGGCGTAAGGCTCTCGCGACTGTGCGGTGCCCGTGACGATCCAGTCATCGGGCTTTCTCGATAGCGTGCGCGCCCCCGACAACAGCACGTCATCCAGCATGAACGCCCTCGCCCGCCCTGATTCGAGCGTGAGGAACGATTCGCCGTAGTCCTTCGCCGAGATGATGTTCATCCCCAGTTTCTTATCGACGTTCATATGACGAATGATCGTCTCGGCAGTCGTCCCGGCATTGGTCACCACCGTTTTGTTACTCAGATCGCCGAAGTCCTTGATGCCCGAATCCTTGTTGACGAGCAGCCGGGTCAACGCAAGGAAAACGGTATCCGAAAATGCGACCTGAGAATGACGAGCCTTGGTGTTGGTGGTCACGCCGCACTCAATGTCGATCGTGCCGTTTTGCAGCAGCGCAATTCGGTTCTGCGAATTGACGGGAACCATGCGGACCATCAGATTCGGTTTGCCCAGTTTCGTCTTTACGGCCTGAATCACCTTCTGGCAAAGATCCTGCGAAAAGCCCACGACATTCTGCTGACTGTCGTAATACGAGAATGGGATGGAGGCTTCGCGATGGCCGACAGCGATCACGCCGCTAGTATTGATTTTGGTGAGCGAGGGGCCGAGATCTTCGGAAAACGCCTGGTGAGACGTCAAGATGAGGGTCCCTAACATCGCGCAGGAGACGAGCCGTTTAATCGATCCCATGAGACAGTTACCTTAATGTGTTGGTCAGCAATGAATTGTGAAAACCTCAAGCGGTCCGCATCGCGCAATCGGGCTGTGCGCTTGGCGTTGATTCCGAATATAGAGGCGTCAAAATAGTTGCCTTATGCGGATTGCGCATGGCTTTCCGCCTCGACGGCATAGGGGTGTAAAAACGACCTGCACGTTGTCGAGAATCTTCATGCGTGCGGCTCAAGCATCGCGAATTCGACGGCACCGCTGATCCAGCATCCGGCGCTGCCCTCGCCGGGCTTGCGCAGTGCGACACGAATGCACGACGGACGCCCCATCGCAAAACCCTGATAGACCCGCATGGTCGAATCGTTGCCGGTGAGCCAGCGGTAATGGATTGCACCGTAAAGCGTGGCGGCGGCGGCAATGCCCGTGGCAGCGTCTTCCGGATAGCCTGAAGCGCGCGGGAATTGCCTCGCATGCAGTTCCAGCGGTTGGGTTCGCTCCACCGCGATGGGGTACAGACCCGTTGAGTCGAGGGCATCGCACAAGGCGGCGACACCGTTGAGCGCCGGGTTGAGCGCATTGAGCGCTTCGACCGACCGGAGCGGGATCAGCGTCTTGGTACGGCTCGTTCGCGCGTTGACGATGCCGAGCGGGGACAGATCGTCGGGCGAAATTCGCAATACGTCGCAGATGGATTCGATCAGTTGCGGATCGTCGATCGGTTCGACGATGCCGCGCGGTTGCCCGACGTCGATGCGCCGGGTCTCCTCGTCAAACCGAACGTCGACGATACCGCTGAGCGTCTCGACCGTTGCCTTGGCAGACGTCCAGCGTCCGGCCTCGCGCAGCAGCCACATCGCGCCGAGCGTGGCGTGACCGCACATTTCCATTTCGTGCGCTGGCACGAAAAATCGCAAGCGCCAGGTATGTCGCGAGTCGACCGCCCGGCAGACAAAGGCGCTTTCGTGCCCATAGCGTGCGGCGATGGCCTTCATCTCGTCGGAAGACAAGGCGTCGGCGTCGAACACGACAGGTGCCGGGTTGCCGCCGTTCGGGCCGGCCGAGAAGACGTTGACGAAGCGCAGGTCCGGCGACGTGCCGGCACTGTCGGGGCCGCCCATGGGCGAATTCGGGAGGGATGGCATGTGGGAAACACTCGGGATTGCAGGTGGGTTCAGGATGACGGGGCCGAAAAAGACCGTCGCCTCCGATTGGGCCATTTGGACCGCCCGATCGGGCCAAATGCTGGCCAGGCTCGCTGTGCCGATCCGCGCCGGGACTGGTATTTTCCCGAGCATGGCGCCGCAGGCAGGGTGTCTCGCGGCCATCCGGCGCGACGCCTCCCGATCTTCCTTGAACGGCTATACTGACGGTTCGATCGCCTCGCAGATGCGGCGCTGCCAGCAAAATCGTGCTGGAATGGGCGCAGCAATCCGTCGTTGCCGTCGCTCATCCTTGGCAGGCCCGCACCATCAGGGGAACGTAGCGTGAAGCCCTATCCGACCGCCCAACGTCATCTCTGCGGAGATCGTATCGCCGATGTCCGGCATGTGTCGGTCGGTGAGTACAGGACCCAACCGCACATGCATGACGATGAGTTCATGTTTCTGTTGCCGCGTACCGGGCAACTGGTGCTGAACGTCGAAACGAATGTATCGCCGGTTCGGGTCTCGCCGAAATCTTTTGTCGTCGTGCCGCCGCGTCGTATGCACGACACGCGGGGTTATCGCGTGGGTCAGGCGCATGTCGCGGTCTACGTTGCGAGCGACTTCGTGTCGTTTTGCGAGCGCAAGGCGAGTCGTAAGCTTTCATGTTCACGTGCGACGATCTGGTCAGCGCCACTGCTGCTGCTCGACGCTGTGCGCGTCGCCACGACGCAACCCTCACCCGATGCTGCCTTTTCCTCGGAGCTCGCCATTTTTCGTGCGGATCTTGCCGCGCAGACACTGGCGGCGAGTTGTGTCGAGGCCGGACTGACGTCGGCCCCGCTGCCTGCCGACCGAGGGGATGCGCAAGGGGAAATCGTGCACGACATCCGAATGTTTCTCGACAGCACGCTCGATCAACCCGTTTCGCTGGATCGCATCGCATACGAATTCGGCTTGTCGCGCCGCACATTGACGCGACTCTTTCGTGATCTCACCGGCGAGACCGTCGTCGATTACCAATCGCGCCGTCGGGTCGAAGTCGCAGCGGCGTTGCTGAGTGCTCCGGGCATAACCGTGCTGAGCGTGGCGGCAGCGGTGGGGCTCGACTCTCCGTCCTATCTGGCACGGCTTTTCAAGAAGTACGGATACGCCCCGCCGAACGCGTTCAAACACGTCGACTCCGGATCGAACTGAGCGCAGGGCGCCAGGGCGGTTCGACGCTGACCATCGCGCCGACATCACCGCTTACAATGTGCGGCACGCCCCACTCCCGGGCGATGAACCGTCGTCGATCATGGAACAAATACTTAGCTTGCGCGCGTTAGTTGCGGTGGCCGACCAGGGTTCATTCTCCGCCGCAGCGCGCATATTGAACGTCGTACCGTCCGTCGTGACGAAGCGCATCAATGAACTCGAAGCGTCGATCGGTGCGCCGTTGTTCCATCGAACGACACGATCCGTCACCACAACGCGGCTGGGTGCCGATCATCTCGAGCGCGCGAGGCAACTGCTCGACGAGCTGGACGCGCTCATCGGCGAGCCGTCTGTCAACGCTGAAGATATCGAGGGCCGTTTGAAATTGAAGGTCCCGTCCGCACTCGGGACCCTTCGACTTCGAGAGGCGTTCGACACGTTCCAACGCCGCTATCCGAAGATCGATCTGGAGATCGCCCTGCTCGACCGGCATATCAGCCCCGTGGAAGACGGTTTCGATCTGGCGATCGGCGTGGTCCAGCATCATCCCGGCGGTGTGGTCGAAGAGGTACTCCGTCCGCTGCAACGTCTGATGTGTGCTTCCCCCGACTATCTGGCACGCCGAGGAACACCGACGCATCCGCGTGAGCTGACCGGCCACGATTGCATGACGTTCTTTCCAACGCAGACGGAATGGGTGTTTGAAAAGGACGGTGCCGCGGTCAGGTTTGCCCCACAGCCCAAGTTCACCTCGAATGACCTGCTCTTGCTGCTGAGCGCCGCAGTGGATGGAAACGGCCTGACTCTCATGCCCGATTATGTCGCCGAGCAAGCACTAAAGGCCGGAACGCTTGTTCAGGTGCTGACGGACTGGACTGTACCGCCGGGTGAAATCCTCGCCATCATTCCGAAACATCGCGCTGCCGATCACGCCTTGCGTGCCCTGGTCGACGTCATACGGGAAGCCCTAGGCGGGCATTCTGCTCAGCCACTCGATCAGGCCGCGGATTCGCGGTAAGTCGACTTTGGTGTCAGGGACCGACGCCGTGACCCATGTCTCTACAGGGGCATAGTCGCCCATCAGCGGTATCAACGTCCCTGCTGCAAGCGCCGGTCCGCAGAGGTACGTCGGCAAGAGCGCAATCCCCTGCCCGCGTGTTGCCGCGTTCAGAATGCCCTGACCGTCGGCACTCATGAGGCGCGGTGTCACGTCGACAGTCACGGCCCGTCGATGCGCACGAAACGTCCATTTCTTTCCAACCGAATCCGGCGCGAGTGTCCAATGCCGTTGCAGCTCGCGCGGATGCGACGGCTGCCCATGTCGCGCCAGATAGTCAGGGGCCGCGCAAAGCACAAAGCGGCAGACGAACAACGGGATCTCCGTCACGCGCGGATAGGCACGCGACTGAAAATCTATGCAGATGTCGAACCCCTCCTCATCCGGATTCACGGAGCGTTCCAGCAGGACCACTTCCATGCGTAGCCCGACATGAGCCTTCAGGAACGAACTGAGTACGGCCGCCAGTCCGCCCTCGGCAAGCTCCGGCGATATCTTGATCCGGATCAGCCCCGCTGCACCGGGGCTTTCCTGACGTAACGACGCCATCAGATCGTCGAAGTTATGGACCAGCGTCTGAAGACTCGGAAGGATTCGCCGTCCCCCTTCCGTCAACGTCACGCTACGTGTGGTGCGCTTGAGCACCTCGAGCTTGAGGTGCCACTCCGCCGCGTTGACGCGCTTGATCATCACCGACGGTGACGTACCGGAGCGCCGGGCCGCTAGAGAAAAGCTCTCGCAGTTCGCCACCAGGACCAGTGAACGAAGGCTTTCGAGAAGATCCATGATTATTCGCAATATGGAATAAGTCTTGCGTCAATTTAGGCGATTGTAGTGGATTCGTTGCAAAGCTACCATCGCTTCAATTCCTACATTTCGCGAGACACGCCATGCTGTCGTTCAAAACCGCCGAGACAATTCTCGAGCCGGCCATCGCTACCCCCGTGGTCGGTAAGTTCGATGTGATCGTTCTGGGCGGCGGCCCCGCTGGCATGACGGCGGCGGTCGCCGCTGCACGCGCCGGTCACACCGTCTTGCTGGTGGAGCGCTACGGCTTTCTCGGGGGGATGGGCACGGCCGCCGGTGTCACCAATTTCTGCGGCCTTTATGCCAACGTCTTCGGCGAGATTCGTCAGGTAGTGCATGGCGTGGCGGATGATTTCCTTGCCGGCATCGATAAGCTTGGGGGCCTGAACGCCCCTCACCTGATTTTCCAGAAGACGTACGGACTGGCCTACGACACTTCGGCATTCAAGATGGCGGCAGACGAGCTCCTGCTCGACGCCGGCGTGGAGATTCTTTTTCACGCGCTGGCGGTCGGGGTCATCATGAGCGACAGCGAAACAATTCGCGGCCTCGCACTGGAAACCAAATCGGGGCGCGGCATCGCGCTGGCCAGCATGTTCATCGACTGCTCGGGCGATGGCGACCTTGCCGCATGGTCTGGCGTCGATTACGAAACCGGGGACTCGACTGGCAATACCCTCTATCCCTCGACGATGTTCCGTCTGAACAGTGTGGACAGCGATCGCGCCGCCGCCGCGTCAAAGGAGATGGATGCCCGGATGGCCGACGCCGAAAAGCACGGGTTCCGCTTCCCCCGGAAGACGCCGATCGTCAAGCCGCAGAAAAACAGCATCGAGTGGCGCGCCAACGTGACTCAGATTGCCAACGAAGACGGTACGGCGATCAATGGCGTTGATGCCATGCAACTGAGCGCCAGCGAGATCGAGGGACGTCGGCAGATTGCAGACGTGTTCCGTTTCCTGAAGACGGTACCGGGATTCGAACAGTCTTACATCGTGGATATTCCTCCGCAGGTCGGCATTCGCGAAACCCGGCGGATCGTTGGCGAATATCAGTTGACGGAGGAAGATGTCATCGGCTGCGCGAGCTTTTCGGACACGATCGGCGTGAACGGCTGGCCGCTGGAACTGCACGAAGCCGGCGATGTTACGTTTCGCTGGCAGCCGATTCCCGACTCTCGCGGCTTTAATCAGCTTCCCTATCGCATGTTGGTGCCGCATCGCATCGACAACCTGCTGGTCGCCGGTCGTTGCGCATCGATGACGCATGAGGGCCAGTCGGCAGCGCGCGTCTCCGGTGCGTGCTTTGTCATGGGGCAAGCGGCGGGCACGGCTGCGTCGCTTGCCATTGCGTCCGGATGCTCCCCTCGCAACATCGACGTGACGCGGCTTCAGGCCGAGCTTGAGCGCGACGGCGCCTATCTGGGCCGCGATCTCTGATCGGGCTTCTACATCCAGGCAAAAGAATGGTGTCGCCAAGGCACCCAAGCCAGAACGGGCAATACGGATAATGCCGTGCCCGCCGCAGGAGACAACAATGCAGGCCATCAAGACGAGCGGACCGAACGAGTCCGCCATGGATTCGCAGGTTCAGCATACGGGCATTTATCGCTGGGTCATTCTGGCCTTCGCGTGGGGGGCTTTGCTCCTGACGTTCGTCGATCGTCTGGTGTGGGGAAGCTTGTCGGTTCCCGTCGGACAGGCACTCGGCATGTCGTTGGGCTCGCTGGGCATCTTCGTGACAGCCTTCTATGTCGGTTACGTATTGTCCAATGTCGCTGGCGGCGTCGCGAGCGACTGGATGGGTCCACGCCGGGCGCTTGCGCTCTCCCTCCTGCCGCTGGGCATCTGCACATTCCTGTTCGGGCATATCCAGTCGGTGTCGCTCGGTATTCTGCTTCAGGCGCTGATGGGGCTTGCCGCCGGGTGCGACTATGCGGCGTGCGTGAAGCTCGCTGCGACGTGGTTCGATCGTCGGCATCGCGGTCGTGCCATCGGGTTGCTGATGACAGCAACGTCGCTCGCCGTGGTGGTGACCAACGCCGTCGTGCCCAAGCTTCTGGAAATCCAGTCGTGGAGCCGAATCTACGAACAACTCGGTGTCTTGACCGTCGTATTCGGTCTGGTTTGCTACGCCGTCGTGCGTGACGGTCCGCTGGAGGGACAGAACGTTCCAACGACGCGCAATCTTCGCCAACTGCTCAGGCACCGGGACATTCTCCTGCTGGCGCTCGCGGGCTTCGGCTCGATGTGGGGCACGTGGGGATTCACGTTCTGGGCCAACGCGCTGATGATCAAGGGCTACGGGCTTTCGGTCGCCGCCGCGGGAAGCATCACCGTGTTGTTCGGGGTTGGCGCCATCGTCTCGAAACCGCTGATCGGTCTCTTGTCGGACTGGCTCGGCGGGAAGCGAAAACTGCTGGTGATGATCTGTTTTTTCGGTTTCTGCGTGGCACTTCTGGTCTTCGGCCAGCTTCACTCCATCGAGCAATTTCGAGTGATTGCGCCACTGCTCGGCATCGCAGGTTTCGCTTACAGTCCGTTGTTAGCCGTCATGATCGCGGAAACTGCGGGGCCCTCTGCGGCCGGCTCGGCCACAGGGTTCACCAACGCGTTCTGGCAACTCGGCAGCGTCGTTGTGCCGGTCGTCGTGGGGCTGGTGTTCCAGTCGACCCACTCATTCTTCTTCGCCTTCCTCACACTCGCCGCCGGGCCCGCGCTCGCGTTGCTTTGTCTGATTCCTGTGCGCGAAGCAACGCGATCTTAGCGATCATGGCGCGGATGCCCGGAGCCTTCCCTTGCTAGTTCGTCGGCAGATACTTGCTGAAATCTTTGTCGAGCGAGGCCAGTGACTGATCGATCGTCTGGCGGTGGGTGTCAATCCACTTGCCGTCGGCGTCGAGTTCCCGATCGGTGCGCGCCAGCATGCGTTTCATCTCGGCCGGTTGCGGACCGCCCGATGTCGCCCGATGCATGACGATAGCCACCGGGTCGAGCGTCGCACGGAACTGGGATTCGGTCATCGGCAACTCGCCCCCGCTGACGTTCATCTCCGTCAGCGTCTGCTTGAAGATGCGCTGTGCCTCTGCATACGGGAACTGGCTGGGGCGAAGATCATGAGCCTTCGCGTAATCGACGATCTCCGACGCAAAGTGGTGTCCCACCCGGAACGGCAGCCCGTGCTCACGCATCAGCACATCGGCGATTTCCTGTGATGCCGTCCAGTCGCTGTCGAGTTCGTCGAGCGCGCGTTGCGGATCGATCACCAGGGCGTTGAGCACGCGGTCCCAGCGCTTGAGCAACGCCGTGGTCCGATCCATGACCGCCATGTTCTCGTCGATGTGCTTCGCATCGCTCATGCCCGGCGGAATGTTGTGCGCCGTGATCGCGCGACCCACGCCAAGGGTGACGACCATCGACGCCGCCGTGCGGGTGTCGTTGAGCAGCCCCGGGTTGCGCTTTTGCGGCATTGCGCTCGACACATAGGTGTTGCCGCCGCCTTCGCGCAGCAGAATCCACGGACGCGGCTGTGCATACTGCACCATCACGTCCTGCACGAACGCCGATGTGTGCAGCGCGATGCTCGTCGCGAGCGCACCGATCTCCACAGGCAGGTCCGTCGCGGCGATCTGCGCGGCGTCGTAGGCGTTATCGACCTTGTCGGCAAAGCCGAGCGCATGGGCCATCCTGTCGCGATCCAGCGGCCAGCTCGTGCCGTTGAGCACCGTCGTTCCCATCGGGGACAGATCCACTCGTGCGTACAGCTCGTGCAGACGTTGCGCGTCGCGCTGAAGCCCCGCCACATGGCCGAGCAGGTAATGACCGTAGCTGTTCGGCTGGGCGGCCACGCCATTGGTGTAATTGGGGACGATGGTCGCTTCGTACTGTTGCGCAAGCCGCCGCAATGTGGCCGTGGTGGTGCGCAACTGCGCAGCGAGCACGAGCAGGCGATCGCGGTACATCGCGGCACGCACCGTGGCCAGCATGTCCTGACTGGAGCGACCGGCATGCAGCAACGTCGCCTCGACGCCCGCTGCCTTGATCAGCAACGGCTCGAACGTGATGACCAGATCCGGACGGGCGCCGCCGGGCTGATCCCCCGCGCTCAGTACCGTGTCGAGCCCCTTGGCGATGTGCGGCGCAAGCTTCGCGTCCAGCAAGCCTTGACGGGTGTTGATCACCAGCGACGCCTTGTTGATCTCACCCAGCCAGTAGAACGCGTCTCGCTGGGGCGCGGCGTTCGTTGCCGTAGCGGTCGCGGTTTGCGCCATGGCCGGCGCGGCAAGCATCGTGGTGAGGCAGAGTCCCAACCCGGCAATTCGTTTCTTGCGCACTGCGTGTCTCCTGATCGTCGAGGCGTCCGAAGGGGGATCGGCGCCGGCATTTTCTGTGCAGGCGCTAACCATACTCCGGCCGACGTCAGACCGCCACTGTGACGAATTTGCTCATCAGATACGGTTCGATGGCGTCGGGGCCGCCTTCTTCTCCGTACCCGGAGTCACGCACCCCGCCGAACGGGACTTCAGGCAGTCCCAACCCGCCGTGATTGATACTCGTCATGCCAGCAACGACGCGTCGACTGACCTCGTGGATCGTGGCGGCCGAGCGGGAAAACGCGTAGGAGGCCAGCCCGTACGGCAGGCGGTTCGCTTCCGCTATCGCATCGTTCAGGGTCTGGAATCGGTTCACTATCGCCACGGGGCCGAACGGTTCTTCGTTCATGATGCGCGCCGTGATCGGTACGTTCGTCAATACGGTCGGCGCAAAGAAGTAGCCCGGCCGGTCGAGTCGTCGGCCGCCGAGCCGAAGCGTGGCCCCTTGCGCGAGAGCGTCCGACACTAACGCTTCGAGCGCGTGAACCCGTCGCTCATTGGCCAGCGGCCCCATGCGCGTCTGAGGATCCAGTCCATTGCCGACGGCGATGCTGCCGGCGAGATCCGCGAAGCGCTCGACGAACGCGTCTGCCATGTCGTTTTGCACCAGGAAACGCGTCGGCGAAGCGCAAACCTGCCCGGCATTGCGAAACTTGGCCGTGGCGAGCGTTTGTACCGTCAGCGCAAGATCCGCGTCGTCAAAGATCAGCACGGGGGCATGACCGCCCAGCTCCATGGTGGAGCGTTTCATGTGCTGACCGGCAAGCGACGCGAGATGTTTGCCGACGCGCGTTGAGCCTGTGAACGAGACCGCCGCGATATCGGGGTGCGGGATAAGAAACTCGGAAATGTCGCCCGGCACGCCATAGACAAGATTGATCGCGTGATCCGGGACACCCGCATCGAGGAAGGCCTGAATCAGTGCGGCAGGCGACGCCGGCGTTTCCTCGGGCGCCTTGACGATCACGGAGCATCCTGCGGCCAGTGCCGCCGCCAGCTTGATCGCTACCTGGCTGACCGGGAAATTCCATGGCGTGAATGCGGCCACCTGGCCCACTGGCAGTTTCATCGTGTACTGCATGACATTGGACTTGCGAGGCGGGATGACACGTCCGAAGTTGCGTCTGCCCTGCTCCGCCAGCCAATCGGTCACATCCGCCGAGTCGTGAATCTCGGCCGCTGCCTCGGCTAACGGCTTGCCTTGCTCCCACGTCAGCAGGTGCGCGATGGCGTCTACGCGCTCGCGAAGCAACGTTGCCGCCTTGCTCAGGATGAGCGCGCGCGCTTGCGGCCCGGTCTCGTGCCACTGCGCAAATCCCTTGACCCCGGCCTGTACGGCACGCTCAAGGTCAGAACGCACTGCGCTCGCGACCGACCCGATCGACGCCCCCGTTGCCGGATCACGCACGGCGATCTGCTCGCGGTCTCCGCCCTCGCGCCAATCGCCTGCGATGAAGCATTTCACGTCAGGATAGCGTTGCGGGCTGTCTTCACGCTTCATGAAGCCATCTCCTTCGATGACATCAGCCGTCCACCGGCTGCAATTCGCCCGTCCGACGGGCATCTGACGTCAGTATCTCTTCGCACAGCGCCCGCACGATCGTATCGGCATCCACCGTCTGTCGGGAGAGGATGCCCGATCGCGGCAGCACGTTCGTGTAATAGTGCGCTCCCTCCACCACGAAACCAGTCGCCCACAGCCCGCGTTGCGGGTTGCCATACCGGTCCATGACGCGCATGTCTTGCGTGATGTCGATGCCGCCGGCGTGATACGCCCCGTTCATGAAGGGCCGTATTACCCCCCTCGCCAGCAGGTGAGTGGCTAACGGTGAATCGTCAGTCAGCGGCGAGTAGCGATCGGTGCGCGCGGCGATCACGACGTCGACAGCGGTGCTTTCTTCGTAAGACGCCTGATCCACGCGAACCCGAAAGGTCCAGTCGTCGGCCATCTCTATTCGCGTCTTCGACCCGCCGGCGACCTGGAGCACACCCGCGTCAAAAAGCGCGAGCCATTCCTCGTTGCGTATCAGTGGCGGGCCGAACGAGATCCGGTTGATGATCGGGTTGAACGCTTCAAGAAAGTACTTGTGCGATTCGGGCGACATGCCGCCGAATTCCAGCGTGGCCCGTAAGGCGTCGCGCGCATCGCGAAGCACATCGGTCGCGGCCTTGAGTCCGCTTGCGCAATTGCCCCGGTAGGCTTCATCCAGATCGTATTTCATGGCGCCGAGGAACCACTTCCGGAAATCGTCGGGATCTCGAAACGTCTTGTCCCGTATCGGCCAGAGGATGTCGTGAACGATCCGAACCTCCTCCTCGGTCGGAGAAAAGCGGGCCGGATCCACCTCTACGCCGCCTTCGGTGGCACGATAGGCGAGCGCCATCTCCTTGACGATCAGCGGAAATATCTCAGACTGAAAATCCACGCCGGCGCGTCCTGCCTGCAATGCGCGCCGACGTAACTCTCTCGCCGCCTGCGGCGTGAAGAACCGGCACTCGTATTGTCCCCGCTGCCCCTTTTGATTGACCCCGCGCGCTGCAAACGGCAGCGTGTGCCGGGACCCGACCCAGATTTTGGGCTCGCGGCCAGACGGCTGGTACACGAACCTACCGTCCACCGTGCGGTATTTTCCACCCCGGCCGATCGTGAGCGCGGACACCACGTCGTGGGCGGTAAGCCCCAGCCCGCGAACGGCCACACGCGCACGCGAATCGATGGCGTCGAGCTTTTCCACCGGATAAGGCGCTTCGATATAAGCCAGATGCGGGTTGTTCGACTGTCCCGCCTGCGCAAACGCGGCAAGCTTCCGGTCTTCTTCGTTCGATGCGCGCTGGATATGTCCCGTTGCGAGCACCACGAACTGGGCACTGAGCGCGTCACCATTCGTCAGACGCACAACGTACTGGCCGTCGTGCGGCCAGATATCGACCGCCCTGGCGCGAACATGACGAACGTGAATATTTTCCGGAAGGGCCGCCAGCACTTCACGTCCGAAGGCAGACAAGTAACGTCCGAGCAGTGCGCGCGGCAAGTGATTTCGCTCGCTTAACGGCTCGCCGCCGGGCGCGATGGCGATCTCATACCCTTGCGCGAATCGCCGGTACCCCTGATCGACAACCCAATCCAGAAACGACGGCTTGCGCTCGCCACCCAAGGGTCCGCCCGGCGGATACATCGTGATCTGTGCCGCCAGCGTGTTGATCATCAGGTGACTGGCCTGGGAGGCACTGTGCGCGCCCTCTCCCAACTCGCCGGGGTCTATGACGACAACGTCGAGTCGCTGTTCGCGCGGGAGTTGACCGCCATAAACCACGAGTCGTTCCAGAATCGACAGCGCGCGCGCTCCACCGCCAACGATGGCAAGCCGAAAATCCGCCATACGGCACCCCTCAACGCAATGACGTCAATTTCACGAAAGTCCCCGACGGGCCGACGGCCCTGCTGGCTATCCCAGCGAGGCGAACGTTGCCGGTCGCTTCTCCGCGAGTGTCGACGCGGGCAGACGGCCGGTGCCTTCGGAGAGCGGCGTGAAGTCACGGGCGGCAATAAATTCGGGGCGCGGGCTGTCCGTGGCGGGCAAGGCATTTTCGACACTGTTGTAAGTGACGTAGACCATCGTGCGGTCATACGGCGACATGTTGGCCGACGATGCATGATAGACATTCGGATGGAAGAACATGACTGACCCGCGCTTGAGCTTGGGCACGGCAACGCCGTGTGCCTGCGCGAGCTCGGCGATCAGGCGTCGGTCGGCCTTGTACTTCATGTCTGCGCCGAAGTACTGCTGCCATCCCTCCCCCTGGGTGTCCCGGATATCCACGGGATACTCCCCGTCCCGGTGCGAGCCGGGAATAAACATGAGCGGGCCGTTGAACTCGTAAATGTCGTCGAGCGTGATGCAGGCCGTGACTGCCCGCGGCTCGCGCATCTGGTCGGCGTCACGCCAGAACGTGAAGTCCTGGTGCCACTCCCATCGCTCGCCGACGAAGGCGAACTTCGCATTGATCTTGAACTGATGCACATACACGCGGCTACCGAGCAATTGTTCGGCCGGACGGAGCAATTGCGGCGTGCGAATCAGCGCAGAAAACACCGCGTTGCGCAAATGCGAACCATTGACCGCGCGTGGTCGTTCTTCCTGTCCCTCCGGAACGGTGCCCGCTCGCTCCTCTCCCAACTCACGCATGGCTTCGGCTTTGAGCAGCGCCATTTCGTCCTGAGTGAAATCGTCCTCGACGATCAGCAGCCCTTCATTCTCATATCGCGACATCTGAGCCTGTGTAAGTTCCATTCGATCTCTCCGGGAGGCGCTTCTCGTCGATCTGGACGGAAGGCGGGGCGATGCAATTTATTGGAAGTTCAATGAGATGCCAACGGCACTCCGCTCTCACAATAGGACAAAAGAAACGCAATTGTTAGGATTGCAACCAAAAAATTCTCTGCCAGTGAAATCCGGGTCAGATGACAAATAATTAAAATATTCACATTCTCTGAATCAGATGAAATTGGAGTGGATAAATCGTCATAACTGTCGATGACGGCAACAATATCTCGATAGAAAAATACGGCGAATGCAAATCACAAAAAAATGATATTTCGCATTTGACTTTTGCAAAATCGTCGCCCTATTCTTTGAAACATCGCTCGCGTTGATTTGTTATTTATTCGTCATCCTTAATATTGAAAACTCGACCTATTAAATTTAAGAGTCGAGTGAGGATCACACCATGCTGCTGGAGACGTTGCCCCCACAAGTCGAACAGAATGCGTCATTGCGTATCGATCCTCTGCTGCAAATGCTTTGCCGCGCCGCGGCGCTAAACGCCGACAAGATCGCGGTGATAGGCGCTAAGGGCGCTTACACCTATGACCAGGTCTTCGCGTCGGCCAGAGCGTTTGCGGCAGTACTGCGGGACGCGGGCATCGGCCCCGGCGAGACCGTTGCGCTATCGATGCGAAAGGAAATGTCGTATGTCCAGGCCGTCCTGGGATGTCTGCTTTCCGGCAATGCGTTCTTGCCTATCGATCCGATCTATCCGTCGGAGCGCAAGCACTACATGATCGAAGACGCGGGCGCGGTGGCGTGTGTCATCAACTTCGAAATGTGTCACCGCATCGACGCCGCCGTGCTGTTGGACATGCGGGATATCCCGGCGAATACCGTGCCGTCGAACGACTTTCCTAACACGCTTCGTACGGCCTATACGATCTATACGTCGGGGACCACCGGACGCCCCAAGGGGGTGCCGATTGCCTCGACGGCGCTCGCCCGGTTTGTCGTCGTGCAGGGCGAAACACTGAACGTCTCGCGCGATAGCCGTTTTGCGTCCGTCTCGTCGATTTCGTTCGATATGTCGATATGGGAGATCTTCATGGCGCTTTGCCATGGGGCATCGATCGTCATGCTTGACCGAGAAACCATTCTCGACGGAAGAAAGTTGGGCGCCGCACTGAAGTCGCATGCGGTCAGCCACGTACTGATGACCCCCTCGATGCTGTCGCTACTGCCTGCCGACACCTACCCGGCGTTGCGGCATGTCGTGTCGGCTGGCGAGAAGTGCAATCAGCAGACAGTCGACACCTGGTCCCCCGTCAGTCATTTCTACGACGCGTACGGCGCGACCGAAGCCACCATCTACACGACCATCGTCCGAAAGACTCCCGATACGCCGCTGACATGCGTGGGCAGCGCCATGACCGGCAGCGAAATCGTGATCGCCGACGAGCGCGGCGAGTCGCTCCCGACGGGAGATATCGGCGAGATCTGCATCGTCGGCAATGCCGTCTCCGCCGGATATCGCAATCGTCCCGACCTCAATGCCCGTGTCTTCATCGCGCTCGATGGCAAGCGTGCCTATCGCACCGGAGACATCGGCTATCTCGACGCGCAAGGCCGCTTGCATTGCAAGGGGCGCGCGGACCGGCAGGTGAAGTTCAACGGGTTCCGGATCGAACTCGAAGAGATCGAGCGCGTGGCGAATGAAACGGCGTTCACGGCGGCATGCGCAGCCACGCTGCATACGACTGCTTCCGGCAAGACGTTTCTGTATCTCTTTGTCGCGCCTCGCGAGCCGTCCGCGTTCTCGACCGACACGTTCCGTGATGCGCTGCGTAAGCGTCTGCCCGGCTTCATGATGCCCAGCCGGATCTTTGCCGTCCCGGAGATCCCCGTGACCTCCAGCGGCAAGGCCGACATTCCCCGTCTCATGACACTGACCCAGGAAGGTTGACGATGAACCATCTCGCAGATCCCGTCTCCACAGTCTCCACCGATGCCATCGACCGGATGCACGCCATCTGGCGCCGCATACTCGACCATGACGAGTTCGGCCCGGACGATAGTTTTTTCGACATTGGCGGCCACTCGCTGCTTACCACCGAGTTGGCCATCGAAATCGAAAACGAGTTTCGGGTCGCCATTCCCGTCGACGCGATTTTCGATCATCAGACGATCGCTGAACTCTGTGCCTTTGTGAGTCATCGCAATCCGTCGTAAATCCCTTGTGAAGATTTGCCAATCCGGAATGCAGGAGATCAAGAAAATGGTAAACGCCAAAGCAATCAGAGAGCGCTTCTTTCGCGATGGATTTTATGGACCATTTCCGGTCTACGAGCCAGAAACGGCAAAGACGATGCTGTCTTCAATTCGTCGCCAGAGTCAGAACATGAGTCGGGCGATATTTCAGAACAGTTGCAATTACGACCGCCATTTCGATATCGACGAACTCGCCTCGCACGTGGAGAACGACGTCATCGTGTCGCATGCCAGGGCGATTCTGGGCGACAACCTGCAATGCTGGCGCTCGGAGTACTTCCCGAAGTTTCCGGGGGCGAAGGGCACGGAGTGGCATCAGGTCGAGAAATTCCAGTACACCACCGGATCGCCACAGTTGCAGCCCATCGACGGCAAACCGGGCGACGTTCCTTTCGAATTGACGGTCTGGACCGCTTTCACGGAATCGACCATCGACAACGGCTGCATGAAGTTTCTGCCGGGCTCGCATCGCACGAAATATTTTGACGAGTCGCTGGAGCCTGTGACCGGGCGAAACGAACGATACGATCCGATTTCAGCAGACAAGACGGCATTCTTCGGATACAACTTTGCCGAATTCAAGGTCGATCCGTCGTGGGAACCGAACGAAGACGAGGCGCATTCGATGATCATGAAGCCCGGAGAAGCCGTGATGTTCATGGCCAAATGCGTGCACGGCTCCCACCCGAACATCACCAAGAACAAGACGCGCTTTGCGATCACCACGCGATACGTGTCGACGGATGTGCTCGTCTATCCCGGGCAGGATCAGTTCGTCGAACACGGCGGCTTCTTCGATCTGAGCCAGTACGGTGTGGTGCAGGTCGCGGGGCAAGATGCGTTCGGGCACAACCGGACACGAAGTTCGACCAATACGGGGTATCGGTTCCGTCCGGCATCGCTCGGGTAAGTCGCCATGCAAGCGACAGGCGCGTTCGCGGGCCGCGTCATTCTCGTGACGGGCGGCTCAGAGGGTATCGGCGCGGGCACCGTCGAGGCAATGGCGCGTGAAGGTGGCATCGTCCACGCCGTTTCGCGCTCGCCGGATGGCGAACGCATCGCCTCGCGCCTCGTCGCGCAAGGGTTGGCGGTGTCCTGGACGCGGGTGGACGTTGCCGAACCGGCGGCTTGCGCAGCGCTGGTGCGTGATGTGGTCGATCGATTCGGGCGGCTGGATGTTCTGGTCAATAACGCCGGCAACCGTCCGGCCACATTGCGGCGGGACATCGGCTCGCTCACGGACGCCGACCTGCATGAAGCCCTCGCGACGCACTTGCACGGCCCCTTCAATCTGTCCGTCGCGGCATGGCCTCATATGGCGTCACAGCGATATGGGCGCATCCTGAATTTCTGCTCAGGTCATGTCTTCGGTTCGCTCGACGATCATGGCCTGTTGCCTTTCGGGATCGCCAAGGCCGGCATCATCGGGCTGACGAAGATGATGGCGACGCCCGCCGCCCGTTGCGGGATCGCCGTCAATGCGCTATTCCCCGCTGCGCTCGACTCGCACTGGAATCGCGTCGAATGGCGAGTGATTTCCGAGCAGGAGGAACAAGCGCTGGCCGATGTGTGTTCCCACCGCGACCTCTGGCCGTTTATCCGCTGGATATGCGGCCCCGAAGCCTGCAATGGGGAAATGTTCAGCGTCTGCAATACCAACCTGACGCACGTGTTCGTCGGCGACAGCGAGAACTTTTCATATCCGGCTTTTGCCGACATGAGCGCCTGTGTCGGCGCTGCAATGGCGTCGGGCGACTATTACCGTCCCCGCTCGGTGGGGCAATTCTTCAGCCGCCACCTCGGCGCGGCGCGCAGCAAGCGCCTTTTTCAGCTACTCACGCATTTCGCGGGAAGCGGCCAGACGTCCCGGTGACGTCTCCCTGATCGTGTCTATCGCCATTCAACCAACAAGGCTGTGCCATGTGGCTGATACAAGTCGCTGTCGTCATCACCGTCTGCTACGGTTGCGGCGCGCTCGCCGAGCGTATGGGGCAATGCAAAGTCATTGGCGAGATCGCCGGTGGCATTCTGCTTGGCCCGGTCGCACTGGGGGCCGTCACCCCTTCGCTTCAGAAGCAGTTATTCACGCCCGACGCCGCCTCCCTGATCGGCCAGCTCGGTGAGGTTGGTCTGGCACTTCTGATGTTCGAAATCGGGCTGGAACTCAGCATGCCTTCCCGTCGGGCAGTGCTTGGGCCGGCGTTGATCGCGATATCCGGCATTGCGCTGCCGCTTGGCGGAGGCATCGCAGTGGCCTGGATCTCCTACGACGCGCTGGCTGCACATCAACCGTTTTGGCCCTATGTTCTGTTCTGCGGTGTCGCCCTGTCCGTGTCAGCCGTGCCCGTCATGGCGCGTATTGTCGGGGATCTGAATCTGATCCGCCATCCGGGCGCTTGCGCAGCCTTGTCCGCAGCGATGGTCGGTGACCTGCTCGGGTGGTGTGCGCTATCGGCGATCGTGTGCTTCTCGCACGTCGATGCCAGTTGGCGGGCGCTCGGGGCGGATATCGCGCTGCTTTGTGCCTACGTCGTCGCGCTGACCGCGGCATCGAAATGGGGACTCACGCCGCTGCTCACGCGCCTGCTGGCGCGAGGCTGGTCACGCGGCACGGTGACCATGCTCGTGGCGTTGGTGTTGCTCTCGGGCTGGATCACGTCAGCGCTCGGCTTTCATAGTGCGTTCGGTGCCTTGCTCCCCGGCATTCTGTTGCGTAATGTGCCGGGTCTGCGAGAGCAGTTTCAAAGGCTTTTGGGCGGATTCGTTCATACGATCCTGATGCCGTTATTCTTCGCCAATGCCGGTTTGCACATGCAGATGTTCGACGGCGGCGCCAATGGGCAATGGTATTGGCTGATCGCGTTTATTGTCGCGGGTTTTATCGGGAAGTATCTGGGGGTATTCGCCGGCGCCCGAATGGTTGGCTATTCGCGCGAAAATGCCACTGTCATTGCGACCCTGATGAACGCGCGCGGGCTAATGGAATTAATATTCCTTTCGATTGGGCTGGAACTTCGAATTCTTCCCGCCAATGTCTATACCATGCTGCTGATTTTCGCATTGTTTACCACCGCAACGACAGCACCTCTATTACGGCGTAGCATTCAGCCGGTAACGGCCGGGGCAAAAGGGTCGATATAAAACCGACTAAAAGCCTTTCTCCGGTTCGATGGACGCCGATTGCAAGTTATTGCATGATGGCAATTCCGCTGTATTCATACAGGAGGAAGATATGGAGACCGAGAGAAGTTTCCCGAATACCCACGGCGCGCTTGCCAACCTGCTGACGAGCACCGGGACACACCAGCCCCTCATCGAGACCATTGTGCGGGGTGTCGAGCGATACCGGATTCCCGGTTCCATGGACTGGGCCGCGACGCAGCGCTCGCTCGACAGCGGCGACGGGCAGTGGAAGCTGTCGGCCGTGCTGGTGGCTATCGTGGCGCAGTCGGAGCCGAGCGTCCTCCTGACGACCCGTTCGTCCGGATTGCGTGAATACTCCTCGCAGGTGAGCTTTCCCGGCGGCCGGCCGATGGATGAGGATGGCAACGTCGGCACTACCGCGTTACGGGAAGCGTTCGAGGAAATCTGCCTTGCGCCGGGTGCGGTTCAGGTTGTCGGTTGCCTGCCGATTCACAAGACCCGCAAGCGTAATCACGCCATCGTGCCGGTCATCGGTCTGATACCGGAGACGGCCGGCTGGGAAGCCGCGCCAGCCGAAGTCGAAGAGGTCTTCGAGTTTCCACTGTCGACACTCCTGAAACCGGAGCTGGCGAAACAGTATGTCGACGGCGAGCGCGCGGGCTCATGGTACTGGGCCGAGCAGAGATACGACATATGGGGCGTTACGGCCGTCATCCTGAAGTCGCTCTCCGGACTGGTGCACGGTCAGGACATCAGCGACAACCTGAGCCGAAGATAGTCCGGTCTGACGCCCATCGTCAGACTCCCCTCCCCCTATAAGGCGCGCGCCATGTCGATTGCCGACAAGACCGGTGAAGCCGGTGAAGAAGGATTTGAAGTCCCCCGACGTTACTTTGCGGCCCTGGCCATCCTGCTCGGTGTCCTCATGTCGTCGCTGGACAGTTCCATCGTCAACATCGCGTTGCCGACGATTTCCACCGATCTTGGCGTCAGTGCGGCATCCGTCATCTGGGTGGCGAACGGTTATCAGGTCGCCAGTGCGGCCACCATGCTGATCTGTGCTTCGCTTGGATCGAGAGTCGGCGAGCGGCGCTTTTACGTCATCGGGCTGGTGTTGTTCACGATCTCGTCGTTAGGTTGCGGACTCGCGACGAGCTACACGATGCTAGTCGTGATGCGCGTGATTCAGGGCCTCAGCTACGCGGTACTGATCAGCGTCGGCTATGGCCTGTATCGGGTGATCTTTCCTCCCGCATCGCTCGGCACCATCTTCGGCATCAATGCCCTGACGTTTGCCGTCGGCACTGCCCTCGGCCCCGCGCTGGGCGGGCTGATCGTGTCCTACGCGTCGTGGCCGTGGCTCTTCTACATCAACCTGCCGCTGGGGGTTGCCGCGATTGTCTTCTCGCTCATGTCGCTAGGAAAAGACACGCACAGGGAGCGCGGCTTCGACATCTCCGGCGCGCTCACGTCGGCTGTGGCATTTGGCCTGTTTGCGCTTGCCGTCGACCAGATCGGGCGATGGAACAACGTCACCGTGCTAGTGCTCGGCGCAGTGTCGGCGTTTCTGCTGTATTTGTTTGTCGCCATCCAGCGGCGCGTGAAACATCCTCTGCTGCCGCTGGACATATTCCAGTCGCGCCGCTATTCGTTTGCGGTGCTCACGTCCGTGACGATGTTCGTCTCACAAGGCATGGCGCTGGTCGCGTTGCCCTTCGTGTTGCAGCACACCTACGCCTACAGTGTGCTGGAGTCGGCTTTCCTCTTTACACCGTGGCCGATCACCGTCGCCATTTGCGCCCCCATTGCCGGCCGGTTGACCAATCGTTTCAACGCGACACAGGTCTCCAGCATCGGGGTGCTGATTTTCTGTCTGGGAATCGGTTCTCTGGTGTTTTTGCCTGAGCAGCCCCGCGTCATCGACTTTCTCTGGCGGGTTGCCGTGTGCGGCATGGGATACGGATTCTTTCTCCCGCCGAACAACAAGGAGATGTTTGCCAATGCCGCAAAGAACCGCACCGCCAGTGCGTCCGGCGTGTTGTCCACGGCGCGAACCACGGGGCAATCGCTTGGCGCTGCACTGGTCGCCGTGGTCATGGCGCTGGCCGGTGGGGTGAACGACGGTCCCGGTCAACACTTTTCCGCGTACGTCTTCGCACTGGCGTGCGCGATTGCCGCGTTGTCGTTCATCGCGAGCATGGCCCGCGTGTATGGGCAGCGGTATCAGGCAACGGCTTCGTAACCGCGCCACGCCGCGCCACGCACGAGGCACGGCGCCCGGCCGGGCGCCATGCCACCATGAGACCGCTTACAGCGCGATGTCCGGCACCTTCTTCACGACGCCCGGGTTTGCCATCGGGGCGGCCGGGACGACACCGTCGAGGCTCGGCGGCGCGATGGCCAGTTGCAGCGCTTCTGCCGTGTTGGCCCATTCCTGCGCCAGCAGATCGGGGTGCTCGTTGAGCTTCTTGCCGTAGCTCGGCACGATCTCCCGAATCTTCTGTTGCCATGCCGGCGTTTTCATTTGCTCAGGGAACACGCGTTCGAGCAACGACAGCATGATGGCCGGCGACGTCGAACCGCCCGGCGAGGCGCCCAGCAGCGCGGACACGGAACGGTCGCCCGACACCACGACTTCGGTACCGAGCTTGAGCACGCCGCCCTTCTCCGGATCGTTCTTGATGATCTGCACACGCTGGCCGGCTTCCCACAGGCGCCAGTCTTCGTCCTTCGCTTCCGGCATGTAGTGACGCAACGCCGCCATCTTTTCCTCGCGCGACAGCGCGAGCTGTTGTGCGAGGTACTTCACCAGTGCGAATTCGTGAACGCCGACCTGCAACTGGGGAACGACGTTGGACGGCGTCGCCGCCTTGGCCAGATCGAAGTAAGAGCCGTTCTTCAGGAACTTGCTGGACCACGTCGCGAACGGCCCGAAGAGGATGACGCGCTTGCCGTCGAGCACGCGCGTATCGAGGTGGGGAACCGACATCGGCGGCGAACCGGTATCCGCGAGACCGTAGACCTTCGCCAGATGGCGCGATGCGATCTCGGGCTTTTCCGTGACGAGGAACTCACCGCCCACGGGGAAGCCGCCGTACTGCTTCGCTTCGGGAATGCCGGACAATTGCAGCAGCGGCAGCGCAGCACCGCCTGCGCCGATGAACAGGTTGCGCGCATCCACCGTCTGGATCTTCGAGCTGTCGTTCATATCGAACGCGGACACGCGCCAGGAGCCGTCTTCATTGCGCGTGATGGAACGCACTTCGTAGCCGGTCGTCACCTTGACGCCCGCCTTGCCGGTCAGATGCGAATAGAACTGACGCGTGATTTCGCCAAGGTTCACGTCGGTGCCGAGCGGCGAGCGCGTGGCGGTCACGACTTCGTCGGCCTTGCGCCCTTCCATCATGATCGGAATCCATTCGGCGATCTTCGCCCGATCGGTCGTCATCTCCATACCGGCAAATAGCGGCGACGCCTTCAACGCTTCGACGCGCTTGCGGATGAACTCACGGTTTTCTTCGCCGAATACCAGATTCATGTGCGGCGTCGAATTGATGAACTCGCGCGGATTGCCCAGCACGCCCTGGCGCACCTGATGCGACCAGAACTGGCGCGAAATCTGGAAATTTTCGTTGATGTTGATGGCCTGGGCGATATGGACGTTGCCCTTGTCGTCCATCGGCGTGTAGTTCAGCTCACAAAGCGCCGAGTGACCGGTGCCGGCGTTGTTCCAGCCGTTCGAGCTTTCTTCCGCGACCTTGTCCAGACGCTCGAAGACTTCACACGTCCAGTTCGGCTCCAGTTCCTTCAGGTAGACGCCGAGCGTTGCGCTCATGATGCCGCCGCCGATGAGCAGAACATCGACCGTGCGGTCCGCCTTCGCGGCGCGATACTGGCTGCCGAAAAAGTACGAATAACCGCCCCACACGGCGGCGGCGCCGACGGCTGCGGCGAGGAACTTGCGACGGGTGAAGGGCTTGCCGTTGCGACCAGGCGCCGCCTTGTTGTCCGTTTGCGTCATGAGAGTCACCCTCAAAAATAACGTCTGGCGTCGATAGCCCTAACGCGCCCGGCGCTTGCCGGCATCGATTCGGACGGCTCGACGCAATCGTGTCTGAGCGTCAGCGAATCGGGAGCAATACCGGAGGCCGAGCGCTGCAAAAACGCGGATTGTAGCGCGAACCCACAAAAAACCTAAGTGAAAACCCTGAGATGGAAATGGGGTCGGGGTCACACGTGCGCATTATCGGATGTCGTAACCCGGCGCTCGGGCGTTGTCCCAGGCGGAACGCCAACGCGCTCTCGTGCGCATCGGTGAGCGGCGCGGCGAAGTCTTCGCCGGGCATGACATCCCTTCGCGACCGTGGATCATCCCCGCAGATCGATCGGTTACAACGTTGTGTGAAGCGCGGTGCGTCCCCCGTCGGAAACGTCGGGCGCACTGTGCGTGCCGTTGTTGGCACCCATTACGGAGTCACATGATGAAAGTTCAGAGCAGTACCGTCCCTTCGATCACGATCGAATCCAATTCGAACACGGCAATTCGCGACGCGGAACAGGCCCTTGCCAAGATTGCCAGCCAGCCAAATGGCAACGCGTTGCTCAGCGGGCTGAACAACTTCAGCCAGAGCGGCAAGCGGGTCAAGATCTTCGTGGCGCCTCGCGGCGGCAACATGCGCAACGCGACGATGCCGGTCGACGACATCGACTCCCCGGGAGAAGACAACCGAAACGCGATGAAGAACGCGAGCAAGTCGTCGCTGGGATTCAAGGGCAAAGGAGCCAGCGCCATTGTCGAGTGGAATCCGAGCAAGAGCCTTGCGCTCAATGCCGCGGGCGAGCCGGTCGGTCACACGCAAGACACCAGCAAGGCTTATCTGTCCCTCGCGCATGAACTCGTGCACGCCTATCGCATCACCAAGGGCACCTACACGGGCGGCAGTGGGACCGAAGGCTTTCAGCCGGGAACGCGTGCGGCCGAAGAGGAGTTGCGAGCCACGGGCCTGGACAAGTGGGCCGATGAGCCCATCAGTGAGAACGGCATTCGTGCCGAACACGGCGAACCGCCCCGCAGGGCTTACCCGCTGAGCCGCGATCGCGGCGATCAGGTCGCGGAGTTCGATCCGACGGCGACTTACCGCGGGTAATACGGTCACAAAGGAGCACCGGGGCAGGCCCGGTGCCCGGTTCGATGAGCCTCGCCCAAGGCCGGCGGTCGGCGGTAACCCATGCCGGCCGCTTGCCTTGCCAGTGGGCGCCGCTATGGCATCCCCCAGTTGTCCATCTGTCGACTAGGATGTAAAAGTCGCGCTATCGATGATCTTAACCGGACACGCCCATGACTCCTCCCTCCGAATTGAAGGCAGATTCACTGGGCATCGTCGAATCGATCATCATGGGCGTTGCGGGCACCGCGCCCGCCTACAGTGTCGAGATCACGACCTCGACCATCGTCGGCACGGCGGGCACGCTCTCGCCGGCGAGCATACTCGTGTGCGGACTCGTCATGTTCGGCATCGCCTACGCGTTCATCAACATGAACCGCGCGCTGGCCAGCGCCGGCACGTCCTACGCGTGGGTCAGCATGGTGTTTGGCCGGACCCTGGGTTTCTTTGCCGGTTGGGCGCTGCTGGTGTTGTGCTGCGTCTTCATGGTCTCGGCCATGATTCCCGCCGCCAATGCCACGCTGCTGATTTTCGACCGTCCGTTGATGAACAACGTCCACGCGGTGACGCTGATCGCTGCGGGATGGCTCACGCTCGTGAGTCTCGTCGTGATCAAGGGAATCAAGCTCACCAGTTACGTACAGGTGCTGATGACGGTCGTCGAAGGCATCATCCTGCTGGCGATCATCGTGGCGGGTTTCGTCGTTTTTCCCCATACCCCGCAGCACGCGTTTTCCTGGGAGTGGTTCTCGCCATTCGGATTCACGCCGAAGGTCTTTGCGAGCAGCGCGCTGGTCGCGATTTTCTTCTTCTACGGCTGGGACGTCACCCTGAACCTGAGCGAGGAGACACGCGACGCGAATCGCACGCCGGGACGCGCGGCGTTCTGGTCGATGGTGTTTCTGATGGCGTTCTTCCTCGTCTTTATCACGTTGGCACTGCTCGGTCTGTCCGATGACGAAATTCAGCATTTCAACACCAACATCATTTTTGCGATGGCGGAAAAACTCTTCGGACCGCTCTGGGGTTATGTCGCCATCATTGCGGTGCTGCTGAGCACCGTGGGCACTGTGGAAACGCAGATGCTCCAATTTACGCGGACCCTGTTTGCCAAAAGCCGTGACGGCGCCCTCCATCAACGCTACGCGCGCCTGCATCCGCGCTGGAACACGCCGCACATCGCCATCTTCCTGATCTGGGCCACCGGCCTGGCGCTCCTGCTGGTGTCGTCGTATCTGCCCACCATCAACGTGATTCTTCAGGATTCGATTACCGCTATCGGCTTTCAAATCTGCTTCTATCTGGGGTTGACGGGGCTGGCGTGTGGCTGGTTTTACCGCGCAGAACTCGTCCGGGGCCCGTGGCGTGCCGCGACGCACGTGATCTGGCCGGTCGCCAGCGCGCTCTTTCTTTTCTTCATCGCGCTCTCCAGCATTCCCACGTTCGACTGGGTCACCAACGTCGTCGGCATGGGTGGCATCGCGGTGGGGGCTATCCCATTGCTGCTCAATCGCAAACGTCTCTTGCGCGTCTCGCCGGGTTGACGTTCGTGTGGCGTGCCGGCGCGTTTGCGTTACCTACTCCGCCGGGTTTGCCTCGCTGGATGAGGCCAATCGGTCCAAAAGCATCCCCACGAACGTTTGCGTCACTGGCGGCAGCGTCCGTCCCCGCTTCTTGATGAGCGCGATGGGGCGCAGGAACGCGTCGTCGGCAATCGGGCGCACCCGTAATTGCGGTTCCGCCCTGACTTCCCGGGCCGATGCGGGCAGGATCGTCACACCAAGGCCTGCGCGGACCATGGCGACGGCCGTCATCATGTAAGTCGGCTCGCAAGCGATACGCGGCGTGCATCCGGCGCCTGCCAACGCGGTATCGACCACCGCCCGCACGCTCGTGCCCGGCGCCGTCAGGACCAGCGGTACCGTCGCCAGATCCGCCAGCGAGACTTGCTTGCGACGCGCCAGCGCATGGCCCGGCGGCAAAACGGCAACCAAACGGTCCGCGCCCGCGTGGAGCACGTCGAACTCCGCGTCGTTCACTTCCCCGCCGGTCAAACCGATATCGACGTCTTCGTTGCGCACGAGTGCTTCGACGACACCGGCCACGGCGTCGCGGATGTGAAAGCCCGCGCGCGGTACCGCTGCGTTCATCTGTTGAATCAATTCGGGCAATTCACTGGCGGCGAACGTCGGCAAACAGGCCATGCGGACCACGCCGCTCGAACCGTCGCCCAACGCGCGAGCATCGATCAGCACGTGCTCCATGTCGTGAAGCGACTTCGCCAGCACGGGCAACAGTTCACGCCCTGTCGGGGTGAGCGCCACGTTTCGGCTGTTGCGATCGAACAAGCGCACCCCGACCGTTTCCTCCAGCCGCCGAATCTGCACGGTCAGCGCCGGCTGCGACAGATGCAATTGCATGGCGGCCCGCGTGAAGCTGCCGGTCCGTGCCACGGCGATGAACGCCCGAATGTCCCGCAGGTTCAGATCCATTATCGTTTTTGATTGCTGCGATCAAATCATTTCAATTGTCTTATAGACGCCATCAACTTACGCTCCATCGCATCAAAAAACAACATTGGAGACAAGCACATGCTGCCGTTACTGGGGCTGGCTACCATCGTCGTGCTGCTCGGCGCGATTCTGTCAAAACGCATGTCGCCGCTCGTGGCGCTCATCATCGTGCCGATCGTGGCGTCGCTCGTCGGCGGCTTCGGCTTTCAGACGAGCAAGTTCGTGCTCGACGGTCTCAGGAGTCTTGCGCCCGTCGTCGGCATGTTCGTCTTCGCCATTCTGTACTTCGGCACGATCACCGACGCCGGCACGCTCGACCCGATCATCGACCGGATTCTCAAGGCGGTGGGCACGCGTCCGACGCGCATCGTGATGGGTACGACGCTGCTCGCGCTGCTGATTCACCTCGACGGCTCCGGCGCGGTCTGCTTTCTCGTGACGATTCCGGCGATGCTCCCGCTCTATGACCGTCTGGGCATGGATCGTCGCGTGCTCGCGGCGGCGGTCTCGATGGCCGCCGGCATCAACTTCCTGCCGTGGACCGGACCGATGATTCGTGCCTCGGCATCGCTGCATCTGCCGGTCTCCAGCCTTTTCAATCCGTTGATTCCGGTGCAGGCCGTCGGGCTGGTCTTCGTCTTCGGCATGGCTTACTGGCTCGGTCGGCGCGAAGAAAAGCGCCTGGGGTTGACGGCCGCAAGCGGCGCGATTCCGATGCCGAAACGCGAACTCTCGCCGGAGGAGCAGGCGCTGCGCCGCCCCGGGCTCTTCTGGTTCAACATCGTGCTCACGCTGATCGTGCTCGGCACGATGGTCGTGATGGGTGAGAAGATTCCGCCCGCGATCATGTTCATGGTCGGGCTGTGCGTCGCATTGCTGGTGAATTACCCGGATGTCGACATGCAGCGAAAGCGCATCGATGCGCACGCCCGTGCCGCGCTGATGATGGCCGGAATTCTGCTTGCTGCCGGGGTCTTCACCGGGGTGATGCAGGGCAGCGGCATGCTCAAGGCGATGGCGCAAGCGGCCGTGGGCTTCGTGCCCCCAGGCATGGCGAGCCATATTCCGGTCGCGCTCGGTCTGGTGTCGATGCCGTTGAGCATGTTGTTCGATCCCGATTCGTTCTATTTCGGCGTGCTGCCCGTCATTGCGGAAGTTGCCGGACAGCTAGGGGTGCCGGCGGTGCACGTCGGTCAGGCCGCGCTGCTCGGCCAGATGACGACCGGCTTCCCGGTCAGCCCGCTCACCCCCGCGACGTTCCTCGTCGTCGGGCTATGCCGCATCGATCTCGCGGACCATCAGAAATTCACGTTCCCGCTGTTGTTCGGCGCGTCCATCGTGATGACGATCGCCTGCGTCGTACTTGGCGTGTTTCCGCTCTGAGCCGGCTTTGCACGACGTGCACTCTCCGCCCTACTCGCTTTATTTCATGGACCTGAACGCATGACAGGAAAGTCACATAAGGCATCGCGACGCACCGTCCGGATCGGTGCCGGCGCCGGCTACTCCGGCGACCGCATCGAGCCGGCCGTCGAACTCGCCGAGCACGGTGCACTCGACTATCTCGTTTTCGAATGCCTCGCCGAGCGCACCATTGCCATCGCGCAACAGGCGCGTCGTCAATCGCCGGAACACGGCTACGACCCGCTGCTTGAAGCCCGTATGACCGCGGTATTGCCCGCCGCGATGCGTAACGGCGTACGCATCATTTCCAACATGGGTGCGGCCAATCCGCTCGCCGCAGCGCGCAAGACCGCAGAGATTGCTCGTCGGCTGGGGCTAGGCGATGTCAGGATTGCCGCCGTGACCGGCGACGATGTCCTCGATGTCGTGCTCGCCACCGATGCGAAGTTCGAGGAGACGGGCGATAGCGTGGCGTTGTATCGCGATCGCATCGTCTCGGCGAATGCCTATCTGGGCGCAAGCGCCATCGTCGATGCACTGGCCGCCGGCGCACAGATCGTCCTGACGGGCCGCGTGGCCGATCCGTCTCTTTTCGCCGCCCCATTGATCCATGAGTTCGGCTGGCAAATGGACGACTGGAACACGCTCGGTCAGGCGACCGTCGTCGGTCACCTGCTGGAGTGCGCGGGACAGGTCACTGGCGGCTACTTTGCCGATCCGGGCTACAAGGACGTGGCAGGCCTGGCCCGCCTCGGCTTTCCCATCGGCGAAGTCTCGTCCGACGGCTCGGTGGTCATCACGAAAGTCCCGCAGGCCGGCGGACAGGTGACGGTGGCGACGTGCAAGGAACAGTTGCTGTACGAGATTCACGATCCGCAGCGCTATTTCCAGCCGGACGTCGTTGCCGACTTCTCACACGTCAGTGTGAGCGAGGAAGCCCCCGATCGAGTCAAGGTCGGCGGTGGACGTGGCGCACCGAGAACGGACACGCTCAAGGTGTCGGTCGGATACGTCGACGGTTTCATCGGCGAGGGACAGATTTCGTACGGCGGCCCCGGTGCGGTGGCACGCGCCCGACTTGCCATCGACATCGTGCGTGAACGTCTGGCGTTGACCGGTGTGGCCACGCGTGAGCTGCGCTGCGATCTGATCGGCATGAACGCGCTGCACGGAGAGACGGCCGGCGCGCGCCATGCCGAGCCCTACGAGGTACGCGTGCGTGTCGCGGGACGAACCGCGTCGGCACAACAGGCGCAGCGTATCGGCAACGAAGTCGAGACGTTGTACACCAACGGCCCTGCGGGCGGCGGTGGCGTGACCAGGTCGGTGCGCGAAGTGCTCGCCGTACAGTCGGTTCTGCTGGCCCGTGAACACGCCAATCCGATGTTCACTTTTGTGGAGACGCAAGATGAAGCTGCGTGAACTGGCGCATTCGCGCACCGGCGACAAGGGCAATACGCTCAATGTCTCGCTCATCTGCTTCGACGCCCGGCATTACGCGCATTTGCGTGCCGAGGTGACGCCCGAGCGCGTCAAGGCGTTTCTGAGCGACGTCGTACGCGGCGATGTCGTGCGCTACGAACTGCCGAATCTGGCCGCGTTCAACTTCGTACTGGGCAACGCGCTGGGGGGCGGTGTGACACGCTCTCTCGCACTCGACGCCCACGGGAAATCGCTCAGTTCCGCCTTGATGGATCTCGAGATCGCGGCACCAGAGTGATGGTAGACGGCAACCGTACGTACGGTCGCCATCCCCTTCGTTCCTGCTCAACCGCGAGCACCATCGGGACGTGGGTCTTCTTACAGGCGCTGGATCTGCACCGGCACGCCCGGCTTGCCGTCAACCTGCGGCGCCACGACCAGATAGCGACGTTTGTCGGTCGCGGTCTTCGCGTCTCCGACTGCCGGCGACACGACCTGACGGATGGCGCCGATGGAGTTCACGATGGCCGAACCTGCCGGGTTCGTCATGAACGACGCCAGTGCCTGCAAGTTACCGCTGCCGTCCGGATTGTCCGAGAGCGCCAGCACGTAAGGCGACTTGGGCGTCAGGCCCGTAACGGACGCCTGCAACACCTGCACGAGCCCCTGATCGAACAACGTCACGCTGGTCGGCGCAGCGCCCGCGCTGCCGCCAGCCGCTGTCAACGTCAGATGCGCGGCTTGTCCCGAGACACCGAGCGGTTGCAGATTCTGAAGCCCGTCGCCCTCCGGCACGGCGTCAGGCACGTACGCAATGGCTTGCGGCGCCTGCCCGATGGGGATCGTCGCGACGACACGCTGCGACGACGTGTCGATGGCGGCGAGCGCATCGGCGTTCTCGAGTCCGACGTAAACACGCGAGCCATCGGCGGACGGCCAGACGCCGTGCGGCAGATTGCCCACGTCCACCGTGGCGATCTGCGAGAAATCGTCGGTGCGGAATACCTTCACCTGATTGAGGCCACCGACGCTCACGTAAGCCAGCGTGCCGGCGGACGTATGGGCGAAGTTCACATGGTTGGTGATCGGCCCGGTGTCGAGCGTCTTGATGAGTGCGAACGGCGGCCGTGCATCGAACACCTGCGTGCGACCCACATCCTTGAGCGTGAACCATACTTGCTTGCCGTCAGGCGTGGCCGCGATGTTCGGGCAGAACGGGCTCTCCTGCCTGACCGTGCCCACGATGCGGTGATCCGCTACCGACACGACTTTCGTCTCCGGATTGAACGACGAGCAGATGTAACCGTACTTGCCGTCAGGCGAGAAAATCTGCATGCCCGGGCCGGCCGGCGTGACGATGCGGGTCTTCTCCTCGAAGGTCTTGGCGTCGAGCACGGCGACATAGTTTTCTCCGCGAACGGTCACCCAGACTTCCTTGCCGTCGGGCGTGTAGAACGCCTCGTGCGGCGAGCGGCCGACATAGGTCGTGTGCTTGACGGCATTGGTCTGCGTGTCGATGAAGGTGACGGAGTTCGAGCCGATGGACACGACCGCCAGCGTGCGGTGATCGGGCGAGAAGCCCATGCCGTGCACGAGCACCTGACCGCGATAGAGCGGGCTGAAGTTGCCCGGCGACGGATCGCCCAGACGAATCACGCCCAGCAGCTTGTTGTCGACCGGATCGGTCACGGACACCGTGTTCGAGAATTGCTCGGCGGCGTACAGGCGGTCCTTGTGGCTGATGGGGATATCCGGAGCGGCAAGCGCGCCCGGGGCCTGACCGGCGTGCGCGGGCGCCGCCGCGAATGGGGTGACCAGCGCGATGACCGGGGTGGTCAATTGCACGGCCAGCAACGTGGCGCGGGCCATGGCGGACAAGGGTTTGCGAATCATGGGGTCTCCTGAAGACGATTCACGTGGGAATGCGAAAGGTTGGGAAGACGCGGACGTGCGTCGTCCAATGCGTGAGTTATCCAATCTGGGCAAGGCGACGGATCGCGACGATCATTCGCCGTGGTGGTGATGCATCGCAGACATCGCCCCGGCAGGCGGCGGTGTGTCCTGTGCCGACCCTTGCGCGGGCGGCACGGCGCCGGTCGGCGCAGGGGCCGAAGGCGGCAGCGGTTGCCCGAGCGCAATGCGCATGGCGATGATTTCCTGTTGCTGTTCGACGATGATTTCCTGCGCAATCCGGCGCAGTTGTTCGTTCTTGCCGTAGCGCAGTTCGGCCTGCGCCATATCGATGGCGCCCTGATGATGCGGAATCATCATCGCAACGAAGTCATGGTCGATGTCGCCGCCGGGTTTGACGGTCATGTCGCGCATCATGCGATCCATGGCGACGTCGTTTTCATGAAGGAACGCGGCTTCGTCCGGCGATGGTTTTACCGTCGGTGCGGCATGCGCCTGCGGCGTTAGCGCCAACAAGACTGAGAACGCCAAAGACACGGACACCGACGTCAATGTCAATCGATGACCCCAGGGGTGACGCAAGAATGTGTCGCGAAAACGTGAAACGGATAGCATGGCCGCCCTCTCGATATCTCCCGCACATGCGGGGTGCAAAGGGGTATACACAGCCAAAGGGGGCTCTATTCCGTTTGCGCGGAAGTCTTCACGTCTTTCGGGAATATTTGATGAGGACGGGAATAAACGGCGTCAGGAAGTGTGCGCACCGTCCGGGGTGCCGGGGATGCGCGTATTCCGTCACCCCCAGCACCGGAGGATCGCGCGCGCGATCTCCTTATCAGCAGATCAGTCGGTCATCTGATCAATACGTCGCGTCGAACGCCTTCTGCACCTTGTCCGATGCGCTGACGCCGTTGCCGATCAGCAGTTGCGTGAGCACCCGCGCTTTTTGCGGATTCAGATCGTAGGAAACGACAAACCCGGTCTTGTCGTCGGAGACCTCGACGTTGCGGTTGACGAAGCCGCTCCCCACCCGCGACGACCGCACTACGACCACGCCCTGCTTCGCCGCCGCTTCCAACGCGTCGAGTGCGGCTTTCGAGGCGTTGCCGTCGCCGACGCCCGCCAGCACGATGCCCTTCGCCTTGTGTCGCACGGCGTCTTCGATCTGCGTGGCGTCCATGTCGGCGTGGGCATAGACGATATCGACGCGCGGCAGACCGCCGACCGGCACGGCCAGCGGGGCTTTACGCGACGCCGGAGCCGTGGCGAGATACCGGACCGAGGCGGGATCGACATAACCCAGCGGGCCGCTGTTGGGATTGCCGAAAGTCTGGACCGAGGTGGTGTTCATCTTCGTCACCCAGCGCGGGCCATGAATCGTGTCGTTCATGACGACGAGCACACCACGATTGCCGGACTGCGGGCTGGCCGCGACCTCAACGGCTTCATAAAGGTTGCCGGGGCCGTCGGCGCTGACCGCCGTGCTCGGACGCATCGAGCCGACGAGCACGACGGGTTGACGCGTGGCCAGCACGTTATCGAGGAAAAAAGCCGTCTCCTCCATCGTGTCGGTACCATGCGTGATCACGATGCCGTCAGCCTCATTGCGCTCGAATGCCTGTTTGATTCGGGCTGCCAACTGGTACCAGACCTTGCTGTTCATGTCCTGCGAGCCGATGTTCGAGATCTGCTCCGCCTTGATGCTCGCCAGCTTGTCCAGCCCGGGCACGCTGGCGGTCAGTTGCTCGCCGGTCACGCCGCCGGCGTTGTAGCCGATGGCCGAGCGTGCGTCGCCTGTGCTGGCGATGGTGCCGCCGGTGGCGAGGACGAGAATGCGGGGTTTGGGCGCGTTGGTATCGGCGGCCGTGGCCGTCAGGGTATAACCGCCGGCGCTCAGGGTGAGCGCGGCGAGTGCCATCGTATGCATCAGGACTGCCCGAGGGGTCTTCGACGTCGTCATAGTTCGCTCCAATTTTGTAGTTTGTCGAACATCGCGCAGACGGCAAGCGCGATGCCCGACATATTGACGAATTTGGCGTCGGGAGGAAAGCGCCATGCGCCATGATTGATGACGGGCGCTGAGCGTGGCGTTTGAAGTCACCGTCCTTGCGCGGCGGTGCTATGCTGGAAGCGAGTTCGTTCGCATCACTTCACGTCTGATGGAGGGCATCATGACGGAAACCGACGTGCTGGCCATTGAACAGCGGGCGACGGCGCTCATGCACGCACAGGTGCTGGGTATGCTGCTCGCTCACATCAACCATCTCGACGGCAGGCCCGACGCGGCCTTCGACCGGTTCCGGCAGGCGGCGATGGACGAAATTCGCCGCGCGCTGATCACGCGCTGCGGTTCGACGGCCCGGGAGCATGACGAGCTCGAATTGCTGTTCGCCGCGCTCTCCCGGGCCTCGGAAGACGTGTTCCGCGTCGCCGACCATCACAACGCGAGATTCTTCCGTCAGTTGCGCGATCGCAAAGTCGCGGCGGAGCCGGCGCTGGACTGACGGCGAGGCGATACACTATGCCTCGCCTGCGCCTCGGGCGAAACGTGTCCGCCATGGCGAACCGTTCCGCGACTTCCGGCGCCACAACCACCCGCAACGTCGCTCATTCAGGATGAATCCGCATCGTATCGACTTCGCGTCGCTGTCCCTGTTCAGTCTGATCGCGCGCACCGGGAGCATCAGCAAAGGCGCCGCCCTGGCGCATCTCGCGGTCGGCGCCGCCAGCAAGCGGATGTCGGATCTGGAGCTCGCTGTCGGCACGCCGTTGCTCGAACGGCATTCCCGAGGCGTCACGCTGACGGTGGCCGGTCAGGCGCTTTACCGCCACGCGCAGCGCATTCTGACCGACGTCGACGTGCTCGCCGCCGAGATGTCGGATTTCACGGCAGGCATCGTCGGCGTCGTGCGTCTGTGGGCCAACACCTCGGCCGTGACACAGTTCCTGCCGCATCAGCTTGCCGCGTTCACCAAAGCCAATCCCGGCATCCGTATCGAACTCGAAGAGAAGAACAGCAACGAGATCGTACTGGCCGTACTCGATGGCCGCGCCGACGTCGGTATCTTCGCCGACCGCACGCCCGCGCTGGGTTTGCAGTGTCTCGACTACTGCAAGGACCATCTGAGCCTCGTCGTGCCCGAGGGGCATCCGTTGGCCGGGCGGCGCAGCGTCCACCTCGCCGAAGTCCTGGACTACGACTTCGTCAGTCTTTCGGAAGGGACATCGCTGGCCGATCGGCTTCAGACGGAAACCGAGGCGCTCGGGCGCCGCCTGAAGCTCCGCATCCGCGTGCGCAGCTTCGACGCCATGTGCCAGATGGTGGCGGCAGACATGGGGATCGCTGTGCTGCCCTCCGACGCCGTACGTGCACTGGCGCGCTCGCTGAATCTGCGTCAGATCGCACTTGCCGACGACTGGGCGCAGCGTCGTTTGCTGATCGGCCTGCGTGACGTGAACGCCGTACCGCGGCACGTCCGCACGCTCATCGAGCACCTTCGCACGACGCAGGACGCCTGAACGGCGTCCGAACCACGCGCCCCTCCTTCGGCCGCTGCTTTCGCGATTCGCGAAAGCTCGGTTCTCGTCTTTGCGCTTCTGCGACCACCGGCCTGCAACCAGAATACCCGTATGCGTCACACAGAGCGCCGCTACAGCGATGCCGCACGGGTTTGCCGGCCATCGGGGCCGGGCCACCCGCTGCCATCCTCAATATCAGGAGACAGTCATGGCTCATACCGAGTCGATCCCCGTTCCATCGTCACATCCGTCGGTCGACACCGAGATATCGCACATCGTGCGAAAGATCGCGTGGCGCATCATGCCACTGATCATGGTGTGCTACCTGTTCGCCTTCTTCGACCGCATCAACATCAGTTTCGCGAAGTTCTCGCTACAGGCCAGTCTCGGCCTGAGCGACACGGCTTACGGCCTCGGCGCCGGGCTGTTCGTGGTCGGCTACGTGCTCTTCGAGGTGCCGAGCAACCTCATGCTCTACAAGGTCGGCGCCAGACGCTGGATCGCCCGCATCATGGTGTCGTGGGGGATTGCGACGGCGTTGATGGCGTGCGTGCAGACGGAATGGCAGTTCTATTTCCTGCGCTTTCTGATCGGTGCGATGGAAGCGGGTTTTGCCCCGGGGGTGCTGTATTACCTGACGCTCTGGTTCCCCGCCGCCTACCGCGGCCGCATGACGTCCCTGCTCTTTCTGGCGTCCGCGTTTGCCGGTCTGCTGGGCGCACCGGCCTCCGGGCTGGTGCTCTCGCATCTGGACGGCGTACTTGGAATGCCCGGCTGGCACTGGCTCTTCCTCGTGGGCGGCGTGCCGTGCGTGCTGCTGGGCTTCGTCGTCTTCAAGTCGCTCAGCGACCGGATCGAGGACGCCCGCTGGCTCAAACCCGAGGAGCGGACCGTTCTGCTGGCCAACATCACGCGCCAGAACCGCGATATCGGCGGGCACTCGTTGCTCGATGCCATCAAGACGCCCGGCTTTCTCATGCTCGGCCTGATCTATTTCCTGATTCAGGTCTGCTCGTACGGGCTCAACTTCTGGGCGCCGCACATCATTCGCGCCTCGGGCATCAGCAATGCCACGACCATCGGCTTTCTGACCGCCGTACCTTACTTGTGCGGCGCGATTGCCATGGTCGTGGTCGGTCAGGTGTCGGACCGTTCCGGCGAGCGTCGCTGGTTCGTCGTCGGTCTCATGCTGCTAGCCTCGCTCGGCTTCTTCAGCGCCGGTATTTTCGACAAGCAGACGCACATTCTCGTCGCGGCGCTGGCGCTGATCGGCGCGGGTGTCGTTGCGGCCATTCCGGCGTTCTGGGCGCTGCCGCCCAAGCTCGTGACAGGCGCGGGTGCCGCCGCCGGGATCGCGCTGATCAACACGCTCGGGCAACTGGGCGGCATCGTGAGCCCGGTCGCTGTCGGGTGGATCAAGGATACGACCGGCAGCACGACCCCCGCGCTGTACCTGATCGGGTGCCTCGGGCTGATTTGCGCGGCGATTCTGAGTTTCGCGATGCCCGCAAAGCTCAAGGCGCGCGATTAGGCCGGCGGATTAGGTCGATCAGGCCGACCACATGCGGGGACGCCCCGCATGGATTTTCAAGAGATCAAGCAGGAACACAAGCATGAACACCAACGCAAAGGAAACGCCCGACATCGCGTTGCGCGGCATCCGCGTGATCGAAATGGGCCAGCTCATCGCCGGGCCGTTCGCGGGCAAGACCCTCGGTGAATTCGGGGCCGACGTCATCAAGATCGAGCCGCCGGGCGTGGGCGATCCGCTGCGTAACTGGCGCATGCTCAAGGACGGCACGTCCGTCTGGTGGCAGGTGCAGTCGCGCAACAAGCGTTCGGTCGCGCTCGATCTGCGCAGCCTCGAGGGGCAAGACATCGCACGTCAACTGATCGCGAGCGCCGACGTGCTGATCGAGAACTTTCGTCCCGGCACGCTGGAAAGCTGGGGCATGGGCTGGGACGTCCTGTCGGAACTCAACCCGGGGCTGGTGATGTTGCGCATCTCGGGCTATGGTCAGACGGGACCGTATCGCGATCTGCCGGGCTTCGGCGCGATCGGGGAAGCCATGGGCGGCCTGCGTCATCTGACGGGAGAACCGGGCCGCGTGCCGGTGCGCTGCGGCATCTCGATCGGCGACACGCTGGCAGCCCTGCACGGCACCATCGGCATTCTCACCGCGCTTTATCACCGCAAGGTGAATGGCGGCAAGGGACAGGTGATCGACGTCGCCCTGAACGAGGCGGTATTGAACGTCATGGAGAGCCTGATCCCGGAATACAGCGCTTTCGGCGCCGTGCGAGAGGCTGCGGGCAGCGCCCTGCCGGGCATTTCCCCGTCCAACGCCTACCGATGCAGCGATGGCTACGTGCTGATCGCCGGCAACGGCGACAGTATTTTCAAGCGCCTCATGTCGGTCATCGGTCGCGACGATCTTGCGGCCGACCCGACGCTGGCCAACAACACCGGACGCACCGCACGCGTTCTCGAACTGGACGACGCCATCGGCGCGTGGACCGCGTCGAAATCGCTGACCGAGGTGCTGGCCCTGCTGGGCGATGCCCGCGTGCCCGCAGGCAAGGTCTATACGGTGAAGGACATTGTCGAGGACCCGCACTTCCGCGCCCGGGACATGATTCTTTCGCAAACCACGCGTGATGGCTACGAGGTCGAGGTGCCCGGCGTCGTGCCCAAGTTGATGGGGACACCGGGGACGGTGCGCACCTCGGCGCCGCGTCTTGGCGAAGACACTGACGGCGTATTGCGGCAACTGGGCCTTTCGGCGCAGGACGTCCACGCCTTGCGCGACAAAGGAGTGATTGCATGACGAACGTATGGCATGGCGGCGGACGCCGCATCCGCATGAACGAAGTGGGAACGCGCGACGGCTTTCAGGCGGAGACGGTGTTCATCCCCACGCAAGAGAAGATCGCCATGGTGAATGCCTTGTCGCATTCCGGCGTCGCGAAGATCGAAGTGACCGCGTTCGTGTCGCCGAAGATGATCCCGTCGTTGCGCGACGCCGAGGCCGTGATGCAAGGCATCGAGCGCGTGCCGGGCATCGTCTACAGCGCGTTGGTGCCCAATCTGCGCGGGGCCGAGCGTGCCATCGCGTGCGGCGTCGACGAACTGAATCTGGTGATGTCCGCCAGCGAGAGTCACAACCGCGCCAATCTCCGTATGGGACGCGAGCAATCGTTCGATGCGCTTTGCGATGTGGCGAGCGCGGCGCGTCAGGCGGGGAAGTCGGTCAACGTGTCGCTTTCGTGCACCTTCGGCTGCCCCATCGAGGGCGATGTGCCGGCGCGTGAGGTATTCGATCTGTGCGAGCGTTTCGCTGCGCGAATGGGCGCGGATGGCATCACGCTTTGCGACACGACCGGCATGGCGTATCCGAGCCAGGTCGCGGCGCTGGTGCGTGGTTTCCGTGAGCGGTGGCCGGACATCGGCCTGACGCTGCACTTTCACAACACGCGAGGCATGGGGCTGGCGAACGTGCTGGCGGCCATCGACGCCGGTGCAGACAACTTCGACGCGTCGCTGGGCGGCATCGGCGGCTGCCCTTATGCGCCCGGCGCGACCGGCAACGTCTGCACCGAGGAAGTCGTGCACGCGCTTGCGCTGATGGGCTACGACACGGGTGTCGATCTGGCCCGTCTGATCGATGCGTCGAATCGCTTGCCGGCATTGATCGGACACGATACGCCGAGCCAGATTGTGAAGGCGGGATGCCGGCTGGATCTTCATCCGTTGGCGGCGTAATTCTGGATGTGCTGCGGTGCTTCCAGGTAGTCGGGGGCTTACGCTCCGTTGAAGTACCGCAGCAGCGCCCAAAGCTGACGTCCCCAAGCGACGTCGACGCCGTCGAAGATATGCTCTTGCAGTTGTGCGTCGGGATGATCTCCCTGCGCCGGGACCCCGGCCTGTACGAACTGGGTGTTCAGGTCTGCGCTGATGACAGCAGCTTCCGCTGGCGCCAGCCCGTTTTGCGTCAGCCTGAGCAATGCCGCTGCACGGTGATCTCTGAATTGCAGGAACTCGTGACTGAACGTTCCCTGCCCTCTCGCCCACAGAATGCCCGGCCCGTAGTGCTGAACCATTTGCGGGACGGTCATTGTCGCGAGCGGCGGAGGGGCAATGACCGGTCTGGCACCTCCCCCGCCCGCGGGCTCACTGCGCGACGCGCTCACGGTCGCACGGGTCCCGCTTGTGCCCACAGCCCCGGTAACTGGTGTCGTCACGGACGACGTCGTCGGCGATGTCGTCGACGACTCTGTCGACGGCGCCCTGGGTCGCTGCACGCGGTTTCGGTCCATGTCGCGTGCGGCCTCCATGATCGGACGCAGGGGTTCGGATCTTCCTCGAAGCGCCTCGTTCACCGCACTCACCAAAGTGCCGGTTCGATGTTCCACCAGTACGCGAAGCTGACCTGATACGGTGTCGCGCAGCGGCGGTTGTAGCTTCTCCGCCACGGCCCGATAACCCCGATCGCCCGCCCCCTGAACGCTTGGAAACTGTCCATCGTTTCGAATTTGCTGGACGGCTTCGGCCAGCGGCGCATACGGATGGGCTTCGCTATCTCCCACCGTCACGCTACCCTCGGCCGACGCGCCAGGCGGCGCGCGCAACGTCGGGTCGGCGGCCAGAATCGATTCAATGGGCGATTTGACCGTAGAGCCGGCCCGATTGCGGCCGACGGTGGTGGCATCGAGCGGGCTGCCCGACCCATTGGTGAGGGCCGCCAGTTGATCCAGTAACTGTTGTCGGTCGGTTGCCCCTCGCCCGTGGCGGAACAGTAGGTTCTGCTGATCGTGATTGAGGGTGCCGAACGCAGCGAGTTCGATGGAGATCGTCGCGTGCTGTGCCAAATTGGAAGTGGAGGAGATCGAGAAATTTCTCTGATCCGGTGCGCCTTCGGTCAACTGCGCGGCATGCTCGCGCAGCAATGCGGTTGGACGCCACTGCCCCACCGCAACCGGCGAGGCTGCGGTGAGCATCGAGGTTGGAAAACGGCTGATGGCCCGACGAATCTGCGCGGACAGACTGGTGCTTAGCCAGGAGAACCGCAATGGCGGCGTGCGGAACTCGACCTGAGCCGTGCATCCCCCGGCGTCGGGCGTTCGAATATCGTCGAGAAGCACTTCGAGTATCACCGCCCTGCGCGGCTCACCGCCCCGGATTGCCGGTGGTACCGTGCCGACGAACTCTGCCAGTGTTCGATTGAGCACCTGCCCGAGCGTCGGTCTGGCCGATTCAGGGAAGTGGTACGTCCGTCCTAACTCGATTTCGAAACCGACACGCGTGAGCGATTCAGGGCGTATCTGGGTGCGCAAGTCGGGGCGGGCCCGTTCCGAGGCCGTAACGGCGGTGCTCCCGGCCGACAGGCGTTCGCCTTCGGATACCGGTTGTACGGCACTTGGCGGCTGCACGTCACGCGGTCGTTCGACGCGATCGTGGATATCTGATCCGGTGCCGCCCGTATCACTCTGCCCGCTCTGTCCGACATCCGGCACGGCGCCCTGTGACGTCTGCGGCGTCTGCGACGTCGATATCGGGCGATCGGCGTCACGAATCCCATCGCCGGGCAGTTCGGTTCTGGCTTCGGACCGCGATTCCAGTGTCGGCTCCGACGAAAGTGACGTGCCGACGCCAGGGGGCGGTTCGGTCCGCGAACCGGACGGCGCTTCAGATCGTGTCTCAGAACCGGCGGCGGAGCGCCCTTCGGACGATTCACCAGAGCGCGGACCGGAGCTCGAACCGGAATGCGCATCGGCCTCCGGCTCAAGCGTTGGCAATATGGCGTCCACGACAGCGCGCGCGTTGGCATACCGTCGTGAGGGGCCGTCTCGTAGCCATGCCCGAAAAGTGGCGACGATGCGCGCTGCACGCTGCGGACCGTACGCGCGTGCGATCGCCTCAACTTCGGCAATCATTGGCGTTCGCGCAGGCAGCGCCCGTGTGGAAGTCCCAATGAACACTACGCGCTGGACGACATCTCCGGCGTTGGAGGACGAAGGGGCCTGGGCCGTTGCGCGCTGCGCTGGCGATGTCACGACACGCTGGAGGCGTTGAAATTGCGTGGCCCGATCGCCGTTGTGTGCCAGATTCCGGAGTTGCGTATGCGACGCTGCGGCGGGCCGGTGGTCCTCAATGCGCGCCGGGGCGCGAGAAGGCACCGAAGACGTGCCCTGCCCCGCGCGCTGTGGTGTCTTTTTCGAAGCATGATCGTGCATCGCGATTCACCTTGCCGTGACCCGTGCTGAAGCCGGGGTTGCCGGGGCTGTTAGTTGGCCTGACTGACGAATGTGGCGTAAATGCGTCTCAAGATGCGCGCCAAACGGGGCGTAACAGGGGTGGGGAGCGGTGGGGAGCGGTGCCAATGACTAGTCTTTGTACTTGGCGATGAAAACGTCGAGCAGATGCTGCATTTTCACCCGCCATACGGCTTCACCCAGTTCCGGTGTCGATTTTTCTGACACCTCGGGCGAGTTCGCCGCGCCGCCTTCGATCTCTTTGAAATCAGCATCAGCACTTGCCGAACCAAGATCGAAAAGTGTCACGACCTCCACGCCATGTCTCAGTCGAGGCCCCGACACGCGGCTCGGCGCCAGTCCGTTATCGATCGCCTGAATGTTCTTGTACTCCTCCAGCGACATCAGAATATTCTGCATCGTCTTGATGCCCGCGGTCGTGCGTTCCCGCGTCAGGATGTACGAGGGGTGATCTTTGATTCCATGCCATTCGGTCACGATCCTGAGCCAGGCGAACCGACACGCCGTCAGGTAGTTTCTATCCAGTCCCGCTGCGACTTTGATTTTGAGTCCTCTGGCCAGCGCCACCGCGCTCTCCAGCGTCGGACTGAAGCTGGACTTGGCACTATCGATGTCGGATGACGGCACATCCAGGCCGGCTTTGATGTGACCGAACTCATGCATCACGATCTCGTTGATGTCGAGCGCAACATCCGACGCCTGGTGCTTTTCGGCCGCTGCGACCGGGATCCCGGCGGCGGTCAGAACGGCGTCATACAGCCGGTACGACGTGTTGGCGTCGTCCTCTGCGCACACGGAAAGAAATAACGTATCCGTCATCTGGCCGCCCCGTTCACTCAACATTTTCACGAGATATCCGTACAGATGACCGGCAATGACCTTCGCGTAAGTCAAGTTGGAAGCAAACCAGTCCGGCAGTGTTTTGGTATCCGAGATCATGATGGCCATCTGGATGGCCTCATAGTCCTTGACGTCTTCCGCCTCCGCAACCTGGAACGCCGGATCCGATGCCCCCTGGCTCAGTAAATGAATGATGGCAGCCTCGATCTCCGCCTGCTTCGATTTGGCGAGTACCACCGGTAAGACTTGCTGTCGATTGCCTTTGGGCGCGGCGGCTTTTGCCCAACGGGGGACCGTTGGCGCATGGCCCAAGTCCCCCTTGAGTTCGACCTCCCCAAACGCGCCCTCGTCGAGGGTGGCTTCATACTTCGTCGTGGCGCTCGCGTCGATCTTCTTATCGGCCTCATGCTGCATTTTGCCGATAACGCCGCCCTGTGCATCGATTCTTCCGTCCGTGAAGACAGCATCCCATACCGCGTTCCCGGCGCCGTTGAGTTGCGCTTCGTCGGCATCGAAGCCACTCGTCTTGCCGTTGACCGACTTGAATCCCTTCGCCTGAAGCGTATCGCCAATGTTTGCGCTCGGTGTCGACGTGACGATCGGACTCCCCTCGTCGATCCGTTCGCCGCCCATCGCCGCCGCCCGTTCGCCCATCGCATCGGCCTCGGCCTCCAGTGCCGGATCGTCATTGATGGCAGCACCCGCATTCATGCGGGCGGTCGGCTGCACCCGCCCCTGCCGCTGCTGCACCACATGCCACGCCTCATGCGCGAGATGCTGTTCCTGTCCGGGGCCGAGATGGATATCGTTGCCTTGCGCATACGCGTGCGCCTGCAATTGGGCTGGCTGCGGAGAGTTGTAATGCACTCGCACGTCGTCGAGCGAGTGGCCCGACAGCGTCTCGATGCCGGACAGCAGGTTAGCGGGTAATCCGGATTGCGCCGTGTGGGAGGAAGACGTCCGATGCGCTGCCGCATCTGGCACGTCAGCGTGCGGAGCGGTATGGCGATCCGCCATTTTCTGAATCGCGAGATGGGTTGCAGCGACAGGACGATTGTCGACGAATGCGATCCCACGCCCTTTCGCTGCGTGCGCGGAAGTGGCACGCAGCGAAAGCGGTTCATTGGAGTCCGGCCTTACCCCGTGCGTCTGATATTTCAAGATCATCACCCGTGTCGGTCAGAGAGCGAAATGCTGCACTGCGGGAATGCACTTGCGTTGTTATCGACGGGATTCTATCAGTCAAACCGGACCGCACTTTCAGGACTGTTCGTACTTCTCCACAAACGCTTCTGCGCTCAGTGCGCGAAAATCGGTCAGCGCGGCATCCAGTTGCGCCGGATTCCAGTCCCACCACGCAATGGCCTGCATGCGCTCGGCAGTGCGCTCCCCCATGCGGAATCGCAGAACGCGGCCCGGCACACCGACCACGATCGCATAAGGCGGCACATCCTTCGTGACGACCGCACCTGAGCCAATGGCCGCGCCCGTGCCGATGTTCACACCCGGCATGACGATCGCGTTGTGCCCGATCCATACATCGGGGCCTATGGTGATGGCATCCTGCGCGCGCCAGTCGAAAATCTCCGCATCGTCGTCGAGCGACATGCCGTAGGACCGGGAGCGATACGTGAAGTGATGCAACGTGGCGCGCCACATCGGGTGATTCGACGGGTTGATGCGAACCCCCGTCGCAATGTTGACGAACTTGCCGATCTGCGCGTGCGCAATCTGGTTCGTCCCCATCGCGTAACCATAGTCACCGATGGACGACGCCCGTACCGATGAATTCGGCCCCAGATACGTGAAGCGCCCGAAGTCGCTATCGCGTACGAGCGACGTCGGATCGATCTCGGGCGTCTCGCTCAGCACGCGAGCGCGCGTCCACGGATCGACCCCTTCCCCACAATTGATACGCTGCATACTGCCCTACCCTCAGTGCACCAGACTGCGCAGGTACGCCGAAGCGCGTTCCGCACAAGCCACCAGAACAAACGTGACGATCAGCAGGTACGACACCGTCTGATAATCGAAGAGATTCATGGCCGTGAGCAACTGGAAGCCGATGCCGCCAGCGCCGACGAACCCGAGCACCAGCGATGAACGCAGGTTCTCGTCGAAGCGAAACAGACCGATACCGAGCAGCGACGGCAGCACCCCCGGAATGACGGCGTGCGTGAGCACGGCCAGACGTCCCGCGCCGGTAAGCGTCAGCGCTTCGACCGGACCCATGTCCATGTCTTCGATCACTTCGGCGAACAGGCGTCCGAGCATCCCGATGGAGTGCACGGCCAGCGCCAGCGCGCCGGGAAACGGTCCCAGACCGACGGCGGTGACGAACAGCAGCGCCCACACGAGATCCGGCACGGCGCGCGTCACACCGATGACGGCACGGGCGCCGTAGTACAGCGGCAGTGCCGGCGTCACGTTCTTCGCCGCCAGAATCGCCAGCGGGAACGCCAGCACGATGCCGAAGATCGTGCCGAAAATCGCCAGATCGATGGTTTCGAGCACCGGACGCAGGTTCGGAATGAACTGCGCAAAGTCCGGCGGCATGGCGCGCGAGATGATATCGGCCATGCCGTGCGCGCCGGTAATCAGATCCTGCGGGCGGGCCTGCACCACGATCCAGGCCTGCACGAACACCGCCACGGCAATCAGCAAGCCGACGACGGTCAGCACCTGCCGCATTCCCGACGGCATATCCCCGGGGCCACGACCGCCCCGCATTTCAAGCACAGTGCTCATGACGCCTCGGTGACATAAAGATTGGCGATCTGGCGCGCGGAGACTTCGCTCGCGGGCTGATCGAATTCCATCACGCCGCGACGCAGACCGACCATGCGATCGGCATAGCGCATGGCGAGATCCGGCTGATGCAGCACGACGATGACGGCCAGCCCGTCTTCGGTCGCCAGACGCCGCAGCAGGCGCATGACTTCGTCAGCGGCTTCCGGATCGAGACTTGCGACCGGTTCGTCGGCCAGCAGCACGTGCGGTTCCTGCGCAAGCGCGCGCGCCACGGCAACGCGTTGCGCCTGACCGCCCGAGAGCGTGCCTGCACGTTGGTGCTGAAGATGCAGCAGGCCCACTTCGTCGAGATAGGCACGTGCCGGTTCCACGGCTTCGCGCGGCACACGCCCGAAGGCCGTCGCCAGCGTGCGATGACGCCCGAGTGCGCCACAGCACACGTTGGCGATCACGCTGCGTCGTTTGACCAGATTGGCATTCTGCGAAATGAGGGCAAGCGGCAGACGGGCTTCGCGCAACGGCTCGCCCGAGAGCTTGACGAGATCGCGCCCGGCCAGATTGACGCTGCCGGTGGTCGGGCGATTGATGCCGACCACGCACTTCATGAAGGTCGACTTGCCGGAGCCGTTGCTGCCGAGCACCACGACCATCTCGCCGGCTTCGACCGACAGATTGAAATTGCGCAACGCGGTATGACCGTTCGCGTAGCACATCGTCAGATCCTGGACGGCGAGCTTCACGCCAGGGGCAAGCTTCGTACGACGGAAGGCCCCTGCCGTGGTGGCCCCGGCGGCCGCGAATGCGTCAGCCGGGGTCAATGCCAAACCGTCCGTCACGTTGGACAAGGTGTTCACAGTTTGGACAGATCGATATGAAGGGTGGAGACGAGGTCGCGAATCTGGTTGTAGGCAGCGTCGGTCTGCGGCACGGTCTTGAGTGCCGGCGTGGCGTTGGCGGCCATGAACTTCTGATCGGCTTGCGGCAGTTCCTTCAGGTCGAGATTCGAGAGAATCTTCGCCAGACGCGTCTTGAATTCGGCCGGCAGATCGCCGCGCACCGCCATCGGGTCGACCGGAATCGGGTCCGACTTCCACAGCGTCACGTAAGCCTTGTCGTCATACTCGCCATGCAGACGCGCGCTCGAAATTTCTTCGCTGTTCAGCTCGCCGGCTTCCACCTTGTGGTTACGCAGCGCTTCAAAAGAGGCCGTGTGGCTGCCCGCGTAGATCGCCTTGACGCCCTTGTCCGGATCGATGCCGTTCTTGCGCAGGCCGTAGGCCGGGAACAGGTGGCCGGAGGTCGATGCCGGATCGGCGTACGCGAACGACTTGCCAGCGGTGTCGGCGAGCGTTTTGACGCTCGATCCCGGCCACGTCACGATCGACGCGTAGTAGTTCTGCGGCGAGCCGTTTTCGTTGGCGAACGTGGCAACGGCTTCGGCGTGGGCGACCTGATGGGCAAGCACGTAGCCGAGCGGGCCGAACTGCGCGAATTCGAGCTTGTTGTTGCGCATCGCTTCGATCTCGGCGTTGTAGCTCGTGGCGATGTACAGCTCGACCTTGCAGCCGAGCTTGTCGCCGATCAGCTTGGCGATATCCGTATAGACCGGCAGCATGCGCGCCGACGATTCGTACGGCTCGACGCCGAAGCGCACGACACCGTTGTTCGGGCACTCGCCTGCGGCGTGGGCTGCGCCGCTGGCGACGGCAGCGAAGAAGGCGACAGCGGCGAAGCGTTTGATGGCTTTCATGAATTCCCTCTGGGTTGTACTACGGGCCTGCGAAAACATTGCTGCGGATTCTAGAAATCGGATATGACAGAACCGTGATGCATTTATCTGAACGTCTAGACGAATCGGTTACGGAAAATTACACAGGGGAAACATGACAATTTTGTGTGTCGACACGGCAAAGTCACACATCCATCACGGCTTGCGCACTACAATGCGCCCGGAACAATGAACATTTGAAGTACGGGGGATGACGTCGCTATGACAGCGAGCGGGAGCGCAGTGTCGATGAGTAATGCGGGCAACGGTGGCAGCCCGGAGCGCGTGGAGCGCGGTGCGGGTGTGGCCGTCTGGCGCCAGATCGAGCAGATTCTGGCCAAAGAAATTGCGGCGAACGGGTTCGGTGACGACGGCCGTCTGCCCAGCGAGGGCGAACTGGCCAAGCGTTTCGATGTAAACCGCCATACGGTGCGCCGCGCCGTGATGGGACTGGCCGCGAACGGGCTCGTGAGCATCGAACAAGGTCGAGGCACCTTCGTGCAGCGCGGCGCGATCGATTACCTGATCGGGCGACGCACTCGCTTCACCGAAAACCTGCGCCAGCAGCATCATGCGGCCGAAGGGGAGATGCTATCGGCCGCGCGGCTTCAGGCCGATGCGACCGTCGCGAAAGAACTGGCGTTGCGCGCCCGCGCGCCGGTATGGCGGATCGAGTCGCTGCATGCCGCCGATGGCATACCGCTCACTTACGCCTGCAACTGGTATCCGGCAGCCCGCTTCCCCGACCTGCCGAGCCTGCTCGAAGAGGACAGCAGCATCACGCATGCCCTTGCGTTGATGGGCGTGCCGGATTATTTGCGCAAGTGGAGTCGTATCGGCAGTGTGCTGCCCGATGCCGAGATCGCCTGGCGACTTGGCGTCAATCGTCAGCAGCCGGTGTTGTGGGTCGAGAACGTCGACGTCGACCTGGACGGCGTGCCGATCAAGTACGGCATTACGCATTTCGCTGCGGACCGCGTGCAGTTGATGGTCGATACGTCGACGTAATCAGCACTGCCAGGACGCCGCCCGGCGAATGCCCTGCTTCCCGTAGCGCTCGCGCGCCTGCGCAACGATATCGGCACCGATGGCACCGTCATCCTCAAGTGCCTTGAGGGCGGCGAGCACGATGGAGACGCGGTCCACTTCGAAGAACGCCCGCAGCGCCTGGCGCGTGTCGCTGCGCCCGAAGCCGTCGGTGCCGAGGGTGACGTAGCGACGCGGCACGAACGCGCGAATCGACTCCGGCAGCGCGCGCACGTAATCGGTGGCCGCCACGACGGGGCCGTCGCTTTGTTCCAGCATGCGTTGCACGTAGGGCTTGCGTGTGGCATCGCCATGCCGTTCGAGCCGCTCGGCGGCAATGCCGTCACGATGCAACTCCGTGAAACTCGTCACGCTCCAGACCCCGGCCCGGATCGACCAGTCCTCCTGCAACATCTTTTGCGCTGCGATCACTTCGGGAAGAATGGCGCCTGAGCCGAGCAGTTGCACCTGAGCGCGGTGTCCACCGCCCGCCTTTGAGGCCTCGTCTGCATCCATCCGATAGATGCCTTTGACGATGCCTTCCCGGATCCCCTCCAGATCGCCGCCGGGGATGCCGGGTTGTGTGTAGTTCTCGTTCATCGCGGTGATGTAATAGAAAACATCACGCTGCTGCTGCATCATCTCGCGCATGCCTTCGTCGACGATGACGGCCATCTCGTGAGCGAACGCGGGGTCGTACGCACGGCAATTCGGAATGGTGGACGCGTTGAGATGGCTCGTGCCGTCCTGATGCTGAAGCCCTTCCCCGCCCAGCGTCGTCTTTCCTGACGTCGCACCGATCAGGAAGCCGCGTGCACGCTGATCGGCGGCAGCCCAGATCAGATCGCCGATGCGCTGGAAACCGAACATCGAGTAATAGATGTAGAACGGCAGCATCGGAAGGTTGTGCACGCTGTACGAGGTGGCAGCGGCAATCCACGACGATACCGCGCCCGCCTCCGAGATCCCCTCCTCCAGAATCTGTCCGTCGATGTCCTCGCGGTAGTACAGCATCGAGCCCATGTCTTCCGGCTCGTACAACTGGCCCGCCGGCGAGTAGATGCCGACCTGACGGAACATGTTGGCCATGCCGAAGGTCCGGGCTTCGTCCGCGACGATGGGCACGACGCGCGGGCCGAAGGCGTTGTCCTTGAGCAGCGCCGTCATCATCCGCACCAGCGCCATCGTCGTCGACATTTCTCGCCGGGTATCGTCGAGCGCGAAACCCGCCCACTTGCGGATGTCCGGCACTGGCAGCGAGGTGTCGGCCATTCGACGCCGACGTGGCAGGAATCCGCCCAACGCAGCGCGCTTCTCAAGCAGATATCGCATCTCGGGGCTATCGACAGCGGGTTTATAGAACCGCAGCGCTTCGACATCGTCATCCGACAGCGGCACGCGGAAGCGGTCGCGAAACGCCTTGAGATCGTCTGCGTCGAGCTTCTTCTGCTGGTGGGTCGTCATGCGTCCCTGCCCGGCAGTGCCCATACCGAAGCCCTTCATCGTCTTGGCGAGAATCACCGTCGGTTGCCCGCGATGCGCAGCGGCCTGTGCGTAGGCCGCGTAAAGCTTGCGAACGTCGTGTCCGCCTCGGCGCAGGCGGTCGATATCGGCGTCCGAGAGTTGCGCCGCGAGTGCGGCAAGCTCAGGATTCTGGCCGAAGAATCGCTCGCGATTGTAGGCGCCGTCGTTCGCGGAGAACGTCTGGAACTGTCCGTCGACCGTGTTGGCGAAGGCGCGCAGCAAGGCGCCGTGCGTGTCGCGTGCAAACAGCGGATCCCAGTCGGACCCCCACACCACTTTGATGACGTTCCATCCTGCGCCGACGAAGTGCGCTTCGAGTTCGTCGATGATGCGACCGTTGCTTCGGACCGGACCGTCCAGCCGTTGCAGGTTGCAGTTGATGACGAACACCAGATTGTCGAGATGCTCCCGGGCGGCGAGCGAGAGCGCGCCCATCGATTCCGGCTCGTCCATCTCGCCATCACCGAAGAACCCCCAGACCTTGCGGCCCTCGGTGTTGGCGAGCTTGCGTGCCGCCAGATAGCGCATGAAGCGCGCCTGATAGATGGCGTTGATCGGACCGATGCCCATCGAGCCCGTCGGGAATTGCCAGAATTCCGGCATCAGCCATGGGTGCGGATACGAGCACAGGCCCGGGCCATCGATTTCGCGACGGTAATGTTCGAGATGCGTCTCGCTCAGGAACCCTTCCAGATAGGCGCGCGCATAAACCCCCGGGGACGAGTGCGGCTGGAAATACACGAGGTCGCCTGACCCGGGTGCGCCGTCCGGCTGACTCGCCCGGAAAAAGTGATTGAAACCGACTTCGAACAGATCTGCGGCCGAGGCGTAGCTGGCGATGTGTCCGCCGAGTTCGCCGTACGCTCGGTTGGCGCGCACGACCATCGCCAGCGCATTCCAGCGCAAGGCACCGGCGAGTTTTTCTTCGAGTTCGAGATTGCCCGGATAGTGGGGCTCGTCGGCAGCGGGGATCGAGTTGCGGTAAGGCGTGATCTGCGGTCGGTTCGACGTCACGCCCATCGACAACGCGTGTTCCGACAAACGGTCGAGCAGATACTGTGCGCGCGGCTTGCCGAGGTGACGCACGACGCCGTCGAGCGCGTCCAGCCACTCCATGGTTTCCTGCGCATCGGTGTCGTTCGGATCGACCCGCTGCCATCCGACAAGACCCGAAATTCGGCTTTCGCCCGACATGTCCGTCATGGCATTTCTCCTCGATCTACAGCATTTATCGGTATCGCTGACTGAAGATCATGGTACGCGGGCGGACGAAGAATAGGCCTCTGAATTGCGGCGATTCGCGCGCTGATATAGGCTAGTTATTCCGATTTCTCGCCAATTTCAGGAATATTTCTACTGTGACGACTTTGCCCAAGCATCTGGACCGGACTGACATCGCGATCCTCGCCGAATTGCAGAAGGATTCGAGGATCACCAACGCGGAATTGGCCCGCGCGGTGCATCTGTCCCCAACGCCTTGTTTCAACCGCGTACGTGCGCTGGAGAAACTGGGGCTGTTCAAGGAGCGCGTCACGTTGCTCAACCCCGAGCCGCTGGGGTTGCATATCAACGTATTCATTCAGGTCCGGCTGGAAAAACAGGGCGAAGAAGCGTTGATGAACTTCGAGCACGCGATCGCCGAGCGTCCGGAGGTGATGGAGTGCTATCTGATGACGGGCGACGCCGATTACCTGCTGCGCGTGGTCATGCCCGACATGAAGACGCTGGAGCGCTTCATCGTCGAGCATCTCACCAAGATTCCGGGCATCTCCAACATTCGTTCGAGCTTTGCGCTCAAGCAGGTGCGCTACAAGACGGCCCTGCCGTTACCGACGGCCGGCCTGACGTTGGCCGAGCCCGATAACGACACCCAGGAGTGGGCGTAGTCTCACAACAGCTTCGGCACCGACGAGGCGAGCAACGCGATGCCCGACGCCGTGAGCAGGGACAGGACGATCTGACGGAAGCGCGCTTCGCTCAGGCCGATATAGAGCTTGGCCCCGAGGAACGTCGGGATCAGCATCGCGGGCGCGACGATGGCGAACAACGGGATCGCGGCCCGGGTGACGACGCCCGTCGCGAGATAGGCCCCCATCGTCACGACCAGCATCGCGAGATTGAAATTCTGGATGACGGCGCGTTGAGTGTCCTTCTCGAAGCCCCTGAGCGTGCACCACAGCGTTGGCAGTATGCCGGCAAATCCGGCGACGACAGCCCCGACGGCCGTCAACAAATAGATCTCGAACATCGTGTCTTCCCGAGTCAGCCAACACGGATACGTCGCCAGGAGATTTCGGCATCCTGACACTCAGGAAGATTGTGGTGAGTTTCACTGGCAGGACAATCCGATCTGCGGATGTCTGCATACGCATTTGCTTATGCGGTGGCGCAGCAAAATAAAAAACGCGGCGTCCGATGTGCGGACGCCGCGTCGTCAAGCCATGCCAGAAAAGTGAGACGTTAGTTCGCCATGACCGAAACAGCCTTCGTCACCAGGTAGGCTTCCATGGCTTCCGGTCCACCTTCCGAACCGTAGCCCGAATCCTTCACGCCGCCGAACGGCATTTCGGGCGACGGGGCCGCCGGTTGGTTGATCCACAACATGCCGACTTCCATCTGCTGCGAGAGCAGATGCACGTTGCGGAACGACTGCGTGAAGGCATAGCCGGCCAGCCCGTACGGCAGACGGTTGGCTTCGGCAATCGCGTCTTCCAGCTTGTCGAAGCCGCGAATCGCAGCGACCGGGCCGAACGGCTCGTTGTTGAACACGTCCGCGTCGAGCGACACGTCGGTCAGCACCGTCGGCGCGAAGAAGTTGCCGGAGGAGCCGACACGCTCGCCACCTGTCGCGACCGTCGCGCCGGTCTTGCGGGCGTTCTCGATCACGTGGCTCATGGCCGTCAGGCGACGTGCGTTGGCGAGCGGGCCGAGCGTGGTGCCTTCGGCCAAACCGTCGCCCAGCTTCAGGCTTTCGGCGTGTTTGACGAGCGCCTTCGCGAATTCGTCCTTCACGCTGTTGTGCACCAGAAAACGCGTCGGCGAGATGCAGACCTGACCGGCGTTGCGGAACTTGGCGCCACCGGCAGCCTTGACGGCCAGCGCGAGGTCGGCGTCTTCGGCGACGATCACCGGTGCGTGGCCGCCCAGTTCCATCGTGGCGCGCTTCATGTGCAGGCCGGCCAACGAGGCCAGCTGCTTGCCGACCGGCGTCGAGCCGGTGAAGGTGACCTTGCGAATGATCGGATGCGGAATCAGGTAGCTGGAGATTTCCGCCGGATCGCCGAAGACAAGGCCGACCACACCGGCCGGCACGCCCGCGTCGACGAACGCTTGCAGCAGCGCCGCCGGCGATGCCGGGGTTTCTTCCGGCGCCTTGACCAGGAACGAACAGCCGCAGGCCAGCGCGGCACTCAGCTTGCGCACGACCTGATTGACCGGGAAGTTCCACGGCGTGAACGCGGCGACCGGGCCGATCGGTTCCTTGAGCACGGTCTGCTGGGCGCTCAGATTACGCGACGGCACGACGCGGCCGTACACACGCATCCCTTCGTCGGCAAACCATTCGATGATGCCGGCGCCGGAGAGCACTTCGATGCGTGCTTCGGCGAACGGCTTGCCTTGTTCCTGCGTCATCAGACGGGCAATCGAATCGGCACGCTCGCGCACCAGTGCGGCAGCCTTGCGCATCGTGACGGCACGCTCGGCGGCCGGCACCTTGCGCCAGACGGCGAATCCGCGTTGTGCGGCATCGAGGGCACGATCCAGATCGGCGATGCCCGCATGCGCGACTTTACCGATGACATTGCCCGTTGCCGGGTTGACGACGTCGAGCGTCTTGCCGCTGGCGGCATCGCACCACTCGCCGTTAATCAGAAGCCGGGTGTCTGCATATCCTGACGTAACCATATGAATTTCCTGAGAACAATTGGGCAATGGGGTGAGGCGCACCGGACATCCGCGCGCCTCGCCGCGTTTTACATCGACGCTTCCAGCATCTCGCGGTAATCCTCGGGGGAGGCCTCTCGCGGGTTGGTCTTGTGGCTGTGATCTTTCAGCGCACCCTCGATGATGCGCGGGAATAGCTCGCGAGTCACCCCCAGTTCCGCAAGCCCCGAGGGAAGACCGAGCTTCGCCGTCATGTCGGCAACCGCCGGACCGACGTCGTCGCCCGATGTTAGGCCCATTGCCTGCGCCAGACGGTTGAGTTTCGCGTCTTGCTGCATTGACGGCGCTGCATGGTTGAACGCGATCACGGCAGGCAACAGGATAGCGTTGAGCGTGCCGTGATGCAGACGAGGATTGATGCCCCCCAGCGAATGGCTCAGGCTGTGCACGCATCCCAGCCCTTTCTGGAATGCCAGCGCCCCTTGCATCGACGCACTCATCATGTTCAGGCGCGCCTCGCGATCGGACGGCTCGCGCGTCGCCCGCTCGATGTGACGCCACGCGCGCCACAGGCCGTCGAGCGCAATACCGTCGGCGGGCGGATTGAACGCGGGGGCCATGAACGTCTCCATGCAGTGTGCGATGGCGTCCATGCCGGTGGCGGCGGTCAGCCCGGCGGGCAAGCCCAGCGTCAACGCCGGATCGCAGATCGCCACGCGCGGCACGACGTACGGGGAGATCACGCCGACTTTGCGACCGTCGTCGAGGATCAGGATGGCGCCACGGCCGACTTCACTGCCGGTGCCCGCAGTCGTCGGAATGGCAATGACGGGTGCGGTTGCCGAGGTAATACGCGCGACGCCGCCCTCGATGACCGCGAATTTCTGAAGCGGCCCCTCATGCGTGGCGCACACCGCCACCCCCTTGGCCAGATCGATCGACGAGCCGCCGCCAAGGGCAATGACGCCGTCGCACGTGTTGGCGTGGTACATGGCGACGGCCTCGCGTACGACCGATTCGTTCGGGTTCGGCGGCGTCTGGTCGAAGACGGGTATCGGCTGATCCGCGCCCAATGTGCCCAATGCGTCCAGAACGGTATCGAGCAGCCCGGCCGCGCGAATACCGGCGTCCGTCACGATCAGCGGGCGGCGCATGCCGATGCGCTCGCACTCGCTGCCGAGCAGACGAATCGTGTCGTAGCCGAACTGGATCTGGGTGATGTAGTTGATGAGGGACATAGTGGATGACGAAAAGTTATAGGAGCGCTATGCTCACGCAGCGATATCGCAGTGTATGGCCCATCACGTCGCGGCGATATTGACAGCATTTGATAGCGATATAACTTTTCATCAAGACAATGACGCCCCCTTCCCTTAACTCGATCATCTCCCGGCTGCACGTCAAGCAGCTTCGTCTGCTTATCGCCATCGAGGAGCACGGGTCGTTGCTGGGGGCGGCGAAGCAACTTGCCATGACGCAGCCGGGGGCCAGCAAGGCGCTGCATGAGATCGAGACGACGTTCGGCACGGCGTTGTTCGAGCGCTCGAACCGCGGGCTCGAGCCCAATGCCGTCGGGCATTGCGTGATTCGCTATGCGCGTCTGATCCAGTCAGATCTCGCGCATCTGCGTGAAGAGATGGTCGGCATCATGCGCGGCCACGGTGGACGCGTTTCGGTCGGCGTCATCATGGGGGCCGTGCCGTTGCTGACCGATGCCATTACGTCCGTGAGCGAGGTGCAGCCGGAAATGTCCATCGAAATCGTGGAGGACACGAGCGCCACGTTGCTCAGCCAGATCGACGCCGGCCGGCTCGACCTCGCCGTGTGCCGTACGAGCGTCAGTCAGACGCCGTACCTCTACGACAGCGTGTTCGTGCAGGACGAAACGCTGGCGGTGATCGCCAGTTCGGCCCACCCGCTGGCCAATGCGGCGAGCGTCTCCCTGGAGACACTTGCCGACTACCGCTGGGTGGTCTACCGGGCGAACATGCCGATGCGTCGACTGCTGGAGCGGGAATTCCACGACGCCGGCTTGCGATTCCCGGCACATTTACTGGAAACGACATCGGCCTTCGCCACCGTTTCGCTGTTGCAGAAGAACCCTGCGTTGGTCGCACTGGTATCGATCGACGTGGCCCGTTTCTATACCGAGCACGGCGTGGCCTGTACGCTCCCGCTGCAACTCTCATCGCTCAGCGAGCCGTACGAACTGGTGACGCGCCGTGGCGCCCCCACATCCCATGGCGCCCGTATGCTGATGGACGCCATCGTCGCCAACGGCGCCACCCGGTATGCGTCTCTCACATGATGCTGGAACGTGCAGGCATCGCCAGCCTTGAGAGAAAGTTATAGCGCTAACGCCAACCTTCAGTGTACTGACGCGCCCCGCCTTTGTAGACTTCGTCCGGTCATTAAAAAACAAGGTGGAGACAATGAGCGGAATCGCGCCCAACAGCGCAGGCACCCCCAGCCTGACGTCTGCGATGAAAGAAACGATGGTGCCCGACGCCGAGCGCCGTCGTGCGCTGCTCGGCAGTGCCGTCGGCAGCACGATCGAGTGGTACGACTACTTCCTCTACGGAACGATGGCGTCCATCATCTTCGCAAAGCAGTTCTTCCCCAGCACGGACCCATTGGTCAGCAATCTGCTGGCGCTCGCGACGTTCGCGCTGGCTTTCGTCATTCGTCCGCTCGGCGGCGTGATCTTTGCGCACATCGGGGATCGCGTCGGCCGCAAGAAGACGCTGGCCATCACGTTGACGATGATGGGGATGTCGACGGTGCTCATGGGACTGCTGCCCAATTACGACCAGATTGGCGTCTGGGCGCCGATCCTGCTCTCGCTGCTGCGGCTGATGCAGGGACTCGCGCTCGGCGGCGAATGGGGTGGCGGCGTATTGCTGGCGGTGGAGTATTCGCCGCGTCATCGTCGCGGCTTCTATGGCGCGGTGCCGCAGACGGGCGCAGTGCTCGGTCTGGCGTTGGGCAACATCATCACATCGCTGCTGAGCAACTCGATCAGCGACGCCGATTTTCAGAGCTGGGGCTGGCGCATTCCGTTCGTTGGCTCGATCGTGCTGGTGCTGATCGGCATGTGGATTCGTAACGCCGTGGGCGAGACACCGTCGTTCAAGCGGATTCTGGCCACGCGCACCGAGACGCGGATTCCGCTGAAGGAAACGTTGCAGGACCACTGGCGGGCAGTGCTGATCGCGATCGGCGCGAAGGTGGTGGAAACGTCGACGTTCTTCCTTTACGCGACGTTCACGATTTCGTACATGATCGGCCACGGCTTCCAGCGGTCGGACATTCTGAACATCGTGCTGGTCTGCGCGCTGATTGCGTTCCCGTTCATGCTCTACTTCGGCCATCTGTCGGACAGGATTGGCCGCAAGAAGGTGTTTCTCTGGGGGACGGTGGCGTTCATCGTGTGGATCGGGCCGTACTTCTGGCTGCTCAATCAGAAGTCGATTCTGTTGGCGTCAGTGGCTGTGGGCGTAGGGTTGAGCGTGATCTGGACGACATACGGTTCGATGATCGGCACGCTGCTCGCCGAGGCGTTCCCGCCGTCGATTCGTTACACGGGCATGTCGCTGGGTTATCAGATCGGCGCGGCGCTCGTGGGCGGCCCGATGCCGCTGATCGCGACGGCGCTTGTGGCCTACTTCGGTGGCAGCTACGTGCCGGTGGTGTTCTTCATGATCGCCTGCGCCCTCGTCTCCCTCGTGGCGGTCGCGCGGGTCAAGGATCGCAGCGGTTTGCCGCTGGACGACTGATCCCGTCGTCAACGTTGTCATGCAAAAGAGCCGCCGGCACGATGTCCGGCGGCTTTTTTGTTTGGTTTGTCGGAGTCAAGCAGGGCGGCCGATGCGTCTTCGACGCCCTGTCAACATTGCAGGGTCGATCGTCATTGTGCCTGACACGATCCCCTCGGCGAGCTGGAACGCCGACCGTTGTCGCTCAAGATCTTCTTCACCGAGACCACACTCCTCGGCGTACAGTTCACGCCACGATGCGTTGACAGTTGCTGCCATGCTGCGCAGTGTCTCCCATGCTTCGGCGTGGTCGTACGCAAAGCGTGGCGCATCGAGAATCAGGTTGTCCGGTGATGCAACCCGTGTGTTCCGATTCACGGCCATGGCCTGCACGAGACGCGTCTGCGGCATGGCGACGATGTCATAGGCGGGCGACAGCGCCCACGATCCTTGCCTGTTGAGCAGCCCGTGGTTGCGTGGATGATCGTCGTAGTTGCCGACCAGAGCGTTGTACGCCATCCGGCGCCATAGCTCGCGTTGCTGGTCGGCCGCGCCTTGATGCCGATCCCCGCACCATCGACTCAATTCGTGAGCGAGTTTGGGATAGGAGCGATCCTGGTCTCCCGTCGCCGCGTCACTTCCCAGCCGGAGCACTGTTGCAGCACTGGCAAACAGGAAACGCTCGACACCGGTTTCAACGACGTTACGGTCAAATCGCTTCACCAGTACAACCTCGTGTGCACCGATCCGCGCAAAGCTCACGTCGGCGACATCGATATCGCATCGTTTCGCCAGCTTCATGGCGACATACTCACGCGCGGGTAAAAGGCGAGCGCCATTACGTGGCTGCAACTTTGCGATCCACCATTCGGTGCTTCCATCGATGGTTCGGGTGATCGTCAGCTTCGGCTTTTCCCCACCGAGACTGGTACCGTCTTCATCGCCCGTCAGTTGACGAACCAGCCCGGTGATGGATTCGCCGACGTCTGTGTTTTCCAATCGTTGGAGAAGCTCGTCCTCGCTCGGCGGCTCAAAATCGACCTTTCGTTCGATTTGCTCGGGCAGACAGACTTCGATGGCCCCGACACCGTCGCCAACGGCAAGGTCCATCCGCTCGATTTCATCGAGTGTTCTGTTGCCATGGACGTACTTCAGCCATGTGGCACTCTCCTGCCACGCTTCAGGCGCGTCATGGCGGCTTGCTGGATGACGGGATCGTCTTCCGGGCGAATAGCGTCGCGCAGGGGCCCCAATAGGTCCAGCACCCATAAGGCGTTCAGCACCTGACCGAAGCTGACCGAAGGCCGTCCCTTCTCGATGTTGACCACGGTGTTCACGCTGGTCCCCATCTTGGCGGCGAGATCGGCTTGCGTCCATTCACGTGCACGTCGCGCGAGGGCCACCGTCTCGCCCAGCGCTGTGACGACCTCCTCCGCCTCAAAAGGCAGCAAGTCGGCACGCAGAGATTTTTTCACAATAAACTCAAATAAATGGCGATTTATTTTGAGTTTATACAAATTTTTGCCGATTTCAAGGCGATTCGATCGTCCCCCTCCTACGCCGATGTTGAGACTGAACGAGGCACTGGCCACCCGCTAAACCGGACGATCTCGCCTCTTGCGCAGATCCAGCCAGGCGACGAGAAGGAAGCCGCCGACCAGGCCGAGGTGTTCGAAGAAGCCGTTTGCCATCATGAAACGAGCGTCGGGCGGCGCGTGCCAGAACGCGTTAGCCAGGAATGAGGCCATCAGCGTGAAGACCGCCAGCGCGATCGCGCCCAGCCAGCGCCCTCGTCCCGTCAGAATCATGAGCGACGCCACCAATTCGAGCGCAATCGTCGCCGCTGCCAATGGTGCAGCGGGCGCCAGACCGAAGTGCCGCATTTCGGCCACCGCGCCGGGAAAATCGAAGAGTTTGACCAGTCCGCCCTGAAGGTACGCTGCGCATAGCAAGAGCATGGCGAGCCGCGCGATCCAGCCCGCCAGCCGGTAATCGTTGCCTTCAGTGGACGGTAATGACGGATTCGGGAGCCGCATGATTCATCCCGGTTGGAGAAGAAACAACGTTGCAAGAACGTGGCTCGCCCCGCCGTCAGCAGGATCGCCGAAGACAGGGGCAAACCGCGTGATCAGGCAACGACCGATCAGCGCGCCGGAACCGGGGCGATCGATTCGTGGGCGGTTGCCGTGCGTTGCGTTGCCTTGTGCACCATCGTGTAGGCATAGTCGACGCCCATGCCGTAAGCGCCCGAATGCTCCTTCACGAGCTTCATCACGGCATCGTAGGTGTCGCGATGCGCCCAGTCACGTTGCCATTCGAGCAGCACCTGTTGCCACGTCACCGGCACGGCGCCGGCCTGTACCATGCGCTGCATGGCGTAATCGTGCGCTTCCTTGCTGGTGCCGCCCGAGGCGTCGGCCACCATATAGATCTCGTAGCCGCCTTCGAGCATGGCGCACAGGGCGAAGGTCGTGTTGCACACTTCCGTCCAGAGACCTGCGACGATCACTTTGTTACGACCATTGGCCTTCAGGGCGTCGCGCACCTTCTGGTCGTCCCACGAGTTCATCGACGTGCGTTCGAGCGTCTTTGCGTTGGGGAACACGTCGAGCACTTCGGGATACGTGTACCCCGAGAACGATTCGCTCTCGACCGTGGTGATCGTCGTCGGGATATTGAAAATCTTCGCGGCCTTGGCCAGACCCACCACATTGTTCTTCAGCGCCTGCCGGTCCATCGATTGCACGCCAAATGCCATTTGCGGCTGATGGTCGATGATGATGAGCTGGCTGTTCTGAGGGGTCAAAACTTCGAGTTTGGCATTAGACATGGTCGGAGTCCTTTAACTGAGGTGCACTGTGCAACCCCACGAAAGACTAGTCGAGCGCCCCTTGCCGGAACATCAGATGATGGTATTAGTCGTCGAAACGGTTGCTGCCATGCGGATGACACTCACCCGGCGGCTTGCCCACCGACCACCTGCGGATATCGATCGTCCTCCGGGATCGTCCCGCCATCGGTCGCGACAACCACGCAGTTCCTGCCACGTGCCTTGGCGGCATAGAGTGCCGCGTCCGCTCTTGCCATGACGCTCGCCAGGGTGTCGTTCTCGCCGAACGCGTCCACACCGGCGCTCAACGTGGGCGTGACGTCGCGGCCGGAAACGCAGGAGCCGGAGCTGGCAACGACGAGACGCAATCGGTCAACGAGTCGGCCAGCTTCCTCGCGGGTCGCCGCCGGCAGCAGCACGGCAAACTCTTCGCCCCCGATACGCCCGACGACATCGTTAGCCCGTACGGACTGCGAGATCAGCGACGCCACGTGCGCCAACGCAAAATCGCCGGACGCGTGACCGTACCGGTCGTTGACGCTCTTGAAATTGTCGATATCCAGAATCGCGATGGACAGCGGCGAACGTGCCGCCGTGCGAGCGACGACCGCCTCCGCACGCGCGATGAACGCCCGCCGCGCGAGCACCCCCGTCAGATCGTCGAACGTTGCCAGACGCTCCATCCGGTCGGCGAGCCGGTCATGCGCGAGCAGGACCATGCCGACGGACAGACAGGGCAGCGTGAGCGTCGCCATGCCGAGGAACAGGACATTCAGCGGTGTTGGCTGAAGAAACACGGTCTCATGCGCCAGCCCCACGGCATAAGCGAAGGAGCGCACGGCATGCACCACCGCCCCCAGCGTTGCCGCCACCGAAACGAAGTAATAAGCGTACTTGGGACGGCCCGGCGGCCGATACTTCAATACCATCCAGCCGATGTTGAACCGTACGTACGCGATGACGCCGGAAATCATCGCGCTGCGTGCATCGACATGGGGCGATACGAACGTCCAGTGGATCAGCAGTGCGAGGATCACGGCGAGTGCGACGTATTCCCATGCGTAGCTCGCTCGCGTGCTCAAAAACTGGCGAAATCCCTGCACGCCGAGCAGCGACGCGATCATCAGCAGGCTGCTCGATGTCGCGACGATGACGTCGGAGGTTCCTATCAACAGCAATGCGGACGTCAGCGCCAGCAGGCCGCTCGCCACGCTCCACAGCCGTACGCCCGGGACATGCGCCTGAAACAGTGAGCCGAGCACGGCAACGCTCATCACACACGAGAGAATGGCAATGCTGATGAAAACCGCCGGGATAGACATGTACGCGCCGCGAGATTTTTGTTTTAGCCGCCAGCATAGCCGAATTCCGTGACGCGGCGATCGTCTCCGTACTCAAGGCTGATCATCGCGCGCCTTGAGCTGGTACTGGTACCACGCGATCAACGCCACGATGAACAGCAGGAGGAATATCGGGATCATGTAGCCGCGCGCCAGCCATCGCAAGAACGGGTCGCAGAACAGCAGCGCCAGGCTGAGCAGGATCCAGATCCCCGCAATGGCAAGCGAAGGCGCGTGATAGTAACGCGTCATCCACTCGCGCCAGCGGCACGACACGTAATACGCCACGCCACACCCGATCAGCAACAGCAAGGCGATCTTCGTTGCCAGCCGGAACGCGAACAGGTTCTCGCACACCGTCTTGCAAACGGCCGAGGACTGCGCGCCTGCGGGAATCTGGTAGTGATCCGCCAGACATTCGCTAATGCTGCGCGTCATCGTGCAGGCCTGCACCCCTTCCGTCGGTTTGGGGATTAGCGACGCTGCTGACGGCACGGCGGGATCGGTTTTCGACGCCTCCACCGCCGCGGAGCGAAGTGGCATCGGCCAGAAACCGATACCGCCAAAGTTGTCCTGCGCGTAGACGATATCGTCCTGAAGCTGCTGCCAGTTGTCGTTATCGAACGTGATGACGGGAATGATCTGGCGCAGCACCGTGCGACGATCCTCGCCATGCAGTCCGGCTTCGACCGACTCGCGCAGCGCCTTCTTCGAGTCGGTCGTCGGTTCATCGAGCAGCACGAGGAAATTCGGACGCCGGTTCCGGTCCCGGTCGACACGCGCCAGCAGGTCGGTCGAAACGTTCTTGTCGGTGTCCGTCACGAGTTGCAGCAGGTTCGAGTAAGTGTAGATGCCATGCCCCACGCGATCGTGGCGCACGAGAATGTCGATGCGATCCCCTGCCCTCGCCCGACGCAACTGCGTGCGAAGCTGGTCAACGAACTGGTTGAACACCACGACCGACACGGGATCTTCCGGGTAGCCGTCGAAAAACAGCACGACCCCGCTGCCGTTGGTCGGCGCAAAGCGCGCGCCGAAGGGCAGATGGTTCGACACCGACGCGGTCCAGTTACGCAAGCCGGTCGAGAGCAGCTTCACGATGTCCGCGCCGAGCCGGTTCAGCACGGCCACCTTGCGATCCTTGTCCAGACGCGTCCAGGTCCGCCAGTCGTTGCGCTGGATCACCCATTGCACGTCGCTCTGATGTCGTTGCGCTACCGAGACGAAGTCACCGGGCAACGAGGCGGACGTCTGCGACAACTCCACGAAATTGCTGCCGTAATTGGCTTGCACCAGCGCGCCGGTATCGTCGAACGTTGCACCGTAGTAGCCGATACGCGTGAGCGTGCTGAAGTCGACGTTCTGCTTCGGTCCGGCCATCCAGAACGGGAAGAAACCATAGACGGTGCCTTGCAGATGGTCTAACAGACACCCGCAACCGTCACCGCTCCAGCTCACCTGCCGGGTCGGGTCGAACACCGGCCGCTTGCGGGCGGTCGCGACCAGCGACGGCCGGAAGCGGTCATACAGCGCCTGCATCAGTTGCGGCAGCGACAAGGTCTCGACGTTGCTGCACGTGCCTTTACGCCAGAGCGCTTCGAGCTGCGCAAACAGCGCCGGGTCGCGCAGCACCGCTGACAACTGCTGCATCTGATCGGACGAAATCTTGCGCGCATCGGCCACGCTCCCCGGTATGCCCGTGGGGCAAGCGCCCACGCCTTCGCGCAAGCGCGCCATCACGGCCCGGTCGAACAGCCACAACTGTGGATACTGCAACCCCTGCAATCCCCCCAGCATGTCGAGCACGACCGGCGGCACCGACTCGTTGCGGCGGCTCGACGCCAGCTCCGCGAGCGCCTGCGCCGTCAGCACGTAGGTGGTCTGCGACTGCGCGGCGCGCACGATGTCCGGCACGTACGGATCGACCGGCGTCTTGATCTCCGAGGTGGCGTCGAGAATCGCTTCGTTGAAATCGGCCTGACTGGCGTACTCCTCGGTAAGCCCCGAGACGGCGTCGACGATTTCCGTCGGCACACGGTTGTCGTTGCGGAGTTGCTGGAGCGAGGCGTCCGTGAGCTGGTACGTCGTGGTGACGGCCACGGCACGGGCTTCCGGCAGATAGGCTTCGGCACGTTTGCCGAGGTCCTTGAGGGCGTCGAGCACGGCGGCATCGAACAGCGGCTGATTCAGATAGACCTTGTCCTGCAAGGCAGAAAGATGGTCGATGACCTTGGATTTCGACGCCAGCAGGCTGAAGTCGGCGGCGTCGAGCGTGTAGTTGTAGATCGTCAGCAGGGCGCGGTCCGGATCAGGGCCCGCGTTGCGATTCCCGTCGGTATCCAGGTGATAGAGCCAGAGCATGGCGGCGATCTCGTCGTCCGTGCCCGCAAGGCGAATCTGGTAGTAGCGCGCCTGCTCCTTTGGCTCGAACCCGTCGATCCAGCGACCGAGGTCTGCGCCGACCAGATCGGCCTTCCATTGCGGATGCGCCCGCACGATCGACGCGAACTTCAGCAACGCCTGCACCGACGCACTGGTCAGGTTGCCGACCGGCTGCATCTTGAAGTCGAGCCAGAAGCGATTGAGCCACGACAAGGTGATCGGCCCGACGAGATTGTCCGACAGCGGCCGCGTGCTTTCACGATAAGCCTGAAGGTAGGCCGGGTCTTCCGAATAGATGACGAGGAGCGCCTGCTGAATGGCGCGTCGCGTGGCCGGCGCCAGATGACGCACCACATCGGCGGAAATCAGGACGGTGGACGGGCCGGAGGTCGGCTCCGGCGTGACCTGAACGGTATTGACAATGCGCCACGCCTGCTCGGGCGTCATCGGCTTGCCGTCGCTGCCAATGGGCGGCGCCATACGCGACACCTTGACCGACGGCGTGTCTGCGGGCGCGGCGACGGCTTGTGTGGGCGCGCCTTTGACGGTTGACGGCTGCGAGACGGTCGAGGGCTGCGAAGCGGACGTCGCGGGACTCGCTGCCGACGCCGTGGCAGATGCAGGAGGTGCAGCAGGTGTGGCAGAGGGTTGTGGCGCAGCCGCAGGCGTTGATGCGGCAGCGGCCGGTGGCGACACAGCGGAAGCGCCCCCGACGGCAGACGCCGGGGCGAGCGCGACCGGCGCAGACACAGCCATTGGCGCAGCGGCAGGCCCCGATGCCGGGTGTCCGGCAGGCGACGACGTCGCGGCACTCGCCGCCGACGGCACCGCTGCCACAGCGGGCAGCGATATGAGCGATGCCAGCGCCCCCAGCGACAGGGTCAGCCCCGCCATTCCGGTGGCCAGCAACGAGATTCGTCTGCGCCGGGCGCTGCGTCCCATGAAGTCGACGTGGCTCATATCAGATCGTGCGTCCTTCTTTGAGGTGTTCGCGACGGATGGCGCGCTGCAAATCGGCCTGCGTGACGGTATCGCGCCCGTCGCGATCGGCCCACATCACGGCATGTCGCGCCACGTTGAGCAGTGCGCCGCCAGAGAGCACATGGGCGCTCGCCAGCCCGGGGAGGTCCACGTCCGCCGCCAGCCCCCGACGCTCGGGGAAGAGATTGCGCCAGAGCTGAAGCCGCTGGGCGTCGTCGGGCATGGGAAAGTGAATGGCGCTCTGGAAGCGTCGTGCAAACGCTTCGTCGATATTGCCTTTCAGGTTGCTGGCGAGCAGCACCACGCCCGGATAGTCTTCGATGCGTTGAAGCAAATACGCGACCTCCTGATTCGCGTGGCGGTCGTTGGCGCTACTCCCTTCGGTGCGTTTGCCGAAGAGCGCGTCCGCCTCATCGAAAAAGAGGATCCAGCGCTTGTTCTGCGCCTGATCGAACACGTTGGCCATGTTCTTCTCGGTCTCACCGATGTACTTCGAGACGATTTTCGACAGGTCGATCCGGTAGACGTCGACGCCTGCCGCCTTGCCGAGCAGCGTGGCCGTGAGCGTCTTGCCCGTACCCGGCGGCCCGTAGAACAGCGCACGAAAACCAGGCTTCATCATCCGGTCGAGCTGCCAGCGGCGCATGACCGCCTCCCCGCCATCCAGCCACTGGCGAATCTGATCGATTTCGTCGATGACGTCCGGCGTCAGCACGAGATCGTGCCAATCGTGCTGCGTGGTGATGCGTTTGGCGGGAAAGCCCGCGCTGTAATCCGGCTTGTGCTCGCGCCCGGACGTGCTGCGCTCCAGAAAGTCTCGCTCGACGTGCAACGCTGCGGCCAGCGCGGGCTCGCCGTCTGCCCGGCGCTCCAGCCGGAGGATGCCCGCCCGTGCAAACACGTGATCCGTGTCGAACAGGTCGAGCACCTCGAAGCGGCGCGACAAGTCGTCGCCAGCGAGCACGAACGCCGCCGTCTCACCGGTCGGCAGCAACCCGCTGTGATGCTGCGCACGCCATCCGCCGAACTCCGTGAACTGGCGCTCGGTGTTCTTGTTCTGCGTGAACAGCAGATCCAGCGCTTGCGGCCTTACATGCGGCAGCATGGCCAGCATGAGCACGACACGCGCGTCGAAATCGTCCGCGAGACCGTACTCGACCAGCGCCTGGGCAAACGGCGAGGGATCGTCGGTTAGCGTCGGCGGCGCATGCCCGTGGATATCGTGTGGCACGCCTTCGTGCATGAAATAGGCGTGCAACCGGGTTTCGAGCACGGCGCCGAACCACGCGATTTCTCGCGACAGGCTCTCGGCGTTGGCAGCCAGCGCGTTGGCGGCGGTCGGTGCAGACGTCATGTCCAGTTCACCCATAGCGGTTGCTCCATCCACGACAGTTGAATCGTGGAGATACCCCACGGCATCTGGCGCATCAGCACATCGATAGTGAGGCGGCGCACGTCCAGATGCCAGCCGTCTTCGGCCAGCGACAACCGACCGTCACGTTGCAGGAACGCTTCGCGCAGCCCGGCGCGTGAGGTATTGCCAAGCGCAGTCCAGTGGTGGAGCATGGCGTCGATCATCCGATTGCAAGTCTCGGCTTCCTTCTCCGTGATATCCAGGTGACGCGCCACCGGCGTGGCGAACGGCACACCGCACAGCAGCTTGTGCATCGTCAACTCATGTTCCGGCGCTTCGGTCTGCCCCGTACCGGCGTAATACAGCAAGAGCACCGCACGCTCGGCAGCGGCTTCGCTGACAAAGCGTCCGTCGTGAGTGAGTTCGACGAATTCCCACAGCACGGGCATGAACGCACACATCAGGACAATCCCGGCGTGGGGCACATCGAAAGGCGTTTGGGCGGCCGCCTCGTTCGTGTTCGAAGGGGATGAACGCATGTCGATTCCTGTTTGCTGTTGGACTTGAGCGATCAGCGCGGGCGGCGCCTCGACACCGGCATGACGCGCCAGTCGCGTCACCACCGATCCGGCGAACACCGCCGAATCGAACGGACGCTGCGGGGCGAATAACCAAGGGAACAGGCTTAGCCAGCGCACACGAGGTAAATCCGACGCCGCAATGGTCTGCATGGACGTCGCGCACATCTCGGCGATATCCGTCGCGAGACGCAGCATCGTTGCGACCTGCGGCGTGTCACGAGACGACAGCCGGGCGAGGCCGGGCCACAACGGCTGCGGGATGATATCCAGCCACCGTCCGGCAAGCCCCTCATCGTTTGCGGCCAGCGCAATCACCGGACGCAACACGTGCGCACCGGAATAGACGGACTGCCGTATCCAGATATCGAATCCGGACGGCGGCAGTTGTGCGGAACGAAATGCCGAGGAAGTCAGGTAGTCGATGAAGTCGTCTGGCATGGCGGTGCGACGGGTTTGGGTTTCGGATGGCGCGGCGGCAGATGCCAAATGCGCCGATGCCGGAGGCCCATCTCGTTCTGCGTTTTTTGGGGATGTGGGGAAAGCACCCGGCAACTGAGGTGTCGTCGCCGCGTCGTGCGCCCGGATTTGCGACTCAGTGTCAGTCGCATCGTCGGGCAATGCTTGCGCATCGTCGGACGCGGCTTCGCTTAACGCTTCCAGTTCCAGCACGCTATCGCTGGCGAGCGCGGCCGCGACCCTGGCGAAGTACCGGGCGACCGCACTCGGCGGCGTTGTGGCATCGTCTGGCGCATGCGCGGCAATCGAATGGTAGAGGACGTCACGATGCTCGACGGGAATCACGTCGCTCGTCGCGATCATCGTGTCGATGATGGCTTGCCAGTCGGTGGCGGTGAGGTCTCCCGCACCGGCGGTCAGCGCAGGATGGGCGGTCGCAAGCTCACGTTGCAGCGTTGCTCGCTGTGCGTCTGTCAGTCGCGCCGTCTCACCCGTCAGATCGCCGCCTTGCGGCAGCACGTCGCGTCGGAGACCCAGCAGGCGTCGCAGCGCCTCGGTGGACGATGCGATTGGCGCATCGCTGCGATCAGCGATGGATGACGCTCCGTCCCGGCTCACCCCCTGTGTCCCGATGACGACTGGCATCTGACTGCCGTTCGGAGAGGCGTCCGCTCGTTCGTCGTCATGTCCGGAGATGGCAACATCCCTTGTCGGCGAGTTCGTGGACGGTACTGCCGAACTTGCGCTTTCCGTCGCGCGATTCGTCTGGCGTTCGAGTCGCAGCGAAGGCGTTGCCGTGACCGGCATCGAAAGCCACTGATCGATCAATCGATGCTGCCACGGCGCTGCGGCCGCGCGATGGACGAGCGCGCTCAGTTGGGTGATGGAAGCGTTAGCACCCCCGCCTCGCAGATGCGTAAATACAGCGTGCCAGACGATTCGCTTCCACGCCTCGAAACTCCATGACGACGGGAGTATGGGTAGGGACGTCGATGAGGACCGATCGCTCGCCCGTGCGCCGCTCACGTCAGGCGCACTGACCGCCGTCCCCATCGGCACGCTCTCGGCATCGTCACTCCCGGTGGTCAGGCGCGGGATGTCACTGTCGATCAGGCGCTCTGGCGAGACGTTGCCGGGCAGCGGATTGGACGGATCGCCCTCATTGAACACGTCCCACGACAACGCCGAGAGTGAACGCCAGAGCGACAAGGCCGCGGGGTCAAGAAGCGTCGCGAGATCGGCCAGCATGTCTTCCGGGAAACCGTGCACGACGCGGATCAACACGGTGTCGTACCCCGCGTAATGGCGCCAGACGCCGGACAGCGCATCACTTTCGTTGGTCAGCCATCGTTGCCAATCCTCGAACAGCGCCTCCGGGGAGCCACTCAGCAGCGCGCGGATGAAGCGCTCATGCGCCGGTAGCGCCTCCGGGATCGACGCGGCTTCGGCGTTATCGACGGCAAGCGGCAATGCGTCCGTCGTGTCGTTCGAACTCGACCGATTGGCCCCTTCGGAATCGCCCGCAGCGACTAGCACCGGACTTGGCGCCGTCGTTCGCTGAACGCCGGGCAAACGCTCCGGTTCAGGGGGGGACTGAGGATGATCCATGGCGGGTGAACGCCGCGCCTCACCGGTCGCCGTATCCGGCGAGGGCGCGCAGGCGGCGGCTTCAAATGCGATCTTCGGCGTGCCTGACGCCTCAAGTCCGTCACCCGACGAGCGTTGCGTCTGCACCGTCCTGTCGTGGGAAACATGCGCAGCGAATGCCGCCCCATGCACCAAGGACGCTACGTCGCCGGACCATACACGGCGCCATCCCGATGCGGTGGTCAGCGTCTCGCTCGTGATTGACTCAGAAATGGCCGTGATCCCGACATCACTCATATCGGTCTCTGCGAGCGCAACTTCGCCGGAATCCGCCGCAGCATCCGGGTCCGTTGCGTCTTCTGAATGCATGCTCGTGGCCGCATAACCGGTGAGGTGTTCCTCGTCTGCCTTGCTGTTGTGGATAGCTACGCTTGAATCCGCCTCCGTTCCCGTCCTGACATCAACATGCGCACGCGCCGTCAGATTTACGCTCGCGTTTTCCTCGTCTGCCTTGCTGTTGTGGCCAACTATGCTGGTATCCGCTTCCGTGTCCGCCATGACTCCGACATGCGCACTCGCCATCGGATTTGTGGTCATGTTTTCCCGGTATGCGCCGCCTTTGTCGCTGTCCGCACCACGCCCGCCAATCATCTCCGTTTCGATGCGTGTCTCGGGCCTGCGCGCATCTGCGCCGGCAAATCCGCCCCCGGTCGTCGACAGATGCGCGGCCGCTTGCAGGGCCACCGTCGCCTCGCGCCCCGCCACGTCCTCAGTACCCGATCGCGTCGGAATGCGTGACGTCAATGTACCCGGCGGCGTCGTGAGGTCGTCAGTCGTCATCGTCAGCAAACGAGACAGGAGCAGTCCAAGCATGTCCTCCAGCATCGACAACGGGAATGTCGAGGCGACGCGCTCACGCAAGTCCGGGACCGTTAGGTAGTGATGCAGCGCCTCGCTTAGCAGGACGGGATGGTTTTCCATCAGTTGCGGCCAGACGCTATAGAGCGGTTCGGCTTGCCCGCGCGTAAAGGCGGCTGCCAATAACGCTTTCCATCGGGCGACCCGTGCGCCGCTTGAAGGACTATGCGTCGTCGCCCTCGCCTCGAGCGTCGACGCGTCGGATGGAGGTGTCCACGGGTCTCCCGCCACGTGTCGGGTGCCGCGGTCAGAAGGGTGAAGCGTCGCTTCTGGCACCATGCTGACGGGCGTGCCGAGCGTCTGACTCACCCGGTGCAACGCGTCGATCATTGGCGACGGCAGTGCCCCCGTTCGCCCCAAGGTCGCGGCACGCAACACCGCCCGAATGCTCGCCGTTGCTTCCTCGTTCGTGCCTGGCCAGACACTGAGGCGAGCGCGGGAAAGCACGGCCTGCCAAACGTCATGCCAGGGCATCGATTGCGCGCCGGTCCCCGACAGACGCAGGCCTGCCACCATCAATCTCGCTCTCGCGACCCGTTGTGCGTCTGCGCGCAACGTTGGACGCCAACCGGCAGTGACCAACAGCAACTCAAGCGCATCAAGTTCGCGCAGCCATTCGGGCGCGGCATTTGGGTACAGCGCCCCGATCATTGCCGCGACGTTGCTCGCCGAAAACTGCTTCGTCAGGCGTTCGATCAAGACTTCCGGCGAGGCGCTTGCCTGAATTTGCCGACGAACGCTCTCGACGCCGCCTGCAAGCACCCGAGCGAGCAGACGGTCTAGTGGATCGTCCGATACCTCCGATACCGTCGATGCCACGGATGCCGCCGATTCCGTGGAGCGAGCCGAACTAACGCCCGAGGTCGCAGAGGTCGATTCACTGGATTCAGCCGAGGCGACCGCGCCAACAGGCGTGACCGAGGCGACCGAACGCCCGGTCATCGTCGAAGCCCCCGACGCCACAACATCGGAAGCACCGGAAGCCGCGACATCGGACACGCGAGCAGGCCGCTCAGTGTCCGCGTGCCTGCCGGGATAGCCATCACGCGAGTTGCCCGCTACGTCGCCCACTGCCAGACCGTGCGTCAGGAATGCCATGAGATCCGCGACGTCGGCGTCCGCCTGCGTCGCGAATCGGCGGGCCTTCGGTACGCGGGTCTTATCCGTCGGATCATCCGCCCCGTGGTTGGCGTTCAACGGCACCGGCGCGATCGAAACGTCTTCATGTTCCTCATGTCGCTCGGAGCCCTCGATGCTCCCCGCGCGCCCATCATCCCCTTCGCCCCCTTCGCCCCCTTCCTCCCGCCCACGCCCATCACCCAGCACCTCAGCCAGCACCAACGCTAACTGCTCCGCCAACACGTCGGGCAACGCTTCGGCCTCGACTTCGCCGAGATCGATGTCGAGCCGGTCGATACGATGGATCCCGAGGTCGCGGGCCGCATCGTCGAGCACCGACGCCATCACCGGCAGCAAACGCTCGACGACCAGCGCACGAAGCGGTTCACCCTGCGACATGCCCATCTCCCCAGACGCGAACGTCAGGTCGAAGTCGAGCTTGCGGATCCGATGACGGGCCTGCACCGCTACACCCAAAGCGTGAGGTGATGCGCCCGACGGCGGCGCATCAGCAACGCGCGCAGGCTGGCGCTCGCAGCGTCGAGCCGGTCCGGCGACGACGACGTCTCCCGCTCCCGAAGTCGCGCACGCCACAGCCCGTAGCGGTGCTCGAAGTCGCGCATGGCGACGTAGTCCAGCCAATGGAATTCCGGCAGCAGGTGCGCGGGCAGATTGCGGCAGACGGTCTCCTGCGCGAGCAGCCGGAAATCGGGATCGCTGAATCGCGCCGTCCATGCCGGGAAGACGACACTCACGCGCGCGTTGAAGAACGACGCGGCTTCGTGCGCCTGCGCTTCCGTCTCCCCTTCGGTTTGCGTGGACAGCCGATGCGGACGCAGCAACACGTGCTCCACCAGATAGAAACCCTCCGACGCCTGATTCAGCTCACACAGGAATTCGCGCAATATCGCGACGTACCGGTCGGCGTAGGCCACCGCCTCATCCCCATGAAACCGCGCCAGTTGCACCTCGTCGGCCGCTTTCCCGTTCGTGGCGTCGCCAAGGCGGGGATCGTGCGTGCGGAAATGAACGTGCAATGCGTCGCCATGCTGCCTGAGCACATAGTTCTCCAGACGCACGCCATGCACGAGCAGGCCGCCGGGCAAGGTGTCTCCCGATGCGGTATGCGCTTCGCTCCGGTGCGCCGCCGCCGCCGACGGCGGCTCGCCCTGCGACTTGAGCACGATGAGACGTGCCGCCGCATGCTCGTAGCTCGTCTTCGTCGCCGTAGCGTCGGACTGCAACCGCAGGTGCCAGCGCAGCAACGCGTCGCTCAGCGGCGCACGCGGCGGTTCGGCCGGCAAGCCCAGCAGGATCGAAATCTTCGCGTGGACCCCGGCCACGTTGGGCCGACCGTCGGCACGCACATCCATCGCAGTGATATCGAATGCCGACGCCCGGTCCCGCGACAGCGTCGCGATGTGACGAAGGAAATCGAGTTTGTTGTCGATCAGCCAACGCGCACCGTGCGCGTCCTGATAGTCGTCGAAGCGTCGCAGCGACTTTTGCGAATACGTCTCGCCATACATGGCGAGCAACACGTCGAGCAACCGGCTGCGGCGGTCCTCGGCCCGGTCTTTTCTCGACACGATCCGCTCAAGGCGGCTGCGCACGGCTGCCGGGGCGTCGGTATAGAACGCCTCGATATCAGGCAATGCGTCGTTGTCGATGGTTTGCGAGAAATAGGTTTCGTACAACGTGTCGACGGAGAACATCCGGCCGACCGATTGCAGGTTTTCCAGATAGTTGGCCATCAACTGCTCGGCCAGATAGAGATAGGCCTTCAGTTGATGCGCACTGACCCGATTCGCAAGCGGCGCCGTGGGCGGCACGCCGAATCGGTTGATGCCGTAGATCGCCGGAAACTGGTGCTGAATCGAGTAGTAATCACGCAGCGCGCGCGGCTCACCCTGCGGTGCCGGCACGATGCCCGCCACCGACTGCTTCGTGTTACGCAGCGTATCGAATTCGAAGCGCGCCTTGGCCAGCGCTACGCGAGCGTCGTCGAGCACTACCCGCGACTTTTCCTCCCGGCGGTGCTCGTTGCCGCCATTCGACGCCTGCGCCCTCGTGCCGCCACCGACCGCACCGCTCGCAAAGTGCAGCCGCAGGAAGCTGCCCTGCGCATCGCTCGGAAACCGCAACCGCAACACCCCGCCCGATGTGCCGTTCATGCTGTCGCCGTTCACTGGTTTGCCGTCGGCATCGCACAACGCAAGACGCTGCACGTGGGCCACGCCATCGACCGCCTGCACCAGCCCGACGAGGCGCGCCAGCGCGATCGGCGCGCCCTGCGCCTGCGCGCCGGTGCTCGCCACGTAGCCATGCTCCGTACGCGGCCCGGCAAACAGGGTCTCGAGCGGAATGCCGGCATCGAATGCCTTCACGTATCGCTCGATCCGGAAGCCCGAGTGCACCGCGCGCGCGCACTGAAAGAAGATGTCGGCAAAGATCGACGCCGGATCCCGTTCGCTGTGAATCTGGATCTCGCCGCACAGATACACGGGTTGCACCGGCACGACGACGACATCGGACAGGTCTTCGCCCAGATTCCGATGCGCATGGAACACTTCCCTGACGCGCAGACATACGGCGGCTTCATGCTTCGCGCGGGTGACGTCGTCCGCGTTGTCCTGAAGGGCGTCGTTGAGCTTGATGGCGACACGGCACAGACCGTGCGCGGCATGGACGTTGTCGAGCGGGCGTTCGTCTCGCGTGAGCCAGACGTCTTCAAGCTCGGGAATCGTGTCGTAGAAGCGCTTGCGATAGTCCTCGAACGTGAGCACCTCGCTTGGCAGGATGTCGTCTGCCGGATGCAGTGCGTGACGCTGGTAGTCGATCCGTCCGTCGTCGCCGACCAGATAGTCTTCCGGCGGGAAGTCCGAGCGGTACCCCAACTCCGTGATGGCGTAACACAACTGCTCAAGAATCGTGACGCCCGGATCGTGCAGGTTGTAATCGGTCCAGCGCTCGCCGCACAACGCCTGCAACGTCGCAATGCCCGCGCGACGCAATGCATCGAAATCGAGCCCATGAGGATCGGACCCGGCGCCGTCGTGACGGGCGATGGACTCGGGGGCGTTCATGGCATCCTCACGCCGGGCACCCGCCCGGAATGACGTGCGGCGCGCACGGGGCTGCCCGATGTGCGTTCGCCAGCAGCACGGGCGGCGTGCAGTTGTGCCTTCAGGTCGTCGATCAACACGTGTACTCGCTGATACGGCAGTTGCCCGAGGGCCTCCACGATCAGCGCGAATGCGCCCGGATCGAGCGAACACACCAGCGGCGCGCCCGGGGTGACGGCATTGGCCTGCCGGTTCAGCATACCGATCAGCTCGAAGACCCGCTTGAACGGAAGCTCGCTCAGCGCGCTCATGAGCAACTGCGCGTCGTCCGCGGTGAGGACGATGTCTACGGTAGCGGGCGCCGCGCTGCTGCCCGTTGTACCCGACGTGGCGGTCATGGTCATTGCGCCCCCTTGGGTTCGGGGTCCGTCGCGCTACCGGTCATCTCCGGATCGAACCAGAGCGTGGTCAGGTAGTACGTCACCCAGGTCTTGGGCGCACCGGCAGCGTCGCGCGCCGAGTCGTACGGACACCCCACGCGCATTTGCAGCACGTAGCTATGCTTGGCGCCATCCGGCGCGTCTGCCCACTGGAGCTGGAGACGGTTGCACTTGCTGCCGAAATGGGACTGACGATAGTCGATGTCCCCCTTGCCGTTGTAGGCCATGACGGCGTAGGCGTGCATCACCGCGAATTTCCCGCTGCCCCGCTTGCCCACGCCAGCCGTGATCTCGAAGGCCTGACAGCCGGTGAGCGGGTCCGTAATGTCGTGCCATTTCCCGTCCGCCTGCACCGCGCGTGCACCGGGACGTCCACGTCGCCCGTCGGCAACGACACGGCCGGCCACGTCGAGTTCGAATCCGACGGCTGGCGCGGCCTTGTCTGCGGCTGCCGTGGCCGTGACGTCGGCTTTACCTAGCTGACGCAGTGTCAGCGCCGTGGGGTTGTCGCCGTTACCGAACGCCAGCCCCCCGGCTTCGCCGTCGAGCTGAATCGTCCAGATGGGGCTTTTCAGATCGATGTTCTGGTAGAAGCTCAGCAGCTTGCCCTGATTGAGCTGCGACACCTTAAGGCCGTCGACAGGTGTCTTGTCGAAGCCTTCGTCCACGATGTTCAGCATGGAGTCGATCAGCTCGGAGAACGCCGTCGCCGACGGCATTTCGCCATTACCGAACTTGCGTCGCAGGGTGTCCCGGTTACGCCGGGCGATCGGTTTTCCATTCATGGTCGTCATCCGAAATGATGAAGGTGGTGCCGATTTCGAGTTGGCTCAGCGTGGTCGGCACGCCCTCGTAATCCTTGTCGTCGTCCACCGCGTCGATGGCGTGATGGGCCACGGGAATCGCGATGCTCCACGGGTATAGCGGGACGATGTCGGTCTGCGGCCCCGTTGCGTCTCCGGTCCGGCGTGCGGTGTCGGACAGCGTGAACGTCTGCATGTCGGTCGCGGCCAGCTCGGCAGCCTCGGCGCCGCTCGCCACCGTCGCGATCCGAAGCATCGAGAATCCGGAGACGTACTGCACATACGGCAGCGACCCGATGTAGGCCTCGATGTCGTGCTGGCGAATACACCATCCGAAATGCGTGCGATAACCCACGTCGTCCTGCCACGGCGTGAGGTAGCGTGAAATCGCGGCATTGAGCTGTGCCAGATAAAAGCCGTTACCCGCCCGGTCGGTGAAGCGCACCTTGCATCGCACCTGAATACGCTCATAGACGGGGTTCTCGACCGAGACGTCCGCCCACGGCGACGACAAGGCGTTGGCGAACTCGGCGATCTGCCGGATCAAGTTGCCGTCGAGCATCGGCATCTGCTCGGCGTCCTTCACGGCGGGCCAGTACGGCAAGGGCACGATGAGCGCCTGACCGGGGCGGACGCAATCATGCGGCCCGTGCTTCGTAGACAGATTGGCGAAGCACTTCACTTTGTAGACTTCGGGGAAGGCTTCCAGAATCAGCGACTCGAAATCTGCCGGTGTCACGGCCCGTTGCTTGTGACGAAGACGCTCGCTCACGCGCGTACGCATCTGCTCGCGGGTCTCTTGCGGACGCCCGCCGCAGGACGGCAGCGGCTGGACGAGCGAGACGATCCCGGGCAGCGGCCGCCGGCTGCGCGTAATCGTCCCGGCGGGCAGCACCATCGGCGCTTCCTGCGGCACGTCCGGCCCCCGCCTTACCTGTACGGCCTGCGCATGCACGGCGTACAGGCTGCAATACTTCTCCATGTCGCGATCGGCGCTCACGCGCAGCCAGTAAAGCCCGTCCGGCATGACCGTGTTGCGCTTGCCGATGTCGGCAGGCACCCGCAGGGTGACGATGCCGGACGTCATCAACTGATGTGTGCCGTCGGTCAGAATGTCCCGCCGTGACAACGGCTTCCACACATTGCCCGAGAGATAGCTCCAGTGCAGACCGGCCGGACGCCCTGGGTCAGCGGCATCCGTGACGTCAGCATCGTGCACGACCGGTGCAGCGACGGGCCGGGAGTCTGCGCGCAACTGGAACAGCAGCGTTAGCGTCTCACCGGGTTCGCCCAGTGCGCTGGCGTCGATACCGACATAGAGATTCCCGGCGTCCTCGAAGCGCGGCAGCAACTCCGGCGCGGGGTAACTCGTCATGTCAAGCGATTCCCAGCCCGCCGGGAACAGATGGAGGAAACGCCCGTCTTCATCGCGATTGGCGATGCGGTCCACGCTGATGGCGCCCGTCGCGGCGTAATCGAACGAAATCGTGTTGACGATCGGGGTGTACGGCGCACGTGGCATCGGACGCGCCCTGCGCCACATGCGCTTGCGTGAATTCGCGAGCATGGTCGTGGACAACGTCTGCGGATACGCTTCGTGACCGAAGGCAAACGCCGGTGCCGCAAAGGTGAACTTGAAGAAACCGTTCTTCGCGCCCGGCCCCCAGGTCAGCGGGTGCGCGGGGCTCACCCCGGCATCGGGTTCGAACAGCGACGCCAGGTGCCCGGCGTCCCAGACGATGGTGTTGTCGATCCGCTCCCCCTTGCCGGGTGTCACACGCGTGTGAAAGAGCGGCACCACTGGGCGTGGGGCCTCGCCCGCCGGCAGCCACCCGCCTTTCGCGAGCACTTCCACAGACGCCAGATAGTCTTCGTTAGCCAGCCGTACGTCATAACCGTCGTACCACGTACCGAACCCGCCCGTCACGCGCGGCAAGTCCGCCCACTCGATGCGCAGACGAAAGCGTGTAATGCGCTTGACGGCCATCTCCGTACTCCCAGCCACCAGATAGCTGCCAAGACGCGGCAGCGGTCCGAACGGGGCGAACGGCGTCGCGGCACTCAATTGGCCGATGTTGTTGTACAGGACCAGATCGCGGCAGCCTCGGGCCTCGACGTCGATCCGCGCCCCCGTCACGGGCAGATTGCGCAAAAGGCCGTATGGAAACAGATACGCGCCGGGGTTGATGAGGCATCTGAGGAGCGGCGTTTCGACGTCGAACTGCTCGCCGTGCAACGTGGGCGAGTAACGCACGACCGATGGCGATTGCGGAGGAAGCACGAAGCTCAATCGCAATTCGCGGTCTTCGAGTCCCGGCACGTAGCCTGCGATGTCGATCCAGCCCGTCTCCCCCGTGAGCGCGACGGAGAACAGACTGCGAAGGATCTTGAGATAGAGGTCCTGGCGTCGCAGATGCATCGCTTCGGATGCCTCGTCCGACCTTTCCCTGGTCTCATCAACCTCATCGCTCTTGCCGAACACCGCATCGGCCACCTGTCCGAGTTGCGTGACAAGTTTATCGTCGGCGAACGTGATCGTCAGCGTCACGATCCGCTCGCCCTCCTTGAGCAACAGGACCTTGCTGGCCAGTGCGAATCCGATGCGCGCCTGTCCGTAGGGACGAATACCGGCACCGGGCTTGGGCGCACCGAGAATCGGCCACGCCTGTGAGTGTTCGGTACCGGGCGGCGCGCAGGGCACTTCGTCGAACCACGCGGCCGTCGGCCATTTCCGTCCATTGGCACCCGCACCGGGATCTTCCGGCAGCAGGTTCTCCGGCATGCTGTAGCCGTTGTGATCGAGGAAGAGCGTTTGAACCCGGCTCACGCGCGCGCCACTCACGCGCAGCGCGTCTTCGGACAGATAGAGGATGTCGCGACCGTGGGCATCGATCCCGGCCGGAAATGCCGTGCCGGCGGGCACCAGCACGTCACGCGCGTCCGGGTTGCGGCGCAGCACCAGCCACGTGTGATCGGGCACGACACCGCGCGGCGTGCTGCCGAGCATGCGCTCGTAATAGAAGTCGATGAACTTCTGGGTGTAGCCGTTGAGCTTGCTCTGAAGCTTCTCGAACTGCCTCACGAAAGCGATCAGCATACCCACGGCCGGGTCGTGATTGCCGCTATGCAACGACGCGGGCAATCGCGACAACGCCTCCTTGCGGACCATTTCAATGGCCTTCATGTAGGCGTGGAAATCGGCGCGCACGTCCGCCTTCGTCAATGTCGATGCAGCCGGCGTTGCCATCGATTCGGCCGATGACGTCGGCGCGTGTGCGTCACCCTCGGCGGCATACGCGACGACCGATGTCTGCGCTTCCGTCCATACCGGATCGAGCGGCGTTTGCAGGTGCGCCGAGCTCAGCGCGCCGAGCACGCCCGACTGACGTCGGCTCAGTTGCATGATGACTGCGCGCAGCACCGTGCGCAGCCCGAGGCCGTTATCGCTTTGCGCCTGCGAAAGCGCTTCGAACCAGTCATTGAGCGTGACGATCAGTTCGGGAACGGGAGACGCCCGCAACATCGACCGCAAGCCGGTCCCCTCGCCGCTCGCGCCACCCACGCCGTCGTACTCCGGCGTATCGCGCCACCATTGGGCGAAGCGCTCCGTCTCGCGCGTGAGGTCGAAGGCGAGGATGCGGCTCATGACCACCGTTTCGTCCGCCCGGAAGAACGGCGACCAATCCCCTTGCGGCTCGTCGTTGCCGTTATGGAAACGCACCAGCGATGCGAATTCGACGACGATGTCGAGCAGTTCGTGAAACGTCATCTCGTCGAGACGGAAATACCCGTCCTGCAATGGAGGCAGCGCCCGCATCGCCTGACTGGTTCCGTCCCGAATGATGAGGTTGTGCATCGGCTGGCGCTATCCCTGAGTCGGCGACTCGATCTGCGCCGCCGGCACGTTCGTGCCTTCGAGGAAGTAGAACGGATAGACCATGTTGGTGCGAGTGTTCGTACCGCGCACGGTGTAGTCGATCAGCACGTCCACACGCCCGTCGATTGCACTCGACGCATCGATCTCGATACGCTCGACCGTCACGCGCGGCTCGAAGAACAGGATCGCCCGGTCGATGGCGTCGCGCATCTCGGTCATCACGCTTTCGCTGATTTCCTCAAAGACATAGGCCTTGATGCCGCAGCCGAACGTCGGCTGCATGATCCGCTCGCCGGGCACGGTCGACAGAATGATGCCGAGGCTTTCCCGAATATCGGTCTCGGCTTCGACCATCTGCGTGCGGCCGTTCGCGGCGCTGTCGCCGAAGCGCGGCGGAAACGCCCAGCCGGTGCCGAGAAACGATTTGTCTGCGCTCATGTGCGCTCCCCCGATTCAGTCACCGACTCACCCACCGATCATTACCGTCGGGCAACCCATGACGATGGCGCCGCCGTGCGCGCACGTATCGCCGACGCGGGCGGCCGGTTTGCCGCCGATCATCACGGTCGTCGAGCCCATGACGATGCTGTCCGGCGGGCCGACGCAAATGCAGTTGTCCGTCACCACGGCCGCAGGCAGCTTGCCCACGAGTACGGTCGGCACGCACGGGCCGATGATCGGGCCGCCAACGTGTGGAATCGGGGCCGGCACGGCGGGCGTCTGCATCGGACAGGTGTGCATGTCGGTGAGTCGGGCGGCCATCGGCATCTCGTGGTCTCCTGGGGCTGAATCGTCTTACTTACGTGTCTGACGCGCCTGCTTCGTCAGTTGATCATCACCAGCGCGCCCTTGACGGTCGTCTGTCCGCTGGCCGAGAGTTCGGCCGTGGCCGAGCCCTTGGCAGTGAAGCCGACCTTCGCGGTGCTACTGATGTTGAGTGCTTCGCTGGTGATGTCGGCCTGCGCTGAATGCTCGATATTCGCCACGGCGCTGATGCTCACCTTCCCCTGGGCGTTGATGACGATGTCCTTCGGGCTGTCGAGCGTGATACCGCTGGGTGTCATCTGGATCTTGTTGTCGTTCTGATCCGTCAGACAGATCGACTTGGCGTCGTCGCTCATCTGGATGGTGTTGTTCTGCGGCGTGATGAGCGTGATCACCTTCTTGTCGTCGTCGAAGATGACCTTGAGCAGCCCTTTCGTCCACAACGCCTTCGTATAGTTTTCGGCCGTCAGCTCATACGGCATCTTGCGCTGGCTGCTGTAGACACTGCCGAGAACCACCGGGTACGACGGATCGCCGTTGAGATAGCCGAGGATCACTTCGTCGCCGATCTCCGGAATGAAAAACGCCCCGACGCCCGACGATCCGTAAAAGCTGGCCAGCCGAGCCCAGACACCGACGGTCTCCGCCTGAAGCACCTGCACGGCCACCTGAATCCGGTATTGACTCTCGGGGTCGGCGTCGAGCTTCATGACCTTCCCGATCTGCAAGCCGCCAACGCCCGGCAGCAAGCCCGACGCCATCACGTCGCCCGAGCCTCGACGTTCGGCGAACGGTTCCGGCGACATGCCGAAATCCACTTCGGTGATCCAGTTGCCGTCGGCAATGCGATGCTGCACGGCGCTGACAAACACGCTGCCGCTGAAGCGCTTTCCTACACCCACGAGTTCGATCATGGTGCCGGGTTTGGCCGCCGCGCTGCCCTGAAACGACATGCGTCCGCGAATTCGCGCAAGGGCGGCGCGCATTTGCGTGGCATCGCTCCATGACTTGAGGTCGTCCGAAGGCACGGGGACCGTCGATTGCAGGCGAAAGGTCGACGGGCTTGCCACGGCGGCCAGCGTCGATGCGCTCAGATTGCCCTGCGCATACAGCGAGGTCGACGGCGACGTCTGCTGCACCATCGCCTGGGTGCTCGGATCCCAGGCGGCCGCCACCACGCTCTGCAACTGGGTACGCGCATCGATATCCGCGGAAAACGACATCAGATCGATGCCGTAAGTCACTTTGAGCACGGCGGCGGCAGATGTCTGCGGCGCTTTGACGGTCACCTTGCCGTTGTCGTCTGCAATCACCAATGCCCCATTGGCTTCGGCGCGCAGCAGCACGAAGTCCCAATCGGTGCTGTAGAACTGCACGATCTCCTTGTGCTGGGTGGTCGTTGCGGTCACCTCTGCGTCAGCGCCGACCTTCTCGATCAACTGACTGATGATGTCGCTGTCCTTGCTGTCGATGTAGTTGGCGTTGTTGCAGCCAATCGTCATCTTCACCGCCTTGTGACGGCACTCGATCACCAGACGCGCCTCGTTGTTTCCCGTGATGCGGATGCTGTGACGGATCACCACACCGTCGAAGATCTGCGTGGCGTTCGCGCCGTATCCCGCACTGATGACAATGGCCGTGCCCGGTGCGAACGTCTCCAGATCGCTCACCGGGAAGTCGTTATCGGGCATGTCGCCGTCGAGGATTTCGATGCGCGCCTGACAAATGCGGCCGACCGCGCGCTCGATGTCGACCGAGATCACGCGAATCGTGTCGGCAATGGCGCTACCCCCGCTCGTGATCGTGAGCTTCAGGACAGCGCTGGTATTCAGAGCGGGAGAATCGGCCATAGGGACAGACAGGTCATCGGGAAAATAATCAGACGAGCGGCGGGAAGCGCAGCATCATGCCCGGCTCCAGCTTGCGAAAGCCGGTCAGGTTGTTGATACGCGCGACCTCGCGGTAATACGACGGATCGTTGTAGATGCGATTGCACAGCAGCGGCAGCGTGTCGCCGGCCGTCACCTCCACGAGATGGCTCAGATCCGGCGAACTGAGATTCGCCCGCAGCGAGCTTTCCGTCGCACTGACCCAACCGACGATGCCCAGCGTGACCCGCGCGCGCAGAGGCTCGCCGGTCGGTTTGAACATCGTGTAATCGAGTCCGATCGACTCGACCCGACCGAAGAAGATGAACGTTCCCCACAACAAGCGCACATAGTTGGGTTCGTGCTTCTTGCCGTCGTACTTGTAGATCACCGCCAGCATGGCGTCGATCATGTCTTTCACGCTGCGTGAGCCGGTACCGTCGACGACACCGGTGCCGTCGAGCACCAGGTTGTCGATGGTGATGGTCTCGGGCCGCACCGCGCTGAAACGCGGTATCGCGCTGGGCTGCCCCAGCGTCTGCTTCTTGTTGTATTCGATGCTCAGCTTGCGCTTGTAACCGATCGGATTGATCAGCGCTTCGAACGGCGTGCGGCTGCCGTCCACAGAGATCTGCCCGCTGGAAACGGTGCACGGGGCGATACTGAACTTGCGCCGCGTGAGACTGGTCGCCATGACTTAACGCTCCCGGGCGCGTTCGAGCATCTCGCGCACCAGCGCCCGGCATTCCGCCAGCAGTTCCGCACGCGCCTGATCGTCAAACGCGCTCGCGGCGACAGGCAGATCCTCGACCAGTGCCGGCTGTCCGGCGCTCTGTGCCGCGCGCTGCACCACCGTCGATTTGATGCTCAGATGACCGATTTCGATAGGCACCGGTGAATCCCCCGATTCTTCGTATGTCTCGTAACGTCTCGTGCTGGCGGCGCGCTACATCATGCGCGACGAAAACGTGTAGCTCAGCACGATCTTCTCGATGGCGACTTCGTTTTTCGTCGAACCGAAGCTCTCGATTTCCCACTTCACCGGATAAGCGTTCGCGAAGGTCCAGATCCGGATCGGCAGGTGCAGTTCGTCGAGCAACTGCACCATCAGCGTTTGCGGCCGGATCGGCACGATGAACTCGCCTTCGAACACGGAACGGCACCACATCACTAACGGCGACGTCATGCCCGCAATCCCGCGCTTTAGCTCCAGATGCGGATGCTTTACGCCCTTGGGGAGCGTGTGGACGAAGCGGTTCTCGCCGCCCTCGGGCACCGACTCGGTATCGATCTCCGTCGTGATGCCGGAGACCTCCTGAAACGAGGCGTCGACAGCGCCCGCCGTGGACGAAAACATCACGCGGAAATGGAAAGCCGACGGCGGATAGGGATCGAAAGGCGATGACGGCATGTCGGGCAAACGGGAAACGCTTGGGAAACTCGGAAAGCTCGATAAGCAGAAGCCGCCAGCAGGGCGAACCGCAAGCCGGCGCTGGCGGCCCGCGCAGCGGGCGCACCAGTGCGGCGAACGGGACTCAGCTGTTGGCGATCGTCAGACCTTCGTGCACGATCTCGATGGTCTCGATGGCGACTTCGTTGCCTTCGGACTTCAGGTCGGTACCGGTGATCTTCGTCGGCCAGGCGTTGGCGAGCGTCCAGACCATCGTCGGCTTGCCGGCCTCGTCGAGCAGGCTGATCGTGACCGGCACCCGCTTGATCGTGTTCATCTTGATCTGGTTGAACCAGTCCCAGAACTTGTTATCCGACTTGAACACGCCCTTCTTCATGGTGACGTTGCCGTACTTCTTCATGCCCGGCATCTTGATGACGGAGAACTCCGGGCTGTCGCCATGCCGGTACTTGATTTCCTCGGACTGGACATCCAGCCCGCTCACTTCCTGAAACGACATGACCTGCGAGTCCCACTTCACCTGAAAGTAGAACTTGGGAAGGGGCCAAACCGTGGTGGATTGTTTCGAACCATCGTCTGCCATCACACACCTCGTCTATGGATTGCATGCGGAAAATGCCGGTCGGTACTGGCGCCACTTGCGCTATTCGCAATTGACGTCGCGCACGCTCGACTCGACCGGTCAAACGGATCGTGACCTAGCGGTCTCAGGATTTCTGCATCTGTTGCTGGAACGTGAGTTCGATGAACTCGGCCGGACGGCTCACCGCCACCAGCACCGTCACCTTGAGCATGCCTTCGAGAATGTCGTCGCCGGTCATCGTCTCACCGAGCCCGACGAAAACCTGGAAGGCATCGTCCGGGCTCGCGCCGGCCAGTCCGCCGCGCTTCCACACGCTGGTGAGGAAGTTGCGCACCATGCTCTTGATCGTCACCCACGTATTGGCGGTGTTCGGCTCGAACACATAGGCCTTACACGCCAGACGCAGCGATTCCTCGATCATGATCATCGTGCGGCGTACGCTCAGGTAGCGCCAGTCGAGGCTGTTGCCGTCGAGCGTGCGCGCGCCCCACACCATCACGCCTTCGCCGATGAAACTGCGAATCGCATTGACGGACTTGCCCGTGGTCGGCACGTTCAGGTCTTCCTGATCCGCGTTGGAGATGTTCACGCTCGGCGAGACCACACCGTTCAGGCTGATGTTCGCCGGGGCCTTCCACACGCCCCGCGTGTTGTCGACCAGCGTGTAGAGCCCTGCCATACCGGCGGCGGGCGGCATCAGGTTGACCTTCTTCTGGAGCGCCTGAAGCACTTGCACGTAGACGTTGCTGATGACGCTCAACGTCTTGTGCAGCGTGGCAATGTCGTCTTTCGACATCGGTGCGGCGGGCGCGGCACCAGCGTCGGCGGCTTTCGCGGCATCCGCGTCGCCGTCGGCCGCCGGAGCGGCAGGCGCTGCGGCAGCGCCGTCAGCCGTCGCGGCAGGTGCGCCGCCCGTCAGCTTGGCGATCACATCCTTGACCTGTTTCGCCTTCGCCTTGTCGGCGGGCGACGCGCTGTCAGGCGGATTGATCACGGCGCCGAGTTCCGTGGTGATCAGCGTCTGGAGTTGCGCGGGGTTGGAAATCTTCGTGAAGTCGAGGTCCTTGTCCGTCACGATCGACGTGTTGACCCACGGGTAATACGCCGCGCCGAAGTCGAGGAACGACGACCCCACGTCGTCGCGGAAATTCGTGATGCAATCGCCGCCGGGCGCTTGACGGTCCCACATGCCGTCGAACAGGTCGAGAATCGCGAAGCGGTTGCGCATCGTATAGCCGCAGTGCTGAAGCGCGTGCGTCTGTACCTTTGCGCAATCCTGCCGGGCGAGCCGTACCGCGTCGGGCACGAGCACCATCGTCGGCTCCTGCTCCTTGACAAGGCTATCGATGCCGTCGATCAGCTTGCCCGAATCGATGTCGCCGTCCGCATAGGTGCCGACCGACACGATGTAGCACGGCCCGCCGCCATTCTGGAAGAAGAACAGCATGCTGTAGTACAGCAGGTATTCCTTCGTCTGCGGGGTGAACTTGAACGGCTTGCGCGCGCCCACGGCCCCGATGAAGAGATCGGTGACGACAGGACGCTTGGGCGGATCGCCCGCGCCGTCGGCCGGAGCATCGGCGGCGGGCTTGTCAGCCGCTTTGTCGGCCGATTTATCGGTCGTGATGGCGTCGAGGGAATACGTCGTCGGCGGCGGCCCGCCGAAGTACATGACGAACTCGGCCATCGAACTGATGCGCCAGGGTGTGCCGCCCAGCGGCGTACCCTTGTTATCGGCGAACTGCGTGTAGCCGATGAACGCTGGCACTGCTGTGGCGACTTCGACCACGGAATTGGGAAACGCGTTTTGTTCGACTACGTATACACCTGGTGTTTTGTATTGCGCCATGAGTTCACCTCGGTCATCGATGTCAATTGATGTAGATCTCGGATACCAGTACTGCCCGGCTTTGCGCCGATTGTTCAGCTTCCTGCGGTTTCTGCACCTTCGGCGTCTTCTGCGTCAGGCTGCCGATGTCGGCATTGGGCAGTCTCCGGATCAACACGCGTTCACCCGACCGGCCCCGTTCCCGCAACTGAAAGCGCTGCGGGTATTGCTGCTGCATTGCAATCTCTTGCTCACTCTCGAAGATCACCGCACGGCGCCCGCCCGAGCGGTCTTCGCTGCCGGTGGTGACGAAACTCACCGTCTCGTCGAGATCGACGACGCTTAGCGCACCGCTGTCCTGCGGGCACACGTAGTAGTAGCGCCAGCAACTCGTGCGCGCGGCGAAATTGACGACGTAATCGATGCCGCGCTGCCCGTCGCTGTCGTCGAGGGCGACGTGATCCGACAGATCGATCTGCGCGACGAGCAAGGGCGGATTCACGCGATCGGCGCGTTCGAGATGCGCAGCGAGCGCCGGCGTGTCCACGGCAACGGCATCGGTCGCTTCGATGCACGCCTCGGCATGCAGGCGACGCGACGACGTCTGCCCGTCCACCGGAACGCTGGACCGACTCTGCACGACATAGACCGACGACCTGCCGGGCATGGTCGGCAGCGTGTAGAGGGAGAAATCGGTGTCTTGCGCGTACCACTTGAAGGTGGCGACGGCGTCGCCTGCGCGAAGCCTGTCGAGCAGCACCGCACGACGATCCGACGCGCAGAACACGGCCACGCCCTGCCGGTGCGGGCGCACCAGCAAATCACGCCGCCGCACCCAGTCGGCGGTCGCGGGCGTGGCCACGTGACGAAGCCACTGACCCGGCGAAGGCCAGTACGCGTGAGTGACGTCGACAGTGAATAGCCGCGTGTAGCCCGGCACTCCTGGCGCGCAAGCAGACGTAATCATGCCCCGTAGTTCCGCTCAGTGGTTAAGTACAGGCACCGGCGCGCGCACGGTCGGTACAGTACCGGTGATGTCGTCGGTGTCGGGCGCCATCAGCCGCACCTTGTACAACACGGACGGCAGGTATTTACCGCCGAGCATCGTCCAGAGGTTGCTGAGCTCCCGGATATTGAGGTTCTCGATTTCCAGCACGAGCCGGTCGATGCGCGGATCGAGCGACGGCGACGAGCGACGATCGAACACTGGATTGCGCTGGAAGAAGGCGATGGCGCCGGAGATGAGCTTCAGGGCGTCTTCGTAATTGCCGCCGGTGAAATTCGCGGCGACCATCACGTAGAGATTCAGATAGAGCGGCGCCACGCCGACCGACAGATGCGAAGCGCCCGCGTCGCCGGGAATGCCCTTGCGCACCGGCCCGGTATCGCGCTCGATGTGTGTGAGGATGACAACCAGACGGTTGTTCGTATTCGCGACAGCCTGCCCGTTGAGGTCCACCAGACCGGACATCGTCACGATGTCGTCGGTCAGTGTGTAGGCTTGCTTAAGATGTTCGTTGAGCCGCCCCGCAAGGTGGCCCACAGCAGCGTTAATCATGGTTCCCCGATACCCTTTCGCAATGCGGTTGCAAAATCTGATTCGGTACGACACTTTCGACTACTGGAACTGGCTTGTCGCAAATTTTCCTACACCGTCTCGCATGACGAAACGCGACGATCTGGATTCCTGAGCGTTATGCTTCCGCCCGGTCAATCTGCTTTTGATTTTTTGCTGCGGAACTGTAGCACAAGCGCGTTGTGAATAGCGCGCTTGTGCAAAAACGTGAAAGACTTTTGGAAATCTACTGAAATTTCAGGACGGACTGCCCTTGCATGTCCGGCGCAGGCACGCCGAGGAAGTCCAGCACCGTAGGTGCGATGTCGATGAGGCTCGTCGGACGCGTGACGAGCGCAGCATCACCGCCGCACTCGACGATCAGGAACGGGCGAGTCTCGTCCGGCCCCCAGCCGCCAGGCTCGCCGAAACCGGGTGTCTTGACCTTGCCGGGCTCCGCCGCCGCCCAACGTTTGCCTCGGACGCCGAAATCGTTTCCGCCCGGCAGATATCCCATGTCGATGGCCGCGACAACGCCCTCCTGCGTCGATACGCCTCGGCGTATCAACCGTTCACCAGTCTCGACCGTCCCCACCCATGGCTGTTCGCGCAACCGGTCGAGTATCCCCAGAAACGCCGGACGCCCCGTCTCTGTCGCATAGATCAGGGCTGAGGTGCCCTGTGCCGCGACCGCGATATCGCCACGTTCGACGAACGCCGCCAGCCCTTGCGCCCCCAGCCACGCTTCGATATCGACGCTGTCGCCGATCGTCTCCTGCCCGTGATCCGAGCGGACGATCAGCAGCACGTCATCGCCCGCGTCCCGAAGCGCATCGACCGTCGTGACGACCTCGCTCACGCAGGCGTCCGCATGACGCAACGACGCGAGGTGCGCGGGCGAGCCCAGGGGGGCGCCGTGCAGCGTTGCGTCGGGATGCGCAAGCCACAGTACCGCGACCGAGGGTTTGCGCGCGCGCAGGACTTCCTCGCAGAAGCGCGCCGTCATCTGCCGGTCACCGTCGAAATCCTGCCCGATGCTCAGCGCGTCGGCCTCCGGCACCGGATCACCGCCGGGCAGAAACGATCCCGCGCGGTGATATACCGTGCCGAAGTGATCCGGATCGAGAAAGTACGCGGCGCCGGGCGAAACATTCGACATGGCGACGAAGCCACGCATGCCGGCCACGCGTTCGGCGAGCGTCGGCACCTTGAGCGTGCGGCCGGTGGCCCGGCGCATGTGGTGTCGGAAGTCGGGATGCCCTACGTCGTACACCCGCACCTTGCCGTGCTCGAACAGTCCCATGCGGTTGCCGTGCAAACCATGTCGAGACGGCACACATCCCGTGGCAATCGACGCCGCCGAGACCCGCGTCACCGACGGGAACACCGCCTCATGCTGCGCGAACCACCGGCCCCGCGCCGCAAGGCGGCTCAGGACCGGGGTGCGCACCGGGTCGATCCAGTCCCGATTCAGCGCGTCGCAACAGACCAGCACGACCATCGGGTTTTGCTTCTGCGAGGACATCACACTCATTGCGGCAACAACGCCCCCACGTCAGCCGCCATTTCGGACAGCACCTTCTCCGGCTCGCCTGCACGCTTGCCGCTCGCGACCGATTCGAGTTTGTCCTTGATGATGTCGATGGTCTTCAAGCCGTTCTTGCCCGGGAACGCATACCAGCCAGACGCATACGGTTGCTCGCTCACGGCGACCGCATAGTTCGGGTTTGCCTTGTAGAAGTCGGTCAGCAAGTCGCCCGCTTTCCGGTTCGGCGGAAAGTAGCCCGTGCGACGCGCCACATCGGCAGCTTGCTCCGGCTGCGCGGCAAAGCGAATGAAGCGCCATGCGGCCTGTTGTTTGGCCGGATCGCGTGTCGTGATGAGGAGACCGTTACCGCCGGACGGCAGCTTCGACACGCCGGGCTTCAGGTCGGGATACGTGCCGACCACGACCGGGAAGCGACCGGCCGCCAGCTTCTGAATCGCATTCAACTGCGACGACGATGTGGCGAAAATCCCGAGTGCACCCACCGCGAATTGCTGACGCGCACTGATGTGATTCAGATAGGGCATCCCGCCCTCCTTGACGAAGCGGGCCAGCTGGTTGATCGCCCACTTGCCTTCGGGGCCGCCGAAGGCGACGCGACGCTCAGCCGCGTCGAGCATCGTGCCGCCCCGACTGAAGACCAGCGCCTGCCACATCCAGTTGCCCGTCTCGTCCCACGCGTAGAACAGGCCGCTATTGCCTGAACCCAGCGCATTGATCTTGCGCGACAATGCAATCACTTCATCCCAGGTCTTCGGCAGATTGTCCGGATCACCGCCCGCCCGTTTGACGAGCTCGCCGTTGTAATACAGCACCGGCAGCGAGATCGCGAACGGCATGGCGTAGCTGTGCCCCTTGATTTTGCCGGCGTCCAGCATCGATGACGTGATGCCCTGCGCGTCGAGTGACTTGTCAGCGGCGATCATCGCGTCGAGTTCCACGGCGACGCCGGCGTCGGCCGTCGCCCGGATACTGCTCAGGCCCTGCATGGTGACATCGGGCTGGGTGCCGGCGACGGACTCGCGCAATACCGTCTGGATGGCCTGCTCGTATTCGGCAGCAGGCGCACGGTAGACGATCTTGATGTCTGGGTTTGCCGCCATGAAGCGTTTGGCCAGTTCCTCCATCGCCGGGCGGAACAGGTCCGGGAAGGCGTAAAGGACGGTCAATTCGTTGTGTGCCGCGAAAGCCGGTGTGGCGACACCGAAGCCGCCGGCCATCACGGTGGCCATGGCGGCCAGTCCGGAGAGTTGTTTGATCCAGGTTCTGCGTGCGTTCACGTCGATACTCCAATCGTAAAGAGGACGAGTCGTGGGATCGTCCCGTGGGTCAGCGGTTGTGGGAGTGGTTGTGGGGTTGCAACTGTCGTAATGCTGCCGTCAGCCTTTCAGTCCGGAGAGCGCAATGCCTTCGATGAAACGGCGCTGGGCCAGCAGGAACGCAATCACCAGAGGCGCGATGACGATGGACGCCGCTGCCATCAGCGCGCCGTAATCGGTGCCCGCCTCTTCGTTGCGGAAGAACGCGATACCCAGCGGCGGGAGCAATTTCTCCGGCGAAGACAACACGATCTGCGGCCAGAAGAACTCGTTCCAGTGCGCCGTCACCGAGAAGATGCCGAAGGCGATCACGGCGGGCAGCGCCACCGGCAGCATGAGCCGGAACACGATGGCGAACTCGCTGAAGCCATCGAGACGTGCGGCGTCGAGCAACTCGTCAGGAATCGTCTGGAAGTACTGTCGAAGCAGATAGATGCCAAAGGCGGAGAATGCATGAGGCAGCGCCACCGCCCAGATGCTGTCGACGAGTCCGAGCTGTTGCGCCAGCAGGAACTGCGGGATCGCCACGACCTGCGTCGGCAGCATCAGACAAAACACCACGGCACCGAACAGCACGCCGCGCCCGCGATGCGAGATCTTGGCCAGTACATAGGCGCACGGCAACGCCAGCAGCAGTTGCAGCGCGAGAATCACCACGACCACGAACGCGCCATTCGCCAGATAACGCAGCATCGGCATCATCGAGAAGACCGTGGCGAAGTTCTCGGCGCAGGCGTAATGCGCCGGCAGGATGTGCAGCTCGCGACCGAACACCTCGTTCGCCGGCTTGCATGCCGTCAGGAGCATCCAGACGAACGGTGCGAGCGAGATCAGCCCCGTCACCCAGAGCACCGCGTGACGCACGACCCGCATCGCGCGGCCTTGCCGATTCATGGGCGCGATGCGGCTCATGCCGGTACGTTCTCTGCCGACGCACAGGATTACCCGCCAGGCGGGTATCTGCGCAATCCGCCTGGCTCGTCGCATCGACCGTCCAGTCGTGATGGGGCGACGATCTTCGTCAAACTGCGGCAGATGTCCGCGACGCAAGACCAGCAGGTCACAGCCTGGATACCCGCGAGGCTTCGCACTGGAAACCTGCGGCAGGTGGCGAAGTCTGCGTGCTGTTCGTCGACGCGCAGGAGCACGTCGAGCTACGGCGCCTTCATGCGAACGAGACGATCCGGTGCGGCGATACATCGCACATCGTCGAGGTACTGGTCACCGAGGGAACCCTCCTGCTCGAAGGCGCGACGCTTCCCGCAGGAAGCTGGATTCGGCTACCCGCAGGTGATGCCATCACGCTGACAGCGGGATCAGACGGCGTCTGCGTCTACCGCAAAGTCTATATGCCGCCTGTGCAGGCCTGACAACGTTCAGGTCCGTCTGGCCAGCACTTCGTCTCTCGGCCCGGCATCCACGACACGCCCGCCCTCCATCACGACAATGGTGTCGAAACGTTCGAGCAGACTCGGACGGTGAACCGACGCCACGATGCAAGCCGTCGGAAAGGCCGCGTACATGCGATCGAAAACGCGGCCTTCCGCGAGCGGATCGAGGGCGCTCGTCGGTTCATCAAGCAGCAGCAACGAACTGCCCTGCGCAGCCAGTGCGCCGCGCGACAACGCCAACCGTTGACGCTGTCCGCCAGAGAGATTGCTGCCGCGTTCGTTCAGGGTGCTGGACAAGCCATCCGGGAGGTGTTGCAGAACGTCGTCGAAAACCCCGGCGTGAACGGCCGCCGTCAACGCTTGCGCATCGGCCGGCTCGCCGAACGTCAGGTTCTCTTCCACACTTGCCTCGAATACCTCGGCTTCCTGCGGAATCAGCGTGGCGAGCGTTCGTAATGCCGGCCAGTCCGTTGCCTTGCCGTCGCAAAGCAGTTCGCCGCTTTGCGGAAGATAGAGACCTGCGAGCGTTCTCAGCAACGTGCTCTTGCCACCACCGCTCGGGCCGATCAGCGCCACGCGCGAGCCGCGCCGCAGCACGAGATCCACACCGCGCAGGCCACCGCGCGCGTCGTCCGCGTACTGCCATGACACGTTACGCAAAGTCAGCGTATCCCAGGGAGTGTCGGCGATGACGCCGGGCACGGCGTCGGGGTCCCCAGGAGCTTCCCAGATCGGCTCGGCGCTGCCGTAGTCGGTATGCATGCGGGCGAAACTCTGGAAGTTGGACGCCATCGCGCCCACGACCGTCGCCGCCTGCTGCGCGTACTGGTAAATCATGAACACGGTGCCCAGCATCACCGCCTGTCCCGGCTCACGCGACTGCAACACGTAGACCACCACGAGGATCCAGGTCAGCCCCATGCCGAGAATGTCGACGGCAAACCATTTGCCTTCGTTGACCGTCACCGTGCGGCGCAGCGGCACCATCACCGCCTCCATCCGGTGCCCCAGCAATTTGCGCGAGGCGGCCTGCAATCGCAGACCGATGACCGTTCCGGCGTTACCGACGAAATCGAGCAACGCGGCTGCATAACGTCGCTCGGCGTCGTTTTCGGCGCGGGCGAGTTGCATCAGTAAGCGATCGAAACGCAGGATGATGACGGCGATGACGACGTAGCCGGTCACGGCAATCACACCGCTCGTGCGCGAGAGCAAGGCAAGCGCCACGATCGGACCGACGAAATTGAACGCGCTTTGCAGATAGCCGAACTGGTTCTGCGCGAAATCGGAAAGCGCACGGCTCGACTGGACCACACGATGTTGCAGCTCGCCGGAGTGCCGACCGTCGCGCCATGCGAGCGGTGCGGCAGCAATGCGCGCATAAAGCTGATCCGCCAGACGGACACGCACGCGCACACCGACGTTGCGCTCGAGAATGCGTCCCGGGCCATGCAGGAGCCAGGACAGTAGATAAATGCCCACGAGACAGACGATCCAACGCCCCGCCGCCGTCATGTCGCCCTGCTGAAGTGCGTTGATGGCCTGCGCCGCGAGCCACGGCATGGTCAGGCGCAGCAATTGTGCCGCCGACAGCAACCCGGCCGCTCCCAGCAGATGCGCACGAACGCCTTGCGCGTGGCGCCAAAGCGCCCGGTAAAGATCGCGAGCGGCGCTGCCGAGGCCGATGGCGGGTTTGCGCTGGGAAACTTCGGGCGCCGTCATGCGTTCGTCGCTCCTTTTCGCTGAAGAATGCAGGGATGAATTCGGGAAACCCACGGAAATGCGCGGGCTGCGGCCATCTGTTCGCCAGGCCGCCGGAAGGCTGACGGCCTGACGCTCACGCCAACCGGTCACTCGACAAGATTGACGTCAAGACGGGTCAATATAGGGGAAAAACGCGCTGACGTCGCGGTTACAACGTCGAATGCACGTGCGCACCATCCCCGCCCGGACGACGTCTCGGTGTCGGCTTCGGCCCCGCTGTCGTGGAGAGCAACGAGGGTGTCGCCGTTGTCGGCGTGCGCTCACGCGGCGACGGGGCGATGTAATAGAACCGAAGTTCCGCATCCGGATAGTGATACGGCGCCATGGCGAGATTCACGGCACACGAATCGCAGAACGGCAGCCGTGAGCACATCACAATGGAGCGCACAACCCCTTCGCCCGCCGGGTGATCGGCATAAATCTGCGCCAGAATCAGCCGCTCGGTGTCCAGTGTGCGCGACTTCGTTTCGCCCGATGCCGGGTGGTAAGTCGGCATGTTGGCGTCGGCGATGGCCAGACGCAACGCTGGCGGCTCCGTCGGTTCGCCCCGACGCCGTGCGTTTTTCTGATGAACAACGCTGTGTTGCCGTTGTGCATATGCCTGACCGGCATCCACGAAGCGCACCGTCGGGGCGTTGGTCGGTAACTGGTTGCGTTGCAGGCCGGACATGCAATAGTAGATCACACGCGTGCCGTCGGTCAGAATCACCTCGGCCAACGCGATGTTCGCGTTGCCGGCCAGCATGCGCAGTCGGTTCTGCACGTCACGCGACGCCCGTGCCGCGCCGGTGACCAGTGCCTGAAGTCCCGACATCCCTGGAAAGACCTCGTGGAAGAGCGCCAATACGTCGCGCGCGGTCTGCACGTCGCCAGTGAACGGCAACTGCGACCAGACCGCCAGCGGCGACGGGCGCGACACGAAGTCCCGCGCGACGGCGTTGACGAAGGCATCCGCTTGCGAGGGATATCGCTGCCAGCGTGTCCAGAGCTGCTGAAACGTCGGCAACAGGGCGGGATCAACCTCCGGCAACACGGGGGCACGCGCGCCGTCCACTTCATCGGCACCGGCTGCGGCACCGATAGCAGCACCTCTGGCTGCCGCCACCCGACGTTCGATGGCATGCGTGAGCTGCTGCACGGCTTGCCGCGCCTCGCTCACCGACAACGGGATATCCTCCAGCCCTCGCCAGACTTGCGCCGGTGATGGCGCCTGCGCCCACATGCGCAAATACAACTGCAACAACGTGCGTGTCTCGCCGTACGAGATCGTCGGCAGCACAATCGCGTTTTCCGCAGCCGCGCGATGACGCTGGGCAATGCGGTACTCCCGGATATCCTGATGCTCTGCATCGCGCCGTCGCAGCCGGACGTGACGCCGCGCTTCATGCGCCTCCATATCGGGCAGGAAGAAGCGGTAATAGACGTCATGCGAGAGTTGAACCACGCCATAGAGCTTGCCGTGATGATCCCGATACGTGCCGAAGGGTACGGCGATCTCCATGCCGCCGAGGCTGATATGCACACGCCGGCCGCCGACCGGGCCGTCCGAGGTTGCCTGCTCGAAGAAAGTCATCTCGCCGTCCAGCGTCCGCACGTAGACCGACGCATCGACCACCGGAGAGTCCGGCCCCACGTGAGGGACATCGTCTTCGTCGAACGTCCCAAGCCGCCCGAACGCGAAGAATCGCCGACGGCCGTCCGGCGCCTCGAATTGCTGCGCATAGACCGCGACACGCAAGCGCAGTACGGGCGACGCCTCGATGACCTGATGCTGCGTCACCGTCGCGCCCTGCTCCGTCACCGTGACCTGCCCTTCGCGCTCGGAGTGACATTCGAGACACATGCCGTCGACGTCGGCCCCCATTCCCCGCGAGATACGACACAACGTGTACGGCCCGGCTTCGGCGCGTATTTCATCGAGGGGACGGAGATTGGACGCGTGCTTGCGTGTATGTGCGACGGTTGCGCCGTACAGCACCCCGTCGACCTCAAAGACCTGCACTCCGTTCTGCGTCAGTTCCGGACGGTACTCGACGTAGACATCAGGCGGCAATGTCCATTGCACACCCCGACCCAGTTCGCTTTCGAACGATTCGCGTTCATAGGTCGGATGTCCTTCGTGGGGCACTGGCGCCGGGGTCTGTGGCCATAGATGCGCGAGCAAGGCCAGCGCGTCCTTGCGCAGCGATTCGGGACGCACCACCGCCGCCAGACACTCGAACCCCGCGAGCGTCATTCGTGCGGCCAGCCCCTTCGCCCGATCGAGCGCCCGAGGGTCGCCCGACGCGGTGTGCCGTCGCGGCCGTGCGGCAGGCGAATCTGCCGAATTGAGCGAATTGGGCGAATCTGACGGCGCCGCCGATTCCGCCGGTGCGTGACGACGATCGCGAGGCAAATGCTGCGCGACGGTGTCGATCAGCAACTCCGCAATCTCCTCCATGTCCGGAGAATCGAGCACCGACGCGTTCGGCGACGGCCACCCCGGTGTGACGGGCGCCCCGGCGCGTTGCGTCCAGAAGCGCAACTGGTCGTCTTCATGAATCCTGGACTCGATGGACGGCCAGTCATTCCCCCACAGCGTCGGGCCGTGCGTGCTGGCATAGCATCGGGGCCAGAAGGTGTGGCGCGGCACACAATTCAACAGTTCGGAGACGAGTCCGGGCGCCTTGTCGGCGAGCGACAGCGCGTACTCGCGCCATGCGCCGTCCGGGCTACGCAGCATCAGCAAGATCGCATGCGTGGCCTCGAACGTCGTGCACCGCGCTGGCGTTCCGGATGTCTCCGGCGTTTGCCGCCCGGCAGCGCGCTCCAGATTCAGATGCATGCGAAAAGGCATCAGCACTTCGGCGTTGGCAAATACCTCGCGCGTTTCGGGGTCGGCGGCGGCCACGGCCTCGCGGATCAGCATCACCACCGCGCGCTGCACGTCCTGTCGATACGCGAAGTGACCGGCGCTCGCCGCATCGACGCCCGCCACCAGCGACGGCGCCCTGCCCAGCGGCCTGACATCGGCAGACGGAAGACAGGCCGGTGCGATGGCACGCACGTCCGAGGTTGTCCCCATGTCCAGCAGCCCGAAGATGCCGGACGTGATGCTGGCCTGCGGCAAGACCGTCGGCGCGGCGACGGCGCGCGGCCCCTCGACGAGATCCCGGCGGGTCGGCACGCGCGCGCCGGACACCGTGGCCGCAGAAGCGAGTCCACCGACGGTCAGCAGTGTCAATGCAAAAACGGCATATGAGGCATCTCTCGCTGTCGTCCGATCCGGCGTGACGGGCATCGCGGGCGTCTCGCGCGTCGCTATCACACGGCTCGTGCGCTTCCGGGAGCCATGGCGCGCCCCCGTGTGGCGCGACGCTCTGCCCGCATGCCAGTCATCGGCAAACGCAGGCCGAGGGCTGCGCGGCAACGCGTGGTACGACGATGACGCGGGACGATGGGCGTGGTGCGGCATCGCCTGATGCAATCGAGTCATTCAGCAATCCTCTATAAATCGCGCTGCGAATGGCCATCGTGCGAATGCACGCCGGATCGCATTACGCAGCCGGGAGAGAACGCTAACTTGGCAAGACGCCGCGTGATTGCTGAAACGAACCGTCAGTTGTGCCAGAGTTGACGATCATGTCGTGCCACACCAACAAATTGGGCGTTGGCCGATGACACCCGCCGTCGTCGACCACGTCAATCCGTGTGTGCCACGTCGGCCATGGATAGATGCTCGTGGACGAAGCGCGTCACTTCGGCGCGTAACTCCCGATCCTCCGGCGCGCCCATGAATCCGCCGTGCGGCATCGCTTCGAACACATGCAACTCACACGGCACCCGCGCGCGGCGCAACGCCCGGTGCATGCGCACGGCATTCGACAGGAACAGATCGCGTGTCCCGCTCTGGATGAACGTCGGCACAAAGCCCTTGCTGAAATCCCCGAACAACGGCGACAAGTGCGGATCGGACAAATCCGCGCCGGCGGCATACAGCAGATTGTTGGACATCAACGACCTGGGCAAGAGCACGTCCACCCGTTGATTGAGTTCGAAGCTGTCGCCGGACTCCGTCAGATCGAGTTCCGGTGACAGCAGCACCAACGCCCCGGGTAGCGGCAGACCTTCGTCGCGTGCGCGCAGCACCATGGCTGCCGCGAGATTCGCCCCCGCAGAACGGCCACCGATCACGATCTTCTCCGGCGAGTATTCGCACAGCAGATGGCGATACACCGTCAGACAGTCGTCGAGTCCGGCGGGGTACGGATGCGCGGGTGGCATGCGGTAGTCGATGCCCCAACAGCGCACGCCCAGTTGGTCGGCTTGCATCTGCGCACCGATCCGGCAAACATCACCCTCGCCGAGGACCAGGCCCCCGCCGTGAAGATCCACGTAGACGACATCGTCCGTGACGAGATCGGGCGGTGTGGCGACATGGGCCGTCGCGTTCCCGAGCGTCAGCGTCTGCACGGACGAGCGCAACCGGCCCGCGTACTGCGCCATCGCGGCGCCGTATTGCGCGTCGGCGGCGGCCTTGAAGCGCGTCCAGCCGTCGATGTCATCCGGTAACGGTGTCGTGTGCAAGGCATTGAACGGCACGCCGTCCGCATTGACCAGACGACGTAATGCCGCCTGGGCCTCGGCGCTGACACTCTCGGGAAAAGGGATAACGCGTGCGGGAACTCGCACGCCGTCCACAGGTGAATTCATGACTTTCGATTCGGTAGAAGAAAGATGCGACGCGTCAATTAGCGCCGGGCGTCGACGGCCAGTGCCGGAGGGACACGTTGAGCGCGTCGAGGCTGCGTTGCCATGAGATGTCGGACCCGGGTGCACTGTGCGAGAAGCCTGTCGCCAGTTCGAGCGTGATGTAGCCCATCAGGAAACCTCCGAGGAAGCGAACGGCATGGACCTGCTCGTCCTCCGGCACGCCATAGCCGCGCAGCACGGCGCGGATCAATTGCGTCAGTTTCGGCCCGGCGCTCGCCGCCGCCTGTGCCGACGTCAGCGGGTACCTTGCGGCGGTGAAGCGTCCCGGATGCCGACGTGCGTAGTCGCGATGGGCATCCGCCAGCGCTTGCAGCGCCTCGCGCCCGGAGAGACCCGCCATCGCTTGCATGGCCGCGTCGGCAAGCTGTGCGAGCGCGAACATGGCGATCTCGGCCTTGAGCGTGTCCAGATTCTTCACATGCGAGTACAGACTCGGCAGACGCACATCGAACTTCCGCGCAAGCGCTGCCCCGCTGAGTTGCTCGAAACCGATCTCGTCGGCCAGATCTGCGCCTCCTTCCACCAGACGTTCCAGCGTCAATCCCGCTCTGACCATCGTATCCCTCGCGCTCTCACATCAAAACTACTTAAATAAGGAAATTTCCTAATCATATTAGTTAACGATAATCCGATCAAGCAACGGATGTCGCCAAACCTGATGAAATGCGGAAGCTCCGCCATCGGCATCACACGCGTTTCGCGGCAAAACGATGCCGTACGCCAACGTCCCCCCAAGGTCACGGCTTCGCTGCTATGCTCGCGAGACTTTGGCTTCCGGCTTTCGTGCGCCTGTCCTTTGAAGAACCACCTCTCCCCGAACACCGAGGCACGCCCTCGGTCGCGCGAGGCATTCGACGTGCTCTGCGCCTTTCTCATCCTCGGCCTGACGAGTTTCGGCGGGCCGGTGGCGCACATCGGCTATTTCCGTCGTGAGTTCGTGCAGAGGCGCCGCTGGCTCGACGATGCGAGCTTCGCCGATCTGGTGGGGTTATGTCAGTTTCTGCCCGGACCGGCGAGCAGCCAGGTCGGGTTCTCGCTCGGCCTGCTCAGGGCCGGGTGGCTGGGTGGTCTCGCGGCGTGGTGCGGCTTTACTCTGCCCTCGGCGCTACTGCTTCTGGGATTCGCCCGCGTCGCGCCGCAACTGGGTGGATCGATCGGCAGCGGTGTATTGCATGGCCTGAAGTTGGTCGCGGTCGCCGTGGTGGCGCAAGCCGTGTGGGACATGGCAACACGGCTTTGTCCCGACACGCGGCGTGCCGGCATTGCACTGGCTGCCGTGGCCATCCTTGCCTTGACGACGACCGTCTACGCACAACTCATCGTGATTGCGCTCGGCGCACTGCTTGGCTTTGCGCTGCTGCGCACGGAAGGACTCGCGCCGACGGACGCAGCGGCGTCGCTGCGCTTTCCTGTCTCTCGAACCGCGAGCGTCCTGGCACTGATCGTCTTTTGCGTCCTGCTATTCGGACTCCCTGCCCTGCACCCTCTGACCGAAAGCCGGGCGATCGCCATCTTCGACGGTTTCTATCGCTCGGGCGCTCTGGTTTTCGGTGGCGGGCACGTCGTGCTGCCCCTGCTTCAGGAGCAGACCGTGGCATCAGGATGGGTGTCCGCGAATGACTTTCTGGCGGGCTACGGCGCTGCGCAGGCCGTGCCCGGGCCGTTGTTCACATTCGCGACATTTCTCGGCGGGTTGTCCGGCGGGCCAACGCACGCGTGGTCAGGCGCAGTGCTCGCCACGGTAGGCATCTTCCTGCCGGGGCTGCTGCTGGTCGTCGCGGCATTGCCGCATTGGCAGGCATTGCGTTCACGCCCCATCACAGCAGCCATGCTGGCCGGCGTCAACGCGGCCGTCGTCGGCATTCTCGCGTCGGCGCTGTACTCGCCCGTGTGGACGAGCGCCGTGCACGCGCCGGCCGACTTCGCGGTGGCCGTCATCGCATTTGTCCTGCTGGTGCGCTGGAAAGCCCCGCCGCTGGCGGTGGTCGCGTTATGCGCCATCGCCGGTGCGGCGGGGATCGTCTGAGAGCGACGCGCGCTGTTGCCGGTTACTGCGCGTCGGACAGACGTTCAATGTGCAGACGTTCCACCGACTTCGCCGCGCGGTCGACATCCGCCGGGTCATGCCACAACGGCTTGCGGCCGAACGACGTGTACATCTCCAACTGATCCGCGTAATGCGACGAACGCGTGCCGTCCGGGGCGATGAAGCCGCTTTGCCCCGGCGCGACGACGTCGTAAGCCGCGACCTTCGCCCGGCTACCCGTCGGACCGAACACGATCAGATCGTTCTCCGTCCCCCGGTTCATGTAGACGGGCGTACGCACCGCTTCAGCAGCGTTAGCCTGCGGGATGCCGAAGAAGTTGTTCGCGCGGAACGTCAGCGGCACGGTCGGTGCACGCCACGCCGACATGTCCGGCCCGAGCTTCGTCTTGAGCGATGCAATCGTGTCGTCCAGCGCCGCCAGAATCACGTCGTTGCGGGGTTGGCCGCCAAAGATGTCAAAGGCTTGCGGCACGCCCGACTTGTCGCCGCGCAAGGCCTCGTACAGGACCTTGCTGCCGTTGCCGATGTTGAGCGAACCCGTCGGGCCGTCCTGCGGCGCGGCATAACCGCTGGCCAGGAACCACTTGTCGTACGGCGCGGGCACCACATGGCCCAGCGTCCGCTTGAGCATCGCGCTCAGCCATGCGTCCATGATGGCCGGGCCTGCGGTGTCGTAGTGACCGGTGTGCCCCGCGTCGCGAGCCAGACCGTTCCACGCGGCAAGCTGCATCGCGAGCTGACGGCGTGCGTCGGTGGCGGGCAGATTGGCGGTGGCGCCTTCGATGAACGGCAGGAAGTGCGTACGGTTGACGTCCACGGCGCTCGTGTCCTTGAGGATCTGCCACATCTCGTCGACGCCCAGCTTGTTATGCGCTTCGATGCGATTGTCGATCTCGACGACGCGGTCTGCCCCGCCCCACACGAACGCGAACAGATCGCTCGCCGGATAGCCCTTCTGCGGCGAGTTGTTCCAGTTGGCGATCCAGCCTTGCTTCGGGTTGTAGACCTTCGGGTTGGTCGAGAACGGCAGCAGGCCCTTCCAGTCCCACTCGCCGGTGCCCGGCACCGGCAGACGCGGGTCGTGCCCCGGCTGACGCGCCGGATACGCCCCCGTATGCACGTAGCCGATGTTGCCGGACACGTCGGCGTAGTACCAATTGATCGTAAGCGCATGGCGCGCAGCCTGTGCCGTCCACGACTTCCAGTCCTGCGCCTGCGCCTGGTGCGTCCAGGCGAGCAGCGACTGCACTTCGAGGCCATCCCACGCGCGCGCCTTGGCGTACGCAATGTGTTGCTTCGCATCGCGCTGCATGACGATACCGTGCACCGTGCGATAGACCTCCTGCACGACCGGCTCGGCGCCCTTCACCCGAATGATCTCGACACGCTTTTCCATGTCGTGCCATTGGCCCATGTGGAAATACCGGTTCGGGTTCGCCGGATCGAGCTTCTCGGCATAGATGTCGATGTCGTCGCCAAAACCGGCCGTCGAGCCCCACGAGATCTTGCCGTTGTGGCCGAACAAGATGCAGGGATAGCCGAACGGGGTGTTGCCCACGAGATCGAAGCCTGCGCCGTGCAACCCGATACCGTAGGTGTAGGCTGGCGCGAACCAGCCGAATTGCGGGCCGTTGAGCATGATGGCGCGGGCGCCGCGCGCCTTTTGTTTTCCGACGATCCACATGTTGCTCGTCGTCGGGAAGCCTGCCGGACCGGGCTGTCCGGACTCCGCGAACTGCGCGAGCATCGTGGCGGCGTTGGTCTCGGCGTCCTGATGCAGCAACGCGCCGTCACTACCGCGTGCAAGACGTGCGAAGGTCGGCGCGGGGCCGTCGTAGCGGGCAAGCGGCTGCATCGGCGCGCCCGTCGACGCGCCGACCTTGACTGGATAAACGCCGTCGGCGGCAGGCACGGTGGACGGCGCATCCGGATTCGTGATCCACTTCAGTTCATCGAACAATGCCATGCCCTTCTGCGGGCCATATTTGTCCTTGAGGGCCGTCACCAGCGCCAGATTGTCGATCTCGCTGGTCGCATCCGAGAAGCGGTTGGCCATGGTGCCGACGAAAACCATCGCAACATCGAACGCGTCCCAGTTCGCGGGCTGGAAGCCGAGGTCATTGAATTGCTTGGGCATGCGCGTAGACGGTTGCGCGCGAATCTGCGCGATCCATGCGTTCATGCCTGCGGCGTAGCCGTCGAGAATGTCCCGCTCGCGTTGGGGCAGATCGGCCAGTTGACGGCGGATCGACGCGGGCCAGTAATTGCCGCGAATCGACTTGTCGAAATCGACGAATTTCTCGCCCAGCACTTCTGCGACGGTGCCCTGCGTGCTGCGACGCGCCATCTCCATCTGGAACAGACGATCCTGCGCAATGGCGTAGCCATAACCGTAGAACAGCGCATAGGTCGTCGAGGCATAGATGTGCGGCACGCCGAACTCGTCGCGCTTGATCGTCACGTCGGTGCGTCCGGGGACTTTATCGGCGGATGCCGCCGCGACCGTTGCACGGGGGGCGGCGATTGCCGCCAACGGCACCGTCAGTGCCAGACTCAACAGCGACGCTGCGACACTTGCCCAGAGGCGATGACGGTTAAGGCGCACACCTTGCGTGCGGGCGTGCCCGAGCGCAATCGATGAAGGTGAGGAAACGCTCGAGCGAGAAATCAAGGTCATTCATGTCTCCGTAATTGTTATGAGCCAGCGCGTTGAAGCCTAACATGATAAAACCGACCGGTCGGTTAATTATTCAGAAAATAATTCGACAGCAATGGCTCCGTTGCGTAGTGTCGGATACCGGTCAGAAAACCTGTCGAATGTCGTTGACCTGTCCCTTGGGGACGGCCCGAGCATAGCGTCACCCGGTCAACACTCAGAGGTGAACGATGAACGATTTTGCGGTGCGACTTAACGCGTCGGATGCGGCCCGCCGGCTCGGTGTCTCGAACAAGGCGTTACGACTTTACGAGCAGCATGGGTTGCTCAGTCCGGCCAGAACGACGGCGGGATATCGCGTCTACGACGCCGCCGAGATGGCGCGCGCCGCGGAAGTCGTCGCCCTTCGCGCATTGGGTTTGAGCCTTGCCCAGGTGGCGAGCGTGCTCAAAGGCGACCGTCAGACCCTTGCCGACGCGTTGGCCGTCCACGAAGCGACGCTGGATGGCGAGATCCGCGAGCGTCTGCATCGTATGGAAACGGTCCGGAGTCTGCGGGCGGGATTGGACGCGGGACGGATGCCCGCCGAGGGCGAGCTGCCTGGTCTTGTCGAGCAGGCAGCGCCGAGCGTTGCGTTCGATCTGCCATGGCCGTGGGGTGGCGAGCGGTTCGAGATGCGGGACATCCGGCCGCTGAACTACATCATCGGCTCGCTGGGCAGCGGCAAGACACGTTTGGCGATGCAGTTGGCGCAGGCGATGCCCGGCGGGACGTTTCTTGGGCTGGATCGTTTGCAGGAGACGTCTGCCGCGCATGCCCTTCAGTCGTTGGAACACGACGCGGCATTGCGATCCGCAGTTACCCGCGCCGAAGGGTGGCTGCTGGACGACGGCGCCGAGTCGTCGGTAGCGCTGACGGTGTTGCTCGTCACGCTGGAAGCCGAACGCGCGGGTGCGCTGGTGGTCGATATGGTCGAACAGGATCTGACGCAGTCCACACAGGAGGCATTGATTCGCTATCTACGGCAGGAAGCGAGGCCGCGCAAACCGCCCCGCTTTCTGATGACGCGCTCGTCCTCGATTCTCGACCTGAGCGCCGTCGGCCCACATGAAGCCATCATTCTGTGCCCCGCGAACCACAGCCCTCCCGTACGCGTCGCGCCTTACGCGGGCGCGCCGGGATTCGAGGCCGTAGCGACGTGTCTCGCGTCGCCCGACGTTCGCGCCCGCATCGCCGCGCCCCCGTCGATGGTGTGACGCCGCGCCGGGCGAATGCGGGTCGCGATCAGGCGCGTTCGTTATCGCAACCGGAGACCGGCGGCGAACCGGCTTCGGTGCGCGAGCGGGCTTGCGTGATGTTGCTGAACGGGGGCACGTCCTGCGTGAGCCAGACGTTACCACCGATGACCGAGCCTTCCCCGATCGTGACGCGTCCGAGGATCGTCGCTCCTGCATAGATGACGACGTTGTCTTCCACGATCGGGTGACGCGGCAACCCTTTGCGCGGATTGCCGTCGTCGTCTGCCGGGAAGCGCTTCGCGCCAAGCGTGACGGCCTGATAGACGCGCACACGCTGGCCGAGGATCGCCGTCTCGCCGATCACCACACCGGTGCCGTGGTCGATGAAGAAGCCCGCGCCGATCTGCGCACCGGGGTGAATGTCGATGCCCGTTTCGGAGTGCGCCTGTTCGGCGATGATGCGCGCGAGCAGCGGCAGTTCCAGACGATACAACTCATGCGCGATCCGGTGATGGATCATCGCGTGAATGCCGGGATAGCAGATGAGCACTTCGTCCACGCTGCCCGCCGCCGGGTCGCCCTGATAAGCCGCCAGCACATCCTGATCGAGCAGCCCGCGAATCTCCGGAAGCCGGCTCGCGAATTGCTGGATGGCCGAGTGCGCGCGTTCCTCGATCAGCGCTGCCGTGATATCGGCGTCGTGACGCGCCTTGTAGCGCCATTCGAGCCGGGCCTGTTCGGCAAGACCGTTCAGGGCGCTCGTGAGCGTGTGGCCGACGTAATAGTTCTCGCCTTGATGATGCAGGTCGAGCGGCCCGAGCCGCATCGGGAACAGCGCGCCCTTGAGTTGCACGACGATGTCCGCCAGACGCTCCCGCGACGGCAGATCGCGACCGCCGGATTCGAGCAGCCGGCGCTGACCGTCGCGCCAGCGCAAGCGGGCGTCATGCAATGAGGAAACGATACCGTCGATGTCGAACGCTGCCACGGGGGAAACTCCTGAGAAGCATGAGGTGCAGACGGCGCATGCGCCGCCGTTGCACGAAATCGGGGGACGCGCGAGCGCCAATCCACGAAGCATAGCGGGTTTCGAAGGCACCTGTCCTGACGTGGTCTTATCGAGTCCCTCGCCTCCTCGCCCTGAATCATCGCGGATCGCCCGGATGCGCACCGGGCGTTGTGCCTTACGGCGATTCGATAGCCGCCTTGAGGCGTCGGCTCAACGCCATCGCCGTGGCCATATCGGGGAGATTCGTGAACCCCATGAGCAAGCCCGAGCGTGACGCCTTGCCGCCATACCAGCGGCTGAGCGCATGCACGGCGAGTCCTTGCACGTGCGCGGCTTCGGAGAGCGGCACGTCGCCCCGTCTGGCGAGGGCATTGCGCAGATACGCCAGCGTCTGGATGCCGCCCGCTTGCGGTTGCACATACAGATCGTCGCCGAAGACGTCGGTGAGCGCATCGCTAAGGTACCGACGTCGCTCGGCGTAGAGCGAGCGCATCTTGCGCAAATGCCGGGCGAAATGCCCCTGCTCCATGAAGTCGGCAACGGTGGCCTGCACGTGCACCGAACCGGGGCCACCCAGTTGGCTGGCCGACGCGGCAAAGCGCTCGATATGCGCCTGCGGCACCACGAGATAGGCAAGCCGCAGGCCGGGGAACAGCACCTTGCTGAACGTTCCCGTGTAAAGCACCCGGCCGTCGTGATCGAGACTTTTGAGCGCGGGCAATGGACGTCCGTGATAGCGAAACTCGCTGTCGTAGTCGTCCTCCACGATCCAGGACTGCTGTTGCCCTGCCCATTCGAGCAGTGCAAGCCGACGGGGTAATGACAGTGTCGTGCCCGTGGGGCTCTGATGCGTCGGCGTGACGACAGCGAAGCGGGCGTTCGGCGCACGTTTGACGCCTTCATTGACGTCGAGCCCCTCGTCATCGACGGGAATCGACGCGAGTTGCATACCGATGCTCTCGAGGAAATGCCGGGCATACGGATAGCCGGGGTCCTCGAACCAGCCTTGCGCCCCTGGTTCGATCAGGGTTCGGCACACGAGATCGAGCGCGGCGCGATAGCCGGGCGTGACGAAGACCTGTTCGGCGGTGCAGGCGATACCGCGCGAGATGCCGAGATACGTTGCGATGGCGTGGCGCAATGGCGCATAGCCCGCCGACTCGGGATAGGACATCGACGCCAGGTCCATGACCCGCAGGCTCCTGCCGGCGAGACGCACCCAGGTCTTGCGCGGGAAGGCGTCGAGTGCGGGCAGTCCCAACTGAAACGGACGCGGCGCGCCGACCGCCGCCAGCGCATCTCTCGGCACGGAAGGTTGCGGCGAGGGCGTCGCGACCGGTGGCGCCGCCTCGCCGAGGTGCTCCAGACGCGGGGACACGAACGTTCCCGCGGCGCCCCGGGGGATGAAGTAGCCTTCGCTGGTGAGCATCTGATAGGCCAGTTCGACGGTGCCACGCGCCAGATTGAGTTCGCTGGCCAGGCTGCGCACCGACGGCACCCGGTCGCCCGCACGAAGCTTTCCGCTCGCGATGGCGTCGCGGTAGCGGCGGTAAAGCTGGAGGTAGAGCGGCGCGTCGTCACCGGGTCCGGGCTTCAGATAGGGATAGTCCATCCGGAATGTCCTATTGATTTCGTCAATTCTTGCATCTGAACACTAGGACATGATTCTCGTAAATTGGTGACGTTGCGACAAGCCCCCGCTATTCGTTCTTGATTGCACTTGATGCGCACCCCGCGCACCCACTTTTTTGGAGAGTTTTGATGAGCACGCTTCGTTTGTCCTATTACACATTGTCGTCCGAGGCCTATCAGGGATTTGCCGCCACGAAGAAGGCGCTGGAGAAGAGCACGCTTGGCAAGGCGCTGATCGAGCTGGTGTATCTGCGCACGTCGCAAATCAACGGTTGCTCGTTCTGCCTCGAGATGCATGCGAAGGCGCTCCGTAAGGACGGCATGCCCGATCACAAGATCGACAGCCTCGCCGGCTGGCGCGTGAGTTCGCATTACAGCGCCCGTGAGCGCGCAGCGCTGGAGTGGACGGAATCGGTCGTCGCCATCGACCAGACGCATGCCCCGGACGAAGCGTTCGATCCGCTGCGCGAGCACTTCAACGACACCGAAATCGCCGACCTGACATTCGCCATCGCCCTGATGAGCGCATTCAACCGTCTGGCGATCGGGATGCGTCAGTAAGGCGTCGGCGATGCGGCCTTGCCCCCCGACCGGGCCGCATCCACCGCGCGTGTTGCGCATGCCGCAGCCATCGGCCATCACGACGTCGCTCAGACGTTCACGGCACCGCTATCCACCGGTCGCAACGTAATCCCCTTCCAATGCCCGTCCGCCTGTAACTCACGGACGAGGTCGGCGATGCATTCGCGCACTGCGATCGTGGCCGATCCGACGGGCAGCGAGTTGGACCAGCAAATGCTCGCCGGGCGTTGCAATTGCGGCGAGACGATGCGGCGCGAGCGCGGACGCAAGGCCGGATCACGCGACGCCAGCGCCGATACCGGCAGAATCGAACACGCATCGCCCAGACGCGCAATGTCGATCAGTGTCGGCAACGAGTCGATGTCCGCCACGATGTTCAACTCCGCATTCGCCTGCGCGAAGCTCCGCTCGATCAGCAGACGTAAGCCGTTCGACGCACTGGGCACCACGATCGGCACGTTCGCCAGCAACGCCAACGCGCAAGTGTCGTGCACATCGTCCTCGTAGATCGCTGGGCACACCCGATGTCCACCCAGCACGTAAAGTGCCTCGTCGAACAGCGGCATCACCGAAATCCCGCGTGTCTCCGAATCCCGAAACAACATCGCCAGATCGAGGCGTCCGTTCGCCAGCAACTCGCCGATGTACCCGCTCATGCTTTCGAAGATTTGCAGGCGGATGCCCGGGTACTGCTCACGCACCCGCGTGAACAGCGGCACCGCGAGAATCGACGCAATCGTCGTCGGGAAGCCCACCGCCACCGGCCCCGCTTCACTGCCGCCGCCCTCCCGCACTTCCTGGCGAATCTGCTCCATCTGACGCAGCACCACCCGCGCATGCCGGTATAGCGCCTTTCCCGCATCGGTCGGCGTCACCCCCTGCGCGCTGCGCACCAGCAATTGCGCTTGCAGTTCGTCCTCAAGCCCGCGCAACTGCGCGCTCAACGACGGCTGGGCGATATGCAATCGCTCGGCCGCCTTGGAGACGCTGCCGCTGTCGACGATTGCCACGAAATTTCGGAGTTGTCTGACGTCCATGACCTCGGGCCACCGACACCGTCGCATCAGTGGGTTGTCTCGAAAAGCCATAGCGTACTGCTATACGAGAACGGACGAAACTCAGCTTTTCGACCCATCGACCGGGTTAACACCCGATTCTCGTCGTTCGAGAACACCAAGCCATAGTCTGGCCCTATACCCACATCCAAAATCGGTATTTCCTCCCGCAAGGCACGCGCGCCTATAGTCCCGTCAACAAACCAATTCCAATACGGAGACAGCAGGATGCGAGACGGACTCTCTGCCACTGCCGCGCAAGGCGGTCAAGGTGGTCAAGGCGCGACTTCCCCGGTGCAACATCACCCACTGCGCGACCTGTGGTGGCGCATCATGGATTTTCGTGTAGGTATCGTGCCGCTGCCTGTGCATCTGGTGCTGATCGCCGCCATCGTAACGACGGTGCTCACGACCGGCAAACTTTCCGCCGAGCTGTCCCCGATCATCGCCTTACTCGCCGTGTGCAGCTTCACCTGCATGGAAATCGGTCAGCGCATCCCGGTCTTCCGCAGCATCGGCGGGCCGGTCATTCTGGTGACGTTCCTGCCGTCGTGGCTTGTGTTCTCCAATGTGCTGCCGCCGTCGGTCGTCACGCCCATCGTCGCCTTCTGGAAGCAGAGCAACTTCCTGTATCTGTTCATCCCCGGCATCATCGTCGGCAGCATTCTGAGCATGGATCGCAAGGTCCTGATCGGCGGCTTCGTGCGCATTTTCGTGCCGCTCGCCATCGGCTCCGTCCTCGCCGGCCTTGTCGGCACGGCCGTCGGCACGATGCTCGGCATGGGCCTGTTCCACACGGTGTTCTTTGTCGTGATCCCAGTGATGTCCGGCGGTCTCGGCGAAGGCGTGATTCCGCTCACCATCGGCTACTCCGAAGTGATGCATCAGGCGGCTGGCGATCTGCTCGCTCAGGCGCTCCCCGCAGTCATGCTCGGCAACGTCTGCGCCATCGTCTTCTCGGGTGTGCTCAATGCCATCGGCAAACGCTATCCGGCGCTGACCGGTAACGGCCAGCTCATGCGCACCGGCAGCGACGACCTCGGCGCGCACGATGCCCACGACGCTCACGGCCAACCTGCGAAAGGCGTCGACGCCACCGACATCGCCGCCGCCGGCATGATCGCCGTCTGTCTGTATTTCGTCGGCATGCTCGCCCAGAGCACGCTCGGTCTGCCCGGCCCCGTGATGATGCTGGTGCTCGCCGTCGCCGCGAAGATCGGCTTCATCTTCTCGCCGAAGCTCGAAGCCGGTGCCGGTGTCGTCTACAAGTTCTTCGCCACCGCCGTGACCTATCCGCTGCTGTTCGCCATCGGTGTCGTGATCACGCCGTGGCAGAAGGTCGTCGCGTCGTTCAACGTGCCGACGCTGGTAACGATCATTGCCACTGTCCTCACGCTGATGGCAACGGCCTTCGTCGTGGCCCGCCGCATGAACATGCACCCCATCGACGCGGCCATCGTCGTCGGCACGCACAGCGGCATGGGCGGCACGGGCGATGTCGCCATCCTCACCGCCGCGAACCGCATGCGTCTCATGCCGTTCGCACAGATCGCCACCCGCATCGGCGGCGCCATCACGATCACGCTGAGCCTCATCGTGCTCGCCAGGATCGTCTGATCACGCCCCGCCCCTCGCTCAACCTGTTTCGATTCTTCGGAGATTTCTGTCATGAGGCCCTTGGACGGCATCAAGGTCATTGCGCTCGAACACGCCATTGCGGCCCCGTTCTGCACCCGTCAACTGGCCGATCTGGGCGCACGCGTGATCAAGATCGAGCGTCCCGGCGCCGGTGACTTCGCCCGCGCCTACGACGCGCGCGCGAACGGCATGTCGTCGCATTTCGTGTGGACGAACCGCTCCAAGGAAAGCCTCACGCTCGACCTCAAGCAGGACGCCGCCCAAGCCGTACTCCACGATCTGCTCAGCGACGCCGACGTGCTCGTCCAGAACCTCGCCCCCGGCGCGGCCGATCGCCTCGGCCTGAGCTACGAGGCGCTGTCCGCGCGCTATCCGCGCATCATCGTCTGCGGTATTTCGGGCTACGGGCCCGACGGCCCTTACCGTGACAAGAAGGCCTACGACCTCCTCATCCAGAGCGAGTCGGGCTTTCTCTCGGTGACGGGCTCCCCCGAAGCCTCAGCAAAGGCGGGCTGTTCCATCGCCGACATCGCTGCCGGCATGTACGCGTACACGAACATTCTTTCGGCGCTGATTCAGCGCGGCAAGACCGGCAAGGGCTCGCGCATCGACATCTCCATGCTCGAATGCATGGTCGAGTGGATGGGGTTCCCGCTGTATTACTCGGTGGACGATCAGACGCCGCCGCCGCGCGCCGGTGCTGCCCACGCCACGATCTTCCCGTACGGTCCGTTCGAAACCGGCGACGGCAAGACGGTCATGCTCGGGCTGCAAAACGAACGCGAGTGGAAGACGTTCTGCGAAAAAGTGCTTGAACAGCCACGACTGGCCGAGGACGCGCGCTTTGCGTCGAACCCGAAGCGCCTGGAGAACCGCAACGCATTGCGCGCCATCATCCACGCGGTCTTCATGCAGCTCGACGCGCCCCAACTGGTGAGCCGGCTCGATGCCGTCGGCATCGCCAACGCGAACCTCAACGACATGCATGACGTCTGGGAGCACGCGCAACTCGCTGCGCGTCAGCGCTGGGCCGAAGTCGCCACGCCCAATGGCCCGATTCGCGCGCCGATCCCGCCGGGTATGCCGAGTGCCGGTTCCGAGTTCACGCCACGCATGGACCCGATTCCCGCGCTGGGGCAGCATACCGATGCCATCCTCGCGGAACTCGGTCGCAGTGCCGATCAGATCGAAGCGCTGCACGCAGCGCAGGCGGTGTAAGCCATGTCGACCGCTCCCGTCATTCGTAGCTGGCTGTTCGTGCCCGGCAACCGCCCGGAACGCTTCGACAAGGCATGTGCGTCCGGGGCCGACGCAGTCATCCTCGACCTCGAAGACGCTGTGTCGCCTGCCGACAAACTCGCGGCCCGCGAACAGGTCGTCCACTGGCTGACAGCACGACAGGCCGACGCCACCGCGTCCGCTCCTGTGCCCATCTACGTGCGCATCAACGCGGCATCGACGCCGTGGTTCGAGGCCGATGTCGCCGCGCTCGCCGGGGTGCCGCAACTAGGCGGTCTCGTCGTCCCGAAGGCGGAAGACGTCGCCACGCTCGCCCGCGCAGCGCAAGGTGCTACGTTGTCGTTGCGCCTGGTCCCGTTGATCGAAACCGCTCAGGCATTTGCCGCGCTCGGAGACATCGCCAAAGCGCCGCGCGTCGAGCGCCTGATGTTCGGCACTATCGATTTCCAGCTGGACATCGGGATCGAAGGCGATGGCGACGAGCTGCTGTACTTCCGCTCGCAACTGACGCTCGCCTCGCGCCTCGCCGGTATTGCCGCGCCGGTCGACGGCGTGACGACCGCGCTGGACGACGCCGCGCTCATCGAAGCCTCGGCGCGTCGCGCACGTGCACTCGGGTTTCGCGGCAAGCTGTGCATCCATCCGCGTCAGGTCGCGCCCGTGCATGCCGCCTTCGCATGGCGTGATGACGAGATCGCGTGGGCCGAACGTGTGGTCGCCGCAGCCAACGCCAGCGGCGGTGCCGCCGTGGCGCTGGACGGAAAGATGATCGACGCGCCGGTCATCGCCAAAGCCAGCGAAATTCTCGCCAGCCGCTGATCGACGGCGGTCGATGACGTCTCAGGCGCGCTTGCCGACAGGCGCGCGCCGGGGCACGATCTCCGTGCCGTTGTCACCGCCGATATCCCCTTCTCGAACGGAAGCGAGCACGCGTTGCGATGCTGCCGCGCAATCCTCTCCCGCCTCCCGATGTTCGATGGCGTCGATCAGCGACGTCAGATTGCGCTTCGATACCGCCAGCTTCTGCGCCAGTGCATCGATCTCCGCGACCTTGCGACGGAGCATCTCCAGCAACGTGTCATGCGGCCACGCCTTGAGATCCGGCGGCAGGATTGCGCGGATTTCGTCGAGCGTGAATCCCGCGTTCTGCGCGCGCTGGATCAGGCTCAGACGTGTGAGCGCATCGTCGTCGTATTCCCGATAGCCGTTCGCCTGACGCTGCGCATTCGGCAGCAAGCCCTCCGCCTCGTAAAAGCGAATACGCGACGCCGCCACACCGCTCGCCTGCGCCAGTTCACCGATCTTCATGGTCTTGCTCCCACCGCTTGACATTGAAGTGAACTTTAAGGTTATGGTCGTGCCATCGTCAACTGAAGATTCGAGGCGCGACCGTGACACTCTTCACTTCCCTCATGCTGCCCAACGGCACATCTATCCCCAACCGCATTGCCAAGGCTGCCATGGAGGAAAACATGGCCGACGCCGATCACGCACCGTCCGACGACCTCATCCGGCTGTACGACGCCTGGGCACGTGGCGGTGCGGGGCTGATCATCACCGGCAACGTCATGATCGATGCGCGTGCCATGACCGGGCCCGGCGGCGTGGTGTTAGAGGATGACAGGCATCTCGCACGCTTTCGACACTGGGCCGACACCGCGCGGCAACGGGGCGCACAAGTCTGGATGCAACTGAACCATCCGGGCAGGCAGATGCTCTCGGCGCTGGGCCAGCCGACGGTCGCACCCTCTGCGATTGCCCTCGAACTCGGCACGTTCTCGAAGCGCTTTGCCATGCCCCGGGCGCTGACCGAGACCGACATTGCCGATGTCCTCGCGCGCTTCACCCGCAGTGCCGTGCTCGCGGAGCAAAGCGGCTTCACCGGCGTAGAGATTCATGCGGCGCACGGCTATCTGTTGAGCCAGTTCCTGTCGCCGCTGACGAACCGGCGCGAAGATCGATGGGGCGGCAGTCTCGAGAATCGCGCGAGGTTATTGCTCGACGTCGTGAAATCGGTGCGCAACGCGGTCTCGCCCGGGTTCGCCGTTGCGGTCAAGCTCAACTCGGCCGATTTTCAGCGCGGCGGGTTCGGCCCTGCCGACGCGCGTCGCGTCATCGACATGCTCGGCGCGCACGGCGTCGATCTGATCGAACTCTCCGGCGGCAGCTATGAAGCGCCCGCGATGCAAGGCGAGGCGCGCGATGGGCGCACGCTCGCGCGCGAAGCCTATTTCCTCGAATTCGCGCGTGACATGGTGGCTGTCGCCACGATGCCGCTGATGGTGACGGGAGGCATCCGCCGCCTCGCTGTGGCCGAGCAGGTGCTCGAAAGCGGCACGGCGATGGTCGGCATTGCCACGGCGCTGTCCATCGATCCGGAACTACCGAACCGATGGCGGCAAGGCGATGCCTCTGCGCCACAACTCAAGCCCATCCAATGGAAAAACAAGGCGCTCGGCTCACTCGCGAACATGGCGGTCGTGAAGTTTCAGCTCAAGCGCCTGAGCGCCGGGCGTACGCCAAACCCTGCCGTCTCGCCCCTGCGAGCGCTCATCGCACAGCAGATCGGCACGGCATGTCAGACACGTCGATACCGTCAATGGATGACGCGCGGCGCGGCGATACCGCAGTGATGCGGCATGGCGACGGTGAAGCATCAGCTCACCGTCGCCGCCGGATGACTTACTCGAAGGCAGGATCGATCGGCACGCGGTACCCCACGGCCAGTCGATTGGTTTCGTTGGCCATGCCGACGACGGCCAGCAACTCGCCGAACATCTCGTCCGTCATTCCCGCACGACGAGCGCCCGCGGTGTGGCTGGCGACACAGTAGCCGCAATTGTTGGTCACGCTCACGGCCACGTAGATCAGTTCCTTGACGAGCGGATCGAGGGCGCCCGCAGACATGATGTCCTTGAGGCTGCCCCACGTGCGCTCCAGTGTCGGGGGATGTTGAGCGATGTACTTCCAGAAGTTGTTGACGTCAGGCACACCGCGCGTGTCCTTGATGTCGTCGAAAACGGCTTTGACTTCGGGCGAGGCGGTGGCGTACTCGACAGGCTTTTGCTGGCTCATGGGTGGCGGCGCCGGACAGGCGGTCGTGGAAGTGAAAGCGTAGGTTACAAGCTCTCGTGCGCAGTTGTGTGCTCATTGGGGCGTGGAGCCGCGCCCGATCTTCGACGCGGTGCCCGGCGCATAGTCACTGCGTCCCCAAATTGGGGGGACGTTCGTCGATTCGAATTCGGCGGATCGACCGATCTGCCGACGAACGTCTTCACGCTTGCTGACTTAAGATGTCACCGCATGCAGCCGGGTACGCGCCATGCCAGCCGTGCCAGACATCAACGTCAAATCGTCGCTCTGCTGGGTCAGACGAAACACGGCCACGGCGGCTTTCAGCGCTTCGGCCTGCTCGGCCAGTGATTGCGCTGCCGCGGAGGCTTGCTCCACCAGTGCGGCGTTCTGCTGCGTGACTTCGTCCATCTGCGTGACCGCACGCGCGACCTGATCGATCCCTGCCGTCTGCTCTTCCGATGCCGCCGAAATTTCGGCCATGATGTCCGTGACGCGTTGCACGCTGCCGGCAATGCTGTGCATCGCCGTGCCTGCCTCACCGACGATCCGGCTGCCCGCCGCCGAACGCTCGGCCGACGTCTCGATCAGTGTCTTGATGTCGCGTGCCGCGCTCGCGGAGCGTTGCGCCAGCGTGCGCACCTCACCCGCGACGACGGCGAAACCACGCCCCTGCTCCCCCGCCCGGGCCGCTTCAACCGCCGCGTTCAGCGCCAGAATGTTCGTCTGGAATGCAATGCCGTCGATCAGCGCGATGATGTCGCGAATCTTGGCAGAACCGGCATCGATGGCCTGCATCGTCTGCGTGACTTCGACCATCGCCGAGTCACCCGCCCCGGTCTGTTCGCTCGCCTGACGCGCCAGTTGATTGGCCTGACGGGCGTGCTCCATGTTTTGCCGCACGGTGCTCGTCAACTGCTCCATGCTCGCCGCCGTTTCCTCCAGCGACGCGGCTTGCTGCTCGGTACGGGCGGACAGATCCAGATTGCCCGCAGCAATTTCGCGCGCACTCGCGGCAATCGCTTCACCGCTCTTGCGCACCTTGGCCACGGTGTCGTTGAGTTGCATCTTCATGTTGCCGAGCGCCGTCAGCAGACGGCCCATTTCGTCGCCCGACGTCACATGCACCGGGCGTTGCAGATCGCCTGCCGCGATTTCCTGGAAATGTTCAAGCACGTCATCCAGTGGACGCGTAATCGCCCGGTTCAGCGACCGCGCCGTGAGCAGCGCGGCGATGATGGCGAATGCGATGGCACAAAGCGTGAGGACGAACAGCCGGTCGTAAGTCGTCACCGCCGAATCGAAGCTCGACTTGGCGCGGGTGTCGTAGAGCGTCTTGAGCGCCTCGTTGGCGTTCACGTATGACGTGTAGCGCTTGCCCAGCACTGCTGCCTGCGTGTAATAGACGTCGGTCTGGCCGGCGGCGATGCTGTTCTGCACCAGGGTGAAGGCGTCCTTGAGCGCCTGACGGGCACTCGTCACGTCTTTGGCAAGGCGTTGCTCTTCAGCATCGGACGGCAGCGCCAGATAGGCTTGCCACGCCTTCTCCGATTCGCCCCAGTACTCGGTTCCCTTCTTGACGTCCGCCGCCTTGATTTCCTCGTTCGGCGCCTGCGGCGCACGCAGCACGACGGCACGTGCACGACCGATCTGGATTTCCGACTCGCCGAGCAACCGTGTACTGGCGAGCTCCTTGTCGTACACCTCGCGCAAACTGCCGACGGTGTCGCGCAACCCGAGGAGCGCCAGCGCTCCGATGATCAACACCAGTGCCGCCAGACCGGCCACGGCCGTCCGCAACCGCCAACGAATCGTCCAATTTTTCAACATTTGCGCTTCCGCCTTTCGTTCTGTTCGTGGCCGCCGAGAGCGGCGGTCACCGTACGCCACCCGGCACGATACCCCTGTGCCCGTGACAGCGTTAGCGGCTCCAACGGCGCAAATGCGAAAAACTTGAGTGACGATCGGGAGACTGGCGCTTACTCAGCGAATTGCGCGCCAGTTCACGAAATATACGAGGGATATATGAGGGACATATGTCAAGTTGGTGCGCGATGGGCGCACGACTGGAGCGCTGGCTTACCGCGCCTTACAGCGCCCGCTTGACGGTGCGTGCGGCCCCCGAAATGTCCTGCCCCACGCCGTCGACGGTATTGCAGCCCGCGAGGGCAAACAACGAACCGACCACCAGGAAAAACGCCACGAAACGCGCCAACATATCGACCTCGATACAAAAATGCTGCAAAAAGTGATGACCCTCGGGCTTCCGGCCGTTGATGCCCCCAGTGCCGGGTCCCGAATGCTTTTGATTGACACCTCACGTCGCGCCGACAGGTGCCGTACGCCGTGAAGCAATGCGCAATTGTGCTTGAAATTCGCCCGGACGGGAACGAACGTCGGCACCGCCCACGTCGTGCCCGCGTTACAGCACCGCCAGCGTCTGCCGAATATGCTCGGCGAACGCCACACTCAGATGCGTGGGACGCGCGCGATCGAACTTTACCGTAATCCCCACGGACGGCAACGCCGGCAAGGTATCAGCTGTAACAATGCGTAAATCCGCAGGGACGGCCGTCTGTGTCATGACAGCGAACGCCTGCCCGGAGCGTGCCAATGCCGTCAGCCCCGCCAGATTGCTGCTCGCGTACGCAATTCGATAGGCACGTCCCGCTCGCGTCAGGGCTTCACACGCCGCGATGTGGTCCAGCGTGTCGGGATCAGAAAGCGCTAGCGGTAATGGCTCATTCATGTCGGACAACACGGCGTCGAGCCCCGGGTTGCCGATCCACACCAATGGCTCGCGGCGGATCACGTTGCGCTCATCGACACCGTCGGGCAACGAAATCAACGCCAGATCGAGCGCGTGACGGGACAGTTGCTCCAGCAGGCGTGGCGTCGGCTCGCAGATGACCTCGACCTGTGCGTGAGGATGCGCCACCGCAAATTCGCGCAGAAGATGGGGCAGGAACGCCGCCGCGTAGTCGTCCGGGCAACCGAACCGGATCGTGCCGGTCAGACCGCTCCCCGACATGTCGGCCATCGCTTCGTCGTGAGCCCGCAAAATGCGCTGCGCGTGGGCCAGCAAGCGTTCGCCGGACCCCGTGAGCACCACCCCCCGCCCCGTACGCTGTAGCAACGGCTGATCCACGATCGCTTCCAGCCGCTTCATTTGCTGACTCAGCGCGGACTGGGTGCGGGCAATGCGCTGAGCGGCCCGACTGAGCGAACCGGCCCGCGCGATGGCGACGAACGAACGCAGCAAATCGATTTCCAGCATCGCACTCAAGGTATTAGCCTCGCTTCTATCTTTCATTAGCACTATTCGCTTCTATGAAAGCAGAGCGCTGCTTAGACTGCAAGCGGTAACGATTCACTGCCGATTCCCTCAACGTCGCGAGCTTCAAGCCGCGAACTTCAAGCCGCCCCTCGGAGATTTCCTCGTGTCCAAGAACCAAGACGCCGATTTCTGGCGCAACGCCCGCCAGCACCTCATCCGCTATGGCGGCACGTTTGAACCGGCGATCATCGAGCGTGCCGAGGGCAGCTTCGTCTATGACGCCGACGGGCGGGCCATTCTCGATTTCACATCGGGTCAGATGAGTGCGGTGCTCGGCCACAGCCATCCGGACATCGTGGCGGTCGTCACCGAATCCATCGGCAAGCTCGACCATCTGTTCAGCGGCATGCTCTCGCGCCCCGTCGTGGATCTGGCGACGCGTCTGGCCGACATCACGCCGCCAGGGCTCGACCGTGTGATGTTGCTGAGTACGGGGGCGGAATCAAACGAAGCCGCCATTCGCATGGCGAAACTAGTGACCGGCAAGTACGAGATCGTCGGATTCGCACAGTCGTGGCACGGCATGACGGGCGCGGCGGCCTCCGCGACGTACAGCGCGGGACGCAAAGGCGTTGGCCCCGCCGCCGTGGGGTCCTTCGCGATTCCTGCGCCGTTCACCTACCGCCCGCGCTTCGGCCCGGCGGGTCAGTACGACTATCTCGCGGAGCTGGACTACGCCTTCGATCTGATCGACCGGCAGTCGAGCGGCAATCTGGCCGCCTTCATCGCCGAGCCGATCCTGAGCTCGGGCGGCATCATCGAGTTGCCGCCCGGCTATCTCGCCGCGCTCAAGCGCAAGTGCGAGGAGCGCGGCATGTTGCTGATCCTCGACGAAGCCCAGACCGGCATCGGACGCACCGGCACGATGTTCGCGTTCGAGCGCGATGGCGTGACGCCGGACATCCTCACGCTGTCTAAGACGCTCGGTGCGGGCTTGCCGCTCGCTGCCATCGTGACGTCCGCCGAGATCGAAGAACGGGCGCACGAGCGCGGCTATCTGTTCTACACCACCCATGTCTCCGACCCGCTGCCCGCTGCGGTCGGCCTGCGCGTGCTCGACGTGGTGGCCCGCGACGGACTTGTTGAGCGCGCCAACGTCATGGGTGAGCGGCTGCGCAACGGTCTGCTGGGGCTGATGGAGCGCTTCGAGTGCGTGGGCGACGTGCGTGGCCGGGGCCTGTTGCTCGGCATGGAGATTGTCAAGGATCGCCGCACCAAGGCGCCGGCGGACGGCCTCGGCGCGAAAATCACGCGCGAGTGCATGAACCTCGGCCTGAGCATGAACATCGTGCAACTGCCGGGCATGGGCGGCGTGTTCCGCATCGCCCCGCCACTGACCGTGAGCGAAGCCGAGATCGATCTGGGCCTGTCGCTGCTCGGTCAGGCCATCGAACGTTCGCTGTAAAAACAAGCGGCCCCGCGACCACCCGGACAGGCAATTGCGGAGCCGCTGCGCGCCCGGTTCATCAGTTAGCGCATCACGTCAAAACACGGTGTCGTTGCCCTGCACTTCTCGATGGCGGCGTCGCGTCGCCATCAACACGAGGATCGGCAACGGCAATGCCACGACAAGCAGCAGCCACAGCAGCGCATAGACAGCACCGAGACTATCGTTCTGCAAGTTGACGTAGAGCTTTACCGGGATGCCTTGCGGGAAGTAAGCGAAGATCATGACGATGCCGAACTCGCCGATCACGCGCACCCATGCCACCACGAGCCCCGCGGCAAGCCCGCCCCGCGCCAGCGGCAACGTCACGCGGCAGAACACCTGCCACGGGGTGGCGCCAAGACTGCGGGCCGCCATAGGCAAGACGGGCGGTACCGCTTCGAAGGCAGCACGCGCTGCAAGGATGAAATAAGGCAGGCCACCATAGACTTGTGAGAGCACGAACGCTGGCGGGTTGTTGCCGAGCATTACGCCGCCGCGCGCGAGCAATGCGCCCAACGTCCCAACAGGTCCGTACGCCGTCGCCAGCAATATCCCCATCGCCAGCGGCGGTGTCATGAGCGCCACCAGCACGAGCGCCTCGCCGATGCGTGCGACCCGCGACCGTGTCGACGCCAGCCAGTGTGCGACCCGCGTGCCCAGCACGACGATGATCGCCATCGAGACACAAGACAGTCCGAGCGATACGGCCACGGCATCCCAGTCGCCGTAAGCGAGCCGGAAATGGCGCCATGGCGTCTCAAGCGCCAATGCGGCGAACGGCACAGCCAACAGCGTCCAGGTGACGATTTCACCCAACCGGCCAAGGCCATGCCCGACGGCACCCCATCTTCGGCCTGCCGTGAACGGTGGGCCGTCGCTCCATTTCTGCACGAACGCTTCCTTCAGTGTTCCTGGGCTTTCATCGATTGCCGGATCAGTGATAAAGCGCGTCGCCCTTCGGTTTGCCGTAGCCGTTCTCGTCGAACAACTGCTGCCCCTGCGTCGAGGTCATGAAGGAGAGGAAGTCGTCTGCCGCCTTCGGATGCGCGGCGTTCTTCAGCTTCGCAGCGTAGAACACCAGCGGCTGCGGACGAACGGTCTTTTCCTTGCCATCCGCCGCAGGCAGCGCGAACGACACGGTGTCGTACCAGTTTTTGGAAAACGCGGGATTGCTCAGATTGATTTCATCGGGAAGTGCCACATAGGGCAGTTTGGCCGAGCGGGTGGCGCTTTCGTAGCCCGAGGCAGCGTCGACCTGCCCGGCTTCGAGACGCGTCAGCAAGCCGCCCTCGCCGAACACTTGCTGCGGATTGCGAATGTCGCCCAGCACGGAGTGCGCGAGGCCCGCCTGATCGTAGTACTTCTGCGCAAGCATCAGCGTGAAGACGATGTTCTGGCCCTGCGGGTCCGTCGCGGGGTCAGTGCGGCCGAAGCGCAGGCCCGGCGTTTGCAGCACCTTCCACCAGACGGGATGCGCCGCATCGGAGCCTGCGAGACGGAATGCTTCGCCGAAGCGGCCCTTCGGGTTGTAGGCGATGACCATGCGTGTGCTGGCCACCGGGATGGCATCGTCGATCAGTCCCGCGTCCTTGAGAATGGCCATCGGCCCCGGGGTGATTGAGACGAATACATCGGCCGTCGATCGTCCCGAAGCCAGCAGACGAGCCAGCCCGTAGGCCCCTTCGCCCTGGCCCTGATAGGTCACATGCTCGCGCTGCGCGAAGGCCGGTCCCAGCGCCTTGTCCATCACCACGCCCATCGAACCGGCGTATGCCACACGGAACGTGTCTTCGGCATGCGCCGGCATCGTCCCCGCCATCGCCGCAGCCACGAACGCCACCACTTGCATCGTCGCGGCAACGCACGAACCGAACCGCAAAGTCTTCACAGCCTGAACTCCGTTATATAGATTGGTATATAGCGAATATCATATACCAGGCGTAGCGCGCGTTTGTGACAACCCTACAAGATTCGATGGTTTGCAACGCTTCTTGTGCTCTGCGCGCGCCATCGCGCTACCATGTCTGACGCTGTTCCCTTGATGCCGCGTCAGCGCAAATCACTCGCCGCGACGACGGCGCGAAGTCCACTCGACATCCCCCATGAGCGATCTTTCCTTCCTCGACCACGCCGCATTCCTTACCCTCGCCGAATCCGCCAGCAACGTCGCTATCGATTGCCAGTGCACGAAAACGCCGCTCGACGGCTGGGCCAGCCTGCCTAACTCCTTGCCCGAATCACAGTTGGAAGTCGTGGGCACGTTGTGGGATCAACAGGCCTCACAGGAGCCGACGTTCGCCGAATACCACCCGGACGGCACGTCGTACTGGGCGCCCGATGCCCCCATCGCACCGCGCTACTTCCCGTACAACCGTGCCAACGTGTGCCGCTGCCGCGAATGCGGCCGTCTCTATCTTCGTTATCAGGAAGGCGGCGGCTACTTTGTCGATCAGCGCATCCGGCACGTCGATCCGGCGCGGATCGTCGACGCGCCTGCCGAGCACGCATAACGACAAGCACGGCCCGTGCCGCGCCGGTCGTCAGAAAGATTGTTGCCTTCTTTTTTCATTCGTTTTCATTTGTTGACGTCTGTGAACGAGTGTTGTCGATATGCGCCTCGCCGTCATGCGATGGCGCATTAAATCCCCAAACAAAACAAGGCTCTACACCGCAATTCAAATGCACCACATTTGATTTGGATTGCAAAATAACTCCAAGAACATGCGCGCACTCGCCCGGTCGAAGCGCGCATGCAAAAACACGACGCCTCCTCAACGACGCCTGTCTTGGCGCCCATTCGGCGCGCAACGTCCGTGCGCGCGCTCGCACGGCGTGCCGCGACGGCGATGCAATACTCCCCTTCGCTTTACGTCGCGATCTACGCCATCGTCTGGACGCTCGTCAGCGCCAGTCTGGACCCGACCGTCCCGTTCGACGCCGTCGAAGCCCTCAACTGGGCGCGTAACGCCGAATGGGGAACGCCGAAGAACCCCTGGCTGGTCGGATTTTCGATGTGGCCAGCACTCGGTCTGACGGGCGAGGCGCTGGCGTTCTACTGGTACGCGTCGCACTTCGCAGCGATTGCCATCGGCATGCTGGGTGTATGGCATCTCGCCAGACGACTGTGTGCGGACACGCGCCTCGCGTGGCTGGCAATGCTCAGCCTGCACCTGACCGGCGCGACCAACATCGACATCCTCCCGTACAACGACAACTACCTGCTGGTCATGTTCTGGCCGTGGATGCTGTGGCTGTTCGTGCGCGCGATGTGCGATTCGCCCCGGTACTGGATCGGGTTCGGTGTCGTCGCCGGTCTCGCGGCCATGACCAAGTATTCGACGTTTGCGCTGCTGGGCGCCATGTTCGTCATCACCGTCTGGACGCCGGCGACCCGTCAGCATTACCGGCACCCGGCCTTCGTGCTCGGGCTCGTCCTCTTCACCGCACTGATTACGCCGAATATCCTCTGGCTCGCGAGCCACGACTTCGCCGCGTTTCGATGGGTCGACGATCAGATCCGACAGCGTCTGAACTTGCATGGGTTGCGCGGTGCGCTCACGGCGTTCTATCCCGTCGTCACGCTCGCCGTCGTCATGCATCTGGCCGGTATCCGCTTCACGCAAGCGCCGCGATCCGTGCAGTTAGCCGCCTGTGCCGTGCTGCCGCCGCTGGTGCCGATCCTCGTGTACTTCACGCTGCATGACGGCGGACGCATTTCCGAATGGCTGCAACCGTTTGCCGTGCCGTTGCCTGCGCTGCTCGTCGGATGCGTGGCCCCCGCCACCGGCAAGCGCGCGTGGCGAATTTCGCGATGGCTGCCTCTCGTCGGCCTCACGGTGCTGATCGGATACGTTACCGTGCTCGGGCTGAATCTGCGCAACGCGGGGCAAAAGTTCGCCGGGGTCAAGACGGTGAGCCTCGCCATCGAGCAGCGCTGGAACCAGCGCTACGACGTGCCATTGTCGTTTGTCGGCAACGACCATCTCGCCACGTGGTTGACGTTCTATGCGCCGAGCCAGCCGCGTCTCATGACGGCATGGTCGTCGACCTCGCGTCCGAACATCTACACGCGGGATCTGGATGAGGCCGAGGTCCGCGCACGCGGGGCGATTCTGCTCGGGCATCCCGGACGGTCATGTCGACGGGCGAGCTTCGCGCGAACGCTGTCGTTATGGCCCTCGCTGAGCATCGAGTTTCGGGAGACCCTGCCGTTCGCCTATCACGGCGGCGCGTCGCCTATTCCACTTTGCGTCGCTTACATCGCACCGCATCCCTGAATATCCAAAGCAGAATCGCTTCGTTGCCCCCGCGCGGAACCGGTCCGGATAATTTCCCTTCAATTTCTCGTCGATCGGTCCCATCCGGCCTATTCCAACATTCATACGGGGCAACGCTCATGAAACCGCTGAAACCACGCAAGGCACTCTCACGCCGCCAATTCCTCGGTGTGCTCGGGGCCGGAGCCGCCGCCGTGGCGCTGCCGTCGTTGCCCGCGCATGCGGCTTACGAGCCGCGCAAGTTCCGCATCGGTTACCAGAAGGCTGCCAGCACGCTCGTGCTCGCCAAGGCGAACGGATCGCTGGAGGCGCGTCTGCGTCCGCTCGGTGTCGAACTCACATGGGCGGAATTCGCCGCCGGCCCGCAACTGCTCGAAGCGCTGAACGTCGGCGCCATCGACTTCGGGTACGTCGGCGAAGCGCCGCCGGTCTTCGCGCAAGCGGCAGGTGCCGACTTCGTCTACAGCGCTTATGAGGTGCCGACACCGCTTGCCGAGGGCGTCGTCGTCGGCAACAACTCGCCGATCAAGACCGTTGCCGACCTGCGTGGCAAACGTGTCGCGTTCAACAAGGGTTCGGACGTCCACTGGTTCCTCGTCGCGCTGCTGCGCAAACATGGTCTGGACTATGGCGACGTCAGCCCGGTGTTCCTCGCGCCCGCCGACGCCCGTGCCGCCCTCGAACGCGGATCGGTCGACGCGTGGGCCATCTGGGATCCGTTCCTCACCGCGGTCCTCGATCAGAGCCCTGTGCGTCTGCTCGCCAATGCCGAAGGCGCCGCCGATCATCATCAGTTCTTCCTGAGTCAGCGTGCGTTTGCGGAGAAACGTGGCGACGTGATCAAGGCGACGCTCGAATCGCTCGGTCAGACGGGGCTGCAAATCCGCTCGGATTACGCGGCAGCCGCGACGCAGCTCGCGCCGATCCAGGGGCTAGACGCGAAGATCATTGAGAAGGGACTACGGCATTACGCGCACATCTACAAGCCGGTATCGGAACCCGTACTGGCCGCCCAACAGCGCATTGCCGATACGTTCCTCCAGCTCCGGCTGATTCCGAAGCCCATTCGCGTGGCCGACGCCACATTGCGGCAACCGATTGCCTGAGCCCACGCGTGCCCGGCACCTCGCCGGGCACGCGCCTGCGGTGCGTAAATTCTCCAGGCATGGTGGTGACGATAGCGCCATGCCTGCGCACGTTGCGCCTTCGCCAGTGCACGCCCGCCCACTGCACGCGCCCCGCTTTCCGTCCGCACGCCTCCCGGCGCCCTCCCCGAACGTCCGCCTTACGTATTCCGACTTGGCAAAGTCACCCCGAATGTGACAGAATTCGCAACTCAGTTGCATTGCAACTTGGTTGCATTTAATCGCCGACGCTGTCATGCAGCGTTCCGTCGCGTTCGCGCGCTCTCGTCTTGTTTTCCGTTTTTCTTCGGCCCATGCGTCGCCGCTGGTTACCTTTATGGCTGGTCGTCTGCGTGCTGGTGTCGCAGATGGCGCTTGCACGGCACGTCGTGTTTCACACGGCGGCCGCGCTGGCGGCTGCATCGGCTGCATCGGCGCAATCGGAACGTCAGCATGGTCTGACGGATACTTCCGATCAGCATGCGTCGGACGAAGACGGTATCTGCGAGCAATGCCTCGCCTTCATCGCGGTCGACGTTGCACTCCCGGCGCTACCGGTCTTCGCCGCACTGCCTTCCTCTCGCGACTGGCACTACCCGCCTGCCGCGCCATTGCATGTCCGCTCGGTCTCACGGGGACCGACGCGCAACCGCGATCCGCCCCGCACCTCGATGTCGCTTGCCTGAGCTCGCATTAGTTCGCCCAGGCACTTCCGAACCAGAACATTCGCCGCCGCCCGGTGCGGCTCGCCAGCGTTGGCGAGCGCGCCCCCGGCCGCGCGGCGTCCACACGTCAAGCACATTGAGGTCCGGCATGATTGCCCGCTCCACACGATTCCGCTCGCTCCGAGCTTTCGGCGCTTTCGGCACTTTCTCCTCGTCACGCCCGTCGCGGGTTTCCCGCGCAGGCACGCGCGCTCAGTTCTCCCGTCACGCCCTGGCTGCGGCGGCCGCATCCGTCTTCGTCGTCAATGCGCACGCGCAAAGCGCGAACACAGCGCCCGGTAGCGACGCCAACGTCTCGCTCTCCGGCACTACCGTGTCCGCCAAGCGTCTCGACGCCGCCCGCAACGCGTTGTCGCCCGACACCGGCAGCTCGGTCTACAACTTCGACCAGACCGACATCCAGACACTGCCGCTCGGGAGCAACACACCGCTCAATCAGGTGCTGCTGCAAGCCCCGGGCGTCGTGCAGGACTCTTACGGTCAACTGCACGTGCGCGGTGACCACGCCAACCTGCAATACCGGATCGACGGCGTAATCATTCCCGAGTCGATCAGCGGCTTCGGTCAGGCCATCGATGCGCGCATCGCGTCGCAGATTAATCTGATTACCGGCGCGCTGCCGGCCCAGTTCGGCTACCGCACTGCCGGGATCGTCGACATCCATACCAAGGGGTCGCCGGGCCTTGCCGACGATACGGGCGAACCGCCGAAAGCCTTTGGCGGCGAAGTCGGCGTCGTCTTCGGCAGCCACGCGGACCGTGAGGTCAATACGCAGTTGTATGGCACCAAGGGCGCGCTCAGCTACTACTTCAGCGCCCGCGTGTCTGCGAACAACATGGGTATCGAGAATCCGACGGGCGAGCGCAACGCCATTCACGATCACACGAACCAGACAAACGCGTTCGGCATGTTCTCGTACCTGCTGAACCCGGACAACCGCGTGTCGTTCATGTTCGGCACGGCCAACAATCGCTTCCAGATTCCGAACTCGCCGGGCGTCGCCCCGCAATTCACGCTGGACAACGGCGTCGTTCCCGACTCGTCGAGCCTGAACGCCAATCAGCGCGAACTCACCGACTTCCAGGTGTTGTCGTGGCAAAGCCACGTGTCGCCGAAACTGGACACACAGATTTCGCTGTTCCATCGCACCAGCCGCATCGACTACACGCCCGACCCGCTCGGCGATCTCGCGTACAACGGGGTGGCGTCGAACATCACGCGCCGCAATGAAGCGTACGGCGTTCAGGCGGATAGCAGCTACAAGCTCACCGACCGTCACACGTTGCGTTTCGGTCTGTTCGTGCAACAGGAAAACTTCAGTACCGACAACACCTCGAACGTTTTCCCTGCCGACGCCGACGGCAATCAACTGAGCGGAACGCCGCTCACCATCGTCGACAATGCCAAGGACCGTGGCACGACCTATGGGCTGTATTTACAGGACGAGTGGAAAGCGACCGATCGCCTGACGATCAACTACGGCGCACGCTACGACCACGTGAACACCGTCACGGACGAGGGACAGCTCTCCCCGCGTCTGGGCCTGACATATGACCTGACGAGCCGCACCCGCCTGCACGCCGGGTACTCGCGCTACTTCACGCCGCCCGCCACGGAGAAGATCGATACGACCTCGGTGACGAAATTCCTGGGCACGACCAATGCGCTCCCGTCCGACGCCAACACCTCGGTGCGCGCCGAGCGCTCGGACTACTTCGATCTCGGTGTCTCCCATCAGTTGACGTCGGCCATTACGGTAGGACTCGATGCCTACTATCGCAACGTGAATCACCTTCAGGACGAAGGCCAGTTCGGCAATGCGCTGATCTATTCGACGTTCAACTATCAGAAGGGACGGATTTACGGCCTCGAAGGCACGGTCAACTATCGGCAGGGTAACGTCGGCGCGTATCTGAATGTGGCCGTATCGCGCGCCATGGGTAAAGGCATCGAGACCGGACAGTTCAACTTCGGTGACGACGAACTCGCCTACATCGCCAATCACTGGGTGCATCTGGATCACGACCAGCAAGTCACGGCGTCCGCAGGCGTGTCGTACCAATGGGGCAAGACGCTCTTCTCGACCGACGCCCTCTTCGGCTCGGGCCTACGCAGCGGCTTCGTGAACAGCGAGCATTTGCCGGCCTACTTCCAGGTCAACCTCGGCATCGGTCAGCAAATCAACGTGCCGGGGCTTGGGCGCTTCGATGCGAAGCTGTCCATCATCAACCTGTTCGACCGCGTGTACGAATTGCGTGACGGTACCGGCATCGGCGTCGGGGCGCCGCAATTCGGTCCGCGACGCACGTTCTATCTCGCGATGTCCAAGCCGTTCTGATGCCGCATGCACCGCCGTCCGGGGCTCAGGGCTCGGGTAGCGGTGCATGTTGACATCGTCCGACGCCGTCAGGTCTTGCCTTCGGCAGCCTGACGGCGGAACGCCGTGGTCGTTTGGCCCGCGTAACCCCAGTTATCGGTATCGACTTCCTCGATCACGATATGCGTGAGATGCGGCGGCTTGTTCAGCACGCGCTCCAGCGTCTCGGTCACTTCCCGAATGACTTGCGCCTTTTGCTCGACGGTGTTGCCTTCCCGCGTGATTCGGATACTGACGAATGGCATGACGGACTCCTGTGAGGGTTTTGACATTCCTGTCGACGCGGCCAGTCCGACGAGTGCAGACACCGGTCGCGCCAAATACATCAACGACCGGCGGCGTAGCCACCGTCCACCGGCAGAATCGTGCCGGTGACGTAGTCGTTGTCCACGAGATAGCGCACCGCCTGTGCCACGTCTTCCACCTCGGCGATGCGGCCCAGCGGGTGCATCTGGCCGAGCGCGTCGTGCGTCTCCGGGGCATGCATCGGCGTATTGACGACGCCCGGCGCGACGGCATTCACCGTCACGCCGAACGGCGCCAGTTCCAGCGCCAGCGCCTTCGTCGCCTGATTCATGCCGCCCTTGAGGACAGCGGCCAGCAGCGCCGGCACGCCCGAACTGGCCTGGATCGCGATCGATGCCGTCACGTTCACGATCCGGCCGCTGCGGCGCCCGGTCATATGACGCGCAGCCGCCTGCGAGAAGTACAGCGTACCCTTCAGGTTGGTCGCGATCTGCGTCTCGATCTCCTCGGGCGTGAAGTCCACGAACGGCTTGGCCGCGAAGATGCCCGCATTGTTGATCAGCACGTCCACGTGCCCATAGACTTCGATCGCCTTCTTGAAGGCTGTTTCGGCGGCGACCGGATCGGCGACATCGCCCGCGACCGGCAGGAACCGCTCGCCAGCGGCCAGCAACGCGGCCGTTTGCTCGAGACGTGCGCCGCTGCGCCCCGTCCCCACGACGTTGTACCCGTCGCGCAGGAACGCTTGCGCCAGACCCAGTCCGATACCGCTCGTGGCGCCCGTGATGATGACCGTACGATTCGACTTGCTCATGATGTATGTCCTTGATTTGATCGATGTATCGATGCACGAGTGCACGAACCACCGAGGTGCCCTGAGAGATTCAGGTGATTTCTCCCGCCGGGGCATCGGCGTATCCGTAAACCCCGCTGGTTGGACACCACTCTATTGATGATTCGAGACGCGAAAAACACATGCGATTACACTTGTCTTTTTACATCGTGTAATGAATCGGAGCGGACCAGCGCATGCAACGCCAATTCGACGACGTGCTGCTCGGCAGCATCGAACTCTTCTGTCTGGCGGCCGAAGCCGGCAGTTTTACGGCTGCGGCCAATCAGGCCGGGGTCACCCCGGCAGCCGTGAGCCGGTCGGTGGCGCGACTGGAGCAGCGCCTGGGTGTACGGCTGTTCGTACGTTCCACGCGCAGCATTCGCCTGACGGAAGGCGGCAGCGCCTATTTTGACGAATGCCGCACGGCGCTGAGCCTGCTGGCCGAGGCGGAGCGCCGGGTCTCCGGTGCGCAATCGCAGCCTTCGGGCACCTTGCGCATCAGCGTGCCGACGACCTACGGGCATTACCGTCTGCTGCCGCTTCTGCCTGCTTTCCGGGCGCAATATCCGCTCATCAAGCTGGAGATTCAGATCAGCAATCAGAATGTCGATCTGCATGAAGCCCGCTTCGACTTCGCCGTGCGCTTTCGTGCGCAACCCGAATCGCGCATGGTGGCCCGCCATCTTGAAGACGCCGCGCTGGTCGTCATCGCTCATCCCGACTATCTGAGGCAGGCGGGCACGCCCCGAACGCTGGACGATCTCAAGGACCACGAATGCATCGAGTTCGATCTCCCGAGTACCGGTCGACCGATCCAGTGGCTGTTCCGCGACGCCGGCGCCGACGTCGAATATCACGCGCACGGCAACTTCCGCTGTGCCGACGACGTGCTCGGCGGTGTGGCGCTCGCCAAGGCCGGTGGCGGCATCTTCCAGACGTACCGTTTCATCGTCGAGGAGGATTTGGCGGCGGGAAGGCTAGTAGAGGTCCTCTCTGCCTACTCGGGACGTTCCCGTCCGGTGAGCCTGATGTTCCCGCATGGCAAGACGCTGCCCTCGCGTGCCCGCGTTTTTATCGATTTTCTGATGACGGCGCTTGCACATTCATCCGCCTCGCGTAAGAGTGACGTACGCGCCGCAGCCATACCCGCCGCGCCACGACACGACTAGACTCGCAGTACCCGCTGGCAATCATCGACATGCGCAACGTGCCCGATGACCAGCGCCACGCGTCGCGACTGGCTGCCGCGTTCGTGATCCGCGAAATACAGAGGCTTTTGTGACTCCCCCGTCTTCATCCGTTTCCCCCAGCGCCGGTTACACCGAGCGGAATCATCGCTACTGGCAGCGTAATCTGGCGATCTGCGTCTTTGGCTCGTTCACGACGCTCGCCGGTCTGAGCATGCTGCTGCCGTTCCTGCCGCTGTACGTCAAACAACTCGGCGTCGCGCCGGAATCGGCCGTGATCCAATGGTCCGGCGTCGCGTTCAGTGCGACGTTTCTCGGCACCGCCGTCACCGCGCCGATCTGGGGACATCTCGCCGACCGCTTCGGACGTCGACCGATGCTCATTCGTGCGGCTGTCGGCATGGTGATCGTGACGTCGCTAATCGGCATTGCACACAACGTCTACCAACTCGTCGCCCTGCGATTGCTGACGGGCCTGATCGGCGGCTACGCTTCCGCGTCGACGGTCATGATCGGCACGCAGGCGCCGCGCGATCGCGCCGGATGGGCGCTGGGCGTGCTGTCCACCGGTGCGCTCGCCGGGAATCTGACCGGCCCGCTGATCGGCGGCCTGCTACCGCCATTGCTGGGCATTCGCGGCACGTTCTTCGCCTGCGCGGGCATGATCTCGGTCACCGCGCTGCTTACCATCTTCGGCGTACGCGAAGACTTCGACCGCACACGCGACAGCAAGCGTCGCACCGAAGCGACGACGCAAACGCGCATGCCGCGCGCGCGTGTGGGCATCATCGCTGCCATTCTCTTTACCGGGATGATGGTGTTGCTCGCGAATATGTCCATCGAGCCGATCATCACCGTCTACATCGGTCAATTGGGCGTCGACGGGGCGCATCTCACGCGCGTGGCCGGTGTGGTGATGGCGAGCTCGGCGCTCGGCAGCATGCTCACTGCGGCAAAGCTCGGTGCATTGGCCGACCGGATCGGCAGTTGGCGTGTGATCGTTGGCTGCCTGATCGCGACGGCGCTGGTGATGGTGCCGCAAGCGTTCGTGACCGAATGGTGGCAACTGGCGGCACTGCGGGTATTGATGGGGATGACGCTGGCAGGTCTGCTGCCCGCCATCGGCAAGCTGGCCCGTCATGCGGTCGACGAACGCAGCACCGGCAAGTTGCTCGGCTACCTTCAGTCGGCGCAGTTCGGCGGTCAGGTGATCGGCCCCATCCTCGGTGGCCAGATCGCGGTGCTCTTCGGACTGCCTGCGGTGTTCTTCATGACGGCCATCCTGTTGCTGCTTTGCAGCGTGCTCGCGAACCGGGCGCGCTCGGTCAGCGCCCGACTGGCGCAGCAACCCGCCTGACGACACTCATCGGCTCGGGCGGCTCGGGCGGCTCGGGTTACGCGCGGGGGCCATGGCGGCCAACGCGTCCTCCAGAAAGGCCATCAGCGCTTGCAGTCGTGCGGTCCGCCCGCGGCGCGTGGGCACCAGCAACGTGACGGGGGCGCTCTCGAAGTCCCAATCGGCGAGCACGCGCACAAGGCGTCCGGCAGCGACGGCTTCCCGGGTGTCCCACTCCGAGCGCAACACCAGCCCCAGTCCCTGCTCGGCCCATTCGCGCGCGACACTGCCGTCGTTGGTCGTGCAGGCAGGCACCACGCGCACGCTGTCACGGGTGGTTTGACGTCCGGGCGTCGCCGTCGACTTCGCTGACGACTTCACCGCCGCCTTCGCGGGTCGCCGGAATCGCCATAACGTCACGTCTTCGTCGTTCTCCCGAATGCATATGCACCGGTGCTGCAATAGCGCTTGCGGGTCCGGCGGCACCCCATGGCGTTGCAGATACGCCGGACTGGCACACAGCCATCGATCGTTAGGCGCCAGCGGCCGTGCGATCCAAGACGAGTCTCTGACGGTTCCCACGTGGATGACGGCGTCCGAATCATGCTTGTCGGGCCACGGCGTCTCGCGCAGGTCGAATTGCAAGGTCAGTTCCGGATGCAGCAGGCCGAAGCGCGCCAGCACCGGCGCCACATGATGCCGCCCGTAACCGAACGGCGCTGAAATCCGCAACGTCCCGGTCAATCGCTTGTCTTCATGACGGAACGATTCAGGAAGCGCTTCCAGTTGCGCGAGCAGCGCCGAGCCTTCACGGGCGAGCCGCTCTCCTTCGGCCGTCAGGCTCAGTTGGCGCGACGTGCGCGTGGCGAGCGCCAGCCCCAGCGTTGCTTCGAGCTTGCGCAAACGCGTCGAAAGCGCCGGTGGGGTCACGTTGAGCATGCGCGCCGCCGCACTGAGCGACGCCGACTGCGACAGCGCCTCGATCAGGCGCAGGTCTTCGAGCTGGATCATTAACCTGAGATTAATGTTGGATGTGCCGTCATTTAACCACGGCACACCCTATCCTTCCTACACTGCGTCATGTCACTGCACCCTATTCACCATCCCGCCTATGAAGACAGAGGCCGACATGTCCAACATATCCCCCAAGAACGACGCCAACTGGCCGCGCGCCGTGCTCTTCGATCTGCTGACCGCGTTACTCGACTCGTGGACGGTGTGGAATCGCGCCGCCGGTAGCGAGACCGCTGGCCGCACCTGGCGCGCCGAGTACCTGCGCCGCACTTACGGCTGTGGTGCCTACGTCAGTTATGAACAGCTCGTGCGCGAAGCGGCCGAACACGTCGGCCTGCCGCCGTCGGCTCCGCAAGCGCTGGAAGCCGAGTGGATCACGCTGCCCGCCTGGGACGGCGCGCGCGAGTTGCTTCAGGCGCTGCGTCCGCACTGCAAGCTGGCCGTCGTCACGAACTGTTCGAAGACGCTCGGCCATCAGGCGGCGTCGCTGCTCGCTACCGACGGTTTCGAGTGGGATGTCGTGGTGACGTCTGAAGAAGCCGGGTTCTACAAGCCGGATCCGCGCCCCTATCGCATGGCGCTCGACAAGCTGGGTGTCGATCCCAGTGACGCCGCGTTCGTCGCAGGCTCCGGTTACGACCTGTTCGGTACGTCGGCGGTCGGTCTGCGCACGTTCTGGCACAACCGTGTCGGCCTGTCTCGCCCCGATGGCGCGCCTGCACCGGACAGCGAAGCGCCGACGCTCGCACCGGCGCTCGACTGGCTGCGTCATTTTCACTCCCACGCGTAATACCCACGTCAGACTCCCTCACGAGCTCCAGCGACATGACCTCGACGCCTAATTTCACGCCTGCCACGCCTGTCCCGCTCGCCGCCTTGCAGGCGCTCGACACTCCCGCCGCCATCATCGATGTGCCGCGCATGCAGCACAACATCCAGCGCATGCAGTCGCGCATGGACACGCTGGGCGTGCGCTTCCGGCCTCACGTCAAGACCAGCAAGTGCGTGGAAGTGGCTCACGCGCAAATCGCCGCAGGCGCGGCGGGCATCACCGTATCCACGCTCAAGGAAGCTGCGCGCTTCTTCGACGACGGCGTGACGGACATCCTCTACGCGGTCGGCATGGTGGCCAGCAAACTGCCCGCTGCGCTGGCATTGCGGCGGCGCGGCTGCGACCTGAAGATCATCACCGACAGCGTAGCGTCGGCCCAGGCCATCGTCGCGTTCGGCGCAGAGTTCGGTGAGACGTTCGAAGTCTGGATCGAGATCGATACCGACGGGCACCGCTCGGGGATCCGCCCCGACGAAGACGCGCTGCTCGACGTTGCCCATGTTCTGCAAGACGGCGGCGCCACGCTCGGCGGCGTGATGACCCACGCAGGTTCCAGCTACGACTTCGACACGCCGGAAGCGCTCGCCGCCATCGCGGAACAGGAGCGTGCCGGTTGCGTGCTGGCAGCAACACGTTTGCGCGAGGCCGGGCTGCCGTGCCCGGTCGTGAGCGTCGGCTCGACGCCGACGGCACTCGCTGCCCGCCATCTCGAAGGTGTGACCGAAGTCCGTGCCGGGGTATATGTGTTCTTCGATCTCGTCATGCACAACGTGGGCGTTTGCACGACGGACGAACTGGCACTGAGCGTGCTGACCACGGTCATCGGGCATCAGGCCGACAAGGGCTGGGCCATCGTCGACGCCGGCTGGATGGCCATGAGTCGCGACCGTGGTACACAAAAGCAGAAGCGCGATTTCGGCTACGGTCAGGTGTGCCGCATCGACGGCAGCGTCGTGCCGGGCTATGTGCTGAGCGGCGCCAATCAGGAACATGGCATCCTCTCGCGCGAAGGCGAACCTGATCCCGATATCGTCGCGCGCTTTCCCATCGGCACGCTGTTGCGCATCCTGCCGAATCACGCGTGTGCGACGGGGGCGCAGTTCCCCGAGTACCACGCGATCGATCCGGCGCACGATCTCGCAACGTGGCCGCGGCTGCACGGCTGGTAAGCCAAAGCCTCAAAGGGCGGCATAGGCGAGCCGACAAACCGGCGTAGGCCTGTGGCGCGGATCGGCTATTTCTCCAACGGCCCCGAAGGCAGCCTCGTCAGCAGTCATGTAGCAGCAGCAACGCAACGGCTGGGCATCCTGCTCGCCTATCGTCCCGGCGTGATTGCCGCGCCGCTCGCCGCCCCGGTTGCCGAAGGCCTCAACGCCCGTGCGCTCGACCTCGGCTTCCTCGGCGATTCGGGCTTCCTGTTCCTCGCGGCGAAAGGGGCGCCGGTCAAACTGATCGCCGTCTCGCGTCAGAACCCGGACACGATTGCGCTGCTCGTGCCGAAGGATTCGCCGGTGAAGTCGATTCAGGACCTCAAGGGCAAGAAGGTTGCCTACTGGCCCGGCGCCTGGAGTCAGCAACTGACGCTGCGTGCACTGGAAAAAACGGGCTTGCCCACAGATTATGTGCAGTTCGTCAAGCTCATGCCGATCGATGCCGCCGTGGCGTTGCCCAATGGCGCCATCGACGCGTTCCCGGTCTGGGAGCCGTACATCTCGCAGCAGGTCGTGCACAACGGCGCGCGTCGGATCATCACGGCGCGCAATCTCATGCCCGGTCTGAGCAGCGTTGCCGCGTATGCGCCGTCGGTGGGCGCGAAACGTGAGGCCATCGCCGACTTCCTCGTGCGTCAGCAAAAGGCACGCGCCTGGGTGGAGAGCCACAAAGACGTCTACGCCGATCAGTGGGCGAAGAAGGCAGGCCTGGACCGTGACGTCGCACGTCACTGGATCGGTCAGGCGGGCATGACCATCGACGCCGTCGACAAGCAGGCCGTGGCCGACTATCAGGGCACGAGCGACTTCCTGACGCAGACCGGCGCGCTTCCGAACCGGTTCGACGTCAGCAAGATCGTCGACACGTCGTTCACGCAAGTGCTGGAAGCCAAGGGACAGCCGACGCGGCAAAGCGCGTCGCGTTGATCCGCAATGCCCTGGCAGCCGGACGGAAAAGCGCAGATTCGAATCATTCGTGAGTCGTTCTGGCGTCCTCCGTCCGGCCGTCGCATCAGCTTGCCGGTTTTGGCACCACGTTCAACGCCGAGCCGGCCCTGAACCAAGCCATTTGCACATCGCTGTAGCTGTGCCGCAGCGATATCGTCTCTTGAGTCCCGTCGGCGTGATGCAGCACGCACGGCACTTCCTTTCCGGGCGCCAACACCGCCAGACCGACGAGATCGATCCGGTCGTCAGCCCGCACGCGTTCATAGTCATCGGGATTCGTGAAGGTCAGCGCCAACAGCCCCTGCTTTTTCAGGTTGGTCTCATGGATGCGTGCGAAGCTCCGCGCAATGACCGCCATGCCCCCGAGCAAACGCGGTGACAGCGCCGCGTGCTCCCGACTGCTGCCCTCGCCGTAGTTGAAGTCTCCGACGACGACCCACGGCACGCCCGCTGCACGATACGCGCGAGCCGCTTGCGCCGGGGTCACGTCGTCCTCGCCATGAAGCCAGTCCGTGGTGCGTCCCGTCGCGCCGGTGAACGCGTTAGTGCCGCCCGAGAGCAGGTTGTCGCTGAAGCGCTCCAGATGCCCGCGCAGCTTCAGCCACGGCCCGGCCGGTGAGATGTGATCCGTCGTCGTTTTGCCACGCGTCTTGATCAATAGCGGCATGCCCTTCGGGTCGTTGCCATTCCATGCCGGCCACGGTCGCAACACCTGAATTCGTTCACTATTCGGATCGACGCTGACGCCCACCGCACGACCATCGTCAGGCGGTGCGATGTAGTGTGTCGCGCCACGCGTGAAGCCCTTCGGCGGCACTTCGGGCGCGACCGCAGGCGGCGCGAGCCGGAACGTTCCCCCGTCAGGTGCTGTGAGCATGTCGTGCTGCGGATCGAAAGAGAGACGTCCGGCAAGCGCCCACGCCGTCACGATCTCCGGGCTGGCAATCAGGTTCATCGTGTTGGGCGAGCCATCGTTGCGACGGGGGAAGTTCCGGTTGTAAGACGTCACGATGGTGTTCGGCACACCGGTGGCCGCCGCGTCGCGACGCCATTGTCCGATGCATGGCCCACAGGCATTGGCGAGCACGGTGCCGCCGATGGACGACAAGGCCGCAAGCTGACCATCGCGCTCGATCGTGGCGCGGACCTGCTCCGAGCCCGGCGTCACCATGAACGGCACCGACGCCTTCAGTCCGTAGGCCTGCGCCTGCCGGGCGATATCGGCAGCACGGCTCATGTCCTCGTACGACGAATTGGTACAACTGCCGATGAGCGCGGCCGAAATCGTGTCGGACCGGACGTCACCGTCATCGTCCGTGCGCGATTCGTCCATCGCCTTGAGTTGCGCGGCCAACTGCGCCACCGTGCGTGCGCGGTCCGGCGAGTGCGGGCCCACGACATGCGGGGCCAGCGTCGACAGATCGATGCGAATCACCCGGTCGTAATACGCTTCCGGGTCGGCCTCCACTTCGGGGTCCGGCGCCAGCAGACTCAGGTTCGCCTCGATCACAGGCACCAGATCGCCGCGACCGGTCGCACGCAGGTAGTCGAGCATGCGAGCGTCGGCCGGAAACATCGACGTCGTCGCGCCCAGCTCGGCGCCCATATTGGTGATGGTCGCCTTGCCCGTCGCGCTGATCGTCCGGGCGCCCGGGCCAATGTATTCGACGATGGCGTTGGTGCCGCCTGACACCGTCAACTCGCCGGCAACGCGCAGAATCACGTCCTTGGGCGCCGTCCAGCCACTGAGCGAGCCCGTCAGATAGACGGCGATGCGCTTCGGATAAAGCACTTCCCACGGCAACCCGGCCAAAGCCTCGACAGCATCGGCACCGCCCACACCAACCGCGCAGGCCCCAAGACCACCAGCGTTGGGCGTATGCGAGTCCGTCCCGATGAGTAGCGCGCCGGGATACGCGTAGTTCTCCAGCACGACCTGATGAATGATGCCGGCGCCCGGCTCCCAGAATCCGAGGCCATATTTCGCCGCCGCACTGCGCAGGAACGCGTAGACCTCGCGGTTCTCGTCGACAGAGGCCTGAAGATCCGCACGCCCTTCGACGCGCGCCTGAATCAGATGGTCGCAATGAATGCTCGCGGGAACCGCGACCCGATCGCGTCCTGTCTGCATGAACTGAAGCATGCCGGTCTGACCGAGGACATCCTGAAACATGACACGGTCGACGTCGAGCGCGAGATAGCTCGTGCCCGGCACCAGCGATTGCGTGTGCGGATCGCGCAGGTGCCCGAGCAGCACCGACTCGGAAAGGGTCAGCGGATGCCCAAGACGGCGACGCACGATGGCGAGCGTGTCGGCCATGGTCGCATAACGGCGCGCGAGCGCCTCGGGGGAGAGGAATTGAGACATCGATCACTCCTTGTTTAAGGCATTTGTGGGGTGGATGGGTGCGATCGCAGGACGCATTCTGGCGTCGGTCTCATTCCCGGTAAAATGAATTTATCTGTCCGATTACTCAATTTTTCTTATGAAAATCGACATTCTTGGCGTGCAGGCTTTCGTCGCCATCGCGGATCGCGGCGGCTTCCAGAGCGCCGCAGACGCGCTCGCGGTGACGCAGACGGCAATCACACAGCGCCTGCGCAAGCTCGAAGATTATCTGGGGGTCATGCTGTTCGAGCGCACGACACGGTCGGTCTCGCTCACGCAGATTGGACGCGACTTCCTGCCGCAGGCGCGGCGCTTGCTCGACGAGTTGTCCGACGCGCTCACCGAGATTCGCGAGAGCGGTCAGGCCGCGCGCGGCGACGTGTCGATCGCCTGCGTGCCCACGGCAGGCGTGCAGTTTCTGCCCAGCATCTTGCAGACGTATGCCCAGCAATTCCCGCATAACCGCGTGCGCGTGCTCGATCACTCGTCGTCAGCCGTGACGCACGCCGTGCTGCACCGCGAAGCCGAGTTCGGCATTCACATCGCCGGTTCGCGTCACGCGGATCTCATCGGGTTGCCTGTCGCACAGGATCAGTTCGTGCTGATCTGTCACGCATCGCATCCACTCGCCCGACGGCGGCGGGTGCCGTGGCGCAGCCTCGCGCCCTATCCGCTGATCTTCGCCGGACAGGTCAATGCCAACCGCGCATTACTCGATGGCGCATTGGGCGATGTCGATCTGCAACCGCACTTCGAAGTGCAGCGCAGTTCGACGGCCGTGGGGATGGTGGCCGAGGGCGTCGCTGCGGCGGTGGTGCCGCGCCTCGCACTGCAAAGGGGCGCGTATCCGGAGATCCGAGTCGTTGATCTGGTCGAGCCGGTCGTGGCGCGCACGTTGGTGCTCGTCACACGGCGCGGCGCGCAACTCTCGCCCGCCGCGCAAGCGCTCTACGATCTGATCGCGTCGCGGGCGACGAGCGTCGCCTGACGGGGAGACAGGCGCGACGTGCTTACTGCGGCGACGGCACGATGCCGTTCGTCGCCATCCACGTCAGGTTGCCGCCCATTCGCGGATCCTTGTACGGTCCGTCGGCGTGCATCGCATCGAAACGCCCGGGATCAGGGGAGCGCCGGCGGTAGAACTCGACCCAGCCGCTCGACGCCTTGGGCGTTGCCGTCTCCTGCACGACGCCCGCCTGCGCGTTGAACCACGCCGGATCGCGGTAGCCGTCTGCCACACGTGCCGCGAGACGTTCCAGCGCGCCCGGGCGATAGGCATACCAGTCGTCTCCGCGAAGACGCGCCAACTCGGCCATCAGCACCAGTGGCGCCGTGGCGTAGTCGTGGTAATGCAGCGCCCGGCGCTTGCGCGCCATCTCCATGTCACGTGCTCCATGCGACCGAGCATCGCCCCGCTGGCGGCCCATGCGTCGAGCCACGTCAGCGCGCAGCGGGCGGCGGTCTCATCGCCCTCTTTCGCGTAGACATCGGCCATCCTGGCAACATGCGCCGAAAAGTCGTTGAGCGGTTTCACCGCCGCAGCGTTCTGCGCCTTGAGCTTCGGGTCGATGACTGAACTGGCGGCGTCCGAGTAATACCCCATCGCGCGAATGTCCGGGCTGCCCGGCGGCGGTGCCGGACATTCGCCCTGCGCCGCGACAGCATCGGGGTGGATCATGGTGAGCAACGTGAGGGTGAGAAACGTCCGGGCGACGAAACTCGTGAGGAAAGTGAAACGAAATCGATGACGCAGGGTGGGCATGTCGCTCATTTATCCCTGGGATGCCTGACTCAGCATCCATTCGCGAAATTGTCGCAAGGCCGACCGCTGTTGCAGCCGCTCTCGCGGGTAACACAGGTAATGGCCGTGACGCGGCACATCGACGCCGGCCTCCACGGGGACCACGAGACGCCCGGCCTCCATCGCGTCGCGCGTGAGAAACGCCGGCACCATCCCCACGCCCATGCCCGCCTCGGCCGCCTGTAGCAATACCGAATACTGTTCGAAGCGCGGCCCGGGGCGCTGTGCATGCGGCGCCACGTCGTAACACGCCGCCCATGTGCCCCAGACTTCCTCGGCCTGGTTGTGCACCAGCCTCGGCGCGCGCGCAATGTCCTCCACGCTCGTCAACGGATACCGCGCGAGAAACGACGGCGCGCACACCGGCACGAAGCGACGACCGTCCAGATACTCGCTCACGACACCTTCCCAGGCGCCATCGCCATAGCGTACGGCGGCGTCCAGCGTGAACGGGAACGCGTCGCCATGCGCCAGGTGACGGCTGAAGCTCAGCGTCACGCCCGGCGTGCTGGCCAGAAAATCCGGTAACCGGGGAATCAGCCATTTGGTCGTGAACGTCGGCACGCTGGCAATCGTCAGCAAATCGCTCTCGCCGCGCGATGTCATGAGCTCAAGCGAAGCGTTCCCGATCTCGCGCAGCGGCTCGGCCACCCGGTCATGATAGCGGCGTCCGGCCTCGGTCAACACCAGATGACGGCCCTCGCGCACAAATAACGCTGTGCCCACCAGTTCCTCCAGAGACGCGATCTGGCGGCTCACCGCGCTCGGCGTCAGACCCAACTCACGGGCGGCACGAGAAAAATTCAAGTGTCTTGCCGCACTGGTGAAGGCAAGCAATTCGGCGACGTTCGGATAGCAATGGCGCATGAGTAAAGGCTCGAAAGCCGTGGCTGGCGTGGGCGCGTGCGAGTTCTTGTGCGATGGCAGACGCGTTTTGCGATCCGCCAACTGTTCCGTTTTCGCACAGCACGATGCCCGATTTGTGTGTTTTCTTCATGACGATGACATTTCAGCGCACGAAACTCTCGCCCAACGTCGATCCGGCTGTCTGCTGCGCCATCCCATGGTGTTCGTTCTGCGGCAAGGGATAGCCAGCGTTCCGGTCGACCGAAGCGAATTCGTAACCGTATGCCGTTCAGGTTTCCCCGATGTCCGACGTCCACGCCGACCGCCTTGCCCAAACTGTGCCACCCCGGCACAGTCCAGCCCCTGCCGAGACCGGGGCCGACGGGCATTCGCAGTCACAGCCGAAGACGAGCATCCTCGTGTGGATCGTGCGAGCCGTTGCCGCGCTGTTTCTGATCTATCTGGGCTTGCCCGTGCTCCTGCTGCTCGTCGGCGCTTTCGGGCAGACGTGGACGAACACCGTGTTGCCGACCGGCATCACCGGACACTGGTTCGTCGATCTGGCCGGCGATCCGTCTTTCCGACGCGCGTTCTCCACGAGCCTCATCGTGGCGCTCGCCTGCTGCGTGTTGACCGCACTCGTCGGCCTGCCGCTCGCCTACACGCTTCATCACCGGTCGCGTAGCGGGCGCGGCGCCATCGCGCGTCTGGTCACGCTGCTGCCGGTCGCCGTACCCGCGCTCACACTGGGCTTCGGCTACATCGCCGTGTTCAGCGGCGACACGCTGCCCTGGCTCGGTTCGCTCTGGCTGCTCGTGTTGGCCCACGCCGTGCTCACGCTGCCGTACCTCACGCAGACACTGCTCGCCGACCTGCGTCATCTCGACATCGCCAAACTCGAAGACTGCGCCGCCACGCTGGGCGCCTCGCCGCTGCGCCAGTTCCTGACCATCGCCGTGCCGAACCTCACGCACAGCCTCGTGGCGGGGCTCGTGATGGTCGCGGCGCTGTCCATCGGCGAATTCCAGATTTCCAATCTCATCGCGGGTTTCCGCTATCGCAACTATCCGGTGGTGCTGCTCCAGGCGTTCTACGGCGCGACCGGTTTCGCCTGCGCCGCCACCGTCGTGCTGCTCGTGCTTGCGCTCGCCGCGACCGGCCTGTCGATCGTTGCGGCATCCCGTCAGAAGGTCAGTTCATGAGCCTCATTCTCGAAAACGTCAGCTTCCGGTACGCCGGCGCCAGCCACGGTCTGGACGATGTCAGCCTGAAAGCCCGCCAGGGCGAATTGCTTGCCGTGATGGGCCGCAGCGGCTCCGGCAAATCGACGGTGCTGCGCCTCGTCGCCGGCTTGCTCGACGGCTATCGCGGTCGCATCGCCATCGGTGGAGACGATCTCGGCGGCGTGCCGGTCTGGCGTCGTCACGTCGGCATGGTGTTCCAGCAGTACGCGCTGTTCCCGCATCTGAGCGTGATCGATAACGTCGCCTATGGGCTGCGCATGCAAGGGGTGAAAACGGCGCAGCGCCAGCGTGCGGCGCTCGACATGCTGAGCCGCGTCGGACTGGCTGAATTCGCTGCGCGTCGCCCGACGTCGCTTTCCGGTGGACAACAGCAACGCGTGGCATTGGCGCGCGCACTGGCCGTCTCGCCGCGCGTGCTGCTGCTCGACGAACCGCTCGCCGCGCTCGACGCCGGTATCCGTCAGCAATTGCGCGACGAAATACGCGCGTTGCAGCAAGCCAGCGGCGCAACGACGCTCATCGTCACGCACGATCGCGACGAAGCCCTGAGTCTCGCCGACCGTGTCGCCGTCATCGATAACGGCCGCCTGTTGCAGATCGATACGCCACAGCGTCTTTACGACGCCCCAGCCTGCGCCACGGTCGCAAGCTTTACTGGCCTGTCAACGGTTCTGCCGGCGCGCGTGGCGCGTCCAGGCATGGTCGACACCGGCTTTGCCGAGCTGCACGTGGACACCAGCGCGTGGCGTCCGGGTGCAGCCGTCTCGCTGCTGGTTCGGCCCGAGCATATCGAGTGCGATCCGCCCGTGAGCACCCTGAACCGCCTGAACGGACATCCGTGCGCGGTGCGCTTCTTCGGCGCGACGTGCCGCTTCGATTTCCTGCCCGAAGGCGCCACGACGCCGTTGCTCGGTGAGAGCCGCAAGCCGGCCTCGTTCGCCATCGCGCTGGACCCGGCGCATCTGCGTGTCCTGCCGCCTGTCGTCAACTGAGACGACACACATGACGCCCGCAGAAATGCCCCGCAATACGAATTCCTTACCTGATGCCCCACACGGAGCCATGTCGATGATTCACCCCCTTCCTTCCCTGCGCACGCGCGCCCTGCCCGCACTGGCCACGCTCGCGGCATCATTCGCCCTGCTGACGGCTGCGGCCCCCTCGGCCTTTGCGCAAAGCGGCGCACAGGCGACGGCGGCTGCCCCGCTCTACCCGGGCGAAGCCGAGCTGTACGCCAAGGCTGCCGAAGAAGGTCTCGTCGTCTCGTTCGACACCGGGCCGGAGTGGGCAAACTGGAAGGCGCTGTTCGCCGAGTTCCGCAAGCGCTATCCGAAGGTCGAAATCACGTATAACGACATCGGCTCGGCTGCGACCGTCACTGCGCTCGACAAGTCGCGTCGCCGCCCGCAGGCCGACACGGCCTACTACTTCGCAGGCTCGGCACTCGACGCCGTGCAAAAGGATGTCGTCGCTCCGTTCAAACCGATCAACTTCGACACGCTGCCGAAGGTCTTCCGCGACAACGACGGCCGCTGGTTCACGATCCACTCGCTCAACATCGCGTTCCTCGTGAACACGAAGCTGGTCAAGCACGTGCCGCAGTCGTGGGCCGATCTGCTCAAGCCCGAGTACAAGAACGCCGTGGTGTATCTGGACCCGCGCTCGACCGGCCAGGGACAGGTCGCCGTGTTCGCCGCCGCATATGCTTTCGGCGGCAACGTCGACAACCCGAAGCCGGGTGCGGACTTCTTCGGCAAGCTGCGCGACGCCGGCAACGTGATGCGTGTCGAAGGCACGACGCCGTACGCCAAGTTCGTCAAGGGTGAGATTCCGATTCTCATCGGCTACGAGAACGACGGTCTGAAAGCCAAGTACACCGACGGCATGGGCGACGCCGCGCAAGTCGTGATTCCGAAGGAAGCCACGGTGTCGGCGCCGTATGCGATCAGTCTGGTCAAGAACGGCCCGAATCCGGAAGCCGCCAAGCTGTGGCTCAACCTCATCATGAGCCCGGTCGGTCAGTCGCTGTTCGCCCAAGGCTATGTGCGCCCCGCGGTGCCGGGCACGCCGTTCACGGCGGAAATGCGCGCCCGCATGCCGGATGCCCCGCAGGTCCACCCGCTCGACGTCGCCCGCGCTGCCGCGCAGAAGGCGGAAGTCGACCGTCTGTGGTCGGCCGCCGCGCTCGCCAAGTGAGTTCGCGCAACATGACATCAGCGCGCACCGTCGGGACCGCAGAGACCGCCGGGACCCTCGCGTCCGGAGAGCCTCATCGGCCCCAGCCGCACGCCGGCCTGCCGCGTGGCAAGGACACGCCGCGCGGCTGGGTGCGCCGCTTCGGCGGCCTGCCCGCCGCCGTGCTGCTCGTGCTCGGCTTCGGCTTGCCGCTCGCGGCGCTGGTCGTGGCGGCCTTCGAGGGACATGGCGCGGCGTTCTCGGCCATTGCGCTCGATCCGCTGGTACGCGACGCCCTCGTCAACTCGATGGGTCTCGCCATCGGCGCGGGCACCGTCTCGCTGATCGTCGGTGCGTTGCTCGCCGTCACGTTGGCGCGTCAAACGCCGCGCCGCCGACGCCTCTGGCTCGCGGCGATGGGCGTGCCGCTCGCCTTCTCGGGTCTGGTCATCGCCTACGGCTTCATTCTGGCGTTCGGCCGTTCGGGGTTCGTCACGATGACGCTCGCCTCGCTCGGCGCAGACCCGGTGCGTTTCGGCGCGCTGATCTACACCGCACCGGGGCTCGTCGCCGCGTACGCGTACTACCTGATCCCGCGGGTGGCGTTGATGGTCTATCCCGCCGTCGCCAATCTGGATCGTCGCCCCATCGAAGCCGCGCTCACGCTGGGGGCGACACCGCTGCGCGCGATCATCGACGTGGCGTTGCGCGAACTGTGGCCGACGCTCGCCGCCGCGTGGTGCCTGGTCACCTCAATTGCCCTCGGCACCTACGGCACGGCGCTCGCGCTGGCCGGTACGCAAATCAACATCCTGCCGTTGCTCATGTTCCTGAAGATGTCGGACGGGCAAACGAATTTCCCTCAAGCTGCCGCGCTGTCCCTCGTCTTGATGGCCGTGTGCAGCGGTGTGCTCGCTCTCGGAGAGTGTCTTGTACGGCGTCATCCTCAATGAGTGGTCGGCTGCGGCCCGCCACGCCCTCGATCAACTGGCCGCCCGGCAGGCGGGCCCGTCGCGTCACGTGACACCCGTAGGCCTCATCGGTCCGCGCGAAGCCACGCCCGCGCAACTCTACGCCGCGCAGTGCATCGGCGAAGCGCTGGCAGCCGCCGGTGTCGCATTGGTGTGCGGCGGCAAGGGGGGTGTCATGGAAGCCGCCTCCGCCGGCGCGTCCGCAGCCGGTGGCATCGTGATCGGCCTGCTGCCCGAGGATCACGCCAGCGACGCCAACCCGCATCTGAGCGTGGCCCTGCCGACCGGGCTCGGCATCACGCGCAACGCCCTGATCGCCCGTGCGTCCATCTGCCTTGTCGCCGTAGGCGGCGGGCTCGGCACGCTCTCGGAGATCGCGCTGGGGCTTCAGTGGCGCAAGCCGGTTTTCACCGTCCTCGATGCACCGGCCGTGCCGGGCACCGAGAGCTTCGACGATATCGACGCCCTGATCGTGGCCGTGGCCACGTGGTTGAGCGTCACCGGACTGCCCGGAGGTGACACCCCCGGGTAAGTAACGCCGGCAGTTCAAGACAACCGACCCACACCGGGGAACTGCCGGCGCGTTTTCGTGATGTTCCTGCAATATAAATTTAGGACCACTAATATTATGAAACGTATTCTTCTCGCTGCACTCGGCCTCGGCGGTATGGCCGGCATCATGGCTCCCGTCTACGCCCAAAGCAGCGTGACCCTGTACGGTATCGTCGATGCCGGCGTGGGTTATGCCAGCGGTCAGCGCACGGCCAACTCCAAGGGTGGCGTGGGCGCACCGATCAACTACACCAACGGTTCGGTCTGGGGCTTCGCCAGTGGCACCTGGTCGGGCGATCGCTGGGGTCTGAAGGGTTCGGAAGATCTGGGCGGCGGCAACTCGGCCATCTTCCAGGTGGAAAACGGCTTCAACATCGGTAACGGCACGATGGGCCAGGGCAGCCGTCTGTTCGGTCGCCAATCGTGGGTGGGTCTGCAAAGCGCTACGCTCGGCAAGCTCACGCTGGGTCGTCAGTACGATCCGATCGTCGACTTCGTGGGCCCGATCAGCGCCGGTACGTTCGTGACCGGCATGGGCGCGCACCCGGGCGACATCGACCAGCAGGATAACCAGTCGCGCGTGAACAACTCGGTGAAGTGGACCAGCCCGACGTACGGCGGCTTCCAGTTCGGCGCGATCTACGGCTTCGGCGGTCAGCCGGGTAGCGTGAAGAACCAGAACACCTGGGGTTTCGGCGGTTCGTACGCCAGCGGCCCGGTCGCTTTCGGCGTCGGTTACCTGCAAGCCCAGAACTCGTACAGCGCATCGGGCACGTGGACCGGTTCGTACGACGGTACGTTCGCGTCGTCGATCAACGAAGGCTTCGCCTCGGCCGCCAGCCAGCGCATCATCTCGGCCGCCGGTAGCTACACCTTCGGCGCCACGCAGGTCGGTATCCAGTACGGCAACGTGCAGTACACGCCGGGCGCGCTGTCGACGTTCGCGAGCACCTTCACGTTCAACACGATCGGCGCGACCGTGGCGTATCAGGTCACCCCGGCCCTGCGTCTGGCCGGCGCGTACAACTACACGCAAGGCAGCGACGTGAAGGGTTCGGGCGGTCCGAAGTACCACACGGTGAACTTCGCGTCGTACTACGCACTGTCGAAGCGCACGTCGCTGTACGGTCTGGTCGGTTATCAGAAGGCGTCGGGCAGCACGCTCGACACGTTCGGCAATGTTGTCTCGGCGACGGCTTCGGTCGGCGACGTGGGCAACGGCATCTCCTCCGCCACGGCGACGCAGACGTTCGTGCGCGTGGGTGTCCGTCAGACGTTCTAAGCGTCTGAACGGATTGCAGTCGTAGCACCGTTGTACGGGTAGGGTCACGTTGGACTGTCCCCCGCCGCCCCACGGCGGGGGACTTGAGTCTCACCTCGGGGACTTCGCGAGAACCGGATCGGCACGCATCGTTGTGGACATGGTGTGGCGTTGCATGACGGACCGGCTCACCCTTGGGCACGCTTTCGCACACCCCTCGCACGGCCTTGCCTCAAGCCGTGCTGTGCGCCGGCGTGCCGCTTTTTTTCTCGTCTCCGGCAGACGATTGGCTTATCCTTCAGGCTTTCCACCGCACACTCGTGACCGGAGAGGCCAGCAAGGTGCCACGTCAAACCGCCCAGCCGACTGTCGAAACGCTCGCCGAACAGGGGCCCGCGCCCCGCTACTTGCAGCTCAAGCAGTTCATCTGCCGTCAGATCGACACCGGCGCCTGGCCGCCGCACCACCGCGTGCCGTCGGAAAATGAGCTCGTCGAGCAGTCCGGCGTGAGTCGCATGACGGTCAACCGTGCGCTGCGCGAACTCACGGCCGAAGGCCGGCTCGTGCGTATGCAGGGCGTCGGCACGTTCGTGGCCGAGCCGAAGTCGCACTCGCCGCTGCTCGCCGTGAACAATATCGCCGACGAGATCTCCGAGCACGGGCATCGCCATCGTGCCGAAGTGAAGCTGCTGCGCGAAGAACTGGCCGGCCCCGAGCGGGCGCTCTCGATGGGGTTACAGGAGCGCGAGAAGCTGTTCCATTCGGTGATCGTCCATTATCAGGACAACATCCCGGTGCAGATCGAAGACCGCTTCGTCAATCCGGCACTCGCGCCGAACTACCTCGAACAGGACTTCACCAAGCGCACGCCCAACGCCTATCTTCAGCGCACCTCGCCGCTCACGTCGGGCGAACACGTCGTGGAGGCCGTGACGGCCACCCCGGACGAAGCGCAGATGCTGCAAATTCAGCGCACCGAGCCATGCCTGCTGATTCGTCGGCGCACATGGTCGGGCAAACGGGTCGTCTCGGTCGCCCGTCTGCTGCATCCCGGTTCGCGTCACCGCCTCGAAGGCCGCTTCGGCGACGCCGAGTGATCGCCGGTCCGCGCGGCTCGCACTGCTGAGCCAGCCGCGCATTCTTCCGTTAGCGCCACAAACCTTCCCCGTCATCGCTGTCACCCGCCGGGTTCGTGAAAACCCTAGTTCACGATTAGTTGTATATACAATACTGTACAAGCCATCATCCGCTCAGAACCAAGGGAATCACTGTGAGCCAATTCACCCGATATCGCGACGTCACCATCCGCGCCCCGCGCGGCACGCAGCTCAATGCCAAAAGCTGGTTGACCGAAGCGCCGCTGCGCATGCTGATGAACAACCTCGACCCGGACGTCGCCGAGAATCCGAACGCGCTCGTGGTCTACGGCGGCATCGGACGCGCCGCGCGCAACTGGGAATGCTTCGACAAGATCGTCGAAACCCTCAAGACGCTGGACGACGACGAAACGCTGCTCGTCCAGTCGGGCAAGCCGGTCGGCGTGTTCAAGACCCACGCCGACGCCCCGCGCGTGCTCATCGCCAATTCGAACCTCGTGCCGCACTGGGCCACGTGGGAACACTTCAACGAACTCGACGCCAAGGGTCTGGCCATGTACGGCCAGATGACCGCCGGTTCGTGGATCTACATCGGCAGTCAGGGCATCGTGCAAGGCACCTACGAGACGTTCGTGGAAGCCGGCCGTCAACACTACGGCGGCAACCTGAAGGGACGCTGGGTGCTCACCGCCGGACTGGGCGGCATGGGCGGCGCGCAGCCGCTGGCCGCCACGCTGGCCGGCGCTTGCTCGCTGAACATCGAATGCCAGCAGACGAGCATCGACTTCCGTCTGCGCACGCGCTACGTCGACGAGCAGGCCAAGGATCTCGACGACGCGCTGGCCCGCATCGCCAAATACACCGCCGACGGTCAGGCCGTCTCCATCGCGCTGTGCGGCAACGCCGCCGAGATTCTGCCGGAGCTGGTGCGTCGCGGCGTGCGTCCGGACATGGTCACCGACCAGACCAGCGCGCACGATCCGCTCAACGGCTATCTGCCGATCGGCTGGACGTGGGACGAATACCGCGAGCGCGCCCGCTCGAAGCCCGCCGAAGTCGTGAAGGCCGCCAAGCAATCGATGGCCGTGCACGTAAAAGCCATGCTGGACTTCAAGGCGATGGGCGTGCCGACGTTCGACTACGGCAACAACATCCGCCAGATGGCCAAGGAAGAAGGCGTGCAGAACGCGTTCGACTTCCCCGGCTTCGTGCCCGCGTATATTCGCCCGCTGTTCTGCCGTGGCGTGGGTCCGTTCCGCTGGGCCGCGCTCTCGGGCGATCCGCAAGACATTTACAAGACCGACGCCAAGGTCAAGGAACTGATCCCGGACGACGCGCATCTGCATCGCTGGCTCGACATGGCACGTGAGCGCATCAGCTTCCAGGGGCTGCCGGCGCGCATCTGCTGGGTCGGCCTCGGCCTGCGGGCAAAGCTCGGACTGGCGTTCAACGAAATGGTACGCTCGGGAGAACTCTCGGCGCCGGTCGTGATCGGCCGCGACCATCTGGACTCCGGCTCGGTCGCCAGCCCCAATCGCGAAACGGAAGCCATGCGCGACGGCTCGGACGCCGTCTCCGACTGGCCGCTGCTCAATGCGCTGCTCAATACCGCCAGCGGCGCGACGTGGGTGTCGCTGCATCACGGCGGCGGCGTCGGCATGGGCTTCTCGCAACACTCCGGCGTGGTGATCGTGTGCGACGGCACCGATGCCGCTGCGGCGCGTATCGCCCGCGTGCTGAACAACGATCCGGCCACGGGTGTGATGCGTCACGCCGACGCCGGCTACGACATCGCTGTCGACTGCGCCCGTGAGCACGGCCTGAACCTGCCGATGCTGAACACGGCGAAGTAATCCCGTCGGGCATCGCCACCCAATTCAGAAGCAAAACAAAGACAAGACACCCCCGACTATGTCGAATCAAGGAATTCCGTCCATGGCACAACTGTTCGTGACGCCCGGCGCCCTCACCCTGGCCCAACTTCGCGACGTCTATCAGCACCCGACCACTCTCACGCTCGACGAGAAGGCTTATGCGGCCATCGACAAGAGCGTGGCCTGCGTCGAAGGGATCGTGGCCGAAGGCCGCACCGCCTATGGCATCAACACCGGCTTCGGTCTGCTCGCCTCGACGCGCATCGCTCACGAAGACCTCGAAAACCTGCAACGCTCGCTGGTACTGTCGCACGCCGCCGGGGTGGGTGCGCCGCTCGACGACGCCCTCGTGCGTCTGATCATGGTGCTCAAGATCAACAGCCTGGCGCGCGGGTTCTCGGGCATTCGCCGCAAGGTCATCGACGCCCTCGTCACGCTGGTCAACGCCGAGGTCTACCCGCGCATCCCCCTGAAGGGCTCGGTCGGCGCATCGGGGGACCTCGCCCCGCTCGCCCACATGTCGCTGCTGTTGCTGGGCGAAGGTCAGGCGCGCTATCGCGGTCAATGGATGAACGCCCGCGAAGCGCTGGCGGTCGCCGGTCTCGAACCGCTGACCCTTGCCGCCAAGGAAGGGCTGGCACTGCTGAACGGCACGCAAGTCTCGACGGCTTACGCACTGCGCGGTCTGTTCGAAGCGGAAGACATGTATGCCGCCGCCAGCGTGTGCGGCGCGATGACGGTCGAGGCGATGCTCGGTTCGCGCGCGCCTTTCGACGCGCGCATCCACGCGGCACGCGGTCAGCGCGGTCAGATCGACGCCGCAGCCGTCTTCCGTCATCTGCTGGGCGAGACGAGCGAAGTGGGCCAGTCGCATGCGAACTGCGAGAAGGTGCAGGACCCGTATTCGCTGCGTTGCCAGCCGCAGGTCATGGGCGCCTGCCTCACGCAGATCCGTCAGGCGGCCGAGGTGCTCGCCGTCGAAGCCAATGCCGTGTCGGACAATCCGCTCGTCTTCTGGGAACAGGGCGACGTGATCTCCGGCGGCAACTTCCACGCTGAACCGGTCGCGATGGCGGCCGACAATCTCGCGCTGGCGCTGGCGGAAATCGGCGCGCTGAGCGAGCGTCGCATCTCCCTGATGATGGACAAGCACATGTCGCAATTGCCCGCGTTTCTGGTGGCCAACGGCGGCGTGAACTCCGGTTTCATGATTGCGCAAGTGACGGCCGCCGCCCTCGCGTCCGACAATAAAGCCTTGGCACATCCGGCCAGCGTTGATAGTCTCCCGACCTCGGCCAACCAGGAAGACCACGTCTCGATGGCCCCGAACGCCGGTAAGCGGCTTTGGGAGATGGCCGATAACGTCAAGGGCATCATCGCGATCGAATGGCTGAGCGCCGCTCAGGGCCTGGATTTCCGCGAAGGTGTGAAGTCCACCCCGGCCCTCGAACGCGCACGCGCCCTGCTGCGCCAATCGGTTCCGTTCTACGATAAGGATCGCTATTTCGCCCCGGACATCGAGGGGGCGAGCGAACTCATTGCACAACGACAACTGAGCGCACTCGTGCCCGCCGGTACGTTGCCGAGCCTCTGAGTCGCCGAGCCAGTCGTTTGATTCCCGCCCTGCCGGGGCGAAACGAACAGTGATTCGCGCTCCGGCGTTGTGGCGTACCGGGTTGCCCCCTCGTATGCCGGCCCTTTCAGTTCGCTGACGGGGCCGGTCGACGTACCACCCGATTTCCCTTGCCGCCCGTGTCTGCGGGCCGGCCTACTAGGTCTTCAGGAGACAGCTTGAAAAACCTGCAACGCAATCTGAGCGCGCGGCACATCCGCTTTCTGGCGCTGGGCTCTGCCATCGGCACCGGTCTGTTCTATGGGTCGGCTTCGGCCATCCAGCTCGCCGGTCCGGCCGTCATTCTGGCGTACATCCTCGGCGGCGCAGCCGTCTATATGGTGATGCGCGCCCTTGGAGAGATGGCCGTGCGTCAGCCGGTAACCGGATCGTTCGGGCGCTACGCCCGTGACAACCTCGGGCCGCTGGCGGGATTCCTCACGGGCTGGACTTACATTCTCGAGATGGTCATCGTCTGTCTGGCGGACGTGACGGCGTTCGGCATCTACATGGGGTTCTGGTTCCCGGACGTTCCCCAATGGATCTGGGTGCTCGGCATCGTGATGCTGATCTGCGGCCTGAATCTGTGCAACGTGAAGGTCTACGGCGAGATGGAGTTCTGGCTGGCGCTGGTCAAGATTCTCGCCATCGTCGCCATGATCGTCGGTGGCGGCGTAATTCTTCTGACCGGCGTGCAGATGCACAGCGAACATGCCCCGGCAGTGAGCAATCTGTGGGCGCACGGCGGCTTCCTGCCGAATGGCTGGGGCGGACTGGTGGCGTCGCTCGCGGTTGTGATGTTCGCGTATGGCGGCATCGAGATCATCGGCATCACGGGCGGCGAAGCGAAGAATCCCGAGACCGTGATTCCGCGCGCGATCAACGCTGTGCCGGCCCGCATTCTGCTGTTCTACGTGCTGACGATGTGCGTGCTCATGGCGATCTTCCCGTGGACCGGTATCGGCAGTCAGGGCAGCCCGTTCGTGCAGATCTTCTCGGGACTCGGTATCAAGTCGGCGGCGGCGATTCTCAACGTGATCGTGATTTCCGCGGCCATCTCGGCCATCAACAGCAACATCTTCGGCGCGGGCCGCATGATGTTCGGCATGGCCGAACATGGTCAGGCGCCGGCGATCTTCTCGGCGACGTCGCGTCACGGGGTGCCGTGGGTCACGGTGCTGGTGATGACGGCCGCGCTGCTCGGCGGCGTGGTGCTCAATTACCTGATCCCGGAAGGCGTGTTCCTCATCATCGCGTCGATTGCGACGTTCGCCACGGTCTGGGTGTGGCTGATGATTCTGCTCTCGCAGGTCGCGATGCGTCGCCGTCTGTCGGCCGCGGAAGTCGCTGCGCTGAAGTTCAAGGTGCCGCTGTGGCCTGTCGCACCGGCACTGGCCATCGCCTTTATGGTGTTCGTGATCGGGGTGCTCGGCTATACGGAAGACACGCGCGTCGCGCTCTATGTCGGCGCCGGCTGGATCGCACTGATGTCGGCGGCGTATCAATTCGGCGTCAAACCCAAGGAAGCGCAACTGCGCAACCAAATGCGTCTGGAATAAGACCCACATGAAACGTACCTACTGGAAGCACTGCCACGTTGCGACCCTGCGCGACGGCCGCTACAACACCATCGAAGACGCCGTGATCGTCACGCACGGCAAGCAGATCGAATGGGTCGGCCCGCGCGGCGAGCGCCCGGCTTCCGGCGCGGATGAATGCATCGATCTGAACGGGGCCTGGGTCACACCCGGTCTGATCGATTGCCATACGCACCTGGTGTTCGGCGGCAACCGCAGTCTGGAGTTCGAGCAACGCCTGCAAGGCGTGAGTTACGCCGAGATCTCGGCAGCGGGGGGCGGCATCAAGCACACGGTGCGGCACACCCGCGATGCGACCGAAGACGCCCTCTTCGCCTCGGCCCGCAAGCGTCTGCTCGCCTTGATGCGCGACGGGGTGACCACCGTCGAGATCAAGTCCGGCTACGGGCTCGATCTGAACAGCGAGCGCAAGATGCTGCGCGTGGCGCGCCGGCTCGGGGAAGCCCTGCCGGTGACCGTAAAGACGACGTGTCTGGCGGCGCACACCGTGCCGTCCGAATTCGCGGGCAAGGCCGACGAGTATGTGAACTACGTCTGCTCGGAGATTCTGCCGACACTGGCCGAGGAACGTCTGGTCGACGCCGTGGATGCCTTCTGCGAGACCATCGCGTTCTCGCCCGCACAGGTCATGCGCGTGCTGCTGCGCGCACAGAAGCTGAAGTTGCCCGTGAAGCTGCACGCCGAACAACTCTCGCCGCTGGGCGGGTCGAGCATGGCAGCAGAGTTGGGGGCGTTATCGGCAGATCACCTCGAGTACATGACGGCCGAGGATGCCGCCGCGATGGGCCGTGCCGGCACGGTCGCGGTGCTGCTGCCCGGGGCGTTCCACATGTTGCAGGAGACGCGGCGTCCGCCGGTGGATCTGCTGCGTCGTCACGGCGTGGATATCGCGGTGGCGTCGGATCTGAACCCGGGGACATCGCCCGCGTTATCGCTGCGTCTGATGCTCAACATGGCCTGCACGCTGTTCGGGCTGACGCCCGAGGAGGCGTTGGCGGGGGTGACGCGCAACGCCGCCAAGGCGCTCGGCATGCTCGACACCCACGGCACGATCGAAGCCGGGAAGACGGCGGATTTCGTTGCCTGGGAGATCGAGCGACCGGCAGAGCTGGCTTACTGGCTGGGCGGTGAGTTGCCTTCGCGCACGGTACGCCACGGCGAGTTGCGTGATCTTGCATCCGTCTGATCCGGCCAACAGGAGATATTTTCATGGTGACTTCATTGAAGCCGGTGTCCGCCACTACGTCGGACGGGCCGGTATGGCAGGGACGCACGGACGCCGGTGAGCGAGGCGACACCCGCCGTCTGTTCAACGTGGTGCGTGAGGTCGATGCGCACGTCGAACGCCCCGAGAGCGGCGCGCCCGTGCTGCTGGGCTTTGCCTGCGATGCAGGCGTGAAGCGTAATCAGGGGCGCGTCGGCGCGTCGGATGGCCCGCAAGCCATTCGTCGCGCGCTGGCGAATCTTCCGGCCCACGACATCGCGTGTTTGTACGACGCGGGCGACGTCACGTGCGAAGGCGATGCGCTCGAAGCCGCGCAACAAGCGCTCGCCGATGCCGTACGCCGTCAGCTCGACGCTGGCGCGAAGCCGGTCGTGCTCGGCGGCGGGCATGAGATCGCGTGGGGAACGTGGCAAGGTCTGCGGGCGCATCTCGACGCACAGGACGACCGCTCCCGCGTATTGATCCTGAATCTCGATGCACACTTCGATCTGCGCACGGCGCGCCCGGGCACGTCGGGCACCCCATTCGACCAGATCGCCCACGCGTGCGAAGCGGCGGGGTTGCCGTTCGATTACGCCTGCCTCGGCGTGAGCCGTCTGAGCAATACGGCATCGTTGTTCGAGCGTGCGGATGCGTTGAACGTCACGTACGTCGAAGACACGGAGATGCAGGACCGGCATCTCGAAGCGCGTCTGGCGCAGATCGATGCGCTGATGGCTGACGTCTCGCACGTCTACCTGACGATCGATCTCGACGTGCTGCCCGCGCCCGTCATGCCGGGTGTCTCGGCACCGGCCGCTTATGGCGTGCCGATGCCGGTCGTCGAAGCCATCGTCACGCACGTGCACCGCTCGGGCAAGCTTCGCGTTGCCGATCTCGCCGAGTACAACCCGCGTTTCGACGCTCAAGGGACCGGGGCGCGTGTGGCAGCGCGTCTCGCTTATCGGTTGCTGTAACACCGGCGACATCATCGGGCCCGAGAGGGAGGTCATACCTTCCGGGGCTTTTCCCGGCCTTGTGCTGCCTGACCCGCCTCCCACGCCAGCAGTCAGACGGACCGAGGCCCCATTCCGCCTCTCAGACATAGACCCAACTCGATTCGGAACGGGGCCTCGGTCCGTCCCTCTCTATCCCCTCAGTTTCTCTTTCCCACTATCTTTACCTTCGCGTCGATTTCATCTGTCGAGACGAACTTCGTTCGCTCGTGCGCGTTTTTTCTCCGAAATTCCCATGGCCTAATACAAAGTATTAGTTTTACTTAACTTCGTTTTGTTTTAGCGCCTTCCATCCCTACAATCGCCAGAAATTCTTATACCGATTCACCGCCGCGCTTCAGGAAAGCCGTTCTCACCCCCCTGATACGCGTGCGCCGGACTGGAGACATGGCGATGAAAAAGCGCGCAGACCTCGACGTCAGATCGTTGCGGATCTTCGAAGCCGTAGCCTCGGCTGGCAGCCTCTCGGGCGCCGCCGAGACGCTCGGCGTCACGCAATCCGCCATCTCGCAAGCCATCGCCCAGATCGAACAAACGGTCGGCACACGTGTGCTCGACCGCTCGCGCCGCCCGCTCAAGCTCACCCCGGCCGGACTCGCGCTCTCGCGTCACGCCCGCCAGATCGTGGACGACATGGACCGGCTCATCGCTCAGGTGCAAGATGCCGACGTCGCCAGCCGCGCCGCCGTGAGGGTCGGCATGATCGATTCGTTCGCAGCAACGGTCGGGCCGTCCATCGTGCGGCAGATGTCCGGGAGCACCAGCGAACTGCTGCTCTGGTCAGGCCTCGCCAACGGCCATGCGCAGGCCCTGCTCGCCCGTCAGCTGGACCTGATCGTCACGAGCGACCCCATGCACGACATGGAGCGTCTGGTGCGCCGTCCGATTTTCACGGAGCCGTTCATCGTCGTGGTGCCGAAGTCTCGCGAGGCCGATCTCGCGCAGGCCGACCTGAGCGAACTGATCCGCTCGATGCCACTGATTCGCTTCTCGGGACGCTCTCACTTCGGCGCCGTGATCGAGCGCCATTTGCGCCGCACCGGTCACTCGCCACGCATGCACCTCGAAATCGACACGTCGGACGTTGTGATGTCGATGGTCGCCGCCGAGGTCGGATTCACGATCGCTACGCCGCTCTGCCTCTTGCAGGGCCGCGCATCGCTGCCCCAGGTCGCCGCGCTGCCCCTGCCCGGCCCCGCGCTCTCGCGCACGATCTACCAGGTCTCGCGTGAAGGCGAGGTCTCCGAGATGGCGTCGCAATGCTTTCTGGCCGGTCGCCTCGCACTTGCGCAGGAGGCCTTCCCGGACCTACGCCGCGTGATGCCCTGGCTGGGCGAGCGCCTGGCGTTGTGCTGATCCACCGCCCGCGGCGCCGGGCCAGATGACCTTCACCTGAAGCGCGCCCATCGTGCAAATCGAGTATTCAACGCGAATAACACAGCCTAAAAAGGAGACACGCATGAACCTTTCACGACGCAAATTCCTCCATACCAGCGCCGCCCTGTCGGCAGCCGCCGCCGCAGGAGGCATGACGCTGCCGGGCATGGCCCGCGCGGCAGAAGCCACCACCGTCCAGTACGGCGGCTCGGCATGGCTCGGTCACTATCCGGCCTATCTCGCCATGAAGTCGGGCGCCCTTGCCGCCGCCGGCATCGACCAGCAATGGCAGGCGTTCGGCACGTCGTCGGCCCGCATGAGCGCTGTGCTCTCAGGCGGCATCGACATCGCCTGCACCGGCATCGTGTCGGCCCTCGCGCTGATGGCTCGCGGCTCGAAGCACTTCTCCATCGTGGCGGTGCCCGAGAGTTTCGGGAAGGTGGAAGGCCTGTTCGTGCGTGACGGCGTGAACTCGCTGCAAGACCTCAAGGGCAAGAAGCTCGGTGTGACGTTCGCGTCGAGCGCGCATTTGCTGGTGCTGGATCTGCTGGGTAGCGCCGGACTCTCCAACGATGTGACGGTGCTCAACGTCCCCGCCCCCGAAATTCCGGGCGCGATCCAGTCGGGTCAGATCGACGCCGCCGCAGCCTGGACGCCGCAGTTCAACCGCATTCGCGCCATGACGGGCATGAAGCTGCTGGCCGACGACACGCAGTTCTCGCTCTACAAGAAGTACAACGTGACCCCGGGTCCGGACGTGCTGATCGTGCGCAACGCGTGGGCCGAGAAGAATGGCGACGCCGTGCGCAAGTACCTGAAGGTGTATTTCGATGCCTGCCAGACACTGCGCGACAAGCCCGACGACGCCGCCCGCTCGCTGATCGGCCTGACCGGCATGTCGGCGCTCGACCAGATCGAGACGATCAAGGGCGCCGAATGGTACAGCCTCGCGCAACAGACGCAACTGCTCAAGTCGCCGGGCAGCTACGTCGACGGTCTGCAACGACTGGCCGAAATGCTCGTGACCTACAAGCAGATCGACAAGGCGCCTGCGGTGCGTCAGTGGATCAACACGTCGTATCTGTAAGCATTCGCGCGCCGGTGCGCTGGCATGGCGTACCGGCAAACGCCTGAGGAGTCTGATTGTGAATCATCGTCAACCGTCCCGCGCCACGTTGCTGGGTGTGGGGTTTGCGTCCGTAGTCGTGTTCCTGCTGGCATGGGAAGCGGCCTGCCGCACCGGGATCGTCGATCCCCTGTTCCTGCCGCCGCCGTCGGCCGTCGCGGAACGCATCGTCGCCATGATGGCCGACGGCTCGCTGCTCTCGAACGTGCTGGCGTCCACCCGGCGGGTGATGACGGGCTTCATCGCAGCCACTGTCGTTGCCATTCCGCTCGGCATCGTGCTGGGTACGTCGAGCTACGCGCGCGCCGCGTTCGACCCGATCCTGTCGTTCCTGCGACCGCTGCCGTCGATGAGCTGGATTCCGCTCTCCCTGCTGTGGTTCGGCATCTCCGAGACGCAGAAGTACAGCATCGTGTTCATGGGCACGTTCGCCCCTGCGCTGGTCTATGTGATCGAAGCCACGCGTAACGTCGACCCGCTGCTGATCCGCGCCGCGAAGAATCTGGGCGCGAGCAACTGGCAGGTGATGCGTGAGGTGATTCTGCCCGCGAGCCTGCCGCAGATCCTCTCCGGTCTGAAGATCATTCTGGGGCTGTCGTGGACATGCGTGATCTCGGCCGAACTGGTCGCCGCCCGCGAAGGACTCGGCTTTCTCATCATGAACGGCAAGGAGTTCTTCCAGACGGAAGTCGTCGTGCTCGGCATGGTGATGATCAGCGTCACGGTGCTGGTGACGGATATCGTATTTCGCGCCATCGAGCGCAAGGTGTTGAGGTGGCAAGCATGAACGATCGTATCGATTCCCAGGCCGGTGCACAGACCTCTCAGGCGGCATCGGGCGGCACGTCCAGAGGCGAGTCGGACACGATGATCGCCATCGACGGCGTGTCGAAGCGTTACGGCGACTTCCAGGCCCTTGAGCGCGTGGACATGAACATCGCACGCGGCGAATTCGTGGTGCTGCTCGGCGCGTCCGGATGCGGCAAGTCGACGCTGCTCAACCTGATCACCGGTTTCGACGCGCCGACCACTGGCCAGATCCGCGTAAATGGCCGCGAGGTCAAAGGCATCGACCCGCATTGCGGCATGGTGTTCCAGCAGTACGCGTTGTTCCCCTGGCTGAGCGTGCTCGATAACGTCGCCTTTGGTCTGAAGATGAAAGGGATCGACAAGGCCACGCGCTACGCCACGGCACGCCGCTATATCGAGATGGTCGGCCTGAAGGGCTTCGAAGATCGCTATCCGAAGGCGCTCTCCGGCGGCATGCGTCAGCGCGTGTCGATTGCGCGCGTGCTCGCCAACGATCCGGACGTCATTCTGCTCGACGAGCCGTTTGCTGCGCTCGACGCCATGACGCGTCAGGTGTTGCAGGAAGAATTGCTCCAGATCTATCAGAAGAGCGGCAAGACGATCGTGTTCATCACGCACTCGATCGACGAGGCGCTGATGCTGTCGACGCGCATGGTCATCATGAGCGCGCGGCCGGGTCGCGTGGCCTGCGATCTACCCAATGATCTCCCGATGCCGCGCGACGCACAGGTGCAGCTTTCGCCGCGCTACAACGAACTCAAATCGCAAATCTGGAACACCGTGCAAACCGAAGTGATGCGCAGTCTCGAGAGTCAGGCGGCATAACAACGCGAGACGCCGGACTCCGGCGCCACTGACGACGTCGCTCCCCAAGCCACCTTCGGCAAGCCCCCGCATTTCTATTGTCATGTCCAATCAAGTCACTTCCTCTCACCACGTGCGGGATACGTTCCCCGCTTATCAGGCGGGCGCCGGCTGGAACGCCCTGCTGCCGGCACGCGCGCCGCATACGCAGGCGCCGGCCGGGCACAGCTTCGACGTCATCGTCATCGGTGCGGGCTTCACCGGGCTGGCGGCGGCGCGTCGCGTCGCGGAGCTTCGGCCGGACGCTTCAGTGCTGGTCGTCGACGCCACCACCGTCGGTAACGGTTCCGCCGGGCGCAACTCGGGCTTCCTCATCAACCTGCCGCACAACACCGGCATGGGCGGACACGGTAGCCCGGTCGAGGTCGCGCGCAAGCAGATCCGTCTGTACGACATCGGGCTGAAGTGGCTTCACGAGCTGGTGACGACACACGGCATCGATTGCGGCTGGAATCCCGTCGGCAAATACCACGCGGCCGCAACGCCCGATGGCGAACAACGGCTGCGCGACACACTGGCGCAATATCGCGACTGGGGGGTGACCTACCGCGAACTGTCGCGCGACGCCTTGCGCAGTGAAATCGGCACCGAGTATTACGGGTACGGCTATCACTCCGACAACAATGTCTTCGTGCAACCTGCTGCCCTCGTGCGCGGACTGGCGGACAGTCTGCCGGCGAATGTCCGGTTGTGGGAAAACGAGCCGGTCGTGGCCCTCGAAGGCACCGGGCCATTCACGGTAACGACGGCATCTGCGCAGTTGCGTGCCGGTCAGGTCATCGTGGCGAACAACGGGTTCGCCCGCAAGCTGGGGTTGGCGCGCGATCGCGTCTTCACCATCTACACGTACGCCGCGATGACACCCGCCCTGTCTGCCGACGAACTGGCCAAGCTCGGTCCGGCACGCGAATGGGGCGTGATTCCGGCGAACCGGCTCGGCACCACCTTGCGCAAGACGCTCGGCGGCCGCTTCATCGTGCGCAGTGCATATTCCTACGAGAAGGAGCGCCCGATGGCCGACGTCGACGCGATGCTCACCGACGCTTATCAGCGGCGCTATCCCCAGATGGCATCGCACAAGTTCGAGCATGTCTGGGGCGGTGTGACGGCGCTCACCCGTAACGGGGCACTTTACTTCGGCGAGGTGCGCAAAGGACTGTTCACGTCGCTCGGGTGCAATGGCGCGGGCGTGCTCAAGGGCAGCATGTTCGGCAAGCTGCTCGGCGAGATGGCCTGTGGCCACCATTCGCCCGAGCTGGCCGACGCGCTGGGCTTCGAGCGCCCCACGTGGCTGCCTCCGGAACCGATCCGGCGCGTGGCGATCGTCTCCGCGATCCAGTATCAGAAGCATCGGGCGGGGCTGGAGCGCTGAGGCTGACCGGCGCTTTTGGCATGCATCGGTATTGCTGTCACACGTGATGAAACGCTGGACACCGGCTGTCCAGCGTCAGCCCCGGCGAATTGCTACACTGGCTCCCGAGCGGCATTTGCCGCGTTTTTCCCGATAAAGGCAGCCTGATGTACATCGTCGAACTGACATATCTGCAACCTGTAAGCGCCGTTGACGTCCAGCTCGAAGCGCATCGCGCGTTTCTTTCGACGCAATACGAACGCGAAGTCTTCATTGCGTCCGGCCCGAAGGATCCGCGCGATGGCGGCATCATCATCGTCTCCGGCAAGGTGTCGCGCGAGGAGCTCGACGCGATCATCGCGCAAGACCCGTTCCACATTCACGGGCTCGCCAGTTACCGCGTCATCACCTTCAATCCCGTCAAGTTCCTTCCGCAAGTCGCCGGTCTGCTCTGAGCGGGTAATACGGCCCGCGCATCACCAGAAAGGCGATGTGCGGGGCGCTTCATTTCTGATGAAAAGCGATCAGTAAGCCGCAATTCGCTAGCTCTCTTGCCTAAAACGATGAAGCAGAAGATCAGCCCGGCTAACTCCGAAGGTGACCGGGCCCGAACCCTTGCCCTGCTCCGCGCACTTGCCCCCGACGAGGGATACAACCTCACGGCACTGCCGAGCGTTCGTATTCTTCGTTCCGATCGGAAGCTCTCACGCACGCCGGTGCTGTACGACCCGGGCATCGTGATCGTCTGTCAGGGCAGAAAGCGCGGCTACTTCGGCGACCGGCTTTATCAGTACGACGAGGATCATTATCTGGCCGTGTCGGTCCCCGTCCCGTTCAGTATGGAGACGGACGCGACACGCGACCGGCCACTGCTGGCGCTCTATCTGCATCTCGACTTCACGATGGCCGCCGAATTGGCCGCGCAGATCGACCGCGAAGGCACGGCTCGGCACGAAGCGCCGCCGCAGAGCATGATGTCCACACCGATGGATGCCCCGATGCGGGGTTCCGTGCTGCGCTTTCTCGAGGCCATGAGCTCGCCGCTCGAAGCCGCCGTGCTCGGACAAGGTCTGCTGCGCGAAATCTACTTCCGGGTACTGACCGGCGCGCAAGGCGGCGCCATGCGTGAAGCGCTGGCGATGCGCGGGCAATTCGGCCGCATCGGCCGGTCGCTGCGTCTGATCCATGCCCGATATGCCGACCCGCTCGACGTCACGCAACTTGCCGAAGAAGCTGGCATGAGCGTTCCGAGCTTTCACAGTCATTTCAAGGCCATCACGCACGTCTCGCCCATGCAGTACGTGAAGTCGACGCGACTGCATCAGGCGCGCTTGCTGATGGTGCGTCAGGACCTGACGGCGGAAGCCGCCAGCCACGCCGTGGGCTACACCAGCGCGTCGCAATTCAGCCGGGAGTTCAAGCGCCTCTTCGGCGCGACGCCCGCCGCCGAAACCCGACGCATGCGCGAGAGCTTCGCCATTCCTGCCGCGTTTGCCGATGCGATTTACGTGTCGTCGCATTGATGACGAAAGCCATGGCTCTCGCCGGTCAACGACGGTGTCCACGGCGTCTGTTTCCACGAATGCGGGGGGCTAACAGAACAACAGAACTAAAGAAAACGGGCTGAATCCTGCTTCGGTGCAGAACTCAGCCCGCAGTCTGCCGGCAGTCAGCATGAAGCCGCTCGGCGCCGCCCGGCGATGCCGGGCGTTTTCGGGGATGTCCAGTCTTGCTGGCCCGGCAATTAGCCGTCATGCGCCTTTGTACAGCGTCATGTTCAGGTAGTCGATCTCACCCGACGTGGCTGCGCTTTGCAGTTCTTTCTTGACTTGTGCCGTGGTGAGCGACGGGCCGTTGTCGGGCATCCAGTGAGCGGCCGAGACGGCGTTACCGGTGCTCGTCAGGACTTGATCGGTGCCAGCGGCGTAAGCAGCGCCAGCGGTGCCGAGGGTAGCGAGCGAAACAGCGATCAGAAGGGCTTTCATGGTGAGACTCCAGAGAATTTAAGGGTAAGTAACGTTCGAGCGCTTCAGGTTCGGTGCTGGCATCTGCCTGGCTGCCGTGCGCCTGTTGCGCCGCCGTTGAAACCATTAGACTCCCCGGACGTATCTGCCATTTGTCTGACGAGGCGCTTATTGCAATCGTAAGTACCCGCGACAACGTCAGACAAACTTCGATACAAATGCCCGGTCGATACCTCGCTGATGCTTCGCTGATTCGTCGCTAACTCGTCGATTAAGCCTTGAGCGAAAGCCGTGCTTCCAGGCCGCCGCCCTCGCGATTGCGCAACGTCAGCGTGGCATCCATCGCCTGCGCCAGTTGCCGCGCAATCGCCAGCCCCAGGCCCGTGCCGCCCGTGTGACGGTTGCGCGACGTCTCCAGTCGTACGAACGGTGCAAAGACCCCTTCCAGCATGTCTTCGGGAATCCCCGGGCCGCGATCCGCCACGATCACGTCAATGCCATCGGTGCGCTGAGTCACCACGAGATGCGCAACGTTGCCGTACTTGAGCGCGTTATCGACGAGGTTACCCACAATGCGGCGCAAGGCCTGTGGACGCGTCACGATCGGGTGACCGATCTGCCCTTCCAGCGTGACCGGAGAGCCGGCGTCCACGTAATCGCACACGAGGCTGTCGAGCAACGCGTCGAGGTCGACCTTGCGCGGCGCTTCCGACGCACCGTGCAAGGTTCGCGCATAGGTCACGCCTTCCTTGACGAGCGACTCCATCTCCTTCAGATCCTGTTGCAGACGCACCGCCGCCGTCTCGTCGTCCATCGTGTCGACGCGCAGCCGCATGCGGGTAATCGGCGTCTGCAAATCGTGGGAGATGGCCGCAAGGATCTGCATGCGCTCGGTCATGTAACCGCTGATACGCTCCTGCATCGCGTTGAACGCACGTGCCGCGCGCGCGACTTCAGACGGTCCGTCTTCCTTCAAACGCTCAGCGCGCAAATCCGGTCCCAGCGCATCGGCCGCTTTCGCGAGCGCGTTCAGCGGACGCGTCGCCAATCGCACCGCCAGCCAGCAGCACGCCGCGATCAGCACCAGTTGCAGGCCGAGCATGGCGGGCAACCAGCCGGACAGCGGCAGATTCGGCGTGGGAAACACGTCGATGGTGAGCGGCGATCCGTCACTCAGTCGCAAATGCGCCTGAAGACGGTCGGTGTCGCCCGGCACGCTATCGACCGTCACCGGATACGACACCCCGATGGATTCCTCGATCACGCGCGCCACCTGCATCGCTGCGCCTTCATCGGGCTTGCCGCCGGGCACGCCCGTGCCGAGTTCGAAGCGGTAGCTGCGCCGCGCCAGACGCGGCAGCCACTGCGCCCGTTCGGCCGCCGGCAGGTGGTCGAGCAACGCGACCGAACTCGCCACCTCGCTCTCGATGTAGACGCTCATCATGTTTGACGTCACCCGGTTGCGCTCGGTCATGGTGAGCCAGAACGAGAGCGTCTGCGAGAGTGCGAGGCCGATGAAGAGGATGAGCGCGAGCCGTGCAAACAACGAGCGCGGCCAATGCCAGTTCAGGGTGCCGGGCGCCGGGACCGGCGGCGAAGGGGTTGTCATTCGGGAGCGGAGACCACGGTGACCGCTGCGCAAAATACATAGCCTTCGTTGCGCAACGTCTTGATATAACGAGGCTCACGCGCGCCATCGCCCAGGCGCTGGCGCAAACGGCTGATGAGCAGGTCGATGGACCGATCGAAGGCGTCGGCCTGCCTGCCCTGCGTGAGGTTGAGCAACTGGTCGCGCGTAAGCACGCGTTGTGGATGATCGAGCAGTACGCGCAGCAGCCTGTACTCCGCACCGCTGAGCGCCACCTGTGTGCCATCGGTGTCGAGCAGATGACGGGCCGTGGTGTCGAGCTGCCAGTCGCCGAATGCGAGTACTTCGGCCGTCTCGGTGATCTGCATCCCCGGCGGCAACATGCGCGTGCGGCGCAATACCGATTTGATACGCGCCAGCAACTCGCGCACGGCAAAGGGCTTGGCGAGGTAGTCGTCGGCCCCCATCTCCAGCCCGACGATCCGGTCGGTTTCTTCGCTGCGCGCGGTCAGCATGAGCACCGGCACCGCCTTGAACTTGCCCGCCCGAAGCTCGCGGCACAGCACGAGGCCGTCGTCGCCGGGCAGCATCAGGTCGAGCACGATGAGGTCGGGGGCGCCGTCGGCCAGCACGGCACGCATCTCGCGTCCGTTGGCCGCCGTGCTCACGCGCATGCCGTTTTTCTCGAGATACTCGGCGAGCAATTCCCGAATCCCACGATCGTCGTCGACGATCAGCACATGATCGATTTTTTCCATGCGGACGATTATAGCGACGCGCGTTGCGGCATACGGCCCTTGCCATCCCCGGACAAGGGGGGATCCTTGCGACGCCGGGCACGCTCCGTTTCGGGCAGCACGCGGCGGCTCGCCGGGGCGAGATCGCACTGCAACGGGTGCACGGCCTCCACGCTCAGGCCGCCCGCCAGAAATGCCAGCACGCTGAGCAGGCGTTTCATGCGTCCCCCACGACGGAGAGCTTCTGCCCGTCGGCCACCGAAGCCTCCAGCGCGTAGGGGTCGACACCTTCCAGACAACCGATGTTCGCGCGCCACATGCCGGGCATGGTGCGCGAGGCATGGAACGGGTAGATGCCGCAATGCTTGCAGAAGTAATGCTTCGCCACCCGTGTATTGAACTGATAGCAAGTCAGGTCTTCCGCGCCTGAAAGGATCCGCAGACTGGCTTCGGGAAAGGCGGGCGTCATGAGCGCGCCCTTGCGGCGGCACAGGCTGCAATTGCAGCGGGCGGCCGGCTCGATGGGCGTGACGACCTCAAAACGGACGGCCCCGCAGTGGCAGGAACCCTGAAACACCTCAGACGGCTGCTGGGACGACATGGGGGACGATATTGGGGACGACATGGATCAACTCCAGGTGGGTCCGCACCGGCGGCGCGGTCGATGACCGCTTTATAGCCTAATCGTTTCGCCCGTTTGTATCACTGTGTATCTGGACCCGGCTCCGATACACGACATTGCCGAAATGCGGCTTTTTGCACACATGACAGATACGCCCGGGCAGTGAAATACGGCTACCGGCTCACCTGAACCCACGTAGCCCGATTCACCCAACTAACTCATTACACAGCCCAGGAGAAAACTGCCATGTTGACCATGCTCAGAAGCGCCTTCGTCGCCCTCGCCCTCACGGGTCTCGCCGCTTGCGCCCCATCGCAGGCGCGTCCCCTCGCGGGCGGAACCGCCCCTGAATTCACCGGCATCGATAACTGGCTCAACAGTCAGCCGCTCACCATGCAGCAACTGCGCGGCAAGGTCGTGCTGGTCGACTTCTGGACGTACTCGTGCATCAACTGCATCCATACGCTGCCGTACGTGAAGCAATGGCACGAGAAGTACAAGGATCAGGGATTGGTCGTGGTCGGCGTGCACACGCCGGAGTATGCCTACGAGCGTGATACGAAGAACGTGCAAGCCGCGATCCGTCGTTTCGGCATTACCTATCCGGTCGCACAGGACAACCGCTACGCCACGTGGAAGGCTTACGACAACCTGTACTGGCCGGCGTTCTACCTCGTCGACAAGTCCGGCAAGATCGTCTACACGCACTTCGGCGAAGGCGATTACGACAAGACGGAAGGGGCTATCAAGGCGCAGTTGGCCGCGCCGCAGCCGTAACGAGAGACAGCGGGAACCAGGATCACGGGAATCGCCGGGAATCGCCGGAAAAAGGCGATTCCCGTCTTCACGCTGAACGCCCGTCAGCTTGCCGCAGCTTCATGCTGCGCGCATAGCGCGTCAAAATTCTGGGCGAGATCGGCCAGCGAGATCGCGCCGAGCCGGGCGATCAGGATGGCTTCGGCTTCGCGCAACGCGCCGTCGAGCGCCGCATTCACCGCGCGCTCGACGGCACATTCCGGGTTGTCGCTTTCCACACCGATGGCGAAGATGTTCGGCCCGCCGACAGCGCGGTGAATGTCGAGCAACGTGACCTGACGCAGATCGCACGCGATCGTCCAGCCGCCGCCGTGGCCCTTGTCAGAACGCACGTAGCCAGCGTCGCGCAGGCCAGCCATCGTCCTGCGGACCACCACCGGGTTCGTTCTCAGCATCTGCGCCAGTTGCTCGGAGGTGAACGGCGCATCGTGCCGCGCCATGTGCAGCAGCACGTGCAGCATTCGAGACAGTCGGCTATCGCTTCTCATTGTTTCCTTTCATCGCTGATTCTGGTCACCCCCTCGAACGTCGAGCGCCTGACGCGCAAACCAGGCGTGGATCAGACCAGTCTGGAAGAAACGCACGGGCAAGTCGAAACCGCCTTCGCGGAGGATGTCGTCCATCGCCACGGGCGGCACCACCGCCACCTGAGAGCCGTAGATGCCTTGCGCACGCTCACGGGCCTCCGGCGCCACCGACATCATCTCGAACCATACCTCAAGCAAGCGGCTTCCGGCGACGGACGTCATGTCGCACGCCAGATCCGCGCTCGCGAGATAGCCACCGGGGCGCAGCCGCCCGGCAATTTCCCGGAAAAAGGCGCGGCGCTCGGCCGGGTCCGTCACGAACTGGGAGACGAGAATCGACGTCGCGGCATCGAACGGTGCGCTCTCCGGCAGCGAATCGAGAAATCCCTCATGGAAGCGACAGCGCGACGCAATCCCCTGCGCCTCGGCCTTGGCCCGAAAGACGTCCAGCATCGGCCCGGACGGTTCCACCGCCGTGAAACGCCAGTCCGGATGACGCTCGGCGAGGTAGAGAATCTCTGCCCCCGTGCCGGCACCGACGCTGAGTACGTGCGCATCGGCCGGCAACGGCGCGAAGACATTGTCGAGCACCAGTTGCATCGCGTCGCGCAGGGGCGCCATGGCGCGCCACGTCTGGTCGTACGTGGCGGCGTGCTGGTCGAACATCGCGATGGTGTCTCGTTGCATGGCTCAACTCCCGAGGATGGATCGGCATAATTCGTAACTTTTGATGTTTCATAATGCCATGCAACGCCCCTCGGGGGCAAGTCCCGCGGCCGGGATGGCTTGAAGGTTTGCCAACACCGGAATCGGGCCGCCCCCGCTGAAAATGAGGAGCCGCCCTAAATATTGGCGTCTGAAGGTCGTTAATGCTGTTGATCGCCCCACTTTCCTTACCGGGGCTTACAAGGACAACCGACGACACGCCCCCCCCGATGACGTCTATCAACACAGCCACGAACCTCCTCGCGCTCACGACCGGCGACATTGCCTCGCGTGCGGCTAACGCCTCGAACACCGCGAATGCCACCGGTACCGGCAACGTGCCTGCGACTGGCGCAGTGACCGGCACCGTCGACTCGACTCGCGTCACGCTTACGCAGGCACCGCCCGTCGCCAACTGGCCGACGTACGCTCAGCCCGTCGCCAACGGTGCCGTGCTGAACTGGCAGCAAGTGCCGTCGGACGCCATCTCGCTCCTGATGTCCGGTAACATGTCGACGACTTCGCTCGGCAATCGGATCGACCAGCTCGGTTCGACGCTGCTCTCCGCGATCGCCAAGGGCGCGACGTCGTTCTCGCAAAGCGTTTTTCGCTCGACGTCGGCCGCCCCGGCAACCGATGCCGATCTCGCGGTGCAGCAATCGAAGCTCCAAGGCGGCGCCGACAACCAGTTCGCGCTGTCGATCACCACGGCCAGCGGCGCGCAGGTCACCGTGAAGCTAGGCAGCAGCGATGACGGACTATCGGTCGAGTTCGAGGTGACGAAGGGCACGCTTACCGATGCCGAACGCGACCAACTCGGCAAACTCGGCGATGCGTTCCAGAGCGCCGTCAACGGTCTCGCGAAGCAACCGCCGGTCATCGACTTCAGCGGGCTGACCGGCTTCGATACGTCGGTCCTGAGGTCCGTGGATCTCTCCGCCACGCTCGGCGCGAATACCGGCACGCCACAGACCATCACGTTCCACGCCGACGCATCGCTGCGGTCGATGCACGTCGACGGCCCGAGCGGCAAGTTCGACGTCAACGTCGACCTGAAGAATCTCCAGGCCATCGGCAGCCCGACTGCCCAGAAAGCCGCGCTCGCCGCATGGCTCGACCGTTTCGATACCGCACAGAGCCGGGGTAACGGCGACGCCTCGCTCATGAGCATGTTCAAAGCCGCGTTCACGGGCCTGAACAGCAACTACCCGCCGGCCGCCGCGTTGCCGCGCATCCCGCTGAACAACGCCGACAAGTCCGTGCTGAGCGGGCTGGCAGACTTCAACGCCTCGATTTCGCAGACGCCGAAGTCGCCGAATCCGATGCGGCCGTCCGAGATCGATTCGTTTAACTATCAGATCTCGCAAAGCACGCAGATCGGCGGCACCGACATGCTCAATCGCACCATCGGGCAGCAGACGCAGGCGACGCTGAGCGCGAGCTATCACCGTTCGCTGTGGGCCGGCGTGCCGCTGAATCTGACCAGTGATCCGAAGTCGCAGAACTATGAGTACGTGAAGGTCGAGGACACGGCCAGGAGCGCCGTGGATGTGGGGTACCGCAACGGCCTGCTTGCCTACGCGCAAGCGAACCGCTCGGCCAGTCAGACGACGCAGGTGCAGCGCTATGAGATGGCGAAACTCGTGAGCGACGTCACGACGCCGGTGTCCGCATCGAGCAGCAGCGATCTGCTGACGCTGCTCCAGTCGATCATGCAGAACGACGCCGCCCGTGCGACAAAGCCCTCGGCCAGTCAAACGGCCGACGACGATGCGGCGCTCGACGCCGTGCGCAAGCGCACCTCGCTCGAAGTCGACCCGACGCGCCTCAAGGCGGCCGCAAAGTAAGCACGACGGGACCCGTTCGCCCCCGCGACCGCCTCATGGCGTCACGGGGGCGAGTTGTCTCGCGAACCCCGAAGATCGCGCCGCTTTCGTCAGCCCAGCGCGATCCTACAAATCGCCCCAGCGCGTCAGCTCCCCTGCCCCCGGGCCTGCACGGCCGCACCACCATCACGTTGGCGGTACCAGAGCGCGTACACGACCGATAACGCCACCACGAACGGCACGCCGTAGATCAGCGTCATGCGGAACTCGTCGGTGAAATAGGTCGTGACGAGTGTCGCCAGCATCAGCAGCGCCCCCGCCAGACTGGCGTACGGATAGCCCCACATGCGAAAACCCAGCGACTTCGCGTCGTGCGCCCGGCGGAAGTACAGATGCGTGACGAAGATCATCAGCCACGTGAACATCGCACCGAACATCGACACGGACATCATCAGCGTGAACGACGCTTGCGGCGCCATCACATTGAGCGCGACCGCGAGCGCAATGCCGATGCTCGAGAGCATCAGCGCGGCGACAGGCACCCCATTGCGGCTGACCTCGCCAAAGCGGCGCGGCGCATACCCCGCACGTGAGAGCGAGAACATCATGCGGGTGGTGATGTACAACTGACTGTTCATCGCAGAGAGCGCGGCGACCAGAATCACCAGGTTGATGACGCCGGCCGCCCCCGGGATATGCGTGGCCGCCATCACCTTGACGAACGGACTGCCGTCTTCCCCGGCCGCGCTCCACGGCACGATCGCCAGCGTCAATGCCAGTGTCAGCAGATAGAAGAACACTAGCCGGAACATCGTCGCGCGAAACGCACGGGTGATCGCGCGTTGCGGATCCTGCGCTTCCCCCGCCGCCACGGCGATCATCTCAATGCTCAGGTAGCTGAAGATCGACACGATCACGGCCACCCACATGCCCCACGCCCCTTTCGGGAAGAACCCGCCATGCGACGTGTAATTCGCCAACCCGATACTGCTCCCCTCAGGCGCACGGAAGACGATGTACGCGCCGAGGATCAGGAACCCGACGATGGCCACGATCTTGAGCATCGAAAACGCATATTCGACCGCACCGAACACCTTGACGCTGGCCGCGTTGATCGCTATCAGGCCCGCCGAGAAGCCAACGATCCAGTACCAGCCCGGCACGGCCGGAAACCAGTATTTCATGTAGACGGCAATGGCCGTAACCTCGGTGCCGACGGCAAATACGATCGACGACCAGTAGCCGTAGCGCACCAGAAACCCGGCCAGCGGCCCGATGTAATGCTCGGCGTAAGCGCCAAACGATCCCGACGTGGGATGCGCGACCGTCATCTCCGCCAGGCACCCCATCAGCAACAGCGCGATGGCACCGCCGATGGCATAGCTCAACAGCACACTCGGCCCGGCGAAGCCAATGGCAAACGCGCTGCCCAGAAAGAGGCCCGTGCCGATGGCCCCGCCAATCGCAATCATCGATAACTGCCCGCTGCTCAAGCCGCGGTGCAGTCCTTTTTCTCGCTCAACAATGCTGTCGAAGCCCGGTTGTGTCGTACTCAAGATCGTCTCCTGTGAATCTCGTGAATCAGGGGGATGGAAAATTAATGAGGCATGGCGGATCAGAAGGTGTGCTCGATACCGACACCGATGCCCCGGTAATGCACTCCTGGCGGCGCACTTCCACCGTTAGCGCCGAAATTCGGACGCGGGGAAAAGCCGTAGCTGCCCCACGTCCGGTTGATGACCTGGTAGTAGGCGACGTACACGTCAGTCCGTCGGGAAAAGTCGTAGCGGTAGCCGAGATTGAGTTGCGTCGCGCCCAGATCGTCGGTGTTGCAGGTAGACCCGCCCACGCGCGAGCACGCGCCGTTCGTCGCGACACCGCCGCCGAGCCAGACGGAGTGCCGCCCCCCGCCGAAGAAGTGCTGAACCATCGCGTAGAAGGCGTCGCGACGGTAACGATTGAGATTGCCGGCGGTGCCGTCGTCGGTGCGATACGTCAACCGGTCCCAGCCCGCGACCCACTTCGTGTGCGCGTACGTGAAGACGATGAGCACCTTGTGGGCGTCGTCGGTCGAGCCCGTGGCCTTCGATCCGGCGTTGGACGGATTGGCGCTCGCCGGTGCCCCCAGCCATGCCAGGCCGAAGTAGTCTTTGTGAAGCTCATAGGCATAGCGAAAGCGCAGCGGGCCGTTCACGTACTCCAGTCCGGCGCCGAAGACCTGCGGCGAAATTTCACCTGCGGGCGTCGTCACCCGGCCGTTGGAAAGCGAGTACGAGAACCGCAATTGCAGCCCCGCCCACTCCGGTGTCCAGTACTGGAGCGCGTTGCCCTGACGGCGGTTGAACGTGGCATCGGCCGCATTGTTGACACGCCCCGACTGCGTGGTCGTGTTCGGCACGTTGAAGCCCGGATTGCTCAGAATCGTGCTCAGGTCACCGGTATACGGATTGCGCACCGGCGAGCCGACGGAGAGCGTCGACCATTGATACGGCGTATCCCAGTTGCCCAGAAATGCCGTGCCGAACGGCCCCTTGAGTCCGACGTTCGAGTTGCGCCCTCCGATGGCCCCTGTCGTCTTGCCGTCGATGGAGACCGGTGTTTCGATCTGCCAGATCGCGGCATAGCCATCGCCCAGGTCCTCCTTGCCGCGCATGCCGAAGTAGGAAATGCTTGACAGCATGCGGGTGCCGCTCATCTCGGCGGCGTTGATCGCCCCCGAGGGCGCCTGCGTCGGGCGCACCGCCGACGCAGGCGCCTGACGCGCACTCACGCTGACCCAGTCGGTCATCGGCGTGAGGTGCCCATAGATCTGTACTTGTGCCTGCGCCAGCTCGCAGGCCCCCATGCCGAGCGCCATCGCCAGCACCGTACCCGGCATGCGCGCCCCGGCGCGTGCCGGGCCCCGCGAAGTGCTGTGCCCGCGATGAGGCCACGCCCGGCCTATCCCCCGATACCGCAACGCGCCGCGCATCGTGCTTCAACCCGGCAACGTGAAGCCGCAAGCGGCCAACTGCGCATGCAGCCGCTCGTGCTGATCGCCTGCCAGCGGCGAGAGCGGCGGGCGCAACTGCGCCCACGCCGGGTCGTCGCGATACGACGCCAGCACCGCCTTGAGCGCCGGAATCATCGGGAACGACTGCACGATGCTGCGCACGGCGTCCGCTTTCGCCTGAAGCTCGGCACCGGCCTCGCTCGCCCATTCGCGGCACAGGCGTCCGATGATCTCCGGATGGATGTTGACGGTCGCCGAAATGCAGCCCTTCGCGCCCCGGGCCGAGGCTCGCGACACCAGCGACTCCGAGGCCGGGAAGATGCCGAAGCCGGGGAACGCATCGAGCATCGCACTCAGGTTCTGCCAGTCGCCGGAGCTGTCCTTGATGCCCACGACGGTCTGCGGGAAGTCGCGAATCAGCCGTTCGATGACCGGTAGCGTGATGGGCACGCCCGAGAGCGCAGGGATGTGATACAGGTACAGCCGCAAACGCGCGTCGCCCACTTGCTCGATCACACGTGCGTAGTAGCCGTAAAGCCCGTCGTGCGACAGACCTTTGTAGAAGAACGGCGGCAGCATCAGCACGCCGGCGCAACCGCGCTCGACGGCATGACGCGTCAACGCCACGGTTTCCGGCAGCGCGCAGCAACCGGTACCGGGCAGCATGCGCCGCGTGTCGAGACCGTTGTCGACGAGCAGATCGAGCAACGCCATGCGCTCGGTAAGTCCGAGCGAGTTCGCTTCGCTGTTCGTACCAAACGGTGCGAGACCGACGCCGTGCGACAGCAACCATGCGCAATGCGCGAGAAAACGGGGGGCATCCGGCGTCAGATCCGTATGAAACGGCGTGACGACGGGCGCAAACGCCCCGGTCAATTCGTGATCGACCATGACAGTTCCTGGAAGGGAGAAAGAGATGTACGGTGCTGCCGTCGCCGGGCCTCAGTGAACGAGGCTCAGCGGGTCAGGCAGGCACGGACCGCCTCAGGGCGACGGGTTGAGTTCGTGCAGGAATTGCAGGATTTCGCGACCCAGCGAGTCGTCGCCGGTGTCGAGATGGGCCACGACCGAGGTGTGGTTATGGTCGCGCACCTGAACGAAGCGCGAGGCGCGTCCGTCCCGTTGCGACAGCCGATGACAGAACTCCAGCGCGTACGTATCGAGATGGGGATTCTCGAATTCCGCGACGACCGTCATCACCGGCACCGGCATCGCTTCGACGTGCGCCATCGGGGCGTCGGTCTCGAAGCGCGCCGGATCGTCGCCGTAATACGCCACGACGCCGGGCGCGTTCGGATTGTCAGGCAGTACGTCGGCCCGCAAGCGCGCGCTGATCAGTACCGCGCCTGCCACCTCCGGCATGATAGGTCTTACACGCGGATCGCTCAGATAGCTCGCCACGTGCGAGCCGCCGGCCGAATGGCCGATCAGCAGCATGCGCGACAGGTCGACTGCCCCCTCGCCCACGTGCTCGCCCAGATGCTCGCGCAACCAGCGCATGGCCAGTGCGACATCCTGCGCACCGCCGGGGAACGATGCCTCGGGCGCCAGCCGATACTCCACGTTCACCGCGACACAGCCCTGACGCGCGAAGTACCGCGGTACGTTGCCGTAGATCTGCGCGTTCGCGTTCATGTCGCCTCGCACGAACCCACCACCGTGCACGAACACCACGACGGGAGCCGGACGGTGTCCCTGCGCCGCGCCGCGTGTCGGGCAGTAGACGTCGAGCCGATGCCGCGCATGCGGACCATAGGCCAGATCGCGCTCGACGGCGAAACCATCGGTCGACGCCTGCGCCAGCAGCGGCGTGTAGGTGTCGAGCACCGCACGGCGGCCGGCGGCAATGTCGTGCGTCCACTGCGGCCCGAGCGCGCGCATGCGGGCACGCGCGGACGCCCAGCCCGCGTTGCTGGCATCACTGGCGACGAACGTCTGCCCGTCCATCAATAGACCCCCATCAGTTGCGAGAGCTGCGCGATGTAACCGGCGTAGCGCGGGTGTTGCTTGATCGTCTGCGGTGAGCGCGGACGCGGCAGGTCGATGACCACCTCCTGCTCGACCTTACCCGGTCGCGCCGACATCACGATCACGCGGTCCGACAGAAACACCGCTTCCTCGATGCTGTGCGTGACGAGCAGTACCGTCTGGCGATGCTCCTGCCAGATGCGCAGCAGTTCGACGTTCAGGTTGTCGCGCGTGAGGGCGTCGAGCGCACCGAACGGCTCGTCCATGAGCAGCACTTTGGGTTCGAGCGCGAGGATCTGGCCGATGGACGCACGCTGACGCATGCCGCCGGACAGCTCATGCGGATGGTGATCCGCGAACTGCGCCAGCCCCAGCATTTCCAGCAGCGCAGACACGCGCGGCTCGCTCTTTTCCTTCGGAATCTTGCGAAGACTGGTGCCGAGCATCAGGTTCTGCCGTACGGTAAGCCACGGCAGCATGTTGCTCGTCTGGAAGACGACGCCGATCTCCGGGACCGGGCGCGACACGCGCTGCCCGCCCACACGGACCTCGCCGCCGTCGTGCGGCACGAGCCCCGCCACGATGCGCAGCAACGTGCTCTTGCCGCAGCCGCTCGCGCCGAGAATCGACACGAACTCCTGATCTGCGATGGACAGGGATACGTCGTCGAGAATCCTCACGGGCGCGGCTTTGCGTTGCTTCGCGGCGAACGTCTTGTCGACGTGGCGCACTTCGATCATGGCCTCGGCCGGACGTGTAACGGCGGCGGGCTCCGTCGGGCGGGACGTCGGCAGCGACGTCACACTGCCCGTCTTGATGTGCTGAATGCCGCTCATACGTTGATTCCCCGCCACCAGACGAAGCGCGCCAGGCGCTCGATGCCCCAGTACAGCACCACGGCGAGCAACGTCACCATGAGAATCGCTGCGAACATGACGTCGGTGCGTGCCGCCGCCGACGCGAACACGATCAGGTGCCCCAACCCCTCCTCCGAGCCGATGAACTCGCCAACGATGGCGCCGATCACGGCGAGCGGCATGGCGATCTTCAACCCGTCGGCGAATGCGGGCAGCGCCGCCGGCAGATACAACCGCCAGAAGGTGTCCCACGGGCTCGCGCCCAGCGCCCGGAAGTGCTCATCCAGATTGCGTGCGACGGACGCCAGTCCACCCATCGTCGCGACCACGACGGGGAAGAAGGCGAACAGGAACGTCGACGCCAGCTTCGACGCGAAGCCATACCCGAACCACACGATCATGAGCGGTGCGAGCGCGATCTTCGGCATGCTCTGCAAAGCGGTAACGAGCGGATACAACGTGCGACGGGCGAAGGCGCTGTAGCTGATGACCACACCGATCACGAGCCCACCCGCGACTGCCGCAACAAAGCCGGTCAGCACTTCGACGGTCGTCACCCATGTGTCGGCAAGCATCTGCGGATGCACTTCCCATGCGGCGCGAAAGATGGCCGACGGCGGCGGCATCAGGTACGACTGCACCTTGAAGTACGTTACGGCCAATTCCCACAGGGCGAGCAATACGCCCCAGAACACGATCGTCTGTGCGATGCGTTTCATTCGAATGTCTCCTCCGGAATACCGGTGACCGACGCGAAGCCAGTCACGCAGCCAAGCAGCTAAACGGCTGAACGATGGCGTGGCCGACGGCCTACGCCTTGCCGCCCGACTTCTCCTTGACCATGCCCGGCGGGGGCGGCACGACGAAGCGCTCGAACCGGAACCGGTCGAAGCTCTCGATGTTGCGCTCCCAGACTTTCGCCTCATACGGATGCTCGGCGTCGATCTGCGTCATCTCGCAATACAGCTCGACGTTGTTGCCGTCCGGATCCTTGAACACGAGGAAGTAGTTCGCGCCGGGGCCGTGACGACCGATGCCGCGCACGATTTCGACGTTGTGCTCGCGCAGAATGTCCACGGCCTTCTCCATCTCCTCGACGCTGTCGACCAGATACGAGAAGTGCTCCATGCCGGGGCGGCTGTAACGCGGCAAATCGTCGATGTCGGGCGAGTTGGCGGGAATCTGCGAAAGCGCCAGATCGTGGTGATCGCTGCCGGCGCGCAGAAACACCATCTGATCGTCGATCCAGTCGGAGACGGTCAGACCGAGCACTTCGGTATAGAACTTCGCCGACTTCTGAATATCGCGCACGACCAGCACCAGATGGCCGAGACGCTTCGGATTGAGTTTGGGTTTGGGGCTTGTCATCTCCACTCCTTGCATTGCCGTCGTTCACACCGCAGCGGGCGTCACTCGACGAACTGATTGGTATAGATGTCGGTCGCTTTGAGCGCGGGCGCGAGGTTGAAGGCATCGCGCACGAACTTCGCGGTGGCCTCCATGCGTGGCACCGGCAGCCAGCCTGGCTTATGTGAGTTCGGTCCCTTCGTCTCGCGATCGGTCTCGAGCGTGCCGATCTGGCGAATCTGTTCGACCATCACCTGCTTGTCGAGCATCGGGTACTGCGAGACGATCACGGCAGCCGACTCCTCCGGGTGCTCGCGCATCCACGCATAGCCGCGGTAAGTGGCCTGCACGAAGCGACGCACCACGTCAGGCTTCTGCTCGATCATTTTTTCCGTCGTGACGATGCCGTTGCCGACCATGTCGAGACCGAAATCGCGATAACGCAACGAACCGATCTCACGGCCCTGCTTCGCGGCAAGCGACTTGAGCACGGGCAGATTGGCGCCTTCCCAGCATTCGGTCAGATCGACACGTCCTTGCAGGAACGACGGATTGATGGTCGACGGATCGAGGCGCAGCAGCTTGACCGACGTCGGCGGCAGACCGTTGGCCTTGAGCCAGGCGGGCACGATGTTCTGCAACGGCGACGCACCGCCGCCGCCCATCGACATGCCCTTCAGGTCGGCCGGCTTCGCAATGGTCCGCCCGGGCTTGACGAGGTAGCAGATCGCCCCCGGCCAGACAGCGTTGATCGAGCCGACCATCTTCGTCTTGCCGCCCTGCGCACGGTTGAGCATCACGCTGATCGGATCGCCGTAGCCGAACTCGAACAGCCCCTGATCGACTTCATTGACGGTGCGCTGACCACCGTGGCCGACGATGGCCGAGACGTCGAGTCCCGCCTCGCGGTAAAAGCCCTTGTTGATCGCGACGATCACGCCGCCGGTACTGCCCTGCGGCAGCCATGAGAGGTTGAACTTCACTTTTGTCGGTGCGGCCTGAGCGGTCTGCGCGACTTGAGCAACGACGGGGGTCGCCCACATCGCACCTGCACCGACAGCGCCGAGCGTTCCGGCACATACGAGCGCCGTCCACCAGCGCCGGGTCAACTGCCACTGCTGCATTGCTGCCTCCTCCTGGCCGCCATATGAGCGGCCTTTGTTATTTGCGCTGTGCCACGACACGGTTCTCGATGGCGCCAATGCCTTCGATCCCCGCCACCATCACGTCACCCGCCTTGAGGTACACGCCGCGTCCCATGCCCACGCCGGTCGGCGTGCCCGTGGCAATCAGGTCGCCGGGCTTGAGCGTCAGGATCTCGGACAGGTAGGCGATCTGCTCCGCGATGTTGAAGATCATTCCCGCCGTCGTGTCGTTCTGCATCGTTTCGCCGTTGACCGACAGCGTCATGCGCAGATTCTGGGGATCGCGAATGACGTCGCGCGGCACAAACCACGGCCCCAGAGGAGCAAAGGTATCGAAACTCTTGCCGCGAAACCAGTCGTGCGTGAACGGATAGTCGGTGCGACGGTTGAGGTCGCGCGCGCTCACGTCGTTGATGACGGTGTAGCCCGCGATCCACTCGTGCGCCTGCGCCACCGGCACGTGACGGCCCGGACGTCCGATCACCACCGCCAGTTCGACTTCCCAGTCGACACGCTCGGCATGCGGCGGCAGCACAACGTCGGTATCGGTGGCGGTCACGCTCGTCTCCGCCTTCATGAACATGTACGGTGAGCTTTCGCTGCGCGGCGCGAGCTTGGTGCCCATCTCCGCCGCGTGCTCGTAGAAGTTGGATGCCGTGGCAAAGATGCGGCCCGGCTGGTACGGCACGCACAGACGGAACGTGTCGGTCGCCAACGCACCGACCTTGGCCGGGACACCGGCGTCGATGGCGCGGCGCACGGCCGTGCAAACCGCATCGCCGCGAACGTACCAGTCCGAGAGCAGCGCCGTCAGATCCTGCGACGCGCTCAGGCCGTCCTCCAGCGCCACGTCCATCTGACGCAGCACGGCCTCCAGGTCATACAGCCGCCCGTGCTGCACCAGCGCCGTACGACGTGCCCCGAGCGTGCCCGTTGCCAGCGATTCATAAGTTGCGATTCCAAACCAGCTCACACCTTCCTCCTTGTCTTCCTTCGTGAAGCCGACGTCGTTTTCACCGATCGGCTGTCTTTTTGATTGCTATGTTGAAACACAATACATAGCATATGTATACATAGCAACTGATTTGTATTTTATTTTTCAATCCAACGCATCGAGGCGATTAAGACCCATGACCGACGCTCCGCTCCTCCTCAATCTCATCCCGCTCGAACCGCTCGCGCGGGCGCAATTGCTTGCCGCAGGACTGCGTCTGCACGATCTCGACGTGCGCACCACGCGCCTCGAATCGAGCGACATCACGCCCGGCGTGCGGCTCGTGCTGACCAACGGCACGACGGGCTTCACGGCGGCGCAAATGGACGCCATGCCACACGTCGAGCTCATCTGCGCCTTCGGTGCGGGCTTCGAGAACATCGACGTCGCCGCCGCCACCGCACGCGGGATCGCGGTTGCGCACGCCCCCAACACCAACGGCGAGACGGTGGCCGATCACGCGCTGGCGCTGATGCTCGCGGCAGCCCGCGGGCTCGTGACGCTCGATCGCGCCGTGAAGGCCGGCGGCTGGGCCAGACATCGTGCGCCGCGTCCGACCCTGCACGCTGCGCGACTCGGCGTCGTCGGCCTCGGCAACATCGGACAAGGCATCGCAACGCGCGCCGAAGGCTTCGGCATGTCGATCGGCTATCACACGCGTACGCCGCGCACCGGTTGCCGATGGCAGCACTACGACAATGTCGACGCGCTGGCCGCTGCCAGCGACTTCCTCGTGCTCGCCTGTCCGGGCGGCCCGGCTACGCATCACCTCGTGAATGCCGACGTGCTCGCGCAACTCGGCGCCAACGGCTTTCTGGTGAACGTGGCGCGCGGCAGCGTCGTCGATACCGTGGCGCTCATCGAAGCGCTGTGCGACGGCGTCATCGCAGGCGCCGCGCTCGACGTCTACGAGAACGAACCGGAGGTACCTTCCGCGCTGCGCATGCTGGAGAACGTCGTGCTGACACCGCACATCTCCGGCCGCTCGCCGGCGGCGTTGCAAGCGCAGATCGACTTGTTGCTGGCCAACGTGCGCGCCCATCTCTCTGGCAAACCGCTACCGGCCGCCGTCAACAGCGTCACGGGACATCGCAAAGCGAACGGATAAAAAAGAAGCGGGCAACCGGGAGACCATCGGAGGTTGCCCGCTTCAACACTTCACGCTTTGGAGGCCCTGTGAAGTCGTTCGCGGCAGCGGCACGACATTACCTGTCGTGCCGCACTGGCGTAATGCATTGACGCAGTGCCTATGAAGGCCGGTCAGCCACGTCTCATCGCGCCGGCCAGGGCTTTGCCGGTGCGCCCATGACCGGCTCCCCCAGCAAGGGGCTCGACAGTGCGTAGGCGCCGTTCTCGGTGAAGGCCCACATGATGTTGCGGTCGTACTCGGTGTACATCGCGAAGACGCCCTTGCCCAGCGTGTAGACCGGCAGTTCCGTCTCGTCGGCCAACCCCGGCACGAAGTACCCGGCAATGCGCGGCTTCGCCGGATCCTTCACGTCGAAAATCTGTACGCCGGCGTTGTAGTACGAGTAAGGCACGATGCCCTGACGCCAGGTCCCCGGCTGTCCGATCGAGTTCGAACGCTTCGGGCCGTAATTGCCGCCACGCTGGCAGAAGCTCGTGAACGGCGCGCCTTCCGGGATTTCCGGCTCGGGCAGCTTCGTCGTGACCTTCATCCTGGCGGGATTGCGCGCATCGACCACGAAGATGTCCTTGAACGGCTCGTAGCAGTCGCGGTTCATCGGATAGCCGCTGGTGAGCACATAGCCCGTGCGCTCGTACTGGCTGACGTCGGCGTTGTCGTACTCCGTGCCTGCGAAGCTGGGCGGCGTGTTCACGTTGCCCACGACCTTCGGGTGCGCCGGATCCGACAGGTCGAACGACCACAGCCCCAGACCGCCCATGGCGCCGAAGCCCACCTTGCCGCCCTGCTCCAGCGGCTTGGGCAGGAAGATCGGCATGCGCGAACCCATCCACGACGTACGGTTGCCCGCGCGTGCGTTTTGCAGATACGCCTGCTCATGCTCGGCGTTGCCGAGAATCTGTCCCGGGACCGAAATCTGCGAGACGAACTTCGGATTGGCCGGGTCCGACATGTCCCACACCTGATAGCCCGGCGAGTAGAGATAGTTCGGGTACTCGGTGAGCGCGTAGCTGTCGTCCGGTGCGGACGAGAGAATCATGTACTTGCCGCCATAGAACTCCGGCGAGTCCAGCGAACCGGAACCCTGCTGCTGGCCGACGGGAGCATCCGGATGCTTGTAGTCGGTCGTGCGCGTGGCAATCAGCTTCCAGTCGGACGGCAGCGGTCCGTCCATCACGAAGACCTTGAAGCCCTTGAGCGAGTTGTAGTTGCGTTGCGCTGCGACCTTGTCAGGCTGCTTCGACTTGTCCTGCATCAGCCCGTAGCGGCCGATTTCGAACGAGGCGACAAGGATCGGCTTGCCCAGCTTCTTGTTCCACACGATGGTGGCGCCGCCGAGATAGTCCTGCACGTTGTTGGCATCGAACTTTTCGCTCGATCCCTTCGGCCCCCATACGCCGCCTTTCGAATACACGACCTTGCCGTTCGCCGGATCGGTCACGTCCATGATGCGCAGATAGTCGCGGTCATGGATGTAGAGATAGCGCTTGCCGTTGAAGTCGGCGATGTTGTTCCACGCGTGGAACGGCGAATCCACGCCCGGGTAGAACGCCAGCACCTTCACGTTTTTCGCATAGCTCTTCTTGTCCCATGACGTCAGCTCGCCGGGAAAGCGCTGGCCCGTGTGAACTTCAGGCGTGGCCCTCGGCCAGATGAACTTGCCCGTCGCGGGGTCCATGCCGTAATCGACGCCGGCTTTGAGCGGCTTCGGTTCGCGATCCGGCGTGAGACGCAGCCAGCCCGCCAGATACGGATCCTTGACGTTGGGCGTGCCCGGTGTGCCACCCGGCTGTGCCTCGGCAGCCTGTGCCGGTTGTGCGGACGGCGTACTCTCGGGTGCCGACGCGTGGGCCGCGAGCGTCATCGTCAGCGCGGCGAGCACGGCCGTCGCTGTCAAGGACACACCGAGTGATTTCGTGCGAAACATGTCTTCCTCCTTCGTCTCAAAAGTCTTCTTGCCAGCGCCCCGATGTCGGACCCGACACACGGGCACTGGCGGCTTGATGCAGGCAACCGGAATGCGTCCGGTCAGAACGCGTGACGAATCCCGAACTGCACGCCCGACGGGTTTTGCGAGCCGGTCGGCGTGACCTGGAACGTCACGGGGTAATGAACGAGCGTGTCGTTGCTGTGCTGGACACGGGCGTACGTCGCGTAAAGCGTAGTGCGCTTTGACAGGCCGTACATGTAGCCGACGACGAAACCGTTGGCGTTCGAAAGCGCCTTGTTGTCGTCGTCCTGACGATGGACAAAGCTCGCGTAGAAACGATGGCGATCGGTGAGTGCATACCGCACGCCCGCCTGAATATCCCAGCCGCGCACGTTGAAGGCGACATACGGGGGATAGGCGTAATAGCCGTTGTACGTGTGATAGATCAGGGTCGGCTCCACGCTGCCGAACTTGTACGTCGCCGCGAAGTAGTTATCGCGCGATGAACGGATCTGGCTCGACGAGTAGATGTCTCGCGTGTATTGCAGCTCACTGACCGCGCCGAGGAAGATGTTGCCGCTGCGGTATTCGAGTGCCGCCGAATAGAAGCGGCCCGAGCGTGTGCCGTCGCCCACACCGGTCGTTGCCATGAAGCGGGCGTTCAGGCCGTACCACGACGGCGTTTTGTACTGAATGGAGTTGTCCACGCGGTACGACGCGTAGAAGAACTCCATGTTGTTGACCATACTGAAGTCCGCCGCCCAGCTCGGGTCAGCGTACCCGGCGATCCAGTACGAGGGCGTGAACTGACGTCCCAGCGACAGATCCCCCCACGGTCCCTTGATACCGACGAACGACTGACGCGCCTGCGCCGATTGCGAACCGTTGTTGGCCGAGAACATCGGCTCATAAGTGAAGAACGCGCGGTTGCCGCCGCCGAGTTCTTCATAACCGCTCAAGTTGAAGCGAGAGTTGTTCAGCCCGCCACTGGACACTCTCGTGACCTTGCCGCCGTTCGCGCCCGAGCCCCACAACTGCTCGAGATTCAGGTCCACGAACCCCGAAAGCGTCACACCCCCGGAAGATTGCGCATACGCACCGCCCTGCATTGCACCCAGCAGCAATGCACACAACACTCGCTTCTTCATGCTGTCTCCTGATAGTTCTCGTTTTATTTGCGGCGCTCCCTTCTCTGCTACCGGGATGTCTGCCGCCCGCCCGTTGTATGTATACAATCTTTCGAACGATTATACATATCAAAGAAATTGAATTTCTACTGCTATTTGCTTATACAAACGGGCTATTTTTTTATAGCGGGTTACCCCTGATACCCGATGCGTAGCGAGTCGAGGCCGCCGCCAGCGTCACGCTGCCGGCGGGGTTTTGGGAAATACCGAGGGATGCTTCGTTCGGGTGTACCCGATCAGAGACCGGTGCGATCGGCTTGCAGCCCTTCGTGGCGCAGCTTCGGAGCGTCGTCCGTGCGTGTGCCGTCTTTCGACGCGCCGCCCCAGCCGTGGGCCGTCACGTCGAAGATCACGCCGTTCGGATCGAAGAACTTCACTTCATAGAAGATGTTGCTTTTCACCGGCACTTCGCCCATGTAGTAACGGCCGCCGGCCGCTTCGATCCTCGCGCGCGTGGCCTCGACGTCCTCCACCCAGATACCGATGTGGTGCAGACCGACGTACTCACGGCCGCGATCGCCTGCGGCCTCGTCGTTCTTGTAGTTGAGCAGCGCAAGGTTGATGACGCCGTCGGAGAGATACACGCCGCGTGCCAGCGACGAGTCGGTCTCCCCCACTTTCTTGAAGTCGAACGCCTGCATGTAGAACTCGGCCGCCTTCCAGGGATCGGGCACGGAAAGGGCGATGTGACGCAGTTTGGCCATGGTGAATGTCTCCTTCCAGTTAGGTTTCAAGCGAAGTTTCAAGCGAATCTCAAACGAGATAACAAGCCCTGCACGAGATGTCGGGCAGATGGCTTATGTATACTATCTCAGTGATTTGCATTCAAAAACGTATTTTTGAATGCATTGAAGTGTCCCAATCTTTGTGGAAACCGACCAAACCACGCCCCACGTGGCGTCAGCACTGCATCGTGCGGAAAAATACTCGTATAATCCGCATGTATACAATCCAATCAAAACGACGCATCCACGGAGCGAATAGATCAGCATGGCCGAAACCATTGCCGCAAGAATCTGCCGGGTGTTGACGGGCGAGATCATCGACGGAAGCCTGCCGCCGGGGCAAAAGCTGGAAGAAGTCGTGCTGGCCGAGCGTTTCAAGGCGTCGCGCACGCCGATCCGCGAAGCGCTTCGCGAGCTCAATGCGCGAGGACTCATCGAACTGACGCCGCACAAGGGCGGTGTCGTGGCGAGCATCAGCGTCGACGATCTGTCCGACATGCTCGAAGCGATGTGCGAACTCGATGCCCTGTGTTGCCGTCTGAGCGCGCAGCGCATGAGCGCCATGCAGAAGAAGCAGCTCGAAATGATTCACGTCCAGAGCAAGCAATGCATGGATGCTGGCGACGAGGCAGGCTATCTGGCGCTCAACCGCGAATTCCATCAGTTACTGAGCGCAGGCACCCAGAACAAGACGTTGATGGCGCTCATCGACAGCCATCGGGAACGGCTCGCCCCTTTCCGTGCCGCGCAATCCGATGTCGAAGAGCGTTTCACGGTGTCGTTCGATGAGCACGAGCGTGTCGTCGAAGCCGTGCTCGCCGCTGATGCCGAAGCCGCTTACAACGCCATGCGCAGTCACACCGCACGCCTGAGCATTCACGTGCTCGAACGTTTGCAACACAGCCGCAAGCCTGGCTGACACACCTACCGAGCGGTGACGCGTCGCAGCGCGTCGCCACGAGAAACGATCCGGCCCATGCCCGCCCCGCGCGCATGGGCCGTTTTGTATGGGTCGATTTGGTCACGAAGCTCCAATTTTTCGATTGGTAGCGTTCGGGCGAGTCCCCGCGACGCCAGCCGCACCGCGGCCTCGCGACCCGAAGTCACTCATCGTAGGCACCCGTGCGTCGTTGAACGCCTCTCATTCCCTTCCTACGCTCCACCGGTGAAACCAGCAGTGGCCGCCACGCCGTGCGCGACCGCCGCGACGTTTCCGCTCGCGGCTGACGGGCCGCTGCCTGACCGTTCGACTCAGGGCCGGTATCGCGCCCGGTCGGCGGCATTCAACCAAGTCTTTCGTGGAGAATCCCATGTCGCAAATCACCGATGTGCTGGTCAGCATCGACACCAAGACGATCGTGGACCGTTACGGCAAGAACACCAGCATGACGAATCCGCCGATCATCGACTTCAAGCACGTCTTCATGATCGTGACGCAAGGCAATGTGGTGAGCGGTCAGGCCGGTGGCGAACTCGATGTCGCCGCCACCGTCGGGGACGTCATTCGCTGGCGCGAATGCTCGCTGTCGCTGGGCTTCGAGCAGTCCTGCATCTTCTACAAGTTCGTGGGCAATCAGGGCAACGAGCTGATTTCTCCGCCGTCCCCGCGTGAAGCCGAGGTCACGATCCCCGTTCCGAATCCGCCGGATCCGACCAAGCCGAAGAAGCAAAGCTGCTCCAACTACTTCTGGTCCTGCGAGACGCTCAAGACCGGGCGCGTGACCTACCACTTCCAGTTCATGGTGCTCGATCGCGCAGGCAACCTCTGCGGTTGCTATCAGTGGGATCCGTTCATCACGATTCGCAATCATTGACTCACGCCACGCGCTGCCCGCCCGCGACCCGTCATGTCGTTTCGCGCATGTCGGGTGGCGGCGCCCCCGACGCTCCCAAATGGTTATGCCCAAGGAATTCTCATGTCCGACGCACAGAATTGCGGCAACGGCGGTGGGGAAGACGGCGCCCGCGATAGCGCCGCCATCACCGACGTGCTGCTCGTGATCGATACGGCGACGCTGCTGGACAAGGCCGCCGGGCAGTCGCCCTCACCCGTCTCGGTCGACGGCACGGACTGCTACCGCCTGTCACCCGGTCACGACACACTCGACGGCAGCAGCGGGACACACGCGGCCACCTGGCGCATCGACGCACGCCCGGGCGAGCGGATCCGGATGCGCTGGACCGCGCTCGCGATGCGCGGCGAGCAAGCCGTATTGTTGCAACTCGCGCTGGCCGACGATGCGATGCTGGGCAATCTGCAACTCCACGTCGAAGACAACGCCGTGCGCTATGCGCCGCGATACGACAAGCCGGAGGAAGCCGTCGCGCGGCAAGCCCCCGATGCTTACTGGCAAGCGGATGTCGTTGCCAGCGGCGAAGCCGAAACGAGTGTCGAGGCCACCGTCACCGACCGCGACGCGAACGTGCTGGGGCGCTTCACCTGGTCGATGCGGATCGCTGTGGCATGAATCCGCCAGTCCGATAAGCACACGCAGACCGGCGCGATGCCCTCCTCCGGTGTCCTCATCACATCAGCTACGCCCCGTCGTCGGCATCAACTATTTAGAAATCGAATGCCATGCATTTTGATATTTAATTTGTCGATGTGCGACCGGTTCGCTATCTTGTAAGTCTTACCCCGCAGTTTCACTCCCCTAAGAGACCCCGCGGCGCGGCTGCGCCCACCATACGGAACGCAGCACCAGCGAGGGCCCGGGCAGCACAGAGGTCGTTCCATGAGTTCCTCCGGTCATCACCGTGTCTTCGTTGGCGCCATCGACGCCGACGGCAATCCCATCACGCTCGCTACGCGCGACGGACGTTTCACCTACGTCGGCGCACCTGCATCCTACACGGCCGACGCCAACGCACAAATCGTCGATCTGCAAGGCAAGCTCGTGCTGCCCGGTTTCGTCGACGGCCACATCCATCTCGACAAGAGTTTCGTCGGCGATCGCTGGCGCCCGCACCGCCCCGCAGCCACCCTTCGCGAGCGTCTGGCCGCAGAGAAGCAGGAAATCGCCGCCGCCGCGCCCATGGCCCAGCGTGCGGACGCCCTGATACGCCAGACCGTGTCATTCGGGACCGTGGCGATGCGCTGCCATGTCGACGTCGACGCGAGCACCGGTCTCTCGCATCTGAACGAAGTGATGGCGATGCGCGAGACATGGCGCGAATGGCTCGACATCGAACTCGTCGCCTTCCCGCAGGCGGGTGTCATGACCTGCCCTGGCACGGCCGAAGTGCTGGAGGATGCGGTTCGCGCGGGCGTTCACGTCGTGGGCGGCATCGACCCGACCACGCTCGACGGCGATCCGCACGGCCAACTCAACGTGATCTTCGGCATCGCAGAGAAGCACGGCACGAAGCTTGACATTCATCTGCACGAACCCGGCGACATCGGTCTGGCGCAACTGCATCGCATCGCCTCGCGTACACAGGCCGCCGGTTTGCAGGGTCGCGTCAGCGTGAGCCATGCCTACGGACTCGGCGACATCGGCCCTGCCGAACTCGACACCATCGCACGCGCATTGGCCGACGCCGACGTCTCGATCATGACCAACGCCCCCGGCGACCGCGCCTTCCCGCCAATTCTCCGGTTGCGCGAAGCCGGTGTGCGTGTGTTCACGGGCAACGACAACATTCAGGACAGCTGGTGGCCGTACGGCAACGGCGACATGCTGCAACGCGCGATGCTCATCGGCTATCGCTCGGGTTTCTATACGGACGACGATCTGCGCGTCGCACTGGAAATGGCCACGACCGCAGCAGCCGCCGTGATTGGCAAGAACGACTACGGCCTGTATGCGGGCAACGAGGCGAGTTTCGTCGTCTTCGACGCACCGAACGCCGCAGCAGCCGTGGCCGCCGCACCGGCGGCCCGCGCCGTCATTCGTCACGCACGCTATTGGGGCGGCCCCGCGCAACTCGCGCTGGACCCCGCCCTGCTCAAGGACACAGCAGGGTCCACCCCGACCTGACTGTCATGCGCGACGTCACGCCCGGCACGAGACTTGCCGGGTCGTGGCGCCGCAGGCGTTCGTCGCGCCGAGGTCAAGCGGTCTGTGCGCGCCCCCAAGCGCGGATCGCAACCAAGGGGCCCGGCGGCGAACGATGGGGAGAACAATCAGAATGCATCAGGAGCCAACTGCAATGTCGAAGACTACGTATTACGCGCCGCATGGCGGGCATCCCGGCCAAACGGAACTGCTCACCGATCGCGCCATGTTCACTGAGGCCTACGCCGTCATCCCGAAGGGCGTGATGCGCGATATCGTGACGAGCCATCTCCCGTTCTGGGACAACACGCGCCTGTGGGTGCTGGCACGTCCGCTCTCCGGATTTGCCGAGACGTTTGCGCAATACATCATGGAAGTCGGCGCCGGTGGCGGCAGCGACAAGCCCGAGCAGGACGACAAAGCGGAAGGCGTGCTGTTCGTCGTCGAGGGCGAAATCACCGTGACGATTCAAGGCAAGGCCAACACGCTCACCCCGGGCGGCTACGCGTTCATTCCTCCCGCGACCGACTGGCAACTGCGCAACAACAGTCAGGGCACCGCGCGCTTCCACTGGATTCGCAAGCACTACCAGGCGGTGGAAGGCCTGCCGTATCCGGAACCGTTCGTGAAGAACGAACAGGATGTCGAGCCGATTCCGATGCCGGGCACCGACGGCCGCTGGGTGACGACGCGCTTCGTCGACATGCAGGACATGCGCCACGACATGCACGTCAACATCGTGACGTTCCAGCCGGGTGGCGTGATTCCGTTCGCAGAAACGCACGTCATGGAGCACGGCCTGTATGTGCTCGAAGGCAAGGCAGTCTACCGTCTGAATCAGGACTGGGTGGAAGTCGAAGCCGGCGACTTCATGTGGCTGCGTGCATTCTGCCCGCAGGCCTGCTACGCCGGTGGCCCCGGTCCGTTCCGTTACCTGCTGTACAAGGACGTCAACCGTCACATGACGCTGACGTTGGGCGCACAGCCGAAGTAACTCAAGTCAACCGACGCGGACGTTCTCGAAACGCCCGCAGCCGCGCGTGTCGATGATCTCACTCATCTCGACGCGCGCGGTTTCGTTTCGAGCATCCCCACGAGCACCTTGGCGAGCGCGCCGACCATCGGATCGGCCGTCGGACGGTGGAAGATCGCCAGCTCGAACGTATCGATCACCGGCAGGCCCTGCGCCCGGCCGAGTACCACATGCCCCGGCAAGACCGCGCGCGGCGGCACCAGACTGATTCCCATGCCGTCGGCGACAGCGCCCTGAATGCCGCTCAGACTGGAGCTGGTGAAGCTGATGCGCCAGTTGCGTCCCATGGCCTCCAGCGCGTTGATCATGTCGTCCCGGTACAGGCCGCGTGTCGGAAAGGTCACCAGCGGCACGGGGTCGAGTCCGAACGACGGATGCTTCGCGCTGTCGATCCACGCCAGCTTCTCCGGACGGCTCGCCACCGATTCGCGGCTGTTGCGTCGCTGCTTGACCAGCACGAGATCGAGCTCGCCGTGATCGTAGCTGCCGAGCAGATCGCGACTCAGCCCGCTCGTCACTTCGAGCTTCACCTGCGGATACTGACGATTGAATCGCGCGAGCACCTGCGTGGTCGCCCCTGTGGCGAAGTCCTCCGGCACCCCAAGACGCACCGTGACGGCCACGACCGCGCCCGAGAGCGCTTCGAACATCTGGTCGTTGAGGGCGAGCATCTGACGCGCATAGCCGAGCAGCAACTCGCCCGCATCCGTTGCGTGGACCTCGCGATTGCCACGGTCGAGCAGCTTGTGCCCGACCATGTCTTCGAGACGCCGGACCTTCTGACTGACCGTGGACTGCGTCGAATGCAGACGCGCCGCCGCCGTGGTGAAGCTGCCGCAATCGGCCACCATGATGATCGAGCGCAGCAGATCCAGATCAAACAGCGGTCGATTCGATTTTGCACTGCCAGCCATGTCTCGCATTTGCTTTGTCGATGGATGGCTGAACTTGTATCACGCGCAACGAATGCCCGACAACTGGGGTTTTCGGCGTAGTCGGGCATTGACCGCGATCGCGTTACACGCCGAGCGCCCTGCCATCGCTGCGCGGATCGTGCGCACCGCTCATCTGCCCCTGCGCACCGATGCGAATCGCGCCCGGATGCCCCGCTAGCTGACTTTGCGGCGGCAGCGGGCTCATCTCATGTCCACGAGCCGCAAGCGCCGTAAAGACACCTGCCCCGGCGTCCTGTTCGAGCTTGAGACTGTCGCGTGTGTCGGAGAACGTCTTGCCGAGCAGGAAGCGCGGACGCCTGAGCGCCGTGAGCGGATCCATCTCGTAGTCGATCAGACGCGTGAGTACGGCCGCGAGCGTCTGCGGCTGCCCGTCGGCGCCCTGAGTACCGTAAAGCAACTGCGGCCGCCCCTGCTTCAGATACATGCCCGGATTGAGCGTATGGAACGGGCGCTTGCCGCCCGCGAGCACGTTCGGACTCGTGGGGTCCAGGCTGAACGAGGCGCCCCGGTTATGCCACAGCACACCGGTATCGCCGAGCACCACGCCGCTGCCCCAGTCGAAATAGACCGTTTGCAGCATGCTCACGCAGTTCCCCTGACTGTCAGCCGCGCCGATATAGACGGTGTCGCCCGTCTTGAAGACGTGCGGCCAAGGCATCGCGCGATCCATGCGGATGCTACGGGCGTGCGCGTCCAGATTCGCACTGGAGAGCAGACGATCCACGGGCACATCGACGAAGTCCGGGTCGGCCACGTAACGGTTGCGGTCGAGGAACGCGAGCTTCACCGCTTCGACGAGCACGTGATAGTAGTCGGCACTGCCCTCCGGCATCGACTTGAGATCGAAGCGATTGAGAATGCCCATGATCTCGAGCGTCGTCACGCCTTGCGTGGGCGGCCGCAGCCCGAGCAGTTCGCCGTCCCGATACGCCACGCGCAGGGGGACTTCTTCGCGCGCCTGCGCTCGCGACAGATCGCTGGCGCGCAAGGGGGAACCGGCCTGCTTCAGCCCGGCGGCGATGCGCCCCGCGAGATCGCCCTCGTAGAACTCGCGCCCCCCGTGCGTCGCAATGCTATCGAGGCTTCTCGCCAGTGCGGGCTGATGGAACCGCTCACCGACCTGCGGAATGCGTCCGCCGGGCATGAAGACGGACGAGAAGCCTTCCCAGTTCGGCAGATCTCCCGCGCGGAACGTCTGCCAGAAGTGCTGCGACGGCGTGACCGGGAAGCCGTTTGCCGCATATTCGGTCGCGCGCGAAAACAGTGACGACCAGGCTTGCTGGCCATTCCACTGCGTGCGGCTGAATTCGAACGCCTTGTCCCAGATGGCGACCGTCGCCGCTGTGGTCAGCGTCGCTCCGGGGCCGCGCACGGGAATCGCGCTGCCGTATGACGGCGTGTGCGCGGCGGCCTGTCCGATGCCGGAGAGCGTGCGCACGTTGCCGTCGCGATCGCTGATGACCATGAAGGCGTCGCCGCCCAGACCGGTGAAGTGCGGATACGTCACGCTCAATACCGCGCCGATGGCGATCGCGGCCTCGATGGCGTTGCCGCCCGCGCGCAGCACTTCCAGCCCTGCTTCGCTTGCGAGCTCGTGCGGGCTCGTGACCATGCCGCGCGTCGACTGTGCGAGGCGAGGACCGGCGTCTGTCTCGGTCTTGGAGAGTGCCGCAGGTGCCGTTGCGACAGCCGCTGCTGCCGATGCTGCGGACGCCGTCGACATGGGCAACACGGCACTGCCCGCCAGGGCGGCCGTACTCATCAGAAAGTCCCGACGCGTGGTACTGCTGGCCGCGTCGGCCTGCGTTAAGGCATTTTGCGGATGTGCCGGAGGTGTCGTGGTCAGCCCATCGGCGGTTTTTTGTGCGAACGTCATGCCGTCTCCCCTCGGGATTGTCGTTAGAGGACGAAGCGCGCCCGACACTGGCGTCGCTTCGTCCGAACACCATCGAATCGTCAGATCAGACTTCTGCCTTCCAGCCCTTCCAGTTGCGTTGATGCGTGACTTCCGGGGCGGAATAGCGCTCCTTCACCCACGCGTACACCGGGCCGAGCGCATTCATCGCCACGGCGGCCGCGAGTGCGGCGAGCGGGTCTTGCGCGACCGGGCCAAAGCCGCCGAACAGCGTGGCGAAGTACGTCGCAAAACCGAAGAACATGCCGGGAATGAAGTTCAGTCCCGGGAAGAAACGTGCGAGCGCCATCATCGAACCGTTGCCCGCAAAGAGAATCACCATCTCGGCGAGCACCAGCGTGTTGCCGCTGAATTGCGTTGCCGCCTGCTTGAATCCCAGCACGATGAGGAAAGCAAAGAATGACCCGACGGGCAGCGTGGCCCAGATGCGTTTGAGATTGACGAACGTTGGCCCGCCCATGGCGAAGGTGGCGGCCCAACCGATGAAGATGGCCCATGGTGGGAGATGTAACGGCAACATCGCAATCGGAATGGTGGTGACGGCTAGTAACGAGGCAACGACTTCCGCAGGCAGCTTCTTCATGATTGTCTCCTTGAGTTTTATGAGAACTTCATTGCGCACAACAACATGAATGCCGGTGAATTTCGCAGTGATGCTGCGTCACGACCGTGATGCGGCCGCGTTTGATGACCCACAGGCGTGGCGGGATATCGAGCAGCGCATCGGCCACCCGGAACGTATCGAGAATGATCAGATCGGCCTGCTTGCCCACCGCAATGCCGTAGTCGTGCGACAGCCCGATGGCGCGCGCGGCGTTGTGCGTGCCCATATCGAGAATTGCCTGCTGATGCTCGGGCACCCCGAACTGCGCCACGTGCGCGAGCAGATTGCCGATCTGCAACATGTCGGCCTTGCCGAACGGCGTGAAGGCGTTACGCACGTTGTTCGACGAGTACGCCACGTTCACGCCCGCGCTGTGCAGCGCCTTGACCGGCGTAAGGCCACGCCTCGGGTTCTGCGTGTCCTTGCGGCCGCCCAGATAGAGGTCCGTGGCCGGTAGCGTGACGATGCTGATGCCCGCCAGCCGGATCTGTTCGATGACCGGGGTAAGCTCGTCGGAATCGAGCGCCCCCAGACTGGTGACGTGCCCCAGCGAGACACGTCCCTGATAGCCCGTCTCGATGGTCTTTTGCGCAATGTAGGAGATCGCGGCGAAGCGCTGATCGCTGGTGTCGTCCGCGAAATCGGCATGCATGTCGATGGGCGCACCGAAACGTTGCGCCAGCTCGAACACGATGTCGATGTGCCGCTTCGTATCGTCCCAGTTCAACTCGTTGTACGGGCATCCACCGACGACGTCCGCGCCCATGCGCAGCGCATCGATCATCAGCTCGTACGTGCCTTTGGACTTGAGAATGCCCTCCTGCGGGAACGCCACGATTTGCAGGTCGAGCAGGCTGTCGTACTCGTCCTTGAGCGTGAGCAGCGTTTCCACGCCGATCAGCCCCTGAATCAGATCGACGTCGGGGTGCGCACGCACGGCGACGGTACCGTTCTTGACCGCCATGTCGAGTACCTGACGCGAGCGATCCAGCACGTCTTCGCGTTCTTGCTTGCTCTTGAGAATGCCGGTGACGCGAATCGCCTCATCGAGCGTGCCGAAGCGCGCCGGCAGCCGGCGATGCAGCAGCGCCTTGTCCAGATGCAGATGCGCCTCGACGAGGCCGGGAATCGCGGCGCGCCCCTGAGCGTCGATCTGCTCGTCGGCGCTGGCGTCGATCCCCGGCTCGATCGCGGCGATACGCCCGCCCTTGATGGCGATGTCCACGAGCGGCGCGTCATCGCGCACGCACACGTTGCTGATCAGCAGGTCCACATGCATGGTGCGGTCTCCTTACGTCACGAATTGTTTGAGTGGTTGAAGTGCTGGCAGAACATCTGGGAACGCTGCCGGCCGGGTGGCAAAGGTCTAAACTCATCGTAGGGGCGCGCCCGAGTGCGGGGCATCGGAATTTGCTGGTTTTCGTCTAGGAATTTCCCTAGACGCGGTGCAGCAATCCAAACGAGCAGCAAATCGACGGGCCGGCGAGACCCAACTGGGAAGAAAAATCGCGCGGGAAATCGCAACGCCGGACGGGAGTCCGGCGCGAGCGGGCATGCTGGAGCAGAACGTCGACGTCAGTTCGATGTCAGGCGTCGGTGCCCGCGACGATCAGGCCATGTTCGATGGCGTAGTGGACAAGGCCTGCCGTGGATGGAATGTCCATCTTGGTCAGAATGTTGGCCTTGTGGGTGCTGACGGTCTTGGCCGACAGCGACAGACAACGCGCGATGTCGTTGATGCCGTTGCCTTCGACGAGCATCTGGAAAATCTGAAACTCGCGCGCGGTGAGACGCGTATGCGGTAGCGCCTGCGCAGGTTGTTGAAGCTGACGCACGAGTTTTTCCGCCACCAGCGGCGAGACGACTGTGCCCCCGCGCGCCACACGACGGATCGCGCTCATCAGTTGTTCCGATTCGGCGTTCTTCGTCAGGTATCCGGCAGCGCCCGCGCGAATCGCCTGCACGGCGTATTGCGATTCCCGATACATGCTCAGCACCAGCACCGGCAGCGCGGGATAGGTCGCCTTGATTTGCGCGATCAGGGCGATGCCGCTCTTGCCCGGCATCGACATGTCGAGCAGCAGCACGTCGACGGTGGTGAGGCGCAGGCGCTTGAGGACGTCGTCACCGTCCACCGCCTCGGACACGACGGCCATGTCGGGCGCCGTCGCAATGATCTTTTTCAGGCCATCGCGAATGATGGCGTGGTCGTCGGCAATCATCACGCGCATGACGACGACCCCGCTTTGGCTGCGCCCGCAGGCGCTGCGTCGTGTAATGAATCGCGCTCATGCGTGATGTCAACACCCGTCAGCCCGCCTGCGCCCGCTCGCGCCGGAATTCGGACCAGAATGCGCGTGCCCTGCCCCGGTGCGCTATCGATTTCGAACGCGCCGCCCAGCATCAATGCGCGCTCGCGCATGCCCATCAGCCCCAGACGCTGACCATGTCCGGCACGAGCGGTGTCCATGCCCCGGCCATCGTCGGCAATGCTCACGTGGCAATGACCCTCACGCAGATCGAGCGCCACGCGCACGTGCGTCGGCTGGCCGTGACGGCTCGCATTCGTGAGTGATTCCTGCACGATGCGGAAGATCGCCGTGATGCATTCGCTGTCGAGGCATGCCGTAACGGCTTCGGGCATGACCAGTTCGCACGGTAGCCCATGACGCTGTGTGAACGACTCGGTGAGCCACTCCAGCGCAGCGTGCAGTCCGAGTTCGTCGAGCACTGCGGGACGCAGATCGGCGGCGATCCGATGCACGGCATCGATGGTTTCGTCGACCAGTTCCTTGAGCATCTGGATGTGGGCCGACTGATCCGCAGCGGGCATGTCGGGCTGCGTCTCCAGATAGTTCAGGCCGAGGCGAAGGCCGCCCAGCCATTGACCGAGTTCATCGTGAAGCTCGCGGGATAGTCGCGTGCGCTCCGCTTCGCGCACGGTTTGCAGATAAGCGGAGAGTTGGCGCAATTGCGCGCGAGAGTCGAGCAATGCCATCTCGGAGCGTTTGCGGTCGGTGATATCCCGGGAGATGCCGACCGTGCCGACGATGCGACCGACTTCGTCCCGCACGGGCATCTTGACGGTGTCGAACCAACGTGGCGCGCCGTCCGCACCGGGACGGCTTTCCTCGTAGCGACGCCGCATGCCGCTCGCGACAACCGCTTTGTCCGTGGCGAGGTACACGCGTCCCCAGTCGGACGACCAGACCTTATCGGGGGTACTGCCGATGATGTCGGCTTCGCTGCGGCCGCACGCGGCCATGAAGGCCTCGTTGACGAGGATGTAACGCGACTCGGTGTCCTTGAGCCACGCCTGATCCGGGATGTTGTTCAGAATCGCCCGGTGCAGTTCGCCATGCGTCTCCACTGCGTCTCCTTGCCGTACCGATGAAATGGCGCGGCGCAACACAGTCAGAGGCTCGCGAACAAGGCGTTGGCCCTGCCGGAGGTACGCGGTGACATCGGCGCCGGTCCGGAACCAATATAGCCAGACCGGCGTTCGCGCGCGCCTCTAGTTTTCCCGCATATCGGAATGCTGCGTCGTTTCATGAATTTATCTGATGAGCGCACGACACACCCGACAGCCCCGGCAGACGCGGCAGCGCCCGGGCCGCGTGAGCGACGCTATCGTTCAGCCCGCTTCACCGAGCAAGGCGTGCGGCCAGCCGACGATCTGCTTGCGGCGCGGCGTTGCATAGGTGCGCACCTTCGACGTGCTCAGGCCCAGACGCACCAGCGACTCGGCCAGCGCGACGGCAGCGGATACACCATCGACGACGGGCACGCCCGTGCGCTCGCGAATCTTCGCATCGAGCCCGACCATGCCGCCGCAGCCCAGGCAAATGACTTCGGCGTGATCGTCACGCACGGCACGTTCGGCTTGCGCCACCACGGCGTCGATGGCGCGCACCGGGTCGCGCTCCAGTTCGAGCACCGGCATGCCGCTTGCGCGCACGGAGGCACAGCGTGCATCGAGACCGGCAAGCTTCAGACGGTCCTCGATCAACGGCACCGTGCGATCGAGCGTGGTGACGACCGAATACCGGTGACCGAGCAGCATCGCGACGCTTGCGGCGGCTTCGGTGATGTCGACGACCGGCACATTCAGCAGCTCCTGCAACCCTTCACGCCCATGCTCGCCGTAACCCGCCTGGATGACGGCGTCGTAAGGCTCGTCGTAGCTCATCACCCGCTGCATGACCGCAATCGCGGCGAGATAGCTCTCGAAGTTGCCTTCGACGGATTCAGCGCCAAAGTGCGGCGTGAGGCCGACGATTTCGGTACCCGGCGACGCGCTCGCACGTGCATGGTGCGCAATGGCGTCGGTTATCGCGGCCGTCGTATTGACGTTCACGACGAGGATCTTCATAAACACTCCTGATGGGGGTGGAGACAGTGGTCATGCAAGCCGGTTACCCTACCCCCGCCCCGAACGAGGTTCGATGCTCGACGGCAAGGCAGCCAGCGGGGGATCAGTGCGCGGCGCTATCGACGGCGAAGTGCTCGCCCGAGCAATCCTCGAACGGCTGCCGACGGTCCGAAATCGCGTAATAGACGCCACCGGCAATGCCCGCGCCCAGCAGCCACGAGAACGGTGTGAGCGCGCTGAACGCGGGGACCAGCGCTGCCGTCACGGCCACGAGTGCCGAGGGCACCAGCGCGATCAGGGCCTTCGGATTCACGCCACGGGTGTAGTGATAGGTGCTGCCGCGCATCTCGCTGTACAGATGCGGCACGTGCACGCATGTCTTGCGCAGCAACCAGTAGTCGACGGTGATGATGCCGTACAGCGGCCCGAGCAACGCCCCCAGCCCCGAGAGGAAATACACGATCACGATCGGGCTGTTGTACAGGTTCCACGGCAGGATCACGACGGCAATCGTGGCACTGATGAGCCCCGCGCGGCGGAACGTCAGACGATGCGGCGCGAGGCTCGTGAGCACGAATGCCGGGGCGACGAAGTTCGCCATGATGTTGACGGCGACCGTCACGACGAGGAACGCGAGGCACCCGAGCACGAGGAACGTCTTGTCGGGAATCGTCGCGATGATTTCGGTCGGGCTGTGGATGATCTGGCCGTTCAGGCTGAACTGCGCACCGGCAAGCACGAAGCTGATGACGGCGAAGATCAGAATGTTGACGGGCAATCCCCAGAAATTCCCCGTGCGAATCACCTTGCGGCTCGGTGACGCCCGCGTGAAGTCGCAGAAATTGAGCACCAGCGTGCCGTAGATCGCGAGCCACAGCGCGCCACCGGCGAAGACTTTCGTCCACATGGCAAGGCCGGTCAGCGGCTCACCGACCGACATGGCGATGTGACCGCCCGCGCGGTGGTACATCCACACGGCAAGGCTCGTCACGGTGATCAGGATGATCGGTCCGGCGAACGCTTCGTACTTGCGCACCATCTCCATGCCGTACGCCAGAATCGCGAGCTGCACGAGCCAGATGGCAATGAAACTGACCCAGCCGAGCGTCGAGAGCCCCAGCACGGCGTTGTGATCGTAGGCCGCCAGCCCGGGCCAGACAGCCACGAGCAGCACCCGCAGCACGACCGAGGCGAGATACGTCTGAATGCCGAACCATGCGATGGCGATCACCGCGCGAATGATGGCGGGAATCTGCGCGCCGTACACGCCGAAGCTCATGCGGCTGATCACGGGAAACGGCACGCCGGTCTTGTGGCCCATGTACCCCGTGAGGTTCATGAAGACGTAGACGAGCGCCGCACCGATGGCGAGCGACGCCAGCATCTGCCAGCCCGTGAGGCCCAGCGCGAAGAGGCCGATGGCGAAGGAATAGTTGGCGATGTTGTGCACATCGTTGGTCCACAGCGCGAAGATGCTGTAGCGGCCCCAGCGTCGTCCCTCCGACTTCGTGGGGGCCAGGTCGGCGTTATGTAGCCGTGGACTGAGGCCATGTGCCGACGGCGCATGTGCGTGTGCCTGCCCGGTCGAGGGCATCGCGCCCAGGACCTCGTTCGAAACGTCCCATTGCATCCGCATTGTCTCCTTGATGAAGCAAGGACAGCCTGACCGCTTATCGGTTGCCTGCCGTGCGGTCTTCGTACCGTCCCCGCTGAATGCGTGTTGGTGCTCTGGAGTATGGGTGGGACGTTTCGAATTGGGAAATTAAATGTTTGGTTGCCTGCTATTCGGAAAATGGATGCACGCCGGACGAGGAAAGCTCACGTGTTCCGCTCATGCGTCGTAGCCGCGAAACAGACCGCACAGGCGGAAGACGTCTTCCGTATAAGGCATGTTCTTGACCTTGCAGTAACGGCTGGCGAGCTTCATCAGTTCCTTGATGTCGCGTCCGCTCGCCTTCGGATAGCGGGCCGCGAGCGTTTCGATCAGGCCGTCGTCGAGATACGCCCCGACCTGCTCCGCCTGCATGCGCCACAGTCTGCGCGCGTCAGTCGCGCACGGCGTCTCGTAGTGAATGGTTGCGATGCAACGCGAGAGAATCGCGTCGTCCACGTCGCCGATGCGGTTCGTTGTCATGAACAGCAGGCCGTGGAAGTATTCCAGCGAGCGCAGGAATTCCGCCACGATGGCGTTGTGCTCCAGATCGTTGTCGCGCCGCCGGATGTACACGTCTGCCTCGTCGAGCAACAGGATCGCGTTCCAGCGCATGGCGCGGCGCAGAATGCTCATGAGTGTGGCGCCGACCGACGCCGCCGTCGTACCCAGTTGTCCGGAGTGCACGCGATACAACGGCTTGCCGACGACTTCCGAGTAGATCTCCGCCGTGAGCGTCTTGCCCAGGCCCGGTGCGCCCTGACACAGGATCGTGGCGCCGCCCGATTTGCCGGGGACGAAGTCCGGCATCATCGCGTCCATGTTCGACGTCAGAATGTCGATCAGATCGTGATGATGTGCCGGCAACACCAGTTTGTCGCGCAGGCTCGGCTGGTACTGGTACTCGGTCATGTTCTGCACGTGCACCCAGAGATTGCGATGCCAGTCCAGATGGAACACGTGCACGTAGCAATGCAGCGGAATCGTCTCGAACGCCTGCGCGATCTCGGCATTGCGCCAGAAGTCGGCGTCGCACGCCATCTCGAAGTTGCGCTCCAGACGCTCTTCGTCGTTCACGCACTTCGCTGTCACGCCGTCGCCCACGCGAATCAGTTCCGTGCCGCCCTTCGGATCGACGGAGAACGCGGCGCGGCTCAGCACGAACTGCGCGCCGAACGCACGCTGCACGCGCAGGAAGCGCTGGGCGTGCTGTTCGTATTCGGCCTTGAACTCGGCGCATTCCTTGTAGAAGCCGAACTCCGCGAGCAGTTCGGGAATCGTGCGATTCGCAATGTCGTCGCGCGTGAAGACCAGCGACGTGGTCATGCCGGAGCGGCGCGGACGATGTTCCGTCGGGCTCAGGTTGGCCGATTGCATCGTGTTGGCCAGCATGTCCACGACGACATACGGGGACCCCTGATCTGGCTCCACATAGCGCAGTCGACGCACGAGCCACGGCAGCAGCGCGCCGTCGCGATGACGCTGATAGAGCCAGCCGTCGATGACGTCGCGCGCAAGGTAGGCGACCAGCCCCGGCACCAGCTTGTCCAGACTCGGAATGACGCGGGCCTGCGGCGCGTTGTAGACGTTGTCCAGCGCGAGCATCTGGAACATCAGCGCCCGCTCGTTCTGCGACTTGCTCAGCACGTAGAGCGTATTGAGCGATTTGGCGTCGAACCATTCGCTGGAGACGAGCATATTGCCGCGACACACGCCGTAGGCCGTCAATTGCTTGCCCAGCGGCGAGTCGGTGCCGATCAGTTGCATCAGCGGGTGAATCAGTGATTCGGGAATTTCGAAATCCATGGACGGCACTCCCCGTATGGCGTGTCAGGCGGATGAGGTCTTGAAGACGTTCGTGACATTCGCAACATTCGGCCCGGGCGCTGCGTCGTGTCGACGCGGGCAGCGCGTGCAGACCGATGCGCGCGTTCAGGCGAGGAAGAAGTCGATGGCCTTTGCCACCACCCCCGGTTCGATGATGTGCAGCCCGTCGAATTCGACGTATTGCACATCGTAGCCCGCCGCTTTGAGCTTGTTTGCGTTTTGTCGTCCGCTGGTGGCGATCGGCAGTTGCTCGTCGATCAGGCCATGCGCGATGAACACCTTCGGCAGCCCTTCCTGAACGAAGATCGACATGAAGCCGCCGGAAAACGCGATGACGTGGCTCGCGATATCGCCATTCGTCACCCCGATGGACAACGCATAGCTCGCGCCGTCGGAAAAGCCGGCGAACGCCACATGCTGTGTGTCGATGGCATAGCGCGCCGCGACCCGGCGCAATGCCGCCTGCAACCGCTCCAGATCGGGCCCGTTACCGCCAATGACGATGTCCCACGTCGGGAAGGTCGAGTGCGGGGCGAGCACGAGAAACTTGTGGCGATCGGCATGTGCTTCGATGAACGGCAACACCTTCTCGGGGAAGCCGCCCGCGCCGTGAAACATCACGAACAGCGGCACCGGCTTGTCGGTCGGCAACTCGTCAGGCACATACAGCACGGCGTCGCGTGTCTCGCTTAGACCGAGCGGATGGCGCCCGGGCGCGAACGGTTCAGAAGCAGAAATGGAGACGGAAGCGGAAGCGGGATCAAAAACGGAAGCGGCGGCCGACGCAGACTCAGGCGTCGCCAGAGGCATTGATGCGGACGTGATGACGTCCGGTGACATGCGTCCGAACAATGAAGGGTCGAACATGGCGCGGTGATTGTCTCGTGATCGTTGATATTATTGATATATTGTATATCACACATTTCTTCACTGACATTCGGTATTTGCCGCGCAGCCGCCTTATCCGGCCATGTAGGTGGTTAATCCGGCCACGAGTGCATCGAAGGTGACCTTGCATCGGGGGCTTGAACGCAGGTCTTCGTGCATCGTCACCCAGGTGTGCAGGCGGAAGCGGAACGCGCTGGGCAAGATCCGTACGAGACGCGCATCGCGTCTGGCGAGCGGCACCTGACATCCCCCGATGCCATAGCCCGCGCGAATCATCGCCAGTTGCGACAGATCGCTGTCGGTGCGGAACGCGAAGTTGTCGCGCGACCACACGGGCACACCGCGCGTGGCTTCGCGCAGGAAAGGTGTCATCTGGTCGAAGCCGATCACCGTATGGTGTGCGAGATCGGCCAGCGACGCCGGCACGCCATGGCGTGCGAGGTAATCGTCGCGGGCATGCAGTCCGACGTCGATGATCCCCACCCGCCGCGCGATCAAGGCGTCTTGCTGCGGAGGCGCCATGCGCACCGCGATATCCACTTCGCGATGCAGCAGATCCTGAATGCGGTTCGTCGGCACGAGTTCGATGATGAGGTCCGGATGCGCGCGGCGCAGCGCCGTCAGGATCGGCGGCAGCACCTCCACCCCGACCACTTCGCTTGCCGAAATCCGTACGACACCGCGTGCACCGTCTCCATGACTGGCGGCCGCGCGCTCGAACGCCAGCGCCGTGTGCTGCATGGCCTGTGCGTGCGCGCGCAGCGACTGTGCGGCATCCGTGGGCAACAGACCTGTCTGCGAGCGGGTGAACAGCGTTTGCCCGAGCGCCGCCTCAAGCGCCGCAATATGACGGCCCGCGGTCGGCTGCGTAATACCCAGCGCACGCGCGCCACCCGACAGCGAGCCTTCCGTCAACACGGCGAGAAACGTCCGGTAAAGGTCCCAACTCAGTTCTGAGGTCATGTTCTTTACCATACAAAAATGTATAGCCGATAGATGATTTTCAGCAATTTTATTCCAACTCGCTCGCGCGGAGAATGGCATCATCCGACAACCAACGAGGTGCCTCCTCATGATCCAATCGACTCAACGAAAAGTGTCCCGTGCGCTGGTCCTCGGCGCGACGGGTGGCATTGGCGGCGAAGTCACGCTGCAACTGCTCACGGCCGGGTGGCAGGTGCGTGCGCTGCGTCGCGGCGGTGCGCCGCACTCGGCCGCTGCCGCGTCAGCGACCCAGGCGCCCGACATCGGCATCGAATGGATCGACGGCGACGCCATGCAAGCGGACGATGTGCTCGCCGCCGCGCGCGATTGCGACGTGATCGTGCACGCCGTCAATCCGCCGGGATATCGCAACTGGAACACGCAGGTGTTGCCTATGCTCGACAACACCATCGCCGCCGCCACGCGGTATGGTGCGACCATCGTCCTGCCGGGCACCGTCTACAACTATGGTCCGGAGACATTTCCGAGGCTGCGCGAAGATGCGCCGCAACGCCCCCTCACCCGCAAGGGCAGGATTCGCGCGACGATGGAAGCCCGTCTGCGCGACGCCAGCCACAACGGCGTGCAGACGATCATCGTGCGTGCCGGCGACTACTTCGGCCCACGCACGCGCAATAGCTGGTTCGCGCAAGGACTCGTGAAGCCGGGGCAACCGGCGCGTATCGTGCAAGTCCCCAATGCCCCCGGCATCGGTCATGAATGGTCTTATCTGCCGGACGTCGCGCGCGCCATGGTCATGCTGATCGAACGACGTGCCACCCTCGCCGATTTCGCCAACTTCCATATGGCGGGTCATTGGGACGCGGACGGCACCGAGATGACCGCCGCCATCACCCGAGTCATGGCGCGCCACGGTATCGAGGTCACGACCCGGCACTTTCCGTGGTGGCTGATGACGTTGCTGTCGCCCTTCGTCACGACGCTGCGCGAAATGCGCGAGATGCGTTACCTGTGGAAGCAACCGGTGCGCATGGACAATACCCGGCTCGTCGATGTGCTCGGGGAAGAACCGCACACGCCGCTCGACGTCGCCGTCCACGCCACGCTCGAAGGGCTGGGATGCCTGCCGGGCAAGCCGTCGGCCAAGGGCTTCGCATGCCCCTGATTTATACAAGTGTTAACTTGCATAAATCATCATGCGCTCCTATCCTTTGGCGTACTTCCCAATGCTCGTCCTCGCGAAGACGGGCATCCCGAAACCACAGGAGCCCCTGCCGATGTCCGGTGTTGTCGAGACGTTCGATGCTTTCGTAATTTTCAAACTGGTGCTGGTGGCCGGACTGACGTTATGGTCCGCCATCGCTGCGCTGAACAATGTGGTGGCGTTCGGCGCGTCGGCGGGGGCTATCGGCGCCACGTTGAGCATGGCGCCGTTACGTGCAGCACCGGCCATCGACCTCCCGCTGTTGCGTCGCGCGTTGCATGCGAAGGGATGGTCCGTGCTGGCGTTATCGACCGTAATTGCGCTTCAGATCGCGGCCACCGTCTGCCTCGGATGGGGTGGCATGCAGTTGGCGGGAGCCATCGGCCACGGCGCAACAGCGGCGGCCATCGCATGGGCGACGCTTGGTCTCAGTGCGCTGAGCGCCGCGTGGCTGATGATGATGATCGGCGGCCTGTGGTTCGGCTACTGGATCCGTCAGGAAGGTCTTCAACTCACGCACATGATGTTGCTGACACTGACGATTGCCGCGGCCGCCGTGCTGCGAATGTAATCCGGGATGTAATCAGTCGCCGCGCGCCCCGCCGAGCAGACGCGAGATGCGCCGCGCCGCATCGGTGAGCGCTGCGACCGTCTGCGGATTCGGGTGCGCGGGCAGATAGTGGATCGAGCCGACGATGGCGAGCGTGCCGAACAGCGAACCGTCGTCCTGCACGATCGGTGCGGCCAACGCGTTCACGCCCAGAAACACCTCTTCGGGCGCATCGGCCCAGCCCCGTTCGCGCACGAGCGCCAACTCGTGCGACAACCGCATCGCGTCGGTAATGGTATGCGGCGTGCAGGCATCGAGCGGCGCGGCGAGCACTGCGTCGCGCCGTTCCTGCGCGCCAAACGCCAGCGCAATCTTGCCCTGCGCTACGCTATGCAACTTGAACTGCGTGCCCGGGTGCAGCAATATCTCCAGCGGACTGCGGCCGCGCATCACATCGAGCACGACCACATCGGTTTCCGTGAACGAACTGATGACGATGGTCTGCCCCACGGCATCGCGCAATTCTTCCATGACGGGACGCGCCAGTCCCACGACATCGAACTGCTTGACCAGCTTCTGGCCCAGCAGGAACAGACGCCAGCCGATGCGGTAGCGGCTCGTGCGCGGGTTCTGCACGACATACCCTTCCTGACGCAGCGCCGTGAGATGGCGATGCACCCGCGCCTTGGGTACGCCGAGCGCTTCTGCCAGATGCGTGACGCCGCACTCGGCATTGCGCTCGGCCAGCAACTCCAGAATGCGCAACGAAATGACCGAAGTCGACGACGTGTTGAGTTCGTCTGCGCCCCGCTCTCCCGCGTCGCCCGCCGCGTCGCCCATGCCGCGCTCCCCCGCGCCCGGCGCGGTGGCGGCACGTACGGTGCGAGGGCTGCGAGCGCTCCGGATCACGTCGTTCAGGCTGTCCTTCGATCGTTTCACTGATTGTCCTTTGTCACTGTCGCCGCACGTCGACTAAGCGGCTATTGCGCGTCGAGCGAGATGAAACGCTCGCCGAACACGTGATAGCGCTGCGGCTTGTTCTTGTTCGCGTCCTCGGGGCGCACGTAACGAATCGAGCTGCGATTGCGACACGCCCGCGGCAGAACGAAGCAGCGGATGAACGTGGTATCGCGCGCCTCGGTCGTCGGTGCGAGCACCGGCGCGTGGCCGAGTTCGAGCCAGGCCTGTCCCGGCCCGTGGGTGTGCGATGCGCCGAGCGTCTCGATCGTGATCTCGCCCTCCAGCGTGCAACGCACGCCGGGGCCTTGATGCACGTGCGTATGCGCCACGCCGCCGGGGGGGAATTGTACCTTGTCGCAACGCATGAGCCACTGTTGGCGAGGGTCCAGCTCGATCGGCGCGGCAAGCTTGAGCGTCGACGATGCCCCCGGTGCAGAAGCAATCTCACCCGGCGACGGCTCGTTGCCCGTCATCAACTCCCAACGCCACAACGTCGCCCCTTCGCTGCCCGCGATCAGCGCCACACTGTCTTCGCCCAGCCAGGCACTTTGCGCCGGATGGTGCTGGGCGCCTGTATCGAATTCGATAGCCACGTCGCCCTGCACGACGTAAATCGCCCGGCGCGCGGCCGGCAGATACACGGGCGGATGGTTCGGCGCGATGACATCTTCAAACAAACGCAATTGAAACGGCTTCACTTCTCGATCTCCTGTGACCAACCTGTTGCCCCGACCATCGAGACAACCTTGGCATTGAGTATCGACTATCGATACGCAAAGCACCATTTATGGTTTACCACGAGAACAGATTTCCGAATGACCTGTTACCATTCAAACGAAATCATTCCCATACGTATCGATAGTCGATACGTGAGGTATGACACTAGGATGGGTTCCATGAAGGAGACAAGAATGGACACTGGCTCGACCGCCCTGAATTCGGCGGGCGCGGCACGCCGGCCGTGGTATCGCGGTGCGAGCGCCGCACAATGGCGCGCGTTTGGTTCGGCCTACATCGGCTGGATGCTCGACATCATGGATCTGATGCTGTTCGCGATGGTGATTCGCTACATCAGCGTCGATCTGCATTTCGACAAGGGCGTGGCGGGCATCATCGCATCGCTCACGTTGCTGGCGACGGCCTTCGGCGGCCTGTTCTTCGGCTTTCTCGCCGACCGCATCGGCCGCACCAAGTCGATGATTCTCTCAATCCTTTGCTACTCCATCGGCACTGCGCTGTGCGGCTTCTCCGATTCAGTGACGTCGCTTCTCATCTTCCGCTTCCTGCTCGGTCTCGGCATCGGCGGCGAGTGGTCGGCGGGTGCCGCCCTGATTACCGAGACGTGGCCTGCCGAGCATCGCGCCAAGGTCATGGCATGGGTGCAGAGCGCGTTTGCCGTGGGCTATGCGGTGGCTGCCATCGTGGCCGCCGTGATCCTGCCGCACTTCGGCTGGCGCTGGGTGTTCGCGTTCGGTCTGGTGCCGACGGTGCTGGCCTTCTGGGTGCGCCGTCACGTGGAGGAACCGGCGATCTGGCGTGAGCAGCGCGTGCGACTGACGCTCGGTCAGACGCTTGGCATGCTGTTCGGCCCGTATGCCCGTCGTACGATCGTCGGCCTCGCCTTCACGGCGGCGGCGATGTGCGGTTACTGGGGATTGTTCACGTGGATTCCGGCCTACCTGTCGACGCCGATCGACCAAGGTGGCCCGGGCTTCGATCTGATTCGTTCGACGACGTGGATCGTCATCATGCAGGTCGGCGCAGCAGCGGGCTTCGTGTGCTTCGGTTACATCGCCGATCGCATCGGATGCCGCAAGTCGTTCCTGCTGTTCTTCATCGTTTCGGCGATCACGGTGCCGCTCTATGTCGTGATCCGCGAGCCGATGCTGTTGCTGGCGTTCGGTCCGGTCGTGGCTTTCTTCGGCACGGGCTTCTATAGCGGCTTTGCCCCGACGTTCGCCGAGATGTTCCCGACGCAGGTGCGCGCCACTGCTCAGGGCTTCATCTACAACACGGGACGCGCCGCCAGCGCCCTCGCACCGGCCGCCGTCGGTCTGCTCTCGCGCGGCGAGAACGTGAGCGTCGCACTGGGTGCGACCGCCGGGTTCTTCCTGCTCGCGGCCATCATCGTCTACTTCTTCCTGCCGGAAAGCCACGGCGAAGCGCTCGCCTGAATTGGCGTCTGAGTCTGCGTCTCATGCCGAAAGTTGCATGACGACGACATGACGACCTCACGCGCCGGTGACATGCCCCGTCACCGGCGCGTGGTCGTTCTCACTTCCCCCGATCTCTCTGACTTCCCTGCGGTGTCACGCTGCGATTACCGCGTAGTCAATGCCGCCTCTGCCAGCCGGATGACCGACGCGCAATCCGAATAGAGTCGCGCGACGTCGTCGGCCCGCAGTGTCAGCACGGCCCGCTGGTTGACGTACCCCTTGTCCGTGATCTCTCCTTGTTCCAGCGACGGTGGCGATGCCAGGATGGCAGCCCGCGCGGCCCGCTGCGAACTGCCCGCGTCCTGTGCGAGTTGCGCAAGCGCCTGCGCGATGTGCGTGCGGACGTCGTCGTGCATTGCCATCGCCTTGCCCGCATGGGTCTCTTGCCGCGTGTCGGGATGTGACACCACATCCGCCACCCTCGCTCGCATGGCGGGACTCGGAAAGATCAACAGCCCGATCTCGTCCCGGTCATGGCCCGCGATCACGACATCCGATGCATACGGCGCCAGCGCCGTCACCGCGCGCAAACGTAGTGCGCCGACGGAGACCCACGTGCCGCTCGTCAGCTTGAAGTCTTCGGACACGCGGCCGTCGAAGATCACGCCCGCACCCGGATCGTCGACGTCGGACAAACGGCCCGCGTCGCCGGTACGGTAGAAGCCCTCCTCGTCGAATGCAGCCGCCGTGGCGTCCGGGTCTCCGGCGTAGCTGCGAAAGACCGACGGCCCACGCACGCGCATCTCCAGCTTGTCGCCGTTGGGCACGAACTTGAGTTCGTTGCCCGGCGTGGGCAGGCCGATGTTGCCCGCGCCCGGGATCGGGAAATGCACGCTCGTGATGAGCGGCGACGTCTCCGTCGCGCCCCACGCCGAGGTGAAGAACGGCATCGTGTCGCAATGGCGTGACGCCAACCGCTCGAAGCGCTGCCATACCGCCGGCGGCAAACTCGCCGCCGCGTAGAACAGCACTTGCAAACGACCGAAGAAGCGCGCGGCGAAGTCCTCGTCGTCCTCCAGATACGGCGCCAGCGCTTCGAAGCCCTTCGGTACGTTGAAGTGCAGCGTGGGCGACACGTCGCGCAGCGCTTCGACGGAACGGCCGATCAGCTCCGGCACGGGGCGTCCATCGTCCACATAGAAGGCGCCGCCATTGCGCAACGCCATGTGAAAGTTGTGATTCGCGCCGAAGGTGTGGCTCCAGGGCAGCCAGTCGACGACGATCGGTGCGGCCTCATCGAGAAAATGCCAGCATTGCGCAATCATCTGCTGGTTGGCAGTCAGCATCCGATGCGTGTTCACCACGATCTTCGGCTTGCCGGTCGATCCCGAAGTCAGCAGCAGCTTGGCCGTGTCTTCGGGGCGTACCTGTGCGAAGACCGTGTCGAGCGCCGCCGACGCCGACGCACTCGCCAGCGAGTCGAACGTCAGCCAGCCGGGGCGCGCATTGCGCGTCGCCACGATGGGGCATGCGATCGGCGCGCCATCCAGCGCGCGCGAATAGGCATCGCCATCTTCCACATACACCAGCGCCGGATCGAGCCGCGCGAGAATGCCATGCAGCTTGCTCATGTCCTTCGCAACACGCGAGTAAGCCGACGACACGATGGCCGTCTGACGCCCCGCCATCATCGCGCCGAGCACGAGCAGCGCATGATTTACGCTGTTGTCCGACAGAATGACCACCGGCCGGTCGCGCGGCACGTCGAGGTCAAGCAAGGCCTGCCCGATGCCACGCGCCATCGTCAACGCTTCGCGGTACGTCACCCGTCGCCAGAGATCCGTGGACGTCGCGCCCTCGCCCGCCTGACGACGCTCGGCCACGAACACGGCGTCGGGCGTGCGCGCCGCCCATTGCACGAGCCAGTCGGCCGGGCTGCGCGCGAACTCTCCCAGCGGGGTGCGCGAGCGGATGACGAAACTGCCGTCCGCGCGCTGCTCACGCTCGATATCCGGTCGGGCAAGACGGCGCGCGCCGGCCGTCGCCACGCTCAGTCGATCGTCCACTTTCCGCCCTTGACCGTGACGAGCACGCGACCGTCTTCGCCGTAAGCCGAATGGTCCTGTGCGTTGACGTTGATCATGCCGTGCGTGGCAGCCAGACCACGCGTCTGTTCGATGGCGGCGACCAGGGCGTCGCGAAACGCCTGCGTGCCCGGTTGCGCCTGTTTCGCCGCGACCGCGACAGCACGGTCGAGCACCAGATAGGCGTCGTACGCATACCCTGCGAACAGGTTGCGCGAGCCTGCGCCGTACTGCGCCTCGTAGCGCTTGGCGAAGTCCGTGGCCACGGCCTTGCCCGGATGGCTCGCCGGCAATTGCTCGGCCACGAGAATGTTGCCCACCGGCAGAATCACGCCTTCGGCACTCTTGCCCGCCACGCGCAGGAAGTCGTTGTTGGCCACGCCGTGCGTCTGGTAGATGCGTCCCTTGTAGCCGCGCTCGCGCAACGTGCTCATCGGCAGCGCACCCGGTGTGCCGCTCGCCGCGATGATCACGGCATCGACATTGGCCGACATCACCTTGAGCGCCTGCGCCGTGACCGACTGGTCGTTACGGGCATAGCGCTCGACGGGCGCCACCTGAATCTGACGTGCCCCTGCCCGCGCCTGAATGTCCTTGAGCCACGCTTCGCCGTATGAGTCGCTAAAGCCGATGAAGCCCAGCGTCTTCACCTTGTGCGCCTTCATGTCGTCGAGCACCGCGTCGGCCATGACCGCGACCGACTGCGGCAACGAGAAGACGTAGCGCATCTGCGCCGCGCTCGGCACGAACGGACACAACCCCAGTTGCGGCGTGCGCGTGTCGGCCGCTACCGCCGCCACAGCCAGACACGCCGGTGTGGTGGATGACCCGATGATCGCGTCGACCTTGTCTTCCGTGGCGAGACGCCGGGCGTTCTTCGTCGCGGTGGTCGGATCGGTGGCGTCGTCGAGCACGACGTAGCGTGCCGGCAGCCCGCCGAGCGTCTGCGGCAGCATGCTGATCGCCTGCTTCTCCGGAATGCCGAGCGAAGCGCCCGGACCGGTGGTCGACAGCGTGACGCCGACGGTGACGCGCGCCGGTTGCGCGCTCGCCTGCGTCGAGGCGCAAAACGCCGCAACGCACAACGACAACGCTGAGAGCGAGAAAGCAAAACTGCGTGTGAACCCGTTTGCCGCCATGTGACATGTCTCCTGGAATGTTTTCGTTCTTGGGGCCGGACAGCTTGCGACGCACACCTGCAGATCAACGCACGGCGAACTCCGGCAGCACGTCGTGGTTGCGCGGCAAGCCCATGATTTCGCGCGCTTCCTTCGGCGTGGCGGGCTCATAGCCCATTTCGCGCACGAGACGCACTACGCGCTCGGTGAGTTGCTGGTTCGTCGCCGGCACGCCGTGCTCGTAGTACAGGTTGTCTTCGAGTCCCACGCGCACGTGCCCGCCGAGCAGCAGCGAGTTCATGGCGGATGGCAATTGCGCCGGGCCGATGCCGCTCACGCAGAAGATGCTGCCCTTGGGCAACAGATCGACCATCGACTGCAACACACGCGGCGTATACGGCATGGCGTTCTGGAAGCCACGATGCACGCCGAGCACGAGATTGACGAAGAACGGCTCGTCGTCGAAACCGGCGGCCGTCAGTGTGGCGAGGTCCTGCACGATGTGCGTCGGGCTGAACACTTCCCACTCGGGCTTGATACCGCGCTTCTTCATCTCCACGGCGAGATGCTTCGAGCGCTCCGGCGAGGTGTGCATCAGCAGTTCGCGGCCGCCGAAGCTCGCGATGATCGTGGTGGCATCGAGCGTGCACATCTCTGCGCCCGCATCCATCCCCTTGAGGCGTTCTTCCCAGAGGATTTCCCAGTAGCCGTTCTCGGCCTGCCCGATCATGTCGCCGTGCACGCCGCCGCCCGTCGAGTTGTTGATGACGATGTCGCACTTGTCGCGAATCCGGCGGTTGATGTCGCGATAGATCGCCGGATCGCAGGTAGCGCCGTCGTCACCCGGACGACGGGCGTGAATTGCCACGACGCTCGCGCCCGCGTTGTAGCAGTCGTAGACGTCGCGGGCGATCTCGTCCGGTTGCGTGGGCAGATGAGGGTTCTGCGACTTGTAGGCCATGCCGCCGGTGGGCGCGATCGTGACGATGACTTTGGGTTTGCTCATGCCTGTCTCCTGATGCGATGTCTTGTTCGATGTCTTGTGCGATATGGGGTTGGGTCGGGGGCGTGCCCCACCGTCACGACTTGCTCGCGAGAATGCCGAGAATGACGGCGTCGCGCTGGGCTTCGAGGCGCGCATTGCCACGCCCGGCCAGTTCGGCTTCGACGCCGGCGGTAATGCGTGCCTTGAGGTCATCTGTCAGCACCGGTGCGCCGAGGTCGGCCCACCACGACTCGATGGGCGGGCCGAGATGGTCAAGCAGATGCGCGATGCCGCCCGCACCGCCCGAGAGGTGCAGATTCAGGAAGGGCCCGAGCGCCGCCCAGCGCAAACCGGGGCCGTAGGCGATGGCGTCGTCGATGTCCTCGACGGACGCTACACCGGCGTCGACGAGATGCATCGCTTCGCGCCACAGCGCCGCCTGCAAGCGGTTCGCGATATGGCCCTTGACCTCTTTCTTCACATGAATCGCCCGCTTGCCGATCGCACGGTAGAACTGCATCGCGGTCTCGATCGCTCTGGCGGACGACTGCTCACCGCCGATGACCTCGACCAGCGGAATCAGATGCGGCGGATTGAACGGATGCCCGAGCACGACGCGCGCCGGATGCGTGCACACCGATTGCACACGACTCATCAGCAGGCCCGACGAACTCGATGCGATCACGACGGATGGAGGCAACGCGGCGTCCATCTTGCGAAACAGATCCTGCTTCAGATCTTCGCGCTCGGGACCGCTCTCCTGGACGAAGTCGGCGCCTTCGAGCGCCGCGTCGAGCGTGTCGTGGAACGTCAGCGCGTCGCGCGTCGCCCCGGCCGTCAGACCCATGCGGATGAGCGTCGGCCAGTGCGCGTCGACGGCTTCACGCAAGCGCTCGCGCGCTCCCGGCGCAGGGTCCCACGCGCTCACACGCAAGCCGCGCGCGAGAAAGTACGCGGCCCAACTGGCGCCGATGACGCCCGTGCCGATGACCGCAACCTGTTCGATGTTGTCGTATTTCACATTCGTCTCCGTGGGGGATGGCCGCTCATGTCTCGCGCTCAGCGCGCAGACCGGCCCAGAAAACTTTCCATGCGCGCACGCGCTTCGGGCGTGGCCAGCATCAGCGCACTCGTCACCGACTCGGTAAAGAGCCCATCGGCCATCGACATGTCGTGGATACGCGAGAGCGCGTGAATCGTCGCCCAGTTCGACAACGGGCTGTTCGCGGCTGTGTCGCGGGCCAGTTGCGTGGCAAGGGCGAGGCCTTCACCGGCGTCCGTCAGATAGTGACCGAGACCGAGGCGCTCGCCGTCGACGGCGTCATAACGGCGACCCGTGAGCATCATCTCCGTCATGCGGTCCGGGCCGAGAATGCGTGCGACGCGTACCGATGCACCACCGCCGACGAAGATGCCGCGTTTGCCCTCGGGCAACTGGAAGAAGGCGCTGCGCTCGATCACCCGCACATGGGCGGCAAGCGCCAGTTCGAGACCGCCACCGATGACGGCGCCCTGCAATACGGCGACGACGGGACGTCCGCCGTACTGGATATCGTGGAACACCTTGTGCCAGCGCTGCGAGACACGCAGCACGTCGATGGGATCGCGCGTGCTGTTCTCGGCAAGATCCAGTCCTGCGCAAAAATGGTCGCCGGCGCCGGTGAGCACGACGGCGCGCACGCTGTCGTCAAAATCACGAAACGCCGCTTCCAGCGAGTCGATGGCCGCATCGCAAAGCGCATTACGCTTGTCGGCGCGGTCGAGCGTCACGAAGGCGATGGCGTCGTCGACGCGCACACGCAAGTGGGGATAGGTCATTGTCTGCATTCGCTCCAAATCGTGAAAAGTATCTTATAAGATATTTTTCACGTTGCGGGCGTTGTGCAATGCAGTTCAGGGTTAACAGGGACAACTCGGCAACAAAGGCAATTTAATGCATGTTATTGTCGTGCAATGCGTCACCCCTGATAAATCAGCGCCTTACATGCGGTATCTCATAGTATATTTACCGCTAACCCTGCCTGATCCTCGACGATCACGCGACCGCATGACTTTCCGATGACGACATTCCCTGCCGACGCTGCTTCCCCCGATCTGGCCGACGACGCCGGAGTGTCGTCGCGCCTGGCCTCGCTCGCACGGCAAGTGCGCACGTTGCGGGCGCAACGCGGCATGACTCGCAAGCAACTGGCCGCCCAGTCGGGGGTGTCGTTACCGTATCTCGCGCGCGTGGAAGCCGGCACCGGCAACGTATCGCTCGCCGTGCTCCACAAGCTGGCCGAAGCGCTGAACGTCGGCGTCGAGACGCTGGTCGCTGAACGCACCGTCTACGACGGCGACTTGCTGATCCTGATCGAATACCTGCGTCAGCAACCGGCCGACGTGCTGTCTCGTCTGCGTCGGCAGATCGTCGTGCCGAGCACGGCGGACATGCGTCACACCGGGCAGCGCATCGCCCTCATCGGATTGCGCGGCGCGGGCAAGTCGACGCTCGGCCCCCAACTGGCAAAGGCCATCGGCGCGCCGTTCATCGAACTGGATAAGGAAGTGGAACGCGAAGCGGGCATCGCCATCGGCGAGGTCATCACGCTTTACGGGCAGGCGGCGATGCGTCGTATCGAACGGCAATGCATCGAACGGATCATCGCCGGGCACGAGCATGTGGTGCTGGCGACCGGTGGCGGCATCGTCTCGGAAGCCCCGACGTTCGAGCGCGTCCTGCGGGCCTTCCGCACGGTCTGGCTGCGTGCACGCCCGGAAGTCCATTTCCAGCGGGTCATGCAACAGAACGACGCCCGCATCGCCACCGAAGCCCTGCGCAACGAGGCGCTCGAACATATCCATCGCATGCTCGACGCGCGCGAGTCGCTCTACCGGCTGGCCGATGTGACGCTCGACACCTCCGACATGACGCCCGAAGCGGCGCTCGCTACCCTCAAGGCCTCGCTGGTGCCAGCTCAGGCGGCCTGAACACCCACGCCCAACGCAAGCGCCAGAACGTCGACTGCCCCGCCATCCCTCGCGGCGGTTGTTTCGCCTATTGCGTCGCCTCATGATTCACAATTACAATTAATAAGAATCATTATCATTTGCGAATCGACGACAGCCACCGGCTGACTGCCGCAAGACCGGCGGCGTCAGCGAGGTCGACCGGCCTGCCCTGTGCGGAATTGCATGGCGACGTCGGGAAGCGGCGTCGGGCAAACACGGGGAATCATGGAAAGTCATTTTCAGCGCGAGGTGGGCGCGCTCTATCGCGATCATCACGGCTGGCTGCGCGGCTGGTTGCGCAAGAAGCTCGGCAATGCGCTCGATGCCGCCGATCTCGCGCACGACACCTATCTACGCGTGCTGTGCACCGGACGCGCGCCACAAGCCGACGACTCCCGACGCTACCTCGCGCGCATCGCCAACTGTCTGGTTGTCGATCTGTTTCGCCGACGTCACCTCGAAGCGGCTTACCTTGAGACACTGGCCGCGCTACCGGCGCCGGTCGCGCCATCGCCCGAGACACGCGCGCTGGTGCTCGAAGCGCTCGTCGAAATCGACACCCTGCTCTCCCGCTTACCCGCCAAGGCCCGCACCGCCTTCCTGCTTTGCAAGCTCGAAGGCCTTGGCTATCGCGAGATTGCCGAGCGATTGCAGGTCTCGGTGTCGTCAGTGGAGAAGTACGTCGCGCAGGCGCTGCGCGAGTGCTATGCCGTGCAGTACGGGAGCGACGCATGAACGCCACGCACACGGCGACGCCGCTCGCCCCGGAAGTGGTCGAGCGCGCCAGTCTCTGGCTCGCCCGACTCTGGTCCGAAACCGTCACCGCCGAAGACATTGCCGCCTGCGAACGCTGGCGTGCGGCGCATCCCGATCACGAACGCGCATGGGCGCGCCTCGGTGTCATCGGTCAGAAGTTTCAGGCGCTGGAGTCGCTTGAGTCGCTGCCGCCCCGCGTCGCTTTCGAGACGCTGACGGCACGCCCTTCACCGCGCGTGGCCAACGCCGGACGCCGTCGCGCGTTGCGCGTCTTCGGCGGCGTCATCACGCTTGCCGGCGCGGGCTACACGCTGCGTCGCTCGCCCATGTGGGATACCGTCGTCGCCGACTATGCCACGGGGGTCGGCGAAGTCCGGCAGGTCACGCTGGCGGATGGCACGCGGCTGTGGCTCGACACTGTGTCGGCCGTCGACGTGCGTTTTTCGCCGGGCGAGCGACGCATTGCGCTGCGGCGCGGACGCATCTGCGTCGAGACCGGCGCGGCACGTCACGGCACGCCACTGGTCGTTGCCACGCGGCAAGGCGAGATTCGCGACATCGGTACACGCTTCACAGTGCGCGACGACGGCAATCGCGCCCAGGTCGCCGTCTTCGACGGCATCGTACTCGTGCAGCCGACCGACGGCGCCCGCAGCCAACGCCTCGATGCCGGACAGGCGGCGAGTTTCTCGTCGACCGACATCGATCCGGCCGACGCGTCGGCAACGTTCGACGAAAATGCCGCCGCCTGGACCCGTGCGCAGCTCATCGTCGAGCGCATGCGTCTGGGCGACCTCGTCGACACGCTGGCCCGTTATCGACGCGGCATTCTGCGCTGCGACGCCGCCGTGGCCGACCTGCGCGTGAGCGGCGTGTTCTCGCTCGCCGACACCGACCGCGCGCTGTCGAGCCTCGCCGTCGGCCTGCCCGTGGAGACGGTATACCGCACGCGCTACTGGGTCACGGTGAAGGCCAGATAACCGCCGCAGGCATCCGTCAACGCCCCGCCAGACAACGATCCGACAACTTTTTTCATTTTTTTTTTCGATTTCGGTTGAGGGTTTGCCGATCTCGTTCGGAATACCTGTATGCACCGGTGCGAGCTGTGCACGACGCCCACATCGCACCGGCATCCCTTTCCGAACTCACTGGCTTCCCAGCTACTACGACCGTGTTGATTTCCGAAGCTGTTCCTCTGCGTCCGACGCCTTTCGCCGCGGCCCTTCGTCCTGCCGTGGCGCTCCTCATCACGCTGGCTGCCGCCGGCATAGCCGATCGCGCCAGCGCGGCCCCGGCCGTCCCTGCAACCACCGCGCAGAGTGCCCCCGACGCCCGACGCGCGTGGCAGGTCGCCCCGGGCACGCTCGACGCCGTGCTCAACCGCTTCGCCAGCGCCGCAGGCATCGAGCTGGTCGTTGACGCGTCGCTCACACAGGGCCGCCAAAGCACCGGGCTCGACGGCGAATTCACGTTGACGCAGGCGCTCTATCAGTTGCTGTCGCCACACCAGTTACAAGCGATGCGCAGCACTCAGGGTGTCTACACGCTTCGCGCCGCCGCGCAGGACACCGGCGCTGCGATGGGCGACGGCGTGCTGCTGCCCACCACGCATGTCGTCGCGCAGGCAGTCGGTCTGCCGGAAGCCTACGACGGCGGCCAGGTCGCACGCGGCGGTCATCTCGGCCTGCTCGGCAACAAGGACCTGATGGACGTGCCGTTCAACATCACGTCCTACACCGCGAAGACGATTCAGGACCAGCAGTCGACCACGCTCGCCGACGTGCTGGACAACGACCCCTCGGTGCGTTTCACGACGTCGAGCGGCCACATGTACGAGAACTTCAGCGTGCGCGGCTTCCCGCTCACGGCCGATGAAGTCTCGCTCAACGGCATGTTCGGCCTATCGCCTTACGGTCACGTACCGACCGAGTTCATCGAGCGCGTGGAAGTGCTCAAAGGCCCCAACGCGCTACTCAACGGGATGTCGCCGTCGGGCGCGGTCGGGGGTGCGATCAACGTGGTCACGAAGAAAGCCGAGAGCACGCCGCTCGCCCGTGTGACAGCCGACTACCTCTCCGACTCGCAATTCGGCGTGCAGGCCGATCTCGGGCGCCGCTTCGGCGACAACGAGCAAATCGGCATCCGCTTCAACGGCGCACTGCGCGACGGCCGCACCACGCTCGACGGCCAGAACAAACAACGCCAGTTCGGCTCCGTCGCCCTCGACCTGAAGACCGACCGCGTGCGCATCGGACTGGACGCCTATACCGATACGGAGAAGTACACCGGCGGCAGCCCGTGGATGGCGACGTTCGCGACGAAGGCCGTCGCGCCGCCCGCCGCAGGCACCAACGTGCTGCGCGGCGAGTACGGCAATCTGGAGAGCACCGGCGTGCAATTGCGCGGCGAAGTGGACGTAACGGACGCCATCACGGCTTACGCCGGCATCGGAGCGCTGAGCTATCGCTATTCGGGCTTCATCACCGGCACGCGCACCGGCCCGATCAAGGCCGACGGCAGCTATACCGGCGCGACGTATTTCCAGCGCGGCTGGACCGACACCCTCTCGCTCGACGCCGGCATACGAACGCGCTTTCGTACCGGTCCGCTGGGGCATGAGCTGACGCTCTCGGCGACGTCGCTCGACACGACCAGCGGCAACGTCTTCACCACGAGCGCGAACTACACGTCGAACATCTACGCACCGGTCAACCCGACGCTCGCGAAAGATCCGGGCGCCGCACCCAAGACGGCGGAATCCACGTTGTCGAGCTTTGCACTGGCCGACACCGTATCGATGTGGCAGGACCGCGTCACGCTGATCGCCGGTCTGCGCAGCCAGCGGGTTCGGGCGGCCGCCTACTCGGCCACCACCGGGGCACGCACATCGAACTACGACGAGAACGCGATCACGCCGGCGTTCGGACTGGTGCTCAAGCCGTTCGGCCCGAACGTCTCACTGTATGGCAACTACATCGAAGGACTCACGCAAGGCGGCATGGTGACCGACGTGAGCGCGGCCAACTACGGGCAGGTCTTCGCGCCGTATCGCAGCAAGCAGGCCGAAGTCGGCGTGAAATGGGACGCTGGCAGCTTCACCAACACGCTCTCGTTCTTCCAGATCACCAAGCCCGGCATGATCAAGGACGTGGCGACCAACACGTACAACCCGGACGGCGAGCAGCGTAATCGCGGCGTCGAGTGGAACGTGTTCGGCGAGTTCACGCCGCGCTGGCGCGTGCTGGGCGGCGTGGCCTACACACGCGGCGAACTGACCAAAACGGCGGGCAACCTCTACAACGGCAACACGCCGTACGGCGTGCCCAAGTGGACGGCGAACCTCGGCACCGAATGGGATTTGCCGTGGGTGCCGGGCGTCACGCTCACGGGACGCATGATCACCACGAGTTCGCAATACGTGAACTCGGCCAACACGCAGCAGATCGGGGGATGGACGCGGTATGACGTCGGCGCGCGTTATGCCACGCGCATCTACGGCAAGGGCGTGGTGCTTCGTGCTGCCGTGGAAAACGTCACCAATCGCATTGCATGGTCGGGCACGTTCAACGACGGCTACGTGATCCAGAACGCGCCGCGTACGTTCAAGCTCTCCGCCAGCATCGACTTCTGAGGTTCGCCATGACATTTCCCATGACCCGGACGGCGATGGCCGTTGCCGTCACGATCTCTGCCGCGTGGCTCGGCGGTGCGACGAACCTGGCGCATGCCGCTACCACGGCGTCCGCCGAACCATCGCTCGCCTGCGCGGGTGACCCGCAAGCGCCGAAGCATCGCCTCGGGCTGGTGAGTCCGCGTCTGCTGGCGTTGAACGCCACGCTTTGTGCAGGCGGCGACACCGCGGCATTCTGGCGCGACGTCGATGTCGCAGGCACGCCGATGATCGAAGCCGTTGCCCAGGACACCGTGACGGGCGACGAGACCGCCTCACTGCTCGCACAACCGCCGGGCAAGGTCTCGCTGATGACCTTCCTCTGGCGCGGACATCCGAAGAATGTGCGCATTCTGGGCGCGCCGTCGGGCGATCACGACGACATGCGTCAGTTGGGGAACAGCGATGTCTGGTACCGCAGCTACGTCGTGCCCGACAGCGCGCGTCTGTCGTATCAGCTCGCGCCGGACGTCCCCGATATCGAAGGCACGGCCATGGAGCGCCGCCGCGCGGTGGTGAAGACCTTACAGGTCGACCCGCTCAATCGACATCCCTTCACGGTGGAGGGATTCGACGGCAAGCGTAATGTGAAATCGTCGGTGACGTTGCCGGATGCCCCACCGCAGCCGTGGATCGAACCGCGTGCCGGTATCCCGGCGGGCACCTTGCAAGCCACTCGCTTTGCCAGCAAGGCGCTCGGCAACACACGCAACGTCTACGTCTATCGCCCTGCCGGGTATCGCGAGAACGATCCGTCGCAGGGACTGCTGGTCGTCTTCGACGCACACGCCTATGTGAACACGGTCCCGACTCCGGTGATCCTCGACAACCTGATCGCCGAAGGCCGCATTCCGCGAACGGCGGCACTCATCGTCGGTGTAATCGACGGCAGCACGCGCGGCAAGGAGCTGCCGCCGAACCCGGCCTTCGCGCGCTTTCTCGCCGACGAGTTGATGCCGTGGGCAAAAGCACATGGCGTATCGGCTCCCGCCGCGCACACTGTCGTGGCGGGATCGAGCTATGGCGGGCTGGCCTCGGCCTGGGCGGCACATGAAGCGCCGCAATGGTTCGGCAACGTGCTGTCGCAGTCCGGTTCTTACTGGTGGGCGCCGTCGCAGGGCGATGCCGACACGCGCGAATCCGGCTGGCTGATCCGCCAATACGCCGAAGGACCGCGCCTGCCGGTGAAGTTCTATCTGGAATCGGGGATGTTCGAAGACCGTCGCGGGCCTACGGGCATCGGCACCTCGGGACGCCACATGCGCGACGTCCTGCGCGCCCGGGGATACCGCGTGACGTACACCTCGACGGCCACCGGGCACGACTACCTCCAATGGCGCGGGTCGCTTGCCTGCGGCCTGATGGCGCTCATCGGCACGCCCGACACGCAGCGTGCATTGCAGGCGCGTCCGGCCGCCGCAGATAGCCTCGCCGGCATCTGCTCGATGCCGTCGTTCGGCGCCCCCGCGAAGTAAATCAGCGCGCCTGCCGCCTCGGGCTCGGGGGCTTCGCGACCTTGCCTTGCCCAGGCGGCGTCTTTCGTGCAGACGGCATCACGATGGCGTCGGCGTCTGTCGCACGCCGCGCACGCTTGGTGCTCGTCGCACCCGCGAGCCGCAGCAATCGCTGGAACTGCGGACACGCCAGGTGCTCCGGCGCGGGGCATACGGCGGCGTGACGCAAGCCGTCACGCAGCGCACCAAGCTGGCGGATGGTCCGGTCGATGTCGTCTGCCCTCGCGGCCAGCCTTGCCCGATCGATGTTCGCCTTGCCTTGCGGCAGCAACATGCCCGCAATGTCTTCCAGCGAGAATCCCGCCGTTCGCCCCAGCGCAATGAGCGACAGCGTCTGCAAGACCGAGTCGTCGTATTGACGGCGCAGCCCCCGCCGCCCCGTCGCGGCAATCAGTCCCTTCTCCTCGTAATACCGCAGCGTGGACGCCGGAACGCCCGCTCGCGACACCACTTCGCCAATGTCCAGTGCCATGTCGATGCTCCCGCTTGACTTAAAGTCAACTTGAATTCGTATAGTGCCCTAAACGCGGTCGTGACGTCATGTCGCGTCCGCATGGATCACACGCATCGGGAGATGACCATGACAACGCTAGGACTTGCCGCACAAATTCTGACCATCGGTGTCTGTGCCACCGTAGTGACGGACCTTTGGGCCTTATTGCTGCGTCGTGCATTCGGCGTGGCGTCGCTGGATTTTGCGATGATCGGGCGCTGGCTCGGCCATATGCCCTCCGGACGTTTCGCGCACGCGGGGATCGCGAAGTCTGCGCCGGTAGTCGGGGAACGAGGGCTGGGATGGGCGGTGCATTACCTCATCGGTGTCGGCTTCGCGGCCTGCCTCGTCGCACTCACCGGCCCGGTCTGGCTGGACTCCCCGACGCTGCTGCCGGCGCTCGCGTTCGGCGTCGTCACAGTCGTGTTGCCATTCTTCGTGATGCAACCGGCGTTGGGCGCTGGTTTCGCCGCCGCCAAAACACCCAATCCCCCGCAAGCGCGACTGCGAAGCCTCATGACCCACGGCGTGTTCGGGCTGGGCCTGTATGCAGGGGCATGGCTCGTTCATGCCGGCGTGGCGTCATTGGGTAGATGAATTCGCGCCAGTGGGAGCGCCCCCGGATGTCAGGCGGCATGCTTGAGCTGTCACGCACGCCGTACTATAGTGGCCGACGTCATGCCCGCACCTGCCGTGCGCTGACGTCCTCACAACATCAAGGATTGCGCCCCCTATGGAAACCACTGTCGTCGAGAGCTGGAAGGATTTCATGGAGCTGTCCTCCCGCTTCGAAGGCTGGGCGTTTCGCGGGCAGCAGGACGCCCGGTGGCATCTGCAAAGTTCGCTCTCGCGCTATCTGCATGCCTATGTGTCCGACAAGGAGCAGTGGCGCAGCCGGGAGGCCCGCGCGATCCGCATCTTCCGGCGAAAGGCGCACAACCACGTGCCGTGGCCCAAGCTGCTGCACGACGATCTGCGCTGCCTCGGGCTGATGCAGCACCATGGCGCCCCCACGCGTCTGCTCGACTTCACGAAATCGCCGTTCGTCGCCGCATTCTTCGCATTGGAGCGCGCCACCTCCGATTCGGCCATCTTCGCGCTCAATACCCCGGCGCTCTACGACGATCGTGCGCGTCCGCGCCATGCGGAGTGGCTCACACGCGATACGATCGATCCGCGCGTCAAGGGGAATATGGAGAAGTACTTCCTCGGCAACGACAACGAAGTGGTCTGGTTCGGCGAGCCGGAAGAAATGGACGGTCGCCTGATCGCGCAGTCCGGCACGCTCGTCGTGCCCGGCGTGATCGACCGGCCGTTGCACCGCATTCTCGACGGGTACGATAGCGAGGAGCCGTTACTGCGCAAGATCGTGCTGCCGGTCGCATTGCGCGCCGACGCCATGAAGTGGCTCTACCGGATGAACATCACGAACGCCTCGCTGTTCCCCGATCTCGATGGGCTGGCAAGATCGATCGCCGTCGAAATCGAAATGGTCTGGCCGACGCAGACGTTGGGCTGACGAGCCCGGTACGAACCGGGGACCGGGGCGGCCAGCGCCGCCCGCACTCGCTCACAGACGGCTACACGCCTACACGCGCAGACAAGCACCTATACTGCGTCAGAGCAGTCGTTCCAGAAAGCTCGCACCGCCCGATTTGCGCGCGGCCTTGTTGGCGTACATGCGCTGATCGGCCACGCGGATCAGTTCGCTCATCGACTCGCCGTCGTCCGGGAACACGGCAACGCCTACGCTTACCCGCACTGTCAGACTGGTGTCGTTCACCGCAATGGCCTGCTCGATCTCGGCGCGCAGACGCGTCACAGCAAAGTCGATCCGGTCGACGACTTCCGCATCCTGAACGAGCGCCACGAACTCATCGCCCGAATGACGGGCCACGAAGCCGCAGTCCGCCACGCCGACGCTCATACGCCGTCCGATTTCCTTGAGCATCATGTCGCCGGCCGCGTGACCCAGGCTGTCGTTCACATCCTTGAAGCCATCGATGTCCGCAAAGAGCAGCGCCAGCTTGCCATTGGTGCGCTGGGCGCGACGTACCGCCTCGCTCGCGAACTCGCCGAACGTGCGGCGATTCGGAAGCCCCGTCAGTTCGTCGAAGCGCGCGGCGTTGTAGAGATCGTCGATCAGTTGCTTGCGCTCGATGGCCAGCGCCGTCTGATCGCAGACGAACGCGAGCAAGCGCTGCGCAGCCTCGGCCTGCAACGCCCGCACGGGCCCGTAAATCATGAGCGTGCCGACCGCGCGCCGCGCGGTATGCATTGGCAGGACCACGAGCGCGTGACGGGCCGCCTCGACATCGTCGTCCGGCGACAACGGCTCGGTGCGCACCTGCACGGAGGCCGACGTCACCGCGTTGCCGGGCGGGCTTTCGATCAGACGCCAGAGCGGCTCCTGTGCGTTGGTCGCCTGTACCGAGAGTTGTTCGGCCTGCGTCCAGTCGAGCAACGGGACGCCAGCGCTTTCGCGATACTGATACGCCTTTTCCCAGACGCGTAAATCCGCGTCGCACGTCGTCAAGACGATGGCGTCGATGGGGAACAAGGTGCCCAGCGTGTCATGCACGGCCTTGCACAGCGAGCGGATGTCGGCGGCGTCGTGTGCTGCCTCTGAGATCGAGTAGGTCGCGCGCTGAAGCGCTTCGGCGCGCTTTCGGGCGGAGACGTCGCGGGCGACGCCGATGCGAAGTCCATGCGCTTCGGACCAGCGCGCGGACCACATGATGTGAACGTAATGGCCGTCTTTGTGGATGTAACGGTTCTCGAAGCCGATCCGGGGGCGGCCCGCCATGACGAGCCGGGACTCCTCGATGGTGCGTTCGCGGTCCTCTTTCGCCACGTAATCGATCATCGAGCGTCCCATCAATTCTTGCGGCGTGTAGCCGAGAATATGCTCACAGGCCGGACTCACGTACACGAGCGTGCCGGTCTGATTGACGAGAAATACTGCGTCCAGCAGCAACTCCATGCAGCTAGCCAGGACGTCTTTTGTTACGAATTCCATTTGTTTCGAACGGCCATGATGCGTCGGGCCAGTATAAGGCAATCTCAACATGTGAATATTTCGTCACAGTGACAACGCAAACCTTGCGATTGCCGTCCCGCACCGGCGCGTGCCGCCTAGAAAATAAGCTGTCTGACCCAGCGAGGCGTGACGACATCGGCTGCGCATTGCGCAAGGGCTTCCCGGTGAGCCCCATCGTACTCTTGGCGAAGCAGCTTGATTCGGGCTGCGACGAGGTGACGGAAAGCCAACTCACGTTCGCTAAACCCTACCCGATCCACATAGCGCGTGCCGTCCGGCAACGCCCCTCGAATTTCGTAATAAGTCACCCCGTCCTGCAAATACTTCACCACTTTGGCTGCCATCTTGTTCCGATTCTTATTCGTTTTTGCCCGCGCTGTACCCGTTATTTTTGAGTGTCCGGGTTTTGGCGATTGTCACTTGTGAGATTCAAATAGGCAACCGCCAGGACGCGCGCGTGGCGGCCGCGCGACGGGAACGAGACAGGCGCGCTCGCACCGGTGTAGTAACCTGAATCACCGCCTTTTTCGGATGGCGGCTCACCAAGGAGACCACTATGACGAAGCTCGTCACCTGCGTTTGGTTCAACGGTCAGGCCCGCGAAGCCGCCGAATTCTATGCAGCGACATTTCCTGACAGTCACGTTCAGGCGCGCCATGTCTCGCCCATTCCGGGTATCGGCGCCGGAAACGAGCTGACGGTCGAGTTCACGGTGCTCGGCCAGCCGTTCGTCGGCCTGAACGGCGGCCCCGAGTTTCAGCCGAACGAGGCCGTCAGTTTCATGGTGGTGACGAAGGATCAGGAAGAGACGGACCGCTACTGGGATGCAATTCTCGCCAACGGCGGCAAGGCGTCGGCATGCGGCTGGTGCAAGGATCGCTGGGGCTTCTCTTGGCAGATTACGCCGCAGCGGTTGCTCGATCTCATGGCAGACAGCGACGTCGCCCGTGCACGCCGTGCGATGGAAGCCATGATGACCATGTACAAGATCGACATCGCCACGCTGGACCGCGCCGCGGCAGGATGAACGTGCTGCGCTAACGCTCGTTCAGGAGGGTCATGGCCCGGTCCGGCTCGCGGGTCGATGCGTTGCCGGTCTGCGCCTTGCGGTGCGAAGGCACGGTCGTGCGCAACACCGAGACGAGCGGCAGATGATCGGAGGCGCGGCGTGCGAGCGCCGTCGCATGAGCATGCACCGTTCCAAGATGGGCTCTGGGCGATGTCCAGATCCGGTCGAGTGCCAGCAATGGCCAGCGCGACGGGAAGGTCGCCACGTGCGGTGCGCGTTCGAAGAATCGGTGCAGCCAACGTAACGGACGCCCCCACAGAAACCACTCGTTCACGTCGCCCATCAGCACGGTCGGCGCACCCGGCTGATTCGCCAGACACGCCAGCAGACGTTGCACCTGCTCGCGCCGTTCGCCGGGACGAAGCCCCAGGTGCGTCGCAATCACGCGCAGTTGCATCTCGCGGCCGTGGGTGTCCTGCCAGGCGAGCGTCGCGTCGATGGCGCCACGCGGCTCGCGTCCCGCCACACTCAGGTCGATGTGCCGCACGGCCACGGGCGCGAAGCGCGTCATGATGGCATTGCCGTAATCCCGTTCACCGCGTCTGAGTGTCGGCCCAGGGATGAAATGCATATCTCGTGCGCTGGCCAGTTTGGCCAAGGTGCCGGCATCCGTCGCGCTCGCCTCGATCTCCTGCAACGCGACGATGTCGGCATCGATTTCGTCGAGCACGCGGGCGATGCGATCCGGCGAATGCTGTCCGTCCGTACCGACACAGCCATGCACGTTGTAGCTGGCCACACTGAGTTCGCGGCTCAGCACGCGCCCACCCTGTACCGACGTATCTCCCTGATCAGGCGAGGCGATCGGTCCGGTCTCGTCCGATACGTCCGATACGTCCGATACGTCCGATACGTCCGATACGTCCGGCGCGTCACGTGCTCCGTCTTGGCCGTTCATCCCGGAAATGCGACGCCGCAACGCCACCACGCCCATGCCCGGCAACACGAGCACGGCTGCGAGCAACGCTGCCGTCCATCCGCTGGGACGCTGCGCGAGCGCCGCCACACGATCCACCAACGCGGCCGCGATGACGATGCCCGGCAGCATGCCGATCAACGTGCCCAACAGACAGTCGCGCAACCGGATCCGCGATGCGCCCACAACGAGATTCACAAGGGTGAACGGTGCAATCGGCATGAGGCGCAGCACGACCATCGCCAATAAACCGTGATTGCCGATTTGCCGGCTCAGCGCATTGAGCCGCTGCCCGCCGAAACGCTGCACGGCGTCGCGCCCCAGCATGCGACCCACGCCGTAGCCCGCTGCCGCCCCGAGCGACGTTCCGGCGAGCGCGAAGGCCGCGCCGGCAAAGGGACCGAAAACGACGACCGTCACGACAATGAGGACAGTTACGGGCACCATGACCAGCGTGCCGACGAGGTACACCGCCATGATTGCCATCGGGGCCAGCGGCGCCAGTCGAATGCGCTCGACGAGCCGAAGCACGCGCGGCAGATCGGCCCATTCTCGCAACGGCGTGTAACGCCAGGCCAGCGCGATGCCCGCGAGCGCCAGCAGCAGGAGCACGAGTGCGACGATGCGCCCTGCAAGCAAGGGCCGCGCTTCCGTTTCGATAAACGTCCCCATCACATTCTCGAAATCGATGGGTTCCATTGGGTCGAGCACGACCGCGCCAGGCGACGCCGCATCGTCCGCGTCCCGCAGCTCGGGGACAAAGGCGCTCAACGTTCTTTCGTCGTCTCGATGCAGGGCATCGATGGCCCCATGCAATCCCGCGTCTCGCGACAGCGCCGACGCCATCGCAGCTTCGGTGACGTCGAGATGTTCGGCAAGCAAACGATTGCGCGCGCGGGCGATACCGGCGGCGATGCGGGCATCCCCGTTGGCGGCAACGGCAAGATTGCATTCGGTGTCGAGCGCCATCGAGCGGTTATTGAGGTTGGCCGAGCCGATCACGAGCAATTCATCGTCGACGACCATGACTTTGCTGTGGACGTTGACACAGGCAGGCGCGATGCCAGGCACTTCCGGGCAATACAGGCGAAACCGTGCGCGAGGGTCTGCCGCCCGCAGCCGTCGGTACAGCCGCGCGCGTAACACGCCCATGCTCTGTTTCTGTAACCAGCCGCTTTCGGCGCGGCGCGACACCACCGCAATGTCCGGACAGTCAGGGGCAGCGAGACGATCGATCAGCGCATCGCCGATGGCATTGGCGGTGAAATATTGATTCTCCAGATAGAGACGTCGGCGGGCGCTCGCAATCGCATCGCGGTACAGCGCCTCGATCTCCTGCACGGCGGGCCGCCCTTCGAATGCCGGCGCAGTGCGCGAAATCGCGATGTCGACGTCTGTCAGGTCGGGGGCGACCGAAACCGGCCATGGGTCGAGCGGCGCGTACGGTGCGTCTCGCGCGCTGCGCGGTGTGAGATCGACGTGCATCCCCGTTGCACGATGCCAGCGGTCTTCGGCCAGTTCGGCGAGCGCACGCGCTGCCGGGCCGTCGACGAGCGCCTGCACGTCGTGAAACGGTGGATAGGCGTGTCCGGCCGGATCGCGTCGCGCGGGCGCATCCGGGGCATGGGCCGACGTGTCCCAGCGATTGCGCGTGAGATCGAGACCACCGACGAAGGCCACGCGCTGGTCGATTACGACCACTTTCTGATGGTGTGACGCGCCCGTCGGGTGACGCCCGTCGAGCCGGAAACTCAGACGTCGGTGCGTTTTCCAGTCGAGCTTCACCGATGGCAGCCACTCGCGCTCGAGCGCGTAGAGCATCGCGAAGTCCCAACTGAGGCAGTAGATGCGCAGCGACTTGCGACGCCTGACCAGCGCATCGAGGAAGTCGCGCAGTCCCGGCGGGAAGCCGTCATCGGGACCGTTGGGCGTGAGCTGCATCCGACTGTCGATGTCCCAGCCGAGGATGAATACCGTGTGACGCGCCGCAAGCAACGCCTCACGCAGCGCGCTGAAATACGCGTCGCCGTCTACCAGCATGCGCATGCGTGCCGCAGGCGCGATGCGCCAGCAATTGCGCCCCGCCTGCAACAATCCGTGCGGCGACCCGGTGGCCTCGCCCGCCGGGCTGCCGGACATCGGCTCCGGTCGTAGGTCAGGCACTTACTTCCCCATTTCGACCTTGGCGGACACTTCCCGCGCCTCGCTTAGATGGTGACGAAGCGTCGGCAACGTTTTCTGTGCAAAGGCCCGCAGATCCGGATCCTGTCCTTTTTCGGCCTCGGTCTGGAACAACGTGACGGCCTTCTCATGCGCGTCTGGGCCGGCAAGCGCCAGATAGGCGACATCGAACTCGCGTCCCTTCTTGCCCTTGAGCGCTTCGATATCCGGATCGACAGCCGCGTCGTTCGGCACGCTCACGCCCTTCTTCGCCGCCAGTTGGCGAAGCGCTTCGTTCGCCTTGCTGTGATCGTTCACCATCTGCTGCGCGAAACGTTTGATGGACGGGTGATGCGAACGCTGAACCGCCAACTGGCTCGCCTGCACCTCCGTCTTGCCTGCCTTCTGGGCCTTGTCGACGAACTCGACGTCCAGGCCTGCCGTCGGTTGCGCGGCACGCACGGCTTTCGACGCCGCGTGTGTGACGTCCTCACCCGCGCCGATGGCAGCCTGATCCGTGCCGCCGCCCTGTCCCGGCTCGCCCCTTGGGAGTTCCTGCCCGATCGCCGATGGCACGTACGGCCCCGCCATCAATGCGGCCAGCGCCGCACCCAACAGACAGGCGCCGCGCAATGTGAGATTGGATGAATGCATATTGCCCTCCCGGAATGTGCATTTCGTTGGATGGATGTCTAGCCCGACGTTTCCGACATTCGTGCGAGCTGCGCGTACAGCGTCTTCAGGCTGATGCCGAGCTGTTCTGCCGCACGCGCCTTCACGCCGCCGCTCTGTGCAAGTGCGCCGAGAATGACCTGACGGTCGAGATCGGCAAGGGACGCGTCAAGCGCGATAGACGTGCGATCGTCGCGTACCGGAAATTGCGCAAGCGTCTCGGAAATCGGGGGCGGCAGCGAATCAATGGTGACCGTCCGGCTCAGTATGCGAACGCGCTGCACGAAATTGCGTAGCTCCCTCACGTTGCCCGGCCAGTCGTGACGGCGCAGCGAGGTCAATACATGAGGCGCGAAACGCATCGCGCGACCGTCAAGCGCATTGGCAGCGTCGAGCATGGCTTGTGCGAGCAACGTCACGTCGTCCCCGCGTTCGCGCAATGGCGGCAACGTGACGGGGAAGACATTGAGACGATGGAACAGATCGGAGCGAAGCTTTCCGGCGCGCATGGCCGCACCGGGAGAAACGTTCGTCGCGGCGACGATGCGCACATCGACGGCAATCTCCTGCGTGCCGCCCAAACGCGTCAGCGTGCCCGTCTCGAGCACGCGCAACAGATTGACCTGCGATTGCAGCGGCATTTCCGCAATCTCGTCGAGAAACAGCGTGCCGCCGTGCGCGCGCTCGAAGAATCCGTGATGACGTCGCTCGGCCCCTGTGAAGCTGCCGCGCTCGTGACCGAACACTTCGCTCTCCACGAGATTCGGGGCGATAGCGCCACAGTTAACGGCGAGGAATGGCGCATCCCGACGCTCGCTGAGATCGTGCACCGCGCGCGCCGCCAGTTCCTTGCCGGTACCCGATTCGCCAGTGAGCAATACCGCAGCGTGCGTCGGTGCGACGCGCGAGAGCGATTCGAATACCCGCTGCATGGCGTCGGACTGGCCCAGCATTCGGGAGAACGCGTGCGCGGCCTCGCCGGCACGAGCGATGTCGCGCGCAGAGGCTCCCTCACTCGCCACCGCCTGCTCTGTCGCGCGGGCAATCCATTGGCCCGCACGCTCACGGTCGCCCGGCAGCACAAGATAGTCGCGGGCACCACGACGCAGCGCCTGCACGGCGCTCTCCCAGCCGGGCCGTGCCGTACACATCACGATGTCGAAATCGCGCCGGCCAGCCCATCCCTCCAGCACGTCGAAACCACCACTGCCGTCCGGCATATCGACATCGGTCATGACGAGTGACGGTGGCGCAAGCGATAGATGCGAAAGGTGCGAGAGATGCGCATCGGCCTCCGCCAACGTGCCGGCCCAGGAGGGAGGGGGAAGCGTCGGTGGACACAGACTGAGACACAGGTCAGACAACGCGTCGCGCGTCACCCTATCGATACCGACCAGCAGAATGGGCGACCGGTTGGCAACGGCGCGTGCCCCGGATGTGACGAACGGGGCGGATGATTCGCATGACATGAATCCTCCGGACATCGGTGATTGCCTGTTCGACTACGTTTTTTGCGATGCCGTTCGGCATGACGTCATCGAAACTTCCTATGCATTGCTGTGACGGGTTACAGAATTTCAATGTCGAATTTGCGAATCTCCGGGATATTCGCGGTGCACTTCACGTCACACCGGCATGACACCTCTCCCCGAATCCGCATCCCTGTCAGGCCGCTCACCCGCCATTCGTGCGCTGCGTGCGCAAATCGAGTGTGTCGCCCCGACAGCGTTGAGTGTTCTGATCCTCGGTGAGAGTGGAAGCGGCAAAGAACTTGCCGCGCGGGCGCTGCATGCCGCCAGCCCGCGGTGCGACGGCCCATTCGTCGCCGTGCCATGCGGCGCCATGCCTGAAGATCTGGCGGAATCGCAATGGTTCGGTCACGAGCGCGGCAGCTTCACGGGCGCGGTCGACCGGCGTCGCGGCTATTTCGAGTCGGCACACGGCGGCACCTTGTTTCTCGACGAGATCGGCGACATGACGCCGTCGATGCAAGTCAAGTTATTACGTGCGCTGGAGTCGGGCACGATATGCCGCGTCGGCGGCACTCAGTCCGTTGCGGTCGATGTGCGCGTGATTGCCGCGACACGTCACGACGTCTCGCAGGCGCTGCGAAGCGGCACACTCAGAAACGATCTGATTTACCGGCTCGCCGCTTTCACCCTTCACGTGCCGGCGCTGCGTCATCGGGAAGGCGACATCGCCGCGCTTGCGAACGCACATCTCGATGTGCTCAATGCCCGCACGCGGCGGCTGACGAAACCCAAACGATTGTCGGCAGCGTCCCTGCGCCAGTTGAACAGCCATCTGTGGCCCGGCAATGTTCGCGAACTGCATCATGTCATCGAGCGCGCGTTCATCCTCGCAGACAGCGTGCTGCATATCGTCATCGATACCGCCCCACAGTCCGATCCGGAGATACACGATGGCACATTGGCATTGCCTCGCGGCATCACGCTGGCAGACGCGCGACATCGCTTCATCGCCGCGTCACTGGCGCATCACGAAAACGACAAACCCCGTACGGCGCGCGCGCTTGGCGTGAGTCTCAAGACGCTCTATAACCGTCTCTCGTCTTCGGCGCAGCGCTGACTCGACGCTTGCCCCTCCCGCAACACTATGCGCGACTACCACGCGCCTCAGCGACGTCGCCGACAGTCACGACATCGCCAACGCGCCTGACGCGGTCGCCGCCCTCTGTGCGTCTTGCTTAGCGACCGCGACAGCCGGTCACGCTCAGTGATGCTTGCCTGATTCGTTAGACGTGCCGGAAGTCCCCGACGACGATCCCGTAGAGCCTGCCGCGCTGGAAGCCGTGCTGGAGCCCGCCGTGCCCACGGTGCCGGACTGCCCCGGCGAGCCGTGCGACGCCGACGTGCCCGAGCCCGTGCCCCCGTGCGGGTGATCCCCCTGACTACCGGACGATTGCGTGCGAATCCGGTTCTCCACGTCCTGCACGCCGAAGCATTGCTCTGCGACGTCTTCGATGACGTGCTTCATCCACCGCTGCGGCACATGACCTTGCAGTTCGACGTGACCGTCCTTGACCTGCACGCTGACCTCCTGCACTTCCAGTTGATGGGCCATGCACAGGCGCTCGCAGACATCTTCGCGAATGCGTTCGTCGGTACGGCTATAGCCCTTCGGCCCCTGCCGGTGGCGCATATCCATCGAAGGGCCGCCCGAGTTGCCGCCGTAAGGCCCATAGCCGCCATAGCCGCCATAGCCGCCATAGCCGCGCTGCCCCGCGTCCTGACGCCCCTGCCACCGCCCCTGACCCGGCTCGCCCGTCCCGTAGCGTTGCTGCTGTGCGCCGCCCTGCGACACCCGGCTACCGTAGTCGCGGTCGTAATCACGGCCGTAGTCCCGGCCGTAGTCCCGGCCGTAGAGCGAGCCGAAATCACCGCTGTAGTCGCCGCTGTAGTCGCCGAGGAAACCGTCTTCGTAGTCGCGGCCATAATCTTGTCCGGAATGGCGCCCGGAGTCGCGCCCGGAGTCGCGCCCGTAATTGCGGCCGTAGGCACGACCGTACGCGCCGCCCGCATTGCCCGATCCGCCACGCGCCCCGTACATGTCGCGGTTCTGCATACCGCCCTGCGACGGGCCGTAAGCGTCGCGCGAATAGCCTTGTCCTTCGCTCTGACGTCCGACGTCATAGCGTGGGTCGCCCGAATCACGTGTGTCACGTCCGCTGCCGTAGCGCTCGTCACGGAACTCATCACCGCGCGAACGGCCCGATTCGCTCCAGTCGGCCCGCCATTCGCCGCGCCCGCGCGACGGTTGCATGCCGTAGTCGTCCTCCTGCTCGTAGGCGGAGAAGTCGCGCTGCATCGCTTCGTCGTCGTAGTCGCGACGGTATTGGCCACGCTGTCCGCCGCCTTGCAGTTGCCGCTCGTTATCGCGGGTGGCGGACATGGGATTTCGTCGTTGCATGATGATCTCCTGTTCAACGGCGCCGCCGGCCCGGAAGCAATGGCCTCCGTTCAGCCTGCATCGACGCCAGACAGCAGCGTGCAAGTCGTATGCCACCCTCCGGCGCCAGCAGCGCCGTGCACGTACCCAGGTCGTACGGACGGCCAACGAGGATTTTTTTCCATTTCTGGCAAGTTCGCCCTGACGATGGGACCCGCACGATGCTGTCGACTTTCCGTCAACTCGCTTGACGTAACCCGCGCATCGCGTATAGAGTCACCGCATGACGAATTTCAGCTACCTCCGCTCGCAAGTTTTGCGTGCTGTCCTCACGGGACAGGCGGGTGCGTTCGTCAAAAGCAAAAAACAGTCGCTCAACTGACCGGAGCGTGCTGTTCCGTCAGTTGAGCGACGGAATAGCCACGTGGACCCGGCAGTCCCGCCCCGCGCCTCGCGCCGCTGCAACACCCGGCCAGCCTGCCCCGAAGTCTCCCACGCGTGTCCATCTCTGCGTCGCCCTGCTGAACGGTTTCCGTACAGGTCACCACTCGTTCATCGCATTCGTATCGTCCAGGGAGACACCATGCAAGACGCGCAACCGCAGACAACACCGGCCACCGCTACCGCTACCCGCTTTCGCGGCATCTGGCTGCCGCTGATCACCCCGTTTACCCGTGAAGGCGCGAATACGCCCGTCGACCATGCCGCGCTGCGGCGCCTCGTCACGCATTACCGCCACTCGGGAATTGCGGGCTTCGTGATCTGCGGTACGACGGGCGAGGCTGCGGCACTAGACGACGCCGAACAACTTGCAGTGCTCGAGACCGTACTCGCGCACGCCGATGGTCTGCCAGTGATCGCCGGGCTGGCGGGCAACCACCTCGGGCACACGCTGGCCCGTCTGGACGCCTTCAATACGCTCCCGCTGGCCGGGGTGCTAGCCCCGGCCCCGTACTACATCCGCCCGTCGCAAGCGGGTCTCGTCGACTGGTTCGGCACGCTGGCCGATCGTTCGAACGCGCCCCTCGTGCTGTACGACATCCCTTATCGCACAGGCACGACGTTGACCCTCGACACGCTGCTGACGCTCGCGGGTCACGACAACATTCGGGGTATCAAGGACTGTGGCGGCAATGCGCACACAACACAGGCGCTGATCGCCGACGGCCGCCTGTCGGTGCTGGCGGGCGAGGACCATCAGTTGCTGTCGACGCTGACGATGGGCGGACATGGGGCGATCATTGCGTCGTCGCACTGCCGTCCCGCGCATTACGCGGCGCTGTATCGCGCCGTTCAGTCGCAGCAACTCGATGTGGCCCGCGTGCTTTTCCACGCGCTCATGCCCGTGGTGAAGCTGTTGTTCTCGGAAGCGAATCCCGGCCCGGTGAAGGCATGGCTCGCGCGCGAAGGCTTGCTGGAAGACGTGCTGCGCGCGCCGATGACGAGCGCGTCGCCGGCGCTGGCGCAGCAGTTGGTGGACGCGGTCGCCGCCATCGACGCCGCGTTTGGCGCGAAGGCGGCCAACGCCGCCTGATCGGGCTAGTGTGCCTCTGACGTCAGGCGACGGCGCGCAAGCGAACTTCGCCTGACATCGCAGGCATAGACGAAGTGGAGACGACACTGCCATACGCCGCGCCTTCGCGATTGACCCGGAACTTCGACGCTTCGGCCACCAGGTCACCCGCCTGCTGGCGCATGTGCTCGGCGGCGGCTGCCGCCTCCTCCACGAGCGCGGCGTTCTGCTGCGTGACCTGATCCATCTGCGCGACGGCCTGATTGACCTGCTCGATGCCGCGCGCCTGTTCGTCGCTCGCGGCGGCAATTTCCGTGATGAGTTCGCTCACACGGCGCACCGACACGACGATCTGGTCCATCGTGCGACCGGCAACTTCCACGCGCGACGAACCGTCCTGCACTTGCTGGACGGACGTCGCGATCAGTTCGCGAATGTCCTTGGCCGTGCCTGCCGAGCGTTGTGCCAGCGTACGCACTTCACCCGCGACGACCGCGAAGCCACGCCCCTGCTCGCCCGCGCGCGCCGCCTCCACGGCGGCATTGAGCGCCAGAATGTTGGTCTGGAACGCAATGCCCTCGATGGCCGAGATCATCTCGCTCATGCGTGCCGAGGCGCTGGCCATCGCCTGCATCGTCTCGACCACGGCGCGAACGCTTTGCGCACCGGCATCGGCCACGCCCGACGCTTCCTGCGACAGACGCTTCGCTTCCAGCGCATGCTCGACGTTCTGGCGCACCGTCGACGTCAGCTCTTCCATGGACGCTGCCGTTTCTTCGAGCGACGCCGCCTGCTCTTCCGTACGTTGCGAGAGGTCCGTGTTGCCTTGGGCGATTTCGCGTGCGGCGGTATCGATCGCGCCGGACGCGCCCTGAATGTTGCGCACGAGATGGCCCAACTGTGCGATTGCGGTATCGAGCGCCTTCGCCATCTGACCGATTTCGTCGGTCGAATCCACCGGCACCCGATGCGTCAGGTCCCCGCTTGCCAGGGCGCTGGCGCCTTCGACCGCCGCCTGCACCGGACGCGTTACCGAGCGCGCAATCGCGATCCCGCACGCGACCGATGCCGCCACGGATGCCAGCAGCGTCACCAGCAACCACAACCGTGCGGACAGGTAGGCGTCGTTCGCATCGGCCGCTTCCTTCGCGCTCACGGCCTTGCCCACGCCCATCAGGTCATCCAGTGGTGAGAAGAACGCCAGTTGCGCCTTTTGAATCGGCCCCATCAGTTCACTTTTTACGGCGGCGAAATCGCCGTTGTGCACCAGCGTTCTGAAGCGGTCGATCTGCTTGCCGTACTCGGCACCGGCGGTCGTCAACGTCGCGTAAAGCGCCTTGCCCTTCTCGGTATAGAACATCGTCGCCATGGCGTCGAGGCTCTTGAGGTTAGCGCGATGCAGCTCGTCGATCTTGCCCAGACGGGCGTCGAGCTGCGAGGCGTCTTCCGACATGGCGATGTCGCGCATCAGCACCGCCACGTGTGCCGCCCGGTCCTTCAGGTTGTGGAATTCGAGAATCTTGTTGTTCAGATCGGAGACGATGAGTTGCGTGTTCTTGTCCATCGTCGCCATTTTCGTCACGGCGACGACCGCCACGACCAACAGCATCACGACGTTGAGGGTGAAGGCGGCAGCGAGCCGTTTGCTGATACTCAGGTTCTTGAACATTGCCTTGCGCGCTTTGGTCGATGTGTCGATGTTGGCGATTCGTCTTGCGTCGTCTCGCGGTCGTATTCACGATCTGCCGCCGGTCAGCACGGCAGTCGCTGTTTCTCTCAGTCCCGTCTCTCTGGACCTCTGACGAGACTTAACGAATGCTTTTGACGAAACTTGAGCTTCCGCTCGACAAATTCCTCCGACGGCCCGCAAACGCCCGCCACACAAGGCTTTCCACCGGTGGCCACATGCACCGAAAACGTGCTGGAAACGTGCGAATTACATATATCAGGGATCCGATTACACCGACGTTGAGCGCAATGCCGACCACATGACGCCGATGACCGGCCGGCATGTCGTCGGCGTCACGATATTCACGAGCCGATGGCGCTCGCCGCCGCAGCCCTCACCGGTGCGGCGCGCGTGCCCCACTGCACGACGATCATGCCCGCGACGATCAGCACGACCCCGGCAATCCGTACGAGGTTGACGGGCTTGGTCGGCAGTCCCATCAGGCCGAAATGGTCGATGAGCAGCGATGCGACGACCTGCCCCGCCACCACGCAAACGATAAAGTTGGCGGCGCCCAGACGCGGCGTCAGCACCAGCGCGGCCGTGATGTAGGCCACGCCCGCGATGCCGCCGATCCACAGCCACCAGGGGCCGCGCGCGGCGGCGGCGAGATTCGGCAAACCGGCGCGCATGCCGATCAGCACGGGCAGCACGACAATGAGACTGACCAGCAGCGACGCGACCGTTGCCCACAGCGGATGCCCGAGCGTGCGTCCCAGCGCGGCATTGCTGCCCGCCTGAAACGGTACGACCGCGCCGGCGAGCATGGCGACCACCAACGGCAACAGCACGGATACCGACATTTGGGGCGTGAAGGATGCATTCATAAGGTGACCTCTCTATTCGTAAATAAGGCTTGCCTTCAGCATGAATCATCCATTTCAATAATGGAAATTCGTAATCGACACATAAACTATTCGCCAAATGGATGATTTGCGTCGCATCGACCTCAATCTGCTGCTGACGCTGCATGCGCTGCTGGCGGAGCGTCATGTCTCGCGTGCGGCCCTGCGACTGCACCGCAGCCAGCCGGCGGTGAGCCATGCACTGGCGCAACTGCGCGGGATCTTCGACGACCCGCTTTTAGTGCGGCGCGATGGCGGGCTCGTCCTCACGGCCCGGGCGCTCGAATTGCAGCGCCCGCTCGAAGATGCGCTCGATCAATTGCAAGGGCTGCTGCATGCGCCGACATTCGATCCGCGCCGGGCACGGCGAACGTTTCGCGTCGCGTTGTCCGACTACGGTTCCCGCGTGGCGCTCCCCGCACTCACACGCCGGCTTCGCGAGCGCGCGCCCGGCATCGATATCGCTGCCACGCAGGCGAGCCGCGAGGCGATGCTCACGCAATTGCTCGATGGCGAAATCGATCTCGCGTTAGGGGTGTTTCACGACTTTCCGGGCGAATTGGAGACGTTGACATTGTTCGACGAGTCGTTCGTCTGTCTGGCGGATCGCGCGACGTTGCCTGCGCGTGGCCATCTGACGATGGCGCAATGGATCGCCCGGCCGCATGTGCTGGTCGCCATGCGTCCGGGGGCGGACAACGAGATCGATCAGGCGCTCGCGGCGTTAGGGCACGTGCGACGCGTGGCCGTCACACTCCCGCACTGGAGCATCGCCCCGGAGTTGATCGCGGGCACGGACCTTGTGCTGACGGTCGCCGAGCGCGCGGTGGCGCACCTGCGCCACGAGCGGAAATTGCGGCGCTTCGCCGCGCCCTTCGCCATTCCCCCCTTCCCGTTTCAGGCCGTGTGGCACACGCGACGCGATGTGGACCCCGCGCACCGCTGGCTGCGCGAACAGATCGTGCAGGTCTGCTCGAACGGGCAATGACGAGACCTCGACCGTCAGCGTCCCGGTCCGGCGAGCAAACCATCGATCTGGCGCACGAACGCCGGACGGTCGTACTTCACGATAGCTATCCCACGACTTACGTCATTGCCAGCGGTCACGTCCCTTGTGCGGTCAGCGACGTCACCAGATCCAGAAACGCCCGCGTCTTGGCAGGCGGATGGTGACGCGACGGGTGGTAGGCATAGAGCGGGAAATGCTCGTCGGGCCAGTCGGGAAAGAGATTGACCAACTGACCGCTTTCGCGCCAGCTTTGCGTGCCGAAGCCCATCACCTGAGCGACGCCGTAGCCCGCCAGACAGGCGCTAAGCAACGTGCCGGCGTCGTTGACGACGAGGCGTCCGTTGGTCGGTACCACGAGTCGTTTGCGCTTGCGGTGAAACTCCCAGGCGAAGGGACGTCCCGTGCGCGGATCGCGAAACTCGATGCAGGTGTGCGCCTCCGACGACAGGTCCTCCGGCGTTGAGGGACGACCACACCGCTTCAGATAGGCCGGAGACGCGACGGTGTAGATCGGTGTGTCGAGCAGTTTGCGCGCCACGAGCGTGGAATCCGGCGGCACGCCGAAACGCACCGCCAGATCGAAGCCGTCGGCAATCATGTCACCGAGACTGTCCTTCGTGATCAGTTCGAGATGCAGGGCCGGATGTTGCGCAAGAAACGCTTCGAGACTCGGCCCGAGAATCAGACGCGAGAAGAACGGATCGATGTTCACACGCAACCGGCCGCGCACTGCCGTCGCCCCACCCGACGCCGTCGCCGCAGCGTCTTCCAGCCCCGCCAGCAACGGGGTGACCTGTGCATAGAAGCGCCGCCCTTCGTCGGTGAGCGACACCACGCGCGTGGTGCGGTCGAACAGGCGAATCCCCAACCGCCCTTCCAATCGCGACACCGCACGGCTCACGCCCGGCTGCGACATATCGAGACGCTCGCCCGCCGCCGCAAAACTTCCCGCCTCCACGATCGCTACGAACACGCTCATGCCGTTGAGCATGCGTTCATCGAATCCGGCCACGATTCCCCCCCCGGCGTCAGACGCCAAATCAGATGCAAGATCAGACACGCATCTCAGATGCCAAAATGGCATCAATCAAATGACATTCATGTTATCGCGAAATGTCGATCATCTTACGACAATAGCGACCAGCGCGGTAGGGACCGCGATCTCTTCAAGGATTCGAGATGTACGTCATTACAGGAATTACCGGACAAGTGGGCAGTGTGGTCGCACAAACGCTGCTGGATCACGGCGACGCCGTGCGAGCCGTCGTACGCAGCGCTGCCAAGGGCGCCCCGTGGCAAGCGCGTGGCTGCGACGTCGCCATCGCCGAGGTGGCCGATGCCGACGCGCTCACCCGAGCTTTCGCCGATGCGCAGGGCGTGTTCATTCTGCTGCCGCCGCACTTCGACCCGTCGCCCGATTTCGCCGAATCGCGCGCCAACATCGCCGGCATCGTCAAGGCGCTGCAAACCGCCCGCCCGGCGCGCGTGGTCTGCCTGTCGACCGTCGGTGCACAAGCCACGCAGCCCAGCCTGCTGTCGCAACTGTCGTTGCTCGAACAACATCTCGGCGCGCTCGACCTGCCGGTGACGTTCCTGCGCGCCGCATGGTTCATGGAAAACGCGGCGTGGGACGTCGCCCGCGCCCGCACCGACGGCGTGCTCGAAAGCTATCTGTCGCCGCTCGACCGTGCGATTCCCATGGTCGCGACGGCCGATGTCGGCACGACGGCGGCACAGTTGCTGCGTGAGCCGTGGGAAGGGAAACGCGTCGTGGAACTGTGCGGCCCGGAACCGGTGTCGCCGGCATTGCTCGCCCAGGCGCTGGGTCGTGAGCTGGGTCGCGATGTCGTCGCACACGTCATTGCGCGCGACGAATGGGAAGCACGCTTCCTCGCACAAGGCATGCGCTATCCCACACCGCGCATGCAAATGCTCGACGGCTTCAACGAAGGCTGGATGACGTTCGAGGGCACGCCGCGCCGCGGCACGACACCGCTGGCCGATGTCGTGAAAGCACTCGTCGCTTGCCAGTAAGGCGCGCTCTGGTCGACACTGGGGGCACTGCATCGCGTGCGGCCTCGCAGACGGCCGGCGCAGCGTGCTCTCAGGGAGCGTCGTATGGCGAACGGCAAGCACCTCAGCTCGACAAAGAAACAACGATGGGCCACGCCGGAGGCCCGGCTGGAACGACTCACGCGCGAACGCGAGCGCAAGATGGCGCGCTCGCCTCATGCGTATGTCCGGGGCAGCACCGTGCGGTTCTACGAATGGCTGGACGAGGCCGACGTCAATCTGCCGCAGGGTCCTGCCATCTGGATCTGCGGCGACTGCCACACCGGTAATCTCGGCCCGCTGGCGGATGCTCACGGTCACGTCGACGTGCTGATTCGCGATCTCGATCAGACCGTCGTCGGCAATCCCGTTCACGATCTGATCCGGCTCGCCCTTTCGCTGGCGAGCGCCGCACGCGGCTCGGCCCTCTCCGGGCTGACCATCATCCACATGCTCGAAGCGCTCACGCACGGCTATATGTCAGCGTTCGATCGCGAAGCGGACAACGCGTCGACCGGCGGCGAGAAGCCGCCGAAGACGCGCCCCCGCAAAGGCAACGGCAAGACGAAGCGCAGCAAGACCGACGACGCTCGTCCGGAAGCCGTCGACCTCATCATGCGGCAGGCGGTCAAGCGCTCGTGGAAACATCTGGCGCTGGAGCGTATCGAGGACATTCGTCCCAAGATTCCGCTGGGTCGACGCTTCTGGCCATTGAGCCGCACCGAGCAAAAGCAGATCGAAGCGTTGTTTCAGGTCGATGCCATCGCGAGTCTTGCAACGTCGCTACGCGGGCGTCCCAATGACGGCGCGGTCGAAGTGCTCGACGCCGCCTACTGGGTCAAGGGATGCAGCTCGCTCGGCCGCCTGCGCTACGCCGTCTTGCTCGACGTGGACGGTGGCGTCGTGCAGGGCGACGACCTCTGTCTGATGGATCTGAAGGAAGGCGTGAAAGCGGCCGCGCCCCGCTACGCCGGGTCGCGCATGCCACGTGACAACGCCGAGCGTGTCGTGAAAGGCGCCCGGCATCTGTCGCCGTCGTTGGGAGAGCGCATGCGGGCGGCACGTCTGCTCGGTCGCTCGGTTGTCATCCGTGAACTGCTCCCGCAGGACCTCAAGCTCGAGATCGAGACGCTCACCCGACACGACGCCGCCGAAGTCGCGCACTACCTCGGGCGTGTCGTCGGTCAGGCGCACGCACGGCAAATGGACGACGCCACCTGCCGCGCATGGCTGGCCGATCTGCAACGCAATCGCTCGAAGACCATCGACACGCCGGTCTGGCTCTGGAACAGCGTGGTGCAACTCACGAGCGAACATGAAGCCGCTTACCTCGAACACTGCAAGCGAATGTTCTCCGGAGAATCCTGAGCACGTATCCCACCGACGTGACACTCGCATCAAGCGTCGGCGCGCACCGCCTCGGTTCATCAGAACATCGAATTGCCGCTGACGGTCTTGGCCGGAGTCTGTTGCGAGACGTCCCAGTGCTCGACGATCTTGCCCTTCTCGAGACGGAAGATGTCCACGATGGCGATGGGCAGATCGCCCGGATGCGGCACCTTGCGCACGTGCAGGATCACGAAATTGCCGTCGGCGAAGGCCCGTACGATGTCGCTGTGCGAGTCCGGCTGATTCTTGCGCAAAAATTCCAGAAACTTGCCGAACCCCTCGATGCCGTCGGGCGCATTCGGATTGTGCTGGATGTATTTGTCGCCGAGATACTGACGCGCCGCCGCGAAGTCCTTGCGGTTGAGCCCCGCCTCGTAGAACGCGAGCACGGCCTGCTTGTTCGCGGCCAACTGCGCCGCAGACACGGAGGGGGCGGTACTTCCCGACGCGCCCAGCCCTTCGGTCGCCGCTGCCGAAATCGCGGAACCGGGCAACGGCGCCATCCCCTCGGCCGCGCAGGCCGCAGGCATGGTGACGGTGAAGGCGGCGCTCACCGTGGCAGACACTGCGAGCCACGAAGCAATCGATGTTTTCATAGGGGTTCGGTTGTCTGGTTTGTCTGAGATAGCCTGAAATAAGGCGATGGCGGGAAATTAGCTTAGCAGTTCATACGGTCCGCCGCGCACGAGGGCGCGTTGATAAGCGTCGCGCGCGTGGATGCGTTCGAGGAAATCGACGATGGCAGGCCAACGCCCCCGGGCATCACCGCGTGCCGCCACGGCTTCCAGCGGGAAACTCATCTGAATGTCGGCCGCGCTGAACTGGTCGCCGACGAACCAGCCGGTCCTGGTCAATGCATCGTTGATGTATCCGAAATGCAACGCCAGTTGAGGATCGACGAAGCTCGACTGCAAGGTGCCGCTGATCTTGCGCGCGATAGGACGCACGAAGAACGGCATCGGCGCGCTGGCAATACGCAGTGCCACCAGCTTGAGCAGCAACGGCGGCATGGCCGAGCCTTCTGCGTAATGCAGCCAGTAGGTCCATTGCAGCCGTTCGGGCGTATCACGTGGGGGTGCGAGACGTCCCTGACCACACCGGTCGGCCAGATACTCGATGATCGCGCCCGATTCCGCCAGCGTCAGATCGCCGTCGGTGATGACCGGCGACTTGCCCAACGGATGCACGCGGCGCAACGCGGGCGGCGCGAGCATGGTCTTCGGATCGCGTTCGTAGCGTTGCAGCTCGTACGGCACCTCAAGTTCTTCGAGCATCCACAGCACGCGCTGCGAGCGGGAGTTGTTCAGGTGATGGACCGTCAGCATGGTGTCTGGCTCCGGCGGGAAATCCGCACGCCATTGTCGCCTTAATGACGGGTTTAAGGGTACGCTTGTCCATCGGCCGTGTGCGCGAACGCATCGCGGGCTTTCGACAATCCCCGACGTCCGCGTGGCGTCTCATCCCGTTCTCGCTCATGGACCGAATCGACGCCATGAAGGTCTTCGTCGCCATCGTCGACGAAGGCAGCCTTGCCGGCGCCGCCCGGCGTCTCGGACGCTCGGCCGCCGCCGTGAGCCGCGCCATCGCCTATCTGGAAACCCACACCGGCACCGCCCTGCTTCATCGAACCACGCGAACGCTCCGGCTCAGCGCCGCCGGAGAGCGCTATGCCGCCGCCTGCCGGCGCATTCTGCTCGATCTCGAAGAAGCCGATGTCATCGCCGCCGGCGAGCGATCCGACCCACGCGGTCAATTGACGATCTCCGTGCCGCTCGCCGCCGGCGAAACCTTCATGCGAGAGATCGCCGACGCTTTTATCGAGCGCTACCCCGATGTGGTCGTGCGCCTGCAACTGAGCGATCTGCCGGTCAACCTGATCGACGAAGGCGTCGATGTGGCAGTACGTGTTGCCCATCTGCCGGACTCCTCGCTGGTGGCGACGCAGGTCGGCGAAGTGCGCCGCATCATCGCAGCCTCACCGGAATATCTGGCCACGCACCCGCCCATCGAAACACCCGCCGACCTGTCGAAGCATCGCATCGTCTCCATGACGTATTTCGGCATCGACTCCTGGCGTTTTCCGCCCACGGGTCGCAGCGCCGTGCCGCAGATCGTTCAGTTCACGCCACGGCTGATCGTCAACTCGATTCGTGCCGCGATCGCCTCCGTGGTCGCGGGACACGGCGTGGCACGCATGCTGACGTACCACATCGTCAAAGAACTGGAAGACGGTACGTTGACGATTCTCTTGCAGAACTACGAACATCCACCCATGCCGGTGCACATCATCACCCCGCAGGGACGACTGTCCGTACCCAAGGTACGCGCGTTCGTGGACTTTGCCGTGCCGCGTCTGCGCAAGCATTTCTCGCACGTACACAAGCTCGCAGCGGGCAAGGCCTGACGGCGACGCGCGAGGTTACGCGGCACGCAGGGCATGTCTGCGCGAGCGCAAGCCGCCGTCATTCGTACGCGACGCGGAAGAATGACTTCCGGCACACGCCCTTTTTCCGGCCCGTTGCCGCGACCTACACTGGCTCCATCGCTTTTGCGCGCCGTACCGGCCAAAGCCGAGGACGGCGCAGCGTCCCCGGAGTCAACATGTCCAATGCAGTACTCGGCGGCACCACGACCGCCCCCTTCAACGCCTGGCGCGCCACGCTGTCAGCCGCGTGCGCCAGCCTCATCGGCATCGGTTTTGCCCGCTTCGCCTACACCGCCCTGCTGCCTGCCATCATCGGCGCGCACTGGTTCGCGCCTGCAACCGCGGCCTATCTCGGTGCCGCCAACCTCGGGGGTTATCTCGCCGGGGCGTTGGGCGCACGGGTGCTGGCGCGCCATGCGCCGAACGTCATCGTGCTGCGCGCCATGATGCTGCTCGCCGCGCTGGCGTTCTTCGCCTGTGCGTGGCCTATCTCGTTTCTCTGGTTCTTCGCGTGGCGCTTTGCGTCGGGATTCGCGGGCGGGGTGCTGATGGTCATGGCGGCGCCCTCAGTGCTGGCCCACGTCGCGCCGTCGCGACGCGGCATCGTGAGCGGCGCGATCTTCGCGGGGTTGGGGCTCGGGATCGCCGCCTCCGGCACGCTCGTGCCGCTGCTGTTGCGTCAGGGACTGGCGCAGACATGGATCGGGTTGGGGGTGCTCTCGCTGCTGCTCACGGCAGTGGCGTGGCGCGGCTGGCCCGACGGCGCACCGGCCACGACCGCCACGGCGCATCCGAAGCACCGTGCAGTCGCACCGCTCACGCTGCGCTCGCTTTACGTCGAATACGCGCTGAACGCCGTCGCGTTGGTGCCGCACATGATCTTCCTCGTCGACTACGTCGCACGGGGTCTTGGCAAAGGCCTCGATGCAGGCGCGAATTACTGGGTGCTGTACGGCCTCGGGGCCATCGTCGGCCCGATATTCGTCGGCCACCTCGCTGACCGCATCGGCTTCGCGCGCGCCTTGCGAGTCGCTTACGTCGCGCAGATGTGTGCCGTCATGTTGCCCGTGCTGGGGCTCGGACTACCCGCCCTGATCGTCTCTAGTTTCGTGATGGGGGCGTTCACACCCGGTATCGTGCCGCTCGTGCTCGGTCGTGTGAACGAACTGCTCGCGCACCATCCTGCGTCGCAAAAGGCCGCGTGGAGCACCGCGACGACCAGCTTCGCCACCTTGCAGGCCGGTGCGGCCTACGGATTGTCGTTCCTGTTCGCGGCGACTTCCGGCAACTACTCGCTGCTGTTTCTCGTCGGTGGCGTGGCCATGGCTACCAGTCTGGTCGTGAACATCGTTGCCGGGCGCATGGCGCGCGCCTGACGCGCAGAGGTCGTCGCCGCAGGGGTCAGGCTTCGTATTCGATGCCGTAAGCGCCCTTCTGTTGCCGGATGCTTGCGAAGCCGAGTTCGCCCAGGTGCATCCCGGCGATCAGGAGCCGGTCTGCACTGACCCGGTCGAGCAGCCTCGTTCGCGTGGCCGCGGCCAGCGATGTGTCCTGATCGAAGGCAATCGATACGTCCGGGCGCTGAATCTGGATGTGCGGGAAGTGCACGATATCGCCCCAGACGAGCAAGCCAGCGTCGCGAGACTCGACGAGATACCCCGTATGCCCCTCGGTGTGTCCCGGCAACGACATCGCGCGGATGCCGGGAAGCACCTCACCGGCGTCAAACATGCGAAGCCGCTCGCGATAGCCATCGAAGACCTGTCGCGCGATCCGGAAGTTGCCCTGTGCCCGCTCGCTGGCGCGGGCCAGATTGGCGTCGTCCTCCCAGAATGCCACCTCGCGCCGGTCGACAACCAGTTCCGCATTCGGAAAGGCGACCTCACCCTCCGTCATCAGTCCGCCGACATGATCGGGATGTGCATGCGTGAGGAGCACCGTATCGATGTCGGCAGGCTCGATCCCGGCGAGCAACAGATTGCCCTTGAGATGACCGCCCCACTGCTTGATGCCACCGGCGCCGCCGTCGATGAGCACCGTGCGGCCGCCCCCTTGCACGACATAGCAGTTGATGTGGATGGCGGCCGGCGCCTGCTGTCCGGCCTCGCCCTGGATACGCGCGGCCTCGGAAGCGTCGATGTTCGAAAGAAAGTCGAGACTCGCGGTGAGATAACCGTCGCTGATCGCCGTGACGGTGAAGTCGCCGACTTGCTGGCTGGGGAAGGTGTGAGTGGGCACCATTGGGCTCCTGAGATCAGTTTCGTTCACGCTTGTCTTCCGGCGCGCGCCGGCGAGCGCTCGTCAGTTGGTCGCCCATCGGTGCATAGAGATCCACGCCCTCCGGGCGATGCGCGAACTGCCGCGCGTCATGCGTCGGCAATACCGCGAGCCAGCGAGACGTCGGACACTTGTCCAGCGCCACCGCATGCATGGCGAGCGGCTTGAGCCCCATGTCGATCAACGGCGCCGGGCCGAGCGAACACAGCGCCAGCCGCTCGCCCGTCTGCACCGCCGGGGCCGGACCGATATCGCTGTACAGGTTTCGGTGCCAGTCGGTGATGTGCTGCTGCCATCGCGCAAAATTGCCACCGCCTTTACGGCGATACTCGTCGCCGGTCAGCACATCCAGTCCGTAGACGGTATGGATGGCAAGGTAAGCCGGACACCCGCCAGTCATCGCCCTGAAGCGTTGCGACGTGTGAAAACCCGTCACGGAAATGAGGGCGGGCAGCTTTTCAAGGCTGTAGAAGGCGTTCCATTCCGCCTCGCTCGCCGCATCGGCGAAGTTGCATTCCACGGTGTAGATCATGAGGTGTCGTCGTTCCCTGAAGGCGCGCATCCGTTGGTGAATCGCGCGTTCTCATTGCATTAACGTAATGCTAATCTTGCATTTTACTTAGTCATAGCGACCAAACGTCAGGCTTCATTGATGTTTAATCAAGCTAAAGTCATACACTCACCCAGCGGGACGATTTCCATGCGACGCAAGATTCCGAGCCATTCCGCCCTTCTCGCGTTCGAGGCGGCGGCCAGACACGGCAGTTTCGCGCGAGCCGCCGACGAACTGGCTCGTACGGAAGGTGCCATCAGCCGACAGATCGGCCGACTGGAGGAATTTCTGGGGGTGACGCTGTTCGAGCGGATCGGCAATCGGGTCCGTCTGTTACCCAACGGGACGCGATATGCGGCGCAGGTCGGCGAGATTCTGGATCGACTGGAGCGAGACAGTCTGTATCTGATGGGCCAGCCGGCCCAGGGGGCGAGCATCGATATCGCTGCCACGCCGACGTTCGCCACGCGCTGGCTGATCCCGCGACTCGGGCGCTTCACGCAGTTGCATCCGAACATTACGGTGCACATCGCAGAATGCATGGCGCCCTTTCTGCTGGCGGGCAGCGGGTTCGATGCCGCCGTCCATTTCGATCATCCGGCATGGTCGGGCATGCATGTGCATCACCTGCTCGAAGAGGTGCTGATTCCGGTATGCAGTCCGGCACTGCTGGCGCGGGCCGGTGAACCTGTGTCGCTGGACAGCTTGCCTCGCCTTCACCGACGGCAGCATCCGGACGCCTGGCAAACCTACGCACAGGCTGTCGACATTCCGCTGTCCAATTCCGCCATCGGCGCGCGCTACGATCTTCATTCCATGTTGATCGAAGCCGCCATCGCCGGGTTGGGCGTCGCCCTGGTGCCGCACCTTTACGTTGGCGCAGAGTTGGAGCAAGGTCGACTGGTCGCACCCTGGCCGAAGGACAAGGCCGTATCGAAGCATTTTTGCCTCGTGCTGCCCGAGCCGATTGCACTGAGTCAGGGGCCGGTGCAGGCGTTTGCCCACTGGCTGCTCGACGAGGCGCGTGAGACGCGCTCGTGCTGACGCGCCCACGGCAAACCGCACGTCATGCCACTCGCCACGCCCTACCGCCAGGCCGCGCTCAGCATCACACCACCGGAGACGATCAGCATCGTATCGAGCAACCGCTGAAACACCGACGGCGAGATGCCGAGGACAAAACGCTTGCCGAGCATCGTCCCGAGCATCAAGGTCATGCCGACGATCAGGCCGTTGATCCACGCGGCGGCAGGTAACGCGCCGAGTCCTGAGAACATCAGCACTTTTGCCACGTAGATGAAGACGGAACTGGCCGACTCCGCGCCGAGGAAGGCGCCGCCCGACAGGCCGTAGGCCGCAAACGCCGGAACGCTGAGCGGTCCGGTCGAGAGCACGATACCGGTGAGGAACCCGATGACGGCACCCACGACAGCGAGTTGCCAGAGCGACAACCGCCACTGACGCCGTTGCAGGTAGTGGCGCGTCGGTACCATCGCGATGAAGAACAGCCCCAGCGTGATGTCGACGACGGTCGATGGCAGAATCCATAACGTCTTCGCGCCGAGCGCCGCGGCCGGAGCACCCGGCACCGAGTAGGCGCAGACCGCACGCCAGTCGATCTCACGCCACCACGCCAGTACCTTCGAGATGTTGCCGATGACAGCCGCGACCGCCATGATCGGCACCGCCTGTTTCGGGCCATACGTGTAGACCAGCACCGGCAACAGCATCATCGACGAGCCCGTGCCGACCACCCCACTCACCACGCCGGCCGCCGTCCCCACGATGGCGATCATCGCCATGCCCCACGCGTGCCCCGCCAAAAATCCTTCCAGCATTCATGCCTCGCCGTTTTTCGCTGCTGATGTTTCGCTGCTGATTACTGCCTACTGCCCTTGGTCTACTCTTGCCACGTCGTTTCGCGTGGTAACCCGCGCGCTTCACTGGCACGTGTGGCCAGAGCCGCCACAATAAAGCATGATCATCGCTCACACTATCGATAAAATCGTCGCTCTTCCGTGATAAAAAATCACAGATCGACGATTGGGTCGCATCAAGTCGCATTAGGAGAATTCGGGATGTCGCGTCAGCTACCGCCGCTACACGCGTTACGCGTGTTCGAGACAGCCGCCCGTGCGCAGAGCCTGAGCGCTGCGGCACAGGAACTGTCGATCACCCACGGGGCCGTGAGTCGTCAGATCGCGCTGCTCGAAGCGTGGCTCGGCCAGACGTTGTTCGTGCGTCAGGGCCAGCGCAACGTCGCAACGGACCATGCGCGCGCGTTCGCCGCCGAGATCAGCGCGGCGTTCGACCGCATCGGCGACGCCGCGCTGCGCTTCGGGAAGGCGCCGCGCACGCGGGTGGTCCGCGTCAACGCCCAGACCACGCTCGCCATGCATTGGCTGATCGCCCGTCTGCCGGCGTTTCATGCCGCGCAACCCGACGTACAGGTCGTCGTCACCACATCAAGCAGCGGCGACGCGGCGTTTCGTGGCGGGTTCGATGTCGCGCTGCGCCGCGATCCGCCGCCCCGTCCCGAGTGGGAAACGTATGAGAGGACCGTGCTGTTCACCGAACGCGCGACCGTCGTCGCGGCCCCTTCGTTGCTGGCGGCGTCGCCTTTGCGTCGTTTGAAAGACCTTGCGAAGCACAACTTCGTCGCCACGCAAACACGCGTGGGCGCATGGGAGGAGTGGCTGAGTGCGGCGGGCGTGCCCGCACTGCGTCCCGTGCGATTCCATCGTTTCGATCACTATCACGTGAGCTTGCAGGCGGTCGTGGATGGTTTGGGCGTGGGGATCGGCTGCCTGCCGACACTGAATCGCGAACTCGCCGCCGGACGTCTGGCCATGCCATTCCCGGACATTCAGGTCGACGGCGCGACCTACGTCACGCTCGTGCCGCGCGACGCCGACAAGTCCAGACCATTACGGGATTTCCTCGCATGGGTGCATGCCGCAGCCAGCACGCCTGTCGGGGACGTCGGCACCGAAGCAAAGACTACGCGCCCGGCCCGACGCTCCACTTCCCGGGCGACACGCCAAATGCGCGGCGGAAGTACCGGGTGAAGTGCGAGAGATCGTTGAAACCTTGCGCCAGCGCGACATCCGTTGCCGATGCCCCGGCACGCAACGCGGGCAATGCGCGGACCAGTCGCAACTGATTGCGCCAGGCATGGGGCGCCAGCCCCGTCTCGCGGGAGAAAAGACGTGCGGCGTGGAAAGGAGAAAGCTCGACCGCCTCGGCCAGCGCCGTGAGCGACAACGACTCGGTGAGATCGGCGGACAGGCGCGCCTTCATCGTCTCGACGCGTACCGCGTCGCGATGCGTCGCCAACGCCGGCACCCCGGCCTGCGCGTGCCGCACCAGCATCATCGACACCGCCTCGATCAGCACGCTTTCCGCCAGTAGCGGATCTGCGCCGAGCTGAAGCAGTCGATGCGCCTCTAGCAGCCGGTACATCGCCTGAGCGTCGTAGATGACGTTCTCGCCGAACCACGGCATGGCCTCGCCAATGCTGTCGTGGCCGCCATTGCCGCCCTGCGCGGTTGACACCGCAATCGGCCCGGCCAGCGGATTGGCGAGCTGCCGATGCACGCCCTGCACGAAGCCGACGGGCAGATAGAACACCCGATATCGCCAGCCGAAGTCGGTCTCGCGCGCGCCCGTGTGCACCTCGCCGGGATGGATGATGGCGACCGAGCCCGCATCGGCCACATGCTCGCCACCCCGATAGGCGTAGCGTTCGGCGCCCGCCACGATGCAGGCGAACGTGTACGCATCGTGCCAATGCGGCGCGAACGTGTGGTCGTTGTATTCGGCCGTGAGCATGTCGCCCCCGGGAACGAGCGACGAGCGCCAGTACAAAGGGGCGTTGCGGAACGGCTGAAAGGGCTGAAGGGGCTGAAATACGGCATCCATGGCCGTCACTTTACACCGGGCGACGCACGACCGCCCGCCGCCCGATACCGTTGGGATATCCGACGGTCTTACACGTCCGCCCACATGCGCAACAGGTTGTGATAGCTCCCCGTCAGCTGCACCAGCGACGCATCGTCCGCGCCGTGCTGCGTGAGACGCTGAATCGCCACGTCCATGTCGAACAGCACGCTGCGTTGCGCATCGTCACGAATCAGGCTCTCGATCCAGAAGAACGACGCGAGTCGCACGCCCCGCGTGACCGGATTGACCTTGTGCACGCTCGTGCCCGGATACAGCACCATGTGACCGGCCGGCAGCTTGACGGCACGCTCGCCGAAGCTGTCGCGCACCACCAGTTCGCCGCCGTCGTAGCTGTCGGGGTCCGACAGGAACAGCGTGGCGGACAAGTCCGTACGCACCCGCTCGCGCACGCCCTTGATGCCCCGCACCGCATTGTCCACGTGATAGCCGAATGCCTCACCGCCTTCGTATCGATTGAAGAGCGGCGGGTAGATCCGGCGCGGCAACGCCGCCGACATGAACACGGCATCCTGCGACAGGCGCCGCAGGATCTCCTCGCCCAGACGCTGCCCCCAGGGGTCGTCCTCGGCCAGTTGCCGGTTTTCCTTGGCCTGCGCCGACTGCATGCCTGCCGTCGCCTTGCCGTCGACCCACGTCTGCGCCAGCAATTGCTCGCACAGCGCTCGCGCTTCGTCGCGGCTGAAGACGGCGGGGATCTCGATCATCATGATGCTGTCTCCTCAGACTCGGAACGCGCTCAGAACGCGATGTCCGCGCTGACGGTCACGGTACGCCCGGCACCCGGCACGCCGTACAGCTGGAAGCCGTCGAGCGAGGCGCCGATCTGCGCGTAGTAGAACTTGTTGAACACGTTGTTCAGGTTCAGGTTGACGTGCACGTGACGGTTCACGCGGTAGCGCGCCGCAATGTTATGCACCCAGTAGCTTGGCGCCTTCTCGTTGTCCTGCGTGTAGATCGGGTTCACGCCCGACGGGCCCGACGCGTTGCTGCTGTTGTTGTTCTGACCGCCGACGTAAAGGTTGTCGGTGTAACGACGGTGCCCCACGTACTGCACGCCGTAGCTCAGTGCGAGGTCCGGCGTAACCTTGTACGACGTCCAGATCGAACCGCTCCAGTCCGGCACGTTGGCTGCCTCGGCGCCTTCGTTCGCGCCCTTGGTGATGCGGCTCTTCATGCGCGAGACGCCGGCGAAGATCGACCACTTGTCGGTGATGTTGCCTTGCAGGCCGAGTTCGACACCGTCGACACGCTTGGCGGGCAACGCGCGCACCGGCGACGTATCGTCGCTCGTGTACTGCCACGAGTTGCTGAGCTCCGTGCGGAAGATCGCAGCGGTGAGGCCGAGCGCGCCACCGGCGAGATCCCACTTGGTCCCCATCTCATACGTCTGCGACGTGGCCGGGTCGTACTTGGCGGTCGACGCCGTGCCGAAGATCAGGTTGTTCGTGCTCGCGCCGATGGCGGTCGGCTGCGTGGCGCGGCTGTACGAGACGTAGATGCTGCCCGGCTCGACCGGCTTGTAGACAAGACCCGCACGCCCGCTCCACGCGCCATCCGTGCTCGACGTGATCGAGGCGCCGCTCGGCGCGTTCGTCTCCGCGCGCCAGCGGTCATAGCGCAGCGACGCCAACACTTGCCAGTGCGGCGACAGCGTGATCGTGTCGCTCGCAAAAATGGCCGCGTCGTTGACCGTCGAGCTGGACTGGTTGTTGCCTTCCATCGACCAGGTGCCCGCGAACGAATTCGACGGGTTCGCCATGTTGAAGAACATGTCGCCCGCCGGCACGTAGGCCGCGCGCGGGTTGCCGCCGTAGGTCTCGCGGTACAGCTCGAAACCGGTCACGACGTCGTGCTTGAACGGTCCCGTGTTCACCGAGAAACGCAGGTCCGTCTGGTTATCGAGGATCTGATAGCGCGTGGAATTGCCGAAGTTGCTGCCGCGCAGAATGCCGTACGGCGCTGACGTCAGCCCGTAGTCGGAGTACGAGTTCACCCCGCCGATGTTCGTCAACGGCCCGATGCCCGTGTAACCCAGCGTCGCACAGCGGGTGCCCGTGCAAATCTTGCTGCCGTTGGCATTCGCTGCAAAGAATCGCGCGGGCGACAGTACCGAGAAGTTGTCCGTCTGCTGCCAGCGCAACTGGCTGCGAATGCGGGTGGTGTCGTTGAAGTCGTGCTCGACGCGCCCCGACAGCGACGTGCTCTCGGTCTGCTGCGTGTAGATGCCTGCCGCGCCGTACCAGTTGCTCTGCTGCACGCCCGGCATCAGTTGACCGCCCGTGCCGCGCTGGATCGGCAGGCCCGTGTCGGGCACGTTGTTGTCCTTCTGATGGAAGACGTCGAAGATCACACGCGTGCTCGTGCCCAGACCGAGGCCGAGCGACGCGGCAATGCCGTAGCGATCGTTCTTCACCTCATCGCGCCCTGCTACCCCATTGTGATGCGACATGAGATTCAGACGCAGGGCTGTGGAATCGCCGAGTTGCTGATTGAGGTCGGCCGTCATGCGACGGTAGTTGTCGCTGCCCAGTCCGAACGACGAGCGGTAGAAGCTGCCAAGCTCGGCTTCCTTGGACACGAGATTGACCGATCCGCCCAGGGCTGCCACCCCCGATTCGATCGTGCCGGTACCCTTGTACACTTCGACGCGATCGAGGTCGAAGGTGTCGTTGCGACTCGACAGCCCTGCGTCGCGCACGCCGTCGATGGTGATGCTCTGCTCGGCGGAAAAGCCGCGAATCGAGAACAGATCGCCCCAGCCCAGATTGCCCTCGCCCGACATGAACGTGATGCCTGGCACGTTCTTCAGAATGTCCTGCAACGACTGGGCATTCTGCTCTTCGAGCACCTTCTTCGGCACGACGGTGATGCTCTGCGGGATGTCGCGCAGCGGTGCCGTGTATCTGGACGACGACACCGTTTCGGCTTTGTACGGTGCATCGACCGTAGCCGTGACCGACGTGGCCGGTAATGCCACGGCATCCGCCGACGCGGCCGTGGCCTGCGCGGGTGCGGCGGTACTGCCGGGTGCAGGCGCGGGCGTCACCGCCGTCGCGAGCGCGGTCTGCGCAGCCGCATGCAGCGATGCGGCCGCCAGCGCGGCGGCCACTGTCACGCGAGTCTTCAGTCGCGCACGGGTGTGGCGTGAGTTTGCCGAGGTTGTGGTGACGGCCGTGACAGTCGTGACACCCGTCACACCGGGCGCCGCCCCCGGCGACACGGCGAATGGCGCGAGCGAGGCGTCGGCTTCCAACGAATTCAAGTGCTTCATCTGGTGTTATGCGTTATGAGATGAACAGACAAAAGGCGTCCTCGCGCGCCGGGGTGTGCGCGACACCGCCGGAGCGTTCGGACTGACTCGGACAACAAGGAAAAAACGACGCGGCCGGCGTGGCGATGTGGCTTGGCGCGCCGGTGCAGAAACTACGAGGACCGGCGGGCCGCGTCGGGAGAGCGAACGGCGTCTAGACGGGTGTCACGACGTCGTCCACGATCAGTTGCGGCAGGCCGCGCGAGCACCGCTCGACGCGGGCCTGCACGTCGAATACCCGGGCGATGGCGTCGGCCGTCACGACCTCGTCGACACCGCCCGCCGCGACCACACGACCATCGCGCAGCATCACGGCGGCATCAGCATGGCGCATGGCGATCGACAGATCGTGCATGACCACGACGGTGATCATCTGACGCGCCACCGTCTCGCGCGCGATCAGACGCATCACCTGAAACTGATGATGCAGATCGAGCGCGGAGAGCGGTTCATCCAGCAGCAGAATGCGCGGCGCACGGATCAGCGCCTGCGCCAGACCGACCAGTTGACGCTGACCGCCGGAGAGTTCGTCGAGAAAACGCATGGCGAGCGCTTCGATGCCCAACTGAGTGAGCAGCGCCATGACGATGGCCGGCGTGGGCACCATCGCACTGACCGACTCGCGCGACGCGTGCCGCGCGCCATGTCCCGCGGCCAGCACCGATTCGAGTACGCGCAGATGCACGCCCGCGGGCAGCGCCTGCGGCAGATAAACGACATCACGCGCCGGCGCGCGGCCGGTACACCGATGCAGGGTCTCGTGACCGAAGGTCACTTCGCCGCGCCCCGACACGAGTCCGGCGAGCGTGCGCAACAAGGTGGACTTGCCCGAACCGTTCGGTCCGAGCAGCGCCGTCACAGTGCCGGCAGGCAGCGTGGGCAGCGATACCGCGTGCAGAATATGGCGACGCCCGAGCGTCACGTCGATGCCCGTCGCGCCCAGCGCGAGCGTGCTTGCCGGGGATTTTGCAGAGCTGGCCGGTACCGTCACAGCGACCTCCCGCTTGAGCGCACGACAATGACCAGGAAGAATGGAATGCCGACGAGCGCCGTCACGATCCCGACCGGGATGATGACGCCGGGCAGCAGCGTCTTCGATGCAATCGAAGCGAGTGACATGACCAGCGCGCCCACGATGAGACAGCCCGGCAGATAGAAGCGATGGTCTTCGCCGAAGATGCCTCGCGCGATGTGCGGCGCGACCAGGCCGACGAAGCCGATCGTGCCGACGAACGACACCGTCAGCGCAGACAGCAGCGACACGCGCATGAGCGTGACGAGACGCAACCGCGCGACACGGATGCCGAAGCTTGCCGCACGGTCTTCGCCGAGCCGCAGCGCCGTCATCGCCCACGATTGACGCCAGGCGAACACCGCCATGATCGCGAGCACGGCGCCGAGCACCCGCACCTGCGTCCAGTCGCTGCGCGTGAGGCTGCCCAGCGTCCAGAAGACGAGTCCCTGCAACGCGTCTTCGGTCGCCACGAACTGCATCAGCGAGACGAGCGCGTGAAACACGAACACCAGCGCAATGCCCATGAGCACCACCCCCGAGGTCGGCAGTCCGCGCCAGCGGGCCACGCCGTCGAGTACGAGCGCCGAGATGAGCGCGAAGATAAAGGCGTTGACGGGCACGATCCACACATCGGGCACGCCCGGCACATGCAGATTCAGCACGATGGCAAGCGCCGCGCCGAACGCCGCTGCCGCCGATACACCCAGCGTGTAGGGGCTGGCGAGCGGGTTATCGAGGATCGTCTGCATCTCGCCCCCGGCCAGTCCGAGCGCGCCGCCGACGAGCACCGCCATCAGCGCATACGGCAGGCGGATCTGCCAGACGATGACCTGCGCATCGGGGCTCGCGGTGCCCGGCGACACCAGCGTACGCCAAAGGTCGCGCCAGCCCAGCGCCGACGGTCCGTGCGTGAAGTCCAGCGCCAGTGCCAACACGATGAGCGCCGCCAGCGCAACAAGCCATACCGCACGGCGCAGATTCAACTGGCGATAGCCGCTCGCCACGCCCGCATGCAACACGTCTTCTTCAGCCAGTCGAGCCGAGGAGTCGCTCAATGAAGGTTGCGGGGGCTGGGAGGGTTGCGACGGATGAGACATTTCTCCCGCAAGACTCACGGCTTGTCTCCGTCAGTCCAGTACGTACCGCCGTACGGCACGGCGAGAAAACGCTGGTGAATCTCGGTGAACGTGGCGTTCGCGTCGATCTGCCTGAAGCGTCCCGGATAGAACCAGCCCAGCATCGCTTCGACGGCGACGATGTTGTACGGCGAGTCGTAGAAGTTGTGCCACAACCCGTGCGTGCGCCCCTCGCGCACCGCCTTGATCGAAGCAATGCCCGGCGACTTCACGAAGGCGTCGAGCGACGCACGCGCGTCGCTGGCCGACGTTTCCGCGCCGACGTGGATGCGCAACTGGTTGGCATTGCCGCGCGTGCCGGTCGCAATATAGACGTCCGGTTGCGACGCAATCACGTGCTCGATGTTCAGATCGCCGATCACGCCCGGCAGCAAGTCGCGGGCGATGTTCACCCCGCCCGCCGCATCGACGAATTCGCCGATGTTGCCGTTGCCGACCGTATGACAGCATCCGGGCCAGACGCCCGCGAGCATTTGCACGAACACCTTCGGACGCTGGTTCGACGGAATCGTCGCCACGGCGTCGCGCACGGCCTTCAGATGCGATTCATAGAGGGAGATGTAAGCGTCGGCCTGCGCTTCGCGATGCATCGCGCGCCCCATCAGGCGAAGGCTCGGCACCGTGTCTTCGAGCGGCTTCTGACGGAAGTCGACGAAGATCACCGGCACGCCGGCGGCGGCGAATTCCTTGACGAGCGCATTGTGACGTCCCGGGCCATGGCCGCCGATGCTGAAGATCGCCAGATCCGGCTTGAGCGCGAGCGCCTTCTCGGCGCTGACCGTGGCTTCCGAGGACTGACCGATCTTCGGAATGGTGTCGATCTGCGGGAAGACCTTCTCGTACTGCTGCCACGTCTGCGGGTCGAGCGACTGCAACTCGCCCTGCCAGCCGACAATGCGTTTGAGCGGCTGCTTGCCTTCGAGCAACGCCACCGCATACAGGAGTCGCCCCTCACCCAGCAGAATCCGGTCGACGTGATCGGGCAATGTCACTTGCCGGCCCGCCATGTCGGTGACGACTTCACCGGCATGCGCCGGCATCACCGCGCCGAGCGCCACCGACGCGACGACGCTTGCCACGCACGCCGCTTGTCTGGCAACGTTAGCCAGTGACGTGCGACGCGAAAAGAAATTCAGCATAACGATGACATCCCACATTGAATCAAGAACCATTCTCATTTCTATTAGAATGTAGCGTTGCGTTATGTTGGCTTCGTGTTGACGGAATTTCGGTATGTATTGGTTTGTATTGGCGTGTATCGGCATATGGGCGACGGGCGCAACGCGTGTGCTCGCCGGTAGACTCCCGGTCTTCGGAATGTCGTCGTGATGTCTGCCGGCGCTGCATTCCCTTCGTTCTCCTCGTCCTCTTCATCGATGACTTCTTCGCCCCCTTCGCCCACTTCGCCCGCCCATGCCCGCCTGCTGATCGTCGACGACGATCCGCAAATCCGCGATCTCCTCTCGGACTATTTACGGGAGTCGGGCTTCGATGTCGCAACGGCCGCCGATGGCGTTCAGATGTGGGCGCAGTTGGCTGCACGTCCGGCCGATGTGGTCGTGCTCGACCTGATGCTGCCCGGTGAGGACGGGTTGTCGCTGTGCCGTCAGTTGCACGCGCGCGGTGATGTCTGTGTCGTGATGCTCACCTCGCGCAGCACCTTGCTCGACCGCATCGTCGGTCTCGAAGTGGGTGCGGACGATTACCTGCCCAAGCCGTTCGATCCGCGTGAGCTGCTCGCGCGCGTGAAGGCGGTGCTGCGCCGTGGCCCGCGTCTGCCGCCGGGCAGCGCGCAAGCCGCGGCGACGTCGGCGATGGGCAGCGCGCCGCCGGGGGCACCTTCTGCATCGTCGGCGCCCGGGGGGCCGAGCGCTCCCGTGCCGCACGCACGCGCGTTCTCGTCGACGCCGCCCATCGCACCGCACACGTTGCCGTCGCAGGCCGCGTTCTTCGATTTCGACGGCTGGCGTCTCGACACGCTCGCCCGTCAGCTCATTTCGCCCGAGGGGCGTGTCATCACGCTTGGCGGCTCCGACTACCGGACGTTGCAGGCGCTGGTCATGCACCCGCATCGCCCGCTATCGCGAGACTTCCTGCTCGATTGCGCCTTCGGTCGTCATGGCGCGGCCAACGACCGGGCCATCGATGTATGCGTGAGCCGTCTGCGCGCGCATCTCGATATGCGCGCGCGCCCGTCTCCTTTGATTCGCACCGTGCGTAACGAGGGCTACATGCTCGCGGCCGACGTGGTGGCCTCCAGTGTCTGACGCTTCCCGCACGACGTCCGCACGTCAGGAAGTCAGCCAGTCGTTCGCGGCCCGCTGGCTTCGCAACGCACGGCGCTACGTCGGCTGGCCCCGCACCCTCTCCGGTCGGCTCGCGCTGATTCTCGTGATCGGCATGCTCGCCACGCAACTCGTCACGGGCACGGTGTGGTTCGACGCGCGCTATGGCCGCGTGGCGGAAGTGCCGGTGCGCTCGGGCGGCGCCCGCATCGCCGACGCCGTGAAGCTGTTCGATGTCGTCCCGCCGGCAGAGCGCGCTGCACTCATGCAGCGTCTGCGGGCGACCGGTGTGGAGGTGCGCGAGATCGATACGCCCGCGCATGAGCAAAGCATGTCGCACTTCTCGGACGATCTGTTCGACAGCGTGCTGACGTCGCAACTCGGCCCCGCGCATCCGTTCGTCGCCCATCCCGTCGTGCTTTACGACGACACCGGCGAACCGCTGGCGCTCGCCACCCTGCTGCGCGCACATGCACCGACGGCACACCTGGCGGCCGACGTTCGCCTGCAAGACGGGCAGTGGTTGTCGCTGGCAGTCGTGGCCGGTCAGGCGGGACTGGACCTGCGCCCCGGCGCCGCGTTTGCCGACTACTTCGTACGCATCTATCTGGCGCGCATTTTCGCGGTCATTCTGATTGCGGTCATTGCCGTGCGAATCGCGCTGCGTCCACTGGCCCGAATGTCGGCGGCTGCCGACCGGCTCGGTCGCGACATTCACAGCCCGCCGCTCGATGAGAGCGGGCCGGTGGAGGTGCGCCGCGCCGCGCAGACGTTCAATGCCATGCAGCATCGCCTCATCGAAGCGATGCAGGCCCGCACTGCGTTCCTGGCCGCCGTCTCCCACGATCTGCGCTCGCCGCTCACCCGCTTGCGCTTGCGCGCCGAAACGTTGAGCGATCCGGTGCAGCGCGAGCGCTTTCGTCAGGACCTGATGGAGATGGAAGCGATGATCGCGGCGTCGCTCGATCACGTACGTGGCGTACCCAGCGGCGAGGCCCTGCGCGACGTCGATATCGACGCCCTGCTGCACGCCGTGGCCGAAGACGCCCGCGAGACCGGCGGAGATGTGCGCGTGCGTGAGCAGAGCGTGAGCGGCACCGTGCGGGGCTATCCGCGAACGCTGCGTCGCTGCGTTCAGAATCTTGTCGACAATGCACTGCGCTATGCAGGCGGATGCCGCCTGTCGGCACATCTGTCGGCGCAGGGGACGCATCTCGAGATCATCGTGGAAGATCGCGGTCCGGGCATTCCGGACGCGGAGCTGTCAGCAGCAGTGGAACCCTTCGTCCGGACGGGCGTGCATCGGCGGTCGTCGAGTCAGTCGTCGAATCAGGCGCAGGGCGCTTTCGCTGCCGGACCGGACGGCGCCGGTCTTGGCCTTGCCATCGCCCGCACCATCGCACAGGCCCACGACGGCTCGCTCATCCTCTCCAATCGCCCGGGCGGCGGCCTGCGCGCCGAACTGCATCTGCCTGTCGCGGGTCCGGACATCACCCTCGACACACATACGAAATACTCATAAATTACAACAGAACATTCATTTCTCTTATGCTGCGACGCGCCATAAAATCCGGGTATTCCCTTATCCACCCGGTCAGGACGTCGGCCCCGACGTCAACCAGGACGCAGCAAAATGAATACCACGCAGGTCACGCAAGACACCCTTCCTACGATTCCCACGACAGGCCGCGCGCTGGCGGCTCCAGCAACGAACGGCCGTGAACCGGCGGCGACGAGTACTAGCGACGTTCGGGCGACGCCGCTCGTTACGCTGGCCATCGTCACGGTACTCACCGGCGTGGGTGCGGGTATCGGCGGGACCTTGCTCGCCGCCCTGCTCCACATCGTGCAGCATCTCGCCTTCGGTTACGCGCAGGATCAGGTCTTCGGTGCACAGAGTTTCCTCACCGGCGTGACAGCCGCCTCTGCCGAACGTCGGTTCGCCGTATTGACGTTATGCGGCGTGGTCGCCGGGCTCGGCTGGTACGCCGTGCATCGCTACGGCGCGAAGCTTGTCTCCATCAAGGAAGCCGTGGGTCGCGCCCGCCCCATGCCGGTGGGCAGCACGCTTGCGCACGCCCTGCTGCAAATCGTGACGGTCGCGCTCGGCTCGCCGCTGGGACGTGAAGTCGCCCCCCGGGAAATCGGAGCATTGGTGGCCGACCAGCTCGCGCGTCGCGCGGGACTGTCGACGGAGCATTGCCGCCTGCTGGTCGCCTGCGGCGCGGGCGCCGGACTGGCGGCCGTGTACAACGTGCCGCTCGGTGGCGCGATCTTCGTGCTCGAAGTGTTGCTCGGCACCTTCGCCTGGCGTGCCGTGCTGCCCGCGTTCGCCACCTCGGCAATTGCCGCCGCCGTCGCGTGGATCGGCATGGGCGCGGAGCAGCAGTACACGATCCCCACGTTCGACGTGACGGCACCGCTGGTCGGCTGGTCGCTCGTGTGCGGCCCGCTCGTCGGCGTGGCGGCCTGGGCGTATGCGCGTCTGACGGAAAGCGCGCGCGCCAACGCACCGCGTGACTGGCGCGCGCCGGTCTTCGCACTCGCCAACTTCATGGTGTTGGGGCTGATCATCGCGTGGTACCCGCAGTTGCCGGGCAACGGCAAAGGACCGGCATCGCTCGCATTCAACGGTGAGCTGGTGACAGCGCTGGCCTTCGTGTTGCTCGTGCTGCGCGTTGCCTTCACGTGGAGCAGTCTGCGTGCCGGTGCGGCCGGAGGATTGCTCACACCGGGGCTGGCCAACGGGGCGTTGCTCGCCGTCGTGCTTGCGGGTGTGTGGAACGGCGCGCTGCCGCAGGGATGGGAGATGAGCGTGGCGCTCGGCGCGGCAGCCCTCATCGGGGCCACCGCATTCCTTGCCGTGTCGATGCGCATGCCGATCACGGCCGTCGTGCTGGCGCTGGAATTCACGCACGTGAATCAGGACTTCCTCGCGCCGATGTTGCTCGCTGTCGCCGGTGCCGCCTGCACCGCGCGCTGGCTCGATCAGCGTGTTCAGCGTGTTGCGACGACGAAGAGTCGCGGGAACGGCAGCAGCACCGTGCCGTCGGCCAACGCCGGATAAGCCTTCGCAATTTCCTCGGTGTAACAATTCAGGAAGGCTTCACGCGAAGCGTCGTCGAGTTTCGCGAGGAACGGACGCAACGCGCTGCCCTTGAACCATTCGACCACCGCCGGAGCGCCGCCCGCGAGCGGGTGATAGTACGTCGTGCGCCAGATGTCGACGCGCGAGCACAGCGCGCGCAGCATCGGGTAATAGAACGTGGCGCCATGACGCGCGGTGCGCTCGGTCCCCTTGAGCGTATCGGCCCAACGCGGATCGGCGGCGACTTCGCGCATCAGCTGGTGAGCGGGTTCATCGAGGTTGTCGGGTGTCTGCACGGCCAGCGATCCGCCCGGCGACAGACAATCGATCAGACGCGGATACAACGTCTCGTGATCGGGCAGCCATTGGAGCACGGCGTTCGCGAGAATCGCGTCGAACGGACCGTCTTTCCATTTCCCGATATCGGCAACGTCGAAATGAAACTGCGGCAGACGCTTGCGCGCCGCGTCGACCATATCCTGCGAACTGTCCAGACCATGCACCTGTGCCTGCGCGTAACGCGCGGCCAGCACTTCGGTCGAGTTGCCGGGACCGCAACCGATATCCACCACACGTGTCGCCTCACGCCCGGGAAGTTCGGGAATGGCGGCCACGAGATCACGCACGGGACGCGTGCGCTCGTCTTCGAACTTGACGTACTGAGACGCCTGCCACGCCGGGTTGGTGGGACCAGTGGCGGGGAACATCGTGTTTTGCGGCATGAATCGCTCCATCGGGGGCTGTCGATCGATAGCCGTCACGATATCAGGTCGCCGCCTGCAATGCCTCCACAAAAACGCGCAGGTGCGAGGGTTCTGCGTCGGTGATCGCCCAGTACGTCATCCCGTTTCGCCGCCAGCGCGCGATCGCATAGCCGTCAGCGCCCGAGATCATGGGCGCGGCGGACGCCTTGTCACGTGCCGGATACACGTAAAGATCGATCGGATGTTTATCCGTGTGATAGATGAGAACGGCCACCGTGCGCTGGCCGACGTAGTCGAGCCTGCCCCCCGCCAGCGGGAACCCCTTGGCCGACAGATCGACCACCGGCGGCGCGTAATCGAGACGTCCGTTGAACCACGGTTTGACGGTGTGCTGATCGGTCGAGACGACATCGATAGGATGCTGCGACAACAGGGCGCGCACGTGACTCGATACGATTTCCTGCGGTTGCAGTCCGGTCGGCGTTTGCGGATCGGGCGTCGGCGCGGGGACCGGCGGACGCCCGACGAGCAGCGCCATCGCCACGGCAAGGCCGCCGAGAATCGCGCCGCCCGCGCCACCGAACAACCACGGCGCCAGGCTCGATCCCCATGCGAGGTCGACGGGCTTGCCGGAGGGCTTCGGCACGTTCGGCGCATTTGACGTAGTCGACGAATGCGATGGCTTGGGTTCGGATTTCGGTTCAGGCTTCGGTGTGGACACCGCATCGGCCGATGACGCCGCCGTGTCCTGCGCTGACGTCGCACGACGTTCGGCTTGCGTCAACTCGTCGCGCAGACGCTCGCGCAACGCCTGCGGCGCCTTGTAATGCAACGAACCGTCGCGCAGCATCTTGCCCAGCGTCGTGTCCTCGTTGCGAGCGGTTGCCGATCCCGCATCGTCGGACGACGTCGCGGCAGCGTCTCTGGGATCGTCGGGCTTATTCATCGCGTCCTCCCCGGTGAGTGCCGTCGAGCGGCAGACGTGTGTGACGAGCGAGCGGCGTCACCTGGGCAGATGTCGACCTCGCATCTCCCGGCGTTGGCGTTTCTTGCCTGCCTTGCGCGGCACGTGCGGCACGTGCGGCACGTGCGACAAGCACTGCCGCAGCGAGCATCTGCCGGCCGCGCGCCAGACGCGACATGACCGTGCCCGCCGGCACCCCCACGATCGTCTCGATCTCCCGGTAGCTCATATCTTCCATCTCTCGCAAGACCAGCACTTCGCGATACACGACCGGCAACGTGGCCAGCGCATCACGCACGAGCGCACACTCGTCGCGGCGCACCGCCAGCATCTCCGGATCGCCGGGCGCAGCATCGTCCCAGCCGGGTAAATGCCCTTCGCCATGCAAGCCATGGGTGGATTCGTCGAACGGGGTGCCGTCGGCACCATCGGAGCGGCGACGCCACTCGGTCAGCCACGTATTGCGCACGATCGCGAGCAGCCATGCGCGAGCGTTCTCGCCGCGAAAGCCATCGAAGAACCGCAATGCACGCAGATAGGCCTCCTGCACGATATCGTCCGCATCGCTGGCACTGCCCGACAGCCAGCGCGCAAGGTTGTATGCCGCATCGAGATGCGGCAAGGCCAGTGCTTCGAATCGTCCTGACTCCGCAGCGCCGGATGGATCAGCGTCGGTCACCGGGATCTCCCGAATGAGGGCAGCGCAGTGCCCGGGTGAGCGTACGAGTCTGACCGACGCTGCATGACTATGCGAAACAACGTCGATGAGCGCATTGAATCACATCTGCACCGCGAGGCGATCATTTCACGACGATCACGCCCGTCATGTGCGGGTGGATTGCACAGAAGTACGGGTACGTTCCCGGCTTGTCGAAGGTAAAGGCGTAAGTGTCGTCAGTGTCGAGTGCGCCCGACGCAAACACGCGCGGCGTGGCGGTACTCGTGACCGTGTGCGGTTCGTCGTCGCGGTTGGTCCACGTAACGGTCGCGCCCGCTTTGACCGTGAGTGTCGCGGGCGAGAACGTGAAGTTGTCGATGTGCACCGCGTCGTTCACGAGCGCGACGAAATGCACGCCGCGCTGATCGAAGCTGTACCAGCCCTTGCCTTGGGCATCGCTGCGAATGCGCTCGATGGCCGACGCAAGCGTGGCGGCCGGATCGGGATTCGGCGCCTTGTTGAAGCCGATGTGACCAGAGGTCGCAAGCGCCGTTACCTGAATTACCGGTGCAAGTGCCGTTTTATTCCCGAAGGCAGGAAAGCGATGTGTCGGGCAGCGATAACGTCACATCGGCGCGAAGTTCCAGCGCGCGCCGCCGACACGCCCGCTCGTGCCGATCGACGTCGCCGGTCCGTGGGGTTGCCAGTGGACTTGCCATGCCGGCGCGGCCGGCGCGACGCTCTGACAATCGTCCTTACCCGACGCCTGGCCCGCGGACCTGCCGCCGCCAATGGCCTTGATCGTCCCCCGGGTCAACAAAGGCTTCGGATCGACCGGATTGCCGTTACGCCGCAGTTCGAAATGCAGATGCGGCCCGGTCGCCATGCCGGTCTGCCCCACGGCACCGATGTGGTCGCCCGCCTTGACCACATCGCCCACACGCAGATCGCGCGCCGTGGCGGACAAATGCGCATAGAGGGTCTCGCTGTCATACCGGTGCGCGATCACGATGTAATTACCGAAGCCGCGGCGCTGGGCGCCAATGAATGTCACCTTGCCATCGGCTGCGGCCACGACCGGCGTGCCCTTCGGCGCGGCAAAATCGATGCCGTCGTGGCGATGCGACACGCGTCGGATAGGGTGGCGACGCGCCCCGAAGTTCGAGCTCATGCGCGCCCCTTCGACCGGCATGACAAACGACTTGGACGTTCGCGATTGCGCCGTGCCGGTCACGCGTTTCGTGGTCGGGAACCATACGCTCTGCCCCGGCGCGGCGAAAACCGGGAGAGATGCGACTGGCGAGAACTCACCGCAGAGACGTCCTTGCAGGCGGGTGTGCGCCGTCGGGAGGAGCGGCGATAGTGCAGCAGGCAGCGGCGCGACCGATTGCATCGATGACGTCGTCAGACGTGAATGCAGCGGCAATGCGCCCCCCTCCGCCAGCGCGGGCAACGGTGCCGCAAGACATAACCAGACCCACGCACCGGGCAAAAGAGACAAGGATGCGCCCTGCTTGACTGAGCGTCGCGCATGGTCGTCCGGCACGGTGTCGATACACGGGGCGGAAGGGTTGGAAGACGCGCAGGAAGCAGAAGACGGCGGACTTGAAAAAGGCATCGCTCGATAGACTAAATCAGAATCGACGCAGTCTACGGGCCACAGGAGCGCAAATTGATGGGAAAAGACCCAAACGACACGCAACTAGCGGCCAAAACACCGAAAATTGGGACTTAGCACACCGCAATGAGCGTGATCGAGAGGTCTGAGGCAAGCGTCAACGACTCAGCGCCGGACACCAGGCCGCGTACGTTTGACGGCATACATCGCCTCGTCGGCATGGTCCATCAGCTCGATCATGTCGGTACCGTCGTCCGGCAGCATCGCAATGCCGACGCTCACGCCCAGTTCCAGCGTCTTCCCCTCGAACTCGAACGGTGCGCCGACCTCCTGCGCGAGCCGTTCGCTGTGCGCCACGGCGTCGGCACGCGAGTGGATGCCACACAGGATCATGCCGAATTCGTCGCCGCCCACCCGCGCGATCGTGTCGGAACGTCACGCCGTGGCGTTCATGCGTTTGGCGGCAGCACGAATGGCGGCATCCCCGGCGCGATGGCCGAATTTGTCGTTGATGGGCTTGAGCCCGTCCATATCGATGTTCAGAATGCCGAGCCGTGACGAGGAACGCAGCGCGAGATGAACCGCCTGACGCAGGCGGTCGTAGAACAGCGCGCGGTTGGGCCATCCCGTGAGCGCATCGTGCGTGGCTTGCAGATACAACTGGCTGGTCTCGAATCGTGCCGCATGAAACATGGCGGCGGCGATGAGTTCGCTCATGAGTTCGAGCGTGCGGACATCGGCATCGGGAAACGCGGACGGTGTCGGCGCAAAAATCTTGAGCACGCCGACGGTCGTGTCCAGATGCTTGAGCGGCGTGACGATCATCGAGCGCAGACCGACCTTGCGGCAAGCGTCGCGATCCACACGCGGGTCGGTTTCCGAGTCGTCGCAACGGAGAATCTCGCCGGTCTTCACGCATTCAGATCCTGAACCCGCTCCGTCACGAAGGACATCACGCCCCCAAGGTCCAGGCCGAGTTTGGCGATTTCGGTCTGCGTCTTCACGATCTCCAAAAGCGTATGACTTTCGGGCATCACACTCACGGCGTTATGGCTCACAACCCATCCTGTTCATCAAAAAGCGTGAACCCGGAATGTGCCATCGCACCTTCGGAATTTCATGCCGGAATAGCAGACGGTGTGGGTCAGTGTCGGCGGCTCACAACGCACCGGCAGGCGTCGCCGCGGTTTGACGCGGCAACAGGCGGCGGGCCGCCGGCGTGCTGACATGCCGGTGCAACGCGCCGCCGAGCAGCGTGCAGACGACCAGCACGGGAAGGTAGACGAGGAACGTCCAGCGCATATCGCCGTTCGCCAGCGAACGATAGGCCGGCGTGACGGCCAGCACCACAAACATGTGGCTCAGATAGATTTCGTAACTCCATCGCCCCATTTGGGTGAGCCAGCCGAAGCCGCGCGGCACCGCACGCGTCGAACCGTGTACCGCCGCCAGCCACAACGCCGCACTCGCGCAGAGCAGCAACATGACGTGGTCGTGCATGAGCGGCCACAAGACATCTCCGTAAAAAACGACGGCAAGCAGTCCGAGCACACCCAGCGCACCGAGGCCACGGGCAACGGCGCGTGGCAACGTCACACGCTGCATGGCCAGCGCCGTCAACACGCCCCATGCAATCGCCGCCATGCCAGGGAGATACGCTTTCTCCTGCCATATCTCGTTGCCCTGGAGCGCAGCGCGCGTCCATGGCAGCGACATCGCGAGCGCCACGAGCGCCAGCACGCGCCACGGCCCGCGCAGCACCAGACAGAGCAGCGGGAACGCAAGATAGAAACACTCTTCGATGGACAGCGACCACAGCACGTCCCATCCGCCGGGCAACCAGTTCGTGCGCCCTTCGTACCAGTTCAGCGTCATGGTCAGCGCTGCGGCCAGCGCGCCGGGCAGCGATTGCCCCGGCTTGTTGATGACGAAGGTCGGCACGTCCAGCAGATGCATGACCGACAGCACTGCCAGCAACAACAGCAATAGCGGGAAGATGCGCACGGCGCGCAACGCGTAGAAATGACGCCAGCGCATGGCGTCGAGCGAACCGTAGCGCTCAAGCGACCGGCGCGTAATCACGAAACCAGAGATGACAAAAAACACGAACACGGCTTCGTAACCGTTGAAACTGATGCCCTTGACGATGCGTTCGGGCAGCACGTCGCCCAGCAGACTCGGGCCGAGCGGCAGACGGAACTTGAGCGCGAGGTGGTGAACGACCACGAAGAGAATGGACAGGCCGCGCAAGAGGTCGATGCCGTCGTTGCGCGCGCGCCGGTGCGCCGCGTGGGGCGCCTGCGCCGAGGGAAAAACCATGAAGACTCCGGGAATGGTGCGCGGGGGGTCACACCGCAGACATCGTACTATGTGGAGGCGCCGACAGCACCCCATCGAATTCGACGGGTCACGCGCCAACGGAAAATCATGGCGGCCGTCGCGAACGATCGGGGCAACGGGTTGTCCGACGCCCTGAGTCCGCGCCGTCATATGACAATTTGTGCCTGTCACGATGGCGCGCGTAAGATATCGCTTTCGCCCGACGCCTTCTGCTGTCGGGCCGTCTTCTGGCAGTCATGTCTAACTTCTGGATCACCATTACCAATTTCGGCAGCGCCGCCGTCACGGTGCCGCTGGCCATCGCCCTCACCCTCTGGTTGCTTTCCGCACGCGCATGGCATGCCGCGTTCGCGTGGGTCGCGCTGTTCGGCGCCGGCTCGTTCGTCGTGGCGGTCTCCAAGGTCATGTTCCTCGGCTGGGGACTTGGGGTGCGCGAGATTGACTTTACGGGCGTGAGCGGCCATACGATGTTTGCCGCTACCGTCTACCCGGTCATTGCATGGTTGTTACTGCGCAATCTGGCATGGCCCTGGCGCGTGCTGGGCACCGTGGCGGCTGCCGCCGGCAGCGTCGCCGTGGGCGTCTCGCGCGTGGCCCTGTCGGCGCATTCGGTGTCGGAATCGATTGCCGGCTGCATCGTCGGGTTCTCGGTGTGCGCGGCGTTCGCATGGGTCACGCGCGGTGACGATGCGCCCAACCTGAAAACATTGCCGATGGCGGCAAGCCTGTTCGTGCTCGTGATGTGGCTGCACGGCGAGCGCGTACCGACACAGCGCTGGATCACGGAAATCGCCCTCATGATGTCGGGCCGCGATCAGCCGTTCAAACGTTATAGCTGGCAGGCGCGCAAACCGGCGCCGATGCCGGTACTGCCGGTATTCCCCTCGTCGACCGGAACCCCCGCGCCCGCGCACTGACGCGGCAAGCCGGGACAAGACAACAGCGCGCAACCGGTCACGGCCGATCGCGCGCAACTTGTCGCAGATCAGAACAGTCATACGTGGCGTGCGTTATATTCACCGAAACGCCCGACCCACGTCGAGCGATCGAACGGAGTTCGCCATGCCTGCTCGCAGTGACAAGACGTCCCGCTCCTTTTCAACGCGACCCGCCAAATCCGGCGCAACGTCGCAGTCACCACCGCCCCTCACCTCTGCCCCCGCCTCGCGGTCTCGCGGCACACCGAAAACCACCCGTCCGCCGACGCGGCGCGCCACCCCTCACGGCGTAACGCCCCCCGATGCTGCTGCCACGACGCCAGCGCCCAATCCGGTATCGAGCCAGCCGTCCACACCACATGCCTCGCCATCGACCTCGTTCACCGATCATCTCGATCGGGCCGCAATGGCGACGACCGCCCGTTTCACCGGCAACGTCTCCCCAGCCGCTGTCGCGCTCGCATGGGCGGATTGGGCCATTCATGCCGCGACCGCACCCGGTCATCAGTTGAACGTCTTCAAGGCGTTCGCCGCCATCGACAAGCCGGGCACAGCGCAGACAACCGACGCCAGCCCGCCCCCCGGGATGGATCGACGCTTTCGCGATCCGTCATGGGATCAGCCGCCCTTCTCGTGGCTGCGCGAGCGATTCTTGCGCACGCAACACTTCGTCGACGAAATGACGGGCGAGATCCCCGGGGTCGATCCGCATCACCGTGACGTGGTGCGCTTCATGGCGCGCCAAGCGCTCGACGTCTTCTCGCCGAGCAATCAGTGGTGGGCAAATCCCGAAGTGCTTTGCGCCATTCGCGAGACGCAGGGCCAGAACCTCGTGCAAGGCGTACAACGCTGGTGGTCGGACCTGAAGGACATGGCGGCCGGCAACGCGCCCGGTGCCGGCCCCGAGGCGTGCCGGGCGTTCCGCGTCGGTCACGAGATTGCCGCGACACCGGGCAAAGTCGTCTATCGCAACGCCTATTTCGAGCTACTGCAATACGCGCCGACGCAGGCGCAAACGTGGCGCGAGCCGGTGCTGATCGTGCCCTCCTGGCTGCTGAAGTACTACATTCTCGATCTGCAAGCGCAACACTCGCTCGTGCGCTATCTGGTCTCGCAGGGCCATAGCGTCTTCATGATCTCGTGGCATAACCCCGGGCCGCAGGATCGCGACCGGGGGCTCGACGACTATCTCGAATCGGGTTTGCTGAGCGCGCTGCGCGAGGTCCGGCGTCTGACGGGCAACGTGCCGGTGCATGCGTGCGGCTATTGCCTCGGTGGCACATTGCTCGCCATCGCGGCCGCGACGCTCGCGCGTCGAAACGGGACCCAGCGCGGACGTCAGACAGGAGACGACGCAAACGCGCTCGCCAGCGTCACACTGCTGGCCGCGCAGACGGACTTCAGCGAGCCGGGCGAACTCGGCCTGTTCATCGACGCCAGTCAGGTCGCGTATCTCGAAGCGATGATGTGGCGTCAAGGCTTCATCAGCGGCGAACAGCTCGCAGGCACGTTCCAGTTACTCAATTCGCGTGACCTGATCTGGTCACGGCTCATGCGCGACTATCTGCTCGGCACCCCGGCGCAGACCACCGATTTCACTGTCTGGAATGCGGATACGACGCGCATTCCAGCGCGATTACACAGCCAATGTCTGCGCGAGCTTTATCTGAACAATGCGCTGGCCACGGGCACGCTGAAGGTCGGCGGGCAACCGGTCGCGCTATCGGATATCCTCGTGCCGATGTTCGTCGTAGCGACCGAGCGCGACCATATCTCGCCCTGGCGCTCCGTCTACAAGATGCATCGGCTCTACAACGGAGATCTGACATTCGCTCTCGTCTCGGGCGGTCACAACGTGGGCGTGGTGTGTGAGCCGGGACATGCGCGCAGTCATCACCGGGTGGCCACACGCGTGGCGGGCTCGGCGTATCGCGATCCGGATGCATGGTTTGGCGCCACACCGGCCATGCAAAGTTCATGGTGGCCGGCCTGGCAGGCGTGGCTGCTGGCGCAGAGCAGCGGCAAATCCATTGCCGCGCCCTGGCCGCCTGAGAAGGCGCTACACGACGCGCCGGGGACTTACGTGCTGGAGCGATGAGCGTGGCTGCCGCCGCGCTTGGGCGGCACACGTCCATTGAGCGGCGACTGCTGCGCAGCGTTCGAGACAGCGGCCTCGGTCGCCTGAGCGGCCTCCGTGGACATACGACGCCACGCGTCCATCGTGCCCTGCGTGGCCTCGTTAAATGCCTGGAACCACTTCTGCAACGGCGCTTCGGCCGCTTGCGTGGCAGCGCCCGCTGCGGTGCCGGCACCGATCAGGTCGGGCAACGTCATCGCCCCGGCCATGCCGTGCTGAAGTTCTTCGCCCGTCTTGCGGCAATGCTCGGCCCAGAGCAACTGGTTGTTCGCGCAGACCGCGAGCCATTCGCGCCAGAACTCGTTTTGCTGCGCCAACTGCCCATTGAGCAATTGCAGATGGGCGGTCACCAGACCATTGAAGTCCTTCGCGCCGCCAAGCGACTTGGCCGCTTCGGAATGCGCCTTGAGCAGTTCGGTATCGCGTTCGACTTGCAGTTGGTGCGTGCGTTGCGCGGCTTCCAGCAAAATTCCATAGGCGCCCAGTGCGCTGGCGGTACCGAGCTTGACCAACGCCAGTGCCGGGTTCGTTTCCTTTGACATCGTGACTCTCCTAAGTAAGTAGTTAGCTGCGTCGCTACGCGTCACTCCATATGCATGCCGCCGTTGATGGCGAGGTTGCTGCCGGTGATGAAACCTGCGTCGTCGGACACGAGGAAGGCGATGAGCGCCGCGACCTCGTCGGGGCGCCCCAGACGTCCGACCGGAATCTGCGGAAGAATGCGCGATTCGAGCACTTCCTGTGGCACGGCCGTGACCATCTTCGTGGCGAGATACCCCGGAGAAATGGTGTTGACGGTCACGCCGGATTTGGCGACTTCGAGCGCCAGCGCCTTGGTGAAGCCGTGCATCCCGGCTTTCGCCGCCGCGTAGTTGGCTTGACCGAACGCCCCGCGACTGCCGTTGACCGACGAGACATTGACGATGCGCCCCCAGCCGCGCGCGACCATGCCGCCGAAAATGGGCCGCGTCATGTTGAAAACGCTATCCAGATCCGTACGCAATACCGACTGCCAGTCCTCGGCCGTCATCTTGCGCATGGTGGCGTCGCGCGTGATCCCCGCGTTATTGATGAGAATGTCCACCGGACCGCTGTCCGATTCGACGGCTTTCGCACAAGCCTCGCATGACGCGAAGTCGGCAACGTCGACACGATAGGCCGCGAACTCCCGGCCCGTCGCGCGCATGCGCTCGACCCAGCCTTCGCAATCGTGATTGTTGGGAGAACAGGTGACCGCGACGCGGTACCCGGCATCAGCAAGACGCAGGCTGATCGCTTCGCCCAAACCGCCCATGCCTCCTGTAACCAATGCTGTTCGTTTTGTCATGGCTATCCGTCTCTGGTGAGAGTCAGTCGTTAAACTTCGGATACATCCAGCATAGTCGCGAACGGCCGACTTGCTGTGGCAATCGACATCCCCGCATGTCCTTCGCTTGACCTCAGTCAAGCCGTAGCGCCGACGTTGCACTGTCTGCACCAAAAAGCCCGCCGCCGGCATCGATGTTCTGCGCCGCTCGCGTCGTGAACTGCCGGGTGTCTTCGCTACGATGTCGCCAGTCGTTGCAACTGGCCCGAGTGCGACTCGATGCGCGTGACAACGTTCCTCGGTTGTGACAATTTGTCCCGGTGAACAGCCATTCCGTGAGGCATTCGTCGACGTCCAATCGTCATATTGTTCATTGCATGCAATCTGACGTGATATTCATGTCGAGCGATCCGCTCACCCGTGCTCGCGAAAACGCGCGAGAACGTGACAGGCATCGTACTCCAAAATAATTTGTTGGTTGGCGATTCGCCCCCTGTCGACAACAATCCAATGACCCGCCCCTATCGATAGTCATAGGGGGGTCCAACGAACGTCGTTCACCCCGTTGCAGGGCGTGGGCAATCCATATATCATCGCCCGTAGATTTTTCCCGGATCACGCCGCTTTTGCTGACCGTCGCCTTGTCGCGCGCCAGCGCCCGCGTGGGAAATCCGGTTGTCACAAGCGTCGCAACTCGTTGTTTTTCCTACCGGATTCCTCATTTTGTGGGTCACGAGCGCATGATGTCCTTTCTGCCCGCCGTATTGTCAGACACCGCTGCGCGCCGCCGGCTTGCGCTGACGGTCGCTACCACCGCCATTGCGGCCGCCACCCTGGCCGCCTGTTCGCGCAAAGCGCCGCCGGAGCCGCCGCCGCGACCGGTCGTTGCGGTCGCCGCTCAGGTCGCCGAGCAAACCCCCATCGCGTCGTTGCCCGCACAGATCGAAGCGCGTTACACCACGCCGCTGTCGTTCCGCGTGGCCGGCAAGATCGTCGATCGCTCGGTACGTCTGGGCGATGCCGTCAAGGCGGGTCAGGTCGTCGCGAGGCTCGATCCGGCCGACCTCGCCAAGAGTGCCGCCAGTGCCAGTGCGCAACTCGACGCGGCGCAGCACCAGCTCGAATATGCAACGCAGACCGTGACGCGCGACCGCGCGCAGGCCCGCGAAAACCTGATTGCACCGGCGCAACTCGAACAATCCGAAAATGCTTACGCCAGCGCGCTGGCCCAGCGCAATCAGGCGAGTCAGCAAGCCGCGCTGGCTGGCAATCAACTGAGCTACGGCAATCTGAAGGCGGACCGCGACGGTGTCATTACTGCCGAGCAGGCCGATACCGGGCAGAACGTCAGCGCCGGACAACCCGTCTATCAACTGGCATGGACGGGCGACGTCGACGTTATCGCCGACGTGCCCGAAGTCGCGCTCGGCGCGTTCCGCATCGGGCAGACGGCGAGCGTCTCCCTGCCCGCCATTCCGGGCAAGACCTGGCAAGCGCGCGTGCGTGAAATCTCGCCGGCGGCCGATCCGATGAGCCGCACCTACCGCGCAAAGCTCTCCCTGCTCTCGCCAGGACCGGACGTGAAGCTCGGTATGACGGCCAACGTGGCCTTCGCACAGCCGCTCACGGCCCCGGTCGCGACGGCGGCAGCGGGAGCATCGGCACCGGCGGCGGCATCCGCGCCGTCAGCAGGCGCCGCTGCCGACGCTCACCCGATCACCCTGCCGTCCACCGCACTCTTCCATCAAGGCAATCAACCCGCCGTGTGGGTCGTCAAGCAAGACGACACGCTCGTGCTGCGACGCGTAACGATCGTGCGCTACGGCGAGCGCACCGTGACGGTTGCGGGCGGCATTCAGCCCGGCGAGCGCATCGTCTGGCAAGGCGTTCACACGGTCACCGCCGGTGAGAAAGTGCGCGTGATCGCGCCGCTGCATCCGGAGGACTTCGCGTCATGAGCACGCTCGACGGGAAACCGCCCGCGCCCCACGATCCGCAAGCCGCACCGAGCGACGAACCGAAGGATTACAGCCACGAAGAGGGACGCTTCAACCTCTCCGCGTGGGCCTTGCGCCATCGCTCGCTGATGATCTTCCTGATCGCGATGGCGACGATCTTCGGCATTCTGGCTTACTCGCGTCTCGCCCAATCGGAAGACCCGCCCTTCACGTTCCGCGTGATGGTGATCCGCACGTTCTGGCCGGGCGCCACGGCCAAGCAGGTGCAGGAACAGGTCACCGACCGCATCGCACGCAAGCTTCAGGAAATGCCCAGCATCGACTTCCAGCGCAGCTATTCGCGCCCGGGCGAGTCGCTGCTGTTCTTCTCGATGAAGGACTCCGCGCCCGCGAGCGAAGTGCCCGAGGAGTGGTATCAGGTGCGCAAGAAGGTCGGCGACATTGCCTACACGCTGCCGCCCGGCGTTCAGGGCCCCTTCTTCAACGACGAGTTCGGCGACGTCTACACGCACATCTTCACCCTCGAAGGCGACGGCTTCGGCCCTGCCCAGTTGCGCGACTACGCCGACGCCCTACGCACCGTGCTGCTGCGCGTGCCGGGTGTGGCGAAGGTCGATTACTTCGGCGATCAGGATCAACGTATCTACGTCGAGATCAGCAACACGCAGCTCACGCGGCTGGGCATCTCCCCGAACCAGATCGCGCAGGCTGTGAACGGCCAGAACGCCGTCTCGCCGGCGGGCACCATCGAAGCGCCGAACGATCGTGTCGTGGTGCGTCCGAGCGGCCAGTTCCGCAATGTCGACGAACTCGCCGACACGCTCATCCGGGTGAACAACCGCACGTTCCGTCTGGGCGACATCGCCACGATCAAGCGCGGCTATGTCGATCCGCCCGTCTCGGAAATGCGCTTCGGCGGCAAGCCCGTGCTCGGCATCGGCATCACCATGCAAAAGGGGCAGGACGTCGTTCACCTCGGCAAGGCGCTCGAGAGCACGATGGGCAACCTGCGCGCGCAACTGCCTGCCGGGCTAAAGCTCACCGAAGTCGCGAGCATGTCGCAGTCCGTGTCGCACTCGGTCGACGACTTCCTCGAAGCCGTGGCCGAGGCCGTGGCCATCGTGCTCGTCGTGAGTCTCGTCTCGCTGGGATTCCGCACCGGCATGGTCGTGGTGATTTCGATTCCGGTGGTGCTCGCCGTCACGTCGCTGTTCATGTACATCTTCGACATCGGGCTGCACAAGGTCTCGCTCGGCACGCTGATTCTGGCGCTCGGTCTGCTGGTGGACGATGCGATCATCGCCGTCGAAATGATGGCCGTGAAGCTCGCGCAAGGCTGGAACCGCAAGCGTGCCGCCGCCTTCGCCTACACCAGCACGGCGTTTCCGATGCTCACCGGCACGCTCGTCACCGTCTCCGGCTTCCTGCCGATCGCGCTGGCGAAATCGAGCACCGGCGAATACACGCGCTCGATCTTCGAAGTCTCGGCCATCGCATTGCTGGCGTCTTGGCTCGCAGCGGTCGTGCTCATTCCGTTGCTCGGCTACAAGCTGCTGCCGGAGCGTCCGCGCGAAGCGCATCATGGCGACGATCACGAGCACGAGGTCTACGACACCAGGTTCTACAACCGCCTGCGCGGCTGGCTGACGTGGTGCATCGAGCGCAAGATCATCGTGCTCGCCATTACCGTCGTGCTGTTCCTCATCGCCATGGCCGGGTTCTCGCTCGTGCCGCAGCAGTTCTTCCCCAGCTCCGACCGTCCTGAGTTGATGGTGGACCTGCGCTTGCAGGAAGGCGCGTCGTATCAGGCGACGTTGCGCGAAACGCAGCGCCTCGAAAAACTGCTCGAAGGCCGTAAGGAAATCGACCACACGGTGAGCTTTGTCGGCACTGGCGCACCGCGCTTCTATCTGCCGCTCGACCAGCAACTGCCGACGCCTAACTTTGCGCAGCTCGTGATTACCGCCAAGTCGGTGGAAGAACGCGAAGCACTGGCGCAGTGGCTCGAACCGAAGCTGCGCGAGGCCATGCCCGGCGTGCGCACGCGTTTGTCGCGTCTGGAAAACGGACCGCCGGTCGGCTTCCCCGTGCAGTTCCGCGTGAGCGGCGACGACATCGGCACCGTGCGCAAGATCTCCGAGCAGGTGGCGGACGTGATGCGCAACAACGGTGACACGGTGGATGTGCAATTCGACTGGGACGAGCCCTCGCAGCGCTCGGTGCGCTTCGAAGTCGATCAGCAGAAGGCGCGTGCGCTGGGCGTGAGTTCGACGGACATTGCGAACTTCATTGCCATGACGCTCACGGGGTACGACATCAGCCAGTATCGCGAGCGCGACAAGCTCATCTCGATCACGCTGCGCTCGCCCAAGGCTGAGCGTGTCGATCCGGCCAGGCTGGCCACGCTCGCCATGCCCACGCCGAACGGCCCGGTGCCGCTCGCCACGCTCGGACGCGTGGTCGACGAACTGGAATACGGCGTGATCTGGGAACGTGACCGTCAGCCGACGATCACCGTGCGCTCTGACGTCCGCGCAGGCAAACAAGGCATCGATGTGACCGAAGCCGTCTACAAAAAGCTCAGCGACATTCGCCGCGCGCTGCCTGTCGGTTATCGCATCGAGATCGGCGGCTCCGTCGAGGAGTCGGGCAAGGGTCAGGCGTCGATCAACGCGCAAATGCCGATCATGATCATCGCCGTGCTCACGCTGCTCATGATCCAGTTGCAGAGCTTCGCGCGCACCATGCTGGTGGTGCTCACCGCACCGCTGGGCATGATCGGGGTCGTGGCGACGCTGCTGCTGTTCGGCAAGCCATTTGGTTTCGTGGCGATGCTCGGGGTGATCGCGATGTTCGGGATCATCATGCGTAACTCGGTGATTCTCGTGGATCAGATCGAGCAGGACGTCGCGGCCGGGCATCCACGCTTCGACGCCATCGTGAGCGCCACGGTGCGACGCTTCCGTCCGATTACCCTGACGGCCGCCGCCGCCGTGCTCGCACTGATCCCGCTGTTGCGCAGCAACTTCTTCGGCCCGATGGCGACCGCGCTGATGGGCGGGATCACCAGCGCCACCATCCTGACCGTGTTTTTCCTGCCGGCGTTGTACGCGACGGCCTTCCGCGTGCGTCACGACGAACGCGCGTCGCATGCGGGCCATACGGCGTCCGCCAGCCCGCAAGGAGATCGCTCATGACCTCGCGCTTCGTTTTGCGCTCGCTGACGCAACCGGTTTCACGCCGGGTGCGCCGCCCCGCCCTGCTCGTGCCCATCGTGTCGATTCTGCCGCTCTGGCTCGGCGCCTGCTCGTTCACCCCGGGCGACAAGCCGCCGGCCATGCCCGCGCCGTCGCACTACGGCGTGAACGCCCTGCCCACGCAGACGGTCACGGCGCAGGGCGCGTCGCAACGGTTCGACGTCGGTGCGCCGCCGGTCAAGGCGTGGTGGCAGGCCTATCAGTCCGACACGCTGAACGCGCTGGTCGACGAAGGCCTGCGCAACAGCCCGAACCTGTCGTCGGCGGATCATGCCTTGCAGGCCGCGCGTGAGCAGTTGAAGGCACAGATCGGCTCGTCGCTGTTCCCGTCCATCGACATCGGCGGCGAAGCCGCACGTGAACGCAACCTGGGCATCCCGAACCTGCGACCGCCGACGGCCCTGTACAACATGTTCGTCGGCCAGATTCAGGCGCGCTACACCTTCGACTTCTTCGGCGCCTCGCGTTTCGCCAACGCCTCGCTCGCCGCGCAGGTCGACCAGCAGGCGTTCCAGCTCGAATCGGCACGTCAGGCGCTGGCGGCGAACATCGTCTCGGGCGCGATCAGCGCGTCGGTGCTCGGCGCGCAGGTCAAGGCGACCGAGCGTCTCGTCGATCTTGCACAGGCAGACGCCACCGATATGGCGCGCCGCGAAGCGCTCGGCGCCGTGTCGCGCGCCGACGCCCTCGCTTCCGCCCAGAACGCCGAGTCACTTGCGGCGTCGCTGCCGGGACTCCGGGCGCAATGGCAGTCCACTCGCCACGCGCTCGCCGTCCTGCTCGGCCGCACGCCGGATCAGGCGCCGGAGGATCTGGCGCTCGGGGAACTGAAGGTGCCGGGCACGGTGCCGGTCGTGGTACCGTCGACGTTGCTCCAGTCGCGACCCGATATTCAGGCGGCGGAAATGGCACTCAAGGCGGCTTCGGCCGAAGTCGGCGTGGCAACGGCGCAGATGTTCCCGAGCCTGTCGCTCACGGCATCGATGGGCAAAGGCGGCTTCAACTGGCCGACGGTCATGTCCAACGCCGGTTCGCTGTGGAGCATTGCCGCGTCGATCTCGCAACCGATCTTCCACGGCGGCGCGTTGCTCGCCCAGCGTCGGGCAGCACAGGCCACGTATGAAGCGGCCGTCGATCAGTACAAGCAGACGGTGCTGACGGCGTTCAAGAACGTCGCGGACACCCTGGCATCGCTCGAAGCGGACAATACGTCGCTGCTGCATGCCGACACCGCGAGTGCCGCGGCGGAGCAGATCTATCGCGACACCGCAGCGCGGGTGCGTCTGGGGGCCTTGCCGGTGTCGTCGGCGCGAGGCCGTGAGCAGCAGTACTGGAATGCCTATCTGACGACGGTGCGTGCAACCGGCGCGCGTTTGTCGGATACTGCGCTACTGTTTTACGCGATGGGGGTGCCGCCCGAGCCATCGGCCGATGCGGCAGCACCGGCCAGCGGGGCGGCAGCGACCGCACCGGCCGACGCACAGTCGCTCCCGTCGCAAGACGTAGCCAGACGATGACCGCCACACCCATTACGCGGGGCCGACGCCCCAAACACTTGCCCGATGGCCGCGCAGCCCTGCTGAACGCGGCCATCGACGCCTTCTCGCATCTCGGCTATGACGGCGCCAACCTGCGCGGTATCGCCGCTGCGGCAAAAGTCGACGCCAGCCTCGTGCGCGTGCACTTCGGCTCGAAGGAGCAACTCTGGCGCGCCTGCGTCGATACGCTCGAGGCCGCGCTCACGGCCCCCGTCGACAATCTGAAAGCGATCGCGGACGACACCGCCCGCCCGGTACGCGACCGGCTGCGCGACGCCATTGCACTCATTGCGGCCTACGCCGTGCAGCATCCCGAGCACAAACGCTTCATTTCCCTGCACGCCACGGAGACCGGCGAGCGTGGTGCGGTGCTGTACCGCCATCTGCTCGAACCGGTCTACAACTGCATGGAGAAGCTCATCGTGGAGGGGATGGCCGCCGGCGTGGTGCGCGCCGAGCACCCGGCCATGTATTTCTGCGTGCTCGCTCACGCGCTGCACCCGCCGCCCGGCTCACCGGTGCTGATGCAGGTGATTGCGCCGGAAGTCGGCGGCGAGGCCTTCGGTCCCGCCCTGCTCAAGCAGGTCGAGATGGTCTTTTTCACGCCGCCGGACACCGAAGGCTGAAATCGTCAGACGCCGGAACGTCGAAATTCCAGCCAGGCACGGCTCGAAACCTCATTCATCGCCCGGCACGCCATAGCTCGGCGCGGCCGTGGGATTCAGGGCGCGCGTCACATAATCCTGCATCTGCGGCGCGTAGGCGCGCCAGAGGCCGTGGAGCTGGCCGATGGGATCGTCGTCCGCCCAGTCCACCCGCAGATCGACGATGGGCCAGACCAGATCGCCCACGATCTTCATCGCCGCCGAATGCACCGGTCCGGCTTCGCCGCCAGCGGCGATCGCCGCGTGCATGGCCGCGAGCAGACGGTCTGCCAGCGGGCCTGTGGTCTGCTCGAACGCGGGCACCATCGACTCAATGACGCCAAGACTCGACAGCATGTTGCCCGCTGCCACGCACTGCCGCCCGGCCACCGCGTGATAGGTCCCGAGCGCCTGATAGCCACTGAAGTGCGCGGTGCGCCCCTGCGCGTCGACCACCGTCACTTGCCGGTATTCGCTCCACTGGCGCTCGGTCAGCGCGTCGCGCAAGGCGGTCTGCGGGTCCGCGCCCCCGGCGAGACGGTCGAGAATGTCCGGTCCGAGTGCAGGCAGCGTGACGTTCTGTGTCGCCACCGCGCCAACGTTCGCGCGCAGCCACGGACACCGTGCACCCACGGCAATGCTCGACGAGCTGATGGCGATACCGAGTTGTCCGGTCTGCTCACAGCGTCCGACAATGGAGAAAGTCATATGCGCTCCTTATGCGAGTGAGGCACGTCAGGCACGTTGGGAATCCTGCGGCGTCCAGCCTTCGGGAATCACCGCGATCACGTCGATTTCCATCAGCCACTCGGGTTGTCCGAGCGCGACGACCGTCAGCCCGGTGGAGATGGGAAACACGCCCTTGAGCCACTTGCCCACTTCGCGATAGACCGGCTCGCGATAACGCACGTCCGTCAGATAGGTCGTGGTCTTCACCACATGCGAAAGGTCGCTGCCCGCCTCTTCGAGCAACTGCTTGACGTTCTTCATCGCCTGCTCGGCCTGCGCGCGCGGATCGCCGAGACCGACGAGATTGCCCGCGAAATCGGTGCCGATCTGGCCACGCACGTACACGGTGTTCCCCGCGCGCACCGCCTGACAGAGATCGTTGTCGAGCGACTGATTCGGATACGTGTCCTTCGTGTTGAACATGCGGATACGGGTATGGGTCGGTTGGGTCATGGAAGGCTCCTCGGATCGTGATCGTGACTCAGTTCGCGACATTCGTCGGCGCGTCGTAGTAAGCGAGATATTTGCGTTGCGTCGCGATGTGCTCGGCGACATGTCGTGCGTCGTGCCACACGCCCCAGATGAAGGACGAGCCACGACGCGACAGCCACGGCAAGCCGAGGAAATAGACCCCCGGCTCCTTCGATACGCCACGCTGATGTTTGGGCTTGCCGCTATCGTCGAACGCATCGACTTGCAGCCACTGGAAGTCATGGACGTAGCCGGTCGCCCAGAGAATCGTGGTGACCCCGGCGTTCACCAGGTCCAACTCACCGAGCGGATGCGTCAGGCATTCGGGGTCGGCGGGAATGACACGGGCCTCGGGTTCTGCTGGAAGTTCGAGGCCATTGCGCGCCGCGTAGGCGTCGGCAGCGTCGAGCATCGACAGGTAGTTTTCGTCCCCTCGCGCGATGTTCTCGGCCAGATCGGGTGCAAAGCGCACCACGCCGCCATCGAACGATTGCGTGAGGCCCGTGAGCGTCACCCCCTGATGCGCCAGACGGCGAAAGTCCACCGTATGGCCACCGCGCGCGCCGCTCACGGCAATCGTCACATGCGCCTTGCCGGGCCGCATGACCTCGGCATCCCATTCGCCCAGCACCCCGAGCCACCAGCAGAAGTCGCGCCCGCGATAGCCGCGCGGCGGTCGGTCGTGCGGGCCGACCGACAAGTAGACCTGACGTCCTGAGCGCTGCAACTCGTCGGCAATCTGTACACCCGACGACCCGGCGCCGACAACCAGCACGTTGCCCGGGGGCAACTGCTCCGGATTGCGGTAATCGGCCGAATGCAACTGCGTCAGACGCTCGTCGCGGGGCGCGATGCCGGGAATCACCGGTCGCTGGAATGGCCCCGTCGCCACCACCACGCGAAGCGCCTCGTACCGGCCATCCGACGTCTCGACAGTGAAGCCCGGCCGCCCGACGTTCCTCACGACCTTCGTCACTTCCACGCCCGTGCGGATCGGCGCTTCGATCTTGCGCGCGTAATCCACGAAATAGTCCGCCACCTGCTCTTTCGATGCGAAACCATCCGGGTCGACGTCGGCAAACGTCATGCCGGGAAACCGGTCATGCCACGCGGGACCATTGGCGACGAGCGAATCCCAGCGTCCGGTGCGCCAACGCTCCGCAATGCGCGCGCGTTCCAGCACGAGATGCGGCACACCGAGCTTGCTCAGGTGCTCGCTCATCGCCACGCCGGCCTGACCGGCACCGACGACGAGCGTATCGATTGACGGGGTTTGCACTGTCATGGCTTGCGTCCTTCAGAAGGCAGAGAGTTGGCGAACCACCCGGGGGATGGGTCATTCGGGGCAATCTACGCGTGCGGACAGCATCCGAAAAATACATTTAAAAAATGCAGGGCATCGGATTTGACTATGCAGACTTTTTTTTCGGTTTCACAATGCCGTCGAATCATGCCGCCCGCGATTTGCCGCCCGATATGCCGCCTTATTTACCGCCTGATGGAGCGATGCCGATGGACAATCAGCCACTGCGCTACTCGCTGCGCCAACTGCGCTATTTCGTGGTCACCGCCGAGGTGCTGTCGTTCACTGCGGCGGCCAGACGGCTGCACATCTCACAACCATCCATCTCTACCGCGCTTGCGGATCTTGAAGTCTCGTTCGGCGTGCAGTTGTTCATCCGGCATCACGCGAGCGGGCTGTCGCTCACGCAAGCCGGGCGCGATCTGCTCGGGCAGGCGCGCAACCTGCTCAAGACGGCGGAAGAGTTACAGATGGCGGCCAAGGAGATGGATAGCGGCATGACCGGTGCGATTGCGCTGGGATGTCTGGCGTCACTCGCGCCGCCGCTGATGCCGGGCCTGATCAGCCGCTTCACGCAAGAGCACGCCGGTATTTCGTTTCGCACCGTCGAAGCGCATCAGGACGGCCTGCTACGCGGCCTGCACGACGGCTCGCTCGATCTCGTGCTCACCTACAGCCTCGATCTGAGCGAGGACATCGCGTTCACCCCGCTGCTGTCGCTGCCGCCGTACGCGATCCTGCCGCGCACACACCGGCTCGCCCGGGCACGCAAAGTGTCGCTGGCCGACTTGCAGTCTGAGCCCTACGTGATGCTCGATCTGCCGCACAGCCGCGAGTATTTCGCGGCGCTGTTCGATGCGGTCGGCACCCGGCCCGTGCCGGCCTTCCGCTCGTCGCAACCCGAGGTCGTGCGCGGCATGGTAGCGAACGGTCTGGGCTACAGCCTGCTGAATTTCCCACTCAAATCGACGCGCACGGTGGACGGCGAGGAATTCGTCATCAAGCGCTTCAAGGACAACGTCAACGCGCTCACGCTGGGCGTAGCCCAATCCCGCACGATGAAGCCGCGCCGGGTGGTCGAGCGCTTCGCGTCGTTCTGCGAGAACCACATCCGGCGACTCCATCTCACGCCGCAATGACTCGCCTGCTGCCTGATTCGCATCATCAGCATCGCGCATAGGTCCCCCCGGCATTTCAACGCTGCATAGGGAAAACCTTTGCCCTGTATCCGAAAACAATATTTTGGCTGGCAATTTGGCTTGATAGATTGATGTTCATGTTGAGCGCCGAACGCAAGGGACAGCAGCATGCCCCGAGGCGAAGCGGCGAATGAACGGAGGGCTTCATGGCTGACCAGACAGGGACGATCGCAGGGCAAACGCTCATCGACGCACTGCGTGCCGGTGGCGAACGCTCATTCGACGATGCACGGGCAATGCCGCCCGGCGTGTATACGTCGCCCGACTTTCTCGCTCGCGAGCAACACGGCATCTTTGCCAGAGAGTGGCAATGCGTGGGGCGGGCCAGCGTGCTCGCTGCGCCGGGCGATTACCTCACGGCCCAGATCGGCGATCAGCCCGTCGTGGTCGTGCGTGACGAGCAGGGTCAACTGGCGGCGATGTCCAACGTCTGCCTGCATCGCATGTCCGTGCTGCTCGAAGGACGCGGCAACATCCGTCGCATCGTCTGCCCTTACCACGCGTGGAACTACGGCCTCGACGGTCAGTTGAAAGGCGCGCCGATGATGGACGAGCAAGCGGGCTTCTGCAAGGAAAGCTACCGGCTGCCCGCGATTCGTTGCGAGCAGTGGCAAGGCTGGATCTACGTCACGCTCGATCCGCATGCGCCGCCCGTCGCCCGGCAACTGAGCGAACTCACCGAGCTGATCGCGCCTTACGGCATGACCGACTACATCGAAACTTTCTATGAAGAGCATGTCTGGGATACGAACTGGAAGATCCTTGCCGAGAACTTCATGGAGAGCTATCACCTGCCGATGCTGCATCGCGCCACGGTAGGGCCGCATTCGAAGCTCGAAGAGATGGAATGCCCGCCGGGTCTCGCGGCGTTCAACTATCACTGGATCACCAAGGAAGCGAGCCTGCCGATCGGCAACGCGCACCCTGACAACACCCGTCTCGAAGGCCACTGGCGCAAGACGACGGCGCTGCTGGCGATCTACCCGACGCATCTCGTCACGCTCACCCCCGGGTACTTCTGGTACCTCGTGCTCCAGCCGCGAGGCGTGGGACGTGTGCATATCCGCTTTGGCGGCGGGCTGGCGCCCGAGTTCGTCGCGGACCCACAGGCGCAAACTTACATGGCGTCGCTCAAGACACTGCTCGACGAAGTCAACGCCGAAGACCGGCGTGGCGTGGAAGCCGTGTTCCGTGGCGTACACGCACCGCTGGCGAAGCCGGGCCATCTGAGCCGACTGGAGCGCCCCAATTACGATTTCGCGCGCTATCTCGCCGCGAAGCTGGCTCAGCCCTGAGTGCCGGACCCGGTCTCACATCCGGCGCCGCACTCCGAAGACAGGACACCATCACGATGTCGAACCCTTCCTTCATTTCGTTCTCGAGCGTGAGCAAGTCGTATGACGGCGTGAATCACGTCGTCGACGACCTGAACCTCGATGTACGCCGCGGAGAGTTCCTGTCCCTGCTCGGCCCGTCGGGTTCGGGCAAGACGACCACGCTCATGATGCTCGCGGGTTTCGAGTCCCCCACGCACGGCGAAATTCGTCTTGACGGCCAGCGTCTCGACGACAAGCCCCCGCATCAGCGCGACATCGGCATGGTGTTCCAGAACTACGCGCTGTTCCCGCATCTCACGATTGCGCAGAACGTGGCCTTCCCGCTGTCGGTGCGACGCGTCGGACGCACCGAGCAGAATGCCCGCGTCAAGCGCGCGCTGGAGATGATCGAGCTGTCGCACCTGGCCAACCGGCGCCCCGCCCAACTCTCCGGCGGTCAGCAGCAGCGCGTGGCGCTGGCCCGTGCGCTGGTGTTCGAGCCGAGCGTGGTGCTGATGGACGAGCCGCTGGGCGCGCTCGACAAACGGCTGCGCGAGACGATGCAGTACGAGATCATGCGCCTGCATCGCGAGCTGTCGCTGACGATTGTCTACGTGACGCACGATCAGGCCGAAGCGTTGACGATGTCGGATCGCGTTGCCGTGTTTTCGGACGGGCGCATTCAGCAGGCGGCGTCGCCGACCGAACTCTACGAGAACGCGCAGAACGCCTTCGTCGCGAATTTCGTCGGCGAGAACAACGGATTGACCGGACGCGTCGTGCGCGCCGCCGACGGCTGGGCGACCCTCGCACTGTCCGACGGCAGCCTCATTCGCGGGCGCTGCAATGTCGAGGCCACCACTGACGCAACGACCGATTCGGGGTTGCGTACCGGCGACGCCGCCATGCTCGCGCTGCGTCCCGAGCGCGCGCACATTCCCGGCCCGGACGGCGTGCACGCCCCGGAAGAACACAACGTCGTGCGAGCGCGCGTCGACGAACTCGTATACTGCGGCGACCATCATCGCGTGCACCTCACGCTCGGCTCGCGCGATGCCATCGTCGTCAAGGTCCCCAACACGCAGCGTCATGCCCTGCCCTGCACGGGCGACACCATCGATGTCGCATGGCGTCACGACGACTGCAAGATTCTTGCCGCAAGCGCGCCACGTGCCACGCCGGCCCCGGTTTCTCCCGACGCACCTTCCCCATCCCTGATCCTGACTGCACCTGCCGGAGCCAACTGATATGCGCACCTCTCTCAAAACGCACTGCGCCGCCCTCGCCGTCCTGGCCTTCGCCACCACGGCCACGACGACCACCTACGCCGCCGAAACCCTCAACGTGGTGACCTTTGGCGGCGCCTTCGAGGCAGCGGCCAAGAAAGCCTGGTTCGAGCCGTTCACGCAGGCCACGGGCGTCACGTTCGCGACCGAGTCTTATGACGGCGGTCTCGCCAAACTCTCCGCCATGGAGCAGGCGAAGAACACCACGTGGGACCTGATCGACATGGAAACCAACGACGCGATCACGGCCTGCGACGAGGGACTGCTCAAGAAGTTCGACAAGAAGACCCTCGGCAAGACCAGCGACTTCATTCCCGGCTCGATCAGCGAGTGCGCCGTCGCGAGCATGGTCTGGTCGACGATCTACGCCTTCGATGCGAGCAAGCTGAAAACCGCACCCACGACGGTCAACGACTTCTTCGATTTGCAGAAATTCCCCGGCAAGCGCGGGCTGCGCAAGTCGCCGAAGGTCACGATGGAATGGGCGCTGATCGCTGACGGCGTCGATCCGAAGGATGTCTACAAGGTGCTCGCCACGCCCGCCGGCGTCGACCGCGCGTTCAAGAAGCTCGACACCATCAAGAAGAGCATCGTCTGGTGGGAGTCCGGTGCACAGGCGCCGCAGTTGCTCGCCGACGGCGCTGTCGTCATGGTGCAGGCTTACAACGGCCGGATCGACGACGCTGCGAAGAAGGACAAGAAGCCGTTCAAGGCCGTGTGGGACGCACAGGTCTACGACTTCGAATGGTGGGGCGTGCCCGCCGGCGCCAAGCATGCCGATGCGGCCGCCAAGTTCATCGTCTCCCAGTCGCAACCGAAGGCGTCTGCCGATCTGTCGAAATACATCGCCTACGCGCCGCCGCGCAAGGACGCGATTCAGTACGTCGACAAGCAACGTCTGGCCGATATGCCGACCGCGCCGGAGAACTTCAAGCGCGCCGTGCAGATCAACGCGAACTTCTGGGCCGATAACGCCGACGCCATCAACAAGCGCTTCCAGGTGTGGCTCACGCAATGACGTGTAGCGCTCCTGATATTCGCGACATTCGAGACCAATCGGCGCACTGTACGAGATAACGCCCATGCCCGCATCGACCCACGCCACGCCTCCCGGTGCCCGACCGAGCACCGATGGCCCCGTCGTCCCGGAGGCGCTTGCCGCGTACCGCCGGGTGCAACGGCACGCGTCGATGCGGGCGCTGTTGCTTGCCTTGCCGCTGATCGTGTTTCTGCTCTCGACGTTCATCGCGCCGATTGCCATGCTGCTCGCCCGCAGCGTGCAGAACCACGAGGTCACCGAGGGCATGCCGCAACTCGCCCGCGCCCTGAACGCATGGGACGGTCACGATGTCCCCGGTGAAGCGACCTTCGCGGTACTGGCCGCCGACCTGAAGCAAGCCCGCGAGAGCGGTCAGCTCGGCACCATCGCACGACGGATGAACTTCGCGCAGCCGGAGTTTCGCAGCCTGCTCATGCGTACGGCGCGCGCGGTCGGCGACGAAGCGCCGCCCGCGTGGAAGCCTGCGTTGATCGAACTCGACGCGCGCTGGAATGCGCCTGAGACGTGGCGTCTGCTCAAACGCGCCGCCACATCGCCCACGCCCGACTACCTGCTCGCGGGTATGGACATGCAGGTCACACCGCAAGGCGCTGTCGCGTCGGTGCCGGAGAATGCGTCGGTGTACCGCGAGGCGTTCGTGCGCACGGTCTCGATCAGCGCGACCGTGACCGTGCTTTGCCTCATTCTCGGCTATCCGGTCGCATGGCTGCTCGCGAATCTGCCCGATAAGCAGAGCAACCGCCTGATGCTGTTCGTCATCGTGCCGTTCTGGACGTCGCTACTCGTGCGCACGACTGCATGGTATGTGCTGCTGCAACCCGGCGGCGTCATCAATAGCCTGCTGTCGATGCTCGGTCTCACCTCGCATCCGGTCGCCCTGATCTTCAACCGGACCGGCGTGCTGATCGGCATGACGCACGTGCTGCTGCCTTACATGATCCTGGCGATCTACTCGGTGATGAAGAGCGTCTCGCCCGTCTATATGCGCGCGGCGAAGTCGCTCGGCGCACACCCGTTCACGGCGTTCGTGCGGATCTACATCCCGCAGACGTTCCCCGGCGTGGGCGCGGGCTGTTTCCTCGTATTCGTGCTGGCGCTCGGTTACTACATCACGCCTTCGCTGCTGGGAGGGGCCGGTGACGAGATGATCAGCCAGCTCATCGCCATGCAGACCAACACGCAGCTCAACTGGGGCCTTGCCGGGGCACTCTCGGCTTATCTGGTGATTTTCACGGCGGTCTTCTACTTCATCTTCAACCGCATCGTCGGCATCGATCGTCTGCGCTTCGGCTGACCCCGGACGCAGCGCGAGCCACGCAGGAGAGACGACCATGCAGGACAAACGCAATACGGTGTTGGCAGAGCGGGTGGCGTGGCGCTGGGTGCGTCTGCATACGGCGCTCACGCTCGGCTTTCTGATCGCGCCGATTCTTGCGATCATTCCGCTGTCGTTCAACGCGGGTTCGTATTTCTCGTACCCGATGACAGGCTTCTCGATGCGCTGGTACGAACAGGCGCTCACGAGTCCGGACTGGCAGCGCGCGCTGCTCAACAGCCTCGGGATCGGCGCGGCGTCGACGCTGATCGCCACCTGTCTGGGAACGCTGGCCGCATTGGGCCTCTCGCGCTCGCAGTTTCCGCTGCGCTCGGTCATCATGCCGATCATCGTCTCGCCGATGATCGTGCCCATCGTCGTGGTAGCCGCGGGCTTCTATTTGATCTTCGCGCCGCTCGGGCTCGTCAATTCGTACCCGGGCGTGATTCTGGCGCACGCCGCCCTGGGCACGCCCTTCGTCGTGATTACGGTGACGGCCTCGCTGCTCTCGTTCGATCAAAGTCTGCTGCGCGCCGCCTCGGGTCTTGGTGCCGCGCCGTGGGTCACGTTCCGGCGCGTGACGCTACCGCTCATCACCCCCGCAGTGGCGACTGGCAGCGTGTTCGCCTTCGCGACGTCGTTCGACGAGGTAATCGTGATCCTGTTCATCGGCGGACCAGACCAGAAGACGGTGCCGCGTCAGATGTGGAGCGGCATTCGCGATTCGATCGATCCGTCGATTCTGGCGGTCGCCACGATGCTCATCATCTTTGCCGTGCTGCTGTTCGCGAGCATCAACTGGCTGCGCGCACGCGCCGCAGCGGCCAGTCGGGCGATGGGCTGAGCGCAGGACGGTCCGTGTCGCCCCACACCTGCTCAGCCCATCCACGTCAATGCGACATCGACGCACCCGGCGGCAGCGCCCCCTGTCTCGGCGCCTCGGCACCGGTGCCCAACACCACACCGCGACGTTCACGTCCGAAGTAGATCATCACGGCGATCACCACTGCGACAGTACCGGCAACCAACGCCATCGCCAGTCCGAAGTTGCCGTCATGCGCCTTGGCAATCCAGGCCTGCAAGTTACCGTTGACCGACGCGAACAGATTCCCCAACTGATAGACCAGTCCCGGGAAGGTCGCGCGAATCTCGTCGGGCGAGAGTTCGTTCAGATGCGCCGGAATCACGCCCCACGCCCCCTGCACCGAGATCTGCATCAGGAATGCCCCGATGGCGAGCAACACCGCGCCGCTCGAGAACGCCCACAACGGCAGCACGGGCAAGGCGATCAGCGAGGCGATGATGATGGCGCGGCGGCGTCCGATCTTCTCCGAGATCGCACCGAAGAACAGCCCGCCGATGATGGCGCCGATGTTGTACGTGATCGCAATCCAGCTCACGGTGTGCGTGTCGAACTTGTGCTGCACTTGCAGGAACGTCGGGTACAGATCCTGCGTGCCGTGCGAGAAGAAGTTGAACGCGGTCATCAGCACGATGGCGTACAGCGCCAGCTTCCAGTCGCGGGAGAGCACCTGAACGAAGTTGGCCCGTGGTGCGGCGCTCGTCGACTCCCCTTTTTGCCACGCGGGCGATTCGGGCACATGACGTCGGATGTAGAACACCAGCAAGGCCGGCAGCACGCCGACGAAGAACATGCCGCGCCAGCCGATGCTGTCGTAGAACAGCCCGTAGACGACCGACGCGAGCAGATAGCCGCTCGGATAGCCCGCCTGCAACAGACCGGAGACGATGCCGCGCGAATGGGTGGGCACGCTCTCCATCGTAAGCGCCGCCCCGACCCCCCACTCGCCGCCCATCGCGATACCGAAGAGCGCGCGCAGAATCAGCAGGACGGTGAGGCTCGGCGCGAAGCCGGAGGCCAGTTCGAGCAACGCGTAAAGGAGCACGCTCGCCATCATGGCCGGGCGTCGTCCGAACTTGTCGCCGAGGCGGCCGAAGAGGAACGCGCCGACCGGACGCATCGCCAGTGTGAGCAGCAGCGCGAAGGTCACGCTGCCCAGCTCGGTATTGAACTCCTTCGCAATGTCCTTGAGTACGAACACCATCAGGAAGAAATCGAACGCGTCCAGCGTCCACCCAAGATAGCTTGCCGTTACCACATGCTTCTGTTCTTTAGTCCAGGCCATGGTGTCTCCTCCATCGGCGGCAATGTTGCGCGACGAATTCACTCTACGCCCGAAAACCGCGCACCATGCAAACGTGGGGGAAAACGCCTCGAAACCCGCATGAATACTGAGGGATGCCTTATACGACGGGGGTTTTGCCTGTCCAAACCACTCTTCGGGGATGGACGTCGATATCTGCCGCGCATCGCGACGGAGGCAGGCGAAGCGAGCCAATTCGCGGCGTGCAGAAGCCATCCGGCGGTATCCGGGACGCCGTAGGCACGCCGATGCATTACACTGACGCCCAAATTCACCTGACTTCCTCCTGCTTCCTTCGCCTCCTTGGCACTTATCTCCATGTCCGAAGCCACCTCCACCACCCTCATCCTCGGTGCCGGTCAAGCCGGCGGCGAAACCGCACTCGCGCTTCGTCAACTCGGCTACACCGGCCGCATCGTGCTCGCCGGCAGCGAAACCCATCTGCCGTATCGCCGTCCGCCGCTCTCGAAGGCGTTCCTCGCCGGACAGGCCGATGAAGCCAGCCTGCTGATCCGTCCGGCCGATGGCTGGGAAAAGGCCGACATCGACGTGCGCCTCGGCGTCACCGCGACGGCCATCGACCGTGCCGCACGGACCGTGTCGTTCGACGATGGCCAAACCGTAAGCTACGACCATCTCGTGCTCGCGCTCGGCGGGCGCGTGCGTCCGCTGCCGATTCCCGGCGGCGATGCCCCCAACGTCTACTATTTGCGCAACATCGCCGATGCCCAGCGCCTGCGCGAAGCCCTCGCACCGGGCAAGCGCGTGGTGGTGGTCGGTGGCGGGTACATTGGCCTGGAAGTGGCGGCGAGCGCCGTCAAGGCCGGGGCCTCGGTAACGGTGCTCGAAGCTGCGCCGCGCCTGCTGGCGCGCGTGGCAGAGGCCGATCTGGCCGGGTTCTTCGCCACGCTGCATCGCGAGAACGGTGTGGACGTGCAGGTCGGCGTCGGTGTGACGGCGCTGGAGCAGAATGCCGACGGGCAGGTCGTAGCGGTGGTGGCCGGTGAGAAGCGTCTGGAAGCGGACGTGGTCGTCGTCGGTATCGGTCTGATCCCGAATGCGGAACTGGCACAGGCTGCCGGGCTCGCCGTCGACAACGGTATCGTCGTGGATGAATTTGCCCGCACCAGTGATCCCGCCATTCTGGCCGTCGGCGATTGCGCGCACCACGATCACCCGGTGCTGGGTCGCCGTATCCGTCTGGAATCGGTACCGAGCGCCAGCGAGATGGCCAAGGTAGCCGCGAGCGTGGTGCATGGCGACGCGCCGAAGGCCGTCGCCACCGCCCCGTGGTTCTGGTCGGATCAGTTCAACGCCAAGTTGCAGATGGTCGGTATGACCGACGGTCACGACGCGGTCGTCGAGCGTCGTCTGCCCGACGCACAGGGCGCCGCCGTCTTCATGCTGTTCTATCTGCGTGATGGCGCCGTCGTCGCCGCTGCAAGCATCAACCGCGCGCAGGAATTCATGGCGGCCCGCGAACTCGTCGGACGCCGTGCCGTGGTCGATCCCGCGCGTCTGGCCGACGCCGCAACGCCGCTCAAGACGTTGCTCGCCGAACTCGCCTGATCGACGGGAATGCGCACGTCGATACCCGTTCGACGTGCGCTCAGGACCTGGACCGCCAAGTGCTATCCCCCGCCCTCCGATCAGGACGGCGCTGCGTGTGCAGGTAACAACAGGACCGGACGGCCCGCGTGACGGGCCGTATCTTCGGCCACGCTACCCAGCGTGAAGCGACGGAAGCCACGTCGGCCATGCGTGCCCAGCACGATCACGTCGACGTCGGCGTCCTTGCCGGCCGCAATGATCTGATCGGCCACGCCCTCGCCGACCGGCTGAATCTCCCGCATCTCGATTTCGCCCGGCACCTCCGCCTCACGCAACCGTTTTTCCGCCCAGTGACGCACCTGTTCGCCCACGGCACGCACGGCGTCGAGCAGCGGCTCGGGATCGAACCCTGCGAGGAACGGTCCGGGCAAGTCCAGCACGTGCACCACGCGCATCGATGCGCCGTGCGTTCGCGCCAACGTCAACGCGTATTCGAACGCCTGACGCGACGTCTCGCTGTCGTCCATCGCAACGAGAATCCGTTCGTAATGCCCGCCCGAGCGAAGCGGCAAATGCGGCCGGGCTTCCCCCGCCACGAGCATCACCGGCACTTCGGCGCCGCGCAGAATCTGTTCGGCGACGCTGCCGAGCATCGCCCGGCGCACGCCGCTACGCCCGTGCGTGCCGACGATGATGATGTCCGCGCCCCACTCGATCGCCTCTCGCGTCATGGCCTCGGGAACCGTCTCCCCCGTGGTGCGCAGGTCGAGCAGATGCGCCTGCGCGTCGAAGCCTTCCTCACGCAGATACAGCACCGCCCGCGCGAGATGCTCCTCGCCTTCTCGCTGCATATCGCGGCGCACCTGTTCCAGATCGATGAGTTTGCCGAAAGCCGCCGTCAGCAGATTGACGGGGTCTTCCACGGTGTGAATGACGCGGATCACGTCGCCGTTGCGCGCAAAAGCGGCGGCCTCGCGCAACGCACGGCGGGACGACTCGCTACCGTCGGTCGCCAGCAAAATGCGTTTTGTCATGAGCAGCCTCGCGTTGGGAGCCGAAAGGAATGCCATGCATGGCACTCGTCATCGCGTGTTTCGCCTGACGAACACCGCACGACGTTTCTACTATACCGCCCGATCGAGCGCGAAAGCCACCCCATCGCGTGCCCTTTCGGGTGCGAAACGATCTTCCTGCGACCGATCCTTGATGCAACGCAAAACGCCACAGGCCCGCGTGAACGGGCCTGTGGCGTATGACGGAATGCGTCGGTGTGAAGCGAATGTGCGACGCTTAGCGCGCGGCGTCGCCCCAGCGGTAGGCGTGCGAGGCGTCGTCGAGCTTCGCCTTGAGTTCGGGCGGCAGTTCGTAATCGATAGTGCCGAGCGTTTCGGTCAGTTGCTCGACGCGGCTCGCGCCGATGATCGCCGACGTCACGACCGGATTGGCCAGCACCCATGCCAGCGACAGGCGGGTCAGCGACTCACCGGCGTCCTGCGCGATGCCCTTGAGCGTTTCGATGGTCTCGAACTCGCGTTCGTGCCAGTAACGCTGCTGATACATCGCACCGGCCTTGCCGACAGTCGCGGCCGTGAAGCGGCCTTCGGTCGGGGCCGCGTCATGACGATACTTGCCCGTCAGCAAGCCCCCGGCGAGCGGGTTGTAGGGGATGACGGCCAGCCCTTCCTCGCTCGCGAGCGGCAGCAGTTCGCGCTCGATCTGACGAAACAGCAGGTTGTAGCGCGGCTGGACCGACACGAAACGGGCCACGCGCAGCACGTCGGCACGACCCAGCGCGCGGGCGAGACGGTAAGCGAGGTAGTTCGACACGCCGACATAGCGCGCCCTGCCCGACTTCACGATGATGTCCAGCGCTTCGAGCGTCTCGTCGATGGGCGTGTCGGTATCGTCGGAATGAAGTTGGTAGAGATCGACATAGTCGGTGCCGATGCGCGAGAGCGACGCGTCGATGGCGCTCAGCAGGTGCTTGCGCGATGCCCCCTTGTCCCACGGCGACGGTCCCATCTGGCCGCAGGCCTTGGTCGCCACGATGAACTGATCGCGACGGCCTTTCAGCCAGCGGCCGACGACCTCTTCGGTGCGTCCGACGAGCGACGTGTCAGCGCCCAGCGGATAAACGTCGGCGAGATCGATGAAGTTGACGCCCGCCTCGGCCGTGCGATCGAGGATGGCATGGCTGGCGGCTTCTTCGGTTTGCAGACCGAACGTCATGGTGCCGAGGCACAGGCGGGAAACAGTCAGGCCGGTGCGGCCGAATTTCGTATATTGCACGGTAACTCCCGGAGTTTTCGAGGGCACAAACTGCGCTGCCCGCGTGCGCGGGCAAGGTGCACAGTATGCGCGATTCCGGAAAAACGCGTACGAGGTCGCCGCACGCACTCGAACAATGACGATGCCCCGCCGCACCGCCGTCACATCGACGCCAGTCCGGCGTCACGGCCTCGTCAGTTCGTCGTCAGACCACCGTCAGGTGACGGTCATCTTCGCTATTCGAGCGACTTCAGGTCGAGCCAGACACCGTCGGCGCCGCGAATCAGCATCTTGCCGCCGTACTTCATCACGGTCGTCTGTTCGTTGGCCGCCACGAATGCCGTCTGCGGGAGGTCGTTCGCGTATTGCGCCAGATCCGGCGTGCCCGCAAACGGGTTGTTCGCCACCAGATGCGAGATCAGCGTCATCATCGCCAGATAGCTCGTGGGCGTGGATATCGTCACCGGCGATCCGCGCGAGGCCGTTGCACCGTCGCCGAAGCCAACGAGTTTGACGGCCACCGGCACGTGCGTAATTTCCGGCAGCGGAATTTCGCGCATGCCCGATATCTGCAACTTGCTGCCGCGCAGCGCCGCCCCGTGTTCCGGCACGAAGACCACGACCGCCTTGCGGCCCGACTTGGCGATGGTGTCGATGAACTGGCTGAAGTCGTCGAACAGCGCCTTCGCGCGCACCGGATAGCTCTGCACGCTGGTGAGCTTCGAGCCTTCGAGACGATTGCCGTCATGCAGCGAAATGGTGTTGTAGTAGAGCGCTACGCGTTTGTCCGACATGGCCGTGCGCTGCTTCCACCACGCTTGCAGCACATCGCCGTCGGAGCGGATCGGGGTTTCGTCGAACGCTCTCATGGCCACGCGCGCATGCGTGTTGTCGAACGGCGTGACGCCCGGCACGTTGAAGTTCTGCTGCACTTCCTGCATGAAATTGTCGAAGTGCCCGTCGTGGTTCATCGCCAGCGACGGCGTGAAACCGAGGTTCTTCAGGTCGCTCATCACGTAGCACTGCGGCCCGGCCTGATCGTACAGCGCCTTGTGCGTCGGCTGGCCGCAGCCGGCGCGCAGCACACGGATCGCTGCCGGGCCGCTGTAGCTCGCCGCCGAGTTGAAGTTCTTGAACACGAAGTCGAACTTTGAGAGCAACGGCTGATTGTCGAGGTTGTCGACGTCGAGATCGTCCTGCGCGAGCGAGCAGATATGCAGGAAGATGATGTCGAAGTCCGGACCCGCCCCCGCCTGTGCGGGTAATGAGACCGAGCGCGTGAGTTCGCGCGAATAGAAACTGTTGAGCGCGGCGTTCGGATTCGCATCGAGCGGCACTTCGCCGTCGCCCGTCAGGAATGTGCTGCCGCCGCCTGCGCCCGCCGAGGCATTGCCAGCCCCTTCGCCCGCCCCCGCCGCGAGCGCCGTGGTGTCGCCCTGCGCGGCGACCACCGGCGAGACGGAGACCAGCGTCCCGACACGCAGCACGCCCGGCACGATCAGCAGGGCAAGCAGCACGAAGGTGGTCACGCGCACCCAGCGGTTCACGATCCAGTACGCCAGCACCATGATGGCGAGCAACAGCCAGTCGCGCGCGGGCACGAAACGTCCGAGCAATTCGATGATGTACGAGAAGCGGAACTGCATCAGCGCCGGCAATTGCTCGATGAAGCGGGCGAACGGCGGCAGATTCGAGTCGTAATAAAGCAGCGCCGCGCCCAACGGAATGGCGATCACCTGCCGCGCGATGCGTGCCCAGCGCGGACGCAGCCGCACCACGAGAAACAACGCGAAGATAAAGTTCGGCAGCACGTGAAAGCCGATGATGCCTGCCCACAGCAGCAACAGCTTCAGGATGAAATAGAGGTTCCAGATGCCCATCGTATGGTTCCCTTGGGTCGCCGCGCCATTGACGGCTCACGTTCTGCCGATGTCTCGTTGTCTCGCCTGATGCGTCGGATCGTCGCCGCACGCATCGGGCCTGTTGTGCCGTCTTACGTCTTCGGTCTTGAATCTTACGTCTGCCGTGCGCCGCGCAGGCGGTTCTGCCAGCGCGTCACCAGTTTGCCCAGCAAGTAGTTGGCGAGCACCTGATAGCCGCGCAGGCCCATCGCCAGCATTTCGAACAGCGCCTTGATCGGTTCGTCGCGCGTGCGCTCGGCGTCCCAGTCCCGCCATGCGTCGGCGCGCCCGAACGTGAACTGCACGAGATGCTTGTCCTGCTCGGCCGTGAGCGGCAGGAACGACAGGAACAGATCGTGACCGCGCGCACCCACCACACTCACCGGAAAGCCGTATTCGGTCGCGCCCCGCGCGAGTGCTACGTGCGCCTCGGTGCCCACCGCCGGATCGATCGCCACCGGCAGCACCAGCGCCAGCCCGCCGCCGGAGAAGTCGCGCGTGTGGCAAGCCATTGTCCGGCCATCGGGCAGATACAGCGTCGCGGGCATGCGCATCGACACGCGGTGCGTGCGCCGCACTTGCTTGACTTCCGTCGCCACCGCCACGGCCGCGCCCAGCACCGCGAGGTTGAACGTCACCCACAACAGGTTGAAGACCAACGCGCCGGATTCGTGCGCCGGGCCATAGAAGTAACGCAGGATCCCCGCGAGAAAGCCCGCCACGTTGAAGCCGAGCAGCACCAGATACGGCTTCGAAATGCTCCAGTCGAAGAAGCTCTGTTCGATCAGACCGCCCTTGGCCGTGACGTTGAACTTGCCGTAGCGCGGGTTGATGAACGCGACGGTCGTCGGTAGCGCGACGTACCACGCCAGCACGGCTTCGTAGACGTCCGACCAGAACGAGTGGCGGTACTTGCCCTGAATCCGCGAGTTCGCAATGTTCGCGTGCGCGATGTGCGGCAGCACGTAGGCACAGATGCTCAGCGCCGCCGCCTGCACGATATGCAGCCCGAAGAACAGATAGCAGATGGGCGCGAGCAGGAAGATGATGCGCGGAATGCCGTAGAAGAAGTGCAGCATGCCGTTCGCGTAGCAAATCCGCTGCCCGAGTTTCAGGCCACGCCCGAACAGCGGATTGTCGACGCGGAAGATCTGCGCCATGCCGCGCGCCCATCGAATGCGCTGGCCCACGTGACCGGAGAGCGACTCGGTTGCCAGACCGGCGGCCTGCACCACCTTCAGATACACCGTGTTCCAGCCGCGACGGTGCATCTTGAGCGCCGTGTGCGCGTCTTCCGTCACTGTCTCGACGGCAACCCCACCGACTTCGTCGAGCGCGGTGCGACGCAGCACCGCACATGAGCCACAGAAGAACGATGCGTTCCAGAAGTCGTTCCCATCCTGCACGATCCCGTAGAACAGACGCCCTTCGTTCGGCACCGCGCCACGCGTGGCCAGATTGCGCTCGAACGGGTCATCGGAGAAGAAGTGGTGCGGCGTCTGCACGAGCGAGCATCGATCGTCCTTGAGGAACGAGCCCATCGTCGTTTGCAGGAACGAGCGCACGGGGATGTGATCGCAGTCGAAGATCGCGATGAACTCGCCTTGCGTCTTGCCGAGCGCGTGGTTGATGTTGCCCGCCTTCGCGTGGCGATTGTCGGGGCGTGTCATGTAATGCACGCCGGCGGCTGCCGCGAATTCACGCATCTCCTGACGACGTCCGTCGTCGAGCAGATAGATGTTGAGCTTCTCCGGCGGCCAGTCGATCCCGCAGGCGGCATAGACGGTCGGGCGCACCACGTCCAGACCTTCGTTGTAAGTCGGGATGTAGACGTCGACACTCGGCCACAGACGGGGATCGGGCGGCAGCGGCGTAATGCGCCGCTGCAACGGCCAGATCGTCTGGATGTATCCAAACAGCAGGATCATCCACGTGTACATCTCGGCGGCCACGAGCGTATAACCGACAGCGGCTTCGGCAGCCGTGTCGAACGCCAGCGATTGCGTGAGACGCCACCACACATAGCGGATCGTCGACGTGAGCGACAGGCCGATGAGCACCAGCACCGAATACTGGCTGTCCAGCCGCCGGAACACCAGCGCCAGCGTCAGCGTGCAGATCGAGAACAGCAGTTGCGAGAAGGGGTCGAACGGGGTCGTCACGATCCAGAACACCCCGATCAGACCGAGCAGCGCGACCACCGTCGACGTCACGCGCCACTGCATCACCTTTTCCAGCTTCTTGTCGAACTTGTGCGCGAGTTCGGCGGGCGTGTCCGGGGGAATACCGAAGAGCGACTGCACCAGCCACAGGCGCAAACGTTCGTTGCCCGAGCGGAACGCGAGCCAGGCGGTGTACGGCGGGAAGGCCGGACGCCTGTCGGGCCGACGCCATATCATCGCTTTGACCAATGACCAGAAGCGCGTATCGGTCGGCACGTCGAGCCGTTGCGTGACACGCTCGTTGAACCACGCGAGCGCCCGGCCCGGATGATCGGGGCGACCGGTACGTGCGGGCTGAAACACGAGGCGCAGCCACCAGTCGCGCCATTCGTCGAGTTGACGGACATCCAGCCGCACTGCCAACCGGGCCACCAGATGATCCGTCATCTGCGAGATCCACAACCGGTGACGCGGCGAGCGCACCGTTGCCGCAAGCAGCCATTGCATGACGCCGGGCGTGCGACCGTCCGGACGATTCGGCAGGACGAGGCGTATCGCGAGAATGTCGCGTCCGAGCCGGTAGAGGGAACCGAGTGCGTCGCTGATCATGCGCGTGTGCCTCCCGGTCCGCTGCCGGTGCCCGGCTTGCCGTCGGAGGCGTCTTCCGTCGCCGTCGCACGTGCCAGCCACGCTTCGAGGTGGACGAAGTCGAGTGCGGCCTGCGAGCCATCGCCAGCCCTGGCAAGCGATCCGCCGTTCGCCGCCGCACGGCCGACGGCGTCATCACGATGGATGCGCAGGGGCACGACCGCATCGCCGCCGCGCGCCTGAATCAGATGGAGCAGATCGTTGTTCAGCGGCGAATTCGATGCCGCCAGATTCGGCACCATCTGCGCCCTTCCCCGACAGGCCGTCATCAGATCGGATTGCGTGACGTAGCCGGTCGTCGTCACCGGCACCACGCCCAGCACCAGATCGGCAGCCGCCACGGCGGCCTGTGCGATAGTGTCCGGCAGGCGCTGCGTGTCGATGAACACGCGGGTGCCCGATGGCCATCCGAGCGCATCGAGCTGACGACGCAGGCCACCCGCATCCCCGCTCAGCCATGCGCCGAAGGCCGTCAGGGTGGCGGCGTCGTTACGTCCAGCGGGCAACAGCGACACGCCTTCGGGCGTCTCGCGCAGTACGGCCCGCCAGCCGTCCGGCGCGACGCCCGGCGACAGTACGCCGGTCTCGCACGTCTCACGCAAGCCCAGCAGCGCACCGATGCTGTTCTGCGCGTCGAGTTCCAGCACGGCCGCCGGATGCCCGACATGCGCGAGCTGTGTGGCGAGATGCGCGGTCACCGTGCTGCGTCCGGCACCGCCGGCACTGGAGACGATAGCGATGAGCGTCAGCATGGGTCAGTAACTCCAGATCGGCCGGACCGGCGACGGCGGCATCGGCACGTCGCCACGACGGGCATCGAAGTGATAACGCATATAGACGAGGAAGCGATTCGGCGCGTAGTAGTCGGAGCGCTCGAACTGCACCTGAGCGCCGATCACCCAATGGCGGTTGACCCAATACTCCGCGCGTCCCGTGACCGAGAAACCCACGCCGAAACCGCCGCCCGAGCCGTACGTCAGATCGCCGCTGGCGGCCTGCAACGCGCCATTGGTCGGGAAGTACGGCATCGCTTTCTCCTGACTTTGCGAGAACGACACCGACCCGCGCAGGTAGTAGGACCAGCGTTGCGTGCGTCCGTACCATTCCAGCGGCAGCGTGAGCGAGACGTAGGTCTGTGGGCTGTAATACCCGCCGTGGCCGTAGGTGTAATACCGCTCGTTCTGCGCGAAGCTGTCGAAGAACAACGTGACCCCCGTGTTCAATCGCATGTCGCGCTTGTAGATCAGCGGCAGGTCGACACCCGCGCGCGCCGACACTTCCGAGTTGTTCAGCACGTTCTCGCCGGTCAGACGCGCGACGCTCGCTTCGCCGAAGATGCCCCACTTCGTGAAATCGCGTGACGCGTGGAACGTGATCGCATCGCGGCGCACGCCGCCCCATTTGCCGTCGCCGAAGATTTCAGGCAGCGGCAGATAAGCGCCCGCATACGACACCATGCTGCCGGTCATCGGCCGACGTGACGCGTCGACCCAGTAGTTGTAACGGCCCAGATTGCCGAACAGACGCACGCCTCCGGTCACGTACGAAATCGGGAAACCGATCGGCGTGTGGCCGATATCGGCGCGAATCCAGTCGTTTTCATATCCCAGCATGAGCGCCTGCCCATGCGCCTTCTGACGCTTGGTGCCGTAGTCGCGCAGCAGGCCGGGGTTGGCCGCACGGAACGCATCCACGTTGAGGAACGGCAGCGTGCCGAACTCCGACGTCCCGTTGAGCGGCAAGTCGCCCGAATCGGCGCTGACGTAATCCGTCTGCGCGAAGACGTGACCGTCGTAGCCCACGGCGTACTGCCCGTACAACGGCACAGCGCGCGCATTGAACATGGAGATGCCGCCGTCGCCCTTCTTCTGATCGATTTCGTAGCCCGCCGCCACGTAGCTGTTACGACGCGACTCCAGCGAATCGATGGCCGACTCGGCGGACGTCATGCCGTCGTATCCCGGCAGTGCGCCCTGCACGATCTCTTCCTTGCGTGCCTGGTCGTACCAGCCTTTGGCCTCGTTGTAGTGCCGCTGCGACTGGGCGATGCGACCCCGCTGTACGGTGACGGCCGACGTGTCGGGAAACTGGGTTCGCAGCCGGTCGTTCAGGGCGATGGCCTCGTCGTAGCGCTCCATCGCGGTGAGACGTCGCACGGCGGCGAGTTGCGTCCAGACGTCGTCGGGCGCGGCCTCGGCCAGCGCGCGGTCGAGTTCGCGGTTGGCGGCTTCGTCGTCCTGCAATTCGTACAGCACGCGCACCAGCGACAGACGCGCATCCTGATTCGTCGGGTCCTGCCGGATCTGGTCCTCGGCGATCTTGCGGGCGTCGTCGTAGCGGCGCTCGTCGAAATAGATGTCGCCGAGCGTCGAGAGCGCACGCTTGTCCGGCGGCCGACGCGAGAGCAACGGTTCGAGCTTTTCCTGCGCCGTGCGGAAGTCGCCCAGCGCGCGTGCCTTGTCGGCCTGCCGCAGCGCCAGACGATCCTGCAGGTCCTGCCATTCGTCACGCTGGTCGGCGCCGAGTGCGGCCGGATCCATGCGTGCGAGGAACGTGCCGAGTTCGGTGTCGCGCTCAGCGGTATTGAGGAGTTCGGCGTAACGGAGTTGGGCGTCCGGCTGCGGCTTGTCGGCGTGCGCGGCGAGCCAGTCGCGCATGAGCGCGAGGCCCTGCTCCGGTTGTCCCGCGCTCACCCGGGCGCGCGCGACTTCGCCGATCAGTTCCGGATCGTTCCCCGCCAACGTGAGGGCTTCGGCGTAACGACGCTCGCTTTCGTCCTCGTTGCCCGCAGCATACGCTTCGCGTGCCAGACGCGCCGTGTCGCGAATCGCCAGCGTCGTGCGCATGCGCTGGATCGACGGCGTGACGTTCGCCGCAGGAATCTGCGCGAGCGATTCGCGGGCGCCGGCTTCGTCGTCGATCACATTGAGGTAAATGGCCTGCGCGTAGAGCATCTGCGCGCGGTCGTCGGGTTCGAGCGGCTGACGCATGCCTTCGGTCATGACCTCTCGGCCGATCTGCGGCAGCCGGAGCTTGCGGTACAGACTGGCGAGCGCGTAGCGTGTCCAGGCGTTGCCCGGATCGAGTGCGACGGCACGCTCCAGCGCGGCCAGCGCCGGGCCGTTGTGACCTTCGGCGATAGCGCGATCGGCGTCGTCGGACAGCGCGGCAGCCTCTGCCTTGTCGAAACGCGTCTTGTCCTGCGGGAAACGCCGACGCAGGTCGCCCAGCAGGTTTGCCAGCTCGGTGCGTCGCTGCTCACGCGAGTACAGCGTAATCATGCCGCGCAACGCCGTATCGTTGTCCGGCTCGATCTTCAGCGCCTGCTGGAAAAGTTTCTCGGCGTCGTTGTCGCGCTTGTCGTCCAGCGCAATGTCACCGAGCAACGCCAGTCCGTCGGGATTGTTCGGGTCGCTGGCGAGTGCGCTGCGTACCAACCGGTCGGCATCTGCGAGACGGCCGGCGTCGCGGGCATCGCGCGCGTCGGACATCGCGCCCCAGAACTGCGAGGTTCTGAGCAGGCTGCGCCATTTGCCCGCGTTATCCGCGTCCTTTCGCATCGCCTGTGAAAACAGCTCCTGCGCGCCTTTGTGGTCGCCCTGACGCATCTTCACGAGGCCCAGCGAGCCGAGCAACTCGCCGTCGTTGGGACGTTTGACACGCGCCGCGTCGAGCGACTTCTCGGCCTCGTTCAGCCGTCCCTGATCCAGCGCCTTGATGCCCGCCTGCCGCGACTTGTAGGCGGGATCGTTGAGCATTCGCGTGCGCGCTGCCTGCTGTGCCCCCAGCTTGTCGTACGCCGCGCGGATATCCGCGTCGTTCGGCGCCAGTGCCAGATAACGCTGATACAGCGGCAACCAGGCCAGGTTGCCGTCTGCCTTCGAGAGCCCTTTCTGCCAGAGCGGCAACAGCGCGTTGAGGTCCGCATTCGGACGTGCCGCCAGCTCCGCGACCATGCGCGTGCCCGCCAGACGGCTCGACGGCCGGTCGATCATCAGTTCGGCCAGCGACTGCGACGCACGCGAATCCTCGGGCGATGCCTTCGACAGATTCGCCAGCCCCTGTTGCGCTGCGGGCCAGCCGTTGGTCGCATTGGCCTGTGCACGGTAGTACTCCACACCGAGTTCGCCGCTGGGCGGGCCGTCGGGGAACAGTGCCTTGTACTCGGCGAAGGCGGCGTCGGCCTGTCCGCTGCGCTGGAGCAACCGGGCGCGGGCAATGCGGGATTTGTCGACGGTATTGATGCGAATCACGTCGGCCAGCGCTTTGGTCGCCGGTGCATTCGGATAGCGCGCACGCAGCGTCTGCAACGCCTTGTTCGCGTCCGCTGGTTTGTTTTCCTCGATGTCGATCTGGCCGAGTAACGAGAGCACGTCGGGTTGATCCGGCTGCACGAGCAAGGCCTTCTCGAGCGCCGCGCGGGCGAGATCGTTGCGATGCCGCGAGTGCCAGAGCGTGGCGCTCGCGAGCAGGTTACTGACGTCGCGATTGGCCACAGCGGCGCCCGGCTTTGCCGTGGTGTTCGCCGCATTCGTCGGGGACGGCGCGGGCGCAGCGCGCACGTGCCCTCCGCTGGCCGCCATCAGCAGGCAGGTCATGCAGGCGGAGCGGATCAGCGTGTCGCGCAAACCGCCTCCCAAGGCACTTCCAGCGTGCCGTCGGCCGCGAAGCGAAAGCGCGCCTCGTGCCAGCCGAGTCCGAACAGCGAAAGCACCGAGCTGTAATAGCCCGGCGGCGATTGGGCGTCCAGTGAGCGGGCCCGGTCGGCCTGCCCCCGGGCGAGTGCCGTGTCACCCACGGCTTGCAGCAGCGGGACGAGCGCCGCCGAGAACCCGGCCCCACCCGCCTCATGTCCCTGCTTTGCCTTGCCATCTCGCGTGTCGACCCGCTCGGGCGGTGCGCCGTGCGCGGCCACGTACTTGAGCATGCCGCCGAAGGTGTGCATCAACGCGCGGAAGTCGTCGCTGCCCGGGGCGAGCATGCCCGCCCAGAGATAGACCCGAATCGCGTTGTAACTCCCTTCGCCCTGCGTCTCGGGATCGACTTCGAAGCCACGTCCGGCGCGATACATCGCCCATTCGGGGGCGAAGCCCAGCGGCGGCGCAGTGAGCGTAATCTGCTTGAGCGATGACGCAATGAGTTGCCCCCAGCCGCTATCGGGAAACAAGCCTGCGAGACGCCGTACCACTTGCATCGGCACGTAGCTGGGGTTGAGTCGCCACAGGTCTTTCGCCGGATGAAAACCCACAGGGGCGGGTAACAGCGTGCGCCCCAGGCCGGGGATGAAGTCGGTCTCCTCGGACGCAATCCGACGCGCCAGGAGCGCCCCGAGCGCGGTGTAGCGACGCACCTTCCACAAGCGTCCCGCTTCGCCCAGCGCGTAGGCGATCCACATGTCGGCATCACTCGCGGGGTTGCTGTCGAGCACCGCCCACTGGCCGTCATCCTTCTTGCCCCAGAGCCACGCGGGCGGATGCGCCGTCAGATCCCCTTGCGCGAGATTGTTGACGGTCCACTCCAGCACCTTGTCGAAGGTCGCCCGGTCATTGGCGACGACGGCAAACATGAGGGCGTACGCCTGCCCTTCGGAGACCGTGCGCAGGTCGGGCATGCTGGGGTCGACGACACGGCCGTCGTCGCTGAGGAATCCGGCCTTGAAGCGGGTCCAGGCAGGCCAGTCGACCGGCGGGCATGCCCGGGAGACGGTCGACGACGCGGCCGTGGCCGCAGATGCCGCAGGCGCCGATGCTCCCGACGGCTTGGCGGGCGCACCTTGCGCGGCGGACGTCACACCGGCGAGCATCGGCCCCGCGCCACAGGCGACGAGCGCCCGCAGCACGGCCCGACGGCGCCGGCTGTCAGCATCGGCGCGTGTCATTTACTTCTCCAGCCGACGTGCCGCGCGACGCTGCAACCAGCCGAAACACTTGAGCGCGATCGCGAACGCCGCCAGCAACGCAACGAGACCCACCAGAATCGGATGACTCGAGAGGTGATAGCGAATGCGCGTCCACCAGCTCACGTCGCCCACGAAGTACGTCTGCCCCAGCCGGTACGAATCGGCGCGATCCCCATGGATCACCGCCAGATCGCCGTGGATGGACGTCTTGTTGTTGTCGATGGCGTCGACGACACTCAGCAACGCATCGTCGCTAGAGGCATTGATCGCCACCACTGAGCGCGCACTGCTGACCGGCGACTCGAAGCCGACCAGCGCCGCGAGCGGACCGCCGGACTGTGCGTCCATACGCGCCGGACCGATACGACTGGCGGCGAGCGCCGAGCCGGTCGCCCCGTCGCCCCGATAGCCCTGCGGCTGGGACTGCATCACGCGACGTGTCTGATCGATGATCAGCGGCAGATTCTTGCCCCACCTGGTCAGCAGATCGGCCGCGTCCTTGCCGCCCACGACCAGCAGATCGCGATCCTTGAAGCGGTCGGTCTGCGTCGTATCGAGCACTTCGAAGCGATCGGCATACGCACCTGTCGAGCGGCCGAACTGGCCGAGCGTGGAGAACACCGTTTCCAACTCCGCCTTGTCAGGCGTCTTCGACACGACGACCGCCGTCTGCGCCAGATCGGCATACTTGGTGAACGGGAAACCGCTGCCGACGAAGAAACTCAGGTTCGGCATCTCGGCGTAGTGCGGCAGGCCGCTGAAATCGATGGTCGAGTCGGCGTCGATGGCCGAACGTGCCGCATTGGTGATCGTCTGGCTGCACATGCCTTCCTTGTGCGGCTCCATCGCGAACTGGAACGACAGCGAGTTGCGCGACGCCACCTGAAACGCCGGAATGCGTACTTCCTTGCGATCGGCCATGGTGCCGTCGGAGAGCAGTTCGACCAGCATATGGCTCTTGTCGCTGCTCGCCCCCGCCGAGCGCAGGCGATACGCGCGCACGAACTGATCGTTGATCGATACGCTCATCGACGAGTCGTCGGGCTTGACCGGCGGCGTATAGCGATACTTCAGATCCATCGGCACGCCCGTGTTTTCCCACGTGAGCAGGTCGGCCGGCAGATTCAACTGGATGCGGATCGGCCACGGCATGTAGCCGCTGCCCTGCAAATCGGCCGGATTGTCGACCAGTTCGCCCAGCTTCACGGGACGATCGGTGCGCACCCAACGCGGCGCGTCGTAAGCCGGGCGCGGCGGCAAGGGCTGGAGTGCATCGATACGGGCCGAGTCGCCCGAGAGTGCGGCGCGGCCGGAGACGAGCGCGAGCGCAGCCGTCTCGAGATCCTTGGCATCACGCCCCTGAAGCACGAGCAGCTTGAGCGATGGATCGTTCGGATTCGAAACCATGCGCAGCGTAGGACCATCGACCTTGGGCAGATCGAGGCCCGGCACCATGGTGTCGTTGGTGACGAACGCGATCGCGTGCTTCGACGGCAACGCACTCACGCTGACCGGGAAGCGCGTACGACGATAGTCCCCGATGGCGCCGGCCCACGTCGCCACGACCCCGGCGGCGTGTACCACGGCGAGCGAGGGCTGCGCGCCGAACACGAACGGGATGGACTGATCGCGGTTGTCATGCCGGTCGAAGAATGGCGCGGGCAGCGTCGACAGGTCGTTGCGCAGCGTCAGCGGCTGCGTGCTCGTGACGATCTCGCTCTGCGGACTGACGTCGGCCCACAGGCTGGAGTGCATCGGGTCCTCGCACTCCATCGTGTAGTGCCCGATGAGCACGAGGCGCACGCGATTGAAACCGGAGAGCATGCGCGGATCGAGCGGAATCTCACGGATGAGATTCTTGCCGCCGTCCGCCTTGTTGAACGGCAATGTCGCGATCAACTCTTCGTTGAGATATACCTTGAGTTGCGAGAGATCGGGGATCAGCGCCGGGGAATAGGTGTAACGCAACCGGAGCAGTGCCGAGGCCACCGTCTGATCGAGTCGGATGCCGAAGTTGACGTCGCCCGACCCTTCGGTGCCACGCAGGCGCAGCCCGTTCGTCTGCCCCAACTGAGCAAACGTGACGGTGCGCTGACTCGCGCCGGGGGCAGCCTGCATCGACACAATGGACGCGCCGCTATCGGTCGAAGCGCTCGCGGCCGAGGCGGGCTCAGGCGCAGCGGCAGTGCCCGCAGGCGCCTTGCCTGTACGGCCTCCCGTTGGCGCCGCTCCCGCGAGCATGACACCACCGGGGTCCATCGCTGCGGCGACCAGCAGGCAGATGGCGGTGACTTTTGTGTATCGCGACCAAGACGCTCGAAGCTGCATGTCAGATGCCTCCTCTGTTCTTGTGCTGCATATTCGCCACGTCGTCACGCGCAACGCTCCATCCGCCCGACGTCTCATCACGTCGACAGGCAATCCGAAGATTGCCAAGGTCCGGCGGGACAGCGTTACTCGTGTGTTCGGAATGGCACGTTGCGCCATGCTAGCTTGCCTCGGTGTCAATGAGCAAGCAGGCGCCCTCCTACAAGTGTCGTGCCACGGGCACATCGGTCGACCTGTTGGCATGGCGATTGCCGTGCCTGCAAAGCACCGTATAGAATGCCCGGCATGAGCCCTCACGAATCTTCGGAACTCGCGTCGTCCGCCTCTGCCAATGGCAGCGGATCGGCCATGCCCGTTCGCGAACAGGCGTGCGCACAAGCCGCCGACGCGATGATCGAACGTCGCTATCCGTCGGACGTCGACCGATTGCGTGAGGTCGTCGGCACCGATGTGCTGCCGTTCTACCGGGACGAACAAGCGATCGTCGCCAGCCGGGAGGCCAGCGAGCGCTGGCCGCATCTGGTTGCGGTCGCGGCTTCGCGGGACGGTTCCGATGGTCGCGGCGCGGGGCTCGATACCGCGCCACGTTCGGCGCAGGCGAACTGACTTCGCATGCCGGACACCTCCATCGTCGCCGCCTTCGACTTCGACGGGACGATCTCCACTACCGACAGTCTGCGTGTGTTTGTGCGAAGCACTGTCGGCACGCCGCGCTTCGTGCTCGGCGCATTGCTCGCCGCCCCCTGGCTGCTTGGCGCCGCCTTCCACCTCATAGACCGCGGCACCGCCAAGGCGGCGTTCCTGCGCGCCACGCTCGGCGCACGCCCCCGGGCGCAGCTCGACGCCGATGCGCAGCGCTTCGTTCAGGATCGACTACCGGCACTGCTGCGCCCTGAAATGCTGGCGCGCGTTCGGCAGCATCGGGCGTTGGGACACCGGATCGTGCTCGTCAGCGCCTCGCCCGGCGTGTATCTCCGCCCATGGGCAGCCTCCGTCGGTTTCGAGGCAGTCCTGTGCACCGAACTCGCTTTCGATGCGCAGGACCGGTTCGCCGGCGTCTTCGCCAAACCGAACTGCTGGGGACCGGAGAAAGCACGACGTCTCGAAGCGTGGTGGGGACAAACACCCCCACGTGTGCTCTTCGCCTATGGCGATAGCCGTGGCGACAAAGAGATGGCCGAGCGCGCCGACCATGCGTGGATCCGGGGTCAGGGCAAGCTCATGCCACTCACCGACGCCGACGCGCGCACGCGCGCGTCATGAGTTCACCCACGGTCCGATGACGACGCCGCCGCCCCCACTACCGCAGACACCCGGCGCCGGTCGCCGTGTCGCGTGGATGTCGCGTCTGGCGCGGCTCGAACCCGTCGCGTTCTCGCGCTGGGACGCCGTTCACGCCGCCCTCTCCGTCGCGGTGCCCACGGCCATCGGTGCGGCCATTGGGTTCGGCGCCGACGCCTCGCTCATCGCGCTCGGCGCGCTGCCCGCCATCACCGGCGACCGCACCGGCCCGTATCGCGCCCGCGCGCGCTCCATCCTCATCACCATCGTGACCGGCGTGCTGGGGTTTCACGCAGGCATGCTGATCCACGATGTCGGCGTGACCCATCCGTGGCTCGCGCATGTGTTGCTCCAAATCGCCATCCTGCTGCTCAGCTTCATCGGCACGTTCGGCAACGTGGCGTCTGCCGCGACGCTGCAAGGCGCGGTCTATCTGATCGTCGGCTGGGGACTTGCGCTGCCACCGCCCGAATGGCGCGCGCCGCTGTTGCTGGCCGCCGGCGGGATATTCAGCATGCTGCTGATGGCCGTGCATTGGCTCCGGCACCCGGGCGCGGCAGAGCGCGACGCCGTCGCCGCCATCTACCAGCAACTCGCGAACGTGCTCGATGCGAGCGGCACACCGCGTGTCACGCTGGCGCGGCGGTCGCTGGAGAACGCCATTGCGGCCGCCTACGACACCTTGCTCACGGCGCGGGCCAGCACGTCTACCGGCTGGGAAATCCTGGAACGACGTGCCGCGCAAATCCTGGCGGCCGAGCCCATTACGTCAGCCGTCATCGGTCTGGCGCAGGGCGGGCAACGCGTGCCGGCACCGTTGGGCAAGGCGTTGTACGGCGTGGCCCGAAGCATCGCGAGAGACCGGCCGGTCGATCTCGACGCCGCCGTGACGGCTGCCAGGGAGCAACATGCACCGACGTTGGCGGCGGCCCTTCTCCGCGCCGAACCGTTGCTCACGGGCACCGTTCACGCGGCGGAAGCGCCGCTGGTCGCGCTGGCGCGTCATCAGGCCCGTGCCACGGCTCATCCGCGCTGGATGCCGAAGTGGCCGTGGCCCGACGTCTGGCGCTATCTTGTGCGCATCGGCTTGTGCGTGCTCGTGGCGCAGATCTTCATTGCGCTGACGGCCTTGCCGCGCTCCTATTGGGTGCCGCTGATCGTCGTGGTCATCTTCAAGCCGAACTATGGCTCGGTGTTTGCGCGCGCGTTGCAGAGCGGCGTGGGCAGTATCGTGGGCGTGGCGCTTTCAGCCGCCGTCGTCGCCATCGACCGGAACGGCTGGTTCAATCTGGCGACGCTGGTCCCGCTGGCCGCCTGTCTGCCGTGGGCCCTGCGACGCAATTACGGCTTGTTCAGCGCGCTCCTGCTGCCGATCCTGATGCTGGTGATGGGTGCGTTGCAGCCGGGCAATCAGGACATTGCGCTGGCGCGCTTCATCGACGCCGTGGCGGCATGCGCCATTGTGTTGCTCGTCGGCTATCTGCCGTGGGCGAAGTGGGAGCGGCGTCAGTTGGACGAGCGCGTCGCCAACGCGCTCGACGCGCTGGGGCGCTATGCCGCGCTGGCCGACACGCATGACTCCGATGCGGCTTTTGCAGCGCGACGTGCCGCATACAAAGCATTGGACGACACGCGTATCGCCTTGCAACGGGCATTGTCGGAGCCACCGCTCGTGAGTCGCCGGGCGGCAAGGTGGTGGCCCGCGCTCGTCTCGCTGGAGCGGGTGGCGAACGCGATCACGGACACGGTCCCGCATGGCGACGACCACAGTGCCCCCGTGCATCCGGCCGCAGCGATCCTCACGCACATGGCCGCGGCGCTGCGTCACAGCGGGCCGGTGCCGGTATTGCCCGAGGGGCCGATCGAGGGCATCGACCCGATACTGAACGGTGTTCTGCGCGAAGCGATCAGCATGCTCTTTGGCGCGGCGGATGCCGAAGACAGGTCAACGCAGGCATAATGCGGGCTTACGGCGCACTCCGGTGCGCCGCCACGCACCTCAGAAGACACCGCATGAATGAATCCCCGACGCTAGCCTGGACCGAAGACGGTCGCCCCGTCACTGCCCACTGGCGCTCAGAAGCCGGCGTGATGCCACCGCGTCGCGTCGAAGTCGTCGACGACACCGTCACGGCGGACGAAGCCTACCACCTCGCCTGCGGCGGCACTGCTCTGCTCTATCGCGGCGACTATCAGAATGCCCGGCAATTGATGCAGGCCATGGCGCGTCGCGTCGACCGGCCGCCGCACCGGCCCCGCCGCAAGCCGACGGCCAAGGACACCCCGGCACCTGCCCCGGCCGATGCGTTCCACAAGCACCGCATGGCGCAGGCGCAGCGCGCGCGCATTCTTGGCATGGTGCTGATTCCGCTCGACGCCGACTACGGCATTCCGCTGCGCCGCGCGCCGGACGTGCGTGAAGCGTGTGTCGAAGCCTGGGGCGCTCCGGACGATGTCGCATCGGTCGCATCGCTGCGGGAAATTCTGGGGTTGATCGGTGCGCATGAATGGCGCAAGAAAGGTGTGGCGATTCCTGCGCTGGGTGGCGCGACGATTCATCCGTGGTATGGCGTTTTCTCGCCCGTACGCGGCGAGTATCTGCAATTGATCGATCAGGCGCCGCTGCCGTCCACGTCGCTGGCGTTTGACGTCGGCACCGGCACGGGCGTGATTGCGGCATTGCTCGCACGACGCGGCGTACAGCAGGTCGTGGGCACCGACCGCGATCCGCGGGCGCTGGCTTGCGCCCGTGAGAACATCGCGCGCCTCGGTTGCGAGCGTTCGGTGAAGATCGTCGACGCGGACCTCTTTCCGGAAGGCAAGGCCCCGCTGGTCGTCTGCAATCCACCGTGGTTGCCCGCGAAGGCGAATGCACCGATCGAGCAAGCCATCTACGATCCGGACAGCCAGATGCTCAAGGGCTTTTTGAATGGGCTGGCCGCGCATCTCAGCCCGGGCGGCGAAGGCTGGCTGGTGTTGTCGGATCTGGCCGAGCATCTCGGCTTGCGCTCACGTGAGACGCTGCTGTCGTGGATCCACGGCGCAGGGCTGGTCGTGCTGGCGCGTCACGACGTCCGTCCGCACCACCCGAAGGCCTCCGACGCCAACGACCCGCTGCACGTCGCGCGACGTGCCGAGGTGACGTCGCTATGGCGTCTCGGCGTACGTCCGGCGTAATCGGGCAAACGGGCAAACGGGCAAACGCCCGTCCCTCTGAAGGGATAGCGCTCCTTCCCCTGCATCGGAAATGAAGAAGGGCTTCCTTGACGGAAGCCCTTCTTGCGTTGGCACGCCAAATCCAAGGCAACGCAGACTGGTGCCCAATTTTCATCTATAGCGCTGAGTGCTACAGGTCTGGCCGCACAATCACGGTAGTCGACCAGATGTCAGTAGTCACCAAAACGCCATCGGTGCCAGCCGCCTGAGAATACGGGTCTTCGCGACTCGCAGGTTCGCGGCCGATGCAAGACGTGCAGGAATCGTCAGCGAAGAACTGTGCAAAGTGGCACGCGGATCGAGTAGCCAAGGTTCAAGAAGCTCGCGAGGGATTTCAGATGCCTGCCTGCAGAAGCGTTCGAGGAAATGCTTCGCGTAGGCGCTCTAGTGGAGGTTTGCAAGAATGGCTACATCGGTTGTTGCTACCCGGCGGGTGACGAAGGCGAGCCGCAAGTCAGGGACCAAGGGGAAAACGGCTATGTTCAAGGTCTCCGACGAACGAATGCGGCGATGCGAATCGACCGACGAGTCCGACCCGTTAGCCGCGATCCATGAGATCGCCAAGGACATGCACGCTGCCGGAGGTATTACCAAGCGGACGATGCGTGAATACGAAGAACTGTGCGTGCCCGCCGTCCCGAAGCACACCAAGACTGCAATCATCCGGATCCGGCAAAGCGCTCACGTAAGCCAAGGTGTACTGGCGGCGTACCTCAATACCAGTCCGTCTACCGTTCAGAAATGGGAAGCCGGAACGAAGAAGCCAAGCGGCGCGGCGGCGAAGCTCCTGCAAATCATCGAGAAACACGGTCTGGCAGTGTTGGCATGACGTCTGTGATATGCGCCTGTGATATGCAGGCGCAACCTCAGCGCTGCGTCTCCAGATAGGCCGCTGCGCCATCGCCTGCGACGCACGCGCTGGCGAAGCAGGCGGTGAGCAGGTAACCGCCCGTCGGCGCTTCCCAATCGAGCATCTCGCCCGCACAGAATACGCCGGGGAGCGCCTTGACCATCAGTGCCGCATCCAATGCCTCCAGCGACACGCCACCGGCACTGCTGATCACCTCGGCAATCGGACGTGTGCGCAGCAACGTCAACGGCAAACGCTTGATGCCCGCGGCGAGCGCCGCCGGATCGTCGAATGTCTCGCGTGGCAAACACTCTCGCAACAGCGCCGCCTTCACCCCCGCGATCCCCAACCGGCTCTGCAAATGACTCGCCATCGAACGCGATCCACGCGGGCGCGCCACTTCCGAGGCGACACGCTCTGCCGCCCAGTCGGGGAGCAGGTCGAGATACACCTGCGTGCTGCCGTCCGCACGAATGGCATCACGAATCGGCGCGCACATCGCATACACCAGACTGCCCTCGATGCCATGCTCGGAAATCACGAATTCGCCTTGGCGGGTCGTGCCGTCGGGCAACGTCATGGTGACCGGCTTGACCGGATGCCCCGCGAAACGCTCGCGCATATGGGGCGTCCAATCGGCCTCGAATCCGGCATTTGCCGGCACCAGCGGAACAACGCTCACACCGTGCTCTCGAAGCGACGACACCCACGCCGCATCGGAACCGAGCTGCGGCCAACTCGCGCCGCCCAACGTCAGCACCACCGCCCGGGCTTGCACCCATCGCTCACCATTCGGCGTCGAGAAGCGAAGATGGCCCGGACCTGCAGACGCATCCTCGTTCCACCCAAGCCAACGGTGTCGCACATGCAGGCGCACGCCCGCCGCGCGCAGGCGCGACAACCACGCGCGCAACAGCGGCGCGGCCTTCATGTCCGTCGGGAATACGCGCCCAGACGTGCCGACGAACGTATCGATGCCCAAGCGATGGGCCCATGAACGTACATCGTCGGCACTGAACCGGCGCAGCCACTGACCGACGGCCTCCGCCCGCTTGCCATAACGGGCCACGAAAGGCGCCGCCGGCTCGCTATGCGTGAGGTTCATACCGCCCTTGCCCGCCATCAGGAACTTGCGCCCGCCAGACGGCATCGCGTCGTACACGTCGACACGCCACCCTGCGGCCGACAACACCTCCGCCACCATCAGCCCCGCTGGCCCGGCGCCGATCACGGCCACGTCGATGACGTCAGCCGGACGCGGCGTCGTACCGTCGTCAGCGGGAGAAAGTGAATCGGCGGAGGTTGTCGTGGGGATGGATGGGGGCATGCTGAAACGTCTTGTCACGAGAGATCGATGTCGCGTCACACGAGCCCGTGCGGCGAAGGCCGCCATTGTCCCACATCGGTGACAGGCGAACACCCTGAAACCGCGCGACGCCGCCTTTGGCGTTACAATCGCTCCCCCGCTTTTTGTCCTCTGCCCCCGCGCACCTTTCAGTGCCCGTCGGGCGACACCGTGGAGCCTCGCATGTCGTCATCCGAGCCAGCATCGATCGGACGCACCGCGTACGCCAGTTTTGCCGAGCGCTACGCCGAGATTGCCGTCACCAAACCGCACAACGCCCTCTATGAGCGCCCCGCAACGCGGCAGTTGCTCGGCGAGGTCAGCGGGTTGCACGTGCTCGACGCCGGTTGCGGCCCGGGGATCAACAGCGCGTGGCTCGTCGAGCAAGGTGCAACGGTACACGGCATCGACGTGACGCCTGAAATGATTGCGCTCGCACGCAAACGTTGCGACGGCATGCCGGCCGCGTTCGACGTTCAGGACCTCGGCACCCCGTTCGTCACGTTGGCAGACGGCCGTTTCGACACCATCGTGAGCGCCCTTGCCCTCGATTACGTGGAAGACCTCGGCCCGACGTTTCGCGAGTTTGCACGCGTTGCGAAGCCCGGCGCGACATTGGTCTGGTCGATGGGTCACCCGATGCGCGACTGGATCGACGAGCGCACGCGACGCAACCGCACCTACTTCGAAACCACCCGCTTCGGGATGTACTGGAGCGGCTTCGGCGAACCGAAACCGTATGTGGAATCGTATCGCCGCCCGCTCGCCGGCATTCTGAACGCCGCCGCTGCCGCAGGCTGGCGGCTCGAACGGATGGTCGAACCCCTTCCGTTACCGGAAATGAAAGCGGTCAGCCCGCGACTCTACGATGAGCTATCTCAGGTGCCAGCCTTCATGTGCCTGAAGGCGCGACTGGAAAAGCCTGCCGACTGAGGCGGCCGACTGAAGCGGCCGACTGAAGCGGCATGCAGTCGGGCAGCGCAGCGCCCGGTGGGGCGTCACGACTTGTCGCGCTCGCCCCAGGGAATGAGCATCGTGGCCGTACACGTCGCCCCCAGCAGCACCGCCGCCACACCGTAGCGCGAGACTTCCGGCAGGTTGTACAGCAGACCGTGGATCGTGGCGAAAATGCCGCCCAGCATGACGAAGGCAGCAAGGGAGGCAATGAAGACGCGGGTATCGGAGCACATACGTCACCTCGCAACGAGGCCACGCCCGTTGCGAAGCCAATGACGACATCGCGAAATCTGCGGCTTCCCGCCCGTGCTTTCAGTGCATCACGGCGGAACCGCGCGACTTCGGGTGCCTTGGATGACTTCGGCGGCGTCCCTCGATTTCAGTGTAGGACGCCATGCGCGAAACGGTTAGCAAGGGTTAGCCAGTGCCCCCGAGGCTCAAGACTAGCGCTTGACATCGCCCGCTTCGTCTTTCGGCCAGGGGGTAAGCATCACGACGATGAACAAGATGCCGAACAGCACGGTGACCACGCCGCCGTGCATGACGTGCGACTTGTCGTAAAGCAGACCATGGATGGTGGCGAATGCCCCGCCAAGCGTCATGAATGCCGCTATCGAAGCGATGACGACGCGAAATTCCGAGCCCATAGCGACTCCTTATAGTTATCGGCAATGGTGCCGCTGGCGTGACTTCTTTAGCGGCAACACCAGTGTACGCCGATCCCCATACGTCGCCAATTGAGTCGCATGCCTAATCAATCCGGCATTGATCCTTGTCAATGCCGGGGGCTGGAGACCTTTAGACTTTTACCCGATGGGAAGATGGATTGCGCCGTCAGGTGTGGTTCAACGACGCGCCTCGTGATGTTGCGCCCAGCGGAAATGACCGCTGCGCAGCAACACCGGCCCAGGCAACCCCATGGCGAGATATTCGCGGGTCAGGGCGTGAATACGACTGCGACCGTGCTCGAAGGCGTGCAACAGATCGTCGGCGCGGGCCGAGTGGGCGTGAAAGTGCGATTCCAGCGCCTCGGCCGACACCGCACAATCGATTGGCCGGCCATTGACGACAACGGCGAACTCGATCGTCAGGTCTTCGTAGTTGAACATGGGACGGTGATCCGGAAACTCGATTTGCATGGCGGCACCCCCGGTTGACGAAAGGACGCAATCGACGTGTCGGCCGACACGTTCCATCCAGCATAGTGCATCGCAGGACGAACCGAAAATTGCGTCGCTTATCGGTTCGTCCAGAACGATTGGGGAAGGTTCCGGAACGCCTTACTTCAAATAAATCGCTTTAAATAGAATTCGCAAGCCATTGATTTTTATAAAAAATCAATTCGCAATCTTATTTCCATTCAGAAACACCACGAAACCCGCAACGAAATCGGACACCTGCTGACGCACGGCGTCGTCCTGCAAGTTGCCGTCCACGTCGATGGCCTTGTTCGCGTGCGAGACCATCAAACGGCCCTGCCACCACGGGGTCGTTTGCAGGGTGCGCAGCACTGGCAGCCACGCATTCTGGCTGAGGATCGTGCCGAAACCCCCGGGCGACGCGCCCATGAGCGCAACCGGCTTGTCGCGGAACACCCGCGCACTATCGGCCGGGGGACGCGATAGCCAATCCAGCGCATTCTTGAACACCCCCGGCATGCCATTGTTGTACTCGGGCGTGGCGAGCAGCAGGCCATCGGCCTGTGCGATGGCGTCCTTCAAGGTCGTGACGGCGGCGGGAATGCCTTCGCTCGCCTCCAGGTCACCGTCGTATAGCGGAATGCCGTGCAACGTCCTGACGTCGAGCGTGACACCCGCGGGTGCCAACGCTTTCGCTGCGACGAGCAACGCCGTGTTGTAAGAGCCCTTGCGCAGGCTGCCGGACAAACCAATGATTGTCGTCATCGAATCGACTCCTTGCAGTACTGATCGGAAATAGAGACCCCACAACGTCTTGTGGCGAAGCGGCGGTTCGCCGCGTCGCCATCCGCCTACACGTTGCGTTGGAAGGGATATACGCTGCCCAGACCGAGCAGACGCGTGAGTTCGTCGAGCGCCGTACGACACTCGTCGAGCAATGCCGGATCGGCGAGATCGCTTACCGCCAGCCGATCGCGATAGTGACGTCTGACCCAATCCGTCAACGTGACGTAACGCGCATCGTCCATCCAGAGACCGCTGTGCGCCGCCTTGCGCTCTTCCTCCGTGAGCACCACACGCAGACGCAGGCATGCCGGACCGCCGCCATTGCGCATGCTTTCGCGCAAATCGAAGACGTGAAGCTCACGGATCGGGCCACCGCTGGCCACGAGCGTCTCCAGATAGCGCCACACGGCCGGGCGCTCGCGGCACTCCTGCGGCACGACCAGTCGCATGCCGCCGCCCGCCTCGGGGCTGCGCGCGAGCAACTGGCTGTTGAAAAGGTAACTGCCGACGGTGTCTTCCATCGAGATGTCGGCATCAGACACTTCGACCACTTCGAGCGCCGTTGCCCGCGCCGCGAGCCGTTCGCGCAAGGTCGCCAGCACGCTCGCCTGATCGACAAATGCCTGCGCATGGCAGAACAGCACATTGCCGTTGCCGACCGCGATCACGTCGTTATGGAATACCCCGGCGTCGATGGCGTCCGGGTGCTGCTGCGCGAACACGACATCCGCGTCGTCCAGCCCATGCAGACGCGCGATCGCCTGACTGGCCTGCAACGTCTGCCGGGCGGGGAATCGACGCGGCGTGGGCGCGCTGGCAAGATCGTCTCGTCCGTAGACGAAGAACTCGACGCCGCGCTCTCCATACGCCCCGCAGAACCGCGTGTGGTTGGCGGCGCCCTCGTCCCCGAGCGACGGCCAGCCTGGCAACGCGTCGTGATGCGCGAAGCGGGATTCGTCCGGAAATGCCGCACGCAAGATGCGCGACGTCGTTTCATGCTCGATGGCGCGGTGAAGTTTGCTGCACAGATTCGCCGCCGTGAAATGGACGCGCCCGTCCGACGTGTCCGCAGACGGGCTGACCGTGGCGGCGTTCGCCGTCCACATGCTTGCGGCCGAGCACGCGGCGCCGAGCAACGCGGGCGCTGTCTGCGCCGCGTTCCGAATGACGGTACTGTCGTCCCCGGAAAAGCCGAGCGTGCGCAGCAACGCGACCGACGGACGCTCTTGCGGCGGCAACACCCCCTGCGCGTAGCCAAGATCGGCCAGCGCCTTCATTTTCGCCAGCCCTTGCAACGCCGCCTCGCGCGGGTTCGAAACGCGGTTGGCGTTGTTCGCCGACGCCACATTGCCAAACGACAAACCCGCGTAGTTGTGCGTGGGGCCGACCAATCCGTCGAAGTTGGCTTCGAGGGCAAAGCGTGTCATGTCAAGTCCTGGAAAAAGCGGGAGTCCGTGTCCCGCATACGCAATATGCAGTGATGTGCGGCATTGTGCCTGAATCAGGTCACACCGAAGTCCAACCCGGGGCTCAGATGTTCAGGCATGACGGCCCGTTCGGCCTCCATCGAGGCGATCGGATAAGCACAGTAGTCGGCCGCATACCAGGCGCTTGGACGGTGGTTGCCCGATGCCCCCACGCCGCCAAAGGGCGCGGCCCCGGCTGCCCCGGTCGTCGGGCGATTCCAGTTGACAACGCCCGCGCGGATCTCGGCGAGGAACTGTTCGTAACGCGCAGGATCGTCGGACAGCAGCCCGGCAGCCAGCCCGTAGCGGGTTCGATTGGCGTGCGTGATGGCGTCGTCGAACGTGTCGTAACGGAGCACTTGCAGCAAGGGACCGAAATACTCTTCGTCGGGCAACGCGTCGCGAGCGGCGGGCGCCGTCACGTCGATCAGGCCCGGCGTGAGCAGTGCTGAGCGTCCATCGGGTTGTGAGAGCGGCAACAGCGCACGGCTGCCGAGCGACATCAATTCCGCCTGCGCAGCGGTCATGCGACGTGCCGCCTGCAACGATACGACCGCCCCCATGAAGGGCTGCGGCTCTGCGTCGTACCGACCGACACTGATACGCTGCGTGACGGCGATGAGTCTGTCGAGAAAGGCATCGCCTTGCGTGCCACGCGGCACGAGCAGGCGTCTCGCGCACGTGCATCGCTGGCCTGCGGAGAGAAAAGCGGACTGAACCGCCACGTGCACGGCGGCATCGATGTCGGCGGGCGCATCGACGATCAGCGGATTATTGCCGCCCATCTCCAGCGCAAGGATCTTGTCGGGGCGCCCGGCGAATTGCTGATGAAGCGCGCGCCCCGTCGCGGAACTGCCGGTAAAGCACACGCCGTCGATGCCGTCATGCGCGGCGAGCGCAGCGCCGGTGTCCCGGCCGCCCTGCACGAGATTGAGCACGCCCGGCGGCAACCCGGCTTCGATCCAGCACGCCAGCGTGCGGGCGGCGACGCCAGGGGCAAGTTCGCTAGGTTTGAAGACGACCGTATTGCCCGCCAGCAAGGCTGGCACGATATGCCCATTGGGCAAGTGACCCGGGAAGTTGTACGGACCGAAGACGGCCATCACGCCATGTGCCCGGTGCCGGACCACGCTCTCGCCGTCTGCCACCGGACTGCGGCGCTCGCCCGTGCGCTCCTGAAAAGCGCGCGCCGAATTGACGACCTTGGCAGACATCGTCGCCACTTCCGTGCGGGCTTCCCATAACGGCTTGCCGGTCTCACGCCCGATGGCGTCGGCCAGCGTTTCGGTATTCGCGCTCACGATCGCCGCAAACCGCTGCAACACGGCCAGACGCTCGTCGACACTGCGTCGCGCCCAGTCTCGCTGCGCGCGGCGCGCCGCGTGAACGGCCGCATCGACGTCGGCCGTGTCCGCGGCACGACCTTGCCAGACGGCTTCGCCCGACATGGGATCGAGCGTGCAGAACGGCGCGCCGTTGGCTGCGCGCCAGACGCCTTCGATGTACAGATCTGTCATGGAGGGCTACCCCGAAGGCCACGCCCGATAGCGCGGCGTGCGATGCGGATCATGATGACACGGATTCGTCAGCCGGAACAATGCGTCGGCACCGAAAGCACCGGCAAACCATCGCCCGCCGGGCCTCCGGGGCGGTCCATGTCGGTAGGGCAACAGACACGCATAGAATACGACGTTGAGTTTCCGGAGATTCCCCATCATGACTGACGCCCATCGCTCGGCATTGCGCCACTGGCTCAGCGACGTTCGCGAGTCGCGCGACCATCCTCACGACGAAGGCGTCGACCCTTGCGGTGTCCGTTGGCAACGGCATGCGGAAGGCGTGCTCGAACTGACACCGGCCACGGCATCCCGCTCGGCGGAGGGTGCAGAGAATGACGCGGCGGCCCAGCCCGGCTACCGCTACGACGCCATCCTGTCTTGTGGCATTCACGGCGATGAAACCGCCCCCATCGAGATCGTCGACGGCATTTTGCGCGACATCGCCGACGGCCGCCTCACATTGCGCGAGCGTGTCCTGGTCGTGCTCGGCAACCCGGACGCCGTGCGCGCGGGCAAGCGCTATCTCGAATACGATCTGAACCGTCTCTTTCAGGGCGCACACGCCAAGCGCGCCGAATCGCCTGCCGTGCAGCGCGCCCGCGAACTCGAAGTGATCGTGGCGCAGTTCTTTGCCGGCGTGGATGGCGTGCGTCGTACGCGTCGCCACGTGGACATGCACACCGCCATCCGGGCGTCGCTCTTTCAGCGCTTTGCCGTCGTGCCCGGCACGCCACAGCACAGCCCGAGCGACGACTGGTTCGATGCCCTCGGTGCCGCCGATATCGAAGCGACGATGCGCACCGAGCAACCGTCGGTCACGTTTTCGTACTTCACCTGCGCGCGGTTCGGGGCGCAGAGCTGCACGCTTGAGCTGGGCAAGGTCGCGCCGTTCGGCGAGAACCGGCTCGAAAACTTCTCCGGCATCGACGCGGCACTGCGCCGCTGGCTCTCCGGTGGCGAGTTCGAAGCCCGTGACGATGGCAAGTCGCCGCAGCCCCAACGCTTCCGGGTCGCGGCGGAGATCGTGCGTCGCACCGATGCGTTCGTTCTCGATGTGCCCGCCGATACACCGAACTTCACGCCCTATCCCGCCGGCACCGTTCTCGCGCGCGACGGCGAGAACACCTACACGGTTTCGCATCCCGAGGAACGCATCGTGTTTCCCAATCCAAACGTCGCGAACGGCCTGCGCGCCGGGGTGATGGTCGTGCCGGAGTGATGACGACGTCATGGAAATCGTGTGGCGTATGCCGACGTGACGGCGCCCGATGTCGACGTTGCATTTGCGTGATTGTCACTGCCGTGGCACCGGCAGTGCACCGCGCCGGCTACGCAGCATCGCGAATGAACGTTTTTAAACGCCTGTCCGGGCGTCGTCGTGGCGTGGGGATGCAGGTAGGATCGCCCACTTCATTTCTCCTGCGAGACGGCGATGACGGCGTGCGGCACGAGTGAAGGCAGTCGCGCGTGTCGGGCCGTCCATCGACGACATGCCACAGGATTTCTCCTTCCCCACTCCCGCGTTTCCCCGTACTGCCGGTCTCATCGTCGAGCGTCCGATTTCCGGGGCGTCGGCCGATTCGCACGTCAATCTCGCCGAAGATTTCGCGCGGGCGCAGCAGTCGTCGGTGATGCTGAGTCATGGTCGACGCGTCGCGCGCCACACGACGGTGGCGCAGGCGATTCCTCGCGAGCATCGAGACGATCTGGCGCTGGCCGTGCGACGCGCCACCCGATTGTCACCCTGCCCGTCGCGCGCGAGCGGCGCGCCCAACGCGGCCGAGCAAATCTATTCGATGCTTCGCGACGAGATCGCCGTCCCGGCACTGCGCCGCTTCGAGCGAACGCATCGCACCGACATGCCGTCGGCGACGCCGATAGCCGGCGCCTCCCGAATCTCGGCACGGGCACATGCAATGGCGGCGACGCCGCCGTGGTTCGACGATCTGCTCCCGCATTTGAGAATCGAAGCGCAACTTCTCGCGCAACGCGGACTGAGCGTGGACAAAGTCCGTTACCGGCTCGATGCGTTATTCCGTCACGAACACCCCGGCGTTTCGTGGCGCGCGACGCGCATCGGTCTGGAGCGCGACGCGTTCCCCTTCGCCCTCGGCTCCACCGTGCTCTCGGTGCTCGCCGACACGACTGACCCGCAACGGCGCCTGTCGATGATGTGGCCACCGGTCGAAGCGATGGGGGTCGTGCTGATCAACCTCATCGGGATGGCACGCTTTAATGCCGCCCATCCGCAATGGGCGAGCCGTCTTGCACGCGTCACGCCGACGCAGGCGCTCGAAGTCGTCAACACGATGTTGCGCAACCCCGTCCGGGAGGTCGCGGCGCATGTCGCGGGCTTCGTTTTCTGCTACGGCATCGTGCGCAATCTCGCACGCGCGGGGATCGAGGCGGGCCTGTCGGCTGCCCTGCCGGGCATCATGGCGTATCGCTTCGGCAATACGATTCATTCTTGCCTCGAAATCCTGCTTTGTCCGATCCCGGGCGCACTCCTGGGACCGATCATCGATCACTTTGCCATCGCACCGGAAAACGCCCGGCTCGAACCGTTGCTGCAAGATCGCTTCGCGGACCTCATCTGCAAGATGAGCGACGATATGCCCGCGGCCTCCGCCCCCCCCTTCCTGACGTCCTTTTGGCGCAACTTCACGGGATTGCTGCAATCGGGTACGCCGAAGGCCATCTGGCTGACGTTGTCGCTCGGCTTCTACTTCCTCTCGACCTTTCATGGCACGCAAACGCCTATCGACGATGACATGCCGCGCGACGACACCGGCTTCGGAACGTCTCTCGCACTGTCCGGAAATGCAACGCAGACGCCACCGACCGACGTGGCGAACGATTTCGACGTCGACTGGCACACGCAGGCCGTCCTTGGCGTGCTCTACGGCCTGATCGCCACGTTCGTCTCCATGCAAGGCATCTCGGCGCGTCATGACGCCATTGCCACGGCCTACACGCGGCGCCGGGGACGCCCCAAGATCAGCACGGTCACCGTCACGTCACAGGAGGATTCCGGGCATTCGTCCACGGGCTCGCATTCCGACCTGCCGGACAGTCCGGCCAGCCCCGCAAGCCCTGCAAGCGCCGCCGGTAGCGCGTTTCCGGTGATGAGCAGCCCCTCGACGGAATCCGGCGATCTGTCGGGCGACACCTCGGGAGACGACGCCGTCTTCTTGCCGATGGACGATACACTTAGCGTGTCTTCCAGTTGTGAGACAGCCGAACTGCGGGCGTCCGACGCACCGCCGGGACGACGCCACGGTACATCGGTCGCGCCAGCCGGCATCGGTCTGCCCCGGGAGAATGAGGACATCGACCACCCGGCCGACCTGTACACGCCTTTGTGACGAAGTGTTGCACGCACTTGCCGTGACCGCCACGGCATGGCATCTTGCACTTCAAGCGCGTTCTTAGCGCATGACCATCCTGGGGGGCGTAGGGAAATACGCGTCGCCCCCTGCCTGCCGGAGCGCCTATGCTGAACACCACACCGAGCGAACTCGCCCGTAATCTGCTGATCGTTCTGGTCCTCGGACTGCTGATCGTCGGCACCTTGTGGGTACTGCTGCCCTTCCTGCCCGCCTTTATCTGGGCTGTCACGATCGTCGCCTCCACATGGCCGCTACTCATCGGACTGCAACGGCGTCTGTGGGGCAAGCGATGGCTCGCCACCACGGTCATGATCGTCGGCATGCTGATTATTGTCGTTGCCCCCTTGTCGGCCGCTATCGGCACGCTCATCGGCCATGCCGCCGACATCAGCGATCAGGTGCACTCGTTCGGCCAGCGCGGCCTGCCGATGCCGCCCGACTGGCTCGCCCGCATGCCGGTGATCGGCCAGCGCGCCAGCGAGGAATGGCAGGCGCTCGCCGCCGCAGGGCCAGGGGGTCTCGTCTCCAAGGTGCAGCCCTATGCCGTAAAAGCAGCGTCCTGGGGGTTTGCCAAGTTGGGGTCGATCGGCTTGCTGGTCGTTCACCTCGGCCTCACGCTGATCATCTCCGGCATTCTCTTCATGCAAGGTGAACGCGCGGCGCGGGCGTTGATCCGGATCGCCCGCCGCCTCGGCGGCGACCGCGGGGAAGAATCCGTGCGGCTGGCGGGGATGTCAATTCGCGCGGTGGCACTCGGCATCGTCGTCACAGCGGTTACGCAATCGCTGCTCGGCGGTCTGGGTCTGTGGCTGACCGGCGTGCCGCTGTCGGGCTTCCTGACGGCGCTGATGCTGGTGTTGTGTATCGCGCAGATCGGCCCGTTCCCGGTGCTGCTGTCGAGCGTCGCCTGGCTTTACTGGCAAGACAGCCCCACGCTTGCCACGTTGCTGCTGATCCTCTCCGTGTTCATCGGCATGCTCGACAACGTGATGCGTCCGATGCTCATTCGCCGGGGGGCCGATCTGCCGATGACGCTGATACTGGCCGGTGTACTCGGCGGCATGCTGACGCTCGGTATCGTCGGCCTGTTCGTCGGTCCGGTGATTCTCGCCGTGACGTACACCCTGCTGATGGCCTGGATCAACGAAGGCCTGAACCGGCCGGTGACGGCGGCCAGCGGTGCACCGCTCGCGTCTTCTGAGCATGGATCGCGCCTGGAAAACACCTCGGAAGGCGCTCGCAAGGCCATCACGCCGCCTGCGCCGGACAGCAAAGGGCGAGGCTGAACGGCAACTCGTCTAAAGGTCCGCGAGTCGCGTTTGTCACGCGACTCGGACCTATTTTTCGGATTGCTTCACCTGTCGCACGCCCCCGCGACATGGCTAAATATCTCCCGTACTCAGCAGATCACGAGAGATCATCAATGCCAAGCGCTTCCCTGACCAGCCCACCCTGTCTGCCCAGCCCGACCACGCCGCCACGACGCTCGCGACGCGTGCCACGTCGAGCACGTCTTGGCGATCCGCCGCTATTGCGGCGGGTGGCACACGAACTGGCTTACACGCCAACGCGTTGCCGTGTCACGATCAGCCTGCCGGTCGCACGCGTGAATTCATGGTGGCAACGGTTTCCAACGTTTGCCCTCAGCCCTGCAGACGTGCACGACGCGTCGATCGCCCTGAAAAAAACGAACGCGCCGACCGGCGAACCGGTTCGGCGCGTTGCTGACATCACACAGGTGGCGCAGGAAGCTGCGAGCCCGGTCTAGCTGTCCATTTCGATCGCCTCGGCGGGCGGTTAACGCGCTTTCGCAGGCAGGATCTTGCCGGACACCTCGCCGAAGCCGATGCGGTAGCCGTCACCCTGGCACCAACCGCTCATCACCACGGTGTCGCCGTCTTCGATGAACGTGCGCTTTGCACCGCCCGACAGCGTGATCGGGTTCTTGCCGTTCCACGTCAGTTCCAGCAGGCTGCCGAACGAGTCCGGCGTGGGGCCGCTGATCGTGCCCGAGCCCATCAGATCGCCAACGCGCACGTTACAACCCGACACCGTGTGGTGGGCGAACTGTTGCGCCATGCTCCAGTACATGTGACGGAAATTGGTGCGACAAATCGACGTCGGCTCGGCATCGCCCTCCGCTTGCATCAGCACTTCGAGTTCGATGTCGAAAGCATGCTTGCCCTGCTGCTGGAGGTACGACAGCGGCACCGGCGTTTGCTCCGGCCCGGCAACGCGGAACGGCTCGAGCGCTTCCATCGTCACGACCCACGGCGAGATGGACGTGCCGAACGTCTTGGCGTTGAACGGCCCCAGCGGCACATATTCCCATTGCTGCAAGTCGCGCGCCGACCAGTCGTTGAGCACGACCATACCGAAGATGGCAGCCTCTGCGTCTTCGACGCTCAGCGATTCGCCCAGCGCCGTGTTGCGTCCGACGATGAAACCGGTTTCCAGTTCGAAGTCGAGCTTGCGGCAACCCTCGAAGATCGGGCGCGGCTGGTCCGGCAGCTTGATCTGGCCGTTCGGACGGTGCAGCGGCGTGCCACTCACCACCACCGAACTGGCACGCCCGTTATAGCCGATCGGAATTTCGAGCCAGTTCGGCAGCAGTGCGTTCGCCGGATCGCGGAACATGCTGCCCACATTGGTAGCGTGCTCCTTCGACGAATAGAAGTCCGTGTAGCCCGGGACTTCGACCGGCAGGTGCAGCGTCGCCTGCGCGAGCGGCACGAGGGCTTGCGCCTTGAGCGCAGCGTTCTCACGCAGCGAGGCATCGCCCTCGACGCACAGCAGCGAAGTCAGTCGCGCACGCGTGGCCTGCCATGCTGCGCTGCCCAACGCCACGAATGCGTTGATGGATGCCTGCGCGAACACAGGGGCATCGCCCGCCTTGAGCACACCAGCGGCTTCGAGCGCGGCCAGATCGAGCACTTGGTCGCCGATGGCGACACCGACGCGCGGCGTCGGTTGCGACTGCGTACTGAACACGCCATACGGCAGGTTTTGCAGTGGGAAATCCGTCACACCGGTGTTGGCGGACGCGACCCAGCTTTGCAGGAGAGCGGACATGTGGAGTTCCTTATTCGAAGTCATGCGTCAGCCGGCCGTGCGTCGCATAGGCGCCGGGCCGGCTGTCTGGATGATGGTGTGTGTGTTGGCGCGATGCCGCTTACTTCTCGTTCGGGTTGAAGTGCTTCTTCAGGCCTTGCCAGCAGGTGTAATAGTTGTCTTGCAACTGCTTGGTTTCCAGCGCGAACCGCGTCGGATGAATCACCGCCGGCGTTTCGAACATGAAAGCCATCGTTGCGTCGACCTTATGCGGCTTGCTCGTGTCGGCCGCAGAGGCCTTCTCGAACGTGCCCGCATCGGGGCCGTGGCCCGACATGCAGTTGTGCAGACTTGCACCACCCGGCACGAAGCCCTCGGCCTTGGCGTCGTACACGCCGTGAATCAGGCCCATGAATTCGCTGGCGATGTTGCGGTGGAACCAGGGCGGGCGGAACGAGTTTTCCATCGCCAGCCAACGCGGCGGGAAAATCACGAAGTCGATATCGTCCACGCCCGGCGTGTTGCTCTGCGACTGGAGCACCAGGAAGATCGACGGGTCCGGATGGTCGTAGCTGATCGAGCCGATCGTGTTGAAGTGGCGCAAATCGTACTTGTACGGAGCGTAGTTGCCATGCCACGCCACAACGTCCAGCGGCGAATGACCGATGTCGGCACGCCACAACGCGCCACCGAACTTCGCTACGAGTTCGAAGTCACCTTCGACGTCTTCATACGCAGCAACGGGGGTCAGGAAATCGCGCGGATTGGCAAGGCCATTCGATCCGATCGGCCCGAGATCCGGCAGACGGAACAAGGCACCGTAGTTCTCGCACACATAACCGCGCGCACGGCCGTCCGGCAACGTCACGCGAAAGCGCACGCCTCGCGGCAACACGGCGATTTCATACGGTTCAACGTCGAGCACACCGAATTCGGTCGCGATGCGCAGACGTCCTTCCTGCGGTACCACAAGCAGTTCGCCATCGGCGTTGTAGAAGAAGCGCCCATCCATCGACTTGTTGGCGGCATACACATGAATCCCGCAACCGTGGCCGGCGTCGGGGCTGCCATTGCCGCCCATCGTCACCATGCCGTCGACGAAATCAGTCGGTGCTTCCGGCATCGGCAGCGGATCCCAGCGCATCTGGTTCGGCGGCGTCGGCACATCGCCAAAGCGGCTCAGCCAGCGCGTGTTCTCGAGCGCTGTGAACGGCTTGTGCATCGCGGCCGGACGAATGCGATAAACCCACGAGCGGCGGTTATGGCCGCGCGGCGCCGTGAATGCCGTGCCGGAAAGTTGTTCCGCGTAGAGGCCATAGGGCGCACGTTGCGGCGAGTTTTGCCCGATGGGCAGCGCGCCGGGCAATGCCTCGGTGGCGAACTCGTTGGTAAAACCGGACAGGTAGCCCAGTTCCCCCTGAATTTGGTCTGCTTGGCGCATGAGCGGCCTCGTCTCCTGATTTCGAATGCGATTATTGTCCGACAAGCGACCAAATTTTGCGATATAAATACACAAATCCACTATATTCACAACACGAATAATACCTTCACGCCCGCGCGCCACCCCATGATTTCCTTACGTGATGTCGATCTGAACCTGCTGGTGGTCTTCCACGCCGTGCTCACCCACCGCAGTATTTCTCAGGCAGCCCGGGAGTTGGGCCTGTCGCAGCCTGCCGTCAGTAACGGGCTTGCGCGCCTGCGGCAAACGTTCGAGGACGAGCTATTCACCCGAACGGGCACCGGCATGCAACCCACCCCATTCGCCGAGGCATTGGCCGAACCGGTATCGGCTGCGCTCGCCGGTATCTCGCGGGCGATCAATCATCGGGAGGCGTTCGATCCGGCGAGCAGCCAGCGAGAGTTCACTTTGGCCATGACGGACGTTGGTGAGGTGTACTTCATGCCGGCACTGATCGATCTGTGCACTCGGCTGGCACCGGGCGTACGCATCAGCACGGTCCGGGCGTCGCTGCCCGACTTGAAGGATTCCATGGCGGCCGGACGCATCGATCTCGCCGTGGGCGCGTTCGACGATCTGACCGGACCGTTCTTTCAGCGGCGACTGTTTCGACAGCATTACGTGAGTATGTTTCGCATCGGACACGCGCTCGACACGCCCGATGCCGGACTGGCGGAATTCAAGGCAGCGCGCCACCTGTTCGTGACGACCGGCGACAATCCCTATGCGCGCGTCAATCAGTTGCTAGCGCAGGCAGGATTCGGGAGCGATGCCAACTTCTGGGTGCCCCATTTCATCGCCGTACCCTATGTCGTGAGCGCCAACGATCTCGTGGTCACGGTGCCGCAGAAATTTGCCGAGCGCGCCGCGGCACCGTTCGGACTTCACTTCGTCAAACCACCCCTGCGGCTTCCCGCGTTGCAAACCAATGTGTTCTGGCACCGGCGTTACCATCAGGACGCCGGCAATCAATGGCTACGCCAGTTGATCTCAGAACACTTCGTGGAATAAGGGGCGTGAGATGAGGGATCGGAGGTCAGGTATCACGCATCGCTGACGATGGCATGCCCTTGCGCCCGCAACCAGTCGTTCCAGGCAGCATCGAGCGCGTCGAACGCGGCTTCCATCTGCCCCACCGACGCCTGCGGGGCGAGGTGTTCGACCTGCGCGGCCAACGACGCCAGCGAACTCAGCCCAAACGCCATAAAGCCGCCTCGCAACCGATGCGCGGAATGGCGCAGCGTCTCACGTGAGACGTCGGCCAATGCGGCGCGGCAGTTCGCAATGTCCTGATCCGCTATCGTGACGAACGTGTCGAGCATGTCCGACAACGGCAAGCGCCAATCTTTTCGCGACGCCGTTTCCGGTGCCGGCTTCGGTGCGCTCTCGATCAGACGCGTCGATGCAGGTAGTGGCGCAATGTCGACGCAAAGCGACGGGTAGCGGGAGCGAACCAGCTCGATCACCCGCAACAATGAACGCGCATCGACCGGCTTGTAGACAACCGCATCGTAAGGCGACTTCGCTTCACGATCGTTGCGAAGCGTGACGTCCGCCGTTGCCACCACGACAGGCACGTGCGGTGCACGCGCCTTGATGTCCGTCGCCAGCGCATGCCCTGAAATATGCGGCATGTTGGCGTCTGTGATCACGAGCATGTGCGAATCGGCGTCAAAGGCGTCGAGCGCTTCACGTGGATCGTGATAGCAGTCCACCATCGCCCCCAGCCCCTCCAACTGACGCGACAGCAACATGCCGCTGATCGGATGGTCATCCGCCACCAGCACGTACCATCCGGCCAGCGGCTTCACACGCGCCTGCGCATTCGCGGTGCCCGGCACCGGCAATTCCCCGTGGGTCGCCAGCCCCGGTCGAGGCGCCGAACCCAGCGCCTCCCAGAGTTCGGCCTGCTGGAAGAGCGCGATGTCACGCGGCCATACCGGCGCGCTGCCAGCAAGACGATCCACTGGGGTGGAACGCAACAAGTAGACTTCGGCGCCGGCCATTCCTCGCACGGGCCATTCGTCGGCGAACATCAACAGCCCCGAATCCTGCTCGCGGCCCAAGCCGGTGGACCAGGACACCGCGTCGTCATACCTGACCGGCTGGAAGCCGGCGCGGCGGATCAATGCGTCGAGATACCAGTGACGACGCGGCATCGCGCTGACGTAGGCGAATGTCTCCGGAGACTCCGCGACGACAGGCGCTTCGCTGTCCGGCGCCCAGGGCAGATGAAGCGTGAAGCGCATGGTCGTCCCCTTGCCCTCCTCGCTGTCGACTGCCAGCACGCCACCGAGCATGCCGACAAACTGGTGCGAAATCGCCAGTCCCAGCCCAGTCCCATGCTGCATGCCAGGCTCGGTCGTACTCTTGCCGAACGGACGGAACAAGTCGGCAAGATCCGTAGCCGCGATACCGACACCGCTATCACTCACGGTAAAGGCCACATCGCAGCCCTGCATATCCGCACGCGTGACCATCGCGGCAAACGCAACGTGTCCGTTCTCCGTGAACTTGATGGCATTGCCGACGAGATTGGTCACGACCTGACCGAGTCGCAACGCGTCGGTATGCACCGCGCGCGCGAGCTGCGGATCGATCATCCAGTCGAGTGTCAGCCCCTGCAAACGCGCACGTCCCGTAAACGACAAACCGACCGCCTCAAGCTCCTTGAGCAGTGAGCAGTCGCGAGAATTCAATTCAAAACGTCCCACCTGAATGCGCGAATAGTCGAGCAGATCGTTGATGAGATCGAGCAGGTTGCGCGTCGAGCTTTCCATCACGTCGACGTAATACCGGTGGTCGTCGCCCAGGTTCTGCGCACTGAGCAGTTCGATCGACGCGAGCGTGCCGTACAACGGCGTACGCATCTCGTGACTGACCGTCGTCAGGAACACGTCCTTGGCGCGATTGGCACTCTCCGCCGCCAGACGCGCCTTTCGTTGCTCCAGCTCGAAGCGCCGCTGCTCGGTAACGTCAGAAAGCGTACCTATCAACACCGGCTGCTCGCGAAACACGGTATCGACGAAACTCACGGCATAGTGGCGCTCGCCGGCGTCGTCGAGCGCGCTCAGCAGCCGGCGCACCGGACGCGCAACGACTCCACTGTGAAGCTGACGGTACATGCGAGTGAGTTCGCCATCGCCGAGATGACGCAGCAGATCGACCGTGCCCGCATAGGCCGGATTGCTCATCACCACAGCGGGTTCGAACGGATCGATGATCGCCATGCCGACGGGCGCGGTTTCGATGAGGGTCTGCGTAAAGGCGTCGCGCTCGAGCAGCGCCGTGGTGCGCTGACGTGCCGGCTCGATGATGCGCTGACGCATGTATCGCATACCCGCGTACACCCCAGCGGCATACAACAGCAGCAATAACGTGGCGCCCAGCAACAACGTAGCGTTCTCACGCAACAGTTGCGCCGGACGCACCGCGTAGCGAACGTACCACGGGGTCGATGCCAGCCGGCGTTCGAAGACGAGCCGCTGACCATCGGTACGCAACGTCATCTGCGCACCGCCGAAGAGCGGCAACGTCACCAGCGTGCGCAAATGTCCCAACGACGACAGCGGAAGACCGGCACTCGCGATCACGAGGCCGTCCTCCGAAATCAACTGGAGCGCTTCCCCGGTACGTTCGAGATGCCGCATGCGCGGCGGCACGATCATTTCGGGCGACATGCTGGTGCCGACGTAGAGCACCAGATGCCCGTTGAGATCGCGTATCGGCACGAAGCTCGACACGGTCTTCAGATGGGTGACGGGATGTTTGTAGTTGTACGTCCAGAACGGGCCGTCGCTGTTTCCGCGCACCCGCGCGTGATAGCGCTCGACCTTGTTGATCTCGGCGAGCATCGCCTGCGTATCGCGCGCCAGGTCGGCGGGACTGAAGGCCTCACGGCCGATGGCGGGCCGATACGTCGCAAAGGCGCCGTCGGCAGAAATGATGAAGGTTTCGTCCTGGGCGTCGAGCGGACTCCAGAAGTTGGCGTCAAGCACCATGAGCCGTAAGGTCAGACGCGCCAGCGACTCGGCGCGCTCCGGCGGGATATCCGCCAGCTTGACGATTTCGAATTCGCTATCCCACCCGACACCGCTGATACGCCGGGCACTGCCGACCGGCATGGACACGAGCGGCTTGAGGATCCGGTCCGTCAGCGCCTGTGTCGCGCCGCCCGGACGAACCGAGCTGGCTTGTGTGGCCTGCGCCATTGCGCGGGCCTGCTCGTTGAAGATTTCCAGATCGCGGATTTCCCGGCCGACCGCAGCGAAGAACGACTCCGTCTTTTGCCCGCTTTGCCAGAGTGTGCCAAACAGCGCGTACGAGATGGCAGCAACCCAAACGGACAAACCGAACAAAAGGGCAAGCAGGCCACCAATGCGAAGCAGGCGGCCGGCGATCGCGATGTCACGCGTCATCGTTCTGGCAGGCATAGACTCCAACGTCTGTGAGCGCGGCGGACTCAGGCGGCACTCGGCGCTTCGGCGTCGCTATCGCGCCCGAACTGAACCGGGCTCGAGACATGCAGCTTGAACAGTTCCATGTCGGTCCGGCAACCCAGTTTGCACATCGCCATACGTTTCTGATTGTTGATCGTCTTGGCCGAACGCTTGAGCGCACCGGCAATCTGCGACACGTTCTGACCGTCCAGATACATGCGCAGCACTTCCATCTCCTTGGGCGAGAGCGGGCGGCGAGCGGTGGGCTTGCGGCGCATCTGCTCTTCGAGGATCTGCTCGGCGCGGCCACCGCGATAACTCATGCCCCGGCGGCAACGCTCCACGCAGACCGTGATTTCACGCAGGTCATCGGATTTCGTCATCACGCCCAACACGCCACAGCTGTCCAGCGCGTGGATGATGGCCGGCTGCTCGATCGACGTGAACACGATGATCTTCACATCGGGATACTTGCGACGTACGCGATTGATCATGACGAGACCATCGCCGAAGGCACCGCCCGGCATGCAGTAATCGGTGATCAGGACGTCGACGGAGTTCGTCTCGAGCGCCTTGAACAGTTCCGTTGAGTTGGAGACCGGAGGAAGCACGTGAAAACCGGGGTCCGGGGAGAGCATTTCACGTAGCGTGGAGGCGACGATCGGGTGATCGTCGGCAATCAGAATCTTTACCATCATTTGCGAGATCCTTTTAGAAGAATTCAGTCACGGACGCGCGCGATCCTCCGCTTTGTCTGCGCGTCATGACGTCCCAAAAAGAGGAATGTGTGTCTTGCCGACACACCCGTTGGTCACGAAGTCGTAACCGCATTGCTGCCAGGCGACGAAGCGGGACTCGACAGTCCGGCGCAAAGGGCCTTCTCGCCCCTGCCTGTCGCCTGCGCTAGCCGTCGCTAGCCAGCGACATCGGCAGTCTTGGCGCCGTCGACGGTGGTCCAGGCCGAGCACGTCTTGTGCCCTGTCAACCGGGATGTGTCCGTGCCGATCACCGGCTTGACACAGTAACGAATGCGAACGCCGCGCAAGCCGGCCGAGGGCATCATTTCGCGGGCGCGCCCGACCACGCGAATGCGCGTCGGTCCGGATGCCGCTTCCCACAGATGCACGCTATCGGTCTCGGGCCAGTCCGCCATCCAGCGATACGAGCCACTCACGACGACGCCGACTTGCGGCGTACCACTCATCTTGACTGCCGCGGCCACCGGTCGCATCCGCGTTTCGACTTCCCGCGGCACTGCATCCTGCGACTCCACGCGCGACAGCGATGTCCCTTCCATTTCCGATTCGGAAGCCGGGCCGCTCACACTTGCCGTCGATGCCTTGTATTCACTACATCCGACAAGCAGTGCAGCCACCAATGCGCCGCCCAAACGCATCAGGGTCGTCACGGCGCGCCGCCCACTTGCACGCCCAGCCTTCGGGCGGCTGGACGAATCGGCCAGGAAAGCGTCAACGTAGGTTGTGGTCATTGGTCCATTACCAATCGCATTGCCGCGTGACATCAAAACGTTACGCGTCACTTTCACGACCAGCGGAAATATAGGATAAATCTACAAAACCCTACCGTTTTGGAACTCTTTATAGGAAATATCCTAGTCCAAAATAGGAGGATCACCGTTCGCAGCTCACGTGGCGCACGCATTACATTGCATCTGTATGCGGGAAAAACTCAAGTGACGTAGTGCAAACGCTCACGCAGCGTTCTAATGGACAGTCAGGTGAGGAAAAGATTCATTCGAAAGGTGACTGTGACGCGAACCACAGTCCCTGAGTCACGCAAGACCGGCGTATCGAATATCAATAATTTCACTCGAAAGACGTTGCGAATTTCGAGGGATTTGGATGCGCGGTTTAATAGCGAATCAACCACCGATTAAATCGATGGTATTTCTTAGGCTTGCGGGATTTACCGCTTTAAGAGAATCACGCGCCAAAGGCTTTAACGAACATTCCCAGCGCGACGGCGGCCATGAGCACAGAAAAGATTTGCTGAAGCCGGGTTGGGGCGAGACGCGGTGCGAGTGCACGCCCGAACAGCATTCCGGCGACCGCCCCGACGACGAACGTCCAGCCTTGCGCCCCCGGGTGCATGCCGTGCCACCAGGCGTTGGCGACGGTACCCGCGGAGATGAGCGCAATGACGAACAGCGACGTCGCCACGACACCGTGCACCGTGATGTCTGTGAAGCGGCGCAGCGCGGGAACGATCACAAATCCGCCGCCCACGCCCAGTAATCCCGACGCAAAGCCCGACACCGCACCGATAACACCGAGCGTGCCAGCCACTCGCCGCGTCCAGTGCAGACGCCCCGTAGACGGATCCATACGGCACGGCGGCAGAGGCGCACAGGACACTGCCGCCCCGTTGTCGGCCGCCTTCGCCGCACCGCCTCGCGACGCCCGATACATGCGCGCCGCAACGATGAGCATCGCGACGGCAAACAGCCCGACGAGCCATCGCTCCGGCAGCCGATGCGCCATCCAGCTACCCAGCGGCGCCATGCAAACGCCAATTCCCGCCATCAATATCGCAGCCCGGTATCGCACAATCCCGGCACGCAAGCCCTGCGCGCTACCGACCGCAGCGCTCGCTCCCACAGCGAGCAACGCCACGGGTCCCGCCTGTGGCACGCCCCACCCCAGCCCGAAGACCAATGCGGGAACGGCGAAAATACCGCCGCCAGCCCCGGTAAGACCCAGCACGAGACCGACAGCCGCACCCAGGACGGCGGCAGCAGACGAGGCGCTCGAAAAGTCGGGAAACATGGGCGAGATCCAGCGAAAGGTGATTTGGCACACGATCCAAATCACTATTGGTCATATGCTTATGACGATGAATTATATAGAAATGGGCAATTCAGGAAAAGTCCCGGCGGTGGGTTGCCCTAACGATGGGTGCCACGATAAGGACGAATGACGGCAGATGAGGGGAACATGGCGTCGTCGCAAAACGCCAAGGCAAAATGAAAAGCGGCACTCCAGGAGTGCCGCATGATCTGAAAACGAGGGAACAGACGAAATCAGACTAGGTGCGAGATGCCTCCGAGGGCGGCGTATTCTCCGCCTCGACAGCATCAAGTTCCGCGAGGATGTCGCCCGTGTGCGCGCCGGGTGCGGGCGGATCGATCCGGGTCACCGGGCTTTGTCCGTTCAACCGAACGGGCGAGACGATCGTGTGCGTCGTCTCGCCACTGGGCAGCACCATAGGCCGCACCCATCCCATGTGCGCGACCTGCGGATCGGCAAGCACGCGCGAATACGTGCTGATCGCTGTACAAGGCACCCCGACGGCAACGAGCCTTGCCAGCCAGACGCCTCGATCTTCCTGCACGAATACCGCTTCGAGCACGTCGCGCAACGCAGCCTGATGGCGAGCCCGCTCGCGCGCGTTACCGAACCGCGAGTCGTCGAGCAGATCGACCCGGTGCACCAGTGCGCAGATCGCCTGCCAATGGGCCGGTCCGTCGAGATCCATGCCGAAATACCCGTCGCGCGCCCGGAACGTGGGCCACGGTGCCACCGGGCCACCAAAACGTTTCCCGTCAGGACCACTATCAGCGACATTGCCAGCCAGCGGAGACCCCTTGCCGAGTCCTGCCGCATCGGCCAGCGCCTGCCGTTGCCGGGACATCGAGGGCACGCTTTCGCCGACCGGTTGCACCATCGCTGCCGCAGGAACGAGCCCGGCCCGCTGGGCCGCTTCAGCCCCGGCGTCTCCGGCGCGCAGGGCCGCAATCGCGAGCGTCGCGCCGAGCATTGGCACGTCGATATGCACGCCTATCCCCTGCTGCTTCGCTGCGACCAACGCTGCCGAGACAGAGAATGCGGCGTAAAGGCCGGCGGCAAGATCGGCAACCGGCAGGTCGCGCGGCGGCTCGGCGCCGTGCGACGCCGCGCCGAGCATTCCTCTGAGCGCTTCAAGCGCGGGCACGCCGCCCTGTTGGGCCGCCGAGCGCGGGCCATCCTGACCGAAAGCGGAAATGGAGACGTAGACGAGATGCGGCTGAACACCGCTTAGCGCGTCATAAGCGAGCCCCGCACGCGACAGTGTGCCTGGCGGCAGACATTCGATGACGACGTCCGCCCCGCGCACCAGGGTGTGAGCAAGGCTACGGCCTTCGAGTGTGAGCAGATCCAGTGCCACGGATCGCTTGTTGCGCCGCAAACCCAACTGCGCGGTTTCGCCGAGCGGGTTCTGGCTATCGCTGGAAAGTTCGTCGACAGGTTCGTCGACCATGATGACGTCTGCGCCCATGTCGGCCAACAGCATGCCGCAATAGGCACCCGCCGCGCCGCGACAGAACTCAATGACGCGGATCCCCGTGAGTGGTGCGTTCAATATCTGACCCCTTTTTGCCTGACGGTTTGTTGTAGTTTTCAACCCTTGGCAACCGTCTGACGCGGCGTTGACGCATTCTAGAACAGTTACTCCACGCCGGTCACTGCGAAAAAATGGAGGATCGACGGCGCGTTGCCACCGGGCAACAGGGGCGGCCGCAAAGCCCGTCAGGACATGCACCTGACATGAAAGGCAAGGCCTTGCCCCCGCCTTCCCCGGCCTTCCACCCCCTCGCCCCAGCGGTCAAAGCCAGCCGGCTTTACGGAATTTGAGGAACAGCAGCAGGTCGATGATGATCATCACGGCGATACAGATCGGGTAGCCGTAATGGAGCTTCAATTCGGGGATGTCGTCGAAGTTCATCCCGTAAATCCCGGCGATCATCGTGGGCACCGCAAACAACGCCGCGAACGACCCGAGACGTTTCGTCGTTTCGTTTTCCGACAGCGAAATCATGCCGAGATTGACGGACAACGCGGTTGTCACCATTTCACGCAGCAAATCGATGTTCTTCGTAATGCGCTGAAGGTGGTCGAAGACGTCGCGAAAATACTCCTGCATACCGCCGCAAAGCTTTGGCGCCATCGCCCCGAACAGCTTGCTGACCGCCTCCATGAGCGGCACACAGGCGTGTTGCAGCGTAATGAGCCGGCGCTTGAGCTGATACAGATCCTCGATGATCGCGCGCCCTTTGGTGGGCGCATTCGGCGTGAAAATCTGCTCCTCGATGGCTTCGAGTTGCGCTTCGAGATCGTCGAACACCGGAAAGTAGCTGTCGACGATGGCGTCCATCAATGCGTAGAGCACGAAGATGGACCCCTGAAGCAGCAAATGTGGCTCCTTCTCCGCACGAGCGCGCACCGCACCAAGCCCCTGCGTCGCATTCGAGCGGACTGAGAGCACGTAGTTGTGCCCCGCGAAAATCGCCACCTCACCGATCGAGAAGTCGCCGGCGTCGTCCTTGTTGAGCACGTGAAGCACGGCAAAGAGCGAGTCGCCGTACTGTTCGATTTTCGGACGCTGATGACCGTGCTGCGCGTCTTCGACGGCAAGGTCGTGCAGACCGAACTCATGTTGCATCTGCGCCAGCTCTCCCGGGCCCGGGTCCTTGAGCGCCACCCAGACGAAGCAATGCGGACGTTCGAGATAGTCCGAGATTTCGTCGGGGTGCAGATCGGCGATCTTGCGGCCATCCTCATAGGCCACGCAATTCACTAGCATTCGTCTTCCTGGTCGAGGCGGCCGCCCTGCCCCGCGAGCAAACGCCGGGCGCAGTGAGCGTGCCGGCCGCCATCGTCCGCCGTCACATCTTGCGTGTCTCCCGCGCCTGCGCCGTCTGTTGCAGCGGCAGCCGGATATGAAGAATGCCCGCCTCCATTTCCTTGTCTTCGACAAAACCGAGATGACGGGCGAGTGTCAGCATACGCGTATTTGCCGAGAGCACATAGCCGATGAGTTCCCCAGTGCCCCGCTTGCGGCTGTAATCAACGATGTGCTCCATGAGCGCGCGTCCCAGGCCGCGCCCCTGCGCCGCCGGACTCACCGTCACCGCAAACTCGGCGACCGTGTTGTCGGGATCCGCGAGCGCCTGCACCACGCCGAGCAAACGGGTTTGCCCGGCCTCGTCCTTTTCCGTGGCGACGAACGTCATTGCGCGGTCGTAGTCGATCTGCGTGACGCGCGCCATCTGTGAGTGCGACAACTCCTTGATCAGCCCGAAGTAGCGGAACTGGACGTCTTGCGGTGTAAGCGTATGGAAGAACGCGTTGTACGCCGGCTCGTCCTCCGGCCGGATCGGACGCACCCGCACCGGCTTGCCGCCCGCATCCACGGTACTCTCCAGCTCCTGCGGATACGGCGCGATGGACAGCCGGCCATGTCCCGGCACGGCAGGCGCGCGCGCCACGATGCGAGCGTCGAGCGCGAGCACACCGCGTGCGTCGGCAAATAGCGGATTGATATCGAGTTCCGCGATTTCCGGCACGTCGCACACCAGTTGCGAGAGCTTCACCAGCGTCAGATAGATCGCCTCATGATCGGCGGCGGGACGATTGCGATACCCCGCCAGCAGCCTCGACACGCGTGCACGCGCCACCATGTCGCGCGCGAGATTCAGATTCAGTGGCGGCAGCCCGATCGTACGATCGGCAATGACCTCGACGGCCGTGCCGCCTTGCCCGAACAACAGCACCGGCCCGAAAACGTTGTCGGTCGCCACGCCCACGATCAATTCGAACGCCTCCGCGCCGTTGGCCATGCGCTGCACCGAATAACCGGTCACGCGAGCGTCGGGTTTCGCGGCCAGCGCGCGCTTGCGAATCTGACGCGCGGCCTCGCTCGCCTGCTCCGCCGTTTCGATGTTGAGCACGACACCGCCGACATCCGACTTGTGCGTGATGTCCGGCGAAATCAGTTTGACGGCCACCGGAAAGCCGATGCCCTTCGCCAACTCGCCCGCGAGTTCGGGCGTCCCGGCGACGAGCGTCTCCACGACCGGAATGCCGTAGGCAGCGAGCACGCCCTTCGCTTCCGGCTCCGTGAGAAGCGCTCGTCCCTCGCGCATGGCACTGTCGACGATGGCCCGCACACGCGCCACGTCGGGCGCGAATCCCGGCGGAATGGAGGGCGGCGTCTCCATCAGCAGCGACTGGTTGCGTCGATAGTTCACCGCTTCGAGAAACGCCCGGGCGGCATTCTCCGGCGTGTCGTAGGTCGGCAGGCCGGCCTCACGACAGATGCGACGCGCGCGCTCGGCCGTCTCGCCACCGAGCCAGCAGGTGAAGACGTTTTTTGGTGGCTTGGGTAACGCCGCAAGCGCGTTCGCAACGTCGAGACTCGGCATGACGGCCGTCGGCGCCTGAATGAACAGCACCGCAGCCGTCTCGGGGTCGCCGCACAGCGCGGAAAGCGTTGCCGTATAGCGGTCGAGGTCGGCGTCCCCCCCGATATCGACCGGGTTGACCCGCCCCAGCGTCTTCGGCAGCGCGGCGTCGAGCGCCTCGCGCGTCGCGTCGCTCAGATGGGCGAGCTTGCCGCCTTCGAGTATTAGCGCGTCGGTGGCCATCACGCCGGCACCGCCGCCGTTGGTCATGATCGAGAGTTTGTCGCCGACGAACGGGCGTAGACGGGCGAGCGTCTCGACGGCGGCAAACAATTCATCCGTCGTATCCACGCGCAGCATCCCGGCGCGCCGGATGGCAGCGTCGTACACGTCGTCCGATCCGGCCAGCGCCCCCGTATGCGAGGCGGCTGCCTGCGCGCCCTCGGGCACGCGTCCCGACTTGATCACGACGACCGGCTTGTTACGTGCGGCCGCGCGCGCAGCCGACATGAACTTGCGCGCGTCGCGAATCGATTCCATGTACATCAGAATGGCGTCCGTGCCCGGGTCGCTCGCGAGATAGTCGAGCATGTCGCCGAAGTCCACGTCCGCGCTGTCGCCCATCGAGACGAAATGCGAAAAGCCGATCTCACGGGCATCGGCCCAGTCGAGCACAGCCGTCGTCAGCGCCCCCGACTGGGAGACGAAGGCGAGTTTGCCCGCCCGCGCGCCCATGTGCGCAAAGCTCGCGTTCAGGCCGATGCCGGGGCTCAGCAGCCCGATGCAGTTCGGCCCGAGAATGCGCAGCACATGCGGCTTCGCGTTCTTGAGCATGCGCTCCTGCAACGTCACGCCGTGGCGATCTTTCTCGCGTGCGAGTCCCGAGGTCAGCACGACCACCGCGCGAGTACCGCGCTCGCCGAGTTCCTTGATGAGATCGGGCACCGTGGATGGCGGCGTGCAGATGACGGCGAGATCCGGCGCCTGCGGCAGATCGCCGACATCCCGGTAGCACTTCAGACCGGCCAGCGTCGAATACTTCGGATTCACCGGATAGATGTCGCCCTTGAAGCCCCCGTCCACGACGTTCTGCAGCACGGTCGTACCCACGCGGCGCTCGCGATTGGACGCGCCGATCACGGCGACCGATTTCGGCTGGAACATCTGGCTCAGGTTACGGGTAGTCATAGCGGCTCCGGGGGGATGCAGAAGATGCAGGGGATGCGGGGCAGGACATGCAAACGCGCGCGCCGGGATATGCCGGTGCGCGCGTTCGTCTTCGGCCCTCGGCGAATCGACCGAATCTGCCGGTCTGACAACGAGATGCGCGGGTCACGACACCGATGTCCGTCGAGGACCCGGCACCGTGCCCGTGCGTGTCGCGGGCACCCGAACGGATGCCCGGCAACCGCGTCACTCAGTCACTCACCGCGCAGGTGCGCTTCGACCTTCCACAGGTGATCGTCGACACCGCGCGAGATTTCGGTGAAGACGTCCGACGTGGTCGCGTCGCCGATTTCGGCGGACGCATCGATCAGGCCACGAATGATCTCGCCATACGCGGCGAGCGCTTCGGCCAGTGCAGCGGCATGATCGAGACCGCGCTTGAACTCGTTCTTGTAAGTCGGCAGTTCAGTCTTCTGAGCCACCGTCTGCACGCGGCCATCAGCCACGCCGCCCAGCGCGACAAGACGTTCGGCGCACAGATCGGCCCACTCGATGGCCGCGTTATAGACGTTGTCGAACAACAGGTGCAGCTCGATGAAGCCCGGGCCATGCACGTTCCAGTGCGCCTGCTTCGCCTGACGCTGCACATCGATGCCGTTGACCAGCCCGCGACTCAGTTGATTGACCGATTCGATACGGATTTTTTCACCGAGCGTGTTACGCGTATGATTCAGAGCCATTTGACACTCCTGACGTCTGGCGGCCCGCAGGTCGCCGGGGGGGGAAGCCGTCGGCATCGGACACCGGCCGTGCTGCCTTGCTGGCCGGGCTCGTGCGGACGAAGGGAAACGGATGGGATGTGTGCTGAGTTCACCCTGTTTGCGAGGGGTCAGGACCCGAGGTGCCCCGAGGGCGCAGGCGACACACGGTGCCCTGCGCCTCGCAGTCTGAAACCGGCCATTGCCAGCAGCACGCCCCAGATGATGGCCCACGACCCGATGGCCCAGATCAGGGCGAGCGCGCCCGCGCCCGGCTGCCACATGATGAAGATGGCAAACAGAATGCTGAACACGCCGGACAGAATGACCCACAGTTCGCCCTTGATCTCGCGACGCAGCGCGATGCCGGCGGCCACCTGCAACACGCCGGTGACGAAACTCCAGGCCACGATATAGATGAGCAACGCCACGGCGGTCAACGCCGGGTTGAGATAAGTCAGGACTCCGATGACTATGCCCGCGATACCTTGCAGCAGCGGCAGCCACCAGTCGGCGTGCTCCTGGCGCGCGCTCCATGCGCCGCCGAGCGAGAAGATGCCGTCCACGAACGAAAACGCGCCGAAACAGAGCACCAGCACCGCAATCGTCACGCCCGGTAACGCAAAGGCCGCGATTCCGAAGATCACGGCCAACACGCCGCGCAGCACAAGCAACCACCAGTATTTCGACAGAAGTCTGAGCATGGCATCCCTCTCGTGAAATATCCGCAGGCAGCGAACACGGGCGACTGACGGCCTAGCACACGTTTGATGTGATTGGGCGCCCGATGCGCGTCAAGAAGTCATTCTAGAGACGGCTTCGACGTGAGAGCAAGTGAAATATGTGCGAATGCTTGTGCCATCGGCAGCCACTTTGACGCGCGTCATCTGATGTCGATTTGCTGCGCCGCATACCAGACGGCACTTTCAGTGCCGGCGCCCGCGAATCTCGCGCCAGCCCTGCGGCATGGGGCCGCACCTCACGACGTCACCCCACGATCGTTACCGGAAATCCCCCCGATCATGCGCACTGCGTCACAAGAGAACGTGCGCGTTGCGCGTATGTATCCGACACTCGCCGAGCGGCATTTCCGCCTTCGCTTGGGATCATTCCGAAAACACTTTGATCGGGCGTATTTCGGGCAAATGCCTTCATAAACTACGTAAAAAGCGTCCGAAACGTAGTGCGTGAACGGGCGTGATGTGCACGTGATGTGAACGTCAATAACGCAGTCCCCACAGCAATACATCGCTCTATCAAATAGGACTCCAAAGGAGAATCATCATGAACCGACCGTTGCTTTGTCTGGCCGTCTCCGGCATCGTCGCTGTGCTCGGACACAGCACCCCATCACACGCTGCCGTCTACTCCAATGGTTCGGCCACCGCGCAAATGCGGGTGCAACTGACGATCCTGCCCGGCTGCACGATCGCCGCCACCCCCATGACGTTCAACGCCGTGCAGGGCTCGGCGACCGGGCCGGTGGCGAGTACGTCGTCGCTCACGGTCATCTGCACGGCCTCCACCGGCTACAACATCGGCCTGAATGCCGGGACGGTGCCGAACTCTACGGAGACGAACCGCCTGCTGGCCGGCACACTCACCGGCAACACCACGACCATCCCGTTCGGCCTGTTCCAGGACGCCAACTACGCCACGCCGTGGGGCAACACGCAAGGCTCGAACACGCTGAGCGACTCGGGCACCGGCGTGCTCAAGACCTATACCGTCTACGGTCAGGCCACGCTGTCGGCCACCATGCCCGAGCCGGACGTCTACGCTTCGACGGTGACGGCAACTGTCTACTTCTGACACATCAGGTCAATCATGACGATCAAGCGTCCTCCGAGCCCCGTCGTCCGGCGACCTACGGCCTACGCATGCGGCGGCGCCTTTGTCGCGCTGCTGACCCTCTGCGTGACCGACGGTAACGGCGCGACGCTGCAAGTCTCCCCCGTCATCGTCAACATTCTGCCCACGCAGCCCGCCACCACGCTGACGCTCGGCAACTCCGGCGATCTGCCGATTCACGGCCAGCTTCGGCTATACGCCTGGACACAGCGCAACGGCGACAACGTACTCACACCGACCGAGACGCTCATCGCCAGCCCGCCCATCGTGCGTATCGAGCCGGGCGAGCGGCAGATCGTCCGGCTCGTGCACGTTGCCCGCAAGCCCGAAGGTAATGAACAGAGCTACCGGCTGCTGGTCGACGAACTGCCGTCGGCCGACGCCACGCCGTCTGAGGGCGTGTCCATCCGCCTGCGGTATTCGCTGCCGGTGTTTGTGCAGGCAGCCAACACGCGCGCGCCATCGCTGCATTTCGACGTACGCATGGCGCAAGGCGAGCTGGAAGTACGCAACGACGGCGAGCGCCATGCCCAGCTTGGTGCGACACGGGTGCTCGATGCCTCCGGGCGCAGCGTCGAACTGACACGCGGCCTGCTCGGCTATGTGCTGGCGGGTCAGACACGCCGCTTTGCCGTGCGCTGGCCCGCAGGGGCGCCGCCGGTGGCCCCGTACACGGTGGAGTCGCGCATTGACGCGGTACCGATGCGCTTTGCCGCAGACGTCTCGCCGGATGGCGAGCGCTAGCCGTGCCGCCGCCCGCCGCGCTCTCAGGCGCGCCGCGCCAGTGCAGACCGGTGTCGCGCCCCGCGCCACGGGAGTGTCCGCTGCGGTCTCGATGAGCGCCGCGCTCGCCACGTTTGCGGCGCTCTCGACGGCATCGGCTGGTCCGGCGTTTGGCGCCCCGCCGGAGACCGACGACATCGATCGCACGCGCGCGAGTTCGGCATCGGCGCCGCACGCGCCCGGCATGGCGTTGTTCGATGACGCGACACTGGCGGCCGCAGGCAAGCGTACGCCTGCCGTCAGTGCCGACTCGACTCCGGTGCCAGGCATGACCGCGACCGCCGGCATCTCCCGGTTCGACGGCCCTTACGTCCTGGAAGTCATCGTCAACGGAGAGTCGACCGGGCGCATCGCACCTTTCACGAGACGGCAGGGCCGCTGGTACGCGAAAGCGGGTGACCTGCGCGCACTCGGGCTCACGTCGCATCGGCTACCGCCGAACGACGCGACCGACGTCGCGCTCGATTCGCTCGACGGCATTCGCACCGCTTACGACGCGTCGCGCCAGACGATGGCGCTCGACGTCGGCGACGCATGGCTCTCGCCATACCACCTGAGCAGCCCGCAGCCGCTGGTTCTCGGCGCGAGCGCCGACACTGGCGTCATCGTCAACTACGATGGCTACGTGCAACGTGACCGCTTCACCCGCGCGTCGCTGTGGAGTGAAGTTCGCGGCTTCTGGTCAGGCGGCACGCTCCAACAAACCGGCCTTGCCGAACACGCTCGCGGGCGACACGGCTACCGCCGCTACGACACCTGGTGGCAACACGACGACCCGTCGCGCCTCACCACCTGGATTGCGGGCGACCTCATCACCGGCTCGCTCTCATGGTCGCGCTCGTTGCGCATCGCCGGCGTGCAATGGCGCCGCAACTTCGCATTGCGCCCGGACCTCGTCACCTTCCCGATCCCTGCATTGCGTGGCAGCGCCGTCGTGCCCTCCTCCGTCGACCTCTATCTCGACGGCGTCCGACGCATGGGCGGACGCGTGCCGCCGGGCCCCTTCGTCATTCAGGAGACCCCGGGGCTGACGGGCGATCTGCAAGCGAGCGTGGTGACGCGCGATGCGCTGGGCCGCGAACAGATCACCACGGTCCCCCTCTATATCGACCCGCGTCTGCTCGCGCGCGGCCTGTCGAGTTTCTCCGTGGAAGCCGGTCTGCCGAGAGACGACTACGGCGTGCGTTCGTTCGCGTACCGGCATCACCCTGTCGCTTCGCTGGCCGCACGCTATGGCGCGACCGATACAGTCACCGTCGAAGCGCAGGCACAGGCCGGCCGACGTCTCGCGCTGGGCGGCGCGGGTGCGCTCGTCGCACTCGGGCATGCGGGCGTCGTGAGTGCGTCGGCGTCGATTTCCGGCGGACGCGGTACCGGCGGCCAGTGGAGTGCTGGCTATCAATACCTGTCGCGACGGGTGAGCATCGACGCACAGGTCATCCGCACCACCGGGCGCTATCACGACATCGCGACGCTCGACGGCGTGCCGGTGCCGCGCGCCAGCGACCGCGTGACCGTGTCGATTCCGTTTGCGCGCAGCAGCACCGCGTCGCTGGCATGGTTCGCGCAGCGTGCGTCGCGCCAACCGGCCACGCGTGTGCTGTCCGCCAGCCTCACGCTACCGGCGGGCACGCGCGGCATGCTCTCCATGGGCGGGTTTCGCGACTTCGCCCGGCGACGCTCCCACGGCGTCTTCGCCATGCTCAGCGTCTTGCTGGGCGGCACGTCAGACAGCGCGAGTGCGGCGCTGGGCAATGCATCGTTCAGTCAGCAGGACGGGCAAACGCAGGCGTGGGTCGGCGCGAGTCGCACGCCGGACTACAACGGCGGATGGGGATGGCAAGTGCTGGGCGGACGGGCGTTCTCGCAACGCACGATGCAGGGCGAGGTGCAGTATCTCGGCCGCCACGGCGAAATCTCGGCCCTCGCGCAACGCGTGGGACGTCAGTCGGGGGCTGCGCTGGGCATGACCGGCGCGCTGGTCGTCATGGACAACAGCATCCACGCGACACGCCGCACCTACGACGCCTTCGCACTGGTCAGCACCGACGCCCAAGCGCATGTGCCGGTGCTGCGCGAATCGGTGCCCGTCGGACACACCGATTCGCGTGGCTACTTTCTGGTGCCCGACCTGAACGGTTACGAAGCCTCGCGCATCGGCATCAATCCCATGCATCTGCCCGCCGACCTGGAGGTCACCACCACCGAGCGACGTGTGGCCCCGCAAGCACGCAGCGGCGTGCTGGTGCACTTCCCTGCGCGACGCTACCGGGCGGCACTCGTCACCCTCGTCGATGCGTCGGGACAGCCGTTGCGGCCGGGCACCTCGGTCCGTCATGTGCAAAGCGGAATCGTGACGGTCGTGGGGTATGACGGCGAAGTGTTCGTCGACGCACTCGGCGCGCGCAACACGCTTGAATCGCGTGACGGACGCCAGCGTTGCCGCGTCTCGTTCGACTGGACGACGCCACCGGAAGGACGTATTGCCCGCGTCGGCCCGCTGGCGTGCGTGGTGTTCGGCACGCTGGCGGGCGAATCGGCGTCGCCCCCGGCATCGCCGGCAGCGAAGGATCCAGACAACCCTCCGCCATCGACGCCATCGTCACAAGAGAGCCACTCATGATCCTCAAGCGCGCATCGCTCGCCGCCGGATGCCTCGCGTTAGCCCTTAGCGCTCAGGCACAGACATGCGCGGTGGGTACGCCGACACTCGCCTTCGCCGCCTTCAGCCCGATTTCGGGATTCGCGCTCTCGGCCACCGGCACGTTTCCCGTGTCATGCACCTGGCCCGTGCTCGGCGGCAACCCGAACGTCAAACTCTGTTTGTCGCTCAACACCGGTCAGCCCCTCACGCTGACAAGCGCCGCGAGCGCCGGCAGTGTCATCAATTTCGGACTTTTCACCGATCCGTCGTTCTCGAATGCGTGGGGTAGTAGCACGAGCAACGTTATTTCGCTCACGATGGCGCGTCCGTTGCTCGGCGGCACGGTGACGCAGAACGTCAACTTCTACGGCAGGATTTCGGCAGGGCAGACCACGGTGCCGACCTCGGGCAGCAGCAATACGGTCTATTCGCGCACGTTCGCGTCGGCCGACACCGTACTGCAATACGCGTCCTACGCCGCGCTCTCGCCCGCGCCGGCCTGCGGCACGGCCATGACAGCCGTCCCCGGTTCACCGTTCACCGCCAATGTCACCGTCATCAACAACTGCACCATTGCTGCGGCCAACATCACGTTTGCGACGCAATCGGCACTCGCCAGCCCTGTTGCCAGCAGCGGGCAACTGAGCGTGCAATGCACGAAGAACGATGCCTTCCGGGTCAGCCTTTCGGGGGGACTGCTCGGGACCGTGACGTCACGCACGATGACCGGGCTGACGGCGAGCGTGCGCTATCAGCTGTATCTGGACAGCGGCTACGCCACGATCTGGGGGGATGGCACGGCGGGCACGTCGCAACTGACCGGCGTGGGCACCGGTCTGGTTCAGGTCATTCCGATCTTCGCGCTCGTCCCATCACAATCGACGCCAGCCCCCGGCGTCTATACGGACACGGTGACGGCGACGATTCAGTTCTGAGCGCGCTCGGAGGAACGCTTGCGCAACGGGGTCAGACGGCTTCGGCGCGCGGCGGCTTGAGCGGTAACACCTGCACCCGATCACCCTGCTTCACGCCGAGCGCCTTCGCGGCGAGCGGGCTGAGCGCAAACGCACGTCGCTCGGGACGCCCCGTCACCAGCGTGGCGCGGAACCCGTGCAGACCGAGGCATGCCACGAGATAGGGTTCGGCATTCGGCGCGACCGCAGGTGCCCCGTCATCGGTCGTCACGATGTTGACCGACAGGTAACGGCTATCGCGCGCCGCGCGCAAATCGGCCACCCGCGCTTCGAGCACCGGACCGCTGTCGAAGATATCGACGTGCGCGCCGGAGCGCATCCCTTCCTGTTCCAGCAAACGCCGCGCCGGTAACGTATCGCGGTGTGTCACGCCGATCGCCGCCTGTGCCTGCGGCGACAGGAAGTCAACGTAAATGGGGTATTTCGGCATCAATTCGGCAACGAACGACTTCTTCCCGATGGACGTCAGATAGTCCGCCTGATCGAAGTCGATCTTGAAGAAGTGCTGCCCGAGCGACTGCCAGAACGGGCTTTGTCCATCGTCGTCGAAGAATCCGCGCAGTTCGGCACACACGTGCGGGCCGAAGCGCTCGGGGAACTGCGCCATGAACAGGAAACGCGCCTTCGAGAGCAAGGCGCCATTGCCGTGGCCTCGCCACTTGGGGTCGAGCAGCAGCGAGCAAAGTTCGCTGTAACCCGTGAGATCGTTCGACAGCGAGAGCGTAAGCATGCGCGACCACACGTTCAATTCGCGGCTCGCGTGGACGATGGTGTCCTTGCGATACGTGTAGAAAGGCTGCTCCAGCCCAACGGCCGCCTCCAACCCGCAGACGCCGGCGATCTCCCCGGTCTCGACGTCTTCCATCACGAACAGATAGCCCTGCTCGGCCGTAGGCGCCTGACCCTCGACCGTGGCGGCCACGCGCGTCAGACGCGCCTCCAGCGCCGCCCGGTCCGGTTTGAACGACGTCATCCCCGGGCCGGCCAGCGCCGCCAGGGCGAGCAACGCTGGCAGATCGCCCGGACGCGCCAGACGCACCACACGCAACGAATTCGCCGCGCCGTCGTGCGTGGGATCGGTCTCGGTGAGCGCGTGGGTTTGGGTCACCGCTTTCGATGGATGCATCATGTGGGGCATTCCGTGATGGAGGATGGGAAGCGTTGGATCCGTTGGATACAACAAGGGCCGGAGCGACGTCATCCGTCGGTCCGGCCCGAAGTCCTGGGCATGGCTCAGGCCCTGGCGTGCAGAAAACGCAGCCGCGCGATCAAGCAGCCTTTGCCGTTGCCGCCACCGTCGCGACTGCCTTTTCCAGCGAGGCGAGACCGGCGTCGATGTCGGAGAACGGGATGTTCAGCGACGGCGCAAAACGCACCACGTCACCGCCCGCGACCAGCAGCATCAGGCCGTTCTTCTCAGCTTCGCCGACGATATCCTTCGCCCGGCCGGCAAATGCCGGCTTGAGCACGGCGCCGATCAGCAGGCCCATGCCGCGCACCTGTTCGAACACCCCGTGGCGGGCATTGATCGCTTCGATACCCTTGATGAAGTGATCGTGGCGCGCCTTGACGCCGTTCAGCGTCTCGGCCGTGTTGATCAGTTCCAGCACACGGCCGGCGATCGCCGTGGCCAGCGGGTTACCGCCGTACGTGCAGCCGTGCGTCCCCGGCGAGAAGCTTGCCGCGATCTTGCGGGTCGTGAGAATGCCGCCAATCGGATAGCCGTTGCCCAGTGCCTTGGCCGTGGTCAGGATGTCCGGCGTCACGCCGTATTGTTCGTACGCATAAAGCGTGCCGGTGCGACCGACGCCCGTCTGCACTTCATCGAAAATCAGCAACGCGCCGTGCTGATCGCACAGCTCGCGCAAGCCCTTCAGGAATTCCGGATCGGCCGGCAGCACGCCGCCTTCGCCCTGCACCGGCTCGACGATGACAGCCGCCGTCGCGTCCGAAATCGTCGCCTTGACGGTCTCGAGATCGTTGTACGGCAGATGCATGATGCCGGCCGGGATCGGGCCGAAACCTTCGGTGTACTTGGCCTGACCACCCACGCTCACGGTGAACAGTGAGCGGCCGTGGAACGAGTTGTAGAACGAAATGATCTCGCTCTTTTCCTTGCCGCCACGCTCCGCAGCGTGATCGTACGCGTAACGACGCGCCAGCTTGAGTGCCGCTTCGTTGGCTTCGAGGCCCGAATTGCAGAAGAACGCCTTGTCGGCGAACGTGGCCTCGGTGAGCGCCTTCGCCAGACGCAGCACCGGCTCGTTGGTGTAACCGTTGCCGATGTGCCAGACCTTGCGGGCCTGATCTTCGATGACCTTCACCAGTTCCGGGTTGGCATGGCCGAGCGCGTTGACCGCGATCCCGCCGGTGAAATCGACATACTCGCGACCTTGCTGATCCCACATGCGCGAGCCTTCGCCGCGCACGGGCACCATCTGGGCAGGAGCGTAATTGGGCACCATCACGTCGTCGAACGTCTGGCGGGTCACAGCGATTTGCTGGCTCATGACTACCTCGTGAAATCGGAGTGCAATCTGCGATTGCGGGGCAACGTCGGACATAGGTCGCTGCCCTGTGAAAAAACCTGGCGAATGGCTCAGGGTGCCTGCGACGCGCCGGTGCTCGGAGTCACTCGGCGCGCGTACCCTCGCATTGTAATCAGATGCGGCGCGCGGATATACCTCTGCGCGTGTCGCGGTCGTGGGAATTCGTGAGAATTACAGGACCTTGCGCAAAAATTCGCGCGTGCGTTCGTGCTTGGGCACCGTGAAGATCTGCTCGGGCGGGCCTTCTTCCATGATCACGCCCTGATCGATGAAGAAAACGCGATCGGCGACTTCCCGGGCGAAACCCATTTCATGGGTCACCACGACCATCGTCATGCCTTCTCCGGCGAGCGACTTCATGACTTCCAGCACTTCACCGACCAGTTCCGGATCGAGTGCGGACGTCGGCTCGTCGAACAGCATCACCGTCGGCTTCATGGCGAGCGCGCGAGCAATCGCCACGCGCTGCTGCTGGCCGCCCGAGAGCTGGTTCGGGAACGCGTCGATCTTGTCGATCAGACCGACCTTCCGGAGCAGTTGCTCGGCGATGGTCACCGCCTCGGCTCGCTTGATGCCGTTCACCTGCATCGGTGCAAGAATCAGATTCTCGAGCACAGACATATGCGGGAACAGGTTGAAGCGCTGGAACACCATGCCCACGCTCGCACGCATGGCATTCATGTCGGTCTTCGGATCTTCCACGTGAAAACCGTTGACGAGCACTTCGCCGCCCGACACGTCTTCCAGACCGTTCAGGCAGCGCAGAAAGGTGCTCTTGCCGGAACCCGACGGCCCGATCACGCACACCACTTCCTTTTCTTCGATGCGGCACGAAATGCCGCGCAGTACGTGCGTCTCGCCGTACTGCTTTTGCAGGTTATTGACGACGATCACCTTTGCCGTACCTCGTTTCAAGATGTTGAACAAATGCCGACAGCACCAGCGTGATCACCCAGTAGATGAGCGAAATCGTCAGATACGGCTCCCAGTAACGGGCGTAGGCGCCCGATACGGTACGTGCCGCGTACGCCAGTTCCGCCAGACCGATGGCCGACGCGAGCGACGAATCCTTCACGATGGCGATGGCGTTGTTGCCCAGCGGCGGCAGCATGCGGCGGAACGCCTGCGGCAACACGACCTTGCGCAGCGTCTGCATATAGGTCATGCCCAGCGAGCGGGCGGCTTCGGCCTGGCCCCGGTCGATCGACTGGATACCGGCGCGGAAGATTTCCGACACGTAGGCGCCGGCATTGAGCGAGATCGCCAGCACGGCCGACATGAACGCGCCGTACTGCGAGCGGATTTCACGGGCGAAATCACCGCTCACGAGCAGGCCACCCGACGGATTGATCAGCACGGGCATCAGCGCGAAGTGAATCAGCAGAATCTGCACGAACAGCGGCGTGCCGCGGAAGAAGCTGACGTAAAAGCGCACCGGATATTGCACCGCGTAGCGCAGGAAATACTTATAGAAGCCGTGACGCGCTTCGGCCAGACGGCCAACGCCAAGCACGAGCCCAAGTAACGTGCCGGCGATCACACAGATCACCGTGCACTTGAGCGTCATCAGCGTGCCCTCGACGAACAGGGGCATGTATTCGCTGATGATGTTCCACTGGAACCCACCCATGAAGCACCTTTCTCACAAAATGAAACGGACCGGAAAGCCTCGACTACCCGGCAGAAAAACGCTCGCGGCCCGGGGATGACGTCGTAATTCGACGATCAGCTCACGGGCCGCGAGTGGCCAGAGTCTCTGGCGCGCGTGGCGCGAATCTTACACGCGTTGAATGCGGTGCGCCGGTTTACTGCTGCGGCAGGGTCGGCACGTCGGCGTCGAACCACTGCTTGTAGATCTTGGCGTAGGTGCCGTCAGCCACGATCTTCTTCAGACCGGTGTTGATCTTGTCGAGCGCGACCTTGTTACCCTTCTTCACCGCGATACCGAAGTACTGGCGCTTGAACTTGTTGTCGTAGACCAACTTGAACGGCTTTTCCGGGTGGCTCTTGATGTAGAACTTGATCACGCCGACGTCGCCCACGGCGGCGTCTACACCACCGCGATACAGCTCTTCGAGCATGAGCGGCGTGTTGTCGAAGCGGCGGATGGCGGTGCTCGCCTTGCCGAGTTCTTCCGAGACGGCGATGTCGCCGGTGCTCGAATTGACCACGCCGACCTGGAGCTTCTTCAGATCGGCCAGACCCGTGACCTTTGCGGTCGGTGCGGTGATGATGACCTGATCGGCCGGGAAGTACGGGGCCGAGAAGTCGACCATTTCACGACGCTTGTCGGTAATGGTGATGCCGGAAATGATGATGTCGCGATCGCCCTGATCCAGCGTGGCGAAGATGCCTTCCCACGGCGTGCTGACCAGCTTGACGTTGAAGCCGCCGGCCTTGCCGATCGCCTTGATCACGTCGATATCGAAGCCGACCAGTTCCTTTTGCGGCGTCTCGAATTCGAACGGACGGTACGTGCCGCCTGCCCCTACGGTGTAGGTCGGATCGGCGGCCTGCGCTGCCGGCAGCGCGGCGAAGGTCGTCAGAATACAGGCGGCGGCCAGCACCAGGCGCTTCGTCAACATATTGATTTCCTTGGCGAGAATTCTAGAAAGAGCGCAATGATACTCCTCGCTGCCCCCGAAACGTAAAAAACCCGCCAAAGCGGGTTAGCTCGTTGCGATCTCGCGACGTGAGGCCGGATTCTCACCGGATGGAAATGCCGGAAAATCGCCGTCAATCCCGCGCCGACAGGCTTTCGATTGCCGGGCGATAAGGCGTGAAGTCACCCCGAAAACCGAGGGAAGGGACGCACCCGCCCCCCCCACCTCACGCCTGACACCGGACGCGCAAATCAGAATGCGCCCGCTGCAATCGGCCCGGCCGTCTGCCCCGGCCCGAAAACCACATCACGGTAGGTCTTGCCTGCGGGGATCATCGGATAGACATCGTCTTCCCGGGCGACCAGCACGTCGAGCAGATACGGCTCGCTCGGGTCCTGAAGCATGCGCTCCAGTGCCGCCGGCAGTTCTTCCGCCCGCGTCACGCGCGCTCCGGCCACGCCGTATCCCGCAGCGATCGTGACGAAGTCCGGATACGGACGGCCGTCGTCCGCGCCATCCGGCACATTGGGGTCGACGAGCGACGAGGCCACACGGTTGCGCGAATAGATCATGTCCTGCCACTGACGCACCATCCCCAGCCACTGGTTGTTGATGACGAGCACCTTCACGCCCAGCCCGTAGCGACGGCAGGTCGAAAGTTCGTTGACGGACATGTTCAGGCTGCCATCGCCGTCGATATCGACGACGGGCACGTCCGGCAACGCCACCTTGGCGCCGATGGCGGCCGGCAGACCGAAGCCCATCGTGCCGAAACCAGCGCTCGACAGGAACGTGCGCGGCTCGCGCAGACGCAGATGCTGCATGGCCCACATCTGATGCTGTCCCACCCCTGTCGTCACAACGGCCTGCGGCGGGAGCAACGCTGCCAGCGCGGCGATCACGTCAACGCCGGTCAGCACGCTCTCGTCCGCACCGGCTGAATCCACCGAACCAACCGAGCTGGCCTGCGCCGCGCCTGGCGAGCGCAGCGGATGCGCCTCGCGGCGCTGACGCAGATACGCGTGCCATGCCGGCACGTCGCGACGCGTGGCATGCGCCAGCAGACCGGTGAAGGCGTCGCGCAGATCCGCGTGCACGCCGAGGGTCACCGGCTTGTTCTTGCCGATTTCGGCGGCATCCACATCGATATGAACGATCCTGGCGTGACGCGCAAACGACGCCGGGTCACCGATCACCCGATCGTCGAAACGCACGCCGAGCGCCAGCACCACGTCGGCTTCGTTGACGGCAACGTTCGCCGCGTAAGCTCCATGCATGCCCAGCGGACCGAGCAACAGCGGGTGATCGTCCGGCACCGCGCCCAGCCCCATCATCGTGAGCGCGACCGGACAGTCGAGCGCTTCGGCCAGCGCCACGAGTTGCGCGCCCGTGCCCGACGCGATCACCCCGCCGCCGGCGTAGATCACCGGCCGTTCGCTCTGTGAGAGCAACGCGGCAATGCGTTGCGCCGTCTCATCGCTCATGCCCGCCGGCACCGCCGGGGTGAAACGCTTGTCCGTCGGCTGGTCGGGGCGTGCCTGCTGAATATCCTTCGGGAAGTCGAGCAAGACCGGGCCCGGACGACCGGCCAAGGCGCAAGCCGCCGCTTCGCGCAGCGCCGCCGGAATATCGCGGGCCTCGCGCACCTGGCGCGCGAGCTTCGTGACCGGCTTCGTGATGGCCACGATGTCGACCTCCTGGAACGCATTCTTGCCCAGCCAATGCGTTGCCACGTTCCCGGTGATCGCGAGGATCGGCACGGAATCGCTGGCCGCATCGGCAATGCCCGTCACCAGATTCGTCGCGCCCGGGCCCGACGTCGCAAGGCAGACGCCGAGCTTGCCCGTGGCACGTGCATACCCCTGCGCCCCGAACACGGAACCCTGCTCATGCTCCGTGCGCACCAGTGTGATCGCCACGCGAGACAGCGCATCGAGCATCTCGAGGTTGGCGCCTCCCGGGTAGCAGAACACCGTATCGACGCCAATATCGACCAGCGTGCGCGCAATGAGGTCTGCGCCTTTGGCAGACAACGGGGCAACGGGCTGGGCGACGGCACCGGTCGCGGCTTCGGCAGTGGGAAGAGTCAAATCGAGTTTCATGGTGTCGTGTTTTTCCTGCGGAGTCGGTCGAACTTGAAGGGATGGTTCCGGCAAATACCATCGATAGGAAGAGAGTTTACGGGCATCAGCAGGTAAATGCTTCGCGTATCGTTGACAAAAACACGCTGATTTCACATGATTAATTCAAATTCAATCAATTCGAGGAATAAATCATGCAAATTGACGAATTCGATGAAAAAATCCTCGCACTCTTGCAGGAAGACGCCTCGCTGTCGGCCGCGCAGATCGGCGAGCGCATCGGCCTGTCGCAGTCGCAATGCTGGCGTCGCATCGACCGGCTCGATGCCGAGGGCGTGATTCAGCGACGGGTTGCGCTCATCGACCGCAAGAAAGTCGGGTTGAACGTCATGCTGTTTGCCCACGTAAAACTCGCGGGCCACAGCCGCAGCGCGCTGCCCGAATTCTCCAAGGCCATCCAGGAATTTCCAGAAGTGCTGGAGTGCCACGTGTTGATGGGCAACGTCGACTTTCTGCTGCGCATCGTGACGCGCGACGTCGAAGCTTACGAACGCTTCTTCTTCGAGCGGCTGTCCCAGTTGCCGATGGTGCAGGAGGTCAACTCGATGATCGCGCTCTCGCAGATCAAGTCCACGACGGTCCTGCCAATCAGTGGCGGTGGCAGCGGCGGGAGCGACGGATCATGACGCGACACTGACAGACGCCTGTCACGGAATCGACCGTAGACTGTCATCGTTCGCAGCACTACCACAGACACCAGCACACACGCGTGGACGCCACGCGACAGGACCGTTGCGACGTCGTCAAAGGTGACGGCGCACGTTGGACAGCGCCCTCGCAAGCCTCTATCCTTAAGCATCCACTTTGGGAGCCTTGCATGAAACGTTGGTTCGGAATGACTGCCGCAGCCGCCATCGTCGGCATCACGGCGTGGTGCATGATCCCCGCCCATGCGGCATTGCAGAACGGCGCAGCCGCGCCCGACTTCAAGGCACAAGCGTCGCTTGGCGGCCAGGTCTTCACCTTCTCGCTCGCCGACGCCCTCAAGAAGGGCCCGGTCGTGCTGTACTTCTACCCTGCCGCATTCACCGCGGGCTGCACGATCGAAGCCCACGACTTCGCGGAAGCCACGGACAAGTTCAAGGAAATGGGCGCGACGGTGATCGGTGTTTCGCACGACAACATCGATACGCTCAACAAGTTCTCGGTGTCCGAATGTCGCAGCAAGTTCGCCGTGGCGGCCGACACTGACCAAAAGATCATGAAGGCGTACGATGCCGTGCTGGCACTCAAGCCCGACATCGCCAATCGCATTTCCTACGTGATCGCGCCCGACGGCAAGGTGATCTACAGCTACATCAGCATGGATCCGGACAAGCATGTCGAGAACACCATGGCGGCCGTTCGCAAGTGGCACGAGACACATCACTGACGATTTCCTGTATTGCGCACTTCCCCTGCACCTCCCCCGCACTTCCCCCGATGAGGACGGCATGAGTACGGTACCCCCAGGCGCTCGGGCCATCGCCCGCGCGCAGACCCGCAGCGAGGAACTGGCCAACAGCGTCAGCCACGGCCTTGCCTGTCTGGCCGCGCTCGCCGCGATTCCGTTTCTCTTCACCACCGTTCGCCCGCCATTGCCCAGCACGGTTCAGCAAATCGGCATCGGGGTATTCGCCGTCACCATGGTCGTGGTCTATCTGGCGTCTGCGCTGTATCACGGACTGCCGGATGGGCGCGCGAAGCGCGTGTTCATGCGCGTCGACCATTGCGCCATCTTCCTGTTCATTGCCGGCACCTACACGCCCTTCACGGTCAAGATCCTCAACGATCCGTGGGGCTGGCCGCTGCTCACCGGCGTGTGGACGATGGCCATCGCCGGCCTGATCGCCAAGACGCTTGGTCTGCTCGACCGCCCGCTGGTCTCCACCCTGCTCTACATCGGCCTCGGCTGGGTCGCCGTGCTGGTTGCGGGTCCCGTGCTGGCAGCCATTCCGGGACCGGGCGCCGGGTGGCTTTATGCCGGCGGCGCCGCCTATACCATCGGCGCGATCTTCTACTCGCTCGACGGCCACATCAAGTTCGGCCACCTCGTCTGGCACCTGTTCGCCATCGGGGGGACCGTCTGCCACTATCTCGCCGTCTGGCGCTACATCTGAGCGCCGAGGTTGCGCCGTGGCCGGCCCTTTTGGCACCGCCACGACATACCCGCAAGGCGCGCCCTCCCCGCAAGGCGCACTCTCATTCCGCCCGGTTTGACGCTGCGATTGCCCGCCTTCACAGGTCATAGATCATCCCCTGTCACATCGCGTCGCGTCGCCAATCGGTCGGCGAGGCGATCGCATCGCGCCGTCAGTTCCGGGTCGCCGAACATGCGACACGCCCCTCGCATTCGATGCAGCAGCGCATGTGCCGCATCGATGTCCTCTGCCCGCCGCCGCACCATCAAACGTCGGAACCGTGCCAGATCCTTGGCCATTTCGTCGCGCATGATCCGCCGCGCATACGGATCGTTTCGCAAGGGCGCAAGACGTGGCGACGGTGGCCTGCCCGGCGTCTCCGACCCTCCCGGCACTTCTGCCGCTTGCCCGTGCGTGCCAAACGGCTCGCCCAGCGCAGGCCATCGCACGGCCAGTGTCCGGGACAACCGCTCACGCGAGACCGGCTTCGTCAGCACCTCGTCGATACCTGCCTCTCGCGCCGCCCGCGCCCCGACCACCGATCCGGTCACTGCGTACACCACCGGCTTGCGACGCCCGAGCACCGGGGCGAGCGCGTGCAACGTCCGCGCCAGCGCCAACCCGCTCACCCCGTCCAGGTGTACGTCGGTCAGCACGACATCGACGTCGAGCGCGATCCATTGCAGCAACGCATCGGTCAGGTCTCCGGCGCCAGCCACGTGGCAGCCCAACGAAGTGAGTTGCTCACCGAGAATCCTGCGATTCATCACGTGATCGTCCACGACCAGCGCTTGCAGCCCCTCGCGTAAGGCAACCTGTGCCACGGGCATTGCAGGCATCCCGGACATCTCGGACATCTCGGGTCTCTCGGCAAGCCCCGCTGCCGTCCCGGTGCCGGATGCCGTACCGCCCGATCCTCCGACCGACGGCGTCGTCCCGGCGATGTGCCCGGGCAAGCGTAACGGCACGGAAAGACGGAATCGCGCGCCGCTCGACGACGACTCCGCACTGAGCGAGCCCGCCAGACGCTGCGCCCATTGTCGTGCGATCCAGAGACCCAGCCCCGTGCCCTGCACCGAAGGATCCGCTCGCGCGAAGGCCGCGAACACCGCGTTCTCCATACCTACGGGAATTCCCGGGCCAGTATCCGAGACGTGGATCGTCAGCCATCCCGAAAACGGTGCCAGTTCAACACCAGGCTCACCTCGCGATTGCGCCTCCCATGCCACCCGGACCACCACCCCGCCACACATCGTGTATTTCAACGCATTGTCGAGCAACGTCCGCAGAATCTGGCGCAACCGCGTCGCGTCTCCCCAAAGGAAAACGGGGACGTCGTGCGCGATCTCACAGGTCAGATCGAGCCCTTTGGCATTGGCTTTCCCAAAGAACGCATCGACCTCGGTATCCAGACACGAGCGGACCTCGAACCTCGCCTCTCGCAACGGTAGCTGTGCCATCTCCCCCCGGCCGAGTTCGAGCACGTCGTCCACCGCCCCCGCCAGCGCATCGAGCATGCTCCGCATGCTGCCCAACCGCTTGCGAGGCGCGCGCGCATGCTCGGGTGCACGGCTACGTGCATCGCCGAGCCCATCGTCCATGAGACCCGCGTCGTCCCATAGCGCATCGAGATGTCCCTGCAACACCTGCAGCGGTGCGCGCAATTCGTGCACCAGTGCCATGCGGAACGTATCCGCATTGCCATTCCTTACATCGTCTTTCGACGAACCGTCATCACTTAGTGCGTAGCACCCCGCGTCGGAGCTTGCGTGTCTGAACTTGAATTTGTCGAGATTCATCGCGTCATTGACGCCTCATCACGATTCGCGCGTTTCGGCGTACTGAAGAAACTGAAGAGTCATCAAGTCTGGCCGTTTGCGCGACGCTTGCGACTGCGCAAATTCCGAACTTTTTTCGCCGCGGCCGCACTTTCGGAATCGCCCGAGCCCGAATGTCTCAAGTTCTGGTTCCCATGTGCCGATAATCCCTATGCCCCGTCTTGCACTCTCCGATGGACGGGGAGGCCGTGCATTCTCCTGGCACGGCCTGGGCATTCAATCCATCGATCCATATGTATAAGAACATTACGATTCGGGCCAGTCTGACGCTGGTTCTAGGTTTGCTTGGTGCACTTCTCGTTCTCGTCAGCGTGCTGGGCCTGCAGGCACTGGGCTCCAGCAACGAATCCCTGAGCAAAATGGCCACGGAAGACACCCCCGCGCTGGCCGAACTCAAAGGGACCGGCGAGCAGATTCTTCGTACGCGCCTGTCGATGGCGACTTATGCGTCGTACGTCAGCCTCGGGGCAAATCCCGAGGAATCGGAAAAAGTCCTCAAGCGGGGGACGCAATACATCGCCACATCCGACGCCCTCTGGAACGATTATCTGAAACGTCCCAAAGAAGATGCGCACGAAGCGGAGTTGGCGAAATCGGCCGACGAAAAGCGCCGTGCCTTTTTCGATAAGGTGGTCACGCCCGCGCTCAACGCCCTGAAGCAGGGAGACGTTGCCGGCTTCCACCAGATTCAGGCACGCGTCGCGCCGGCGGCCTATAACGGCGTCGAGTCGCTCATGCGCGAATTGCAGGACATTCAGGTCGCGCGTCAAAAGGCACGCTACGAAGCCGCGCAGGCCCGTTACAACGTCATGCGTATCGCCATGGGCGCCACCCTTGCGGTTGCGCTGTTGCTGGCACTGTGGGGCCGCGCCATGCTCGCTCGCGCCGTGCTGCGCCCGATTCGCGAAGTCATCGCGTATTTCGAGCGCATGGCTGCCGGCGATCTGAGCCAGCGCATCGAACAGCGCACCCGCAACGAGATGGGCCAGTTGTTCGGCGCACTCGGCCGCATGCGCGACGGCCTCGCCACCACGGTCGGCACCGTGCGCGAGAGCACCGAAGCCATTCACGGCAGCGCTCGCGAAATCGCCGATGGCAATGCCGATCTGTCGCGTCGCACCGAATCACAGGCGTCGTCGCTGGAAGAAACGGCCGCGAGCATGGAAGAGCTGACCGCCGTCGTCAAACAGAACGCCGAGAACGCCCGCGCCGCGAGCCAGTTGGCGGTGACGGCGTCGGAAACCGCTTCACGCGGTGGCGACGTGGTTCAGGAAGTCGTGACGACGATGCGCGACATCGCCGAAGCCTCGCAAAAGGTCAGCGACATCCTCACGGTGATCGATGGCATCGCCTTCCAGACGAACATCCTGGCGCTGAACGCCGCCGTGGAAGCCGCGCGTGCCGGCGAGCAGGGCCGCGGCTTCGCCGTGGTCGCAGGAGAAGTGCGTACGTTGGCGCAACGCAGCGCGTCGGCCGCCAAGGAAATCAAGGGATTGATCGAAGCGTCGAGCAACCGTGTGGAGGCCGGCACCCGTCTGGTCGAGCGCGCCGGTGCGACGATGTCGGAGGTCGTGCAGTCCGTCAAGCGGGTGACCGACATCATGGGCGAGATTTCGGCCGCCAGCGTCGAGCAGTCGAGCGGTATCGAACAGGTCAACATGGCGGTCACGCAGATGGACGAGATGACGCAGCAGAACGCGGCACTCGTCGAAGAAGCCTCGGCCGCCGCGGCAGCCCTCGAGACGCAGGCCGCCCGTCTGCGCGAATCCGTGGCACTGTTCCGCCTTTCGGCGCACGAAGCCGCACATATGCCGGTGATCGGCGCCGCCGATCCGACCTTGAGCACTGCCCCCGGCTCGCTGGCACTCGCCGCCTGACGCTCAGCTTCATGGCGAACCCGGAGGACAGTGACGGAGCGCCCTCCCCCTGCTGCCGCCTGCGCCCTCTGGCGTACGGCAGCAGGCATCCGGCGCCGTCCTTCAGTCGTTTCAGATACTGGCGCGCTGCTCGAACCCCGTGAGCGGCGACTCCGCCACCCATGCCTTGTCGACGTCGCAAGACGACACCTGCGCCCCTCGCGGCCCCTGCCGCATCCACTCGCACAGCGCCAGCAACTGCGCCGCCTCGCCTTGCGCAATGGCTTCCACCGTGCCGTCACGGCGATTGCGAACCCATCCGGCCAGCCCGAGCCTGCGCGCCTCGACCACGCATGCCGCGCGGTAACCCACGCCTTGCACCAGTCCATGCGCCACGATTTGCCACGTTGCGGTCATTGCCCCTCCTGCATGCCTGCGGGATAACGAAAAATCACGGGAAATCACGAGAAAAGGGCCCGATGATCATCGAGCCCTTCATTCACGCTTCACTTACGTTAGCACACCATCGATGCCCGTCTAATAGATGTCGCGACGGTAGCGGCCTTGCGCCGAGAGATCGAGGAGCGTGTCGGCGCCGATCGCATCTGCGAGCGCGGCATCGACGGCCGGTGCCATGCCTGCGAGGCTGCCGCAGACGTAAATGGATGCACCATCGGCCACCCACTGCGCAATCGCTTGCGCTGACTCGCGCACGTGATCCTGAACGTAGACCCGCTCGGCCTGATCGCGCGAATAGATACGGTCCAGCCGTGCAATGCCGCCCTGCGCTTCCCACGCGCGCAACGTCTCGTCGTGAAAGGCGTCATGACTGGCCTGACGTTCGCCGAAGATCAACCAGTTGCGGACATGTCCCTGCGCAATCCGTGCGCAAAGATGGGCGCGTAACCCTGCCAGCCCCGTCCCGTTGCCGATCAGAATCATGCCGCTGGCGTCTGACGGCCCGTGGAAGCCGGGGTTCGGACGCACACGCATCGTCACGCCTTCGCCCAGCGCCGCCCCGTGAGTCAGCCAGCCGGAACCGAGGCCCAGCGTGCCGTCGGCATTACGCGTCTGACGTACGAGCAGCATCAACTTACCCTCTGCCGGCGTCGACGCAATGGAGTACTCCCGCTCGGGCAACGGCGCCAGACGCGACAGCCAGTCCTGTAAATCGACGCCCGCCGGCGGGGCGGTCTCGGGCAGCACGCGCTCCCGAAGGGCCTCGCCCAGCAACGCCTCACGTCCGGCCACGCTCACGCGCACATCAGGCGCCCAGACGCTGCCGGCCAGGAAGGTGTCGATATGCTCGGCCGTATGTCGCGGCAACACTTCGACGAGATCACCCGCCACCCACTTGGCCCCCTGCGGCGGCGTGAAGGCCAGATGGTAGGCCGGCAAGCCCGTGCTGCCGGGGTTGAGTTCTTCTCGTTCGGCCAACGTCCATGACTGGAAACGCGAACCGTCGTCGGTCTTCAACGCCACCAGCGGACGCCCAAGCCACTCGCCCAACCGTTCCTGCCAGTTGGCCCACGCGCCGGGATCGCCGCGATCGACCTCGATCGGCTCGAACGCCGCCACACCGCCCTGCGCACGCAACCAGCCGTCGAGCTTGCGCCCGAACCCGCAGAATGTGTCGTAATGGCTGTCGCCCAGCGAGAGCATCGCGAAACGCAGCGTCGGCAGCGCCATCGCCTGATTCATCAATTGTTGCGAGAAGCGACGCGCGCTGTCGGGCGGTTCGCCGTCACCGAACGTGCTGACGATGAACAAGGCCCGCCTGGCCGCCCCAAGCTGCGCCTGACCGATGCGCGCCAGCGGCTGAATCTGCGCCGGAACGCCTGCACCTTGCAGCATGCCGGCCGTCTGCCAGGCCAGCCCTTCGGCCACACCGCTCTGGCTGGCGTAACCGATCAACACGCCGTCTTCCGCGAAGGCGCCGGAAGGTGCGCCGTTCGGCGCCTTCGGAGCGTCTGTGACCTGTGCCGGGCGCGCGGCTGCCAAAGCCCGCTTCTTCTTGCGACGATCGAGATACAACATCCAGCCCGTGACGAAGAACACCGGCATCATCAGGCTCGACAGCATCATGACGATGATGCCCGGCGTGCCGAAGAAACTGCCACGATGCAGCGCGTAGATGCTCGTCATCAACTGGCCGCCGGTCGTCTTCTGCGCGTAACGCTCTTCGTGACGAATCTCACCCGAGGCCGGTTCGATGTCCATCCGGCTAAAGGCGCGCTCATGCGGCACGGACGAATCGAGCCACGTCATTTGCAGCGGACCGCCGGGCTTCTGCGACGGACGCAGGTAGACCTTCGTGTAGTCCGGCACGCGTGTGGTGAAGCTGCTCCACACGGCGCCCATCTCGTCGGAAGACGTCGACGCCAGATCGGGCAGCGCCTTTTTCGCCTCGCCCTTCTTGGCCATCTTCGGCTTTTCGGGGGCGCGGTTACGCACCGGCTGGGCAACGCCCGCCATCGAGAACAGCATGCCGCGCCACCAGTCGTACGACCAGTAAAGCCCCGTCGTCGCGCTCAGCAGATAAGGCACGAGCACCACGGTGCCGATGACCGCGTGCAGATTCCAGAGGAACGGGCGGCCGCGCTTCTTGAAATCGATGTGAAACCACGCGCGCCAGTTGCCGATGCGACGCGGCCAGCGCAGGTACAAACCGCTCAGCGCCAGCAGGAACAGCAGCAGCGTGGCCGCGCCAGTGATCTGTTTGCCGATGCCATCCACCGTCAGGAAGCGGTGAATGTCCATGATGAAACGGAACACGACGTCCGCCTGCGAACGGCCGAGCATCTGGCCGGTGTAGGGATCGACGAAGTACGTCTCGCCGCGCGTGCCGTCACCGATCGACAGGCGCACGCCGACGGCATCTTCGGGCGCTCGCATCACCGTGATGAGCAGAATGCGGCGATCCGGCACCGCGTCGTGCACGCGTGCAACCAGCTCAGGAATGGGAAGACGACTCGAAGTGCCTGCGTCGGGCACGGCCACCGTCATGACACCCGGGCTGAACGCGCGGGTGAGTTCTTCGTAATACGACAGCAGCGCGCCGGTCAGGCCGACCACTGCCAGCACCAGCCCGGCGGTAATGCCGAAGAACCAGTGCAACTGAAACCACAGTCTTTTCATCATTGTTGTCGTCCGACGCACGTCCGTACGCCGGAGATGGCGCGTGCGTGGCAGGTGTGCCGTGCCACACGTCCCCGATGGACCACTATGCGGCAATTAGCGAATGTTATTGCAAACGATTCTCATATTCAATAGTGACTTACCTTTCTACGGCTTGTCAGACTCGTCTGACAGGAATTTCATACCTAAGACGACGCCCTGTCGCTTTTTGAACGGTTAGGATGGGTTCATCTGCGCGGATGTCCGCGCTCCCGCCCATCAAACCGCCGCACGCCACGCCTCGTCTGCCCACTCCCTAGCCCATTTTCTGGACCTGGAACGACCTGTCGACCTGCGGCACGACAGCGACGGAGTGCCATGCAACCCCTAGCGTCTTCCCCTCCTGCCTTGCCAACGATGACGCCATCGGCATCATCGGTCACCACGACGCCTGCCGACACCTGCGTCGTCGACATTACCAAGGTGGCATTCTTTTTCGATCTGGACGGTACGCTGGCGCCGCTCGCGCCACGCCCCGACGCCGTCAAGCTGCCGCGCGACACCGCGCGCGTCCTCGCCAGTCTGTTCGAGCGCACGCATGGCGCCGTCGCCGTGGTCTCGGGGAGGGCCATCGACGATATCGACGGCCTGCTCGCCCCACTGCGCCTGCCCACCGCAGGACTGCACGGCGCCGAGCTCCGCCACGCGCACGGCCTGTTGCTTCGCGCCGAGGGCCATGCCGCCGACACCGAGCGCATCGCCGCGATGGCCGCGCCGCTGCACGCCCTCGTCGCACAACACCCGGGCCTGCTGCTCGAGAACAAGGGCAGCGCGCTGGCACTGCACTATCGCGGTGCGCCGGAACTGGCGGGCGTCGCGCGCGACACCATGCGCGCACTGGCCGAGCTGCACGCCGAGGACTTCTCGCTCCAACCGGGAAAACTGGTCTTCGAACTGCGTCCACGCCATGTCAGCAAAGGGCGCGCCATCACGACGCTTTTGCAGGAAGCCCCGTTCGCCGGACGCACGCCGCTCTTTGCCGGCGACGACCTCACGGACGAGGCCGGATTCGCCGACGTGAATGCCCTGGGCGGCATCACGATCAAGATCGGGGACGGGGAGACATGCGCCCATCATCGTCTGCCAACGCCGGAGGCACTTACCGCCTGGCTGCTGACGCTGCATCGGCCGTCCTCGCCCGCACCACCGTCCCCACCCCAATCCTCACAGGAGACAGACGTATGAGTCGCTTAGTCATCGTGTCGAACCGAGTTGCCCCCATGACGGAGGGCAAACCGACGGCCGGCGGTCTGGCCATCGGCGTGTTCGACGCGCTCAAGGACACCGGAGGCATGTGGTTCGGCTGGAACGGCGAGATCGATGCGGCACCGGCCAGCGCGCCGGAGATCACGCACCGCAACAACGTGACCTTCGCCACCGTCCCACTCACGCGCCGCGACTACAACACGTACTATCGCGGCTTCTCCAACGCGACCCTGTGGCCGACCTTTCACTATCGCGACGACCTCACGCGTTACCAGCGCGACGACTACAACGGGTATCGTCACGTCAACGCCCGCTTTGCCGCCCTGCTCGCGCCGCTGCTCGAACGCGACGACCTCATCTGGGTACACGACTATCATCTGCTGCCGTTCGCACAGGCGTGCCGTCAGATCGGCGTGCAGCAGCGACTCGGCTTCTTTCTTCACATCCCGTTCCCGTCACCGCAGGTGCTCATGACGGTGCCACCGCACGAAGCCCTCGTACGGGCCATGTGCGAATACGATCTCGTCGGCTTCCAGACCGAAACCGACCGAACGGCCTTCACCGACTACCTGCTGCGACACGCCGGCGCGAAGATGAACGCCGACGGCTCGATCACCGCCTACGAACGCACCCTGCGCACGGGCGTCTACCCCATCGGCGTCTATCCGGACGAAATTCAGAAGCAGGCCACCGCCCGCGCGACCGTCAAGCACATCCTCGATCTCAAGCAGGGTTTGCAGGAACGCAAACTGATCATGAGCGTGGATCGTCTCGACTATTCGAAGGGGATGCTTGAGCGTTTTCGTGCGTTCGAGCGACTGCTGGAACTCTGGCCGAACCAGCAAGGCACGGTCAGTTTCGTGCAGGTCGCGCCGCCGAGCCGGTCGGATGTCGCCGGTTACGGCGAGATCCGACGCCAGTTGGAGACCGAGGCCGGGCACATCAACGGACGCTTCTCCGATCTCGCGTGGACGCCGCTGCGCTACATCAACAAGCGCTACGATCACGAAGTGCTGATGTCGTTCTTCCGCGCCTCGCAAGTGGGGTACGTCACACCGCTGCGCGACGGCATGAACCTTGTCGCGAAGGAATATGTCGCGTCGCAGGATCCGGCCGACCCCGGTGTGCTGGTGCTCTCCTGTTTCGCAGGGGCCGCACAGGAGCTGGACGGCGCGCTGATCGTTAATCCTTATGACATCGACGGAATGGCGGAAGCGTTACGCTCTGCACTGAACATGTCGCTGTCCGAGCGCCAGTCGCGCCACGAGAGCATGATGATGGCATTGCGCAAGCACGATCTATCGACGTGGCGCGACCGATTCATTACCGATCTGCGCGCGCCGGCAGTCGCGACGCCGGCGCTACTGCGTTGCGCCCAACCCGCCGCCGCCTGACGGCCCGGCCGACGACGTAATCGTCTGACGCCGGCCTGTCCCGTGGCGGACCCTTGTTGGTTTTTTATCGCCCCAGGGGCAGAAAGGCGGCGGCAGAAGCCCTCGGGAGACTGCCATGAGCCGACGTTTTTCTTCCACTTCCGCAACCGCCCCGTGCGTCGAAGTCGAGACCCACGGGCCGGTCACCCTCATCACGCTGGCACGACCCGCGCGACGCAACGCGGTCGACCGGGAAATGGCGGCCGCGTTGCGCGACGCCCTACTCGCCTTCGAACAGGACGAAAGCGCCTGCGTCGCCGTGCTGTGCGGTAACGGCGCCTCGTTCTGCTCGGGCGCGGACCTCTCTGCCTTCGACGATCCGGAACGTCGCAACGAGGTCACCCCGGACGGCAGCGGCGACGGCCCGATGGGGCTGACCCGGCGTCACCTGGACAAGCCCGTCATCGCCGCCGTCAGCGGTCACGCGGTCGCCGGTGGACTGGAACTCGCCCTCTGGTGCGACCTGCGTGTCGCGGACGACTCCGCAACGTTCGGCGTCTTCTGCCGTCGTTTCGGCGTGCCGCTCATCGACGGCGGCACCGTCCGTCTGCCTCGCCTGATAGGAATGAGCCGAGCACTCGACATGATTCTGACGGGACGGGCTGTCGGCGCGCAGGAAGCCTACGAAATCGGGCTGGTGAACCGGCTGGTACCGGAGGGGATGGCGCGTCAGGGCGCCCTCGCGCTCGCCCAGCAACTCGCGGAACTGCCGCAAGGCGCGCTACGTGCCGACCGCCGGGCGGCCTATGCACAATGGGATCTGTCGCTGGAGGCCGCGTTGCAGCAAGAAGGCGCTGCCGGGCATGCGGTGGTGTTCTCGGAGGGTATTGCCGGCGCCCGGGCATTTCTCGCCGGAGACGGCCGTCACGGCGCGCCGCGCGACACCCCGTAACCGGAGGCGTCGCGGCGGCGAGACATCAGATTGCCGTTAGTTTGCGGGGGCGGGCAACGGGGGCAATTGCGCGAGGCGCTTGCTCAGGCCGTCGGCAATTTCCTTCTGGTTCGCCTGCTTGGCGAAATCGACCGCCGTCATCTTGAGCTGGTTCTTCAGACGGACGTCCGCGCCGCCATCGAGCAACACCTTGCACGTGGTGATGTGACCGCCGCGTGCGGCCATCATCAGCGGCGTGGTGCCATTGGGCGACTCGGCATCGACATAGGCCGAGGCGTCGAGCAGCATTTGCACGATGTCGTCATGACCATTGGTCGCAGCGTAATGCAGCGGCGTCCAACCCTTCTTGTTGACCTCGGCATCCTTGTCGATCAACAGCTTCACCATCGGGGTGAGACCTTGCAAGGACGCGAGCATCATCGCGTTCTCGCCAGCACGATTGGTCGCTTCCAGGTCCGTGCGCTTGTCTTCGATAAGCAGTTTCGCCACACCCACCGACTTTTCGCGCATCGCAATGACGAGCAACGGGTCGCCCTTCTCGTCCCGCGCATTCGGATCGACACCGGACTTGAGTGCCTGTGCGACGGCCTTCGTATCGTCGAATACAACGGCCTTCACCAGCGCCGTGTTGGACGTCGCCGCCGTGGCACATGCCGTCAACCACAGCACGCTCAACAACGTGAACACTCGGAACATCAAAAATTTACGCATCGGGGGCTCCTGTCGGTAGTCCGGAAACTCGGCGAAACATGTTGGGCGAAACACGGAACGAAGCGGCGAGCGACGCAGTGGATCACAGGCGTCGATTCGAATGCTGTCGCCGAGACAAGTTCAATGCTTCGCGGTCGCGAACAGGCGGAAGAAATTCTCCGTCGTCGCGTCGGCAATCTTGTGCAACGGCTCGCCGCGCAGGTCGGCGATGAATTCCGCCACGTGACGCACATACCCCGGCTGATTGAGCTTGCCGCGATACGGCACTGGCGCGAGGTAAGGTGAATCCGTCTCGATCAACATACGTTCAAGCGGTACGCGCCGCGCCACGTCCTGCAAGTCGCGTGCGCTCTTGAACGTCACGATGCCCGAAAACGAGATGTAGAAGTTCTGGTCGAGCGCGCCTTTGGCCACGTCCCAGCTTTCCGTGAAGCAGTGCATCACACCGGCCGGTTCGCCAGCTTCCTCTTCACGCATGAGACGCAGCGTGTCGTCTGCCGCCGAACGCGTGTGAATGATCAGCGGCTTTCCCGTGACGCGGGCGGCGCGAATGTGCGTGCGAAAGCGCTCGCGCTGCCACTCCATGTCCTCGATGCTGCGACCTTCGAGCCGGTAGTAATCGAGTCCGGTCTCACCGATGGCAACGACCTTGGGCGTCGCAGCAAGACGAACGAGATCGTCGACGCTGGGCTCAGGAGTGTCCTCATAGTCGGGATGCACGCCCACGGACGCGTAGACATTCTCGTGCTGCGCGGCAATCTCCAGCACTTGCGGCAGCGTGGGCAGATCGACGGAGACACACAGCGCATGGCTGACCTTGTTCTCGCGCATGCGCGCGAGCAGGTCCGGCATCTGCTCGGCCAGTTCCGGGAAATTGATATGACAGTGCGAATCGATGAACATGATGGGCGATCGGTTGCCGGTGTCCTGCATCAAAGCGATGCCTGACCACCGAACAACTGTTTGTATTGCAGGAATAGCGCTTCGAGCAGAACCCGCGTGTTGAGCGGATGGTTCTGCACCTGACGCTGTTGTGCGAGCTCGCGCAGGAAACCGAGCAGCCGCACGTCGTCGGTCGCATCGCCGCAACGGCGCAGCGCCTGCGACTGTCCCGGGAAAAACCGGACCGTGCCGGCCATGCGCTCGGCCAGCACGTCGAAGCACCAGCGTTGCAGCGTTTCGAGAATGCCCGGCAGGCTGCCTTTGTGCAGTTGTTCGGCACAGGCAAACGCGTCGACCGCGCCGCCTTGCGCCAATTGCCCCAGCAACCAGTCGCGCCAGCCCCGCTCCTCCGGCTCGGCGAGCGAGCGCGCCGCAAGCGGTGCGCCCCCCGCTTCGGCGAGCACTGCGGCGGCGGTCGCGGCATCGAGACCGGCTTCGCCCATGAGCCACTGCGTCGCCTGCGCCTCGTCGGGACGCGTAAGCACCAGACGGCGACAGCGCGACAGAATCGTCGGCAGCAACCGGTCCGGCTGTGTCGTCACCAGCAGGAAGACGACGCCTGCCGGCGGTTCTTCAAGCGTCTTGAGCAACGCGTTCGCCGCGTGCACGTTGAGCGATTCGGCCGGATACAGCAGCACGACGCGACGCCCCTGACGGTGCGAACCGAGGCTTGCGAAGTCGATCACCTCGCGCACCTGCTCGATCTTGATTTCCTTGCTCGGGGTCTTCGTCTTCTTTTCACCATCGGCCTCTGCGCGCGCTTCGGCGCCGGGTAACGTCTCGGCCAGCGCTTCCGGGCAGATCACGCGGAAGTCCGGGTGGTTGCCACTGGCGAACCACTGACATGCACCGCAGGTGCCGCAGGGAAAATGATCGGCGCGCGGCGCTTCGCACAGCAGACCCTGTGCGAACGTCCGGGCGAGCGCGACTTCGCCGATGCCCGGCACGGCTTGCAGCAGCAGCGCGTGCGGCATCTGAGCGCGCAGGTCGTTGAGGCGTGTCCAGTCCTGTGACTGCCACGGATACAGCATTTGGGCTCCTTGGCCGGATATTCCAGTAATGACAGACAATTCGTTACGTCAGGTCAGGCGCGTGAAATCTCGATGCTCACCGGAGATACCGTCCGACCGACGCCGTAACCGGATTATGCGCGTGTTATCGCGCCTCGGGCGATTCGTCCCCCGGCTACCTTGCTGCTTTGAACGCTCGGCCTATTCACGCCGACGCCGACGCCGACGCCGGCCCCTTAATGACCCGGCACGCCCAACCGGGCGAACAAGTCGGCGAGTTGCCCCGCAATCGCGTTGATGCTTTGCGCGGCGTCGATCAGCACCATGCGGCCGCCCGACGCCTCGGCGCGGCGCAGATATTCCTCGCGAACCCGCGTGAAAAACGCGGCCGATTCGCGCTCGAACTTGTCGGGTGCGCGAGCGCCGGCGAGTCGTGCGGCGGCAATCGCCGGGTCGAGATCGAACAGAATCGTCAGGTCGGGCTGACGCGAGCCCTGCACCCAGCGCTCGAGAATCGACAGTTTCTCGCGGGACAGGCCACGCCCGCCGCCCTGATAGGCGAACGTCGCATCGGTGAAGCGGTCGGAGACGACCCAGTCACCGCGCGCCAGCGCCGGCTCGATGACCTTGACCAGATGCTCCCGGCGACCGGCGAACATCAGCAGCGCTTCGGTTTCGAGATCCATCGGCTCGTCGAGCACAAGCTTGCGCAACGCTTCGCCCAGCGGCGTGCCGCCCGGCTCGCGCGTGGCGACGACGTCACGCCCGACGGCAGCCAGTCCCTGACGCAGTGCATCGACGAAGGCGTTGACGTGCGTGCTCTTGCCCGCACCGTCGATACCCTCGAACGTCACGAACTTGCCCGGCACCACGGTTGGCGCGTCGGGGGAATGCGTCATTGTTCACCTCGCTGATATTTGTCCACGGCGCGATTGTGCTCCTGAAGATTGGTCGAGAAATGGCTGGTGCCATCGCCACGCGCCACGAAATAGAGGGCATCGGTCGGCGCGGGATTGAGCGCCGCGGCGAGCGACGCCACACCGGGCAGCGCAATCGGCGTTGGCGGCAACCCCGCCCGCGTGTACGTGTTGTAGGGTGTATCTGTCTGCAAGTCACGCTTGCGCAGACGCCCTGTGTACAGATCGCCCATCCCGTAGATCACCGTCGGGTCCGTCTGCAACAGCATGCGCTTGCGCAGCCGATTGACGAACACCGCCGCAACCTGCCCTCGCTCCACGGCCTGCCCCGTCTCCTTCTCGACGAGAGACGCCATGATAAGCGCCTCATACGGCGTGGTGTACGGCAATCCCGGTGCGCGCGCCGCCCAGGCTTCGTCCAGACGCTTCTGCATCAGGCGATAGGCACGCTTATAGATATCGATATCGCTCGTACCTTTCGGAAAAAGGTAGGTATCGGGGAAGAACATGCCCTCGGCCTCGGCGCGATCTGCGCCCACGAGTTGCATCAGATCGGCGTCGGGCAGCCCGGCCGTGTCATGACGCAGCGCCGGATTCGTATCGATCTCGGCGCGCATCTTCTTGAAGGTCCAGCCCTCGATGATGGTCACCACGTACTGGTTGACGTCGCCACGCGCGAGCTTGTCCATCACTTCCATGGGGGTGATGCCAGTCGCGAACTCGTAGTTGCCCGACTTGAGTCGGGTCCCGACGTCCATCACGCGAGCGAGCAGGTTGAACAGCAGCGGATGCACGGGCACACCGCCGGTGCGCAACTGCGTGGCCACACTGCGCACCGAACTGTAGGGTTTGATTGTGACGTCGAGCGTCGGCTTGCCCAATTGCAGCGGTGCCTGTGCCCAATAGTAAAAAGCGCCGCCCGCCGCCAATGCGACGACAATCAACAGAACAAACAGGCGTTTGATGAAAGACATGAATTGCAGGATAAGTCGCCTGAGGGCGGCAGCGGGTTCGGGGGACTCGTCGGCCGGACGAATGTGACGACGACAGGTTCGAGAGGCGCATTTTGCACGTCGAACCGGGCTCGCACGTCCTGGCGGAAGACCCAATATAATACTTTGACTTGCCGAACCCTCACAGATTGACAGGCACTTTCGTTTATGACCTCCCAATGGCGTGACCTTCTGCCGCAAGCGGCAGCCGCTTCTCCTTCCGATATCTCGCCCGCCGAGCGCGCCAGACAGTTCGACGCCCTGCGCTCGGGCAGCTTCGTAGCGCTGGCGAGCGATACCGGCCTGATCGCCGTGAACGGCGCCGATGCGGCGTCGTTCCTGCATGGTCAGTTGACCAACGATGTCGAGCGACTCTCACCCGTTCAAGCCCGTCTGGCGGGCTATTGCTCCGCCAAGGGCCGCCTGCTTGCCACCTTCCTGATGTGGCGCGACACGTCGCCCGACGCGACGATCTATCTCGCGGGCGATGCCGCTGTGCAGGCTGCCGTGCAGAAGCGCCTGTCGATGTTCGTACTTCGCGCGAAGGCCAAACTGACCGACGGCACCGCCACGCACGTGTTGCTGCAAGTCGGCGGCCCGGCCGCGGAAGCCGTGCTCACCCGGACCTTCCCCGCGCTGCCCGCTGCCGGGCTGGCCGCCGTGCATGCCACGATGGGCGATGCACCCGCCAACGCCACCAGCCTGATCCGTCTGCCAGAAGCCGGTACCGCGCGTTCGCTCTCGCGCTTCCTCTGGAGCGTGCCGGTCGCACAAGCGCTGGACGCCTGGCATTCGCTGGTGCAAGCCGATGGCGTGGTTGCCGTCGATCCGACGCTCGCCGCGTGGCTCGACGTGCATAGCGGCGTGGCGCGCGTCACGACCGCGACGCAAGAACAGTTCGTGCCGCAGATGATCAACTGGGAAGTCGTGGGTGGCGTGAACTTCCGCAAGGGCTGCTATCCGGGGCAGGAAGTCGTCGCCCGCAGCCAGTATCGCGGCACGATCAAACGCCGGTTGCATCTGGCACATGTCGATGGCACGCAAGCCAGTCAACCCATCCAACCATCACCCGGCCAGGAACTTGTCGAATCGAGCGATCCGGACCAGCCGTGCGGCATGGTCGTGCAGGCAGCGCCCGCGCCGAACGGTGGCTACGACGTGCTCGTCGAGTTGAAGCTCACCGCGCGCGAAGCCGACGACGTGCGCCTCGGCGCGGCTGATGGCCCGGCGCTCGCGTTTGCCGAGTTGCCTTACGAGATCATCGATCCGACGGAGATGCCCGCGTCGTCGGCGGCAGCGTCCTGATTCAGCCGCGCCCGCGACTGCCGATGGACTCGATGGACTGCTACGTCTACTACCGCGTATCGACCACGCACGCTGACGCCGCCCGGCAGGCCGTCGCGCGACTCTTCGCGCTGACGGCCACGCAGTTCGGCGTGAGCGGACGACTACAATCGCGTGCCGATGCCTCGCCGAACGACGCCGCCCAACACGTGTCGACCTGGATGGAGCGCTACGACAACGTCGACGCCGCCTTTATCGCGGCGTTGCCGCAAATGGTGATGGCGTGCGGACTCGCGGCATATCTCGAAGGCGAGCGGCACGTCGAGTGTTTCGTCGACATGCCGACGCCCCCTCCCCCATGTGCCTGATCGTCTTCTCCTGGCAGCCTGACGCTGCCACGCCGCTGGTCCTTCTCGCCAATCGCGACGAATTCTTCGAGCGCCCCGCCGAACCCATGCACTGGTGGTCGGATCGCCCCGACGTGCTGGCGGGACGCGATTTACGAGGTGGCGGAACGTGGATGGGCGTCAATCGCGCCGGACGCTTCGCAGCGCTCACCAACTTTCGCGACGGCCGTGCGCCGATGACGCCGAAAGATACGCCCTCGCGCGGCCTGCTGGTATCGGCGATGCTCGACGCCACCTCGTTCGACGACGATTTGCTGCGCATCGAGAAGCATGCGCACGAATACGCCGGCTTCAATCTCCTTGCTGGCGATTTGCCCGCGGGCAAGCTGTACTGGCTAGGGAATCGGGATGTGAGCGGTAACGATGGCGCGACATCGGCCCCGGTTGCGCATCCGATCACACCGGGCTTGCACGGGCTGTCGAATGCACTGCTGGATACGCCCTGGCCCAAGCTCGTTAGCCGTCGGGATGCGCTCCGTCAGGCGATTGAGAACGCGGCTGATGATCTGACGCTTCTTGAGGTCATGCGCGATGCGTCCGAAGCCGCTGACGAAGCGCTGCCGGAAACCGGCGTCGCACGCGAGTGGGAGAAGCGGCTCTCCGCAGCCTTCATTGCATCTCCTGCCTATGGGACGCGTTGCACCACGCTGCTGCGCTATCACCGCGACGGCATGATCGACGTGACGGAATCGACCGTATCGCCGGAGCAGCCTTCGCACGAATTGCGCGATCTGCGCCACTTCCGCTTCGCTATCGGCCATCCGACGATCTGACGGCGCACGCTGACGCAGCCCTATCGCAACCTCACCGCTGCCGGATGGCACGTCCCGGCGATCCGGGACGTCCACCAGCACGACTACGACAATCGCCGTACCTACACCAACCGCACGACCTGCTTGCCGAAGTTCTCTCCCTTGAGCAGGCCGAGGAATGCGGACGGCGCACTTTCGATGCCCTGAGTCATCGTCTCGCGATAGCGCAACTCGCCGGCTGCGATGGCATCGGTCAGCTCCTTCAGCGCTTGCGGCCAGACGTCCATATGCTCGGTCACGATGAACCCTTCGAGCTTCACCCGCTGGGTGAGGAAGAGCGACGGGTATTTCAACGGAATCGGTTCGCCGTTATAGCCCGCGATCATGCCGCATAGCGCCACACGGGAATGAGCGTTCAGGTTGCGCATCACCGCATCGAACACTTCGCCGCCCACATTCTCGAAGTAACCGTCGATGCCATCCGGCGCCGCACTGCGCAACGCCTCATACACGTTGCCCGCCTTGTAGTCGACACACGCATCGAAGCCCAGCGTCTCGACGACGTACGTGCATTTCTGTTCGCCGCCAGCGATACCCACGACACGGCAGCCGGCACGCTTTGCGAGTTGGCCGACCACACTGCCCACGGCCCCCGACGCAGCACTGACCGCAATCGTCGCTCCCGCCTTGGGGCCGATGATCCGGTTCAGGCCGTACCACGCCGTGACGCCCGGCATGCCCGCCGCGCCAAGATACGCGCTCATGGGCACGCGCGCATCGTGAAGACGGCGCAGGTTGCTGCCATCCGAAATTCCGTACTCCTGCCAGCCGAACATCGCCGTCACGGCGTCGCCCGGCTGCCAGTCGGGGTGACGCGACTCGATCACCTCACCGACGGTGGCGCCGATCATCACCGTGTCCAGCGGCTGGGGCGGTGCATACGACTTCGTATCGTTCATGCGCCCGCGCATGTAGGGGTCGAGCGACAAGTAGAAATTCCGAACCAGCACCTGCCCCTCGCCAAGCTCCGGCAGCTCGGGGGCAGCCAGATGGAAGTTGTCGAGCGTCGCCTCGCCTTTCGGGCGAGAGACCAGCAAAATCTGGCGATTGATCGTCATAAAGCTTCCTCCGTAGGAATCGCGTTTGCGGGACGCCGGGACCTCAGTCCCCGCTCGGCTCACCGGGACGTCGTTGCTCGCGCACTTCGCGTCCGACGGCAAGACGACGCAGATACTTGAACGTCCCCATCGCCTTGGCGACGAGCTTGCCGTTGGCGTCGCGCACCTCGCCCTCGCAATAAGCCATCGTCGTCGAACGGTGCAGCAGGCGTCCGAACGCCTGCATCTCGCCCGACCCGGGTTGCATGAAACTCGTCTTCATCTCGATCGTGACCACGCCGGTGCCTTCAGGGGCAACGCTACGGCTGGCCGTACTCATTGCCATGTCGAGCAGCGCCATCGTGACGCCACCGTGCATGACCTCCCAGCTATTGAGATGCCTGGCCGAGAGTGCCAGCCGCAATGTCGACTCGCCGTCTTCTGCACGCAGCAACTCGATACCCAGATGATCGGTAAATCCCGAGCGAATGGAGAGCGTACTCATCGGGAACTCCGGCCACCTGGGCCAAAACGGTAAAACGTGTCCATCGTCATATCTTTAACTGTCGGCACACCGCCCAATGCGCTGCGCCCTTTTCCATCGGTAATTGAATCGACGACTTGAATCCGGGATGCCATCGACTGACTCGCGTAAAGATTCGCGCAATAAATCACGCGACCTGTCACGCACGCATCACACACTAAACACGCGAGACACCTGCCGCCGCTAGCGACGCCCATGCCTTCGCCAGCGAGCCGTCAAGGTCGATGGCACGGCAAGCGTGTTCGATGACACTCGCGTCGAAACCCGCCGCTTTCGCATCGAGCGCACTCCACGCGACGCAGAAATCCGTCGCAAGACCCACGCAGTGCACACGCCGCACGCCCTTGTCGCGAAGATAGCCGGCGAGTCCCGTCGGCGTCTTGCGGTCAGCCTCGAGAAACGCCGAATAACTGTCGACGCCGACCTGATAGCCCTTGCGCACGACCGCCTGTGCGTGTGGGATGTGCAAACCCGCGTGCAGTGCCGCACCGTGGGTATCCTGGACACAATGCGCCGGCCACAACACCTGCTCGCCATAGGGCAGCGCAACGGTCTCAAATGGCTGACGTCCCGGATGATTGCCAGCGAATGACACGTGAGCCGCCGGATGCCAGTCCTGCGTCACTACCACATGAGCGAACTGGCTCGCTAACGCATTGATCGCCGGCACCACTTCGTCGCCGTGTGGTACGGCAAGCGCGCCACCGGGCATAAAGTCGTTCTGCACGTCGATCACGAGCAGCACGTCATCCATCGGTTTCATGTCCTTCCCTCTTCCTTCATCGTCCCGGCCATGTGGCGTGTCACATCAGCCGTTAAAGCGCTTGCCGGCCTGCGCCAGTTCGACAAGTCGGGCCGCCGGCGTCCAATCTTCGCCATGGGCTTCTTTCTCGAACGCCTGCACGCGCGCCAGCACCTTTTCGAGACCGACCATATCCGCATAGAGCATCGGGCCGCCGCGCCACAGCGGGAAGCCATAGCCGTTCAGATACACCATGTCGATGTCCGACGCGCGAGCAGCAGTCCCATCGGCGAGCACCCTGGCGCCTTCGTTGACCAGTGCATAAACCAGTCGGTCGACGATTTCTTCGTCGGAAAACACCTGCGGCACGATGCCGTTCCCTTTCCGGTACTCGTCGATCATCTGGGCGACCTTGGCCGACTCCCTCGGCGTGCGGTCACCCTCGGCATAGTCGTACCAGCCGGCATGCGTCTTCTGTCCGAAACGCCCCGCCTCGCACAGCACGTCAGCAATCTTGGGATACACAATGCCGGGGTGTTCCGCATGACGGCGCTTGCGAATCGCCCAACTGACATCGTTGCCCGCCAGGTCGCTGGTGCGGAACGGACCCATCGCGAAACCGAAACGCTCGATAGCGGCATCCACTTGCGCTGGCGTCGCCCCCTGCTCCACCATCCATTGCGACTGCTTGAAGTACGGTTCGAGCATGCGGTTGCCGATGAAACCGTCGCACACACGCGCCACCACGGCGAGCTTGCCGATGCGTTTCGCGAGCTTCATCACCGTTGCCAGCACGTCCTTGCCGGTATGCGCGCCGCGCACGACTTCCAGCAGACGCATCACGTTTGCCGGGCTGAAGAAGTGCATGCCGATGACATCCTGCGCGCGCGACGTCGTTTCGGCCAGTGCATCGAGATTCAGTGTCGACGTATTCGACGCCAGAATGGCGCCGTCCTTGGCCACCTTGTCCAGTTCACGGAACACGACCTGCTTGACGCTCATGTCTTCAAACACCGCTTCGACGATGAGGTCGGCTTCCGCTGCCGCTTCGAAATCCGTGCTGCCATGAATGCGCGCGAGACGTTTTTCGGCATCCTCAGCCGACAACTTGCCCCGGGTAACAGCGCGACCGTAATTGCCACGCATGGCCTCGACACCGCGTGTGAGGGCCGCTTCGGTCGTGTCGATCAGCGTGACGGGGATACCGGCATTGGCAAACGTCATGGCAATTCCGCTGCCCATCGTTCCGGCCCCGATCACCGCCACGCGCTCAATATTGCGCACCGGCGTATCGTCCGGTACATCGGCGATCTTGGCGGCGGCACGCTCACCCAGAAACGCGTGACGCAGGGCCTTCGATTCCGGCGAGCTGACCAACGCCACGAAGCACTCGCGTTCGAATTTCACGCCCTCGTCGAACGGACGTTGCAGCGCGGCTTCGACGGCCGCCACGCACTTGTGCGGCGCGGGAAAATGCGGCTGTTCGCGCTGAACTTTCTCGCGTGCTGCGTCGATAGCCAATTGCGCGGAGCCGTCGGCGTCACCAATGGCAACGTCGCGCAATCGCGGCAATGCCTCGCCCTTCGCCGCGACTTCGCTGGCAAAGGCGATGGCGCCGTTCAACAGATCGTCGTGGCTGCCTTCGAACATCTTGGCGAACAGCGTGCCGACCAGCGTTTCGGACTTCACGACGCGCCCTGACACCACCATGTCGAGCGCCCGCACGACACCGATCGCGCGCGGCAGGCGTTGTGTGCCGCCGGCGCCGGGCAACAGGCCCAGCTTCACTTCGGGCAACGCGATCTGGGCGCCGGGCAATCCCACCCGGTAGTGACAGGCCAGTGCCAGTTCCAGTCCACCGCCCATGGCGACGGCATGCACCGCTGCCACGACAGGCTTGGTGCAGGCGTCGAGCGCGTTGATCACGTCAACAAGCAACGGGCTTTGCGTTGCCTTCGGCGTATTGAATTCACGGATGTCGGCTCCGCCGGAGAATGCCTTGCCCCCACCGATCAGCACCACGGCACGGACTTGCGAATCCGCCTGCGCCTGCGTCAACCCTTGAGCAATACCTGCGCGCGTGGCGTGCCCCAAGCCATTGACCGGGGGATTCTCCAGTGTGATGACGGCCACGCCGTCACGAACTTCATAAGCCGTGCTCATCCTTGTCTCTTTCCTTATATTGTTGACGTCATCGGGGGCGCCGCGCGAAATGAAGCGGCGGCAAGACGATCGTTCGATTCTAGCGCAGCGCTACACCTCGAGCCATTCACGGCGGATCTCGGGCGCGGCTGCCAGCGCGTCCGGCGTGCCTTCGAACACCAGCGCCCCACGCCCCATGACAGCGACCCGCTGCGCACAGCTAAGCGCCAGTGAGAGCTTTTGCTCGACGAGCAGAATGGCGACCCCGGTCGCACGCAGATCCGTAAGAATGCGGCCGATTCTCGCCACCACGCGTGGCGCCAGTCCCTCAGTCGGTTCGTCGACGATCAGCAGGTCCGGACCCGCCATCATCGCCCGACACAGGGAAAGCAATTGCTGTTCGCCCCCCGATAGCGATGCGGCCGGTGCATCGCGACGCGGCGCCAGTTCTTCGAAGCGCTCGAAGGCCTGCGCAAGCGTCATACCCCGCTCTGGTTCAGCCGAGGGGCGCTTCGCCCTCGCCACCCCCAACCCTAGCTGAAGGTTTTGAAGCACGGTCAGTGGGCCGAAGACATCGCGCGTCTCGGGCACGTAGCCCACGCCCAGCCTGGCGATCTGATGAGATGCCAACGAGACCAGCGATTGCCCGCGCCACCGAATCTCACCCTCGCGAGGTAATTGCCCCATGATGGCGCGCGCGAGCGTGGATCGGCCCGCGCCGTTACGGCCGAGCACGGCGACGATCTCGCCCGGCGCAACCCGCATCGTCACGCCATGCAAGACACGGCTGCCATCGTAGCCCGCTCTGACGTCGATCAGTTCAAGCATCGCGCTCGCCTCCTGCACCCGCACCGTCCAACCGGTCCGCGAATTCGCCGAGATACGCCATGCGAACGTCGGGATGGGTGCGAATGCGCGCCGGCGTGTCGCACGCGATCACGGCACCGCGTGCCAACACTGCGATTCTGTCGGCAAGCGAAAAGACGACCTGCATATCGTGTTCGATCATGAGCAGCGAACGTCCCCGGCTGAGTTCGGCGATCAGTTCGACCATGCGCGCCGACTCCGACTGGCTCATGCCCGCAGTGGGTTCGTCGAGCAACATCACACTGCCCGCCGACGCCGCGCACAAGCCGATCTCCAGCACGCGTTGTTCTGCGTAGCTCAACGCCCCCGCAGGCACATCGCGGCGTGCTTCCAGCCCCAAACGCACCAGCCACGCCTCGCTGCGACGAGTCACATCGCTTAGTCCGCGCATACGGCGCCAGAACGTATAGCGATGCCCGCTCGGCCACAGTCCCGCGCAACGCAGATGATCGATGACGCTCATCTGCCCGAACAGTTGCGACGTCTGAAAACTGCGAGACAACCCCAGCCGACTGATCACGTGCGGTGCACGCCCGGTGACATCGCGCTCACGCATCAGCACGCGCCCACCGTCTGGCCGCGTTCTTCCGGTGATCACATCGAACAAGGTACTTTTTCCCGCACCGTTCGGTCCGATGATCGCGAGCCGCTCACCTGGCGCAAGCGTAAGATCGACGCCGGTCAGCACCTGCGTGCGCCCGAACGACTTGCGCACACCGCGCACGCTCAGGGCTTGTGCAGACAGACCGTAATCCAACGATGCCGCGCTCATTGGCGTTTCTCCGCGAGGAAACCGGCAATGGCCGCCTTGCCGCGCAAATCGCGGCCAGCAAACACCGTGACGGCGATGCCGACGATCAATGTCACCGTTGCCACTCCCCACGCCCCGGAACCCAGATGCTGGCCCAGATTGCCGGGCACAGGTGAACCGTCGACGGCAAGACGAATGCCGTAGGTCATTTCAACGATGGCGACCAGCCCCGCAACGGTGAGCACCAGACCGGCGCACAACAGCACGTAGGGCTTCCAGAGCGTGCGCACGAAACCGTCGCGCCATGCGCGCCAGTGCACCGCCAACAGTCCGGCGATGCCTCCCGGCGCAAACACCACCACGGCGAGAAAGCCCAGCCCGAGATAGAGCTGCCACGCGCGCGTGATGGTCGCGAGCACGACGGTCGCGAACACGCCGACAACCGCCCCCAGCATTGGCCCCGCAAAGTAAGCGGTCCCGCCGAGCACCGTGAAGACGAGGACAACGCCCGAGCGCTCCAGACTGAACGTATCCGCACTCACCAGTTCGAAATTCAGCGCGCCCAACGAACCCGCGACGCCGGCAAACGCCGCCGCAATGATCTGCATGCGGTATCGCACAGCCGCAGGCGACTGCCCCAGAAAGGCCACGCGTGCGGCGTTATCGCGCACCGCGCGGGCAAGGAATCCCAGCGGCGTTCGCGTCACGCCATACATCGCCGCGGCACAGACGAGCAGCCACACCGCGACGAGGCCATAGACCTCTCGCTGCGTCGCGAACATCATGCCCAACCAAGGCGCGCCAAGCGTGCGATCGGTCGGTATGCCGCGCTCGCCACCGAACCATTCGGGCAACATCGCCGCCATCACCCAGACGAGTTCTGCCACCCCAAGCGTAATCATGGCGAACGTCATGCCAGCGCGACGTGTCGTGACGTAGCCCAATGTCGCACCCGCCGCACCGCCGGCCAGACCACCCGCGAACGGCACGAGCGCCATCGACACCGGCAGCCCCTGCGCGCCGATGCGATTCATGCACCACACGCCCGCATAGGCCCCGATCCCGGCGTAGGTCGCATGGCAAAAGCTCAGCAAGCCCGTGGAGCCCAGCAACAGATTAAACGACAGCGCGAGGATGGCCGCCGTCCCCATTTGGGTCAGCAGCGTGAGCGCGGCATCAGACGGAAAGCACCAGGGGGCCACAACGAGGATGACGGCAAAGGCGCCCCACACCACAATACGGCGCCGCCATGACACCGCGAGGACGTGCGGCGTACCGACGATCATGTCGTCCATCACCCCTCCCTCACGCCAAAGAGACCGCGCGGTCGCCATAACAACACCGCAACCATCAACAGATAAGGAACGGCAGGTGCCAGTTGGGCAACGCTCAAATGGAGGACGGGCGCGAGCGCATCGCCGAGCGCGCCTTGCAGCCACGAGGGATCGAGTGTGGCATCGCTCGTGACGGCCCACGTTTGCAGCAGTCCGATCAGCACGGAGGCTGCGAACGCGCCCCCCAACGACCCCAGACCGCCGACCACCACCACCACGAACACCACGCTGCCGACCGTAGCCGCCATGCCGGGTTCCGTCACCAGCACGTTGCCGCCCGCCGCCCCGGCAAGCGCCGCCAGCGCGGCCCCACAGGCGAACACGGCTGTGTATAGGGAGGGCACGTCATACCCGAGCGCCTGCGTCATCGCCGGCTGCGAGAGTGCGGCTTGCAGCACCAGCCCGGCGCGTGTCGCCCGAAACGCCACCCAGACCAGCAACGCGATCGCGCACGCGAGCCCCATCAGGAATAGCCGATAGGCCGGCACGGCAATTCCCGCAATGTGAACCAACACCCCCGCGAAGACCGCAGGCACCGCGTAATCGACCGGCCCACGGCCCCAGGCGAGCTGCACGAGCTCCACCACGAGGTATGCCAGTCCGAACGTGGCCAGTAGTTCCGCCAGCGCGCCACGCGCTCGCAAGCGCCGCAACACGCCACGCTCGAACAGCGCGCCGGCAACGCCGACGATCAGGGGCGCCACGATCAGCGCAGGCCAGAAGCCGATCGCCGTCGACAGTGCATAAGCGAAGTAGGCCCCAAGCATGTAGAAGCTGGCGTGCGCAAAATTCAGCACGCCCAGCATGCTGAAGATGAGCGTGAGTCCGCTCGACAGCATGAACAGCAGCAAGCCGTAGCTCACACCGTTCACAAGCACGAGGCCGGCGGTGGCACTCAGAAGATGCACTGCGTCTCCTTCGGAAAGCCAATGAAAGACAGGGCGCGGAGCGCCGCATCGGGGGAAATTCAGGCTGACATTATAGAGGGGACGTACGGCCGAAATCGCTCGGGATCGCTCGAAAACCGGCGTCAACAGGGCATTTGCGGCGGGGTCCGACCTTCGGCTCGGAGATTTCCGAACCGATTCCGGAGCACGCCGCCCGACATCACAGAAACATCACGGTGTCGGCGCGTAGTCGCGGAACTTCTCCCGCAGCTTGAGTTTGAGCATCTTGCCGGTGGCGGTATGGGGAATCTCGTCGACGAACACGACATCGTCCGGAATCCACCACTTCACGACACGTCCCTGATAGAACGCCAGCACCTCCTCCCGTGTCAGCGTCGCGCCCGGCTTGCGCACGACGACCAGCAGCGGCCGCTCCTCCCACTTCGGATGATGAATGGCGATGCAAGCCGCCTCGTGAATGTCCGGGTGCGCCATGGCGACGTTCTCGACGTCGATGGAACTGATCCACTCGCCCCCCGATTTGATGACGTCCTTGCTGCGATCGGTGATCTGCACGTAGCCCTCGGGATCGATCGTCGCCACGTCACCGGTCGGAAACCAACCGTCCACCAACGGCGAAGTTTCCATGCCGAAGTAGCGATCCAGCACCCATGGGCCGCGCGCATAGAGGTCGCCGAATGCCTTGCCGTCCCAAGGCAACGCTTCGCCGTCCGGGCCGACGATCTTCAGATCGACGCCATAGATCGCGGTCCCCTGTTTCTCGAGGATGTGCTGCTGCGCCGACTCCGGCAGGTCACGATGGTGCTTGCGCAGGTGGCACAACGTACCGAGCGGCGACATCTCGCTCATGCCCCACGCGTGGATGACTCGCACCCCATAATCCTTTTCGAACGATTGCAGCATGGCGGGCGGGCACGCCGATCCCCCGATCACCGTGCGCTCCAGCGTGGAGAAACGCCCGCCGATCGACTTCACATAGGTCAGCAATCCGAGCCAGACGGTCGGCACACCGGCCGAAAACGTCACCCCTTCCGCCTCGAAGAGTTCATAGAGCGATTTGCCGTCCAGGTCTTTTCCGGGGAAGACGAGCTTCGCGCCGGTCAGTGCGCTGGAATACGGCAGCCCCCAGGCGTTCACGTGGAACATCGGCACGACGGGCAGCACGGCGTCGCGCGCGGACATGCACATGGCGTCGGGCAGCGACGCGCCGAACGCATGCAACACTGTCGAGCGATGGCTGTAGAGCACGCCCTTCGGATTGCCCGTGGTGCCGGAGGTGTAGCAAAGGCCTGACGCGGTGTTCTCGTCCATCGACGGCCACTCGAAATTCCCGTCCTCTGCGGCCACGAGATCCTCATAGCAGAGCAACGACAGGTTCGACGCCGGCAAATGTTCGCGATCGGTCATCGCGATCCAGCCCTGCACCCCGGGGCATTGCGCTGCGATGGTCTCCACCAGTGGCAGGAAGTTGATGTCGAAGGCGACGTAACGATCTTCCGCGTGGTTGACGATGTAGGCGATCTGTTCGGGAAACAACCGGGGATTGACGGTATGCACCACGCTGCCCATGCCCGATACGGCGTAATACAGTTCGAGGTGACGATATCCGTTCCATGCCAGCGTACCCACGCGCTCGCCGTCGCCCACGCCCAGACGCCGCAACGCCTGGGCAAGCTTGCGCGCGCGCTGCTCGGCGTCGCGCCAGGTATAGCGATGTATGTCACCCTCGACTCGGCGAGACACGATCTCGGTGTCGCCGTGGTGACGTGCGGCATGGGTGAGCAGCGAGGAAATCAGGAGCGGCGCGGCCATCATCTGGCCGAGGAGCGGTGTTGCCATACGTCGAATCTCCAGAAAAGTCGGAATAACCGGAATTACGGGGATACGTCTGGAACGGCGGTCGGTAACACTGGGAACGTCGAAAGCCTCGGGAACGCGTGAGCATCGCCCGATGGACAGGCGGTGCATTGTCTTGCGGACCGACAAGCGGCAGCGCACGATGCGTGCACTTGCGCCCGTCGACGTGAATCATTCTTGACGGGCCGGCCCGGCGGGTCAACGCCCATCGCTTGTGCGGCGCAGCACACGTCACGCGCTGCCAGTGTACGCAACCCGGCAGCAAGCGACGGACACCTCAAGTAGAATGTTTGTTCACCATCAGGAACGTCCCCAATGCCGGCCACCGACCGCCCCGCCCCTGTTCCCACCGCCGTATCCGCATCGCTCAAGCCGTTCGGACCGCTATCTTTGACGAACCGTTTCGCGACGCTCGGGCCCACCTTCTACACGCGTCTGCCACCGCAACCCTTGCCCGAGCCGTATCTCGTGGGGTTTTCTGCGGATGCAGCCCGACTGCTCGGCTGGTCGCCTGAGGCGGCGCGGGATCCGGAGTTTCTCGCCACGTTCGCGGGCAATGCGCCGTTGGCCGGAGGTGACCCGCTTGCCAGCGTGTATTCCGGCCATCAGTTCGGCGTCTGGGCAGGTCAGTTGGGCGACGGTCGTGCGCTGCTGCTCGGCGAGTCGGATGGCCCCGGCGGACGCTGGGAAATCCAGCTCAAGGGCGGTGGCCTTACCCCTTATTCGCGGATGGGCGACGGACGCGCTGTGCTGCGTTCGTCGATTCGTGAATTCCTCGGCTCCGAAGCGATGTTCCACCTTGGCGTGCCGACCACGCGTGCGCTGTGCGTCATCGGCTCCGACGCCCCGGTGCGACGCGAAACCATCGAGACGGCCGCCGTCGTGACGCGCCTGTCGCCGAGTTTCATCCGCTTTGGCCACTTCGAGCATTTCTGGGCCGGCGATCAATACGAAGCGCTGCGTCAGCTCGCCGACTTCACCATCGATCATCACTACCCGCACTGCCGCGAGGAGGCCAACCCTTATCTCGCGCTGCTGAGCGCCGTGTGCGATGCGACGGCCGAGCTCGTCGCACATTGGCAAGCCGTCGGTTTCTGTCACGGGGTGATGAATACCGACAACATGTCGATGCTCGGTCTGACGATCGATTACGGCCCGTTCGGTTTTCTCGACGGCTTCAACGCCCACCACATCTGCAACCACTCCGATACGCAGGGTCGTTATGCGTATCAGGCGCAGCCCAATGTGGCCTACTGGAATCTGTTCTGCCTCGCGCAATCGCTGCTGCCGTTGTTCGGTGAGGGGGAAGCCGCCATCGAGCAGGCACAGTCCGTACTGCCCGTCTTCAAGACGCGCTTCGCCGAGGAAATCGATCTGCGCATGCGGGCCAAGCTGGGCCTGCGCGAATCGCATGCCGACGATGAAACGCTCATCAATCGTCTGTTCAAGCTGATGCACGAGGGCCGGGTCGACTTCACGCATCTGTTCCGCACACTTGCCACGCTCCAGATCGACAATTCCGACGCCGATGCGCCGCTGCGCGATATGTTCATCGACCGTCTGGGTTTCGATGCATGGGCCGTGGATTACCGCGCTCGTCTGCGTCATGAAGCCAGCACGGACGCAAAGCGCGCCGTGGCGATGCGACTCGTCAATCCGAAATACATCCTGCGCAACCATCTGGCGGAAGTCGCCATCCGGCGGGCCAACGAGAAAGACTTCTCCGAGGTCGAGACGTTGCTCAAGGTGCTCTCGCATCCGTACGACGAACAGCCGGAATTCGAGCGCTACGCCGAGTTGCCGCCTGACTGGGCCGGCCAGCTCGAAGTCAGTTGCTCGTCCTGACCTACGCATAGGGCAAGCGCGGTGGCAGCGGCCGCAGTCCATTGCAAATCGCCGCCTCGCCCCCATCTTTGCCCTGTTCGACGCACGCTGAACCGATATGTCGCGCGGCAGCCCCACCGGGTTCGCCGCCCCTCAGGAGACTCTCATGAGCAATGTGGAAAAGACCGACGCCGAATGGCGTGCCCAACTCGATGACGTCGAGTATCAGATCACCCGTCACGCCGCGACCGAGCGCGCCTTCACCGGCCGTTACTGGGATCACTGGAAAGATGGCACGTACCGCTGCATTTGCTGTGGCGAACCGCTGTTCGAGTCGACCGAGAAATTCGATGCCGGCTGCGGCTGGCCGAGCTATTCGAAGCCGGTCGAAGGCGCCAGGATCGACGAAGTCACCGATTACAGCCATGGCATGGTGCGTGTGGAAGTGCGCTGCCACAATTGCGACGCGCACCTCGGGCACGTCTTCGAAGACGGCCCTCAACCGACCGGCCTGCGTTACTGCATCAACTCGGCGTCGCTGAATTTCGAGGACAAGGAAGGCAAGTCCGACAAATCGACGCAGGACTGAGGGTAAGCTATCAACCAGCGGACGCTTCGGCGTCCGCTTCCAAAATGCGGCCATGCGCCGCTGACTAGCGGTGAAATGTCGTGAAATTAGCGGCGTTCGCCCGAAATTTGCGTTTTTTGGCTATAGGCTTGCGTCCACCTGACTTTTTATTGGGAGCCCTTGTCATGTCCAAGAAATCGGATCGCCGTCTCACTCTTGCCCTCGCCGCCTCGCTGATCGCCGGGGGCGCCGCCCTCAGCTTGCCCGCTCAGGCGCAAATCAATGTGCCGCAGGCAGGCGGCACGGCCGGTGGCACTATCGCCGTGCCTTCGGTCATGCCCCGCGCCGTGACCGTCGAACAGGCGCTCAAGGCCCCGAAAGACATGGAAGCCGTGATCGAAGGCCACATCGTCAATCAGCTCAGGCACGAGCACTACACGTTCAAGGACGCCTCCGGCACGATCGAAGTCGAGATCGACGACAAGTATCTGCCGACCGGACGTCAGATTACCGACAAGACGCTGATACGCATCATCGGCGAGGTCGACACCCATCGTATGAAGCCGAATGACATCGATGTGAAGCGCATCGAATTCGTCGAGTAAGTCTCTCGCGGCGTCCTGTGCTTGCGCGACGCCGCCGTCCCGGCTTTCGGACACTGGCCCGTTCTTGTCCCATTCCTGGGCCGGGCCTTTGAAATATAATGCGGGTTTGCTCCCTGGCGCTTCGTGCCAGGAAGCGAGAACACGGAAACCCCGAAGCCCCCAAGCCGAGACTTCATGAAATTTCTCTTCGACCTGTTACCGGTCATCCTGTTTTTCGTCGCCTTCAAATTCGCCGGCATTTATGTCGCTACCGGCATCGCGATCGTCACGACGATTGCCCAGGTCATCTGGATGTGGCTGCGTCACCGCAAGGTCGAGCCCATGCAGTGGGTGAGTCTGGCAATCATCGTCGTGTTCGGCGGTGCGACCATGCTCCTGCACGACGAAACGTTCATCAAATGGAAGCCGACGGCGCTGTACTGGCTCTTCGGTATCACGCTGTTCGTCGCCGAACTGATGTTCAACAAGAACCTGATTCGCGCGATGATGGAAAAGCAGATGGCTTTGCCAGAACACCTCTGGCGCGCCGTAAACTTCAGCTGGGCGCTGTTCTTCCTCGTGATGGGCGTGCTGAATCTGGTCATCGCGTACCACTTCTCCACCGACACCTGGGTTGACTTCAAGCTCTTCGGCGGCATGGGCCTCATGGTCGTGTTCATCGTGGTGCAGAGCCTGTGGCTCGCCAAGTACATCAAGCAGGACGAGTAACGTCGTTCGTCAGGAAGCTATCGCCATGACCATGGAACAGCAAATCGAAGCGCGGCTCACCGCTGCGCTTTCCCCGCTCGAATTCGCGCTCGAGAACGACAGTGCGCGGCACGCCGGTCACGCCGGCGCCGCCTCGGGCGGCCATTACAACGTGCGCATCGTATCTGCGGCGTTTACCGGACGTAACCGCGTTGCGCGTCACCGCCTGGTGTATGATGCGTTGGCCGATTTGATGCAGAACGGCATTCACGCCCTCGCCATCGTTGCGCTCGCCCCGGGCGAAGCGTAACTCGCATGCGACGCGTCCCCCGTCGATTAACCTTGCCTTCGTCATTCGTTAGGAAAAACAGCATGGCATTGAAACTCGCCCGCACGGCACTGGCGCTCGGCGCCGCCGTGTCGCTGACCGCCGTCTCCCTCCCCGCCCTCGCCCAGAACGTTGCCGTCGTGAACGGCACGCCGGTGCCTGTGGCCCGCGCCGACGCCATGGTGCGTGAAATGGTGCGTCAGGGTCAGCCGAACTCGCCGCAACTGCAACAGCAGGTGCGCGAAGAGCTGGTCAAGCGCGAAGTGCTCGCGCAGGCCGCCATCAGCAAGGGTCTCGCCACTGACCCGGCCGTCAAGCAGCAGATCAAGCTCGCCGAGCAAGGCGTGCTCATCCGCGCACTGATCGCCGACTTCCAGAAGACGTCGCCGGTCACCGATACCGAGTTGCAAGCGCGTTACGACCAGTTGAAGAAGCAGTTCGGCGACAAGGAATATCACGCCCGTCACATTCTGGTGCCGAGCGAAGATACCGCCAAGGACATCATCGCGAAGCTCAAGGGCGGCGCGAAGTTCGCCGATCTGGCCAAGCAATATTCGAAGGATCCGGGTTCGGCGCAAAACGGCGGAGACCTCGACTGGTCGCCGGCCAACGCCTATGTGCCCGAGTTCGCCGACGCGCTGCAAAAGCTGCAAAAGGGCCAGTACTCGCAAACGCCGGTCAAGACGCAGTTCGGCTATCACGTGCTCGAACTCGACGACGTTCGCGACGCGCAGGTCCCGCCGCTCTCCGACGTCAAGCCGCAGTTGATGCAGCAGATGCAGGAAGAGAAGCTGCAAGGCTTTATCGACGGTCTGGAAAAGAAGGCCAAGATTCAGTAAGCGGTTCGCTTGCCGATGCCATAAGAAAATCCCGCCTCACGGCGGGATTTTTGTTTGGACTCAAGACATCCCCAAATGAAAAAACCGCTTACCCCCTGACGGGGCAAGCGGTTTTCTGGCAGTGCTTGCGAGACGACTTCGCGATCCGCTGCGAAGTCATCGTCGACTCACGCGATCAGGCCACCCAACGACGGGCGTTACGGAACATGCGCATCCACGGGCTATCTTCGCCCCACTGCTCCGGCGCCCAGCTCATCTGTACGGTGCGGAACACGCGCTCCGGGTGCGGCATCATCACAGTGAAACGGCCGTCGCCGGTCGTGACCGCCGTCAGGCCGCGCGGCGAACCGTTCGGGTTGAACGGATATTGCTCGGTCGGCTGACCACGATGGTCGACGAAACGCATGGCAGCGATCGCCTGATCGATGTTGCCCTGCTGACCGAAGTTAGCGAAGCCTTCACCGTGCGCAATGACGATCGGCAACTGCGAGCCGGCCATGTCCTTGAAGAACAGCGACGGCGAATCGAGCACTTCGACTTGCGTGAGACGCGCTTCGTACTTCGACTGGTTGTACGTGAACTTCGGCCATGCCGCTGCGCCCGGGATCAGGTTCGACAGGTTGCTCATCATCTGGCAACCGTTACAGACACCCAGCGCAAACGTGTCGGCGCGATTGAAGAAGCCCGCGAACTGCTCGGCCAGCGACGGGTTGAACAGAATCGTCTTGGCCCAGCCCTCACCGGCGCCCAGCGTGTCGCCATACGAGAAACCACCGCACGCGATGAAGCCCTTGAACGCCTCCAGCGAGTGACGGCCCGCAAGCAGATCGCTCATGTGGACGTCATAAGCTTCGAAACCGGCCTTGTCCAGCACGTAAGCCATTTCCAGATGCGAGTTCACGCCCTGCTCGCGCAGGATCGCGACCTTCGGACGCGCGCCCGTCGAAACGAACGGCGCCGCCACATCTTCGCTCGGGTCGAACGTCAGCTTCGGCGAGAGGCCCGGGTCGCTCGTGTCGTTCAGTGCTTCGTACTCGGCATCGGCCGCCGCCGGGTTGTCGCGCAGACGCGCGATACGCCAGCTCACTTCCGTCCACACGCGTTGCAGTTCGGCACGCGACGCACCGAAGATCTTCTTGGCGTCGCGGTAGATTTCGATGACGTCGTTCGTATTCGGCTTGCCGATCACGTTCGTGACCGACGACAGGCCCGCTTCGCGCAACGTCTGCAGTACGGCATCGCGCTCTGCGGCGCGCACCTGAATCACGCCACCCAACTCTTCCGAGAAGAGCGCACGCAACGTCTTGTCTTCACGACGGCCCACCGTCTGCTTCGCCCAATCCTTGGCGTCGCCATAGTCGGACTCGAAGCCTTCGTCGAGCGTCAGCATGTCGACGTTGAGTGAGACACCGACGTGACCGGCAAACGCCATTTCCGCCACCGTCGCGAACAGACCACCGTCCGAACGATCGTGATAGGCGAGCAGCTTGCCGTCGCGGTTGAGCTTCTGAATCACGTCGAAGAAGCGCTGGAGGTCGGCCGGATCATCCAGATCCGGCGTGACGTCGCCGATCTGCTGCGTGACCTGCGCGAGGATACTGCCGCCCAGACGATTCTTGCTGTGGCCCAGATCGATGGCGATCAGCACCGTTTCGCCGGCATCTGCAACCGAACGCAGTTGCGGCGTGAGATGACGGCGAACGTCTTCCACCGGGGCGAACGCCGAGACGATCAGCGAGACCGGGGCGACCACGTCCTTCGCACGCCCCGCGTCATCCCACTTGGTGCGCATCGACAGCGAATCCTTGCCCACCGGAATCGACAGGCCCAGCGCCGGGCAAAGCTCCATGCCGACGGCCTTCACGGTGTCGAACAGCGCGGCGTCTTCGCCCTCCGTGCCGCAGGCCGCCATCCAGTTGGCCGACAGCTTGATCTGGTCGAGCGACGCAATCGGCGCAGCCGCAATGTTGGTGATGGCTTCGCCAACCGCCATGCGTCCCGATGCCGGGGCGTCGATGACGGCCAGCGGCGTGCGCTCGCCCATCGTCATCGCTTCGCCGCGATACCCGGCGTAGTCCATCAGCGAGATGGCGCAATCGGCTACCGGCACCTGCCACGGACCGACCATCTGATCGCGTGCAGTCAGACCGCCCACGGTACGGTCGCCGATGGTAATCAGAAAGGACTTGCTGGCCACCGTCGGGTGACGCAGCACCGCACGCGCCACGTCGTCGAGCGACAGGCCGGTCACGTCGACCGGCGGCAGTTCCTGCTTCGCGCGCTTGACGTCGCGGTGCATGCGCGGCGGTTTGCCGAGCAGCACGTCCATCGGCATGTCGACCGGGTCCGGCGACTCCGGATGCATCGGATCGACGAGCTTCAGCTGACGCTCGTCCGTGGCGATACCCACGACCGCCACCGGGCAACGCTCGCGCTGGCAAATTTCCTGGAACGCCGGGAAGCTGTCCGGCGCAATGGCGAGCACGTAGCGCTCCTGCGCTTCGTTACTCCAGATTTCGGCCGGCGACATGCCCGACTCTTCGAGCTGCACCTGACGCAGGTCGAAACGCGCGCCCTTGCTGGCGCCGTCGACCAGTTCGGGGAACGCGTTCGAAATCCCGCCCGCGCCCACGTCGTGAATCGACAGGATCGGGTTGGCTTCGCCCTGACGCCAGCACCAGTTGATGACTTCCTGCGCACGGCGCTCGATTTCCGGGTTGCCACGCTGCACCGAATCGAAGTCGAGTTCAGCCGTGTTGGTACCCGTCGCCATCGAGCTGGCGGCGCCGCCGCCCATCCCGATGCGCATGCCCGGGCCGCCGATCTGGATGAGCAGCGTACCGGCCGGCAGGTCGTGCTTGTGCGTATGCTGCGCGGCGATGTTGCCCATGCCGCCCGCGATCATGATCGGCTTGTGATAGCCGCGCACACGACCGCCCACGTTCTGTTCGTAGGCGCGGAAGTAACCGCCGAGGTTCGGGCGGCCGAATTCGTTGTTGAACGCAGCGCCGCCGAGCGGGCCGTCGATCATGATCTGAAGCGGCGACGCAATACGATCCGGGCGACCATAATCGCCCCCAGTGTCCTCCGGCTTGCGCAGCGACGGCGGCACCGCCACGTCGCGATCGGTTTCCCACGATTCGCGCGCGTCCGGCAGCGCCAGATTCGAGACGGTGAACCCCGTCAGGCCCGACTTCGGCGTGGATCCACGGCCCGTCGCGCCTTCGTCGCGAATCTCGCCGCCCGCGCCCGTCGAGGCGCCGGGGAACGGCGAAATGGCGGTCGGGTGGTTGTGCGTCTCCACCTTCATCAGCGTGTGCGTGAGTTCGACGCTGCGGCCGTACTTGCCATCGGCGCCGCGCGGATACCAGCGCTCGACTTCGGCGCCTTCCATCACCGAAGCGTTGTCCGAATACGCCACCACCGTGCCCTGCGGGTGCAGTTGGTGCGTGTTCTTGATCATCTGGAACAGCGACTTGTCCTGCACCTGGCCGTCGATGGTCCAGTTCGCATTGAAAATCTTGTGGCGGCAGTGTTCGCTGTTGGCCTGCGCGAACATCATCAGTTCGACGTCGGTCGGGTTACGCTTGAGCGACGTGAAGGCATCGACCAGATAATCGATCTCGTCTTCGGCCAGCGCCAGCCCCAGATCCCGGTTCGCGGCTTCGAGCGCGCTGCGGCCTGCGCCGATCACGTCGATCGTCTGCAGCGGCTTGGCCGGCAGTTCGACGAAGAGCGCTTCGGCGTCCTTGCGCGTGGCGACAACCGCTTCGGTCATACGGTCGTGCAGCACGGCGGCGACCTGCACCAGCACCTCGGGCGCGAGCGACTTCTTGCCGCCCAGCAGGCCCGACTTCACGCCGATCGTGTATTCGACGGCGCGCTCGATGCGACGTACGTGGTCGATACCGCAGTTGCGGGCGATATCGGTGGCCTTGCTCGCCCACGGCGAAATCGTGCCCAGACGCGGGATCACCAACAGTTGATCGCCGACCGGCTCCTCGCGTACCGGCTCACCGTAAGTGAGCAGACCGGCCACGCGCGCCACGTCGTCATTCGAGAGCGGTTCGGCACTGGCTACGAGGTGCACGTAGCGGGCGTCGATGCGCACGATCGAACTGTCGATGGCTTGCAGGGTCTGCAGAAGACGTTGCTGGCGGAATTCGGAGAGCGCCAAGGCGCCGGCGAAGCAGGCAATGTGAGTCATGGAAGGACGGAAGGCGAGGCGTTCAGAACGCGGGGGAACGACAAACCGGGATTATACCCTGCTTACCCCGGGTTATACCCGAGTGTGAGACGGTCATTCTTGGTGGCGTCCCGCCCTGTGAGGGCGTCTCTCTGGTAACCTATGCGCCCCGTATCCAAACGGGCCGCGATGCACCCGATTTTGGCCGCCATGGGTCGATTACGGTCGATTTCCGCCGGTTTCCGGGCTCGCAGCACGTCATAGAACGACACTAACAAGCGAACGAACGGGCGTTCGCCACACACCAGACGGTTGGGAATGAAGGTCATCGTTATCGGCGGCGGGGTCATTGGCACGTGTACCGCCTACTATCTGGCCGCCGCGGGGCACACGGTCACGCTCATCGAGCGCAATAGCACGGTTGCGCAAGAGAGCAGTTTCGGCAATGCAGGCGTCATCGCGCCGGGCTACGTCACGCCCTGGGCAGCGCCCGGCATGCCGCGCAAACTGCTGGGCTACATGTTCAGCTCGGCCAGCCCGCTCATCTTCCGGCCCGGCCTGTCCGCCGGCACGTGGCGCTGGGCGGCACGCTGGCTGCGCGAGTGCAAGCTCGATCGCTATCGCGCCAATCGCGAGCGCATGCAGCGTCTGGCGTTCTACAGTCAGCGTTGCCTGCACGAACTGCGCGAAAGTCACGTTTTCGAATACGAACATACGCAGGGTTACCTGCAACTGTTCCGTACCGAACGCGAAATCAAGATGAACGAGCCGGCGCGCGCCATGCTCACCGAGAACGAGGTGCCGCATCGCCTGCTGAGCGCAGACGAGTGCCGCAAGCTCGAACCCGCGCTCTCGACCGATGCCCCGCTCGCAGGCGGTCTGCATCTGCCGCGTGACGAGACCGGCAACTGCCCGCTCTTCACCAAGCGCCTCGCACAGATCGCCCGCGACATGGGCGTGACGCTCGCCACGGAAACGACCGTGCTGTCCGTACGCCCGAACGTCGGCCGCGCCGGCGTGACCGTCGAGACGGCGAGCACGGCGCAGACCGGTCAGAAGGCGTCGCTCGAAGCCGACGCCGTGGTGATCGCTGCGGGCGTTGCCAGCACGTCGCTGCTGCGACCGCTGGGCATCGATCTGCCGCTGTGGCCGATCAAGGGTTACTCGATCACGGTGCCGGTGAAGACCGAACTGTTCAGCCCGCGCGTCGCCGTCATGGACGAGTCTTACAAGACCGCGATCACCCCGCAAGGCAATCGCCTGCGCATTGCCGGCACGGCCGAATTGGGTGACACGCAGCTCGTTCTGCGCGAGCGCGCGATCGCCACGCTCTACAAAGTGGCGACGGACTGGTTCCCCGGCGCCGGCAAGTACCGTGAAGCACGGGCATGGGTCGGGGCGCGTCCGATGTTGCCCGATGGTCCGCCGCTGCTCGGCGCCACGCACCTGCCCGGCATCTTCCTCAATGTCGGTCACGGCTCGACCGGCTGGGCGATGGCCTGCGGCTCGGGACGCGTACTCGCCGACGTCATCTCCGGACAGACGCCCGAGATCGATCTCAACGGACTGACCCTCGCGCGCTACGACCGCTAAAGGATCGTCAGGCTGGCCCGGGCACCAGGGATGGAACGGCATGCGGCAACGCCGTGTCGGACATCACCGACACCATGTCGGGATTCGCACCGGCAGGCAGAACGGGGGATTGGCGGCATAATCTCCAGATCGGTTCGCATCGTGTGGCGCCCGCCACGTGTTCTCCCCCGGGGCGTGACACCATACCTTGCGCTCGCCGCCCTCGTCTCCGGGAGACCTGACTGTCATGTCCGATTCCTTGCGTGTCGATGACGCAACCGCCGTCACGACCGATACCTCCCCTGCCAACGCCAGTCCGCTTGCTCGCCCGCATGCATCCTCGTCGCGCCCCGATAGCGTATCCGAGGCCGTGCACCCGACAGCCTCGCTGAGCTTGTACCTGCCCGGCGCGCTGCGCGATGTCGAACGCGTCGCCGCCGCAACGCTCCCACCGCACACCCTGATGGCCCGCGCCGGTGCCGCTGTCGCGCGTTGGCTTTACAGCCGCCTGCCTGCCCTCGCAAGTGCCGGCCGACAACCCGTGCTGTTGCTCGCCGGCCCCGGTAACAACGGCGGCGATGCCTACGTTGCCGCGCATGAACTCTATCGATGGGGGGTACTGGTGGACGTCTGGCAACTAGCGCCGCCCGCCGCCGACGATGCGCGCTGGGCGCTCGCCGAAGCGCTTGCCGCCGGCGTACCGGTGCGCCCCGCGCCATCGACGTGGCCCGAACCCAGCGCCTACGCATGGATCGTGGACGGTCTTTTCGGCATCGGACTCTCTCGCGCACTGGAAGGCCCCGCCGCAGCGCTCGTCCGCAATATCGCGTACGCCCATGAACAAGGCACGCCAGTGCTCGCAATCGACATCCCCAGCGGGCTGATGGCGGCCACCGGCGTCGCCGACGGTCCTGTCATTCACGCGGATGTGACGATCGCCATGCTGGGCGCCTGCCCGGGACTGTTGACGGGCATCGGCCGCGACGCGGCTGGCGACGTCCTCGTGGCGAAGCTGGGTGCCGAAGCGGCGCTGGCACGTCATGACGACGGCGCCCTCTCGACCAGCGCCCCCAGCGTGTTTGTCGCCGATCTGCCGCAGCGCCATCACGCGTCTCACAAAGGCAGCTACGGATCGCTCGCCGTACTCGGCGGACAGCACGGCATGGTCGGCGCGCCGATGCTCTCGGCGCGCACCGGTTTGATGGCGGGCGCGGGGCGCGTCTACGTCGGCTTCGTCGCGCACGACGCACCGGCGTGGGACCCCGTACATCCCGAACTGATGCTGCGTCTCGCCGAAGACCTCGATCTCACGACGATGCAGGCGGTCTGCATCGGGCCGGGGCTCGGCACATCGGCGGCGTCCGCAGCGTGCCTGTCACGTGCACTCGCGCTCGACCATACGCCACTGGTCATCGATGCGGATGCGCTCAATCTGCTCGCCGCAGAGCCGTCACTTGCCGAACGCGTGCGCCGACGTGCCGGGCCGACGGTCTTCACGCCGCACCCGCTGGAAGCCGCACGGCTGGCAGGTTGCGATGTCGCTCGTATTCAGTCGGATCGTCTGGCGTCGGCACGCGCGCTGGCGCAGCATTTCGGCGCGACGGTGGTGCTCAAGGGCTCCGGCAGTATCGTCGACGATGGTGCGCATGCCTGGATCAACACGACGGGCAATGCCGGGCTCGCCACCGCAGGCACCGGCGACGTGCTGACCGGCGCGATCGGCGCGTTGCTCGCACAAGGGATGCCCGCACCCCAGGCGGCACTGGCGGCGGTATGGCTGCATGGCAAAGCCGCGCAGCGCTGTGTGACGGACGGCATCGGACCCGCAGGATTGACCGCGTCCGAACTCCTGCCCGCCATTCGTGCCGAATTGCGAGAATTGCGAGCACTGACACCATAGGCCACAGCGGCCCGCCGTCGCATTTCAGCGTAATTTCGCAGCGACACCCGTTATACTTCGCCTTATCGAAATGGCCCTACCGCACATGCCGTACAAGACATCCGTTCGTCTGGACCAACTTCCTGCCTGGCTCACCCTCCTCGAACACCGCGACGAGATCGCTGCACAACAGATGCGCGACTGGTTTGCCGGCTCGGGGGCCGAGACACGCGTCGAAACTTTCTCGCTGCACGCTGCGGGTCTCTATCTCGACTATTCGAAGAATCGCATTACCGAGAAAACGCGCACGTTGCTCACCCATCTCGCACGCGAATGCCATCTGCCGGCCAAGCGCGATGCCATGTGGGACGGTCAACACGTCAACGTGACCGAAGATCGCGCAGCGTTGCACATTGCGCTACGCGCGCCGAAAGACGTCTTGTTTCATGACACGTCAGGCGACGTCAGCCAGGGCGTGCGCGAAACGCTCTCGCGCATGCGCGACTTCAGCGAACGGGTTCGCGACGGGCGCTGGGTCGGCGCAACGGGCAAACGCATCAAGCACCTGATCAACGTGGGAATCGGTGGCTCGGATCTGGGGCCGCGCATGGTGTGCGACGCCCTCGCCGTCTATGGCCGCGCAGATCTCTCGGCACACTTCATCGCCAACATCGATCCGACGGAACTCGCTCGCACGTTGCCGACGCTCGACCCGGAATCGACACTGGTAGTCGTCTGCTCGAAGACGTTCACAACGCTCGAGACCATGACCAATGCGCGCACCATTCGCGCATGGCTCATCGAGAACGGCATTCCCGAGGGCGAACTCAACAAGCATTTCGTCGCTGTGTCGACCAACGTCGACGAAGCCATGAAGTTCGGGATTCTTCGCGAGAACGTGTTCCAGTTCGGCGAATGGGTCGGCGGTCGCTATTCCCTGTGGTCCTCTATCGGCCTGATCGTGATGCTTTATCTGGGGGCGGCGCATTTCGATGCTCTGCTCAGCGGCGCGCATGCGATGGACGAACACTTCCGTCACGCCCCGCTCGAAGCCAACATGCCGGTGCTGCTCGGCCTGCTCGGCATCTGGTATCGCAACTTCTTCGACGCGCAGACGCTGTCCATCGCCCCCTACACCGACGCGCTGCAAAAGCTCCCGCCATACCTGCAACAGCTCGATATGGAGAGCAACGGCAAGTCGGTGCAGGTCGATGGCTCCCCCGTCTCGTGGCAAACCGCGCCGATCATCTGGGGCGAGCCGGGTACCAACGGCCAGCATGCGTACTTCCAGATGCTGCATCAGGGCACGACGCTCGTACCGGTCGATTTCATTGCCGTGCTCGAACCGCAATACGACCAGCCCGCTTACCTCGATCACCATCACAAGCTGCTGGCCAATTGCTTCGCGCAAAGCGAGGCGTTCCTGCAAGGCGGTTCGATGGCGACGCCCGAGCAAGCTGGCGGGCCACTTGCTGCACAGCGTCGCTTCGATGGCAACCGTCCTAGCAACACGCTGGTCATCGACAAGTTGACGCCGGAGCGGCTCGGTGCGCTGATCGCGCTCTACGAACACAAGGTATTCGTTCAGGCTGCCATCTGGAACATCAATCCGTTCGACCAATGGGGCGTAGAGCTGGGCAAGACGCTGTGCCGCGCGATCGAACCCGAGCTGAACGACCCCGACTCACTCAAGCCCGGTGCGCACGACGCATCGACGGCCTCGCTGATCCGCATTGCCGGCGAAGCGCTCAAGAAGAAGATCTGACGGCAGGCGCCGACATCAAAGGCCCGGACGTAAAAAAGGAGAAGCCAGTGCGGCTTCTCCTTTTTTTGGGGTGTCCTGTACTCAGACGGCAGCGCCGTTGACCACCCGACCACCCGCGAGTTGCACAGTGGCGTCGCAGCGCTGCGCAATGGCCAGATCGTGCGTGACCAGCACCAGCGTCGCCCCGCTCGCCTCGTTGAGCGAGAACATCAGATCGATGACCCGCTCGCCGGTGGCCGTGTCGAGGCTGCCCGTCGGCTCGTCGGCGAACAGCACGGTAGGTTCGGTAACGAATGCCCGCGCAAGCGCCACGCGCTGCTGCTCACCGCCGGAAAGTTGCTTCGGATAGTGCGTCAGACGCGACCCCAACCCCACCTGTTCGAGCAATTTGACGGCACGATTACGCACTTCACGTGTCTCACCCAGCAATTCGAGGGGAAGCATCACGTTTTCGAGCGCTGTCAGGTGCGGCATCAACTGGAAAGACTGGAAGACGAAACCGACGGCACCGCGCCGCAATGCGGCACGTCCTTCCTCGTCGAGCTCACCCAGCGACTGGCCCAGCAGCGTAATGCTGCCATCCGTGGCGGTGTCGAGCCCGGCCATCAGACCGAGCAATGTGGACTTCCCGGATCCCGACGCCCCCACGATCGCCACACTCTGGCCTTTCGCGACGGCAAAATCGATATCCTGCAAAATGACAAGCTCACCGGTGGCGTCGCGCAACCGTTTGCCCAGACCCCGTACTTCAATAACGTTTTCGGAAAACGACATGGCAAGAAGAGAGTTCTTGAAATTGGCCGCCTCAGCCGTCATTGGCTGGTGCATGCTGACAGGGACCGCAGCGAACGCGGCAAGTTCTGGCGCGCCGACGATTCTCGTCGTGGGCGACAGCCTTTCGGCGGAATATGGCATTGCGCGAGGCGCCGGCTGGGTCAATCTGATGCAGCAGACGATCACACAAGGCGGTTTCGATTATAACGTCGTCAATGCCAGTATCAGTGGTGACACCACGAGCGGCGGACGGGCGCGGCTCGCCCCCTTGCTCGATCGCTACCATCCGGCCGTCACGATCATCGAACTCGGCGGCAACGACGCGCTGCGCGGCATTCCGCTCGACCTCACACGCAGCAATCTGCGTGAAATGATCACCGCATCGCGCAAGGCCGGCAGCCGGGTGATCGTCGTCGGCATGCGCATCCCGCCGAACTATGGCCCCGACTATAGCGAGCAGTTCTTCACGATGTTCTCCACCGTCGCCAAGCAGGAAAAGACCGGCTATGTCCCGTTCCTGCTCGCCGGTGTTGCCGAGCATCCGGACTGGTTCCAGCAGGATCAGATTCATCCGCTGGCCAAAGCGCATCCCATGATTCTGCAAAACGTCTGGCCGAGGGTGAAACCGTTGCTCAAACCCGCTGGCAAGCCGCCGGCCAAGGCCGCGGACTCCAGATCGCCGAAGTCCGGCGCATAAAAAAACGGCCAACTCAGTTGGCCGTTTTTCATTCCGACAGAAGGGCGTGTGCCGCGATCAGTTGCCCGACGACTTCGTCACGTCGTTCACGATCTTGACCTTCGAACGCGCGCGCAAGTCACCCAGCCATGCGTTCCACTCGGCTTGCGCCGCCAACTGGCTGAGCTGCTGCGCTTCGGCGGCCAGACGCTGCGCGTCCTGCCCTGCCGGCTGCGATACCTTGCTGATGCGATACACCGCGTAGCCCTGACCTTCGCCCAACGCGACGCCCACATAGGCCGGCAGCTTGCTCGTGTCGGCACTGAAGATGGCCGTCAAGGCGCTGGGCGCAAGCTTGCCCGGATTGTCACGCGAGACGGTCTGCACAGCGCCGAACGCCGCGTCACCGCCCTTCTTGAGCGCTTCGAGCTTGGCTTCACCAGCCTTCTTCGCTTCCTGCTCTGCCAGATCGGCAGTCGCCATCTGCTTCACCTGTGCCTCGATCTGTGCGAGCGGCGGCGTCGCGGCCGGGTGATAGTTCACCACGTGAGCGGACACCAGCACACCCTGACCGACATCCACGGCTTCGGTGTTGCGCTTGTTCTTGAGCGACTCGTCGCCGAATACGGCCTTGAGCAGTTTCTCGTTACCAAGCGGGCTCTGGGCCAGCGCAGCGTCCGGCGTGCGCGTCACCTTCGCGGTCTGCACCTTGAGGTTCAGCTTGTCGGCCACCGGTTGCAGGCTGTCAGGCTGCTCGTACACCGAGTTCGTGAACTGGTCGGCAAGCTTGGCGTAGCTCTTGGCAGCTTCCTGCTGACGATACTGATCGGCCAGCTGCGACTTCACTTCATCGAACGACTTGGTCTGCGACGGCTTGATGCCCGTCAGCTTGATGATGTGATAGCCGAAATCGCTTTTCACGACATCGCTGATGTCGCCTTCGCCCTTGAGCGAGAAAGCGGCATCGGCAAACGGCTTGACCATCGCGTCGCGCGCGAAAAAGCCCAGATCGCCGCCATTGGCCTTCGAGCCCGGGTCTTCCGAGTTCTCGCTGGCGAGCTTGGCGAAGTCGTTCGGGTTCTTCTTGATCTGCGCGAGGATGGCTTCGGCCTTGGCCTTCGCCTTCGCATGGTCGGCGGGCGAGGCATCCGCCGGCGATGCGATCAGGATGTGCGAGGCACGGCGCTCTTCCTGCGTCGTGTACTGCTTCAGATTGTCGTTGTACATCTTACGCAGTGCATCGTCGCTCGGTGCTGCCTGCGCCGACGTCGGCATGGCCTTCGGGTCGAGCACGACGTACTGAATCTCGGCGGATTCCGGCGTGCGGAAAGCCGCCTGATGTGCGTCGTAGTACGCCTGAATCTGTTGCTGCGTCGGCACGATCTTGCTTGCGTAGTCCGACAGCGGGAAGTCGAGCGCCGCAACGTCACGCTGTTGCGAACGCAGTTGCGCGAAACGATCCACCACCGTCTTCGGCAACATGGCGCTCGCCTGCACGCTCGAAGGCAACTGGTTCGATGCCAGCTCGAAACGGATCTGCGCTTCGAGACGCTGCGGCGTCAGATTCTGTGCAGACAGCAGTTGCTCGTAAGCGGCTTGATCGATCGAACCATCCGGGCGACGCATCTGCGCGATCGCGGGAATGGCCAGCAGCGCATCGCGCACCTGAGCGTCGGGCACCGACAGATTCTTCTTCAGCGTTTCCTGCGTGAGCAGCTTCTGCTGAATCAGGTTATCGAGCACTGCGCTGCGCATTTCCGGCGTGTTGATCTGGCTCGCATCGACGGCGCCACCAAACATCTGCTGCATGCGTTCGGTCTGTGCGCGCAGCACGCTGTCGTACTCCTGACGCGTCACGGTCTGATCGCCGACCTTGGCAATCGTACCGGCATCCGAGGCGTATTCCTGCCAGCCATGCACGCCAAACACCACGAACGACGGGACAATCAGCACCGTCAGGAAGATGAGGACCAAGCGTTGATGTCGGCGAATGAAGTCGAACATACGAAATCGGAAGAGTCGTCTGGATGCGTTTTATGACGCTATATGGCAAAAAAGGCGAACCGAAGTTCGCCTTTTCACAATTTGGCGGAGCGGACGGGGCTCGAACCCGCGACCCCCGGCGTGACAGGCCGGTATTCTAACCAACTGAACTACCGCTCCCCAAGATCTGGAACTGGTGGGTGCTGAGGGGCTCGAACCCCCGACCTACGCCTTGTAAGGGCGCCGCTCTACCAACTGAGCTAAGCACCCGTTCCTGATTTTGTCTTGTTGTTACTGCCTCCTGCCGAAGCAGGAAAGCTCGTTAGTTTACATTATCTTTGAGATCTTTGCCAGGGCGAAATTTCGGAACCTTTGCCGCCTTGATCTTGATGGCTTCCCCAGTGCGAGGATTGCGGCCCGTTCGGGCAGCGCGCTTCGTAACGTAAAAGGTGCCAAAGCCAACCAGCGTCACATCGTCACCTTTTTTCAGCGACTTCTTTACTGCACCCACCAATGCGTCAAGTGCTCGACCGGCAGCGGCTTTCGAAACGTCTGCCTCTTTTGCGATGTGATCGATCAGTTCCGTCTTATTCACTGTAACCCCCTTGCAAGGATAGTAGGCGATTGAGCCGCGGAGGCGCTCTTGATGCGCCTTGACATTGATCTGAGAGGTCCGCTGGCTTTGCCATTAGACAAGCCGCAAACCCTGATGTCAAGCCGTTTTGCGGCCTCTGGACGGCATCGGAAGCACTCCTGAATCAATGCTTTCCGGTCGCTATTTTCGAGCACATTGCGTCAATAAAAAAAAGCCCGGGGAAAACCCCGAGCTTTTTGCGCATTTTTTCACCGGGCAGTGACCCGACCTGCGATCACTCACCCGATGAAAACAGCGATCAGTGCTTGATGACGTCCTGCTTACCGCTGGCATCCGCATTCGGCGTGACCGGTGCAGCCTTGGCTTCCTCTTCCGGCAGCGGCGTCGGCGCATGCTCCAGTGCGCGCTCCAGCACCTTGTCGATCCAGCGCACCGGCACGATCTCCAGCGCGTTCTTGACCGTGTCGGGAATCTCGGCGAGATCCTTCACGTTCTCTTCCGGAATCAACACCAGCTTGATACCGCCGCGGTGAGCCGCAAGCAACTTCTCCTTGAGGCCGCCGATCGGCAGCACTTCGCCACGCAGCGTGATTTCGCCGGTCATCGCCACATCGGCACGCACCGGAATTCCGGTCAGCACCGACACGAGCGCCGTCGTCATCGCGATACCGGCAGACGGACCGTCCTTCGGCGTCGCGCCTTCGGGCACGTGGATGTGGATGTCCTTCTTCTCGAACTGCTCGTCGGTCACACCGAGGCGACGTGCACGCGAACGCACCACCGAGCGGGCCGCTTCGACCGACTCCTTCATCACGTCGCCGAGCGAACCCGTGCGAATGATGTTGCCCTTGCCCGGCATCAGCGCAGCTTCGATGGTCAGCAGATCGCCGCCCACTTCCGTCCACGCCAGTCCCGTGACCTGGCCGATCTGGTTTTCCTTCATGGCCAGACCGAAGTCGAACTTGCGCACGCCCAGGAAGTTATCGAGGTTGCCCGCATCGACCTTGATCGACGAGCCATCGACCTTCTTGAGCAGCAACATCTTCACGACCTTGCGGCAGATCTTCGAGATCTCACGCTCGAGCGAACGCACGCCCGCTTCACGCGTGTAGTAACGAATGATGTCGCGAATCGCGGCTTCCGTCAGATCGATCTCGCCTTCCTTCAACCCGTTGTTCTTCTTCTGCTTCGGCAGGAGATAACGCTGGGCGATGTTGACCTTTTCGTCTTCCGTGTAGCCCGACAGGCGGATCACTTCCATACGGTCGAGCAGCGGCGCCGGAATGTTCAGCGAGTTCGACGTCGCCACGAACATCACGTCCGACAGATCGAAGTCGACTTCGACGTAGTGATCCGAGAACGTGTGGTTCTGTTCCGGATCGAGCACTTCGAGCAACGCCGAGCTGGGATCGCCGCGGAAGTCCATGCCCATCTTGTCCACTTCGTCGAGCAGGAACAGCGGGTTACGCACGGCGACCTTGGACAGGCTCTGAAGGATCTTGCCGGGCATCGAACCGATGTACGTGCGACGGTGACCGCGAATCTCGGCCTCGTCACGCACACCGCCCAACGCCATGCGCACGAACTTGCGGTTCGTCGCACGCGCGATCGACTGACCGAGCGAGGTCTTGCCCACGCCGGGGGGCCCCACGAGGCACAGGATCGGCGCCTTCACCTTGTCCACGCGCTGTTGCACAGCAAGATACTCAAGGATACGTTCCTTGACCTTCTCGAGACCGAAGTGGTCTTCGTCGAGCACCTTCTCGGCGTTCGACAGGTCGTTGTTGACCTTGCTCTTCTTGCGCCACGGCAGACCGACCAGCGTGTCGATGTAGTTACGCACGACCGTGGCTTCCGCCGACATCGGCGACATCAGCTTGAGCTTCTTGAGTTCGGCGTCGGCCTTCTTCTTGGCTTCCTTGGGCAAGTGCGCGGCCTTGATGCGCTTCTCGAGTTCTTCGAGATCCGCACCTTCCTCGCCTTCGCCAAGTTCCTTCTGGATCGCCTTGACCTGCTCGTTCAGGTAGTACTCGCGCTGGCTCTTTTCCATCTGACGCTTCACGCGGCCGCGGATGCGCTTTTCGACCTGAAGAATGTCGATCTCGCTTTCGAGCTGAGCCAGCAGATGCTCCAGACGTTCGATGACCGGGAACATCTCCAGAATCTTCTGCTTCTGCTCGAGCTTGAGCGGCAGATGCGCAGCGATGGTGTCAGCCAGACGACCCGCTTCGTCGATCCCCGACAGCGACGTCAGGATCTCCGGCGGAATCTTCTTGTTGAGCTTCACGTACTGATCGAACTGCGCGACGATCGCGCGACGCAGCGCCTCGGATTCCGGCGAGTTGCCGTCATCCGGTTCGAGCGGCATGACTTCCGACGTGAACTGGGTTTCCTCTTCGTCCACACTCAGGGTGCGGGCGCGCTGGATACCCTCGACCAGCACCTTGACGGTGCCGTCGGGCAATTTGAGCATTTGCAGGATGTTCGCCACGCAGCCGATCTCATAGAGATCCTTGGCCGTGGGCTCATCCTTGGCCGCGGCTTTCTGCGCGACTAGCATGATGTGCTTGCCGCCTTCCATCGCGGTTTCAAGCGCCTTAATCGATTTCGGACGCCCCACGAAAAGGGGAATCACCATGTGCGGAAACACGACCACGTCGCGCAGAGGCAACAGGGGCAGTTGAATCGCTTCGGGCGGGAGGATTTGGGTGCCTGACATCTCGTTCCCCATATTTAACGATACCGTTGTGTTCCAGCTAATTGAGGCCGCCGGCGAGAATTACAAGGGGCTGAACACGCCCTTTCGCCAACAAGTTGCACCACTCGGGGTTTCATTGCCCGTGGCACTAGTATGAAGGAAAAAAAGCCGTCCATGTTTCCATGAACGGCTTAGGGTAGCGCTGAGTTGACCGTTCAATTGGAACCGGCAACCTTCGGCGACTCCTGATAGATCAAGAGCGGCTTCCCGTCGCCGCTGATCGCATTCTCATCCAGGATCACTTTGGTTACCCCCTTGAGCGACGGCAACTCGTACATCACTTCCAGCAGCGCTTGTTCGATGATCGAACGCAGGCCGCGAGCGCCGGTCTTGCGCTTGATGGCCTTGCGAGCCACCGCGTGCAGCGCCGCCGGACGAATTTCCAGTTCCACGCCTTCCATCAGGAACAGACGCTGATACTGCTTGACCAGTGCGTTCTTCGGTTCGATCAGGATCGTCACCAACGCTTCTTCATCAAGCTTACCCAACGTGGCAACCACCGGCAGACGACCGATCAGTTCCGGAATCAGGCCGAACTTGATCAGATCTTCCGGTTCGACGTCGCGCAGCAGTTCGCCTGCGTCGCGCTCTTCACCGGTCTTCACCGTCGCACCGAAGCCGATACCGGTCTTCTCGGTACGGTTCATGATGATCTTTTCAAGACCATCGAACGCACCGCCGCAAATGAACAGGATGTTCGTCGTGTCGACCTGGATGAAATCCTGGTTCGGGTGCTTGCGGCCGCCCTGCGGGGGCACCGAAGCCATCGTGCCTTCAACCAGCTTGAGCAGCGCCTGTTGCACGCCTTCGCCCGACACGTCACGCGTAATCGACGGATTGTCCGACTTGCGGCTGATCTTGTCGATTTCGTCGATGTAGACGATACCCTTCTGCGCCTGCTCGATCTCGTAGTTGCAGTTCTGCAGGAGCTTCTGAATGATGTTTTCGACGTCCTCACCCACGTAACCGGCTTCGGTCAGTGTGGTGGCGTCGGCAATCACGAAGGGCACGTTGAGCAAACGCGCGAGCGTTTGCGCGAGCAGCGTCTTGCCCGAACCGGTCGGCCCGATCAGCAAGATGTTGCTCTTGGAAAGCTCGACCTCGTCGCGCTTGTCGCCGAGGTGTTTCAATCGCTTGTAATGGTTGTAGACCGCAACGGCCAGAATCTTCTTGGCACGGTCCTGACCGATCACGTATTGATCGAGACTCTCGCGAATTTCCTGCGGAGACGGCAAATCGGACTTGGCGCCGCTGCCATTCTCGTCTTCGGCCGCTGCGGCCTCGTCGCGAATAATCTCGTTGCACAGATCAATGCACTCGTCGCAAATGAACACGGACGGACCTGCGATGAGCTTCTTTACCTCGTGCTGGCTCTTTCCGCAGAAGGAGCAGTAGAGCAGCTTTTCGCCGTTGGAAGTGCTTTTTTTATCCACCATATCTGTGTCAGCCTGCTAGCAATTTGCGCCCCGGTCGTCCCCCGTCGGGGGCGGCAAACGCGGCATACGTGAATCCCATTGTAACGCCATGCCGTACGAGCGTGTGGCCCACTCGCGACAGCCATAAATTCCCTTTTACGACAAAGACTTGGCGCGATCACCCTGCTTCCCGAAACGAAAATGCCAGGTGTCGCGCCAACGATTTTGCCGTCAGGCGCCCCGAATTCGGGTCCGAATCAGGGACGCTTTTCGAGCACGCGATCGATCAACCCATACTCGACAGCATCGGCCGCCGACTTGAAGTTGTCGCGATCGGTGTCGCGCGCGATCACTTCGAGCGACTGCCCGGTGTTCTCGGCCAGCAGACGATTCAACCGATCCTTGAGCAAAAGGATTTCCTTGGCGTGAATCTCGATGTCCGATGCCTGACCGCGAGCGCCGCCCAGCGGCTGGTGGATCATGATGCGTGCGTTCGGCAGCGCGAAGCGCTTGCCCTTCTCACCGGCGGCGAGCAGGAAGGCGCCCATGCTGGCAGCCATACCGAGGCACAGCGTCGAGACCGGCGGCTTGATGAACTTCATCGTGTCGTAGATCGCCAGACCTGCCGAGACGGAACCGCCCGGTGAGTTGATGTACATCGAGATTTCCTTGTCAGGATTTTCGCTCTCGAGGAACAGCAATTGGGCGACGACGAGGTTGGCGCTTTGGTCGTTGACCTCGCCAACCATGAAAATGATGCGCTCCTTGAGGAGTCGCGAATAGATGTCGTAAGCGCGCTCACCACGACCACTTTGCTCGACGACCATCGGCACGAGGCCAAGGCCTTGCGTGTCGAGAGCGGAGTTGTGCGTCTGGGAGGCGAGTTGGGCGAGCAATTCGGAACGGGTAATCATATCGGTTCGACCCTTCTATCGAGATGGTTTTGCGCGCCGCAAGGAGGAAGCCCGGAGGCCATTTGGAAAAGAACCGCCACGGCCTTGCGGCCGCGGCGGTTCAGTCGGTCGTGTCGCGTTCGATCAGGATTGCGTGTTGCCGGCCAGCTCTTCGAAGCTAACTTGCTTGTCGGTCACCTTGGCCTTGCCAAGGACGAACTCGACCACGTTGTTCTCGACGACGAAACCTTCCATTTCCGCCATGCGCTGCTGATCGCCATAGTACCAGCGGACGACTTCTTGCGGGTCTTCGTAGCTCTTCGCGAACTCCTCGACTTCGGCCTTGATCTGGTCCGGCTTCGCTTGCAGGTCGTTTTGCTTGACCAGCTCGGCCAGGATCAGACCCAACTTCACGCGACGCTCGGCCTGTTCCTTGAACATCTCAGCCGGAATCGGCACATTGCCGGCGTTCGGCACGCCGCGTTGTGCGAGGTCCTGACGAGCCATGGCCACCAGACGCTCCTGATCCTGAGCCACCAGCGCGTTCGGCACGTCGAGTTCCGACACCGAGATCAGGGCGTTCATGACCTGATCCTTGAGGAGAGCCTGCGTGCGACGCTTCACTTCGCGCGACAGGTTTTCCTTGATGTCGGCGCGCATCTTTTCGATGCTGCCGTCGGCGATGCCGAGCGACTTGGCGAATTCGCCGTCGACTTCCGGCAGGTGCGCCCACTCGACCTTCTTGAGCGTGACGGTGAACGTGGCGGTCTTACCGGCCACTTCCTTGCCGTGGTACTCGTCCGGGAACTTCAGTTCGAATTCCTTCGACTCGCCGACCTTCAGGCCCAGCGTTGCCGTTTCGAATTCAGGGAGCATGCGGCCTTCGCCCAGCACGAAGACGAAGTCTTCGGCGCTGCCGCCTGCGAACACTTCACCGTCGATCTTGCCGACGAAGTCGACCGTCACGCGATCGCCGTCCTTGGCTTCGACCGAGCCGCCGTCGCCATGGGCGCCGGCTTCGCCGCGCACGTGATAGTGCACGCGCTGCTTACGCAGGATGTCGATGGTGCGATCGATCTCGGCTTCCGAGACATCGGTCGTGGTGCGGCTCACTTCTGCCGTGGCCAGATCGCCGATCTTCACTTCCGGATAGACTTCGAACGTGGCGTCGAATGCGTAATCGGTCGCAGCGGCGTCGGCCTTCGGGGCGAAGCTCGGCTGACCGGCCACGCGCAGATCCTGTTCCTTGCTGACTTCGAAGAATTGCTGGCCGACCTTGTCGCTGACGACTTCGGCTTCGACCTGACCACCGTATTGCTGGGTGACCATCTTCAGCGGCACCTTGCCCGGACGGAAGCCCGGCATACGGACCGTCTTCGACAGCTTCTGAATGCGCGCTGCAACTTCTTTTTCAACGTCCTGCTTCGGCAGGGTGATGGTAAAGCGACGCTCGAGCTTGCCGAGGTTTTCAACAGCGATAGTCATGAGGATATTCGTCCATCCAGAGGGTCGTTCTGTGTTGCGGCGAGGGAATGCCGCAAGCGGACCCTGTCAGTTAATCAACCTTGGGCCGGAACCGACGATACGACGCCGGCTTCCCTCCGCACCCGATAAATCGGGTTAGCGCCAAAACGGTCTTGCACACAAAGCGGGACATTCTAGCAAACTATTGTCCCGCCCCTAGACTTTCCGGCAGGAAAGCACGGAAATCAGACCTTTCCATCCCTGCACAGGTTCAACGCGCGTTATCGCGCAAAGCCCCGCCCCGCTTGTCTCAGCCAAAGCTTTAGAGGATGCAATCCATAAATATCGCTTGGGAGACGTCCGCCAACCGCCTAGGATTCAATCGAACGTTTGAATGAAACATCGGTTCCTTGAGACGACGCGGCGTGGTGCCGCGTCTCACTGGAGGTACGTCGTGAGTCCTCGCGCCCCAACCGGCCGCCAAGCCGGCGACACCAAGCTGCGCATCCTCGATGCCGCGGAAGACCTGTTCATCGAATTCGGCTACGAAGCCATGTCGCTGCGCCAGATCACCTCGCGCGCCGAGGTCAATCTGGCCGCCGTCAACTATCACTTCGGCAGCAAGGAAACGTTGCTGCAAGCCATGCTTTCGCGCCGGCTCGACCGGCTCAACGACGAGCGTCTGGCGCTGCTCACTCGCGCCGAAGCCGAGTGGCCTGCCCCGAAGCTGACCTGCGAGCACGTGCTCGGCGCCATGTTCATCCCGGCACTGGCCATCTCCCATCATCGCGACATCGGCGGTCCGGCGTTCCTGCGACTGCTCGGGCGCGTGTACGCCGATCCTTCGCCCTTCATTCGCGACTATCTGCAACAGCATTACGCCCCGGTCTTCGAGCGCTTCTTCGAGGCCTTCGCACGCGCGCTGCCGGAACTGCCGAGGCAGGAGCTTGGCTGGCGTCTTCATTTCGCTTTGCAGGCACTCTCCGGCGTGCTCGCCAGCAGCGACACGTCGCGCCTCATCGACACCTTCGCTCAGGGCCAGCCGATGGGCGACCTACAAGTCGTGGCAAGGCTGACCGCGCTCATGGTCGCCGCGCTCAAGGCGCCGATGCCGGGCGAAGAACAACTCGCAAGCTTCGCCGCCGTCTTTGCGCTGGCGAAGGACGCCGACGTCACACCGCCGCGCGAGGCAGGACAAGTGTCCGGCGCGTCGACGCCGCAAGCCAACGACGAGGGCCTGTCGCTCGCGAGCGCCTGATCCCTCCGGCCAGTGCCGCTGCACGAGACGCGCAGCGGTTCTGCCTCACCCGTCAGCACTGCGGGGCAGTTGCATTGCCATGCCCCTGAAGTTTCGAGATTCGACGCTTTACTCGAATTCCCGGCGCACCAATACATCGCCGAACGATCCAATAAAAACGCCGTCACCAATTCCAACTGCGCGCAACGCCAGCGAAATCCGGTAGACGGCATGAGGACGACAGCACGCACGCGCAACGCATTCGCCCATCGGGGTTCATGCGCTGCGCGACGGCAGGCGCGATGGCGCTTTCCGGCGAGCTGAACCCAAAGGGAGGAGCAAATGATGGTCGTATGGATTCTCGCGTTTGTCGTGGGCGTGAGCGCCCTGCTGTTCTATCGTGCGCATGCCTGGCAATGGTTGATTGCGACCGTGCTGTGGGTCGGCGCGGGCCTTGCCTGCGGGTTGACGGGCATCGTCGCGACCGCCGTGCTAGGCATCGTCTTCGTGCTGCCTGCCCTGATCCTGTCCATCGGCCCGCTGCGCCGTGCATGGGTCACTGCGCCGATGCTCGCCAAGTTCAGGACCATCATGCCGGAAATGTCGGATACCGAAAAAGATGCCATCGAGGCCGGCACCGTCTGGTGGGATGCCGACCTGTTCTCCGGCCGCCCGGACTGGAGCAAGTTTGCGGCACTGCCTGCCCCGGCGCTCAGCGCCGACGAACAAGCCTTCATGGACAATCAGGTCGAGCATCTGTGCGACCTGTCCAACGACTGGGAAAGCACGCAAGTCTGGCAAGACCTTCCGCCCAAGGCGTGGCAATACGCGAAGGACGCCGGCTTTCTCGGCATGATCATCCCCAAGCGCTACGGTGGCCTCGAATTCTCCGCCTATGCACACTCTCAGGTCGTGATGAAGCTGGCGTCGCGCTGCTCGGCCGCCGCTGTCTCGGTCATGGTGCCGAACTCGCTGGGTCCCGCGGAACTGCTGCTGCACTACGGCACCGAGGACCAGAAGAACTATTACCTGCCGCGTCTGGCCAAGGGTGAGGAGATTCCCTGCTTCGCCCTCACGAGCCCCTACGCCGGCTCGGACGCCGCCGCCATTCCTGACGTGGGCATCGTCTGCCGCGGCACGCATGAGGGACGCGAAACGCTGGGCTTTCGCGTCACCTGGAGCAAGCGTTACATCACGCTCGGCCCCATTGCGACCGTGCTCGGCCTCGCCTTTCGCGCGCTCGACCCGGAACATCTGCTGAGCGACGACGACGAACCCGGCATCACGTGTGCGCTGATCCCGACGACGCATCCGGGCGTCGTCATCGGACGCCGTCACTGGCCGCTGAACGCCGTCTTCCAGAACGGCCCGAACTCCGGCAAGGACGTCTTCATTCCGCTGGAATGGGTGATCGGCGGACAGGCACAAGTCGGCAAGGGCTGGCGCATGCTGATGGAATGTCTGGCCGCCGGCCGAGCCATCTCGCTGCCCTCCTCCAACGTAGGCTACTCGAAGATTGCCGTGCGCGCGACTGGCGCCTACGCCGCCGTGCGCCGCCAGTTCCGCACCCCCATCGGCAAGTTCGAAGGCGTGCAGGAAGCGCTCGCGCGCATGGCCGGCAACCTGTATGCGATGGACGCAGCGCGTCGTATGGCCGCGCTCGCCGTCGATCTCGGCGAGAAGCCGTCAGTGATCTCGGCCATTGCGAAGTACCACGTGACCGAACGTGCGCGAAAGGTCGTGAACGACGGCATGGACGTCGTTGCGGGCAAGGGCATCTGCATGGGCCCGAACAACTTCCTCGCGCGCGCCTATCAGCAGATTCCGGTGTCGATCACCGTCGAAGGCGCGAACATCATGACGCGCTGCCTGATGATCTTCGGCCAGGGTGCGATTCGCTGCCATCCGTACGTGCTCAAGGAGCTGGCCGCCGCGCAGACGACCGACGACACCGCCGCCGTACGCGCCTTCGACGATGCGCTCTTCGGCCATCTGACTTTCGTCACGAGCAACATCGTGCGCGGCGCGCTGCAAGGCATCACGCATGCCCGCTTCTCCGCCGTCCCGTCGAACGCCGCCCCCGAATTGCACGCGTACTATCGCGCCGCGAACCGCATGTCGACGCTGCTCGCCATTGCCGCCGACGTGTCGATGGCTGTCCTCGGCGGTTCGCTCAAGCGTCGCGAGAGCATTACCGGACGCCTCGGCGACATCCTCTCCCAGCTCTTCCTGCTCACCGCCACGCTCAAGCGTTTTGAAGACGAGGGCCGCCCCGAAGCCGACCTGCCGCTCGTGCACTGGGCCGCGCAGGACGCTCTCTGGCAAGCCCGTGAAGCGTTCGAAGGTGTGCTCGCGAACTACCCCTCGCGCGGCGTGGCGTGGTGGATGCACTGGAAACTCATGCCGCTCGGCCTGCCGTATGCCAAACCGTCCGATGCGCTGGCCGCGCGCGTCGCCGAGATCATGCAGACGCCGGGCGACGCCCGCGAGCGCCTCATCGCCGGCAGCTACTCGCCGAGCCCCGAGGTCGACGATCTGGCCTACGGCGAAATCGTCTTCCAGATGACGCCGCAGGTCACCGTCATCGAGCAACGTCTGCGCACGGCGATCAAGGACGGCCGTCTGCCGGTCATGCCGCAGAGCCTGCCCGAATTCACCGCCTGGGTCGAACACGCCGCGAAGCTGCAACTGGTGAGCGACGAGGAGCGCCGTTTGCTGGTGCAGTACGCCGATTACGCCGCGAAAGCTGTCGCCGTCGACGACTTCCCGGCCGACTTCGGGCGCGCGGCCGACATGCGACAAGCCCAGCAACCGACACCGGCGGACGAAGCGCTCACGTCGTGAGCCCACGCTTCTGACGATACCCCCGACACCGAATACCTGGAGGATTTGCTCGCCGTGACGACGTCCGACCGATACCTTGCCTTCGCCAACTCCGCAGTAGGTAGCCGCCTTGCCAACGCGCTCGGCCTGCCGCGCCCCGTGCCGCTGGAGCGCATGCCGGAATACGGCGACGACGTTGCCGAGGCGCGTCCCGTTGCCGCGCCACTGGCCGTCGTCGGCGGCGCGGGCGACGCGCCGCTGCTCCCCGGGCTCGCGCGTGAACTGCATTGGCTGGGTGTGCCGAGCCTCGCGCACGCCGAGCGGCTCGACTGGATCTCATACGCCAACAAGGCAGGCACGATGAGCGGACGGTTCAACCCGAGCGAAGGCGTCCGTCCGAAGGCCTTGCTGTTCGACGCCAGCGCCATCGACAACACCGACGACCTGCGCGCGTTGTACGCCTTCTTCCACGATACCCTCGCCTCACTCGACCGATGCGCACGTGTGCTCGTGCTGGGCCTGCCGCCGACGATGGCCGCAACGCCGCCGGCCAGCACGGCGCAGCGGGCGCTGGAAGGCTTCGTGCGCTCGCTCGCCAAAGAACTCAAGCGGGGGGCGACAGCGCAACTGCTCTACGTTGCCCCGCAGGCCCGTGAAGCCTTGCACTCGACCCTGCGCTTCTTCCTCTCCCCTCGCGCGGCTTACGTGAGCGGTCAGGCCGTCACGCTGCAAGCCCCCGTGTTCGAGACGCCACCGATGCGCGACCAACGCCCGCTCGCCGGGCAGGTGGCTGTCGTGACCGGCGCGGCGCGTGGCATCGGTGAAGCCATCGCTACCGTGTTGGCGCGTGACGGCGCACATGTGGTCTGCGTCGACATCCCCGCCGCACAGGACGCGCTCACGACCGTCGCCACCCGCCTCGACGGCAGCGCCTTGACGTGCGACATCGCCGCGCCCGAGGCGGCCGCCGTGCTGCTGGCGCATCTGTCGACGCATGCGCCGCACGGGCTGGACATTCTCGTGCATAACGCCGGCATCGCGCGCGACAAGACACTCGTTCGCATGAGCGACGCGCAGTGGCAAAGCGTGCTGGACATCAACGTCGGCGCCCCTCAGCGTCTCAACGCCGCGTTGCTCGATGCGGGCGTGCTGCGCACCAACAGCCGGATCGTGGGCGTGGCGTCGATCAGCGGCATTGCCGGCAATCGCGGGCAGACGAATTACGCCGCCTCGAAAGCGGCCGTGATCGGCATGGTCGAGGCGTGGGCGCCGGTGCTCGCCGGGCGTCAGATCAGCCTCAACGCCGTCGCGCCCGGATTCATCGAGACGCAGATGACCGCCGCCGTGCCGTTCGCCATCCGCGAAGCCGGACGCCGCATGAATTCGCTCGGCCAGGGCGGCCAGCCGGTCGACGTCGCCGAGACCATCGCGTGGCTGGCGCATCCGGCCTCGGGCGCGCTGACCGGACAAGTCGTGCGCGTGTGCGGTCAGAGCCTGCTCGGAGCCTGACGATGCCCAATGACCGAGCCGATCGCCCCGACCGCCCAGATAGCGACGTCGTCCCCGTCCAGCGAGTGACACAAGTCACCTATCTGTCCTCGCCGCTGCATCTGTATCTGCGAGCGTTACTGTCGTCGCGCAAATCATCGCGGGCGCAGCCGATGCCCTTGCTGGCGTTCGAGCGCCGCAACGTGCCGCTCGATGCCGACGACATCGCCCGCTACGCGCGTCTGTGTGGCTTTCGTGAGGCAGACGGCGTACCGCCCACCTGGCCGCACCTGCTTGCGTTTCCGCTGCACATGTTGCTCATGACGGACCGCGCCTTTCCGTTCGCCATGCTCGGCATGGTCCACCTGGCCAATCGCATCCGGCAGCATGCCGCGCTCGCCGTCGGCGACCGTCTGACGCTCGACGTGCGCTGCGGCCCGCTGTACGCGCATGACAAGGGGCAGGTGTTCACCGTCGTCACCACAGCGCGACGGGACAACCGTATCGTGTGGACGGGCGAGAGTCTGTACCTGAGAACCGGCGTTCACAACGCCCTCGGCGTGCCTTATCGATCCGAACTCAGTGCGGACGACACGCTGACCCGAGACGCCGCGTGGGCGGTCCCGGCGGACCTCGGCCGCCAGTACGCGCGCATCTCGGGCGACTACAACCCGATCCATCTGTGGCCGCTCACGGCGAAGCTGTTCGGCTTTCCCAGGCCGATCATCCACGGCATGTGGAGCTTCGCGAGAACGCTCGCCGCCGTGTTGCCGCCCGGCGCGGCCGACCTCGATCTCCTTGTGGAATTCAAGACGCCAGTGCTGCTCCCCGGCGACGTCACTTTCTGGCGCGCCGCAGACGCTGAACGCTTCGAACTGCGCGACGCTGCGGGCACTGTCCCGCATCTGCGCGGACGCTGGCAACCTCTCGCCCCCTCGGCATCCGCCGCCACCCCGGATCTGACGAACCTGACGGACCTGACATGAGCGCCATCAAACCTACCGCGCCCGCCCCTGCACTGCGGCGCGTCGCCATTCTTGGCGGCAATCGCATTCCGTTTGCACGCTCGAACACCGCCTACGCCACCGCATCGAATCAGGACATGCTCACGGCCGCGATTCAAGGCCTCGTCGACCGCTTCGACCTGCACGGTCAGACGCTGGGCGAAGTCGCTGCAGGCGCAGTCCTCAAGCACGCCCGCGACTTCAATCTGACGCGAGAGTCCGTGCTGTCGACCACGCTCGCCGCGCAAACACCCGCCTATGACGTGCAGCAAGCCTGCGGCACCGGGCTGGAGACCGCCATCCTCACCGGCAACAAGATCGCCCTCGGGCAGATCGACGTGGCCATCGCGGGCGGTGTCGACACGGCATCGGACGCCCCCATCGGCGTCAACGAAAAACTGCGCAAGATCCTGCTCGAAGCGAACCGTCAGCGCAGCACGGGCGGCAAGCTCGGCGCGCTGGCGAAGGTGCGGCCGGGAATGCTGTTCAGCCCGGCCCTGCCCCGCAACGGCGAGCCGCGCACGGGCCTGTCGATGGGCGAGCATTGCGAGTTGATGGCCCAGCACTGGGCAATCGTGCGCGCCGCACAGGACGAACTCACGCTCGCCAGCCACGAACATCTGGCGCAGGCCTATGACCGTGGCTTTTTCCTCGATCTGATGACGCCGTTCCGGGGCCTGCAACGCGACAACAACCTGCGTCCTGAACTGACGCTCGAAAAGCTCGCGAGCCTCAAGCCGGTTTTCGACCGCAGCGCGACAGGCACGCTCACGGCAGGCAACTCGACCCCGCTGACCGACGGCGCGTCGTGTGTGCTCCTCGCGAGCGAGGACTGGGCAAAGGCGCACAACATCCCTGTGCTCGCCTATCTGACGTATTCGCAAACGGCTGCCGTCGACTTCTTCAATGCCGATGAGTCACAACGCGAAGGGCTGCTGATGGCCCCCGCCTACGCCGTGCCGCGCATGCTGGCGCAGGCCGGACTCACGTTGCAGGACTTCGATTTCTACGAGATTCACGAGGCGTTCGCAGCGCAGGTGCTGTGCACGTTGAAAGCCTGGGAAGACCCCACGTACTGCCGAGACAAACTCGGACTGGCCGCGCCACTGGGCAGTATCGACCGCCAGCGTCTCAACGTGCACGGCAGCTCGCTCGCCTGCGGCCACCCGTTCGCAGCGACCGGCGGACGCATTCTCGCCACGCTCGCCAAGTTGCTCGCGCAACGCGGTGGCGGACGCGGCCTCATCTCCATCTGCGCCGCCGGCGGTCAGGGCGTGGTGGCCATGCTGGAACGGTAACGACGATAAAAACGTGTAGACATATCAACGGAGACAACGATGGATCAAGCCGTCCAGCAGGAACGTGTGTGGCTCAACGCCTATCCTCCCGGCGTGCCCGCCGACATCGACGTGAATCGCTACACGTCGCTCGTGCAGGCCTTCGACGAATGGATCGGGAAGTATCGCGAGCGCATTGCGTTCGTGAGCCTCGGCAGTGAAATCAGTTACGCCGAAGTGTCGCGTCAGGCGTACGCGTTCGCCGCGTGGCTACAGGCGCAAGGCGTGAAAAAGGGCGAGCGCGTCGCGCTCATGATGCCCAACTGCTTCCAGTATCCGATCTGCCTGTTCGGCACCCTCATCGCCGGCGCCGTGGTCGTCAACGTCAACCCGCTGTACACGGCCCGCGAGCTGAAGCATCAGTTGAACGACAGCGGCGCGCAGACCATCGTCGTCTTCGAAAACTTCGCGAAGACCTTGCAGGATGCGATCGACGGCACGCCGGTACGCAACGTACTCGTCACACAAATCGGTGATCTGCTGGGCCCGGGCATCAACGCCAAGGGGCGTGCGGTCAACTTCCTCATGCGCCACGTCGCCAGACAGGTGCCGGCCTACGATCTTCCCCAAGCGATCCCGCTGCGCCGCGCGCTGACCGAAGGTGCTGCCCTGAAAGTCACGCCGGTGCCGCTGGTCCGAGAAGACCTCGCCTTCCTCCAGTACACGGGCGGCACCACCGGCGTTGCCAAAGGCGCCATGCTTTCACACGGCAACGTGCTGGCGAACCTGTTGCAAACCGAGGCGTGGGCCGCCGATCAGCTCGATGGCGAAATCGAAGTGAATCTGTCGTTGCTGCCGATGTATCACATTCTTTCGCTCACGGTGAACTGCCTCGTCTTCATGAGCCTCGGCGGACGCAACATCCTGATCGCGAATCCGCGCGACGTGAAGAAGGTCGTGTACATCATTCGCAACGAAACCTTTACGGGTGTGACGGGGGTGAACACGCTATTCAACGGCCTGCTCGACAACCCGGATTTCTGTGCCCGCGACTTCTCGAAACTGAAGCTTTCGCTTGCGGGCGGCATGGCGACCCAGCGCGCGATAGCCGAGCGCTGGAAGCAAGTCACGGGCAAGCCGATCATCGAAGGCTATGGCCTGACCGAATGCTCCCCGATCGTCACGATGAATCCGGTCGATATCGCACACATGGACGCTTTCGACTTCACCGGCTCCATCGGCCTGCCCGCACCGTCGACTGACGTGCGCTTCAAGCGCGACGACGGCACCTGGGCCGACATCGGTGAGCCGGGTGAGCTGTGCGTGCGTGGCCCGCAAGTCATGAGCGGCTACTGGAATCGCCCCGAGGAAACGGCAAAGACGTTCGACGCCGATGGCTGGCTGCTCACGGGCGACGTCGGCGTCATGGACGAGCGCGGCTATGTACGGCTGATCGATCGCAAGAAGGACATGATTCTCGTCTCGGGTTTCAACGTCTATCCGAACGAGATCGAGGACGTGGTGATGCTTCACCCGGGGGTGCGCGAGGCTGCGGTCGTGGGCGTGCCCGATCCGGTGGCGGGCGAACGCGTGAAACTCGTGGTTGTCGCGAAGGATCCGTTGCTGAGCGCTGAGGACCTGGCGACGCACTGTCGCAAGCATCTGACCGGCTACAAGGTGCCGCGCATCATCGAGTTCCGGCAGGGCGAGTTGCCCAAGACAACCGTCGGCAAGATACTGCGGCGCGAACTTCGCGATCCTGCGCCGAACGCGGCCGCGTCGACGCCGTTTTCGGGGAGGTAACGCAATGCCCCGCCACGCTGCTTCGCCCGCGCGTCGTCAGGTCTGTCGCGTCTGCCATGGCGCACGCGGCCTCGGTCGCATGGCACTGACGCTTGCGCTGATGCCGACGGCGCTCGTTGCCGGTGTTGTGTATGCGTTGGGTACGGTGGCGGCGTCGCCTGCCGTCGCCCAGACCAGCGCCGCCCCTCCTGCGGCCTCAGCGACCTCGGCGCAAAGCCCCGTCAGCGCGTCTGCCAATGTTGCCGGTGCTGCCGGTACCCCTGGTGCTGCCGGCGCAGACGCCGACGTCGCCAAACTGGCCGCCCTGTCCGTCGCGGCGCAAACGCAGTGGCTCTCGCGCACGATCAAGAGCGGCGAACTGGCGAAGATGCGCGATGACCAGATCGTCGCGGATGTGCAAACCATTGCGCCGGACGCCCTCGTGCGTTTCCTGAAGGCCGAGGCCGCCGCCCTGCCCGAGTATCAATACGAGCTCACGCGCCACGAACGCATCAACGACCAGTGGCAGACCACGCCCGATCGCATGCTCGTGAAGGTTCGCGAAAACCCGTTGCAGGTGTACGCGAAGTGGCTGCCCGATGGCGCCCACGCGGGTCAGGAGATCCTTTACGACGAGACGAAGCGGCCGAAGGAGATGTACGGCCATCTTGGCGGCATTCTTGGCTTCACGTCGATCTGGAGCAGTATCGACGGCACACTCGCACGCTCGCAGTCGAACCACACCGTGCGTGATCTGGGCTTCGGCTTCATCGCGGAACAGATTGCACACGACGGCAGGAGCTTCCGGGCGGCCGGACTGAGCGGGAAGCCCGCCAAAATATCGGTTTCCGAAGTGAATGGCGTTCGCGTGCTGGCGCTGGAGTGGAATGCGCCCTCCGGGCCGCCGCAACATTACGCCAGCAAGTCGCGCTTGTTGTTAGACCTGAAGACAGGCAGGCCGCGCGGTATCGAGGCGTGGGATGCCTCCGGTCAGAAGACCGAGGAGATGCGCTTCGAGAAAGTTCGCAAGGAACAGTGGACAGACGCGACCTTCGATCCGAAAAACCCCGACTACAAGTTCTGAGCGGCGCAGCGGCATACTAAGGAAAAACGACGACGAAAGCCCGCCACCCTTTCTCCAGGGAGGCGGGCTTTCGCGTATTCGCACATCCGGCACTATTCACCGGCTGCGCCATGCGGCGCGTGCCGGTGCCGTCAACCATTCAGGTCTGCGGCAGTTCGATCTTCACTTCGAGCACTTCCAGGTTGTCCTGATGCTCGACGCTGACCTTGATGTCGTCTTGCGCGATTTTCACGTACTTGGAGATGACGGCGACCAGCTCGCGTTGCAGTGCCGGCAGGTAATCGGCCGGCGGCGACGAGCCCGCGCGTTCGTGCGCCAGAATGATTTGCAGGCGCTCTTTGGCAACGGCGGCGGTCTTTTTCTTCTCCCCCAGGAGGAAAGACAGGAAGGACATGGGCGCTCCTTACTTCGAGCCGAAAATGCGCTGCAACAGGCCCGGCTTTTGATAGTCGGTAAAGCGCATGGGCTTGTCTTCGCCCTTGAATCGGCTCACCACGTCGCGATACGCGTCGGCCACGTCCGTGCCGTCCAGATGGATGGCGGGCGTACCCTGGTTCGAGGCATGGAGCACCGACTCCGACTCCGGAATCACGCCGATGAGCTTGATTCGCAGAATTTCCTGAATGTCTTCCAGCGACAGCATCTGACCGTCGTTCACACGCTTCGGGTTGTAACGCGTAATGAGCAGATGCTCCTTGATCGGCTCGCTGCCTTCGATGGCGCGCTTCGTCTTCGACGACAGAATGCCCAGAATGCGATCCGAATCGCGCACCGACGACACTTCGGGGTTCGTCACCACGAGCGCCTCGTCGGCGAAGTGCATCGCGAGCAGCGCGCCCGACTCGATACCGGCCGGCGAATCGCACACGATGTATTCGAAGCCCATGTCGGCGAGGTCCTTGATGACCTTTTCGACGCCAGCTTGCGTGAGCGCATCTTTGTCACGCGTTTGCGAGGCGGGCAGGATGAACAGGTTCTCGCAGGACTTGTCCTTGATGAGCGCCTGATTGAGGTTCGCTTCGCCCTGAATCACGTTGATCAGGTCGTACACCACGCGGCGCTCGCAACCCATGATCAGATCGAGATTGCGCAGGCCGACGTCGAAATCGATGACTGCCGTCTTGTGCCCCTGCAAGGCGAGGCCGGCGGAAAAGCTGGCGCTGGTCGTCGTCTTGCCGACACCACCCTTGCCAGAGGTCACCACAATCACTTTTGCCATCTGTCGATGCCTTCCCAAACTTGAGGATGAAATTAGCTACGAATCATTTGAGCCCGAGGGGCTCGAAAATCAGTTTGTCGTCTACCAGCCGCACCTGCACCGACCGCCCCTGCACGTCAGGCGGCAGCGCATATTCGCCAGTCCGGTAAATCCCGGCGATGGAAATCAGCTCGGGCTCCAGACAGGTACAGAAGATGCGCGCATCGAGCTTGCCCTTCACACCTGCCAGTGCCCGCCCCCGCAGCGGCGCATAAATGTGAATATTACCTTCCGCGATCACCTCGGCCCCATAACTGACAAGATCGAGGATGATCAGATCGCCCTTCGCATAGACCTGCTGGCCCGAACGCAGCGGTTTGTCGATGATGGTCGACGCAATTACGGCGGCCTCGGCGACGACCGGCGTCGGCGCTGTCTGGACCGACTCGACGGCCGTCTCGGTCGCGCCTTCGGCCTCGCGGCTCGCACGCGGTGCACGGCGCTCGTGACGCTCCTGACTGTCCAGTCGCGGCAAACCGCCCACCACCGCCCAATCGGCTTGCTCGGTGTTGGCGACCACGCCGATCGGCTTCATGCGGAATTCGGCCAGCATTTCGGCCAACGCAGGCACGGCAACGCGTTCGTCACCGGGCAGACGCCGTACGTCGATGGCGACCGTGTCGCCAGCAAAAAACTCCGGGGTCGCTTCGAAACGTTGCGCCAACTCGGTGCGCAAGGTATCCAGTTCAGGCGTCTTGACAACGAAATGCAGGGTATCTACGGCACCGCTGCGTAACTCGAAGTACGGCGTTTTCTTTTGCGGCATGTCAGGTTGGTGTGCGCGAATTGCTGGCAAATTGGGCCATTCTACCGCCCCTTCGGCCCCAGCAAACCGCTAATAAGTAGGGCATCACCGCAAATTGCCCAAAAATCGTCATTGCTGCATCGCAATATGACACCGCATTTTGTATACGTTAGATGCGGCGGGAAATGCTAGACGATTGACATGCCAATGTCATTACCACGGCCTATCCTGTGCGTGGGAAAGTCCACCACGAGAAGTGCTGCATAGCAGCATCGAAAGTACGAATTTTGTCGCGCAAGCGTCTTTTTCGTGACCTATCCTTAAAGTCCCTGACGAGGGACCCCCTGTGGAACCGCAAACCGGGAGACGAAGATGCTGAGTCATCATGAATTTGCCACCCTGATGCTGGTCAAGGAAGCTCCGGAGCAAGTGGAGCTGGATCGCCCGGACCTCGAATCGTTGCTCGAGAGCAAACTGATCGAGTGGGAAGAGTTGGAAGCGGGGAAGAAGTCGCCGCGTCTGACCGTCCAGGGCAAGTACTTCCTTCAGGCCGTTGCCTGAGCGCCCAGCCAGTTGTTAAGGTGTCTTTAGTCGCAAAAAAGCCCGCCGGAAGGCGGGCTTTTCATTGGTCCTGAACGTTTTCCGAAGTCCTTTCCCAGAAGCGTTCCCCGACCGTCGGCACGGTTCAGCCGTGCCGGACATCACGACGGTGGCGACGCCAGGTTTGGCGTGCCGCCGGGTGCTCCTTGCACCAGTTGCGATCTGCCAGCCAGGCCACCGCTGCACCGACGACCAGCGCGATCACGAACATCCCAATCAAGCTCCCTGTAAGCATAGCGGCCTCCTAACTTCGATATGGCGGGATGGCACGATTTCATTCTAGGCAATCCCTATCGAAATAGGTACCCGAAAGTGATTCGGGTATACCGCGTTTGCGTGACGTCAAAATGTACGCAAGATCAGGACCCGGAAGATGTCGCAACGCAGCATCTTCCTGCCTTTCCAAGGCTTGGCAGAGGGCTGCGACGAGATGTCAGGCGATCGCGCCGCCGGCGTCGATGAGCACCGTTGAGCCCGTCGCGCTCGGCGTGCCGGCGAGATACAGAATCGTATTCGCCACGTCCTCGGCCGCCACCACCCGACGCGCCGGAAGCCGTTGCGCTGCACTGCGATACATCGCCTCCCGATCGGCTTCGGACAGCTTGTCCCACAGCGGTGTGATCGTCAGTCCCGGCGATACCGTGTTGACGCGCACCGGTGAGATTTCGAGCGCCAGCCCGCGCCCTAGCGCTTCGACAGCGGCGTTGATCGCGCCCTGCACGACCGACGACGTATTGGGTCGCACACTCAGGTACCCCGAGGTCAGCGTGAGCGAACCGCCGTCTTCGATACGCGCAAACCTGGCAACGTGATACGTCCCCCAGAACTTGCTGTCGAATGCGGCGTGCGCGTCTTCCAGCGACAACTTGCGCACCTGTCCGGTGGGCGTTTGTGCGGCGGAAATCACGACATGCTGCCAGGGTGCATGCTCGGCAAAGAATCGTTCGACAGCCGCCGCGTCACCGGTATCGAGCACCACGGCGCGAGCGGTACTGCCGATCGTCGCGAGCGCATCGTCGAGCTTTGCCTGACTGCGCGAAGCGATCGTGACGACCGCGCCGGCCTTGGCAAACGCTTGTGCCGCGGCACGGCCGATACCGGAACTGCCGCCGATCACGAGCACGCGCTGACCTTCGAAATTGAACATGATGTGACTCCAGAATGAGGACGAAGCATGAGGGGGAAACCGCGTCACCACCGAACCCTCGGTGATGGCATGGGCTTATTGTGATCCTCATCAGAGAAGACGATAATCCCCAGAAAAATAGAATGACTCTCTTCGCCACATTGAGAATCGCACCACGATGATCGAACAGACGTTGGACCTCACCCTCTTCGACCGAGTAGTCACAACGGGCAGCATGTCAGCGGCGGCACGTGAGTTGGGGTTGTCGCTTGCGGTCGTCAGCAAACGCCTGGGGCTGCTGGAACAGCGCCTCGGCGTACGCCTGCTCAACCGCACCACGCGCAAGCAGGCGCTCACCGAGGAGGGACAGGTCTTCCACGCGTGTTGCCAGCGGATTCTGGCGGAGATTGCAGAGACCGAACGGTTGATGACGAGCCAGGCAGGCACCGTTGGCGGCGTGCTGCGGATCAGCGCGCCGCGCGCGTTCGGGCGTCGTCATCTGACGCCATTGCTCGTCGCATTTCGCGAACAGCATCCCGATGTGAAGGTGCATCTGTCGCTGAACGACCTGTGGGTCGATCTCGTCGCCCACAACATCGACGTCGCCATTCGCGTGGGCACCCTGCCCGACTCAAGTCTCGTCGCTCAGGAGCTGGCGCCGAACTATCGGGTGCTCGTCGCGTCCCCCGGTTATCTGGCGCTGCGCGGCACCCCGCAAGACGTGGGTGACTTGCGGCATCACGACTGCATTCTCTTTGGCAACGTTCCGCATGGCGACTGGCGATTTGTTTCGCAATCCGAAACGTTGCGCGTTCAGGTGCCCGACACGTATGTCGTCGACGATGGCGACACGGCCCATGAACTCGCGCTGCATGGGGCGGGCATCGCGCAGAAATCGATCTGGGACGTCGGCGACGACATTCAGGCCGGTCGCCTTACCCGCGTGCTGCCGGCGCTGCGGATTCCGGCGGCACCGCTGCATGCCGTGTACCCGCACAGCCGCCACCTTGCGCCGCGAACGCGCCTGTTCGTCGACTTCCTGCGAGACCGGTTGCGCGCGACCTGGCGCTGGCCTCAACACTGACGGAGCCTCTCGCTGGCGGCAACGCGTCAGCCGTTGATAGCGGGTGAATCCTCTTGCACGATGTTCTGGATGCCCTTGCCGCCTCGCCCCCAGGCGCCTTGCCCCCCTTATCGCGCTCACCCATTCGCGCCGCGTGCATCGGCGGCCGTGATGGCCTCACGCCCTGCACCCAGCAACGCTTCCGATAGCGCAGGATCGGCACCGACCACCGCCCGCGAGAGCACCAGCGAACCCACCATCTGCGCGAATCGCGCCATGGCGCGCTGGTACGCCTGCTCCCGCGTCAGCCCTTGCGCGACGCCGGCCGCCGTCATGTGTTCGAGCGAGTCTGCGAGTCCTTTCGCGTAGCAGGCCTGCGCTTCATCGCCGATACGCGGCACATCCCCGGCAAAGCCCGCCATCGGGCAACCGCACGCCACGTCGTCGCGATGCGCCGTCGAAAGATATTTGTCGACGCTCGTCTTCGGTTTCCCGCCCGACGCCGTCGCCGCCTGGCTCTGCGCCAGCAATTCCTCGTTGGCCGCCATCGCCCGCGCCATCACGGCGGCGACGAGCGCGTCCTTCGACTTGAAGTGGTTGTAGAAGCCGCCTTGCGTGAATCCGGCCTCCTTCATCAACGCCGTCAGCCCGACGGCATCGACACCGCGCTCGCGGAACAACCGGTCGGCCGCACTGACGATCGCCTCCCGATTCTCCGCTGCCTGTTCCCGTGAAATGCCCATTTCTGCTCCTTTGCCGCTAGCCGCCAGGGCGACGAGGCGTGCCCGGCACGTGCCGGACGCATCGACGCCCCAACCAACACCCAATCGCCACTATCGGCGTCATCAAAAAAGACAATGTCGATCACCATTGACAAGTGCCCGCGCAGTTTGCACAATCCACCCAAGTTGACGATGGCGACCACCATTGTCATGAACTGTAACCGAATTCACCTGCCGTTGCTACGGCCCATTCGGCCCACCTACCTTGCTGGAGCAATGAAATGAAGATCGAAAATGCCGTCGTGTTCGTCACCGGTGCGAACCGTGGTCTGGGACTGGAGTTCGCCAAACAGGCGCTGGCGCTTGGCGCCAAGAAGGTCTATGCCGGCTCGCGCGATCCGTCGAAGGTGACGCTGCCGGGCGTGATTCCCGTCAAACTCGACGTCAACAACGCGCAGGACGTGGCCGCTGCGGCCGAACTCGCGGGCGATGTCACCCTGCTCATCAACAACGCCGGTATCGCCAGCGTCTCCGAAGGGCTCACGCGCCCCGGTTCTGCTGACTTACTGCGTAAGACGCTGGAAACCAACCTGTTCGGCGTGCTGGCCATGACGCAGGCATTCGCCCCGGTTCTGGGCCGCAACGGCGGCGGCGCGCTGCTCAACGTGCTGTCCATCGTGAGCTGGGTCAATTCGCCCGTGATCCCCGAATACTCGATTACGAAGTCGGCCGCATGGTCGCTGACCAACGGCGTGCGTCATGAGCTTCGCAAGCAAAACACGCAGGTCGTGGGTTTGCACGCGGGATACATCGATACCGATCTCACGAGCGGCTTCGACGTGGAGAAAACCGCACCGTCGGACGTCGTGCGTCAGGCCTACGCGGCCATCGAGGCGGGTGAACTCGAAGTCAGCGTCGACGAGAAGACGCGCGCGGTCAAACAGGCGCTGACGCAAGGCGTCTACCTGATCGATCCGTCCACGCAATCGTGATCTCGGCGGCATTGCGCACCGGATGAGAAAACGCCGCGGTGCCCCATGGAGAACGGGGCATCGCGGCGTTGGTGTCGTCGGAACCTGTCGCCTGTCCAGCCTCGGCGAACGGTTCCGGCGAAGCGTCAGTGACGTAAGTGACGTGAGTAACGTTATGCCGCCTTGTCCATCTGACGTTCACCTCCCACGGCCTCGACCAGATCGTCGAGCATGCGGGCGAGTTCGCCGGTCATGAGCGCGACATCGGCATCGAACTTCTCGGCCTCGCCTTCGGCCGTCGGATCGGCAGCGTCCTTGATGATATCGAGCGGCGTCACGCGCTTGATGATGAACGCGTCGGTCAGCACGAACGAGATGCGGTCGTTCCACGTCATCGCCAGCTTGGTGCAGCGCTTGCCGGCTTCGATGTGCTGACGCACGTCTGCGCCATCGAGCGGGTGCGCCACGTAGCGCACGGCAGCCTTCTCGTCGGTGTTCGAGCGCAGTTCCACGTCTTGATCGACGGTGAACCCGGCGGGCGCGTCGTTACCGGCGAGCCACGACGTCATCACGGCGACCGGCGCCTCGTTCAATTCCACGTTCTCGAGAATGATGTCGAGCGTCTTGAGCAGCAGACTGCGCACTTCGTCGGCCTTCGCAGGCGACGCGGCATCGATCACCAGCCAGCGGTTCACCGGATCGATCCACACGCGCGTATCGCGACGAATGCCGAACGCACGCGGCAGCAGTTCGTCGGTGACCTGCTCCTTGAGCTCGCGCATCTGCTTGCGGCCCGGCTTGAAGCCCTGCTGCTCTTCGAGTTCGGCGGCCTTGGCGCGCGTCACCTGATTGACGACGGTCGTCGGCAACAGCTTCTTTTCGGCACGATAGGCCAACAGGAACTGACGATTGATGCTGTGCACGAGTTCGCCGCCATCGCGCGGCGGCGCCCAGCCCTGCACCTGCATTTCGAGGCTGCCGCCCTCACGGAAGGCGTGCTTTTCCAGCGCCTCTTCCATTTGCGCGACGCTCATGGACCAACCGGCAGGAATTCGGTGCAACTGAAGATTCTTGAACCACATCGGCATCACCGCAAAATCAAAAGCATGGATTTTACCAGTGCCGGGAGGTACGGCGAAGTGCGGTAACCCGAATCGTGCAAGAAGCCTTCGGAAGACGTCAGAGGAAACGGTCGAGAATCTTGCGGCTGGGCTTATCCAGCGCGGCGGAATCGCGAATCAGGAAGTGAATGCCGTGGTTGTCGGTGATGAGCAACGTCTGCCCACCCAGACGCCGGATGTCCTCTTCGCCGCGCAGCACGAACGAGACCTCGCCGCGATTCGTCTCGACCGTCCAGGTGCTCGGCGTCGCGAACGTCGACACGCCCTTGATGCACAGCACCTCCGGCATGAATTCACGCGCCGCCAGCTCGTCGCGCACCAGCGCGCGCATGTCCTCCGGAAGGCCGTCGAGCGAGTCCAGCCAGACCAGTTCGCGGCCTTCGGTGCTCACGAGCGCGAGCCCTTCGTCCGGCGCGGCAATCGGGAAGGCGCGCACGGGCACGACGCCTTCATGGGCGACGCCCTCGGCGTCGGTCAGCACCAGACGTCCGAAGGCGTTGCGCGAGAGGGTGAAATCGATCTGCATAAATGGCTTCGCGAACGGTTCGGTTGACGATCAGTTGACGGAGAGCGGCTGCGCCGGCGCGGCGGTGACCGCAGCCACCGTGGCGGCGGCTTCGGCCGACTCGACGACGGCGTCGATATCCGTGTCGACGTTGCGCTGCTGCGCCTGATAAAGCTTGTAGTAAGCGCCTTCGCGCGCGATCAGTTCGTCGTGATTGCCCACCTCGACGATCTTGCCGCGATCGAGCACCACGAGGCGATCGGCCTTGCGCAGCGTCGAGAGACGGTGCGCAATGGCAATCGTCGTGCGGCCCTTGACGAGGTTGTCCAGCGCCTTCTGAATTTCCTTCTCCGTGGCCGTATCCACCGACGACGTCGCTTCGTCCAGAATCAGAATTCTCGGATCGATCAGCAACGCGCGGGCAATCGAAATACGCTGACGCTCGCCACCGGAGAGCGCCTGACCCCGTTCGCCGACAAGCGAATCGTAGCCATGCGGCAGACGCAGGATGAACTCGTGCGCGTGTGCGGCACGCGCGGCCGCCACGATCTCGGCGCGCGTGGCTTCAGGTTTGCCGTAGGCGATGTTGTCCGCAATCGTGCCGAAGAACAGGAACGGCTCCTGCAACACCAGACCGACGTTGCGACGGAAGTCCGAGACCGGCAGCGCGCGAATATCCACACCGTCGATCTGGATCGAGCCTTCGGCCACATCGTAGAAGCGGCAGATCAGGTTCACCAGCGTGCTCTTGCCCGAGCCGCTGTGCCCGACCAGACCGATCATCTCGCCCGGCGCGATGCGCAGATCCATCCCCCGGATCACCGCGCGATTGCCGTAACGGAAGCCGATGTCGCGCAGGTCGATGGCGCCCTTCACTTCCTTCAGATGCACCGGATTGACCGGCTCCGGCACGTTCGAGACGTGATCGAGAATATCGAAGATGCGCTTGGCGCCGGCGGCAGCCTTCTGGGTGACCGAGACGATGCGGCTCATCGAATCGAGACGCGTATAGAAGCGGCTGATGTAGGTCAGGAACGCGGCGAGCACACCCACCGTGATCTCATGCTTCGAGACCTGCCAGATACCGAAGATCCAGACGACCAGCAACCCGACTTCCGTCAGGAACGTGACCGTCGGCGAGAACAGCGACCAGACCTTGTTCACCCGGTCGTTGACGACGAGGTTATGACGGTTCGCTTCCTTGAAGCGCGCCACCTCGCGGTTTTCCTGCGCAAACGCCTTGACCACGCGAATGCCCGGAATCGTATCGGCCAGCACGTTCGTGATTTCCGACCAGATACGGTCGACCTTCTCGAAGCCATGGCGCAACCGGTCACGCACCAGATGGATCAGCCAGGCGATGAACGGCAGCGGCACCAGTGTCACGACCGCCAGCCACGGGTTGATCGACACGAGAATGATCGCCGTCATCACGATCATCAGCACGTCGGTCGCGAAGTCCAGCAAGTGCAACGACAGGAAGACGCAGATGCGGTCGCTCTCCGACCCGATGCGCGCCATCAGATCCCCGGTCCGCTTGCCGCCGAAGTACTCCAGCGAGAGGCGCAGCAGGTGCGAATACGTGGCCGTGCGCAGATCGGCGCCGATCCGCTCAGACACCTTGGCGAGCAAGTACGTACGCGCCCAGCCAAGCACCCAGGCGACCAGTCCGGCACCCAGCAACCCCGACAGATACATTCCCACCAGGTGGTAATCGATCGGTTTGCCGTTCTGAAACGGGATCAGCACGTTGTCCATGAGCGGCATCGTCAGATACGGCGGGATCAGCGTGGCGCCCGTGGCGCAAAGCGTGAGCAGGAAACCGGACAATAACTGGAAGCGATACGGACGGGCGAAGCGCCACAATCTGAGCAATGCCCATGTCGACGGCGGGGCTTCTGTTTCCGGATTGCATTGCGGGCACTCTTCAGCCCCCGGGGGCAGTTCCGCCTGACAAATGGGGCAAACGCCCACCTCCTCCGGCTCGTGGCTCGCGGCGTGACCGGCGACCCGCGCGTCGCGCTGGCGCACGATCGTATCCATCAACGTGAGCGCCGCCGGATTGTGACCCAGCGTATAGCGCCAGTTCGCGAGCTTCCTGCTTGCGTCGCACAGCTCAAGCGAGCCCACGCCCGCATGGTCCGTATGCGTCAGCGTCAGATCCGCACGGTACGGCCACGCCTGCCAGACGCCCGACGGCGTGTCGCGACGCGCCTCGCGCGCGAGTACACGGCGGTCGGTGGCAACGACCACGCCCTGGGCGAAGTGCAATTGCGCGTCCAGATCGACGGTAAGCCACGCGAGCACGGTCTCGCCATCGGCCAGTTGGGCGGAAAGATCGAGGTACCAGGGTTCAGCGGCGGCATTGCGGGACGGCGTGACTGCCGAAGGCGCGGCGGCGGAAGGATCTGTCGATGTGGCGGCGGGTGACGCCGCTGAAGCGGAGGTGTCGGTCATTGATGCGGCAGACGTGTCCTCAAGGGGCGGACATCGAGCAATCGGAGAAAAATCGACGCGGACTTTCCCTGTCAGGTCCGCAAAATTGCCGCAAGTATAACCACAGCGACGCTTTTTGCGGCACAGAGTTCCCGCATGACACGGTGCAACATCGAAATATTGTTGCGACTGTCAACCGTTTACGGATTTTTTGCGTTAAGCCTCCAGTTAACTGTAAAAGCGCGACCGGCTGTGCCGCCTGAAACCGGCCTCGCCGGCTTTCCCGTACCAGCCCTGACGCGTGAATAAAAGCCTTAGATGAAAAAGAAAGACATTGAGATTTTCGATGTCCTGTCGCTGCGCGGACCGAATATGTGGACATATCGGCCGGTGCTTGAGGCATGGGTCGATATCGGCGAACTGGAAGAGTTCCCGTCCAACAAGATCCCGGGATTCCCCGAGCGGCTGTCCGAGTGGCTGCCGACCCTTATTGAGCATCGTTGCAGCATCGGCGAGCGCGGCGGTTTCCTCCAGCGCCTGCGCGAAGGTACGTGGCCCGGCCACATTCTCGAGCACGTCACGCTTGAGCTCCAGAATCTCGCCGGCATGCCCGGCGGCTTTGGCAAGGCGCGCGAAACCCCGATCTCGGGCGTCTACAAGGTGATCGTGCGCGCCTGGCATGAAGACGTGACCCGCGCGGCGCTGTTCGCCGCCCGCGATCTGGTCATGGCCGCCATCGAAGACCGCCCTTACGACGTCGAGGCCGCCGTGGAAGACCTTCGCGGCCTGGTCGACAAACACTGTCTCGGCCCGAGCACGGCGTGCATCGTCGACGCTGCCGACGACCGTGACATCCCGCATCTGCGTCTGTCCGACGGCAATCTGGTGCAACTGGGCTACGGCGCTGCCGCCCGCCGCATCTGGACCGCCGAGACCGACCGCACGCCCGCCATCGCCGAGAGCATTTCGCGCGACAAGGATCTGACCAAGCAACTGCTCGAATCGTGCGGTGTGCCCGTGCCGGAAGGCCGTCTGGTCGATAGCGCCGAAGACGCCTGGGACGCCGCGCAAGACATCGGCCTGCCCGTGGTCGTCAAGCCGTACGACGGCAACCATGGCCGTGGCGTGTTCATCAATCTCACCACGCGAGACGAAGTCATCACGGCGTTCGGCGTGGCGCTCGAAGAAGGCAACGGCGTGATCGTCGAGCGCTTCGTGCCGGGTCTGGAGCACCGTCTGCTGGTCGTGGGCGGGCGTGTCGTGGCCGCCGCGATGGGCGAAATGGCCTCCGTCGTGGGCGACGGGCAACACACCGTCTCCGAACTCATCGAGCTGCAAATCAATAACGATCCGCGTCGCGGCAGTGCGGAAGACCAGCCGCTCAACCGCGTGCGCATCGACTCGTCGGCCCGTCTGGAACTGAAGCGTCAGGGCTTCGACGCCGATTCCGTGCCGCCCGAAGGCAAGAACGTGCTGATCCAGCGCAACGGCAACGTCGCTTTCGACGTGACCGATCGCGTGCACCCGAGCGTCGCCGCGCATGCGTCGCTGGCCGCGCGCATCGTCGGTCTGGACATCGCCGGCGTCGATCTGGTGGCCGAAGACATTTCCCGTCCGCTCGCCGAACAACGCGGCGCCATCGTCGAAGTCAACGCCGGTCCGGGCCTGCTGATGCACCTGAAGCCGGCCGATGGCGCCCCCCGTCCGGTCGGCCGCGCCATCGTCGATCACCTGTTCCCCGACGGCGACGCCGGTCGTATTCCGGTCGTCGGCATCACCGGCACGAACGGCAAGACCGTGACGGCCCGCCTGCTCACGCACCTGCTGCAACTGGCGGGCGAGCATACCGGCCTGGCTTGCAGCGACGGTCTGTTCCTCGACAAGCGTCTGGTGCAAGGCGGCGACCGCGCCAACTGGGACGCCGCGAACCGTGTCCTGATGAACGCCGGCGTGACCGCTGCCGTCTTCGAGAACGACAACACCGCTATTCTGTCCGAAGGACTCGCCTACGACCGCTGCCAGGTCGGCATCGTGACGAACATCGATCGTCCGGACCATCTGGGTCAGTATTTCGTCGAAGACGTCGACCGCATGTTCAGCGTGATGCGTACGCAAGTGGATGTCGTGCTGCCCGACGGCGTGGCCGTGTTGAACGCCCGTGATCCGCTGGTCGTGGAAATGGCCGAGCTGTGCGACGGCGACGTGATCTTCTTCGGCCTGGACGAGCAACTGCCGGCCATCGTGGCGCATCGCGCCGAAGGCAAGCGCGCGGTGTTCGTGCGCAACGGGCAGGTCATCCTCGCGACCGGCTCGGAAGAAAGCGACATCGGCGCGACCGCCAACATGCCCCTGACCTATGCCGGCCGTGTCGGCTTCCAGGTCGAGAACGTGCTGGCCGCCGTGGCCGCCGCCTGGTCGATGGGCGTGGCGCTGGACGTTCTGCGCACCGGCGTGACGACGTTCGACGTCGGTCAGGTCGATGCCCCGGGTCGCTTCACCCTGTTCGAGAAGCAAGGCGCCACGGTCATCGTCGACGACGCCCACAACGCGCCGGCCCTGAACGCACTGGCGGCCGCCCTCGCTACCCTGCCCGCCGAGCGCCGCACGGTGGTGTACGGCCCCGGCGCCGACCGCATGGACGAAGACCTTCAGGCCGAAGGCAAGCTGCTCGGACAAACGTTCGACAGCGTGGTGCTGTGCGACGACCTGAGCATTGCGCGCAAGCGTGAGTCGGCCGAGTCGCGCGCCCAGTTGCGTGCGGGCATCGACACCGCTGGCCGCAAGGTTCAGGTGACGGATGCCGGCGAGCGCCGCGCTGCCGCCGAAACCGCATTGGCCCAGCTCGCCAGCGGCGACCTGCTCGTATTGCAGGCCGACGAAGGCGGCCCCGCCGCGATGCTCGATCTCGTGCATCTGTGGATGGGGCAGCCGATGCGGGCGCTGGCCGCCTGAGCACGCCGGACGCGTCGAATGCATGATGAGCGGCGGCCGACAGGATTTCCTGCTGCCGCCGTCTCTATATAGATAGCCACCGAATATCCAAGCCACAGCCGTTTTTCTCGCCAACCATTTGCCATATAGGGACGCGAAGTGGACAGACAGGGATTGCAATTTATGGAAGTCTCCCGTATCCGCGCGCTGCGCGGTCCGAACCTCTGGAGCCGTCACACCGCCATCGAGGCCATCGTGACGTGCACCGATCTGGAATACTCGATCGGCAATCTGGCCGGTTTCGAAGCCCGTCTGCGCGCCCGCTTCCCCGAGCTGCCCGCGCTCACGCCCGACGCCGAGGAGCGTCCGGTGTCGCTGGCCGACGCGCTCGCCACCACGGCGCTGCACCTGCAAGCCGCCGCCGGCTGCCCGGTGACCTTCAGCCATACCACGCAGACCATCGAGCCGGGCACCTTTCAGGTCGTCGTGCAATACAGCGAAGAGCCCGTCGGGCGTCTCGCCTTCGATCTGGCGCAACAACTGATCCATGCCGCGCTCGAAGACGGCCCGTTCGATCTGGCCGATGCCCTCTATCGCTTGCGCGATCTGGATGAAGACGTCCGTCTCGGCCCGTCGACCGGCTCGATCGTGTACGCCGCCGTCGCTCGCGGCATTCCGTACCGTCGCCTGACCGAAGGCTCGATGGTGCAGTTCGGCTGGGGCAGCAAGCAGCGCCGCATTCAGGCAGCCGAGACCGACCGTACCTCGGCCGTGGCCGAATCGATCGCGCAGGACAAGGACCTGACCAAGACGCTGCTGCACGCCGCCGGGGTGCCGGTGCCGCTCGGCGGCACCGTGCGCGATATCGAACACGCGTGGAAGCTGGTGCAGGAGATCGACGCACCGGTCGTGGTCAAGCCGCGCGACGGCAATCAGGGCAAGGGTGTCGCCGTGCGTCTGCGCACGCGCGAAGAAATCGAGAAAGCCTTCGAAGCTGCGCAGGACATCAGCCGCGACGTCATCATCGAGCGTTACATTCCGGGCCACGACTTCCGTCTGCTGGTCATCGGCAACAAGCTGGTCGCCGCCGCGCGCCGCGATCCGCCGCAGGTCACTGGCGACGGCGTGCATACCGTGCGTCAACTGGTCGACGCCGTGAACGCCGACCCACGTCGCGGTGAAGGCCATGCCACGTCGCTGACCAAGATTCGTTTCGACGACATCGCGCTTGCCACGCTGGCCAAACAGGGCCTGAATGCCGACTCGGTACCGGACGCCGGGGCACGCATCGTGCTTCGCAACAACGCCAACCTGTCGACTGGCGGCACGGCAACCGACGTCACCGACGACGTCCATCCGGAAATTGCTGCACGCGCCGTCGCGGCCGCGCAGCAGGTCGGGCTCGATATCGCCGGTGTCGACGCCGTGTGCGAAACGGTCATCAAGCCGTTCGAAGATCAGGCCGGCGGCATTGTGGAAGTCAATGCCGCGCCGGGCCTTCGCATGCACCTTCAGCCGTCGTACGGCAAGGGGCGCGCGGTAGGCGAAGCGATCGTCTCGACCATGTTCGAAGACGGTGACGACGGCCGTATTCCGCTCGTGGCCGTCTCGGGCACGAACGGCAAGACGACGACCGTTCGCCTGATCGCTCACCTCATCGCCCAGCAAGGGTTGCGTGTCGGTATGACCGGCACGGATGGTATCTACATCAGCGGTCAGCGCATCGACACGGGCGATTGCAGCGGCCCGCGTAGCGCGCGCAACGTGCTGATGCACCCCGACGTCGACGCGGCCGTGTTCGAAACCGCCCGCGGCGGTCTGCTGCGCGAGGGCCTCGCCTACGACCGTTGCGACGTCGCCGTGGTGACCAACATCGGCATGGGCGACCACCTTGGGCTGTCTTACATCAATACGGTGGAAGATCTGGCGGTGCTCAAGAGCGTGATCGTGCGCAACGTGGCGCCGCGCGGCATGGCGGTGCTCAATGCGGCCGATCCGATGGTCGCGCGCATGGCAGACGCCTGCCCGGGCGACGTCACCTACTTCGCCGTGGACGCCGCGCATCCGGTGCTCGCCACGCATCGCGCCAAGGGCAAGCGTGTGGTCTATGTCGACGGCGCTCACATCGTGACGTCGCACGGCAGCGAAGAAACACGTTACGCGCTCGCCGCCATTCCGCTCACGCGCAACGGCACCATCGGCTTCCAGGTCGAGAACGCCATGGCCGCCATCGGCGCGGCCTGGGCGTTGAAGATCGATCCGGTGACGATCCGTGCCGGACTGGTGACCTTCGTGAACGATGCAGGCACTGCGCCGGGGCGCTTCAACGTCTTCGATTACAAGGGCGCGACGCTGATTGCCGATTACGGTCACAACCCGGATGCCATCGCCGCGCTCACGCAGGCGGTGGAGACGATGCCTGCCCGCCGCCGTTCGGTGGTGATTTCGGGCGCGGGCGATCGTCGCGACGAAGATATCCGTCGTCAGACAGAGATCCTCGGCGACGCCTTCGACGACGTGCTGCTCTATCAGGACCAGTGCCAGCGCGGACGCGAAGACGGCGAGGTGATCCGCTTGCTGCAAGAAGGTCTGGTGAGCGCGCGTCGCACGAGCCACGTCGACGAGATCAATGGCGAGTTCGTCGCCATCGATACCGCACTGGCCCGCCTGCAACCGGGCGATCTGTGCCTGATCCTCATCGACCAGGTCGACGAAGCGCTGGCGCACATCGCACAGCGAGTTGCCGAGGCCAGCGCCCGCTGAGCCTGCTCTCCGGGAGCCTCACCGGTTCCCGGGGATTGTCGATGTGCATCCGTCTCCGGATGCGACAAAGGGTACCGCCTCAACGCTGCCCGCACGGTATATAGTCAGGCACCCAGATTCAGGCCTCGCAGAACACGGTGCGCCGTCCATCGTGCCGCAGCGCCTCGAACACCGAAATCGCAAGCGCGTGAAGCGCATCGGCATCCAATGTCGACGGCATACGTCCATTGGTATCGATAAGCGCGCGTAGCAGGTGCGCGGTCGTCTCCGGATGATGCGTCGTCAACGCCGGGAGCATGTCGAGTACGGTGCGGCCGTCATCGTCGCCCACTGGACGAGCGAGCATCAGTTGCACCGCTTCGTCCTGCGTGAGATGCAGGCCACGCTCACCGACGGCCTTGCCGATGAGCAGGCAGCGAAAGCCGCTGCCCGGGATGTCGGCAGCAATGCAGTGGTCTGCGCTCACGTGCAGGGATCGGTCGCCGGGCATCGACCAGCGCTGCATCATGGCCGCGCGCGTATGTGGCGACAGTATCTTCAGCAGCCGCGCGGCATCGTCGGCGACCCGATGAATCGTCTGCTTGCGCACCAGATGAGCAAAGCCGTTAGGGAACGTTGCGAGGTGGCTCCGCACCAGGACGCCCGCCGTATCGGTATCGTCCTGATTGGCACCGAACCATTGGGCAACCGTTTGCTTCCCCTGCGGCGTGACTATCGTCAATGTGAGCCGCCCCATGGCATGATCCAGCTCCGCCGCACCGGCGAAAACGACATTCGCCGCTTCCTCGACGATTCGTATCGCCGGTCGCAGATCGTACAGATCGCTGTGTGGCGAGACGTCCACCGAAGACCTGACGTCAGGACACCCCATTGCCTCGGATACTGCTGTCATCATCGATCGACTCCTGCTCCTGTTTGATCACGGCCGAGGGCAGCGCCTGCTCTGCGTCCTGTGATTGCCTTCCGGCGGTATAAAGCATGTTCACGACCGTCAGACCTCTGACGAAATCCGACTGCTGATAAGCACGGTCATGGCTGGGATGCCGGCTCCGGGATGCCATCAGCGCGCGCATGGTGGCTTCCGTGACAAAGTCGTAGAGCTTGCGGCCGGTCGTCTGCGTACCGTGATGCATCAGCACCCAGCGCGAGTCTGGTGCGGCATCAAAAGGGTTGCAGGTAATGGCGTCGCAGGCTTCGCTGAACCTGATAATGGCGGTCTGTCCGACCACCCCATCGGGCGATGTCAATTTGCCCCACAACGGACCCGCGGCGAACGCCAGCAAGCTGCCGATGTCTTCTGGCCCCGCCTTTCGGTCGGCACGCGCAAAGCATGCCTGCGCACGCCTTCGGTGGTGCGTCTCGAGCGGGGTTACGATTGCCACGTCGACACCCTGCGCGCGTAGCTTTGTCGCATAGTCGACGGCCAGCATGTGGAGCAACGCCGCCGCGAACGGATGCCCGCATGCCTCGAACGTCTTCGCGCATCGCTCGTAGATCATGCACAGCCCCTCGTAATCGCCGCGCACCTCGCCGCGAGCCTCGTCGAGGATCTTTTCGACCTCACCGAAGGCGTTCGTCAGCGCCGAGGTCTGTGCGGCGCGCGCATAAAATGCCACGGCGTATGCCGCATCGCCGGCGTCGCGAAAACGTCTCGCGGTCGCCAGGCATAACCGTATTTCTTCCGGCTTGTTCGTTTCAAGGCATGCCAGATGCAACGCAGCTGTCGAGAGTCGAGCCGCGGCCGATGTGGAATAGAATATCGCCCGTTCCCAATGCGCATCGCGAAGCGTCTCTGGCACCTTTCTCGAGAGCCCCGCCTCCTTCCTCACAAGTTGCAGACGAAATGCCGCCACAGTGTCGTGTGCTTCCGCCGCGCGCGCGTGATCGCCGCTTATCGCGAAAAACCTGGAGAATCGATCACTAAGCGAAACCGGGACATCGTTCCTTCCTTTGAGTGCGTCGTGCACGATCACCGCAACGCGATAAAGCGCGTCCCGATCGACCTCTGACGGGGGACTTTCATTCGCTCCCAGCACCTCCGCCAAAAGATTACCGACGACGTAGCGTTGCCGAGGCGCCGCCTCCGGCAACGCGTCCAACACCGTGGTTGATGTCTGCTGATCTTCAAGACGGGCGAGCAGAAGCTGTGTCGCCTCGCGCTGCGTCAGACCCAGGCCGTCAGGGGAAATGCATCCGTCCATCACCGGACAACGAAAAACCGTCCCCGGAATGCCCATCGCGACCAGACCGCTCGGCGTCATCATCAAAGCGGTGTGCTCGGGTGCTGACCATCGACTCAGTATTTCCGCACGTGCGTCCGGCGTCAGTGCATGAACCACACTCGTCGCCTCGTCGCCCAGCGTCTTGATGCGCGCGACGCGTAATGCATGCTTCATGCCGACGTCGCATGTCACGAGATGGCTCCTGACGAGCTTCGCGACCATGGATTTCCGATCCGTGCCTTCCCTGAAAGCGGCGCTGATCACGCGCCAGTTGTCGGCGCGCGCAGCAACCTTCTGAAGCCGCTCGATCGCGCGATCTATTTCATGAGACCCGGCGGAACACTGCTGTAATACCGCATCGAACGCTTGTATCGCGACGTCCAGCGACGGTTCCGGCGTGCACTCCCGCCAGACGGGAACACACGCACTCACCCAAGGACGAATCACTTCCCAAACCATTGCCTGCCTCCGCGTCGTCCATTCACGGCCATTGCGCGACAAGGTCAACGCAATGGATAGCGATACGGCAGTGTCCCACCACGCCCGGTCACAGGCGTGCACAAATCGCTCAGGCTGCCAGTTTCAGGAGGGACAGGGACGAAGATGCTGCTCAGGCGCTTAGCCGCTTAGCCGCTTAGCCACTTAGGCAAGCGTGAGATTCACGTGGCATCACAGGTCGGTCGACGCACTGTCGTCATCAAACCTCAGCACGACCTTCAAGGCGTCGGTGGCTTGCTGCGTCGTCAACATGTCGAGCGCCGCAACGCCGTCGACGAAATCCGATGCCTCCAAAGGCACCTGACGATAGAGATGCCGCCCGCCACGCGAGATCAACGCCCGGCGCGTGTCTTCGGTCATGAGCTCATAGACTTGCCTGGCGTCGTCCCGAGGGCTTCGTCGAAACAACACCCAGTCGAGCGACGCGTGCTCATCGAACCCCTCTTGTGAGATCACGTCGCTCGCCCCCTCGAAATAGACGACGAAATCCTTTCCGATCAACCCCTCCTGTGAGGTCAACGTATCGAGATTCGCGGCAATGGCCAAACGAATCAGGCCAGGCAGGTCGCGCATCGATTCCGAGAGCCCTATCGCGGCAAATAGCTCGCGCGCCTTTTGCAGATGCGTCTCGGCAAGCGCCCTTTTGCTGGCAGCGCCCGCGTCCGATGGGTTTGCAACGTCGCGACTTTCCCGCTCAGGCCACAGATGGCTGGCCAGCAATTCATGCGTCATCGCCGCGCTGACATGCAGACCGCGCGCAGCAAATGCGTCGGCACAGCGCAACCCGACCTTGGACGCCGAGCCATGAGCGCCGCCGTAAGATCGGATGGCGTCATGAAGTACATCGATCACCTCTGGAAAAACCTCATAAGACGCCATCTTTTCAGCCGCATTGGCGTACATCGTCGCCGCCATGTCGCTTTGACGCACCGCTTCGAAGGCCTTCGCGGACTTCAGATACTGGTCGACAGCCAGTCTCGGTTTCTCAGCGCGCGCGTAGTGAAAGCCCGCCCATTGCCGGTTTTCGGCAACGCTTGCCTGATTGAACGCTCGAACCTCGTCGGTCGGCGTAAGCGCCCCGCGCGCGACTTCCCCAAGGCGCAGATTGTCGCCGGGGTCCATCCCCTCACGCAGCGTCGCTGCGATCTCGCGAGATTGCGCCGCACGGGTGTTGTCGCCCATCCAGTTGAAGAATCTGGCGAGCGATTCGCGCACCGATACATCGCCCTCAACATCCTTCAGAAAGTCATGTGCTTGCGCCGCAAGCGAGTAGACCGCGTCCGAATCCAGCCCCGACAACAGGCTACCGTCCGAGCCGATCGCCGCGCAGATCAGAAAGTAGTTGCCGACCGTGTGGTCCTCCCCCAGCCCCGGCAGCATTTGCAGCAGCGTCGTGCCCGGCGCGGTTCCCTCGGGCCGCGCGAGCAGTAATTGTGTCGCCTCGATTTGCGACAGATCGAGGCCGAGCGACGAAAATCCGCCGTCGATCAACGCGCAACGAAAGTCGGTGCCCGGAATATCCAGCGCCACGACCTTGCCCTCGGTCACGTGCACGGATGACCCTTCAGGTTCCGTCCATCGCCGCACGATTTCGGCGCGCACCTCTGGCAGCAAGCAACGGATCAGCCCCCGAGCCTGCCCATCCAGGTGACGATACGAGTGAGAGGCAAGCGCATGATCTAGCCCGGTTCGAGATGTGGTGATGTGGTTGCGCACAAGACGTTTGACGAACACGCCGTGATCGATATCCGGCGCAAAGGCACGTTCGATCACCTTCCGGCCATCGCCTTTGGCAAACGCCTTCTCAACGCGTCCGATCGCCTTGTCGAGCTCGACAGCACCCGCCGAGCAAGTTCTCAGGCTGCTGTCCAGCGCGTCCATCGTATGGGTCAGTTGTGCGGCCGGCGACTCGAAGGTCCGGCACGATTGAAGCGCGCCTCTGAGCGCGTGCAGGGCACTCGAAATCATTGCGGCCCTCGCGACGACGGGAGTATCAGCGCCACGAACGGGCAGTTGCGAGGAAGCGGAATGGCGCCCCGCTCAGTGCGTCGATGAGCGATATGCGCAAGGCAGGCGATCGAGGAAGGAGACGAGGAACGAAGACGGCGATGCGTCGATGACATCAAGGCACACATGGCGGAGATGAGCGAGCGTGGGCATTTCCACACCCTCAGCACAATGAAAAGGCCCAAGTCTCCCATTGGGCCTTTTCACACGCGTGCAGAAATCGCTCAAATCACGACGTCAAACCACCACTTCCTGAGGGGACATTTCCGTGCCGTAGGTCGCCCAGCGCATGTCCTCGTCGGCCGCCGCAACGGTCGGTTTGCACTGCGCGGCGGTCTCGTCGAGCCCCTGCAACAACGGGCATCGCTCGAATATTTCCGCGATGAAGTCGACAAATACGCGAACTTTAGGCGACAAATGACGATTATGCGGATAGACCGCCGAAATCGGCATGGGCGGCGGTTTCCATTGATGCAGTATCTCGACCAACTGCCCCGATTGCAGATACGGCAACGCCATGAAGCGGGCCAGTTGCACGGTGCCTACGCCCGCAAGTCCGAGCTGAAGGTACGCTTCGGCATCGTTGACCGCGACCGTGCCCTGCATGTGGATTTCGATTTCCTTGCCGTCCACCACGAACTGCTCTTCGATCACGCGTCCCGTGCGGCTCGAAAAATAGTGCACCGCCGTGTGGCGCTGCAAATCGTCGAGCGTATGCGGCATGCCCATGCGCTCCAGATAGGCCGGTGACGCGCACGTCAGGCTCTGGAACAGGCCGACACGGCGCGCGACAAGGCTCGAATCCTGAAGCGTCCCGACACGCAGCACGCAATCCACCCCCTCCTGAATCAGGTCGACGGGCTTGTCACCCATGCCGATCATCAGTTCGATTTCGGGATAACGATCGCGAAATTCACACATCTGCGGCAACACGACGAGCTTGCCGAGTGAGCCCGGCATGTCCACGCGCAACTTGCCGCGCACCCGTTGGCTACTCTCCCGGAACGAGGATTCGGTCTCCTCGATGTCGGCCAGAATGCGCAGGCAGCGCTCGTAATACGCCGCGCCATCGGGCGTGAGATTGAGTCGCCGGGTCGTTCGCTGAAGCAAACGCGTGCCCAGATGCGACTCCAGGTTCTGAATGATCGTGGTCACCGAGGTGCGCGGCAACCCAAGGTTGTCGGCGGCACGCGAGAAGCTATTCGCCTCGACCACCCGCGTGAAGACCTGCATCGCTTGCAAGCGATCCATGATATTTCCCCATTGAAGACACCGTTTCACTGGTCGGCCCGGCGAAATTTCACTTCGTCGCCAATGCATATGCTTATTGGTCGACGGCATAAGTCAATGCCCATAAGGCTGAGACCGATTAGTCGAGCTGACCGAACAGTGTTGCCAAATTATAGGCGTTTATCCCAATGTCCGTGGCCTCTAGACTTCGCTCCATCGAATGTCATCAGAGGGGTATCGCTCGCGCGAACTCAAAGCCATATGTCAGCCAACGCCAAGTCGAAGTCGGGCCAAGCGGGAAAATCGGGATCGCCGGGATCGAGCGATCGGGTGTTCCGCACCGATGACGGACTGCGCATCGAAGAGGTGAGCATCGAGGGCCACGTCGCCCCGGTCACGCTGCGCCTGTACCGGCCGGTCGGCAAGTCCACCGCCAGCACGGCCGCCGAATCCACGGCAGCCACGGGGCAACCGGGCGTCGTCGTGCCGCTCGAAGCCCATTTGCCCGCCGTGCTGTATTTCCACGGTGGCGGGTTCTGCCGGGGTTCGCTCGACGACGGCGACGCCGCCGCGCGCTATCTGGCGCTGAACGTCCCCGCGCTGGTCGTCTCGGTCGGTTACTCGCTCGCGCCGGAACACCCGTTCCCCGCCGCGCCGGAAGACGCCTGGTGCGCCGCGCTGTGGCTGCAACGCAACGCCCGCCGTTACGGCGCCAGCCCGCGCCGGCTCGCCGTGGCCGGTCACGACTCGGGCGGCAACATCGCGGCGGCCCTGACGATGATTGCCCGCGACCGCGGCGAGATCAGTATCTCGGCACAGGCGCTGCTCGCTCCGCTGCTCGATCCCAGCATGACGCGTCTGGCTGATGGCCGCACGCCCAGCGACATCGAAGCGAACGAGTGCGCCCGCTGCTATCGCGCCTATTTGCCGCATGCCACGCAACGCCTGCATCCGTATGCCGCGCCGCTCGAATCTCGCCGTCTCGCGGGCCTGCCACCCACGCTGATCGCATCCGCCGAACACGACCTGCTGCACGTCGAAGCTGAAAAATACGCTGCCGAGCTGATTGCGGCCGGCGTGCCGACACAGGTCACGCGCCATCGCAGCGCTTCCCATTACGGTCTGGCCGCACTTCCCGGAGCGCTGCGGGACGTGGCCACGTTCCTGACACGTCGGCTGGCACCGCCTGCCACCGGCTCTACCCAGTGAGTCCATCCGATCCCGGAGATTTGAAAAAATGACCACCCTCGCTCGCAAACCCGTACTTATCGCTGCCGCCGCCACGGCTGCGCTCCTGGCCATCGGCACGCTCACTGTCGTGCGTGTCGACGCCAGCACGCCCGCGGCGCAAGTCATGCCCACCGTGGAAGTCGACGTTGCCAACGTGCTGTCGCGTACCGTGACCGACTGGCAAAGCTATTCGGGACGGCTCGACGCCGTCGACCGCGTCGACATCAAGCCGCTCGTGTCAGGCACCATCACCGCCGTGCATTTCAAGGACGGCCAACTCGTGAAAAAGGGTGACGCCCTGTTCACGATCGACCCGCGTCCGTACGCCGCGGAAGTGGACCGCGCAGCAGCGCAGCTCGCGTCCGCCCAGGCCCGCGACGTCTTCACCAGCACCGACCTCGCGCGTGCGCAGCGCCTGATCGCGGATAACGCCATCGCGAAGAAGGACTTCGACCAGAAGGAAAACGCCGCACGCGAAGCCGTTGCCAACGTGAAGGCCGCACAGGCCGCGCTGGAAACTGCCCGCATCAATCTCGGCTACACGCAGATCGTGGCGCCGGTGGCCGGGCGCGTATCGCGCGCGGAAATCACGGTCGGCAACACCGTGTCGGCCGGCGCGCAATCGCCCGCGCTGACCACGGTGGTGTCGGTCTCGCCGATCTACGCGGCCTTCGACGTCGACGAACAGACCTATCTGCGCTATCTCTCGCGCGATACCGCCAAGCCGAGCGGCGTGCCCGTCGATCTGGGTCTCGCCAACGAATCGGGCTACTCGCGCAAGGGCACGGTGTATTCGGTGGATAACCGCTTCGACACCACGTCCGGCACGATCCGCGTTCGCGCGCGCTTCGACAACGCCGACGGCGCGCTCGTCCCGGGCCTCTATGCACGTATTCGCGTCGGCGGCGGCGAACCGCACCCGGCGCTGCTCGTGGACGAAGCCGCCATCGGCACCGACCAGAGCAAGAAATACGTGATGGTCGTCGACCAGGCCAATAAGGCGCAGTACCGCGAAGTCCAGTTGGGCGAGCGTCACGGCGGGCTGGTGGAAATCGCCGGCGGCCTGAAGGACGGTGAACGCATCATCGTGAACGGTCTGCAACGGGTACGTCCGGGTGATGCCGTTTCGCCGAAGGTCGTGAAGATGGCCGGCGACACGGGCGACGCGCACGACATCGCACCGACGGCTGTGGCCACCACCGGTGCCGACGATGCCGCCAAGGCCCCCGCCCCGGCAACCCAAGACGCCAGCGCGACACAGGCTACGCAGAAGACTTCGCAGAACGGCAACAAGACGCAATCGGTCGCGGCGGCCAAAACCGCTTCGCGCTCGTAATGCACTCAGTGCATTCATTGCGTCCGATGCTCGAAATGCGCGTGCAGGCACACAGCAACATTGCACGCTGAACGACACCCCAGAGTTTCGTCATGAACATCTCAAAATTCTTTATCGACCGGCCCATATTTGCGGGCGTGTTATCGGTCCTCACGCTGCTGGCCGGCCTGATCGCCGTGTTCCAGTTGCCGATCTCGGAGTACCCGGAAGTGGTTCCGCCGTCGGTCGTCGTGCACGCTCAATACCCCGGCGCGAACCCGAAGGTGATCGCCGAGACCGTTGCATCGCCGCTCGAAGAGCAGATCAACGGCGTGGAAAACATGCTGTACATGCAGTCGCAGGCCAATAGCGACGGCAACCTCACCACGACGGTGACCTTCCGTCTGGGCACCGACCCGGACAAGGCCCAGCAGCTCGTGCAGAACCGTGTCTCGCAAGCGCTGCCGCGCCTGCCCGACGACGTGCAGCGTCTTGGCGTGACGACGATCAAGTCCTCGCCCACGCTCACGATGGTGGTGCACCTGATCTCGCCGAACGACCGCTACGACATGACGTATCTGCGCAACTACGCGCTCATCAACGTCAAGGACCGCCTCTCGCGTATCAAGGGCGTGGGCGAAGTGCAGATGTGGGGCGCCGGCGACTACTCGATGCGTGTCTGGCTCGATCCGGCCAAGGTCGCCCAGCGCGGCCTGACGGCGTCCGACGTGGTGAAGTCGATCCGTGAACAGAACGTGCAGGTCGCCGCCGGTGTGATCGGTGCAACGCCGGCCGGTCCGAACACGCCGCTGCAACTGAACGTGAACACGCGCGGTCGTCTGAACACGGAAGAAGAGTTCCGCGACATCATCCTGAAGACCTCGCCGGACGGTGCCGTCACGCACCTGAGCGACGTGGCGCGCGTGGAACTCGACGCGTCGTCGTACAGCCTGCGCTCGCTGCTCGACAACAAGCCGGCCATCGGCCTCGGTATTAACCAGTCGCCGGGCGCGAACTCGCTGCAAATTTCGGACGATGTCCGTGCTGCGATGGTCGACCTGCAAAAAGACATGCCCCCGGGCGTGGAATACCGTATCGCGTATGACCCGACGCAGTTCGTTCGCTCGTCGATCGAAGCCGTCGTGCACACGCTGCTCGAAGCCATCGCCCTGGTGGTGATCGTGGTGATCGTTTTCCTGCAAACGTGGCGCGCGTCGATCATCCCGCTGCTCGCTGTGCCGGTCTCGATCGTCGGCACGTTCGCTCTGCTGCTCGGCTTCGGCTACTCGATCAACGCGTTGTCGTTGTTCGGGATGGTGCTAGCGATCGGTATCGTGGTGGACGACGCCATCGTGGTGGTGGAAAACGTCGAGCGGAACATTGCCGCCGGGCTTTCGCCGAAGGAAGCGACGTATCAGGCCATGCGCGAAGTGAGCGGTCCGATTATCGCGATTGCGTTGACGCTCGTGGCTGTGTTCGTGCCGCTCGCCTTCATGTCGGGTCTGACGGGGCAGTTCTACAAGCAGTTCGCCATGACCATCGCCATCTCGACGGTGATCTCGGCCTTCAACTCGCTCACGCTGTCGCCGGCCATGGCCGCCCTGCTGCTCAAGGACCATCACGCCAAGCCGGACTGGCTCACGCGTCAGATGAACCGTTATCTGGGTGGCTTCTTCAACGCGTTCAACCGTGTGTTCCATCGCGGCTCGGAGAAGTATGGCCACGGCGTGACCCGCGTGATCGGTCGCAAGGCCGTCATGATGGCGATCTTCGCGGTGCTGCTGGGTATCACCGTGCTGCTGGGCAAGATCGTGCCGGGTGGTTTCGTACCGGCGCAGGACAAGGAATACCTGATCGCATTCGCGCAGTTGCCCAACGGGGCTTCGCTCGACCGCACGGACAAGGTGATCCGCGACATGTCGGAGATCGCGCTGAAGACCCCTGGCGTGAAGAACGCCGTGGCCTTCCCGGGTCTGTCGGTCAACGGCTTCACCAACTCGTCGTCCGCAGGGATCGTGTTCGTCACGCTCAAGCCGTTCAGCGAGCGTAAGGACAAGTCGCTGTCGGCCGGTGCCATCGCCGCGAAGCTCAACGGCGAGTACGCGAAGAACAAGGACTCGTTCATCGCCGTGTTCCCGCCCCCGCCGGTGCTGGGTCTGGGTACGCTCGGCGGCTTCAAGCTGCAAGTGGAAGACCGTGGTGCGCTCGGCTACGAAGCCCTGAACGACGCAACGCAGGCGTTCATCAAGAAGGCCTCGCAGACGAAGGAACTGGGCCCGACGTTCTCGTCGTACCAGATCAACGTGCCGCAGTTGAACGTCGACCTCGACCGTGTGAAGGCCAAGCAGTTGGGCGTGCCGATCACCGACGTGTTCGACACCATGCAGATCTACCTCGGCTCGCTGTACGTGAACGACTTCAACAAGTTCGGCCGCGTGTATCAGGTCCGTGTGCAAGCCGACGCGCCGTATCGTGCGCATGCCGACGACATCGGCCTGCTCAAGACACGTAACAACAACGGTGAAATGGTCCCGCTCTCGTCGCTGGTGAAGGTCTCGCCGACGTACGGTCCGGAAATGGTGGTTCGCTATAACGGCTACACCGCTGCCGACATCAACGGGGGTCCGGCGCCGGGTTACTCGTCGGGTCAGGCCCAGGCCGCCGTGGAACGTATCGCTGCCGAAACGCTGCCGCGTGGTGTGAAGTTCGAATGGACGGACCTGACGTATCAGCAGATTCTCGCGGGCGACTCGGCGCTGTGGGTATTCCCGATCTCGGTGCTGCTGGTGTTCCTGGTGCTGGCCGCTCAGTACGAAAGCCTGACGCTGCCGCTGGCTGTGATCATGATCGTGCCGATGAGCATCATGTCCGCGCTGTTCGGTGTGTGGCTCACGCGAGGGGATAACAACATCTTCACGCAGATCGGTCTGATGGTGCTGGTGGGGCTCTCGGCGAAAAACGCGATCCTGATCGTGGAATTCGCCCGGGAACTGGAAATGCAGGGACGCACGGCCATTGCGGCCGCCATTGAAGCCAGCCGTCTGCGTCTGCGCCCGATTCTGATGACGTCCATCGCGTTCATCATGGGTGTGGTGCCGCTGGTGACGTCGACCGGCGCCGGTTCTGAAATGCGCCATGCGATGGGTGTGGCCGTGTTCTTCGGCATGATCGGGGTGACGGGTTTCGGCCTGATCCTGACGCCGGTGTTCTACGTGCTGCTCCGTACGCTGGCCGGCAAGAAGCCGTTGCATAGTGCGCACGCGTCGACCATGCCCACCAACGTCAAGGCCGAAGTCTGAAGGATGCCAATCATGCAATCGCAATGGATCAAACGTAGTCTGGGCGTCTCGGGCTTGCTCGCCACCCTGCTGGTGGTGGCGGGCTGCTCGATGGCCCCCACATATGAAGTGCCGAAGGTGACCGACAAGGGTACGCCGACGGCCTTCAAGGAAGCGGCCCTGCCCGCGGGTCAGGCCGGCACGTGGAAGACGGCCGAGCCGTCGGAAGCCGTAGCCCGCGGCGAATGGTGGAAAGTGTTCGGCGACGCCACGCTCGACAAGCTCGAAGACGACGCGCTGGCGGCCAACCAGAACCTGAAGGCTGCCGCCGCCCGCGTGCAGGAAGCGCGCGGCGTGCAGCGTCAGGCACGTGCCGCGCTGTTCCCCACGCTCGATGCCGGGTTCGGGCCGACGCGTCAGAAGATCTCGCCGGCGTCGCAGTTGCAGCCGGACGGCACGAACATCGCGCCGTACACGCTGTGGCGCGCACAGGCGAGCGTCGGGTACGAAGTCGACCTGTTCGGTCGCGTGTCGGATAACGTCGCCGCCGCCCGTGCGGACGCGGAGCAGAGCGAAGCGCTGTATCGCTCGGTGCAGCTGGCGCTGCAAGCCGACGTGGCACAGAACTACTTCAACCTGCGCGAGCTCGACGCCGAACAGGCGCTGTACACGCAAACGGTCACGCTGCGCGAAGAAGCCCTGAAGCTGGTGCAGCGTCGCTTTACCGAAGGCGATATCGGCGAGCTGGACGTGGCGCGCGCCAAGGCCGAGCTGGCCACGGCGCAGTCCGATGCGCTGGCGGTCGCTCGCCTGCGGGCAGCGTCGGAGCACAGCCTGGCGATTCTGCTGGGCAAGACGCCGGCGGAATTCACGTTCACGCCTGCCCCGCTCGTGCCGGTGACGGTACGCGTGCCGGCGGGTCTGCCCTCGGCGCTGCTGGAGCGCCGTCCGGACATCGCGGCAGCCGAGCGTGCCATGGCCGCAGCGAATGCGCGGATCGGCGTGGCGAAAGCCGCGTTCTTCCCGTCGCTCTCGCTGACCGGCTCGGGCGGCTTCGAAGCGGCAACGCTGGGCGACCTGTTCAACTGGTCGAGCCGTACGTTCCTGCTCGGCCCGGTGGTCGGCGGTCTGCTCTCGATGCCGATCTTCGACGGCGGCGCGCGCAGCGGCAACTTGTCGCGTGCTCGTGCGCAGTACGAAGAAGACGTGGCGAACTACCGTCAGCAAGTGCTCGTGGCGTTCCAGGAAGTCGAAGACAACCTCTCGAATCTGCGCCTGCTCGATCAGCAGACGCGTGCTCAGGACGACGCCGTCAAGGCGTCGAGCCGCGCCGCACAGCTCTCGCGCACGCAGTATCAGGAAGGCTCGATCGCCTATCTGGATGTCATTGATGCCGAGCGCACCGTGTTGCAGTCGCAACGCAGCGCCGTGCAACTGGCCGGTGCGCAGGCGGTATCGACCGTGAACCTGATCCGCGCACTGGGCGGTGGCTGGGGCGATCTGCCCAAGTCGCCGACGCCGGCCGATGCAGCCACTGCTCCGACGGCGGCCGCACCGGGTACACCGCAGACGTCCGGCGCCGCCAACGCGACGGTGGCTGCACGTTGATTCATGTTGGACTGAGTCGCACTGACTGAGCTGCGACCGGCAGGGGGTTCGCCCCCGAGGATCCCCTGCCAGCATGGATGCATCGAACCGGCGGCCGCGCTCGTACCCCCAAGACGAGAGACGCGCTGACCCGCCCCCGACGCGCGCCTGGCGCGCCGCCGGTCTCGATGCGCCTCACGCGTCGCGTGAAGGCTCAGTCGTAGCAGGTTTCTTCCCTGCGTCCCTGCTTGCCCGGTACATGCCCCAGGTCAAAGACCCCGGGCAAGTCCGGGCTCTTTTTTTGCCGACGATGGTAGGATGGACGCACGGTTTTCGCTTTCTCGCCGCGCATGTTGCATCCCCAGGGTCCATTTCCGGACATCGAGCGCAATACGCCACTTTGACCATGCGAACGGCATGACGGCGGCAACCGTTGCTGGCAAGTCATCTCGAATGCTTCCCCCGAGTGCGGTCCTTCGATCCGACGGACCCTACGATAAGGAGTGCAAACAATGAAGATGCGCAAGACACTGTCACTGTGCCTCGCCGCCGGTCTGGCGGTTTCCTCATCCCTCGTCCTCGCGCAGGGCGGCCCGCCGCCCCAGGGTGGCCCAGGGGGTCCGCCGGGACATCAGCCGGGTGGCCCGCACGGCGGTCCTCCGGGACACGGCCCTCAGAAGGGACACCCCGGCGGTCCGCCGCCACGCGCGCAAGGCGGTCCCGGCGCTCCGGGCAACGATGCATGGCAACACCCCGACTGGCGCAAGGGCGACCGCGTACCGCAGCAGTATCGTGACGCCCAGTACCGCGTCGACGATTACCGCCAATACCATCTCGACGCCCCCAAGCGCGGCCATCACTGGGTTGGCGTAGGCGGCGACTTCCTGCTGGTCAACGGCTCGGGCGTCATCGTCCAGATCGTAAGCGGACACTGATAGGCCGCCGACGTCGGGCAGACGCTCCGGCGTCGCGAAATTCCGCTGACTTGCCAGCCATGCGGCAGAGCGCAAAGCTCTGCCGCATTTTTGTTTGTCCCGCTCCTCTCCCCGCTCAGCAACCTTCACGCCCTATACGTCTCGTTTTCCTCATTTTGGTGCGCCGCTTTGCCCGCAGCCTTGTAGGAACGCCGATTTCGCTGCGACGCAGCATTAAAATCACGCGCTCCCGCCCTCCCAATTCATCGATATACGATATATCATGCACAAAATATCAAGACGCCGCCCCAAGAAGGTGCGGCCGATGGAGCGGGATGACATGGCAATGACACGACGTGATGTAAGCGACTGGATGGCGGGCTTTCTGCCTGCGGTAGCCGCGGTGCATCTACGCGAGCGGCTTCGCGCGGGCATCGGCGCCCTCTGTGGGATCGGTCTGACCGGCGGTCTGATGCTCTGGTTGCTCGGTCCGGCGACCTACATCCCCTGGCTGGTGGCGCCGATGGGTGCCTCCGCTGTTCTGCTGTTCGGCGTGCCTGCCAGTCCTCTCGCACAGCCGTGGTCGATTCTCGGCGGCAATCTGGTCGCGGCGCTAGTCGGCGTGACGTGCGCCATGTTCATCCCCAGCCCGGTCATTGCGGCCGCCGCGGCGGTAGGCGTATCCATCGCATTGATGTTCACGCTGCGCTGCGTGCACCCGCCCTCGGGCGCCGTCGCCCTGACGGCCGTGCTGGGCGGCCCTTCGGTCCATGCGCTGGGTTACGGCTTCGTGCTCGAACCGATTGCGTTGCAAACCGTCATGCTGCTCGGCTCCGCCATCGCCTATCACGCGATCACCGGTCATCGTTACCCGCATGCCGTGCGCGCTCAGGCGCCTGCGAAGCCGGTCAACGCGCAGGCGATTCCGGTCACGACGGCCGATGCCGAAAAGGCCCTCGCCCGCCACAGCGAACTCCTCGACATTTCAGCAGACGATCTGGCAAGCCTGCTTCGCGACACGCAGCGCGAGGCCTATGCACGGCGCGCGCGTGAATTGACGGCAGCCGACGTCATGGGCCCGCCGCTTGCGAAGGTGCAGGCGCACGACGAGGCGCCGGCCGCGTGGCGGTTGTTGCAGCGTCACGGGCTGGATGTGCTGCCCGTCGTCGATGGCGACGCACGTGTGATCGGCCTGGTGACGCGTCACGATCTGCACGCGCGGCGCGCTCGCGCACAACGCTGGCCGCGCTTCGCGACATCGTTCGGCTCGGGACAACGCCCGGCGATACGTGACCTCATGCAGGGCGAGCTGAAATCGGCGACCGCCGGTATGCCGCTCTCCGAACTCGTGCCGCTGCTCGCGACGCAACGTCACGGCACGTTGCCCGTGCTCGACGATGCCGCCCGACTGGTTGGCGTTATCACGCACGCCGAAGTGCTTCGCAAGGTGATGAGCGCATAACGCTTGGCCGCACGCCTGACACGCCTGGCTTAACACGCATCACCACCATCGCCCAGCCCCCAGACTCTCCTGCGTCGCCCCGCCACACGGTGGGCCGACGCGTGCTTCAGCCCTCCCCAACGCGGCATCGAGACTGCACCCAAGCCCCCTCCCCAAGCCGCGATTGTCAGCCGTAGGCCGATCTGCAAGAATGGCGGCGTTGTAACGCACAACGCCGTACAGCTTCGATCAACGAAGCGATATTCGCTCAAGGGGAAACATGGAACCGATAACGTTCAAGCAGTGTTTCAAGGGAGCATGGATCGACGGTTTTAACGCGTTGCGAAGTCGGCCATTGTTGTGTGTATCGGTCGCGGTTGTCATTCTCGTGTCGTCGGCACTCGGTATTTCTCTCAAGCAACTCTCGCAGGCCGCCGCGCAAAACGGCGACACGGCGGGCTACCGTTTCAATCTCGCACTCACCTCGCTAGGTGTCGCCTTCGTCAACACCGTGGCGGTCGCGATACTTTCCGTTCACGTTCTACGTTACGTGGTACTCGGCCCGGAAGCCGCACGGCAAGCACCCTGGATGGGGCGCGATGTGTGGCGTTATCTCTGGCTGACGCTCCAGATCGTGATCGGCGGTGTCATCGTGGGATTCGTACCGGCTTTTCTCATCGGTCTGGCGCTAGGGCTGGCCAAGAGTACCAACGCCTTAGCGTTGATGGCGACTTTCCTCGTGCTCGTCGCGTGTGCCGTCATCTTTATCGGGGTACGCGTCTCGTTGATTTACGGCCAGATCGCCGCTGGACGAAGTAAACGCTGGCGGGCTGCCTGGCAGGATTCCCGTGGTCATTTCTGGTCGATGTTCGGCACGGCCTTGGCGGCGATACTGCCCCTGTTTGCCGTGGGCCTCGTCTTGACGTTGCTGCTGGGACTCACAATAAAACTGATGCCGGACGTCACCGTCGCAGTGCTGGGGTCACTGATGCTGAAAACCGTGTTTACCGTGGTGTGGGTCGCGGTGGGATGCGGTGTAGCGGGCTGGCTTTACCACCGTTACGCCCATCAGTTGCTCGATCTCGAAGGTGCGCCCGACGACGTCTGAGCGTCGCGTGAACAAAAAAGGGGGCGCAGTTCAGTCTGCGCCCCCTTTTTCTCTCTTATCAGCCGTCGGTCGACGGTCATTCGACCGTCGTTAGGATTACGCCGCGTTCACCGCAGCAACGCCGCTGTCCAGCGCGCCATAACGCGCATACTCACCCAGTCCGTCCGGCCATTGCGTGAGCACCTGAAAACCGGTCTCGGTCACGGCGACCATGTGTTCCCACTGCGCGGAGAGCGAGCGGTCGCGCGTCACGACTGTCCAGCCGTCGGCCAGTTGCTTCGTGTCGGGCTTGCCGACATTGACCATCGGCTCGATGGTGAAAATCATGCCAGGACGCAGCGTCAGCCCCGTGCCCGGACGGCCGTAATGCAGCACCTGCGGGTCATCGTGATACGTCGTGCCGATGCCGTGACCGCAGTAATCGCGCACGATGCTGAAGCCTTCGCGATGCGCTACCGTCTGAATCGCGTAGCCCACTTCACCGAGCGTCGCGCCGGGGCGCACCGCACGAATGCCCGCGAGCATCGCCTCGTAGGTCGTGTCGACCAGACGCTTGGCCAGAATGCTCGGCTTGCCCGCGTAATACATACGGCTCGTGTCGCCGTACCAGCCGTCCTTGATGAGCGCGACGTCGATGTTCACGATGTCGCCGTCGTGGAGCTTCTTGTCGCCGGGAATGCCATGGCAGACAACGTGATTCACCGACGCACACACCGTCTTCGGATACCCGTGATAGCCGATGTTGGCCGGAATGGCCTTGAGTTCGTTCACGATGAAGTCGTGGCACAGACGGTCGAGTTCGTCGGTCGTGACGCCCGGCTTCACATGCTCGCCGATCATCGCGAGCACTTGCGCGGCCATCTCCCCGGCGCGACGCGACAGGGCAACTTCTTCGTTCGAGCGGATTACAACGCGTTCGCGCACCATTACGCCACCTTGTTCAATACGGTGACGGGTGCACCGGTTGCTGGAGAAGCGACGGTCCCGGTCTCTCCGACCGGGCCGCCTTCTGATTCGATGAGTCGACGGCAGATCTCGCCGTAACTCAACGTCGGATTCAATTCGGCGAGCATGCCGACGCGCAGCCAATGCTCGGCTTGCGCGTTGATCGAGCGACTGAGCGCGCCGCTGGTGTTGCGCAGCGCCTCATGCATTTGCTCCGATATCTTGACGATACCCATGTTGCGGGCTCCATATATACGAAATAGCTACGAAACGTATATTAGCAGCCTTGCGCCGAATTGTCTTCCCTGCACCACCCCGGCCAACCCAGCGATCGACGTCGGGTTGGCGCTCAGGCCATCACCAGGTCAGCCGGACGCCGGGCGACTCAATTCGAGAATTAAAATATCTCGCATCCTGTACATGGGCGCGAGGGCAACTCGCCTTCGGATATCGGGTCAGCGCATCACTTACTCCATTGAGGCAACCTCCTTTCCCGATCAGTCGCCGCCCGCGTCATCGCGACAAATTGCCGCAAGACGTCGCATTCATCGCGAATTTGACCGCGATGACAACTTGACGGGCGGGGTCGCGTGATAGCATCCGGGCTCGCCTTCACGAACGCGGCTTGCCGCCGCGCGCCCTGAACATGCCGGTATGGTCACGTAGCAAACGCATCGCATGGGTCGGCCTCGCCGCCATGTGGATGCTGCTTTGCGCGCCGCTGATCAGCCAGTATCTGCGCACGCATCCGTCGTCCATCGACGACGCGCTGTCGAGCGCCTTCTGTACCAGCCTCGACGAAGCGGCCGCTCAGGGCCGGCATACGCCGATATCCCATGCGGCCAGCGCCGCCTGCGGCTACTGTTCGCTACTTGCCCACAGCCCGCCACTGCCCTCGGCGTCGCTCACGCTCGCCGATATTCGCGTCGGGGGCATCCGGCTCCCCCCATCTCCCGCGCTGACGGTCGTCGGCGCACCGCTACGCCTCACACCGCCTTCGCGCGCCCCGCCTTCGCTCTGATGTTGCGCTGATCGGCTTCGGTCGTTCGCACGCCTGATGCCTCGCCGCTGTCCGTAGTCCATCGCGCCCGATGGGCTCGTGCGGACACGTGCGTGCGCATCCGGGGCGTCCAACCTTGCCGCGGCCCCCTCTCGAAGTAGATCGAATTCCGCTGGCGCCCGGAAAGGGCGACGGCCTGCACGCGCCTGCGCCCGACCGCATGGCGACGCTCGCGCGTGCCCCGACAACGATAACGACAACATCAGACGCGTCATGAAAACGTCATTCCCAGTGCGCACCGCCGTCGCGGCGGCCATTGGCTCGCTGTGCGCCTTCGCGCACGCTGCCGACGGCACCACAACCAGCAGCAATCCCGGCAACACTTCGCAAAACGTCCAGCTCCCTGCCACGCAGGTGCAGGCCGATACCGTCAAACCGCTCGACGAAACGGTACAGACCGGCAGCCGTCTCGGCCTGTCGATCAAGGAGACGCCGGCGAGCGTCGAAGTCATCGACCGTCAGCAACTGGTGGAGCGCGGCGACGCCAGCATCATCGACGCCGTGAGCCGCGCGACCGGCATCAATGCGTCGCCCCACCCCGGCAACGGCGGCTCGGAACTCGGTGCGCGCGGCTTCGTGGGCAGCGCCTCCGTCACGCAGCTCTACGACGGCGTTCGGCCGTATGGCGCCATCGGCGTGACCTTCCCGTTCGACACCTGGTCGGTGGATCGCATCGAAGTCCTTCGCGGCCCGGCCTCGGTCATCTACGGTGAAGGCGCCATTGGCGGCGTGGTCAACATCGTTCCGAAGAAGCCTGAGCAGGCGCCGGTCGAGAACGAGATTCAATTGGGCATCGGTACGGAAAAGACCGGCCGGGCAGCGTTCGGCAGCGGCGGTGCGATCACCGACAAGCTCTCGTACCGTTTCGACGCGAGCGCCAACAGTTCCAACAACTGGGTTGACCGGGGCAACTCGCACAACGCGTCGTTCTCCGCTGCGATCAAGTACGACGTCACGCCGCGCTTCTCGGTAACGGCCTCGCTGGCCGAAGGCAACCAGCATCCGATGCAGTACTTCGGGGTACCGCTGGTGGCGGGCCGCCTCGATCCCGCCACGTACCAGAAGAACTACAACGTGGGCGATTCGCTCATCACCTACCGCGACAGCTGGGCGACGCTGGCGGCGTCATGGCGCCCGACGGACGACATCACCATCACCAGCACGCTCTACCGCATGAAGAGCAAACGGCACTGGAAAGATGCCGAGTATTACAACTACGTGCCGTCGTCCGGTCTGGTTCAGCGCAGCAGTTACACCGAGATCCTCCATGACCAGGAGCAGATCGGCAACGTGACGACCGCCACGCTCAAGGGCCATCTGTTCGGCATGGAAAACACCGTCTCGACGGGTTTCGAGTTCAACCACACGACGTTCCAGCACACGAACAATTCGCCGTACGCCGGCACGTCGCTCGTCGAGCTCTACAACCCGGACCCGGGCAGTTTCATGAATGTCGCGGGCACCTATCCGAAGTACCGGTCGCAGGCAAATCAGTACGCGGTCTTTGCGGAGAACCGCCTGAAGGTCACGTCGCGCTGGTCAGTGATCGGCGGCGTGCGCTATGACCATGCCAGCATCCACCGCGACGATCTCATTGCAGGCAGCGCGTTCTCGAAAGACCTCGGCTACACGGGCTGGCGTGTCGGCACCGTCTATGACGTCACGGCCAATACGACGGTGTACGGTCAGTACTCGGTCGCAGCCGATCCGGTCAGCTCGCTGCTGATGCTCACGCCCGCCAAGGCGAAATTCGATCTCGCCACCGGCAAGCAGATCGAACTGGGGGTGAAGCAGGACTGGCTCGACGGCCGTGTCGACGGCACGCTCTCGGTCTATCGCATCGTGAAGAACAACCTGCTGTCGGTGGACCCGCTCAATCCGTCGCTTAGTTTGCAGGTCGGTCAGCAATCGTCGCGTGGCGTGGAACTGACGCTCGGCGCGCAACTGACCCGCGACGTTCGCATCGATGCGAACGGCACGTGGCTTCGCGCCAAGTACGATCAGTTCGACGAAAGCGTCGGGGGCGTGTCCGTCTCGCGGGCAGGCAATATCCCGGTCAACGTGCCGCAGCAGATGGCAAACCTGTGGATGAGCTGGCGTTTCGCGCAGGCGTGGAGGGCGAGCGGCGGACTGAAGTACGTGGGCAAACGCTACGCCGATACGGCGAACACGCTGACGCTACCGTCCTACACGACGGTCGACCTGGCGCTCGCCTGGAAGCCGCGGCGTGAGCTCACGCTCACCGGCCGCATCTACAACGTCTTCAACCGGCATTACGTGCAGACGGCCTACTACAACGCGACCCAATGGCTGCTGGGCAACGACCGCCGCGCCGAACTGGTGATGAGCTACCGGTTCTGAGCGTCCCGCACCGCCAGCCGCTTGCCAGTCACTTAACCAAACCGGCAAGCGGCCCGCCGACCTTTTCATTCGACTTGCACGACGACGGTCACGATACTGGACTCATCGCCATCGCCCGGACATGAGCGCCGCTTGCGGCCCCGGGCGTCAGTCAGTTCGGATGAGGAGGTTTCGGTGGAGCGGCAGTACTTTGTCTTTCGAGGGATCGACCACGCCAGTCTGGAGAAGCTGCGCGAACAGCAACTCGCGGCCCACCGCGAATACGTCCGGCGCGCCGATGCCGTGAGGATGCGCCACGGCGGCCCGCTGTTGGACGATGCCGGACGGGTCATCGGAACCTGTCTCGTACTGGAGGCCGACGCCCGCCCCCAGATCGACGCATGGCTGACGAACGAGCCGTTTTTCCGCGCGGGACTGTTCGCCATCGTCTCCATCGAGCAATGGGGGTGGACGTATGGACGCTGATGTTCGCAACGCGCCAGCCACCGGATTCTTGCTCGATCTCAAGGCCCATCGTGTCGTCTGGGGATGGCGCGACGGTCAGGCACTGGCCAACGTACTCGACGACGCCAGCGCAGCCCGGTTCCTGCTGGTCACATCGTCCGCCCGGAGCCGCGACCGGTTTACCCGCCTCGTCACCCCGGCGTTGACGACCCGGTGCGCGGGCGCCTTCACCGGCGCGCTCGAACATGTTCCGCTGCCGAGTGTGGACGCAGGTGTCGACGCTGCACAGCGTCTTGCCGCCGACAGCCTCGTCGCGTTCGGCGGCGGCACCGCGCTGGATACCGCCAAGGCCATCGGGCAGCGACTCGGGCTGCCGGTATTTGCCGTGCCGACGAACTTTTCCGGATCGGAAGTCACGTGGAACTTCGGTCTGACGGTGGATGGCACCAAACAGACGGTGCGCGATCCGGCAGTGCTGCCACGCGCCGTCATCTATGACAGTACGCTGATCCAAAGTCTGCCGCTCGCGCAAGCGATCTGTAGCGGGATAAACGCCGTAGCACACGCCATCGAAGCCCTCTACGCACCGGAAGCCAATCCCTTCACGCAAGCGATTGCCAACGCCGGCATCGCGCGAATGATTCAGGGATTGCGTTCCTGGGCGTCGTTCGCCGACAAACACGACGCCGCCGAGCAATGTCTCGCCGGCGCATGGCTGTGCGGCGAAGCACTGTCGCAGGTCGGCATGGGCCTGCACCACCGGATCTGCCACGTACTCGGCGGCACCTACAACCTCCCGCACGCGAGCGTGCACACCACCTTGCTGCCCTATGTGATCGGCTTCAACCGGCATCACGTGCCCGCGCTCAAACAACTCGACGAACGGTTCGACGGGCTGTCGTTCGCGCCCGCCCTTGCATCGTTTGCCTCAGCGCACGGCGCGCCGGCGTCGTTGCAGGCCATTGGATTGCGCAGGCAGGACATTCCCGACGTTGCCCGCAGAGTCCTCGCCGCCCCCGTTGCCAATCCCCGGCCCGTTGCGGTTACCGACGTCGAAGCCCTGCTGTTGCGCGCCTATCGCGGCGATCTGCTCGAACGCGCCTGACCGGGCGCCGCTTCCATCCCCCAATCCCCATCCGCAGGAGAAGAGACATGAAAATTCCGGACGCTTTCCATCTGGGTCAATGGACCGAACAGCACCTTCCGACATCGCTCGGCGCGATCGGCAATCGCGAAGTGTTCAAGGACACCGACTTCATCTTTCAGGTCATCAAAGGCCCGAACGCCCGCAACGACTTCCACATCGATCCGTGGGACGAAATCTTCTATCAGCTTCGCGGGCACATCTTCGTCGATACGGTGGAAGACGGCCGCGTCGTGCGACATCGCATCAACGAAGGCGAAATCTTCCATCTGCCGAAGCATGTTTTCCATTCGCCGCGCCGCCCGCCGGGTAGCGTGGGCGTGGTCATCGAGCGTCCGCGAAAAGCCGGTGAAGAAGACGGCATCGCCTGGTTCTGCGAGCACTGCGGCAACATGCTGCACAGCGTGTACTTCTGGTGCGAAGACATCGAAACCAGCCTCAAGCAGTACGTCCAGCAGTTCAATGCCGACGAGCATCTGCGCACCTGCAAACAATGCGGCACCACCCTGCCCGACCCCACGACCGTCCCCCAATGGGACGGCGACGACTGGAAGTAACGCCATGCTCTACATCCTCTATTGCCGCGATGACCCGAGCGTCTCGCACGCGATTCGCAGCGCGCACAAGGACGCGCATCTGGCCTATCTCGCACAGCACACCGATCTCATCGTGATAGGCGGCGCGATGCTGGCGGAAGACGGGCAAACGCGCGTGGGCAGCACCCTCATCCTGAATGTCGATCGACGCGAGCAAGCCGAACAGTTCTCGCTCAACGAGCCGTTCCGTCAGGCGGGTTTGTATGCGTCGGTCACCATCACGCGCATGCGGCGCGCGCAGTGGTTTCCCGAGCACGCGCCAAAAACGGTGGAAGGTCAGTGACGTCGGCGCCGTCAGTGCCGTGTCGCGCGGGGGCATCGTCGGCATCACCCCCTTCGGACATGACCTTCACGCGGCACGCCGAAGCGGCCCTCGAACGCGCACTGGCCGACCGGTGGCACTGCCTGTCGGACGTCACCGCCGCCCGCGCGCTGCGCGACGCCGGGGCGCTGGACTCGACCATTTCCGGCAGCGGGCTGCCGTTGGCCGGCGTGCCTTACGTCGCGAAGAACGCCTTTGACATCGCGGGCATCGTGACGCTGGCCGGTGGACCCTACCCAACACGCCCAACGCTTCCGACGCATCCGACGATCGCCACACCAGCACGACACGACGCCGCTCTCGTGCAGATGTTATCCCGCGCGGGGGCCATCCTCGTCGGTGCTGCGCATATGGACGAATACGCCTATGGCTTCCTCGGCGACAACCCGCATCACGGCCGGGTCGTCAATCCGGCCGCACCGTCGTGCTACACGGGCGGATCGTCGAGCGGTTCGGCGGCGGCCGTCGCCGCGGGCATCGTACCCTTCGCCATCGGCACCGATACGAACGGATCGATTCGTGTGCCTGCGGCGCTCTGCCGGATCTTCGGCCTGAAACCCACGCATGGCGCCCTGTCGCTGGACGGTTGTTTTGCGCTCGCCCCAAGTCTCGACCACGCCGGCGTTCTCGCCAGCTCCCTCGACATGCTCGCACGCGTCTGGCTCGCGCTGGCCCCCGGGCACGCACCGCCTCCCTTGCAAACGCTCTGGGGCGACGTACGCATCGGATGGGCCAGCGGGCCGTATCGACGGCTAGCCAGCGACATGGTCCGTCATGCGTTCGACGCCCTGCGGCAAAGCGCCGCCGACACGCCAGACGTCGCGCTGCCCGACCCACTCGCGTGTCTGGAGACGGCTTCCGTCATCACGGGATTCGAAGCCGCGCAGCAACATCGCGCGCGATTGGCAACCATGCCGGATCGCTATGGCGAGGCCGTCACCCGACGCTTGCGCGCAGCCATGGCCATTCCGTCGTCCACCTATCAGCGCGCACGCGCGACTCAGCATGCCGTGCGACAGCAAGTGGCAGCGCAATTCGAAACCGCGGGCGTCGACGTGATCGTTGCGCCCGTCGCTCCGGTCAACAGTGTCGTCAAGGGACAGTCGACTTGCAGGCTCGATGGCCGGGAGCTATCGGTGCCCGATGCGCTCGGCCTTTTCACCCGGCCGTTCTCGCTGACAGGATTCCCCGTGATGACCGTGCCCGCGACGGCCGCCCCGCCCGGCATGCCGGGCATGGGCAGTCTGAGCACTGCGATTCAGGTGATCGCCCCACCGGGGCGGGAAGATCGGCTCTTCGCGTTCGCGAGCCAGTGGCAGCGCACGGGATTTTGACGGATAGCGCGTTCGCCGGAAGTTTGCCATTCTTGAACGGTCCATTCAGAAGGGCCGGCGACCATGAACCCGCTCCGTACTCGTCTCAAGATTCGTCATATCCAGGTTGTGCTCGCCATTGCCGACATGGGCAATCTGTTGCGCGCAGCCCAGGTACTCAACATCTCTCAGCCCGCCATTTCCAAGGCGCTGTCGGACGTCGAAGATGTCGTGGGCGAGCGCCTGTTCGACCGGACACCGTTCGGCACCCGGGCCACGCCTGCGGGCGATGCGCTGATTCAGTACGGGCGCAACGTTCTTGCCGACATGGACCGCATGCACGATGCGTTGTCCGCCATCAAGCGGGGAGACGCCGGCAAACTGCGCGTCGGCGTCTTCTCACTGATCTCTCAGTGGACACCGTTCATGCGCGCACTCAGTCGTTTGCAGGCCTCCTCGCGTGGCATCCTGCTCACGGTCGAAGACGGCAACATGGAAGACCTCATGCCCAAACTCGACGGCGGCGGCCTCGACATCGTGGTCGGTCGCTATCCGTTCGCCAGTCAGCAGGCACATCACACAGTGAAAGGCCTTTGCGCCGACCGTATCGTCGCCGTGGTGCGCAACGATCATCCGGTGCTGACGCTAGGGGCGATCGGCTTCGACGATCTCGTGCAATATCCATGGATTCTGCCGCCCGAGCGCAATATTGTGCGTCTACAGCTTGAGATGGAACTGGCGGCCTGCGGACTGCGCTTTCGCGACACACCCATCTCCTCGCTGGTGATCCCGCTGAACACCCGCTTCGTGCAGAACACCGATGCCGTCATGCTCATGCCGAGTTGCACAGCACTGGAACATGTGCGAGCCGAATCGCTGGCCATCGTCCCCTTCGACCTGCCCATCAGCGTGGGTCCCCTGATCGCGATCTGGCGAAGCGAGCGCATCGTCGACCGGCTGCGCGACACGTTCGTCAACGCCTTGTCGGCCGAAGCGGAAGGTACCGCCGCGTGACCCGTGGCATCGCTTACCGGATTGGTTAAGTGGCGCGCGCCACAATTCATTATTCTTTCCCCTTCCTGAAATCTACAGTCGATCCAACCCCACCGCAGCCGCACATCGAGTGGGCCTTTCACAGGGATCGACAAGGATGGAGAGGAAGGGATGAAAAGCGATTGGGCGCTCGCGCTGCTCGGCGCGACGTTGGCAACAACGTCACTGACCAGCCACGCGCAAAGTTCTGTCACGCTGTACGGCATCATCGACGAAGGCATCACCTACACCAACAATCAGAACGGCGGCGCCGCCTGGCAAGTGCAAAGCGGCGAGGCCTCCGCGTCGCGCTTCGGCTTTCGCGGCACGGAAGATCTCGGTGGCGGTTATCGTTCGGTCTTCGTCCTGGAAAACGGTTTCGACCCGTCGAGCGGCACCCTCGCGAACAACGGCCGTCTGTTCGGACGTCAGGCCTTTGTGGGCGTCTCGTCGCCATACGGCACCGTCACCCTGGGCCGGCAGTACGATGAAATCGTCGACATGCTCGCGCGTGTCGACGCCAGTCTGCAATGGGGCATCTACTTCGCTCATGCGGGCGACGTCGACAACACCAGCGGTAGCGTGCGCATCAACAACTCGGTCAAGTACACCAGCCCCACCGTTCACGGCGTAACGTTTGCCGGTCTCTACGGCTTCGGCGGTCAGCCGGGTTCGGTCTCGACACAAAGTACCTCGTCTGTCGGGGCGAGCTACAGCGAGGGACCGATCTATCTTGCCGCCGCGTATCTCTACATGAAGAACCCATTGCAAGCCGGGTTCGACAATCTCGCACCGAAAAACGTCATCTATTCCGCCTACGTGCCGTCGGCGACGAGCTGGCGCGTGATCGGCGCAGGCGGGTCGTACAAGCTGGGCGACGTCACGCTGGGCGCCGAATACACGACCACCCGTTTTGCCAATGGCTTCAACAACGCCGACGTGTCGTTCGATAACTACGAGGTGAATGTGGGTTGGGTGCCACGTCCCGATCTGTCGCTCGGCGCGGCGTTCGTCTACACGCACGGCAAGCTCGACGCGACCGGTGCGATACCGAACTACCGGGCCATCGATCTGAATGCGGATTACCTGCTCTCGAAACGCACTGACGTGTATCTGTCGTGCGCCTATCTGAAAGCCGGCGGCGCGGCGCCCGTGGCCGCCATCACCTATATTCCCGCGCCATCGTCCACGCCGACGCAATTGGCGGTGCGTGTCGGCGTTCGACATCGTTTCTGATCTCATGAGCGCCGGCGGCGTTGTGCGACGGCTCGAACAGCCGCCGCCGGTGGTTTGACGGAGAAAGGTATGAGTGAAGTGGTTTTTCCCCCGCAGTCGATCCACGACGTTTTCAATTCCCGCGCGTTCGGCGCACGCCAGTGGACGGTGTTCGCGATGTGCTTTCTGGTGACCGCGCTGGAAGGATTCGATACGACGGTGATCGGCTTCGTCGCCCCTGCCATCTCGGCGCAGTGGGCACTCCCGCCCAGCGCGCTGGCGCCGCTCGTCGGTACCGGTCTCGCCGGGATTCTGCTCGGTTCCATCGCTGGGGGTACGCTGGCCGACAGGTACGGACGCAAATGGGTCGGCGCTGCCGCCATCGCCTGGTTCGCATTGACGAGCCTTGGCTCGGCGCAATCCGCATCGGTCATGCAACTCGTCGTCTGGCGCTTTGCGACGGGATGCGGCGTCGGTGCCGCCATGCCCGTCATGTCAGCACTGGTCGCGGAGTATTGCTCGGACAAGGCGCGGGCCTCGATGCTCGCGGCAACGTTCTGCGGTTTCCTCTTCGGTGCGGCGTCCGCAGGGTTTGCTACCGCGTCGCTGATCGACAGCGTCGGCTGGCGCGGCATGCTGATGCTCAGCGGCGTCGCGCCGCTGCTCGTGCTGCTCGGGTTCGTCGCATGCGTTCCGGAGTCGCCCCGTCACATGCTGGTCAGGGGATGCGGCGACGGCGCCATCCGTCGCACCATGCAGACGATCTTCCCCGATCTCGACACGCGTGGTCTGACGCTGGACAGTGCGAACCGCACCGGGAGGACCGATCCGCCGCGTCACGTGCGTGGCGGCGTTCTCTCGCAGGACCTGCGCACTGGCACCCTGCTGATCTGGGCCGCCGAGTTCTGCGGCTATCTGGTCTTCTTTCTTGTCGGTAGCTGGTTGCCCACTTACCTCAAGAACACCGGTCTGAGCATTGCCGTGGCGTCGCAACTCTCTGCAATGTTTCAGTTCGGCGCGCTGGGCGGTGCCGTGCTGTTCGCATGGGCCGTGCGCCGCATCAACGTGGCGACGGTCGTGGCTGTGGCCTTCGGCGCCGGTGTCGCCCTCATCGTTGCGCTCGGCGCACTTCAGGGTCGTCCCGGCTATCCCGCGATGGTCTTCCTGAGCGGCATGACGGTCGGCGGCCCGCTCATCTGCATCAACACGATTTCCGGGATTTTCTATCCGACAGCGTTGCGCGCGTCGGGCGGGGGATGGACGCTGGCCATCGGACGTCTGGGCTCGATCGTCGGCTCGATGCTGATCGGCCTGATCGTGTCGTCGCACGCATCGTTCGCAATCGTCTGTCTGTCTCTGGCCGCACCCTTGCTCGTCGCCTGCCTCGCAATGATCGGCATGCGCCCCGCCATGGCGCGCGCCACAGGCGGCATCGGCGCGGGCCTATCCAACACGCCCGCCGCGTCGCGCGCACATCCGGCCAAATCGCTCGGCACGGAACACCCCACGGGCCGCAACGCCCACTAGTCCGTCACCATCGACATGACATCTCAGCTCCCGAACCCGCCGCGCGCCATCTGCGACAGCGGTGAACTGGCCGGCGCGACGCACCATGGCGTCGACGCCTTCTTCGATATCCCCTACGGCACGGCGCAAAGATTCGCGCTGCCTAGTGCGCCGCAACGCTGGCAAGGCGTGCGGGACGCGACGCGCCCCGGCCCCGTCTTCCCGCAGGCCCCTAGTCGGCTGAGCGCCGTCATGGGCGACACGCAGGGCTTTTCACACCAGTCGGAAGACGCGTTCACCCTCAACGTCTGGACGCCGACTTCACGCACCGGCGCGAACAACGCACTCCCTGTACTGGTCTGGATACACGGCGGCGGCTGGCTGACCGGCGGTGCGCCGCTGGATTGGTATCACGGCGACGCGCTTGCGCGCAGCGCGCGTGCGGTCGTGGTCAGTGTGAACTATCGGCTCGGCGCGCTCGGCAATCTCTACCTGCCCGGACAGACGCCCGGCAGCATGGCGCTGCACGATCTCATCGCTGCGCTGCAATGGGTCGGCCGCAACATCGGGGCGTTCGGCGGGGACGCGTCGCGCATCACGGTTTGCGGACAATCGGCCGGTGCGTGGTACACGGCCGCGCTGGCGAGTTCTCCCCTCTCCCGGGATCTGTTCTCCCAAGCGATCCTACTCAGTCTGCCCGGGTCGATCGCGCCACAGACACCGGACGACGCTGAATCACTCGGCCGGCAGTTCTGCGCGATGCTGAACGTCCCCGCCGACCTCGGCACCCTTCGTCAATTGCCGACAGCCGCATTGCTCGACGCTCAGGCTGGCCTGGCGCGCACCAACCCCGTCTTCGCCGATATTCCACCCACCTTTCTTCCCACGATTTCAGACGCGCTCCCGGAAGATCTCATCGGCACACTCGCCGCCAGAGGACCGGCGCTCCGACTGCTGATCGGCACGCTGCCCGACGAGATGGGTGCGTTCTTCTCGCACGACAACCGTGTCAAGGAGGCGAACGACGCCGACACGCTGGCCCGTTATCAGGCGTGCTTCGGTCACCACGGCGCGCAACGGCTGGCGTTGCGCCGTCGCCGCGCGCCCGAACTGCGAAATTACGATCACCTGAACCGCGCGGTATCCGACGCGATTTTCCGTGAGCCAACCCAGCGCCTCGCTCGCGGGCTGTCGAGCGCAGGCGGCGACTGTTTCGTCTACGAGTTCAGGTACGCGTCCGCGATGCCGGACGTCGGCGCATGCCACTGCTTCGAACTTCCGTTCCTGTTCGGTACATTCCCGGCATGGGCGCAGGCGCCGATGTTCAGCGGGCTGCATCTGCCGCAGGCGATGTCGGTCGCTGCGGACTTTCAGGCCGCCGTTCTGCGCTTTACCGAAACCGGAGACCCCAACGGCGACCGGCTGCCGTCGTGGCCGCGTTACAACGGAAAAGCACCGATAGCGATGAAATTCGATCAGGCGCCGTCCACCGGCACGTTCACGGTCGACGACTGACCGGGTATCACGCCGTCGCGCACTGCGATTGTTCCGTCCACGCAACTTGAAGTTACCGAAGCGCCTATATTCCGCCGCGAGTCCCGTCGGTATGCTGTCGTTCATACAAAGCCAATGGCAGGGACAGCATATGGACAAGACGAGCGACGCGAGCGCTTCGGTACGGATCTCAGGCGTGATTCGCGGGCATGACATGACCATTCGCGACGACTTCCGGGCGAAGCACTTCGGCGAACAGACCTTCGGCGGCCTGATGGACCCCGTCGTCATGCTGGATCATTTCCACATGACGGCGCCCACGTTTGCGCCGCATCCGCACGCCGGTATCTCCGCCGTCACCTACATGTTCGAGGACGCCGTCGGCGCCCACGTGAACTACGACTCGCTCGGCAACCACGGCCCGATCCTCCCCGGCGCCCTGCATTGGTTTGCTGCCGGTCGCGGGGCCGTGCACACCGAGCAGCCCGAAGGCGACGGGCATCATGTCCACGCGTTGCAAATCTTCGTCAACCTGCCCGCCTCGCAGAAATACGACGCGCCGTATGCGTTCGACGTCGCCCCCGCCGAGGTCCCCGAGGTGCTCGGCCCCGGCTTCCGCGTGCGCGTCGTCTCCGGTGAGAGCAACGGCGTACGTGCTGTGAAGAACGACGAACTGCCGCAACCGTTCACCCTGCTCGACGGCTTTCTGTCGAGCGCCGCCGCGTTTCATCACGACCTGCCGCGCGGCTGGAACGCGACCGTTTGCGTGATCTCCGGTGCGCTTCAGGTCGACGTTGCCGGGACGACACGGCAGTTAGGCGCAGGGGATGCCGTCGCCATGGGTCTGAGCGCCGACGCCACTCAAGCCGCACTCGCCATCGCCGTTCGTGCAGAGACCGGCGACGGCCACTTCGTCGTCTTGTCCGGCCCGGCGCTCAACGAACCGATCGCGAAGCACGGTCCATTCGTCATGAACTCGGTCGAGCAACTCAACGATCGCCTCTCGGCCTACCGACGCGGCGAATTCGGCGATCTGGACGATGAGACTTTTCCGCAACTGAAAACGTATCGCACGCAGGGGTAAGCCATCTAACATCGCGGCAGACGCCGGTCAGCAAGCCTTTTCGGTCACGACCGGCGTCACGTCGTGCGTCCGCCCGCCTCCACCGAAAGCAACGACACTGAGCAACGCCATTACCCAGGCCCCGGCAACCCCGTACACCATCACGGCGCCGAAACCGTGTACAAGTGCCGCATGCGCCACATGCGCGGCCTGCCCTTGCGGGTCGGCAACCGCGAGCGCATCGAAACTCCCCGCCGCGACTTTCTCCGCGAGCGTGCGCAGTGTTGGCGCATCGACGGCCCCCGACAGCGCGCTGGTCAGATACCCGTGCACCCCCTTGAGCAGAATGAAGCCCATCAGCGCGATGTTGACGGCCAGACTGATCAGTCGCGCGCTCATGTCGATGCCCGACGCCATGCCGGCACGGTTGGCCGACACCGCGCCCGTTGCCGTGTTGGTCACCGGCGTGTTCGTCAGCCCCAGCCCCGCGCCGCACAGCAGGCAACCCGGCAGCATCGTGAGCCAACTGGCATGCGCCATGCCCGAGCCGATCTTCATCAGCAAAAAACCCAGACCGATGGTGAACAGACCCAGCGGAATCACGCGACGCGCATCGATTCGCTGCGACAGACGCTCGGCAAACGGCGGCACGACCAGCGTCGGTAACGTGTAAGCCAGCAACGCCCATCCCGCCTCGACGCTCGAATACCCCAGCGCCCCCTGAAAGTAGATCGGCAGGTAGATCATGAACGACCAGTAGCTGAAGTTCATGCCCATCGAGCCGAACATCGCTCCCGAAAAACGGCGAATCCGGAAGACGGAGAAGTCAAACATGGGGCGCGGACTGCGCTTCTCGACCCAGAGAAAGGCAAGGAAACACGCGAGCGTCGCAGCGGCAATGCCCAGCGCCTGCGGACTGCTCATGCCGAGATCGGGCCCTTGCGTGATGAAGTACACGAGACCGAACGTCGCCAGCGACAGCGTGACGATGCCCGGCACGTCGAGGTAGTCCGCATGCGGATCGCTCGATTCCTGCACACCGGCGAACACCAGCCCGAGCGCCACGATCGCGAGCACCACATGCACAAGAAAGACCCACTGCCAGTCGGCAACGGCAACGATCATGCCGCCGACGATAGGGCCAAAACCGAGTCCGATGCCAAAGATGATGCCCCAGGCGCCGAACGCCTTGCTGCGCTCCTGCCCTTCGCGGAACTGGTGCGAGAGCAGCGCCACCTGACAGATCAGCATCGCGCCCCCGCCCATGCCCTGCAAGAAGCGGCTGACGATCAGCACCGGCGCACTCTGCGCCAGACCACAGGCGAGCGACGTCAGCGCAAACACCACGATGCTGATCACGTAGACGCGCCGACGTCCGAAGCGGTCGGCGAGCGTGCCGGTGGCCATCAACACCGTGGTACAGGCGAGCGTGTACGCGTTCATGATCCACTGGATGTCCTTGAAGTCGGCGTGCAGCACGCGCTCAAGGGTCGAGAGTATCGTCGGTATGCTTGAGATTTCGAGGCCGAACATCAACGATGTCAGGCAGATGGCGGCGAGCGCCAGCGTATTTTTGGGGGCGCGAGAGCGTGTCATGAGTATCGCGAAAGGAATGAGGTGAGAGGTAATATATCGGGAATCAGATTCCCGATTACCGACATTTCTTCCCGCGATACGCGCCCCAATGGACCCAATAGAATGAACAAACTCGACGGTGTGGCGGTCTTCGTCCAGGTCATCGAAGCCGGCAGCTTCACGCTCGCCGCCGAGCGGCTGCATCTCACGCGTTCGGCCATCGGCAAAGTGATTTCGCGTCTCGAAGCGCGGCTGGGGGTGAGGCTGCTGCATCGCACGACGCGAAGCCATACGCTCACGGAAGCCGGGCGCGTCTATTACGAGCGCTGCGTCAGAGCGCTGGCCGAACTCGATGCTGGGGCAGCGGAAGTCGAAAGCGGCCTGACCGAGCCGCGCGGCCGCCTGCGCGTGAGCGTGCCGATTGCCTTCGGCCATCAGTGCGTGGCACCGGTGTTGTTCGGGCTGGCGCGTCAGCACCCGAAGCTGCAAATCGACATTTCATTCTCAGACCGCGCCGTCGATCTCATCGACGAAAACGTCGACCTCGCGGTACGTATCGGCGAGTTGCGCGACAACACCACGCTGGAGGCCCGGCGTCTGGGCACGCAGTACCTGAGCATTGGGGCGTCGTCGTCCTATCTCGAGAAATACGGGATGCCCGTCACGGTCGAGGACTTCGAAGGGCACATGGCGATCTCGTACTCGTGCGACGGCGCGACGTCGAAATGGCGAATCCTCGACGCCGACGGCGACGAACGGGAACTGCATATCACCCGCCAACTGAGTCTCGACGACGTGCAGGCCATCGCAGACGCGGGCATTGCCGGTCTGGGACTGGTGTATCTGCCGTGCTGGCTGCTTGAGCGGCACGTGGCGGCGGGCAATCTCGTCGCGGTGCGCGAACGCTGCGGCGTGCGACCGCAACCGATCCATGTCGTATGGCCGAAAACGCCCTACCTGCCCTCCAAGACACGCTGCGCCGTCGATGCGCTGGCGCTGGAGATTCCGAAGCTGAAACTCGGTTGAAGCGGTAGCGCCCCGTCCGTCGCGGAACCCCATCGACCGGACCGGGGCGTCGCAGAAGACGCCCGGACATCCGTCGTCCGGGCGCAAGCGAACGGCTTATCGGCCAGCGGGCTCTGCCAGACGCCACTGAGCGTGTTCGATCTTCACCATCACGCGCGCGCGAGCGTCGAGCCCCGCGTGATCGGTCGGACTCATGTTGAAGATGCCCTGCGATCCGGCGACGTCATGCACGTTTTCCAGCCCGTCACGCAGTGCCGAACGGAACGCTTCGGTACCCGGCTTCGCAACCTTGAGGGCGCCCTTCACCGCGTTTTGCAGCAGCAGACCGGCATCCCAGCCGTTCGCGCCGAAAGGCGACACGGTGCCCGCGCCGTAGGCCTTCTCGTAGACCTGCTTGTAACGTTGGGCCGACGCGTACACCGGGTTGGTCTGCGGGAGGTCGTCCACGACCAGCAACGGACCGGCGGGCAACAGCGTCCCTTCGCAATCGGCGCCGCACAGGCGCAGGAAGTCGTTATTGGTCACACCGTGCGTCTGATAGATCACGCCCTGATAGCCGCGCTCCTTGAGCGTCTTCTGCGGCAACACCGCCGGCGTTCCCGCACCGGCGATGAGCACGGCATCCGGATGACCGGCGAGCATGCGCAGTACCTGCCCCGTCACCGACGTGTCGGCACGTGCATAGCGTTCGTTGGCGACGATCTTGATGCCGCGCGCCTGTGCCGACTTCGAGAACGAGGTGTACCAGCCCTCACCGTAGGCGTCGCTGAAGCCGATGAACGCGACCGTCTTCACCTTGCGGCTCGCCATGGATTCTGTCACTGCATCGGCCATCAACGCGTCGTTTTGCGGCGTTTTGAAGATCCAGCGGCGCTTGTCGTCGACCGGTTCGACGATGGCGGTACCGGCGGCGAGCGAGATCATCGGCGTGTGCGACTCGGCAGCCACCGCCGACATCGCCAGCGAACTCGGCACGGTGGTCGAGCCGAAGATCGCATCGACGTGGTCCTCGGACACGAACTTGCGCACGTTGGCTACGGCCTGTGCAGGATCGCTCGCGTCGTCGAGCACGATGTAGGTCACGGCCTCGTTGCCGATGCGCCGGGGCAGCAGCGCAGCCCTCGCTCTGCGGCGCGCGGGCATCGACGCGCCCATTCTGATGTGGCTCTTCGGGCCGAACGAAGATCTGAGCGCCGCCGTGCGGGCCGGTATCGACATTTCGGTCGCGAGCGTTGCGCACCTCGATCTCGTGGCTGAAATTGCGTTGCGTTCGAGCATTCGCGCATGCATCCAATTGAAGATCGATACCGGACTCTCGCGCAACGGCGCGTTGCCTGCCGACTGGCCTGCGCTCACCCATGCGGCTCGCCTGCTGGAACGCGCGGGTCTGGTGCGCGTGAATGGCCTCTGGTCGCACTTTGCCAACGCGGAAGATCCGGCCGACGACTACCTGCACACACAGCAGTCGCGCTTTCACGACGCCATCGCCACGGCCGCGCGCGGCAACGATATTCTCGAAATCGGCGCCTATGTGGTCGACCGCGGGCGCGACACCGTGGCGGTCCATGGCGTGGAAGTCATGCTCACAGCCCGTGAATTCGCCGTGGCGTGGCTCTTTTTCAGCCAGCCGGAGGTGCGCATCAGCCGTGCGCAAATTGCCGGCGCCATCTGGGCCAACGATGAGAGTGTCGTGGGGCGCAGCATCGAGCAACACGTCTATAAGCTGCGCAACCGGCTGGGATTGCGCGGCGACCACGGTCTGGTGCTCCGCACCGTCTACGGCGGCGGGTACACGCTGGAGCGGCAAGGGCAACGCGTGGAACCCGCGCAGCGTAACGCCGGGAGCTTTGCGCCGGCCTGAGCGAAGCACTGACTGTTATCGCGAAGTCGGCATACGCGCGATGACCGTCGCGCGGTTACGCTGCCCAGACTGCGGTGCTGAACGCCATCGGACGTGACGTGAGTCCGACTGACGCGACGCAACGTGCCGCGCACGCCCCGCCTGTCCCGACGCCTAGTGAGATCGCCATGCCGCCAAGACTGCCGCGCGCTCTGCCGCCCACGCCAACGTCAGTGCCTACGGGCACGACTGGACACCCGTCGCCGTCTCCTGGCGCCGGCGCACCACCGTCGCGGCCGACTGATATCGCCCAATGGCATCGGGCGTTAATCGAATGTCCGGAGATGGGTATGAGTTTTTCCTGGCGAGCCGCGTGGTGGTCGCGGCTCGATCGCGATCGACGTCAGGCAACGGCCATCGACAATGCAAACTGGCGCACGCTGTGGGGAATGCCGGCGAGCTCGGACGCCGCAATGCCCGAGCCATCCTGCTTGTCCAGTTTATCGTTCGGTAGCGTGCCACCGCCGTCCACGCGTCGCCCGGTCAATGGCGTTGCGCTCGTTTTTCGGGAACGCGCGCGGCAAACGAGCCGGATGTCGGGAACGAGTTCCCCTGGAATGGGCACGTCGTTAGCGAGGATGCTGCGCATGCCGGCGAGCACGCCGGCGGCGTCGACCTCCTCTTCTCTCGCGCGCACCATCAGCGTTTCGATGGCGGAGATTTCCGCGCGCGCCGACGCGAAGGGTGCCGTGCCGGAACGCCCTATGTAGTCGGCGAAACGGTCGCGCAGTGCGGCGAGTGAATCCGAGTACCGGCGAGTCTTGAGCACGCGGGCCAGCATGCCGTTCCTGGCGAAGACGTCGACAACGTCAGCATCGACGAAATGCCTGTGATCGGCGATCAGTTGATCGAGCGTGCTGCGGCGCAAGTCTGGGATGGCGCGTTCGGCAACGCGCGAGACCGAGGTCCGATATCTTGCACGCAGCGCCACATCGCGTCTGGCGAGGCCTTCGAGTTCTTTGCGCGATTTGTCCATTGCTGCGGCGAGCCGTTCGATGGCGTCGCGCATGTCCTGGCTTCCGGGGTGCTCCATTCCTGCTCCGACAACGCGAGGTGCAAGCCGCATCGGCAACATGCCGATAACGAACGTGATCACCTGTCGCGGACGATGCTACCCATCAAACAAGGATAAATCGTGGAGACATTGCGCAGAATCGGGTGAACTCGTATAGTGTCGGGCGTGAGGACGACCTCACCTGTCGAAGATACATTCCGGGACGGCCCGGCGCTTTTTGGGAGCGCCGTCATGGCCTGGATCTATCTGATGTTTGCAGGGGTACTGGAAGTGCTTTGGGCGTACACGATGAAGCAGTCTGCCGGCTTCACGAAACCGCTCCCCTCTCTTGTCACGTTCGTGACGATGGCCGCCAGCTTCGGTTTGCTGTCGGTCTCCATGAAATCTCTCCCGCTGGGCACTGCCTACACGATCTGGACCGGCATCGGTGCCGTCGGCGCATTCGTCGTGGGTATCGTGGTGCTTGGCGAACTCGTCAGTGCGACGCGCCTCACTGCGGCCGCGCTGATCATCAGCGGCCTCGTGCTGATGAAACTCTCCTCGTAAATCGCAGTCCTTTTCATAGCGTTGCCCGACCGGCGAGGCGATTGCGTAATGATGCGATGGCGAGATAGCGGGATTACCGCAACAACGCGATTACCACATTGCGCATGCGCCGCCGGCCCGCTTTTCCTCTCATGTGGTCGCCCGATGGACGTCTGGGCCGTATCGTTGCGCGAAGCGGGCATGGTCAGCCTCGCCCCCATGATCGCGTTTCTCGGCGTGCTGGTTCTCGGCTTCGCTTACGAGTGGAAGAAGAAAGCTTTCGAGTGGGAGTGAATCGTCGCGTACGGCCTTGCGACGACGGTCATGCGACGCTGGCGAATATGGCCTCGAGATCCGCATCCTCCGACGCCGTGCCCAGATCCAGCGAATGCTCGATGTGGTCCAGATGTTCGAGCATGATTTCCGCAGCCTTCTCGCCGTCTTTATCGGCAAGCGCGCGAACGATTCGTTCATGCTCGTCCGCGCGACAGCTTTCGACGATCGGTGCGTTGTAGACGAGGATCACGAGGCAGGTCAGCGTCGACAGCTCGCGAAGGCTCCGGGTGAAGGATGAATTCCCCGCCAGCGTCGCCGCCAGGTTCCCTTCTTCGGATACACCTCGACGATCTGCTCGTAAGCCAGCTGCGCCTCCCGGACCCGCGCCCGGCTGGCGTTGAAAATCGCAGCCATCCGCTCCTCGGCCAGTTTGGTGCCAGGCGTCAACCGATGCTCCAGCAACGCGAGGTAGATCCGTTCGTAGATTTCCTCGCTGGTGCTTTATTCGCTGTTCTCGGCGTCGCGCGGATTGGTGAACGACGTCTGGTCTTTCGCTGCGCTCAACTTCTTCACGTGGCTGTTCGTCGGCGCGGAAAGCTCGATCGTTCCGCCCTATCTGGCGGAGCTTTGGCCCACGCGCGTGCGCGGCAAGCTCGGCGGATGGATGATGGGCTTTTTCGCGCTCGGCATTGCCGTGTCGCCGATCTGGGCGCTGAACATCATTCCGCATTGGGGCTGGCGCGCGGCGCTGTTCCTGACGCTGCCGTTCGCGGTCGTGGTCGGTCTGATGCGTTCCGGACTGCCCGAGTCGCCGCGCTGGCTGCTGCAACGCGGACGTGCCGCAGAAGCGGAAGCGGTGCTCGCGTCGATTGAGCAACGCGTCGGTCGCCGCTTGCCGGAAGACGGTGTCACGACGAGCGCGCCCACGACACCCGCCGCTGCATCGACGAAGCCGACGAAGGTCTGGCGCGCTCGCGATCTGCTTAGCCCGCGCTTTCGCAAAGTCACGCTGATGCTGTGGATGGCATGGTTTGCGGAATATGGTGTGCTCTATACGTTCATGACTTTCGTGCCGACGTTGCTGGCGATGGAGGGGTTCAGCATCGTCAAGTCGTTCGAGTTCTCGATCGCCATTTATGCGTCGGTGATACCGGGTTACGTGTTCGGCGGCTACGTGGTCGACTGGCTCGATCGCAAGCCGACGGCCATTCTGGCGTTCATCGGTACCGCGATCTTCGGCACGCTGTTCGGGTTGTCCACCACGTCGGGGGCGCTCATGGCATTCGGCGGGCTGATGGCGTTCTTTCTGGCGCTGGGTTCGACGGCCATCTACAGCTACACGCCGGAGCTCTACCCGACGGAAATTCGTGCCACGGGTATGGGACTGGCCTCGGCCTGGGGACGCGCCGGTGCGATTCTGTTGCTGCTCGTCTTCGGCGTCTTCGCCGTGCTCAAGGGCAAGCTGTTCGTGTTCGTGATCAGCGACGTCATTCTGTTGATTGCCGCCATCTGCATCGCACTGCTCGGCCCGTCGACGAAAGGCCGTTCGCTCGAAGATGCGTCTACGGGCGCCGGCGATTGAGGCATACAAGGGATTGCGACGCGTTGTGCTTGCGGGCGATGAGTCCCTGACGGGATCGCACGACATCGCCGCTCGCGCACGCATCGCCCCCATCAAGCCATGTCGCTTGAATCCTCGTCGGTTAGGTCCGTGTCGGCTAAGTCCCCGTCGGCAAGTCCTCGTCGGCAAGTCCCCGTCGGTTAACCAAGCCGCAGCGACAACTCCACGTCGCCGCCGAACGGCACGGACAGATAGCCGTTACCGGGCTCGCGAACGTACGCCAGATACTCCGGGCTGAAATCGGCGTTATCGGCAACGACGAGTGCCCCCGGACGCAGACAGCTTTCGATCAACGCGAGTACGTCAGGGTAAAGCGCTTTGGCGCCATCGAGCAGCAGCAGGTCGATGGTTTCGGGAAGGTCGGTCGCGAGCGTCTTTAGCGCGTCCCCTTCCCGAATTTCCACGAGATCGGCCAAACCGGCCTCCATCAGGTGCTCGCGCGCCTTCGCCACCTTGCCCGGCTCGAACTCGCTGCCGATGAGACGACCGCCGCCGTTGTCGCGCAATGCAGCCGCGAGGTGCAGGGTCGAGATACCGAACGACGTGCCGAATTCGACGATGTGCTGCGCGCGTGCGCTACGGGCGAGCATGTAGAGCAAAGTGCCCGTCTCGCGCGAGACCGGCAGCCACATATCCTTCAGGCGGCCATACAGATCGAGGTATTCGGTCTTGCTGTGCATCAGGCGCTGCACCGCTTCGCGCGACACGTCGGCAAATGCGGGGCTGCCCGCGTCGTCGGCTTGCTTGAAGAGGCGGGTCAACAGCTGCGCCAGCGGTGCAGACGTCAAAGTTGTGTTCATGAAGAAAATCCAATCGGGTAGTTGAGCATCAGGCGACGCCTGACTAAAATGCGATGAATTCGTCGCATTTTAAGTATGCGGCGAAACGCGTTTCCCCTCTATTCGCATTGCGCACGGGTCTCCAACGTCACCATGAACAGCCGTCGAAAGCCGCAGATTTCCTTGAGAAAACAGCCGAAACAGGCCCGTTCGTCGGAGCTTGTGGCCGCGATCCTCGAAGCCGCTGTTCAGGTTTTGGCGAAGGAAGGCGCACAGCGTTTCACCACGGCGCGTGTCGCGCAGAGAGCCGGTGTCAGTGTGGGTTCGGTGTATCAGTACTTCCCGAACAAGGCGGCGATTCTGTTTCGGCTGCAAAGCGACGAATGGCAGCAGACGACAACCTTGCTCAGCGACATACTGGAAGACGTCCGGACGCCGCCGTTCGAACGGCTACACCGGCTGATTCACGCGTTCATCCAATCGGAATGCGACGAGTCCGAGATGCGGGTCGCGCTCGGCGATTCCGCCCCGCTCTACCGGGACGCGCCTGAGATGCAAGAGACGAAAGCATCGGGGGCACGGATTTTCCAGACCTTCATCGACGAGGTGCTTCCCGACACCCCGCAGGCGACGCGCGATCTGGCCGGCGACCTGATCGTCACGACGATGGCGACCGTCGGGAAGCAGTTCTCGGAAGCGCCTCGGACGCCATCAGAGATAAAGGCTTACGCGGGTGCGATGGCGGATATGTTTTGCGCTTATTTGGGCAGTATTGAGAAGCCGTTGCCCGAATTGGAGCGCAGATTCGAGCGCCCTCAGTGAATAGCTAACCGAGTTCAGCAATTGCCCTTCTTCGCTTGCCCCGGCGGACAGAACCCGTTACCGGGACCACCACGACCACCGTGCGGGCCATCATCAGGGACATAGACGGCGCAACTTGCGAGCAAAACGGTAGCAGCGAGCATCAAGAAAGAGAGTTTGCGCATTTGCGGGAGCCTCCATGGGGTGAGAAAAAGGTGCAGCATCTACGTGCCGTCTGGCGATCATTTTAACGGGGAAGAAAGTTACGCTCGCAGCATCACTCGCAGCCTAATCACGATTTCCGGGGAGACCATGGAGATGAGGTACGGGCGGTTTCGCAAATTGCCCGCCCGTGCCTTTTTATCGCGGATTCATACTGGCGAAGATTGCGTCATACGATCCATCCCGCTCGGCCCATCGACGCGCGAGATCGCGATCGTGAAAGGCTTCGGCGAGCGCGCGGCCGATACCGCTTGTGCCGCCGGTGATGAGAATCGTATTTCCAGTCGTCTTCATGATGCGTCTTTCCATGGGTGGCGTGAAATCACGTCAGGAAAGCCACGGATACATTCCGTTGGTCGCTACGCATGCGAAACGTTGATGCGTAGTTCGTCCCCATGCGATAAGCATGGTCTCGAAGCCTTAGCCAAAGGAATGAAAAACAGAAAGCATTACCGTGGCGCCTGTGCATCGAGTTCCCTCTGCTGAGGCCCACTCGGTTGGGCGCGTTGGATGACGATAACGCCTGCGGCATGACCATGAAGATGGCTGCGAAGCGGAGTTTAGCGCCGTGGGTGGCGGAGCGTCAACTTTGAGTGACGTGGGGGTGGGCGCAAAGGGAGCGCTTCAGTTCTTGCGAAAAAAAAGCCCCGATGTGGGCAACATCGGGGCCAACTCTCTTCAGCTCAGTCAGAACACATGACAGAAAAACTGCCATGCGGGAAAGGAGTTTAGTGAACCATTCGGCGTGCGAACGTGAGCGGAACCTCGGAGCGATGGCAAATCGAGATCATCGCGGCCCGCTTGGCCCACTGCATGGGCGTTCCACAGGTCTGCATCTGCCGTAAAACGAAGTGCGACGAATTTGAATATTCGGAAGATCACCAAACGGCAGCGACCAAGTGAGGGGCAAGAAAGGCGCCCCGGGTTGCGAGACCCATGCCGTTATCGCAATTGGTGCAGGGGATTTGAGGTGCGAAGACCCAAAACTCAGGACGTACTACGAACAATCAGAATCGACGCAAAAATCCCGGCTTGCCTTACCAGCCGGTCATTTGCGAGATATTGCGGGAAGAAGTGAGACCTACAGAACCGATGCCAAAACGGGGAGTTGGTGCGAGGAAGGGGACTCGAACCCCTACACCCTTTCGGGCGTCAGGACCTAAACCTGGTGCGTCTACCAATTTCGCCATCCTCGCAACCCGTGGGTGTCGGCACTGGGTAAGGCGACATCCCGGCATCGGGTAGACGGCATACGTGGTCCGGTAGGACATGAAGGCGGCTGGTTACCGCCCTGCTGCATGCGTCAAAGTAGGCGCGTATTCTACATGAACCGACTTTAACGAGCAATCTCCGGTCGTCCATTGGGCGTCTCACGCGTGCCCCGTGCGTCAAATGCTAGAATTCGCACCAATTCATGGCATTTGCCCCCGCTGCGCGCCTGCGCAACTACGTTCGGGCACCTGACCAAACCCATACCCCATTCGCATGCAACCCCACGAGACCGCCGACGATACCCCCGGCCCCGCTGCCAGTCCCGCTCAAGCCAACGAGTATTGTCGCCAGAAAGCCGGCCCGCCCGGCTCTGCGCTCTATTACGCCCTGCTTCAACTCCCACCGTCCAAACGCGACACCGCCTACGCCGTCCACGCGTTCAGTCAGGAAATCGGGGATATCCACGCAGCCGTCCATGATCCGGGCGTCGCTCACGCCAAGCTCGATTGGTGGCGTCAGGAACTCGCGCGACTCTTCGCGGGCACCCCCGCGCATCCCGTCACCCGTGCACTCGCCCCCGTCGTCAAGCAAAGCGCGCTATCACGCGAAGCCTTCGAGGCAGTCCTGCACGGCGCCGAGATGGACCTGTCGCAAATGCGGTATCTCGACTTCGTCGGCCTCACCCACTATTGCGACGCCGCCGGTGGCGCCCCCGCCGAACTCGCCGCGCACGTCTACGGCTTCGACGACCCGCAAACACCAGCCCTTGCTCGCGCTCTCGGTCACGCGATTACGCTCGGCCGACGCGTCTCGGACGCCGGCGTCGATGCGCGAGCCGGCTACGTCTACTTCCCCATCGACGAACTTCAACGCTTTGGCGTCACCGCCGCCGATATCCAGAACGGCAAGTACTCGCCCGCCTTCGTCGATCTGATGAAGTTCCAGCACGCGCGAGCGCGTCAGGCCATTGTCGAAGCGGCCGCCGCCATTCCCACACGTGATCGTCGCAAGCAACGTCCTTTGCTCGCCCTCGCAGCACTGCAACTGGCATTGATGGACGAAGTCGCCGCCAGCGACTATCAAGTGCTGCATCAACGCATCGACCTCACGCCGTTGCGTAAATTCTGGAAAGCCTGGCGCGCTCGCTGATATGACTTACTGAACTGGTGCGTCCAATCACTGGTACGCACCGCCCCATCGAGCCCGCATGGCACCCATCGGCCTGGGCGGCTAATGAGTCGCAAACCTGCCGGCATCCAGCGCCGCCACGCGCAGCCATCGTCTCAACCTCACGAGCAACCACGTGACGACTCAAGCCTACCCATCACAGGCAAATCAATCGCCCCTCCTCAAACCCGCAACACATCCAGCGGCTTGAACGCACCGCCAAGCACCGTCTGCGGATTCAGGCCCCACCAGTTTTGCAGCACGGTGGCGTACACATCCCGGAAGTCGACGGCGAACGGCAAATTGCCGTTGCCATCCAGACGATCCAGTCTCGGCACCTCGCCATACAAGCCGCCACGTACGCGTCCGCCCGCAATGAAGTGCGGCGCGACCGTGCCGTGGTCCGTGCCGTTGCTCTGGTTCTCTCGCGGACGTCGTCCGAACTCGGCATACGTCACGATCATCGTGGATTGCCAGCGGTTCAACTCCGTCAGCCCCGCTCGCAACGCCATCATCCCCTGCGATAACTGACGCAATAGATTCGCCTGCTGCCCCGGCTGATTCTGATGCGTGTCAAACCCGTTCAACGTCAGACGCAATACCGCTACGCCACGTCCCGGCTGCGGCACCCCCGTCGGTGAATCGGCCGCTGCGACCACCTGCAATGCAGTCTTCACCACATTGCCGAACGCGCCCTGCGGCATCAGTGTGCGTAACACGTACTGCCCCTGACGCGGACGCAAGCCGTCCGCCGCCTTGACGATGTCGTTCTCGACCCGCAACACGTGCGCCAATGCCGGATTGCTCACCTGCGACGCATTGGCCGACGCCAGATTCGCGTCACGCAGGAACTGCACGGGATTCATCAACGTCACTGCCCGCGCACCGCCCCCAAGCGGCCCGAGCTCCGCGCTGCCGACGATCACGCCGTCGGCATCGAATCCCGGGGGTACCGCCTGCTCGGCAAACGCGCGCGACAACCAGCCGTCCCGCAAATACTCGTCCGAGCGCGACGCCGTATTCCATATCTCGATCGAGCGAAAGTGCGACAGGTTCGGCTGCGGATACCCCACCCCCTGCACGATCGCCAATTCCTTCGCCTGCCACATCGGCAATAACGCCCGCATCTCCGAATGCAGACCACTGCGCTCGTCGAGCTGAACCACCTGCTCACGTTTCACCCCAATGTTCGGACGCAGGCTCGCGTACATCGGGTCGGCATAAGGGATGACAGTGTTCAACCCGTCGTTGCCCCCTTTCAATTCGATGAGGATCAGCAGGTTATCGTAATGACTGCCCACACCCGGCATGCCGCCGGACAGGCTTCGCGCCGCCGCCAACACCGGCGTCGGGGTCAGCCACGCCGCGCCAAGGCCACCGGCGAACGTCAGAAAATCGCGTCGTTGCATCTCACACCTCTCATGACTTACCCCGCATCACCTCGCCGCCCAACATCCAGTCTGGACGCAAGGCTGCCCTGCGAGAAAGTCGTCCATGGGCACCGCCCTCACTTCAACTGATACGCCGGATCCATCAGCAATGCCTGCAAAAAGGACGCACTGTTGACGCCCGCGGCTTGCGGCGTCGCCGGCGCAAACGGCAACACACCACGCTGCAATGCCTCGCGCGACGCCTCGTCTGGAACATCGACCGGCCCCAGCCCATAGGGTTGCAGCCAGCGAGACAGATCGAAGCGCACGCCCGCCACGGTTCGAGGCATCGGCTTGCCCGCACCGAACGCCGTGCGCTGAACGCCCGGGCGCGTCGTCGACGAGAGCGAAGACGACAGCGACATCGCCGACGCCCCACCGGCATTCGCCTTCTCGGTCGCACGGAACATGCGCTCGACGAACTGTTTGCGCGCCAGCAAGGTCGTGCTGTCGATCCAGGCATCGCCGCCCGGCCACCCCTTCACATTGGGCGGACGGAAGATGTCCTGCCCCAACACACGCATCTGCTGCGCCAGCATTTGCGGATCGTCATAACCGATGTCGAGCGCACGCACCGTGTCGGTGACGAACTCGGATGGTGACTTAACCAGCGTGCCGCGAATACGAGCGTCCCAAAACACCGGCGTCAGCAACAACGCCCGCATCGCTACCTTGATGTCGTAGCCGCTCGCACGAAACGCATTGGCGATACGCTCGACCTGAGCGGGATCGGGCGTCGGCGACACGAACTCGCGCCACAATTTGCCGACGACGAACGTCGCGGTCTCCGGACGCGCCAGCAGAATGTCGAGCATCTGGTCGCCGTCGAAATCGCCCGTCTGATTCAGCACGGTCTTCGTGCCACCGTCATGCACGTTGGCACGCCAGACATACGTCATCGTCGTTCGATCGATGCTCCACCCGGTGTAGGCACGCGCCGCTTCGCGCACGTCCTGCTCGGTGTAATGCCCCTCGCCCAGCGTGAAAAGCTCCATCACTTCGCGCGCGAAATTCTCGTTCGGACGCCCCTTCCGGCTGCCCGCGCCATCCAGATAGATGAGCATCGCCGGATCCTTCGACACCTCGTGCAGCATCACACCGAAGTTGCCCAGTGCGTTGGCGCGCAGCAGCACGTTCTGCCGATACAGCACACCCGGTTCGCGGACCTTGTCGTCACTCGACACGAAGTGGTTGTGCCAGAACATCGTCATGCGCTCAGTCAGTGGCGACGGTGTCGTCGCCATCTCCTGCGCCCACCATCCCGAGAGCGACGCCGCCATCCGGTTTCGCCGCTCATTCAGTGCACGACGCTCGTCGTCCGTCATGGTTTTCGGGGGAGCGCCATAGAGCGGCGGATCGGCGGACCAGACGGGAGGCGGGGTCATTGCCGTGTGGCGGGTTTGCGCCAGCAGCCGGTCGACGGCCTGCGCTCGGGTCATCCCGATGAATGGCGCCAACTCGCGGGCGTCCGGAGCATAGCCCGTGCGCGTGAGCAGAAAACGGGCATCGTCGGCGGTCAGCTCACGAGACGATGGATCTACAGTCGGTTTTGCGGACTTCGACGCCCTGACATGGGGCGGATGCGATGAACGTGTCCCGTCGGCAGCACGGGAATCGACCGCCTGGGCAAAAGGCGCACCCAAAGCCAGCGCCAGCCCGACGGCAGTCGCCACGCCCGAGCGGCGTCGCTTTTCAAAGGCGCAAAAAAAGCCAGCGTCGGCAGAGGCTGGCGGATGTCGTTTCGGCTTCATGGCACGCTCGCGTCAAAATGAGATCACTGGCGTTTTCGGGGAAGCGTTATGCGTCGGACTTGGACGGCCGGAAGCGCTCGTCGTATCCAGTATCAGTGACTATATAGTTCACGCACGGCGTCCTGAATGTGTTGACGCAGCAATCGCCGGTCTTCCGGCGACATATGACCATTGGGACGGCGGCCGGGCGGCGTATTCGGGAGTTCGTCGTTGCGACGGTCGGCCTGTGGATCGGGCTGCGGTGCCTGCTTCGACGGATTGCGCGGCGACGGTGCCGGCGCTGCATGCCGGACGCGCGAGCCACTCGCGCCGTAGGTGTGCGTACTGAAATGCGCTACGGGACGGGCATAGGTCACGCCCAGGTGTCCCCAGAGCATGATTCCCCCGAACAGTAACGTCAACTCAGCAGCCCATCTCATCTTGTGCGTATGTCCTTCATGCCATGCGGCTGTTTTTTGCCCCGGCAGGCGTGCAAGTGTACCCACTGCCTATGGTCAGCGCACAAGCCGTAGGGTAAATTGTGTAACCCTTTGTAACCCGCTTTGGCGGTCTCCTCAGTTCGCAACATTTCGGGCTAAGATACGTGGCATGGAAAACAAAAACTCTCCCAAAATTCTGGTTGTCGACGACGATCCGCGCCTGCGCGACCTGCTTCGTCGTTACCTCGGGGAACAGGGTTTCAATGTCTTTGTGGCCGAGAATGCAACGGCTATGAACAAGCTTTGGGTGCGCGAACGTTTCGATCTGCTCGTGCTCGACCTGATGCTCCCCGGTGAAGACGGTCTGTCTATTTGTCGCCGTCTGCGTGGCGCCAACGACCGCACGCCGATCATCATGTTAACGGCCAAAGGCGAGGATGTCGACCGTATCGTCGGCCTCGAGATGGGCGCAGACGACTACCTGCCGAAGCCGTTCAATCCTCGCGAACTCGTTGCGCGCATCCACGCGGTATTGCGCCGTCAGGCACCGCCCGAACTTCCCGGTGCGCCCAGCGAAACGATGGAGACGTTCGAGTTCGGTGACTTCGCCCTGAACCTCGCAACGCGCACGCTCACGAAGAACGGCCAGGAAATCGCGCTCACCACGGGCGAGTTCTCTGTACTGAAAGTCTTCGCACGTCATCCGCGTCAGCCGCTCTCGCGTGAAAAGCTCATGGAGCTCGCACGCGGACGCGAATACGAAGTCTTCGACCGGAGTCTCGACGTGCAGATCTCGCGCTTGCGCAAGCTCATCGAGCCGGATCCGGGCAGCCCCCGATTCATTCAGACGGTCTGGGGTCTCGGCTACGTGTTCATCCCGGACGGCGGCGCGTGATCCGCCGTCATCACGCCTCAAGCTTTGAAACGACGCCGGTCGCGATCCTGTCTCGCACCGGCGTCATGTCTTGCGTCTCATCGTCTCCCATGCCGTTCGACGTGGCTCCCCTGAGCCCCCGCCACACTGCGCTTCGGACGACCCGACACGCTCAAGCCACGCATTAGACGGAGCAACCCCATGCATCCGATACGGATGGTACGCGGGCTGTTCGGCGGTCTGTTCTGGCGTACCTTTTTCCTCATCGCACTGCTCATCGGCGTCAGCCTCGCCGCCTGGTACCAGAGCTTTCGCGTGATCGAACGCGAGCCCCGCGCGCAACGCGTCGCGCAGCAGCTCGTCTCCATCGTCAAGCTAACGCGCACCGCCCTGCTCTACTCGGAGCCGGACCTGCGACGTGCGCTGCTCCAGGATCTGGAGAGCAACGAAGGCATTCGCGTGTACCCTCGCGAGCCGGCCGACGCCGTCGAGAAACCGCCCGCCGGCGTCGTGCAGGATCTGATCGTGCGCGACGTCCAGCGACGACTCGGCACCGACACGGTCATCGCCGCCGCCGTCAACGACATTCCGGCCATGTGGATCAGCTTCAAGATCGATGAAGACGACTACTGGGTCGCCATCGAACAAGACCGGATCGACACGGCCACCGGTCTTCAGCTATTCAGTTGGGGGACGTTCGCCCTCGCGCTCTCGCTCATTGGCGCGGCCTTCATCACCGCGCTCGTGAACCGGCCGTTCGCAAGGCTCGCGCACGCCGCGCGCGCCATCGGCGAAGGCCAGCGCCCCGACCCGTTGCCCGAACGCGGCATGGGCGAAGCGGCCGAAGCCAACCGCAGCTTCAACCAGATGGTGGAGGAACTCGACCGCCTCGAAGCCGACCGCGCGTTGATGCTCGCAGGCATTTCGCACGACCTGCGCACGCCGCTCGCCCGCCTGCGACTGGAGACGGAGATGAGTCCGTCGGATGAAACGGTCAAGCGCGACATGATCAGCGACATCGAGCAAATGGACGAGATCATCGGCCGCTTCCTCGATTACGCCCGCCCCGCGTCGCGCACGCCCCAGTCGATCGACCTTTCGGACATCGCGCGCGATACCGCCGCGAATTTCGAGGGACGCGAAGACATCAACCTGAGCGTCGAATTGGCCGACACGGCCCCGGTGCTCGCCGAGCGGACCGACCTGAAACGTCTGCTCACGAACCTGATCGAGAACGCCCGCAAGTATGGTCGCGATGCGCAAACCGACATCGCCAACGTCCATGTGACGACGCGAGTGCTGGGCGAGCGCGTGGAAATGCGCGTGCGCGACACCGGCCCCGGCATTCCCGAAGAACAACTGCATCTCGTGTTCCGCCCGTTCTATCGCGTGGACACCGCGCGCACGAAAGCGGACGGCACCGGCCTCGGCATGGCAATCGTCCAGCGCATTGCCACCCGTTACAAGGGTCACACCTCGCTGCGCAACGTTCGCCCCGGCTCGGGACTTGAAATCATCGTGTCATTTCCGCTTGCTAAATAAGTGTTTGATGTGAGCGAGCGAAATATTGGCTATGCTCAAGGTTTCGCGTCACGCCGTGCCGCAAAATCCTATCGACGGGATTTGTTTTAACTATCCCCCGCATAAAATAAAGCTATTGCTATCACAGTATTGATAGCGTATACTGCTTTGGTTGACCGGGATCGCGTGATCCCGGTCAGTTGCTAGTTGCGATGCCATGCGGCGTCACAACATAAACCGCACTAAATTTAGGAGTAATCGATGAAGACTGTCGGCGATAAACTCGAAGCGTTCTCGGTCGAAGCGGCCAAGCCTGGTTTCAACAACCACGAAGAAAATGGCGTGTCGGCTTTCGAAACGATCACGGAAGCGTCGTTCCCGGGCAAGTGGAAGATCATTTACTTCTACCCGAAGGACTTCACGTTCGTGTGCCCGACCGAAATCGTGGAATTCGGCAAGCTGGCCAACGACTTCGCAGATCGTGACGCAGTGCTGCTCGGCGGCTCGGGCGACAACGAGTTCGTGAAGCTGGCATGGCGCCGTGAGCACAAGGATCTGAACAAGCTGAACCACTACGCGTTCGGCGACACGACCGGTGCGCTGATCGACCAACTGGGCGTGCGTGACAAGGCGGCTGGCGTGGCTCTGCGTGCAACGTTCATCGTTGACCCGGACAACGTCATCCAGCACGTTTCGGTGAACAACCTGAACGTCGGCCGTAACCCGGAAGAAGTGCTGCGTATTCTGGACGGCCTGCAAACGGACGAACTCTGCCCGTGCAACCGCGCGGTCGGCGGTGCAACGCTGTAAGCGTCGTCTCGAAGCCCGCGAAAGCGGGCTTTTTCAGCCCAAAGCAATAGGAGAAATTTATGGAATTCCTCACCGCGATTAAGGCGCAGATTCCTGACTACGCCAAGGACATTCGCCTCAACCTCGACGGCACCATCGCCCGCTCCTCGCTGGAAGGCAACGATGCCGTGGGCGTGGCGCTGGCCGCTGCCTTCGCCGCCAAGAGCCGGCCGATCGTCAAGGCGATCCGCGAAGCCGGCGTGCTGGCCCCTGAAGAGCTTGAAGGCGCGTTGACCGCTGCCGCGCTCATGGGCATGAACAACACGTGGTACCCGTATCTGGAGATGGCGGACAACGCCGAGCTCAAGAACGAGAAGGCCCAGCTTCGCATGAACGGCTATGCCACGCGTGGCGGTGTCGATCAGCGTCGTTTCGAGATGTACGCGCTCGCCGCGTCCATCGTCGGCAAGTGCCACTTCTGCGTGAAGTCGCACGCGCATCTGCTCAGCGCCGAACACGGTATGAGCACCGCGCAACTGCGTGACGTGGGCCGCATCGCCGCGGTCGTCAACGCTGCCGCGCAGGTTATCGCTGCCGAAGCGGTATAAGCGGTATAAGCGGTATAAGCGGTATAAGCGGTATAGGCGGTATAGGCGGTATAGGCGGCATGAGCCGTAAGGCCGCATAAGCCGCCACGACACAGCAGGCGTTAGCCGGGTTGCCTCAGGCGACCTGGACACCGCTCGCGAGACGATGACGGCATAAGCCGTCATCAAGCAAAACGGCGCTACCGGACGAATGAACTGCCCCCCAAGATTTGGACATAATCCAACCCTTGGGGGAGCAGTTCACGAATCCGGCAGCGCCGTTTTTGCGTGGCTCGTTGCTGGGCGTCCGGTACAACCTGACGCCCCACCCTCCGCCCCTGCCGATCAGCGACCGATCAGCAACGCGGCCGCTTGGGCTTCGATCCCTTCCTGTCGGCCGAGATAGCCGAGCTTCTCGTTCGTCTTCGCCTTCACGTTGACCTGACCGACGCTCACCCCGAGCGCATCGGCAATCGACTGCGTCATCGCGGCGATATGCGGCGCGAGCTTCGGCGCCTGCGCGATCACCGTGCAATCGACATTCACGAGCTCGTAGCCTTGCTCGCGAACTCGGCGCATCGCTTCCTTGAGCAGCACGACACTGTTCGCGCCCTTGAACGTCGGATCGGTGTCGGGGAAATGACGACCGATGTCGCCCAGCGCCGCCGCACCGAGGACTGCGTCGGTAATCGCGTGCAGCAGAACGTCGGCGTCCGAATGGCCCAGCAGACCACGCTCGAACGGAATCGTCACACCGCCCATGACGAGCGGACGGCCCGGCACGAGCGCATGCACGTCGTAGCCCTGACCGATGCGCAGCTTGGACAATGAAGCAAGGGATACGGGAGAAACAGCTTGTTCAGTCATGTGGAGTCGCCAAAAGCGGAAATACGAAGCGCCGGGCCCAGCGAACCCGGCTTTGCGGAACGATCAGGCGGTCAAGCGCTCAGGCCGGCTTGGCCGTGCCGAGAAATGCCTCGGCGAGCGCGAAATCCTCGGGATACGTCACCTTGAAGTTGCGCAGACTGCCGCGCACGAGCTTGGGCGCATGGCCGATGCGCTCGATGGCGCTGGCTTCGTCCGTGACTTCGGCGCCAGCCGCCAGCGCGTCTTCCAGCGCGTGACGCAGCATGCCAAGACGGAACATCTGCGGCGTTTGCGCCTGCCACAGGCCATCGCGCGACTCGGTGCCCCGAATGGCCGCCAGCCCGCTCTTCTCGACCGGCGACTGCTCACGCTTGAGCGTATCGGCCACCGGCAACGCGAGAATACCGCCGACAGGATCGGCGCGCAGTGCACCCACGAGCGTGCGAATCAGCTCGGGCGTGATGCCGGGGCGCGCTGCATCATGCACCAGCACCCAGTCGCTATCCTGCGCTCCGAACTCGGTGAGCGCCTGAAGGCCGCCCAGCACCGAGGCGTGACGCGACGCCCCGCCGCAGCGACGCACCGCGAAACGCAGCGTGCCGAAGCGCCGTCCGTCGAAGTGACTGTCGTCCGGCGCCAGCACCAGCACGGTCTTCGCGAACTCGGAGCACGCGTCGAACGCTGCGAGCGCGTAGTGAAGCATGGGACGTCCGCCGACGGTTCGGTATTGCTTGGGCACGTCGGCCCCGGCGCGTACGCCGGCCCCGGCACACGGGATCACGGCAAAAAGTCGGTCGCTCACGATAAAACGCAGGTAAGGAGAAAGCAGGGATTTTATAATAGACACCGACTGTCACGGGGCCCCACGCAAATGGAGCCCCGTGCTTTGCCATTTCTGCAACGTTTTTCCTATGTCCGCCGCCAACGCCTTATCCCGTAATACCGTGCCTGTGCCGCTCGTGAAAGCGGGACAGCGTTACGCTTTCGCCGGCTCCCACGCGTCAAGCGACGCGCTGCTGATCGCCCGCTATTTCGAAGCCAACCGCGAGCGCCTGCCGCTGCTGGCCGTCGTGTGCGCTCAGGCCACCGATGCGCTGCGCCTTCAGCAGGAGCTCAAGTGGTGCGCCCCGGAAGCCCGTGTGCGTCTGCTCCCCGATTGGGAAACGCTCCCTTACGACACCTTCTCGCCGCACCAGGATCTGGTCTCCGAGCGTCTCGCCACGCTGCACGATTTGGGCGAGAAGCGCTGCGATATCGTGCTGGTTCCCGCGACCACCGCGCTGTACCGCATGGCCCCGGCGAGCTTCATGGCCGCCTACACGTTCTTCTTCACGCAAGGCGAACGGCTCGACGAGGCCCGTCTGAAGTCGCAGCTCACGCTCGCCGGCTACGAGCACGTCAGTCAGGTCATGCGCCCCGGCGAGTACTGCGTGCGCGGCGGCCTGATCGACCTCTACCCGATGGGCTCGGCCCTGCCGTACCGTCTCGACCTGTTCGACGACACCATCGACAGCATTCGCGCCTTCGACCCCGATACGCAGCGCAGTCTGTATCCGGTCAAAGAAGTGCGGTTGCTGCCCGGTCGCGAGTTCCCGTTCGACGAACCCGCCCGCACCGCCTTCCGTGGCCGCTGGCGCGAAGTCTTCGAGGGCGACCCGAGCCGCAGCCCGATCTACAAGGACATCGGCAGCGGCGTGCCCTCCGCCGGGATCGAGTACTACCTGCCGCTGTTCTTCGAAGAGACGGCAACGCTTTTCCACTACCTGCCGGCCGATGCCCAACTCGTGTTCGTCGGGGATCTGGACACGGCGATCCATCGTTTCTGGAACGACACGCGTCAGCGCTACAACTTCCTGTCGCACGATCGTGAGCGTCCGGTGCTGCCGCCCGAACAACTGTTCCTGCTCGATCAGGACTTTTTCGCGCTCGCCAAGCCGTTCGCACGCCTCACGCTCCCCACGCCGGGCGATGGCAGTTGGGCCATCCCCCTGCCCTCGCTGGCCATCAACCGCCGCGCCGACGACCCGCTCGCCGCCCTGCGCGCGTACCTGGCGCGCACGCCCGCTCGCGTGCTGCTGTGTGCCGACTCGGCCGGTCGCCGCGAGACGCTGCTGCAACTGCTGCACGACAACGACCTGCGTCCGGCGAGCGTCGAATCGTTCGAAGACTTTCTGACGTCGGACAAGCGCTTCTGCATCGGTGTCGCGCCGCTGGCCGCCGGCTTCCTGCTGCCGACCGAAGACCTGGCGTTCGTCACCGAGAACGAGTTGTACGAGGGCCTTGCGCGCCGCGCAGGCAAGCGTCGTCAGGAACAGGCGACGTCCGTCGACTCGATGGTCCGCGATCTCGCCGAACTGAAGGTGGGTGATCCGGTCGTGCACAGCCAGCACGGCATCGGACGCTATCAAGGCCTCGTCAGCATGGATCTCGGCGAAGGCGAAACCGAGTTCCTGCATCTCGAATACTCGGGCGACAGCAAGCTGTACGTGCCGGTCTCGCAACTGCATCTCATCTCGCGCTACAGCGGCTCGGACCCCGACACGGCACCGCTGCACTCGCTGGGTTCGGGACAATGGGAAAAGGCCAAACGCAAGGCCGCCCAACAGATTCGCGACACTGCCGCCGAATTGCTCAATCTCTATGCACGCCGGGCTGCGCGTTCGGGCTACGCCTTCGAGCTGTCGCCGCGCGATTACGAGAAGTTCGCGGACAGCTTCGGCTTCGAAGAAACGCCGGATCAGGCCGCGGCCATCGCTGCCGTGATGGGCGACATGACGAGCGGCCGCCCGATGGACCGTCTGGTGTGCGGGGACGTCGGCTTCGGCAAGACCGAAGTCGCCCTGCGCGCGGCCTTCATCGCCGTGCTCGACGGCAAGCAGGTCGCCATCCTCGCGCCGACCACCCTGCTCGCCGAGCAACACGCCCAGACCTTCTCCGACCGCTTTGCCGACTGGCCGGTGCGCATTGCCGAACTCTCGCGCTTCAAGACCACGAAGGAAGTGAACGCCAGCGTGAAGGCCATCAACGAGGGGCAGGTCGACATCGTCATCGGCACGCACAAGCTGCTCTCGAACGACATCCAGTTCCAGCGGCTCGGCCTCGTGATCATCGACGAAGAGCACCGCTTCGGTGTGCGTCAGAAAGAGGCACTCAAAGCGCTACGCGCCGAAGTGGACATGCTCACGCTTACCGCCACGCCGATCCCGCGTACGCTCGGCATGGCGCTCGAAGGGCTGCGCGACTTCTCGGTAATCGCGACTGCCCCGCAGAAACGTCTCGCGATCAAGACGTTCGTGCGACGCGAGGAAGACGGCGTGATCCGCGAAGCCATGCTGCGTGAACTCAAGCGCGGCGGGCAGGTGTACTTCCTTCATAACGAAGTGGAGACGATCGAGAATCGCAAGGCGCAACTCGAAGCGCTGGTGCCGGAAGCACGCATCGTCGTCGCGCACGGCCAGATGCATGAGCGCGACCTCGAACGCGTGATGCGCGACTTCGTGACCCAGCGCGCCAACGTGCTGCTGTGTACGACCATCATCGAGACCGGTATCGACGTGCCGACCGCCAACACGATCCTGATGCACCGCGCCGACAAGTTCGGTCTCGCGCAGTTGCACCAGTTGCGTGGGCGCGTCGGCCGCTCGCATCACCAGGCTTATGCCTATCTGCTCGTGCACGATCCCAAGTCGCTCACCAAGCAGGCGCAGCGACGCCTCGAAGCCATTCAGCAAATGGAAGAACTGGGGGCGGGCTTCTACCTCGCGATGCACGATCTGGAAATTCGCGGCGCGGGCGAAGTGCTGGGCGACAAGCAGTCGGGCGAGATCCATGAGATCGGCTTCCAGCTCTACACCGATATGCTGGCCGATGCCGTAAGCGCACTGAAGGCGGGACGCGAGCCCGACCTCACGGCCCCGCTCGCCGCCACCACGGAAATCAACCTGCACGTGCCCGCCATCCTGCCGAGCGACTATTGCGGAGATGTTCAGGAACGCCTCTCGCTGTACAAGCGGCTGGCCAACGGCACGCATACCGACGCCATCGACACGATTCAGGAAGAACTCGTCGACCGCTTCGGCAAGCTGCCGCAGCAAGCGCAGGCCCTCATCGAAACGCACCGCCTGCGTCTGCTCGCCAAGCCGCTGGGCATCATCAAGATCGACGCCAGCGAGGAGGCCATCGCGCTGCAATTCGAACCGACGCCCGCTGTCGATCCGATGCGCATCATCGAACTCGTGCAGAAGCATCGTCACATCAAGCTCGCCGGTCAGGACAAGCTGCGCATCGAAGTCAAGCATGCGCAACTGACCGACCGCGTGCGTGCGATCAAGGAGACGCTGCGCGCCCTCGGTTCACCGGGAGCGAAGGCGGCTTGAGGCTCGAGACGTGAGGCCGGATCGCCCGACATGCCTACCGATGCCCTGCACACGAGCACGCCGCGCGGCGTGCTCGTGTGTCGCGAAACATCACCATGAAGCGGCAATAAAACCGGCAAGAAGTCGTGTGCAGTGCAGCAATTCCTGATCTTCCCGCGTTCCCGCGCGTCCGGGCAAACCCGCGCCCGGCGTGCCTTTTCCTAGGACTTTCCCCGTCCTTTCCCGCGAGGCAAGAATGGTTGTTCACACAACCTTTTACCTCTAAATTATTTTTGAGTAACATTTCCCCGTAGCAATACGTAAGAGACGTATTACACGTATGACGAAAGATTCCCGGAGATTCGAATGACAAGCGCTTCCCAAGCTATCGCACCGCAGGCCACCCACGAGGCCCAACCGGCATCGGTCGACTGGATCACGAAGCTGGTCAGCATCGACACCACGAGCCGCGAATCGAACCTCGGCCTGATCGAGACGGTGCGCGACAGTCTCAAACACGCCGGTGTCGAGCCGTGGCTGTCTTATGACGCCACCAAACGCAAGGCCAACCTGTTCGTCACGCTGCCGGCGGCAGACGGCAACACCCAGGGCGGCATCGTCCTCTCGGGCCACACCGATGTCGTGCCGGTCGACGGCCAGGCTTGGGACACCGATCCGTTCAAGCCCGTCATTCGCGACGGCAATCTGTACGGCCGCGGCACGTGCGACATGAAGGGCTTCATCGGCTCGGTCATGACGATGCTGCCGGAGATGCGCGACGCCAGGCTCAAGACGCCGTTCCACTTCGCCTTTTCGTACGACGAAGAAATCGGCTGCGTGGGCGCACCGGTGATGCTCGCCGAGTTGCGTGAGCGCGGTATCCGCCCGGACGGCTGTATCGTCGGCGAGCCGACCAGCATGCGCGTGATCGTCGCGCACAAGGGCATCAACGCCTACCAGTGCTGCGTGCGCGGCCATGCGGCGCACTCGTCGCTCACGCCGAAGGGCTCGAACGCCATCGAATACGCAGCGCGTCTGATCTGCTACATCCGCGATCTGGCCGATCACTTCAAGCAGAACGGTCCGTTCGACGAACTGTTCGACGTGCCGTTCACCACGGCACAGACGGGCACGATCTCGGGCGGCATCGCCCTGAACACGATTCCGGCGCTGTGCGAATTCGTCTTCGAATACCGCAACCTGCCGGGCGTGGATGCGGAAGGCATCTTCCAGCGTATTCAGGATTACGCCGTCAACGAGCTGGTGCCGAAGATGCAGAAGGAGCATCCGAACGCCGGCATCGAGTTCAAGAAGGTCGCCGCCGCACCTGCGCTGGACGCCTCGGAGCAGGACGCCATCACTCAACTGGTGCGCGCCCTGACCAAAGACACCGACAAGCGCAAGGTGGCGTACGGCACCGAAGCCGGGCAGTTCCAACTGGCCGGTGTGCCGTCGATCGTGTGCGGCCCGGGCAACATCGAACAGGCGCACAAGCCCAACGAATTCGTCTCGCTCGAACAGATCGCCCAGTGCGAATCGTTCCTGCGCAAGCTGATTCGCAGCAACACCGTCGGCGCCTGATCGTGACGACCGTGACGTCTGTGACGTCCGGCCTGACTTGATCCGGACCGGACGCTCTCGTGACGTGACGAAACCCTCTGCGGGCCGTATTCCGTTTGCCGGATGCGGCCCGTTGCCTTCGCGGCAGCAAGTGCTTTACCGGATTCACCCGCAACATCGGCATTCCGCAGTACCAGACGCCTCAACAAAGGCGCACAGGACATTCATCCGCAAGATAACAAGCACATACGTCTGACAGGTTCTGGAGATCTCGCCAATGAGCGCAAGCGCATCCCCCAACGCGGCGGCACCCCTCGCCCGCACTTCCCCGCACGCCTGGCGTGTGATCGTATCGGCCTCGATCGGTAACGCGCTCGAATGGTTCGATCTGGTGGTGTACGGCTTTTTCGCCGTGACCATCGCCAAGCTGTTCTTCCCGACGGGCAACGATACGGTCTCCCTGCTGCTCACGCTGGGCACGTTCGGTGTGTCGTTCTTCATGCGTCCGCTGGGCGCCATCGTGATCGGCGCCTACGCCGACCGCGCAGGACGCAAGGCTGCGCTCACGCTGTCGATTCTGCTGATGATGGTCGGCACGCTGCTCATCGCGCTCATGCCGACGTACTCGACCATCGGCGTGCTCGCGCCGGTGGGCATCGTGATCGCCCGCATGGTGCAGGGCTTTTCGGCCGGCGGCGAGTTCGGTAGCGCGACGGCATTCCTGGCCGAGCATGCGCCGCAGCGCCGTGGCTTCTTCTCCAGTTGGCAGGTCGCCTCGCAAGGCCTGACCACGCTGCTGGCCGCCGGTTTCGGCGCGCTGCTCACCGGCAACCTGTCGGCTGAAGCCATGGCGTCGTGGGGCTGGCGCGTACCGTTCTTCTTCGGTCTGCTCATCGGCCCGGTGGCGTACTACATCCGCCGCCGTCTGGACGAGACGCCCGAATTCCTCGACATCGAGCCGACGCAAAGCCCGCTGCGCGACACGTTCGCCAGCCAGAAGGAACGCCTGCTGCTCGCCATTGGCGTGGTCGTGATGGCGACCGTCGCCACGTACCTCGTGCTCTACATGCCGACGTACGCCGTCAAGCAACTGGGCCTGCCGTCGTCGGCCGCCTTCTCGGCCGTGCTGCTCACGGGCGTGGTGCAGTTGATCGTGGCGCCGATCGTCGGTCACTGGTCGGATACGCACGGTCGCATCAAGCCGATGCTCGCCGCTGCCGTGGCGCTGCTGGTGCTCGTCTATCCGATGTTCCGCCTCCTCGACGCGAACCCGACGTTCGGCTCGTTGATGGTGTTCCAGATCGTGCTGGGCCTGTTGATGACGACGTACTTCGGCGCGCTGCCCGCCCTGCTCACGGAGCTGTTCCCGGTGCAAGTGCGCACGACTGGCCTCTCGCTGGGCTACAACATCGCCGCGACCGTGTTCGGCGGCTTCGCACCGTTTATCATCACGTGGTTGATCGGCGCAACGGGCAACAAGCTCGCCCCGAGCTTCTACCTGATCTTCGCCGCGATCATCAGCATTACCGCGCTCCTGCGCAGCCGCAAGCTCGGCCTGCGCTGAGTCTTGCCTTCCGGGCAGTGCATGGGGTCGCCCCCGCCCTGCCCGGCATTACACGCGCATTTGCCTCGCATTCGCCTCACAATTGCCACGCATTTGCCAAATTACGGAGACACAGTCCAAGTGACGCAATCGACCCCCGAGCTGCACGCCGAGACCATCGACGGCCAACCGGTTCCGACGAAAGACGCCATCGCCGCGCTGCATGAGACGCTCAAGCCCTACGCGCGCCAGACCCCGGTCTTCACGCGCCACGACTTCCCCACGCTCGGCAACACCGAGATAACGTTCAAGTACGAGTTGCTGCAGGCGTCGGGCACGTTCAAGGCCCGCGGCGCGTTCTCGAACCTGCTCTCGCTCGACGACGCCCAACGCAAGGCGGGTGTCACGTGCGTGTCCGCCGGCAACCATGCAGTGGCCGTCGCCTACGCGGCACAAGCCATGGGCGTCGGTGCCAAGACGGTCATGCTCAAGACCGCCAGCCCGGCGCGTTCGTCGCTGTGCCGTGAGTACGGCGCGGACCTGATTCTGGCGGAGAACGTCCACGAGGCGTTCGATATCGTCAAGCGGGTGGAACAGGAGGAAGGCCGCTATTTCGTGCATCCGTTCAACGGCTATCGCACGATTCTCGGCACCGCCACGCTCGGTTACGAATGGATGCAACAAGCCCCGAATCTCGATGCGGTGATCGTGCCCATCGGCGGTGGTGGACTGATCGCCGGCGTGGCCACTGCAATCAAACTGTTTGCCCCGCATGTGAAGGTGTACGGCGTGGAGCCGGCCGGCGCCGACGCCATGGCGCAGAGCTTCGCGCAAGGCGGCCCGATCAAGATGGGCCCGATGACAGGCATTGCCGATAGCCTGATGGCCCCGCATACCGAGCTGTACGGCTACACCCTGTGCCGCCGTCATATCGACGAACTGGTGACCGTCACGGACGATCAGATGCGCGCCGGCATGCTCACGCTGTTCCGTCAGTTGAAGCTGGCCGTGGAACCGGCATGTGCTGCGGCAACCGCAGCGCTGATGGGCCCGCTGCGCGACAAGCTCATGGGCAAACGCGTGGGCGTGCTGCTGTGCGGGACGAATACCGACACGGCAACGTTCAACCGTCACATCGAAGCGGCCCTTGCCGCCGAAGCCAACGGCTGACGATCCAGGATTTCGCATGTCCACCTCCGCTTTCTCGCCGCCCGTCCTGCTGCTCGACGCCACCCAGATCGCCGCGCTGATGCCCGTCGCCGATGCGGTTTCCGTGATGTCCGACATGTTCGGCGCCCTCGCACGTGAGCAGATTCACCTGCCGCTACGTCAGATCATCCGCCCGCCGGAGGCGCTCGGCGCCAAGGGACTGCTGGGGATGATGCCCGCGTTTCTCGGCAGCGGCGCCGGGGCAATGCCCGTCTACGGGGCAAAGGTCGGCACATTCTTCCCGGGTAACAGCACGCTCGGCAAAGACCCGCATCAGGGATGCGTGCTGCTGATGAGCGGCGAGACGGGCGAACTGCTCGCCGTGATGAACGCCGCGGAGATCACCGGCATTCGCACGGCGGCCGTCACGGGGCTCGCGACACGCCTGCTCGCCCGTCACGATGCCTCGCGACTCGCGCTCGTCGGCGCTGGCCATCAGGCGCACTGGCACCTCGCGGCGCTCGCGGCGGCGCGGCCGCTCCAGCACGTTCGCGTCGCCAGTCGATCGCTTGCCACGGCGCAAGCTTTTGTCGACAAGGAACAACCCAACTACGCGTTCCGCCTCGAAGCGGCCCCAAGCGTGGAAGCGGCGGTGTGCGATGCCGACATCGTGGTCACGGTGACGAATTCGACCGACCCGGTACTGCGCGCCGAATGGATTGCGCCCGGCACGCACGTAAATCTGGTCGGCAGCAGCACGCCGCGCCATCGCGAAGCGGACACGATGCTCATGGCGCGCGCGCAACTGTTCGTCGACCGCCGGGAGTCGACCGTCAACGAATCGGGCGATTATCTGGCCGCCGCTGCCGAGGGCCGCATCGGCCCGGAGGATCTGCTCGCGGAACTCGGTGAACTGGTGATCCGCACCCATTCGGGGCGGACCGACGCCGAGGCCGTCACGCTCTTCAAATCGCTCGGCATGGGCGCTCAGGACGTGGCATTGGCGGCCGCGCTTTACCAACGCGCACAAGCGGCGAATACCGGCACGCGCGCCAGCCTCTAAGAACCGCTAGATCGAATGACGCCGGGCAGTCCGGCGATTCGGATGCCATCCGGGGGCCGGCGCGCTGTCCCACGCCGGGTACTGGATCAATTGCGTCGCCTCGCGCCGGTCGTAAGGCCCTGATCGGCAGCCGCATCGCCATCGATGCTCAACAGCGCACAGGTGAGCGCCGCCACAGGTCCTCACTCACCTGAAGGCATGAGGTTGCGGTACACGATTTGAGCCTGCCAGCCCAAACCGGAGAGGGCTGACGAGAGCCTCTCACCCTCCCTCGCGAATGATTCGAGCACACTTGACTCCGACACGTGCGGTTGCGCTACCAACTGCGGCTCGGCGCTCACCCAACTCAGCGATCTGATTTCCACGCATCTGTCCTTGACGTCACAGGAACGCCCCATCTTCACGTGCCCGATTGCGTCATCGCCGCAAGATATCGCTCAGAATCCGCCGTTTGGGAACACGCACAGCCGAAGACGACGGCGCGGCGAGCGTGCCGGCGATCGCTTCGGATACATGTCTGAATCCGTCCCATTCTGGTCGTCCACTAGACTATCGGGATGGCGCCCGTGCCCGTACGATGTCACCATCGTCACTCACTCCACGGAGTCATCTCATGTCGCAAAATTCGCAAGCCCAAACGTCGCGCACCGCCCTGCTCGTCATCGACGCCCAAGAATCGTTCCGTCAACGCCCGTACTGGCGCGAAGATGATCTGGCGGTCTATTTCGACCGTCAGCAGGCGCTGATCGACGGCGCCGTCGCTCGCGGCGTGCCCGTGGTGCAGGTGTTTCACATCGATGGCGGGGTGTTCTCGCGCGATTCCGGCTTCGTGCGTACGCTCGAAGAACTGCGCCTCGACCCGGTCTTCACGGTGGACAAGGTCAAGCACAGCGCGCTGGCGGGTTCGACCCTCGGCGCCTGGCTGGTAGAGCATGGGATTACGCGCCTGATCGTCTCCGGCATCCGCACGGAACAGTGCTGCGAGACCACGACGCGCGCGGCCTCGGACGCCGGCTACGACGTCGACTTCGTGACGGAAGCCACGCTCACGTTCCCGATGCAGCACCCGCGCACCGGTCGCGAGCTGTCCACCGCCGAACTCAAGGAGCGCACGGAAACGGTACTGGTCGACCGTTTCGCTCGCATCGTGACGGTTGAGGAAGCGCTCGCGGCGGTGTAACGTCGCACTGTTGCCGTCCGTCCGAATCCGTCCTGACTGTTTGCCTGCGATGCCAAGACTTCAACCTGTCTACCTGCTGGTCATGCCGAACACGCTGCTGCTCGACGTCGCAGCCCCGGCCGAAGCGTTGCGCATCGCGAATCATCAGCAGGACGACGTGCGCTTCGTGCTGCATTACGTCGGCACGCAGCCCTCGGTCGCCACGTCGATCGGCTTGCGCCTGTCACCGCTCGACGTGTTGCCCGACACCGTGCCCGACGACGCCTGGGTGGTCGTAACAGGCACCGTCGAGAAACCGCTGCCGCTGCCGCCGTCGGACAGCGCCGTCCATCCGGCACCTTCCGACGAGCATCATGACGCCGATGCGTGCGCCATCGCGTGGCTTCGGCGCATCGTGCGTCCGACGCATCAACTCGCCTGCATCTGTACGGGAGCCCTGCTCGCAGCCCGAGCGGGGCTGCTCGACACGCTGACCTGCACCACGCATCACGGCAGTTGCGACGAACTGCGCTCGCTCGCGCCCGGCGCTCGCGTGGCCGACAACCGGCTGTACGTGCGCGACGGCAACGTGTGGACCAGCGCCGGTGTGACGACCGGCCTCGATCTGATGCTCACGCTCATCGCCGACGCCACCAGCCCACTATGCGCTGCGGCAGTGGCGCGCCAGATGGTCGTCTACGCACGACGCGCCGGGGCCGACCCGCAACTCTCTCCGTGGCTCGAAGGGCGCAATCACCTGCATCCCGCCCTGCACCGCGTGCAGGACGCCATTGCCGCCGACCCGGCGCAAGACTGGACGCTGTCCGCGATGGCGGACATCGCCTGCACGAGCGAGCGGCACGTGACGCGCCTGTTTCGCGAACATGCCGGCGTTGCCCCCATCGATTACCTGCACCGGCTGCGTATCGCCCTCGCGCGCGAGATGCTGGGCAATAGCCACCTCGATCTGGAACACATCGCGCAGCGCGCCGGCTTCGGGTCGAGCCGCCACCTGCGACGCGTCTGGCACAAGTTCGATGCCCTGCCCCCGAGCCATGCCCGCCGAATTACCGGCTGACTCGTGCCAATCGTGGCAATCGCGCGCGGCGACGAGCGAGGCGTTCCGACGATCCCCTTGGGCCAGCACCTGCTTGTCAACGCGCCTCACTCGCCTGCACTACGCCATTCAGGCATGCGGAGCATTACCCCCTCGGGCCGGAAATCACCCGCCAATGCCCCGGGAAGCGCGGTATATCCCCAAGCCGTCTCGAGGGCGTCGTTCAGCGATGCGAAGTCGATGTATTTGATGCACTGGTTCGCCCCGTGAAGCGTGTGCTGATCCTGCCAGTCGACTTCGCTCATGATGCGACCGGCGTTTGATGCCAGCAACGCACCGCGAAGCGTTTGCCGTGTAAAGAAATCGGCGATCACGCGCTCGACGTCGCCCGAGGCGACCCATGACGCCGGGGCCTTTCCTGTCACGGCCAAGGACAATCGCGGACGGTACTGGTCGGGCGACGACCACGCCAAAATCAGCCGATACCGAAGCTCGGTCACCCCGTAGGTGTCGAACGTCGTCGCCACGGCCTCGATCATGAGCGCCAGCCGGTCGTCGATCTTCAGGTCGCGTGATCCGACCCGTTCGGGCTGCAACGCCGTCACCGCTGCATGCGCATGCAGCGCGCTCTCGCATTGCGTGGCGCTGATCCTGCCGGCGTTCAGTGTCGGTGCGGCTGGCTCAGCGTAGATGCCCGGGGTGTCGCTCTGCATCCAGAGCTCGACATCGACGCCGTGGCAATGCCATACCCCTTGCGCATCGGACCAGTGGAATCCGCTGTCGTCGCGCGTCGTGTCGACGGATGTGAGACGAAAGCGCGCAACCCCAGACGTCGGCATCGTCCGAACTTCGACGATACGTCCGTTGCCGAGGCTGAGCATATCGTCGTAAGCCCCGTTGCCGTAGATCCCGTCGTTTTGAGGCCCGGTGTTGATGCGTCCAGCCGTTGCAGGCCGACTCAATATCCGATAGCCGCGAGGCACCCCGGCAAGCGCCTGAGGGCCGCGCAACGCGATAAGTTGTGGCGCCACCGGTTGTCGCATGCACAGGCCGGGACGCCCGGGCACCTGCTGTCGGAGTACGGCCATCGCCGCACCGAATCGCCCATCCGCCAGTTCGACGCCGGCACCGAGCATGGCCGTAGCAAAGTCCGGATTGTCGCCTCCTGATTCGACCAGACTGGCCATATCGCGGCTCACACGCTGCTGGACGCGGCACTGCCGGATCCGTTCGACGAACGCTCGCGCGAACGTCGTAGCGTCACTCAGCGCCTCGCCTGTGGACGACCGAGGGAAGATGTCGTCGGAGAACTCTCGGATCGCTGTGCCGATGTCGTAGGCCCAGCCAAGACCGGGCGACGTTTGCGGGCCATCCACCGCCTCGTTCAGATAGATCGCCTCCTCGCTCGGACTCGCGCCTTCGGCGTTCGCGTCTCCGAGGGTCGCGCGCAGCGTTTGTGCGTCCGTCGTCGGCAACGTCAGAGCCACATGCCGTACAAGGTCGACGATGCCCGTGTCCAGCATCTGATTGCGCAACGTCGCTTCACTCACCCGATCGCGAAGCCCGTCGACGATCGGGGCAACGTCTCCCTCACTGAGCGATCGCCCGAACGCGACACGCAGGGCATGCCCGGCGACGTTCATATGGGGGGCGAGAAACGTGCGCAACGTCGTAGACGATGCGTCGGTGGTCCCGTCGCTCGCTACGTTCGCCAGGTCCGGTCCGTCCGTTGCGCCAAGCGCAACCACCTCGCCCGAGGTCAGCGACAGCAACACACGGCACCGCGCATTGCCGAGCCCCACGACCCCCGGCACGCATTCGTCGTCGACCGTCACCGCCCTGAATGACGCCGTTCTTTTCAGGGCGTCCAGCATCAATTCCCCATGTGCCGGGGACATTTGCGGCAGGTGCCAGAGCACCAGCCCCCGTGTGACGCGCCCGATGAACCGCGTGAAAGCATTCTTGACCGGCTGGGTATTCCAATGCGAGACGATCTCCTGTGCGGACATCCGGGGGACGCTCACCGCTTGACTGAGCAACTCGCCGACGCGCGGTGGTGGCACCGTCGTGGTCGACGGCCCCGACTTCGCGTTCGACGGCTGGCCGTGAAACCCGCCGCGAGCGCTCATCCGGCCCGCCTGCAAGTACCAAGTGTCCACGAACGTCTCCCAGCGATCGTTCGCGCGCTTCGTCCGGGGCTTCGACGACGCCAGATGCTCGGCGTTGGGCTGCGGCTTGAACCAACCGCTTGAGATCGAATTCGACGCATCGTGCGAGACCAAGGGGAACGCGGTCGAGGTCGAAATCGTGGTCCGCAGCAACGACTGAAGCCGCCTGGCCGCCTTCTTCGCAGTCTCCGACCAGACCGGCATCCGGTCCGTGAGCGATTCGACGTACAGCTTTCCGTGTCGATCTTCAAAGCGACACTGCCCGTCGGCCGCAAACGTGAATCGGGCCATGTCGAACCGATCGATGGCGTAGGCACCCGAGGGCGCCTCATGACCATTGCCGGATGCCCCGAAAACCGCGCGATCGCCACTCGTCACACCGGCGAAGCCTATCGTGTCGTCGGCCAATGCCAACGCGATGCAGTAGCCCTGCGGTATTTTGGACAACTGATCCATGGAAAGCACTTGCGCAGCGTTGTGTCCCAGAAGCGCATCGAACCGATTGTCTTCGGCACCAAGCAACCGTGTCGCTGCGCCGTCGGTGCGCAAGCCATGCCGCGACCTGAGGGCGCTCAATTCCACCCACACCGGTCGCGTGAGCGGTGACGCGTTTGCACTTGCACCGGTGCGGGGCGAGGTGAACGCATCAAAAAATATCCGGCGCCGCTGGCTGACCTCGGGCCACGTCGCCATAAAGGTGTCGATCGAGCGTGAGATTTCACGCATGTTGTCGAGATTTTCGAGCGTCCACTCCGTGACGGCGTCGATGGGTTGCAGGTTCGGGTTGCGAAACAACGACGACATGGAGGCCGACACCGACATCTCTCGCTGAATTCGCATCAGTTCGTCCATGTCCGCCCGCTGTGCGCGCTCAGCGAGTGTTGCATAGTTCGCCCCGTGGGGGTCGAGTTCACAGGCCAGTGTCATGACCGCTCCGGCGCGGCCCGTGCCGCCAAACGCCATCGCGGTGGCAGGGCCGGTGAACTTCAACGAATCGAGCACCTTCTGCCGCATGCTGCTCACCTGAAACGCTTCACGTCTGGCGTTGTTGATGATCATCAGTTCCCGATCGCTGTCTGCCCGCGCGACCTTGGCGAACCAAAGCTCTCGCTCCGGCGACGGACACGACACGAAGGAAAGCAGCGGATCGAACGATACCCGGCTGTATGACGTCGTCATCGCGTTTGGCGGCGACTGTCTGGACGACGACCCGCCCCTGTCGGTCCGCGACGCCTGACACGGCCGGTTGGTCAGCACGACGGGATCGATCCGAAACCTGAGTGGACTCCACCCCAAGTAGCGCTCCAGATGGCGGCGCTGCGTTTTCGACAGATGGCATTCGATGAATCGCTGGAATGCATCGGTCGATTCGGCTTCCGGGCTCCAGTGAAAGGCCATCGCATGCGCGATCGAAATCAGCAGCACCGCACTGCCGGCAGGCTGCGTGACGCAAACCAGATCCGGCACGATCGCGCCTTCGTAAGCTAGCAGACGAACCGCGCCGTAGCCGACCCGGAACTTCCGTCTCTTTGCCTGCCCTGCGCGTGCCGGATGCCATGGATGGTGGACGCTGCTCACGCGGCTGCCCGGGGGCGTCTGACGCTCCCAGGCATCGGTCGTCGCGTTGACGAGTACGCCCATGTACACGCCGCGCACATACCTTTCGTAGTCGTCGATCAGCAGCGGATTGTTGCGCTGACGCTGGAGCTCGTCCGCCAGATGTGTGCTCAAGGCATCGCGAAACAGGTCGTCGTCGACGCGTGTCAGCATGGCGGCATGGTCCGGGTTGACGGCCTTCATCGACACGATTTCGCTGATCCCCGAGGGGGTTTTGAACTCGCGCAGGAAGTGATGCCCCAACGCCACGTCGAACAGAGTGAACGTCTGCGACACCGTCTTGCCCCATCCCATCGTGAAGCGGCTGGGTTCGGGCGAACGCCCCCAGAACTTGAAGGCCACTTCAACCTCGCCGCCCCATGGCATCGTCGGTGTGCCTGGGGCAGCGTGGGCGCCCTGCCCGTCGCGCTGTGTCGGCCCCGGCAGCCGGTTCAATACGGTCTCCATTTGAAGACAAAGGTGCGCTTGCGCCCGCCCCGCGTACCCGTCCATCGAGAGGGTCCGCAACCGCCCGATCTCGGTCGCCTCAATGATGTGAAGCATATGATCGAGCGTTAGGGATTCGCCCTTCGGCATCACGTTCAACGTCTTGTCAGGCGAAGGCACTTCGATGACGGGCGCCGGCTTGGCGTGATGCATCGGTCTGAGTTTGAGCGGCAAGGCAACCGGCGTATCCGCCTCGGATATTTCCGTTTCGGGATCTCGCCAGAGACGCCGAAGACTCGAAAGACCAAACGCCGTGAGCATCCCGATGAGCGTTCCCCCCAGCACATACCTGACCTTGCCCGTCGCCACCGTGGTGGCGACCGACGTCGAAGCGACTCGCACCGTGCTCGGGAGCAGTTCGTCCTGCTCCGGCAGGCCGGGGGCGGCGGATGTCGCCGCGACGGGCGACATGAACGCCACCGGGTTCAGTGCCATAGCCGACATGGCGTCTGGGCCAACGACCACGCGTTGCTCGACAATGTCGCGAAGCATGTCGCGTCGCTCGGGGGGGATCAGATCGGGCAGCGGCAGATCGTCTGAACGCATCACGAAGGTCCGGTTGACGGACACGGTCTGGCGCTGCAACGGCGGTGGCTCGAACGGCGTCGCGGCGAGACGACGCGGCGCACTCGCCTGCGCTGATGCGTCCTGCGTTTCGCACCATTGCGCCCATCGCTCGCTGCGACGAAACGCTCGTGCCTCGCGGATGGTGTTCTCCCACGGCGTCAAAATGTCCATGGCGTATGCCATCTGGATCGCCGCTTCCAGAGCTTCAGCAGCCCCCGACGGCTTGAAGCGAAACCCATGTCGCTCGCGCGCCCGGACTGCGCGATACAGGGCGTCGACGTCCAGGCTTGCAATGCGCTTGCCGATGGGGGGATTTCGCACGTTGGCATAGAGGCAACGCTGCACGGCCGACGCGACATCGCGCACATCGAGTTGCGCAAACTGCGGGCCGAGTCGCAGAACCAACTGTCGCAACTCGGACGCCGACAATGACGGCAACAAGCGCGGAAATGCGCTCAGATATTGCGCCCGTTGGAACGCGGTCGACCTTTCGGCACCGGGTAACGCCGCATACGTGCAAACCGTGGCGGCCAATTCCAGCGCGCCTGCTGCGATGGCGGCGGCCAAGGGAGCGTACGCCGTCAATGTCGCGTATGGGGAAGCCGACGAATCGTCTGCCGTCGCGAGACCGGTTTCAACGTTCCCCGGCCATATGCCATCGGTCTGGGTCGCCCCGCCGGGAAGCAATGCACCGCATCCGAATCCGACCGCCGCGCCCAGCACGGCGCCGGTCGCGAGAAGCTTCCCGCACACACGCCCGATCTCCCGCAATGGGCTCGGCGGCCGCCCGCTGAACTCAGGCGCATCGCCCACCAGTTGCGCCTGCCACGCCGCGACGGCGAGTGCAGGATCCGACAGCACCAGTCGTGACATGAGCAAGCGCCACGTCGACGGGCTTCCAATGTCGACATCCGTCATCTCTCGAGCCTCGGCGCACGCCGTCAGCGCGTGCCAGAGACCGTGGCAGGGCATCGACTTCCTCGTCCATGCGTGACGACCCTGTCGGCTGATGCCGAAGCGTTGTCCGTTGTGGATCAGCTCGACCGGCCCGGCTTGGGCCCGCGCCAGTGCCTCCTGTGGCGGCATGCCCCGCACTTCGGCAAGCCAGCTCATCATCAGGCCCACCCCGCCCTGAGCCACCGTGTGCTGCGTACCCTCGTGATCGAGCAAGTGAAATGCCAGCGCTGACGACACATGCCCCCAAGTGGCATCCGGCGTGCAGACCAACGCGTGCACGACCCTCGCTCGCCAGTCCAACGTCGCGAGGATTTTCGACGCCTGCTCGTGTACCTCTGCGGCTTGCCATGTGCCTTCGATCTGCGCGTCACGGCCGGCCCCGGCCATCGGCGGCGAGTCGACGAGCGCGGACTCGGATTCATGTTTCCGATACGGCTTTTGGGATGAGATTGCGGTTTGGCTCGATGGCCATACGAGCGCCAATGGCCCTTGATGCGAAGCGATCTGCATGTGTCCTCCTGCTGAAAACGGTAGGTATCAGCTCCCTGCAGGCAGATACTCGCGCCGACGTCAACACCGTCGAGTTCACTTTTCGCTCAAATCAAGGGCAATGGGAATGCGGCTGCCGGGTTCGCAACCCTGTAAAATGCGGTTCCATTCGCACGCGGCGCCCGTCAATCGGGCAGTTGACGCGCGGCATTTGCGCAGTCGCTTATTTACCTTTCCAGATGGCTCACGACCTCGTCATATTGGGACCTCATGTCCCCACCGGTCCCGATTCGGGCACAGCAACGCCTTCGGCAGACATGGCTGAGCCGGCGCCGCAAGCGGCCATTCAGGCCCTGGCCCCGAACGCCACGATCGAGACGGCTCGCGGCGTTGCGCGCGTGCGTGATGTCATCGACTCGCCCGCGTTGCGAAGCGCCATCGGCGCGCTTTCTCAGCAGTACGGCGTCGATGTCGCCATCGTCGACAGCGAGCGCCGTCTGTCCGATTTCAGGCTCGTGGCCATGGACATGGACTCGACGCTCATCACGATCGAGTGCATCGACGAAATCGCGGATTACTGCGGCCTGAAAGCGGAAGTTTCCGCCATCACCGAAGCCGCCATGCGTGGCGAAATCAAAGATTTCAACGAAAGCCTTACGCGCCGCGTCGCCCTGCTCAAGGGGCTCGATGCCGGTGCACTGGAGAAGGTCTTCGAGGAGCGCCTGCAACTCTCGCAGGGCGCCGAGACGATGCTGCGCGGCGTTCAGTCGCTGGGCATCCGCACGCTGTTGGTGTCAGGCGGATTCACGTTCTTCACGGATCGCCTCAAGGCGCGTCTGAACCTCGACGTCACGCGCGCGAATACGCTGGAAATCGTCGACGGCAAGCTGACCGGGCGCGTGCTCGGGGAGATCGTCAATGCAGAAGTGAAGGCGCGCACGGTAACCGAAGTCGCCGCGCAGTTCGGCGCGACGCCCGCGCAGGCGATCGTCATGGGTGACGGATCGAACGATCTTCAGATGATGTCCATCGCGGGCCTGTCGGTCGCGTTCCGGGCAAAGCCGGTGGTGCGGGAGAAGGCGTCCGTCGCCTTCAACTACGTCGGGCTGGACGGACTGCTGTCGCTGTTCCGGGCCTGAGCCGAGGGCATCAGGCGACATGCACGCCGCCGCGTGGCGAGCGGCCTCGGCGAACGAGGCCGCGACACCGTGGTGCCGTGATGCCGCAGCCGGATCACGGCATGGCCGACGTAGCTTGATCGACGTAGTTTGGCCGGTGCAGGTTGACCGACGAGTGGAGATCAGCCGCCGAGATGCGCCTTCAGGCTGGCTTCGATATCGGCTTGCAGATCGCGCACGTCTTCGAGGCCCACGTAGAAGCGCACGAGCACGCCCTTGTGCGGCCATGGCGTCTCGGTGCGCATCGAAGGCACACGATACGGCACCACGAGGCTCTGCGCCCCGCCCCAACTGAAACCGATCTTGAACAGACGCAGTGCTTCGATGAAGGCGTCGATCTGTGCCTGCGTGTAGCGCTCGTCAAACACCACCGAGAACAGACCGCCAGCGCCCGTGAAGTCGCGCCGGAAATACTGATACCCGGGGCAATCTTCGAACGCCGGGTGCAGCACCGCCGCGATCTCATGGCGCGTGCCCAGCCAGGTCGCCAGCGTCATCGCCGCACGGTCATGGGCCTCGAAGCGCAACTGCATGTTCGGCAGGCTGCGCAGCACCAGACTGCAATCGTCGGCCGACACCCCGACCCCCATGCGCATGCGCGCCTGCTTGAGGCGATGGTGAATGTCGTCTTCGATGGTCACGACGCCGCCCATCAGAATGTCGCTACCGCCCGACTGATACTTCGTCAATGCCTGCACGGAGATGTCCACTCCGTGATCGAACGGACGGAACGCGAGCCCGGCAGAGTACGTATTGTCGATGGCTGTCAGCACCCCACGCTCGCGCGCCACACGGGCAATCGCCGGAATGTCCGGCACTTCCATCGTCACCGAACCCGGCGCTTCGAGCCAGATCAGCTTCGTATTCGGCTGGATCAGCGCACCGATTCCATCGCCGATCAGAGGATCGTAGTAGCGCACCGTGATGCCCCACGACGCCGCGAGCCAGTCGCCATGCTCGCGATTCGGGCCGTAGGCGTTATCGGGAATCAGAACGTCGTCGCCTTGCTTGACGAGACCGAAGTAGACATTGGAGATGGCCGCGAGACCCGATGGAAACAACAGGCAATGCTTGCCGCCTTCGAGCGCAGCGAGACGTCGCATCAACTCCATCGAGGTGGGCGTCGCGTGCAAGCCGTAGCGCCACTGGCTGTCGTTCTTCCAGTCGAGCGCGCGCATGGCGGCCAGATCGGGGAAAATCACCGTCGACGCACGTGCCACCGGCACCGGCATGGCGGAGAAGCCCGCCGGCAATTGTGTGTCGGTGTGCAGAATATTGGTTTGCCAGTGCCAGCCGTTGGCTTCCGGCTTGTCGAGGGGCTTGCGGTTGTCTTGCGTCATCACGGCTCCGGAAAGACTTGGGCCGGCAACAACGCCGGCCGCCGGGAGTAACTTACACGCGCTCGAACACGGCTGCAATGCCCTGACCGCCGCCGATGCACATGGTGACCAGCGCATAGCGACCGCCGATACGCTGCAACTCATGCAGCGCCTTGACCGTGATCAGCGCGCCCGTCGCGCCGATCGGGTGACCCAGCGAGATACCGGAGCCATTCGGGTTCACCTTGGCCGGATCGAAGCCGAGGTCGCGCGTGACAGCACACGCCTGCGCGGCGAACGCTTCGTTCGCTTCCACGATATCGATATCCTCGACCTTGAGGCCCGCGCGCTCCAGCGCCTTGCGCGATGCCGGCACCGGACCGATCCCCATGTAGTTCGGGTCGACGCCCGCGTGCGCGTAGCTCACCAGCCGCGCGAGCGGCTTCGCGCCACGACGCTCGGCCTCGGCGCGCTCCATGAGAATGAGCGCCGCCGCCGCATCGTTCAGACCGGACGCATTGCCTGCCGTCACGGTGCCATCCTTCTCGAACACCGGCCGCAGCTTCGCCATGTCTTCCAGGCTGACATCGGCACGCACGTGCTCGTCAGTCGTGAAGGCCACGTCGCCCTTCTTCGACTTCAACGTGATCGGCACGATCTGATCGTTGAAGTAGCCAGCGGCCATCGCCCGCGCCGCGCGATGATGCGATTCCACCGCCAGCCGGTCCTGATCCTCACGCGTGATGCCCCACTTCTTCGCGATGTTCTCCGCCGTCACGCCCATGTGGATGTTGGCGAACGGATCGTGCAGCGCACCGAGCATCATGTCGACGAGACGCGACTCGCCCATGCGCGTGCCCCACCGAGCGCCCGGCATCACGTACGGCGCACGGCTCATGCTTTCGGCGCCGCCGGCCATCGCCACGTCGGTGTCGCCCAGCAGGATCGATTGCGCGGCGGACACCACGGCTTGCAGACCCGAGCCACACAGACGGTTGACCGTCATCGCCGGGGCATGCTGGCTCACGCCCGCCTCAATGGAGGCCACGCGCGCCAGATACATGTCTTTGGGTTCGGTATGGATGACGTTGCCGAACACGACGTGTCCGACCTCTTCACCGCCGACCTTCGCACGGGCCATGGCCTCGCGGGCGACGATGGCGCCGAGCTGCGTCGGCGCGAAATCCTTCAGGCTGCCGCCAAAATCACCAATCGCGGTACGTACGCCGCTCACGATCACGACTTCTCGTTGCATGTCTCTCCTCCGGGTGGATATCGGTTTGCAACGAGTATAGCGCCGTAGGGGTTACCGCGATGGCAGGCTCATTGGAGGGAAACTTCGATGATGACGCTTGCGCGGACGGCGATCGTTTCGATCGCCGTCCGGCAGGAAGACGGGAAGATATGCGAGGAGGACGCGCGAGCGCGCGTCCCGAAACATCAGGCCGCCATTTGCTGGAGCACCTGTTCGGCGTATGGCACCGGGGCGACCGCGCCGTAGCCGGTCGTCGACAGCGCCGCGCAAACGTTGGCGTAACGCGCAGCCGTGAACGGATCGTCGCCGAGCGCCAGACGGGCAACGAACGCCCCGCCGAAGCAGTCGCCGGCGCCGGTGGCATCGACCGCCTGCACCGGGTACGGTGCGACGATACGACGCTCCTGCGGCGTGGCCACGTAGCAGCCCTCACGCCCCAGCTTCAGCGCCACGACCTTCACACCGTGGGAGAGCAGTTCGTCGAGAATGGCATCGCGATCTTCGAGACCCGTGACGGCCGTCACGTCATCCCAGCTCGGCAGACAGACGTCGGTCAGGCTGAATGCCTCGCGCATCGTGGCACGCGCACGTGCCAGCGGCCACAGCTTGAGGCGCAGATTGGTATCGAAAGACACCTGTCCGCCGGCGGCGCGAATCTTCGACATCGCGTCGAATGCGGCGTCGCAAGCGTTCACGCTGATCGCCAGACTGATGCCCGACAGATGCAGGAATTTCGCACCGCCGAGCGCTTCGTCCGGCACATCCTGCACACGGTAACGGCTTGCGGCCGAACCGGCGCGAAGATAGTCGAAGTGGTGCCCATTCTCGTCGTGCGACACGAAGTAGACGCCGGTCGGCGCCTGCGCGTCGACACGCACGCATTGCGTATCCACGTTCTCGTCGCGCCACAGATCGAGCAGCATGCGGCCGAACAGATCGTCACCCACGGCGCTCACGAACCCCGTGCTCACGCCCTGACGCCGCGCGGCAATCGCAAAGTTCGACGTATCGCCGCCAAACCCCTGAAGATACTGACGCGCGTCCGTGGGCGACTGATTGAATTCGATCATCGCCTCGCCCATCGCGAGGACTTGCGGCGTCGACATCACGTTCCGATCCACTTGCGTCATCAGACCACCTCGCCCCACAGATCGTGGCCATCGGCGCCCGTCACTTCGACATTCACGAACTCACCGACCTTGAGGCGCTTGGCCGCCTTGGGCGTGGGTTCGATGTACACGAGACCGTCGATTTCCGGCGCATCGGCGGCCGAGCGGGCGATGCCGCCGTCCTGATTGATTTCGTCGACGATGACCTGAATCGTCTTGCCGATCTTGCGCTGCTGGCGTTCGGCGGAAATTTCCTCGGCCACTTCCATGAAGCGGGCACGACGTTCTTCGCGCACTTCGTCCGGCAGCGCGCCGGGCAGTTCGTTGGCGCGGGCGCCTTCTACCGGCGAGTAGGCGAAGCAGCCCACGCGGTCCAGTTCGGCTTCACGCAGGAAGTCCAGCAGGTATTCGAACTCGGCTTCCGTCTCGCCCGGGAACCCGGCGATGAAGGTGCTGCGGATCGTGAGATCCGGGCACATCTTGCGCCACGCCTGAATGCGTTCGAGGTTCTTCTCGCCCGACGCCGGGCGCTTCATGCGCTTGAGCACGTCCGGATGGGCGTGTTGCAGCGGCACGTCGAGATACGGGAGGATGTGCCCTTCGGCCATCAGCGGAATGATTTCGTCGACGTGCGGATACGGATAGACGTAATGCAGACGCACCCACGCGCCGTACTGCTTCGCCAGTTCCCCCAGCGCCGTGACCAGTTCGGTCATGCGGGTCTTGAGCGGACGTCCGGCCCAGAAGCCAGTGCGGTACTTCACGTCCACCCCGTAGGCGCTGGTGTCCTGCGAGATCACGAGCAGCTCTTTCACGCCGGCCTTGAACAGGTTCTCGGCTTCGAGCATCACTTCCGCCACCGGACGCGAGTCGAGATCGCCACGCATCGACGGGATGATGCAGAACGTGCAGCGATGGTTACAGCCTTCGGAAATCTTCAGGTAGGCGTAATGGCGCGGCGTGAGCTTGATACCGGCAGGCGGCACGAGGTCGGTGAACGGGTCGTGCGGCTTCGGCAGATGCGTATGCACCGCGCTCATCACTTCGCCCACGGCGTGCGGACCGGTCACGGCCAGCACCTTCGGGTGCACGGCGCTCACGATGTCCTGACCGGCGGCGTCTTTCTTTGCGCCAAGGCAGCCGGTGACGATCACCTTGCCGTTCTCGGCGAGCGCTTCGCCGATGGCGTCGAGACTTTCCTGAACGGCATCGTCGATGAAGCCGCAGGTATTGACCACAACGAGATCGGCACCGTCATAGGTACCGGCGATGTCGTAACCTTCGGCGCGCAACTGGGTCAGGATCTGCTCGGAGTCGACCAGGGCCTTGGGGCAGCCGAGCGAAACGAAGCCGACCTTGGGGGTGCCGGCGGGCGATGGGCGGGACATGGGGCGAATCCTGATCTAATGATTACGTGTAACGATCGAACGGCGATGCGCAGTGCGTCTGTCGGCATCGCGTCACATCGCGTCAATTAACCGCGCATTTTACCCTGATCGCCTCCGGTTCGTTCCAACTATCGCGCGAACGCGTCGAACGGCTGTGTCACCAGGGAAAAAGACGGGTTAGCAAGGCGATGCCTCTGCGGTGTGCGCCCCATGTCACACCGCAGGGTCAGCCAACGAAGCGTTGGCTCAGGGCTTCTTGTTCGGGTCCCGGCCCGGCGCACCGGGCGCGCCCGGTCCCCCCGGGAACGGGAACGTGTTGAACATGTTCTTCGCCTGGCTCTGCATCTGTTCCTGCATCTGCACGAACAGGTTCTTCGACTGTTCGATGTAGTTGGTCATCATGCCCTGCATCATCGGCGCCTGCATGTTCATGAATTGCGCCCAGACGTCCGGGTTGAAGGCCGCACCTTCGTAGATGCCCTTCGACTGATCGGCCAGCTTGTTCTGAATCTCGATGAAAGTCTGGATGTTCTTCTCGAGGTAGGTGCCCATCATCCCCTGCAGCGCGTGGCCGTAGAAACGGATGATCTGGGCGAGCATGGCGCTCGAGAACATCGGCACACCGCCGGTTTCTTCTTCCAGAATGATTTGCAGCAAAATGCTGCGAGTCAGGTCCTCGCCCGTCTTGGCGTCGACGACCTTGAACTCCTCGGTCTCGAGCACCAGTTGCTTCACATCGGCAAGGGTGATGTACGTACTGGTCTGGGTATCGTACAGACGCCGGTTCGGATACTTTTTGATCAGGCGCTCGTCAGTCTTCTTGCTCGCGGTCATGCGGTGGGTTTCCTGCGTTTTTGAAGGACTACCCCGACCGGCGGTCGGGGTTAATCACATATTATCGATTCTAGGACGTTTGCTGCTATGCGGCAAAGCCCTAACCCGCAACGAGGCGCGGTGCTTTGTCTCGGCCCGCACCGGCACCCGCCCCGTTACCGCTTAGCCCATGTGCAGGCCGCCGTTGAGCGAGAAGTCCGCGCCCGTCGAGAAGCCCGAATCTTCCGATGCCAGCCAGGCCACGATCGAACCGATTTCGCCGGGCTCGCCCAGACGCTTGACCGGAATCGTCGCCACGATCTTGTCGAGCACGTCCTGACGGATCGAGCGGACCATATCCGTACCGATATACCCCGGCGACACGGTATTGACCGTCACACCCTTGGTCGCCACTTCCTGCGCCAACGCCATGGTGAAACCATGGATACCGGCCTTGGCGGTCGAGTAGTTCGTCTGGCCGAACTGGCCCTTCTGACCGTTCACCGACGAGATGTTGATGATTCGGCCCCAGCCACGCTCGCACATGCCTTCGATCACTTGCTTCGTGACGTTGAACAGACTCGTGAGGTTCGTGTCGATGACGGCATCCCAGTCTTCACGCGTCATCTTGCGGAAGACGATGTCGCGCGTGATACCGGCGTTGTTCACCAGCACGTCGACTTCACCGACTTCGGACTTGACCTTGTCGAACGCAGCCTTCGTCGACTCCCAATCGCCGACGTTGCCTTCCGACGCGACGAAATCGAAACCCAGCGCCTTCTGGTCTTCCAGCCACTTCACGCGGCGCGGCGAATTCGGACCACAGCCCGCCACGACCTTGAAGCCATCTTTGTACAGCCGCTGGCAAATGGACGTACCGATACCGCCCATCCCGCCTGTCACATATGCAATGCGTTGAGTCATGGAACGCTTCCCCCAAAATAACGGCTGATTGCCGCCTGTTGCGACTGCCAATTGACCGACGCGCAGGCCGCGCGTTCCCACGCGAGCCTTTCGTCTCCTGACGACTTCCTCAGTGCGAGCCCGTGCGCGTTGCACACACGGGCGGCACTGCTTCTTCTGCGGTTCTGATGCCCCACGCGAAAAGCGGGTGGGCTCAGACGCGTTCCACCGCCAGCGCCACGCCCATACCGCCGCCGATACACAGCGACGCCAGACCGCGACGCGCGTCACGACGCGCCATTTCGTGCAGCAGCGTGACGAGAATACGGCAACCGGACGCCCCGATCGGGTGACCAATGGCGATAGCGCCGCCGTTCACGTTGATCTTCGAGGTGTCCCAGCCCATTTGCTTGTTCACCGCCAATGCCTGCGCCGCGAACGCTTCGTTGATTTCCATCAGATCCAGATCGCTCGCCTTCCAGCCCGCACGGGAGAGGCAGCGTTGCGATGCCGGGACCGGACCGATGCCCATCACCGACGGATCGACGCCGGCGTTCGCGTACGCCACGATGCGCGCGAGCGGCGTGAGGCCCAGTTGCTCGGCGCGCTTGGCCGACATCACGACCACGGCCGCGGCACCGTCGTTGATGCCCGAAGCGTTGGCGGCAGTCACGGTGCCGTCCTTCGAGAAGGCCGGCTTGAGGCCGGAGAGCGACTCGGCCGTCACGCCATGACGCACGAACTCGTCGGTCTTGAAGACCACCGGATCACCCTTGCGCTGCGGGATAGACACCGGCACGATTTCCTGATCGAAGCGTCCGGCCTTCTGTGCTGCTTCAGCCTTGTTCTGCGACGCGGCGGCAAATTCGTCCTGCATCTCGCGCGTAATGCCGTACTCCTTGGCGACGTTCTCCGCCGTGATACCCATGTGGTACTGGTTGTACACGTCCCACAGGCCGTCGACGATCATCGTATCGATGAGCTTGGCGTCGCCCATGCGGAAGCCGTCGCGCGAGCCCGGCAGCACGTGCGGTGCAGCGCTCATGTTCTCCTGACCGCCGGCCACGACGATGTCGGCTTCACCGGAGGTAATCGCATTGGCGGCGAGCATCACGGCCTTCAGGCCCGAGCCGCACACCTTGTTGATCGTCATCGCAGGCACCATCGCAGGCAGCCCGGCCTTGATCGAGGCCTGACGCGCCACGTTCTGACCCGAGCCGGCCGTCAGCACCTGCCCCATGATGACTTCGCTGATGTCTTCGCCCTTGAGCTTCGCGCGCTTGAGGACTTCGTCGATCACGATCGCCCCCAGATCCGGCGCCGCCACCTTGGCCAGCGAGCCGCCAAACTTACCGACTGCCGTACGGGCAGCCGACACAATCACGATATCCGTCATGTCTCATTCCTCTTTTTTCAATGGGTTCGAACCAGGGGGGATGCCCGCCGCGCAAACCATCGTTCGCGCGGCCACACACAACTGGGCGCCCTATGCTCAGGCCTTCGCCTTCACATAGCGGCCGGGCGCTGGTTCGATGGGTGCATAAGCAACATTACCATACGCATTTTGCGCCTTAACGCGTTTTCCGGCGTAGCCTGCGAGCCATTCGCTCCAGTCGCTCCACCAGCTTCCCGGGTACTCCGTCGCACCCGCCAGCCAATCGCTCGCCTCGACGCCAACGTCGTCGTTGCGCCAATAGCTGCGCTTTTTCTTCACGGGCGGATTGACGACCCCCGCAATGTGACCGGACGCACCGAGCACGAAACGGCGCTCGCCGCTCAACAACGGCAGCGACCGGAACGCCGACGTCCACGGCACGATGTGGTCTTCGCGTGAACCGAACACATAGGCCGGCGCATCGATCGCGCTCAGATCCACCGGCACGCCGCACGTCTGGATCGTCCCCGGCTGCTTCAGTTCGTTCTGCAAATAAAGATGGCGCAGATACCAGCAGAACATCGGTCCAGGCAGGTTCGTGCCGTCACCGTTCCAGTAAAGCAGGTCGAACGGCTGCGGCGCGTTGCCCTTCAGATAGCTGTCGACCACGTAGTTCCAGACCAGATCGTTCGGACGCAGGAACGAGAACGTGTTCGCCAGCTCGACGCCGCGCATCAACCCCGGCGGTTGGCCGAGACCGCCGCCGATCGTCTGCTCGCGGAATTGCACATGGGGCTCGTCGACAAACACGTCGAGCACGCCGGTATCGGAGAAATCCAGCAGCGTCGTGAGCAATGTCACGCTCGCGACCGGCGACTTGCGCCCCGTCTGCCCCTTCCCGGCCAATACCGCCAGCGCGGCGGCGAGCAACGTGCCGCCCACGCAGAAGCCGAGCGCATTGATCTGCGACTGACCGCTGATGTCGCGCACGACATCGATGGCGGCAATCGGCCCCTCACCCACGTAGTCGTCCCACGTCTTGTGCGCGAGCGACATGTCGGGGTTGCGCCACGACACGACGAACACGGTATGCCCCTGCTCCACGGCGTAGCGGATCAGCGAGTTTTCCGGTTGAAGATCGAGGATGTAGTACTTGTTGATGCACGGCGGCACCACGAGCAACGGACGCTGATGCACCGTCGGCGTAAGCGCCTTGTACTGGATGAGCTGGATCAGTTCGTTCTCGAAGACCACGGCGCCTTCGGTCGTCGCGACGTTACGTCCGACTTCGAACGCGGCTTCATCGGTCTGCGAGACCTTGCCCTTGCCCATGTCGACCAGCAGATGCTGCATGCCGGCGAGCAGGCTGTCGCCGTGCGTCTGCACGAGACGTTGCTGCGCGTCCGGATTGGTCGCGATGAAGTTCGCGGGCGAACTCGCGGCCACCCACTGCTCGACGGCAAAGCGAATGCGCTCGCGCGTTTTCGCATCGGCATCGACCAGTTCGGCCATGCGCATCAGAAAACGGCCGTTGAGCAGATAAAGCGCAGCGGGCAATGCGTAGAACGGATTGCGCCAGCCGTCTCCCGAGAAACGACGGTCGCCCAACGGGGGCGCATTATCGAGGCCGGGTTGATTGAAGCTGGCGACGAGTTCGGAAAACTCTCGGGCGTAATCCGACTGAAGCTCGTTCAGTCGCGCGGGATCGACGTGCAACGACGTCGGCTGCGGCAACGCGCCCGGCTTACCGAAAAGATCGAACTGCTGAAAAAGCCCCGCGAACGGATTCGCGGCAGCCGCTGCACCATTCGCAGCAAAGGGTGACGGGCCGGCAGCCCCCGGCAAAGCGCCGAACATCTGTTGGGCGGCCTTGAACCACTGCGACATGTCCTGAGCGGAGAGCGAAGCGGAGGGAAACTGCTGGGCAAACGAGGCGGCAAACGAGGCCGGATCGAAGTTGGCACTGGCGCGATTCATGGTAGCCTGAGTGTCACGTCCGTTGCGTTCAGGGCCGGCGCCCGAAACGCGGCGGCGTGCTTCGCTTTATGAGCGATGCGCTCCGCCTGTGAAGCATTCTTGCGTGCGCGCGCAGGCGTGTCAATCTTTGCAGCGTACGTCACAGGCGAGGGACTTCTCTCTGACTTCGCATTGTCTCGGTACTGCCCCTATTTTTGAATGCGCGTTTGTCCCGATGCTCATCATTCTTCTCGGCTGGCTTTACGTCATTGGCATGGTCGCCATCACCGCGCCGTCGGCCTGGCTGGGCATCGCGATCTTCCTCTTCGGGGGCATCGGTCCTGCCCTGCTTGTTCTCTATCTGTCGGGAAGCCGCGCGCGGCGTGCACGCGCGCTGCGACGCGATGACGCACAATGAACGCTCCGGATGCACAGGTTCGGCGGTGACCCGCGCCGGACAACGGGTCGCCGCATGATCGACATGACGCAGGACAGCGTCGACAAATCCTCAATGATCCGGACGAATTCCGACTGATTCCGGACGAATTCCGGCGATCAGGCCTCACGCCACACAAGCGCCGCCATCCGCCCTGTCGTCCGGTCACGACGATAGGAATAGAAGCGCGCCGGATCGCTGACCGTACACCACTGCCCACCCGAGACGCTCGTCACGCCTTCACGCGCCAGCCGCAACCGGGCCAGCGCACACAGATCCGCCAGCGATTTGCCAACGGCGGGGTCGCCATGCGGGACAAACGCGGCTTGCGTGGCTTCGTGCTCCTGCGGCGTGGCGGCATCGAGGAAAGCCTGCCGCACCTCCGGCCCCACTTCGAATGCCGTCGGCCCGATGCAGGGGCCGAGCCATGCGATCACCGATGCTTGCGCACCGGATTCGGGCAGCCGCGCACGCAATGCCTGTACCGTCTGTTCGATGACACCCGCACACAGCCCACGCCAGCCCGCGTGGGCAGCCGCCACCGCTTGTCCCTGCGCGTCGCACAGCAATACCGGCAGGCAGTCCGCCACCATGACGGTGCTTGCGAGACCTACGGCGTTCGTGGCACTGGCGTCCGCTTGCAGCGGGTCGCCCGATTGCGCGGCGTCCAGTGCCGCTTGCGCGTCGACCACGCGCGGGCCGTGCACCTGCGCCACCCATGCCGACGCCACGCCCGTTCGCGTCGCCAGCAACGCACGGTTGGTCCGGACGGCCTCGGGATCGTCGTCGGCTTTGAAACCGAGATTGAAGGTCGCCTGCGGTCCCTCGCTCACACCCCCGGCACGCGTGGTGAACACCGCGCGCACCTGCTTCGGCGCGGGCCAGTCGGGAACGATCCAGTCCGCAGGTATCGTGTCTTGCTCAGGCAGGGAAGAAGTCATCGAGCGAATCGGGGAGCGTTGTAAAGTCGAATTCGAGACCGAGCGCGGTCATGAGTTCACGCATATCGTCCGGCAAGGGGGCTTGCCAGTGCATGGCGCTGTCGTCCTCAGGATGAATCAGGCCAAGCCGCCAGGCATGCAATGCCTGACGCGCAAACCCGCCCGGCAACGACGGGCGCTTGTGACGGGGCTTATATAGCGGATCGCCCAGCAATGAGTGCCCAAGATGGGAAAGATGGACGCGAATCTGGTGCGTGCGGCCGGTATCCAGCGAGCAAAGCACCAACGAAACCGGGGAATTCTCCCATTCTGCGCTGGCGACCGTCACCACGCGGGTGCGCGCGGGCTTGCCGCCCTGCCCTTGCACCACGGCCATGCGGGTGCGCTCACGCGGGTCACGACCGATGGGCGCGTCGACGACCGTACGCAGTGGCGGACGTCCCCAGACAAGTGCCGCGTAATGGCGTTTCACGGAGCGCGCCTGCAACTGGCGCACCAGATCGGTCTGCGCCACCAGCGTACGCGCCACGACCATCAGGCCGGACGTCTCCTTGTCCAGCCGGTGGACGATGCCCGCGCGCGGCAGATCGGCGGCCGCTTGCCCATACCGATGCAGCAGCCCATTGAGCAACGTGCCGGACCAGTTGCCCGCCGCCGGATGGACGACGAGGCCCGCAGGCTTGTTGAAGACGGCAAGCGCGGCGTCTTCGTACACGACGTCGAGCGGCAACGGTTCCGGAGCGAACGCGAGTTGCTCCGGCAATGCCGCCGGCGTGATGAGGACTGTCTCGCCGCCGGCCACTTTCTGGCGCACCTTGGCGGGTTCGCCGTCGAGCGTGACGCGGCCGTCTTCGACCCAGGCTTGCAGACGGCTACGGGAATATTCGGGAAAACAGGACGCCAGCGCCTTGTCCAGCCGCTCGCCGGCGAGCGAATCGGGCAGTATGGCGGTCAGCGGCGTTGCGGTAGATACGGCAGAAGTCGCCCCTGCGGGGGCGTGATCGGCGCGGCTTGGGAAAGCCTCCGGAAGCGATTCGAGGTCGTCGTCCGACGAATCCTCCGCATTTTCCGTGGCAAATGAGGCGGTTACGCTATAATCCGGCACTATTGAACGGGTCATCGAGAAGTGAAGCCAACGAGCATGCAAGCCCTGAAACTTGTCAAACATCTGACGCTGGCCGCCATCGTGGTCGGCAGCATGGCCGCCTGCGGCATTCTGCCGGAGAAGGTCGACGAAACGGCCAGCTGGTCGACGAACAAATTATACTCGGAAGCGAAGGACAGCTTCGACAGCGGCGACTACACCAAGGCCGCCAAATACTACGAGTTGCTCGAAGGTCGCGACCCGTTCGGCCCGCACGCCCAACAAGCCCAGATCAACACGGCCTACTCCTATTACAAGGACAATGAGCCGGCGCAGGCCCTCACGGCCGTCGAGCGCTTCATCCGTCTGCATCCGGACAGCCCGTCGATCGATTACGCCTATTACCTCAAGGGCCTGATCAACTTCAACGACGACCTCGGTCTGTTCGGCCGCTTCTCCGGTCAGGATCTCAGCGAACGCGATCCGAAGGCTTTGCGTGCGGCCTATGACAGCTTCAAGTACCTCGTCGAGCATTATCCGAACAGCAAGTACGCGAACGACGCCGCCCTGCGCATGCGCTACGCCGTGAACGCGATGGCCGCGCACGAAGTGCACGCCGCCGAGTACTACTATCGCCGTGGCGCCTACCTCGCTGCCGTGAACCGTGCACAGAGCGCCTTGCAGGATTACGATCAGGCACCGGCACTCGAAGACGCGCTTGGCATCATGATCAAGTCGTACGACAAACTCGGCATGACCGAACTGCGTGACGATGCGCGTCGTGTGATGGAAAAGACCTACCCGAACAGCGGCTACCTCACGGTCGGCCGCCGCATCGACAACAACCCGAGCGACAAGAAGTCGTGGTGGCAGATCTGGCGTTAAGCCGTCTCGGTTGTCGATTGGCATTCGTCGAAAAGCCCTCGCGCAAGCGGGGGCTTTTTGTTTTTGCATGTCCACATGACGGCCGGATGGCCGCGCTTCTCAGGCATCAGGAGTTGGTTTCGTGAATCCCTCGTCCACCACCGGCAAGACGCTGCTGGCCCTGCGTCACGTCCACTTTGAAGACCTCGGCACGTTGGCGCCGTATTTCACACAACGCGGTTACGCCATCGAGTATGTCGACGCGCCGCTCGCCGACCTGCGCACCGTCGACGCGCGCTCACCGGACTTGCTCGTCGTGCTCGGCGGTCCTATCGGCGCCTTCGACGACCCGCTGCATCCGTTCATCGCGGACGAACTCGCGCTGGTCAAGGCGCGCCTCGCCGCCGGCAAGCCCATCCTCGGCATCTGCCTCGGCGCGCAATTGATGGCGCGAGCGTTGGACGCAAAGGTGTACCCGCTGGGCGTGAAGGAAATCGGCTACGCCCCGCTGACGCTGACGGACGCGGGCCTGTCGTCGCCCCTGGCGGCACTGGGCGACGCGAGCGTACTCCACTGGCATGGCGACCAGTTCGACATTCCGCCGGGGGCGGTGCATCTGGCACGTACGGCCGTTGGCGAAAATCAGGCCTTCGCGCTGGGCACGCACGCGCTGGGACTGCAATTTCATCTGGAAGCCGACGCCGCACGTATCGAATCGTGGCTCGTCGGGCATGCGTGCGAGCTCGGCGCTGCGAAGATCGATCCTGTGGGCCTGCGCAACGATGCCCGGGCGCATCACGCCCGGTTGTCCGAAGTTGCTCCGGCCGTCATCGGTCGCTGGCTGGACGCCATGCCCGGTTGATAGCCGACGGATGCCCAACAGACATCGCAGCGCAAGGCAACGAAAAAGCCAGACGTTTCACCGCCTGGCTTTTTCATTCCGCGCCGAGTGTAGGAATCGTGAAGCTCAATCGCCCGCCTCGGCCGCGATCTCGTCGAAGAATCCGCGCACGATCGGCAATTCCCGCGTACGTTTGAATGGCGGGAGGCTCTGCCAGATTCGCCGCCCATAGGGCTTGTCGACGAGACGCGGATCGCAAATCATCAGCACCCCGCGATCGGCTTCCGAACGAATCAGGCGCCCCGCCCCCTGCTTCAACGTGATTACCGCCTGCGGCAACTGGTGCACGGCGAACGGACTCAACCCCTTCTTCGTCAGCGCATCGAGACGCGCGGCAAGCACCGGATCGTCAGGCGGCGCGAACGGCAATTTGTCGATGATGACGAGCGAAAGCGCTTCACCCCGCACGTCCACCCCTTCCCAGAAACTCTGGCTACCGATGAGGACGGCATTGCCCAGCGCGCGGAATCGGTCGAGCAACTCCGTGCGGCTCGCTTCGCCCTGCACCAGCAGCGGATACGGCCAGCCACGCCGCTCGAACTCTTCGCGCAGGCGCTCCGCGGCACGATTGACCGCGCGCAACGTCGTACACAACACGAAGGCCCGGCCACCGCTGACTTCGAGCACCGGCAACGCGGCATCGAGCACAGCGTCCGTAAAGTTCGGTGCCGACGGCTGCGGCAATCCGCGCGGCACGTACAACAAGCTTTGGTTCTGATAGTCGAACGGACTGGCCAGCGTCAGCGACTTGCCTGCATCGAGTCCCAATTGCGCGGCGTAGTGCATGAAATTGCCCTTCACGGACAACGTAGCCGACGTGAAAATCCACGCGCGCGGCGCCCCGGCCCGCTGCTTCGCGAAGATCGGCGCAATCGAGAGCGGCGTCTGATGCAACTGCACCGCCTGCGAGAACACTTCGATCCAGCGGACCGTCTCCGCCGGCGTGTAGGTCTTTTCCGATTTACCTTCGCCGTCCGCGCCTTCCCCCGCCTTCGCTTCCGCCGTCAGACGCGCCGCTTCCGCCTCGCGCGCCTTCACCGCCTTTTCGCGTTTGCCGTCGGTCACACGCGGCGCGTCGGGGTCCAGCAGCGGCAGTGGCTGCTCGCCCGGCGACGGCGGCGTCACGCCCAACTGCCAACGCTCCAGTTGCTCATGCAATTCCAATGCGCGACGCAGACAGGCACCGAGCGCTTCGGCGCGCTCTGCCTGATGCTGAAGCGTCTCGATCACATCCTGCAACGCGATGTCGACGCTCTCGAGCGCCCCGAACAACTCGTGATCGTCCGGCAGTTGCGTCACGGACATCCGCGCGTTGTCCTGACCGAACGTCAAACGCACATCGCGCGCGGCCCGCTCCAGATTCGCGCCGAGCTTGACCCAGTCGGCGGCATCGCGCGCGTGAATCAGGCCTTCCGCGACGCAATCACGCGCCAGTTCAAGCAGTTGCGTGGTCGAGACCGTCTCGCCGAAGAACAGCGTGGCGGTTTCCGGCAACTGATGCGCTTCGTCGAAAATGACGGTATTGGCGCTCGGCAGCAATTCCGCCATACCGGTATCGCGCAGCATCACATCCGCAAAGAACAGGTGGTGATTGACGACCACGAGATCGGCCTGCTGCGCTTCCTTGCGCGCGAGCATCACGAAACAGTCCTTGTAACGCGGGCAATCCTGGCCGAGACAGTTATCGCGCGTAGACGTTACCTGCGCCCAGATCGGCGCGTTCTCCGGCACGGATGCCAGTTCCGCCTTGTCGCCGCTATGCGTGATCTGCGCAAACGTCGTGATCTCGCGCAACTGGGCAGCCTCATGGCGCGACGCAAAGCGCCCTTCCTGCTGCGCACGCTCCAGATAGTAGTGACACAGATAATTCGAGCGGCCCTTGAGCATGGCCACCGTGACCGGCACGGCAAGCGCCTTGCGCACGGTCGGAATGTCACGCGCAAAGATCTGGTCCTGCAAGTGTTTGGTGCCGGTCGAGATGATCGTCTTGCCGCCCCACAGCATGGCGGGCACGAGATACGCGTAGGTCTTGCCCGTGCCCGTGCCGGCCTCGGCGATCAGCGAGTCGTGCGTATCCATCGCAGCGGCCACGGCACGCGCCATCTCGGTTTGTGGTTCACGCGAGCGATAGCCGTCGATCGCGCGCGCCAGCATGCCGCCATCGCCGAAGATTTCCTCCAGCTCGCGCTCTCGCTTGGGGTCGAGCGGCTTGAGTCCATGGAACGTTGGCGTGTCAGCGCTTGGGGAGAGATCGGTGGAATCGCTGGATGCGGCGGCGGAATCGGTCAAAACGGCTCTGAAAACTCGAAGGCGCCGCGCATCGCCTCATGGGGATACGCAGCGCCGCAATGAAAAAAGTTACCGCGCGAAGCTCAGGACGAATGTCGCAGATATCGCGCGAATTTCCGGTGCATTGTCGGGGCGCTCGCTCAGGCGGGCAGGTCCGGCGTTTGCTGCACTTGCAGCAGGGTGATCGTGTCCTTGATCTTCAGACGGCGCTTCTTGAGCCGGGTGACCTGAAGCTCGTCATACGCCGGTTCCGTCAGCAACTTATCGATCAGATAGTCCAGATCGCGGTGTTCGATCTGCAATTCGATGATGCGACGTCCAACGGAGTGAAGATCGTGCTGCATCGTGACAACTCTCCTGCGACTCTCAAGTGATTCCGGTTCGGCGCCAACCCGCGTTGTGCGTCGCGTTCCGCCCGCCTCCAGCCTGCGCGGGCTTACTGCCCTTCCAAGGCCTTCTGCGCCGGCGAACTCCCCGACTGCGACTCGTTACGCCGCGCGTCCGACTTCTGCTGACGCTCGATGGCTTCCTGCTGCTTCTGGTTGTACTTGCGCACGTTCTCTTCGCGCTCGGCAGCCTTTTGCGCCGCAGACGCTTTCGCCTCGTCGAGCTTCTGCTGCTGCCCCGCCTGCTTGGCGTTGTACGACTCGGTATTCGCCGCACGTTGCGGTGCCTGTCCCGTACGTTCAGTGACGCGCTGCTGATATTCGGCCTGCTTGGCCTCGTAATCCGAGACGTTCTGAGCCCGCTCGGCGGCACGCTGCGGTGCTTCCGCAGCCGTTTGCGCGCGCTTGGCTGCGAGGCGTTCGTCACGCTCCTGCGCGCGCACCTTGCGCTCCTGATCTTCGAGCACCAGCCGCTGGCTACGAATCGCCTTGAGCGCTTCGCGCTGCTCGTCGCGCGCGTTATCGATGCAGTAATTCACGAAGAACTTCGAGGCACACTCGTACTTCGCCTCTTCGAAACGGTAGTCGACCCACGCGCGCTGACGATCGAGCACCGCCCGGCGGCCGCCAAAATCGTCATCGGCAGGATGCATGTCGAGCTGGTCGTCATAGGCGACGGGCTTGTCGTCCTCGGCTGCGGCAGCCGCAGCGCTGGCCTTGCTGGCAGACGACGGCGTGCGGTCGGCGGTGGCATCGAACGGCACCTGGGGCACACGCAGTTGTTCGGTCGTGCGTCCGGCCGCCTCGACGGCCGACAGCCCCTGAGCGAACGACGTCCCCGGCACAACGGCAGCCGTCACGAAACCGAACACGACACCCGCGGCGACGCGCGTGAGGGCCGGACGGTTCGGAAGCTGTCGCAGATTCAGTCGCGAAAACAATTTTTCGAAGGAAATCATGAGGTTGAGCAGAGTGATGCCAAATTTTAGCATTGCCTGCCCGGACGCGCCCGCGGTTTATGGCAAAATGCCCCGCTCCTGGCACTTGGGTAACTCGCAACACTCATGACGCAAAACGTAGCCCTTCAGATCGTTCAACGCATCGCCGACGAACTCAGCGTGCAGCCGCGTCAGGTCGCCGCCGCCGTGCAACTGCTGGACGAAGGCGCCACCGTGCCCTTCATCGCGCGCTACCGCAAGGAAGTGACCGATAACCTCGATGACACGCAACTGCGTACGCTCGAAGAGCGTCTGCTGTATCTGCGCGAACTGGAAGATCGCCGTGCGGCGATTCTTGCGAGCATCGAGGAACAAGGCAAGCTGACGGACGAACTGCGCACCGCCATCGTCGCGGCAGACACGAAGCAGACGCTCGAAGACCTTTACCTCCCGTACAAGCCGAAGCGCCGCACCCGCGCGCAGATCGCCCGCGAAGCCGGTCTCGAACCGCTCGCGCAGGCGCTGCTCGCCGATCCGACGCTCGACCCGCAGGTTGAAGCCGCCAAGTTCGTCGACGCCGAGAAAGGCGTTGCCGACGTCAAGGCGGCCCTCGACGGCGCCCGCGACATCCTTTCCGAACAATTCGGCGAGACGGCCGAGCTGCTCGGCAAGCTGCGCGACTACCTCTGGACCCAGGGCGTCGTGTCGTCGAAGGTCGTGGAAGGCAAGGAAAGCGAGGAAGGCGAGAAATTCCGCGATTATTACGACTACGCCGAGCCGATCGCGGCCGTGCCGTCGCACCGCGCGCTCGCCCTCTTCCGTGGCCGCAACCTCGGCATTCTGATGGTCAAGCTGGGCCTTGGCGAAGAACTCGACGCCCAGATCCCGCATCCGTGCGAAGGCGTGATCGCCGGTCACTTCGGCATTCGCCAGCAGAACCGCGCGGCTGACAAGTGGCTGGCGGACGTCTGCCGCTGGTGCTGGCGCGTGAAGGTGCAGCCGCACCTCGAATCGGAACTGCTCACGCAGATTCGCGAGAGCGCCGAGAGCGAAGCCATTCGCGTGTTCGCCCGCAACCTCAAGGCATTGCTGCTCGCCGCACCGGCCGGCCCGAAGGGCGTGATCGGTCTGGACCCGGGCCTGCGCACCGGCGTGAAGGTCGCAGTGGTCGACGCGACGGGCAAGCTGCTCGGCACCGACACCATTTACCCGCATGAGCCGCGTCGCGACTGGGACGGCTCGCTCTCCCGACTGTCGAAGATCGCGGCCGCGACGGGCGCTCAACTGGTGAGTATCGGTAACGGCACGGCGTCGCGTGAGACGGACAAGCTGGCGCTGGAACTCATCAAGCGCCATCCGGAACTGAAGCTCCAGAAGATCGTGGTCTCGGAAGCCGGCGCCTCGGTGTACTCGGCGTCGGAGTTCGCAGCGAAGGAATTCCCTGAACTCGACGTCTCGCTGCGTGGCGCCGTCTCGATTGCGCGACGTCTGCAAGATCCGCTGGCCGAACTCGTCAAGATCGAGCCGAAGGCCATCGGCGTGGGGCAGTATCAGCACGACGTGAACCAGCGTGAACTGGCGCGCATGCTCGACGCCGTCGTCGAGGATTGCGTGAACGCGGTCGGCGTGGACGTCAATACCGCCTCGGCGCCGCTGCTCGCGCGCGTGTCGGGCCTGAACAGCACGCTGGCGAAGAACATCGTGGACTTCCGCGACAGCAACGGTCCGTTCGCCAATCGCGAGGCGCTCAGGAAGGTGCCGCGTCTGGGCGACAAGACGTTCGAGCAGGCGGCCGGCTTCCTGCGTGTGAACGGCGGCGACAATCCGCTGGATCGCTCGTCGGTGCACCCGGAAGCCTACCCCGTCGTCGAGCGCATTCTCGCCAAAATCAAGAAGTCGATTGGCGATGTGATGGGCAACGGTTCGGTCGTGCGCAGCGTGTCGCCCACGGAGTTCGTCGACGAGCGCTTTGGCCTGCCGACGGTGAAGGACATCCTGACCGAACTCGAGAAGCCGGGCCGAGATCCGCGTCCCGAGTTCAAGACGGCAACGTTCCAGGAAGGTGTCGAGAAGCTGACCGACCTGAAGCCGGGCATGCAGCTCGAAGGCGTGGTGACGAACGTTGCCGCTTTCGGTGCGTTCATCGATATCGGCGTGCATCAGGACGGTCTCGTCCACGTCTCGGCCATGTCGACGAAGTTCATCAAGGACCCGCACGAAGTCGTGAAGGCTGGCGATATCGTGAAGGTCAAGGTGCTCGAAGTCGATCCGCGCCGCCAGCGTATCTCGCTCACCATGCGTCTGAACGACGACCTGCCGGTGGCGGGCAGCAGCGACCGCCCGGGTAGTCACGGCGGCGGTGCGCCGCGAGGCGGGCACGGCGGTCAGGGCAGCGGTGGCCGAGGCGGCAACGGCGGCGGACGCTCGCGCGAACCGGAAACGGTCAACGCCATGGCAGCGGCCTTCGCCAAGCTCAAGCGCTGAGCCCAAGGCACACGGCGGCGGTGACATGCGGGGGGCATCCTTCGCGACGCACCGCCACCGTTGAGCGCATCCCAATTAAAAAGCCCGCTCGTTTGAGCGGGCTTTTTACGTCTTGCTTTCGCCGCGTCGCAATACGCTGCGTCAGATCTCGATCTTCGTCCCCAGCTCAACCACGCGGTTCGCGGGAATGCTGAAGAAGTCGGTCGGTTTGGCAGCGTTCTGGTGCATCCACGCGAACAGGCGTTCACGCCAGATGGACATGCCCGGCAGCTTGGTCGGCACGACCGTCTCGCGCGCGAGGAAGAACGACGTATCCATCAACTCGAAGTGCATATCCGTCTTCTCTTCGAGCAGATGCAGCACTTCCTTCACGTCCGGCGTCTCGTTGAAACCGAACGTCGCGACCACGCTGTACAGCCCGCCCGTGTGGTCCTTGACCTCGATGCGGCTGGCATCTTCGGCATAAGGCACATCCAGCGTGCGGAACGTCAGGAAGATCGTGCGCTCATGCAGGATACGGTTGTGCTTGAGGTTGTGCAGCAGGCTCACCGGCACCAGCGTATTGCCGCCCGTCAGGTAGATGGCCGTGCCCGCCACGCGATGCGGCGGGTGCGCCAGCAGACCTTGCAGGAACGGCCCGAGCGGAATGCCGTCGGCGGCGGTGCGCTCGCGCAGCAACTGCCGGCCCTTGTGCCACGTCATCAGCATGAAGAACAGGAACGCGCCCAAGGCGAGCGGCAACCAGCCGCCCTCTTCCACCTTGATCAGGTTCGCGCCGAAGAACGCGAAGTCGACCACGAGGAAGCCCGTGATGATGAGCGCGACGAGGAACTTGTTCCAGTTCCAGACCTTGACCATGACCACGCACGCGAGAATGGTCGTGATGACCATCGTCGTCGTCACGGCAATGCCGTAAGCGGCCGCCAGATTGCTCGACGACTTGAACGCCAGCACGATCCAGATGATGACCAGCAGCAGCGACCAGTTGATGACCGGCATATAGATCTGACCGATCTCGCGATCCGACGTATGCAGAATCTTCATGCGTGGCACATAGCCGAGCTGAATCGCCTGACTGGTCAGCGAGAACGCCCCGGAAATCACGGCTTGCGACGCGATCACGGTGGCCGCCGTCGCCACGATCACCAGCGGCAACAGCGCCCAGTCCGGCGCGAGCAGGAAGAACGGATTTTCGATGGCCTTCGGGTTCGACAGCAGCAATGCCCCCTGACCGAAGTAGTTCAGCGCCAGCGCCGGAAACACCAGCACCGACCAGGCGAAGCGAATCGGACGGATACCGAAGTGCCCCATGTCCGCGTACAGCGCTTCTGCGCCGGTCAGCACGAGGAACACCGAGCCGAGCACGATGTAGGCCTGCAACGCGTGAGTGCGGATGAAATGGATGCCGTAGTACGGGTTGATGGCCTTCACGATCTCCGGCGCGAGCACCATGTTGTACACGCCCAGCACGCCGAGAATCACGAACCAGAGCACCATGACCGGGCCGAACAGACGCCCGACCTTGGCGGTCCCCGACTTCTGCATCGAGAAGAGCACGATCAGAATGACGATCGTGATCGGCAGCACGAAACGTGACAGCGAAGGCGCGGCGATCTCCAGCCCCTCGACCGCCGACATCACGGAGATGGCCGGGGTAATCACGGCGTCGCCATAGAACATGCAGGCGCCGAACATCCCCAGCATCATCAGGACGGATGCCCATCGACTGCCCGCCCTCACGCTGCGCAAGCTGAGCGCCATGAGCGCGAGCACCCCGCCTTCACCGCGGTTGTCCGCTCGCATCACGAACAAGACGTACTTCAGGGAAACCACGATCACCAGCGCCCAGAACAGCAGCGAGATGATGCCGAACACCGCCTGTTGATCAAACGGAATGCCGTGCTGCGGATCGAAACATTCCTTGAGCGCATAGAGCGGGCTGGTGCCGATATCGCCGAAGACCACGCCGATAGCCGCCACCATGAGCGCGGGCATGGCCTGGGGGCGCTGCCCGTGTCGAATGTTTTGCGTCATAAGGTTTGGGTAATCGCTTTATTGCGCTGCACAAAATGGGCGCTATTCTAACTGGGCGCCGGTTCCCTCGCCAGCCCGGGCAGTTCCTGATCGCCGGGCTTGTTACATGACATGCCCCGCTAGGATATGACGAGCCGGACGCCGTGACCAGTCCCGCGCCACAAGGGTTTTGCCCATCCCTTGCCGCCGTTGGGCCACGCACGCGGCGCCGCTATTCGAGTTGCAAATGCGCGACATATGCCGGACATGCGCGATTCGTGAGTCGACAGTCCCCGCAATTGGGTGTACCGATATGCACGCCATCCCATGAAAAAAGCCGCCCGAAGGCGGCTTTCTCACATGCTGGGACGTCTGAGACGCGGCTTAACGGCGACGCGTCGTCTTCTTCGACGAACCCTTGACCGAACGCACGAGATCCGAATCCACACTGTTCTGCTGGGCTTCCAGCGAGCGGATCTGGCCCTGCACGTCGCTCAGGCGGATGCGTGCAGCACTACGCTCGGTCTCGAGGGCAGCGGCCTGCTCACGCACGGCTTGCTGGTTCTGCGCCAGCGCCTGTTCCTGCTGACGCTGGATAGTGAGGTCGTTCTGCACGGCATTGAGGCGCGTTTCGCTCTCGGCCAACTGACGCTCGATCATGGCCTTCTGGGCTTCGAGCTTGATGCGGTTGATCTCGACGTCGGCGAGCACCTGCGTCTGATGGACGAAGTCGGCATACAGCGCTTCGGCCTTCTTCTCGTTGCTCACCTTGACCACGCGCCAGAACTGGCCTTCGTGGAACAGCGCCACGTAGTAGCCCAGCGTCTGCGGATAGAACAGCAGGCTTGCGCCGTAACGACCGTTGTAGGTCGTGCGCAATTCGGTGACTTCCTTGTTCTGAATGCGATCGCGCAGTTCCTGGATCGTGCCCGATGCGGCCACCGGCGCGTTGGCCGATTGTGCAGGCACTGCCGGAGCTGCAAGTTGCGCGGGCGTCGCACCAGTCACATCACGGACCGGGTCGGCAGCCATTGCTGACGTCCCCCAGGCGGCCAGGCATGCCACCCCCACGCCCAACCACAACCGCCCCCGGCAATCACTGATTTTCATCTGATCTGTTTTCCTGTTATCGACCGGATCGTTTCACGATCCTTATTCGTCGCATTCATTCGCCACCCCGGACTCCGTCCCGAGGATCTGATACCTGCGTATTTGTGGAATGATAACCGCATGCCCGCAATAGCCGACAATTCTATCCATTGAGGCCCGGTCTTCCAAGCAGGGAATGCGTTATTCTGCCGCCGCAATTTCATCTGTTGATACGGCGCAACTGAGGGTCGTCGGGACTTCCGGAAGACGGAAGCTGCTTGTCAGAAAAATCCCGTCATAAAACGCCACGCCAAGACTTCATCAACGCAGAGCGCGTTGTCCTCGGCGTTGGACGGCGCCAGGCTCAGCCCTCAAACTCGCTCGCCAACTCCGAGTCGTTGCCGAGAATCTGGTATTTGCGCATCTTTTCCCACAGCACCTTGCGGCTGATGCCCAGCGCGTTGGCGGTGTCCTGACGTCGCCAGCCATTGGCGTCGAGCGCCGCCACAATACGGGCCCGCTCGGTGGCGTCCCAGCGCGCACGTTCGCGCTCGCCCACCGCTGCGCCGCCGCGCGACGCGTCGTCCGCGCGTGCCACCGTGCCCATCGACAGCGCGTCGAAGATCGGTCGAATGCGCCGCTCGTCCCAGCCGCCCAGTTGCCGGTAGATGATGCCGACGCGCTCGGCGATATTGCGCATCTCGCGCACGTTGCCCGGAAACAGACCGCCCTCGACCAGTTCGCGCAGCCATGCCGGCACCTGCGCCCCGATCTCGCTATCGCCCACGACCTTGCCGAGATAGGCGGTGAAGACGGCCAGCTTGTCGACCGGCCCGCGCTCCTCCAGGCTCGGGATGTGCAACTCGATCACGGCAAGACGGTAGAACAGGTCGGCGCGGAACAACTCGTCGCGCACCATCGACTTCAGATGCTTGTTGGTCGCCGCGACCAGCCGGAAGTCGAGCTTCACGGGCTGCGCCGAGCCAAGGCGCGTCACGGCGCTATCCTCCAGCACCCGTAGCAACTTGACCTGCTGATACAGCGGCAGGTCGCCGATTTCGTCGAGAAAGAGCGTGCCGTCGTTGGCCTGCTCGAAATACCCCTTGTGCGAGTACAGCGCGCCGGTGAACGCGCCTTTGGCGTGACCGAAGAAGTGCGATTCGAAGAGACCGTCGGGAATCGCACCGCAGTTCACGGCAACGAACGGCCCCCGTCCGTAATGACTCTGCTTGTCGTGGAGCAGGCGGGCGATACGCTCCTTGCCCACGCCGGTCTCGCCGTGGATCAGCACGTTCGAATCGCAATCGGCGAAAGCATCGACTTCGGCGAGCAGGCCGAGCATGGCGCTCGACTGCGCGACGAGCGGGTCAGTGGGCACCGGCGCCTGATCGGCCTCTGCGATAGCCCCGGACAGCTTGAAGATCAGTGTGCGCAGCTCCGCACCGGAGAAGTCGAGGGTGAGGATGTTGCTGTACTCGGGCGGGAACACCCGTCCGTCGTTCTCGCGCGGCGTCGTCGCGACCCAGATCACCGGCATGCCGTGGCCGAGCTGCCATTCGTTCGCATTGGTCGACGCGCCCTCGATCACCGACACGCTCACCACCGCGATGGACGGACGCGCGCGCGTGCGCTCGCGCGACAGATCGACGCCGTCCGCCCGAATGACTTCCATGTCGAAGCTCGCGAGACAGTGGGACACCCGGTCTGCGATATCCGACTTGCCCTCCCACACATACACATCGAGATCTTCACGTACTGGCTTGCTTTTCATGCTTGTCCGCTCGTTGGCGAACGCCCCCCGGCGTTCGTCATGGTGAAGTTCAGTGCGCCGGCCCGGCTCCATTTCGGGCATCACTGATCGTTTTGTTCGTGATTCTCTGCGTCATCTTTGCCTTGCACCGCGCCATCTACTGCGCCTTGAACCCTACCACGCACACAACGCCCGACATCCAGTCGAGCACCGTTGCTCCAGCGATCTCACCCGCGTTCGATCGCCGCTAATACACTAGCTGCACCAGACCGTTCTGGCAGTTGATGCTGTCCACCGTGACCGTCGTCATGCCCAGCGTGATGCCCAGCGACGACAGCAGCGTATTGAGCACGTTGCTCAGCGGCGTGAGCAGCGGATTGAGCAAGGTGTAGAGCACGCTGCCGAGCACCGGTGAGATATCCGACGTGCCGATCGATCCCGATACGGCATTGATACGGCACTGATTGGCGTTACCCGACAGATTGCAGAGCAGGTCCGTGACACCGCCCAGTAACCCGGAGACGATGCCGCCCAGCGTGTTGACCAATCCCGTCACCAGCCCGCCCACGCCGCCCAACACCTGCGGCAGATTGAGCGTCAGCACACCGCCGAGCGTCGTGCCGAGCGCATTGGTCGTCTGCTTCAATCCGGCGGCGGCCGTGCTCAGGAAGCTGTTCACTGTCGAGATCGACGACCCCGCGAGTGCCGACGGCACATTGTTCACCAGCCCCGTGCCGATGGTCCCGGACGTCGATGTCCCGCCAGCACTCACGTCGAGCGAGAGCCCGGTCAGCAACGCCTTGACGATCTGACTCAGATCCACGCTCGACCCGATAGGCCCGACCTTTTGCGGGAACGGCCCGGTAAACGTGATCGGCGCGGGCGAATTCGTCACAAGCGACAAGTTCACGTTAGCCCCCACGTTGATCAGGCCGAGCAACGTCGCAATGTTCGTGCGTTGCGTCATGAGCGTTGTGCAACTGCGCGGATCGGTCTGCACATTCACCCCGGATGCCGCAGCGCCCACGCACACGTTCACCAGTCCCGAGTTGACCTGCAAGGTGGTCGAGGGCGTCGCGCCACACTGCAATGCCGTGACCGTCGCCGTCGACTGCGCCACTTCAAGCACCAGCGGAAGATTCAGTTGCGTGCCCACGGCGCTCAAAATCCCGGCAAGCGGACCGGCGGACGACGCCGCCGAGTTGACCGTCAGGAACAGCCGCACCTGCGCGTTCGTTGCCGTGGCGCCCACGCCTCCGACGCCGATTTGCGGTGGCGAAATCACCCGCGCCACGACCGACACGGTCCCGCCGAGAATCGAGAGCGACGGCACGGCCACGGCGTTGTTGCCGTTCGCGCCGATGATAGCGGCCGTAATCAGATCGGAGATGCCGACGTTCGCACTCAGCGCGTTCGCGGCGCTCACCCCGGCAGCGTCGATGTTCGCGATGATGCCAGGCGACGTCGCGGTCCCCAGCAGGTTGATCGGCAAATTCAGGACCGGACTGTTCGCGAACACGTTGATGAGGTTGTTCATCGCCGTGACCGAGGCAGACAACGCCCCGTTCTGCGTGGCGAGCGCCGTATTCGTCGCACTCAGCAGCGTGCCCACGGTGAGGTTCTTCACAGCCGCCACGCCCGAGAGCGACGCCACGCTCACATCCCCCGTCACCGGCACACCGAGCGCCTGCAACAGCCCTTTCGGGGTAATGTTCACACCCACGAGTTGCTGCGCGGCGCCGACATACAGCGACGGCGTGATCCCGACCGCGTTGAGCAGCGGCGCGAGCACCGAGTTGTTGGCATTGAGCGCCAGGAGGCCCGAATCCACGGTAAACGTCACGACCGCCGGGGCTTTTCGCGCGATGGCATTGGCGGCAATCGTGCGCGTGCCCGCCAGTTGGAAGAACGACGGCACGCCCAGCGTCAGCGTGACGGACACCGCGTTGCCGTTGGCCGCATTCGCCGACGTCGCCGCCACGAACGTGCCGGGCGTGCTGGACGACGCCGCAGGCGAGGTCCAGATGCCACAGGACGTCGCGATGGTCAGCCCGGTCACGTTGCTACCGAGGTTCGAGGTGACGTTCGCTCGCGCGACCGTGTCGTACGACGTGGCGTTGGCGCACCCTGGCAGCGTCTGCGCCCCCGCGAGCGCCGCCATGTCCGCCGCAAGTTGCAGGTCGCGTCGCTTCATGAACGCGTAGCCGGCATCGATCGCAAACGCCAGAATCAGCACCACGATCAGGAAGATGAAGGCGAGGATCGGCACCGAGCCGCGCTGACGCGCCGGCAGCCACCCTGAGCGCCGCTCACATCCGGTCGACGGCGCTACCGTCGTGGTCGTCGAGGGCTTCGTGGGGCGCACACGCGCACGCGCTTTCATCACGCATCACTGGCTCGCGCCAGCCCCCGCCGAGCTTCCGCTGGTGCCGACGTTGCCGCCCCCACCGCCACCGCCTCCACCGCCGCCTCCGCTATCGCTTTGCACCATCGTCGTAAAGAACGCCGGGATCGCGTAATTGAAGCTTTCCAGATAGCGACGATAAGCGCGCGAAGCGGTTGCGCCGAGCATCGGCAACCCGGGTCCGGCGGCAAGATTGTTGCCCTGCACGGCGAGCAACGCTTCCGTCTCGTCGCCCAGCATGCCATCGCGCGCGTGTTCGCCGACGCGCGGCGGCGTAGTACGGCGCACGACATTGGTCGGCGTGCGGGCCGCCTGAACGGGCGCCGGCGCTGCCGCTTGCGCGGCGGGCGCCTGCTGCGCCGTATCGGCTGCGGGCGACGCCTGTGCGACCTGTACGGCCCGAGCCGTGGAAGGCGACGCCACGGCGCGTGCGTCGGCGCCCCCCATCGATCCGGTGAGCGGCGTGTTGCCCTGCGCGGTGGCGGCCCCGGCCCACAGCGTGAACACGGCCAATCCGACCTGCATGGCCGTCACCGTGCGCATACCCGGATGTCGCTGAAGTTTCTGGACTGCCATGATTCCCTCTCCCTAAGGTTGCGTGATTCGCAACACATGGACTGCTCTTGTCACCGCTGTCGCCCGGTCAACCCGGTCCGAGCGCCTTACTGCGAGTGCGCAAAACGATCGAGCATCGACGTCGGCATGTCGCTGCGCGCGGACTCGCCTGCGCGCGCGAGCTTCGCGTCGGACGTCGCCGCCTTCACGGGCGCCTGCTGCGGCTGCGTCTGCAGCGTCGTCGCGTTCTGTACCGCATCGGCCGCACCCGGCGTCAGACGCACCACCACGGGCCCACCGGCATCGGCACGCGAGGCCGTCGCCCCAGCCGACGCAACCGGCGCCGCCTGCGGAACGAGCGACGCCGCCGCCTGCGCCGCCGCACGCGCGGCTGCGGCGTCCGCTGCCTGCTTGCGCGCCCGGGTGTTCGCCCGGATGTCCGCCGCGAGCTTGTTGATCGCGTCGCGCGTGGTCTGCGGCATCTTGGCGCTCGTCATCATGTCGTCGGCGCGCGAGCGGTCACCCATCACGACGAGATACACCGCGAGATTGCTCAGCACCTTGCGGCTGTCGGGCCTGAGTTCGGCCGCCTGCGCGAGCGGCACGCGTGCACCCGCCGTGTCGCCGTTGTTCAGCAGCGCAAAGCCGAGATCGCTCAGATAGAACGCCTCGGTCGGCGCGCGGCTCACGGCCTCACGCAGCGCCTGAGCGGCACCTGCGTAATCCTTGCGCTGCGCCGCCACGAGTCCGATGCCGTGCCATGCGGCGGCGGCCTCACTGCTCCCCAACAACGCACGATAGGCCTGCTCGGCCTGCTCCGGTTGTCCGGTCTCGCGCAGCGCATCGGCCCGCAGAATGTCGACGTCAGGTGCGGAACCGTACTGAATCCGGAACTGCTCGATGTGCGCGAGCGAGGCGAAGTACGACCCCTGCTCCTGCGACTGACGAATCATCGACAGGTACAACTCGCGCGTATCGGGTTTCGCGGCCCTTGCCCGCTCCTCGTCGTTCTGTTGCGCCTGCATGAGCGCAGCGGCCGACGGCGCGCCGTAACCGCCCAGCGTCGGCCCGCTACTGCATCCGGCGAGCAGCGCCGCGCTCAGTCCGAGGCACAGCGCAGCGCGCAGCGACGAAGCCTTCCGACTCACGCGGCCCGACGGCTCGCGCGTGAGGTGTTGCGTCTGGATCGGCATGGTCAATTCATGGCCTCCATGGATTTGGTCAGCGACAGAATCGCCGGCCCCGCCACCACGAGCATCAACGCAGGCAGCAGCGTGAGCATCATGGCCAGCGTCATCTTTACGGTCAGCTTGCCGATGCGCTCCTTCATCGTCTGACGACGTTGCTCGCGCAAGCGGTCGCTGAACTGTTGCAACGGTTCCTGCACCGCGCCGCCGTGCTGCTCGACCTGCACGATGAGCCGCACCAGCGCGCGCAGATCGTCGTTGTCGTAGACCTCGCGCAAGCGCCCCATCGACGCCTCGCGGCCGCGTCCCGATGCGTACTGACGATTGGCCGCTTCGAACTCCTTCGACAGGATCGGCAGCACTTCGCGGAAGTCGGAGACCACCACGTACAGACTCTGGTCCATCGACAACCCCACACCCTGCAACAGACGCAGCAAGTCGATAAGCAGCGGTAATTCGTCGACCAGATCGCGACGACGTTGTGCCGCCTTGCGCTGGATGTAGAACTTCGGCGTGAGCAATCCCGCGCCGGCCGCGCCAATCAGACGCAGTATCGTGCCGATGCCGCCGCCCCCCGGGAACCACAACCACACGAGCAACGGCAGCACCGCCGCCAACGCCACCCGCGAGAAGATGAACAACGACTTGGCGCGCACGCTGTCGTAGCCGCATTGCGCGAGCAGCAGACGGTCTTCCGCCGCGATCAGATTCTGGCCGAGGCGCGTTTCCGACCATTGCTTGCCGAGCGCTGCCGCCCGGTCCAGGAGCGAGCGCCAGCCACGCTGCCCGCTCTCGAGCGACTCGTCCGTCTCATCATCCGATCGCGCACGCGCGCCCACCGGCGCCGACGCCGCACGAAGCGCCGCGAGCGCCTGCTGTTGACGATTCGCGAGCACCTGATCGATCACCCGTTCGTTGCGTCCCTGGCGCACCGCGCGCAGCAAAATGGCCGACGCCGCCAGCAGCAGACCTGCCGCGACCATCAGCAGGCCGAGCATCATCCACGTTTGCGAATCGGCCGACAGGGACGAAAGGTTCATATGCGAGATCCTTGCGCTTGGCGAGGGTGAGCGGCGCAGCGCGCCGCTCACAACGATTTGGCCAGCCGGTACAACACGAATCCACCGAGGACTTCCAGCCCGAGACCGATGGCCAGCAGCTTCTGCCCGGCGCCTTCCTGAAACATCGGCTCGAAGAACTTCGGGTTGAGCAACATCAGCAACGCACTGACGACAATCGGCAGCGCCGCGAGCACCCATGCCGACATGCGTGTCTCCGACGACAGCGCGAACAGCTCTGCCTGCGCCTGCTCGCGGTCGCGCATGAAGCCCGACATGCGCGCGAGAATCTGGTCGGCACGGCCGCCGAAGCGCGTCGAGAGATCCACCACCGATGCAAACAGATAGATTTCGTCCACCTGATAAACGCGGGCGATCTGCTTGAGCGCCACGTCCAGCTCCACCCCGGCCTGCACCTGACGCACCGCACGCTCCAGCAATTCTCGCAACGGCAAATCGGCATTGGTCGCGGCTGACTGGAACGCGGCCGGCAGGCTGTTACCCACCGTGAGCATGCGGACCATGCCGTCGAGGAACACCGGCAACTGACGCACGATGTCGCGATGCCGCCGCGCCGCCTTGAGCCAATAGCGCATCACCACGCCCACGGCATAGACGATCAGGATCACGATGGCCGAGAGCGGCCCCTGCCAGATCCAGAACCCGAGGGTGAGCAACACGCCGGGCACGATCAGCATGACGTAGAACGTCGAATCGGTCTGCACACCCGCCCGCTCGAAGAAGAACTCCCACGGCAGGGACTTGCGACGAGGCGCACGCACCTCGCCGGCGGTATCGCCGCCGGCAAACCTCGGCGCGTTCTGCGCGAGTTGACGCTCAAGGAACGCGCTCGTCGCCTGCTCGCGCACGCGCTGATTTGTGCGACGCCAAAGCTCCAGCCCCGCCGCGACCAGCAACAGTGCAATACAGGCGGCCCACAGCACGAAGGGATTCATCGACGGCGTCCGAAGAAACCGCCGCCGCCCGAATCCGGCGGCACGTTGCCTTGCTGCGCCTGCGCGGCGGCCGCAGCATTGCGCGTCTGCTCCTTGAAGCGTTGCAGCTTGGGCGAATGCGGCTGAAGCCCCAGCGACACCCACTTGTCCTTCTCCTCGCCGTCCGGGCCGATGACCGATTCGTGGCGGAACAATTCCTGCGTGGAGATCACCGTATCGGACACGCCGGTGACTTCGGTAATGGACAGAATGCGCCGCCGCCCGTTGGACAGACGGCCGATCTGCACGATGAAATCGAGCGCGCTCGTGATCTGACGGCGCAGGCTGCTCTCGCTGCCCTGGAAGCCGGCGAAGCCCGCCAGCATCTCCAGACGATAGAGACATTCGCGCGGCGAGTTGGCGTGAATCGTCGCCATCGAGCCTTCGTGCCCGGTGTTCATCGCCTGCATCATTTCCAGCACCTCCGAGCCGCGCACTTCGCCCACGATGATCCGGTCGGGACGCATCCGCAAGCTGTTGCGGATCAGGTCGCGAATCGTCACCTCGCCGGAACCGTCGAAGCCGCCCTGGCGGGACTCCAGCCGCACCACGTGCGGGTGATTGAGCGAGAGTTCGGCCGTGTCCTCGACCGTCACCACACGCTCGGTCGCCGGGATGAAACTCGCCAGCGCGTTGAGCAGCGACGTCTTGCCCGAGCTCGTACCGCCGGACACCAGAATGTTGCAGCGCGAGCGCACCGCCGCCTCAAGCAGCGTGTAGATCTCCTCGTTGAAGCTGCCCAGCGCGAGCAGATCGGACGGCTTGAGCGGATCCTTGCGGAACTTACGGATGGAGACGACCGGCCCGTCGACCGCCAGCGGCTCGATCACGACGTTCAGACGCCCGCCGTCAGGCAAGCGCGCGTCGACCATCGGGTTCGATTCATCCAGCCGCCGCCCGATCGGCGCGAGAATGCGCCGCACGATACGCAGCAGATGCTGGTTGTCCGAGAAGCGCAGCGCTTCGCGCGCGAGCACCCCGCGACGTGAGACGTACACGTCGTTGTAGCCGTTGATCAGAATATCTTCGACGGCCGCATCGGCCAGCAAGTCCTCGATAGGACCGAAGCCGGCCAGTTCCTTCGTCAGCGCGTCGGAAATCTGACGAAGCTCCGCCTCGTTGATCGGAATACGACGCAAGCGTACGAAACCGTCCATTTCCAGATCGACGAACTGCTGAATCGCGCTGCGGCTCCAGCGTCCGAATTCTGCGCCGAGTTCCTCAATGCGCGCGAGCAGATGTTCATGCGCTGCGGTCTTGATGTCCTGGAACTGCTGTGAATTGGCAAACGCGCGCTTGTCGTCGGCGAATTCGATGGAGTCGGTCATATCAGTGCTTTCCCATGAATCGGCCTAGCCAGCCCGACGACTGGCGTTGTGCTGCGGTGCCTGCGTGTTGTGCGGAAAGCAGGCGCTCCACCAACGGTTGCAGCGCGCGGACATAGGGGTCGCCGCGCGCCGTGTCGATAATCAGCTTGCCCTGGTTGGTAGCGGAGAGCATGGCGAGCGGACGATCCGGCAGCGTGGCGAGCAGCGGCACGTCGAACCGCTTGGCGATCTGGTCAGCGGCCATGCCGTAACGCGGGTCATAGCGGTTGAGCACGAGATGCAGATGACTGCGCTCGACGCCCTTTTCCTCAAGATCGCGCAGCATCGACGCGAGCGAGACGATGGCCCCGACGCTCTGATCCACCACGAGCCACACCTCGTCGGCTGCCCGCACGAGGCTCGCGACGAACGCCGGATTCGAGAAGCCGCCCAGATCGGCCACGATCAGATCGAAGAACGCGCGCAGACGGTCGGTGAGCGCCAGCGCATCGGCCGCCGCAACGCTGCGCATATCGCCCAGATCGAGCGGCAGCGGCAGCACGGCCAGCCCGCTCGGCGCATGCGAGACGGCGGTATGCACGAGGGTTTCGTCGAAGCGTCGCAGGTTCTGCACGGCTTCGGCGAAGCTGAACTGGCTTTGCGTGTTGAGATAGAGCAGCCCGTCGCCGGACGGCAGGCCGAGATCGAGCAGTGCGACGTGGCCGAGCAGCGAGCCGTCGAACTTGTCGTCCTTGTTGCCGGCGGCCTTCGCAGCCTTGGCGGCGCGTTCCGCACGCTCAGAATTCGACCCTACCGAGGCCTCCTGTCCGAGCTGCGACAGATGGGCGGCGAGCGTGCTGCATCCCACCCCGATGCGCGCGCCGAGCAGCACGATGAAGCGGCCATGCCGTTGCGGTGCTGCGGCATTCGTCACGGTCGGGGTGTGATCGATCACGCGACGCACGACTTCGAGGGCTTCCTCGTGCGTCGAATGCATGTCGATGAAGTCGTGCACACCGGCACGTATGGCAGCTTTCATGCCATCGGCCCGCACCATCGAACCGACGGCCACCAGCGGCAGCTTGGGCGCCACGCGCTTGAGCATCTGGGCAAGCTCCGAGGCCTGTGCGATGCCCCCATCGGGCGGTTCGTCGGCATGACCGGTCGGCTCACCCGAGAAGTCGAGCAACACGACTTGCGGATCGAGATCGCCGATGCGCTGCTGCAATTGCGCCGGGCGTCCGGCCTCTTGCAGCACGACGCCCTCTTCGCGCAAAGCGGCCGAGAGCCACTGTCCGTGGCCGGCATGTGCGCTGCAAAAAAGAAAGCGATGCAACTCAGTCATGGTGTCCAGTATTCGCGTCGGTGCGTTCATTTGTGCACTCCTTACTACCCCATCCCGGCCCTCGCCAGTGCCTCGTCCGATGTTGCCGTTGCGTCGTCCAACTGCATCGCTTGCGCCCTGTGCAGTCGATCCGACGTCAGCATCACTTTGAGAAACCCGGCAGTTCGCTGTCGCTTGCTACGCCCATCAGATACGCGCCCCACACTTGCCCCGGCCGCTTCTCGCGCGTGTCGCCCGGCAGCGGCAAGGCGACGTCGCGGGCCACCGGTTTGACGAGGCGCGGCGTCACGATGATGACCAGTTCCTTTTCAGTGCTGTTGTACTTCAGATTCCGGAAAAACGCGCCGATGAGCGGCAGATCGCCGAGCAGCGGCACTTTGTCGACGGCGGCGGTCGTGGTGCGCGAGATCAGCCCGCCGATGATGAAGCTTTCGCCGTCGCCGAGTTCGACCGTCGTATCGGCACGGCGGGTGGTGATCGCCGGAATCTGCGTCGACGCGATGACCACGGCGTTCGTGTAGTCGAGGTCCGACGCCTCCGGCGCGACCTTCAGTGCAATGCGATTCGGCGACAGGATCGTCGGCGTGACCGTCAGCCCGACACCGAACGACTTGTAGACGATCGTCGTTGTCCCCAGCCCGCCGGACTGCGGCACGGGCAACTCGCCGCCGGCGAGGAAGCTCGCGCTCTGTCCCGAGAGCGCCACCAGCGTCGGCGCAGCGAGCACGCGGCCCAGGCCGTTCGTCTGCAACAGATCGATCTCCGCCGAGAGGTTGAATGCACCCCGCGTAATCGAGCCGAAGAACGAACCGAAGTTCGAGACCGACGTGCCGCCGCTGCCGAAGGCCGACGCCAACTGCGAGTTCACCCCGAAGCTGCCCGAGCCCGATTTCCTCGACGCGCTGAAGCTCGCCCCCAGTTGATTCAGAATGTTGCGATTCACTTCCACGATCTTGACGTCGACCTGCACGACGCCGGTGTCGCCGACGGTAGAGCGGTCGACGACGACACCGCCTTTGCCCGTGGCATCGACGGCCGCCGCTTGCAGGCCGCTGTGTTCCATCAGCGAGCCGGCGTGGCCCTTGATGATCGCGGCGCTACCGCGCGGGTCCACACTGGCGCCGCCCGTGTCACCGAGCGCGCTTTGCAGGCTGCCCTGCACATGGATTTCCCAGCGTGTCGGTTCGCCACCGCGCGGCCACGTCGACACCTGCGTCGTGCCCGCTTTCTTGCCGACGACCAGCACTGAGCCGCGCCGCCCGCCCGAGCCCTTGAGCACCACGATGTCCGCGATATCCGGGTCCGCGACGGCCACGCGCTCCAGCGTGCCGCTCACCTGCAATTCACGTTGCTCATGCACCCCCAGCGTAAGCGACCTCGCCCCGGCGCCTGATGCGTTATCGGCCGCATCGGCCATGCGCACTGCGACGGTCCCGCCGCAGGCGAGCAACGCCGTAAAACACAACAACATTCCCATGACACGTCTGGCATCTCGTCTGGCAGTGCGAACCTGGCTTCTGATCATGGCGTGGCTGTATCGGTCACTGTGTCGGTGGAGCGACGTGGCCCGGATCGGCGTCGTGCCATGCCGGGGCGTCACTGGATCTGCGTGTCGATGCTTTCCGTTCGTTCGGTAAGAATTCGGTAAAACTCGGTTCAATCACTCGGTCCAATTCGTCAGTTCAGGTCAGTTCAGATCAGTAAGCCGCCGTGGAGCGTTCCGCGCCGCGCACGATCTCGATCGTGCCGCCGCTGCTGCTGCCGCCGCCACCGGGTGCTCGCGGCGCTGCGGCCGCTGCGGGGCGGCGCGTCGGCTCGCCTGCCAGGCCCGTTGTGGCGATCCCGGCGTAAGCACGGTTTTCAGGGGTATCAAGGGCGGCCTTGGTATCCGCCGTCAGGCCTGACTTGCTCGCGAGCACGGGCGGCGGCGGCGGGAACAGCGAAGTATCGGGATGGGTGTCGTCGGCCGGATTGCGCAACGCCAGTGTGATCTTCCCCTGCTGCGCCCCGAGCACGAGACGGTTGACGTCTTCGACCGGCACGGCCACGACGGCCGAGGTGGCGGGCATCGGTGGTAGTGCGGCTGGCGCAGGTTGCTGAGGCTGCGGCGCGCTGGCGGTCGCGGCGGCAACCGTCGAGGCGACACTCGGCGCGGCCGGCTGCGGCGTCACGTCGTCCAGCGACGCATTGCCGTAGGTCAGCACGCGCACCCGCGACGCGAGCAGGCGGGCCTGCGTGTCGTCGACGATGCCGACGGTCGGACTACCCGCCGGCTGGTTCGTCTTCATCGTGAAGAAGACGTCGACGAAATCGCCCGGACGAATGCGGTTGCTCACGCCGACGGTTTCCGTCACGGGAAGCGCCACGGCGCGCTCGCCCGGTGCGAGTTGCATGGCGAGTCCGCGGGCAAGCACGTTCTGCGTGACGGGAACACCCGCGGCGAGGGCCACGAGCGGCACACGTCCCACGACGTCGGCCGGGATGTTGAAACCCGCCGGCGTGGGGCTATCGAATTGCGCGATCTTGACGTCGTCCGCCGTAATGGGCTTGCCGGGCGAAAGCGCCCTGGCCGCCACCACGGCCGGGAAACGCTGAGTGAGCGTCTGGGTCACTGCCGAAGGTGTGGTTTGCGGCGCGGGGGCATTCGTCGTCCCCAAGCGCAACGCGAAGAGCGCCAGCACCACTCCGGCAACAACTAGCACAGCAGCGAGAATCTTGGTGGCTTTGTTCATGGCTTGGGGCCTGTCGGCCGTTCAGTCACAACTTGCGGGACGCCGGCAAACCGGCGGCATGTCAACCTTCTTGCTATGTCGCTACTTCTGCACTTCGCTACTTCCAGACGCCACAGGCTGTCGCACATGCCGTCGTTCACCCGCCTTGCGCGGCAACCCATCTGTCAGCTACCGCCCAGCGTCGAGGTGTCGAGCGTCACGGCTGCCGTACCCGTCACGGTCGTCGGCACCAGCGCGCCCAGCCCCGGCCAGTTCACCGTCATCGGCTGATTGAGCGTGAGCGTGACATGGACGATGCATTGCGATACGGCGCCTGCACCCGACGCCGGGCATGGATACGTGGCATCGGCCGGAAACGTCGCCGTTACCGCCGAGGCCGACGGCCACGTCAGCGTTGTGTTGATCGCGGTCGTGGCGTAGGCCTGACGCTGCGTCATCGTGCCGGCGCGCAACATCGCACGGCCTGCTTCGGAGGCGGCCTGCGTGAGCATCTGTCGGGCAAGAATATTGAGAGAGAAGGCGACGGCGACGTAGAAAGCAGGCAGCAGGATCATGAGAATGAGCATGAATTCCAGTGCCGCGACGCCGCGCATGTTCGCGCATCGCAACCCTGTCCTTGCCTGTGCCCCAGACCGCTTCATGAAGATACCCCCCGTCGCGCACGGCACTCTTCGTCCGTGTCTGGCGACGCATGAACCTGCAATTTGCGCGGCGTCGCCCGCGCCTCCCATTATTACGGCGCTGCCTCCGGCAGCACTCGTTACTCCTGTCGCGTGTGAAACCTGAAACGACTTGCGAGGCTTCCGACACCGGCGAAGGGCGCCCTCACGCCCACGTCGCACCTACCTCACTACGAGCGCCGCCGCAGCCAGATATGCCCCGTAAGGCAACCCGACGCGTCCCGCCCGCCACTGCAAAATTCGTCGCCATGCTTGCGAGGCAGTCACACGGTCGCGCCAACGCGTCAACGCTTTTGACCGCTTCGAGCGTCCCGCCAGCAGCAGGAGCGCATGAACCCCCGCTGCCACGCTGGCCAGACACCAGACCGGCAACAGCGCCGGATAGCCAGCGACCAGTCCGATCACCGCAAACAACTTGACGTCGCCGGCGGCCATGACACCGCGCCACCAGAAAGGCAGCAGTACGATCAATCCAAGCACCGCGCCAAGCCCGTGAACCCACACCACGTGCGCGCTGGAATGCCACGCCTGCCAGCCGATCCCCCCCAGCGCCGGTACACCGATACACAGCAGCCAGAGGTTCGGGATACGTCGCGCAATCAGATCAGTCAATACGATCGGCACGCACAACAGCCACAGCAATGTCAGCACAGCGTGTCAATGCGACGACGCCGACGTTGCTGCCGAAGTCACCGTACTGAAGGCGCTCGAAAGTACGCTACTCATATTCGTGTACACCGTACCGCCGATGATCACCGCCACGATTGCGGCGAGGATGCCGTACTCCAGTGCGGTGACACCCTTTTGCCGGGACAGTCGAAGCTGCCGTCCGGTCTTGCTTGCGCGATTTGCCTGCATGATTCGCTTCCTCGCGAATACAGCATCCCACTACCCCGAATGGCATCCCGTACAACAGATGCCTTTCCCCAATCCGTCAGCACGATCCCTCGCTACAGCACGCAGACGCGAGGTACACATGCCGACTTGTCTTTCGGCGCGCTTCGGCGCCTTCCCGCCACGCCAATGCGTTAATGCGTTAGGCGCCAGCCGCCGTGACCGCCGACTGAATCTTCGAGAACACCGACGAGAACGCCGTGCCCAGGTTGGTATAAACGGTGCCGCCAATGATCACCGCCACGATAGCGGCGAGGATGCCGTACTCCAGTGCCGTTACACCACGCTCGTCGCGCGCAAACAGTCGAAAACGATTACCGAGCTTCATATCACCCTCCCTCAAAAAGACGCATCAGCGCCTGTTGGCACACAGCGGAACATCACAGCGGCCCGATGGGCTGACGTGCAGTCCTGCCATATCGCTTATCAACTCTTGACTTCGGCCTCGGGCTCGTTGCGCTATAAGGCTCGCGAACCTCTTTTACGTTGTACGCCAATATTTGCCGGGCTATTGGTACAGCCTTTGCGGCGGCGTACTATTATTTTTCGATGCTAATTTAAACTAAATCACAAAAACTAGAGTCTTGCTTCCAATCACTCCGGCGATTGTAAAAATACGTTACACCGGTTGATCAAACAATACTCCAAAACTAAGCAAATCAGCGCTCGCGAGGGAAAACCATGATTGGTGCGGCGCCACACACCGCATCGAAATCGCCGCGGCCAACTCCAGTGCGTATTTAAATAACTATTCATCCATCTGGCACGCAGCACCCTGCGCTGCCAGCCCCAGTGTGCAAGTACACACCAGCGCTATCGCTACTTAGTTATCCCTTGGATAACCGATTCGCAAAGACGTTTCACGCCTTTACATAAAAGTACGGCTTCCTCAGCATCGCCTTCGATCCGGCATTACCCGAATGTCGTGCGCTCCTTCTATTAGTTGCGCAATGCCGACCCGCATTTACCGGCTTGTTTTTCATTTGCCTTTCGTTCCGTTACATCCCGATCACATCCCAATCGTTACGTAACGTTACCCGTAACGCCCCCCGTAACGGGAACGCCAATTCCTCTGTTTTTCGCCATTTCCCGATGGCGTTAACCCTGACTCTCCTCATCCCCTTCGCCATCCCGATCTCTCGATTCGAAAGATTCTTGTTTTCCGAAACGCAAATAAATACAGGCTTTTCAGCCGATTCGAGAAAAAACTAGAAGAGTTATTCAAACCGTGAATCTTCGGTTGGCACACCTCTTGCAGATATCCCTGCATCGCAACGCTAAAGATCACGAGGGACACCATGATCGTTGGCAATACCAAACAAACGATGCACGGCGCCGCGGCCATCTCGGCAGAGCGTCAACGCATCTCGGCAAAACAGCAAAGCGCTGCGGCCGACACCGATCGTAGAGGCGCAAGCCCAGGGAGGGGCGGTGAAGAAGGCGGTGGCGTACGCGCCACCGCCACACCGGCCGAAGTGGCAAACGCTCGCAGCAGCAACACGCATTCGGCCCATGCGATGACGGGCCCCGATAGCGCAGTCGTCAACGCGCTCCTGTTCGCACTCATCGCACAACGCATGAACAACCGATTGGCTGCACAAGACGTGCTCGCCTGATTACGACAAAGACCAGAGGACTCCATCATGAAAAACATCCAACGCACCCTTCTCGCTTCCGCCGTTATCCTCGCCGTCGTCACGATGACCGGCTGCGCAAGCTCCGGCTCCGGCGGCACCAGTGGCTCGCTCGGCGATGGTGGCGGCAGCGGCACCACGGCTGGCACCGGTAGCGGCGGCGGTTCGGGCGCAGGCACCGTGCCCGACGGCTCGGGCAGCGGCAATGGCGACGGTAGCGGTAACGGCAATGGCAATGGCAATGGCAATGGCAATGGAAACGGCAACGGTGGCACTGGCGCCTCGGCCAACCCCATCGGTACCGTGGCAGCCACGGCCAGCACGGGTGTCGTAACGCAGGTCGGCAAGACGGTCAGCGATCTCGGCACGGTCGTAGGCAGCACGAACCTGCCGCTGGTCAGCTCGCAAACGCAAAGCGGCCTGGCAGGCGCCACGACCAAAACTGGCGACGCCGTGCAATCGATCGGCAACGGCCTGACGAACGGCCTGGGCAAACTGGGTTCCGGCAACGACGTGCTCAACCCGACGCTCACCGGTGTGACGGGCGCCGTGACCAACCTCGGTCAGGCCGGTCAGCAACTCGGTAACGCTGTAGCTGGTCTCGGCCAGACCACGGGCCTCGACAAGATCGCGCCGGTAGGCAGCGTGACCACGCTGCTCGGCGGTGTCGTGAGCGCGGTCGGTGGTGCAGGCGCCGCCCTCGGCACGGGGCTGACGGACACCGTCAACAGCACGCCGGTGCAGCAACTGACCTCGGGGCTGTCGAAAACCATCACGCCGATCACCACGGTCGTGACCAACACCACGCAAACCGTGGGCAACGCAACGGGCCTCGGCACGCCGGTGGCCGGTCTGCTGGCCCAAGTCGGCGGCGGTCTGGCCGGCGTGGGTACCAAGATCGGTGGTCAGATCAACAACCCGATCGCGAAGGATCTCGGTGGCGTCGTCACCGGTGTCGGCAACACGGTGGCCAGCCTTGGCGGTCTCGTGCACGGCACGCCGACCAGCACCAACCCGCTCGCACCGCTCACCTCGGCCCTCGGCGGCCTGTCGGGTGTCGTGGGTGGCGGCACGGGCACGGGTAGCGGCCCGCTCGCCCCGGTCACGAATCTCGTCTCCGGTCTGACGGGCGCCCTCGGCGGTGCCGCAGGCGGCGCCTCGGGCAACAACCCGCTCGCCCCGGTCACGAACCTCGTCTCCGGTCTGACGGGTGCCCTCGGCGGCGCCACGGGCGGTGCCTCGGGCAGCAACCCGCTCGCTCCGGTCACGAACCTCGTCTCCGGCCTGACGGGCGCCCTCGGCGGTGCCACGGGCGGTGCCTCGGGTAGCAACCCGCTCGCCCCGGTGACGAACCTCGTCTCCGGTCTGACGGGTGCCCTCGGCGGCGTGACGGGCGGCGCAGGCGCCTCGGCAGGCTCGGGTGGTGCGTCGGCCGGCGGCAGCGCCTCGGCTTCGGGCAACGTCCTGGCCCCGGTGACCACGCTGCTCGGCTCGGTGACGGGTGCAGTCGGCGGTGCAACGTCGGGGAGCGGCAGCAACAGCGGCGGCCCGCTCGCTCCGGTGACCGGCTTGCTCGGCGGCCTGCTCGGCGGCGGCAAGAAGTAATCCGGCGCACTGAATCCACCACGCCAGCACAGACGAACAGGCCACCGATCATGACCCGCGCGATTCCACCGCCAGCCTGCGACCGCCGCGATCCGGCCCTCGCTCCGATGCCCACGCATCGGACCGGGCTGGCCCGGATCCGGCTCACCCAACACGCCGCGCGCCTCCAACGGCATCACAGCGAGCGGCCCCGGTTCCTCAAATGGAAATAGCGGTACCTGACGGTAAGCCTCACAACGAAACGGCATCAATGCGCGGTCCCCCGCCAGCCAACATTCAGAACGACTCAGGGAGATAGACATCATGAGCAACGCACTTCAACGCACCCTTCTGGCTTCGGCCGCCATCGCAGCCATCGCCCTCACCGGATGCTCCAGCGGCGGCGGCGGCAGCGGCGCCAGCTCGGCCGGCACGACCGGCACCCCGAACGCCGTGGGCACGACCGCTACCGGCGCAGGCGGTGTCGTGAGCTCCGCCGGCAACGTTGTGAGCGCACTCGGCGATCAAGTGGCCAGCACGCAACTGCCGCTGGTCTCGCAGCAAACCTCGCAAGGCATGGGCGGTGCACTCAAGAGCACCGGCAACGCTGTCACCGACCTGGGCAATGGCGTGAGCGCCGGCCTCGGCCAGACCGGTACGTCGGCAGATACGGTCGGCATCACGCTCGCCAGCACGGGTCCCGCGCTGACGGATCTGGGCAAGGCCGGCGTGTCGCTCGGCAGCGGCGTCGCAGGCATTACCAAGGGCAACCCGCTCGAAGGCACGCCGGTCGACACGCTGGTCGGTGCAGTCGGTAACGTCGTAAGCACCGTGGGTCAGGCCGGTATCGCCGGCGGCGCCATCGCCGGCCAGGCCTTCTCGGGCGGTCCGGTGACGCAGGTCACCAGGACGCTCTCGTCGGCCGTCACTCCGATCACCAACGTGGTCTCCGACACGACCCGCACCGTGGGCAACGCGACCGGTCTCGGCTCGCCGCTGAATGGCCTGCTGGGTACGGTCGGCGGCACGGTGGCATCGCTGGGTACGCAGATCGGCGGCACCTCGTCGAATGGCGTCGTGAAATCGCTCGGCAATACCGTCACCGCGACCGGCAACACCGTGTCGACGCTCGGCGGATTCGTCAACGGCTCGACGTCGACCGGTTCCTCGAACCCATTCGGCTCGCTGCTCGGCGGTCTGGGTAACACCGCAGCCGGTGGTGGCAGCAGCAGCGCCAACCCGCTCGGCTCGCTGACCGGCCTGCTCGGCGGATTAGGCGGCTCCAGCGGCGGCCCGCTCGCCCCGGTCACGGGTCTGCTCGGCAGCCTCGGTGGCGCCACGGGCGGCAGCAACCCGCTCGCGCCGGTGACCGGCCTGCTCGGTGCCACGTCTGGCGGCAGCGGCAGCAGCAGCCCCCTCGCCCCCGTCACGAGCCTGCTCTCGGGCGTGACGAACAGCGCGGGCGGCAGCACTGGTGGCGCCAACGGTCTGCTCGTCATCATCCAGCCGGTGACGAACCTGCTCGGCAGCGTGGCGAGCGTCGGCAAGTAACTGATGCAGTACGTGGCCCGGCGCACCTTCGCGCCGGCCACACAACCCACAACAATCGATAAGGAGATGCCATGGCCCGCTTCATATCCGACACCGGCGTTCTGATGCGCGGTCATGGCGACGCCGCCCCGCAAGTCTCCGAACCCTCGGCAATGCGCGACGCCAGCAATGGTTACGCCGGCAGCCAAAGTCATAACACGTACGGTGCCGACACCGGCACCGCTTCCGGAGCCGCCCCGGCATCTGCCCCCACGCATTCGGCAAATGGCGCGAACGGGATGCATGGGACGAATGGCACGAATGGAACGCACGGCACCATGAGCGACCGACACACGAACCGTAACGATCTCGTCGCCGGTATCGTCCGCTCGCTCGGACGCCGGCTCGCCGTGTACACCGCGCTCTATCATGCGGCGCTGGCCGAACAGCTCGGTCTGAACGTCACCGATCTGAACGCGCTCGACCTGATTCTCGAACTCGAATCGATTACCGCCGGACAACTCGCCGAACTCATGGGTGTGAGCTCCGGCGGCATCACCACCGTCATCGACCGGCTGGAGCGTGCCGGCTTCGTCGAGCGCGAGAAGAACCCGCACGACCGCCGCATGGTGATGATTCACCCGATTCAGGAACGCTGCGCGCAGATCGAGCAATTCCTGTCGTCGGTGTCGCGCGAACTCACGGCGGTGAGCGCTGCGTACGATCAAAGCGAACTGGCCGCCATTCATGATTTTCTGGTGCAGAGCATTCGCACACTCAAGAGCGAGACGTTCCGCCTGCGCTTCGAAGCCGATCAGGACATTGCCGGTCTGGTCTCGAACACACGCAACACGTCGTCCAAGACCTGAGCCGGATCGACTCGTGCCGGACATCGGTCCGGCAAACGCGCGCTGCACGAGCGATAACCGCTATGACCGCTGTGACCGCATGACGGCCCGCCGTCTGCCCCACCGAGGAGAGATGTCATGACGAACTTTCTGCGTCCCACGTTGCTCACTGCGTTGATTGTCGGCGTGATGGGCGTCACCGGTTGCTCCAGCTCGGGCGGTGGCAGCGGCGCGACCGGCGACACGCCGACGAATCCGAACAACCCCAACAATCCCGATACGCCAACGAACCCGACCAATCCGACGAACCCATCCACGAGCAGCAACGGTGTGGTCAGCTCGGTGGGCTCGGTCGTGAGCGCCGTCGGCAATCAGGTCTCCGGCACGACGATTCCGGGGGTATCGCCGCAAGTCACCCAAGGCGTTGGTGGCGCGGTCGTGCAAACCGGCAACGCCGTCACCGATCTCGGCAAGGGCATCGGCGACGGCCTCGGTCAGCTCGGCAAGACCGGCGCGAACCCCGTCGGCACCACGCTTGCCAGCACCGGCGGTGTCGTCTCGGATCTCGGTAACGCGGCAAAGTCGCTCGGTAGCGGCGTCGCAGGTATCGGCAACAGCGGCCCGCTCGCGAATACGCCGGTGAGCACGCTCACGAATGCGCTCGGTCAGGTCGTCGTCACCGTCGGTCAGGGCGGCGTGACGGGCGGTCAGGCGCTCACGCAGGCATTGACCAGCCCGCAGGTCGTGCAAGCCACCGCAGCGCTATCGTCGGCCATCACGCCGATCACGAGCACGCTGGTCACGACAACGCAGACGGTCGGCAACACGACCGGCCTCGGCGCGCCGGTCGCCGGTCTGCTCGGCACCCTCGGCGGCGCATTGAACGCCACCGGCGCGCAAGTGAAGGCGAGCGCCCCGAACGCCGTCGTCGCCAGTCTCGCCAATCCGTTGACGGCGCTCGGCAATACCGTGACCAGCGCCGGCGGACTGCTCACGGGCAGCACCGGTACGACGTCACCCAATGCGCTGGGCAACATTCTGGCGAACGTCGGCAACACCACCGTAACGCCCACGACGGCCACCGGGAACAATCCGCTCCGCGCCCTCACCGGACTGCTGGGCGGCCTGGGTGGATCGACCGGAGCATCGGGCAATCCGCTGGGGACAGTGACGGGATTGCTCGGCGGCGTGACGAATGGCTCGGGATCGTCAGGCAGCAATCCGTTGGGGGCCGTCACCGGTCTGCTCAGCGGTGTGACGAGCGCCGCGGGCGGTGCAGGAAGTACGGGAGGTACGGGCACGAGTAACCCGCTCGCACCTGTCACCAGCTTGTTGAGCACTGTCACGACACCGCTGACGTCGATTGCGAGCACGGGCTCAGGCGGGACCAGCGGCGCGGGGGGATTGCTTGCCCCGGTGACCGGATTGCTCGGAGGATTGGGCAAGTAATATCGATCGCGCACCGATCACGCAAGTCGAAGGATCGCGAGGGGGAACCGCTATCGGCGTGCAGGCGTCGAGTGCGGCGTAAGACGGCAACGCCCGGACAGTGAAGCGACACTGTCCGGGCGTTGCCGTTTTCGATCGTTTTTTTACGTCGCATTCGATCCGCTTTCGTACCGTCTTCGCGCCATGAGCGCTCACTTCCCGCGCGCGTGCAAACCGTGGCGAATGAGCCATATTTGATTTCCGCTGGCAAACACGTCGATCAGAATCGATCGCCCTCTCCACCACGATGCTTCGCGCTCCGGCCACAAGCCGGGGGCGTGACACGTGGTGGTTTTTCACCATCGCATCGATGACTCCCATGCAGATTTCGACTGGCGCCCTCAGACCGACGATTTACGCTTCCCTGCTCACTGCCCGCGCCGCAAACGAACCGCACGCGCCGGCAGCCCCCACTTTCAACACACCACGAAAAGCGTCTGAAACGCTCGCCCACACGACCGACAGCGCCGAACCATGGGCCGGTCATACTCGCCAGATTAGCGAGCGTCGCCTCGCAGACGATCAATGGCGACGCACGCTACAGAACATGGGCGCGCTCCCGCTCCCGGACAGCGCCCCGTTGTCGGATCGCCCTCACCCGCTGAACGATCGCCTGCACAAGCTGACGCAAGTGTGGCTGGATGCGTTGAAAAATTCGTCGTTCAGATCCGGCGACAGAGTTCGCACTGAATTCGATTCGTTATCCGAATCAATTCGCCGACAACAGGCGGACGTCTACAGGAACGTCGTCGCACAGATGACGCCGCTCGTCGGCCCGGACGCCGCACATGACTCGGCGCAAGAGACGTCGAAACTCGTTGCCATCGCACGCCGAGTCGATGAAATCGACGCGTGGATCGCGTCGCGAGAGGGACGGCGGACACCGTCGGATTTGCTCGAACAACGTAATGTAATGGCAGCGGCTCTGGTGAATCATGATGTCTATTTCGACGAAGCCGTGCCCCACATCCTTCCTGCACGGGTGCAGCGTCTGCGCAATTACGACAGGAACGGGCCAGGGCAATCGGGCTATTTCGGTGCCGTCTATACCGATTCACTCGGCGACAAAATCATCGTGGCGAATCGCGGCACGGAAATGGGGATTTCGGGACGTTCCGGCATCGACTGGCAGCAGAACATCCGCCAGGCATTCGGATTCTCGTCAGCACAGTACGACGAAGCCATGAACATGGCGAAATCTCTGGCTCGGGAACACTCGCCGTCGAAATTGATATTCACAGGGCATTCGTTAGGGGGAGGTCTTGCCTCGGCACAAACATCGGTCGTTCCCGGCGCTAATGGCCTGACATTCGACACCGCAGGCCTTCACAACCGCACGGTGGCCCGGCATTCAGCCATGCCTGCATCGACACGAGTCAAGGCTTACCACGTCAATGGCGAGGCCTTGTCGGTGGTGCAGGAAGCGATCCAAGGCGCCGAGTCTCTGGCCCGACGCACGCCACTCCTCGGCAGGGCCATGACGTGGGCCGGGCGCATGGCCCTGCCCCGCCCCGTGGGTGAGCGTATCGGCGTCCCCCCCGCCTCGCGACAACCGTCCAATGCCGGACCTGCCGCAGAACCTTATTCGGGAGACAACGTTGCGCCGCCGGCCGGCGTCCGCGGCGCCATTCAGAAGCACTCGATGGCGCAGATGATTCACTCGCTGTTCGATCAGTTGCCGAAAAAGCGCTTATCCCGCGAGGACCTGGCCTTGCCCGGTTTCACAACGTAACCCGGCACCTGAGACGTCAAAGCCCCGGACGACGACCCCGTCCGGGGCTTTGCTGTGACGACCGGAAAAGTCTTATTGCTCGCGAATCCAGGTCTGCGTGCGACCAATCAGCGAGATGCCGATGAAGCCGCGCACATCGAGCTTCTTGCCGCCATCGATCACGGTCAGCTTGCACTTGTAATCCTTGCCGTTCTCGGGATCGAGAATGTAGCCGCCGGAATACTCGTCGCCGTCTTTCTTGATGCCGCGAATGATCTGCATGCCGAGCATCTTCTGCCCCTTGCGGGCATCCGTGCATTTATCGCAAATCCGCTCGGGATCATCGTTGGCGCCGAGGCCCTTGGTGATCACGCCGACGTACTCGCCGTCTTTCTCCGAGATCGTAACGAGGGCTTTCGGCTTGCCCGTGCTGTCGTCGATGGTCTTCCACACGCCGACCGGCGAGTTCTCGTCGGCCGCCAGTGCAGCCTTCGCCACACCACCCAGCAACGCCACCGCGACGAGCGCGTGAGCGCCCAGACGTCGCCACGACGTCGCGTTCGAAATCTGCATCATGATTGTCATCCTCCCAGATACGGAATTGATTGTCGTAGGACTCACCCTGCGCGCAGCATCGGCGTCACAACGGCTGAAACGCCGGGTTTTCGCGCGTGAGTCGCTTTGAAGATTACGCCAAAGGCGTGACGCCGTGCTGAGGAAGTCCTCTAGCTTGTGCGGGCCGGTTCGGGTGCCCGTACCGGTTTCGGCGTCACACGATCCGTGGGGAGAAGAGATTACTGCTCGCGAATCCAGGTCTGGGTGCGACCTAGCAGGGAGATGCCGAAATAGCCTCGAACTTCGAGCTTCTTGCCACCGTCGACGACCCGCATCTTGCAGCCGTATTCGCTGCCGCTGTCCGGATCAAGAATTTTCCCACCGACGTATTCGTCGCTGTCGGCATCCCTGTGCAATCCGCGAATGATTTGCAGCCCCTGAAGCTTCTTGCCGCGACGCCAGTCGGTGCATTCGGTGCAACGGCGCTCCAGTCCGTCGGGCCGTCCAAGACTACGGGTCAGCGCACCGACGATTTCGCCGTCTTTCTCGGAGATAGTGATGAGCGCCTTCGGATCGCCGGTCTCATCGACGATCCGCCAGACGCCCACTGGCGACGGCATGTCCGTGGACGCCATGGCGACGAGCGCATGGCCCGTCAGCATGGCTGCTACACACAGGCGTCGCCAGGACACCACATTCAGAATCGCATTCAAGATTGCTACCGGATACGAGGGATGACGCAAAGGCCGACAGAGACGGAAATTACAGCGGTGGCAATGCGATCGCCGTGAGACGCCACTGCACGAGGTTACGGCGTGTGAGCGTGAACGTCACCACCCGCTCGGGACGATCGCTGCGCGAAACGTGCACGAGGAAGTGGTTGAAGTCTTGGAACTCGGTACGCGTTGTCGTGCGCGCAGTATTGGGCGCCGGCTGGCGCTCGGGCGATGTCGCCGCGCCGCTGTTCGTCTGCGGTGCCGGCGCGGCCGGCGGTGCGCTCGCCTCGGCCTGTGGCGGTATCACGTCGCGCGGTTCGGGGGCGCCCGGTGCGGGTGGCAGTCCCGTGCTGTCACCTCGCAGCATGGCAGCGACCGCCTCCGGCGTGAGCAGCGCCTCCACCACACGATCCGACACCCAGCCGCCGAGGGCCAGTGCCAGCGCGCCGAAAGCGTTACCGCGTTGTTTGTCCATCTGACGCGAAAGCTCGTCGTGCAAGCTCGTTTTCAGGCTTTCACGCACGGCCGGGTAATCTACATACGAAGAAAGCGCGGTCGCGTCACGCGCATTGGCCGCGTCGCGGGCCCGCCACAAGGTGTAATACGGCGTACCGAAGAGCAGGCCGAGTACCACGACCAGCGCCAGCACAGCCACTGAAAGCTTACGCATTGCAAGACTCCGTCAATCAAAACTGCGCATGGTAGGCGACGTACGACTACACGCCCCATCGGCTTACATTGCTTTACAAATCTTTACAGTACACAAGCCGACGCCCTTTTAATCTCGAAGCGTAGCCGCAATCGTGCGTGATTGTCATGACAGACCCAAGTCCCTCGCCTACCCGGCAGGTGCGACTTGCGCGCGACGGGCGGCAATTCAGGGCAGTTCTACCGACAAGGAGGTGGCACCATGCGTCACACCCGACTTGTCCGGATGCTATGTGTCGTCATGCTGGCCGGTGCGTCTCTGGGCGCCACGGCCCAATCGTCGTCGAACAGCCGTTTTTTCCAGGGCTGGTTCGCGCAAGGTGCCGAACGTCCTAACGGGCGCGGCGATAACCATGGCGGCGCACGGTCTGGACCGTCTCGGCCGCAACCCCAGGAAGTGAGGCCTCAAGGCGATCTGCGCGGCGATATTTATAACCACATCCGCGAACAGCGGCAGCCGCCCCCCCCGCCGCCGCCCGCATCGGATTCGCGTCAGCGAGGACGAGGGGACCGTGGGGACCGCGGGCGCTAGCGGTCGCTGGAGAGGTTGCAGGCCACCCCAAGGGTCAAACGAGAATCACCCGAGGGCCAACCCGAGGTGTCCGGGTTGCCCTCAGCGCCACTCACCTCGTCAGGTCAGCGACGTATCCACCACACGCCGGGGCGCTTCGAGATATTCCAGCGACTGCATCTCGACGAGACGCGATACGGTGCGCGTGAATTCATTGGCAAGCGTGCCTTCCGTGTACAACTCCTCGGCGGGCACTTCGGCCGACATCAGCAACTTGACCTTGTGGTCGTAGAACACGTCGACGAGCCACGTGAAACGACGCGCTTCCGACGCCATGCGCGGCGTCATCTTCGGCACGTCGGAGAGCACCACCGTGTGGAAGCGGTTCGCCAGTTCCAGATAATCGTTCTGTGAGCGCGGCCCGCCGCACAGCGTGTGGAAGTCGAACCACACGACACCGCCCGCACGGCGCAGCGCCTTCAACTTACGCTGCTCGATGTGCAGCAGCGGGTTTTCGTCCGGCACGCCGGCAATCTCGCTGAACGCTGCACGCAACGCACGGTTCGCGTCATTACCCAGCGGGTAGTGATAGACCTGCACTTGCGCCAGCGTACGACGGCGGTAGTCGATACCCGCGTCGACGTTGAGCACGTCGAGCTTCTCTTCGAGCAAACGGATGGCGGGCAACACGCGGTCGCGGTGCAGGCCATCGGGGTACAGCGTGTCGGGACGGTAATTCGACGTCATCACGAACTGCACACCGTTCTTGAATAGCTCGGCGAGCAGGCGGTGCAGGATCATGGCGTCAGCCACGTCGGACACGTGAAATTCGTCGAAACAGATCAGGCGATAGCGTTTCGCAATGCGCCTGGCCAGTTCGTCCAGCGGATCGGGCAATCCCTTGAGCGCCTGCAACTGATGGTGCACTTCGCGCATGAACTCGTGGAAGTGCAGACGCGTCTTGCGCTGCAACGGCACCACCGAGTAGAAGCTGTCCATCAGGAAGCTCTTGCCGCGACCCACTCCGCCCCACAGATACACGCCCTTGGGCAGATCGGGATGAACGAGCCACTTCTTGAGCGCGTTCGAGCGCCTCGACTTGTAAGCCGCCCACTCGTCGTAGCATTGCTGCAGACGCTCGACGGCGCGCTCCTGTGCCTCGTCGGACTGATAGCCGCGTGTGGCCAATTCTTGTTGGTAGTATTCGCGAACGTTCATGCAGTGCGGCGACGAACCCGCGCCGGGGGGCATAGGAAATCAGGAAAAAACAAAGGCGAGTTGCCTCGCCTTTGTTCGTACAGGTAAGCGAAAAGCGGCTTACTTGTTCAGTGCACGCTTCTCGACATCGAGGGCGGCTTCACGCATCACTTCCGACAGCGACGGGTGCGGATGGCAGATACGGCCGATGTCTTCCGACGCCGCCTTGAACTCCATCGCCACGACAGCTTCGGCGATCAGATCCGACGCGTTCAGGCCGATCACGTGCACGCCGAGGATTTCGTCGGTCTTGGCGTCTGCCAGCACCTTCACGAAACCGTCCGACGAGCCCATGCCCAGCGCACGGCCGTTGGCCGCGAACGGGAACTGACCCGGCTTGAACTCACGGCCTTCGGCCTTCAGTTGCTGCTCGGTCTTGCCGACCCATGCGATTTCCGGCGAGGTGTAGATCACCCACGGAATGCAGTTGTAGTCGATGTGCGGCTTCTGACCGGCGATGACTTCGGCCACCAGCACGCCTTCGTCTTCGGCCTTGTGCGCGAGCATCGGGCCACGCACCACGTCACCGATCGCGTACACGTTCGGCAGCTTGGTACGGCAGTGGTCGTCCACGGGAATGAAGCCGCGCTCGTCGGTCGCCAGACCGATGTTGCCGAGACCCAGATTGTCCGTGTTCGGCACGCGACCGACCGACACGATCAGGCGATCGACTTCGAGCGTGTGCTCCTTGCCGTCCTTGTCCGTGTAGTTGATCGTGACGTTGTTCTTGCCGGCCTTCACTTCGCCGACCTTCACGCCGACGTTGATGTCCAGACCTTGCTTCTTGAACTGCTTCTGCGCTTCCTTGGCAACGCCCGCATCGGCGGCAGCCAGGAATTCCGGCATGGCTTCGAGCACCGTGACTTCAGCACCCAGACGACGCCACACCGAACCCAGTTCCAGACCGATCACGCCAGCGCCGATCACGCCCAGCTTCTTCGGCACGGTGTCGAACGAGAGCGCACCCTCGTTATCCGAGATGAGCTTGTTGTCGACCGGCATGCCCGGCAGGTGACGCGCCTTCGAACCCGTGGCGATGATCACGTTCTTGGCGGTGACCACTTCCTTCGGATCTTCCGGCTTCGGCGGCGTCACTTCGATCTGGTAGCCACCATCGCTCTTGGCCTTGAGCTCACCATGGCCCTTGAGCCACGTGATCTTGTTCTTCTTGAACAGGAACTCGATACCGCCCGTCATCTTGTCGACGATGCGTTGCTTGCGCGTGAGCATCTTCGCGATGTCGATCTTGACATCCGACGTGGTGATACCGTGATCGGCCAGGTGATGACCGACCTTTTCGAACTCTTCCGACGACGCGAGCAATGCCTTCGACGGAATGCAACCGACGTTCAGGCATGTACCACCCAGCACCATCTTGCCGGCCGGGTTGGTCCACTTTTCGACGCAAGCGACGCTGAAACCGAGTTGAGCAGCGCGGATAGCGGCGATATAACCGCCGGGGCCTGCGCCGATAACGACGACATCAAATTCTTTATTTGCCATTTTGAGACTCAGTGAGGGTTGACGGCAGGGGGAGGCGCGGCGCGCCGGTCACATCGAGCATGACCGGACGACACCGCGCAGTGCGCGCTAACGCTTACAGGTCGAGCAGCAGGCGGGCCGGATCTTCCAGCGCTTCCTTCATCGCGACGAGGCTCAGCACGGCTTCGCGACCGTCGATGATACGGTGGTCGTAGCTCATGGCGAGGTAGTTCATCGGACGGATGACGATCTCGCCGTTTTCCACGACGGCGCGGTCCTTCGTGGCGTGCACGCCCAGAATGGCCGACTGCGGCGGGTTGATGATCGGGGTCGACAGCATCGAACCGAACACACCACCGTTCGAGATCGAGAACGTACCGCCGGTCATTTCTTCGATCGACAGCTTGCCGTCGGCAGCCTTCTTGCCGTACTCGGCGATCTTCTTCTCGATGTCGGCCAGGCTCATCTGGTCGGCGTTGCGCAGGATCGGCACCACCAGACCACGCGGCGAACCGACAGCGATACCGATGTCGAAGTAGCCGTGATAGACGATGTCGTTACCGTCGATCGAGGCGTTCACGGCCGGGTACTTCTTGAGTGCGTGCACAGCGGCCTTGACGAAGAACGACATGAAACCCAGCTTCACGCCGTGTTCCTTCTCGAACTTGTCCTTGTACTTGTTGCGCAGATCCATCACCGGCTTCATGTTGACCTCGTTGAACGTGGTCAGAATGGCGTTGGTCTGTTGCGATTGCAGCAGGCGCTCGGCGATACGGGCGCGCAGACGCGACATCGGCACGCGCTGTTCCGGACGGCCTTCCAGCGACTGGTCACGGCCAGCCGGGGCGGAGACCGACGGCAATGCGGCACGTTGTGCCGGCGCCGGGATCGACGAAGCGGCAGCAGCGGCGGGCTTGGCGCCAGCGGCCAGGGCGTCGCCCTTGGTCACGCGGCCGTCACGGCCCGAACCGGCGACATCACCGGCCGACAGGTTCTTCTCGGCCAGCACCTTGGCAGCGGCCGGGCTGGCGATGTTGCCCGAAGCACCACCGGCTGCGGGGGCAGCGGCCGGGGCAGCAGCGGCAGCCGGCGCAGCGGCTTCAGCCGGCTTGGCGGCGACCGGCGCAGCAGCGCCTGCCTTGGCTTCGGTGTCGATCTTGGCAATGATTTGTTCCGACGTCACGGTGTCGCCGGCATTAGCCGTCACTTCGACGAGCACGCCAGCCGCCGGGGCCGGCACTTCGAGCACGACCTTGTCGGTCTCGACTTCAATGATGGTTTCGTCCTGAGCGAATGCTTCGCCGACTTTCTTCTTCCAGTCGAGCAGCGTGCCTTCGGAAACCGACTCGGAAAACTGGGGGACTTTAACTTCTACGATGGCCATTTCTGGATCCTGGATTCGATAAACGTTCAATTCGGAAATACGGCAGCGGCCGTCCCTGGGGGAGGACGACCGCTGTAAGACCTAACCGGTTACTGCACCACAGTCGCGCCCTTCACGCTGCGACCGAAAGCGGTATCGAGCAGCGACTTGAGCTGTTCGTAGTGCTTGGCGTAGTAGCCCACCGCAGGCGAGGCCGATGCCGGGCGACCGGCGTATGCCAGTTTCTGACCGGCGCTCATGGCTTCGAGCAGGTGGTGTTCGATGTAGAACCACGGACCTTGGTTTTGCGGTTCGTCCTGGGCCCACACCACTTCGGTGAGGTTGTCGTACTTCTTCAGCTCGGCCTGGAACGCCTTGTGCGGGAACGGATAGATTTGTTCCACACGGACGATTGCGATGTCGTTCGACTTCTCTTCACGACGGCGAGCAATCAGGTCGTAGTACAGGCGGCCCGAGCAAGCGATGACACGCTTGACCTTGTTGGCATCGATCGTAGCGTCGGTTTCGCCGATGACGGTCTGGAAACCGCCCTTGACGAGTTCCGACAGATCGCTCACAGCTTCCTTGTGACGCAGCAGCGACTTCGGCGTGAACACGATCAGCGGCTTGCGCTGCTGGCGGATCATCTGACGACGCAGCACGTGGAAAATCTGTGCCGGCGTGGTCGGCTGAACCACTTCCATGTTCGTATCGGCGCACAGTTGCAGGTAGCGTTCCATGCGCGCCGACGAGTGCTCCGGACCCTGGCCTTCGTAGCCGTGCGGCAGCAACATCGTCAGGCCCGAGACACGGCCCCACTTCACTTCACCGCTCGAGATGAACTGGTCGATCACGACCTGAGCACCGTTGGCGAAGTCGCCGAACTGGCCTTCCCACAGCACCATCGTGTTCGGCTCGGCGGTCGAGTAACCGTATTCGAAGCCCAGCACAGCCTCTTCGGACAGCACCGAGTCGATGACCGTGAAGTTGGCCTGACCGTCTGCCACGTGTTGCAGCGGGGTGTACGTACCGTCGTTCCAGCGCTCACGATTCTGATCGTGCAGCACGGCGTGGCGGTGCGTGAACGTGCCACGGCCGGCATCCTGACCGGTCAGGCGTACGGCGAAGCCCGAAGCCACGAGCGAAGCGTAGGCGAGGTGTTCGCCCATACCCCAGTCGAGCGGCTGCTCGCCCTTGCCCATCTTGCGACGGTCGTTGATGACCTTCTCAACGAGCGGGTGAACCTTGAAGTTCTCCGGGATCGTTGTAATACGATCGGCCAGTCGCTGGATTTCGGGAAGCGGCACGGCCGTATCGGCCTTGTCGACATACTTCTTGTTCAGGAACGGCACCCAGTCCACGGCGTACTTGCTCTTGTAGTTCGAGAGCACCGGGTCGATCGTGTGGTGACCGTCGTCCATAGCCGAACGGTAGGCCTTCACGAAGCCATCGCCTTCTTCGGCGGTGATCACGCCTTGCGTGACCAGCTTCTCGACGTACAGCGCGCGCGTGCCCGGGTGTTGGGCAATCTTCTTGTACATCAGCGGCTGCGTGACCGCCGGGGTGTCCTGCTCGTTGTGACCCAGCTTGCGGAAGCAAACGATGTCGACGACGGCATCCTTCTTGAATTCCTGACGGAATTCGAGGGCCAGTTGCATGGCCAGCACCACGGCTTCCGGGTCGTCGCCGTTCACGTGCAGCACCGGCGCTTCGATCATCTTGACCACGTCCGAGCAGTACGTCGTCGAACGGGCGTCACGCGGATCCGACGTGGTGAAACCGATCTGGTTGTTGATGACGATGTGCACCGTGCCGTGCGTGCCGTAACCACGCGTTTGCGCGAGGTTCAGCGTTTCCATCACGACGCCCTGACCTGCGAAGGCGGCATCGCCGTGCACTTGCACAGCCAGCACGCTGGCCGCGTCGGCTTCGCCGCGACGGTCCATACGGGCCTTGGCCGAACCTTCGACCACCGGGTTCACGATTTCCAGGTGCGACGGGTTGAACGCCAGCGACAGGTGGACCGGACCGCCGGTCGTCGAGACGTCGCTCGAGAAGCCCTTGTGGTACTTCACGTCACCGGCCGGCAGGTCGTCGACGTGCTTGCCTTCGAATTCGGCAAACAGGTCCGACGGCATCTTGCCGAGGGTGTTGACCAGCACGTTCAGACGGCCGCGGTGGGCCATGCCGATCACGATTTCCTGCACGCCCTTGCCACCGGCGTGGTGGACGAGCTCGTCCATCGCCACGATGAACGATTCGCCGCCTTCGAGCGAGAAGCGCTTCTGGCCGACGAACTTGGTGTGCAGATAACGCTCGAGGCCTTCAGCAGCCGTCAGGCGTTCGAGGATGTGCTTCTTCTTTTCAGCGGTGAAGTTGGGCGTGGCACGCACCTTCTCCAGACGCTCTTGCCACCAGCGCTTTTGCACCGGATCGCTGATGTACATGTATTCGGCGCCGATCGAGCCGCAGTACGTGTCGCGCAGCGCCTTGAGCAGATCGCGCAGGCTGGCTTGTTCGAAACCGAAGTACGTGTTCTCGGCCGAGTACACGCTGTCCATGTCGGCTTCGGTCAGGTCGTAGAACGCGGGTTCCAGTTCCGGAATGGCCGGACGTTCCTGACGCTTGAGCGGGTCCAGATTGGCCCAGCGTGCGCCGAGGAAGCGGTAGGCAGCGACGAGCGACTGCACGTGCACCTGCTTGCGGGCAACGGCCAGGTCGGACGCGCCGGCATGCGACACGAAGGCATTGGCCTTGGCGCGCTGGGCGAACGACTCCACGATCGGGGCGTGAGCCACGTCGTTGGCGTTGGAACCATCAACAGCGGGAACGTTTTGCAGCGCGTCGAAATACTGGCGCCAGTTGTCCGGCACGGAAGCCGGATTATCAAGATACGATTCGTACAGTTCTTCGACGTAGGGGGCATTGCCGCCGAAGAGGTACGAGTTCGCTTGGAATTGTTCCATCAAACTCATTTTGCGCTCACCTTTTCTACGAGTGTCTCGAGAAATAGCGGGTTACGAAACCTTCCGCGACACGGCCTGACCGATTAGCGGATTGCGAGAATCAAGTGGTGCTTGGAAGGACCTGATCAATCACGGCGAGGAGCATAGCACGTTTTCCCAGCAGTCACCGACCTGGAAAGCCGTCACACGGGGACTTGCGGGGTGTCCGCCGCATGGGTCGCATTCCTGCGCCGCCGACCGCCAAAAACGCCGCACACCTCGCTGCGATCATGCGCGCATCCGACCCCGATTTCACCTCACCTGCCCCCGATTGGCCCGCGAACACGCCGTCATCGCGCGAGCTTCCCGCGTATTTCTGTTACGCCTCAGAGCGCACTTTTTCCAGGATCAGTCATGCTCATATGGAAAATCAATATATGAATCTTGAATGTCATTATTTTTATTTCTAAAGACAAATCACTATGCGGCGAGCCTGTCATCGACGACGGTGACGGGCATGCCGCAGAAACGACGAAGCCCCGGCACAACCATGCCGGGGCTTCTCATTCTTTCAGATGGCGAACGTTCGCCGGGGATTACCAAAACGACGATCAGTCGTTACTTCCTGAGTAAGGCACAAGGCAGCGCTTGACCGTCTTCTCATAGTCGCGCGAGAGGTTGCTGCCGGGCGTTTCGAAATACTGGATACGTGCGCCGAAGCCGCCCTGCGCGATGTCGACATACGGGTTGTACGTGGCCTGCCCGGCTTTGTCGGGACCGGCATATACGCGCACGCGATCCCAGCCGTCACGCGCATACGACGTCGAGTCGACGTTCGGCGACAACTCGCTCCAGCCGTGATAGATGCAGTTGAGCACCATGAAACGGTCTGCACTGGTGCCTTGGTCGAGCAGTCGCCCCGTTGCCGGGTCGGGCCGGCTCATCTGATTGATCGGGCCGCAACCGGCCAAACCAGCCATTACGCCGGTCAGCACTGCCATCGTCGCCATCAGCGCCACTCGCTTCATACTTCGACATCCTCAACTGAGCAAAAGATGGGCAATGTTACCCGGTTCGGCGCGCCACCGCCATGAACACGCCCATCCGATGCCTTCCCGGGGATACCATCGCAATGCGCTTTGCCAACAACGCAGGCCATCCCGAAGGTGCGCTTCCAGCGTCTCACTGCGAGACGACTCAGGCAGCCAGCGACAATGTCGTGCCAACCACCGAGTGCAAGGACGGACGGCGCGCGCCGCCCGCCACCGTGCCCTCGTCTCCCAGCCGGAAACGCGCCATTTCCTCGCGAAGGGCATTCGTCTGATCCTCCAGCGACGCCGCGGCCGCCGCGGCCTGCTCCACCAGTGCCGCGTTCTGCTGCGTGACGGTGTCCATCTGCGTGACGGCCTGATTCACCTGCTCGATCCCGCCGCTCTGCTCGTCGGACGCCGCCGAAATCTCGCCCATGATGTCGGTCACGCGCTGCACCGCCTGAAGAATCTCGTCCATCGTGCGGCCCGCTTCCGTGACCAGCGACGAGCCGTCGGCCACCTTCTGCGCCGACGCCTCGATCAGCCCCTTGATTTCCCGCGCGGCCGTCGCGCTGCGCTGCGCCAGCGTGCGCACCTCGCCTGCCACCACGGCGAAGCCGCGTCCCTGCTCGCCGGCGCGGGCCGCTTCCACGGCCGCGTTGAGCGCCAGGATGTTGGTCTGGAACGCAATGCCGTCGATGACCGCAATGATGTCCACCACCTGCGACGAACTCGCCGAAATGCCCTGCATCGTGTCGACCACGCGCGCCACGACCTGACCGCCGCGCGCGGCGATGTCCGACGCGTTCACGGCCAACTGGCTGGCCTGCCGCGCGTTGTCCGCATTCTGCTTGACGGTGGCCGTCAACTGCTCCATCGACGACGCCGTCTCCTCCAGCGACGCTGCCTGCTGTTCGGTACGCGCCGACAAGTCGGTATTGCCCGCCGAAATTTCTGCGGTGGCTGTCGCCATCGCGTCGCAGCTATGACGCACGCCGCGAATCGTGCCGGCCAACCGGGATTGCATCGTCTCCAGCCCGCGCATGAGCATCGACATCTCGTCCTTGCCGCGCACTTGCACCGGGTTGTCGAGCTGGCCGGCGGAGATGTGCTCGAAATGCGTCAGCGCTTCGTTCAGCGGACGCATGATCGCGCCGCGCAACGAGAAATAGCAGGCGATGGCCATGAGCACGCCCAATACCGTCGCCCCGATGCTCAGCCAGCGAAACGCCATGAGCTCGGTCATCGACGCCTCATAGGTGTCGTGCCCCAGCTTCATTTTGTACGCGGCCAGCGCGTCGCTCGCGCTCGTGAGCGTGGCGTACTGTTTAGGCAGGACGTTCATGGTGAGCTCGTCCATCGCGGTGCGGTCGCGGGCGTCGATGGCGGCGAGCATCGGATCCATGCCCTGATCGAAGAACGCGGCGCGGCGCGTGGCAACCTCGTCTGCCAGACGCTGTTCCTCGGCACCATGCGGCAGGGCCTGATACGCCACCCATGCCGCATTCGCCTCCTTGATCATGCTGCGCGCACGCGCGGCGACCTTGTCGGCATCCGGCGATTCGGGATGGAGGACCACCCGATCAAGAATGGCGCGAGTGCGTGCGAGCGTGGCGTTGTCCTTGCCGAGCGCCACCGTGGCGGCCAGATGATTGGCGTACGTCTCGCGCAGCGCATCGCCGGTGCGTGTCATGCCGGCAATGCCCAATACGCCCAGCAGAATCAATAAAACAGCCAACAGCGCCATGGTGATGCCAAGGCGCGCCTTGATCGAAAAGCTTCGAAACATGCTGTCGTCTCCGTCTTACGTAATGGGTATCTCACCCCTGTCCGGCCTCTGACGGGCCGGTCATACTTGTCACATCGGCGTTTCGCACGCCAGACTTGAGCATCCTGCGGGTTTACGTGCCTTCAGGCCAAGATGTCGGTGCGCGCTGGATTGATTGATATCAACAGATTCGCCTCCGGGATGTACGGATGGCGACGTGTTGCGGACCGAAACGAAAGTCCCGGGGTGCGCCGAAAAATCGGCACTGAAGGACCGCGCAATGCTGCGGGTGACTTGGGGGAGCCTGCGAGATCTTATTACGTTTTTTATATATATATTCAATATATTAAAATCATGATCGAAGGACTTGAGAAACTGTTGGCCGCCGGCAAAGACAATGCGCTGCTGCGTTTTGGTTTGGGCAAGGCGTATCTCGACGCGCAAGACTATGCGATCGCCGCTGAGCATCTGACGCAGTGCGTGGCGTTCGATCCCACCTATACCGCGGCGTGGAAGTTGCTCGGCAAGGCGCGTCAGGGTGCCGGCGATATCGAAGGCGCGCGCGATGCGTGGACCCAAGGCATTACCGCAGCACAGGCCCACGGCGACCGGCAAGCCGAGAAGGAGATGACGGTTTTTCTCAAACGGCTGGGCTGAATTCGCACGCTGTGACAGCTCGGTCTCACTGAACCGGCGAGTCCGCAGTCAGCGTGGTATCTTGCAGCCTGCCCTTAACAAGAGACTCGAACGCATCGAGCGTTCGGGACGCCACTCCAATGCCTGATATCTCCACCTGGCTGGCCTTCGCCCTGGTCGCCATCGGCATGGCCCTGACGCCGGGACCGAACATGATGTATCTCATCTCGCGCTCGCTATGCCAGGGCCCCGCGGCCGGTCTGGTTTCGCTGGGGGGCGTAGCGCTCGGTTTCGTCTTCTACATGTTGTGCGCGGCGTTCGGTATCACGGCCCTGCTCTTTGCCATACCGTTTGCTTATGACGCACTGCGTATCGGCGGTGCGCTCTACCTGCTCTGGCTGTCGTGGCAGGCGCTCAAGCCGGGCGGCCGCTCGCCGTTCGAGGTCCGTACGCTGCCCAAAGACAGCAATCGCCGCCTTTTCACGATGGGCCTGCTGACGTCTGTGCTCAATCCGAAAATTGCGATGCTCTATCTCGCGCTGCTGCCCCAGTTCGTGCACCCCGAGCATGGCAGTGTGCTTACGCAATCGCTGGCGCTCGGCGTCACGCAGATCGTGGCGAGCGTGGCGGTGAACGCTTCGATCGCGCTGTCTGCCGGCGCCATCTCCCGATTCCTCGGTCTACGCCCCGCGTGGCTGCGCATCCAGCGCTATCTCATGGGGGGCGTGCTCGGCGCACTGGCGCTGCGCATGGCGACCGAAGCTCGTCGCTGAACGTTCGCGACACCGTTACGCTGTCATCGATGGGTATTGCGTACGCGATCACCGGGGGTTCTGCGAACGCCGGACGCTCGCGTCGCTCTAACCCGTCGCGGTTCGCCGCCCTCGTTGCGACCTCGCCCCTCCCATTTTTTTGGAGGGTGATGCCCCGGGCGTGGCATACTGCACCGATTTCGCCGCGCGGCGGGGATCCACGCAGCGCTAGGCCGGCCGGCCTGTTCCCATCCTGCATTTTTCGTTGGGTATGTCCTTGAAGCATTGTTTGCCGCCTCGTGCGCCGCATCACGCGCACCGTAAGTCCCCCGTCACCAAGCAGCAGGCGCCGTCGCCGCACGCCGCCACGCCTTCCCTCCACGGTCTGCGACGCCAGCGCGGATTCGGCACGATTGCCGTCATCCTCGCCACGCTGGCCGGGCTGGCCGTCGTTGCGGCCCTGATCGTCGGCTATGCGCTGATCGTCATGCGACCGAATCTGCCGCCGCTCGATGTGATCACCGACTATCGCCCCAAGGTGCCGTTGCGCGTCTACACCGCCGACAACGTGTTGATCGGCGAATTCGGTGAAGAACGCCGCAGTCTGGTGACCATCGACCAGATTCCCGACGTGATGAAAAAGGCGGTCCTCGCCATCGAGGATTACCGTTTCTACGATCACGGCGGCGTGGATTTTATCGGTATTCTGCGCGCCGGCGTATCCGACGTATTGCACGGCGGCGCCGCGCAGGGCGCCAGCACCATCACGATGCAGGTTGCGCGCAACTTCTTCCTCTCGCGTGAGAAGACGGCCACCCGCAAGATTTACGAAATGCTGCTCGCGTACAAGATCGAGTCCGCGCTGTCGAAGGACAAGATTCTCGAGCTGTACATGAACCAGATCTATCTGGGGCAACGTGCCTACGGTTTTGCCAGCGCAGCGCGCATCTATTTCGGCAAGGACCTCAAGGACATCTCGCTGGGCGAAGCTGCGATGCTCGCGGGTCTGCCCAAGGCGCCGTCCGCCTACAACCCGATCGTCAACCCCAAGCGCGCGAAGATTCGTCAGGAATACATTCTCAAGCGCATGCTCGATCTGGGCTACATCTCCCGCAATCAGTACGAAGACGCCCTGCATGAGCCGATTCGCACGCGCACGTCCGGCAACGAGTACAACGTGCATGCGGAGTACGTGGCCGAGATGGTGCGTCAGGCGGTGTACGACGAGTACAAGGACGACGCCTACACGCGCGGTCTGACCGTCATCACGACGCTCGACTCGAAGAAGCAGCAGGCGGCCTATGAAGCGGTACGCGCGGGCGTGCTCGATTACGAGCGCCGCCATGCCTATCGAGGCCCGGAGGGTTTCGTCGAACTGCCGGCAGCAATGCCCGATCGTCAGCAACTGATCGAAGACACGCTGCTCGAACACCCCGACAACGGCGATCTGGTCGCGGCCGTGGTCGTGGCGGCGAGCACGTCGCAAGTCACCGCCGTGCCGCTGTCGGGCGACGCCGCCGTGATCAACGGCGATGGCATCGGCTTCGCCGCCCCGGCACTGTCGCCCAAGGCCAGCGATAAGGTTCGCATCCGTCCGGGCTCGATCATTCGCGTGATGAAGGATGCGCGCGGCAAGTGGCGTATCTCGCAGTTGCCGGAAGTGCAAGGCTCCCTCGTCTCGCTGGCACCGGACGACGGCGCGATCCGCGCGCTGATCGGCGGCTTCGACTTCAACCAGAGCAAGTTCAACCGGGCGACGCAGGCATGGCGTCAGCCGGGGTCGACCTTCAAGCCGGTGGTCTACTCGGCGGCGATCGAAAAGGGTGTGAGCCCGGCCACGATGGTGATGGACGGCCCGCTGAACCTGCCTCCGGCACAAACGGGCGGTCAGGCGTGGGATCCGCATGACGACGATGCTTTCAGCGGCCCGATGACCGTGCGCGAAGGTCTGCAACGCTCGAAGAACCTGGTGGCGATTCGTTTGCTGCAATTCGCCGGCACGCAGTACACCCAGGACTACGCCACGCGCTTCGGCTTCGACGCCGACAAGTTGCCGCCGTACCTGCCGATGGCGCTGGGCGCTGGCCAGACCACGCCGCTGCAACTGGCGGGCGCGTATGCCGTGTTCGCGAACGGCGGCTACCGCGTAGCGCCGTACCTCATCAGCGAGATTCGCGATGCGCGCGGCAACGTGCTGAACAAGGCGACGCCGGTCGTCGCCGGCGTCAACGCCGCCCGCGCGATCTCCGCGCCGAACGCGTACATCATGAACAGCCTGCTGCAAACGGTGGCGCAACGCGGCACCGGCTCGGGCACGAACGTGCTCAAGCGCACCGACATCGGCGGCAAGACGGGGACGACCAACGACGCCGTGGACGGCTGGTTCGCCGGCTATCAGCGATCGCTCGTCGCCGTCGCATGGCTGGGCTTCGATCAGCCGAAGACGCTGGGCAGCCGCGAGTTCGGTGCGCAACTGGCGCTGCCGGTGTGGATCAAGTACATGGGCGTGGCACTCAACGGCGTGCCGCAGCAGCAAATGCCGATGCCTGAAGGCGTCAGCGTAGTGAACGGCGAGCTGTACGAGTCGGACAAGCTGCCCGGCAACGGTTTCGTCGCCAGCATCGGCATCGACGACAACAGCGGCGGCTTCTCGTTGCCGTTCTTCGGCAGCAACGCGCCGTCGCCGGCCGCCCCGCCGCCCGCTGCGGCGCAACCGCCCTCACCCGGCGGTACCGACGCCAGCGAAAAGGCGCGTATCCTCGATATGTTCAAGCATCCTTGAGCTACCGACGAGACGCCCGTCCATCGCGACGCAGCGCCTCGTCAACACCGGGATTTTCGTGAAGCGGCCACCTGTGAGGTGGCCGTTTTGCATTCCCCTCCCTCATACAGCACCGAGCGCAAGAACGTACAAGCCTGCCCCGCACGTTACCGCTATGCTCGGGGTGCGACATGCAATTCGCCAGGATTTTGCTCAGATTCGCGCCAATCCACTCAAGCCCAAACCCAGGAACGTCTCACCATGCCGGTTCTGTCCCGCACGGCAAGCTTTGCCGCAGGCGCCCGCGACACCTTGCCGATGATCGTCGGCGCGGCCCCGTTCGGCCTGATCTTCGGGGCGCTCGTCGCCACCACACCACTCGCGCTGTGGCATGGCCAACTGATGTCGCTTTCCGTATTCGCCGGCTCCAGCCAGTTCATCGCTGCCGGTCTCTTTGCGACGGGCGTCGGCTACGCCGTGCTCTGGGCAACGACGCTGATCGTCAATCTGCGTCACATGCTGTACGCCGCCAATCTGCTGCCTCACGTCAAGCATCTGAGTCTGCGCTGGCGTGCACTGATGGGCTTCTTGCTGACGGACGAGACCTTTGCCGTCACCAGCAGCCACTTCCATCGCCACCCCGATGACCCGATGGGACACTGGTACTTCCTCGGTTCCGGCCTTTCGATGTACGTGAACTGGCAGTTGTGGACGCTCGTCGGCCTGCTGTTTGGCGCCGCCTTCCCTCGCCTGCAAACGCTGGGACTGGATTTCGCGATGGTGGCCACGTTCATTGCGATCATCGTGCCGCAGATGGCGCGTATGCCGTGGGCCGTCGCAACCGTCGTCGCGGGCACGGCAGCGTATATGTGTCAGGGACTGCCCTACAAGCTGGGCCTGCTGGTCGCAGTCACGCTGGGCATCGCCGCGGGCATGCTGGCGCTGCATGCCAGACGCCGTGACGGTGCGCGCCCGACGTCCGGCCCGAAGACGAGCGAACCGGTTGAGCGCAACGCGTCGGACGACCATTCCGGCATACGCGCAGAGGAAGTTTCCGCAGGAGCCACGCAATGAACTACGTGCTGGCAATTCTCGGGATGGCAGCCGTGACGTTCGCGGTCAAAGCCAGCATCTTCGTGCTTGGCGATCGCGTGCGATTTCCGGAATGGCTGCGTGAGGCGTTGTCGTTCGTCCCCGTCACCGTACTGACCGCGATCATCGTGCCGATGACGCTCGCGCCGCATGGCAACGGTCTCGAACTGACGTGGCGCAATCCGCAACTCGTGGCGGCACTCGTGGCGATTGCCGTGTGCACGGCCACGCGGCATCAACTGCTCACCATCGGCGCGGGACTGGCTGTGTTTTTCGGCTGGCAGTTAGGCGTTCTCGGATAAGAAAAAAGCGCCTCGCAAGGCGCTTTTCTCAGGTTTCGCCGGGCGCATCCGCCCGGCGTAATCGTCAGCCAGTTCAGACAGTCACCGTGCCCAGCGTGCCTGCCCGGTAGGCCGCCACGAAGGCATCGAAGTCACCGACCTGCGTGCGTTCGAGTTCGGCCTGTGCGTCGAGCGACTTGCGCGCGAGCGTCTCGAAGTGATCGACCACGGCCGGATCGAGGGGCATGCCCCGCAGCGTTTGTGCGTGACGCTTGCTCTGCGCCAGCGAGAACGCCTGAAACGCACCGCCCTGCGTCCCTCGCAGCGGTTCGAGCGCCGCCATCACACGGGCAGATGGCGTGAGCGATACATCCTGCACCTTGGCACGTTGCAGCGCCATCGAGTGTGCGTAGTGCGCGCCGCCACGTTGTGCGTCGAACGCTGCTGCCGTGCGATCGATACGATCGAGCAGTTCCTCGGCCCAGTCGAACAGCGTGATCGCTTCGCCGCCGCGATGCAGCACCAGCCCCGGCTTGCGACCTTCTTTCACGACATGCGCGAAGTTGTCGCGGTTTTCCATGTTCTCGGCGTTCGAGCACGACGGGCTGTTTTCCAGCGCGCAGAACAGCAGGAAGGCGTCGATGAATCGCGCCGTGTCGACGTCGATACCCACCGGCTGGAACGGATCGATGTCGATGCAGCGCACTTCGACGTACTGAACACCGCGACGCGCCAGCGCCTGCACCGGACGCTCGCCGCTGTACGTCACGCGCTTCGGGCGGATCGTCGCATAGAACTCGTTTTCGATTTGCAGCAGGTTCGTCGAGAGTTGAATCCACTCGCCGTCGCGCTTCGTCCCGAGTGCCTCGTAAGCCGGATGCGGCTGGCTGACCGCTTGCGTGAGCGCATCGATATAGCTCGGCAGGCAGTCATAGCAAGGCGAGACTTCCGATTGCGCGCTGTTCTGGTAGCCCAGATCGCTCATGCGCAGACTCGTAGCGTACGGCAGGCCGAGCGTGCCCTCGTCATAGGCATCGAGGCCATGATTACGTCCGCGCAGGAACTCGGCGTGCAGCACCGGCGAGGCCCCGAACAGATACATCAGCAGCCAGCTATAACGGCGGAAATTGCGGATCAGCGCGACGTAACGCGCCGACTGATAGTCGCGTGCGGACGCCTTCGCCCCTTCCGCTTCGCGCAGCAACTCCCACACCGGCTCGGCGAGCGAGAAGTTGTAGTGAATGCCGGCGATGCATTGCATCGGTTTGCCATAGCGCAGCGCCAGTCCCCGGCGATAGACATGCTTGAGCATGCCGATATGCGACGTGCCGTAATCGGCAATGGGAATGACCGCTTCGGGCGGCAGCGCGGGCGGCATCGAATCGCTCCACAGCAGTTCTGCGCCGAGTTTGCGATAGGCGAACTGATGGATTTCGTCGAGACGGGCGATGACATCGGCGGCGTCGCGTTGCGGCGGCGTAATGAATTCGAGCAGCGCTTCCGAGTAATCGGTCGTGATTTCTTCGTTGGTCAGGGCGGAGCCCAGCGCACGCGGATGCGGCGTCAGAGCGAGTGCGCCGTTGTCTTCGACGCGCAGCGTTTCCCGTTCGATGCCCGACAGGCCCTGACCGAGCAGGTCGCGATGCGCCGGTTGCATGAGAAGCGCGAGGCGCTGATCGAGCAACGCGTGAGCGTCAGATTGGCCGGCGTGAGCGGTGTGTTCGTTTTGACGATTCTGGTTTTCCAACTTCCATCCCTCTGGACAAGCGCAGTGCTTTGGCATGGCGGTCGCCGGCGAGACCATCGTGACGAGTGATGAGAGTCACGATCGGTGTGGGCGTCGGCGACGAGCGGCATACGGAGGTCTACGGGGTGCCGACGGCAGCGGCACGCCCCCCGGAATGTGGACTCCGGAGGACGCGCACGATGCGCGGCACGGCGCGAATTTGGCCTGAGCATAACTGAAAACGCCAAACCGCGTCGGACGCCACCTCGGGTCCGCTTTTCGGGACGTCCGGACCATGCCGACATCGGTGACGGGTTGACGATCCGTCCCGATATTGGCTTCAACCTCGGCCTCAACAAAGCGCAACGTCGAGTCCCCGGAAGGCCCTTGAGGGCTGACGTCGAGCCTCAGTATCTGCCTGAGTCCGCCTGCGTGAATGCCGCATTGGCGGCGCACCGGCGCGCCTCGATACTGGCGTCATGATGAATACTCAATACCTCACCGATCTCCTGCCCCTGCTCGCCCTGGGCGTCGTAACCTTCCTGCTTGCCGGATTCGTCAAAGGTGTCATCGGGCTGGGCTTGCCGACGGTGGCCGTCGGTCTGCTCGGTCTCGCGATGCCGACCGCCGAGGCGGCTGCCCTGCTCATCGTGCCGTCGCTGGTCACCAACGTCTGGCAACTGTTGGCGGGCCCCCGCTTTGCCGCACTGGCGAAACGCCTGTGGCCGATGCTGGTCGGCATCTGCATCGGTACATGGGCGGGCGGTGGCTGGCTCGCCAACGGCGGCAATCTGGCGGGCATGGCGTTGGGCGTCGCGTTGCTGGCTTATGCAGCGCTCGGGCTGGCGGCGGTGCGTCTGCAAGTCCCGAAAGCGTGGTCCGGTTCGCGCGTGAGTGCGCTCGGCGGCGGTATTGGCGTGGTCACCGGATTGGTGACGGCGGCGACCGGCGTGTTCGTGATCCCGGCCGTGCCGTTCCTTCAGGCGCTCGATCTCGACAAGGACGATCTCGTACAGGCGCTGGGGCTGTCCTTCACCGTCTCGACCATCGCGCTGGCGGCCGGGCTGGCGCGCGACGGCATCTTCCATGGTCATGCCATCGGGGTATCGCTGCTGGCGCTGGCCCCGGCACTTGGCGGCATGTTTTTCGGGCAGTGGGTGCGAAACCGCGTAAGCGCACCGGTGTTCCGTCGATGCTTCTTCGTCGGCCTCGCCATGCTCGGTGCTGAACTGGTGATTCAGCACATGCGTTGAGCATCTTCGGCGACCTCGCTGACGGGGGCAGCAATCCGGAGCGATGTGTGATGCGCCCATGCGGATGCCTTCATGTGGCCGCGTTCATGCACTTTCGCCCGTACGACCATATGCCCTTTCGCGCCGCAAGGTCTTACGGCGAGCCCAATCCCTGAACAGGCGAATCGCGTCGCCGCAGCTCACTTCAAGTCGGCGAAATCGACGTCCCAGAACTCCATATCGCGGCGCAGTTCGAGACTGCGCCCCTCCTCCGTGCGACGCAACTCCACGCGCCGGATCTTGCCGGAGATCGTCTTCGGCAAATCGCAGAATTCGATGCGGCGAATGCGCTTGTACGGCGCGAGTTGATCGCGGCAGAAACGGAGAATGTCGAGCGCGAGTTTATCGTCCGCCTGAAACCCGGAGCGCAGTGTCACGAAGGCCTTCGGCACGGCCAGCCGGACGGGGTCCGGGCTTGGTACCACACCGGCTTCGGCCACAGCCGGATGTTTGATGATTTCGCTCTCCAGCTCGAACGGACTAATGCGGTAGTCGGACGCTTTGAAGACATCGTCCGCGCGACCGACGTAGGTGAAATACCCCCGGTCATCGCGCATGGCGACGTCGCCGGTGTGGTAATAGCCGTCTCGCATGGCGTCGGCGGTCTTCTCGGGGTCATCTTCGTAGCCTTGCATCAGGCCAGTTGGACGCGGTGAGAGCACCAGCGCGACCTCGCCTTCGTCGGCCTCATTGCCATCCGGATCGAGCAGCACTACGCGATACCCGGGCATGGGTCGTCCCATCGCACCGGCCTTGACGACCTGCCCCGGCGAATTGCCGATCTGACAGCACGTTTCCGTTTGCCCGTAGCCGTCACGAATGGTGATGTTCCACGCGCGCCTTACCTGATCGATCACTTCGGGATTGAGCGGTTCGCCTGCGCCGATCAACTCGCGGAATTTCACCGGGTGACGGGTCAGATCCTCCTGAATCATCATGCGCCAGACGGTAGGCGGCGCACACAGCGTGGTCACGCCGCAGCGGGCGGCGGTCTCGAGGGCGGCACGCGCGTCGAAGCGGGAAAAGTTGTAGATGAAGATGGTGGCGCCGGCATTCCATGGCGCAAAGAAGCAGCTCCATGCGTGTTTCGCCCAGCCAGGCGAGCTGATGTTCCAGTGGACGTCGCCCGGCTGGAGTCCGATCCAGTACATGGTGGCGAGGTGACCGACGGGATAGCTCTGATGCGTATGGAGCACGAGCTTGGGACGCGAGGTCGTGCCGGACGTGAAGTACAGCAGCAGCGGATCGGTCGCGAGCGTGATGCCTTCGGGCGAGAAGTGTTCCGGGGCGTCGTAGGCGGGGGCGAGCGACGTCCAGCCGTCGGGCGGGTGATCGCCGACGGCGATACGTTGATAGTCGCCGGGCAGATTCGCGAACTTGATAGCATCTCGCGACGTGGTGACGACATGGCGCACGCGGCCCCGTTCGAGCCGATCCGTGAGGTCGTTGGCGGCGAGCAGGGTTGTCGCGGGAATCATGACGGCGCCGAGCTTCATGCAGGCGAGCATGAGGTCCCACAGTTCGACCTGATTGGGCAGCATGAGCAGCACGCGATCGCCGCGGGCAACACCGTGATCGCGCAGGAAGTTGGCGACGCGATTGGAGCGAGCCGACATGTCGGCGAAGGAGAGACGCGTTTCGCGTCCGTCTTCCTCGACGACCCAGAGTGCCGGGGTGTCGTTGCCTTCTGCCTGGGGATCGAAGAAATCGAGTGCCCAGTTGAAGTGAGTGAGGACTGGCCAGCGAAAATCACGGTACGCCACATCGTAATGGGCGCGCTGCGCGAGCAGCAGGTCACGTGCGTCGCCGAATCCCTGGGTGTGCGGCATCGCTTGTCTCCGAGCCTCATGGGCAATGGATATAGGCAGATTTCCATTATCGTGAGGCCTTCCGAATCCGACATTCGGGATAACCATCATGGGGAAGTCGAGCAGTCGAGCGGCGACCAGCGGAAGAAACACAGGACGTTACGAAACGCGAAAAAAGGAAGCGATTCAATGAGTTGATGCGTGCGAGCGAAGCGCAGGCAAAAAAAGATGCGTCCAACGCGCACGCCCCCTATCTTTCCCGCAAAAAGCTCTGCTATAATCGCGTTCTTTCGAGCGATGCATCTCAACGGCGCATCTCTCACGGGGCGTAGCGCAGCCTGGTAGCGTACCTGCATGGGGTGCAGGTGGTCGGAGGTTCAAATCCTCTCGCCCCGACCAGAACAGAACCCGCACAGTCATTGGCTGTGCGGGTTTTTTCGTTTGAGTCAATCTGTTGATTCGTACAGCGTAATATTAGGCGATTGCCTAATATTGCTGTCACGACTGACTGTGCTGTCGCAGCCAAAGACCCCTCCGGGAACGACCACGCCTCGGGATACGCTTATGACCTCCTGTTGGATTCTCACTGCTCTTTCACAAAATGCAGCGGCCATTGGCGCTCTTAAAGACATCGCTTTAGGTGGTAGCGCGGTTGCTACTGCAGGCGACGTCTCCCCCGATTTGAGTAGCGCGGCGATTTAGAGTCCAATCACGTCGTCAGGAGATTGGACATGAAGAAGCG
>NZ_CABPRV010000003.1 GCF_902459735.1 Pandoraea capi
GCGAAGATCGCCGGTGCCCCGACTGCGTTCCAACTTAAAGTCACTCCGTCAGGGCACCGGCAATCTCCGCCAAGCTCCCGTCCGGGCACAACCGACGCGACGCTTGTGTTCATGTTCCACGTGAAACGTCTGCCGCCCGCAAACGCCAATTTGCTAACCTCGCATCAAATCGATCGAGCCGGATGACTGCCGCGCATTGCTCGACATTCGGCGCCGTTTGAGCGCAGGTCTCCCATCTCTAATCGGAGGATTCGTTAGACTTCCGTCCCCACTTCCCACTCGCTGTCGACTCGGGCGCCCCCCTTGCCTCCCTGCCGTAAGTACGAACGTATCGACGTCCACTAGCCCCCTCTCATACTCAAGCCGCCCATGCGAGCTTTGACCTGAAGATGCATTAGGAGAGGGTGGCGCTTACGGGGTGGCTTGTGTTCGAAGCAAATAACCCCTCAGGCGACCACAGTAATCGATGATGATCCGACTGCACCTCGATAACACGGTGGCTCATCGCCGGTATCCTCTTTACGTCCTGGACTACGCCGACCGGGGCTCGCCAGCGCCTTAAGTAAGTTCAACGATACGGTCGCATCAGCATCGGCGGATCCGCATGAGCCGGTACCGGGCAACTTGGTTCAAGAAGGATCGGCCGGGCGCGTTACACGTGAACCGTGGGCTTACGTGACACTCGCCCCGCCTGCGCAGCCAATCCGTCCTGATCGTCGATACGGTAAGAAATCACTCGACGCACACGTTTGTTCTGCGATGCACCGTTCCACGTGAAACATGAGTTCAACGATCACCCGATGTAAAACCTGGAGAACACCCCGTTGCCCCCTTGGACCAGGCATTGATCGCTCTAACGCATGGCCCTTTGTGAATCCGCAGTTCTGTCTCAGCGCGTGAGCCACCCAACCCTGTTTCACGTGAAACACAAGTCCAGACAGTTCAAGCGTCGAACGTGAAGATGTAGTTCCGGCGCTTCCAGTCATCACTGGGTGACATGCAGATTTGGAAACCGTGGACGTCAGCCCCCTCCCTTTTCGATGAACGTTTGCGCACTACCGGGAAATGACGCTCACAAGAAGGTTGAAGCTCGCCGAGTTGCCAGGCAACTCACCCCGGAGATTTGAGTGGTGGGGATTGGGGATGCCCTGACGGAGCGACTTTAAAGTTGGAGCGCAGTCGGGGCATCCCCAATCTCCACTGCCCGGGCGAATGGGAGAATGGCGCCGCAATAGCGGGATGTGGTTCAAGCGGGAACGACGAAGTATGAACGGCACCCCGGTACAGCCAGTCACGAAACCGGATCACGTCCAGAAATAGCGAGGGCGCATTCCCTGGAAATCTGATTGGTGGGGATCGGCGGTACCCTGACTGCGCTCCAACTTTAAAGTCGCTCCGTCAGGGCACCACCGATCCCCACGGCCCGGATGGATGAGAGAACGACACCGCGATACCGGCATGTGGTTTAAACCGGAAAGACGCACGAACGGCAGCTCGTCCAGTAGCAGCAAGACGCCACCAGATCACATTCGGAAATCCCACAGCCGCACTCCCCGGAAATCCGATCAGGGGGATCGGCGGCACCCTGACGGAGCGACTTTAAAGTTGGAGCGTAGTCAGGGTGCTGCCGATCCCCACTGCCCGGATGGATGAGAGAACGACACCGTGATAGCAGGACGTGGTTCCACGTGAAACACCAGAAGCAAAGAAACAAAACCCACCAACGCAAACTCCAAAGCAAGCCCCACCACAGAACGCCCCGTCCCTAGACGCACCGCGTTATCCACATCCCAACTCCACCGCACGAAATCCGTTTTCAGGAATTTGCTTTTCTGTGGATAACCCTGCACGTCAATTTCACTCGATTTTCGAAAAAATCCCGCAACCCCTTATTGCGGCAGTGCGCCATGGATTTGAGTTACCCACACATATCCACAAGCAACTGTGAATAAGTGACCTAGCACACAATCGGGATAACTTTCCCGATCCGCCCAAAATAATTGGGGACGGATACCCGACGCGAACGACCGTTCGCTAACCATCGAGAGGGTCGGAAAAGAAAAAGCCCGCCGAAACGGCGAGCTTCTTCATCGCTTCCAGGCGAAGCCAAATCGGCCAAACCGTCAGGCTGCCTTCTTGGCCAACCCCAGGTAAGTCTCGATGACCTTCGGGTTGGTTGCCAGCTCCTGTGCAGGACCTTCCAGCGCCAGTTCGCCCGTCTCGATGACGTAGGCATAGTCGGCGACCTGCAAGGCCGCACGGGCGTTCTGCTCGATCAGGAGCGTCGCCACGCCGGTCTTACGCAAATCGTTGATGATGTGGAAGATTTCCTTCACGATCAGCGGTGCCAGTCCCAGACTCGGTTCGTCGAGCATCAGCAATTGCGGCTTGGCCATCAACGCCCGGCCCACGGCGAGCATCTGACGCTCACCGCCCGACAGCGTGCCGGCCTGCTGCACCCGCCGCTCCTTGAGCCGCGGGAAAAGCTCGTAGACCACGTCCATCTGGTCCAGGAAGTTCTTCTCCCCTGCCTTCTTGCGACGATAAGCCCCCAGCAGCAGGTTGTCCTCGACAGTCATCGTGGAGAACAGCTCGCGCTTCTCCGGCACCAGACACATGCCACGCGAGACGCGCGCCTCGATGGTCAGCGCCGACATCTCCTGACCAAGATAGGCCACGCTCCCCTTGCTCGAACCATTGTGCGGCAACGCCCCCATGATGGCGTTGAGCATCGACGACTTGCCCGCACCGTTCGGACCGATCACGGTGACGATCTGCCCCGCGCCAACCCGCAGATGCGCCCCATGCACCGCCTCGACTTTGCCGTATGCGACGGCGAGGTCCTTGACCTCAAGAATCGCGTCTGCCATCACTCCACTCCTCCAAGGTACGCTTCGAGCACCGCCGGGTTCTTCTGCACGTCTTCCGGCAGACCCTCGGCAATCTTGGTGCCGAACTCCATCACCACCAGGTGATCGGTCAGATTCATCACGAAGTCCATGTCGTGCTCGACCAGCAACACGCTCATCCCCTCGGCCTTGAGCTTCTTGAGCAGATCGCCCAGCGCCTGCTTCTCTTTGTAACGCAGACCCGCGGCCGGCTCGTCGAGCAGCAGCAACGTCGGATCGCACGCCAACGCACGCGCAATTTCCAGAATACGCTGCTGACCCAACGCCAGACTGCCCGCTTCGTCGTACATGTGTGCGCCAAGGCCCACACGTTCGATCTGAAGCTTGGCTTCGTGCAACAGCATGGCTTCTTCGTGACGATCCAGTCGCAACACGCTGGACCACACACCGCCCTGCGGACGGCGACGCAGCCCGTTCTTGTCACGCAGATACGCACCGATCGCCACGTTCTCGAGTACGCTCATATGCGGCATCAGACGCACGTGCTGGAAGGTCCGGCCAATACCGCGCTTCACGATCTCGCGCGACGGCAGACGATCGATACGCTCACCCAGGAACGAGATCTCGCCACGCGTGGCCTGCAACACGCCGGTCACGAGGTTGAAGGTCGTCGACTTGCCGGCGCCGTTCGGACCGATCAGACCGACGATCTCGCCCGCCTTCACTTCGAACGACACGTCGTTCACGGCCACCAGACCGCCGAACTCCTTGCGCGCCTTCTCAAGCTTGAGCACCACTTCGCCCACGGCCGGTTTCGGGCGATGTCCCAGCGCGTCCGCCTGCTCCGGCGCCTTCGCGACACGACGTGCCGGGAAGATCTTGCCGAAGAACGGCCACACGCCGTCGCGCGCATATTGCAGCAGCAACACCAGCAAGATGCCGAAAACGATGGTCTCGAAGTTGCCGTTCGCGCCCAGCAGCACCGGCAGAATGTTCTGCAAGTAGTCCTTGAGCACCGTCAGGATCGCCGCGCCCAGCACCGCGCCCCACACATGCGACACGCCGCCGACCACCGCCATGAACAGATATTCGATGCCGTGGTTCAGGTTGAACGGCGTCGGGTTCACGGCACGCTGCAAGTGCGCGTACAACCAGCCCGAGATCGCCGCGAGGACCGCCGCGTAGACGAAGACAACGACCTTCATCCACGCAGTGTTCACGCCCATCGCTTCGGCCATCACGCCGCCGCCCTTGAGCGCGCGAATGGCACGGCCGGGACGCGAATCCAGCAGGTTCTTGATCGACACCACCGCCAGCACGACCACGATCCAGATCAGGTAGTACATCTGACGCCCGCTTGCCAACTCCAGACCGAACAGATTGATGGTCGGGATGTCGTTCAGGCCGTCGTACTTGCCCAGGAATTCGAGGTTGCCGAACAGGTAGTACAGCGCCAGCCCCCACGCAATCGTGCCCAGGGGCAGGAAGTGGCCCGACAGACGCATCGTGATCGCGCCGATGATGAGCGCGGCACCCGCCGTGATCACCACGCCGACGAGCAGACCCAGCCACGGCGAAGCGCCGTAAGCCGTCGTCAGATACGCCGTCGCGTAAGCGCCCAGACCGACGAACGCCGCCTGTCCGAACGACGTCATGCCGGCCACGCCGGTGAGCAGCACAAGGCCGATAGCGACAATGCTGTACAGACCAATGTAGTTGAGCAGCGTCACCCAGTATTCAGGCAAACGCACCGGCGCCGGCAGTACCGGCAACACGGCCAGCAGCACCAGGAAAATCAGGAAGTATTTGTTTTTCATTCTGTGGTCCGCCCCGGCTTATTCCTCGTCTTCTTCCACATGCTTGCTCGTGAGCGACAGCCACAGCAGCACCGGAAGGATCAGCGTGAAGACGATGACCTCCTTGTACGCACTCGCCCAGAAGGACGAATACGACTCCAGCAGGCCCACGAGAATGGCGCCGAGCGCCGCGACCGGATAGCTCACCAGACCGCCGATGATCGCGCCCACAAAGCCCTTGAGACCGATCAGGAAGCCCGATTCGTAATAGATGGTGGTGATCGGTGCGATCAGAATGCCGCACAGCACCCCGAGCACCGCCGCCAGCGTGAACGCCAGACGACCGGCCTGCACCGTGCCGATACCGACCAGACGCGCGCCCAGACGGTTCACCGCCGTCGCACGCAAGGCCTTGCCCGAGAGCGAACGATCGAAGTAGAAGTACAGCGCCAGGATCATCACGACCGACACGCCAACCACCCACAGGCTCTGCCCCGACACCATTACCGAACCGATGTTGAAGCTCGCGTCCGAGAACGCCTGCGTGCGCGAACCCTCAGCACCGAACATCACCAGACCCAGGCCCGTGAGCGCAAAGTGCACGCCGACCGAGACGATCAGCAGCAACAAGGTGCTGGCTTCGGCGAGCGGCTGATACGCCAGACGGTAAAGCATCGGTCCCATCGGCACGACGAGCAGCAGCGTGACGGCGATCTGCACGAGCATCGGCAAGGTCATCGGCGCGAGCGCCTTGACCACGAAGAACACGGCAATCGGAAACACGAGATATTTGCCCGCAAACACCGGCACAAGGCGACCCGCCAGTTTGCGACGCTCACTGTGACGCAGCAGGCTGGTCGTCTCCACGATGAACGTGCAGATGCCCATCGCCAGGAGCAGCCAGCTCGTCAGCGGAAACTTCTGGGTCTGGAGTGCCGCCAGCGTGAGCGCGCCATACGACACGAACTCGCCCTGCGGAATGAAGATGACGCGGGTGACGGAGAACACCAACACGAGCGCCAATGCCAGCAAGGCATAAATCGCACCCGTGGTGATGCCGTCCTGCGCCAGGATGGCTGCAATCGAAAGATCCATGCTCCTCTCACTTCGTTTGAGTACTTCTTGAACCGGCTGGCGACACAGCCGGTGTGATGCACGGTGTAGCGCGCTGCCACCCCGTTCCCCTTCAGTTCGATACACCTCGCACGGTCCCCGTGTCGCAGCGCAGCGAATTATGAATTGTATAAATCGTTATGCATTGGTAAAACCCGGGTGACTACTGAGATGACGCAATCGTCCGAGCGTTCCGACGCCTCCCGCTCTCCTCGGGAGGCGCCTTCGTGCGCCGGCCACCCGTTACTTCACGTACCTTTTCACAGACTTCTCACGGACTTCTTGCCGTACCGAGTCCCGCCCGCGCCGACCGATCCCCTACAGCCCCGCCGGCTGCCGGGATCCCTCGGGCGCCCAGGACAACTCAGGCAGCCTTGCGGCGACGGCGCGGCTTGGTCGGCAGCGACGGCGCATCGGCCAGCACTTCCGGCGGCAACGCTTCGCGCACCACGTCGAGCAGCCGGTAGATTTCGGCGAGCGTATCGCGCCCGACCTTGTCTTCCAGATAGCGATAGCGCTCCTCGACCAGCGGGCCGAGCTTCTTGCACAGGGCGCGGCTCGACGGCGTCAGCGACACCATCACGCGACGCTGGTCTGCCGCCACCCGGCGACGCATGATGAGCCCGGAAGCCTCCATGCGTTCGAGCATGCCCGACAGACTGGGGCTCAGGATGCAGCACTCACGTGCGACCTGCCCGATCTCCATTTCCCCGGATTCGCTATCGTTGACGGCCCGAATGACACGCCATTGTTGTTCCGTGATGTCGTAGCAATTGAGCAAGGGGCGAAATAAGCCCATCACCGCTTCACGCGATTGCAGCAACACCAGGGATAGGTTGCGGTGTTCGAATTCACCCGTCATGGATTTACGCTCGAAAGGATCGTCCGTTCAGCCCCCCGGCTGCGGCGATCAGGTTGGGACAATGCGGCCTCTCTTGTGCCGCTCGCAAACGCATGTCCTGCCGTCTCTTTGCGATGCGCGAAACTACCACGCTCAAAAAAAACGGGCGCGAACGCCCGTTCTTTCGGCCCGTCTGGTCAAACCGGGCGCTAATACCGCAGAAATTTTCGATGTGACAGCGGGGCATGCCTGCATGCTATAGGCAGCCCCGACGCGCATCAGTTCGCCAATTTCCACTTGCCGTCGACGATTTGCACCATCACGCGCGAGCGCTGGTCCAGACCATTGTGGTCGTTCTTGCTCATGTTGAAGATACCGGCAGTGCCCGGCATGTCCTTCACGTTCTCGAGCGCGTCGCGCAGCGCAGCGCGGAATTCCGGCGTGCCCGGCTTGGCCTTCTTCAGTGCGACCGGAATCGTCTTTTGCAGCAGCAGACCGCCGTCCCAGGCGTGGCCGCCGAAGGTCGAGATCGAACCGGCGCCATAGGCCTTTTCGTAAGCGGCCTTGTAAGCAGCCGCCGACTTCTTCACCGGATTGTCGTTCGGCAGTTGCTCGACGACGAGCAGCGGGCCGGCCGGCAGGAACGTCCCTTCGCAGTCCTTACCGCAAACGCGCAGGAAGTCGTTGTTCGCCACACCGTGCGTCTGATACAGCTTGCCCTTGTAGCCGCGCTCCTTGAGCGAGCGTTGCGGCAGCGCTGCCGGCGTGCCCGAACCGGCGATCAGCACGGCGTCCGGGTTCGCGCCCATGACCTTGAGCGTCTGGCCGGTCACCGACGTGTCGGCGCGGTTGAAGCGCTCGACTGCCACGACCTTGATCTTCTTCAGATCGGCGGCCTTCTGGAATTCCTTGAGCCAGCCTTCGCCGTAGGCGTCTGCAAAGCCGATGAACGCGGCGGTCTTCACGCCGTTGTTGGCCATGTGCTCGGCGATCGCCGTGGCCATCAGAATGTCGTTCTGCGGGGTCTTGAAGGCCCACGTGCGCTTCTCGTCCATCGGCTCGACGATGGCAGCGCCGGCGGCCATCGAGATCATCGGGGTCTTCGTCTCGGCAGCAACGTCGACCATCGCCAGCGAGTTCGGCGTGACGGTCGAGCCGAGCACGGCGTCGACGTGATCTTCACTGATCAGCTTGCGCATGTTCTTGACGGCGGTCGTGGTGTCGGTCGCGTCGTCGAGCACGATGTACTGCACCGACTGACCGTCGATGGTCTTGGGCATCAGTGCAATCGTGTTCTTCTCGGGAATGCCCAGCGAAGCCGCCGGACCGGTCGCCGACAGCGACACGCCAATCTTCACCTGAGCGTTCGCAACGCCCGCGACGAGCATCATGGCCGATGCCATACACAGCAACTTCAGTTTCATTTGGGTCTCCTCACAAAAATTTCGAATTCGTTTTTTTGATACGTCGTTGCGGTCGCCGATGTGACGGATGCGACAGCGTTCCGATACCGCCACCGCCACATTAACCGACCGCTCAGTCGGTAAATTGTCGCCCATCTTACGGGCACGGATGCCAGTTCGTAAAGTGCGGTTTCCCCACGTGTGGCATCCGCCACAGCGAGCATGCCGTCATCCGCCCCGCGAGCGCAACATCAACCGCGCAAAAAGGCGTCGTAACCGGTCTTCACGATCAGCACCGCAAGCACGGCAAGAAACATGCGCCGCACGAAGCCCACGCCGTGCTTGAGCGCGAGACGGCTGCCGACCTGGCTGCCCAGCACGTTCATGACCGCCATGGCCGCGCCGAGCTGCCACCACACGTGCCCGCTCATGCCGAACAGCAGGAGTGCTGCCAGATTCGTCGCCACGTTCACGATCTTCGAGGACGCCGACGCGTTCACGAAGTCCTGCCCGAACAGGCGTACGAACAGGAACACCAGGAAGCTGCCCGTGCCAGGGCCGAAGAAACCGTCGTAAAAGCCGATGGTGCCGCCCACGGCGATCGCCATGAGGGTCACCCCCGTGCCGCCCTTCACAGGGGCGTGAACGGTGCCGAAATCCTTTTTACGCAGGGTGTAGACCGCCACGGCCACGAGCACGAACGGCAACACCTTGCGCAACACATCGGCCGGGACATGCGTGACGGCGTATGCGCCGCAGAACGAGAAGACGAAGGCGGCGAGCGTCGCGGGCAGCACGATGGTCCAGCGCAACTGAATGCCGCGCGCGTAACGCAGCGCAGCCGAGGCCGTGCCCCAGATGCCGGCCATCTTGTTGGTGCCAAAGAGCAGCGGCGGCGCCGCATTCGGGAAGACGGCGAACAGCGTCGGCACGGAAATCAGTCCGCCGCCGCCCACGACCGCGTCGACCAGTCCGGCCAGGAAAGCTCCGCCCGCGAGCATCAGCAAATCGCTCAGCGCCCAACTCGTCAACATACATTCCCCATACACGACACCCCGAACCACCACCCCGCCCCGTGCTGCGAGGCCGGCCAGACGAAAACGGCGAGCATAGCGTTTTTATTCCGCATTGCGCGTACTAAAGCGGTGCGATTCTCGCAACACGGCGTAAAGGCCGGCCCGAACGCCCGTTTTGTGCGGGAAAACGGGGGAACGAAACTAGACACGAGTCACGCGCGAAGCGAGTTCGTTGACGGATACCAAGGGAGATGTCCTGAAGCAGGCGCTGCGATGAAAGGGACAGGGATGGATGCTGCTCGCCAGCATCGTGATCGATGCGACCGTGGTGGCCATGGGGTGGCGCCAGGCGAAGGCTTCACGAACGCGCGAAGCACAATATAAAAAGCGCTGTTGGAGTCTTCTCCAACAGCGCTTTCTTTTTTGGCGGTGCGCGTTATCGCGCTTGTTGTCTCCTCGTTCCTCGCCCCTATATCCTGCTGTGACGCGAACTGAGGGAGAGAATAAAGGAGCACCCAATGCACCACAAGTCAGCATTTACCCCTACGAATTAGGTTTTTTCTGACATTCATGCGCCAGGGTGATGAGCGGACGCCCCACAGGAGTGCATTTCCGCTCAAACGTCTTCCCGATTTCGCTCTTTTCGGGACGCCCAACCTCTCATTTATGAGTGCTGCGACATCGCTCTGAAGAACCGGCTACGGGCCGTCAGTTCGCCCACCAGACCGCGCCGGAACGACAGCACGCAGATGATGAAGATCGCGCCGATGACGATCGTCACCGACTCGCCGAGCGTCTGGAACCACGTCACGCCGGTCGCCGTCGCCAGCCAGTTGCCGATATCGCCGAGCTTGTTCTCCAGCACGATGATGACTACGGCGCCGACCACCGGCCCGAGCATCGTGCCCAGACCACCGACCAGCGTCATCAGAATCACCATGCCCGACATCGTCCAGTGAACGTCGGTGAGCGTCTCGAAGCCGAGCACTACGGTCTTGGTCGAGCCGGCGAGTGCCGCAAGCGTCGCCGAGAGCACGAATGCCAGCAGCTTGAAGCGGTCGACGTCGTAGCCGAGCGAGATGGCGCGTGGCTCGTTCTCCTTGATCGCCTTGAGCACCTGCCCGAACGGCGAATGCACGATACGCATGATGAGCAGGAAACCCAGCGCACAGATCGCCAGCACCACATAGTAGAGCGTCAGGTCCGAGTCGAGCGGCAACAGGCCGAACAGTGCGCCGCGCGGCACGCCTTGCAGGCCGTCTTCACCACCGGTGAACGGCGCTTGCAGACAGAAGAAGTAGAACATCTGGGCGAGTGCGAGCGTGATCATCGCGAAGTAGATGCCCTGACGCCGGATCGCCAGCAAGCCGATCACCAGCCCCAGCACGGCCCCGGCCACCACGCCCGCGAGAATGCCCACTTCCGGCGTGAAGCCGAGATTGCGAATCGCATAGCCGGTGACGTAACCCGCACTGCCGAAGAAGGCCGCGTGACCGAACGACAGCAGCCCCGTGAAGCCCAGCAGCAGATTGAACGCGCACGCGAAAAGCGCGAAGCACAGCACCTTCATGACGAAGACCGGATAGGCGCCTGCGAACGGCGCCACGATCAGGGCAAGCAGCAAAAGGGAATACAGCACGCGTTGTTGCATCGGTTGTTGCATTGTCCGCCCCTTACTTTTGTTTGCCGAACAGCCCAGCCGGGCGCAGCAGCAACACGATCACCATGATGAAGAACACCACGGTCGCCGAGGCTTCCGGGTAGAACACCTTGGTGAAGCCTTCGATCACCCCGAGCATCAGACCCGTGACGATGGAGCCCATGATGGAGCCCATCCCGCCGATCACGACCACCGCAAACACGGTGATGATCATCGACTGCCCCATGAGCGGCGAGATCTGGATGACGGGCGCGGCGAGCACACCGGCGAACGCGGCGAGCGAGACACCGAAGCCGTACGTGAGCGTGATCATCAGCGGCACGTTCACCCCGAACGCTTCCACGAGCTTCGGGTTCTCCGTGCCCGCGCGCAAGTACGCACCGATCTTCGTCTTCTCGATGATGAACCACGTCGCGAAACACACCACGAGCGACGCGACGACCACCCAGGCCCGATAGTTCGGCATGAACATGAAGCCGAGGTTGGTCGCGCCGGACAGGGCTTCAGGGGCGTCGAACGGCTGACCGGACACGCCGTAGATCGAACGGAACACCCCTTCGAGCACGAGCGTGATGCCGAACGTCAGCAGCAGGCCGTAAAGATGATCGAGCTTGTAGATCCAGCGCAGCATGGTGCGCTCGATGACAATGCCGATGATGCCCACCACGACGGGGGCGAGAATCAGCATGACCCAATAGTTGAGGCCGAGATAATTGCCGCCCATCCAGGCGAGCATGGCCCCCAGCATGAACAACGCGCCGTGCGCGAAGTTGATCACGTTGAGCAGGCCGAAAATCACCGCCAGGCCGAGACTCAGCATGGCGTAGAACGAGCCGTTCACAAGTCCCAGCAGCAGTTGGCTCAACAGCGCCGGTAGGGGGATGCCTAGTAATTCCATCGAAATCGATTCTCTGGCAGAAAGGTCGCGACGGGACAGGCGTCCCGCCGCTATCGTTGCATCGTGACTTGTTGTCTACGCGATGACGTTGCTGCGCTTACTTGAGCTTGCAGGTCGATTCAGCTTCCGTGGTGAAGGCCTTCTCACCCGGAATCGTGGCGACCACCTTGTAGTAGTCCCACGGCGCCTTCGACTCGGCCTTCGACTTCACCTGCATCAGGTACATGTCGTGGACCATCGTGCCGTCCTTGCGGATGTAACCCTTGCTGAACATGTCGTCGATCTTGATCTTGTGGAGCTGTTCCATGACCTTGTCGGCGTCCGTCGTGCCGGCGGCCTGTACGGCCTTCAGATACGTCGTCGTTGCCGAGTAGTCACCGGCTTGCAGGCTCGACGGCATCTTCTTCATCTTCTCGAAGTAACGCTTGGCGAAGGCGCGGGTCTTGTCGTCCTTGTCCCAGTACCAGCTGTCGGTCAGGTACATGCCTTCGGTGTTATCCAGACCGAGCGAGTGAATGTCGTTGATGAACACGAGCAGACCGGCGATCTGCATCTTGCCCTTGATACCGAATTCCTTCGCCGCCTTGATCGCGTTGATGGTGTCGCCACCGGCGTTCGCAAGACCGAGCACCTGCGCCTTGGAGTTCGCGGCTTGCAGCAGATAGGACGAGAAGTCCGAAGCGGACAGCGGGTGACGCACCTGACCGACCACCGTGCCGCCGTTGGCCTTCACCACGTCGGACGTGGACTTCTCCAGCGCGTGACCGAACGCGTAGTCAGCCGTCAGGAAGAACCACGACTTGCCGCCCGCCTTCACCACGGCCGAGCCCGTGCCGCGCGCGAGCGCAACGGTGTCGTACGCGTAGTGCACGCCGTACGGCTGGCACTGGTCGTTGGTGAGCGCATCGGAGCCGGCGCCGACGTTGATGTAGACCTTCTTCTTCTCGGCCGAGACCTTGTTCATCGCGAGACCGGTACCGGAGTTGGTACCGCCGATGAGCATGTCAACGCCCCCACGGTCGAACCATTCGCGCGCCTTCGAGGCGGCGACGTCGGCCTTGTTCTGGTGATCGGCCGTGACCAGTTCCACCGGCTTGCCGAGCACCTTGCCGCCGAAGTCGGCGATGGCCATCTTGATGGCCTCGGCACCGCCCTGCCCGTCGATGTCGGTGTACAGGCCCGACATATCGGTGATGAAACCGATCTTCACCGTGTTGCCATCAGCATGGGCCTGCGAGGCCATTGCCGCAAAACCGAACGCAGCCGCAACGGCCAACGCCTTCATCCGCATCGTCATCTTCGTCTCCTTCGTGGATTTGATCGCCTGGGTCCATCGCCCGGCATGCGCGCTACGCGTGCGCGCCGGGTAGCTCACCTCATACGCCCAACAACTCGTGCAGCACCGGCATCTTCGTCTCCAGCTCCGGAGCGCCGAAGCGCTCCACGATCTTGCCGTGCTCCATCACATAGAAGCGATCGGCCAGCGGAGCCGCAAAACGGAAATTCTGTTCCACCATCACGATGGTGTAGCCCCGCGCCTTGAGCGTAGTAATCATGCGCGCCAACGTCTGCACGATCACCGGCGCGAGGCCTTCGGAGATTTCGTCGAGCAACAGCAGATTGGCGCCGGTGCGCAGAATGCGCGCGACCGCCAGCATCTGTTGCTCGCCGCCTGACAGGCGCGTGCCCTGACTGTGGCGTCGCTCTTTCAGGTTGGGAAACATGTCGTAGATCTCGTCGAGCGACATGCCGCGCCCGCCGTCTTCGCGACGATTGCCGCTCATGCCGATGTACGGCGGCAGCAGCAAGTTCTCCTCGCACGAGAGGCTGGCGAAAATGCCGCGCTCTTCGGGGCAATAGCCCACGCCGTGATGCGCGACCTTGTACGTCGGCAGATGAATCGTCTCCTCACCCCCGATGCGAATCGATCCCTGACGCTGGCCGGTCAGGCCCATGATCGCGCGCAGCGTGGTGGTACGCCCGGCGCCGTTGCGACCGAGCAGCGTGACGACTTCGCCACGCCCGACCGTGATATCCACGCCGTGCAGGATGTGCGACTCGCCGTACCAGGCCTGAAGCCCTTCGACTTCCAGCGCCGGAACGTTCGTCCCGTTCTTGCGCTCGCCACCCTGATTGCCACCGTTACCGTACATAGCCGTCCTCACCCGTGGGCTCCCTGCATTTCGCCTTCCGCCGTGCCCATGTAGGCTTCCATCACTTGCGGATTCTTCGACACTTCGTGATACGGCCCTTCGGCAAGCACCTCGCCGCGCTGAAGCACGGTGATGGTGTCGGAGATGCCGGCAATCACGTTCATGTTGTGCTCGACCATCAGGATCGTGCGACCCGCCGAAACCTTCTTGATGAGCGCGGTGACGCGATCGACGTCTTCGTGCCCCATGCCTTGCGTGGGCTCGTCGAGCAACATCAGTTCGGGCTCCATAGCAAGTGTGGTCGCGATCTCGAGCGCACGCTTGCGGCCGTAGGGCAATTCCACGGTAAGCGTATGCGCGAATTCGGTGAGGCCGACTTCCGCGAGCAGTTCCATCGCACGGGCGTCGAGCTGGCGCAGCGTACGGCTGCTGCTCCAGAAGTGGAACGCGGTGCCGAGGTTGCGTTGCAAGCCGATACGCACGTTCTCGAGCACGGTGAGGTGCGGGAACACGGCGGAAATCTGGAATGAGCGGATGATGCCGCGGCGCGCGATTTGCGCGGGCGCTTCGCGGGTGATGTCTTCACCGTTGAAGGTAATCGTCCCGGCGCTGGGGACGAGGAATTTCGTCAGCAGGTTGAAGCAGGTCGTCTTGCCGGCGCCGTTCGGGCCGATCAACGCATGAATGGTGCCGCGCGCGACGCGCAGGTCGACCCCGTTCACCGCAGTGAAGCCACGGAACTCCTTGGTGAGTCCGCGCGTTTCGAGAATGAAATCGTTGTTCGCCATGTCTCCTGCCACATTCCTGGTTGGTGGTGCGAAGCATGGGGCGAATGCCGCAAGCCTGAGCATCATCGTCTGTGACAACCGCAAGGCAGACCGGTGACGCTATGGTTTGCGTCGTCGGCAGCAGGCCCCGCGTTCCCCAATGGGGCGCCGAATTCTTGGTTCGGTCGCCTATAAGGAATCGTTATTGTGTGTGGTTTGCTGCAACGCGATCATTGGGATTTGCACTAGGCTTCGCACCCCTCGAAACACGCATGCGCACACGCATTGCAGAACGTTCGGTCACATGAGGCGAGCCTGCGCGCCGCCCTTGTGCGACAAGGCTTTTGCGGCACACGCAAACGGGCGCGCGATAGCCGAAATCGATCGGCTATCGTCGCGCACCTACCGGACCATTAGGTATTACTACGTAAGTTTTTGGGAAAGCGGGACAGACGTTGCGAAACACGAGGCGACGATCAGGCAACCGACACTTCGGTTTTTTGTCGGCGCGCTTTCGTCAAATGGCGCGCAAGGCCCCAGGGCGGCCAAAATTTAAGAATATCTCCAAACCCACTATCGACTCCCCATGTAACGATCACTTGGTGCCTGCCGATGCCAACCGTTGCCCCACCAACAGTAGAAATGCCACGGTTTTTTGTCGAGCCAACGGCGGCGACGCGGACACGATATCGGCTAAACATCGGGGGAGACGATAGCAATGACTCAAGAGTATGTGTATCAATTCGATATCAACGGCTATGTGATCATTCCTGGAGCACTCTCGCCGTCGCACGTACGACGCTTGCAAAAGTACTGGTCTGCCAACCTGACAGCGCATCAGCTTTACGATGTGAACTTCGATTGGGGTGACGACTGGCGCGGACTGATCGATATCGATTCCGTCTATTCATTTCTCGATTTCGTATATCGATCCAAGTTCCGACTGGATCACATGTTCTGCGCCGACGAACGCTTCGTTAGCAGTGGCGGTCAATTGCACCATCAAGCCGATATGTTCGATGAAGGCATCTATTACTGGGTTCGGAACAAACGAATACATAGCGGCTTGGTTGCCGTCCAGTACGCGATATCGGACATACCTGAAACGACAAATCATTTCTGCTGCATCCCGGGCTCCCATCGAGCCAACTTCCCGGTTCCCGAGACATATCGAAGTCTCGCAAACAATGCGCTATTACGGCATGTCGCCCTAAATGCCGGTGACGCCGTCATCTTCTCGGAAGCCCTGGTTCACGGCACCTTCAAAGTAAAAGACTCGGGCCCCAGACGAAGCGTATTTGCGAGATACATGAACAACCACTCATATTTCAGAAGACCAGCCTCACAGCGCGAGATCAATTCGCTACCGCCCACGCCGAATCACGCCGCAGCACCAAATGCGCAAGTCTTCTCAACAAGTGGGCTCACGGCCCGACAGAAACAATTGGTCGTCGAGCCCGCCTACGCTCGGGGACACGCACCGGTCAGGAGCTGAACCCCCATGGAACCCATTAGCGTCAAGGCAATCGTTCGTAAGCACAACAGCGTCCTCTTTCTGACGAATCCTCGTGGCGAGTTGGAGTTACCTGGAGGGCGCCCGGAATCTGGCGAATCACTTGAAACCGCATTAGCCCGCGAATTCGAAGAGGAATGCGGTGTCGCAATAACATCGGCAACCTATGTTGGCAGCCGTTCCTGCGAGGTCGTAACCGGCAAGCGCGTATTGCTCGTGTTCTTTGCGTGCTCCATCTCATCGGACAGCCCGATACTCAGTAACGAACATACGGCCTATGAATGGATCGATGTAACCGCAGGGAAGCCGATCAACATGCCGAACTTTTACTGGCTCGCCTGCGCACAACCCAAAGAGATAGCGCCGCAACCGAACCGCCCCCCGATGGCAGCCAGTCATTACCCGTTATTTACGGGCGACGATGATCGGCAACGCCTTTCGATAACGTCCGAGATATACAACGCTGCAAGCATAGAATTCCTTCGACGTTACACACCATCGACCGGGCACATGCTCGATGTCGGATGCGGACACGGCCAAATCACCCAATGGCTGGCAACGAACCACCCAGACGCCACGGTTATCGGAATGGACAACAATACCGAACAACTTGCGATGGCGAGGTCCTTTGCGATGGCAGCGGACGTCAAGAACATCACATTCGAACACGGCGACATCAATGACATCTTCAGCGTGTTCCCGCCAACTCCGACGTTCGATCTCATTACCTGTCGCTTCACACTATTGCATGTCGCGCACCGCGCGGCTGCAATAGACGCGCTAGTTCAGCTTCTCACCCCATCTGGTGTTCTGATTCTCGAAGAACCATCCTTAGAAAGCCTCTTTTGCATTCCAAACGTAGCCAGCTTTGAACGCGCCAACGCCGCAATAAGCGCGTACGGAAGGACCCAAGGCATCCGCTACGACTGTATCGACGACATTTGGTCACTGATCACAGACATGAACGTCAAGATTCAAGACGCCCGCTTTAGCCAACCGACGATCTGGAAAAAAGAGCACAAGCGACTAGTCAGCCTTTCGTTTAGTCAGTTTTCCCCACGCCTCGTTTCCGCTGGAATACTTGACGCATCAAGCGCACAAAGCATCCTCCAATCGCTCGATAACGAGTTCATGAGCGACCTTGTAATCTCCGGCGGATTACGAACGCTTCAGATTGCGATCTCGAAGCATGAGGTGTCGCCATGACACCGGAAGTTCAGTGCATTTCTCGGGGAATTTACGAGAGAATTCCTGCCGAGGATGTCGTTGGATACTATCGTCGCCCTCACTCTATTCTCGTGTGGGCTGTAGACGGCGCATCAACACTCTCTGAATCTCCATTTACGACATTCAGCGATGTTTCCGACGCGGGTTGGTTCGCGCGAAAAATTTCAGACGCGCTTCCACAACTGGCCTCCCCCTCGTTCACGACATCGAGATTGCAAAGGCAACTTCGCACGATAAGGCAGCAATACTTTCTCGCTTCAGGCAAGACAACCCCAATGCATGATTGGCCCGTCGCGGCGGCGACAATTGTGGAGATCGCTACCGACATCCCCACGAAACTTTCTGTGACGATCCATCGTTATGCCGACTGCTTCGAACTGTTTCATCAGGAAAAAATTCCATCAAGTCCCAAGCACAATCGACCCGCTCCGCTCACTCACGCTTTCGACGAGTGGAAACCCCACTCAGGATTTACAGGCGACAGACTTTCGCAGTTGCGATCAAGACGGTCCCAACAACAACGCAACGAGTTCAGTTCTGCACTCACGTTGAACCCCATGAGCGCACTCAACGCTCAAAGGGTTCGCCTAACGCTCAGTACGCCCGCCCAGATTTTGGTGGGTACAGATGGCCTGTCACGCGCGTGGGACACCTATGGGCTGATGACAAAGGAAGAAGCATTGCGACTGGTAGCACAATCAGGGCTAGACGCCTTGCTCAACGTCATTCGACATCACGAAGCGTCGCTCGCCTGTCTCGCAGATCGCAAGCGGAGAGACGATGCAAGCGGCGTTTTTCTTTCCTTTTCCTAATTTTTTGAGCGAAATTCCCGCCGTTCATTTCGTTAAGCCCCTCACCGACTCTCCGCCTTCCTAGCGGCACGAATCATGTCGCTGGCGCGCTCCGCGATCATGATCGTCGGGGAGTTGGTGTTGCCGGAGGTGATGGTCGGCATGACCGATGCATCGACCACGCGCAGCCCCTGCACACCGCGCACGCGCAGTTGCGAATCGACGACCGCGTTGGCGTCGTCATCACGTCCCATGCGGCAGGTGCCGACCGGATGAAAGATCGTCGTGCCGATGTCGCCTGCCGCGCGCCTGAGATCGTCATCGCTCTGAAACGACGGCCCCGGCAGATACTCGCGCGGCTCGTAACGGGCGAACGCCGGCGCACCGACGATGCGACGCGTGAGCTTGATCGCATCCGCCGCCACACGCAGGTCGTCTTCCGTCGACAGATAATGCGGCGCGATGCTCGGCGCGACGCGCGCATCGGGTGAGCTCAGATGCACGTGACCGCGCGACGTCGGACGCAGATTGCACACCGACGCCGTAAACGCATTGAACTTGTGCAGCGGCTCGCCGAACTTCTCCAGCGATAACGGCTGCACGTGATACTCCAGATCGGGACGTGCGACATCGTCGCGACTGCGGGCGAATGCGCCGAGTTGCGACGGCGCCATGCTCATCGGTCCACGTTGCGTGAACGCGTACTGCATGCCGATCGTCAGTTTGCCGAGCAGACTGTTCGCGGTGAGATTGAGCGTCTTCGCGCCGCGCAGCTTGTACACCGTGCGCAACTGCAAATGATCCTGCAAATTCTCGCCGACGCCCGGCACGTGCGACACCACGTCGATGCCGAAACCGCGCAACCGTTCGCCGTCGCCAATCCCGGACACTTCCAGCAGATGCGGCGAGTTCACCGCACCCGCCGCGAGAATCGTCTCGACGTTGGCGAGCGCCGTGAAGTCTTCGTTGCCGCCGCGATACGCCACGCCCGTGCAGCGCGTGCCGTCGAAGAGCAGACGGCTCACGCTGGCGCCCGTGATTACCGTCAGGTTCGGACGCTGCGACGCCGGACGCAGAAAGCCCTTCGCCGCACTCCAGCGCACGCCGCGTCGCTGGTTGACTTCGAAGTAGCCAATGCCGAAGTTGTCGCCGCGATTGAAGTCGTCTGTCCGGGGAATGCCGATCTGCTCGGCGGCGTCGGCAAACGAGTCGAGCACGCGCCACGACAGCCGCTGCTGCTCCACGCGCCATTCGCCGCCGCTGCCGTGAAACTCGGTGCTGCCCTTGTAGTGATCTTCGCTGCGACGAAAGAGCGGCAACACGTTGTCCCAGCGCCAGCCATCGTCGCCCGTGGCGTCGGCCCAAACGTCGTAGTCTTCGCGCTGCCCGCGCATGTAGATCATGCCGTTGATCGACGAGCTGCCGCCGAGCACCCGGCCGCGCGGATAGGCGAGCGAGCGGCCGTTGAGACCGTCTTCCGCCTGCGTGCGATACAGCCAGTCCGTGCGCGGATTGCCGATGCAGTAGAGATAACCGACGGGGATGTGAATCCAGTGATAGTCGTCCTTGCCGCCCGCTTCGAGCAGCAGCACGGTGACGTCGGGGTCCTGCGTCAGACGATTCGCGAGCACGCACCCGGCCGATCCGGCGCCGACGATCACGTAATCGAAGCGCTCCTGTTTGTCTGAAGGCTTATCTGTATGCAACGCCTGCTTGCTCATTCCCGCATGTCTCCGTCGATGGCGCGGCACTCGCCATGGTGTGGTGCCGGCGCTGGTGCGGCACCCGAGTGGGGTGGACTGTCGCCACCCCGCGCGGGTTCATTTTTTGATTTACTTCGCCACCGGCATCGTGAACTCGGCCCCCTTCGCGATGCTGTCCGGCCAACGCTGCATCACGCTCTTGAAGCGCGTGTAGAAGCGAATGCCCTCTTCGCCATAGGCGTGATGGTCGCCGAACAACGAGCGCTTCCATCCGCCGAACGACTGCCATGCCATCGGCACCGGAATCGGCACGTTGATGCCCACCATGCCGATCTTCACCTGACGCGAGAAAGCACGCGCCACACCGCCGTCGCTCGTGAAACACGATACGCCATTGCCGAACTCGTGCGCGTTGATCAGCTCGATGGCCGACGCCAGATCGGGCACGCGCACGACCGCCAGCACCGGTCCGAAGATTTCGTCGCGATAAATGCTCATCTCGGGCGTGACGTGATCGAACAGCGTGCCGCCGAGGAAGAAGCCCTTCTCGTGACCCGGGACATTGAGGCCGCGCCCATCGACGAGAAGCGTTGCGCCCGCACTCACGCCCTGCCCGATATAGTCCTCGATCTTCGCCTTGTGGGCCGCCGTGACGACCGGGCCCATCTCGGAGGCGTCGTCAACGCCCGGTCCCACGCGCAACGCCTTCACGCGCGGCACCAGCGCATCGACCAGACGATCCGCCACCTGCCCCACGGCCACCGCCACCGAGATCGCCATGCAACGCTCGCCCGCCGAGCCGTAGGCGGCGCCGATCAGCGCGTCGACCGCCTGATCCAGATTCGCGTCGGGCATCACGACCAGATGATTCTTCGCGCCGCCCAGCGCCTGCACGCGTTTGCCGCGCTTCGTGCCTTCCGTGTAGATGTATTCCGCAATCGGCGTGGAGCCGACGAACGACAGCGCTTCGACGTCGGGGTGCGCCAGGAGCGCATCGACGGCGACCTTGTCGCCCTGCACCACGTTGAACACGCCGTCGGGCAATCCAGCCTCGCGCAGCAGATCGGCGATCAGCAGACTGGCGGACGGATCGCGCTCGGACGGCTTGAGCACGAACGTGTTGCCGCAGGCCAGCGCGATCGGAAACATCCACATCGGCACCATCACCGGGAAGTTGAACGGCGTGATGCCCGCGCACACACCGACCGGCTGTCGCAGATGCCAGTTGTCGATGCCGCCGCCAATGTTGTCGCTGTGCTTGCCCATGAGCAGGTTCGGCGCGCCGCAGGCGTACTCGACGATCTCGATGCCGCGCGTGACTTCGCCACGGGCGTCGGAGAACACTTTGCCGTGCTCTCGCGTGATGATGCGCGCGAGTTCGTCCTGATGTTCGTCGAGCAACGCCTTGAACTTGAAGAGCACGCGGGCGCGCTTGAGCGGCGCCGTCTCGGACCACGACGGCAGCGCGGCCTTCGCCGCCGCCACCGCGGCATTCACGTCCTGCACGCTCGCCAGCGCGACGCGCGCACTGACCGTGCCCTGCGCCGGATTGAAGACGTCGGCAAACCGTTCGCCGTCACCGGCCGCTCGCTGGCCACCGATGTCGTGCTGCACGACGGGAATATCAGCATTGCTCATGTTCGTTCCTCTGGATTTGGCGACGTGGTTCGCCGCTCGGTCATCGTTTTCCGCCCTGTCGCGCCTGTCTGCCGTCTCACTTTCTGCCTCGCTCTCCAACCGATGCACTCACCGGCACACGCGACGATGAGCCCCAAGCGTACTGCCGCCCCTCGAAGCAATCCAATGAGAAATTATCAAAAGCAATATAAGATTCCCTTATGTTGATCCCTCGGCGTCGCCGGAGGACCTCAGACCCTGCCGACCGCGCCCCCATGGAACTCGCCCATCTCCGTGCCTTTGTCGCCATTGCCCATGAGGGCAATCTCACGCGCGCCGCCCAGCGCCTGCATCTGACGCAACCGGCGGTCAGCCTTCAGGTCAAGGCATTGCAGGAAGCCTTGCGACTGACGCTCTTTACCCGCACGGCGCACGGGCTGGCGCTCACCCGCGACGCGCAGGCGCTGCTGCCGCTGGCCGAGCGCATGCTCGCCGCGCTGTCCGACTTCCAGCAGGCCGCCGGTGCACTGCGCGAAACCGTGCGCGGACGCCTTCGCATCGGCACCATCCTCGATCCCGAGTTCACGCGCCTGGGCGGCTTCCTGAAGCGGCTCGTGGAGTCGTATCCCCACATCGAGACGGCGCTACGGCACAGCATGTCGGGCGACGTGCTGCACCAGTTGGCGCGCAACGAGCTGGACGTCGGCTTCTATATCGGCACGCCCGACCCGACGCGATTTCACGCGATCACCCTCACCCCGTTCTCCTATCAGGTGCTCGCGCCTGCCGGATGGCGCGAACGTGTCGCCCGGCGCGGTTGGCGCGAACTCGCCGCACTGCCGTGGATCTGGACACCGCCGGAATCGGCCCACAACCGTCTGCTCTCGGCCGTGTTCGGCGAGGCCGGGGTTTCGCCCGTCAAGGTGGCGGAAGTGGATCAGGAGCCGTCCATGCTGGATCTGGTGAAGTCCGGCATCGGGCTATCGCTGGTGCGCGACTCGATTGCGCTGCGCGAAGCGCGCGCTCACGGTCTGGCGATTGCCGACAGTGTGAGCGTGCCGACCGAACTCACGTTCGTCACACTCGCTTCGCGCCGGGACGAACCCGCCATTGCTGCGGCCCTCCAACTGGTGGCGGCCGTCTGGGCCTGAGCGTCTACCGGGGGCGAAGACACCCGATAGAGGGCGGCGCAACGCCTTTCGTCCGGTTTCCACGCCGAATCAGCCCCCTCGCGTCACCAATCCGGCGCATAATCCATGCCTGCTCAGGCCTTCGAATTCAGCGCAGTCGAGACATTAGAAAGGCCCACTTCCTCGCAAATCATTCCCATGACGTGGCACGTTCCCCCAACGACGTGCCATGTCGGATCTTCGTCAACGTTCTAGAATTTAATTCTGCTTTCAAGGAGTCGACCATGTCTGATGTGCGAATGGAACGCGATACGTTCGGTGAAATTGCGGTGCCTGCCGATCGTTTGTGGGGGGCGCAAACGCAGCGCTCGCTGCTGAACTTCAAGATCTCGACCGAGAAGATGCCGCGCGAACTCGTGCGCGCACTCGCGCGTGTGAAGCGCGCCGCCGCCGAGGTCAACAAGGACCTGGGCGTGCTCGACGCCAAGAAGGCCGACGCCATCATCAAGGCGGCAGACGAAGTCATCGCCGGCCAGCATGACGACGAATTCCCGCTCGCCGTCTGGCAGACGGGCTCGGGCACGCAGTCGAACATGAACATGAACGAAGTGCTCGCCAACCGCGCCAGCGAACTGCTTGGCGGCGTGCGTGGCGAAGAGCGTCTCGTGCATCCGAACGACGACGTGAACAAGGGCCAGTCGTCGAACGACGTCTTCCCGACCGCCATGAGCGTGGCCGCACTCGACGCCCTCGTGAACCACCTCAAGCCCAGCGTCGATCAGCTGCGCGACACCCTGCACGCGAAAGCGCGCGCCTACGACGACATCGTCAAGATCGGCCGCACGCACTTGCAGGACGCCACCCCGCTCACGCTCGGTCAGGAAATCTCCGGCTGGGTCGCACAGATCGATCACGGTCTGAAGCATGTGAACGACGCGCTGCCGCACGTGGCAGAACTCGCGCTCGGCGGCACGGCCGTGGGCACGGGCCTGAACGCACACCCCGAATTCGCGAAGAAGGTCGCCGACACGCTCGCACGCGACACCGGCCTGCCGTTCGTCACCGCACCGAACAAGTTCGAGGCGCTGGCCGCCAACGACGCCATCGTCCATGCGCACGGTACGCTCAAGACGCTGGCCGCCAGCTTCATGAAGATTGCCAACGACGTGCGCTGGCTCGCCAGCGGCCCGCGTTGCGGCATCGGCGAATTGCAGATCCCGGAAAACGAACCGGGCAGCTCGATCATGCCGGGCAAGGTCAACCCGACCCAATGCGAAGCCATGACGATGCTGTGCGCTCAGGTGTTGGGCAACGATGTCGCCATCAACGTCGGCGGCTCCATGGGCAACTTCGAGCTGAACGTGTTCAAGCCGATGCTCATCCACAACTTCCTGCAAAGCGTGCGAGTCCTCGCCGACGGCGCCGTGAGCTTCAACGACAACTGCGCCATCGGTATCGAGCCGAATCGCGCCCGCATCAGCTCGCTGCTCGAAGAGTCGCTCATGCTGGTGACCGCGCTCAACCCGCACATCGGCTACGACAAGGCCGCGCAGATCGCGAAGAAGGCGCACAAGGAAGGCACCACGCTCAAGGCATCCGCCCTCGCACTCGGCCACGTCACGGCCGAACAGTTCGACGCGTGGGTTCGTCCCGAGCAGATGGTCGGCAAGCGGTAACCGGGCACCGCACTACCGTCTGCCCGCATGCCTATCTCGCCCCTGCCGCCGCTGCACTGTCTGATCGCGTTCGACGCCGCCGTGCGTCACGCGAGCTTCACCCGGGCGGCAGCGGAGCTCAACCTCACGCAAAGCGCCGTGAGCCGGCAGATCGCGCAGCTCGAAGAGTTTCTCGGGCGCGCGCTCTTCACTCGCGAGCATCGCACGCTGCGGCTGACGGTGGCCGGACAACGCTACGCCGAGCAGATTCAGCGTCTGCTCGGCGAATGCGCCGAAGCCACGGCCGATCTCATGAAACGCCGTGGCGATCTGGAACTCACGGTCGCGTGCTCGTCAGGCGTCGCCGTGCTCTGGATGACGCCGCAACTCATGCGCTTTCGCGCCGCGCATCCGGACATCAAGATCCGCGTGATCGTGAAAGACGGCATTACGTCGCTCTCCGCGTCCGAATTCGATCTGGGCGTGTACTACGTCCGTAACGATCTGCCGCCCGACTTCGCCGGGCGGCGTCTGTTCGACGAAGAAGTCTTCCCCGTCTGCTCGCCCGCCTATCTGAACGGACGTCAGCTCGCACCGGCCGATCTCGTGAGCGAAACGCTGCTCTTCATCGAAGACGGTCAGCGCAAGTGGATGTCGTGGCCCGACTGGTTCGAGCTGCAAGGCGTGAACGCTCCCAAGTTCCCGCGCATGGTCAGCGCGAACTACTATCCGCTGCTCGTGCAGATGGCCATCGAAGGCGGCGGCATGGTGATGGGCTGGCGGCACATGATCGATCCCTGTCTCGACGCCGGCCTGCTCGTGTCCGCGTGCGATGCGACGGCAAGTCTGGGCGGCGGCTACTACCTCGTGTGGCCTGCCGAGCGTCACGAGCATGCCGCGGCGCGAATTTTCCGCAACTGGATTTACTCGGAAACTCGTTTCCCATCATAGGGGTTACGTGACGTTTCAAAAGTTGCCATGCGCTGCACGCATGGCAACATGCGGAATTATCGCTTTGCCTGTCATTTTGTCTGAACTACTTTCTGTCCTATCCGCGCACGTTTTGTCAGCGGGAATGGCCGACTTTCTCTCGCACGGCCATGCCGACAGACGTGATTCGACAAAAAAGCAGGCGTATTACCGCATGACGTGAACGCAAGACACGCAACGGACGCCACCCATCCTCCGGGAGACCCAGATGCAGGCGACCTACGCAGTGCCTCAAGACAACCTGGCCCGTCAGCGCCGTCACGCGATCGTGGCGACGGTGATCGGCAACGGTCTGGAATGGTTCGACTTCACCGTCTATAGCTTCTTCGCAGCCATCATCGCGAAGCAGTTCTTCCCCACCGGCGACGACCTGTCGTCGTTCCTGCTGGCCGTCGCCACCTTCGGCGTGGGCTTCTTCATGCGCCCGGTCGGCGGCATCGTGCTCGGGATCTATTCCGACCGCGTGGGCCGCAAGGCAGCGCTTTCGCTCACCATCCTGCTGATGGCTGCGGGCACCGCCATGATCGGTCTGGCGCCCACGTACGACCAGATCGGTCTGGCCGCACCGCTCATCATCGTGCTCGCCCGTCTGCTGCAAGGCTTCTCGGCCGGCGGTGAAATGGGCGGCGCCACGGCGTTCCTGACCGAATACGCACCGCCGAATCAGCGCGCGTACTACTCCGCATGGATTCAGTCGAGCATCGGCTTCGCCGTGCTGCTCGGCGCCGCGGTGGGCACGTTCGTGACGACCGAACTCGACAAGGCATCGCTCGAATCGTGGGGCTGGCGCGTACCGTTCATCGTCGGCATGCTGATCGGCCCGGTCGGCTTCTACATCCGTAACAAGATCGACGAAACGCCGACGTTCCAGCACGCAGAGAAGTCCGACACGCCGCTGCGCGACGTCTTCTCGCAGTACCCGAAGGAAACGCTCGCGAGCTTCTCCATGGTCGTGCTGTGGACGATCTGCACCTACGTGCTGCTGTTCTACATGCCGACGTATGCCCAGCGCGTGCTGCACCTGCCGGCCGCGGACGGCTTCACCGCCGGTATGGTCGGTGGCGCGATGATTCTCGTGTTCGCACCGGTCGTGGGACGTCTGGCAGATCGCATCGGCCGCCGTCCGTTCCTGTCGGGTTCGGCACTGCTGATTCTGGTGCTCGCATGGCCGATGTTCACGTACATCAACGTCGCGCCCGGCCTGCACTCGCTGCTCACGTTCCAGATCGTGTTCGGCCTGCTGATCGCCTGCTACACCGGTCCGATTCTCGCTGCGTTCTCGGAGCTGTTCCCGGCGAAGGTGCTCTCGACCGGTCTGTCGGTGGCCTACAACTTCGCCGTGACGATCTTCGGCGGTTTCGCGGCGCTCATCATCACGTGGCTGATCGCCCGTACGGGCAGCAACATGGCCCCGGCAATCTACGTGATCATCGCCGCCGCCATCAGCCTCGTCGGCACGCGCTTCGTCAAGCCGCTCCCGAAGGCCTGAGTTTCCCCTGAACAAGGCGCGCCCTTTCCCGGCGCGCCTTGTGCTTTTTTCCCCAAGGAATTCCCACATGTCCCCCACGACCGTTACTTTGCTTCGCGGCGGCAACGTGCTCGACGCGGCCGCCGGCCGTCTGCTCGAACGCCATGACGTCGTCATCGAAGGCAACCGCATCACGGCGGTGAGTGCCACGCCGCTCGACGTCGCAGGCGCCACGGTGATCGACGTTGCCGGCAAGACCGTCATGCCCGGCATGATCGATTGCCACGTACACGTGCTCGCATCGCATCCGAACCTTGGCACGAACGCCAGTCAGCCGAACGTGCTCACCGTGCTCAAGTCGCTGCCGATCATGCAGGGCATGCTGCATCGCGGCTTCACGACCGTGCGCGATGCCGGTGGCGCCGACTGGGCGCTGCAACAGGCCATCGAGCAAGGGGTGATTCCCGGCCCGCGCATTTTCCCGTCGGGCAAGGCGCTCTCGCAGACCGGCGGTCACGGTGACTTCCGCCCGCGTAGCGACACGCTGGAGCCGTGCTCATGTGCGTTTCGTGCAGGCGCCATCGGCCGTGTGGTCGACGGTGTCGATCCGATTCGCCTCGCCGTGCGCGAAGAAATTCAGAAGGGTGCGACGCAGATCAAGCTGATGGCGTCGGGTGGTGTCGCCTCGCCGGTCGATCCCATCGCCAACACGCAATATTCGGAAGATGAAATCCGCGCCGCCGTCGCGGAAGCGGAAGCCGCTCAGACCTACGTGATGGCCCACGCCTACACGCCGAAGGCGATCGCGCGTGCCGTGCGTTGCGGCGTGCGCACCATCGAACATGGCAACCTGTGCGACGCTGAAACGGCGAAACTCATGGCCGAGAAAGGCGCGTATGTCGTGCCGACGCTCGTGACTTACGATGCGCTGACCAAGGATGGCGCCTCGCTCGGCCTGCCGCCGGAATCGGTGGCCAAGGTAGAGAGCGTGCAACGCGCGGGGCGCGAGTCGCTTTCGATCTATCGTGACGCAGGCGTGAAGATGGGCTTCGGCTCGGACCTGCTCGGCGATATGCACAAGTACCAGTCCGACGAGCTGACGATTCGCGCCGACGTGCTCGGCGCCGCCGAGACGCTGCGCTCGGCAACGGTGATCGGCGCGGAGATTCTGAATCGCGTGGGCGAACTCGGCGTGATTGCGCCGGGCGCGCTGGCGGACGTGCTGGTCGTCGACGGCAACCCGCTCGAATCGATCGACGTGCTCACGGGTCAGGGCGAAGCGATTCGCTGGGTCTTCAAGGACGGTAAGGTCGCAAAACAGCCGTGAAATCGCGATCGCTTCGCAATAACGCCGCACTCACCTCGCGGTAAGGCCACGGTTATCGCGAAGCGCGACAGATCTGTCGGACGATGAAAAAACGCCACGATGTCATGCACATCGTGGCGTTTTTTTGCGTCATCCCCATGGGAATCGACTCTACGCAGCGTGCGCAAAATGTAAAAGCGACGCACACACCGAGAGGACTAGTCTCGCCTCATAGAGGCTGAAAACAGGGTGCTCGCCATGACGATCGCTTCGCTAGTCCTTTTCCCCGAACGCCGCATCACTTCGCGGTTCGACATCGCCCCTGCGTTGAGCGACTGGCACGCCGTGAAAGTCCGGCAGCAAGACGTGACACCTCTGGAGGACAGTAGCGATGCCGCGTCGCTGGAGGGGCTTCGCAAGTCCATCCTGAACGAACTGGGTGAGATGGCGACAACGTGGCGATGCATGGGAGCGGCACTGAGTGTCGATATCAGCGATACGTCGTTGCCGGAATCCTTCGGCCCGATCAACGACCTCGCTGCGCAAGTCGATACCGCGTTACGCGAGAACGCCACCGACATCCTCAGCATCGACACGTTGATCGCGAACTTCGACACCGCTATCCGGAAGATCTACCGCTCGCGCCAGTTGCCCTGGGGGACGTGGCGATCCGTCGGCTCGCAAAGATCGGTGACGTCGGTCGATGCATTGACCCCTTACGCGCTTGCGGCGCATACCGCGCTGAGTCACATCGACAAGACCGTCAAATTGATGCGCACGGCGCTAGCGGCCGCGCAATGCGTGGAGACACAGCACAAGGAGGTCGAGCGCGGCGTTCCGATGTCTCCTGTGGCAATTCTCAAAAACCGGCGCGTCGTCGCACAGGCCTTTGCGAAAGTCGGAAAATTGCTGAACAGCACAACTTTGCTCGTCAATGGAGCGCTTACACGAGCCACGGCGGCCATGCCGCGAGACCGCCGGTACTGGAAGACGAAGATTTCCGTTCTCGTCATCCTCTGTGTGCTGACAGTTGCGCTCGGTGTCGCGTCGGTCATGCTCCCTCCGCTGCTTCCGGCCGTACTCGGACTCGGCCTGGGGCTGAAGTTTTCCGCCGCGCTCATCGGCATTCTCAGCACGACGCACAGCATCTTCAACGTCGTGGGCTACCCGCGCAATCGAGGCTGGACCGACCTCACGAACTGCATTACCAAGGTGCGCAATCTGTATCAGACGCTCAATCAGCAGATCAACGCCAGACAGCTCTTTGAAACCGATAAGGAGACGACCGAAATCACCGGCAAGATCGAGGCGTTGAGCGAAGAAATCGACACGCTGGGCGACATGCAGGACGAGATGGCGCAAAAAGTCGATACCCGCAGCCAGCGCCCCCGGCACAAATGAGCGCGCCCCAAAAGGTATCGGTCGTCGAATCTCTCATCTCGAAACTTTTTACAGGACTCTGACCGTCATGCCAAAGATATCCGAACCACCGATCCACTATGTACAGCCAGCGGGGATGGGCTACGCCACGCGCGCGAAGGCCATGCATCTGAACATGAGGTTGACGCAAGCGCTTGAGAAGGTGCGCCAATTAAAAGCCGAACAGGCTGCATTGATGCTCGCGCTGGACAACCCGAAGGAATCGCCCCCCACCTCTCCAACGCTGGAAAAGCGCAAGGACTTCATAGGGGACATGGTGAGCTGTGAGCCATCAGGGAAATCCGAGAATTCCGACGCGCCTGCCTGCGCCTTACAGTCCGCACCGTCCTCGCCACTCTCGCCGCAACCGCCAGGTCTTCGCGCGAACGCGATGCGAAAAATCCTGCGTGACAGCAATGGCGCGCACGATACCGCGAAGAAGAGCCCTACGGCCCACTGAATCGACGCCCCCAAAAAAAGCATTGCCCCCTGCGTATCGGGGAACGTTCCGATCCGTCAGGAGGCAAATCACATCGAGGCGCGAATGGCTGATGACGTTATCGCCTGTGCCATCGCAGGCTTACACCATGGCAGCGACTTCGTCTTACTTCTTCCAACCCGGCGTGACGAACACTGAACGCACGTCGTCCAGCGTTTGCGAGACCGTTTCGCGAGCGCGTTCGGTGCCCGCGCGCAGCATGTCCCACACGTAATCCGGGTTCTTCGCGTACTCCTCGCGACGCTCGCGCATCGGACGCAGCATTTCCTGCAAGCGCTCTTCCAGACGCGCCTTCACCTTCGAGTCGGCCAGCCCGCCGCGCACATAGTAATCCTTGAGCGCTTGCAGGCCTTCCTTGTCTTCGTCGAAGGCGTCGAGATAGGCGAACGCGACGTTACCTTCCAGGTGCCCGGGGTCTTCGACCTTCAGGTGCAGCGGGTCGGTGTAGCACTTCTTCACGGCGGCGCGGATTTCGTCGGGCGTGGAGGAAATGTTGATGACGTTGCCGAGCGACTTGCTCATCTTGGCCTTGCCGTCGATGCCCGGCAGACGTCCGATCGGCGGCACGAGGGCCTTTGCTTCGGTCAGGATCTCGCGGTTCGCCATGCGATTCAGACGGCGCACGATTTCGTTGGTCTGCTCGATCATCGGCAACTGGTCTTCGCCGACGGGCACGAGCGTGGCGCGAAAAGCGGTGATGTCGGCCGCCTGGCTCACGGGGTACGTGAGAAAACCGGCCGGAATGTCGCGCTCGAAGTTACGCAGGCTGATTTCCTGCTTGACGGTCGGATTACGCTCCAGACGCGCCACGGTAACCAGATTCAGGTAATAGAACGTGAGTTCAGTCAGTTCGGGCAACCACGTCTGCACGCAGATGGTCGTGACATCCGGGTCGATGCCGACGGCCAGATAGTCGAGCGCGACCTCGGAGACGTTGCGATGCACCTTGTCGCGGCCTTTGCCTTCGTCGTCGGTGTTATCGGTCAGCGCCTGTGCGTCTGCGACCAGGATGAATTGCTTGTACTCGTGCTGATATGCAACACGGTTCTTCAGACTACCGACGTAATGGCCCAGATGCAGCGGGCCCGTCGGACGGTCACCCGTGAGGATCACCTTGCGATCCGCAGGCGCCTTCGAAACACTCATTTTCCTCTCCGTAATCAAGCGTCACTACCCCGAATGGTAGCGCGTCGGCCCGATGACGGTGCAGAAACCCTCCCGCTTCATGCCGTTCCCGCCCCGCGCATGAGGCGCACATGACACGCTGCGCCATGAAAAACGGGGGCCGAAGCCCCCGTGCGGATTGCCGACGTTTGCGGCGAAAGCTCAGCGCGACGTCACGACCGGGATGCCCTTGAGCGATTTGCCATTGCTGCGGGCGTGTGCGAGCGCCTGTTCGACGGCGTCGCCCGTGGCGGCGGTGATGCCCAGACGCCCGGCAATCGTCGCTTCCACACGCTTGACCATCGCCAGATTCGCCAGCTTCACGTGACCGTAGCCGCGAATCTTCGCCGGCGCTTCGGCCAGCGCGATCGCATCCGCCAGCGTGTCGGCCGACAGACCGCCCAGCGCACGTTCCAGCGTCGTGCGGTAGTCCGCGATCAACTGCCGCTCCATACGGCGCTCCAGCGTGTAACCGAAGACGTCCAGCGCACCGCCACGCAGACCTCGCAGCTTCGCCATGCCCCGCAGCACCGGCCACAGCCACGGCCCGATCGTCACCTTCTTCGGTACGCCACCATCCTTGCCGCGCGCGATGAGCGGCGGCGCCATGTGGAACTCGAGACGGAAGTCGCTGCCCGGCTTGCCTTCGAACGTTTCGCCCAATGCGTCGGTGAACGCCGTTTGCGCATAGAGACGCGCCACTTCGTACTCGTCCTTGTACGCCATCAGACGCGAGAGCTGCTGCGCCACCGCGCGCGACAGACGTCCCGGTGCACCAGCCACACGCGTCTCCGCGTCGGCCACGCGCTTCACGAAGGCCGTGAATTGCGACGCGTATGCCGCGCTCTGATACTGCGTGAGCAAGTCCACGCGATGGGCGACGAGCGCGTCGAACGTCATGTCGTCTGCGACGGGCGCGTGCATCGGCGCATGCGCGGCCTTGGCCGTGGTTTCCGTGAGCGCAGCGGGATCGCCCGCCGCCAGACGGCCGATGGCCAACGCCAGGTGGTTCATCGGCACCGCCACGTTGTTCAGTTCGATGGCGCGTTGCAGCGCTTGCAGCGAGACCGGCACCAGGCCGAGTTGCCACGCGTAGCCGAGCATGATGATGTTCGAGCCCATCGTGTCGCCGAGGAAACGCTGGGCAAGCGCCTGTGCATCGCAGGCGTCGAGCTTGTCGTTGCCCGCCGCGTGACGCATCTTCTCCAGCAGCTCGCCGGCATGCAGATTCGCATCGGGGTTCTGCACGAACGTCGCATTCGGAATTGCGTGCGTGTTCACGACCACCCGCGTGCGGTCGCGACGCACCGTCTGCAACGCATCCGCACTCGCGCCCACGACCATGTCGCAGGCGAGCAGCACGTCAGCCTGCTGCGTGTCGATACGCACCTGATTGAGCGCCTGCGGCGTGTTCGCGAACCGCACGAACGACAGCACCGCACCGCCCTTCTGCGCGAAGCCCATGAAGTCGAGCACCGACGCGCTCTTGCCTTCCAGGTGCGCTGCCATCGTGATGAGCGCACCGATCGTCACGACGCCCGTACCGCCCACGCCCGTGACCATGATGTCGAACGGCGCGTCGCCCGCGAGCGCGACCGGTTCCGGCAGCGCGTTCAGACGTCCCTCGAATGCCGCCTGATCGAATGCCGCCGCCAGCGCCTTCTTCAACTGCGCGCCCTTGACCGAAACGAAGCTCGGGCAGAAGCCGTTCACGCAGGAGAAGTCCTTGTTGCACGACGATTGATCGATGCGACGCTTGCGTCCCATCGCGGTCTCGACCGGCTCGACCGACAGGCAGTTCGACGCCACGCCGCAATCGCCGCAGCCTTCGCAAACGGCTTCGTTGATGAACAGACGGCGGTCCGGATTCGGGAATTCGTTTTTCTTGCGACGACGACGCTTCTCAGCCGCACACGTCTGATCGTAGATGAGCACGGTCGCGCCGGGAATGTCGCGCAGTTCGCGCTGCACGGCGTCGAGTTCGCTGCGGTGATGGAAGGTCGTGCCCTTCGGGAACTGCCCTTCATGACCGACGTACTTCTCCGGCTCGTCGCTCACGACCACGAGCTTGGCGATGCCTTCGGCTTCGACCTGACGCGCGATCTGCGGCACCGAAATCGAGCCGTCGACCGGCTGGCCGCCGGTCATCGCCACCGCATCGTTGTAGAGGATCTTGTAGGTGATGTTCGCCTTCGACGCGACCGCCTGACGAATCGCCAGCAACCCCGAGTGGAAGTATGTGCCGTCCCCCAGATTCTGGAAGACGTGCGGACGCTTCGTGAAGTGCGAATGCGCCGCCCAGTCCACACCCTCGCCGCCCATCTGAATCAGACCGGTGGTGTCGCGATCCATCCACGACGCCATGAAGTGACACCCGATCCCCGCCTGCGCGATGGAGCCTTCAGGCACCTTCGTCGACGTGTTGTGCGGACAGCCCGAGCAGAAGTACGGCACGCGACGCACGCCGTCGGCCGCATTCGACAGAATCTCGTGCGCCACGAGATCGACCACGCGCTCACGGCGATCCAGTGCGGGACGATGTTTCGCGAGCCACTCGGCGAACACCGGCAACACGCGCGACGGACGCAACTCGCCCAGCGCGGAGAGCAGCGCACGGCCTTCGGCATCGGTCTTGCCGAGCACGACCGGACGCGTGCCCGTGGTGCGGTTATAGAGGTACTGCTTGATCTGCTGCTCGACGACCGGGCCCTTCTCCTCGATCACGAGAATTTCCTTCAGCCCGGCAACGAAGGTGTCCAGACGCGACATGTCCAGCGGGAACGACAGGCCCACCTTGTAGATGCGCACGCCGGCGGCGGCGAGATCGTAGACGGTGATGTCCAGACGACGCAGCGTCTCCATCAGGTCGAGGTGCGCCTTGCCGCACGTCACGATGCCGATGTCGGCCTCGGGCGACGGCGCAATCCACTTGTCGATGCTGTTCACGCGCGAGAAGGCGCGCACGGCGTCGAGCTTGTCCGCCAGGCGCGCTTCGAGCGCCAGGCTCGGCAGGTCGGGCCAGCGGTTGTGCAGACCGCCCGCCGGAGCGACGTAATCAAGCGGCTCGGTCCAGTCGGTGCGGATCTTGTCGAGGTCGACGGTACCGCGCGACTCGACCGTCTCGGAGATGGCCTTGAGGCCCGCCCATGCGCCGGAAAAACGCGACAGCGCATAGCCGTAGAGGCCGAATTCGACCAATTCGCCGATGTCCGCCGGATTGAGCACCGGCATGCTCCACGACATCATCGTGAAGTCGCTCTGATGCGGCATCGACGACGACACGCAGCCGTGATCGTCACCCGCCACCACGAGCACGCCGCCGTGACGCGACGCACCGTAGGCGTTGCCGTGCTTGAGCGCGTCGCCCGCGCGGTCCACGCCCGGGCCCTTGCCGTACCACATGCCGAATACACCTTCGACGGTGCGCTCCGGGTCGGCTTCCACGCGTTGCGTGCCCATCACGGCCGTGCCGCCCAGTTCCTCGTTGATGGCCGGCAGGAACTTGACGCTGGCTGCGTCGAGCAGTTTCTTCGCCTTCCACAACTGCTGGTCCACACCGCCCAGCGGCGAGCCCCGATACCCGCTGATGAAGCCGGCGGTGTTCAGGCCACGCGCGGCGTCCAGCTGGTGCTGCATGAGCAGGATGCGAACGAGCGCCTGCGTGCCGGTCAGAAAGATCTGGCCGCTGCGCGCCGTCAGGGCGTCGGAGAGCTGGTAGTCGGGATGGGCCAGGGGGTTGGCCGTCGGCGTCGCGAGCGCGGCGCGCATGGGGGCATTCATCGGGTATCTCCTGATCCCCCGCACCGGCCTGTCGCGTCTTCCTGGAATCGACTGGCCGACACTGCTTCGGGGGCGTTTGTTCTGTTCGTTTCGACGTCGGCGCGCAATGCATGGATAGGCGCAGGTACGGCTCGGATCGACGTCGGTTATGGAAGCAGTGTATGGGGAGGCAGGAGAAAGATTTTTACTATTTCACTCCATCTGGCGCACAATAAGAAACGTTTATTTCGCAAAAGGCGGTTTTGAAAAATGGAATTACTCGACAACTTCGCCCGCCAGATTCTGCGTCTGTTGCAGATCGATTCACGCCGCTCGGCGCAGGAACTGTCTGAAAACGTCGGCCTGTCCGCGACACCTTGCTGGCGCCGCATCAAGGACATGGAGCAAAGCGGCGTGATCCAGCGCTACACGGTGCTGCTCGACCGCGAAAAGCTCGGCCTGCACGTGTGTGCGCTGGCGCACGTGCAGCTCACGCGCCATACGGAAGGGGGCACCGAGCAGTTCGAGCGCGAGATTCGCTCGTGCCCTGAAGTCACCGAGTGCTACAGCACGACCGGCGAAGCGGACTACATCCTCAAGATCGTGGCGCCGGACATCAAGGCCTACGACGCGTTCTTGCACGAACACATCTTCCGGCTGCCCGCGGTATCGAACGTCAAAACAAGCGTCGTGCTGCGGGAAATCAAGTTCGATACGAGCCTGCCGATCTGACGCCAGTTGTGGCTGTGACATGGGGTCTGACGACTCTGATGGGCCACCGTGCCGCGCCCGCCCGACGTGCAGGGATCCCGGCCTGCGCAGCCCCTGCCTTCAACGTGTACCGATCATGTCGCAGTTCCTTACGATCGGTTCCCATATGTTGACAACGCGCCACATTTTCACTTGACGGAGCAGAGAATCTTCGCTAAAAATGCAAATGATTCTCATTTAACCAACGAATCAACGCTCTTCGTCCCAAGGCCGAATCACAACGGCACGGTGGCGCAAGATTTTTCGCCAGCCGCGCCTGCCAGCGTGTAGTGAAGCGTCGAGAGACGCTGCCGACACGCCGATTGCCACGAGCGCTTGCCAGCCAGCAACGGGGTTTTTTGCACTGGGAGCCAGCAGTGAAGCAGTCGTCGAGCGGCGGGGGCCGCGCCTTTGTCATGTCTACGCGTCGGGAGATCGGGGATTCGGGCACGACCGATTCGATCGCCTTCGAGGCGCAACGAATCGGAGCCTCGCGACGCCAGCGTGCGTCCGAGCCACGTCGGCGCCTGCATCCGCTCGCCGGCGCGGTGTTTGCCGCGTTCTGGCTGCCTGCCGCTTTCGCGCAACAGGCGCCGGCCGACGGCTCGGCGCCACCCGCCAGGCCCGGCCAGTCCGTCCAGACTCTTCAACTCGCGCAAGCATCGCCCGGCGCTGCGCTGCAACTCGCCGAGGCCAATTTGCGCGAGGTGAACGTGACGGCAACCCGTACGCCGACCGAAGCGGAACGCACACCGGCGTCCATTTCGGTCATCACCGATCAGGATCTCGAAGAGCAGCAGGCGCAGGACATCAAGGAAGCGCTACGCTACGAGCCCGGCGTGACCGTGCGTCGCGCGCCGTATCGCCCGGCGTCGGCCGCCGCCGGCGGTGGTCGCGACGGCAATTCGAGCATCAACGTGCGGGGGCTGGAAGGCAACCGCGTCGCGCTCTTCGAAGACGGCATCCGCCTGCCCTCGTCCTACTCGTTCGGCCCGCTCGAAGCCGGCCGTGGCGACTACATGAGCATAGACCTGCTGCGCCGCATCGAAATCCTGCGCGGCCCGGCATCGTCGCTGTACGGCAGCGACGGGCTTACCGGCGTGGTCAACTTCCTCACCAAGGATCCGCAGGACCTGCTCGACGTGTTCGGCAAGTCGACCTACTTCTCGCTGCGTCCGTACTACAACTCGATGGACCGCAGCTTCGGCACGACGGCGCAAGCCGCCTGGGGCGGCGAGCAGTGGCAGGGCATGTTGATCGTCGACGGCAACAAGGGTCACGAACTCGACGGCAAGGGCACCAACGATTCGGCGAGTACCGCGCGCACGACGGCGAACCCGCAGGACACCAACGGCAACTCGGTGCTCGGCAAGCTCGTCTTCAAGGCGACACCGTTCTCGACGTTCAAGCTCACGGCAGAAAACGTGCGCCGCCGCACCGACTCGGACGTGCTGTCCGCCATCGCGCCGCCCACGACGCTCGGCCTGCACACGAGCGACCGGCTCGAACGCAACCGCGTGAGCCTCGACTACGACTTCGCCGATGCGTCGCAGTCGTACATCCAGAACGCGCACGCCCTGCTCTATTTCCAGGACGCCAAAAACAGCCAGTACTCGTACGAGAAGCGCACTGCGGGCGACCGTACGCGCGACAACACGTACAAGGAGCGCACCGTCGGCGGCTCGTTGCAGGCAGAAAGCAACTTCGAGACGGGCCCGCTCGCGCACAAGCTCGTGTATGGCACCGACGCGAGCCTCGCCTACGTGACCAGCTATCGCAACGGCACCGTGCCGGGCGTGGGTGAATCGTTCCCGAACAAGGCATTCCCGGACACCGACTACACGCTGTTCGGCGCGTTCCTGCAAGACGAGATGCGCTATGGCGCGCTCACGGTCACGCCGGGTATTCGTTACGACGCCTACTGGCTGTCGCCGAAGCAGAACGACCCGCTGTACGTCTCGCAGACGAGTTCGGGCAAGCTGGTGCAGCCCACGTCGTCGAACGACTCCGCGTTCTCGCCGCGTCTGGCGATCATGTACGAGATCGCCCCGTCGCTGATTCCGTATGTCCAGTACGCACGCGGCTTCCGCACGCCGACGCCCGATCAGGTCAACAACGGCTTCTCGAACCCGATCTTCGGCTACATGTCGATCGCGAACCCGAACCTGAAGCCGGAGACGAGCGATACCGTCGAGCTGGGTCTGCGCGGCCGTCTGGCGACCACGCTCGGCCCCGTCACGTACAGCACCGCCGTGTTCGCGGGCAAGTACCGCAACTTCATCTCGCAGCAGAACATCAGCGGCTCCGGGCGTCCGGGCGATCCGCTCATCTTCCAGTATGTGAACTTCAGCCGCGCCAACATTCAAGGCTGGGAAGGCCGTGCCGCATGGGCCCTCAAGGGAGGCATCACCCTGCGCACCGCCATGGCCTACACGCACGGCACGACCGAAGACGACGGCGCCGCGAGCCAGCCGCTCAACACCATCAACCCGTTCTCGATGGTCGTGGGGGTGCGTTACGAGCCGAACAGCACGTGGTTCGCACAGGCCGACCTGATGTTCCAGGCGGCCAAATCGCAAAGCCAGATCGCCAAGTCCTGTACGGCAGGCACGCAGCAGAACCAGAACTGCTGGGCACCGCCGTCGTCGATCGTGCTCGACCTCTCGGGCGGGTACCACATCAACAAGAACGCGACGATCTATGCCGGTATTTACAACGTGTTCGACCGCAAGTACTGGAACTGGTCGGACGTTCGCAACCTCGCCGATAACTCGACCGTCAAGGACGCCTATTCGGCACCGGGCCGCAGCGTGGCTGTGAGCCTGAAGCTTCAGTACTGATCCCGAGGATCGATTATCGGAACCGCGCCGGCGCGCATGCGACATCAAGCCCTGCCTTTGCACTGATGTCGCCCTGCTATCGAAGTGCTCACGCTGTTTGTCTGCCCGCCGGCGCCTGCTAGCCAATGTCCCATAACGCCAGCCAACACGCTTTCAAGGAATCGCCATGATGACCGCTCAAAACGCCGCCTCCGCCGCCCGCCCGGCATTCCCCGCGCTCGCCGACGTCACCCGTCTGCGCAGCGAATTCCAACGTGTGAAGACCGAACGGAACCTGCGCGATCGCGATGCCGCCGCCGCCCTCGGGGTGTCCGAAGGTGAGACCGTCGCGGCCTTCGTCGGTGAGCATGTGGTGCGCCTGCGCCCCGAATTCGTCGAGATCGTCGAAGCGCTGCCCGCGCTCGGGCGCGTCATGGCGCTCACGCGCAACAATGCCGCCGTGCACGAGAAGGACGGTCAGTACGAGAAGCTCTCGCACCAGGGCACCATCGGTCTGGGTCTGGGCAAAGACCTCGACCTGCGCATCTTCTATCACCAGTGGGCGTACGGCTATGCCGTCGAGACGCCGGCGGAAAACGGCCCGCGCCGCTCGCTGCAATTCTTCGATAAGTCCGGCACCGCCGTGCACAAGATGTTCCTGCGCGAGCACAGCGACGTGGCCGCCTTCGAGGCGCTCGTTGCCCGTTTCCGTGCCGACGATCAGACGCCGGGCCAGCACGTCGTGGCCGCCGATGCGCCCAAGACCGAAACGCCCGACGGCGATATCGACGCCGCCGCATTCCAGCGCGACTGGCTCGCGATGACGGACACGCACCAGTTCTTCGACATGCTCAAGCGCCACGGTGTCTCGCGCTCGCAAGCGCTGCGCCTCGCGCCGGAAGGCCATGCCAGACGCGTGGCGGCCACCTCGGTGCGCGCCCTGCTCGACGACGCGGCCGGCACCGGGCTGCCGATCATGGTGTTCGTCGGCAACGCGGGCATGATCCAGATCCACACCGGCCCGGTGCAGAACATCAAGGTGATGGGCCCGTGGGTCAACGTTCTCGATGCGGGCTTCAACCTGCATCTGCGTGAAGACCTCGTGGATACCGCATGGATCGTGCGCAAGCCGACCGCCGACGGCATCGTTTCGTCGCTCGAATTGCTCGACGCCGCGGGCATGGTCATCGCCATGTTCTTCGGCGAGCGCAAGCCGGGTCAGGCCGAGCGCGAAGACTGGCGCGCCGCGCTGGTTCGCGTGGAAGGCTCGCAAGGTGTTGCGGAGGCCTCGGCGTGAAAACTTCTTTCGACGCGCGCGGCGGTTCGCGGGTATCGCGCCGCGCCTTGCTGACCGGCGGCGCCACGCTCGCGACGAGCGCGTGGCTCGGTGCACTGTGGCCGACCTCACTGGTCCACGCGGCAACGGCAGCGGTCGCCAAAGACGCCCCCAAGCGCGTGATCGTCGCTGGTGGCGCACTGACGGAAATCGTCTACGCGCTCGGCGCGCAGAATCGTGTGATCGCCAACGACCTCACGAGCCTTTACCCCGAAGCGGCTGCCAAGCTGCCGAAGATCGGCTATCTGCGCACGTTGTCCGCCGAAGGGGTGCTGTCCTTGCATCCGGACCTGCTGCTCGCCGGTGCGGAAGCCGGCCCGCCGAATGTCCTGACGCAAATCGAGGCGGCCGGTGTGCCTGTGCAGCATTTCAGGCACGGCTACACGGCGGAACTCGTGCGCGACAACATTCGCGGCGTCGCCAACGCGCTGAAGATGGGCGACGACGGCGCACGTGTGGCGGCACGCTTCATGTCCGAGTGGATGCAAGCGCGCGGCACGGTGGAGGAAACGTATGGCATCGCGCGACGTCCGCGCGTGCTGTTCATCCTCGGTCACACCGGCAATCAGGTGATGGTGGCGGGGCAGGACACAGCCGCCGACGCCATGCTCGCGTACGCCGGTGCCGAGAACGCCCTGCGGGGCTTCAACGGTTACCGGCCGCTCACCGCAGAGGCTGCCGTGGCCGCACAGCCGGACGTGCTGCTCACGACCACGACGGGGCCGTCTGCCGCGGATCCGAGCGCGTCGTTGCTTGCGCAGCCGGGGCTGGCCAACACGCCGGCGGGTCGTGCCCGGCGCGTTGTCAGTTTCGACGCGCTGTACTTGCTCGGTTTCGGCCCACGTCTGCCGCAGGCCATCGCCGATCTGGCCAAACGTGTGCACGCCGCATAACAGCGTGTGAAGGCCTGCGAAGGCGCGTGCAGGGACGACGAATGTTGCGCGGGCACCCTCGTGACATGCCCTCCCTGCCGCCCTGCCGATCCTCCTGAAAACCAGCCATTCGCCAGTGAACGACGCCATGTCAGCCGCTCCTCCGATTCCGAAGCCTTTGTCGTCCAGTCACGACCGGACGACAACGTCGAACGCGGTTTCGTCTTCTCTCGCCACGTCATCCCATCCTTCCAGCCCGCCGGCCGGTTCGCCGGGTCGTCTCGAAGGTCGTTCGCGCGATCGGGTTCGAGACAGGTGCGCCGCACGCCGGCGTCCGCCACGATGGATCGTGATGACGGTCCTCGTCGCATTGCTCGCGGCGGCCGTACTCGCCGCCTTGTGCGGCGGCGCTTATCGCATCGCGCCCGGCGAGGCCATCGCCGCGCTGTTCCGGGGGGCGACGGGTGACTTCGTGCAGGATCAGGCGCGCAACGTGATGTTGCAGATCCGTTTGCCGCGCATCGTGCTCGGCATACTCGTCGGTGCAGGATTCGGCGCGGCCGGGGCGGCATTGCAGGCGCTCTTTCGCAACCCGCTCGCCGATCCCGGTCTGATCGGTGTGGCGAGTGGCGCAGCGCTGGGCGCGGCGGGCGTCATCGTGCTCGGCGGCGTGCTCCTGCCGGCGGCGCTCGCTGCGTCGCTCGGCTTGTGGATGTTGCCGGTGGCTGCGTTTGTCGGCGCGCTGGGTGTCACGGCACTCGTCTACCGTCTTGCTGCCGGACGCGGGCGTCTCGCCCTGCCGTTGCTGCTGCTCGCCGGTATCGCGATCAATGCGGTCTCCGGCGCGGCCATCGGGTTGCTCACCTATCTGGCCAACGATACGCAGTTGCGTACCCTCACCTTCTGGACGCTCGGCAGTCTCGGCGGCGCACAGTGGTCAATGCTGGCGGTGATCGTCTGGCCCGTCGCGCTGGGCATCGTCGCACTCGCCTCGCAGTGCCGTTCGCTCAATGCGCTGTTGCTCGGTGAAGCCGAGGCGCTGCACCTGGGCGTTGCCGTGCAGTCGGTCAAGCGACGCGTGATGGTGGCCTGCGCGCTGTGTGTGGGCGCATTGGTGGCGTCGAGCGGCATGATCGGGTTCATCGGGCTGATCGCGCCGCACATCGTGCGTCTGGTCGTCGGGCCCGACCCGCGCGCCGTGCTCCCGGCGGCGGCGCTCTTCGGCGCGATTCTCACGCTGCTCGCCGATCTCGTCGCGCGCACCTGGGTCGCGCCCGCTGAATTGCCGCTGGGCATTCTGACGGCACTGCTCGGCGCGCCGTTCTTCCTCATGCTGTTGTGGCGACGTCGCGGACAGTTCGGGTTGTAACGACACGCCCGGCCTTCCCATACGACATACGACCTCACTCAGCTCAGCCCATCGACGACACCCGGACCTCCCCATGCTCAGCGCCTACGACCTGATGATCGCCCACACCGAATCCCCCGTGCTCGACGGCCTGTCGCTCGACATCCGTCCCGGCGAGTTGCTCGTGCTGCTCGGGCGCAACGGTGCGGGCAAGAGCACGTTGCTCAAGGCGCTCGCCGGCGAACCGTTGCCACCGCGCACACACATGAGCGGCGCGATCACGCTTAACGGCGCGTTGCTGTCGCAATACACCACGTCGGCGCTCGCGCGACTGCGTGCCGTGCTGCCGCAAACAGCGCAGTTGTCGTTCCCGTTCAGCGCGCTCGAAATCGTCACGATGGGACGGCTGCCGTTTCCGAAAGCGAAGTCGGGAAAGTCGGGGGTTCAGGGCAGGAGCGACGAGAAAATCGCCATGCTCGCGATGGAGCAGGCTGGCGCACTGTCGCTGATGGATCGCGACGTGATGACGCTTTCGGGCGGTGAATGGGCGCGGGTGCAATTCGCGCGGGTGCTGGCGCAACTCTGGCCGGACGACAATGCAACGGCGCCGTCCGTACCGCGTTATCTCCTGCTCGACGAACCAACCGCCGCGCTCGACCTCGCCCATCAACATCACCTGCTCTCACTCACGCGAGAACTGGCGAAGTCCTGGGGATTCGGCGCGATGGCGATCGTGCATGACGTGAATCTTGCAGCGCGTCATGCCGACCGAATGGCACTGCTCGCCGACGGACGCATACTCGCCACCGGCACGCCTCGGGAGGTGATGCGCGCCGATCTCATCGAGACGACGCTCGGGCTTCCCGTGCACGTGATCACGCCGCAGAGCCTGCCGGGTCATGCCGCCATGACAGGGGCATCGGCGGGCGTGCCGTTCGCATTGCCCGCGTAAGTTAGCTCGGGCCAGTTTTAGTCAGTTCAGGTCGGCATAAGTCAGTGGCATTCGGCGGATCACGACAGATCAAGCGGGACCGCGCCGAAAGCATCGGCATCAAACCGACGGAATGCCATCCTTCGCCACGTTCGCGCGCGCACACAACACGGCGGCGAGATCCCACAGCGCATATCCGACGCTCTTGAAAAGCACGGGGCCGCTCGAACGGAACCGGTCGGGGGTGATGATCGCGTCCATCAGCGGCGCCGCGCGTCCCCAGTCGATCGCCGCGTGCAGCAAATCGCCGGCTTCGTGCTTGACCTCCCACGTATCGACCACCAGCGTGCCGCGCACGGCAGCGTCGCGGCACAACTGTGGCGGCAACTCGCGCATGTCGGGACGAAACGCGCCCACGCCTGCCACGAAGATGTCGTCGCGCCAGCGCATCACATCGGCGTCGGGCAGCACAGGCTCGCTGCTGGTCGTGGCCGTAATGACGATGCTCACCGTACTGAGTACCGGCTCGATGGCATCGACGACGCTCGCCTCGACACCGAGGGTTGCGGCATGGTCCGCGAGCGCATGGGCACGCTCCGGACTGCGCGAACAGATCATGAAGTGCCGCGTGCCCATGCCCGCAGCGAACGCTTCAAGATGCGCCTTCGCCTGCACGCCCGCACCGACGATCAGCACCGGCCCCTTCGGCCTCGGCGCGAATTTGCGCGCAGCGAACAGCGTAACGGCCGCCGTGCGGCGGCCCGTGACGGTCGGCCCGTCGAGCAACATCAGACGCTCGCCCGTGCGCGGATCGAACACCATCACCTCGCCGATGATCGACGGCTTTCCGGCACGACAGTTTTCGGGATGCACGGTGATGTGTTTGGTCATCGCCACATCGCGATTGACGGCGGGCATGACGAGCAGCACGCCACCTCTGCGACCGCGTTCGGGTTCGGTCAGGGGAAAATGCAGACGCTCGGGCGCGCGGGCCGTGCCCGAGCGCATCTCCATGAGCATGGCCTCGATGCCATCGGCCAACTGGGGATAGGGCAACAGCTGCGCAGTTTGCTGTGCATCCAGCGTGATCATCGATATGTCTCCGCTTCAGGGCGTGCGCCACCGGCGGCAGAGCTTTCACTCGTCGTCGTCACATCGCGTCACGCTTTTTGCCAAGTCTGAATTCAGTGTAGCGCGCATCGTGAGAACGCGTCTGCCACATCAAAATTTAATCGTGACAATTCGTGTCATGGCGTCCACACGCAACGACGGAATTTGCTTATGAGGTCGCCCGCAACATCGCGCACATGCGCTCAGCGGCTCGCATTGCGCATGCGTTTGTCGTCGTTGACGGTCGCACCGCGTACCTCGAAGCGCACGCTGTCGCGAACGGTGCCGGTAGCGTCGACGAGTTCGAGCGTATGCCGCCCCGGCCACGGCAACCAACCGACACGCGAGGTGCCCGAGAGCGGCTTGCCGTCGAGCCGCCAGGCCGCCCCTTTGGGCCACGCCGCGGCGACCTGAAACCACAATCGCTGGTTCGCTGGCGGAATATCCGGATCGAGCGCGACGATGGTGCCGTCAGTCGGCCCGGCAATGCGCCAGAGCGGGCCGCTGGGCGCCTTCGTCGCGAGCGCAGACAGCGCAATCGTTGGCTGCGACGTGCCCGGCAGGAACCACTCTTCACGCCCGGGTTCGACATGCTCCGCATACTGCACTGCGACATGCTCGACACCCGGCGGCGGGGCCGGCGGCAGACTCGCCGTGCGGCGATGCAGATAGTCCATCACCCGATGCCAGATCGGCGCTGCGCCGGACACGCCCGAGACATCCCACATCGGCGCACCGTCCGCATTGCCGACCCACACCCCGACGGTATAGCGACGCGAATACCCCACCGCCCAGTTATCGCGCATATCCTTGCTCGTGCCGGTCTTCACCGCCGTCCAGTAGCGCGTGGAGAGCGGGCTGTCGAGCCCGAACGTGCGCGTTCTCGCCTGACGGTCGGCGATCATGTCCGACACGATGAAGCTCACTTGCGGGGAGAAGACCACGGTGCGTGCGGTATTCCCGGTGCGACTTTTCGTCGTGGACTTGCCGTCATCGGCAGGTGAGCGGGAGGTCGACGTCGCATGCCCATTCATCCGCTCATTCATCCGCTCAGGCATCAGCTCATTCGTACCGCTCGCCGTACCGCCATTGGCCAGCGCGCGATAAGCATTCGTCAGCGTGAGCAACGTGACGTCGGCGCTGCCGAGCGCCAGACTGAAGCCGTAGTAATCGCCGCTTTGCGTGAGCGGCAGACCCAGCGAGACGAGCGTCTGCGCAAACCGGCGCGGCGTGACCATCACGAGCGTTCGCACGGCAGGCACGTTCAGCGATGAGCCCAACGCCGTGCGCGCACTCACCCATCCCTTGAAGTGACGGTCGTAGTTCTGCGGAATGTACAGACCACCGCCCGTCGGCAAGTCGATGGGCGAATCGTCCAGCAGAGATGCTGCCGTGAGACGTTGCTCGGCAATCGCCTGTGCGTACAGGAAGGGCTTGAGCGTCGAGCCTGCCTGACGCAGCGACGTCACCCCGTCCACCTGCGCCGCAGACGACAACGCCGCGCCCGATGAGCCGACCCACGCCAGAATGTCGCCGCTGGCGTTGTCGATCACCACGATCGCACCATCCTGCACGTTGCGCGAGCGCCCCGGCGTGCTCAACTCGCGCAATGTCTGCTGAAGCGTGCTCACCGCGACGCGCTGAAGGTTCGCGTCCAGCGTGCTGACGATCCGCGTGCCCGCTGGCGGACGACTTGCGCTGAATACGCGACGCGCAAGATGCGGCGCGAGATCGACGGCGTCGCGCGTCCTCATCACGCTGGCCGGACGCGAAAACACCAACTGCGTGTAACCTTCCAGCCCGTTGCAATCGGCGGTCTGACCCATCTCCTTCAGAATGCCGCACGCCCGCTGCGAGACGCGTGCCGCCGACGCATTCGGCGCGCGCAGCAACGCGACAGCCAGGGCGGCCTCACGGGCATCGAGTCCGACGGGAAGTTTGCCGAAGAGTGTCTGCGAGACCGCGGAAATACCGACCAGCTCGCCACGGAACGGCACAAGGTTCAGATACGCTTCGAGAATCTGGTCCTTGCGCCAGCGCCGCTCCAGCCACACGGCCGTGGCCGCCTGACCGATCTTCTGTGTGACGGAGCGATTGCGCACACTCGGGCGCAGATCGTCGTCGAGCAATCCCGCCAGTTGCATCGTCAACGTAGAGGCACCGCGCGTTCGCGAGTGCCAGAGATTGCCCCATGCGGCGGCGGCCACGCCTCGCCAGTCGACGCCGCTGTGCTCGTAAAAGCGTTTGTCTTCGGAGACGATCAATGCCTCGCGAAACGCGGGCGATACGTCGGCAAGCGTCACCCAATCGCCCCGCTGCGCCTGCATGTCCGCACGCAGCCGCTGCAACGGTTCACCATGGCGATCCAGCAGAATCCAGTCCGACGCGCGCCAGTCCTGACGCACCTCGTCGAACGACGGTACGGCTTGCGCGGGTGCGGGCGTCACCAGCATGCCGAGCGACAGCACGACGCTCAGCACTGCATGAAAGGCGAGACGCACAGGGTGCCGATGACGAACGTCGCCAACCTTGCCAACGTCACTACCGTCACCAACGTCACGGACGCCGCTCTGCACAACCTCGCCGCACTCCCTGGGGACTGCGGCCATCCGCCTCATCCGTTGCCGATCGTTCATGACCATTTCACTGCGAAGCTTCCTGCGGCACGCGTGGCACGCCCGGTGTGCGCACGGCCATGATCCCTGCGACGAGCAGCAATTGTGCGAGCGCGTACAGAATCCAGATGGCGTACTCCTGCGCGGGAATCGTGCCGACGAATTGTGTGGTGCCGATGAGGGCGTCAGAAACGGTGAAGAGCAGCGCACCGACGGCTGCCCACTCTCCGCGCAGATTGGCCAGCAGCGCCGCCGACGCCATCATCGCCAGCACGATGACGTAACACGCGACCGGCGCTTTCAGCTCGCCCATGCCCGGCCAGTACATCGCATACGACAGCGCCGCCGCGATCCACACGACGACGATGGCGATTCGATGCCACGCAGGCACCTGCGCCCACGGACGACGCACGCGCCAGAACAAGGCGAAGTAGGCGAGATGCGCCAGCAGGAACGCGCCGAGCCCCATCACGAAGCCCTGTTCCAGTGCCGGTATCGCGAGCAGCACATCACCCGCGCCCGAGAAGATCAGCGCCGCCCACAACCAGACACGTTCACGCCGGTCCTGGTGGTACATCGCGGCGAACAGCAGCAACGCGCACAGCAACGCCTTCGCCACGGCCTGATCCGCGTACGGAGCCCCTCGCAGTGCGAGGGCATAGGCTGTGCCCGCGATGGCGGCAAGCCACCAGAAGCGGCGTGCCTCGCGCGGCAGCGCCGCCGCCGGCGCAAAGAAGTTCGACGTCATGTCAGTCCCTCTCCCGATCATCTGCGCTCGTCATCTCGCCACTATCCACGTTCGTCGTCCATGTCATCGCTTCCTCAATGCCTCAGTGCCTCGGCTCGTCGGATCAATTGTGCCGTGCATCTCATCACGCATTACACATTACGCATTGCACATTACGCCTCACGGCTTCGCGGGCACGACCTGCACCGGCGCGTTCGGGGTTTCGCCATACATCGCAGGTTCGTACATCGCTTCGACACGCGTGGGCGGCGTCGCGAACTTGCCCACGTTATTCAGACGCACGGTGTACTCGATCCGATGCTGCCCCTTCGGCAGATAGTCGTAGTACGCGCGGTAAGCGTCCTGCGCGCGCTCCTCGAACGCCGGCATCGCCCCTTCGCTCTTCTCGCCCTGCGTCGCAATCACCGAGTCGCGTCCCAGTCCGCCGCCCAGCACAGTCGCGCCGCCCGGCAGCGGGTCGCTCACCACGACCCAGCGCATATCTGCCTGCGCATCGATATCGAGCCGCACCCGCAACACCGCACCGCGCACGAAGCTGTCGCCCGAGCGATCGGCGGCGTCCTGCACCTGAACGCTGCGCGTCACGCGATAGCCGGCGGCGAACGGCGCCTTGAGCGGCACAGCGGCCAGACTCTGGATCGTCGCCCAAGGCTTGCCCGCACCGGTTTGCTCCAGACGCAGTACGTCGCGCCCGTTGTCCGCCCCGGCGGCGGCGTTCGTGAGCCAAGGCAACGACACCGGTGGCGGCACCGTGCCCGCCTTGAGCTTGTCCCAGTCAACGCTTTGCACGCCACCGCTGGTCTGGTTGTCGCGCTGCCACTGGATCGACGTCTGACCCGTGGGTGTATCGCGCTCGAACCGTGCCGAGAAGCGATCCACCGCGAGACCGCCCCAGACGTTGGCGGTCGTCGTCGACCACGCACCGCGCGATTGCAGACCCAGCAGGCCGATCACCAGACGCGGCATCTCGTCCTTCCATGCCGGGTTCGCGTTCATCAGCAATGCGAGCCGCGCGGCGTTCGTCTCAGGGCCGACCATGAGCCACCAGAGACCGTCGGTGCCTTGAGTCGAGAAGCCGACGCGCGTGCCCTGGTAAGACAGACGCGCCCGAAGGATCTGCTCGGCCTGTACCATGCGTTCGGCCCGCTGCGGCGCGTCGGGCAGACGTTGCAGAATCGCGTACCAATCGATCACGGCAGACGTCGGCCAGTCGTTCGGCGCGATAGTGAGCGAGCCGAGCATGCGCGCGTTGGCGCGGCCGTAGCGAGACAGCGCCTCGATCGCGCTGAGCTTGCGCAGCGTCAGGTCGTCCCGGGGCGCCCAGAAGCGTCGCGTGAGGCGCCCTTCCACGAACGCCGTCAGACCGTCTTCCATGCGGGCGAGCGCGTCGTCCGGCAGCGCATACGAGGGATCGAGCGCCTTCGCTTCGTTGCTCATCGCCAGCAGATAGGCGGTCAACGTATCGCTGCCTTGATTCGCGAAGCCTTCCTGTGGCGGGAAATAGCTCGCGAGGCCGTCTTCGTCGAGATACGACGGCAACGTGCCCATCACCCGCTTCCACTGGGCAATGTCACGCAATCCGAGCGCCTTGGACGCCTGCTGTTCCAGACAGGCATACGGATACAGCTCGAACCAGCGTTTCACGCCCGGCAACCCTTGCGACAGACGCGGCTGCATGTTGACGCGAACGCCACCACGCAGCTTGCCCGTGCTGTCGGTAACCGCCCCGGCGGGCGGCGCCATCGGTAGCGTCAGACTGCCTTCGACCTGCATCAGCACCGACTGCTGCACACTCGCGGGCATTGAGGGCTGAATGTCCTGCCCCACCTTGATCGCGTCACTGGCCGCAGGTGCGCCGGCGGCGGCGGGTGCCTGCGCACTCACCTCCCACAGCACCCGCTGTGCGCGCGTATCGGCCAGCCCGGTCGGCGCAGTGACCTCCCACGTCACCTCTCGCGATTCGCCCGCCGGCACATCGACACGCTGCGGTGCCAACGTCAACTGCGTCGCGCGAGCCGTCAATTGCACCTGCATGGCGTGCTGCGTCGTATTGCGCACCGTGAACTGCGCGCGGTAGTTGTCGCCCTCACGCACTAGCGGCGGCAATCCCGAGATCAATTGCAGATCCTGCGTGGAGCGAATGGTGGCGGAGCCGGTGCCGAACCAGCCAAGCGCCTGCGTGCCCGGCTTGCCGTCATCGGCCACTGCCACGATGCGGAAGCTCGACAGCGAATCGTTGAGCGGCACATCGACCGTGGCCTCGCCCTTGTCGTCGAGCACCACACGCGGCTGCCACAGCAACAAGGTATCGAACAGTTCGCGCGTCGGACTCTTGCCGCCGCCGCCACCAGCGGGCACGGCTTTACGACCGTAATGTCGACGGCCGATGATCTCCATTTGCGCGGTGGCCGTCGTCACGCTGTAGCTGCGGCGCTGCCACATGGCGTCGAGCAGATTCCAGCTGGTGTTCGGCGCCAGTTCCAGCAGCGCCTCGTCCACGGCGGCGACCGCGACTTCGGAGCCGGCGGCGACCGGCTTGCCGTCGGGCTGGGTGACCTTGATGCGCACCTTGGCGTGACCGCGTACCGGGTACGTCGGCGCATCGGGTTTTACGTCCACGGTCAAACGCTGTCCCGCCGTTCCCACGCGCAACTCGGCCAGACCGAAGCGGTAGGCGGGCTTGCCCAGATCCACGAGGCCTGTCGGCGCCTGATACTCACGGCCCTCGTACCAGAAGGCGCGGAACCACTCCAGCGGCTGCTTCCAGCCCCATTGGAAGAAGGAATACCAGGGCACCTCGTGAATACGGCCACGCACTGCCAGCACGGAGACGTAAACGTTGGGGCCCCACGTCGGATCGACCTTGAGGGAAATGTTCGGATCCTTCCCCGAGATTTCCATCGTGCGCGTCTCCATCACGCCTTCACGTTCGATGGCAACCAGCGCGGTGGCCGAACGGAACGGCATGCGCACCTGCAACCTGGCCGTCTCACCCGGCTCGTAGGCGCGACGCTCCGGCAGCACGTCCATGCGGTCGGTGTTGTCACCGCCGAACCAGACTTCGCCGCGGCCCGTTACCCACACGCCCGTCGTGGACGTGGTCAGATTGCCCTTCTCGTCCTTCGCCTGCGCGATCAGCGTGATTTCTCCCGGCTGTGACAGCGAGACATCGCACGACAACTGGCCGCGATCATCCGTCTTGCCGCTACAGACCTTGCCGAGATCCTTGACCTCCGTGCGGTTGTCGTAAGCGTAGAACCCGCCCACCATGCGCTTACGGCTGCTGGTCGTGATGCGGGCTTCGGCGCGCACTTCCATCGCCACGCCAGACTTCGGCTTGCCGTGCAGATCGAGCGCCAGCGCCTTGACCGGCAGCTTGTTGGTCACCGACACCCAGCTCTCGCTGCGTACGCCCGTGATCAGATTGGCCGGCCACAGCGTGGCATTCCCGCGAAGCGTCTGAATCTCCCCGTTAGGGTCGGCGAAGCTGGCTTCTAGCACCAGATCGCTCGGACGATCCACCTTCGGCAAATCCTTGAGCGTCAGCGTGCCGGCACCGTTGCGGTCGAGGACCAGTCGCTGCTTGTCAGCCACCAGCTTCTGATCGCTGGAACCTGAGCTTTCGTCGTTGCTCTGATCGTCGTCGTCAGCCCCCGACTGCGCCGAAGGCGGACGATAGGGCGTGAAACTGAAATCGTCATAGCCATCGAACGTCAGGTCACGTACCCGCATGAGCGCCGAGACACGAACCGGCAGATTACCGGCCGGTCCGCCCGCCACGTAATTCACCTGCACGTTCACCGGCGCTTCCGTCTTGTTGATGAGCGGTGACTTGGCCGCGCCGCGCACGCCGATGGAACCCGCCAGCACCGGCAAACGGAAAGCTTCGACACGGAAATGCCCGGCATCCAGCGATTGCGGATAGGTCGTCGGACGCGAATCGCTGTCCGTGTAGTCCAGCGTGACGGCATACTCGCCGAGCTTCGCGCCTTGTGGAATCTGGAAAGTGTTCTCTGCCAGCCGACCGTTGCGCCACTTGATGGGCTGCGTGTACGTCTGCCCGGACCCTTGGTGGGTAATCGTCAGTTGTGACGGCAGGCTCACGGGCAGCGCCAGCCCCTGCATCGTTTCCTGACGGATGAAGTGTTTCATCGATACCGTCTCGCCTACGCGGAACAGCATGCGGTCGAATACCGTCTGCGCACGAATCGTCGGGGTAGTGCCGCCATCGGTCGGCACATGGAAGCGCCAGGGCTCGATACCGCGATCCCAGTCGGACGACACGAACGCCATGTCAGGGTCGTTCCCCTGCGTGCGGGCGACGACGAAATACCCGGAGCGCCCCGTCTTCTGGCAATAGCGATAACGTTCGAGCGCCTTGTCGATTTTCGCCACGCCCGTTTTGTCGGTCACGGCCGACGCCACTTCGCTGCCGTCGCAATCGAGCACGCGCACCTTGGCATTGGCGACAGGTTGGCCCTTGTCGAGCGTAGTGACCCACGCCACGGCGTTCTCACGCCCCATCTTGAAGTGCACACCGAGGTTCGTGACGAGCACCGTGGTACGCACATACATCGGCAACGACTTGCCTAGCAGCGCCGCCCCCAGGGATTGCGACGCCAGCTCCACGACATAGAACCCCGGCTTCTGGAACGGAATGCCGACGACCTCGAACGGGCGCGGATCCTTCTCTTTGGGCACAGGCAACGTCAGCGCCTGAACCCCAGGCAAGCCGGAGAGCAGCGACAGGCTTCGCGTGTCATAACGCGTGACCTTGTCTTCGACGATGGCCGCCGCGTTAGGCCCGAAGGTCTCCCTTGCCGCAGGCGCGCTCAGGATCGACGGCATCTCCTGCGCGATCTGCTTGCGCGTCATCGTGGTCTCGTCGAAACGTCTTACGCGCGACATCCACGTCATGACGTCGGCGTCATCGTCCACCCGCAGCTGCAGCGTCCGTCCATTCGCACCCTCGCCCGCCACGCCCAGTCCATTGATCTGTAGCGCCGGCTCGACCTTACGTAGCGTGACAGGCAGCATCGGCGGCATGCCCGGCTCGGCAAATCGCTCCACGATGCCGAAGGGCGCCGCCGCAAATTTGGCCAGCGGCGGCATCGTCGCCGTCCTGGTCTTCAGCGGGAATTCACTCGCGTTATCGAGCGCGCGGCCGCTGTCATCCACGAAGCCCTTCGGCAACGAAATCGTCAGCTCGGCCTTCTCCGGAAACGGCGCCTCGAAGGTGATGCCGCTCACGCTGGACGAACGGTCCGAATCGTCAAGCTTGGGCGAACGCTCCGCGCCTGCGCCTTGCAGGCGGATCTTGGTCACCATGTCGCGCGCGACCGGCGAACTGAACGACAGACGTAGCGGACGCAACGGCGTGCACGGCGCATTGGCGTTTTCACGCTCGCAACTGAAGCTCGCGGTGAACGGCTCGCGAACCTCATATTCGAAACGGCGTGCCTGCCGGGTCGCAACGCCCGACGGCGTCGCAATCCCGGCGCCCCAGACCAGATGCATCTTCGCACCCGCCGCAAGCGTGCGATTGCATTGCAGCATCACCACGCGCGACGCTTGCTTGTCGAGATTGAACCGCTTGAGCAGCGCCGTGCGCGTATCGCCTTCGATCCACTTCACGCCGAGACGCTCGCCTATCCCCTCGGTCTCGCACCATGCGTTCTGACGCACACTGGCCGGATCGGCCGCACCGTTGAGCGTGAGAATGAATATCTGGTTTTCGTCGATGGGACCGTACGACGGGCGGATGGACGAGACGGCCGGCCCCCCGGTATTGAATGCGTATTTCGTGGTGCCGGAGAGTGCCGTACCCGACACGGCGGAAAGACCGCTGCGCATCTCGACGGCGCATTTCGCCCCCGGTGGCAGCGCGTTTTTGAAGTCATAGACCCAGATCTTGGGTTCGAGCCAGTGGCCATCGCCCGTGAGCGTGGCGTCCGAGCATCGGACGGTGGCAGGCGCTGTCGCCCGAGGGTCGCCGGCAGGCACGATCGCTTCGTCGAACTTCACGACGACCTGATTCACGCTGGCAACTTCGCCCTGCGGGCTGACGCTCACGACGCGCGCGGCCTGCGCCGGCGACACCGTAACCAATCCTAGACAAAGCGCCGCCCACGCCAACGGCGCAGCCGGCCAGACGCGTTGCGTTCGGCTATGCATGCCGGACTCCTCCCGGGTTCTGGTGAGGCGATTCTAACCTGCGGTCCTTGGCATTTCGAACCGTTTCCCAACAGAATCAGGGCGGAATTCGATATTTGGGATGGGATACCCGCCTCGCTCGGAAACGTCTGATCGATCCTCTCGGAATTCGTCTCAATCGTCGTATCGATGTCGCGACAATCGCGGCTGCGAAAGCCGCCTATGTCACACTGGCGTCTTTCCGTATTCGCCGCGTGCGTCACACATGTCCGTCGCCTTTCTCCATCCCAAGAAGAACGCGCTGGTCTATCTGGTGAAGATTCTCAGCGGCTCGCTGATCGTCTGGTTTGGCCTGCGTGCAGCAGGCTTTCCCGAACCCTACTGGGCGATGATCTCGCTCATCATCGTGACGGAGCCCGATCCGTTACAGGCGCGCAGCAACTTCAAGGCGCGCTCGATCAACACGATTACCGGTGCGATCGTGGCGTGTATCGTCTTGCTGGTGATGGGGCCGGGACTGGCGGCGATGCTCGTGGGAATCACGATCGCCACGCTGGCCGCGATGCTGGTTCAGAACTATCCGGCGAACTGGCGGCTCGGACCAGCCACAGTGGTGATTCTGATGTCGGCGGCGCTCAGCGGACAGGGGCAAGGCCTGCACGAAGAACTGAGCCTCGCCATGCTGCGCGTGATCGAAGTGCTGGTCGGCTCCACCGTCGCACTCATTCAGTCGCTGATTTACGGACGCTACGTGAAGCCCCTGCTGATGCCGGAGGACTGACGATCCGCCGTATCCCGAAAAGCGAGGCGGCGAGTGCCGCCTGCGCTCAGCGCTGCGCCGGCCGGTTGTTCGACAGGTAGCTCAGCGGCAACGCGTTGCTGCGCTTGAAGGCGCTCAGCACGATGTTCGAGCGCACGTTCTCCACGCCCGGCACCTGCATCAGCCGCTTCATGACGAATGCCGACAAGGCGTTCAGATCCGGAACGACGATCCTCAGCAGGTAATCGGCCTCGCCGACCACCGCGTGACATTCGAGCACCTCGGGCAGCAGATCGATTTCTGCCTGGAATCGCTCGATGACCTGATCGCCATGGTGCTGCAAGCGCAGCGTCGTAAAAGCCGTTACCGCCAGGCCCAGTGCCTCGGGCCGCAATACCACGCGATACCCCTCGATGACCCCTGCGGCTTCTAGCCGTTGCAGGCGTCGACCGATCTGCGACGCCGACAACGCCACATGCTCCGCCAACTGATGATGGGTGGCCCGTCCTTCCTTCTGCAAGGCGTCCAGAAGGGCCAAATCGAAGCTATCCAGATCAAGCATGACGATTCTCCGCAATAAATCACATTTTTATGCGAAATTTATGCAAACGACTTTCACCACAGGCGCATTATGCGCCCATTTCGCGTGACATGCGCAATACACTTTCAAACATTGTCATCGCTTGATTGAGTCGTTCGTATCATGTCCCTTACCGCCATGCTCCAGGAGCAATTCGACGCAGGTCTCTCGACCCGCCCCGACTTCACCATTGATCAACCCGTCGAACATTACGGCGCGGTGGATCACGCGGTGTGGCAGCAGCTCTACGAACGCCAGACGGCCATGTTGCCCGGTCGCGTCTGCGATGCTTTCATGGATGGCATTCGTGCTCTGGACATGGACGCGCGTCGTGTGCCCGAGTTCGAACGCCTGAACGAAAAACTGATGGCGGCAACCGGCTGGCAGGTCGTAGCGGTACCCGGACTCGTGCCGGATGACGTCTTCTTCGATCATCTCGCCAATCGGCGTTTCCCGGCCACATGGTGGATGCGTCGCCCTGACCAGCTCGATTACCTTCAGGAACCCGACTGCTTCCACGACGTGTTCGGTCACGTGCCGCTGCTTGCCAATCCGGTGTTTGCCGACTTCATGCAAGCGTACGGCAAAGCCGGCACGCTCGCGCAATCGCTCGGTGCGCTGCCGCTGCTGGCGCGCCTGTACTGGTACACCGTCGAATTCGGTTTGATGCGCGACGGCGACGGGCTTCGCATTTATGGCGCGGGCATCGTCTCGAGCCGGGGCGAAACCGAATTCTCGCTGACGTCGCGCGAGCCGAATCGCATCGGGTTCTCGCTCGAACGGGTGCTACGCACGCAATACCGCATCGACACCTTCCAGCAGACGTACTTCGTGATCGACGACTTTGCCCAGTTGTTCGACGCCATGCGTGCCGATCTGCCGGCACTGTTCAAGGCGTTTGCCGCACAGCCGTCGTTCGAGGCCAACGCGCGTCGGCCAGACGACGCGCGGATTCTGCTGCCAGCATGATGGCATGGCCCGGAGCGTTCCGGGTCATCGCCTCCAAAAACGTCCATCGCTCGTATTCAGCGCACCCTCGACAGCGCCTGAACGTACTTTTTCCAGTTTGGCACGCGCTATCGGAAAGCGCTTACACACGTGCACCGCCAGCCTGTGGAACAATGGTCGAGTCTCACAGTGCCTTGAAAGGAATGCCATGACAACACGACTCACATCCGAGGAACGCGCCACGCTGACCGAAGTGCTGCCCGAGTGGCACCAGGTGGTCGGCCGCGACGCCATCCAGCGCAGCTTCACGTTTCACGACTTCAACGAAGCGTTCGGCTTCATGACGCAAGTCGCGCTCAAAGCGGAAAAGATGGACCATCACCCGGAGTGGTTCAACGTCTACAACCGCGTGGACATCACCCTCTCGACCCATGATGCCGAAGGCCTGACCGAACGCGACGTCAAGCTGGCGCTGGCCATCGACCAGTTTGCCGGCGACCGGACGTCGCGCTGATCCTTCCTGTCGCGTTCCTTCCCTCACGCGCTCAGCGCTTCGGCGCGAGCAGCGTGCCGCGACAGGCCTTGCTGCCACAGTGGCAGGCGTATTCGCGTTTGAGCTTTTTGGTGTAGCGGGCGTCGATCACCAGACCGTAGTCGTAAAACAGTTCTTCGCCCGCTTCAATATCGCGCATCGCATAGATGTAGACGCGCTCCCCTTCCTCCCGCGCCTCGCAGTTCGGCGCGCAGGCGTGGTTGATCCAGCGTGCATTGTTGCCGTCGACCTTGCCGTCGATACAGCGGCCGTCTTCCAGGCTGAAATAAAAGGTGTGCGTCGGATGATCCGGATCATGCGGATGGCGACGCAACGCCTCGCGCCACGAAATGATCTCGCCCTTGTACTCGATCACGCGATCCCCTTTCTTGAGTCGCTTGATCGCATACACACCCTTTCCGTGGACGCCTGACTTCCTGACTTCGATTCTGCGCTTGGCTGCCATCTCTATGCGATGAGGTTTCGTGGATGCAAAAAAGCGCAGTGTACAGGCACGCGACGGTCATGTGCGTGACAGCCCCTGACGAAAAAAAACGTCACCCGGTCGCGGATGACGTTCTCCCCCTGATTCGCGCCGCTCAGGCATCGTGCCCGAGCGTGCCGATGCCAACCCGCCGCTCAGCTCTTGCTGTAGAGCTTCCAGACTTTGTTGCGCGTGGCGATTGACGCTTCAACATGCGCATTGCAATCGAGCGCGAGTCGCGAATCGTCGTACGTGGTGTTGAAATGATTGCAGTGATAGGTGCCTTTGCCACGCGCCGACATCTCGAAGTGCTCGCACGTCAGACACATGCGCTGCTGTGGCATATCGCCGCGAATTTCCGCCGTGGAGATGAGCTTGACGAGCATGCGGTACAGCTGTGCCCGATCTTTTTCGCTCAGCAGATCGGCGGCCGTCGTCACGAAGCTCGCCCATTGCGATGCCCGCTTGGCGGACGTGCGGCCTTTCGCGGTCAGACGCAGCGCCAGCGCACGACCGTCGTTGGCGTCCCGGCGCTTTTCGACGAGTCCCTTGCTCTCGAGCGTACTCACGGCCTCACTGACCGTGGCCGATGTCAGGGCGGCGTCTTCCGCGATCTCGCCCAATCGCATCGGCACGCCGCGCATGAGCAGGAGCGTGAGAATCTCACCCTGCGTCGGCGTCAATCCAGACAGTGCCGCGCCTTCCCAGGCGTGGCTCCGTAACGCAGTTCCCATGCGCAACAAACCTGCCGTTACGCGCTTGGAGAGCGCTTCATCAAGTGGGGTCGGGGTAGCCATGATTTTCGTTAGGATTTCTAAAAACTATACGTCGATAAAACAGCTTGTCAAATGAACTCACGGGCGGTGCATCACACGTCTCTACCTTGTGCATCGTATATTTTGGCGCCCCGCCCGGGGGAAACCCTAAGCTACTTCCGTGTCGATACTCGACGGCGAGTCGCTGTTGAACGCGCCGCCCCACCACGATTCCATTGTGTGTTCTGAGTTTAATTTTGGCGTATCAGTTCTTGTACTGATCTCCCAAATCCTACTCATGATGTTTACAAAATATTGGTGTCCTGTGCACTTGCGCGGCTAAGCGACGCACCGAAAAAATCATTTCGCATCCCATGCGAATTACACCGCTCACTGAATTGGCGTAACGCATCGCGGCGTATCGAAGCACGTCGTACCCCGCACCAATTCTCAACTGTCTCGCAAAGCCTCACCTGACGCGGCTCGTAGCCCTTAGCGATGCATTTCGCGAGCGCAACGTCCCCGTTACGTCCCCAATGAAAATCTCTTGATATTCGAGACATCCGCGCGTTTCGAGCCATGCGACGAATGCTCGCAGACCACCCTGCGTTTCGGACAGAACGCAAATGATTTGAAACACAACCGCCGGTCGTCAGTCGTCGGCAGTCGCATCGCGTGAGAAAAAAGGGAAAGAACTGATCGGCGAGTCCGAAAGCAGCCGCTTCGGGACTCGCGAATTGAGAAATTTGACAGTACGGACGATATCGCTCGTTACGGCCAGCAAAACCAACATCATTCACTTCTTGCACCACGTACGGCAGGTCGGGAAAACAACGTGGCGCGATTGTAGCCGCGAACCGGTCAACCAGTCCGAGAACGTCAAAATTATCCACAAAACCGTGTTTTCGGGGGTGTTTTGCACAATATTTAGGCGCCTGTGGATAACTTTCTGGATAAGTTATCGGAGTAGTTGTGCATGGGTTCGGGATAAGTCGCGAATCTTTCCACAGGGGTCAAAATCTGTTCAGAGTTGTTCTTCGGATACCCGCTGTTTGTCCATCCAGTTCTCAATCCGGCAACTTCCTGTTTACACAACGTTAACTGTGGTTATCCACAGGAGTTGGCTGCCTTTGTTAACTACTACTATGTATACATACAGTAAACCTATTAAAACCTTAAAACCTTGCTACGAGCGACGCAAAAACGGCAAAACCCTGTCGTCCTGAACAGTGGAAAACGCAGCGCTTGCGATGCGTGATCGGTCCCACTAACGACCTCGGAAAAGGCCTCTCGTAGGGCTTTGCCCGCGAGGGCGGCACGAACCGGATGCGAATCCCGTGGTGTGCCGCACAGCCGCCCCCACGGCGTCACCACAGACGACCGCATCCGGGAACGCCCGACACAAACCCGCCAGGCAAGAAAAAACCCCGCCAAGGCGGGGTTTCTTCACACCGATCGCTTAATGACCGGGATCAGGCTACAAAGCCCGTTCAGGGGGTGCTGCCCATCGCAGGCATTGCTGCCGGACCATCTCGTTGAGCGATTTGGCGTCTGCATGAACCTCACGCAGCCACACGGCGTCGTTTTTACCGGATGCCACCAACTGGCGAATCTCCTCGCATGCACCTTCGGCTTCAAGCGCCGCCGCATGCGGTTTGATGATCTCGAGCGTCTTGGTGATGTGATCGCCGAGCATCGACCGCTCACCGGTCTGCGGATCCACGTAAGCGCCTTCCAGACCGAACCGGCAGGCTTCGAAGCGGTTGAACGTGTAGACCAGATAATCGTCTTCACTGAGCTCGAACGGACGCTCGTTGAGCAGATAGTGGGCCAGAGACTGGATATAACAGGCGATAGCGGCCGCACGACCTACTGACAAGGGGGTATCCATCACCCGGACCTCGATCGTCCCAAAACCCGGTTTAGGACGAATATCCCAGTAGAAGTCCTTCATGCTCTCGACAACGCCCGTCTTCACCATCTTGTCGAAGTACGTCTCGAAATCCGACCACTTGAGCACGAACGGTGCACGACCCGACAGCGGGAAGGCGAAAACGGAGTTCAGACGGGCTGAGTGGAAGCCGGTGTCCACCCCCTGCACGTACGGCGACGAGGCCGATAGCGCGATGAAATGGGGGATGTAACGCGACATGGCGTGCAGGAGGTACAACGCACTGTCCGGATCCGGGCAGCCGATGTGAACGTGCTGGCCGAAAACGGTGAACTGCTTGGCCAGGTAGCCATAGAGTTCAGACAGAAAGTGAAAGCGCGGGGAATCGTAGATCGTCCGCTCGCTCCAGCGCTGAAACGCGTGGGTACCGCCCCCACACAACCCGACGTTGAGCTGCTCGCTCGCGGCCACGAGCACGTCGCGCACGCGCGTGAGCTGGGAGACGGCGTCGCTGTGGTGATGACAGATGTCGGTCGATAGCTCGATCATGCTTTCGGTCATTTCCGGCTTGATATCGCCCGGATGCGACTCCTTGGCGACGAGCCGCATGACGTCGGCCGCCGCCTTGGTCAGATCGTAATCGTGACGATTGACGATCTGCATCTCCAGCTCCACCCCGAAGGTGCAGGGCTTCGAGGGAATGAATTCTTCTAATGACATGGCTTAATCCTTCCGTTCACCGACAAGGGCCAATGCCCAATAGACCACCAGCGGCCCGGCCAGTTGCAGCAACGCGATGGTGCACATCACCACGGCCTTGAGCATCGGATCGAACTGCGGATAGATGTCGTACGTGTCGGCAACGAGTACGAACGCGAGACTGGCCATCGGGCACAACGACAACCCGAGCGCGACGGCCTGCTTGTAACTGATACCGGCCTGATGGGCGACGGCCACCGTGCCCACGACCTTGGCTACGCCGCGAACGATGATGATCGCCAGCGCCGCCAACCCGCCGAGTACCAGGTATTCCCATTGAAACGCCAGCGACGTCAGCACGAACAGCACCACGGCGAGCAGCCATCCGGCCGTGCCGAAGTACGCCGGCCACAGTTGCGGGCGCTCATCCAGATTCCGGAAGATGATCCCGGCGAGCAGCAGCGTGAGCGAGTTCGGCAGCTTGAGCATGTGCACCAGCGCGACCATCAGCATGATCAGGCCGATCAGCATCACGAAGGCGTGATGGTCCTGGCTACCGAACTTGCGAAAGACCAGATTGCAGGCCTTGGCCAGCACGAACGCCAGCACGATCGAGCCGATGAGCAGGTAGAGCGGGTGGAACAGCACGACCCAGAAGCTGGAGTGATAGGCCTGGTGCATCCAGCCGTAGACCAGCTTGACGGCCACGACCGCATACACGCTATTGAGCGCCGCGAGCGCCAGCAGACGCTCCGTCACCTGCCCCTCGGCACGCAACTCGTTCTTCAACTGGATCACGACCGCAGGCGACGTCGCCATGCTGATGGACGCGATGAGGACCGCCGTGAGCGGCGACACGCTGAAGACACGCAAGACCGCGTAGACCGCGATGAACGTGAGCAAAGCTTCCAGCGCACTCGTGACGATGATCCAGGGATTGGCCCGCATCCATTTCAGGTTCAGGCGGCTGCCCAGTTCGAACAGCAGCAGGCCAAGCGCCAGGTCGATCAGCAGCCGGATGGCCGCGCTCGTTTGCGCGTCCAGCATGGAAGACAGACCCAGGGTGCCACCGACCAGCCCGACCACGGCGTAACCGGTGATGCGCGGCAGGCGCAGTCTCCGGAAACAGATTTCCCCGGCGAGACCGGCAAATACCAATGCCAGCCCGGCGAAGAAAACGGGATCGGGCGCCGGCGGCCAGCCCGGAAAAAGGGACAGTTCCGACGTCATTAATGCTCGCTTTGCGCCGCTTGACGGCGCATCAAGTGGTGAAAAGGAAAGAAAGTCGCGCGCGGGGTTGCAGATGAAGGACAAATGCGCGACGGACCCGAAGGGTTGGGGTCATTTTGCCACACTCGGTTTTTACGCCCTTCAAACGGTCGTCGAGATGGCCGGAGGCCCGCCGTACGGGCATGTCGGGCGAGTACGTCGCGGGAAGGCAGCTCCCGTCGCTGCCAACCCGGGACGTCGACAGTCTTCGAGCACTTGATAATGCCGGGGTAGCCAGAAAGTACGGGGGCAAGCGCCGGCAGGGCGCGCCGCCCCCGCATGGGGCGGGCTTTGCACCGCTATAGGGTCAGATTCGATTTATCGAGACGGTCCACCATTTTCAGAAAATGGACGTGTTGAGCCGAAGCGCTACCGCTCCGACGGGGCGCGAATAACGGGCTGAACGGGGTTTCATCTGACGATCCTGGCGAGGACTTAGCCAGACGGCCGCTGACCTTGGAGACAACGCCATCCCGGGCATTCGGCGCGTAAGGTGTCTCAGGCCTTTCGCAGCGCCTGCATGAGATAGCGTGCCGGATCGATGGCGTCGGCCAGATCGCTGCCGATCGGCCACGGTTCGCCTTCGATCTGGCTGGCGACGAGCTCCGCACACAGCGACGCGAACACCAGTCCGCGAGAGCCGAACGCAAAGCTGGCGTACAGGCCGTCCAGCCGTGGCAGATCCCGCAGATGCCCCCCGGACAGACGTCGCCGCAGCGGCTCGATGGCCGCGACATCCGGCAGTTGCCCGGCCATCGGCAGACGATCCGGGACGAGTGCCCGGAAGGCCGTGCGTCCGCCCAACTCGGCGGCGGCACTCTCACTGGCCAGTCCACCGTCGCCAAAGGCCGCTGCGTGCGCGGGCAGCAAGGTGGCTAGCCGACGCAGGTTGGCCTGATGATCGGCCAGACGGACTTCCTCGGCCGGATCGTCGAACCCGTAGGTCGCGCCTGTGATGGGTCCAGCGCCCCCCAATAGCGATGGCGCGACATAACCGTCGCCGCAAACCGGCACACGAAGCTCGGGCAGCGCGTCGGGCGGCAGGAAGGTCAGTTGCCCGCGAACCCGTCTGACCGGCAGGTACGTCGGGTCGAGGTACGGCGCCAGCAGCTTTTGCGAGAGGTCGGCAGCGGTCACGATTGCCACATCGGCGGTGGTCAGTTCGCGTCCGGTGTCGTCGAACGCCGTCCAGCGGCCGTCCTCACGTCGCGCCAGCCGTTCGACGCTCACGCCATAGCGCGCATCCAGCGACGGCCCCGACGCCACCAGTTCGGCGCGACACAACATGGCCGGGGCAAGCCAGCCGCCCTCCGGATACCACACCCCCCCGTGGGCCAGCGTTTCTCCGGCGAGCGCCGAGGCTTGCGCCACGTCGACCCATTTCGCATACGCGTCCGGATACGCGTGCGCTTCCATGACCTGCTGCAACGCCTGCGCCTCGGTGTCGGTCGTGGCGACCTGAAGCAGGCCGTCGGCGTGTCCGGGCAGGCCGCCCGGGAGCGTTCGCCATTGCGAGAGCGCGTAGAGGAAACCGGCGCGCGTCAGACGCGACAGCACGTTGTCATCGGCCGAGAGTTGCGGATGGAAGACGCCTGCGGGATTGCCTGACGCCGCCGTCCCCGGGGCTTGCGCCCGCTCGAAGAGCCGAACGCGCCAGCCGCGCGCGATGAGGCGTCGCGCCATCGCTGCCCCGGCCATCCCCGCGCCCACGATGATCGCTTCACGCGTGTGCTGCGCCCGTGGCGTGCGGGCCGCAGGCGGATCGTAACGGCGCATGCGGTACGGCGGCGCATAGGGCCCGGCGAGCATCGAGCGTTTTGGCCCGTACCCGTGATGACGGATGACCTGAAAGCCCGCGGCGATCAGATCGCGACGGACCTGTCCGACGGCGGTGTACGTCGCCAGCGTCGCTCCATCGCGCGCCAGCCGACCGAGCGACTTGAAGATCTCCAGCGTCCAGATGTCGGGGTTCCGTGACGGGGAGAAGCCATCGAGATAGAAGGCGTCCGCCCCCACGCGCAGCGACGGCAGCAGATCGGTCGCGTCGCCGAACCCCACGCTCAGCACCACGCCCGGGGCGAGGTCCAGCCGGTGCCAGCCGGCAACCGGCAAAGGCCATACTTCGCACAGCCGTTGCACCAGCGGCGCGAGTTCCGTCATGCCGGGCTGCACGAGCATCGGTTCGAGCGTGCGGCGCAGATCCAGCGCACGGAACGGATATTTCTCCACGGACACGAAGTGCAGCCGGGCGGGACGTTGGGGGTCGTCGCGCCAGGCCGCCCACGTCGCGAGGAAATTCAGGCCCAGACCGAAACCGGTCTCGACGATCACGAATTGCTCGCGCCCCCGCCAGCGCTCAGGCAAGCCATTGCCACCGAGAAAGACGTACCGCGCCTGGCCGAGCGCACCGCCCGTGCTGTGATAGACGTCTTCGAAGGCGTCTGAATAGGGGGTGCCGTCTTCCGTCGTGGACGGTTGCGCAGGTGTGATCGGGCTGCTGCCCGGACGGCGGCTCATTCGCTTCCCCGCTCTTCGGTGACGATTTCGATCAGCCCCGGCAGCGACACCACGCCCAGCCACTCGCCGTCGGCGCCCGTCACGGGCACCCAGTCGGCGTGCATCTTGCCCACCGAGCGCAATGCGCTGACCAGCGCCATGTCGCCGTCGAGCGCCTTGCAGGGCGTGACGATCTCCGTCCAAAGTTCCGGTTTGCCTGTCGCCTGACGTCGCCACCAACTGGCGGCGTCGAGCGTGCCGATCAGGCGGCCATCCTGCGCGCGCACCACAAGGTTGCGGTATCCGGTGTCGACGAAGCGCTCGCCAATGGCATCCGAGCTGTCGGCGGCGCTCACGACGGCGTCGTTATCCTCGTTATCCACGGCCAGAGACGAGAGCCGCATCTCGCTGCCCTCGCCCGTCATCGACAACCAGCGGCCAGCCACCTGATTGCGACGCAGCGACTTTGCGTAGACCGAGTCGGCGCGCAGCGTGTGCGCCGTCAGATAGGCGGTCACGCAGGCCAGCATGAGCGGCAGGACGACCTGATAACTCAGCGTCATCTCGAAGATCATCAGAATCGACATCAGGGGGGCGTACGTCGTGGCCGCAAGAAACGCCCCCATACCGACGACCGCGTAACTGCTCGCCACCGACGCCGTTGCCGGGGCAAGCGCGTTCATCGCGATGCCGTAAAGACTGCCGAGCGCGGCGCCGACGAAGAGCGTGGGCGTGAAGACCCCGCCGACCGCCCCGGACCCGGCGGACGACGCCGTCGCCAGCACCTTGAACACCAGCACCATTGCGAGCGCCTGCCAGGCCCAATGCGTGTGCAGGATCGAGTTCACCACGCTGTAGCCGTTGCCCCAGACCTGCGGCACCTGCAACGAGAGCACGCCCACGATCAGGCCGCCGAGCGCGAGCCGCAGGAACAGCGGGATGGGCAAGGCCCCGAAGCGCGCCTTGGCGGTGTCGAGCAGGCGCAGGAACAACGGTGCGAGCACGCCGGCCAGCACGCCGAGGCCCATGTAGAACAGGACTTCCCAGCCGGAAACGAAGTCGAAGCGCGGCATTTGATAGACCGCGTCGTAGCCGAGGAACTGGCGGATGACGATGTTGGCGATGACCGACGCGACGACCAGCGGCCCGAGCGTTGCCGTCGAAATGGAGCCGTAGACGATCTCGGAGATGAACAACGCGCCCGCAATCGGCGCGTTGTAAGCCGACGTGATACCGGCGGTGGCGCCGCAAGCGACCAGCAGACGGAGGCGCTCGGGCGGGAACGCCAGAATGCGTCCGACGAGTGAGGCAAACATCGCGGCGAGCTGCACCATCGGCCCTTCCCGGCCGATCGATGCCCCGGACGCGACCGAGCACAGCGACGACAGGCTCTTGACGAGCGTTTGCCGCAGACTGAGCACGCCCGTGCCGATGGCGATCGCCTCCATATAGTCGTCGGAGCCCTTCTTGGGCACCCACAGCGAGGCGTACTGAAGAATCAGGCCGGCGACGAGCCCGCCGGCGGTCGGCAGCAGCAGACGCTGCCACCAGTTGAGGTCCTGCGCCAGCTCGACCATGCCGCTGCGGTGTCCGGCGAGCAGAAATTGCAGACCCGAGAGCGCCTCACGGAACGCGACGGTCGCCAACGCCCCCAGCAGTCCCACGATGCCGGCCAGCAGCAACGTGATTTGCAAGGTGTTCGGCGCGAATTGACGTCGCACCCACACGACGACGGGCAATTTGGCCCAAGCGGACACGGCTGACACGGATAGGAGGCGGTTGTTGTCGTAGTGGGCCTCATGGTATCGACCGACGCCTTTTTTTGAAAGCGCACCGCCGGACGATCAAATTGACCGTAGAAACTGAATAATGCTCAGGTAAGGCATTTTTCGTCAGGGTATCGGTGCCGTTTCGGCGCATCGCTCGATGTCGATTGGGTGTCGTCGATCCGTGATCGATTTTGGCTCTGACGGATTCCACCGATTTTTCAAGTTCGGTGGATTTTGCAGACCCTCCGACCGACGACTCGTTTCTGAACGTTATTCAGATAAAGGTAAATTTCGAGGCTTGAAGCGGGTTTTAGAGAGGGATTTTGGCGCTTTGGCGGACGTAGCGCCCTTTCGCTAGGCCACTGATTGCATGGCGTCTGTTGGCGGCCTAATTCCCGCGCGACCCCGGTTGGCCCATCCTTCGACACGAATTCAGTGACGGTGCGCCCTTCCGGCCTTTGCCCCTCATGGACACCTTCAACGCCCCATCACATTGCTGGTCACATTCCACGCGGTGAAATAGAATGGCGCGCAATCGAATTGGAACTCAAGCGTAATACCCGAATGGCAGTTAGCAAAAAGGCCGCACAAAAATCGCCCGTGCGTCTGGAAGATCAACTGGGCTTCGCGTTGTACTCGGCATCGCTGGCGATGACAAAGGCCCACAAGCCGATGCTCGACCGACTGGGTCTGACCTACTCGCAATACCTCGCCATGGTCGTGCTCTGGGAACAGGACGACATCGCCGTCAATCAGTTGGGTGCGCGTCTCGGTCTCGACTCGGGCACGCTCACGCCGTTGCTGAAAAGACTGGAAATCATGGGACTTTTGACGCGTCGTCGTGGCGAAGAGGACGAACGTCAGGTGTTCATCGACCTGACGCCGCGTGGCGTGAGTCTGCGTCGTGAGGCGCGTCAGGTGCCGGCACAAATTCAGGCCGCCACGGGGCAATCCGATACCGCGCAAAAGACGCTGCGCAACCTGCTTCTGCAATTGCGCGATACGCTCACCGACGTCTAAGAAAGAAAACGCGCGCTTCCGTACGGAAAAGCGCGCGTCATTCAGTTGTGCGCAATCTAATGCGCCATCGTCGAAAACTCAGTGTGCGGGCACGAGCATTTCCATCCCGTCGATTTTCTCCACGGTATAACCGGCATCACGCCAGGCATCCAGTCCGCCGAGCAACGGACGCACTTCCGCAAACCCCTGCTGACGCAGTTGCTGGGCCAGTTTCGCGGCCGTCACCTCGTTGGGACAGGCGCAGAACACCACGATGCGGCGATCGCGAGGGATATCCCGCAGCTTCTCGGCGATTTGGTCCGGCTCGATGGCCAGCGCCCCCGGAATCGTGAAGGGATCGACGGCGCGGCGTGCGGCGGAGCGCACGTCGATCACGACCGGCGTGATCTCGTCCTTCATCCAGCCTTCGAGCGTCTTTACGCCGATCCGGGCCATGCGCAGCGAACGCAGCAGGCGGTAACGGTTCAGCCAGCGATTGAGCAGGTACAGCGCGAAGACCAGCACTACCAGCCACAGCACGCCGCGACCGAGCGTGTCGAACGCATCGAGCACGGCCACGATGTGCGACGCGAAGCCCACGCCGAGCGCCACGGCGACACCCGACCAGAGCACCGCGCCAATGGCGTCGTACAGCAGGAAGGTGCGCCACGGCACGCCGAGCGCCCCGGCCATCGGCACCGACAGCGCGGAAAGCCCCGGCACGAAGCGGGCAAACATCAGCACCCGCACGCCGTGACGTCCGATCGCCCCTTCCGTGCGGCTCACACAGGTGTCCGGCGAGATGGACAGACGGCACATCAGACGCAGGATGTGGTGACCGTAGCGACGTCCGGCGAGGAACCAGAGCGCGTCGCCGAGCAATGCGGCGAAGACCGCGAGGGCGATGATCAGCAGCGGCGAGAACAGCGACGTCGATGCCGTCACGATGAGCGTGGGATAGGCCGGCAGCGGCAGCCCCAGCGCCTGTCCGAAGATGTTCAGGAAGACGAGCCAGAGCCCGAAGCGGGCGATCATATTGAACAACATGCCGGGTACCTGTTGGCGGATGAGGGTTGGCCGAAGCGAGGCCGCAGACGACGAACGCGCGCCAGTCGGCGCGCAAAGTTGCATGTTACTGCCGGGCTGTGACGGCCAGAAGCCGTGAAGCCGAAAAGTATTGTTGCTTTTCTGGAACGATCGCCTCAAAAGCGACGGCGACCTGCCGCAATCGTCCCGATAGCGCGCGATTCGGCGACCCCAATGAGGCACCCGACCAAAAAGGCACGGCCTACGAGCGTTCAGCCTGTCATTGACGCGCCATCAGTGCCCCATCGCCGCCGACGCCCCCCGCTTCGGCCGGGTCAGCCAGACGAGCGCGGCCATCGCGAGGAAAACATACCCCGACAAATGGAAGATGTCGTTCGTCGCCAGCATGAAGGACTGGCGTGTCACCAGATCGTTGAGCATGCCGAGATCGGCGCCGTTCGCCAGCCCCAGCCCCTGGCGCAACTGATCGAGGTAGCTCGTCGTGGCATCCGAATACGGGGTGACGTGTTCGGCGAGCCGCGCGTGATGGTAGATGGCGCGGTCCTCCCACATTGTCGTGCTGACCGCCGTGCCGATGGCGCCCGAAAGCGTACGGAAGAAGTTCGACAGGCCGGAGGCGGCCGCCAGACGGTCGTCCGAGATGCTGGAGAGCGTGATGGTCGTGACCGGCACGAAGAAGCAGGCGATCCCGATGCCTTGCACCAGTCGTGGCTCGATGACCTTCGCAAACGACAGATTCAGCGCGAAATGCGAGTTCCAGAACGACACCCCGGCAAAGACGAAGAACGCGAACGACGCCACCGCCCGCAAATTCAGCCGGTTCATGTTTTGCCCGATGATCGGCGACAGCACGAGCGCCAGCAGACCCACGGGCGCTGTCGCCAGCCCGGCCTTGCCGGCGGTGTAGTCCATCACCGTTTGCAGCCATAGCGGGAAGATCACGACCGAGGCGAAGAACGTCATGAAGCCGAACGAAATCACCACGACGCCAAGCGCAAAGTTGCGATCCTTGAAGAGCGTGAGGTCGACGATCGGTTTGTCCGACGTCAGCTCCCACAGGATCAGGAACGACAGGCAGATCGCGGCGGTAAGCGCGAGCGTGACGATCAGACTGTTGTTGAACCAGTCGCGGTCCTTGCCGAGGTCGAGCATCATCTGCAACGAGCCGACGCCGATGGCCAGCAACGCGAGTCCGATCAGATCGATGGGCAGCTTCTGCGTCTTGGTTTCATGACCGCGTAGCAGGAGGAAGCATGAGATTGCCGAGAACAGGCCGACGGGCACGTTGATGTAGAAGATCCACGGCCACGTGTAGTTGTCCGTGATCCAGCCGCCGACCACGGGACCGAAAATCGGCGCGACGATCACCGTCATCGCCCATAGGCCAAGCGCCAGCCCGCGTTTCTTCTCGGGGAAACTGCGCAGCAGAATGGTCTGCGAGAGCGGCACCATCGGGCCGGACACGAGCCCTTGCAGCAGACGGAAGAAGACGAGCGACTCCATGTTGGGCGCGAGGCCGCACAGCATCGACGCAATCGTGAAGGCCATGACCGAGAGCACGAACAGTCTGGCTTCGCCCACGCGCCTCGCGAGCCATCCGGTCAGCGGCACGGCGACGGCGGCGGCCACTGCGTAGGAGCTGATCACCCACGTCCCCTGACTGTTCGAGACGCCGACACTCCCGGCGATGGTCGGCACGGCAACGTTCGCGATGGACGTGTCGAGCACCTCCATGAACGTGCCGAGCGCGAGCCCGACGGTCAGGATGGCCAGTCGCCCGCCGGTAAGCGGCGCGCCGGTCGGCGCGGCGGCGGAGGTTGCGGTGGCAGCGTCTGCCATGTGATGCGTCTCCCTGAAACGACGGCCGGCGCCCGTGGCGCCGCACGATCGATGTCTTTCCCGGATGGTGCCGCACATCCCGCGCGTTGTGCGACGCGGGTTTGGAAGCGAGTCTCTAAATCGTCAGGATGCGCTCGTTACTGTCTCGCAACTCGTCACGTCTTGCGTGAATTACGCGTCCCGTAAGGGTTTGCGGCCGGGGCGGTTCATGGGTTGAGCGTCGGCTGCGGCGATTCGTCCAGTTGGGCCGAACGCCGGACGGTTTTACCTCTTGACGCCGTAGGGGCGGCAGGATTGAATCGCCCGTAGCGCCCGACGTTTGCCATGCTGCGTCGCTGTCCACGGGTGCTGTCGTCACGCCGTCCGTTGTCTCGCAGGCTCAAATAAGAAACTCTCGTCCCTTCGCCCAACGGCGGTCCGGCGAAAAGAAAAACCACAGGATAAGCCCATGCAGCCAGGTAGCGTCGTTCCCCTGTATTACAGCGAGTTCCTTGTCCTGCTGTCCTTCGTGATATCGGCGCTGGGTGCCTATGTCGCGCTGGTGGCCGCGTCGCGGATTCGCGATGAGGACGGACGTATCAGCGCCGGCTATGTCATCGTGGCGGCGTTCGCGCTCGGGGGCATCGGTATCTGGGGCATGCATTTCATCGGCATGGCCGCGCAACGCATGCCCTTCCCCGTTACCTATTCGCTCTGGCCTACGCTGGGTAGCCTCCTGCTGGCAGTGATCGTCTCCGGACTGGCGCTCTGGTACGTCGCGCGGGCGCCGTATCGAAACGCACTGCAATGCGCCGTCGGTGGCGTGGGGGCGGGTCTGGGCGTTGCCGGCATGCATTATCTCGGCATGAGTGCGGTGCGCACGCAGGCGTACTTCGAATGGGATACGACGATCATTGCGCTCTCGGTGCTCATCGCCATCGTGGCGGCGAGCGTGGCGCTATGGCTGGCGTTTCATCTGGAGACCAGCCTGCAACGTGCGCTGGCGGCGCTGGTCATGGCGGTGGCCGTGTGCGGGATGCATTACACCGGCATGCGCGCGGGCACGATCATCTGCACAGCGGAGACACGCGCGCAGGTCAGCCTGCGCTTGCAGGGCGATACGCTGCCGTACGGGGTATTCGTGATCGCGTGTGTGGTGCTGATGGCGATGGCTGTGCTGCTGTATCGCACTTCGCGCAAGCGGCGCGAACGCATGGCGGCGCGTCTGGACGCACTGATGCGTCAACGGGCGGGGCACGTCTGACCGGTTGTGGCAACGTGCAAGACATCTCGCGGAATTCGGAATAGGCGTACGGAATGCGTTGAACGAGCGCATTGCGCGTCGTCACAATACAAAACGCCGGCCCCTCGTAAGACGGGCCGGCGTTTTGTTGGGTCAGGCTTTCAGAGCGTCTGACGACGCTGCACCACGATCAGTGCAGAATCGGGCTTCCGCTGATGGGCATGACATCGCCTGTTTCGATCAGGTCGACGATATCGAACGGTTCAGTGTTGAGTTCGCGCGACGCGCCGGGTTGGCCGGCGTACCACTTAACCATCGCCATGTGACCCAGCACACGGGTCACGATGCCAACGGCACCACGCGGCACTGCGATGTGATTGGATTTGACGATCGATCCGACTTGCACTTGAGCCTCCTGCGAATGACGAGAAACCGATGCGCCGACCGGCCGGCCGGTGCATCGTCATCCGACTATACCGTATTGCGTTGACGGCATTGCCGATTTCTCGGGTGAGGTCTCGAAAAAGCCTTCCGGCTGCCCGCCGTGATGCTCGGCCAGCACGCGGTAATGCGGCCCGCGCGGCGTGCGTACCGAATGGACGAGCACATAGCCATCGCACTGCCAGACCAGCGGTGGCGGAGACAGATCGGACGGCGCGCGACGCGCATGGCGCAACAGGCAGACGTGCGGACGAAACGCTTGCGTCACGACGCGTGCGCCGGTCGCTCGCCACTGCGAGAGCAGCGCGTCGCGTGTGGAGAGGAGATTGTCCGGCACGCTCGGCGCGCCTGCCCAGACGATCTTTCGGTCGGACCAGTAGCCGAGGTGATCGACTGTCAGCGTGAATGGATCGAGCGGCGTGCGCTGCATGAGCCCGAGCAACACGGGCAGACGTGCGGGGTCGACCTCGTCTAGGAATGCGAGCGTCAGATGCAAGGTCTGGGCGCGAAGTATGCGTCCGCCGCATTCTGCATGGGCCGACCGGGCCCAGTCGTGAAGCTGCGCACGTACGCCCGGCCCGGGCCACAAGGCAAGGAAGAGTCGCATGAGAACACCAGGGAGTGGATCCTGCTGATGATTCTCATAGTAGGCGGGAGATCCGGCGAATTCCAGCCGGACAAACGGCAGTGGATCGGCACGATGGATTGTGCCGGCGTTGTGCTGGCACCAGCGAACTTCAGACGGCGCAATGCCGCGTGAGGCGCTGCCCGGACATCACGCTAGGCAATCTTCGTCGCCCAGGCCGGTTACCGGCCGCAGATCAGTTCGTCGAAATACCCGGGGTGATGCCACGGCGACCGCGACGCGGCGTGTCGGCCGGTTTCTCTTCGGGCTTGGCCTGCACGGGCGGACGCATGATGCTGTTCCAGTTGTTCTGGATGGCGGCGTCGGCGCTGTCACGGGAGACGGCGCGTGAGATGTCGGCCGTCGGGTTGAATGCCGACGCACCGCCTGCCGGGGCCGATCCGCCCACACCCGTGGCGCCGTTCGCCGGTGCCGGCGTGTTTTGCGCGTGAGCGTGCGGCGTGACGGCCAGTGCCGTCACGAAAACGGCGGGAAGCATCCACCACAGCGACTTGCGCAACAACGCGAGCGAGGGGATGTAATGGGCAAAGGGGGCATTGGAGGCAACGCGGACAGTCGACTTGTGGGCCATCGGGAATCTCTAGCGAGAAGACGTAGACGCCGGTTCGCTCGCCTCGCAGGGGCGACGTCGGCCGACGTCCGTCACATCGCAATTATCGTTAATGTCGCTACGGGATCAGTAGCTGCCGGGCGGCGGCTTCCAGCCCGGCGGCGGAGGCGGCGGCGGTGCATAGCGCTGAACGGGTTGCGACGACACCATGTCGCCGCGCACAGGAACGCGATTGCCGGAGGCATACATGCACTGAACGTAGGCCTGATCATAGCGGCTTTGCGTCAGATATGCAGACGACTGCGCGTTGCCGGCGCCCACCGCGCCGCCTGCGAGCAGGCCTGCACCCGCACCGATGGCGGCACCTGAGCCGCCACTGATCGCGGCACCGGCCGCAGCGCCGAGGGCGGTACCGAGCACGGCGCTGCCGATGGCACTGTTGTTGGCTGCCGTGGTGGCGTCGATGCCGCCGTTCTGGCCGGAGGCGTACTGGCGGCAGTTGAAATCGTCCTGACGGAACTGATCGAACGATTTCCCCGTACCGGGCAGCGCCATGAGGCTCGGCCCGGTGGGCACGACGACACAGCCGGCGAGTGTGGCAGCGGCGATTGCGATGGCGACGGGGGCTACGAGGCGCGGCATGCGCACGCGGCGCGCGGGTGCTGCGTCATGCGTCGCTGGCGTCGTTGGCGTCGTTCGCGCGTCAGGTCGGGTCAATTGGCTGGGTGATTCGAATGACATCACGTGTCTCCCGATCAGTTCGACGCCGGTTGCGCGGGCACTTCGCGCCATCCGGCAGGACACGTTTTCACGTAGGGATAGTAGGCACCGGCCTTGTCGCAGTAGTACCAGGTGTCGCTGCTCGCACCGGGCTGATCGTTTTGCGCGCCGGGTTGCGGTTGCTCGACGTATTGCTGCGGTTGGGTGGGGACGACGACGAGCGGCGGTGCGTAGTAAGGCGTGGGGGCGGCGTAGGGATAAGCGTACGGATACGGGTAATAGCCGGGGCCGACCCAGACGCGCACGCCGCTATGCCAGGCGAAGGCGCTGCTGCTGGCCATCGCGGCGGCCACGGCGACGAAGCCGAGGACTACAGGAAGACGTTTCACGACACAGACCTCGAAGAACGAACTCCGGGCGCGGTGGATTCCGCCTCGCGGACGAGCGTCGAATACGAGTTGGGTGAAACCGGAGCGATGGCATTCGAAGCCATCCATTCACCCGTCCGACGATGAAGATCGTCGCACACCGATTTCGACCTGAGTCGACGCAACGCCGCCCTGGAGTTGACGCCTCAGAGTCTAGGCCTGACACCCCTGCCGGGCAATTACGACGCCTGTTAGAAGTGTTTCAAAGCATTACGTTTTTGCGTGGATGTTTCCTGACTGAGGTGCCTTCATCGAGGGGGACGGAGTGTCAGCGGGCCGGTGCGTTCCGATGTCGGCGGCGGCGTATCACGGGGATGCGATCGACGCGCCGCCGACGCCATTTCGCTGCGGTATGTGCAGGCGGCTACATGTCGTTACATGACGGTCGGCCGTCTTAAGATCCGCTTAAGCTTGCCGCCGCACACTGGCCTCGTGACTCGCACCCGTCGCATCATCGGTGCGAGGCGCATGACACTTATCACACGCACCGCTCGCACCACTCGCGTCGCTCATAGGGGCACATCATGAATCAGCAGGAATTGCAGACACTTCAGGGCTTTCTGACTCAACTTACGCAAGCGCAGGCTGGCGTCAAGGACGAGCAGGCGGAGGCATTGATCGCCGATGCCGTGCGTCGTCAGCCGGACGCGGCGTATCTCCTCGTGCAGCGTGCATTGCTGCTCGATCACGCACTGGTGTCCGCACGCGCGCAGATCGCGACGCTGCAATCGCAATTGCAGTCGGCGCAGGGCGGCGGCGCACACGACAGTTTCCTCGGGGGCGCCAACACGTGGGGTAACGCGGGGAATGGAGGATATGCAGCGGGGGCGGCGGCACCGACAGCGGCGGCGGGGTATGGCAACGCGGGCGCGGGTGCAGCACCGGCTCAAGCACCGGCCCAGTACCCGACGCAGATGCAAGCCCCTGCGCAGGCGCAACCGGCTCCACAGGCTGCTGCGCCCGCGCAACGCGCGGGGTGGCTAGGCGATGGCGCTCGCAGCACGCTCGGCAGCATCGCGACGACCGCCGCGGGCGTGGCGGGCGGCGCTTTCCTGTTCCAGGGCATCGAGAGTCTGTTTCACCGCAACAGCGGCGGCGGCTTCTTCGGTCAACCGGCGATGGGCGGATTGGGCAGCGGCATGATGCCCTCGGAGACGATCATCAACAACACGATCTATGAGAACGGAAACGGCGGCGGAAGTGGTGGTGGAAGCGGAAGCGGAAGCGACAACTTCCTCGACACGTCGGACTCGGATTTCTCAAACATCGACGACGGCCTGATGGACACCAGCGATTACGACGACGATTCGAATTACGTTTGAGCGATAGAGCGGTGGACGCAGGCGACGACGGTTCGTCGCGGTAGCCCACTAGATTGCATGAATAGCGAATCAAGCAGTCGTCATCACTTTTTTTGCGCCGTATCCGATTCTGACCATAGTGAGGAGATCCTCGCTATGGTCCTCCGTGCGCTGCGCCATTCGAGCAAACTTCCCGCGGACCATCGAGTTTCAACCGTGCGCGCTCAACGGGATCGAACGCGTGTGTGAGGGCGTCATGCCACACATCGGTGCTGAGCTAGCTGTCACCTTCATGCGAAGTCGCCTCTCAAAGGCTCATACCGATTTGCGAGATCGATCGATAGCGTAGATTGCCTCTGGCGTGGTGTCGCCGATTCTGGAGAGTGACACTCTCTACCAACGTTTACGACGAACTGGAGCAGGACCCCTCCACTGCATACTTGATGGCTGCACGCATCTCGCAAGGAGCGATTGAAGTCATCATGCTGCGACCGGCCTGTTTGCAGGGGGCAGGTCACTGCTTCAGTAGAGGGCACGCCGGCAGTGCGCAAGGTGGTAGAGCCACCTCAAGGTGAAATGGACTTCGACAGCGTAGAACGTTGATATCCGGTTGATGGCTGGCAGTGGCTTGCCGTGCAGACAGCTCAGCAGCCCCCTACTTCCCAATACAAAACCGACTGAAGATCACGCCAAGCAAATCATCTGAAGTGAATTCACCGGTGATCGTGCTGAGTTGTTCCTGCGCGAGACGTAGTTCTTCGGCGAAGAGATCGAGTGCGTTTGCGTTCTGACGCGCATGCGCATCCGCCATCTCGATGTGATCGCGTGCCGCGCGAAGGGCCGACAAATGACGTTCGCGCGCCAGAAACACGCCTTCGTTACCCGCCTGCCATCCGGCAATCCTGAGCAGTTCCGCGCGCAGGAAGTCGATTCCCTGCCCACCCTTCGCCGACAGACGTACGCCCAAGGGGGCCGTGCCTTCCGCCGGCAATACCGTCGCCGGTTCGCCCGCCAGATCCGTCTTGTTGTACACGCGCACGATGGGCACGTGCTTCGGCAGTTGCGTTGCGATGACTTCGTCTTCGGGCGTCATGCCGGTGCGCGCATCGAGCAGATGCAGGACCGCATCCGCCTTCGCGATCTCGCTCCAGCTACGCGCGATGCCAATGCGCTCCACTTCGTCTTCCGTCTCCCGCAAACCCGCCGTGTCGATGATGTGCAGCGGAATGCCATCGATCTGAATCGTCTGTTGCACCTTGTCGCGTGTGGTCCCGGCAATTGGCGTGACGATCGCCAGCTCGGCCCCGGCCAGCGCGTTGAGCAACGACGACTTGCCGACGTTCGGCTGCCCGGCCAGCACGACGTTGATCCCCTCACGCAACAACGCCCCCTGCCGCGCTTGCGAGAGCACCTGCGCCAACTGCGCGCGAATGCGTTCGAGTTGACCGAAGGCGTCCGCCGCCTCCAGAAAATCGATTTCCTCTTCCGGAAAATCGAGCGTCGCTTCGACGAGCATGCGCAGATGAATCACCAGATCCACCAGCGAATGAATCTCGCGCGAAAACGCACCGTCCAACGACCGGCTCGCCGAACGTGCCGCCGCTTCGGTGCTCGCTTCGATCAGATCCGCCACCGCTTCGGCCTGCGCCAGATCGAGCTTGTCGTTCAGAAACGCGCGATGCGTGAATTCGCCCGGCTCGGCAAGACGTACCCCGAGCGTCGCCCCTTCGTCGATACAACGCTGCAACAGCAGTTGCAGAACGATCGGGCCGCCGTGACCTTGCAGTTCCAGCACGTCCTCGCCGGTGTACGAATTCGGACCGGGGAAGTACAGCGCGATGCCGCGATCCAGTGCGTCGCCGGCACCGTCGAGGAACGGCAGATACGACGCATGACGCGGCTTGAGCGGTTGCCCGACCAGACGCGCGATGACACGTTGCACGGCGTCGCCGCGATGCTTGCCGAAGGACACGCGCACCACGCCGATGCCGCCGCGTCCGGGGGCGGTGGCGATGGCAGCGATCGGGACGCTTGCAACGGCAGAGGTGGAGGCAGTAACACTCATGGAACGATTCGTTGAAAAACAGTGGCTTATTTTGACATGCACCAAACAAAACCGCCCGCGAGAGACTCGCGGGCGGCCAGGTCTTTCAAACGGTCAGACGTCAATCGTCAGGCCGCCTTTTCCTTTTTCTTGGTCCCGAGCATTCGGTTGATCGACCATTGCTGCGCGATCGACAACGTGTTGTTGACCACGTAGTACAGCACCAGACCGGACGGCAGGAAGAGGAACATCACCGAGAAGATCAGCGGCATGAACATCATCATCTTGGCCTGCATCGGATCCGGCGGCGTCGGGTTCAGCTTCGTCTGGATGAACATCGACACGGCCATCAGCACCGGCAGGATGTAATACGGATCCTGTGCCGAGAGGTCATGAATCCAGCCCAGCCACGGCGCGCCGCGCATTTCCACCGACGAGAGCAACACCCAGTACAGCGCAATGAACACCGGGATCTGAATCACGATCGGGATACAGCCGCCGAACGGATTGACCTTCTCGGTCTTGTACAGCTCCATGAGCGCGGCGTTCATCTTCTGCGGATCGCTCTTGTAGCGTTCGCGAAGCGCCTGCATGCGCGGGGTGATTTCCTTCATGCGCGCCATCGACTTGTAGCTTGCTGCCGACAGCGGGAAGAACACCAGCTTGATGATCACGGTCACGGCGATGATCGCCCAACCCCAGTTACCGATCAGCGCGTGCAGCTTCGAGAGCAGCCAGAACAGCGGCTTGGCCAGAATCGTGAAGTAACCGTAGTCCTTCGTCAGTTCCAGACCCGGCGCGATCTGTTCGAGCATGTGCTCTTCCTGCGGGCCGGCGAACAAACGTGCATCGACCGTCTGGCTGCCGTTCGCGGGAATGCTCGCGAGTTGCTCCTTCACGCCGACACGATACAGACCGTTGTCCAGCTTTCCGATGTAGTTGTCGCGTGCGACACCTTCCTTCGGAATCCAGGCGGTAGCGAAGTAATGCTGCACCATGCCGATCCAGCCATCGCTGGACTGCTTGATGTACTTCGCCTTGTCCTTGTCGATGTCGCTGAACGTGATCTTCTGGAACTTCTCGTCGCTGCTGTAGACCGTCGGGCCCGTGAACGTGTGCGAGAACTTCGCGCCGCTGATTTCGCGGCCGTCGCGCACCAGTTCCATGTACAGCGTCGGCTTGATGGCGGCGTCGGTCTTGTTGACGATCGTGTTCGACACGTCGATCACGTAGCTGCCGCGATGGAACGTGTAGGCACGCACCAGTTGCAAGCCACCCTTGACCGGCGATTCGAACTTCACGGTCAGCGTGTCGCCCGTCATCGTGGTCGGGCCCGGCACCAGCGTGAAGATGTCGTTGTGGTTCGGGAAATCGCCGCCGATCAGACCCGTGCGAGCGAAGTACTGATGGCTCGGGGTGTTGTCGAACAGCACGACGTGCTTGTCGGCTTCGTCGGCATCCGGCCACTTCGTGAGCGCCAGGAACGACAGCGTGCCGCCTTGCGTGCTGATGTCGGCTTCGTAGACGTCGGTCGTGATGCGAACCTTCTGCGCGGTGGCGGCAGCCGGTGCGTTACCCGGTGCGTTGCCTGCGGCAGCGCCGGCGTTGGCCGATTGCGGCAGGTCGTTAGCCGCCGTCTGGTTGGCGCCCGTCGCGGCCGGGGCGGATGCCTCGGGCGTCGGGAAGAACAGCGACGAATGGCCATTGGCGCGTTGCCAGTTGTCGAAAAGCATCACGACAGACAGCGCGAAAATGACCCAGAGTACGGTGCGTTTGATGTCCATGCGGTAACTCGTGGTGGACGAAACTCAGGAATGGCCCGGCGCGCGGCGCGTTACTGCCGATGCGGCCGCGGGCCCGGACGAGACCGTCTGCCTGGCTCGCGACGTGTCGTTTCCGGCGGCCTTGTCGGCGCCATCGGCGTTTTGGTCGGGAACGTTACAGACGTGTCGGGCCGGCGGCACGGGATCGAAACCGCCGGGGTGAAACGGATGACAGCGGCATAGACGCCTGGCCGCGAGATAAGTGCCGTAACCGGCACCGTGCTCGACGATGGCCTCGCGTGCGTAGTCGGAGCAGCTCGGATGAAAGCGGCAACGGTTCCCCAGCCAGGGACTGATCACCAGCTTGTAACCGCGCAGGAGCAACAACAGCACGCTTCGCATCTCGATTCCGCCTGTCAATCCGGCCGAGGTGGCCGGGAGGGCGGCGCATGCCCGGGGTCGGGCGCTACCGTGTGGGGACTAACTACCTTCCGTCTTGTCGTCGGAGGCGCGGCGCTTGCGGGCGGCCTTTTCGGCTGCGTCGAAGAGCTGCGCGAACTCGGTCTGGCACAGTGTGTACAACACCGGCGCCGCCGCCGCTGTATACGTCCCCTTGTCGAATCGCCGGGTCAGTCGCAATACAAAATCCCAGCCGACGAGTGCCGCACGACGCTGGCGGAACATCTCGCGCGCCTGACGTTTGATCAGATTGCGAGTGACCGCACGCGGTGCGTGCTTCTTGCCGACGACAATGCCGATGCGGCCTTCTTGAGGCGTGGCATCGGCAGAGGTGTCCGGCGCATCTTCGCGCCAGCGCATATACAACACGAAGTGCGCGCTGCGACGCAGGGGGCGCAAACTAAAAACGGATGAAAACTCATCCGTTTTGAGAAGTCTGGCGGCCTTGGGAAACCCCAGAGCCGGGACTTCGCGCCTTGCGGACTTAACGCGCAAACCGCGGTATGACCGAGAACCGCGATTAGACGGCCAGGCGCTTACGGCCCTTGGCGCGACGAGCGGCGATGACCTTGCGGCCGCCACGGGTCTTCATGCGAACCAGGAAGCCATGGGTGCGCTTGCGGCGCGTCACGGAAGGCTGAAAAGTACGTTTCATGATGCACTCACTGTGTGAAAAAATTCCCGCGCAGCAGCATCGTAAAACGCCACAAGGACACCGTGAAAACCTGCAAATTCAAGGACTTTCACGCGCATCCCAGCCGTCGGGAGTTGGATAGGAATCCGGTTATCTTTCTAACGAACCCGCTATTTAATCGGCTTTTCCGTTGTGTGTCAATAGGTTAGCCATCGCCCCCGCTGCGCCCGCGCACGATCGCCGCCCGGGTTGTCGCAGATACGCCATCCGGCAGCCTCAAGGCTGTGGATAATGGCGCGAAATGCCTGTGTCGTCATTTTGTGCCAGTGGATAAATGGGAATGTGGGCAGATTTCCCGGGCGTCGCGGCAAATCGTCGCAATTGCCGGGCATTTGCGCAGGCATCGTGCGAACGCAGGCGGGTTAACGCGGTGCGTCCGCCCGGAGATGCGCGTGCTGTGGGCATTCCTGTGGATAACTCGCTTTGCCGACGCTTTGGCGGTAAAATCCCCCATCAATTTTTTTCCCAGCAGAGTACCGGTGACGTCGCCATGTGGATAGCGCGCCGGGTTTTGTCGTCTGCGCGCGCCGGAGGAGCCGGCCGCACGCGCGAGATGGAACCCGAACGCAGCGCCGTGGTTCGCGTCCTGCCGGACTTCTGCAATGCGCCGCTGGTCCGACTCGACCTCTACCGGTGACCCGTCCCGATCCAGTCTGGGACAGGGAAACCGCTTGGTTTGGCACGTTTCGTCCCCATATCTGATGTAACGGATAGTGGGCGAAATAGTGCCAGACCGATGTCGTCGGATGGGCTCCGCGCCACCTGGATACACGCTGCATGAACGATTTCTGGCAACACTGCGCGACCCGTCTCGAACAAGAGCTCACGCCCCAGCAATTCCGCACCTGGATCAAACCGCTGGCGCCGCTCGACTTCGACGAACAGGCGCGCACGCTCAAGATCGGCGCGCCCAACCGCTTCAAGCTGGATTGGGTGAGGAGCCAGTTCTCCGGGCGAATCCAGACCATGGCGTCGGACTATTGGAACGCCCCGATCGAAGTGACGTTCGTTCTCGATCCGAAGGCGGGTCTGCGCGTGCCCTCCTCGACCCCTGCTCCGGCACCCGCCCCGACGCCGAGCGTCGCACCGGCCCCCGTGCCGACGAGCGTCGCGCGTGCCAACCCTGCCGCCGCTGCCGCGCAGGCTGCGGTCGCGGGTGGTCATGCGGCCGATACAGCGTCGCTCGACGGGGAGCGCCCCGATCTGGAAGCGAGCGAAGCCGAGGCGGTGCGCCGCAACTGGCGAGTGACGCCGCAGGAGCCGGTTCAGGTCGGCGAAGTCGAGTCGATCTATGAGCGCTCGAAGCTCAACCCGGTGCTGACCTTCGACAATTTCGTCACCGGTAAGTCGAACCAGCTGGCCCGCGCTGCGGCGATCCAGGTCGCGAACAACCCGGGTACCTCGTACAACCCGCTGTTCCTGTATGGCGGCGTCGGTCTTGGTAAGACCCACTTGATCCATGCCATCGGCAACCAGTTGCTGGCCGAGAAGCAGAACCCGCGCATTCGCTATATCCACGCCGAGCAATACGTGTCAGACGTGGTCAAGGCGTATCAGCGCAAGGCCTTCGACGAATTCAAGCGTTACTACCACTCGCTCGATCTGCTGCTGATCGACGATATTCAGTTCTTCTCGGGCAAAAGCCGTACGCAGGAAGAATTCTTCTACGCGTTCGAGGCGCTGATTGCGAACCGTGCGCAGGTGATCATCACGAGCGACACGTACCCGAAGGAAATCACCGGCATCGACGACCGGCTGATTTCGCGCTTCGATTCGGGGCTGACGGTGGCCATCGAGCCGCCAGAGCTCGAAATGCGCGTGGCGATCCTGATCAAGAAGGCGCAGGCCGAAGGCGTGGGGCTCTCGGAGGACGTGGCGTTCTTCGTCGGTAAGCACTTGCGCTCGAACGTCCGTGAACTGGAGGGCGCGCTGCGCAAGATCCTGGCGTACTCGAAGTTCCACGGTCGCGAGATCACGATCGAGCTGACGAAGGAAGCGCTGAAAGATCTGTTGACGGTTCAGAATCGTCAGATTTCTGTCGAGAACATCCAGAAGACGGTCGCCGATTTTTACAATATCAAGGTCGCCGACATGTATTCGAAAAAGCGCCCTGCCAATATTGCACGGCCGCGGCAGATTGCGATGTATCTGGCGAAGGAGCTGACGCAGAAGAGCCTGCCGGAAATCGGCGAACTGTTCGGCGGACGCGACCATACGACCGTGCTGCACGCCGTACGCAAGATTGCAGAAGAGCGGGGCAAGGACGCGCAGCTCAACCACGAGTTGCACGTGCTGGAGCAGACGCTCAAGGGGTAACGGACCGGTTGGGGCCGGCGTCACGGCCGACGAATTCTCAGGGTGTCGGGCGGGGTTGCCCGGATCCCTGTGGATAAGCTGGGTGCGGTTTGGGGGGAACTGGGGTTTTCGGGCACAATAGCGGATCGGCGCACAATGCGTCCCCGGCTCGTCCACAGCGTTTTCCGCCCTGTTATCCCATCTGCAAGCGATTGATTGATAAGGGAATCTTCGGGTTTTCAGCAGAAACTGGCACCCGTTAACAGTTACTACGAAGGATAAATATGCAATTGGTCAAAACTCAACGAGACAATCTGCTGCGGCCGCTGCAAATTGTGAGTGGCATCGTCGAGCGTCGCCACACGTTGCCGATTCTGGCCAATTTGCTGATTCGCAAGCACGGACAGGACATTTCCTTCCTGTCGACCGATCTCGAGTTGCAGATCACGACCACCGCTGATTGCGGTGCCGGCGCCGATGACGTGGCGACGACCGTGGCCGCGCGCAAGTTGCTCGACATCCTTCGCAACATGCCGGACGCCGAAGTCGCGTTGTCGCTCTCCGACAAGCGTCTGACGGTGCAGGCCGGCAAGAGCCGTTTCCAGTTGCAGACGCTGGCGGCCGAAGATTTCCCGACGGTGGCTGAGGCCAACGACTACGCCGCGAGCTTCGCGCTGCCGCAGCGTGCGTTCCGCCAACTGCTGGGCATGGTGCACTTCGCCATGGCGCAGCAGGACATCCGTTATTACCTGAACGGCATGCTGCTGGTGGTCGAGGGCGAGAAGATCGAAGCGGTGGCGACGGACGGTCACCGTCTGGCGTACTGCAACACGACGATTGCGGGCGAAAAGTTTGCGCGTCAGGAAGTGATCATTCCGCGCAAGACGATTCTCGAATTGCAGCGTCTGCTCGAAGACATCGACGATCCGGTGCAGATCGACGTGGCGCCGAGCCAGGTCAAGTTCCGTTTCGCGAACGTCGAGCTGGTGTCGAAGCTGGTCGAGGGCAAGTTCCCCGACTTCAACCGAGTGATCCCGAAGGGTTACAACAAGAGCTTCGTGATCAGCCGTGAAGAGCTGCATCGTTCGTTGCAGCGCGCCGCGATCGTGACGTCGGACAAGTTCAAGGGTGTGCGTTTCCTGGTGAGCGAAAACCAGTTGAAGATCAGCGCGAACAACACCGAAAACGAAGAAGCGCAAGAAGAAATCGAGATCGATTACACGGGCGAGTCGGTGGACATCGGCTTTAACGTGACGTATCTGCTCGACGTGCTGTCGAACCTCAAGGTCGAGCAGGTGAAGGTCAGCCTCGGCGACGCCAATTCGAGCGCGCTGATCACCCTGCCTGACAACGACGAATTCAAGTACGTCGTCATGCCGATGCGCATTTGAGCGGCTTGTCCGCCATACGCGCCGTCACACATGCGCGAAGGGGCCGAGCGCCCCTTTGGCGTTTCTAGAGAATTATCCTTTTGCGGGATAAGCGGCCTTCGGAGCGCCAAAAGCGTTCGGGGGGCGGCAGGTCATGAAGCAGTAATTCGTCAGAAATGACGCAGTAACCGGAAGATTGTCATGAGCGAACAGCAAAAGCAGGCCGAAAGCGGCTATGGTGCAGCCTCCATTCAGATCCTCGAGGGTCTGGAGGCTGTGCGCAAGCGTCCCGGCATGTACATTGGCGACACGTCGGACGGTACGGGTCTGCATCACCTGGTTTTCGAGGTGCTGGACAACTCGATCGACGAGGCGCTTGCGGGTTACTGCGATGACATCCACGTGATCATTCACGCGGACAATTCCATTTCCGTGACGGACAACGGTCGCGGTATTCCCACGGGCATCAAGTTCGACGACAAGCACGAGCCGAAGCGTAGCGCGGCGGAAATCGTGATGACGGAGCTGCACGCCGGCGGCAAGTTCGACCAGAACAGCTACAAGGTGTCGGGCGGTCTGCACGGTGTGGGTGTGTCGTGCGTGAACGCGCTCTCGTCGTACCTCAAGGTCACCGTGCGTCGCGACGGCAAGAAGCACTTCATGGAATTCCACCGTGGCGTGCCGCAGAACCGTGAGATCGAGATGGTCGACGGCGTTGAGACGTCGCCGCTCAAGGTGTTGGGCGACACGGACAAGCGCGGCACGGAAGTGCACTTCCTGGCTGACGAAACGATCTTCGGCAAGGTCGAATTCCACTACGACATTCTCGCCAAGCGCATGCGCGAGCTGTCCTTCCTGAACAACGGCGTTCGCATTCGTCTGACGGATCAGCGCACGGGCAAGGAAGACGATTTCGCGTTCGGTGGCGGCGTGAAGGGCTTCGTCGAGTACATCAACAAGTCGAAGACGGTGCTGCACCCGACCGTCTTCCACGTGATGGGCGAGCGCGACGGCATTGGCGTGGAAGTCGCCATGCAGTGGAACGACAGCTACAACGAATCGGTGCTGTGTTTCACGAACAACATTCCGCAGCGTGACGGCGGTACGCACTTGACCGGTCTGCGTGCGGCGATGACGCGCGTGATCAACAAGTACATCGCCGAGAGCGAGATCGCCAAGAAGGCCAAGGTCGAGACGACGGGCGACGACATGCGCGAGGGTCTGACCTGCGTGTTGTCGGTGAAGGTGCCTGAGCCGAAGTTCTCGTCGCAGACGAAGGACAAGCTGGTGTCGTCCGAAGTGCGTGCGCCGGTGGAAGAGTACGTGGCGAAGGCGCTGGAGGATTTCCTGCAAGAGACGCCGATCGACGCGAAGATCATTTGCTCGAAGATCGTGGAAGCGGCGCGTGCGCGCGACGCGGCACGCAAGGCGCGTGAAATGACGCGTCGTAAGGGCGTGCTCGACGGCGTGGGTCTGCCGGGCAAGCTGGCGGACTGCCAGGAGAAGGATCCGGCGCTGTGCGAAATCTACGTGGTCGAGGGTGACTCGGCAGGCGGTTCGGCAAAGCAGGGGCGCGACCGTAAGTTCCAGGCGATTCTGCCGTTGCGCGGCAAGGTGCTGAACGTCGAGAAGGCGCGTTTCGACAAGCTGATTTCGAGCGAGCAGATCGTGACGCTGATTACCGCGCTGGGTTGCGGTATCGGCAAGGACGACTACAACATCGACAAGCTGCGTTATCACCGCATCATCATCATGACCGATGCTGACGTGGACGGTGCGCACATCCGTACGCTGTTGCTGACGTTCCTGTACCGTCAGGTGCCGGAGCTGATTGAGCGCGGCTACGTGTACATTGCGCAGCCGCCGCTGTACAAGGTCAAGCACAACAAGGACGAGCGTTACATCAAGGACGAGTCCGAGTTGGGTCAGTACATGCTGAAGCTGGCGCTGAACAATGCGGAGCTGGTGCCGACGACGGGCGCAGCCCCGATTTCGGGCGATGCACTGGGCGAATTGACGCGCAGCTATCAGTTGTCGGATGGCGTGATCGAGCGTCTGAGCCGCGTGTATGAGGCCTCGGTGCTGACGGCGGTGACCGAGGGCGTCGACATCGATCTGACCAACGAAGAAGTCGCGAAGCGATCGGCGGCGGCATTGGAAGCGGCGTTGAGCAATGACCCGCTGGCGCCGGAGATCACGATCACGGCGGTGACGGAAGACGTCGAGAATGCGGATCCGGTGGTGTCGCTGCGTGTGGAGCGTCGTCATCACGGCAACGTGAAGGTCAGCGTGATCGATCCGGACTTCCTGCAAACGGCGGACTATGCGCAGTTGCAGAAGACGGCCGAGACGTTCAAGGGCCTGATTGGCGAAGGTGCGACGATCAAGCGCGGCGAGCGTTCGCAATCGGTGACGAACTTCAAGTCGGCGATGAAGTGGCTGATGGCCGATGCGGAGAGCAAGGTCTCGAAGCAGCGCTATAAGGGCCTGGGCGAAATGAACGCCGAACAGCTCTGGGAAACGACGATGGACCCGACGGTCCGCCGCCTGCTCCGCGTACAGATCGAAGACGCCATTGCTGCCGACGGCATCTTCACGACGCTGATGGGTGACGATGTCGAACCGCGTCGCGCGTTTATCGAGAGCAATGCGCTGCGGGCTGGGAATATTGATGTTTGATTGGGGGGGCATGCCGTTGAATCAAAAGCGACCGCTTCCCAGTTCCCAATAATGAAAAAGCTCCCTTTGTGAACTGCACCCCAAAAGTTGGACGTAAATCCAACCTTTGGGGTGTTTTTCATGAGCGCGCGCTTCGATCTGCGAGAGGCCGCCAGTGTTTCTCGCTGGCAGCGCCAGTATCATGAGGGCGGAATCCACGCTCTGGAGCCGCGCCCCAAAGGCCGACGCCCATCTGTTATGTCCCCGCTCAGTCCCTCAGCCCCTCCCCCCAAAGAGAATGACACTCGCACCCGCGAGGAATTGCTCTAAGAACTTGAATATTTGCGTGCGGAGAACGCGTATCTAAAAAAGCTCGATGCCCTGCTCAAGCAAAAGGAGCAGGGCCAGTACCAAACGGGGCAAAAGAAAAAGCGCAAATAGTGCGCGAGTTACGCTCGCAATACTCACTGGCTAACGGCGAGATCATCGCTTGGCAGACCGGTGAGCGGCCTCACTGCGGCTTCGTAGGCAAGATGCTGGATCAAGCTATGCGGCGCCTGACTGGCAAGCAACGCCCCGTCTTGCACTCCGATCAAGGCTGGCAATATCAGATGAGCGACTGGCAGCGCAAACTTGCACAAAACGGCGTCGAGCAAAGCATGTCGCGACGGGGAAATTGCCTGGACAACGCCGCTATGGAAAGTTTTTTCGCTACGCTCAAGACAGAGTTTTTCTATCTGAACCGGTTCGAAAGCACCAAGCAATTATGCGATGGCTTGCGCGCATACATTCACTACTACAATCACGAACTCATCAGCCTCAAACGAAACGGGCTGAGTCCTGTGCAATACAGAACTCAGCCCGTAGACGTGCGCTGAGCAAACTTGACCGTCTAACTTTTTGGGGTCAGTTCAAAAGGGAGCTTTTTCATTTCGTAGCGACCCCTAGCAAAACGGCTAATGACTAATCATCCACGGTCTCCCCGCTGGTTGCTTCATGCCATTCGACGCCTCTGTCCCGGCGAACTTCACCTTCCCTGTCGAGCAGCAACTACACCCTGCCCTGTGTCCTCCCGTCGGTCCGTCTGATAACTGACGTGGCGCATTCGCAGCCCGCTCATTCGTCGCATGGGCGGCGCGGCTTGCACCTCCCATCAACGCCAGCGCCGGTGCCGTGATCACTCTCGCGCCTTCCGTCCCGCAGTCCGGGCAATGACACGGTGCATCGCGGTCCGCGATCCGGCGCATTACCGCAAACGTCCCGCACGTCGCACATTCGAAGTCGTATATCGGCATTGCTGTCTCCGTCGTGTGTAGCGTGTCAGGACTTCACCAGATCCGGCGAACACGGCATATCGATGCCGCCCTTCACATGACGGACCGGTCCATCGGCATTCGGACGAATATCGAAGTCGAAGATTTGTGTGGGCAACCACAGCGTCGCACACGCATTCGGAATATCCACCACACCGCTGATATGCCCTTGCACCGGCGCGCATCCCAGAATCGAGTACGCTTGCGCACCCGAATAGCCGAACTTCTTCAGATACTCGATGGCGTTCAGACACGCCTGACGATAGGCCACGGTCACGTCGAGATAATGCTGACCGCCGTTTTCGTCGACGGAAATACCCTCGAAAATCAGATAGTCGTTGTAGGTCGGCGTAATCGGACTCGGCTGGAACACCGGATTACGAATGCCGTACTTCTCCATCCCGCCCTTAATCACGTTCACGCGCATATGCACCCAGCCGGCCATCTCGATGGCGCCGCAGAACGTGATCTCGCCGTCCCCCTGACTGAAGTGAAGATCGCCCACGGAAAGCCCGGCGCCATCCACATACACCGGGAAGAAAATCTTCGAGCCGCGTGACAGATCCTTGATGTCGCAATTGCCGCCATGCTCGCGCGGCGGTACCGTTCGCGCACCCGACGCTGCCGCTTTCTCCCGCGCAGCACCCGACAATTTCCCCATGTGCGCCGTCGCTGCGAACGGCGGATTCGCTAGCGGTGGCACACGGTTCGGCTCCTTCGCAATCAGTCCCGTCTCACGGGCATTCCACGTCTCAAGCAGCTTCGGATCCGGCAAACATCCGATCAATCCCGGATGAATCAACCCCGCGAAATTCACGCCCGGAATGTGACGCGAACTCGTGTACACCCCGTGAAAATCCCAGATCGATTTCTGTGCGTGCGGAAAATGATCCGTCAGAAAGCCGCCACCGTTCGTCTTTGAAAAGAAGCCGTTGAATCCCCACTGGCTGTCCGCCTTCGCGCCGATATCCAACAGATCGACGACAAGCAAATCGCCCGGCGCTGCGCCTTTCACGCCGACGGGGCCGGACAGAAAGTGCACGATGGAAAGATCGATGTCGCGCACGTCGTCTGCGCTGTCGTCGTTCTTGATGAAGCCGCCGGTCCAGTCGTAGGTTTCGAGAATGAAGTCGTCACCGGGCTTTACCCAGCATGCCATCGGAATGTCCGGATGCCAGCGGTTATGCACCTGCTCATTCTCGTACGCGGATTGATTGAGATCGACTTTGATGAGAGTTTCTGCCATTTCTCGCTCCTGGTAACAAACGCCAGTGGGGGGCACCAGCGATTCAATTGACGCCGGGCGGCGTCGGATTCACACAGAGAGGTATTCGAGCAACTTCTGACATCAACTACACAGACGAACAACGCACAACGAACGCAAGCTGCTACAGCAGATAAATACAGACATGCTACGTACAAATGTGACGAACTGAGACGGTCCAGCAAAATCCGTACGCAAGCACTTCCAAAAGCACAAACACTTCGCACTACATCAAATTACGGCACGAACTACCGTATTTCCCCTGATTTTTATAATTGCAGATCATATCGCGATCCTAATTGGTGCAAAATACTTTCCCTGTACAGGAATAAGCACCATCGATGGGCATCCGAGATGAAATATCAATCACTTGACGACTTTCTGCGCGCCACCGGCGAGCGCAATCCCGGTCAACCGGAGTTCCTGCAAGCGGTCACGGAGGTGATGGAGAGCCTCTGGCCGTTCATATCGAAGCATCCCAAATACGCCGAGCACGGCCTGCTCGACCGTCTCGTCGAGCCGGAGCGCACCGTCATGTTCCGCGTCTCGTGGGTCGACGATCATGGCGACGTGCAGGTCAATCGCGGGTATCGCATCCAGCACAGTTCGGCCATCGGGCCGTACAAGGGCGGCCTGCGCTTCCACCCGTCGGTGAACCTCTCCATCCTCAAATTCCTCGCCTTCGAGCAGACGTTCAAGAACGCCCTCACCACGCTCCCGATGGGCGGCGGCAAAGGTGGCTCGGACTTCGATCCGAAGGGTAAGAGCCCCGGCGAAGTCATGCGCTTCTGTCAGGCGTTCGTCAGCGAACTCTTCCGTCACGTCGGCAGCGACACGGACGTGCCGGCGGGTGACATCGGCGTCGGCGGCCGTGAAGTCGGCTTCATGGCGGGCATGATGAAGAAGCTCTCCAACCGTGCCGATTGCGTCTTCACCGGTAAGGGGTTGTCGTTCGGCGGCTCGCTGATTCGTCCCGAGGCGACCGGCTACGGCACGGTGTACTTCGCCGAAGAGATGCTCAAGCAAACCGGGCGCAGCTTCGACGGCCTGCGCGTAAGCGTCTCCGGCTCAGGCAACGTCGCGCAATACGCCGTCGAGAAAGCAATGGCGCTCGGCGCGAAGGTCGTCACGGTCTCCGATTCGAGCGGCACCATCGTCGACGAAGACGGCTTCACCACCGAAAAGCTCGCCGAGTTGATGGACGTGAAGAACCACCACTACGGACGCGTCAGCGATTACGCCAAGCGCACCGGTGCAAAGTTTCTCGCGGGCGAGCGTCCGTGGCATATCCCGGTGGACGTCGCGCTGCCGTGCGCCACGCAGAACGAACTCAATGCCGAGGACGCCCAAACGCTGATCGCGAACGGCGTGATCTGCGTCGCGGAAGGCGCCAACATGCCGTCGACCAACGAGGCTGCCAAGCGCTTCGAAAGCAAGGGCATTCTGTACGCGCCCGGCAAGGCCAGTAACGCCGGCGGGGTTGCGACATCGGGTCTTGAGATGAGCCAGAACGCCATGCGCATCTCGTGGCCGCGCGAGGAGGTCGATGCGCGTCTGCACGACATCATGCGCAGCATTCACGAAGTCTGTGTGCAGCACGGTCGTCGTGCCGATGGCTCGGTGAGCTATGTCAACGGGGCCAATGTCGCAGGCTTCGTCAAGGTCGCCGACGCGATGCTCGCGCAAGGCGTGATCTGAGCTAGACACCATGCCCGAAACCAACACCCCTTTCGGTTCCAACGACGCCAACGACGCCGACGACGCCGACGACGCCGACGACGTTATCGAACACAATCGCGCCGCGTGGGATCGCCAGGCGGCGACGCAATGCGAATGGTCGCGCCCGGTCAGCGCTGAAGTCATTGCGGCCGCACGCGACGGCCAATGGGGCGTGCATCTCACGCCCTCCGCGCTCCCCGTCGGCTGGCTGCCCGACGATGTCCGGGGCCTGCGAATCCTGTGTCTCGCCTCGGCAGGCCGCCAGCAAGCCCCGGTATTGAGCGCAGCCGGGGCCAATGTCACCGTGCTGGATATCTCCTCAGCACAACTCGCGCAAGACGACAGGGTCGCGCGTCGCGACGGTCTGACGCTCACGACCCGGCAAGGCGATATGCGCGATCTGTCGATGTTCGACGACGGCGCGTTCGACATCATCTTCCATCCGGTGTCGAATCAATACGTGCCGGACATCCGTCCGGTGTGGCGCGAATGTTTCCGTGTACTGCGACCCGGCGGACGCCTCCTGAGCAGCTTCTTCAACCCGGTGGTGTTCGTCGCAGACCGCAACCCGGAGGACGCCGAGCAAGGCATCATCCGCCCGCGCTTCAAGGTGCCGTACTCGGACGTGCGCGATCTTCCGCCCGATGCCCTCGCCGCGAAGCAAGCCAACGGCGACGCCCTGGTTTTCGGTCACAGCCTCAGCGAGCAGATCGGCGGACAGCTCGACGCGGGTTTCCTGCTCAAGGGCTTTATCGAAGACGACCAACCCAATCCGCGATTCGTCATCGATCGCTTCATGGCGACGTTCGTTGCCACTTACGCGGTGAAGCCATGAACGGGAATCCAGATATCCAGCGTCCCCGTACCCGTCACCGGATCGAAGTCCGCGCTGTAACGCTCGAAGTCGGGGGCGTCGGCGGCTTGTAATCCGGGCGACGGCAGCCACTGGTGCCAGATGTGACGACACCGGCCGTGTCCTTCGTTACCCGGCTTTCATCAATCGCCAGAAGGTCGTTCGGCTGATGCCCAGCGAGCGCGCCGCAGCCGCGCGATTGCCGCCCGCCGCCTGCAACGCGGCAATGGCAGCCTCACGCGTGACGGCTTCGTGACGCTCTCCGGCATCGACTTCGATCTCCCGCTGCGAATCGCGGACCGGCGCACGTGTCTGCGTCAGACGCGCCAACTCCGGAAATACCTCATGCAGTGTTTGCGCATGCGCGGCGACGTCGTTATCGAGGTAGATCGCCGCGCGTGCAAGCAGGTTCTCCAGCTCACGCACGTTGCCCGGCCAGTCATAGCGGTCAAATAGCGGCGAGAGCACGTCGAGGATGGGTTTCATCACGCGCGCATTCAACCCGTATTGCACGGCATTTCTCGCCAGCAGCGTTTGCGCCAGCAGACGAATATCGTCGCGCCGCTCGCGCAGCGCCGGCAACATCACCTGCAACAGGTTCAGACGGAAATAGAGATCGGCACGGAAGCGTCCCTCTGCGACCAGTGCGTTCAGATCCCGGTGCGTCGCGGCGATGACGCGAACGTCGACCGGCACCGGACGCCCCGACCCCAGTCGCATCACCTCACGCTCCTGCAACACGCGCAACAACCGGCTCTGCATCGCCGCCGGCATTTCGCCGATCTCGTCGAGAAAGATCGTCCCCGTGTGTGCGATCTCGAACAGGCCCGCCTTCCCGCCGCGTCGCGCCCCCGTGAACGCCCCCTCGTCATGCCCGAACAACTCGCTCTCGATCAGCCCTTCGGGCAACGCGGCACAGTTGAAGGCGACGAACGGATTGCCGCGCCGTGCACTCGCATTGTGAATGCCCTGCGCGACCAACTCCTTGCCCGTGCCGCTCTCGCCCGTCAGTAGCACCGTGGCGTCGTGCGACGCGCCCGTTCGCGCAAGACGTCGCACTTTCTCGATCTGCGGCGAATCGCCGACCAGCTCCGCTAACTCATGCTTCGCGACGAGATGCCGGGGACGCTGCGTCGTGCGCAAGGACCGGTCGATGCGCTGCGCCATCTGCGCGTCCTGCACCGTGACCACGGCACCGGAGCGCATGCCGTGCTCGTAGATCGGCACGCAACTCGTGATGAATGCCCGGCCGTCGATATGCTCCAGACGCTCCTCGATGGCAAAACCGCTCTCCGACAGCTCCCGCAACATCGGCCCGAGCTTGCGCGTCAGTTCGAACTGACGTGCGCCAGGCGTGGCGATGCGCTCGCCATCCACATCCAGCAGCGTGAACATCGCGGGATTCACCGCTTCCAGTTGTCCGTTCTCGTCGAACGCCGCTACGCCATCGCGCATGTGCGCCACGATGGTATTCAGCCGCATGCGCTTCGACTCCTTCTCGCGACTCACGCGCGCGAGTTCGACGGAGCGCTCGAAGGCCTCCTCCACCGCGCCGAGGGAGTACAGGAAGACGTGTTCGAGCCCCGCCTCCTGCGCGAAGTCGCACGCCATGCCGGGACCGATGATGACTTTGCAGCCCTGCGCAGCGAGCGTGTCGACGGCGTCCTGCACTTCATCCACCGAGCGATACGCGCGCTGGCGGATCTGGATCTTGAGCAACTGGCCGAGATCGTCCAGCTCGCGCGATACGGTCTCGTGCAGCACCAGACCCAGCGGCTGGTCCGGCCACGTGGTCGTCGCACGCGTGATCGCACTGAGCACGTCGAATCCGTTGACCTTCACGGTCACGACCGGGACCGACAGGTTCTCGCGCAAGTACGCGCCGTTCGAACCGGCGGCCAGCACCACGTCGACCGCGCCCGACTCCACATACGACTGCAACGCCGCCACTGCCGCGCCGTAGCCCTCGCGCACGGAATAGAAGCGTGCGCGGTCGGTGTAGCGCGGGGCGACCGTCTCGCAAAGCGTCTGCAAGCGGCTGATGCTCACGAGGGCGATGCCGGGGCGACGGGCACGGGGATCGATGGGGGCGGGCGCAACGCGACGCGGCGGCTCCGCGCTGGTGTGGCTGGGGGGCATGACGGGTGTCTCCGAACGGCGCTGACGGCACGGCTTGAACGTTTCACGACACCGTTTCCGATGTGTTTCAAATGATGTTTCATGAAACGTTTCAAATACTGTTTCGCGAATTCTGCCACATCTGTGGAAAACAGACCGCCCAGCGCAAGCCCATGATTCGGCGGCGATTTTCGCGGCATTCTCAAGTTGAAGGCCGTCTGGCACGCAGATTGCGAACCGTGTCTCCATTTACCGATAACTCACACGGAGACCGTCATCATGACTACCGCGACCGCACAACGCCGCGCCGAATTCCGCCGCAAGGTCGAGGCCCGCCAAGGCCTGCTCGTCCCCGGCGCCTTCAACGCCCTTTCGGCACGCGTCATTGAAGACGCTGGTTTCGAGGCGCTCTACCTCACGGGCGCCGGCGTCACCAACATGTCGCTCGGTCTGCCCGACCTCGCGTTCATCGGCCTGGCGGAGATCGCCGAGCACACCGCCCGCGTGCGCGACGCCGTCTCGCTGCCCATCGTCGTCGACGCCGATACGGGCTTCGGCAACGCGCTGAACGTGCGTCACACGGTGCGCGTGCTGGAGCGCAGCGGTGCCGACGCCATCCAGTTCGAAGATCAGGTGTTGCCCAAGAAGTGCGGCCACTTCAACGGCAAGGCCGTGATCGGCGCCGACGAAATGGTGGGCAAGATCCGCGCCGCCGTCGATGCGCGGGAAGACGGCAATCTGCAAATCATCGCGCGCACCGACGCGGCCGCCGTGGAAGGCATCGAAGCGGCCATCGAGCGCGGCCACCGCTTCATCGAAGCCGGTGCCGACATCCTCTTCATCGAAGCGACGGAGACGCTGGCCGACATCGAGCGTCTGCCGGCGCTCTTCGATCATCCTCAACTGATCAACATCGTCATCGGCGGGAAGACGCCGACGCAGTCGCAGCCGCGTCTGGCCGAGCTGGGCTACGGCATCGTGCTGTACGCGAACGCCGCGCTGCAAAGCGCCGTGCTGGGTATGCAAAAGGCGCTGGGCACGCTGCGCGATAACGGACGTCTGGACGAAGATCCGTCGCTGGTGGTGCCGTTCGCGGAGCGTCAGCGTCTCGTGAACAAGCCGTTCTACGACGCCCTCGACAAGCAATACGCCGCCGACTGAGCGTTCAGCGCTAACGCAAGTCTCGGCAAGTCCCTGCAAGCCCTATCCCGCATGACGGCAACGCGCGATGACAAGCGTGTTGCCGGTGTTACCGCCAGCACCGCATCGCCGCAGTACAGCAACACTGCATTACGGCATCAAACAACAAGTATTGGAGACAGATTGTGACGCCCCCCTCGGATTCCCTAGCTGCACGTCAATCCCCCCGCTCGGCCACCCCCAACGCTGCGAACCCCTCCACCGCCACACGCGCGCCCGTCAAGATCGGCTCCATCGTGGGCGGTCTCGCGGGCAACCTGATCGAGTGGTACGACTTTCTCGCGTACAGCATCTTCTCGATCTACTTCGCGAAGGCGTTTTTCCCGGGCGACAACCCGACCGTCCAGTTGATGAACACGGCTGCGATTGCGGCGGTCGGCTATGTGGCGCGTCCGCTGGGTAGCTGGTTGATCGGCCTGTACGCCGACCGTCGCGGCCGCAAGGCGGCGCTCACGGGGTCGGTGCTGGCGATGAGCGTCGGCTCGATGATGATCGCGCTCACGCCCGGCTACGCGACCATCGGTATCTTCGCGCCGATCGTGCTGATCGCGGCGCGTTTGCTCCAAGGCCTGTCGATGGGCGGCGAGTACGGCACGAGCGCGACCTATCTGAGCGAAGTCGCGCCCGAGAACCGCAAGGGCTTCTTCCTCGGCTTCCTGCAAGTGAGCGTGGTGGCGGGGCAACTCGTTGCGCTGGGCCTGATGCTCGTGATGCAGCGCTGGCTGCTCACGGCCGAACAGATCGAGCATTGGGGATGGCGTATCCCGTTCGTGCTCGGCGGCGTGCTGGCGCTGTTCGCGCTGTACATGCGTCGCAACGTGACGGAGAGCGAGGCGTTCGTCGACAGTGCGAACAAGCGTGAGACGTCGATTGCGCGCGAAGTCTTCGCGCACTGGCGTCAGATCGTGCTGGCCATCGGCATCACCATCGGCGGCACCGTGGCGTTCTACACGTTCACCGTCTACATGCAAAAGTTTCTGGTGAATTCGGTCGGGCTGTCGAAAGAGTCGTCGACGTTCGTCTCCACGCTCGCGTTGTTGCTGTACATGCCGCTGCAACCGCTGTTCGGGCTGCTCTCGGACGTGATCGGCCGCCGCAAGGTGCTGATGATCTTCGGTGTAAGCACCACGCTCTTTTCCGTGCCGCTTTTCACCGCGCTCAGTCACACCAAGGATCCGCTGGTGGCATTCGCGCTGTCGTTCGCCGGTCTCGTGATGCTCTCGGGCTTCACGTCGGTGCACATGCTCGCGAAGACCGAGCTGTTCCCGCCGCGTATTCGCGCGCTGGCCGTGGGCTTCCCCTATGCCCTCACGACGGCGATCCTCGGCGGTACGACGGAATTCGTCGCGCTGCGCTTCAAGGCGAGCGGCCACGAGTCGTATTTCTACTGGTATGTGACGATCTGCGCGGCGATCTCGCTGGCCGTCTATCTGAAGATGCCGGAGACGCGCGGGCGCAAGTTCGACTGATTCGCCGGATTCACCGGGTCCGGCGCGCGCAACGCAACAGGCGCAGGTGGGGACGTTTTGCGTCCTTTCCTGCGCTTTTTTCTATGCCGATTCCCGACGTTCCCCGGAATGACGAAGCCGGCTTGCTGAAACGCAAAGCGCGGCACCCTTTGCGTGGCATCTTAGGCCGTTCATTGGCCTTAGGCAGTTCACTGCTGCGGAGATGCGATCATGTTGCCGTCGTCGATTCCGGATATCAGTCTTGTGCCGCCGTCCGATATGGAGGAGGCGTCGCGCGCGAGTGCGACGCCCGAGGTTGCGCAGGATATCGAGGGGGTCGTCAACGTTCCCGAACCGCCGGCACAACTGCCGTTCCCGTGCGTGACACCGGACCCTGGCACGGCATTCCGGTTTCAGTCGGAATTCCTGGGCGTCGCGGAGGAAGCGTCGGAGGACATCGTGGCGCATTGGCGTCAGGCGGTTCGGCGCGGCGGCGGCACACTGGAGTGGCGGGCGTTCGTCGCGCGATGGCAGGCTAAGCTATCCGGCGCGCATCAGCCTCACCCGCTTCATCCCCGTTATGCGCTGTTCCATCTGCTGATCTTCTACTTCGGCCGTCTGGATGCGAGGCTGCGGCCGCTGGCGCTGGAGTGCCTGCTCACGGATGGGCCCGAGGGCCGTGCCGCCGTCCGGCGCAACTGGAAACGTATCGGGCTGGGCATGTTCGCGCGGGAGCAATGGCCGGTGGTGCAGCGGCTGCTGCGTGAAGCCGACATGCTGCGATGAGATCGGTGTACGAGCGCGGGTCGGCATGCGCCGGAACGTTATTCGCCGGTACGTCGTTCGCCAAGAACGAGGCGCACCGTAAACGAAAAAGGCAGAAGACCTTTCGATCTTCTGCCTTCTGAAACCTTGGTGCCGACGGCGAGACTCGAACTCGCACAGCTTTCGCCACTACCCCCTCAAGATAGCGTGTCTACCAATTTCACCACGTCGGCTTTGTCCTGCAAGGGAGCGCGATTGTAACGGGAAATTTAGGTTTTGTGAATGCTTCGCTCACGAAACGGCCCCGTCTTCATCGTATATATCGCGCGCGCTCGCCTGACGCGAGCCGACGTTTGCGGTGGCAGCGCTGCGCTCAGGCAGCGAGCCGTTGCGAGCTGCCCACCAGCGACAGCGACGGCGCATGCATGCCGCCAAAGCCGTGGCTTTCCCCCGATTCCCTCAGACGGAAGCGCGCCACCGTCTCCGCCAGCATTCGGGCCTGTTCGCTGAGCATGGCCGACGCGGCTGCCGACTCCTCCACCAGCGCCGCGTTCTGCTGCGTTGCCTGATCCATCTCCGACACCGTCCGGTCGATCTGGCTGATGCCCGCGCTTTGTTCGGTCATCGCCCCGTGAATCTCGCTCACCAGACGCTGCACGCGCGTGATGCCGTCGACGATCTCGTTCATCGTCGTGCCGGCCGCCTGCACCCGCTCGGTACCGCTCTTCACGTTCTGCACCGACGTCTCGATCAGCGCCTTGATCTCCTGCGCCGCCGCCGCGCTGCGTTGCGCCAGCGTACGCACCTCGCCGGCCACCACGGCGAAGCCGCGACCCTGCTCGCCCGCGCGGGCGGCTTCGACCGCCGCATTGAGCGCCAGAATGTTGGTCTGGAAGGCAATGCCGTCGATCACGCTGATGATCTCGGTAATGCGCTCCGACGACTGCGTGATCGCGCCCATGGTGCCCACGGCGTCGGTCACGACCTGACCGCCGCGTGCGGCAGCCGCGCTCGCCTCGTTCGCCAGACGCGTCGCGTGCTCGGCAGTGTCGGCCGTCTGCTTGACGCTGGAGGTCAGCTCCGTGAGTGCCGACGACGTCTCTTGCAACGATCCGGCCGAGGCCTCCGTGCGCTGCGACAGATCGCGGTTGCCCATCTCGATCTCGCTGGTGGCCGAAGTCATCGACGAGACCCCGGTGCGCACGTCCAGCATCACGTTGCTGATCTTGTCGACGAAGGCGTTGAACGACTGCGAGATTTGCGCCACTTCGTCGTGACCGGAGACGTCCAGACGCTGCGTCATGTCGCCGTCGCCCGAACCGATGGTGTCCATGGCGTCACGCACCATCGACAGGCGCTTGAAGGCGCGCGAGGTGAAGATCGACGCAATCAGCAGCGCGGCCAGCGTGAGCACCACCAGCGTGACGACGGTGGCCGTCAGCACATGCGTGAGGCCGGCGGTGGCCTCGGCACGGTCCAGGGCGACGACCAGATACCAGTCGGTGCCCGGAATACGCTTGGCCTTAAGCAGTTTGGTGGCGCCGGAGAATTCCATCGAGACGGGCTTGGCGCCGTCGGCGGCCATGCCGGCCAGCGAATCGGCCGTGAGCGTGGCGGCCACATCGGTAGACGGCTTGAGCGAATACTTGCTGTCGGGGTGAGCGATGACCTGTCCGTCGCTCGACACCACGAGCGCGAGGCTCGACGGCGTGGGGTGCACTGCCTTGATGATGCCCTGCACGCCCGTGAGCGCCACGGCGCCGCTGATGGCGCCGGTGGTCTGTCCGTCGCGCACGAGCGGTGCGGTAAAGGCCACGTAAGGAATGCCCGTCGACGAATCACCGTACGGCTTGGTGACGGTCAGCTTGCCGGCGGCCACCGCGCTTTTGTACCAGGGGCGGGCGGTCGGGTCGTAATCCGGCGGCGTGGGAGCGGTGGAGAAGAACGTCTTGTCCGACCAGCCGATGCTCGTGATCGGGAAGTCGTTGGTCTTGCCCATGAGTTTCACGAGACCGGCCGGATCGCCCTTCTCGACGACTTGCGACGTGGCGACGACAGCTTGTGCCTTGTCGGCGGACCAGCGTTCGATGGTGGCGGCGCTACCGTTGGCCACGGCGGAGAGGGTGTGCTCGATGCTGGACATCATGCTGTCGCGCACGACCACGTAAGTCGTAATGCCTGAGAGGATCAGCGCGCCGATCACCGTCAAAGAGGTGATGAGCAGAATCCGGGTTCGCAACGAAGTGACTTTCATGGGCTTTCATCGGTAGGCCCGCGAGCGGGCCGTTGACAGGGGGGCGACTGCTCGGGCCGGACTGCCGGCGCCGTTGCAGCGAAACATGGATGCCATTGCGTCCTTACTCTCTGCGCTTACGGCTCAACGCAGCGGTAACTTTAGTGAGCGCAGATCAATGCGAGTGTGTTGTGCTTCAACGCAGGCCCCTGTTTGCCTCAACCGGACTTAACGGTCGCGAGGGTCTGATTTCGATGAGCGAAACTGGGGCGAATGTGTGTCGCTCTTGTCATCTCCATCGTCGTCGCCCTCGTCGACGAATGGCGAATCGGTATCGGGATTGCCGTGGCGCAACGCGCGGCGCGCTTCGTTGGCGAGCGCTTCGTACCGCTTGCGAAAGCGGGCAAGTTCCTTTTCGTCGAGTTCTTCGAGGTCGAGCAACGCGTTGTGCGCGCCTTCCATGGCACGAATCAGCTCGTCGAGTTTGATGTGCATGGCCGCCGTGTCGCGGTTCTGCGTGTTCTGGATGAGGAAGACCATCAGGAAGGTGACGATGGTGGTCGAGGTATTGATGACCAGTTGCCACGTGTCGCTATAACCGAACAGCGGCCCGGTTACCGCCCAGATCAGCACCAGCGCGACCGCCAGTACGAACGACACCGGTCGTCCGGTCAGCGTGGAAAGGTAGCTCGAGAACTTCGAAAACCATTTGCCGTTCATGACCGTCTCCCGTTTTGAAACGATAGGCGGATGATGGCACAGACGGTGCCGGAGGAGATTCACCACCCGTCGAGACCATTCCCCATGCGGTTGCGTTGCGAACGTCCCAAGTGCCATCCCGTTGATTCACGGTACCAAAGCGGCGAGTTGAAAAGCGCAAGTGCGCCGCGCCATCGGTGCCAATCTGGAACTCCGATCAACGGAATTTGAAGGAGTTGAATCATGGAGAGCCAAATTTCTTCCAACAGGAACGTGGCGAGTGCGGCGCAGACTGTCGCCTTGCAAGGTGAGTCCGAAAGCACACGAGCGGATTCGACGAAAATGGGCAATGACCTGAGCTCGGTTGCGCATGGTGCCGCTGATTCCATGGCGAACCCACCTGCGAGTAGCGGACCTGTTGCTGCGACAACGCTGCGTCCCCTGATGACTTCCGGTAACGTAGATAAGGCCGCCAAAGACTTATGGGCGGCAGTCTGTACCGGATACAAACGAGAGCACGACGCAAAAACGCCAGCGTCTTTTCATACACTGTCGGCGTCTGAGAAACGGCTGATCGTCAAGCGTGCCGTTGACGAAGTATTCAAAATGGACAGGCTGAGGATCGACGGGTACTTTAATCGCCTCACCGCGAATGAAGACGTAAAACCATATCTGAAAGGGTCGATATCGCAGGCAACGCGTGCGGCGGCTGAAAAATTGGATAAGGATGATGAGCGTTTTTACGACAAACGTGTTTACCTCATAGGGCGAATAGACAAATACGGAATGGTCTTCACCGCAGAAACGTGGGAGATGGAAAACGCGAAGAGTGATTTGTGGGATGAAGTTCGCAACGCCGTTAGCGAAAAACAAAGTATTACCGTGCCGGAATCGTTCTTGCTGCTGAATCACGAGGACCGACGAAAGGTCGTAAAACTCACCGTGAATTGGGTATTCAGTCCGGTGAATGACGAGACGGGAGTGTGGTTTGATCGATTCACCGAAAACACCACTATGCAGCCGTATTTGAGGAAAACGGTGCCCCAAAAAACGTACGACGAGGTCGCGCGATTGAGCGCATTGCATCGCGTCATAGACGGTATTAAGGAGTACGGCATGTTGGAGCCGTGAGCGGGCCCCTGTACCGCTCGGCACAGGGGGCGAGCAGATAGGACTAAGCGGAGAGTGCCTCCGACTCGCAAGTCAATCGAAGCGACGATTGAGAACTAAAAAATTCAGGCACCTGCTCGACAAGTGAGCGGCGAAGTTCCAATACGCCGGTCAGTCCGCACGAAAGTTCGTCAGATCGGCAAAGCCGAGGGTCGTCGCCTGACAGCCCTCGGCAAGTTCGTCGTCATGCGTCGAGAAAAACACGCAACGGTCTTTGCCGAACGATTTGAACAAATCGATGAGCACGGCGCGTGACGGCCCGTCGAGGCCGCCGCTCGGTTCGTCGGCGAGGATCACGCGAGGCGCGCCGAACAGCGCGGCCGTCAGATAGAACTTGCGGCGCGTACCCGTCGACATCTGGTCGAAGCGCTTCTCCATGTGCGGCATCAGACTGAAGCGTTCTGCCAGATCCAGCACGTCGGCGGTGATCGTCGTGCGACGTTGCGCTGCGCGCTGCTCAAGGAAACCCCGTCCCGTTTGCGACGGCTCGGTCAGACAATCGAATGGCACGACCGCGAGTGCGGCCTTCGCCGCCTCGGGTGCACTCTGCATCGAACGACCATCGATCCACACCTTGCCGTCACCGGCATCGACCGCACCCGCAAGCATGCCGAGCAGGGTTGTCTTGCCGCCGCCGCCTTCGTCGCGCAATGCGAAGCAACCGGCGCCGGCGCGCAGGCCGAGACGCTCGAAAAGTACGAAATCGTCGAAGCGCCGGGTGAGTCCTTCAAAGCAAAGCAGCGGTTCGTGATGCATGACGTCGCGCATTTCACTCATTTCAGGTAAGCCTTGATGACGTGAAGCAAGGGTGCCAGTTCGGCGTCACGCTGCGCCTGATCGGGCTCGTTGATGACGTGATCGACCAGATGACCCTCGATGACCGCGCCCATCAGCCCGTTGATCGCACCGCGAATGGCAGCGATCTGCTGAAGGATCTCGACGCAGTCGCCCTCCTCACTCAACTGACGCTCCAACGCCTGCGTCTGCCCCTGAATGCGACGCACGCGTGCGAGCAGTTTGTTCTTGTCCCGAATCGTGTGCACGGCCGGTCGCGCTCCTGTCTGTCACGAATTAGATGGAAAAAATGCTAACACGAATATACTGAGGGGGAGTATATTGCGCGGACAACGTTTCCTTATCGAGCGATGTGCCATGACCGAGTTCTCGCCCCTTCTCCAGCAAGGCAATGCCTGGCTGTTCATTCCCAGCGCGATCTTGCTCGGTGCGTTGCACGGGCTCGAACCGGGGCATTCCAAGACGATGATGGCGGCGTTCATCGTCGCCGTGCGGGGCACCGTCGGGCAGGCGGTATTACTCGGGCTGTCGGCCACGGTATCGCACACGGCCGTGGTGTGGCTCGTCGCCATGGCGGGTTTGTACTTCGGGCGAAACTGGAATGCGGACGCGACGGAGGCGTACTTTCAGGCGGCGTCCGGCGTGATGATTCTCGTGATCGCCGGGTGGATGCTCTGGCGCACGTGGCGCGATAACGTGCGTGCAAAAGCACATGAGGCCGGACACACGGATCATCCTCGCGACCACGACCACGACCACGACCACGACCACAGCCATAGCCATAGCACCGGCACCGAACACCGTCGCGACGTCCATCGCGCGCAGGCTCACTCGACCGATCACGTTCACGATCATCACTACGATCGCGTGCGTTCGTCGCAAGGGGCATCGAACGTTTCTGCGCGCACCATCGCATCGGCCGACGACTATCAGGACGCCCACGAACGGGCCCACGCGCGTGACATCGAGAGGCGCTTTACAGGTCGTCAGGTGAGCACCGGACAAATCGTGATGTTCGGCCTGACCGGCGGGTTGGTGCCCTGTCCCGCATCGATCACGGTGCTGCTGTTGTGTCTGCAACTCAAGCGCTTCGCGTTAGGCGCGGGGCTGGTGCTGTGCTTCAGCATCGGGCTGGCGATGACGATGGTGGCGTCCGGCGCGCTGGCGGCGCTTAGCGTGCGGCATGTGTCGCGTCGCTGGCGCGGTTTCGGCGAGTTCGCTCGCAAAGCGCCTTACGTTTCCGGTGCGCTGATCGTTCTCGTGGGGTTGTACGTCTCGTATCAGGGACTGTCGCACATCGCCTTCAGCGCGTGATCGACTGAGGTCTCGCTCCGCCCGATTCGTACGGCCGCCGCACAAATGATGTGTGCGGTGGCCGCATGCCGATTCCGGAGGGCGCGCAGGCACTCGCCAACACACGAAAGCTCCTCGCGTTCGCCGACCACGCGGGCATGCCCGTCTTCCAGATCCAGCACGTCGCGCCCGACTTCATGGTCGAGCACTATCGTTAGGCAATCCTGTCGTGCGAAACGTGCGAGATCACGATAAGCTCCTGCGGCGGCGCGGTTTGCCGCCCATACCAAAAAAGTCCACCGGAGGGACCCCCCATGACGCTGACCGAGCTTCTCATTCCCACGTTCCTGCAAATGCTTCGCGGCCATTCGGCGTGGCTCGACAAAGCGGCTGCCTACGAGAAAGCCCAGGGCAAGGATCCGGACGCCCTGATGACGTTGCGTCTCGCGCCCGACATGTATCCGCTCGCCGCGCAGGCGCGCTTTGCGAGTTATCTGTCGATGGAGCCGGTGTACCGGCTGCGCGGCGAAGCGATCCCGGAAGCCGCGCAGGCGATTCAGCGCGAAGGCTGGAACAGCGCGCAGCATCCGGGCACGTTCGACGAGGCGAAGGCGTGTCTCGCCCATGCGATCGCGTTTCTCGAAGCGCTGCCAGGCAACGCGCTGGATGCCGGTGAGTACATCGACATCGCCCTCACGCTGCCCAACGGTGTGATCTTCGACATGACGGGCGAGCAATACGCCCGCGATTGGGCGCTCGCGCAGTTCTACTTCCATACTAACATCGCTTACAGCATCCTGCGTCATCACGGCGTCGAATTGGGCAAGGCCGAATACGTCGCGCATGCCCTCGCATATCTGCGGCCGGGTTCGCTGCCGAGAGCGTGATTCCGTACGCGGCCGAAATGATCAAAGCGGCGTTTTCGATGCGCGGCTGCGGTGCACGCCCATCGTGCGCCCACCGCGCGCTCATCGTCAGCCGGTTACAGGCATGGCCCGTCGGCATCGTATCGCTCGGCCGTCTTGCCGGCTCGCCGTTTCAACGTTTCGTTGGGGGCCTCACTCCCCCATCAGAAACGGTGGTCCGAAGCGCGTAGCAATGTGTTCCGTCGACTCGAACAGCTCGCGCAGCACCTGACTCGTGCACGTCGGCTGCACGTAGAGATAGAACGCCACGTCGGGCAGACGCGGCAGGCCGTCCGCTTCGGAGAGCACGCGCATGTTTGCGTCGAGCAGTTCGGTCGTGCGTGCGGTTACGCCGAGGCCCGCGCTGATCGCCGCCTTGATGCCGGTGAGCGTTGGCGAGATGAAACTCGTGCGCCAGGCAATGCCCGCAGCGTTAAGCCGTTCGATGGACAGGCGTCGGAACAGGCTCAACTCGTCGGCCATCACGAGCGGTACGGGGGCTGCCGCATTGAAAATGAAATCGTCCGCACAGATCCACACCATCGGCGAAGTGCGCAGCTTGATGCCGGGAAAACCTTCGTCGTACCGCGTCGAAATCGCCAGATCGAGTTCGTTGTCGCGTAGCGCGTCCATCAAATGCGGACTGCGGCCCACGATGATTTCCAGCTGCAATTCCGCCGAGAGTTTCGAGAGCCGTCGCAGCATGCTCGGCAGGATCGACTCGGCGACGTCATGCGGCGACCCGATGCGCAACTTCTCCGCCGGCCCGCGCGTCTGCATGACCTGCACGGCCTGATCGTTGAGCGCGAGGATCTTGTTCGCGTAGGCGACCAGACGCACGCCGTCGGCCGTCATGGTCTTCTGCCGCCCCTGCTTTTCAAATAGCGGGCACCCCATTTCCTGTTCAAGCCGCTGCATCTGCTGCGTGATGGCCGACTGCGTGCGACCCACGCGCGTGGCGGCCGCAGCAAAGGTCTCATGCTGCGCAATAGCCACGAAAGTGCGTAGCAGATCGATGTCCAGATTTCGCATGATCGTCCGAATCAATACTTCAGGAACGTTAATGTTTCTGAGATAAAAATTAAATTGTTCTGGACAATTTTGGTGGATAACCTGCCTGACACTCAAGCAATATTTATGTGACTGGGGGTGCAAGCCAGCGTTGACTGGTCCCCGCTAATCGATTTTCGTTATTAGCTTTCCCGTAAATCGATGCGCCCTTCGGTCGAACCCCCAAGGAGACTCAGCATCATGTGGCAACGACACCTTGCAGCCGCGCTGTTCGCGACACTCGCCATGACGGGGATCGCGCACGCCGATCAACTGGCTGACATCAAGGCACGCGGCACGCTCGTTTGCGGCACGCAAAACGCCAGCGAACCCTACGCCTTCCCCGATGCCGCCACGCGCAAGATCGTCGGCTTCGACGTCGATGTGTGCTCGGCGCTCGCCAAAGGGCTCGGCGTGAAGCTTGAGCATCGCGCGCTGTCGACCGACGCCCGCATTCCGGAACTCAAGACCCGTCGCGTGGACGTGCTCGCCGCCGCCGTTGCCTGGATGCCCGCGCGCGCCGCGCAGGTCGACTTCAGCGATCAGTACTTCGTCGCGCCGATCCGCGTGCTGGTGCGCGCCGATTCGCCGGTGCAGACCCTTGAACAACTCTCCGGCAAGAAGATCGCAGCGTCGGAAGGATCGAGTTCGGCGGCGGTGTCCGTCACCCGCCTGCCCGATTCGAACCTGCTCACCTTCCACGACATTTCGTCGGCGTTCCTCGCACTGCAACAAGGCAAGGTGGAAGGGCTCGTCGCCGGTCAGCTGATTCTTGCGCGCTTCGCCAACGAAGCGGCAACCAAGGGCGGTCAGCAATACCGTCTGCTCACCAAGCCGGTGTTCGAGGAGCGCTGGGGTGTGGTGATGAACAAGGGCGAACCGGCCCTGCGCGACGCGGTGAACAAGATTCTCGTCGACTACGACAAGTCCAACGGCTTGCAGGACAGCTTCGAGAAGTGGCTTGGCAGCAAGTCGGTCTACAAGTTCACGCGCGACTACAAGGTCGAGCCGATCAAGGTGCAGTGAGCGAGACGTCGCACCATGTTCGATCTCTCGTTTCTGCTCGAAGACGGTTACCTGAAGCTGTTTCGTGACGGGGTACTGACCACGCTCAAGCTGTTCGTGGTCTCGGGGTTGCTGGCCATCGTGGTGGGCGTGGTGCTCACCACCTTGCGCGCACTGCCGGTGAAGCTTTTCAAGGGCTTCGTGATCGTGGTGGTGGAGTATCACCGCAACGTACCGGTGCTGGTGCAGATCCTTGTCTGGTACTTCGGCGTGCCGCAACTGCTGCCCGAAGGCATGCGCGACTGGATCAACGCGGGCAATACCGAGTTCTTCTTCGCGACGGTGGCGCTCGCGCTCAACGCCGGAGCGTTCATCTCGGAAGACCTGCGCTCGGGCCTGCGTGCGATTCCGCACACGCAGCAGGAAGCGGCATGGTCCATTGGCCTCACATACTTGCAGTCGTTCCGCTACGTGATCCTGCCGCAAGGCATTCGCGTCGCCCTGCCCGCGCTGCTCAACCAGTCGCTGCTGCTCTTCAAGAACAGTTCGCTGGCGATGGCGATCGGTGTGCATGAATTGCTGTATCGCACGCGTCAGATCGATAACCTGACGTTCCGCACGTTCGATGTGTTTCTCGTGGCGACGATTCTTTATCTGATCGGCACGCTGGCCTTGATGGCGCTCTCCGAGCACTTCGCCAAACGCCGCACGGCGCCCTCGGGAGTCTGACGATGTACGAGATTCTTCACGACTATCTCGCGCTGTTTCTCGTCGGCAGCTGGCCCAACGGCCCGCTCGGTGGCGTGGCCATCACGCTGATCCTGTCGGCGCTGGGGCTGGTGGTGTCGTTCCCGATCTCGGTGATGATCGGTCTGGCGCAGGTTTCCCCATGGCGCTGGATGCGACGCATCGCCGGTATCTGGACACGGCTCGTGCGTGGCATTCCGCTGCTGATGATCATCTTCTGGGCGTACTTCGCGGTGCCGCTGCTCGTCGGCGCCGAGGTGTCGGCCTTCACGACGGCGGTGTGCGCGATCATCGTCTACGAAAGCGCGTTCCTGTCGCAGATCGTGCGCGCCGGTCTCGAAGGGCTGCCGCGCGGACAGATGGAAGCCGCCCGCTCGAACGGCCTGTCGTGGCTGCAAAGCATGCGCTACGTGCAGTTGCCGCAGGCGCTCGCGAACATGCTGCCGTCGATCGTCAATCAGTTCGTGTCGATCATCAAGGCGACGTCGCTCGCCTATGTGATCGGTGTGCCCGAACTCACGTATTCGGCGGCGCAGGTCAACACGATCACGTTGACCAAACCGTTGCAAACGTTCCTCGTGCTCGCGGCGTTCTACTTCGTGTTGTGTTTTGCGATCTCGCGCTTCGCCGGTTGGCTGGAACGTCGAATCGCCCGGCAGCGCGCGGGGCTGGCATGACGATGATGACGCCAGGGACCGCGACAGGAACCACGAAGCCCGCAGTGGCAGCACTCAAGCATCAAGTGTCAGGAGGCAGAGCACGATCATGACCATGCTCGCATTCGAGAAAGTCGATAAGTTTTACGGCGAACACCATGTCCTCAAGGGCATCGACGCCACCATCAATCGCGGTGAAGTCGTTGTCGTGTGCGGGCCGTCGGGCTCGGGCAAGTCGACGCTGATTCGTACCGTCACACGGCTCGAAGCCATTCAGAAGGGACGCATTCTCTTCGAGGGCAAAGACGTCACCGCGCGCGATGTGAAGCTCAACCAGTTGCGCGCGCGCATCGGTTTCGTCTTCCAGAGCTTCAATCTGTTTCAGAACCTGTCGGTGCGTCAGAACCTGATTCTCGGGCCGACGAAAGTGCTGGGCATGTCGCGCGACGAAGCGGTCGCACAAGCCGAAACGCTGCTCGCCAAGGTCGGCCTCGCGCACAAGATCGACGCCATGCCCGCGAACCTCTCGGGCGGCCAGCAGCAGCGCGTGGCGATTGCCCGGGCGCTGGCGATGAAGCCGCCGTTGATGCTGTTCGACGAACCGACAAGCGCACTCGATCCGGAGATGGTGCAGGAAGTGCTGCAAGTGATGCGCTCGCTGGCGGACGACGGCCTGACGATGATGATCGTGACGCATGAGATGGGTTTCGCACGCGACGTCTCGAGCCGCGTCTGGTTCATGGATCAGGGGCAGTTGCTCGAAGATGCGCCACCGGCGGAGTTTTTCAGTCAGCCGAAGCACGCGCGGGCCCAGCGATTCCTGCAGGACGTGTTGCGTCCGTCGCCGATGATCAGCGTGCCGCGCGGTGAAGCGGTGCCCGTCTGAGACCCGGCACCGCACGCCGAACGACCGGAACGACCGCAAAGACCGCAAAGACCGCAAAGACCGGACAACACAACACACGACAACGCCTGACCCGGGCGCCCCGCACAACAACGTCATACAAAGCACTACGGAGAAGACTCTCATCATGTCCACGTCCCAACTCCCCGAACAACGTCAGGCCGTCGTCGGCGAGGCGATTGCCGCCATGAAGGCGGCGCTGGCACCGGCGGGCGAAACGCGCCCCGCACTGGCCGCCGTGCTCGAACAGGTCAAGTCGCTCGCCGCTCGTACGGCGCTCTGGAATGAAGCCGAGTTCCCGCCGCCGAACGACGGCGAACTGCAAGCGCGTTATCTGATTCATGAAGACGCCGACAAGACGTACGCGCTGTATCTGAACGTCATGCGCCCGGGCAAGAAGATCACGCCGCATAACCACACGACGTGGGCGTGCATCGCGGCGGTCGACGGCGTGGAATACAACTACGTCTACCGTCGCACCGACGACGGCAAGACACCCGGCGTCGGCACGCTCGAAGTGAGCGACACCGTCGTGGTCGATCCGGGCAACGGCATTGCGCTGGCGTCTGAAGACATCCATGCGGTCGAGATCAAGGGTGAGGCGCCGATCCGCCATCTGCACATGTACGGCCGTGCGCTCGAGACGCTCACCGAGCGCATCACCTTCGATCTGACCAACGGCACGTATCAGGTGATGGACATCGGTGTGAAGACGCGCCGCTGATCTCTGGTGCCTTCGATGAACTAATCCGCTGACGGCTGCGCCGCCTGCCGACGCCTACGTCGCCGGTCACACGCAGCCACCACCGATTCCCAACGGCGCGTACGTCCACGCGCCGCCCGCATCACACCGCCCTCACCGGCGGTGCGGGTCTGCTCATCCCTACGCTTTGGCTACGGCCGGGCGGAAACCGACAACCGACGCAACGTTATGACTTCGTTCACTCCTCATTTTGTGCCGCCAGCCCGACTCAAGGAATGGCTGCACGACGGCGCCGAGATCGCCGTGTTCGACGTGCGCGAACACGGCCAGTACGGCGAGGCGCACCTCTTCTACGGCGTGACGCTGCCCTACAGCCGCCTCGAAATCGACATCGTGCGTCTCGCGCCGCGCCGCGATGCGCGCGTGGTCGTGTATGACACCGACCAGAGCGTCGCCGTGCTCGCCGCGCAGCGTCTGAGTGCGCTGGGCTACACGGATGTGTCCGTCCTCGAAGGCGGAACCGATGCCTGGCAGCAAGCCGGTTTCACGTTGTTCGCGGGCGTGAACGTCCCGTCGAAGACGTTCGGCGAACTGGTCGAGATGGCGTATCACACGCCGCGTGTGACGGCACGTGAGCTTGCCGCGATGCGTGAGCGTGGCGACAACGTGGTGATTCTCGACGGACGTCCCGTCAACGAATACCTGAAGATGACGATCCCGTCGTCGATCTGCTGCCCGAACGGCGAACTCGGCTATCGCATTCGCGAGCTGGTGCCGGATACGACCACGCCCATCGTGGTGAACTGTGCGGGGCGCACGCGCAGCATCATCGGTGCGCAGACGCTCATCAACCTCGGTATCCCCAATCCGGTGATGGCGCTGGAGAACGGCACACAGGGCTGGTATCTGGAAGACCTGCCGCTGGAGCATGGCAGTACGCGTCGGTATCCCGATGTGGTGACGCCGTCCAGTCTCGCGCAGATGCGCGAAGCGAGCGGTGCGCTGGCTGAGCGCTTTGCCGTGCCTGAAGTGGAGGCGTCGACGTTTGCGCAGTGGGCGAAGGATACGTCGCGCACGCTGTTCCTTTGCGACGTGCGTACGCCCGAAGAGTTTGCCGCGGGCACGCTGCCGGGTGCGCAGCATACCCCGGGCGGACAGTTGATTCAGGCGACGGATCAGTACGTGGGCGTGCGTCACGCACGTGTGGTGCTGTTCGACAACGACGGCGTGCGTGCGCCGATCGTCGCGAGCTGGCTGCGTCAGTTGGGCCACGATGCCTATGTGTTGCGCGACGGTCTTGCCAGCGGGGCATCGCTGCCCCTACCGGTCGCCGGTGTCGCCACAACGCTCCCGGAAATCGATGTCGCCGCGCTCGTCACCGCCCTGGCTGACGGCAGCGTGACGGTGGTTGACGTACGTCCGAGCATGAGCTTCCGTCGTGAGCATGTGCCGGGGGCGCTGTGGGCGATTCGTCCGCATTTGCCGACGCTGCCCGCCACGGGCGACGTCGTCGTGATCGGCGACGAGCGCGGTGTTGCGGAGTTGTTCGTGGCCGACTGGCGACGCGAGCATGCACAGGATGCGCGCACGTTCTCGTGGCTCGCAGGCGGCTTCAAGGCGTGGACGGCGGCCGGGCAGCCGGTGCAGACCACGCCGGATTCGCCGCCCGATGCCCAGTGCATCGACTATCTCTTCTTCGTGCATGACCGTCACGATGGGAACAAGGCGGCGGCGCGTCAGTATCTGGCGTGGGAGACGGGCCTGCTCGCGCAGCTGGACGAGCAGGAGCGCGGTGCATTCCGTATTGGTGATGCCGCCGCCACGAAGTAAGCTGTGCGTCTGGCGTGGGCGCGTGCCGTGCAGGTATGGCGCCCACGCTTAGGCCCACATCCTCATCGCATGACCTGAATCGCTCGAAACGTCTTTTCTACGCCAGACCATGTCCCGACAAATCCCCCCGCTACGTCATCCGCGCCTTGCCACCCGTCTCGTCAAGGGCGGCACCGATACTGCCGTCGTCGGCGGGCGCGCCGTCAATCCGCCCGTTGTGCGCGCGTCCACGGTGTTGTTCGACACGATGGACGACATGAACGACGCTCGCCGCCGTCGCGGCACCGAGCGCATGTTCACCTATGGCGCGCGTGGCAACCCCACGGGATTTGCACTGGAAGACGTGGTCGCCGGGCTCGAGGGCGGGTATCGCACGCGTCTGTTCCCGACGGGGCTCGCGGCGATCTCGATGGTGTTCCTGGCTTACGTGCGTCCCGGCGACCACGTGTTGATTGCCGATTGCGTGTATCAGCCGCTGCGTCATTTCGTCGAGACGTTCCTGAAGCCGTGGGGCGTGCACGTCACGTTCTTCCGTGCGGACGGCAGCGACGCAGCGGAGCATATGACAGCGCGCACCAAGTTGATCTACATCGAAGCGCCGGGATCGCTGGTCTATGAGATGTGCGACATTCCTGCGCTGGCCGATCTGGCGCATCGTCACGGTGCGTTGCTCGTGGCTGACAACACCTGGGGATCGGGTGTGCAATGCCGTCCGTTGATGCTGGGGGCCGACATCTCCGTGATGGCCGCGACGAAGTATCTCAGCGGTCACTCCGACGTGATGATGGGCACCGTCACCACGACGCAGGACGTCTGGCAAACGCTTTCGACGATGGCCGATGCGCAAGGCGTTGCGGTGAGTCCTGATGACGCGTATCTGGTGTTGCGCGGCACGCGCACGCTGGGGGCGCGCTTGCAGATGCACGAGCGTCATGCACTGGAAGTCGTGCATTGGCTGAATGGGTTGCCGGATGTGGCACGCGTGTTCTGCCTCGCGTTGCCGACGGACCCGGGGCACGAGCTGTGGCGACGCGATTGTCTCGGCACAAATGGACTGGTGTCGTTCGAGTTCGCGAATGCGACACCCCAGCAAGCGGACCAATTCGTCGACTCACTGACGTTGTTCGGCATCGGGGCGTCGTGGGGCGGCTTCGAGAGTCTGGCGACGGTGTCGAACGTTGTCGGCACGCGCACGTGCGAAGACTGGTCGAACGCCGGTCCGATCGTGCGTCTGCATATCGGGCTGGAAGATCCGCAAGATCTGATCGACGATCTTGCGGCGGCGTTCGAGAAAGTGTTCGGCGGCTGATTGCCGGACGATGGCCTGACGCGGCGAGGACGTTGGATACGGTGGCGTATCCAACGCTGTCGCGACGTTCGTCGGGTGACGACGTCAGACCGGGCCGGATTGCGGTTCGCCGTTATTTGGCCGGTTCGGCCTTCGGGCGAAGGCCGTCGAGCGTAGAGAGAATCCGGTGTGCGGCACGGATGCGCTCGTCCATCGCATAGTTCTTGTTGGCGAGGATCACGATCCCCATCTGCTTCGACGGCACGAACGCCACATAAGTCCCGAAGCCGTTCGTCGAACCGGTCTTGTTCACCCAGGCGACCGGTGACGGCGCCATGGGCGGTGCGAGTTCGCGCACCGATGTCGGCTCGTACGCCATGCGCGACGAATTGCCGTCGAGCAGCGTGTCGACACTGGCCGGGTACGGGTACTGTTCCCAGATGACGTCTTGCGTCATCGGCGCATCGAAGAAATAGCTGGTGCGTGTGGCGTACAGCGCGTGACGCAGACGGCGGTCATGCACGGCTTCACCGAGGTTGGCCTGCACGAAGCGCAGCAGATCGCTCGCGGTCGTTTTCACGCCGTACGCCTCTTGTTCGAAGACGCCCGGATTCACGCGCACGGGCTTCCCATCCTTATATCCCCAGGCGTAATTCGCTTGCTGATCCTCCGGCACGCGCAGGAAGGTGTGCGTGAGATTGAGCGGTCGCAGGACATGCTCGGACATGAGCGATGCAAAGTCGCCATGCATCGCACGAGCGGTGATCCATCCGAGCGCACCGATGCTGACGTTGGAGTAGGTGCGCACGGTGCCCGTCGGCTTGGCGGGTTTCCATGCCTTGAGGTATTGCGTGATGGCTTCGGTATCGGTGACGTTGTCCGGCACTTGCAACGGCATGCCGCCCGTGGTGTGGGTGGCGAGGTTGAGTAGTTTGACGTCGCCGAACGGGGTGCCCGCGAACTCGGGGGCACGACGACTGACCTTGTCAGTTAAGGAGAGTGCGCCAGCGGCTTGCGCGTAGGTGGCGAGCGTCGCGGTAAAGGTTTTGCTCACAGAGCCGATTTCGAAGAGCGTGTCGTGAGTGACCGGCTTGTTGGCGGCTTTGTCGGCAACACCGTAATCGAAGACATAGGACTGTCCGTCGACGACGACACCGACGGCCATGCCCGGAATGTCCTGCCGCGCCATGAGCGGCGTGATGGTTGCATCGACGAGCGATTTGATCTGTTCCTGACGGGGATTCGTCTGAACTTGCGCGCCGGACTCGGCGGCATAACTGCGCGCACTGAAAGCCATCCAGCTAATAGCGGCGGTGGCGGCGAGTGCCGCGAAGAGTGTGAGGTAGGGTTTGGTCATCGACGCTCGTCTCCGTATGAGGGCTCACGGGGACGTACATTCTGCATCGCCGTGAGCTATGGACGAAGCGTAAACCCAAAGGGGAGTGGGTTTAGGGTGATTGCATGTAACTGTTGTAACGGTTGCAACTCAGATGGAATCAATCAAATGAAGCGCGCAATTGACATCGCGTGAAGCTTCCTGATCGGGACACCCAATGAAACGATGTAAATTGCGCGATTTCATCCGCGAAGCTCGTTGAAGCGGGGTTTCATCTCGGCGCTTGAGGAGAGCCGGGTATCAGCCGTGCACGACACCCGAAGTATCCCTCTTTGACTTACCGAAAACCGCATTTCGCTCATAGATCAATGATGCAATACCCGCGACCGAAACCACGGTGCTCAAAATCGGCATGATGGACAGTTGCGCAAGCATCGCTAGCACATTGACGATCACAGCCACCCCAAGGACGATCAACGCTATCCGCCAAACGACTTTCGTACACCGCTCTAGGCTCATGGCCATGACTGAGAATCCGAGCGTTATCAGAAATACGTTCGCGATGGTGCTCGCCAAAATCGATATTCTTTGGAGCAATGGTGCGCCGTTCAAAGAATAGTCGGTTCCGATCAACGCCAGTACAAGAACAAATGCGTTGAATACAGCAAAATAACAAAACGCAACTTGGGCAATCAGAAAATTGTCTTTTAGGGATTTCTTTTCCATCAAACATTCACTCTCATCAATCAGACTTCGGGCTTCACCGCGGCAGTATTCCGGCCCTGCATCGACTTCCGCCCACGAACAACCGAAATTACTCCTCCCACCGAGAGGATGACCAGCAGCATCGAAAGTGGCCCGGGTTTGATGATCATCAACTGCGCGTTATAGATCAGATTTAGCAAGAAGACGCCTAGCGCTATTCTCCATGCCAGCATGGAGCAACTTGAGAGACGCCTTGCCAAAGCGTAATAGAAGACGAACGAAAATATTTTAAAAATCAAGGCAACGATGAGGACGATCGCTTGCCGCTTAAAGGAGAGGACTGAGTCCGGAGAGTTTGGACTGGCGCCTGCCAACAAGATGAGCGCGTCCAAAATACTCAACATCGCTAGTAAGTAGCACGCAACCTCTGCAAACGCGAAACTGTCGTCGCCCGCGAAATTATCAAGATTCTTTTCAAGCCTCACCTCTCTGCGAAATGTCCGTGAGGGAGTTTTTTGCGATTCATGTGCCACAACCTAAAATTTCGCATTAGGGTTGGAAATATCGCTATCAGACAGATAACGGTTGCTCCGATGGTCGGAGCAAAAATATACAGAAGCCATTTATTCACTTTTATATCGAAAGACTAATTATCTTTCCAACATGAAGCACATCAAGATTGTGGATTACGACTCCCGGCGCTGTCGGTAGTAAATAACCAAGTCCTTCAGGATATCTTTGCCTCCCTACTCGAGCGAATAACGACGGCCCTCCTCGACTCCGACCGCGTACCTCCACCCACGCGTGCCACGACACTCCTCGCATCGACACCTACACCGACGATGTTTGTATCCTCACCGCTGACAATCGCGGCGGTGTTGCTCGCATTGATATGCGTGTTGTTCTGGAAGGCCGAGTCCGTATTCGCATCGCCGTTCGCCTTCGACATGGATGTCGAGACGCCGAACCCGCCGGTCCCGTATGACACGCCGAAGCCGAGGCTCTTAGACTGGTTGTCGCTGCGCATCGACTCGGTGTCGGTGCTGTTGTGCAAGTTGACCTGATGGGTCGCCTGAAGGAGGACGTCCCGGGCATCGACGTTCGAACCGGTGATAATGACGTCGCCGTTGAAATCGCCTTCTCGCGCGGTACTAGTTCCCATCGGAGTGAAGCCAAGGTCCCAGTGTCTTTGGATCATCGCTCAGCATCCCTGCATTTCTTAGCGGCTTTGGTAAGTACTTCACAAAAACACAGAAAAAAACGACGGCAAATGGAAGAAAAATCAGCGTCATGGCCACTCGTTCTTCGAGGCCGAAAGCAACGCGACAAATTCCTGCGATCAGGAAAGACCAGAATCCGGCACCAAACGCCGATGCAAGACACACGACGAACCATATCTGAATAGTTGAGTAAGCCCTTCTCCAGTTCATCTACTTTCTCCTACACGACGAGCATCTTCGATAACAGTAGGCTCCTTCGATCCAACACTCCGTCATGCGACGGTACTGAAAACGTTGCGCCTTAATCGTAGATACCCTCCGGATTACTCGCACCATCCACCACCATCCCAGTCGTCACACTTTCGCCTCGTTGGCTATTGTTGGCTGCACGTAGAGCATCGCTTATCTGCTGCTCTGTATATTTCCCTCCACTGATTGACGCGATCTTTTTGCAAATGCTTGCATCATCCGGATGCAACTGCCGATTAAGCCGATCCGTGTTAAATCCTGTGAGCGCACTCGATCTACCGCCGACTACCGCACCAACTGCAGTACCGAAGCCCGTTGCGACGATCTGACCGAGGGCTTCGCCCAAGTCGGCGTTTCCTGTGGAGCGCTTATTCCGGATGTCTTCGTTCACTCAGTCGAGTGCGCGCCCGTGCTCCAGCATCAAGCCCAAACCTAGCGGTGTTCCGGTAATACTTTGTTGGCTACCTTGTTTTTCCGATTATCAAAAAAATCATAATTACGAAAAAGGAAAGGGATCCTTTAATTAAGGCACTTTTTACATTAATCATCGTTATCAAGATTCCGATGTTTATCTCTCTAAGGCAGTCGTCGTAAAATGCACAAGAAATTAATATGCCAAATATCCATACTAGGAAAAAGCATAGAACGCAAATTGTCCATGTGAAAACGGAAAAAATAATCCATCGCTTCACTTATTTTTTCCGTTAGATGTGTTGAGGTGCGGAATTTTCTTTGTGACGGTGTCAGCTATTTCCTGTCCAGAACTTCCAGAAACGCTTCCAAGTGCTGCGGGTAGTGAATTCTCTCTGAATAGGTTCCATCCGGAATTGCTCCATTTTCCAGTCGCAGTCCAGCCTGAAGAATTTATATCAGGTTTCAAAATACTCGACATCCCTTTTTGTGCGAATTTTCCTAATCCGAACCCAGCGACTGATAGCGCGCCATTTCGTAGCGCAGATGCGGCTATATTGTCGTTCGTACCCTGCACATAGTTCTTAACTCCGGCACTGACTCCCCCAAGAACGGCGTTAGTCCCTATGTTCCAGAGCAAGCCATGACCAGTTCCTAGCGCCGCCGCACCGAATGCCGCAGCTACGTCAAATGGATTAATTTCTCCGTTTTGAAGGTATTGCGCAGTAGCGTTGACCGTCGCTGAAATGGTTCCAGTCGCCACGGGGCCCGTCAGAGCGCCTGAACCCATTACACCTCCGGAACTGAAGATTGGGGTACCCGGTATGGCTGCTGCCGCACCGCCCGTAGCGATCGTTGCGGCCGTCCCAGCTGCGATCAGCGTTGCGTTTGCTAGGTTGTTTCGAATCGCCGTCTCTCTATCTACAGCGCTTGATATTGCGGAGGCACTTGGTGTGTTCATTCCATTTCCGTTTACGTAGAACTCGGCGTACATCTGGGGATTCGCTTTTTGGCCGGGCGTCGCGACAAACATGTAGCTCATGCCGCTGTCTCCAGAGGCGGGCAACATCCCACGAGCCTGACTCAGAAACGTGCTCGCGGATTGGTCCCATGCTCCCTCGGAGCCGCTCTGTACTTGTCGGTTCGCTTGGTCGGTCAACCGAGATAGGGCTTGCTCATCAGTGATGCCGAGCTGTTTTGCATACCGCGAGGCATTGTTCTTGATCCACTGGTTCTCATCCGGATGCAACTGCCGATTAAACCGATCCGTATTGAACCCGGTGAACGCGCCCGAACTACCACCGGCTACCGCACCGACGGCAGTACCTAAGCCCGTTGCGACGATCTGTCCGAGGGCTTCGTCCATGTCGGCGTTTCCGGTGGGGCGCTTCTTGCGGATGTCGTCACTGACGTCGTCGAGGACCCGGCCAAGCTTGGATGTCAGGCCGGCACCCAATGCGCCTCCTAAGGCGTTTCCACCCCCGAGTCCCGCAACGAGCGCGCCGCCTGCCGCATGCATCGTCGCGCGATAGTCGCCGCCTTCAGACCATTGTTTCGCTTCTTCCAAGTACTGCGCTTTCAGTGCGGGATCATCGGTTTTCTCGGCCAGCTTCTTCGCCTCGTCCGCCTTCTTGTTCGCGTACGTGCCGATGTCGCGTGCGACGGCTTCACCCGCCGCCGTCGCCGCTTGCATCAAGCGTGATTGATCGCTAAGAAGATTCTGCAAATCTGGCGTCCGTGTGACCGTTCCGTTCAGGTCTTCAGTATCTCTGTTGAGATTTACCAAATCCTGCGTCTGGTTCGCTGTGTCGGTGATGACAATCGTCCCTTCGCTCACGCCGGTGCGTGTCGTCGCGCGCTCGCTGCCGCTCTCCATTTGCGGCAACATCGGAGAAATCCCACCCTTGTTCTTGCCCGACGTCTTGCCAGTGGTACGTTCGTTAGCGCCCCCGTTGCCGACGGTGAACCCGCCGCCGAAGCCGAAACTGTTGGCGCTGTAGTCGGAGTGGTTTTCGATGTCGCTGAACGTCAGCGTGCCCGTCGTCAGGTGGTTCTGCGAGGCGTCCGCCGTACTCGCGATGTATGCGCCCTTCAGATCCGTATTCCCGGCGACGGCGACGTCGAAGCCGCCCTCGCCCGCCTGCAATCCCGATTGCTCCACCACGCCTGCGTAATTTCCACTCGCATTGCCGCGTGCATAGCTGGCGCTTCCAGAAGCCCCAGCCATGCTGAGGTTCACGCCGCCGCCCATGGTTTGCTGATGCGCGGATCCTTCGGTCGTGTCCTGCACGCTCGCCACATTGAGGTCTCCACCCACGCGCGCCACGACAGTCTTCGCATCGACAACCGCACCGACGATGTTCGTATCCCCACCGCTAACAATCACTGCGGCGTTGCTCGCGTTGATGTGCGTGTTGTTCTGGAATGTCGAGTCCGTATTGGCGTCGCCGTTCGCCTTCGACATGGATGCCGAAACGCCGAACCCGCTGGTCCCGTATGACACGCCGAAGCCGAGATTCTTCGATTGGTTATCGCTACGCGTCGACTCGGTGTCGGTGCTGTTGCGCAAGTTGACTTGATGGGTCGCCTGAAGGAGAACGTCACGGGCGTCGACATCCGAACCGGTGACGTTGACGTCGCCCTTGCCCGAGGCGGCATCGCCCGTGGCGATTAGCGCGACGGCGCCACCCGCTCTGATGTGGCTGGCATCGTTTTGCGTCATATCCATCGACGACGTCGATTTGCTGCTCGATGACCCCCAGCTCAACTCGATCTTGCCTTCAGGAACTTTGCCTTTCTTCAGCGCATCGACTGCCGCCTTGCCTTCGCCATACGCGCTGTATGCGCCACTCCCCGCTGCGTAACCGCGCAGCGCCGACACCCGTGCGTCGCCACCGTTGTCTACCGCTGCGCGGGTCTGATTCGCGACGTTCTGCACGGCGTCGATGACCGGCGACTTGATCGCCAGCGTGAAGCCGGAGCGCTTCATCTCGTGCGTCTCGTCCTGCTGCTGACGATTGACGGACGATTCCACGGTTACGTTCTGGCCAATCCCCGTGACGTCACCGTTCGCGACGATATCGCTGCCGCGAATCAGCAACTCGTTGCCGGCAATCATGCTGACGTTGCCATCGAGCGCACCCACGAGACTCCTGGTTTGCGTCACGCGGCTCTCGTTCGTCCGGTCGCGCTGTTCGCTCGCGCCGTAAGAGATGCCCACCCCGCCGGAGGTACCGAATCCCGACCGCTTCTCCTCATAGAAGGAATGGCGCTCGCTCTGGTTCTCCGTCGATTGAATCGTGAGATCGCGCCCCGCCTGAAGCGCGACGCCCTCCCCCCCGACAATCGTGCTGCCACGTACGCTCAGATCGTTACCCGCAACGATGGCGACGGCATCGGCGGAGATCATGCTGCCGTTGGCCTGTACTGTCTTCGAATCCATCGTGCTCGTCGTGCGCTTGCTACTGACGAGGCCACTGCGACTGCCTTCATGACGGCTGCTGTATTCATGCGTCTCGGTGACCTCGCCGACGATCACGTCCCGCGTGGCCGCGAGCGTTGCCGTCCCACTTTCAAGTGTGATGCCGCTACCTCGCAAGTGGATGTCGTTGCCGGATGCAATCGTAAGACTGTCCCCCGCCCGCACGGTGGTGCCCATGACGGTGTCATCGGACCGATACGACGACTCCGAGTAATCGCTGTCCGCGCTGCTGCTTCGCACCGTGGACGTCGTCACCGCCGCCTGCAACGTGACGTCGCCGCGGGCCGCAATCGCGCCCCCTCCCTTGAGGTTGATGTCCGCCCCGGTCGCGCTCAGATTGCCGCCCACGCCGATATTGGAAACACCCCCGACAGTCACTGCGCTGCCCGTCGCGGCGTTGACGTTGGTATCGGATACGCCGTTCGCCCGGGAGACGACCTTCTGCTCGCCCGTCTGCACGGTGTTCAGTTCCCAGTTGCCCCCGATCGCCATGCCGAGATTTCCGCCGACGTTCAACGCTCCGGCGTTTTGCTCGAAGTTGCCACCCGTGGCGATCACCGCGTCGCCTGTGACGTTAAGCGTCGCGACGGGACCGAGCGTGGTCGAGGTGCGCGTCGCGCCCGTGTCGCTGACCTGATCGACACGGTTGACCGTGGTATCGAGCTTCAGATCGCCGCCCGCTTTCAGAGCGAGGCTACCGGCGTTGACCGTCGCTGAACTCAGATCGACGTCACCGACGGTGGACAACGTCATGAGTCCGCCGCTCTGTAATGCGCCGAAGGCGTTGTCGATGGCCTTGCCGTCGACGGTGAGTGTTCGCTCGGCACTAAGCGTCCCGCTATTGATGAATCGCTGCGCGTCTTTCAGATCGACGTCGCGCGCCGCTATCAGTGGGCCGTTCTGGGTTTGCCGCCCCGTCTGCGCGAGATAGACGACCGGCACCAGCACCGTCTGTCCGTCGACCACCTGCGTTTGCATCACGATCACATCGCTCGTCAGCGCCGCGACCTGTTCGGCCGACAGGCTCATGCCAAGCGACAAGTTCAGCGACTTGGAGAGCGCAGCACCGGAGGTCATCATCGCCTCGAACATGCGCTCCGTATCGCCGAAGGGACCGAGCACGGGGCGTCCGGTGAGCGCTGTGATCTGGTTTCGTACCAACTGCTGCTCGTACATGCCGTCGCCCAGACGTTTGATGACCGTTTGCGGATCGACGCCGATCTGCTTGAGGTAGTAGTCGCTGGAGATAAACGTCTTCGCGTTGGTGAAGGCGGGATTCGATTCGATGACGTAGGTGGCGCCCGGTGCGGTCGTCGGTCGGAACAGGCCGCCTTGCGGGATCGTCAGGTTCGCGATCACGTCGAGCGCGACGGCGCTGGCGATGACCGGATCGATGAGTATGCCGTCGTGCTGGAACGAAGCGACGCCGGTGTTTGCGCCGCTCGCATGCCCGTCGAAAGTCCCGACGTTGACACCCGTCGCATCCTGTCCCGGCAGTAACCCAAGCAAAGGCGTTCCCGCGTTGCCTGCGGTGTTCTCAACGCTGACACCCGAGCCCGACAGCGTGCCATTGGCGACGAAGCTCGATTCATAGGCGGGAAGCGCATAAGTACGAACGTCCGCAGGCGCGACCTGCGAATACCCCCCTGGGCGGCGAGTCGTGAAGGTCGCGTCGCCGAAGGGAAGCTGCCAGTCATGCTTGCTGTTGTCGTAATTGTTGTAGTGGTAGTGTCCTGAATATCTGACGCTGACCGCGGGGGCGGTCTGATCCCGCCAACTGTTCTGATCCAGCGTCGCGGGCATCGCAATGTCACCCGTCGCGGAAACCGCGCTCCAGTAGTTCTGGAACAGGCCTACCGCCGACGCGTTCAGGTTCGCGCCCGACATGATCTGCGCCTGCGGGCTGATCGACGTCACGGTGTTGGCCGTCGCCACGCCCCAATACGATGTGAAGATGTAATCGCTGTTCCATTCCCCGCCATGGGGTTGCTCGATGTAGACGCCGCCAATCGCGTTCGGATTCCGGGTATTCACCTCTCCCGTGCGTCCGCTCAGGCTGATGCCGAGACGCGTAATCAGCTCGGGATCGACCGAGGTGCTGAATCCCGAGGTTTGCATCGAGCGTCGGGTGTTAGTCACCTGATCCGCGTGAAGCGCCATGTCCTTACCGGACTGAATGAGGGCCGAGTGGTTTTGAATCCGGCTCGCATTCAGGTAGCGACCGCTTGCATCCTTGAGACCGGCGATCACAACGCGGCCCAGACCGTAGATGGCCGTCGTCGCCTGTGAATCGGTACCGGTCGTGTCGTCGACGTTGTCGATGACCGGTGCGAGCAACGCTAGCGTTCCGTCGGCATTCGTCGCGCCAATCAGGGCGCTCGCCCCGATGTTCGACAACCGCGATGTGGCGGTGAACGAGACATCGCCACCCACGAGCGAGCCGACATTTCGCAACGTGCGCGAACGCGTTGCCAAGGTTCCGCCTGCCGTGATCGAGCCGTAGTTTGTGATGTCGCCAGCGCTCACCGTCAAATGACGGATCGCCGAGAATGCGCTGCCGTTGGTGAACGTGCCCGGCAGCGTGATCGACAGATGGCGGCCCGCGGCGAATTGAAACGTCGGCTGGAGGGTGAAATCTCCGCCGACGTTGATGACGACATCCTGAGTCGCACGATATCCGCCGCCACCAACGAGCGAGGCGGCACGGACGTCGAGATCGCGAGTGGCACCGATCTTACCGCCGGCGTTGGTGAGGACGCCCGTTGTCGCAAGCGCGATATCCCCGGGCAAGCCAGCGATATTGCCGATGTTGCCGCCGGTGTTGTCGAGTGTGTCGGCGTTGGCGCTGATGCTCGCACCGCTTAACTGCGCGCCGTCGGTATTGTCGATGGTGGCGGCCGTCACAGCCACATGACCGCTTCCGGTGATGACGCCGCCACGATTGACGATTCCGCCCAGGCTTAGCATCGCGGTGTCGCCCTTCCCAAGATTGCCGACGAGGCCTTCAGCGTTGTCAATCGCCGCTGCGCGAACGGAGAGTGAGTGACTGCCGCCCCCGGTGCCGGACTGAATCCGCCCCCCTGCGTTGCGCAGGTCACCGTCGGTGCCGAGCGAGATGGACCCCAGCGAGCGAATCACACCATGTGAATTGACGAGGTTGCCAAGAATGTTGGCCTGAAAATCGCTGCGTGCGGACAGCGCGCCTTGCGTGTTATCGAGCTGAGCCGCGAGCACCGATAACGCACCGCCTGCCACAATCTCGCCGCCGACATTCGTTAGCGTTCCCGTCCCCCCTCCCGGCGCGATGGTCAGCTTTCCCGTACCGGCGGACAGAATCTTCCCGCCGTTATTGTTGAGCGACGATGGCGTCAACGTGAGGTCGGACCCATTGCTTTGCAGCACGCCGCCCGCCGCGTTGTCCAGCAAGCCGTCGACGTCGATCCGCATCGGACTTGCGCCGTAATGCGTGATCGTCCCGCCTCGGTTCAGAAGATCGGTTGCCTTCAACGAGAGTTGGTTCGCTTTGAGCGTGCCGCAGTCGTTGTCAAGTGTGGTGCGGCTTGTCACATCGAGTTCGGACGAGACGATGGCGCCGCCGCGATTGGTCAGCGCGTCGACGTGTATCGTCGATTTCGCGCCGCCGGTGATGACGCCGTCCGTGTTCGTCAGCGTCTTGCTGACGAGTGTGACATCGCCGTTCGTGAGCCACTTGCCGCCCGCGTTGGTCAATGCGCCCCGGAGCGTTGCGCTGAGTCCGCCTTTGCTACTGATCGAACCCGCGGAGTTGTCGAGATGGTCCGCGCGGATGATCGCGTCGCCATTGCTGCGCACGGTGCCGCCAACGTTGAGAACTTCGCCACGTCCGCCATGGGCATCAAGCGTGAGCGTGCCGTTGCCTGCATGCGTGATGGTGCCGCCGTTGTTGTTGATTCGGACGGGCGATAACGCAAGGTCAGCACTATTCGTTTGCAGCGTGCCACCAGAAGCATTGTCGAACTCGCCGGAGATCTGGAGCGACATTGGCCCCGCGCCCGTCTGGGTGATCGTGCCGCCGCGATTGGCGACGTCCACCACACGCAGCGACAGTCGTTCGGCTTGTAGTGCGCCGTCGCTGTTGTCGAGGGTCCGTGCATCCAGCGTTACTGATTTGCCAGCAACGATGCTGCCGTCCCGATTGGTTAAATCCTCTGTGACGAGAACCGACGTGCGATTCGACGCGCGCAGCGTTCCTTCGCTATTGTCGAGCGCCCGGGCGGCGATTTCGAGATCCGATGGGCTGCTGAAGACGCCGCGATTTTCAATGTGTCCGCCGCGAATCCTGACGGCACCATTGCCACCGATGGCACCGCCCTCCGTATTCGTCAGCGTCTCCGAAGCCTCGACCGTCAGCGCATCGGTGGCGAGCGCGACAATGCGCCCTGCCGTGTTGTCGAGGGACTTCGTCGTCATCGACAGACCCCCACCGCTTTGTACTTGCCCGTGATCATTGGCGACGGATCCGCTTCGGACGTCCATCGCGCCGTCCGAGACGAATATCCCGCGCCGATTCGTCAGCCCTTCCGCAATTCGGGCGACCAGCGCTGCCTGTGATGAGACTTTGCCGTCTACGTTGGACAGGTTAGCGGCGTCGAGCGTCACGTTTCGGCGTGCCGCTAATGCGCCATGATCGTTGATTAGCGCGCCCTTCGCGTTAGCAACAAGCTGTCCTTGCGCGTTCGCCCAGGCGTGTGACAGATTCAGATCACCTCGCGTGGCGAGTAGCGTCAGATCGCCTTGGGACGATGTCTTGCCGTCCCCGAGGTCCAGCGTGCCGCCTTCCAATCGGAGGTTGCCGCCGGAAGTACTCACACCGCTTGCATGCAGGCGCGCGGAAGCGGTGACCGTCAGATCGCCACCGGTATCGACGGTCCCGTCACGGTTGACGCCCGCGCCGAGCGTGCCGGTCGATGTGACGTCTGCCGCCGTGGACGTCAGATGCCGTTGCGCGGCGAGTGTGCCGCTGTTGGCAAGTGCGTCGTCAGCGCGGAGGAATGCGTCCCGTTGCGCGTAGACGGTCCCGCGGTTGGCGACACCCTGCGCATCGATCGCGATATCGCCCGAGGCATTGAGCTTGCCCGTCTGCACGAGTTGCCCGGCGCTGGTCAACGTAAGATCGCCCAGTTGCGCAGCGATCGTGCCGCCGTTCGTCACGCCGACGCCCTTTTCGGTGCCGACCAGCGTGATGCGGTTCGCGTACATGCCGCCGAGCGCACTCACGTCGATAGCGACCGTCGGCGCGGGCCCGTCCCCCGTCGTGACCGTCGTTCCGAGTGTGTCGTGATCGATTCGATTCGCGCCGGTAATGACATTTAGCGTCTTGCCGTGAATGGCGGCATTGGCCTGCACGGCGCGCGCAAGAAGATCGACCTGATCGACGTTAGTGGCGTTGAGTCCGAAGCCCTGAATGGCGATGCTGCCGCGCGTCACGTCGAAACCCTGAATGCCGCCATTCGCGTCGAAGACGGGAGTTCCGGTCGTGAGAATGCCGCGCGTGGTGTTGATGAACCCCCCGCCGTCGACCACGATGCCCGCACCGTTCGCCACGATGACTTCAGCCCGGCTCCCCGCGACTTCGAGGTGGCCTCGCAACTGGCTCGGCGCATTGCTATCCACCTGATTCAGGATGATGCGAGCCGATTGGTCTGGCGCAAGATGCGGGTTCCCGTTGATCATGCCCGCCTGCTGCGTCTGCGTCATCGTCGATGCATTGTTCAGAATCACGCCGGCGTGCGGGACGTCGAACTGGGAATACGTGTTTTGCGAAACACCGGCGGCGCTTGGCGTATTGATATCGACTTGCTGAAGGCCATTGGCTGTCTGCACCACGGACGGTGGCAGATTGCCCGCGGCGGTGACTTGCGCATGGGCTGACGTTGCGCCGAGGGCCATGACTGCCGCAAACGCTATCGGTCTCAGGGTGAGACGTGCGGTGCGCGGTGCGACGAAACCCGCACGCACGCGACGCGTCCCCGCTTTACTGGCGGTGCCGACCGTCTCCGCAACGGCCATCAGCATGCCTCGTGCCGGGTTGTGCACTAATCGAAAGAGGTTCTTGTTCATTGACGTGATGACCAGAGGGTGGATGCCTTGGCGCGAGGCAGGAAAGGCGGGATCGGAAACGCGACGGGCGTACGCGCAGCGCGCGTGCTTCTGCATCAAAGGTGGGCGGTCAACTGAAATCCGACGGTCCACTTCGCTGTGGGAAATCCAGAGGGTTTGTGAAGCGGAGTGCCCGCGAACAGGCCATAGCCGTAGCTCCCGAATCGCGTTACGACACTTCCCTTGACGCCCATGACAGCCCCGGCGAGCCGCGTACCGTCGAGCGTCACGGGTTGTGGTCCCCACACCTGTCCGACATCGACGCCCGCATAAAGGGACTGGGCCGTCTGCCCGATAGGAATCTGAAGTTCGTTGCGCCAATAGAAGCCGCGTGCGGCGGCGAGCATGGTTTCGCCGTCGAAGCCACGTACGGTGTAGCGACTGCCGATCGAGAGGCTGTCGATGTAGTAGAGCTGGTTCGCGGTGTATTGACCGTGAAACGTGGTGACAAACCGGAACCGCTGCTGCGCGAGCGCGAAGGGCACGCTGACGTTGGCGTCGACCACGGCCATGCGAAAGCGATACGTCGGCCCGCCGCGACTGCCGAGACGATCCGCCTGAGCGCCGAATGCGCCGAGACCCTGCCGATAGGCGATGAGCCCATCGAGCTGCGCGTTGCCCAGGTAGTGCCGTTGCGTCAGACCTAGCTCAAGGAGGGTGTTGTTGCGTCGCTGGTGCGTGATTTCGACGTCTTCGATGAAGCTTTGACCGAAACGCCGCGACAGACGGATTTGCGCGCCGGTGACGTGGCGCTGACTACGGGACAGCACACGATGGAGTTTGACGTCGAGGGTTTGCGCGTTCCCGCTCGCGACGAATGTCTGATTCACACCTGCGATCTGTTGGTAGTAGGTGCTGGCGTACGCGGCAAGCGTCGCCGTTGTGTAGCCCCACGGTATCGAATAACTGCCATTCCAACCCCGGGAACCGAAGGTTTGGTCCTTCAGAAGCAGGTCGTGAGTGACGCCTGCGTTGAACATGTCGTTCAGGCCGAGCGGGTTGAAGATGCCGGCGGACAGGCTGCCCTGAAATTTTCCGGTGGCACGTGTGCCTGCATTGTCGATCGACGCGATTAACGTCCATGCTCGGGTGCGGGTGACGTCAAGCACGACGTCGCTTTGTCCGGGCAAGTCGGATTCCGAGGGGACGATTTGCATCGAGACGTCCTGATTCGGCACGCGTTTCATTTGCTCCAGACCTTGCTCCAGGTCTCGCAGGTCGAAGATGTCGCCGCTTCGCGCGGGAAATGCGTTTTTCCAGGTGCCGCGCAGTGTGGGATCGTCGAAGCGGATCTGACCGATGACGCCGGGAATCAGTGTGATGCGCAACATGCCGCTTGAGAGGTCCTGTTCTGGCAGACGAACACGTGTGGTGATGTAGCCGCGACGCAATATCTCGCGTTGCAACCCTTTGACGATCGTCTCCAGTCCTTGCTGTCCTACGCACTTGCCTGCGTAGTGACTCGTCCACTTCCGGGCGAACGCGAATCTGTCCGACGCGGACGAGAAGGCGCGATCCCCCTGTCCCGGCTCGGAAAACCCTTGCGGTGTGTCGAGCGCAAACGTGTCGATGCGCAAGCACGAGGTTTCGTGCGGCAGCGTGGGCCATCCTGACGCGTCTTCGCGCATCGACCGTACGTGTGGTGCGTTGACGTTCGCTTCACGCTCGCGCGCATCTTGCTGTTGCTGACGTTGCTGATCCTGCTCCGCGCGCAGGCGGGCGGCGGCGGCGTTGTCGGCTTGTGAGGGGGGCGCTAATGCGGGTCGGACGGGTTGGGTGTGTTGAACTTGCTGGGCTTGTGTCCCCGAGACGTACAGCGAGCACGCCAGTAAAAGCGTTCTTGTTTTCGTTGTTGGCATTGCAAAAGTTGAATGAGCGACGACGCGCCAGGCGCAGAAACAGTCGAAAAATCTACGGTGTTTGTGCTAATTCAACTTCTTGATATGGCTCAACGCTTCGGAGTCCAGACGCATTGGACGCCGCGAAACATAGAGACAAAAAAACCGCCCTCAAGGGGCGGCAACACGCTGAAACAAAACCGGGGGGAGGGGGGGAGCAGCTTTTCAGCGCGTGGGTATGTCGTTGATGGATGTCGAGGTGTTCGAGACGCGATTTCGCGCGTCGTGATGTTGTTTGGCGATCAGGCCGGTTCGAGTTCGCGATTGTCCGATTCGCGCATCACGCGAATGGCTTCGGCCGAAATCATGGCGTCGGCATTGAGCGGCGGTACATCGCCAAACAGCGGACGGTAGACGAAATCACCCGCGTCGATGGTCTCGTTCGTCAACGCGCAAACACCCGGATGCGGCGCCTTGCGAATGCGCCAGATCTGCGCGCCGTAGTTGCCGCCGGTCGCGTCGTTCCACGACACCGTGATCGTCAGCTCACTCGATATTTCCAGCACGCGCACGATGGGCGCACGTCGGGTGTACGGAATCACCGGCCGGCACACGACGGGTTCGGCGTCGAGCATGGCAACGGTGTGCTGCCACGGGGAATAGGACCCGCCCGGCTCACGTGCCGCGCGCGACGAGCGCGACGCACGGGACGTCTTGGACGGGGATGCGGACGCCGCAGACGACGCAACGGAGGACGTTCCAGAGGCGCGGCTGCTGCCGCTTCGGTTCGGGCAATTGGTTCGGTCGCTTCGCATGATCAGGCCAGCCGGATGCGCGGCCCGCGAAGGCCGCCGAGTTTTTCCGCGCTCATCAACACCGTCGCACGAGCGAACCCGTGCAACGCATGCTGATGACGCCGGTACAACATGGCGTGGCTCCACTGCGCAAAGCGTCCGCGCACGATGCCACCTTTGAAAAAGCCGAATCGCCCGAGCGCCCCGAACGCGTTGTAGCCAGACAGCGACAACGACGCGCCAGGATCGCGATAAGCGAACGGCGGAATTGCGCGACCCTCAAGCCACGCGCCAAGATGACGGCCCAGATGCGCCGCCTGTTGTGTCGCCACCTGTGCCGTCGGCGGCAATGCACATTCCCCCTGCTCCGCTGCCAGCGATGCACAGTCGCCAAGGGCAAAGACGCGTTCGTCCTGCGCCGTCTGCAAAGTGGCGCGAACGACAATCTGATTCGCTTCGTTGGTCGTCAATCCGCCAATGCCGCGCAGACAGTCCGGTGCCTTCACACCCGCCGCCCACACCAGCAGATCGCCGGGAATCAACTGACCGTCGTCGCGGTAGAAACCGTCGCGATCCGCACACACGATGCGCGTATCCGTCAGTACACGAAAGCCCAACTGTTCGAGCTGCGCCTGTGTCGATGCCGATACGTCCGGCGGGAATGCCCCGAGCACACGCGGCCCGCGCTCCACCAGCGTGAGCTTCAGTCGCTCGCAGATCTGCGGGTCGCCATAGCCGGCCGCCAACGCAAACGAACGGCTCAACTCGGCCGCGAGCGCCACGCCCGTCGTGCCGCCGCCGGCGATCACGATGCGCAACGCGTCGTCGTTCACTGCGCTGCTTAGCGCTTCGCAATGCAACGCTGCATTGAACGCTTCGGCCTGCGGTTGGCTATCGATGAAGTGACAGACGTCACGAACGCCCGGTACGCATGCGTCGTCGGCCTGTGAGCCGAGCGCGAGCACCAGCGCGTCGTAAGGCACGCGACGCTCGCTCAGCAAGCGCTTGCCGTCATGCCCCTCCATCTCTTCGAGCACAATCTCCCGACGCGCGCGATCGAGCCCGCTCATGCGTCCCGCCTGATACGTGAACCCGTTGCCGCACGCATGCGCGAGGTACGCCACCTGGGTGTGAGCCACGTCGCACGTGCCTGCCGCCACGGTGTGCAGCATCGGCTTCCAGAGATGGGTGGGATGACTGTCGACAAGTGTCACGCGCGCAGCACCGGTACGGCCGAGCGTTCTGCCCAGACGAGTGGCCAGCATCAGGCCGGCGATACCGCCACCGACGATCACGATTCGGTTTGCGCGAGACATTTGGGGGGAAATGTCAAATTCAACAAGTGATGAATAAGCGCATAATAGCGAGCGTGTACCCGACGTGTCAAATAGGAAGTGTCTGGGCAGGCAGGTGCGTTCGGGTCGGGTAGACTTGTGGCACTGCTCGCGCAAACGACTCTCGCAAATTCCACTAACCCATCACTCAATGACTCCGACCAAAGCCATCTCGCAACCCGATTCGCCTCGCAAACGCACCCGCGGGCGCCCGACGTGCGACTGCACGCATGGGGCCGACGCGCTGCTGCTCAACGCCCGTCGTATCTTCGCGCAGCGTGGCTTTTATGCGAGCAGCGTGCGGCAGATTGCCGAGGCGTCAGGGGTCGATGCTGCGTTGATTTCGCATCATTTCGGGTCGAAAGAGGCGTTGTGGGTCGCTGTGGTGGATCAAATTGCGGGACTCACGCATTCGATGGTCGAGCAGACGAATGCGCTGCGTGACGCGCCGATGGAACCGTTCGAGCGCATCGAGCAGGCCGTGCGCCTGTTCGTGGAGGCCGTGTTCGAGAATCCGGACGTCGGCATGTTCTTCTCGACCGCCGCGACCGAGGAAGGCGAGCGGCTCGATATCCTGACCCAACGGCTGGTGCGGCCGTATCGCGACGCCATGGTGCCGCTCGTCGCCGACTGGCTCGAAGCGCAGAAGCGCCCCGTGTCGGACGCGGACGTGATGTTCTTCATGCTGACGTCGGCCATCAGCAAGACCGTGTCGTACCGCCACATGATGGGGCCGTTCCTGCCCCCCGAAGGCATGGCCGACCTCAAGCGCACCGTGCTCGATTGCGCGATGGCGCTGATCCGGCAGTAACGCGTCGAGCGTTCGCCGGGCTTTGGCCCAACGCAATCGCTGACGCTCGTTCCATTCGTCGATCTGGACTGGACGCGGCCCCGAAGACACCGCAAGCGTCGTATAAGATAGCGGCACTCGGGCCGACTCCCGGCCCGTCTCATTTTTTCGGTGCCCCCTATGTCGAACGAAATCAAGCGTCTGCATACCAACGCTCGCATGAGCCAGATCGTGATCGCCAACGGCGTGGTGTATCTGGCCGGCCAGGTGCCCGACACGGCGAACGTGTCCGTCACGCAGCAAACCACCGAAATCCTCACCCGCATCGATTCGCTACTCGCCGAGGCCGGCGTGAACAAGTCGCGTCTTCTCACCGCCAACATCTGGTTGTCGGATGCCAAGCACTTCGCCGAATTCAACGCCGTGTGGGACGCCTGGGTGCCCGAAGGCCACGCCCCGACGCGTGCCTGCGTGCAGTCGCCGCTGATGCGCGCCGGGCTCGAAGTCGAAATCGCCGTGACCGCGCTGGCGTAACGTCGCCGCACTGGATTTCGCCGTACCCCGGCGCGTCCGGCTACCTTCCGGGCTCACCCCTGCGACTTTCGCGAGCGAGCCCGACGCTTTTCTCCGCTCCCTCTCAGATCGTCTGACGACGTGTCAGACGCATGCCCATGACGTTCGACGCCCTTGTGCTTGGTGCCGGTATCGTTGGTGTTTCCGTCGCGGTCCATTTGCAGCGACGCGGCATGTCGGTCGCGCTCGTCGACCGCAAGTCACCCGGCAACGAAACCTCGTTCGGTAATGCGGGGCTGATTCAACGCGAAGGCGTGTATCCGTACGCGTTTCCGCGTGATCCCGGCACCCTGCTCCGCTTCGCTCGCAATCGCTCCACCGATGTGCGCTACCACCCGTCGGCGATGGGCACGGTCGCGCCCTTTCTCGCGCGCTACTGGTATCACTCCGAACCGTCGCGTCATGCGCAGATTGCACGTCACTACAGCACGTTGATCGCGCATTGCGTGACGGAGCATCGTGAACTGATTGCGGCGTCGGGGGCGGCGCATTTGCTGCGCGAAGGCGGTTGGGTCAAGGTGTTTCGCACCGGTGCCGCGATGGACGCCGCGCAACGCGACGCCGAGCGCTGGCACACCGAGTACGGCGTGCCGTTCGAGCGGCTCGATGCGACGCGTCTGCGAGACGACGAGCCGTCGCTTACGCACGCGCTCGTCGGTGGTCTGCGTTACACGGCATCGGATTCCGTCAGCGATCCGGGGGCGCTCGTCGAGGCCTATTCGCGTTACTTCGAATCGCTTGGCGGACGCATCTTCGTCGGCGACGCGACGACGTTGCAGCCGCGCTGGTCGGTGCGCACGGAAGCCGGTCGCATCGAAGGACGTCGTGCTGTCGTCGCCCTCGGTCCGTGGGCCGATACCGTGACGCGTGCATTGGGCTACCGCTTCCCGCTGGCCGTCAAGCGCGGCTATCACATGCACTATCGCGCGCAGCCGGGCGCGCGCCTCAATCAACCGGTGCTCGACGCAGAGCACGGCTTCCTCATCACGCCGATGACGCGCGGCATTCGTCTGACGACGGGTGTCGAACTCGGGCGTCGCGACACACCACCCACGCCGGTGCAACTGGCCGCGGTGGAACCGCTGGCGCGCGACACGTTCCCGCTGGGCGAGCGCGTCGATCCGTCGCCATGGCTTGGCCGTCGGCCCTGTACTCCCGACATGAAGCCGGTCATCGGGCCCGCACCGCGTCATCGGGATCTGTGGTTCGCGTTCGGTCATGCCCATCATGGTCTGACGCTCGGGCCGGTGACCGGCCGTCTCGTGGCCGAGATGATGACCGGCGAGACGCCGCTCGTCGACCCATCGCCGTTCAGCGCGGAGCGTTTCTGAACGTCCGGGCATAGGCATTGCGGCGCTCGCCGCCGAATGTCGTCACACGTCGCTACATGTCGGTGATGCACGACGATGGCCCAGGACCCGGCGCCCGTGCGTGAAACCGCACGGTGTTCAGAAACTACTGCGGCATCTCTTCTTCGGATTCGACGTCGGGAGCGTGTGCACTGTCACCGCTGTCCGACGCGTCGCCGCCGATCACGCTGATCTCGAACAGCGGCTTGCCCGCGAGCGAGCGAACGTCGGGATCTTCAGGATAGGTCTTGAGCAACGGCAGGATGACCGAACCGCCGATCACGTTGCGGCGGCTGTTATCCGCCGGTGACAGTCCCCACACGTTTTGATAAGTCATCGGCACGCTCGCCGTCTCGTCGCCCCCGGCAGGCGTGGCTCGGGTGGCATTACCGAGATACAACATGATGTGACCGTTGATGTGGATGAGCGTCATGAGCGGACGTCCCCGCTCGGCCAGCACACGCAATCGCGTATCGATATCGGCATGGCGCAGATCGGTGCGTTTGCCCGCCCGCAGTTGATCGGACGAGTGACGCGGCAGCCATACGCCGAACGGCGCGAAGAGGCTGCGTGTCTCGGCGGAGCAATCGTTGTAGAACAGCGTGTTGCCCCAGCCATACGGGTGCCCGATCTGTTGCTTCATCACCTGCGCCATGTGCCGGGGCGTCAGCGTCCACGGCATCGGCACGAGGGCCGAGGCGTCGAGCGCGGTCATACGGATCTGCGCGCGACGCTGGGCGTCGGCCACGGGGATCATTGCGAATTGACGTCCGTCGCGAGACCGTGTCATGGGCAGCACCGTACCGATCGGGGCGAACGTCCGGTAGATGGCGTTCGTCGTGCCCGGTACGGTGTCGGCCAGCGGCACGTCGCCTTGCACGATGGCGCCCAGCTCGCGCTGCGCGGCCGCGCGCCAGGTGGCGACGAAACGCTCGTCGACAGATGCCACCGTGCGAGCTTCGACCCATCCGATCAGATCCGGGGAATAGACGAGCAGCCACGCGCCGTCGTTGCTGCGCGCCAGCGCGTAGACCGGCGTGCCGGGGCGCAACGCGGAGTCTTGCAGGGCGTCGAACGGATAACCCTCGCCCGCTTCCCGGAAATCGTAGAACGCGGGGTCGCGGGTCGGCAGCAGGCGCACCAGCGCGTTATCGACGGTGATGCCGCGCCGTCGCGGGTCGTAAGCCCAGCTTGCGTGATCGGCGTCGAGTTGGGCGAGCGCCATGTTCGTTTCGATGGCGCGGGCCCATGCCGGGGTATGCGGCTGGAAGTTCTCGCCGTACGTCTTGCGCACGCCCGGACGGTTATTGTCGAAGCGTCGCGCGCGGCGGGCCTGCGAGTCGGCGATCTGCGATGCACCAGCGGCGTTGAGCAGTGACGTCGACAGCCATGCACCGTTCCACGGTGACGGATCGCGTGGCGCGGTGCCGAAGTATCGCGCGCGGAAGGCCGCGAATCGCTTCGCCTGCTCCTGTGCGGAAAGTAGCGGTTGATCGTAGTTGGGCGCGTCGGGCCGGATCCAGCGATCGACGTCCTGATCGTAGTGCTCGATGGGGAAACGGCTGACGTTATAGCGCGTGGCCGGGGCGGCCGTCGCCGATGGATGCAACGTCGATGAAGACGTCGAAGTCGTCGATGACGATTCGGGGCTACTCGCACACGCCGTGAGGATGACGAGCGGCAGGAGGACGGCGAGGCGCGTCCTGCGTTGCGGCGTGAGTGAAGTCCGGCGGGTATGCGCCGAGCCCCGCGCGAGGGGGAGCGAGACGTCTGCCGGACGGGCTGACTGAGCGCAGACCGAAGCATTTGCCAAAGCCAGAGCGGCGATGTACTGCATCGCGTCGCGCACCGCGTGAATTGCGCCCATGTCGTGCGTGAGAGAGCTGGAATCCCGCCATGCTACTCCATCCGTTTACGTCGACAAGGGCGCGATGCCGGGCCGATTCCCAATATTCCCAATACGACCCGGCGCTTCGCGTTACAGCTTCGCGTTACGGCTTCTGGCGCGCTTACCAGCGTGCCGTAATACTGCCGATCACGGTGCGTCCCGTGCCGTAGTAGCACTGCACGGTGGTGTTGCAGCCTGCTACGTAGGTACGGTCGAACAGGTTGCTCGCGTTCAGTTGCAGACGCCAGCGCCAGCCGATGTCGGCGTGCAGCGAGGCGTCGACGAGCGTCACGCTCGCCACCGAGAAGGAGTTCGCCGAGTCGCCGGCCGTCTGCCCCAGATAGCGGATGCCTGCGCCCGCGCCGAGCTTGGCATCGCCCACGCTGCCGAAGTTGTAGTCGGCCCACAGCGACGCCATGTTGCGCGGCACGCCATACGGACGCTTGCCCAGATCGGCGTTGTTGCTGCGGGTGACTTCCACGTCCTGATAGGTGTAGCTCGCGACCATGTTCAGACGCGACGTCAGGCTCATGCGAGCTTCGAGTTCCACGCCGCGCGAACGCACTTCACCCGTCTGGATGGTGTTGCGCGTGTTGGCCGGATCGGCGGTCGAGACATTTTGCTGCGTCAGGTTGAAGAGCGACGCCGTGAAGAGTGCGGCGGTATTCACGGGCTGATACTTCAGGCCGATCTCGTACTGCTGACCGGTCGTGGGTTGCAGCGGCGTGCCCGCGAGGTTCGTCGACAGGGTGGGCAGGAACGACGTCGAATAGCTGAAGTACGGCGACAGGCCGATGGCCGATTCGTACAGCAGACCGGCGCGCCACGTGAACTTGTTCGGCGTTTGCTCGACCGACGTTTTTGCGATGTTGTTGTCCGTCGTCGACCACGTGAAGTCCTCGCGTGCGCCGAGCGTGAGATACCAGCGATCCCAGCGCATCTGATCCTGCAAGTACAGGCCGAGCTGCGTCTGTGTCTGGTCGGTGCTGGTCGTCGGATTGGCAGGCAGTACGCCCTTCACGCCGTAGACGGGCGCGTAGAGATCGAGCGACGGTGCGGTGCCCGTCCATACGCGGTTGAGGAAGCGTTGCGTCTGGAAGTCCACGCCGCCGACCACCTTGTGCGCGACGGGGCCGGTCGTCGTGTCGTACTGCACGTTGTTGTCGAGCTGCCAGCCGTTCAGGATCGGCTCGGCCTGATACGCGGTGCGTTGATACGTGCGTTGGTCGGCCAGCAGCGCGGTGCCGTAGATCGACTTGTAGTCGAGATCCATGTGCGTGAAGCGGGCCGTCGAGCGAATTTGCAGCGCGTCGTTCACGCGGTGTTCGAACCGGTAGCCGGTCGCGACCTGCGTCTTGCGGTAGCGGTCGAACGACGGGTCGCCGGTCAGCAAATCGCGGTCGATGCGACCCCAGCGCGACGGATTCACCATGCCGAGCGCCGGGCCGTAACTGACTGACGACCCCATGTTGTCCTGCGTGTAGTTGACGAACCACGTGAAGCTGGTGCGCGCGTTCGGGCGCCACGTGATCGACGGCTGGAGCATGATGCGATCGTCGCTGACGTTGTCCGTCTGCGCATTCGACATGCGGCCGAGACCGGTGATGCGGTACAGCAGCGTGCCGTCTTCGTTGGCCGGACCCGTCATGTCGACGCGAAGCTGCCGACGGTCGAACGTGCCGTAGTCGATGCCGATCTCGCGATACGGCTCGGCGCTCGGCGCCTTGCTTACGAGATTGACGAGGCCGCCCAGGTTGCCCGCGCCGTAGAGGATCGAGCTGGGGCCGCGCAGCACTTCCACACGCTCCAGGGTGTACGGGTCGACGCGCACGGCGGCGTAGCTGCCGGGACGGTTGGCGATCTGCGGCAGACGCAGGCCGTCCCAATAGACGTCGGCGTTGAAGCCGCGAATGTAGAACCAGTCGGCGCGGGTGTCGCTGCCGTAGGGATCGGCGTTGATGCCGGCGGCGTACTTGAGGGCGTCGGTCACCGTCTGCACGGCCTGATCGTTCATCTGATCGCGCGGGATCACGCTGATCGACTGCGACGTCTGCATGATCGACGTGTCCGACTTCGTTGCCGTGTCGCTGCGTGTCGCGACATAGCCGACGACCGGGCCGCGGGCGACGTCGCGCTCGGCGCGTGCGTTGACGTCCGTTTGCGGCAGCGCGACGGCCGGACCTGCGGCGGCGCCGGTGGCGTTCGGGCCGGGCGCGACGATGTAGCCGCCGTTGGGCTGGCCGGTCGCTTGCAGGCCGGTGCCTTCGATCAGCATCGCCAGGGCGAGCGTGGGTGTGTATGTGCCGGACACGCCTGCCGTGCGTTTGTCGGCGATCTGGGCGGCGTCGTACGAAATCATCAGGCCGGTTTGCTGCGCAAACGCGACCAGCCCTTGTTGCAGTGAGCCCGCAGGGATGTGCAGCGACTGTGCGGCACGCGCGGTCGTTGCGGGGGATGCCGTCTGCGCGTGGGCATTCGACGCGGTGAGTGCACTGACAGCCGTGGCGGCAGCAATGGCGCTCAGAGCGAACAGCGTACCGGTCGCCAGCGTGACGGCGCGCTGGGTGACGTGTCGGGCGAGGGCGGTTTCAGCACGGGCGAACGTGCGGACACGTGCGGCACGCAGGGGCGTGGGGCTGACGTGAGAAGACATGACGGCGGATTCCTTTCGTTGGCGCATCGAAACATCGAAATCGAAACGGGGCTTTCCTGTCTATGCCCCGCGAGATTCGAAAACCCCTCATCCGACGTCAAAATATTTTTGGACGGTGTGCCGCAGGCGGCGCTGGCGACGCCGTGGTGCTTCAGGTATGCGTGCGGTCGCCGCCGACGGCGCGCAATGTGGGTGGGCTGTCCGACGATTTGCCGGAGCGTGTGCCGGAAGGGTTGCCGGGCTGTACGCGCACGAACCAGCGGGTGAAGCGCTGGACCTCGACGGGTAACGCGCGCGAGAGCATGTCGAGCACGCGGTCGGTGTCGTCGACCGGATAGATGCCCGAGACGCGCAGGTTCGCGATGTCGGGCGCGCAGCCGAGGTGGCCGCGTCGGTAGCGGCCGAGTTCCGCGAGGAAGTCGCCGAGCGGCATCGCGTGGACGATGAGCATGCCTTGCGTCCACGCCGCCGCGGCGTTGGCGATGGCGACGTCGTCGAAGCGCGAGCGCACGGCGGCGGCGTCGAAGGTCGCGCCTTGCCCGGCGGTGAGGATCGTCGCGCCGTTGGCCATATTTCCAACGTTGGCGGGAGCGACACGCACCGCACCTTCGAGGACCGCGACGGCGGCGCTGCCCTCGTGCTGGCGCACGGTGAAGCGCGTGCCGAGTGCCTGGAGGCTGCCTTGCGCGGTATCGACGAAGAACGGGCGATGGCCGTGATCGGCATCGGCGCCGGTCGTGATGGCGATTTCCCCGCGCACGAGGCGCAGGCGTCGCACGTCCTGCGAGACATGCACGTCGACGGCGGAATCGGTGTTGAGCGCGAGCACGGTGCCGTCCGCCAGTTGCACGGTGCGGCGCTCGCCGACTCCTGTGCTGAAGTCCGCACGCCATGCCCTTACGGCGTTCGAGTCGCCGACGGACCAGACGGCCCCGGTCACCCCCGCGACGGCGAGCAGGCCGAGTACGCGCCGACGTCCCTGATTCGCTCGCGTGCGCACGAGCGTGGTGTGCGCGACGAGCGGTGGAATGGTTCGCAAATGCGTGCCGAAGTCGACGAGGCGCTGCCAGGCGAGCGCGTGCCGCGCGTCGGCGTCGTGCCACTGTTGCCAGGCGGCTTGCGCGTTGGCGTCGGTCGTCGCTTGCAAGCGGACGAACCATTCCGTGGCTGCCAGCGTGATCGCCTCGGGCAGCAGGGATGCCGCTGGGGCGGCGCCATGAGCGGACGGCGGGCGCAGGCTCATGCGTGCGTCCCTCCGAAGCAGCAGGCGTGGAGCGCCTTGACGATGTGACGTTGCACGGTGGCGATGGAGATGCCGAGGGTCTCGGCGATCTCGCGTTGGGCGAGGCCGTCGAGTTGCGACATGAGAAAGACGCGGCGTACGACCGGCGGCAGGCCGTCGAGGCGCCGGTCGATGTCGATGAGTGTCTGGAGCAGGATCGCGCGGGCTTCGGGGTCGGGGGCTACCGCCTCGGGCTGGGCGGAGAGCGCTTCGAGATAGGCCGCTTCGATCTTGCGATGCCGATGCAGATTGGCGACGAGCCCCTGCGCGACGACGGTGAGGAAGGCGCGGGGTTCACGCGGGCAGACGGGGGTGTCCTTGCTGAGCAGACGCACAAAGGTGTCGTGCGCGAGGTCGGCGGCGTCGCCGTGGTTGCCGAGCTTGCGATGCAGCCAGTTGCGCAACCAGCCGTGGTGATCGTGATAGAGCGCAGCCACGCCGGACGCGTCGGCGCGTGCGTAGTCCTGGCGTCCCCCGTTGTCGTCACGCATCATGGTTTTGGCTCGGCTGCATGTACCTGCAACCGTCACTGATCTAGCAGCTTTTGAGGTTAATGATAATCATTCGCATCATATCACGACCTGTCGCATGACTTGTCGCGCGGTGACGGATAGAAGGCAAATTAGTGGTTTGGGGTGTTCTCCGAATTAAGACCACCGTCAACGCGGGAATCGCTTGGTGCTGTACAAATGTACAGTACAATCCCAGCGTGCCGGGCGACGCATGGATGCTGCCAGCGACTGTCGTATCGGCCTGATAGAGTAGTTACCCCAAAGCGCGCATGCGCTCTCTCGTCTGCCCAGAGACCAAGTGGATAAGCCTTCCTCGAAACCCGTCCCGTCGGCCAGCCACGCCATCCGTATTCGTGGCGCCCGCCAGCACAACCTCAAGAACCTCGACGTCGATCTCCAGACCGGTGAGATGACCGTCGTGACCGGTCCGTCCGGTTCCGGCAAGTCGAGCCTGGTGTTCGACACGCTGTTCGCCGAAGGCCAGCGGCGCTATGTCGAGACCTTCAGTGCCTATGCCCGGCAGTTCCTGGACCGCATGGATCGTCCCCAGGTCGATCATGTGGAAGGCGTGCCGCCCGCCATCGCCATCGATCAGACCAACCCCGTGCGCAGCTCGCGCTCGACGGTCGGCACGATGACCGAACTCAACGACCACCTCAAGCTGCTCTTCGCCCGTGCGGCGGCGCTGTTCGATCGCGAAACCGCGCAGCCGGTGCGTCACGACACGCCCGAAACGATCTACGCCGATCTCATGGCGCGCACCGCGCAGAACGATCCGCGTCTGGTCGTCACGTTCCCGGTCGAATTGCCCGGCAGTGTCACGCCCGACGAGGTCGAGCAATGGCTCTCGGCGTCCGGCTACACGCGCGTGCAGGCCGAGCGCGAAATCACCACCGCCGAGGGCACGCGCAAGGTGCTCGACGTCGTGGCCGATCGCTTCCGCCTGCAGAACACCGAGAAGGCGCGCGCGATGGAAGCCATCGAGTCGTCGCTCAAACGTGGTCGCGCTCGCGTGAACGTCTACGTGCTTGCCGAGGCCGGCGAGCCGGAAATCTGGCGCTACTCGCAAGACCTGCACTGCCCGGACAGCGATCTGCACTACGCCGATCCGCAACCGGCGCTCTTCTCTTTCAACTCGGCCTACGGCGCGTGCGAAGCGTGTCGCGGCTTCGGCCGCGTGATCGGTGTCGATCTCGGGCTGGTAATTCCGGACGAGCGCAAGACGCTGCGCGGTGGCGCCATCAAGACCATCCAGACGCCGGCGTGGAAGGAGATTCAGGAGGACTTGCTGGAGTACTCGGGCAAGGCCGGCATCCCCCGCGATACGCCTTGGTCGAAGCTGTCGCCAGAGCATCGCGAGTGGGTCATCGAAGGCGATCCCGACTGGCAGGGCGAGTGGAACAAGCAGTGGTACGGCATTCGCCGCTTTTTCGGCTATCTGGAGTCGAAAGCGTACAAGATGCACATCCGCGTGCTGCTCTCGAAGTACCGCAGCTACACCACGTGCGAAACCTGCGGCGGTGCGCGTCTGAAGACGGAAGGCCTGCTGTGGCGGCTCGGCTCGAAAGAGAACGCCGACGCCGTGCTGTCGCCCGCCCAGCGCTTCATGCCGCGTGGCGTGTCGTGGTCGCGCGAGCAGCTCGAAGCGCTGCCCGGCCTGACCATGCACGATCTGATGCTCATGCCGATCACGCGGGTGCGTCAGTTCTTCGATTCGCTCACGTTCCCCTCCAGCCTGCTCGACGACGCGCTCAAGCTCCTGCAGGAAGAGGTCGGTACGCGTCTGAAGTATCTGTGCGATGTCGGCATCGGTTACCTCACGCTCGATCGTCAGAGCCGCACGCTCTCGGGCGGTGAGGTGCAACGTATCAACCTGACGACGGCGCTCGGCACGTCGCTCGTCAACACGCTCTTTGTGCTCGATGAGCCGAGTATCGGCCTGCATCCGCGCGATATGGACCGCATCGTGGCGGCCATGCATCGCCTGCGCGACGCCGGTAACACGCTGGTCGTCGTGGAGCACGATCCGGCGGTGATGCTCGCCGCCGACCGTGTCATCGACATGGGGCCGGGACCGGGCGAGCGCGGCGGTCAGATCGTGTTCGACGGCACGCCGGAGGAAGTGCGGCGCGCCGACACGCTGACCGGCAGCTACCTCGGTGGACGCAAGCACGTGGCGAATGCGTCGAACTGGCGGGCGCGCCCGGTGGACGACGCCACGCCGCGCCTGACCGTGACCGGCGCGCGCGAGCACAACCTCAAGCATGTCAACGTCGACATTCCGCTCGGACGCCTCGTGTGCGTGACCGGCGTATCCGGCTCGGGCAAATCGACGCTGGTGCAGGACATTCTGAGCCCGGCGCTGGCGCGTCACTTCGGTGATCCGACCGAGGCGCCCGGTGCACACGACGAGTTAATCGGCGCCGAACAACTGTCGGGCGTGGTGTTCGTCGATCAGTCCCCCATCGGCAAAACGGCACGTTCGAACCCGGCGAGCTATGTCGGGGCGTTCGACGAGATCCGCAAACTCTTTGCCGCAGAACCGGTGGCGCTGCAACGCGGCTACAACGCCAGCACGTTCAGCTTCAACTCCGGCAACGGCCGCTGCCCGACGTGCGGCGGTTCCGGCTTCGAACACGTGGAGATGCAGTTCCTGAGCGACGTGTATCTGCGTTGCCCGGATTGCGACGGCAAGCGTTACCGCGCCGAAGTGCTCGACGTGAAGATCCAGCGCGCGGTCCCGGGCGAAGCGATGCGTGAACTGAGCGTGTCGGATGTGCTCGAACTCACTGTCAACGAAGCCGTCAAGCTGTTCTCGTCGGATCGCGACGTGCTGCGCGTGTTGCAGCCGATCGTGGACGTCGGTCTGGAATACGTGAAGCTCGGCCAGCCGGTGCCCACGCTCTCGGGCGGTGAAGCGCAACGTCTGAAGCTTGCGGGTTTCCTCGCGGAAGCGGCGCAGAAGAAGACGGCCAGCGGCCAGAAGGTCGCACATCGCGGCCGTCTCTTCATCTTCGACGAGCCGACGACCGGCCTGCACTTCGACGATATCGCGAAGCTCATGCGTGCGTTCGGCAAGTTGCTCGACGGCGGCAACTCGCTGCTCGTCATCGAACACAACCTGGACGTGGTGCGCGCCGCAGACTGGATCATCGACCTGGGGCCGGAAGGCGGCGAGGGCGGTGGCGAAGTGCTGTGCGCCGGCACGCTGGCGCATGTTGTCGCTCGCGAAGGCTCGCACACCGGCCGCGCCCTCGCCGACTACGAGCGCACGGTCGTCGCACCGGGGCTGGCCGTGGCGGCTGGCAACACCACTGGCGATGCGGGCATGCCGCTGCAAACGGCGTTGCGGGCTGCGCGCGCGCATCGCAAGCCGGCGGGCGGCGACGACATTCGCATCGTCAACGCTCGCGAGCACAACCTCAAGTCGCTCGACGTGGCGATTCCGCGCGGCAAGTTCAGTGTGATCACCGGGGTGTCCGGCTCGGGCAAATCGACGCTCGCGTTCGACATTCTGTTCAACGAGGGACAACGCCGGTATCTCGAATCGCTCAATGCCTACGCGCGTTCCATCGTGCAACCGGCGGGACGCCCCGAGGTCGACGCGGTGTACGGCATTCCGCCGACCGTCGCCATCGAGCAACGTCTGTCGCGCGGCGGGCGCAAGAGTACGGTGGCGACGACCACGGAAGTCTGGCACTTCCTGCGTCTGCTGTACGTGAAGCTCGGCATTCAGCATTGCATCCACGATGGCGCACCGGTCACGGCGCAAAGTCCCGACTCCATCGTCGCGCAACTGATGCGCGACCGTCGCGGTCAGCACGTGGGGCTGCTCGCGCCGCTGGTCGTCGGACGCAAGGGGATCTACACCGATCTGGCGAAGTGGGCCAAGGCGCGCGGGCATTCGCATCTGCGTGTCGACGGCGTGTTCCTGCCGGTCGATCCGTGGCCGAAGCTCGATCGTTTCCGCGAGCACACCATCGAATTGCCAGTCGGCGACGTGGTGATCGCGCCCGAGAACGAAGGTCTGCTGCGTACGCTGCTGGCGGCGGCGCTGGAACTTGGCAAGGGCGTGATGCATCTGCTCGCGCCGCTCGATGGTCTGGACGACACGATGTCGGATGAGCAACCGGGCGAAGGCGTGGGCGAGATCGAGGTGTTCTCGGTCAAGCGTGCGTGCCCGGTGTGCGGCACGAGCTACCCGGATCTCGATCCGCGCATGTTCTCGTTCAACAGCAAACACGGCTGGTGCACCACGTGTGTGGGCACCGGGCTGGCGCTCACGCGCGAGCAGCGTGAAGCGTTCGACGATACCGTCCTCAATCAGGACAACCGGGGGCGCGAACACTCGTTGCCGTCTCAGGAGCAGGAGCCGGAAGACGTGGGCGATCAGCCGTGTCCAGATTGTCATGGTGCGCGTCTGAACGGCGTGGCACGTGCGGTGACGTTCGACGCTCATGCGATTTCCGACGTCGCGCAATGGACCGTGACGGACGTACGCCAGTGGATTCAGGGGCTCGAACTGACCGGTCGCGACGCGAGCATTGCGCGCGATCTGATCAGCGAAATTCAGGGGCGTCTGGAGTTTCTCGAAGAGGTCGGTCTGGGCTACCTCACGCTCGACCGGGCCGCGCCGACGCTCTCGGGCGGCGAGTCGCAACGAATTCGTCTCGCGGCGCAGCTCGGCAGCAACTTGCAGGGCGTGTGCTACGTGCTGGACGAGCCGACCATCGGGCTGCATCCGCGCGACAACGGCATTCTGCTCGGCGCGTTGCGCAAGCTCGGCGACCAGGGCAACACGCTGGTCGTGGTCGAGCACGACGAGGATACGATTCGTCGCGCCGATCACATCATCGATATCGGCCCGGGCGCTGGGAAGCGCGGCGGCACGCTCGTGGCGCAGGGCAATGTGGCGGATCTCGCGTCGCATCCCGATTCGCTGACAGGCAAATTCCTCGCGCATCCGTTGCAGCATCCGCTTCAGCCGCGCCGGGAGGTCGTTGCCCCGGTGAAGGCCGGCAAGGGAGCGAAGGAAATCGAAGCCGTACCGCCGAACTGGCTGACGGTGCACGGCGCCACGCTGCACAACCTGAAGAACGTGACGGCATCGCTGCCGCTCTCGCGACTGACGGCGATCACCGGCGTTTCGGGCTCGGGCAAATCGACGCTCGCGCGCGATGTGCTCATGACGAACCTGCTCGATGCCGTGGGCCGATCGGTGCTGTCTTCGCCGGCGGAGCGTCGTGCGCGCAAGGGCTCGGTGCGTCATGTCGTGAAGGCGGACGGCAAACCGCGTGCGAAGTCGGACGCCCCGGCCGAGCCGAAGCGTCCGGTCGTGCATGCGTGGCATGGATGCGAGTCGGTGACCGGCTGGGAGATGATCGACCGCGTGCTCGAAGTCGACCAGACGCCGATCGGCAAGACCCCGCGTTCGTGCCCGGCGACGTACATCGGCTTCTGGGACACGATTCGACGGTTATTCGCCGATACGCTCGAAGCGCGCGCACGCGGCTATTCGGCGTCGCGTTTCTCGTTCAATACCGGCGAGGGACGTTGCCCGGCATGCGAAGGGCAAGGGGTGCGCACGATCGGCATGAGTTTCCTCGCCGACGTGAAGGTGCTGTGCGATGTCTGCCACGGGCAGCGCTTCAATGCCGAGACGCTGGCCGTGACGTGGCGCGGCAAGAGCATTGGCGACGTGCTGACGATGGAAGTGGACGAAGCCGTCGAATTCTTCGCGTCGATGCCGAGCATTGCGCATCCGCTGCAACTGATGCAGAACGTTGGCCTTGGCTATCTCACGCTGGGGCAGCCGTCGCCGACGTTGTCGGGCGGCGAAGCGCAGCGTATCAAGCTGGTGACGGAATTGACCAAGGTGCGCGACGACATCACGCGTCGCGGCCAGAAGTCGCCGCACACGCTGTATGTGCTCGACGAGCCAACCGTCGGTCTTCACATGGCGGACGTGGCACGGTTGATCAATGTGCTGCACCGGCTGGTGAACGGCGGGCATACGGTGATCGTCATCGAGCACAACCTCGATGTCATTGCCGAGGCCGACTGGATCGTCGACATGGGGCCGGAGGGTGGTAAGGATGGCGGGACGGTCGTTGCCGCCACGTCGCCCGACGCATTGGCGAAGGTCAAGGCGAGCCACACCGGTATCGCGCTCAAACCCGTGCTGGCGCAGACGGCGGGTCCGGGTGTCGAGACGGCGACCGCGCAGGAGGCGGCCACGGCGAAGTAGGTGCCGTAGCTGGACCATTCGTGACCTACGACGGGACGCCCGAATACGGCGTCCCGTCTTCGTTTCTGCCGGAGACTCTTGGAATTAATAATATATTTTAAATATACGAGAAATCTTCGCACTATAAGCTCGTATATCAAAGGTCATAACGAGAGTGTGCAATTACTTCTAAACGTATTGGCTCGACCGTCGATACCGGGAAATGTTTCCAATTATTTCTAAACAAGCAATTAGAAATAGACAATTATCGACTTTATTGCGATTGATGATGGCAATAGACTGCAACTGTCGACGATGAATTGAACATCGCCTCTTTCAAACAGACAGGAGAATCATCATGAAGCGCACTCTTATTACCTCTGCCCTGGTTTCTGCAATGCTGGCTGTCTCAGCCGGTTCGGCTTTCGCCAGCGATGCTTTCGACGGCCCGTCGGAGTTCTCGTGGGTGCCGCAGACCAGCGTGCTGACCCGCGCACAAGTTCGTGAAGAACTGGTGCAGGCGCAGAAGGCCGGCCTGCTGCAACAACATGACACGGTGTACCCGAAAGCCGTCTCGACGGTGGGTGGCGGTGCAGTGTCGGCGGTGACCCCGGGTTCGGTCGGCAACGCCCAGCTTGCTGGCAGCACCTACTTCGGTAACTAATCGCAATCGCGAATCGCTGTACTGGCTTCACCCCGTGAGCCTGCGTCAATTGGCGCATCGTGACTCCGGGTAGCAGTCTCCGATACTCAATCGGCCGCCTTCGTCGCGGCCGATTTTGTTTTCTGTGCTCGCGTCGAGGTGACCCTCGCCGTTCCCGCCCGCCTCGGGGCAGTCATGATGAATCCCGCAGTAAAAGCGCCCCCTGCACGTTTCCGCCGAACCATCGCCTACGCCACCTTCAACTGTGGATAACACTGTCGATAACCCTGTGAGCAAGCTGTGTCAGGGCTGTGGGTAACGCTGTGGATTGCTGGGGGATAGACGGTGGAAATCGTGAGGAAAAGTGCCGGAAATGACGGGGATAACCAGTGAATATCCCGTGGATAGGTGGTGGATATGTCGTGCATAACCCGGGGATAAGCCGGTGGATTTTCTGTGGAAATCCTGGGCTTTTCAGTGATTAAGCTGTGGATAGCCGGTGCATAAATTTCTCGGCAATCGTCCATAAGCACCGTCCAGCCTGCGTTAACGGCCACACGCTCGTGGCCGCAATACATTTTCACGCAAAATCACTGGCCAATCGTCCTGGCCAAAAATGCCGTCACGCGTTCGATGGCATCTTCGCGGGCCTCGGGCTGGGTGCCGGTAATCGGCACCACATGGGTCTTCGGATTCGTGAATTCGGGGCGTTCGCGCACCGGTAGATTCGGCGTATCGAAGTCGTGATACGCCCCCGGATAGATGTGGAACGTGATCGGGGCGCCCTTGGCGGTGACGTCCTTGACGAAGGCGTCACAGGGGGCGGCCTTCGTCCAGACGTCGTCGGCGCCCGTGAGCAGGAGCAACGGGATCTTCGTCGACCAGTCCGCGCCCTGCGCCTTCGCGTTGCACCAGCCGGGGTAGAACGCGACAGCGGCCGCGAAGTCGGGGGCCGACGTGTCGCTTTGCGCTCGCGCCGGGCGCTTGGGGCCAATGGAGAACAGCGTCGTGCCGCCGCCGTGCGACCAGCCCATCAAGGCGATGCGATCCGGGCGGATGTCCGGCAGCGCTTGCAGGTAACGCAACGCCCCGTAGGCATCGCGCGGGCGCTCGGCCCACGGACGCACCGGCCCGCCCTTCGCGCACTCGCTGCCCTGCCCGCGCGTCGTGAAGCTATCGACCATCAGCACCGCATAGCCCTGTGCGTTGAAGCGGCGCGCCCAGTCGAGTTCTCGTCCGTCGATGGTGCCTCTGCGCGAGAACATGCCGTTGCAACCGTGCATGAAGACGACGGCGGGTGTCGGCGCGTTGGCGTTCACCGCGCGGAACAGATACGCATCGATCATGAGAGGCTTGTCGTCGCTGTCCCTATCCAGCGATGCGACCTTGACCTTCTCCTGCGCGATGGCGTTGCCCGTGCAGCCGAGCGAGAGTGTTGCAATACAGATCAGGCCGGCGGCAAACCACCGGAGTGAAAGCCGAGGACGGCGACGGCCGTGTGCCGCCAAAGGGAACGAACGAAGTGAGCGGAACGCCGACAAGCGCATGGCGGGTCTCCTTTTCATGCGCCCACGATAGCGCGTGCCGCACCCGCCGTGTCGTTCGCCATATTACGAACGGTTGCGTGCTCTTCGGTTCTCGCCGCGCGTCGGGCACTAAGCATCTGCCAATCGAAGATAAGGCGTCCATGCGCCTGCGTTTAGAATGCCATCGGATAACTAATCAATTCGACAGATCCGTTCCGCCAGCGGAACGCAACGCCTATCCGGAGACATGCGACATGAGCGGCAACAACGATACGAACCAAGCGCAGAACGACACCTCGCAAGCCGCGCAATGGCGGCTGGAAACGCTGGCGGTGCACGGCGGCTACCGTCCCGACCCGACCACGCGCGCGGTGGCCGTGCCGATCTATCAGACGGTGGCGTATGCCTTCGACGACACGCAGCACGGCGCGGATCTGTTCGACCTGAAGGTGCCGGGCAACATTTACACTCGTATCATGAATCCGACGCAGGACGTGCTGGAACAACGCGTTGCTGCGCTGGAAGGCGGTGTGGCGGCGCTGGCGCTCGCCTCCGGTCAGGCGGCCGTCACCTACGCGATCCAGACGATTGCCGAAGCCGGCGACAACATCGTGGCGGCCAGCACGCTCTACGGCGGCACCTACAATCTGCTGGCCCACACGCTGCCGCTCTCGGGCATCACCACACGCTTCGCCGATCCGCGCGAACCGGAGTCGTTCGAGCCGCTGATCGACGAGAAGACCAAAGCGATTTTCGCCGAGTCGATCGGCAACCCGCTGGGCAACGTCACGGATATCGCGAAGCTCGCGGCGATTGCGCATCGCCACGGCATTCCGCTCATCATCGACAACACCGTGCCGTCGCCGTACCTGTTGCGTCCCTTCGAGCACGGCGCCGACATCGTGGTGCATTCGCTGACGAAGTATCTTGGGGGACACGGCACGAGTCTGGGCGGCGCCATCGTCGACTCGGGCAAATTCCCGTGGGCCGAGCACAAGACACGCTTCAAGCGGCTGAACGAACCGGACGTGAGCTATCACGGTGTCGTCTACACGGAAGCCTTCGGGCCGGCCGCCTACATCGGCCGTGCGCGTGTAGTGCCGCTGCGTAATACCGGCGCGGCCATCTCGCCGTTCAACGCGTTCCAGATCCTTCAGGGGATCGAGACGCTTGCCCTGCGCCTCGAGCGCATCACGGACAACGCGCTCAAAGTCGCGCAATTCCTGAAGACGCATCCGAAGGTGGAGTGGGTCAACTATGCCGGGTTGCCGGAGCATCCGGATCATGCGCTCGTGCAGAGGTATCTGTCGGGACGCGGGCCGGGCATCCTGACCTTCGGGGTGAAGGGCGGACGCGCGGCAGGCGCAGCGTTTCAGGACGCGCTGCAACTCTTCACGCGGCTGGTCAACATCGGCGACGCCAAGTCGCTCGCCACGCACCCGGCGTCGACCACGCACCGCCAGCTCTCTCCGGACGAGTTACGCAAGGCCGGCGTGAGCGAAGAGACCGTGCGCCTGTCCATCGGTATTGAACATATCGACGACCTGCTCGCCGATCTGGATCAGGCGCTGCACAAGTAAGTTGGCCTGCGCCCGGTCCATCGTCTCGCGATGGCGTCAGCCGGTGCGAGCGTCTCGCGTCGTCATGCGGAAATGCGGAAGTCAGGGTGTTTGCCAGCGCCGGATTCGCGATTGTTTTAACTGACGCAACGACGACCGGAGCCGGGCATTCCGGCCCCGGCCCCTGATGACCGGACGGATCCTCAACCTCATTTTCTGCCAAGTCTGTCGGAGTATCATGCGCGGCATTCGGTCGAGGGCAGGCGACCGGTGCCGCCGTCATGTGACTGTCACACAATTGTCACGGTGACGGCGTACTGTCCTTGCCCATTTCTCAAGGATTGCGCATGGATTATCTGCAAGTGCTCGTGCTCGCCATCGTTCAAGGCGTGGCAGAGCTGCTCCCGGTGTCGAGTTCGGCACACGTCATCATGGCCGAGAAGCTGATGGGGCTCGACCCGTCCACGCCCGCCATGACGTTGTTGCTCGTCATGCTGCATACCGGCACGATGCTCGCCGTCATCGTCTACTTCTGGAAGTCCTGGCGCGAGCGCTACTTCTCGTCGAAGTACGATTTCATCCATAACGCGAAGCAGGTGATCATTGCGACGGCCTTCACCGGCGTGATCGGTCTGGCGCTGATGTTCTTCATCGAGAAGGTGCTGATGCGCGGCTCCGAGCATGCGGAAATCGAGCATCTGTTCGGCAATCTCTACATCATCTCGGCAGGCCTCGCGATGGCCGGCATTCTGATCCTGATTTCGGGCAGCAAGCGTCCGCCGATGGGGGATCGCCCGATGCGCGGTGTGGATTCCGCCTGGATCGGCGCGGTGCAAGGCATCTGCCTGCCCTTCCGTGGCTTCTCGCGCTCGGGCTCGACCATCTCGACGGGCATGCTGCGCGGGCTCGACAAGGTGCGCGTCGAAGAATTCAGCTTCGCGCTGGCGGTCGTGCTCACGCCGCCGGTCATCGTCAAGGAAGCGTACCGTCTGTACAAGTCGGGCGGCGCACAGACCTTCTCCGGTCACTTCATGTCGGTGCTCACGCCAAGCCTCGCCGGCATGGTGTTCAGTTTCCTCGCCGGGCTCGTGGCGCTGCGCTGGCTGTCGCGCTGGCTCGAACATGGTCGCTGGTACCTGTTCGGCATCTACTGTCTCGTGGCGTCCGCCATCGTGCTCGCCGCCAGCCAGTACCTGTAGTCGTCCGGGGGCGGTCGTCGTGACTGCCCTCGTCTTGCGTTGTGTCCCAAGAGTATGCGGCGCGCATGATTTCGATGACGTCCAGGACGTCCACAACGTCCATGACGCCGATGAACTCATCGTGGCGACGCAGCGTCACACCAAGCCTGCCACGACATCCATGAATGCCGCGATCGCGCGCGATTCGCGTCGTTCGGCGAGGCAGACGACGACTGTCGTGGTTTCCACCCGCGCGTCGCCGATCGCGACGGTGGCCAGCCGCTCGTCGGGGGTGTGTTCCCGCGCCGACACCGCCGCAATACCCAACCCCAGAATCACCGCTTCGCGGATCGCCTCGCGACTGCCGATCTCCATCGCCACCGTGGGCGACACACCCGCGTCCTGCATCGCCGCTTCGAGCGCGTGACGTGTGGTCGACCCCAGCTCGCGCATGAGCATCGGTTCGTCGGCCAGCTCGGCGAGCTTCACACTGCGACGTCGCGCGAACCGATGCGTGCGCGGCACCAGCAGCACGACCGGATGCGTGCGATACGGCACGGCGTGCAGACGCACATCCTCGTGATAGCGCGCCAGCACGGCCACGTCGGTGCGATACGCCAGCAGACTCTCGATCATCTCCTCTGAATTGCCCGGCCGCATGGAAATGCGAATGCCCGGATAGCGTGGCTGGAACGCCGCGACGATCTCCATCGCGTGATGCGGCCCGACCGCGCCCAGACGCAATTCCCCCGTGCGCAGGCCGCCGTGTTCCTTGAGCAGGCCGAGCGCTTCGGCTTCGTCCGAGAAGATGCGCAGGCTGACCGAGTACAGCGCCTTGCCCGTCGGCGTGAGCGTGAGCCCGCGTCCGTGCCGATAGAACAACTCCACGCCGTAGGTCTCTTCGAGCGCGCGGATCTGTGTCGTCATCGTCGGCTGACTCACATGCAATGCCTGTGCCGCACGCGTGACGCTGCCGTGGTGCGCGACGGCATGAAAGGACCGCAACTGGGTAATGCGCATGCGTGACGCTCCCGTGACGAGGTATAGGTTTTACCAATAGATTGCCGAAAAAATGTGAATTGGAAGTATAGGACGACGCTCACCATAATCCAGCTCAATCTTCCTCAATCGATCGCAGCGTCCTGAAACGTCAGAGACATCAGATACGCCGCGGCACGCTCCTCGCCATGACTGCACGTTCACGCTTCCACAATCCGGTCGACGTCCGCTTCGGTGCGGGGGCGCTTGCCGATCTGCCCGATCTCGTCGGCCACCGCCGCGCGGTGCTCGTCACCATGCCCGAAGCGCGCGCGCTCGGCATGACCGGACAGATCGAGGCGCTGCTCGGCCAACGGCTTGCCGGGATCATCGATCAGGTCAGCCCGAATCCGGACGTTCGCGAACTGGCGCCGATGTACAGCGACTTCTGGCGGCGCTACGGGCAGTGCGAGGTGATCGTGGCGCTGGGCGGCGGCAGCGCGCTCGACACGGCCAAGCTGCTGATGGTCGCGGGCGCCGACGACCGGTTCGCTACGCTGGTCGATGCCCTCGATGCCGGCGGCACCTTCGAACCGACGCGGACCAAACGGCTCATCACGATTCCCACGACGGCGGGCACCGGCAGTGAAGTCACGCCGTGGGCCACGCTGTGGGACCGCCATGTGAAGCGCAAGAAATACTCGCTGCACCTGCCGCATACGTGGCCGGAAGCGGCCATCGTCGATCCGTGTCTGACCCGCTCGCTGCCGCGCGCCGTCACCTTGCAAAGTGGTCTCGACGCGCTCTCGCACGCCCTCGAAGCAATCTGGAACGTCAATGCGAATCCCGTCTCCGACACGTTCGCCGTGACGGCAGCGCGCGAAATGATGCGCGTGCTGCCGCAACTCATGGCCTCGCTCGACGACATGACGTTACGCACACAGGCCGCGCTTGCCGCGCTTCAGGCGGGTATGGCGTTCTCGAATACGAAGACGGCGCTTGCGCACTCGATTTCATACGACATGACGATTCGCCACGGCCTGCCGCACGGCATTGCCTGCTCGTTCACCTTGCCGACGGTGATGCGGCTGGCCATCGGCCGACGCGCCGACCGCGACGCCGTGCTCGCGCAGGTCTTCGACGGCGATATCGACGGTGCCCCCGACGCGCTCACGGCGTTCCTGAACGGGCTGGGCGTCGCGACCGAATTTTCCGCCTATGGCGTGAGCGAGCCGGAGTCCGCGCAGATGATCGCCGCCGCACTCGACGGTCCGCGCGGCCGCAATTTCATCGGCGCGGCTGCCTGAAAGGATCCGATCGACGTTGCGACTTTGCGACGTCGCGTTGGAGGTCGTTGTTGTCGCAGTCGTAGTGGTTGTCGTTGCCGTGCCGTCGTGGCGGCATGAGTGTTTTCGCGTCTTACCCGCAGTCCCCGCAGCATCCATCATCAAAACGATAGCCGCGCACCGAACCCTCGGCATGCGCGGCACCGAGACATCCAGGAGACAGACGCCCGGCAAAGACCGGTGCGTCGCAGCGCGCCGCCGGGGCGCGGCGCATCAACAGGAGGCGCAATGGAACAGGTTCTCACCGGCGTTGGCGCGCGCGATGCCGTCAATACCGAAAAAGCGGTGCGCACGGTCGCGCTGGCCAGCCTGATCGGCACGACCGTCGAGTGGTATGACTTCTTTCTGTACGGGACCATCACCGGACTCGTCTTCAACAAACTCTTCTTTCCGAGCGGCGATGCCTTCGTCGCAACGGCGCTCGCGTACACCGTCTACGCGGTGGGGTTCGCCACGCGTCCGCTCGGCGGCATTCTCTTTGGCCATTTCGGCGACCGGCTCGGACGCAAGCCGCTGCTCATCGTCACGCTCACCATCATGGGCGTGTCGACGTTCCTCATCGGCCTCGTGCCGACCTACGACAGCATCGGCATTGCCGCGCCGTTGATCCTGCTGTTCCTGCGGCTGCTGCAAGGCATCGGGCTCGGCGGCGAATGGGGCGGCGCGGTGCTCATGGCGTTCGAGTACGCGCCGCGCGGCAAGCGCGGACAGTTCGCGGCGTATCCGCAGATCGGGCTGGCCGTCGGCCTCTGTCTGTCGACGGGGGTCGTCGCCCTGCTCTCGTCTACGCTGACCGACGAGCAATTCATGTCGTGGGGATGGCGTCTGGCCTTCATGCTCAGTCTGGCGCTCGTGGCCGTCGGCATGTTCATCCGGCTGCGGGTGCTGGAGACGCCCGAGTTCGCCCGCATCAAGGACAGTCAGCACGTCGCGCACGTGCCGCTCTCGGAGATCGTGCGCGATTACCGTCGAAACGTTCTGCTCGGCTGGGGCGCGCGCTATATCGACGGCGTGGTGTTCAACGTCTATGCCGTGTTTGCGATCTCGTATCTCGTCGGCACGCTGCACTTTCCGAAAACGCCGATCCTGCTGGCCGTCACGCTTGCGGCACTCGTGCTGGTCGTGACGATTCCGTATGCGTCGAAGCTCTCGGATCGCGTCGGGCGACGCCGCGTGTTTGCGGCAGGGGCGCTGGCTTGCGGGGTGTCGTCGATCCCGGCGCTGGCGGTGATGCACTACTCGTCGAACGTCTGGTGGGTATCGCTCGCGGTGATCGTGCCGCTGGGGGTGGTGTATGCGTTCGTGTACGGCCCGGAGGCGTCGATGTTCTGCGAGCTGTTCGACACGCGGGTGCGCTACACCGGCATCTCGGTCGTCTATCAGGTCTCGGGGATCGTTTCCAGCTCGATCACACCGCTGGTAGCGGCAACACTGCTCGAATACGGTGGCCACAAACCCTGGTGGATTGCAGTGTACGTGCTGGCGGTGGGATGTTTGTCTGCCGTGTGCGCGAGGGCGATGAAGCGGACGTATTGAAGCGCGGGAGGGGGGCGCACGACGTGCCCGAAGCGACGAAAAGCCGCGGAAGGACAAGATCACGTAGGGGGTGAGATCCCGGGAACGGGAACACGGCAGGCCGGTGGATGGCTCCCCGGCTTGCCGTTTTTTTACGCCGCGCGCAGTGTCGCAGTGTGACCGGCGGCGTCAGGGCTTACTGGCCGAAGTAGATCGATCCGGCGCGATTCACGCGGCCCGGGACTTCGTACACGGGCGAGACGACCGAACCCTGCTGGGCGGCCACCGGACCCGGTTGTGCCTGAACCTGCACTTGCGTTTGTGCTTGCGTCTGCACTTGCTGCGCCTGGGCGGCCGGTTGCGTATTCTCGGCAGCGTTCGCGCCGGTCATGGCACCTGCACTCAGCAATGCGGCGACAAAAGTCGAAGCGATCAGAGCGTGTTTCATTTTCATTTCTCCTGTCTGGCGAGACGTCCACGATGGGCGCCGTCATTGCCGCCAATCTACGCTCGCGAAATCAGGAGAAAAACGCGTTCCTTGATAAGGACGCATTGCTGAAAACGAAATAATCCAACGATGTTTTCGTCGATTCGTCGTGCTAGACGAGCGATTCGACCGACACCGGCGATCCGCCGTGTCGCGACTTGCTGCCTTTATGGCGTCTGACGGCGCTCAGCGAGACTTCACGCGCACGCGAGCTTCCTGCTGACGGCGCGAACGAGCGGTGCGGCTGCGCAGATACGACGCGGTGAGCCACGATGCGCTCGCCAGTAAAAGGAAAGAACCGAGGGCAGCCATGGTAATGCTCCTGTGACTTACTACCGGCATCGTCCGCGGTGCGGCGCACCCTGCGAGCCACGATGTCGGTGGACTTCATCATGTTGTCACTCTACTGCTGACGCACTTCGCGATAAACCCCATTCGGTCAAAGACGCTGTTGCGCATAGCGTCATGCCCCGCCAAAACCGTCCCAAAATGCCCCGAATGCGCGCCGTACATTCGGTTTAACGGCACTAAATACCTGATTTTCAATAGATTTTTCGAATCGGACGATCGGTTGCATTTCGTAGACGTTCAGTTGCGAAAAAACCACGGGTTTTCCCTAAGATTCACTCATGCCAACGCGACGGACACCGCAACGCAGCAAAACGAAGTGCCCCCCGGCCTCGACGCTGATGATGCCCCGAACGCTAGCTCAACCCGAAGTTATCTATCTAATTGACAGGAGTCTCACCATGAACACCCGTATCCTTGCCGCCGTTGTCGCCGCCGCTTCGTTCGTTTCGGCTTCCGCTTTCGCCGATGCCCGTTACAACGACAACACCCCCGACATCCAGGCCGCTACGCAAAGCCAGGTCAGCCGCGCCGAAGTGCGTGCCGAGTTGGTGCAAGCCGCCGCCAGCGGTCAACTGAACCAGACCGAAACCGGCGCACCGCTGGTCACGGCAGCACAAGCCCAGGCGCAAGTCGAAGCACAAGCCGCGCCGCTGACCCGCGCCGACGTGCGCGCCCAACTGAGCGATCGCAACGTCTTCGCACAAGACAGCCGTTCGTAATCGACCCGGTTTGCCGCACCCCCAGGTAGTACAGCAGTACCGCAGCACCCCCGCATCGACCCCAAGCGATGCGAAGCCGCCAGCCTGAAAGGGTTGGCGGCATTTTTTTCATGAACGTCCCCTGTCGTGCGCCCATGAACGGGACGCAGCGCCACAGTCGCACATCGAAATACAGAAGCGTTGCCGGAAACGGGCTCATAAAATTCGCAGCCCCTTGAGCGTGCGACGCGCCCACTCGGGCGCAACACCGGCCATACCGCCTCTGCATACCGGCAATAAGCGGACGACAGGGACGACAGCATTGGCCGCCCGACACCCCCCCAATGCCTCGGCCCCCTGTCCCCAATGCCCAATATCCACTCATGCATGTCGTTGCCACATGACGTTTGCCATCCCTCCCGCACCCGTCGCTGTAGCGTTCCGGAAAAAAGCGAGTGCACCGCGCACGCCTTTGCGTTTGCACTGACCGGGGCCCGTTCACGTGCGGTGCACTCGGCGCGAGCGCTTGAGATCGACGTCCCACGACACGTCGCGCGGCCCACCCATGCGCCGTCCGCGGCGAGGTACTACTGCCTGACGCCCGAGGAAGCGTCTCGAATCCCGCGCCGCCCCATCGCGCCTCCGCGCCCCAAGCGCTATCTCGGCTTCGACCGCGTCGCGCAGTCGTTGCGACACATCGCCATCGCCGTGAACATGACGATGCGCGAACGTCTGCACGTCGACCCGCTGGAAGTTCAGGTGAGTGTCTTTGGCGGACGGTTGCACATCGCGTCGAATTTCCATGCGGACCGCATTTGCGATGCGCTGCATCTCGCGCTGACGGACGATGCGCTCATGTCGGGTGCACCGCGCCGAGTTGCCCCGGGTGACGAGCGCAACTGGCTCGCGATGGTGATGTCCCGACGAGTGCGAGATATCGCCAAGCTCCGGCATCGGTATGTGCAGGGGCGGGGTTTCGAGCACATGCGTATGGCGGCACGTGCTGAAGTGGAGAAGGGAGTCGGCTTGCCGGCGGATGGTGTGACTGGTACGCACAGCGCGCTTCGTCAACTCGACGACGCATTCGAGACGTTGCGCAAAGTGCTGCGGGATGCCGCCAGCGAGTCTCCGCAATTCACCGATGTCGTGGTGCACACGCCCATGCGCGACACACCGAGGCTCGCGGCGTTACCGACTGGCGTGACGGAAACGATGCACGCAGAGCAGTGCGTCGAGTCGGCCATTGCGGGGAACGCCGAGCGCTGGCATCGCGCAGCGGTGACGCGTCTGCATCTCTGTCCCGATGCGCTGATCGTGGTGCCGATGGCGGGCCGCTTCGTGCCGTGCGCCGCGTGTGCCGAAGTAGAGGCCGAGAGCCGCGCCCATGGCGGTTTGTTCGACCCGGCCAACGCGCGATTCGTGCTTCACCGCAGTAGTCGGCGTATCGGGATGGCGTTTGCCAACGAAGTTCAGCACATTGCGCAGGCCACGCTGGCGAGGACACCCGCCGAAGCCGCACAGCGGGCTCAAACGATTGCCGAGCGATTTGTGCACGCGCCGCATTTGCTGCGAGCGTATGGGACACCGGTCGTGCTGGACTATTCGCTCGATACCGAGAGCGAGAGTTCGGGCGACGAGTCTCAGGGATGAGCACGTGACGAACGGGCGACGCATGCACACGCACCGACGACGGTCGCCCTAACCCTGACTCAGGCGGCGCTACTCGTCAGAGAGGCCTGCGCGTGCACCTTCCTTCAGACGGTCGAGCATCGCCGCGCCGAGCGGTGTGTCGTTCAGATCGGCATAAGTGGCCCGATCACGGTAGTGCAGCATTTCGCTGCCGTCCGTTACGCCAATCGAAGCGGCCATGATCTCGTGATACGAGTGGTGGTCCTTGGGCGGCATCAGGTTCGCCATCATCACCATGCGCGCCTCGGCAAGCGACGGCCAGTCTGAGACATCGCCCGCGTAAGCCGCCATCTCGCGGCACTGCGCGTAGTGGTTCAGATAACGCAGCGTATGTCCGCTGGGTCCCGAGATGACTGGCTTGTCGTGCACGATGGCCCCGAGCGCGAATTTCGCGATCTGCGGATCGTTGCGATCCGAGGTCCTGACCATGTTCGAGCGATCCCCGGTGCGATGCTGACGCACGTCCGACCCGATCGGACTCAGATCGCGGCCGTTGGCTTCGTCGCCGGTGTATTTCGCCGTACTCCACGTGATGTCGAGCAGGTCATGCAGCAACCGGGAGCGTTCGTCGGGCGTGCACTGGAACATGTACGCGACGGCGTCGCCGGTCGCAGCGAACCCGGCTTCACGATAAACACGCGCCACGCCTGCATCCTCGACGAGCGCGGCGAACGTGGACTCGCTGCCCGCTCCGCTGCGGAGGGTGTCCCAGCGCGTCTGCATGATTTGCCGGATGCGGTTCGGCATCTGCTTGGGCGACTTGATCTCGGCGATCGGCACGTCGAACTCACGAAGATTCCACGGATGCATGGGATTTTCTGGATGCGGCGCCGCGTTGAACATGTTGCGGCGGCGCTTGGGATTGGGCGCGACCGGATCGTCATAGTGCGGCGCCTCGGCCTTGATCAGCGTGGCGAGCACGTGAGCATCGAGCGTGTTCTCGGATCTCACGCATTCGTCTGCGCCACCGATGCCCACGCGCTCACTGAGAATCTTGGCCTGCGCGGTTTCACCGAAATCGTCGAAACGCACGGGCGTGCCGGTCAGCTCGCGAATGCGTCGCGCGATATCGCGGATCTGCGGTTCGTCGCACAACGCCTGCCCCAGCTTGCGCTCGAATTCCACGCGCGCGGCGGCCTTGGGATAGTACGGCGCGCAATCGAACAGATTGCGGCCGACCTCGGCGTTGCGATAGGCCTCGAACGTCTTGCTGTCCGGCAACGATTCCAGCGAATCGGTACGGGCACGCAGGCCTGCGTGCATGCGCAATGCCGGAATGGGCCGCTCCGGCGCCATCTGCACGTGCTGCTCCAGCGTACGGTTGTCGAATTCGCTCGCCACGCTTGCCCGGCTCAGGAAGCGGGCGCCCATCGCCAGTTCCAGCAGGTTGTCCGCCGAGCGGACGCGTGAAATGTCGGACTGCACTGTCAACAACATGAATCAATGAACCTCGTTTCTCAAAAAACCGATCAATGTGGTGTAGTCGGAGAAGCAGGCATCGAGCCGACGCGCCGAGGCGTCAGGCATTGCGCCATATTCGATATCCCTGCATCCGAACAACAGAATGCCCTCCGGCGCCTGAACGGAAAGCAGCGCAAAGGGCTCGTCTCCTGAAAAGCAGTGTCTCGTTATCGATGGAATCAGATCGGCACGACCCGACATCGACGGGGGAATGTCGATGCGGAAATAGAGATCGAACGTGTCGAGCGTGCCGTTGGATCGGAAGTAGGCCATGTCGCCGTTCTCCAGCGTCACGCCGGCGCCGGGAACGTCGCGCGATTGCAGACCGGACAGACCGAAGCGCTGACCCAGCACGTCGAGAAAGTCGTTCAGCCGGCGTTGCGACAGTGTCGCCGTTAGTGATGGCGACGCCGACACGCTGGCTGGCGCCGCGTCATCTTGCGTCGTGTGAAAAGTGTGTGGCATGGCGCGCTCGTCGGCTCGTTTCGATAAGAGCGGCGCATGTTATCGGGTGACTGTCACCGCGAATAGACAAGCTCGGGGTTTTGGGGTGAATCATGCGCAATGCCGCCGATATTTCCCGGCTGTGGAATTCACGCAAATCGTGTCGAAAAAAAAGCCGCCCGAAGGCGGCTGAAGGTCGGGTGAGACCAAGGAAAAGCGGTTGGCGGCGGTGTCAGGCCGCGAGCGAATCGTTGAGCACGTTGCGTGCCGCGTCGAAGTCCGCTGCGAAACGGCCACGCCAGTCCTGACGTGTGCTGTCGTCGATCCACGCACCGTCGAGCCCGTTGTGCATGAAGCCGCGCAGGTCGTCGAGCGAGAAGCCGAAGTGGCTGTACATCAATTCCCACGCTTGCGCCGGATTGACCTTGTGCAGCGTCGGATCGTCGGTGTTCGGATGCACCTTCAGGCCGAGACCGGGCATGCGCCGGATCGGGTGATCTTCGGCCCAGCGCTCCGGGGTCAGCGTGCGCAGGTAGTACGAATTCGTCGGCACGATCGTGAAGACGATGCCGCGCTCGGCACACTCGCGCGCGAAATCCGGCGCGTCGACGATGGTGTAGCCATGGTCGATACGATCGCACTTGAGCAGCTCCACGGCCGTCTCGACGTTCGTCCAGGGCGTGCCGAATTCGCCCGCATGCGCCGTCGTCTTGAAACCGGCGAGACGCGCGTTGCGATAGGCCTTCCAGAAGAGTTCCGGCGGCCGGTCGTTCTCGCGATAGTCGATACCGATACCGATCACTTCGTCGGCGCGATGCGCACGCATCCACTCGACCATCTCGACGGCTTCGCGGGCATCGGCTTCGCGGTCGATGCTCGGGACAAGACGGCCGACGATGCCGTGATCGCGTTCGGCGTCGCGAATCGCCGCGACGATGCCGTCTTGCGCGCTCGCGTAGGGAATGCCGGACGTGCGCACGGTGCCGGTCGGGTTCCAGAAGAACTCGCTGTAGCGCACGTTATGCGCGGCGGCGTCCGCCAGATACTCGTAGGTGATGCGGTGCAGATCGTCCGGCGACGTCAGCAGATACTCGTCGAGCGCGCGCAACACGCGCAGCACGCCGACGGGCTTTTCGCCACGGGTGTAAAAGGCGTCGATCTCGGCGCGTTCGAGCGGCGCGTTCGACTTCTCGGCGAGTGCCACGAACGTGTCGTGACGCACCGCGCCCAGCAAATGGCAATGCAGTTCGACTTTCGGCATCGCATGGAAGAACGTGCGATGCGCCTCCTGAATCTGCACGCCGGTGCGTGCGGCGGGCACGTGGCCCGGTGTCTCTGTCATAACGTCTGATGTTGTTGATGGCATCGGTGAAGCGGGGACGTCGGCGCGGGATCGGGTCTTCGACGCTCGTGCGCGCTTCGTCGTCTCAATACCCTTCATTCCGGCAGTCGGTCAGTGACGCCCCACGACCGTCCAGAAGTAATACGCCAGCGGCAGCGCCAGCACATACAGGCCCCACGGTAGTTCCTTGAAGCGGCCCATGAGCGCCTTGACCAGCACGTAGCACAGCAGACCGCCCGCGATACCGGTGCCGAAGCTGTTCGAGAGCAGCGTGAGCAGGACCATCGCGAGCACCGGGAAGGCGTCGCTGAAGTCGTCGAACGGCACATGACGGATCGTGCTGAACATCGACAGGCCGATCAGGATCAGCGCGGGGGCCGTGGCTTCTTTCGGAATGGCAAGCGCCACCGGCACGAAGAAGCACACCAGCGCGAACATCACGGCGGCGGCCACCGACGTCAGGCCGGTGCGGCCACCCGCTTCCACGCCCGCTGCCGACTCGACCAGCGCGGTCAGGGCGGGAATGCCCAGCAACGCGCCGCCGGTTGCTGCGATGGAGTCGACGAGGAACGGACGGTTGATATTTTCCATGTTGCCGTGCTCGTCGAGCAGACCGGCCTTGCCGCCGACGGCGAGCGTCGTGCCGAGCGTGGAGAAGAATTCCGCTGCGAAGAACGCGAACAGATACGGCAGCGCCGAGATCGTCAGGGCGCTCTTGAGATCGAGCTGGAACGCCACTGGCGCGATGCTGTGCGGCAGCGAGATGAACGATTCGGGCACCTTCGTGACACCGAGCGGCACGCCGGCGAGCGCGGCGATCAGGATCGACCAGAGGATCGCGCCCGGCACCTTGCGGCCTTGCAGCAGCACCGCGGCGCCCAGACCGATCAGTGCGACGATCGTGCCCGGCTTGCTGAAGTCGCCCAGCGCGAAGGCATTCGTCTTGGCGTTGGCGATGACCATGCCGGCGTTGCGCACGCCGAGCACCGCGATGAACAGCCCGATGGAGGCGCCGAGGCCGAGCTTGATGGCCGTCGGAATCAGACGCGCTACCACACTGCGCGCACCGATCACGGTCAGCAGCAGGAACAGCACGCCCGAGAGGAACGCGATGGCGATGCCCGTCTGCCAGGCCACGTGTTCGGTCGCGGCGAGTGTGACGCCCACGATGACCGAGCCGCCAATGCCGGGGCCGACGACGAACGGCAGGTTCGCGTAGAAGCCCATGAGCAGGGAGAACAGCACGAACACCAGCATGACAGCCGTGGTGGCCGCGCCACGGTCCATGCCGCCCGTGGCGAGCAGCGACGGGATGACGACCATCAGGTAGGCGGCGGCGAGGAACGTCGTGATGCCGGCGAGCACTTCCGTGCGCACGCTGGAGCCGCGACGGCCGATGGCGAAGCGGCGTTCCAGCCAGCCTCCCGAAGGCGCTGCCTGCGTTGCGGGGGCCGTGTGTGCCGTGTTGCGCTCAGGAGAAGAGGTCTGCATAAGCCAAGGATAGAAGGTCTTTGCGTGGCACTTTACGTGCGCCCGACTATAAATAAAAAATGAAATTACTTATGATTCGATAATTCGAATCTATTCTTTGCGGCGTGCATGGATTCCCGGGCGATCCGGTGTCCTGCAACGTCGCGAGACTGTTGTGCTGCCGTCACGTTGCGTGCCCTGCGTGCGCCGAAACGGCAGACGACGATACAACCCGAGACGCAACTTCAGGAGCGCGCCATGGCGACTTCGTCCCGTCGTACCGAGAACGCTGCGGCCAAGGCCGGTGCGACGTCTGCCGCCAAGGCTGCGGAGGCGCCCGTCGCTTCGGCCGCCGCTTCGGCGCAGGCAGTGCCGCCGCCGATCGCTCCCCTGCCCGCGCTGACGCTGCGTCAGGTCCAGTACTTCGTGGCGCTCGCCCACTCGCGCAGCTTCACGCAGGCGGCGCAGGCGCTCTCGGTCACACAACCGGCGCTCACCGCCGCCATTCGCCAGATCGAGTTCCTGCTCGGCGGACGCCTGTTCGAGCGCTCCGCACATCGTTTGACGCTGACCGATGCCGGCACGACCATCCTGCCGCTCGCGGAACGTCTGCTCAACGCGGCACGCGGTACGTTCGACGACATGACGAGCACCTTTACGCTGCAAGCGCAGACGGTGCGCATCGGCTTCATTCCGTCCGTCGCCGCCCGGTTGCTGCCGGTGCTCGGCAGCCTGCGCGAGGCGCATCCGAACGTGCGGTTCGCACTCTCCGACTTGCCCAACAGCGAACTGGTCGCGGCGCTCGCCCGAGGCGAAATCGACCTCGGCGTCGGGATTCGCGACGAGGCCGACGAAGCCGGCCATGCCGCCAATACCGAAGGCTTTCGCTGCGATGATCTGTTCGACGACGAAATCGTGCTCGTCGCCCGGCATGACGATCCGCTCGCCTCGGCAGGGGCCGTCAACTGGGCCCAACTGACGGAGCGGGATCTCGCCGTGTTCGTGCGCGGCAACGTCAGCGATTCGCTGCAACGCACGGGCGGCTCGCAAAATCTGCGGCTCGAACCGAAGTACCGCATGGAGTACACCGAGCCGCTTTACGCACTGGTGCGCAGCGGCCTCGCGCTCGCAATCCTGCCCCGGCTCTACACGCTGCATTTGCACGATCCGGCGCTCGTCGCGCTCGACGTCATTGCCCCGCGCGTGACCCGCACCGTGGCGCTGATGTCGCTCGTCGGCAAGGAGCGCGGCCCGCAGGTGAGCGCTTGCCGGGACTGGATCGCGACGCATCTCGCGACGTGATGTCTTTCCCGGCGAGGTCCATCGTTCGCTGCCGTTCGCGGTCGCCCGCAGCGCTAACGCTCCTGCCCGTCATGCAAAACGCGGTGGCCGTTGCCGACCACCGCGTTGTCCGTCCTTGATACGCTGCCCCGCGTGTCGCTGCGCGTGATTACGGCAGACGTGCGATGCGTTCCAGCAGCATGTCGTAGAAGCGGTCGGCGTCGATGTCGGTGAGCCACATCGCGTTCGCTGCGCGCTTCGTGCGGCCGTTCCAGTCCACCACCGTCTCGCCCAGCGTGAGCTGGCCCGTCGTCTCCACGGCCACGTTCACACGGCGGCCGCCGTACATCGTCGGATCGAGCAGATACCCGATGGTGCACGGGTCGTACATCGGCGCTTCTTCCACACCACGGCGACGCTTCTGATACGCCACTTCCGCCGCGAGAATGTCGGCGACGATGGGGCCGCAGCGGTTCTTCAGCGCGCGGAACGGCACGATGCGCTCCGGCGTGATGAGTGCCTTCAGGCTGACGTCGCGCGGCACCACGGTCACGGGCACGCCTGCGCCGAGCACGATGCTCGCGGCTTCAGGGTCCACGAAGATGTTGAACTCGGCGGCCGGTGTGTAGTTGCCACGCTCGAACCAGGCGCCGCCCATCACCACGATCTCGCGAATGGCCTTGGCGCCCTCGGGGGCAGCCGTCAACGCGGTGGCGATGTTGGTGAGCGGACCGATGCCCACGAGCGTAATGCTGCCCGGCGCGGCGGCGCGCAGCGTGTCGATGAGATACGTCACGGCGTGCGGCTTTTCCAGCGGGCCGCGCGGCTCGTGCAGTTCCACGCCGTCCAGTCCCGAGCGTCCCATCACGTTCGCGGCCGTGACCAGATCGCGCATGAGGGGCTTCGGGCAGCCGGCGTAGACCGGCAGCGCACGGGTCTTGTCGGCCCAGTCGCGCACGATACGGGCGTTGCGCTCGGTGAGGGCGAGCGGCACGTTGCCGCCGACGACGGTGAGTGCCTTGAGGTCGATCTGCTCGCGTGCGCCGAGGGCGAAGAGGATGGCGATGGCGTCGTCCTGACCCGGGTCGCAGTCGATGATGACGGTACGGCGCGGCGAGCCTTCTGCGCTGAGCGGCGACGCGCCTTCGGTCGACGTCATCTTCGCCAGCGCCGTGCCGGCGCCGGTCGCACCGAGTGTGGCGAAGGATGCCGCGAGCGACGTGCGCAGGAAGCTGCGACGGCTGCGATGGCGAGCGTCGTCGTGATCGAGCGTAGCGGCGAGGTCGGGCGTGGGGTTCCGTTCGTTCATTGTCGTCATGGGGTCGAACTGATCGTCTTGCGGGTGGAGACGTCGCAGGGCTTACCCGCGACGTGTCGTTGCGTATCGTTGGCTATCGTTGGTTGTCGTCTACCGCGATCAGAACGTGTGACGCATGCCGAGCGTCACGGCCATCTGGCGCTTGGTGCTCGATGCGGCGTAGCCGAACAGTTGCGCATATTTTGCGTCACCGGCGGCTTGCTGGGCGTTCAGCGTGAGGGCGACGTCCGTGCGCTTGGACAGCCAGTAGTCGGCTTGCAGGTTGACCTGATGCCATTGCGGACGCGTGTTGATCACGTCGTACTTGCCTGCGGTGAAGCCGTACGCGGCCCCCAGCACGAGCGCCGGCGTGATGTTGTAGTTCAGCGTCAGGTTGTAGTTCTGGAGATGCAGGTGCGAGTTGTCGAGGTACGTGTAGTTCACGTCCGAGAACATGGCGCCGATGAGCGCCGGGCCCCAGCGGTAGAAGCCGCCCGTGGCGAAGATGCGCTGTTGGCTCGCGAACACATTGGCACGCGTGGCGCTCTTCGAGAAGATCAGCAGCGGGCTGGCGTAATCGTTGGCGATGGCGCCGTCGTTGTTGGTGCCGCTGAACGGGTTGTTGTACTGCGCGTAGGCGGCGTTCCAGTCGAAGTTGCCGTACTTGTAGCCGAGGCCGAAGCTGTAGGCGTTGTTGTTGCGGAAACCGGTGGCGGAGTTCGAGAAGCCGTACTGCGCCGTGCCGTGGAAGCCGCCGACGGTCGGGCTGACCCACTTCACCGAGTTCTGCATACGGATGTCGTTGTATCCGTTGTCGTTGTCGCCGATGTTCACGCCGTTGCTCGAAATGATGATCGGGCCGACGTAATCGTGAATGGTGTCGTACTGACGGCCCAGCGTGAAGGTACCCCACGACTTGTTCGTCAGGCCGACGAACGACTGGCGACCGAAGGCGCGGCCGTTCTGGGCGCCCGTGCCGTTCATGATGTTGAAGCCGGCTTCGAGCGTGAAGATGGCCTTGTTGCCGTTACCGAGGTCTTCCGAACCACGGAAACCCCAACGCGGATTCTGATTGGTGCCCGAGAGTGCCTGCCACGTCTTGCTGCCGCCCTGATTACTCACGTAACCCACGCCGCCCGAGATCAGGCCGTAAATCGTGACGTTGCTCTGTGCGTGTGCGGCGCTCGCGCCGAGTCCCATTGCTGCGGCAAAGCCGGCAAGGCCCAGACGGGCCAGAATCGTGGTCTTCATGAGGTGTGGCTTTCTCTAAGGTCTGTCCGCGCGCTTGCGAGAGTTGGCGCGGTTCGGACCGAACTATAGGGAAGGGGCTTGTATAAATATAATTTTGATTTTTTATATATCGATAAATTGAATCGATATAAGCGCGCAGGCCGCATGGAGACTGGGGGGATGCCCCAATGCAGGGTGATGTCTTGAGCGTTGCGTGTGGCCGACAGTGGGCTGAGCCGGCCGGTGTGACATGAGCGAACACGGGGAGCACCGTCTTGCCCCGCTTGGCACTCACCTTTGCCAGCGAGCGTTGCATGAGCGAATTCTGCAAAGCGCCAGCCGAATCATTTCCTATGTTTGTACCGTCACGCACGATGAAACGCGTCGCCTATCTAGCGGGGGCGGCATGTCGATTTCTCATGTTGAAAGCGCTGGAATATCGCTTCCCTCCTCCCCATCCCGTCAGGAGAACTTCAATGGAAATTGGTCAAGTCAGCTACACCGCGAGCGTGAGGTCCGAGGCCGCTCCTTCGTCGGCGGATATCGTCCGAACGGATAGCGAATTGAATGATCGGTTGCTGGACGTTCTTTTGTTCGGACCTTCCGTGGCGGTCGTGGGTGAATGGCCGCAGGCCCATGGATACACTCGATGGAATCTGATCCATACCATGCGTGACGATTTTTTAAGACTCCGGGACCAGCGCGGGACTTTCACGATCGCGGCGAATCCGACCGGCGACGGCATCGGCCGCGAGGCGCTCAGGGTCGCAAGGGAGCTGGGCATCGGAACGCTAGCGGTCTATGAGAGTGCCGATCCTCGGCCGCAAACACCATGCTGGGATCAGGAGATTGTCATAGCGAGCGCGGAGGCTGGCGCGCCGACGCAAACGCCGGAAGGTAAGCGCGACGTATTTGGCACGATGCAGGCATTGCACCCCAGTTCGGGGGCGCTGCTGTCATACGGGGGGTGGAGATGCCATGACTTCCGTTGCCGAGGCGTGGCATGGCGATCATTCCGTGTTCGTCGAGACGAAATTCATGGCGCCGGACAAACGAGACGCGTTGGTGGAGCAATTCTTGCAGTACACGCATATCCAGACGATGGCGCATGCGCATGTCAACGGATATCAGGGCGAGCACACCTCGACAGATCCGAAATGCTTCTACGACACGGCGCCTGACATCACGTCCCACTTTCCTCAGAACGACGCTCGCTGGTTGGGAAAGATCGGCGATTTTCTTGGGGACGGCGCCAGGAACAAATGGCGAAAGATGAGTTAAGGGAACGTGGCTGTACGGCGCCTGTGTGGCCATGGCGTGCAGAAGACAGCGGGCGCCGCTATTGCTAACCGGCGCGCGCAAGCAACACCGGCGCCTGCGCCACCAAATAAAGCACGGCGCCGATCAACCCGCCCACGAGCGTGCCGTTGATGCGGATGTATTGCAGGTCCTGTCCCACGCTGAGTCGAATCTGCCGTGACAGATGTTCCGCGTTCCAGCCATGCACCGTTGCGCGGATGTGTTCCGTCACGAAGTCGGCGAAACCCGGGGCCATGCGCTCGGCCGCATCCCGGAGTTGCGCATCGAGCGCCTTTCGTAACGACTCGCTGCGTGCGAGTTCCTGCCCGATCCACGCCGCCGCGCCCGTGATCTTCGCGCCGATCACCGAGTCGTCGCGTGCCAGATCCCGCTTCACCCAACTGCGCCATTCGTTCCACAGGCCGCCCACGTAGGCGTTCAGCGCGGTGTCGCCTTTCAACTGCGTCTTGAAGCCGTCGAGCTTCGCCTGAAATTCGGCATCGTGCTTCAGTCGCTCGATCAGCCCCGCCACCGCGCGATCGAAGGCCTGACGCAACTGGTGCGACTCGTCCGCCTCCATCTGCGCGAGCAGGCGCGTGACTGCCGCCGAGATCATGTCGGAGCCCTTGTTGCCGATCCATTCCGAGGGCAACACCTTTTCCTTCTTCGGATGATCGGCCTTGAGCCATTCGACGATGCGCGCCGAGATGAACTCGCGCGTCTGTGGCTCGTTGAGCAACTCGACGAGATAGTCGAGCGTCTCGTCGAGCAGGGCCTGATGGCGTCCATCGCGCGTGAGCGTGTCAAGAATCGCTGCGGCGGACTGCGACAGATCGAGCCGGTCGATCATTGTGTCGAGTGCGCGGCGAATGAAGGCCTGCACGTTGCGCTCGTCCATCACGTCGAGCACACCGCTCGTGACCTTCACGAGCACGGCGCTCAACTGACGCGTGTTCTCGTACGACCCGAGCCAGCGCGTGAGGGCGTCCGCCGGATTCTGCTGTTCGATGAGACGCACCACCGACGGCGTATCGAGAAACTTCTCGCGCACGAAGCGGGCGAGGCCATCACCTAGGGCGTCTTTCTTGCGAATGAGGATGTTCGTGTGCCGCGAGAGGCCGGGGATCGGAATGCGCCGGAACAGCGCTTCGACGGCGAACCAGTCCGCGAGCCCGCCGACCATGGCCGCTTCGGCCGCCGCGCGAATCCATCCGGTGAGGAAGTGCACCGGCATGAAGAGCGTGGCGATGAAGATCGCCAGCGCGACGAGAAGCAACGAGAGTGCGCGCCGTTCGGCGCGTTGCAGGGCGATGGCGGGATCGATGGCATCCATGCGCAGCCGGCTCCTCACAAAAACGAAGACGCCTGACAGGTTACCCCGTCAGGCGAGCGGTGATAAGTCCCGACGAGACGCGTTCGGCTCGCCGACCATCGATCGCCGATCGCTTTCGTCCCCAGGCGTTGGGCGAATACGGGCACGGCGCGGAGCCATTATTGAAAGGCCTTGCAATGCGTACGCGCTCACACTGGGCCCGCGCGATGACCGTGATCGCTCTTGTCCAACGCCTTCGCGCACCGGGCGGTCTCGTCAACTGACACCTGTCGTGTCGGGCTGCCTTCTGGATGACCTTCGTAACTCTTGAAAGGAGTCGCCTTATGGATCCCATCGGTCAACAAACGGTATCGCCGCCTTTGACGTTGTCGGCACCGGCGCCAGCGGGTCGGAAAACCGACGCTGATTACGAACGCGAATTCATTCGCATGCTCTGCGGTACGCATCTCATTGTCGTTCAGGGCTTTCACTGGAACTCGTACGCAGATACTCAAGGATTGAAGCAGTCGATGCGACGGGAGTTGGAAGCGCAGCGCGATAGCCAGCATGGGCAGCAGATCGTCGTTGTCAGCCGGGGGACCACCGAGAATATCGGCGTGGTCTACGACATCGCCAGAGATCTCGGGATGAGCACGGGATGTATCGTTGCGGAAGACGATGAGTTCAACTCACCGTGTCATCACACCTTTGTGGTCGATACGAGGGACGGCGAATGGAGCCGCGACAAATACGCGCGCAAGCTGGTCATGCCGCAGTCGGGCAAAAACCTCTTTCTCTACGCGCTGGAGATCGCCAATCGCCCCGGTGGCTGCGGAGGCAGCCTGTTGTGTTTCGGTGCGGACTCGGGGGTCTCCCTTCTGGCGGGCGACGTCAAGAATGCCGGGTATGAGGTCAAAATCTTCAAAGATCACCCGCCGGCGGACGCCGACGAACGCAGATTCTACGAGCGCACGGTCGATACCATGCGGCAGCAGGGGTTCGAGGTGATTGACGGCCGATAAAAAACGCCCGGCGGTGGAGAGCCGCCGGGCGCCGTGTTCCATGCGCCGATCCTGCCGTGCTGCATGGCGGGATCGGCTTCGTCCATCAACCGCGTTGCTTCGCCTTCAGTTCCAGACGGTACTTATGCAGCAGCGGTTCGGTGTAGCCATTCGGTTGCGTCAGCCCTTCGAACACCAGTGCGCTGGCGGCCTTGAATGCCAGCGAGGTCTCGAAGTTCGGCGCCATCGGCACGTAATGCTTGTCACCGGCGTTCTGCTTGTCGACCACGGCGGCCATGCGCTTCATCGTCTCTTCGACCTGTTCGCGCGTGATCACGCCGTGGCGCAGCCAGTTCGCCAGATGCTGGCTCGAAATACGCAGCGTGGCGCGGTCTTCCATCAGGCCGATGTCGTTGATGTCCGGCACCTTCGAGCAGCCCACGCCCTGATCGATCCAGCGCACGACGTAACCCAGAATGCCCTGCGCGTTGTTTTCGATTTCCTTGCGGATATCGTCGGCGCTCCATTCGGCCTTCGCCACGACCGGCACCGTCAGCAGACCGGCGAGCAGCGCATCGCGCTCCTTCGCGTAATCGATCTTTTCGAGTTCCTGCTGAACGGCCTGCACGTCGACAACGTGATAGTGCAGCGCGTGCAGCGTGGCGGCGGTCGGCGACGGCACCCATGCGGTGTTCGCGCCAGCCTTCGGATGCGCGATCTTTTGTTCCAGCATCGCGTGCATCAGGTCCGGCATGGCCCACATGCCCTTGCCGATCTGCGCGCGGCCACGCAGGCCCGCGGCGAGACCCACGAGCACGTTGCTCTTCTCGTAAGCCGTGATCCAGGCGGAGGACTTCATGTCGCCCTTGCGCATCATCGGACCGGCTTCCATCGCGGTGTGCATTTCGTCGCCCGTGCGGTCGAGGAAGCCCGTGTTGATGAACGCCACGCGCGCGGCGGCCGCTGCGATACAGGCCGAGAGGTTGACGCTGGTGCGGCGTTCCTCGTCCATGATGCCCATCTTGAGCGTGTTGCGCGGCAGGGCGTACAGGTCTTCGATACGGCCGAACAGTTCGTCGGCGAAGGCCACTTCGGCCGGGCCGTGCATCTTCGGCTTGACGATGTAGATCGAGCCCGTGCGCGAATTCAGACGATGCTTGCGGTCGTGCAGCGAGGCGAGCACCGTGACCACGCCATCGAGAATGCCTTCCGGAATCTCGCGGCCTTCGCGGTCGGTGATCGCCGGGTTGGTCATCAGGTGACCGACGTTGCGAATGAACAGCAGCGAGCGGCCATGCAGCTTCACGGGCTTGCCGTCGGCGCCGGTGTATTCGCGATCGGCGTTCAGGCGGCGCGTGAAGGTCTTGCCGCCCTTGGCGACTTCTTCCGTCAGCGTGCCTTGCATCAGGCCCAGCCAGTTGCGGTACAGCTCGACCTTGTCGTCGGCGTCGACGGCCGCGACCGAGTCTTCGCAGTCGATGATGGTCGTGACGGCGGCTTCGACGAGCACATCCTTGATATGGGCGGCGTCGGTCTTGCCGATCGGATGGCTGGCGTCGAACTGAATTTCGAAATGCAGGCCGTTGTGCTTGAGCAGCACGGCCGTGGGTGCAGCGGCGTCGCCCTGGAAGCCGACGAACAGCGCCGGCGTGGCGAGACCCGTCTTGCCGCTGGACGTCGTGACGACGAGCTTGCCGTTCTCGACGCTGTAGCCGGTGGCGTCCTTATGCGAGCCTTCTGCCAGCGGTGCGGCCTGATCAAGGAACCCACGCGCGAACGCGATCACGAGTTCGCCGCGCTTCGGGTTGTAGCCGGTGCCCTTCTCTGCGCCGCCGGTCTCGGGGATCGCGTCGGTGCCGTAGAGGGCGTCGTACAGGCTGCCCCAGCGCGCGTTGGCGGCGTTCAGGGCATAGCGGGCGTTCGACAGGGGCACGACCAGCTGCGGGCCGGCCTGTTCGGCGATTTCGTAATCGACGTCTGCCGTGGTGGCCTTCACGCTGGCCGGTGCGGGCAGGAGGTAGCCGATCTTTTCGAGGAAGGCGCGGTAGGCGGCAGCATCGGCAATCGGGCCCGGGTTGGCGCGGTGCCAGTTGTCGAGTTCGCCTTGCAGACGGTCACGCTCGGCGAGCAGGGCGCGGTTCTTCGGGGCGAGATCGTGGACGATGGCGTCGAAGCCTTTCCAGAACGCGTCGACATCGACGCCGGTGCCCGGCAGGGCTTCCTTTTCGATGAACGCGATCAGATTGTCTGCGACCGTCAGGCCGCCACGCTGGGAAGTGGAAGTCATGATGCTGTACTCGAGTTTGAAAACCAGGTTGACGCGACTCCGTCCGCCTTCTTGCCGGGTGTCCGCCGTATTTCGCGACGGACCGATCGTCAGGAGGACAGACGTTAAGGGGCAGTCTTATATAAGAGTCTGAGTGTAATCCTTCTCCGGTCACTCGGAAACCCGGTATTTCGAGTCCCGGCACCACCGCAGCTTATAGGTGGCATAAGGGTTTGCGTATGACATCGACGCGGCGAGGCTTTGCGCCCGGTCGTCAATTTTTCGTGTGCAGTTGCAGCATTCGGTATGACGTTTCACTTTATGAGAAATGGGGGCGATCGAATGAGGATGTGGGGAGCGGCGTAGGCGGGGGCATTTTGTCCGTTTCTGCTCCGGGTACACTCGATGTTTTCGCCGAGTGCGCACTCCCCCCAAGACCATCCGCCCAAGGAGGCAAGCGTCGTGAAACAGATCTTGATGATGAGCAGTTCCCGCAAGGGTCAATCGGCCTATCTGGAACATGCCGAGGATCAGGTGAATGCGGTGCTCAAGGGCCGCGCGAGGCGCGTGCTGTTCGTGCCCTATGCGGGCGGCATCACCTTTAGCTTCGACGAGTATGAGTCGCGTGTGAAGCCGTCCTTCGAGCGATTCGGCTACGAGCTGGAGTCCATCCATCGCTACCAGGACGCGCGTGCGGCCGTCGAGCAGGCGGAAGCCGTGGTGATTGGCGGCGGCAATACGTTCGTGCTGCTCGATCGCATGTACAACGCGGGCATAGTGGGATTGCTACGTGAGCGTTTGAACGCGGGCATGCCGTATGTGGGCTGGAGTGCCGGGGCGAACGTCGTGTGCCCGACCATCCGCACGACCAACGACATGCCGATCGTCGAGCCGCCGACGCTCAAGGCCTTGGGCGTGGTGCCGTTTCAGGTGAACCCGCACTTCATCAGCGGCAAGCCGGCGGGTCACAACGGCGAGTCGCGCGAGGAGCGTCTGGCGGAGTATCTGGCGATCAATCCGGACGAAGGTGTCGTCGCGATTCCCGAGGGCGTGGCGTTACACGTGCATGGCGATAGCGCCACGGTACTCGGCGAGTTCGACGCCCTGCACTTCAAGCAAGGCGGCGCCGTCGACAAGATCGCGACAGGTAGCACGTTCGCGTTGGCATCGATTTAAGTTGTCTTGGTGTGGCGTTGTGTGTGACGGATGGCTCCGGGGTGCTGGAGCATCCGTAAATTCTGAAAATCTGAGTTTTTGCGCCAACTTTCGTTAGCGAGGTAGTGTCCTGCTGGCAAAATTCCCACTCATGTTCTGATGCGCTCTCCCCCCGGAGCGCAATGACTGTCGATGAAGCGGGCGAGTATGACTCGGTCGTGATCGGTACATACAAAGGGGGAATTTTGGCTCAGAAGTACACAAACCTTAGGCTTACCGGCGAGCAAAAGAGCGCCCTCCGGCCGCTGTATAAGAGAAGCAATCTGCGTGGTTTATTTTCGATTGTTGTCGATTACTTGTGGATAGGCATGGCTTGTGCGCTAACGCTTTGCGTGCACCCGCTGCTGTACCCATTGTCACTACTGATTATTGGCGCCAGACAGCGTGCATTGGCCAGTCTATTTCACGACGCGGCGCATCGAACATTATTCAAAACGAAGTCGTTAAACAGCAGTCTGAGCAGGGTGCTCTGCGGATGGCCGATCCTACAATCCCTGTCGGCATACCATCAGTCTCATGTGCGTGAGCATCATCCGTGTCTGGGAGACCCCCGTCGCGACCCCGATCTCAGAGAAATGAAGAATGCGGGCGTGTATGAGATACCTCAAGGCCGTGACTTCTTCCGAAAATTCGTTTTAGGCTCACTTTGCGGTCATTGGACTCTGCGCTATGCCAGATCCTTAATTCTTAACCGCCTGTCGATTTCGCCTCGAAGGGGCGACCTCAAGGTCGAATCATGGTGCCTTCTGAGCTTTCATGCCGCGCTCATAACCCTTTGTTTCCTGTTTGACAGTCTCGGGATCCTCGTCTTGTTTTGGTGGCTCCCGTTACTAGTAGTGTTTCCGGTAATTGGGTGGCTTAGCGAATTGTCAGAGCACTACCCGTTCATGGACGCTGGTAGCAAATGGCGTTTCAGCGCACGAAATCGATATGCCGGGTGGCTGGAATGCCTGTTTATCGGCATGCATGGCGATTCGCTTCACCTCACTCACCATTTGCTGCCAGGCATTCCTCATTGGAACTTGGCTACTGCGACTGAGATTCTTCGAATGGACGGGGCGTTTGCCGAGTGGGATGACCAATGGGGCGGTATTTTTTCCTCTGACCGACCCGGCCGGGTGACCTTTGTAAGTTTTGTCGGCGAAGCGAGGAGAGCCTGATGATGGCAGGACTCAAACATTCGTCTACAAAGTGGTTCGCCTCGGATGCAAAGGGCTTCGGATGCGAGGTTTTCGCGTTGACGGCCGCCGTTCTCAACGGGACGATCGGCGTACTCACGCGAACGGCGTTCGAACAGGGGGCGACGACGGCGTCGGTGGCATTCTGGAAGTGCTTCGGCGCGTTCGTGCTGGTGTCGGCGTATTGCGCTTGCCGACCTGAACATCGCACCCGCACCGTCAGGCTCGCGTCGCGTTGGCCGCAGCTTGCATGCCTCGCGTTTCTCGGGATCTTTTGTCTTTATTTCTTCGAGACGAAGGCGTTTTCCCAGGCGTCGATTCCGCTCGTCTCTTTCCTGACCTATGCCGCTGGCGGCGCAACCGTCGTACTTGCCGGACGTTATCTCGGCGAGCGACTCACCCGTCGAAAGATCGTTGCGTTCGCAGCGATCGTTGCCGGTGTTGGCGTCATGAGTTTTTCCGAGAGCGATGTTAATGGTACGGCGTCCGGCATCGGACTGGCACTGGTCGGTGGCTGCGGCTACGCCCTGTTCATCTTCTTTTCGAAATGGTTTCGTACCGGTGCGGGCCTGCCGCAATTGGTGTGGCTATTTGGGTTTGGAAGCGTGTTCCTGCTTCTGCCGCTGATTCAGGAGGGCTTCACGATGCCGGACGGCATGCAGTGGGCGACACTCGGTGCGCTTGTTCTGCTGCCGACGATCGGCGGCTTTTACTTCACGACGCGTGCAGTCGAGTGCGGGCAAGCCAGCAAAGTGCAGATTATCGAGACAAGCGATCCGCTGTTCGCCACCGTGTTCGGCTTTCTTCTCTTTGGGGATGAGCTTACCTACGCGGGCGCAGTCGGTGCGGCATGCATCGCCATCGGACTCCTGACCGCTGTCCGGCAACAAACGAAAACCGCCGCCCGGGGGTGAACCTCGGGCGGCGGTTTTGGTTTGTCCGGGCACGCGTCCGTGACGCGAGGTGCGGCTATCATGCCGCCCTGCGTTAAGGGGACGTCACCGGTGTCGTGCGATCAGGCGTCGTCGTCGAGCCAGGGCACTTCGACGTCGGTCAGGAAGGCGACCATCGCGAGCGGACGCGCTTCGTGGCGGCCCATCTTGCCGTCGGCACGATGCCACACGACCTGGAACGTCTCGGGATGTTTGTCTGCGATCAGTTGCACGGTGCGCAACTCTTCTTCGTCTGCGTCTTCGATGGGGCCGTCGAACGACAGCACGAGCGCCTGCGGCCACACGCCGTCTTCCGGATCGTAGACCTTGTCGCCGTTCGGCACGTCTACCACCGCCTCGACGCCGATCGTCGCCGACGCCGCCACGATCATCTCGCCAAGTGCACGCAGCAGCGCTGTCGCTCGGGCGGAGTTGATCTGGCGCATGGCGAGATCGCCGCGCGTCAGGGCCTGTTCCAGCTTGGGGTCGGTTTTTTGTTTGGACATGCGGTTCCTCGGTAAAACGTTAGCCACCTCGCGGCGGCCGTGCCATGTCACTGCGACATCGGCCCACACGCGGGGTTCCGATGCTACCACCGTCGCGCTCGCCGGGGGCGCATTACAATGCGGGTTTTTGTTTCGTCCCGAAGCCCGCCGTCATGGATTCTTCCAAACCCACCGATTCCGCCACGCCCGCCAACACCGATCAAACCGCACAGGCCAGCGAGGTCTACCTGCGCCTGCTCGGCGAAACCGCCAAGATCGACTGGAAGGATCTGGAATCGTTCTTCGCGCGCGGTGTCCTGCTGTTCGTCTCGCCCGGCGTCGATCTGGTCTCGGTCGCCGAAGCCGTCGCCAATGACGACAAGACAACCGTCACGCAATGGCTGACGTCCGGCATGGTGCAGCGCATGCAAGCCGAACAAGCCGCCGATTTCGCCGCGCGTACGCCGGAATTGTGGGCCGTCGTCGTGGCGCCGTGGGTGCTCGTGCAAGAGCGCGGCACCGCCGCCTGATCCTTCCAGACGTAGCAACCGCAGGCAATGCGCGTCGATTTCCAAGACGCGCGCGCCGCCGCGTTGTGATGCGTCCGCGCGGCGCATCCATCCGTGTCGTTTTACTCGGTGATGCCCGCCTCGACGAGGCGTCGCGTGCAATCCTCCAGCAGATCCTGCGCCACGACCGACGCGTAGGCATAGTCCGCGTCGAGCGATTCCGTCATTTCATGTGCGGTGTACAGGCCGGCTTCCCGCGAAAGCGTACCGGCCAGTTCGCGCGCGAAGTCGTCGCTCAGCGACGAAAGCAGACGCCGCTCGTCGAGCGGCAGTTGCAGCTTCGAGCGCGACAGCCACATCTGCGCCAGCGTGGCCCCCTGCTTGTCAGTCATCCATTGCCCATGCTCGTAGAACGCTGACAAGCGCTCGGCCGTCAGCGCGAACAGCAGCGCGCGGCGGGTGTTGAAATTCAGACGAATCGGTTGATTAGGTGTGGCTTCCGGCATGACGGCACCCGCAATTAGCGGACTTAAAAAGGGGGATGAAATGGGGGATGAGATCAGCGGCAAAGGTATCACGCGAAGAGCCGCAGCAGCGCGTTGCGCGCATGTCGGATCAGGTCGGTTTCGTCGGCGCGCCCCGGCAGCAGGTGGAATTCCGCGCGCGGCAACGGCGGCAGGCCGAGCGACGGCGGGCACACGATCAGGTCCGGCGTGAGTGCCGATTCGTTCAGGCATGAGATGCCCAGACCCGCGCCGAGCGCCAACTGCATGCCGGCCACGCCCGCCGCCGAGTGCGAAACGCGATATGCTACCTTGTGCCGCTCCAGCACGTTGACGACGAGCGTTTGCAGCGCACAGGGGCGCGGCAGCGTCACCAGCGGAAGCGGCGCGTCGACCGGCTGGGCCAGTGTCGACGACATGGCCCACACGAGACGCTCGCGCCGCACCAGCGTGGCCGATGTGCCCGGCGTTGCCGCGTCGCCCGTGACGTCGTCACCCTGACTCACATCCTCATTGAGCAGACGCAACGCCAGCCCCACGTCGAAATGCTCCCCGGTCAGCGCGGTGCGCTCGATCTGCGAGCTTTGCATCGCGCTGACGTGGAGCCGCAAACGTGGGTAGAGATTCGTGAAGCGCTTGAGCACGCGGCCAACGTCGTGCGGACGGTAGTAGTCGGTGATGGCGATGCGCAATTCGCCGTCGAGCAACACACCCTGAAGGTCTTCGAACGCCGCTTCGGACAGCGCCGCGATCTGACGCGCATAGCCGACCAGCCGCGTGCCCGCAGGGGTCGGACGCATGCCCTTGCGCGAACGCACCAGCAACGGTTGCCCGGCCCGTTCCTCAAGCTTCTTGAGTTGCTCGCTCACGGTCGACTGGGACAGGTAGACCTGCTCTGCCGCCGCTGAAATGCTGCCGGCATCGTGAATGGCGATAAACGTGCGTAACTGTGTCAGATCGAAGGCGCGGGCATTCATGGCGGCTCTCTGGAAATAGGGCATCGACGCTCAGGCGGGACGCCGGGACAAGCGGTGCCGGACATGACATCGGGGACGACCCCGCGGGCGGTGTCATCCTCAACGGATCGTGCGCCGGCCGAGGGACGAAGCGTGGCGATCCGTGCCCTTCTGAGTTAATCCGGAAAACACGATATAAGTCATCGAATTTTCCCGCTTTTCCGATGAATTGTACCTCCGTACGATGCGGAGCATGGCGTCCCGATCCCATGCATAGGTGTGAGGGGGGATGCCGCTGACTTCCTCCTCCTGAGTCGCGACTTCACCGCCGCGCATCGTGTCACACATGAACGAACGTCTATGTACTGCGCCCGCCGCGTCGGCCAACGCAGCGGCGAACCACCGTCCCGCGGCTGCGGCCCCGGAAGCTACCCCTCACCCTCCGCACGTCAGCCAGGGCCTCGGACGTAACCATCGCTGGAAGGTGCTCGGCGTGGGCGTCGCGGCCAATGGCAGTTTCGCGGCCGCCATGGGTGGCATTCCCGCCACCGCCGTGCAGATGCGAAGCGATTACGCGCTGGCGACCGGTGATCTCGGCCTCGTGCTGGGCATGATCGGCCTCGGGATCGCCGTCTCAGAACTGCCGTGGGGCATGCTGACCGACCGCTGGGGCGACCGGCGGGTATTGCTCGTCGGATTGCTGGTGACGGCGGCGGCGCTGCTGGGACTCGGCCTGTGGGGGGTGCCGACGGCGCATTTCATCCCGTCGATGCCGACGCTCGCGGTCGGCATGCTGGCCATCGGGGTGCTCGGCGGCAGCGTGAACGGGTCGAGCGGGCGCGCCGTCATGCGCTGGTTCCACGACAGTGAGCGCGGACTGGCGATGAGCGTGCGGCAGTGCGCCGTGCCCATGGGGAGCGGCATCGGCGCGCTGATCCTGCCGGGCACCGCGTTGCACTTTGGCTTCGGCGCGGTGTTCGTCGGGCTTGCCGTGGCCTGCGTTGCGGCGGCGGGAATGGCATGGCTGTGGTTGCTCGAACCGCCGGAGGAGCCGCATGAGACGGCGCGAGCCGTCGGCACCGCAGCGGGCGCGTCAGGCACATATCGCGCCGCCAACTACTCGCCCCTGCGCGACGCCCGTCTGCTGAGCACTGCGCTGGGCATGGCCGTGCTGTGCATGCCGCAGGTCGCCGTGGTGACGTTCGGGACGGTGTTTCTCCATGACTTTGCCCACGTGAACGTGCTGACCATCTCGCTCACGCTCGGGGCGGTGCAGACGGGCGCCGCGATCACTCGCGTATGGAGCGGACGCTTCACCGATAAGCGTCGCAATCGTCCCGCCTATCTGCGTGCGTGTACGGTGGCCGTGGGCGTCGTGTTCGCGATGCTGGGGTTGCTCGTGGCGCTGCTTTCGATGCGTCCGGACTGGCTGGCCCACGGCACGCCGTTGATGATCGCGCTGCTGATTGCGGGCGGCGTGGTGGCGTCGGCGTGGCATGGCGTGGCCTTCACGGAGCTGGCGACGCTGGCCGGCGCATCCCGTGCCGGGACGGCGCTGGGCATCGGCAACACGGGCGTCTTCATGACGATGTTCCTCACGCCGCTATCGATTCCGGTGCTGCTCTCGATTGGCGGCTGGGGGCTCGTCTGGGCGGGTGGTCTGATCTGCGCCGCGCTGGCCTGGCCGCTCTTCGTCTGGTCGCATCGCGAGCGTAAGCCCGCCTGAGTGTCCCGCCGCTGGTTGGTGTCGACCAACGGCGGCGATGTCTCAACAGGACAGGTGCACGTTGTCCACGAGGAAATCGAGAAACGCGCGAACGCGCGCGGGCAAGTGACCGCCCTGTCCGACATAGACCGCGTGTACCGGCTCGAGATCGCCGGGGTCGTAGTCTTCGAGCACGGTGACGAGGCGGCCGTCGCGCAGATCGGCGTCGACGTGATAACGCGAATGGCGCGCCACGCCAACGCCCTGAAGCGCGAGCTTGCGCATGGTTTCACCGTCGCTCACGAGCAGATTGCCGGCAGGCGGGTACAACGTGACACCGCCCGCGCCGTCGCGAAACGGCAACCCTTCGATGTGACGCTCGAAATTGAACGCCATGACGTTGTGAGCCTGACGCGACACGGCGTCGGGCGATCTTCCGATGGGTTTCAGGCCATCACGCCGATGATGACGCTGACGGCGGCGAACGCGGCGGTTGCGCCGACACCGACCGTCAGGCCCCGCGCGGTGAGCGTCTCCTGCGGCATGACGGCGGCGAGCCGGGTGCCGCCGGGCAGCGCGAGTATCACTTCGGCCTGCCCCGCGTCGTCGGCAATGGCGTCTACCGTCCCGGACAGACGATTGGCCGTCGGCAGCCCGGCGAGGTCGGCCCCGCGTGCGACCTCGATCCAGGGCGCCTTGATGAGGGCGAACGCCTGTCCGCCCGTCGCCAGCCCGAGCGATTGGGCGCTGTGGTGCGTGAGCGATGCGGTAATCGCTTCGCCGCCGGGCAGTGTCAGCGTGACTTCGTCGTTCACACCGCAGCGCCGGATCCCGGTGATCGTTCCGTGCAATTGGTTGCGCGCACTGGTCTGAAGCCCGAGCCGTGCGATGACCGGCCACTGCTCGTCGAAATGCTCCAGATCGTTGGCTACCCGCGCGAGAAACTGCTGCTGGGCGGCTTCCACGGCCCGAAACGCGGCCACCAGCTTCGCGCCGCGCGCGGTGAGGCGCGTGCCGCCACCGCCGCGTCCGCCGGTGCTGCGCGCGACCAGCGGCTCGCCCGCGAGCTGGTTCATGGCGTCCACGGCATCCCATGCGGCCTTGTAACTCATACCGGCGGCCTTTGCGGCAGCGGTGATCGACCCATGCGAGGCAATGTGTTCGAGCAACGCGATCCGGGCTTGTCCGCCAAGCGACGATGCACCGCGATGCAGCCACAGCGATCCGCTGACTTGCAGGGCGTCGCTCGTCTCGTTGCGCAAAAAATTATCCGGTGTTGAAGACGGTTCGGAAACCATAATGATTTTTTCGATCAAACACAGCAGGTGGCCGCATTGTAGAGGGTGGGCGAACCAGTCGGAACGACGGCTGGCCGGGGAACTGTTGCGGCGCACCAACGAAGCGCGCTTCGAACGTCCGTTTGGGGGACGAATGGGGGACGTTTCTCCTCTACATTGAATTTGCCGCATGCCCCCCCAATGCCGGTTCGTATTGCTTCAGGCGCCGAAGTATTCAGGCCTGACGCGGGATGACCGGGAATGCGACGTTTACCGAAGTGCCCACTCACCTGACACAACAGAAACGGGGTGAAATGATGCGCGTCAGGAATATCAAGGAAACGGTTGACGGGGCTCGATACTATCGTCTGGTTCGCACGCTGCCGAACGGCAAGCGACATCAGATGCAAATCTCTTTCTCCGCGGGTGAAATGCGCTTCAGAAGTTTCGTCGCGCAGCGATTGTGGCTGCTGCGCGCCGAAATGCGAGACAGCACACGGGCGGCTGCTGCGCCCGCGCCACGCAGCAACATGCCGCAGTTAGTCTTCTGATCCGACTGTGGTATCGCCGGACAAAGCGCCGGGCCGGTGTTTTCACGGGTCTGGCGCTTTCGTCGTGTCTGCATTCCCTGCATTTCTCTAGCCTGCCTTACGTGGCGTAAGCGGCGTGACGGGCGACGTCGCCTTTGTCGCCGAACCGTGCTTCACCGCCCTGAGTCCCGTGCCTGCGTGAGCGATCGCGTATTGCACCAGTTCATCGAACGCAATCGGACGGGCGAACAGATACCCCTGTGCATAAGTGACGTTACGGGTACGCAGGTAACTCGCTTGCATCTCGTTCTCGACCCCTTCCGCCACGATCGTCATGTCCAGCCGCTCGGCCAGATGGATGATGGAGTCGCAGATGTTGCGCGTGACCACGTCGTCTTCCGTCACGGGCAGGAATTCCTTGTCGATCTTCAGATAGTTGAAGTCGTAACGCTTCAGATACCCGATGGAATTGTTCTCGGCGCCGAAGTCGTCCAGTGCGGTTTCGATGCCGCGCCGCTGAAGCTCGGCCATCACGTTGCGCGCGGCGGCCGTGTCGCGAATCACATACCGCTCGGTGATTTCGGCGACCATCGGATACGTGTTGTTCAGCGAGCCGTAATAGCGCTCGATATCGTGAAGGATGGTGGTGTCGCGCAGGTGCCGCTCGGCGAGATTGATGCCGATGTGAAAGCCTTGCGGCAGCGCCCCCTTCGCGACGTCGTTGCGAATCTGGCGCAATAGCGAACGTGTGAGCTCGACGATCAGGCCGTTGTCTTCGGCAATGGGGATGAAGGCGTCCGGGCGCACCAGTCCGGCCACGGGGTGATGCCAGCGCATGAGTGCTTCGGCGCCTGCGCAACGCCCGGAGGCCAGCTCCATGACCGGCTGGTAATACACCTTGAATTCGTTGCGCTTGATGCCGTGCGCGATCTGCCGCTTCATGAACTGCGCCGGACCGAGATGGCGGAACGTCAGGATCCCCAGCAAGAACGCCACGATGCCGCCGAATGCCAGGAAGATGGGCACTTGCTGCGTTGCCAGCGATTGCATCAGCGACGGGCTGCCCGCCAGCGACGTCGTAAAGTGTTCGGACACCAGCGAGACCTGCGCCCCGCGCGTCGCAATCCCCGCCGATTCCAGGTGCGGGCCTTCCGAGGTGAGCGCGACGTTGCCCACGGTCATGGCCGTCCAGGCCAGATCGCTGTTCTTGACGCTGTGCAGCGTCTCGGTGAGATAGATGCCGTCGACAAAGCCGAGCACGCCGTCGGTGGCGGACGTCGGCACATAGAGCGCCAGCGCAGGTGTGTCGCGCACGTAGGGCGAACCGCCCACGAGCAGCGTTCGCGTACCGGTGAGCATCGGCACGAGATCCGCCGGCAGGGGCATATTCAGGGCGGCGTCGGTACGAATGACAGACGAGCAATAGAGCTGCCCGCGCGAGACGAGCCAGATGGAGCGGAAATAGGGACTGAGGGTGCCGGCGGCCTGAAGCGACGTGCTGACCTCGCTGCACGAGCGCCCTACCCAGGGCGTGGCGCCGCGCAACGTGTTTTCGGCTTGGGAGACGATGCGTTCGAGGGCGTCGCGCTGACGCTCCGCTTCCTCCTGAAGGATCGACTGCGACATGTGATAGATGCGCAGCCAGCCCAGAAACAGGACGACAGCCAGCGTGACCGCCACGACAAGTCCGGTCACCAGCCACTGCACGACTCTGGAGTGTTGAATCATGTTTGCTGCCAACCAAGGGAGGAGTGGGGCCCTACGTGTACTGCGGTGCATTGCGATGCACGGCGTGTTGCACGGCACAACTCGTCATTTGACTCTACACGAATCCCTGACGGTGTCCGACCCCCGATAAACCCGCACAACGCCCGGCAGACGTGCGTGAACGGCGCGCGCCAGGCATGCGTGAGATGGCCTTCCGGCGGCCATCCGCCGCCCTGCAACGTGGCGTTGATGCCGCATTTCGCGTGGCACTCGGATGGCGTAATCGCGACAAAACTTGGCGTAACGGCGATTTACGCATGCTCTACACTTCACTCATTAACTTTCCGGCAGAAATTGGGATCAATCCCAACTTTCCTGCATAGATTGGTCGACGCGCCCGGCATTGAGCGGCGCAGACCAGCGTAGACCGGAGAGCACACGTTTTCCCAAGCCTTTGACGTCAATTCATCCATCCCATGTCGAGTCAACCTGCCACGTCCCTCCCCGGCGCCAGCGCGTCGGCCGTGCAGGGCACCGCGTTTCGCGTGCTGTCTGCCATCAGCTTCTCCCACTTGCTCAACGACATGATCCAGTCGTTGATCCTTGCCATCTACCCGCTGCTCAAGTCCGGCTTCCATCTGAGCTTCGGACAGGTGGGGTTGATTACGTTGACGTACCAGATCACGGCGTCGCTGCTGCAACCGCTCGTCGGTCTGTACACGGACAAGCACCCCAAGCCTTACTCGCTGCCGGTCGGCATGGGCTTCACGCTCGTGGGGCTGTTGCTGCTGGCGGTGGCGCCGAACTTCGGCATGCTGCTCGTGGCGGCCGCGCTCGTGGGCATGGGCTCGTCGGTGTTCCATCCGGAGTCGTCGCGTGTGGCGCGCATGGCCTCGGGCGGACGTCACGGCATGGCGCAGTCGTTCTTCCAGGTCGGCGGTAACGTCGGCTCGTCGCTCGGCCCGTTACTGGCAGCGCTGATCATCGTGCCGAACGGCCGTGGCAGCGTGGCGTGGTTCTCGGTGGCGGCGCTCGTCGCGATCTTCGTGCTGTATCACGTGAGCCGCTGGTACGCGGTGCAACGCGCAGCGAGCAAGGGCAAGCCGGCGGCGCGCCGGGGCGGCACCGTGCATCTGTCGCAGGGCAAGGTGCTGTTTGCCATCGGCATTCTGCTGGTGCTGATCTTCTCGAAGTACTTCTACCTCGCGAGCATCAGCAGCTACTTCACGTTCTATCTGATCAGCAAGTTCCACGTGTCGGTGCAGAGCGCGCAGGTGCATCTGTTCGTCTTCCTGTTCGCCGTGGCGGCCGGCACGATGATCGGCGGTCCGCTGGGCGACAAGATCGGCCGCAAGTATGTGATCTGGGGCTCGATCCTCGGCGCGGCGCCGTTCACGCTGATGCTGCCGTACGCCAATCTGTTCTGGACCGGCATTCTGACGGTGCTCATCGGCCTGATTCTCGCCTCGGCGTTCTCGGCGATTCTGGTCTACGCGCAGGAGCTGATGCCGGGCAAGGTCGGCACCGTGTCGGGGCTGTTCTTCGGCTTCGCGTTCGGGATGGGGGGCGTGGGCGCCGCCGTGCTCGGCCAGTTGGCCGACTCCACGAGCATCGACTTCGTTTATCACGTGTGCGCATTCCTGCCGCTGCTGGGGATCGTGACGGTGCTCCTGCCGGACGTCGAAGGACACAAGAAGACGGCCGCCGCTTAAGCGAACGGCATGACCTGACTTCACGTCGGTCGTGTCAGAACACGGCAACGAAAAACGCCGGCCCGAAAACTCGGAGCCGGCGTTTTTTGTCTGGACAGACGTGTCGCCGTAGACCGGCGAGCCGTCCTGAATTACGGCGTGCCGCGCTTTTGCAGTTCCCAGCGGGCTTTCTCGTTCGCCTTGCACGCGGGCAGCTTGAGCGTGACTTCCTGACCCTTGGCCGTGAGCAGCACGACCAGATCGCGACACGTCCTGTCGCCGTCTTTCTGGGTGTTGGTCGGCGTGATTTGTGCGGCGATGGCAACCGGGTTGCGCGTGCCCTGGTTGGTCCACTCGGTGGTGTCGTTGTCCTGCTTTTCTTCGAGCACGACGCGGGCGGCCTTGGCGAACGACTCGTTGTCCGCCTTGCGCAGGTAGGCCAGCGGCGAGTTGCTCATGAAGGAGAGGTTCGACGCGGCGAACGCGGGCGCGGCCACGCCGGCGCCAATGGCGAGCGCGGTGCCGAGCACCAGCGAGCGGGCGCGAGAGGAGCGGATAAGCGACATTCGGAGTCCTTGGTATTGTCGACGGGGACGAAGCCTGCGCGATGCCGTGCCGGATGATGCCTTGGATCGGTTCGTCGGGCACGGCCGCAGGGAGCACGTCGATCATAAAAGAATCTGACGACGGCGTCATCTCAGCAGGATGGCGCTACTGCCTGCCATCGGGTGGCATCGACGCCCCGCGGCAGGCATTTCGCAGACATCGCCCGGACCGATCACGCGCGGTGGCGCCCCGAGACGACATCGGCCACCTGGATCAGCGCGGCTTGCAGTGTGGCGTCGGTGTCCGGCGAGCCCAGGGCAACGCGAATGGCCGACGGCGCGGTTTGCCCTGGCGCGGCGAAGGCATCGACGGGCGTCACGGCGACGCCTCGCGTCTGAAGGGCCGCCACGACGTCGTCGCAGCGCATCGGTGCCGGCACCGGTAGCAGCCTGTGAAACGCCCCGGCATAGCCCGCCGACCCCAACCCGGTGAGGCATTGCAGGGCGATGGTCTGACGTTGTGCGGCCAGCGCTCGCTTGCGTACGATCCAGTCGTCGAGCGTGCCGTCGTTCAGCCAGCGCGACGCCAACTGCGCCATGAACGGCGCGGCACTCCAGACGCTGGCCCGCATCGCGGCATGCACGCGGGCGCGCCACTCGACCGGTGCGATGAGATAGGCGATGCGCAGCCCCGGCGCGGCGGGCTTGGAGAGACTGCATACCTCGAAGGTGCGCTCGGGCGCGAGCAGGCGCAGCGGCGGCGGGGCATCTGCCACGAGAAAGCCATAGGCGCTGTCGTCGATCAGGAGCAGGTCGTGACGGCGTGCGACCTCCACCAATGCCATGCGTTGTGCGAGCGGCATCACGCCGCCGAGCGGGTTGTGCAGTGTCGGCATCGTGTAGACGATGCGCAGGCGTCCCGCATGCGAGCGGCACAGCTTGTCCAGCGCGAGCGGGTCCAGACCGTCCGGTGTCATCGATACCGCGACGAGCGGCACGTCGCGCATGGCCGCCAGCGCTTTCCAGCCGGGGTACGTCAGGGCTTCGACGGCGACCGGTTCGCCCGCGCGGCACAACGCGAGCTGCAACACGTCGAGCGCGTGCTGGCCGCCCGCACAGACGACCAGCGCATCGGGGGAGACGGCGACGCCGTCGCGCCGCGAGAGCCACTGCGCGGCGGCGCGACGGTCGGACAGATGACCGTCGTGCGGCGTGTGGGCGAGCCATGCGCTCAGATCTCCGCCGGATGCCATCTCGCGCAGCGCCTGCCGGAGCGCCTCGGCCTGCTCGGGCAGCACGGGATAGTTGAACGCCAGATCGACACCTTTGAGCACGCCCGGCGACGGTGCCCATTGTGCGAAAGCGGCGGCGGCACCCACCGCCGGTGAACGCACGAAGGTGCCCCGTCCGACCTCGCCCACCGCCAGACCGCGCCGCGCGAGTTCGGCGTAAATGCGGGTGACGGTGGAGGTGGCGAGGCCGTGCGTGTCGGCGTAATCGCGTTGCGGGGGCAGGCGCGTGCCGGAGGCGAGATCGCCGGTGGCGATGGCTTCGGTGAGACGCTCGACGTGATCGAGATAGCGGGCGGGCGCGGGCATGGCAAAGGTGTGTTGAAAGACGCGATGCGCGAGATACGGAAATTGATTTCAGGACAATTCAATAATTGCACTGGATTGATGAGGCCGCAATACTGGCTTCGGTGCGGCCTGCTCGGCCTCATCTCCCCCGGCGTCTCCCGCGTCTGTGCCGTTTGCGCTGTTTGGGCCGTCCGCAATTTCATTCGCACGCCCGGCTGAACGGGTCGCACCCTCGCTTCGATACCTCTTCGGTTGACCTCATGCCTCATCACGCTGCCTCCACGACATCGCCGGATCGCCAGTCGTCGAATCCGTCCCGCTGGCCCGTCGCGCTGCTTGCGCTGCAACTGTTTCTCGTGACGTTCGCCGTCAATCTGCAAGCGCCGCTGGTGCCGCATTACGCGGCGGCGAGCGGCCACGGTGCGGGTGCGCAGGCGTTGGCCTTCGCGTGTTACGTGGGCGCACTCGTGCCCGCGTTGCTGTTTCTCGCGGGACTGTCGGATCGTGTGGGACGCCAGTTGCCGCTGGCGGCGGCGTTGCTGCTGGGCCTCGTGGGCACCTGGCTGACGTTGCGCTGGCCGACGCTCGTCGCCCTGGGCGGCGCCCGTGCCTGTTATGGGCTGGCGACGGGGCTGGTCGCGGGCAGCGGCACGGCCTACATGACTGAGTTGTACGGCGAACGGGACGATGCCGCCACGCGCGGCGCGGCGCTGGTGGCCGCAGCGACGTCGCTCGGCTTCGGCACGGGGGCGCTGGCGACGGGGGTATGCCTGATCGTTGCGCCGTCGATGTTGCCGCCCGCGAGTCTGTGGGCGTATCTGCCGTTCGCGTTCGTCGCGGCGCTCGCGGTGGCGGGGCTCCCCGCCCCTGCCCGTCACCCGAACGTGCCGTGGCTGCGCTGGCCGGTGTTGGCCCCCGGCACGGTGCCGTTGGGGGTGGCGATTCTGCTGGCGTGGGCGGCAGTGGGGGTTGTCATCGGGGTGGTGCCGTCGGCGCTGGCCGCGCACGGTCATGCGGCATGGGCCGGTTTTGCCACATTCTTCGTCGTCTCGACAGGATTGCTGTTTCAGCCGGCCGCGCGCGGTATGGCGCCGGTGCGGGCGGTGCGCGCCGGTCTGATACTGGTGCCGCTCGGCTTCGTGGTGCTGGCGCTGGGCGTGGTGTACGTCAATCTGCCGGCACTACTCGTCGGCGCGATCATCGCGAGTTCGGCATGCTATGGATTCACGTATCTCGGCGGCCTGGCGGCGGTCAATGCAGCGGTCGCACCGGCATTGCGGGCGCGCGCGGCAGCGGGGTATTTCCTGTTCGCCTACTTCGGCTTCTCGGTGCCTGTCGTGACCAGCGGATGGCTCGCCGATCACTTCGGCATGCCCGTGGCGCTCGCCCTGTTCACTGCCGCGTTGATCGCGGGGAGTATGGCGTTGGCGATATCGCTGCGCCGCGAGGGCGCCGCGTCCGCAACGCTCAGGCGTCCGGTTTGACGCGCGGCATGCCGCCGCCCGCTGCGGGGCTTCCCGTCGGGCTGACGTAAGCCCCGGTGCCGTGCAACTGATCTTCGGCCAGTTCCAGTGCGCGCACTGCGCCGCGCCCCTTGCGGGCGAGCAGCATTTCGACGAGCGTCTCCACCACGGCAATGCCTGCCGTGATCGACGGGAAGAACGACGGGCTTTCATGCGAGAACAGCACCGTGACGTCGGCGTCGAGGGCAAGCGGCGAGACGGTCGAGTCCGTGAGGGCGAGCACGCGCGCGCCGGCCGCGTGCGCCGCCCGGGCGACGATCAGCGCCTCGTTCGAATACGGTGCGAAGCTGATGACGACCACCACATCGCGCGCCGATAGCGCCCGCAATTCCATCTCCAGCGTGCCCGCCTCGCCACGAATCAGATGCACCGTCGGCCGGAACAGACGATAGACGTACTGAAACGTGAAGGCGATGGGAAAGCACGCGCGAAAGCCCGCCACGTGCACGGTACCTGCGCTGGCAAGCAAATCGACCGCCGCCCCCAGCGACGCATTCGCCCCCGCTTCCGTCAGGTCGAGGTTGTTGTGCTGCACGCGAAACATCTCCGGCACCATGCGCGCGGCGTCGCCCTCGCGAATCACTTGCCGCGCACGGCTCGCGTAAGGCTGCGGCCCGAGCCGGATCGATTCCAGAAACAGTTCACGAAGCCCGTGCCAGCCGTCGAAGCCGAGATGCTGCGCAAGGCGCACGAACGTGGCCGGTTGCACGCCCGCTTCGGCAGCAATCGCGCGCATGGAACTGATCGGCACGCGTTGCGGATGATCGAGCAGGAAACGCGCGCCCGCCTGAAATTGCGGACTGAGTTGGGGGTAGCGCTCGCGCAACAGTGTGTTCAGTTGGTCGAGCGTCTGCGGCAGCGCTGTGGCTTGTGTCATTGGGGGATGGCAACACGGCGACGAAAGAATGTAACGATTGTTGCATGAAAAGCCGTCGGTGCGCACGGGCTTTCCCTCGCGACTGTGGCCTGTGATGAAACAGCGAGTGTGGTAAGGGTGTTGCGTAAAGTGTTGCGACGTAAAAATGAATGATACATATGTTGCAATGAGGGGGCGATACGCCTACACTGAGCGTCATCGTCCGGGGCGACGGCGGCTGTCCGGCCGTCGTGCACTGCGACATCGCCACACGACATTCACTACCGTCTTGCAGCCAATTTTCGTCAGAGGTCCAGGCATGACTCACGTGTTTCACCGCAACCCGCGCCAGACGTTGCCCGTCGCGGTCGGCGGCAAGGGAATCGAGTTGATCGACAGCAATGGCAAGCACTATCTCGATGCTTGCGGCGGCGCGGCGGTCTCCTGTCTGGGTCATGGGCATCCCCGCGTGATCGAGGCGATGCAGCAGCAGGCGGCGCAACTGGCTTATGCTCACACGTCGTTCTTCACGACGGAAGTCGCGGAGCATCTGGCCGACACGCTGGCGACGAGCGCGCCCGGCGATCTAAATCATGTCTACTTCGTGAGTGGCGGCTCGGAGGGCGTGGAAGCGGCGCTCAAGCTGGCGCGTCAGTATTTCGTCGAGATCGGTCAGCCGCAGCGTCAGTACTTCATCGCGCGTCGTCAGAGCTATCACGGCAATACGCTTGGCGCGCTGGCCATCGGCGGCAACGCGTGGCGGCGCGAACCGTTCCTGCCGCTGCTGGTGCCGGCGCATCACGTCTCGCCGTGCTTTGCCTATCGCGAGCGTGTCGATGGCGAGAGCGATGCGGCCTATGTGCAGCGTCTGGCGGACGAACTCGAAGCGAAGATTCTGGAGCTCGGCGGCGACAAGGTGATCGCGTTCGTCGCGGAGACGGTGGTCGGCGCGACGGCTGGCGCGGTGCCACCGGTCGGCGACTATTTCAAGCGTATCCGTGCCGTGTGCGACAAGTACGGCGTGCTGCTGCTGCTCGACGAAGTCATGTCCGGCATGGGCCGCACCGGCCATCTGTTCGCGTGCGAGGAAGACGGTGTGACGCCCGACATTCTGGTCATCGCCAAAGGTCTCGGCGCGGGGTATCAACCGATCGGCGCGATGCTCTGCACCGACAGGATTTTCGACGCTGTGGTCGGCGGCTCGGGCTTCTTCCAGCATGGACACACCTACCTCGGACACGCGATGGCGTGCGCGGCGGCGCTGGCCGTGCAGCGCACGATTTCCGAAGAGAACCTGCTGGAGAACGTGAAGGCGCGCGGCGAGCAGTTGCGCGCGCGTTTGCGCGAGGTCTTCGCCGATCACCCGAACGTGGGCGATGTGCGCGGTCGCGGACTGTTCGTCGGTGTCGAATTCGTTGCGGACCGGGCGACGAAGCAGACCCTGCCCACGGCCGACAGGACGCACGCCCGTTTGAAGGCCGCTGCCAAGGCGCGCGGCCTGTTGATCTATCCGATGGGCGGGACGGTCGATGGCGTGCATGGCGACCATGCGTTGATCGCGCCGCCGTTCATCTGCCAGCCGGACGACATCGACCGTATCGTGGAGCGTCTGGCGCTGTCGGTGGCTGACGTGACCGGTGTGAAGGCCGGAGGTCTGGCATGACGCGGGCCTACGCGCTGGCCGTCGCTCCCAACGGCGCGCGTCGAACGCACGCCGACCACGCGGCACTGCCGATGACACCGGACGAACTGGGCGCATGCGCCAAGGCATGTCTGGACGCGGGCGCTGCGATGATCCACTTGCACGTGCGCAAGCCGGACGGCACGCACAGCCTTGAAGTGCCAGACTACACGGCCGGGATCGCCGCCGTGCGTCGCGCCGTCGGCAACGCGCTCGTCTTGCAGGTGACGACCGAAGCCGTCGGCATCTACACGCCCGAGCAGCAGATCGCGACGGTGCAGGCACTGCGTCCCGAGGCCATCTCCGTGGCGCTGCGTGAAGTGTTGCCCGATGCGGCGCACGCGCCGGCGGCCGAAGCGTTCTTCGCATGGCTCTGGCAGGAAAACATCGTCACGCAATACATCCTGTACGACACCGAAGACGTTGCGCATTACTGGCGTCTGCGCGCGAGCGGCGCGATTGCTACGGGTCGTCACTGGGTGTTGTTCGTGCTGGGCCGCTACAGCAAAGGCCAGTTGTCCTCGCCGTCCGACCTGCTGCCGTTTCTCGGCGCCTGGCAGACGGGGGCGCAGGCGTTGGGCGAAGACGTGCACGCTACGCCGTGGGCGATGTGCGCTTTTGGTCCGCGCGAGGCCGAGTGCGCACTGGCCGCCGTGTTGCAGGGCGGCCACGCCCGGATCGGCTTCGAGAACAATCTCTACCTGCCGGACGGCAGCGTCTGCCCGGACAATGCGGCGTCGCTCGGCGCTCTGACGTCCGCAGCCACCCCGCTGGCGCTCGCCCCCATGACGGCGGACGCGCTGCGCGAACTGACCCGCTGATCCCCTGACCGCCGGTGCCGTCACCCGGCATCCGAATCGTGGTTCACCCGGGCGCATTCTGTGCCCGGGAATGCGCATCGAATCAGAAATAAACCCAAATACACGGCCTGACCGGCGTTGCCCGGCCGGGCCGCTGTAATAGAATCGGCGTAACCTCAAAAAGGCCCGCGTCGCCCCCTTTGGCACCGGGCATGAACCCGAACGGGAGCGCGGCGTGAAACACTGGTCGATCCGACATCGCATTCTGGCCAGTTTTGGCCTGATCCTTGCCTTGATGGCCCTGATGGCAGGCATTGCCTATACGCGGCTGTCCGCCATCGAAGCGGAGGCCCGCAGTGTGGAAGACGATTCCGCGCCCGGCCTCTACTACAGCACGATGCTTCGTGGCGCGTGGTTCGAAAGCTACCAGTTGCTCCAGCAGGTCGTCGCCATCGACGACAACGATCGCACGCGTGCCGTCGACCTCGACGCCCTGCGCGCTGCCGATACCCGCATCGATGGCTGGCTCAAGGACTATGGCAAGACAGTCAATCGCCCGGTCGACAAGATGCAATACGACGAAGTGCGCGGCACACGCAGCCAGTACAGTCGCATCAGCACGCAGGTGCTCAAGCTCGTCGCCGACGGTCAGATGCCCGCCGCGCGCGCCATGCTCACGGAGCAGCTCTACCCGGAATGGGGACGCGGACGTGCGGCCATTCAGCGCCTCGTCGATGCCAACAAGACCTACGCCGACGACGCCACGCACAACATCGGCGAAGCGGTGACGGCAGCCAAGGCCACGATGCTCATCACGCTGGTGGTGGCGCTGGCGGTGGCTGTGCTGGCCGGCTGGTTGCTGTTCCGCGCGATAAGCGTGCCGCTTGCGAGCGTCATGCAGATTCTGGAAGTCATGCGCGCGGGCGATCTGACCAAGCGTCTCGATCTGGAGCGCCGAGACGAATTCGGCGCCCTGGAGTCGGGCTTCAACCGGATGACGGACGAACTGACGGGCCTCGTCGGACAGGCGCAGAAATCGGCGCTCCAAGTCACGACATCGGTGACCGAGATTGCCGCGACGTCGCGTCAGCAACAGGCGACGGCATCGGAGACGGCAGCGACCACGACCGAGATCGGCGCGACGTCGCGTGAGATTTTCGCAACGTCACGCGATCTGGCGCGCACCATGACCGAAGTGGCGGGCGTTGCCGAACATGCGGCATCCCTCGCGGGCACGGGCCACATCGGCCTCACGCGCATGGAAGAGGCGATGCGTCACGTGGTGGAAGCGGCAGGCTCCGTGAACGGCAAGCTCGGCATCCTCAACGAGAAGGCCGGCAACATCAATCAGGTCGTGACGACGATCACGAAGGTGGCGGACCAGACCAACCTGCTCTCGCTCAACGCGGCGATCGAAGCCGAGAAGGCCGGGGAGTACGGGCGCGGCTTCGCGGTGGTGGCGACGGAGATCCGTCGTCTTGCCGACCAGACTGCCGTGGCGACCTACGACATCGAACAGATGATCAAGGAGATCCAGTCGGCCGTGTCGGCCGGGGTCATGGGCATGGACAAGTTCTCCGAGGAAGTGCGTCGCGGCATGGACGAAATGCGTCAGGTCGGCGATCAGCTCGCGCAGATCATTTCGCAGGTGCAGACGCTGCCGCCACGCTTCCAGGTCGTCAATGAAGGCATGCAGGCGCAGGCGACCGGTGCCGAGCAGATCAATCAGGCGCTGGTGCAACTCTCCGAAGCTGCGCAGCAGACGGCCGAGTCGTTGCAGCAATCGAGTCAGGCGATCGAAGAACTCAATCATGTCGCCAACGGGCTCAAGAGCGGGGTGTCGCGCTTCAAGGTGCAGGCGCTCCCGCCCTCGGGTCTGGTCTGACGTTACCGATACACCGTAACCTCGTCGTCACTCGCGGACACCGACATGCTGTTCCTGCGTTTTGCTATCGCGACCGATCATTACGTCATCGAAGCCAGTCATGTGGCCGAGGTGCTGCCGTGGCTGGCGCTCAAGCGCCTGCCTGCGGCGCCTGCCTGGGTCGCGGGGGCGTTCAGCTACCGGGGCGAATCCGTCCCGGTCATCGATCTGACGTGTCTGGCCACGGGGCACGGCGCGCCCGAGCGACGCTCGACGCGACTGGTGCTCGTGCACTACCCCGCACCCGGCCCGCAGGCGCGTCGGCTCGGCGTGCTCGTCGAGCGGGCGACCGACACCTTGCGCGCGGACGCCGCCGCCTTCAAGTCGAGCGGCATCGATCTGCCCGAGGGCCGCTATCTCGGCCCGGTGCTCGATACGGAAGACGGGCTCGTGCAGTGGGTGCACATCGACCAGTTGCTGAGCGACGACGCTCGTGCGCTGCTGTTCGACGCCGCGAAGGATGCGCTGGCGGATGAGGCGGCCGATGCCGCTGCCGCCGACGGTGACTCGAACGGGGCCGGCGAAGTGAACGAAGTCAACGCAGCGAGGGCGTCGTCATGAGCCACGTGCAGGACATCGAACGTTTGCTGCGCGACACGATGGGACTCGATGCCGAAACGCTCGGCGTCAATGCCATCGAACGCGCGGTGCGTGCACGTCTTGCCGCCCTCTCTGCCGAGATGCAGGACACGCCGCCCTACTCGCGTTACTGGCAGCGACTGCAACAATCGCCGCAGGAACTTCAGGCGCTGATTGAAGCGATCGTGGTGCCCGAAACATGGTTCTACCGACATCGCGAAGCATTCACGGCGCTGACGCAGATGGCGCAGGAGGCGCGCGCGTCGCGTCGCGGCACACCGCGCGAAGCGCAGCCCATCCGCTTGCTGAGTCTGCCGTGCTCGACCGGCGAAGAACCCTATTCGATGGCGATGACGATGTTCGACGCGGGATTCGCGGCGAACGACTTCACCATCGATGCGCTCGACATCAGCGAACGTGCGCTCGCCGTGGCGCGTGAGGGGCGTTACGGGCGCAACTCGTTTCGCGGCCCGCCGGGCACGATGCTGTTTCGCGACCGCTATTTCACTCCGGAAGACGAGAACTTCCGTGTCATCGGCGCTCTGCGTTCGCAGGTGCGGTGGCACGCGGGCAATCTCTTCGACGCGTCGCTCGTCGACCGGCTGGGCACGTTCGATTTCGTCTTCTTCCGTAACGTGCTGATCTATTTCGATCGCGACGGGCAGCGTCGTGCCATCGCGGCGCTCGAACAGCTTATGCGCATGGGCGCGACGCTCTTCGCCGGACCGGCCGAAGGGGGAACGCTCACCAGCAACGGGCTGGCGCCGACCGGGCACGTGCAGGCGTTTTCGTTCCGTGTCGCAGGGCCGGTGCGCGACGTGAAGGTGCCGCCGGCCGGGACGTCGCGTCCGACGGGCACGCTCGAGACCTTCCATGCGAGCGTGCCGCGCAGCCCCGTCGACGCTATCGCGCAACACCGGCCGACGCACGCGGTGCAAGTGGCTCATGTGGCGCATGCCGCCCCAGCCGCCGCCGCAGCGTCGAGCGTTCGATCTTTCGCGCCACCCAGCGCTGCGTCACCGGAGCCGGCGAGACCCGCTGCGTTCGAGAGCATCGATGCCGCCGCCCGCGCTGACCTTGCTGCCCAACTGGCGCAAGCCGGGGCCGCCGCCGATGCCGGCGACTTCGTGCGTGCCGTCGCGTTGTGTCGCGCTGTACTCGCTACGGACCGCGCCAACGCACAGGCGGAATATCTGCTGGGGCTGGTCGAGGATGCTCGCGGCGACGCCCAGGGTGCGCTCATTCACTACCGTCGCGCGTTGTATCTCGACCCGGGACACTACGAAGCGCTCGTTCACTGCGCCGCGCTGCTCGACGCGCGTGGCGATGCGGCGGGCGCGAAACGTTTGCTGGAGCGCGCCGACAGAGCCGAACGTGCCGAACGCAACGCGACGAACACTACGACGACTTCCGAATCGCATGACCAGAGGCATCGCCACGGGACACGACATCGATGACCGATCACGAAATTGCGCCTGACGCCGGTCCCGTGTCCGGCGAGCGCTCCCACACTGCCGGGCCGCCCGGATCTCCCGGTACGCCGCCCGCCGGTTCGCTGCACCGCAAAGCCGCCGAACTGCTCGACCGTCTGCCGGTCGTGCCTGTCGACCCTACGCCGTGGCGCGCCAAGGCTGACGGACAGGAGATGGTGCGCGGCACGTCGCTGCTGGTTTTCCGTCTCGCCGACGAATGGCTGGCGCTGCCTGCCGCTACGATCGAAGAAGTCGCGCCGATGCGTGGCTGGCATTCGGTGCCGGGGCATCGTCAGCGCGCGCTGCTCGGACTCGTCAACCTGCGTGGCGCGCTTGTGCCGTGCCTGTCGCTCGGCGAACTGCTTGGCGTGCAACCCGCACCGCAAACGCAGACGTCCGCCACGAACACCCTGCGTGCGAGCACGGCGCGATTGCTGGCGTTGCGTCATGGGCATCACCTGAGCGCGTTTCCCGTAACGGAGGTGCACGGTACGGTCACCCCCGCGAGTACGGCGTTGGGGCCGGTGCCCGCGACGGCGCTGGGTGCGTCGGATGGGTTTGCCGTGGCAGTGCTGCCGTGGCGCGACCATATCGTCGGCGTGCTCGACCCGTTGCGCGTGGGCGCGGCGTTCGACCGGAGCCTCGCATGAGCGACGATCTGCAAAACGCCACGCTGCTCGACCTGTTCCGCATGGAGACGGAGACGCAGGCGCAAGTGCTCGGCGACGGGCTGCTCGCGCTCGAACGCGCCCCGACCGATGCGTCCCGGCTCGAAGCCTGCATGCGGGCGGCACACTCGCTCAAAGGCGCTGCGCGAATCGTCGGCGTGGAAGCGGGAGTGTCGCTCGCTCACGTGCTTGAAGACGCCTTCGTCGCCGCACAACGCGGTGCGCTCGTGCTGGACGTGCCGATCATCGACCGGCTGTTGCAGGGCGTGGATTTGCTGATGCGTCTCGCGCATCCGCCGGGGCGCGATCCGAACTGGGCGCAAGGCGCTGGTCGCGCAGAGATCGACACCTTCGTGAGCGCGCTCACGCAAACGCTGGCGTCGCTTGCCGGCGATGGCGCGCAGGCCGCCGCGTCGTCGCAAGCGCCGGAGGCGTTCGACTACGCCAGCTATGGCCTGTCGACCCGTGACGCTGACGAGACACCTGCCCTCTCTGACGACACGACGTCGCCAATGACACCGACGGCACCACAGCCGGTGTCTACGTCGATGCTGTCCACCTCGACACCTTCGTCACAGACGCAGTCGCTATCACCATCCCCATCGCTGTCTTCGCCACCTGACACGACCGGCAAACGCGAGACGTTCGATGCACCGGGTAGTGCCGACACCGCGGGCAACGCCGATGCCTCGGACAACGCCACGCGTGCGCTGCGCGTCTCGGCGGACAACCTCGATCGTTTGTTGCGACTGTCGAGCGAGGCGCTGGTGGCGTCGCGCTGGTCGCAACCGTTCGCCCAATCGTTGCAGCGCCTCAAGCGTCATCAGCACGAGGCGGGCGATGCGCTGGATCGCGTGAGTTCGGCGCTCGCGCAAGTGGCCGACCGTTCGGACGAAGACCGTCAGGCGATGCTCTCGGCGTTGGCGGATCTTCGCCGCGCGCTGGGCGGGGGCGCTCAGTTGCTGGCGCAGCAGATTCACGAACTCGACGACTTCGACCGGCGCTCGACGCAACTCTCGCAGCGTCTGTATGACGAAGCGCTCGCGTGCCGTATGCGGCCCATCGACGATCGCCTGGGCGGCTTCGCCCGCATGGTGCGCGATCTGGGCCGCTCGCTCGGCAAGCCCGCGCGACTCGAAATTCGTGGTGCCGATACGCAGGTCGACCGTGACATTCTCGACCAGCTCGAAGCGCCGCTCGGACACTTGCTGCGCAATGCCGTCGACCACGGGCTGGAAAGTCCGGAGGGGCGCGCGGCGGCGGGCAAACCTTCCGAGGGCGTCATTACCCTGAGCGCGCGCCACAGTGCGGGGCTGCTGCTCGTGAGCGTGGCCGACGACGGCGCGGGTATCGACATCGCGCGTGTGCGCGACACCGTCGTTAAGCGGGGACTGGTCGCACCGGACACCGCGCAGTGTCTGGACGACGACGAACTGCTCGAATTCCTGATGCTGCCGGGCTTCACGCTGCGCGACACGGTCACGGATGTGTCGGGGCGCGGGGTCGGCCTCGATGCCGTGCGCGCGATGGTGGCGATGGTGCGTGGCACGGTGCGTATCGAACATTCGCCGGGGCGCGGCACGAAGTTCATTCTGCAATTGCCGCTGACGCTTTCGGTGGTGCGCAGCCTGCTCGTCGAGGTCGCCGGTGAGCCGTACGCGCTGCCGCTTGCGAACCTGTCGCGTACGCTGGCGTTGCCGCAGGAGCATATCGACATGCTCGAAGGCCGTCCGCATTTCACGCTGGACGGCAGACAGATCGGACTCGTGAGCGCGCAGCAGGTGCTGTGCGGCACGGAGCCATCGGGCGTTTCCGGCGATCAGCCGGTCGTGGTCTTTGGCGAGGGCGAGGCGCGCTACGGTTTAGCCGTCGATAAATTCCTCGGCGAGCGTATGCTGGTCGTGCAGCCGCTCGACGCCCGGCTCGGCAAGGTGCCCAACATCGCTGCGGGGGCCCTGGCCGAAGACGGCTCGCCGTTGCTCATCATCGACACGGCCGATCTGGTGCGCTCGATTGCCAAGGCCGTGGAGATGGGATCGCTGGAACGGCTGCCGATGCGGGCGGCGCAGACGAGCGGGCGCTCACGCAAGCGGGTGCTCGTCGTCGACGATTCGCTGACCGTGCGCGAGCTGGAGCGCAAGTTGCTCGCGGCGCGCGGTTACGACGTGAGGGTGGCGGTAGACGGCATGGACGGCTGGAACGCGGTGCGCAGCGAGACGTTCGACATGGTGATCACCGACGTCGACATGCCACGCATGGACGGTATCGAGCTGGTCACCCTGATCAAGCGCGATGCACGCACGGCGGAGCTGCCGGTCATGATCGTTTCATACAAGGATCGTGAGGAAGATCGACAGCGCGGACTCGATGCGGGTGCCGATTATTACCTCGCGAAGGGCAGCTTCCACGACGACGCGTTGTTGCGCGCTGTCGTGGATCTCATCGGGGAGTCGGGGTCATGAGAATCGGCATCGTCAACGATTCAGTCATCGCAGTAGAAGCCCTTCGCCGTACGCTCGCGCAGCGGCCGGGTCTGGAGGTCGTCTGGGTCGCGCACGACGGCGAGCAGGCGGTACGCATGTGCTCACCCGTGCCGCCCGATCTCGTACTGATGGATCTCGTCATGCCGGTCATGGATGGCGTGGCCGCCACGCGCGAGATCATGCGCCGCACACCGTGCCCGATTCTGATCGTGACGTCCGACGTGGGGCATCACGCGAGCCTCGTCTACGACGCCATGGGCGCAGGCGCGGTCGACGCGGTCGACACGCCGGTGCTGGGGGCGTCGGACCTCGCACGTCCTGCGTCGTCGCTGCTCGCCAAGATCGAAGCGATTGCCGCACAGCAGGCCGATGCGCGGGTGCCGCAGACGAGTGCGCCGCCGCGCGTCTCGTCCGGCACTGACGCGCTGGTGGCCATCGGCGCCTCGGCGGGCGGCCCGGCAGCGCTGGCCACGTTGCTCGGGCGACTGCCGGCGAACTTCGGTGCGGGTGTGATCGTCGTACAGCATGTGGACGATGCCTTCGCGCCGGGCATGGCGGCGTGGCTCGATCAGCAGACGCCGCTCAAGGTCCGGTTGGTCGAGGCGGGAGAGCGCCCGGTCGCCGGGGCGGTGTTGCTGGCGGGCGGCAACCGGCATTTGCGAGTGGACGCGAGCGGGCGCTGCGTGTATACCGACGAACCCAGAGATGCGGTGTATCGTCCGTCCATCGACGTGTTTCTCGGCAGCGTGGCCGAGCACTGGCGCTCGCGGGCGGTCGGCGTGCTGCTGACCGGGATGGGGCGCGACGGCGCCGCAGGCCTCGGCGCCATGCGCACGCAGGGTTTCATTACGATCGCGCAGGACCGCGCAACGAGTGCGGTGTACGGCATGCCCAAAGCGGCAGCCGAAGCGGGTGCGGCCTCGCAGATTCTGCCGCTGCCGAGCATTGCGCCACAGTTGGTGACGCTATTCGGCACCGTGTGAGCAGAATAACGAGATGAAAGAATCAGAGGGACGAACAACGATGACGACAACCCCGCGCCAACCCAAACCGGACCCGCAGCCGATCGGCAGCGAGAGCAGCCTGAGCGAATCGTCTGCCATGGTGCTGCTGGTCGACGATCAGGCGATGGTCGGCGAAGCGATCCGCCGTGCACTGGCCGGCGAGCCGAACATCGACTTCCACTATTGTTCGAGTCCGGAAGACGCGTTGCGTGTGGCTGAACAGACACGCCCGACGGTCATTCTTCAGGATCTCGTCATGCCGGGCACCGACGGCCTTTCGCTCGTGCGCCAGTACCGCGCCAGTCCGCTCACGCGCGACATTCCGATCATCGTGCTGTCCACGAAGGAAGAGTCGACGATCAAGCGCGAAGCCTTCTCGGCGGGCGCTAACGACTATCTGGTCAAGCTGCCCGACACCATCGAGCTGGTCGCCCGCATTCGTTACCACTCGCGCTCCTACATGAACCTGCTGCAACGCGACGAAGCCTATCGCGCGCTGCGCGAGAGTCAGCAGCAGTTGCTGGAGACGAACCTGGAGCTGCAACGGCTCACGCATTCCGACGGCCTCACCGGACTCGCCAATCGTCGTTACTTCGACGAATACTTCGGCGCGGAGTGGCGCCGTGCCTTGCGCGAGCAGCGCGAGATGGCGCTGCTGATGATCGACGTCGACAACTTCAAGATCTACAACGACACCTACGGGCACATTGCCGGTGACGACGTGCTGCGTCGCGTGGCGCGCACCATCGCAGACGCGGCGTCACGTCCGGCCGATCTGGCGGCGCGCTTCGGCGGCGAAGAGTTCGTGATGGTGTTGCCGAACACGTCGGCCAGCGGGGCGGCGGCGATTGCGGAGAAGGTGCGCGCGCAGATCGAAGCGATGGCAATTCCGCACGTGGGCTCGGCCAACGGCCGGCATGTAACGATCAGTCTCGGCGGCGCGGCGTTGGTGCCGCGCACGCACATGGCGTCGACCTCATTGATCGAGTCGGCGGATCTGGCGCTGTACCGCGCCAAGCAACAGGGCAAGAATCGCGTGGAGATGCAGCCAGGCGCTTCCTGAGCCTGAGGAGGGTGCATGACCTTCGAGCTGTTCTATTGGCCGGGCCTGCAAGGGCGCGGCGAGTTTGTCCGTCTCGCCTTCGAGGCCAGCGGCACACCGTATGTGGAGATCGTTCAGGGTGACGAACCCGGGCAGGGCATCGACGGGCTTCTGCATACGATGGACGATCCCGGCTGCGTCGACCCGCCCTACGCCCCGCCCTTCCTGCGTGTGCGCCACGCCTCGGGCGACGAGCTGATCGGGCAGACCGCGAACATCCTCGGCTATCTCGGACCACTGCTGGGTCTGGTCGGCGAATCGCCGCGTGCGCGCCGCTGGGTCAATCAACTGCAACTCACGCTTGCCGACCTCGTCGCCGAAGTGCACGACGGCCATCATCCCATCTCCAGCCGTCTCTATTACAGCAACCAGCGTGCGGAGGCGCGCAAGCGCACGGCCGATCTGATCGACTACCGGCTACCGAAATTCTTCGGTTATTTCGAACGTGTACTGGCGAATAACCCGAACGCGGGCGGATGGCTGTCGGAGGGCGCGATGTCGTATGCCGACCTGTCGCTGTTTCAGGTGATCGAGGGGCTGTATTACGCGTTTCCACGCGCCATGTCGGGCTTTGCCAGGGCGTTTCCTCGCTGTCAGGCGGTGCGCGACGCCGTCGCGGATGCGCCGCTGGTCGCGGCGTATCTGAAGTCGTCCCGGCGTGTCGCGTTCAACACCACCGGTATCTTCCGTCACTACAAGGAACTGGATCGCGCCTCGCCGTTTTGATGCGCGATCGGGCGATCACTCCGGCAGCGTCGTATCCCCGGCGTTCAGCGGGCGTTGCATCAGCACGGTGTCGACCCAGCGCCCGAATTTGAAGCCGACGGACTTGAGCATGCCCGCATGCTCGAAACCGCACGCCGCGTGCAGCGCGAGCGACGCCCGATTGCCGCTGTCGCCCACATTCGCGATCAATTGCCGCCACGGGCCGCCTTCGCAACGCGCGATGAGGGTGAGCAGCAATGCGCGGCCGACACCTTGCCCGATAGCGTCGGCGGCGATATACACCGAATCCTCCAGCGTGAACCGATACGCCGAGCGCGGACGGTAGTGCGTGGCGTACGCGTATCCCAGCACCTTGCCGTCGCGTTCGGCGACGAGATACGGCAGACCGGCGTCGCGCACCTTCGCGCAGCGCGCGCGCATCTCCGCTTCGTCTGGCGGGACTTCTTCGAACGACGCCGAACCGGTGCGCACGTGGTGAGCGTAGATGGTCGTGATGGCGGTCAGATCGTCGTCACGCACAGGCCGCACGGTGCAAGCGCTGCGCGCGAGTTCGGTGCCGATGCGACGCGAAGCCCCCACGTCGGACGCTGCCGCCGACGAAGACGATGCCGGGGAATGAGACGGATGAGAGGGGTCAGGCGACGACATACGAGCGAACCGGAGCATGAGATGTCAAGACGGACCGGCGTTCCGGTCCGCGAATGTCAGTAGTGTGCGCCGACCCTTGTCATAAGAAAAGCTTGTGTCGATTATGAATTGCATAAGCCTTTCTTTGAGATGAGCGTCATGCGTCTTTCGACTGTTGCCCGCCCGTCTTGCCGTCGCCGTCATCACCTTCAGCGGGCGCGGCGGGGACGCCGCCGGCACGCCGGACAGCGTCACCGGTGGGGGCGACGGGCTCCGCGTTCATGGCGTCGAGCCGTTGCCGCACGAAGCCGATGTGTTCACGCAGCACGTAGAACTGGTCGGCATAGGCGAGCGGAATCTTCAGCCGGTTGACGGCAGCCTCCACGGCGTCGAGCCGGTGCCGCAGGTTCTGATATTCCGTGTGGGCGTTGTCCGCCAGCGCCTCGCGTTCCAGCGCGATGAGCGCGCCGTACCAGCGATACAGCCGCGACTTCACACGCCAGCTATACAGCGACGGCACCAGCCGGAAGGCCGGGATCAGCACCACGATGATCGGCACGAGCAACACGACGATGCGATCGGCAAGGCTTGCAATCCAGAACGGCAGATGCCGGTACAGGAAACCCTTGCCCGACTTGTAATAACGCGCGGCGTCGTCCGAGATCGGGAATTCGTGTACCTGCGACGACGGAAACTCGTCCGCACGTTGCAGCAGATTTGCCTTGCCGTGCACTTCGCGCGCGGCCTCGATCAGCAGATCGGACAGCGCCGGGTGCAGACTTTCCCGGGCGACGAGTTCGACCGTCGGGCTGATGACGTGCACCGGCTGGGCGGGCAGGTTGCGTCCGAGGTCGAAGACCCCGCGCGGCAACGTCAACACGTTGAGATAGGTAAAGCGGCGTGTATAGGCGTCGGCCTGTGAGAAGTCCATCAGCCGGACGCCGGGCGTGCGGATGAGCTTGCCCATCGTCGGACCGGTGGCCGTGTCGCCGGTGAGCATGGCGGCGTCGACGCGACCGTCGATCAGCGCCTGCGCGGCCTCCTGTCCGTCATAGGCCGTGAGCGTGGTCGCGCCGCCCGGCTCGATGCCGTTCGCCTTGAGTAACGTCAGCGACAGCGCGCGTGCACCACTGCCCTCGCGGCCGATGGCGATGCGCTTGCCGGCGAAGTCCGAGAGCTTGGTGACGCGCGGACCGCTATAGAACACTGAAATGGGCGCGTAGAACATGCTGCCGAGTGACACGAGGCCGTCGGTATCGAGGCCCTGCGACACGCCCCCCTGCACGAGGCCGAGGTCGACGTTCTGGTGGTCGTCGGCAAGACGCTCGACGTTCTGACGCGAGCCTTCCGAGGGCAACACGTTCAGGGTGATGCCATCGCGCGCGAGGATGGTCTTGTAGCGCTGCGCCGCATTCCAGAACGAGCTGCCTTCCGGTCCGGCACTGATGGTGACGGTGCGTGGCGGCGCCGGTTGTACGAGCCACACGGCAAGCCAGATGGCCGCAATCGCGATCAGGACCACGGGGCCGAAGGAGACGGCGAGATCTCGCCAGGAAATCGCGACGAAGCGCGCGCGGAGTCGCCGGTGGGCGGGTTGGTTCGAGTCAGTCGTCATTACTTGATCAGGCGGGCTTGTCCAACACCCGGCCGATCATACGCCATCTACGGACACCCTTTTCAGTGCAGGACCAAAACGGCAGGGCGTCCGGAAGGGTCAGCGATTGGCGAGACTTTGTGCGAGCTGCTTCCAGAGGTGATCGGCCGCGGGCGAGAGACGGCGTCCGACGCGGGTCATCATCTGGCTGGAGAACCCCGCAGCAATCGGATGATCGATGGGCACCGCGACCAGTTCGCCGAGTTCGATGCCGCGTCGCGCCGTGATCGCCGACATGAACGCCACGCCGAGACCGGCGGCGGCGAGCGTCTGCGCCGTATTGAACAGGTCGACGCGATAGGCGGGCATTACGTTAAGCCGGGCAGTATCGAGCACCGAGTGCACGAAATGCTGCACGCCGTGCGCTTCCGTCATGAAGATGAGCCGCTCATGCACCAGTTCCGATGGCGGCACGCTGGTCATCTTCGCGAATCGGTGCGTGGGGGCGACCACGGCGCACAGCGCCTTCGCGGCGAAGGGATGGATGCGCATGGCCGGGTCGTCCTCAGAGCGCGCGCACAGGCCGATGTCGACCACATCGTCACGCACGAGCGAGAGCACCGCAGGCGTGGGACCGGAGCGGATCTCGACGAGGATGTCGGGATAGCTCATCGAAAAGCGCTGCAACGCCTGCGCGATCAGCCGCCCGATGAAGCCCTCGCCTACGCCGATCGCCACCCGTCCCCGCTTCAGATGCCGGTATTCCTCAAGGCGCGCCGACAGATCGCGCTGGCGGCGCTGGCCGTCGCGGTAGTAGTCGATGAGTACCTGACCGATTTCGGTGACGCTCACGTTGCGTCCGCGTCGCTCGATGAGCGGGAAGCGCAGACGCCGCTCCAGCGCCGCGATCTGACGGCTGACCACCGAGGGGTTCACGCCGAGCGATTCGGCAGCCATGCGCACGCCGCCGGTCGCGGCAATTTCGGCCAGGTATTTGAGCGCACGCTCGCCGATGTCGTCCATCCATGAATCGCCGGTCATCATTGGTTTCATCGTTGTTTCACCGCTACGCTCGGGCGAATGGGCCGATTGGTTTGCCAAGTCCTTGAATCGACGTTGGTTTTTGCTGTCGATACAGACATCGTGCCGATAGCCGGATACCCGCAACTGTTGCCTTGAAAGCAACATTCTGACGTGGTTTGCGTCATGGGTGCGAAATTTCGTCGGTGCAATACTCCGCGTTATTCAAAAAGAGAGGAGCCCCCGATGAGCGAGATTCGCTATTGCGAGGTGAGCGATCTGGCCGATGCGCGCGAGCAGTTGGCCGATATTCGTCACCACATCCATCAACACCCCGAACTGTCCTACGAGGAAGTCGACACGTCGCGTTACGTGGCCGAGAAGCTGGAGAGTTGGGGGTATCGGGTCACCCGTAACGTCGGCGGTCACGGCGTGGTGGCCTCGCTCACCGTGGGCACGAGCCCGCGTACGGTCGGCGTGCGTGCCGACATGGACGCGCTGCCGATCCTTGAACAGACGGGACTGGCGTATGCCAGCGTTCATGACGGCAAGATGCATGCGTGCGGCCACGACGGTCATACGACCGTGTTGCTCGGCGCCGCCCAGCAACTCGCGAAGACGCGCAACTTCGACGGCACCGTCAATCTGATTTTCCAGCCGGCGGAAGAAGCCGGTTCGAACAGCGGTGCGGAGCAGATGATTGCCGATGGCCTGTTCGAGCGCTTCCCGTGCGAAGCGATCTTCGGGCTGCACAACCATCCGGGTATTGCCACGGGCACGTTCGGTTTCCGTGCCGGCCCGCTCATGGCGGCCTGCGATACCGTCAAGATTCGCATTCACGGCCGTGGCGGTCATGCTGCGCGTCCGCATCTGGCCATCGATCCGGTGATGATCGGCAGCAGCCTCGTCATGGCGCTGCAAACGGTTGTCGCGCGCAACATCGACCCGACCGAAGCGGCCGTGGTAACGGTCGGCACGTTCCACGCGGGTTTCGCGCCGAACGTGATTCCGGAAGAGGCGACGATGGAAATGAGCGTGCGCTCGTTCTCTGCGAAGGTGCGCGCCACGCTCGAAGAGCGCATCCGTGCACTGGTGAAGTCGCACACCGAAGGGTATGGCGCGAGCGCCGATATCGAGTACATCCGCGGTTATCCGGTGCTCGTGAACAGCGAAGCCGAGACCGAGTTCGCGCACAGCGTGGCGAAAGAGCTGGTCGGTGACGAGCACATCATTGCGCCGTTCCCGCCGATCGCGGGCAGCGAAGACTTTGCGTACTACCTGCAGAAGGTGCCGGGCTGCTTCATCCGCCTCGGTAACGGCGAAGGCCGCCCGATGCTGCACAACGCCAAATACGATTTCAACGACGACAATCTGACCATCGGTGCCGCCTTCTGGACGCGTCTGGTCGAACGCTTTCTTGCCAAGGACCGCGCATGAGCATTGCATCGCAAACCCAATCGCCGTCGTTCGCAACTGACGGCGCCCCGTCGTCGACAGCGTCGCAAATGTCCGCCGCGCAGCAACGCAAGATCGTTTTTGCCGCCGTCATCGGCAACCTGCTGGAGTTCTTCGACTTCACGGTCTACAGCTATTTCGCGCTGACGATCGGCAAGCAGTTCTTCCCGGCGGACGACCCCATCATGTCGTCGCTGCTCGCCTTCGCGGTATTTGCCGTGGGCTTCGTGATGCGCCCGCTCGGCGGCATCGTGCTGGGTCGCTACGCCGACCGCGCGGGCCGCAAGCCGGCACTGACGCTGACCATCTTGCTGATGGCGGTGGGATCGGCGGCCATCGGACTGGCGCCGACGTATGCGCAGATCGGTCTCGCGGCACCGCTGCTGATTGTGAGCGCGCGCTTGCTGCAAGGCTTTGCGCAGGGCGGCGAGTTCGGTGCAGCGACGGCGACGCTGCTGGAAGTGGGCGGCGCGAAGAGCCGTGGCTTCCGCGCGAGCTGGCAGTTGGCGAGCCAGGGCGCAGCCGCCCTGCTCGGTTCGGGTCTGGCGGCAAGCCTCGGCTTCCTGCTCTCGGACGACACCATGCACAGCTGGGGCTGGCGTATCCCGTTCCTGCTGGGCACGCTGATCGCGCCGGTCGGTATCTATCTGCGTCGTCACATTCAGGAAGAGCCGCCGAAGGCGAAGGCTGTCGCCGGTCGCGACGACCCGAAGCGTGGCGTGTACGTGCGTAACTGGTTCCTCACGATCTTCTCGATCGCGGGCATGTCCGTGTCGACGTACGTGATGATGTACTACATGCCGACGTACTGCATTCAGTACCTGGGTCTGCCGCCGAAGATGTCGATGCTCGCGGGCGTGGCTGCCAGCACGATCTCGCTGGTGATGTGCCCGATCTACGGCGCGTGGTCGGACAAGATGGGCAAGCGCAAGCCGCTCACGATGGCCGGACGCGTGGCGCTCATCGTCCTGCTCTACCCGGCGTTCTGGATCATGACGCACTACCCGTCGCTGCCGGTCGTGCTGGCGGCGCTGATCGTGCTGATGTTCTGCTACACGATGGGTTCGGCCCCGGCATATGCGCTGATGCCGGAGAACTTCCCGAAGCATCTGCGTGCCGGTTACATGTCGAGCGCGTATGCGATTTCGGTGTCGGTGTTCGGCGGCACGGCACAGCTCGTCGCGGGCTGGCTGATTCGCGTGACCGGCAACAAGATGGCCCCGGCGTGGTACATGATCGTTTGCGTGGTCGTCTCGCTTATCGCCGTGTCGATGTTCGAAGAGACCGGGAACAAGGTGCTGGACGAGTAATCACGCGGGGCCTGCACGCAGGTGCGAGCCCCTGCTTCTGAGTTGTACGCAAAAACGAGCGCCACGCATTACTGCGTGGCGTTTGCTTTTGGGTGATTGAAATCATGCGGCGTTGGGACGACAGTCGTAACAATTGGCCGCGCACGGTTGGCGCGTTCAGATGAACAACGGCGAGACGATCATGCGTCGAGAGTGTCGACCTTCAACTGTTGGCATTCACAGACGAGTTCGACCGTCATGTCACCAAGCTCTTCGAAGATCGCGAGCAGAAACCGATGAGGAATTGCCTTGCCGGTGTCTGTGACGGTACAAGTCGTAAGCGCAAGAATACGTTCAGAGAGATTGCTCAGTTTGTCGATAAACGAGTGGGCTAAAGACGTTGCGGGGAGATGAAGTGTCATGCGGAGCACCTTTATCTAGTCGATCTGCGATTCCCGCCACCTGCTGCATTGCGCAGGGGTGGGCGGGCACTGGACTAGGTTGGCGAACCGCCGATGTACTAGGATTAACGGCACACCCGAAGGTGTCCCAATCCAGGCCCACCCGTAAAGGTGAAGCGCGAGATCGCGTGCACAGCGAAGCCGCGACTAAACACGGCTGTGTGCCCTAGAAAAAACATCGATTGGGTCGCCAAACCCGGCCGCGTTTGAGGCGCGACGGAACAAGATTAAGGATGCGACGGCAAGGGCACCACGCGTTCGGAGTCGCATTCTAGGGCACTTATTGATTTTCAGAACATTCCGATGCTTCGATAGGGAATATCCTTGGTCGGCGGATTCGGGGTTCGGGGATGCCGTCGCAAGCACTCGATTCCCGCTAAATGTGAAGAATCTCAGATTCGTTTTTGCGGTTCGTTTGCATCACCTTTCAAGCACGAACCTGTCGGGTGGAGACTCGACACGCTTGATGGCCACAGGTTGGCCTCACGCTATACTTGCCAAGCTCGGCCCTGCCTCAAGGTCGCCAGCTCTTACTCATTCGATACACCGAAGCGACTTCCGGCTCCGAACATGCTGATTACTCGACTCAGACTGAAAAATTGGCGTAACTTCAAACACCTCGATGTTCCGCTAGGGAGTCGAACGTACATCATCGGTGCGAACGCTTCGGGGAAATCGAACCTTTTGGATGTGTTTCGGTTTCTCCGTGACATCTGTCGGCCCGCTGGCGGTGGTCTTCAAAAGGCTGTTGAAGACCGAGGGGGCTTAAAGAAGCTTCGCTGTTTGCAGGCGCGAACCGACAATGAGGTTGAAATCTTCGTTGCGATCGCTGACGACGTAGATTCTCCGCCGATATGGGAGTACACCCTTGCGTTCAAGCCGGAAGGCAAAGGTCTGCATCGGGTTCTGGTAACCCGTGAAACGGTTTCTCGCGCTGGGAAATCGGTGCTGAATCGGCCCGACAAATTAGACAAGTCAGACAAGCTGCGACGGACGCAAACGGCAATCGAGCAGATTAACTCAAACACTGAGTTCCGCGAAGTTGCCGATTTTTTCCATGAGACCACGTACCTTCACCTCGTCCCGCAGTTACTTCGACATACCGAAATCTCCTCTCGTATCGCAGAGGGTGATCCGTTCGGACAAGGATTGTTGCAACGGATAGCAAAAACGCCCCAAAAAACGCGGGACGCTCGCTTGCGCAGAATCCAGCAGTCCTTGGAAAAGGCGGTCCCTCAGTTCAATCAACTCAAGTTCGAGCAGGACAAAATTACTGGCCTTCCTCATTTGATGGCGTCTTATCAGCATTGGCGGACGCACGGGGCCTGGCAACGAGAGGATCAATTTTCGGATGGAACGTTGAGACTTCTCGGGCTCCTTTGGATGTTGCAAGAAAACAATTCGCTGTTGCTTCTTGAAGAGCCGGAGCTTTCGCTGAACGACGCGATTGTGGCGCATATTCCTCTGATGATTGATCGTGTACTTAGAAAGCAGAAGGCCTCTGGCCGACAAGTGATTATTACGACTCACAGTGAAGCGCTTCTTAGTAATCCTCTCGATGGAAGAGCGATCATTCTGTTGGAACCAGCAAACGACGGCACGCTTGCCCGGGTCGCCGACAAACAAGAACTTGGTTTGATGGAAGCAGGATTAACACCAGCGGAGGTTTTGTTGCCCAAAACGCATCCGCAAGGTATCGATCAACTCGGATTGTTTGAATGACGGCCGTTTTTGTCGTCGGTGAAGACGAGCTGTGCTGTGTTCTGGCGGAAGCGATTCTCGCGCATGTGGGATTGCCATTCGAGGTCAAGCAACGTCTTGTCTCGGGTGGCGAAAGCAAGTTCAGGCAAAAGATCCCCGCGATGAACAACGTCGCGGAGAATGTCATGCCTGTCCTGATGGTCGCTGATGCGGATCAGGCGGCGTGCGTTGTGGAACAGCGCGACCTGTGGCTTCCGAGGCATCCGAGTGAACGTCTCGCGATGCGCTTGGCGGTCCGGGAGGCCGAAGCGTGGGTCTTGGCCGATCATGTGGGCCTTTCACATTTTGCGAACGTGAGCAAAGATGTGTTCCCCGCGCAACCGGAAGATGAGATTGACCCGAAGCAAACCCTTCTAGGAATCATCAAAAGATGCAAGCGACGCGAACTCCGCGACGAGATGTTGCCGATGAAAGGGGCAACGTCTCCCGTGGGACTTGGCTACAACATCCACATGAGCGACTTTGTACGGACGTGCTGGAGCGCCGAAAGAGCCGCACGGCGAGCGCCCAGTTTGGCCCGAGCCATTCCCAGAGTTGAGTCGCTCCTAACGCCCTAGGCACCGAGTGCGCTGGCCAAGATTCTTAGAATCAACGCGAAGCTTCCCGGCGGCTTCGCTAACGTCGCCACAAACTACAACCGCTCAAAAATAGCCGCAATCCCCTGTCCGCCACCAATGCAGGTCGTCACCAGCGCGTAGCGCGCACCGGTGCGCTGCAATTCGTAGACGGCTTTCGTCACCATCATGGCTCCCGTTGCGCCGACCGGATGGCCCAATGCGATCGCACCGCCGTTGGGATTGACGCGTGACGCGTCGAGCGACATCTCCTTCAGAAATGCGCCGACGATCGATGCGAAAGCTTCGTTAATCTCGATAACGCCCATGTGCTCGATGCGGAGTTCTGCGCGCCTGAGCACTTCGCGCGTCGCCACGACAGGGCCGATGCCCATCTCTTCCGGCAGGACGCCTACCCGTGCATGCGCGATGAGACGTGCAAGCGGGCGCAACCGTCTCAATTGTGCGTTGCGCACCGTCGTCATCAGGACAGCCGACGCGCCGTCGTTGATGCCGGACGCATTGGCGGCGGTAATCGTGCCGTCTTCGCGACGGAACACAGGCTTGAGGTGAGAAAAATCTTCGTGGGACGGCGCGACCCGTACGCGTTCGTCTCGCGTGAAAGTCGCCGGCTTGCGCGCACTGCCCACATCAACCGGCACGATCTGCGCGTCGAAGTAACCGGCATCGATGGCATGGGCGGCGCGCTGATGTGAGGCGAGCGCGATGGCGTCCTGCTGCGCGCGGTCGATGTCGAAGCGTTCGGCGATGCGCTCGCCCAACTCCCCCATATGAACCCCTGTCATCGGATCGGTGAGACCGCCCATGAGCGTGTCGGTGGCGACGACATCGCCGGGGCGCGAGCCGAAGCGATTCGCGGGCAGCAGGTAGGGCGCGAGACTCATGGTCTCCGCGCCACCCCCGATGGCGGTCTGCGCTTCTCCCGAATCAATGAACTGTGCGGCGAGGAGCACGGCTTCCAGTCCTGAACCGCACAGGCGATTGACGGTCAATGCACCGGCGCGTGGCGCTACACCGCCGCCAATGGCGGCGCGCCGGGCGAGATACATGTCGCTTGCCGAGGTCTGATGGACGTTGCCGAAGACGACTTGATCGACGGCGTCGCCGGAGGTCCCGGTGCGATTGAGTAACGACTGGACGACCGTACTACCGAGATATGCGGGCGTCTTCTCCCGCAACGTTCCGCCGAATTCGCCGATAGCGGTGCGAACGGCGTCGATGATGACGATGTCGTGTTGCATACGGTCGCTCCCTCGGACACCGTCGTTCGGGCGCGCGCCGTGTGGCGTCACCCGGGACGGTCTAGGTAGCTTAGAACGCAACCTCTCGCGCATCACCTGACAACGTTGACAGGTCGGGCGCCATCTCAGTACCGATCGTACGTGCCGATCAGCGCTCGCCGACGCCGTGTGCCACGCCAACCCGCGCATCGGCTCACACGGTCACTCGCCGAATGTCGCTCCCGCATCCAGCGGATACACAGGACGGTTCACGCGCGAGAACGGAAAGAGCGCGTAGTTCGAACTCGTCACGCCGTCGCTGTCGCATTCGACCAGCCCGGCCGAGATCGGGACGAACACGGGGCGGCAGTACATCCGTGACTTGAGCAGCAGGAACCGCTCGCGGTGCGGGTCGAGCCCCACGCACGTGAATACGCCGTGATCCCACGGCTCATGCGTGCGCTCCGTGACGACGATGCGTGCCGGTCCGATATCGAACAACACAGTCCGGCCCATGCAGCAGCGCTGGCCCGTGTAGGTCGGCCCGGAGACGATGTACTCGCCGTCGCTGATCTTGCGCACGATGCCGGTAAGCACCGGCGGTGTCTTCGTGATGCCCAGTTGCGTGAGCGGACGTTTGTTGCCCACGGCCAGCGTGACCTCGGCGCCCTCGCCTGCGGCGATCAGCGTCGCTACCGCTTCGGGGTCGCACAACGGACCGACGCCGATGCCTGTCAGCCCGCCAGCCAGCGCGGCTTCCAGCACGTCCATCGTGTCGCAGGTGCCGCCCGACATGCAGTTGTCGCTGTGGTCAAGCAGCAGCACCGGCTTGTCGGCGCCTTCGGCCAGTTGTCTTGCCTCGGCAATCGAGTCAGCGAGCGGCGCACTGCGATAGACGAAATCGTCGCGGTCGTCCCAAATCTGTCCGGCGATGCGATCTGCCACCGCCTGTGCACGGGCGACGCCGCCCTCGCCCGCCTCCGCCGTCACCACCACGCTGATGCATGGCGCGGGAATATCGGCGAGCGAAAAGCCGGAGAACACCGAGACGGCAGGGATACCCTCCTCCGCTTCGGCACGCCGAGCGGCATCCAGCGCGCGTTTCATCGCACCGCCATGGCTCGTGCTGCGCAGCGTATGCACCATCAACGGCGGTTGTTGCCACACGACCGTCGGACGGCGCTTGCCTGCGAGTCGCTCGAACAGCAGACGTCCGGCATGCTCGCCTGTCTCGTACATGTCGATGTGCGGATACGTCTTGAAGCCCACGACGATGTCGGCGTTCGCCACGATCTTCTCGGTGACGTTCGCATGCAGATCGAGGGCGACGGCAATCGGCGTGTCCGGCGCGGCCGCGCGCACGCGTTCGAGCAGGTCGCCCTCGCCGTCGTTGCTGTTCTCCGCCACCATGGCGCCATGCAGGTCGAGCAGGATGGCGTCGACCCCCGTGGCGGCTGCCACGATGCGATCACACAGTTCATCGTAGGCGCTCGCCGCCACAGGGCCGCTGGGATTCGCCCCGGCCGACACGGGCGTCACCATCTGCGCGCCCGCGGCTTCCGCCAGATCGATGAACGCGGCCATCGCCGTGCGCATGCCCTTGTTGTCGCGATAGGCCTCGGCGTCGTAGGTCGGGCCGTGATTGCCGAAAGCGTCGAGCGGCGTGGGCACCGGCGAGAACGTGTTCGTCTCGTGGTTCATGCGCGCGATCATCACCTTCATGCCGCACCTCCCGCGCGTTGCAGCATGGCTTGCAGCAGCACGTTGCAACCGGCTTCGAGGTGCGCCGGATCGGCGTCTTCGATCTCGTTGTGGCTGATGCCGTCCTTGCACGGCACGAAGATCATCGCGGTGGGTGCGACGCGCGCGAGATACACGGCGTCGTGTCCGGCGCCGCTGATGGCGTCCATCGAAGAATAGCCGAGCGTCTGCGCACCGGTGCGGATCGCGTCGACGAGCTCCGGTGCGAACGGTTGCGGCGGGAAGTACACGACCTGCTCGATGGCGACGTCGATGCCGTCAGCGCTCAACGCCGTGCACTCGGCGCGAAGCTTGGCGTTCAGGGCGTCGAGCGTGGCGTCGTCGGCCGCGCGCAGATCGACGGAGAGCTTCACGCGCCCCGGAATGACGTTGCGCGAATTCGGATAGTTATCAAGCCAGCCAACCGTGCCACGGGCATGCGGCGCATGCTCACACGCGATGCGGTTGACAGTCTGAATCAACCGGGCAGCCGCGAGCAGCGCATCGCGGCGCAGTTCCATCGGCGTGGGGCCTGCGTGCGCTTCCATGCCGGTGATGGTCACGTCGTACCAGCGCTGGCCGAGTGCGCCCTGCACGACGCCAATGGTTTTGTCATGCGCTTCGAGCACCGGGCCCTGCTCGATGTGCGCTTCGAAGTACGCGCCGACCGCACCGTGCTGCCCCACGGCAGACGTCGGACCTGCATAGCCGATGCTGCCGAGCGCTTCGGCCACGCTCACGCCGTCATGGTCCTTCTGGGCGAGGGCGTGCTCCAGTGTGAATGCGCCCGCGTAGACGCCGGAGCCCATCATCACCGGCACGAAGCGCGAGCCCTCTTCGTTTGTCCACACGGCGACTTCGAGCGGCGCTTCCGTCACGATGTGGTTGTCGTTGAGCGTGCGCAGCACTTCCAGCCCGGCGAGCACACCGTAGTTGCCGTCGAACTTGCCGCCGGTCGGCTGCGTGTCGATGTGGCTGCCGGTCATTACGGGCGGCAGCGTATCGTTGCGTCCCGCGCGGCGCGCGAAGATGTTGCCGATGGCATCAATGCGCACCGTGCAGCCGATTTCCTTCGCCCACGCGACGAACAGATCACGACCCTGCCGGTCGAGATCCGTCAGCGCCAGACGGCACACGCCGCCCTTGTCCGTCGCACCGATTTGCGCGAGTTGCATGAGGCTGTCCCACAGGCGCGCACCGTCGATGCGCACTGCGGCAGCCGGTTGGTCGAGACGTTCCATGTTCCACTGATCCTTGAGAGTTGCGCGCTACGCCACGCCCACGCCGAGATAACGGTCCTTGACGACCTCGTCGGCGAGAAACGCGGCATTGTCCGCGCCGTACACGATCACGCCCTGCTCGACGATGTAATGCCGGTCGGCAAGCTGCGTGCAGACTTCCAGATTCTGTTCGACGAGCAGGATGGCCACACCCGCCTGCTTGATGAGCTTCAACTGCGCAACGATCTCCTCGACGATCACCGGCGCGAGACCCTCGACCGGTTCGTCGAGCATGAGCAGGCGCGGATGATTCATCAGCGCGCGTCCGATGGCGAGCATCTGCTGCTCACCCCCGGACAATTGCGCGCCGCCGTTCTTGCGACGCTCCTGCAAGCGCGGAAAGATGCGATAGATGTCGGCCAGTTGCCACGGCGAGTCGCGTCGCGCACCGAGCTTCAGGTTCTCTTCCACGGTGAGCAGCTTGAAGATGCCGCGATGCTCGGGCACGAAGCACACCCCGCGCGCCGCGATGCGATGCGCGGGCTGCCCGGCCACCGGCTTGCCCATGAACGTAATGCTGCCCGCCTTGGGCGGCACCACGCCGGCGATGGTCTTGAGCGTGGTCGACTTGCCCGCGCCGTTGCGGCCCAGCAGGGTGACGAGTTCGCCGTCGCCGATGTTCAGCGACACGCCTTGCAGGATGTGGCTCTTGCCGTAATAGCTGTGAATGCCAGCGACGTCGAGAATCATGCGCGGCCTCCGGTGATCATGTTGCCGAGATAGGCGGCGCGCACACGGTCGTCGGCGCGAATGGCGTCGGGCTTGCCCTCGACGAGCACGCGACCCATCTGCATGACGGTGATCGTGTCGGAGATGTCCATCACGATGTTCATGTTGTGCTCGATCAGTACCACGGTGTGATCGTCGCGCAGCCCCCGGATGAGCTGCTTCATGTCGTCGAGATCGTCGATGCCCATGCCGGACGTCGGTTCGTCCAGAAAGATCGCCTTGGGACGTGCAGCGAGCGCCATGCCGACTTCGAGGCGTCGCTGCTGACCGTGCGAGAGCGAGCCTGCGGCGGTGTCGGCGTGACGCGTGAGGGCGAGTCGCGTGAGCACGTCGTCCACGACGGACGCGCACGCGCGCGGCCCGTCGGCCTTGCGCCAGGTCGAAAGGGCGTGGCGCGGTGTGACGCCAAGCGCAGCGAGTCGCAGGTTCTCGCGCACCGAGAGGTTCTGGAACAGCGCCGTGACCTGGAACGAACGGGCGATGCCGCGCTGCACGCGGCGGTAGTCGGCTTCGGTGGTGACGTCGTGTCCGTCGAACATAATGCGTCCGCCGGAGACCGGCACCGTGCCGGTAAGCATGTGAAACAGCGTGGTCTTGCCTGCGCCGTTCGGGCCGATGACGGAATGCACCGTGCGGGGCGCTACGCGCAGGTCGACGCCATGCAGCGCAGTGAACTTGCCGTAGCGTTTGACGATGCCCGAGGCTTCGATGAGAGCGTCGCTCATGTCGGGTCTCCCTGCGTACTCTGTGTGTCCAGTTTGCCGTCGGCCGCAGGGCGTTTGCCTGTGATGCGATGCCACAGCGTTTCGCCCACGCCCCACAGGCCGCGATGCATGAACAGGCTCACGGCGATCAGCAGCAGGCCGAGCAGCAGCAGCCAGCGCGGCCAGAGGGTCGAGAGCCAGTCGGCGGCAAGCACGTAGAACGCGGCACCCAGCACCGACGCGAACAGGTTGCCCGTGCCGCCGATCACCGTCATCACGAGGATCATCTCGCTCGTGTGGTACTCAATGTTCGACAGCGGCGCGATGCCCGTCATCAGCGCATGCAGTGCGCCGGCAAGCGCCGTGACCGCGCCGGAGATAGCGAACGCCACGAGCTTGAAGGTCTTCACGTGATAGCCGATGGCGGCGGCACGCGTTTCGTTGTCGCGAAGGGCGAGCAGCGTGCGTCCGAACACCGAGTCCGCCACGCGCAGCAGCCAGGCGAACACGATCAGGAAGACGACGGCCACGAAGGTGTAGTACTGCCAGGGCGTGTCGAGCGGGATCAGCGTCTTGCCGCCCAGCGTGAGCGACTTGCGCGGAATATCGAGCAGGCCGTTGTCGCCGCCCGTCCAGTCCGTTGCCGTGTACGCGAGGAAATAGAACATCTGCGCGCAGGCGAGCGTGAGCATCACGAAGTAGGTGCCCTTCTGCCGGATCGCGAAGCTGCCCACGATCGTGGCGATGGCCGCGCCGAGCGCGATCGAGGCGACGATCGCCACCGGCATCGGCAGCGACCAGCGCGTGAGCAGAATGCCCAGCGTGTAGCTGCCCAGACCGAAGAAGATGCCTTGTCCGAACGACAGCAGACCCGTGTAGCCAAGCAGCAGGTTGCAGCCGAGCGCCGCGAGCGCGTAGATCAGCACTTCGGTGGCGAGCGTGCCCGACGAGAGCGTGACCGGCAGGATCAGCGTGACGGCCGCGGCGAGCAGCCAAAAACGGTAACGTACCAGCATCATCCCCTCCCGAGCAGGCCGTGCGGGCGCAGGAGAAGCACCGCCGCCATCGCCACGTAAATCATCAGTCGTGCGCCTTCCGGCCAGATCGTGCTCATCAGACTCTGCACGATGCCGATCACGAGACCGCCCACGAGTGCCCCCGCAAAGCTGCCCATGCCGCCGATAACCACCACGACGAACGCAATGCCCAGCGCTTCGATACCCATGAACGGCTCGACGCCGCGCACCGGCGCCGCCAGTACCCCGGCCAGTGCCGCCGTGCCTGCGCCCAGCGCGAAAGCGAAACTGAACACGCGAAACACGTTGATGCCGAGCAGCGAGACCATTTCCGACGACTCGCTGCCCGCGCGCACTGCGCTGCCCAGTCGCGTGCCTTCGAGCAGCCACCACAGCACGACCGCGAAGACAGCCGTGAAGCCGATGAGGAAAAGACGGTACTTCGGATAGATGAAGCTGCCCCACATGACCACGCCGTCGAGGATTTCCGGCACGGCGACGTTATCGCCGAGCGGCCCCCAGACGATGATCACCAGTTCCTGCACGACCAGTGCAAGACCTACGGTGACGAGGATGTGGAACTCATGTGCCTTCTCGTAGATATGCGAGAGCAGCACTTTCTCTGCGATCCATGCGAGCGCGCCCACGACGATCGGGCACACGATGAGCGCAAGCCAGAACGACATGCCCCATTGCAGCGCCTGATAGCAGAAGTAAGCACCGAGAAGATAGAAGGCGCCGTGCGCGAAGTTCACGAAGCGCAACAGGCCGAAGATGATCGACAGGCCGACGGCGAGCAGGAAGTACAACATCCCGATCCCGACGCCGTTGATGACTTGCAACAAATAGACGTTCATGCGCGTCCCGGAGAGCTTGGGTGCAGACGTGGAACACCTTGCGCCGGGCGACTCACGTCGCACGGCACAGACGACACATGCGGGGACCACGCAACGTGTCCCCGCGAGCGACAAACGACGGAACCGCCGGCACTTTGTCTTCTTTGTCTTATTACGTAGCGCGAACGGGTGAGCGTCGCGCTACGTGATCCGATGAGGTCTTGTATCGGCCTCGTAACAGTGCCGGTGCTTCAGTACTTCAGTACGTCAGGCCATCTTGCACTCGGTCTTGTCGAGCGGCAAGAACGACTTCCCGGCGTTGACGATGTCGGCGTAGTCGTCGGCGTTCTTCATCTTCGACTTCGCCTTGCCCTTGAGCAGATAGTAGTTCTTGAGCACCTGATGGTCGCCCTTGCGGATCTCTTCCGGTCCGGTGAGCCCGTCGTACTTCATGCCTTCCATGGCGGCGATGACTGCCTTCGGATCGGCGCTGCCCGCCTTGATCATGCCGTCGAGCATGAGCTTGGTGCAGATGTACGAGCCGGCAAGGCTGTAGTTCGGGTTCTGCTTGAATCGTTCCTGCGTGCGCTTGACCAGATCGAGGTTGAGCGGCGAGGCCACGGCGTGCCAGTATTGCGCGCCGAAGTACACGCCGTCGCACAGATCGGCGCCAAGCGTCTCGAACTGTTCCAGCCCGGACGCCCAGGCCATCAGGATCGTGCAGTTCTTCTTCATGCCGAAGCTCACCGCCTGACGCAGCGTGTCGGACGATTGCGAGCCGAAGTTCAGGATCAGCAGCACATCCGGCTTCGCGGCAGCGGCGTTGGTGAGATAGCCCGAGAATTCCTTTTCCGTGAGCGAGTGGTAGCTGTTGCCCACGTGCTCGATGCCCTTTTCCTTGAAAATGTTCTTCGCGGCGGTGAGCAGCCCTTCGCCGAACACGTACTGCGGCGTGATCGTGTACCAGCGCTTGGCCTTGGGCATCGATTCGATGAGCGGACGCACCGTCTGTTCGATCGCACCGAAGGTCGGCACCGACCAGCGGAACGTAGACGGGTTGCAATCCTTGCCCGTGATTTCGTCGGCGCCTGCCGTGGTGATGAAGATGCCGCCGGCCTTCTCGGCTTCCTTGCCCATGGCAAGCGCCTCCGACGACAGAATGCCGCCGGCGAAGAAGCGAGCGCCCTTTTGCTGCGCGATTTCCTGCACGCGGCGGATCGCCGTGGCGGGCTTACCTTCGGTGTCCAGCGTGGTGTAGGCAAGCGGTCGGCCGAGTACCTTGCCGTACTGCTCGACGATGAGTTTCATGCCGAGGTCGGCAAACTTGCCGTTGGCGGCGAACGGCCCCGACATGGGCACCGGACAAGCCAGTTGAATGGCTCCGGTGCTTTGCGCGAACACGTCGCGAGCGGAGAACAGGGAGCCAGGCAGAGACGCCGCGGCGGCGAGCTTCAACAGTTCACGACGATTCAATTGGATCTCCATGCGGGGGAGGAATCGGACCTTATCCCTATCCGTCATATTTATCATGATAAATAGGATGGATTTAATCGTAGGTATAATGGTTTTTCGTGTCAATCGGAAAAAATTCCGATCGGGCGTGTCCGTACCGCGCTGTTGTACGCCAGGTATTACGCGGGTTTACGCGGATTTCGCACGACACCCGTCCGAACCGACTTCTGAGGCGCCACATGGCATTGGATGCGCAAACGGTGCGAGAACCGTTGGAAATCAAACAACAAAAACGTGGCGATCTGGTTGCGGAAGCCATCAAGCGTCTGATCACGGAAGGCAACCTGTTGCCCGGCGATCGGCTGCCACGCGAAGTCGAGTTGCAGCAGATGTTCGGCGTGTCGAAGAGCACGATTCGCGAAGCGCTCAAGTCGCTCGAAGTGCAGGGGCTCATCAAGGTGAGCACCGGACCGTCTGGTGGCGGCATGGTCGTGGAGGTGCCGCTGGAGCGCACGTTCCAGCTCTTGCAGAACTATCTCTTCTTCAAGGAAGTCAGCATCGACGACATCTATACGGTGCGTCAGTTGCTGGAACCGGAGCTGGCCGCCGGTGCCGTGCCGCATCTGACCGAGGCGGACTTTGCGGCGTTGGAGAACAACATGTCGTGTTGCAGTCCGGCGTCGCACGATCGCCGCGAGTTGCTGCGCCAGCGTCAGGCGGACGTCGACTTTCACGACATTCTTGCCGCCGCCAATCCCAACAGTTTCCTGCGCTTTACCTGCGAACTCGTCAACGAGATGATTCGCCAACTGATCGTGTTCGGTAACGAGACACCGCGTCGCGAACACGAGAAGTTCGGCACGGCGAACGTCAACATCCATCGTCAGATTACCGATGCGGCGCGTGCTGGCGATGTCGCTCGTGTGCGTGAACTCATGCACTTCCACATGCAGGAAGCGCGCACCTATATCAAGCGCATGAACGGGAAACTGCGCGGGCGTCTGATTCTCGATTCGGATATCGCCGACATGCAGCAGCGCGTGCGTTCGCAGCTCGGCGCGAATGCGTCGCCGGTGTCGCGTCGGAAGGCGCCCGCGAAGGTCGCGGCGCAGGACGACGCGGCGACGCCCAAGCGCAGCACGCGCAAGGCGACCGACGCGCAGGAAGCCTCGGGCGAAAGTCGCCGGAAACCGGCCACGACGAAGACGTCCGCCGAAGGGAAGTCGAGTCGGGCGACCCCGGGGAAGGCGACCAAGGTAACGAAGGCAACGAAGGCAGCGGCAACGAAGACAGCGTCGGCCAGACGGGTTGAAACGTCGACGCCTTCGGCCACCCCGCGCAAGCGGCGTGCGCCGTCAGCTTGATCGGATTCGCACCGACGAAGTCACGACGACGGCTTAGGGCCGCCGTTCACCGATCCCTGGGTGAAGTCGGCGTCGTCAGAAGGCCGGGGGTTCTGCCAGATGGACGGTAAGCCGCTTGAGTGCACGCACCTGACGCAGCGCCACGCGCAGATCGCACGTCGAAATCAGGCCGATGCCGCCTTCGTCGTCACCCAGCGGCTGTCCGTCACGCTCGTAGACGACCAGCGCACCGACGCCGATCGGTGTGTTGTACAACTCATGCCAGGAGAACATGACGGTGTAGCCGTCAGCGCCTTGTGCCAGCACATAGGCTCGCGTGAAATCGCGCGCCTGTGGCAGACGCCATTGCGCGACGTCGAGCAACGCGGTCAGTCGTACGCCCTTGTAGTCGCTTGCGCTGCGCACTTTGCGACCCGACAGGCAGACGACATCGAGCGGGCCGGTCAGTTGCGTCGGCAAGCGCATGAGCGCGCACAGATCGAAGGAGTGGCGACGTTTGACGGCGCCGGAGACGATGACTTCGCGTGACGTGAGCGGCGGTGTAACGAGTGAGGCGGATGACACCGGAGGGCTCACGAGTGTGAGCGGCGCGCCGTTGGCGGTGAGGCGGGCATCCGGCGCGCGCAGAGGGTCGATGGACATGGTGGATTCGGTATGTCGGCCTGGGGGAGCCGGTCGCCTCAATATAGCGGCCGGACTTCGCGCGGACATACGAAGTGTCTGATAGCGGCTATTCACACGGCCTGAGACGGCATCGCATAGGCACCGGCTTGCCGATTTGCTGATTGGTCGGCAAGCCAGTGGATGTCGCGTCTAGCTGCCGTAGCGCGCCGTGCGGGTGTTACGCGCGGCGACTTCGGCCAGCGTGGCGCGGGCTTCCTGAACGTCGGCAAGCGTCTCGCCGCCTTGCAGGGCGTCGAGGGCGTCGCGCAGCACGGACATGCATTCGGCGTCGCTCAGGCTGTCCGGTGAATTGACACCGCCCAGCCGCAGCAAGCTGTGCGCGGCGCGCAGCGTGAGCATCGGCGACGCCTGCGCACGCGCGACCTGCAAGGCGTGTTCGAGCCACGGACGCACGGCATCGTCAGGATGATGGCCCGCGCGCAGGAAGTCGCCCTTCTGACGCAGGAACTCGGCTTGCCAGTGTCCATCGTTGCGACGCGCCGACAAATGCGCGCCGCGCTCCGCGGCGTGCAGGCCGAGGGCGATGTCGCCCGTGCCAGCACACGCTTCGACGAGCAGGCCGAAGAACATGCCTTCGACGCCGCCCATGATTTCGCTCAGACGGCCAACGCTGTCGGTGATGCGCTCCAATCCGTTCACGTCGCCACGCGAGGCGATCGCCCAGCCGCGAATCGTCTGGCCCGCGAGCGCCCACAGGGCAACACCGGTCTCAGAAGCCACTTCGGTCGCTTCGCTCGCCAGCGCTTCGGCCGGTGCGACTTCACGACGCAGGCGTCGCAGCATCGCCGCAAACACCAGCGCGAAGGCGAAGGAATAGCGGCGGCCTTGCTGACGTCCCAGCGCGAGGGCGTCTTCGCTGGCAGCGAGCGACGCGTCGTGGCGTCCCGTGAACCAGTACGCCCACGACAGGAACGACAGACCGGTGATGCGCGCGTCTTCGCCAAGGCCGGTGTCTGCATGCTCGGGACGGTAGTGCGCGAGCCCGGCTTCCAGCGCGGCGATGGCGCCGCCGAAGTCGCCGTGACAGCACAGGCTGTTGCCGAGCGCGTAATAGGCGTGCGCGAGCAGCGGCGAGGAGCCGGCCTGTTCCGCAATGAGGATAAGCTTGCGCGCGAGATCGATGCTGCGCTCGAAGTCGCTCCACGAACTGGAGCCGAGCCACAGCCCCCAGTAGACGGGGAAGAGCGTGATGTCGTCGCCCATCGGTTGCGCGAGCGCCAGCGCCGTCTCGAAGTTGTGACGCGCCGGTTCCGAACCATAGCCGTGCAGCGAGACGAGCGGCACGCCCATCGCCATGCGCAGTTGCAGTTCGCGCGGGGCGGTCTGGGCGCTGGTGCCGGTCTGACGCAACACATCGAGCGCGCTTTGATAATGCGCGCATGCTTCACGAAACGCCTGCCGTCCCGTCGCATACTCGCCTGCGAGACGATAGTGCTCGATGGCGGCGTCCGGTTCGTCGGCCTGACGGAAGTGCCACGCGAGCACTTCGGGTTCGGTCTGCACCGAGTCGTGGTCGCGCATCGCCAGCGCGATACGACGGTGCGCGTCCTGCCGGCGCTCTTGCGGCTGTGCGTCGTAAGCGGCCTTGTGCAGCAGCGCGTGACGGAAGACGTAACGTCCGAGATCCTGGCGCTGCACGAGGGCGCAGGCGACGAGCGTGTCGAGCGAGCGCTCCACGAGCGCCATCGAACGACCGCTCGCGGCAGCCAGCAACTCGGCGTGGAACTCGTGACCGAGGCAGGACGCGAAGTGCGCGACCGGCTTGGCGCTGCCCGCAGCGTCAATGCGCGCCATCATCAGTTCCTGAAGGCTCGCGGGCATCGGCATGGCCGTCGCGGCACTGCGTCCGCCTTGCTGCGCCGCCGTGGCTCGCGCCAGCTCCTGAAGGAACAGCGGCACGCCTTCGGCCAGATGCACGATGCGCTCGCGCATGGCGGCGGGCAAGGCTACGCGAGGCGTTGCCGCGCGCACGATGGACGCGGCGGCGCCCGGGTCGAGCGGCGCGAGGTCGATGCGCCGCAAGCCTACGGTGTGCCGCCACGGCAACTCGAATTCGGGGCGCGCGCCCACGATCAGCAGACGTCCGCCCGGGGCGTTCTCGGCCATCGCCGCGAGCAATTCCTGCGTGGACGGATCGGCCCAGTGCGCGTCGTCGAGCGCGATGACACCGCCGTCCGGCAGCAACGATGCGAGCAATGTCGGCGCTTCGTCGAGTACCGCCTGCTTCCACGCGTGAGGCACGTTGCCGTCGGCATGCATGTCGAACAGGGCGCGCAGACGACGATGGGCGAGCAGGGCGGGTTGGGGAAGCTGCGAAGCCTCCGCGGTCGATTGCGAGCGCAGCCAGCGGGCAATCGGATGGAACGGGGTGCCGGCGCCGTCTTGCGCGCACGCGAGATCGATGGAGCGCAACCCGCGCGCCTCGACGAAGTGACGCACCAGCGCCGTCTTCCCGATGCCGGCTTCGCCGATCACGAGGGCGAGCACACCGTGGCCGGTGCTCGCGTCGCGCATCGCCGCGTGGGCGGCGGCGAGTTCGGCGAGGGCGGCGTCGCGCCCGAAGAGCATGGCGGCACGGCGGCGCGAACGACGCTCGGGCGTGGGATCGGGATTGACGCGGAACACAGGAATTTCGCGATTGCCGTGACGCTCGCGCACGCTGCCGTGCGCCGTCGTCGCGATGGCAACGCCGATGAGGCGCTGCGTGGCGTCGCAGATCACGACTTCGCCGGGCAAGGCCATATCGGCGAGTTGCGTGGCGGAGCGCGAGACCCGTCCGCCGGTGTCGGGACTGTCGTCTGCCGCCGAGCTGATGACGAGTCCGGTGTGAACGCCCACACCGATGCCCACGCGTACGGTGTTCGCCTGCGCACAACGCACGGCGGCTTCGACGGCGTGACGTCCCGCGCCTTCCAGTGCGGTCGGGTAGCCGAAGTAGCCGAGCAGGCCGCCGGTCGGCGTGCGCAGGGTGTAGCCCCACGACTGACGCAGGATCGTTTCGCACTGCACGAGGGGCGGGCGCATCATCGCCACGAGCTGATCGGGATCGTCGACGCCGGTCGGCGCGAACTCGATGGCCACGACCGTGATCTGCCGACGCTCGGGGCCCGTTGCGCGCTGTTCGATGCGTGCGGGTGGCGTTTCGAGCAATTGCGTGAGCGCTTCGCCGGGCAACTCGCCGAGTTCTTCATGGAGGATGTCGCACAGCCGCCGGTATTCGGTTTCGGCGTCGTCGCGACGCCCGGCGCGCAGCAACAGCGCGAGCAGGCAATGCCACCCGGTTTCGTCGAACGGCGCCAGTGCCACCAGTTGACGCGCATGCGCGAGCGCCTGATCGAGGTCGCCGAGTCGCGCGTAGCCGTCGGCCAGCAAGCGTTCGCCGAAGACACGGCGGCGCTGGTATTCGTCGCGCTGCAACTCGATCCACTGTTCGAGATCGGGCGTGTCGCGCACGGACAGACCATGCAGGAACGGCCCCTGATAGAGCGCGACGGCGTCGGCCAGATGTTGCAGATGCGCGGCGAGATCCAGACCGGTGACGCCGTCGAGCGTGCGATGGGCCTGCTCGATCATGCTGGCGAACACGTGGGCGTCGATCCAGAGCCCGGTCTCGGGGCGCAGACGCACGACCTGACGGTCGGATTCGAAGAGTTCGTCGCCGAGGGTGTCGCGCAGATGGAACAGCATGCGCTTGAGCTTGTCGCGTCCGCCCTGGCCGTCTTCCTCGGGCCAGAACAGGTCGGCCAGCGCGCCGCGTGTGTGATAGCCCGGTTGCAGGGCGAGATAGGCGAGCAGGCCGCGCGCTTTCGTGTACTTCACGGCGCAGGCCTGTTTGCCTTGTTCGACCCGCATCGGTCCGAGCAGGTAGAGCGATCTGTTGGCTTGCATTGTCCCTGGACGGCAAATAAGCAAAACCGGCGGGCCTCGCGGGCGTTCGCCGGTGTTGCGAATTTCATGATGTCATCGCGTCAGATCGACGCGCCCGAAGCGCCCGCGTGACAGTCGATGCTGCCGTCGGGAACCGGATCGCGACCCAGCTGGCGAGACGCCAAGGCCGTTCCGGGGGGGCTCCGGCCGAATGCTTTAGGTATTACATACGGAAGTATAAACAGGAGTATGAAATCCGTCGGAAATACCTTCAAAAATCATCCGTGATTACCCGCAGGGAAAATAGCGTGACGATCAGGCCGGCGCTTGCCAGATCGCCGCATCGGCCGCGTCGACGTTGCCGCTCGCGAAGGCAGCGCGTCCGTCGGCCGGAGTGAGATAGGCGGGCTGCACGTCGTTGATTCGCAGACCAACACTTTGCAAGGCCGCGATGAGCAGATAGTGCACGCCCGCGCCCTTCGTCACGGCGATGCGTTTGCCCTTGAGTTCCGAGAGCGTTTTGATGGGTGAATTCTGCGGCACCAGTATCGCCTCGGCATCCGGCGACAGCGGTGGACGGTGACTGGGCAGACGTGAAGGAGACGGAGTCGGGCTGGCGGGTCACGAGCGAGGCGAGGTGACGACGATGGCCGAAGGATTCGGAAGAACTCGCCTTGTATCGCGATGTCCCGCCCCGGCGCCAATAAGCGATCCGACTTTGCATAGCGAGACGGCCGTCATATGGATATTCGTTTTGCCGTGTCACGCAGCCAATGGCCCGTCTCGGTCCATCTCGTGTCATCTCGCGATTCACGCTTCTCCCAACGCCCGCAACCCCTCGATATCGACAGTCGAAACCGGCGCGTGTCGCTAAAAATCGCCCGGATGGCCGAACGTTCCCCGACCGTTGCGTTCGTGCCCTTGGGGAAAACCCGCATATCGATGTGCCGACTCCGGGTAATAGCGATTCGATGTCGACAAAACAATTCGAATGCTTTCATCGCCTTATCGCACACGCGCACCATTTAGGTGCTGATGTGTTACGACGTATTACAAAATGTCTTGAGAATTCATGAGGTTACCGTCGTGCGGGTATCTTGTAATGAAAATCATTCCTATTTATATTCGCGCCCCAGATTGTTCCCCATGCATTTCCGCTCATTCCGTTAGGACGCACCTGAACATCATGATGCAACGCAAGCCGCTGGCTCTGGCGATGATGGCGCTCTTCGCCGCGCCGCTCGCCGTTACCTATGCCTCACCCGCGATGGCGCAGAGCACCGCGCCCAATGCTGCCGCAACGCCGGATGCCAAATCTGCGGGTTCCGCTGCGGCGCCTGCCGCACCGGCCGCAGCGTTGCCGCAGACCGACGTCTCGGGGGCCTCGATTCGCGAGGAGTATCAACGCGACATATCGAGCGTTGGCGGCAAGGTGCCCACGGCGATTCGCGACATTCCGCAATCGGTGACGGTCATCGACAAGGCGGTGATGCAGGCACAGGGCGCCACGTCGTTTTCCGACGCGTTGCGCAACTCGCCGGCCATCACGCTCGGCGGCGCGGAGGGCGGTCAGATCGGCAACAACATCAACCTGCGAGGCTTCTCGGCGCGCACCGACATCTATCTCGACGGCTTCCGCGATCGCGGTCAGTACTATCGCGATACGTTCTATCTCGACTCCATCGAAGTGCTCGAAGGCCCGTCGTCGATGCTCTTCGGTCGCGGCTCGACCGGCGGCGTGATCAATCAGGTGAGCAAGCAGGCCAACCTCAAGCCGCTCAACGAAGTCTCCGGCACCATCGGTACCAATGACCGCTATCGCGGCTCGTTCGACTTCAACCGTCCGCTCTCGGATACCGCCGCCTTCCGTATCAACGGCTTCGCGCAGGACATTCACACCACGCGCGACGTCATGTACAACCAGGACTGGGGCGTCGCGCCGACGCTCAAGCTCGGTATCGGTACCCCCACGGAAATCACGCTCTCCGCGCTCATCGAACATAACCGCGACATGCCGGACTACGGCATCGTCGGCTACAACGGCAACCCGCTGCCGGTCTCGAAGAACCAGTTCTACGGCCTGACGACCGACCGCACGGTGCAGGACGTGCTGAGTGTTTCGGCCAAGATCAAGCACAGGGTCGACGACAGCCTGACGATCACCAACCAGACGCAGTACAGCCGCTACGTGATCGACGCCATCGAAACGTCGCCGCACGCGGTCGGCATTTCCAACGGCAAGGGCGGCTTCACGGCGCTCCCGGTGGGGCCCACGGCAGGCATTCCGTCGTACTCGCTCGATCAGTTGTTCGTGCAGTTGCAAAGTCATGATCGTCAGATCACCGACACCGCGCTGTTCAACCAGACCGACATCGTGAAGAAGTTCGATACCGGGCCGTTCAAGCACACGCTGATCGCCGGGGCGGAACTCGGTCGCGACACGTATGAGAACCAGACGTACCTGCGCACCGGCGCCGGTCAGGCGTCTGGCTTCCTCGGCTGGATTCCTGCCAATAGCACGGCGTACTTGTCGAGCCTGCCGAACGTGACGACGTCCACCGGCAACCTCGCGCAGGGGTCGGCGGAGACGGTCGCGTTCTACGCGAACGACACGCTTGAGCTCAACAAGCACTGGAAGGTCGTGGGCGGGCTGCGCTGGGATCGCTACAAGGCGCAGTTGTCGAACAGCATCAGCGCGCCGGGTTACTCGACGCAGACCGTCAGTTACACGAGCGTTCGTACCGGTCTGATCTATCAGCCGAGCGAGGCGCAGTCGTACTACTTCTCGTACGGCACGTCGTTCAACCCGTCGCTCGAAGCGCTGACCGTCACGAACAATACGCAGGCGTTGCCGCCGGAGACGAACGAGTCGTTCGAGGTCGGCAGCAAATGGAATCTGTTCGACGACAACCTCTCGATCAACACCGCGCTGTTCCAGGTGACGAAGAACAACGCGCGCACGCAGACCGGTACGTCGGGTGAATTCACGAACGCGGGCAAGGTGCGCATTCGTGGCGCGGAAGTAAGTGCCACGGGCCACATCACGTCGAACTGGCAGGTGATGGGCGGCTACATGTTCCTGAATTCGCAGGTCGTTCAGGCGAACGACGGCACGCAGGGCAATGTGCTCGCCAACACCCCGCGTCACTCGCTGACGCTGTGGTCGACGTACACGCTGGGGCATTGGGAAGTGGGCGGCGGCATGAACTACATGTCGATGCGTTACGCGGCGAACACGAACCTGATTCGGGTCGGCGGCTACACCCGCTGGGACGCCACGGTGGCGTATCATCAGCCCAAGTACGACATTCGTTTCAACCTGCTCAACGTCTTCAACAAGACGTATTGGGACGGGCTGATTCAGTCGGACGGTGGCCGTGCCACGCCGGGGATCGGACGTACGGCGTTGCTCACGGGCACTTATCGTTTCTGATTGCTTCTGACCGCTTCCGACGTCGTTTCCGATACGGCTTCCGCTCTCGAAGGACACCCGCCGATGCTGCTGCGCATACCCAACGTTCTCTCCGTCGATCAGGTGCGATGGGTTCGCGCGAAACTCGATAACGCGGGCGACGCCTGGGTCGACGGGCTGGCCACGGCGGGCTATCAGGGCGCGCCCGTCAAACAGAACCAGCAGATCGATGAACGCTCGGCCGTCGCCCGAGAGTTGGGCGACGTGATTCTTGGCGCGCTGGAGCGTAATCCGTTGTTCATCAGCGCTGCGCTGCCGAACAAGGTCTACGCGCCGATGTTCAACCGCTACGGCGAGGGCATGCACTTCGGCAACCATGTGGACGGCGCGATTCGTCTGCAACCGGGCAGCGGCATGCGCATTCGCACGGACATCTCGGCGACGCTGTTTCTTGCGTCTGCCGAGGAGTACGACGGCGGCGAGCTCGTCATCGAGGATCAGTACGGCGCGCATCAGGTCAAGCTGGCGGCGGGCGACATGGTGCTGTATCCGGCGACGAGTCTGCATCGCGTCAATCCGATCACGCGTGGCGTGCGTGTCGGCTGTTTCTTCTGGGTGCAGAGTCTGGTGCGCGACGACACACAGCGCACGCTGCTCTTCGACATGGACAATGCGATCCAGCGATTGAATTCGACCGATGCGGACGAGATGGCGCGTCGCACGCTCGTGGGCTGTTATCACAACCTGCTGCGGGTCTGGAGCGAGACCTGAACGAAAAAACGCCCGCCCCCGGTGAGGGGGACGGGCGTTCCACAACATGCCGGGCAGGCGTGCCCGGCGGCGCTGGCCTCGCGCTTATTGTGCCTGGCCGGCAGGGGCCGGTGCCGGGGTCGGCGCCGGTGCACCCTTGTGCATCTGGCCACGATGCTGCATCGCCTTGTCGTGCCACGCCTTCATCTTGGTCCAGCGTGCTTTGATGGCATTGCTGACGATCGTCTTCTGATCGTTGTTCAGTCCGTTATAGACATTCAGCCATGCATCTTCGGTCTGGCTGCGAAGCTGGCGGTTCTGATCGAATACCTTCTCGCGCGCGGCACGCATGCCGGCCAGATCCAGCACCTGCTGGTCCTTCGTCTGCGCGATCATCTGACGGAATTGCTCGCCGTTCTTGCGCATGGCGTCGCGATTCTGTTTCGAGGTCGCGACCGCCTGTTGCCAGGCTTGCTCCTGCTGGGCGTTGAGCTTCAGTTGATCGTGCAGTTTGCTGATGTTACCCAGCCCCCAGGGGCCGTGGTCGCCGCGCATGTGGTGCATGGCAGCGTGCGGTCCGGTGGCCGGCGCAGGGGCGTCTGCGGCATGGGCGACGCCGAACATCGCGGTGGCGGCAACGATGGCCGACGCGGCGGCGATCTTCAGTTTGCGCATGGTGTTCACTCCTTTCGATACTGCCGGAATTGGCAGTTTCAGAGTAAGTCATCAGCCAGCCTAACAAGTTGCAAAGTGCAACGGCTGTATTACCCCACGTTACCAGCGCCCGCGTTAGCAACATTCGGAAACGACTCGGCCCGCCTTGCGTCCATTTCCGACGCGTAGCGGGCCGCGTGACAATCGCACGGCACGGCGTACGACGATCAGTTCCCCCGGTTCCTCTCCGTGCCTTTCATGGCAGAGAAGGCGGGCAGGGCGGGGCGGATCAGTCCCACGCGCCGCGTCCGCCCGACACGCTGTAGCGGCCCGCGCCGAACAGGATCACGCACAGGCCCATGAACAGATAGAAGCCCTGCAATTCCAGCGCCCAGCCGCCGGTCTTCGACAGATCGCCCAGTTGGCTCAGGTGAACCAGCGAGAAGGCGACGAGCATGTTGCCCACGACGAGCAGGCCGCCCAGACGGGTGAGCACGCCGAGAATCAGCAGCACCGGTGCGAGCACTTCACCCAGATAGGCACCGTAGGCGAGAAACGACGGCAGACCGTGCGACGTGATCATGCCCTCGATAAAGCCCACACCGTTGATGACTTTGCTGACGCCGTGAAACAGCAGCAGGATACCGAGGGTAAGACGCAGGATCAGTTTGCCGAGATCGTCTCTGGTGCTCTGCATGGTGAAGGCTCCTTCTTGACTCGCGTGTTCGCGTAAGGGGGCTGACGGATTCTAAAGTGGCGCGCTTATCCGTCCAGACGGACAGGGCGTGCCGGCCAAATGGGCACCACTGTATCAAATCGTTACGGCGCTGTCTGCGGGTGCCCCAATGATTTCATGGACATAGCGTCGGAGGCCCATCCCAACGCGATTACAAGCCGTTACTTTTCGGACTGCCGCGTTACACGACGGCTGTCGGCGGGCGGCTCGCCGGCTTCGTTAATCCGCATAAGGACGCAGCAAATTCGCCGGCAATCTCGCCGGCAGGCTCGGTCCCCGTCGAATCTCCGACACCGCTTAATCGCCAAAAGACATAAGGATTCCATCATGAACGTCCGTAAAACCCTGATCCTGAGCGCTGTGACCCTGGCCTTCGGTGGTGTGTTCGCTTCGCAGGCGTTCGCACAGAGCACCACGACCGAAACGTCGCGCGACATCAATCAGCAGCAGCGCATCGAGAACGGCTTGAAGAGCGGCCAGTTGACGACCAAGGAAGCGTCGAGCCTGGAGAAGGGCGAAGCCAAGATCGACAAGATGCAGGCGCACGCCGACAAGACCGGCGACACCGCAGAGCAGAAGGCTCGCATCGCCAACGCGCAGAACAAGGAAAGCGCGAAGATCGAACAGCTCAAGCACAACGATCGCGTGGCGAACCCGACGTCGAAGTCGTCCGAGCGTTTGCAGTCCGATGTACAGCGCAACGTGAATCAGGAAAAGCGTATCGCGCAAGGTCAGGCCGCCGGCACGTTGAACAACAGGCAGGTCGGCAGTCTCGAGAAGGGGCAGGCCCATGTCGACGCCGCCGAGGCCAACGCGGCGAAGAACGGACACGTGGGCGCGGGCGAGCAGGCCGGGGTTCAGCATCGTGAGAACAAGCAGAGCCAGCGCATTCATCAGGACAAGACCAACGGCTAAGCGTTCGGTATTGCCCCTCCCTTCGTAGTCCCCAGCGCCACCCGCCGAGCGGGTGGCGCTGTTGTTTTGCGGCTATCATCGGCGTCACGACGCGGCGCGTTCGAAGTACCGCTGACATGTCCGCCAGACATGTGCCGGTGCTCGGCGTTCGCTGCAACGGGCAACGATAACGTCAGGACGATGGAGGATGGATCAGGATGGAGCTGGTGCAAGCACAGAAGATGCTCGAAGAACTCGTCTCGCCATGGGTGCGGCAGTTGAATCTGCAGATCGAGGCGGTCGGGCCGGAGGAAAGTGAGTTGCGGCTGCCGTTCGACGCGGCATTCAAGCACGGCGGCGGCGTGATCTGCGGGCAGACGTTCATGGCCGTGGCCGATACCGCGATGGTGGTGGCGCTGTCCGCCGCGCTCGGCGGCTTCCAGCCGATGACGACCGTGACGCTCAACACGCAGTTCATGCGACCCGTGACGGACGGCGATCTGCGCGTGATCGCGCGAATTCTGCGTCGCGGCAAGAATCTGGTGTTCGGCGAGATCGAGATTTTCGATGCGCAGGGCAAGATGGCCGTGCACGCGACCACGACCTACGCGTTGCTCTGAGCACGCATTAGACATCCTTCGCCGGGTGACGCGGCAAGCCAGTATCGGGGGACCAGGTGTTCGATCAGATCGTATTTGCCGGCGGCGGGAATCGCTGCTGGTGGCAGGCAGGATTCTGGGAGCGGGTGGCGCGCGACGTGCCACTGCGTCCCCGCGTCATCACGGGCATTTCAGCCGGTGCGGCCACGGCCTGCATGCTGCACATGCGGGCCTCGGACTGGGTGATGGATTACTACCGGCAAGCGCTCGCGAACAATCGGAAGAACGCTTACTGGGGCAATCTGCTGCGGCGCGAGCGGGTGTTTCCGCATTACCGCATCTACCGGCAGGCGCTGCTCGACATCTACGACGGTCAACTGGACAAACTTGCTGCGGGTCCCGAGATTCGGGTGGGCGTGTCGCACATCCCGCGCTGGCTCGGACCTCGCACGGCGACGGCGGCCGGACTGGTCGCTTACAACATCGACAAACATTGGCGTCGCACGCTGCATCCGACGCTCGCACGCAGTCTCGGGTTTCGTCCCGAATTCGTGCGGGCGCAGGACTGCCGGACGACGACGGAGCTTGCCGATCTGATGCTGCAATCGTCCTGCACCCCGCCGTTCACGCCGATCTTGCGACGCGAGGGACGCGCGGTGCTCGACGGCGGCATGGTCGACAACGTGCCTGTCGATGCCCTGGATGCGACGCCGGGGCAAGTCTTGGTGCTGGTCACGCGACGCTATCCGCGTCCGCAGATATTCACGCAGCACCACGGTGGGCAGGACCGGCTGTATGTGCAGCCGTCCGAGCCCGTGCCGATTTCCAGTTGGGATTACACGCGGCCCGAGATGATGGGGCCGGCGTTCGCGTTGGGGCGTAAAGATGGCGAGACGTTTCTGCGGCATCTGGAGACGATGCGATAACTTCGTCGCGTCACCGCTTCACCGTCGGTCGCGTGCCGGGCATTGCACGCAGAGCGCCCGGACGCGGTGGCTGGAACGGGCTGGCCAGACTCAGTGAGCCAAACTCAGTGAGCCAAACTCAGTGAGCCTGACTTGGTGTGCCAAATTCAGTGCGCCAGATTCAGCGCCCGAAGCCGAGCAGTGCGGCGGGGTTCGCGACGTGCGAGCGGTCGCCGTTCAGGAAGTTGACGATGTTCTCGAACGCCACGCGGAAGTACAGTTCGTAGCTTTCGCGCTCCACATACCCGATGTGCGGCGTGCAGACACAGTTCTCCAGACGCAGCAGCGGGTTGCCTTGCAGAATGGGTTCGCTTTCGAAGACGTCGATGGCCGCCATTCCCGGACGCGCCCGGTTCAGCGCGGTAATCAGCGCGTTTTCCTCCACCAGTTCCGCTCGGCTCGTGTTCACGAACAGCGCGGTCGGTTTCATCTGCAACAGGTCTTCGAGTTTGACGAGATGACGTGTCTCGTCGTTCAGACGCAGGTGAAGCGAGAGCACGTCGCTTTGCGTGAAGAGTTCTTCCTTGCTGTTCGCCACGCGCAGGCCGTCGGCGGCAGCGGCCTCGCGCGAGCCTTCACGACCCCACACCATCACTTCCATGCCGAACGCCTTGCCATAACCGGCGACGAGCCGGCCGATCTTGCCGTAGCCCCAGAGGCCGAGCGTCTGACCGCGCAACACCTGTCCGAGACCGAAGTTCGGCGGCATGCTCGACGACTTCAGCCCCGACTGCTGCCAGGCGCCGTGCTTGAGGCTGGAGACGTACTGCGGAATGCGACGCTGGGCGGCCATGATGAGCGCCCAGGTGAGTTCTGCCGGTGCGATGGGGGAGCCGACACCTTCGAGCACGGCCACGCCGCGTGCGGTGCAGGCGTCGATGTCGATGTGATTGCCCGCACGCCCCGTCTGGCTAATGACACGCAGGCGGGGCAGCTTGTCGATGAGTTGTGCCGTGATGGCGGTGCGTTCACGGATCAAAACGAGCACTTCGGCTTCGCCGACCCGGGCGGCGAGTTGCCCGACGCCCTTCACCGTGTTGTTGAAGACCTTGACGTCATGACCGGCCAATAGAGAGAAGCAATCGAGCTTGCGAACGGCATCCTGATAGTCGTCGAGAATGGCAATTTTCATGGCAAAACGTAATCGATTCGGCGCAGAACGACGGCGTTCTGCGCAGACGGAACAATTGTCGGAGCCTGTCCCGCTGGACAGGCCTGCTTGTTCTTGACGTGGGCGGCTCCAGCCGGGACGAGCGCTGCGCCAGCCTTGTTGCGACGCAGCACCGGCGCAATTTATGCGGTGGTATGCTGACGCCTCGTTTTGCATAGTATGGCAGGTGTCCTGGCAACCATGGCGAAACCGCCTAAACACAATGGCGAAAAATCGAACCCACCCCGCAAAAGCAAGTCGGAACCGGTGAGCGAGACGCCTGATGCGCACGTATCGTTGCGCGCGTTGCCCCCTGCCTCCTCATATGTTTCGTGCGTGTCGCCGTGCGCGTCTTCCGATGTTCCGGACGTGTATGGCTTGCACCACGTTCCGTATCTCTGGCGGCCCGAGCCGGCGTGCGCGCAAGCGCGATATGCCGACGATGTGTGCCGGGGCAGTGACGCCCGTCCGGTATCCCCAACCGGATCGGCTGCCCGGCAACGCGCGGTGCCCGCATGGTGCTCTCAAAAAAGGACGGCCGGTGTTCGCACCCACCGGCGCCTGAACGTCCACTTCGATTTCCCGACTTTGCATGGAGACAACCCCCATGACGCAAGCCAGTGTGAGCGCTAATGCGCTCAACGCCTCCTCCTCGTCCAATGTTGCTACGCGTGACCTGCCCGCCTGGGTGCGTCATCGCAAGCTGATCGACTGGGTTTCGCATATCGCGGCCATCACACAGCCGGAGCGCGTGGTCTGGTGCGATGGTTCCCAGGAGGAATACGACCGTCTGTGTGAGCAGATGGTGACCGCCGGCACCATGAAGCGGCTCAATCCCGCCAAGCGCCCCAATTCGTTCCTCGCGTTGTCCGACCCGTCGGACGTGGCGCGCGTGGAAGACCGTACGTTTATCTGTAGCGAGAAGCGTGAAGACGCCGGCCCGACCAATCACTGGATCGATCCGCGCGAGATGCGTACCACGCTCGACGGTCTGTTCCAGGGCTGCATGCGGGGCCGCACGATGTACGTCGTGCCGTTCTCGATGGGCCCGCTCGGCTCGCCGATCGCGCACATCGGCGTGGAGCTGTCCGACACGCCTTACGTCGCGGTGAACATGCGCATCATGACGCGCATGGGCCGCGCCGTGTACGACGTGCTGGGCGACGACGGCGAGTTCGTGCCGTGCGTGCATACCGTCGGCAAACCGCTCGCCGCGGGTGAGAAGGATGTGGCCTGGCCGTGCAACAACACGAAGTACATCGTCCACTTCCCCGAGACGCGTGAGATCTGGAGTTACGGGTCGGGATACGGCGGTAACGCGCTGCTGGGCAAGAAGTGCTTCGCGCTGCGTATCGCATCGAAGATGGGCCGTGACGAAGGCTGGCTCGCCGAGCACATGCTGATCCTTGGCGTGACCTCGCCCGAGGGCAAGAAGTATCACGTGGCGGCGGCGTTCCCGTCGGCGTGCGGCAAGACCAACTTCGCGATGCTGATCCCGCCGAAGGGCTTCGAAGGCTGGAAGGTCGAGACCATCGGCGATGACATCGCGTGGATCAAGCCGGGCAAGGACGGGCGTCTGTACGCGATCAATCCGGAGGCCGGCTTCTTCGGCGTGGCCCCGGGCACGAGCCAGAAGACGAATCCGAACGCCCTGGCGACGCTTGGCGAGAACGTCATCTTCACGAACGTCGCGCTGACGGACGACGGCGACGTCTGGTGGGAAGGCCTGACGGACACGCCGCCGGCGCACCTGATCGACTGGCAGGGCAAGGACTGGACGCCGGAGAGCGCGAAGGAGACGGGTCGCAAGGCGGCGCATCCGAACTCGCGCTTCACGGCGCCGGCATCGCAGTGTCCGTCGATCGACGCCGACTGGGAAAACCCGGCCGGCGTGGCGATCGACGCCTTCATCTTCGGCGGTCGCCGCTCGACGACGGTGCCGCTGGTGACCGAAGCGCGCGACTGGACCGAAGGCGTGTACATGGCGGCGACGATGGGCTCGGAGACGACGGCCGCTGCTGCCGGTCAGCAGGGCGTGGTGCGCCGCGATCCGTTCGCGATGTTGCCGTTCTGCGGCTACAACATGGCCGACTACTTCCAGCACTGGCTCGACACCGGCGCCCATCTCGACAAGACGGGCGCGACGCTGCCGAAGATCTACTGCGTGAACTGGTTCCGCAAGGGCGCGGACGGCAAGTTCGTCTGGCCGGGCTTCGGCGAGAACATGCGCGTGCTCGCGTGGATGCTGGGCCGTATCGACGGCGCGGCGCAGGGTGTCGAGAACGCGTTCGGCATCACGCCGCGTTACGAAGATCTGAACTGGAACGGGTTGTCGTTTACCTCGGCACAGTTCGACGACGTGACGTCGATGGACGATGCGGCGTGGCACGAGGAGCTGAAGCTTCACGCCGAGCTGTTCGACACGCTCAAGCATCATCTGCCGCAAGCGTTGCTCGATACGAAGGCTGACATCGAGCGTCGACTGAAGTCGTGAGTCGTGAGTCGTGAGTCGTGAGACGTTGCGTTGATGGCGCGCCACTCGCACGCCATTGACGACTCGCAACACAATCCCGCCGGGGGCAACATCGGCGGGATTTTTTATTGCCTTGTGAACCTTCCGAAAGGCGCGTCGGCAGCGGCGTCGACCGGTTTTCGATAGTCCTCCGGTGCTAGCATTTCTTTCGTCGTTCGAATGTGTGTTTCGGACGACGTTTTTCGTTTATGCGCAGATGGAGGTGCCCTATGCACATGATGTTGATCGAAGGGATCGATGAGCAGTTGATGCGCTCGATCCGGTCGCGGGCGGCGAAGTATGACCGAACACCCGAGGAGGAAGTGCTGACGATTCTGGCTAACGTGGCCCGCAAGCCGGGATACCGCTCATTCGAAGACGCGCTGATGGCGATACCGAACGTGGGGCTCGATAGCGATTTCGATCGGATCAACTGACATTAAGTGAGGCTGAGGTTGGGATGTATTTGCTCGACACCAATATCGTGAGTGAATATCGCAAGTCCGGCGGCGCTGACGTTGGTGTTCAACGGTTCATGCGACAGGTCAGCGATAGTGGGTCGCAGCGATATCTCTCTGTACTGACGCTGGGTGAGTTGAGACGCGGGGCATGCAAGTTGCGATACCGAAACGACGTTCATCAGGCCGCGCTGATGGAGAACTGGATTGAATCGGTAAAGCATAATTTTGATGGCCGAATTCTCGATATCGATCAGATCGTCGCCGATGTATGGGGACGTATGCGAGTGCCCCATCAGGAACACCCTGTCGACAAACTGATCGCTGCCACCGCGTTGGTTTATCAACTCATCGTCGTCACCCGCAACGTGAAAGATTTTTCCGGCACTGGTGTCGAGGTGTACAACCCTTTCGCGCAGTAGATCCACGCGCGAGAGGTTTACAGCCGGTTCTCTACGGCGAACTTGATCAATTCCGCTTGCCCTTCGATACCGAGCTTGCGTTTGATGTTGAGTCGATGGGTTTCGACCGTGCGCACGGACAAATCCATCTCCAGTGCGATTTGCTTGTTCGCGAGACCGTGCGCGATGCGCGTGAGGATCTCCCGCTCGCGCGGGGTGAGCGAATCGATGGGGGCGTGTGACGTCGATGCTTGTACGACGCGTGCGGCAATCGCTGCGCTGTAGTACGCCTCGCCACGTGCGACACGCTCGATGGCCGTCACGATTTCGTGAGCGGGGGCGTCCTTGAGCACGTAGCCACGTGCCCCAGCGCGTACGGCCTGGCGCACATATTCCGCGTTGTCGTGCATCGACAGAATCAGCACCGCAATGTGCGGAAACTGATCACGAAACTGCGCCGTCAACTCGATGCCGTTCGTGCCGCGCATGCTGATGTCCATCAGCGCGAGATCGGGGGATGACGTCTTGGCGCGCGTGAGAGCTTCCTGCGCGTTGCCCGCTTCGCCGACGACCTGCAAGTTGGGCGAGGCGTCGAATCGGGCGCGCAGCCCGTCGCGCACGAGCGGATGGTCGTCGATCAGCAGGAGGCGGATGGGATGGGTTTGCGTCATTTGCGGGAGGTTGCGCGAAGCGCCGCTTTCATCGCGGCGGGCGTGAGCGGAACCCACGCACTGATGGTAGTGAGGCCGGGCCACGACTGGATGCCGAGTGCACCGCCCACGGCGTCGAGACGTTCGCGCATATTGCGCAAACCGATGCCGTGACGCGGGTCGTGATGTACGTCGGTGACGTCGAAGCCGCGTCCGTCGTCGGCGATCGATAAATGAATGCCGTCGGGCTTGAAGATGAGCAGAATCGAGACTCGTGAAGCGTGCGCATGGCGCTCGATATTGGTCAACGCTTCCTGCGCGATGCGATAGAGCATCGTCTTGATGTTGTCGTCGAGCGCAAGCGCTTCGCCCTCGACGTTCATGTCGACGGGCAGTCCTGCGTGTGAGCCGAACTCACGCGCGAGTTGATCGATGGCGGCGGCGAGACCCAGGTCGTCGAGCATTGCCGGACGCAGCGCTTGCGAAATGCGACGGACCTCGCCGAGCGTGCCGTTCAGCCGTTCGATGGCGACACCGAGGGTGGTGCTCGCCGCAGCGGGAGAGCCGGGCAATCGCATCGACGCGGATTCGAGCAGCAGTTTGACGGAGACGAGCAACTGGCTGATGCCGTCGTGCAGTTCTCGCGAGATGCGTGCGCGTTCGAGCTCCTGCGATTCGACCACCTGGCGCGCAAGCTGACGCAGCTTCGCGTCGGCCGTCTTGAGTTCGGTGATGTTCACGACCAGTCCGCACAGGCCGACGATGGCGAGACACGACGATGCGATGAGCGTGATCCAGATCAGCGTGCGGTCGATGTTCGCTTGGGCGCGATCGTCCGATTCGCGCAGCGTGGCCTCCACGTCGTCAAGGTAAATCCCTGTGCCGATCATCCAGTTCCAGCGCGGCAGGGCGATGACGTAGCCGAGCTTGGGCGTCATTTGCTGACGGGAAGGCTTTTCCCAGGCGTATTGCACGTAGCCGCCCCCGGCGCGCGCGGCGGCGATCAGACGCTGAATCGTGGGGGCACCCGACGCGTCCTTGAGTGACCAGAGATTGTGGCCGACCAGTTCCGGCTGACGCGGATGCATGAGGCTGCGGCCTTCGAGGTCGTAGACGAAGAAGTAGCCGTCCTTGCCGAACTCCATACGCGCGAGCGTGGCGAGCGCAGCTTCGCGCGCAGCGGGCGTGTCGGGGCCGTCGTAGAGCGGCTCGATGGCGTTGCGCGCAAGGCCGACGTAATGCAGCAGCTCGGCCCGCTTGTTGGCCAGCGATGTGGTCTGCACGGCGTCGTGCTGCGCGCGTGAGAGCTCGTTACCCTGGTGTCGCACGGCCAGCGCGATGGCGACCATGGCCAGCGCGACGGGTAGGAGCGACAGGACGAAAAATTTCTGTCGGAGATTCATGGCATTCATTGAGCTTGCAATGCCGCATTACGCAGGTTTCAGCGGACTGACGCGACATGAGGTTACGTAATAGCACGTAGCGTTCCTGCGTAGTTTCGCGCTTGTGGCACGACGGGCAAACGCCAATACTACACGCCGAATCGTGGCCGGGGCTGGCTGCCGTCACACCCCGAAGAGGGAGATGCACAGCGAGCCGATGTAGCGCGCCTCGTTTCGGCATGGACTCACAACGGGTCCACGACGCCCACACGGCGTCACACCAAGAGGCGGAATCGTGCCAAAACGGCGCGGTCCCGGGATTGCTGCCCAGCACACCAATGCGGGCAGTTCCGAGGAGAGACAATGAATCGCATCTGGCAACAACTGCCCTGGGCAGCGGTGGCCGTCGTCGGCGCGTGCGCGCTCGGCACGGTGGCTCTATCGCGCGGCGAAACCGTCAGCGCACTCTGGATCGTGATCGCAGCCATCTGCGTGTATCTGATCGCGTATCGCTTTTACAGCAAGTTCATCGCCACCCGTGTGGCACAACTCGACGGCACGCGCATGACGCCGGCATGGCGTCATAACGACGGTCTGGACTACGTGCCGACCAACCGCTATGTGCTGTTCGGTCACCACTTCGCCGCGATTGCCGGCGCAGGGCCGCTCGTGGGGCCGGTGCTGGCCGCACAGATGGGGTATCTGCCCGGCATGCTGTGGATTCTCGCGGGCGTGGTGTTTGCCGGCGCCGTGCAGGACTTCATGGTGCTGTTCATCTCCACACGTCGCGACGGCCGCTCGCTGGGCGACCTCGTGAAGGCCGAGCTCGGCATGATCCCCGGCGTGATCGCGCTGTTCGGCGCGTTCCTCATCATGATCATCATTCTCGCCGTGCTGGCGCTGATTGTGGTCAAGGCGCTGACCGGTTCGCCGTGGGGCACGTTCACCGTCGGGCTGACGATCCCCATCGCGCTGTTCATGGGCGTCTATACGCGCTTCATTCGTCCGGGTCGCATCGGCGAAGTGTCGATCATCGGCTTCGTGATGCTCATGGCCGCGATCTACTTCGGTCAGAGCGTGCACGACAGCGCCGCGCTCGCGCCGCTGTTCACGTTCGACGGCAAGCAACTCACGTGGATGCTGATCGGCTACGGCTTCGTGGCATCGGTGCTGCCGGTGTGGCTGCTGCTCGCCCCGCGCGACTATCTGTCGACGTTCCTGAAGATCGGCACGATTCTGGCGCTCGCGATCGGCATTCTGGTCGTCGCCCCTGAACTGAAGATGCCTGCGCTCACGCAGTTCGTCGACGGTAGCGGTCCGGTCTGGTCGGGCAAACTGTTCCCGTTCCTCTTCATCACGATCGCGTGCGGCGCCGTGTCCGGCTTCCATGCGCTGATCTCGTCGGGCACCACGCCCAAGCTGCTCGACAACGAAGTCAACGCGCGCTTCATCGGTTACGGCGGCATGTTGATGGAATCGTTCGTGGCGATCATGGCGCTGGTGGCGGCATCGGTGATCGATCCGGGTGTCTACTTCGCGATGAACAGTCCGGCGGCTGTGATCGGCACGACGCCGGAGGCGGTGGCGCAAGTCGTCTCGGGCTGGGGATTCTCGATCACGCCGGACGTGCTGACCGCAACCGCGCAGGCCGTTGGCGAGAACACGATCATTTCGCGTGCCGGTGGGGCACCGACGCTGGCCGTCGGCATGGCGCACATCCTCCATCAGGTGGTGGGCGGTGAAGCGATGATGGCCTTCTGGTATCACTTTGCGATCCTGTTCGAAGCGCTGTTCATCCTGACGGCAGTCGACGCAGGCACGCGTGCCGGCCGCTTCATGCTGCAAGACCTGCTCGGTACGTTCGTGCCGTCGCTCAAGCGCACGGAGTCGCTGCCTGCCAACCTGATCGCTACCGCGCTGTGCGTGGCGGCGTGGGGCTACTTCCTGTATCAGGGCGTGGTCGACCCGCTGGGCGGCATCAATACGTTGTGGCCGCTGTTCGGTATCTCCAACCAGATGCTGGCCGCCATCGCGCTGATTCTGGCGACGTGCGTCCTGTTCAAGCTCAAGCGCGAACGCTTCGCCTGGGTCACGGTCCTGCCGACGCTCTGGCTGCTCGCCTGTACGCTCACGGCCGGCTGGCAAAAGATGTTCGACCCGGACCCGAAGGTCGGCTTCCTCGCCCACGCAGCGAAGTACCAGACGGCGCTGGCCGACGGCAAGCTGCTCGCACCGGCCAAGTCGGTGGCGCAGATGCAGCAGATCGTGTTCAACGACTACGTCGACGCTACGCTCGCCGGTGTGTTCATGTTTGTCGTGGTGGCCGTGGCGGTGTTCGGTTTGCGCACGATTCTGGTCGCACGTCGTGCCAACAATCCGACGGCCAGGGAAACGCCGTTCGAGCCGATGCCGGCAGGCCGTCAGGTCTGACGTCGACGTTCTTGTACAGGAGAGGTCATGCTCGATGAAGTCGGCAAGGTCGGACGATATCTGGGGCAGGCCATGCGGTTGATGGTCGGTCTGCCTGACTACGAGACGTACGTGGCGCACATGGAGGCCACGCATCCGGATCAGCCGGTCATGAGCTATGAAGCATTCTTTCGTGAACGGCAGGAAGCGCGCTACGGTGGCAAGAACGGTGGGCGCTGCTGTTGATCACGAGGGTGGACCCGGTGGTGCCAGGTTCGCGCGGTTTGTCCGGATCGTCTGGATCGGACGAGTCGTCTGATTTGTCCGATGTCCCCGATTCGGCGGCATGATCGATCACCCTTCGATCACGTCGCCGATAAAAAAACGCCTGATGGAGATCCCATCGGGCGTTTTGCTTTTTGCGACGTCATTTCAATGCGGTGCCTGTCGCATCAAGAGCCATCCGCTGGCATCACATCACTTTCGCGCATCGCGCGTTGGCGGCACTGCGACGGTAGCGGTCGAACACTTGGGCCACCACGCGTACCAGCAGGCGACCGGCCGGCAGCACGCGCAGCCCTTGCGCGTCGACGGCGACAAGACCATCGTCTGCCAGATCCACCAACTCGCCGAGTTCGTCTGCGAAGTACGACACGAAATCGATGCCATGCGCTTGCCCGACGGCGCCGAAGTCGAGCGACATGTGACACATGAGGCGCGAGATGACGTCGCGGCGGACGTGATCGTCTTCGTCGAGCTGCACGCCGCGTGCGATGGCAAGCGCGCCCGCGTCGATCGCTTCGTAATATGCCTTCAAGGTCTTCGCGTTCTGCGCGTAGCTGTCGCCGATGCGGCCGATGGCCGACATGCCGACGCCGACGAGATCGCAATCGGCCCGCGTGCTGTACCCCTGAAAGTTGCGATGCAACGTACCGGCTGCCTGGGCGAGCGCAAGTTCGTCATCGGGGCGCGCGAAGTGATCCATGCCGATGTAGACGTAACCGGCATCGGTCAGCCGGGCGATGATCGTTTGCAGCAGCGCGAGTTTTTGCGGCCCGTCGGGCAACGAATCGGGCAGGCAGCGCTGCATCTTGAATTGCTGCGGCAGGTGGGCGTAACTGAACACCGACAGCCGCTCCGGCGCCATCTCGATTACCGCGTCCAGCGTGTTCGAGAACGATGCCGTCGTCTGATGCGGTAATCCGTAAATCAGATCGAAGTTGACGGATTTGAAGCCGCACTCACGTGCGGCCTCCAGTGTGGCTTCGACCAGTGCACGAGGCTGCACGCGGTGAATGGCTTCCTGAACGCGTGGATCGAAGTCCTGCACGCCGATGGACAACCGGTTGAACCCGAGCGCACGCAGCGCACGGATCGACGCGGGCCCCGCGCTACGCGGATCGATCTCGATCGAGTACTCGGCGCTGTCGTCATGAACCATCACGAATTGACGGTCGATGGCGTCGATGAGCGATGCGATCTGTTCCAGCGAGAGGAAAGTGGGTGTGCCGCCGCCCCAATGCATCTGGGCCAGCGTGCGGCCGGCGCCGAGCAGCGATGCCTGTCTGGCGATCTCCGTATGCAGACGCGCCACGTAGGCATCGGCATGGGCGCGATTGTTCGTAACGATTTTTGTGCACGCGCAGTAAAAGCACACCGTGTCGCAGAACGGCACGTGGAGATAGAGCGAAATCGGTTTGCCGGTGCGTTTGGACTGGGCGGCGGCGCGGGCGTAATCGCTGGCGCCGAAGTCGTCGCGGAACTGGAGCGCGGTGGGGTAGGACGTGTAGCGGGGGCCGTTGACATCGTAACGGCCGAGCAGACGGGCATCGAACTGAATCGGCGCGGGCGAGGCGCCGCGCGACTGACAGGTCGACGTGCCGTGGGCGTGTTTCGCCTTGCCGGACCCGTGGGAGGTACAGCCGGGACACGGTTTTCCGGCCTGCGGATCGTCGGGCGCGTTGGCGCAAGGCGTCGACAAAATGGGGATGGAATGCATGACGAGGCCTGTAACAGTCGGTGATATTCGACTCTATCTGTGCACCGAACGGCGCGCCGTGACCTGCGTCAAATTCCCGGCTGGCGGCTTGGCTTGCGCGCGACCAAGGTGCAATTCGACGCAACGGTGCGTAAAACGATGCATCGGAAGGGCGTTTGCGCGTTGTCGTGCGCGTGCGGCATGACTGTCATGCGTCGAAATCATTGCCGCGGCAGGCAATTTTTCGTCGCCTACGGTAAGCTACGCCCTAATTACACTTAGCCTACCGCTTCATCGAAGTCCCCGCCGTGCCGATCGCTTTGGCGGCATGCGCGAGGCTCGCTCCGGACCGTCCGGGGCGGCGGTCCGACCGGCGCTCGCGAGTATGCGCAGCACCGGTATGTCGCCGGTCCGCCCCTACTCGTTGTTGCCGGAACGGCGCGGCAAATCACGACTGGAAACAACATGGACCGTCTGCAATCGATGCGCGTTTTCGTCAAAGTGGCCGATAACGGGAGTTTTGCCCGTACGGCCGCCCAGATGGATCTGTCTGCCGCTGTGGTCACGCGGCACGTCGCGGAACTCGAATCGCATCTCGGCGTTCGCCTGCTCAACCGCACCACCCGCAGCCTGTCGTTGACCGGCGCCGGTCAGGTGTACCTCGAACGCTGCCGGCAGATCATCGACGAAGTCGACGAAGCCGATGCCCTCATCTCCAGCGCCTCACGTGATCCGAAGGGGACGCTGAAGGTCGTTGCCCCTGTCTCGTTCGGCGTGCGCAACCTCGCGCCGCTGGTCAAGAAATATCAGGAATTGCACCCAAAAGTCGTGGTGGACCTCACGCTGACCGACCGCGCCGTCGATTTGGTCGAGGAGGGCTACGATTGCGGGATCCTGCTCACGCGCATGATCAACAGCGAAAGCCTGATCTCGCGGGTACTGGCGGAAACGCGCGTGATGCTGTGCGCCTCGCCCGCGTACATCGCCGAACATGGCGAGCCGGTCACGCCGCAGGAATTGGGCGAGCACGGCGTGCTGGGCCTGCCGAGCGAATTCTGGAGCGACGATCGTGTGTTCGCCGGACCGGATGGTGAAGTCCGGGTACGCGTGCAGAACAAGCTCATCTGCAACAACACGGCGCTGCTGCGTCAGTCGGTGTTGCTGGGGCACGGGATTGCGTTCCTGCCGTCGTATCTCGTGGGGAACGACGTGCGCGACGGCGATCTCGTCGCCCTCATGCGTAACTACTCCCAAACGCCCATCGACGTCTCGCTCGTCTATCCGAGCCGCAAGTATCTGTCGGCGAAGACGCGCGGCTTCATCGACCTCACGGTCGAGTATTTCCGCCAGAACGAAGGCATTTCGGCCGCCGAGCGCTGGGTGCCGCCGAAGCTGTCGTCCGGCGCGCCGGCTGCACCCACGAGCGAAATGCCGGTGTGAGGTGTTGCGTGAGGTATTGATCGCGCCAGATGGCAAAACGGCCACTCCCGTGAGGAAGTGGCCGTTTTTCATTGCCCCGGTGATCCGGGGCGCCATCGCGGTGACGCCAGCGATGGCGGGGTGAGATTTAGAACGGTGCGTCGTCCTCGTCGAAGGCCGCATCGTCGCCCTTGCCGGCAGTGGCCGACTTGGTCGCAGGTTTAGCCTTCGCGGTCGTCTTCTTGGCAGCGGCCTTCTTGGCCGGTGCCTTGGTCGCAGCGGTCTTGGCAGCAGTCTTGCGAGCCGGCGTGGCCTTCTCTGCCGCTTCTCCGTCCTGCTGGCCTTCGTCCGCACCTGCCTTCGCAGCCGTCTTCTTCGGCGCCTTCGCCTCGAATTCGAAGCCGATCTTGCCGTCCTTCTGCTTGGCCAGATATGCCTTGAACGTGCGACCGGTGCGCGACGACTTGAAGTTCGTCAGCAGGTCCGTCTTGCCCTCGGTGAGCAGCTTGTGAATCTGCTCGCGCGAGATTTCCTGCTGGAGAATCACCTTGCCCGACGTGAAATCGCAAGTCTTCGGGTTGGCCACGGCGTTCTCGCACACGTAGCGCATGCCGTGCTCGAACACACGTCCGTTGCACTTCGGGCAATGGCCGACCGGCTCCTGACCCGTGAAGTCCGGCGCTTCGCCGTCTTCGTCGCCGTTGTCCTGGCCGAAGTCGAATTCGAGCTTGTAGCCCATTTCGTCGTCGGGCGAGAGCTTGATGATGGCCGAGAACGGACGTCCCATCTTGCTGCGGAAACCCGACAGCGGACCGATGGTCTTGTTGCGCAGCAGTTCTTCGACTTCCGGAATTTCGAACTGACGTCCGCCCGGGATCTTCGAGATCGAGAAGTTGCAGTTCGTGCAGGCGAAGCGCCGGTAGTTCTCCTTGACCACGCCGCCGCAATGCGGGCACGGCGTGCTGAGCGTCGCGTAGTCGCCGGGGATGGTGTCGGAGTCGTATTCCTTCGCACGCTTGACGATGGTCTGCGTCATTTGGGCGATCTCATGCATGAACTCGTCACGCTTGAGGCCGCCGCGCTCGATCTGCGAGAGCTTGGCTTCCCATTCGCCCGTCAGTTCGGGCAGCGTGAGTTCGTCCACGCCGAGGCCGCGCAGCAGCGTCATCAACTGGAACGCCTTGGCCGTCGGATGCAACTCACGGCCTTCGCGCACGAGATACTTTTCCGTGAGCAGACCTTCGATGATCGCCGCACGCGTGGCTGGCGTGCCGAGACCCTTGCCGGCCATCGCTTCGCGCAGTTCGCCGTCTTCGACGAGCTTGCCCGCGCCTTCCATGGCGGAGAGCAGCGTGGCTTCGCTGTAGCGTGCAGGTGGTTTGGTTTGCAAACCGACCGCCGCGACCTTGTCGACGCCGACCTTCTCGTCCTTGGCGACCGGCACGAGGTTCGGTTGCTCTTCCTTGGCGGCCTTGCCGTCGTCGGCGCCTTCCTTGCCGTAGATGGCGAGCCAGCCGGCCTGCACGAGCACCTTGCCTTCGGTCTTGAAGTGATGACCGACCACTTCCGTGATGCGGGTCGTCACCTGATACTCGGCCGCCGGGAAGAACACCGCCAGGAAGCGTTTGACCACGAGGTCGTACAGCTTCTGCTCCGGCTCGGAGAGGTTCTTCGGCGCCTGGAGCGTCGGGATGATGGCAAAGTGATCGCTGATCTTGCTGTTGTCGAAGATCCGCTTGTTCGGCTTGACCCAGTCCTTGTTCAGGACCTGGTTGGCGAACTGATGATAGTTGTTGCTCTCCTTGAGCACCGCCATCGTCTCTTTGACGGTCTCCAGATAGTCTTCCGGCAGCGCACGGGCATCGGTACGCGGGTACGTCAGCACCTTGTGCTTTTCATACAGCGCCTGCGCCAGACCGAGCGTGTTCTTGGCCGAGAAACCGAAGCGGCTGTTGGCCTCGCGTTGCAGGCTCGTCAGGTCGAACAGCAGCGGCGAGAGCTGGCTCGACGGCTTCGATTCTTCGGTGACGGTGCCATGCTTGCCGCGTACGGCGGCGACGACCGATTCGGCCGCAGCCAGACTCCACAGACGCGAATCGCGCTGCTCGGGGTCGAATTCGTTGCGCTTGAAATTCGGGTCGAACCAGCGGCCTTCATAGAACCCGGCGGCGGCGACGAACTCGGCCTTCACTTCCCAATAGTCGCGCGACACGAACTTGCGAATCTTCTCTTCGCGCTCGACCACGATCGACAGCGTGGGCGTTTGCACGCGGCCCACGGTCGTCAGGAAGAAGCCGCCGCCCTTGCTGTTGAAGGCGGTCATGGCGCGCGTGCCGTTGATACCGACCAGCCAGTCGGCTTCGGCACGGCTGCGCGCAGCGTCGGCCAGCGGCAGCATGTCGCCGTCCGTGCGCAGGCGCGTGAAGCCATCGCGGATCGATTGCGGCGTCATCGACTGGAGCCACAGACGCTTGACCGGCTGCTTCGCCTTCGCGTGTTGCGCGATCAGACGGAAAATCAGTTCCCCTTCACGCCCCGCGTCACAGGCGTTGATCAGGACATCCACGTCCTTGCGCTTGATGAGACGGGTGAGCACCTTCAGACGCGACTCGCTCTTGGCGATCGGCTTGAGGTCGAAGTGCGGGGGAATCACGGGAAGGTTGGCGAAGCTCCACTTGCCGCGTTTGACTTCATAGTCTTCCGGCGCGCCGATTTCGACGAGGTGGCCAACCGCCGACGAGACGACGTAGTCGTCGTTCTCGAAGTACTCGTCATGCTTGGTAAAGCCGCCCAGCGCCCGCGCGATGTCATTCGCGACAGACGGTTTCTCGGCAATGATCAGAGCTTTTGACATGACGTTAAGTAATGTTGAGGGGGTGTCGCCAGGCGACATTCGTTGGCTTTATAACATATAGCCAATCCGGCGTTGCCGTCGGATCGGGCACAAGGCGTGCCTGAAAGCGGCACATCATAAGCGCGTCGCAGGCCGGCGGCAAGGGTGGGGCCGGCCCGGCCGCCGTGGCGCTGTGGCACGGCGTCGCAGCGTTTCCGAATGGGGCGCTGCCTCGTTCCGGCAGGTGCTATCGGGCACCGGAACCGGTCGCCAGGACGGCTGCCGCCATCCGTCACACCGCCGTCAATCAGCAAGCAGGTGCTCGCGCAGCGCCGGTGCGACCACCGTAGCGTCGCCCAGTACGCCGGCGTCGAGCATTCGCTCCAGAATGCCGATGGCCGGCAGCACGGGGCCGAAGAAGCGGGCCTGTCCGGCGGACTGGGGGGCGTCCTGAATCAGCAGCGTCGGAAAGTTCTCGATGTCGTGGTCGTCCAGCCAGTCGGCGTGCGTTTCGATATCCACCCAGACGAAACACCAGTCGGGATGCTTCGCCGCCAGTTGCTCGAACGTCTGCGCGTATTCACGGCACGTGCCGCACCACGCCGCGCACAGGCACGCCACCAGACGCGGGTTGCCATTGGCCAGCGCAGCGGCAAGCGCGGGACGGTCGGCGACGGGATCGAAAACGGGCATGGTGTCGGGGTATCGGTTCCGGGATTGGGGGGGCGGGCAGGGCGCTCATGCAGCCTCTCGCCGGACGAAGCGGCCACCGGGCAGACGGCCGATGCGGCCGTCCAGCTCAAGCACGCCGAGCTGCGACAGCACGGCCGCGACGCTCAGTCCGGTGCGCTCACACAGGGTGTCGGCGCTGACGGGATCATACCCCAGCGCTTCCAGAACTGCTGTCGTGGCCGGCGCCGTCGGCTCGGGGGACGTGATGGGGTGGACAGGCGGCACGCCCTGCGACGCAATGCCCATGGCTTCCAGGACATCGTCGGGGGAGGTGGCCAGCGTCGCGCCGTCCCGGATAAGCACATGGCAGCCCCGGCTCTGCGGCGCGTGGATGGAGCCCGGGACGGCGAGCACGTCGCGTCCCAGTTCGCCCGCCAGACGCGCCGTGATGAGCGATCCCGACTGCGTCGTGGCCTCGATGACCACCGTGCATCGCGCGAGCGCGGCGATGAGCCGGTTGCGGCGCGGGAAGTGCTCGGGCCGGGGCGGGGTGCCGACAGGGAACGCAGAGAGCACCAGCCCGCGCGCTGCGATCTGCTCGGTCAGTGCGCGGTGACGCGCCGGATAGACGACGTCCGCGCCGGTGCCGATGACCGCACATGTGCCGCCTGCCGTGTCGAGCGCGCCTTCGTGCGCTGCTGCGTCGATCCCGGCAGCGAGCCCCGAGACGACCGTCACGCCGGCGTCGCCCAGCACGCGGGCGAAATGCCGGGCGTTGTCGCGGCCCTGCGGGGTGGCGCGGCGGCTGCCGACCAGCGCTGTCGCGCGCGCTCCGGCGGGACCCGCACGATTCGCGAGTCCGGCGTCGCCCCGGCAGTACAACATCGGCGGTGGGTCGCCAAGTGTCAGCAGCGCACGGGGATACGCCGCCTCGGACAACGTGACGACGGCACATCCCGGGCGATCGGCCCATTCGAGCGTAAGGGCGATCTGCGCGTGAAGTTCTGGCGATGTTCGCGCCAGCAGGCGTGCCGCGACGTCCACCGGAACGACATCCGTCAATGCGGCGCGTGAGGCGCCGAAGATCGCGGCGGGCGGGCCGAATGCCGTCAGCAAACGGCGCACCGCAGCGGGCGGCACGCCGGGCGTATGACACAGCCGCAGCCAGTCCTTGATTTCCTCGCGATCGGCGCCGATCTGCGAGTGGATGCGGGGATCAGCCCCTGAATCAGCCGCCGCGTGTTCCCGTGCGGACGTCGAATCGAAGGGCGTGACGCTGGCGTCGATTCCGACGCAGGGAAGGCCGGTAACGTCGACGGGGCGGGCATTGCCGACGGCCGGGGCCGTTTCGACCGCCAGCATCGGCGGGAGCGCTATGCTAAAATTTTTCATCATCCGGTAAGCATTGACCGGGGGGCCAGAGCAGGCGAAGCGCGCGACAGCGTTTCGCCACGCACCCAGCCATCGCAAGATTGTGCGTTGGCGGCGGCCCGTGAGGCAATGCGGCGAATTCCCGTTTTCATCATGGCATTACTACCCATTCTTCAGTATCCCGATCCGCGTCTGCACAAGGTGGCCAAGCCGGTCGCCGAGGTCGACGACCGGATCCGTCAGCTCGTCAAGGATATGGCCGAGACCATGTACGACGCCCCCGGCATCGGCCTCGCCGCCACGCAGGTCGACGTCCACGAACAAGTCATCGTGATGGACCTCTCGGAAACGCGCGACGAATTGCGCGTGTTCATCAACCCGAAGATCGTCTGGCGCAGCGACGAACAGAAGGTCTACGAAGAGGGCTGCCTCTCCGTGCCGGGCATCTACGACGAAGTCGAACGTGCCGATCGCGTGCGCGTGGAGGCACTCGACGAGAAGGGCGAGAAGTTCGTCATCGACGCCGACGACCTGCTCGCCGTGTGCATCCAGCATGAGATGGATCACCTCAAAGGGCGCGTGTTCGTCGAGTACCTCTCGCCGCTCAAGCGCAACCGCATCAAGTCAAAGATGAAGAAGCAGGCCGAGCGCGCCTGAGCGTCTTCCGACCTTCTTCCGCCTTCTTCCCGCCTGAAAGGGCCGCCCGCCGTGGGCGCGCCCGGTAAAGTCCTCTATACTTGCAGCGCTCGCGGGCCATGCGCCCGCCTTCTGCTGCTGCGACGGGGCGTCTCGAACGTCTGCCGTCGGGCCAAACTCCCGACTGTCTGCCGAGATGTCCATCGCTACCCATACGTCACCTGCGCCAGCTTCATCCGCCTCGTCGTCTGCGTCCCGTACCCGCACGATCTTCTGGCTGAGCGCAGCGCTCCTGTTTGCCTTTCTGCTCGCCGGTCTGTTCGACCGCGATCCGTGGAAAGCCGACGAGCCGTATTCGGTCGGCATGGTGCTGAACTTCTTCCGCGGGCACGACCTGATCGTGCCGCGCGTGGGCGCCGACCCCTTCGTGGAGAAGCCGCCGGTCATGTACTGGACGGGCGCGTTGTTCGCCCGGCTGACGTCCGGCGCGCTGCCGGTCTTCCAGGGCGCGCAGATCGCCGTGCTCGTGTGGCTCGTCATCGCGGTGCTCTGTGTGGGACGTCTGGCACAGCGACTGCACGGCACTGACCGGTTCAACTGGCTCGCGCCGATGCTCATGGTCGGCAGCTTCGGCGCCATCGAAAACATCCACAAACTGACGGCAGACGTGCCCCAACTGGCCGGGGCCGCACTCGCACTGGCCGCGCTGGCGCGTCTGGCGAGAGCCGAGAACGCCGCGCGCCTGTGGGGCCTGCTGTTCGGCACGGGCGCGGGGATCGCGTTCCTCAGCAAGGGGCTGCTGGTGCCGGGCGTGCTCGGGCTGACCGCGCTGGCCGTGCTCGTTCTGCCGGCCTATCGCACGCGCCGCTATGCGGCAGCGCTCGGCTGGGCGGTGCTCGCGTCACTGCCGTGGCTGATCATCTGGCCGGTGCTGTTCTGGCACGCTTCCGAGCCGCTGTTCATCGAGTGGTTCTGGGATAACAACTTCGGACGTTTCTTCGGGTTCGTCCATCTCGGCGGTGAGCGCAAGTCGTACTGGAACGACGTGACGAGTCTGCTGGGGCTGACCTTCCCTGCGGGCTGGCTCGCAATCGGTGCGCTGGTGGCGCAGTTGCGCCTGGGCGGCGTGCGGCGCTTCGTCGCCGAGCGCCCCGAACTCGCCATGCTGTGGCTGTATGTCGCGCTGTTCGTACTGACGCTGGTGGTGTCGTCGGCCATCCGCGATATTTATATGTTGTCGCTGTTCCCCGCGATCGCGGTGCTGGGCGCGGGCGTGCGTCTGCCGTCGTGGCTGGAGAAGACGTGGTCCGGCGTGGCGCTTGTCCTCATGAGTGTTCTGGGCCTTTTCCTCTGGGTACGCTGGGGCTTGCAACTGACCGGCAATGGTCATGTCGCGGCCGGTCCGATCGGCAAATGGCTGCCGCTCGACTACGTGATGCCGTTCTCGCCGGGTCTGGTGCTTGCGGCACTCGTCATCGCCGGATTGTGGGTAACGGCCATCGTGCGTCGCCGTCAACTCGGCGCGCTGGTCTTCGGATTCGCTGGCCTGTTGTTCGTGTGGGGCACGCTCTCGACGTTGTTGCTGCCCTGGGTCAACGAGGCACGTAGCTATCGCACGCCGTTCGCGGCCCTCGGTGAGGTGCTGGCAAAGGCGCCGAAGACGGTTGCTTCCGAAGCGAGCACTTGCGTCGGATCGTTCAATGTCGGCGAATCGGAGCGCGGCATGCTCGACTATTTCATCGACGTGCGTCCGGTGCAGTTGACGAGTCTGGCGGAGGCGCCGCGCTGCGGCAGGTTGCTGGTGCTCGACAAGGCCAACGCCCGCATTTCGGTGCCCGGTGGCTGGCAGGAAATCTGGCAAGGCGGACGCGCAGGCGATACGAACGAGCGTTTCCGGGCCTTCGTCCGGTCGGCTGCGCAGGGTGCCGTGACGGCTGCCCAGTAAGCCGACGCCGACCGTTCGTTCGCGCCCATCCAAGTATTCAGGCTGTCCGCAGGAGGAAGTCCATCATGACGCTTCGCATCGTTTTCGCCGGTACGCCGGAATTTGCACAAACCGCGCTCGCCGCCATCGATGCTGCTGGCTTTTCTGTGGAGTTGGTGCTCACTCAGCCGGATCGTCCTGCTGGACGAGGAATGAAGCTGCAAGCCAGTCCGGTAAAACGTTACGCGCAGGAACACGGCATGCCGGTGGCGCAGCCGCCGTCGCTGCGACGCAACGGGAAGTATCCGGAAGTCGCGTCGGCGGCGATCGACCAGTTGCGCGCGCTCGCGCCGGACGTCATGGTCGTGGCGGCCTACGGCCTGATCCTGCCGCAGGAAGTCCTCGACCTGCCACGCTATGGCTGTCTGAACATTCACGGGTCGTTGCTGCCGCGCTGGCGCGGCGCGGCGCCGATCCATCGCGCCATCGAGGCGGGCGACGCCGAGACCGGCATCACCATCATGCAAATGGACGCCGGCCTCGATACGGGCGCGATGATCCTGCGCGAAGCCGAGCCCATCGGGCCGGAAGACACCACGGCCACACTGCACGACCGCATGGCGGCGCTCGGCGGCAAGCTGATCGTCGAGGCCCTGCAACAACTCGCACGCGACGGCCACCTGCCGTCCGAGGCGCAGCCCGAAGCCGGGGTGACCTACGCCGAGAAGATCGCCAAGCAGGAAGCGGCGCTCGACTGGCACAAGTCGGCCGAGGTGCTGGCCCGTCAGGTGCGGGCGTTTGACCCGTTCCCCGGTGCGTTGGGCACCGTGCACGACACGCCGGTGAAGCTGTGGCGCGCCAGCCCGGTTGCAGGCAAGCCGGGGGTGACGCCGGGCACGGTGCTGGAAGTGAGCGCTGACGCCATCGTGATCGCCTGCGGTGAAGGCGCGCTGCGCGTGACCGAATGCCAGAAGCCGGGCGGCAAGCGCCTGCCGGTGCGCGAGTTCCTCGCCGGGTTTGCGTTGGCGGCGGGTGATGTCTTTACGTCGGGCGCATCGCGTTGAATTTATTGGGATGACGGCGTTCTGGACATCAAAACAGTACGAAAATGGCGTAAAACGTCGTTGAAGTCGCGTTGAATCGCATCGAACGTCTGAAAAATGCCCGGCTGGACACGTCAGGCGTTGAATTTTCGGGATGCGCCGCCATCTAACGCCCGAGGACACGCAAAGTGCGTGACTTCTTGAGGTCATCAAGAATTTGCAGAGGAGAACACCATGTTCAATTGGATGAAGACCACCCTGCTGATGGCGGCCATCACCGCGTTGTTCATGGTGGTGGGCGGCATGATCGGCGGCAAGCAGGGCATGATGCTCGCGCTGGCGTTTGCGCTCGCGATGAATTTCTTTTCGTACTGGTTCTCGGACAAGATGGTGCTGCGCATGTACAACGCGCAGCAAGTCGACGAGACCAGCGCACCGCAGTTCTACAACATGGTGCGCGAACTGGCGCAGCGTGCCGGACTGCCGATGCCGAAGGTGTACCTGATCAACGAGGACGCCCCGAACGCATTCGCCACCGGCCGCAATCCGGAGAACGCTGCCGTGGCGGCGACGACCGGGATTCTGCGCGTGCTCTCCGAGCGAGAGCTGCGCGGGGTGATGGCGCACGAGCTGGCGCACGTGAAGCATCGCGACATTCTCATCTCGACGATTTCCGCGACGATGGCCGGTGCGATTTCCGCGCTTGCGAACTTCGCCATGTTCTTCGGCGGGCGCGACGAGAATGGTCGTCCGGCCAATCCGATCGCCAGCATTGCGGTGGCGATTCTCGCGCCGCTGGCCGCGTCGCTGATCCAGATGGCGATCTCGCGTGCCCGTGAGTTCGAAGCGGACCGGGGCGGTGCCGAGATCTCCGGCGACCCGCAGTCGCTGGCGATGGCGCTCGACAAGATTCATCGTTATGCGCAGGGCATTCCGTTCGATACGGCCGAGCAGCATCCGGCCACGGCGCAGATGATGATCATGAATCCGCTGTCCGGCGGCCGTCTCGCCAATTTGTTCTCGACGCACCCGGCGACGGAGGAACGCGTTGCGCGTCTGATGGAGATGGCCCGCACCGGGCAATATCCCGTCTGATATCCTGTCGCCCGACAGCCGTCCGATAGTCCTCATGCCCGCCGTCGCGCGGGCATGTTCGTTTTCAGAATGCCCATGCCGCAACCGAGTCTGCCCACCGAATCCCTCGCCTACGCGCTGCAACGCGCCGCTCAGGCCGTCGAATCCGTCCAGAAGGGCACCGCTTTGCCGCAGGCGCTTGCACAGGCGACCGTCCAATGCGCACCGACCGTGCGCGCCGCTACGCAGGATCTCGCTTACCGCGCCGTCCGGCGTCTGGGTAGCAGCCGGGCGCTGCTCGCGTTGCTCGTCAAACCGACGCTTCAGGCCCGCGTGCGCGACATCCTGCTGTGCGCTCTCGCGTTGCTGCAAGACGAGCCGGACGGCGCGGCATACACCGAATTTACCGTCGTCGATCAGGCCGTCGAGGCCATTGCCGCGCAGCGTCGCACCGTGGCGGCCAAGGGGCTCGCCAATGCGGTACTGCGACGCTTTCTGCGCGAACGTCGCGAACTGATGGCAGCCATCGCCTCGCAACCCGAAGCCCGCTGGAACTACCCGGCGTGGTGGATCGATACCGTGCGCGCAGCCTACCCGGATCAATGGGAGACGTTGCTGAGCGCGGGCGACAGCCGGGGTCCGATGACGCTGCGTGTGAATACGCGTCGCGTCAGCGTTGAGGCGATGCGCGCGAATCTGGCTGCCGCGGGCATGGACGCGGAGGTTATCGGTCCGGTCGCGCTGCGTCTTGCGCAGGCCGTGCCGGTGGATCGCCTGCCGGGTTTCGCCGACGGCTGGGTGTCGGTGCAGGATGCGGGCGCGCAACTGGCGGCGCCTCTCGTGCTTGGCGAGCACCCGCGCGCCGGCATGCGTGTGCTGGATGCCTGCGCGGCGCCGGGCGGCAAGACCGGTCATCTGCTGGAAATGGCGGACGTTCACGTCACGGCGCTCGAATCCGATCGCACGCGAGTGCCGCGCATCTACGAGAATCTCGAACGTCTGGGGCTGGAAGCCGACGTGCGTATCGGCGACGCGGGCACCCCGTCGAAGTGGTCGGGCGGCGGTTGGGACGGCGTGCCGTTCGACCGGATTCTGGCGGACGTGCCGTGCTCGGCCGCCGGTATCGTGCGTCGCCATCCGGACATTCGCTGGCTGCGTCGCGAGGCCGACATCGCCGCGCTCGTCGAGGAGCAACGTCGCATTCTGCTGGCCCTCTGGGAGACGCTGGCCGTAGGCGGCGAACTGATCTACGCGACGTGCTCCGTCTTTCCATCGGAAAACGAACAACAAGCGCAATGGTTTGAACGGGTTCGCGCAGATGCGGTACGATTGGACGCTCCCGGGCAACTGCTGATGACGCCCGGCGGTGCCCACGACGGCTTCTACTACGCTCGTTTCCAGAAACGGTGACATTTTCCCAACGGCTACTGGCCTGCCTGCTGCCGCTGCTGCTGAGCGTCTTCGCGCTCGGCTATGCGGCACCCGCGCGCGCCGAAAACGATATCCAGGTGCGCGAGGCCCGGCTAGAACCGTCCGACGGTGGCTGGACGCTCGACGCACGCTTTGCCTTCGAGCTCAACAGCAGTCTCGAAGACGCCGTCAATCGTGGCGTCTCTCTGTACTTCACGACAGATTTCGAACTCACGCGCTCGCGCTGGTACTGGTTCGACGAGAAGGTCGTGAATACGTCGCAAAGCGTACGGCTGTGGTTCCAGCCGCTCACGCGTCAGTACCGTGTCTCCAGCAATAACGGCAACAGCAACAGCGGCGGTCTGCAACTCGGCTTCGGCTCGTTGCGCGAAGCCCTCGCGCTGGTGCGCAACGTCAGCGGCTGGCGCGTGATCGACAAGGGCGTGGTCAAGCCGGGCACGCAGTATCAGGCGTCCGTGCGCATGCGTCTGGACAATGCCCTCATGCCCAAGCCGTTCCAGATCGACGCCGTGAACAACCGCGACTGGAACCTCAGTTCGGACTGGGTCCGCTTCCTGTTCTCTCCGGCACAACCGTCGGCGGCGGCGAGCCTCTCGTCACCGACGCCGCCGTTGGCGGCCACGGTGTCGATGCCTGTGTTGCCCTCCTCGCGTCTGTCGCTCGCGCCGCCCGGCACGTCGACCGGCGGCGGCTTGTCGGGACTGACGGCGACGACCATGCCCGAGACGCCGAATGCCGCCTCCGGGCCGACGGGCAAGTTGCCGCTTGCCTTCAACGCGGCGGTGCCGCCCGGAGCGACCCGTGTCAAATAACGGCGGCGGCCTGCTCAAGCACATCGTCATTCGCACGCTGATCGTCACGATGGCGCTGGTCGCCATCGGTCTGTTCGGCCTGCTGGCGCTCGCGTCGGCCAATACCGAATTCTTCGACCGCTACTACTCGCTGCTCTACACGGCGAACATTGCGGTCGCGATCATCTTCGTCTTCATCGTCGGTGCGCTCGTCTGGATCATTCTGGTGCGCTTGCGTCAGCGGCGCTTCGGCACGCGACTGCTCGCCAAGCTGGCGATCTTCTTCGCGCTGGTCGGTGTGCTGCCCGGCGGCATCATTTATCTGGTGTCGTTGCAGTTCGTCTCGCGCAGTATCGAATCGTGGTTCGACGTGCGCGTGGAGACCGCGCTCGATTCCGGCCTCGAACTCGGCCGCGCCATTCTGAACAACGGGCTGTCGGATCTTGGCGCGAAGGCGCAACTGGTCGCGGACAATCTGGCGTCGAGCGGCGACAAGGGCGGCACGCTCACGCTGCTTCGCATGCGCGACCAGTTCGGTTTGCAGGACGCGACTATCGTCGACGGTAACGGGCGCGTGCTGGCGTCCGCCTCGGGTAACTTCAATGCGCTGGTGCCGGACCTGCCGACACCGCTCATGCTGCGTCAGGCGCGCGCACAGTCGCGCGGTTACACGGCGATCGAGGGCGGCAGCGAAGGGTACGACAGACACGAAGGGCACGATCAGCTTCGCTGGCGCGTGGTGATACGGGTGCCGTCGAGCTACACCTCCTCGTTGCAGGACGACGAGCGGTTCCTGCAGGTCACGCAACTGGTGCCCACCAATCTCGCGCAGAACGCCGAGGCGGTGCAGAACGCCTACCGTGAATATCAGGAGAAGGCGCTCGGCCGCACCGGTCTGCGCAAGATGTACATCGGCACGCTCACGTTGTCGCTGTTCCTGGCCACGTTCGTCGCAATGATGCTCGCGCTGGCGCTGGGCAGTCAGTTGGCGCGTCCGCTGTTCCTGCTCGCGCGCGGCACGCAGGAAGTGGCGGCGGGCGACTTGTCGCCCAAGGGCGAAGTGCGCACCAACGACGAACTCGGCTTCCTCACGCAGGCGTTCAACGCGATGACGCGTCAGTTGTCCGATGCGCGCGCCACGGTCGAGCGCAACCGGCTTGCGCTCGAAAGCTCGAAGGCTCACCTGGAAAGTATTCTGTCGAGCCTGACGGCGGGCGTGTTCGTGTTCGATCGCGACTTTCGTCTGACGACGGCCAACGCCGGCGCCGAGCGCATCTTCAAGCAAAGTTTTCAAGGCGAACTGAACCGCTCGCCGGCACATATCCCGGCACTGGTAGAGTTCGGTGAAACGTTGCGGCGCGCGTTCGCCGATCGCGATGCCAACGCCGACCTCGGTCCGGGCGGGCACTGGCAGCAGCAAATCGGCCTGACGTTGCCGGGCGAGACTGATGGGGTGACGCTGCTGGTGCGCGGCTCGCATCTGCCGGAGCCGATGGTGGCCGTGGCCGGGGTGCCCACGCGCGCGGGCGGCGGGTATGTGGTGGTGTTCGACGACATCAGCGACGTGATCTCGGCACAGCGCTCGGTGGCGTGGGCCGAAGTGGCGCGACGTCTCGCGCACGAGATCAAGAATCCGCTCACGCCGATCCAGTTGTCGGCCGAGCGCTTGCAGATGAAACTGTCGGACAAGCTGCCGCCGGCCGACGCCGAGGTGCTGCGCAAGGGCGCGACGACCATCGTCAATCAGGTGGCGGCGATGAAGCGCATGGTCGACGATTTCCGCGACTACGCGCGGCTGCCGCCGGCGATCATGCATCCGTTGCAGATCAACGAGCTGATCGGCGAGGTGCTGACGTTATACGGCGTGGACGAAGGGCGCGGCACGATTCGGCCGTACCTCGATGCGGGGCTGCCGGAGATTCGCGGAGACTCGACGCAATTGCGGCAGGTTATCCATAATCTGCTGCAGAATGCTCAAGATGCCGTTGGCGGAACCGAAAACCCTCTTATCACGGTGGAAACGAAGACAGTAGAATACGCAGGAACGGATGTGCACCCAGGTGAACCGAAGCGCACGGCAGTGCGTCTGACGATCACGGACAACGGGCCGGGTTTCCCGGCGCGCATTTTGACCCGCGCCTTCGAACCCTACGTGACGACCAAGGCGAAGGGCACCGGCCTCGGGCTGGCGATGGTCAAGAAGATCATCGATGAGCATCAGGCGCGCATCGATATCCGTAACCGACCGTTGCCCGAGGGCGAAGGCAGTGCAGGTGCACAGATTTCGATCTTGTTTACTCAATTGGCTGACGACCAGGAACTGCCGCGCAACAAGCCGGCAGAACACACGAAGGTAGCGTAAATGGCAACCATTTTGGTGGTGGATGACGAAATGGGGATCCGGGAGCTGCTCTCGGAGATTCTGAGCGACGAGGGGCATGTCGTGGAGGTGGCGGAGAACGCGCATGAAGCGCGCGTGTTCCGCGCCGCACACACGCCCGACCTCGTGCTGCTCGATATCTGGATGCCCGATACCGACGGCGTGACCTTGCTCAAGGAATGGGCGGCACAGCAGTTGCTGACCATGCCCGTGATCATGATGTCGGGACACGCGACGATCGACACCGCCGTCGAGGCGACCAAGATCGGTGCGCTCAATTTCCTGGAGAAGCCCATCGCGCTGCAAAAGCTGTTGCAGGCGGTGGAGCAGGGACTGGCGCGCGGCAAGCGTGAAGCTTCCGGCGGCACGGCCGGCGCCTTCGACGCCGACGACGATGCGCTCGACACGGGCGTGTTCGGCGAGAGCGAGACGCGTCACGCGAGCGCAGGGCTGAACGGCACGGCGTCGCATCACGTGCCGCTCGGCGCGAACGATGCCGATGGCGTGAGCGGCGTTGCCGGGGTGGGCATGTCGGCCGACATCTCCTTCGACGTGCCGCTGCGCGAAGCCCGCGACGCCTTCGAGCGCGCCTACTTTGCCTACCATCTGGCCAAGGAACACGGCAGCATGACGCGCGTAGCCGAGAAAACCGGACTGGAACGCACGCATTTGTATCGCAAGCTCAAGCAACTGGGCGTCGAACTCTCCAAGAGCAAGACCTGATGAATACGGCGACACGACGCGCTACGGCGCGCCGTCATGCCGCTTTCGCGCAGATTTTTCAGTGAAATGAAGATAAGGGCTTGCACAAAGCGGATTCAGTCTCTATAATCGCTTTTCTCTTGGCCCGGTAGCTCAGTTGGTAGAGCAGCGGATTGAAAATCCGCGTGTCGTTGGTTCGATTCCGACCCAGGCCACCAAATTCGAAGGGCTTGCGCATATCGCAAGCCCTTTTTGCGTTTGAATCAAAACGCTGCCCGATGATGGGTATAACGGCCCGGCGATAGCGACGCGGGGCAACGCGGTTCAAAATCGCGTGACATATCCCGCACGCGGGTTGCCCCGGAGGGTCCGGCAGGGCCGTATCGCTTGGTATCCGATGGCAGCCGCAAGCGCGTGCCCCGGCCCTAATCGCCTACTGTCCCGACGTCACGAAATTCCGGCGTCCCGACGACCCGGCGGCGAGGGCGCTACTGCTAGCGCATGATCATGACGACAAGCACCGATTCCGCTCTGGTTCTGTTCTCCGGTGGACAGGATTCGACCACCTGCCTCGCGTGGGCGCTCTCGCGCTATGCGCGCGTCGAGACCCTGGGCTTCGATTACGGACAACGCCACAGCGTGGAGCTGGAGTGCCGCACCGACGTGCTGGCCAAGCTGCGTGAGCGTTTTCCGCAATGGGCGCCGCGTATGGGCGACGATCACATGATCGATCTGTCGATTCTCGGCCAGATCAGCGAGACGTCGCTCACGCGCGAGACCACGATTGCGATGGCGGCCAACAACCTGCCCAACACCTTCGTGCCGGGCCGGAATCTGCTGTTCCTGACGATTGGTGCGACCATAGCGTATCGACGCGGCCTGCGCGTGCTGGTCGGCGGCATGTGCGAGACGGACTTCTCGGGCTATCCCGACTGCCGCGACGACACCATGAAGGCGCTCCAGGTCGCGCTCAATCTGGGCATGGACCAGCGCTTCGTGGTCGAGACGCCGCTCATGTGGATCGACAAGGCCGACACGTGGCAGATGGCGCAGGACCTGGGCGGCGACGTGCTCGTCGAGACCGTGCGCGAAGACACGCACACGTGCTATCTGGGCGAGCGCAGTGTGCTGCATGCCTGGGGCTACGGGTGCGGCGAATGCCCGGCATGCCAGTTGCGCCAGCGTGGCTATGAGCAATGGCGCGCGCGCAGTCACGCACAATAGTCGAAAAAACGGATAGTTACCCCCCATCGAGACAGTCGAATCGAGCGCATCATGACGTACGCGGTAAAGGAAATCTTCTACACATTGCAGGGCGAGGGCGCGAATGCCGGACGCCCGGCGGTGTTCTGCCGGTTTGCGGGTTGCAACCTGTGGACGGGACGCGAAGAAGACCGTGCCGAGGCCGTCTGCCAGTTCTGCGACACCGATTTCGTCGGCACCGATGGCGAGAACGGTGGCAAGTACCGCACGCCGGCCGAACTGGTCGCACAGATCGTGGCGTTGTGGCCGCAAGACGATCGTGCGCATCGATTCGTGGTGTGCACGGGCGGTGAGCCGCTGCTTCAACTCGATGCACCGCTGATCGACGCGCTGCACGCCGAAGGTTTTCGTATCGCGGTGGAAACCAATGGCACGCAGGTCGTGCCCGACGGCATCGACTGGGTTTGCGTGAGCCCGAAGGCGGATGCCGAAATGGTCGTCACACGTGGCGACGAACTGAAAGTCGTGGTGCCGCAGGATCGTCAGCGTCTGGCCGATTACGAAGCCCTCGACTTCACGCATTTCTATCTTCAGCCGATGGACGGCCCGCTGCGCGACACCAACACGAAGCTGGCGATCGACTACTGCAAATCGCATCCGCGCTGGTCGCTGTCGATGCAGACGCACAAATACCTGAATATTCCCTGAGCCGTTGCTGTGATTACGATTACCCGGAAACTCGAATTCGATGCGGGCCACCGCATTCCCGATCACCGAAGCCAGTGCCGCAACCTGCACGGGCATCGCTATGTGCTCGAAATCACGCTGGCGGGCGAAGTGAGCCGCGAGAGCGGTGCGTCCGACAACGGCATGGTGATGGACTTCGCCGACGTGAAGGCGCTCGCCAACGAACACCTCGTGTCCGTGTGGGACCACGCGTTCCTCGTCTACGAAGGCGATACCGCTGTGCGCACCTTCCTCGAGACGATGCCCGATCACAAGACCGTCGTGTTCGATCGCGTGCCGACCGTCGAGAATCTGGCCGCCGCCGCATTCGACAAGCTGAGTCACGTGTTCGACGCTCACTATGGTCGTGACCTGCGCCTCGTGCGCCTGCGTCTGTACGAGACGCCGAACTGCTGGTCGGAAGTGACGGCCTGAGTTTGCCGGGGCCTCTTGCCTGATCTCGCCGGCGCCATCGTCGATGGCCCTGTCCGGCTTGGGACGACGCCCGACCTGAGACGGATCCGATACTTCGTCCGCGAAAGCGACGGCCGCCGATGAATGCATGACCGAAAGTGCCAACCCGCCAGATCACATGTCTGGCGGGTTTTTCTTTTTCGGAGAGGTCATGACAAGAGTTTCAATGTCCGCCGTGATGGCACGGGAGGAGCGCACGAGCATCCGGTTGTTCGCCGTGCGTCGCATCGATTCGCAGGAGAACCTGTGCTCGCTGGAGGGCGTCGCCAATCGGCAGGACTTGCGCGGTGCCGAGACGCAGGCGCCACGTCGTGTGCAGCGACGGCATGACGCGTTGCGCGCAGATATCGTGAGTGTGCGGGCCCTGCGAGCGCCGGGAGGTGTGGGCGGCTCGGGCGGCGTGGCCGCCGTCGCACCGACGGCGCCCGAAGCGGTCGCCGACACGCGCCCGCGCGCCGGACGCCCTGGTCGTCCCAATCGCCCTTGTGGCGATCCACCCCCGCCATACGCCCCTCCAGGCTGCGAGCCGGAGGCATTGGCGTCGTGTGCGCCCCCGCCGTATGTGGCGTCCGGTGCCGTTCAGGTGAGCGGCTGGATGTTGCCACCGCCGCGCTATTCGCGACCATCGCTCGACTGGTATCTGCGCGAAGGGCATCCACGCTCGGATGTCTGACGCGATGCGTTTGCCCCGCATGGGGTCGCCGCAGACCGTGGGAGGTTGACCCGGGCAGGCGGCGCTTTCGGGGCAGGAGATGGCAACGCAGCACGCTCGGCCGGACGACGCGCTATGATGCGGCTGGCATGACATCACCGCTCCATTCGTCGATCCGAGACGAGACACCCGATAACACGAAGGGGGACCTACCTATGAAGACGCTGCTGCGCGGCCTGCTGACCGCATTCCTGTTCACCGTTTTCGCCGTGCCGGCGACGTCGGCATTCGCGGAAGACAAGGTCGTGTATCACATCAACGACGCGGAGCACCAGGCGCTGGCCGGTCTGCGCAACATCCGCAACCAGCTTGATACCGTGCCGGACACCAAGATCGTGGTCGTGGCGCATTCGCAGGGGGTCGACTTCCTGATGGAGAGCTACAAGGACGCGGCGACCGTTGGGCCGCTCATCTCGGCGCTGCACGCGCGTGGCGTCAAGTTCGAGGTGTGTGAGATCACGCTCAAGCAGCGCAACCTGAAGAAGGACCAGTTCGTGCTCGACGCCGACTTCACGCCGTCGGGCGTGGTGGAACTCACGCGTCTGCAACAAAAGGGCTACGCCTACATCAAGCCGTAAGCCCGGCACTTGCTGTGCACCGAAACCCCGGCCCGCGCCGGGGTTTTTGCATTTTGGGAGAGGGGAGGCGCGTTCCGGGCATGGCCATGCCCGGTCCCGGCAAGAGCTTTTTGTTTGGCGCACAATAGGCGCAAGCCCGTTCCCGGAGATGCCCCCATGCGACACGCCGTCCTACCGTCTTCCGCCCTGCGCCGGTTGCTCGCCGGTACCGCCCTCGTGCTCACCGGGGTGGCGTGCGCACCGATCCCCTACGCCGTGGCCGCCGCACAGGCGCCGGCGCAGGCGCTGACCGATCAGGCCGTGCATCACTACGAAGCCGGGCAGCAGACACAGGCGCTTGAGGAATTCCGCCGGGCGGCCGAACAGGGCAACCGGCTTGCGCAATTCGATTACGCGATGATGCTGCTCAACGGCGAAGGCGTGAATGCCGACCCGGACGGTGCGGTGCACTGGCTGGAACGTGCCGCCAGCGCGGGCATGACGCAAGCGCAGTACGTCTACGCCAAGATGTTCGACGACGGGTACGTCGTCGGCAAATCGATCCCGCAGGCGAACCTCTGGTACGAGAAGGCTGCCAAGCAGGGCCACGTGCAGGCGCAGGCGGCCATCGCCAACGAGTACTTCATCGGACGTGGGGTTCCGAAGGACTACAAGACGGCGTTCAGTTGGTACGAAAAAGCCGCGCGCGGCGGCGATCTGCCGTCGCAATACATCGTGGCGAGCTACTACGAGCGCGGCTACGGCGTTGTGACCCCTGATATCGAGCGCGCCCGCCTGTGGTACGGGAAGGCGGCGGCCCAGGGCGATGTCGCGGCGCAGGGCAAGCTCGACGCCATGAACCGCGAGCGCACCCAGCACGCCGCACCCGACGCTAGCCAGGCCCCGACGAAGTAGCCCAACGGCGGCCGCAAAACATGATCGCCCTCATTCATATTGCGAAGAATCCCATCATGAATCGCCGATAGCCGGTCGGTATTCTCAACCTCAACGAATTCATTGTTGAGGAGCGCGAACGACGAACATTGCCAGGGCCGATGGAAGCGCCGGCATTGCACGCTCGCGAAGAGATGATGGAAGCAGACACCCACCCCGCAGAGACCGACAGCCACGCGAGCGGCGCCGTGTTGCGTCTGCTGACGGGGCCGATGCGTGGCTGCGAGTTCTCCCTCTCGCCTGGCATCACGCTCTTCATCGTCGGTCCGAGCGACCCCGCGTTCGACCGTGGCTGGCAAACGGAAATGCCGCCCAACGCCATCTACGTACCGATGGACGGCGATGGCGGCGACAACTTCGAGGTGCTGGTCGACGATGCCGGGCGCGAAGGTCTGTTCATCCGTGTCCTCAACGAAGGGGCGGGTGCTGAAGTCGCCATCGACGCCACGCAGATCGCTCGTATGGGCGACGTGCGCGTCGGGGTGAAGCGCGTCGACGACGCATGGTCCGACGACGTGCAGCGCAGCCTGTGCGCCGATGCGCGTCTGGACGACACCATCCATCCCGCCGCACGACAACGCCGTCGCTGGACACGCGCGCTCGTGTCGTGCGCCGCGCTCTTGCTCCTCATCGGCGGCGTTTACTACTACCGGCAGTCGGAGCCACAGCGGCAGGCACAGGGCGTCTCGGAGTACCTCGAATCGCTCGGCGGACGTGCCACCGTCTTGCCCGGTAACGACGGCCGCATCTACGTGCTGACCGAAGATCGCGAAGAGCGCAATGCGCTGTCGCGCGCGCTGGGTGCCGATGTCGTCAAGCGCGAGCGGCTGGAGCTCATGGCGCTGGACGAAGAGAACGCGCGCATCACGCAGTGGATCGATGCGTCGCGCACCGACGTGCTGTATTTCAAGCTCTCGCTCGAAGATCCCGCGACGCCGGAGTTGTGGATCAACCGCAGGCAGAGCGGCATTTCCGAGACGGAGATGACCCGCTTCCGGGCGGCGCTGCTCGAGAAGATTCCCTATGCCCGGCGCGTGAGCATCACGCTGCACGACGAAAACGAGGCGAGCGGCGAAGCCGAAGACGCGCTCAAGCGCCAGATGGTGCCGTTCTTGCGCACCGATACGCCCGAAGGCGTGACGTTTCACATCAGCTCCGAACTCGACGACGTGCAGTTGCGCCGGCTCTACGGCTTCATGCAGACCTTCGAGAAGCGCTGGGGCAAGCGTCTCGTGCACTTCAACATCGATTTGAAAGACGACTGGACCGCGCAGCAATCGTATGCCTACGGCTCGGCGTCGTATGTGAAGGAAGGGCCACATCAGTGGCGATTCATTAACCGGCAGTAATAGTACTAATGGAGACAAACCGATATGGCCGAAATTATCCCGATGTCCAACGACAACTTGACGCTTCTGGAGGAGATTTCCACCAGTTTCAACGGACCGGTCAATGAACTAAAGACGCGTATGGAGAAAGCGTTGGAAGACGTCAAGAAAGACCCGACGGATTCTGCATCGATGGCGACATTCCAGGCGGCCATGGCGGCCTACACGTCGCTGCGCGCAGGCCAGTCCGGCACCATCAAGTCGCTTAAGGATGCGGTGCAAGGGGTTGTTTCCAAGTTTTGACGACACTGTCGTCGCTCGCCATCTCAGGAGGTTGCCATGTCGTTCGATCCTTCGCTGTCGCCGATCTCTGCGTTGCATAAAACCACGCCTTCCGTGCTTGCCGCAGACCCAGGCGCGGGCGAATCGCTGGAGTCGCGTTTTCTGAACGCGCTGGCCAATACGTCGGCGGGGTTTGAGGCAAACCGCGCCGACATCGTCAACGCCGCGACGAACCTCGATCCTACCGATACGGCGAGCGCGATCGCGTTGCAGACACGACTGGCGGACTACGGCATCGGCGTGTCGATGGTGGCGACAATGGCACGCAAGACGGTCGGCGCCGTGGAGGCGTTACTGCGGTGAAACTCCGGAACGTCTTCCCTCTCGTCGTGGTGTTGTTTCTCATGGGCTGTCGCAAGGCCGAGACATTGCTAAGCGCGCTCGACCAGCAGCAGGCCAACGAAGTGGCCGCCGTGCTGTTACGCCACGACATCGAGACGCAGAAGATCGATGGAGGCAAGGCGGGGTACACGATCACCGTCGATGCGGCGGATTTTCCGCAGGCTGTCGACTGGCTCAAGACCTACGATCTGCCACCGCGCCCGCGCATGGAGATCGCGCAGATGTTCCCGCCTGACTCGCTCGTGGCGTCACCTCGCGCGGAACGCGCGCGACTCTACTCCGCCATCGAGCAGCGTCTGGAGCAATCCGTTCGGCTGATGCAGGGCGTGCTCGCCGCGCGCGTGCACGTGAGTTACGACGTGGACGGTCAGAACGGCGAGCCGACGAAGACCAGCCCGCACATCTCGGCCGTGGTCGTGTACCAGAGCGGTGCGAACGGCACGGAGCTGATCAACGACATCCGGCGATTTCTCAAGAACAGCGTGGACGATCTTCGCTACGAGAACATCTCCGTCGTGCTGTCGCAGCAACCGGCAACGCTCGGTGCGCGCGCGCCCATGCCGCTTGCGATGCCGCACGCCGACGAGCGTCCGCTCTGGCCTTATCTGGCGATTGGCACCGCGGTGCTGTTTCTCCTCGCGGTCGCCGCGCTGGGGGCTCGCATGCGGGCATCGCGTCCTGGGTGGCCACGACGGGCCGACGCGCCCGAGACGAAGGAGGGCTGACCATGTCGCTCAAGCCCACGCCCGGCCTGCACGAATCGCAGAGCGCCATCGCGGTGTGCTGGCGCACGATGATGTTCGACCCGGCGTCGTACATCCATGCGGCGCGCTTCGTGTATCCGGGGCAGTTCGCGTCGCCCCGTCAGCGCGCCGTCATCAACGAGATGCTGATCGCGGGGTTCCGGCTCGACAGTCATTGGCCGTTCGACCAGATCGGGATCGTGGAGCGGCCTTGGGTGCTGAACTGGCGTTTGCTGCCTCAGGTGGCCTATCTGATGGGTTGTCAGGCGCGCAAGGCAAGTCTGTGCCGGCGCGCGGCGTTGCTTCGGCTGCCTGAGTGGGCGTATGCGTACGCCAAGTTGCCCGTGCTCGACGCCATGCCGTCCGTGAGCACTGCGCCACCGTCGCACGAGGAGCTGACGGCCGAAGGTTTCGTACGTCTCATGGCGCTTGGCGCCACGTTGCGCGAACCGCTTCGTCAACGTTTGCCGTTGCTGTTTCCTCCCATCGATTCGTACGCCGCAGACGTGCCTGATGCGCTCGACGTCCGACTGTTCGTGACTGCTTTGCAATATGCCAAGAAGCATCCCCATTCCCCCCCGGACACCCGTCATTGATGGCGTGATCGTCCCGAGGGACCAATTGGTTCGCGGGGTGACGCGTACGCGTGTCGACAACGACATTCGTCATTGGGCCCGGCGACGTGTGACCGAGTCGCAGCGCGAGATCGACGCACAGCGTCGGCAGGCGATGCGCGAAGGGTACCGGGACGGGATCGCGGCGGCGCTGGAAGACGTGGTGGCGCACCTGATGCGCACCGAGGCGCTGTGCGAGCAGTGGCGCGCCGGGATGATCGGTCAGATGCGTGAGCTGCTCGGCGCGGCAACGCAGCATCCGGAAGCCTTGCTTGCGGCGCTCGACGACGCGATGCACACGTTTGTCGACAAGGCGGGCATGCCGTCGGACGTGCCGATCACCGTGGTGATGCCGGTGCGGCTCAAGGCGCGGCGCGAAGACATCCGCGCGCGTATCGAGGCCGTCTGTCGTGCGCCGTTGACGCTCGAATTCCGGGCGAAGGGCGAAGGCATTTCAGTGCAGCGCGCCGGAACTGCGATCGAGTACGACCCGCAGAACTACGCCGCGCGCGCGGAGGCGGCGCTGGACATCGACCCGCGTGTGCCGCGGGCCGACCTGCACACGCTGCTCGCGTCGGCGCTTGCGTCGCTTAACGAACGCCTGGACGAATTGAACGCGCTGAACACACTGAACACGCCGAACGCCGTGATGGCAATCAGCACCCCAACCGCGATGGAGGACGAGGATGACGAGCGCTATTGATGCACTGACGACCCTGTCGCCTGCCCCTGCCGACGAGGAGATCCGGCCGCTGACTCTGGCGCAACGCGTGCAGGAAATGCGGGCCTCCGAAATGCGGACCCGCGATGTCGAACCGCTGGCGCAACGTCCCGCTCCGATGCATTCCCCGGGCGCTGAAGGCGAAGACGGTGGCATTGGGACCGACGGTAGCGACGGCAGTGACGGTAGCGATGAGATCGACCTCGCCACCGAGTGGCAGAAGCTCTTCAACAGGCTGATGGTGCTGGAGTGGTTCGACGGTTGGCTCGATCGCATCGAGGAAACGGTCGACGGCGGGAACAGCGACAGCTGATACGACAGCCGACGCGACGCATGCCGAATGCACGCCGGATGCGCGTCAGGTCGGGCGAAACAGAGGAACCGTCGGGTGCCGACGGGAAGTGAGGTGGGCAATGAGAAGTTTGGAAATCATGGAAGACGCGCAGGCGCTGGGCGCGAACCAGCCGCTCGCACTGGCGTGCGACGGCGTGTGGTTCGTCTGCTCGCCGCCGTCCACGCGAAGCCTGTTGCTCGAACTGCAACCTGCCGGTAACGGTAGTAGCGCAGGGGCGACACGGCTCGAATTGCCGCCCGACTACTGCGGGCTTCTGATGCTCGGCAAAGGCGCGTTGCTGGTCAGAGGCGGCACGCTGCACTACCACCGCATGCATTGCGATGTGCTCGTCAAGCTGCTGGCGTTCATGGACGAAGCGCACGCCACGGGCACGGACACGCCGGACAACCACCGGCGTAATGCCGTGCCTGCGTTGCATCGGGTGCCGGTGCGCGCGCCGTGGGGGGATCGTCGTCAGTGCGAGCTATGGTTCCTGAGCCAGATCGCCGCGCCGGGCGAAGGCTTTCGCACGATGCTCGACATGCTGCGCCGCTGCGAGTCCTACGACCTGATCCGTTTTCTGCTCACGCGCGCGCCCACGGGCGGCACCCTGCGCCATATGTGCACGAAGTACGGCGTGTCGTATTCCCACTTCCGGCGGCTATGCCGAGGTGCGCTCGGCGAGTCGGCCAAGATCGCATTGCGCGACTGGCGCATGGCGCGCTCGATGCTGGAAGTCGCGCAGTGCAACGACAGCTTCACGGAGATCGCGCTGCGTAACGGGTACGCGTCGTCGTCGCATTTCTCAACGGAAATCAAGGAACTGATCGGCATGTCGCCGACCAGTGCCGCTGGCGCCTTGCGAACGTTGGCTCGATGAAGAAAGCGATTGACATCGCCTGCGTACTGATGGTCGCCACCGTGTCGAACGCCGCCGACGCGTCGTGGGCCATGGCGCTATCCTCTGCCGGTTCGCTCGATGGCACGCCACCGACGCAGACGCAAGCGAGCGTCGGCACCGTCGTGCCGCCGCAGGCACCGCCTCCGCAGGCACCGCCTCCGCAGGCATCTCAAGTGCCGCCGCAAGTGCCACCGTCACAGGCGCCGCTGCCGATCGCGCAACCGCCGTCGAAGTCGCTGCCGCAGGGGCCGGCCGCGCGGGGCGGCTATGTGGCGCGCAACGACAATCTGCGCGAGTTCTTTGCGGCGCTGTCGCCTTCTCTCGGCCGCCCCGTGATCGTCAGCAATCTGGCGGCGAAAAAGCAGGTCTCGGGAGACTTCGACCTGTCGAACGCCCGCTCGCTGCTCGAGACGATGGCGACGAAGCTTGGACTCATCTGGTATCACGACGGACAGTCGATCTTCGTGTACGACGCCTCTGAGATCCGCAACGCCACCATCTCGATGACCTACTCGTCGCTAGGCGATCTCGAATCGTATCTGCGTGATGCGGGGCTCTACGACCGCCGGTATCCGATTCGGGGTAAACCGGGCAACAAAGTGTTCTATGTCTCCGGCCCGCCGGTGTTCGTCGATCTGGTGCTCGCCGCAACGCGCTCGATCGATCGCGCGATGGTCAGCGACATTCCAGCCGCCGGTCCCGATCAGATCGGCGTGGTGCGCATGGATAACGCGTTCGTGTCGGACCGCACGTATCAGATGCGCGACGAGAAGATCGTGATCCCGGGCATGGCGTCGGTGATCACGCAACTGGTGCAGCCACCGCGCAGTGCGGCGGGCGGCATCGTTCCCCCGTCCACGCAACTGCCGTTGTCTCCGCAAGAGGCGCGTAGCGGCGCTTCGCCCTCGCCACTGCCGCCGCCCGTACCGGGGCTGGGTTCGCCTGCTGCGCTCAACCCTGCCTTACCGCCTGCGGCGCTGAACGCCGAGAACGCGCCGACGCATGGCCGCGTCATCGTGCAGCCGTACCCGGCGGCTAACAGTCTGCTCGTGCGTGGCACCGCCGAGCAGGTCGAGCGCGTGGAGCGGCTCGTGTCGCGGCTCGACTCTCCGCGCCGCCATATCGAGCTGTCGCTCTGGATCATCGACGTACGCAAGGAGGCGCTCGACTCGCTGGGTGTCGATTGGTCGGGCGGCGTGAACCTCGGTTCGCACCTGGGCGTGCTGCTCAACGCGACCACACCGGTCAGCACGCTGGACGGCGTGCGTTTCCTTGCGTCGATTCAGGCGATGGCGTCGAGCGGAGACGCGACGGTGGTGTCGCGTCCGGTCATCCTCACGCAAGAGAACATTCCCGCCCTGTTCGACGGCAGCCAGACGTTTTATGTGCCACTTGAAGGCGAGCGCACCACGGACCTGCGCAGCGTCACCTACGGCACGATGATCAGCGTGTGGCCCCGCTTTGCCGGTCGCGACGAAATCGAAATGACGCTCAACATCGAAGACGGCACGAGCGCGCCCGGCAACCAGGGCGAGGACAAAAGCAAGTACACGGTGCTGCCCACGGTGTCGCGCACCCGCATCAGCACGGTGGCGCGCGTGCCGCAGGGCAAGAGCCTGCTCATTGGCGGATTCACGCGCGACAGCGGCGACACGGTCGAGAAGAAGGTGCCGCTGCTCGGCGACATTCCGTGGCTGGGCCGCGTGTTTCGCTACAACAGCACATCGCAGAACAACAACGTTCGCGTGTTCCTGATTCAGCCGCGCGAGATCGATGGGCCGATGACGCGCGATGCGAGCGATATCGCCGGTGACACCATTGCGACCTTGCCTTACCCAATCCACGGCGAATCGAAAGAGCTCCGCCGCGCGACCGGCCTCGACGCCCCTGAGCCGACACCCGCCGCCAGCAAGAACACGAATGCTGTACCGGGCGCCGCGCCTGCGGGCAATGGCGTGCGGAATCTGCCGGCGCCTCGCGTCGAGTCGTCGGCGCACACACCCGCCTCATCCCTTTCGTCGGGCGCCCCCGAAGCGCCGGTGGCGCGCGACGATTCCACCCTTCATCACACGGGAGTCGACCGTGGCCAGTCTTGATGTCATCCGGCCGTCGCCGTCATCATCGTTTTCGGAATCCGCTGCCAGAACGTCTTCGGGCCGGCAGCGCGCCACGAGAACGGCGGACGACGACGACGGTCCCCACCGCCTGCTCTCTGGCGGGCCGGTCGCCGATATCCGCCGCGCGGCGGAGTCGAGCGACGAAATGTCCTCCGCGCTGGCACAGTTCCGTCTGCGCGCGAACCGCAAGGAAGAGAACCGTGGCATGGCGCAGAGCTATGACTACATTCTCGAAGAAGACGCACCGAACAAGATTCGCGAGATTCTGGGTGCGTCGTGGGTGTCGGCCGAGGAGTTGACGCGTCTGTTACGTGAGGCGTTCGACGACATCAGCGACCGTTGGGTTGCCTTGCAGGCCCTGGCCACCCAGCACAAGACGCTGCGTGCGGAGCAGCAACTGGCGCTGGAAGTCGTTATCGCCGAGGCACAGGCCGCGCCGCCCGAAGAGATTCGCGCGCGCAAGGCAGGCGTGCATTGTGCGATCAAGGCCCGGCTGGTCGGACACCAGATGGCGCTCGACTTCGCCCCGAACCTGCTGCGCGCCGCCTACCGGAGCTTCCTCACGACCGAGGCGCCGGACATCGAGCTTTACCAGACGTGGATTTCCGGCTTTGGCTTCGAGCGGCGCGAACAGGTGCTCATCTTCATGGAAGGCGCCATCGTCGACGACATGCGCGCGGAAGACCCCAGCAGTACGCCGCCGCAATTCGCTTCGTCGCTGGAGCGACTGGGGACGCTGCGCCGCCTGCGCACCTGCGAACACAGCTTCGTGCTCCACGTGAGCCGGAGTGCGCTGGCCGCACCGTTCAATGCGAGCGAGCGCGACTGGCTGCATTTCCTGCTGGTGGTCCTGACCGACGCCATGGGGCTCGACGAGTCGCTGCGATACACCATGGGTGTCAACGCGCTACTACGCGAGAACGGCGATCACGCGCGGCTCATCAATCTCCTGCTGCTCGCCTGTCAGCAGCTGCCGGGTGAGCCGTTGCAGACACAGGACAACCGCGACACGCTCCTCGGCGGACTTCGAGATCTCGGTGGCGCGGCCTATGCCCGTGAAAGCAGCGCTCGTGCCGTCGATCCGACGTCGCGGCATCGCCGGAGTGTGTAATGCCCGCAGCGTTGCTCAACGACCTGCGGGGTCGTCCCGAGATCGTCATTCTGATTTTGATGTCGTGCGTGATCGCCATGCTGGTGATCCCGCTGCCGACGTATCTGGTCGACTTTCTCATCGGCACCAACATCACGATCTCCGTGCTGCTCTTTCTCGGAGCGTTCCACATCGAGAGGATTCTGAACTTCTCGTCGTTTCCCTCGATGTTGCTCATCACCACGCTGTTCCGTCTCGCGTTGTCGATCAGCACCACGCGTCTGATCCTGATCGATGCGGACGCGGGCAAGATCATCGATTCGTTCGGACAGTTCGTGATCGGCGACAGTCTGGCCGTGGGCTTCGTGGTGTTCGCCATCGTGACCATCGTGCAGTTCATCGTGATTGCGAAGGGCTCGGAGCGCGTGGCGGAAGTGGCGGCGCGCTTCTCGCTCGACGGCATGCCGGGCAAACAGATGAGCATCGATGCCGACGTGAAAGCCGGCACGCTCGATAACGACGGCGCACGCGAGCGGCGCAGTGTGCTGGAGCGCGAGAGCCAGTTGTACGGCTCGTTCGACGGCGCGATGAAGTTCGTGAAGGGCGATGCCATTGCGGGCATCGTCATCATCTTCGTCAACCTGATCGGCGGCATCATCGTCGGCATGACGCAGCGGGGGATGGAGCTGAGCGGCGCGCTCACGACCTACACCACGCTCACCATCGGCGACGGACTCGTCGCGCAGATTCCGGCACTGCTGATCTCGGTCGCTGCGGGCTTCGTCGTCACGCGTGTGAATGGCGAGGCCGACAACATGGGCCGCACGATCGTCAGCCAGTTGATGGGCAACCGCTTCGTGCTCGGTGCCACGGCGTTGCTCACGCTAGTGATCGGTACGCTGCCGGGGTTTCCGTTCCTGACATTCTCGCTGCTGTCCTGCCTGCTGGCGTTCGCATGCTATTTCGCCAAGCCGACGCCGCACGCGAAAGCGGGGGCAGCGGGCGCGTCCGGCAAGGCGGGCGCCACCGATGCCTCCGGGAAAGCCCGGAAGCCGGGGGCGAAGGCCGACAATTCGCTGGCGTCGATCGACAACCTCGATAACGTCGCGCCGTCGACGGCGCCGCTGGCCATCATGCTGCCGTCGGCGCAGGTCGCGGCGTTCGAGGCGGCGACGTTCGCACAACGCGTGCGAAGTCAGTTCTTCACCGACTTCGGTGTGCATCTGCCAGACCTTCTGTTGCAGGGCTCTCCCACGCTGGATGACTCGCGCGCGGCGGTCTACATCAACGAAGTGCGCGCCGACGAGTTTGTCATCTTCTACGAGCGGGTGCGTATCGACGCCTACACCAGCGAGATCGCCTCGCTCGATTTCCAGCCGGTCTTCTCGGGGCCGGAGCGCGGTCGATGTGCATGGGTGACGCCCCAGCAGGGCGAGACCCTCAAGGCAATGGGGCACGTCACGCACCTGCCCGCCGACGAGCTCTACCAGAGTCTGGCGGTGCTGCTCACGCGTCACGCCAACGAGTTTTTCGGCATTCAGGAAACGAAGAAAATGCTCGACCTCGTCGAGCAGCACTATCCCGATCTGGTCAAGGAAGTGCTGCGGCATGTGGCGTTGCAGCGTGTCTCGGAGATTCTTCAGCGTCTGGTGACGGAGCGCATTTCCGTGCGCAACATGAAGCTCGTGATGGAGGTGCTCGCCATGTGGGCGCCGCGCGAGAAGGACGTACTCAATCTCGTCGAGCACGTGCGTGGCGCGCTCGGTCGCTACATCTGCAACAAGTTCCTGCGCAATGGCGAGTTGCGCGTCGTCATGCTGTCGGCGGAAGTGGAGGAGAGCGTGCGGCGCTCGATTCGTCAGACAGCGGGCGGCGCCTTCGTGAACATGGACCCGAAGGATGCGGAGACGCTGCTCGACCGTGTGGCGCTGGCGCTGGACAGCTCCGGGCGGGCTCACAAGGACATCGTGCTGCTGGCATCCGTGGACGTTCGACGGTTCGTGAAGAAGCTGGCGGAGACGCGCTTTCGCGATCTGGAAGTGCTGTCGTTCGGCGAGCTGGTCGACGGCGTATCCGTCAACGTCATCAGCACGATCTGAGGCGGGCGACGCATGCCTGAGGGGAAACCATCAATGGATCAACCGCCGCTCGTCAGACAACTGTCGCTGATCTCGCGCATTGCCGGGCATACGGCCGAGGCGTGCATTCCCGGTGTGGCGATCGGTGAGATCTGCGAGATTCGCCGTACGTGGCGCGAACCCGAAGTCGTGGGGCAGGCGCAGGTCATCGCGGTGCACGACGACCGCGCGATTCTCAGTCTGTTCGCCGCGACGCAGGGTTTGTCGTGCGACTCGGCGTTGTTGCCCACGGGACGGCAGGCGACCTGCCGTCCGAACGATGCATGGCGCGGGGCGGTGCTCGATGCCAGCGGCGGCATCGTCGACCGTATCGATGACGGTGACGTCACCACGTCGGGTCCGGCGAGTCTGACGGGTCAGACGAGTTCGACGGCGGTCGAGCGCGCGCTGCTCGCCCCGGCACTGCCTTACGAACATCGTGTGGGGGTGGCCGAGGGGCTGCATACCGGCCTGCGCGCCATCGATGCGCTCATGCCGTGCGGTATCGGGCAGCGCGTGGGCATCTTCGCCCCGGCAGGTTGCGGCAAGACATCGTTCCTCAGTGCGTTGATGGCGGGGGTCGAGGTGGACACGACCGTCATTGCGCTGATTGGCGAGCGCGGGCGCGAAGTGGTCGAAATCGTCGACGAGTTGCGCGCGTCGCCCGGGGCCAATCGCTGCGTCGTGATCTTTGCGACGTCGGACGCCCCGGCGGTCACGCGTCGCAACGCGGCCTTGCTGGCCACGACCGTGGCCGAGCACTTCCGCGATCAGGGACATCGCGTGGCGTTGTTCGTCGACTCGCTCACGCGTTACGTGCGCGCCTGCCGCGATCTTGCGCTGGCGACCGGCGAGCTGCCGATGCGCGCGGGCGTGCCGGCGTCGGTGTACACCAGCCTGCCGCAACTGCTGGAGCGCGCGGGCGCGTCGAAGCGCGGCAGCATCACCGCGTTCTACACCGTGCTCATGGAAGACGAAGAGATGCCCGATCCGATGGTCGAGGAGATCCGCTCGATCCTCGACGGGCACATCCATCTGAGTGCGCAACTGGCGCACCGCAGCCACTACCCGGCCATCGACGTGCTGCGCAGCGTGAGCCGGGTGGCGACACGCGTCGCGACAGCGGATCACATCCGTGCGGCCGGTCGGTTACGTGCGTGGCTGGCACGTCTGGAAGCGTTGCAGACGCTCGTCGATCTGGGGGAGTACCGCCCCGGTGTGAACGCGCAGGACGACGAGGCGATGGATGCCAGGCCGCGTATCGAAGCGTTCCTGCAACAGGGCAAGGGCGAGTGGTCGTCCGCCGACGAGACGCTGGGGAAGCTGTATGAAATCGTGGGCTGACGCGCGACGCTTCGGTCGGGGGGCACTGGAGATGAAGCAGATGCAGGAGCGCGAGTTGCAGGACATCTCGATGCGGGACGCGGAACTCGCCCAAAAGCACGGCGAACTCGAAGGGCAGCGTAACGCCATCCTCACGTTGATCGCTTCTTCGAAGCCCTCGCAACTCGAATCCGATATGAGGGGTATACGGGGCGGCATGCGCACGACGGCCATGCTGCGCCAGCAGGTGCGCGACATCGAAGTGAAGATGTCGACGCTCGCGGAGTCGCGCGAGCAGCTTGAGACCGATCGAGAACTTACCGAAGCCGAGTGGCGACGCTGGTGGCGAAAGGAAACCAAGTACGCGCGCCTGAGTAAAACGTTGCGCCGGGACGCTCACAAGCGTCAGGTGCATGTCGAGTACACAGAACTTGAGGAGCGTCAGTCATGGAGCCCATGATCGGAGCGTGGATGTACGCCAGACCGGTGAGCCCGACGGAGGACGACGCGCAGCCGTCCAACGACAAATCGCTCGAAGATCGACTCGATGGCGAACTTCGCCGACGTCGATCGGACCGACGCGAGCGCGACGCGAGTCCCGGTGGCGCGCCGGTCGGGCTGACGCCGATCCCGCCTGTGCCGCCGGAACCGACGCGTCCGGTAGCCGGACACGGGAAGGGGCCACCGGAGGAAGACGCGCATATGGTCTCGACGGCACGCGATGCCGACGATGCGCAACGCGCCGGGCGCCATCGCCGCGCCAACGTCGATGGTGCCGTCAGGCAAGCGTTCGCTGCGGCGCAGATCGCAGTGCAGCGTCTGGCGAAGACGTCTACGGATGGGCGCGAGATCTTCGCCTTTCAAGGTGTGCAGGACAGTGTGAGCAATGCGGCCACGACCGCTGCCGTCGATACCAAAGACATCGCCCGTACCCCCGCGAGACAAGACGTACCTACGGCGCGCGACGCCATCACGCCGGCGGTGACCCGACCCGACGGGGCGAGTGCGTTGTCGCACCGCCCTGCAAATCACGCGGGGGAGCCGGGACGGCCGCAGGCAGATGTCGTCTCCATGCCCGCAGAGGCCGCAGCGGTGTCGAATGGCAGCGCGCGACGACAAACACGGCGCGGCGCTGCCGATGGCGAGCCATCGGGCGCACTTGCGCACGCGTCGGCGTCGCATCGCCCTTTGCAGGCGAGCGCTGTGCCGTCATCGCAAGCCCCGCCGCCGAGAACGCCGGGATCGGGCGCACATGGGCAGGCAGCCGGTGCCGCCGCGCAGGTGCCGGTGCGCGGCGACAGCATGCGCTACGCGTTCGGGAGTTGGGGCAAAGGGCATTTCGTCAATGTGCAGGTGGTACAGGTGGACGGACGAAGCGGGTTCGTGCTGGGGGCGTCCGACGCGATGGTGCAACGTCGTCTTGCCTCGGCGTTGCCGGCGAGCGGGGCTGTCGGGTCGTCAGGCGCCTCAGGCGATTCAGACAGTCCCGAAAAGATGAGCGTGCGCATCGTCGAAGCCCTGCCGCATTCGGACGACATGCGCGACGAGGAGTCGGAATGCTGAAACTGCGGCGTATCGACGAAGACCTGGCGCGTCTCGATGCCGCCGCCGAGGCGTGGCGCGCCCGGGGTTGGCAGGCGACGCTCGAACATCTGCCGCGCATGGGTTCCTGGATGCGGGTGCAGGACACGGCGCGCACCTGGCAGGGATGGGTCGAACCGGGGATGTGGCTTGAAGGCGTGGCACACGAACTCGCGTCGCTCGCGTGCTGTGCGGATTCGGAGCAACTTGCGGCCCGTTTGTTCGCCGTCACGGCAAACCCGCTGAATCTGCCGATGCCGGAACTTCGTTACGACATTCTCGACGTGGGGGCGCCGGTCGACGGCAGCGCGCTGCCCGACGTCAGGCTGCTGCGGGTGCGGGCAGCCGAATGCCCCGTCTGGCTCGCACGTGTGCCCGACGTCAATGCCGGGCTACCGCTGGATCTGTGCGGCGTGCGGTTCCCGCTCGACGTAGAGGTCGGCCGCAGCCGCGCGCGCCTTTCGACGCTGCGTCAAGTGCGGCGCGGCGACGTGCTGATCGTGCGCGATGCACAGCGTCGGCTGAGTTGCGCGGGCCGGATCATCGGCGGTTATCAACAGGAAGAGGGAAGCGCGATGCTGGAAACCTATTTGCATGACGATATCGATGACATGGCGCCGGGCGGCGGGCCGACCTATGACGACGCGGCCTACGGCGGTCATGACCAGCAAGTGCAACCTGCGCTCGCGCTGCCCTTCGAGCAACTGCCGGTCGAACTGGTGTTTGTGCTGCAACGGCAACGCATGACGCTCGCCGAACTCCAGCAACTTGGCCGCACCCGTACGTTCGCTTTGCCAGCCGGCGCGGAGCAGCGAGTGGAGGTGCGGGTCAACGACACGTTGCTCGCGCGTGGTGAACTCGTGCAGCTCGACGGGCGGCTCGGCGTCGAGATCTCCGAGTGGCTGATGGCGTCGAACGACCTGCGCCGCCTGGACGACACGAGTGCCGCCGATGGCGCACGCGCCATGATGGACCCGCGCCATGTGGAGTGACGTGCCGGCCATCGGCGTACTGAGCTTCTTTACGTTATTGCCGTTTCTGATCGCGTCGGGGACTTGCTTCGTCAAGTTCTCCATCGTCTTCGTGATGGTGCGTAACGCGCTCGGTCTGCAACAGGTGCCGAGCAACATGACGCTGAACGGCGCGGCGTTGCTCATCTCCATTTTCGTGATGCTGCCGGTCGCCACAGCGGTGCTCGATGCCTATCAGGCGAACCCCGTCAATTTCTCCGATCCGAACTCGGTGCGGCGCTTTCTCGACGACGGCCTCAGCCCCTATCGCGACTACCTGCTGAAGTACGCCGACCCGCAACTCACGCAGTTCTTCGCCCGTCAGGAAATGAGCCGGGACGGTGCGGACGTACCGATCGATGCGTCGGCGCCGTCGATCTTCGCGTTGTTGCCCGCCTACGCGCTCACCGAGATCAAGAGCGCTTTCACCATCGGCTTCTACCTTTATCTGCCATTCGTGGTGGTCGATCTGGTGGTCTCTAGCGTGCTGCTCTCGCTGGGCATGATGATGATGAGTCCGGTAACGATCTCGGTGCCCATCAAGCTGATTCTTTTCGTGGCGATGGACGGCTGGTCGCTGCTGTCGCAGGGGCTGGTTCGCCAGTATCTGCCGTGAGGACACTACGGCATGGATAACCTCATCTTCGCGGGCAATCGCGCCCTCTATCTCGTGCTGATTCTGTCGGCCGGGCCGGTCGCCGTGGCGACGCTCGTCGGCGTGACCGTGGGTCTGCTTCAGACCGTGACACAGGTGCAGGAGCAGACGTTGCCGTTCGGCCTGAAGCTACTCGCCGTATCGATGAGTCTGTTCCTGCTCGCCGACTGGTATGGCGAGACGCTGGTGGCCTTCGGTGCGTCGATGATGCAACTCGCCATGACGGGCAAGTCCTGAGATGGATCTGACGCTCGTCTTCGAGCACCACGACGGGATTCTGGCCACGGCGATTGCCTACGCGCGTGTGGCGCCGACGGTGTTTCTGCTGCCGATACTCAACGGGAACGTGCTGGCCGGCGTGGTGCGCACCGTGGTTTCGATGTGGATCGCCGTGGGGGTCTGGCCCTACCCCTACGGTGCACCGCTCGCGCTCGACGTGCCGGTGTGGGGAGTGCTGCTGCGCGAGGCGTGCGTCGGCCTGCTGATCGCCGTGGCCGTCGCCTTTCCGTTCTGGGTGTTCCACGCGCTGGGCGCGTATATCGACAATCAGCGCGGCGCCACGCTCAGCAGCGTGATCGACCCGGCGAACGGCATCGATACGTCGGAGCTGGCCGGGTTCTTTCAGTGGTTCGGCGCCGTGATCTACCTGCACCTCGGAGGCATGCGCCTGCTGCTCGAAGTCCTCGCGAGCAGCTATCGCGTATGCGAGCCGTTCGCCGGATGCACGTTGTCTGCTGCACGCGTGCATGGGCTTCTGGATGCGCTGGTCGGCCACGCGATTGCGCTGTCGGCGCCGGTCGTCGCGGCGCTGTTCCTGTCCGAACTGGTGCTGGGTCTGCTCTCGCGCTTCGCACCACAGGTCAATGCGTTTGCCTTGTCGCTCACGATCAAGAGCCTGATCGCGTTCACGATCCTGCTGATCTATTTCTCGGCGACATTGCCGGACGCACTGGTCGCACGCTTCATGCGCCCCGAAGACGTCGTGCGCTGGCTCTCGCCGGTGGTGGGGTCATAGCGGCATGGGTGAGAAGACAGAGAAGCCGACACAGAAGCGGCTTCGCGACGCAGCGAAGAAAGGGCAATCGTTCAAGAGCAAAGAGCTGACGATGGTCACGCTCGTGTTCGTCGGCCTGATTTACGCGTTCTCGACCGACCCGCTGATCTGGCTGATGCAGGAATACCGCCAGGTGCTCGCAGACGGTCAGTTCGCCAATCCGCAGGCCTTCGCTGTCAGGTTGTTCAAACACGGGCTGGAGGCATTCCTGCCTGTGCTGCTCGTGTGCATCGTGGCGGCTGTGTTGCCCACGCTGCTTCAGACCGGTTTCGTCTGGGCGAGTCAGGCGCTCAAGCTCAATCTGGGGGCGGTGAATCCGATGCAAGGGGCGAAGCGCATCTTCAGCATGCGAACGCTCAAGGACTCGATCAAATCGGTGCTCTATCTGCTCAGCTTCGGCGCGATCGTCGTGGCGCTCTGGAGCAGCGCGAAGGGACTCCTGTTTGCGCAGATTCACATGAGCCCGGCCGGCGTCGGGGCCGCCTGGGTCGAACTCGTGATGAAACTGATATGGATCGCGCTGGTGTGCGTGGTACCGATAGCCGTGCTCGATGCGATGGTGGAGTTCTGGCTCTTCATGCGCGAGCAGCGCATGGAGCGGCACGAAGTCAAGCGTGAGCAAAAGGACTCTGACGGCAATCCCGAGATCAAGCAGAAGCGTCGCACGCTGCACTCCGAGTTGCTCTCGGAAGCCGTGAAGTCCGATGTGCGGGATTCGCGGCTGATCATCGCCAACCCGACGCACATCGCCGTGGGCATCTACTTCCGGCCCGACATCGTCGCGCTACCGTTCATCTCGGTCATGGAGACGAACGCACGGGCGCTCGCCGTGCGTCGATACGCGCAGTCGCAGGGCGTGCCGGTCATCGGCGACGTGGCCCTCGCGCGTCGCCTGTACCGCACCCATCGGCGCTACACCTTTGTCTCGATCGAGGAGATCGACGCCATCATGCGGCTGCTCGTCTGGCTGGAAGACGTCGAGCGGGCAGGGATGCACGACGAGAGCGAAATTGAGGAAAAAACTGAAGAAGCGGAAGACGCGAGCAAGGAATTGCCCCATTCCGCAGGGTCTTCGGCGCGCGACGCCGTGAGCCAGGATGAAGCCCCGGCTGGTGGGCCGCCCAGCCCGGTCGGCCCCCTCATGAATCATAGGGGCCGATGGCGATGAAATTCCATGATGGACACGGCGTTCTATAGAACACTTTTTGGAAGTCTCCCAAAGAGTGCATTGCTTAAATGCTAGTTACGGGATGCCAGCGATGGCGGCAAGCGACGCGAGGTAGCCCCGGCCTTCATGAACACAGACCACCAGGAGGAGCGATGGTACATCGGGACATGCGTGACCTCTGGCGGTCGCACGACGTGGGTGCATTGACGTATCGGAGCGAGACCCACGAGCACAGCGAGGTACCCGCAACGGCATGCCTGCGCACGATGGCGCGCGAAGCCTTCGCCGGCCTTCGCGAAAAGCTTCGGGCCGATGGCACGGTGTTGCCAGCCGAACATGAACTGTTTCCCGACGCGGCGTTAGCGGGCGTCTCGACAGTCATACCGCCGGGCCGGCTCGCGCACGCATCGATATGTGCCGATGAGGTCTCGATCCGGGCAAGTCTGAGTGACGCTGCGCGCCGTGCGGTCGCAGCACATGGGCGCGCCCGGACAGCGTTCGGGCGCAGTCAGGAGCGAGCGATGCAGGCCGATCTGGTCGTCGCCGAGATTCAACTGGTGCTCGACATTCTCTCGCCGCGAGACCCGCAGTACGCGCGTGCCAGCCAGAAGCGCCACGTGGCACTCGCCGAAGCGCGCGAGGCCGCTGCGCAGGCCGACGACGACTATCGATGGATCCGGGCGACGGTGGTGGAGCCGTGGATTCTGTTTCTGGCAGCGCTGCCCGCCTGTACTCACGCCGCATCCGCCGTCGTTTCCCACGCACCCTCCGCCGTCTCTCGGGAGGCATCGACGGCTCGCCTGCCGAATGCCCGCAGTGGTCGTGCCGGTCATGGTGTTCACGGTGTTCACGACGGCTATGTCGGTCACGGCAGCGAGAGCGGCCAGAGCGGACGTCGTGAACCCCGCGCATTCTGGGGTCGCTCGTTGGCGGGGCGCCGCCGGGGACCTGTGTCCCGGCTCGCATTTATTCCAGTCACTCGACTGGCAGACAGAAGATTGACCCGTTTTCGGGTATCGGAAGGAGGTAATTCGATGACACAAGCGGCAATGCAAACGGATACGGACGAGGGTCGCGTCACAAGCGCGATCTGGAATGCCGTCGTCGCCGGCGCCAGTCTGAAGGACATTCATGGGATTCCGAGCGAAACCATGGACGGCCTCTACGCACACGCCTACGACTTCTACAGCAACGGTCAGCTGACGCAGGCAGAAGCCTTCTTCCGCTTCCTCTGCATCTACGACTTCTACAACCCCGAATACATCGTCGGTCTTGCGGCAGTGTGCCAACTGAAGGAGGAGTATCAGAAGGCCGTAGATCTCTACGCGATGGCGTTCGCCGTCGGAAAGAACGACTACCGACCCGTGTTCTACGCGGGCCAATGTCAGATGATGATGCGCAACCGCGCACTCGCGCGCGAATGCTTCGGACTCGTGTGCGAGAGCAGTTGCGATGCCGATCTGCGCACGAAGGCCAAGGCGTATCTCGACGCGATCGGTGCAGAAGCCGAAGAGAAGACCCCCGGCGACAAGGAGGCCGCATGAGTATCGCGATTTCCCCGGCCAGCGTCCCGTCGTCCATTCTGGGTCCCGATGTCGAGCCGGATGCCGGTGGTCCCGACGCCATGGACAAGACGCCGCCCGCCTTGCAGTTCGACATGAACACGATCGTCAAGAAGATCATCGACGACATGACGTCGAAGCAGAATGCGCCCTCCGAGAACAACGCCGGTGCGCCCGACCTGAAGCCCCCGCCGAACGATTCACGTGCGAATCTGACCTATCTGCTCAGCCAGTTGACGCAGTTGTTCAGCGACGCGTCGCTGGGCGACCTTCAGACCCGGCTGAAGCAATTGGAGGTGGAAGCGGCGGCGCAGCAGGCGCTTGCCGAGCAAAGTCAGGCGGAGTTCGACAAGGCGGTGGCCGATGCGGCGGATGCCCTCGCCGCGTACGAGTCCGCACTCGAAGCCCTCACCAGCGCGAAGCAGGCGCTGGATCAGGCGAAGCGCAATCTCGAGACTGCCAAAGCCGCACTCGATGCCGCCACCCCCGGCACGCCCGAATACGACGCCGCGAAGCGGGCCTTCGACGCAGCGAAGTCTGCATACGACGTTGCCGAGGGCAAGCTCGATAGCGCCAGACAAGACGCCACCAAGGCCAACGACGTCGCAAAAGACGCGGTGAAAAAGGCCGACGACCTGCTGGGCAAATTTCTCGGCAATCCGTCACTCGGCGGTATCAACAACAACGTCGCCAACGACAAGCAACAGGAGAACATGAACCAGCTTGTCTACCTGATGGCCCAACTCGCGAAATTGCTGGGCGACAGCGCGAACGACGCGATTCAGGAAGACATGAAGTTCTTCGAGACGCTGCGTCAGGCTCGTGAAGCCGACCTCGTCAAGAAGAATGAGGAATACGAGGCGCAGGTCAGGAAGGCCGAAAAGATGAACCGGATCTTCGGCATCTTCGGCAAGATCTTCGGTGCCGTGCTGGCAGTCGTGGGCGTGGTCGGTGCGGTGTTCACCGGCGGGCTGAGTACCACGATGACGGTCATCGGCGTGGGTCTGATGGCCGATTCGATCATGGGCGCCACCACCGGGTTTTCGCTGGTCGGCGAAGCGCTCAAACCGTTGATGACCCACGTCGTCCAACCGCTAGCCGAGCAGATCGGCAAGTTCGTCGGCTCGATGCTCGAAGAACTGGGTGTCGCGAAAGATACGGCGGAACTGGTCGGCAACATCATCGGTGTCGTGGTGGCCGCCGTGGCCGTGATTGCCGCCGTCGCAGTCGCCGTAGTGGCAGGCGGGGCGGCAGCGGCCACGCAGATGGGCAAGGCGCTCGGCACGCTCGTGGGCGACGTCGTGAAAAAGATGGTGCCTGAACTCCTGCGCGAGGCCGGCTCGGCAGGCGCGCGAATGCTATCCCAGCGGCTGGCCTCGGCAATGGCGCGCATGGGCGTCAAGGAAGGCAACGCACAGATGCTGGCCAATACGCTGCGCCAGTTTCTGGCCGCAGGTGAGCTCGGACTGGCGGGGACGCAGGCCGCCGGCAGCGTGGTGACGGGGACCTACGAGAAGCAGGCGACCGACACGATCGCCGACATGATGGTCTCGCAGGACTCGCTCGACAAGCTCACGGACTCGGTGAAGCAGTCGTCCGACCGGTTCGCGGCCGCGCAGAACATCGTCTCGCAACTCATTTCCCAGATGTCCGATGCTGGCCGGGTCCAGCAGGAGACGCAACGCTTTGTGATGAACAACGTACGCGCTTGAATGTAAGGAGCCAATCATGAACATTCTCGAAGTCCATCATCAGCCGGTCGCGGTGGCGCCGGAAACCCTGAACTCCCCGAAAGATCCGCAACGCTCGCCGGCCCTTCTCTATAACGTCTTCAGCCCGGATGCCGAGGTCGACGACGACGACGACGCGCAGCGGCCGTCGCTCATGAACCCGCCGCCGGACGCCAACCGCAAGGACGCCACTGACTGGCTCAAGGAGCAGGGCAGCGACATGCCGGGAACGAAGGACAAGCCTTCGCCTCGCGGGGGCAGTCTGATCTCCGAGGATGCGATGTTGCTGTCGCAGTTCTACGCGTTCTTCCAGAAGGCTTACGAGAACTCGCTGAAAATGCGCAACACCATCGCGCAGGTCAACACGCAGTCCGTCATCGCCACGGCCAATGCACTTAAGGAGCAGGGCATGGCGCAAATGATGGGCGGTATCTCCGCTGGTGTTTTGCAGGGGGCGATGGCGGGTGCGGGAGCGTTCCAGAGCATGAAAGGTATTTCCGCCGAGCGGCAGGCATTGAAGATGCAGACGCCTAAGCCGGATACCCCGCCCACGTCGACCGTGGCCAATACCCCGGAAGGACCGGCGCCGGACGCGCCGCGCAGTAACGTCAACGCTCAGGCTCCGGACGATGCGCCACCGCCGCCGCGTACGGATGCCACCGACGACACGCCGGATGCGCCGCCGCCCCCGACGTCGCAAGAACCGACGCCGGACACCACGCCCGCCACGTCGGCGGACGGCCCGAGCGCCGAGGAAATGAACCTGTTGGGTCGACGCAAGAGTACTCAAGGCGCGGCGTTCACCATGCTTGCAGCCCCAACCGGCGGGCTAGTCGACGGCACGGCACGGTACGCGTCGGCGCTCGCTCAGCAGGATCAGAAGCTCTCCGACAGCGGCGCGCAACTGACCAAAGACGGTGTCAACAACCTTCAGGATCAGGCGAACAAGGACAACACCCTGATTGTCGAGATGCTGCGTGCGCTCGAGAACGTCAATCAGGCGAAGGTCAGTTCGGCCGCCGCCATTGCCGGAAACCTGCGCGGCTGATGCCCGCGACACTCCAAAGGACGAATTGATGACGAGAATCGGCGAGGAGAACCAGATCCCCTGGTATCTGCTGAACAACGTGAGCGACGTGGCGCCCGTATCCGAGGAGGTCGAAGAGAACGTCGGACCCGGCAAACAGCCGGGCGACGATCCGACGATCGATGCGCAACGGGTCGCCGGTGTCGTACAGGCCGCTGGCAAGTTGCTGGAGCTCAGAGGGAAGTTCGCGCAGGATCTGAGCGACGCGTCGCGTGACGACGTGGCGGTCGCGGAGCACGACCTCGTGAGCCGTGCCAACGCGTTGGCGCGCAGCGGTGTACCGATGCCTCGGGAACTCCGGGACGGGCTGCTGGGCAAGTCGCCCGACAAACCCGGCGGCAAAGGCGAACCCGACGCGGTTGATGGCATCGATGGGATTGACGGTAGGGATCCGCAGAAGCCCAGTGTGAACAATGCCCCACCGCCGGGTATCGACGACATGCCCGATGTGAACGGCACCGATGAAGAAGATAAACCGGAAGACGGCAAGAAGCCGCTGACCGATGGCGAGATCTGGGAGATCATCGTCAAGCTGATCGCAGACGTGAAGGAGAACTTCCTCAACATCTTTGGCGATGCCGCGAAGGGCTATCTCGATTTCGGCAAGGCGCTCACCGACATCGTGGCGAAGCTCTCGTCGTGGATCACGTCCAAAGACGATGGCAAGAACGTCGAACTGGACGTGGGTGCGCTCAAGGACGAACTGCAAAAGCTTCTCGAGAAATACGCCTTGCCGAGCAAGGATGCAGTGCTTTGGCCGAAGCAGGATAAGGAAGGTAAGGGCGACATCGAAGGCGGTAGCAAGGAAGATGCCGAGAAATGGGCAAAGGACCTCGGCTTGCCCGAAAGCAGCGTGGTGGAGCAACCGCCAGGCAGCGGCAAGTATGTGGTCGTGATCGATACGACGCCGATCACGAAGATGATCGAATCGTTGCCGAAGGGCGACCAGAACGGCAAGAGCAAGATGACCACGCAGCAACTTGAAATATGGCGCACGGGCTTTACGGGTCACGAGAATCTCGTGAAGACTGCGACGCAGTCGATGTCGCAGCGCTTCACGACAGCCAATGCCACTAACGAGAGTCTCGTCAAACTGCTCAGCGGTTCCATCCTGTCGATGGCCGAGACCTTCAAGGGATTCAGTCGGTAATGCGTCCGCATGGCTTTCTTCTCGACGCCGCGCGTTCGCGCGCGGCGCCGATCCTGACACCGGAGCTGTTGCCTTGCGCCCGGTTTCGACCCGGGCCATTGCGCAATCTGCCGTCTCAGGCGTATCTGTCCGGGTTGTTGAGCACCGGCGACGCCGGCGCGCTCGGTGTGGCATTGATGATGGCCGTGCGCGATGCCTTCGATCCGTCGCTACTCGAAGACATTGCGTTACGTCGACAGTGCAATGCCATGCGCGATGCTGTGTTACCGCAAGGCGCCATGCGGCAACGGGCGATTCTCGAGTGCTTTGCCAGAGGAGAAGCAAGATCGTTAAGCGATACCTTCGGCTTTCTGATCACGCTGCTCGTCGATCACCCGCAGCGCGAGGCACTGCGAGGGTTTGCGTCGCAACTCGTCTTACGCGACTCGGAACCCGCCGAGGAGATTCGGCGCAACCCGCTCGTGGCGGCCATGCTGGCGGGACTCGGGCTATTCCCGGAAGCCCCCGCGTCTGCGGTATCCACGCCACACACGCTGCAATAGTTGACGTAACGCCGGCGCAAAACCCGTGAGCCACTTGACCCCGCCAACCCCGCCGACTCAGGCGGGGGTTTTTCATGGGCGCTCAGAAGGTGAACAACGTTTCCAGACGCGGGTCGTGACGGTAGAGCCGTTGCCATGGATACCAGTCTGTGCGCATGCGTCGCCACGCTTCACGGGCTGGCGGCAGCCCATGCGTGTGCAGAATCAGCGGTAACAGCCCCGCACGCACCTGACGCGGATCGATCTCGGCGAGCAATTGTTCGGCCTCCCGTCGCGCGGCGACGCCACCGCGTGCGAGTTCCACGTAATGGCGGTTGACCCGGAGCAGTCCGGCATCGTCGCCCGTCTCGCGCACCGAACGCACGAGCGCTTCGGCTTCGGCGTGACGGCCCTGGTACGAGAGCATGATCGCCATCGCGCTGGTCAGCACCGGGTGATGCTGGCCGAGCCGTTGCAGGTTCTGCCTGGCGACGGCAATGGCGTCGTCGGTGCGCCCGTCGTAAAACATCGCCCACGTCTTGAGAATGGCGGCGGCGATGAAGCTGGGGTCGTGTTCCAGCGCAATGTCGAGCGCCATCTCGGCCGCCTTCAGTTCCCCTTTGAGAATGCAATGCCACGCGTGGTGATAGCGCACGTAAGGATTCGACGGCGCCGACCACAGTGCCCTGTCGAAGAGAATGTTCGCCACGCTCGATTCGAACTTCATGCTGTGCAGAATCGCCAGCAGACTGACGGCGTGAGGATCTCGCGGCGCCAGCGCGAGCGCGGCCTCGACGGCGGCACGCGCGCCGTGCAGGGCGGCCTTCTGATCGAACAACCCGAGATGCGCGAGCGCGAGATAACACTCGGCTTGCCCGCAGTACGGCGCCGTTCGCGAGGCGCCGTGCCCGACACACTGATGAAAAAGCTGCAACGACTGGCGCAGACTCGACGGCGTGTGAAGCTGGAGATTGAAGCGGGCGTGCAGGAACGTGGTTGCGCTGTCGAGCGAGTCGAAGGAGTGCGAGAGGTGGACGGAGGCGCATAGACCCGGCACGTGCTTAGTCACGATATCGGTGATGCGAATTTCGAGGGGAAGCGTGTTGGCCGTGTCGGTCAGTTCGAAATCTTCGCTGAACAGAAGCTGATGACCGTCCGAGGTGACCAGTTCGATGCGCAGCCGGTCGCCTTCGATACCGTGACCGATGATGTAGTAATCGGGCGTGAAACGTTCGACGAACTGGGCGATGTCGTGACAGCCGAGCACGCTGCGCGTGATCGACGCGGGTAACACGCGCAAGCCATACGCGGTGAACTCGAAGAATCGTGTCACGAGCCGATCGTGCAGCATGAGCGTCTGCGCCGAGTTCGGAAGCCGGAACGGCATGATCGCGAGCGTACATAGCGACGCCGCCCGCGTAGCCGACGATACGATGGCCACCGAGCGGCGAATCCGGTAGCCGGTGCCGTAGACCGTCTCCACGATGCGGTCCGATTTCTTCTCCCTCAGCACGCGCCGGATCGCATAGATGCAGCGCGTGAGCGACTCCTCGCTGACATCCTGGTGGGGCCACACCAGCGAGAGCAACTTGTCCTTACTGACGTTCTCGCCCGCCGCTTCGAGCAGCGTACGCAAGACTGCCACCTCCTTGGGCGGCAGACTGATCTGACGGTCACCTTGCTTGAGAATGCCGTTCGCGTCCAACGAGAAATCGTCGAACAGGTAGATTTTTCCGTTCTGCGGCGCACTGATCTGGTTCACGTGCCGACTCTCCTGCCAGCAAGCCCCGCTCGACGCGAGCGACGACGGCTGCCGACTTGACCCGTCACAAGCCGAAGACGTGTGAAACCTACGTGCGCTGAAACGTCGCCGAGGGGGGCGCCGGCGAAATCATGTTCCTTAAAGCGAGGAGACTATTCGAGGAACCCGCTTTTTCAGGGGGGTAGGGTCATACAAATAGGCCGATTCCCGACGAATTTGCGTAAGAGCCTTCTCTGGATCTCTCCGCATTGGGCGAAAGATGAAATGCACTCGCAGGAGAAGACCGGGATCATGGCCGCAAGCAAGACATGTTCCTGAAAGTCCCCACCCTATAAGAAATCATGGACACAGCCTTTGGATCCGGCGGGTCGATTTCGTCGGCAGCACTTAGGAGACACGTGGCCACCCGTCTGCCCGTACCGGCGCAAGGGGAGGCAGCTACGGCATCGGGGCAGCCCTCGATTGGCCGTATCTGCGACACCATGCGCGAGCGATGGCACGTCGATGTGACGCTGCGCCGGGAGACGATTTTCTTCGAATCGCACGATCTCGATACCTGCGTGATCCGTCAGACGTTGGGCACACACATCGAGCGGCGCATGTCCCGCGCCGATGACGAGGCGGCTGCACGTGCGCTGTCGATGAATTTCGCGCTCTGCCGGCAGGGTTTCGCCTTCGGGGTGAGGCGCGGTGTGCTGGTGCTGCATCGGTACATCGCGCCGTGGGAGAGTTTCGAGACCTGCATGACGGCGGTTCGGGCGTTTCTGGTCGTCTCGGATCGCATCAAGCAATCGATTGACACGCCGTGAAGCCCTCATGAGCCACAGCATTCTCTCGATGATCGATGCGTCTCTCCCGGAGACGGTGGGGACGTTCGTACAGGTGCGCTCAGCGCCGGGCGTCGAGCCCTTCTGGTTGCTCGAATACGCTCACGGACATTTGCATCTGGTCGTCGCTGTCGATGGTGCACCGTTACCGGATGTGCGGTTCGGTGAACGAACGCCCGTGTGCGAATTCTGGATGTGCAGCCCGGCGTTGTTCGAGTCGCGGCGCGTGTTGTTGATGTACGGGCGTGAGGTGCGAGGCACGCGTCGCGATATCAAAGCCTGCGTCGACATGTTCTTGCTTGAGATGTTTTCGCACTGACGTCGGCGAGCGTTCGCAGCGCCCTGGCGGGAGTGCGGCGGTGCCGACACCTTAAGGAGACAAAATCCTATGGCAGAAACGATTCAATCGATTGCGGGCGCACACAATGCGCGCGCGACGTCGGCGAGCATGCCGGTCGAGACTTCACAAAATGAAGCCGACGCCCGGATCGGGAGTGACGATCGTCTTTTTCTCGCGAGCAACGATGGCGACGACCTCAAGGTCACCCGGACCCGACGGCCCAAGGTGCCGGCGCCCCTGTCGCAGCAGGACACGCGCACGGCCGTTTCCGCGTTGTGGGACGTATATCAGGCGTCGCGCAAGGCGATGGGATTGCCCGACAAGGGGTTGGCCCACGACAAGCTCAAGGCGCGCGTCGAACAGTTCGTGAACCGGCCGGTCAGTACGAAGACCAAGCGCGACGACCTGCTCAAGACCTGTCAGCTTTTCGCCTCGCTGGAAGAGGCGTTGAAGCGTCACAAGGGCGGGCGCAATGTCGCCCAGTTCGACCGCGCAATGAATATCAGCCGCGGCCTGAAATGGCAGTTCAAGGCCAGTGCCGACGAGTGCGTGAAACGCCGCCTGGACAAGGGGCTGTGGCAGCGGCTGGACAACATGAAACCGGGCTCCACGACGGCCTTCAGTGCCAAGGTAGGGGCGGGTGTCGACGTGGTGCCGGGCGTGGGCGTCAATGCCAGCGTAACGCACGATTCGAGTCTGAGCATCACCCCGACGGAGTGGTTGGTGGATGCGTCGGGCAAGAAAATCACGCTGTCTGCCGATGCCGACGTGCTCGACTTCATCGAGACGGAACTGTCGCTGTCGGGCGCGTCGTCGCGTGCGGAAATCTATGCATCATTGTCCGATTACGTGTCCAGCGAGAGTCACAAGTTCAGCACCTGGATCAAGCAGGGACCGATCGCGCTGATCGGCAAGATTCGCGATCTCTTCCTGATCTCGTCCTCGTACGAGTCGACCCGGGCGCGCGCCGATTTCAGTTGCGACTGGCTGGAAGACGACTTGATCGCGCTGTGCGGCAAAGGCGTGGACATCGTTCGACGCGGACCGGTCACGGGCGCCATCGAGCGCCACGACACGCTGGCGGGCGAAATCCGGGCGAGGGCGGGCGTCGATTTCGGTGTGACGGCAAGCCTTGCCGCGGCCGGACGTCGGCTGGTCACGATCAAGCGCGCACGGCACGACATTCTCTCGATTGCCGATGCGAAGCCGGAAATCGCGCGGCAGCTGCTCGCGAACCGGCAACTCGTGTGCAATCCCGAGACACTGCTCGAGGCGATGCGTGGGCACGTCAAACAATCGAGCAACGAGATCACGACCGAGCTAATGGCCAGAAGGCCGGGTTTCGCCGTTCAGGATATGGAGGCGCGGGCGCGGTTCCTGCTCGAACAGTTCGCGCTGCTCAAACTCAGTGGCGATCTGGACCCGGAGGTCGAAGCGATTCTCATGGACCTGTTCCACGAACGCGAACGCATGTTCCGGCCGCCTGCGCTGGCAGTTCATGAACTGAGCTGTCGCCAGAGCAAATGGCAAGCCGAGATCGCTGGTGTGGCGGGCATTCCCTTTGTGTTTCCGAATGGTGTCAATGCGACCGTGACGTATGAGAAAGTGTCCGAAGACGAAGATCCTCACTACTGCGGGCATTTCCTGAACGTCAATGTGTCGGGGATCGTTGCCGTGGCGGGCGCGGTAGTGGGCTCGCTCGAGGCGGCCGGCATCGGCGCCAACACGGTGTGGGGCGTCTCCGAGATTCAGAAAGCACTGGCGGCGACCGACTTCGACTACAGCGCCGGGGTGATGACCTCGATGCGCTTCAAGCTCAAGGAGGACGGCGTTGCACTCATGCACTCGGTTCGAGGTATCACGAGCACGCTCGGGGGCAGCCGGAAGGTGCCGACGCCCGTTTCGTTCATCGCAGGGCTGGCATGGAACAGCAACACGGCCGATCACCTGACGATTGGCAGCAGTTGTCTCGATCTGCTCGCGCCGATGATGCGCATGCGTTACGCAAATCCGCGGTTCGGGGGCGAGCAATGGTGGCAGGATTTCTCGACGTTGCACCGCGCGGAACTCGATGCCATGTATTTCAAGATTGCCGACGCATCCGAAAAGACGCTGGAAACCGACCTTCAGCGAATCGTGCGTGAGGTGCCGTCCACCGGTCCCTTGCTCGATACCCTGCGCAACGCGGCGACGCAATTTTCTGACGAGGCGACGCCGCAGAACCGGTCACTCACCAATCAGGCGATGGCCGAGTTCATGCTCGCATACGTGAAAGGCGGGTACGCAGAGAAGGTATCGGGCAACTGGACATCGTCCGTGCGTGGCCAGCGCGCAGGTCGATCGGAAGGCGGTGCGGCATCGGCGCAACGAGACGTCCGGCCGACAGCGCCCCCGCCGACGCCCTCGCTGACGCGTGATGCGATCGCTGCATGAGGGGACGCGATGACGAAGGACGCGGAGTTTGCGCGTCCTTCATGAACGTCACGTCTTGTTCGTGCCGTCGCCGGGTTTCGGCTGGGGGCGCGGCGGGACCAGTTCCGGGTTTGGAATCCCGATATCGAGATCCGTCGGGGTCGTACGCTTTACGTTGGGCGTGAGCAGTGCCGGTCGGGATTGGGGTGTTGAGGCGTTGGCGGCGTCTCTCGCATGAAACCTGGGGTTCGATTGTGAGGACGTGCGCGCTACCGGTGGTGCCACGGGCTCGGTCGCCGGCTGCTCGCCGAGCGCTATTTGGGCCCGCCTTGCCCTGATTGCCTCAAGGGCCCGATCGTAGCGGTCGTCGATGGCTTTGTTGGTGTCGAATTCGCGCCAGTTCGACATGGCGCTCGGGATGTACGGACGATGATTGATAAAACATGTCTGTTCGACAGGCTCGTCGGAGCGTGACGTGGGCGCCACCGGATTGTCGTGCTTTTGAAACGCCGGGCCGCGGTCTGCATACGAACTCCCGCGGTTCGAAGTGATCCCGGTATCGCGGTTCAATGTCTTGGGCAAAGATGAGGCCTTCACACCGCCGAAAACAGCGCGTATACGTGCGACGAACTTGTTCCACGGCTTCGGCCCCGGCTCGGACGGCGGATTGTCGGGACTAATGAAATCGCTGCGCCGGGCGGATTGGCTCGGACATAAGATCAGGCTGGCGCCGCCGTAACTGACGGTACCCCCGGTCTGGGTTTGATCGATCTTCGTATTCGTCGGAAGTGGCATCGGCTGCGTGGTGGGGACGAACTGAGTGGCCGGAGACAGAACTTTCATTGGAAGCTCCCATACGTGAGAAGGCGATTTCAATTTGCCGAAGGGAGAGCCTGTGCGACATCCAGTAACTCACCGAACGCATCGGCGAGCGTCGCCCGGTCCTGACCGACCAGCGGCATCTTCATCCAGCAATTGAGCGTTCCGTTGTCGTTCAGCGAGAAGACCGGCTGACGGAAATCGGCGCGCAGATGATTGGCCGACAGCGCGGCCATCAGCGAGTCGGTCGACGGCATCTCGTTGAACTCGGCCAGCATGAACCACGAGGCGTGATCGATGGCACCGAAATGCACCGACATTCGGTCTTCGACATCCAGACTCACGACTTCCTGATCCGGTGCCGGCTCGAAGGAAAAGAAGCCGATGTGGTGCAACAGTTCACCGACAACGTTGTGAAAAGAGTGCAGGTCTTGCATCGTGAAAGGTCCTTGAAAGAGGAGAAGGAGCGATCTCGCGATCGTGCGTGCCGGTGCCGGCTCCGATGTCGGCGTCGGATTCATTCGCCGATTTGACGGCAGTGCGACGATTGCGGGAGCGCGCGAGGCGAGCGAGCTCCTGATGTTGACGAAAGGTCGGATCGAACTTCGTCGAGCCGATACGGATGTCGCGAAGCACGTGCTCAAGCGACGCGCTGCTTCGCTCCAGCATGGCTGTCGCCGCAAGCCACATGCCCAGTCGCGCCGTACGATGTGTCGATTGCACGACGATCGGATGCGGCGCCGGGGACAGCATTTGGGTGTGATAGAAATCGTGCCGACGCATGTGTTGTGCGGGCGTCGACACCTTGAGCCGCTCTGCGGTCTGATGCAGGTACGACAGTGCTTCGGCGCGGATGATGGGCTCGCCGTCGTCGGCCCACGCCTGAATGGCGGGAAACGTGACGACGTCACATCCCTGTGTGATCGACACGATGCACGTGCGCAGATGCGTGCCGTGGTATCCGCAGTCGCCCTGAGCGAGCAGATAGGTCGCGTAACCGATCTCGCCGAAACGGCGGCTCGTGGGCGAGAGCATCGGATACGCGGCGTTGCGCGCGAGCAGCTCGTCATCGGAGGCGAGCGCAATCAGTACCGATGGCGGTGTCGTGAGCCAGCGACGCAGGTAGCGCTCGATATCCGGCGCGCGCGGGGGTTCGCGCCGCACGGCCAGCGTGCGCTTCGCGTGGGACAGCGTCTGTGAATCGCGAGGCGATTTTTCACCGGACCCGGCGGGTGCCGGTATCGATGCAGCGTCATGCGCGGATGCCGCGCGAGACGTTGCTCCCGAGCAGCGGGATGCCATCGTCGCGGCGTGTCCGGCGGTGGGAGTAACGGTAACCGGAAACGACATGGCAAGTCTCCTTCATGTAATCGCGTCGTCTGTCGGCGGCGCGTGATGTGATGGGGGCGGGAAGGCGTGGCGAGACAGAGGCGCACCGCAGGCACGGTGGTTGACGAGAGGGCACCCTGTCCGCCGTGCGTCGCGGACGCTATCGATGCATCAACAAGGGCTTTCGCAGGTCGTCGGCAAACGCGCCGATCACGTCCAGTTGATGATTGGTGCCAATGAGTTGCGGCGCGCCCGTGAGTCTGATGTCGGTGATGATCTCCTCTACGCTGAGATGTTCATGTGCGGTGCGCGACATGGCGAAAGCCGCCAGCAGTACCCCTGCGATGCCCTCCGGGTCGTCGAACACAATGACGGGACAGCCGGTCGGCAGAGCGCTGTTGTGCTTCGCGCCGGCATCGTCGGGCGGGGGCATGTGGCGCAACGCGTTTTCGATGAATTGCAGGGTCTGCGTGACGTACAGACGATCGGACGACACCTCCGACGCATGCCGGTAAGGTGCGTGCAGCACCGAGAATGTGACATCGGTCTCGGATGAGCGAAGCGATGTGGAATACACGCTGAAATCGGTCACAAAGGTGGCCGCCGTACTGGTGGTGACGTGTCGCCGGCTCATGCGGATGGCCCCTTCGTGACGCTCGGCGCCGTGCGGCTCGCATTGCGCTGTGACATGCACGACAACCACCGGGCGCAGGCGCATCAGCAGCGCGAGGAAGCCTTCGACGGCACCGGACTGTGGCGTCTGGCACAGCACGGCGAGCGGTTGTCCGTTCACGTGGATGACGCTGGCCGGCAGCAGCGTGCCATCGGGGCCATGCAACGCCGTCTGTCGTGCGGCCCAGAGTTTGCGCTGCCGGCTCGTCGACAGCTCACGGTGGTAGTGCTCGAGAAAGGGCGGGCTACGTTCCGTGATCAGCTTGTAGTGACCGGTTACGTTCTGCGCCGAGCCCATGCGCTGCTTGAGTTCGCACAGTGCGTCCTGCGTGCGTCCGCGCTCGAAGATGTCGACGGCGCACGTGTCGGGATTGCCGCGCCAGTCGAGCTGACGCTTGATACCTTGCAGCAGGCGGTTCTTGACACAGGTCGTGGCGTTGCGCAGCAGCCAGACGATCACGAAAGGCTGGTCGAGGCGCATGGCGCGCACGCCCGGACGCGAGGACTCGGGCCATTTCGCCGGTGCGTTCGGATGCGAGGTGAGCGCCATATCGCGGGCACGACGCCACAAATGCGGATGCCGGTATGCGCTCCATCCGATGAGCAGAACGAGATAGCCGTCGCGGTTCACGCCGACCGTCGTGCGGGCGGGATCGACCGCATGCCGGCAGATCAGACGATGGAGCTGTTCGGCCTCCTGGTTGGTCATGGTGGCGGCGTTGATCTGGGTGTGGATCGATGCCATGCGTTGAAGTGCCTCCCGAGTCCAGAACGTTCGAAAGACAATGGTCATGTCCACTGCGTGAAGCCGCTTGCAGGTTTGGCTCATCGTATACGTGCGCCCCCGGCGCGGCCGTGAGACCGGCGCCGGGCGTTACCTGACGTCCCTTGGCGGGGCGCTCAGGCGGGGCACGGATCACCCCATTTTTCGGGTTCTGAGCATGGTCTGGATCAAGGTGTCTTTCGCCCGGCCGGACGCGCGCAACTCGTCGAGGATGTTCGATGCGCTGGAGGGCTGCGATGCGCTTTCCACACGTTCCTCGTCCGGCGTCTTCGGCAGGGGTCTCAACGTCAGCACGGTGTCCAGCGAATCACGGCTTCTGGCAAAGGGCGGCGATTCCGAAGCCCCTGACACGTTCGAGTCTTCCGATGCGGAGCGGCTGAAGATCGGTCGGTTCTCCGGCGGGAAATCGAAGATAAAGGCACGCGGTGGTTTGGGCGGTGAGGCCGTGGGCGAGGTGGTTCGCGGTTTTGATACCGGTCGGGAGATGGTGGCGCTCTCTGGTGCCTGTCCGTCATGCGCCTTGCGCGCCATGTCGACGCTGGCGATCAACGCGTTGCGATCTTGCTTGGGCGGGAGTGCCGGCGGTGCGTCGTTGGAATCGACCGAGGCCTCATATTCCCGTCGCAACTGCGCGGCCTGATGTTGCACACGATGATAGTTTTCCGAGGCGTCGGTATCGTAACCGTCGTCCGAGCCCCTCCTGACGCCGTCGCCGCTGGGTGTCGGGAGGTTACCGTTGAGCGTCGCGCTCAGCAGATGAGCGGGCAACTGGCGTCTCGACTGCCCTGGCGTCACGAGGCGTGAGGCCTCCAAGGGATGAGTCTCCGGTGTTGCGGATGACGCGCCGTTCGTCGGCTGCTCCGACTGTCTCGGCTGACCGGGCAACGCCAGCCTCGTCAGTAACGCCTGCACGGGCGCCCGATCCGTGCGCAGGTCCTTGAACTTGAACGCATCGATGATGGAGCGTGGCGGTTCCGTTGACAGGTCATGCTGCCTGAGCAGACTCTGGGCGCGCTTGCACTGATGCGGGTGCAGTAAGAACGCTCTGCCTTTGAAGGTCACGAGTTGACCGTCTTTGGTGATGCCGATGCGCTTGCCCTTGGCGCCGAACGCATTCGTGATCTGCTCCATGGGAAACGATGAGGTCACCGGTGATGAAGCCGTGGATTGCAGCGTAGGGAGCATGCTCATTGCGAAGTCCTCCTTCGATGGTGTGCATGACGCTTACCGGACTCCGTCCTCCGATGACTGCGGCGAACTCGGCGAACGCACATGCGTGTCGTTTGAGCCTCGTTTTTATCGGATTCGGCCTGAGCGGAATCCCACCTTTCGCTCATCGAAAGAGGCAAAAGCTTCGACTGAACGAAAAAACGGCAGGGCGATTGCCCTGCCGCTTTCGTGATTCCGTGATGCCGATGGCGTGCGTTGGCGTGGCCGCCGCGATTTGCTAACTCTGCATGAGGCGTTTCTCGCGCGCCACGCTCATGAGAATACCGACCCCGAGGCCCAGCGTGACGAGTGCGGTGCCGCCGTAGCTCATGAACGGCAGCGGCACGCCGACGACCGGCAGAATGCCGCTCACCATGCCCATGTTCACGAACGCGTACGTGAAGAAGATCATGGTGACAGCCCCCGCGAGCAGGCGGCCGAACAGGGTCGCGCCGCTGGCGGCGATCATCAGCCCGCGCGCGACCAGCAGCAGATACAGCAGAATCAGCACACCTTCGCCGATCAGGCCGAACTCTTCTGCGAACACCGCGAAAATGAAGTCGGTATGCTTTTCCGGGATGAATTCGAGGTGAGCCTGCGTCCCCTTGAGCCAGCCTTTGCCGGTGGTGCCGCCCGAACCGATGGCGATCACCGACTGAATCGTGTGGAACCCTTTGCCGAGCGGATCGGAGGTCGGGTCCAGCAGCGTGCACACGCGGTGCTTCTGGTAATCGTGCAGGATGTGCCACTCGACGTCCGGCTGGCAAATTTTGTCTTCGAGCGCGAGGATCGTGCCGATGCCGATCACGCCGGCAATGAGCACCGGCAGAATCAGCTTCCACGACAGCCCGGCCAGATAGATGACGTAGAGGCCGGCGGCGGCCACCAGCAGACCGGTGCCGAGGTCGGGCTGCTTCGCAATCAGGCCCACGGGAATGCCCAGCAGGGCGATCGCGGCGAGATAGTCGAACCAGCGGATGTTGCCTTCGCGCTTCTGGAAGTACCAGGCCAGCATGAGCGGCATGGCGATCTTCATGATCTCGGATGGCTGAATGACCATGCCGACGTTCAACCAGCGCTTCGCGCCCTTCTTCGTCAGACCGAACATCGCCACCGCAATGAGCAACGCAACGCCTGCCGTGTAGAGCGGCACGGCGAACTTCATCAGCGTCTGCGTCGGCAACATGGCCAGCACCCACATCAGAATGAACGTCAGCACGATGTTGCGGATCTGGTCTTCCACGCGGCCCGGCACGTCGATACTGGCGCTGTAGAGCGTGACCAGTCCCACGCACAGCAACAGGAAGACGATCAGCGCGAGCGGCTTGTCGAAGGCGGCGAACAGGCGTTTGACCTGCTCTTTCCACGTATGTTTGTCGAGCGCCATCATGGCGTTCCTCCTTGCGGGCTTCGTGCTCCCTGACCCTGAGCACGGATAGCGGCGCGATGGCGGGCTTCGTCGGCGACGGTCGGACTGACGGCCGGTTTGTTCGGCGGTGATGGGGCGGGAGACTGCGGCGAGGGTCTTGCCGGGTCGACCGTCGCGGCAGAGGCTTTGCCCGGGACTGCCCGCGCCGTACCGACAGGCGCTGCCGACGTTCCCGACGCCACGCGCGGCACCAGCGTGGTGGTGGGCGCGGCGGCAGCGGTCGCCGTAGCGACGTTGCGGTCAAGCTCGGCGGCGCTGGCGGGCGGCGCGTCCGGCGTTGCGGAAACGGCCGACGCCGCCCCGGCACCCGAGGCCGCCGCCTGCAACGCGGCCGCTTCCGCAGCGCGTTCCTTCGGTTCGGTAATGAGGTAGTAATCGAGCAGGCTGCGCGCGATCGGTGCGGCCTGCGCACCGCCCCAACCGGCGTTCTCGACGATCAGCGCAATCGCGATCTTCGGGTCGTCGGCCGGTGCGAAGGCGATGAACAGGGCGTGGTCGCGCTTGAATTCGGGAATCGCGTTGTGGTTGTACTTCTCGTTCTTGCCGAGCGAGTACACCTGCGCGGTCCCCGTCTTGCCACCGGCGTCGTACGGTGCACCGGCGAATGCCTGACGTCCCGTACCTTCCTTGATGACGCCGACCATCGCGCGTTTGACGAAGTCGATGTCCGCCTGCTTGTACGGCAGACGCGCGCTCTCGTGCGGCACGGTGAGCTGACGCGAGTGCGAGACCGGATCCTCGACTGCCTTCACCAGGTGAGGCTTCATCACCACGCCGTTGTTGGCGAGCGTGGCCGTGGCGTGGGCGAGTTGCAGAATCGTGAACGAGTTGTAGCCCTGACCGATACCCAGGCTGATCGTCTCGCCGTCGTACCACTTCTGCTGCGCGGGCTTCTTGTACGCCTTTCGCTTCCACTCGGTCGACGGCAGAATGCCGCGCGCCTCGCCTTCGATATCGATGCCCGTCAACTGGCCGAAGCCGAGCGGCGCCATGAAGTCGTGGATCGCGTTCACGCCGAGATCGTGCGCGAGCATGTAGTAATACGTGTCGTTCGAGACCACGATCGAGCGGTACATGTCGATCCAGCCCTGGCCGTTACGCACGTCGTTGCGGAACGTGTGGTTGCCCAGCGTGAACGAGCCCGTGTCCTGGAAGCCCCAGTTCGTCGTGCGCTTGCCGAGTTCGAGCCCTGCGAGCGCCATGAACGGCTTGTACGTCGAGCCGATCGGATAGGTGCCGCGCAGCGGTCGGTTGAGCAACGGACGGTCGGGCGAGTTGTTCAGGGCGTCCCAGTTCTGCTGGTCGATGCCTTCGACGAACAGGTTCGGGTCGAAGCTCGGCGCCGACACGAAGGCCAGCACGTCGCCCGTCTTCGGTTCGATGGCCACGACCGCGCCACGACGCCCCGCAAACGCCTGTTCGGCCACTTGCTGGAGCTTGATGTCGATGGACAGCACGAGGTTGTCGCCGGGGGTGGCCGGGGTGCGCGAGATCGTGCGCACCGGACGACCGCCGGCCGTCACTTCGATTTCCTCGAAACCGGTGATGCCGTGAAGCTGCGTTTCGTAGCTCTGCTCGACGCCGATCTTGCCGATGTAATCGGTGCCCTTGTAGTTGTTGGCGTCGCGCCGGATGTCGTACTTCGCGCTGTCGCTGTCGTTCTCTTCGCTCATCGCGTCGATACGCTGACGGTCGCGCTGCGAGATCCGGCCGATGTAGCCGATCACGTGCGCGGCCGTCTCGCCGAGCGGATATTGACGGAACAGGCGCGCGTGCACGTCGACCCCCGGAAACCGGAAGCGCTGGGCGGTGAAGCGCGCGACTTCTTCGTCCGTCAGTCGTGTGCGGATCGGCAGGCTCTCGAAGCTCTTGCTGTCGTCCATCAGCTTCTTGAAGCGGGCGCGATCGCGGGGCGTGATTTCGATCACGTCGGACAGATCGGTGACCAGATCTTCGAGCGGGCGACCGATCTTCGACGGTGTGATTTCGAGCGTGTACGCGGAATAGTTGCGCGCCAGTACCACGCCGTTGCGATCCATGATCACGCCGCGATTGGGCACGATGGGCGCGAGCGAGACGCGGTTTTCGTCGGCTTGCAGGGCGTACTGGTTATGACGGAAGACTTGCAGATAGACGAAGCGCACTGCGAGCAGGCTGAAGCAGAGCAGCACGAAAAGCGCGGCCGCCGTTACCCGCAGGTGAAACGTCTGTAGCTGTTGCTGGGGATTCTTGAACTCGGTCATGCTGGCATGGTGGGGCGCTTAGGTGCGATCCGACGGCAGTCGCCGTCAGATCGGACGCGTATCGTCGCGGTCGACGGCGCGTTTCTGGGGCGCCAGCAGCAAGATACTGATCACCGGCCAGAGCACGGCTTCCACGAAGCTGGCGGCGAGCGGCCACCAACCCGGAAACGCGGCGCCTGTGGCCAGGCGAATGATGAACGGCACGACGTGCGCGAGCAGCAGCAGCGGCAGCACCGTCAGTGCCTGACCGAGCAGCGTGAAGAACAGCACGCGGCGGTGAATCATGATCGCGCCGTACGACAGCAGCGTGTAGGCGAGGGCGTGTTCGCCAAGCAGACCGGCGTTGTGCACGTCCATGAGCAACCCGACAAGAAACGCGACGCCCATGCCGACCTTGCGCGGCTGGTGGATGTTCCAGAACATCAGCACCAGCGCGACGAAGTCGGGCATGGCCGGAGCGTGTCCCCACGGCATGAGGTTCACCAGAAACGCCACCACGAGACTGAGCGCGATGAAGTACGGATTGACCGGCAGCAGGATGTATTGCGGTCGTGGCATGTGAGTTCCTTAATGACCCTTGCGGGCGCCCGGCGCGAGTTTCGGATCGGCGCGCGTGCCGCCCTTCGGCGCGGGTTTGCTGCCGCTGGCCGACGGATCGGAGGCGCGTGCGAGATCGGCGGCGGCGTCCGGATGCAGGGCGAGCGGCGTGGTGTATTGCAGGACCAGCACCTGACGCTGGCTGCGCAGATTCGCGACCGGCTGGCACAGGATGCGGGCGAAGGCGGTGTCCGAGACACGGTCGACCTTGGTGATGCGCGCCACCGGCAAGCCGGCGGGGTAGACGCCGTCCAGACCGCTGGTGGCAATCTCGTCGCCGACCTTCACGTCGGCCGAGAGCGGAATGAAGCGCAGGTCGAGCACGTCGCCGCGCAGCCCGCCGTAGATCACGCTGTGCACGCCGCTGCGGGTGACCTGCACCGGCACGGCCTGTTCCTTGTCGGTGAGCAGCGTGACTTCGCTTTGCATCAGGAAAACGCGCGAGACCTGACCGAGCAGGCCCTGTTCGGTGACGACGGGCGCACCGAGCTTGACGCCGTGCTTCGTGCCGCGATCGATGACTACGCGCTGCGTGAACGGATCGCGCGTGTCGTATTCGATTTCTGCGGGAATGCTGGGTACGGGCAGACGCTCGCGCAAGGCCAGCATCTGACGCAGATGTTCGTTCTCGGCCACGAGCTGGTTGTTGCGCTGAGCCTGAACGGAGAGTTCGAGATTGCGCTCGCGCAGCGTGCTGTTGTCGGACGAGAGCTGCGATTCGGTCGAGAAGAATCCCGCTACGCCGAGAATGGCGTCGCGCGGCAACAGCATCATGCGTTGCACGGGATAGAGCGCGGTGCCGACAACGGCGCGCACCCGTTCCAGCGTGTTGTAGTGCGAGTCGACCACGAGCAGGCCGATGGCGAGCGCGACGAAACAGATCAGCCGGGCCAACGCCGACGGTCCCTGTTTGAACAGTGGCGGCGGACTGTACTGCATGGTGGGCCCTTCAGGGAAGCACGCGCAGCGAGACGCCGCGGTGCGCGAGTAGTGTCAGTCGGGCGCGACGCAGGGGCGCGAGGCCCGACTCCGTGCGCGAGGTCGTGCGGCGTGGCTGGCCGTCCCGGGCGAGGGGTGGAAGGGAATATCCCACCGCGCCGGACGACGAACCACGCACGTTGGCTTACTCGTAGGAGAAGATGCTGCCGAGCTTGTCCATACGCTCGAGCGCCATGCCCGAACCGCGTACCACGCAGGTGAGCGGGTCTTCGGCGACGAGCACCGGCAGGCCGGTTTCTTCGGCAAGCAGACGGTCCAGATCGCGCAGCAGCGCGCCACCGCCCGTGAGCATCATGCCGCGCTCGGCGATGTCTGCACCCAGTTCCGGCGGGGTCTGTTCGAGGGCGATCTTCACCGACGACACGATCTGGTTGAGCGGATCGGTCAGGGCTTCGAGAATTTCGTTGCTGGAGATGGTGAAGGCGCGCGGAATCCCTTCCGAGAGATTACGGCCCTTGACTTCCATTTCCTTGACTTCGGAACCCGGGAAGGCCGAGCCGATTTCCTTCTTGATCGCTTCAGCGGTCTGTTCGCCGATGAGCATGCCGTAGTTGCGGCGGATGTAGTTGACGATCGCTTCGTCGAACTTGTCGCCGCCCACACGCACCGAACCCTTGTAGACGATACCGCCCAGCGAGATCACGCCGACTTCGGTCGTGCCGCCGCCGATGTCGACGACCATCGAGCCCGTGGCTTCCGAGACCGGCAGGCCGGCACCGATAGCAGCGGCCATCGGCTCTTCGATCAGATACACCTGCGAGGCGCCGGCACCGTGTGCGGCTTCCTTGATGGCGCGACGCTCGACCTGGGTCGAACCGCACGGCACGCAGATGATGATGCGCGGCGACGGCGAGAACAGGCGCGACTCGTGGGCCATCTTGATGAACTGCTTGATCATCTGCTCGGTCACGGTGAAGTCGGCGATCACGCCGTCCTTCATCGGACGAATGGCTTCGATGTTGCCCGGGACCTTGCCGAGCATCTGCTTGGCTTCCTTACCGACGGCCTGAATCGTCTTCTTGCCGCTCGGGCCACCTTCCTGACGGATGGCGACCACCGAGGGTTCGTCGAGAACGACGCCCTTGCCGCGCATGTAGATCAGGGTGTTGGCCGTGCCCAGGTCGATGGCCAGGTCGTTGGAGAAATAGCTGCGAAGAAAACCGAACATGCAAAATCCTGTGTTTGCGTGAGGCCGCCCAATGCGAATTTGACTGGGACGGCTGCCTGTCGTCTGGGTTCCGGCCTGTTCGCAAAAAAATCGCCAGGCGCCACGCGGCGGCTCGCGAAACGTGCGGACAAACCGAGGAATGCGGTACTGGGCAGGAGGCGGGGCTGCCGTCAAAATTCGTCGCGTCAGGGTCTTCCAATGGACTGCGCGATCGTCTGTCGCGCCCCCCGGACTGGCCGTGGCCCACCTGCGCGACAGCGGCGGAGGGTGCAAAAACACGCTCCGACGCAAATTTAATGCGCAATGATACCTTATAATTTCGCAGGTTTTGCAGGAAAAACGAGCACGTTGACGCCACATTCGACCCCCGCGGCAGTTTCGCCCGGACCCTTGCGGCACGGCGTGTCGGCCCTCCTGCGCGGCGCGGTGCACGGAGTAAAACGACGGACGGGTTCGGTCTCGTGCGCATATTCTCCGCACTCTGTCCCTAATTTTGGCGACAGACATGCATCCGGCTGCTCTCCAATGCGCATTTTTTCGGGATTTCTTCATGGCTTTGAATCTCTCCGACGTCAAACGCATCGCTCATCTCGCACGTATCGAGCTGGCCGATGACGAGGCGGCTCACATGGAAAAGGAGCTCAACGGCTTCTTCGCGCTCGTCGAACAGATGCAGTCGGTCGACACGAATGGCGTTGCCCCGCTCGCGCACCCGATCGAACAGATTCAGGAAGTCGCTCAGCGTCTGCGCACCGACGCGGTGACCGAGCAGGTCGACCGCGAGGCGAATCAGCGCCCGGCGCCGGCCGTGCAGGACGGTCTCTACCTGGTGCCGAAGGTTATCGAGTGAGTCCGGCGTCGCGTGCGTGACGCCCCGTCAACCCGGCGCCACGCGACGCATCGCCCACGGTCCTTCGCTGCGGTTGTCGAGCCGCACGATCGGGACCGATGTGACCGCTTTCGTCATGACCGCCTGATCCGGTCGACCTTGCGGTCGATTTTGCGATTTTTCATGCCGTTTTTCATGCGCTACCCAGTACAGCAGCCATCATGGAACAAGATCTGATTCACCTTCAGGATTTGCGCGCCGCGCTCGACGCCAAGCGCGTCTCGAGCGTCGAGCTGACGCAGCACTATCTGGACCGCATCGCCGGTGCCGCCGATCTGAACGCCTTCGTGCACGTCAATGCCGAGGCGAGCCTCGCGCAGGCCCGTGCCGCCGACGCACGCATTGCCGCCGGCGACGGCGCCAACCAGCCGTTGCTCGGCATTCCCGTGGCGCACAAGGACGTGTTCGTCACGCGTGGCTGGCACAGCACCGCCGGCTCGCGCATGCTCAAGGGCTACGAGAGCCCGTTCGATGCGGCCGTCGTCGAGCGTCTGTCGAACGCCGGCATGGTCACGCTGGGCAAGACCAACATGGACGAGTTCGCCATGGGCTCGTCGAACGAAAACTCCTACTACGGTCCCGTGAAGAACCCGTGGGACAAGCTGGCGGTGCCGGGCGGATCGTCGGGTGGTTCGGCGGCGGCAGTGGCCGCACGTCTCGCGCCGGTCGCGACCGGTACCGACACCGGCGGGTCGATCCGTCAGCCGGCCGCCTTCTGCGGTGTGACCGGCATCAAGCCGACGTATGGCCGCGTGTCGCGTTACGGCATGATCGCGTTCGCTTCGTCGCTCGATCAGGGCGGCCCGTTCGGTCACAGCGCGGCGGATTGCGCGTGGCTGCTTAACGGCATGGCCGGTTTCGACGCCCGCGATTCGACCAGCCTGGAACGTGCGGACGAAGACTTCGCACGCGGTCTGGGCAAGCCGCTCGACGGCGCCACGGCCGACAAGCCGCTGGCCGGCCTGCGCATCGGTCTGCCCGCCGAGTACTTCGGTGACGGGCTCGACGCCGACGTGCGCGAATCCATCGACAACGCGCTCGCCGAGTTCGAGAAACTCGGCGCGGTGCGCGTGCCGGTGTCGCTGCCGAAGACGGAACTGTCGATCCCCGTGTACTACGTGCTGGCTCCGGCGGAAGCCTCGTCGAACCTGTCGCGTTTCGACGGTGTGCGCTTCGGCCACCGCGCGGCCGAATATCGCGATCTGCTCGACATGTACAAGAAGTCGCGTGCCGAAGGCTTCGGCACCGAGGTCAAGCGCCGCATTCTCGTGGGCACGTACGTGCTCTCGCACGGTTACTACGACGCCTACTACCTGCAGGCGCAGAAGATTCGCCGTCTGATCGCGCAGGACTTCCAGAACGCGTTTGCCCAGTGCGACGTCATCATGGGGCCGGTGGCGCCGTCGGTGGCGTGGAACCTTGGCGAGAAGAGCGCCGACCCGGTGCAGATGTATCTGGCCGACATCTACACGCTGTCGGTGAGCCTCGCCGGACTGCCGGGCATGAGCCTGCCGGTCGGCCCGGGGCGCAGCGCGCGTCCGGTCGGGCTGCAAATGATCGGCAGCTATTTCGACGAAGCCCGCCTGCTGCAAGTGGCCGACGCGTTCCAGCGCGCGACCGACTGGCACAAGCGCGCACCGGCGGGCGTCTGATCATGGACCGCCAGCGCGTTCAGCACGACACGCTCTCGCACGCCGCCGTCTCCACGGGCGGCTCGCGTGATACCGCGTCGACTTACCGTCGGCTGATGTCTCGCGCCTTGATGCTCGCCGGCATGGTGCTCACGCTCGCGTCGTGCTCCCTGCCGTTCTCGCGTCCCACGCCGATCGCTTACCGCGAAATCAATCTGTCGGGCTATTGCTCGCAGACGGATGAAGACGGCTTTCGCGAACAGGCGACGCTCAATGTGCAGGGCAATCAGGTGCAGTCGCTGGACTGGCGTCTGTGGGTGGGCAGCCGTGGCAGTTGCCACTTCAATCTGGCGGATTTTCACCAGACGAAGTGGCGTCCGAGCATCGAGCTGCAAGCGAACCGCGGTAGCTGCAAGCTGCTGATCTGGCAGGACCCGGGCAACGTCACCATCGGGCATGCCAATTGCGAGGCGTACTGCTCGGCGGGCATCTACGAGAACGCGTGGCCGGTGAGCTTCGATCCGCAGTCGGGCGTTTGCGCACGGGATACGCGCCGGTAAGCACGCATCGGCCGACGTCGGACGGATATCGGGCTGGCATCGACGAACAGGAACAGACCGGGAAGTCGCCTACGTGGCACGACCGGCAGCGAAGGCAAGGCCAGAGGCCATGCCGACACGTTGAGAAGGCAGGGCCATCGCGCCGTGCCGACAAGTTGAGACAAGGGTGAACCTTATGCAATGGGAAGTCGTTATTGGTCTGGAGACGCACGCACAGCTCTCCACCGCTTCCAAGATTTTCTCGGGCGCATCGACGCAGTTCGGCGCGGCCCCCAACACGCAGGCCTGCCCGGTGGATCTGGCGCTGCCCGGCGTGCTGCCCGTGCTCAATCGCGGCGCCGTCGAGCGTGCGATCGAGTTCGGCCTGGCCATTGGCGCGACGATCGCGCCGCGCAGCATCTTCGCGCGCAAGAATTACTTCTACCCGGATCTGCCCAAGGGCTACCAGATCAGCCAGTACGAGATCCCGGTGGTGCAGGGCGGCGCGCTGAAGATTCAGGTCGAAGCCGATGCACGCACCGGCCGTGAAGCCTACGAGAAGGTCGTGACGCTCACGCGCGCTCACCTCGAAGAAGACGCAGGCAAGTCGCTGCACGAAGACTTCGCCGGCATGACCGGCATCGACCTGAACCGCGCCGGTACGCCGCTGCTGGAAATCGTGACGGAGCCTGAAATGCGCAGCGCGGCCGAGGCCGTGGCTTATGCGAAGGCACTGCACGGTCTGGTCGTCTGGCTCGGCATCTGCGACGGCAACATGCAGGAAGGCTCGTTCCGTTGCGACGCCAACGTGTCCGTGCGTCCGGTTGGCCAGAAGGCATTCGGCACGCGTGCCGAAATCAAGAACCTGAACTCGTTCCGCTTCCTCGAAGAGGCGATCCAGTACGAAGTGCGCCGTCAGATCGAACTGATCGAAGACGGCGGCACCGTGGTGCAGGAAACGCGTCTGTACGATCCGGACAAGAAGGAAACGCGTTCGATGCGCAGCAAGGAAGACGCGCACGACTACCGTTACTTCCCGGACCCGGATCTGATGCCGCTCGCGATCGACGCCGAATGGATCGAGCGCGTGCGTGCCGCCCTGCCGGAACTGCCGGCCGGCATGCAGGCCCGCTTCGTCGAGTCGTACGGTCTGTCGAATTACGACGCCGCCGTGCTCACCCAATCGAAGGCGCAAGCCGCTTACTTCGAAGCCGTGGTCGCCAAGGCAGGCAAGGCCAGCGCCAAGCCCGCCGCAAACTGGATCATGGGCGAACTGTCGTCGCTGCTCAACCGCGAAGACATCGCCATCGACGCCAGCCCGGTCTCGAGCGCCCAGCTCGCCGGTCTGCTCGCGCGCATTGCCGACAACACGATCTCGAACAAGATCGCCAAGGAAGTCTTCCAACTGATGTGGGAAGAGCGTGCCAGCGACGATGGCGCCGCCGATCGCATCATCGAGGCGAAGGGTCTCAAGCAGATCACCGACACGGGCGCGATCGAGAAGATCATCGACGAAGTGCTGGCCGCCAACGCCAAGTCCGTCGAGGAGTTCCGTGCGGGCAAGGAGAAGGCGTTCAACGCGCTGGTCGGACAGGCGATGAAGGCCACGAAGGGCAAGGCCAACCCGGCGCAGGTCAACGAGCTGCTCAAGAAGAAGCTCGGTGCCTGATTCGGTGGCCGATGACGGGAGCCGGTCGCGGTAACGACCGGTCACCGCCAGACGCCAAAGGCGCGGTCGCCGACGTTCGGCGCCGCGCCTTTTGTTTTGCGCCGAAAATTTCTTGATGCCGCCCTTCGCATTTGCGCGTTTTCCCAGAACGTCGAGCATTTGCACGGATTCCGAAGCGCCCCTTGTACGCACCCGCGCCGTTATCTCCCGGGTGATTCGCTCAAGCCGGGCGCCTTTTTTGCGCCGTACGCAAATTGCGCCATACTCCGAGTTGGTTTTCACGCAGGAGTCGGCGATGTTCGAGAAATACCGCGTCCCCCTTGGCAAGAAGCTGGACCTCTCGGCCTTCGATCCGGCCGACAAGCCGTTTTCCGGCGACAGTAAGGACGACGACAAGGCGCGTCTGACGGAACTCGCGCTCAAGCTCGACGAGTTGCAGACGATCCTGCACGCCAACAGCCGCCACCGTGTGCTGCTCGTTCTCCAGGGCATGGACACCAGCGGCAAGGACGGCACCATTCGCGCCGTGTTCCAGAACGTCGATCCGCTCGGGATTCGCGTCGCCAATTTCAAGTCGCCCACGCCGATAGAGCTGGCGCGCGACTTCCTCTGGCGCGTGCACATGGTGGTGCCCGCGGCGGGCGAACTGGCGATCTTCAATCGCAGCCATTACGAAGACGTGCTCATCACGCGCGTGCACGACTGGATCGACGCCGACGAGTGCAAGCGCCGCTACACGCACATCAATAACTTCGAGCGGCTGCTCGCGGACAACAACACGCACATCATCAAGTGCTTCCTGCATATTTCGGCCGACGAGCAGCGCAAGCGGCTTCAGGAACGCATCGACGATCCGAACAAACACTGGAAATTCGAGCTGGGCGACCTCAAGGAACGCAGCTTCTGGCCGCAATACACAAAGGCCTACGAGGCGGCGCTGTCGGCAACGTCGACGGAATATGCGCCGTGGTATATCGTGCCTTCCGACTCAAAACGTCACCGTAATCTGATGGTGGCAGAGTTGCTGGTACAGGCGCTGACGGAACTGAATCTGTCCTATCCGCCCGCCAGACCCGAGTTGACGGGCATGAAGGTGGAGTGAGGGACGGCATGAAGTGACGTGTCGCCGCGTGTAGTGGTGGGTAACGACGTGAATGGCCGTGAACGGCCGTGGCAACGATCCACGGTTGTTTTATCAGTAGAAGCAGACGCGACCGGGCGAGCGGGGGCTTGGCCGGCGAGTTGGCGTCGGATGGGGAAACGGGGAAGAAGATGAGTGACGAGAACGCCCGCCGGCCGGTGCCGGGGGACGCGGCTGCCCATGGGCAGGAGAGTGCAGCCAGACCGCTCGGCCATACCGCGCCGGGGTCGGGGTCAGGGCGGCGCCGCTGGGTAGTGGGTTTGCTGGCGATCGTCGTGATCGCGGGCGCGTTCGTGTGGCTGCGATCACGCGGCGTGCAGGCGCCGGTCAAGACGGCCGCCGCGCCGTCGGTCACGGCCGCGACGGTCGAGGTGCGCGACGTGCCGGTGCGGCTCATCGCCAACGGCACGGTCACCGCCCGCCAGACCATCGACGTCCGCCCGCAGATCTCCAGCACGATCCGGCAGGTCCACATCAAGGAAGGGGACTTCGTCAAAGCCGGGCAATTGCTGTTCTCGCTCGACGCGCGCATGGACGAGGCCAACCTCAAGAAGGTGCAGGCGCAGCTCGCCAAGGACGAAGCCGATCTCGCCAACGCCCGTCGCACGCTGGCGCGTACCAGGCAATTGATTGCCGAGCACTTCGTCTCGCAAAGCGCGCTCGATACGGCGCAAAGCGGCGTAGACAGCCTCACCGCGCAAGTCGCCGCCGACCGCGCTGCGATTGCCGCGAGTCAGGTGGCCGTCGACTACAACCAGATCCGCACAGGCATCGATGGCCGCACCGGTGCGATCAACGTGCATCCGGGCAGCCTCGTGACGCCGGGCGGCGCGGCGCTCGTGAGCATCACCCAGCTCGATCCCATCGACATCAGCTTCACGTTGCCCGAAGGCGCACTGGCCGAATTGCAGGCCGCGCGCGCCGGCGGTCCCGTCGCGGTCACCGCGACGCTCGGCACGACGGGCGTGAACGTCACCGGTCAGCTCAGCTTCATCGACAACGCCGTCGATTCCCAGACGGGCACGATCCGTCTGAAGGCGGCCTACGACAATCGCGACGCGAAGCTTTGGCCCGGCATGTACCTCAATGCCGCCGTGATCGGCCGCGTGCTCAAGCAGGCCAGCGTGGTGCCGCCGCAAGCGGTGCAGACCGGCCCGGACGGCAAGTTCGTCTACGTGATCGGCAACGACGGCAAGGTCAGCGCGAAGCCGGTGAAGGTCGGTTACGTGGAAGCGAAGCTCGCGGTCGTCGAGGGTGTGGCCGCCGGGGCGAAGGTCGTGCAGGAAGGCGCGGAGAACCTGCGTCCGGGCAACACGGTGACGGTCGTGGCGTTGCGTGACGCCGCAAGCGGCGCTACGGTCGCGTCCGCAGGTGATAAGGGTGATAGCGGGAAGGCCCCATGAACCTCTCAGAACTCTGTATCCGCCGGCCGGTCATGACGATCCTGCTGTGCGTGGCGGCCGTGGTCGCTGGCCTGATCGCGTACGGCCAGATTCCGATCTCCGCCCTGCCCAGCTATAACTCGCCGGTCATTCAGGTCACGGCCACGTTGCCGGGCGCGAGCCCGGAGACGATGGCCGCGTCGGTGGCCGCGCCGATGGAGAAGCAGTTCTCGACCATTGCCGGCGTGGCGGTCATCAGTTCGACCAATACGCAGGGCACCACGTCGATCATCATCGAATTCGACAGCGACCGCGATATCGACGCGGCGGCGGTCGACGTGCAGGCGGCGCTGTTCCGCGCGCAGCGCAAGCTGCCGGTGGAGATGACCACGCCGCCGTCGTACCGCAAGGTCAATCCGGCCGATGCGCCGATTCTGTTCCTCGCGATGAACTCGCCGTCGATGTCGCTCGCCGAACTCGACGATTACGCGGAAAACCTCGTCTCCCCCACGCTCTCCACGCTGCCTGGTGTGGCCCAAGTGCTGATCTTCGGGCAAAAGCGCTTCGCCGTGCGCGTGAAGGCGCGCCCCGATGCCCTCGCCGCGCGCAAGCTCACGCTCGACGACGTGGCGCGCGCCCTCGCGTCAGCCAACGCCAACAGCCCCGTGGGCACGCTCGACGGCAGCCGTCAGACGCTGACCATCGAAGCCAACCGGCAGATGACGAAGGCCGAGCAGTTCGCGAACCTCATCATCGCCAGCGTGAACGGCAACCCCGTGTATCTGCGCGATGTGGCCGACGTGCAGGACAGCGTCGAGTCCGTGAAGACGGGAAGCTGGGTCAACGGCGAGCGCTCGATCGTGCTCGCGGTGCTGCGTCAGCCCAATGCGAACACGGTGGCGACGGTCGATCAGGTGAAGGCGGCGCTGCCGCGTCTCGCGGAGCAAATGCCGCAGTCGATTCAGGTCAAGCTGCTCAACGACCGCTCGGTGTCGATCCGTGAGTCCATCGACGACGTGCAGTTCACGCTCGCGCTCACGGTGATTCTCGTCACACTCGTGATCTTCCTGTTCCTGCGACGGCTGGCCGCCACGCTCATTCCGGTGATGTCGCTGCCGGTGTCGCTGATCGGCACCGTCGCGCTCATGAAGGGCATGGGCTACTCCATCGACAACATCTCGCTGCTGGGGATCACGCTCGCCGTCGGGCTGGTGGTCGACGACGCCATCGTGATGCTCGAGAACATCGTGCGTCACATCGAGAACGGCGTGCCGCCGCTGCGTGCCGCGCTCGTCGGCTCGCGCGAGATGGGCTTCACGATTCTCTCGATCTCGATCTCGCTGGTCGCCGTCTTCATCCCCATCTTCTTCATGCCGGGCGTGATCGGGCTGATGTTCCACGAGTTCGCCGTGGTGGTGTCGCTGGCGATTCTGGTGTCGGCTGCGGTGTCGCTCACGCTGATTCCGATGCTGTGCAGCCGCTATCTCAAGCACGAGCAGGACGAAGGCATGGGGCTGCGCGCCACGCAATGGTTCGAGGACGGCTTCGTGTGGGTGCAGAACGCCTACGTGCGCAGCGTCGACTGGTGTCTGGCGCATCGCAAGTGGGTGATGGGGGCCGCAGGGGCGACGTTCCTCGCCACGGGCGTGCTGTTCGCCACGATTCCGAAGGGCTTCTTCCCGAGCGAAGACATCGGTCAGGTGCAGGTGACGGCCGAGGGCGCGCAGGACATCTCGTTCACGGCGATGTCGGCGTTGCTGCGTCAGGCGGGCGACATCATCCGTGCGAACCCGGCGGTCGAGACCGTGATCGTGTCGGCCAGCGATAGCAATCAGGGTCGCATGTTCATCAACCTGAAGCCGCACGGCCAGCGTCCGCACATGAGCGAGGTGTTGGAGGCGTTGCGACGCGAGGTGAAGCAGGTGCCGGGGCTGAACGTCTATTTCAATCCGGTGCAGAACCTGCAACTGGGCGGCAAGCAGAGCAAGAGCCGTTACCAGTATGTGATGCAGAGCGTGAAGCCGGGCGAGATGCAGTTGTGGTCCGATCGTCTCATGACGATGATGCGCGCCGATCCGATCTTCCGCGACGTGACGACCGACGCGCAGATGAAGGGCCTGCAAGCGCAACTCACCATCGACCGCGACAAGGCGAACACGCTGGGCGTGGCGATCGGCGACATTCGCAGTGCGCTCTACAGTGCGTTCGGGGAGCGTCAGGTCTCGACCATCTACACGCCGAGCGACAGCTATCAGGTGATCTTGCAGGCGGACGATAACGACCGCCGCGACGAAGGCGCGTTCGACAAGATCTATGTGCGTGGCAAGGGCGGGGCGCTGGTGCCGCTCTCGGCCGTGGCGACGGTCGAGCGCAAGATGGGGCCGGTTTCAGTGAACCATCAGGGCCAGTTGCAGGCTGTGACGCTGTCGTTCAACCTCGCGCCGGGTGCCGCGCTGGGCGATGCGTCGCAAAAGATCGTGGGCTTCCAGCATCAACTGGGCTTCCCGCCGAGCATCATCACGAGCTGGGGCGGCGACGCGGCCGCGTTCCAGAAGTCGCAGGCCAGTCAGGTCGTGCTGCTCGTCGGCGCATTGCTGGTGATCTACGTGCTGCTCGGTGTGCTGTACGAGAGCTACATCCATCCGATCACGATTCTCGCGGGGCTGCCGTCGGCGGCGGTCGGCGCGCTCATCACGCTGCGTCTGTTCGGCATGGACCTTTCGCTCATCGCGGTGATCGGCATTCTCATGCTGATCGGTATCGTGAAGAAGAACGCCATCATGATGATCGACTTCGCACTCGACGCGCAGCGCAACGGCGGCATGACACCGACGCAGGCGATTCGTCAGGCGTGCGCGCTGCGCTTCCGTCCCATCATGATGACCACGCTGGCGGCGCTCATGGGGGCCTTGCCGATCGCGCTCGGACTCGGTGCGGGCGCTGAGCTGCGGCAGCCGCTCGGTCTCGCAGTGGTGGGCGGGTTGCTGTTCTCGCAGGTGATCACGCTCTACATCACGCCCGTCATCTATCTCTATCTCGACCGCTTCGCCGGTAAGGGCCCGCTCGTGCTGCCCGGTGACAAGGCGGCGAACGACGGCGGCGAGCGTCGCAATGACGCGGGTGGGGCTCACGGCATGGAGCGCACCGCAGGCGTCGACGGACTCAAAACCGGCCACGTTCACTAAGCGTTGACTGTCTGCTCGCGCGGCATGTCCCTCGGCATGCCGCGCGTCTGCATGCCGCCCTCCATCACAGGCACACCTGCCTGTCATCCGGAAGCCGTGTCCTGTGGCTTGTGAATTGGCTGATTCCTGACATTTGCGCGGGCCTTCAAGTGCCCTTGGATTGCGTTTAGTCGCATTCCTATTTTTTCGTTGAAGCACCCGTCGGTGTCCCGCCGTCGGGTTTCCAGCCCCCGTCTTGCTCTGCCCAACATTTTGCGATGTATTTCGCGAGTGTCGTCGCGCGTCCGCAGGTATCGGAAATGGCGCACCAATAGGCGATTTCTTGCTTGCGTCGAATGTCAATTTGCGAAAGACGCGCGCCGCACGCGACAACGCGAAGGCGCGCATTGGGGCATAAATCGCCCCTGTCGTCGCAAGCGAGGTCTCTCGCATCGCGGCGTCGTGATTTCCCATTCCTTCAAGAAAACGGACTGACAAATGAACGTACGTACAGACGCGAGCGCAATCGCGCAACTCAAGAACAAGGTGGCTTTACGGATGAGCAAACGCCGTCAACGCGGGGTGACGCTAGTGGAGCTTTCGGTCGCTGTGGCGGTGATGGGGCTGATCATGGCCGGGGCGATGGTCGGCGTGCCACGCCTGATGAACAACGTGAAGCTGTCGCAGGAGATGAAAGACTGGCAGATGTCGGCGCTGGCGGTGCAAAACGCCGTGGCGTCGGGCGCGCTGCCCGTGACGACCACGCCGCAGCAGATTCTGAATCTGGCCATCGCCGAGCCGTTCAATCGCTCGGCGCCCGACAAGCTGCTCAACCGGTTCGGCGGTGCGATCACGATTGAAGCGGTCGACGGCGCGAACTTTCCATCGAGCGGCGTCAAAGTGAAATCGACCGGCTATCCGAGCGCGCAGTGCCAGGAGTTCGCCAACAAGATGCAAGGGCTGTTCGCCACCCTCACGATCAACGGCACCACGATCAAGGACAAAGCCAAGGCACTGGACATGACCGAGATCCCGACGGCATGTACCAAAACGGCAGGCGCCGGCGGCAACCAGGTGGACGCGGCGCAGGCCGACATGGAATTCACCATTGCCGGATGAACAGCATTCACGGGGATCTGAATTGAAGGCGGACAAGACATGACCCATCCAGGAATGCGTGTGGCATCGGTCGCTTTGCTGTTCGTGGCAGCGCTGCCGTTGGCCCGTGCGTCGAGCGCGCCACAGACCGACGTCACGTGGATGTTCGCGAGCCACAAGCCGTTGATGCACTCGGTCGGCGTTCGTGAGCCGGGGGACCCGGGCCCCGTGCCCGGTGCGGCACCGCTCGCCGCCGTTGTCGACCTGCCGTCCGAAGCGCTGCGTCGGCAAGGTGTGGACGACGCGCGGCGGCACGTGCAGGCGGCGTCGGTCCCGGTGCCGGCGCCGCTTGCGCCCACGCAGGTTCCGCCGGATCAGCCATCCCCGTCGAGCGCAGCGTTCGAACTTGCGCTGCAACCGTCGGACGGCCGCGTCTCGCAGGCCGTCCGACGCTACGCCGAACGCCATGGCTGGCAGTTGGCGTGGGAGATCGATCGCGACTTCCCCATCGAATATCCCGCCACGTTTCGCGGCGATTTCCTCGGCGTCGTCGAGCAGATCGTGCGTTCGCTGCAAAACACCGATGCGCCGATACGCGTGAAGGTCTACGAGGCCAATCGCGTGTTGCGTGTCGTGCACGCCACACAATAACCGGCGCCATGCTTCGCGCATGGCCACCGACATCGGAATCAGTCATCCATGAGAATGCGACTCGGCGTGTTGTGCGCCATCACGTTACTGACAGCGTGCGGCACGCCGGGCATGCTGTCGAAAACCGACGAGAATGTCACGCAGGCGCGCGAGACGGCGCGCGTGGCGTCGGAGACCCATGCCGCGCCTCCCATCGGCGCCATCGAACACGTCGAAGGTGCGTGGCTCTCCCGCAAGTCCGTCGCCGTCAACGCGACGGTCGCCCTGCCGGAGTTCTTCAAGCGCGAGGTGCGTTTCTCGACGGGCACGCCGTTGCCGATGTCGGTGCTCCTCACGCAAGTCGCCAGAGGTAACGGCCTCACGATTCGTCTGGCCTCGGACGTGGGATGCGACACCGGCGCCCCCGGTGGCCGTGGCGGTCCCTCTTCTGCCCCCACCCGAACGTTTCAGCTCAACTGCACGGACACCGGCGAGCCCGCGGTACCGCTGCAATATCACGGCTCGCTTTCCGGTCTGCTCGATACCATCGCGCATCGCTCCGGCACCCACTGGACGTATCGCGACGGCGTGGTGCAGTTCGCGCGTTTCGTGACACGTACCTTCCAGATCAAGATGATGCCCGGCAGTTCGACGTATACGGCGTCCGTGGGCAAGGCCTCGAAGATGAAGGCCGATCGGGGCGCGTCCGGGGGCAGCGGCGGGACGTCGGCGGGGGGCGTCGACCTGAACTTCAACGCCGACGCCAACGTCTCCGTCGAGTCGGAGCTCGACTACTGGACGGATCTCGTGAAGGCCGTCACCGACATGTTGTCGCCGGGCGGACGGGTGACGCCGTCGGTCGTCACCAGTTCGCTGGTCGTGACCGATACGGCTGACGTGATGTCGCGCGTCGCGCAATACATCGATTCGGAGAACGCCGTGCTCGGGCGTCAGGTCAAGCTGCGCGTGCAGGTGTATTCGGTCACGCTGGATGAGAACTCGGCGGCGGGCATCGACTGGGATCTCGTTTACCGCTCGGCGAGCGGTTTCGTCGCCGGCCTGAGCGGCCCGGCGATGGGCGGCGCCCTCATGGCGCGCAAGGGCGGCCTGAGCGTCAGCAAGATTCCCAATGGACGGCTCGCGGGTTCCGCAGCGTTCATCAAGGCGCTCAGCAAGCAGGGGCGGGTGAGTACGGTGATCGATACCACGGTCGTCACGCTGAACAATCAGCCCGCACCGGTCGCCGTCACGCAGAATCGCGGCTTCATCGCGCAGACCAAGATGACCCCCGGCAACTATGGCGGGCAAACCGTGGTAACGGCGGAGCAGTCGGTGCTGACCACGGGTTTCGTGATGAATCTGCTGCCCACGCTGATGGACAACCGGAGCGTGATGTTGCAGGTGCAGATCGACATGTCCGACCTCAAGAAGCTCGACAAGATCAACCTGCGCACCGGCAAGGAAGCGCCCAGCGGCAGCGATTCGGGCAGAGGTAACGGCGGGCCGGACTTCAAGGCGGACGTCGACGGCAAGGGGGCGAGTTTCGAGGTCGGCGGCAACGATGGCGAGCACGGTGGCGGTGGCGATGGCGGCTTCGGGGCGGGCACGTTCATGCAGTTGCCCATTACGGCATCGGTCCAGACGATGCAGCGCGCTTCGCTGAAGTCGGGCGACACGCTGGTGCTGAGCGGCTTTCGTCGCAAGGACGACAACACCGAGCGCGACGGCATCTTCAACTACGAAGGCGGTACGAAGGAGGCGAATCAGCACGTCAACGAAGTCGTGATCCTGATTTCGCCGGAACTGACCGAGGGCGTGTGACATGGCACGCGCACTGTCCAATCACCTCGTTGTCGGCGCGCAGTGGGAGACGCTGATCGGCCTCGAGAAGGAGATGGCCGAGATTCGCAGTCTTGCGCGCAGCCGCGACGCCTCACACTTCGCGGTGACGGACGACGGCGCGGGCACGCGCACCGTCGGACTGATGGCGTTGTCCGAGACCGACGCCGCAGACGCCATCCACGGGTACGCGCTCGCCGCCGTGCTCGGTTCGCTCGTCGACGCGCCGAACGTCGCGTTCATCCATCCCGATCCGGACGATCCCGCCAGAGCGCTGTTCGTGACATTGCGCGATCACCGTCCTGAACTCGATCTGGAACTGCCCGCGTCGGCGTTGAAGCATCGTCTGGAGCAATGGACGGCGGAGGTCGGCGGGCCGGTGAAGTTGGCCGGGGTGATGCGTATGGACCTGCCGCACGCGGACGTCGTTCTCACGCTTGACGATATCGCTGCCGCGGCGCTGCGCGAGGAGGCGGCACAGGCGCGGTTGAAGCCGGTGCGCAAAGGATTGCCGGGCATGCCCGCCCGCCAGATGAAGATCGCCGCCGCGCTCATTGCGATGCTGGTCGTGGTTAGCGGCGCGGGGTATTGGGGATGGATGTGGTACGAAGATATGCAGCGCGAGAAGCTCGCCGCTGCCAATCGCGTCGATCCGGTCGATGCCTACAAGGCGGCGCTCAAGCGCGCGCTTGCGGCGGAATCGTTCTCGACGGGCGCGTCGTATGCGCGGCATCTGCAACGCACGATTACGCGTCTGCCGGCGAATGCGGGCGGATGGCGCCCGGCGAGCATCGACTGCAAGGCGCGGCGTTGCGAGATCGAATGGCGGCGTCGCGAGGGCGGCACCTTCGATCTGCTGCTCTCCCAGCGTCCTGCGGCGCAGATCGTCGACCTCGATCACGCGAGGGAGGTCGTCACGCTACCCGACGATGACGCGACGTCGGCCCGCACGGTAGCCGCATCGGTCGGCGCTGCGTCCGCGAATGACGCGTCGGAGGCGATCGAAGACGACGGCGATGCTCGCGTGACCCCCATCCCGCGCAATCAATTTCTGCGCACGGCCGGCGCCCGTCTGCAAGCGCTCGGCGACTACGGCATGGACATCGCGCTGACGATGCCCAAGCCGCTGGTGCCCGTGCCGCCGGGCGTGGCCACGCGCCACGACGTACCGCTGCCGATCTCGAAAGGCGAATGGAAGATGGCGGGGCATCTGGCGTTCTACGACTCCGTCGCGGGCTTGATGATGCGCGCGGGCAACATGTCGCTGGGCGAGTTGAAGATCGTGGTGGACGACGGCAAGCCCGTCTTCTCTGCACAAGGAACCTACTATGTTCATTAAGTTTTTCCGCCGTGCCGTGTTGACGATGGCGGCGGTGATTCCGGCAACGGCACACGCGGAGGAGACGATCGACGCCTTTGCCCGCGCCCATCTCAAGGCCTCGCAGGAGGCGCAGGACGCAAAGCAGGCCGACGCCAGGGCCGCCGCGGCGGGCAACGCACACGGGCGTGCCGACACGAAGCCTCCGCCGACCGGCGAGCCGCCCGAGTTGCTGTTCATCTACGGCGTGGAAAACGCGACGGTGGCCTACCTGCGCGTCGACGGCCGCTTCGGGCGCAACGTGACCCGGGGCGACAACGTCGGCGAGTGGAAGGTCGTCGACATCGGAGACGATTTCGTCGACCTCCAACACGGTGCGAAGCGCAAGCGCCTGTTGTTGCCCAATGCCTTCGGGATTGCACCATCGTCCGCTACGCAAGCGAGTCAGCGTATGCCGAGGGCATCTCATGGCGAACGTTTCTGAGCGGTTTCGCGCCGTTCTGGCGCGCTTCGGGCATCGCGCCAGAACGCGTGCCGTGGTGCATCCCATCGCCGATCTGCGCGAATCGGACATTCAGACCCTCGGCTGGCGCCAGGACCTGGGCATCACGCTGGCCGGTGCGGAGCACGGCTCGCTCGTGCTAGTCGCCATGAAGCCGCGTCTCTACCTGGTGCTGCTCGAACACAACACGTTCGTGCGCACGCAAGGCTCTGACTTGCTCGACCGCTTCGACCGCGCGGTGCGGGCCAGGCATCGACTCGATCTCGAAGGTATCTACGTGGGCACGACCGAGGAGATTCTGCTGATGCAGTCGCGTCTGCAACAGCAGGGCGACGACAGCGATCGGTCCGGCGAGCAACGCACCGGGGCGTATCGCAATTTCGATCTGATCATCGAGCGCGCGATCGAGGCGGGGGCGTCGGACATCCACTTCGAGTTTCGTGAAGGGCGTCAGGTGCAGGTGCGCATGCGCATTCACGGCAAGCTGCGCATGACGGCGGACAGCGATCGTCTCGCGCGCGACTATCACGCCATGCTCGATGCTGTGTCTGCGGCGTACAACTCGCGCGCCGATCCGAGCAGCCGAAGTCATAACCACTTCGACGAAGCACAGCATCAAAGCTGCTCGATCCCGCTCACGCTTCGTCAACGCAAGTATCAGTTGCGTTTCCAGAGCGTGAAGGAGAATCGCGGCGTGGACGTGGTGTTGCGCCTGCTGATCAACGAAGCGACGGATGGCGACGTGCTCACGCTCACGCAGCTCGGGTACTCCGACGATCAGGTCGAGATTCTCGAAGACGCGGTGCATCGCAGCCCGGGGCTCACGATCATCGCGGGCGAGACCGGCTCCGGCAAGTCGACGACGTTGCGCACGTTGATGACCTACGAGCGCGACTCGGGCAAGAAATTCTTCTCCATCGAGGATCCGGTCGAATACATCCAGCCCCACATGACGCAGATTCCGATTCAGCGCCGTGCGGAGGACGGTCCCGGCGACTCGCCGTTCGGCGCCGCCGCCAAGGTGCTGTTGCGGGGCGATCCGGACAAGCTGATGCCCGGGGAGATTCGCGATGCGGAGACCGGTTCGTTTGCCAAGTCGATGACGGAGACGGGCCATCAGGTGCTGTCGACGGTGCACGCGTCGAGCGCGTTCGGCATCGTGACGCGTCTGGTCAGCGAGGAGATCGGCATGCCGCTCGCCGCCGTCACTTCGCCGAACTTTCTGACGGCCATCGTCTATCAGAAGCTGCTGCCGGTGCTGTGTGCGCATTGCAAGCGTCCCGCCGCCGAGGCGCTCGATGCGGCCACGCTGTCGGTGATCGGCACGCTCGGTATCGATACGTCCAGGGTCTGTGTCGAAGGCCCCGGCTGCGAGCGGTGTCGCGGGCGCGGCACCGGTGGGCAGACCGTCGTGGCGGAAGTGTGCGAGCTGACTGACGAACTGCTCGATCTGCTGCGCGAAGGGCATTACTGGGAAGCCGAACGTCATTGGCGTGCATGCCATGACGGCGACCTGACCAGCCCTCACATGACCGGCAAATCCGCAATGGAGCACGCGATGTTCAAGATGTCGCAAGGCCTCGTCGATCCGCACGACGTCGAAGCCGCGTTCTGCAAGCTCAAAAAATTTCATTTCCGTCAGACGACGTCGGCCGGCACGTCTTCTGCGCGACGTCTCGCCAGCGTGTGACGTTGCACTGATGCCGGCCTGACGTTTTGCACCCACTGCCATGATCGAAGCTGCCAACCGCCTGCTCGCCAAACTCTCGCCCGCGCGTGACCCCTATCCCGGATTGACGAAAGCCAAACGTCGATTCCGCAAGACCCGCGCCAAGTTCTACAGCGACTTCGCCGACGCCATCGAAGATGGCGCCAATCCGTTCGAACTGTTCTCACGCCGCCATGCCCGTGCCAAGGAGCGTCGCAATCCGATGGCGCCGCTCTACGCCGTATGGCGTGACCGTGCGAGTTCGAAGAATCTTCAAAAGTCGTGGGCGGGCACGATTCCCGAGGAAGACCTCGTCGTGATCGCCGCCGGCGAGAAGGGCGATCTGCCCGGCACGCTGCGCTTTCTCGCGCGCGTGGTCACGCTTCAGCAGCAAACCCGCGCGGCCATCGCCGGTGCGGTGGCGTTGCCGATCTTTATGTCCGTGCTGCTCGCGGCGATTCAGCTCGGCGTGGCGTACGGCATGATGCCGATCATGACGGAGATCATGCCGCCCGAGAAATTTCCGCTCGTCGGCGCGGGGCTTTACGTGATGTCCGGGTTCGTCGCGAGCTGGTGGCCGTTTCTCTACGGCGTGCCGGTCGCGCTCGTCGTCATGATGTCGCTGTCGTTCAGCCGGTGGACGGGGCCGATGCGTCGACGTCTCGACAATTTCGGCCCGTACGCGGTGTATCGCGATGTGCGTGCGGGGGAATTTCTCGTCGCGCTGGCGGCACTCACGAGCGCCAAGACGTCGGTGTTCGATGCCGTCTCGCTGCTGCTCGCGCGCGCGTCACCGTGGTTGCGATGGCATCTGCTACGCATGCGTGCGTCGCTCAAAAGCGAGCGCAGCATGATCAAGGCGATGGATACGGGCATCTTCAACGAGGAGGTGTTCGATCGTCTCGTCGAGTATTCCGGACGCACCAACTTCGACGCCGGTATTCGCAAGATCGGGTTGATGACGATCGAAGAAGTCGCGGAGCGCATCAAGACACGCTCCGCGACGCTGCGCTCGGTGCTGCTCGCGATGGTCGGCCTGACCATCATCTTCACCGTCGGCGGCATGCTGCAAATCGGCCACGCTGCCGGTGAGTACGCACAATCGATGTTCTGACGATGACCTCGCTCGTCGATGTTCTGTGGGCGGCGTTTCGTGCCTTGCCGCGCGAGGCCGTGGCGGCAGCGATGGCTGTGTTCGGGTTGTTCGTCGGCAGCTTTCTCAACGTGGTCGTCTATCGTCTGCCACGCATGCTGGAAACGCAATGGGCGCAGGAGGTCGCGGCATGGTCGGGGCAGATGCCGCCGGTCACCCCCGTCTTCAACCTCGCGTGGCCGCCGTCGCGTTGCCCGCGATGCGAGTCGCGTATCGCTGTCCATCACAATCTGCCGGTCTTCAGCTATCTGTGGTTGCGCGGTCGATGTGCCGCCTGTGGCACGGGCATCTCCATGCGCTATCCGCTCGTGGAGATGGCCGTGGGTGTGCTGTTCGCCGCCATCGCGTGGATCTTCGTGCCCACACACCAGTACGTGGCCATGCTCGCGTGGTGCGGCTTCGGTGCGACGGCGTTCGCGCTGGCGCTCATCGACATGGACACCCGGCTGCTGCCGGACTGGCTCACTTTGCCACTGCTGTGGAGCGGTTTGCTGTGCAGCGTGATGCACGTCACCTTGCCTGTCGACGAGGCGGTGCTCGGCGCAGCGCTGGGGTACGGCGTGATGTGGACGACTGCGGCGGTGTACCGCGCACTCACACAGCACGATGGCCTTGGCGGTGGCGACGCCAAGCTCGTCGCCGCGTGCGGGGCGTGGCTCGGGTGGATCGGGGTGCCGCTGATGCTGGCCTTCGGCGCCGTGGCCGCGACGCTCGCCTTCGCCGTCTTCGGCATGGTGCGCGGCCGCGCGTTGCGCGAGCCGCTGCCGTTTGGTCCCTGGCTAGTGCTTGGGGCGCTGGCGAGTTTGTTGTGGGGCGAGCCGTTCCTAGACCTGTGGTTGCGCACGCGCGGCTGAGAGGCCCGGTTCGGCGGAGGATTGCGCTCGCGCTTGCGTGAGCGGCGCCTCGGCCCGACGCTCGCCATCGGCACGTGCCCCGGTCCCGGGCGTGATCGTCGAGGAGGACAGGGAAGCCGACGATGCAGAAGCACTCGCCAGCATCAGATCCGCGGCCTTCTCGCCGATCATCATCGATGGCGCATTGGTGTTGCCGCCGATGAGCGTCGGCATGATCGATGCATCGACCACACGCAGTCCCTCGACACCCCGCACGCGCAGTTCCGGATCGACCACCGATGCCGCATCGCCGCCCATCCGGCAGGTGCCGGCCGGATGGTAGATGGTGTCGGCGCGCGCACGGATCAACGCGGTGAGCGCTTCATCCGATTCGATCCCGCGACTGTGCAACTCGTGTCCGCCGAACTTCGCGAGCGACGGCGCGGCGAGTATGCGCCGGATCACGCGTGCGCCGCGCAGCAAGGTGTCGACATCCTCCTGCGCTTGCAGGAATGCGGGGTCGATGAGCGGCGCATCGCGCATGTCGGACGACGCGAGCGTGACACGTCCCCGGCTCTTGGGTCGCAGCACGCAAGCGTGCAACGAGAGGCCGCGTCGCAGATGCAGACGTCGGTTGTGGTTGTCGCAAATGCCGACGAGAAAGTGCATCTGCAAGTCCGGTCGCGCGAGTGACGGATCGCTCTTGAGGAAGCCCCCGGCCTCGGCCACGTTGCTCGCGAACAGCCCGCGCCGGTCGCGCAGATAGTCGATCCCCTGCATGAGCAGATGCCACAACCCCGCCGGTGTGTAGCCGACGAGGTCGCGCTGAGCGACGTACTTGTTGACGATGAAGTCGATGTGGTCCTGGAGGTTTTCACCAACGCCCGGCGCATCGACCCGGACTTCCAGACCGTGCGTGCGCAGGTGTTCGGCCGGGCCGATGCCCGAGCACATCAACAACTGCGGCGAGTTGAAAGCACCGGCGCTCAGCACGATTTCCGCACGTGCGCGGATGGTTTGCAGTGCGCCCTGACGTTGCAGTTTGATGCCCGTCGCACGCTTGCCGTCGAAGACGATGCGCTGCACGAGCGCGTCGGTGATCACATGCAGATTCGGACGCGACTTGCCGTGCAGATAGGCGCGCGCGGCGTTCCATCGCTGGCCGTCTTTCTGCGTCACCTGATAGATGCCCGCGCCTTCGTAATGCTCGCCGTTGAAATCGTCGGTGACCGGAAATCCGGCTTCGCGCGCAGCGTCGACATAGTGCTGCGAGAACGGATTGACGGTGCGCAGATCGGCCACGTTGAGCGGGCCGCCCGTGCCATGCCACGCGTTTGCACCGCGTTCGTTGTTTTCGTTGCGACGGAAGTAGGGCAGTACGTCATCCCATCCCCAGCCTGTACAACCGGCCTGCGCCCAATCGTTGTAATCGTCGGGATGCCCGCGTGTGTAGATCATCGCGTTGATCGAACTGGAGCCGCCGAGTCCGCGTCCGCGTGGCTGATAGCCTTGGCGTCCGCCAAGTCCCGCCTGCGGTATGGTGCGATAGCCGTAGTTGCGGCGCGACGCGAACGGCACCAGGGCGGCGAGGCCGAGCGGCAGGCGCACCAGAAAGCTGTTGTCCGGAGGACCGGCTTCGATGAGCGCAATCGTGCTGCCCGGCAAGCCGTCGGCCAGACGCGCGGCGAGCGCGCAACCGGCCGAACCGCCGCCGACAATGACGTAGTCATAGTCCATGCTGTCATCCTCCCTTGGATGGCACTGCATTCACTGTGATGTTGCGGTGTTTTCGAATGCGTTCGCTGCGTCAGCTGTTTCGGCTTGTCGTTCTTGGCGATGCCGATGTCTCGTTCTTATCCTTCTTTGTGCACGCCCCGACTTCGTTGTGTCCCGAAGGGTGTCGGTGGCAGTGACTTTGCAGCGGCACTCATTGTAGGCAGACATTGCCCGCGTTCGGGGGTGAAGTGAAGCATTCCTCTAATTTGGGTGACTTCACGGACGTGGGCGCTATGATGAAATGATCGCCTTTAGGTAACCGTCCCATGCTTGGCATCGTGACGTTACCCGACCGGTGGACAGCCGGTGCCCATGACGGTAGATGCGTGCCGCACGGGGGCTGGACAAGAACACGGAGACACGCACGGAGACACGGATGACCGAAGCCTGGCAGACGCATGACGTCACCAATCAGGTGCCGCCGCTCACGGATTACAACCTCTACGCGACCGACGCCGCCTTGCAGGCTGCCGTCGCCGCGTTCGATGCCGACTGGCATGCGAAGACGTTGCATCGGCAGGGCGCGCGTCTGGGCGAGGCCGAAGTGCAGCAATGGGCGCAGGACGCCAATCGTCATGAACCCGAGCTGCAATCCTTCGATTCGCGAGGCAATCGCATCGACCGTGTCGAGTTTCACCCCGCATGGCATTCGCTCATGGCGCTTTTGCGCGGTGCACAACTGCAATCGCTGCCGTGGGCGCATCTACGCGGCGGGGCGTTTGCCGCGCGTACGGCATCGTATTTTCTGCATGCGCAGAACGAGGCCGGCGCGTTGTGCCCCACGACGATGACGTTCGCGAGCATTCCCGTGCTCGCCAAGGAAGCGTCGCTTTTCCCCACGATCAAGGACAAGCTGCTCGCGCCGCAACACGATCCGCGCGATGTGCCGCTCGCGCAGAAGCACGCCATCCTCATCGGCATGGGGATGACGGAAAAGCAGGGCGGCTCGGACGTGCGCACGAACACCACGACCGCGACCGATGGCGGCGATGGCACGTTCTCGCTCGTCGGTCATAAGTGGTTCTTCTCCGCGCCGCAGTGCGACGCGCATCTGGTGCTCGCGCGCGAGAGCGATAGCGATGCGCTGTCCTGCTTCTTCGTGCCGCGCTATGCCCCCGACGGACGCAAGAACGCGGTGCAGGTGCAGCGTCTCAAGGACAAGCTCGGCAATCGCTCCAACGCCAGCAGCGAAGTCGAGTTTCAGGGCGCGTACGGCACGCGTGTGGGCGCGACGGGGCGCGGCGTGCCCACGATCATCGAGATGGCGACGTACACGCGGCTCGATTGTGTGATCGGCAGTGCGGCGATGATGCGCACGGGCGTCGTGCAGGCGATTCATCATGCGCGGCATCGCACGGCGTTCGGCGCGAAGCTCGTCGATCAGGATCTGATGACGACGGTGCTCGCGGATCTCGCGCTGGAGTCGGAAGCCGCGACGTGGCTGGCGATGCGGCTCGCGCAGGCCTTCGACGCAAGTGCTGTCGATGACGACACACCGGTGCAACGCGCATGGCGACGCATCGTGTTGCCCGCAGCGAAGTTCTGGGTGTGCAAGCGCGCCCTGGAGTTTGCCGGGGAATGCATGGAAGTGTGGGGCGGCAACGGCTACGTCGAAACGGGGCCGCTCGCGCGGTGGTATCGCGAGGCGCCCGTGAATTCGATCTGGGAGGGTTCCGGCAACGTGATGTGCCTCGACGTGCTGCGCGCGATCAGCCGCGAGCCGGACATCGCGCAAAGCTGGTTCCAGTGGCTGACCGAGCGCACCGCGTCACATGTGACGTTACGCGCAGCACTGGCGCAGTTGCACGGCTGGCTCGCTGCCGACCCGGCCACGCACGCGGTGCGCGCGCGTGCCATCGCACAACAGATCGTGTTGCTCGCGCAGGCGGCGTTGCTGCTGGAACACGCACCGTCCGAACTGGCCCACGGGTTCATCGAGAGCCGGTTTTCGAACGCAGGGGGACGCGTGTACGGCGTGATGCCGCAGACGCTCGCCACCGGTGTGCAGCGCGCATGGCTCGACAGAGCGTTTCTCGCGTGAGGGGCAGGGCCTGACGCGCAAACGCTGCGCACGAGATGCGCATAAGACACGCACGCCACGCGTGCATGACATGCGCATAACGTCTGCATGATGCACTTTTCATAACGACAACATATCGACGGCGACCGCCGGTGCCTTCATGCACCGGGGCTTGCAGGGAGGAGAACGGCATGGGACACAAGGACGAGCCGGGCGGGCTTCGCAACGAGCCTGATCACGGACTTCACGACGGGCTTCATGCCGCGCAGGCGTTGCCTACGTCGCAGGACGACGACATGGCGCGCGCGCTGCTGTTGCCACGCTTCGACGCGATGCGTCGCGCACACGACGCCGCGCCGCATGTCGACTGGTCGACGCGCAAGCGTCACCTGACGGCGCTGCAAGCGATGCTGCACAAGTATCGCGAGCCGTTTGCGAATGCCATCGACGCCGATTTCAACGGGCGCTCGGCGCAGGAAACCGACATGCTCGAACTGTTTCCGTCGCTCGGCAACCTGAAGCATGCGCTGTCGCATACGCGTCGCTGGATGCGCGGTTCGCAGGGCTGGGCGAATCTCTGGCTGCTGCCCGCGCGGCGTGCGGTGGTGCCGCAGCCGTTGGGCGTCGTGGGCGTGATCGTGCCGTGGAACTACCCGCTGTTTCTCGCCGTCGGCCCGCTCACCGATGCGCTGGCAGCGGGCAATCGCGTGATGATCAAGGTGTCCGAAGTCACGCCGCGATTCGCGGAAGTCTTCGCGTCGGCCATCGCGCAAACCTTCCCGCCGGAGTGGGTGACGGTCGTCACTGGCGATGCGCAGGTCGCACGCGCTTTCTCGACGCTCGCGTTCGACCATCTGCTGTTCACGGGGGCGACGTCCATCGGCCATCACGTCATGCGTGCGGCGAGCGAGCATCTCACGCCAGTCACGCTGGAGCTGGGCGGCAAGTCGCCCGCCATCATCGGGCCCGGTGCACGTTGGGAGCACGCCGTGGAGCGCATCATGCTCGGCAAGCTCCTCAATGCCGGGCAGACGTGCGTGGCCCCTGACTACGTGCTCGTGCCGCGCGAGAAGCTCGACACGTTCGTGACGACGGCACGGCAGGTGGCCGCTCGTATGTATCCGGATGCGGTTCATAACCCGCAGTACACGAGCATCGTGTCGGCGCGTCACTTCGAGCGGTTGTCGGGGCTGGCGAACGAAGCGGCGGCGCAGGGCGCAACGTCGCATGCGCTGTTCGACACGCCGGCGGAGGCTGCACGCCGACGTCTGCCGCCGGTCGTGCTGACGGGGGTGCACGACGGCATGCGCGTGATGCGCGAAGAGATCTTCGGCCCGTTATTGCCCGTAGTGCCGTATGACGATCTGGACGCGGCGATTGCGTACGTGAACGAGCGTCCGCGACCGCTCGCGTTGTACGTCTTCGATACCGACAATACCCGTATCGACCGCGTGGTCGACGGCACGATTTCGGGCGGCGTCACCATCAACGACACGCTGCTGCATGTGGCCGAGCACTCGCTGCCGTTCGGCGGCGTGGGGCCGTCGGGCATGGGCGGGTACCACGGCGAGGCAGGGTTCCGCACGTTCTCCAAGGAGAAGCCGATCTTCCGTCAGGCGCGCTGGAACGGCGCGGGGTTGCTCAACCCGCCGTACGGTAAGGTGTTCGCCGCCATGATCCGGCAGTTGATTCGCTGATCGCCGGATTCGTCAGCCGCGCACTGAGGCGCTCCCAATAACAAAACCCCCGCCGGTTCGACCCGGACGGGGGTTTTGTTTATCTGAGGCCGATTCACACCGGCTTCAGACGTGATGCGGAGTGCCTTGGTGCGGTATCAGGCTACGGCGCGCAGACCGGCGTCGGCCAGCAGCGCGTCGGCGCGATCGGTGGCTTCCCACGAGAATTCCGGCTCTTCGCGGCCGAAGTGGCCGTAAGCGGCAGTCTTCTCATAGATCGGACGCAGCAGGTCGAGCATCTGGATGATGCCCTTCGGACGCAGGTCGAAATGCTTCTCGACCAGCTCGGCGATGCGCTGATCGCTGATCTTGCCCGTGCCAAACGTGTTGACCATGACCGACGTCGGACGCGCCACGCCGATGGCGTACGAGACCTGGATCACGCACTTCGAGGCCAGACCGGCAGCCACGATGTTCTTCGCGACGTAGCGGCCGGCGTAAGCGGCCGAGCGGTCGACCTTCGACGGATCCTTGCCCGAGAACGCGCCGCCGCCGTGGGGTGCGGCACCGCCGTACGTGTCGACGATGATCTTGCGGCCCGTGAGGCCGGCGTCGCCCTGCGGGCCACCGATCACGAAACGGCCGGTCGGGTTCACCAGGAACTTGATGTCGCCCTTGATCAGTTCGGCAGGCAGCACCGGCTTGATGACTTCTTCGATGACGGCTTCGCGCAGCGCTTCCAGACCGATGTCCGGCGCGTGTTGCGTCGAGAGCACCACGGTGTCGATGCTGTGCGGACGGCCGTTTTCGTACTTGATGGTGACCTGCGACTTGGCGTCCGGACGCAGCCAGGGCAGACGACCGTCGCGGCGCACTTGCGACTGGCGCTCGACCAGACGGTGCGACAGGTAGATCGGCAGCGGCATGAGTTCCGGCGTTTCATCGCAGGCGTAGCCGAACATCAGGCCCTGGTCGCCGGCGCCCTGATCGAGGTTGTCGTCATGCGCACGGTCCACGCCCTGCGCGATGTCCGGCGACTGGCGGTCGTACGCCACCAGCACGGCGCAACCCTTGTAGTCGATGCCGTAGTCGGTGTTGTCGTAACCGATGCGACGGATCGTTTCGCGTGCGACTTGCTGATAGTCAACCGTGGCGGTCGTGGTGATTTCACCTGCGAGCACGACGAGGCCCGTGTTGCAAAGCGTTTCCGCAGCAACGCGCGCGTACTTGTCTTGCGTCAGGATAGCGTCGAGAACGGCGTCCGAGATCTGGTCGGCAACTTTGTCCGGGTGACCTTCGGAGACGGATTCGGAGGTAAAGAGATAGTCGTTCGCCACTTCTGGCTCCTCTAACGATATTTGGCGACTCACGTTGCCGTCATCGGAGGGGAAGCGGCGACGCTTTAGCGGAAAATTGGTCGAATGCGCTGCCTCAGTCGGGTTGCCCATTCGAATCGCCCCGCAAGTTGTCAGTTAACTCGGCGATGTCGCTTATTATACGCCCCTGAAGAAATCCTGCTTGCGACATGTCAACCACTCCCAAGAAATCGCTCGGGTACTACCTCAGCGTGGGTCTGCTGCGCGGACTCAACCTGCTGCCCTATAGCTGGGTCGCCCGTTTTGGCGCGGGAATCGGCCATGTGCTGTACTCGATTCCCAGCTCCCGGAAGCGGGTGGTGCACACCAATCTTCGCCTGTGTTTTCCCCACTGGGACGACGCTACCCGCGAGCGCGTCGCCCGGGCGTCCTTCGTCCATGCGATCCGCAGCTATGCCGAGCGCAGCTTTCAGTGGTTTGGCAGCGGCAAGAAGCTGGAGCGGCTCGTCGAACTCGACTCCGCCGTGGACCTGCGCGCGCCGGATATGCCGCCGACCATTCTGTTGGGCTTCCATTTCGTGGGCATCGAAGCGGCGTCCGTCTTCATCAATTATTCGCTGCACCGGCCTTGCGCGTCGCTGTACACCCCGATGTCCAACCCGGCGTTCGACGCCATGGCCCGTGAGCAGCGCGGCCGCTTCGACGCCGAGATGATCCCGCGTGGCGACAGCGCCCGTGACGTGTTGCGCATGTTCCGCAAGAAAAAACCCGTCATGCTGGCCGCCGACATGGACTACGGCGCGCGAAACTCCACGTTCGTGCCGTTTTTTGGCGTGCAAACCTGCACGCTGACGTCGGTTTCGCGGCTGGCCGAAGTCGGCCGCGCCCAGATTCTGCCGTTCATCGGCGAGGTGCTGCCGAATTTCAAGGGCTACCGCCTCAAGGTGTTCCCGGTCTGGGAGAACTATCCGAGCGGTGACCCGGATGCGGACGCCCGTCGCATGAACGCGTTCCTCGAAGAACAGATTCTCAAGATGCCGGAACAGTATTACTGGGTTCACAAGCGCTTCAAGACGCGCCCCGAGGGCGAGCCGGGCGTCTATTGACCGGCACCGGATGCGCGTCGACCTTCTCCACTACAATAGCGGCATGAAGCTCAAATTCACCAAGATGCAAGGCGCCGGGAACGACTTCGTCGTGATCGACGGCATCTCGCAGACCATCGATTTCACGCCGGAACAGTGGCGTGCGCTCGCCGACCGTCATTTTGGCGTCGGCGCGGACCAGCTTTTGCTCGTCGAACGCGCGACGCTGCCGGGCGTGGACTTTCGCTACCGCATCTTCAACGCCGACGGCGGCGAGGTCGAGCATTGCGGCAACGGCGCGCGCTGCTTCGTCAAGTTCGTGCGCGACACGGGCCTCACTGACAAGCAGACGGTGCGTGTCGAGGTGCAGCAGGGCGTGATCACGCTCACGATGCGCGAAGACGGTCAGGTCAGCGTGGATATGGGCGCACCGATTCTCACGCCGTCCGACGTGCCGTTCGATGCCACCGGGCTCGAAGGCCGCCGCGAGGGCGACGACACGCTCTGGCCGCTCGACGTGGGCGGCAAGACCACGTGGATTTCCGTCGTGTCGATGGGCAACCCGCACGCCGTGCAAGTCGTCGAGAACGTCGATACCGCGCCGGTCGAGACGGACGGACCGCTCGTCGAGCGTCACCCCCGCTTCCCGCGCCGTGTGAACGCCGGATTCCTGCAAGTGGTGAGCCAGCACGAGGCGCGTCTGCGCGTGTACGAGCGCGGCGCCGGCGAAACGCTCGCCTGCGGCACCGGGGCTTGTGCGGCAGCGGTCGCGGGCATCCGTCGCGGCTTGCTCAAGGCGCCCGTCGCCATCGAGACGCATGGCGGCACGCTCACCATCGACTGGGACGGCGCAAGCGGTCCGGTCATCATGACAGGGCCGGCTGCCACGGTCTTCGAAGGCACGATCGAGGTCTGAGACGGCAGCAGGACGCAGCGCAACGGCCTGCGCGCCCCGGAAGGTCATGAGGCGCAGGGCTGAGGTTACAGACGGATTCTGATTTAGCGACCCAGGCGGCCGCAGGCGCTCCTTGTGTTCGAGGGGCGGCCGGCGGCAGTTGACGAACAGCAGACGGACATTCATGAACGACCGAGATATTGCGGAATACCTGATCGCGCATCCCGACTTCTTCGAGCGCCACGCCGAATTGCTGGCCGGCGTGCGGCTCACCAGCCCGCACGGCCAGCGGGCGGTGTCGTTGCAGGAGCGTCAGATCGAGATGCAGCGCGAGAAGACCAAGCAGATCGAGCGGCGCCTGGCCGAATTGATGCGCTATGGCCATGAAAACGACGATATCTCGGGCAAATTGCACCGCTGGACCCTCGGTCTGCTCGGCGAGCGTGATCCGCATGCGTTGCCCGAAGCGATTGCCCGGGGTCTGCGCGACGTCTTCAACGTGCCGTTTGCCGCCGTGCGCCTGTGGAGCGTGGCCGCGCCGTATCAACCGGCCGAGTTCGCCCGCAGTGTCAGCGAAGAGGTGAAGATCTTCGCCTCGAGCCTCGCAACGCCGTATTGCGGCGCCAATACCGGCTTCGAAGCCGTGACGTGGCTGGGCGCGCCGAGCGATCCCGCCTCCGTGGCATTGCTCGCGCTGCGCGACCCGCAAGTGCCCGGCGGGCCAGTGTTCGGCCTGCTGGTGATGGGTTCGGACGACGCCCGCCGCTTCCACGAAGGCATGGCGACCGATTTCCTCACGCAAATCGGCGAGCTGGCCGGGGCCGCCCTGGGCAAGCTGCGCGCCGACGACTGATGTCCTCCGGACCCCGGGCCGGGCGCGACGCCAAGGGTGCATCGGTGGCACTGGCGGCATCGGCCTCATCCGATTCATCTGATACCCCGCCCGGGACGGACGATCGCGATGCTACCGTTGGCGCCGACGACGCCACGCCGCTCGAACCGGGCATCCGCACCTATCTCACGTCTCTCGCCAGCGAGCGCAAGCTCGCTGCGCTCACGCTGGAAAACTACACGCGCGACCTGCGGCAATTGCAGCGTCTGGCGAGCGGTCGTGCGCTCGAATCGCTGCAACACGGCGACATTCGCCGCTTCGTCATGAAGCTGCACGCCGAGGGGCTGGTCGGGCGGTCGATTGCCCGCAAGCTCTCCGCCTGGCGCGGCTACTTCGCCTGGCTCGCTCAACGCACGGCGCTGGCCGCCAACCCCGTCGAGGGGGTGCGCGCGCCGAAACAACCCAAACCGTTACCCAAGGCGCTCTCGCCCGATCAGGCGTCGGCGCTCGTCGAGTTCGCGACGGGCACATCTGCCGAGGCGGTGCGCAACCGGGCGATGTTCGAGCTGCTGTATTCGTCCGGCCTGCGTCTGTCCGAGCTGACGGGACTCGACCATCGGTATGTCGAGGCGGACGGCTACCGGTCGGCAAGCTGGCTGGATCTCGCCGAGCGCGAGGTCGTGGTGACGGGGAAGGGCAACAAGCGGCGTCGCGTGCCCGTGGGCGAGAAGGCGGTGCAGGCGCTGGCCGAGTGGCTGGAGATGCGTGCGCCGCTGGCGACGACCGAGCCCCACGCGCTGTTTCTCTCGGCGCGCGGCAAGCGTATCGGGGGACGGGCCGTGCAGCAGGGGCTGGAGCGTCACGCGCTCGCCGCCGGGCTGCCGACGCATGTCCATCCGCACATGCTGCGTCACTCGTTCGCCACGCACGTGCTTCAGTCGTCGGGCGATCTGCGCGCGGTGCAGGAGATGCTCGGTCACAGCAACATTTCGACGACGCAGATCTACACGAAGCTCGACTTTCAGCATCTGGCGAAAGTCTACGATCAGGCGCACCCGCGCTCGCGCAAGAAGACCTGAGCGGGCTGCCGGGACCGGAGTCGGTGTAGAATCGCGTCCTTCCCCGCAAGTCCCGAACGCTGTCCTGAAAGCTGTCGCAGTGGGTCTTCCCAGCCGGTTGCCTCAGGCGCCGGCCCGGACACGCTGCGCGTAATGCTCAGGCGCCGCTCGCGTCGTGAGACTTGCCGTCACCCCGAATGCAACCGTTGGTCCGTCCCGCATGAATACCTTGACCCTCAAGCCCGGCAAAGAAAAGTCCTTGCTGCGCCGCCATCCCTGGATCTACGCCACCGCCGTGGCGCGTGTGGACGGCAACCCGGCATCCGGTGCGACGGTCGTGGTGCGTGCCGCCGACGGCCGCTTCCTCGCGCGCGCCGCCTTCAGCCCGATGTCGGCCATTCGCGCCCGCGTCTGGACGTTCAACGAAAACGAGCCGGTCGATCACGCGTTCTTCAAGCGCCGTGTGTCGGCAGCGCTCGCGTATCGCGAAGAAATGGTGCACGACACGGGCGCGACGCGCCTGATCTTCGGTGAGGCCGACGGCCTGCCGGGGCTGATCGTCGACCGTTATCAGTCCGCGCCGGGCGAGCCCGCCACCGATCAGCTCGTCTGCCAGTTCATGGCGGCGGGCGTGGAAGCCTGGAAGGACGCCATCACGAAAGCGCTGGTCGGCGCGACCGGCTGCCCGAACGTCTACGAACGCTCCGACGCCGCCGTGCGCGAGCGCGAAGGCCTGCCGAGCCTTACCGGTGTGCTGGCGGGCGACGAACCGCCCGAAGCGCCGGAATCACTCACGACGCATGAGAATGGCGTGAAGTATTACGTCGACGTGCGCAACGGTCACAAGACGGGCTTCTACGTCGACCAGCGCGACAACCGTCGTCTCGTGCAGCAGCAGGCCAAGGGCCGCGACGTGCTCAACTGCTTCTGCTATACCGGCGGGTTCTCGCTGGCGGCGCTGGCGGGGGGCGCACAGAGCGTGCTGTCCATCGATTCCTCGGGCGATGCGCTGGCCATCGGCGCGCGCAACGTGGCGCTCAACGGCTTCGACGCTGCCCGTGCCGAATGGCTCGATGCGGATGTCTTCAAGACCCTGCGCGCCTTGCGCGAAGAGGGCCGCGCGTTCGACATGATCGTGCTCGATCCGCCGAAGTTTGCGCCGTCGGCGCATCACGTCGACCGCGCAGCGCGCGCCTACAAGGACATCAATATGGCGGGCTTCAAGCTGCTGCGTCCGGGCGGTCAGTTGCTGACGTACTCGTGCTCGGGCGCCATCGATGCCGATCTGTTCCAGAAGATCGTGGCCGGTGCGGCCGTGGATGCCGGTGTCGACGCCCGTATCCTGCGTCGCCTCTCGGCAGGCATGGACCACCCGATGCTCACGCAATTCCCGGAAGGCGAATACCTCAAGGGGCTTTGGTTGCAGCGCATGTAAGCGCTCGCTTTGGTGTGTGTCGTGTATCAACCGAGCGTCAGACCGACCACACCCAAAGCGATCAGGACGGCGCCGCCCACGCGGCGGCGCACCTCCCCTTCTCCGAGCACCCGCACGCCGAGCAGCGCGGCGACCATCATCGACATCTCCCGGGCCGGGGCGACGTGCGACACCGGCGCGTACTTGAGCGCGGTCAGGATCAGGAAGTAGGAAATCGGCGAAATCGTGGAAATCACCGTGATCTTGCGCCAGTTGGCTTGCCAGAGCACCGCGATACGGGACGGGCGCGAGAGTGCCGCCGGTGCCGAAAGCACGACCCGCAGCACGTTCTCCAGGTAGTAATAGACGAGCGGCGCGAGCATCATGTTGCGGATCGCGTAGGCGTCCGCCAGTGTGTACGACGCGATGAACGCCCCCGTCAGTACCCCCCAGCCTGCGCCCGCGTGCATGCTCCCGCGCCGCAACAGTCGCTCGCCGCCGGCGATCACCAGCACGCCGCCGACCACCAGCACGATGCCGCCGACGGCCAGCCAGCCCGGGCGTTCCCCCAGCAGCACGATCGCGCCGATCGAGGAGAGCAAGGGGCCGGTGCCGCGCGCGAGCGGGTAGACCACGGACAGATCGCCCACGCGGTAACCACGCTGCAAGACCAGCGTGTAGCCGTAGTGAAGCAGGGCGCTCACCGCAATGACGCCCCAGCCAAGCAGGGACGGCCAGCCGATGTCCGTGGCGCTCACGAAATACAGCGCGAGCGGCGTGTACAGGACGACCGTGACGAGTGCGTAGAGGAAGACCAATTGCGGGCCACCGCCTTCACGGGTGTCGATCCGTTTGGCGACGAAATTCCAGGTGGCATGCAGGAGCGCGGCGGTGACGACGAGGGCGAGGGCGGTGAGCGACATGACGAAGGGGGTTTTTGTGTCAATTGTATGACGCATTGCCCGTTCACTTCCGGTCACATGCCGCAAATGGGAGTCCGGAAGGGGCCTGATGTCCCCGGTGCGGGCCAATGTGCCCCGGAATCCCCGGGTTGCCCTGTTAACATGCCCGACACAGGGCCGCTTTCGTCGCCAACCTTCGTCGAAAGCCCACTTTTGCAACTCGGTTGCAGCGCTGACGGCGCTGTGCTTAAATCGATTCATGAGCCTTACTCAATTACAACCGTATCTGGAAGCCGCCCGCGCGAGCTTGCAGGAGCAATCGGGCCGCGTGACCTCGGGGCGTGTACGTGTGCTGGCGTTGCTGCTCAAGGCTGGCCGGCCTCTCACCCACCAGGAAGTGCTGGCCGACCTGGCGACCGACACCGACCCGCTCGACCGGGTCACGGCCTACCGCGTGCTCGACTGGCTGGTCGCGCAGGGCTGGGCCATCAAGCAGGCGGGCGACGACCGCATCTTCCGCTTCGTCATGGCCGAGCATGTCGACCCCGCGCGTGCCAATGCGCCGCGCCCGCATACGCAGCACGGTCATTTCCGCTGTGTACGCTGCCACCGAACCTTCTGTCTTGACGATTGGCCGCAGCATCCCCAATTGAGCGAGCGCGAACTCAAGCGTCTGCCCGAGGGGTTCGTCGGCGAACAGGTCGAGCTGCTGATTCACGGCACCTGCGCCCAGTGCGCCGGCGCGACCAACTGAGTCACTTCCCGGCACCCTTTCGTCACCTCGGGTACAGTGAGTGACATTGGGGTGCTGCGGAGCCTATGTCCGCACCCATTTGCGCGTTTTTCACGCATTTCCGGATGGCCTCTGGCGCGCCCGGGAATGCCGCTTCATAACAGGACCTTGCATTCATGACTCCCGTCACTATCCTGACCGGCTTTCTCGGCAGCGGTAAAACCACGCTGCTCAAGCGCATCCTGACCGAAGCGCACGGCATGAAGATTGCCGTCATCGAAAACGAGTTCGGCGAAGAGAACATCGATAACGACATCCTCGTGCAGGACAACGCCGAGCAGATCGTCCAGATGAGCAATGGCTGCATCTGCTGCACGATCCGTGGCGATCTCGTGCAGGCGCTCTCCGACCTGAACAGCCAGCGCGACGCCGGCTCGATCAATTTCGACCGTGTGGTCATCGAAACGACCGGCCTGGCGAACCCAGGGCCGGTGGCGCAGACCTTCTTCATTGATGACGAAGTGGCCGACACCTACCGTCTGGACGCCATCATCACGCTGGTCGATGCCAAGCACGGCCAGCAGCAGCTCGATCAGCACGAAGTGGTGCAGCGTCAGGTCGGGTTTGCCGACCGCCTGTTCATCACCAAGGCCGATCTGGTCACGCCCGAAGCGCTGGACGATCTGAAGCATCGCCTTGCGCACATGAACCCGCGCGCGCCGCAGCAGGTCGTCGACTTCGGTCAGGCCGACCTGAAGCAGATCTTCGACATTCACGGCTTCAATCTGAACGACAAGCTCGACATCGATCCGGACTTCCTCGCCGCCGACGAGCATGCGCACGACCACGGTCACGACCATGACCATGACCACGATCACTCGCATTGCGATCACGATCATGGCAAGTGCGACCACGAAGGGCACGATCACGGGCATCACCATCACCATCATCACGCCCACCACGACGACGCCATCAAGTCGTTCGTTTTCCGCAGCGAGAAACAATTCGATCCGGCCAAGCTGGAGGATTTCCTCGGGAGCATCCTGCAGGTGTACGGCGAACGCTTATTGCGTTATAAAGGCGTATTAAACATGCGCGGTATCGACCGCCGGGTCGTGTTCCAGGGCGTTCACCAGATGATGGGTAGCGACGTGGGCACGAAGTGGCAACCCGGTGAGACGCCGAACACCAAGATGGTGTTCATTGGCGCAGAATTGCCGAAAGACATCATCCTGCAAGGGCTGGAACGCTGTCTGGTCTGAGCGGAATCGCCGAATCGGGTGACGGGAAAGCCCTTAATCGGGACTGTCGAACGATTCGGTTACAATACCTGCCCACTGGGGCTGCCGCCAGCGAGCTGACGCGGCACTCCGGGGGGTAGGCAGGGGAGCACCGTCATGGCCACCGCCTCTCGCAAGACTGCCACCGCACGCCCCACGCGCCGGTCTGAACCGGTGCCGGAAGCGGGCGCCAAGCGTGCTCCAGCAGGCAAATCGAAGACGGGCGACGAGGCCGCCGCCAAGAAGGGGCCGCCCAAATCGTCCGGCAGGAAAGTAACCCAGGAAGCCGCCCGCGGCATTGCCGGTAAGCAAGACGTGCCACCCGCTACAGGGGCATCGCCGGATCATCCGAAAGAGACGCCACAGAAACCCATGAGCAAGCAACGACTTTTGACCGAGGCCGAAATTCTGAAGATGTCCGACAAGGACTATATGAATCAGGCTCAACTCGACTTCTTCAAGAATCGTCTGGAAGAACTGCAGGCCGAAATTCTGCGTAACGCCGGTCAGACGACCGAGAATCTGCGGGAAACCATCCTCGTGCCGGATCCGGCCGATCGCGCCACGATCGAAGAGGAGCACGCTCTGGAGCTGCGCACCCGCGATCGCGAACGCAAGCTCCTGAAGAAGGTGCAACAGTCGCTGGCTCGCATCGAGTCGGGCGACTACGGCTGGTGCGAAGAAACCGGTGAGCCGATTGGCGTGCCGCGTCTGCTCGCCCGCCCGACGGCCACGCTCTCGCTCGAAGCTCAGGAGCGTCGCGAACTGCGTCAGAAACTGTTCGGCGACTGATAAGACGACGGGCCCGATACCGCGCGGTGGCGGCAATCGGGTACCTCGGTCGATCGAAGGCATGTCTTCCCGACATGCCTTTTTTCTTTTCTTTTTTGACGCCGACCGGCCGGCCACCGATTGACCCGGTCCGGATTGTCGTGTGCGCGCAACGCCTCGCCGGTCTCGCCGTGCGCGCCGCTTTATGGCAAAATTGCAACTCAGTTGCAATTTAAGCCTGCCATGCCGTCCATCGATTCCGCTTCCCGCTCATGGCGCGCGCGTTCGCGTGCGCCGTTGGGGCGTGGGCGCAGCGGCTGGATTGCATGGCTCATCGCCGCGTTGCTCTGCGTGCAGATGTGGGGTTTGCAGCACGAGATCGCGCATGCGCGCGAGCTGGCCGGCATCGGGCAGCCAGCGTCGGCCCATGGCGTTGCCGGCACGAGCGCCGCAGGTCTTTCTCATGATGTCGATGAGGATGCCGACGACGACTCGGACGCCGCGATTGCCGCCGACTGGTCCGTGCAATCCGCGCGCACGACGCACACCAGTTTCGGCACCCATCACCATCACTGCCATCTCTTCGAAGGGGCGACGCTCGCGGCTGCGATGGCCGTGGCGATGCTCCAATGGGCAGGCGATGCCGACACGGCGCAGGCGCCCCTGCGCGCCAACGGACGCAGCCATGCGAGCGCCGTCCTTCTTCCCTTCGATTCCCGCGCGCCACCGGTCGCGGTCTGACGCTTCAACGTCTCCGACGTTTTCCACGCATCTTCGCCCGCACTGACTTCGACGTCCGCAGCGCTCCGGTGTCTTACCGGCCTGCCCTGTCGGCGTGCTGCCGTGCGCGCGTTCGTGCCGATTCACGGGCATCCGGGCACCGTTCGAGGACGGGTGCGCCCGCGCTCATCAGACCGACAAGAAACAAGACCGATATGGCCACTCCCTCTTCCGTCGCCGCCCGCGCGACGCGCTCGCTGCACTCACTCACCGACGACTCCCCTGCGAATGTCACGCCCGCCCACGTGGCCCATCGCCGTCGCGCGTTGCCGACACTCGCGCCGTTGCCGCTTGCGGCGGCGCTCACGTTCGCTGCATTCGGCACCTTCGTGCTGACGAGCCCGTCGGCGCTGGCCGCTGAAACGTCGACGACGACGTCGCCCGCATCATCGGCACCGTCAGACGCTGTCGACACGACGACCCCTACGGCAACACCCGCAACACTCGCATCCAACCGCGCGACTGCAACAAGCGACGCCGCGCTCCCGGTCACCTTCGTGACGGGCAACCCGCTCGGGCGTGCCGCTGCCGACCTCGCTGCGCCCATCACCGAGCTGGACGGTCGCGCGCTGGCGTTGCGCCGCGCCACCACGCTCGGCGAGACGCTCGACGGCCTGCCGGGCGTGTCGGCCACGTCGTACGGGCCGAACGTCAGCCGCCCGATCATTCGTGGTCTCGACGGCGACCGCATTCGTGTACTGCAAAACGGCACTGCCTCGCTCGACGCTTCGTCGCTCTCCTACGACCACGCCGTGGCGCAAGACCCGCTGAGCATCGAGCGCGTTGAGATCGTGCGCGGCCCGGCGGCGCTGCTCTATGGCGGCAATGCCGTCGGCGGCGTGGTCAACACCATCGACAACCGCATTCCGCGCGAGTCGCTCACGGGCATTTCCGGGGCGACGGACTTCAGCTACGGCGGCGCCAATCGCGAGCGCGCCGGCGCCGCGCAACTCGAATTCGGCAACGGTCAGTTTGCCTTCCACGTTGACGGTTTCGCGCGCAAGAGCGCCGACCTGCGCATTCCCGGCTTCGCCCGTTCTGCCCAGCAACGCGCGCGCGACGATGCCGACACGCCGCAACCGTCGGGCACGCTGCCCAACAGCAACGGACAGACGAGCGGCGCCGCGGCCGGTGCCTCATGGACGTGGGCCGACGGCTACGCCGGGCTGTCGTACTCCGGCTACGACTCCGATTACGGCACCGTCGCCGAAGAAAACACGCGCATCCGCCTGCGTCAGCAGCGTCTCGCGCTGGCGAGCGAAGTGCGCAACCTGAGCGGCCCGTTTACCGCGTTCAAGTTCAACTTCGGCTACACCGACTACGAGCACAAGGAAATCGAGAACGGCGCGACGGGCACGACCTTCAAGAACCACGGCTACGAAGGACGCTTCGAAGCGCGTCACGCGAAGATCGGACCGCTCGAAGGCGCGGTGGGCGTGCAGTTCTCGCAGAACACCTTCTCGGCGCTTGGCGAGGAAGCGTTCGTGCCGAAGAGCGACACCACCAACGTGGCGCTGTTCGCGCTCGAAGAGTGGGCCGTCAATCAGGCGGTGAAGCTCTCGTTCGGCGCGCGCATCGAGCACTCGAGCGTGAAGCCGAGCGCCGGTGGCAACGCGCGTTTCGACAACCTGCCGTCGCGTAACTTCACGCCGGCCAGCGTCTCCGCCGGTGCGGTGTTCGCGCTGGCACCGGCGTGGTCCGTGGCGTTGAACACGGCCTACACGGAGCGCGCCCCGACCTTCTACGAGCTGTACGCCAACGGCCCGCACCTCGCGACCGGTGTCTTCGAGATCGGCGATCCGCAGGCCAAGATGGAAAAGGCGTTCTCGACGGACCTGTCGCTGCGCTACGAGAACGGCCCGAACAAGGGCAGCGTCGGCGTGTTCTACAGTCGCTTCAGCAACTTCCTTGCGCTCTACAACACGGGCGCGACGGTCGACGGTGAGGAGAAGCCGCTGCCGGTCTATCAATACGCCGGTGTGCCCGCCGATCTTTACGGCTTCGAAGCCGAAGGCCGTGCACGTGTCTGGCAGGGCTACGGCAATCTCGACGTCGAGCTGCGCGGCGACTACACCATTGGTCGCAATCGCGACACGGGCGAGCCGCTGCCGCGTATCGCGCCGTTGCGTCTGACGGCGGCGCTGATCTACGGCCTGGGTCACTGGGGCGCACGTCTCGAAATGGTTCACGCGAGCAATCAGGGGCGTGTGCCTGCAAACGATCTGACGACGAGCGGCTACACCACGCTCGGCGCTGCGCTCACGTATCAGTTCAAGGCGGGCGGCGCGCAGTGGCTGGCCTATCTGAAGGGCGAGAACCTGACCAATCAGGAAGTGCGTCTGGCAAGTTCGGTCCTGCGCGACATTGCGCCGCAGGGCGGCCGTGCGGTTCGCGTGGGATTGCGCACCACGTTCTGAGCGTTCAGACATCGCCGTAACACGTCAAATACGCCGCAAAATCGAAGCAATTTCCGAGAAATTGTTTCGCATCCTCCGATTCGCGCGGTGCAACGCCGCGCGAATCCCACGATCCATGCCGCTTCTTCGGGCATCGGCCGATCGTCGATGGCGCGTCTCGTACGACGCCGTCGACGCCTCTTGATATTCTTTCGATTGCCCTAAACTACAGTCACGTCTCGCCCGGCAGGGCGCGCCTGCATCGTCTCTCTCACAGAGGGCTGCGAGGCGCGCCCTGCCGGGCCAATCGTTACGGGGCGCACGTCGCCCCCCGAAAAGGAACAGGCATGGAGCAATATCACGGCACCACTATCGTCTCCGTTCGGCGCGGCGATCAGGTCGCGCTTGGCGGTGACGGACAGGTCACGCTCGGCAACATCGTGATGAAGGGGACGGCGCGCAAGGTCCGCACGATCTATGACGGCAAGGTCATGGTCGGCTTCGCCGGCGCCACGGCAGACGCCTTCTCGCTGCTCGACCGATTCGAGGCGAAGCTTCAGAAGCATCAGGGGCATCTCACGCGCTCGGCCGTCGAACTCGCGAAGGACTGGCGCACGGACCGCATGCTGCGCCGTCTCGAAGCGATGATGATCGTCGCCGACGAGCAGACCACGCTGGTCATCACCGGCAACGGCGATGTGCTCGATCCGGAAGGCGGCGTGGCGGCCATCGGTTCGGGGGGCTCATACGCCCAGGCCGCGGCCCGCGCACTGGTCGAGAACACCGACCTCACGCCGGCGGAGATCGTCAAGAAGGCGCTGACGATCGCGGGCGAAATGTGCATCTACACGAACGACAACCACATCATCGAATCGTTGCCGCCGAAGGCAGCGAAGTAATCACACGAACATCGACGAACAACGACGGACGACGCACGCACCGCAGCAGGTGGACTCCTGCGGTGCGATAGCCGACCGGCGGCTGATCGGTACCAAGACAGCCGTCCGGCCGGGCGTCACCTGCCTCGCGAACCCCTAATCTGGCGAACGTCATGACCCATATGACCCCCTCCGAGATCGTTTCCGAACTCGACAAACACATCATCGGCCAGCACAAGGCCAAGAAGGCTGTTGCGGTGGCGTTGCGCAACCGCTGGCGCCGTCAGCAGGTGGCCGAGCCCCTGCGTCAGGAAATCACGCCGAAGAACATTCTGATGATCGGCCCGACGGGCGTGGGCAAGACCGAGATCGCCCGCCGTCTGGCCAAGCTGGCCGACGCGCCGTTCATCAAGGTCGAAGCCACGAAGTTCACGGAAGTCGGCTATGTCGGCCGCGACGTGGACAGCATCGTTCGCGATCTCGCGGAAATTGCGATCAAGCAGACGCGTGAAGCCGAGATGAAGAAGGTGCGTACCAACGCCGAGGATCGTGCTGAGGATCGCATTCTCGATCTGTTGCTGCCGACGGGGCGCGAATCGTCGCGCGACATTCGTTTCGGTTCGGCGTCGCACGAAGCCGAACCGAGCGGTGAGGACAACGCGACGCGTCAGACCTTCCGCAAGCGTCTGCGCGAAGGCGCGCTCGACGACAAGGAAATCGAACTCGAAGTCGAAATCCCGGCACAGGGCATGGAAATCATGGGCCCGCCGGGAATGGAAGAGATGACCGAGCAGATCAAGGGCATGTTCGCGAATCTGGGCAACCAGAAGAAGAAGCGTCAGAAGCTCAAGATCAAGGACGCGCTCAAGATCCTGACCGACGAAGAAGCGTCGAAGATGCTCAACGACGAAGAGGTCAAGCAACTGGCGCTGCGTAACGTCGAGCAGAACGGCATTGTGTTCCTCGACGAAATCGACAAGATCGCCACGCGCAGCGAAGTGGGCGGCGGCGACGTGTCGCGTCAGGGCGTGCAGCGCGATCTGCTGCCGCTGGTCGAAGGCACGACCGTGAGCACGAAGTTCGGCATGATCAAGACGGATCACATTCTGTTCATCGCGAGCGGTGCGTTCCATCTGGCCAAGCCGAGCGATCTGATTCCGGAGCTGCAAGGCCGCTTCCCGATTCGCGTCGAACTCGAATCGCTGTCGGTCGGAGACTTCGAAGCGATTCTCACGCAGACGGACGCAAGCCTCGTCAAGCAGTATCAGGCGCTGCTGGCCACGGAAGATGTGACGCTCGAATTCGCACCGGACGGCATCAAGCGTCTCGCGGAAATCGCTTTCTCGGTCAACGAGAAGACGGAGAACATCGGCGCACGCCGTCTGTACACCGTCATCGAAAAGTTGCTCGAAGACATTTCGTACAGTGCTGGCAAGCAGTCCAGCGAAGTCGTGACGATCAACGCCGACTACGTGAACCGCTTCCTGGAGGAAGTGGCGCAGAACGAAGATCTGTCGCGCTACGTGCTGTAAGACGTACTGCGTGCTTCGCGACATCGCGCAAGCTCAGCAAACGACACCCCGACGTTGGCCGTTGTGCCGGCGTTGGGGTGTTTTTTATGGGGCGGCGCCATTGTCGTTCAGGGCGTGCCTCAGACGAAATACGACAAGTCGGGCGTGGCAGGCACGGGGTACGGTGAGTCGGCAATCGGCATTTCCGGCGCGTCCGACGTATTTGACGCATCGCCGAGGCGCACGCCACCTGTCGCAGCCGGCTGCGGCGCAGGCATCGGCCACTCGCCCGATGATGGCGCCTGAGTCTCCGCTCGTGTTGAGGCGTTCCGCAAACGCCATCGCATGCTTCCGTCACCGGCAGGACGCCAATCAATGGTCTCGTACGGCGTCGGGTCGCAGCTATCGTTCGCCTTGCCTCGCGGGCGGAGATGGTTGACGAGCTGCATTCGCTGAAGCGTTGCCACGGTCGTCGTGAAGGTGACCATCGGCGTCTGTAGCCGCATCTGCCTCTGCCTCTGCCTCTGCGTGGGCACGGGCACGGTCGTCGGCGTGCCCTGTGGTGGCCTTTCCGAGGCGCGGATCACTTGCGCAACGATGGCGGTGAGCGATGGCGAGACCGCATTCCCGCGAGAGGCTCCTGTTGATGGCCCCGCGCTCGTCGTGTTCGCAGCGCTGCTGTCATTGGGCGTCGCATGCTGTGGGGCGAATGTTCGAATCGATGGCAGACGCAGTGCCCGCATCGGATTCGTGCCGCGTGACACCGGGCCTGCCAGCAGATCGGCAAACCGCTCGGCCGGAATCTCGACCGTGTTTGGCGCAAGCACCGTTTGCGCGACCAGCCGTTGTCCACCGGTTTTGGAGAGTCCTCCTTTTGGTGTCAGCACTTCTCGTAACGAATGCGGTTCAACGCCCAGCGCGGCAGCCAGCTCCGACAATCCGCCAGCAGCGGTACACAGTTCCCGACCGTTGCTGGCCAACTGGCACAGATTGTTGTGGCTGATGGCGTAACGGGTGGGTTCACCTCGCGCGTGAGCCGCGCCGCGGAAGTTTTCGGACTGATCTCGATATCGCTGCATCGTAGTTCTGGGCAATTGATAGTGCTGCGCCACTTTTGCTGAACCGCCGAGCCTCGGAAACTCGCTCCGGGGAATGCGCAGCATCTCATCGACCTTCTTGTCGCGTTTAACCGCCTTGGCCCGTTTGGGGCCTCCCGTCAACAACCGTTTGGCGACGAGGGAGTGCATCAGCGCAGGCGGAAGGCGAGGCGGCGGATTGTCGGACGTTGACGAAATGGCGTCGTCCGACGTTGTCGAGGCGACCGCCGATGATTGTGTATCGGTGGACGCCGTTGGGGTCTGGGCGTTCAGATGCCACGTCGACGACGCGGCGATTGTCGGAAGCTGCATGATCGGCCCGCTCCTGAGTCATCGGAAAAGGAAGAAGGATAGGAAAAGCGACGACGAGCGCACACCGCACATCGCACGCGGGACCGACGCGGGTATGTCGGTGACAGAGCGCGACGAAGCTGTGAGTGGATGCGTGATGCGAGCTATTGCGACAGCGTCGCGAAATCGACAGCGGGTCGATTGCAGATTTCGTGCAGCGGGAAGATGACGAGGCAGGGCATGATGCGAGCGGCAGCGCACATGCGACTTCGCGCAGGGCGCGATGTCCGGGGCCGCGTCACGTGATTGTGACGTTGCCCTGTGTCGCCGATCCCGATGGGACCGGCGCGATCGGTGAGCGGCTTACTGCTTGACCGGGCGCTTGAGCAGCTTTCGCTGCAACGTGCGGCGATGCATGTTCAGTGCACGCGCCGTGGCGGAGATGTTGCCGTTGTGTTCGGCGAGCACGCGTTGAATGTGTTCCCACTCCAATCGGGCGACTGAGAGCGGCGACGGGTTTTCGATGGCTTCGTCCGCCTGTGTTTCGCTGGCATCGCTGCGCAGCGACGCGAGAATCGTGTCGGCGTTGGCCGGTTTGGCGAGATAGTTGTCGGCGCCGTCCTTGACCGCCTGCACGGCGGTGGCGATGCTTGCGTAGCCGGTGAGCACCAGCATGCGGGCCTTCGGTTGCAGCGCCCGCAGCGGTGCGATGAGCGGCAGTCCCGAGTCGTGTCCGAGATGCAGGTCGACCGAGATCAGGTCGAACTGTCGCGTGCGTGCGGCAAGCAGCGCGGCTGCGCTGTCACCGGCGATCTGCACGTCGTAACCGCGACGCGTCAGCGCACGCGCGAGCGTCTCGGCAAAGACGACGTCGTCGTCGATGAGAAGAAAGTGGGAGGCGTTCATGTCTGACTCCGCGAACCGAAGAAGAAGGTGGCCAGCGGCAGGCGCAATTCGGCGCGCGTGCCTTGCGGCGTGTTAGGGGTGAGCGCGATGTCTCCGCCGAGACGCTGCGCGCTGGCGAAGGCGAGATACAGCCCCATGCCGTGCCCGCCATGGGTGCTCATGACCGGGGAGTTGCCCAGACGGGTGCGAAGCTCGGCCGTCATGCCGGGACCTTCGTCGCAAACGGTGAAGCGCACGTCCTCGGCGCCCGCGATCACATCGAGGGTGACCGACGACGGGCTGAAGTACGCCGCATTGTCGAGCAGGATGGTGAGGATCTGGCCGACCTGCACGGTGTCTTCGATGCGTGCCGTCAACTCGGGCGGCACGCGCAACTGGAACTGCACCTGCGGATGGCGCAAGCGCCATTGCGTGGTGAACGCGGGCAGCCACTCGGCCAGCGGCTGACGCACGGGTGCCGCCGCGCGCGTCTGCACGTGACCGATGGCGCTCTTGCATAGCGCGATCTGTTGTTCGAGCGTCTGAAGGTCCGGCTCGAACGGTTTCAATGCGCTGTTGCCCAGACTCTCGCTGCGCAACTCACCGACCACGACAGCCATCGTCGACAGTGGCGTGCCGAGTTCGTGCGCCACGCTCGCGGCCTGTGCGCCGAGCGCAGCCATCCGTTCATCGCGCAGCAGCCGTTGTTCGGCGCGGGCGAGCTGGGCATCACGCGCGCGTAGCGCACGCGACATGCGCGACACGAACCATGCGATCACGAGCACGCTGACCACGAAATTCACCCACATCCCGGCAAGGTGCAGACGCAGCAGGTTGCCCGGGTCGGCGAGATCGAGCGGCACGTACTGGAAGTTCAGTGCGCCATAGGCCACGAGCGAGAGCAGCGCGAGCTGCGAGGCGTTGCGCCACGGCAGCACCGCCGCCGCAATGGCCAGCCCGGGCAGGAACAGGGAAACGAAAGGGTTGGTCGCGCCGCCGGAAAAGAACAACAGCGCGGTGAGCGCGGCGAGATCGACGAGCAACTGGCTCATCAGATCGAGATCGGTACGGCGTTTTGCCCGCTCGACGCCGCGTCGCGCACGTATCCAGGTGAGGACGTTGAACAGCACTTCGAGCGCGACGATGGTGAGCATCGGCTCCAGCGGCAAGCGCACGCCGAGCCAGAGTTGGGCGACGCCGATGGTGGCGAGCTGACCGACGATGGCTAGACAGCGCAACCAGAAAAGCTGGACGACATTGGTCCGCTCGATGGGAAAATGAGTCATACGATAAGTGTACCAAGTCCGGGTCACGGGCCATCCGGCGTCGCGAGGCGCTGCGACACTCTGCCGCAGCGCCGTGATGCCCGGTATCGCAATGCCCGCACACGCGTTCGGCGGCACGCGACTACAATGACCGTTCACGTTTTGCGCGACCGGTCGTCGCGCGATGTCTTCGTCGAAAAGACAGACATGAACCGACGATATTCAGTCCGTCGACAACAAAAAGGAGTTTGCATGAAGCACAAGCTTTTGGTGGCGGTCGCATTCAGTCTCGGTTTGGGCGCGGTGTCCGCCATGGCCCAGACTGCCAGGGTCGATGTCTCCGACGCATGGGCGCGCGGCACCGTTCCCGGTCAGACATCGTCCGCCGTCTACATGACGCTGCAAGCGCATCAGCCGACCACGCTCCTGAGCGTGAGCACGCCGGCGGCGGCCAACGCCGAAGTCCACGAAATGAAGCTCGAAGGCACGCTCATGAAAATGCGCGCGCTGCCCAAGGGCCTGCCGCTCGACGCGAACAAGCCGGTGGAACTCAAGCCGGGCAGCTATCACATCATGCTCACCGACCTGAAGGCGCCGCTCAAGAAGGGCGACACCGTGCCTGTGACGCTGAAGTTCGAGACGGCCGATCATAAGACGTCCGAGCAGCAGGTGCAGGCCACCGTGCGCGATCTGACGGCCGCCGCCCCGGCCGGTGGCGGCATGGCCGGTATGGCGCACGGCGAGCATAAGTAAGTCTCAATAAGCCATTCCCATGCGGTTGTCGCTCGCGCCGGGGCGTTTGCCCGGCGCGGTTCACCGCCGAGGTGGCGCTTACCGGAGACTGCCGACGTTATCGGACGATCAGACGATCAGACGACGTCACCCGGATCGGCAGCCGTGCCGTCGACCGAGACCCCCGCAGCGAGTAGCGCCTCACGCAGACAGGCCGGGCAGAGGCAGGCGTCGACATTCAGACGGGCCGATGCGGGCAGGCGTGGCCAGTCGAGGCACCAGCACTGCACGTCGCGGGGGCCGCTGTCCGGGGCGGTGCCTGCGACGTCGGGGGCAGCGCCCCGCCCGACGGCCGCGATCCTCGCGCCGCAGGCCACTTCCGCCCCGCATCGGGGGCAGCGCGTCGGGGCTGTCCTGCCGTCGCCCGAAGGTGTTCCCATTGTTCCCTGACCTCGCTGGCGATCCATCATTTCCACGTGATGAGAGGCGTCGCGCCGTCTTCGTGACCGTACACGCCGCCCGCAGCTTCTGCATCCGCCCCCGAGTTGCACAACTGCAACAGCGCAACGGCTGTCATCGACCGGCCACATGCGGCCAGCTGCGGCCCGCAGATGGGCGGTGCATGAAGGGGTGAAAGAGTGACGAGGCAAAAATCGGGCTCTGACGGGCGTCCTATGGTGAGTGAAAGGGATGATACGCACGTAAGATGCTGTGCCGCTGACGGGGCGAGAATCGCCGCTTTTGCGGTTACCCCCCGGCACGTGCCGAGCGCGGGCGGCAGGCGTTGTCCGATGTGATCGTCGGACCCTTCCGATTCCCGTCAAAGCCCCGCACGTCAAGGCTTCTTGGCTGTACAATTCGCCCTGTTTCCTGGTCCACCCGCTTCACCTTCCGAACCTTCCCGCCATGTCCGATCAGCAACTGAACTCCATCGACGACATCGCACCCGCTCTCAAAGCCGAAATTCTGGCTGAGGCGATGCCGTACATCCGCAAGTATCACGGCAAGACCGTGGTGATCAAATACGGCGGCAACGCCATGACCGAAGAGCGCTTGAAGCGCGGTTTTGCGCGCGACGTGATTCTGCTCAAGCTTGTCGGCATCAACCCGGTGGTGGTGCACGGTGGCGGCCCGCAGATCGATCAGGCACTCAAGAAGATCGGTAAGCAGGGCACGTTCATCCAGGGCATGCGCGTGACCGATGAAGAGACGATGGAAGTGGTCGAGTGGGTGCTCGGCGGCGAAGTCCAGCAGGACATCGTCATGCTGATCAACCAGTACGGCGGCCAGGCTGTCGGTCTCACCGGCAAGGACGGCGGTCTCATCAACGCTCGCAAGATGATGATGCCGGATCGCGAGAACGCCGGTCAGTTCCTCGACATCGGTTATGTCGGCGAAGTCGACTCGATCAACCCGGCCGTGGTGCGCGCGCTTCAGGACGACGCCTTCATCCCGGTGATTTCGCCGATCGGTGTGGGCGAAGACGGTCAGGCGTACAACATCAACGCCGACCTCGTGGCCGGCAAGCTTGCCACGGTGCTGGGCGCCGAGAAGCTGGTGATGATGACCAACATTCCGGGTGTGATGGACAAGGACGGCAATCTGCTGACCGACCTCTCGGCCCGTGAGATCGACGAGCTGTTCGCAGACGGCACGATCTCGGGCGGCATGCTGCCGAAGATCTCGTCGGCGCTCGACGCCGCCAAGAGCGGCGTGAAGTCGGTGCACATCGTCGACGGCCGCATCGAGCATTCGGTGCTGCTGGAGATTCTGACCGAGCAGCCGTTCGGCACGATGATCCGCTCGCACTGAGCGCGACGTCGACAAGGCCGCCGGGGCGATCCGGCGACCCGCGAGTTACAGGCGGACCCTTCGGGGTCCGCTTTGCATTTGGGCGGCCGCTTCGCGGCTGTCATGGGATGGGCGACGCGGTGGTGACCTGTCGGGCGGCACGGCGGGGGCAACGTTTCCAGTGCGTGTACTCGCCAGGGCACACGCTGCGCCGCAGCGGCTCAATCAGGCGCCGTCAACTGACGCAGTTCGTCGAGCAGCTTCGCCGCCGGGCTCGGCAGAATGCCCTGACGGCGGCGGAAAGCGGTGAGCGTACGTGTGGCGCGCACGGACGCAATCGGCAGCGTATCCATCACCCGTGCCGAGGCTTCGACGTCGTACATCGGCTCAGGCATCCACGTCAGGAAACCGCAGCGCGCCACCATGCTCTTGAGCACCGGAACCGAGCGCGTCTCCACGACGATGTTCGGCAAGCCCAGCCCGTGCGCGGCGAACACGCCCTGCATGTGCGCGTAGGGCGCGGTGCCGCGCGGCGGAATCGCCCAGCGCTCGTTCAGCGTATCCGCCAGCGTAATCGTCTCGCGCTGGCGCAACGGGTGATCGCATCCGGCAACAACGTAACTGTCGTCTTCCCAATGGCAGTCGGTGATCGCGACGATGTCGTCCGTGTCCGGTGCGACGGTCGAGAGCGCCAGATCGATTTCATGCCGCATCAGTCCCTGTGCGAGCCGGTCCCACACACCTTCGATGATCTCCACGCGCAGATTCGGCCAGCGGTTGAGCACGCGGTCGACTGCGAGCGGCAGCACATGACTGGCGATGGCACCGACGGCGCCGACCTTGATCGTGCCCTTCGCCAGCCCGCGCATCGCGTCGATCTCCTCGCGTGCATGCTCGGCTTCGCGGGCGAGCAGCATGGCGTGCGGCAGCAGCGCGTGGCCGAATGCCGTGAGCTCCATCCCCTTGCTGTGACGCTCGAACAGCGGCGCGCCCAGCTCCGTCTCGAGACGCTTGATCGTGCGGCTGAGCGCTGGCTGCGTGAGATGGAGTTCGGTGGCGGCGCGCCCGAGACTGCCGGTGGCGACGATGGTCGTGAAGGCGCGTAGCTGCTGGAGATTGAGGCTCATGGCGGACGACGAAACTCCCGAACGCGGATCAACGGAGATGGCATGGACCGCAAGGATGGCGAGGGCAGCGGTCGTCGAAAAGTCATGCAAAAGCGTAATGACTTCGGCACGCAAAAGCAATTCCGATGCATATATCGGCTGCCTATACTTTTCGAACCGCCAAGAGACCAACGCATCCATGAAAGACAGCCGAGAACTCCACGCCGGCCGGCACGCCGGCGCACCCCAGACCCTCACCGTGCGCGAGGTCGTGATCGACCTGATGCGTCGCCACGGCATGACGAAGGTCTTCGCCAATCCCGGGTCGACGGAACTGCCGTTGTTCCGCGACTTCCCCGAAGACTTCGACTACGTGCTGGGTTTGCAGGAAGCCGTGGTGGTCGGTATGGCCGACGGGTACGCGCAGGCCACCGGCAACGCAGCGTTCGTGAATCTGCACTCCGCCGCGGGTGTCGGCAATGCGATGGGCAACATCTTCACGGCGTACAAGAATCAGACACCGCTCATCGTGACGGCCGGTCAGCAGGCCCGCTCGATTCTCCCGTTCGACCCGTTCCTCGCTTCGGTGCGCGCCACCGAACTGCCGCAGCCCTACGTCAAGTTCAGTCTCGAACCGGCGCGTGCCGAAGATGTGCCGCTCGCGCTTGCCCGGGCGTATCACATTGCGATGCAGGAGCCGAAGGGGCCGGTCTTCGTCTCCATTCCGGTGGATGACTGGGATCGCCCGGCCGAGCCGGTGCCGCCGCGTCAGGTGAGTACGCGCGTGCAGGCCGAGCCGGCGGCGCTGGCGCAACTCGCGGCGGCGCTCGATGCGTGCGAGCGTCCCGCGTTCGTGGTCGGCTCGTCGATCGATCGCGCGGGGGCGTTCGACGCCGTCGTGGCACTCGCCGAGCGTCACAACGCCCGCGTGTTCACCGCACCGATGTGTGCGCGCTGTGCCTTCCCGGAAGATCACCGTCTGTTCGCAGGGTTTCTGCCGCCGATGCGCGAGAAGATCGTCGGCCTGCTCGGTGGTCACGATCTGATTCTCGTGATCGGCGCCCCGGCGTTCACGTATCACGTGGAAGGCGCCGGGCCGCACGTGCCGGAGGGGGCATCGTTGTTCCAACTGGTCGAGGATCCGGGGCTGGCCGCATGGACGCCGGTCGGTGCGTCGGTTGTCGGCAACGTGCGTCTGGGTGTGGAAGCGTTGCTCGCACGAGAGATGCCGAACGAGCGCGTCGCGCCGCCTGTGCGTGCCGTGCCGCCGGTCGCGACGGTCAACGCGCCGGGTGAGCCGATGACGACAGCGTTTGCGCTTCAGACGCTGGCGCAAGTGCGTGACGCACAAGACATCGTCGTGGAAGAAGCACCGAGTGCGCGACCTGTCATACAGCAATACCTGCCGTTCACGCAGGCGGGCACCTTCTACACGATGAACAGCGGCGGCCTCGGCTATTCGATGCCGGCGGCTGTCGGCGTGGCGATGGCACGGCCCGGGCGTCGCATCGTCTGTCTGGTCGGCGATGGCTCGGCCATGTACTCGATTCAGGCGCTGTGGAGCGCGGCACAGGCACGGCTGCCCATTACCTTCGTCATCCTGAACAACCGACGCTACGCCGCGTTGCAGGAGTTCGCACCCGCGTTCGGTTTCGGCCCGAAAGATCCCGTGCAGGGCACCGACCTGCCGGACCTCGATTTCGTGCGCATGGCCGAAGGCATGGGGGTCCGGGGACAACGCGTGGAGCAGGGCAGCGCGTTGCGCGACGTTCTGTCGCACGCCATCGACAGCGGCGAGACGCGCCTCGTCGAACTCGTGGTGGCATGATGCACTGCGCATTCCCTGCATCCTTCGATGCCTCCCTTCATGCCCCCATCCACGTGGCGACGACCGGCGCGCGAGTCGGCGCATCGCCGGTGTCGAATCAGGAGACGTAAGTCCATGTCAGTCCAACAACATCCCGAAGTTCTCACGATGCTCATCGGCGGCAAGCGTGTCGCCGCTGCCCACGGTGCGACGTTCGAGCGACGCAATCCGCTCGACGGCGAGGTGGCGTCGCGTGCGCCCGCGGCGACCGTCGACGATGCCCGCGCCGCCGTGCGCGCCGCATGGGACGCCTTTCCCGCATGGTCGAACACCGGCCCCGGCGAGCGCCGCGCGCTGCTGACGAAGGCGGCCGACCGGCTCGAAGCGAAGCTGGAGCAGTTTCAGGTCGCGATGGCGGCGGAGACGGGGGCGTCTGGTCTGTGGGCGGGATTCAACGTGCATCTCGCGGCGCAAGGTTTGCGCGAAGCGGCCGCGATGACGACCCAGATCGCCGGCGAGATCATTCCGTCGGATGTCCCCGGCAGTCTCGCGATGGGCGTACGTCAGGCCGCGGGTGTGGTGCTGGGCATCGCGCCGTGGAACGCGCCGGTGATTCTTGGCGTGCGGGCGTTGGCGCTGCCGCTTGCATGCGGCAACACCGTCGTGTTCAAGGGCTCCGAGTTGTGTCCGGCGACGCACGGCCTGATCGCCGACGCGCTCGACGAAGCCGGTCTGCCGCCGGGCGTCGTGAACTTCATCACGAACGCACCCAGGGACGCCGGAGCCATCGTGCAGGCGTTGATCGCCGAGCCCGCCGTGCGTCGGGTGAACTTCACCGGTTCCACGCGCGTGGGGCAGATCATCGCGGGGCTGTGTGCCGAACATCTCAAACCCGCGGTGCTCGAACTCGGCGGCAAGGCCCCGTGTCTCGTGCTCGACGACGCCGATCTCGACGATGCCGTGAACGGCGTGGCCTTCGGTGCGTTTGCCAACTCGGGGCAGATCTGCATGTCGACGGAGCGCATCGTGGTGGCCGAGGCGATTGCCGACGCGTTCGTCGACATGCTCGCGGCCAAGGCGCGCGCACTGCCGCTCGGCGATCCGCGCCATGGACCGGTCGTGCTGGGTTCGGTGATCGACATGTCGACGGTCGAGCGCTGCAACGCGCTGATCGACGACGCGCTCGCCAAAGGCGCGAAGCTGCTGTGCGGCGGCCGTGCCGAGACGACGCTCATGCCCGCGACGCTGCTCGATCACGTCACGCCGGACATGCTGATCTACACCGAGGAATCGTTCGGTCCGGTCAAGGGCATCGTGCGTGTGAAGGACGACGAAGCCGCCATCGCATGCGCCAACGATAACGCTTACGGCCTCTCGTCCGCCGTGTTCAGTCGCGATATTGCGCGCGCGATGGGCGTTGCGAAGCGCATCGAGTCCGGCATCTGCCATATCAACGGCCCGACCGTGCACGACGAAGCGCAGATGCCGTTCGGCGGCGTGAAGTCGAGCGGATGGGGACGCTTCGGCGGCAAAGCCGGCGTTCATGAATTCACCGATTTGCGCTGGATGACGGTGCAGACCACCCCGCGTCATTACCCGTTCTGAAGCTTCATCACCACCATACCGCCGCAGCCGGGACACCGGAATAGACGGCCGGAGGAGACAACCGTGTCACAACCGTTTGAAACCGTTCCTGCGGGCGCGGGTGCCGTATCTGGCGCTGCGTCCGGCGCTTCGTCAACGCTCCCGGCCAGCACATCAGCCAGCACATCAGGCGGCACACCGGCCAGCCCGTCGGACCACGCAACCCGCCATCACGACACCCCGACGGCGGCCACGCCGAACTTCGGTCGCGTGGTGGCAGCCAGTTGCTTCGGCACGGCCATCGAGTGGTACGACTTTTTCGTCTACGGTTTTCTCGCCCCCATCGTGTTCGATCGGCTGTTCTTCCCGCAGCTCGACCCGATGACGGGCATGATCGCCGTGTTCGCAACGTTCGCCGTCGGCTTCGTCGCGCGCCCCATCGGCGGCATCGTCTTCGGTCACTATGGCGACCGCATCGGCCGCAAGTCGATCCTGTTGTTCACGCTGATTCTGATGGGCGTCGCCACCACGCTCATCGGCCTGCTGCCCACATACGCCATGGTCGGCATGTGGGCGCCGATCATGCTCGTGACCTTGCGCTTCATTCAGGGCTTTGCGCTTGGCGGCGAGTCTGTGGGCGGGTTGCTGATGACGGTCGAGGGCGCGCCCGCGCATTTGCGCGGCCTCTTTGGCGGACTGATTCAGGCAGCGGGGCCGACGTCGATCGTCGGGGCGTCGCTCGCCATCGTGCTCATCACGCGCTTGCCGGAAGACGATTTGCTGACGTGGGGCTGGCGTCTGCCGTTCCTCGTGAGTCTGCTGCTCGTGGCGCTGGGGACGTATGTCCGCCTGAAGGTGGAGGAGTCGCCGAGCTTCAAGGCGGCGGAGCAGCATCGCGACATCGCGAAAGTGCCGGTCGCCGAGGTCATCACGCATTACTGGCGCCCGACGCTCGTCACGTTCTTCATTTGTCTGGCGGAGACGAGCTTCTTCTATCTGGTGGCGATTTTCTCGCTCTCCTACGGCACCAAGACGCTCGGTCTGCCGCGCAACGTGATGGCCGATGGTGTGCTGTACGCGAACATCCTCGCCATGCTCACGATCCCCGCGTTCGGCATGCTCTCCGACAAGCTGGGACGCCGTCCGATGTTCCTGATGGGGCTGGCCGCCACGGCGATTTTCATCTATCCGTTCTTCCTCATGATGGGCAGCAAGGAGACGACCTTCGTCGTGCTCGCCATCGTGATCGGCGCGGGCGTGATCCATCCGATGATGTTCGGTCCGGAAGGCAGCTTCTTCTCCGAGTTGTTCGACACGCGGGTGCGCTTCTCGGGCGTGTCGCTGGGCAAGCAGATCGGCACGGTGATGGGCGGCGGTCTGGCGCCGATGATTGCGGCGAGTCTGCTGGCATGGAGCCACGGGCAGATCTGGCCGGTGATCGTCTATTTCCTCGTGCTCGCGGCCATGGCGCTGATTTCGACGGTGCTCGTGCGTGAGACGAGGCATCGGGCGATGTGACGATCCCCGCGACTTCCCCTCGACGTCGATGAAAACGAACAGCCCCGCTCGCGATGCGAAGCGGGGCTGTTGGCTTTTGAAACCGCTGCCGAGACCTCAGCGACCTCAGCGACCTCAGCGACGATTGCGATCAGAGGTCGAGCACGAGCACGGCGGACTTGCTGCGCGAGCAGCACGGCAGGATCTGATCGTTGGCGGCGCGCTCGTCGTCCGTGAGGTAGACGTCGCGATGGTCCGGCGTGCCGTCGATCACACGCGTGAGGCACGTGCCGCACACGCCTTGCTCGCACGACATCTGCACTTCGACACCCTGCGCCGCGAGCGCCGCGACGATCGTCTCGCCGGCCGGCACGTCGATCACACGGCCGCTCGAATGCAGCTTCACCTGAAACGCCCTGTCGGCCTCGCCATCCGCAGACTCGTGCACCGGCGCGGCGAAGTACTCGCGATGCACATTGCCTTCGGGCCATTGCGCGGCTTCCGCTCGGGCGAGCACGGCCTCGATAAAGCCCGCCGGGCCGCAGACATACAGATGCTTGCCGCCGGACGGCTGCGCCAGAATCGCATCGAGATCCGCGCGTTCGCCTTCGCTGTCGAAGTACAGGCGCGTCTTCGCCGCAATCCCTTCGCGTGCGAAGCGATCGCGAAACGCCGTGCGTGCCGGTTCGCGTGTGCAGTAATGCACTTCGAAGGACGCCTCGCTCGCCGCCAGCGCCTCGGCCATACAGAGAATCGGCGTCACACCGATACCGCCCGCAAGCAGAATGCTGTGCTTCGCCGAATCGGCGAGCGGGAAGTGATTGCGCGGCGCGCTGATCTCGATCTCCGTGCCCACCGTGAGCGCATGCATGCCGACGGAGCCGCCACGCGATTGGGGATCGCGCAGCACCCCCAGGCAGTAGCGGTGCGTCTCGCCCGGTGCGTTGCACAGCGAGTATTGCCGCACGCAGCCGTCTGCCACATGCACGTCGATGTGCGCACCGGCAGTGAACACCGGGAGCGCACTGCCGTCGACACTCACCAGTTCGAATTCGCAGATGTCGGTGGCGACATCGCGCTTGTTCGCCAGCCGGACTTTCATGCTGCGTTCTCCACACCGGCGCTCGCCGTGCCAGCGCGTTCGGCGTCGATCAGACGGTCGAGCACTTTGCGGGACTGCACGCCGCCCGCGTCGATGTTGAGCTTGAGAATCTTCTTGTCCGGGTACGCCGACAGGTTGCGCTGCTGTGCTTCGAGCACCTCCTGGTCCTCGGCGAAGATGCCGCCCTGGCCCTTCTTGATCGCGGCCGTCAGCTCGGCATCCTGCGGCTTGAAGTTACGTGCCATGCCCCAGAAGTACCAGATCGATTCGTCGGTCTCCGGCGTGATGAAGTCGACGACGATGCTGCCGGCCTTCTTGTCGGCGGGGGCGTCGTAGCCGCCATGACCGGCGTGCGCGACACCCACTTCGATCATCACGTGGCTCGGCGGCGTGAAGCGGCAGACTTGCCAGCGGTCGCACGGCACCTGATCGTCCAGACCGTTCGCGCGCAGTGCACTCGCCCAGAACGGCGGCGCCTTGATGTTTTCCATGTGACGCGCCGTGATCACCATGTCGCCCTCGACGGTCGTCTTCGGCGGGGCTTCTTCGATCTCTTCCTGCCCGATGCTCGTCGCGTGCACGTAGGTCTCGTGCGTGAGGTCCATGAGGTTGTCGATCATCAGGCGATAGTCGCACTTGATGTGATACAGGCCGCCGCCGTACGCCCACTGCTCGCTCACCGCCCACTCCAGGTGCGGGATCTCGTCGGGATTCGCGAGTGCTGCATCGCCCGGCCAGACCCAGACGAAGCCGTAACGCTCGACGCACGGGAACGACCGCGTCTTCGGAAAGCCGCCGACACGCTGACCGACCATCTTCGTGCACTTGCCGCCGCCGTCGACCGTCAGGCCGTGATAGCCGCACACGAGGTGCCCGTCCTTGACGAAGCCCAGCGAGAGCGCAGCGCCGCGATGCGGGCAGAAGTCTTCGAGCGCGGCGGCGTTGCCGTTACCGTCACGGAAGAACACCATCGCTTCGTTGCAGACCTTGCGGCCCAACGGCTTGTCGGCGAATTCGTCCGGCGTACACGCGACGTACCAGGTGTTTTTGAGGAACATGATCGTTTGTCTCCTTGGCGTGCCTTGTCAGGGGTGCGGCGCGCTCTCGTTTCGATAAGGGATGGGTCGGATTCGGCGACGGCGCGCGCGTCAGAGCAACTGCGCGCCCATGCTGTGTTCTTGCGTCACGATGTGCTCGCGGCACATGAATTCGGCGCGATCGGGCTGACGCGCAGCAATCGCCTCGACGATGGCGTGATGCTGCCGGTGCGCGTAGGCGATGATGTCTGCGTACTGGCGCCGGTCCTCATGACCGAACGCCACCGTGCGGGGGGCGACGAACGGCACCAGATTGCAGCGCGCGATGAAACCTTCGAGCAGGGGATTACGAGCGCCGGTGACGAGCAGGTCGTGAAAGCGCGCATTGAGCGACGCGTAGCCGATCTGGACTTCGGGCGTCATCGTGTGATCGGCGAGCAGGGCGTCGCCCTCGGCCAGCAACTCGCGCAACTGCCGGAGCAGTTCCGCGCTCGCGCCTTTCTCGGCAAGCAGTCGCGCGGCGTAGCCTTCGAGCGCGCCACGCAGATGCAACGCCTCGACACTCTCCTCACGCGTGTGCGCCCGCACCGCGTAGCCACGCTGTCCGGCGCGCACCACCAGTCCTTCCTCGGCGAGCACCGGCAGCGCCTGACGCACCGGCATGCGCGACACGCCCAGTTGCTCTGCGAGCTTCGCTTCGGCCAGACGCTCGCCCGGCGCGAGTTCGCCCTTGAGGATCATTTCGCGCAATTGAACCGTGGTCGGGGTGGGATGCAGCATGCGTCTCCTTTCGTTTCCTTTCCTGCGTGCCAGACAAGCGGGGCTTGGCGGCATCGGCTTTTTTCATTATGGGATCCCATAATTCGTAAAAGCATTGGTAAATACCCTTGTTCATGTCAATACGGGATCCCGTATAGACTCGGCGCTGCGTAAATGCGGGCTCGGATTCACGAACGGATTCTGCGGCCCTGGCATGACAAAACAAGAGACGGAGACTTTCAGCGTGGCAAAGATCATTGGCGGGATCGGGACGTCGCACGTGCCGACCATCGGTGTGGCGTACGACAAGGGCAAGCAGCAGGATCCCGCGTGGGCGCCGCTGTTCCAGGGCTACGAACCCGTAGCGAAGTGGCTCGCCGAGAAGCAGGCCGACGTGCTGGTGTTCTTCTACAACGACCACGCCACCACGTTTTTCTTCGACATGTATCCGACGTTCGCGCTCGGCGTCGGCGAGTCATTCCCGATTGCCGACGAAGGCGCAGGGCTGCGCCCGCTGCCGCCGATTCGCGGTGACGTGGCGTTGCAGGCGCATATCGCCGAGTCGCTCGTGAACGATGAGTTCGACATCACCGTCTTCCAGGACAAGCCGATCGATCACGGTTGCGCGTCGCCACTGCCGCTGCTCTGGCCGCACAAGCCGGACTGGCCGGGCACGGTCGTGCCGATCGCCATCAACGTGTTGCAGTATCCGTTGCCGACCGGGCGTCGCTGCTATCGCCTCGGTCAGGCGGTGCGTCGCGCCATCGAGTCATATCCGGAAGATCTGCGCGTGGTGGTTGTGGGTACGGGCGGCCTCTCGCATCAGATTCACGGCGAGCGCGCGGGGTACAACGACGAAGCGTGGGACCGCGAGTTCCTGGAACTGCTGGAGCATGCGCCGGAGAAACTGACCGAACTCAAGCATGTGGATTACGTTCAGCGTGGTGGCGCCGAGAGCGTCGAACAGATCATGTGGCTGTCGATGCGTGGCGCGATGGGGCCGCGCATCAAACGTCTGCATCTGAACTACTACCTCGCGACGACGACGGCGATGACCGTCGCGCTGTTTGAAGACGATGCAGAGGAGGCGGTCGCATGAATCCGCAACTCGAAGGTATCGAAGCGATCACCGGCACCTATGCATTCGATCTGCGCGTGAGCAACCGCACGCTCAAGCTCAATCGTTTCTTCTGGCACATGATTCGCGCAGAGAATCGCGAGACGTTCCTGAACGATCCCGTCGCCACGATGACCGCCGCGGGACTCACGGCGGATGAACAGGCCATGGTGCAGGCGCAGGACTGGCTCGGCCTCGTGCGTCACGGTGTGAACTTCTTCGTGCTGGAGAAGTTTGCCCGCGTGGTGCGCAAGACCAATCTCGAAGTCTATGCGCTCATGCGCGGCGAGACGCTCGACGAGTTCATGGCCACGCGACGCGTGCCCACCATGCGCTGACATGGCCATCGACACTGCCATCAGCCTGACGAACGCGCCGCCCGCGCCCCGGCTGGCGTGCCACGAACGCGGCACGTGGAGCCGTGCGCCGCAAAGCACCGAGGCGACGCTGCTGTGCCGCAAGCTGCGCGGCCTGCGCGCCATGGTCGCGGTGCTCGAATGCGACTCGGTCGCGCGTGCGGCGCGCATGCTGCATCTGTCGCAATCGGCCGTGGCACGCTCGATCTCGGACATTGAGGCGGAGCTGGGTTTTCCGCTGTTTCACCGCAGCGGGCGCGGCCTGATTCCGAATGCCGCGGGTCAGCGGCTCGGGGTGCGTGCCACGCGTGCGCTTGCCGAACTGGCGAACGGCTACCGCGAAGCGTTCGCGGCGACGGCGTCGCAGGCCGACGGCGGTGCACGTGCGGCGAGCCGCTTCGCTGCTGTGGTTGCGCCGCAGCAACTCACGAGCTTCATCGCCGTGGCGGAGTTGGGCAGCGGTCCGCTGGCGGCGAATCGCCTGCAATGCTCTCAGCCGACGATTCAGCGCAATCTCGATCAGCTCGAAGACCTCATCGGCATCAAGCTGTTCCGACGCACGCCGCGCGGCACGCGTCTCACGGACGAAGCGTTGGCCTTGCTCGGTCCGGTCAAACGCGCGCTCGCGGAACTGGCGATTGCCGAAGACGAACTCGCCCCGTTCGGCGGACGTCAGCAGGGCACCGTGATCGTGGCGGCGTTGCCGCTGTCGAGTGGTTTTCTGTTGCCCAAGGCCATCGACAGCCTGCTGCACAAGTCGCCGTATCTCACGGTGACGGTGGTCGACGGGACTTACGAAGCGCTCGTGCGTCAGTTGCGACAGGCAGACGTCGACATGATCGTCGGCGCCTTGCGGGCGAACGACGTGCCGCCGGACATTCGTCAGGAAGCGTTGTTCGAAGATCATCTGTCGGTGGTCGCGCGCGCCGATCACCCCTGCCTGACGTCTGGCCGAACGCCCACGCTCGCGGAACTCGCAGAGTACGGCTGGGTGAGTCCGTTGCCGTGTACGCCCGCGCGCGGCGTCTTCGAGCGCGTATTCCATGCCGAAGGGCTGGCGCTGCCTCGCACGCAGGTGCACGCGAGCAGTTCACCGGTGGTGCGCGGGTTGCTGTCGTCGAGCGACCGGCTGGCGTTGCTCTCGCCTGTGCAGATTACGTCGGAGTTGCGCACGGGCGAACTCGCCGTCGTGCCGGTGTCGTTGCAACACGCGCGTCGCTCGATTGGTGTGGCGACACGTCGTGACGGATTGCTCTCGCCAGCGGCGGAGCAATTGCTCGACGAATTGCGCGCGCTCGCGCCGACGATGCAGCATCCGACGTAAAAGTATCGTGACGGGCGCGAATCGCGCTCGCCAACCCGCCTGCGAGCGCGGCGAAATTCGACGAATTCGCCATGACTTGCATGTCTCGCCTCATTCGCCCGCCCGCGATTTTCGTGGCGCGGGACACTCCCTGACGACTCCCCGCTGCGCCTTGTGTGGCGGGCATTCCATCCGCGGCGCGCCATGCGTCCCGCGGCGCGAAATTCCCCTCGAAAAATTCATCTCGAAACCTAGGGGAAATCTCGGGGATATACGAAAAACGCAACGCTCGACGCGAGAAGGTCGTTCGACGTCGACATTTCGTCTGCCTAAGCTGTTCCGCATCACATAGAAAAGGCGCGCCATCCCCCGGCGCGACCTCACAACCGATCGGCGCCGCTAACGCCGACGAGGAGACGACACCATGAACAAGCGCCATCTCTGGCTTGCGGTAGCACTCGCGAGCGTCTGCCAATTCACCGCTGTCTCGGCCCGCGCCGAGGAAATCAAGGTCGGCATGCTGGGGCTGTTCTCCGGCTCGGCGTCGTGGTGGGGCACGGAATACCGTCGTGGCGTCAACCTGTGGCTCGAACAGAACAAGAACAAGGTCGGCGACGACACCATCGTCGTGCTGGAGCGCGACGAAGGCGGCGTGAACCCGCAACGCACGCGCCAGCTCGCACAGGAACTCGTGGTGCGCGATCAGGTGCAGTATCTGTTCGGCGGCTCGTTCACGCCGAACGTGCTGGCGATGGCCGATGTCGTGAACCAGACCAAAACGCCGCTCGTCATCGGTAACTCGGGCACTTCCAGCGTCACGCTCAAGTCGCCGTACTTCGTGCGCACCGGCTTCACGCAGTGGGCCGTGAGCGTGCCGCTCGTCGAATACGCCGCGAGCAAGGGCGTGAAGAATGCCGCCATCGTGGTGGCCGACTTCGCGACCGGTTACGACGCCATCGACGCCTACAGCGAGACGTTCAAGAAGTCGGGCGGCAAGATCGCCGTCGAAGTGAAGGTGCCGCTGGGCACGACGGACTTCTCCAGCTATCTGCAACGCGTGCGCGATGCGAAGCCGGACGCCGTCTTCATGTTCATGCCGGTCGGCCCGATGTCGGCAGGCTTCGTGAAGGCGTTCAAGGAGCGCGAACTCGACAAGGCAGGCATTCAGCTCTTCGCCACGACGGAGACCATGGAGTCGGATCTGCCGGCCATCGGCGACAGCGCCCTGGGCACGATCACCGCGCTGCACTACTCGCCGTTCCTCACCACGCCGGAGAACACCGCGTTCGTGAAGGCGTACAAGGCCAAGTACGGGCCGGGCGCGCTGCCGTCGATCGCCTCGGTGTCGGCCTACGACTCGATGACGCTCATCGCGCAGATGATCAAGGCGACCAAGGGCAAGAAGGACGCAGACAAAGCCATCGCCGCCGTGAAGGGCTACTCGTGGGTGAGCGCACGCGGTCCGGTGTCGATCGACCCGAAGACGCGTGAAATCGTGCAGAACGTGTACATCCGTCGCGTGGAAACCATCGACGGCAAGCTCGGCAACAAGCCGATCGCCACGTTCAAGTCGGTCGTCGAGCCGTGGCACCTCAGCCACCCGCAAGTGGCTGCGAAGTAACGCAGGCGATGTCCCCCCTGATTCGCACTGTTCGTTAGGTTCCGGTAATTCGTCATGACGCAATCGCTTGCCACTTTCCTGTCGTTGTCGATCGACGGTGTGGCCTACGGGATGCTGCTGTTTCTCATCTCCGTGGGCCTCACGGTCACGCTCGGCGTGATGCGCGTGGTCAACCTCGCGCACTCCGCTTTCGCCATGATCGGCGGTTATTTCACCTTGTGGGCCATGCAACGTGCCGGGCTCGATTTCTTCGTCGCGCTGCTCGTCGGCGTGCTCGGCACGATGTTGCTGGGCGCCGTGCTCGAACGCACGCTGTATCGCTGGGTCTACACGGCCAACGGTCTGGGGCAGTTGCTCATGACGATCGGGCTGGCGTTCATCATCTGCGCGATCGCCAAGCACCTCGCCGGTACGGAGTTGCAGACGATTCCGGTGCCGCAGGGATTGCGCGGCACGTGGGACTTCGGTGCGTTCTCGGTGTCGGTGTATCGCATCTTCGCGCTGGTGTGCAGTGCGGTCGTCGCCTTCGGCATCTGGCTCGGGCTGGAACGCACGTCGTTCGGCGCGAAGCTGCGCGCGGCCGTCGACAACCCGCGCATGGCGCGCTGTGTCGGCATCGACGTACCGCTCGTGTTCTCGATCACGTTCGCCATCGGTTGCGGTCTGTCCGGGTTGGGCGGTGCGCTGTCGAGCCAGATTCTGCCGCTGGAGCCGTACTACGGCCTGAAGTATCTGGTGCTCGTGCTGATCGTGGTTGCCGCCGGTGGTCTGGGCAGCTTGCGCGGTTCGCTGTACGCCGGGCTGCTGCTGGGCCTGATCGACACGCTCGGCCGTTACTACGTGCCTGCGCTCGGCGCTTTCATGATCTATCTGGCCGTGCTGGCCATTCTGCTGATCCGCCCGCAAGGGTTGGTCGGTCGCGCCTGAGCGGAGGATGACGATGTCGCAAACGAATCCTTCGCCGTCGACGGGCAACCTCGGGCAAGTGGTCCCGGCGCTGCGTCGCAAGCGCCTGGGCATGCTCGACGCGCTACTGCTGCTCGCCGCCGTCGCCACCTACTTCTTCGCCGATCTGTATCTCGCGCTCGCCACGAGCGTGCTGATTATGATCATCTTCGCGCTCTCGCTCGACCTCGTGCAGGGCTATTGCGGTATCGAGACGCTGGGGCACGCGGCCTTCTTCGGCAGCGGCGCCTATGCGGCCGGACTGTTCGCGCTGCATGTGTCGCCGAATCCGCTGCTGGGGCTCGTGGCGGGCGCCGTGGTCGCGGGTGTCGTGGGACTGATCACGGGCGTGGTCGTGCTGCGCGTGAGCGGCCTCACACAGATCATGCTCACGCTTGCCTGCGCCACGCTGCTCTATGAAGCGGGCAACATCGCCAAGTCGATCACGATGGGCGACGATGGCCTGACGGGCTACACCATCGCCCCGGTGCTCGGCATGTTCGAGTTCGATATCTACGGCCACACGGCGTATCTGTATGCGCTGGCGGTGTTGCTCGTCGTGTATCTGTTCACCCAGTTCCTCGTGAACTCGCCGTTCGGACTGACGGTGCAGGGCATTCGCGAGAACGCCATGCGCATGTCGCTGCTCGGGGTGCGCGTGGGGCTGCGTCGTCTGATGCTCTACACGATCGCCGCGGCGGTGGCCGGTGTCGCGGGTGCCCTCTCGGCGCAGGTCAACAACATCGTGGCGTTGGACACGCTGTCGTTCACGCTGTCGGCCAACGTGCTCGTGATGCTCGCCCTCGGCGGCACCGGACGTCTCTATGGCGCAGTGCTCGGCGCGGTCGTCTTCATGGTGCTGTCCGATCGCATCGCCGCTATCGACCCGACGAACTGGCTGGCCGCGCTCGGCGTGCTGCTGATCGTGGTCGTGCGCTTCGCGCCGGACGGTCTGATCGGTGTGGTCGATCGCATGGCGGCACGTGTGCGGCGTCAGGCCCCGGTGGTGACGTCGACCGATAACGGCAACGGCAATACGCATCACGCGCTCAACGCGAAAGCAACGACCACGGACAAGGAGGTGACGCCGTGAGCGCTGCACTCGAAATTCAGGGGCTGTCCAAACGCTTCGGCCAGTTGGACGTGACCCGCAACGTCAGCCTGTCGCTGCCGGTCGGTGCGCGTCACGCGCTGATCGGGCCGAACGGCGCGGGCAAGAGCACGTTGATGAACCTGCTCACCGGCGTGCTCAAGCCGAACGCGGGCGTGGTGCGTGTGGGCGGGACGGACGTCACGTCGATGCCGTCGCACAAGCGCGTGAAGCTGGGCCTGGCCCGCACGTTCCAGTTGAACACGCTGTTCGACACGCTCACGGTCGCGGAGAACGTGGCGCTGGCGCTCACGTCGCGACGCGGTCTGGACGGGCGTATCGGCAAGCCGCTGGCGAGCCGTCCGGCTGTGGTCGAGGAAGCGGCGGAACGGCTGCGCGAACTCGGCATGATCGATCTCGCCGGCAAGCGCATCAACGAACTGGCTTACGGGCAGCGGCGTCAGGTCGAGATCGCACTGGGCCTGGCGCTCGATCCGAAGGTGCTGCTGCTCGACGAGCCCGTCGCAGGCGTGCCGTCGGGGCAGGGACGCAAGCTGTTCGAACTGCTCGAACGTCTGCCGCAAGACGTCGCCGTGATGGTCATCGAACACGACATGGATCTGGTCTTCCGCTTCGCGCGCCGCATCACGGTGCTGGTCGAGGGCGCGGTGCTCATGGAAGGCGAGAAGGACGAAGTGCGCAGCGATCCGCGCGTGCGCGATATCTATCTGGGGCGTCGCCATCATGACTGACATTCTGCTCGAAGCCGGCGGACTCAGTGCCGGATATGGCGAGACCATCGTGCTCGAAGACCTGAGCCTGCGCGTGGCGGCCGGTGAGGCCGTTGCCATTCTCGGACGCAATGGCGTCGGCAAAAGCACGTTGCTGCTCAGTCTGCTCGGACTCACCACGCGCCACGGCGGCGTGCTGCGCTATCGCGACGACGACATCACGTCGTGGCCCGCGTACAAGCGGGCTCGTGCCGGACTCGCGCTGGTGCCGCAGGAACGCGAAATCTTCAAATCGCTTTCCGTCGAAGAGAACCTGCAAGTGTCGGCGATGGGCGATGTCGCCGGCGCGACCAATGCCACCAATGCCGGGGGCGATGACGCCTGGACGCTGGCGCGCGTGTACGACCTGTTCCCGCGCCTGAAGGAGCGGCGTCGCAATCTCGGCAACCAGCTCTCGGGTGGCGAGCAGCAGATGCTCGCCATCGGCCGCGCACTCATCGGCAATCCCCGCGTGATTCTGTTCGACGAGCCGTTCGAAGGCCTCGCACCGGTGATCGTCGATCAACTGGTCGACGCGTTCTGGAAGCTGCGCGCCGACGGCGGGATGGGCGTAGTGCTTGTGGAGCAGCACGCGGAACTGGGGCTGGAACTCACCGATCGGGCGCTGGTGCTCGACCGGGGGCGTCAGGTCTGGGCGGGACGCAGCAGCGATCTGGCGGCGTCGCCGGAATTGCTCGGCTCGCTCGTCGGGCTGGAAAGCGCCTGAGCGGCGCTGACGACATCTGCAACACAAGCGACACGCAAGCGGCACACGCGACACATCAGCCACACGTATCAGAGTCAAACACATGAGCACAACACAGCACACCAATGCCGCAGGCCCGTCGGCGCCATCGGGTCTCTCGGGTCTCGTGGTCAGCGCGCACTCGGCCGACTTCGTCTGGCGCGCGGCAGGCACCATCGCCACGCACGTCGCGCAGGGCTACCGCGTGAAGATCGTCTGCCTGTCCTTCGGCGAGCGTGGCGAGTCGGCCAAGCTCTGGCGCAAGGGCGCGGAGATGACCGAAGCGAAGGTCAAGACCGCGCGTCGTGAAGAAGCGCAGCGCGCCGCCGACATTCTGGGCGCGGAGATTGAATTTCTCGACATCGGCGACTACCCGATGCGCGTGTCGGACGAAACGCTCTTCAGGCTCGTCGACATCTATCGCGAATTGCAGCCGTCGTTCGTGCTGAGCCATTCGGAGAAGGACCCCTACAACTTCGATCACCCGCTGGCGATGCACGTCACGCAGGAGGCTCGCGTGATCGCGCAGGCCGAGGGCCACAAGCCGGGCGAGAAGATCATCGGCGCGCCGGCGGTGCTCGCGTTCGAGCCGCATCAGACCGAGCAGTGCGAGTGGATTCCGAACACCTTCGTGGACATCACGCCGGTGTGGGAAAAGAAGCGCGCGGCCATCGAATGCATGGCCGGTCAGGAGCATCTCTGGGATTACTACACGCGCGTGGCGCTGCAACGCGGTGTGCAGGCCAAACGCAACATCGGCATCACGGCGGCGCGCGACATCAAGTACGCGGAAGGGTTGATGCGTCTGACCCCCGTCGTCGCTCAGCACCTCTCGTAAGCCATGCCGTCACTGTCACCCGTTATGGAGTCACTGTCATGATTCGCGGCGTTGTCGTTCGTCAAATTCCCCGTGTCGATGCCGCCACGCTCGACATTCTGCGCAGCGCCGGCAGCGCCACCGTGCATGAGGCGCAGAGCCGCCTGGGCCTGATGGCGACGTATCTGCGTCCGATCTATAAAGGCGCCAGCGTTGCAGGCAGCGCCGTGACGGTGCTCGCACCGCCCTCCGACAACTGGATGCTGCATGTAGCGGTCGAGCAGGCGCAGCCGGGCGATATCGTCGTGGTCGGCGTGACCTCGCCGTGCGACGACGGCTACTTCGGCGATCTGCTCGCCACGTCGATGAAAGCGCGCGGCGTCGCGGGTCTGATCATCGACGCCGGTTGCCGTGACATCGGCACGCTCACCGAGATGCAATTCCCGGTGTGGTCGAAAGCCATCTCGTCGCAGGGCACCGTCAAGGAAACTCTCGGTTCGGTGAACGTGCCGGTGGTGTGCGCCAACCAGATCGTGAACCCGGGCGATGTGATCGTGGCCGATGACGATGGTGTCGTCGTCGTGCCCTTCGCCACGGCGCAGGTCGTCGCCAGGGCTGCCGCGGCTCGCGGTGCCGACGAAGCCTACAAGCGCGGTGTGCTCGCAGGCGGCACGTTGGGACTGGACTACTACAAGATGCGTGAGCGCCTCGCGGCAAAGGGCTTGCGCTACGTCGACTCGATCGACGAGTTGACGAGCGAGTGAGCGGTGCGTCCATGAGGCATTCCCAAACGCGCATTCGCGCCGCCGTCATGCGCGGCGGCACCTCGAAGGGGCTCTACTTCCTCGCCGACGATCTCCCGGCGGATGTCGCCACGCGCGATGCCGTGTTGCTCGCCGCGATGGGCTCGCCCGATGCGCGCCAGATCGACGGCATGGGCGGGGCGAACCCGCTCACGAGCAAGGTCGCGATCGTCTCGAAGGCGACGCGCCCCGATGCCGACGTCGACTATCTGTTCGCACAAGTCGTGGTCGACGAAGCGCGTGTCGACTACGGACAGAACTGCGGCAACCTTCTCGCGGGCGTAGGGCCGTTTGCGATCGAGCGAGGGCTCGTCGCTGCTACGGGCGACGTGACGGACGTCGGCATTCACATGGTCAACACGGGACAGGTAGCGGTTGCCACGGTGCAGACCCCGGATGGCGCCGTGAAGTACGACGGCGATGTGGCCATCGACGGCGTGCCGGGCACGTCCGCGCCGATTCCACTGATGTTTCGCGACACCGCCGGCTCGTCCTGCGGCGCACTGTTTCCGACCGGACAGCGTCAGGAGGTCGTCGAAGGCGTCATGGTGACGTGCATCGACAACGGCATGCCGCTCGTGCTCATGCGTGCGCAGGACCTCGGATGTTCCGGTGCGGAGTCCTGCGACCAGCTCGAAGCCGGGCCGGCATTTCAGGCGATGCGCGAGCGGATCGAGGCGATCCGTCTTGCCGTCGGTCCGCGCATGCATCTGGGCGACGTGCGCTCGCGCACGGTGCCGAAGATGTGTCTCGTCGCGCCGCCCCAAGCCGGGGGGGCGCTCGCTACGCGCTGTTTCATCCCGCATCGCTGTCATTCGTCCATCGGTGTGCTCGCGGCCGTGAGCGTAGCGACGGCGGCGGCATTGCCGGGCACCGTCTGTCATGAGATGACCGTGTTGCCGGACGGCGACGCGCCGCTGCTCTCCATCGAACATCCGACGGGTGAATTCACCGTGCGGCTGGCGCTCGGTCTCGATGCCGACGGCGCGACGGCGGTGACCGGCGCCGGTCTGCTGCGCACCGCGCGCTGGCTGTTCGACGGCGAGGTGTGCATTCCCACGCGTGTCTGGACGCAAGGAGAGGCGGCATGAACTTCGAACGTCCCCCGTTGCTCATGCTTCCCGGCCTGCTTTGCGATCAGGTCGCGTGGGCGGCGACCGCTGCCTTGTTGCCCGAATTCGATTGCCGCGTGCCTGCATGGGGCGCGCTCGACACCATTGGTGCGATGGCCGATCACGTGCTCGCCACGACGCCGGAGCTGCGCTTCGCGCTCGCCGGTCATTCTATGGGCGGACGCGTCGCGCTGGAGGTGGTGCGTCGCGCACCGCACCGCGTGAGCCGTCTCGCGTTGCTCGATACCGGTTATCAGGCATTGCCCGATGGCGAAGCCGCCGAGAAGGAACGGAGCGGTCGCGCGGCGTTGCTCGCCCGATCGCGCGAGCACGGCATGCGCGCCATGGGACAGGTCTGGGCCACGGGCATGGTGCATCCCGATCAGATCGGCACGCCGCTGTTCGACGCGATTCTCGACATGATCGAGCGCAGCGATTCCGAGCAGTTCGCGGCGCAGATCCGGGCGTTGCTCGGACGGCCCGACGCCACGCCGCAACTGGCCGACATCCGTTGCCCGACGCTCGTGCTGTGTGGTCGGCAGGACACCTGGAGCCCGCTCGCCCGTCACGAAATCATGGCCCGCGCGATTTCCGGCGCGGTGCTGAGCGTGGTGGAACACAGCGGTCACATGAGTCCGATGGAACGGCCCGAAGCCGTGTCCGGCGCGATGCGCGCGTGGATGGCGTTGCCGTCGGTGGAGGTTTCGCCGTCATGACGCAGCCATTCTCGCTGGAAGATCCGCAGCCCCTACAAACCGAAGGCGATGCGCCACAGGACGAGATCGTCGATCAGCAGAGCCTCGACGCACTGCGTGCCAAGCAGGCGTGCCACGACCTCGTGATGCGCTTCGTGTTGTGCAACGACCGGCGCGACCCGCACGGACTCGCGGCGCTGTTCGCGGAGAAGGGCGTGCTGGTGCGTCCCAATGGGCAGACGTTGGTCGGTCGTGCGGCCATTGCCGCCGCGTACGCGGATCGTCCGGCAGATCGGCTCACGCGGCACCTCGTCGGCAACGTGCTGATCGACGTGACGTCGGCCACCGGCGCCATCGGCAGCAGCACCGTGTTGCTGTGGAGCGGCTCGGCGCAGGACGTGCCGGGGCCGTTCGGGCGTCCCGCGCAAGGCCGTCAGGTGATGGGCGAGTTCGAAGACACGTTCGTGCGCACCGCGCAGGGCTGGCGCATCGCGCGCCGCGAAGCCCGGTTCACGTTCGTACGCGAGGCGTGAGCGGCAAATCGCGCCAGACATCGTGGGGGCCGACGCCGAAGGCAGCACTGGAGGCGGCGCTGGTCACTTGCAAGCGCAGGAAAGCAGTACCCGGAGGCGGCCGTAGTGCCGTCCCGAAAAAGGCTGAGCCGAGGGCGATGCCACCGGTTCGGAGGGTGTGGTTTGGAGTAGCGGTATCAAAAAACAAGGGGACAGAAGTGAAAGTGAAATACGCATTGGCCGCTGGCCTGCTGCTGGGTGCAGGCCTGGCGCACGCGCAAAGCAACGTGACGCTGTACGGGATCATCGATACCGGCATCGCCTATTACAACAATGCCGCCAACGGTGGCAGCTTCGTCGGCGAGCCGACCCTCACGGGTAAGGTGCCGTCACGCTTCGGCTTCAAGGGGGTCGAGGATCTGGGTGGCGGTCTGAAGGCCGTCTTCACGTTGGAAAACGGCTTCCAGCCGGGCACCGGCGGCCTGAACTATGGTGGACGTCTGTTCGGCCGTCAGGCGAACGTCGGTCTGTCGGGTTCGTGGGGGACGTTGCTCATCGGCCGTCAGAACAACATGACGTTCTACGTCACGGGCAACGCCGACGTGATCGGGCCGTCGATCTTCTCGCTCGCGAGTATCGATCCGTACATCGCCAACGCACGTAGCGACAGCGCCATCGGTTACATGGGCAAGTTCTCCGGCGTGACCGTTGGCGCGACGTACAGCTTCGGTCGCGATGCGTCGTCGGCAGGCGGCCCGTCGGCGACCAACTGCGCGGGTAACGTCGCAGGCAACTATCAGGCGTGCAAGCAGTTCACCGGCCTGATCGGCTACGACTACGAGAACTTCGGTATTTCGGCGTCGTACGACCAGATGCGCGGCAACACGGGCGCCGCCGCTCCCCTGACCAGCTCGAATTACACCGATTCGCACTCGGTCATCAACGCGTACTACAAGTGGTCGTCGGGTCGTGTGGGTGGCGGCTGGATCCACCGTAACGTGAGCGCGGATGCCGCATCGCTGCGCTCGGACATCTACTTCATCGGCTTCACGTATCTGCCGACGATCACGTGGGCGTTCGACGCGCAAGCCATTCGCTATCAGTTGAAGAGCCGTGCCAACGCGACGATGCTCATCGGCCGCGCCACGTACTCGCTGTCCAAGCGGACGTCGCTGTACGGCATGGCCGGCTGGGTGGCGAACAGCCAGAACGGTGCGGTGGCGATTGCCGCCGGCGGTTCGGTCGTCACCGGTGGCAATCAGTTCGGCACGATGCTGGGCATTCAGCACACGTTCTGAGCGAGCAGCACCTGACGCGACATCAAGCGCAACACTAAGCGCGACATCAAGCGCGGCACCGCGTAGCGAGCACGTGTGAGGCGTCCGGGGGGACGACGCGCACGTGACGCGGTGCTGCGTCACTCCCTGTTGCGGGCGCATGCCGTGGTGGCGTGCTGCGCACCACCAGAGAGTGATCCGGCAGACGTTGTGCGGCATGACCGTGTGCAGCCGAACATTCCCCGAGCTGCACCATTGCGCATGATTTTCCTGCCCGGCCCGGGCTATGATGCCGACACAGGCACTGGCTGGCGAGAAGCGATTCCCGGGCCGAGACTTTTTCCTTTCACGACGTTTTCTCCATGAAGCCACCGATGGCCCCCGCCGCACCGCTCGCCGAAGGACTCAGCGCGAGTGCGCGCCGCATTGCCGTGCCATCCATCCTGCTGGGCACCTTCCTCGGCAATCTCGATGCCTCCATTGCCAACGTTGCGCTGCCGACCATCGCGCGCGATCTCGTGGCCGATCCGGCGGCGACCGTCTGGGTCGTCAACGCCTATCAACTGATTTTCGCGATGGCCGTGCTGCCGCTCGCGGCGCTGGGCGAGAAGCTCGGTTACCGGCGGGTGTTTCTGTTCGGCGTGGCGGGATTCACGCTGGCATCGCTCGGCTGTGCGCTGGCGCCGAGCCTGTCGTGGCTCGTTGCGGCGCGCGTGGTGCAGGGGCTGTGTGGCGCGTGCATGTCGACCATCGTCCCCGCGTTATTGCGTATGGTCTTTCCGCAACACATGGGCGGACGCGCCATCTCTTTGCTTGCTCTGACGGTCGCGCTGTCGACGGCCGCCGGGCCGAGTGTCGCGGCGGCAATCCTGTCGCTCGGCGACTGGCGCTGGCTGTTCGCCATCAATCTGCCGATCGGACTGGTGGCGCTGGCGGCGTCGGCGCGGTTCCTGCCGCGCACGCCGGGGGCCGAGCGTCGCATCGATGTGCCGGGGGCGTTGCTCAATGCCGGGACGCTCGCGCTCATCATCATCGGTCTGGGACACATCGGTGAAGCGGGCCATCACGGCGTGGCCGCGTTGCAGATCGTGCTCGGGCTGATCGTCGCCGTGGTGCTGGTGCGCCATCAGCGTAGCCGGCAGGCGCCGTTGTTGCCGCTGGATCTGCTGCGCGTGCCGGTACTGGCGCTGTCGTCGCTCACGTCGGTGGCGTGCTATATGGCGCAGACGCTGGCGTACGTCGGCATGCCTTTCCTGTTGCAGCACACCTTCGCGCGTGGCGAAGCGGCGACAGGGTTGCTGATTACCCCCTGGCCGCTGGTGATCGTGTTCGTCGCCCCGCTGGCCGGGCGTCTGTCGGATCGCTTCGACAGCACCCGCATGAGCGCGCTCGGGCTGGGGGTGTTCGCGGCAGGACTGGCGTTGCTCGCGTGGCTGCCCGCCGGTGCGAGCGACTGGGCCATTGCATGGCGCATGGTGGTCTGCGGCATCGGTTTCGGTTTTTTCCAGACACCGAACAACCGGATCATCATGATGGGCGCGCCGCGCGAGCGCAGTGGGGCGGCAAGCGGGCTGATGACGATTGCGCGCACGGTGGGCATGACGCTCGGTGCCGCAGTGGTGGCGCTGCTGTTCGATCTGTATGGCGATGGTGGCGCGCGAGCGGCCATGATCTGCGCGACGGCGCTGGCCGCACTCGGGGGCGGGGTCAGTTTGTTGCGGGTCAGGGCGAAGGCGCGGGCCGGCAGGTAAAACAACGAACGCAGCGCGCCTGCGCCGCCGATTTCGACATCTTGTATGGGGAATGTATGGGAATAAAACGACGAGGGCAGGCGGCGTAAGGCGGGCCGGGCGAATTTGTCAAAGCGGGCCTCGCGCGATAGCATCTTGCCTTGCTGTGACGGTGCCGCGTTCCCGGGCTTGAGGGACGCATTCACTGATGGCGTCGGTCATGTTCACGTATCTCCTCGCAAGAATCCGCTATCTCCGTGCCTTCTTCTCACGTTCTGAGCCGGCGACGCCGGGCGCCTCGCGCCCGCAGCGAGCACGGCACGCGCGGTCCGGTCTGGTTGTTCGATCTGGACAACACGTTGCACCGCGCGTCTCACGCGATCTTTCCGCGCATTAACCGCGCGATGACCGCCTATATCGTCGAGACGCTGGGGTTGGGGCAGGACGAAGCCAATCTGTTGCGCTCGACCTACACGGAGCGCTATGGCGCGGTGCTGCTCGGGCTGATCCGGCATCACGCCATCGATCCGCATGAATTTCTCGCGCGTGTGCACGAGCTGCCGCCGCTGGCCGAGGTGCTGCGCGCCGAGCGCGGCCTCGCGCGACTGCTGGCCGGTTTGCCGGGACGCAAGATTCTGCTGACAAACGCGCCCGCACATTACGCGATGCCGATCGTCGAGGCGCTGGGCATCCGTCGCCATTTCGAACGTTGCGTGAGCATCGAGGACATGGCGGATCGTCGTGGCTGGCGTGCGAAACCGGACGCGACGATGCTGCGTCGTCTGCTCGTGCGCGAGGGGCTGGCGCCCGCGCAGACGTGGCTCGTCGAGGACACCCGTACGCACCTGAAACACCTGCGGCATTTCGGCATCAAGACGGTCTGGGTCACGGGGCATCTGCCGGTCAGAAACAGTCTTGGCAAGGTCATGCCGCGAAGTGGCCGCCCACACTACGTGGATATCAAAGTACAATCTCTGCGCGAGTTACGGGCGTGCCTAGCGACCGGGGAAGGCGCGAAACGCGTGGCCCGGGCAGTCCGACAATCAAATCCCAACTGATAACGACCAGACGATGCAGCAGGAAAACTCTTCGAACGGCGCCGGTTACGGCACCGCCGATGCGCTGGAGGCCGCGCCAGCGCCGGTGAAGACCACCCGTCCCAAGCCGGGCGAGCGCCGCGTGCAGGTATTGCAAACCCTTGCCGCCATGCTCGAAACCCCCAAGGGCGAGAAGATCACGACGGCTGCGCTGGCGGCGCGCCTCGACGTTTCGGAAGCGGCGCTCTATCGCCACTTCGCGAGCAAGGCCCAGATGTTCGAAGGCCTGATCGAATTCATCGAACAGACCATCTTCGGTCTGATCAATCAGATTTCCGCACAGGATCAGGACGGCGTGTCGCAAGCACGCGCCATCGTGCTGATGCTGCTCGGTTTCGCCGAGAAGAACCCCGGCATGACGCGCGTGCTGACCGGCGAAGCGCTGGTCGGTGAACACGAGCGTCTGCAGGAGCGCATGAACCAGTTGCTCGACCGCATCGAGGCGTCGCTGCGCCAGGTGCTGCGTCTGGCGGCGGCACAAGGTACGTTGCCGGAAACGTTCGACGCCAATTCGCGAGCCAACCTGCTCGTGTCTTACGTGCTCGGCCGCTGGCACCGTTTCGCCAAGAGCGGCTTCAAGCGCTCGCCGGCCGAAGGCGCTGAGCCGCAAGTCGCGGCACTACTGCGCTAAGCCGGGGGTCTGCGCCCTGTGCGCGGATTACGTTATACTTTTGCAACACGCGATGAGGCCGACGCAATACCGTCGGGCCTTGTCGCGATGATTGGCGCGCCGATTTGGTGACTCGCTTGCGGGCGCGCGAATGACTCTGCCGGAGACACTCCGGCGTGGGACATTCACTAAAAATGCGGCTAAAGAGGTCGTTCGCGCACCCCGCCGTTTTTCCGTCGACCCCTTTTCCCGCACAGAACGCTTCAGGACTTCGTTCGTCGATTCGTATCGTCTTATGAATCGGCGCAGACGTTGGCCGGCATGTTTCGGACAGGGATTTATGGAATCTTCAATCGGAATCGTCACGCCGCAGCGGATGCATTTCGCTGAGCCGCTGGCATTGCAGAACGGCAGCACCCTCGCGGGCTACGACCTGATGGTCGAGACCTACGGCGAGCTCAATGCCGATCGCAGCAATGCGGTGCTGGTGTGTCACGCGCTCAATGCGTCGCATCACGTGGCGGGCATCGCCGCCGACAACCCCAAGGATGTCGGCTGGTGGGACAACATGGTCGGCCCGGGCAAGCCGCTCGACACCAATCGCTTCTTCGTCATCGGGGTGAACAACCTCGGTTCGTGCTTCGGCTCGACCGGACCGATGAGTCTCGACGAATCCACCTGCACGCCGTACGGCGCGCGCTTCCCGGTCGTCACTGTCGAGGACTGGGTCAACGCGCAGGCACGTGTGGCCGATGTCTTCGGCATCCGCAAATTCGCCGCTGTGATGGGCGGTAGTCTTGGCGGCATGCAGGCGCTCGCGTGGAGCATCATGTATCCCGAGCGAGTGGGGCATTGTCTGGTGATCGCCTCCACACCGAAGCTTTCCGCACAGAACATTGCCTTCAACGAAGTGGCGCGCTCGGCCATCCTGTCCGATCCGGATTTCCACGGCGGCGACTATTACGCGCATGGCGTGGTGCCGCGTCGCGGGCTGCGCGTGGCGCGCATGATCGGGCACATCACGTATCTGTCCGACGAAGACATGGCGACCAAATTCGGCCGGGCATTGCGACGTGCCGAAGCGCTGGTCGACGATATCAAGGCCGGGGCCAACGGAAATGGGAACGGCAAGGACGACGGCTACCGCTTCAGCTTCGACGTGGAGTTCGAAGTCGAGTCTTACCTGCGCTATCAGGGCGACAAGTTCGCCGAGTATTTCGACGCCAACACGTACCTGCTGATCACGCGCGCGCTCGACTATTTCGACCCGGCGCGCACGGTCGGCGGCGATCTGGCGAAGGCGCTGTCGCACACGACGGCGAAGTATCTGATCGTGTCGTTCACGACCGACTGGCGTTTCGCGCCGACGCGTTCGCGCGAGATCGTCAAGGCGCTGCTCGATACGCGTCGCACGGTCAGCTACGCCGAAATCGATGCGCCGCACGGTCACGATGCTTTCCTGCTCACCGATTCGCGTTACCACAATCTGGTGCGCGCCTATTACGAACGTATCGCCCAGGAGGTCGGGGTATGAGTCAGTCCACCATTTCGGCGAACGGCGCAGGCGGTGTGTCGCTCAGTGCACAGGCGGCGCAACTGGCGGCGTCGCGCGATCGTATCTCGGCGTCGCTCGCGGATCGTCCCGACTTCCGGGTCATCGCACGATGGATCGAGCCGTCGTCGCAGGTCCTCGATCTTGGGTGCAGTGACGGGTCGTTGCTGCGTCTGCTGACCGATGAACTCGGTGTGAGCGGGTACGGCATCGAGATCGACGACGCGGGCGTGCTGGCGTCGGCGCAGCGCGGCATCAACGTCGTTCAGCAAAATATGGAAGACGGGCTGAAGCTCTTTGAGGATCAGAGCTTCGACACGGTCATTCTGTCGCAGACGTTGCAGACCATTCACCGCACGGCGGACATCTTGCGTGAGACGGTGCGCGTGGGACGCGAAGCCATCGTCTCTTTCCCAAATTTCGGCTACTGGCCGCATCGTCTGTCGGTGTTGCAGGGACGCATGCCAGTGTCGAAAAGCTTGCCGTTCCAGTGGCACAACACGCCGAACGTGCGTGTGCTGACGATCAAGGATTTCGAGGCGCTGGCGCCGGACGTCGGTGTGAAAATTCTGGATCGTGCGGTGTTGCATAACGGGCGACTCGTGTCGGTGGGCGCGAACTGGCGTGGTAGTCTTGCGGTCTATCGCGTCAAGCGTTCCTGAACCGACGGCAGCGTGCGGGGCAGCGTAGCGCCGGGCCCCTGACGGAAGCAGACACGGGGGCCGGGTGCCATGCACCGCAGGCGGCTGGCCCCAACTGTCCTTTCCATGACCGATTCGCTGCGGCCCGACGACGGGCGCGTCTTTCACCCCACGCGGATGCTCATCTGCGTGATTCTCGGGTTCACCTCCGGTCTGCCGCTTTTCATCCTGCTCAATCTCGTGCAGGCATGGTTGCGCAGCGAGCACGTCGATCTGAAGTCGATCGGTCTGTTCGCACTGATTCAGTTCCCCTACACCTGGAAGTTTCTGTGGGCGCCGCTCATGGACCGTTTCGCGCCCAATCTGCTGGGCTGGAAACCGGGTCGGCGTCGTGGCTGGATGTTCATCACGCAGTTGCTGGTGGCCGGGGCGGTGGCGATCATGGGGACGTATTCGCCGCAGCGCGATCTGATGACGATTGCGGCGCTCGCGGCGGCGCTGGCATTCTTCAGTGCGAGTCTCGACATCTGTCTGGATGCCTACCGGCGCGAGCTGCTGTCCGACCGTGAGCAGGGGCTGGGTACGGCGATGCACGTGAATGCCTACAAGGTGGCGGGTCTGGTGCCGGGATCGCTTGCGCTGATCATGGCCGACCATCTGCCGTGGTCGCAGGTGTTTTTTGCGACGGCAGCGTTCATGCTGCCGGGTATCGTGATGACGCTGGTGGTGAAGGAGCCGGAGATTCGCGGCACGCCGCCGAAGACGTTGCGCGAGGCGGTGGTCGAGCCGTTCCATGAATTCGTGACACGCGGCGGGTGGTCGCAGGCGTTGCTGGTGCTGGCGTTCATCTTTCTGTACAAGCTGGGCGATTCGATGGCGACGTCGCTGGCCACGTCGTTCTATCTGGATCTGGGTTTCACGAAGACGCAGATCGGCGTGGTCGCGAAGGCGACGAGTCTGTGGGCGAGCGTGGCGGGCGGCATCATCGGCGGGATCTGGCTGATCAAGCTGGGCATCAACCGGGGGCTGTGGGTGTTCGGCGTGCTGCAGCTGGTGTCGGTACTGGGCTTCGCATGGCTGGCAGAAGCGGGCGCGGTGGTGGCGGGGTTGGGTGCAGTGATCGCGTTCGAGGCGTTCACGGCGGGGTTGGGGACGGCCGCGTTCACGGCCTACATTGCGCGCACGACTGACCCGCGCTACACGGCAACGCAGTTCGCGTTGTTCACGAGTCTGGCGTCGGTGCCGCGCACGTTCGCGAATGCGGGCACGGGCTACATCGTGGACGGTGTGGGCTGGCTGACGTTCTTCCTCATCTGCACGGCACTCGCAGTGCCGGGCATGCTGCTACTACCCAAGGTCGCCCCGTGGGGCGCCGACGACGACGGCGGTGACGGCGTGCCTGCGGCGGGTGGGGCGCGGTAAGCCTGATCGATGTGCGGAAAGCGCGAGGTAGCGCAAACTAAAAGGCCAATCCCGTAAGGGTTGGCCTTCTGTTTTTCACTTGCCGTACCTGCCGCAAGACTTACAGTGCGTGATCGTAGTCCACCGTCAGCGGTGCGTGATCGCTGAACTTGATGTCGCGGAACACCGACGTCGTTTTTGCCTTGCCTGCGATACCCGGCGTGGCGATCTGATAGTCGATGCGCCAACCGACGTTCTTCGCATACGCCTGTCCGCGATTGCTCCACCACGTGTATTGCTCGGCGCGCTGGTCCAGCGTGCGGAAGACGTCCACATAACCGTGATCGTCGAACAATTGGGTGAGCCACGCACGTTCCTCTGGGAGGAAACCCGAGTTCTTCAGGTTGCCCTTCCAGTTCTTGATGTCGATTTCCTTGTGCGCGATGTTCACGTCGCCGCACAGCACGACTTCACGTCCTGCGGCCTTGAGCTCAAGCAGGTGCGGCATGAAGTCGGCCATGAAGCGGAACTTCGCTGCCTGACGCTCCTCGCCGCTCGATCCCGACGGGACGTACACCGAGATCACCGACAGATTGCCGTAACGCACCTCGACGTAACGACCTTCCGCGTCGAACTCCGTATTGTTCCAGCCGATGACGATGTCGTCCGGCTCGCGTCGCACGTACACGCCCGCGCCGCTGTAGCCCTTCTTCTCGGCGTAGTGGAAGTAGCCCTGATAGTCGTGCGGCTTGAGAAAGTCCGGCGTCATGTCTGGCAACTGCGCCTTGATTTCCTGCACGCAGAGGATGTCGGCGTCCTGATTGCCGAACCACTCGAAGAAGCCCTTCTTGGCGGCCGATCGCACGCCGTTCAGATTCGCGGTAATGATGCGCATGAGTGTCGAAGTGTCGAGGTGTCGTGCGACAACACGACAGCTAGGGGGAAATTTGTCAGCGGCAAGGATACCGCAATCGTCGGATGACGTCGGATCGCCCCCCCGGCAAACCGGGCGTGCCGATGTCGTGACACGTGGGACGACCCCGGCATCGGCACGCGCCGTCGCACATGGCATGGCAGGCAAACTTTCGGCTGCCGTCAGGTGCGGCGCGCTCCGCCCGCGATGGCGGCCTTGGCCTCGCCGTCGCCACCCGGGCCGAGAATGTCGCGGGCCAGTGCGAGCCAGCGTCGCGCCGCGTGCGAGAGGTAGGAGTCGCGCCGCCACGCCATGGCCAGATCCCACGGAATTTCCGGGTCGCGCACGTCGGTCATCACGAAACGCTTCGGATCCAGCCGCGCGCAGAAAGGCTCCGGCAACAGCGCGATGCCCACGCCGTTGTCCACCATCGAGGCAATGAAGTCCCACTGGCTGGAGCGTCCGGCAATTTTCGGCGTGAAACCTGCCCGCTGACACGCGGCAATCACGAACTCCGAGAGCGCAAACCCTTCGCCATAGAAGACGAAAGGCTCGTCGCGCAATTCACCGAGACCGACCGAGGCGCGTCCTTCCCAGCGAGAGTCGCGCGGTGCGATCAGACGCAGCCGGTAGTGACACACCGGCAGCACCTCCAGCACTGTCGGATCCACCGGCAGCAGCACCGCGCCCAGTTCGATCTCGCCCGCGAGCAACGCCTGCTCGATGGCCCGCGATCCGGTCTCGAACAACTTCATCTCGATGTCGGGATAGTGCTGGTGAAATGCGCCGATCACCGGGATGAACAGATCGCCGCCGAGCGGGGGGATGCCGATGGACAACTCACCCCGGGAAACGGTCTCAAGGTCGGCCAGCTCCTGCTGCAACCGCGCGTGGGCCGCGAGTACGTCCTGACCGCGCTCGAAGACAACGCGTCCCGCGTCGGTCAATTGCAGTCGCCGCCCCATGCCGCGCTCCTCGCGCAACATCAGCGGCGTGCCCAGTTCGTCTTCCAGCGCCTTGACCATCTTGCTCACGGTCGGCTGTGTGACGAAAAGCGCTTCGGCCGCCGCCGTGAAGCTCTGCTGTCGCACAACTTCAACAAATCCTCGTAACGCACGCAGTTCCATTTTGGTTCTCTCGAATGCACCTTAATGGTGCTTAATCGACGCAAGCCCCGTCCCGTAAGGCTTTTTCATGCACTATCAGGGTTAATACTTAAATTATTCCAATTTGGAATCGATTTTATACGACTAATTCATTATATTTATGTTGCGGTGCTTCCTATACTCCTTTCCATATTCGTGAAAACCCTTATGGAGCCCGCCATGACCAAGACGATCGCCAGCCGTGTGTATACCCGCAGCAAGGGCATTGTCAGCGTGCTCTGGCAGATTGCGCTCCTCACGGGTATCTATCTGGCAGCCGATGCTGCGTCGCGTCATTTTCATCTGCCCCTGCCGGGCGGCGTGCTGGGTCTGCTGGTCGTCGTGGCGCTGCTCATGAGCGGCGTGCTGAAGACGGAGAAGATCAAACGCGGCGCGGAGTGGTTTCTGGCCGAGATGATCCTCTTCTTCGTGCCGCTGGTCGCCGCCGTCATGCAATACACCGACCTGCTGCGTCAGGAAGGCCTGCAACTGCTGGCCGTGATCGGCGTGGGCACGGTGCTCGTGATGGTCTCGACGGCGCTGGCCGTGGACTTCGCCTGCCGTGCCGAACGTCATCTGAAGCGCGCCCTCGTTCGCATTCCGGCTCGCCGTGCCCATGCGCACGACGCCCGCTGATGCCGCGCGAGTCTTGCCACACTTTCCGCGCGTCTAGCGGTTGCCGGGACTTGTCATGAATCATACGGCGCTCCTGCTGCTCGTTCTTACCGTCTTCTTCTATTACGTCTCGAAGCGCCTGTACGCGCGCTTCGGCAAGGTGTGGCTCGGGCCGGCGATTCTTGCCCCTATCCTCGTCATCGGCGTGATGATCGGCGGCGATATCTCCTATACGACGTACATTGCCGACTCGCGCTGGCTCGTGTGGCTGCTCGGACCCACGACGATCGCCTTTGCGGTGCCGATCTACGAGCATCGCGACATCATCCGCCGTCACGCCTTCGCGCTGACATTCGGCGTGCTCGTGGCGATGGTCGTGGCCGTGGGCAGTTCGTACGTGCTCGCCCGGTTGTTCGAACTGCCGCCCGAGATGGCGCGCAGCCTGCTCGCCCGCTCCATCTCCACGCCGTTCGCGCTGGTCGTGTCCGATCAGCTTGGCGGCTCGCGCGATCTCGTCGGGCTCTTCGTCATCATCACCGGCCTGATCGGCATGCTGCTCGGCGAGGCATTGCTCTCGTGGCTGCCGCTGCGCACGCGCATGGCCCGGGGCGCACCGTTCGGCGCAGGCGCGCATGGGTTCGGCACGGCCAAGGCGCGTCAGATCGGTGGCGAAGAGGGCGTCGTCGCCAGCCTCGTCATGATGATCAACGGCGTGCTCATGGTGCTCGCCGCACCGTTGATCGCCCATCTCCCGCTCTGAGAAAAAATAACCCTTCGGGCGTCGCCCCAGACGCAACGCGGCCCATCAGTTTTGCTACAATGCCGGGGTCTTGAGGAGCGTTGCGACAGCCGAAGTGCTGCCAGGCTCAAGATCCTTCCTATTGGCCCCGCCGGCCGCCGGATTACCCCCGGATCGTTGGCGAGCGGGCCCCAAGAACGGCGCTCACGTCCCAACTATCTAGACTTTAGAGAAAGGAGGCGTGATGAACGCCGTAGTCGATTCGAAGTTTTCCGATTTCCACGTTGCCGATATCAAGCTGGCCGACTGGGGCCGCAAAGAGCTGACCATCGCCGAGAGCGAAATGCCGGGTCTGGTCGCCACTCGCGCCGAGTTCAAGGCCAGCCAGCCGCTCAAGGGCGCCCGCATCGCCGGTTCGCTGCACATGACCATTCAGACGGGCGTGCTCATCGAGACGCTGACCGCGCTGGGCGCCGAAGTGCGCTGGGCCTCGTGCAACATCTTCTCGACGCAAGACCACGCTGCTGCCGCCATCGCCGCTGCCGGCATTCCGGTGTTCGCCTTCAAGGGCGAGTCGCTCGACGAATACTGGGAATACAGCCACCGCATTTTCGAATGGCCGAACGGCGAGTTCGCCAACATGATTCTCGACGACGGTGGCGACGCCACGCTGCTGCTGATTCTGGGCAGCAAGGCCGAGAAGGACATCTCGGTCGTCGGCAACCCGACGAACGAAGAAGAAGTTGCGCTGTACGCGTCGATCAAGCGTCACCTGGAAGTCGATCCGCAGTGGTACAGCAAGCGTCTGTCGCAGATCAAGGGCGTGACCGAAGAGACCACCACGGGCGTGCACCGTCTGTACCAGATGGAAAAGGACGGCACGCTGCCGTTCCCGGCCATCAACGTGAACGACTCGGTCACCAAGTCGAAGTTCGACAACCTGTACGGCTGCCGCGAGTCGCTCGTCGACGGTATCAAGCGAGCTACCGACGTGATGATCGCGGGCAAGATCGCGCTCGTGGCCGGTTACGGCGACGTGGGTAAGGGCTGCGCGCAAAGCCTGCGCGGTCTGGGCGCCACGGTGTGGGTCACGGAAATCGATCCGATCTGCGCGTTGCAGGCGGCGATGGAAGGCTACCGTGTCGTGACGATGGATTACGCTGCCGACAAGGCCGACATCTTCGTGACGGCGACCGGCAACTTCCACGTGATCGATCACGACCACATGGCCGCGATGAAGCATCAGGCCATCGTGTGCAACATCGGCCACTTCGACTCGGAAATCAACGTGGCGTCGACCCGCAAGTACCAGTGGGAAAACATCAAGCCGCAAGTCGATCACATCATCTTCCCGGACGGCAAGCGCATCATTCTGCTCGCCGAAGGCCGCCTCGTGAACCTCGGCTGCGCTACGGGCCACCCGTCGTTCGTGATGAGCAACTCGTTCACGAACCAGACGCTCGCCCAGATCGAACTGTTCGTGCACGGCGCCAAGTACAAGAACAGCGTGTACGTGCTGCCGAAGCATCTGGACGAGAAGGTGGCGCGTCTGCACCTGGGCCGTATCGGTGCCGAACTGACCGTGCTGAGCGACGATCAGGCGAAGTACATCAGCGTCGACAAGAACGGTCCGTTCAAGCCGGCTCACTACCGCTATTGATCGTTCGTTGGTGTCGCCGGGCTGCCGCTAGCGCTTAACGATGGCGGCAGGCTGCCGGTGCCTCGCACGGAGGGGTGCGACGCGCCGGCTGGCGGCGAGAACACGGTGCGGCGGCGTCAGTTGCCGCCGCGCTCGCATTTCCCTGTATTTCCCAACGCCGGTGACGGTAGACGTCCGTGCCCGGCATGCATAAACGGAGCTTGCCATGCGTCTGCTGCTGATTTGGCTCATCAATGCCATCGCGCTTCTCGTTTTGCCGTACATCGTGTCGGGCGTTCAGCTCAAGGGCATCGGCACGGCGCTGATCGTTGCGGTCGTGCTCGGCCTGATCAACGCGTTCCTGCGTCCGTTGCTCGTAGTGCTCACGCTGCCCGTGACGGTGGTCACGCTGGGGCTGTTCATCTTCGTCATCAACGCGCTGTTGTTCTGGCTCGCCTCGCACGTGGTCAAGGGCTTCGAAGTCTCGGGCTTCTGGGCGGCGCTCTTCGGCTCGCTGCTGTACAGCCTGATCTCGTGGATTCTGTCGGCGCTGGTGTTCGGCGGCGATCGCGCCACCAACGTCTGAGTCTCAACGCCGTCACGCCATCGCGTCGGCGGTTATTTGCAGGAAACCCGTAAGTCATGTCGCAAGCTCTTCGTGCCGATCAGGCCCTCGTTTCCCGGGGGCTTGCCGCGTCGCGCACCGTCGCCCAACGTCTGATCGATGCCGGTCGCGTGTACTACGCGGGCACCGAGACGGCGCTCAAGAAGGCCAGCCAGCCGGTGGCGAGCGATGAAGTGCTGGAAGTGCGTGCGGCGGCCGACGGCCTGCCGGGAGAAGATCGCTACGTGTCGCGCGGTGGCCTGAAGCTCGCTGGCGCGCTGATACAGACGGGACTCGACGTGACGGGGCGTGTGGCCCTCGACGTCGGTCTTTCGACCGGCGGCTTCGCCGATTGCCTGTTGCAGGCGGGCGCGGCGCAGGTCGTGGGTGTGGACGTCGGACACGGACAACTGCATCAACGACTGATGAGCGAGCCTCGGCTGGTGTCGCTCGAAGGGATCAATGCACGGCATCTGTCGCGCGAGATGCTCGACGAACGTCTGGCTGAAGCCACTGACGCCACGCCGGACGACGCCCCGAAGACGGTGCCCGAAGCGGGCTTCGATCTGATTGTCGGCGACGTGTCGTTCATCTCGCTCACGCTGGTGCTGCCGGCGCTCGCACCGCTGCTGGCGACGGGCGGCGATCTGCTGATGCTGGTCAAGCCGCAATTCGAAGTGGGACGGGAGCACATCGCGCGCGGTGGCCTCGTGAAAGATACCGCGCAGTACGCGCAAGTAGAGACAAAAATCCGCACCGCCTGTGAAGCGCTCGGACTGACGGTAGCCGCCTGGCTCGACAGTCCCATCGCCGGCGGCGACGGCAACCGGGAGTTTTTCGTGCACGCCACGCATGCGGCATGAGCGGCTCTCTCGATAACAAGACGATCATGACGCAACCTTCCTTCAGTTTCGAATTCTTCCCGCCCAAGACCGCCGACGGCGCGGAGAAGCTGCGCGCTACGCGCGAGCAACTGTTCCCGCTCGGCCCGAAGTTCGTCTCGGTAACGTTCGGCGCCGGTGGTTCGACGCAGCAGGGCACGCTCGACACCGTCATCGAAATCCAGCGCGAAGGCGTGGAAGCCGCACCGCACCTGTCATGCGTCGGCTCGACCAAAGACAACATCCGCGAGATCCTCAATACCTACCGGGGTAACGGCATTCGTCACATCGTGGCGCTGCGCGGCGACCTGCCGTCGGGGATGGGCGAGATCGGCGAGTTCCGTTACGCGTCGGAGCTGGTCGAATTCATTCGCGCCGAGACCGGCGACTGGTTCCATATCGAAGTGGCCGCTTACCCGGAATACCACCCGCAAGCCAAGTCGCCGCGTCTGGATCTGGAGCACTTCGCCAACAAGGTGAAGGCGGGCGCGAATGCGGCGATCACGCAGTATTTCTTTAATGCAGACGCCTACTTCCGTTTCGTCGACGATGCTTCGCGGCTCGGCGTGACGGTGCCGATCGTGCCGGGCATCATGCCTATCACGAATTACTCGCAGATGATGCGGTTCTCGGAGATGTGCGGCGCTGAAGTGCCGCGCTGGATCGCCAAGCGCCTTGAAGGGTTCGGTGACGATCGCGAGTCGATCCGGGCTTTCGGCCTCGATGTGGTCACGGCGCTGTGCGAGCGCTTGCTCAAGGACGGCGCGCCGGGACTGCACTTTTACACGCTCAACGCCGCGTCGGCGACCAAGGCGATGTGGCAGCGTCTGGGTCTGTAAGGCGCGTCGCGCAATCGTTTGCCAATCGATTGCGGGTCAGAAGTCAATTCTGATCATAATTGGGTGATTTCCTATGCAAAAACACCACAAATCCTCCATTCGGTAGGGATTTGGTGTGTTGTTACGCGGGTGAAGCTTCAGTAATATCCCTCGAGAGTTCGGTGGCGTCATGCTACCGAGCGTCAACTCAACCTCGAGGAGCCTATGAAACAGACTCTCACCCTGCGTTTGCTGTTGGCTGCAACTGCGCTGGCCGGTGCGACGGCGATGATGCCCGCATCTGCTGTCGAGCTCCCGAACAAGACCCTCGTCTACTGCTCCGAGGGCAGCCCCGCCGGTTTCGATCCGGGGCAACTCACCACCGGTACCGATTTCGATCCCGCCGACGCCATCTACAACCGGCTCATCGCCTTCGTGCCGGGGGAGACTGGCGTGATGCCGTCGCTTGCCGAGAAGTGGGATATCTCGCCGGACAACAAGATCTATACCTTCCACCTGCGCAAGGGTGTGAAGTTCCACACCACCGATTACTTCAAGCCCACGCGCGACTTCAACGCCGAAGACGTGAAGTTCACGTTCGAGCGCATGGGCGATCGCGAAATGCCGTTCCGCAAGGCCTATCCGACGGAATTCCCGTACTACGTGGACATGGGCATGCAGGCGGACATCGACCGCATCGAGATCGTCGATCCGTACACCGTGCGCTTCGTGCTCAAGAAGGTCGACGCGCCTTTCATCCAGAATCTGGCCATGTCGTTTGCGTCGATCTTGTCGAAGGAATACGCAGACAAGCTGCTCGCGGCGAACAATCCGCGTGACATCGCGCTCAAGCCGGTCGGCACCGGTCCGTTCATCTTCCGCAGCTACACGAAGGACGCCACGCTGCGAATGGACGGTAATAAGGAGTACTGGAATACGAACCTGCCGCCGAAGGTGGGCAAGCTCGTCTTCGCCATCACGACGGACGCCAACGTGCGTATCCAGAAGCTCAAGCGCAACGAGTGCCAGGTGGTGACATACCCGCGTCCGGCGGACGTGGACGCGCTCAAGGCCGACATTCAGGCGCAGGGCAAGGCATCGAAGATCAAGATGCCGGATCAGGTCGGGTTCAACCTCGGCTATGTGGCCTACAACGTCAAGAAGGCGCCGCTCGATCGCGTGGAAGTGCGTCAGGCGCTCGACATGGCGATCAACAAGCAGGCGATTCTCCAGTCGGTGTACGGCTCGGCCGGACAGTTGTCGAACGGTGCGCCGATGCCGCCGACGCAATGGTCCTACGACAAGAACATCAAGCAGGCCGCCTACGATCCGGAGAAGGCCAAGGCGCTGCTCGACAAGGCGGGCGTGAAGGGTGTCGAAATCACGCTGTGGGCCATGCCGGTGCAACGTCCGTACAACCCGAACGGCAAGCTGATGGCCGAGATGATTCAGGCCGACTGGGCGAAGATCGGCGTGAAGGCCAACATCGTCACCTACGAATGGGGCGAGTACATCAAGCGTGCCAAGGCGGGCGAGCATGACGCCATGCTCATCGGCTGGACGGGCGACAACGGCGACCCCGACAACTGGCTCGGCGTGCTGCTCGGCTGCGACTCGATGAATGGCAACAACTTCTCGAAGTGGTGCTACAAGCCGTTCGACGACCTGATCAAGCAGGCACGTCAGACCACGGATCAGAAGGAGCGCACCAAGCTCTACACGCAGGCGCAGGAGATCTTCACGCAGCAACTGCCGTTCTCGCCCATTGCGCACTCCACGCAGTACAAGCCGATGGCGACGAACGTGAAGGGCTTCAAGCTCAGCCCGTTCAGCCGTAACAGCTTCGCCGGCGTGTCACTCGACTAAGGTCGAACTCAACTGGACGAAGTGGTTTCAAGCCGGATCAGGTGATCCGGACCGGACAGCGCCGACGATCTCGGCGCTGTCCGGCGCACACGACAAGAAAGCCGACTGGCCCGGCCGCCGCGCCCGGGCCAGCTCGCAGCAAGTGGACAGAAGACCGTCCGAGACTGACTAACGCGGCAAAGTGCGGTCCGTCCCTGCCGGGGGCGGGCGGCGCGCGATGCCCCCACGGAACATTCCTATGCTGAGATTCGTCCTGAGACGACTAGGCATGGTGATACCGACGTTCATCGGCATCACTATCCTCGCGTTCGCGCTCATTCACCTCATTCCCGGCGATCCGATCGAGGTGCTGGTGGGCGAGCGTAATCTCGACCCCGTCATGCACGCCGAAGCGATGAAGCGACTGGGGCTCGATCAGCCACTCACCACGCAATATTTCGTCTATCTGAAGCACGCGGCGCAGGGTGACCTCGGGCGCTCCATCGTGAGCAACGAGGGCGTGCTTCACGAGTTCTTCGCGCGTTTCCCCGCCACGCTCGAACTGGCCTTGTGCGCGATGATTTTCGCGCTGGTCGTGGGCTTGCCCGCTGGCGTGGCCGCGTCGCTCAGACGCGGCAAGATGCTCGACCACACCACCATGGGCGCAGCGCTCACCGGCTACTCCATGCCGATCTTCTGGTGGGGGCTGCTGCTCATCATGCTGTTCTCCGTCGACTTGCAGTGGACGCCCGTGTCGGGGCGTATCGGTGTCGAGTACGACGTGCCCAGCGTGACCGGCTTCATGCTCATCGACACGCTGCTGTCGGGAGACGAAGGGGCGTTCGCGTCGGCGTTCAGCCATCTGATCTTGCCGACCATCGTGCTCGGCACGGTGCCGCTGGCGGTGATCGCACGCATGACACGCTCGGCCATGCTCGAAGTGCTGCGTGAGGATTACATCCGCACGGCGAGGGCGAAGGGGCTGTCGCCGTGGCGCGTGATCGTCGTGCATGCCCTGCGCAATGCGCTGATTCCGGTCATCACGGTGATCGGGCTGCAAGTCGGCACGTTGCTCGCGGGGGCGGTGCTCACCGAAAACGTGTTCTCGTGGCCCGGCATCGGCAAATGGCTGATCGACGCCATTCTCCGGCGCGACTATCCGGTGGTGCAGGGCGGCATTCTGCTCATCGCGACGGGCGTGATTCTGGTCAACCTGCTGGTCGACGTGCTCTACGGCGTCGTCAACCCGCGCATCCGGCACTGAGGAGGTCATCGATGAGTGACACGCCTGCTACGCTGCCGCCCCCCGCTGCGGTCACGGCGACGCCTCGCGCGCGCCTGATCCGGGAGTTCCTGCGCAGCTTTACCTCCAACCGCGGCGCGACCGTCGCGGCCATCATTCTGTTGCTGATGTTCGCGGCGGCGATTCTCGCACCGCTGATCTCGCCGCACAGCCCCATCGAACAGTACCGGGACTTCGTAAAGATTCCGCCCGCGTGGTTCGAGGGCGGCAACGCCAGATTCCTGCTGGGCACTGACGAAGCCGGACGCGACATTCTTTCGCGCCTGATCTACGGCTCGCGTCTGTCGTTCTGGATTGGTCTGTCGTCGGTGGTGCTGTCGCTGATTCCCGGCATTCTGCTCGGGCTGCTGGCGGCCTTTTTCCCGCGCTGGCTCGATACGCCGATCATGCGTCTGATGGACATGATGATGGCGCTGCCGTCGCTGCTGCTGGCGGTGGCCGTGGTGGCCGTGATCGGTCCCGGGCTTGCCAACACGACCATCGCCATCGCGATCGTGACGTTGCCCGCGTATGTGCGTCTGACGCGTGCGGCGGCCATCGGCGAGTTGCAACGCGAATACGTCGTGGCGTCTCGCATGGCGGGCGCGGGCACGCTGCGTCTGATGTTCTCGACGGTGCTGCCGAACTGCGCGGCGCCGCTCATCGTGCAGGCGACGCTGAGTTTCTCGGTGGCCATTCTCGACGCGGCGGCGCTCGGCTTCCTCGGCCTGGGCGTGCAGCCGCCGCTCGCGGAGTGGGGCTCGATGCTCGCGTCCGCCCGCGACTACATGGAAAGTGCCTGGTGGATCGTGACGCTGCCGGGACTTGCGATCGTCATCTCGGTCCTTGCCATCAACCTGGTCGGCGACGGCCTGCGCGATGCCCTCGACCCCAAACTGAAGCGAATCGCATGAGTCTGCTCTCCATTCGAAATCTATCGGTCGACTTCGACGGCGCGCGCGCGGTCGACGCCATCGACCTCGACGTCGGTCAGGGCGAGATTCTCGGCGTGGTCGGCGAGTCCGGTTCGGGCAAGAGCGTGACGATGCTCGCGCTCATGGGCCTGATCGACGCCCCGGGGCGCGTGAGCGCCGACGAGGTGCGCTTCGACGGCAAGGATCTGCTGGGCGCGTCCAAGCGTGAGCGTCGCAACATCGTCGGGCGCGACGTCTCGATGATCTTTCAGGATGCGCTCACCAGCCTGAACCCGAGCTACACCATCGGCTATCAGATCGGCGAGGTGCTGCGTCGGCACATGGGCTTGCGCGGACGAGCGCTGCGCGAGCGCATCGTCGAGTTGCTGGAGCAGGTCGAGATTCCCGATGCCGCGAACCGCCTTGGCGCTTATCCGCATCAGCTCTCCGGCGGGATGAATCAGCGGGTGATGATCGCGATGGCGATCGCCTGCCGTCCGAAGCTGCTGATTGCCGACGAGCCGACGACCGCGCTCGACGTCACCATTCAGGCGCAGATCATGGCGCTGCTGCTGCAACTTCAGAAGGATTACGGCATGTCGCTCGTGCTGATTTCCCACGACCTTGCCGTCGTGGCGGAAGTCGCGCACAAGGTAGCGGTCATGTATGCGGGGCAGGTGATCGAAGTCCAGCAGGTGCCGGCGCTGTTCGATGCACCGCACCATCCCTACACGGAAGCTTTACTTTCTGCGATCCCCGAGCACAACCGAGGGGTGCGCCGGCTGCATACGCTGCCGGGGGTGGTGCCGGGACGCGACGACCGTCCGGCGGGGTGTCTGCTCTCGCCGCGTTGTCCTTATGCCGACGCCCACTGCCGCGAGGCGCAGCCCGCGCTCACGCCCTACGTCGGGCCGAGTGCTGTGGGTTCACCGCGTTTGCGGTGTTTCAAGCCGTTGCCGCATGCGGTGGCTGAGGTCTCGGGTGGTCGTTCGACGGGAGGTGCGCAATGAGTGAAACGGTTTTCGCGACACCGCCGGGAATTCCGCAGGTAGGGGCGTCGGGTGGGAATGTGGTGTTGTCCGCGCAGGATTTGACGCGTTTTTATACCGTGGGTCGCGGCATGTTCCGTGGGGTGGCGAGCGTCAAGGCGCTGAATGGCGTGTCTTTCGAGCTGAAAGCCGGCCGTACGCTGGCGGTCGTCGGCGAGTCGGGGTGCGGCAAATCGACGCTGGCGCGGGTGCTGACATTGATCGAAGCCCCCACGTCCGGCAGACTCTTCGTCGATGCCACCGAGACGACGGCAGCGTCGGCGGGCGAGCTGGCGCCGTTGCGCACGCGGATTCAGATGGTGTTCCAGAACCCGTATGCGTCGCTCAACCCGCGCAAGACGGTGGGACAGGCGCTCGATGAGCCGCTGGCCATCAACACGTCGCTCAGCCGCGCCGAGCGGGGCGAGAAGATCGCCGAGATGATGCGTACCGTGGGTTTGCGCCCGGAGCACGTGGCGCGTTATCCGCACATGTTTTCGGGCGGCCAGCGTCAGCGCGTGGCGATTGCCCGGGCGATGATTCTGTCGCCGGCGATTGTGGTGGCGGACGAGCCCGTTTCGGCCCTGGATGTCTCAATTCAGGCACAGATCCTGAATCTTTTCATGGATTTGCAGGACCGATACGCGACGAGTTACGTGTTCGTGTCGCATAATCTCGCGGTGGTCGAGCATGTGGCCGACGACGTCATGGTGATGTATCTCGGCCGCGCGGTCGAACACGGTCCCAAGGCCACCGTGTTCGGCAAGCCGCTGCATCCGTACACCAAGGCGTTGATGTCGGCGACGCCGGCGATCAAGGCGTCCGAGCGTCGTGTGAAGATTCCGCTGATCGGCGAATTGCCTTCGCCGCTGCGTCCGCCGCCCGGGTGTGCCTTTGCGCCGCGCTGCCCGTATGCCATCGACCGTTGCCGTGAGGAAGTGCCGCAATTGCGCGAATTCGAGGGACGTCTGATGGCGTGCCATCGGGTCGAAGACATAGAGGGATAACGAGATTGGGTGGACCACCACGCGCGACACCTGTTCGCCGGGGCGTTGCTTTGACCGGCTGGCTGCTGGGTTGCTTGCTCATGACGCTCGCCGTCACGCTGGACGCGGCATCGACTGCGGCCCCGCGCGCGGTGGTGCCGCGAACCTTCCCGTTAGTGGTCCCGGAGCCCGGCGAACCGCCGCCGGGCGCCAATCTCCCGTTCTATGAAGCCCGCAAGGGCGACATGACCATCTACGTGATGGGCACCCTGCACGTCGGCAAGCCCGACGACTACCCGTTCCGCAAAGTCGTGGTCGATGCGCTGCGCGTGTCGAAGGTGGTGGCGTTCGAGCTCTCGCCCGACGATCTGACGATGTCGCAGGACGACGTGCAGAAATACGGCATGTGTACGCGGGCCTGTCTGCCTCGGTTGATTCCTGCGCCGTTATGGCGCAAGTTGCGCGACCGGCTCAAGGGCAATCCGCCCATGCTCGCCGAGATTCGTCACATGCGGCCGTGGCTGGCGGCGCTGCTCGTCGAGACGCTGGACTCGATGGGCGCCGATTTGCAGACCGAGTACGGCACGGAAAACCAGTTGGAGAACATCTATCGCGGCCGGATCGTCGGTCTCGAATCGCTCGCCGAGCAGATGGATGCCTTCACCGGTCTGACCGGGCCGCAGCAAAACGAGTTGCTGGCTCAGGAGTTGGTGCTCACCCCGAAGACGGCGACGGCGCAGGTCGAGGAGTTGCATCGGCTGTGGCGGGCGGGGGATGCCGAGCTGGTGTTCGACTGGTCGCAGAGCAAGGCGGCGCAGGTGCGACGCAACGTGGCACTGGCCGACGCCATCGACGAGCGCATTCTCTATTCGCGCAACCGGCGTTTTCTCGCACGCATGCTGTTCCTGGCGGACCCGGGCAAGCCGGTATTCGTCGCGATCGGCACATTGCATCTCGGCGGCCCGCATGGCGTGCTGCAACTGCTGCGCGAACACGGGTTCTCGGTCGCGCAGCGTTGAAATATCGGTAGTCGATCCGACTGTCCGAACCAGTCATTGGAAAATTGGGCGATTCGCATAGGAATCGCCCGAGAAATCTCCCGACCCGATTGACTCGCCCATCCCTGACGATTAATTTGGCAACACTCGTGTGAGTGGCCCCCCGCCCAAATCCTAGTCAGGAATCACGATGCAGATTGTCGATCAGCAGAACGCCGATTCATTCGTGCGCCGCCAGCCGGTGTTCGCCCCGATCCCCGTGCCTGAGCTTTACCCGCTCAGCGCTGAAGAAGAAGCCCATATCCGCCGCGAAGCGCAGATGCTTTACGACGCGACGATTCGTGGACTTGCGGATGTCGCCGCAGGCCGCAAGTTACCGAGCGAGGTTGTCAAAACCGGATGCTCCGTCGATCTCAATCCCGAATACTTCGAGACACCCCACGATCCCGACGAGATCGATGTCGAAGAATTTTTTGCGGTGCTGATGGGGCTGAGAGATCTGGAGGCCGGACGGGTGGTGCCGGATGAGATTGTCAGTGCCCAGTTTGCCGAATATAGCCGGAGGCTGTTGGATACGCTGTGACGGTGACGATTCGTTGGTCAGACTATGCGCTGCGCGAACGTTCCATTATCTGGAATCAACTATTGAATGCCAGTCCACGCGCGGCTGCAAACTTGAATGATGCTATAGAACGCGCACTTAGGAATCTTCGGGTGTTTCCCTCAATGGGGCGTCTTCACCGAACTGGTAACGACCGAACGTTGTTGCCGCACAGGCGTTACAGGATGGTCTACCGTCTAAAGGAGAATGCCGTGACCATCCTGTCATTACATAACGTGAATCGTCCCTGGCCTCCCAGGGACTATCCATTTAACGACTAACTGAGTGTTACCCGGCGGCCCCCGCATCCCTTCACGCGAGCATCCCTCGCGCTTCGATAAAGCTGATGATCTCCTGAAGGCCTTTGCCTTCCTTCATGTTCCCCATCACGAACGGACGCATTCCCCGCATCTTCTGCGTGTCGGAGCGCATGATGTCGAGCGACGCGCCGACGTATGGGGCGAGATCGGTCTTGTTGATCACCAGCAGATCAGACTTGGTGATGCCCGGGCCGCCCTTGCGCGGAATCTTCTCCCCACCGGCGACATCGATCACGTAGATGGTGAGGTCCGACAACTCGGGGCTGAACGTTGCCGCGAGATTGTCGCCACCGGACTCGATGAAGACGACGTCGGCATCCGGAAAACGATCGAGCATGCGTTCGACGGCTTCGAGGTTGATCGATGCATCTTCACGAATCGCCGTGTGCGGACAACCGCCCGTCTCGACGCCGAGAATGCGTTCGGGTTCCAGCGCACCCGCGACCGTGAGCAGGCGCTGGTCTTCTTTCGTGTAGATGTCGTTGGTGATGACGACGAGATCGTAACGCTCGCGCATGGCCTTGCAGAGCATCTCGGTCAGTGTGGTCTTGCCGGAGCCGACGGGGCCTCCGATGCCGACACGCAGCGGCGGATTCTTCTTGGTACGACGGGCGTTGGCAGTTGTCGTCATGGCGAATGTCGTGGTGGCGGTGAAATTGCGAAATGGGGCTAGATGAGACGAAATATGACGAAGTGGAACGACAGCGAAGGACGCGATGCTCCGCGTCAGGCAAGCGTGACTACGAGCGGAAAAGCCGTGAGTACTGCGTCTCGTGACGCGACGCAAGAATGGCGAGCGCCGGGGAAAACGTATTGATCCGGTCGTCTGGCAGCGACGCTGCCCGATGCGCGGCTTCGACCACGCGCGCACGCAGCGCGACGATCACGCGTTGCGCCGCAAGCTGTCCGAGCGGGACAGCCTTGAGCGCACCGGCAACCTGATTCTCGAGCCAACTGAACGCATAGGCGACGAGCGTGTCCGGCAGCGCGGCACCGTGCGTGAGCGCGGCGAACGCGAATGCCGTCGGCAGGGCAATCGGCTTGATCGACGACAGGTATGCGCGCTGCTCCGCGTCGCCCCATTCGAGCGACACGGCGAGTTGCGTGAGTGACCAGCCCATCTGTTCCGTCTCCGCACGGAGTTCGGCCGCTTCGCGGGTCGCGAGCAACCAGTCGTTGACGTGCTTCAGGGCAGCCCTATCCCGCGCTTGCCAATGACGCCACTGCCGTGCGAGCAGCGCCAGCTCACCCGTCGTGAACACACCGTCGAGCTGACTCGCGATCCATCGCTCGGCACTGGGCGCGTCGTGGATGATGCCGTGCTCGACCGCGGCTTCGAGGCCTTGCGAATAGCTGAAGGCACCGATGGGCAGCGCAGGCGACGCGAGATGCAGCAGCGCCGCGAGCGATTGCAACGACGCCGCTGCAACCGGCTCAGTGAGAGGACTGGCCAGACTTGCCGTCATCGGTCGGACTCACAGTAGGAGAGGCAGGGCTTGCGTCTGTCGCAGCGACTTTCACGTCATGGGCATGACCGCAGTCAGGGCCGTGCACATGCCCGTGGTCATGGTCGTGCGAATGTCCATGCGCATGATCGTGGCCGCAGCCTGGGCTGTGCACATGTCCGTGATCGTGGTCGTGCGAGTGTCCATGCGCGTGATCGTGACCGCAGCCCGGGCCGTGCACATGCCCATGATCGTGGTCATGTCCATGGTCATGCGAATGCCCGTGATGCTCATGAAACACTTGCTGTGCGAGCGCGAAGTCCTCGGCGAACGTCGCATCATGCCCATGCTTGTGACCGCCGCCATAAGCGCCAGCTTCCGGCTCGAACGGCATCAACGCTTCCGCCACGTCGACGTCCAGCCGCAGCAGCATGTCGCGCAGCACCGGGTCGTATTCGAGCTTGAGATAACCGTCACCGACTTCGACAGGCGTATGACGATTACCGAGGTGATACGCCGCACGCGTGAGCGCGAGCGCAGTCGATGCCGTCACGAGCAGCACGGTCTCGGGCGCGGCCTCCACGCGGATGAAGCCACCGTCGTCAGCGACCAGCATGTCGCCACCCCGCAGCACCGTGCCGCGCGGCAGGAACAAGGCGACGTCCTCACCGGTTTCCAGCGTCGCCCGCAGACGGCTTTTGCTGCGCGCGTCGAACGGCAGCACGAGCGCCGGGGCGCGACGCGCGAGCGGTGCGGCGATGCGTCCCGCTTCGAAGCGCTTTTCAACGCGACGCAGCGTCGACGACGAGGGGTTGTCCGCCGGGGCGGGCGATGCGGAATCTTGCGGCATGGGTCAGAAAAGGAAATAACGTTGTGCCATCGGCAGCACGGTCGCCGGCTCGCACGTCAGCAGTTGGCCGTCCGCGATGACCTGATAGGTCTCGGGGTCGACGCTGATCTGCGGCAGCCAGTCGTTGTTGATCATGTTGGCCTTGGTCACCTGCCGGATATTGCGCACCGGCACGATGCGCTTGGACAGCCCGAAACGGCCCGCCACGTCGCCATCGTACGCCGCTTGCGACACGAACGTCAGCGAGGTGCGTGCCATGGCCCCGGCCCGTGCCCCGAACATCTCGCGGTAATGCACCGGCTGCGGCGTCGGGATCGACGCGTTCGGGTCACCCATCAGCGCCGTCGTGATCATGCCGCCCTTGAGAATCAGCGACGGCTTCACGCCGAAGAACGCCGGCTCCCACAGCACCAGATCCGCCCACTTGCCCACTTCGACGGACCCGATCTCATGCGCCATGCCGTGCGTGATCGCCGGGTTGATCGTGTACTTCGCCACGTAGCGCTTGACGCGGAAGTTGTCCGATTGCGACGAGTCTGTCCCGAGCGCGCCGCGTTGCACCTTCATCTTGTGCGCCGTCTGCCACGTGCGCATGACAACTTCGCCCACACGCCCCATTGCCTGCGAGTCCGAGGAGATCATCGACAGCGCGCCGAGGTCGTGGAGGATGTCTTCCGCCGCAATCGTCTCGCGACGGATGCGCGATTCGGCAAACGCGATGTCCTCCGCAATGGCCGGATCGAGGTGATGGCAGACCATCAGCATGTCGAGGTGTTCGTCGAGCGTGTTGATGGTGTACGGGCGGGTCGGATTGGTCGACGACGGCAGCACGTTCGCCTCGCCGCATACCTTCAGGATGTCCGGAGCGTGACCGCCGCCGGCGCCTTCGGTGTGATACGTGTGAATCGTGCGACCCTTGATCGCCGCGACGGTGGCTTCGACGAAGCCGCCTTCGTTGAGCGTGTCGGTGTGAATGGCGACCTGCGTATCGGTGGCGTCGGCCACGGACAGGCAGGCGTCGATGGCGGCAGGCGTGGAGCCCCAGTCCTCGTGAAGCTTCAGGCCGATGGCGCCGGCTTCGATCTGCTCCATCAACGGCTCGGGCTGACTTACGTTGCCCTTGCCGAGGAAGCCGAGGTTGATCGGCCAGCCGTCGGCGGCCTGGAGCATGCGCTCCATATGCCACGGCCCCGGCGTGCAGGTGGTCGCGTTGGTGCCGGTCGCGGGGCCGGTGCCGCCGCCGAGCAGCGTCGTCACGCCGGACGACAGCGCCTCTTCGATCTGCTGCGGACAGATGAAGTGGATGTGCGAATCGATACCGCCGGCCGTGACGATCATGCCTTCACCGGCAATGACCTCCGTCGCCCCGCCCAGCGGAATCGTCACGCCCGGCTGGATGTCGGGATTGCCCGCCTTGCCGATCCCCCAGATGCGGCCGTCCTTCAGGCCGATGTCGGCCTTGACGATGCCCCAGTGATCGATGATGACGGCGTTGGTGATGACGGTATCGACCACGTCGGCGCGGGTGCGCTGCGACTGCCCCATGCCGTCACGGATCACCTTGCCGCCGCCGAACTTCACCTCTTCGCCGTAGATCGTGTAATCGCGTTCGATCTCGATGATGAGTTCCGTATCGGCCAGACGCAGCCGGTCGCCCGTCGTCGGGCCGAACATCTCCGCATACGCGCGGCGAGAAATCTTCATAGCGCCCCCATGACGCGACCCGCAAAGCCGTAGACGCGGCGATCGCCCGCCAGCGCCACCAGTTCGACCGTTCGTTGTTGCCCCGGCTCAAAGCGCACCGCCGTCCCGGCGGCGATATTCAGGCGAAAGCCACGCGTGGCGTCACGGTCGAATTGCAGGGCGTCGTTGACCTCAAAGAAGTGGAAGTGCGAGCCGATCTGGATCGGACGGTCGCCGGTGTTGGCAACCGTCACGCTGAGGGTCGGACGACCCTCGTTCAGCGTGATTTCGCCATCGGCAGGCAGCAGTTCTCCGGGAATCATGGGGCGTCTCCGTCTGCGGAAAATGTTCGGGTGTCTCGATCAGGTCGCCGCGACGAGCAGCGTCGCGCCGTAGGCGAGCACGCCCGCGCCGAGCAGACGCGGCAGCCATACCGTGCGGTTGCGCAGTGCCACGCCCGCGGCGATGCCGATGCAATGCAGCATGCCGGTCGCGACCAGGAAGCCGGCCATGTAGTGCATGGCGCTCGCTTCATCAGGCAACTCCGCGCCGTGCGCGAAGCCGTGGAAGATCGCGAACGCACCGACGATGGCGGCGCCGGCCCAACCGGGCAGTTGTGCGCGCGTGGCCAGCATCAGACCGAGCACGAGCAGCGAGACGGCGATCATCGGCTCGACCAGCGGCAGGGAGAACCAGTGCATCATGCCGAGCAGGCCGCCTGCGGCGAGCATCGCGACGAAGGCGAGCGGTGCAGCCCACACGCGTTTGGACGTCAGCGAACTCCACAGCCCGACCACGATCATCGCGCACAGGTGATCGGCGCCGGTCAGCGGATGCAGGAAGCCTGCGGCGAAGCTGCTTGCGGCGTCGTGGCCCGGATGCCCCGGGTGGGCGAGCGCGACGCCGGACGTCGCGAGCAGCGCGAGGCCGGTCGCGACGCGAGCGAGGCGACGTGCGCCGTTGGGAGTGACGGAGGTCGTTTCGCTCACGTCGTGCAGGTGGTCGGGGCGGGGCATGGGGGGACGTCCTAAAAGAATGGTTATCGAGGACAAAACAATCGGGTCACGGCGACGTTCTGTGTCATGCAGCGCCTGGCTGACGACACCGAGGTGTCCGTGACGCTCAGGGAATCGGGTGATGCACTGTGACGAGCTTGGTGCCGTCCGGGAAGGTGGCTTCCACCTGAATGTCCGGAATCATCTCGGGCACGCCTTCCATGACGTCGTCACGGGTGAGCAGCGTCGTGCCGTAATGCATGAGGTCGGCGACGGTGCGTCCGTCGCGCGCGGCCTCCATGAGAGCGGCGCTGATAAACGCCACGGCCTCGGGGTAGTTCAGTTTCAGGCCGCGGGCACGCCGCCGTTCGGCGAGCAGGGCAGCGGTGAAAATGAGCAGCTTGTCTTTTTCGCGTGGCGTGAGCTTCATCGTGCGAGGTGAATTTCAATGCGAAGGGTTCAGGGGACGGGCGTCGTTGCCGCACATCATAAGCACGAGTCCAACGCCGCGCCACTGGGTTTTACCGTCGCCGTGTCGCGCACCAAAACCGTGCGAAATCTGCGGCGTCGCGACGGGGCGTGCGTCGTGGAAACCGCGACGACGTGCCCCGGTTTCACCGCGAAATCATTGAGAGATGAACCGCTGCAATTCCTGCGTGGCGGGCTGCGTGAAGAGCTGTTCCGGATCGCCGGATTCCCAGATCTTCCCCTGATGCATGAACACCACGCGGTCCGAGACGTGACGGGCAAAGCGCATCTCATGCGTGACGAGAATCAGCGTCATACCTTCCGCAGCCAGGTCTTCGAGCACCTTGAGCACTTCCGCGACCAGTTCCGGATCGAGCGCCGAAGTGATTTCGTCGCACAGCAGCACCGCCGGGTGCATGGCGAGCGAACGGGCAATCGCCACGCGCTGCTGCTGACCGCCGGAGAGTTGCGACGGGTAGCTGTCGAACTTGTCGGCCAGCCCGACCTTCGCCAGCATGGTGCGGGCCACTTCGCGCGCCTCGGCTTTCGACGTCTTCTTGACGACCTTCTGCGCGAGCATCACGTTCTCGCCCGCCGTCAGATGCGGGAACAGGTTGTATTGCTGGAACACCATGCCGACCTTCAGGCGCAGGGCGCGCAGATCGGTGTCGCGTGCGCCGACGAGTACGCCGTCGACGTCGACGCTGCCGGCATCGAAGCTCTCCAGGCCATTGAGCGTGCGCAGCAACGTGCTCTTGCCCGAGCCGCTTTTACCGATGATCGACACGACCTGACCGCGCTCGACTTCCATGTCGATGCCTCGCAGCACGGGGTTTTCGCCGAAGCGCTTTTGCATTCCCCTGACTTTAATCAGCGACATGGAGTTTCCTTTCGAGATGACGCGCCCACAGCGACAGCGGGTAGCAGGCAGCGAAGTAGAGCAGTGCGACGAGGCCGTACACGGTGAACGGCTGGAACGTCGCGTTGGTAAGCATGGTGCCGGTCTTGGTGAGTTCGTCGAAGCCGATGATCGACGCGAGCGCCGTGCTCTTGACGACCTGCACCGAGAAGCCGACCGTCGGCGCGATGGCGATGCGCAGCGCCTGCGGCAGGATCACGTGACGCAACTGCTCGCCATAGCGCATGGCGAGGCTCGACGAGGCTTCCCACTGACCGTGCGGGATGGCGTCGACGCAGCCGCGCCAGATTTCCGTCAGATAGGCGCTCGTGTAGAGCGTGAGACACGCGGCGGCGGCCACCCACGGCGACACCTCCAGGCCGAGCAACGGTAGCCCGAAGAACACGAGAAACAGTTGCATGAGCAGCGGCGTGCCCTGAAACACTTCGATATACAGCGCCACGGCGCGCGCGGCCCACTGCACGCGCCCGACACGAATGACCAGCAGCAACAGCGCGACCAGTCCGCCGCACACGAAAGCGATGGCCGAGAGGGCGAGCGTCCAGCGTCCGGCGAGCATCAGACCGCGCAGCATGTCCCACAACGAGAATTCGATCATCGCGCACCTCCCTTGACCTTGACCATGCCGCGGAACAGGCGTCTGGCGCAGCGCATGAGCACGCGACGCAGCGCGATGGCGAGCACGAGATAGAGCGCGGTGACGATCAGATAGCTCTCGAAGGCGCGGAACGTGCGCGACTGCACGAAGTTCGCGGCATACGACAGATCCGGCACGGAGATTTGCGACACGACTGCCGAGCCGAGCATCACGATGACGATCTGGCTTGCGAGCGCCGGGAAGACCTTGGCGAACGCTTGCGGAAGGATCACGTGACGCAGAATCTGCCCTCGCGTCATGGCGAGCGACAGCCCGGCTTCCGAGAGTCCGCGCGGCACCGCCCGCATGCCGGCGCGGATGATCTCGGTGGCATAGGCGCCGAGGTTCAGACTCATGGCGATGATGGCGGCGGTCGTCTCGTCGATGCGAATGCCCAGACTGGGCAGACCGAAGAAGATGAAGAAAAGCTGAACGATGAACGGCGTGTTGCGAATGAGTTCGACGTAGGCGCCCGCAAAGAGTCTGGACCAGTTCGATCCTTCCTCGCGGGCGACGGCGCACAGCGCACCGATGATCACGCCGATGACCGTGGCGATGGCCGTGAGCACGATCGTCAGCGCAGCGCCGCGCACGAAGAGCATGAAGTATTGCCGCAGATCGGCAAAGTCTAGGACGTAATGCATGAAGCGGACATGGAGGGAAGCACGTGGGCGGCCAGCGAGGCGTGACGCTTAAGCGTTTCTTGCGCCTCGGGGAGTCATGCGTGTCTGCGGACGATCAAAGGTCGGCCGGCAGCGGCATGCCGAGCCACTTCTGCGAGACCTTGCCCAGCGAGCCGTCTTTCTTCGAGGCGGCGATGATCGCGTTGACCTTGGCGAGCAGACGCGGCTCGTTCTTGTTCAGGCCGACGAAGCAGGGCGAGTTCTTGATGAGGAACTTCGGCTCGGGCAGCTTGGGCGGATGCTTCGCGACGATGGCGGCGGCCACGACGTTGCCCGTCGCAACGAGCTGCACCTGACCCGACAGGAACGCCGAGATGGTGCCGTTGTTGTCTTCGAAGCGCTTGATGGTGACGTCAGCCGGGGCGACCTTCGAGAGTTCGAGGTCTTCCACGGCGCCGCGCGTCACGCCGATGGTCTTGCCCGACAGGTCGGCGGGCTTGGCCACGGCGAGGTCCTTCGGACCGAACACGCCGTTATAGAACGGGGCGTAGGCGTCGGAGAAGTCGATGACCTTCTCGCGCTCGGCGTTCTTGCCGAGGCTGGAGATCACGAGATCGGCCTTGTTCGTCGTGAGGTACGGAATGCGGTTGGCGCTGGTCACCGGCACGAGTTCGAGCTTCACGCCCATGCCCTTGGCGAGCAGCGCGGCGGTGTCGATGTCGTAGCCGACCGGCTTCATGTCGGCGCCGATCGAGCCGAACGGCGGGAAGTCCTGGGGCACGGCCACACGCAGGGTGCCGCGCTTGACGATGTCGTCGAGGCCGTCGGCGTGCGCGGCGCGCGGCATGACCACCGCGAACGCGGCGATGGCGCTCACGCTCAGCATCAGCGTGGCGAAGAGACGGCGGGCACGGGCGCGCGCGCCGAGCGTGGCGGCGATGGTGTCGTGAGCGGTGGTGGAGCGGATGAACGGCAGCATGTCGGCAACCTCGTGGGGCGGGGGCGAAGCATTCCGGTAACAGGAGTGTTCCGGCGGCCGGCTCATCTGGTCTGACCGGTCGATACAGTGAGGTAGCAGGAATCGTGCCCGGGATCGTCAAATCGCGTGCAGGCTTACGGCACAAGGCGAAGAGGCGCATCGGCCAACGAAGCGCGACATCGGCGCGGGCTGGCGCGCAAAGGCGCGTTGCCCGAAGTTGGTGCGTAAACGTGAGGGCCCACGCGCGCTCTGGTCACGGATATCACCGTAATGGTGCGTGATGGTGGAGAGGTGGGCGAGGGGAGGCGTGAGGGGGGAGAGACGGGGCGAGAGAGAGCGCGCGCGAGGCGCCGGGTGTCAGCGCGACGTCTCACAGGGATCGGCGCGGTGACTTGACGGCGAGAGAGCGGAAGCTGACAGTGGCGGCGTTGCGATCGGATCGCTTTCCCTACTGCATGCCTCGCCGGAGATATGACGATGTCAGCCCAGCTACACCTCGACCCCACCAAGTCTGCGTTGCTCGTGATGGACTATCAGCCGTTCATCCTGCAACACAACGTCGCGCCGGAACGTCACGCCGGGATTCTCGGCAAGACCGCGCAACTGCTTAGCGCGGCCCGTGCCGCGAAGATGACGGTGGTGTATGTCCAGGTCGGGTTCCGCGCCGGTCATCCCGAAGTCAGCGAGCGCAATCGCATCTTCTCGGGGATCAAGGCGAACGGCGTTCTGCTGCTCGATCAGCCGGACACGGCGATTCACGACGATCTCGCACCGCAAGCCGGCGAAGCCGTCGTGATCAAGCATCGTATCGGCGCATTCAGCGGCACCGACATGCAGACGCTGCTGCGCTCGGCCAACGTCGATACGCTCGTGCTTGCCGGTGTAACGACGAGCGGCGTGGTGCTGTCTACGACGCGCCAGGCGTTCGATCTCGATTACCGCGTGATGATTGCGCGTGACTGCTGCCCGGACCCCGACAGCGAAGTCGAGCGGGTGCTGCTGGACAAGGTGCTGGCGCGCAACGCGGATATCGTTACCGCACAGGACGTGCTCGGCGCATTGTCAGCGTGAACGGCAGGCATCGGCACGTGCGTTGCGGTCGTGTCGATGCGTGCATTGAGGCGTACACGAGGTACGCCACTCGTCAGCGGGCCCTTCGTCGGGCCTGTTGAAACGGCTCGTCGCCGGAGTACAGGTCGCTTCACCTCGGAGCGATCAATCCTGCCCGGTGTGCTTGAGCAGGCTGTCGCGCATTTTCACGATGGCCTTTTGCGTGCGGTCGAATTCCTCCGGATCCAGTCCGGTCGCGGCGACCAGATCACGCTGCCCACCCTTCTCGCGTAGCTGTCTGCCGGCGTCCGTCAGGCTGACGATGACTTGCCGTTCGTCGGCGGCATCGCGCTGCCGGCGCAAATAACCCAGTTCTTCGAGCTTTTTCAGGATGGGCGTGAGCGTGTTCGATTCGAGGAACAGCTTTTCCCCCAACTGCTTCACGGAAATACCGTCGTGTTCCCAGAGCGCCACGATCGCAATCCACTGCGTATAGGTCACGCCAAGGTCTTCGAGCAGGGGCTTGTAGGCACGGCCGAAGGCCAGGTTGGCCGAATACACCGCGAAGCACAGGAAGTCGGAAAGCTGAGGCAGCGCGGGCTCGGGAGTCTTCGATTTACTCATGTCGGTCGGGGCGGATTAGTCGATTCACGATATGCATCGTATCCGATTTAATCGGAATGCGTTGACTTTTGGAATTCGTTGCTGCAATATGCATCGCATCCGATTGAATCGGATACGAATTAAAAAAGCGTCCACCGACGAAACTCAAGAGGAAATCATCATGGCAAGCAAAGTGCTCTATACCGGCAAGACCCACACCACTGGCGGCCGCGACGGCTGGGCCCGCAGTTCCGACAGCAAGCTCGACATCAAGCTGTCCGCCCCCGGCGCTTCGGGCGCGGGCACGAACCCCGAGCAACTCTTTGCTGCGGGCTGGTCTGCGTGCTTCATCGGCGCGATGGGGCTGGCGGCGGCCAAGCTGAAGATCCAGTTGCCTGCCGATACCGCCGTCGACGCGGAGGTCGATCTCGCGAACGCCGATGGCGCGTACTTCCTTCAGGCGCGTCTGAACGTCAGCCTGCCGGGGATTGAGCGCGATGTCGCCCGTTCGCTCATCGACGCGGCACACCAGACTTGCCCGTATTCCAAGGCGACCCGCAACAACATCGACGTCGAGCTGAACCTCGTCGGATGACCTGACTTCCGGAGACATCGACATGCCATCCGCAAAGCGCTCGCGCGCCATGCGCTCTAGGCGCTACCTTCGTGCGGCCCGCCTGATGGCGGTTTCCGCGACCGTGCTGTCCATCGGCTTGGTCACGTCTGTTGCGGCTGCGGCCGCTCAACCGGCGACACAAGCGGCCGGCGAGACAGCAACGGCGAGCGCATCGACGCAAGCCGTCGACACCTCGATTCGGCCGTTTCACTACCACGCCTCGGACCAGGCGTTGAAGGATCTGCGTCAGCGTATCGCCGCTACCCGATGGCCCAGCCGCGAACTGGTGAACGACGGCTCGCAGGGTGTTCAACTGGCCACGATGCAGCGGCTGGCGCAGTACTGGGCGAAGGACTACGACTGGCGTCGCGTGGAAGCGAAGCTCAATGCGCTGCCGCAGTTCGTGACGACCATCGACGGCGTCGACATCCACTTCATCCACGTACGCTCGAAAAACAGGAACGCCTTGCCGATCATCGTGACGCATGGCTGGCCGGGGTCGGTCATCGAGCAACTGAAGATCATCGATCCGCTGACCAACCCGACAGCGCATGGCGCTCAGGCGGACGATGCCTTCGACGTCGTCATCCCGTCGTTGCCGGGCTATGGTTTTTCGGGCAAACCGACCGAACTCGGCTGGGACCCGGCGCACATTGCGCGTGCATGGACGGAGCTGATGCGTCGACTCGGCTATCAGCACTTTGTCGCGCAGGGCGGCGACTGGGGCGATGCCGTGACCGAGCAGATGGCGGTGCAGGCGCCTGCGGCGTTGCTCGCGATCCATACGAACATGCCGGGTGCCGTGCCTGACGAGATTCAGAAGTCGCTCGATGCGCATCAACCGCCCCCCGCCGGCTTATCGGCGGACGAAAAGCGCGCGTACGAGCAACTCGACTTCTTCTATTCGCACGGGCTGGCCTATGCGCAGGAGATGAGCGCGCGTCCGCAGACGCTCTACGGCATCGAAGATTCCCCGATCGGTCTGGCGGGGTGGATGCTCGACCACGACGCCCGCAGCTACGCGCTGATTGCCCGCGTGTTCGACGGCAAACCGGAAGGGCTGACGCGCGACGACGTGCTGGACAACATCACGTTGTACTGGCTCACCAACACGGCGGTGTCGTCGGCGCGGTTGTATTGGGAGAACAAGCTGGCGTTCTTCGCGCCGAAGGGCATCAAGATCCCGGTTGCGGTCAGCGCGTTCCCGGACGAGCTTTATCAAGCCCCCGAAAGCTGGGTCAGAAAGGCGTTCCCCAACCTGATTGACTACAGCCGTCCGGCCAAGGGCGGTCACTTCGCGGCATGGGAGCAGCCGGAAACGCTGACGCAGGATCTGCGCCGGGCATTCAGGTCGGTGCGTCAATGAGGGGGTGACAGAGTAACGGCAAAGGGCGGACGTGGTTCGCCCTTTGTTGCATTACCCATTGACGAGGGGCGCTGACGCATAGCGATTCCGGGCTGCCGTAGGCGCTTACAATGGCCGGCGGTCGCAAACACCTCCTTGAACCCCCAAGGCGATTGACGTCCTGAATCTGGGCGACACCGAGGCAAAGAACCGGGCGCTCATAGAAAAGCGGAAGCGTCTCGTGGAAGCACTCATTTGGGCGGACTACGGCGCAGCGCCGGCAGACCTTCTCGTGGAGGATGACGACATCATCCTCGCGATGGTAGATGAGTTGTCGACGCCCACAGAGGGGCGGCTCGACGCATTTGCCCCCGTACTAGCGAATATTCTGAAAAATCACCTTGGCGTTATCTGACGTGCCTGCGCAGACGAGGGCTGAGCGGCGGTCGATAACGCAGACGTAGTGTTGCAAAGCTTACTGGTCTGCCTACGTTGACCAGATCCGCAGCGGCTCGGCGGGGGCGCCGTGCACGAGCGGGCGGAGCTTGAGCCAATGGGCGATGAGCAACCGGCGGGCTGTCTCCATGTCGTGACTGAGCACGCGCAGCACCAGCACGTTGCCCGGCAAACAGGTGATGCCCGCGCGAATCCCGTCGTCGAACGGCAGTCCTTCGGCCAGCGACTCGGCCAACTCACGCGTGCATGCCGGACCCACAGCCCACAGTGCTGCGAAGACGGGGAAGCCCGCGAGGCCGGTCGCGCCGGTGCGCTGGGCGTCGTCCGCGCCGAGCACCGCCTGCTCGGCCCACAGCAGACGGTCCTGCGCGTCGCGCAATTCGAAGTTCGAGCGCCAGCGGCCCTGCGTCCATTGCTCGCCAGCGGCCTGACGACCGAGGAGCGTCGCGTCCCAGCCGATCGCCGTGGCGTGCTCGCCGAGTCGCACGGTGATCGTCTGGCGCGCATCGGCATGCTCGAACACGATGTTCTCCAGCGGCAGCCAGTCGAGCTTCGCGCCGTCGCGCACGGCGAGCTTGATGTCCTGCGTGCCGAAGCGCCCTTGCGACTTGTACCACTTGGTCGCGCCCGGCGTCGTCAGCACGGCGTGCGCGCCGTCGCCCACGTCGATGTCGATGGACAGCGCATCGCCCCCCGCAATGCCGCCGGGCGGATGCACGACGACGGCATGGCAGATGCCCGGGCCTTCCGGGTGAAGCGACTTCTGAACGACGAGCGGGCCCTTGTGCCGACGCGTTGCAAGCACGGTGCGCGCCTGCTGACGCACGAAGCCGAGTGTGAGTTCGGCATGCCAGCCCGCGGATGATGTCGCGGGTGCCGCCGACGCCGATGTCGGCGCAGAGGTTGACGGCACAGCGGTGGGAACGTCTGGATGATTCATGAGAGACGGAAACTTGCGCAAGCGCGGGCGTGCCGGTGGACGGTGAGCGAATACCGAATCGCGGGTGCGAACAACACGGCACGCAACACCGCTCGCGGGTTAACGGAATATCGCGACGAATGGCGCGAATCTATCACGCGCCGCGACATCGCGACATCCCGTTCGGCGTTGGATGCGTCGACGCGTCGTTACACCGCCACCATGTGCCGCACACCGTCGGCCTCCATATCCTTGCCCAGACCGCTCGCGACGATGGCCCCGCGACTCATCACGCGGTAGTGATCCGCGAGTTCGAGCGCGAAGTCGTAATACTGCTCGACGAGCAGCACCGTCATGCCGCGCTCATCCACGAGGCGTCGCAGCGTGCGTCCGATGTCCTTGATGATCGACGGCTGAATGCCTTCCGTCGGTTCGTCGAGAATCAGCAGTTGCGGATCGCTCATGAGCGCGCGTCCGATGGCGAGTTGCTGCTGTTGCCCACCGGACAGATCGCCACCGCGTCGCTGCTTCATGTCGCGCAACACCGGGAACAGTTCATAGATGTCGTTCGGCACGCCGCGTTTGGCTTCACGGGACGGACGGCTGGCCGCGCCGATCAACAGATTCTCCTCGACGGTGAGGCGCGGGAAGATCTCGCGCCCCTGCGGCACGTACGCCAGCCCGCTCGACACACGGGCATAGGAAGGCGAGGACGTGAGCGTCTTGCCGCGCCACGCGATGCTTCCCGACTTCACCGGCACCACGCCCATGAGGCATTTGAGCAGCGTGGTCTTACCCACGCCGTTGCGCCCGAGCAGCACGGTGAGTTGTGCGTCGGGCACCGTGAATTCCACGTTGCGCAGGATGTGACTGCCGCTGTAGTACTGATTGAGTGCGTGAATTTCCAGCATGGTCAGCGTCCCAGATACGATTCGATCACGCGCTCGTCGCGTTGCACCGCGTCGAGCGTGCCTTCGGCGAGCACCCGGCCTTCGGCCATCACCGTGACGAGACCTGTCTCGCCCGCGAGCGCCGCGACGAACGCCATGTCGTGCTCGACCACCATCATCGAGCAGTGGCCGCGCAGACGGTTCAGCAACTCGGCCAACTGCGCCGTTTCCTCGTCGGTCATCCCGGCTGCCGGTTCGTCGAGCAACAGCAACTGAGGCTGCTGCATCAGCAACATGCCGATCTCCAGCCGCTGCTTCTGACCGTGCGACAACTGACCGGCGCGCACATGCGCCTGATGTTCGAGATGCGTGAGCGCGAGGACTTCTTCGATACGGCGTCGCATCAACGGGGTGAGCATCGCCCACAACGCGTGGAACCAGCGCTTGTCGCCGGCGCAGGCGAGTTCAAGGTTTTCCCAGACACTGTGATGCTCGAACACCGTCGGCTTCTGGAACTTGCGACCGACGCCGGCCTGCGCGATGGCGGGTTCGTCCAGTCGCGAGAGGTCGAGCGTCTGCCCGAGGAAGGCACGACCCGAGTCGGGACGCGCCTTGCCGGTGATCACGTCCATCATCGTCGTCTTGCCCGCACCGTTCGGACCGATGATGCAGCGCAGTTCGTCGGTCTTGATCGACAGCGAGAGATCGTTCAGCGCGCGAAAGCCGTCGAACGATACGGAAATGTTCTCAAGGTAGAGGATGAGGCCGTGCGACGTATCGATCTCACCCGGCACCACGAGGTGCGACATGCCGGTGGCGTCGCCGCTGACGGTCACGGAGGCATCCGGCGCATCGGCCTCCTGCCAGCGAATGTCGTAGTCGGGTCTCATGCGCGGTCTCCGGAAACGGGATGGGGCACGTCGCCTTCGGCGGCAGCCGGCGCGTGCTGCGTGCGCTTACGCGTGAGTTGCGAGACGAGTCCCATCACCCCCTGCGGCAGCAACAGCGGCACCAGCACGAACATCGCACCGAGGAAGAACAGCCAGTATTCGGCGAAGTACGCGGTGAAGAAGCTCTTTGCGCCGTTGACGATGAACGCGCCAGCAATCGCACCGATGAGCGAGCCGCGTCCGCCGATGGCGACCCAGATCGCCATTTCGATGGAGTTGACCGGCGCCATCTCGCTCGGATTGATGATGCCGACCTGCGGCACGTACAGCGCACCGGCAATGCCGCACAGCATGGCGGACAGCGTCCACACGAACAGCTTGTAGCTCAGCGGCCGGTAGCCGAGGAACATGGCGCGCGATTCGCCGTCGCGAATGGCGGTCACGACACGGCCGAACTTCGACACGACCAGCGCGCGGCACAGCAGGAACGCACCGACCAGCACCGCGAACGTCACCAGAAACAGCACGGTGCGCGTGTTCGCCGAGGTGATCGAGTAGCCCAGAATGCGCTTGAAATCCGTAAAGCCGTTGTTGCCGCCGAAGCCGGTTTCGTTGCGATAGAACAGCAACATGGCTGCAAAGGTGAGCGCCTGCGTGATAATCGACAGATAGACGCCCTTCACACGCGAGCGGAACGCCAGATAGCCGAAGAGCCATGCGACCACGCCGGGCAGCGCGACGACGAGAAACATCGCCCACGCGAAATGCTCGGTGCCGGTCCAGTACCAGGGCAGTTCCTTCCAGTCGAGAAACACCATGAAGTCCGGCAGGTCGCTGTGATACACGCCGTCACGGCCGATGCCGCGCATGAGGTACATGCCCATCGCATAACCGCCCAGCGCGAAGAACAGGCCGTGACCGAGGCTCAGAATGCCGCAGTAGCCCCACACCAGATCGAGCGCGAGCGCCGCGATGGCGTAGCACATGATCTTGCCGACGAGCGTCATGGCGTAAGCCGACAGGTGCAACGGATGCGCGGCCGGCAGTACCAGCGCACACACCGGCACGATCACCATGACGGCCAGCACGAAGGCCAGCAACAGCGGGGCCACGTGTTTGGGCAGCAACCGCGCGCGTGCCGGGACATCCAGCGACATCGCCGGTGCAATGCCTTCGGGGAGAAAGTTCGACGTTTGCATTCAGGCCTCCGCGCTGCGCCCTTTGAGCGCAAACATGCCCTGCGGGCGCTTCTGGATGAACAGCACGATCAGGATCAGCACGGCGATCTTGGCGAGCACGGCACCCCACACGGGTTCGAGCAGCTTGTTGGCGATGCCCAGACCGAACGCGCCGACGATCGTCCCGGCAAGCTGACCCACGCCGCCGAGCACCACGGCCATGAACGAGTCGATGATGTAGCTCTGACCGAGGTCGGGGCCGACGTTGCCGATCTGCGAGAGTGCGCAACCGCCCAGTCCGGCGATGCCTGCACCGAAGGCGAAGGCGTAGCTGTCGACGCGTCCCGTCTTCACGCCCACGCAGGCGGCCATGGCGCGGTTCTGCGTCACGGCGCGAATGAACAGGCCGAGGCGCGTGAGGTTGAGCACCGACCACGTAATCGCTACGACGGCCAGCGCGAACACGAGAATCACGATGCGGTTGTACGGCAGCATCAGGTTCGGCAGCACGGCAATGCCGCCGCTCATCCACGACGGATTGATGACTTCGACGTTCTGCGCGCCGAACAGCGTGCGCACCGCCTGAATCAGCAGCAGGCTGATACCGAAGGTCGTGAGCAGCGTCTCCAGCGGACGTCCGTACAGATGCTTGATGATGGTGCGCTCCAGCACGAAGCCGACAACGGCCGCGACGAGAAAGGCCGTCGGCACGGCAGCGACGAGATAGAAATCGAACGCACCCGGCGCGAAGCGCTGAAAGAGCGTCTGCACGACATAGGTGGCATAGGCGCCGATCATCAGGAATTCACCGTGCGCCATGTTGATCACGCCGATGAGGCCGTACGTGATCGCCAGGCCGAGGGCGGCGAGCAGGAGCACGCTGCCGAGCGAGAGACCGGCGAAGACCGTGCCGAAGAACTCGCTGCGGCGCTGTGCCGACGCCAGTTGCGTGAGGGCGATGTCGGCGGCGCTGCGCACGGTGGCATCCGGCTCGGCGTAGGTGCCGTCAGCCTGTTTGGCGACGATGGGCAGCAGCAGGTCGCGCATCTGCGGATCGCCGGCGGCGGCGATCAGGTCGATGGCTTCGCGACGCTTCTTCGGATCGGCGTCGTGCAGTGCCGTTTGCGCCCAGAGTTGATCGAGACGCTTGCGCAATGCCGGATCTGTCTCCTTCTGGCGGGCTTGCTCGATGAGCGCCTTGAACGCGGGCGACGGGTTTTGCAGCATCGTGTCGATGGCTTGCGCGCGCGCGTCGTGGTCCGGCGAGAGCAGCGCACCGGCGGCCGCGGCGGTGGCGACCTTCGCGCGCAGCACGTTGTTGAGCGTCAGTGATCCGGCGTCGTCGGCCTTGACCGGCGCGCCCGTGATCGGGTCGACGTATTTGTCGTCCTTCTGAATGGCGATGCTGTTGCCCACGGTCGCGGCCGTGTCGTCGGCGAGCGCTTTGAGCAGGGCTGCGGCCTGCGGCGAACCGTCGGCAGCGAGGTGATCGATGGCTTGAGCCTTGGCGTCGAAATCGTCACCGGCGAGGGCGGCGAGATCGTCGTTGGTGACGGCCGCACGGGCCGTGGAGGACATCGTCAGCGCAGCGCCCAGAGAGATCAGGACAAGGGCGGCAGCGGTCCAGCGTCTTATCGTTATCATGCGAAACCTCTGCATGCGCCGGAAGCCGTCGGTGCGGCTCCGGCGCAGGGAATGGAAGGAAGATCAGACCTTGTCGGGCTTGCCTTCGTTACCCGCGATGAACGGGCTCCACGGCTGGGCGCGCACGGTCGACTTCGTCTTCCACACGACGTTGAACTGACCGTCCGGGCGGATTTCGCCGATCATCACCGGCTTGTGCAGGTGGTGGTTGCCGTCCATGACCATGTCGAAGCCGTCCGGCGACTTGAACGACTGGCCGATCATGGCGGTGCGCACCTTGTCGACGTCCGTGCTCGCGGCCTTCTCGACGGCCTGCTTCCACATATGCATGCCGACGTAGGTGGCTTCCATCGGGTCGTTCGTCACGCGCTTGTCGCCGCCGGGCAGCCCCTTGGCCTTGACGTACGCGAACCATTCCTTCTTGAACGCATCGTTGGTCGGGTTCTTCAACGACATGAAGTAGTTCCACGCCGCGAGGTGACCCACCAGCGGCTTGGTGTCGATGCCGCGCAGTTCTTCTTCGCCGACGGAGAACGCCACGACCGGCACGTCCGTCGCCTTGAGGCCCTGGTTACCGAGTTCCTTGTAGAACGGCACGTTCGAGTCGCCGTTGATCGTCGAGATGACGGTGGTCTTGCCGCCCTGGGCGAACTGCTTGATGTTGGCGACGATGGTCTGATAGTCGCTGTGACCGAACGGCGTGTAGACCTCCTGAATATCCTTGTCGGCCACGCCCTTCGAGTGCAGGAACGCGCGCAGGATCTTGTTGGTCGTGCGCGGGTAGACATAGTCGGTGCCGAGCAGGAAGAAGCGCTTGGCACTGCCGCCTTCCTTGCCCATCAGATATTCCACGGCCGGAATCGCCTGCTGGTTCGGTGCGGCGCCGGTGTAGAAGACGTTCTTCGACATCTCTTCGCCTTCGTACTGCACCGGGTAGTAGAGCAGGCCGTTGAGTTCTTCGAAGACCGGCAGCACCGACTTGCGCGACACGGAGGTCCAGCAGCCGAACACGGCGGCGACCTTGTCCTTGGTGAGCAACTGGCGTGCCTTTTCGGCGAAGAGCGGCCAGTTCGACGCCGGGTCGACGACCACGGCTTCGAGCGGACGACCCATCACGCCGCCCTTGGCGTTGATGTCGGCGATGGTCATGAGCGCGACATCCTTGAGCGACGTCTCCGAGATGGCCATCGTGCCCGAGAGCGAATGCAGGATACCGACCTTGATGGGCTGCTTGCTTTGCGCGAACAAGTTCGGCGCCATGCCGGTAAGCGATGCGGCGCCCGAGAGGGCCGCCATCTGGAGTAGCGTGCGTCGTTTCATGGTACGTCTTCCCCTATTCCTGGTTAGACCGGAGGATCCGGTATTCGGGGACTAACGCAAGGGCCGTGCCAGCATGCGTGGATGTCGCCGCGATGGCGGCTTCTTACGTGTGCGAGCGACGTATCGGAGACCGACCGGATGGCCGGAATTCACCTTGGTATTCAAACTTGCATCCAAGTTTTCCGGGCTTTGGCGCGCAGGAGAAATGTGACCTCCCATCGTCCTTTCGGCCGAGGGTGGTCGCCCGGCGAGAGGCACGTTGGTGCGGTGACGCGCTGAGTTGGTGCGCACCGATTTGGCGCGACGCGCGCGCCGTGGATCACCTTTGTGCATGGGAGGCCGGGTAAGGCTGGGCAAACGTCTGCCGATCTCCGCCTGGGCGGCCGGGCGCTCGATCGGCGAACGCGATCCTCCCACTCGGTGGCACTTTTTGATGCATGATTGGCATTCGTGCCAAATCGGCTGACGGCAAGATGGGGGCTCTCAACGATTCCCCTCTTGTCCGATTCCACGCATATGACCGATACCGTCGCCGGGCGCGATGCGCCACCTACCGATCCAGCCGAGCTTGCGCGCCGCCGACTCGGACGCCGCTACGCCGCCGTGCTTGCCGCCTGCCAGGCGCTCTACACCGCCGCGCTGTCGGTCGACCTGACGCTCACGGGCCTCGTCGGCTACATGCTGGCGTCCGACAAGGGCTACGCCACGCTGCCGTTCTCGTTGATCACCGTGGCGTCTGCCATCACGACGATCTTCGCGTCGATGCTCATCCAGCGCTTCGGCCAGCGACTCGGCTTCGCGCTGGGGGCGCTGTTCGGCACGGTGGGCGGGCTGGTGTCGGTCATGGCGATCTACGAGCGTCACTTCGCCATGTTCTGTGCGGGCACGGCATGCGTGGGCGTCTTTCAGGCGTTCGCGCGTTATTACCGGTTGGCGGCGGCGGACGTCGTGCCCGTCGAAGACAAGCCGCGTGCGATCTCCGTGGTGCTCACCGGCGGCGTGCTGGCTGCGGTGATCGGCCCGGCGCTCGCCGCCGGCAGCAAGGACTGGCTCGCGCCCGTGACGTTCGCCGGATCGTATCTCGTCGTCACCCTTTTGTCGGGCGTCTCGCTGGTGCTGCTCGTGGGATTCCTGCGCGATCTGCCGGTGCATGCGGCAAGCGGCGCGGCGGGCGCTGCTCACGAATTACCGGCGCGGCCGCTGGGCGAGATCATGCGTCAACCGATTTACGTGGCGGCGCTGGCGAACAACCTGATCGGCTTCATGGTGATGATGTTCGTGATGACGGCCACGCCCATCGCGGCCGTCGCCTGCGGCCACAGCATCGACGATGGCGCTCACATCATCGAGTGGCATCTGGTCGGGATGTACGCGCCGTCGTTCTTTTCCGGCCATCTCGTGAAGCGCTGGGGCGTGGTGCCGGTGCTGCTGCTGGGTATCGGCATGTCGGCGCTGTGCGGCGTGCTGGCGCTGATGTCGACGAGTCTGGCGTATTTCTATGCGGCGCTGGCGTTCCTCGGCGTCGGCTGGAACTTCATGTTCGTGGGCGGCACGACGCTGCTGACCATGTCGTATCGTCCGGCAGAGCGCGCGCGTGCGCAGGCGGCCAACGAATTCATCACCTTTGCCGGGACGGCGCTGGCGAGTCTGTTTGCCGGTCAGTTGCTGGCGCGCTTCGGCTGGTCGACGATCAATCAGGCGACGTTTCCGCTGCTGCTGATCGCCGCGATGGCGACGGTGTGGTACGCCATCGATGCCAAGCGGCGCGAGATGCAGGTCGCGGCCTGATGCATACCCGTCCATGAGGCCATCTATGTGTCCGTCCCTGTGTCGATAGCCATCATGAATCCACTCCATCATCCACCTCGTCTGGTTGCGTTTCTCATCGTGCCGCCGTTCGTTCTGCTCGATCTGGCCGGGCCGCTGGACGCGTTTCACGCCGTCATCCGCAACTTCACGGAGACGGGGCAGGATGCGCCTTACCGAACGGTGGTGGTGTCCGAGCATGGCGGGCCGGTGGAGACGGGCTCGGGCATCACGTTGCACACGGAGCCGATGCGCGCGCTGGACACGATGCCGGTCGATACGCTGGTGGCGGTGGGTGGCGCGGTGGCGCATCGTCCTGCGGTGCCGGGGCCGGTGGGCGACTGGTTGCGCGGCTATGCGCCGAACGTGCGGCGCGTGTGTTCCGTGTGTGTCGGGGCGTTCATCCTCGGCTCGGCGGGGTTGCTCGACGGGCGACGCGCCACGACGCACTGGCTGGATACGGCGATGTTGCAGCAGTGCTTTCCGCAGGCGCGCGTCGAGTCCGATCCGATTTACGTGCGTCAGGACCCGGTGTGGACATCGGCAGGCATTACGGCGGGCATCGACCTCGGGCTGGCGTTGATCGAGGACGATTGGGGCGTGGACGTTGCGTTGCAGGCGGCGCGTCGGCTGGTGGTGTTTCTCAAGCGTGCGGGCGGGCAGTCGCAGTTCAGTCCGCCGTTGCAGGAGCAGTTCGCGGCGGGTGCGCCGTTCGGCGATCTGCATGCGTGGATGTCCGAGCGGCTGGACGGCGACTTGTCGGTGATGCGTCTGGCGGAGCAGGCGAACATGAGTCCGCGCACGTTTGCCCGCAGCTATCTGGCGCGCACGGGATCGACGCCCGCGAAGGCGGTGGAACGGATGCGTCTGGAAGCGGCGCGCTTCGCGCTGCTCGATACGGACGCCCCGCTAAAACGTATCGCCGCACGCGTGGGCTTCGGCGACGAACAGAACCTGCGCCGCGCGTTTCAACGTCAGTACGGTGTCACGCCGGTGGCGTATCGGGAGAGGTTTGGGGTGGGTGAGACGGTGTAGTACCGTTCGGCTCTTGGCGTCACGCCGCCAGCTTCCCTGCCGCCGCACGATCCAGAAAGCGGAACAGGCGGGCGTCGTCCGAGTACGCGACGTTGAAGCGGAACCAGTGGCAGGGCTCGTTGTGCGCGAGGAAGAATTCGCCCGGCGCCAGCATGATGCTCTCGAGCAACGCGGCTTCGGCCAGCTCCCGTGCCGAGGGAGATGTCGACGGCAGACTCCCGCACACGAACATCCCGCCTTCCGGCTGCGCCAGCAGCGTCACCCCATGCGATTGCAGTTGCGTGATCAGGCGCGCACGTGAGCGCGTTAGCCGGTCCGACAGACGCTCGATGTGCTTGCGGTGGCGTCCTTCGGTGAGGATCGCGTGCACGATGCGCTCGTTGATCTCCGACGACGTGAGACCCGCCACCATCTTGCTGCGCGCGATTTCGTGCGCAAGATCGCGCGAGCACGCGAGATACCCCACGCGCACCGACGGGGAGATCGTCTTCGAAAAGCTCGACACGTAGATCACGCGCGATAACCCGTCCATCGCAGCAAGCGACGGTGTGCCAGCCGGGGCCAGTTCCCGGTAGATATCGTCTTCGACGATCCAGAAACCATGCTGCTCGGCACACTGCAATATCCGATGCGCCGACGCCGGGCTAAGCGACGTCCCCAACGGATTCTGCAACGCCGGATTCACGAACAACGCGCGTGGCCGATGCGTCTGCGCCGCCTGCTCCAGCGCCGCGAGATCCAGCCCGGCTTCCGTGCGGGGGATGCCCACGACGTTCAGGCCCGCGAGCCGCAACACCGCCAGCAGATTGCAGTACGCCGGGGCTTCAACCAGTACTGTGTCGCCCGGTTTGAGCAACGTCCGCACGATCAGATCGAGTGCCTGCGTGGCGCCCTGCGTGAGCACGATCTGCTCAGGCGGCGCGTCGATGGACAACTCGCCGAGACGGCGTGTGAGCCACTGTCGCAACGGCCCGTAGCCGTGCGGATGCCCGTAATGTGCGAAGTGTGCGCCCGGCCCCTTCGACAACGAACGCAGCGCGCCATGCAGACCGTCTTCGTCCAGCCAACTGTCCGGTAGCCATCCACAACCGCTTTTCACCGCGATGGAGTCGTCCGCGAAGATTTCGGACAGCAGCCACGCATTGGTGACCTCGCTTGCCGTCGTCGCCATCGTCGGTTTGCCGCTGCGGGTGAGCGTGCCGACGTCGCGGGCATCGGCCGCGCCCGCCACGAAGAACCCCGCGCCGCGCCGTGCCACGAGCGTGCCCTGTGCCACGAGACGGTCGTACGCCTCGACGACGGTGAAAGTGCTGATGCCGTGGGCCTTCGCCAACGACCGGATCGACGGCATCCGCATACCGGCATGCAGCGTCTGGCGCTGTAGCGCGTGCTCGACTTCACGCACGATCTGGTCGACGAGCGCTTCAGGCTGGGCGCGGTTCAGGGAAAAGGCGAGCGGCTGGACCATGGGGGCAGGATCACGATAAGTGTCCGCTGCATTGGCTGTTGCCAATACAGTTTGAACGATTGACCGATACAGAATATACATTTTCCGAGTGACTGTACATGTCTGTACCGGTCGGCCTCTCGTAGCATCGTTCCATCCACCCGTGGCGGCCGGCATTCGTCTCTGTATCCGTATTCGATAGCCGGCCTTGTCCCCGGACAACCCTGACCGAGCCAAGCCCCCTGGGGAGACCCGCGATGAACATGATGAAAGAACTGAATCTCGACATGACGGCGTTCTGGATGCCGTTCACCAACAACCGCCAATTCAAGAGCTCGCCGCGTCTGCTGGTGAAGGCCGAGGGCATGTATTACACGTCGTCGGACAATCGTCAGATTCTCGACGGCACGGCCGGTCTGTGGTGCGTGAACGCAGGTCACTGTCGTACGGAGATCGTCGAGGCGATCCGTCAGCAGGCCGGTGAGATGGACTTCGCCCCTACGTTCCAGATGGGCCACCCGAAGGCGTTCGAAGCCGCCGCCAAGATCGCCGAAATCACGCCGCAGGGCCTCGATCGCGTCTTCTTCACGAACTCGGGGTCGGAATCGGTCGACACGGCGCTGAAGATGGCGCTCGCCTACCACCGTGCCCGTGGAGAAGGCCAGCGCACGCGCCTCATCGGTCGTGAGCGCGGCTATCACGGCGTGGGCTTCGGCGGCATCTCCGTCGGCGGCATCTCGCCGAACCGCAAGGCGTACTCAGGCCAGTTGCTGCCCGCTGTGGACCATCTGCCGCACACGCTCAACATCAAGGAAGCCGCTTTCACGAAGGGCCAGCCGACGTGGGGCGCTCATCTGGCCGACGAACTCGAACGTCTCGTGACGCTGCACGACGCATCGACCATCGCCGCCGTGATCGTCGAGCCGCTGGCAGGCTCCACCGGCGTGCTGGTGCCGCCGCAGGGCTATCTGCAAAAGCTGCGTGAAATCTGCGACAAGCACGGCATTCTGCTGATTTTCGACGAGGTCATCACGGGCCTCGGCCGTCTGGGCAAGCCGTTCGCGGCGCAGTATTTCGGCGTGACGCCGGACATCATCACGATGGCCAAGGGCGTGAACAACGCCGCGGTGCCGATGGGCGCCGTCGCCGTGAAGACGAACGTGCACGACACCATCGTGAACGCTGGCAACGCCGGCGCGATCGAGTTCTTCCACGGCTACACGTACTCGGGCCACCCGCTGGCCGCCGCCGCCGCCTGCGCCGCACTCGACCTGTACAAGAACGATGGCCTGTTCGAGCGCGCCGCCAAGCTGGCGCCGCACTTCGAGAAGGCGATTCACGGGCTGCGCGACCTGCCGAACGTTCTCGACATTCGTAATCTGGGACTGGTGGGCGGTATCGAACTGTCGACGCGCGACGGCAAGCCGGGCGCGCGCGCCCACGAAATCTTCGTGAAGTGCTTCGAGAAGGGCGTGCTGGTGCGTTATACGGGCGACATTCTGGCGTTCTCGCCGCCGCTCATCATCAGCGAAGCGCAGATCGACGAACTGTTCGGCACGGTTGCCGAAGCGATTCGCGAGACGGCCTGAGCGTAGTGGCAGGGCGGGCACACGTCTGCCTCAGACATATCTGATCTAACAACGACAGGCGTCCGCCTCGCAGACGTCTGCCAACGACACAGCTTTCACGGATATCGACATGAATCAACGAGTCAGCACCGAACGTATCGAGCATTGGATTGGCGGCGCCGCCGTGGCATCGGGCGAAGCCGAACTGCGCTTCGGCGAAGTGACGAACCCGGCCACCGGCGAGGTGATCCGTCAGGTGGCATTGGGCGGCGCGGCAGACGTCGCGAAGGCGGTCGCCGCCGCCCGCGCCGCATTGCCGGCCTGGCGCGCCACGCCGCCGATGAAGCGCGCCCGCGTGATGATGAAGTATCGCGAGCTGCTGGAGACGAATCGCGAAGCGCTCGTGCAACTGATCACGCAGGAACACGGCAAGACGCTCGACGACGCCCGCGGCGAAGTCACGCGCGGCATCGAAGTCGTCGAGTTCGCCATCGGCATTCCGCATCTGCTCAAGGGCGAGATCGCGCCGCAGGTCGGTACGGGCGTCGATACGTATTCGATCCATCAGGCGGTTGGCGTGTGCGCCGGCATCACGCCGTTCAACTTCCCGGCGATGGTGCCGCTGTGGATGTTCCCGATGGCGGTGGCCTGCGGCAACACGTTCGTGCTCAAGCCGTCGGAGAAAGTGCCGTCGGCGGCGCTGCTGCTCGTGCGTCTGGCCAAGGACGCCGGGCTGCCGGACGGTGTGCTCAACGTCGTGAACGGTGACAAGGCGGCCGTCGATGCGCTGCTCACGCATCCGGACGTGAGCGCCGTATCGTTCGTCGGCTCGACGCCCATCGCACAGTACATCTACAGCACGGCGTCGGCGCACGGCAAGCGCGTGCAGGCGCTCGGCGGCGCGAAGAACCACGGTGTGGTGATGCCCGACGCCGATCTCGATTTCACTGTCGACGCCCTCATGGGCGCGGCGTACGGATCAGCCGGCGAGCGCTGCATGGCGATCTCGGTGGCGGTGGCCGTGGGCGATGTGGCGGACGAACTGGTCGCGCGTCTCGCGCAAGCCGCGAAGTCGCTGCCGGTCGGCGACGGCACCGACCCCGTTGCGCAGATGGGACCGCTGATCACCCGCGTGCATTGCGACAAGGTGAAGGGCTTCGTCGACGCCGGGGTGGATGAAGGCGCCAGGCTCGTCGTCGATGGTCGTGACCTGAAGGTGGCGCAGCGCGACAACGGTTTCTTCATCGGTCCGTGCCTGTTCGATAACGTGACGCCGGAGATGTCGATCTACCGCAACGAGATTTTCGGGCCGGTGCTGTCGGTGGTGCGCGTGAATACGCTGGAAGAGGCGATCGCCCTCATCAACCGTAATCCGTATGCCAACGGCACGGCGGTGTTCACGACGTCGGGCGGCGCGGCGCGTCGTTTCGAAGACGAAATCGAAGTCGGCATGGTCGGTGTGAACGTGCCGATCCCGGTGCCGGTGTCGTACTTCTCGTTCGGCGGCTGGCGCAATTCGCTGTTCGGCGATCAGCACATCTACGGGCCGGAGTCGGTGCGTTTCTACACGCGCTCGAAGGTCGTGACCCGTCGCTGGTCGGAAGGGCGTCCGGCAAACGCCACGTCGTCGCTGGTGATGCCGACGCTGGGACAGTAAGCATCGTGTCGATGCCGGGGAGGGCTCCGGCATCGCGCGTCGCGCAAGTAAAAACGCGGTCCGGGAAGTCCGCGGACGGCGTTTTTATTTGAACGGTTCGGGAGACGTCAGCGAACCGGTGCGATCTCCACGCCCTCGTTGAGCAGGAAGCGGCGGATGCGTTGGGCAAACTCCAGCGCGTGCTCGCCGTCGCCGTGCAGGCAGACGGTCTGCGCCTGAATCGGCACGAACGTGCCGTCGATCGCGCGCACGCGTTGCTCGCGCACCATCATCAACGTTTGCGCCAGCGCGTCTTCCTCGCGCTCGATCAGGGCGCCGGGCGTGCCGCGTTTGACCAGCGAGCCGTCCGGGTTGTAGCCGCGATCGGCGAACACTTCCTCGACCGCGTGCATGCCTGCCGCGCGTGCCGCCTTCACCAGTTCGCCGCCCGCCAGGCCGAAGACCGCGAGGTCGGTATCGAACGCGCGAATCGCCTCGACGAGCGTCTCGGCCAGTGCCGGATCGCGGGCCGCCTGATTGTAGAGCGCGCCGTGCGGCTTGACGTGCGTGAGCCACCCGCCCTGCGCGCGCACCATCGCCGCGAGCGCGCCGATCTGGTACAGCATGCCGGCGCGAATTTCGTCGAGCGGGAGTTGCATTTCGGTGCGTCCGAAATTCTCCCGGTCGGGGAAGCTCGGATGCGCCCCGATGGCGACGCCATTCTCCAGTGCCCATCGCACCACCTGTTGCATCGTGCCGGCGTCGCCCGCGTGCCAGCCGCACGCCACATTCGCCGAACTGACGAGCGCGAGCAGCGCTTCGTCGTCATCGCAACCTTCTCCGAGGTCGACGTTCAGATCGATCTTCGTCATACATTCTCCTGCGGGAACGGCAGCACTCGCTCTGGCCTCGGTTCCCGTCTTCTCTTCTTCACTCAGGCGCTCTTGCGCGGCAGCCGGGTAATGGCCGCCAGCTTCGGCTTTTGCAAAATGCCGCGATCGTGCCACGCGAGTGCGCGCTCGATCTGCTCAAGATAACGCAGTTGTTCGCGGATCGCTTCGCGCGCTTCGGCCGCCGTGCATTCCGAAAAATACAGCGTGCTGCCGAGCCGCGCCTGACCGAGCCGCCACAGATCTGCGCTGATGACGGTGCCGATCTTCGGATAGCCGCCGGTCGTCTGGGCGTCGGCCAGCAGAATGATCGGCTGGCCCGACGGCGGCACCTGAATGACGCCGGGCAGCACGCCGTGCGAGAGCAGGTCGTGCATGCGGTTCTTCTTGCGCGCGAGCGGCTCCGGTCCCGACAGGCGATAGCCCATGCGGTTGCTGTTGGGCGTGACCTGCCACGGATTTTCCCAGAAGCTCTTGTGGGCTGCCGTCGTGAAGTCGTCATATTCCGGCCCGGGCAACACGCGTACGCGATGCGCCAGCGGGTCCGACAACCACAGCGGCGGACGCACGCCCAGCGGCTCGGCGTCGCGCGCGGCGGCGCTTGGCTGGCCGATGGCGATGCGGTCGCCGTCGCGCAGGGCCCGCCCCTCGAAGCCGCCGAAGCCCGCCGTGAGGTCGGTGCTGCGCGAGCCGAGGGTTTCGGGCACGTCGATACCCCCGGCCACGGCGAGATACGTGCGCATGCCGAAGCGCGAGGGATGCAGCGTCAATGTCTGGCCGCGTGTGACGCGAAAGCGCCACCACGACCACACGGGCTGGCCGTCGAGTTCGGCATGGCAGTCGGCGCCGGTCAGCGCGACGAGCGTGGCCGACGTGAAGCGCAGTGCGCACGTCCCCATCGTGATTTCGAGGGTGGCGGCGTTCAGTGCGTTGCCCACGAGGCGATTGGCGACGGCGCAGGCGAGCGGGTCGAGGGCGCCGCCGCTGGCGACGCCGAACTCGCGCTGACGGGTTCGGCCCAGGTCCTGAACCGTAGTAAGCAGGCCGGCACGCAGGATGTCGATCACAGGTCGAGACTCGCGATGGTGAAGCGCACGCGGTCGCCCGGCGCCAGCAGGGCGGGCGGGGTCGCGGCGGGGTCGAACAAGGCGCGCGTGGCATGGCCGATGATCTGCCAGCCGCCGGGCGAACTGAGCGGGTAGATGCCGGTCTGGTTACCGCCAATGCCTACCGAACCGGCCGGCACGGACAGGCGCGGCTCCGCGCGGCGGGGGGTGGCGATGGAATCGTCCAGCCCGCCGAGATAGGCGAAGCCCGGCTGAAAGCCAATGAAATAGACAACATATTCCGGTGCGGTGTGGCGCTGCACGACGGTCTTCGGTTGCAGACGCGCATGTTTGGCGACGTCGGCAAGGTCGGGGCCGTACTTGCCGCCGTAGTGCACCGGGATCTCGATGTCGCGGCCGACCTCGCCGGCGGCAGGCGGCGTCTGCCAGACCCCGCGCAGACGCTCGCTCAGCACGTCGATGTCGGTGGCGAGCGGGTCGAAGCGCAACGTGAGGTTGTTCATGCCCGGCACGACTTCGCGCACGTCGGGCCAGTCGCGGGCGAGTGCCGCCACATGCCAGACACGGCGCTGCGTGGCGAGCGTGGGGGTCGTCCCCGCTTCGCATACGAGCGCACTGTCGCCGAGCGGCAGGATCTTGAGCGTTGTCATGAATTAGCGTGGATGACCGGGGGTAACGGTGGGGGCCGTAGCGCCGGTGAGGACGCGGGCGAAGGTGGCCGATTCCGTGACGATGGCGTCGAGCGCCAGATCGTGGGCCTCGGCGTCGAGATGGTCGATTTCGAGGGCGTCGTACGCAATGCCGAGCGTTTGCGGCGCGGGGGTCATCGAATGCAGGGTGCGGTCGTAGAAGCCGCCGCCGTAGCCGAGCCGCAAGCCGTCGCGCGTGAAGCCGACGCACGGCACCAGCAGCAGGTCGGGCACCAGCACTTCGGTGTCCTGCGGCACCGGAATGCGGTAGCGGCCTTGCGTCATGGGCGTGTCGGGGCTCCAGCGATGGAAGACGAGCGGTGTGGCCGGGGCGGTGACGACCGGCAGTGCGGCCAACCGCAGGGTGCCCGCAGGGGCGGCGCTCAGCCAGGCGGAAATAACGGCGCGCGCGTCGAATTCGTGCTGGATCGGCCAGTAGAAGCCGATGCAGCGCGGGGCGCGGCGCGCGAGTTCGTCGGCCAGCCGCACGGCGAGTGCGCCGTCGCGTGCCGGACGGGCGTCGAGCGTGCTGCGAGCGTCGAGCAACGCGCGGCGCAATTGGGCTTTCGCGGTCGTTGCATCCGCCGCATTTCGCGACGTTTGCGCCGCCGATTGGGCGGGGTCCCGTGCTATGCTTGAATTCACTTTTTACCCGACGCTCCCCCGAAGATGTCCGAACGTTTGACCCGAGTATATCGCGCCGCCGCGCTTGCCCTGACCGCTGCCACGCTCGTGGCATGCAGCACAACCGAGGCGACCGGCCGTCCCAAGGGACATTCGACGGCAAGCCGCTCGGCCACATCGGCCGACACGCTGTCGCAGCGCTCGCCGGACGACATCTTCGTACAGTTGCGCGAAGCCGCCCGCAGCAACGACGCGCCGCGCGCCACCGCGCTCGCCGCCATGCTCTCCGACTACGACGTGCCGTCGTACGTCCAGTACTTCCAGATCAAGTCGCGCATGTTCGACCGCTCGGGCAAGGCGCTTATCGACACCCCTGACGACGATATCCGCGCCTTCTTGCGCGCGTATGACGGTCAGGCCATCGCCGACCGCATGCGCAACGACTGGCTGCTGGTGCTCGGCAAACGTCACGACTGGCAGACGTTCGATGCGCAATATCCGAAATTCGTGCTCGACGACGACACCCAGGTCAAGTGCTATGCCCTGATGTCGCGGGCGTCGCGCGGGGAGAACGTCACGCAGGCGGCCACCGATCTGCTGACCACGCCGAAGTACTACGGCGAGGGATGCGTCGACATGATCAACACGCTGGCCGCGAGCGGTCAGTTGCCGCGCAAGGAAGTCTGGCATCAGATTCGTCTGGCTTACGAGGAGAACTACACCTCGCTGGGCAAGCAGATCGCCGACGCGCTCGGCGCCGTTCGCCCGGACGACAGCCTGCTCGATATGGCGGCGTCGCGCCCGGCGCAGATTCTGGCGCGCGGCGTGGACGGCTCGGAGGCGTCGCGTCAACTGGCGTTGCTCGCCGTCGTTCGCATGGCCCGTTCGGACGCCATGCTCGCCGCCAGCAGCTTCGGCAGCATTGCCGGCAGCCTGTCGCAGGACGAGCGCGCCATCGGCTGGGGGGCGATCGGCATGCGCGGTGCGCTATCGCAGAACCCGATGGCGATCAACTGGTATCGTCAGGCGGGCAACGCCAAGCTTTCGAATACGGCACAGGAATGGAAGATCCGTGCGGCGTTGCGCGCGGGTGACTGGAACCTCGTGCGTACCGGCATCGAAGCCATGCCCACGGCATTGCGCGACGACGGTGTCTGGACTTACTGGTATGGCCGCGCGCTGCGCGAAGCTGGTCAGGGCGATGCCGCCCGGGCGCAGTTCCAGAAGATCGCGTCGCAACCGAACTTCTACGGCCAGCTGGCGAACGAGGAACTGGGCAACAAGACGGCACTGCCTGCACGTACCGTCGTGACGCAAGCCGAAATCGATGCCAACCGCTCGAACCCCGGTTTCCTGCGCGCGGCGAAGTTCTACGATCTGGGCCTGCGTTTCGAAGGCAACCGTGAGTGGAACTGGGAACTGCGCAGCATGACGGATCGTCAGTTGATCGCCGCCGCGCAGTATGCGAACGGCATCGAGCTGTTCGACCGCGCAGTGAACACGGCGGATCGCACGAAGGTCGAGCATGACTTTACGTTGCGCTATCTGATGCCGTTCCGCGACAAGGTCGATCGCTTCTCGAAGAGTGTCGATCTCGACGAAGCGTGGGCTTACGGTCTGATTCGTCAGGAGTCGCGTTTCATCATCAACGCGCGTTCGTCTGCCGGCGCCGGAGGTCTGATGCAGGTCATGCCTGCTACGGCCAAGATGGTCGCCAAGCAGATCGGCATGGATTACCACCCGGGCATGATGCACGACATCGATACCAATATCCGCCTGGGCACGAGCTACCTGTCGGGCATCTACAACCAGTTCGACGGTTCGGCCGTGCTGGCGTCGGCGGGTTATAACGCCGGTCCGGGGCGTCCGCGTACGTGGCGCTCCACGCTCGATCGTCCGGTCGAAGGCGCGATCTTCGCGGAGACGATTCCGTTCAACGAAACGCGTCAGTATGTCGAGAACGTGCTGTCGAATACCACGTATTACTCGGCCATCATCACGGGCCGTCCGCAATCGCTCAAGGAGCGGCTCGGCGTAATCCTGCCCCAGTGACAGGGCAGCGGTCGGGGCCGCGTACCCGTGGTCATAACGCGGAGGTGACGCATGCGCTATAACGTTTGTATCGTCGGTGGCACGGGCTTCATCGGTAGCCATCTGGTGGCGAGACTGGTGACGTTGGGACATGCCGTGCGTCTGCCCACGCGGCGCGTGGAAGCGGCCAAGGCGCTTGCGGTGCTGCCTGGCGTCGAACTGGTCGAGTGCGACGTACACGACCCGCGCGCGCTGGAGCGTGTGATCGCCGGTAGCGACGCCGTCATCAATCTTGCGGGCATTCTGCACAGCGACCGGGGCACGCCCTACGGTCGCGCGTTCGCTCGGGTGCATGTGGAACTGCCGCGGAAGATCGCGCAGGCGTGCACGGATCGGGGCATTGCCCGCGTCCTCCATATGAGCGCGTTGGGTGCCGACCCGAACGGCCCGAGCATGTATCAGCGCTCGAAGGGCGACGGAGAGACGGCGATTCGCGAGACGGGCATTGCTGCCACGATCTTCCGTCCGTCGGTGGTGTTCGGTCCCGACGACAACTTCCTGAATACGTTTGCGAAGCTGCAGCGCCGGTTGCCCATCGTGCCGCTGGCGAGCGCGCGGGCACGCTTTCAGCCGGTGTATGTGGCGGATGTCGCACAGGCGTTCGCCACCGCGCTCGAGAACGACGCCACCGTTGGCAAGACCTATGAGCTTGGCGGCCCGGACGTGTACACGCTGGAAGCGCTGGTGCGCTTCGCCGGTGCGGCGTGCGGTTGCGAGCGTCCGATACTGGCGCTGCCGGACAGCACGGCGCGGCTTCAGGCCATGCTCTTCGAGAAGCTGCCGGGCGAGCCGATCATTACGCGCGACAATCTCGATTCGATGACCGTCGACAACGTCATGACCGGTCCGCTCGCACCGGAGCTCGGCCTGACGCCGAACGGGCTGGAGATCGCCGTCGATTACCTCAACGGCGGTATCTGGGAAAAACGGATGGCGGATTACCGGCGCTTCGCCGGACGCTGAGGTTCCCGGGCGCGCTGGCGGCGAACGTCGGTCCGCGGCTCGCCGCCACCACCTCAAGCATTTGCCATCGCAATGACAACACGCGGCGTGACTTCGCCGCGTGGGGAAGGAAAGTCCTCATGCAACTCATCATCGCCAACAAAAAATACTCCTCGTGGTCGATGCGCCCGTGGGTGCTGCTCAAGCATTTCGGCATCGCGTTCGAGGAGAAGAACGTGTGGCTCGCGCAGCCCGACTCGCGCGAACAGATCCTGCGGTATTCCCCCACGGGCAAAGTCCCCTGTCTGATCGACAACGGCATCACCGTGTGGGACTCGCTCGCGATCTCCGAGTATCTGGCAGACGCCTATGCGCATCTCCCGCTCTGGCCTAAGTCGCTCGGCGCGCGGGCGCATGCGCGCAGCGTCTGTGCCGAGATGCATAGCGGTTTCACGGCGCTGCGCACGCATATGTGGATGAACGTTGCGGCGCATTGGCCGGGCGCAAGCGCCACGCCGGAAGTGCTCGTAGACATCCGTCGTGTCGAAGCGATCTGGGAGGATTGCCTCGCACGCTATGAAGGGCCGTTCCTGTTCGGCGGCTTTTCGATTGCCGACGCTTTCTATGCGCCCGTGGTGATGCGTTTCGCGACGTTCGAGCCGAAGTTATCCGTGCATGCGCAGGCCTACGCCGACCGGATTCGCGAAGTGCCGGCCGTTCGGGCGTGGGTCGCCGCCGGGCGCGCGGAGACGCAAAGCGTCGCTTTCTACGACGCGCGCCCATGAAGATCTACGCTGTCGGTGGCGCGATTCGCGACGAGATGCTTGGCCTGCCCGTCAAGGATCGCGACTACGTCGTGGTCGGTGCGACGCCCGAGGAAATGGTGGCGAAGGGCTTCCGCCCGGTCGGTCGCGACTTCCCGGTATTCCTCCATCCCAAAACGCAGGCCGAGTATGCCCTCGCGCGTACCGAACGCAAGACGGCGCGCGGTTATCACGGCTTCTCGTTCTACTTCGCGCCGGAAGTCACCCTCGAAGAGGATCTGATCCGGCGCGACTTCACCATCAACGCGATGGCCCGCGAGGTGCTGCCGGACGACAGTCTGTCCAGCGTGCTCGTCGATCCCTACGGCGGCAAGCGCGATCTGGACGCGAGACTGTTCCGGCATGTGGGGGAAGCGTTCGCGGAGGATCCGGTGCGCATTCTGCGATGCGCACGCTTTGCCGCGCGGTTCACCGACTTTACCGTCGCCGACGAGACGCTTGCGCTCATGCGTGAGATGACCGGCAACGGCGAGGTGGATGCGTTGGTGGCGGAGCGTGTCTGGCAGGAACTCTCGCGCGGTCTGATGGAACATCGGCCGTCACGGATGTTCGACGTGTTGCGTGCGTCCGGGGCGCTCGCGCGTATTCTTCCCGAGGTCGAACAACTGTGGGGCGTGCCGCAACGTGCCGACTTTCATCCGGAAGTGGATACCGGCGTGCACGTGATGATGGTGCTCGACTACGCCGCGACGCAGGGCTATTCGCTGCCGGTGCGCTTCGCCGCCCTCACGCACGATCTGGGCAAGGGAACGACGCCGGAGGACGTGCTGCCGCGTCACATCGGACACGAAGGCCGTAGCGTCGGATTGCTCGGACCGCTATGCGCGCGCTTGCGGGTGCCCGTGGACTGTCGTGAGCTGGCACAGGTCGTCGCGCGCGAGCATGGCAACATCCATGCGAGCGGGAAGTTCGGCGCGGGGGCGCTGGTGCGCCTGCTGGAGCGGTGCGATGCGTTGCGCAAGCCCGACCGGTTCGTCGAGATACTGCAAGCCTGTGAGGCCGACGCGCGAGGGCGGGGCGGCGACTTCGCCACCGCGCCGTATCCCCAGCGCGAGCGTCTGATGGCGGCGCTGGACGCCGCACGCAGTATCGATGCGGGGGCGGTCGCACGTCAGTACGCCGACCATCCCGCGAAAATACGCGAAGCGGTGCAGGCCGCGCGTATCGATGCCGTTGCCGCCGCCGGACTGCACGGCGAAGGGGAGTGAGCGCGACTCAGATCACTCGAACGCCTTGTCGTTCGGATTGGCGTAAAGCTGCTTGAGCTGTTCGCTCATCGGGAAGTTGAAGCTGATGTTCTTGGGCGGCACCGGCGATTCGAACCACTTCTTGTACATCGTGTTGATCTCGCCGCTTTTCATGACGCCCGCCAGCGTATCGTCCACGAGCCTTTTGAACTCGGCATCGCCGTGTTTCATCATGAAGCCGTAAGCCTCGAACGACTGCGGCGTGCCCGTCACGACCCAGTCATCGGGGGTGCGGCCCATCGTGCGGGCGCCGGCGAGCAGCACGTCGTCCATCATGAACGCCTGCACGCGTCCGCCTTGCAGCATCGTGAAAGACTCGCCGTAATCCTTGCCGGAGATGACGTTCATGTTCATCTTCTTCTCGTTGTTCATCTTGTTGAGGATGCGCTCCGAGGTCGTGCCGGCATTGGTCACCACCGCTTTGCCCGCGAGATCCGGGAAATCCTTCACACCACTGGTCTTGCTCACGAGCAGGCGGGTGCCGGCAATGAAGAACGTGTTCGAGAAATTGACCTGTGCCTGACGCGCCTTGAGGTTTGTCGTCACGCCGCATTCGATGTCGACCGTGCCGTTCTGCACGAGCGCGATACGGTTCTGTGAGGTGACGGGAATGAAGCGCACCTGAAGGTCGGGCTTCTTCAGACGGGTTTTCACCGCGTCGACGACCTTGTTGCAGAGGTCCTGCGAGTATCCGATGACGTTGTGATTGTTGTCGTAGTAGGAGAACGGGATCGACGACTCGCGATGGCCGATCGAGATCACGCCGCTGCTCTCAATCTTTTGCAGTGTTTCCGATGCGCCCTGAGCCAGCGCCGCGCCGGCGACCGCCATCATCGCTACGCCCAGCACCGCACGCAACTCGCGTGCGCCACGCGCGCCACGCATTACCCCGGTCAATCGTGTTTCGGTCATGTCCTGCTCCTAAGAAGGTCTTTCCGTGATCCATAACTGAATCATTTGTTTCATGTTAATTTTTTTGCAACAAATGATCAAATCGTAGTTAACCCTGAAAAATGGCAGGGGTGGCGCGACGGAAAGCACAGGCGCAGCCCAAGGCGAGGCTGTCAGCGGAAGCGGGGAAGCGGGGAGGAAAGCGAAACGCGTTGCAACAGGTGTTGCGACGGGAAAGAGCGCGCCGAGTGGCTTACAACAAACGAATCAGCAGGTTGAAGACGAGCGAGAGCAGCACGGTCGACGCGAACGGGAAGACCATCTCCTTGCCGCGCCAGCGCAGACGCACGTCACCGGGCAGGCGGCCGATGCCGAGCTTGGTGAGCCACGGTGCGGCCGCCGAGAGAACGCAGATCGCGAAGAAGATGGTGAACATCCAGCGAAACATCGGCGTGGCCTCTCGGTGGCGTCTGGTTGGGGGTAGGGGATGCGGATCAGAGCGCGTGACTGCGGTCGCCCGTGGCGAATCCGATCAGGCCCGCCCATTCGTCCATGCCGCGCCCGAAGGCGATGACCTTGAACAACTCGCCCATCTCGGCCTCGGACAACAGCTTTTGTGCCGCAGCGGCCGCCGGCAGGAAGGTCTTCGGATCGGTCGGGTCCAGCGCGCTCATCAAATCGACGATGCCCGCGTTCATCAGGAAGCGTGCCTGCGAGGTGAAACCCAGCAGGTCGAGACCGGCCTCGACGCCAGCGTCGGCCACCCCCGAAAACTCCACGTGTGCCGTGATGTCCTGCAAGCCCGGGTAATAGAACGGATCGTCATGCGCGTGATGCCGGTAGTGGCACATCAGCGTGCCGCCCGCCCGCTGCGGATGGTAGTACTCGCGGGCCGGGAATCCGTAGTCGATCAACAGCAGCACGCCACGGGCGAGCAGCGGCGCCACACTGCGCACAAAGGCAGCCGCCGCTTCGTGCGTCTCCGTCAGATATTCCTGCGTCGGCGGCAGATCGGCCAGCGTGTCGAGGGCTTCGGGCAGGCGGCCGGTGTAAAGGCGCTCCTCCCATGCGAAGCCATCCGGCGTGAGCACGACACCGCGCTCGAACCACACGGGGTGAGCGTTCGCGTCAGGGCGACGCGCCCACAGGCGCACCGGCATGGCGTCGAGCACTTCGTTGCCGAGCATCACGCCCTCGAAGGCGTCGGGTAGCTGGTCGAGCCACGTCACGCGATCGAGCAGATGCGGTGCGGACTTTTCGATGGTGTCGCGCTGACGCGCGCGAAGCTCGCCGGACAACTCCATGATCGAGTACCGCTCGCACGGCGTGCCTTGCGCATCGAGTGCGAGCAGGAGGTCTGCGGCGAGGCGGCCGGAGCCGGCGCCGAATTCCAGCACGCGGGTGTCGCCCGTCTGCTCGAAGACCTCGCCGAGCTGGCGCGCCAGCGTTCGGGCGAAGAGCGGCGTGAGTTCCGGTGCGGTGACGAAGTCGCTGCCGTCGGCGGCGAGGCGTCCGAACTTGGCGGCACCGGCAGCGTAGTAGCCGAGGCCGGGCGCGTACAGCGCGAGTTCCATGAAGCGGTCGAACGGCAGCCAACCGCCGTTCGCTGCAATGGCGTCGGCGAGATGTGCCGTGAGGCGACGCGAGTGTTCGAGCGCGTCGGTCTCCGGAAAGGGTAAACTATGGGGTTTCGGTGCGGCCTGATTCATGCGGGCATTGTAGCGGAGACCGTGCGGACTGGCTGCTATGGTTGACATCGCAGCGTCTGCGGGCGAAATCGCGGGATTTTGCGCCGATTTTTGCCGGTTTTCGATGGTTTTGGCGAGGTTTTCGCTAGTTTGCGCAACGTTTGCCCTCCGCCCGGAGGGCCGCGACGGCGCGAGCGATTGCCGAGTCCCGCCGCAAACCTTGCGCTGTGCCGCCCGAAGTTAGCTCATCGTCCTGCCCGCAGACAGGCATTCGACAGGAAATCGCCGCATGACCGTTGCATCGACGCCACGCCCCGCCTCCGCCGCAAGCGACATCGCCCGCACGTCCAATGTGCCGCGCGTAGCGCTGGTGACCGGCGGCGCGCGTCGCATCGGCCGCGCCATTGCGCTGAAGCTGGCGGGTCTGGGATGGGACGTCGCGGTCCATTACGAACGCTCGCACGACGAGGCGCTCGAAACCGTCGCGGCCATCGAAGCCATGGGTTGCCGCGCGGTGGCATTGCAGGCGTCGCTTGCCGACGAAGCCGCCACGGCCGGGCTGATCGCCCGCTGCCGTGAAACGCTGGGCGTGCCGCGCTGCCTGGTGAATAACGCCTCGCGCTTCGAATACGATAGCGCCGACGATTTCGGGTATCAGGCGCTGGAGCGTCACATGCGGGTGAACGCGGGCGCACCGCTTGTGCTTGCGCGCGAAATGCACGCCGCATTGGGCGAGACCGGGCGCGGTGTCGTCGTCAACTTGCTGGATCAGAAGCTGGCGAATCCGAATCCGGACTATCTGTCGTACACACTGTCGAAGGCGGCGCTCGATGTGGCGACGACGCTGCTGGCGCAGGCCTTCGCGCCGCGTCTGCGTGTGGTTGGCGTGGCGCCCGGTGTCACGCTCCTGTCGGTCGATCAGACCCCGGCGGGGTTTGCTGCGGCACATGCCGCCACGCCGCTGGGGGCGTCGTCCACGCCGGAGGACATTGCTCAGGCCGTCGCCTATCTGGCGGAGGCGTCTGCCGTCACCGGCACGGTGTTGTATGTCGATGGCGGGCAACATCTCGCGAGTTCGTCGCGGGACGTGAAATTTCTGACCGAGCCGGCCGATGCCGACCGGTCTCGTTGATTGTCATTACGAGTCTTCAAAATGCATAGCGCTCTTTCCCACCCCCGCCTGATGGACTGCCGTCGCATGTTCCTGCGCGACTACGAAGTGTTCATCAACATTGGCGTGCACGATCATGAGAAGCGTGGCGAGCAGCGCGTGCTGATCAACGTTCAGTTGTTCGTGCCGCTGGCCGAAAGCACGCCCACGGAAGACAAGCTCGACGAAGTGGTCGATTACGACTTCATGCGCGAGACGATCGCCAGGCGAGTGGGGCAGGGCCATATCCACCTGCAGGAAACCCTTTGCGACGATGTCGCGCGTGCGCTGCTGGCGCATCCGCGCGTGCGTGCCGTGGGTGTGTCGACCGAGAAGCCCGACGTCTACCCCGATTGCCACTCGGTCGGCATCGAAGTGTTTCAGATGAAGGATGCCTGACATGAGTGCCGTCATGCCCGAGACCGGTGCGCCGCTCACCGCCACCGCCACCGCCAACCCGGCCAACGCTGCCACCGGTGCTGCCACCGACAGCGTGAAGAAAGCGCAGAAGCTCGCGTTCGAGAACAACAAGCTCGAAAAGCGTCTGTTCCGTCTGACGGGGCAGGCCATCGGCGACTACAACATGATCGAGCAGGGCGATCGCGTGATGGTGTGCATGTCCGGCGGCAAGGACAGCTACGCCATGCTCGACATCCTGCTCAAGCTGCGTGAGCGCGCGCCGATCGATTTCTCGATCGTTGCCGTCAACCTCGACCAGAAGCAGCCGGGGTTCCCGGAGCATGTGCTGCCGGACTACTTCCGTTCCATCGGCGTGGATTTTCACATCGAGAATCAGGACACGTACTCCATCGTCAAGCGCGTGGTGCCCGAGGGCAAGACGACGTGTTCGCTGTGCTCGCGTCTGCGTCGCGGCATTCTCTATCGTGTGGCCGGCGAGCTGGGCGCGACCAAGATCGCGCTGGGCCACCATCGCGACGACATCATCGAGACGCTGTTCCTCAACATCTTCTATGGGGGCAAGCTCAAGGGCATGCCGCCTAAGCTGCAATCGGACGACGGCAAGAACGTAGTGATTCGCCCGCTCGCCTATGTGCGCGAGCCGGATCTGGAGCGCTACGCCGAGTACAAGCAGTTCCCGATCATTCCGTGCACGCTGTGCGGCAGCCAGCCGAACCTCAAGCGTGCGGAGATGAAGTCGCTCATCCGCCTGTGGGAGAAGCAGCACCCCGGGCGTATCAAGTCGATTTTCAGCGCGCTGTCGAACGTGGTGCCGTCGCACCTGATGGACACGAATCTGCACGACTTCAAGAATCTGCGTGCGACGGGGCAACCCGATCCGCTCGGCGATATCGCCTTCGACGAAGCGCCCTGCGGCGATGACGACGACGCGGGCATCATTCGCATCACGCAATTCGACGACTGATCGCACGCCGCGCTTCCTGACGCCCGGCCGCCCTTTTGCCGGGCGGCGGCGCAAGATCCCGACAGCCCTCATACCGGTCTTCCAATTCTCCCAATTTCGAATCGTCACGACGCCATGAACATTGTCATTCTCGCTGCCGGCATGGGTAAGCGCATGCGCTCCAGATTGCCCAAGGTGTTGCAGCCGCTCGCTGGCCGCCCGCTCCTCTCGCATGTCATTGCGACGGCACGCAAGCTCGCGCCGGGGAAGCTGATCGTGGTGATCGGGCATGGCGGCGATGCCGTACGCGAAGCCGTGGCGGATGACGACGTGTGCTTCGCCGAGCAGGCGCAGCAGTTGGGCACGGGGCATGCCGTGCAGCAGGCCGTGTCGCTGCTCGACGAGTCCGCACCGACGCTCGTGCTGTATGGCGACGTGCCGCTCACGCGTGCCGAAACGTTGCAGGGCCTGCTCGACGCAGCGGGTAACGACAAGCTGGGCGTGCTGACCGTCGATCTGGACAACCCCACGGGCTACGGACGTATCGTGCGCGACGCGGCGGGCAACGTGCAGCGCATCGTCGAACAGAAAGACGCCAACGAGGCGGAACTGGCGATTCGCGAGATCAACACCGGCATACTCGTGGCCCCGACGCGCGCGCTGAAGGGCTGGCTCGGCGGCCTGAAGAACCAGAACGCGCAAGGCGAGTACTACCTGACGGACGTCATCGCCTGCGCGGTGGCGGACGGCGTGTCGGTCGTCACCACGCAGCCGGCGTTTGCGTGGGAGCCCAACGGCGTGAACGACAAGGCGCAACTGGCCGAGCTTGAGCGCGACTATCAACGCAATGCGGCGGGCACGTTGCTCGCGGCGGGCGTCACGCTGATCGATCCGGCACGTTTCGATCTTCGCGGCGAGATCGTTTGCGGCACCGACGTCTCCATCGATGTGAATTGCGTCTTCGAAGGCAAGGTAACGATCGGTGATGGCGCGAGCATCGGCGCGAACTGCGTCATTCGCAACAGCACCATCGGTGCGGGAACGCACATTGAACCGTTCAGCCACCTGGACGGTGCGGTGGTCGGCGCGAATGCGCATATCGGGCCTTATGCCCGTCTGCGTCCGGGGGCGGATCTGGCGGACGACGTGCACATCGGCAACTTCGTCGAAGTGAAGAATGCGGTGATGGGCAACGGTTCGAAGGCGAACCATCTGGCATACGTCGGCGACTCGACCGTGGGTGCGCGCGTGAACATCGGCGCGGGCACGATCACCTGCAATTACGACGGCGCGAACAAGCACCGCACGGTGATCGAAGACGATGTGTTCATCGGCTCCGATTCGCAACTGGTTGCGCCTGTGACGGTTCGGCGCGGCACGACCATCGCTGCGGGCACGACCGTATGGAAGGACACGCCCGAAGATTCGCTGGTGCTCAACGGCAAGACGCAGGAAGCGAAGGCGGGGTATGTTCGCCCGCGCAAGCAGAAGCAGTAAAATCGGCGGTTATGTGCCGGTGAGCGCCTCCGATGCGCGTGCCGGCGAATGAAAACGGATTTCATCCGATTGATCGAGCCAGACTATCTGGCACTGAGGGAAGCGAATATGTGCGGCATTGTCGGCGCGGTAGCGCGACGTAATGTAGTACCGGTGTTGGTCGAAGGGTTGCGTCGCCTGGAGTATCGCGGCTACGACTCGTGTGGCGTGGCGGTGTTGAAGGACGGTGTGCCCCAGCGGGCGCGCAGCGTGTCGCGCGTGGCAGACCTCGACGAGCAACTGGCGCAAACGAAGCTCGGCGGCGAGACGGGCATCGCCCACACGCGTTGGGCCACGCACGGCGCGCCGGTGACGGACAACGCGCACCCGATCTTCTCGCGCGACGAAGTGGCGCTGGTGCATAACGGCATCATCGAGAACCATGAGAGCCTGCGCGACGAGTTGCGTGGCCTGGGCTACACGTTCGTGTCGCAAACCGACACCGAAGTCATCGCGCATCTGATTCATCACATTCTGTCGAACGGCGCCGCCAATGATCTGTATCAGGCAGTGCGTCTGGCCACACGTCGTTTGCATGGCGCCTATGCCATCGCGGTGTTCCGCAAGCAGGAGCCCCACCGTATTGTGGGCGCGCGTGCCGGGTCGCCGCTCGTCGTGGGTGTCGGCGATGGGGAGAACTTCCTCGCGTCCGACGCACTGGCGCTTGCCGGCACGACCGACCAGTTCATCTATCTGGAAGAAGGCGATGTCGTCGAACTCACGCTGCAAGGCGTGAAGATCGTGGATCGTAACGACGCCGTGGTGGAACGCGAAGTGCGCACGGTGCAGGCATACACGGGCGCAGTGGAGTTGGGGCCGTATCGCCACTACATGCAGAAGGAAATCTTCGAGCAGCCGCGCGCGATCGGCGACACGATGGAAGGCGTAGAAGGCATTTCGCCGACGCTTTTCGGCGAGACGGCCGAAGCGACGCTCAGCAGTGTCGACTCGATCCTGATTCTGGCGTGCGGCACAAGTTACTACTCGGGCATGACGGCGAAGTACTGGCTGGAGTCGCTGGCCCAGATTCCGACGCAGGTCGAAGTGGCGAGCGAATACCGCTATCGCGACAGCGTGCCGAATCCGAAAACGCTGGTCGTCACGATTTCCCAGTCGGGCGAGACCGCCGATACCATGGCGGCGCTGCAACATGCGCAATCGCTGGGCATGACGAACACGCTGGCGATCTGCAACGTGGGTACGAGTGCGATGGTGCGTCAGACGGCGCTGCATTACCTCACGCGTGCCGGCACGGAAATCGGCGTGGCGTCGACGAAGGCGTTCACGACGCAGCTCACGGCGCTGTTCCTGCTGACGCTGACGATCGCGAAGCTGCGTGGCCGCTTGCCGGCAGCGCAGGAAGCGGAGTACCTGACGCAGTTGCGTCACCTGCCGGCGGCGCTCAACAGCGTGCTGGCGCTTGAGCCGCAGATCATCGCCTGGGCGGAAGAATTTGCCCGTCGCGAGAATGCGCTGTTCCTGGGGCGCGGTCTGCACTATCCGATCGCTCTGGAGGGCGCACTCAAGCTCAAGGAAATCTCGTACATCCACGCAGAGGCGTATCCCGCAGGCGAGTTGAAGCACGGCCCGCTGGCATTGGTGACGGATCAGATGCCGGTCGTGACGGTGGCGCCGCGCGACGCGCTGGTGGAAAAGCTGAAGTCGAACATGCAGGAAGTGCGTGCGCGCGGCGGTCAGTTGTATGTCTTCGCCGACGCCGACACGCAGATTGCAAATGCCGAAGGTCTCCACGTGATCCGCATGCCGGAGCACTACGGCCAGCTCTCGCCGATCCTGCACGTGGTGCCGCTGCAACTGCTGGCGTACCACACGGCCTGCGCTCGCGGGACCGACGTCGACAAGCCCCGCAACCTCGCCAAGTCGGTGACGGTGGAGTGAGGTAGTGCGGTGGGGGCAGGGTCTTGGTGCCCCCAACCAGACGCAATAAGAAGGCCGGCAACGCGGTAAGCGTGCCGGCCTTTTTGCTTTGCGTCGCGACGCGCAATGCCTGCGACGCCGGTGATCAGCAACCGATGACGCTCAGGTTACCGCCGACCACACCGCAAGTTCGTAGCCGTCCGGATCGATGAAATGAAAGCGCTGACCACCGGGAAACGAAAACACCGCACGGCTGATCGCCGCGCCTGCGTTTTCGATTCGGCGTTGCGTCTCGGCGAGATCGTCGGCATAGAGAATCACTAGCGGGCCGCCCGGACGCACAGCTTCACCGGTCGTGAACCCGCCGGTGAGTCGCCCGTCGGTGAATTCCGTATAGGTCGGGCCGTAGTCGGTGAACGTCCAGCCGAACACGCTGCCGTAAAACGCCTTGCTGCGTGCGATATCGCCCACATTGAATTCGATGTTGTCGATCTGACGATCGGTGCCTCGATGGCTCATGACGCCTCTCCTGTCGCGGGCTGCGTCTGCGGCAGCACATAGTCGAACGCGTAAGCGTGTTGTCCGTCGGTGATGGTGATGATCACGGTCCCGGTCAAGCCACTGAGTGCATCGGTGCCGGAGTCGGGAACGACGGTGATCGATTGCGTGGGCACGCCGCGTGTCATCGTCGAGCTGTGTTGCAACACGAACGTTCCGGTGTGGCCCTGAAGCGTGCCGCGTACCGTTTCCATCGCGACGTAGCCCGCCGAGCCCGGGGTGCCGCTTCGAAACGCGAGCATCTCACCATGCCCGGTCGCGCTCAGATCGCCGTGATACGTCTTGTCCAGCGAGAGACGCGCAAGTCCCGTACCGTCCGCTACCGGACTGAGCGGTTGCGGCCCGAGCTGGACATCGAAAAGACCTTTGGCAGTGCGATTCACTGACACGCTCCTCGGTTGAGATGAGATATCACTCGATACTGTGTTTTTGTACAGTATCGAGTGTACTCGAACCTGAGCAGGATGCAAGGCCGTTTTTGACTGGATCAACGCGAGAAAGTGAGCGAGCCAGTAAAAAAGGGAGCCCCTTGCGGGGGCCCCCGAAAATACTGGAGCACTCAAATCAACTACAAAAACATCTCGCGAAGATGTCGGCTTAGAACTTGTGGCGCAGGCCCGAGATCACAGCCGTTTGCGTCTTCGTGCTCGACAGGCCGCCGGCACCGCTGATCGATGCGGCCGTGGCGTCGCCGGCTGCCTTCTGATAGATACCGACCAGATACACGTCGGTACGCTTCGAGAGCAGATAGTCGACCGCTGCGTTGACCTGGTGATACTTCGGGCTCAAGTTGGCGAGCGTGGCGCTACGCGTGCTGGCGTCCGTGTACGTGTACGACAGGCCCAGTAACAGCGACGGCGTCAGGTTGTACGTGCCGTTCAGTTCGTAGTTCGACACACGGGCGCCCGTGCCGCCGACATAGCGCAGTTGCGTGTTGCTATACACGAAGCCGACGTTGGCCGGGCCGAACTTGTAGCTACCGCCCGCAGCCAGCACGCGCTGCTTGTCCACGCCGACCGTTGCCGTGCCGACCTTCGACGAGTAGAAGTCGCCGCTGTAGTCACCCGACACGGCACCACCGGTGTTGGCGCCGTTCGGCGTGCCGACTTCCAGGTAGCCGATACCGAACTTGACCGGGCCGTTCGCGTAGCTCGCGCCCAGGCTCCATGCGCGGTTGTTCGCGAAGCCGGTGCCGCCTGCGCCGTTGTTGGCCTGGTTCGAGAAGCCATACAGGCCGCCGAACGAGAAGCCGGCATAGTTGGCGCTCGTGTACTTGATCGAGTTGTTGATACGGAACGAGTTGTACAGGTTGTCAACGTCGCCGACGTGCGCGCCGAGCTTCGTCGCAAACTGCTTGGCTGCCGTCAGGCCGCTCACGAAGTCGACCACGGAGTCGTACTGACGACCGATCGTCACGCTACCGAACGCCTTGTTCGACAGACCGACGAATGCCTGACGGCCGAACTCGCGGCTGCCCTGACCCAGTTGGCCGTTCGTGATGTTGAAGCCGTTTTCCAACGTGAAGATGGCCGACGTGCCGCCGCCCAGATCTTCCGAGCCCTTCAGGCCCCAGCGGTTGCCCGATTGCAGACCATCGGCGGTCGTGAAGTTCTTGCTGCCGCCGACGTTGCTCACATAGGCGAGACCGCCGTCGAGAATGCCATACAGCGAGACGTTGCTCTGCGCGTGGGCTGCACCGGTTGCTGCGGCTGCGATAACGCCACACAGTGCGGCGGCCAATTGCGTCTTTTTCATCGGTCGATTCCTCTATCGATAACCTATTAGTCGATTCGAACCCTTTCGCCTGTGGACGGGCGCCCCGTGGGTTCGGGCCGAACTATATCGAACGAAGTCGTAATTACATAGGTATCTTAACGAAAAGGAATACGAAATGTCTTGTCGTTGCAACGCATCGAAACAGGTGCCGAAGAATCGCCGCAATTTCATTTTCATGACACATGACTGCCGTATAAATCCAATGGCCGCGAAGTCCGGGAGCGCTCCCTCTCGTCAGTTGGACTGCATCAGACGTCGATTGCGCTCGGCGATCAATGCCGCATAGCGCTTGCGCACCTTCTCGGCGTACGTCTTTCGCAACGGTGCGCGGGTCTGACCTCCCCCTGCGTTATACGCACCGACCGCCTCCCATCCATAGCCGTATCGACGCACGAAGCCGGCAAGAATCCATGCGCCGGTGATGATCGACGTGCAGGCATCTTCACGCAATCGCCGCTCGCTTACGCCGTATTGCGAGAGGCTCGGCAAGTGCCGGCTGTTGATCTGCATCAGTCCGATGTCGTAGGTGCCGTCCCGATTCACGTTGCGCGCCTTCATGTCCAGATTCGATTCGACTTGCGCGATGGCGTACAGCAATAGCGGGTCGAGTTGATAGCGCTCGGCCGCGACGTCCCAGCAGTCTGCGTGCGCGGATGGCGCGAACAGTGCCGCAAGCATCGCCGTCATCACGGCTATGGTTGGGCGTAGGGCGGGTGACGCGCTTAGCGCGGCGATGGGCGTCCACGCCGTGAAGATCTCGCGCCGCCTACGAGAACGTTGCGTCGCGTGCTGGCGTACTGGTCGCATAGGCTTCGATTTCTGCGTTGTGTGACTCGCGCGCCATTGTCGACGAGGCTCGGCCGAGATGGCTTGCAAAAAACGCACACCGCCGGTCCGGCAACGGGCCGGCCATCAATCGATTGGCTTTTCGTCGCTTGATGACGAAATCAATTGATATCGCGTCATTTCGTCATAAATATCAGTTTTATCGACGAAATAACGCTACATTTCATCGGCCCCCCTCCCTAGAATGAAAGCACCGACGCGTCGCTGGCGAAGCCCGCGCGACGCCTCCGACCGACGTTCCTGAAAGGGGGAAAACATGAAGAAGATTGCCTTGCTGGGTGCGGGACACATCGGCCAGACCATTGCCCGTTTGCTGCATGACTCCGGCGACTACCGGGTGACGGTGTTCGACCGTAACGCACAGTCCCATCACGCGGTCCGCGAGTACGCGCACGCGTTCGTCGAACTCTCAGGTAACGACACCGGCTCGTTGCAACGTGCCGTGTCCGGTTTCGACGCCGTGGTCAACGCGTTGCCTTACACGATGGCGACGAGCGCTGCGACGGCGGCCGTTGCGGCCGGTTGTCACTATTTCGATCTGACGGAAGACGTTGCCGCGACCCACGCCATCGCGCAACTCGCCGAGGGCGCCTCGACGGCCCTGATGCCGCAATGCGGACTCGCTCCCGGCTTCATCGCCATCGCGGCGCACCATCTCGCCGCCTCGTTCGATCAGGTGGATTCCGTGAAGATGCGCGTGGGCGCCTTGCCCGCGTTCCCGACCAATTCGCTGAAGTACAACCTGACGTGGAGCGTCGACGGGCTCATCAACGAGTACTGTCAGCCCTGTGAAGCGATTCGCGACGGTGTCCGGCTCAGCGTGCAGCCGCTCGAAGACCTCGAACACTTCTCGCTCGACGGCGCCGAGTACGAAGCGTTCAATACGTCCGGCGGGTTGGGGACGTTGTGTGAAACGCTGGCCGGGCGCGTGCGCGATCTCGACTACAAGTCGGTGCGTTATCCAGGGCACGGGGCGTTGATGAAGGTGCTGCTGAACGAACTTCGGCTCAAGGACGATCAGGAGACGATCAAGGCCATTCTCAAGCGCGCCATTCCAAGCACGTTGCAGGATGTGGTGCTGATCTTCGTGGTCGTGAACGGGCTTCGCGGCGGCACGCTCACGCAGGAAGTGTTTGCCCGCAAGATTTTCGCGGAGCGCAACAACGGGCACAGCGCCAGTGCGATTCAGATTACGACCGCCTCGGCGATCTGCGCCGCGGTGGACATGTTCTTCGCGAAGCAACTGCCGCAACGCGGGTTTATCCGTCAGGAGCAGATCGCGTTACCGGACTTCCTCGCCAATCGCTTCGGACAGGTCTACGCGCATTCGACGCACATTGAATCCCTGTCCTGACGAGACCCGAGGCAAGGGCGTAGACAAAAAAACACGACGACCCGGCAAGCGGTGCACCCCCGCACCTCCGGGCCGTCGTTGAGGAAACGCTTTGGAGATTCTCTTGTAATGATGGACTCGCGTCAGAAGCGGTGCTGAATGCCTGCCGTCACGCCAAGCTGCGTGTCTGCCGCGCCGGTCAGGTCACGTGACAGGCTGACCTTCTGGCCGTGCTTCGCGAAGGCGTAGCCGCCCGACAGATACAGCGCCGTGCGTTTGGACATCGCGTACTGCGCGCGCAGCGAGATGAGCGTCGGATCGGCGTCGCCCGCGTCCTTGATGTCCTGATGGTAGATCGCACCGTACAGCGTGAACGCCGGCGTGAAGTCGTACGACGCGCCCAGCCAGTACATGTCGCTGCGCAGCGATGCGGTGCCCGCCGTCACGAACGTCTTCTTGTAGTTGCGATAGCCTGCCATCACCTTGGCGCCACCGAAGCGATAGCTCGCGCCGGCGTGAATGCCCTGGATGTAGTCCGTCGTGTCCGCCGGCGCAACGCTGTTGCCTGCACCGTTCTGACGGTCATACGTCGCCACCACCGCGAACGGGCCGTTCTCGTAGCCGAGGGCGAAGTCGTATTTCGACGACGTCTTCGTGCTGCCGGCCACGTTGCCGAAGCCATACATTGCCCCGAACTTCAGGCCGTTGTAGTTGCCGTCGTAACGCACGACGTTGGACGAGCGCGAGAACAGGCCGTCCTTACGACCGCCGGTCGCGGTCGAACTGGTCGCCCACGAGTAGTTCGGCGCATAGCCCATCGGGTCGAACTGGAGCATGTAGTCGTACGTCGTGGTGAACGTGCGGCCGATGGTGAACTGCCCCCACTTCTTGTGCGCCAGACCGACCGTCGCACGGCGGTCGAAGATCGCGCCCGGGCCGTCGTCGAACTGCCCGTTGACCATGTTGATGCCGCTCTCGAGGTTGAACACGGCCTTGAGATCGCCGCCGAGGTCTTCGGTGCCCTTGAAGCCGAAGCGCGACGTGTTCTTGCCGCCGGAGATCGCGCGCACGGCACCGCCGTTGTCGCTGGCGTGGTTCACATACTCGACGCCCGCGTCGACGATCCCGTAAATCGTCACGTTGGATTGTGCTTGCGCCTGTCCGGCCAGCGTTCCCGCGGCGACCGTTGCGGTCATGGCGGCCAACGCCATACTGCTTCGTTTCATTGTTGTCTCCTCTTTTTTGATTCTCGTGGTGTTCGCGCGGGAGAGCGCCCGCGCATCGCATGAAAAGCGTGAGTGCCGGGTGGACGAATGCCCCCGGCACCCGCCGTCAGGCGTTCGATTGCGCGAACGCCCAGCAGTCGTTGGCCGGAAACTCCACCCAGTGATGACCCGGTTCACGCGGCACATGGCCGAAGGCGCGAAAGCGCAGCGAGCCGCAATGGAAGAGGTACTCCCAGCGGTCGCCGAGATACATCGACGTGACGAGTTGCGCGTTCACGCGGTTGTGGCCAGGGCCGTCGGCGACCTGCACGCGCTCCAGCCGGATGACGGCCTGCGCGTCCTGACCGGCAGCCAGCGTGTCGCGGGCGCGGGCTTGCAGTGCGAAGCCGTCGCCTGCGAGCGTGACGAGATCGCCGTCGACGGCGCTCACCGTGGCGTCGATCCGGTTGTTGCTGCCCATGAATTCGGCCGTGTACAGCGAGCGCGGCGATCCATAGAGTTCGGCCGGTGTGCCTTGCTGTTCGATGCGTCCGTTGCGCAGCAGCAGAATGCGGTCCGACATCGCCATCGCTTCGGTCTGGTCGTGCGTGACGCACAACGCCGACAACCCCAGCGAGACGATCAGCTCGCGCAGCCACGCGCGGGCTTCTTCGCGCAGCTTGGCGTCGAGGTTCGAGAGCGGTTCGTCGAGCAGAATGACGGGCGGGTTGTAGACGAGCGCTCGCGCAATCGCCACGCGCTGCTGCTGACCGCCGGAGAGCTGGAAGGGGAAGCGCTCGGCGAGATGGCCGAGACCGAGCTGATCGAGCGCGTTCTGCACGCGCTCACGACGCTCGGCCGCGCCCACCTTGCGCAGCTTCAGACCATAGCCGACGTTGTCCGCCACGGTGCGATGCGGCCACAGCGCGTACGACTGGAACACCAGCCCGAGCGAGCGTTGTTCGACGGGGCAGTCGATGCCTTTTGCGCCGTCGAAGAAGACCTGATCGTCGAGCGAGATGCGCCCGTCCGACGGTTGTTCGAGGCCTGCGACGGCGCGCAGCAACGTGGTCTTGCCGCTGCCGGACGCGCCGAGCAGGCAAACGACTTCACCGGCCTTGAGTTCGAACGACACGCCCTTGAGGATGGGGTTGGTGCCGTAGCTCAGGAAGAGGTTGTCGACGATGAGCTTATCCATGCAATTTGACTCCGAAGCGCAACGCCACGCCCAGACCGGCGCCGACCATCGCGATGTTGATGACAGAGAGCGCCGCGACCTGATCGACCGCGCCGGTCGCCCACAGCGACACGAGCAGCGAGCCGATGACTTCCGTGCCCGGGGAGAGCAGGTAGACGGCGGTCGAGTATTCGCGCTCGAAGATCATGAAGATCAGCAGCCACGCGGCGAGCAGACCGAAGCGAACGAGCGGCAGGGTGACGTCGAGACTCACGCGGCTGCGCGTGGCGCCCACGCTGCGGCCCGCTTCTTCCAGTTCGGGGCCGACTTGCAGCAGCGCGCTCTGAATGAGACGCATGCCGTAGGCGAGCCACACGACCGTGTAGGCCACCCAGATGCTCCACATCGAGTTCTTCAGTTCGCGCAGCCCCGGCACGAACAGGAATATCCACAGGAACGCCAGACCGGCAAGCAGACCCGGCACGGCGCGCGGCAGCAGCACGATGTAGTCGAGCAGCTTCGCCGCCCAGTCGTTTCGACGGTGCCCGGCGAACGCCACGAGCGAGTAGAAGCCCACCGCCATCGCCCCACCGATCACGCCGATGCCCAGCGTGTTGAGAATGGCGCGCACGAGGTTGTCCTGCTCGAACAGCTCCGTGAAGTTCGACAGCGTGAGGACTTCGGCCAGCGCAACGCCTTCGCCCCAGTGCGTGACGAAGGAGCGCAGTACGATGCCCGAGATCGGCACGAATACCGTCACGACCAGCCACAGGGCAACGATGGCCAGCGCGACCCAGCGCCAGACGCCCAGCGGCAGCACCGTCTGACGACCGGCCTTGCCCTTGACCGTCACGAACTTGTTGGCGCGCTTGAGCAGGTGACGTTGCAGCAGCACGAGCGGGAACGTGATGGCCACGATGCACATCGCCACGGCCGCCATCAGGTGATACGACGGCACGCCGAGCTTGTTCGTGAGCTTGTAGAGATACGTGGCCAGCACGAGGTGACCTTCGGGGTCGCCCAGCACCAGTGGCAGGCCGAAGACTTCGAAGCCGAGGAAGAACACGAGCACGCCGGCGAAAAGCAGCGCAGGCATGGTCATGGGCAGGCTGACGTCGAGCGCGACCCGGAACGGACGTGCGCCGGCCACGCGGGCCGCTTCTTCGACGTCGGAACCGAGATTGCGCAGCGCGGCCGACGAGTACAGATAGACGTGCGGCACGTGCGTGAGGCCGACGATGATCGTGATGGCGAGCACCGAGTACACCGACCACGGCGCGTCGATCCCGGTGAGTTCACGGAACCACACCGAGTAGAAACCCACGGGGCCGGCGGCCACGACGTAGCCGAAGGCGAGCACCATCGGCGAGACGAACACGGGCGTGAGCAGCAGCGGTTCGAGCCAGCGACGGCCCGGCAGGTCGGTGCGCACCATCAGGAACGCGAGGATGCCGCCAAACGGGATCGAGATGAACAGCATCCCGAACGCGATGATGAAAGAGTTCTTCACGGCCGACCAGAAGTCGGGGTCGGTGAAGATGAAGCGGTAACCGTCGATGCCGAACGTGCGGCTGGCGTCGAAGAACGGCGCCGAGAGCAGGCTTTGCAGCACGATGAACGACAGCGGCAGCAACACCGCGATCGTGAGCACGGCAATGACCAGCCAGCGCGAAGTGGCGGCAAGCGCGCGCCAGGGGGACGCCACGTGAGGCGCGCCACCGTGAGGCGCACGCCCGGCAGGCACCGCAGAGCGGTTGGCGGTAGAAGACGACAGCATGAGGGTCTCCCTGCACCCCGCGGGGCGCATATCGAGAAAGGCTTGGGGAGAGGCGCTGCGTGGCGATGTCCTGACGATGTCGATAGGACGTCGATACGCGAGCGCCGGTCTTGAGGCTTGAGACTTAGGGGTGAATCAGTATCCGCTGGCCGTAGACTTCACGGCGTTATCAAGGCGAAATCAAGGCGCTAACTACGGCATCAGCGCTTGATCGACTGTTGCCAGCGCTTAAGGAATTCAAGTCGCTTGGATTGATCCAGATAGACGAGCAGGCCCGCGCCGATCGGGATCGGCTTGAGCGCCGCGCCGAGTTGCTGCGTGAGGTTCGCCATCGAGGTTTCGCCGTCCACGTCCGCACGGATCGAGAACAGGTTGGCCTGATTGGCGAGCAGCGTCTGGCCACGTTGGGAGAGCAGATAGTCGATCCAGAGCTTCGACGCGTTGGGGTTCTTCGCCTTCTTCGAGATCGTGACCAGACGGCTCACCACCTGCGTGTAATCGCGCGGATAGACGTAACCGATGGACGGATCCTTCTTCGCCTTGGCGAAGGCGTACGAGCCGAGGATGTTGTAGCCGATGAGGTTTTCGCCCGACGAGATGCGTTCCATCATCGCGCCCGTGCTCGATTGCAGCTTCGGGTTGAGCGCACCCATGGCGCCCACGAGCTCCCACGTCACTTCCGGATTCACGCGGGCGTCCTGCGTCAGGTAGTTGAAGCCCACGCCAGACTTTTCGATGTCGTAGGTCGTGACCTTGCCTTTGAACTTCGCGGGATTCGCCTGCAGCAGCTTGATCAGCTCCATGCGCGTTTGCGGGACTTCGTTCGCGGGCAGCAGGCGCTTGTTGTAGACGATGGCGAGCGGTTCGTACGTCGTGCCGTATGCCTGCTTCTGATATTGCGCCCAGCCGGGGATGTGCGCGGCTTCGGGCGACTCGTAGCTGGCCATAGTGCCGTCGTTCACGAGCTTGACCTGAAGGTCCATCGCGGAGCTCCAGAGCACGTCGGCGCTGGTGCTGTTGGCGGCATATTCGCTGATGAAGCGGTTGTACAGCTCGGTGCTGTTCATGTCGTTGTACTCGACCTTCACGCCGTACATCGACTCGAAGTCCTTGATGAGCGGACGCACGAGCGCGGTGTCGGTCACCGAGTACACGATCAGCTTGCCTTCTTTCTTCGCGGCGTCGATGGTGGCCTGATAGTTGGCCGGGTAGCCGGCCGGTACCTGCGCGTGGGCTGCGGGCAGGGCGGCCACAAGCGTCACGGACGCCGCTATTGCGCCGAGTGCGCGGATCGCTGTCTTTTGCTGCATGTCATCCTCCGGAAGATCCCTTGAGAGGGATTTGTCGTTTTCGCGTGGCGCATGTTAATTTGCCAAAACTTTCAATTCGCTTTCGATTTCCTTTCGAATCCGGCCTGCGCCCCCTTTTTCGGGTCATGGATTTCCCTAGTGTCGGTGAGTGCGCTCATCCGCCCACGTCGTGCGATTCAACGATCGACACGCCATCGAAAGCGAATTCTGCGGCGCTTCAGTGGTCTGGCATCTCATGCGTATCCTGCTTGTCGAAGACAATCCGAGTCTGGCTAAATCGCTCTCCGAAGCATTGGCGCAGGCGAACTTCGCCGTCGACTGCATGCACGATGGCGAAGCGGCCGATCACGTGCTGCGCACGCAGGAGTATTCGCTCGTGATTCTCGATCTCGGGTTGCCGCGTCTGGACGGCCTCGAGATCCTGCGACGCCTGCGCGCGCGGCGCAATCGCGTGCCGGTGCTGATTCTCACCGCGCACGGCTCGCTCGAAGATCGCGTGAAGGGCCTCAATCTCGGGGCCGACGATTATCTTTCAAAACCGTTCGAACTCGACGAGCTGGAAGCGCGCGCCCGCGCACTGATCCGTCGGTCGCAGCATCACGAGAGCGCCGACGTCACGTGCGGGCCGCTCGTCTTCGATGGTGTGGAACGAAGCTTTCGTCTGGACGGCGAGCTGCTGGCGCTGACCAAGCGCGAGCGTGCCGTGCTCGAAGTACTGATCCTGCGCGGCGGACGCGCGATCAACAAGGAAGCGCTCTCCGAGAAGCTGTTCGGCATCGATGAGTCGGTGAGCCCCGATGCCATCGAAATCTACGTTCACCGGCTTCGCAAGAAGCTCGAAGGCAGCCGCGTCGCCATCGTCACGTTGCGCGGGCTGGGTTATCTGCTCGAAGAGAAGGCCGACGCCGCACCTTCTGCTGGCTGAGCGCGATGTCTCAAGATTGGCCGCCAGGCGCACCGCGTTTTCGTCTCACGCCGTACTTTTTTGACGTCCCCCCGTTCCATGCCGCAACCGAATCTTCGCCGCCAACTGGCGCTCTGGCTGCTGTTCCCGCTGCTCGGGCTGCTCGCCCTCGACACCTGGCTGACTTATCAGCGCGCGATGAGTGCGGCCAACTCGGCGTTCGACCGTTCGCTGGAGTTCTCGATCAAGTCGATTCGCGAAGGCACGCAACTGATCGACGGTGAGGTGCAGGTCAACCTGCCGTATCTGGCCCTGGAGATGTTCGAGTCGGATCGCGGCGGCAAGATCTATTACGTGATTCGCGAAGGCGGCGACGGTACACAGGGTGGCGGCAACGATGGACGCGCGGTGACGGGCTACCACGACTTGCCGTTGCCGCCGGTTCGGCTGACGCCCGAGCCGTACCACACGGCGTTCTACGACGCCGAATATCGCGGCGAGACGCTGCGCATGGGCGCGCTGCAATTGCCGGTGCATGACGTGCCGAATGCGAAGACGCGTGTGGTGTGGATCGTGGTCGGCGAGACGACGGAGGCGCGTCACGAACTGGCGCGTCAGATCCTGACCGGCGCCCTTCAGCAGGAAGTGCTGCTCGTGGTGCTGGCGCTGGCCATCGTCTGGCTCGGGGTGACGCGTGGTCTGCGTCCCCTGAACCGGCTCTCGGCGAAGGTGGCGGCGCGTGGTGAAGACGATACGACACCGCTCGATAACGTCGACTTGCCGACGGAGGTCAAGCCACTGGTCGAGTCCATCAATCAGTACGTAGGACGCGTTGGGCGCATGCAGGCCGCGCGACAACGCTTCTTCGCCGATGCCGCCCATCAACTGAAAACGCCGCTCGCGATCATTCAGGCCGAGTCCGAGCTGACACTGCGCGAATCGCTGAGCGCGCACGCGCGAGAGCGCGTCGAGCGGCTCAATCATGCGGTCAGGCAGGCCGCGAAGAGTGTGCGGCAGTTGCTGTCGTTGTCGCGCCTGGAGGCGGAGGGCGGCCCGCCCATGGCGATGGCCTCGCTACGACTGGACGACGTGGCCCGCAGCGTCGCGCTCGACTGGTCGCCGGTCGCTCGTGCCCGCCGGATCGATCTGGGCTTCGAGCACGACGGTGCGGTGACGGTTCACGGACAGCGCGAGTTGCTGGCGGAGTTGTGCGGCAACCTGATCGACAACGCCATTCGGTACGCGGGGGACGAGGCGGTGATCACCGTTCGCACGCGTCTCGACGGGGTGGCGCCCGTCCTTCAGGTGATCGACAACGGGCCTGGCATTCCGGTGCAGGAGAGAGACGCGGTGTTCGAGCGCTTCTATCGTCGCGAGCACAGCGGCACCCCGCAACAAAACGCCGATGGCTCCGGACTCGGACTGGCGATCGTCAGGGAAATCGCCCGCAAGCATCACGCTCAGGTGTCGCTTGGCGATGCCCCCGGCGGCGGTCTCGAAGTCACTGTCCGATTCCCGGTGGACGGTATCGAATGAGTTTTGCTGGATGAATTTTCCTTCAATCCCGATTTTGTGGGATGGATATTCCACGAAACCAGATATGCACAGCTAAATTCGCAAGCCTTTTCCCGGTTCCGGCGCGTACGATCGTTGCAACTTTTTTATGGCGGGGGCCGATCATGCGCGACAACGAATCATTCCATTACTTCGACTACGCCGCGACGACACCGGTGGACGCCGCCGTGATCGCGGCCATGGCCGAATGTCTGGGCGTCGATGGCGTGTTCGGGAATCCGGCGTCCAGCTCGCACGCCGCGGGTGTCAGCGCGCGCCGTCTCGTCGAGCGCTCGCGGACGCAGGTTGCGGCACTTATCAATGCCGACGCCGGTGAGATCGTCTGGACCTCCGGTGCGACCGAATCGAACAATCTTGCCCTCAAGGGCTATGCCGAACGGGGGCAGGCCCGAGCGCACCTGATCACGAGCGTTCTCGAACACAAGGCCATTCTCGACACGATGGCCTATCTGGAAAAGGGCGGCGCGCCCGTGACCTATGTGACGCCTTCGGCCAACGGCGAGATCACGGCAGATGCCGTTGCCGCAGCGCTGCGTCCTGAGACCGGACTGGTGTCGCTGATGCTCGTCAACAATGAACTCGGCACGCTGACCGACGTGGCTGCGATCGCAAAGGTGGTGCACGCCGCCGGTGCGTTGCTGCACGTGGACGCCGCACAGGCCCTGGGCAAAACGCCCATCGACGTGAAGGCCATGGGCATCGACATGCTGTCGATGTCGGCGCACAAGGTGTACGGCCCCAAAGGCATCGGTGCGTTGTACGTGAACAAGGACGTGATGGCGCGTATCGCCCCGCAGATCCACGGCGGTGGCCATGAGCGCGGTCTGCGCTCGGGCACGCTGGCGACGCATCAGATCGTCGGCATGGGCACGGCCTGCGAATTGGCCCGGCAGAACATGACGTCGGATAACGTGCGCATTGCGGCGCTGAGCCGCCGGTTGCTCGACGGGGTGCTCGCGCTCGACGGTGTGGTGCACAACGCGGGCGCCGCCAGACGCATTCCTCATACGTTGAGCCTGACGGTCGGGCACCCCGGCTTCTTCACGTTCATGCTCAACAGCAATCTCGCGGTGTCGTCGACCTCGGCGTGCAACTCCGGCTCCGGCCAGCCGTCGCACGTGCTGAGCGGCATCGGGCTCGACAGCGAAGCTGCGAGCCGCACGGTGCGCCTGAGTCTCGGGCGTTTTACTTCCGAGGCGTCCGTCGACTTTGCGATTGCCTGCTTCGAGCGCGTGGTTTGTCAGTGCCGGGCGCTGGCGGCTTGATGGCGGTCTTGCGTCCCTTTCCCGCATTGCGCGTGTCGGTATCCGACGTCGCCAGTGCGGAAGTTTCCTGCTGCAACCACTCGCGGAACGCCGCGAGCCGGGGCAGCGTGGCGCACTCCGCGCGATACACCACGTAATACGCGAGCGGCGACGAACAATCCACCTCGGGGTAGAGCCGCACCAGACGGTTTGCCGCGAGGTCGTCGCGCGCGAGCACGCCGCGGGCGAGCGCGACGCCATGCCCGTCGATGGCCGCTTGCAGGACTGCGGCGGAGTTGTTGATCTTCAGCCCGGCGCGCGTCTCCAGCGACGCCAGCCCCGCGCGTTCCAGCCACTGCGGCCACGTCACATAGCCTGCGCTCTTATCGATCGACAGATCGTAGATCAGCGTCATCCCTTTCAAACCGGCCGGCGTCTTCAATGCCGGATGCGCGCGTAATAGCGACGGCGCAGGCGCTGGTGGATCTGGCGACGTCGGCGTTCGGCGGCGTGGACATTCTCGTGAACAACGCCGGCGTGCATGCCCTCACGCGCAACCTCGCCATCGAACTCGCGCCGCTGCACATCCGTATCAACACCGTGGCGCCCGGTGTCGTGGAGACGCCTGTCTACAACACGTTCATGAGCGACGACGAAGTGAAGGCGACGCTGCCGCCGGCATTCAACGCATTCCACCCGCTCGGCCGCAACGGTCAGCCGCGCGACGTGGCCGAAGCGATTCTGTTTCTCGCATCGGATGCCGCCGGTTGGATCACGGGCACCGTGCTGCCGGTCGATGGCGGCGTGATGGCCGGCCGTCACGCCTGAGGAGGACCTTGTCATGAAAGACTGGAGTGCGCTCATCACGGGCGCGACGAGCGGTATCGGTCTGGCTACGACGCGATTGTTCGTGGAGGAGGGGGCGCGCGTGGCCGTCGTCGGCCGCGATGAGGCGCGCATGGAGGCGCTGCGGCAATCGTCGGGTGAGCGCGTCGTGCCCATCCTTGGTGACGTTCGTCGCGTCGACGACCTGCACCGTATCCGCGACGAAGTCGTTCAGGCACTCGGTTCGCTCGACATCTTCTTTCCCAACGCGGGAGTCGCTTACGCGACGCCGCTGGCTGATACGACCGAAGCGCAGTACGACACGTTGATGGACATCAACGTGAAGGGCGTGTTTCTGTCAATGCAAGCGATGGCGCTGATACTCAGCGGTGGCGCGTCGGTGATTCTCAATACGTCGTGGCTCAACGAGGTGGGAACGCCGGGAATGTCGATGCTCTCGGCGTCGAAAGCGGCGGTTCGCTCGTTGGCGCGCACCTGGTCGAGCGAATTGCTGGCACGCCGCATTCGGGTGAACGCCGTGAGCCCGGGCGCGATCGATACGCCGATTCTGGACCGTCGGGGAGCGACGCCGGAAGAGAATGCGCACGCGAAGCAGCAACCGGCGTCGCGGATTCCGGTCGGTCGACTCGGCACGGCGCAAGACATTGCACGTGCGGCGCTATTCCTCGCGAGCGACGATTCGCGCTACATGCTCGGTGCGGAAATCGTGGTGGACGGTGGGGTTCTCGACGCTGTAACCGTCGTGGGGGGGGGTGAAATTCGTCGTCTTGTATTATGCTTTGAACGACTTGCGATATAGCTGACTCCAATTCTCTCCCTCTCCCCACCCACCTTCATGTCGGAGGTATGTATGAGCAAAGAGAAAGAACGTCTGGACACCGGTTCGACAACCGGAGCAGGCGCCCCGGCGGCAAGCGACCGGAACACGTTATCGGTCGGTGCAGACGGCCCCCTCCTGCTGCACGACGTTCACTTCCTTGAGCAGATGGCGCACTTCAACCGGGAAAAGGTCCCGGAGCGTCAACCTCACGCCAAGGGCGCCGGCGCCTTTGGTATCTTCGAAACCACGGAAGATGTGAGCAAGTACACCAAGGCCTCGCTGTTCAGGAAGGGCGCCAAGGTCGACATGCTCGCGCGTTTCTCCACGGTCGCGGGCGAAGCCGGTAGCCCCGACACCTGGCGCGACGTGCGCGGTTTCTCCCTGAAGTTCTACACCGACGAAGGCAACTACGATCTCGTCGGCAACAACACCCCGGTGTTCTTCGTACGTGACCCGATGAAGTTTCCGCACTTCATCCGCAGCCAGAAGCGTCTGCCGGATTCGGGGCTGCGCGACAACCACATGCAATGGGACTTCTGGACCAACAATCCGGAGTCCGCGCATCAGGTGACCTATCTGATGGGTGACCGAGGATTGCCGCGCACCTGGCGTCACATGAACGGCTATGGTTCGCATACCTACATGTGGGTCAATGCGCAGGGCGAGAAATTCTGGGTCAAATATCACTTCCACACGCAGCAGGGCATGGAGTTCTTCTCCAACGCCGAAGCGGCCAAGATGTCGGGCGAGGACGCTGACTTCCATCGTCGCGACCTGTTCGACGCCATCGCGCGCGGCGACAACCCGAGCTGGATCCTGTCGGTGCAGGTGATGCCCTACGCGGACGCGAAAGCGTATCGCTTCAATCCGTTCGATCTGACGAAGACGTGGTCGCACAAGGACTATCCGCTGATCAAGGTGGGCAAGATGACGCTCAACCGCAATCCGGAAAACTTCTTCGCGCAGATCGAGCAGGCCGCGTTCTCGCCGGGCAACACCGTGCCGGGTATCGGCCTTTCGCCGGACAAGATGTTGCTCGGTCGGGCCTTCGCTTACAACGATGCCCAACGCAATCGCATCGGCACGAACTTCCATCAACTGCCGGTGAATCGCCCGAAGGTGCCGGTGCAGACCTATATGTTCGACGGCCACATGGCTTACGAGCATAGCGGCAACGCGCCGGTGTACGTGCCGAACAGCGGCGGCCGTCCGTATGCCGATCAGACGGGCGCGGCCGACGACGGCTGGGAGTCGGATGGTCCGATGGTGCGCAGCGCCTACACCCTGCACAAGGACGACGACGACTTCTCGCAACCCGGCGACCTCGTGCGCCATGTGTTCGACGACGCGTCGCGCACGCGGCTGGTCGAGACCGTTTCGGGCGCGTTGCTCGGTGGCGTGCGCAGTCCGGTGCTTGAACGCGCATTCGACTACTGGAAGCAGATCGATCCGGACGTCGGCGCGCGTATCGAGAAAGCGGTGAAGGACGCGAAGAAGTAAACCCACTACTCCCACTGACGGAGTGACGGCGGGCGACGATGCACGACATAGTCCCCGCCGTTTTCATGGGTGAAAGGTTTGGCGTCCAGGGTGGCAATGCCCGCGAGAATCCGGGTCGCCGTGGGCGTCGCCCGGAGTTGTTCCCGCATGGACGCGTCCAGGCCATCGATTATCCTGGCCACACTGGTGTCCGCCTCCTGAATGGCACGTTCGGGATCGTAGCTTCCCATCAAGTGCAAGTATTCGGTCGCATGCTCGCCGAAGACCGTGCCGAATATCGTTTGCGATTCGAAGAGCATGATGAAGAGCGTCGGCGCGACGACCACGACCTCGAACTGCTCGCTCGACGCGTTGATGGTCAGCACGTCCTTGATGCGATCCTCCTGATCGTCGATGACGCCAGAGTGCGTCGAGTGAACGTCATGAATCACGAGCGTCTGAAGTTGCCGGAGATAAATGACGTCGCCCGCCGTCGAAGGGACGTCACTCAACGAGCTGGGGCAATAAAAGCGCGACGTCTCGACAAGGGTTTCGGGCAACCATGCCTGAAGGAACGCAATCGCGTCATTGGAGGGGCAAACAATGCTTCGTAAGTCCATGAACGCGTCTCCTTAGTTCGCACAGCTCATGCAATGCGCGCCTTCTTCCATGCACGCGCGGTATTTGCGTTTCAGTCCCAAGGCGAAATCCCGCTGCGCCAGACAGAATTCGATGTCGTCGCCTGTCCAGCAAAGAATCGTGGCGGGCTTGATCGAATTGACCAGATTGCGCGCGGTGTCCGAATAGTTGCCGCTGACGAACAGACAACCGATCAACGACGACGGGCGACGCGTGAGATGCGCGAGCAATGTTGCGATCGGCTCCTTGTTCGCGGCTCGCTTCGTCCGTGTCGACGGCTTCGAATAGTCCTTGCACTCGACAATGGCGGCGATGCCGCCGGAATAGATCATGCCGTCGACCTGCTCGATGATCCTCCGATCCTCGTGCCGCACCCGGAACGGCCACCTGACCTTCGCCCCACTAAGCTCGAAGCCTTTGAGCACGAGGTATTCCAACGCTCTTCCCGCATCCCAACCCGGTGTCGAACATTGTTTGACGTCGCGCCACAACCCAGCAACTTCCTCCCACCCATACCCCTTCACCCGTTCGATGTATTCCCTGTCTGCGACCATGCTGTCCTCCGTGAAGCTGAAGGCGATTCTAGGGGCGTTGGCGCAGGCAGAACGGCAACCGGCCGATTTATCGGAATCCGCCGATGCGGTTCGGCATTTCGTCTGAGATATCGTCGAAAAATGTCGCGCATTGTGAGTGCGCTCGCTTCCTGATAGCATGGCGTCTGCTGCACGGAGATGGCATACCTCCGGCGTTCGTTTCGCAAACCGCCCCGCCCCGGGGCTGATGATGCCTGCAAGATCCTGGCGTGCCGGGAGGTTGCGGGCTATGCGGACGGGCGATTTTCTCGTTCCCCACGAAGTCACCCCGCGTTTCCCCTTTCTGTCGCGTTCAGGCATGTTGTCGACGGCGTCGTACGCCGCGATTCACGATGTTTGCAACCATGAAGATGTTCCACGACTCTCCATTGCGTGACCTGTTCGGTGTCATCCCGCGTGCCGCCCACGCCAGCTTGCTGGCCGCGCTCGTCGGGGTGATGGCCGGCAGTGCTTCCGCGCTGTTTCTCGTCGCCCTGGATCTCGCGACCGACACGCGCCTCGCCCATCCCTGGCTGCTCTGGGGGCTGCCTCTCGGGGGCTTCGCCGTCGGCTGGCTCTACCTTCGGCTCGGCGCGAGCGTCGAGGCGGGTAACAATCTGCTGATCGACGAAATCCACGATCCCCGGCGGGTAGTGCCGTTGCGCATGGCGCCGCTCGTGCTGTTCGGTACGGTCATGACGCATCTGTTCGGCGGCTCCGCCGGACGCGAAGGCACCGCCGTCCAGATGGGCGGCGCGCTGGCCGATCAGCTCACGCACGTTTTCCGATTGTCCGGCGAGCAACGTCGCGTGCTGCTGATGTCGGGGATCGCGGCGGGCTTCGCCTCGGTGTTCGGTACGCCGCTCGCGGGGGCCATTTTCGGGCTGGAGGTGCTGGCGATCGGCCGCTTGCGCTATGACGCCTTGCTGCCATGTCTCGTCGCCGCACTCGTGGGCGACGCCGTCACGCACGCCTGGGGCGTGCATCACACCGTCTATACGATTGCCCCCTCGGCATTCGGCGCATCGATGACCCTCTCGGGGGCGTTCAGCGCGGCGGCGGCCGGCGTGCTTTGCGGACTGGTCGGCATGGCCTTCGCGCAGGCGACCCACGCGACGTCCGCTTTCATGAAGCGTCGTGTGGCCTACGCACCGCTGCGTCCGCTGCTGGGCGGTCTGGCGGTGGCGATTGCCGTCACGATGCTGGGCACGCCGCAGTATCTGGGGCTGGGCATCCCGACCATCGTCGACGCATTCCATACGTCGCTGCCGTGGTACGACTTTCTCGGCAAGCTTGTCTTTACGGTCGTGACGCTGGGCGCCGGATTCAAGGGCGGCGAAGTGACCCCGTTGTTCTACATCGGCGCGACGATGGGCAACGCGCTGTCTCACGTGCTGGCGCTGCCTGCACCGATTCTGGCGGGCATCGGTTTCGTTGCGGTCTTCGCGGGGGCGGCCAATACGCCGATCGCGTCGACATTGATGGCCATCGAAATCTTCGGTCCGCAGATTGGTGGATATGCGGCGCTCGCCTGCGTACTGGCGTATCTCTGCTCGGGACACACGGGGATCTATCGCGCGCAACGGGTCGGGCACAGCAAACATGGTCCGGTACCTGAAGGCACGCGGCTTGCGGATGTGCCTGCGTGGCGCAGGATGCTGCGTACGGGCGTCGCGTCCAGGGACACGGTCGCCGTCGACCCGAGCGACAGCCTGCCCCGCGTTTGACGTCAGGCGGTTTGCGGACCGATAGCGCTATCGTCCGAGGCGCGCAAGGTCGGTAAGGGCGCGCTGGAACGCCGATGCGTTCTTCATGCCCTGATCTTCGTGGTTGGTGTTGAAGAGCACGTGCGTGTCGTCGGCGAGGGCAGCGATGCGCGCCACACGGGCGGAAATGTCGATCAGCTCGCTCGCGCTGTATTCGTAGACGAAGCGTCCCGAAGAGGCGGTGATGCCTCGTCGATTCCACGCTGCCGCGTTCCGGCCATGCAGACGGACGACGCACAGGTCGTCGCGCGTCGTAGCCCACACGGCAGGTACGGTGTTGTCGAAGCCCGTCGGGCTGTCGACGATCGTGTGCGCGGCACCCGTTTCGCGCAGCATGGCGAGCGTGGCCGTCTCTCGCGACGGCGAATCGAACCAGCTGCGATGGCGGAATTCGATGGCGTGCCGCTCGCCGTCCAGCCGTTGCGCCGTCTCGAAGACGAGTGCGCGCCCGGCCCGGTCGTTCCGGACGCGGGGCGAGAACTGAAAGTGGATGGCCGAAAGTTGCCCGCTCTGGCGCAGGGGCTCGATGGCTTCGAGATAACGGCGCCAGAGTTCGTCGCGCAATTCGGCCGGGATATCGCCGGGCGCGATCTGCGTGTCCTGCGTCGGCGATGTCGGTGATGATCCTCCCGTGGCGATGCGTGATCCCAGGGCCCGTGCGATATCCGTCGGCAGGGCGCTCACCGGCGTGGTATGCCCCGTGAACGCGCGAAACGCCTTGATGTGAAAGTGAAACGATGGGGGCGTGCGCTGCGTCCAGCGCCAGGCGACGGCGGCGTCCGGCAAGCGGTAATAGCTGCTGTCGACTTCCACCAGATCGAACTGCGAGGCGTAATGGCGCAACCGTGCCTCCGGCGTATCGACGCCCGGCGGGTAGAACCGTCGGCACGCGATGAGCGTCGGGTCGGTCCAGGAGGAGGTGCCGGTGCGGATCGTCATCGTGTCGGCGGATGGCTTGCCTGTTGGGCGCTTGGGAGGGAGACGACGGTGATTCGTCGCGAATTTCCGCGAAGACTCGATGGGCGTTGGGCTCGTCGTTATAATGTATAAATATACAGTACTCTTCGAGCGTACCTTCTCCGTTTTTCACCTCGCATGTCAGAACCATCGTCCGCCGCCGCCTGCGATCCGTGGGCCGAACTCAATGACCGCCAGCGCGAAGCGGTCGACTATGGCGTGGGCGACGACGGCACGCCGGGCGGGCCGTTGCTCGTCATCGCCGGGGCAGGTTCGGGCAAGACGAGTACGCTCGCGCATCGGGTGGCCAATCTGATCGTGCGCGGCGCCGATCCCAACCGCATTCTGTTGCTCACGTTCTCGCGACGCGCGGCAGGGGAGATGGAGCGGCGCGTGGGCGCGGTGCTGCAAAAGGTGTTGGGGCTGGCGTCATCCCAGCCGCCGTCGCTACCGTGGGCCGGCACGTTTCACGCCATCGGTGCACGGTTGCTGCGCGATTTCGCGCCGCGCATTGGCCTGTCGGAAGCGTTCACCATCCACGATCGCAGCGACGCCGAGGATCTGCTTGGGCTGGTGCGTCACGATCTCGGGTTCTCCGCCACGCAGTCGCGCTTCCCGCTCAAGGGCACGTGTCTGTCGATCTACTCGCGCGTAGTGAACAGTCAGGCGCCGCTGGACGAAGTGCTGGCGAAACATTTTCCGTGGTGTGCTCAGTGGGAAGCGCAACTCAAGCAACTCTTCGGGGCTTACGTCGACGCCAAGCAGGCGCAGCATGTGCTCGATTACGACGATCTGCTGCTGTATTGGGCGGAGACGATGGCGGCCCCGGCGCTGGCGCGTGAACTCGATAGCCGCTTCGATCACGTGCTCGTCGACGAGTACCAGGACACCAACCGTCTACAGGCGCAGATTCTGCTGTCGATGAAGCCGCAGGGACGCGGCCTCACCGTCGTGGGCGACGACGCGCAGTCGATCTACGCGTTTCGCGCCGCCACGATCCGCAACATCCTGGATTTTCCCGGCCAGTTCGCCGAACCCGCGCACGTGGTCACGCTGGAGCGCAATTATCGGTCGACGCAGCCGATTCTGGATGCCTCGAATGCCGTCATTGCGGAGTCGAGCGAGCGTTATGCCAAGGCCTTGTGGACCGACCGGCAGTCGACGCGGTTGCCGCAGCTCGTGAATGTCAGCGATGACTCGGGGCAGGCGCGCTGGGTCGCGGATCAAGTGCTTGCGCAACGGGAAACCGGCATCCGGCTCACGCAGCAAGCGGTGTTGTTCCGTACCGGCAGCCACAGCGCCGCGCTGGAACTGGAACTCACGCGTCGCAATATTCCGTTCGTGAAGTTCGGCGGCTTGAAGTTTCTCGAAGCCGCACACGTGAAGGACATGCTGTCGATCCTGCGTTGGGCGCACAATCCGGCGAGCCGCTTGTCGGGGTTCCGCGTCGCGCAGTTGATTCCCGGCATCGGCCCGGTGAGCGCCACCCGGTTGCTCGACGCCATGGCGCAATCCGCGACACCGGCACAGGTGCTGGCGGCGTTCAAGCCACCGGCGGCAGCGACTGCGGAGTGGAAAGCGTTCGTCGATGTCTACATGACGTTGCACGACACGCGGCTCGCGTGGCCGGCGGACGTCGATCTCGCGTTGCGCTGGTATGCGCCGTTGCTCACACAGCGTTTCGACGACGCGGCGGTGCGTCAGGCTGATCTCGAGCAACTGGCGCGTATTGCCAATACCTACGGCTCGCGCGAGCAGTTCCTCACGGAACTCACGCTCGATCCGCCCGATGCCACCAGCGCGCAATCGGGGCCGCCGTTGCTCGACGAGGACTATCTGATTCTCTCGACGATCCACAGCGCGAAGGGGCAGGAGTGGCATTCGGTCTATGTGCTCAATGTGGTCGACGGCTGTATTCCGTCCGACATGAGTACGGGGGACGACGAGGACATCGAGGAGGAGCGACGTCTGCTCTATGTGGCGATGACACGCGCCAAAGAGTCGTTGCAGTTAGTCGTGCCGCAGCGGTTCTATGTACACCAGCAAACCGGCTTGGGCGACCGTCATGTGTACGGCACACGCAGTCGCTTCGTCTCCGACAAGATGCTGCCGCTCTACGACATCTTCCCGAAACCGCGCGAGGACGAGATGCCGCGCGGCCCCGTCGGCGACGTGAAGGTGCATATCGATGTGGCGAGGAAACTTCGTAATGCCTGGACGTGAGATGACGGCGCAGATCGTGCTGCGCGAGGGGCGAGCATCGGATGTCGACGCGCTGACTCAACTGCTCATGCAGACTTATTTCTCGACGTGGGCGCCCGTGCTGCGCGCTGAGATTGCCGCGACGTTAGCATCAGGTGAACGCACGCGCGCCTACGTGCAGGCCCATTGGGCTGAGTTCGTCGTCGCGGTGCCGCAGGGGGCGGATGAGGACGTTATCGGCATGGTGCATGCGGTCGGCGACTTCATCGACGCGCTGCACGTGTCGCCATCGCAGCAGCGCCGGGGCATTGGGGCGTTGCTGCTGGCGCACGCCGAAACGCAAATGCGCGCGCAGGGGCATCGGGTGGCGCGCCTCGAGACCGACACCTTCAATACGCAAAGCCGCGCTTTTTACGGGCGACACGGGTACGCCGAGGTCGCCATGTATCCCGACGAAGAATGGGACAGCGGTTTGACAACGGTGCTGCTCACAAAACCGCTCTGACGCCGCGCGCATGCCGACATCATCGGCTCGGGGATTCCTCGGATACGTGGCGGCAGTGCGTCGCAGACGTTCCGCAACCGCGCCTGGAAAGCACGGGAAACTTTCGGCACGTTTCGACGGTGAGGCGCGGAAATTTTCTAAAGTTGCCGTCTTTCGTGCATCAGGTATAGTCGCCGCATCGGCGGCGGAGCACTGCGCCTCGACCGTCGGAAAAGTTTCGGAAAGCATGATCACGATGAAATCCGGGAGACGTGAATGCAGCGGGTGGTGGATCAGATGACGTTGTTGCCGATGGGCTTGTTGCTCGTCTGCATGGCGATGGGCACGGCATTGCTTGCCGTTGTTGTCGCCTGGCTGGCACGCGTCACGCTGTTCGACCGGTTGAAGGATCCGTCCGAAGTGCGCGGCTCCGTGGCCGACGTGGTCCACGGCAGCCTGCTGGCCTTCATCGTGTTCGTGCTGGCCCACGTGCTGACGGATGTGCGGGCGAATCTTGGGCATGCCGACGATCAGGCACTGCACGAGGCGTCGGTGGTTCGTCGGCTCGATCGTGAATTGAAGGCCGTTGGCGACGACGATGCCAAGTCGGCGCGCGTATTGCTGCGTGGCTATGTGGCGTCTGCCGTGACCGATGAATGGAAGACGTTGAGTACCGCCGACCCTGAGCTTTCGCCGGATACCGAGACGGCGCTCACGGCATTCGTCGGTGCGACGCGCCGGGTGATCGCCCGACATGAGGACAGCGCCAGTTCGATTCGCACATTGCTCGACCGTCTGGAAGAGGCGAGGCAGGGACGCTTCGAGAATTCGACGAAGACGGTGCCCGGCGTGTTCTGGTGGGTGATCTCGCTGTTCATGCTCGCGGCAATGGCGATGAATGGTCGATATCCGGGCTCGTGGAAGAGCAACGTGATCGTCGCGATGCACATGGGTGCGATCGGCATGGTGATTGCGCTGATCGTCAATCTCGACGAACCCTTCCGCGGCTCCTCGGGCATTTCGCCTGTGCCGCTGGCGAAATCCGTCGGCATTGTTGTGCCGAACTGATGTGCCTCATTGAGGTGCTGAACTGATCTGCCGAATGAGGTATCGCGCAGAGGCGGTGTGTCAGGCGCGCAATTTGAAAGCGTTTTCCGCCGAACACCGGCATACAGACAAATTGATTTGACGATTTACCAGAACCGCCGGTTTTCCGGCACCTAGCCCGACTCAGGACGCCCCCCGATGACTACGTATCCTACGATGAGCCGTAAGGCCATCGCGACCCTGCACGCCCGTCACTTTGTGAAGACTGACGCGCATGACCCGCAAGACCCGCAACCGCCCATCCCGTCGGCCGTGTTCGACCGCGCCGACGCGTCGATGTCGAAACCTGCGCCGCGCAACTGGCGCCGCTGGTGGGCACTGTTCGCGATTCTGCCGTTCGTGACGTCGGTGGCGGGATGCGGATTGCTGGCGGCACCGTGCCGGGTGGCTTCGGCCGGCTTGAAGATCATTCCGGGGGTTGGGGGTGTGCTGGCCGCGCCGACGGATGCGTGCGCTGCCGCGATCGACTGACCGCAGAAAAAAAGAAAGCCCGCGCGTTGCGGGCTTAATCCATATCAGGAGGAGACATGGAGGAGACGAGTTCAGTATAGGACGACGTGTTGCGATGCACCATATGTATTTTTACGTAAGTGTCCGCTTGTTGCGTATGTGCAACGGAAAATAATCATCATGAAAACAATGAGTTATTTTCGGTGTCGCCGTGCTGCTCAAAGAGTCCCCCCGGAGAAATCCGAGTCATGCCTCTAGTTATTGTGCGCGTGCACCCTTCTTCGTTGCCATCAGGTGCAGCAGGAACGGTACGGAGTCGCGCAGCGACGGGTTGACCGTCGCATCGTGATCCAGTCCCTGATAGACGCGCACGAGCGTCTTCGTGCCGGCTTTAGTGACGTCGCGGGCGAAGGCCTGCTGCATGATGAGCGGCACGTCGATATCTTCCGATCCCATGCCGATGAACACCGGATGCTGGATGCGCAGCGTCGGGTAGCGCAGTGACGGCGTTTGACTGTCCAGCAACTTCTGAATGTCCGGCTGCATGCTGTTACCGGCGTTCAGTCCGGCGGCAGTGGAATGGTCGGTCAGCGTGTCGATGCACAGCGTGCGCGCTTCGTTGAGGACCGGCAGCGCCTGCGGCGAGAAGTACTTCGCCGGGTTCAGCGACGGATCGCGGTCGGCGGCCGACAGGAAAATGTACATCGCGTATGGAATCTTCGGGTCCGGCGCGCCCGGGTCGGGCTGACCCGAGAACAGCTTGCTGGCCGACGTTTGCGCGTTGAAATACGGCGTGCCGGTCAGGATCGTCGCGACGACTTTGACGTCCGGTGCGTACTGCGGCTGGTATCCCGCGGCGGCGAACGCGGCGTGGGCCCCTTGCGACTGCCCGATGAGCACCACGCGGTTCTGTAACGGGAAGACGCTGCGTGCGGCTAGCAGGCTGTCGAGCACGCTGTACGCTTCGGCCCGCGAATTCAGATAGTGATGCAGCCCCGGCGAGCCGAGGCCCGCGTAGTCCGGCGCCACCACGGCGAAGCCGAGCGATAGCCAGGTGTCGAGATATTGAATGTCGCGCGGGCTGCGGACATTGAGCGACGGGGCACAAGTGCTGGCGATGCCGACCGTGCCGTGCGCCCAGAGGACGACCGGCCAGCCGCCCGGCGGTGTCGGCCCCTTGGGCAGGAAGACAGCGCCGGTGTCCTCGCGGGCTTCGATGCCGCCGACCCCATCGATGGAGCTATAGCGGATCTTGAACTGCGCGCTGGCTTCCGCGAGTCCGTAGTCGGGATTGAGCGGTTGCCGTTCGACGATCGCGCCGTGCGGAATGGTGACGGGAGCGGCCTCGGGCGTAATCGCATGTGCGGCACGGCCGATGACCAGACTGGCGAACAGCGCGGCGCTGACATAGCGCCACAGGCGGTTGAACATGTTGAACTGTCCTCGTATTGGATGATGCGGGATGCTTGGGCGAGCAGCGCTCGCGCACTGCCCGGATGCCTGCTGCTCTTGCGTGGCCAATACGGGTGACGTTACACCGTCCCCCTGTGAAAGTCTTAATAATGCCGAATCGATGCGTCCCCGACCGTGACGTTCGCGCCCCGGGGCACTCGGGCGCGACCGGATGCGACTGAGTGCGATCGGCCGCGATCAAGCGCGATTAAACACGTCGAGGCGCCCTGCGGCACACATCAACCGTGCGATGCCTGACCGCCTTGGGCCTGCGTTGCTGCGGCCTGCTCGGCCTCGCGCCACGCACGGCGCGAGCGACGCATCCGGCGCAGCGCCAGCGACGTCATGGTGATCCAGCCGAACGGACGCGGATCGACGAGCATGCTCACCGCGCGCGCATAGTCCAGCACCAGACCCGGCGTCCACGCCATGGTCTTGGCGCGCTTGCGCAGTTGCGCCGCGACCCACAGCTCCGGCGTGAGCCACAGCCGGACGAACGTCCACCAGCCGGCATCGGCGCCGTTCTGCAATTGCCCCACACGACCCTCGATAGCGGCTTCGAGCGCCTTGGCCACACTGCTCGAACAGTTGCGGTGCGTGAGGTTATACGTGGCGTTGCGCTGGTATGTCTGCCAGAAAGCGGCCAATTGCTGCGGACTGTAATTGCGAATGCGAACCTTGACCGTCGACGGACACCAGGCCTTCGATTCGGTTGCGTAGTCCGGCTGGAACGTGCCGGGCACGTCGTTCTCGCGGGTGGCGCGCAGCAACTGTCCGAACTGATCCGGCGAACGGTCGATTTCCTTCGCGGGGTAGAGACTCACATAGATTCCCTCGTGGCTCTCTAGTGCAGCGTGGCCGGTCGAAATCACACCATTCTTGTCGACGGCAGCGATATAGCGATCGATCACCGGATGCCGACGCGCAGGGGCTTTGGAGGACCCCGACGGCGTCCAGACGTGCACCGTCAGCGCGGGTTCGGCGTCCGTGGGCGGACCGTCCCAACGCGGGGCGCGAGGACGATCGCGCCACAGGCGGCGCTTGTCTTCCGGGCTGCCGAGAATCTGCTCCACGCGGAAGTCGCCACGCATGCGTCGCGCGCGCATGGCGAGCACGAGCACGTTCCACCCGGTGAAGACGAGGCCCAGTCCGATGGCGTACGGCAGCGTGCCCTTGTAGTGCGTGGGATACGGCTGGTAGAAGAAGATCGCTACGCCGATTTCCAGCAGGCCGCCGACCATCGCCCAGATCCAGCGCGGATAGCGCACCACGTAAGCCGCCACGCATTGCAGCAGGCCGTCGGCGAGGAACAGCGTGCCGAACAGCATCGACAGCCAGAAGTTGCCATTGAACTGATGGAAGACGAGTACGAGCAATGCCGCGACCGTGAACGTACCGCCTTTGAGCCCGCGCACGAGCCGCTGACCGCCCACACCGATGGTCGCGATGGCAAGCGTCGCCAGCCCTTCGAGCAGCAGCAGCCACGCGAAGACCTTGAGCGGGAAATGCACCACGCCGTCGAGCGCATCAACGATCAGCGCCAGGCCGAAGGCAAAGAAGATCGCGCCGATCCAGATCAGCGCACGAGCCCGGCGGCGCAGGTAATTCACGCCAAGCAATAACAGAATCAGACGTACCAACGAGAGTCTCCATCGCATGCGCGCGTCCCGACAGCCGGAGGACGACACGCACCCCGAATGCGGGAGGGTTTGAACTAATTTGGGATGCCGCCTATTTTTGTCGCTATCTTAGCGCGTCAACCGTGACAGACCAAAAAACAAAGGCGGTGCGTCCCTTACGGGGCGCACCGCCTGTTGCGGCAGACGATACAGACGCATCGCGACCTCACCGGGAGGCGCGATACGTTGGTGGGTCTCAGTCCTTCTTGCCTTCGAGCTGCGGCAGCGCGTCGTCGCTCGTCGACGTGAGCAGACCAGCCTTCGCGTACGTCATCAGCTTCTCACGCGTGTCGACGATGTCGAGCGTGCGCATCGTGAGCTGGCCGATACGGTCGAGCGGCGTGAAGACCGAATCGCCCTTTTCCATCGTCAGGCGTTCCGGCTTGTACGTCAGGTTCGGCGAGGTCGTGTTCAGCAGCGAATAGTCGTTGCCGCGACGCAGTTCGATCGTCACTTCGCCGGTGACGGCGCGCGCCACCCAGCGTTGTGCCGTCTCGCGCAGCATGATGGCCTGCGGGTCAAACCAACGGCCCTGATACAGCAGACGGCCCAGACGACGGCCGTTCTCGCGGTACTGCTCGATGGTGTCTTCGTTGTGGATGCCCGTCACGAGACGTTCGTAGGCGATGAACAGCAACGCCAGGCCCGGGGCTTCGTAGATGCCGCGGCTCTTCGCTTCGATGATGCGGTTCTCGATCTGGTCGCTCATACCCAGACCATGACGGCCACCGATGCGGTTGGCTTCTTCGAAGAGTTCGACAGCGTTGGCGAACGTCTTGCCGTTCAACGCCACCGGCTGGCCTTCTTCGAAGCGAACCGTGACTTCCTCGGCCTTGATCGCGCAATCGTCGCGCCAGAACGGCACGCCCATGATCGGCTGCACGATCTTGATGCCCGAATTCAGGTGCTCGAGATCCTTGGCTTCGTGTGTGGCGCCGAGCATGTTCGAGTCCGTCGAATAGGCCTTCTCGACCGACATCTTGTAGTCGAAACCGTTGGCGATCAGGAATTCCGACATTTCCTTACGGCCACCGAGTTCGTCGATGAACGTCTGATCCAGCCACGGCTTGTAGATTTGCAGACCCGGGTTGGTCAAGAGACCGTAGCGATAGAAACGCTCGATGTCATTGCCCTTGTACGTGCTGCCGTCGCCCCAGATGTTGACGCCATCTTCCTTCATGGCGGCCACGAGCATCGTGCCCGTGACGGCGCGGCCGATCGGCGTGGTGTTGAAGTACGTGACGCCGGCGGTCGAGATGTGGAACGCGCCCGATTGCAGGGCGGCGATGCCTTCGGCCACGAGTTGCGCACGGCAGTCGATCAGGCGGGCGTTCTCGGCGCCGTAACCCATCGCGCGGCGCGGGATATCTTCGTAATCAGGTTCGTCCGGCTGACCCAGATTGGCCGTGTAAGCGTAGGGAATCGCGCCCTTTTGGCGCATCCAAAGCAGCGCAGCGCTGGTGTCGAGACCGCCCGAAAAGGCGATGCCGACCCGTTGTCCCGTGGGGATGTGTTGCAGAATCGTGGTCATCGGCGTGAAAAAGCTGGGTTTTTAACCTGTCAAGTATCCCCGTCCGGACTAGGGATGGTCAAGTCTGATGGGCGATTCGTGCCGCTTTGTCCGGCTTCCCGGCGCTTTTCCCGCACGCCGGGACTGCATTCCAGCGATGTCATCCTTTCATCGCGTGGCGTCGCGTCGCACCCGGTTACCACTGCGTGCCGGCCACGCTGCATGCAGACGCCAGGAAGTCCGAAAACGCCCGGATCACGAGCGATGCCTGACGATGCTGCGGGTAGACGACATAAATCGACGACGGCGTGGGCTCGAAGTCGTCGAGCACCGTCACGAGACGCCCGCCCAGCAAGGCCGGCGCGACGATGAACACCGGCAGCCAGGTCAAGCCCAGCCCGGCGGCGGCGGCGTCGCGCGCCAGTTCGCCGTTGTTCACGCGAAGACGTCCGGACACCGGAATTTCCAGCGGATGCCCGTCGCGCGCGTAATGCCAGTTCACCCGCTGGCTATGGCCGTAGGGCAGCAGCGCGTGATCGCGCAGGTCTTCCGGGGTTTGCGGCGCGCCGTGAACGTCCAGATAGCGCGGGCTGGCGCAGGTGACCATCCGCATGGGCGCGACCGTCCGGGCGATCAGCGACGAATCGGCGAGCGCGCCGATGCGCACCGCCACGTCGTAGCCTTCGCCGATGATGTCGACGGTGCGGTCGTTCAGTTCCAGTTCGATCGTGACGTCCGGATACGTCGTGAGAAACGAGGGGATCACCGAGCCGAGGAACATTGTGCCGAAGGACATCGGCGCGGAGACCCGCAGATTGCCGCGCGGGCGTTCTCCCTGACTGCTCACCGCCAGATTCGCGGCTTCGACGTCGTCGATGATGCGCTTTGCCCGCTCGTAATAGATCCGTCCAAGGTCGGTCACCGACAGCCGCCGCGTCGTGCGCAGCAGCAGGCGAGCGCCGAGCGACTGCTCCAGCGAGGAGATGCGACGGCTCACGAACTGCTTCGACAGGCCGAGCTTTGCTGCCGCGCCGGTAAAGCTCATGGCGTCTACGGCGGTGACGAAGATACGCATGTCGTCGAGCAGATCCATCGGTCCGATTTCCGTCGTCAGAAACAGTGAGAGAAAGCATGAGGGGGGACGCGGGTGACAACGCACGGATTTCTATCCGCATTGTCACCCTGAAGCCGACAATCTTAGCCGAGATGGCGTGATGCCATGTCCGACAGCGATATCCCCATAGTCGGCGCTCACGTCTTCCGGGCTTCCGATCTGGCGGACGTGGGACACGAAACGTCCGCGCCCGCGTCCGCCGCCATCGTCCCCGACTACCGAAGCGCCAACCGAAGCCCCAGCAGGATCGCGCCGGTGCCTGCGACCGCCAGCGCCGTCGGGCGATGGCCGAAGATGCCCCAGTCGAGCAGCGCCGTGACCACGGGCACCAGATAGAACAGGCTGGTGACGGTCACGAGATTGCCGGAGGCGATCATCCGGTAGAGCAACAGCGTGGCGCCTACCGAAATCACCAGTCCCATGTAGAGCAGGGGCAGCCAGAAGCCGACGGTGCCGTCGATGTGCCACGGCTGCGTCGGTGCGACGAGCAACGCCAGCGCCAGCCCCACGGCGTACTGCAAGGGCAGCACGTCGAGGGGTGTCTGCCGCGAGCCCTTCTGCGCGAGCGTGCCGAGCGTCATGCAGGCGAGTGCGCTCAGCGCCCAGATCGATCCCGCTGCCGAAAGCCGGGCGGACATCAGACTCTGGGCGACGACGAGCGCCAGCCCGGCGAGCGCGACGGCAAGACCCAGCAGACGGCGCGCACTGTGACGTCGCTCCAGCGCCACCAGCGTGAGAATCGGCTGGACGCCGAGCACCGTCGCCAGCGCCCCCGGGGTGATGCCGTTGGCCAGCGCGAGCAGATACGCAGCCTGGTAGCCGCCGATCAGCAATACGCCCGTGCCGGCGACCTGCCATCGCGTACCGGCGGCGGGCCACCATTGGCGTCTCGTGAGGGCGATGAGCGTCAGTGCGGCGAGCGCCACGCCCAGACGAATCACGAGAAAGGCAAACGCCGACGCATGCGTCAGCCCCCATTTGGCGGCCAGTGCGCCGCCGCTCCAAAGCAGAACGAACAAGAGCGTTGCGCCGTGTCGGCGCCACGCGAGACCATCGAGTTGCATCGATCTTCCCCAGTGCAGCCTGTCCCCCTCGTGCTGCCGCTGCGTCGGCCACGTGCATGGCGCGTGCGCCGGCGTGCTGACATCGACGTATCGACTCGCCCACGCCTTGATGCATCAAGGCATCAAGGCATTGCAGTGAACCGATTCGTGCAAAGCAACGTCATCGCGTCTGACGCAACGCGCAGACAGGCGGGACAGAACTGATATTCAGATGAAAAGGTGTTGTGCCGGGTGACGAACACCCGGCGCGCCAGACGTGGCGTCAGGCCACTACGGCGCTGACGACCACCACAGCGGGCGGTGCCACGCCGGACGGCGGGGGAGGCGCGACGGCCGCAAAACGTCCGCGCAGCCGTGCGCTCGCACCGCGTTGCGGCGGCGATACGGCGAGGCGGATGGACGAGTCAGCGGTCATGGATCGATGAAAAGAAAGGTAACGCCCGTCACTCGACGGGCGTGGACACACTTTACACGGCGGACTCTGAACGAGCAAGCGCGCGTCCGGTAGTCTCAGGCGGTCGGCCAGTCGCCAGTGCGCTCGACGCTGGGCGACGCCTCGCCGTCGCGCCACGCGGCGGGCAGCGCACCGCGCACGCGCCGCACTTCACGCACGTGCAGACGCACCAGTCGCAGCGCGCCTTCGAACCCGCTTTCGGCTTCGTCGTGCCAGAGCACCTCGGCATCGCCGGCGACGTGCAGAAAATCGCCCGATGCGAAGTCGACGAACACCAGCCCCGCGCGCGGATTGACGTGCAGGTTGCCGAGCGTGTTGTAGAACGAATTGCCGCGAAAGTCGGGCCACATCAGCGTGTTCGCATCCTCCACGCGCACGAACCCCGGCTTGCCGCCGCGATGCGAGACGTCGGTGCCTGCGCTGCGTTGCGTCGCACCGTCTCCCGCGTAATGCGTCGCGATGAAGAACGTGTCGGCGCTGGCGATCTGCCACTGGGCTTCGTCGTCGAGCGAGGTCTGCGACGGCTCGGCCACGGGCGGCGCGTCATGTTCCTGCGGTGTGATCTCTCGCTTGCGGATGTACTGCGGGCAATTTCCGAAGCTTTGCGCAACGCGCAGCGTAAAGCCTTGCGTATCGACTTCCTCGACGGTGCCATTCATGCGATTGCGACGGCGCGTCGACGGCTCGATGCCGAGTAACCCGACCGACGCCCCCTGCCGCACCGCGCCGTAGAGCGGATCGGTCGGCGGCGCAAACGCATTCACGCGCAGCAGCGTCGGGTCGGGCGAGTGGGCAAAGCCGGGCGTGCCGCTCAACAACGTGGCCCACGGTTGATCGTCGGCATCGAGCGCGCCCATTACGACAAACGGCAATTGCCCGAAGAACTGACGATGCTGATCCGGCATCGCGAGACGAATCACGCGCCCGCCGATTTCCGCCATCGCTTCACGTGAGCCGGCCAGCGTCTGCACGTAGATCTCGCCGGCATGGAACGGCGATTCGAGTTGAAGCGGTGTCGGGGCGGGGGCGTTCATGAGTCTCTCCTTCAGTTCAGGCGACATCCGGCCGGAGGGGGCGGCCGAACCTGCGCTCAGGCGGCAAGCGCATTCAGACCGCAGGCCGTGGGGGCCATCGGTACGAAACGCGGCATCGCTTCGATGCGGGCCAGCCAGGCGCGTACGGCGGGATACGGCTGGAGCGAGACGTTGCCTTCCGGGGCGTGCGCCAGATACGTGTACAGCGCGATATCGGCAATCGTCGGCGTGTCAGCGGTGACGAACGCCGTTGCCTTCGGCCCGCTCAGATGCGCTTCCAGACGCGTGAGCAGCAGCACGCCGCGCTCGATCATCGCGGTCGTGTCGACGTCGCGGTTGAACACTACGGCCACCCGCGCGGCGGCCGCACCAAAGGCGAGATCCCCGGCGGCGACGGACAGCCAGCGCTGCACGTGGGCGGCCGCCACGGCATCCTGCGGCAACCACGCGTGCGTGGCGTCGTAGCGATTCGCGAGATAGACGAGGATCGCGTTGGAATCGGCGAGCACCACGCCGTCGTCGTCGATCGCGGGCACCTGACCGAACGGGTTGATGGCGAGGTAAGGGGGCTGCTTGTGTTCACCGGACCCGAGATCGACGTCGACCGTCTCATACGGCAGATCGAGCAGCCGGAGCATCAGCTCGACGCGATGGCAATGACCCGACAGCGCGAACCGGTACAGACGGATCGGGCGAGCGGGAGCGTGGGCATGGGTGTCGGCGGGGCGGGTCATAGGGCATCTCCGTTGGCAAGAACATAGGGAACGTGCGGATGCTGGCGTCAGAACCGTCACGCGATAAACGCATTGTCCATCTCGCCGATTTCCGGATAAATGGCGTCAACCTGATTTGACTACTCCGAAAATCGGAGTAATGATGCGACGCATGGACAAACTTCGCGCAATGCAGACGTTCGTGGCCATCGTCGATCAGGGCAGCCTGAGTGCGGCGGCGCGCGCGCTCGATTCCTCTCTCCCCGCCGTGGTTCGCACGCTGGCGGCGCTGGAAACGTCGCTCGACGTGCGCTTGCTCAATCGCACCACGCGCCGTATCGCGCTCACCGAAGAGGGGCGGACGTATCTCGACACCTGCCGTCAGATCCTGAGCGCGTTGCACGAGGCCGAGGCGCGGCTGGCGGCGCGTCACGAAGCGCCGACGGGCACGCTTGTCGTCACCGCGCCGGTGCTGTTCGGGCAGTTGCATGTGGCGCCCGCGTTGTACCGGTTCCTTCGGGCCTATCCGGCAGTGAAGTGCCGCCTCATGCTCAACGATCGCGTGGTGAATCTGTGGGAGGAGGGCATCGACGTCGGTATCCGCATCTCGCCGCTGGAGGATTCCACGCTCGTGGCGCAGGGCATCGGTGCGATTCGTCGCGTGGTGGTGGCGAGTCCGTCGTGCATCGCAGAGCAGGGGGACGTGAAGCATCCGCGCGAGCTGATCGGCAAGAACTGCATCCTGTCGCACGGCGGCGGCTACGGTCAGTGGCGCTTCTGGGAGGGCGGGCGAGAGTCGGTCGTTGCGGTCGACGGCAATCTCGAAATCAGTCACGGGATGACGGCGGTCGAGGCGTGCATCGATGGCGTTGGCTACGGCTGCTTCCTGTCGTATCAGGTGGCGGGGGCATTGGCTGACGGGCGGCTGGTGCGTGTGCTGACGGACTTCGAAGGGCCCGCGCGGCCGGTCAGCATCGTCTATCCGCATGCGCGCCTGTTGCCGTCGCGCACGCGGGCTTTCGTCGAATGGATGAAGCGGGAATTGCGGGATGTCGCGATGACGTGAGGCGGATGTAAAGCAGATGTAAAGCGGATGTGAAGCTGACGTGAAGCGGACAAAAGAACGCGGAAAGCGACGGCGCCGCTTCCCGCTTAAAAAGCCCGCCGACGCCAACCGGCGGGCCGCTTCGTTCTTCGTTCGATCAGGATGTCGTGAGACATCCGGTACTACATCGGTACTACAGGCCGTAGAGGCTGTGGAGATTACCAGCCACGGTGCCAGCCGCGATCATGACGCTCTTCCCAGCGACGGTGTTCCCAACGGCGCTCGCGCCAGTCGTCCCAGCGATCGCGACCGTAGTACACGACCGGTTGCGGCGCGCGATATACCGGTTGCGGTGCCACGTACACCGGCTGCGGCGCGACATAGACCGGCGCAGCCACGACAGGTGCGGGCACGCCGAGGTAGAGGCCGACGTCCACACGAGCCGAGGCAGCGGTCGATGCGACTGCGGCGGCGGCGCCGAGGGCAGCGATGATCAGAATGCGTTTCATGGTGTCCTCCATGAGCGCTCGCAGCAGGATGCGGGATGCAATCGACACTACGCGCGCGGTGGCAATGAAGCCGGTGAGTCGGATGGGTTCGGTAGCGCTTCGAACGTTGCCGTCGGTGTGAGCCTGTCGTCGAACCGTTGATGCCAGTCTAACGACGGCCTCGCGTAGCAGGTGCTACGAGGGTGTTGGGGATGTGTCGTTTTGTAACGCCGGTGGACGTGCCGGATGCGCCGACGTCACCCATGGAGGTGAGCGCTCATCGCGCCGGTGCGGGAATGGAATTGAGGAGAATCGGAAGAGGTCGAAGCGACGGTATGCGAGGTGACCGAGGCGCGCTGAAGTGCGTGATGATCGGTCTGACGATCGGCATATCCGTCGCAGAAAAAACAAAAGGCGTCACGCGAGAACGCGGACGCCTTTTGCTTTTTGTTCGTTGGTAGGCTCGATTGGATTCGAACCAACGACCCCCACCATGTCAAGGTGGTGCTCTAACCAACTGAGCTACGAGCCTAGAAAGACCGCGAGTATAGGGTGAATTTCAGAAGCTGGCAAGCGTTTCGCGAGAAATTCCTGAAAAAAGTGGGTGCGATGCTCATTCGCCGCGCTTGGGCGGCTTCGCTGGCTTCGTCGACTTGGCCCGCGTGCTCCGCGTGCGCCTTTTCGTTATCTCTTTCGTTGCCTCGCTGCCTTCCGTCGGCTTCATGGGTGAGGGCTCCTTTGGTGCGATGGGTTCCCTCGACTCCCTCGTCCCGGACGTGTCGACCGTCGCGAGCGGCGCTGCGACCGGCCCGTTGCGCTTCGGCTTGATGCGCACCCAGATCCCCTTGTTGCTGCCGCTGCCCGAGCGTTGCTCCACGTCGAACAATCCGGTGGTCGCCACGAGGTCGCTGAGTTTGCCGAAGCCGTAGTTGCGCGCGTCGAAGTCCGGGGCCTGCTTGGCGATGTGGCTGCCGATGGAGCCGAGGCTTGCCCAGCCGTCTTCGTCGGAGACGGCGGTCACCGCATTGCGCAGCAGTCGCACCAGTCGCGTGTCGCGTTTGAGTTCGGACGCGCTGCGGCGCTTGCGTGGCGTGGGGGCTTCGTCATCGTCAGGCTCATCGTCCTGGCGCAGCAATTCCGTGTAGATGAACTTGTCGCACGCGGTGACGAAGGGCTGCGGGGTCTTGCGTTCGCCGAAGCCGTACACGATCAGCCCCTGCTCACGGATGCGCGATGCGAGCCGTGTGAAATCGCTGTCGCTGGACACGAGACAGAAGCCGTCGAAGCGCCCGGTGTAGAGCAGATCCATCGCGTCGATGATCATGGCGCTGTCGGTGGCGTTCTTGCCGACGGTGTAGCGAAATTGCTGAATCGGTTGAATCGAATATTCGAGCAGGCATTTCTTCCAGCCGTCGAGATTCGGTTTCGTCCAGTCGCCGTAAATGCGCTTGACGCTCGCGACGCCGTATTTGGCAACTTCGGTGAGCAGGCCTTCGACGATGGCGGGCGCGGCGTTATCGGCGTCGATCAGTACGACGAGCGTGGGGCCTTGAGCGGCCACGGGCGTTGTCACTGGCATGAAAGGGTTCCTTGGACGCGAAGACAAATGTGTGTGGAGGCGAAGACGCTTTCGATCCTCTCGAACGCCGTCTTCCCAACATTCGCGCATTATGGCCCGGAATGATGACTGCCACGCATCATCCCGCCAGTCATGAGACGGCCGCAACGCGATCGCGCTCGATCATTGCGCCCAGCGTCTGCTTCTCGGCGAACGCCTACGCCTGCGCGGCGGCCTGCTCGATAAGCGAGATCACGCGCTGCGGATCGCGAATCTCGTTGGCCAGCAGCAGGACGACTTTCGCGAGCAGCAACTCGCGTTTGGCTTCCGGCGCGGCATCGATCGCCAGCGCGAGCGTGTCGTAGATGTCTTCGAGGCCGGCGATGGCGGTTTGTTGGGCGGTCATGACAGGGCTTCCCTAAATGCAGTTCACGTAGCGCTATGTAGCGCGATGGAGCGCGATGGAGCGACGAGCCGGTGACGTCGTCGATCAGACGCGCGCCGTCGCGTGCGCGAGGGCATCGGCCAGACGTGTCGCGTCGAGCTTCAGCCAGCGGGCGCAGATGTGGTGATCGGGGCGCACGAGGTACGTCGTGCCGTCCTCTGCACCGTATTTCGCGGCCGCGTGGCCCGCCGGGTCCGGCAACGTCAGATCGGCACCGGCGACGCTGTGTTGCGACAGCGCGAAGGCAACGACTTGCACCGGCACGCCGCGCTCGCGCCACGTCACGACTTCCTGACGGAGCGTGTCGTCGAGCGGCTGGTCGCCGAACCTCACCAGATGGAAGGCTGCACCAAGGTGATCGTAGAAATAGTCGTTATCGCCGAGTTTCACGTTGGGGGCCGGCGCGCCGACTGTGGGGCCTGCCGCCATCGTCGCGTTGTCGTCGCTCGGGCTGTTGAGCGGCGAGTCGCGATAGTCGTGCGCGCGCGACGTGCGCCAATGAAACAGCGGACGTACGAATTCATGATCGAGCGAGAGGTCGAGCACGGCGTCGCGCAGCACCCGGAAACCGTGCGAGGGCGGCGTCATGAAGCGGGTGCTCTTGCCGGCTTCCGCAATGATCTCGCGCGCGGCACCCACACGGTCGTGCGTGTACGACGCCAGCAGCGGTTCAGGGGCCGCGCCCTTGACGACCGCTGCCAGTTTCCACGACAGATCGATGGCGTCCTGAAAGCCGGTGTTCGCGCCGCGTACACCGAAGATCGGCAGCAGGTGCGCGGCGTCGCCCGCGAAAAGGATGTGGCCGTGGACGTAATCGGGAAGCGTGAGCGCGCGGGCCGAATACACCGAGCACCAGTCGAGGTCCCACGGCTTGCCGCCGAGGCCCATCATGTCCAGTTGCGCGTTGATGCGCTCGCGAATCGTCTGGGGTTGCAGTGCGTGTTCGGACGTCTCGTCGACCGGCAACTGATAGTCCACGCGCCAGATGCCGCCCGGCTCGCGATGCATCAGCACCGTGTTGCCGGGATTCCAGTCGGGTGCGAAGTAGGCAAGGCGCTCCGTCGGTAGATCGAGGTCGATGCGAATGTCGGCGATGACGAAGCGTCCCTCGTAGCTCGCGCCTTCGAAGCGCAGGCCGAGCGCGGTGCGCACCGTCGAGCGCGCGCCGTCGGCCGCCACGAGCCACGCGGTGTGTTGCGTGTACTCGCCCTCGGGGGTGTCGATTTGCAGCACCACGCCGCCTTCACTGCCATCGTCCTGAGCGACCGGGGTAAGGCCCACGAGCTTGTTGCCCCAGCGAATCTCCACGAGCGGTTCGCGCTCGATCGCGTCGACCAGATAGCTCTCGAGTACATTCTGTTGCAGGTTGATGAGCGGCGCGAAGCGGTCGTCTTCGTCGACCGGCGATTCCATGCGGAACACGCGCTGGCCGCGGTAGTACGAATTGCCGCTGGTCCAGGGCAGCCCGTTGGCGACGACGGCATCCGCCACCCCGACCGCTTGCAGAATCTCCTGCGAGCGACGCGTAAAGACGATGGCGCGGCTGCCTTCCGAGACCTGCTGCTCCGCCTGCAGCACGACGCAGCGCACGCCGTGACGCGCGAGCGCAAGGGCCGTGACCATGCCGATGGGACCGCCGCCGACGATGGTGACGGGCACCGTTGGCGCGTCGCTCTGTGTGGCAGCGCGCGGATAGAAATGGGGATAGACGCGATACGCGTGATAAAGCGACGCGCGCGGGGTGGTCTCTGGTTTATGCATGATGCGGCAGCCGGAAAATGGCTCGGCGCACGGGCTGCGGATCCCTTGCCGACGCGAGCGCGACGCAGGGGCGCAAACATCACGCGCGAATGACGCACGGCGTCATCGAGCTTTACGAGTTTTGGTTGCTAACGCAACAATTCTAGTGTGCTAAGGTTGCGTTCGCAACCAAATATCGACCCATTTCGTCTAGGGGAAAACACTGAAATGCGGCCATCCCACAAATCGCTCGACCAGTTCCTGACGTACAAGATGCACCGTCTGATGAAGCAGCACGATCGGCGCATCTCGCAGTCGTACGCGGACGGCGCGCAACTCAGTCTGGCGGAATCGCGCGTGCTGGCGGCCGTGGGGTCGGCAGGGGCGTTGTCGAATTCGGAACTGGCGCGTCGCGCGAATCTGGACAAGAGTCAGGCGAGCCGTGGCGCCGACGGGCTGGTCACTCGCGGGTTGGTGCGGCGTGCACCGGACGATCACGACGGTCGCGCGGTCAAAGTTACGCTGACCCTCGAGGGCGAACGTGTCTGGCGCGTGGTGATCGACGCCGCCCGCGCACATTACGAGCAACTGTTCGACGCCCTCTCGGACGACGAGATGCGCGTGTACGAACGTCTGCTCGACAAACTGCTGCTGCGCTCGGACGAACTCGACGAGCAGGGTTGAGCGGCGCGTAACGTTTCCACCGACGGCAAAAAAAGGGCACCCGAAGGTGCCCTTCTTGCGTCATGCGAAGCGCGATGAAGCGCGATGAGATCGTTATCGCGCTATCGTCATCCGGCCATCAACCAAACGCCAGCGTCTTCGTCAGATCGCCCGGCGGGTTCGTACCGCGTGCGGCGAAGGCCGCGTTACGGTAGGCAATGCCTTCGAGCGTCGGCAGGTCATGCAGACGCGTGACGAAGCGCAGGATCGACGTCGTGTCGTAGAACGTGTGATCGACGACGCCACGCCTGGCGAACGGCGAGACCACCATGGCCGGAATGCGCGAGCCCGGACCCCAGCGGTCGCCTTTCGGCGGCGCGACGTGATCCCACCAGCCGCCGTTCTCGTCGTACGTGATCACGACCACCATGTTGTTCCACTGCGGCGACTTCATCAGGTGCGCGAGCACGTTTGCCACGTGCTGGTCGCCCGACTCCACGTCCGAATACCCGGCGTGCTGGTTCAGGTTGCCCTGCGGCTTGTAGAACGTGACGGCAGGCAGCTTGCCGGCAATCGCGTCGGCGATGAATTTGTTCGAGATCGGGCTGTCGCCTTCACCGCCATCGCGCAGGTGCGTCTCGCGTGCTGCCGTGCCCGGTGCGAACTGGGCGAAGTAGTTGAACGGCTGATGGTGGTACTGGAAGTTCGGCTTGTCCGCACCGCCCTTGTGATCGAGCGCCGACTGCCATGCCCCCGCGTACCAGGCCCACGACACGCCCTTGTTCGAGAGCAGATCGCCGATGGTCGCGTAATTCTGCGGCGGCAGCGTCGACGGGTTCGACGGATCGGCCAGATGCTTGTCGCCCGAGGCCGCAGGCTTGACCGGCGACGGCTGGTACGCCGGCATCATCGTGTTCACCGCGTAGTTGTCCGGCGTGATGGCCCCGTCGCGCACGAACTTCGGCTTGCCGTCGGCCGCCGAGGCCGGCGAGTCCGGCGCCACCGCCAGACGCACCCCTTGCGGGCCGTCGGCCAGCATGGCGATCTTGTCCCTGGCCGGGCTTTGCGCGGCGTTCGGATATACCGGCGGGCGTGCCGTCACGAGGAACTGGTGGTTCAGGAACGAGCCGCCGAAAGCCGCCATGAAGAAGTTGTCGCACATCGTGTACTGCTGCGCGATCTTGTACATGTCGAGCGTCTTGGCCGTCTCGCCGTAGTAACCCATCACGAGGCCGCCCGAGTCGGCCCAGGCGGCGAACTGGTTGTTCGCGCCGTCGTTGATCTGCATCTGGTTCTGCCAGAACAGATGCCACAGGTCGCGCGTGATGACCGACTCCGGCAGCAGCTTGCCCTCGGTGTCCTTGAGCATGAACGGCGCGTTCGGTTGACGGGCGATGTCCTTCTCACCGATGTGATACTTCTTGCCGCCGATCATCTGCGAGCGCGGCACGAGGCCGTCGAAGACCGGAGGCAGCAGCGACATCGGCGTCTTGCCGTCGCGATCGAGCTGCGTGTAGGCCGACGCGGCAACCTTCGACAGGGGCTTCTCCAGACCGGGGAAGTCGGCGAACAGGTTGTTGAAGCTGCGGTTCTCGAGATAGATCACGACGACCGTCTTGACGTTCGCCTTGAGCTGGGCGTCGAACGTACCGCCGGCCGCAACGGCCGTCGGCGCACCGGCACCGCCTTCCGCTGCGCAGCCGCTCAGCGTGGCCCCGGCCGCGCCGGCAGCGCTGATAGCGGCCAGTCCCTGAAGGATGCGGCGGCGCGACGGGTTCGTCGGATCGTCTTCGTGCGAGAGATCGGTGTCGACCGAGGGATCGTGCGGCTGGGGTGTGGTGTCGTGCGTCATGATGTCCTTGTTTGACGTGTCGGGCAGTGGGGCGCGCGTGAGCGTCCGCGACCGGGCGGCAAGGACTGACGGACAACGGGCCGAAAGGCGGCGCGCGCCACATCGTCAGCTTGCCCGGGGCGGGCGAGGCAAGCGACGTTTGTACGCGGGAATTGTGACGTTTCGGTGACATCGTCACCGCGTCACGCAGAGCGAAACCTGGCAGGGAGGTCGCGTGTACCGATCAGGCCGACGGCGCGGCCTGACGGCCCGGATACCCCGTGTCCTCGAACAATCCCGTCTGGAATTGTTCGACCAGATCGTCGAGCAATGCGCGCAGGGCGCTCGGCATCTGCTTGCGGGAGATGTACACGCCGTAGACGGTCATCTCGCGCGGCACGTAGTCGGGCAGCAGTGCACGCAGCGTGCCGTCGCGCAGATGCGGCAGCGCCGAGTACACCGGCTGCATCGAGATACCCGCGCCCGCGAGCGTCGCGGCAAACACCACGTTCACTTCATTGGCTGACAGATTGCCGCCCACGGGCACGCCGAGCGGTGCGCCGTTGTGTGTGAATTGCCAGAGGCTCTTGCCGAAGTAGGTGTACGTGAGACAGTTGTGAAGCGCGAGGTCTTCGGCGCGCTCGGGTGTGCCGTGACGCTGAAGGTAGGACGGCGCCGCGCACACCACCGAGTGGCAGGTCGCCAGCTTGCGGGCGATGAGACCGGGAGACGGCTCCGACGTGACACGGATCGCGAGATCGATGCGCTCGTCGACCAGATCGACCGTGCGGTCTGCCACCACGAGATCGATGGCCACGCCCGGATGCCGGACGATGAATCGCGTGACGGCCGCCGCCAGAAACGCCTGCCCGAGCGATGTGCTGCACGCCACGCGTAACAGGCCTCGCGGCGTGCTGTCGGCGTTCGATGCGCAAGCCAGATCGTCGGCGATGCCCAGCATCTCGCGGCAGCGCGGCAGGGCGTCGTTGCCGGCGTCGGTGAGACTCACGGCCCGCGTGGTCCGGTGCAGCAAACGCGTGCCGAGCCACGCTTCGAGTTCGGCCAGATAGCGCGAGACCATCGCGCGCGACATATCGAGACGCTGTGCCGCCGCCGTGAGCGAGCCGCGCTCAGCCACTTCGGTGAAGACCCGCATCGCAGTCAGACGGTCCATGATTTGCTCGATCGATGCAACAAAGTGATCGTCATTATGGGCTTTTTTTGCGCGAGTGGCGCGACTACGATGGCACTCATGGAACGCGCCGAACCGGTCGTGCATGTCGTGTCTGACATGCGATGGCGGCGCTGCATCACCGAGGACACCCTGAAATGCCCAAAGCCACTCTGCATTACATTGCCGACCCGTTGTGCGGCTGGTGCTACGCCGCTGCGCCGCTGGTGCGCGCTGCGCGTGACGTCGCCGGACTGGACGTCGCGTTTCACGGCGGCGGCATGATGGCCGGCCCGAACGTTCAGCCGGTCACGCCGCAACTGCGCAATTACGTCATGCCGCACGATCACCGGATCGCGGCGCTCACCGGCCAGCCGTTCGGCGATGCCTACTTCGAAGGGCTGTTGCGCGACGGCACGGCCGTGTTCGACTCCGCACCGCCCACGGCGGCCGTGCTGGCTGGCGAAGCGCTTGCGGGGCGCGGCCTCGACATGTTCGCGACGGTCCAGCGCGCCCATTACGTTGACGGCAAACGCATTGCCGATCGCGATGTGCTCGTCGACCTTGCCGCTGACCTCGGACTGGATCGCGAGGCTTTCGCGAAGGCGTTCGACGAACAGGGTGCCGCGACCCTCATGCAGCACTTCCGCGACAGCCGTGCTCTGCTCGGCCGTGTCGGGGGCAGCGGCTTCCCGACGTTTGCGCTGGAGACCGACGGTCAGTGGGAGCGGCTCGAACCGGGCCGCTACCTCGGCCAGCCGGACGCGTGGCGGGATGCGCTTCGTGAGCGCCTGCTCGCCATTCAAGCGGCCGCGGCGACCCATACCACTGCCGGGACCGCAGACGGATTGCCGCAGTGCGGCCCCGAAGGCTGCGCGATCTGAGTCGCGGCGCGCGCCGTCTTACCGCATTCGCTCTGCATTCGCATTTCGAACACCCCCTCACCTCCAGGAGAGTCCTGATGAAAGTCGCTTTGATTGGTATCACCGGCCGCGTCGGTACGCGCGTTGCCGAAGAACTGCTGCAACGTGGTCACACCGTCACGGGGATCGCGCGTAATCCCGAGCGCGTCGAAGCCGAAAAAGGCCTCACCGTGGTCAAGGGCGACGCTGCCGATCCGTCGTCGCTCGCGCCGCTGCTCGCCGGGCATGACGCTGTCATCAGCGCCGGGCGCTTCGTCTCGATGGACGCCGCCAAGCTCATCGACGCCGTCAAGCGCGCCGGTGTGCCGCGTCTGCTGGTCGTAGGCGGTGCAGGCAGTCTGGAGATCGCGCCGGGCAAGGCACTGATCGATACGCCGGAATTCCCGGAGGCATACAAACCGGAAGCGAGCGCTGGCCGCGCGTTCCTGCAAGTGCTGCGCGCCGAGCCGAAGGACTCGCCGCTGAACTGGACGTTCCTGTCGCCGGCTGCGCTCTTCGAACCGGGCGAGCGCACGGGCAAGTTCCGCATCGGTGCGGACGGTCTGCTCGTCGACGCCAACGGCAAGAGCTGGATTTCGATGGAAGACTACGCGATCGCGCTGGTCGACGAACTCGAGAAGAACCAGCACCCGCGTGCCCGCTTTACGGTCGGGTACTGAACGTCGGAAGCCTTCGACGCCACAGCAGTGACGGCAGCGCACGCCGATGCCCGGTGCCCGGTGGAATCAGCGCGCCTGCCGGAATGTGAGGTTGTAGCGCACCGCTTGCGCGTCGAAGCTGCCTTCGACGCTGGCAATGCCGTGGTAGACGAGTCGCGACGGGCCACCCCACACGACGACGTCGCCCGGCTCCAGCCGCACGCGGCGCGTCCGGTCGCTGCGTTGCAGCCCGCCCCACAGGAAGACGGCCGGCAACCCGAGCGACACCGACACGATGGGGGTGCCCAGCTCGCGTTCGTCGCGGTCCTGATGCAGCGTGAGACGCGCGTCGAGCGTATAGCGGTTGATGAGGCACGCGTCCGGCGCGAAATCACGGTAACCGGCCGCTTCCGAAGCCTCACGCGCCAGATCGACGAACGATGCCGGCATCGACGGCCACGGCTGCTTCGAGAGCGGATCGTGCGTGCCGTAGCGATATCCCATCTTGTCGCTGATCCATCCCACTTCCCCGCAATTGGTCATTGCGACCGACATCCGCTTGCCCCCCGGCGTCAGCCAGTGACGCAACGGCGCCTGCGCGATCACACCATCGATATCCGCGTGCAATGTCGTCAGATGCGAGCGCGCGAAGCCGCGCAGCACGAACGCGCCCGGACCGAGTTCGTCGGCTTTCGGGGCGTTGGGGGCGGTGGCGTCGGTGGCGTCGTTGCCGAAGAGGTCGAGCGTCATGTCACTTCATTGGGGGCTGCGGGGCTTTCGTAGACATCGATGGGCGGCAAGTCACGTCGCGTCGTGCAGGATCACGCCCAGCGTATGACGCAGGCCACTGCGCACGCGACTCACGCCGTGCCGCATGTTGACGCGGTACACACCGCGCGTGCCATTGACCGGCCGGTGATGCACGGCGAACACGACGGCGTCGCCTTGCGTGAGCGGCACGACTTCGGCGCGCGACTGCATGCGCGGACGTTGCTCCGTCAGCACGAACTCGCCACCCGTGAAATCTACGCCGGGCTGCGACAGCAGAATCGCCACCTGCAACGGGAAGACGTGATCCCCATAGAGGTCCTGATGCAGGCAATTGTAGTCGCCCGCTTCGTAACGCAACAGCAGCGGCGTGGGGCGGCGCTGTCCGGCGTCGTGACACTGTTCTAGGTAGGCGCGATGCGTTGCGGGATAGCGGGTTTCGATGCCCATCGCCTTATGCCAGCGATGGGCGATCTCGCGCAACGGCGCGTAAAACGCTTCGCGCAACCCGGCGACGAGCGGCGGCAGCGGGTAAGCGAAGTACTGATACTCGCCTTGCCCGAAGCCGTGACGCGCCATCACGATCCGGCTGCGAAAGCGCTCGGATGTCGGCGCGGTACTGCTTCGTCCATGCTGCCCGTTTGGGTTGCCGTACATCTCGCTAAGCGCGTCGCACTCCTGCCCGCTCAGCAAGCCGGGAATGCGCGCCGCGCCAAAGCCGTTGAGTTCGTCTTCGAGCGCGGCCCAGTCGAGCGACGGCACGCGATCGCTCACAGCTTCACCTCGGCGGTGACGTCGCCGTGTTCATCGCGTTCATCGTGCTCATGCGCGAGCAACGCCCGTTTGCGCTCGACGCCCCAACGATATCCGGAGAGCGCGCCGTCGTTGCGCACGATCCGATGGCACGGAATCGCCACGGCCAGCGTGTTCGACGCACAGGCCTGTGCCACCGCACGCACGGCCCGAGGCGATCCAATGCGCTCGGCGATCTGCGCGTAGCTGGCCGTCTCGCCGGCGGGCACGTCGCGCAGGGCTTGCCAGACGCGTTGCTGGAAGGCCGTGCCGCGCACATCGAGCGGCAGCGACAGACCGACGTGAGGCGACTCCACGAAGCCCACGACCTGCGCGACCCAGCGCTCGAACTCGGCGTCGGCGCCGACCAGCTCGGCCTTCGGGAAGCGATCCTGCAATTCGCGCACGAGCGCTTCGGGATCGTCGCCGAGCGATATCGCGCACAGACCGCGTGAGGTCGCGGCGACCAGTAGCGCGCCGAGCGAGCATTGCGCCACGGCGAAGCGAATCGATTCGGCCTTGCCGCCGGCGCGGAACGCGGCGGGCTTCATGCCGAGCAGAGCATCGGCGCTGGCGTAGAAGCGGCCGTTGGAGTTGAACCCTGCGTCGTAGTAGGCCGACGTCACGCTCTGGGCGGCAGGCAATGCATCGCGCACGCGCTCGGCGCGACGCGCATTGGCGTAGGCGCGAGGCGTCACGCCCGTCACCGAACGGAACAGACGATGGAAGTAGTGCGGGCTGAGACCGGCCTGTGCTGCAAGCGTCTCCAGCGTCGGCGGCACGTCGGCCGTTTCGATCTGACGGCAGGCGGCGGTCACCAGCGCGGCGTGACGCGCATCGAGCGCGCCCTGATCCGGCTTGCATCGCTTGCAGGGACGAAAGCCCGCCTGTTCGGCCGCCGCCATATCCGCGTGGAATGCCACGTTTTCGCGCCGCGCGAGCCGTGCACCGCACGACGGGCGGCAGTACACGCCGGTCGTGCGCACGGAGTAGAAGAATTCGCCGTCCGCCTGCTTGTCGCGTGCCACGACGGCGGCCCATCTGGCGTCGTTGGTGGCGTAGCGGTGAGCGTCGGATGCACGACGTCCGTCGGCGCCCACCTGACGCGGACCTGCGGTGTCGCTACGTGGCATCGACGGACGTTTGGCGGTCATAGGATGAGGTTGCATCGCGAGGATCTCCCGAGGACTGATGACGAGCCTTCAGTCTAGGGAGTGGGTCGCCGTGCTGCGCTCCGTTTCTTGCTATTGAATTCGACGCATGACGTCGCACCCCGGGGTCAGACGCCGGGCGGCATGGTCGTGCCGAGCTTCGCGGCCAGACTCATCACCATCACCAGCACGAGGGCTTCGATGGCCACCACGCGTGCGAAGGCTGACGTGTCGAGCGGTGTCTCGCCGGTATCGAGCGCCAGGCGCGGCAGAAAGTGCCAGCGGTTCCACGCCCCCAGCAAGGCGGCACAGGCGACGAGCACGAGCTTCGTCACGAGCCATGCCAGATAGGGAGCATTCTGCGCCGAAAACCATAACGAGGCGTTCTCGCCGAGCGTTCGCCATGCATTGAACGCCCCCGTCACCAGCGCGACGACCATCGCCAGTGTTGCCACGGACGACAGCCGGTCGCCGTACGCCGCCCGTGCGCCCACGGGCCAGTGACGCCAGCCCGGAATCGCGCATCCGGCGACGAGCAGCGCACCGGTCCACGACGCTGCCGCCGCAACGTGAAGCGTGTGAATGCCGATGGCAAGCCACGGCATCGACGCATCGGCCGCATGCCCGGTGCTTGCCCGCGCCAGCGCAAGGATCACGGCGCCAGCGGCATAGACCCACCGTGCATAACGTTCCTGAAGATGTTCGCGACGGTGGTGCCGGTCGCGCGGGTCGTCTGCGATGGGCATGACGGCACGCAGCCGGCGTCGCGCGTCGTACCACGCCCATGCGCCTGCACACAGCAGAGCGGCGCCGAGGCCCGCGACCCATTGCGCGCGGCCGAAATGCGATTGTGTGAGGACCAGCCACACGTCGGCGGCCATGGCGGACGACGTTTCCCAGTCCCCACCGGTCATCGCTTCGGTGCTCGCGAGCACGTAGGCCAGCCACGCGAGCACGGCCAGCCCCGCCGCGAAAGCGGGGAGTACGCGCACGGTGAGCCCGCGTCGCACGGCGTGCGGGCTGCGCAGCAGCAACACGCCGAGGGCGAGCGCCAGCGCGAGATTGAGCAGACCCGCCGTTGCGGGTTGCCACGTCCCGGCAGCCAGATCCGCCGACATCACTTCACGGTGAACTTGAAGGTGCCCTGCGTGCGATGGCCGTCGCTGGCCACGGCGACCCAGTTCGCCTGATAGTCACCGGCCGACAGGGCGGGGATGGCGAGCGTAAGCGTCTTGCGGGCCGCGTCGAGTTCGGGCTTGGCGTCGGTCACTGACTTGCCCTTCGCATCGACGACGGTGAGTTTCGAGAGCGCGCCTTCGAGCGCCGAGTCGAACGTCACACGCACCACTTTCGGCGCCTCGACCGTGGCTTGCGCGGCGGGCTCGCTCGACGCGATGTGCGCGTGCGCCCATGCCCCCTGCGAGAGACCGGTCAGGCCGATGGCGGCCGCCACGGCGAGGCCCTGGACGACACGACGCAGTCGGCCGTCGGTACGCAGCGCCGGGGCAGGGTGAGCATCGTGGGAAGCGAGGTTGGAAGTACGCATATCGGATTCGAGTCGAGACAAATAGATCGGAGAGGTCGCGAAGAGATCGGTAAGACGTCATCGGTGAGGCACCAGCGACCAGACATCAGCGCTGAGACATCACCGAAAGGACGTCGGGGGCGCTGACATCGCGGCCCGGCAGCGCGTGGGGCCTTCGTGTCGAACGCACCCGCCGCACTGCCTGCGCAGTATCGCAGACCTTGCAGACCGGCGCAGCGACGCGCGGGTTCCAGCCGTGATGCGCCCGCGCGGCAAAGTGTCGCGCCGCGCCGCGGCGTTTCAGGAGGCGAACTTCGCCCCCGTCGGGAGAGGAAATGTCGCTGACGTGTCGGTTATGTGCAACTGAGTTGCAAAATCGGAGGGCTCGCCGTATCATCGCGCAATATTGCAACTGTGTTGCATGTAGAGAAATGTGCGGTCCTCATCCGCCATGCGATGTCCGGTGATTGGCTGGCATCGCCACGAATGCGCGCCGACGCGCCCGCGATGGTGTGACGCTGTGCCGGTCCCCCCGACGGCGCGCGCCAACGGCGTCACGACTTGGTGCACCGGTCTTCCCAGGCCCCGGTGCGGCGAGACCATCCTCGGGGATGGGCCGTCGGTGCGCATCCTTCGGGCGAAAGCCTGCCCCCAGAACACAGGATTTTGTTGTCATGACTCTCCCGCTCACCCCCGCTGGCCAGACCGACCGGAATGGCCCAACCGGCGACGCCGATCGCCGTCTGCCCGTGACCGTGCTCTCCGGATTCCTCGGTGCCGGCAAAACCACGCTGCTCAATCACGTGCTGCGCAATCGCGACGGCCTGCGCGTAGCCGTTCTCGTGAACGACATGAGCGAGGTCAACATCGATGCCTCGTTCGTCGAGCGCGGGGCGATCAACGCCGGGGCGGCGCTTTCGCGCACCGAGGAGCGTCTCGTCGAGATGAGTAATGGTTGCATCTGCTGCACGTTGCGCGAGGACTTGCTGATCGCTGTGCGCGAACTCGCGCAGGACGGCCGCTTCGACTATCTGCTCATCGAGTCGACGGGGATCGCAGAGCCGATGCCGGTGGCGGCGACGTTCGAATTTCGTGACGAAGCAGGCCAGTCGCTGGCCGACGTCGCACGTCTGGACACGATGGTGACGGTCGTCGACGCGCTGCACGTGCTTCAGGACTTCAACGGTCTGGACACGCTCGCGCAACGCGGCGAAGTCGCCGGCGACGAAGACGAACGACGTCTCGCCGAGTTGCTGACCGAGCAGATTGAATTCGCCGACGTGGTCGTGGTGAGCAAGGTCGATTGCGTCGACGCGCTGCAACTCGATGCCGTCAAGGCGCTGATCACCGGTCTGAACCCGACGGCCAAAATCGTGCTCGGCGAGCGCGGACAAGTGCCGCTGAGCGAAGTGCTCGGCACCGGGCGCTTCGATCCGGATCGCGCCGAACAGATGGCCGGTTGGGCGCAGGCGCTGGTGGGCGAACACGATTCCGAAGCCGATACCTACGGTGTGACGAGCTTCGTGCTGCGTCAGCGTGAGCCGATGCATCCGGCGCGCTTCGCGTCGTTCATGTCGATGCCGTTCGATGGCCTGATTCGTGCGAAGGGCTACGTCTGGGCGGTGAATCGTCCGGCGTGGGCGCTGGCGTATTCGCGTGCGGGCAATACGGCCACGCTCGAAGCCGTCGGCCAGTGGTGGGCGGCGGCCGATCCGGAGCATTGGCCGCCGGCTGGCGATCCGCAGCGAACCGCCATCGAAGCCAATTGGGAAACGCCTTGGGGCGACCGCATCAACGAAGTGGTGTTCATCGGGCGCGATCTCGATCGCGACGCCATCGAGAAGGCGTTTCAGGCTTGCCGCCTGAGTGTCGTCGAACTCGCGCAGGGCGACACCGCCTGGCGCGACGCCGCGCACGCGTTGCCGCTGGAAATGGATGACGAGCCGAGCAGCGTCGCGGACCCGGCGGGCGTTGGCGCATGAGTCGTGCGAGTTCAGCGAAGGCTCAGACCCAGCCAGCGGAACGAGGAGAACGTGCGCGCGCGCTGAGCCGAACGGCGCAGGGCCGCTCGCGCGCGCAGGTGTCGCCCGAGGCACGCGCGCAGTTCACGTTGTCGCGCAGCTTCGTTTTCGAAGCGGCGCACACGTTGAACCGGCGCGACATCGACCCGCCGAGCATGGACGCGAGTCGCCGCATCCACGGCCACAGTTACCGTGCGACGGTCGAGGTCACGGGCTCGCCTATCGGTGAGTCGGGCATGGTGCTCGATCTCGCGCAGTTCGACGTGGCGCTCTCTCGCGTGAGCGAGCGTCTCGATCATCGGCTGCTCGACGATGTTGCCGGGCTCGGGCCGGCGACGCTGGAAAATCTCTGCGCTTTTATCTGGCGCGCGCTTGCGCCGCATCTCGTAGGACTCTCGCGCGTGACGGTCAGCCGCGACGCGCGTGGCGACGCCTGCTCGCTGTCGATGCGAGGCGCCTGAGCGGTGAGCGCTGACGGTGCGCTTGTCGTTCGCGCGCCGATGCGTTCGAGACATGCCGACATCCTGCGTCGGCACAAAAAAGTGCGGCCGGCACCGTGAGGTACCAGCCGCGTGGACACCGAGGGAAGGCGGTGTCCGAGGGGCGGCGCACGTAGGGAAGCTACCGTACGCCGCGTCCACGGGTTGCGAGTTGCCTCGCATTTCGCATTAACTCGCTTTAACGCTGTCGCGCCGCCTTAGAAGTCAGGCGTTTCCACCGGACGAAGATCGAACACGAGCACTTCGGCATCGTTGCCGTTGGCGATCGTGAGCGCGGTTTCGTCACGCACCCGCACACCATCGCCCTCACCCAGCGCTACGCCGTTCACACTGACGCTGCCGCGTGCAACATGCACGTAGGCGTAGCGGTTCGGTGCGAGCGTCAGCGTGGCCGACTCGTCACCGTCGAACAACCCGGCATACACGCGCGCATCCTGATGGATGTGCAGCGAGTTGTCGCTGCCGTCCGGCGAGATGATCTTGCGCAGCTGGCCGCGCTTTTCTTCCGGCGTAAAGCGTTGTTGCTGATACTCGGGGGCGATGCCCGTCTGGTTCGGCACGATCCAGATTTGCAGGAAGTGCACCGGCGACGTGGGCGAGTGGTTGAACTCGCTATGCGCCACACCGCGTCCGGCGCTCATCAACTGCACGTCGCCCGGCTCGATCACCGATCCCGTACCCATGGTGTCCTTATGTTCGAGCGCGCCTTCGAGCACGTACGAAAAGATCTCCATGTCGCGGTGCGGATGCTTGCCGAAGCCCTGTGCCGGCGCCACGCGGTCGTCGTTGATCACCAGCAGGTCGGAGAAACCGACTTGCTTCGGATCGTAATAATTCGCGAACGAAAACGTGTGGCGCGAGCTCAGCCAGCCATGGTCGGCAACGCCTCGGTCGGTGGCTTTTCTGATGTCCAGCATGATGGGCTCCTGTCTACATTGTGTCGTTAAGAGGCTTGGTTGGCCTCGATGAATGACATTTTAGAGTCCCCGTTGAAAACTACAATCTGCTTGAATTGAGAATAATTGTCCTTTTTTAGATGACAATCGGATGAGGCCATTTTCAGCCGAATTTCCGAGGAGGGGACAGAGGATTCTTAGGCAGTGGGGTGCAACAGGCTGAAAGCCGGTGAAAGCTCAGACAACGGTGCGCGCGCCTTGCCTTGATGTGCGAGACTACGAACCTTCATTCGAAAGGTCAGCCGGCCGGCCAGCGAGACGGCAGGCAAGGCTGATTCATCGGCAGCCGCTCATGCTTACGAGGTGTGAGGGCTGCGCCACCCGTCCGATCCACGCTTTACTGGAGCATCGTCATGAGCCGCAGTTACGCCTTCCGTATCGTCAATGTCTTCGCCGAATCCACCTTCGGCGGCAATCCGTTGTGCGTGTTTGAGGACGCACGCGGCATGAGCGACGACGAGATGCGATTGCTTGCGCGCCAGTTCAATCTCTCCGAGACGACATTCATCCTGCCCTCGGAGACGGCCGACGCCCACGTGCGGATCTTCACCCCCGGCTACGAGATGCGCTTTGCGGGCCACCCGACGCTCGGCACGGCGCACGTACTGCGCGCCATTCGCAACCTGGGCGATAAGGTTGTGCTCCAGTTTGCGGCGGGTCTGGTGCCGGTACAGGCGAAGGGCGATCACTGGACGCTGACGGCGCCGTCGACGGGCGAGCCCAAGATCGCGAAGGCGCACGAAGCGGACTCGGACATCGCCGCGCTCGTGCGCCTGACCCGTGACGATCTGGCGCAGTCCCCGCAATGGGTCGACACGGGCGCCGACCAGTTGCTGATTCCGGTGCGTAACGCCGAGGCCGTGGCCCGAGCCCAGCCGGACAGCGCGAAGCTGGAACGCTGGCCGCTGTCGAGTCTGGAGCGCAAGACCGGCTATGTCTTCTCCATCGACGACCGGTCGGGCGACGAATTGCAGGTCACGGCGCGCTACTTCTTCACCACGCAAGGGGGCGGTGTGAGCGAAGACCCGGGCACCGGCTCGGCGTGCGCGAATCTTGGCGGCTGGCTGATCGGGCAGGGACACCCGTTGCCGGTGCGCGCACGCGTGTCGCAGGGCGATGCTGTCGAGCGTCCGTGCCGTCTGACGCTGGAAGTCACGGTTGATCGAGAGATCCGCGTCGGTGGGAATGTGATCGAACTCGCACGCGGCGAGGTGCGTCTGTAAGACGCTGAGGCACCCGTATGTATGCATTGGCAGCGCCGGTCGAAACCGAGCTGGATATCAGGAAGAGCCGGTTTATCGGCATCGTCATGCCTGTGGCGTCGCGTGAAGCGGCCATGCGCGAACTCGACGCGCTGCGCGTGCGCTTTCCGAACGCCACGCATTATTGCTGGGTACTGTTGTGCGAGGGTGCGTCGGGATTCGACGACGACGGCGAGCCGGGAGGCACCGCCGCCAAGCCGATGTACAACGTGCTCATGCACAAGGGGCTGGCGAACGTGTTCGCTGTGGTCGTGCGTTATTACGGCGGCATCAAGCTTGGCGCCGGCGGATTGACCCGAGCGTACGGACAGGCGGTGAGCGAAGCGTTGAAGCTTGCGACACTCACCGCTGTCGAGCCGACGGTCGAGCCGCGATATCGCTGCACGTTCGCGCATGAGGCGACGCTGCGCCGGTTAGCGGAGCGTCACGGCGCGCAGGTGCTCGACGCCGCTTACGATGACGCCGTCATGTTGAGACTCCTGCTGAAAGTGCGTGACGTGGAAGCGTTCGAGGCCGATGCTACCGAAGCGTTGAGTGGCGGTCTCGAACGTTGCCCGGACTGACACGACAACCGCGGCGCCTCGCCATCCGGCCGCTGAAGTTCTTGGTGAAGCGTTGGCGGTGAATTGGCTGGCGGTGTCACCCCCGCACGTCGGATCGCGTGGGCAGCACCGCCGTTGCCCGACGATCAGCGCACGTTGATCACGCCCTTCATGCCGGCTTCGAAATGGCCCGGCTCCAGACAGGCGAAGTCCACCGTTCCCGCCTGAGTGAAATGCCACACGAGCGTTTTCTTCTGACCGGGGTCGACGGTCACGGCGTTCGGCTCGGCGTGGGTCATGCCGGGCATCTGCTGCATCATCTTCGCGTGCTCGGCGAGCGAGGCCGTGGTGCCCAGCGTCAGTTCGTGACGGATCTTGCCGTTGTTGGTGACCACGAAGCGCACCGTGTCGCCACGCTTGACGGTGAGCGTGGCGGGCGAGAAACGCATCGTGTCGCGCATGTCGACGTCTACGGTGCGCGTGGCGTTGGCGTCGTCGCCCGGTTCGCCGATGGCGGTCGCTTCACCGCTGTGGCTGTGTTGCATGTGCATGGCGTGGGGATCGTCGGCAAACGCGGGCGTGGCGAGGCCGGCGAGCGTGAGCATGGCCGCGCCGATGAGCGCCGCGGCCATGGGGCGCTTGCCGCGTGACGAGGCGCCGCGTTCGAAGCGCGATGTCACGTCGGGCACGTTGGGCACAACTTGCGACGCGCCGTGAGGTGCGACCTGCGATGTGACCCGCGACGTGACCTGCGAAGCGGCATGCGAAGTGAAGGGCGAACGAATCATGATTTGACTCCGGTTTTGCCTGCGCGGGCAGGCTGACGATGGGTAGAGGGTAACGCTGAAGTGCTGCCTTGCCACGGACTCGCGACGGAGCCAGGTGGCGCGCGATACCAGCCGGGATCGCGATAACTGTCGCGCGGCCAGTCCTGCCGCACTTTGAGGGTGGTGAACATGCCGCCCATTTCGATGGGGCCGTATGGGCCGGTGCCCGTCATCATCGGCAGTGTGTTTTCGGGCAAAGGCATCTCCATGCCGTTCATCGAGGCACCCGTCTCGCCCATGGCCATGTAGTCGGGAATGATGCGCGCGATCTTCGCCGCGATGTCGCGCTGACTCACGCCGAGCATGGTGGGCACGTCATGGCCCATCGGGTTCATCGTGTGATGCGACTTGTGGCAATGAAACGCCCAGTCGCCGGGTTCGGTGGCGTCGAACTCGATGGCGCGCATCTGCCCCACGGCGACATCGGTCGTGACCTCCGGCCACTGGGCCGTTGGCGGCACCCAGCCGCCGTCGGTGCCGGTCACCTTGAACTCGTGGCCGTGCAGATGGATCGGGTGATTCGTCATCGTGAGATTGCCGATCCGAATGCGCACCCGGTCGCCCTGACGTGCCACGAGCGGATCGATACCCGGAAACGCGCGGCTGTTCCACGTCCACAGATTGAAGTCCGTCATCTCATTCACGCGCGGCGTACGCGTGCCGGGATCGATGGCGTAGGCGTTGATGAGGAAGACGTAATCGCGATCGACCGGCAGGAACGACGGGTCTTTCGGATGCGTGACCCAGAAGCCCATCAGGCCCATGGCCATCTGCATCATCTCGTCGGCGTGCGGGTGATACATGAAGGTGCCGGGGCGTCGGGCTTCGAACTCGTAGACGTACGTCTGTCCCGGCGCAATGGCGCGCTGGTTGAGGCCTGCCACGCCGTCCATGCCGTTGGGCAGCCGCTGGCCGTGCCAGTGCACGCTCGTCGCTTCGGGAAGCTTGTTGGTGACGTACAGGCGCACACGATCGCCCTCGACGACCTCGATGGTCGGGCCCGGACTCTGGCCGTTGTAGCCCCAGAGGTTGGCCTGCATGCCCGGTGCGATTTCGCGCACGACCGGCTCGGCGACAAGGTGAAACTCCTTGACGCCATTGCGCATGCGCCAGGGCAGCGTCCAGCCGTTGAGCGTGACGACAGGGTGGTACGGCCGCCCGTTGGGCGGGGAGAGGGGTTTGGCGGTGCTGGCGTCGTCGCGTGTGGCGGCGTCGGGCAGTGCGGCAAGGCTGGTGCGTTCGACGGCGGCCGCGCCCATGACGGCGAGGCTGGCGTCACGCAGGAATCGTCGGCGTGACGTCATTGGTCGCCTCCGCCCACGCTCTCGCGAAACGCCGTGTCGGCGAGCCAGTAGTCGGACGTGGCGTCGATGTAGGCGAGCACCGTGTCGCGTTGTTCGCGTGCGTCGGTCAGCAGATCGAAGACGCTGGCAAGCATGCCGTTGTAGCGCAGCAGCCATTCGTCGGAGACGCGCTGGCGCATCGGCAGGATCGTCTTGCGGTAATGCTCGGCGATGTCCCACGCGGCGACGGTCTGGGCGCGGCGCGTTCGAACGTCGGCGCGCGCCGCGACGGCGGTGTCCGCGAGACGATCCACGCTTTGGCGGTAGCGCGCTTCGGCACCGGCCACGCGCGTCGATCCCCAGTCGAACAGCGGCACTTCCAGCGAGATTTCATAGCCGTGCTCGCTGGGCGAACCGGTCGCGCCGTTGTTGCGGTATGCCGTGTCGAGCACGTTGACGAACCGTGTGACACGCGTGAGACCGAGGTCGCTCGCGGTGGCGTCGAGCGCCGCGCGTGCTGCGCGAATATCGGCGCGCTCACGCATCGCCTGCGCTTCGGCGTCGGGCCATGCCGGGCGTGTGCGAGGCAACTCGGGGAGTCGAGCGGGCAGCGTGAAGTGCAGTTGCTGACCCCATAAGCCCATCTGTCGCGCGAGTTGTTCGCGCGCCGTGTTGGCCTGCTCGCGGGCACGCGCGAGACGGGCTGCTGTGTCGGCGTAGACAAGGTTCTCTTGGGTCCGGCGCATCGCGCTGAAGTTGCCTGCGCGCGCCATACCGTCTGCGAGCTCGCTGGCGGCTTGCGTCGCAAGTCCCGTTTGTTCGAGGATCTGCACGCGCTCCTGTGCGGCGACCGCTTCAATCCATGCGCGCCGTGTCAGCGTCGCCTGTTCGACGACGGCCTGTGTGACCTGCGCCTGTACCTGCGCGAAGCGGCGCGCTTCGACACGAGAAGCGAGCGGCATCGTCAGCACGCGGACGAAATCGATGCCCCATGTGCGTTCGATGCTGATGTCGCCACCGCCCTGAACGCGCTGGAACGAGAAGCGTGGATTGGGAAGACGTCCCGCCTGCACCAGCGAAGCCTCGGCAATGCCGAGTTCCGCGTAGGTGGCCTGCAACCCGCGATGGTTGAGCAGCGTGAGTTGAACGGCGGCGTCGATATCGAGTGGGCTTGCGAGCAGGTCGTCGCGCGCTTTGGCGAGTGCTTGTGCGCTGGCGTCGTCGCGGGCCCAGACGGCGGGTTTGCCGAGGCGTTGCTGCGTGGCGTCGGCCACGGTTTTGAAGCCGCCGTCGTCGCTGAACGTCGCACATCCCGATAGCGCGAGCGTGGTGATTGCGGCCGCGAGGATTGGCGTGCGTCGGTGCAGTCGCAGCCTTGGTGGTTCGGCCGCGTGGCGTGTGACCGAAGGTGCACGTGGGAATGACAGCGCGGTCGTCATCGTGCGCCTCCCTGCATGTTGTGCCCCGCATGCGGGTCCACCGCGCCGCCGGAATTCGACGGCATCGCATGCCCCATCGCTTCGTGCCCGGACATTGAGGATGCCGCAGAACCGGAAGCGGACGGCATCGGCATGGCGTGGCCCATCGCCGCATGTCCTGCGCCGGACACGCTGGCATTGACCATGCGCCAGTCGCTCGTGGCGACGGACAACGCCGGTCGGGCGAAGTCGTGCAATACGTTGTCAGGGAGGGGGCCCGTCGGTGCGTCCGGGGACGCAGGGTCGGCGGCGCTCGCCGGTGGTGTTGCGCTCTCGGCGCCGATGGCAGGCGCGGCGCTCGCACCCCACAGCGATAGCGCGACCGGCATGCACCAGGCATGCCGTCGTAAGCATGAAAACGTCATCGAAAGACTCGTTGTGCTGGCGATGCCGGACGGTGTGGCGCGATGAAGCCATTGGCTCGCGCACGTTCCGGCATCGCACGTTCATCTGGCAGACGGACTCATGGCACGGGCGACGGGCATACGGGCATAGGCAAACACGTAAGCCGCTCGCGCGACAGTGCGTCAAGTCGGTCCAACGGGGGAACGGAGACGGCGCGCATCCGGGGCGAACGCATACGGCACGGGAAACGGCCGATACGACGTTCGACCCGATGCAGGGCCGTCAGGCGACGACGTGTTTGGGAGGACGTTCGAGGACCGCGACGATAGCACTCGTGGCCGACGTGCGAAGGAAGGGAATGGCGGTGGACGGCTGTGCGTCCGGCAAGCGCATTACGAGGCTCGGCGGCAGCGCGGTGCATACGACGCACGCCGCACAGGCGGAACAACTGGTGTGATGGGTATGCGCGCCCTGGGTGCCTTGCGAATCCGGCGAAGACGCATGCGTATCACCGAGCATCGTAACGGCGTGGCCGCTTTGATCACTGTGATGCCGCATGCCGGCCATCATCGCGTCGCTGTCGCCCGTCGTCACGGCGTGATGCATTCCCATCATGGCCGATGCGTCGTTGCGTGCGGTGGCGACGGTTTGCATTGCCATCGGCGCCGCGCCGGCAGGCGTTCCCGGCGTGCAATGCGTGCGCAGTGACGCCATGGCCTGTAACGGCAGGGTCACGCACAACAGCATCAGCACGAGGAATTTGCGCCAGCGATTCATGCCGCGCAGTCTAGCACCGCCCGCGCCCCGCTCGCAAATCGACGTGCGGCGCCCGATCGTGCGCGGTATCTCGGCTGTCCCGGTCAATGTCAGGGCGGATGCACATTGCCATGACAAGGTCGCAGGGCCGATCGCGACAGTCAGCACGGTCAATGCTCGAACAGATGAAACGTTTCGAAGTGCGTGCGCCGACGGGACAGCGCGATGAGATTGACGACACAGACCACCGCGACCAGCACGAACAACGGGGCCGACACTTCGACCGTGTCATGCGCGAGCAATGAAAAGACGGTCAACAGGATCATGAGCGAGAGCAGCATGCGATGCAGCCATGCGGCGAGACGCAAATGGCGCTCGGACTGGGCGATGAGCACCACGAGCGAGACGTAGAACGGTGCCGCGATCGCGGCAAGCACACACAGCGCAAGCAGCACCCCGAGCACGCTGGCCAGCAACTCGTGCCCGTCGGCAGCGCTCGATTGCACGCCGACGACCGTCGCGGCTGCGAGGTAGAGCAGCATCAGACCATCCAGAACGATCGCAAGTCGGTTCATGACATCTCTCCGGCGAAAAAGGTGCGGAGGTAAAAAAGCGCTGTCCCCTGGCGTTCGACACGACGTCAACCGCCGTCGGCCGCCGAGGTGCCGGGCAGCATCAACCCAAGCCACACTGCGGCGGCGTCGAGACTCGCCGGGTCCGATACGGCCTGCACCCGATAGATCGCGATGTTGCCGCTGTCGTCGGCGCAGAACAGGTCGCGCTCCAGATCGGCCGTCAGGTCGAGTCGTTGCTGGACACGATAGAAGCCCAGCGGCGTGAGGTCCTGCACCAACGCCGCGAGCGTTTCTGGATAGAGATAGACATGAGACGGCCAGTGACCGTGCCGCAGACGAAACTTGCCAAGTGCCGCGAGAACGTGAGCGAGCGTGCCGCCGTGACCGCGAACGAAGTCGATCAGGAACGTTGCGCCGACACCGTTCGCCGCTGTGGGCTTGCGTGCAGGGGCCGGGTCCGGTTCTCCGGGACGAAGACCGCCGGGTGGCGTGGGGTGTCCCATGGCTCACCTCTCGCCGTACGTGTTTGCGCACGCGAGCGAAGCTCGGCGCACGGCTGACGATGTACGGATATTCACAAACCCTCCGCAGACGGCCAGGAGGTGAGTGCCCAGTGAATATTGGTCTTGTGATTCGATAGTTGCAGAGCGGCGCGACGGACGAAATCCGCACTTTCGCTTAATCCGTCGACATGAGGGCGCGGGCAGGGGAGTCGAACCTGAATAGGGAACGCCCGAACATGGCAGGCACAAATGGAAACCGGCGGGCTAAGCCGCCGGTTGAGGCCCCATCGGGGCATCGCCAGCCGCGTGTACCGGCGCGGCATGGTATGGGCCAAGGAGACTTGGCGCCAGGGGGTATTGCCGTCATACACTGAACCGCGATGGGTTCCCGGCCGTGCCCGTGCAGCTTCGCTGCGATTTGAGTATAGGTCGTCTGCGTCAGGCGCCAATCGGCTTTTTGCATGAGGGCGCCTCACGTCCCCTGCGAGAACTATCAGGCGGACACGCACTCGAATTGACGCACGATTTCCCTTGTGACCGTGGTTTCGCCGGCGCAGAGTTTGCGTTCTAATGGCAACATTCCAGGCGATGTCGCAAAGTGGCGCAGCCCCGCATGGCAACCACGCCGTCCGCCGCCGTACCCCAGTCAAACGTTCCAATAATGTCAACGAAATCTCTACAACGATGGACCTTGCTGGCATGCCTGTGTGCAGCACAGTCGGCATTTGCCGCCGACCAGTGCGAGGGCATCCTCCTGCTGGCGAAAAGCGCGCAAACCGGGTTTGAAGACCTCACCGGCCCGCTGGTCGCGAAAAACGACCGTGGCGAAAGCTATCAGGCGACCTATTCGGTCCCGGGCGGCGACTGCAAGGTTTTCCGTGCGACCGGATTGGCACCGACTTACGAGTGCATCTGGGATTATCAGAAGATCACGCCGATGGACCTGCGCACGCAGGCGCAGAAGTTCGCCACCGACGTGGCGCGCTGCACCCGCGGGGTCACCACCATGCGTACGACCACCACGAACCCGGCTGGCCTGCCTGCCGAATGGCAGAGCGCGAGCAAGAAATACGCGCGCCCGGTCAATTTCACGATCACCGCGCAGGACCTGATGACGCCGCGTGGCGAGCGTCTGCGGGAGATCTCGCTGTCGGTCGAAAAGCAGGTCGACAAGTAATCCGACGTTCTCAACGTTGGCAGGTTGCGCGCTCGCCTTGCCCCGTCTGGTAAGGCCTGGCGGCATTTTTGAGCGGATGGCAGACGCTTATCTGCCGTCCCTCATGCCCCCGGTTACAAACGGTTGCAGACCGCCCCGCGCGTTAACACTTTTTCGGTCGACGCTCGTTCGACTGACCCGGTACAGTCATTCTTGAGGCGTATGGCGCACGTGCAACCCGCAGGTGCCGACCGCGTCTCGTGCCAACCGGCCCCACATTCGTGGCCGGGGTGATGTGGCTGAACCGAAATGAGTGCCCGACTTCGCTGCTGTTTCCTGTTACTGCTAGTGTGTGCCTACCCTGCCTGGGCCGATGGCGGGCGTGGGCGCGAGATGCTGGACGTCAACAAAGCGTCGTTGCGCGAAGACATCAGCCGGTTCAACGCCGATCGTGGTCGTGGTCAGGCCGCCTACCCTAACTGGGCCGCACCTGCCGAACCTCGCGAGCGTCAATACACGTCGCAAGGCGAGCCGCGTGGCGAGCGCGGCGGTAACGAAGGTGGCGGTCGTCGCAACCGTTGATCGCGTCGTAACCTCCTGTCGTCGTTTCTCCCACCCGACTTTCTCTCCCGCATTTCCCCGTCATTGAACCGAATGTTGCACATGTGCAACATTAGATGCGTTTCCCCATCCGCAAAGTCGTCCGTCGGTCGCGCTTGATCGATGCCCATGATTCGTGCTTATCACGGCGAATGTGAGTCATCGCTAACCCCGAAATAAGCGGGTTATATCGATCCCGTTATACCGGGATTAATTGTGGCGCGGGTGGTCGTCCGATTTTTGTCTCCCCACCATTTCCCGGCCACTTCGTGTGGTGCATTTTTCCTGGCCGTTCCGGCCTTTCTGCGCACGGCATGGCTATGCGAGAATCACGGCCGTTTTATCAGGGAGGCGCTTCTCAAAAGGGCGCCGGCAGGTCCCGTGCAAGGCGGGAACGGGCACACAAAATACATAAACCAAGGAGAAGTCAATGAAGCGCAGTATGGCCAAGGGCATTGGTGGGGCCGTCGTATTGGGCGCCTGCATGGGCGCGATGAGCGCACCGGCATTCGCACAATCGAACGTCACGTTGTACGGTCAGGTCGACGCCTGGGTGGGCGCCGTCAAGAACCCGGGCGAGAATCGCGCCTGGACGCAGGGTGGCGGCGGCATGTCGACGTCCTACTGGGGCATGAAGGGTAACGAAGATCTCGGCGGCGGCCTGAAGGCCGTGTTCGTGCTCGAAGACTTCTTCCGTCCGCAGAACGGTCAGTACGGCCGCTTCCAGGGCGACTCGATGTTCTCGCGCAACGCCTACGTCGGTCTGCAATCGGATACGGCAGGTACGGTCACGATCGGCCGTCTGACCACGTCGTACTTCGTCTCGACGATTCTGTTCAACCCGTTCGTCGATTCGTACACCTTCAGCCCGATGGTGTTCCACACGTTCATCGGCCAGGCGGGTCAGGGCATCGTGGGCGACTCCGGCTGGAGTAACGCCGTGATGTACACCACACCGAACTTCAAGGGGCTGTCGGGTAGCGTCTCGTACGCCTTCGGCAACAAGGCGGGCGAAACGGGCCAGAACAAGTGGAGCGCCTCGGCGCTGTACTTCAACGGCCCGTTTGCCGCGACCGTGGCTTACCAGCAGGTCAAGTTCGACGCGCAGCCGGACGACATGGCCGGCATGGCGGGCTTTCGCAGCCAGCAGGCCGTACAGGTGGGCGCAACGTACGACCTCCAGGTCGTGAAGCTCTTCGGTCAGTACCAGTACATCCGCAACAACATCACGGGCGGTGGCGTGTCGGAGAACGGCGGCCAGCTCGGCGTGTCGGTGCCGCTCGGTAACGGCCAGGTGCTCGCCTCGTACGCGTACACGAAGAGTTCGGGCACGAGCAACGTCAACCGCAAGACGTGGGCGCTGGGCTACGACTACAACCTGTCGAAGCGCACCGACATCTACGCGGCTTACATGAACGACAAGGTCAGCACGCTCTCGGGCGGCGACACGTTCGGCGGCGGCGTTCGCATGAAGTTCTGAGCGCGAAGGGCGCGCATGTCGTCGCATGTCGTCGCATGTCGTCGATACGCGCCGCGCCCGGCCGTGCCAACGAAGGGCAGACATTCGTCTGCCCTTTTGCATTGGCGTGCGCGATGACAGGCGCCGGGCGCTCATGTCCCGAACATGCCATCGCCGCGCCGTTCGCGATTCCTTCCGCGGACGTTTCGCACAGCGGTTCCATGTGTCACCGATCCGACGTGTCCGCGCTATGATTTGTGCACCGCGCAAGACGGTATTCCCGCCACCATTTGACACAATCGGAGCAGAGACGACATGACGATTCAGCACGTAGGCATCATTGGCGCAGGCACGATGGGTAACGGCATTGCACAGGCCTGTGCGGTGGCCGGACTGCCGGTGACGATGGTCGACATCAGCGACGCGGCGGTGCAAAAGGGCGTGGCGACGATTGCCGGCAGCCTGGACCGCCTCATCAAGAAAGACAAGCTCACTGTCGCCGACAAGGATGCCGCGCTCGCCCGCATCGCCACGTCGACCGATTACGCGGCGCTCGCCAAGGCCGACATCGTGATCGAAGCGGCGACGGAAAACTTCGACCTGAAGGTCAAGATCCTCAAGCAGCTCGAAGGCGTGGCAAAGGACGGCGCGATTCTCGCGTCGAACACGTCGTCGATCTCGATCACCAAGCTCGCCGCGATCGTCGCGAAGCCCGAGCAGTTCATCGGCATGCACTTCTTCAACCCGGTGCCGCTCATGGCGCTCGTTGAGATCATTCGCGGTCTGCAAACGAGCGACGAGACGCACGCGCGTGTCGATGCGCTGGCCCGCTCGCTCGGCAAATCGCCGATCACGGTGAAGAACGCGCCGGGCTTTGTCGTGAACCGCATTCTCGTGCCGATGATCAACGAGGCGTTCTTCGTGTTGGCCGAGAATCTGGCGACGCCGGAGGAAATCGACGAGGGCATGAAGCTCGGCTGCAATCATCCGATCGGGCCGCTCGCGCTCGCCGACATGATCGGTCTGGACGTCTGCCTGTCGGTGATGAACGTCTACTACGACGAGTTCGAAGACTCGAAGTACCGCGCGTGCCCGCTGCTCAAGGAAATGGTCGCGGCCGGCTATCTGGGCCGCAAGACGGGACGTGGCGTCTATACGTACTGAGCGTGATGAAAGACCGGCGCGTGCAAGGCGCGCCGGTGTCGATGTGCGGCGAGGTGTCGCCTCGTCCATCATGACGTCGCGCGATGACGACCCCGTCACGCTCCGTCGGCGATTACGTTCGCGTCCGCCGACGGTCGTCCCGCCGGGTTCGCCGATTCCAGCGAGTTCGACGCGCCATAGCCGCTCGCCGACCCACCCGCCGACCCGCTCGACGTGCCCAATGTGGAATCGCTCGTCGATCCCCGATTCGATTTTTTTGCCGATCCGCCCGACGACCCGCGTGAACTCGACGTTCTCGACAGCGATCCTCCGCTACTCATGCTGCCCATGCTGCCGCGACTGCTCAGGCTGCTGCGTCGAGGTCCGAGCGGGCGTGTGAGCGACACGGTGTAGGGCTCCCCCGGACGGTGGCCGATATCGGCGAACGCGGCGTCGAGCACGCGGCGCGTCTCCATCGGATCTTTCGTCATTGCGAAGCCAACGGCCTTCACCCGGCTCCACGGGTCGAGCAACACGGTGGTGTCCCGCGCGCCCATGATGAGCCCGGCGAAGTTGGCGCCAGTGATGCCATCGGTACCCGGCCCTTCGAAGTCGCTTGGGGTGGAGAGTTCGAGCGCGTCGATCAATTCCACGGACTCCGTATACAGCACCAGCGCATGCGGCGAGCGATGCTTCGGCTGCACCGTGATCATGCGAACGCAATCGCCATGCACGCCGCCTTCGATCAGGAAATGAAACAGGATCTCGGCGTTCTCCTGACAAAACGCCTCAGTGCCCGGATTCAGACGGTAATGGCTCGTGGTGACGAAGGCGGCCAGACGCTGTTGCTCGAATAGCGACGCATCGGGCGGAACCTGTTCGAGGGCGACACGAATGGCGTCGCGATTCTTGAGGATGGAGTAGTCGCGATAGGGGCGAAGATCGGGCCGGTTGGTGCGCATCAACTTCATGCGGGAGACTTCGGCATAGGCGCCGAGAATGGCATTTTGCACGTCGTCGTCGCGCAAATGACTGAGCACGGCATCGACCTCGTGACGATTCAGCGCGATGCTGTCCGGCGTTGTCACCCGGCTGTTTCCGCAACCGCCACCGCAGAGCCGCAGCGGCGCGTGTGCTTCCCATCGGCCCGTCTGCGGGTCGTAAGTCACGGGCACCTGCGCCAACGTGCGTTGTGCGGAGTCGACGAGCCAATGATCCCCGCTCGATCCACGCGTGGCGCGGTAGTAACCGGCTTCGCCGCGCAGGTAGTGGCGACCATCGACGAGCACGATGCGCGCAGCACCACTTGCGGGCAGCTTGTCGTTGGCTATCTGCTGTTCATATCCTTGCAGATAGGTGCGCTCACCTGTGATGGCCATCGCAGCGGCAGCGTCGGTCATGACGGCCGACGCGCCTGCCGCGACCCGCGCTTCGTCGTCGATGCCTGCGTGTTCGATCACGCCCTCGCGTCCACCCGAGGCCACCTTTCGGTCGACGGCGTCGAGTGTCTTCTGTGGCACCTGAACCGCATGTCCCGGCGAACCGCCGGGCGGCTTCTCCGGCATCGCGTGGATCTTGCCGCCCATCGCTCCCTGCCGAGCCGGTCGCATGGCGTTGCCGAGTGGACGCGTTATCACGCGCGGATCGGCGTTCTGGAGAATGGAGACGATGCGGTCCGTGGAAATGGGTTTGCCGTCACGACTGTCGGCCACAACGTCGGTCACCTCGGACGGCAAACGCAGGATCGCCACTTCCGGAAGCATGCCGGTCGCCACGTCCATCATGTGGGTGCGTTGCTGGATTTGCTCGCGCGTTTGCTGGCTGACGTCGTGCCCGGTGAGCAATGCGTACATGTCGACGACCGAATTGCCGAGGTTCTTGAAAGGCTCGCTGCCTGCGCCGATCGATCTGAGCACGTCCTGCGACGAGTACTCGTGTTTGATCGTCATTTGCGGGGCGATGGGTTGAGCGATCACGTCGGCGTCGTCATGACGGATGTCAGGCTGCGATGCCGAAACGCCGGCGCACTGGCGATCCTGTTCTCCCGCGCCATCGGCCTCACGACATCGCGGTGATGTCCTCGGCACGAAGCTCGTAGCAGGCGGGACCAGATTCGCCACGAACATCAGTGCGAGCGCTGCGGGCCAGACAGTGGATGCCGACGACCGGGGCGGTGACGCCATGTCAGACGCGTGTTTGCGTGTGCGCATACCCGGCGGTGCCGTAGCCGGGCGTGCATGGGACAGCGAGTCCGCGAAGCGCATATTCGATGAAAGTGCCGTGCTGACGTGCGCCGAAGTCTGGCGATGACGTACCAAAGGCGGGAGCGAGTAGGCGGGGGCGGCGGAGTTGACTCGGCGATACGATGCATAGGGCATGACAACGTCTCCTAATGAAGGGTGACGACGCTTGTCGGGGGGCGTTCGTCCGAGGAGCGAAGTGTTAGGGAAAAGGGCGAGGGGGCCGCGCGAAGGTGTCGGCGATCGAGTGACGGCGAACGTCGTGCCCCGCGTCGAAGCCCGCGCCCGAGCCCGCGCTGGACACCGATTCGATCACCGTGCTCGTCGATCCGGACCGGCCGGAGCCGTCCGACGCCCCCGACATCGTGCCCGAGCTTCCCGCACTGCCGACGCTCCCCAGACTGCTCTGACTGCTCATTACGCCCTTGCGCACAGCGAGAGGGCGAGTGACCGACACGGTATAGGGGCTCCCGGTCCGGTGTCCGATATCGGAGAACGCGGCGTCGAGAATATCGACGGCATCTTGCGGACTGTCGGCACGAGCAAACGAGATGGCCTTGCTGCGGCTCCACGGATCGAGCAGCACCGTGGTGTCGCGCGTCATATAGGTGGCCCACGCGAACTGTGAGGACGAGATGCCATCCTGACGCAGACTGACCCGCGGGTTGGGCGTCGAAGCGTCGAGCATGTCGATCAGCCGATGCGACTCGGTGTATAGCACCATGACATGCGGTGAGCGATTCTTCGGCTGCACGGTGATCAGGCGGAGCTGGTCGCTGTCGATGCCATCCTGAAGCAGGAAGTAGAACAGGATCTCGGCATTCTCCTGACAGAACGCTTCTGCCGCAGGATGCGCATAGTAGTATCGCGCCGTGACCTCCGAGGTCAGGCGTTGTTGCTTGAGCAGCGGCAGCCGACGGTCGATGTCTTTCATCGCCGTGCGCAAGGCCGCCCGGTGATCGACGATAGAGTGATCGCGCAGGGCGCGCAGATCGGGGCGATTGGACCGAACGAGATGCAGGCGACCGAGATCGGCGAACGCGTTCTGAATGGCCTCCTGTGCCGACTCGTCGGGCAAGTGACGCGTTGCCGCGAAGATGTCGTCGTAGCTTTGCGCAATGCTGTCCGGTGTTGCCGGACGGCTCGATCCGCATCCCCCGCCGCACACACGCAACGGCGCGTGCGCACGCCATTCGCCGGTCGCCGGATCGAAGGTAATCGGCACCTGCGCGCGTGTCTGGCGTGGTGCATCGATGAGCCAGTGATCGGCGCTGATGCCGGGCGTCGCGCGGTAATAACCCGCCTCGCCCCGCAGGTAGTGATGGCCGTTGACGATGACCAGTCGCGTAGCCTTCTGCGTCGGTAATTCATCTTCGGAGAAGCGTTGTTCGTAGCCGTCCAGATGCTCGAACTCGCCCTGTATCGCGAAGCGGCCCGCCGGCCTCTCGACCGTCGACAGGTTGTCCGGCACGCTCACGATGCCGGTGCGATCATCCTTCGGCAGTTGCCATTGGGGCGCCCGATCCGATGACGGCACATCGTGCTCGACGGGACGCTTCGGCGGCGCCACATGAGACGTGATCGAAGGGTCACTGCCGCGCGGCGAGGCAAACTGGGTGATGCCGATCAATGAGTCGATGGACAGCGGTTTGCCGTCCTCGCGATCAACCGCGATGTCCGAAATCTCGGCAGGCAGACGTAGCCATTGGACTTCCGGGATGAGACCCGTCGTGATGTCGATGGCCGACATCCAGTCTCCGACTTTCCTGCGAACCTCGGGCGAGACTTCGCGGCCGGTCATGAGCGCATAGGCGTCGGAGACGGACTCGCCAGTGCTGGAAAAGGGCATGCGTGCAGCGGCCACAGCGCGCACCAGATCGAAGGGTGCGTAGTGGGATTTGATCGACGGCTGTGTGACGCGCTCGATATGCACGGCTTTCCATGTCGGCGTGTCGGGTGGGTTCGGTGGGGCGTCGTCGCGCCCTGGCGTTCGCGCGGGTTGGGCGCGATGATCCGGGCGGCGCGGCACCGCCGCCGGCACGGGCATGACAAGGTTCGCGACGAGCATGACGGCGAAGGCCGCAGGCCAGACGGTGTCGCGGCGTCGACGTGGGCAGGACGTTACCGATGGCGCCGATGTTGAGGATGGCGCCGACGAAGTCGATGACGCGGACGAATGTGCCCGCGATGCCGGTGCTGTGCGGGCCGCGCGGAACGTCCCCGGAAACGATGCGGCGCTGCGCTTTCGCATGGCGTGGGGCGTCGAGGCTTGCGGTGCGCCGTAACACGAAGGAATGTAGATGGCGCGACGATGCGCGGTCGAAGGCATGGCGAAATCTCCGAGAGAAACGCTGCATTGACGATAAACGGCGGACAGGGCGTGCAGGCTTCACACGATAACGTGGGTTCCGGAATCTCCCGGGACAGCCCCCGCCAACGGACCGTTCGCTGCGCCGGGCATTTGACCCGACGCGCTACTCCAGCTTGTCGAGCCGGACGCTCCGCTCGACAAGCGGCCACTGCTGCCGCTACGGCTACTGCCCGTGCTGCCCAGACTGATCGAACTGCCCCGGCGCATGCCCAGCGGACGGGTGATGGACACCCGGTACATGTTGCCTTGCCGATGCCCGATGTCCTCGAAGGCGGCGTCGAGCGTGTCGACCAGATCGACCGCATGATTGGCGTGTGCAAAGGAGGTGGCACGTGCGCGACTCCACGGATCGAGCAGTACGGTGGAGTCGCGAGATTCGTAGACCTCTCGCGCGAAGAGCATGTCGTTGATGCCGTCGGGCTCGAAGTTGAGCGGCGGTTGCGGCGTCGCGGCTTCGAGCAGGCCGATCAGGCGTTCCGACTCCGTGTACAACACCAGTACGTGCGGCGGCCGGTTTTTCGGTTGCACGGTGATCATCCGGATGCGGTCGGTAGGAATGTCGTTTGCGAGCAGGTAGTGAAAGAGAATCTCCGAGTTCTCCTGACAGAACGCCTCGCTGTAGCGGTTCCAGTAGTAATGCATCGTCGTGATCAGCGACGCTTCTTCCTGCTGCTTGAGCAGCGGCTGGTTGCGCTTGATGCGTTTCATCGATGTCCGCAATGCGGCGCGGTGATCGATGATCGAGTTGTCGCGCGTCATACGAAGGTCGGGGCGATTGCTTCGCGTCAGGTGCAACAGGCTGAGGTCGTTGAACGCATAGCGGATGCCGTCCCGCATGTGTTCGTCACGCAAATGCGCGATCGCATTGATGATCTTCTCGCGGTCGATGGCGATGCTGTCGGGTGACGCTTCACGGCTCGATCCGCATCCGCCGCCGCAAAGCCGTAGCGGTGACTCTGCGTGCCACTGACCGGTGACGGGATCGAAAAGGACCGGCACCTGTGCTGCGCGGCCGCTGCCGCGTGGCGCCGAGATCAGCCAATGGTCGATGCTGCGCCCGCGTGTTGCTCGGTAATACCCGGCTTCGCCGCGGAGGTAGTGCTTGCCGTCGACGATGACCAGGCGACTGTCGAGGCGCTCTGGCAACTGGTCTTTCGACAGATCCAGCGCATACCCCTGCAAATGTTCGTGCTCGTCTTCGATGTGCCACGGCTGACGGTGCGGCGACACGTCGTTTCCGAGGTGAGGCAAGACCGCCACGCCGATCGGTTCATCGAGCGAAGCGCTGTGCTGATCCGCTTTGCTCCCGGCGTTCGTGCGTTGGGTACGGGCCGCATGGCGTTCGGGGTAGCGCTGCTGGTGCATCTCCCGGAAATCCGGACGCCCCCGAACGATGCCGCGACTCTGCCAGTTGCGCGGATCGGCGGACTGCACCACGGAGGTAAGACGTTCGATGTCGACTTCACGGCCTTCGAGCCGGTCGGCGGCGATGCCAGCCGCTTCGCCGGGGATGCGCGACAGGCCGACATCGGGGATGAGGCCGGTGGCGAAGTCGAGGGCTTGTGCCCATTGCGCGACCGACTGGCGCGTATCGGCACTCACCGTATTGCCAGTCACCAGTGTGTACATCTGAAGCAGTGCGCCACCGGTATTGCGGAACGGTGCGCTCGACGCCGCCATGGCTGACAGGAACTCGGGCAGGGTGTAACCGGCTTTGATGGCGTGGACATCCACAGGGCGAATCGCGACGGCGTCGCTGCGCTTCAAGACATCGGCGCCTGGTGTGTCGATGCGCGTTTGGCCTGTCCCGGTGTCAGCACCCGGCGCATTCGGCGGCCGTCTCGCGGTACCCCGGGGAATGCCGCTCCCGGCGGGCGACATCATGTTCGCGACGAGCAGTATCGCGAAGGCCACTGGCCAGACGGCATGTGTGCAATCCGATGGCACCGTGCCACGCCGGGGCCACGTCGTGCTCTTCTGCCGGCGGTCAGGGCGGGCGGGCGCCGCTTGTGACACATGCGCGATGCGCGCGCGGAAGGAACGGGCGAGGCCGGCGCCCGCACGTGAGAGCGCCCTGGCTGTCTGGGCGGTCGGTACGGCGGGCGTCATCGCGTAGCGAGGTGCCGGTGAAGTGACGCGGCAGTGGGAAGCGTATGGCATGGGAACGTCTCCGGAAGCACGCCGATGCGGTGGTGCGACGGGCTGGAATGCATCGAGTCCGCGTACCGCATCGACGCGCGGGCGGGGGGCGGGTTCACGCGTATGGGGCGCTTCAGAGAGCGTCCTCCGGGGCATCGTCCGACGACGACGGCATGTCTTGATCGGGCGGTGACGGCGGATCGAAGACGTTGGCGTTGCTCTCGCTCCCGAGACTGACGGGGCTACCGGCACTGCCCGAGCTACTGGTGCTGCGCATGCGCGAGCCGGGCGTGTGCGTGCCGAACGGACGGGTGATCGAGACGACGAACGGATGTCCATCACGATGCCCCAGTGCGGCGAGTATGCGATTGAGACGTTGCTGGACGTCACGTTCGGTGAACGTCCCGCCAAACCCGGTGGCTTTCGTGCGGCTCCACGGATCGAGCAGCAGTGTCGTGTCGCGGGTCAGGAAGACCGCGCGGGAGAACATGCGGTCGCCGATGCCGTCGGGGCGTCCGTGGATCATTGGCTGCGGCGTGGCCACGTGCAGCATGTCGATGAATGTCTCCGACTCCGTGTAGAGCACCATCACGTGTGCCGGGCGATGCTGTGGCTGGAAGGTGATCATGCGGATTCGTTCCTCGGGCACGCCGCTTTCCAGCAGCAGATGGAACAGAATCTCGGCGTTCTCCTGACAGAAGGCTTCCGCCTGTGGATTGTCCGAGTAGTACATCGCCGTGGCAGCGGCGACCTGCTGCTGCTGTTGCAGCAAGGGGGCCTCGCGGTCGATGTTGCGCATGGCTTTGCGCAGTGCGGCGCGGTGTCCGACGATGGAGTAGTCGCGAGTGGCGCGCAGGTCGGCGCGATTGCCGCGCAGCAGACGCAGACTGCTTAGATTGCCGAATGCCGCCTGAATGGCGTCCTGTGTGTCCAGGTCGGGCAAATGCGAGATGGCGGACGCGATGGCCGGCCATCCGTCCACGATGCTGTCGGACTCGGGAATGCGCTTGCTCTGATTGCATCCGCCGCCGCACAGTCGCAAGGGCGCATCGGCTAGCCACTCGCGGGTCTGCGGGTCGAAGGTCACGGGCACCTGTGCGCGGCTGTGACGGGGGGCGTCGATGAGCCAGACGTTCTCTTGCATTTCGCGGCCAAGACGATAAAAGCCGTTCTCACCGGCGAGATAGTAGTGACCGTCCATCTGGAACATCTGTGAATGCGGATCGAGGGACAGGCGTTCGGCGGAAATGGGCTGTTCATATCCGGCGAGATGCTCGCGCTCTCCCGCGATACGATGGCTGGAGGCCGCGTGTTGCGGGATGCTCGGCAGTACCGCGACCGGTTCGGCCGGCAGAGCTTCGTCGGCGCGCTCGCGCGGCATCGATCCGTCTGCGCCTTCCGATGGGCTGTCCGGCGCGCTGTCGGGGGCGCTGTCGGGGACATATTCCGGCGCCCTTTGCGCGGGAGGATCGGCTTCGTCACGTGCTGCCCCGTTGGCGCCCTCAAGCCCCGGCGGGGCATCGTCGGACTCGCGGCGGCCGTCGACGGCTAGCCGGTCGAGCAGCGCTGCAAGGGGTGTCTCGCCCCACGTTTGCTGCTTTTCCGATGCGGCCGGCGCCACGACAGATTCTGCGTTCACGTCGGCGCGCCACGTGCGCGGGTCGAGTGCCTGCATCAGGGTGGCAACGTCGCTCGCAATGGGGGCGCGTCCTTCGATCTGTTCGACAGCGACGTGCGAGATATCGCCGGGCAGACGAGACATGCGCACCTGCGGCATCAGTCCCGTGCTGAAGTCGATGATCTTGCCGCTGCGCCGAATGTTCTGTCGTGTCTCAGTCGCAGGCGCTTCGCCGATGAAGACTTCATAGGCGTCGCTCAGCGACTCGCCGAATTTTTCGAACGGCGAGCGCGATGCCGCCACGATCCGTAGCATGTCCATCAACGTGTAGTCGGTGCGCAAGCGATGCGGCTCGACCGGGCGAATGTCGACGTCATCCGGCGGGACCGTGGTGCTCGACGACGGCATGGCAGGGACTTCGCGTAACGCGACGGGTGGCAACTGCGGTAGTGAATACGCGTCGTCGTGCGCCTCGGCGATCAGGTTGCGTCTGGGCAGCGCCCCGGCGGCGGGGGCTGCGAGATTGGCGACCATGAGAATGGCGAGCGCAGCGGGCCATCCGCCTGCACGCCGTTGCGCATTCGCGTTGTCGGCGGTGTGCGTCGCACACCTGGCTTCGCGGCTGGCGACGAGGGGCATCTCGCGCCGGTAGCCCGCGCGTCGGAAGGTGCGATGGAATCCTTCCGGCGCGCTGGCGGACGGCTCGCGACGTTGCCGTGCGTGGGACAACCCATAGTGCGGCGTGTGCCGGATGTTGTGATACGAGACGTGCGGCATGGCGGCCTTTCCCATAGTGAGGGCCACGGAACGCGACACATTGGGCTGGTGCCTACGTTCCGGTGACCCGGGATGAGAAGAGTGCCATTGCCCCAACGCCCCCGGCTTGCGCATCGGTCGAAACGATTATCGGTTTATGACAGCGCTCGTGCTTGTGCGTAGTAGACGTGCCATCAAACGGATGGCTCGAAGCCATCGTCGGACGACGAAGGCACGTCCTCCCCGGGACCGTGGGCGCCGTCATGCTTCGCCGCGACGTCTTCGGCGTCGCTCGTCTGCATCCGCTTCGCCGCGTCCCGTAGATCGGCGATGCTCTGCTTGACGAGGTGGATGCGATCGCGCGGCGCAGGATAGGGACGCGTGACGGACACGACGAACGGATTGCCCGCACGGTGCCCGGCGTCGGCGAGCGAGACGTCGAGCATGCCCATCATTTCCTCGATGTCATCGGCATGCCGGAACGACGATGCCTTCACCCGGCTCCAGGGATCGAGCAGCACCGTGGAGTCTCTCGTCAGGAACACGGCGGCGGTGAATTTCTCGCCGTTGATGCCGTCGACATGTCCCGCGACGGGCGGTTGCGGCGTGTTCAGTTCCAGCAGATCGATGAACTGATCCGATTCGGTGTAGAGCACCATGACATGTGGCGGGTGCCCTTGCGGCCGCACGGTGATCATCCGGATATGGGGCGACGGCACGCCGCGCGTGAGGAGATAGTGAAAGAGGATTTCGGCGTTCTCCTGACAGAACGCTTCGGGGCTGAGCGTGTAGAAGCCCGTCTCGGCATAGTTGTCGTAATGAATGGTCGTGATGGTGGCCGCTTCGCGCTGTTGCTCGAACAGCGTCGCGTGCGGATCGAGGCGCATGAGTTGCGGCACCAGTACCCGGCGGTGCTCGACAATCGAGTTGTCACGCATCGCGCGCAGGTCTTCACGGTTCGTGCGCATCAGGTGCATGCGGCTCAGATCGTCGTACGCTTTCAGAATCGCTTCGCGCACCTGTGGGCGCTTGATGTGACGGATCGCGTCGGCGACCTGATTCATGCTGGTGCCCACGCTGTCCGGCGTCGACTCGCGGCTGGGGCCGCAGCCGCCGCCGCAAAGACGCAATGCCCGCTCAGCGCGCCACGTGCCAGTGTGCGCGTCGAACGTGACGGGGATCTGCGCGCGTGTGCCGCGCGGCGCGTCGACGAGCCAGTGTTCGTCACCGGAAGCGTTCGATGTGCCGGGTGCGCGTGTGACACGGTAGTAGCCCGCCTCACCGCGCAGATAGTGACGGCCGTCGACGAGGATGAGTTGCGCGTGCGGTTCGGGAGGGAGTGATTCCGGCGACAACTGCTGCGCGTAGCCCGTGAGGTATTCGTGTTCTGCGTCGATGTGTGAACGTCGTGCGGATGTCGCCGATGCCAAGATTTGCCCGTCCTGCTGCACATCCGGGATCTCGTTGGCGACGGCTTCGTCAGATGCCGCGACGGGAACGCCGTCAGGTAGTGCAGCGGCCAGTGGGGCGGGGGGTGCGTCGGCACTTATGTCGGGGACGTCGGGGCCAACGTCGGTGATTGCGTCGGACCGTATCGCGTCCACCGAATGGCGCGATGCATCCAGCACATCGGTCTCGCTTTGCGCGACGACATCGGCTCGCACAGCCGTCGGTTCGGCAACCTCGCGACTTTGTACCGCGGCCGACGAGAGCGCCGGATTTCCCGGTGCCACGTCGCGGAACTCGCCATCGGCATTCATAGGAATCGCGGCCCCGAGCGAGCGCGGATCGCTCATCTGGATCAGCGAGGCGATGCGCTCCGCGATGGGCATCTCACCCTGTGCCGCGTCTGCGGCGAGGTCAGCCACATAGGCGGGCAGACGCAGTCGCTGCACGGACGGCACGAGGCCGGTGATCTGGTCGACGAAGTCGCCGATGCGCTGCATCGTCGCTAACGTGTCACCACCAATCGATTCCCCGCTGACGGCGAAGCGAAGGTCGTCGATGGACTGTCCCAGATGACGGAACGGCGCGCTCGCGGCCCCGACCGCTCTCAGCAGATCCGGGAACGGGTAATCGGTCTTGATGGCGGCGCTTCGGATCGGCAGGATCCTGACGTCATCCTCGACGCTGCCCGGTGTGCCGACGTCAGGCGGCTGGCGCTGACGAAGCCCGCCGGCCGGAATCTCAGGCATCGCCGAGGTGCGCGCTGCGAGATTGGCAACGACGGCGAGTGCGAGTACAGCAGGCCATGGGGACACGCCATCGCGCTGCGAGGTATTGCGAGGGCGACGCGGCGCAGTGCGGGCGTTGCTGGCGGTGAGGGTGTTGAGGGGGTTGGCGCGTTGCGTGATTCGCGAGCCACGAAATCGCCGGGGAAACTCGTGTGCACTGTGCGTGCTGCGAGCATTGCGGCGCGGGTCGGATGCGTGTGAGCGCGTGTAGGAAGGCGGGGCGACGATTGCGCGATGGTGGGACACATACGGCATGGGCAGACCTCCGGAAGACGGGCCGGGCATGCGCAGCGTCCACTGCGATACCCAATGCCCGGGGGGAGGAGATTGCCATTGCGAAGCGCGCCGATGCTTGTGATTCGGCCGGGCGCGCTATCGATTTTGACGGCCTGTCCGCTCGTGCGCGCTCAGGCCATCAGCTCGTCAACGCGTCAGCCTGCCAGTCGCTTGCGCGTGTCGTCGTACTCCTGCTTCAGTCGCGCGATGATCTCTGCGGCCGGACGCACGTCGTCCATCAGCCCCACACCCTGACCCGCGCCCCAGATGTCTTTCCACGCTTTCGCCTTGGAGAAGTTCATCGCGGACTTGTCGGCCGTGGGCAGATCGTCGGGATCGAGTCCCGCATTGAGAATGCTCTGGCGGATATAGTTGCCGGACACGCCCGTGAACAGGTTCGTGTAGATGATGTCGTTCGCGCTGGCGTCGACGATGGCCTGCTTGTAGTTATCGCTCGCGTTCGCTTCCGTCGACGCGATGAAGCGCGTGCCGATATAGGCGAGATCCGCACCCATCGCCTGCGCAGCGAGAATCGAACCGCCATTGGCGATCGAGCCGGAGAGCACGATGGGGCCGTCGAAGATCTTGCGCACTTCACCGACCAGCGCGAACGGCGAGAGCATGCCCGCGTGCCCGCCGGCCCCGGCCGCCACCAGAATCAGGCCGTCCACACCGGCTTCGAGCGCCTTGTTGGCGTGACGCAGATTGATCACGTCGTGCAGCACGATGCCGCCGTAGCTGTGCACCGCGTCGAGCACTTCCTTGGGCGGCGCCCGCAGGCTCGTGATGAAGATCGGCACTCGATGCTCGACGCATACGCGCACGTCATGTTCCAGTCGCTGGTTCGACTGGTGCACGATCTGGTTGACGGCCAGCGGCCCGACGACCGCGTCCGGATTCGCCGCCTTGTACGACGCCAGCTCCTCGGTAATGCGCGAGAGCCAGTCTTCGAGAATCTGTGGCTCGCGCGCGTTGAGCGCGGGGAACGAGCCGACGATACCGGCCTTGCACTGCGCGAGCACCAGTTCCGGATAGCTCACGATGAACATCGGCGAGGCCACGACGGGCAGCGCCAGGTTTTGCAGAATCTTGGGAAGGGCCATGAAGTCTCCTGAATCCGGACGTTCGGCAAGCGACCCCTTTCATCGCACGTAGAGGCCGTCGCATCGTTGCTGCCTGCGCAAGATGCCTGCCGCTGGAAAGATGGGGCACATTCGCGAACGATCGTTCGATTATAGGGGGATTCGGACGTTGCCCGACGGGCGGTCACTCGAAGAAAGCTTCGGTTCTTGCCTCGCGATGTCGCCCCTATCAGGGAAAGTCCTCTTGGGAGGTGACCAGGCGCTGACTACGATGAAGACGCGTGCCAGGGGACATCGGCATCAGGGTGTCGCAGGACGAGCGCCGCGTTAGCGACCGCAGCGTTCGTCCGGCACGTCACGTCCTCAAACGCCGCTCGCCTCACGGCCAAGCGGCGTTATTTTTTTGCCCCGCTCATTCCGGCCATTCCGGACGCTCAGGCGATTCCCGCTATTCCTGCCATTCCCGCGCCCCGACCGGCTTCAGTCATCCCGGCCATCGCGTGCCGCCGGGCGTCCGACCCTATCAAACGGCGTGCAGCGTGTCCGTTTCGCTCGCATAACGCAGGGCACCGGCTTTCGCGAGTTCCGCCACCAGGGTGTCGAGCAGCGCCGGCCAGCCGGACGGCGGCGCGAGCATCGCTGCCGCGTTGCGCCACGCGCGCGCAGTGTCGAGCGTGGCCTTGAGCGCTGCGCTCGTCATCTCCCCTTCAGCCATCAGACGGAAGACGATCAGCACCTTGAGGGCGTTGCGGGCATTGCGGGCGGGATCGCCTTGCAGGTAGTCGAGTCGGGAGCGAGCGGCGGCCAGCGCGCCGCCGATATCGTCGAACGGCTTGCCGTGACCGGGAATGACGACCGACACGTCGATCTGTTCGATCAGGTCGAGCACGGCAGCCTGCTCGGCGAATCCCGACTCACCGTCGAGTTCCGGGAAGATGACGCCGAAGCCACGCTCCCACAACGCATCGCCGGAAATCAGAATGCCGTCGGCCGTGTTGTAGAGCATGAGCGCGTGCGGATCGTGCCCCGGCGCGCCGAGTACGAGCCATTCATGGTCGCCGAGCAGCACGGTGTCGCCGGGCGACAGGGTGTCGTCGAACGTGAAGCGCGCGCATTGCTGGCCGGTCGCTTCGAACGACAGGCGGCGCTCGTCCCAGTGACGCACCGGATCGGCTTCGGCCGCCGGCACCCACGTACGGCAACCGTAGCGCGCCTGGAGCGCGGCGTTGCCGCCGCAGTGGTCGGAATGCAGATGCGTATTGATGAGGCGTGCGAGCGGCTGGCCTTCGGGCAGCGCGTGCGCGACGAGCGCGAGCGTCTGTTCCGAATGGCTGACATAGCCGCTGTCGACGAGCGCGGGTTCGTCGCCGGAGAACAGCACGTTGTTCGATGAGAGCCAGCCGCGCTCGAACACGCGCAGCCCGGCGGGCAGGGCAAGCGAGGTCATTGGGCGTATCTCATGGCGTCGTTGGATGACGGACAGGGGGCCTGGATCGCCGCGCTCACGCCGGCTTGGCGCACACAAGGATCTTGGCCGTGGCGGCGATCACCGTCTCGCCGTGCTGGTTGACGGCTTCACCGTCGAGCGAAACGATATCGCCCGCGAGCTTCTCCTTCCACAGGCTGTCGGTGACGGTCCAGCGCACGGTGATGTCGTCACCCGCATGCACGGCGCGTCGCAGCTTCATGTCGAATTCGAGCCCGAGCGGTTGCGCCGTCTTCGAGTAGTGCGTGGCGAGCAACGCGGCGAGATAGGACATCTGCTGCGTGCCCGACGAGATCAGCCCGCCGAAACGCGGATCGGCGGCGGCGTATTCGGCGTCGAGATGCAGCGGATTGAAGTCGTGCGCGAGCGTGGAGAACTCACGGATCGAATCCGGCGAGAAATGATGACTGGCGGAGAAGGTCTCGCCGACGGTAACGATTTTTCCCATATGCGATGACTGAAAGTTGGAGCGATGCGCTGAAGGTGCCATCAGGCGGCGTTCATGCGTCGTTTATGTGTCGTGCTTGCCCGCGATCACGCGACGGTACATCTCGGGCGGCGGTTCGTGTTCGGCGCGTCGTGCGGGCAAGTGCGACCAGACGAGCCGCTTCGCGTCGTCCGTCATCGTCGACCACGACGCGATCTCGTCGATGGTGCGCCAGCATCCCGAGCACCAGCCCGTCGCCGGATTCATGCGGCAGATGTTGGTGCAGGGCGAGGGGACGGGGGCGTCGGGAGCGGTCATGTGCGGGTCGTGAGGATGAACGATGGCGTCAGACAGGCAGACCGAGTCTGGCGGCTTTTTCGCGCAGCTTGCCGTGAAAGCGTTCCTGATCGACGATGACGCGCTCATGCGTGCCGGCGCTCACCTTGTCGAGCCCGTCCCACGCTTCGACTTCGAAGCGCAGCGTGCGGCCCGTGACATCGACCAGCTTGCCCTGAATGCGCAGCGTATCGCCGGCCGGTGTGGCGGCCAGATGCGAGAAGGAGACGAGCGTGCCGAGCGACTGCTCGCGCGGCCAGTCGAGATACGGACGAATGGCTTGCAGGCACGCGCATTCGAGAATGCCCGCAAGATAGCCGGTCGCGAGGACCGCAGGCATCTCTCGGCAGAGTTCGACATCGTCATAGAGTTCGGGCACCACGGCTTTCTTCGGCACACGATACGTCCACTCGAATGTCAGTCCCGGCACAAGTTCGGGGCTCGGCATGGCAGGTCTCCTTGAGGTTGTGGTCCTGACTGCGCGATGACGTTGGCCAGCGCCTGACGATGGCCGGTCAGGCGCGCAGGGCGATGTCGACGACCGGCGCGCCTGTCATGGCGACCAGTTGCTGCGGCGTGAGGTTGAACACGGCGTGCGGGTGGCCGGCCGCAGCCCACAGGCTGGCGAGCTTGAGCAGGTCTTCGTCGATCAGCGTGACGGGCGACACCACATGCCCGATGGGGCTGACGCCGCCGATCGAGTAGCCGGTCTTCTCCTTGACGAAGCGGGCGTCGGCGCGCGCGAGCTCACCGACTTGCGCGGCGACCTTCCTCTCGTCCACACGATTGACACCGCTGGCGATGACCAGCACGGGGGTGTCGTCGGAGGCGCGGCGGAAGATGATCGATTTCGCGATCTGTGCAACTTCGCAGCCGAGACCGGCGGCGGCTTCGGCAGACGTCTTGCCCGTGGCCGGCAGCAGGACGATGGGCTGATCGTGGCCCATGCCCGCGAGCAGGCGCGCGACGTGGCGTGCGCCTTCGGGCAGGTCCTGCGCGTCGGCGGATTCGGGGAGGTGCGGGGTTTCGCTCATGGTCGGGTCCATTGGCGTCGCGCGAATCGCGCGAGGCGTAATCAGTGGATGCAGTGGATGCCGCGCATGCAAAGTGCCGCGGCGTGAGACAACGGTGTCACGCGCTGGCGGCGACGTCCTTCATCTTGGCTAGCATCGCGCGGCCCACGCGCGACGCGTTCGGGCGGCCGATGGCCTGCGAGATGTAATCGCCGGTATGCACCACGGCTTCGAGGTCGATCCCCGTCTCGATGCCAAGACCTTGCAGCAGATACAGCACGTCTTCCGTCGCGACATTGCCCGTCGCGCCCTTGGCGTACGGGCAGCCGCCGAGACCGGCGACGGACGAGTGGAAGATCGAGATGCCCGAGAGCAGGGCGGCGTAGATGTTGGCCGTTGCCTGACCGTACGTGTCGTGGAAGTGACCCGACAGGCGTTCGATGGGGAACACTTTGGCACAGGCTTCCATGACTTCGCGGGTGCGCGAGGGGGTGCCCACGCCGATGGTGTCCGCAATGTCGATCTCGTCGCAGCCGAGTGCAGCGAGCCGCTGGACGACGTCCACCACGCTGGCGACCGGCACTTCGCCCTGATACGGGCAGCCGAGCGCGCACGAGATGCTGCCGCGCAGACGCAGGCCTGCGTCCTTGGCGGCACGCGCGACCGGTTCGAAGCGCGTGATGCTCTCTTCGATGGAACAGTTGATATTGCGCTGCGAGAACGCTTCGCTCGCGGCGGAGAAGATGACGACTTCGTCGGCTTTCGCGGCCACTGCGCCCTCGAAGCCCCGCATGTTCGGCGTGAGCACCGAGTAGATCGTGCCCGGACGGCGCGTGATCCCGGCCATCACTTCCGCGCCGTCGGCCATCTGCGGCACCCACTTCGGCGAGACGAACGACGTTGCCTCGATATTGGCGAAGCCCGCCGCGGACAGGCGGTCCACCAGCGCGATCTTGATATCCGTGGGGACGGGCTGCTTCTCGTTTTGCAGGCCGTCGCGCGGGCCGACTTCAACGACTTTCACACGTTGCGGCAGATGGGATGCGGACATGGGGATCGGTCTCCTCTGATTCCTCTGTTTCGTCTGATGGGGCTTGGCAGCGGCGTCCTGGATGTTAAGTACGTGATGGACGGCGCGGGCGGTAAATCAGTAGCCGCGCGTCAGATCGACGATGCCGGTAATCGTTTCGCCCCGCGCCAGCGCGGCGATCTTGCCTGCGATTTGCGCGACGGTTTCGTCGCGTAGCGTCAGCGCCGAGATGTGCGGCGTGACGGTGACGCCGGGCGTGCGCCAGAACGGATGCTCGGCGGGCAGCGGTTCGGTGCGGAATACGTCGAGCGTCGCCCCGGCGATCTGACCGCTTTCCAGCGCCGCGAGCAGGTCGTCGTCGACCAGATGCGCGCCGCGTGCGACGTTGATCAGGTACGCGCCCTGCGCGAGTTTGGCGAACAGCCCGGTGTTGAGGACATCCACCGTCTGCGGCGTGAGCGGAAGCAGATTGACGAGAATCCGCGCGCCACGTACGCACGTGTCGAACCCGGTCTCGCCGTGGTGCAGTTCCACACCGCTGTCGTCGTGACGCTCGCTCCGGCTCCAGGCGCGCACCGGGAACCCGAAGGTCTTCAGCGCGCGGGCGACGTGTGCGCCGAGCGTGCCGTAGCCGAGGACCGCGACGGGGAAGTCCGCGAGCCGGTTCGGCTTCTGGAATTTCCATTGCGTTTGCGCCTGCTGCGCGTCGAAGGCGTCGAGACGACGCAAGTAGCGCAGCGCGGCGGCGCTCACGTACTGCGCCATCTGGTCGGCCATGCCGGCATCTTCCAGGCGCACGAGCGGCACGCCGGCCGGCAGACGATGGGCGTCTTCGCCGCGGCTGCCCAGCACGCCATCGACGCCTGCGCCCATGTTGAAGATGGCCTTGAGCCGCTCGCGCGGTTGCAGGACTTCGGCGTTGGGCTTCCAGAGCACGAGATAGTCGGCGGGCGCGGTATCGCCCGGCCGCCAGCCGCGGATGTTGGCCCGCGGCAGGTGCTCGGCAAGACCGGTTTCATAGGCGGCAGTCTTGCCGTCCGGCGAGTAGATGAGGATGTCCATGAATTGCAGGGGCCGCCGGCGCGGTCGCGTCGACTCGATTTACGTTAACGTCAAGTGTAACGCAGCTTCCGGGTCGTCGCGTATCGGGGCGGGGCCCGAGAGGTTCGGCAGGCGGGGCGGTCAGCGCGCGGTGGCGCTACGCAAGGTTTCGAGCTTGACGGCAAAGTTGTGATTGTCGTCGGCCACCCAGACCTCGCCGTCCTGAATGGTGCATTGCAGGCGCATGGTGCGCGACGCGAGCGCCGTCAGCGCTTCGGCCGATTCGTCGGCGAGCATGCGCACGCTGAGGTTCGACAGACGGTTGATCTGCGATTCTGTCGCCTGCCACCAGACGGCCGCCGGCTTGCCGCCGTAAGCGATGACATCCACGTGCTCCGCGCGCCCCGAGGCTTTGACGAGACGGCGTGCGTCGGGCTGGCCGACGTCGATCCAGCGCACGATGTCGCCGCCGAAGTCGTGTTCCCAGAGGTCGGGCTCATCGGCGGTAGAAATGCCTTTGCCGAACGAGAGACGCTCACCTGCATAGAGCATGAACGCGAGCACGCGCACCATCATGCGCTCGTCGGTTTCCGACGGATGACGGGCGATCGTGAGGTGATGGGAGGCGTAGTAATGGCGGTCGAGGTCGGTGATCTGCACCTCGGCCTTGTAAATGGTGGCTTTGAGTGCCATACCGGGAGACCGCAGGAATGAAGAGAGTCGCAAGCATACACCAGCGTGCGGTGTGCCCTGCGACAGCGCGTTGGGCGCCGCATTCGCCGCCCAAGCTCGCTATACTGGCGACTTCGTCTTACCAGAAGCATCCCCCATGCCGGTTCCTGCACCGCAAACCATCGACGTCAACGGCTATCCCATGGCCTACGTCGAAACCCCCGCACCTGCCGATGCCGTCGGCGCCCCGTTAGTGCTGGTCCACGGCTCGCTTTGCGACTACCGATACTTCAAACCGAACATGGCGCCGCTGGGACAGCGTCGGCGTGTCATTTCGGTAAGTCTGCGCCACTATTTCCCCGAAGCCTGGAATGGCCACGACGGTACCTTCTCCGGCGAGCAGCACGCCGAAGATCTGGCGGCGTTCATCACGGCGCTCGGCGTGGGTCCGGTTCACGTCCTCGGTCACTCGCGCGGTGGTTACGTCGCGCTGCGCACCGCCTTGCTCGCCCCCGACACCGTGCGCTCGCTGATTCTGGCCGATCCCGGTGTCGAGATCAGTGGCGGACCGATACAGGTGCCGCTCGATAGCGAACGCGGCAACTTCCGTCAGAAGGCATTGGAAGCGATCGAGAGCGGCGATGTCGACGGCGGGCTCGCGCTGTTCATCGACACGGTCAGCGGCCCCGACACATGGCGCCGCATGGTGCCGTGGTTCAAGCAGATGGTGCGCGACAACGCCCGCACCCTCATCGGTCAGGTGGCCGAGCCTCGCACGCCGCTGCCGATCGACGCCCTGGGCGCACTGCATGCGCCGGTGCTGCTGATGGGCGGCGCGGAGAGCCCGCCCCCCTATCCGGACGTGCTGAACGCGCTCGCGCACGCCATGCCGGAAGCCCGCCGCATGCTGATTCAGGACGCTTCGCACGGCATGAACCTCGCCAATCCGATTGCGTTCCATCTCGCCGTGGACGCCTTCCTCGGTAACGACTGAGCGTTTGCGCGCCGCGCGCCAGGCACCGATGTGCCATGCGCGGCCCGTCGTCCGTTGCGAATGCCCGTCGAGCCGGTCGTGCCCCGGTAACGTCGGGCGCGGCAAGTCTGCCGCCGCGAATACGCGTGTCGCCGTCATTCGTCGCGCAACATGCCGTGCCCCAGTCGCAGGCTCAACGTGCGCACCAGATCGGCCATCCATGCCTGATCGCGATCCGACAGTTTCTGCATCGCACGATTGAGCGACGGATACGGATCGCAGGGCGCCGCAACGCCCGAGTCCGCTACCAGACCGCCCGCCGCGTCGAACGCCAGCAGCTCGTGCGGCGGCAACCCCAAGGTGTCGGCCAGAATGCAGATGTTGCGCAGCGAGATGTTGCGTTTGCCGCGCTCGACACCACTCAGATAGGAACGCGCCAGGCCGCTCTCAAGCGCAAGCTTGTCCTGCGCCCAGTTGTACTTCTTGCGCAAACCGGCGAGATGTCTGCCGAATCGGAATAAATTGGTGTCCATAAAAAAGTTTCCTTGTTAGGGACGAGAAGATTGGAACAAAAATCCGGCATCGGGGGCGGTGCCTCGGGTGTCCCTCGTTTGTGAGGCACGAACTACCGGGGGCGCCTCGCAGATTTTTTGTGGACTTTCGGAGAAGGCACAACGAGCGCTGTCGTCCCGACGATATGGGTGGCGCTATTTCGCGTACCGCGTAATCACGCGGCGCTTCGTCCGATGGCAGCGAAGCGTGTGCCGCCTTTGCGTCAACCCGCGTCGCGCAGTGTGACACTGGTCTGACCGGTTGAAGTAGAGCGGGGATTCTGAAAGGTTCCGCGTTGGGATGTCACTCGATGTTGACGGGCCGAGCCGGAAGTTGTGTCGAGCCGTGCGAAATTGCCGTAGGCGTCGAAGCGCTGTCATTCCTGTCGCCATTGACGTGCGCGCTCGCATGCGCTGTCACAAGGCGACGCATGAATGCAGGCGTCGCGCACGTATGGGCTGATTATTTTTAATAGGTTAAACAGTGACTCTTACGAGACGAATGTGCGCGTTGTGCCCCCGATAACGCAGGGGGACTTTGCGCGATGTCCTAAGAATCAATTGGCGCAGGATCGCTCACTCGTCGTCGTTGCGACGCATGCGCAACGTGTCGTCATGCGAGCGTCCCTCGGATGTGCTTTGACGTGGGGCGTCCGAAGACGCCCCTCGCGCGTTCATGGGATCGCCGATGGGCGTCACCTTGCCGACGGCACCCGACGCGTCGACCGTCGCCGACGGACGGGCAGTTTCGGTATCACTGTGGGGCGCGCTGGCAGCGTAGCTCGCTTGTGCCGACATCTGCGACGGTGCCGATGTGGCGAGTAGGCGGTTTGTCGGAAAGCCCGATTCGAAATCCGGACGGACCGGCGTGCGTGCCGGGCTGCCGTCATATGGCGGGCGGGGCAGGCCGGTGTCGGTCGTCATGCGCCGCTCGTTCGCTTCGTCTGCGTCAGTGTCTGCGTCGTCGCCTGTGGCGTCTGCCTCGTCCCCGTCACACAGCGTGTCGAAGGCGCTGCGATCTTCCGCGAAGGTGGGCTGATGAGCATCGCCGGAAGGTTGCTCATGCGCATCCGCACTCACCCCTGCACCGGCGGGCGGCGTGGCATGACTCAAGCGGGAACTGAGGCTTCGAATGATTTCCGCGAGCCAGACCTGATCGCGGTTTTCGAGCTTGCACAGCGACCGGCTGATTTGCGGCAGCGGGGTGCGCTCGGACTGCATGGCGACATCTTCGGCGCCTGCCGATGCCTGAGCGAAGCGCAGCATCTCGGACGTGGGCACGCCGAGTGTGTCTGCCAGCACGCAGATGTTGACGAGCGCGACGTTGCGTCTGCCGCGCTCGATACCGCTGACGTAAGAGCGTGCAAGACCGCTCTCGAGCGCCAGCTTCTCCTGCGACCAGCCGCGCGCTTTCCGCAGGCGGGCCAGGTGGTCTCCGAACAGCGCGAGTGGATTCGTTTGCATGGCGGGACTCCGTTGACGAGTCACACAGCGTAATCAATCCCCCCGCGCCTTGCGACGTTATATCGCTCTACTCCCCATGCGTTACAGCCGGGCCTCTATAAAGAGTCGGCGACGCTGATAGCGCAAAATTTATCGGACACTTCCCAATTCATCTGCGATAGCAGGCATCGGTTCACGCGCTTTGCGAATCGGTCGATGCCAGTTTTCGCCCAGTGTCACGCCACCGAGAATCAGCGCGCCGCCCGCGAGGTGATACACCGCGAGATGCTCGCCGAGGCCGAAGGCGGCGATCAATGCCGTGAAGATCGGCACCAGATTGATGACGACGGTGGCGCGGCGCGGACCGATGCGTGCCACCCCGACCATCCAGATGAACGGTGCGATGACCGAGACCGGGATGGCCGCGAAGGCCAGCTCGGGCAGGTTATCCATGGAGATGCCGGCCTTCTGCGAGATCAGATAGAACGGCAGCAATGCGATGACCGCGAACGTGATTTGCGCGTAAAGCGACGGCAGCGGGGAGAGCGGCAGATGCCATTTGCGCAGCAGCACGCAGTAGAACGCGTAGGCGAGCATGGCGACGACCATCATGGCGTCACCCACGCCGATGCCCTGATCGGCCAGATGCAGCAGCGAGCCATGGCCGACCACCAGCAACACGCCGCCGATGGAGAGCAACCCGCCCGCCAGCGCGCCTGCGGTGAGCGCGTCGCCCAGCATCACGACGGCCAGCGCGAGTGTGGTGAGCGGCAGCAGCGCCAGAATGATGCCCATGTTGGTGGCACTCGTGTAATGCGCGGCCGAGTAGGCGATGCCTTGATAGAGCGCCATGCCGAGCACGCCGAGCGTAGCGTACTGCGCCATGTGCGGCACCAGATCGCGGCGTGCGCGCCACAGCTTGGGCAAGGCGAGTGGCGTCAGGATCAGCCACGCGGCAAACCAGCGCAGAAACGCAATCTCGGCGGGAAAGATGTGACCTACGGCGAGTTTGTTGACGATCACGTTGGCTGACCAGATAAGGACGGCGGTCAGCGGCAGAATGAAATTGGCCATGATTCGATGCAGTGTGCCGGTCGGGTGGCCGACCGGCGGTGAGGTGCGAACTGGAGCAGATTGTCCGCCCGAACCGTGACCGTCGCATAACGAATTTCAGACAAAAGATAAGGGTTTTCAGACGCGACGTCCGACCCGCCGAATCGCGTCTGCTATCGACGAGGGACCTGCCCGATCGTTCGGTGCCCGCCCGTCGCTAAGCCGTCACTCGCTCGCCGCTTCCGCACCGCTTGCCCGCGGCTTGCCCACCGATGGCTCCCCGCCCTTGGCCGCAGGTAAAATGGCACTTCCGGGCCTTCCACGTAACTTACGTAGTCCTTGCGCGACGTCGGCAGTCCCCGGTCCCACGGTGCGATGGCATCGTGCGCGTTTCGTGATTCGTGATGGGTGATCGGAGCAGCATGGTGTCAGTGAGTCAACAAGACCGTCAGGCACGTGCCGACGGTACGCGACAATGCCACACGGCGTCGCCTTCGTCTTCCTTGTCATCCGCTGCGGGTACCGACCCGGCGTTCGCGGGGAAGGGCAAACGGTTCGTGCGACGCATCTATCGTCTGCGGACCATCGGTCTCGGCATTGGCTTTTTCTGTGTCGCGGGCGTCTTCTACCGGCAATCGCCGCCCACGTCGCTCTGGCTCTGGGCGCTCGTCATTTTCCATGGCTTCCTCTGGCCGCATCTGGCATGTGTGCTGGCGCTCTCGCGCCCCGTGCCGTATCGCGCCGAACGCGCGAATCTGATGATCGACGCGGCGTTCGGCGGCTTCTGGGTGGTCGCGATGCAATTCAATCTGCTGCCCAGCGTGGTCGTGCTCGCGATGATGTCGATGGACAACATCGGTGCGGGCGGCGTGCGGTTGTTCCTTCAGGGGCTGCTCGCGAACGTGGCGGGCGGACTGATCGGTATTGCCGTGCTCGGCTTCGTCTGGTCGCCGGCCTCCGACACGTTCAATGTCCTGACCAGCTTGCCGATGGTGATTCTCTATCCCATTGCGCTCGGCAAGGTGACCTACGATCTGGCGCAGAAACTCGCGCAACGCTCGCGTGAGATGGAGCATCTGTCGCGACACGACGGGTTGACCGGTCTGCTCAATCGCCGTGCATGGGAGCAGCGCTTGGCCGAGGTCCACGCGCATTGCGTGCTCACCGGGCAACCGGCGTGTCTGGTGCTGATGGATCTCGATCACTTCAAGCGCATCAACGACACGCTCGGGCATGCTGCTGGCGACGCCGCGTTACGACGCTTCGCCGGACTGCTGCGTCAGCGTCTGCGAGACATCGACGCCGTGGGGCGCTACGGTGGCGAAGAGTTCGGTGCGGTGCTGGTCAACACTGGCGAAGTGGCGGGACGCGACCTGATGCATCGGCTGCTCGCCGACCTGCGCGCCCGCGTGGCGCAGGCCGAGGCGACGATGTCGTCGGAGGATGCTCAGCGGGTCGCGCTGGCCGAGTGCACGGTCAGCATCGGACTGGTGCCGTTCTGCGCGGCATTCGATACGCCGCAGGCGTGGCTTCAGCAAGCTGAGCGGGCGTTGTACCGGGCAAAGCGTCAGGGGCGCGACGGGATGGTGGTTCTCGATGCCGGTGCGTATCGAGATCGGGCGGATGGTGCGCAAGCCTCCGCTGTGCCGTAACCCGGATGGGTCATCGCTGCGGTGCGGCGTCGGAACGATGCTGAGCGGGACTGGACGGGGAGGGGGAGGATTGACGATGTGAAGGGGCTGACGGCGCATGCGCGGCCGACAGCCCACTGCGCCGATCAGCGCGCGCAGAGGCGCGTGAACGCGCCGCGGAGTGCGGCCGGCAGCGCGGCAGCAAAGCTGAACGGACGCGCCAGGGCTGCGAGACCCTCGCCATTGAGCACCCGGGCACCTTCCAGATGCGTTGCCAGGACGCAGAAATCTTCGCGGCGCATACCTACGCGCTGACAGGCGTGATCGAGTTGCTTCAGGTCGTTCGGGTGCAGCGTGATGGTGAGGGTAACGCGCTCTAGGTCGGTGTTCATGACTTTCAATTTTCTCTTTTTCAAAACATCGGGCATGACGCTCTGATGAAGCGCATGCCAAGCGCCTGTGCGATAACGCAGGCGAGCCGGATCCGACTGCGCTGGATCGGCCGGTACGGCGAACGTCGCGGATACACCGAAGGAACGGCATCGCGTCATCGTGACGACGAGGTCGGTTTCGACGAGGCACGCGAAGTGTGATCGTGGCGTCGGTTGTCTTATGCAACACGTGGGCAATACGAGGCTGTGGGCGCGCAATCCGCCGCCTGAGTGATGCGCGGGCGGCGGTACGGCACTGACGCGTGAGAGCGATGCCTCGTAACTACGGGGAGGGATGACTCTCCATCCGGCCATGAGACTTGCGCCGGAATACAGCATGAGTACTGCGAACTGCAACTACGGATAAAGCGATAAAGCGATAAAGCGATAAAGCGATGAATCGCGGCAACGATCGTCACCAGACGTCGGCGACAGGGACTGCACAGCGTTGCCTGTTGCTACTACTGCGGGTACTGCCAATATTGCGATGACTGCGAGGTGTTACAGAGACTGCTGGGTATGACGGGATACTGCGTTGATGCGAGACCTTCCAACTACAGGACTGCGGGTGATGCGTGTACAGCGATGCAGACTTCGAACTTGCGATACTGCGACTTGCTGAACTGCTACTGCGGATTGAACTGCAACTTCGGATAACGCCAATAAAGCGGAACTACGAGAAACACAATCTTCCGAACTGCTACTGCTACTGCTACTGCTACTGCTACTGCTACTGCTACTGCTACTGCTACTGCTACTGCTACTGCTACTGCCGGATGTCGCTGACTTACGCGGCATCCTTGAACTGAATGCGGGGGCAAGCCGTCACGCGATGACTACGGCGGTAGCGCAGTACACGCTCCACATGCGCAGAAGCTGCGGTGCGCATCGCACGACGATGCAGTTGCTTCACACGCGCTGCCGAAATCGAAATGGCGAATGCCGCGATGAACAACCAACTTACGAAAGCCACAACACTTCTCCCTGAAACGATGGCAGCGCCAGATAACCGGTGCGCATCGAATTCGTTGGGAAATCAAAAAGCGTGACTGCTGCCGGCTGCAACTGCATGTAACTTCAATGGAGTGAATTCTAATGAGATTCCCGAATAGGGTAAACCCTTAAAATCGTAAATAGTGTATTTTTTTAGACGAATTACCTCGATATTCCAAACATTCGTTTGAATTTAAGGCGCATTGAATTCAAGGGGAAATCGGCCCGAACCCGCATGCTTTCTCGCATTCGGGCCGATAACGGTGTGGCGACGATCAGAAGCTATGCTTCAGGCCCATACCGAGTAAAAGCTGCGTGCGCGCACCGGCGTCGAGGCCGTAGGACCCGACCGATGCGGTCGCTTCCACGGCACGTCCCTGATTCAGCGTCTTGCCCACGGCTTGCTGATAGCCGCCGATGACATAAGTGGACGTGCGCTTGGACAGCGCATAAGTGACCCCCGCATTGAACTGGTTGTAATGCGCACCGATCGTGCCGTCGGACCGCATGCGCGTGTAGCTGTAGCCAATGCCGGTGTTGATGGCGGGCGTAAGCGCATAGGTGGCGAACGCATTGACGGTGTCGAATTTGGCCGTGCCGGTGAACAGCGACAAGTTATCGCTGGCGTATTGCGCGTTGGAGAACGACACACCGAGAATTGCGGGCCCCACGGCGTATTTCGCGCCGACGCGTGCAATGCGCACTTTGCTCGCCGTCCGAAAACCGGCATTGATCGGCGAATTGAACAGCGAACCGGCGCTGCTGGTCCATTCGCGATACGGCCAGTCGGGATTCCCGGTGAAGACGCCGCGATTGCTGCCGCCATCGGCGAAGAAGTAGCCCGCCGCCAGTGCGATCGGGCCGTTGCTGTAGGCACCCGCCAGACCGTAAGACCGGCCCGCGCCTTCCTTGCCCGCGACGTTGCCGGTCGCGTACATCCCTTCGAATTGCAGGCCGCCGAAGTTCGGCGTGGCGTAGCGGATCGCGTTGTTGATGCGCGCGCCGTTGTCGTAGTTGTCGACGTCGCCCGGTGTGGCGAAGAAGCCGCCGAAGACGCCGTCGGCGGTCAGGCCCTGCACGAGGTTGACGACCGGGTCGTACTGACGGCCGATCGTGACTTCGCCCCATTCGGCGCTTCTCAGACCGACGATGGCTTTGCGGCCGAAGGCCAGACCGCCATTGCCCATGCTGCCGTTCACGGCGTTGAAGCCGCTCTCGATCTGGAACAGCGCGGAGAGGCCGTTGCCGAGCGATTCCGTGCCGCGCAGGCCCCAGCGGCTACCGCCAATGATGTTGCTCGTGATGCCGGAAAACGACTCGGGGCCGCTGGCGCCCGCCGTGTGGTTGGCGTGCACGAAGCCGGAATCGATCGTGCCGTACAGCGTGACCTTGCTCTGCGCGCCAACGCTCGCCGGCAAGGCGAGCAACGTGAGCGAGGCGGCGAGCGCGAGGGCGCGCAGGCCGGTTTTCGAGTGTGGACGTTGGTTCATGGTGTCGGGCGCTTTTGCGCGCTTGGTTGAAATCGACACCGAGAATATTTCTGAACCCCTATTCGGATTCCGTATGAAAATTCCGAAACAACGTAAGTCCGCATGGCAGCGACCGCCACTCCCGGTCGCCAACGGATTTTCTAGGAACCCTCCTTAGGAAACACGCCCAAACCCCGCGAAAAGCGGTCACGCGAAGCGACCCGCTTCGCGCGTATCCCTCGATCTCGTCAGTTGTCGTCCCTGCGCAGACCCGCGCGGCGCAAGGCCACCCGCGACAATGCCGCCCAATCCAGTTGACCCTCATCGTGTGCAAGGCTGTCGAGGTGGTTGTCACGCAACACGCTCGCAAATGGCAGCGGCACGTTCGCCGCTTCTCCGGCAAGCAAGGCGAGGCGCACGTCCTTGGCGCCGAGTGCCAGTTTGAATCCCGCCGGTTCGAAGACTTGTTTCGAAATGGCCGCACCGTATCCGGTGTAAGCGGGCGTGTTGAACATCGTCGTCGTGATCATCTCGAGAAAATCGCTGCCTGCCACGCCGTGCCCTTCGGCGAGCGCAGCGGCTTCGCTCATCGCCTCGATGGCGCTCGCGATCATGAAGTTGCCGGCGAGCTTCACGACGTTCGCCTGTTCGGGCACATCGCCGAAGCGCCAGGTGCGCTGACCCAGCACGTCGAACAACGGCTGGACCGTGTCGAGGACGTCGGCGGCGCCGGCGGCCAGAATGTTGAGCTTGCCGGCTTCGGCGACGTTCACGCGGCCGAGCACCGGTGCCGCGACATACCGCAGGCCGAGCGCCTCGCATTGCGTGCGCATTTCGCGGGCGAACGCGAGCGACACAGTCGCCATGTTCACGACGATGGCGCCAGGCGTGAGCGCGCTCAGGGCGCCGCCGTCGACCAGCACGGTGCGCGAGGTGTCGTCGTCCGCGAGCATGGCGATGAGCACGTCACTGCCGAGCGCAGCGTGCGCGGGGCTGGACGTCGGCACGGCGCCATCGACCGCGAGCGCATCGACGGGGCCGGGCGAGCGGTTCCACACGCGCAGCGGGAAGCCCGCCTTGAGAAGATTGCGCGCCATGGGGGCACCCATCGTGCCGAGTCCGAGAAATCCGATGTTCATACGTTCTCCTGAGGCAAAGGAAGGTCGTGCTGCGCGGGGGATGACCGCCGGCGTCGGAGGCCGACGCAAATCGCGCTAGCCCGAAGCATGACACCTGGCAGAAGATTTCGCAGTCGAGCCTTGTTATCGGATGCACGGGCATTGCGCGACGCAAACGAGGCTCGCCTTCTTCGGTATAGGCAACGCTGCTTGCAGGACTAACCTGCTGCGACTCCGCGGACTATCGATTCGCAAGCGCAGCGCACGGCCGGCGCGAAATTCGCCGTGGCGGCGGGTGCAAAGGTAAGATGCCCGCATATCGGTTGTCCTGGAGACGTACGCCTGCGCGTATGCATTGCCGATAGCCTCCGACTTTTCCATTCGCCATGACCGTCCGCTACAACTGGCCGAGTTTCAAGACCCTGCCGTATCCGGTCTACTTCCGCTACGACGAGTTCGATGCGCAGACCGCGTGGGTGCCGCATCGCCACGACTGGGGCACGTTCAGCTACGTGGCCAATGGCGTGATGCAGATCGAGATCGAGGGCGCGCGGTTTCTCTCCCCGCCGCAGTACGCCGTGTGGGTGCCGCCAAAGGCTACGCATGCGAGCTTCAACGCGGAAGCCGTGATCTACCGGTCGGTGTACATCGACGCTTCGCTGGCGCGCGAGCTCCCGGCCCATGCCGCGACGTTGCGTATCAGCGGCTTGCTGCGCGCGATTCTCTGCGACTTCGCCGAGCGCGGCGTCGCCTGCCCGGCGACCGAGGCCGACAAGCGTCTCGCGCATGTGCTCGTCGACCAGATCGCACTGGCCCCGGCCGAGCCGCGTTTTCTGCCGCAGGCGAGATCGCCGTCGCTGGTGCGTGTGCTGGAAGCGTTACAAAGCGAGCCCGGCGATAATCGCACGGTCGAGGCATGGGCGGCGACGGTCTCCATGACGGAGCGCACGTTCGCGCGTCACTGTCTGACGGAGTTGGGGATGACGTTGGGGCAATGGCGTCAGCGCATGCGTTTCTTTCGCGCCATCGATGCCCTGGAGGCGGGACGCACCGTGAAGTCCATCGCGTTCGATCTGGGTTACGCGACGCCCTCGGCCTTCATCGAGATGTTCACGCGCCAGTCGGGACTGACGCCGGAGCAATTCCGGCGTCAGGTGATCTTCAGCGCACAGGCGCACGACTCGGTGTGAGTCGAACGGCGCCGTGCGCTGCAATGCAATTTACCGCTTGAACGCCAGCAACTGCGCGCCTTCCGGCACCTGATCGCCCACGGCGTACAGCACTTCTTCGATCTCGCCATCGGCCGGCGCGCTGATGGTGTGTTCCATCTTCATCGCTTCCATCACCAGCAGCGGCGTGCCTTTCTCGACCTTCGTCCCGGCGGGCGCGAGCACGGCGATGACCTTGCCCGGCATCGGCGCGGTCAGACGGCCTTCACCGCCTTCCTGTGCGCCGGCCTGTGCGAGCGGATCGTGCCAGCGCAGCGTCCACGACTGACCGTCGGCGAAGACGTGAGCCGTCTCATGCTCGAAGTCCACGTGGCCCTGCACGCGACGCTCGCCGAGCGTCACGCGATACACGCTGGCGTCGTGCGTGTAGCGATACGGATACGTCTGTCCGTCCACCGTGAGCGTGCTCGCTTGCGCGTTGCTCGTGAGGATGACGTCCAGACGCGTCTCGCCATGATCGAACGACAGCGTGCGGCGGTAGTCGCCGTTCAGCCGCCAGCCGGTCGCCGATTGCCACGGCGAATGACGGTCGACGCTGTCCTGATACTTGCGCAGGCCGACGACGGTCTCGCGACCGAGCTGCGCGGCCACCGCCAGCGCGAGCGTCGTGGCGGGCACCGGGGCGGCAGCCGGGAACAGCGCGTCGCGATGGCGTTCGATGAGGCCCGTGTCGAGATCGGCACCGGCGAACGGCTCGCTGGCGACGAGGCGTCCGAGGAATGCGATGTTCGTCTGCACGCCGACCACGCGATACTGACCCAGTGCGCGACGCATGCGGGCGAGCGCTTCGTCGCGGTCTTGCCCCCACACGATCAGCTTCGCGATCATCGGGTCGTAGAACGGCGAGATGGTGTCGCCTTCGCGCACGCCCGAATCGATACGCACGGCCGCGGGGGAGGCCGCGCCGCCAATCTCGAACTGCACCGCAGCGGGCGGGCGCAGCGTCGACAGCGTTCCGGTGGACGGCAGGAAATTGTTGTCCGGATTCTCCGCATAGATACGCGCTTCGAGCGCGTGTCCGTGGATGCGCAGTTCCTCCTGCCTGCGCGGCAGCACTTCACCGGCGGCCACGCGCAACTGCCACTCGACCAGATCGAGGCCGGTGATCATTTCGGTGACGGGGTGCTCCACCTGAAGACGCGTGTTCATCTCCATGAAGTAGAACGAGCCGTCCTGATTGGCGATGAACTCGACCGTCCCCGCGCCCACGTAGCCAACGGCACGTGCGGCATTGCAGGCGGCCTCACCCATCGCGCGGCGACGCGCCTCGGTCATGCCGGGTGCGGGCGCTTCTTCCAGCACCTTCTGGTGACGACGCTGCACCGAGCAGTCGCGCTCGAACAGATAGACGCAATTGCCGTGCGTGTCGGCGAACACCTGAATCTCGATGTGACGCGGACGCGTCAGATACTTCTCCACCAGCACGCGCTCGTCGCCGAAGCTGCTGGCGGCTTCGCGCTGGCACGAGGCGAGCGCGGCGCGGAATTCCTCGCTGCGTTCAACCACGCGCATGCCCTTGCCGCCGCCGCCTGCGCTGGCCTTGAGCAGCACGGGGTAGCCGATGTCGTCGGCACGGGCGTGAAGGAATTCAGGATCCTGATTGTCGCCGTGGTAGCCGGGCACCAGCGGCACGGCCGCGCCTTCCATGAGCGTCTTGGCGGCGCTCTTGCTGCCCATGGCGTGAATGGCGCCGACCGGCGGGCCGATGAAGACGATGCCTGCTTCGTGGCACGCGGCGGCAAACGCCTCGTTCTCGGACAGGAAGCCGTAGCCCGGGTGGATGGCCTGAGCGCCGGTCGCGCGGGCGGCGTCGATGATGGCGTCGATGCGCAGATAGCTGTCGCGTGCGGCGGCGCCGCCGACGTGTACGGCTTCGTCGCACACGGCAACGTGCTTGGCGTGCGCGTCGGCGTCGGAATAGACGGCCACCGTGCGAATGCCCAGCCGTGCGGCCGTAGCCGCCACACGGCAGGCGATTTCGCCGCGGTTGGCGATGAGGATCTTGTCGAACATGTTGCCTCCGGAAAATGATCGATTTGGGCGGCGCTTGCCCCCGACGATGCCGCTTGTGACGGCAGGCCGGGGCACTTGCACCATTCTCTTTGCTAATCAGCTCGACCGCCACAGCGAATCGTCTTGTGCGATGTCGTCGCTGTGGCGGTCGTTCGTCCGTCAATCCTTCTACGCTTGCATCCGTCTACACCAACCTGTCAGCGTCGGTCGCCCGCCGTTCCGTTCAGTGGGTGGCGCAGGGCTTGAGCGGGTCGCAGGCGTCGGCGCTTCCGACGCCCTCGGCGTTTTCCGTGCCGAGCTTGTCTTCCGTCGACGTGCGCATGCCCAGGCGTGCGAGCAGCGCGCGGTCGTGTTCGGCCTGCGGGTTCTGCGTCACGAGCAGCTTCTCGCCGTAGAACATCGAGTTCGCGCCGGCGAGGAAGCACAGCGATTGCAGCGCGTCGTCCATCATCTCGCGCCCGGCCGACAGACGCACCATGGCGCGCGGCATCGTGATACGTGCGACCGCGATCATGCGCACGAAATCGAACGGGTCCACGTTCTCGTTGTCTTCGAGCGGCGTGCCCTCGACCTTCATCAGGTTGTTGATGGGCACCGACTCCGGGTACGGCGACATGTTCGCCAGTTGCGCGATCAGACCGGCGCGCTCACGACGGGTCTCGCCGAGACCCACGATGCCGCCGCAGCAGACCTTGAGTCCGGCGTCGCGCACACGGGCGAGGGTGTCCAGACGATCCTGATACGTGCGCGTGGTGATGATCTGACCGTAGAACTCGGGCGACGTATCGAGGTTGTGGTTGTAGTAGTCCAGGCCGGCGTCGCGCAGTTGCTGGGCCTGACCATCGCGCAGCATGCCGAGCGTCACGCACGTCTCCAGGCCAAGCGCCTTGACGCTGCGCACCATCTCGCCCACGGCGTCGACCTGATGCGGCTTCGGGCTGCGCCATGCAGCGCCCATGCAGAAGCGGGTCGCGCCCGCATCCTTGGCGCGCTGGGCGGCGGCCACGACTTCCTCGACGGGCATGAGCTTCTCGGCTTCCACGCCGGTGTCGTAGCGAGCGGACTGCGGGCAGTAGGCGCAGTCTTCCGGGCAGCCGCCGGTCTTGATCGAGAGCAGCGTCGAGAGTTGCACGGCGTTGGCGTCGAAATGCTCGCGATGCACTTGCTGCGCGCGGAAGATCAGATCGTTGAACGGCAGGGCGAACAGCGCTTCGATGTCGGTAACGGTCCAGGGCGTGTCGTTGCGGCGCAGGGCTTCGTCGTGTCCGTGAGCGGCGGTGTGGGCGTGAACTTGCATGGTGGGATTCCTTGAATTCTGTGAGTTCTGTATGTTCGATAGGTTCGACAGCGGGCGCGAGCGAGGTTCGCTCAGGGCGCCGCATGTGGCCGTGGTGTGAGCGACTGCGCTGCGCGAGGCAGCGCCGCATCGACGAGCGGCGCAATGTCGAGATAGCCGGAAGCCGTGGCGGCGTCGGGGTGCGGCAGATGCGGCACACGCCCGAGCAGCGGCGCGCCGAGTCGTGCGGCAATCGCGTCGACGTTCGCGTCCACATGACGCATGTCCGGATCGACGTGATTCGCTACCCAGCCTGCGAGCGTCAGACCGCGCGAGGTAATTGCCTCGGCGGTGAGCAATGCATGGCTGATACAACCGAGACGCAGGCCGACGACGAGGATCACCGGCAAGCCGAGCTGACGTGCGAGATCGGCGGTATCCGGCGCGCTCGCGTCGGGGCCGAGCGGCACGCGAAAGCCGCCGACACCTTCGACGATCACCAGATCGGCGCGCGCGGCAATGCGCGCATAACCGGCGCGAATCACGCTGCAATCGAGCGCAATGCCCTCGGCAGCGGCAGCGATGTGCGGCGCGGTGGCGTCCTTGAGCACATACGGGCAATACCAGTCGTCGGGCAATTTCAGATTGCTCGCCTGATGCAACTGCTCGACGTCTTCATTGACGAAGCGCCCGTTGTGTTCCGATGCGCCTGCCGCCACCGACTTCAGCCCGGCGCACACCAGCCCGCGACGGGCCGCGGCGTGCAACAGTGCAGACGAAACGAGCGTCTTGCCGATCTCGGTATCGGTACCGGTGACGAAGAACGCGTGACGCGCGGGTGCCGCGCGCTCGGCGGGCATGCCGACATCGGTGACGTCGAGTGAGAGGTTCCGGTCAGTCATGCGCAGGTGCCTCCCAGTCGCGATCGAGCTGGTTGATGGCGCGCGTCAGACGCTCGACGTCTTCGGCCGTGTGCGCGGCGCTCAGGGTGACGCGCAGGCGCGACGTCCCCGGCGCTACCGTGGGCGGTCGAATCGCAGGCACCCACAGCCCGGCTTCGGCCAGTCCCGCTTGCGCATGCAGGGCTGCGGCGTTCTCGCCGAGGATGATCGGTTGCACGCCCGTGGGCGAGACCATGTGACGCCAGTGCGTGAGCGTGAGCGAATCGCGCAGTTGTGCGATTCGCGCCTGCAACGTCGCGCGACGCTGTCGGCCTTCATCGCCCGCAATGATCTTTAGGCTGGCGAGCAACGCGTGCGCCTGCGACGGCGCCGCCGCGGTCGTGAAGATATACGGACGCGCCCGGTTGATGAGCCACTCGACGACACGGCGGTTCGCCGCCACGAACGCACCGCCCACACCGGCGGCCTTGCCGAGCGTGCCGATGATGACGAGGTTCGGCGAGCGCATGTCGAAGTGCTCGAACACGCCGTGCCCGTTCTCGCCGACGACGCCGAAGCCGTGCGCATCGTCCACGATCAGCCAGGCGTCATGACGTTCCGCGAGGGCCAGCAATTGCGGCAGCGGTGCGATGTCGCCGTCCATCGAGAACACACCGTCGGTGACGATCAGTTTCGTCTCGGCGGTGCTCGCTTCGAGCAGTGCCGCGAGCGCGTCGACGTCGCCGTGCGGATAGACGTGAGTCCGCGCGCGCGACAGACGTGCACCGTCGATCAGCGACGCATGGTTGAGCGCTTCGGAGAAGATCTCGGCGTCTTTGGTCGCGAGCGCCGAGATCGTCGCCAGATTGGCCATGTAGCCGGTGCAGAAGTACAGCGCGCGAGCGTCCACCAGATGCGGCGACATGAATTCGGCGAGCGCGTCTTCGAGTTCCGCGTGGGCCTGTGAGTGGCCGCTGATGAGGTGCGATGCCCCGCTGCCGGCGCCGTAGCGCTGCGCGCCTTCGACCAGCGCGTCGACAACTTTCGGATGGGCGGCGAGGCCGAGATAGTCGTTGCTGGCGAAAGCGAGAACAGGGCGGCCGTCGGCTTCCACGTGCGGACGGCACGGGGTGGATACCACGCGATGGCGACGGCGCAAATGCTGGCGGTCGATTTCCGCGAGGCCGGCGTCGAGACGATCGAGCAAGGGATGCTGCGTCATGCCGTCACCTCCGCACCGGAACCGATGTGTTGCATGGTGACGTCGAACGCCGCGAGCGTTTGCGTGGCGAGCCAGTCGACGGTGCCGTCGTCGAGCACGTAGGGCGGCATCAGGTACACCGTCGCGCCGATGGGGCGCAGCAGCACGCCGCGCGCACGGGCTTCGGTATAGAAGCGCTTCGCGAAGGCGCCGGCGGCGCCCTGTGCCTCCGGCAGCACGGCGTCGAACGCCAAGATCATGCCGCGATGACGGAAGTGCTTCGCGCGCGGATCGTCGGCCAGCGGCGCGAGGGCTTGCGTGAGGCGCGCAGCGCGCACGGCGTTGGCGGCGAGCACGTCGTCGTCGGCAAAGATGTCGAGCGTGGCGAGTGCCGCACGGCACGCGAGCGGATTGCCCGTGTACGAGTGCGAGTGCAGGAAGCCGCGCGCGGTGTCGTCGTCGTAGAAGGCGTCGTAGATCGCGTCGCGCGAGAGCACCAGCGAGAGCGGCAGATAGCCGCCGCTGATGCCCTTGGACAGCGTGAGCAGATCGGGCCAGATACCGGCCTGCTCACTCGCGAAGAACGTGCCCGTGCGGCCGCAACCGACGGCGATCTCGTCGGCGATCATGTGTGCGTCGTGCTTGTCGCACAGCGCGCGCACGAGGCGCAGATATTCGGGGTCGTGCATCGCCATGCCCGCCGCGCATTGCACCAGCGGCTCGACGATGACGGCGGCGATGCGTCCCTCGCGCTCGGAGAGCAGCGTGTCGAGTTCGGCGGCGGCGCGTCGGGCCACGTCAATGGGGCGCTCGCCATCGCGTGCGAGACGCGCGTCCGGCGATGCCACGACATGCGCGTGGCGCAGCAACGGGTCGTAGGCATCGCGGAACAGCGCGACGTCAGTCACCGCGAGCGCGCCGAGCGTCTCACCGTGATAGCCGTTGCGCACGCACACGAACTCGCGCTTGTTCTCGTGGCCGCGATTGCGCCACGCATGAAAACTCATCTTGAGCGCGATCTCGACGGCGGACGCGCCATCGGACGCGAAGAACGCATGGCCGAGCACGCCGCCGGTCAACGCCGACAGCCGTTCGGCCAACGACACCACGGGCTCGTGCGTGAAGCCCGCGAGCATGGCGTGTTCGAGGCGGCCGAGCTGATCGACGAGCGCCGCGTTGATGCGCGGGTTTGCATGGCCGAACAGGTTGACCCACCACGAGCTGATCGCATCGAGGTAGCGCTCGCCGTCGGTGTCGACGAGCCAGGGACCTTCGCCGTGAGACAGCGCGACGAGGGGGAGCTTTGCCTGTTGCTTCATCTGCGTACAGGGGTGCCAGACCTGCCGCAGACTGCGCGCGGCAAGGTCGCCGGGATTGCCACGATTGCCCGCCTGGGTTGCGGCGGCATTCGCGACGTTAGGGCGCAGGGAGGCGTCCATCGTTGACTCCTTGGAGGGCCGGAACTCACGACGTGCTTCATCACGTACGTCGTAACGTGCACTGGGCACGTCGTTCGTCCGGCTGGCCTGTGCAGTGCAGGGGACTGCGGATTGCTGCACGTGGCCGGAGGTGGGGGATGGGCGCATGGTAGGCAAAGCGATTTGGCAGGGCAATAGGCGGAATTAATGCGAGAACTCGCTATTTTGTGAGCCGTAAAAAGATGTTATCGACAAGTTCGTAAATCTCGCCGGTAACGTTGCGACATCTCCGCTGTCACCCTTCCCAAAAAAATTTTGTAACCGATGAAGCGTGCCGATATCGGCGGGTGCGGCCTATGGACTCAGGAGGCGTCGCGCCATGACGGCGAACGCTTCTCGAGGAACGAGCGGACCCCTTCGCGTCCCTCGTCGGACGCACGGATCTTCGCGATGCGATCCGCCGTGTCGGCGATGACGGCTTCGTCGATGGCGCGTCCTGCGAAGTCCTGCACGAGGCGTTTGCATTCCTTCACGGCGTTCGGGCTGTTGTCGACGAGCGCCTTGGCCAGCGCGCCGACCGTGCTGTCGAGCGCATCGGCGGCGACGACCTCGTGCACCAGGCCGAGACGTTGCGCCGTGGCTGCCGTGAAGCGCTCTGCCGTCACGAAGTAGCGGCGCGACGCCTGCTCGCCGAGCGCACGAATCACGTACGGGCCGATGGTCGCGGGAATCAGGCCGAGCTTGGCTTCCGACAGGCAGAAATGCGCCGTGTCGACAGCGACGACGATATCGGCCACCGCGGCGAGTCCCACGCCTCCGGCGTAGGTGTCGCCCTGCACGCGCGCGATCACCGGCTTGGGGCAGCGGTAGATCGTGCTCAGCATGACGGCGAGCGTCATGGCGTCGGCGCGGTTCTCGGTGTCCGAGTACCCGGCCATCTTCTTCATCCAGTTCAGGTCGGCGCCGGCGCAGAACGCCACGCCTTCGGCGGCGAGCACGATGGCGCGCACGTCGTCGTTCGAGGCCAGCGCGCGGAACGTGCCCGTCAGTTCTTCGATGACGGTTTCGTTGAACGCGTTGCGCACGTCCGGGCGGTTGAGCGTGACGGTGGCGACGTGAGCGTCGACACTGAACTTGAGCGTTGCGAGATTCATGACGATATTCCTTGATGGACCGGGGCCGGGGACCGAGATAGCGGATGACGTCCGCTTACATGCGGAACAGGCCAAAGCGCGTTTCCGGAATCGGCGCGTTGAGCGCGGCGGACAGCCCGAGGCCGAGCACGGTACGGGTGTCGGCGGGATCGATCACGCCGTCGTCCCAGAGGCGCGCGCTCGCGTAGAACGGATGGCCCTGACGCTCGTACTGATCGCGGATCGGTTGCTTGAAGGCGTCTTCTTCCTCGGCGCTCCACTGGCCGCCCTTGCCTTCGATGCCGTCGCGCTTGACGGTCGCGAGCACCGACGCCGCCTGTTCGCCGCCCATCACCGAGATGCGTGCGTTCGGCCACATCCACAGGAAGCGCGGCGAGTAGGCGCGACCGCACATGCCGTAGTTACCTGCGCCGAACGATCCGCCGATGATGACGGTGAACTTCGGCACGTTCGCGGTGGCGACTGCCGTCACCATCTTCGCGCCGTGCTTGGCGATGCCTTCGTTCTCGTACTTGCGCCCGACCATGAAGCCCGTGATGTTTTGCAAGAAGATCAGCGGGATCTTGCGTTGGCAGCACAGCTCGATGAAGTGCGCGCCCTTCTGGGCAGACTCCGAAAACAGAATGCCGTTGTTCGCGACGATGCCGACCGGATAGCCCCACAGATGCGCAAAGCCGCACACGAGCGTGGTGCCGTAGCGTGCCTTGAATTCGTCGAACTCGGAGCCGTCGACCAGACGCGCGATCACTTCGCGCACGTCGAACGGCTTCTTCGTGTCGGCGGGGATCACGCCGTACAGTTCGCGGGCGTCGTACTTCGGCTCGACCGGCGCTTTGACCGCCACGCTCGCCGGTTTGCGACGGTTCAGGTTCGCCGCGATGCTGCGCGCGATGGACAGTGCGTGGGCGTCGTTCTGTGCGAAGTGATCGGCCACGCCCGACAGACGCGTGTGGACATCGGCGCCGCCGAGGTCTTCGGCACTCACTTCTTCGCCGGTCGCGGCCTTCACCAGCGGCGGGCCGCCGAGGAAAATCGTGCCTTGCTCCTTGACGATGATTGACTCGTCGCTCATCGCGGGCACATACGCGCCACCGGCGGTGCACGATCCCATCACCACGGCGATCTGCGGAATGCCCTGCGCCGACATCTGCGCCTGGTTGTAGAAGATGCGGCCGAAGTGATCGCGATCGGGGAAGACGTCGTCCTGATTGGGCAGGTTCGCACCGCCCGAATCCACCAGATAGATACACGGCAGGTGGTTCTGCTCGGCGATCTCCTGCGCGCGCAGGTGTTTCTTGACCGTCATCGGGTAGTACGTGCCGCCCTTGACCGTGGCGTCGTTGCACACGATCACGCATTCCTGACCGGACACGCGCCCAATGCCCGTGATGATGCCTGCACCCGGTGCGTCGTCGTGATACATGCCGGTCGCGGCGAGTTGCGAGAGTTCGAGGAACGGCGAGCCCGGATCGAGCAGTTGCTGCACGCGATCGCGCGGCAGCAGTTTGCCCCGGCCCGTGTGTTTTTTGCGCGCAGCTTCTCCGCCGCCACCGGCCAGTTGCGCGATGCGTGCGCGAAGTTCGTCGACCACGGTCTGCATCGCGGACGCGTTGCGTGCAAAGTCTTCGCCGCGCGGGTTGAGTTTGCTTTCGAGAATCGGCATGTGACGAAATCCGGTGGAGTTGTGAGTTGTCGTTGAGTGTTTTGGCCGGCGCACCCGCCCGAAATCAGTCGAACAGATCGCCGTCGAGGTAACGCCAGCGCCCGTCGCCGTCGCGCTCGAAGCGGCTGCGCTCATGCAGCCGGTGCGCGCGCCCGCCGATCTTGTAGCGGGCGACGAACTCGACTTCGGCGTGGGTATCGTCGCGTTGCAGATGCGCTTTGACCTGGAGGCCGAGCCACTGCGGGGCGTCGTCGAATTCGAGCGTGGCGGGACGCGTGCTCGCCGCCCACGTATCGAGCAGATACGGGGCGTTCTGACGCACGAACGCCGTATAGCGCGAGCGCATCAGCGCTTCGGCCGTCGGCGGGAGATCGCCGCGTTCCAGATAACGGGCGCAGCAGTCCTCGAACGAGAGGCCGCCGCAGGGGCAGGCTTCGCGTTCGTTGTGCTGCGGCGGTTGGGGTCTTGCCATCGTGTGTCTTGCCTTGTTGTCAGATTCTGCCGTGCTTCAGACAGGCCTCGACCTGCAGGAAGCGGTCGAAGCCCCAGAACGGTTCGCCGTCCACGATCACGAACGGCGAGCCGAACACGCCGCGCGCCATCGCCAGATCGATCTCCGCCTTGAGGTGATCCTTGGCGGCGGGCGAGTGCATGCCGGTGTCGAGCGCCGCGCCGTCGATGCCCAGCGCTTCGCCGAGCCGCACGAGTTCCGCCGGGTCGCCGATGTTCACGTCGTCGACGTAGAGTGCGCGAAAAATCGACTTCGCGAATTCTGCCGACAGGTCGCCGCCGCGATGATCCTGTACCCACAGCACGGCGCGCTCGGCGGCTTGCGTGGGAATCGGGAAATGCGTCGGTCGCTTGTAATCGATGCCGTGAAAGCGCGCTGTGCGCTCCACGTCGTGCCGCAGATACTCCGTCTTGATCGGATGCTGCACCGGCGCGCCCGTGCCGTTCACCTTGTAGACGATGTCGAGCAGGATCGGATGCCAAGCGACGCCACGTCCGTTACGCGAAGCGATGTCGTCGATGCAGGTGCTCGCAAAATACCCATAGGGGGATGCGAAGTCGAAATAAAAGTCGATGGCGGACGTCATGTTGGCTCCGTTCCGAGTGACGTTTCTGGCCCGCGAATCAAAAGATACGGCGGTGTGGCACTAGCTTGTTATCGGTGACTTCGGGACTGCGTGATGCCTCGGTGACAGCGTGGTTTCCTGCGTGAGTCGGTGCGTCGTCGGGTGTTCGTCGTGCAATGCCCGCGCGTTACCACGTGAGCGCGTTGCCGTCGTAGTTGTAGAAGCCGCCGTTGTGCGTGGCGCGCTCGCCCGGCGCTCGTGCGAGCACACGTCGCATGCCGGTCACGCTCGTCTGCACGTCGATGTCGGCGTTCTCGCCGCCCATGTCGGTGCGCACCCAGCCCGGGTGCATGGCGACGCACGTAGCGCGTTGCGCTTCGAGCGACACCGCCTTGACCACCGAATTGACCGCCGCTTTGCTCGCGCGATACAGCCAGCTACCGTTCGATTCCATCAACGCGACACTGCCCATGCGGCTCGACAGGAAGCCGAACGCGCCGCCTGCCGCTTCCACGAAGGGCAGCACGAGCGGGGCGACCTGCATGGCGCCGAGCACGTTGGTATGGAAGACGCGATCAAATTCCGCCTGCGTGATCGGGGCGAGGCCGGTCGTGCGCTCGGAGTTCACTCCGGCGTTGTAGATCGCGACGTCCAGTTCCACGCCGTCGAGTTGCCACGACAGACCGGAGAGCGATTCCACGCGGGAGACGTCAAGTTTCAGCGCCTGGGCGCCCAGCTCACGCAGGGCGGCCAGTGCGTCGTCGCTGCGGGCGGTTGCGAAGACCTGCCAGCCATCCTCGCGGTACTGCCGAACGAATTCCATGCCGATGCCGCGTGAGGCGCCGATGATGAGGGCTGTTTTCATGAACTTCCCGATCAGACGAGTTCGATGGCCATGGCGGTCGCTTCACCGCCGCCGATGCACAGGCTCGCGACGCCGCGTTTGCCGCCGGTCTTGCGCAGCGCGCCGATCAGCGTGACGAGAATGCGCGCACCGGACGCACCGATCGGGTGACCGAGCGCACAGGCGCCGCCGTGGATGTTCACCTTCTCGTGAGGCAGGTCGAACTCGTGCATCGCTGCCATCGTGACGACGGCGAACGCTTCGTTGATCTCGTACAGATCGACGTCAGACGTCGACCAGCCGGTCTTCTCGAACAGCTTGCGCATCGCTCCGACCGGAGCCGTGGTGAACAGGCCCGGCTGCTGTGCGAAGGTGCTGTGTCCGGCAATGCGCGCGAGCGGCGCGAGGCCGAGGCGCTTGGCCGTCGATTCGCGCATGAGCACGAGGGCGGCGGCGCCGTCCGAGATCGACGACGAGTTCGCGGCCGTCACCGTGCCGTCCTTGCGGAACGCGCCCTTGAGCGTCGGGATCTTTTCGGGATTGGCCTTGAACGGCTGTTCGTCCTGATCGACGACCGTGTCGCCCTTGCGGCCCGGCACCGTCACGGGCGTGATTTCCCATGCGAACGAGCCGTCCTTCGTGGCGTTCTGCGCGCGTTCGAGCGAGGCGATAGCGAAGGCGTCCTGCGCTTCGCGGGTGAACGTGTAACGGTCGGCGCATTCTTCGGCGAAGGTGCCCATCAGGCGGCCCTTGTCGTAGGCGTCTTCCAGACCGTCCATGAACATGTGATCGATGACCTGACCGTGGCCCATGCGCATGCCGGCACGTGCTTTGGGCAGCAGATAGGGGGCGTTGCTCATGCTCTCCATGCCGCCGGCGACGATCACGTCGGCACTGCCTGCGGCGAGCATGTCGTGGGCGAACATGGCGGCGCGCATGCCCGAGCCGCACATCTTGTTGACGGTGGTGGCGCCTGCGGCAAGCGGCAGACCGGCACCGAGCGTGGCCTGACGCGCCGGTGCCTGTCCCTGACCGGCGGGCAGCACGCAGCCCATCACGACTTCATCGACCTGTTCCGGTTTCAGACCGGCGCGTTCGACGGCCGCGCGAATGGCGGCGGCGCCCAGTTGCGGGGCGGCGACATCGCCGAACACCCCTTGCAGGCCCCCCATCGGTGTGCGGACGGCGGAAACGATGACGATCGGGTCTTGTTGCATGGCAATCTCCTGAAACGGATAGAAAGCGTGGCGCTAGGCGCGTGGATGCCGTAATTCGGCCATCGCCTGCACGCAGCGGTCATAGACACGCGGCAGTGCTTCGAGGCTATTCACCGACATGCGCAGGTCGCGCACCAGACCGTCGCGCAGGCCGTACACCCAGCCATGCACCGTGACAGCTTGATGGCGTGCCCAGGCGTCGCGCAGCACCGTCGTATGACAGATATTCACGACTTGTTCGATGGCGTTCAACTCGCACAAACGATCATGACGCGCGTCGCGCGAGGGCAGCGCGTCGATCTGATCGACGTGGCGCTCGTAGACATCGCGCACGTGGCGCAGCCAGTTGTCGACGAGCCCCATCTTCGCGCCGTCGAGCGCCGCGCCCACGCCACCGCAGCCGTAGTGACCGACCACCATGATGTGGCGCACCTTCAGCACTTCGACGGCGAACTGCAAAACCGACAGACAGTTCAGGTCGCTATGCACGACCACGTTCGCGATATTGCGGTGGACGAACACTTCGCCCGGCGCCAGACCCGTAATCTGGTTGGCCGGGACACGCGAGTCCGAGCAGCCGATCCAGAGGTATTCCGGGGCCTGTTGCTTGGCCAGCCGCTCGAAAAAGGCGGGATCTTCCGCGTTCACGCTGGCGACCCAGGCGCGGTTGTTATCGAGCAGATGGATGAGAGGTTGGTCTTTGTCTTCGGTCATGATCGTGTCATCCGGCGGGCGTGTCGTTGGCGGGTTCGTTCAAGGCGCCGAAGGCTCAGGCGGCCGCTGCGCGGGGCGGCGCGCTCGTAGCGCGGGCAGGACGACCTGCGCCGTAGCGATTGACGAAACGCAGCGCGACATCGTACGGATAGAAGTCGTGCATCTGTCCGGCGCGTACCCGATCCTGAAAGCCTTGCCACAGGTCGGGATCGAAGAAATCCGGATGATGCTGGTTCAGATAGCGCCGCACGCGCGCGTCTCCCGTCAGAAACGTTTCGAACGTCTGCGGAAACACGTCGTGCGGGCCTACACGGTACCAGACTTCCCCCGACATCGCCTCTTCTTCGTTACGCGGCTCGGGCACCCGGCGGATGTGGCAATCCGTCAGATATTCCAGCTCGTCGTAGTCGTAGAAGACCACCCGGCCGTGACGCGTCACGCCGAAATTCTTGTACAGCATGTCGCCCGGAAATACGTTCGCGGCCATCAGTTCCTTGACCGCGTTGCCGTATTCGCGCATGGCGTGATCGACCTGTTCGTCCGACGCGGTTTGCAGCCACAGATTGAGCGGTGTCATGCGCCGCTCGATATAGCAGTGGCGGATCACCAGCGCGTCGCCGTCGACTTCCAGCAGCGAGGGCACTTCGGCCTGCAACTGGGCGAGCAGGGCGTCGTCGAAACGCGAGAGCGGAAAGGCCACGCTGGAGAACTCCAACGTATCGGCCATGCGGCCCACGCGATCATGCTGCTTGACCATCAGATACTTTGCTTTCACCTGCTCGCGCGTGGTTTCCTTGGGCGGCGCGAAGCGCTCGCGGATCAGCTTGAAGACGTACGGATACGACGGCAGCGTGAAGACCAGCATCACCAGTCCGGCAATGCCCGGTGCGCTCACGAACTTGTCGCTCGAATGCTTGAGGTGATGCAGAAAATCGCGATAGAACAGATTCTTGCCATGCTTCTGCAAACCCAGCGAGGTATAGATCTCCGCCTTCGGTTTGCTCGGCATGATCGTGCGCAAAAACTGCACGTAGGCCGACGGCACCTCCATGTCGACCATGAAATACGCATGCGTGAAGCTGAAGACTACGCGCAGTTCGTCGCGTCGCAGCAGGACGGTGTCCAGCGCGAGTTTGTCGTCGTCGTCGTGCATGATCGGGACGGCGAAGGGCGTGATGACGTCGCCGTTCACGATGCGTCCCACGATGTACGCCGCCTTGTTGCGAAAGAACAGCGACGCCAGCACGTGGATCTGGAAATTCGGCGCGGCATCGAACGTGTCGGGCGTGCCGAACGTTGCCTCGATCGCGCGCATCACATAGCCCACGTCGCGTGCCAGATCGGCGAACGGGCGTTTCAACTGGAAATTCGTGACGATGCGCGAGAGCGTGGCGGCCATGCCGTCCTGCGCCGGATAGTAGACGCGATAAGTCGGTCTGGCGGCGGGAGCGTCGTTCTCGATGTACTCCGTCGCCACAGCGGGGCGCACGAAGATGAAACGGTTATTGAAGTAAGAGCGGTGCAGGATCTTGCAGCACACCGAGTTGAAGAACGTCTCGGCGAGTTCGGGCTGACGATGCTCGGTCAGCAAGCCGATGTAGTGCAGCTTGACCTGCTGCCAGACGTCTTCGTCGAGCGACTGCGCGTCGAACTCGTCTTCCAGCGTGACGATGCATTCGCGCACGCGTTCGTCGTAATAGGCGATGCGATCGCGCTGGAGCTTCTGGATACCCGTGAAGTCACCGGCTTCAAAACATGCCTGCGCCGCGACACACACCTCGCGGAAAATGCGGTAATGCTTGTCGAAGCCGTCCAGCATCGTGCGGGCGACGTCGAAAGCAAACTGCGACGACAGGAGTTTCGGGAAGTGATTCATACCGGTCGGGACAGGCGCGGAGCGAGCTTGCAACGATTGTAGCGCCGCTGCCCGCGCCTGATGGTCCGTCTAGCCTAATGTCGGTTCTGCGTGACTGGTCTCGGGGATTACATCGTTTCCGCGAACAGCTCGCGGCCGATCAGCATGCGACGGATTTCCGACGTGCCTGCGCCGATCTCATACAGCTTCGCGTCGCGCCAGAGGCGTCCGACCGGGTATTCGTTGATGTAACCGTTGCCGCCCAGAATCTGGATCGCTTCGCCGGCCATCCACGTCGCCTTTTCCGCCGTATAGAGAATCACGCCGGCGCAGTCCTTGCGCACCTGACGCACGTGATCGCTACCCAGCGAATCCAGTTGACGGCCCACGGCATAGAGATACGAGCGGCTGGCTTGCAGGATCGTGTACATGTCGGCGACCTTGCCCTGAATCAGCTGAAACTCACCGATCGACTGACCGAACTGCTTGCGGTCGTGGATGTACGGCACGACCACGTCCATGGCGGCCTGCATGATGCCCAGCGGACCACCGGCGAGCACCGCGCGTTCGTAGTCGAGGCCGCTCATCAATACCTTCACGCCGCCGCCGACCTGACCGAGGATGTTCTCCTCCGGCACTTCCACGTTCTCGAACACCAGTTCGCCCGTGTGCGAGCCGCGCATGCCGAGCTTGTCGAGCTTCTGTGCGACGGAGAAGCCCTTCATGCCTTTCTCGACGATGAAGGCCGTCATACCGCGCGCACCGGCTTCGATGTCCGTCTTGCCATAGACGACGAGCGTGTCGCAGTCCGGGCCGTTCGTGATCCACATCTTCGTGCCGTTGAGCACATAGCGGTCACCGCGTTTCTCGGCGCGCAGCTTCATGCTGACGACGTCCGAGCCGGCGTTCGGCTCGCTCATCGCGAGGGCGCCGACGTGTTCGCCCGATACCAGCTTCGGCAGGTACTTCGCCTTTTGCGCGGCGGTGCCGTTGCGGTGGATCTGGTTCACGCAGAGGTTCGAATGAGCGCCGTAGGACAGGCCGACGGATGCCGAGGCACGCGAGATTTCCTCCATCGCGATCATGTGGGCGAGATACCCCATGTTCGCGCCGCCGTACTCCTCCGAGACGGTCATGCCGAGCACGCCGAGGTCGCCCATCTTGCGCCAGAGGTCCATTGGGAACTGGTCGGTGTGATCCACTTCCGCCGCGCGCGGGGCGATTTCCTTCGAGGCGAAATTCGACACCGATTCGCGCAGCATGTCCAGGTCTTCGCCGAGCATGAAATTGAGGCCGGGCAACGTCGTCATGACACAGTCTCCAGTGGGTGGCGCGTGGCGGTTCGCCCGCGCGGATGTTCGATGGTGCTTGGTAAGCGATGAATCTACGATCAATCGGCGATGAGTCAGCGATCAATTAGCGTTCGTGATGCCGAAAGTCGCGCCGTTGGTGGAGCGATAACCGGTGCGATGTATCGCTCAGCGCGCGACGCCAGCCGCCGTGGCGGAATGGGGGGCCAGCACGAAGAGCGTTTGTTGCATGAGGGCGCAGAGTGTCCATTTGCCGTTGTCGACGGCGAACAGTTCCGCCGTGGCGACGATGAGCGTGCGTCCGGCTTTGACGACCTGACCGCGTCCGACCAGTGTATCGCCCTTGCCGGGCGCGAGAATGTTCAGTTTGTACTCGGCGGTGACCAGTTCCTGATCGACCGGGATACGGGTATAGCCGGCATAGCCGCCGGTCGAATCGGCGATAGCGCCGATCACCCCGCCGTGGAAGTAGCCGAGCTGCTGATTGACCTTGTCGGAGAACGGCAGCGAGATTTCGCAGAAGCCGTCGGCCAGATGCGTGAGTTGTGCGCCCCAGTGGGTCATTACGCCTTGTTTGTCGAAACTGGCGCGAATTTTCGCGGCGACGGCGTCGTCGAGCGGAGCGGCATGAGAGACAGGGGCGTTGGCCATGGTCGGGGTCGTGACAGGGACGCAAAGGGCTGGGATAGCCGGGTCCAGAGATACTACTTTACGTTTACGTAAACGTAAAGTCAGGGCTTTCCTGAATCAAAAAGAAGGGATGACGCTTGATCATCGTTCGGTGATGGGGGGCTGGTGGAGATGTAGGGGAAAAGCGATTCCGGTGTGAGGCCGAGCGAGTTGACGTGCCGGAATAGCGAGAATCAGAGGGAGAGTGTTGGGGTATTGGGGGTATTGGGGAGTCAGAGGGGCGGGGATCGGTGCTGCCCTGACGGAGAGACTTTCAGGTGGAACGGAGTCAGGGTAGTACCGGTCCCCGCGGCCCTGGGAGGAGGTCAGGGCTGGGGGAGGGTGAAGCGGGTTGTGGTGTACGGCGCGCAGGCTGGACAGCAGGCCAGCAAACCGAACCCGCAAAAACTCAGTGAGACGTCGCGGCCGTTTTCACGCGACGCGCGGAAGGCGGCACGACTTCCCCGGCCGCTTCGAGCAAAGCGTGGCACTGGGCTTCGTGTTGGGAGACTTCGTCGAGCGTGGCGTGGAGGTCTTCAAGTTGTTGTTCGAGGACCTGACGATGCGCGGAGAGTGTATCGAGGAAGACTTTCAGTTGCGGCACCGTATCCTTCGGCGACTCGTACAGGTCGAGAATCGACTTGATCTCGGAGAGCGTGAGCCCGAGGCGTTTGCCGCGCAGCGTCAATTTCAGGCGCGTGCGGTCCTGGCCGGTGTAGACGCGATGGCGTCCGCCGGGGCCTTCGCGGGCGGGGGTGAGCAGCCCCTGATCCTCGTAGAAGCGGATCGCGCGGGGGGTGATGTCGAACTCGCGGGCGAGGTCGGTGATCGTGTAAGTGAGCATCGGATCGGGTTACGCGAGTCGGGACTCGGGGTTGGGCACAATGTCGGGCGCTGGAGTCGGCACGAGGCCGAGGTCAGGCGTGCGGTGAATGTGCGGTTAAGCGACTACTTACCATTACAGATAGAATTGCCGTTTACGTTAGCGTCAACTTGCATCGTATGCAATCGGTGATGGCGTCAACCTGACAACAAGAGAACAAGCCCAACTGGAGCGTGGCCCCCGTGAATGCCCTTGAACAACAACTGAACTATCCCCTTGGCGACTTTCTGCCTGATGGCGGTACCGTGCACGAAGTCGTGCCGGGCGTCTTCTGGGTGCGCATGCCGTTGCCGTTCGTGCTCGATCACATCAACCTGTGGTTGTTGCGCGACGAGATCGATGGCGTCAAAGGATGGACGGTGGTCGACTGCGGCATCACGCATCCCCAGATCAAGGCGTACTGGGAGCAGGTGTTCGACAGCGCGCTCGGTGGCGAACCGGTGCTGCGTGTCGTCGTCACGCATTGCCATCCCGATCACCTGGGTCTGGCGCACTGGATCTGCAAGGGCGGTGACAAACAGCGTTGGGAAGCGCGCCTCGCCATGTCGCTCGGCGACTACGCGTGGGGGCGTCTCATGTCCGAGGGCGACAACAATAATGCGGCCAACGCGGGCGGCGAATTCGCCGTCGCGCACTTCCTCGCGCACGGCCTTGCCGACGAAGCGATGATTGAGCAGATCCGCAATCGCAAGTCTTACTTCAGCGACCTCGTCCCGGAAGTGCCGTCGCGTTACTTTCGTCTGAAAGACGGCGATACGCTGCGCATCGGCGGCAGCGACTGGCGTCTGATCGCGGGCTACGGCCACTCGCCCGAGCACATGGCGTTGTACTCCGAACAGCACAACGTCCTCATCTCAGGCGACATGGTGCTGCCGCGTATTTCCACCAACGTCAGCGTTTTCGACATTGAGCCGGAAGCCAACTCGCTGCAACTGTTCCTGGACTCGCTGGGCGTGTATCTCGATCTGCCCGCCGACTGCCTGGTGCTGCCGTCGCACGGCCGTCCGTTCACTGGATTGCACACCCGGATTCGTCAGCTTCGCGATCACCATGCGGCGCGTTTGCAGGAAGTGCGCGAGGCGTGCGCGAAGACACCGCAAAGCGCAGGCGACATCGTCCCCATCATGTTCCATCGCAAGCTCGATGCGCACCAGACCACCTTCGCGATGGGCGAAGCGCTCGCGCACTTGCACATGCTCTGGCGCGCGGGCGAACTCAAGCGCGAGCGCGATGCCAAGGGGGTGTGGCGGTTCTCGCCGGTCTGAGTGCGTGACGTTGGCTTCGCAGTGCAATGCGGTGCGACTGCCGAACGCTAGCCAAAGTGGGCGAAGTGGGTATTGACGGCATCGTCATTGACGTCGACTTCGACAGCCAACCGAATCAGAAAGCAAGGCGAATCGATCGCCTTATCTTCATCCGTGCCGACACCAGGCGCGACCAACGGTATTCACGAGCGCACCAACGCAAAACGCCCCGAAGCGCAGGCTCCGGGGCGTTTTTCATGGTGCAGTAATACGTGCGGCGTGCGGCGTGCGGCGTGTGCCGTACACGCGGCTTACGACATCACGCGTGTTGTGCCGACGCCTGCATGTTCCGGCCTTCGCGGCCGAGCAGACCGTAGGTGACGAGGCTGATCGCCACCGTCAGCAGAATGTAATACGCCGGTGCGAGCGGGTTCTGCGTGACCTTGATCAGATACGTGATCCAGAACGGCGCGAGGCCGCCGAACAGCATCACCGAAACGTTGTACAGAATCGAGACGCCTGTGGAGCGCACACCGACCGGGAACACTTCCGTGACGGCCGTCGGGAACGCGCCCCACACGAAGCCCATGCAGATCGCCGGGAGAATCTGCGCGAGCAGCAGGTTGCCCATCGACGGCGTACCGTGCAACCGCGTGAACATCCAGAACGACGTCAGCCCGTATAGCAGCACGAAGAGCAGAATCAGCGGCTTGCGACCGACGCGATCCGAGATCCAGCCCGTGAGCGGACACATCACGGCAATCAGCATGGCGGCGATGAACGTCGACAGGCTCGCGGCGCCTTGCGTCAGACCGAGTTGCTTCACGGCGTAGATCGGCGTGTAGATCAGCGTGACGTAGAACGATGTCGTGGCCGCGACCGTCAGACCGAAGCCTGCGATGAGCGAGCGATAGTGCTTCGAGAAGACGTCCGCAAGCGGCGTGCGGCGCGTGGGTTCGCGCGCCGCGGCATAGGCGAGGAATTCCGGCGATTCCGTCATGCGGCGCCGGATGTAGAAACCCACCGGGCCGATCAGAATCCCGAACAGGAACGGCAGACGCCAGCCCCACGATTCGAGCGCTTCTTTCGACAGCCCCGAGTTCAGCACGTACGCGCACAGCCCCGCGAGAGCGACGGCGAGTGCCTGCGAGCACATCTGGAAACTGCCGTAGAAGCCGCGCAGATTCGGCGGCGAGAACTCGATGAGCATGGCCGTCGAACCGCCGAATTCGCCACCGGCGGAGAAGCCCTGGATTACGCGTGCGAGCAGGATCAGCAGCGGCGCGGCGAAGCCGATGGTCGCGTACGTCGGGGCGATGCCGATGAGGCCCGTGCCAAGCGCCATGAGCAACACCATCACGGAGAGCGCCGACTTGCGCCCGGCGCGATCGGCGTAAAGCCCGAAGGCGAGTCCGCCGATGGGGCGGAAGAAGAACGCCACACCGAGCGATGCCACGCTCGCCAGCAGCGAGGTCGTGTCGTTATCCGCGGGGAAGAAGAGTTTCGCGATGACCACCGCGAAGAGACCGTAGACCGTGAAATCGAACCACTCGAATGCGTTGCCCAACGTGGAGCCGATGACCGCTTTGCGTCGCAGTGCCGGATCGATGACCGGCGTGCCGGTAGGGGTTGTCTGCATGTGCCTCTCCTGCTTGGTTGAGAGTGCCGCAGGCGGATCGGTAGCCGACAGACAGGTCGTCGACACGCGTCCGCTCTCTGGCGGCGAGTCCGGATTGACGTCGTGTTTACCTCTGTTCAAGTTACACGGACACTCTATCGCAGGTTTGGAATGCACCACAACGGGTCAAAAATACGACCGAATCTTGCGCGGGACGGCTTGTTTTACGCATGGAATGCGACAACGGGGGGATGTTGCTTCAGCGATTTCCCCGGCTGCCTTTCCAGCGATAGTCGCGCTGACCGACCCAGTCCCAGCCTCCCGTGTACGGATTGAATTCGTAGCCCTCGCGGTATTCGCTGGTGTAGCAGCCGCCTTTCTCCAGATAGCAGCGCTCGCGCAGGAAGTGCGCGGCGTCGCGCGACGAGTGAGGTTGGACCGGCGCGATGACGACGGGAGGACGCGGCCCGACGATCGCCGGCGCTGGCGTGACGATGACGGGAGCGGGTGAGATGACGGCCGGTGCAGGTGTGACGATCACCGGTGCGGGGGCCACGATGGTGGGCGCGGGGCGCACGTATGACGCAGGCGGCCCGACGACCTGCCAATTGCCTGGATCCATCGCGGCGCATCCGGCTAACGCGGCAACGACGGGCACTGCGATCAGGCGGAAGCGGCGGAAGACGTGAACAGAGGAGATGACCGGAATAAAGGGGACAAAGGGGACAAAGGGGACAAAGACGGCCGGGCCGGAGACGCGTCGGAGAATAAGCTGACTGAGGAATCGGCGTGGGGCGACGCCGCGTAAGTAGCAAGCACGCGATTCGGCTTGCGAAGACATGGCGTTCATGGGAGCACCGCAGGTTAGGAATGCGGGGCACTGTATCGCGCCAGACTCGCCATGCTTCGGCTTTCCTGCGCTTTTTGGGGGATGTCCGAGCCAGACATCCGTGAGCGGCGTGGGCAGTGCTTAACTCGTCGCTCGATGCGCCCCTGAACCTGCCACGCCGGGGTGGCGCATGTCGATCTCGTCGACGCTTACCGACGCGCCGTGTCCGGGGCCGAGGCTCAGGACTTACGGCTTGTATCGCCCTCGTCGCTCTCGCGCTGCGTCGAGTTTCCCGTATCCGTCGCCCCCGCCGCCTTCGCGGCCCTTGCCGCGTCGCGCGCTTGCCGCTGCGCCATCGTCGGCTTACGGGGCGCGCGGGCGAACAGCATGTCGTATAGCCAGCGCGGCAGGCATCGCATGGCGAATGCCACGATGCCCATCGGCCACGGCAACACTGCAAAACGCTTACGACGGGCGATCGCGGCAGCCGCCTTGCGGGCGAACTTGTCCGAGTCCATCAGGAACGGCATCGGGAACGGATTGCCGTCCGTCATCGGCGTGCGAATGTAGCCCGGCGCGATCGTCACGACAGCGACTTTGTCCGCACGCATCTCGACGCGCAGGCTTTCCAGATACGTCATTGCCGCCGCCTTCGACGCACTGTACGCCCCATGCCCCGGCAGTCCGCGGACCCCCGCAACACTGCCGATGCCGACGAGCGTGCCGCGCTTGCGCTCGCGCATGGGGCCGACGAACGGGCTGAACGTAGCGACCATCGCCATCCAGTTCGTGTCCATGACGGAGGCGAAGTGCGGCAGGTCGGCCGCATCTTCCGTATTCACACCGTGACTGATCCCTGCGTTGGCGATGACGATGTCCGGCACGCCATGGCGAGACATGAAGTCGCCGGCGGCCGCGCGCAGCGCGAGGGCGTCGCGCACGTCGAGCGCGTAGCAATGCACGGCATGCGGGTGCGGCAGCGTGGCGGCCAGATCGGTCAGCTTGTCGCCGCGACGGCCGACGAGGCCCAGAATTGCGCCTTGCGCAGCATAGTGGCGCGCGAGCGCCTGCCCCAGCCCGCTGGACGCGCCGGTGATGAAGACCTTCGGAGATGTCGTGTGTGTTGCCATATAACGCAAAAGCCCGGCCGGGGCCGGGCTTTGTGAGCGGCGAAGCTTACAGCTTCTTCGCGCGGATCTGATTGATGATCGAGTCGGCCGTCTTGAGCGCCGCATCGAACGTTTGCTGCTCGGTCGTGGCCGGCTTGCCGGCCTTTTGCATCGCGTCGCCCGACGTCGCCGGCGAGACGAGGTACTTGCCCTGAATCGCAATCGTCGGCACGCCGTCGATCTTGTAGTCCTGCCATGTCTTGTTGGCCGTCTTCACGTTGGCAGCCGTCGAGAAACCGTTGTAGGCGTCCATGTACTTCTGCTTGTCGATGCCGAACTGCGCGAGGAAGTCGGCTTGCTGCTGCGCCGTGAGCAGATAGTTGTGCTTGACGTGGATCTCGTTGAAGACCTTCGGCGTGAGTTCGGCTTCACGGCCAAGCGCCGTCAGTGCGAAGAACATGCGGGTGTGCGGCTCGAAGCGGTCCTGGAAGGCGACCGGCACGCGCTTGAACACGACGTCCTTGCCCTGCGCCTTGACCCACTTCTCCAGCGTCGGCTCCAGCGCATTGCAGTGCGGGCAGCCATACCAGAAGAATTCGGTCACTTCGATCTTGCCCGGACCGGCCGACGTCGGCTGCTGCGGAATCGTCAGATAGTCGGTCCCCGCGACCGGTGCTTCAGGCGAAGCCGAGGCGACACCCGAGAGGAAACCGAAAGAAATCAGTACGGCACCAAGAAGTTTTTTCATGATCGTTGTTTAGGAGTGAGGCAGACGCGCCGCGTATCGGCGGCGCACCCGCAAAACCATATCCCGGATTCAGGCAAATTAGCCAGTGCATATGACCGGCGATGCGCTGCCGGGTTCAACGTTCCGCTGCGGCAGCGAACGCAGCCCCAATGATGCGGGGTTTTGCCATTCCTTGCCGGGCGGGGTCCTGACAGTTACGAGGGGGGAAACAAAAGGCGTTGCCCTTACGGTGCAACGCCTTTCGCGTTCATTGCTTCGTGAAACGGATGACTGCCGTGTCGTACCCGCCGTCCTGCAGGCGTTGACGCACGTGGTTCATCTCGTCGAGCTTGCCGTACGGGCCGAGACGCACGCGGAAGAGCGTCAGACCGTTGGCATCGCGCTGCGTGACCTTCGCTTCGAAGCCCGACAGGGCCAGCTTGGCGCGCAGTTGTTCGGCGTCGCTCTGCGACTTGAACGCGCCGACTTGCAGGTAGTAACCCGTGCTGGCGTTATCCGTGGCGCTCGCGGGCGGCGTGGTCGGGGGCGCGACCGGTACCGTCGACTTGCCGTTCAGGATGTCTGCCGGCGACGGCTTCGTCTGGGCCGGCGGCGTGGCCGGGGCCGTCGGGGCCGAGGCGACCGGCGGCTGCGCCGGAACGCCCGGTACGAGCGGTGACGACTCGACCGCCGATGCCGTATCCGGCACGGCAGCGCCCGGCGCGGCACCCGGCAGCGGCGTACGCGGCTGGAGCGACTTGTTCGGGTCCGGTGCCTGTGCGGCCGGCGAGTTGTCGGCCGGACGCGGCGGCGTCTTTTCGACGAACGGGGTTGGCGTCTTCGTGATGTAGAGCGCAACGACGACGGCAACGGCCAGCCCAACGATCAGGCCGAGCACGATGCCCAGAAAAGTACCGCCCCGCTGGCGGGGTGGTCGACGTGTGTTTGCCATCGAGTCGATTCCGTCCTTACAGAGTTCCGATGCGGCTTGCCGTTCGGAGTGGTTGGATAACTTACATCTTGGCCGGGGCCGACACGCCCAGCACGGCAAGCCCGTTGCGCAGCACCTGACGCGTCGCCGCCAGCAGCGCGAGACGCGCATGCTTCACGGTTTCGTCGTCCACCAGCACGCGATCCGAGTTGTAGAAGGAGTGGAACGCACCTGCCAGATCCCGCAGATAGAAGGCCACGGCGTGCGGCGCAAGTTCCTCGGCGGCACGCGTGAGCATGTCCGGGTACTCGGCGAGCAGTTGCAGCAGCGCGAGCGCGCGTTCGCTGTCGAGCGGCGCGAGATCGGCGTTGGCCAGTGCGGCTTCGTCACCGCCCCATTGCGTGAGGATCGAGCAGATACGTGCGTGCGCGTATTGCACGTAATACACCGGGTTCTCGTCGTTTTGCTTGAGCGCGAGATCCACGTCGAACACGAATTCGGTATCGGCCTTGCGCGAAATTAGGAAGAAACGCACGGCGTCGCGACCGCGGCGCAGGGCGTCTTCACGCTCGGCGGGGTCCGTCACCGGCGTTTCTGCCGTAATGCCGCCCGACCATTCGATCAGGTCGCGCACCGTCACGTAGCTGCCCGCGCGCTTGGAGATTTTCACCTCTTCGCCGTTGCGCATGACGGTGACCATCTTGTGCAGCACGTAGTCGGGGTAGCCCTTCGGAATGCCGATGCCCAGCGCTTGCAGGCCGGCGCGCACGCGGGCGATGGTGCCGTGGTGGTCCGAGCCCTGCACGTTGATGACCTGATGGAAGCCGCGATCCCACTTGCGGGTGTGATACGCGACGTCCGGCACGAAATACGTGTACGTGCCGTCTGACTTGCGCATCACGCGGTCCTTGTCGTCGCCGTAGTCGGTCGTGCGCAGCCACAGCGCGCCTTCCTGCTCGTACGTCACGCCGGCGTCGATGAGCGCCTGCACCGTGCGCTCGACGCTGCCGTCGGCGTACAGCGACGATTCGAGATAGTACTGATCGAAGATCACGCCGAACGTTTGCAGGTCGATGTCCTGCTCGCGGCGCAGATACGCCACGGCGAATGCACGGATCGAGTCGATGTCTTCGATGTCGCCGCTGCCGGTGACGGGCGCGCCGTCGGACGCCTGCACGGTCTTGCCGGCGAGGAAATCCTGCGCGATATCGCCAATGTAGTCGCCGTTGTAGGCCGACTCCGGCCATTCGGCGTCGCCTGGCTTGAAGCCGCGTGCGCGGGCCTGTACCGACATGGCGAGCGTCTGGATCTGCACGCCGGCGTCGTTGTAATAGAACTCACGGTGGACCGCACGGCCCTGCGTGCCGAGCAGCGCGGAGATCGTGTCGCCGAGCGCTGCCTGACGGCCGTGACCCACGTGCAGCGGGCCGGTCGGGTTGGCGGAGACGAATTCGATGAGCACCGGCACCGCTTCGTTGCTGGCGGCGCGGCGGCCGAACGCGGCGCCTTCGGTCAGAATCGCGCGGGCGACCGACTGCTTGGCGGCATTGGCCAGACGCAGGTTGATGAAGCCCGGGCCGGCGATTTCGACGGCGTCGACGAGACCCTTGGCACGGGCGTCGGCGAGCATCGCGTCGGCAATCTTCTGGGCCAGCTCGCGCGGATTGGCGCGCAACGGCTTGGCGAGTTGCATCGCCACGTTACAGGCCAGATCGCCATGTGCGGCGACTTTCGGGCGTTCGAGCAGGATGACGGGCGCGGCAGGCGCGGTGCCGTCCGCAGGCATCAAACCGGCGACGACGTCGCCGATCAGCGCGACGAGAGCATTCTTTTGGGCGGGTAGCATTGGCGGGTGTTTCGGGTGCGTCCGGACGCGTCCGGACAGGCAGTTGAATCGTCAGCACCGGATTTTAACAGGTGTATGATGAAGTCACGGTACCCCTCCTTGCGTAACAGTTCAGGGACGGTGGTGGTGATAACTCAAAAAGGGAGCCAACCATGCTGGTAACGTTCACGGCGCATGCGTCGCCTACGATCAACATGCTGGAGAATCTGGCGCAATTGCTGCTGGGTATCGTCGGGAAGAAGCTCGGCGAGCGCGGCGCGATCGGGGCGGATGAGACGGGCGCCGCCATCGCGAAGCTCGAAGCGGCTATCGCGGAAGACAAGGCCGCTGCCGACAAGGAAAACGAAGGCAAGAAGTCCGACGAGCGCGATGACGACAATCGTCTGCGTCTGTCGCAACGTGCCTATCCGCTGCTGAACATGCTGAGGGAAGCGAACGCCGAAGGCGGCGCTGTCATGTGGGAAGTCAGCCGCTGAGTGCTGCGCACCGGGCCATTCCGGTGCACGCGACGAGCGCACAAAAAAAGCAGGCCGCAAATTGCGGGCCTGCTTTTTTTTCGGCGGCCGTTTCGAGAATTACTGGGCCTTGCCCGGTGCGTTATCCGGCGCGTTCGTGGCGCCATTACCGGTGTTGCCGTTGTTCGGGGTCTTCTTGGTGCTGTGACGCGGCTTCTGCGCCTTGGAATTCGGATGCGGGTCCGACGGCGTCATCGTCTGTGCGCCCGGCGTCGGTGCCTGACGCGAATTCGGCGAGGCCTGACTCGGCATCGGAGTCGACGGGTCCGTCGTCGTGCCGCCGCCAGGGCCGGCTGCGCCGCCACCTGCCGAACCTTGAGCGAAACTCAGTGCCGAGGCACCGGCGAGGGTCAGGGCGGCGACGGACGCTGCGATCGAATAAGTCAGCTTCTTCATCAGATGGACTCCTTTGCTTTGCGCTGCACACCGAAGGAATATCTTTCGTGCAGGCATCACTTGCGTTAGTGAGATTCCAGTCTAAGAAGCTGAGTCACGCTGTGCTGTAAGGCTTTGTAATGGAGTGTAATTCGGAAAAATCCTGGGAACTTTCCCGATTTCTCTCGCGAATACGTAATCAACGCCCGTCGTGCGGCGCCTAATGATTAGTCATCCGAACGACTTGACCAGAACACCTGATTGACGCCGGGAAGCGTTTCCAGATGATCGGTGAGCGCATCGAGTTCGCCGGCCTTGACGGCGGTCGGCAGCAGCAGCGCCTCGATTTCGACTTCCGACTCGCCGAACGGGTGGATGTCGAGCGCACGCACCGGGTAGTTCGACGCTTCGAGCCACGCCTCGACCTTGTCGAGCACGTCGCGCTGCGTGGTGCGGGCGCAGATGACGGACAGCGCATACGTGGCTTCCGAGGTCGCCTCGTTGATCGGCGCCCGGTTGATGCGATTGACGACGGGGCGCAGCAACGTGTTGGCCGCCAGCACGAAGAACGCCACGACGACGGCTTCGACGATCAGGCTGGCGCCCGCCGCCGCACCGACGGCGGCCGATCCCCACAGCGTGGCGGCGGTGTTCAGGCCGCGCACCGACGCCCCGTCCTTCATGATCGCGCCCGCGCCGAGGAAGCCGACGCCCGACACGACATACGCAATCACGCGCGTATCGCCCGGCATGAGCCGCATCGACAGATCGACGAATGCGGCGGCGCCCACGGCCACCAGCACGTTGGTCCGCAGCCCCGCCGTGCGTTGCCGGACCTGACGCTCCACGCCGATGATCGTGCCGAGAATGAACGCCACGGCGAGCGACACGAGGGTGTTGAGCAACGGGAGAAGGTGGAAATTCTGGATGCTGTTCAGGGCTTGCATGGAACGTCTCGACAGGAGCCTGCGGTCATGTTGCGCCGCCGCATTATGGCACCGGGATTTGACGGGGGGAAGGTGTGCTGCGGGGAGGGCGGGGCGACGTGTTGTTTTTCGTCGCCCCGGTAGCGATGACGAGGATTACGACAGTTGCGGGGCCAGCAGACGGCGCGCCGTGGCTTCGTCCACGCCGGTACGCTCCATGAAGTCCTCGACCTGATCGGGGCCGATCTTGCCTAGCGTGAAGTACGTGCTGTCCGGATGCGACAGGTAGAAGCCCGAGACGCTGGCGGCCGGCAGCATGGCCATCGATTCCGTCACGCTCATGCCGACGTCGTGCGCTTGCAGGTAGTGGAACATCGGGCCCTTGACCGAGTGCTCCGGGCAGGCGGGATAGCCGGGGGCCGGGCGAATGCCGACGTACTTCTCCTTGATGAGCGCGTCGTTGTCGAGCTGCTCGTCGGCCGCGTAGCCCCAGAAGTCACGGCGCACACGTGCGTGCATGCACTCGGCGAAGGCTTCGGCCAGACGGTCGGCCAGCGCCTTGAGCATGATGGCGCTGTAGTCGTCGTGTGTGGCGAGGAAGCCGGCTTCCTTCGCGTCCACGCCGAGCCCTGCCGTCACGGCGAACACGCCGATGTAGTCGGCCACGCCGCTGTCCTTGGGGGCGATGAAGTCGGCCAGCGAGCGGTTCGGGCGACGCACGCCGTCCACCACCGGGCGTTCGCTCTGCTGACGCAGGTTGTGCCACGTGAACGCGACTTCCGAGCGCGACTCGTCGGTGTAGATCTCGATGTCGTCGTCGTTCACCACGTTCGCCGGAAGCATCGCGATCACGGCGTTGGCCGTCAGCCAGCGGCCCTTGATCAGCCGATCGAGCATGGCCTTGCCGTCCTCGAACACGCGCCGGGCCGAGTCGCCGACGATCTCGTCGGTGAGGATCGCCGGGTACGGTCCGGCGAGGTCCCACGTCTGGAAGAATGGACCCCAGTCGATGTAGTCCGCGAGTTCGGCCAGATCGTAGTTCTTGAACAGGCGCCGTCCGATGAACTTCGGCTTCGGCGGCACGTAGCTCGACCAGTCGACCTTGAACTTGTTCTCGCGCGCGGTGGCGAGCGACACCATCGGCGTGGCCTTGCGGTTCGCATGCTGTGCGCGCACGCGGTCGTAATCCGTCTTCACCTCGTCGAGGTAGCGCTCGGCGGCGTCGTCGGAGAGCAGGTTCGAGGCGACCGAGACGGAGCGCGAGGCGTCCGGCACGTAGATGACCGGGCCTTCGTAGTGCGGCGCGATCTTCACGGCGGTGTGCACGCGCGAGGTCGTGGCGCCGCCGATGAGCAGCGGAATGTTGCGCAGACGGAAGTAGTCGTCGCGCTGCATTTCCGATGCCACGTAGGCCATCTCTTCCAGGCTCGGCGTGATGAGTCCCGACAGGCCGATGATGTCTGCGCCTTCTTCCTTCGCCTTGGCGAGGATCTCGGCGCACGGCACCATCACGCCCATGTTGACGACTTCGAAGTTATTGCACTGAAGCACCACGGTGACGATGTTCTTGCCGATGTCGTGCACGTCGCCCTTGACCGTGGCGATCACGATCTTGCCCTTGGAGCGCACGTCCTCGCCGGCAGCGGCCATGCGCGCCTTCTCTTCCTCGATGAACGGCACGAGGTGCGCCACGGCCTGCTTCATCACGCGCGCGCTCTTCACGACCTGCGGCAGGAACATCTTGCCTGCGCCGAACAGGTCGCCCACGACGTTCATGCCGTCCATGAGCGGGCCTTCGATGACCTGAATCGGGCGACCGCCCGCATCGGCGATCTTCTGGCGCACTTCCTCGGTGTCTTCGACGATGAAGGTCGTGATGCCGTGCACCAGCGCATGCGCGAGACGCGCTTCGACCGGCTGATTGCGCCACTCCAGATTCTCTTCGCGCTTGGCGGCGCCGCCCTTGAAGCGGTCGGCGATCTCCAGCAGACGCTCGGTGCTGTCCTCGCGACGGTTGAGCACCACGTCTTCCACACGCTCACGCAGTTCCGGGTCGAGGTTCTCGTACACGCCGAGCTGACCGGCGTTGACGATGCCCATGTCCATGCCCGCCTGAATCGCGTGGTACAGGAACACGGTGTGAATCGCTTCGCGCACGAGATCGTTGCCGCGGAACGAGAAGGAGACGTTCGACACGCCGCCGCTGATCTTCGCGCCGGGCAGGTTCTGCTTGATCCAGCGCGTGGCGTTGATGAAGTCGACGGCGTAGTTGTTGTGTTCTTCGATGCCGGTGGCGACTGCGAAGATGTTCGGATCGAAGATGATGTCTTCGGGCGGGAAGCCCACTTCGTCGACCAGCACGCGATAGCTACGCTCGCAGATTTCGGTCTTGCGCTGGTAGGTGTCGGCCTGTCCCTGTTCGTCGAACGCCATGACCACCGCCGCCGCGCCGTAGCGGCGAATGCGCTTGGCGTGGTGCACGAAGGCATCCTTGCCTTCCTTGAGCGAGATCGAGTTGACGATCGCCTTGCCCTGCACGCACTTCAGACCGGCTTCGATCACTTCCCACTTCGACGAGTCGATCATGATCGGCACGCGGGCGATGTCCGGCTCCGAGGCGATCAGGTTCATGAAGCGAACCATCGCGGCCTTGGAGTCGAGCATGGCCTCGTCCATGTTGATGTCGATGACCTGCGCGCCGTTCTCGACCTGCTGGCGGGCGACCGCGAGCGCTTCGTCGAACTGGCCGTTCAGGATCATGCGTGCGAACGCTTTCGAGCCGGTGACGTTGGTACGCTCGCCGACGTTCACGAAAAGCGTGCCCGCGCCGATGTTGAAAGGCTCGAGGCCGGACAGGCGCATCGGCTGGACCGACGGTTCGACAGACGTTTGACTCATGGGGCAATCCGTTCAGTGGTTAGTGCATCGTGCGGACGAGGGGTGATGCGTCGCGCCTATACGTCGCTTCGTCGCTGCGTAGCTGCGTCGCCTCGTCGCTTATGCGTCCTCGTCATTGCGATACTGCGACGGCCAGCGACGCGGCTTCACGTCCGAGAGCGCCTTGGCGATCTCGGCGATGTGCTCGGGCGTCGTCCCGCAGCAGCCGCCGGCCAGATTCACGAGACCGGCCTGTGCGAACTCCCTGAGCAGGCCGGACGTCACGTCGGGCGTTTCGTCGAAGCCGGTGTCGCTCATCGGGTTGGGCAGGCCGGCGTTCGGGTAGACCGACACGTAGGTGTTGCACAGCTTGGCCAGCTCGGCGATGTACGGGCGCATGAGCGTCGCGCCGAGCGCGCAGTTCAGGCCGAAGGTGAGCGGACGTGCGTGACGCAGCGAGTTCCAGAACGCTTCCACGGTCTGGCCCGACAGAATGCGCCCCGAGGCGTCCGTCACCGTGCCGGAAATCATGATCGGCAGGATCTCGCCGGTGTCCTCGAACAGTTCGTCGATGGCGAAGAGCGCGGCCTTGGCGTTGAGCGTGTCGAAGATCGTCTCGACCAGGAACAGGTCCACGCCGCCTTCCATGAGCGACTTCGCCTGCGCGTAGTACGCGTCGCGCAACTGGTCGAAGTCGACGTTGCGTGCGCCGGGGTCGTTCACGTCCGGGCTGATGCTCGCGGTCTTGGGCGTCGGGCCGACGGCGCCGGCGGCAAAACGGGGCTTGTCCGGGGTGCTGAACGCGGCGCACGCTTCACGGGCCAGACGCGCCGACTCGCGGTTCATCTCGTCGGCCAGATCTTCCATGTGGTAATCGGCCTGCGCGATCGTCGTCGCCCCGAAGGTGTTCGTCTCGATGATGTCGGCGCCGGCAGCCAGATACTGACGGTGGATTTCACTGATGACGTCCGGGCGGGTGAGCGAGAGCAGCTCGTTGTTGCCCTTGACGTCGTGCGCGAAGTCGGCGAAACGCGCGCCGCGGTACTGTGCTTCGTCCAGCTTGTACCGCTGAATCATCGTTCCCATGGCGCCGTCCAGGATCAGGATGCGCTGTTCGAGCAGCGCAGGCAGGGTCTGACCGCGCGTGTATGGCAGTGCATTCGGCAGTGCATTCGAAGCGGCAGGCCGTGCGCTTGCGGCGGATGGGGTTGCGGTGCTCATGACGGACGTCGCCTTGGAGTGGCCGGAAAACCTATAATTGTAATGGTTTTCGCGAATGCCGCCCGCGCGCCGACGCCCGAGAACGGGGCTGTCGGGACGCTCGCAGGGCGGTGTCATCCAACTTTCCCGAAGTTTTGTCGACGAAATGGAATTCCTGCTCCCGAGCGCCGCTCACAAGTTCCTGCAAGCCAATGCCAACGCGCTGTTCGTGGATTGCCGCAGCGAGATGGAACACCTGTTCGTCGGCCATCCGGTCGGCGCCATCCACGTGGCGTGGAACGACGGCCCGGACTGGGAGATCAACCCGCACTTCGTGCAGAGCGTGCGCAAGCTGGCCGGGGCCGGAGGTGAGCGTCCCGTCATGCTCATCTGCCGCAGCGGCAACCGCAGCATGGCGGCGGGCGAGGCGCTCGAGGCGGCGGGCTTTGTGAATGTCTACGGGGTGCTGCACGGCTTCGAGGGCGATCTGGACGCCACCCATCACCGCAATGCCGTCAACGGCTGGCGTTTCGATGGGTTGCCATGGCAGCAATGCTGAGCCGGCGTCCTGCCGACGCCCGGCAAGCCTGATAAGCCTGATAAGCCTGATAAGCCTGGAAGGCCTGAAAAGCCTGACATGAGGTCAGGCGTACGGCCGGATTCCCATCTCATGAAAAAACCCTCGCCGAGGCGAGGGTTTTTCGTGTGGCTGCACCGCGTGGGTGACGGCTTTCAATGGAGCACAACCGGGTTCGTCATGAAGTTATCGAACTGACCGAGGAATTCGTCGACTTCGTCCTCGGAAGGTTCGGTGGCAATCAACTTCTGCACTTCTTCACGGAATTGCCGGGCAAGCGAGCCGTCGAGGAAAATCTCACGGCCTGCGGTCTTGTCCACGATTTCATAGCCACCGGCGGACAGCGAATGATTGCCGTTATCGGCGGCAAACTCCACGACACAGTAATTCGGGCTGTTGTAAATCATGAGCATGGCAACTCTCCTGGTGTTCCTGCATGGTCCTTGGTAACCCACATAGGGGCGACGCGGCGCGATTTCAAGAGGCATTGCCCCATGATTCGCTTATCGGCACACCGGCTGACGAATTCAATGGTTTTGGCCCTCCATTTATCAAAGGTTCCGCAACAAGTCCCGCAAGTTCCTCATTTCCACCATTTTGCAGGTTTCAGACGTTAGATGCGGCCCCTGCCAAAAATGTTGCAAGGGCTTTGGTTACGAACTGTTTCTGCTCGACAATCGACAGGTGCGCGGCGTCAGGCACGATCTCCAACTGGGCCCCGGCGATCCCGTCGGCGATGCGTCGTGCCACGGCGGGCGGCGTCGAGGGATCGTTCTCGCCCACGAGCACCAGCGTCGGCGCTTCGATTTCCGGCAAACGATTTCGCACATCGAACGCTGCCAGGGCTTCGCACGCGGCCGCAAAGCCTTCCGGATCGGCATGCGCCACCAGCGCGCGAATGCGTTCGGCCGTCTCGGGATGATGTTTGCGAAAACGCTCGCCCAGCCAGCGTTCCAGCGTGCCGGCGGCGAGTTCCTTCATGCCGTGGGCACGGGCTTTCGCGGCGCGCTCGAGGAAGAGTTCCGTGTCGGCGTCGTCGTAACCGGACGTGGTGTCGATCAGCGTGAGGCTGGCAATGCGCTCCGGGGCGTCCAGCGCGACCTGCTGGGCGACGGCGCCGCCCATCGAAATGCCGACGAAGTGGGTACTCGGGATTTCCAGCGAACTGAGCAGGGCGGTCGCGTCGACGGCCAGTTGTCCGATGGAATAGGGGCCGCGCGTCACGTCGCTGCGGCCGTGGCCCCGACTGTCATAACGCAAGACCCGGAAGTGGGTCGCCAGCTCGGGCACCAGATCGTCCCATACGGTGAGATCGGCCCCCAACGGATGCGCGAGCGTCAGCCACGGTCCGTGACCCTCCACCGCATAATGAATCGATGCTCCGTTGGCGCTGACTTTCATGGGAGGCCCCCTGGTATCGTCACTACGTTGCGAGGTGATGTCGTCGGGCGTCGATGCGTCGAAAATGCGGTCAGGATGATTCTGATTATGTCAGGAAGATCAGGATCCTGCTGAGCGTTTCGTAGTAGTTGGGCAACACTTCGCCGCGCACCCGCATCACAGCGGTATCGCTCGAAATTCTAAGGAATCGAAGGGGATTTCTCAGGGGCGGAAAACCGTGCGTGCCGTAGGGGTTGGGGCGGTTCAGACGGGTTGAGTCACCTCAGCTCCCGTTGCGTCCTGGCCCGCTCACTGTGCCGATTTCTCGGTAAAGATCAGCTCGAATTCGGTGCCCGACGGCTCCGTCTGCCTGACGCGCACCGGCAACCAGTCGAGCGACGGTGCCAGCCAGATATCCACACGCCGTTCATCGCCCGATTTGCGCGGCAGACGGGTGAAGTGACGCGTCTCCACATAGCCCGTCGGCGTTCTCATCGTCTCGCTGCCGACGTACTGCACAGGCCACACTTCGCTGCTGTCCGTGTCGACCACCGTGAACTCGTGCGTCACGCCCACTTGTGTGTAGCGCTCGGGATTGCCTCTCGCGTAACCGGCCAGTTGCATCATCACGCTGAAGCGGTCCTGTGCGCCGGGGGCGAGGGGCACGGTTTGCCCGGAGCGCGAGAAATGCAGCGTGGACAGTGTGGGGGAAGCGTCGCGATGGAAGTCGGTGATGTATTCGGCGCGGCGTCCGCGCTTTTCCACATAACGGGACGGTGCAATGCCGTTGACGTCGTAACCGCCCTCGCTGATGAACTCGAACGTGCCGAAAAAGATGATCGGCACCGAGATGCGCAACTGGTAGTGCCCGTTGTCGTTCACCCAATGCAGTTGGCCGGTCTGGTTGCGCACGCCGTTCATGAGCGCGTCGTACGTCAGGGTGACGGAGGGCGGCGGGTCGAACTTGTCGCCGTTGGCGGCTGCCGCAGTGAGCGGGATGCTCGGCGGTGCGGCGGCGGCGGACGCGTTCGCGCCGGTCGTATCACCTGCGCCTGCCGCCGTTTCCGACGCTGCCAGCGGCCCGGGCGTGTCGGTCGCCACCGGCGCGGCGAGCGTGTCGGGCGGGGCTTCGACCGGTGGTGTCGGCTGGGGCGGGCGTGGCTTGACCACCGGCTTGGGCGGTGGTGGTGCGGGCGGCGCTGGCGGCGGTGGAGGCGCGACCGGCTTGAGCGGGATGAGCGTAATCGGAATGCTCGGAATCGGCGTGTCGTCGAGCATCGTGCGATGGCTGGCGACCCAAAGTGCGATGAGCAGATGAACGACGAAAACCGCCGCCAATACGCCCATCCACAGTCCCCAACGTCGGCGCGGGCCCCTTGGGCCTTTCGGTAATTTCGGTGGTTGCCGCCCCTTCGAACCCTTCGACGCCTTTGACCCCGTCGGCGCGAGCGACGTTTGCGCCGAATCCCCGGACGCGTCAGGGCCGACCGGGTTCGGCGTCACGTCGGCATCGGCGTGGCGAGAGGTGTTGGAAGAGCTGGGCGGGCGCGAAGACACGAGAATCGATGAGTCGGGACGTCAGAGCGTCAGGATCGCACATTGAGATGAACTCGGTTCGACAGCGCCCGTTCGGCCGCGTTCGCGGCGCGTCTTCCAGCGTATTCCCGCGTCGTGTCGGGTGCCGCAGCGCTTCACTCAACGCCGGTTCCCGGGGGCGTGCGCATGCCCGAGGTCGGCCGACAGGTTTTGGGCGAGTGTGCGCAGCGCCGTGTCGATCGGACCGCCCCAGCTCGCATCGAAGCGGCTTTCGGGACCGAGTGCCATGAGGCCCATCACGAGTTGTCCCGTCGCATCGAACACGGGCATGCAGAAGGCGTTGACGGATGGGAGCACCGTGCCCTCGACCCGCGACGCCCGGTGGGCGCGCACGTCGTCGAGCACGGCATCGTACTGCGCGCGTGTGGCGGGCAGATGGTGACGCGACGCATGCTGAAGATCGGCCAGCGCCGCATCGATGAGCGGCGCCGTCTGGCGCGCGGGGAGATAAGCCGCGAACAGGCGTCCGGCGGCGGATTCGAGCATGGGCATGACGTCGCCCAGCCGCAGCGGCACGCGCATCGGGAAGGTCGATTCGAGCCAATGCACCACGGTCGGTCCCTGATTGCCCCACACGGCGATGCCGACCGTCTGATCGATGGCGTCGCGCAGTTCGGTCAGGGCGAAGCGGGCGGCCTTGAAGGCGTCAATCCGTGCGAGGTGTGCGAGCCCCATGCGGAGCGTGAACGGGCCGAGGTCGTAACGTCCGCTCACGGGGTCCTGCACGATGAGCCCGAGCCGCTGGAAGCTCACGAGATAACGGTGCGCCTTGGCGGGGTTCATGCCGGCAGCGTGCGCGAGGTCGCGCAGCATCATCGCGTTCGACGCTTCGGTCAGCACTTCGATCAGACGAAAGCCGACTTCAATGGACTGGATGCCCGAACGGGTTTTCTCCTCGTCGGGCGCGGCGGCATTGCCCTCGTCGCTCTCATTGCGGGGGGCGCGATCTTGACCGCTGTCGCGATCCGTCGTGTTGTCGTGTTCAGGCGCTGTCATGTGTCTCTGTCATTGTTATCGTGGCCGCCCGATCTTCCCGACCGTCGCCGGCGATGCCCTCGGGTAGAATCCTCGGCTTCAAGCGTCATTCTATCGGGCCTCGTGCCCGAGACACGACTTGTCCGATTCCTCCGGTCCGAACCCCGAACCCGCTCGCAGACTCCATTGCCATGAAACTCGCTACCCGTAAGGACGGCACCCGCGACGGCCAGTTGATCGTCGTCTCGCGCGACCTGTCGACCGCCTGCATTGCCGACGCCATCGCCCCCACGCTGCAACGCGTGCTCGACGACTGGACGTTCTACGCGCCGCAACTGCACTCGCTCTACACCGAGCTGAACCATGGCCGTGCGCGCAACACGTTCGCGTTCGACCCTGCCGAATGCATGGCGCCGCTGCCGCGTGCGTATCAATGGGCGGACGGCTCGGCCTATGTGAATCACGTCGAGTTGGTGCGCCGCGCCCGTGGCGCCGAAATGCCGCCCGAGTTCTGGACCGATCCGCTCATGTATCAGGGCGGCAGCGACGACTTCATCGGACCGACGGACGACATCGTCTGCGCGTCGGAAGACTTCGGCATCGACTTCGAAGCCGAGGTCGCGGTCGTGACGTCCGACGTGCCGATGGGGGCGAGCCCGGCGCGTGCGCTCGAAGGCGTGCGTCTGCTGATGCTGGTCAACGACGTGAGCCTGCGCAACCTGATTCCGGCGGAACTGGCCAAGGGCTTTGGTTTCTTTCAGAGCAAGCCGGCGAGTGCGTTCTCGCCGGTGGCCGTTACGCCCGACGAGTTGGGCGACGCGTGGCGCGAGGGCCGCGTGCATCGACCGCTCACGGTGAAGTGGAACGACAGGAAGTTCGGCGCACCGGAGTGCGGCGAGGACATGGTGTTCGACTTCGGGCAACTGGTGGCGCACGTGTGCAAGACGCGCAACGCGCGTGCCGGGACCATCGTCGGCTCGGGCACGATTTCGAACAAGGACCGCAGCCGGGGCAGCGCCTGTATCGCAGAGAAGCGCATGCTGGAGACCATCGAGAAGGGCGCGCCGGAGACCGCCTTCATGCGCTACGGCGACCGGGTGCGAATCGAGATGTTCGACGCGCAGGGCAAGACGATCTTCGGCGCCATCGATCAGGCGGTTGCCCCGCTGGACGAGTAAGCGACGGCGTTTGATTGGCCTCGTCGCCCACGCGGCTCGTCATCGGCTGTGTCGGTCTGACGTCGGTCTTGTGTCGCTTCATGTGATCGATGTGTGCCGACGCGGCCGCACGTCCGACCGCCCGGACGGGAAAATGAACCGGGCCGAACGCCGCGTCCGGTAAGGCTTTGCGGGGTGTCAGGGGGTAACGTCATAGGGTGAACCCGGATATGGCGGGGAATTCTGGCTCCGCTATTCTTTGTCTCCTTGAGTCGATGCGCCTGCCTGGCAGGTTCGCGCACCGGCCCTAACTTTCGCCAGCGCGGCGCGCGGTGTCCGTCCCGAGACACCGGCGTCAGAGAACAACACCAGCGCCGGCCAGACCAGGAGATTTTCCATGCGAAACCCCGTGCGCACTGCCCTGCTGGGTGCGATGTTGCTGGCGTTGGCCGGCGGCGCTGCCGCTCAGGTCAAGATTGGCGTGAGCATCTCGCTCACCGGCCCCGCCGCTTCGCTCGGCCTTCCCGCGCGCGACACGATCAGCATGCTGCCGAAGGAAATCGGCGGCGAGAAGGTCGACTACATCGTGCTGGACGACGCGTCCGACACCACGACCGCCGTTCAGAACACCAAGAAGCTCATCTCCGAGAACCACGTCGACGCCATCATCGGCTCGTCGATCACGCCGAACACGCTGGCGATGCTCGACGTGATCGCTGCCGGCACCACGCCGACGATCTCGCTCGCTTCGTCCGCGCGCATCATCGAGCCGGTCGACGCCAAGCGCTACTGGATGTTCAAGACCCCGCAGACCGACGCGCAGATGGCCTCCGCCATCGCCGAGCATGCGAGCCGTCACGGCGTGAAGACGATGGCCTTCATCGGTCAGGGCGACGCGCTGGGCGAAGCCTTCTACGAAGAAGTCGCCAAATTCGCCGCCCTGCACAAGATCAAGATGGTCGCGAGCGAGCGCTTCGCCCGTACGGACCCGAGCGTGACCGGCCAGATCCTCAAGATCATGGCGCAGAACCCGGATGCTGTCGTCGTGGGTGCCGCGGGCACGCCGGCCGCGCTGCCGCCGAAGGCGCTCGCCGAGCGCGGCTACAAGGGCCTCGTGTATCACAACCACGGCGTGGGCAATAACGACTTCCTGCGCGTGTGCGGCAAGGATTGCAACAACACGTACCTGCCTGCCAGCCCGGTGCTCGTCGCGTCGCAACTGCCGAACGATCATCCGGCCAAGGCCGTGGCGCTCGACTACATCAAGAAGTTCGACGCCAAGTACGGCGCCGGCAAAGTGGCCGCCTTCGGCTCGTATGCCTGGGACGCTGGCATTCTGCTCCAGCGTGCGATTCCGATCGCGCTCAAGAGCAATGCCAAGCCGGGCACGCCGGAATTCCGCAAGGCCCTGCGCGACGCGCTGGAAACGAGCAAGGATGTCCACGTCTCGAACGGCGTGGTCAACATGAGCCCGACCGATCACCTCGGCCTCGACCAGCGCGCCCGCGTGATGGTGAAGATCGAGAACGGCAAGTGGGTGATTGCGCCGTAATGTCGATGACGCCCCTCTGAATGCGAGACGGTACGAGACGATACCGGCCGCTCGCATCGACCTGTTGACCGTCGGCGGCGCTGGCCTGTGTCGGTGCCGCTGTTCCATCCCCGCCTGTGCGGGGATATTTTTTTGGAGCGGTAAGCCATGTCGCAAGACCCGTATCAACACTATCAGTCGCTGCAATTCAAGCGGCATCCGAACGGCGTGCTCGAACTCATCATGGGCGCGGGCGCGAACAAGAGCGGTCTGTCGACGGCCGACCACCGCATGCATCAGGAGCTGGCCGACGTGTGGCGCGACATCGACCGCGACGCCGAAACGCGTGCCGTCGTGATCCGTGGCGAAGGCAAGGGTTTCTCCGGCGGCGGCGATCTGTCGCTCGTGGAAGACATGGCCGACGATTTCGCTGTGCGCGCCCGTGTCTGGCGCGAAGCGCGCGACCTCGTCTACAACGTGATCAATTGCAGCAAGCCCATCGTCTCGGCGATGCACGGCCCGGCCGTCGGCGCAGGACTGGTGGCGGGCCTGCTCGCAGACATCTCGATCGCGGCGAAGACGGCGCGCATCATCGACGGGCATACGCGTCTCGGTGTGGCGGCTGGCGATCACGCCGCCATCGTCTGGCCGCTGCTGTGCGGTATGGCCAAGGCGAAGTACTACCTTCTGCTGTGCGAGCCGGTGACGGGCGAGGAGGCCGAGCGCATCGGCCTCGTGTCGCTCACGGTCGACGAGGCGGACCTGCTGCCCAAGGCATTCGAAGTCGCCGACAAGCTCGCGCGCGGCTCGACGACGGCGATTCGCTGGACGAAGTACGCGCTCAACAACTGGCTGCGCAGTGCGGGGCCGTCGTTCGATGCGTCGCTGGCGCTCGAATTCATGGGCTTCGCCGGCCCGGACGTGCGCGAAGGCATCGCCTCCTTGCGAGAACGCCGTGCGCCGGACTTCGGCGGGGACGCACCTTTCTGAGGGCGTCTTTCCGTCCCTTTCGGTGGCCGCCTGTGTGCAGTCCCTGCTGCCGCTCGGGACGCCCCTGTCGACCGTCCCTTTTTGACACACCACTGGCGCACGCTCGGCGTATGATCGATAGTCATACCTCCCCGTGCGCCTGGCTTGGCCGGCAAGCCGTGCGTCCCCGACCGTGACTGGAGATCGTAATGAGCGATTCGACGAGTGCCATGCCGAACGGCTTCGACATTCTCAAGAAGATGTGGGAGGCCTTCAGCCCGCCCGCGACTTTCACCTCGCCGCTGACGCAACTGATGCAGAGCGCCGCGCCGTTGCTCGATCCCAACGAAATCGAGAACCGTATCGCCGAGATGCGTGCCGTCGAACAGTGGCTCACGCTAAATCTGAACGTGCTGCGCTCGACCATTCAGGCGTTCGAAGTGCAGCGCGCGACGTACGCCACGCTGCGCGCCTTCGGCACGGGCAGCTTCGGCGCGACGGGTACGACAGGGGCCGCGGGCGCATCGGACGCCGGTACTGCCGACACGAGCGATAGCAGCGCGTCGAACTTCTGGCGCTCGCCGTTCGCCACGCCGGAACCGGCGCAGGACGTCGAACCCGCGCCCGAGGCGTCGGCGAGCGAGGCTGAACCGGATGCACCGCCGGAGATGGACGCCGCGCCGGACAGTGAACCGCAGGGTGCAGGTGCTTCGTCGTCGCCGTTCGCTCAGGCGAGCAGCGCTTATGGCGCGCTCGATCCGTCGATGTGGTTCAACGCGATGCGGGCGCAATTCGACCAGATCGCCGCCGCCGCGCAAGCCGCGGGTGTTTCGGCCGCTCAGATGACGGAAGCCGCAGCGGCCCAGATGTCCGAAGCGGCCACCAAGGCGACGCATGCGGCGAGCGGCGCAGCGAAGGCCGCGGCGGGAGCGTCGTCGACCGCTGGCAAAGCCGCCGGAAAGACGGGCGCCGCCGCGAAGAAGCCCGCAACGAAAACGGCTGGCAAGACCGCCGCAAAGCGTGCGCCGGCCAGCAAGAAGACGCCCGCGAAATCGGCGGCCGTGAAGACGTCTGCCAAGACATCGACGAAAACCGCCACCGGGACGTCGGCAAAGGCAACGGACAAAGCCACGGACAAGGTGGCCAGGGCGCCGTCCGCGACGGGCAAGCAAACCGCCTGGAAGTGGTAAGCCTCGTCGGGCAGCGAGGGTCGCCAATGATCGTTGACGATGGTCTTAAGCCCGGCGAATCACCGAACAGGCGAATCGACGGATACGCAGGATCGCAAGGACGGAGAAGGGATAGTTTCACGGGGAGACGACAGCGGCGTTGACGGCGAGATCCGTCGGCATACGCGGCTGACGCGACACAAAGCACAACGAGAGCGAAGGCAGGAGGAGGCCCCATGATCTCAGGCGAACGTACCGGTCTCGTCCTGATGGGCGGCGGCGCACGCGCTGCGTATCAGGTCGGCGTGCTCGCAGCGATTGCCGCCATTCAGCGCGAGGTCCTGCCGTCGCGGCGAGCGATTCCGTTTCCTGTGGTGTGCGGCACCTCGGCTGGCGCCATCAATGCCGCAGCGCTCGCGTCGCACGCCGACGATTTTCAGCACGGTGTGATGAAGCTCGACGCTGTCTGGCGACAGTTCCACGCGGGGCAGGTGTTCCGCGCCGACTCTCTCGGCATGGCCGGGACCGGCGCGCGCTGGCTCGCCGCCCTGTCGCTGGGCTGGGCGTTGCGCCGATCGCCGCGCTCGCTGTTCGACTGGTCGCCGCTCGCCGGCATGCTGCGTCAGGCGATCCGTCTCGACCGGCTGCCGGAAGTTTTCGCTTCCGGCGCGCTCGAAGCGTTGTCGGTCACTGCGCTGTCGTATTCGTCCGGCAAACACGTTACCTTCTATCAAAGCGCCGAGCCGATTCAGGCATGGAAGCGTTCGCTGCGGCTGGCACGTGCGGTGCCGTTGACCGTGGAGCATTTGCTGGCGTCGAGCGCGATTCCGTTCCTGTTTCCCGCCATCGAACTCGATCTGGACGGACAACCGGAGTACTTCGGCGATGGCTCGATGCGGCAGATCGCGCCGCTCAGTCCGCCGATCCATCTTGGCGCGACGCGGGTGCTCATCATCGGCGCCTCGCATGGGCAGTACGGGCTGGACAGCAGCGGCGAGCGCATCGGCGGCTATCCGAGCCTCGCGCAGATCGGCGGTCAGGCGCTGGCCAGTGTGTTCATCGACGGCTTGTCGGCGGATCTGGAACGCTTGCAGCACATCAACAACGTGCTGCGTTACGTGCCCGAGGCGCAGCGCGAGTCGAGCGGGTGGCGTCCCATCGACACGCTGCTGATTTCGCCGAGCCAACGGCTGGAGCCGATTGCCGCACGTCACCTGAAACAGTTGCCGCGCGCGGTGCGCACGATGCTCGGCGCCATCGGGGCCGACGCCGAACGCGGTGCGGCCTTTGCGAGCTACCTGCTGTTCGAGTCGTCTTACACGCAGGAGCTCATCGCGCTGGGCGAGGCCGACGCCTATGCGCAGCGCGACGCGCTTGCCGCCTGGCTCGTGGCCGAAGCGGATGGCACCAGCCCGCTCGACGACGTCGAGGCCGGTGCGGTCGGCGGAGCCGAGCCGCCCGCGAACTCGCCGCTGTCGATCGATCCGGATGAGGCGGTCGCCGATACCGGAAAGCCTGCGGCGTAGGACGCGTTGCGTTTCCTCAGATCGGCGCGCATCGGGTTACGTCGTTGCCGCCACTTGCCTTGCCGGACATCCCGTTCGAATCGTTGTCGTTATTGAATTCAGTGCTAATGCCGAAGCCCTCACACGCCGCTGCCGCCCATATCGACTGCCCGTATCCGTCGACCTTCTGGCGTGATCCGTCGCTCCCGTTCCTTGAAGCCCGAGAGGTACTCGACGGACGTCGCGTGTGCTACGCGCTGCACAGCCATGAGACGTTCTCCATCGGCGCGGTGACGGGCGGGCGCAGCACCTACCTCAATGGGCGGGCGCGGGAGACCGTGGGACGCGGCAGTGTGGTCGTGATGAACCCCGACGCCGTGCACGCCTGCAATCCCATCGGGGACGAAGCCTGGGCCTATCGAATGCTGTTCGTCGATACGACGTGGTTGCGTGATTTGCAGCGCGAACTCGGGTTCGGGCACGGGCAGGATCTGCACCTCTTCGATCCAATGTCCTCAACCGATCCGGCGCTCTACGACGGGCTGAACCGGCTCTACGACGTTTGCACCGATGCGTCGCGCGACCGGCTGGAGCGCGAGAGCGTCGTGCAACAGTTCTTTATCGACGTGCACGAGCGACTGAACCCAGCGCCTAAGCCGATGCGGGACGATTCGCACAAGCTCGGCCGCGCGGCAGATTTCATCCGGGCCCATTGCTGCGAAGCGCTCACGCTCGCGCAGATTTGCGATGCAGCAGGGCTTTCGGCGTCGTACCTCACGCGAGCGTTTCGCGCGCAGTACGGCCTCACGCCGCACGCGTTTGTCATGAATCAGCGCATTCAGTACGCGCGGGCGCGGTTGCGTCGCGGACATGCAATTGCCGAGGTGGCGCTCGATGCAGGCTTCGCCGATCAGGCGCACTTTCAGCGGACCTTCAAGCAACTGCTGGCCGCGACGCCCGGGCATTACCGCGACACGCGTGCGGCATGAGGCGATGTGACGCGATAGGGGGTGATGGGGGGCGATAGCACTCCCCGTACGTGAACGGTCGCCGTTATCCCGCCGCCACCAGATACGCAGCACTTGCCGCCAGCAGGGCGGCCATCCCCCGATTGAGATAACGCATGCGCTTCGCGTCGCGCATGTGACGCCGCAGCATCGCCCCCGCCGCAGCCCAGCAACCGACCGACAACCAGCACACGACAAAGTAGATCGCCGCGAATTGCCAGATGCGTGCGGGGTCGCCGCCGGTGTACGCCCCCATGCCGGCCAGTGCGGCGAGCCAGGCCTTCGGGTTCAGCCACTGCATGACGGCGCCGCGCGACATCGTGGGGCCGCGCGGCATTTGCCTGTCATCGGGAGAGGCGAGTTCGCCGTCGTCGACCGCCAGCTTGTAGGCCATGTACAGCAGGAACGCCACGCCGAACCACTGGATCGCGTGCATCAGTATCGGCATGCGTTGCAGCAGTTCATAGACGCCGAAACCGACCGCAACGAGTAACACCACGAAGCCGACCGTCGCCCCGGTCACATGACGCAGACTCGGCATGAGGCCGTAACGCGCCCCCGAGCCGAGCGCGACGATGTTGACCGGCCCGGGGGTAATGGAAGCCGCCAGCGCAAAGGCGGCCATCGAATAGAAAAGGGTCATCGGAATCCTCGTTGCAGGCACGTCCGCAAGATGGCGGGGAGTGCGAGGCTCCAACGGTAAGCGGACTCGCGCGTCGCGTATTGAAGAAAACTGCCCTTTGCGGGCCACGACGGGATGGCGTGACGCTGGCAGCTACCGGATGCTGTCCGTCGGCGCGGCGTGTCGTGCGGTCATGGTCTGCGCTGAGGTGGCAGGAACGACGATGGGCGAGGTGGTCGATAGGCGGCGTCGTGGCTCAGAGAAACAACCGGTGACGGAGCCAGCGGATCAAGCGTCCAATGAAGGGAAGCTTCAGGTAGAGGTCTTCCGTGGCGTCCCAATAGTCGCGTTGATAGGCGACGCGGCCGTCCACGGCGAGGCGCAGGTGTGAGGCGCCGTGAATGATCTGCTCGTCATCGAGCCAACGCTTGGTGTGGAAGTGGAGATTCCAGACGAGCAACGCCTGATTGTGCTGCAAGAGTTGCGCCGTCACCTCGACGCGTGGCACTTCGAGGCGCTCAAACATGCGGGTGAGGAGTCCGGCCACTTCGGCGGCGCTACGCACTTCGTGAAGTGGCGTCTTGACGTAGACGTTCGGCGTGTAGAACTCGCCCAGATTGCCGATGCTCTGGCGCGTGAGGGTTTCGAAGTAGTGCTTGAGGCGCGTGAGGGCCGCCGTGTGGTCGATGTCCATCGATGCATAGATCCCATAGATGCACAGGCACGCGGAACCGACGCCGCGCCGGCTGGCCGACCCGGATCGGCAGGGAAGGTGTCGCCATTTCGTCGGGCTTGCCTGGCGGGCACCTCCGGTTCGCTCAGCGCGCGTCGCTGATCAGTTCCGCGCGCAAGTCGGGGGCGCTGGTACGCGGGTCCAGCCAGATGGCGAAGAACGCGCGACCGAAGGCGTCGCCCGCGATCTGGCCGATGAGCTTGCCGTCGGAGAAGAAGCGTGTGCCGTCACCCGGCCGGAAGACGCCCGTGAGGTGCTGTCCCGCCGACACGTCCGGCAGAATGCGGGCGAGTTCGTCGGCCCAGCGCTGTCGTTCCTCGTCCGTACCCACTTGCAGCTTGCTCATCTCGATCAGGCTGCGCTGCACGAGCGTGTGCGACTTGAAGCTGCGTGCGTAGCGTACGTCGAGCACGAGCGGATGCGCGCTCCAGTTCGCATTGATGCGCTCGGCGCCGGAGAACAGCGACGCGTCGTAAAGATGGAAGCCCAGTCGCGAGAACGACCCCTGACCGACCAGATGGGCGGCCGGAATCTCTTGCGAAGCCAGTTGGCCGACGTCGAACGCGTATGCGCCTGGGGCCGTCGCCACCGCCATCAGAAGACAGGCGGTACGTAGCCATGCGGCAAAGTCGGGGCGCAATGTGAGGCGCGATGTGACGGGGGGCGTGACGTGTGCCGCAACGTGCGTCGGCGGTGTCAGGCATGCCTGATTTGCCCGGTCTGCCCGGTCTGCCCGGTGTGCTCGAAGTGCCATGCTCGGCTCCTTATCGGACAAGGATCCAGTCGAGTCGGTAGGCCCGTTGGCGGCGCTCGGCTCGTTCTGCCGTGGCGCCTGCCCATCATGCATGTTGCGTAATTGCGACTGAGAACTATCCTCAAAGCGGGGGAGCCGCTGCCGGACGAGGCATCGCAAATGCGGAACGATTGCTTTCTAGCGTAGACCATCGGACGCTGCCCGCGCAGGCCCGTGGCACAAGGACATACCCTGACGCACCGCCGTGGGGCGTCCGTCGGAAGACGTGTCGGACGACGGACTGGCGGGGCACCGGAGCGTGTTCGGTGACATGTGCGGAAAAACCTGTCGCCCTCTGAGCTTAGGGGCTTTCCGTGACAATTTGACAGGCGTCAAAATTACGACGCATTACCGTCACGTGAGTGTCAAACGTCACGGTAATGAAGGGGAATTATGTTATGATTCAAGAGTTTGCCCATATTTTAGTAGGGTCGCTCTAAGCCATATCGCCAGGATGCGGCCAGATAACAGGCGTGAAATCGCCGTCCTTATGCGACGGCAGGGTTCAAGACGTGGAACCGGACGGCGGGGGCCGACCGTGACACGCTCACCGTTTTGTCTGTCGAAATTCGGCGTAAACTTTCACAATACTATCTTGAGTCCTGGTGTAAGGTCTCGCGACCTTGGGGGTAATTGAAATGACCGAAATGCTGTATCCCGAACTGTACAAGTCGCTGGAGGCAGTGCGTTGGAACATGGAAAGCGATATTCCGTGGGACAAGTTCGACGCGAGCCAGCTCACCGACGATCAGGCGCGCACCATCAAGATGAATGCCATCACGGAATGGGCCGCACTGCCGGCGACCGAGATGTTCCTGCGCGACAACCGTGACGACAGCGATTTCTCCGCCTTCATGAGCGTGTGGTTCTTCGAAGAGCAGAAGCATTCGCTGGTGCTGATGGAATACCTGCGCCGCTTCCGCCCCGACCTCGTGCCGACCGAAGCGGAACTGCACGCCGTGCGTTTCCCGTTCGATCCGGCCCCGCCGCTCGAGACGCTGATGCTGCACTTCTGCGGCGAGATTCGTCTGAACCACTGGTACCGCCGTGCTGCCGAGTGGCACACCGAGCCGGTCATCAAGCATATCTACGAAGTCATCTCGCGCGATGAAGCCCGTCATGGCGGCGCTTATCTGCGTTACATGAAGAAGGCGCTGACGAACTTCGGCGACAACGCACGTGCGGCATTCGCGAAGATCGGCGTGTTGATGGCGGCTGCCCGTCGTACCGAAAAGCCGCTGCACCCGACCAACCTGCACGTGAACAAGGATCTGTTCCCGAACGACACGGTGCAGTCGCGTCTGCCGGAGCCGGAGTGGCTCGAACACTGGCTCGACGAGCAGATCAAGTTCGACGACAGCTGGGAAAAGAAGGTGGTCGAGCGCATTCTGCACAACATGTCGCTGCTGTTCGAGCGCACGTTTGCGACCGCGCAGGATCTGAACCGTTATCGCAAGGAAATCACTGTCCGCCTGGCGGCAGTGGCTGCACCGGCACCGGCCGTGGCAGCGTCGGCTTAAGTCGGCAAGATCGGCTTCGTCGGTTCGGCATTCGCCGGTCGAATGACAGTGCGGTAATGCGGTCATCGCAAAAAAGGGGCTTCCGGCCCCTTTTTTGTTGCGCCGACGCATGGCGATGCGGGCGGTGAGTCGTGACGGAGAGGTCTCATCGCGATATCGGGTTGATTCTGCGGTGCGCCGGTTCCATCGCGATATCCGGTGGACTGCGAGATCGTGCCGATGATGTTCCCGCCATCGGCCTGTCGCGCGATGCAGCCACTGCTGCGGATTCGTTCTCCGGACCTCGTGTCGTGGGACAATAGCGGCCATCGGCGCGTCAGCAGCGATCAGCAGCGAATCGCGCACTCACTTCCATCGATCGTCATGTCATCTTCCCAAGTCATTCCTGCGGCCGATTTCGAGGCCAAGATTCTCTCGCGCGAAGCGCTGGCAGCGTTGGCGCCCACATTGCCCCGCCCGCTTGTGTTCACCAACGGCGTGTTCGACATCCTGCATCGTGGTCACGTGACCTATCTCGCGCAGGCGCGCGCGTTGGGGGCATGCCTTGTCGTCGCCGTGAACACGGACGCCTCCGTGCGAACGCTCGGCAAGGGCGACGACCGCCCGATCAACAACGAGAACGACCGTGCGGCGTTGCTGGCCGCGCTGCAAAGTGTCGACTATGTGGTGACGTTCGGTGAATCGACACCTGAAGCGCTGATCGCGGCGGTGCGTCCCGACATCCTCGTGAAGGGCGGCGACTACGACATGGACAAGCTGCCGGAGTCTGCGCTGGTGCGTGGCTGGGGCGGCAAGGCGGTGGCCATTCCGTTCGAACATCAGCGTTCGACGACGTCGTTGCTCAAGAAAGTGCGAGCCCAATCATGACGCTTGCGCCGCTCGTTGAAGTCACGCGTGGCGCGAACGGCGTCGATACGGTCGAGTGCGTGCATTACGGCTCGGTCGCCGTCGTCGATGCCGAGGGACGCCTTCGATATGCCGCCGGTGATCCGTCGTTCCTCACGTTCTCGCGCTCCACGCTCAAGCCGTTTCAGGCGTTGCCGTTCGTGGAAGGCGATGGCGTTGCTCACTTCGGGCTGACGCAACCGGAGCTGGCGCTGCTGTGCGCGAGCCACTCGGGGGAATCGTTTCACGTCGACGGCGTGAAAAGGCTACTGAACAAAGCCGGATGCGACGAGCATCATCTGCAATGCGGATGCCACGTGCCGACGTTCTATTCGGCCACCGGCAAGCGCGCGCCTGCCGATCTCAAGCCGACGTCCCTGCATCACAACTGCTCGGGCAAGCACGCGGGTTTTCTCGCCTATTGCGCACAGCACGACCTGCCGCTCGATACCTATCTCGATCCCGCGCACCCGTTGCAGCGGAAGATTCGCGCACGCGTGGGCGATGTCGTGGGTGTCGATGGCGATGCGCTGCCGCTCGGGATCGACGGTTGCTCCGCCCCGAATTACGCGTTGCCGCTCGACAAGCTGGCTGCCGCGTATGCGCGCCTTGCCGCCAGCGACGACGCAGCGCTCTCGACGCTGTTCGCTGCGATGACGCAGCAGCCCGAAATGGTCTCAGGCACCGCGCGTAACGATCTCGCGTTCATGCGCATGGCACCCGGCGACTGGGTGGCGAAGATCGGTGCTGACGGCGTGCAAACCATCGGTGTGCGCTCCGCCGGACTGGGGATCGCGATCAAGGTCGTCGACGGCAACATGCGTGCGCTCTACACCGCTGCGGTTGCCGTGCTCAAGGCGCTGGGGCTGGTGGACGCGCCCGAGGAAACCGGCCTCGCACCGTGGGTGTCGCCCGTGGTGAAGAACGCACGTGGTACACAAACGGGCGTGGTGCGACCGGTGGTGGCGCTCAAACGCGTTGCTTAATGCGGTGGTAGCGCGGCGTTTGACAGGGGCGCCAACAAGCGCTCCCGATGGGGCCGCGAATCAGACCGTTCGCGACGCCGGTCATTAGCCCATGAATGGACCTGTTAATGAACCCGTCAATAAGTCTATTAATGCGTCGGTGGATGCGTCTGTCAATGAAACCGCTAATGGATTCCGGCCGGCGGGCTACCTGCCGGTGACGGACACGCCTTGACCAGCTGTGCCGACCACTGCTGGGTAACAACGCCACGAACCTGCGTGACGGCGTTGGCATTGATACCGGCAATGCGATAAACGATCCGGCTCTTGGCGTTCGGCCTTTCGCTCAACTGCGGCGTGAGGCCTTTCTTTTGTGCAGCGGCCATCAGACGCGTCGCACGATCCTTGTCGTTGAACAACCCGAGCGAGACGACCAGCGTCGAGCCTTCGTCGTTCACCAGGAAATACTCGGTCACGCCTGCCGAACGCAATGCCGCCACCTGCTTGTCGGCAGCCGCTTTGTTCGGCACCGGATCCAGATGCACCCAATAGCGCTTGTCGACAGCGATGGACTGAATGTCGCCCTGACCGGCCGGTAATCCAGCCAGCAACAAACCGCGCGCCTGCTGCGCATCGCTGGCAGCAAAGGGACCGACGTCGAGGCAACTCGATGCTGCGGTTGCCGCCGTGGCTTGCGACGCACCCGATTCGCCTGACACCGCGGCCGGCGCCGTAGCGGCGAGGGCCTGACTCGCGGCGACGGCGGTGGCTGACACCGATGAGGCGGGCGCATCTCTGCCATCGCTCGCGCCGCTCGCACCGCTCGCACCGCCCGGTGCGTCGGCGGCATTGGTGGCTCCGCTGGCTGGCGTGGGGCTGCTGATCTCCACGCCCGTAAGGCGAACGTGGGTGGGGTCGAGTTGTGTCGTGATGCGCGTCGGTTCCCGGCCGGTCTCCGGCAGCACGTCGCGCCACTTCAGCCAGCCAAGTTGCACGGCGGCAAATGCCGCATTGGCTGCGAGAAACATGACGAGCAACAACGCACGCAACATCTCAGACTCCCCTTCGCGCAGGTTCGGCGGCGCAAGATGCGCCCGCCGGCGTATCGGTCGGTGCGGCATTTGCCGCAGCGGTGTCAGTCGTCGCCGAGGTGGTGGATTCCGCGTCGCGAAGCGCCACTTCGTACAACCCGGCCGGCACAAGTTGATCGTGTTCGGTAAAGGGCAAGGTCAGCGTTTGCGCCAGCGCATGGCGCGCACCTCCCGACAGCACACAACGCACCGGTGCGCCGAGTTGCGCTTCCAGTTGCGCGTGGCTCCGCTCGACGAGGCCGGCCTGAGCGGCGGCGCACCCGCGCAGAATCGCTTCTGTCGTGCTGCGCGCGAATGCCTGTCCACCGGACGGCATGGTCGCGTCGAGCGTCGGGAGTTGCGCGGTGCCCTGCGCGAGCGATTGCAGCATCAGCGCCGGTCCCGGTGCGATCAGTCCGCCGAGATAGTCGCCATTGCCTTGCAAGGCTTCGACGGTCGTCGCAGTACCCAGCGTCACGATCAGCAGATGCTCGCCGGGCCATGCGGCATGGGCGCCGATCAAGCTGGCCCAGCGATCGCTCCCGAGCTGTGTCGGGACACGATAACCGTTGCGCACACCGGCGCGTGATTCGCCCGCGCGCAGGACTTTCAGCCAGTCGGCGGACGCCATGCCCCAGAGCGTCTGCAACGTCATGCGCACGGCTTGTTCGGCGGCGTCGCCCGCCACGTTCGTCAGCCAGACCCCAGCCGGTTCCGGGCAGACGAATCCGTCTTCCTGCCCGCCCTGCCCGATGGCCAACGGCGCCATGTTGGGGGCGAAGTGCCGGTCGCTGTGTGTGCCGGGGGCGTCTGGTGCAGCCGATGCATCCGATGCGGCAGATGCGTCAGCCGTGTCGGCAACCCCGGTACCGAGCGCTGACCAGCCCGCCCGAATTTGCGTGGCGAGGGTTCGCCATTCGGCGTGGTCCACCGCGCCGCTGGCGAGAAAGGCGGGGGATGCCGCCTGCCAACGGGCGGGGCGCACCGCAGGCGCCAGCGCCCATTTGATCCGGCTGTTGCCCGCGTCGACCAGTAGCCACGGCGCAGGGTGAGTGTGTTCCGGGCGCTCTGCGATGCCTGGGGTAGCCTTCGTTGCCTCAGCCACTGGAGCCACCTTGGACGCGGCGGCCATGTCGGCCTTGCGTGCCGATGTGGCGCGCTCGGGAGATGTCGACGAAGTCCGCCGCGATGCGCTCATCAGCGGGCTCCCCGGGTGTCCGTCGTATCTCGTGCTGACGACGCGTCGAGCAGGCGCACCGACACTTCACCGCTGGCGATCGTGCGTTCGCCTTCGTTGGTCGCCACGCGCAAGCAACCCTGTGAGTCGACGCCGAGCGCCATACCGTGCAACACGTCGCGGCCATGTTCGATCACGCGGATCGACGCGCCGCCGTAGGCATGCATTGCCTCCCAGTCTTCGCGGAAAGGTTCGAATCCCTGCGCAGCAAAGCGTTCGAGCATGGCAGCGAGTCGCTGCACCAACGCGGTGAGAACGGATGACATGTCCGGGTCCACCAGCACCGATTCGAGGGCGGCCGGTGGGGTGGGCGGAACGGCGGTCGTCGTCGGCGTGCTCGCGCCGGATGCGGTTGGTGCTGCCGATGCTACGTTTGCCGCTGCCGTGGCATCGTCGATACGCGACGCCACGTCGCCAGCCTGTCGCAGATTCACGCCGATGCCGATGACGACACCGATGCGGCCCGGCCCGGCGGGTACCGTCTCGATCAGTATGCCCGCGAGCTTGCCGCCGCGCAGCAGGACGTCGTTGGGCCACTTGAGACCCAGCGCCTGCGGTGCCGACAATGGCAGATCCGACAGGCCCTCGACGACGGCGACGCCGGTCGCGAGCGACAACCCCGCCAATTCGGCCGGGCCGCCGGGCATCACATAGGCCAGGGAAAACGTCAGGCTATCGCCCGGCAGGCTCTGCCATGCCCGGCCGCGTTGCCCGCGTCCGGCCGTTTGCTGGAGCGCGGCGCGCACGATGGGCGCACACGCGGCGTCTTCCCGAAGGCGTGCAAGAAGATCGAGATTTGTGGAACCCGTGGTATCGACGACTTCGATCTGCCAGCCTCGACAGGAGGCCGCCAGACGCGATCGGATGCGCGCGCCGTCGAGCTGACGGGCGGGCGTATGCGTCGATGGCGTCAAGCTCTCACTGGCCGGACGTTCTGACGAGTCGGAATCCGGTGCGCGGTGCGGAACGTCAGGCGGGAAAGGTGCGGCGTTATTCATGGCTGCTATTGTAGCGGCGAGGCCGGGCCTGCGCCGCGCTGACCTGCGTCGAAGCCCGTATTTCGGCATCATCCGAGGCATGCGTCGGACAATTCCGGCTTGTTTTCAGGCCGCGCCGGGTTGCCATCGACCGGTCGCGCCTGTACCGTACAATGACCGCGTTTTGCTGCGCGTCTTGTATGGATTCATGCCGGATTCCGGCGGTTTTGTTGTCAGGAGAACCACCGTTTTGAACCTCGATGCCGTGCCCACTCTGGAGCTGACCCACTCGGCGCAAGGCCCAGTCGTCATGCTGCGTGGCCTGTGGACGGCGCTGGCGCTCTCGCAACGCAAGAAAACGTTGCTGGGGCTGGTCCATGCGTTGCCGCGCGGCGAGCTGGCGTGGGACCTCACCTGCGTTGAGCGGCTGGATCACGTGGGGGCACAGGCGTTGTGGCGTTACTGGCAGCGCAAGTACCCCTCACGCGTCGCGCTCACCCCGACCCAGCGGGCGCTGTTCGATCACCTCGCCGAATTCGACCGCACGCGTCAGAGTCCGGTGCCTACGCGCCGTGTCGATCCGATCAGTCGTCTGGGCTACTCGTTGCTCACCCTCGGCGAACATTTGCGTGACGGCATCACCATGTTCGGCCGTTTCGTGATCGATCTGGGCCGGGTCGTGCGCCATCCGGCGCGTGCGCCGTGGCTGGAAATGTCCGCGAACATTTACAGTGCCGGTGCAAAGGCGCTCGGTATTACGGCGATGGTGGCGTTCCTCATCGGCATCGTGCTGTCCTATCTTTCCGCGCAGCAACTGAAGTTGTATGGCGCCAGCACGTTCATCGTCAACATTCTGGGGCTTTCGGTGATTCGCGAACTGGGCCCGGTGCTTTCCGCGATTCTCGTAGCCGGACGATCCGGGTCAGCGATCACCGCGCAACTGGGCGTGATGCGGGTGACCGAAGAGCTCGACGCGATGCGGGTCATGGATATCCCGCACGGATTGCGGCTCGTGTTGCCAAAGGTCATTGCGCTGGCGATCGCCATGCCGTTGCTCGTCATGTGGACGAACATCGTTGCGTTGCTCGGCGGGGCGTTGGCGGCGAAGTACGAACTCGGCATCGGTCTGCACTACTTCTTCACGACGCTGCCCAACGCCGTTCGCATCGCGAACCTGTGGATCGGTCTGGGCAAGGGCGTTGTTTTCGGCATGCTGATTGCGCTCGTGGCGTGTCACTTCGGTATGCGCGTCAAACCCAACACACAGAGTCTTGGCGAAGGCACCACGCAGTCGGTGGTCACTTCGATCACGGTGGTGATTCTGGCGGATGCCGTCTTCGCGATTCTGTTCCGCAACGTGGGGATCGGCTAATGAGCGACGCTCTCGTACGCGATCCGTCCAAACGACCCGACTCGCCCGGGGCATCCAATGCCCCCGTCGCGCGAGGCGACGACGTGCTGTTCGGCGCGTCCGCCGGATGTCCGCCGGTCTCGTCGACATTGCAGGGCGACGCGCAGCCGGTGATCGAAGTGCGCGACCTCACCAAGCGCTACGGCACGCACACGATTCACGAGCATCTGGATCTCACGGTGCGCCAGAGCGAGATCATTGCGCTGGTCGGCGGCTCGGGCTCCGGGAAGACGACGTTGATTCGGCAGATCATCGGGCTTGAGGCGCCGACCAGCGGGCATATCAGCATCTTCGGTCATGACATCACGATGATCGACCGGCGTACCGCGCACCTGTTGCGTCGTCGCTCGGGCATGTTGTTCCAGCGTGGCGCGTTGTTCTCGGCGATGACGGTGTTCGACAACATTGCGCAGCCGTTGCGTGAGCTGCACACGTTATCGGAGGATCTGATCCGCGATGTCGTGATGTACAAGCTCGAGATGGTCGGGTTGTCGGGGCGCATGGCGAATCGCATGCCGTCCGAGTTGTCGGGCGGGATGATCAAGCGCGTCGGGATTGCGCGTGCCATTGCGCTGGAGCCGGAGTTGCTCTTTCTCGATGAGCCGACCGCCGGACTCGACCCGCAGGCGTCCGACGAATTCGTCGACATGATTCGCGGCCTGCATCGCTCGCTCGGCCTGACCGTGGTGATGGTCACGCACGATCTCGATACGGTGATGATGCTTGCCACGCGCGTGGCCGTGCTGGCCGATCGCAAAGTGCTCGTGAACGCCCCGGTCGAAGACGTGGTGTGTGTCGATCACCCGTTTATCCACAGCTTCTTCCTCGGTGAGCGCGGTAGACGCGCACTGCTGGCTTTGCCCGCAGCACGGCGCGCCAAGATTTCGGAGTTACTCGACGATGGAAAATAAATCGCACGCTTTCATGGCGGGCCTCTTCACGCTGGCATTGCTCGCGGCGGTGGCCGCCGCAGTGTACTGGTTTAATCGCGACAACCGTGTGCGGGTGCCTTACGACCTGGTATCCAGCACCAACGTGACGGGGCTGAACCCGGAGTCGGCCGTACGGTATCGCGGTCTGGGAGTGGGCAAGGTCGAGTCGATCAAATTCGATCCGCGCAAGCCCGGTCAGATTCTCATCCGCATTCTCGTGAACGAAGGCACGCCGATGACCAAATCGACGTTCGCCACACTGAGCTATCAGGGCGTGACGGGGCTCGCATTCGTGCAACTCGACGACGACGGGCATGACCGGACGTTGTTGCCGTCGTCCGAGACACAGGTCGCGCAATTGCGTCTGCGCCCGAGTTTCGTCGACGAACTCCAGCGACGCGGGAACAACCTCGTGCATCAGCTCGAAGAGGCGACGTCGTCGGTCAACAAGTTGCTCGCACCGGAGAACCGCGAGGCCATTCTCGATTCGATCAATAGCGTGAAGATGGCGGCGCAAAGCGTGAATCGCGTGGCGACACAGTTGGAACCGGTCACGAAGCAACTGCCGGAAACCGTGCGCGAATTGAACGGCACGCTGTCGGGCGCACATCGACTGACGAACCAGTTGACCGATCCGCAGGGGCCGCTCGTGCGTAACCTCGATAGCGTGGGGCGTGCGGCAGATCAGGCGGCGTCGAGTCTCGCTGCCTTCCAGGGCACGATGCAGACGTTCGAGGGCTCGCTGCAACAGGAAGCGTTGCCGCGTCTGAACCGTCTCTCCGACGATCTGCGCTTTACCTCGCAGGCCGTGGGGCAGGCAGCCGAAACGATCAACCGCAATCCGCGCGCACTGCTGTTCGGCACTTCGCCGCCCTCGCCGGGACCGGGTGAGGCTGGCTTCGCATGGCCGAACGGCACGAACGGGGCTGCGCAATGAGATGGACAATATGGCGCGCAATGGCGCGCGTAATGCGGCGCGCCACTGGGTGCGTAGTGATGTGGGTAGGGATGTGGGACATGAGGCGCGACACCGGCATGCAAGGGGATATCGAGATGACGGAACCGACCGGACGAGGTAAGGACATGCGAGTGACGAACATGGCTGCGAGGTTCTGCGTCGCGTTTGGCGTAGTCACGCTGGTGGCTGGGTGTGCGGCCCCCGCGCCGTCGGGGTCGCTGGCCCGTTTCGACCTCGGCCCGCCGGTGATCCCCGCTTCCGCCGTGGCTGGCGCCAGCGCGAACGGCGTGAATGCCACGAATGGTGTCGTCGCACCGGCATCCGATGTCGCGGCTGCCGCCGCGAATGCGCCGCGCCAATCGCCGCTCAAGGTCGTGGTCAATGCGCCGAGCTGGCTCGACTCCGACATGATCTATTACCGTCTGCCCGCGAGCGAAGGCGATCAGGCGCGCGTTTATGCGAACAGCCGCTGGCTGGCGTCGCCCGCCCGACTGTTTGGCGATCGGCTGCGGGCCGCGTTGTCCGTCGACCGGGCAGTGCTTGCTGCGGGGGATCCGGCGGCGGCGCCTGCGCTGCGCGTCGAGATCGAGGAGTTCGCGCAATACTTCGACAGCACGTCGGCAAGTCATGGCGTCGTGCAGGTGCGCGCAACGTTGTTCGATGGACCGAAGCTGCTCGCACAGACCACGCTGCGCGCACAAGCCCCTGCGGCCACGGCCGATGCCAGCGGCGGTGCGCGTGCCCTCGCGACGGCCAGCGATGCCGTGCAGACGCAATTGATCCAGTGGCTGGCCGGACGCGTGCCGTCACCCTCCGCGACGACACGCGCCCCTGCGCAGTCGCGCGCGGTGCCCGCAGCAGCATCGTCGGGTGCGTCGGGGGCATCGGTCGCGCCAGCGGCGCCGTCGCGATAGCCGGTCGTCTCGCCGATGCCCGAGCAAGACGTCAAACCCTGGCAACGACGCGCCTCTCCCCTTACGCGTCAGGCATTGCTGTGCCTGATTCTGCTGATCGCCTACGCGAGTCTCTATCCGTTCGAGTTTCAGCGCGCAGCCGTCGGCCCGTTCGACTATCTGTTCGCGCCACTTCCCCGATGGATGACGATGTTCGATGTCGTCACCAACGTGCTGGGCTACATACCGCTGGGCATGCTAACGGTGCTCGCCCTGCATCCGGCGTGGCGTGGCACGCGGGCCGTGCTCGCAGCGTTTCTCCTCGGGACGCTGCTCTCGTGCGGCATGGAGGCGCTGCAAACGTATTTGCCCACGCGCGTCGCGTCCAATGTCGATCTCGCCACGAACGCGCTCGGTGCGCTCATCGGCGGTGCGATTGCCGTGCCGTTGACCAGCCCGTTACTCGATCGTGGATGGCTTCGGCATTTGCGCTTCGCGTGGTTCGAGCGTCACGCCAGCGTGCTGCTGGTATTGCTCGCGCTCTGGCCGTGGGCGCAGGCATATCCGCAGCAATTCCTCTTTGGCGATGGCGATCTCGTGCGTCAGATCTGGCTCTGGCAGGACCCCGACGTCACGGATCTGGTGCTCGACTGGGTACCGAAGCTCGGGCAATTGCAGGACTATCTGTCAGAGCTCGACGCCGTGGCGAGTCACGCCTTGTGGGAGACCGTGGTGACGGCCAGCGGCACGATACTGGCGGGGATGCTCGCCACGCTGGCGATGCGTCGGACGGCGCCGCGTGTGCCGCTGCTTTGCGCGATGTTCGTCAGCGCATTCGCGATCAAGGCGATCGCTTCTGCGTGGCAGTTCTCGCCGGCGCAGGCGTTCGACTGGGTGACGGCCGGGGCGATCTACGGTGTGGTCATTGGTGCGCTGGTCCTGAGCGTCGCCGGGCGCGGACCGCGCGCGTTGCGAGGCGCCGTCGCGCTGGCGGCGCTCATCGTGCTGCTCGTCTTCGTCAACCTCCTGCCCGCGAATCCTTATTACGAGGCGGCGCTTCAGTCGTGGCGTCAGGGGCAGTACGTGCACTTCAACGTCCTGGCGCGTTGGCTTGCGTGGACATGGCCGTACTTCGTGCTGATCTATCTGCTCGCGATGTTCGACCCGAGCCATCGCGGCCCCGCACGCACTGTGGGAAAGCAGCGCTGAATGGGGCGCGATGAAATTCCCCACTCATTGTTTCCAATTTGGAAATAGCGTATTGGCCGTCAGCCCATTGGTGAGACGCCCCGTCAATCCTAAACTCTCATATAAGGCACGCTGATACTTGGTGCGCCACGACCGCCCGGCATCGACAGGCAGATCCCGGGCGGTTTTCATTGGGAGAGAAGATGAGCACCTGGGGATTGGCGTTTGCGCACAAGACACGGCAGCGCGTACTGATGGCCGTGATCGCGGCGGCCACGGGCATCGAAATGCTGGAGAACGGCATGTTCGTGTTCGCGTCGTCGCATATCGCGGGCGGCGTTGGCGCGGCGCCGGAAGAGTATGCATTCGTCTCCACGCTCTATGCCGTCGCCGGTATTCTCGTCATCCTCAAGCAACGCTGGCTCGCGTCTCGTCTGGGCTATCGCACATTCCTGGCCGGCGCGCTCACGCTCATGGCGTTCGGCGCGTGGCTGTGCGGCATGGCGCACAACCCGATGCAACTTGCCGTCGCCCGCTTCGTGCTCGGGCTGGGCGCGGGATCGCTGTTCACCGCCAGCCGCATCCTCATCAACCTCTGCTTCGCCCCCGAATTGCGGCTGCGCGCGCTGCTCTTCTTCACCTACGGCTTCTTCGGCGGGCAGATTTCCGCACCGCTGCTCGCGAGCTATCTCGTCGATCACTTCCTGTGGTCGTCGGTGTTTTTCGCGGTCGTGCCGATTGCGCTCGCCGGTGCCGTCGCCTCGTGGCTGTTCATCCCCGATTTTCGTGAACGTCTGCGCGACGAAGGCGAGTTCGAAATGCGCGGCATCGTGTTCTTCGCCGCTGGCGTGCTGTTCGTCGAGGTGATGATGCAGCGCTCGCGCTTCGACTTCTTCTCCAATCCGTTACATCTGCTCGAACTGTGCCTCGTCGGGGCGATCTGTGCGATCGGCTATATGTGGCATCAATACTCGCATCACAAGCCGCTGATCGATTTTCGCGTGCTGGTGCGCAACCCCGTCTATGTGCTCGGACTGGGGGGGTACGCCGTGTATTACTTCTTCTCGTATTCGACGTCGTATCTGTTCCCGATCTACATGCAGCAGGGGTTGCAATGGAGCGTTGAGCACACCGGATATCTGCAAGCGGTCGCGTCGGTGACGAGTCTGGTCGTTGCGGTGATCTACACGCTGGCACGTCCGAAGTTCGTACAACTCAAACCCTTCGTGCTGCTGGGTTACCTGTGCCTGCTCGGATATGCGTTCCTGCTCTCGCAAAGCTATCAGGGTGTGTCGAGCCAGTGGCTGATTGTGCCGATGGTGCTGAGCGGTCTCGGGGGCGTGTTCGCCATGATTCCGATTGCCGAACTGACGTTTCGCGGGATGGACGAATACGTCTTCCAGCATGGGTATCAGACGAAGAACATCGTGCGTCAGCTGGTGAGTTCGATGTCGGTGTCGGTCATGGCCGTGCTGATGCAGGATCGTCAGGCCGTGTTCATGCATCAACTCACGCCCGCGATGACGCCGCTCAATCCGGCTTATAACGCGGCCGTCTCGCAGGCGCAGCAGACGTTCTCGGCGAGTGTCGATCCGGCGACGGCGGCGCATATGGCGTCGGCCTGGGTGGGGAGTCTCGCCTCGCAGCAGGCGCTGGTGCTCTCCTGCGTGAACGTGTTTTTCGGGTTTGCGTGCCTCGCGGCCTTCTGCGCCGTGTTCATGGCGGTGCAGCGGCGTTTGCGCTGAGGCGTAGCGCGGCTCTGGCGTCCCGGAATCCGCATTTCCACGTTCCCGTCGTGTCATGCCCGCCGCCCGGTAGCCGGGTGCGCCCGCAAGGGGCGGGCAGGTCGGTTAGAATGGCCCGCAACACGCCCGAAACAGGGCTTCCGGCTGCCAAATCCCCCACAAAACACCGACATGGCTACCCCGTCGCAGTACTACAAGCATCACGTGTTTTTCTGTCTCAACCAGCGCGAACCCGGCGCCGACCGACCGTCGTGCGCCAACTGCAACGCGCAGTCGATGCAGGAATATGCCAAGAAGAAGGTCAAGCAACTCGGTCTGGCCGGTCCCGGCAAAGTCCGCGTGAACAAGGCCGGATGCCTCGATCGCTGCGAACAGGGCCCGGCCGTGGTGATCTACCCCGAAGGGACCTGGTACACCTACATCGACGAATCCGATATCGACGAGATCGTCGAGAAGCATCTGGCGCAAGGCGAGATCGTCGAGCGTCTGTTAATCGACTGATCGGGTCGGCGCACCAGCTCTCAGGATTTTTCGTCGGCTACGCGTTGCGTCCGGGCCAAGCTGCCCGGCGCGCATGCGTGCGGCATTTCAGCCCACTATCGCTCATGAACGCTCAGACTGAACGCTTCACCATCGACGGCCCGGTCGGCGCCATCGAAGTCGCCATCGATCGTCCCGCAGGCACTCCGCGCGGCATCACGCTCGTCGCGCATCCGCACCCGCTGTTCGGCGGCTCGCTCGACAACAAGGTCGCGCAAACGCTCGCGCGTGCTTTCGTGCAGCTCGGTTACGCCGTCGTGCGCCCGAACTTCCGGGGCGTGGGCAAGACCGAAGGCGAGCATGACAAGGGCATCGGCGAGCGCGACGATCTGCTCGCGGTGATCGGCTGGATGCGTCAGCAACCAGGCTGGGAAAGCCTGCCGCTCGCGCTCGCCGGTTTCTCGTTCGGCACGTTCGTGCTCTCGCACGTCGCCAGGACGCTGGAGGCGGCCGGCACGCCGGCGCAGCGTCTGGTGTTGGTCGGCACGGCCGCGAGCAACTGGGAAGTGGCCACGGTGCCAGCCGACACGCTCGTCATTCACGGCGAGCAGGACGACACAGTGCCGCTGCAATCGGTGCTCGACTGGGCACGTCCGCAGACCTTGCCCGTCGTGGTAATCCCCGGCGGCGAGCACTTTTTCCACGGCATGTTGCCGCTGCTGAAACAGATCGTGGTCGACGCGTGGCGTCATTGATACATCCCGACGAAAATTTTGCGTAATTTCGACAGCCAGCGCTCGCTTCGCTGGGGACGTCAAATCGTGGCGGGTATAATTCGCGTCTGAACCATGTCATGCCGTGTCGGGTCTATGTTCCCGACAGGCGTGGCTCCGGTGCTTCGGTGCCGCCGTCTTCTTCGCCGTGCCGCGCTCGCCAGAGCGTGAGTTGCACGGCGCTCCTTCAAGCGCAGATGCCTCTGAGTTTTACTTCGCTCACTTCGTTTTCCTCATCGCCAATGAAATTCAACGCTTCGCTGTCCCGTGCCGCCGTCGCCGCGGCGATTGTCGCTTGTGGCTCGCTCGCTACGCTTCCCGCCCGTGCTCAACAGATCCCGCCGCCGCCGATGACGGCCAAGGCGTGGACCATCGTCGACGTGACCAGTGGTCAGGTGCTGGCCGCCGGTGACCCGGATGCCCGCGTGGAGCCGGCGTCGCTCACGAAGATCATGACGACTTATCTGGTCTTCGAAGCCCTGCGCGACAAGCGCATTTCGTGGGAACAGACCGTCATTCCGGGCGAATCGGTCCGCAAGGTGGGCCGCGACGAATCGCGTACGTTCATCGAAGCCGGCAAGCCGGTCTCGGTGCACGATCTCGTGTACGGCATGATCATCCAGTCGGGTAACGACGCCTCCATCGCGCTGGCCGAGCTCGTCGGCGGCTCGCAGCCGGGCTTCGTCGAACTGATGAACCGCGCCGCGCAACGCATGGGGCTGAAGAACACCCATTACACGAACGTCGACGGTCTGACCGACCCGCAGCACTACACGACCGTGGCCGACATCGCCACGCTGTCGACGCGCATGATTCAGGACTTCCCCGAGTACTACAAGGTCTACTCGGAGAAGAGCTTCACGTACAACAACATCCGTCAGCCGAACCGTAACCGTCTGCTGTATCTCGATCCGACGGTCGATGGTCTGAAGACCGGTCACACGAAGGAAGCGGGTTACTGCCTCGTGTCGACGGCGTCGCGTCCGCTGCCGGGCGCTCCGGGCGTGAACCGCCGCGTGCTGTCGGTCGTGGTCGGTGAGCCGACCGAGCGCGCCCGCGTGCAGGACAGCCTCTCGGCCCTGAACTACGGCTACCAGAACTTCGACACGCTGCGCGTGTACGGCGCGAATCAGGTCGTGGCCACGCCCAAGGTCTGGAAGGGCAAGGACAGCGAGCTGAAGATCGGCGTGAAGAAGGACACCTTCATTACCGTGCCGAAGGGCATGGCCGACAAGATCAAGCCGCAACTCGAACTGCGCGAGCCGCTGATCGCACCGATCGCCAACGGCGCGCAGGTAGGCACCGTCAAGGTCATGGCCGACGGCAAGCAACTGGCCGAATTCCCGGTCGTGGCGCTTGGCGACGTGGCACAGGCCAGCTTCATCGGCCGTGCCTGGGACGCCCTGCGTCTGATGTTCGTGAAGAAATAATCGTCAAGACCTTTGCATCATGAATAACCCCACCGTCTGGCTCAATGGCGAACTGATCCCGCTCGCCGACGCAAAGATTTCGGTCCTCGACCGAGGCTTCCTCTTTGGTGACGGGATCTACGAAGTCGTGCCGGTGTATCACGGCAAGCCGTTCCGTCTCGCGCAACACCTGGACCGGCTGGAGCGCAGTCTCGCGGAGATCCGTATCGCGAATCCGTACACGCGGGCCGAATGGGAAGCGCTATTCGCGCGTCTGTCGGCCACGTGTCCGGCTGATCCGCACAGCGTCTACGTGCAGGTCACGCGTGGCGTCGCGCCGCGTCAGCACACGTTCCCCAAGGACGTGACGCCGACCGTGTTCGGCATTGCCACGCCGCTCACGCTGCCGAGCCGCGAGAAGGTGGAGCAGGGCGTCGGCGCGGTCACGCATGAAGACCGCCGCTGGCTGAACTGCCACATCAAGTCGACGTCGCTGCTGGGCAACGTGCTGATGGCGCAATACGCGGCGGATCACGAGGTGCAGGAAACGATCCAGTTCCGCGACGGGCTGCTCACGGAAGCGTCGTCGAGCAACGTGTGGGTGATCAGGCACGGTGCAATGGTCGCGCCGCAGCGCGATAATCGAATCCTCGAAGGGATCCGCTACGGCGCGCTGGAGACGCTGGCGCAGGAATGCGGCATTGCGTTCGAGGAGCGTGCGGTGAGCGAAGCGGAAGTGCGCGATGCCGACGAACTGCTCATCACGTCGGCCACGAAGGAAATTCTGGCGGTCGTCACGCTCGACGGCAAGCCGGTGGGCGACGGCAAGCCGGGCCCGGTCTTCCGAGCGCTTTATGCGGCGTATCAACGCGCCAAGGAGGCACTATGACGACGGAAGAGAAGAAGAGTCTGATCGAGTTTCCGTGCGACTTTCCCATCAAGGTGATGGGGCACGCGCAGGACGGCTTTGCGCAGGCCATCGTGGAACTGCTGCGTGAGTTCGACGCGCAGTTCGACGCCGCTACGGTGGAAATGCGCCCGTCCAGCTCGGGCAAGTATCTCGGCCTGACCGTCACGGTGCGCGCGCATTCGCAAGCGCACCTCGACGACATCTACCGAAAGCTGACCAGTCACCCGATGGTCAAGGTCGTGCTGTAACAACGAAGTGAGACGGCGCCGGCGCGCGCGAAGGTCATGCGCGCGTCGGTGCGCCGTCGTCGGGCGGCATGCCGGGGGGCATCCCCAGTTGCGCGCCCGTCGCCATCTCTCCCGCCGTTGCGGCCATGCCGGCCGCCAGCGCTGCGGGGCTTGGTTGCGCGGGACGCCGACGCGTGTCCTTCACCAGATCGAACGCCGCCACCTCCTCCAGAAACCACGTCCGGAATGCCTGAACGCGCTGCGCGCTCAGCACGGCGGGCGGGCATACGAAGAAATAATCCCATCCGCATGGCGTATCGACGTCCGACAGGCGTACGAGGCGCCCGGCCATGATGTCGCCGACGGCCAGCGAGCGCCGTACCAGCGCGACCCCCTGTCCAACGATTGCGGCCTGCGAGAGCATGCCCGAATCCTCGTACATCATGCCCTGCATCGGCTCGGGTAAATCGAAGCCTGCCGAGGCGAACCAGGGCGCCCACGGTTCGTCGTGTGAGCGCAACAGCGTGCTGGCGCGGAATTCCTCGGCGGTCTGCGGTAGCTTGCCGTCGTTGTAGGTCGGACTGCACGCGGGGAAGAACACGTCGTCGAGCACCTTCTCGATGTGCAGCCCCGGCCAGTTGCCCTTGCCCATGCGCAGGGCGATGTCGACGTCGTCGCGCTCGAAGTCGGTCAACTGCGCGCTGCACCGCAACTCCACTTCCAGTTCCGGATGCCGGTCGATGAAGCGGCCGATGCGCGGCGTCAGCCAGCGACTGGCGAACGACGGCATGGTGGTCAGCACCAGCCGGCGCTCGCTGCGCGTGCCCGCTTGCAGTTTGCGCGTGGCCTGCGCGATGTCGGTCAGCGCGGCGCGGATCGAGGTGGCGTACTGGCGTCCCGCTGGCGTGATGCTGATGCGCTTGCCGTTGCGGGCGAACAGCGTGGTGCCCAGTTCCTGTTCCAGCGCTCGAATCTGATGGCTGATGGCGCCGTGCGTCACGAACAGCTCTTCGGCTGCACGGGAAAAGCTCTCCAGGCGGGCAGCCGCCTCGAAGGCGCGCAAGGCGCTAAGGTTGGGAAGTCTCCGAAGATCCATGTGAGCTCTATTCGCAAGGCCGTGAAAATATGTCGTTTGGTGCGGCGCCTGCCAGTCCCTATGATTCAGTCATTGTCTCGCACTGAGTGGGGGTCGTAAAATGCAAAACAATTTGACAAAGGTTCAGTACGTCTACGGTCTTCGCCCGGGCGAAGTCATCACGCTCGAATTGCACCAAGAGCATACGCTTGTCGCACGCGGCGCGCCGGTCTGGGTGACGCGGGCAGGCGATCCGCGCGATTACTGGCTGGTTCCCGGCCAGCGCCTCGCCGTCGAGCCGGGCCGCCGTTACTGGATGTCGTCGGACGCCGTCGGCGAAGCCCAACTGGAGCGCGAAGTGTCCCGCCGGTTTCCACTGGCCCGCGTGCTCCGCAAGTGGCTGGCCGGTCGCAGGGCCGCCCGCGAAGCCAACTCCTGCACGGCCGCTGCCTGACGGTCGGCAGCCGTGATCGGGAGGAGCGGCCGTCTGGCCATCTTCTCGGTCGCACCTTCCGATAATGGCAGGGCATCTCCCGCGCGCTCTGTGGCGACATTCGCCAAAGAGCGCGTGTTTCGTTTTAGCGGGCGCTGGCGAGACGCTTCGGCGAAGCTGCCGGCGCCCTGCATGTGTCAATCGAATTCACAACAAGATGCGCAACAATCGGGGAGAAAATCCCTCGATAGCGCTCAAAACAAGAGAAGTCGTCCCCCGATGAGCCAAGTGCCGCCCCCCGCGCCTCTGACATCCTCCGCTGCGCCGAACCCCCAGGCCGATGAACGCCTCGGCCGTTTGCTGATGATCGCCGCCATGGTGATCTCGGGCACGATCGGTTATTTCGTGCTGATGTCGGGACAACCGGCGCTGAACGTGGTTTTCTTCCGTTGCCTGATCGGCGCCGTCAGCCTTTGCGCATGGTGCGCGTGGCGCGGCTACTGGCGTGGCCTGCGCATGACGCGCTGGCAGATCGTGAATGTGACGCTCGGCGCCATCACGCTCGTCTCCAACTGGTACTTCCTGTTCACGGCCTACCGCATGACGTCGGTGGGCATCACGACCGTCGTCTACAACGTTCAGCCGTTCCTGTTGGTGCTCGCTAGTGTAATCGTCACGCGCGAGCGGCCGTCGCTCGCTACGCTGGCCTGCCTTGGCGTCGCGTTTGCGGGGCTGGTGATTCTGGCCGAGCCGGGCGGTGTGCATGGCACGAACTATCTGCTGGGCGTGGCGAGTGCACTGGCCGCTGCGTCGCTCTACGCTGCGACCACGCTATTCACCAAGAAACTTGCCGGGACGATCCGGCCGGAGATCATCGCCGCCTTGCATATGACGATCGGTGCGGTCGTTTTCGTGTGGATGGCCGATTTCCGGCACCTGCCGTCGGCCCCGCGCGAAATGGGGGCCATCGTCACGCTGGGGCTTTTCCATACGACGTTCATGTATCTGCTGCTGTACGGCGCGTTCCAGAAGGCGTCGACGTCCAGCCTCGCGGTGTTCGGTTTCGTCTATCCGGTCGTGGCCGTGGCGGTCGACTTTCTGGCGTTCGGGATCGTGCTGCACCCGACCCAATGGCTTGGCGGCGTGATGATTCTGCTGGCGGCCGGCTGGTACGCCCGTGGGTTGGGGACCTCGCCCGCGGGACATCGAGCAAGACCGGCGGGGTTTCGCTAAAATTGCGTCCATGACCTCCCCGATCGAAGTTTGCTGGCGTGGCACGGAAGACTACGCCACATCGTTCGATGCCATGCGCGCGTACACCGACGCGCGCGGTCCGAACGGCCCCGACCAGCTCTGGATCGTCCAGCATCCGCCCGTCTACACGCTCGGACTCGCCGGCGATCCCGCTCACCTGCTTGTCGCCAACACCGGCATCCCACTGGTCAAAGTCGACCGTGGCGGCCAGATCACGTATCACGGCCCCGGTCAGGTGGTGATCTACCTGCTCGTCGACCTGCGTCGCCGCAAGCTTGGCGTGCGGGAAATGGTGCGGCTGATCGAGCAGGCGGTGATCGACACCCTTGGAGCGTATAATCTCGACGTTGAGCGCCAGGCCGGCGCGCCAGGCATCTACGTGAGCCGGGGCGACGGCACCGCAGCTCACGCCGGCGCGAAGATCGCTGCGCTCGGGTTGAAAATCCGCAATGGATGCAGTTATCACGGCGTATCGCTTAATGTCGCCATGGATCTGCGTCCGTTCGACTGGATCAATCCGTGCGGTTACGCCGGTTTGCAAACTGTAGACATGGCCACGCTAGGCGTGGCTCCCCGCTGGGACGAAGTGGCCGCGCGACTGGCGCAGCAACTCGGTCATCACCTCGAACAGCACCCCGCGACGACCGATGTCGCGCCGAAGGCCGATCAAGCAACGGCCACGGGCGCAAATGCCGCCGCCTGATTGGACGTTTGGAAAGCCCCCACCATGACCACCGTGACTCAGAACGTTATCGAGAACGACGCCGCGAACAAGGAAGTTCGCACGATCGACGGCGAATACGACGCCACCGCCAAGCAGAAATCCCAGGCCAAGACCGCACGCATCCCGATCAAGATCGTGCCGATCGAGCGTTTGAAGAAGCCGGACTGGATTCGTGTGAAGGCTGCCACGCACACGTCCCGCTTCTACGAGATCAAGCAGATCCTGCGCGAGCACAACCTGCACACCGTGTGTGAAGAAGCGAGCTGCCCGAACATCGGCGAGTGCTTCGGCAAGGGCACGGCTACGTTCATGATCATGGGCGACAAGTGCACGCGCCGCTGCCCGTTCTGCGACGTCGGCCACGGCCGTCCCGATCCGCTCGACGCCGATGAGCCGCTCAATCTCGCGAAGACCATCGCGGCAATGCGTCTGAAGTACGTGGTGATCACCAGCGTGGACCGCGACGACCTGCGCGACGGCGGCGCCCAGCACTTCGTCGACTGCATTCGTCACGTGCGCGAGCTGTCGCCGCAGACCCGTATCGAAATCCTGACGCCGGACTTCCGTGCGCGTCTGGATCGTGCGCTGGGCATTCTCAATGCCGCGCCGCCCGACGTGATGAACCACAACCTCGAAACGGTGCCGCGTCTGTACAAGGAAGCGCGCCCGGGCTCGGACTACCAGCACTCGCTCAATCTCCTGAAGGAGTTCAAGGCCGCGCATCCGGATGTCTCGACGAAGTCGGGCCTGATGGTTGGTCTGGGCGAGACGGATGAAGAAATCCTCGAAGTGATGCGCGACATGCGCGCACACAACGTCGACATGCTCACGATCGGTCAGTACCTGCAACCGTCGGAGCACCACCTGCCGGTGCGCCGTTACGTGACGCCGGACACGTTCAAGATGTTCGAGGAAGAGGCCTACAAGATGGGCTTCACCCACGCCGCAGTCGGCGCGATGGTGCGCTCCAGCTACCACGCCGACGTGCAGGCGCACGAAGCCGGCGTGGCCGACGCCATCTGATTCTCCCGCAAGGCTGGCCCGCGCCTCGAACGATGCGCGGGCGACGCCCGGGCGATGTCGCCTGAATCGGACGCTCCGATGATGCGCGACTCGCCGTCCCACGATCCCCAATCGAAATACCGCAAGCGCCGGACACGACGCTGACGTCTGTCGCCCGTTGCTGTCGGCATCGACGACCGACTTTGGCGTCTTCTGATGACTGTGAAGCGCGCCACGTTCCTCATCTGCCACAAAAAATGGCATGAAGATGGCGCGAAAATGACATGTGAGACGCACCGCCTCGCGTTTCCATTACGAGCCGTCACAGCCGCCTTCGGCATTTCTGCCGACGCATCGTCCGCAAGTCCCTGTCCCGTCTGGTTCTCCCGCCTATTTGCTGCGAACGCCGCCGAATTTCCCCTCTCCGCCCGTTCCAGCGGGCGAAATATGTTGTAACAACCGTCATCTTGTTCCTTGCGGTGGGCTGTTCCAAAATAATGAAGTTCTGTTTTGTACCTCAAAACAGGATGCCCGCACGTGAGGAGATTGCATGTCGCGCCAGGTCATCGAAGGCCGCTATTTCGTGGAGACGCCGCCAGGGCAAAGCATTGCCCTCGTGCTGGACTCGCCACACAGCGGCGTCGTGTTTCCGGCGGACTTCGACACGATCGCGCCAACGCGGGCCATTCACGACTGCGGCGACGCCCATGTCGACGAACTCTGGTCGGTCGCGACACATCATGGCGCGACACTCGTGGCGGCGCTGTTCCCGCGCGCCTACATCGATCCGAACCGTGCCGAGCACGACCTCGACCCCGAACTGCTCGCGAGCCTGTGGCCGCACGACGCGCGCCCGCAAGCCTATAGCGAGCGCGGTGTCGGACTGCTGCACCGCTTCGCTGCTCCCAACGTACCGCTTTACGACCGCCGCCTGACGGTGGCCGAAGTCGAGCGTCGCATCCACGACTACTACCGGCCTTATCGCCACGCGCTGCGCGATGCGCTCGATGCCGCCTGGGAACGCCACGGTGTGGTCTGGCATCTCGATTGCCATTCGATGGGCTCGCGCGGCGGAGCGCTCGACCCCGATGCGGGCATGTCGCGCCCCGATGTGCTCGTGAGCGATGGCGACGGCGCCACGGCCGATCCGGCGTTCTCGCGTTGGGTGATGGCCGAATTCACGCGTCTGGGCTTTCGTGTGGCCTACAACGTGCCCTATCGCGGCGGTGATCTGGTGCGCCACTTCGGGCGCCCCGCCGCGCGGCGTCACAGCGTGCAGATCGAACTGAACCGGGCGCTCTACCTGGACGAATCTTGCGGCGAGAAGCATGACGGCTTCTCGGCGCTGCAAGCGCAACTTGGCCAATTCGCGGCGTCGCTCGCCGCCTATGCCGAACAACATAGCGAGGAAGTTTGATGGACTACACAGTCGCTTCAGTCGACACGGCGCTTTCGCTGCTGTCGCTGGTCGGGGAATGTCCCGGCCTGGGTGTGACGGAACTGGCGCAGCGTGCCGGCCTGAACAAGTCGCGGGCATTTCGTCTATTGGCGACGCTCGAGCAGCACCGCTGGGTGGTCCGCGAGGGCAGCCCGGTCACTTACGTGCTCGGCGCGCAGGCGCTGGTGCTCGGCGTGGCGGGGCACGAGCAGGTCAATCTCGTGAAGGTGGCGCATCGTCATCTTCAGGCGCTCAACCGCGCGCTTAACGAGAATATTCAACTGCGTGTGCGCGACGGTCTCGAATCGCTGTGCGTCGCCCGCGTGGAATCGACGCACGAGCTGCGCGTGCACGGCGTGGTCGGCAATCGCCGTCCGCTGTACGTGGGCGCTTCGGGCCGTGTGCTGCTGGCGTTTGCCTCGGACGACGTTCGCGCGCAAGTGCTGGGCCGTCCGCGCAAGCGCTTCACGGCAGGCACGCTCATCGAGCGCGACGAACTGGCGGCGGAACTGCTCAACGTGCGACGTCAGGACTGCGCCGTGAGCTTTGGCGAACTCGCGCCGGAAGCCGTGTCGGTGGCGGTGCCGGTGCGTGATGCCTCCGGTGAAGTGATTGCGTCGCTCTCGGCGTCGGGCCCGTCCTCGCGCATGACGCGCGCGCTGCTGCCGGACATCTCGTCGCGTCTGTCGGCGTGTGCAGCGGAAATTTCCGCTGCACTCGGCTACCAGACGCCGATGCCCGAGGCGCTATCCGCCTGAGCGACACCGTCTGAGAAAGACGTCAGGACGATGGCGGGCGATCACGCCTGCCGTCGTCCACCGCTGTCTTCGATGCGCCTGTCCTCGTAAGGAAAGGGGGTCAAGATGGCTTTCGATTTTTTCAACGGACCGTTGTGGTGTATCCCGCTCGGGGATTGCCCGCACCATCGCCGTCATATCGCGTGAAATTTCCCGATTTCACCGGATTTTCTGGAAATCCAGAAAGTTTCTCCGCCTGTTTTCTGGTTTTTCGTATAACGGAACATCGGGTTTTCCACAGCTTCCCACAATAAAATCAATGACTTGCATCGATGGCATAAGTCTTGCTTTCTAATGCGCGTGCTGCCGGAGCGTCCGAATTCTCATCAGGAATCCGGAAACCCAGAGCAAGCCGTTCTAATAAGAGAGGAGACCTTATGTTCAAGCAATGTCTTGCCGCCGCTGCGCTGTGCGCGGCTTCGCTTCACGCGTTTGCCGACGATCTGGTGCGTTTGGGGAATCTGAAGTTCGCCCACTATGGCGCCGTGTCGTACATGAAGGTGATCGGACCGAAGTACGGCCTGAAGATCGAGGAACGGATGTTCGCCAAGGGCGTGGACATCATGCCAGCCATCGTGGCCGGCCAGATCGACGTGTCGGCAAGCGCGCTTGACGCCGCGATCGCAGGTCGTGCGCAGGGCGCGCCGATCTATGCGGTCGCCGGTTTTGCCAAGGGCGGTGTGCGTCTCGTGGCGAAGAAGGGCCTGCCGATCACCAAGGTGGCCGATCTCAAGGGCAAGAAAGTCGGCGTGGCTCGCGGCGGCGCTCAGGAACTGATTCTGTACGCAGAACTGGCGAAGGCCGGTCTGACGTGGTCGGATCAGCCGGGCAAGGACGTGCAGATCATGTTCATGGCGTTCGCCGATCTGAATCAGGCGCTCGCCGCCGGCAGCATCGATGCGATGTGCCAGTCCGAACCGCAAGCGTCGCAATCCATCAACAAGGGCTTCGGTGTCGAAGTTCTCAAGCCGTACGACACGCCGATCGGCGAGCCGGTCCGCGCGCTCGTGATTACCGAGAAGCTCTACAAGGAAAAGCCGGACGTCGCGCAGCGTCTGATGTACGCGTTCGTCGAAGCGACCGATTACTTCATCAAGAACCCGAAGGCCGCCGAGAAGTTCGTTCGCGAGGACATGTTCAAGAACCAGATCACCGAGCAGGATTTCACGGACGCCATCGGCAACTCGCCGTACAGCTACGACCTGAGCCTCTCGCACGTGCAACTCACCACCGACCTGATGAAGAAATACGGCGTGGGCAAGTTGCAGGATCCGGTGCCGAAGGCTGAAGACTGGGTCAAGCTCGACCTGCTCGCCAAGGCGAAGACCAAGCTGAACATCAAGTAAGGCGAGGCGAACGGATGTCCGCAGTTCTTCCCAATTCGGGGGTCTCGCGCACCACGCGTCTGCTGCGTGGTGTGCTGATTCCGGTCGCGGTCGTGGTGATCTGGCAGATCGTCACTGGCCTCGGCTGGATCAACCCGATCATTCTCCCGTCGCCGCTCGCCGTCGTGGTCAAGTGGTGGCAATACCTCAAGCCGACCGTCGCGATGTCCGACGGTTTCAACGCGTGGCTCCAGTCGAGCGAGCTGCTCATGGACGCCACGCACAGCCTGTATCGCGTGGTGATGGGCTTCCTCGTCGGGGCGGGCATCGCCTTGCCGCTCGGTCTGCTCATGGGCACGAGCACGCGCGTCTACGGCCTGTTCAATCCGCTGGTGCAGGTGGTGCGTCCGATTCCCCCGATCGCGTACATCCCGCTGGCCATCCTGTGGTTTGGTCTGGGCAACCCGCCTGCGTTCTTCCTCATCGCGCTGGGGGCGTTCTTCCCGGTGCTGATGAACACGATCGCCGGTGTGCGTCACGTCGACGGCATCTACCTGCGTGCCGCGCGCAACCTTGGCGCGGGCCAGTTGACCATCTTCCGCCGCGTGATTCTGCCGGCGGCCACGCCGTACATCCTGTCGGGCGTGCGGATCGGTATCGGCACGGCGTTCATCGTGGTGATCGTGGCCGAGATGATCGCCGTGAACAACGGCCTGGGCTATCGCATTCTGGAAGCGCGCGAGTACATGTGGTCCGACAAGATCATCGCCGGCATGCTGACCATCGGTCTGCTCGGTCTGGTGATCGACCTCGGCATGGATCGTCTCAACAACCACCTGCTCAAGTGGCATCGTGGTCTGGAAACCAAGTAAGGCAAGGGAGACGACCGACATGCTGATTCAAATCGATCACGTCAACAAACAGTTCCCGGTGCCCGGCGGTGTCGTCGATGCCCTCAAGGACATCGATCTGAGCATCGACGCGGGTGAGTTCGTCTGCCTGCTCGGGCCCTCGGGCTGCGGCAAGTCGACGCTGCTCAACGCGCTCGCGGGCTTTGTGCAACCGACGTCGGGCGCGATCCGTATCGACGGCCGCGCCGACGCGGCAGCCGAACCTGGCCCGGACCGCGGCATGGTGTTCCAGGAGTACGCGCTGTTTCCGTGGATGACGGTGGCGCAGAACATCGCCTTCGGGCTCGAAATCAAGGGAATGAAGCGCGCCGAGATCAACGAGCGCGTGGACCTGCTGCTCGGCAAGCTCAATCTGCGCGAATTTCGCGAGCGCTTTCCGCGCGATCTGTCGGGTGGCATGCGTCAGCGCGTGGCGATTGCCCGCGTGCTGGCGCTCGACAGCCCGATCATGCTCATGGACGAGCCGTTCGGTGCGCTCGACGCGCTGACGCGTCGCACGTTGCAGGACGAGCTGCTGCGCATTTGGGAGGAATTCAAGAAGACGATCATTTTCGTCACACACAGCATCGAGGAGTCGATCTATCTGGCCGACCGGGTCGTCGTCATGACGTACCGACCGGGCACGGTCAAGCGGGACGTGGCCATCGACCTGCCCCGTCCGCGCGACACGGCAGGCAGCGAATTCAATGAATTGAAGAAGGAGCTGGCCCAGATGGTGATGGAGGAGCAAATGCGCTTTGCGCAAAGCGAGATTCGCGGGGTCACCGCGGATTGATAACAAGGGCGGTGGCGTGCCCCACCGCCTGAAGAGGAAACAACATGCAAACCCAGACCAAAAAACCCTTTTACCGCATCCTGTACGTGCAGGTGCTGTTTGCCATCGTCATCGGCATTCTGCTCGGGCACTTCAAGCCCGATCTCGCCGTTGAGATGAAGCCGCTTGGCGACGCGTTCATCAAGCTCATCAAGATGATCATCGGTCCGGTGATCTTCTGTACGGTCGTGACCGGTATCGCCGGCATGGAAGACATGAAGAAGGTCGGCCGCGTTGGCGGCAAGGCGCTGATCTACTTCGAAGTCGTGTCGACACTGGCACTGGTGATCGGTCTGATCGCCACGCACGTGCTCAAGCCGGGCGCCGGCTTCAACGTCGATATCAACTCGCTCGATCCGAAGGCGATCGCCGGCTACGCCGCGAAGGCCGCGCACGGCGACACGTTCACCGACTTCCTGCTGCACCTGATCCCGAACACGATCACCGACGCGTTCGCCAAGGGTGAAATCCTTCAGATCCTCGTGATCGCTATCCTGTTCGGCGCCGCCCTTGGCGCGATCGGCGAGCGTGGCCGCGTGGTGACGAACTGGATCGACAGCGTGTCGGGCGTGCTCTTCCGCGTGGTGCACATCATCACCAAGGTCGCTCCGCTGGGCGCCTTCGGTGCCATGGCCTTCACCATCGGCAAGTATGGTATCGCTTCGCTGGTGCCGCTGGCCAAGCTCATGGGCACGTTCTACCTGACGTCGTTCCTGTTCGTGATCGTCGTGCTGGGTCTGATCGCCAAGTTCACGGGCTTCTCGATCTTCCGCTTCCTCGCCTACATCAAGGAAGAGCTGCTGATCGTGCTGGGTACCAGCTCGTCGGAAGCTGCACTGCCGCACCTGATGGAAAAGATGGAAAAGGCCGGTTGCTCGAAGTCGGTGGTGGGTCTGGTGATCCCGACCGGTTACTCGTTCAACCTCGACGGCACCAACATCTACATGACGATGGCCGTGCTGTTCATCGCACAAGCGACGAACATCGACCTGACCTGGGGCCAACAGCTCACGCTGCTCGCCGTGGCGATGCTGACCTCGAAGGGCGCTTCGGGCGTGACCGGCGCAGGCTTCATCACGCTGGCCGCTACGCTGGCCGTGATCCCGACGATTCCGGTCGCCGGGATGGTGCTGATTCTCGGCATCGACCGCTTCATGAGCGAATGCCGTGCGCTGACGAACATCGTCGGCAACGGTGTCGCGACGATCGTCGTGTCGGCCTGGGAAAAGGAACTGGACCGCAAGAAGCTGGCCGAGGCCATGTCGGGCAAGCAAGGTCCTGAGCTGGCCTGACGGCCGGTGGCAGGGGCGGCGGCGCGGTCTCGCATGACAGCGCTGGCGTCCCGCCAGAGTAACGTTAGTAACGTTTGCCACCGGGCGGCGCGGCACAGGCACAATAGCGCCTGAGCTTCGCCGCCCGGTGGTCCTTGATTCTCGTGAATATGCACGGGTTTGGCGATACCGACAGAGGGTGCCCACGCGCCGTCTGTCGACATCGTACGAACCGGCAACCGACGTCAACAAGGCGTATTTCTTCACTCACGCCCTAATGGCTACCCTGCACGACAACATGAGCCGCGCCCGTTCGAGCGACACCTCGCAAGGTGCCGCGTCGCCCGCGAGTGCTGCTACCCCCCGGCGCGACGAAGTCCCCATCGATTTCGAGAGGACTGTGCCGATGCGCCGTTGGTCGTGGATCGTCGTCATGTTGCTGGCGAGCGTCCTGTTCTGCTGGTTGACGTACGCCCTGAGCTGGCAGCGCGGCGTGGCCGACCTGCGCGTGAACGCCGGCGCGCGCGTGGAGCGCTACGCGGGCAGCCTGCGCAGCACCGTCGACCGCTACGAGTTCCTGCCGTACCTGCTCTCGCTGCATCCGTACGTGCACGACCTGCTGCTCGACCCCAAGAACAAGGCCGTCGTGCAGCGGGCCAACGACTACCTGTTCGACGTGAACCAGCGCGCCAAGGCCTCGGCGGCGTACGTCATCGACGCCAATGGCCTTGCGCTCGCGGCCAGCAACTGGCGCGAGAAGGCGACGTTCGTCGGGCAGGAGTATCGGTTCCGTCCGTATTTCATCGACGCCATCAAAGGCGCGTTCGGCCGCTTCTATGGCGTGGGCACGACCTCCGGCGAGCCGGGGTATTTCGTCTCCCAGCCGATTCTGGTCGACGGACAGATCCACGGCGTGGTCGTGGTGAAGCTCAACCTGGAGTGGTTTCAGCGCGCGGGGGCCGACGCCTCCGAACCTGTGGTCGTCGCCGACGATCATGGCGTGATCTTCCTGTCGTCCGAGCCGCGCTGGCAGTATCGTTCGCTCACGCCGCTCGCCCCGGATGTCAAGGCGGCGCTCGACAGCACGCGTCAGTACTACAACCAGAACGTCACGCCGCTCGCGTGGAGCGAAGACGAGCGACTCGATGCCGATGGTGAAGTCGTGACCGTTCGCGACGGTCGAGGCTCGGGCAAGACCCGCCGCTTTCTCGCGGTGCAGCGCAAGCTGGGGGAGCCAGACTGGACGCTCATGTACTTCGCGCCGCTCGATCAGGTGATCGCCAACGCACGCATCGCGGCGGTGGCGGCAGCGTGTCTTGCGGCGTTCACATGTTTGTTGGGCGTGGCGTGGAATCAGCGTCGTCAACGTGTGCGCGATATGCTCAAGAGCCGCGAGTTGCTGCAATCGGCGTATGCCGAGCTGGGCGAACGCGTGGCTGAGCGCACCGCCGATCTGCAATCCGCGAACGAACGTCTGCAAACCGAAGTGCAGGAGCGTTCACGCACCGAACATGAATTGCGCGAGGCGCAGAGCGAACTCGTGCAGGCGTCGAAACTCGTGGCGCTGGGTCAGATGGCGGCGGGCATCACGCATGAACTGAATCAGCCGCTCTCCGCGCTGCGCAGCTTCTCGGACAACACGCGCGTGCTGATCGAGCGTCGCGAGTACGACGCCGCGCAGGAAAACCTCGAAGCCATTGCGTCGCTCACCGATCGCATGGGCAAGATCACGGGGCAGTTGCGGCTTTTCGCCGGACGCGCGCGTCGCGGCGACATGGAAGCCTCGGTGGCGCGCGCGTTGGACAACACGTTGATGCTGTTGCGCGGACGTCTCGCCGGCATCCAGGTAACGACAACGTTTGCCAACGGACTCGAAGACGTTCAGGTGGCGTGCGAAGGGTTGCGGCTCGAACAAGTGCTGATCAACCTGGTGGGAAATGCCATCGACGCCGTGGCGGGGGCCGCAAGCCCGCAAGCCTCGCCGTCGATCTGGATCGATGTAGACGCGGACGATCTGTGGGTGCGCATTTACGTGCGTGACAACGGGCCAGGAATCGCGGAGGCACATATGCCGCGTCTGTTCGAGCCGTTTTTCAGTACCAAGGAGGGCGGTCAGGGCATGGGGCTCGGACTCGCAATTTCGTCGTCCATCGCACAAGAGAACGGCGGCCAGTTGGTCGCGCGCAATGTTCCGGGCGGTGGCGCAGAATTTCTCGTGACGCTGCGCCGCGTGCAACGCACCGGCGCGACAATCGCATGATGTACAAGAACCTCCAGATCCTATTTGTCGAAGACGACGAACTCGTGCGGCGTGCCACGCTGCAGAGCCTGCAACTCGCCGGGCTCGATGCCTTCGGACTCGCCTCGGCCGAAGCTGCGCGCGAACGTATCACGCCGGACTTCGCCGGCATTGTCGTATCCGATATTCGCCTGATCGGCATGAGCGGACTCGAACTGCTCGCGCATCTGCGTCAGCATGCGCCGGAAGTGCCGGTGATTCTCGTCACCGGTCACGGCGATATTTCGATGGCGGTGCAGGCCATCCGCGACGGCGCTTACGACTTCATCGAGAAACCCTTTGCGCCGGATCGTCTGATCGAGTCGGCCAAGCGTGCGCTCGAGACGCGCAAGCTCATGCTGGAGAATCAGGCGTTGCGCCGCGAACTGGCGGAGCAGGGCGGTCGTGCCTCGCGCATCATCGGACGCAGTCCGTCGATGGAGACGCTGCGTACGCTCATCGCCAACGTGGCCATGACGGATGCCCCTGTCCTCATCAACGGCGACACCGGCACCGGCAAGGAACTGGTCGCGCGCAGCCTGCACGAACTGTCGCGCCGCAGCGATGCGCCGTTCGTCGCGCTGAACTGCGGGGCGTTGCCCGAAGCTATTTTCGAGAGCGAGATGTTCGGTCACGAAGTCGGCGCGTTCACCGGCGCGGCCAAGCGTCGCATCGGCAAGCTCGAACACGCGTCGGGCGGCACGCTGTTTCTCGACGAGATCGAGAGCATGCCGGCGGCGTTGCAGGTCAAGTTGCTGCGCGTGTTGCAGGACGGTGTGCTGGAGCGGCTCGGCTCGAATCAGTCGATTCGTGTGGACTGCCGTGTCGTGGCTGCGGCGAAGGGCGACATGGAAGCGCTCGTGCGCGAGGGTACGTTCCGTCGCGATCTGTATTACCGGCTGAATGTGGTGACGCTGGCGCTGCCGCCGCTGCGCGAGCGGCGCGAAGACATCCTGCCGCTGTTCGAACACTTCATGCTCGACGCCGCCGTGCGGTATGGACGGCCCGCGCCGGTGGTGTCGGATCGGATGCGTCAGGAACTGCTGCAATCGGATTGGCCCGGTAACGTGCGCGAACTGCGTAACGCTGCTGACCGCCTTGTGTTGGGAGTGGCGAGTGCGCCGGAAAGCGATGGCACGCTCGCACCGCTGCCGCTCAAGGAACAGGTGGAACGTTTCGAGCGCGCCGTGCTGCAAGAAGCGCTGGAGCATAGCAAGGGCAACGTGGCCGCGACGGCCGAGGCGCTGCACGTTCCCAAAGCCACGCTGTACGAAAAGCTCAAGCGGTATGGCTTGCATACGCGTGGACACGGCGAGGGCGGGACGGGTGGTGACGGGCGGTGAAGGTCGTCCAGGGATTGCGATCGGCTCGGCAGAACGATCGGTGATTTCCCATCGCGCATCGAATATCGAATCGATGGCTGCTGCTGTCGTGGCGATGTCCGACCCGCTCCGTCATTCGCGTCTTAAGCTCGCGTCTTAAGCGATCAGGTCGACCTTACCGTTGCCGAGGCGGTACACCCCACCGATGATCTTCAACGTCCCCTTCGTTTCTGCATCCCGAAGGATGGCAGACGCCGTGCGCAAAGCGTTCACGTTGTCACGCACGTTCTGTGCAACGGCTGCGTCGAGTCGGTCGGGGGCGTTGATGTCGATCTTGCGCACTGACGACTCAATCTTCCGAACCAGTGTCTGGATGCTGCCCGGGTATTTTGTGCCCTTGGTGTGAGCACTCAGCGCGGCCTCGACGGCGCCGCATTTGTCGTGGCCCAACACCAGAATGAGCGGCACCTTAAGTACGCCAACGGCATATTCGAGGCTACCCGTGGCTTCGTCGCTCGCAATGTTGCCCGCGACGCGGGCCGTGAATAGATCGCCGCGCACGCTGTCGAACGCGTACTCCGGCGCGACGCGCGAGTCCGCGCAACCGAGCAGTGCGGCATAAGGATTTTGTCCGCCGTTGAGCGGTTCCCGTTCGGATGCGAAGTCATGGCGTTGCATGAGTCCGGCGACATAGCGGGCATTGCCCTCCTGCAATCGCGCGATCGCGTCGTCCGGTGTGATGACGTTGTGCGGCTTGAGAGGCTGCACGGCAAAGGCCGGGGCAGAGATGCCGCTCGTCAGTCCTGCCACGGTGGCGGCCAGCGCCCCCGAGCCCTGCAGAAATTTGCGTCGCGCCGACGTTGGCGTCTCAGGGTGTCTCGTCTCGCACATCATGCACCTTCCGGAAAAAGAGAGTGGATTGGTGACATGGATTCTGTGAGCGTGATCACGCGGCAACTGCGGTGCCGATCGCGGCATGTTGCCGCACGCTCGCGAATCGGTTCATCTGTCGGCCGCTTGACGGCGAGCGGGCAACGTTATTGAAACGCATATTGGGAAAATGCTTTGGATTCGGGTGCCTAACTTTCGATTTCGGACGAGTGTGTGATGTCGACTGTCTCGTCGAAGAAAACAAAAAGCGCCCCGTGGGGCGCTTGTTGGTTCGATGCGTCGATGTTAGATGTCGTGAGGCGTGGCGTCGGAGTCGTGGACTATGGGCTGTTGGGCTATCGGCGTTGATGTGCGTCAGGCCTGCTTCGCGAGTGCCGTCTCGATGAGCTTGTTCAGTTCGGCATATTCCGGCTCGCCGACGTACTGCTTGAGCACCTTGCCGTTACGGTCCACGACGAACGTCGTCGGCGTGAGTTGCACGTTGCCGTATTGCTTGGCGACGCTGCCGTCCGAGTCCATTGCCACCTTGAAGGGCAACTGACGCGTCTGCGCGTAATTCATCACGTACATCGGCGGATCGTAGCTCATCGCCACGGCGACGAATTCCAGTCCCTGACCCTTGTACTTCTCGTACGTCTTCACCATCGTCGGCATTTCCTTCATGCACGTGACGCAGCTCGTTGCCCAGAAGTTGACCAGATAGACCTTGCCCTTGAGCTGGTCGGTCGCGAGCTTCTGGCCGGAGAGCAACGTGAACGTGGCTTCAGGCGCGCGCTTCTGTCCGGCGAAGGTGAAGTAGGCGGCGATAGCCACGGCGGCGATGATCGCGATGGCGATGATCTTGCCGAGAGGAGACTTGCGGGAGGTCGTAGCGCTCATGACACAGCCGTGTGGGTGATTTTGGAGGACGAGTCGACGTCGATTCTACTCTGAATCTCAGCGCGTCGTGGTGCCGCTCCCCGGGTGCAAACGGGCACGGCCACGGGCGATGGCGTCGTCGAGATAAGCGCCGTAAAAGTCCGGCAAGCCGGCACCGATCAACGGGTCGGCAACGGGGCGTCCGCTCGTATCGAGGAACAAAACCGTCGGCGATACCTTGACACCGTGGGCACGCGCCCAGACGACGCCCGTCGTCGTCGACCCATCGAAATCGCGCACCGGCGTTGTACTGTCCATGCCGATCTCGCGCACTTCGTACTTGCCGCTGCGCACCAGCGGTGCGAGTTCGCGCTGACGGATCGGGCCGCAATAGACGCAGTCGCGCAACGACACCAGCACGATCAGCGGCATGTCGAGCGACGCCGCCCGGCGCGCGTGCGCCGAGAAGTCCGTCGCCAGCGGGACAGCGGCCTGTTGCTGCGCCGCCACCTTGCTGTCGAGCGGGGCCGGTGCGGCAGCGCCTTCGCGCGGATACGTGACGCCGGTGGCCTGCGCCAGTTCGAGCCTGGGTTGTGCTTCGCCGGACGACGGTGCAGCGGCCGTCATGCCTGCGGTGAAAGCACCGGCGATCCAGACGAGGGCGTTGCGGACGAGGATGGATGTCATGGCGTCGATCATACCGGGATCCGTCTCGGTTCGTTCGCGGCGCGCCGGTGAGGCGAGGACCGGGGCGATATCGCGGGGATATACCGTTGAATGCCGTTGATGCGATGTTCATGCGGCGTTCTCCCTGCTGCAACGCCTGATGGATAATGGCGGCTTCCGATCCACCTCCACACTCCACCGTTATGAATCGCGTTGTCCGTGTCTGCGTGATGTTTGCCGCGCTTGCCGCGACTGTCGTGCTTGCCGCCTGTTCCCCGCGCTACGATTGGCGCGAAGTCCACGACAAGGATGGCGCGTACGCTGTCGCCTATCCCGCCAAGCCGACGCAGGACGAACGCGAGGTCAAGTTCGCCTCCGGGCCGTTGCCGATGCGCATGCAAGCCGCGCGCGTGGATGCCGCGCTCTTCGCGGTGGGTGTCGTCACGCTGCCCAGCGACGATGCCACGCTGCGCCAGACGGTCGTTGACGAACTGCGGCACGGATTGCTCGCCAACGTGAACGAAAGCACGGCGGCACCTTCGCAGGTGATGGTGCGTCAGGCGGGCGACGCTCCCGCATTGCCCGGCATGGCCGTCTCGGCGAAGGGTGTCGCCAGCGTGGGGAGCGACAAGGCCGAGCGCTTCGTCTCCGCCCGCTTCGTCGGGCGCGGCACTCACGTCTATCAGGTCGTTGTGATGGCGACGAAAGCCCCGAGCCAGGAACAGGTCGATCAGTTTCTCGACTCGTTCACGTTGGAGTAAGACGTTCCCCGGCGCGCACGTACGCTCCCTCATGTCGGCGCCTCCCGGTACTGCACGGCTTCGGCGATGTGGCGGGCGTCGATCGCATCGCGCTCCGCCAGATCGGCAATGGTGCGCGCCACGCGCAACACCCGGTGGTAGGTGCGGGCAGACCAATGATGCTGCGTCACCGCCCGGTGCAGCACGTCGTGCGCGGGCGACGCCAACGCGCATTGCGCTTCCAGCGCTCGATTGGACAGGCTGCAATTCAATTGCCCCTGACGCGATAACTGACGCGCTTGCGCCTGCCGCACGCGCTCGGCCACCGCTTCACTGCGCTCACCTGTGGCGGGTGCGGCAAACGTTTCGGCGCTCAGTGCCGGGACTTCGACATGCAGATCGATGCGATCGAGCAACGGCCCCGACAGGCGGTTGCGATAGCGCGCCACTGCCTCGCTCGTGCAACGGCAAGTTCGCGCAGGATGTCCCAGATCGCCGCAAGGACACGGATTCATCGCCGCCACCAGTTGGAACGTCGCAGGAAACGTCGCGTGACCGCCCGCCCGCGAAATCGTGACGTGTCCCAGCTCCAGCGGCTCGCGCAGCACCTCCAGCACGCGACGCTGAAACTCGGGCAATTCGTCGAGGAACAATATGCCGCGATGGGCGAGACTGATCTCCCCCGGGCGTGGCACGCTGCCGCCCCCGACCAGCGCCGCAGACGATGCCGTGTGATGCGGCGCACGAAACGGACGACGTCCCCAATGCCGCATGTCGAACCCCCGCGCGCTCAGACTGGCGAGCGTCGCGGCTTCTACCGCCTGCGCCTTGGTCAACGGCGGCAGCAGTCCTGCGAGGCGTGTCGCCAGCATCGACTTGCCGGTACCCGGCGGCCCGTAGAACAGAATGTGATGGCCGCCCGCTGCCGCCACTTCCAACGCGCGCTTGGCGTGCTCCTGCCCCTTGATGTCGAGCATGTCGGCCATGTCACCTGTCGGTGTGCCGGTCAGGCCCTCGTCATCGCCGGAGGCTCGCGGGACGACCGCGCGAGGTAGCGGCGTGGCGACATCCGGTTCGGCGAGATGGGCGCAGACGTCGAGCAAGGTCCGGGCGCCGTAGACCGTCGCTTCTTCGACGAGTGCCGCTTCCTGTGCGCTGCTCACCGGCAACACCAGTGCGCGCGCCGACGGTTGCGCTGCCATCGCGCTTGCCATCGCCAGGGCGCCGCGCACGGGGCGTAGCTCACCCGTGAGCGACAGCTCTCCCGCAAACTCATGTGTGCGCAGACCCGCCTCGGGCAGTTGGCCGCTCGCCGCCAGAATGCCCAGCGCGATCGGCAGATCGAAGCAGCCGGATGCCTTGGGCAAGTCGGCCGGCGCCAGATTGATCGTGATGCGCCGTGCCGGAAACTCGAAACGGCTGTTCTGCAACGCCGAGCGCACCCGTTCCCGGCTTTCCTTGACCTCCGTATCCGGCAGACCGACGAGCGACAGTCCGGGCAGTCCGTTCGCCAGATGCACCTCGACCGTAACCGGACGTGCCGCCATTCCCGTAATCGCCCGGCTGCTGACAACCGCCAGTGACATGACCTTCCTCCTTCTTCATCTCCGGTAATCCCCATCTATTCCCATCCGCCCTGTTCACAAGATGTCGTCACAACAGGAGGGCGTTCTGCCGCGTTGCTGTCGATAGTCGTGCAAGCCTGCGGCACAGCGCAACGTCTTATCGGCGCAAATACGCGGTGGGGTGGAGGTTTTCGGACTCAGGGTGCGGCGTGTCCGGAATCGTCTGCGATGCGAATAGGAGGATTCCGATTACTTATTCGGAAGTCAGGAGTCAATCGGCGGTGGGGCGCCAGTGATGGGGCGAGAGGGTGACAGGGTGATAGGCAAAGGGCGGGGACGAGAGCACCGAGATCGGAGAGGAGCGCAGCGCATGGCATCGCGCAGGCGCGCGAGCCCGAATGTGACAAGGGGCGCTTTCGCGCCCCCGTGAGTCCTTAGTCTTGCGCTTCGCTGCGCAGGCCTTCGAGTTCGGCCAAGCGCTTTTCCAGCGCTTCGAGCTTCTCGCGCGTGCGGGCGAGCACCTGCGCCTGCACGTCGAATTCCTCGCGCGTGACCAGATCGAGCTTGGTGAAGCCCTGGTTGAGCAGGCTCTTGACGTTGCGCTCGATATCCTTGGCGGGCGATTGCTTGAGCATCTCGCTCACCTTGGCTTGCATGTCTTGCAGGATCTCGTTCGGTTTCATAAGCCTTCCTCTCGTCGTTTCTTTGCACCGATCTGGTGCTTGCACCGTCAGTGTGCTTCCCCGTGCCGGCCAGACCGGTGCAACGTGGTGCATCCGGCGTGGCTTTCAATGTTGGCGCAACTCTAACACCGTTTTTTGCGCCCAGCCAGCCAAGCGCCCCGGCCCATCGGCCCGGAGATGAGCATTTGACACCGTCTGCCGGGATTCGTTGTTCCCGGGGTGTCGTACCCCCGCATCACCGTCCCTGCAATTTTGCCAATTTTTTATCCCGAAATTCGTATTGTGCGCGTCGCAGCGCATGTGGTCGAAGGAGCTGGCACGGGAGTTGCTCTACCCAAGTTCAGAACCTGCCACACGCTGTACCAAGACGTTGAAAATTCAACTTAGGGGAAAGTGATGAAAAAAGTGTCAACAGCGGTAACCAATGCAATGGCTGGCTTTGTGTTCTTCGGTGCTATGTCGATGTCGGCCGGCGCATTTGCGCAGGCTGCCACTGACGGCGCCGCACCGGCAGCAGCGCCGGCCGACGCCGCAGCCGTGGCAGCCGAGCCGCTGACCATTACCGCTAACGTCGGTCTGTTCTCGGACTATCGCTTCCGCGGTATTTCGCAAACGGCCAAGCGTCCGGCAATTCAGGGTGGTTTCGATATCGCGCACGAATCCGGTTTGTACGCCGGCGTGTGGGCGTCGAATATCAGTTGGATCTCGGATGGGAATTCCGCCGTCAGCGCGCCCATCGAGATGGATTTTTACGGGGGCTGGAAGAAGGAAATCATCCCTGACTGGACCATCGACGTCGGTGGTCTGCAGTACTACTACCCGGGCTCGTATCCGACGGGGCAGTTTTTCCCGCGCCCGCATACGTTCGAACTGTATGCCGCCGTGGGTTGGAAAACCATCACGCTGAAGTATTCGCACGCACTGACCCGTCTGTTCGGTCTGGTGAGCCCGGACGGTCAGGACACGACCAACAGTGGCTACCTCGATCTGACGGGGACCTACGACATCGGCTTCTGGGGCCTGTCGGCCGTGGGCCACGTGGGTCACCAGTGGGTGCATAACTTCGGTGCAGCAAGCTATACCGACTGGAAGATCGGCCTGTCGAAAGACCTGGGCAAGAACTTCACCGTGTCGGTCTCCTACGTCGATACGAATGCCGACGAGAAGTACTACACCGCCGCGAACTCCGGCAAAGTGCTCTCCAAAGCTACCGTGGTCGTAGGGTTGTCGAAGACATTCTAAGGAGCGACTCATCATGAAGCTGATTACCGCAATTGTGAAACCCTTCAAGCTCGACGAGGTGCGTGAAGCGCTCTCGAACATCGGCGTGGCGGGCATTACGGTGACCGAAGTCAAGGGCTTCGGCCGCCAGAAAGGCCATACCGAGCTGTATCGGGGTGCAGAATATGTCGTCGACTTTCTGCCGAAGGTAAAGATCGAGGCGGTAATCGGCGACGCGCTGCTCGATCAGGCGATCGACGCCATCGAGCAGGCGGCCCGCACCGGCAAGATCGGGGACGGCAAGATTTTCGTGTCCAACGTCGAGCACGTGGTCCGTATCCGCACTGGAGAGACCGGCGAAGACGCGCTGTAAAGGTCCTAAACAAGAGACAACAATCATGAAAAAACTGCTTGCCAAACTCCTGCTCGCCGCCGCCTTTGCTGGCGTTGCGGGCACCATGGGCCTCGGCTCGACCGCGGCGTTCGCGCAGGACGCCTCGGCGCCTGCCGCCGCTTCGGAAGCGTCTGCGCCTGCGGCCGCCGCCGCTGCACCCGCTGCCGCACCGGCGTCTGCCGCTCAGGCCGCTGCACCGGCCGCGCCGGCCGCCGCGACCCCTGTCCCCGCGAACAAGGGCGACACCGCGTGGCTGCTGACCTGTACCGCACTTGTGATTCTCATGACGCTGCCCGGCCTGGGCCTGTTCTACGGCGGTCTCGTTCGCTCGAAGAACATGCTTTCCGTGCTGATGCAGTGTTTCATCATCTTCTCGCTCGTGGTCGTGCTGTGGGCGATCTACGGCTATAGCATCGCGTTCACCGAGGGCGGGGCGTTCTTCGGTGGCTTCGATCGCCTGTTCCTGAAGGGCATGACACCGGATTCGGTGGCGGCCACCTTCAGCAAGGGCGTGAACGTGCCGGAGTACGCCTACATGGCCTTCCAGGCAGCGTTCGCCGCGATTACCTGCGCGCTGATCGTCGGTGCCTTCGCCGAACGCGCCAAGTTCTCGGCCGTGCTGCTCTTCACCGTCATCTGGTTCACGTTCTCGTACCTGCCGATGGCGCACATGGTCTGGTTCTGGGCGGGCCCGGATGCCTACACCGACGCGGCCGCCGCTGACGCTGCCACCGCACATGCCGGCTGGTTGTTCCAGAAGGGCGCGCTCGACTACGCAGGCGGCACGGTGGTTCACATCAACGCCGCTATCGCAGGTCTCGTGGGTTCGTACATGGTTGGCAAGCGCGTTGGCTTCGGCAAGGAAGCGTTCAAGCCGCACTCGCTCACCATGACGATGATCGGCGCCTCACTGCTCTGGTTCGGCTGGTTCGGCTTCAACGCCGGCTCGGGTCTGGAAGCCAACGGCGGCGCAGCACTCGCCTTCGTCAACACGCTGCTCGCGACGGCCGCTGCCACGCTGTCGTGGACGGCCGGTGAGTGGATCGGCAAGGGCAAGCCGTCGATGCTCGGTGGCGCATCGGGCGCGGTGGCCGGTCTGGTGGCCGTGACCCCGGCAGCCGGTTTCGTCGGTCCGATGGGCTCGATCGTGCTCGGTCTGCTCGCCGGTGTGATCTGCCTGTGGGGCGTGAACGGTCTGAAGCGCCTGCTCAAGGCGGACGATGCACTCGACGTGTTCGGCGTGCACGGTGTGGGCGGCATGCTCGGCGCGATTCTGACGGGCGTGTTCGCAGCACCGTCGCTCGGCGGCACGGGGATCTACGACTACGTCGCCAACGCCGTGGCACCGGATTACTCGATTGCCGGTCAGGTCTGGATTCAGTTCCAGGGCGTGGTGACCACGCTCGTGTGGTCGGGTGTCGTGGCCTTCATCGCCTTCAAGATCGCCGACATCGTGCTGGGTCTGCGTGTGCCGGAAGACGAAGAACGCGAAGGTCTGGACATCACCTCGCACGGCGAATCGGCGTACCACAACTAAGACGACGGACCACCGCTTATCGACGGCAATCGTCGGTCAGTCAGGCTTTGCCCCGGTTTCGGCCGGGGCGACAAGAAGGAGTCGCTGGTGGCCGGTCGGACAGCCGTCACCGGCATTGCGCGGGCACCCGTTGGGGTGCCCGTTTTTTTGTCTGCGGTTTTTGCGCACGTGATGGCGGTGCGGGGGCTTCCCCGCTTTCCACACCTTCCGCGCTTGTGATTCGCGATCCCGCCCCCATCTCCTCTCATCGCAGCATTGCATCGGACCTCCCCGGCCGGTGCCCCTTCCAGGGGCATGGCAAACGGCGGGGGCGTCTGGCGGATGCTCTACAATCGATATTCCATCTGGATATGAGAGAAGCATGGTTCCGCATCTCGTCACGGCCCTGAAAGGCCCCTTGCTCGACCTGGAAAAGAAGATTCTCGATGCGACGCCCGCCATCGAGCGCTGGTTCCGGCTCGAGTGGCAGGAGCACACGCCACCGTTCTACTGCTCGGTCGACCTGCGAAATGCCGGCTTCAAGCTCGCTCCCGTCGACACCAATCTCTTCCCCGGTGGCTTCAACAATCTCGCGCCCGAGGTGCTGCCGCTCGCCGTGCAGGCCGCAATGGCCGCGATCGAGAAGATTTGCCCCGACGCGAAGAATCTGCTGCTGATTCCCGAACGACATACGCGTAACTCGTTCTATTTGCAGAACATCGCGCGTCTGTCGACGATCATGCGTCACGCCGGGCTGAATGTGCGTCTGGGCAGTCTGTCGGACGACATTACCGAGCCGACGACCATCGAGTTGCCAGACGGTCAGCACGTCGTCATCGAGCCGCTGGAACGCACGCCGCGCCGTCTGGGGCTCAAGAACTTCGATCCGTGCTCGATTCTGCTCAATAACGACCTGTCGGCCGGCATCCCGCCGATTCTCGAGGGGCTGCACGAGCAATATCTGCTGCCGCCGCTGCACGCGGGCTGGGCGATGCGTCGCAAGAGCCAGCACTTCTCGGCGTACGACGACATCGTCAAGAAGTTCGCCAAGATGATCGACGTCGACCAATGGATGCTCAATCCGTACTTCGCGAAGTGCGAAGGGATCGACTTCGACGAGGGGGTCGGTGAGGAGAAGCTTGCCGATACGGTCGATGCGGTGCTCAAGAAGATCAACAAGAAGTATCGCGAGTACGGCATCACCGAGAAGCCGTTCGTCGTGATCAAGGCCGATGCCGGCACCTATGGCATGGGCGTGATGATGGTGCACGACGCCGCTGAGATCAAAAACCTGAACCGCCGCGAGCGCACCAAGATGAGCGTGGTGAAGGAGGGCCTCGAAATGCACGATTTCATCGTGCAGGAAGGGGTCTACACGTTCGAGCGCATCAACGAAGCCGTGGCCGAACCCGTCGTCTACATGATCGATCGCTATGTGGTCGGTGGCTTTTATCGTGTGCACACCGGACGCGGTACCGACGAGAACCTGAACGCCCCCGGCATGCACTTCGTGCCGCTCGCGTTCGAGCACACGGCGCTGCCCGACGTGCACGCCAAGCCTGGTGCCGCGCCGCCGAACCGCTTCTATATGTATGGCGTGGTGGCGCGTCTCGCGCTGCTGGCGGCGTCGGTCGAACTTGAACGCACCGATCCGGACCCGGAAACCTACTGATCGCGTGATGGCGTCATGGCTCGATAGCGTCATGACGCATTGAACCGGGCGCGGCGAGTGACAACTGGCCGCGCTCTTTCGGTTTCGGCGTCTCTTTGAGAAGTTTCTGAATTTGATGCGAGGCTGTGTCCGCGTGGCGGATGCCTCGTGCGCGTCTCGTCCCGAGAGGCGAAAAGAAAAAGACGCCCGGCTGGCCCCCCGACTAGCCGGGCGTCACATTTACCGGCCGCCTCATGCAACGGTCGGAAATCGGGGCTTTCCTGGGCGGTCCCCCCCGCAAACTGGCTCCCTGCGCATCCCCTTCACGCTTCGGATCGGTGTACTGTGCCGGTCCGTCGTCCGGTTCGCATCAGCGATGAAGCGATGATGCGACCGATCGACGCCCTCGACATCCCCCGAACGGGGGATGTCCGTCAGTGTTGAAGTGGAATAAGAAATTTCCTCGAAATTGCCTTTGGCCAGGAGCGACTTGCGAATGCAGGGCGACTTGCGCACACGCCTTCGTCAAATCCATCAATTGCCGATGCCTGTCATCGGCTATCTGCCGCTGTGGCTGGAAACGCTGCGTCTTTGGCTCGATGCCGACGGCGTGGCGGCGCTCTGGTGCCATGCGCAGGAGGGCACCTCCGCCGTGAGTGAGGACGGATCGACGGATGCCACCTGCTGGTACGCCCCGCAGGCGCCGCTGGCCGCGTGCGAGCGGTTGGCGGCCAGCGGGTGGACCATGCCGTCTGTGGCCGAACTGCAACACGCGCTCCCGCAGGGGCGAGTGATGTCCACTCACCAGCGCCAGGGCCGGGCGGGCGCCGTGGGGGCCGGAGAGGCCGGGGCGGCCTTATTGCCGCGTCCGGCGGCGCTGGCCGCGTGCCTGCCAGACGGCGATTTGCTCGACGTCTGTCTGCTGCCTGCACAACGTATCCCGGACACGCCGCCGCCGTACCAGGATGTCGCCCCCATCGGAGCATTGCGGCTGCTGGTGTCGAGGCGGCGTGAGCATCCGCGATTCACGTCGCGAGAAATCGCCGCGTTCGAGACGGCCGCCGCCGGGTTCGCTACGGTGCCGGAGCGTGCGCCATTCCCAACATTTCCAACATTTCCACCGCATGCCGCGATGACGTCCGCCGTACCGGACCCCGGTCCGGAAGTGTCCGACGCCATCGGGGCCGACATCACGGGCACGCTGGTCTGGCATCGCCGCCAGCCGGAGTGGGCCGATCCTGCGGCACTGGCACTCATGCGCCGGGTCTGGCGTCTCGTGCCGGGGCGTGCATGGCCCGATGCCTGCGTCGTGGTGCAGGCATGCCAGCGTCTGGCCGACGAGCTCATGCTCCACCCGTGCGACGCCCCGCCAGCCGGCGCGCAGGTGTGCGCCTCGGTGCCGGTGCCAGGGGGAACGCTGCATCTGCACGCCACCCATTTGTGCGGGATGGGGGGCAGTGCGACCGAACGCGTGCGCATCGCGCTACATCTTGCCGTACCGCCGGCCGTCCGATTGCTGCAGCGGCTATGGGAGACAGCGCTCACGCCTGTGCAGCGGGAGATTGCCATGCGCCTGCTCGCGGGCCAGTCGCGCACGCAAACGCGCGAGGCGTGCGCCATCGGCGTCCAGACGCTCAAGACACACCTGTCGCTCATGCGCGCGCGCCTGGATCCGGTGCGCGATGCGTCGCTGTTGCTCGGATTGGGCGGGCAGGGTGTGGTCGGTGGGTGGCAACGGGGGGCGACGACGGCCGTAAACGCCGGCCGGACGTGATTTGCGCGTCGACGCACTGCGCAGCGACAAAACGACGGCTCGGCTAGAATAGATGCCTGTCGCCGCAGCTTGCGGTGTGTGCATCCGAACCCCCAAGACTCCCGCCGATCGATGCAGATTCTCTTTATCGCCGACCCGCTCGACCAATTCAAGATCTACAAGGACACCACGTTCTCGATGATGCGCGAAGGTGCGCGTCGCGGGCACCGCATCTTTGCATGCGAGCCGCACGAGATGGCGTGGCAAGGCGCGACGGTCGATGCGCGTGTGAAGGAAATTCGTCTGACGGGCGATGCCGACGCCTGGTACGAAGTCGTGGAGACGCGCGTTGCCGCGCTGACCGAATTCGACGCCGTGCTCATGCGCAAGGACCCGCCGTTCGACATGGAGTACATCAACTCCACGTGGCTGCTGGAGATCGCTGAACGTGCCGGCGCGCGCGTGTTCAACAAACCGAGCGCGATTCGTGACCATTCCGAAAAGCTGGCGATCGCCGAATTCCGGCAGTTCGTGGCGCCGACGCTGGTGACGCGCGATGCAGGGCGTCTGCGCGCCTTCCACGCCGAACATGGCGACGTGATCTACAAGCCGCTCGACGGCATGGGCGGTACGGGCGTGTTCCGCATCGGCCCGGACGGCCGCAACCTCGGCGCCGTCATCGAGATGCTCGGCGAGAACGGCGCCCGTTCGGTGATGGCGCAACGCTTCATTCCCGACATCAAGCTGGGTGACAAGCGCGTGCTCGTGATCGGCGGCAAAGTGGTGCCGCATTCGCTCGCGCGTATCCCGCAGGGCAACGAAGTGCGCGGCAACCTCGCAGCAGGTGGCCTCGGCGAGGCGCGCGATCTGTCGGCGCGCGATCGTGAGATCGCAGAGTCGCTGGCGCCGGTCCTCTGGCAACGCGGCTTGCTGCTTGTGGGGTTGGACGTGATTGGCGATTACCTTACGGAAGTGAACGTCACGAGTCCGACGTGCTTCCAGGAAATCACGGATCAAACCGGTTTCGACGTGCCGAAGATGTTCATCGACGCGCTGGAACTGGCCGTCTGACGGACATTGGGGTCGCGCGGCGGTAATCCCGTTGGTAGCGGCCCCTAACCTGATGAAATTTCAGGATTAATTCGGGATTTTGGCGCGCCTGCTAAAATAAGAATCCCAAAATCGACAGGTTCGCGTTCGTCGTTGTGTTTGTATCCCGAACACTCGCGGCGCCCGGCGCGCCTAGCATCATGGCTGGAATTCTGATCATTGCCCACGCACCGCTGGCTTCGGCACTTCGCGAGTGCGTTTCGCATATCTACGGCGGTTGTCCGTCGCGCATCAGCGCGATCGACGTTGTCCCTGACCAGGACACCGCGGCGCTCGTAGACGTCGCCAAAGAACGCCTCGCGCAACTGCGCGAAGAGAACGGCGTGCTGGTCCTGACCGATCTGTTCGGGGCGACGCCGTCGAACGTGGCGGCGCAACTGGTAGGACCGAAAGTGCGTGTGCTCGCAGGGGTGAACCTGTCGATGCTCATCAAGGCGGTGTGCTATCGCTCGGTGCCGCTCGACACGCTGGCGGAGAAGGTGCTTTCGGGCGGATCTAAAGGTATTCTGGAAGTCGGCGCGGGTGCGCCGGCCACACACACTACGTCACACTGAAACATGCTTCGACAAGAAACGACGATCGTAAATAAATTGGGCTTGCACGCCCGGGCATCCGCAAAGCTGACGCAACTGGCGGCGAAATTTCAGAGTGAGGTCTGGCTGACCCGTAACGGTCGGCGTATCAATGCGAAGAGCATCATGGGCGTCATGATGCTGGCGGCGGGGATCGGCTCGAAGGTCGAAGTCGAGACCGAAGGCTCGGACGAAGCGCAGGCCATGCAGGAAATTCTCGACCTGATCGCGAACAAGTTCGGCGAAGGAGAGTAACGCCCGGCCGTGTTTTCGCCGCACCCCCGCGCACTGTCGCCGAAGACAGAACACACAGATTTCGGTCGAATCACCCGCCTCTGAACTGGGGAGACTTCCTTGTCTTTCACCCTGCACGGCATTCCCGTTTCCCGGGGCATCGCGATCGGACGCGCGTATCTGCTCGCGCCCGCCACGCTCGATGTCCCGCACTATCTGCTCGATCCCAGCCAGATCGACGATGAGGTCGCGCGCTTCGAAAGCGCCCAGGCAACCGTCCAGCAAGAACTCGACACGCTCAAAGCGGAGTTGCCGGACGACGCCCCGGGCGAGATGGGCGCGTTTCTCGACGTTCACTCCCTGATCCTCAACGACACGCTGCTCGTCGATGCCGTGGTCAAGCTCATTCGCGAGCGTCGCTACAACGCGGAATGGGCGCTCACGACGCAGCTCGACGTTCTCGTTGCGCGTTTCGAAGACATCGAAGACGAATACCTGCGCGAGCGCCGTGCGGACATCGAACAGGTGACCGAGCGCGTGCTCAAGGCGCTCGCCGGTGCCCCCGGTATCCGCCATGTGGTGGACGAGACGCCGCGCGACGACATGATCGTCGTGGCCCGCGACATCGCGCCCGCCGACATGCTGCAATTCAAGTCGCAGACGTTCAAGGGCTTCGTCACGGACCTCGGCGGCAAGACGTCGCACACGGCCATTGTCGCCCGCAGCCTGGGTATTCCGGCGGCGGTCGGCGTCGCGCAGGCCAGCCTGCTCATCAAGCAGGACGACGTGATCATCATCGACGGCGATCACGGCATCGTCATCGTCGATCCCGCGCCGATCGTGCTCGAAGAGTACAGCTACCGGCAAAGCGAGCGTGCGCTGGAAGAGCGTCGTTTGCAGCGCCTGAAGCATTCGCCTGCGCAGACCATTGACGGTACGCACATCGAGTTGCTCGCCAACATCGAACTGCCGGAAGACGCCAAGACCGCGGTGGCGGCCGGTGCTGTCGGCGTGGGGCTGTTCCGCACGGAATTCCTCTTCATGAACGAGGAGGAAGCGCCCGAGGAAGAGGCCCAGTTCGAGGCCTACAAGCGCGCGGTCGAATCGATGCAGGGCTTGCCGCTCACAATCCGGACCATCGACGTGGGGGCTGACAAGCCGCTCGACAGTCACGAGACGTACGAGACCGCGCCGAATCCGGCGTTGGGACTGCGTGCTATTCGCTGGAGCCTGTCCGAGCCGCGTATGTTCCTGACGCAACTGCGGGCGATTCTGCGGGCGTCGGCGTTCGGCAAGGTGCAGATTCTGTTCCCGATGATCGCGCATGCGCAGGAAATCGATCAGACGCTCGAACTCGTGCGTGAGGCCAAGGCGCAGCTCGATGCTGCGGGTCTGCTCTACGACCCGAACGTCAAGCTTGGGGCGATGATCGAAGTGCCCGCCGCTGCGCTCACGGTGCCGATGTTCCTCAAACGGCTCGACTTCCTGTCCATCGGCACGAACGACCTGATCCAGTACACGCTGGCGATCGATCGTGCGGATAACGCTGTGGCGCATCTGTACGACCCGCTGCATCCGGCGGTCCTTCGTCTGATCGCCATGACGATTCGCGAGGCGCACGCATTCGGTGTGCCGGTCGCGGTTTGCGGAGAGATGGCGGGGGATCCGACGGCGACCCGTCTGCTGCTCGGCATGGGGCTGCGCGAGTTTTCGATGCACCCGAGCCAGTTGCTTCAGGTCAAGCAGGAGATCCTGCGGGCGCACCTGCCGGATCTGGAGCGCCCGGTGCAGGAGCTGCTCGCGGCGACCGAACCGGAAGAAATGCAGGCGGCGCTGGCCCGTTTGGCGGTGGCCTGACCGAGAAGCGGAAAGCTGGCTTTCGCGTTACGCGAAACGAGAAGCGGACGGTCCTTTACAGGGCCGTCCGCTTTTTTTGTGATCGAAATTTGGGGGGCTGCCGAGCGCATCGTCGGCCATTTCCCATGCCGTCAGTGGCGCTGTCCGCAGACTTTGCACTCCGGATTGCGGGCACAGTGCATGGTGTGCCAACTCATCTTGCGCCCGTCGAGCATCTGGAGACGCCCCACGAGCGGCGTGCCGACGCCGGTAATCAGCTTGATCGCCTCGGCGGCCTGCATGCTGCCGATGATGCCCACGAGCGGTGCCAGAACGCCCATCGTGGCGCATGCCTGTTCGGGGAACGGCTCGTCGGCGGGGAAGATGCATTCATAGCAGGGCGACGCGTCGTTACGCACGTCGAACACGCTGATCTGTCCGTCGAAGCGCAGGGCGGCGCCGGAGACGAGCGGCACGCCAGCCGCCACGCAGGCACGATTGACCGCGTGACGTGTGGCGAAGTTATCCGAGCCGTCGAGCACAACCGTGGCGTCGCGCGCGATCGCCGTGAGCCGGGCTTCGTCCACACGCTCGTTGATGACGTCGACAACCACGCCCGGATTGATCTGTGCAATGCGCGCCCGCCCGGATTCCACCTTGGGCTGGCCCACACTTTGGGTGTCGTGAAGGATCTGGCGTTGCAGGTTGGTCAGATCGACGACATCGTCATCGATCAGCGTGAGGCGTCCGACGCCGGACGCCGCCAGATAAAGCGCTGCCGGTGAGCCGAGACCGCCGGCGCCGACGATGACCGCATGCGCGGCGAGCAGACGCTCCTGTCCCTCGATACCGAGTTCGTCGAGCAGGATATGGCGGGAGTAACGCAGCAACTGATCGTCGTTCATCGCAACACGCAAAGGGATAAAAAAACCGTGCCGGCTTTCGCGGGCACGGTTTGTAGTGTAAAGCGGATGCTTACTTCTTGTCCGTCGGCTTGGCCGGTACGACGGTGTCCGTCTTCGGATCCGTCTTGGCGCCAGCGGCGGGCGTTGCGGCCTTGGAAGCGTCCTTCGGCAGCGGGCCGGCGTTCGCTTCCAGACGCGACTTCGTGCGCTGGACCGGCTCGCCCTTGATCTGGTGCACCGCCTGCTGGAGCATGAAGTCGTCGGCGCTGCCCAGATCCGGCAGGCGTTCTTCGCGTTCCTTCTTGCGCTCTTCCGGCGTCTTCTTCGCGTTCTCTTCTTCGAGGCGGCGCAGTTCTTCCAGGCGGCGGGCTTCGCGGGCGTCGATTTCCTTCTGCTCGTCAGGCGTTTGCGTGTTGTGCAGGTGGTTCTGATAATCGATTTCGCGCGTCACCAGCACGTCGTCCGGATCGCCCTTCGGATTCTGGTCGACCGGCACGTCCGGCTTGATACCGATGGACTGGATCGAGCGGCCGCTCGGCGTGTAGTAGTACGCCGTGGTCAGACGCAGCGCGGTATCCGGCGACAGTTGGCGCACGGTCTGCACCGAGCCCTTGCCGAACGTCGTCTTGCCCATGATCGTGGCGCGCTTCGAGTCTTGCAGTGCGCCTGCCACGATTTCCGAAGCCGACGCCGAGTAAGCGTTCACCAGCACGACCATCGGCACCGTCTTCCAGAACGGCGCTTCACCCTTGAGCGGATCTTCCGGGCTGGCCGACAGACGGTAGTTGTCGAAGGTGGCATCGTACGTTTTCTTGGCGTCTTCGATCTGACCGTTGGTCGACACGACCACGGCGCCTTCCTTCAGGAACGCGGCGGACACGCCGACGGCCGACTGGAGAATGCCGCCGCCGTTGTTACGCAGGTCGAGGATCAGCCCCTTGAGCGGCTGGTCCTTGGCCAGTTCCTGGAGCTTCTTGGCCAGATCCGGCACGGTGCGTTCCTGGAAGCTCGTGATACGGACGTAGCCGATACCCGGTTCCAGGATCTTGCCCTTGATGCTCTGCACGCGAATCTCGGCACGCACGATGGAGACCGGGAACGTGCGTTCTTCCGACTTGCGGAAGATCGTCAGCGTGACCTTGCTGCCCGGGGCGCCACGCATGCGCTTGACCGCCTGGTCGAGCGTCATGCCGCGTACGGGCTTGTCGTCGATGCGGGTGATCAGGTCGCCCGGCTTCAGGCCGGCCTTGAACGCCGGGCTGTCTTCGATGGGGGAGATCACCTTCACGAGACCGTCTTCCTGCGAGATCTCGATGCCGAGACCTGCGAAGCGGCCGCGCGTCTGCTCCTGCAGTTCCTTGTATTCGTCCTTGTCGAGGTACGACGAGTGCGGATCGAGGCTCGACACCATGCCCTTGATGGCTGCGGTCAGCAACTTCTTGTCGTCGACCGGCTGCACGTATTCGCGCTTGATCTGACCGAACACTTCGGCGAGCAGACGAAGCTGTTCGAGCGGCAACGGTGTGGTAGCGCTTTGTGCGGAAGCCTGAGAGAACGCGAGGGTGGCTGCCGCACCGGTCGCAAGGCCCAGCACGATCAGGCCGATGTGTTTGAGGGTTTGGCGCATATAGGCGTGGAATTTCCCGGAATTTTGGGGCGCACCCCAATGGGCGCGCGCACTTTGGCGAAGTATAACCGTTTGCCCGCAGGCGGGACATTGCCCATTCGACAGGTAGTTTTCCTGAGTGGTTCTACGAAAAGTTCCATTCAATGCGACGTTGTGACGCGAATTTCGGCGAACGTCGCCCGATAGTGCGCGGCATTGGCCGTCGGGACGCGGCTTGCGAGGTTTCGGAAAGTCTCAGGCGAAAGCCGCCGGCAGGGTGGGGAGCGTGTTACCGCGTATTACGCCGCGCGGGGCGGGCATGGCAACGCATAGGGAGTTTCCCGGGGCGCTCGACGTGGATGGCGGGAAGATGGCGTGGCTGTCAGGTGCGACGACCCGCTCGGGGCGCCGTCGTCGCGGACCTTGCACGATGCTTACTTCGACTTGCCTTGCGCGGCGACAGCGGCCAGTGCGCCGGCAATCTTTTCCTGATCGCCGAGGTAGTAGTGACGGATCGGCTTCAGCTCGGCGTCCAGTTCATACACGAGCGGCGTGCCGTTCGGGATGTTCAGGCCGGCGATATCGTCGTCCGAAATATTGTCGAGGTGCTTGATGAGCGCACGCAGCGAGTTGCCGTGGGCGGCCACGAGCACTTGCTTGCCGGCGCGCACGGCCGGCGCGATCGACTCGTTCCACAGCGGCAGCACGCGCGCCACCGTGTCCTTCAGGCACTCGGTGAGCGGGATTTCTTCGCGCTTGAGCTTGGCGTAGCGCGGGTCGTTGAACGAACTGCGTTCGTCGTTCTCGGCCAGCGGGGGCGGCGGCGTATCGTAGCTGCGACGCCACACGTGGACCTGATCGTCGCCATACTTCGCGGCCGTCTCGGCCTTGTTCAGGCCGGCGAGCGCACCGTAGTGACGCTCGTTGAGACGCCAGCTATGCACCACCGGGATCCACATCTGGTCCATGGCGTCCTGCACGTGCCACAGCGTGCGGATGGCCCGCTTGAGCACCGAGGTGTAGGCGAGATCGAATTTGAAACCGGCGTCGGAGAGCAGCTTGCCGGCCTGAGCGGCTTCGGCAACGCCCTTTTCGGTCAGGTCGACGTCGACCCAGCCGGTGAACCGGTTTTCTTTGTTCCACGTCGATTCGCCGTGGCGGATAAGAACGAGCTTGTACATGAGCAAACTTCAGTCAGAGTAGGAAAGCGGGGGCAGCCGACAGGGGGCGAGGGCGGGTCGTCGCACCGGCCGCCGCCAGGCCCGGTAAGGGTTTGGCATGGCGTTCCCGGAGACGTTCGGCGCTCGAAAAAAGCCGCAGCCGACGTCCGGCGCAACGATTGGCAACGACACCCGTCGGCGCAATCACGGAATATTTTATAATGATCGGATTCTTTTGATTATTTTCAGGTGGTTTGTGAAGTTCTTTGCCGATTACACCAACCTTGCGCTGATCGCCATCGCCCTCGTTTCGGGCGGCATGCTGGCCTGGCCGGTATTCAAGCGCGGCGGTCGCGGTCTGTCGACCATGGAAGCGACCCAGCTCATTAACCGCAAGGGCGCCGTGGTGCTCGATGTCCGTACGGCAGAAGAATTTGCCACCGGCCACCTGCCATCCGCGCGCAACGTGCCGCTCGACGACGTCGAACAAAAGGTCGCGGGCATCATCAAGAATAAGGCTGCCCCGGTACTTATCGTGTGCAAGAGCGGTCAGCGTTCGGCGCGCGCTCAGACGCTGCTTCGCAATCTTGGTTATGCTGAGTCGTTCAGCCTCCAGGGCGGTGTCGCCGCCTGGCAGGAAGCCGGCCTGCCGGTCGTCAAGTAATCCAGGAGTTGCAAGTCATGCCGAAGATCGTGATGTATAGCACGCAAGTGTGCCCGTACTGCCAGATGGCGGAACGTCTGCTGCGCCAGCGTGGGGTTCAGGAAATCGAGAAGATCCTGATCGACAAGGAACCCGCCCGCCGCGAAGAAATGATGACGCGTACGGGGCGTCGCACCGTACCGCAAATTTACATCGACGAGCGTCATATTGGCGGTTACGACGATCTTTCGGCGCTCGATCGTGCCGGTGGACTCGTGCCGCTCTTGCAAGCTGCCTGATACCGCCTGCAAAATAGGCGCCCAGCCGCGTGACTGCGCGGCTGTCTTCATTCCAAGGAAACGAAATGTCCGACCAGAATCAGCCGTTTTTCAGCATCCAGCGCGCTTACCTGAAAGATCTGTCGCTCGAGCAGCCGAATTCGCCCGCGATCTTCCTCGAGCAGGAGATGCCGACCGTTGAAGTGCAGTTGGACGTGGCGGCAGAGCGCCTGGCCGAAGAAATCTTCGAAGTCGCCGTGATCGCCACCGTGACGGCCAAGATCAAGGACAAGGTCGCTTTCCTGGTCGAAGGCAAGCAAGCGGGCATCTTTGAAATCCGTAACGTGCCGGTCGAGCAGCTCGACCCGCTCATCGGCATTGCCTGCCCGACGATCGTCTACCCGTATCTGCGTGCGAACGTGGCCGACACGATCAGCCGTGCCGGCTTCCAGCCGATCCATCTGGCGGAAGTGAATTTCCAGGCGCTCTACGAGCAACGTCTGGCACAACTGGCCGAGCAACAAGCCGCCAACGGCGAGACGCCGGCCCCGGGCATCGTGATGCCCGACGGCTCGTCCGCTCAGACTCACTAAGCGCTTGCGCTTCATCGACGCCGTGGCCGGCTCCGAGCCGGCGATGGCGTCGAGGTCCCCGTCATGAAGATTGCCGTATTCGGCGCAGGTGCCTGGGGCACCGCGATGGCGAGTCACATGGCCGCACGCCATGACGTTGTCCTGTGGGCGCGCGATGCTGCGCTCGTGGCGCAATTGGCCGCCTCTCACGAGAATTCCGCTTATCTCCCCGGCTCCCCGTTGTCCCCCCGTCTGCGATTCGAATCCGACTTCGCGACGGCGATGGCGCACGGCTCGGGTGAGCACGCCTTGTGTGTGGCTGCCGTACCCGTTGCGGGTCTGCGTGCGCTGGCAGGGCACATGGCGCAGGCGCCCAATGCGCCGCAGAACCTGATCTGGCTTTGCAAGGGTTTCGAGGCGGATACCGGCCTGTTGCCGCATCAGATCGTTGCCGAGGTCTTCCCGGCGGTGGCCGGCGGTTCGTTGTCCGGGCCGAGCTTCGCGCGCGAAGTGGCGCAGGGTCTGCCTGCGGCATTGACGATTGCGAGCGCCGTACCGTCCCTGTGCGATCTGACGATTGCGGCCTGTCACTTCGGCGCGCTACGCATCTACTCGAGCGACGATCTCGTTGGCGTCGAAGTCGGTGGCGCCGTAAAGAACGTACTGGCGATTGCCACCGGTGTGAGCGACGGCCTGGGTCTCGGGTTGAATGCGCGTGCCGCGCTGGTGACGCGCGGTCTGGCCGAGATGACGCGTCTGGGCGTGGCCTTGGGTGGCAAGCCTGAGACGTTCATGGGTCTGGCCGGTCTGGGTGATCTGATTCTGACGGCGACCGGCGATCTGTCGCGTAACCGGACGGTCGGGTTGCAGTTGGCGTCGGGCAAGTCGCTCGACGAAGTACTCGCATCGCTGGGCCACGTTGCCGAGGGCGTAAGATGTGCCCGTGCGGTACGCGATCTGGCGCGCGCCCATGGCGTCGAGATGCCGATTACCGATGCCGTATGCGCGACGCTGTTCGACGGGCTGCCTGCCCGCGCGGCCGTCGAGGCGCTGCTGCGACGCGATGCCCGCGCCGAGCGCGAGGACGACTCGACTCAGGGCTGATCTTTCTCAGACGACGGTGTCCTGCCGTCGACACTCGCAACAAGGGAGTCCTACCCATGTCGCAAGTTGTCCGTCTTCACGCCTCCCAGGGCGATATCACGCAATCCACGGTCGATGCCATCGTCAACGCCGCGAACGAATCGCTGCTCGGCGGTGGCGGCGTCGAAGGTGCGATCCATCGGGCTGCTGGCCCAGAACTCCTCGAAGCTTGCCGAAAACTCCAGGGTTGCCGCACCGGGCAGGCGAAGATCACGCCCGGATTTCGCCTGAAAGCCAAATTCGTCATTCACACGGTCGGCCCAGTCTGGCACGGCGGCGCGCATGACGAGCCGGCATTGCTGGCCAGTTGCTACCGGGAGAGCCTGCGTCTGGCCGCAGCGAATGGATGCCGACGTGTCGCGTTCCCGGCCATCAGCTGCGGCGTTTATGGCTATCCGGCAGAGCTCGCCGTGCCGCTTGCCGTATTCACCGTGCGCGACGCGCTACCGCATTTCCCTGGCATCGAACACGTGGAGTTCGTATGTTTCGATGCGGCGATGTACGCGGCATACCAACGCGAACTCGCGAGTCAGGACCCGCCGGCGTAGTCTTGCTGACGCCATGCCTCGAACACCACCACGGCGACCGTATTCGAGAGGTTGAGACTGCGGTTGCCGGGACGCATCGGCAGTCGCACGCGCTGTGTCGTTTCGAAAGTGTCGAGCAATGCCGGGTCGAGGCCTCGCGTCTCCGAGCCGAAGACGAACCAGTCCCCGGGTGCGAACGACAACTGACCGAACGGACGCGAACCGCGCGTGGTCAACGCGAACATGCGTGTGGGATCGGGCGACTCCGCCGCCAGAAACGCGGCCCAGTCCCGATGCACCTTCATCTCTGCGTACTCGTGATAGTCGAGACCCGCGCGGCGCATGCGTGCGTCGTCGAGCGGAAAGCCGAGCGGCTCGATCAGGTGCAGGCGTGCGCCCGTGTTGGCGCACAGGCGAATCACGTTGCCGGTGTTCGGCGGAATTTCGGGGCTGACGAGAACGACGTTGAACATGAGCGTTGGGCAAGTTAATGAGTGGGCGGCGTGCGCAGTACGACCGCGGCGAGGACGTGGGCTGCGCCTGCACGCTTGAGGGCGGCCGCGGCGGCATCGCAGGTCGCCCCGGTGGTCATGACGTCGTCGATCAGGACGATACGGCGGGCGTGAACACGCGCGTCAGCGACGAATACGTCACGCAGATTGCGCCGCCGTTCGTCGCGGGAAAGCCGTCGCTGAGCGGCAGTCGTACGGTCTCTGTGCAGCATTTGCGTACTCGCAGACAGACGCGCCCGGCGTGAGGCCACACGAGCGAGCTCCCACGCCTGATTGAACCCGCGCGACGCGAGCCGGGAAGGTGCCAGTGGCACGGGCACCAACAATGGCGCCTCGCCGCCGTGATCGTGGCTCGCCAGAACGTCGCCAAGGCGCTCGCCGAATTCGCGCGCTAACGGCAGAGCACCGCGGTATTTCAGACGAATCATCAAAGTATCGAGCGGTGGCACGTAGTCTGCGAGCGTCAGCGTCGCATCGAACGCTGGCGGGTGTCGCAGACAAGGGCCGCACAGGATGGTGGTCGGGGTGCGACAAATTGTCGCATTTTCCGGGGCGAGCCCGGCCGTTCCCTCCGGGCACAACGTCGGCCGCGGCAATGCAATGGCGCACCGGTAGCAACGCGTCGAAGCACCGGGACGCGCAGCGTCGAAGGCAACCGCGCACGCCTCGCAGATTTGCCTCGACGCCCGTCGCCGGCAAATGGCGCAGTGATCCGGTAGCGCGATGCGCAACAATCCGCTCGCGAGCCTGGCTGGCGTCATGAAGGGGAAAGGGGGCATGGGCACGGCGGTGAGCGTAAGGGCTTGGCTGAGAGGTGACCGGAGGACGGGCGGACGGGGAATGATTCCCTCTGCCTCGTGAACCCCATCGGTCGCGTTCATATGGCATCGAGGCACGTGGGGTGGCCGTTTGGCCGTGTCCGATGCATTCCGACAGCAGCGAGTATACTGCCGACTCGCCTTTTCGCCTGTCCCATGAAGCCTTCCGACGCTCCCCAAAACCCGTCCCCCGCGTTCTCCGCACGCTTTTTGCGCACCGCATTCGATCGTCGCGCCCCGAACTGGCAGGACGCCGATTTCCTGATGCGCGAGGTGGCGTCGCGACTGGCGAGCCGACTCGATTACATCAAGCTCAAGCCTCGGCGGGTGCTGGATGCCGGTTGTGGCACGGGCGGCGATCTGTTGAACTTCGGCGAGCGCTATCCCGACGCGTATCGCGTAGGGCTGGACGCCTCCTATGCCATGGCGAAGGCCGCCGCATCGGCGGGCGCGGCCACCGGCTGGCGACGCCTGTTACGCAGTACGCCACCCTACGGCGTGGTGCAGGCCGATTTCTCGGCGCTGCCGTTTGCCTCACGCTCGTTTGATCTCGTCTGGTCGAACCTCGCATTGCACTGGTACCGCGAACCGCATCGCGTCATTCCCGAGTGGCACCGCGTATTAAGTACCGATGGTTTGTTGATGTTTTCGGCCTACGGTCCCGATACGCTGCGTGAGTTGCGTGCTGCGTGGGCGGAAGTCGATGACGTTGCGCATGCGCTTGAGCCCACGGATATGCACGATCTGGGCGACATGATGGTGGCGAGCGGATTCGATACCCCGGTGACCGACATGGAACGGCTCACGCTCACGTTCGAATCGCCCGACACACTGCTGCGTGACGTGCGGCTGCTGGGCGTGAATCCCCAGCCGGAACGTCGCCACGGCCTCACCGGGCGGGCGCGAATTGCGGCGCTGCGTGAGGCGTTGGAGCGTCAGCGTGGCAGCGATGGCACCATCGCGCTGACGTTTGAACTGGTCTACGGCCACGCCTGGAAGATTCCCGAAAAGACCGATGCCGCCGGTAATGCCGTCGTGCGTCTTCAGGACATCGGTCGCGGCGGCAGGCCTCGCTAAGCCGCGCATCAGCCGCCCGGAACCCCCGTCGTCGCAAGGATGACGGTGACGAAATCGGCGGAATTTCCGCCGATTTCTTTTTCTACGTCGGCTTTCCTGTTGCCCGTTTTCCCCACATGTCAGCCGCTGTACGGCGGCTGGACATGGCTGTTCGATGCCTGTCGTCGCATAGCCGCAGCCTGCGTCCTACACGACCATGCAGGTATTCCGCGCGCCGCTGCTTCGCTTAAATATGGCTTCACGGCGTGCATGAACGCGGGACGAATGTGAGATCGATGCGGTATCGATGCGGTATCGATGCAGTATCGATGCAGTATCGATGCGAGGGGGGATGCCTCTCATCACGAGGTCTGCGCAATCCACATCATCCGCGTCATCGTGTCGCCGCTGGGCGAATTCTCGGGAGGTGGGGAGTGGGTGATCAGCACGAAACGTCGGCCGTGCCACAGTCAATCGAAGTTGCGCGAAGCGATCGTCTGCGCGACTTACCGAACCTGCGTGTCGATGCAGAGTTCCTGCGCCCGACGGTCCCGGTATTCACCACGATCGAAGGTCTTTGCGCCGCATCGGTGTCTCTCAAGATGGAGGGGCTGAACGCGGCGGGGTCGATCAAGCTCAAGACGGCGCTCCAATTGATCGACGATCTCGAAGCGACGCATCGGATTCGTGCGGACACTTGCATTCTCGAATCGTCGTCGGGAAATCTCGGCGTGGCGCTCGCGTTGGTATGTGCCAATCGCGGCTATCGCTTTACTTGTGTGACCGACCCGAATACATCGCGACAGGCGGTGCGAACCATGCAGGCCGCAGGGGCTCGCGTCGTACGCGTCGATCGCCGCGATGCACAGGGCGGATATCTCGCGACGCGTATCGCATGGATTCGGGAGCAGGTCGCGCGAGACCCGCGTTGTGTCTGGGTCAATCAATACGCGAATCCGGCCAATTGGCGAGCGCATTTTCGATGGACGGCACCGGAGATCTTCTCGGCATATCCCGACGTCGATCATCTTTTCGTCGGCGCCGGCACGACGGGCACCTTGCTGGGATGTCTGCATTACGTACGCGCGCATCGCTTGCCGACCCGGGTCGTCGCCGTGGATGCGCAAGGCTCGGTCACCTTCGGTGGCTCGCCGGGGCTGCGTCGTATTCCCGGTCTCGGCACCAGTTGCCGTCCGCCGCTGTGTGAGCCGCCGGACGCCGAATCTCCCGATGCGATCGTCTATGTCCCCGAGGCCGACACGGTGCGGATGTGCCGCACGCTGGCACAACGCGGGTTGCTTATCGGCGGGTCCACAGGCAGCGTGTTGCGCGCGGTACAGGTGTCTTCGGCAGAGATTGCCGCGAGCGACACGGTCGTGGCCATCGCACCGGATATGGGAGACAAATACCTCGACACGATCTACGACCCGGACTGGGTAGCTTCCTGTGTCGAGGGATTCGACAAGGCGTCGGCGTCACCCGACGTGCCATCGTACGACGTTGAAACGGTTTCGCCCGCGCTGTCATGAACGCACTTCCGACACCGCAATTTCGCGTATTTACGGGTGAGCAGATCGACGCAGCCGTTCGCGACGGCAAGCGTGCCATCCTCGCTACCGTCGAAGCCGCGTATCGCGCGCACCACGCCGGACGCACCGTCAATCCGGAGAGTCAGTTTCTGCGATTCCCGCAGGCGCAGCGCAACCGCATCATCGCCTTGCCTGCACATATTCAAGGCGATAAGAGCGACGACGGCGATGAAAGCGAAGCGATCACGGGCATCAAGTGGATATCGAGTTTCCCCGGGAACATCGAACGGGGTGTGCCGCGAGCTTCCGCTGTGCTGATTCTTAACGATGTCGCCACCGGTTATCCGATGGCGTGTATGGAAGCGAGCATCATCAGTGCGGCACGCACTGCCGCCAGCGCGGTTAGCGCGCTGAGGTGTCTCACGCGAGGCGACGCGGCTCGCGAGCGCCGTGTGGCGTTTATCGGCGCCGGTGTGATTGCACGTCACGTCGCCGCATGTTTGCCGCTCGCCGAACTGCCGATCGCAGAGGTTGTGGTCCACGACCTGAATGCCGGGTACGCGCAAGCACTTGCCACCCGGATCGCAACGCAGGTCGGTCTCGAAACGCGTATCGAAACGTCGTTGGAGCATGCCATCCGGCAATCGGACGTGATCGTGTTCGCCACCACGGCGGCGTCTCCCCATCTGCACGACCCCGAGTGGTTCTCGCACTGCCCGGTCGTGTTGCATTTGTCGCTGCGCGACCTCGCGCCGTCGATCGTGCAGGCGTCCTGCAACGTCGTCGACGACATCGACCACTGCCTGCGGGCGATGACATCGCTGCATCTCACGGAAGTCGCCACCGGGCACCGGCGCTTCGTCACGACCTCGCTGCCGCATCTGCTGTGCGGAGGAGAAGTGCCCACCCGTGATCGGCCCATTGTCTTTTCACCCTTTGGACTCGGCATTCTCGATATCGCCGTCGGGCGTTGGGTCTATGAACGCCTCGCTGACCGGCAGGCACCTGTTCCTCGTTTTTACTTTGATTTGCAACGCGCATGACCACAGCTTTCCTTCCCCCTTCCTGCTCCTCCACGTCTTCCTGCGATTCGAATTCGCCTGTCACCGATGGCTTCGCCGACGTCCTCGTCGGGCTGCAATACGGCGATGAAGGCAAGGCGAAGATTATCGATACCCTCGCCCCGGGGTATGACGTGATCGCTCGCTTTAACGGCGGGGCAAACGCCGGACACACCATCGATACGCCGCAGGGGCGCATTGCGCTCAAGCAACTCCCGTCGGGGGTCTTTCATCCGCACGCCATGCTGTACATCGGGTCGGGATGCGCTATCAATCCGTGGAAGCTGGCCGATGAGATCGAGCAATTGCGGCAGATGGGCATCTCGCTCGAGGGGCGTCTGCGAATCAGTGCGCGTGCAGCGCTGGTGCAGCCACATCACATTGCGATGGACCGGCGTGGCAGTGAGACGATCGGTACGACGGGAAACGGTATCGGACCTTGCTATGCAGATCGCGCCTTGCGCGTGCGCAACGACACACGCGTCAACCTGATGCTCGGTGACCTGCTGGGCAACGAGGCGGATACCGTGGTGGCGATGCGGGAAATATTCACTCGCATGATCAATGCGGATGGCGGCACGTCGCCGTGGGTCGCCGAGATGTCGGACCTGCTGCTGGGTTTGCCGGGCGTGGCAAAACAGCTGCGGGCTTACGTCGAACCGGACCGCGCGTGGCTCACGACGCGTGTCAAGGCTGGAGCAAAGGTGTTGTTCGAAGGTGCGCAGTCCGTGCTGCTCGATGTGGTCGATGGCAGTCAGCCCTTCGTCACGTCGAGTCATACGGTACCGGCCTACGCGTATGTCGGCGGAGATCTCTCGCCCAAGTACCACCGGCGAACCATCGGTGTGGCCAAAGCCATCATGTCGCGCGTGGGACGTGGGCCGTTTCCGTCGGAGCTTGGAGGGGAACGTTCGGCGCAGTACTGTCACGACGCTTCGCAGTCGAAGACCGGTAAGTCCGAGGAGGCGTCGCGCTTCTCTCCGGACAAACTGCTGCGTTCGAATGATCCGTTCGACGTGGGAACCGCATTGCGAATGCTGACCGGTGAGTACGGTACAGGAACCGGTCGACCGCGTCGTATCGGCATGCTGGATCTTGCGCAGTTGAGAGACGTCATCAAGATGCATGCCGTCGATTGTGTTTACCTCAACAAGGTGGATTGTCTGGCCCATTACCTGCACTCCGCCTACCAGGGGGTGCCGATGCGTTTGCATCGTGATGTCGTCTCCGGCGACGTCATGCCGGACATCCTGATTTATCCGGGTTTGACCGAGCAGTCGCTGACCCTCGGGCGTGAGGGGAAAGTGGATGCCGTGATGAACAGCTTCATCGACTTTATCGAACGACACATCGGCGCGCCATTGGCAGGGCTGGGGCTCGGTCCGGAGCGAGCGAGCCTCGTATCGCTGGCGGAGCATTCACCGAAGCCAGTCGCGACGCTCAGCCCCCATGACTGACATGCCGATCAACAGGGACGCGCCTCCCCATGTTCCGGATCGTGGCGGCGCGCACGAGACACGCAGGTCGTGGCGGGAGGTCGCGGCCGTCACGCGCGCTACGGCCGAGGCGCCGTTTCCGCCATTGCTGCCGGGGCATCTGTTCTTCAACGTGTCGCTCATGCCCTACGCCACGCATCCAAAGGTCTGTGAGCGAGGACAGGCAACGCGGCAGCGGCTGAGCGCGTTGCGTCTCGAGGACTATCTGAACAAGACGGAACGTGTCGAGTTGCATATCGTCAACCGGGCCATCGAGCGGATGCTTGATGTGCCGGGAATGGCGTCCGTAAGCCGCGACGATTTGCTGGCGATCTATACCGATGAAGGTTTTCACACCTGGATGATGGCGCGGTTTCGGGTGCAGTTGCTTCGCGCGACGGGCTGCGCGCTCATGCTTCGGCCATCGCGGAGCGTGATGCAGGTGCTGGCGCTGTGTGAGGCGGTGCCGTGGAAGCATCGTGGCGTCGCCCTCGTGGCCGCAGCCATGGTGACGGAGACGTTGATTACCGGCACGTTGCGTCAGGCCGGTGCGGGTAACGCGATCTATCCCCCGGTGCGTACGTTGCTCGCTGAGCATGGTGCAGATGAGATGCGTCATCAGGCGGCGTTCGTGCGGTTCGGCGAGGCGTGGGTGCCGTCGCTATCTCGTGACGAACGGAGGGTGCTCGACGAACTGATCCCCGAGTTGTTGTTGGCCTTTCTTTCGCCCGAGCTGCCAGCATGGCAAGCGCATTTGTGCGAGGTGGGGCTGAGCGCGTCCGATGCCGATCAGGTGTTACGCGAAAGCATCGACCCGCTGGCGGTCGGGGTCCAGATGATGGAGGCGGCGCTGGTGCCTCGACGACTGTTCGAGCGCCTGGGACTGTCGTGTGCCGAACGGTTTGCGCAGCACGCGAGTCGCTGGCGGCCGCCTTGAGGACGCGGCGTGTTCTTTCGTCGCGTCGCGATGCTCGTGAATATCGCCTGGAGACACGCTTTGGAAAGCGCCCACTCGCGGGCGAGACGACATCGCAGACGACGCAACGCGGCACGAGAGGCGGCGCCGTGAGCGGGACGTCGTCGCCAGTGTATCGATGCAAACGATCAGGAGGGATGTGTGACTTGCCATTGGCTTGCCCCCGATTTGACGATGAGCGCGCCGGACTACCGCGCATTGATCGGCGCGGCGCTCGCTTTCAAGCGTCGATATCCGCTGCATACCGAGGGCGCGCTTCGGAACAGGACGATCTACTTCCTCTTCTACAACGCGTCGCTGCGCACACGCAGCAGCTTTCAGACGGGGTTGGCCAGACTGGGCGGAAATGCCATCGTGCTCGATCCGCACAATGGCATCTACACGCCCGCGCTCCCGGACGCGGAAATTCCGTACACGACGGAACGGGTGGCCGACGTGGCGCGCGTGTTGTCGTCATACGGCGATGCGATAGCCATACGTATGTACGGCGCGCCCGCCGGATGGGTCTACGGTGCAGCGCATCGACATCTCGAAGCTTTTGCCGAATCGAGTCAGGTGCCGATCATCAACATGGAGTGCGATCGCTTTCACCCATGTCAGGCGCTTGCCGACGCGATGACGTTACGGGAGCAATTAGGGGGGCTGACGGGGCGGCGTCTGTGTATCAGTTGGGCCTATTCGGGGAGTTGGCATAAGCCCGTAGCCGTGCCGCAGAGTCTGTTGCTGGCGGCTGTCAAAACCGGCATGGATGTGACGCTGGCGCATCCCACGTCGTTTGCGCTCGACCCGCAGGTGATGATGGCGGCGGAACAATTTGCTGCGCAGACTGGCGCCCGTATTCGGGTGACACATGATTTGCGCGATGGAGTCGCCGATGCGCATGCCGTCTATGCCAAGTCGTGGTGCAGTCTCGATCATTTGCCGAAACGTCACGGTGACGCCGTTGACGAAGCCGCGATGTGTGATGCGTTCGAGCGGCATCGAGACTGGTGCATCGATGCAGACGTGATGCGCCTTGCCGCACCGGGTGCCGGATATCTTCATTGTATGCCGGTGGATCGCGGGCAGGAGGTGTCCGACGATGTGGTGGAGGGGGCATCGTCATGGGTGTTCCAGCAGGCGGCGAATCGACTCCACGCCCAAAACGCCGTGATGGCGCATCTATTGAATCCGGGGTGTCTCGCGTGACGCCGCCGTTCTCGTATCGGTACGCCTGCGTGCGATGTGCCACGCCGCAGGACTGGGGAGCGATTCGTTATCGCTGCGAAGTCTGCGGGCAGAACCTTCGCGTGGAACGCAAGACGGATACGGACTCGATTTCTGCTGCCGACATCGTCGACGCATTTCGTGCGAGTCAAACGCACGGGATGTGGCGATACGCCGCGCTCCTGCCGGTCGAAGCGAGTTGGGGAAGCCGTTTGCGGGTCGGTGGAACGCCGATGGTCGACTGCGGCGAGGATGACGGGGGCAGAGGTGGCAGCAGCCATGCCGGCGGTGGGGTTCGGCTCTGGGTCAAGGACGACTCGCGAAACCCAAGCGGTTCGCTCAAGGATCGAGCCACCGAACTGGTGCTCGCCGTGGCGAGACGGGCGGGGTGCGCGCAAGCCGTGACGGCGTCCACCGGCAACGCGGGGGCCTCGCTGGCGTGCATCGCGGCGTCGCAAGGCATGGAGGCGACGGTGGTCGTGCCGGTCAATACGCCGCGAGTCAAACTGGCACAGATTCGTGCTTACGGCGCCCGGCTGCTTGAGGTCGATGGCACTTACGACGATGCCGTGGAAGTCGCCGAGCGGCTGGCCGCCGATGCTCGCGTGTGTTGCCGCAACACCGGATTCAATCCGTTCACGCGAGAAGGCAAGAAAACCTGTGCGTTCGAGATTGCCGAGGCTTTCGACTGGCACGTCCCCGATTGGGTCGTCGTGCCAACGGGTGACGGCAACATCCTGTCCGGCATCGCTGCGGGTTTTCTCGATCTCTACGCGTTGGGAATCACGTCCGCGGTGCCGCGATTGCTGGCCGCGCAGGCCAGCAGCTCGAACAGCATCTCGCAAGACTGGCGGGAGAACGATGAGACTTGTGCGCTGCCTGAAGCGCCGACGGCCGTGACGCCCGATACCGTGGCGGACAGTCTGTCGGTGAGTCGTCCCAGAGACCACTTTGCGGCGCTGCAGGCGTTGCGCGTCACACGTGGCGCATGCATCGCGCTGGAGGATGCCCGCATCGTCGAGGCGTCGCGTTCGCTCGCGCAACGCTTCGGTCTATGGTTCGAACCCTCGACCGCCGCGGGATATGCGGCGCTGCATGCGTGCCTCGCAACGGGGCGCATCAAGGTCGGGGCACGTGTCGTGTTGCTCGGCACGGGGAGCGGGATGAAATCGCCGCAGGGCTTCGACAGCGTCAGCGCGCAGCCGGTGACGGGGGGCGTCGCGCGGGTGCCGGAGCGTCCGCCTGCTGAACGACATGCCAACGACCCGAGGGAGCGCACATGAGACACGTCGTGCCGGACGGACGTGAGCACGTCATCGTCGTCGGTGCGGGCGTCAGCGGATTGACGACCGCCGTCGCCATGTCCCTCGCGGGGTGTCGCGTCACCATTCACGCGGCGGAGGGCCCGGCGCAGACGACATCGGCGTTAGCGGCCGCGATCTGGCATCCGTTCTACCAGGCGCCCGATCTTGTCTATCTGGCCCGAGCTCGACATACCTACGAGACGATGCAGCGGCTGTCGACGGATAAGGCGTCGGGCGTCGGCATGCGATCGCTGACCGAGTATTTCCGTCACGACGCCGGCGCGCCGTGGTGGGCCGATTGCGCGAGGGATCTCAAGCGGTTGCCGGATGACGACGTGCCGGCGCGCTTCGCCTGCGCTTACCGGATGGACGTACCGGTGGCCGATACGGGGACTTACCTTCGATACCTGATGCACATGTTCCTCGAGCTGGGCGGCAATTACGTCCAGCGTCGCGTCGACGATGTGACGAGGCAACTCGGCGAGGCGGACATCGTCGTGAACTGCTGCGGCTACGGCAGCCGTCAGTTCGGTGACGACGCCTTATCGTTGTCGCGCGCCATCGTCCTGCGTGCCCGCCGTGACGATGCTGTGCGTGGATGCTTCATCGATGACTCGGATCCTGCGGCACCCACCTACATCGTGCCGCGATGCGACGACATCGTGTTGGGCGGTACCGCCGATCCGGGGCTGACGTCCACGGTGATCGGGGCGCATCAGATCGAAGACATCGTGCGTCGCTGCACCGGGCTATGCGAGGGCGTTGCGGCGTTGCAGGTGATCGACGCGCGTATCGGATTTCGTCCGATGCGTCATGTGCCGCGTGTCGCGCGTGACGATCAGCATCCGGGGCTGTTCCACAACTACGGTCATGGCGGCGGTGGCTTCACGTTGTCGTGGGGGTGTGCGAACGATGTCCTGCGGCTGGCCGGTATGACGTCTGCCGATGCGCCACGAACATCCGCAGGCAGCGACGGGGCACGGACATAAGCAGACGCAGGAAACCAGACGCAGGAACACAGGGAGAACCGATGGAACTGGACCCGTCGACACTCGACGAAGCGAGCATTTACAACTTCATGATGAGCACGATCCTGCCGCGCCCGATTGCGTGGGTGAGTACCGTCGATGATCAGGGGCAATCGAATCTCGCCCCATATGCCTACTTCATGGGCGTGTGCTGTGTGCCGATGACCGTGCTGTTCTGTCCAGTCGTGCCGCCGCCGCCGAAGCGTAAAAAGGACACGTTGCGCAACATCGAAGTGGTGCCGGAGTTCGTCGTGAACGTGGCCAGCACTTCATGTATCGACGCGGTCAATCTGTCGGCGGCACCCTTGCCGGCGGGGGAGTCGGAGTTCGACCTGACGGGGGTAACGCCGGTGCCGTCCTCGCGTGTGCGTCCGCCGCGCGTGAAGGAGGCCGCCGTCGCGTATGAATGCCGCGTGCGCGACATCATCGAGATCAGTGCTGCGCCGGGTGGGGGATGGGTGGTGCTCGGTACGGTCGTCGCGGCACATGTCGACGATGCCCTGCTCGATCCCGTCACCTGCCATGTGGATCTGCACGCGCTGCGTCCCGTGGGACGTCTCGGCGGCGGGGCCTTTGTGAACGCGGCGAGCGACACGTTCACGTTGACACGCTACAAGACGCTGGCCGATCTGGCGGCTCGCAAGTGATGGGCCGGGATGCGGGGGCGAGGTCGTCGTCGAGCAGCCCATAATCGCTGGCCAACTTCGCGGCATGGTGTCGGCTCGATACGTCGAACTTGCGCATGACGCTGCGCAGATGGAAGACGACGCCGTGCTCGGAGAGAGTGAGAATGCGTCCGATCTCCCACGACGTCTTGCCTCGCGCCACCCATCTCAGGCACTCGCGCTCGCGCGGCGTGAGGACGGGCGCACTGCGACGTGCGGCCTCGCGTTGCACGAGGCGCCACACCGCTTCGTGGACGTGCGTGGCCAGCGCGACGCCGGCGTGCTTCATCCACGTCTGCATGCAGTCGTGCGTCGTTGCATGCGCGTGAGGCTGACGCAGACGCGAAAGCGGCGTGGGCGTGGCAAGCGGCAGCGACGGTGTGCGCCAGGGCGAAGACAGGCTCAACGTTCCCAAGGCGCCGGATGGCGTGTAGACCGGATACGTCACGCCGAAGCGCAATCCCGCCTTGCGTTGTTCATCGAGCAGTCGCCGGGTTTCGGGGGACGCATACATCGACGGCTTCCACTCCACCGGCGTCAGTTGACGTGCGGCCAGGACGAGTGCCGGATCGATGGCGGCGAAGTGTTGCGCGTCGTAGTGCGTTTGCCAGGCCGGCGGAAGATTCGCGAGACGTGGCGTCGACGTGGTGCCGTCCGGCAACGGAAATTGACCGCGATAGCAGAAGTAGCGCTGTCGCAACGCGCCGCACAGCGAAGGCAGCAACGTGCGCAGCGTGTCGAAATCGGCGGCTGCCGATAACGCGTTCAGGCCATCGGCAAACGAGCGAGGAGGGAGACGGCGCGTGGCTTGCATGGCATGACGATGTAGGGAACATGTTTCGCTTGTAGCATGTGTCTCATGAGCGCGCGCATCGTCGGTTGCTGAGTCGGAGTGCAAGGCGTCGCCGTGCTGTCGCTATCGCACGTCATCGCATGCTTGGCATGACGTCTGCACGACGACAACGCAGCGAACTCGCCGATAACGCAGGGCGCGACATAACGTCGCACGCGAATTCTGCTGCACCGTCTACTGTTGATGGATATCGGACGAATCCCGCATCGCAGCGAAGTGCATCGTGCGATGGATGGGCGATGCGATGCGAGTGCAGACGTCGGGAGCGAGTGCAGAGCATCGATTTCCGAAGTTGTCGATCAGGGTATTCAGGACACCGCAACGAGTGCCGTCGTGTTGCAATGTGTCAAACCGGCGACGCATAGGGAGTATCCCGTAGTTGCCCGGCCGCTGGGATTTTTCGCTAGGGGAATTACCGGATTTCCCTTTTGCATCAATGGGTTCAGGAGGATGCTATGGCGCGCCAAATACTCGGTATCAATGTTGTCGCTTGGAGAATGCGCGTTCTATAATGCGGCAGTTTGTCGCGGCCCGGACGCATCAAGTTCCCGGCCGTCGGACATGAAAGACCCAAAATGCCCCACGGGTGACGGCGATGCTCGCAGCCTCTTCTTCCGATGCCGGATCGGTGACGAAGGAATGGACGCACAAGCGTAACTGCGCGACATCGCCGCGCCAGTTTGTCCTGTTCTACCTGTCGTTGGCCGCCGTTTCATTGGGTGTTGCCTTGATTGCGGCGTGGCGCGGTGGGTGGTTGGTCTTGCCGTTCACAGGCCTGGACTTGCTCGTGGTGGGCGTTGCGTTCGTCATTCATGCCCGGCATGCCACAGATTACGAGGTCATTCGGTTGTCGCCCGTGAGCCTTGTGGTCGAGCAACGTTCAGCACAGAGGTTGACGCAATTCGAGTTCAATCCCCGCTGGGTGCGCATCGACATCGAGAAGCCGCCGCGTACGCGCATTGTCTTGCGCTCGGGTAGCCGCTCGGTCACCGTCGGTGCCTATCTTGCGCCGCATCGCCGCGAAACGTTTGCGCGCGAGCTGCGCCGTTGTCTTGCCCAACAGGCCTGAGAGAGATGGAGACGATCTCGGGCGACCGCCAGGGAGGATTTGGATGGTAATTTTGGGTAAGGAAGCTATGAAAAAAACGAAACACGCCTTGGCGGCTTTCCTTGCGGGCGCCTCACTGCTCGCCGGCGCTCCGGCACTGGCGGCGGTCACGGATATGCCGGGGGGGCCGGCCGTCAACGAACTCAACTTCCAGCCGCCGGTCACGAAACTCGCGGAAGAGCTTCACAGCCTTCACACCATGATGTTGATCATCTGTCTGGTGATCTTCCTCGCGGTGTTCGGCGTGATGTTCTACTCGATCATCAAGCACCGCAAATCCAAAGGCCATCAGCCCGCGAATTTCCATGAAAGCACCACGGTCGAGGTGATCTGGACGGTCGTACCGTTCATCATCGTGATTCTCATGGCGCTGCCCGCCACGAAGACCGTCGTCGCAATGAAAGACACCACCAACGCCGACATCACGATCAAGGTGACCGGCTACCAGTGGAAATGGGGCTACGACTACCTGAAGGGCGACGGCGAGGGCATCAAGTTCCTCTCCACGCTTTCCACGCCGCGCAATCAGATCGACGGCACGGAGCCCAAGGGCAACACGTATCTTCAGGAAGTCGACAACCCGATGGTCGTGCCGGTCAACAAGAAGGTGCGTCTGATCACCACGGCCAACGACGTCATTCACTCGTTCTACGTGCCGGCGTTCGGTATCAAGCAGGACGCCATTCCGGGCTTCGTGCGCGATACGTGGTTCAAGGCGGAAAAGGTCGGTGAGTATCGCGGCTTCTGTACGGAGCTGTGCGGCAAGGAACACGCGTTCATGCCGGTCGTCGTGAAGGTGGTTTCGGAAGACGACTACAACAAGTGGGTCGACACGCAGAAGAAGGCGATGGCGGCGTCGGCCGACGATCCGACCAAGACCTACACCGTGCAGGAATTGATGGAGCGCGGCCAGAAAGTCTACGCGTCGAATTGCGCGGTGTGCCACCAGCCGAACGGCAAGGGCGGCGGTGCGTTCCCGGCGCTCGATGGCGGCAAGATCGTGACGGGTCCGGTGGCTGACCACATCAGCATCGTGCTGCATGGCAAGAATGCGATGCCGAACTGGTCGCATCTGAATGACGTGGAGCTTGCGGCCGTCATCACGTACGAGCGCAATTCGTGGAGCAACAAGACCGGCGACGTCATTCAGCCGGCGCAGGTGCGCGAAGCGCGCGGCAACAAGTCGGCCAATGCGGCCGGTGCCGCCGATGCTGCCGTTAGTGCAGCGAAGAACAGCTAAGTCGTTCGACCAGTTCGAAGCAAGGAGATTGGGTATGAGTTCCATCGCTCACGATCACGTGGCGGGTCACGACGATCACGCGCACGACCATCCGCACGGATGGCGTCGCTGGCTGTTCGCGACGAATCACAAGGACATCGGCACGATGTACATGATCTTCTCGTTCGTCATGCTGCTCTCGGGCGGCGTGATGGCGCTGATGATCCGTGCGGAATTGTTCGAACCGGGCCTGCAGTTCATTCGTCCGGAGTTCTTCAACCAGCTCACCACGATGCACGGGCTGGTGATGATTTTCGGTGCGATCATGCCGGCATTCGTGGGCTTCGCGAACTGGATGATCCCGTTGCAGATCGGCGCGTCGGACATGGCGTTTGCGCGCATGAACAACTTCAGCTTCTGGCTGTTGCCGGTCGGCGGCCTGCTGCTGATCTCGTCGTTCCTCGTGCCGGGCGGCGCCACGGCTGCCGGCTGGACGATGTACGCACCGCTGTCGGTGCAAATGGGACCGGGCCAGGATCTGGCAATCTTCGGTGCGCACATTCTCGGCGCGTCGTCGATCATGGGCGCGATCAACATCATCGTCACGATCCTGAACATGCGCGCGCCGGGCATGACGCTCATGAAGATGCCGATGTTCGTGTGGACGTGGCTCATCACCGCCTATCTGCTCATCGCCGTGATGCCGGTGCTCGCCGGTGCGATCACCATGCTGCTGACCGACCGCCACTTCGGCACGTCGTTCTTCAACGCAGCGGGCGGCGGCGACCCGGTCATGTACCAGCACATCTTCTGGTTCTTCGGACACCCGGAGGTGTACATCATGATTCTGCCGGCGTTCGGGATCGTGTCGCAGGTGATTCCGGCGTTCTCGCGCAAGCCGCTGTTCGGCTATAGCTCGATGGTGTACGCCACGGCATCGATCGCGATTCTGTCGTTCATGGTGTGGGCGCACCACATGTTCGTGACGGGCATGCCGGTCACGGGCCAGTTGTTCTTCATGTACGCGACGATGCTGATCTCGGTGCCCACGGGCGTGAAGGTCTTCAACTGGGTCGCCACGATGTGGAAGGGCGCGCTCACGTTCGAGACGCCGATGCTCTTCTCCGTCGGCTTCCTCTTCGTGTTCACGATGGGCGGCTTCACGGGGCTGATCCTCTCGCTCGCCCCGCTCGACATTCAGATGCACGGCACTTACTACGTGGTGGCGCACTTCCACTACGTGTTAGTGGCCGGGTCACTCTTCGCGTTGTTCTCAGGGTTCTATTACTGGGTACCGAAGTGGACCGGTCACATGTACAACGAGTGGCGAGGCAAATTCCACTTCTGGGGCTCGCTCATCACGTTCAACGTGACGTTCTTCCCGATGCACTTCCTGGGTCTGGCCGGCATGCCGCGTCGCTACGCCGACTATCCGGCGCAGTTCACGGACTTCAACCAGTTGGCCACCATCGGCGCATTCGGCTTCGGCCTGATGCAGGTGTACTTCCTGTTCTGGGTGGCGCTGCCGACGTGGCGCGGCGGCAAGGCGGCGGAAGCCAAGCCGTGGGATGGTGCAGAAGGACTGGAATGGACCGTGCCGAGTCCGGCGCCGTTCCATACGTTCGAGACGCCGCCGAAGGTGCATTGATCATGGCGCTCAGTCCTGAACAGCGCGCGAGGAACCTGCGCACCGGGCTGATTCTCGGCTCGGTGGTGCTGGTGTTCTTCGTCGGTGTGATGATCAAGACCAAACTTCTGGGTGGTATCTGAATGGGCGGCCTGCGACGCATCAACGTGCGCACCTTCAGCAAGTTGTTGCTGCTGGTCGCGGTGATGTTCGGCTTCGGATACGCGATGGTGCCGTTCTACCGCGCGTTCTGCGATCTCGTGGGCATCAACCAGTTGGGCGATCGCACGACCGAAATCAGCGCGCGCAATTCGCAGGTCGACGAGAGCCGCACGATTACCGTCGAGTTCGACGCCAACGCGCAGGGACCGCTGCGCTTCAAGCCGGCGAAGAGCAGTCTGACGGTGCACCCGGGGCAGATCGCGACCATCGAGTACGAAGTGGCGAATCAGCAGTCGCACGAAGTTCGCGCGCAGGCGATTCCGAGTTACGCCCCTGCACAGGCGGCGAGCTACTTCAAGAAGATCGAGTGTTTCTGCTTCACGCAGCAGACGCTCAGGGCCGGCGAGGCCAAGGAGTTTCCGGTGGTGTTCGTGGTGGACACGAAGCTGCCCAAGGATGTGAATACGATCACGCTGTCCTATACTTTTTTTGATCTCGGCAAGAACGATGCCGATCAGCGCGCGGACGCCCCGACGGGTTCGCAGGTTGGCGAGGTGAACGCAGGAGCGACAGGAGGAGGCAGGGGCGGCAATGGATGACCTGAAGGAGGCGACCCAGCGCAAGCTGTCGTTCGTCCAGACCATCGGTGCGGTGTTCTGGTCGTTTTTCGGCGTGCGCAAGGGGCGCGATCACGATCGCGACATGGCACAGCTCAACCCTGTGCATCTGATTGTGGCGGGGGTGATCGGGGGCATCCTGTTTGTCGTGGCGCTGGTGCTGTTGGCGAAGCTCGCCATTCGGCTCGCGACGTGAATGGCATAGACAAAGAGAACCAAGCCTGGAGAGATAAGAATGAGTGGTCAACACCAAACGGCGCCTTACTACTTCGTGCCGGCGCCCTCGCGCCATCCGGTGAGTTGCAGCGTCGGCCTGCTGGTGGTGCTCGGTTCGGCCGCCGCGTGGGTCAACGGCCAATCGTGGGCGCCGTGGACAGCGTTGCTCGGCCTGCTGTGGGTGCTGTGGGTACTGCGCGCCTGGTTCGGCGACTCCATCGCGGAGTCGGAGGGCGGTCTGTATGGGCGACGCATCGACGTGTCCTACCGCTGGGGCATGAGCTGGTTCATCTTCTCCGAGGTGATGTTCTTCGCGGCGTTCTTCGGTGCGCTGTTCTACGCCCGCACGCTGGCGATGCCGTGGCTCGGCGACCTCGATAACAAGCTGCTGTGGCCTGACTTCACCGCCGTGTGGCCGAACGCCGGTCCGGCGGGCGTGGTCGATGCGTTCGAGACGATGGGCCCGTGGCCGATCCCGACGCTCAACACGGCGCTGCTGCTGACCTCGGGCGTCACGCTCACGATCTCGCACCACGCGTTGCGTGCGAACCATCGTGGCAGCGCGATCTTCTGGCTGTTCGCCACCGTCGTGCTCGGCTTCGTCTTCCTCGGCTTCCAGGCGTACGAATATCACCACGCCTACACCGAACTGAACCTGAAGCTGACCTCGGGCGTGTATGGCTCGACGTTCTTCCTGCTCACGGGTTTCCACGGGTTCCACGTGATGCTGGGCGCGATCATGCTCTCCGTGATGCTGATCCGTCTGATGAAGGGGCACTTCACGCCGGATCATCACTTCGGCTTCGAAGGCGCCGCATGGTACTGGCACTTCGTGGACGTGGTGTGGCTCGGGTTGTACGTCGTGGTCTACTGGCTCTGACGTCGATACCGACCTCGCTCTGGGACGCCGCCGGTTTCCGGCGGCGTTTGTATTTCCGCGACGGTTGTCTGACGGATTGCCGGGCGGCCGGTTGATGTGCCGAAACGGGAGACATTGCCGAATAGGCCAGTAGGGGCTTTCAGGGCGATATCGGCGCAAAGTAGGCGCAATGCGGCCTTATGTCGCACGAGACCGGATGCCCCGAACGTGGCGACGTTGTGCGATGCCTTGCTAGCGTCGAGCGGCGGAATCCGGCCGAAAGCGGCAAGAACCCGGGAAGGCGGCGAGAGAAAGGGCGAAAGCGAGGATAGGGTGCGGCGATTTGCCGCAGGAGCGTGGCGCGGGACTCAGTATCGTATGCCCGTGCTGTGAATCCAGCCCATCCAGTTGGCGAACAGGATGAGCAGGAACAGCGTCACCGACAGGCCGACACGCACCGCCAGCGACTGCACGGTGCGATTCGATCGGCCCTTGTCCCGCATCATGAAAAACAATGCGGACGCCAGACTGCCGAGAATCAGGACGAAGGCGATGGCAACGATGATGCGCATGATCTGTCCGATGACGGGAATTCGTCATTATCGGGCAACGCATCCGCGCTGGCACGCTGCAATGCAGTGTGGCGCACCGGCGTTGCACTTCATCGAACGACAGTCGGACAAGGAACGTACGTGTTGAAAACCCTTTTGCGCGGTATGCGGCCGGTGCCGGCGGTGCTGATTCTGCTGGGCGTGATGCTCACCGCAGCGCTCGGCGTGTGGCAATACCAGCGCGCGCAGATGCGTCTGGCGCGTCAGGCGCAGATCGAGCAGGCCGAACACGCGCCGGTGGTGGCGCTCGGTGCGCAGACGTATGCGATAGACGACGTCACGCATCGTCGCGTACGTGTGACGGGGCGTTTTCTGCGCAACCGCGTGGTGTATCTGGATAACCGCCCGCGCAACGAGTTGCCCGGTTTCTACGTGGTGATGGCGTTGCAGGTGTCGCCGGATCACGTGGTGCTCGTCAATCGCGGGTGGTTGCCGCGCGACTTGCGTGATCGCACGTCGATCATGCCGTATGCCACGCCGGCCGGAGACGTCACCATCGAAGGCATTGCTGCGCCCGATCCGTCGCGCGCCTTCGAACTGGGACATGGCGGCTCGGCGGCAGGAATGTCGATTCGTCAGAATCTCGATGTGGCGGATTACGCGCGCGAGACCTCGCTACCGCTGCAACCGTTCGTCATCATGCAGACGAACGACACGGGCGACCATCTGCTGCGCGACTGGCCAGCGCCGGCGACCGGCGCGGATCGCAACTATGGTTATATGGCGCAGTGGTTCGGCATGTCGCTGATTCTGGCGCTGCTGGGACTGCGTCTGGCGTATCGGCGTGGACGCCGGATGCCCACGGCCACCGACGATTTCAAGCGGGCATGACGGCATAGGGATACAGGGCAAAGATGAGTGCAGACGTGAGGACCGACATGAGTGCCGATGCAAGCGCCGGACGCACCGGCACCCCCGCCATCGACCCGGTGCAGCGACGCCGCGCGCGTCGCATGCTGGTGTTGCTGTTCGCCGTGTGCGCGGCGCCGGCGGTGGCGGCGTATCTGATGTATTACGTGTTCAAGCCGCAGGGCGGTACGTCCGCCTACGGCAAGCTGATCGAGCCGCAGCGTCCGCTGCCTGCGCTGGTAGTGCACGACGACGAGACGGGCGAAGACCTCCCGTTGTCGTCGTTGCGCGGCAAGTGGCTGATGATCAGCGCAGACACGGCCACCTGTGACGAGAATTGCGTGAGCAAGCTCTTCTATATGCGGCAGATCCGCGTGTTGCAGGGCAACGAACGCACACGCGTGGAAACGCTCTGGCTGGTGACGGACGGCGCGCCGGTATCGAAGCAGATCGACGGCGCCTATGAAGATACGCGCCGCCTGCGTGCCGATCCGATCGCGCTCGCCTCGTGGCTGCCGACGCAGGACGGCACCGGCCTGCGCGATCACATCTATCTGGTCGACCCGCTGGGCAACCTGATGATGGCGTTTCCCAAGAACGCGGACCCGGGCAAGATCAAAAGCGATCTGTCGCGACTGCTGAAGTGGTCGGGTACGGGTTGAAGGGGGGCGTGCGATCTCACAAGACAGTCCGTGCGCGAGGGCGCGCCGGATACGACGAAGAATTGATGCGGAACTGACGTAATACCGATGCTTTACCTTCTGGAACTGGGCTTCATCGGCCTGTGTATCGCCGTGCTGCCGCTGGGCTGGGTGCTGCTGCGCCGCGACGCCAACAAGTACCGCAAACTGGCCTGGGTGACGACCTTTCTCACGCTCGACCTGATCATGTTCGGCGGTTTCACTCGCCTGACGGACTCGGGGCTGGGGTGTCCCGACTGGCCGGGGTGCTACGGCACCTCGTCGCCGTTCGCTGCACACGCCGACATCCACGAGGCGCAGATGCTGCTGCCCACGGGCCCGGTGACCTTCGTGAAGGCATGGATCGAGATGATCCATCGCTATTTCGCCATGGCGGTCGGCGTGCTCATCATCACGCTGATGGTGATGGCGTGGGTCAAGCGCCGCGAACTGAAGCAATCGCCGTGGCTCGCCACGTGGCTGCTGGTGCTCGTGTGTGTGCAGGGGGCGTTCGGTGCCTGGACCGTCACGATGAAGCTGCAACCCGTGATCGTCTCCATTCACCTGATGTTGGCGCTCACATTGCTGGGGTCGCTGGCGTGGCTGGCATCGCGACAGATGCCGCTGGCGAGCGTGGCGGCCGATGCCGGGGCGTTGCGCTGGCGCTGGGCGGCGCTGATCGGTCTGGCGCTGCTCGTCTTCCAGATTGCCCTTGGCGGATGGGTAAGTACCAACTACGCTGTATTGGCATGTACCGACTTCCCAACGTGTCAGGGGCAGTGGATACCGTCGATGGACTTCCATAACGGCTTCAGGCTGTGGCGAGCCCTGGGCAAAACCGCCGGGGGCGAGGTGATTCCGATGGACGCGCTCGTGGCGATTCATTGGGCGCACCGCACGTTTGCCGTCGTCGTGGTGCTGTATCTGGCGTGGCTGGCGAGCGTGCTGCGACGTCATGCCGCGCTCAGAAGGCTCTCAATTCTGGTATTGATACTGGTGCTCGTGCAATTTGCCACGGGACTGTCGAACATCGTTTTCCAGTGGCCGTTGCTCAACGCCATCGCGCACAACGGCGGGGCGGCGGTCCTGCTGCTTTTGCTCGTCATGTTAAACTACCGCATTCGCGCCGCCCGCCATATCGAAGCGGCGCGTGTTGCGTCCGGCCTGATGAATCAGGCAGACCTTCCGGCCCGCCAGCAGTCTCTCTCCGCGGAACCGGCCGCCGCACCGCTCGGCGCTCCTTCTGCGCCGTCTGGCCCGGCGTAGCGCATTGCCTTCAGAGTGTATGAAAAGCACGACCCTTCCCCATCCGCCGGCTAGCCGTATCGCGCAGTACTGGGCGCTGACCAAGCCCCGCGTGACGCAGCTCGCCGTCTTCTGTGCCGTGATCGGCATGTTCCTGTCCACGCGCGGCATGGTGCCGTGGCAGGTGCTGATCGGCGGCACCATCGGTATCTGGCTGCTCGCCGGATCGGCCTTTGCCGTGAACTGCCTGATCGAGCAACGTGTGGACGCGCTCATGCGACGCACCGCGTGGCGTCCGTCCGCGCGCGGCGAGATCGCCCCGTGGCAGATCATCGTCTTCTCGACGATTCTGGGCGCCGCCGGCATGGTGGTGCTCTACACGTTCACCAATGCGCTGACGATGTGGCTCACACTGGGCACGTTCGTCGGTTATGCCCTGATCTACACCATCATCCTCAAGCCCTCCACGCCGCAAAACATCGTGATCGGCGGTGCTGCCGGTGCAATGCCCCCGGCGCTCGGCTGGGCGGCCGCGACCGGCGCCGTGCCGGCCGATGCGTGGATTCTGGTGCTCATCATCTTCGTCTGGACGCCGCCGCACTTCTGGGCGCTCGCGCTGTATCGCCGTCAGGACTACGTGAACTCCGGTTTGCCGATGCTGCCGATCACGCATGGCGAGAAGTACACGCGCCTGCAAATCCTGCTGTACAGCGTGGTGCTGTTCGCCGTGTCGCTGCTGCCGTTTGCGCATCGCATGAGCGGCTATCTGTATCTCGCGTCTGCGGTCGTGCTCTCGGGCATCTTCCTCGGTTACGCCATCAAGCTGTGGCGCAAGTATTCCGACGAGCTCTCGCGTTCGATGTTCCGCTACTCGATCGTCTATCTCTCGCTGCTGTTCGCAGCATTGCTGGTCGATCACTACGTGCAGATCTATCTGCTCGGCTGATCAGGCTTTAGCAAGAACCGGGCGGCGCCGGCTTTCGATCCGCCCACGCTGCATCACGACGACAGGCGCGTTACGGTATTCTCTGCCGGCGCGCCTGTTGGTTTTTCGGAAGGCGTTTTTTCCATACGTTCTGGGGTCATTCGTTCATGAATCTTGCTGTCATCTGGTTGCGCCGCGCGATGTTGCTCATGGGGCTCACTGTGCTTCTCGCCGCTTGCGGCAAGGACGGCCCGACGTTCACGAGTCTCGATATCACCGGCAACAAGGAATTCGCGCAGAACTTCTCGTTGCAGGACCCGCAGGGCAAAACGCGCACGCTGGCCGACTACAAGGGTAAGGCGGTGGTGATGTTCTTCGGTTACACGCATTGCCCTGACGTTTGCCCGACCACGATGGCCGAACTCAATCAGGTCATGCAGAAGCTCGGCGCCGACGACGCACAGCGCGTGCAGGTGCTCTTCGTGACGGTCGATCCGCAACGCGACACGCCGGAGTTGATGGGCCAGTACGTGCCGGCGTTCAACCCGGCCTTCGTCGGATTGCGTCCGGCGGACGATGCTGCGCTCAAGGAAGTCACCAAGTCGTTCCGAGTGGTGGTGAACAAGGTCGAAGGCTCGACGCCGAACAACTACACCATCGATCACACTGCGGGCATTTACGTCTTCGATCCGAACGGACAACTCCGCCTGTTCATGCGTCCGGACGAACCCGTCGACGCGATGGCGAAGGATCTGAAGACGTTGCTGAGCTGAGTTGAACTGAGAGGTTTCGACCCGTGCCGAACAGGGTCGAGCCTCACCGGCCCATAAAAAATCGCGCCCCTTGAGGCGCGATTTTTCATTTCCGGCGTCATGTCTGCTCCGCCCCGAGCACCGCAGCGCCCGAGGCGTATCGTCAGTCTCAACTACCTTCCTGACTCCGACGCTCCAGATCGTCGTGCGCTTCGAACCACATCACGTTGATGATGCCGAACGCGAGCGCGAGGCCAAGGCCGAGAATCCAAGAGAAGTACCACATGTCGCGACTCCTTGATCAGTACATCGTGTGCGGGTTGTCGTTGACCGTCTCGATCGTCACGCGGCCACGGATCACGCGATACACCCAGCCGGTGTAGAGCAGGATGATGGGCAGGAAGACGATCACGGCGATCAGCATGATTTGCAGCGTGAGCTGGCTCGACGTGGCGTCCCATACCGTCAGGCTGCTGCCCGGCGCGGTGGCGGACGGCATGACGAACGGGAACATCGAGAAGCCGGCGGTGAGAATGATCCCGGCCATCATCAGCCCGGTCACGACGAACGTCCACGCATAGGCGCGGCTCGTGGCAAGCAATGCCGCGAGCACGGCGCACAGGCAGGCCACGACCGGCGCGGCGATCATCCACGGATAGGTGTGATAGTTCGTGAGCCACAGCCCCGGCCCGGTGGTGACCTGCTTGAGCAGCGGGTTGGCCGGCGAATCGGTCGGGCCCATCTGCGTGATGGCGAAGCCGTCGACGTGCGTCGCGACCAGCACCCCCGCCACGAGGAACAGCAGCAGTGTGCCGAGCGCGGTGAAGCGCATGATGCGTCCGGCGCGCGCCGCCACGACCGGATCGGCCTTCATGCGCAGGTGCGCCGCACCGTGCGTGAGCAGCATCAGCAGGCTCACCAGCCCGCACAGCAGCGCGAACGGGTTGAGCAGCGCCCAGAACGAACCGGTGTACGTGGAGCGCAGGGTGTTGTCGAACGAGAACGGCAGGCCGAGCAGCAGGTTGCCGAAGGCCACGCCGAACACTAGCGACGGCACCGTGCTGCCGACGAACAGCGCCCAGTCCCACGACGTACGCCAGCGCGCGCTCGGCAGCTTGTTGCGATAGTCGAAGCCGACCGGCCGCAGGAACAGCGCGAACAGCACCAGCAGCAGTGCCCAGTACAGGCCCGAGAACGCCGCCGCGTAGACGAGCGGCCACGCCGCGAACATCGCGCCGCCGGCCGTCACGAACCAGACCTGATTGCCCTCCCATGTGGGGGCGACGGTGTTGATGATGACGCGTCGCTCCGCGTCGTTCTTGCCGAGGAAGGGCAGCAGCGTGCCGGTGCCCATGTCGAAGCCATCGAAGAAGGCGAAGCCGATCAGCAGCACGCCGATGAGCACCCACCAGATCAGCTTGAGTATGGTGTAATCGATCATCATGATGTGGTTTCTCCCTGACGATCAGACCGAAGTGGCCGGACGGTCGCTTGCGATGGCAGACCCGCCGGATCCTTGCGTCTCGAAGTGATAGCGGCCGGTGTGCAGCGACGACGGGCCGAGCTTGACGTACTTCACCATCAGGAACATTTCAATGACGAGCAGCGCGGTGTAGAAGATGATGAATCCCGCGAGGCTCATGTACAGATCGGTAGCCGAGAGCGACGATGTGGAGAGATGCGTCGGCAGAATGCCGGCGATGGTCCACGGCTGACGTCCCACTTCGGCGACGATCCAGCCGAACTCGGCCGCAAGCCACGGCAGCGGAATCGCCCACACGCACCAGCGCAGGAACCATGCCGAGCGCGGCTTGAGCAGACGGCGTCGCGCGCACAGCCAGAACGCCCACAGGAACGTGAACAGGAACAGGAAGCCGAGGCCGACCATGATGCGGAACGACCAGAACACGGGCGCGACCGGCGGAATCGTGTCGTTGGCCGCCATGTGGATCTGTTCGGGCGTGGCGTCGACGACGTTCGGTGTGTACTTCTTGAGCAGCAGGCCGTACCCGAGATCGTCTTTGTACTTGTCGAACTCGGCACGCACCGCGGGCGACGTATCGCCGCTACGCAGCTTTTCGAGTGCCGCGAACGCCAGCATGCCGCGCTTGATGTTGTCCTTGTGCTCGTCGCGCAATTGCGTGAGACCGATCACCGGTGTGTCGACCGAGCGCGTGGCGATCAGACCCATCGCCCAGGGAATCTTCACCGCGGAGTCGGTGCGCTCTTCCTTCTGATTCGGGAAGCCGAACAGCGTGAACGATGCCGGCGGCTTGGCCGTCTCCCATTCCGCCTCGATGGCGGCGAGCTTGACCTTCTGCACTTCACCCGTGGTGTAGCCCGACTCGTCGCCCAGCACGATGACGGAGAGGGTCGAAGCCAGCCCGAAGCCCGCAGCGACCGCGAAGGAGCGCAACGCGAACGGCACATCGCGACGCTTGAGCAGGTACCACGCGGAGATGCCGAGCACGAACATGGCGGCGGTCACGTAACCGGCCGAGAGCGTGTGTACGAACTTCACCTGCGCCACCGGGTTGAAGACCACTTCCCAGATGCTGTTGAGCTCCATGCGCATGGTCTCGTAATTGAAGTGCGCGCCGACCGGATTGTTCATCCAGCCGTTCGCCACGAGAATCCACAGCGCGGAGAGGTTCGAGCCGAGTGCCACCGCGAACGTCGTCGCCAGGTGGCCGATGCGCGAGAGCTTGTTCCATCCGAAGAAGAACAGGCCGACGAACGTCGCTTCGAGGAAGAACGCCATCAACCCTTCGATAGCGAGTGGCACACCGAAGATGTCGCCGACGTAATGCGAGTAGTACGCCCAGTTGGTCCCGAACTGGAATTCGAGCGTAAGACCCGTGGTCACGCCCATCGCGAAGTTGATCAGGAAGAGCTTGCCCCAGAACTGGGTCATGTCCTTGTAGATCTGCTTGCCGGTCATCACGTAGACCGACTCCATGATGACAAGCAGCCACGACAGGCCCAGTGTGAGCGGGACGAACAGAAAGTGATACAGCGCCGTTATGGCAAACTGCAAGCGCGAGAGGTCGACGACTTCGCTACTGATCATGGCGGACACCTTGATTTTTGGTGGGGGACTGCGCTTCGACGGCCTGCGGCCCGATGAGGGCGCGGGCCACGACGTCCGGCGGCAACTGCATGTGTTTGGCCATCGGAGCGTCGAAGAACGCGTGCTTCAGGATGAAGAGGAGTACTACCTTGATCGCGAGTACGATCAGGATTTCGAGGGCAAAGCGGGAAGGGCGGGTGCGCCAGCGCCGGATCATCCAGGCCAGTGCGCCGGATGCCGGTGGGGCGGCGGATGCGGTGGCTGACGTCGATGTCGGTGCGCCGCCTGGAGCGTTGCCCGACGACACGACAGCGGCGGCGGTCGCGGAGAGAGGCTTCGGACTGCTAGGAGAGTGGGTGTCCATCCGTGACGGCTCCTGGCGTCGAAAGTCGTGTGTTGGGAACAGCGTCGACTTTCGGCGCATTTTGCCTTATCGCTTGAAAATGTCAAACCGCAGCGCACGGGGGGCGGATGACACGCAGATGACGCTGGTTCGATGCGGATCTGCCGCCACAAGCGTGGCAGATGAGAAGCGGATTCGAGACAAGGGTCCGGCGCGGCGAACGGCCCCCGGGCCGTCCTTCGCACGTAGCATGGCCACGTACGATCCGATTCTATCGACGGGTCTCGGGCACGACCTTGCGATGCATCAAGTCTCGCGCAGATGGCGGGTGAACTTTCGATGGGCAAAAAAAGCCCCGTGAATGTCACGGGGCTTTGTCGGCCTTTATGGGGCTTGGCTGCCGGCGGTTTTCTGCCGGCGCGGAGCCGGGCGTCGTGTGGCAATTTGTCGCGTGTTGCCTGGGACGTCCCCGACTCGGGTGTTACGCGTGCAACGTGTGCATGGTTACACCGTCAGGCGCGCCAGCATCAGGCGTACGCTTGCAGTGCACCCTTCATCTTCTTCATCGCGGCCACTTCGATCTGGCGGATGCGCTCGGCGGACACGCCGAATTCGTCAGCCAGCTCGTGCAACGTGGCGCCACCGCTGCCGTCGTCGGCGACCGACAGCCAGCGCGCTTCGATGATGCGGCGGCTACGCGGGTCGAGACGGCCGAGCGCCGTTTGCAGACCATCGCTTTGCAGATGGTCGCGCTCGCGCGCTGCGATCACGGCGGTCGGCTCCTGATGGGAGTCGGCCAGATAGGCGATCGGGGCGAAGCTTGCGCTGTCGCCGTCGTCGCTATGACCTTCGAGCGCGATATCGCCGCCCGACATGCGGGTTTCCATCTCGATGACGTCTTCACGCTTGACGTTCAGATCACGGGCGACCTGATCGATCTCTTCCGGCGTGAAGGCCTGAAGGCCCTGCTTCTGGCTGCGCAGGTTGAAGAACAGCTTGCGCTGCGCCTTGGTCGTGGCGACCTTGACCGTGCGCCAGTTCTTCAACACGTATTCGTGAATCTCGGCCTTGATCCAGTGCATGGCGTACGACACGAGCCGGACACCCTGCGTCGGATCGAAGCGCTTAACGGCCTTCATCAGGCCGATATTGCCTTCCTGAATCAGGTCCGCATGCGGCAGGCCGTAACCGAGGTAGTTACGCGCGATCGAGACCACCAGACGCAGGTGCGAGAGCACGAGCTGACGGGCGGCTTCGAGGTCGTCTTTTTCACGCAGACGCTTGGCGAGCGACTGCTCTTCCTCGGCGGAAAGCATGGGAATGCGATGGACAGCCTGAATATAGCTGTCGATATTGCCCAGACTGCCCGGCAGCATCAACGCCGACGGGGCAAGAGCGAGGGCACGCGAATTCGGCGCCGTGCCGGTGGCCGGCGTCGTCGGATGCTTGTTGGCGGCAGTACTCAAGTGGTGGACTCCTGGTTAGCCTCTGGGAAAGCATTTTAGCACTCTCTTTCGATGAGTGCTAAAGACGTTAGAACCCTTACCGGGCGGGAAGTTTCCGGTGTCTCGGGGTTTTCCAGCACCCCCCGTCAAACGGGAGAAGTCACTGGCGCAAACGTAACTCGGATGGTGTAAATTGCAACCCAAGCCGCGAGCGAATAGTGATGGCGAAGACGGGAGGATCAGCATGGCTGGCAAGCACATTGACGAGGTGCGGCGACGCGAATCGGCGCGCTTCGAGGCGATGATCGACGGCAATATCGACGTGCTCGAAACGCACCTTGCGGATGGTCTGTTCTACGTCCATTCGAACGGCAAACGCGAGTCGAAAGGCGAATTTCTCAACGCCCTCAGCTCGGGCCGCCGGAAATACGCCGCCATCGATGTCACTTCCCAGGAGCTACGCGAGTTCGGCGACACGGTCGTTGTGACTGGCAAGCTCGACGTCGAGCTTGAGACCGCGACCGGCTCACTCAACTCCCAGATGATCTACACCGCCGTGCATGTGCTCGAAGCCGGTGTCTGGCATCTGATCTCGTGGCAGGCGACCCGCATGGCGCCGTCGGACTGACATCTCCGGCGGCGCTTTTCCATGCTTCCCATGGATTGCTGCGTCACCCGCCTCTCGCCCGACACGGATCGGGCGTCCTCTCCAAAACAGAAGATTTGATGACTTTCGGGATGAATTGTTCCGAAAAAATTGGATTGTTCTTGGGTATTTCGCGTTTGCGTCGGAATTCGAGCGAATGGCGTGACGTTGCGGGCGTATTGCGGAGGGAGAGCGGCAGGAAACCTGTCTCACGTAGCGACGCCAAGCCGCTACGATGGTCGGTATCGTCGATGCCGGGCGCCAGATCGCGCCGCGACGCCGCCGATCACCCTGTGGTCCCGAGGGCCTGACGAATCACTTCGACTTGACGGGCGATCGGGGCGGGCACCGGAACGTCGCCCGCGAGCACGGCCTCGATCCACCGGGCGGTGGCCGGCGCGTCGGCGGCAGGGAGCGATGGCGGCGTGCCGGTGGCGCCTTCCTCGGCCGATTGCCACAGACGGTAGGTGCCGTCCGAGAAGCCCTCGATGGCGGTCTGACGCCGGGCGTCGGCGACAGGTTCGCCTTCGGTGCCGCGAGCGAGCAGCACGCCCGGGGCGGCGCTGTTGGCAGCGTCGGCGAACATCTCGCCCAACGTCTCCCGATACTCCGGATGGGTGTAGTTCACCAGACGCAGCGCCGGTCCGGCGAACGGTTGCAAGAGCTTGACGACCGTATGCCCGGAATTGCGTACGCCCAGCGGTGCGCGCATCTCCAGCAGACGCTCCAGCGCGGGCGAGAGCGCGGCGATCGGCAGATAGGCGACGCGCCGGGCGCGAAGTGCCGCTTCGGCTTCGGCGGCCGAGCCGCATGCGTGATGCCCCAGTTCCGCAAAAATCGCTTGCGTGCCGACGCGATTCACCCCGCTGTGATGTTGCCCGTGGACCAGCACCGGGATGCCCTCGCGTGCGAGCAACAATGCCAGCAGGGGCGTCAGATTCGGCTGTTTTCGCGCGCCGTTGTAGCTGGGCAGGAGCACGGGAGGCGGCGCGTCGGCCGGTGCCACGAGCGGCGTGAAGGTGGCATGCGCCGCGTCGAGCATGGCGCGCAGTTCGACGGGGGTCTCGCCCTTGATGCGATACGCGATCAGCACGCCGCCCAGCTCGGCGGGCGACACGCGTGCTGCGAGGATGGCGTCGAACAGCGTGCGGGTTTCGTCGGCGCTCAGCGCGCGGGCACCCTTGGCGCCACGGGCGATGATCTTGAGCAGCGGGGCGCAGGCAAATGGGGCAGCGGAGGTCATGACGTTTCTGTCGACGTTCGTGGACGGATGCGAGGATGCATCCATCATACGCAATCATGTGTCATCGGGGCGAGCGCTTGCAGTACCATCTCGGGTTCGGATGCGACGTCTGACGCCGGGCACGGCCCACGCATCTCCCCCATTTCCGCTTTCGAGGTCTGCCATGTCCACGCTGTACAGCTATTTCCGCAGTTCCGCCGCGTATCGGGTGCGTATCGCTCTGAACCTGAAAGGGCTCGACTACGACACCGTACCGGTGCATCTGGTGCGCGACGGCGGCGAACAGCTCAAGCCGGCCTACCGTGCGCTCAACGTCAATGCGCTGGTGCCGACGTTCGTCGACGGCGACGTGAACATCCACCAGTCGCTCGCCATCATCGAGTATCTGGAAGACGTGCATCCCACGCCCGCCCTCTTGCCGGCGGACCCTGTCGCACGTGCACAGGTGCGTGCGCTGGCGCTGGACATCGCGGCCGACATCCATCCGATCGACAACCTGCGCGTGCTGCGTTTCCTCAAGCACGACATGGGCGTGACGGAGGAGCAGAAGAACGCCTGGTACGTGCACTGGATCGTGGAAGGCTTCACGGCACTCGAAGCGCGCCTCGCGGCGCAGAAGGCACCGGGCAAGTTCGTGCTCGGCGACACGCCGACGCTTGCGGACTGCTGCCTCATCCCGCAGATCTACAACGCCAGACGCTTCAAGGTGGACCTCACGCCGTACCCGCGCATTGCGGCCATCGACGCACACTGCGCCACGCTCGAAGCGTTCCAGCGCGCGGCGCCTGAAGCCCAACCCGACGCAGAGTAAGAGAGTACGCAACTCGATGATCGATCCGGCTCTCTGGCGGGGCATGGCGCTTGGCGCCAGCCTCATCATGGCAATCGGTGCGCAAAATGCGTTCGTATTGCGTCAGGGGATTCTGAAGCGTCACGTAGGCGTGGTGGTGACGGTCTGCGCGATCTGCGACATGGTGCTGATCGCAGCGGGCGTGGCCGGCATGGGCGGCATCATCGCCGCGTATCCGAGCTTCATCACGATCGTGACGTGGGGCGGCGCGGCGTTCCTGTTCCTCTACGGCCTGCGCGCGTGGCGTGCGGCGTTTCGTGGCGTGGGGGCGTTGCAGGCGGACGGCAGCAAGGCTGCCACGCAGAACATGACGTGGCAGCGCGCAGTCGTGCTCGTGCTGATGCTCTCGCTGCTTAACCCGCACGTGTACCTCGACACGGTGATTCTGCTCGGCGGCATCGGGGCGCGCGAGACGGCGCCCGCCAACTTGTGGTTTGCCGGCGGTGCGATGATCGCGTCCGTGCTCTGGTTCACGACGCTGGGCTACGGCGCGCGGTTGCTCGCACCGCTGTTCTCACGCGCTCGCGCCTGGCAGATCCTCGACGGCTTCGTCGGCCTGATGATGTGGGGGCTATGCGCAGGGCTCGTCGCGCAGCAGATGTAACGACGGTTGAGGGATGAAAAACGAACGGCCCGCCACGAAAGTGTGCGGGCCGTTCGTTTTTTGCAGGCGCTTGTGCGCTCCGGGGACGCTTATGACGCTGACGACACTTATCCGAGCAACGCGTCGGCGAATTCGCGTGCCGAGAACGGTTGCAGGTCTTCGACCTTCTCGCCCACGCCGATGAAGTACACCGGCACCGGACGCTGACGTGCAATGGCCGCCAGAATGCCGCCCTTGGCGGTGCCGTCGAGCTTCGTCACGATAAGGCCGGTGAGCGTCAGCGCGTCGTCGAACGCCTTGACCTGCGCGAGTGCGTTCTGACCGGTATTCGCGTCGATGACGAGCAGCACTTCGTGCGGCGCGCCGTCGGCGGCCTTGCCCAGCACGCGCTTGATCTTCTTGAGCTCTTCCATCAGATGCAACTGCGTGGGCAGACGGCCTGCCGTGTCCGCCATCACGATGTCGATCTTGCGGGCGCGCGCGGCGCTTACGGCGTCGAATACGACGGCGGCCGGATCGCCGCTTTCCTGTGCGACCACAGCCACGTTGTTACGCTCGCCCCAGATCGCCAGTTGCTCGCGAGCGGCGGCACGGAACGTGTCCCCGGCGGCGAGCAGCACGGACTGGCCGTAGTGCTGGAAATGCTTGGCGAGCTTGCCGATGCTGGTCGTCTTGCCCGCGCCGTTCACGCCCGCAATCATCACGACCATGGGGGCTTCGCGGCCCAGCACGAGGCTTTGCTCCAGCGGGCGCAGCAGCTCGACCAGCAGGTCGTGCAGGGCGCGCTTGACCTGTTCGCCTTCCGTCAGACGCTCGGTCTTGACCTTCTTGCGCAGGGCGTCGAGCAGGAACGTGGTGGCTTCCACGCCCGCGTCGCTCATCAGCAGCGCGCCTTCGAGTTCTTCAAACAGATTCTCGTCGACCTTCACGCCGACGAAGATGCCGGTAAGGCCGGCGCTCGTCTTCGACAGACCGGCTTTCAGGCGGGTGAGCCACGAACGCTTGGCGGCCGGTGCCGGGGCAGGTGCGGCGACGATTTCGCCGATGGCTTCACCTTGAGAATCCTTGACGACCACCGGGGCCGGCGCGGCGGCGGGAGGATCGATGGCTTCGGCCGCTTCGATCGGGGCGGCGGCTGCAACCGCCTCAGCCGCCTCAGCCGCTTCGACCGGTGCCGGTGTAGGCACAGGTTCAGGCGCCGGTGTTTCCGCGATGTGCGGCGTCACGGCGGGTACGGCTTCGATCGGCGCGGCAGGCGTTGGGAAATTAGCCTGAGCCGGCTCGGACGGCGCCGCATTTTCCACGGGCGCCGCTACGGGAGCCACGGGGGCAGCAGGCGTGGGCTCTGCAACGGGCGGCACGGGCTGAGCGACCGGTGCGGCCTCGACGGCGCGCGTGGCCGGTGTCGGCGCGGCAGGCTGGACCGGTGCCGTCTCTACGGCCGGGGGCGTGCTTGCCTGCGGCGGCTGTGCGGGCGGCGCTGACGGCGCAGAGGGGGCAGCGGGCGACGCGACGGGCGTTTCGGCGTCGGGGGAGGCTTGCGATTCGGTCGGTGCCGGGCTCGTCTCGGCGGCCTTGTTACCGCCCGACTTGAAGCGCTTGAAGAAACTGAACATGGGGTGAAGAACTCGACGTGGGGGCGCGCTATCGGCGTGCGGCTAAGAATTGTCGTGCCATTCGCGTCGCACAAAACGCCCTACAATGGGCGGGTCGTTGTTTCCGACGCGGGAAATGCGACGTATTTTATCAGACGCGAATCGACGTCCATGACGGGCGAAAGGGGATCCATGACGGGAACCATGCGCTGGCGACACGCCTTTGCCGGACTGGCTCTGGCGGGTGTGATGAGCCTGGGCCATGCCGCCGACACCGTTGGCAACAGCGGCAGCAAGACGACGGACAATACTTCGGAATTCACGCTCTCGAACGGCCTGCGGCTGATCGTACGCGAAGATCACCGGGCACCGACGGTCGCCCACGTGGTCTGGTATCGCGCCGGGTCGCTCGACGAGTTCAATGGCACCACCGGCGTTGCGCACGCGCTCGAACACATGATGTTCAAGGGCACCAAGACCGTCGGTGCGGGCCAGTTCTCGCGACAGGTCGCCGCACTCGGCGGCCGGGAGAACGCCTTCACCAGCAAGGACTACACCGGGTACTTCGAGCAGACGGAGAAGTCGCGTCTGCCGGAGATGATGCGTCTCGAAGCCGATCGTATGGCCAATCTGACGCTGTCCGCCGACGAGTTCGCCAAAGAGATCCAGGTCGTGATGGAGGAGCGCCGTCTTCGCACGGACGACCAGCCGCGCGCGCTGCTCTACGAGCAACTGATGGCCACCGCGCTCGTGGCAAATCCGTACCGTCGCCCGATCGTCGGCTGGATGGACGATCTTCAGCACATGACCGTGCAGGACACCCGCGACTGGTATGAACGCTGGTACGCCCCGAACAACGCGGTGGTCGTCGTGAGCGGGGATGTGGACCCCGCTCAGGTCAAGACGCTCGCGGAAAAGTACTACGGTCCGATCAAGTCGCATACGCTGCCCGAGCGTCGGCCGCAGAACGAGCCGGCACAGATCGGGGTGCGTCGTGTGTTCGTGAAGGCGCCCGCGGAGAACCCGAACGTGATGCTCGCGTGGCGCGCGCCGCGTCTGAACGACGTCGAGAAGGATGACGACGTCTATGCGCTGCAAGTGCTCTCAGCCGTGCTCGACGGCTACGGCAATGCGCGTCTGACGAGTCGTCTCGTGCGCGAGCAGCGCATCGCGAACGATGTCGGGGCGAGCTATGACGGCGTGGGTCGCGGCCCGCAGTTCTTCATCATGGATGCCACGCCTGCGCAGGGCAAAACCCCCGAGCAGATCGAGAAGGCATTGCGCGCACAAGTGGCCGACATCGCAGCGCATGGCGTGACGGAAGCCGAACTCAAGCGCGTGAAGGCGCAGGTGATTGCGTCGCAGATCTACAAGCGCGATTCGGTCTTCGGGCAGGCGATGGAAATCGGTCTTAACGAGATGTCGGGGATTTCGTGGCGTCAGATCGACCGCATGCTGGAGAAGGTGAAGGCGGTAACGCCCGCGCAAGTGCAGGCCGTGGCCGGCAAGTACTTCGGCGACGAATCGTTGACGGTAGCGACGCTGGTGCCGCAGCCCATCGACGAGGCGACACGCAAGCGCCGCGCCCAAGGGGCGGAAGACCTGAAGAACATGCGCTGAGAGGGCCACACAATGATGAAAATTTCCGCACTGTTGCGTGCGTTCTCCGTGCCCGCGCGAACGGGATTGATGGCTTCCGTGGCTGCGGGCGCGCTGGTGAGCCTCGTGCCGCTCACGGCGAGTGCCGCGTTGCCGATCCAGAGCTGGATCGCGCCGTCCGGCGCCAAGGTGATGCTCGTGGAGAGCCGCTCCATTCCGATGATCGATCTGAATATCGATTTCGACGCCGGTAGCCGTTACGACCCGCCGGGCAAGTCGGGGCTGGCGTTGCTCACGGCCGGGTTGCTCGACTCGGGCGCTGCGGCGACGGGCGGGCGTCCCGCGCTGAGCGAGGCGCAGATTGCCGACCGTTTCGCCGATGTGGGGGCGATGGAGGGAACGAGCGCCGGACGCGATGCCGCGACTGTCACCATCCGCACGCTGTCTTCGACGGCCGAGCGTGATGCCGCCGTGAGTACGCTGGCGCAGTTCCTGCAACATCCCACGTTCCCTGACGCGGTGCTCAAGCGCGAGACCGCACGGCTGTCGTCGGCGATCGCCGAAGCGGACACGAAGCCGGAAGCCATCGCCGAGAAGGCGTTCCGCAGCGCGATCTACGGCAGCCATCCGTACGGCGTGACGCCGACGGTCGCCAGCGTGAACGCAGTCAAGCGTGACGATCTGCTGCGCTTCTATCGCGACATGTACAGCCCGAAGCGTGCCGTCGTCTCCATCGTCGGGGACATCGATCGTGCGCAGGCGGAGAAGCTCGTCGCGCAACTGACCGATGCGATGCCTGCCGGTGTCGTGCCGCCGAAGATGCCGCCAGTCGCTGCGTTGCGCAGTGCCGTGCAGATCGACTTGCCGCATCCGGCCGAGCAGGCCCACATTGCGACGGGGCAGGCGTCGATGGCGCGCAGCGACCCCGACTACTTCCCGTTGCTCGTGGGGAATTACGTGCTGGGTGGTGGCGGGTTCGTGTCGCGTCTGACGGCCGAGGTGCGAGAAAAGCGCGGTCTGACGTATGGCGTGTCGAGCGGGTTCGTTCCGCAGTTGCAGGAAGGGCCGTTCGAGATCAACTTGCAGACGCGTCGCGAGCAGGCGCCGGAAGCCCTCAAAGTCGTGCGTGAGACGCTGGCCGAGTTCGTGCAGAACGGACCGACCGACGAGGAGATGAAGGCCGCGAAGGACAACCTGACCAACGGGTTCCCGCTGCGACTCGACAGCAACCGCAAGCTGTTGGCGAACGTGGCGGCCATCGGCTTCTACAACCTGCCGCTGGACTATCTCGACACGTGGACGAGCAAGGTCGAGGCCGTGACGGCCGCGCAGGTGAAGGAAGCGTTCGCACGCCACGTGCAGCCGGATCGTCTGGCGACTGTCGTGGTGGGACCGAGCAACGTCTTCGGTGCGGCGAGCGCCGGTGCTGCCGCACCGAGCGCTACGCCCGTCGCGAACAAGGCGGCGAAGTGACCAGGTCAGTGAGCCGCTAAGTGAGCCGCTAAGTGAGCCGCTTAATGAGCAGGTGAGGATGAGGCGCGGTTGCAGGCGATCGCGCGCCATCGCTCCCGGTCGCTCCCCGATGGTTTCCTCATTGCTCCCCTCATCGAAGAATCCGCCGCCGCAGCAATACCAGCGCCACCGCGAAGCCGACCACGGCGTAGATCGCCAGGGCACCGGCGTGCAGCCACGGCTGGTCGATGGCGCGTCCGAGCATTGCAGGGCGAATCAGCGCCACGGCGTGCGCGAGCGGCAGCCACTCGGTGATGTGACGTGCCGCTGCCGGCAGTTGCGACAAGGGGAAGAATACGCCCGAGAGCAGCAGCATCGGTGTCATCACGAGTGTTTGATAGAACATGAAGAAATCGTAGCTCGGCGCGAGTGCCGTCATCACCATCGCCAGACTGGCGAACGCCAGACCGGCCAGCAGCACTGCGGGCAGTACGACCGCCAGACTCTCGACGCGCGCATAGCCAAGCACACTCGCCACGAACAGAATCGCCACGCCCGAGAGCACCGCCTTGCTCGCCGCCCAGACCACCTCGCCGAGCACAACGTCGCCGAGCGTGAGCGGCGTGTGCATCAGGGCTTCCCAGGTGCGCTGCACATGCATGCGCGAGAAGCCCGAATACATCGACTCGAAGCTCGCGGAAAACATCACGCTGGACCCCACGGTGCCTGCGGCCAGAAATGCGATGTACGACGTGCCGTCGACGTCGCCGACCATCATGCCCAGCCCGAACCCCAGCCCGAAAAGATAGATCATGGGGTCCGCCAGATTGCCGAACATCGAGGCAATGGCGAGCTTGCGCCAGACGAGGAAGTTACGCCGCCACACGCCCATCCAGGGCGTAACGCCCGGCAGATAGCGCGGGGCGTCGGGCCGCATGCCGCGTGGTGCCGTCGTGCGCGGCGGCGCTTCGGCCGAGGTCATGGCCGACGTATCGGGGCTCGCCGTGGCCTCGCGTCGATCGTGCTCAGTCATCGCGCATCTCCCGTCCGGTGAGCTTAAGGAAGACGTCTTCCAGATTGGCGCGCCGGTGCAGATAACGAACGCCGGGTTGGTCGCGCAGGGCGTTCACGACAGGCGCGGCGTCGCGAACGTAGCAGAAGTGCGTCTCGCCGCTGGTTTCGATGCGCTCGGCGAGGGGGGCCAGGCTCGCGAGCAGCGGCTGGGGAACGTCGCCGAACACTTCCACGACATCGCAACCGATCTCGCGCGCGACCAGTTCTGGCGGCGTGCCTTCGGCGATCTTGCGTCCGGCATCGATGACACAGAGCCGGTGGCACAGGCGCTCGGCTTCCTCCATGAAGTGCGTCGTCAGCAGAATCGTCTTCCCCTCGTTCATCAGCGATTTGAGCCGCTCCCAGATCAGATGGCGGGCTTGCGGATCAAGCCCGGTGGTCGGCTCGTCGAGCACCAGCACGTCGGGGTTGTTGATGAGGGCGCGGGCCAATGTGAGGCGTCGCTTCATGCCGCCCGAGAGTTGTCCCACGCGGGCATCGGCTTTCGATTCGAGTCGCGCGAAGGCCAGCAGCGCGGGAACGCGTTCCTTGATGTCGGCAGAGGAGAGTCCGAAATAGCGTCCGAAGACGGCCAGATTCTCGCGTACGGTGAAGTCGGGGTCGAGATTGTCGAACTGGGGGACGACCCCGACGCGCCGGCGGGCTTGCGGTGCCTGTCGCGGCACGGGCAGGCCGCCGAGACGGATCTCGCCGCTGTCGGGCGTGACCAGCCCGAGCAACATACGTAACGTGGTGGTCTTGCCTGCGCCGTTCGGTCCCAGCAGGCCGAAGCATTCGCCGGGCGCGACACGCAGCGACAGGTGATCGACCACGGGGCGGCCGTCATAGGCCTTGCATAGCTCGGTTACCTCGATGGCGGCATCGGTCATGGTGGGGCGGGCTGTCTCCTGCGATGTGGTATGTTTCGCCTCAACAATGTAGCGTGAATTGCCATGATTTTGGATTTTCAGCGTGCGCAACGACGCGCGCGTCCCCATTTTTCCGCCGTCTGTGGCGTGTCCGATTCCGCTGATCCGGCGGTATTGCGGAGTCCGGCATGAAGTCCGGTCCGGGTAACGTCGCACGCGGCGCGCCGCAACAGGTCCGCATCATCGGCGGCCAGTGGAAGCGCACGCCGCTCCCGGTGCCGTCGGGCGATGGCCTGCGCCCCACGCCCGATCGCGTGCGTGAGACGCTGTTCAACTGGCTTGGGCAGGACCTGACGGGCATGCAATGTCTGGATGCCTTCGCGGGCAGCGGTGCGCTCGGTTTCGAAGCGGCATCGCGCGGCGCACAGCGCGTGTTGATGGTCGAGGCTGCCGCGCCGGCCGTTCGTCAACTGCGTGCCAATCAGGCGAAGCTCGGGGCGAATCAGATCGAGATCGTGCAGGCCGACGCGAGGCGTCTGATAACCACACTCTCGCCCGGGGTTTTCGATGTGGTTTTTCTCGATCCGCCCTTCGCGAGTGGCTGGCTGAACGATCTGCTTGCGCCTGCCGCGCGCCTGCTGACGCCGAGCGGTGTGATCTACGCCGAATCCGACATCCCGCTGGAAGACGATGCGCTCGCCGCGCTCGGTCTCTCATGCGTGCGCCGCGCGAAAGCCGGAGCGGTGCATTATCATTTGCTTGAATCGATTCCGAAAACCTAGAGACCACAATGAACAAGTACGCAGTATTGGTCCCCAGCCGCGAGGAGACGTTGGCATGGTAGTGGCGATCTATCCGGGGACGTTCGACCCGTTGACCCGAGGACACGAGGATCTGGTCCGCCGTGCGGCGGGCATTTTCGACAAGCTCGTGGTCGGGGTGGCCGATAGCCGAAACAAGAAACCGTTCTTCACGCTGGAAGAGCGCATCGACATCGCGCGTGAAGTGCTGGGGCACTATCCCAACGTGAGCGTCGAAGGGTTTTCCGGCTTGCTGAAGGACTTCGTGCGCAAGCATCAGGCGCGCGTGATCGTGCGCGGTCTACGCGCCGTTTCCGACTTCGAGTACGAGTTTCAGATGGCGGGCATGAACCGCTACCTGCTGCCCGACGTCGAGACGATGTTCATGACGCCGTCCGATCAATACCAGTTCATCTCGGGCACGATCGTGCGCGAGATCGCCCAACTGGGCGGCGACGTCAGCAAGTTCGTCTTCCCTTCGGTCGAGAAGTGGCTGGTCACGAAGGTCGGCGATATGGCAGCGAAGCCCTGATTCCACGTCGTTCGCCATGCGTCGTTCGTTGCGACGCAAGGACAAAACCCCGCAGCGTGTTGCCACACTGCGGGGTTTTTTGTTGCGCGCGCGTTTAAGCGCATTTACTTAAGTTCGATTACCTAACGCGTTGCGAGCGTCGCAAGCATCAGAAGCCCGTCGGTAACGGTGCCTGCATCCATTTGACCGACATGGCGTTCAGACGACCATCTGCCTTCGCCTTGTCGATGATCGCGTTCAGCTTCGCCACCATCGCCGTCTCTCCCTTGCCGACGCCGATGTAGCAGGGCGTTTCCTCGACCGGGAATTTCAGATCGAAGGCGCGTTGCTTGCTCTTCTCGCGCACGGCGTTCGCGACGATGTTGCCCAGCGTGACCAGTTGCACCTGACCGGCCAGATACGACGCCGCCGTGGCGTTGTTGTCCTCATAGCGCTTGATGCTCGCGCTTTGCGGCGCAACGGCCGTGAGCGCCAGATCCTCGGTCGAGCCACGCGTCACGGCGATGGTCTTGTTCGCGAGGTCGGCGGGTGTCTTGATGACGATGTCCTGCGGGCCGTACACGCTCTTGGGGAACGGCGCATAAGCCTTCGTGAAATCGATGGCCTTCTCACGCTCGGCATTCTTGCCAAGCGACGAAATGACGACGTCGACCTTACCGGTGGTCAGATACGCGATCCGGTTCGTGCTGATGACCGGCACGAGTTCGACTTTCGCACCGATCTCCTTGCCGATCAGCTCCGCCATGTCGATGTCGTAGCCGTGAACCTTGAGGTCCGTACCGATCGCGCCGAACGGCGGGAAATCCTGCGGGATGGCAATGCGGATGACGCCGGTCTTCGCGATGGTTTGCAGCACGTCGGCATGGGCGACGCCCACCAGACTTCCCAGCGACGCAACGACCACCGCTTGCAGCATCCGGCGACGGCCGGCTTGATGAAGGAACGCACGCATCGATCAAACTCCTTGGCTAAGGCAACAACGAAAAACGAAAAGGGGGCTTGCGTTCCCAAGTGGGGCGCAGACAACTCCGGTCGTACTGGTACGACCAGTTGCGTTAAATACAAAGCACTAACCGTGCCAGCCGGTTGGGGATGTGGGGGAATGCCGTGCGATGGGAGGAAGGCGAGGTCAGTGGGGCATGTGGGGAAGCGCAGCGTGTGACCTCGCAGAAGGCGTCGTCACGATGTTTTGCATGGAACGCCCCCCTTCATGCACCAGATCGAACCGGAGGCGGACGAACCGGTGCATGAGGCATCGAATTCAGGTACCCAGGCGCAGACAGCCCTCCTGTCGCGTCAGTCGGTGCCGGGCCCGTCACATCCTGTAGCTCAGCGTCACCATGCATCGGTTGTCCACCCCACGGCATGCCCTTGGGCGAGGCGTGCGAAAACTGGTACCCCAGCGAGACGGTCGTGTCGCGCGTCAGAACTGCATCGATCACGCCATACAGCGATTGACGGCGCAGCTTGTCATGATCGAGGAACGAACGCGCATCCTGCCCGACTGCGACGATACGCGTCCGGATGTTGCCGCTCGGGGTCAGTGGCGTGGAGATGTCGAGCGCTATGGGGGGCGACATCGGTGCCGATATGGGTATCGTCCGGGACGTCGTCCGTCGACTGCGAGTAGCCTGGTAGCGGGGCGATCAGCAGTGTCGCGAACGCGGTGCTCAGGGCTGCGGTGAGTCGTCGGGAAGCCGAGTGGCTCGGGCCGCGTGGGCAACATGGGCGGGCAGCGGGGCGAAGGAAGCGCGGCAGACGTAAGGAAGCACACGGCCTCCGATGCGAAAGGTCGGTCATGAAAACGGATTCTCGAAAGGGCGGAATGCCGCGCGGGCTTGCGCACCAGGCATTGCGGCGAATGGACACTCGCTGGGCCGGGCGGACACCAGTGACGTGAACCGGCGCCTCACACCACGTCGACGGCGTGGTGCGTAACGAGAATCATTATTAATTTCGCGAGAAGCTTGGGAAATGCCGTCAGACGCCCGCGTGCCGTGCACGGCACGCACGGATTCGAGAAACCCTGCGTTCTGTTAGTATTTGCGTAGTTTGTGGTTGAAAAGTAAAGAGAAAGCGAGTCAACAGTGGCACTGATGATTACCGACGAATGCATCAATTGCGACGTGTGCGAGCCCGAGTGCCCGAACGACGCAATTTCGATGGGGATCGAGATCTACGAGATCGATCCAAACAAATGCACGGAGTGTGTCGGTCACTTCGACGAACCGCAGTGCGTGCAGGTGTGTCCGGTGGAGTGCATTCCTATCCATCCGGAGCACGTCGAGACGCCCGAGCAATTGCTCGAGAAGTACACCCATCTGCAAGCGGCCAAGTCCGCCTGAGTTCGCTGAGCGAGCTCACGGCGACGGTTTCGGCCTGATTCCCCCGGAAAGCATTCGAGCGGCATTCCAGCCGCTCGATTCACTTCCGTCTCACGCGAGATACCGGCTTATTTCCCCGGTCCCGCGTGCAGACGCATCATCGCCTTTTCCATCTCGCCTTTCACGACCAGATCGACGATGTCGAGCGATCGCGACATGGCGTCGTCGATCTCCGCCTGCTCTTCCTTGCGCGGCGGCTTGAGCACGAAGTCGGCGACTTGTTGCTGGCTGCCGGCCGGTTGCAGCGTGCGAGGATGACCGATGCCCAGGCGCAGGCGCCAGAAGTCGGGTGTCGTCAGATGGGCCGCAATGTCCTTGAGCCCGTTGTGTCCGCCGGTGCCGCCGCCCCGCTTGAGCCTGACGGTGCCGGGCAGCAGGTCGAGTTCGTCGTGTACGACGAGAATTTCGTCCGGCATGATCTTGTAGAAGCGCGCGAGCGCGACGACCGATTGCCCGGAGCGGTTCATGAAGGTCTGGGGTTCGAGCAACCACACTTCCTGTCCGGCCACGCGCGCACGCGCCGCGTAACCGTGGAAGTTCTTTTGGTTGGTGAGCGAGGCGCCGCTTTGCTGCGCCAATGCGTCGACGAACCAGAAGCCCGCGTTGTGACGCGTCGCTGTATATTCGGCGCCCGGATTGCCGAGCCCTACGATCAGCTTGATCATTTCGGTATCAGGATCTGGGTACGCGCCATCGTGGCATGCGCACCGCCATAAAAAAACCCGCCGGACATGATGTCGCGGCGGGTCTTGCGTCCAGCGTCGCCGCTGAAAGCTAACGCGTGAGGCTTAGGCAGCCGGCGTTTCGCCTTCAGCCGAAGCAGCCGCTTCGTCAGCAGCAGCGCCAGCCGGTTGAACGGCTTGTGCGACCACCGGGTTTTCTTGCTCGACGTGCAGCGTCAGCGTCACGCCGGCGGGCAGCTTGACGTCCTTGGCGTGCACCGTCTTGCCGGCTTCCAGCGTCGACAGGTCGACTTCCAGGAATTCCGGCAGCTTGCCCGGCAGGCAGCTAACGTCCAGTTCGTTCAGCGTGTGGCTGATCACGTTCGAAGCCAGCTTCACGGCCGGGGCGTTTTCAGCGCCCAGGAAGTGCAGGGGCACCTTGACGTGGATCGGCTTGTTCGGATCGACACGTTGGAAATCCACGTGCAGAACCAGTTGCTTGAACGGGTGGTACTGCACATCGCGCAGCAGCACTTGTTCGTTCTTGCCGGCGACTTCCAGGTCGAGGATCGACGAGTGGAAGGCTTCCTTACGCAGGGCGTGCCACAGCGCGTTGTGATCGAGTTCGATCAGTTGCGGAGCGACGTTCCCACCGTACACGATGCCCGTGGTCTTACCGGCATTGCGCAGGCGGCGGCTCGCACCCGTACCTTGCAGATTACGCTCAAAAGCGACGACTTTCATAACAACTCCTTGAACTGCCCGCGACCAGGCAGCGATTTCTTCCCGAAAATCCCGCGAAAAAACGCAGGTCTCAGGAACAACAAAGGCGGGGATAGGCTCCCCGCCGACAGAACAACGGCGCCACACAGGCGCCGTCGCAAAAACTTTACCGAACGCTTATTCCGCGAACAGCGACATCACCGAGTCGCCACGACGGATACGCGAGAACGTCTCGGCCAGCAGGTTCGCGCAGCTCAGCTGGCGAATCTTGCCGCCCTTCGAGTCGTCGCGCAGCGGAATCGTGTCGGTCACGACCACTTCATCCAGCTCCGAGGCGTTGATGCGCGCTGCGGCACCGCCCGAGAGAACCGGGTGCGTACAGTAGGCGTACACCTTCTTCGCGCCACGTTCCTTGAGCACTTGTGCGGCCTTGCACAGCGTACCGGCGGTGTCGACCATGTCATCCATGATGACGCAGGTACGGCCTTCGACTTCACCGATGATGTTCATCACTTCCGCGACGTTGGCCTTCGGACGACGCTTGTCGATGATGGCCAGATCGCAATGCAGTTGCTTGGCGAGCGCACGGGCACGAACCACACCGCCGACGTCCGGCGACACCACCAGCAGGTTTTCGTGATTCTGCGCGCGCACGTCCTGCAGCAGCAGCGGCGAAGCGTAGATGTTGTCGACCGGGATATCGAAGAAGCCCTGAATCTGGTCGGCGTGCAGGTCCATCGTGATGATGCGTTCGACGCCTGCGATTTGCAGCATGTTGGCCACGACCTTCGCCGAGATCGCCACGCGCGCCGAGCGGGGGCGACGATCCTGACGGGCATAGCCGAAATACGGAATGGCAGCGGTGATCCGGCCGGCAGAAGCGCGCTTGAGCGCGTCGACCATGATCATCAGTTCCATCAGATTGTCGTTGGTCGGCGCGCACGTCGACTGGAGGACGAAGACGTCCTTGCCGCGCACGTTTTCCTGAATTTCGACTTGGATCTCACCATCCGAGAACCGGCTGGCCATGGCTTTGCCGAGCGGGATACCGAGTGTATCGACGACCGCTTGGGCCAGGGCGGGATTGGCGTTCCCGGTGAATACCATCAGGTTATCACTACTCATCTGGCTACCTGCGGGACGTTTGGATGCTGAGACTTTACGACAGAGAAATTGGCAGGGGAGGAAGGACTCGAACCCTCGTATGCCGGAATCAAAATCCGGTGCCTTAACCAACTTGGCGACTCCCCTACACTAACCGATGCCTTCGCTGCGTCGTAGGAAACGCAACAAAGTAAAACCCTTTTACGCGAAGGCGAACATTGGATGTTCGGCCAGGCTGGTGGTCACTTGACCGATCCAGCGCTCCGGCAATCGCTTGTATGCCGCTTCCGCTTCTGCCTTCGTGTCGAATGCTGCAAACACGCTGGCGCCGGATCCTGTCATACGTGCAGTGGTGAAGGTTCTGAACCAGTCAATCACAGCAGCGACTTCCGCGTATTCTCGAGTGACAACCGCCTGCATGTCGTTACGGAAGATTTCATCCGTTTCGAACACGTTTTCGTTGGCGTGCTCAAGAAAGAACGCCATTGTGACGATCTTCGTATCCCTTGTCAACAGGGGGTCCGTAAATATTTTGTTGGTGGCGACGTGCGTGCGCGGGTTGACCACGAGGAAATGCCGCTGCGGCAACTCGACCGCCTGCAACTGCTCGCCCAGCCCTTCGGCGAAGGCGTTACGGCCGAAGACGAAAAACGGCACGTCCGCGCCGAGTCTGAGGGCCAGCGTCTGGAGTTCTTCTCGCGGCAGATCGAGTTGCCACATGCGATTGAGCGCCAGCAGGGTCGTGGCGGCGTCCGAACTGCCGCCCCCGATGCCGCCACCGGCCGGAAGGCGCTTCTCGATGCCGATATCCACTCCGAAGCGTACGCCGCAGTGCTCTTGCAGCAAGCGTGCCGCGCGTACAGTCAGGTCGGTCTCCGGGGGAACGCCCGGCAGCGGATTCGTATGCACGATCTGTGCGTCGTCGCGCCGCTCGAAATGCAGCGTATCGGCCCAATCGATCAACTGGAAGACGGTTTGCAGCTCGTGATAGCCGTTGGGCCGGCGTCCTACGATATGCAGGAACAGGTTCAGCTTGGCCGGGGCGGGGCAGTCACGCAGGATTTCGTACATGGCGTTGCAAAAACAAAAACGACTTGAATGAATTGGGGGGGCGGGCGTTTGTCTGTCGCTTATTCGTCGATCACAAGGCGCACGGCGAGCGGCGCACCACCCACCTCGCGCGACAGATCGACGCGTTTGACGCGCAGCGGCGTGCCGTCGAAATACGCCTGATAGTCGATCGTCCAGCCGTCCTGCTTCAGATGCGAGGGACGTTGCGTCTGCGGATCGCGTTCGATGCTTGCCTGCGAGCCCGGCGCTCCCTGCATGCGCAACCAATAACGCATGCCGCCGACGGGGAGGGCGAAGCCGAGCGCATCACGCATCACATCGTCGAGACGCGCACCGGTCAAAGGCGCCTTGCCGGGCAGTTCCAGCGAGGCGCTGCGAGGATTTTCACGCACGATCGCCTGCGTCTGGCCGAGCGGGTCGAGCAACTGGAGCGTCGCATTGTCGCCGCTCTGCTGCCAGTCGAAATTGCCGTAGGTATTGCGCGGCTCGCCGTTCTGTTCGTAGCGCACCGAGAAGCGGCCGCGATAGTGTTCGACGCTCGCGCCCGCAGTCGGCTCGACCGGCGTGGGCGGCGCGAGGCTCGCACATCCCGTGGCGACCACGGCAGTCGAACACGCCAGCGCGAGCGTGGCGGCGCGCAACCACTGCGACCACCGTGACCATTGCGACCGTTGGGACGATCGCGGCAGCCGGGCCGACAAGGAAGACTTCACCGTCATGAGCATCCCGTGCATTCGATGCATTACGGTGCGACGTTGTAACGCTTCATGGTCGAGCGCAGTGTATCGTCGTCGCTATCGAGCTTGAGGGCTTCGCGCCAGGTCTTGCGCGCTTCGTCCTGCTGGCCCGATTCCCACAGCACCTCGCCCAGATGCGCGCCGATTTCGGCTTGCGCCTGAATGCCATAGGCGCGACGCAGCAGTTCCAGCGCCTGTTGCTTGTCGCCCAGCCGGTACTTCACCCAGCCGAGGCTATCCATGATGTACGGGTCTTCCGGCGAGAGCGACGACGCCTTTTGCAGCAGCTTGAGCGCTTCCGGCAAACGCGTATTGCGCTCGGTCAGCGAGTAGCCCAGCGCGTTGTAAGCCTGTGCATTCTCGGGCTGCGTCGTCATCACGCGGCGCATTGCCTTTTCCATCACGTCGTAGTGCTTGTTCAGTTCGGCCACCATGCCGTACTGATAGAGCAGGTCCGCATCGTCCGGATGATCCTTCACTTCGACGGCGAGCAGCTTCTCGGCGTCGTCGTAGCGCTTGGCCTTGACGAGCAGGTCCGACTCGGCACGCTTGAGCGCGAGCTTCTCGCGCGGGTCGCTCGACTTGATGCCATGCAGCAGCGCGCGGCCTTCGTCGACCTTGCCCTGATCGGCGAGCAACTGGGCGCGGCCGATCTGCGCGGGCAGATAGGCGTGGCTGTCTTCACGAATCTTCGAGAGCCACTTGTCGGCCGCCGGATAATCCTTGCGGTCCTGCGCGATTTGCGCGAGGTAGACGTAAGCCTGCGCACCGTCGGTGTTCTGTTGCTCGGCTTCCGTCGCGTACTTCTGCAAATACTGCTCGGCCTGCGCCGGATGATTGGCGTGCAGGTTGAGCAGCGCCAATGCCATGAGCGTCGACAGTTCGTGCGGGTAGCGCTTCTCGAGCGTCTCGAACTGTTTCTGCGCTGCGTCGAGCTGGTTGTCCGCCAGCAGCAGCTTGGCGTAGGCGAAGCGGGCTTCCTTGGCGTCCGGATTACGATCGAGGAACGTCTTCAGGCTGGCGATGGCGCCGCTGCGCTCCGACGGTCCCATCTGTCCATAGAGCAGGGCGGCCGCTTCGTAATCGGGTTTGAGCTTGAGCGCGGTTTCGAGCGAGGTGCGCGCGCCGGCCGTATCACCGGCGTCGAGTTGCGAACGGGCGATGGCCAGTTGCGCTTCGGGGCGCTGCATGTCGTTCGCCAGCATGCGCTTGAGCGAGTCGATGCCCGTGGCGCGCTCCGGACTGCGGGCGATCATCTGCTGCAATTCGAGGATGGCCTGACCGCGGCGCGCTTCCGGCACCTTGTTCAGTTCGTCGACGAGCAGCGGTTCGGCTTCGGCCAGATGACCGGTGCCGACTTCGAGGCTCGCAAGCAGTTGCGACGCCGGACGCCACGTCGGATCGAGCTGATGCCACAGCTTCGCGGCGACGAGCGCATCGCCGAGCTGGCGCGCACCGAGCGCGATCTCGACGGAACGGCGCGCCATGCGCGGATCCTTCGTCCGGTTGGCCAGTGCGATATAGGTATTGAAGGCGGGCGCGAGATTGCCTTGTTGCAGGCTCAGTTCGGCGGCCAGCACTTCGAAGACGATCTCGCTGGTGAGCGCGACGTTCGGCAGCTTCTCACGGGGGACGTTTGCGTTCGGGGCGACGTCTTCGCTATCGACGTCGGCACTCGCACCGCTCGCAGCCTTCGGTGCGCTTGCCTTGGCCGGGGCCGCAGGCGCAGCAGCCGGCGCCGGCTGTGCGGTCTGGGCCAAGGCGTTCGAAGATGGCAGAAATGCCATGATGGCGCTGGCGCAGGTCACGCTGAGCGCCGTGGCTCCGGCCCACGCCCCGCGAGCCAGGGCGCCGCGCAGGCGCAAAACCACGGGTGCCGCAGTCTGGGCAGCGGCAGGAATGGACTGGAATCGGGTGTTCGGCATAGGGATCCACGGCAGGTTTCGAGCGATTGTAGCGCGCCCGATACAATAGAGTCTAAATCCTCAGCAAACGTTCGCAGGCATGCCTGAACTCCCAGAAGTCGAAGTCACCCGCCGCGGTATCGCGCCGCACGTGGCGGGCACTCGTATTGCGCGTATCGACGTTCGCAACGGCGCGTTGCGCTGGCCGGTACCCGACGGGCTCGATACCCTTTTGCGTGGCGAAACACTCGTCGGCGTGACCCGTCGCGGCAAGTACCTGCTGCTCGAATACGCGCCCGGCTGGCTGCTCGTGCACCTGGGCATGACCGGGACGCTGCGCGTCATGCCCGAGCCGATGTCGTTGCCGGCCGCCGGTGTGCACGACCACATCGATCTCGTCTTCGAGCGATGTGCGCTTCGCTATCGCGACCCGCGTCGTTTCGGCGCGGTGCTCTTCCATCCCCGTTCGGCGGGCGACGTGCTCGCGCATCCGCTGCTCGCCGGTCTCGGCGTCGAGCCGTTGACGGACGCCTTCGACGGCGCGCTGCTTTATGCGGGCACACGCGGGCGCACCGTTGCCATCAAGCAGGCGTTGCTCGCAGGCACGATCGTCGTGGGCGTTGGCAACATCTACGCCTCGGAGAGCCTGTTCCGCGCGGGTATCAACCCGCGCATGGCGGCAGGCAAGCTGTCTCGCCCGCGCGCCGAGAAGCTGGCGCAGGCTGTCAAGGTCGTGCTCGCGGCGGCGATCGAGAAGGGCGGCAGCACGTTGCGCGACTTCGTCGGGAGCGACGGCCAGAGCGGCTATTTCCAGCAGGAGTATTTCGTCTACGATCGTGCCGGTCAGCCATGTCGCGTCTGTGGCACGACGATCCGTCAGATCGTGCAGGGGCAGCGATCCACGTTCTTCTGCCCGCATTGTCAGAAATAATGCCAGCGTTCGCAGCGAGTTGAGTCGGCGCCATCTGCCCTCATCTTGCGCGTGACGCAACAAAATAGCGCCCCCAAAGCCCCCTATAACCCCATGAAAGACGCCTCCCACGACATCAAGACCGGCACGCTCGCGGACACCTTCGCCGAGCGCCTGATCGCCTGGCAGGCCGAGCACGGCCGTCATGATCTGCCCTGGCAGAACACGCGCGACGCCTATCGCATCTGGCTGTCCGAGATCATGCTTCAGCAGACGCAGGTCGCCACGGTGATTCCGTACTACGGACGATTTCTGGAGCGCTTCCCCGACGTCGCCGCGCTGGCCGGTGCGCCGCAGGACGACGTCATGGCGCTCTGGAGCGGCCTCGGCTACTACTCTCGCGCGCGCAACCTGCATCGTTGCGCGCAGGTCGTCGTCGCGGAGCATGGCGGACGTTTCCCGTCCGATCCGCAGACGCTCGCGACACTGCCCGGCATTGGCCGTTCGACGGCCGCCGCCATTGCCGCTTTCGCCTACGACGCGCACGCCGCGATTCTCGACGGCAACGTCAAACGAGTGCTCGCGCGGGTATTCGGCATCGAAGGATTCCCCGGCACGCCGAAGGTCGAGCGGGAGATGTGGGCACTGGCCGAATCGCTGCTGCCAGCGAGCGGATTGCCGGCTTACACGCAGGGGATGATGGACCTCGGCGCTACGCTGTGCGGACGCGGCAAGCCGCGCTGCGGCGAATGTCCGTTCGATGGCGATTGCGTCGCACATTCGACGGGACGCGAGCGCACGCTGCCGACCGCCAAGCCGAAGAAGGCGCAGCCGGAGCGCTATGTGGACGTGCTGGTCATTCGCGCGGGCGAGCGGGTGCTGTTCGAGCGGCGTCCCGACAGCGGCATCTGGGGTGGCCTATGGAGTCTGCCGGAGCTCACACCACCGACCGACGCGCGCGACGCCGACGATGCGTTGCTGCGCCAACGTCTGACGGGCCACGCGGCGGCGCTCGGCGCGAAGCTCGGTCCGGTGCAGTCGGTCATGCCGTTGCATGGGCTCACGCATGTCTTCACGCACTTCAAGCTTCACTTGCGCCCGTGGTTGGTGACGCTGTCGGTGTCGTCAACGCCAACGCTTGCGGACGATGCCAATCGTGCATGGCTGGATGGCGCAGGGCTGGCGGCGGCCGGTCTGCCGTCGCCGATCCGGAAGATCGCCGACGCGCTTTGCCTGCACACGTCGGACGACGGTCAGTTGTCTTTGCCGGCCTGATGCGTGAGCCGTACATCGCCGGCCGCTGACAATGGGCCCGCGAATCTGGATCGGGATTGGTGATCGGTCGAATCGGTCGAATCAGTCGAGTCGATTGAATCAGCGAATGCCGACGTCGCCTACGACTTCGCCTCGGAAGGCGGCGCGAGTTCGCGGTGACGCACGAGCACACTGGCCTCGTTGCGGAAGCGCTCGCCCAGCGTCTCGGAGATGAACACCGAGCGATGCTGACCGCCGGTGCAGCCGATCGCGACCGTCAGATAGCTGCGGTTATCGCGCATGTAACTCGGCAACCACTTGTGCAAATAGGCGGCGATGTCGTTGATCATCTCGTCGACTTCGGGGATGGCCGACAGGAAGTCGATCACCGGCTGATCGCGTCCGGTCAGCGGGCGCAACTGCAAGTCGTAATACGGGTTGGGCAACGAGCGAACGTCGAACACGAGATCGGCGTCGAGCGGCACGCCATGCTTGAACCCGAACGATTCGAACATCAGCGTGAGGCCGGTCTGATCGTGCTGAACGAATTCGCGAATCCAGCGGCGCAGCGCACTCGCGCGCAAATTGCTGGTGTCGATCTGGTGACCGAGTTCGGTCACGCTGCTCAGCATCTCGCGTTCTTTCTCGATGGCTTCGACGAGCGAGCCGGTCGCCGAGAGGGTGTCGTCTCCCGTTACCGATAGTGGATGCCGGCGACGCGTCTCCGAGAAGCGCTGCACCAGTGTCTGCGTGGTGGCATTGAGGAAAAGTACACGCACATCGTGGCCGAAGCGTCGCAGTCCGCCGATGATCGGCGGCAGTTCGGCGAGCGAACTACCGCTGCGCGCGTCGATGGCGACCGCGAGGCGTGAGTAATTCTGGGTGCCGAGGTAGATGGCAAGTTCGGGCAAGAAGCGCGACGGCAGATTGTCGACGCAGTAATAGCCTGCATCTTCAAGGACGTTGAGCGCGAGCGACTTGCCGGAACCGGAGACGCCGGTAATCAGTACGATCTTCATGACATTTCCCGAATACACCCATCATGGTAAGCGATTGTGTCGTTCGGGTGTCGAACCGCCAAAAACGAGAACGTTCCATTGAATTTCCCTGCGTTCTCGAGACATCAGGGCTTTTCAACGAAAACGGCGCCCGTTAAGGGCGCCGTCGGGCAATACGGAATGCGTGAAATCTCAGGCAGCCGGCGCATTCGACAGGCATTGCTTCATGAATGCCTTGCGATCGTCGCCCTTCTTGCCGGACGCTTGCGTGTTGCAGGTCTTCATCTTTTCCTGCTGGGTCTGCTTGGCTGCCGGGGCGGCACCGCCTGCCGACAGACACTGCTTCATGAACGCCTTGCGGTCGTCACCCTTCTTGCCGGTGGCTTGCGAGTTGCAAGCCTTCATCTTGTCCTGCTGCGAATTCGTTGCCTTGGGGGCGGTTGCCGGAGCGGCGGCCGTCTGGGCGAACACGGGTGATGCGAGCAGCGGGGATGCCAGGAGCAATGCAGCGAGTGCTTTCTTCATGATCGTCTCTCCATAAGGTCGTGACGCACGGGCACAGGGATGGACCGCGTAGCGATTACAACATGATAGAAAACGCGCCGCAATCACGCGGCGTTGACAGACAAACGCAAAAGTTGCGGTATACCCGGAGGGTTTGGGGCACTTCGACGGGAAACCGGGGGGGGGGCTCGACACCGGACTGCCGACGCACGCCACCCCGCGAGGAATCAGAGCAGCTTGCCCTGCATGCCGTCCGGGTCCTGCATGGCCTGGCGTTGGCGCTCCATGAAGTCCTTGAGCGTATCGATGCCGCGCAACTGCAAGATCGTGTTGCGCACGGCGGCCTCGACCAGCACGGCGAGGTTTCGCCCGGCCGCCACTTGCAGGATCACCTTGTTGATCGGCAGGCCCAGCACGTCGACCGTCTGCGCTTCGAGCGGCAGGCGCTGGAACTCGCCATCGGGGCGGCGCACCAGTTGCACGATCAGTTTGAGCTTCATTTTGCGGCGCACGGCCGTTTCACCGAAGATCGTCTTGATGTCGAGCAATCCCAGGCCGCGGACTTCCAGCAGGTTTTGCAGCAGCGGCGGGCAGCGACCTTCCACGAAATCGGGGCCAAGTCGCACGAAATCTACGGCATCGTCGGCCACCAGGCCGTGTCCACGGCTGATCAGCTCAAGGCCGAGTTCGCTCTTGCCCAGACCCGAATCGCCGGTGAGCAGCACGCCCATCCCGAGAATATCGATGAAAACGCCGTGCATCGTGCATCGCGGGGCAAACACGCGGGAGATATACAGGCGCAGGCTGTCGATGACCGACGCCGTGGACAGCGGCGTGGTGAACAGCGGCGTCGATGAGCGGGTACAGCGCAGGACCAGATCGGGCGGCGCTTCGAGACCGTCTGCCACCACGAGGAACGGCGGTTCCAGTGCGATGACTTCCCCCATATGACGCTTGCGGTTCTCGTCCGTGAGGCGCTGGTAATAGCGCAGCTCGGCCTCGCCGAGCACCTGAATCCGGTTCGGGTGGATGAGGTTCAGGTGACCCACGAGGTCGGCGCTGGAGGTGGCCGTAGCCACGCTCTCGGGCGTGAAACCGCGCTCCCACCCCTCATGGCCCGTGAGCCACGACAGACGCAGCGTCGCCGCGTTGTCGTCGAAAATGCTTTGCGCGTTGATGCCGGTCAGTTCCACCGCGTCGCCTCGTTCGGTTGGATGTGAGAGCTATTGAAGTCGTCTGTGTTCGCGGCGGTTCGTACCGGATGGCGCCTGGATCAGGGCTGCCAGTTCGCGAGTGCGGTATGGATCTCGTTCGCGCTTGGGGCGTTGATCAGTGTCTCGCGCATCGTGCGGTCGGAAAGCAACTGCGCAATTTCGGACAAGATCTCGAGATGCTGCTGCGTGGCCTGTTCGGGCACCAGCAGGAAAAACAGCAGGGACACCGGCTGGCCGTCAGGCGCTTCGAAAGGAATGGCTTCTTCGAGGCGGATGAATGCCGCCATCGGATGCTTCAGCCCTTTGATGCGGCCGTGCGGGATCGCGACCCCTTCGCCGAGTCCGGTGGAACCCAGACGTTCGCGGGCGAACAGGTTGTCAGTGACCGTAGCGCGCAAGAGCTGGGCATTCTTCTCGAAGAGAAGGCCGACTTGCTCGAAGACGCGCTTCTTGCTGGTGACGGACAGTCCAAGCAGGATGTTGGACTCAGGTAAGAGTTTGAATAAACGGTTCATCTTGTAATGCGGGCGAACGCTTAGTCGCCCTCCAACCCCCGATTGACCTCGCATTATAGACCACCCGCCGCCGTGCTCGCGGAGTGACACGGAACTGGGCCGAACCATACAAAAGGGGCCGTACTACGGCCCCGCGGTGGGTGATGCCAGACTTACGAGAGACGGATATTCGCTCGGGGGGTTCCTTGCGGGTTTTCGTCAGTGTCAGTCAATGCGACGACCACGCCTGAACCTGCTTTATTGCAGCGGCTCCGCTTCAGGAGGGAGTTGATGGTGCTTGATCGCCTCGCGACCGTGATCCTGAACCTTATCCTTGTACTGCACTACCTTGCGGTCGAGCATATCGATCAGCTTGTCGATGGCGGCATACATATTCTCGTCACAGTTCTCGACGAAAATTTCCTTGCCCTTGAGATTCACCGTGACGCTCGCGTTCTGGCGTCCCGCCTTCTCCTTGGACTTGTCGACAGAAAGGATCACCTCGACACTAATGACCTGATCGAAATGCCGCAACACGCGTTCAAGCTTGTTGACGACATATTCTTTCAGTGATGGCGTGACTTCGAGATGATGTCCACTGATCTGAAGATTCATAGCTGCTCTCCTTGCTGAAATGCCGAAGTGCACGCCGCGTCCTCGTTGACGCTGGCTGGCATGAGCGCGAGCCATTGACGTGACGCAATGTCGCACTGCGGCGTTATGCCCCAGCCGCCAACATGGCGCACCAGGACTGTCCTACAAAGATTTGCGCAAGTTCACTGCGGGGATTCGCATGGCCTCGCGGTATTTCGCGACGGTGCGCCGCGCCACCACAAAACCTTGCTCTGCCAGCAGTTCCGCGATTCGGCTGTCGGAAAGGGGGCTCTGCGGGTCTTCTGCTCCTATGAGTTGCTTGATGAGTGCGCGGATGGCGGTCGATGACGCAGCGCCTCCGGCTTCCGTTGCCACGTGTGAACCGAAGAAGTACTTGAGCTCGAAGGTTCCAAATGGAGTGAGCATGTACTTACTCGTTGTTACCCGTGAAATCGTGGATTCATGTAAACCCAGCGTATCAGCAATCTCGCGTAAAACCAAGGGCCGCATGCCGATTTCGCCATGCGTGAAGAAGTTCTTTTGACGCTCGACAATGGCCTGCGCGACCCGCAGGATCGTGTCGAAGCGTTGCTGGATGTTCTTGATCAGCCAGCGCGCTTCCTGCAACTGCTGTTGGAGGTTGCCGGTGCCCGGATCGTTCCGGTTGTTTCGCAGAATCCGCGCGTACATTTCGTTGATACGCAGACGCGGCATGACTTCCGGGTTGAGTTCGGCGGTCCAGCCGCTTCCCTGCTTGCGTACCAGCACGTCCGGCACGACGTAGTCGGCCTGCGGCGAGCCATACGCCGCGCCCGGGAACGGGTCCAGCGAGCGGATCAGTTGATGGGCGGCGCGCAGGCCATCCTCGGTCACGCCGAGCAGGCGGCGCAGGCGGGTGTAATCGCGCGCGGCTAGTAATTCCAGGTGATCGGTGACGATGCGAAGCGAGAGCGTACGCACGCTGCTGGCGGGCAGACGCTGAAGCTGCAACCGCAGGCATTCCGCCGGGCTGCGGGCACCCACGCCCGCCGGATCGAAGCTTTGCAGGAGGGCGAGCGCTGCGTTGATCTCTTCGGTCTCGAGCGCCAGTTCTTCGGGCATTTCCGCCTGAATTTCGTCGAGCAGGGAGCCGAGATAGCCGTCTTCGTCGAGCGACTCGATCAGAAACTCCACCAGCGCGCGGTCGCGCGGACTGGCCTTGGTCAGGCGCAACTGGGCCAGCAGATGTTCGCGGAGGTTGGGATGGTCGACGTGCAGTTGCGGGCGCGCGTTGTCGTCGTCGTCCGATGCGCTGCCCGAGCGGGCAAAGTCGTTCAGGCTCCAGTCGCTGCCGTTGTCCTGGGCGTTGTCGTCGAAGCGGGCCTCGCCGTCCAGCTCACGGGCTTCGTCGTGACCATTGGCGGGTTCCGCGCTGTCGTTCGAACTACTGGACGACGAACTCCGCTCGTTGCGCAGCGACCCGTCGGTGCCCACACGCACCGAGCCGGCGAGCCAATCGTCCTCGCGTTCGAGCATCGGGTTCTGGGTGAGGGCGTGCTCGACTTCCTGCTGAAGTTCGAGCGTCGACAGTTGCAACAACCGGATCGATTGCTGCAACTGGGGCGTGAGGGTCAGGTGCTGCGAGGTGCGGAGTTGAAGAGTCGGTTTCATAGCGTGTCTCGCCTTCATTGTAGAGGCTTTGTCACGCCAACGGAACCGGCCTGACCTCCTATCGGAGGCAGGGTTTACATGCGAAAAATTTGCTTTACATCCGGAAATTTTCGCCCAGATACACGCGACGGACGCTTTCGTCCGCGACGATCTGGTCAGGCGTGCCGGCGGCGAGCACCGAGCCTTCGCTGATGATGTAGGCGTGATCGCAGATGCCGAGCGTCTCGCGCACGTTGTGGTCGGTAATCAGGACACCGATGCCACGGTCCTTCAGGAAGCGCACGATGCGCTGAATTTCCAGCACCGCAATCGGATCGACGCCCGCGAACGGTTCGTCGAGCAAAATAAAACGCGGTTGCGTGGCCAGCGCACGGGCGATTTCCACGCGACGACGCTCTCCGCCCGAGAGCGACATGGCCGGATTCTCGCGCAGATGGCTCACCTGAAGCTCGTCGAGCAGCGATTCGATGCGGCGCTCGATCTCGTCGCGCTTGAGCGGCTTGCCGTTCGCATCGACCTGCAATTCGAGCACGGCGCGAATGTTGTCTTCGACCGTGAGCTTGCGGAATACCGATGCTTCCTGCGGCAGATACGACACGCCCATGCGGGCGCGCTCGTGAATCGGCAGTTCGCTGATGAGGTTGCCGTCGAGCTGAATTTCGCCGTCGTCGGCGGGCACCAGACCCACAATCATGTAAAACGACGTGGTCTTGCCGGCGCCGTTCGGTCCGAGGAGCCCGACGACCTCGCCGCTCTTCACGTCGAGCGACACGTCCTTCACGACGGTACGCGCGCCGTACTGCTTCTTGAGCGAGCGTACGACGAGTGCGCTCGGCTTGCCGGCGAGGCCCGCGCCCTGATTGATGGTCGAGGCGTTGCTGCTGGCGGTGCTGTTGGCAGAATTACTCACGCGGATTCCCGATGGACTTGGAGGGCGATAGCGGCGACATATCGCCCTTGGGGGCTGCGGCCGGCTTGCTCGCGCCAGGCGGCGTTGCCTGCGCACCCGTGGCATTGCGCGGGGCGAGGGTGGCGCGCACACGGCCGTTCGGATTGTTGGCGTTGACCTGATCCGAGCCGCTGTTGGCGGTGTAGACCTCATTGTAGGTGTCGTACGTAATCATGCTGCCGTGAATCTCGTCGAGCACTTTGGTACCGCCGGCCAGACGCTTGAGCGTGGCTTGCGTGGTGAGCGTGGCGACTTCGGTCTTGCCGTTGTAATAGATCGTCTGGCCCCACCCGTCGATGTATTCGTCCGTGCCGTCGCGCTTCTGACGCATGTAGGCGAGCGGGCCGCCCGGCTTGTAGTAAGCCGTGGCGTACTGATAGCCCTCCGGATCCTGAGTCACTTCGACGCGATCGGCCTTGAGGAGAATCGTCCCCTTGGTCATCGTCACGTTGCCCGTGAAGATGTTGACCTGCTTGAGGTCGTCATAGCTCATGTGATCCGACTCGATGTTGAGCGGCTTGTCGCGGTCGGCGCGTTCGGCGTGGGCGAGCGGCGAGGCCAGCGCGCCGAGAACGGCGAAGGCGGCGGCCAGCGCGCGCAGGGCACGAAGCGTACGCAGGGACGAGAAGGCGGGTCGCAGGTGAAGGCGATCGGTCATGGGGTCTTGGAGCCCTGTTTAGTCTGAGGTGGCGCGCTCGGCGCGGTGGGCGCAGCGGACTGACGGGGAGGCGGTTTTCCGCCCAGCTCCGCCGGCTGGATCGTGCCGTGGACATTGCCGAGCAATTGTACGGCGCGCGTGATGTTATTGAAAATCATGCCATCGCCGTACATCACGGATGCCCCGCGGAACAACTGCACGGGCTTTTCGGTACGCACGATGTCTTCATTCACGAGCACCTGAAAGTGCTCGGAGAGCGCGCGCATTTCCGGGTCGCGCGGTCCCGGCTGACGCACCACGACAGCGTCGTCGTAGAGATCGACGATCGACATGTCAGCGTTGAGCGTGCCGCGCTTGCCCGTGGCGGTCACCTCCGGCTGATCCGGGGTAAAGGCGCGCACGGCCGGCATCGTCATGGCCGTCGTCTGATCGTCTTCGAAGTGCGTCATGTGAACGGCGTTGACACGGTACTGCGTCGTGCCGTTCGGCGACAACATGGAGATCACCATGTCGTCGGCATAGTAGTCGGGGATGTGTTGCTTCACGTACGGCGCGCGATCGGCGTCCGAGGGCAGCGTGCGCTGCACCAGCCAGTACGTGCCCGCTGCCAGCCCCGCCAGAACGACGATGGCAAGCAGCGTAGACGGAGAGACGCGTTGAATGGCCATGAGTGGATCGGTTCCCTCGACGCGTCAGGCGAGCGCTTCGGCGAGCAGGGCGTCGTAACGCCCCTGCGCGCGCAGGATGAAGTCGCACAGTTCTCGCACGGCGCCTTCGCCCCCGCGCGTGTCGGCGATCCAGTGGCAGCGCGCCTTCACTTCGGCGTGCGCATTGGCCGGGCAAGCCGCGAAGCCCACGCGCGTGAGCACCGGCAGATCGGGCCAGTCGTCGCCGATGTGGCCGCACACGTCGGCCGTCACGGACACCTTGGCGCACAGGTCCTCGAACGCGGCGCGCTTGTCGTGCACCCCTTGATAGACGTGTGCCACACGCAGATCCGACGCGCGTTTGGCGACGATGTCGGATTGACGTCCGGTGATGATCGCCGTGACGATACCGGCTTCGGCGAGCAGCTTCAGGCCGTGCCCGTCGAGCGAATCGAACGTCTTGATGACTTCGCCTGCCGGGCCGTAGCGCAGGCCGCCGTCGGTGAGGACACCGTCGACGTCGAACACCATGACGCGCAGACGCGCCGCCCGTGCGGTGGCGTCGTTAGCGTCGAATGGCGTGGTGCTGGGATGACTCATGGACGGGAAACTCACACGACCTTGGCGGCGAAGAGGTCGTGGACGTTCAGCGCACCGACGAGGCGGTCGTTCTCGGTCACGAGCAGTTGCATGATGCCGAAGCGCTCCATGAGCTCGGCGGCTTCCGCGGCGAGATGATCCGGGCCGATGGTACGCGGGCCGGCCTTCATGACGTCGGCCAGCTTCAGCGAAGTGAAATCGAGCGTACGCTTGAACAAACGACGCAAATCGCCGTCGGTAAAGATACCGACGACGCGGTCATCGGCGTCCACGATCGCGGTCATGCCGAGGCCCTTGGCGGTCATCTCGATCAGCGCGTCGGAGAGATTGGCGTCGGAGCGCACGCGGGGAATGGCGTCGCCGGTGCGCATGACATCGCGCACGAACGTGAGCAGACGCCGGCCGAGCGCGCCGCCCGGATGCGAGCGGGCGAAGTCCTCGGCGCCGAAACCGCGTGCGTCGAGCAGCGTGACGGCGAGGGCGTCGCCCAGCGCGAGGGCTGCCGTGGTGCTGGCCGTGGGCGCAAGACCAAGCGGGCACGCTTCCTTCTCGACGTGGGCGTCGAGATGCACGTCGGACAGGCGCCCGAGGCTGGAGGCGGCGTTGCCTGTCATGGCGATGAGCTTGGCGCCGATGCGCTTGATCATCGGCAGGATACTGACCAGTTCACCCGTTTCGCCCGAGTTCGACAGGGCGACGACGACGTCGTCGGCCGTAATCATGCCGAGGTCGCCGTGGCTGGCCTCGGCCGGGTGTACGAAGAAGGCGGGGGTGCCGGTGCTGGCGAAGGTGGCGGCAAGTTTGCGGCCGATATGGCCCGACTTGCCCATCCCGGTGACGACCACGCGTCCCTTGCAGGCGAGCAGAAGCGAGACCGCTTCGAAGAAGCTGTCGTCGAGGTGCGCGGACACGCGTTCGATGGCGTCGGCTTCAGTGCGCAACACCTCCCGGGCGACCTCTAGTGCCCGGCCTGGATTGATTTTCGCTATCATGCGCGGAGTATATCAAAACGGACGTGGCGTCGAAGGACAGCCGCGCCACGCCTGGCCCAGCGCCTTTCGGGACATCGCCTGAAGCGGCAAGGTTTCCGCTCCAGGCGTGACATCCAGACGTAATCTGGCATGTGTCTTGCATGAGATGTGCCAGACCCATGCACGACAAAACACCCCGCTGACAACGTATCGCTCAGGAAACCGACCCTAGCTGATGGCATCGCCGCTCGAACTCACTCTCGTCCTGTTGTTTGCCGCCTGCGTCGGGGTGGTGCTGTTTCGCATGCTCCATCTGCCGCCGATGCTGGGCTACCTCAGCGTGGGCATCGTCATCGGCCCGCATGCGCTGGGTCTGGCCTCGGATTCGCAACGCGTGCAGTACCTGGCGGAGTTCGGCGTCGTGTTCCTGATGTTCTCCATCGGCATCGAGTTTTCCTTACCGAAGCTCAAGAGCATGCGGCGGGTGGTCCTCGGGCTGGGCGTGTCTCAGGTCCTGGGCACATTGCTCGTGGCCGTCGGGCTGGGCGCGCTCGTCAACCTCTTCTGGTCGTTTTCCTGGCAGGCGTCGGTGGCGCTGGGCGGCGCACTGGCCATGTCTTCGACGGCCATCGTCACGAAAATGCTGGCCGAGCGGCTCGAACTGGAGACGGAGCACGGCCGCAACATCATGGGCGTGCTGCTGTTTCAGGATCTGGCCGTGGTGCCGCTGCTGATCGTGATCTCCGCGCTCGGCGGCAACTCGAAGGCGCTGGTGCTGGCGCTGTCGCTCGCGGCGCTCAAGATCACGGGCGCGCTCGCGCTGCTGCTGTGGTTGGGCCAGAAGCTGGTCGGCCGCTGGTTCCACATCGTGGCGGCGCGCCGCTCGCAAGAGCTGTTCATGCTGAATCTGCTGCTGCTCACGCTCGGACTGGCTTACATCACGGAGCATCTGGGGCTGTCGATGGCGCTGGGCGCATTCATCGCGGGCATGCTGATCGCGGAGACGCCGTTTCGCCATCAGGTGGAAGACGACATCAAGCCGTTTCGCGACGTGCTGCTCGGCCTGTTCTTCATCACGACGGGCATGCTGCTCAACCCGACCATCGTGCTCAAGCAACCGTTGCTCGTGCTGCTGTTCTTCGTCGGGCCGCTGATCGTCAAGTTCACGCTCATCGCCGGTCTCGCGCGTTTGTTCGGCAGCCCGCCGGGCACGGCGATCCGCACCGGTCTCGGGCTTGCGCAGGCGGGTGAGTTCGGTTTCGTGCTGCTCAATCTGGTGATCGATCGCAACTTGCTCGACCCGTCGCTCTCGCAGGCGGTGCTCGCCGGCATGCTGCTCTCGATGCTGTGCGCGCCGTTCCTCATCATCAACGCCGATCGCATCGCGCTGCGCTTCGTCGCGAACGAATGGATGATGCAATCGTTGCAGATGACGAAGATCGCCACGCAGAGCATCAAGACCTCGGGCCACGTCATCATTTGCGGTTACGGCCGATGCGGTCAGAACCTGGCGCGCATGCTCGAACAGGAGGGCATCGGCTATGTGGCGCTCGATCTGGACCCCGACCGGGTGATGGAAGCCGCCAGTTCCGGCGAAACGGTCGTGTTCGGCGATGCGGCAAGGCGCGAGGCGCTTGTCGCGGCGGGGATTCACCGCGCAGCGGGGATCGTGGTGACGTACGACAGCACGCCGGCGGCGCTCAAGGTGCTCGCCCAGGTGCAGGCGCTGGAGCCGACGCTGCCCGTGGTCGTGCGTACCGTCGACGACACGCATATCGACGACCTGATCGCGGCCGGGGCGACCGAAGTCGTGCCGGAGATCGTGGAGGGCAGTCTGATGCTCGCGTCGCACGCGCTGGTGCTCATGGGGGTGCCGATGCGCCGCGTGTTACGCCGTGTGGCACAGGCCCGTAACGAGCGCTACAGCCTGCTGCGCGGCTACTTCCATGGGCTGGATGACGAAGACGAAGACGGCGAGCGCGAGCAGGTGCGTCTGCAATCGGTGCCGCTCACGCTCAATGCCGAAGCGGTCGGCCGCACGCTCGGCGAGCTTCGTCTCGACAAGCTTGGCGTGACGGTCACGGCGATCCGCCGGCATGGCATTCGCGGCGTGGAGCCGGTGGCGGAGACGCGTCTGATGGCTGAGGACATCGTCGTGCTGCGCGGCTTGCCCGACAAGCTCGTCGAAGCGGAAATGCGCTTGCTCGGGCGGGAATAGTCAGCAATCGTCGGTAATCGTCAGCAATACGGGAATCGATAGGGACATCGGGCCTTTTTGGCATAATGTGGCGTGTTCCCTATCAGTACCCAAAGAAGGATCCCCGTGCAGATCGACGAGTCCCCTGCCGCCTATATCAAAAGCCAGATCCGCACCGTGCCGGACTGGCCCTCGCCCGGCGTGCAGTTCCGCGACATCACCCCGTTGCTCAAGAACCCGCGCACCTTGCGGGTGCTCATCGATGTGTTCGTGCATCGCTACATGGCGCAGCGGCCTGACTACATCGCGGGTCTCGACGCACGCGGCTTCATTCTCGGCTCGATCCTCGCGTACGAGCTGAACATCGGATTCATCCCCATTCGCAAGAAAGGCAAGCTGCCGTATCAGACGGTTGCCGAAGAGTACGAGCTGGAATACGGCAGTGCGACGGTCGAGATTCATGCCGACGCGTGCGGCCCCGGTGACCGCGTGTTGCTCATCGACGATCTGGTCGCCACGGGCGGCACGATGCTCGCGGGCAAGAAACTGCTGGAGCGGCTCGGTGCCACGGTCATCGAAGGCGCGGCCATCGTCGACCTGCCGGAATTAGGCGGATCGCGCCTGATTCGCGACGCCGGTCTGGAGCTCTTCCTGCTGTGCTCGTTCGAAGGGCATTGAGTCGTGCCTGCCCCGGCCATGGCCCGGGTCATGCCTTGATCATTGCCCGGGAACGCCTTGGTTATCGCCGCAGTTATCGCAATACCCAACCCAGACGCTGTCTCCTGAAACTGCCGCCGGCTTGCGATTTCGCTGCCGAACTCGCCTCCGGCCCCACGATCTGAACGCTCCGATGCCCAATCTCTGGTTGTTCCTGCTGACCTCGGTGGCGATCACGCTCGCGCCGGGCCCCGACAACATGCAGGTCATTGCGCGCGGCATCGCTCAGGGGCGTCGTGCGGGTCTGGCGGCGGCTGCCGGTTTCACGTTCGGCTGCCTCTTTCACACGACGATTGCTGCCGTCGGTCTGGCAGCCGTGCTGCGCTCATCGCCGTGGGCATTCGAGGCGATCAAGCTGGCCGGCGCGGCGTACCTGATCTGGATCGGCATCAAGGCATTGCGCGCGCGCGGCGCACTGGCGCTCGCGAACGACGCCACGCCGCAGCCGCTCATGGCCGTGTTTCGCCAGAGCGTGTTCGCGAACATGCTCAATCCGAAGGTCACGCTGTTCTTCCTCGTATTCCTGCCGCAGTTTGTCAGTGCCGATGCGGTCCATCCGGGCTGGCAGATGCTGTTGCTCGGCCTCGTGTTCATGGGGCAGACCATCGTCGTGTTCAGCGCATACGGCTGGTTCGCAGGCGTGCTGGGCACGTGGCTCAAGCGTCGCCCCGGCGCGGGGCGCTGGCTCGATCGCGTGGCCGGTGCGATCTTCATCGGTCTGGGCCTGCGCGTCGCGTTGCAGGGGTAAGCCGGTGTGCGCCCGCACTCGCGACGCATCTGTCGCGTCTGCCGGATCTCCCGGGTGCTGAAGTCCGGTCCTCAAGAATTCGCAGTTCAATCGTTTCACTGACATTGTCCGATCATGCTCGCCGAACAACGCCAACAATACGTGCTTGAACAACTCGCCAAGACCGGCGCGCTCGCCATCAGCGATCTGGTGCGGGAGTTGGGTGTCTCGCGCGAGACCGTGCGACGCGACCTCAACACGCTCGCCGCCCGTGGATTGCTGCTCATGACGCACGGCGGCGCACTGGCGGCCGATCGCAGCGAGCCCGACTGGACGCTGCGCGAGAACGTCAACGCCGTGGGCAAGCGCGCCATCGGCGTGCGCGCAGCGGAGCTGGTGCCCGACGGTGCGTCGGTGATCATCGACTACGGCACGACCACCCGTGCCGTGGCGCAGGCGCTGCTCTCGAAGCATCGCCTGCGCATCTACACGAACGACTGGCAGATCGCGCGTTTGCTCGGCCGTCATCACGACAACCGCGTCACGCTGCTCGGCGGCGAGTTGCAGGACAACGAAGACGCCGTGCAGGGCTGGGACGCCATCAACCAGATCGCCCAATACCATGCCGACTTCGCCTTCATCGGTGTCGGTGGCTTGACGGAGGACGGTGGCATCACCGACTTCAACCGGGCTGCGGCCGAACTGCGTGCGCGCATGTTGCTGTGCGCGAACGTTGCCGCCGTGGTCGCGGACCACACCAAGTTCGGACGTGTCACCCCGGTGCGCATCCGCCATTTCGAAGCCGCGCGCTACCTCATCAGCGACGCCGCGCCGCACAAGAGCATGCTGGCCCAACTGCGTGCGCGCGGTCCGGAACTGCTGATCGCCTGACGCTGGCCGACGCGCACCAACGCGCCGCAACCCGCCAGAATCTCGGCATCGGGGAGCGCGCCATACGTCGCCACACCACGCCACACGTCGCCAAGACGTGTGCGCTTCACCGCAAAAGTCTCGTCGTCTATACCTTTTGGGAAGCCTTGCGGCGCGGCCTTTTGCTGCCGTTTCTCCAGTCAATACACGTGCGGCGGTTTTTCAAAAATATGTAGACAAAGTGCCTTCGTCGCTCGACGAACGGTGCCGCACAATCTCATCCCTCCTGACGGTCCCGTCGGCGTTGCGAAGTCCCTCGTGCGCCCTGAAACATTGGCAACTCGTTGAGTAGATAAGGGTTTTCGCCATCCCGGAAAAAGCTGATCGATTGTCACTGTGTTGTCATCCGCGCTTTTTAGACTGCGTTCACTTTTGGCACAAATTGCCACAAAACAGCTAGTCGAGCGATGCGGCACCGACACCCCGGGTGGGGATGTCGCCAGCCACCGGGCATCGGGGCCGACCGGCAATCTGACTGACAGGTGAACCGTGGACGAAGCGATTCGAATCGAGCGACTGACCAAGACTTTCGGCAGCGGCCGCCGTGCTCTGGACGAAGTGGCACTCAAAGTCATGCCGGGCGAAATGGTCGCCCTGATCGGGGCGTCGGGCTCGGGCAAGTCGACGCTGATGCGTCACATTGCGGGCTTTGTCCCGGCCGACCAGCAGCCGGGCAGCATCGAGATTCTCGGTCGCCCGATTCAGCGCGACGGACGCATCGTGCGCGAAGTGCGTCAGATCCGCCGCGACATCGGCTTCGTCTTCCAGCAGTTCAACCTCGTTGGCCGTCTGCCGGTCATCACCAACGTGCTGACGGGCCTGCTCGCCCGCGTGCCGCTGTGGCGCAGCCTGATGTTCCGCTTCACGTCGGCCGAGCGTCAGGCCGCACTGACAGCGCTCGCAGAAGTCGGCATCGCCGATCTGGCGTTCCAGCGCGCGAGCACGCTCTCCGGCGGTCAGCAGCAGCGCGCGGCGCTCGCTCGCACGCTCGTGCAGGGTGCAAAGATCATTCTCGCGGACGAACCGATTGCGTCGCTCGATCCGGAGTCGGCACGCAAGGTGATGGACATGCTCGCGCGCATGAATCGCGATCACAAACTCACGGTCGTGGTCTCGTTGCACCAGGTGGACGTGGCCATGCGTTACTGCGTGCGCACCGTCGCGCTGCATCAGGGTCGCGTGGTGTACGACGGTCCGTCGTCGGCGCTCACGCCGGACCTGCTGCGTCGCCTGTACGGCGTGCAGGCGAGCGAGTTGCTCAACGAATCGACGGACGAAGCGGAAGGCGCCGCCGTCGACGCCAGCGCGAAGCCGGCCGAGGCCGAAGCCCCGTTCCTGACGTCGATGTCGCTGAGCCTTTCCTGAACCTCGCGCACGACTCACCCATTTCGTCTCAAACCGTCTCAAACCGCCTCAAACCGTCGTACTTAAGCCTTAACCAAGGCCTTATCTGACCAGGAGCTTGCTCTCATGAAATTGTGGAAATCCCTGCTGGCCGGCGCGGCCATGATCGCCTCGGTGGCGGTGGTACACGCGCAGGAAATCAACTTCGGCATCATCTCGACCGATTCCAGCGCCGCGCTGCGTCAACGCTGGCAGCCGCTGATCGACGACATGGAGAAGCAAACGGGTCTGAAGGTGACGCCGTTCTTTGCCACCGACTACGCCGGCGTGATCGAAGGCATGCGCTTCAACAAGGTGCAGCTCGCGTGGATGGGCAACAAGGGCGCGATGGAAGCCGTGGACCGCTCACAAGGCGAAGTCTTCGCGAAGATCATGTACGCCGACGGCACCGAAGGCTACTACTCTCTGCTGATCTCGAACGCATCGAGCCCGTACAAGACGCTCGAGGACGTGATCAAGAACGGCAAGAAGATCAACTTCGGTCTGGGCGATCCGACCTCGACGTCGGGCACGCTGGTGCCGGGTTACTACGTCTTCGCCAAGAACAACATCGATCCGCGCACGTACTTCAAGACGGCGCGCAGCTCGAATCACGGTGCGAACCTGATGGCGGTCATCAACAATCAGGTGGACGTGGCGACGAACAACACCGAAGAGCTCAACAAGCTCGAAGCCACACAGCCGGAGAAGGCCAGGCAGGTTCACGTGATCTGGAAGTCGCCGCTGATTCCGTCAGACCCGCTGCTGTGGCGCAAGGACCTGCCGGACGGCACGAAGAAGAAGATTCGCGACTTCTTCCTCGCCTACGGCAAGGACGCGCACGAGAAGGAAGTGCTCAAGAACATTTACAACTACGGCGGCTTCCGTGCCTCGTCGGATGCGCAACTGCTGCCGATCCGTCAGCTCGAACTCTTCAAGCAGAAGGTGCAGCTTGAGCAGGACGCCAATGTCGATGCGGCCAAGAAGAAGACGCAACTGGCCGATCTCGACGGCAAGCTGGCAGCGCTCGACAAAGAACTGAACAAGACGAAGTAAGCAAGGCTTGTGGTGGCAGACGGTCGACCGGCAACGGTCGGCCGTCTTAATTTCCTCACCGGCGGCTACCGAGCCGGTACGACTCGTGGTACTCGACATGAACACCAGCGCATCTATTACTGCCAATGGCCGACTGCCGGGCGAGCCGCCCAAGCGTTCGTGGCTCTCCCTCATCAGCTGGGGCATCTTTTTTCTGGTCCTGGTGTGGTCGTGGAGCGGCGCCGACATGCGTCCGCTCGATCTGATTCGCGATTCGGGCAACATGAGCCAGTTCGCGCACGATTTCTTCCCGCCCGACTTCCACGACTGGCGGGTGTACGTCCACGAGATGATCGTAACGATTCACATCGCAGTCTGGGGCACGGCGCTCGCGGTGGTGTGTTCGATTCCGATGGGGTTGCTCAGCGCGTCGAACATGGTGCCGGCGTGGGTCTACCAGCCGGTGCGTCGCGTGATGGACGCTTGCCGCGCGATCAATGAAATGGTGTTCGCGATGCTCTTCATCGTGGCCGTCGGTCTCGGTCCGTTCGCCGGTGTGCTCGCGCTGTGGGTGCACACGACGGGTACGCTCTCGAAGTTGTTCGCCGAGGCGGTCGAAGCGATCGATCCGCGTCCGGTCGAAGGCGTGCGTGCCACGGGCGCTCGCGCCATCGACGAGATTCTGTACGGCGTGCTGCCGCAGGTCATGCCGCTGTGGATTTCGTACACGCTGTACCGCTTCGAGTCGAACGTGCGCTCCGCGTCGGTGGTGGGCATGGTCGGCGCCGGCGGCATCGGCGTGGTGCTCTACGAAGTGATCCGCAGCTTCCAGTACGCGCAGACGTGTGCGGTGATGGTCATCATGGTCATCGTCGTGACGTGCATCGACATCTTCTCGGCGCGCGTGCGCAAGATGGTGATCTGACGTTTCGCAAGTGGTGTCGTAACGAAAAAGGCCGCATCAGCGGCCTTTCTCATGAGATGACGTACGGGGCTCAGGCGATGCGCTGCCCGACCATATACGTCTCACGCGGAATCGGCGGCATGCCGGGGCGGGTGGCCACGCGCACCATGTCGGCGCGCAGACCCGGTGCGATGCCGCCGCGATCCGTCAGGCCGGCCGATTGCGCCGGGTTCCACGACACCGTGCGCATGGCCTTCGACAGGGTCCAGCCGCAGTCGGCATGATCGTTGTGCAACTGGAACGCCGCTTGCAGCAGACTCGCCGGCACATAGTCCGACGACAGGATGTCGAGCACGTCGTTGCGCGCGAGTTCCGCGGCCGCCACGTTGCCCGAGTGCGAGCCGCCACGCACCACGTTCGGCGCCCCCATGATCACGCCGATCGACTTCTCGTGCGCTGCGCGGGCTGCCACCAGCGTCGTCGGGAATTCGGACAGCGCCACGCCGTCGCGCTCGGCCTCTTCCACATGTTCGAGCGACGTATCGTCGTGGCTCGCGAGCGGCAGGCCACGCGCACGGCTCATCTCGACGATGGTGCGACGATGCGGGATCGCATACTTCTCCTGCTGCGCCTTCAGATCGGCGAGCATCGCGTCCCATTGCGCGTCGGGCACCTTGCCGTTGCGCTCGTGATATTGACGATGCAGCACCGGATCGTGCCACTGACGCTGACCCGGCGTGTGATCCATCACCGACACGAGACGCAGCAACGGGTGATTGCACATGTCGGCGAACGTGTCCGCCGCGTCCTGCGTGGCGATCTCGCAGCGCAGATGCAGAAAGTGATCCGCACGGAAGAGCCCGGCGGCAATCGTGTCGAGCAGCGCCTGACCGCACTCCGCCTGCACCTTGCGGCTGCGCAGACCGGAGGCGTCGCGCTCGCCGATCACCAGCGAATCGAAGACGGTGGTGATGCCGGCGGCTGCGACCTGCGCGTCGTGAATGGCGAACGCGGCGTGCGTGTTCCAGTACACCCCGGGGCGCGGCGCCAGATGCTTTTCCAGGTTGTCGGTGTGCAACTCGACCAGACCCGGCACCAGATAGTCGCCTTCCCAGTCGATGGCCTCGGCGGCCTGCGTGGTGCCTTCTTCGGCCGAGTGGATGAGACCCTCGCGCACTTCTACGACCCCTGTGAAGGTGGTATCGGGCGTGACGATGCGAGCGTTCTTGATAAGCATGGACAAACTCCGGGGGATCAATGAGCGGGACGAAGCACGGGACGCATGGCGAGCGTGCGCGTCGCCACTTCGTCGCGGGTCGCCTCGTCGTGGAAGATGCCCACGATGGCGCTACCTGCGGCACGGGCTTCGGTAATCAGTTGCGAGACCACGGCGCGGTTCCGGGCGTCGAGCGACGCGGTCGGCTCGTCGAGCAGCAGCACGGGGGCGGCGGCAATCAGCCCGCGCGCGATGTTGATGCGCTGTTGTTCGCCGCCCGAGAACGTCGCCGGCGCGAGCGTCCAGAGGCGCTCGGGAATGTTCAGGCGCGCGAGCAGGTCGCGCGCACGTCCCGTTGCATCGGCTTCGCCGTGGCCCAGACGACGCAGCGGTTCCGCCACGATGTCCAGCGTGCTCACGCGGGGAATCACGCGCAGAAACTGGCTGACGTAACCGAGCGTCGAGCGACGCACGGACAGGACTTCGCGCGCGGTGGCGGTCGTGATGTCGACCCAGCGCTCGCCCTGACCGGTATCGTGACGAATCTCGATGCGGCCCTCGCCGGCGAGGTAGTTGCCGTACAGACAGCGCAGCAGCGTGCTCTTGCCCGAGCCCGAAGGGCCGACGAGCGCGACACATTCGCCGCGCCGTACCGTCAGATCGATACCTTCGAGCGCGGGAATCGCGGCGCCGCCCTGCGCGTGCAGGCGGAAGGTCTTGTGCAGACCGTGCGCGCGCAGCATGACGTCGTCCTCGCGCGTGCCGGGCGTGAGCGCTGCATCACCGAGTGAAGTTGCCGAAGTGGTCGAGGTGGCCGACGGCGTGAATTGAGTTCCGGAGTTCATACGGGCAGCACCGAGGAGACCAGCAATTGCGTATAGGGATGTTGGGGATCGTCGAGAACCTGATCGGTCAGCCCGGCTTCGACCACGCGGCCCGCCTGCATCACGATGAGACGGTGCGCAATGAGTCGCGCCACACCGATATCGTGCGTGACGATGATGGCGGCAAGATGAAGGCGCTCCACGAGCGAGCGCAGCAGGTCGAGCAGACGTGCCTGCACCGAGACGTCGAGACCGGCGGTCGGCTCGTCCATGAACACCAGACGCGGTTCGGTGACCAGATTGCGCGCGATTTGCAGACGTTGTTGCATCCCGCCGGAGAACGCGCCGGGCATTTCGTCGACCCGTGACGGATCGAGTTCGACCTGCGCCATCCAGTGACGCGCCTTCTCGCGAATGTCGCCGAAGTGACGTGCGCCGACGGCCATCAGACGGTCGCCGATGTTGCCGCCGGCGGAGACGTTCATGCGCAGTCCGTCACGCGGGTTCTGCTCGACGAAACCCCACTCGGTGCGCAGCAGGCGGCGCTTGTGCGCTTCGTCCAGCGCGCACAGATCGTGCAGCGTGCCGTCGGTGCCGCGATAGTGCAGCGAGCCTGCGTCGATCTCGTGGCGCAGGGCGAGCGCGTTGAGTAGCGTCGACTTGCCCGAGCCGGACTCGCCAACGACACAAACCACTTCACCCGGCCACAGATCGAAGCTCACGTCGGCGCAGCCGATGCGATCGCCGTAATGCTTGCCCAGCCCTGCGACCTGGAGCAGCGGCTCGTCCATCGGCGCCGCAGCGCGCAGCGCTGTATCAATGACCGCGTTCATGCGTTCTCCTTTGCGGCTTTCGACGCGTGGGCGGCATGGGCGGCATGCGCGACGTCGGCCATGCTGGCCGAAGCACGATCGCCGCAGTAATCGCTGTCCGAGCACACGTACATGCGCGAGCCTTCGTCGTCGGTGATGACTTCGTCGAGGAAGCTGTCGGTCGCACCGCACAGGGCGCAGTGCGCGTCCCACTTCTGGATCTCGAACGGGTGATCGTCGAAGTCGAGACTCTCGACCGACGTGTACGGCGGAATCGCGTACAGACGTCGTTCGCGTCCCGCGCCGAAGAGTTGCAGCGCCGGGTTCATATGCAGCTTGGGGTTATCGAATTTCGGAATCGGTGACGGCGACATCAGGTAACGGCCGTTGACGATCACCGGATAGTCATAAGTCGTGGCGATCGCGCCGTGACGCACGATGTCTTCGTACAGACGTACGCGCATGAGGCCATACTCGCCGAGTGCGTGCAGCTTGCGCGACTCGTTGATGCGCGGCTCCAGGCGATACATGGGTTCGGGCATCGGCACCTGAAACACGAGGATCTGACCGTCGTGCAGCGCAACTTCGGGAATGCGGTGACGGGTCTGGATGACGGTGGCTTCCGACGTCTTCGTCGTGGTGGCCACGCCCGCCGTGCGCGCAAAGAAGCGGCGGATGTTCACGGCGTTGGTCGTGTCGTCTGCGCCCTGATCGATGACCTTGAGCGTGTCGTCCGAGCCGATCACGGCGGCGCTGACCTGAATGCCGCCCGTGCCCCAGCCGTAAGGCAGCGGCATCTCGCGGCTGCCGAACGGCACCTGATAGCCGGGAATCGCCACGGCCTTGAGCAGGCTGCGGCGAATCATGCGTTTGGTGTGCTCGTCGAGGAACGCGAAGTTGTAGCCGTCGGTGGTGGTCGATGCGCTCCGGGTCGCGGTGTCGGGGGTGTCGTGCAATGTGGCGGCGGGGTTCATGCTGCCTCCTGAGTGTTCTGGACGGCAGGCGTGGTGACGCTGCCCTCGGTCCGGGTTCCTTCGGTGCCGGTGCCGGTGCCCGTGTCGTTGGCATCGCCTGCGTCGGCACGGCTTCCATCGACATGGCTGCCGTCGATCTGCGTGCCGTACTTCGCCGCGTGCTCGGCGCGCAGGCGGCGCACCAGTTCCAGCTCGGCCTGAAAGTCGACGTAGTGCGGCAGTTTCAGGTGCTGCACGAAGCCCGACGCCTCGACGTTATCGCTGTGGTACAGCACGAATTCCTGCTGCTGCGCGGGCGAGTTGGCTTCGTCGCCGAGTTCCTTCGTGCGCAGCGCACGGTCGACGAGCGACATCGCCATTGCCTTGCGCTCGTTGTGACCGAAGGCCAGTCCGTAGCCTTGCGTGAACTGGGGCGGCGTTTCCTGATTGCCGCCGAACTGCGTGACCATCTGGCATTCCGTCACGGCGATTTCACCGATGTCGATGGCAAAGCCGAGTTCTTCCGGCTCGATTTCAAGCGAGACGTGGCCCAGACGAATCTCGCCCGCGAACGGGTGGTCGTTGCCGTAGCCGCGCTGCGTCGAGTAACCGAGCGCGAGCAGAAAGCCTTCGTCGCCGCGCGCGAGGTTTTGCAGACGCGCCGTGCGCGATGCCGGCGTGAACAACGGCGAATGCACGAGGTCGTGCGGTTCGGGATCGCTGCTGTCGGTGCTCAGCGCTTCGAGCAGGCCGTCGCGCTTCATGATGTCGGTGATGCGCGTCGTGGCGGCGATGGGCGGCACGTCGGGGATGTCCGGCGCGTTACCCGCATTCCCCATGGCAGCCGGTGCTTCGGTCGCGACACGCGAGGGGGCTGACGTCGTCGCGCTCGTCATGTCTCCCGGCAGCAGGGCGTCCGACGTTTCTCCTTCCGCCAGCAAGGCGAAGTCGAGCAGACGTTGCGTGTAGTCGTATGTGGCGCCGAGCACCTGACCGCCGGGCACGTCCTTGAACGTGGCGGAGATGCGGCGCGACAGGCGCATCGCGGCCGTGTCGATGGGCGTCGTGGTGCCCAGGCGCGGCAACGTCGTGCGATAGGCGCGTAACAGGAAGATCGCTTCAACGAGATCTCCCGCCGCCTGCTTGATCGCGAGTGCCGCAAGCGTTTCGTCGTACAACGCGCCTTCGCTCATTACGCGGGAGACGGCAAGACGCATCTGTTCACGGATTTGCGTCACCGTGAGCGCGGGGACGTCGGGATTGCCGCGTCGCGCTTTGGCGAGCAGGTCCCACGATTGTTCGATGGCGCGCTCGCCACCTTTGACTGCGACGTACATCAGCAAACCTCCACGTGCGTAGTGCGCGGCAACCCGAGCACCGAGTCGCCTGCGACGATCAGCAGATCGAGACCGGCGGGAAAGCGCGGTGCAAGGGCGGCGCGGGCCTGCCAGAAGGCCGCCGTCAGTCCGCCGACGGTGACGTCCGCATGTGTCTGAATACCGGGGCCGCGCAGGCGCAGACGCAGCGCGTCGTTATTCGTGTCGCCTTCATGACCCTCATGAAGCGCGGGCACATCGACGATCAGCGTGGCGCTGTGCTCCGGCGACTCGGCCGTGCCGAACGCGAAGCGCTCCAGCGCCGGGCAGTTCGCGGGATCGGTGAGTAAAGCGAACTGGGCCGTTGCCGGCCCTGCTTCGTCGCCGAGCAGCGGGGCGCCGGTGTGAAAGCGCAGCGCGCTCGACACTTCGCCGAGCGGCGCCTGCAACCACACCGGCGTCGTGGCGTCTGCCAGCGCAAGGAGGATGGCGCGTGCCGCGATGCTGGCTTCGTCACAATGGGCGAGCCGCCCGCCGACACTGCGCAACTGGCCGGGGCGCGCGAGCGCATCGAGCACCGCGCGGAAGACGCCCTGCGCGTCGTGGACCGGATCGTCGAAACCGGGTTGCAGATCCGACCAGTCGGGAATCGTTGCCGTCAGCATTCAGGCCTCCCGGACCATGGTGAAGAATTCGACACGGCTGGCAGCGGCGTCGGCATCGTTTTGCGCTGCGGTGGCAGCCAGACGTTCGGAGATGGCGGTGAGCGCACCGGCCGCGAGCACACTGCGGTGCTGGGGCATCTGCATGAGCGCGTCCAGACGCGCCACGCGCACCGCGCGTTCCGCATCGCGGCCGAGCACGTAACCCGTGCCGACCACGCCATCCTGCTGACGTAGCGTGCAACGCGTGACGGTTGTCTCGCCGAGGTTGAAACGGTCGCCGCTGCCGCCTACGCGGCCCTGCACCAGCACCAGGCCGGTCTGCGGCGCACGCAGCCAGATGAAGGACGGGGCGTCGGGGCAACGGGCGATAGCGGCGTCGAGTTCGTCGCGCGTCGCGCGTGCAAACAACGCGAGCCACTTGGCGCGGTCGGTCCGCTGTTGCGGGGCGCCGCCGTCCTCGTCACGCGTTGTGTCGGAAGATGTGATTGGCATAATTGTCTAGTCGTATAGACGTGTGTATGATCGCAATAACTTCGATGGGGTACTGCTCGCGGCCTCATTACAACTTTCCGGGGTGTCAATTTGATGACAGCACAACTCGAACGGGGCGGCGGCGTTGCGGTCTGGCGGCAGATCGCGCAGATTCTTGCCACAGAGATCGGCGAGCGCCGTTACGGCGAAGGCTTGCCTGATGATCGTCTACCGAGCGAGACGGATCTCGCGGTCCGTTTCGGTGTGAATCGCCATACCGTGCGACGCGCCATCCTCGGGCTCGCCGAGCAGGGGTTGGTCAACGTCGAACACGGCCGCGGCACGTTCGTGCAGGCGGCCGCGATCGGTTACGTGATCGGGCGGCGCACGCGCTTTACCGAGAACCTCTCGCAGAACAACCTGAAGACGGCGCAGCAGATCGTCTCGGCGTACAAGCTCAAGGCCGAGGGGGCCGTGGCGAAGGCGCTCGGGCTGCGTGTCGGCGCTCCCGTCTATCGACTGGAACTCACGCGGCGCAGCCTCGACCCGCAAGGCATCGAACTGCCGCTCGCGTACAGCGAGAACTGGTTTCCCGCGACGCGCCTTCCCGATTTTCCCGATGTCTTCGCGCAGCATGAGTCGATCAGCGCCGCGCTCGCCGTCTTCGGTGTGAAGGACTACACGCGTCGCGAGAGTCGCATCGGCGCACGCATGCCCGATGCGGACATCGCGCGGCACCTTGGGATCAACCGTCAGCAACCGGTGCTGAGCGTGGAAAGTACGGATGTGGACGAAGCGGGCAACCCGATCAAGTACGGCATTGCCTACTTCCCGGCAGACCGCATGCAACTCGTAGTGCAAGGAGGGACCGAATGAGCGAGGTGAGCGCCATGACAAGCGCAATGACCGAACAGGAGCGGGGCGCGCTCGACCTGAACGTCGCGCGCTTTGCGGTGTACTACGCGCCGCCACCGGGCTCGTGCTGGTGGAACGAAGGCAGTCGCTGGCTCGGCCGCGACGCCATCACCGGGCGCGAACTGCAAGCGCCGAACGTCCCCGGCCTCTCTCGCGCGCTGCATGACCTGAGCGTCGACCCGCGTCGCTACGGCCTGCACGCCACGCTCAAGGCGCCGATGCGACTCGCACCGCAGGCGCAATTGAGCGATCTGGCGGGCATCGCCACGGCGGTGGCCGCACGTCACGCGCCGTTCGATCTGGTAGTCCATACGGACGTGATCGGCACGGAGAATGGCAAGCGAGCGGGGTTCGTAGCGTTGCGTCCGAAAACCGGGAGCGATGGCGAGAAGGCGGTCAACGCCGTGGCGGCCGACTGCGTCGAAGCGTTCGACGCCTTGCGTGCGCCGCTCACCGACGCTGAACTGGCGCGACGCAATCCCGAATTGCTGACGTCCCGGCAACGCGAATACCTCGCGCAATGGGGCTACCCGTACGTGTTCGACGAGTTTCGTTTTCATGTGACGTTATCGGATCGCGTCGATGCCGCCGATGCCAACGTCATCACCGACTGGTGGCAACCTCGCGTGGACGCCCTCGGACCGATGCGCGTCGATAGTCTCGCCATCTTCGTTCAGCCGACGCCGGGCGAGCCGTTCCACGGCTTCGAGCGTTTCGCATTCGGGAAAGCCGCATGAATCACGCACGCCTGTACTACGTGATGGGGCCGTCCGGCGCGGGCAAGGATTCGCTGCTCGCGTATGCGCGCGCACGTCTGGACGGCGCGTCGACGAGCGACGTGCCGGTGCTCTTCGCGCATCGTTACATCACGCGCCCCCCGTCCGAAGGCGAGAATCACGTCGCCTTGTCGCACGGCGAGTTTGCGTTGCGGCATTCGCTGGGATGCTTCGCGCTCGACTGGGAGAGCCACGATTGCCGATACGGCATCGGGATCGAGATCGATGCCTGGCTGGCTGCGGGGGCGAACGTCGTGGTGAACGGCTCGCGTGCGTTTCTCACGCAGGTCGTGGCCCGCTACAGCGAGCGGTTGCATCTGGTGGAGATTCGCGTCGATCCGGCGGTGCGCGCCATGCGTCTGGCCAGCCGGGGGCGCGAGACGGGCGATGCGCTCGACAAGCGGGTTGCGCACAGCGTGTCGTGGACACCGCCCGACGGCATCCCGTTGTCGGTGGTCTCCAACGACGGGGCGCTGGCTGAGGCGGGGGATCGTCTTATCGGTTTGTTGACGAAGCAGCACATCGGCTGATGACGAGACCGGCATAGAGGGTGGGGCGCAATGCCCCGTCCGCCGGGCGTGTCGCTTCCATGACGGTGATGTGAATGTGGCATCATGTGTCGTTATTTTGCAAATTATTGCAAAGTGCGCACACTTTGCGTAACCTTCACTTCACCGCATACGACATTGCCCGACCGGCGCGCTGCGACGTCACGTTCCGCCGCTGGCACGGGCGCCTCCCGGAGCCTTCCATGTCATCAGTTCTGCCCACTCGTGCCCGCGTCGTCATCGTTGGCGGCGGCATCGTCGGTTGTTCCGTCGCGTATCACCTTGCCAAGCTAGGCTGGTCGGATGTCGTGCTGCTGGAGCAGGGGCAGTTGTCGTGCGGCACGACGTGGCACGCCGCGGGGCTCGTCGGTCAACTGCGTTCGCAGGAAAGCATGACGAAGCTCATCCGCTATTCCACGAAGCTCTACAGCGAGCTGGAAGCCGAGACGGGGCTGGGAACGGGCTGGAAACAATGCGGTTCGCTGTCGGTGGCGCGCAGCCACGAGCGCATGACGCAACTCAAGCGCACGGCGGCCGTGGCGCGCGCCTACGGTGTGCAGTGCGACGTGATCTCGCCACGCGAAGCCGGTGAGCTGTGGCCGGTGATGCGCACCGACGATCTCGTCGGCGCCGTATGGCTGCCCGGAGACGGCAAGGCAAATCCGACCGATCTCACACAGGCGCTCGCGCGCGGTGCGCGCAGCCGTGGCGTGCGCATTGCCGAGAACACCTGCATCACGCAGATTCATACCGCGTCGCCGAATGGCATTCCCACGGCGACCGGCGTGTCGTGGCGCAACAAGGCGGGCGAGAGCGGACGCATCGACGCCGAGATCGTCGTCAACTGCGCGGGACAGTGGGCGAAAGCCGTGGGGCGCATGTGCGGCGTGACCGTGCCGCTGCATTCGGCCGAGCACTACTACATCGTGACGGAGCGGATCCCGGGCGTGCACACCGACCTGCCGGTCATGCGCGATCCGGACGGCTACATCTACTTCAAGGAAGAAGTCGGCGGTCTCGTGATGGGCGGTTTCGAACCGAACGCCAAACCGTGGGGCATGAACGGCATTCCCGAGAATTTCGAGTTTCAGTTGCTGCCCGACGACTGGGATCAGTTCGAAATTCTCATGGAGAACGCGCTGATCCGCGTACCGGCGCTGGAGACCGCGCAGATTCGCCAGTTCTACAACGGCCCGGAATCGTTCACGCCGGACAACAACTTCATTCTCGGTGAAGCCCCCGAACTGCGGAATTTCTACGTGGGCGCGGGCTTCAACTCGATGGGCATCGCCTCGGCCGGCGGGGCGGGCATGGCGCTTGCCGAGTGGATCGTCGCGGGCGAGCCGACGATGGATCTCTGGCCTGTCGATATCCGCCGCTTTGCGGGATTCAACGGCAACGACACATGGCTGCACGATCGCGTGAAGGAAACACTCGGCCTGCATTACGCGATGCCGTGGCCGAATCGTGAGCTGGATACCGCACGACCGTTCCGTCGCTCGCCGCTCTATGCGACGTTGCTCGCGAAGGGCGCATGTTTCGGCAGCAAGATGGGATGGGAGCGGCCGAACTTCTTCGCGCCGTCGCCCGAGCAGGCGACCATCGAGTACAGCTTCGGTCAGCAGAACTGGCATCCATGGAGCGCGGCGGAGCACCGGGCGTGTCGGGAGGCTGTCGCGCTGTTCGACATGAGTTCGTTCTCGAAGCTGCTCATCAAAGGCCGCGACGCAGAGCGTGTGTTGCAAACACTGTGCAGCAACGATGTCGCCGTGCCGCCGGGACGCACCGTCTACACCGGCATGCTCAACGAGCGCGGCGGCTACGAATCGGATTTCACGCTGACGCGGCTTGCGCCCGACCGATACCTGCTCGTGACCGGATCGGCGCAAACCACGCGCGACATGGATTATCTGGAGCGTCGCATCGAGGGGATGGCCGGCGCGGCGGGCATCGATGGCGATCCTCATTGCACCGTCGTCGATGTCACGGGCCAATACGCCGTGCTGGCGCTCATGGGGCCGCATTCGCGCGCGTTATTGCAGCAAGTCTCGAAGGCCGACTTCTCCAACGAAGCCTTCCCGTTCGGCACCAGCCGCGAGATCGATCTCGGCTACGCCACGGTGCGCGCGACCCGTCTGACTTACGTCGGTGAACTCGGCTGGGAGTTGTACGTGCCGGTCGAATTTGCCGTCGGTGTCTACGAGACGCTGCATGCGGCGGGCAAAGCGTTCGGATTGAAAGACGCGGGCTACTACGCCATCGACTCGCTGCGCATCGAGAAGGGTTACCGCGCGTGGGGACGGGAACTGACGCCGGACACGAATCCCGTCGAAGCCGGGCTGACGTTCGCATGCAAGCTCGCGAGCGGCATTGCCTTCACCGGACGCACGGCCGTCGAACTTGCCAAATCCAAGGGCGCGCGACGCCGGCTTGTCAGCGTGGCCCTGGACGAGGCGGGCGACAAGATGCTGTGGGGCGGGGAGGCGGTGCTGCGCGACGGGCAACCGGTCGGGTTCATCTCCTCGGCGGCATTCGGTCACACGATCGACGCGCCCGTCGGCCTGGCGTTCCTCACGAACCCGGACGGACCGGTGACGGCCGATTACGTCGAGACCGGCCGGTACCAGGTCGATCTCGCGGGAGAACTGCTCGACGCGCGGGTGCAGTTGCGTGCGCTGTACGATCCGAAGGGCGAGCGCGTGAAGGCGTAGACCTCTGCCACAGGCGCACTCGCCGCCGCTTCTGTAAAATGCCGCTTTTGCCTCGTTTTCGCGCGCCGGGGTCTGGCGCGCGTCCGGTCTCTGACGTATGTCTTTTGCTTGTATTGCGGCGGCGCGCCGCTTCGACGACCGAGCGCATCTGCCGCTCGTGATCGGCTCGCAGCGTTATGGGTGGATTCGCCGTAGCGACGTCGAGTCGCTGTGCCGTTGGCCCGACGTGTTCGAGATCAGCTCGCTTGCGGTGCGGATTCATCCGCGACACGACTCGTGCGAGGCCCGCACGGCGGCGCTCGCACCCGTGATCGAGACGCTGGCCGCCGAAGGCCGCATCACCGGCTGGCGCAACGAGCGTTACGCCATTCGGCAGCGTCTCTACGACACACCGCTCGCCTGGATCGAGCGGGCTGCCTCGCGCTTTTTCGGCACGCGCACGTTCGCCGTGCATGTGAACGGCTACGTGCCGGCGCGGTTCGTCGGCGAAGCGCCGAAGATGTGGATTGCGCGACGCAGCGTGCTCAAGGCGACCGATCCCGGCTGTCTCGACAATGCGGCGGCGGGCGGAATCGGCAACGGGATTGGCGTGGGCGACACGCTCGTCAAGGAGTGCTGGGAAGAAGCGGGCATTCCGGCATATCTGGCGAACGAAGCGCGGCCGGGCCGCACACTGCACATCCTCGCGGAGATTCCGGAGGGCGTGCAGTCCGAGCAGATTTTCGTCTACGATCTTGCGCTGCCGCGCGGCTTCGTCCCCGAGAATCAGGATGGCGAGGCGAGTGCGCACTGGTTGTGCTCGGCGGGGCGCGTGCGCGAGGTGATCGCCAGCGGCAAGATGACCGTCGATGCGAGCCTCGCGAGTCTCGACTTCCTGTTGCGTGAGGGCACCATTCGCGCGAAGGATTGCGCCGGGATCGAGGCGCTGTTCAAGCCAGCGGACGAGTAGCGGGACAAAGATAGCGGCGAATGCGGCGAGGTCCAGCGGGAGATCACCACGTCGCCTGATGGGCTGTCGTGTCTCGCGATGCCCCGACAAGTCCTGACGAGTATGGCGTCGGCAGCGGGGACCGTCTGAACCTGCCGGCCATCGACCGAATTCAGGAATTTACGAATTTCAACACTGCAACGACATTGCAAGCCTTTGCCCAGGAGCAATCATGGCACCGATCGAAAATAGCTACATTCTGAAGTTGTCCTGCCCGGACCGTCCCGGCATCGTCCACACGGTGGCCGGTTTCCTGGTCGAGCGCGGCGGCAACATTCTCGACTCGGCGCAGTTCAACGATCGCTTTACCGGCGGCTTCTTCATGCGCGTGCATTTCCAGCAACTGCCGGGACAAACCGATCTGGCGACGTTGCAGCGCGACTTCGCACCGCTCGCCGAGCAGTTCGAGATGCAGTGGGAACTGGTCGACGCGTCGATCAAGCCGCGTGTGCTGCTCATGGTCTCGAAGATCGGTCACTGCCTGAACGATCTGCTGTTCCGTTACAAGACCGGCCAGCTCAACATCGAAATCCCGGCGATCGTCTCGAACCACAAGGATTTCTATCAACTGGCAGCGAGCTACAACATTCCGTTCCATCATCTGCCGCTGATGAATTCGACGCCGGAATCGAAGGCCGCGCAGGAAGCCAAGGTGTTCGAGCTGGTCGAGGACAACAACATCGACCTCGTGGTGCTGGCGCGCTACATGCAGGTGCTCTCGAGCGATCTGTGCAAGAAGCTCGCAGGCCGCGCAATCAACATCCACCACTCGTTTCTGCCGAGCTTCAAGGGGGCGAAGCCGTACTATCAGGCGTTCGACCGGGGCGTGAAGCTGATCGGGGCGACGGCGCATTACGTGACGTCCGATCTCGACGAAGGTCCGATCATCGAGCAGGAAGTCGAGCGCGTGGATCACACGATGGACCCCGAGCAACTGACGGCCATCGGTCGCGACGTGGAATGCGTGGCGCTCGCGCGTGCCGTGCGCTTCCATGCCGAGCACCGCATTCTGCTCAACGGCCACAAGACGGTGATCTTCCGTTGAGGATGGCGAGGCCGCGTGGCGTGACGTAGAACGCCGCCTGACCTCATGGCGCATAAGCGAGAACGCCCGGGATGTCATGTCCCGGGCGTTCTTGTTTTATGGACGTGAGGCGTCCGATGATCGACGTCAGGAGGCGATCAACCTCATCGCTGTGCCAGTACGCCACTACGTGGCGAGTGAATTCAACGCTGCGGGACGTGTGATAGAGGACACCTAGCGGTGTGATGTTCGCAGGTGACGATCTTGCTGCGGGTTACGTCCGCTGCGCCAGTTCGCTACCTGCATCGCGCGACAGACGTGCAATCGAGATCGTCGAACTGACGGCAACGAGCCCCACGACAAGGAAGGCCCACGGGAAGTCGACGTTGGTCACATGATCGCGCCCATGCAGCCACGACGACGTCTGCAACACCGCGGCGCCGATCGTAATGCCGAGCGTGAGCGACACCTGCTGCGCGACACTGGCAAGGCTCGTCGCCTGACTCATGCGATGCGCCGGTACGTCGGCGTAGGAGATTGCGTTCAGACTCGTGAATTGCAGCGAGCGGAAGCAGCCGCCGAAGAGCAGCGTGCCGAGAATCACCAGATGCGAGGTCTGCGCGGTGAAGAGACCGTACCCGCCGATGGTTGCCGCCGCGATGAGCGCGTTCGTCATCAACACGCGACGGAAGCCCCAACGCTTCAGAATACGCAGCGAGAGCGTCTTCATGAACATCGCCCCGGCCGCAGAAATGAAGGTCAGTGCGCCGGACTCCAGCGGCGTCATGCCAAAGCCGAGTTGCAGCATCAGCGGCAGCAGAAACGGCGTTGCGCCTACACCGATACGAAACAGCGTGCCGCCCGCGACACCCGCACGGAACGTGGGAATACGGAAAAGATCGAGCCGCAGCAGCGGGTGCGCAAGCCCCTTCGCGTGACGCAGATACGCCGCGAGCAACGCCGCACCGACCGCGACGAGTGCAAGCGCCAGCGGCGTCGGAATCAGGTGGCGACCGATGGTCGACAGTCCGAGCATCAGGATGGAAAGACCGAAGCCCGACAGCAGAAAGCCCTTGACGTCGAGCGGCGGTACCTCGTCTTCATAGAGATCGGGGATGAACTTCGTCGCCAGCACGAAGCCGAGTACGCCGATGGGAATGTTGATGAAGAAGATCCAGCGCCAGTGCCAATACGTGGTGATGAAGCCACCGAGCGGTGGCCCGAGCACCGGGCCGACGAGGGCGGGGATCGTCAGATAGTTGAGCGCGCGCACCATGTCGCGCTTCTCGACGGACTTGAGCAGCGCCAGCCGCCCCACCGGCACCATCATCGCGCCCCCGATACCTTGCACGAAGCGCGCAATCACCAGTTCGGGCAGATTGGTCGAGATGCCGCAGCAGATCGAGCCGAGCACGAAGACACCGATGGCGGTGCGAAAGACATTTCTCGTGCCGAAGCGGTCAGCGATCCAGCCGCTGACGGGAATGAAGACCGCGAGGCTGATGAGGTAGGTCGTCAGCGCGAGCTTGAGCGTGATCGGACTCTCGCCGAGATCCTGCGCGATCAATGGCAACGAGGTGGACAACACGGTGGAATCCATGTTCTCCATGAACAGCGCACAGGCGACGATGAGCGGAACGAGCATGAGGCATGATGTCGCCATCGCGGCGACGGGAGTAAACGGGTGACAAACGAAGCCCGCCCGAAGGCGGGTATGGACAACGGCAGGTAGACCGTCAGTCGGCCAATCCACCGGGCAATCAGACAATCAGACAATCGGCCGGACAGCCAGTCGTACGGTCCGTGGAACCGTCGGTCGAACAAAACGAGCGGGAAGGCTTACGAGCGTTATAGCAAATTTCAATTCCGCTCGTCTCGTCCACGCGCAAAGCCAGAAAGCATGCGGTTTCCCGAGGCGTGCCTCTCGTCCCACGTCGTTTTGAGAGGCGGAATACCGTGTTGCGTTGCGATACCTTGTTGTGTCTGGCGAACCCGTGGGGGGTAACGGTCGGTGACGGTCAGTGCGATTCGAGAAAGTCGCGCAGGACATGCAGATGCGTTGGCGTGTCGTCGTCGACGAGACGATGCGCAGCAGTGAGCAACGTGACGGGGCCCTGGGCGAGACGTTCGCGCAATTCCGTGAGCATCGCATTGTGTTGGGCGTCGAGTGCCGCAAGCTCGTCGAGAAAGCGCTGACGGAACTCGTCGAACTGCTCGGGGTGCTGGTGAAACCACTGCCGCAGGGGCGTGCTCGGGGTGACGTCTTTCGCCCAGAAATCGATCTGCGCCTTCGCCTTGGCGAGTCCGCGCGGCCACAATCGGTCGGCGAGTACGCGTTGCCCGTCAGCGGGATCCGGCGCGTCGTAGGCGCGCTTCAGACGGATGTCCAGACGCCTGGCGCTGCGCTTGCGCGCGGGCTTGGCGGTCGCCGCAGCCGTCGCGGTCGTGGTCTTGGCCTTGGCCGATGATGCGGTATCAGTCGCTTTCGATGACGGCATGAGGGGGGCAGCCTCCGGATGGGGCGCGCGTTGTGATGTTAAACCCGGGTATGAAACCCGTGCGTAACACCGGTGTGCGATATCCGCGCGCGACACCCGCAAGCTTACCGGAGGCCGCCGACGCAAGCGAGCGCCGGCCCTTTTTCTGCGTCAATGGTTCACATCAACGGTCCACGTCAATGGACTGCGTCAACGGCCTGCGTCAAAAGCGCCAGTTGACGTTGCCGAACACCGAGTTGTCGCTGACCTTGCCGCCGAACTGTCCGGCATAGCTCACGCCGAGGGTCACGGCGCGGCCAACGAACGCATCGACCCCGGCGCTGACGACCGCCGCGTCTCGCGCTATCGGCACGCCCGCCACCGTAAAGCCCGCCGAAGTGCCCGAGAACGCCAATCGCATGTCCGGCGCATTCGCCCCATAAGCGTGACGCCACCCCGCCGACAGGCGCAGCCGACCCGAGGCGGCGACGCCCATCCCGATGCCGAACGAGACTTCCCCGCGCAGGCCCGCCGTCGAGAACGTGATGCCCTGCGTCTGCTCGTCGGCATGCAGCGCGGCGATGCTGCCGGACTCGTCGAACGCGTCGGTGCGCACGCGGGCATAAGCGACATTCGCGAACGGCTCGACGCTCACACGTCCAGCATCCATACGCCACGCCGCTTCCCCGAAGACTTGCCACACGGCAGCGTCATATTTCGCGCGGGCCGTTTGCGCGACGGCACCAATCGCGATGGCACGCTGCGAACTGATTTGCTGCCAGCCATAGCCGCCTCCAACCGTGGCGCCGAGGCGCCCGAAGCGACGGCTCACATAAGCGCCGATCTGCGCATCGTTGCTGCTGCCCGAGGCGCTGGCGCCGGTATTGAACGTGCTGTGCCCCAGACCGCCGAAGGCGCCCGCGCGCCATGCGTCGGCGAACGGCGCATCGACCCCGGCCAGCACGCCCATGCCGCGTCGATGCAGCGTTGCGGCGCCTGAGCCGCCGTCGGCGACGGATTTGTTGCGCATCTGGCCGTCGTTACCGTAGATGGATGCCCAAGCCTGTGTCGCACGACGTTGCGACCGGCAGGCGCTGCTGCCGTCGCGGCTGGCTCCCGACGATGGCGATGCGTCGTTGGCGTCATCGGGCATACGGTCGCCGCCTGTCGAAGACGTCTCGCAGTCCAGCGAAAGCGAAAGACCGTCGCGTAACCGCTGTGAGACGGCATCGCGCGCGATTTGCGTTTGTCCCAGCAGCATTGACGATATCGACGCGTGCAAGCTTCCATCGAGACTCTCGAACGCGGCAGGCGCGGTGGCGGCCGTGAGGCCAAGCGCGGCCTGATACAGCGTGTTGCCGGTCCCCAGTGACGAGACGGCGGTGGCCACAGCCCGCTGATTGGGTGTCACGGCGCCGGCGGGCAATGGTGTACCGTTAGGCGCAAGCGTCAACAGGACGGAGCTCGGCGTGTAGCTGATCCGCGGCGTGAGATAGAGAAGATTGGTCGACGTTGCCGCAAACTGGCCGGAGACGCCCCCGGTCGCCGAGACGATGACGGCATTGACGGCATCTGCCGGTTGCGTTCCCGGCGCGGCGTTCACGATGAGATTGCTGCCACTGACTGAGGCACTCCCCGTGGCATTGACCTGACTCGGGGCGGTGCCGGGTGCGGCGTTGACTTGCAGGGTGGCGCCCGGTTGAAGCGTCAGATTGCCGCCGACCCCCAGCGTCGCGCCGGGGGCGCTGACCACGATCTGGCTGCCACCAGCACCTGTCAGCGGCCCTGTCTGCGCGCCGTCACCCGTGCCACCGGCGCTGGTTGGGGGCGGTGTTGTCAATGTAGCCCCGGTTTGCACCGTCACGGGAGAGTTGGGCAGACCACCGATGTTCAGCGTGCCGCCCGCCACGGTCGTCGGCCCGGTCAGCGGATTTTGCGTCCCTAACGTCAGTGAGCCGCTGCCGGTCTTGATGAGTCCGCCTGAGCCGGACACGCTGCCGGGGAAATTGCCTGAGCCCACCGACACCGAGCCGCCGTTGACGGTGAGGCTGCCTTGCGTCGTGCCGTTCAATGAGGGCAGCACGACGTTCACGCCCTGCGTTGTCACGTTCCCTTGCGAGAGGGTCAGGCCGCCACCGGAAGGGCTGCCGAGGCCTGTTGGCGAGGTCACGGTCACGTTGCCGCCGTTCACCGCCGTGCCGCCGGTATGGCTGTTGTTGCCACCGAGCGTGATGCCTCCCGGGACACCGGTGCCGTTCAGCGAGATTGCACCGCCGCCAGAGATGGGGCCGTCAAGCGTGAGCGGTGTCGTCCCGGCGATCGTGAGCGTTGTGCCATTGCCTACGGCGATGCCGTTGCCAAGCGTCACGGATGCGCCGACCGGCGACGTCGCAGACAGCGTGCTGTTCCCCCCAACGGTCAGCCCGCCAGTGCCGAGCGCGGTGCTGCTGCCCACGGTCAACGTGCCCGCGTTCAATGTCGTGCCACCGGTGAACGTGTTCTGTCCACTCAGCGTTTGCGTGCCGCTGCCTTGCTTGACGATACCTCCCGTACCGCTGATCGTGCCGCTCACGACGTGACTCGACGCATCGCCGAATGTCAGCGTGTTGTTTCCCAGCGTGACGTTGGTCCCTGCCTGAGAGGTGAGTGCGCCGATGGTGCGATCGCCGTTCGCGCCGGAAATGTCGAGCGTCGCCCCCGCGTTCTGCAAGGTGACGGCGCCCGACGGCGCCAGCGTTCCGGCACCGCCCAGCGCCAGCGTGCCCGCCTGCACGACGGTGCCGCCGGTGAAGGTGTTCGTGCCGGTCATCGTTTCTATACCGGTCCCCACCTTCACGAGGCTGCCGGTGCCCATCACACCGCCGCTGTAGGTTTCGTCGAGTCCGCTCGCGCCGACCTCCAGCGTATTGCTGCCCATATTGATCGCGCCGCCTCCGGTCAGCGCGCCAAAGGTCTGTGTGCCGTTACCCGCTGACAGATCGAAGACCGCGCCGGTATGGACATCGACGACACCCGCCGCGTTGAGGCTCGCGCCGGCGCCGAGCGCGAGCGTCCCGGCGTTGACGTTGGTTGCGCCCGCGTAGGTGTTTTGCCCGTTGAGCGTGAGCGTCGCGCCGCCGTTCTTCGAGATGCCGCCCGCACCGCTGATGGCGCCATTGAGTGTGAGATCGCGGGATCCCACGACATCGAGGTCGCCGCCTAGCGTGATCTGGTTGCCGAGGGTCGTCGCTTGCGTCGCATCCAGCGACGTGCCCCCTGCAAAGCTCACCGTGCCGGTGCCCAGTGACGTGTTGCTGCCGACAGCGACGCCGCCCGCCTGCACGCTCACGCCCCCCGTAAAGTCGTTGTTGCCCGAGAGCGTCTGGACACCGCTGCCAAGCTTGACGAGGCTGCCGCCCGCGCCGTGAATGTCGGACGCTAACGCACTGCCTGAGGCATCCGCCAGCGTCAGCGTCGTATTGCCGAGATTGATCGCGCTGCCGGCCACGCCGGCGATCGTCGCGGCGGTCTGACTGGGGCCGGTCGAAATATCGAGCACCGCTGTTGCACCGGTGAGCGCGGCATTCTTGCCACCCAGTTGTGTGCCGTTGCGCAATGCGAGCGTGCCCGCGTCAAGGCTCACATCGCCGCCCAGCGCCGCACCGCCACTCAGCGTTTGCGTGCCACTCCCCTGTTTGACGAGATTTCCTGTGCCGTTGATCGCACCGCTGAATGTCGCATCGGCCGCACTGCCGAAGGTGAGCGTTTGCGTGCCGATGTCGACAGTGCTGCCCGCTGCTCCGGCGAGCGAGCCGATGACAGGCGTCGTGGCGGCGCTGACGTCGAACGTGGCGCCGGAGGCCAGCGTCACGTCATTGGCGATCGAGAGTGTGCCGCCATTGCTCAGCGCGAGCGTGCCGCTGTTCACACCGACGTTGCCGGCAAACGTGTTCTGCGCACCCAGCGTCAGCTTGCCGCTGCCGTCCATGATGAGCGAGCCGGTGCCCGAGATTGCGCTGGCGAGCGTGGCGTTATCGCTGTTGCCGACGGTGAGCGAACTACCGCCGCCGAGCACGACGCGGCCCCCGGTGCCTGAAAGATGGCCCAACGACTGATTGCCCGCCGCACTCAGATCGAACACCGCCCCGGCCCCGGTCAGCGAGACGTTGCTGCCCGGCGCGAGCGTCGCGTTCGCGCCGAGGGCCAGCGTGCCGTCGGCAATCGTCGTTGCACCGGTGTATAGCTGCGCGCCGAGTAACGTTGTCGTTCCACTGCCTTGTTTGACGAGACCGCCACTGCCACTCACGATGGCCGCGACGCTGTGACTGGTCGCATCGCCGAACGTCAGCGTGTTGGTGCCGAGCCGAATCTGTGTGCCGGCGTCGGCCGTGAGCGCACCGATGGTTCTCGCACCATTGGCGCCCGAGACATCGAAAGTCGATCCGGCATTGGCGAGCGTGACGGCACCCGTCGGGGCAAGCGTTCCGGCACCGCTGAGCGCCAACGTTCCTGCCTGGATGACGGCGCCGCCGGTATAGGTGTTGAGTCCCGTAAGCGTCTCGGTGCCGGTGCCGATCTTTACGACCGAGCCGGTCCCCGTGAGGCTGCCGCTGAAGGTGTCGTTGCCCGCACCGCCGATTTCGGTGACGAGTGCCCCGATGTTCACCGTGCCCGCGCCATTGATCGTACCGATCACTTGCGTTCCATTCCCGGCGGACAGGTCCAGCGTTGCGCCGCTCGCGACATTGACCGACCCGGACGCATTCAACGACGCGCCCGCGCCCAGCGCCAACGTACCCGCGCTGATCGATGTCGGCCCGGCGTAAGTATTGCTACCGCCAAGGGTGAGTGTCGCCGTACCTGATTTGGTGAGGCCGCCCGCGCCGGAGAGTGCGCCGTTCAGGGTGAGGTCATGCGTGCCGAGTACTGACAGCGTTCCGAGCAAGTTAACGTTGTTGCCGAGCGTAACGGCTTGTGTGCTGTCCAGCGTGGCGTTATTGCCGAATGTGGCAGTCCCCGCCCCCAACGCGAGATCGTTGCCGACGACCAGACCTCCCGAACCGACGCTGACGCCGCCGGAGAAATCGCTTGCTCCCGCGAGCGTTTGCACCCCAGGGCCTGAGACGATGAGCGCGCCGGTGCCGTGAATCGCGCCGGCGAATGCCGCGTTGGTGGCGTTGTTCAGCGTGAGCGTCTGTCCGCCCAGCGAAATCGCGCTCCCCGCCACCCCGTTGAGCGTCCCGAGGGTCGACGCGCCACCGCTGCCGATATCGAACACGCTGTTCGCGCCGCTGAGCGTCAGCGCATTGCCGCCTTGCAGTGCTGCACCACCGCCCAATGCCAGCGTGCCATCGGCGATGTCGATACCCCCGGCGTATGTCGACGTTTGCGTCAGGGTCTGCGTGCCAGCCCCTTGCTTGACGAGGTTGCCTGTCCCCGTGATCGTGGCGCTCAACGTCTGGTCGGTACCGTCGCCGAACGTCAACGTGTTGGTGCCGAGCGCGAGCGTGCCGCTGCCCGACAACGCCCCGATCGTCTGCGCAGCAGACGCGCCACTGATGTCCAGCGTCACCGCCGGACTGTTCACGCCGTTCAGCACAACGGCACCTTGCGCCGCGAGTGAGCCGCCGCTGCCGATGGCGAGCGCGCCGTCGTTGATCGTCGTGCCGCCGGTCCAGTTGCCCGAGCCATTCACGGTCAGCGTCGCCGGCCCCGACTTCTGCAATGCACCGCTGCCTGTCACTGCGCCGGTCAACGTCAGATCGGCACTGCCGAGAATGGCGGATGTGCCGCCAAGCGTGATGTTGTTGCCGAGGGTCAGGGCTTGCGTGGTATCGAGCGTGGTCTGATCGCCGAGGGCGAGGGTGCCCGTGCCGATGGCGCTTGCATTGCCCAACTGCAAGCCACCGGCGGTGACTGTGACCCCGCCCGTGAAGTCGCTCGCCCCGCCGAGCGTCTGCACGCCGCCGCCTTGCTTGATGAGTGCGCCGGTGCCGTGAATGCTGCCGTTGAACGTTTCGCCCGTGCTGTCGCCGAACGTGAGGGTGTTGGCACCGAGCTGGACCTGCGCAGCCCCGCCGCTAAGGGATCCGATGGTCTGTGCATCGGCGGCGCTGATGTCGAACGAGGTCGAGCTATCGCCGAGCGTTACCGCGTTCTGCGACGACAAACCGCCACCCGCACCGATCACGAGAGCGCCGCCGCCGACTACGATGCTGCCGGTGAATGTCTGCTGCGCGGTAATGGTCTGGGCGCCCGCGCCGAACTTGACGATGCCGCCCGTGCCGCCGATCGTGCCTGCAAACGCACTTCCGGTGTTGCCGCCAAGCGTGAGATTGTTGCCGCCAAGTGCGATCTGCGTGTTGCCGACACCGGCAAGCGTCGTGATCGTTCTGCCGCCATTCGCGCCCGACATGTCGAAGACCGCGCCCGCTCCCGATAGCGTGAGTGGCGTGCCACCGGTTTGCAGCGTCCCGGCGCCTGCCAGCGCGAGCGTGCCCGCCACCACGTTGACGCCGCCGCTGAACGTATTCGCTCCGGTCAGCGTGACCGTCTGTGCGCCTTGCTTGGCCAGACTGCCGCCGCCGCTGATTGGCCCGGACAACGTAAGTGCGGCACTTCCCCCGAGCGTCAGGGTGCTACCGCCACCGATGGCCATCGCGTTTGCGAGCGTGACCGGCGCACTGGCATCCAGCACACCGGTCGCACCGGACACCTGAACCGCGCCACTGCCCAACGCGGCGTTGCTGCCAGCAACCAGCGTACCGCCGGTGAGCGAAGTCCCGCCCGCATAGTCGTTGGTGCCCGAAAGCGTCAGGCGTGCGGTACCCGAGAGCGATACGCCCCCTGTGCCGGTGACCGTGCTGCCCAATGTCAGGGGATTGGTGCCGGAGACCGCCAAACCGTTGGCACCGAGTGTGGTCGGCAGCGTAATCGTCAGTCCTGCGCTGGCAGCCTGCATGGCGCCGCCGTTGACGGTGAGCGTCCCCGTGCCGAAGCTACCGGCATTGTCGAAAATCGCGAGACCGCCGTTGAGGGTGGTCGACGTGACGGACAGTGGCCCTTGAAGCGTCCAGGTGCCGCCGTTCACTGTCGCACGTGAGAAGTTCAGGTAACTCGCGCCGCTCAGTGTTCCGGTGCCTGTCGTCGTCGCGTTGTTCGCGGAATTGCGAAGCACCAGCGAGTTGTTGCCGCCTGCACCGCCGTCCACGACGCCCGTTGCCGCGAAACCCAGATTGAATCCGGTGACGGGGAGGGCGCCGAGGCCGGGGCTTCCGCCGTCGTTGAACGTCGAACCGGTGACCGCCGTATAGGTGTTGGTGCTGTTGGCGCCGAGCGAAACGCTGCCACTCAAGGTGCCTTCGTTGCTGAACGTGTTCCCCGCGCCTGCCGTGCCGTTCGGCGCAAACGCGACCCGTCCGAGCACCGTGCCGGTGTTGGAGAAGTTGACGGCCGCACCGCCATACGTGGCAGCGACCGGCGCGCTGCCATTGCCGGTGAGCGACACGCCGAGAATCGGCGTGGCCCCGAGCGTGCCGTTGTTACTGATGTTGGTGGTGCCGCCGGTCGCGTTCTGCACCGTCAGCGCGAGTCCCGTCAGCCCGGGAAGATTCACGCCAAGCACACCGACCGTGCCGCGCATGATCGCGTTGTTCGTCACCGTCTGCGTGCTGCCCCCCGCGCTTCCATTGCCGACGACGGTACCCGTCGCGAGAAGTCCGATGCCACCGAGCAACGAGGGATCGATGGTGCCGCCGTTGATCAGCGTGACGTTGCTTCCGGTGAGTGTCAGCGCCGTACCGCCCACCCCGAGCAACACGCCTACGCCCGCACCACTGTTCACGTTCACCTGCAAGTTGCTGGCCGAGTTGGCGTACGACGGCGCCAGCGGATTCGCGGCGCCGCTGCACGTCACCACATTGCCCGCTGCCGAGCACGCCGCCCATGACGACGTGGAAGACAGCGCCCCCAGTAACGCAATGCACGCGAGGCATACGCGAGTGAGCGAGACCGACATGGACGCGCCGTTACGGCCACCGGCCCGGCGCACGCGCGAGGCCGGCGCGCCAGTGCTTTGCCGCGCCGTTTCCGGCACAGGGACGACGTCAATGCGGCAATGCCGCCAGACCAATCGATAGAGATGCTTGTTCATCGTGCTCCGGTTCCCAAAAGGCGTGGAGTGCAGAAAGGGCGGGGCGCGCGATGGCGGCACACCCATGGCTGGCGGCATTCGGGGGGAGACGATGGCGGCGGTGGCTCGTGCGATCGAGGCTTCAGGCGGACGCCGTCGATCACCGTTTTCCAACGCCTGGCCAGGCGCTAATGCACGGCAAATGTGCGGGCCATTCTAGGAAGCACGATGGGAAATTGCCCGTGCGCCGGACGTGACGAGCTGCATCGAGTGACAAACATCGACGCCGGATTTGGCAGGGGAATCAAGGCCGTGCGCGACCTTGTCGTGACGGAGACGACGCCCTTGCGGCGCCGGGAGAATCGCGAAGTTTCGGACGATTCCCTAAAGCACTTGAACCGTCCAAAGAGGCGATGGCGAGTGACATCGCAGGTCACTCGCCATGCATCGATGATCGATGACGTCGTACTGCGCGTCGCACTGTAGACGCGTCGCGGTCTACCGCGTGCGCTACGCCGCTCGCGTCAGCGGCGCCACCTGACGAATGCCGAGCGACGCCAGCGACTGTGCGATCGCCGTGACGACATTGCGCATCTCGTTGTCGTCGATGGCGCCGATGCATCCCACGCGGAACGTTTCGATCTGCGTGAGCTTGCCCGGATAAAGGATGTACCCGCGCTCGCGCACTGCTGCATAGAACGCCTTGAAGTCGTACTTGCTGTCGGCTGGTGCGTGAAACGTCACGATGACCGGCGCTTGCACTTCCGGCGCGAGAAACGGCCGGAACCCGAGCGCGGCCATGCCGTCCACCAGCGTGCGGCAGTTCGCCCGGTAGCGCTCACCGCGTACCGGTTGTCCACCCTCGGCGAGGAATTGATCGACGGCGGCACGCAGCGCCGCGACCACGTGCGTGGGCGGCGTGAAGCGCCATTGCGTCGTCTTCTGCATATAGACGTACTGGTCGTGCAGATCCATCGCCAGCGAATGGCTGTTGCCGCCGCTCGCCTCCAGCACTGACTTCTTCACGATCACGAAGCCCATGCCGGGCACGCCTTCGAGGCACTTGCCGCTCGCGGCGATGAGCGCGTCGAACGGCATCGACCGGGCGTCGATCTCCACCGCGCCGAACGAACTCATTGCGTCGACGATCAGCCCCTTGCCGTGCTTCTGGCACACGCGCGCGATTTCCGTGAGCGGGTTGAGCACCCCGGCGCCGGTTTCCAGATGCACCTGCGCCACGTGCGTGATCGACGGATCGCGCGAGAGCGCTTCGTCGATGGCGGCGGCACTGGCGGCCTGATCTTCGGGGATGGGGAGGGCGACGGCGTCGCGTCCGAGATAGCGACAGATCTTGAGGATGCGCTGGCAGTACGCGCCGTTGTCCGGCACCAGAATGCGGGCGCTGCGGGGCGTAAGCGTGCCGATGGCCGCTTCGACCGAGAACGTCCCCGAGCCTTGCAGCGGCACGCAGACATAGTCGTCGCCCCCATGCACCACGCCCACGAGGTCGCGGCACAACGAGGCGGTGATCTGGTTGAACTGGGCGTCCCACGACCCCCAGTCGCGCAGCATGGCCTGTCGTGTAGCCGGCGACGTGGTGAGCGGGCCGGGGGTGAGCAGAATCGGTTCCTGACCGAGAATCATGACCGTCTCCTATCGAACGAATGATGAAACCAATGAAACGAGTTGGCGAAACATCGGATGTGCAAAAAATTTCACGACGACACCGGCATCAATGCCCCTTGCGTGAGGTCATGCCCGAAGGCCGCCGCCACGCCTGCGTGTAGCGCTCCACGATGATCTGCATGCCGTGATAGAGCAGACACACCAGCATCGAAGTGAGTACGACGAGCGTGGCCATCGCCGCCGCAGGGCCAATGGAGCCGGTCTCGTCCATGTTCACGATGGCGACCGACGCGAGCGAGGTATCGGCCGAGTAAAGGAACACGACCGCAGAGACCGTCGTCATGGCGTTGACGAACAGATACCGGCTGATGTCGATGATCGACGGCAGGCAGATCGGTGCGGACACGCGCCAGAACGTCCGGTAGAACGGGACCTTGAGCGACGCCGACACATACTCGAATTCCGGATCGATCTGCTTGAGAGCCGTCACCGCCGTGAGATGGCTCGACGAGTAGTAATGCACGACGTTGACGATCACCAGAATGGCCAGCGTGCCGTACAGGTTGTGCAACGGATTCGCCTCGGAGACGAAAAAGAAGATGTAGCCCAGACCGAGCACCAGCCCGGGCACGCCCATCGGCAGCACGGCCATCATGCGGATGAAGCCGCGTAGCCATGCCATGCCGCGCGTCTTCTCCAGCAGATAGGCGATCACGAAGATGGCGGCCGTGCCCCAGACGGCGCACCAGAATGCCATCTGCAAGCTGTTGACGTACGAATCCACGGCGCCGCTTTCGATCAGGCCGAAGCGGTAGTGGCCCAGCGACAGGCTGAAGTTGTACGGCCAGAACTTCACGAACGACGCGTACACGGCCATGCCGAGAATCGCGAGCATGATCGCGGCCATGCCCCAGCACATCGTCGCCATCAGCCAGTCGAAACCGCGCGACGGCTTCGGCACGTAAGGCACGGCGCGCGCCGAGAGCAACGCCTGTTGCTTGCGTTGCACGACAGCGTCTACCAGATACGTGATGCCCACGGGCACCAGCAGCACGAGCCCGACCACGGCCCCCTTGGAGAAATCCTGCTGGCCGATCACCAGTTTGTAGATGTCGGTGGCGAGCACATTGAAGTCGCCGCCGATGACCTTGGGAATGCCGAAATCGGAAATCGCATACGTGAAGACGATCATCGCCGCGCTGATGACACCGTACTTCGCGCCCGGCAGCGTAATGGTGAAGAAGCGTCGCACCGCGCGTGTGCCGAGGGCGTCCGCCGCTTCGTAGAGCCGGGCGTCGGTGAGCGAGAGCGCGGTGATCAGAATCATCAGCGCGTGCGGGAACGTGGCGTTCACCAGCGACATGACGATGCCCAGCGGTCCGTAGATATCGATGTCGCCCATGAACGGACGCAGCAGCCCCTGATTGCCGAACCAGAAAATGAACGAGATCGCAGGCAGCAGCGTGGGGCCGAGAATCGGAATCAGCGCGATGTTGCGCAGCAGCGTCTTGTGACGGATGCAACTGCGCGTGAGCGCGTACGCGAAGATGAAGGCGAGCGGCACCGTGATGCATGTCGTCACCATGGAGATCCACACGCTGTTCCAGATGGAGCCGAACAGGGCGGGGGAATGGAAGTACTCGCGAAAGTGCCGCAGGCCGACGAAGTGCCCGTCGTTGTCCTGCACGCTCTTGACCAGAATTGCGGCCATCGGCGCGAGCAGGAAGAGCACGCCGGCCGCCGCCGCGATCAATAGCAACGCCTGCGCGAGACGATCGGTCCAGTGCGAGGCGAGCCGCACCGGGCGCACCGCCGAGGGCGGCGGCCGGTCGGCCGTCGTGGGTGATGCGCATGAAGCAGGCGTTTGCGGCGCGCCGGTCAATGTCGAGGATACGGAACTCATCGTGGCTACCCCTGACGGAAGACGCGCACGGCGGCGCTCGGCACCGCGAAGCGCAGCGCGCCGCCGGTGGCCGGTTGCAGGGCCTGCATGTCCGCAGGCGAGAGGTCGGCATAGAGCGGGTGATCGCAGGCCTGCATGCGCAACGTCACGCGCGAGAATGCCCCGAGGAATTCGATCTTCTCGACGGCGCCGTCGAACAGATTCGCATCGTCGTCGAGGTCGTCCAGATCGCGCACGCGCACGTCCTCCGGTCGGAAGAAGACACGGATGTCCTCACCGGCACGGCATCCGTTGAGCGTGCCGCACGTCAGTTCGAATTGCCCGACGCGCACGCGTCCTGCGTCGCCAAGTCGCGCGGGCAGGATGTTGGTCTTGCCCACGAAGTCCGCGACGAACGGCGTTGCCGGATGCTGATAGATCTCGCCGGGGGTGCCGACCTGTTCGATCACGCCCTGATTCATGACGACGATCCGGTCGGCCATGGACAGCGCCTCTTCCTGATCGTGCGTGACGAGAATCGTGGTGATGCCGAGCCGCTGCTGCAACGCGCGGATCTCGCTGCGCAGACGCACCCGCACGCGCGCATCGAGCGCCGAGAGCGGTTCGTCGAGTAACAGCAGGCCCGGCGACGTGGCGAGTGCGCGTGCGATGGCGATACGTTGCTGCTGGCCGCCGGATAGCTGGCCGGGGAACTTGCCGCCGGCATCGGGCAGCCCGACCATCGTCAGCAACTCGGCCACACGCGCATCGCGCTCGGTGCGAGGCACCCGGCGATTCGTCAGGCCATAGGCCACGTTCTGCGCCACGCTCAGATTCGGAAACAGCGCGTACGACTGGAAGACGATGCCGTAATCGCGCTGCATCGGCGGCAGCCGCGAGATGTCCCGGCCGTTTTGCGACAGCGTGCCCTGCGTTTGCGCTTCCAGCCCCGCAATGATGCGCAGCAGCGTGGTCTTGCCGCAGCCCGACGGGCCGAGGAAGCAGAGCATCTCACCGCGTCTCACGGTGAGGTGAATGTCATGCAGCACCACGGTGTTGTCGAACCGCTTGTGGATGCCGGCGAGACTCAGATACGTACTTTGGCGAGGATCGTCGCTCATTCGGGGGACCTCCTGCGTTGTCACGTGAGTGAGGGGCGTTCGTTTGCGCTGCCGCGCAAGGCAGTGCGGGCAGCGCGACGCCAGACGTCACTTCTTTTCCGATTTCGCGCCGTAGCGCTTCTGCCACTCGGACAGCACCGACTCGCGGCTCTTGGCGATTTCCGTGAAGTCGTTCTTCACCAGCAGATCGGGGTAGTTCGCAGGGATCGTCTCGAACTTCCTCGCGACGCCCGGGTACGCCACGATCGCCCAGTCTTTCGCGTACATCTCATTCGCTTCCTTGCTGGCGAGCCAGTCCATGTAGCGCTTGGCGGCATCGAGCTTCTTAGTCGTCTTCACGATGCCCGCCGCTTCGATGTCGTAGCCGAGACCTTCCTTCGGGAACACGAGATCGATGGGGGCGCCGGCGGCTTTCGTGCGATGCGCGTTGAATTCGAACGAGATGCCGATGGGGTATTCGCCCGCGCCGGCATCGCGGCAGGGCTTGGAGCCCGAGTGGGTGTACTTGACGATGTTCTTGTCGAGAGCGTCCATGTACTTCCAGCCGCCTTCCTTGCCGAACATCTGCAACCACGCGGTCACATCCAGGAACCCGGTGCCGGACGTCGCCGGATTCGGCATCACGATCATCCCTTTGTAGATGGGCTTGGCGAGGTCTTCCCAGGACGTCGGCTTGGGCAAATTGCGCTTGGCCGCTTCGACCGTGTTGAAGCAGACCGTGGCGCCCCACACGTCGAGGCCGACCCACGACGGCGGATTCGCCTTATCGCTGTACGCACGCGTGAGCTGATCGAAGCCCTTCGGTGCGTACGGCGTGAGCAAACCTTCCTGCTTGATGAGCTCCAGACTCGACGCGGCGAGCCCGGCAATCACGTCCGCCTGCGGGTTGGCCTTCTCCGCGAGGACCTTCGCCGTGACCACGCCGGTGGAGTCACGCACGTACTTGATCTCGATGTCCGGATTCGCCTTCTGGAACGCCTCGGCGTACGGGCGCATCACTTCGACTTCCCACGCCGTGTAGACGGTCAGCGTGGTCTTGGCGAACGCATGACCGGCCTGTACGGCACAGACGAGGCCTGTTGCGAGAACAGCGGCGGCGCGCATGGCACGGCGCAAGGATGAGTTCATGGATGGCTCCTGTGGGTCGCGATCACGGTCGCGTTGTGAGTACGGGCAAAGCCTTCTTTGAGGCGATTTTTTGCATTTTATTGGCAAATTATGTCGTTTTCTTGAAACCCTTAGCTTTTGTCATCTGTTCGTCAAATACCTCCAATAGTATGGAAATCGTTGATTCAGATAGGGTTTTGTCGTTGCCGCAACCGACTCACCCCGACGGTGTTGCAAAATCTGTCTGCAAAGTCGGATGTGTTTTGTTGACAATCTACAAATCGCTGTGCTTGAATGTCAATAACAAAAATAATCACGTGATGCCACAAATTGCCACGCAGCGCTATCCGGCGAAGCGATGGCGAAGGATGCCCCCGAAGTGCCGGGCGTCGCGTGATGGCGCAAGCGTTCAGAGATAAGGAAGATCGGTATGACCCCGAAGCCCACGTCGCCCACGGCGATCGAGTTGTTGCAGAGCCAGTCGCTCACCACGCTCGTCCAGCACGAGATCGAGCGCCAGATCATGGCGGGCACGCTTACGCCGGGTACCAAGCTCAACGAGATCGAGGTGGCAGGAAGTCTCGGCGTGTCGCGTGGTCCCGTGCGTGAGGCGTTTCGCGCGCTCGAAGAGGCCGGGCTGCTGCGCACCGAGAAGAATCGCGGCGTGTTCGTGCGTGTCATTTCGCTCGAAGAGGCCGAGGAGATTTACGCGCTGCGCGGCGTGCTCGACGAATACGTCGCGCGCACCCTGGCGGAGTCGATTACGTCCGAACAACTCACGCGGCTGCGCGAGTCGGTGGAAGCCATGCACCACGCGGTGGAAGCGGGCGACAGCGAGGCTTATTACCAGTTGAATCTGGCGTTCCACGACACGCTCGTCGAGATGGTCGGCAACCGCAAGTTGCTCGAGACCTACCGGCGTCTCGTGAAGGAGCTGAGCCTGTTCCGTCACGAAGCGTTGACGGGCGATTCGTCCGCGCCGCCGAAGTCGGAGCGCGAGCACCGCGACATCGTGAGCGCGATTGCCTCGCGCGATCCGGAGCGGGCCACGCAGGTCACGCGCGATCACCTGGTGCGCGGCCGCACGCGGATTCGCGAGATGCTGGCCCGCGCGCCGGGAACGAGCACGCAGGCGAAGGCCGGTTGAGTGGGACTAAGCGTGACTGAGGGTGATTGAGCGTTCGACGCCAACGCTCTCGAAGATTTTGCAGGTTTCGCAGATTGCATGACTGATATTCCGGCCGCACGCGGCGTGTCGCCAGACGCGCAACGCCCGCCACGGTCAATCGAGTTGTTCTTGAGGAGAACCGACGTGAACCAGCCCGCACAGATTCAAGTGAACGGCCGTCAATACCGCTTGCCGCAGCAGCCGACCGTCATCGTATGCGTCGACGGCTGCCAGTTCGAGTACATCGAAGCTGCCGCCGCTGCCGGCGTCGCCCCTTATCTGAAGCGCCTGCTCGCCGAGGGCGCCGTCTTCAAGGGCGATTGCGTCGTGCCGTCGTTCACCAACCCGAACAACCTGTCGATCGTGACCGGCGCGCCCCCCGCCGTGCACGGTATCTGCGGCAACTACTTCTTCGATCCGTCGGCCGACGGCGGCCGCGGCGCGGAAGTCATGATGAACGACCCCGCCTATCTGCGCGCCGGTACGGTGTTCGCCGCAGCCGCCGACGCGGGTGCGAGCCTTGCGGTCGTCACGGCCAAGGACAAGCTGCGCAAGCTGCTCGGCTACCGCATGAAGGGCATCTGCTTCTCGTCGGAGAAGGCCGATCAGGTCACGCTCGAAGAGAACGGCATCGAAGACGTGCTCGGTCTGGTCGGCATGCCGGTGCCGGACGTCTACAGCGCCGAACTCTCGGAGTTCGTGTTCGCAGCGGGCGTGCGCCTGCTGGAGACGCGTCACATCGACCTGATGTATCTCTCGACGACGGACTACGTGCAGCACAAGTGGGCGCCGGGCACCGAGGGGGCGAACGCCTTCTACGCGATGATGGACAAGTACCTCGCACGCATGGACGAACTCGGCGCGGTCATCGGCCTCACCGCCGATCACGGCATGAACGCCAAGCATGATCCGAAGACCGGCCAGCCCAACGTCATCTATTTGCAGGATCTGCTCGACGACTGGCTCGCCAAGGGCGTGGAAGCGGGCGGGGCGCGCGTGATCCTGCCGATTACCGACCCGTATGTCGTGCACCACGGCGCACTGGGTTCGTACGCCACCATCTATCTGCCCAAAGACACGGACCGCGACGCGATCCGTTCGCGCATCGCCGCGCTGCCGGGTATCGAAGTCGTGCTGACCAACGCCGAAGCCTGTGCGCGCTTCGAGCTGCCGCCTGATCGCGTGGGCGACCTCGTGGTGGTGAGCGATCAGTCGGTCGTGCTGGGCACGAGCGCGAGTCGTCACGATCTGTCGGGTCTCACGGTGCCGCTGCGCTCGCACGGCGGCATCTCGGAGCAGACCGTGCCGTTGCTCTTCAATCGCAAGACCGACGGCATTCCGGGCAAGGCGCGACTGCGCAATTTCGACATCCTCGACGTTGCCCTCAATCACGTCTGATCGGATGTCGGCCCGAATGCAATGAAATGAGAGCCAGGGGCGCGCGAAACCCGCAAGGCGTGCGCCGCCCGGCCCCTGTCCAGTCGTTGGAGACGTTGTGGAGAACCCCATGAACGCGCCGCACAAGCTGCATCCCGAGTTCCGCGCCGAAGCCCTTCGCATCGGTGGCGAGAAAGTGACCCGCGAACGGATCATCGAAGTGTTCAATCCGTATTCGGGCGATCTGGTCGGCACCGTGCCGAAGGCGTCGCTCGACGACGTGCGTCGCGCGTTCACGATCGCCAAGCAGTACCGCTCCACGCTCACGCGTTTCGAGCGCGCCAATGTGCTCGATAAGGCCGCGGCGTTGCTGCGCGCCCGCACGGCGGAAGCGGCCGCCATCATCACGATGGAGTCGGGGCTGTGCAAGAAAGACGCCGTCTACGAAATCGGCCGTGTGGCCGACGTGCTCGGTTTCGCGGCGGGCGAGGCGCTCAAGGACGACGGACAGGCGTTCTCCTGCGATCTCACGCCGCACGGCAAGAAGCGTCGCGTGGTGACGCAGCGCGAGCCGCTGCTCGGGGCGATCTCCGCGATCACGCCGTTCAATCACCCCATGAATCAGGTGGCCCACAAGGTGGCCCCCTCGATTGCGACGAATAACCGGATGGTGCTCAAGCCGTCCGAGAAAGTACCGCTCTCGGCTTACTACCTGGCGGACACGCTGTACGAAGCCGGCCTGCCGCCGGAAATGCTGCAAGTCATCACGGGCGATCCGATGGAGATTGCCGACGAGATGATCACTAACGAGAACATCGACATGATCACGTTCACGGGCGGCGTGTCGATCGGCAAGTACATCGCGTCGAAGGCGGGCTATCGCCGTATCGTGCTGGAGCTGGGCGGCAACGATCCGCTGATCGTGATGGAGGATGCCGATCTGGAGCGCGCCACCGACCTCGCAGTGCAGGGCTCTTACAAGAATTCCGGGCAGCGGTGTACGGCCGTCAAGCGCATGCTCGTGCATCGCGATATTGCCGCGCAGTTCACCGAACTCGTGGTGGAGAAGACCCGGGCGTGGAAGTATGGCGACCCGGCGGACGGCGACAACGACATGGGCACCGTGATCGACGAGGCAGCCGCCCGTCTGTTCGAGGCCCGCGTGAACGAAGCCGTGGCGCAGGGCGCGCGTCTGCTCGTGGGCAATCAGCGCGATGGCGCCCTGTATTCGCCGACGGTGATCGATCGCGTCGATCCGAAAATGACGGTCGTGCGCGAGGAAACCTTCGGCCCGGTCTCGCCGATCCTGACCTTCGGCAGCATCGACGAGGCCATCGCCATGTCGAACGGCACCGCGTTCGGTCTGTCGTCAGGGGTATGCACGAACCGGCTCGACTACGTGACGCGTTTTACCAACGAGTTGCAGGTCGGTACGGTCAACGTCTGGGAGGTGCCCGGATATCGCATCGAACTGACGCCGTTCGGGGGGATCAAGGATTCGGGTCTGGGCTACAAGGAAGGGGTTCAGGAGGCGATGAAAAGCTTCACGAACACAAAGACCTTTACGTTGCCATGGGGAATCTGAGGCGGATTGCCCTCGGACCGGGAGCGGATGCGGCGGCGGTGGCGGCGGCCGAAAAGCGATGGCTGTCGGGGCGTCGGCCGCGTCTGTTTCCCTTATGCAACAAGGCTTAGCAGAAGGCGCGCAAAAATTGTGACAAATTCATGACACGATTGTTGCGCTGGTCAATTTGGTGTACGGTGTACCGATTGGGGATACGCATGACGCGCGAACTTCATACGCATCCCGACGCCAGTGTTGGACTGACGCGGGATGCCGGTTCGGCAAACCACAGCTCGCGTCATGTTGGCGGCGCGAAGCGCTGCCTGTCCCGTCGACAATAAGATCACCTAACACTGGCATGCTGACACTGCTCAATCTACTTTCCGGCGTGGCGATGCTGATCTGGGGTACGCACATCGTGCGTACCGGGGTCCTGCGCGTCTACGGTGCCGATCTGCGACGCATTCTGTCGCACAGCATTTCGAATCGCTTCCTTGCGTTCGCGGCGGGTGTGCTCGTCACGGGCCTGGTGCAGAGCAGTAACGCGACGGCGCTCATCGTGTCGTCGTTCGGTGCGCAGGGTCTCATCGCGTTGGCACCGGCCCTGTCCATCATGTTGGGCGCCGACGTCGGCACCGCCCTCATGGCGCGGATCCTGACGTTCGACCTGCACTGGCTGTCGCCGCTGCTGATCTTCTTCGGCGTCATCTTCTTCCTGTCACGCAAGCAGACGCGCGCTGGCCAGCTCGGCCGCGTGTCCATCGGCCTTGGTCTCATCATTCTGGCGCTGCAACTGATCGTGGGCGCGACCACGCCGATGACCGAAGCGGCGGGCGTGAAAGTGCTGTTCGGCTCGCTCACGGGCGACGTGATGCTCGATACGCTGATCGGCGCGCTTTTCGCGATGATCTCGTACTCCAGTCTGGCGGCTGTGCTGCTGACGGCCACGCTCGCGTCGTCTGGCGTGATCTCGCTCAAGGTGGCCCTGTGCCTCGTGATCGGTGCGAATCTGGGCAGCGGCATGCTGGCCATGCTGACGTCGGCGGGACAGAACGCGGCGGGTCGTCGTGTGGTGTTCGGCAGTCTCATCTTCAAGCTGATCGGCTGCCTGCTCGTGCTGCCGTTCGTCGACTATGCGCCGATGCTCGTGAGCTGGCTGTCGGACGCACCGGCACAAGCCGTCGTCAACTTCCACGTGCTGTACAACCTGGTGCGCTGCGTGGTGAGCCTGGCATTCACTGCGCCGATGGCGCGCCTTTGCGTGCGTCTGCTGGCCGAGAAGCCGGAAGCCGACGGTGTCACGCGCCCTCGCCATCTGGACGAAAGCGCGCTGGAGATGCCGTCGCTGGCGCTGGCCAACGCCACGCGCGAGACGCTGCGCATGGGCGACATCATCGAGCAGATGCTCAATGGCTTGCTCGACGTCATCAAGAGCAATGACGTGGCGCGCGCTCGCGAGACGCGACGACTGGACGACGACGTCGACCACCTCTACACGGCGGTGAAGATGTACCTGACGCGCGTGTCGCGCGAGAACCTCAGCGAGCCGGACAGCCGCCGCTGGACGGACATCATCTCCCTCACCATCAATCTGGAACATGCGGGCGACATCATCGAGCGCATGGTCGTCGAAGTCGAAGAGAAGAAGATTTCGCACAAGTTGTCGTTCTCCGAGGCGGGGTTGCAGGAGATCTGCGACATGCACGCGCGGCTGGTGACGAACCTGCAACTCGGGCTGTCCGTGTTCCTGAATACCGACCTCAAGAGCGCGCAGCGCCTGATGGCGGAGAAGGAGAGCTTCCGGGATCTGGAGCGCGCGTATTCGTACACGCACCTGAACCGTCTGGCAGGTCAGTCGGTGCAGAGTATCGAGACGAGTTCGCTGCATCTGGACATCATCAGCGACATGAAGCGCCTGAATTCGCTGTTCTGCTCGACGGCTTATCCGGTGCTCGACGATGCCGGCGCGCTGCGCAAGAGCCGCATGCGCGACAAGCCGAAGGACGGCAAGGACGCGAAGGAAAGCAAGGATCTGAAGGCGCCGAAGGAAGCCAAGGCGTCGAAACTGGCGGCGCTTGCCGAAGTCGCGACGGCCGCCGCCGGCTCAGCAGCAAGTTCTCGCGACGACAACGAGAGTTCTCACGATGGCCCTGAGCCTGCCGGACATCCGCACCCTGTTCGATAAATTCGGTTCGATCGCTTACAGCGGCGAGCCTGTCACCCAACTGGAGCACGCGCTGCAAAGCGGCGCGCTTGCCGAGAGCGAGGGCGCCGACGAGGCGCTCGTCGCCGCCAGTTTCCTCCACGATCTCGGCCATCTGCTCAATCTTCAGGGCGAAACGCCCACCGAGCGCGGCATCGACGATCTGCATCAATACTTCGCATTGCCCTTTCTGAGGCCGCTGTTCGACGACGCGGTGCTCGACCCGATTCGTCTGCACGTGGACGCCAAGCGGTGTCTGTGCGCGATCGATGCCGATTACTACGGCAAGCTGTCGGCGGATTCGGTACGCAGTCTGGCGTTGCAGGGCGGGGTCTTCACCGACGAAGAAGCGCAGACGTTCCTCGCGAGCGAGCATGCGCCGGCGGCGCTGCGACTGCGTCGCTGGGACGACCGTGCAAAGATCGCCGGCATGCAGACGCCATCGCTGGATCACTACATGAAGGTGCTGGAGCGGGTGACGTTGCAGTAGGCATTGATGGGCCGTAACCCAACCGTGCCAATGGGAAATTCCCGTTCCTGGTCGAGCGCACTTCGGATTCGAAATCTCTCCGGATGTTTCGCAAAGTGATGCGACTGATGAGTGACAGACTGAAGTCTCCTATCGTTGATGGAGGCTTACCATGAAGTGCGACCCCCAGACGTCGGCAGCCGCTGCAGTACCACTCCAGCCGGAACCCTCGGCACCGCCCGCTGCGACAGCTACGGACGGCTTTGCGGCGATGCTGGGCACTACCCAAAACATCACGGGCGGTATTCCCTGGGACAGCGATGGTCCGGAAGACTCACCACCCAGGGTGGAAGATGCATGGCCCCGTTGGGACGACAATCCCCGTAGCGATCAATGGGACCTCGTTCTCGCGAGTGAAAATCGTTCCGAGGCGTGGTCCAACCTTGTCTCGACCGTTGAGCAGACGCTCAACATGGATTCTCATTACGCGCTGGCGCTGGATGTCCGGAGCATGGAACCCGCGTCGAATCGTCTGCTCGCATGGGAGAGGTTGCTGAGTGACGTATGCTGGGCAAGTGCCGTCGCCGCCAGAAAAATCTGGACGGAATCACCGCCACCGGGGTTCTTCGACATTGGGGACGTGGCGCAGGCGCTGTCACTGCTGGAGGCGGCCGAAGCGCGGCATAACGGCTAAAGGCATTGCCTGCGAATGAGATGGGCATCTTCAGGCACCTTCGGCATCTTGTCATTGTGTCGGCGTAGACCCATCAAACGACGAGGGCCACCCGGGCAATGTGCCGGGTGGCCCTCGTGCTATCCGATTACCCCGCCAGCGCCATCGCCTCGATCTCCACGGCAACGCCATGACTGAGTGCCGGCACGGGGACCACGCAACGTGCCGGTTTGGCGTCGCCGGCCCATGCCGCATAGACCTCGTTGAAGGGGCCCCAGTCGTCGACGTTCGTGATGTACACGCGCACTTGCACCAGAAGGCTGATGCTCGATCCGCAGGCCGTCAGGATCGTGGCCACGTTGTCCAGCGCCTGCTTCGCCTGTACCGCGAACGGCGCGCCCACGAGACGCTCGCCCTCCGGCGTGATTGGCAACTGGCCCGACACGAACACGAAACCATTCGCACAAACGCCATGCGAATAGTGGCCGCGCGGCGGTTGCAAGGTCGGCACGATCACCGATTCGATACCTCGTTCCTGCGTGCTCATACGGTCTCCCCGAGCGTAAGTTTGGCGAAGCGCGCCAGATCGACGTTGCCGCCGGACAGAATGACGCCCACACGTTTGCCGCGAACGTCGACCTTACCCTGCAATGCCGCCGCCGCCGCGAGGCATCCGGTCGGCTCCACCACGATCTTCATGCGGCTCGCGAAGAACGTCATCGTCTTCACGAGTTCGTCATCGGTCACCGTGAGGATGTCGTCTGCCAACGCACGGATCACCGGGAACGTGTACTGGCCGAGATGCTGTGTCTGTGCGCCGTCGGCAATCGTGCGGGGCGTGTCGATGTGCACGATCTCGCCCTTGCGCAAGCTCTGCTGGCCGTCGTTGCCCGCCTCCGGCTCCACGCCGTAAATCTCGATGTTCGGGTTCAGGGCGCGCGCCGCGACCGCACATCCCGACAGCAATCCGCCACCGCCGACACACACGAGCAACATGTCCAGTTCGCCGGCATCTTCGATCAACTCCTTGGCGGCCGTTCCCTGACCGGCCATCACATGCGGATGGTCGTACGGCGGGATCAGCGTCATGCCGCGCTCGTCTGCCAGACGTTTCGCCAGCACTTCACGATCTTCCGTGTACCGGTCGAACAGAATCACCTCCGCGCCATAGCCGCGCGTGGCGTCGATCTTCATTTGCGGGGCGTCCTTCGGCATGAGGATGACCGCGGGCACGCCAAGCTCGCGCGCCGACAGCGCAATCGCCTGCGCATGATTACCCGACGAGAACGCCAGCACGCCACCACGTCGCTGATCTGCCGTGAATTGCGAGATCGCGTTGTAAGCGCCGCGGAACTTGAAGGCGCCCATGCGCTGGAAGTTTTCCGCTTTGAAGAACAGGCTCGCGCCGGTCATGGCGTCGGCGGTACGCGAGGTGAGCACCGGCGTGCGGTGCGCGGCCTCGCGAATCCGGTCGTGTGCTGCGACGACGTCACCGTAGGTGATCGCCAGCGTGGGGGTCGTCATGATGTGCCTTTCGGGTCGGAGAGGTAGGTGTAGACGGTCGAGCGCGCAATGCCCAGCGTACGCGCGACTTCGGCGTGCGCGTGGCGCAGATCGAGCAGCCCGCGTGCTTCGAGCAGACGGATCGCTTCGCGGCGCTGCGCGAGTGTCAAACCCTGCGGCGTGGTGTTGCGCTGCGCCGCAAAGTCGGTAATGAGCGGGGTGATGTCGTCCAGCCGCCGGGTGGAGAGCGTTTCGTTGACAGACGCCGGGGCCTGATTCGGCACGTTCACCAACTGCTGAATGCTCGAAGCCGCCGCCGCGAGCATCGAGATGTCCATGTTCAGGCAGATGGCCGCGACATACTCGCCGTTGCTGTTCTTCAGCCCGATGGACGTACTCTTGGCCGGACGCCCGTCCGGGAACCGGTTCGCATAGTTGGCGATGACTTCGGGGAAGGCCGGATCGGCGATACGGGCGAGGCCCATTTCCGTGACGGCATCGCCCGGCTCGCGGCCCGACAGATTGTTGGCGATGGCCACGATGGCGTGATCCGGGTCGGTCAGGTCGTGCAGCACCACTTCGACGAGCGGTGCGAACGTCTGGCCGAGCGCTTCGACGATCTTGCGTCCTTCACGCAGCAGCAGCGTGTTCTCGTCGAGCTTGCCCGTGGCAGGGGATTTTGCGGATTTCATGATTTGACATTATGTCATTTGGTGACAAAATGTCAAATCGACGTCAAAAAAACGCCCGACGCCCGTTTGCCTCCTGACGGGAGGCACCGGACAGCGGGCGATTCGTTCAGACGAGTTCCTTTTCCGCCAGTTCGCTCTTCAGATAGCCGTAATAGATCGGCGCGGCGACCAGCCCGGGTAGCCCGAACGCCGCTTCCAGCACGATCATCGCCAGCAGCAGTTCCCACGCGCGGGACTGGATCTGCGTGCCGACGATCCGGGCATTCAGGAAGTATTCGAGCTTGTGGATGACGATCAGGAAGACCAGCGCCGAGAACGCCACATACAGCGACATCGACAAGCCGAGCACCACGATGAAAGTATTCGAGATCAGATTGCCGACGACCGGCAACAGACCGATGACGAACGTCACGACGATCATCGTCTTGCGCAGCGGCAGGTGAACGCCGAACAACGGCAAAATGCCGATCAGGAAGATAGCCGTGAACAACGTGTTGATCGCAGATATCTTCAACTGCGCGAAGACGATGCGACGGAACGCGTCGCCGAACAGCGTGACACGGCGCGTTAGCGCGGCGGCCAGTGGGCGCATGTGCTGCACCGGCCGGATCGTCGAGAGGGCCACGAGCGCGCCCAGCACCAGCCCGATGATGATGTGTACCAGCGAGTTGAGCGCTTCCTTGCCGACGAACGACACCTCCTGCGTGTGATCCTTCAGGAAGCCGGTCATGGCGTCGTGAATGTCCTGACTGTCTGCCGGCAGCCGGTCCGTCAGCCACATGGGCAACTGGGCGCGCGCCTGTTCGAGCGCTTCCATCATCTTGCCGTTGATGTGCTCCAGATGCCCTGCGTCGCTGCGGAAGAAGGTGATGACGCCGAAGACCAGCGCCGTCATCAGCGCGACGATGACGGCGGAGAGTAACGCGACAGCGACCAGTCGGGCGCGCTCGCTGGAAATGCGCAATTGCAGGCGCGGCCCCAGCACGTGAACGAGCTGATAGACCACCATGCCCGCGAGCACCGCAGAGAGCAGATGGATGCTGAGAATCAGCCAGAGAGCCACGGCGGCGAAAACATAGCTCGCCAGTTCGACCCAGAAGTTCCGGTCCGGAGTCCAGCCAGAGCGCGGTTCCATGAGATGACGTCCTTAAAAAAACCGTCTCGCGATAACGCCCGTGGGGGCGGGACGGTGCAACGTGAATTGTTACATCGCGTCCGTGTTGCCCCTGCGTTCGCCCTGCCGGCGTCGTTCGCTCGACGGGTTCCTGCGTCCTGATTACTTCCCGCGCTTGAGCAGCGGCGCGAGATACTTGCCGGTGAAGCTGGCCTTGCTCGCCGCCACTTGCTCGGGCGTGCCTTGCGCAATGATCTGCCCGCCGCCCGCGCCGCCTTCCGGCCCGAGATCGATCACCCAGTCCGCCGTCTTGATCACGTCGAGGTTGTGCTCGATGATCACGACCGTGTTGCCCTGATCGCGCAGCCGGTGAATCACCGTGAGCAGCAGTTCGATGTCGTGGAAGTGCAGACCCGTGGTCGGTTCATCCAGGATATACAACGTGCGGCCGGTATCGCGCTTGGACAGTTCGAGCGAGAGCTTCACACGCTGCGCTTCGCCGCCCGAGAGCGTGGTGGCCGACTGACCGAGCCGGATGTAGCCGAGACCGACGTCGAGTAACGTCTTGAGCTTGCGCGCCACCACAGGCACCGGCTTGAAGAACTCGTGCGCCTGCTCGACCGTCATGTCGAGCACTTCGGAGATGTTGCGTCCCTTGTACTGGACTTCCAGCGTTTCACGGTTGTAGCGCTTGCCGTGGCAGACGTCGCAAGGCACGTACACGTCCGGCAGGAAGTGCATTTCCACCTTGATGACACCATCGCCCTGACACGCTTCGCAGCGTCCGCCCTTCACGTTGAACGAGAAACGCCCGGGATCGTAACCGCGCTCCTTGGCCGCAGGCACGCCCGCGAACAGTTCGCGGATCGGCGTGAACAGACCCGTGTAAGTGGCCGGGTTCGAGCGCGGCGTGCGTCCGATGGGCGACTGGTCGACGTTGATGACCTTGTCGAAGTGCTCCAGCCCGTCGATCTGCTCATACGGCGCGGGTTCGGCCGACGAGCCATAGAGATGGCGCGCGACGGCGTGATAGAGCGTGTCGTTGATGAGCGTGGATTTGCCCGAGCCCGAGACGCCTGTCACGCAGGTGAGCAGGCCGACCGGCAGATCCAGATTGACGTGATTGAGGTTGTTCCCGGTGGCGTCGAGAATGCGCAGATAGTCTTCGCCCGGCGCACGACGCTCCGCAGGCATTTCGATACGACGCGCGCCCGAGAGGTACTGCCCGGTGAGCGACTCGGCCGATTGCTCGATCTGTTCGGGGCTACCCTGAGCGATCACCGTGCCGCCGTGAATGCCCGCGCCCAGCCCCATGTCGACGACGTAGTCGCTCGCGAGAATCATGTCTTCGTCGTGCTCGACCACGATCACCGAGTTGCCGAGGTCGCGCAGGTGCTTTAGCGTGCCGATGAGACGATCGTTGTCGCGCTGATGCAAGCCGATGGACGGCTCGTCGAGCACGTACATCACGCCTGTGAGCCCCGAGCCGATCTGCGATGCGAGGCGAATACGCTGTGCCTCGCCGCCCGAGAGCGTGTCGGCGCTGCGTTCCAGCGAAAGGTAATCGAGGCCGACGTTGTTGAGGAACGTCAGGCGCGCCACGATTTCCTTCACGATCTTGTCGGCGATTTCACGCTTGGCGCCGTGCAGCACCAGCTCGTGGAAGTAGCCGAGTGTCTCGCGCAGCGGCAGGTTGCCGATCTCGTAAATCGCGCGCGCCTGCTTGTCTTCGCCGACCTTGACGAAGCGCGCCTCGCGACGCAGGCGGCTGCCTTCGCAATCCGGGCAGGCACGGTTGTTCTGGTACTTGGCGAGTTCCTCGCGCACGGCGATCGAATCGGTTTCGCGATAGCGCCGCTCCAGATTCGGGATGATGCCTTCGAAGGCGTGCGAGCGAACGGAGGTGCGTCCCTTTTCGTTCACGTACGTGAAGGGAATTTCCTGCTCGCCGGAGCCGTACAGCACGATCTTCTGCGTGTCTTCCGGAAGCTCCTCGAACGCCGTGTCGACATCGAAGTCGTAGAACGCCGCGAGGCTTTGCAGCATCTGGAAGTAGAACTGGTTGCGTCGATCCCATCCCTTGATGGCGCCGGAGGCCAGCGAGAGTGCGGGAAAGGCCACGACGCGCTTCGGATCGAAGAATGTCATCTGGCCCAGCCCGTCGCAGGTCGGGCACGCACCCATCGGGTTGTTGAACGAGAACAGACGCGGCTCAAGCTCCTGCAACGAGTAAGAGCACACCGGACAGGCGAACTTCGAGCTGAAGACGTGTTCCTTGTCCGTATCCATTTCCAGCGCGATGGCGCGGCCGTCGGCCAGACGCAATGCCGTCTCGAACGATTCCGCCAGACGTTGCTTCAGATCGGCGCGCACCTTCACGCGGTCGATGACCACGTCGACGGAGTGCTTCTCGGTCTTCTTGAGCTTGGGCAGCGCTTCGATGTCATACACCCGCGCCGTGCCTTCGTTGGCCGCGCCGCCGCCCGAGCGAATGCGAAAGCGCACGAAGCCCTGCGCCTGCATTGATTCGAACAGGTCCGCGTGCTCGCCTTTGCGATCGACGACGATCGGCGCGAGGATCATGAGCTTGGTGTCTTCGGGCAGGGCGAGCACGGCGTCGACCATCTGCGAGACGCTTTGGGATTCGAGCGGCAGGCCGTGATCCGGGCAATAAGGCGTGCCCACGCGAGCATAGAGCAGACGCAGGTAATCGTGAATTTCCGTGACCGTGCCGACCGTCGAGCGCGGGTTGTGCGACGTGGCTTTTTGCTCGATGGAGATCGCCGGCGACAGGCCTTCGATCAGATCGACGTCGGGCTTCTCCATCAGTTGCAGGAACTGACGCGCGTACGCCGACAGGCTTTCGACGTAGCGACGCTGACCTTCCGCGTACAGCGTATCGAAGGCGAGAGACGACTTGCCGGAGCCCGACAGGCCGGTGATCACCACAAGCTGGTGACGCGGCAGGTCGAGACTGACGTTCTTGAGGTTGTGGGTGCGGGCCCCACGAATACGGATGGTTTCCATTGACGTTTCCGGGTCGTCGCCGAGGAATCCGCGCGGCGAATTGTCGCGGGGCGGTTTCCGGCCCCCAAGCGCCTGAATTTCCCGGGACGCTGGAGTGCGTCGGCACGGCGTTGGCCGGGCATCGACGTGGCTGGCGCACAGCCTGCGGCGGGAGCGGTCGGGCGGACCGCTGGGGGGAAATCCGGGCGGCTAAACCTGCTAATATACCTAAGTTTGATTGCCGGGGCTGATCCCTGCTGACGGGCTGTCTCGGGCAGCCATGCGGCACGGGGTTCAGATGGGGACGAACCGCCCGATTTCCAGAGGCGCGCGTCCAGTGGTCATCCGCCCGTCCCCCGTGGGACAGACGGCAGCCACGACGGCCGCCGGCGAACCCGATGCCTGTCTGCCGGGCCGCCGACGAATCGGACGTCCGGGCGCAATCATCGGACGATTCCGGGGCCCCACGCGCTTTTTTCATCTCTCAGGACGTAATGTCGACTGATTCCGTGACTTCCGCTTCTCCTGCCTCGACACGCGGCCGAGGGGGCCGCATGACCCCGCTAGAAGTGCGCGCCAGCGCGTCGCTCGCGGGGATTTTTGCATTGCGCATGCTCGGTCTGTTCCTGATCATGCCGGTGTTCTCGGTCTTCGCGCAGACGATTCCGGGCGGCAACGACACGTTTCTCGTCGGGCTGGCCATCGGCATCTATGGTCTGACGCAGTCACTGCTCTACATCCCGTACGGCTGGGCATCGGACCGGCTGGGTCGCAAGCCGGTGATCGTTTTCGGTCTGATCGTGTTCGCCATCGGCTCGCTGGTCGCGGCCATGGCGCATGACCTGACGTGGATCATCATCGGCCGGGCGATTCAGGGCGCGGGAGCGATCTCGTCGGCGGTCATGGCCTGCGTGGCGGACCTCACGAGCGATGCGAACCGCACCAAGGCGATGGCGATGATCGGCGGCAGCATTGGCGTGTCGTTCGCCGTCGCGATCGTGTGCGCGCCGTTCCTGTATCACTGGCTGGGCATGAGCGGCCTGTTCTCGGCCATCGGCATTCTGGCGGTGCTGGCGATTTTCGTGGTGCTATGGGTGGTGCCTACGCCACCCGTGCATGCCAAGGCGGGTCCCGCGCCGTTCTCGGAAGTGCTGCACAACCCGGAGTTGCTGCGTCTGAACTTCGGCGTGTTCGTGCTGCATGCCACGCAGACGGCGCTGTTCGTGGCGATGCCGCGCATGCTGGTGGCTGCCGGATTGCCGGTGGCGCAGCATTGGGAGGTGTATCTGCCGGTGATGGGGCTGTCGTTCATTGCGATGGTCCCGGCGATCATCGCGGCGGAAAAGCGTGGAAAGATGAAGGCAGTACTGCTCTCGGCGATTGCGCTGGTGGCGGTGGCGCAAGTGGCGCTGGGCGGATTGCCGCCGACGGTCGGCGTGATTGCCGTGGTGCTGTTCGTGTACTTCCTGGGGTTCAATGTGCTTGAAGCCTCGCAGCCGTCGCTGGTGTCCAAACTGGCGCCGGGACAGCGTAAGGGGGCGGCGGTCGGGGTGTACAACACGACCCAGGCACTGGGCCTCTTCTGCGGTGGCGCACTAGGGGGTTTTCTTATGACCCACTACGGTCAAAACGCAATCTTCCTCAGTTGCGCAGCCGGTGCGTTCGTGTGGCTTATAATCGCCGCACCGATGAGGACGCCAGCGCCTCGTCAATCCTGATCGGATTTCAGCAATACCGGAGAAAGATTTATGGCATCAGTCAACAAAGTGATCCTGGTCGGCAATTTGGGCGCCGATCCCGAAGTCCGCTACATGCCGAGCGGCGATGCGGTCGCGAACATTCGTCTGGCGACGACCGACCGTTACAAGGACAAGCAGTCCGGCGAGTTCAAGGAAATGACGGAATGGCACCGCGTGTCGTTCTTCGGTCGTCTCGCGGAAATCGTCAACGAGTACCTCAAGAAGGGCTCGTCGGTGTACATCGAAGGCCGTATCCGCACGCGCAAGTACCAGGCGCAGGACGGCACGGAACGTTACAGCACGGAAATCGTGGCCGACCAGATGCAAATGCTGGGTGGCCGCGGCGGCAGTGGCGGCGGTGAAGGCGGTGGTGGCGGTGGCTACTCGCGCGGCGGCGACGAAGGCGGTGGCGGCGGCTATTCGCGTGGCGGTGGTGGCGGTGGCGGCGGTGGCCGTCAACAAGCCCCGGCCAAGCAATCCGGCGGCGGTTTCGACGACATGGACGACGATATTCCGTTCTAAGACCTACTTGGTTGGTTTCTAGTTGATATAGGCCCGCTCATCCAATGGAGGCGGGCTTTTTCTTTACCCACACTTTTTTGCTTCAGCAGAAGGACTGACCTTACCCCTTGGAGTACACCATTCGTAAGTTAGTGGGCTTGCCGGCTTTCGGTTGATGCAATTGCCGGAATTG
>NZ_CABPRV010000004.1 GCF_902459735.1 Pandoraea capi
CTTCTTCATGTTCGTCTTCTTCTCCGAAAACGAACTTTACTAGACTCCGGCTGGCCCTGTTTGCAGGGGGCAGGTCAGGACGGCGGCACCTTATGCGCTTGGCGACCGGGCTGGACCGGATGGAGAAACTGGACGTGTAGCCTTAGCGATAGCGATTTGAAAAATCTGATGCACGTGCTCGGGTGGCTGCGCGGTAACGAATTTACCCACCAATGGCCCGAACCGGGGATGCAGGAGAGCGCGGCATTCAAGGTGACGCGCAAGGTGGAAAAATGACGTTTCACTAAACGCTCCACCAGCTCAGCCTCCTAGCAACTACTCCAACATCGAACTCTGCGCGGCAAGTGAGCATACAGACGTGATATTTGAAAGGTTTGATCGAATCGAACTGGCAGCGTCAGATCGACTGACTCGCTTCGGCCAGTTTCACCACGTTCGACATCACTCTCTGGATCGTCCACAATCCGGAACTGCGAGCCATATATGGCGAGCTAGACAGATTCAACTTACCTAACAAACATTAAAATCAAATGACATCTTACACGCAGTCAGTAAAAAACAAGGCTAGGCACATCGTTATAAGTAACGCCATTTCAGCACTCACGAAAAACCGAACGTCGTCTACATTGACACCACGCTCATACGTTCGCGCCGTAAAAGATCATATCCTCAACGCGAAAAATCCACTGGACACCAAAGTGGCGAACAATTTATCCAACAGTACAATTGAGCGATGGGAGTCATTTTACGACTCAATTATTCAATCAAGAACTGCCGCAAACCTTAAGATTGCCTATCTTTCGGGTCCAAATCCAGAAAATGATCTAAGAGTTTTTTGCGAAGCGGGCGTTCTTCCAGAAAATATCTGGGCATTTGAGTCCGAGAACTCAACGTATTCCGAGGCAGTAGTATCGGCTCTCAGTTCCGAATTCCCATTCATAAAAATAATCAATGGTGGACTGGACGCATTTGTGGAGGCATCCCCTCAACGCTTTGATATCATTTATTTGGATTTTTGCGGCCCACTACCAAACCGAAATAAAAAGCAAAAAACATTAACCGCACTTACTCGGGTTCTTGCCAAACACTCACTCAATTCGCCGGGAGTTTTGATAACAAACTTCTCTCTGCCCACCGAAGAGCAGGACTCCAATGGCCGTATGCTATTGGCAAAACTAGTTGCTTGCTACTTGTATCCCAAGAGCTTTATCGAGGGCGAAGATTCGGAACACGACTTTAGCGAAGGTCCGGTTGCGCTCGGCCTTGATCCAGACCAGTGGTACGAAATGGTTCTATCCAATCTTGATCATTACTATAGCCAATTTGTAACTCGCCTGCTGATGGATCACGCAAGCCTTATATCCCCTTACAACAGATTCCCAAAAAACAACTCACTATTTGGCAAGTTTTTTGATATCAAAGATGATCCCCTACTAAAAAAGAAATTAGAAAATCTATTTCATTTCAATGAAACGCAAGAAGATGAGATTGGCGGCGATGTTATTGCTGATTCAGGCGAATATCCCCTCCTCTGGACGCTTGCCGCACTCGACAAAGGATTGAATAAAAAAGACTCGAATTACCCACAATTTGTATTCACGGATGAAGAGTTCGCAAAGTTTGCCGATCTATTTATTTCTCAATTGGATATTGACGGAAACAAGAAAAATCTCATTGACAGCTTAATGCGACTATCATTTCTCTTGTCCGAGGGAAGAGATCAGGAAAATTTCTTGTCCGAAAGATTCAAGAGCATGTATAAATCGCATAAATTTTCAGATTTCCACCAATTCTGCGATCTCGTCTTGTTTCATCAGTCGATCGAGGCTTTATTCAGGCAAGTGGCAACGCCGTACCATGTAAATATAGAAAAAACTTTGCGGTGGAGCTACAAAGCCAAGGACACCCCAATGTTCATGGATATGATTATATTGGACGAGTGTCGATATCTTTACGACTGGATGCCCACAGTCGATATGTTCTCGGAAGCAATCAAGAATCCAGAGCGGCAACTGGCTTATCGTTTTGCACTGGATGGCGTCGCAAAGCACCATCGCTGGTATAACGCAGAATACTTTTCCGGCACGGCGATTGTCGATCAATTCACAAACGGCTTTAAGGCCAAGACGTTACAGCCGCGGCAAATGATTGAAGACGATCTTTGAGTCGCAGCAAAGGAACAGCGATCTTTTTTGCTTCAGCGAGGGTGGACGTCGCTAGGCCGTTTTTCCGGAATGGTGAGTTTCGGCAGTGGGCGATCACAGCCACTGGCAACGAACAGTCGCCCCGAGACTTAATCTGACTTTGCCCGACAGATTAGGTCTCGGTCTATATACGTGGATCAACACGCATAGGCGGCGCGACAAGAGGATCCGTTCCAAACACGCGCCATCCTCTTCACTCGCCCACTTTCCGGCACCATTCAGGAAGACGACATCTCCTGTGTCTCGGCCCTACGCTCAACAGGCGACTAAGTCATCTCAAGTGAGGTAAGAAGGATCACGCCGCCCAGGAAACATTCATTAGCCCCCCCCCCCGCCAAATCGGTTCGCGCGTCTTGTCTGCGTCCCTACGCAAACACCTCTCAGGTGCGTCAGCGAGGCGACCGCCCACAGTAGGCAGGGGCCGTGCGCTGCGAACGAGAACGGCTGCGGCAGCCAGCGTCAGGTCGACTGACTCGATTAGGCCCCCCCCAACTGTGCAATTGGCAGGTCGTTTGTGTGACGGCTTCAGCTCCGGCATCATCTTCGTCGATTAACCGCGGCCCCTTCATCAACCACATTAAAGCGCGGCCATTGAGCCGGGCTTTATTCATCCGAATAGAAGATCGCGCAGTACCCGAGCACGGGAGGGCCTGAACATCGGCAGAAGCAACAGCGCCGTTGCGGAATACCTCGATTTCATGTCGGAAAAAGCTCGACAGCGTGCAGCCCGACGTTACAGAGGGAGGGTGTAGCGCGCCGAGGCGATATCATGTATACCATCACGATCAAAAAATAACGTTTCCGGGGCAATATATGGCGGCCAAAACCGGCTGGACTACTGCAGAACTTGATCCTCGAAAAATCCAGCTAGACCTTCTGAATCCACGGATCGAGCTGAGTACCAACGCAAGCCAGGCAGAGATCCGCCTCAAACTCTTGACGCTTGAGGGCGTTCTGGAGCTAGCCCGAGGCATCGCCAAGAATGGTGGTCTTTTTCCTGGAGAGCGCGTGATCACGGTTGAAGAGGACGGCAAGCAGGTCGTGCTCGAAGGCAACCGCCGGATCGCTGCTTGCCAGATGCTTCTTAAGCCGTCCCTGATCCCAGCGGAGTTTGCCGACCGGTTCCCCGTTGCCAATGCTTCGGTCAAAGCAGCTTTGCGGTCCATTAGCGTTGACGTTGCACCTAACCGTCAAGCTGCCGACCCCATCCTGCAGAAGCGCCACACCGAACAGGGAGCAAAGCCGTGGTCTCCGGTCGCCAAGATGCGCCGCGCGGTGCGCATGCTCGAACGCGCATCCATCGAGGACGTTGCGGAGGCACTAGGCACGACCGCAAGCGCAATTCGCAAGCTCGTGAAGCCCTATCGTCTTCTGCAATACGCACTTGGCCTCGATACATGGACGGCCGACGAGCGGGCTGCTCTCGAAAACGAGAAACTCGTAACCACCCCGTACACACGCTTCTACACGCTCAAAGACACTCAACGCATCTTGCGCCTGTCTTTCGATGCCGACCAGAACCCAGTCAGCGAACTACCGCCCGACGTTTTTCGCGAACAAATGACGGCGATAGCGCGCGACTTTTTGCTTCCGGATCCAGTCAGAGGCCGCCCTCGACATGACACGCGTACCCAACCTCTCGACTACTTCGACGGGTTCCTGAAAACGCCCGAAGGCAAGGCAGCGATAAATGCGCCAGCCACGCGCAAGGGAGTAGCCTTACCGACTAGTGCGTCACCGGCAACCCCGACTACGAGCTCACCGACCGCGCAACCTGCCTCGCCGTCCCCCGCGTCCCCTTCGCCAGCAGCCGGCGCTGCAAGGCCGAAGGCACCCAAAGCATCTGTTTTCTTTGAAAACCTTGAATGCCACGTGGTCGACGATAACCTCATAAAGCTCACTCAAGAAATCAAAAGGATCGACCACACAAAGCTGCCCATCGCCGCGTCATTGATGATGCGAGCGCTTTTTGAGTGCGCGCTGGTGTACAAGATCAAACGGGCGAAGAAGTGGGGTGAACTCATCAAGCAGGCTCCGAAAGCAGGTTGGGATCCAGGGCTTGGCGATCTAATTAATTTCGCAAAGAACTTTGGTAACGGGGTCTTCGCAGAAAACAACATCTGCAAGGTTCTCGGTGGCCACCATACGCAACAGGCGAAACAGTACCTCGACGCAATGACTCACATCAAGTACCAAGGCATCGACGTGAATGCCCTGGAGACGTATGCAAATCATCTGCGCGGAACGATAAAGTATATTTTGGAAGACAATTAACGATGGCCAGAAGAAAGAGCCCCCTCCCTCGCAACGAGCCCATGAGCCCACTGCGCTACCCCGGTGGAAAGGCCCGTCTCGCGGCATACGTAAGCGGCGTGATTGAAGAAAACTACCTGAATGGCTGCACTTTTTATGAGCCATTTGCCGGCGGCGCCTCTGTTTCGTTGGAACTGCTGCGACTGGGATTCGTCAGCGATGCGGTACTCGTCGAAAAGGATCCGCTCGTTTACGCGTTCTGGTGGTGCGTATTCAATCAGACGGACTCTCTCTGCGCAGCTGTCGATACATGTCCTGTCTCGATGGAAACCTGGCTTGAGCTGCAGCCTACCCGAGACATTGCCAACCCCGCAGATGGCCGATATACGCTACTTCAGCTTGGGGTGGCTGGTCTCTTTTTTAACCGTACCAACTTCTCAGGCATCATTGGTGCCGGTCCGATTGGCGGCGAAAGTCAGGCGTCCGAGTACAAGATCGATTGTCGATTCAACAAGGAAAAGATTATTCGGCAGATTCGAGCGGCCGCTGCATTCGCGGGGCATGTCAGCGTCCACTGGGGCGACGCAATATCGTTTATGCGGGCCAACACTGAGCAGCTTGCCACGGGATTCGCGTTTGTCTATGTCGACCCACCTTACTATCAACAGGGGCGCAAACTCTATCGCCATCACTATGCGGATAGCGATCACGCAGAGCTCGCGGCGTTTCTTCAAAGCCAAGGCTATCCCTGGTTGCTGAGCTACGATGACCATCCTCGAATTCGAGAGCTCTACGCCAATAACACGGTTCAGCCGATCTACCTCGATTACAACGTCAAGTCGAGCCGCACGGCACAGGAACTCGCGATATCGAACCTTGTGATACCCGTCCCTGTCTATGATGGAACGCCGCAGCTACACGCTGCCGAAGTCGACGCCATCTCACCCATCGTTAGCGACTAGTTTCAGCCGCCCGTTTTCGCGACCTAAGTGGGATCCAGATTGGCATACCGCTTCAGGTCGCGCTAAGCCTTGCGCCACGTCACCGCATCGCAGCAACTTCTGGAATCTGCCAGCCCCCCCCCTCAAATAGCGCGCTGGTTAACAAGCGCAAGCGAATGATTTCCCGTCAATAGCTCTGAACATCTTGTGCGCGCACGACCTTCACAAAGTGGGCCTATAACGCGCTGGAAATCGGCATGACCAACAAAATTACCTGGCAGGCACGCTCTTGAGCGAGTGAAGAAAGAGGCATCCAACGCCTGGGTCGGTCACGCAACAACTCATGCTCCGCAGGACTGACGGCCTACCAAGGGCTCAACCGAGCGGCAAGGCCCAGTACCTCGCCGCACGCCGTTTACCGGACGATCACCCCATCAGTCCGACCAACTCGTCAGCCTTCAGGTGAGTGTAGCGAGAGAGCATGCGAATATCCTTGTGCCCACTGATCACCGCCAGTTGAATCGGGTTCAAGCCTGCACGAGCATATCGGGTGATTGCCGTGTGGCGAAGATCATGAAAACGCAATCCTTCGATTCCTACACTCCGAACGAGACGGATAAATCGGCGCTTCATCGCCTCCGCGCTCATCTGGAACACCAGCCCGTCGCCCTGCTCTAGGCCGTCCAGCGCGGCAATCGCTTTGGTCGATAGCGGTACGTCACGAGGAAGACCATTCTTGGATGTATGCAAACGGGCAACCTTGCGCGACAAATCGATGTCCGCCCACTTGAGCGCAGCAATTTCACCTTGCCTCATGGCGGTGGCTACAGCGAAATCGATGACTGGCCTAAACTCCCCCGCCTTAGCGGACAATTCCTCTTCCTCGTCCTCGCTGAGAATGCGGTCACGATGCGGCGGACTTTTCGGCCTTGCGACCTTGCACTCCGGGATGGCACAGCTCCATTCCGCCCTAGCTCGATTGATGGCGGCAAAGAGCAAGTTCATTTGACGGGCAACGGACCCCGGCTTGACCTCTTTCAGCCGCGCATCTCTCCACGCGGCCATGAACGCAGCATCCACGCCAACGAGCGGCGTTCGCACAAAATCATGCTCTCGAAGCCATTCGTTGATCTTCAGAACCTCGATCCACCCGCCGCGATGGTCCGGACAAACGGTATCCCGGTATCGCCGCAGCACGTCCGCTAAAGTGTTCAGACCGCCCGGCTGCGGCTTGTTAGGCTTCGGTAGCTCCCCACGATCCAGCGCCGCCTCGGCGGCCCTTACCCACTTTTCGGCGTCCTTCTTCTCATGGAAACTCCGCGTTTGGGTGGGTGCCCCCTTCCGCCGCACCTTTGCTTGAAATGTTACTGCACCACTTTTCGCTACATACTTGCTAATCGTTCCCATCTACGGTCATTTCGCGTCAGGGGTCCTGTACGCGTCCTATGAACGCAGAATCCACCCGGAAAGGTGCGTAGCTATTTGGTCTCTCACGTGCCTTCACACGGCAGGGGTCACAGGTTCAATCCCTGTACCACCCACCAGATTCGAAGGGCCGACGATACGTCGGCCCTTTTTGCATTCGGCGTTCGCTTTTGCAATAAGCGTATCGAACGCCACCATGAGCCGCCATCGTCTCATCCTGCCGCGTCCAGAACTCCAGGCCCGCGACTTCACCTCGCTCTCCCTCCCGGATTCGCATCCTTTCAGCATCTTCAAGCTTCCGCATTAGCATCACCCCGTCTCAGAGCAGCCGCGCCACCCCCAAGAAAAAATTTGTCGACGCTCACGAGAACGCAGCCTCGCACCGGAAATTCGCTCGCACTCTTCTATAGATTTTATTTATAGAAATTTTCCAGCGATCGCAAAAACCCGCACCCACACCCACGAGCGCGCCCCTATCCCCCGCACCCCCGCCCCACCCTGCGGGGTTTTCATCGAAGTTATGGGCACTTCCATGGCAGTCTTATATAAGACCCAAGCATTCACATTACGAAAAGGCATTTCAGTTTTGCCCCCGACCCGTGTCACAATCGAGGAAATTAGTCATGGCTAGCGGACTGTCACCCCAGTCGGCGGCGTTCCCCCACCTTTTCCTGATTCTTGAATCCGAGACCAGCGATGAGTACGCAGCAACCCAGCATCATCTACACCCTGACCGACGAAGCTCCGCTTCTGGCCACCGCCTCCTTCCTGCCGATCATCCGCACGTTCGCCGCTCCGGCCGGCGTTGCGGTCGAGACGAGCGACATCTCGGTCTCGGGCCGTATCCTCGGTGAATTCCCCGAATTCCTCACCGAAGAACAGCGCGTGCCGGACAACCTCGCCGAACTCGGCCGTCTGACGCAAGACCCGGACACGAACATCATCAAGCTGCCGAACATCAGCGCTTCGGTGTTCCAGCTCCAGAGCGCCATCAAGGAACTCCAGTCGAAGGGCTACAAGGTGCCGGACTATCCGGAAGACCCGAAGACCGACGAAGAGAAAGCCATCCAGAAGCGCTACTCGAAGTGCCTCGGCTCGGCCGTGAACCCGGTCCTGCGCGAAGGCAACTCGGATCGCCGCGCACCGCTGGCCGTCAAGAACTACGCCAAGAAGCACCCGCACAGCATGGGCGAGTGGAGCATGGCTTCGCGCACGCACGTCGCGCACATGAAGCATGGCGACTTCTACCACGGCGAAAAGTCGATGACGATCGACAAGGCCCGCGACGTCAAGATGGAACTCGTCACGAACAGCGGCAAGACGATCGTGCTCAAGCCGAAGGTCTCGCTGCTCGACGGCGAAATCATCGACAGCATGTTCATGAGCAAGAAGGCACTGTGCGAGTTCTATGAAGAACAGATGGAAGACGCACGCAAGACCGGCGTCATGTTCTCGCTGCACGTGAAGGCCACGATGATGAAGGTCTCGCACCCGATCGTGTTCGGCCACGCCGTGAAGATCTTCTACAAGGAAGCCTTCGAGAAGCACGGCAAGCTGTTCGACGAACTGGGCGTGAACGTCAACAACGGTCTCGTGAACCTGTACGAGAAGATCGAATCGCTGCCGAGCACGCAACGCGAAGAGATCATCCGCGATCTGCACGCCTGCCACGAACACCGCCCGGAACTGGCGATGGTCGACTCGGCCAAGGGCATCTCGAACCTGCACGCACCGAACGACGTGATCGTCGACGCCTCGATGCCGGCCATGATCCGCATCGGCGGCAAGATGTGGGGCGCCGACGGCCGTCCGAAGGACACGAAGGCCGTGATCCCGGAAAGCACGTTCGCCCGCATCTATCAGGAAATCATCAACTTCTGCAAGACGAACGGCGCGTTCGACCCGACCACCATGGGTACGGTGCCGAACGTCGGCCTGATGGCGCAGAAGGCTGAAGAGTACGGCTCGCACGACAAGACGTTCGAAATCGCCGAAGACGGCGTGGCGAACATCGTCGACATCGCCACGGGCGAAGTGCTGCTCTCGCAGAACGTGGAAGCCGGCGACATCTGGCGTATGTGCCAGGTCAAGGACGCCCCGATCCGCGACTGGGTGAAGCTCGCCGTCAATCGCGTGCGTAACTCGGGCATGCCGGCCGTGTTCTGGCTCGACCCGTACCGTCCGCACGAAGCCGAACTGATCAAGAAGGTCGAAACGTACCTGAAGGATTACGACACCAACGGTCTCGATATCCAGATCATGTCGCAAGTGCGCGCCATGCGTTACACCCTGGAGCGCGTGATCCGCGGTCTGGACACCATCTCGGTGACCGGTAACATTCTGCGCGACTACCTGACCGACCTGTTCCCGATCATGGAACTCGGCACCAGCGCCAAGATGCTCTCGATCGTGCCGCTCATGGCCGGTGGCGGCATGTACGAAACGGGCGCCGGCGGCTCGGCACCGAAGCACGTCAAGCAACTGGTGGAAGAAAACCACCTGCGCTGGGACTCGCTCGGTGAATTCCTGGCGCTGGCCGTCTCGCTGGAAGACCTCGGCATCAAGACGGGCAACGCCCGCGCCAAGATCCTCGCCAAGACGCTCGACGCCGCCACGGGCAAGCTGCTCGACAACAACAAGGGTCCGTCGCCGAAGACCGGTGAGCTGGACAACCGCGGCAGCCAGTTCTATCTGTCGATGTACTGGGCGCAGGAACTGGCCGATCAGAAGGACGACGCCGAACTGGCCAAGCTCTTCGCACCGCTCGCCAAGCAACTGGCCGAGAACGAGAAGGCTATCGTCGGCGAACTCACCGACGTGCAAGGCAAGCCGACCGACATCGGCGGCTATTACAAGCCGGACTTCGCCAAGCTCGAACAAGTCATGCGTCCGAGCAAGACGTTCAACGCCGCACTGGCCAGCGTCGCGAAGGCCTGAGTCATCAGGTCATCGCACCGCATTACCGGGCAGTCTTCGTGACCGCCCGGTCGCAATGAGGCAGACGGAAGTCGGTCGCGCTGCGAAAGGCAAATAAAAACGCCGCTTCGACAAAAATCGAAGCGGCGTTTTTTTGCGTCAGCCCTTAGTGTTAGCGGTTGACCTGCTCCTTCGATTGCGTGAGCGCCAGCACAGCGCCCAGGGCGAGCGCCGCCGACACGCAGTACATGCCCGCGTTGGTGCTCTGCGTCACGTCCTTGAGCCAGCCGATGACGAACGGGCTCACGAAGCCCGCGAGGTTGCCGATCGAGTTGATCATGCCGATGGCCGCAGCCGCCGAGCCACCGACGAGCAGCGCGCTCGGGTACGTCCAGAACACCGGCATCGTCGCGAGCATGCCCGCCGTACCGACCGACAGCGCCACCATGGCGAGCGGCACATTGTTGCCCCACACCGTGCTCAGGTACAGACCCACGGCACCGGCGAACGACACCACCGCGAAGTGCCAGCGACGCTCACGCGTGCGGTCCGAGCTACGCGCCACGGTGATCATGCTGACGACGGCGCACGCATAGGGAATCGCGGTCAGCAGACCGACGTCCAATGCGCTCTTCACGCCGCTGGCCTTGATGAGCGTCGGCAGGTAGAAGCCGATGCCGTAAAGACCCATCATGCAGCAGAAATAGATCAGCGCCATGCGCCACACGCGGCCATTCGAGAACACCGACGCCACCGTTTGCTGCGCCTTGCCCGCGCTGTCCTGCGCGATGTTGTGTTCGAGAATCGCCTTCTCGTCCTCGGTCAGCCACTTCGCAGCGCGAATGCCGTTCGGCAGATACATCAGGGTCACGACGCCCAGAATCACCGACGGAATGGCTTCGATGAAGAACAGCCATTGCCAGGCCGCCCAGCCGCCCACGCCGTTGAATGCCGCCAGAATCCAGCCCGAGAGCGGGCCGCCGAACACACCGGCGATGGGAATGCCGATCATGAACAGCGCGTTCATGCGGCCGCGACGCTGCGCCGGGAACCAGTAGGTCAGATACAGCACGATGCCCGGGAAGAAGCCGGCCTCGGCCACGCCGAGGAAGAAACGCACGAGGTAGAACTGCGTGGGTGTCTTGACGAGCAGCGTCGCTGCCGAGAGCACCGCCCACGAGATCATGATGCGCGCGATCCAGCGACGCGCACCGACCTTGTGCATGATGATGTTGCTCGGCACTTCGAAGAAGAAGTAACCGATGAAGAAGATGCCGGCGCCCAGACCGTACACGGTCTCGCTGAACTGGAGGTCGTTCAGCATTTGCAGCTTGGCGAAGCCGACATTCACACGGTCCAGATAGGCCGCGACGTAACACAGGAAAAGGAACGGCAACAAACGCCAGGTCGCTTTTGCGTAGGCTTGCGCCTCGATCTCGCGCGTATGCGCGTTGGCTTTGATACCGCTAGCGATAGTACTCATGGTCTCCACTTCGAACCTCGGCTGCCAGGCAGCCTGAATTGACTGCAACGCTGCACCCGGACCACTCGCACCGATCACGCTGCCTTACCGACTCGACCGCTCTGAAGACCTCACGATTCCCGTCGTACGAGAATCGATCCCGCGGGGTCCGGAGGCATTGTCTCCGGACGTCGCGCGCGGCCCGCAAGCCGTGACGCAACGTTTCTCACCCTGCCATCCCCTCTTGTTGTTGGGAGGCCGACGCGGATTGTAAACCATAGGACACCGCTCGATCTGGAACGCTTCCTCAGTCTTTGGGCGAATGACGAAAGCCAGGACGTGGCGAAGGGGCAACCCTTCGCCATCACCACGACGCGCGCAATCCGCTCGACACTGCCGCCGACGCTGAGATCAGCGCCGACGTGCACGTAAGGCGACGACGACGAATACCCCCACGACCGCCGCCACCGCGCCACACAGGAACACGGCGCGATAACCGAAAGGGTTGGCGACCGCACCGGCGAGCGGCCCGGTCGTCAGAATCGCGATGTCCTGAAACGCGGCATACGTGCCCAGACTGGTGCCGCGACTCGCGGCCGGCGCACGCTTGACCACTTCAATCCCCAGCGACGGGAAAATCAGCGACGCGCCCGCACCTGCCAATGCCGTGCCGAGCAACGCCAGCCACGCCACCGGCGCCTGCCAGACGACCAGCAAGCCGATCGCCTCCACCGCCAGCGACACTTGCGCGACACGCAGGTTACCGAAGCGCTCCGGCCAGCGTCCGCCGATGAGTCGCATCAGCACGAACGCCAGACCGAATGCCGACAGCGCGACAGCGGCCCCCGCCCAGCGCGACGCCTCGAAGTACAACACCACGAACGCCCCGACCACCGCGAACCCGACACCCTGCAACGCGAGCGCGAGCCCCGGCAGGAAGACGATACGCAGCACTTCCGCATACGGCAGCCCGCCACCCGCCTGATGCGCCGGCGCGACCGCCGGAATCCGCGAGATGACGGCCCAGCCGGCCAGCGGCAACAGACAGATCGCGATCGCCACGCCGGTCAGCGCCGTCGGCCCATAGAGCGCGAGTCCCAGCGGCGCGCCCACGGCGAATCCGCCGAAAACGGCAGCGCCTGTCCACGACATCACCCGGCCCGACTGTTGCGCGCCGAGGCTGGCAATGGCCCAAGTCAAGGTGCCGGTAATGCAAAGGCTTTCGCCCACGCCAAGCAGCAGACGCGCCACCGTCAGTACCGCCAGACGCGGCTCGGGAGCAATTGTCAGCCAGCTTGTGGCGAGCAGGGCAATGCCGGACAGCCCGACGAACGACAAGCCGCGCACCAATGCAACGCGCGCACCGCGCTGGTCGGCGGTGCGTCCCGCAAACTTGCGAGTGAGCACCGTGGCGAGCGACTGCACGCCCACCGCAAACCCGACGACGACGTTGTGATACCCCAAGGTGTTGTGCACGAACAGCGGCACGACGGAGAGCGACATGCCGATGGTCAGGCACGCGAGAAAAACGTTTAACGAAAAGCGCACGAGCAACGCCGTAGCGTTGGGCGGCGCGGTGGCCACATGATTGGCCGATGCAGCAGAGGACGACATGCGAGAAGACTCCATGGGTTGCCGGGAGACGCTGGACAACGAACGACAAATGGCGGATACCAGACGCCGACCGGCGGACGAACAACCGCAACCGGGCATCGGTATCGAAACGTACAAATCGGGGAGACGGCGCTTGTGGCGCTCAGAGAATCCGGCGCAGCGCTGAATGGGCTGCCCGGTCGTTCACCGGCGAACGCACGCCCCTCGACCGACGTGCCGGATCGTCCGGCCGCTGTCGCGGAGAATGCGTTGTTTCACGTGAACGCTTACGTGACACCAGCGAACGTTCTGCCGATGCCAAAAATCTGCAACCATTCTAGCCACGCATGTTGCGTTGCGCAAGAGACGTACACAGGGCGTGAAACCGGCGTCATCCAAGGCCCTCGTTTCAACGAATGGCGGGCGTCACGGCATCACGGTATCGACGCCGGCCGCATGAAGCAAGGCAACGGCGAGCGGAATCATCAGCAGCACACCGAGCGCGTTGAACGTCGTATGGAAGATGGCAAGTTTGATGGCGGGATCGGCGGCATAGCCCGTCCACGACATGCCGGTCGCAATGGCGCGGATCATCCACGGCAACAGCAGTAGCGCGACGGCCGCCGCCACCACCTTGAACGCGACGTGCGCCATCGATGCGCGCCGCGCGTTGGGCGTGGCGCCGATGGCAGCGATTACCGCCGTGTCGGTCGTGCCGACGTTCGCGCCGATCACGACCGCCGCCGCACCCTGCGCGCTCAGCAGACCGTTCTGCGCGGCCGTGAGCATAATCGCCATGGCCGCCGCCGACGACTGCACGATGCACGTGAGCACGAAGCCGACAACCACTTGCAGCAGCACATCGAGCGGACCCTCGCCATCGGGCAGACGGATCATGCCGGCCATACCGATGAGGAAGATGCCGACGCCCCCGGCCAGAATACTGACCGCCTTGACGATTTCACCCATGCGACGCGTTCCCCGGTGAGAACGTGAATCGAACGTGGATCGAACTTCGTAAGCCCTGCCGCAGCCCCCTCGTCAGTCCGGTCATTTCTGACCGAGCGCAATGCCTGCGTTGCGCACTCAAAAGACCCGCACTTAACCGTCGGCGCGCAACAGCCCCCAGCACAACCGGTAAAGCTCGTCTTCGAATTCCGGCGTGCCAAGCAACGGCGAGTCTTCGAGCACCGCCGAGCGCAGCGTGCCCATGAAGGCGCGCGTGAGCACGAACACCATCGCCGACGTGGGTTTGCGCATCTCCGGCGCATCGCGGCGCGCCATCGCCACCGCAATGTGCTCGGCCGCCTCGCGCATCGCCTGCATGATGTTCTCGTGGTGATCCATCTGCCAGGCCATCTTGATGAGCGAACGCTTCACGCGCCCGCCCGATGCGAACGCTTCGACCAGCAGGCGAATGCGCTCACGGATGACGCGCTCGGGATCGGCGCCTTCTTCGGCGGCCAGCGCGAGCCGTTCGTTCTGCTCGTCCATCACGCGACGGCGCTCGCGCGCAATCATCGCCAGCAGAATCGCCTCTTTGGTCGGGAAATACTGATACAGCGTGCCGATGGAAAAACCGGCCTTCTTGGCGATGCGATTGGTCGTGAGCGCCGCCTCGCCTTCTTCGTCGAGAACCTGAGCGGTGGCCTCGAAAATCGTCTCGACGGTGTGCTGCGCGCGCGCCTGCATCGGCCGCTTTCTCATAGTGGACGCGGCATTCGGCGTGGCGGGCGGCTTGGGTGTGGACATAGCGAAAAATCTGAGCGGGAAGCGAGTTGCGGCGTAACGCCTGGAAAATGAATAATGCTCACATTCACGACGAAATTCAAGAGACGGCGCTATTGGCGTCACAAGCGTCACTTTGAAGCGAGGTCCGCCATCATGAGCAACGACATTTCCGCCCTGACCGTACGTAAGCTGACCGTCGATCTGGCCAGCGGCTTCGACCGCCATTGGCATAGCGGCGACGCGTACCGCACCATGTACTACAACGCGCTGTCGATGAGTTTTCCCGTCGGCGAGCAGTCGTTCATCGACTCGGTACGCGACACGATGGACCGTTTGCCGGACGACGCGCGCTACGACACGTTGCGCGCCGACATCGCGCAGTTCATCGGTCAGGAAGCGACGCATCGCCATCTTCATGGCCAGTACAACGCGCAACTCGCCCGGCAGGGTCTGGTGAATCACTGGGAAAACTGGGCGACGACACGTATCAGTTGGGCGCGACGCCGCAAGCTCTCCCCGATGTACATGCTCGCGATCACCGCCGCGTATGAACACTGCACGGCGGTGTTTGGCGACGGCGCATTGCGTTACGACCGCTGGCTCGCGAAGGCGGAGCCGAAAATGCGTCTGATGTGGCGCTGGCACGCCGCGGAGGAAACCGAGCACAAGGCCGTGGCGTTCGATCTGTATCGGGCGTTGGGCGGCAGCGAGACGCAACGCGTGCTGACGTATCTTTACGTGCTGCTCATGTTCGGCCTCGAAAGTCATGCACAGACGATCAACAACCTCTGGCACGACGGCACGCTCTTCAAACCGAAAACGTGGTGGGGATTCGCCACGATGTTTTTCGGGCGCGACGGCGTCATCTGGCGCACCACCGGGCCGATGCTCAAATACCTGCTGCCGTCGTTCCATCCGAATCGTCACGGCGATCCGTCGCTGGCGCAGAACTGGCTCGAAGCCCACAACGCGAGTTGGCGCGCCGTACGCTGATTCGCGGTCATCTCAGGTCGTCATCGCGCTGGCCCTCACAGCCAGCGCCGCCCCTCTGTCTCCTCTATCTCCTCTCATTCACGCGCCTCGGCATCGCTCCCATCGCGGCTGCACAACGCCGTCCCCCCTACGCAAGTCGTTCAAGCGAGGCAACGCAAGAGGCAAACCGCCCGTGTTAACCCGCGAAGTGTGACGGTAACAACGGAATACCGAGTATCAACGCGGCGTGATATGTCGTTTGCCGCCTGTTGATAATAATGATCACGCCTCAACCTCAACGCAGCACCGATCACCGCGCGATGCGAAGTCAGTGTGTCAATGACTCAGGCGGGCCCCTTGCACTCTTCGGTGAAAAGAGAAATCCAGAGGCACGCACAAACTAAAACGAGACGGAGACACATTCATGAGCAAGGCAGCAGGTTGGCTGCGGGGCGCGCTCGCCCTCGCGGTCTGCGGCGCGGCGGGCGTCGCCAACGCACAATCGAACGTATCGCTCTACGGTCAGGTCGACGCCTGGGTCGGCGCGGCCAAAGCCCCCGGCGGCGATCGTGCATGGACGCAGGGCGGCGGCGGCATGTCGACCTCGTACTGGGGAATCAAAGGCTCGGAGGATCTCGGCGACGGCCTCAAGGCCATCTTCACGCTGGAAGACTTCTTCCTGCCGCAAAACGGCAACTACGGCCGCTTCACGGGCGACAGTTTCTTCTCGCGCAACGCCTACGTCGGTCTGCAATCGAACACGCTCGGCACCGTCACGATGGGCCGGCTCACCACGTCGTATTTCGTCTCGACGATTCTGTTCAACCCGTTCGTCGACTCCTATACGTTCAGCCCGATGGTCTATCACACGTTCCTCGGCCTCGCGGGTCAGGGGATCGTCGGTGACTCCGGCTGGAACAACGCGGTGATGTATGCTACCCCCGACTACAAGGGGCTCGGCGCGAGCGTCTCGTACGCTTTCGGCAACAAGGCCGGCGAAGGCGGACAGAACAAGTGGAGTGCGGCGGCAATGTACTTCCACGGCCCGCTCGCGGCCACCCTCGCATATCAGCAGGTCAAATTCGATTCGACGCCCAACGATCAGGCCGGTATCGCCGGTTTTCGTAATCAGCAGGCCCTGCAAGCGGGTCTGACGTACGACTTCAAGGTGGTCAAGCTCTTCGGTCAGTATCAGTACATCAAGAACACGATCACGGGCGGCAATCTGACGTCCAACGGCGGCCAGCTCGGTTTTACCGTGCCTTTGGGCGGCGGCAATGTGATGGCGTCCTATGCTTACACGAAGAATTCGGGCGCAGACAATCGTAGCCGCAATACCTGGGCCGTCGGCTACGACTACAGCCTCTCCAAGCGCACCGACGTGTACACCGCCTACCTGAACGACAAGGTTTCCGGGCTCGACGCCGGGAATACTTTCGGGGTGGGCATGCGCATGAAGTTCTGACAAACTCGCCTCACAAACTCGGTGGCAAGGGCTCGCGCGCAGTACAATGCGCGCGCCCCCGCTGCACACGGACAACGGCATAACAAAGCCACAAGGAGAGCACGTTGCTGACCAAATTCTTCAAACTCGAGGAGCATGGCTCCAATGTACGGACGGAAATGGTGGCGGGTCTCACGACCTTCCTGACCATGTCGTACATCATCTTCGTCAACCCCAACATTCTCGGCACGACGGGCATGGACAAGAGCGCCGTGTTCGTGGCGACCTGTCTTGCGGCCGCCATCGGCTCGGTGGTGATGGCCTTCGTCGCCAACTACCCGATCGGTATGGCGCCGGGCATGGGGCTGAACGCCTTCTTCGCCTTCACGGTCGTGGGCGCGATGGGCTACACGTGGCAACAGGCGCTGGGTGCGGTGTTCATTTCCGGCTGTCTGTTCATCATCCTGACGGTCACGGGGGTGCGATCCTGGCTGATTGCCGGGGTACCCAAATCGTTACGATGCGCCATCGCCGCAGGTATCGGCCTGTTCCTCGCGATCATCGCGCTGGGTAACGCCGGCGTGGTCGTGGCCAATCCGGCCACCAAGATCGGTCTGGGCGACCTCCACTCGCCGCAGGCGCTGCTGGCGATCTTCGGCTTCTTCCTGATTGCCGTGCTCGACGCCCTGCGGGTTCGCGGCGCCATCCTGATCGGGATTCTGGTGGTGACGGTGCTCTCGATGGTGCTGGGCCTGAACCAGTTTCAGGGCGTGTTCGCCATGCCGCCGAGCCTCGCGCCGACGTTCCTGCAACTCGATATTCCGGGTGCCCTGCACGCCGGCTTCGTGCACGTGATCCTGGCGTTCGTGCTGGTCGAAGTGTTCGACGCAACGGGCACCCTCATGGGCGTGGCCAAGCGCGCCGGTCTGCTCGAAGGCACGCACTACAAGGGGCTGGGCCGCGCGCTCTTCGCCGATTCGATCGCCATCTTCATCGGTTCGCTGTTGGGCACGAGTAGCACCACGGCCTACGTCGAAAGCGCTTCGGGCGTGCAGGCCGGCGGCCGCACCGGCCTCACGGCGCTGACGATTGCCGTGCTGTTCATCCTCGCGCTGTTCATCGCCCCGCTCGCAGGCTCGGTCCCGGCGTACGCCGCTGCGCCCGCGCTGTTGTATGTCGCCGGCCTGATGCTGCGCGAACTGCTCGACGTCGAGTGGGACGACATCACGGAAGCCACCCCGGCCGCGCTAACCGCACTGGCCATGCCGTTCACGTACTCGATCGCCACGGGTCTGGCGTTCGGCTTCATCTCGTACGCCGTGCTGAAGTTGTTCACGGGCCGCGCGAAGGACGTGCATCCGGCAGCATGGGTGATCGCAGTGCTCTTCGTGTTGAAGTACATCTTCTTCCCGGGCTGATCGCTCGTTACCGGTTGCTGCCGGTACAGGCATGACCTGCGTGATATGCGTGATATGCGTGACAAAAAGGCCCGCCGGGGAATTTCCCGGCGGGCCTTTTCGTTGACACCGTCCAATGCGATTGGATGCGATGACTGCGCCGCTATCTCGCGATCATGACTTCGCCGCCGAGATCAGCGCCGCCAGACTGGCGCGATGCTTGCCCTCGAGGTCGAAGTTCTCCGGCGAGAGCCATTGCTCGAAGCCACGGCTGATGGCAGGCCATTCGCTGTCGATGATCGAGAACCACGCGGTATCGCGGCTACGGCCCTTGTAGACGATGGCCTGACGGAAGATGCCCTCGAACGTGAAGCCATAGCGGGCTGCTGCGCGGCGCGACGGCGCGTTCAGCGCATCGCACTTCCACTCGTAGCGGCGATAGCCCAACTCGTCGAACGCGCGACGCATCAGCAGATACTGCGCCTCGGTGCCCGCGCGCGTGCGCTTGAGCAACGGCGAGTAGGCCACATGACCCACCTCGACGACGCCGTTCGCGGGATCGATACGCATGAGCGAGAGCGTACCCACCGCCTTGCCCGTCTCCAGATCGATCACCGCGTGATGCAACGGGTCGGTCGATGCCGCGAGCTTCGTCGCATACGCGTAATAACTGTCGAAGTCCGGGAACGGGCCACCGCCCATGTAGGTCCAGTCGCGACCGTCGGCAGCCGACGCATAAGCCTCGAAGAGATCCTTCGCGTGACGCTCGACGTCGACCGGTTCCAGGCGGCAGTAACGCCCGGTGATCGGCGTGCGCGGCGGCTGCGAACGCGGCGTCCAGTCAGGCAGCGGCGGGCCGACCGGCTGGTCGAATTCGTTGAAATGCGGGGCGTCCGTCATGTCTGTCTCATCTCCGGCAAGTGACTGGGTATTGTGCTGATGCTCAAGTTATCGCGTCGGTGGTACGATTAAAAGCACCATCACTGGCAAATCTCTTGGTGCCATGACATTCCAGCCCCCTGCCCGTTCCGAGGCCGTCGCGCCCGCCTCCGAAAACGTTGCCGCCCTGTTCGACACGCCGCTCGCCACCGGTCCGGGGCGCAACACCTCGCTCCAGAAGCAACTGCTCTCGCGCCTGAAGCACGCCATTCTCGAAGGACGTCTGCCCGCCGGCGCACGATTGCCGGCGTCTCGCACGCTCGCGGAAGATCTCGCCGTCTCCCGCAACACGGTATCCATCGTCTACGACCAGCTCGCCGCCGAGGGCTTCATCGTCCCGCATCGGTTGGGCACGCGTGTCGCGCAGTTGTCGCTCGATCCGCACATTGCCGCGCAGGCCGCGAAGGCCCTCGGGCAGAAGGCGCTGGCCGATGCGGCAGCAGCGGCCGCAGCGGAGGATGTCAACCCGCCGCTCGCCTCTCGTCGTATCCAGCGTCTGCCCGCCACGCGTCATGCGGCACGCGCCGACGAGACGCCGCTGCCCTTCACGCCCGGCGTGCCCGCACTCACGCGCTTTCCCGCGAGCACATGGCGGCGTACGCTCGAACGCGTGATGCGTGAAGCGCAGCCGCGTCACTACCACTACGGCGATCCGCTCGGCGAGCCGGCGTTGCGCGAAGCGATTGCCGGCCATCTGCGTATCTCGCGCGGCGTGCGGTGCGATGCGTCGCAGGTCGTCATTACGGAAGGCGCGCACGAAGCGTTGATCCTGTGCGTGCGGTTGCTCACGGACCCGGGCGACACCGTGTGGATGGAAGACCCCGGTTACCGTGGCGCGAAGGCCGCCTTTCATTCGAGCGATGTGCGTCTGCACGCGCTGCGCGTCGATGACGAAGGCATCGTGATTCCCGAGGGGCTCTGGGAACGCTCGCCCCCGAAACTGGTGTACGTGACGCCATCGCATCAATATCCGCTCGGCAGCGTGCTGTCCGCGTCGCGCCGACTCGATCTGATCGCGCAGGCGGGACGTCACGGCGCCTGGATTCTGGAAGACGATTACGACAGCGAATTCCGGCATCAGGGCGAGCCGATTGCGGCCATGCAAGGGATGGTGCCGGATGCGCCCGTGGTCTACGTCGGCACATTCAGCAAGACGATGTTCCCGGCGCTGCGTCTGGGTTTTCTGATTCTGCCGACCGCGCTCGCCACGCAGGCGCGCGACGCACTCGACGAACTGCTGCGCGGTGGTCATCGCTTCGAGCAACTCGCACTGGCGGACTTCATTCGCAGCGGGCAGTTCGCACGCCATCTCGGGCGGATGCGACGGTTGTACCGGGAGCGTCAGGCGGCGTTGCGCGATGCGCTGGCCGCGCATTTCGACCCCGCGTACGCAGTGATCGGAGAGCGTTGCGGCCTGCATCTGACCGTGCGGCTCGACCCCGCGTTTCCGGACAAGGCGATCGTGGCGGCGGCGCAGCGCGAAGGCATCGGCCCTCGCGCGCTGTCGAGCTTTGCACTCGATCCGCAACCGGCTGATAACGGGCTGGTGATCGGCTACGGGGATACGGATGCGTCCCGCATCCCCGGTCTGATCAAGCGACTCGCGGCGATTGTCGCGGCGGCCCGATCGACGTCATCGGATTGAGTCAGGGGTTCCGGGGCAGCAGACAAATCGGCGCGCCCGTGTCCGAGCAGAAACATCCCGGCGGCGGATTTTCACACTTGGCCGGCACGACGCGCGGCACCGGCGTAAATTCGGCAGCCTTGACCATTGCCACCGGGGACAAGAGCACTAACGACGTCGCCGAGATCCACCCGGCTCGCATCATCCAACTCATCTTCATTGCAGACTCCAGAAAGGTTTCCGATCCCTGCGCGAGTCATGTCTCGCACAGCGTTCATTCACTTCATACTGCAAGTCGATTTAAGACCTGCCGGAGAGAAGCCACTTTCAGGAATGGTTCACGCGCCGCCGATGAGGGAACTTTCCCCAAAGACATCGCGCGACGGCGCCGTTCAGCCAGTCGCGCGAAGGAAGCCATGCGTCAGGAAGACGTTGCGGTGCGTGCCGGTTTGCCCGACGACTCGCTGTCGTGAGCGTGTGCAACGGGCGCGTTGCGTGACATCCAGAACGTCAGCAGGACAGCCGTAATCGCGGCCATGGCGGCGCACAGATACACCTCGGCGTAACCATACGCACCGACGATCAGTCCGGCGACGGGACCGGTCACGCCCAGCGCGACGTCGAGAAACACCGAGTAGGCCCCCAGCGCTGCGCCGCGATTTTGCGCCGGCACGAGATTCACGGCCGCCACGCCCAGCGACGGGAACACCAGCGAGAAGCCCGCCCCCGAGAGCGCCGCGCCGAGGAGTGCGGTGAAGCCGGTCGGCGCAATGCCGAGCACGATCAGGCCGAACGCTTCGAGGGCGAACGACGTCATGGCGACACGGTAGCCGCCGAAACGGCCGATGCTGCTGCCCAGCAACAGACGCACGCCCATGAAGCACAGACCGAACGCGGTCAGCGCCAGTGCAGCGTTGTCCCAATGATGGCTTGCGTAGTAGAGCGTGATGAAGGTCGAGATGGCGCCGAAACCGATGGAGCCGAGGGCCAGCCCCATGCCGAACGGCAACACCCGGCCGAGCACCGCGCGAAACGCCAGACGCTCACCGTGAATCACGGGCGTCGCACGCTTCAGGCGGGCAAGCAGCAATCCGACGATGCCTGCCAACGCCACTGCGCCGCCGACGGCCTCGATACCGTACGCGTTGCTGAGCGCCACACCCAGCGGTGCGCCGAGCGCGAGCGCGCCATACGTCGCCACACCGTTCCACGAGATGACCCGCGCCGTGTGCGACGGTCCGACTTGCCCGATGCCCCACATGATCGCGCCCGTCGACACCCAGCTCTCACCGAAGCCCAGCACCAGACGCCCCGCGATCAACGCGAGCAACGCCAGCCAGGGCACACCGGAGAACACGCCGCCGAGTGCCACGAGCAACCCGGAAGCGCCGCATGCCACCAATCCGCAAAGGACGGTGCGCTTCGGCCCCCAGGCGTCGGCGGTGCGTCCGGCATAGGGACGCGAGAGCAACGTCGCGAGATATTGCACGCTGATCGCCAGACCGGCGATCACGGAGCTGTACGCCAGATCCACGTGGACGAACGACGGCAGCACGGCGAGCGGCAGACCGATCGTCAGATAGCAGAGAAACGTGAAGAACACGGTGGAGACGATCTGCAACGTCGTGGCGAACTGGCCGTTCGCGGGGCGGGTGTCGGTAGGCATTGCGCAGGAGATCAGAAATCGACGAAACCCCAGGACGCGACAACCCGCACGACGGGCAAGCATGCGTGCGGGTTGACTCAATCCTAGGGTTTTCCCGGATCATACGCCGTTTTGCGCGTTTTGTGTAAACGCTTAAAAGATGTCGGACAAGTCACATCGAGCGACATTGAGAGATGACCGTCATCATGCCGGGAAAACCGCCGCCGAGCCCCGCCCGGCGGACGATTCACCGCAGGCAGACGAGTTCAGCGGCCGACCTCGGCGAGCGATTTCAGGCTGACTGACAACATGGCAAGGTCGGCGTTACCCGCCGCCACCTGATCGGCCAGCACGCGGTGATAACGGGCGAGGGCTTCCGAATGCGTCTTCTGCCAGTTCGCGACCAGCCGGTCCGCCGGGCGCATGCCGTCGCTGTCAGCCACATCGCCGGCGGGCCCCTTCTCCTCCTTGCTCCCTGCCCGGCCGTCTTCGAGCACGCTCGCCGTCAGCCGTCGCCGCAACACCGACAACTCTTCGAGCAGCGTGGCGCGTGCCAGCCGCTGCCAGTGCGTCTGCATCGGCAAACCGAGCACGCCGGTCTGCAACCAGCCATAGCCGAGCGGCGCGTCCAGCGCAAAGTACACCTGTGCGGTCAGCGCCGGTTCGCACCCGGTCGTGCTCGCGACCTCGGCAATGTCGAGCAACGCGATCCGCGCCCCGATCCCCGCCGCCGTTTGCGCCAACTGCGGTGGCACCCCTGCGTCGATCATGGTCTGGCTCTGGGTGCTGGCCGCTTCCAAGGCCTCACCGCTGACCAATGTATCGAGCGTGGGAAGGAGCGGATCGAGCACATGCCGCAGACGCTCGACCGTCTGCGGCACGTCGGTCAGACGGCGCCGCAGGAACCACAGCGTCGCTTGCTCGTGCCACTGCGCCACTGCCGCGAAAAGCGACGCCTGCGTCTCATGCGAGACCCGCGCGTCGAGCGCGTCGATCTCGAGCCACAGCGCGTCGAGCCCATAGGCCCCGCGCGCTGCGAGACTCGCGCGCACCACGTCCGCCGCCTCGGCCCCGGTCTCCTCGCTCAGCCGATGGACGAACGTCACCCCCGCCCGGTTGACGAGCGCGTTGGCATGCATCGTCGCGAGAATTTCCCGCTTGAGCGGGTGACGCAGCATCGCCGCGCCGCACCGGCTCGCCAACGGCGTAGGGAAGTACGACGGCAATCCGTCGGCAACGAACTCGGCGTCGGGCAAATCGCTGGCGAGCAGCACGTCGTAGAGCCACATCTTGCTATACGCCATGAGCACCGCGCGCTCGGGCGACGTCAGCCCCGTACCCGCCGCGCGACGGGCATCGAGCGCTTCGTCGTCGGGCAGGAATTCGATGGCCCGCGACAGCCGCTGCGCGCGTTCCAGATACCGCATGAAACGTGCGTCGCCGTCGAGCGCCGCGGCCGAACGCAATCGTCCCAGCGACAGAGCTTGCGTTTGCAGATAGTTGTCGCGCAGGACCAGCGTGCCGACTTCCTCCGTCATTTCCGCGAGCAACGTATTGCGCTGCTTGAGCGTCATCTCGCCATCGGTGACAACCAGTCCCAGCAGAATCTTGATGTTCACTTCGTGGTCGGAACAATCGACGCCGGCCGAGTTATCGATGGCGTCCGTATTGATGCGGCCACCGTGCTGCGCGTACTCGATGCGCCCGAGCTGCGTCAGCCCGAGGTTGCCGCCTTCCGCCACGACTTTGCAACGCAACTCGGCGCCGTTCACGCGCAGGCCGTCGTTCGCGCGGTCCCCCACTTGCGCATGCGTCTCGGTGCTCGCCTTCACATAGGTGCCGATGCCGCCGTTGTACAGCAGGTCGACGGGGGCCGTGAGCAGCGCACGCAGCAGGTCGGTCGGCGCCATCTCGCCGGCGTCCACGCCGAGCCATTCGCGGATCTGCGGCGACAGCGCAATGGCCTTTGCCGTGCGCGGAAAAATGCCGCCGCCGGGCGAAATCAGCTTGGCGTCGTAGTCGGCCCAGCTCGAACGGGGCAACTGGAACAGACGCTCACGCTCCGCGAACGACGTTGCCGCGTCCGGCGTCGGATCCAGGAAGATGTGACGATGATCGAAGGCCGCCACGAGCCGGATGTGCTTCGACAACAGCATGCCGTTGCCGAACACGTCTCCCGACATGTCGCCGACACCCACGACCGTGAAGTCCTGCGTCTGCGTATCGACGCCCATCTCACTGAAATGCCGCTTGACCGATTCCCACGCACCTCGCGCCGTGATCGCCATCTTCTTGTGGTCGTAGCCGACGGAGCCGCCTGACGCGAAGGCGTCGCCCAACCAGAACCCGTACTCTGCGGAGATCGCGTTGGCGTAGTCCGAAAAGGTGGCCGTGCCCTTGTCGGCGGCGACGACCAGATACGGATCGTCGCCATCGATGCGCACGGTCTGCGGCGGGGGCACCAACCGGCCGTCGACGTAGTTGTCCGTCAGGTCCAGCAACCCGCGCAGGAACGTCTGGTAGCACGCCACGCCCTCGGCCAGATAGGCATCGCGATCTGCCGGCGACGGCGGCTGCTTGACCACGAAACCGCCCTTCGAACCGACCGGCACGATGACCGTGTTCTTGACCATCTGCGCCTTCACCAGTCCCAGCACTTCGGTACGGAAGTCCTCACGACGGTCCGACCAGCGCAGGCCGCCGCGCGCGACCCGTCCCCCGCGCAGGTGCACGCCCTCGACGCGCGGCGAGTACACCCAGATCTCGAACATCGGTTTCGGCTCGGGCAGCCCCGGCACTTTCGACGGATCGAACTTGAACGACAGATACGTCTTCTGCGAGGGCTGCGTGGCGCCATCCCTGGAAGCGACATCCTTTGCCGTCTGGAAATAATTCGTGCGCAGCGTCGCCTCGAACACGCCGAGGAACTGACGCAGGATGCGGTCTTCGTCGAGATTGGGAACGTCTTCGAGCGCCGCGTGGATTTGCGTACGTAACTGATCGGCACGCGACTCACGGACGTCCGCAGCCAGCGAGGGATCGAAGCGCGCGAGGAAAAGCCGCACGAGCATGCCCGCAATCGCGGGGTTCCCCGTCAGCGCGTTCTCGATGTACGCGTTGCTGAAGGTGGAACCGACTTGCCGTATGTACTTTGCGTACGCCCGCAGAATGCGCACCTCACGCCAGGTGAGGCCCGCTTGCAGCACGAGACGGTTGAGATCGTCGTTCTCGACGTCGCCGGCCCAGATTCGCGCAAAAGCGTCTTCGAAGCGCGAGCGCGCATGCTCCAGATCGACATCCGCCCCGTCGAGGCTCGTCATGCCGAAGTCGTGCATCCACACCACGCCAGCGTCGGTCGGTTCGATGCGGTAGGGGCGCTCATCATTTACGCGCACGCCGAGATGTTCGAGCATCGGCAGACTGCGTGAGAGGGCAATCGGCTCGCCCGCCTGATAAATCTTGAAACGCAACGTGCCGGGAGCCGCTTCCAGCGGGCGATACAGTTGCATCGCAAGCGCCGTCGCCTCCGAAGGCCCCGCGGTGCCTGAACTCCCCGTCTGCGGCGCCCGCCCTGCCGCGCTCAGCAACGGCTCGATGAGTTCGACGTCACGCACGGCCACGCGTGCTGCGTAGTCCTCGCGATACCCCGCAGGGAACGCCTGTGCGTAGCGGCGTAGTGCCCGCGTACCACGTTCCTCCCCCAGTTGTTCGCGTAGCGCGTCGGACAGATCGTCCTGCCAGCGCCGCGCCGTCTCGACGATCCGCGCTTCGAGTTCGGTGACGTCGACATCGGGCACGTGACCCGGTTCGGTGCGCACGGTGATGTGAATACGCGCGAGCATCGATTCCGACAGCAACGGCGTGAATTCGACGCTGGTGCCGTGATAGGCGGCGAGCAGCAGGTTCTGCACCCGAATGCGCAGATCGGTGTTGAATTTCTCGCGCGGCACGAACACGAGGCACGACACATAGCGGTCGAAGCGATCGCGTCGCACGAACAGCCGCGTGCGTTGGCGTTCCTGCAAGCGCAGAATGCCCAGCGCGATATCGGCGAGCTGATGGGCGTCGATCTGGAAAAGTTCGTCGCGCGGATATTGTTCGAGGATGGTGACGAGCGTCTTGGCAAGATGCCCGTTCGGCAGGAAGCCGGTATGGCCGATCACCTCGGCCACCTTGCGGCGCACCAGCGGGATCTCTTCGGCCGGCACCATGTAGACGGTGGACGTGTAGAGCCCGAGAAAGCGCCGCTCGCCGCAGACATTGCCTTGCGCGTCGAAGCGTTTGACGCCGACGTAGTCGAGATAGCCGGGACGATGGACGCTCGCGCGCGAGTTCGCCTTCGTCAGGAAGATCGGCGCGCTCGCCTGAACGATGCCGATGGCGCCCGGCGAGAGGCGCGTCACGTCGGGCGTGCTGGCGTCGCGCCGGGATTCCCTCAGCACACCGAGGCCGGTGCCGTTGACCCCTTGCAGGTAATGCTCGCCGTCACGCTCGACCAGTTCGTAATCGCGATACCCCAGGAACGTGAAGTGTCGGGCGAGCATCCAGTCGAGGAACGCCTGCGCTTCGTCGATCTCCTCGCGCTCCTGCGTGGTCACGCCCTTTTGCGCGGCGCGCTGGGTGAGCGACTCGATGGCGGCGTGCGCGGCGGCCTGCATCGCGCGCCAGTCCTCGACGGCGGCCCGCACGTCGCCCAGCACGCGTTGCAGGCCGTCGACCAGCGCCTGTATGCGCTCGGGCTCCGAAAACCGGTCGACTTCGATGTGGATATACGATTCGAAGCGGCTGCCGTCGTCGGCGGGCGCCGGGCGCTCTTGCGCCGTAGCGCTGCCGTTCACACTACCGTTTTTGCCGCCGCTTTCGGCGCCATTTTCGGCCCCATTTCCGCCGCCAGTTCCACTACCGACATTGCTGCTGCCGGGCGCAACGCTCAGGCGCTTGCCTGCCGCATCGCGACGCACGCAATAGACCGGATGGAACGCCGAATGCAGCGCCAGCCCCTGCCGGTTGATTTCCATCGTCACCGAATCGACGAGGAACGGCATGTCGTCGTTGACGATCTCGACCACGGTATGGCTGCAATGCCAGCCGTGCTGATCGAGGGTGGGGTTGTAGATGCGGATTCGCGGCTCGCCGGAGACGAACTTCTGGCCGAGTTGCCAGTGCGCCATCGCCGCGCCATAAAGATCGGCGACACTGCGCGAGACGACATCCTCGGCGTCGGCCAGACCGTAGTAATGCTGGACGAAGGGCTCGAACAGGGCGGCCACGCCGGGCGCGCGCTCACGGGCCATCGTGACGACTTCCGCCATGTGCTGGCGGACTTTCTCTTCCGGGTTCGCGGGCATGGGCACCTCTGCGGAAATGGACGAGACGGCGACCGGCCGACGACCGGCCCGTCGACGAGAAAGGACAGGCAAAAGACGTGCAAGCGGCAAGCAGAGCCATGCTACGCCCGGCGGCCCCGGACTGGCAACGGCGCAATCCCTGAGATCGGGTATGCTGGGCCGTCCGAGCGTACCGGCGTCCGAGCGTGCCGAGACCGTACCGATATGCGCCCTCCGCCCGAAACCCGTCCACCGGCGCCGCTGGAGCCACCGGAGCCATCGAACATACCCGGTATAATCGCGCATGAACTCAAAAGCCACCGATTCGCGCAACGACAGCGCCCCGTCGCCCTCCGCTGCGCCCACGACGACGCCCTTCTCGAACCTGCCGCTCTCGCCTGCCATGCAGGAGAACCTCGCACGGCTCGGTTACGTCTCGATGACGCCCATCCAGCAGGCGTCGCTCCCGGACATTCTCAACGGTCACGACATCATCGCGCAGGCCAAGACCGGCAGCGGCAAGACCGCCGCGTTCTCGCTGGGCCTGCTCCAGCGTGTGGACGCCCGCGATTTCGCCGTTCAGGCCGCCGTGCTCTGCCCCACCCGCGAACTCGCCGAACAGGTGGCGCAGGAAGTGCGCCGCATCGCGCGCGCCGAGGACAACATCAAGGTCCTCACGCTGTGCGGCGGCGCCCCGCTGCGACCGCAGGCCGAGAGCCTTGCGCACGGCGCCCACGTGATCGTGGGCACGCCCGGGCGCATCATGGATCACCTCGATCGCGGCACGCTCTCGCTCACCGGCATCAAGACGCTGGTGCTCGACGAGGCCGATCGCATGCTCGACATGGGCTTTTTCGACGACATCGCCACCGTCGCCCGCCAGACACCTGCGTCGCGCCAGACGCTGCTGTTCTCCGCCACGTACCCCGAAGGCATCGGCAAGCTCGCACAGCGCCTGCTGAAAACGCCGCGGGAAATCCGTCTGGAAGAGAAGCACGACGCCAGCAAGATTCGCCAGCGCTTCTATGAAGTCCGCGACGAAGAACGCCTGCACGCCGTGGGGCAGTTGCTCGATCATTTCCGCCCGGTGAGCACCATCGCGTTCTGCAACACGCGCGCGCAGTGCAACGACCTGACCGACGTGCTGCGTGCCGAAGGCTTCCACGCGCTGACACTGCACGGCGATCTGGAGCAGCGCGAGCGCGACATGGTGCTGATCCAGTTCGCGAACCGCAGTTGCTCGGTGCTGGTGGCCACGGACGTCGCCGCGCGCGGGCTCGACATCGCGCAGCTCGAAGCGGTCATCAACGTGGACGTGACGCCCGACCCCGAGGTGTACGTGCACCGCATCGGCCGCACGGGCCGTGCCGACGAAGACGGCTGGGCGTTCAGCCTGGCGACGATGGATGAGATGGGTCGCGTCGGCAACATCGAAGCGGCCATGGGCGGCGAAGTCCAATGGCACAAGCTCGCCGAGCTGACGCCCTCGGGCAGCGGCCACCTGCTCCCGCCGATGGTGACGATTCAGATGCTGGGCGGCAAGAAGGACAAGATCCGTCCGGGCGACGTGCTCGGCGCGCTCACGGGCGAAGCCGGTTTCGCCGCCGCGCAGATCGGCAAGATCAACGTGATGGAAAACTTCACGTATATTGCCGTGGATCGCGACATCGCCCCGGTGGCGTTGCGCAAGTTGTCAGATGGACGCGTCAAAGGCCGCAAGGTCAAGGTAAGATTCCTTCAGGATTGATTGCCGGGGCTCGCGCGAGCAACGCCGAGCCCACCCCATCCCTGCCGGATGTCCCCCCCTGAGCGCCACGCGCCACTAGGAGGCTGCAATGAGGTCACTGCGTACCCTGTTGTTATTCCCTGCGGCGTGGCGCCGGGCACCCCAGATACTGATCGGCGCGGCGGCCATCGCACTGGCCGCTTGCAGCACCAAGGGCGTCGCGCCCAACCCTGCCCTCACCGAAGACACGCTCGACGAGTACGCCATCGTCATCGTCGGCCTCGACACGCCATTGCAAAGCACCTGGGGCCCGTGGAATTTCTCGGACTTCAACCAGACGGTCAACGGCATCATCGGCGGCAAGATCACCCGAACCCTCAACAGCAATCCGCCAACACGCGGCTATCTCGCCATGCGTGTCTCGCCGCTCATGCGCAACGAGCGCTTCGGTCCGATGGAGTTCACGCCGCCCGACAACAGCTATCGCTTCCGCTATTGCAAGGGGCGCAAGGTGCCGACAGTTCAGGTCAAACGCGGGGACGTGATCTACGCGGGCACGCTCGTGCTCGACAGTCGCGACGGCAAACTCTGGCTGCGCACCGAGTTCGACATGGCGGGCGCGCGCCGCTTCGTGCAGGCGAACTATCCGTCGCTCGCCGACAAGCTCCAACCGCAGCCGTTCACGTATTACGAAGTGAAGAGCGAACCGGGTTGCCGGTAAATCCCGGATGCCCTGGCTCACGCCGATGAGCGCCGTCGGCGTGGCATCACGGCATGCGAGGTGCAAGCCGGTCCCTCGGGAGTCCGTCCGGGTTCAACCCGTCTGTGCCTCGTCGCTCGGCGTGAGCACGATCTCGCGCCCCTCGCACAAGGTGTCGGCGCGTTCGCTCAGTTCGTTCGCGACGTCGGACAAATGACGCCGCAGCGTATCGGCCAGCACCGACTCCGGGGCATGCGCCGGGCGCAGCATCTCGACCGGAAACTCGATGGCTGGCGAGACCCGGTACAAACGCTGCGCCTGCACATGCGCACTCGCTGCGGTGAACTGATCGAGTAGTGCGTAGCCCAGCCCATGCTCGACGAGCGCCGCCGCGAGCGAATACGTCTGCACCATCAGTTCGGCGTCTTGCAGCAGTTCCGTCTGGTCCAGACGCTCGTTGATCAATGCGCCCAGCGGCGTGTCGTCGTGCAGCTTGATGAGATCGCGACCGGCAAGCGCGTCGGCGCTGGCGGGCCCGCGCCGCGAAAGCTTGGGCCACGAGGCGGGCACGGCGAGCACGATGTGCCCCTGCGCCACCGGGCGGCTCACGATACCAGCGGCCATTGGCGGCGCAGACACGATACCCACGTCGACCGAGGACGTCAGGATCGCGGTGATCGTCTCGCTCGTGTGATGGGTGATGAGCTCGAAGACCACGTCGGGATGCGCCCGGCGCATGCGTTCGATGGCCGCCGGCAGCAGGCTCTGCGCAAGACTCGGCGTGACGGCGATGCGCAGATGACCCACACCGTGCTGACGCAGATTGCGCGACGTGGTCCGCAACCGTTCCAGATCGGTGAAGATGCGCTCGACGTCGGGATACAGGCGCCGGGCTTCCGCCGTGGGCACGAGACGTCCCTTGATGCGATCGAAGAGCTTGAAGCCGAGCTGCTGCTCGGCATGCTGCAACACGCGGGAGACGACCGGTTGCGAGACGTTGAGCAATTGCGCCGCGCCGCTGGCCGAACCGGTCAGCACCACCGCGCGAAATGTCTCGATATGCCGCAATTTCATGCCTGACGTGATCTCCCTGTCTTCGATGCCCGGATCGGCAGCACCGCCGATCCTATAGCCAAAAGACATATGCTGCCTCAAATCTGCATAGGTTGCCGAATTTTCTCCCCCTACACTGCGTAGCAAAGGGCGGGAGAAAAAGGACCCTGGAAGGGACCCCAGAAAGGACGGCACAACCGCCCTCCGCAAATTTTTTCCTGCCTTGCGTTCCCTTGCGTTTTTCGTTGTTATCTATCTCATGCACATTGGAGTTATCGGCGCGGGTATCGTCGGCCTTGCCAGCGCGTATCAGTTGATTCGCGCGGGTCATGACGTCACGGTGATCGATGCCGGACGCGGCCCCGGCCTCGGCACCAGCTTCGCCAACGGCGGTCAGTTGAGCTACGGCTATGTGTCGCCGCTTGCCGCCCCTGGCGTGCTCTCGCAACTGCCGTCGCTGCTGTTCTCACGCACGGGACCGCTGCGCATCAAGCCGTCGCTCGATCCGGATTTCTGGCGCTGGTCGGTCGAGTTCGTCAAACACTGCAATGCCAGCGCGAATGCCAGCTCCACGCTGCGTCTGCTCTCGCTCGGGCTGCACAGCCGCGAGGTGATGCTGGAATTTCTGGCGCAGGAATCTCAGGCGTCGGCCGCGTTCGCGTACCGTCTGAGCGGCAAGCTGGTGGTGTATCGCGACGCCGCCACGCTCGCGGCGGCAGAGCGCTCGCTGGAACTTGCCAACGGGCTCGGTTACCCGCAGCGCCGGGTCGACGCGGCGACGTGCGCCACGCTCGAACCCGCGCTGGGCAAGATCGCAGGCGAGCTGGCCGGCGGCATCTACACCCCGGGCGAAGGCACCGGCGACTGCCAGTGGCTTTGCAACGAGCTGGCGCGCATCGTCACCGCCTCCGGGCGCGGCACGCTGCGCCTCGAACAGGAAGTGACCGGGTTCGACGTGCGCGGCAACACCGTGCAGGCGGTTCGCACGCGCACCGGCGACATCCCGGTGGACGCCTGCGTCGTCGCCAACGGTCTGGGCGCCGTGCCGTTGTTGCGTGAGGTTGGCGAGCCGGTGTCGATGTACCCGCTCAAGGGTTACAGCCTGACGTACCGCGACGCGCCGTCGGATGCCCGCCCGCAAGTCTCCGTGACGGATGCCGACAACAAGGTCGTCTACGCGAGTCTCGGCGACCGTCTGCGCGTGGCGGGCATTGCCGATCTGGTCGGGTACGACAATGGCATTGCGGCACACCGCATCAGCGCGCTGCGTACGCTGTCCGCCGGGCTGTTTCCGTCGTTGCGCGGCACGCCGGCGCCGCTCGAATGGACCGGCATGCGCCCGTCCACGCCGCATGGGCGGCCGGTGCTGGGGCGCGCGGACAAGCTGGGGAATCTGTGGCTGAACGTCGGCCACGGCGGGTTGGGTTTCACGTTGTCGATGGGGGCCGCACGCGCCATCGCCGACGCCATCGACGGCAAGCGTCCCGCCGTCGATCTGACAGGGTTTGCCCGGCTGGCCGCGTAAGCGTCGGTATTCGACCATGTCGGGGCACTCGGGCACACGGCCGGCGTTGTGAGACGCCGGGTCGCACGCGAGGCATCAGCGGCACGACGCCCACGGGGAACGATGGGGCGTGTCGGGTTGTATCAGTGTTTTACATTCACCTCCGATAGGACAAGAGACCATGAAGAAGCTGTTTGCTCCCCTGCTGCTCGTCAGCGCCGTCGCCGCCCTGTTCGCGCAAGCCGCGAGTGCAGAGGAACTGACCGGCACGCTCAAGAAGATCAAGGACACCGGCGTGATCGCTCTCGGCGTGCGCGAGTCTTCGATTCCGTTCTCGTACTCGGATAACGCCGGGAAGACCATCGGCTACTCGCAGGAAATCGCGCTGAAGATCGTCGATGCCGTCAAGAAAGAGCTGAAGACGCCGAACCTCAAAGTGACGGAAACGCCGATCACGTCGCAGAACCGCATCGTGCTCATGCAGAACGGCACGATCGATCTGGAATGCGGCTCGACCACCCATACGTTCGATCGCGCCATGCAGGTCGGCTTCTCGCACAACATCTTCCTTTACTCGATCAAGATGATCGCCAAGACGGGCTCGGGCATCACCGACCTGAACAGCCTGAAGGGCAAGACCATCGCGACGACGGCCGGCACCACCGCCGACCGCATTCTCTCGGGCAAGAAGGGGGAAGTCGGCTTCAACCTGATTCAGACGAAGGAACACTCGGACGGCTTCCTGACCGTCAAGCAGGGCCGTGCCGTCGCGTTCGTGATGGACGAGCCGCTGCTCTACGGCCAGCGCGCCGCCCTCTCGGCAGGCGAAGCCAAGGGTTATGAAATCGTCGGCCCGAACCTCCAGTTCGAAAACTACGCCTGCATGATGCGCAAAGATGACCCGGCATTCACGAAGGTCGTGGACACGGTCATCGCCGACATGGAGAAGTCGGGCGAGATGGAGAAGCTGTACAACAAGTGGTTCACGCAGCCGGTGCCGCCGAAGAATCAGAACATGAACTATCCGATGACGCCGGAAATGCGCGCCATGTTCAAGGACCCGATCACGAAGGCTTACGACTGATCCTGACGGACTGACCGTTGTGCAGGGACCACGGTCCCTGCACCGGACGATCCCGTTTTTTGCCGTTTCCTCAGATTCCCCCCTCATGAACTCGCACGCCACGCTCGGCATCCTCGGCGGCATGGGCCCCGCCGCTGGCATCGACCTCTGCCGCAAGATCGTCGACCAGCACCCCGCCAACCGCGATCAGGATCACATCCCGTTCATCCTGTATTCGGTCCCGCAGATTCCCGACCGCACCGAAGCGCTGCTGCGCGACGGCGCCTCGCCCCTCGACGGCATGCTCGATGGCGTGCATGCACTGGAACAGTCCGGCGTAGGCTGCATCGCGATTGCCTGCAATACCGCTCACGCGTGGCTCGACGCACTGCGTCATCGCACCCGTCTGCCCATGCTCGACGTGGTCGAAGCGGTCGCCGGCGAACTGTCGACGTGCGTCGCGCCCGGCGCCCCGATCGGCCTGATGGCCACGGAGGGCACGCATCACGCCAACGTCTACCGGCCCCGGCTCGAAGCGCTGGGCTACCGTTTCGTCAGCCCGAGCGAGCCGCTGGCCCACCAGGCGCTCGTCAATGAAGGGATCCGCCTGACCAAGGCCGGAGACATGCGCCGCGGCGGTGAAGCCCTCGCAATGGCGATGGAACAACTCCTTGCCGCCGGTGCGCAGCGCGTGATCCTCGGCTGTACCGAAATCCCGGTCGCGCTGGCGACCCTCGATTCGCCGCTCGCGCGCTTCGGTCTGGATGCGTCCGCCGCGCTGGCCCGTGCCTGCATCGCCTGGTCGCTCGCACATGAAGTGCCGACACACGGCTGAACGGGAACTCGCCACGCGCGAATCCTCAATTTCCTGATTTCTCATTTTCCCGACGCCTCTCTCATCTGCCGCGAATCGCCGTTCCCCAAGGGCAGCGCGCGGCAGCGTCGGCCGACCATGAATGTTGCGATGTTGCATCGCAATGACAAAATCCACGATTGCTGCCCCCTCAAGTCGCTCCGGCTTGGGTAGACTGGCGCACGCAAGTTGATCGCGCCGGTGAAAATACCGGCGGCATGGAGGTGTTCCGGGCGGACGATGTTGACCGAACTTCGGTCAAACGCCACCGGCCATGCAGGAAAAAATCCCGATTGTCTTGTAGGAAAAAATCCAACACGGGAAATCCGTTGGAAAGCGGCGTGAAACGGGGATTGAGGCCATCAAAATCGCTGGCGTCTTTAGCTATAATGGCCCACAATCCATCGGACACCTGCCGGACCACGGTCCGGCCATGAGCGCGTTTGCCTTAACGGGGAAGCACATGAGCGGCAGCGCGCTCGACGTGATGCATGCACAGACAACAACAATGAGTTCAGATCGACTCCCAGCCGGTGTGCCTTTGGTCGAGCCTTCGACCCTGGCACCGGCAATCGCCGAGGCCAACGCCACGGCGCCGGCCCCGGCATTGTCCCGGGCGCTGGTCGAGCTGACCGGCGGACTTTCGGCACATGTTGCAGCCGATGGCCGTTTCCTTTTCATTGCCGAAGCTTCCCTGCGTCTGCTCGAGTACTCGCGTGAGTACATCGACCATGCCACGCTCTTCGAGCTGACTGGCATCGAAGACGTTCCTTTGTTGCAGGATGCGTTTTCCGCCGCCCAGACCCTCGGTCCCCAGCAGTGCACGGTACGCCTGCTGCGCGGTCTGACCGACCGTGTCTGGATGCGCCTTCGCATTGCCCAGTACACCCCGCGCATCGGCAGCGCCTCCAGCGCCACGTTCCTCGTGCACGGCGAAGACATCACCGCGTTCAAGGAAAACGAAGCGCGTCTGTCCGACCTGGCGGTACGCGATGCGGTCACGGGTCTCGGCAATCGTCAATATATTCAGCAGTGCATCGTCGAGACGATTCAGCACGCGCGTGAGGGCGGCCCGAATTTCGCCGTCGCCCTGCTCGATCTGGACGGCTTCAAGAAGGTCAACGACTCGCTCGGTCACGACGTGGGCGACCAGTTGCTGCGCGACGCCGGCCAACGCCTGATCGCGCAGATTCGCGAGACGGACATGGCCGCGCGCATGGGCGGCGACGAATTTGTTCTGGTGCTGCCCGGCTGCGATAACGAACAGGCGCTCGGCGGCATCATGAAGCGACTGCTCTCGGCGGTTCAACAGCCGTTTCAGGTCGGCGATCAACTGCTGCACCTGACGACGAGCATCGGCGTATCGTTCTACCCGCAGCACGGCGACTCGGCCGGCCTGCTGATCAAGCACGCCGACGCCGCCATGTACTGCGCCAAGGATCGCGGCCGCAACGGTCTGTTCGTCTACACGGACGATCTGGGCGATTTGCACCGCAAGGCGTTTTCGCTGGAATCGGCGATGTTCGAGGCCATTCACAACGGTGAATTCAGCCTGCATTACCAGCCGATCTGCGATCCGGTTTCGCTGAACGTGAAGGGTGTCGAGGCGCTGATGCGCTGGCATCCGGCACTCGGTCCGGTCTCGCCGGCCGAATTCATTCCGCTGGCCGAGGCCAATGGTCTGATCAACTTGCTGGGCGGCTGGGCGTTACGCGCCGCTTGCATGCAGCTCGCGCGCTGGGATCGCACCCGGCTCGACGGGATCTACATGTCGGTCAACGTCTCGGCACAACAGTTTCACCATCCGTCTTTCCCGAGCCTCGTGTGGCAGGCGATCGCCGACTCCGGCGTGGAAGGTCACCGGCTGGTGCTCGAAATTACCGAAAGCGTGCTCATGCGCGACCCGGAGCAGGCCAATCTGGTATTGCGCGAGTTGCAGACGCTGGGCGTGCGTTTCGCCGTCGACGACTTCGGCGCGGGCTATTCGAGTCTGGGATACCTCAAGCGTTTCCCGCTCTCGGCGCTCAAGATCGACCGCAGCTTCGTCAAAGACATGCCGACGTCACCGAACGACCGTACGATCGTCACGGCAGTTCTGGGACTGGCACGCGAGCTGGGTCTGTCGGCAGTCGCCGAAGGGGTCGAGACGGAAGAACAACGGCAGATGCTGATCGATCGCGGCTGCCATTCCATCCAGGGCTGGCTGGTGTCGAAGGCCTTGCCTGCGGGAGAACTGGAGGCGGCCTTTGCGAGCGGGCGTCTCAACGTGGATGCCGGCCACTGACCGGACAACCCCGCTACCATGAGCCTTACCAAAGAAAAAACGCTCGAATTGTTGTGGCAGCGCATGGCTGAGCGCGGCGACTTTCCGTCGCTGCAACGCTCGGTCACAGGCATCGTGTCTGCCATGCAAAGCGAGAACACGAGCACGGCCGACCTCGCGTCGTCGGTGCTCTCGGATTTTGCTCTCACCCAGAAAGTGATTCGTCTGGCCAACTCCGCCATGTATGCGCCGTTTGGCTGCAACGTGACGACGGTCTCGCGCGCGATCATGATTCTGGGCGTCGACACGATCGGTCACCTGGCCCTCAGCCTGAAACTGCTCGAAGGCTTCGGCGAGGTCGCCGCGCGTCGCGACGACATGGCACGCGAGCTGGCCCGCGCCACGCTCGCAGGCGCTTTCGCCCGCGACATCACTTCGAAGAACGGGATCCGCGACGGTGAAGAAGCCGTCGTCTGCACGTTGCTGCATCACGTGGCGCGTCTGCTGGTGACGTATTGCTTCCCCAACGAATGGGTCGAGATTCAGGAAATCGCGGCCGAGCAAGGCATCAGCGACAGCGATGCCTGCGAGCAGGTGCTGGGCATCTCGTTCCCGGAGCTGGCCGAAGCGGCAGCGCGCAAATGGGGCCTGCCGGAATCGATTGCGACGAGCATGCGCCCGATCGATCTCGATGGCGACACGCCGCTCTCGCACGCCGACTGGCTGTGCGCCGTCGCGAACATGTCCAACGAGATGGTGACGGAGCTCACACGCGGCGCCGATGCGGCACGTCTGGCCGAACTGGCCGAGCGTTATGCCGATCGCCTCGCGCTGGACATCAGCGAAGTGGTCTCCGTCGGTGAGGAGATGGCGCGCGACACGAGCCATCAGGAATTCATTGCGATCAGCACCGGCGCCTCGAACACGCGTCAGCCGCCGGCGGGCAAGCCGCTGGATTCGGCGCGACGTCTGGCCGACGGGCTTTCGGAAGTGCGCGCCGCCACCGGTGAGACCGATGCGGTCGGGCTGCTCAACCTCACGCTCGAAGCCATCCTGCAATCGCTGGGCTTCGTCAATTGCGCGGCGTTCGTGCGCGCACCGGCGGGCAAGTTCTTCGAGATGCGTTTCGGCATCGGGCGCGACGTGCAGCCGCTGCTCGGCCTGACCTTCCCGGAAGCGTTCGAGCCGGACGTCTTTCATCTCGCCCTGACTAACGGCCGTGCGATCCTGATCGACAACGCCCGCGAACCGCGCATCGTGCCGCGCATTCCGCTGTGGCACCGTCAGCACTTCTCGCACGTGAAGTCGTTCTTCCTGCTGCCGGTTCGCCAGCGCAATCAGACGGTGGCGTTGCTCTACGGCGATTGGGGCGGCGCCTTGTGCGCAGGCGGCATCGGCGCGAAGGAAATGGAGTTCCTGCATCACATGGGGGACGAGATTTCGAGCAAGCTCGAGAGCGTCGCTCAGCAAAATGCGGCAACGGGCAACACCACCGATTCGCTCGCCCGCAAGCCGTCAGGCACGACTGGCGGCCGTTAAGTTAAGTTAAGTTAAGGCCACGCCGGTTCATCACGCGAAGCCGCGACCGTCCGACAACCGTCGACGGTCGTTTTTGTTTGTCCGCGCCGATCGCAGCGGTGTCTCGGCAATTCATATCGTCAATGCAATCTTTGGTATCGCGGATTCGATATAGTCTGCGGCGCTCGTCCTGCGACGTCGGCCACGCACTGGATATTTCGCACACGTGCCGCCGTCCGCCATGGCAGCGCGATGTCACGCTATCAGGCGCTGTTCCCCGCGTGGCGTAAGGCGTCAGCCCGTTTGGGCGATCTCCCTGCACGCAGGCGTACTATGTCGCCAGACCGCAGTTTTTCTCCACGACTGCGCGTCAGTCGTCGGCCGCGCATCGTCCTCAATGTCCTTCGATGTTTTTTGACGCGACTCGCTGCACCCCGGTAAAAAATTTACGCTCGGTTTCGCCTTATCAGTCAGGCCATGTAAATCAAATCGTACCGTCGGATCAGGAGAAGACATGACGCAATCTGCTGCTGCACCGGTGCATCCGGTCGACGAGCGCCTGCCGCTCCCCAAGTTGTTCACGCTGGGATTGCAACACGTGCTGGTGATGTACGCGGGCGCCGTTGCGGTGCCGCTGATCATCGGTGGCGCGCTCAAGATGTCGGTCGATCAAATCGCGTTCCTCATCAACGCCGATCTTTTCGCGTGCGGTATCGCCACGCTCATCCAGACGCTCGGCCTGTGGATCTTCGGCCTGCGTCTGCCGATCATGATGGGCGTGACGTTTACCGCCGTGACACCGATGATCGCCATCGGCACGAACCCGGACCTCGGCCTGCTCGACATCTACGGCGCGACGATTGCCGCCGGCATTATCGGGATTCTCATCGCGCCGTTCATCGGCAAACTGCTGCGGCTCTTTCCGCCGGTCGTGACGGGCACGGTCATTACGGTGATCGGCATCTCGCTCATGGGCGTCGGCATCAACTGGGCGGCGGGTGGTTTCGGCAATCCCGACTACGGCAACCCACTGTATCTGGGCGTGTCGTTCGCGGTCTTGCTGTGCATCCTGTTCATCACGAAGTATGTGCGCGGCTTCTTCTCGAACATTGCGGTGTTGCTGGGCATTCTGTTCGGCACGATCGTGGCGATCGCACTCGGCAAAGTGTCGTTCGCAGGCGTGTCGGAAGCCCCGTGGTTCGGCTTCGTCATGCCGTTTCACTTCGGCGTGCCGCGCTTCGATCCGATCGCCATCGCCACGATGACGCTGGTGATGCTTGTCACCTTCATCGAGTCGACCGGCATGTTCCTCGCGGTGGGCGACATCGTGGGACGTCCGGTCGATCAGAAGACGCTGGTGCGCGGCTTGCGTGTCGACGGACTGGGCACGATGATCGGCGGCATCTTCAACACGTTCCCCTACACGTCGTTCTCGCAGAACGTGGGACTGGTCGGCGTGACGGGCGTCAAGAGCCGCTGGGTGTGCGCCATGGGCGGCTTGATTCTGATCGTGCTGGGGTTGTTTCCGAAGGTGGCGCACGTGGTGGCGTCAGTGCCGCAGTTCGTGCTGGGCGGCGCGGGCATCGTGATGTTCGGCATGGTGACGGCCACCGGCATCAAGATTCTCTCGACGGTGGATCTGTCGAAGAACCGCTACAACCTGTACATCATCGCGATCAGTATCGGCGTTGGGATGATCCCGGTGGCGTCGGACAAGTTCTTCATGAAACTGCCGCACGCCCTCGCCCCGTTCTTCCACAGCGGCATTCTGCTCGCATCGATCAGCGCTGTGCTGCTCAACGCACACTTCAACGGGTTGCGCAGCGAGGAAGAAGCGAGCGCGCTGGCGCAGGAGGCCGGCAAGCAGGCGGATGCGGCGCATTGAGGGTTATGAGGTGTGGGTGTTGAACCGATTTCTGATCATTTCATCGAGTTGCCGATGTTGTCGTTGCGTGCTCTCCTGAACTGCGACAGTGACGTCAGCTATGTGTTGATCGAGGCGTTCGTCATTGTAGTCAAATGGTTCGCGCAACGTTAGTCCGCTCAGCCAGTGCGGACCAGCAATGTCGGAAACGGCGTCGAGATCAGAGGTTTCAGGAGGCGCGGCAACTTCCGCTGGAATGCCTGCCGCTCGACCGAAGATCCATGCAAACCACATCGCACGCCGTTCCTTTTCCGAATCAAAGTCGGAACACATCGATCCGCTGGCACGATTCCGGACGACCATCGCCCCATTGGCCACCATTTTCTCGAAGATGTCTCCATCACATCGATCCAACTGAATAGACGATATGCGATCGGTCGACGCGTCAAACTCGGGAAACATCTCCTGGAAGTACGGCGCTAATGCCTCCTTCAACGACAGGAATGGCGCGGTATATCGCCTGGGCTCCGACGGTGGATTGAGCCCAAATCGGTCCAGCCCGGCCTTCATGACGCCAAGTGTCCGAGTCCATAGCGGCTGTTGGTGTCCAGCGAGGTAGAGTGTTGCGGTCTTTTTGTCGTTGGCGTGGTCAGTGGCATCACCGCGAAACATGAGGATCATGCCGGGCACGGCCAGACTGTCGGTTTTTTTGCCGCCGTATAAAACACGTTGATCCGGAGGGTAAAGCGTGCTCCGATACCGTGCGCTCCATCCCTACGGGGTTCCGACAGATGCTGCGCATGAGTGAGCGCATTCCGGGCGTTAGCTTTCTTTTCATGACGGGATCGTCGATAAGATCTGACAACGCGCGCTTAGACCACGGCACGATCACTTGGCGGCACGAAGAATCCGTTTCCGACAAAAGATAGTCGGCAACGACGTGCGCGAATGCGTGCCCCTGATCTTCTGGCAAACCAACCCGAATCCACGAGGCCGCCATATCGATAGCACGCCGGATAGGGACATAGACATCGGGCTTCCCCGACGCTGTCCCCTCGCGCACCCAGTTGTCCATTTCGTGCTCAGGCCAGCGGCCTATCCGGCTCGCAAGATCGCGCGATGATCTGCCATGCCGTCCCAACCGGTCGGATTTCTCGCGAATCCGGGGCTCTGTGCAAGATCGTCACATGCCGCAGATCGATGTCGCCCGGCTCGACCGATGGACAAAACCGCTCAAGGAGCCGGTGCGGCAGGGTGAACATTTCCCGTTCGACTGAATCGATGAAAGCATTCATTTCTCGCCGCAGATCCGTCCATTCGTCGGGTGCCGTTCACCGCCGCGACGATAGCATCGCTCATGCCCCACAAAGAAGCCGCCAATTGCCTGCCCGGATTCAGAGACAGCAACGCGTCTTCAAAACCGACGGTGGCGTCGGGGCGCCCTCCGAGCCAGTCGCGCCACAGACTTCGCGTCGTACTTTCCGATGCAAAGTCTCGCGCCATTGACGCCCTCGCACCCACATCGACGACACGAGCGGCGTCCGTCGCCATCTTTTCGAAGATGTCGTCGTTGTACGGCACCAGTTCGGCGCGGACAACCTTGTCCGACGCCTCCGAAAAGTCCGGCACCATCAGCTTCAGGTAATAGGGCAGCATCTCGCCCAACGACAACGTTGCTTTTGGAAATGCCGATAACGGCTTCACACTCGCGTTCGCGGCAAATTCGGCGATCGATCTCTCCATGCTGCCGAATGCGCTGGCCCTGAACGATTTCTCCATGCCGGCGCAGTAAAGCACCGCCGATTTCGTTTTTCTGTTTTCGGCGCCGCTGACGGCTGTCGAGACAATCACCATACCCGGGACAGTCAGGCTGTCGATACCGTTCGCACCCTTGCGAGAAACGCCAATCTCTACGGTGTAAGCAAACACACTGGCCCCTTTGCGATCAAAACGCGCTTCGATGGTGGGATGCTCACAGAGGGCATTCAAAAGGGAGGCAATCAATCGCTGCGCCGATTTCGTTTCGTCGATTTCAACCTTGGTGCGCGCAGCAAGCGCATCCCGATTCCATTGCGCGATCGTTTCCCGCGCCGAGGCATCGGTGAGCATGGCATCGGCAATCGACCGGGCTGTTGCACGCGCGCGATCTTCCGGCACATCCTGACGCACCCAGGTCACAGCGGCATCGATGGCCGATCTCGCCGGCTGGAATGTCTCCGGATCCTGACCATGCTTCACGCAAACCCACTGGTCGTAGTCCGCCTCCGACCAACGGCCGGTACCGCTCACGATATCCGCGATCAATTTTCCCGCCGATCCGACTACCTTGTACTGCGGCGGTTGCGGCGCCGCCTGAGACGCAGCCTCCCCCGAGGGAAGCACCACGCCGATGAGCATGTCTCTCGGATGCATGCCGTCCGGGAGATCGAGCGCGGAGAATATCTCCCGGGGCAATGCGTTCAGCCCGGCGTCTAGCGCCTGCGTGAATTCGTCGAGAGACGCCACGTCGTTCGACAACCTCACCGCATCCACCGAGGTCGATGGCATCGCGCCCGCTGCGATCGATGACGACACTGCGCCATCGTCCTGGGGGATTCGGGTGCTTTCCGATATCGATGAGGATTGTGAGGATGGCGCGGAATGGCTCGCGATATCGGGACTGACAGTGGGCACTCCCAGTCCTGACGATAACGAGTTGATTTCCATGAGGGACTCCGGATGTCTGATGTGGCGGATCGTCGGTGGATATCCCAATCCCACAGGACGGGGCGGGACATGCACGTTCGCCCTCACCGACGTTGCGCCATCGTTGCCCTGATATCGCCAAGGCACTTTCAACAATCGACCCAACGCCTGCGAGCTATTTCCCCCGCGCCGACGGCCCGGCGCTGTGACATCGCAGCTCCGCAGCACCACAGCGCCGCGAAATAAGCCTCAATGAAAATTCCGGCTCGAAATCGTGAGTTCGCCCAGCATCGGCGAAAGATCGATCAGGCGATGCGCGACCAGATGGGTAACGCGTTCCTCGCGCTGCCATATCCCTTCCACGCCCAATAGCGACGACGCCAGCAACTCCTTGCGCTGCGCCTCGACCAGATCGGGCCAGACGATCACGTTGATGACGCCCGTCTCGTCTTCCAGCGACACGAAGACCGTGCCGTTGGCCGTGCCCGGACGCTGACGTCCCGTCACAATGCCGACCGCGCGCACGCGTCGCCCGTGCACGCCATCGGACTGCAACTCCTTTGCCGTACGCACGCGCATTTTCGTCAGCTTCTCGCGCAACAGCAGTAACGGATGACGCCGCAACGTCAGCCCCGTACTCGCATAGTCGGCCACGATGTCCTGCCCCTCGGCCATCGGCGGCAAGGCCACCTGCTCATCCGCACTGCCCGGCGCGGCGTCGCGCAGGACAGTGGCCCCCAGCAACGGCGTGGGCGGCTGCCAGGCGGCCACTGTCCAGCGTGCCTGACGCCGTCCGCCCAGGAGGGCCGACAAGGCGTCCGCTGCCGCCAGCGCATCGAGATCGCGACGCAACAACGCGGCGCGCGACGTCAGATCGTCGATATCGGTAAACGGCCGCGACCGACGCGCACGCTCGATGGCCTGCGCGCCCTCGGCAGACAGGCCCTTGACCAGCGACAGGCCAAGGCGCACCGCCGGTCGACGCGCATCCCCATACCGGCCGACCCTCGCCTCGGGACGCGACTCGACATCGCTCACGCACACGTCCACCGCGCGAACCTCCACACGATGCCGTCGCGCATCCTGCACCAGTTGCGAGGCCGAATAGAAGCCCATCGGCAAACTGTTGAGCAACCCGCACAGGAACATCTCCGGCGCGTGACACTTGAGCCACGCACTGGCGTATGCCAGCGAGGCGAAGCTCGCCGCATGACTCTCGGGGAATCCATACTCGCCGAACCCCTCGATCTGACGACAGATCGCCTCGGCAAACTCGAGCGGATAACCATTCTTCAGCATGCCGTCGACGATGCGGGTCTGGAATTTCTCCAGACCGCCTTTGCGCTTCCATGCCGCCATCGAACGACGCAACTCGTCGGCATCGCCCGCCGAGAAGTCTGCGGCGATCATCGCGATCTGCATGACCTGCTCCTGAAAAATCGGCACGCCCAATGTACGTTCCAGTGCCGGTCTGATGGCGTCACACGGATAGACGACGTCTTCCGGTTTCAGCTTGCGCCGCTTCAGATAGGGATGCACCATGCCGCCCTGAATCGGCCCGGGACGCACGATCGCGACCTGCACGACCAGATCGTAGAACTTGACCGGTTTCAGACGCGGCAACATGCTCATCTGCGCTCGCGACTCGATCTGAAACACGCCCACGGTATCGGCGCGGCGGATCATGCCGTACGTTGCCGGGTCATCGCGTGGGATTTCGGCCAGTTCGATCGGCTTGCCCTGCCATTCGCCCAGCAAATCGAGCGTGCGCCGCAACGCACTCAGCATGCCGAGCGCCAGCACGTCGACCTTGAGCAGTCTGAGCGTCTCGATATCGTCCTTGTCCCATTGAATGACGTAACGGTTCTCCATCGCGGCCGGCGCGATCGGCACGAGGCGCGAGAGCTTGTCGCGCGCAATCACGAAGCCCCCGACGTGCTGCGACAAATGCCGTGGAAAGCCGATCAGCCGCGCCGCCAGATCGGCCCAAAGCCGCGTCGTCGGCGCATCGGGCGACAGTCCCTGCGCGGCCATGCGGGCGAGCAGGTTCTCCTTGCCGTCCCACCACTGCTGACTCTGTGCCACCTGCTCGACGATGGACAGATCGATCCCCAGCGCCCGCCCCGTATCGCGCACGGCGCTGCGCATGCGATAGCTGATGACCGTTGCCGCCAGCGCCGCCCGGTCGTTGCCGTACTTCCGATAGATGTACTGGATGACGATCTCGCGCTTCTGGTGCTCGAAGTCGACGTCGATATCTGGCGGCTCCTTGCGCTCCCTCGACAGAAAACGGCCGAACAGCACTTGCGCTTCGTCGGGGTTCACCGCAGTGATGCCCAGGCAATAACACACCGCCGAGTTCGCCGCCGAGCCGCGCCCCTGACACAGAATCTTCTGGCTGCGGGCATAGCTCACGATGTCGTAGACCGTCAGGAAGTACGGCTCGTACTCAAGCTCGCGAATGAGCGCCAGTTCCGCCTTGAGGAGCGCCACCACTTTCGGCGGCACACCGTCTGGATAACGCCACGTCGCCCCCTTGTCGACCTCCTGACGCAGATACGATTCCGGCGTATGGCCTGCGGGCACGAGTTCTTCCGGATATTCGTAACGCAGTCTCCTCAGATCGAAATGACATCGCGAAGCGATCGCCACCGTCTCGGCCAACGCCTCTTTCGGATAAAGCCATGAAAGCCGTAGCCGGGGACGCAGATGTTGCTCCGCATTCGCCGTGAGCGACAACCCGCACGCCTGCACCGGCACGCCCCGCCCGATGGCCGTGAGGGTATCTTGCAATGGCTTGCGCGAGCGCACATGCATGAGGACATGCCCTGTCGCGACGAGCGGCACGCCGCATTCGACGGAGATCGCACGCAGACGCGCCAACTGCGCTTCGTCGTCCGCACGGTGACGACGTTCCAGCGCGAGCCAGATCCGCCCCTCACCGAACGTCCGGGCGGCCCAACGCGTCTGCGCCAGCGTCAGTTCGGCGCTCGCGTCGGGGTCCGGCACCAGAATGAGCAGACAGCCCTTCAGACCGCGCAGATGCGCGTACTCCCCGGTCGGCGCACTGAAATCGCCCGGGTGCAACCGATAGCTGCGATTCGGACCACGCATGCGTCCGAGCGTGATCATCTCCGACAGATTGCCGTAGCCATCACGGTGCTGCGCCAGCGCAACCAGATGCACGGTGCCGAGTGCGTCTGGAAGATCACGGGGATCGAGGGGATCGTGGCCCGCCAGCGCGCCCGGTTCGATTCCCGTCGACCTGCGCTGTTCGGACGATGTGTCGTGTGACGATGGCGACGGAACCGGCGGCCGGGTCGTCGACGCTCCCGTCGATTGCGGTACTTGTGATGCGACACACTCGGGCGTCAGACGAAACTCGCTGCCGACGATCAGCTTCACCGCCGGATACTTGGTCGCTTCCGCAAGCGCCCGTACGACACCGGCCAGCGAACACTCATCGGTAATGGCCAACGCGGTGTACCCCAGATGTGCCGCCCGTGCGACCAACTCCTCCGGGTGAGACGCACCGCGCTGAAACGAGAAATTCGACAGGCAATGCAATTCGGCGTACGCCGGCAGGCCGCCTTCCTCCTCCCCGTACGGCCGAGCAGGGGCGTCTTCGGGGGTGTCGGCACCGTCGTCGTTGGCGGCCAACCCGTCGGTCGACCCTTGCCAGGGGAGAAAATCGTCGAAATTCATAAGGCGACTTATCGATCGGCGTTCACCGGCATCAGCCGAACAGGCCGTGCAGATACCACGCGGCGTCGGCCCCTTTCACCGGACGCTCCCGAAACACCCACAGCAGCGCCCCCGAGGCATCAGCCGCGATGAAGTAATCGCGCGTGACCGTGCCCGGCTCCCACCATCCCGCCTCGATCCGCTCGGGACCACTCACCAGTTGCAACGGCCCCTGCCGCCACGGACGCTCCTGCTGCACGCGCAACCGTTGCGGGGCATCGAGCAGCCATGCCGGACGTGGGGGCAATGCCTGCGCAGTCTCCGGCAAATGACGCGACGTCCTGGCGCTCGGCCCCCGCGCGCCATGCGTGGTACGGGTACCCACGCTCGCGCCTGGGTTGGTGTCCGGGCTGTTGCCTGCCCCTGCGCCCCCTCCCGCCCCATAAGCCACGCTGACGAACGCCGCCTCGGGGCGATGGTCGCCGCGCACCTGCAAACGCCGCACATGCTCATCCCCCAGACGCGCCGCCACACGCTCCATCAATTGCACGAAGTCCTGACGCTCGCGCCCGGGCTCCGGCAGTAACGACCCGTTTTGCGGAACGTGCGGTGCGGTCTGGGTCACATCCAGCCGTAGCGTCAGCACCGGTGCAACCAGCGGCGCACGCGCGAGCCGCTCCTTGCACAGCGACAGCAAGTGCGCCGGCGCGGCACTGGCCTCGGCCAGACGGATATCAAAACGCGTCGGCGCCAGCGTCTGTCTGCCGAGCGGTTCGTGTTCGAGTATCAGTGTCAGCGAGCGCGTCGCCAGTTGGCCGGCGGCCAGCCATCCCGTCAGTTGCGCCAGCAAGCGGCGCAAACCGAAGAGCAGCACTTCAACGTCGTGAGTGAGCGACGGCAACGGCAAGACCGCTTCGAAATGCGGCGGCGCGCGGTACCACGCCGGGGCTTCCGGCGTATCGCCATAAGCGCGGGAAAGCGAAGTCATCAACGCTGCGCCGCAGCGACGCCTGACGCCCGCCGCTGGCAGCGCTCGTAGCGCTCCCAACGTCGCACAACCGATTTGCGCGAGCCAATCGAGCCATGGCTGCGCTTCAGGCAGCAACGCGACCGATAGCGGGTCGAGTTGCGACGGCAGCACGGCCAGCGGAGGTGGCAACAACGGCTCGCCGGGTTCACCGGACTCGCCATGCCATGCCGACGAGATTGACGACGATGTCTCTCCGGACTTCGATGCCGCTGACGCCACGTTCACCGGCACGTTCACCGGCACGTTCATCGGCACAATCGAGCGACGCGACGCGCGCGACTTCATCGCTGCCTGCATATGTTCCGGCGTCGGTGCATGCGAATCGACAGGCGGTGAGGCCACTTCTGCGGCACGCGCGAGCAATACCGCAGCGCTGGCCGTCGCGGCCATCCCCAACGATGCGCGATGCCCGAGCGCTTCGGCACTCTCCAGCACCTGCACGGCCAACGACGCCAGACCGCCGAACAGGCGCAGGCTCGGCGCAACGTCGATCACCACACACTGCGGCGCGGCAATCGCGACATCGGGCCCGAAGCGCAGCAAGGCCAGCGCCAGGGCTTCGAGCGCCAGCGACTCGGCCCCCTCGTCGCGATCGTGAAACCGGGCTTGCGGCAACAGCGCCAGCACGCCGCCACGACGCATCCCCGGCTGCACCCCGGCCGCCTGTGCGGCCTCGCTCGCCTGCCAGACACGCGCCTGCGCCAGCACGACCGTCGTGTCGGCCTGCGCGCCCGCGTCCCCGTGCGCACGCATACGCGGCGAGGCGACCTCAAGCGCCAGAGATGGCAGATGCAGGGCGATCCAGCAGGCCATGCGAGACTCCGGAAGCAGAAACGAAAGAAGCGGTGGAAGGGGTGGACGGTGTGGACGGAACGGGCGACGGTGTCGGATCGGGCCGCACATGCCATGGCATCGCATCGTCCCAGGTCCCCGTCACCGGTTGCGGTGCACGCGTATAAGGCGCAGGCAACGTCAACCAGAGCGGATCGAGGCGGGGCGGTCCGCGACGCTTGTGAAACTGCACCCCTAGCCGACTGCCCTCCCCGACGGTAAGCCCGAGCCGCAGCGGCGCGGCCGAAGCTGTCGAGACCGCCGCCGGCGCACGCACCACCCAGGTCAGCGTCTCGCCGCCGCCCGCCGCGACCTGAAGCCGCCGGAGTTGCTCTGGCGTCGCTGCGGGCAGCCACGTCAGCACCGCCCCGCAGCAAGCGCTTTTGAGCGCCTGCTCGGCGCACCAGAGCATGTCGCGGTCCTCAGCCCTCATCCCCCGCCCCGCACGCTCACCGGCCCCGCGACGCCCCCGGGACACTCCGGACACCGCAGACGCCGGACGCATCACTACGCTCAGCCAGCGCAAATCGATCCCCCATCCCGCCAGTGCCGGTGCGTACGGCAGCATCGGCGGCGCAATGACCATCACCGGCTTGCCAGCCTGTGTCAGGTCGCGCAACGTCGGCGCCAGCAGCCGCCACTCGCCGATCCCCGGGCGCTCGCACAGCAGCTCCGTCACCGCACCATGCGGCCACCCGGCGCCGGGCAACTCGGCGTCGAGCGCGGCAAAACCGGTGGTGTGGCCCGCGCGGTGGCAATGCGCCAGTTCGCTGGCACGCCATAGCCCGGCAGGCAGGGAGGAAAGCGGCAGGGTCATCTGGAGAATCAAGCACCCAAATACTGTATGAATGTACAGTATAGCAGTTCATCGACTTTCGGCAGCATTCCAGTGGCTTCCCATCCATCGCGCCTGTCGCAATTTGTCCGTGCTTTCCCGACGATCGTGCTTGCGGGCAAACGCCGGCCCGGCTAACGTGAGCGTCATTGCCAGTCATCCCACCCTCATGCCCCTCCCGACTACCGCCACCGCGCCTTTCTGCCCCTCCGAGGTCAAGGGCAGCATCGTCATCGACGCGCGCCAATCGCGCTGGACCAAACTCAAACGCTTCGCCGGCCCCGGACTGCTCGTCGCCATCGGTTACATGGATCCCGGCAACTGGGCGACGGACATTCAGGCCGGCTCGCAATTCGGCTACTCGCTGCTGTGGGTCGTGGCGTTATCGAGCCTCGCGGCCATCTTCTTGCAGATGCTCGCCGCCCGCCTCGGGCTGGTGGCCGGACGTGACCTCGCACAAGCCAGCTACGAACGCTACGGCCGCACGGGACGTCTGGTGCAGTGGATCACGGCGGAGATTTCCATCATCGCGTGCGATATCGCCGAAGTGCTCGGCTGCGCGCTGGCCTTCAAGCTGCTGCTGGGGGTACCCATCTCGTGGGGGATCGTGCTGACTGCGCTCGACACGATGATCGTGCTCGGCCTGCAAGGCAAAGGCTTCCGTCAGATCGAAGCGATCGTTTTCGGATTGATCGGCACGATGGCGTTCTGCTTCGTCGCACAAGTCGCCATGGCGCCGCCCGACTGGCATGCCGTGGCCGCAGGTCTCGTCCCCGGCGCGCCCAGCCACGACCGGCGCGACGCCATCGTGCTGGCGCTGGGTATCGTCGGCGCGACGATCATGCCGCACAACCTGTACCTGCACTCTTCCGTCGTGCAAACCCGACGCGTTGTCGGCGGCAAGCGTGGCGACGTGCATGACACGCTCGCATTGGTGCGTATCGACACCTGGGGCTCGCTGCTGATCGCCATGTGTGTGAATGCGGCCATTCTGATTCTTGCGGGGTCGGTCTTTCACGCGAGCGGGCAGACCAACGTCACCGATATCGAGCAGGCGTATCAATTGATCACGCCGATTGCAGGCGGGGCCGCCGCTTTCATGTTCGGCATTGCCCTGCTGGCGTCCGGACAAAGCTCGACACTCACGGGCACCATCGCCGGGCAAGTCATCATGGACGGCTTTCTGCACATGAAGATCCCCTGCTACCAGCGACGCCTGATCACGCGCGGTCTCGCGCTGGTGCCCGCCCTCATCGGCGTGCTATGGCTCGGCGACGGCGCCGTGGGCAAGCTGCTGGTCTGGAGTCAGGTGTTGCTCAGCCTGCAACTGCCGTTCGCCATGTGGCCGCTCATTCGCTCGGTCAGCGACCCGCGCGTGATGAAAGGCAACGCGATCGGACGTCCCACGCAGGTCTTCGCATGGTGCCTGTTCGTGGTCATCACCGGCACCAATCTGCTGCTGATTTTCGGACTGAGCTGAAGATTCGGGCGTAAAAGCCCGCAAGGGCGACGCCCGGCATCCCTGTACGCAACGCCAACGCGACAATCGCACGTGCTACCATCAGTACCCCTTATGAATCCGCAGAACAAAAAAGCGTCAGGAAAATAAGGGACCAGATGACTCGCAACGGATCGATGCGATCGTGCATCGTCCTGCGAGCACTAAAACACACTGAGGGGTATCAACGTGCAGAAAAGCAAGTCCGGCATTGCGCTGTTCAGCGCCGCCATGCTCGCGATGGCAACGCTCGGCGGTTGCGCTACCGAAAGCTCGCGTACCGTAGAAGTCGCCAAGGTCGAGAGCGCAAGCCGCGCCTACGTCGGCGTGCGTACACCGATCGCCGTCGGCAAGTTCGACAACCGTTCCGCATACATGCGTGGTGTCTTTTCCGATAATGTCGACCGCCTCGGCAGTCAGGCCAAGACGATCCTGATCACGCATCTTCAGCAAACGAATCGCTTCAACGTGCTCGACCGCGACAACATGGCCGAGATCCGTCAGGAAGCCGACATCAAGAAGACCCAGCAGACGCTCAAGGGCGCTGACTACGTGATCACCGGCGACGTCGTCGAGTTCGGTCGCAAGGAAGTGGGCGACAAACAGCTCTTCGGCATTCTGGGCCGCGGCCGCGAGCAGATCGCGTACGCCAAGGTCAATCTGAACGTGGTCGATATCTCGACGTCGGAAGTCGTGTATTCGAGCGGCGGCGCCGGCGAATTCGCCCTGTCCAACCGCGAGGTCATCGGTTTCGGCGGCACAGCGGGCTACGACTCGACGCTCAACGGCAAGGTCCTCGACCTCGCCATGCGCGAAGCCGTCAACAACCTCGTCGCCGGCATCGAAAGCGGCGCCTGGAAGCCCGGCAAGTAAGCCGACCGCATCCCTTTTTGCAGCATGCCGCAGCGCGTGATTCGTCACGCGCTCGTTCGCGCGCGTCAATCGGGTGCGAGCAGCGCCTACCACGAAGGACGCGCAGGCTGCGGCATGCCTGTCAGGATCTCTATCGTCATGAATCGCACATTCCCTACACTCTCACCTACGCGCTCACCTGCGCGCTCATTACGCCGTCCCGGCGCTATCGGTCAGGCCGGCCGTCTGGGCGTAGCGGCCATCGCGGGCGCCATCATCGTCACGCTGTCGGGTTGCGCTACGCCGCAAAAACCGCTGTACGACTGGGAAAGCTACCAGCCGCAGGTCTACGAGTATTTCAAGGGCGAATCGAAGGAAGCGCAGATCATTGCGCTCGAGCGTGATCTGGAGAAGATCAAGGCGTCGAACAATGCAGCGCCGCCGGGCTATCACGCGCACCTGGGTCTGCTCTACGCATCGGTCGGCAAGCCCGACAAGATGGTCGAGGAATTCCAGATCGAGAAGCAGTTGTTCCCCGAATCCGCCAATTACATCGACTTCCTGCTCAAGAACAAGACCACGGAGGCCAAGCAATGATCGCCCGACTCTGCAAATGGATGACGGTTGCGGCACTGGCCGCCGTGATGACCGGCTGCGCCATGCATCAGGCCAAACCGTATGACTACACGGCGTTCAAGGAAAGCAAACCGAAGTCGATTCTGGTGTTGCCGCCGCTGAACGAATCGCCCGATATCGACGCCACCTACAGCGTGCTTTCGCAGGTCACGGTGCCGCTGGGCGAAGCCGGCTACTACGTGATGCCTGTCGCGCTGGTCGATGAGTCTTTCCGTCAGAACGGTCTTACCGTTGCCGGTGACATTCATCAGGTCAGCCCGGCCAAGCTGCGCGAGATCTTCGGTGCAGACGCCGCGCTCTACATCAAGATCACCCAGTACGGCACGAAGTACATGGTGCTCGACAGCGCCACGGTGGTGACCGTCACAGCCGATCTCATCGATCTGCGCAACGGTGCGAAGCTGTGGAGCGGCGTGGCCAGCGCGTCGAACAACGAGGGGAACAACAACGGTGGCGGCGGGCTGATCGGTATGCTCGTCACGGCAGCCATCAAGCAGATCGTCAACAGCGTGTCGAACGCGGGCTACACGGTCGCGGGCACCGCCAACGCACGCCTGCTCTCCGCCGGACGCCCCAACGGCATGCTCTACGGTCCGCGCTCGCCGAAGTACGGCACGGACTGATGTCGCGACGCCGAACCCACCGAGAGCCTCACGCTTAGCGGCCGGTTCGGTGCCACGGCGATGTCGGGTGACGGAAAGATTGGGGATCGTCGACCCCGTCGCCTATAGTGGTAGCGCATGATGCCGCCGGATCGCAACGGTCCGGCGCGTCCTGCGGAAAGTGTGGTATCTCGCTTCACCTGGACCGATAGCCGACCCCGTCGCAGCACGGGGACAGAAATGCCTGACGACGCGCGCCGTCGCTTGCGCGTGTGCCGGTGTCTATGCATGCCGACATGGGTTTCACGCCCCTTCGTCGGCTGACCCGCCCCACGCTTTGCGTCGGCAGGTTTCGTCCGGGAGTCATCATGGTCTATCGCTTCGCTCCATCGCTCGCCCAACCCCATCTCCGCCCCCAGCCCGCCATGGCGTCACGCAGACGTCCCGGATCACGCGCGGCTGCGGCAAAACCACTCGCGGCGCGCAAATCGACCAAGTTTTCTAAGGCGCTTGGCCCACTCAGGTCGTTCATCGGGCTCACCCTGCTTGTCGGCCCCGCGTTCGCCTACGCCGACCCGATGCACCTCTCCGACATCAAGGATGCCAACGGCCAGCAATTGAGCGTCGACGACTTGCGTTCGCTGATGCCCGGCGCGCACATCACCAACATGGTGCCGAATGGCAGCACGCGCAAATGGGTCAACGACACCAACGGCTCGCTCAATGCCACGAGCGACAACAAGGGGAATATGGGGTCCGGCGGCCGCAGCGTGCAGGTCGCACGCGCCACCGGCACCTGGTCGGTCAACGACAACGGATCGTATTGCGTCAATCTGGAGTGGCGCGCGCTGACCGAGAACTGGTGCCGTTTCATGTTCAAGGTCGGCGACAAGTACTACGGCGTGACCTCACTGGCCAACGGCGCCGCCATCGCGACTGAATTCAGCATCGAGAAGTAGAGGGAGCGCCGAACTCGCCGCGCAGTCCGAGCCCATCGACGCACACTTGGCGACTGCACGGGGTGCCGCTTTGCGTCGCCCCCCAAAAAAAGCGCCCCGGGCTGCGAACAGCGCCGGGGCGCGACTGCACGCTGCGTTTCTGTCGTCAGCGAGGCAGTTGGGGCTATGGCGCTCGGTAGCCACGCCCCGCGAGGGACGGAGGGCTAACGCGCGCTAGCGACTCAGAAGTCGGTCGTCATGGACAAGAGGAACGTGCGCGGTGCGCCGAGCGTCAGGTAGTTGCTCGACGATACGCTCGACCAGTAGGCCTTGTTGGTCACGTTCAGCACGCTCACACGGAAGGTCGTCGGCTTGCCGTAAATCTGCGTGGCGTAACGCGCGCCAAGATCGAAGCGGTCCCATGCCGGGATCGACGCCGTATTGGCAATGTTGGCGTACTCGCGACCCGTGTGAATCCAGCGGGCGTTAAGCGTCAGCCCCGGCACCCACGGAATGTCGTATTCCGCACCGAGGTTGTACGAGAACGTCGGCACGCCGACCGGACGATTGCCGTTCGTCGCCGCGCTCGACTGGTTGAGCAACGTGCCATTGATGTACGACACCCCGGCGATCACGCGAACGTCCTTGACCGGGCTGCCATACACCGACGCTTCGACGCCACGGTGACGCTCAAGCCCGTCTGCCACGTAGACGTTGGACGCGTTCGTGTACGCCGACGGCTTCTCGATCTGATAGAACGCGATCGACGCGCCGAATCGGGCCGTATCGTACTTCGCACCGAATTCGATCTGCTTGGAGCGGAACGGCGGCAGCGACTGACCGTAGTTGAGCGTGCCTTGCGGTGCGGTGGTGCCCGCCGCCAGCCCTTCGCTGCGGTTCGCGAAGAGCGAGACGTTCTGCCACGGCTTGAACACGAGCCCGAACAGCGGCGTGGTGATGGCATCGTTGTACGCGAGCGTCTGCGCACCGGTATAGCCGTAGTTGTTCACCCCGATCGACTGATGGCGCACACCGACCGTCGCCAGCACACGATCGTTGAAGAAGCCCAGCGTGTCTGACGCCGACACGCTACGCAACAAGGTGAGTGCCGTCGTTTGCGGATCGTTCAGATTCCCGCCCTGCGACGTAGCTGCCGGATAAGGGACTTGCGGCGGGTTGACGAAGCTCGTCGAGAACGCCGGCGCGAACGTAAATGCCGACTGCGAGTCCAGACGCGTGCCCGACGCGCCTGCCGTCACGAAATGCGTCACCGGACCGGTCGTGAAACGACCGCGCACGCCAACCTCGCCGGAGAGCGCATCTTCCTGGTGCGGAGCATTCAGACGCGTTGCGGTAATCGTGCTGGGCGAGCCCTTCCACGTCGGATTCGAGTACTCGCCGTTCTCGTTCGTATGACGGATACCGCCCGTCACGTAGGCCGTCCAGTGAGGCAGGAAGTCATACTCGGCACGCAGAATGCCGACGTTGTCCTCCAGCGTGGTGTAGCTCCACGACTGCGCGTAATTCGACGTTGCGGCCGGCGGCTGGGGCAGCACCGTGCCCGAGAAGTTGTACAGCGCCCGCCCCGAGCCGATGTGTTGCTTCTGATAGAGGAAATCGGCCGACAGACGCAGCTTGTCACCGCGCCAGTCGAGCGCCACTGCCGTGGTCTTCGAGTTCTGATGTTCGCGATCGACCGACGTCTCACCGTCGCGCACCGCCTGATTCACGCGAATACCGAATTGCCCTTCGCTGCCGAAGCGGCGGCCCACATCCACATGCGCGCCGAATTCGCCCGAGCCACTGCCTTCGAGCGTGACCCGGTTGAGCGGGGTATCGTCCGCGCGCTTGAGTTGCAGATTGACGCCACCGCCAATGGCCGAGCCGCCCGGCGACGCGCCATTCAGGAAGGCATTCGCCCCCTTGAACAATTCGACACGTTCGAGCGCTTCGGTCGACACGAGTTGTCGCGGCGTAATGCCATAAAGACCGTTAAGCGAAATGTCGTCGCCCGCCAGCGTAAAACCGCGAATCACAAACGTTTGCGCAAAGTTACCGAATCCGCGCGACATGCGCACCGACGGATCGTTGTCGAGCACGTCCGCCAGCGTACGCGCCTGCTGATCTTCGATCATTTTCGACGTGTACGCGCTCATGCTGAACGGCACGTCGAGCGTGCTTTGGTTACCGAGCACGCCAAAGCTCATGCCTCGCGCAATTTGGCCGCCTACGTAGGCCGGCGGCGTGTCGTTCGGCGACGCTTCGCGCGCGCCCTGCACCGTCACGGCCGGTAGAGCGACGTCGTTCTGCGCTCCCGCCTGACCTGCCTGCCCCGCATTACCCGGCGGCGTGGTTTGTGCGATCGCACCGACGCTAAAAACAGACGAGCCGAATGCCAGTACCGAAGCGGCAACGATCGGGCGCAACGACAGCCATTGGCCGGCGGCAGGCGCAGGCATACCGGCATTAGCAGAACGAGGAGCTCGGGCAATACGGGAAGAACGGGAAGCGAGCGACATGAGGAACAACTTCGAGGAAACGCCCCGGCAATCAAACATCACCTGGACGAGGAAGAGATTCGCCGGTCGGAAATCAACCCCTGCCCTCAAGCCACAAGAAAGGAAAGCTGCGTACGACAACGGCACCGTCAAGAGACTCGCGCTCACGGCGCGACATCTCCATTGGGCAAAAGTTTAATGATAATAACAATGATTATCAATTGCATTAACAAAAATACGACGCGCAACTCGCCAACCATTGGGGAGGGAACGTCGGTACGGAGAGTGTTGTGAAGCGACAGCCGAACTCGCTCGTCGAACCGTTGAGCGATACCTGCTACTTTTACCAGGGATCCAGGATGCAGTCGTTGCCGCGTGGAGGCTTCGATAGGGGGCCGTAAACGACAAAGCCCGCCGAAGTGGCGGGCTTGTTTTCACCGGTCCCGGAACAACGGGAACGGCATCCGGACTCACGGCTGGGCGCCGTCGCACGTCATTACACAATGACGGGAATCGCCCGATGAGACGATCGACTTGCCTGGCTGCGCCAGCGACGACCGTTCGTCCGGAAGGACTTCAGACTTGCTTAGTAACCGGCGGTTTCGAGCGCGCGGATACGTTGTTCCAGCTCAATGATGTCCTTCGACTCAGCCAGGAACGACTCACGACGACGGCGTTCAGCAGTTTCAAACCAAGTGTTCACGACTTCAAACAGGGCGGCAAACATGACGTTTCTCCAATTCAATTAGTGTGCTGCATCGCAGCAGTGCTTCGCATTATATAGGGTTTTCCCGTTAAGGGTTAGACCCTATATGTGAAAAACCAACAAAATCTGCTAGAGCATCACTTCGAATGGAGTCAATTCCATAAAATTCAATTAAAAATCAACAACATAAAAAAAAACCTCACCCAAAAGTACGCTGCGATCCGCTGTCGCACCGGCGCGATCAAAATTCGAATGACAAAAAAAGCGCCGCTGCTGCGGCGCGTCACGGGGTAGATGACGTGTCGAATGTGACACGCCCATCACGTCATGCCATCGTCGTCAGCCTTGCGGCGCATGGCGCGCGCCTTGGGCATCGCTCTCGACCACCGGCCCGCCCGCAGGGGTGTTGGCTGCGCTCGCCGACGGCGCCGCCGCGGGTTGTGTCGCACTGCCGCACGCGGCAGCCATCGTGCCGCAATCGGCTTGCGCCTTGTTCGCACCGAGACTACCGGGCAGTTCTGCGGCCGCCAGCCCTTCCAGAATCGGACAGTCCGGCCGGTCGTCGCCATGGCAATGCACGGCGAGATGCGACAGCGTGTCGCGCATGGCGACGAGTTCGCCGATGCGTTGATTGAGTTCGTCGACGTGAGATTGCGCCAGCGCCTTCACCTGGGCGCTAGAGCGGCCACGATCCTGCCAGAGCGCGAGCAACTGACGAATCTGGTCGATACCGAAACCCAACCGACGCGCCTGACGAATGAACCGCAGCAAATGCAGATCCTGTTCGCCGTACCGCCGGTAACCTGCCTCGGAGCGGGGGCTCGGGGGCATCAGGCCGATACTCTCGTAGTACCGGATCATCTTGGCCGTAACGCCGCTGGCCTGCGCCGCTTGTCCGATGTTCATGGCGACCTCACTGGGGGGAACGAGGGTTGAACGACGGGAGAGAGGATCCGTTCACGGCCTTCCCGGTATCCGACGGCACGAGTCGGGCACTGATCGGCGCATGATCGGAGATCCGTGACCAGGGACGCCCATGCAACACTTGCGCCCCTTCGATACGAAAGCCGCGTGCGTAAATACGGTCAAGTCGTAAAAGCGGCAATCCGCTCGGGAAACTGCGCGCCGGACGACCAGCGCTATTCTGAAACACTTCCGTCAGCGCCAATTTCTCAGCCAGCAGACGGTCCGCCTGATTACTCCAGTCGTTAAAGTCGCCGGCGATGATCAGCGGTGCATCCGAAGGAATGGCGTCCGCCACCCGCTCCGTCAGCATCTCAAACTGGCGACGTCGGCCCTGGCCGGCCAGCGACAGATGCACGCACAGGCAATGCAACGGTTGCTCCAGCCCCGGCACGGCAATTTCGCAATGAAGCATGCCGCGCTTCTCAAAACTATAGGTCGTGATGTCGTGATTGTCCGATTTGACGATCGGATAACGGCTCAAAATCGCGTTGCCGTGGTGCCCATGCTCATAAACGACATTCCGGCCATATGCGTGATCACGCCACATGGCGCCCGCCAGGAACTCGTGCTGCGGCTGCACCGGCCAATTACTGTGGCGCACCGCGTGCCGCTGGTGCATGCCCTGCACTTCCTGCAGGAAGACGAGATCGGGCGCCAGCCCCTCCAGCCCTGCGCGCAATTCGTGAACACGCAGTCGGTTGAACGCGGAAAAGCCCTTGTGGATGTTGTAACTTGCGATATGCAGACTATTCATATTCGGCAGCATTGACTCCGTGCCGGAAGACAGACGATATCACCTAGATGATGCCGCTTTCGGCGAATTTCAAGGCAAGTGAAAATCTCGGCAACGGACTGACGATTCACCGTCGGTACGTTGCCTCTGCTGGTTTCATTATGCGCCGATCACCTTGTGCCCGGGCAAACCGCCCTCAGATGCCCGCCCGATGGGCCTCACCGACGTGTTTCGCCGCCCCGCCGGCACCATCTACTGCGCCTAATGTCGCCGGTTGATCCGCAGGTCGCCACCGACGCAACAGCAGTGCATTACTGACGACACTGACACTGCTCAACGCCATCGCCGCACCGGCAATCACGGGACTCAGCAGCCCGAACGCCGCCAGCGGAATCCCGACCACGTTGTACGCAAACGCCCAGAACAGGTTCTGACGGATCTTCGACCAGGTGCGACGCGAGACGTCGATGGCATCGGCCACACGCAGCGGATCGCCGCTCATGAGCGTAATGCCCGCCGTCTGCATCGCAACATCGGTCCCCGAGCCCATGGCGATGCCGACGTCGGCAGCCGCCAGCGCCGGGGCGTCGTTGATGCCGTCACCGACCATCGCCACGACGGCGCCGTCACGCTTGAGTTGCGCAATGACTTCGGCTTTGTGTTCGGGCAACACGTCCGCGTGCACATCGTCGAGGCCCAGCGCGTTCGCAACGGCGCTTGCACTGCCCGCGTTGTCGCCCGTCACCATCACGCAACGCACGCCGAGGGCGTGCAACCGGTCGATGGCAGGCTTCGCACTGGCCTTGAGCGTGTCGCCGAACGCCAGCAGACCGAGCAGCCGTGCCGTTGCCGTCGTGCCACCAACGCCACCAACGCCATCGACGCCAGTCTCGACCAGCCACGAGACGGTGCGTCCCTCGCCCGCCAGACGCGTCGCCTCTTGCGCCAATGCGCCTTGCGACACCCCCAGCTCATCGAGCAATCTGGCATTGCCCAACTGAAGCGCATGGCGGCGGCCCGGGTTGCCGGCGTCCGACGTCTCCAGAATGCCGGCACGCATGCCACGTCCAGGCAGCGCCGCGATATCCGACGCCACGGGCACCTTCGACGTCAGGCCGCCTTCCTCAGCCGCCACCATGACCGCCTTGGCCAACGGATGCGAACTGCCCGACTGCACCGCTGCGGCCCATCGCAACAGCGTATCTGCGCTCGTACCGTCAGCGGGCAGATGCGCCACCAGACGCGGCTTGCCTTCCGTCAGCGTGCCGGTCTTGTCGAACGCCACGACGTTGATGCGATGTGCCAATTCGAGCGCTTCGGCATCCTTGATCAGAATGCCCTGCCGCGCCGCCGCGCCTGTGCCGACCATGATCGCAGCCGGCGTTGCGAGCCCCAATGCGCACGGACACGCAATCACAAGCACCGCCACGGCATTCAACAGCGCCGCCTCCAGCCCGATCCCGAGCGCCCAGCCGGCGATCACCGTGACGATGGCGATCAGGACCACCACCGGCACGAACACCGCCGCGACACGATCCACGGCGCGCTGAATCGGCGCCTTGCCCGCCTGCGCGTCTTCGACCATGCGGATGATGCGAGCGAGCGCCGTGTCGGCGCCGACCGCCGTCGTTTCCACGCGCAGCGTCCCCGCGCCATTGATCGAACCGCCCACGACCTTGTCGCCACTCGTCTTGTCGATGGGCAACGGTTCGCCCGTCAGCAACGACTCGTCGAGTTGGCTTGCGCCATCGCGAATCACGCCGTCGACCGGCACACGCTCACCGGCGCGCACCACGACCCAATCGCCCACTTTCACTTGCGAGAGCGGCACGTCAACCTCACTCGCTGCGCCATCCGGGTCGCGCAACACGCGCGCCGTCTCGGGCCGCAATGCCGCCAGCGCACGAATCGCTTCCACCGTACGCCGCTTCGCACGCGCTTCGAGCCCCTTGCCCAGCAGGACCAACGTAATGACGACCGCAGCCGCCTCGAAATAGAGATGCGGCATGCTGCCGGCAGGCGCACGCCACCATTCGTACAGACTCAGGCCATACGCCGCCGAAGTGCCCAGCGCCACGAGCAAATCCATGTTGCCGCTGCCCGCGCGCACCGCCTTGTAGCCTGCCCGGTAAAACCGCGCGCCGAGCCAGAATTGCACCGGCGTCGCGAGCAGCCATTGCACCCACGGCGGCGGCATCACATGCACCCCGAACGGTTCGAGCAGCATGGGCAGCAGCAGCGGCAGCGAGAGCACCGCCGCGACCGCCACCGGCCACCACGCCGGGCCGCCTTCGGTCTGGGCCGCCTGCGCCGGGTCCGTCACGGGCGACGCCTCATATCCCGCCTTCTCGACCGCGGTCGTCAGCGCCGCGATGTCCACGGCACCGCGTACCCCACGCACGGCGGCGCGCTCAGTCGCCAGATTGACGTTCGCCTCGACCACGCCCGGCACATTGCGCAGCGCCTTTTCGACGCGCCCCGCACACGAGGCGCATGTCATGCCGCCGATGGCGAGTTCGAACGATTGCTCCGCCACCTGATACCCGGCGTCGGCCACCGCCGCTTCGATCGCGCCAAGCAGAGCCGCCGGCTTCACATCGGCCGCGGCCTCGACAGCCGCCGTTTCGGTCGCAAGGTTCACATTGGCGCTCGCCACCCCTGGGGTGCGTCGTAACGCCTTCTCTACCCGCGTCACACACGATGCGCAGGTCATGCCTTCGATACCGACCGACCAGTTCTGAGTCATTTATGGGCCTCCCACGAGGACTGTCATCATGCGTCAAAGCATAGACCTTGCCATGACAGGAAGGTCAAGCACTGTGCGGCAACTTGTCACGCATCGTATCGACCGCCTGTCCGATCATTCAAGATAACGCGATCGGCACCGCCCGGGTTTGGGGGATGTCCGAGCCGTCACCCGACGCATCCGAAAAAAGCGCTTGAGCTTCCTGCAATGGGAAGGTCTATCATCGGTTCCATTCATTCGTGTCACCCTGCAATCGAACCTCTTCAAGGAGAACATCATGCAAGTGCAAGTCGAAGGTATGAGCTGCGGTCACTGCGTCAAGGCCGTCACGCGCGCGATCACCGAGCTGGACGCCGACGCCAAGGTCAATGTCGATCTGGGCGCCGGTCGCGTCGACGTGCAGAGCAATCTGTCCCCCGCCGAAGTCAGCGCCGCCATTACCGAAGCCGGTTATACGGTCAAGGGCACGCAGGCCTGAGCGTCATCTCGTCGTCCCGTCATCCCGTCATTCGGCCATCCGCGCCGTCCGGCCCGCTCGCCCGGACCCGATCGCGGCGTGGCCGAATATGCCGGACTCGAAATCCGGTATCCGGACGGAGAGCGGGAACGGCCCCGCCATTCCCACGCGCTCGACGCGGCCTTCGCTGCAAAGCGGCAAGACCTTGTGCTACGCTCTGTCTCGCCGACTACGTCATGACGCCGCGCGATGCGTTACTGCCAGCGACTGACGGGCGGCAATACACGTCTTCAGGGCGGGGTGAAAGTCCCCACCGGCGGTATGTGACGCCGCGCAGTGCGCTGCGCCGTCATGAGCCCGCGAGCGCCTGCCATCGTTGCTTTCGCGACACCGGCAGGGTCAGCAGATCTGGTGCGAAGCCAGAGCCGACGGTCATAGTCCGGATGAGAGAAGATGCGTCGACACCCACGTGCTATGGGACGAGCTCCCATGGTCACGTCCGTTCGCGTGCCCCGAAAACGTTTTTCGCCAATTGACTTACGCGAGGAGCGTTTCATGTCCACCAGCACCCAGCGCAATACCCAAGTTGCATCGCAAGACAACACCACGGCAGACGATCTGCATGCCTACCCGGCATTCGTCGATCTTGCGCCGGTCGAAGTCCGTCTGGCCGCCGCGCTCGACGCCATGCGCGATGGCCGCCCCGTCATTCTCATGGACGATCTCGACCGCGAGAACGAAGCCGATCTGATCGTCGCCGCCGAGAAAATCACGCCGGCCACCATGGCCATGCTGATTCGCGAATGCAGCGGCATCGTCTGCCTGTGCCTGCCCGACGAGACGCTTCGCCGCCTCGATCTGCCGCCGATGGTCGAGCAGAACCAGAGCCGTTACGGCACGGCGTTTACCGTGACGATCGAAGCTCGTCAGGGCGTGAGTACCGGCGTTTCGGCCGCCGACCGCGTCACCACGATCCGCGCGGCGATTGCCGACGATGCGCAACCGTCCGACCTGTCGCGTCCGGGTCACGTCTTCCCGCTGCGTGCGCAACCGGGCGGCGTGCTCACGCGTCGCGGTCACACGGAAGGCTCCGTCGATCTGGCGATCCTCGCCGGGTTGAAGCCGGCCGCCGTGCTGTGCGAACTGATGAATCCGGACGGCACGATGACGCGCGGCGCCGATATCGAGCGCTTCGCCAAGTTGCACGATCTGCCGATCCTGACCATCGACGAACTTGCCACTTACCGCCTCAGTCACGCTCAGGCCGCTTGAGTTGTCGGTTAGATAGAGGACGATGAAGCGTCGATAAGTCACTCATCGACGCAGTCCTTTACGGCAACGGCTCGCACCGTCGTGGCCGCAGCGTCACCTTCGCCTGCCGCGTCGTCAGCCCCTGTTTCATCGCGGACCGACGACGCTCATCGCCCCGGCCCGCCTACACACCTGCACGCCGATACGCCGGTACGCCGATATGCCGCGTACCACGAGCAAGCCCCGCCGCCCAGCCCGGCACCCGTCGACACTTCCCTCTAACGCGAAATGAGCAACCGAGCGCGGTCACTCCTATAATCGGCCTGACAATGCGATTGCCTAGCATGATAAAAGTTACGAGGAAGACGTCATGAATACCAAACTGGACACCCGCGCGGATGCCGCCGCCGTTCTGGCGCAGTGGGAAGCCGACGAAGCCGCCGTGCGCGAGCGCATCACCCGCAACGGTCCCGCCCGTTATGGCGTGGCCACGCCGTCGGACGTCATCGGCCTTTCCGGCCAGGAAATCTTCGACGCCATGTTCGACGGCAAGCTGCCGATGCCGCCGATCAGTGAAACGCTCGGCTTCATTGCCGTCGAGGTTGCCAATGGCCGCGCCGTCTTTCAGGGACGTCCGGCATTGCCCTATTACAACCCGCTCGGCTCCATTCATGGCGGTTGGTTTGCCACGCTGCTCGACTCGGCCGTGGCCTGCGCGATTCACTCGACCCTGCCCGCCGGACGCAGCTACACCACGCTCGAACTCAAGACCAACATGGTCCGCGCCCTCACCCGCGACGTTCCGCTCGTGCGCGCCGAAGGCAAGGTCATTCAGGCGGGACGTCAGGTCGGCATTGCCGAAGGCCGCATCGTCGGACCGGACGGCACGCTCTACGCACACGCCACGACGACCTGCCTGATCTTCGACTTCCCGCCGAAGAAGGCGTAAGCCAGTCGAAAACAGCGCTAGACGCGTCACCCGATAAAAAAGCCCGCCGGAGGATGACCCCGGCGGGCTTTTTTACGACCTGGCGCAGCACGCAATCATGCTCTCGCGCCGTCGATACCTACTGAAACGCGGCGACGCTCGAAACACGCCTCAGTGCGATGGCCCCTTGCCGCCATGCTCGCCATCGGGCTGATGTTCGAGCGTCTCCTTGAGGGCGATCTGCAACTTGGCGTGCATGCGCACGAACCAGCTTCGCATGATGACCGCCAGCACCAGCGTGCCGACAACGATCAGCGCAATCATTTCGGTCGACGGCAGAATGCTCGCCGACAACGCTGCCAACAGCAGGATCACGCCGACCATGGCGGCAATCGGCAGGATCTCGGCCACCACGCGTCGCACCTGGAACGTGTAGCGACCGGTCAGGCTCGGCGGCACCGACAGCTCCACGAGCAGCAACGACAGCGACTTGAGCTTGCGATACACCGCGATCAGGAACGGCAGCGACAGCACCAGCGCCGCGCCCCAGACCACCGCGCTTTGCAGGCTCGGATCCGACACCCACGGATTCATCAGATCCGCGAGGCGACGATAGAAGAACGCGCCGCCGAGGAAGATCGTGACGACCAGCGCCAGGTTGATTGCTACGCTCACCACGATGCGTCGCACGATGGTCACGATCGCCGCGCTGTCACCCGTCAGTTGAATGCTTTGCAGCCACTGCGTGTACTGTCCGAGCACGTAGGCCAGACGCCCCGGCATGGCGCGTCCCAGCCAGCCGGTCACCGGATCGGCGCTCTTGATGAGGTACGGCGTGAGCAGCGTGGTGATCACCGAGACGGCCACCGCAATCGGATACAGGAAGTCGCTGGTCACCTTGAGCGAGAGCCCGAGCGAGGCGATGATGAACGAGAACTCACCGATCTGCGACAACCCCATGCCCACGCGCATCGACGTGCGGCCGTCCTGCCCCGAGAGGTACGAGCCCAGCCCGCACGAGACGATCTTGCCCACGACCACCGCCACCGTGATGACCAGAATCGGCCAGACGTACGTGACGAGCACATTCGGGTCGAGCAACAGCCCAATGGTCACGAAGAACACTGCGCTGAACATGTCGCGCAGCGGCGCGACCAGACGCTCGATCGTGTGCAACTCCCGCGCCTCCGCCATGATCGCGCCGATCAGGAATGCGCCGAGCGCCACGCTGTAACCCATCTGGATCACAAGCAGACAGAAGCCGAAGCACAGGCCGAGCACGACCACCAGCAGCATCTCGTCGCTCTTGAACTTCGCGACGTAAGCCAGAATCCGCGGCACCAGCAAGATGCCCACGACCAGCGACACGACCATGAACAGCAGCAGCTTGCCCAGCGTGAAGGTGGCTTCGCCGGCATCGACCTGACCGCTGATGGCGATCCCCGAAAGCAGCGCGATCATGCCGATAGCGAGCACGTCTTCCACGATCAGTACGCCGAAAATCAGTTGCGCGAAGCGTTCGCGCTTCATGCCGAGTTCGTCGAGCGCCTTGACGATGATGGTGGTCGACGAGACCGCCAGCATGGCACCGAGGAAGATCGAATCCATCGCCTTCCAGCCGAAGAAACGGCCGATCTCGTAGCCGAGCCAGAGCATCAGCACGATTTCGGTCAGCGCCGCGACGAACGCCGTCACTCCAACGCGCGCGAGCTTGCGCAGACTGAATTCGAGGCCCAGCGAGAACATCAGGAACACGACACCGAGTTCGGCAAGGATCCCGATGGTCTTCTCGTCATGTATGAGAGCGAACGGCGGCGTATATGGCCCGATGATCACGCCCGCCACGATGTAGCCGAGCACGACCGGTTGCCGGAACCGGTTGAAGATGACCGTCACGATGCCTGCCAGCAGCATGATGACGGCCAGATCCTGAATGAAGTCGATGGCGTGATGCATCCGATACGTTCTCCCCGCAGCGCCTTGCGCCGATATTGATGTTCTTGACCCCACGCCGGTGACGCGCCGCGTCTTCGGAGAAGCCGCAGCGATGACACGAGGCGTGATGCTTGATGAAGGTGGGAAGCCGGTCAGGTTTGCCCCTGCCGGCTTGATAGACGTTGCGTTCGTATGCCCGGGTTCCGGACGAGCCTGCTGCCGAACCCCGTGATTTGCTGCATTCCTCCAACCCCGCGGAGGACGCCGGTTCGCACACCGGAACAGCAAAACACGCAAATATTCGGTCAATCCGACGGCTGACTACTAGCGCCGAATCAATATACGCGATGCCCTGACACGCGCGCAACCCAAGATTGACGGGGCTTTTCATAAAAAATTCCCGTTTTTCACCACATCGTCAGAAATTTTTCTTCTTGATTTTTGTCGATGCTCCTTGTGAAATATCACATAAATATCAATTGAATTTCACTGACCGCCGCGATTGGCTATCCATCGGCTGTCCAGCGGTCTTTTCAGGAGTTGTGGACGTATGAGTTCCCGTTTGTCACTGATGGTGTCCGGCGACGGCGCCCCCGTGCGCGTCGATGTCCAGGTCGACACGCTGATCATCGCCGGCTGGGCCGGGCGCGATCAGGACGCCGTCGAGCATCACATTGCCGAGCTGGCGGCACTGGGCGTACGCCGGCCGTCGAGCACGCCTTGCTTCTACCGGCTCGCCCCGGCACTGCTCTCGCAGGACGACGCCATCGACGTCGTGGGCCAGACCAGCAGCGGTGAAGCCGAGTGCGTCCTCGTGCGGCACGGCGACGACCTGTTCGTGAGCATCGGTTCGGATCACACCGACCGCGAAGTCGAGGCCTACGGCGTGACCGTCTCCAAACAGGTCTGTGCCAAGCCGGTGGCTCGCGAGGCATGGCGTTTCGCCGACGTCGCCGCGCACTGGGATCGCCTGACGATGCGCTCGTGGGTGACGAAGGACGGCGAGCGGCGCCTGTATCAGGAGGGCAATGTGGACGGCCTGCTGTCGCCGCAGGAATTGATGGCGAAGCTCGGGCCGCAAGGCTTGCCGGCGGGCGCGGCCATGTTCTGTGGCACACTCGCTGCCATTGGCGGCGTGGCCGGTGGCGAGCAGTTCGAGATCGAGCTGCACGACCCGGTCCTCGGCCGCACGATCCGGCATTGCTACGCCACCCGGGCGCTGGCGATCGCCGACTGACCGCCCCCATCCGATGCCCAACGACACCGCTTTCGAGTCCCGCGCTTCTCACATCGCCACAGACGCCGCCGCAGCCACCCTCGCGCCGCCCGCCACCACGGACGGCCGCAGCCTGACGGAACGCGCCTACGAAGCGATCAAGCACGACATCATCACGTTGCGTCTGCGTCCGGGCGAAACGCTCAACGAAGCGCAACTGATGCAGTCGACGGGACTCGGACGCACGCCCGTGCACCAGGCAATGCACCGTCTGGCGCTCGAAGGGTTGTTGGTCATCCTGCCGCGCAAGGGCGCGATGGTCTCGCCCGTCTCGCTGAACGATGCGCTCGAGATCATCGACGTGCGCATGATCAACGAGACGTATTGCGTCGAACTGGCCGCGCGTGCCGCCACGCCAGACGACCTCGCGGCCATTCACGCCGTGCTGAGGCGTTCGCGTGAGGCCATCGCCGCGCGCGACGTCGCGGCCATGATGCGCATCGACCGCGACTTCCATCTGGCGATTTCGCGCGCCTCGCGCAACCAGACACTCGCCGAACTGCTGCGCGGCCTGCACGAACGCTCGCTGCGCTTCTGGTTTCTCGCGCTGTCCACGCCGAGCCATCTGGAAGGCGTCTATGAAGAGCATCTGGAACTGTACGAAGCGCTGGCCGCCCATGACGGCGAGCGCGCCCGGCGGGCCATCGCCCGTCACATCGAAGAATTCCGCACCCATATTCTGAAAGCGATCTGACCATGAGCACCGACGCCATCGATCTGCAACGCCCCCTGTCCGAACTCGCCGCCGCGCTCGACGCGGGCCGCACCACCAGCCGCGCCCTTACGGAGCAGGCGCTCGCGCGCATCGCCGATCCCGCCGGTCAGGGCAATGTCGTTTTCACGCAGGTCGATGCACAAGCCGCCCGCGACGCCGCCGACGGGCTCGACGCGCTGCGCCGCGCCGGCACGCGCCTGTCGCCGCTCATGGGCGTTCCCGTCTCGGTCAAGGATCTGTTCGACGTCGCCGGTCAGGTCACGCGCGCCGGTTCCACGGTGCTCGCCGACGCAGCCCCCGCCACGCACGACGCGCTTGCCGTTGCCCGCTTGCGTCAGGCGGGCGCCGTCATCGTCGGCCGCACCAACATGACCGAGTTCGCGTTTTCGGGCCTCGGGCTGAATCCGCATTACGGCACGCCGCGCTCGCCGTGGCAGCGTGAAGCCGGCCACATCGCCGGCGGGTCCTCGTCGGGAGCCGCCGCTTCGGTCGCCGACGGCATGGCAGCAGTGGGTCTGGGCACCGATACGGGCGGCTCGATCCGCATTCCGGCGGCATTCTGCGGCCTGACGGGCTTCAAGCCAACGGCCTCGCGCACTCCGCGCGATGGCGCCCTGCCGCTGTCGACGTCGCTCGACTCGGTCGGCCCCATCGGTCGCTCGGTGGATTGCTGCGCGTGGATCGATGCGATTCTCGCCGGCAATCCGGTGGACGAAACCCCGGCCGCGCCGCGCAGTGTGCGCGGCATGCGTTTCGGCGTCTTGACCAACTTCGTGCTCGACGGCGCCGAACCGGCCGCCCTCGCCATCTACGAGCGCGCCCTCTCGGCGCTTGCCCAGGCCGGGGCCACGCTCGTCGAATTCCAGTTCACACCGTTCGACAACCTGCCCGCGATCAACCGCTTCGGCTTTTCCCCGATCGAGGCATATGCCTGGCATCGCAAGTGGCTCGCCGAGCGTGCAGACGGCTACGACCCCCGCGTGCTCGTGCGCATCCGCAAGGGCGAGCCTGCGGGCGCGGCCGACTATATCGACCTGCTCAACGCCCGGGCAGCGCTGATCGCAGCCGCCGTCCCCGTCTGGCAACGCTTCGACGCCGTGCTGTGCCCGACCGTGCCGCTCACGCCGCCCGCCATCGCCCCGCTCGAAGCCAGCGACGACGCCTTCACCGCGACCAACGCGCTCGTGCTGCGCAACCCCACGGCCATCAACATGATCGACGGCTGCGCCTTTTCGTTGCCTTGTCAGGCGAAGGGAGAAGCCCCAATCGGCCTCATGGTCAGCGGCGCACGCGGCGACGACGCGCGCCTCTTCCCGACCGGACGCGCCATCGAGCGCGCCCTGCGCTCGGCAGGTCTGGGGAGTTGACGCATCAAGCGTTGACACAAGACACGGGCGGGCGGTGCGCAACCGCATCGCACCGCCTGTCAGGGTCAATCCTCAACTCGCGAAGCGGGTGGCATCGGAACGTGCGCAACCGTCTGATTTTCGGACGAAAAGTTCCCTAATTTTTCGACTCACACACGCCCCGGGCTGGGGTTACAATCCCAGCCCAAGTGCCTGCTGCCCGGCGTCATGCGGGGATTCGCGGGATTTGTGATGGCCTACCGCCCGAAGTGAAATGAACGCTCAAATCGACCCGGCCCTGCGCCGCGAACGTCTGCTGTATCTCCTGCTCACCGTGGTTTGCCTCGCCCTGCTGGGCGGCGCACTGTACTTCCAGTACGTGCGTCACGAAGATCCGTGTCCGCTGTGCATTCTGGCGCGTTACGCACTGCTGCTGATCGCGATCTTCGGTCTCGTCGGTGCGGTCTCGCGGGGATGGGCAGGCATTCAGGTCGCGCGCGTGCTCGCTGCGCTGTCGGCCATCGGCGGCATGGCCGCGTCGGCCTATCTGATCTACGTGCAGGCCAATCCGATGGTGAGCTGTGGTTACGACGTGGTCGAAGCGTTCGTCGACGCGCTGCCGACCTCGCGCATGCTGCCGCAAGTCTTCCAGGTGCAGGGCATGTGCCAGACGATGTACCCGCCGATTCTGGGGCTGACGCTGCCGATGTGGTCGCTCGCCGCATTCGTGGTGATTTTCCTGGCGCTGGCGCTGCATCGCCCGCGTCGCGCGATTTCGTTGCGCTAAGGTTTGTCGCTCACGGCTTGTAACGCTGCCGCGACACGTTAAGCCACACACAACAACGGCCGTCAGCCCCTGGGGCGACGGCCGTTATGCTTTGGGCCACAAGCCTTGTGCTGAGACGCTATCGCGCTCAGGGCCGCGCCAAGGCAGGCGCTTCCGTTGCGCCGCTGCCGCCGCTCGCCGCGTCGAGTTCCGTCGCCACTTCGGCGATGCGTCGGCGCAGCCACGTCACCTCGGGCGCGGCGTGCGTGCGCTCGTGCCACAGTTGATAGAAGCGCATGGGCGGGAACTGGATCGGCGACGGCACCACACGAATCGGCAGATAACGCGCGTAATGCTGCGCAAACTGACGCCCCGTCGTAAACACCAGATCGGTGCGCATCAGCACGTACGGCACCAGCCCGAAGTAAGGCATCGTCATCTGGATATTGCGGCGCAGCCCCTGCTCGGCCAGATAGCCGTCGATGAAGCTCTGCCGCTCGGCGACGTAAGGCATCGGCGCGAGGTGCGGCAACTCCAGGTAGTGCTTGAGCGAGATGCCCTTGTTCGCGAGCGGGTGCTGCGCGCCGAGCATGCAGACGACCTCGTCGTCGAACAGCCGCGACATGTGCAACTGCGGCGGCGGCTCCAGCCAGTTGCCGATCACCACGTCGAGCGAGCCGTTTTCCAGCGCGCCCGCGTAGTCGAAGCCGGCATTGATCGGCTGGACATGCAGTCTGGCCGACGGTGCATCGCGGCGCAGCACTTCGGCGATGTTGGGCAGAAAGACGGCATCGAGGTAGTCGGGGGCGCCGAGCCGGAACGCCCGCGTGGTGGTTTGCGGCGCGAATTCGGTGGTCGGATGGGTAATGCGTTCGATGGCGGCGAGCGCGTCGGTGGCGTAGCCTAGCAGTTCCCGGCCGCGCTCGGTGGCCACCATGCCGCTCTTGCCGCGCACCAGAATGGCGTCGCCGGTGATCTCGCGCAGGCGACGCAGCGAGTTGCTGATGGCCGGCTGCGACTGCCCCAGCTTGAGCGCGGCGCGCGAGACGCTTTGCTCGGTGAGCAGCGTATGGAGTACCCGCAGCAGGTAGGCGTCGATCTGTTCGCGGGGTCTTTGCATGGGCGGGGGCGCTCTGAAGGCGTGTTGAACACCGGAAAACGGCAGGTTGAGCGGTAGTTTATGACAAGCACGGCTCATCGGGGCGCCCGAATAGCCATCATCATGGTGGCGAAATATTTCCCCCGTCAGCCGGTGCTATCTTCGGCTCATCCCTACGCCGGGCCTGCTCCATACCGCTCCTGCCCCGTCCACCGGGGCTTCCGGGCGATGACAAGCGATCCGGCACCCCTGCAACCCCACTGCACTACACTGAGAACCATGGAGACACAAGCCATCCGCTTCTTTTACCGCGGCAAGGTGCACGAGGTCACTGGCGAAGCCACGACCCGCACCGTGCTTCAGTACACGCGCGAAGACCTGCATTGCACCGGCACCAAGGAAGGTTGTGCCGAGGGCGATTGCGGCGCCTGCACGGTCGTGATCGGCGAGTTGGCCGACGATGGCAATGTGGCGCTGCGTGCGGTCAACGCGTGCATCCAGTTCCTGCCCACGCTCGACGGCAAGGCGCTCTTCACGGTCGAAGACCTGCGCGCTGCCGACGGCACGCTGCACCCGGTGCAGCAGGCGCTGGTGGACTGCCATGCCTCGCAGTGCGGTTTCTGCACGCCGGGCTTCGTGATGTCGCTGTGGGCCATGTATCTGAACCGTCCGGCCGACGCCGGCTGCCCGGGCCGCCGGGAAATCGACGACGTGCTGTCCGGCAACCTGTGCCGCTGCACGGGCTACCGTCCCATCGTCGACGCCGCACAGAAGATGTTCGAACTGCCGCGCCAGGCATTCGACCGGAAGGCGCTCGCCGAGCAGCTTCAGGCGTTGCAGCGCGGCGACACACTTTCGTATGAACACGACGGCCATGTCTTCCACGCACCGCGCACGCTCGCCGAACTCGGCCGTCTGCGCGCCGCCTACCCGGACGCCCGCATCCTCGCCGGCAGCACCGACGTGGGTCTGTGGGTGACGAAGCAATTCCGCGAACTGAAGCACCTCATCTACATCGGTCAGGTGGCGGAACTGCGCGAGATTTCCGAAGGTCCGAACGGCATCTACATCGGTGCGGGGGCCTTGCTCAACGATGCGTACGATGCGCTCGTCAATCACTATCCGGATCTGGCCGAACTGCGTCAGCGCTTCGCCTCGTTCCCGATCCGCAATGCCGGAACACTCGGCGGCAACGTCGCCAACGGCTCGCCCATCGGGGATTCGATGCCCGCGCTGATCGTGCTCGGCACGCGCATCGTGCTGCACCGCGAAGGCGTGGTGCGTGAAATGCCGCTCGAAGACTTCTACATTGCGTATCAGAAGAACGCTCTCGAAGCGGGCGAGTTCGTGCAGGGCATTCGCGTGCCGCTGCCGGGCACGGCGCAACGCTTTCGCACCTACAAGCTCGCGAAACGCTTCGATCAGGACATCTCGGCCGTTTGCGCCGCGTTTGCCGTCGAACTCGACGGCGACACCGTGCGCTCGGCGCGCATCGCCTTCGGCGGCATGGCCGCCACGCCCAAGCGCGGCAGCGCCATCGAGGCGGCACTGAACGGCCAGCCGTGGACGGAAGCCAATGTGCGCGCCGCCATGGCCGCCCTGCCGACGGACTATCAGCCGCTGTCCGACATGCGTGCGACGAGCGCGTATCGTCTGGCCGGCGCGCAGAATCTGCTGTATCGTTTTTTCCTGGAAACGCGCACCGACGCGCCGCTTGCGGCGCATGAAGTCAACGCGTTTGCCAACGTCTAACCGGAGTTGCCCATGAACACGCAAGTCGAAGGCTTCATGACGCAGACCGCACAGACTGCCGCCCAGGTTGGCCGCTCGCGCCCGCACGAGTCGGCCGAGCTTCACGTCGCCGGCGAGGCCACGTACACCGACGACATTCCCGAGCTGCAAGGCACTCTGCACTGCGCGCTCGGCCCGTCTCCCAAGGCGCACGCGCGCATTCTCTCGCTCGATCTCGACGCCGTGCGCCGCGCCCCGGGCGTGATCGCCGTGCTCACCGCGGCCGACATTCCCGGCGTGAACGATTGCGGCCCGGTCATTCACGACGACCCGATTTTCGCGGACGGTGTCGTGCAATACATCGGCCAGCCGATGTTCGCCGTGGTGGCCGAATCCCACGACGCCGCCCGTCGCGCCGCACGTCTGAGCAAGGGCGAATACGAAGACTTGCCCGCCATCCTCACGCCGCAGGCCGCCAAGGCCGCGGGCGCCGGCGTACTTCCGCCGATGCAATTGCGCCGGGGCGATGCCGATGCCGCGCTGCAAGCGTCGCCGAACCGCCTGAGCGGCACGTTCGAATGCAATGGGCAGGAGCAGTTCTACCTCGAAGGCCAGATTTCGTACGCCATCCCCAAGGAAAACGACGGCATCCACGTCTATTGCTCGACGCAACACCCGAGCGAAATGCAGGCGCTCGTCTCCCATGCGCTGGGCTGGCACAGCCATCAGGTGCAGGTCGAATGCCGTCGTATGGGCGGTGGCTTCGGCGGCAAGGAATCGCAGTCGGGCCTGTTCGCGTGCGTCGCGGCGCTGTGTGCCTCAAAGCTCAAGCGCCCGGTGAAGCTGCGTCTGGATCGTGACGACGACTTCATGATGACGGGCAAGCGTCACGGTTTCTACTTCGAGTATGACGTCGGTTTCGACGACGACGGCCGCATCACCGGCGCGAAGGTCGACATGACGCTGCGCGCCGGATTCTCGGCTGACCTGTCGGGCCCGGTCGCCACGCGCGCCATCTGCCACTTCGACAACGCCTACTTCGTGCCCGACGCCGATCTGCGCGCCCTGTGCGGCAAGACGAACACGCAATCGAACACGGCGTTCCGTGGCTTCGGCGGCCCGCAAGGCGCGCTCATCATGGAAGTGCTGCAAGACGCCATCGCGCGCCGTCTGGGCAAGGATGCGCTGGACGTACGCCGCGTGAACTTCTACGGCAAGACCGAACGCAACGTCACGCCGTACGGACAACTCGTCAAGGACAACATCATCCACGAGCTGGTCGCGGAACTGGAGCGCACGAGCGACTACCGCGCCCGCCGCGAAGCCGTGCGCGCGTTCAACCGCACGAGCCCGGTGCTGCGCAAGGGGCTGGCGCTCACGCCGCTCAAGTTCGGCATCTCGTTCAACGTGCAGGCGTTCAACCAGGCCGGTGCGCTGGTGCACGTCTACCGTGACGGCTCGATGCTCGTGAACCACGGCGGCACCGAGATGGGTCAGGGACTGAACACCAAGGTCGCACAGGTGGTGGCGCATGAACTCGGCGTCGACCTCTCCCACGTGCGGGTGACGGCCACCGACACGAGCAAGGTGGCGAACACGTCGGCTACGGCCGCATCGACCGGGGCCGATCTGAACGGCAAGGCCGCACAGAACGCGGCGTGGCAGATTCGCCAGCGTCTGGCCGCGTTTGCCGCACAGAAGTACGGCGGCTCGGCGGACGACGTGCGTTTCGCCAACGACCTCGTCAGCGCGAACGGCAACGACGTTCCCTTCCCCGACCTCGTGGAAGCGGCGTACTGGGCACGCGTGCAACTCTGGTCGGACGGTTTCTACGCCACGCCGGGACTCTCGTGGGACGCCAAGGCGATGAACGGCAACCCGTTCTACTACTTCGCCTACGGCGCGGCCGTCTCGGAAGTGATCCTCGACACGCTCACCGGCGAATGGCGTCTGCTGCGCGCCGATGTGCTGCACGACGCGGGCAAGTCGATCAACCCGGCGCTCGACATCGGTCAGGTCGAAGGCGCGTTCATTCAGGGCATGGGCTGGCTCACGACGGAAGAGCTGTGGTGGAACAAGGACGGCAAGCTCATGACGCATGCCCCCTCCACGTACAAGATTCCCGGCATCAGCGATTGCCCGACAGACTTCCGCGTGGCGCTGTTCGACAACACCAACGTGATGGACTCGATCCATCGCTCGAAAGCCGTGGGCGAGCCGCCGCTGCTGCTGCCGTTCTCGGTGTTCAACGCCCTGCGCGACGCGGTGGCCAGCGTGAACGACTATCGCGACGAGCCGGTGCTCAACGCGCCGGCCACTTCCGAAGCGCTGCTCATGGCGATCACCGAGTTGCGCACCCGGAGCGCCGCCTGATGCATCGCTGGGTTGACGTCGCCCACAAGCTGCTCGCGCGCGGCGAAGCGGCCGTACTGGTCACGATCGCGCGCGTGGAGGGCTCTGCGCCGCGTGAGGCGGGCACACATCTGCTTGTGACGCGTGAACACGTGTGGGAGACGATCGGCGGCGGCCATCTCGAATGGCGGGCGATGGATGTCGCGCGCCAGTTGCTGCGTCAGTACGGGCAGCAAGGCGCGCGCCACGTCGAGCGCTTTGCGCTCGGCCCGAGCCTCGGCCAGTGCTGCGGCGGCGCCGTCACCCTTGCCTTCGAAGTGCTCACGCTGGCCGATCTGGCCTGGGTGAGCGCCTTGCACAAGCGTCTGGCAGCCGGTCAGGCGAGCCTGCGCAGTGTGGCGTTCGGCGCACCGGGGGCAGACGCGGCGGCAAGTCAGCAGCAAGGCGGCCCGGTACTGCTGACGGCGCTCGACGCCAGCGAACCGCTCGCCCAACCGCACACGCTCACTCGCGACGCCGACGACGCCGCCTGCTCGTTCTGGCAAGGCAGCGACGGCTGGCTGTGGCTCACCGAGCGACTCGCGCCGAGCGACTTCCATATCGTGCTGTTCGGCGCGGGCCACGTCGGGCAAGCCATCGTGCAAGTGCTCGCCACGCTGCCGTGCCGCGTCACATGGGCCGACGAGCGTAGCGAGACGTTCCCCGAATCGGTACCGCCCAATACCGTCGTCGAGTCGACCGACACGCCGGAGGCCGTGGTGACCGAAGCGCCGCCGGGGGCGTATTTCCTCGTCATGACGCACAACCATGCGCTCGACCAGCGCCTGTGCGAGGAAATCTTCAAGCGCCGCGATTTCGCCTATTTCGGGTTGATCGGGTCGATGACCAAGCGTCGTCAGTTCGAACACCGCCTGCGCGATCGCGGCGTGCCGCCCGAGCGTTTCGAACAGATGATCTGCCCCATCGGTGTGGCCGGAATCAGCGGCAAAGCCCCCGCGACGATTGCGATTGCCGTCACGGCGCAGTTGCTGCGAGTGCGCGAACAGCAGATGCATCAGATGGCGCAGACCGCTCAGACCGCGACGCAGGACACCGGCATTTCGGCCTGACGATCTCGCGAACGTCACAGACGGCAACGCGCCCACGAGACCGGCGAGGGTCTCCGACGGTAGAATCCCGCCCATCCCCCTCACACAAGACACCCCATGCCACTCACGCCAGAACTCGCCAAGACCCTTTGCGCCATGCCCAAGGCGGAGCTGCATCTGCACATCGAGGGCACGCTGGAGCCCGAACTGATCTTCCGCCTCGCCGGGCGCAATGGCGTCACGCTGCCCTATCCCAGCGTGGAAGCCCTGCGCGACGCCTACGCCTTCACCGATCTCCAGTCGTTCCTGGACATCTACTACGCGGGCGCAAGCGTGCTGCTCACCGAAGATGATTTCTACGACATGACGCGCGCCTACATGACGCGCGCTGCCGCCGACAACATCCGCCACACGGAAATCTTCTTCGATCCGCAGACGCACACCTCGCGCGGCGTATCGATGGCCACAGTCGTCAACGGCATCGAACGCGCGCTCGCCGAAGCCGAAGCACAGCATGGCATTACGAGCCGTCTGATCCTGTGCTTCCTGCGCCATCTTCCCGAGGAAGACGCCCTGCAAACGCTGGAAACGGCGCTGCCGTATTTCAACAGCCACGGGCATCGTCTCGTGGGCGTGGGGCTCGACTCGTCGGAACAGGGGCATCCGCCCAACAAGTTCGCGCGGGTGTTCGAGCGCTGCCGCGCGCTCGGCCTGCGCATCGTGGCGCACGCCGGTGAAGAAGGCCCGCCCGAGTACATTCACGAAGCGCTCGACATGCTGCGCGTGGAGCGCGTCGATCACGGCGTGCGCGCCATCGAAGACGAGGCGCTGCTGGATCGCCTCGCGCGCGAGAAAATCGCGCTGACGGTGTGCCCGCTGTCGAACGTGCGTCTCAAAGTGTTCGACGACATGGGACAGCACACGCTGCATCAGTTGCTCAAACGCGGTCTGGCAGTGACGATCAACTCGGACGACCCGGCCTACTTCGGCGGCTATCTGAACGAGAACTTCCTCGCGACGTTCGACGCCCTCGACATGACGCTCGACGACGCTTACACGATGGCAAGGAATAGCTTCGAAGCCTCGTTCATCGATGACAGCGAGAAGCGCCGTCTGGTCGGTGAACTTGAGCAATTCCGCGCAGCGCACACGGCATAAACCGCCACCGCTAACCATTCCGCCAGTCAAACGCCCGAATCATTCGGGCGTTTTTTTAAGTGCGCGCGATCCGTAATGGTCGTAATAGCCGTAATGGCCGCACCGCGCGCGTCGCCACATTACCTGCCGATGATGTGGAACATTCCGCATGAGGAATATTTTCACCGGGGCCCGATGCTATTTTTCGAGCGTGCCCTGATACGTGCCAAAGGTGCCCCCACACCCCCGGCGCGAGGCGCACTCCACATAGAACATATCGGAGACAACACCCCATGGACTCATCGCTCAGCCCCCCGGCGAGTCATACGCTTGACGTCGCACTCGATGCCGCCATCGACAAGGCGCCGGCGGCAACGACTGCGACGAACGACGGCACGCGCGTGGCGGGCGCGCAACCGGCATCCCCACTCGATCGTTATTTCGGTATCACGGCGCTCGGCTCCACGTTCCGCACCGAAGTGATAGCGGGTATCACGACTTTCCTCGCGGCGATGTACATCATCGTCGTGAATCCGGCCATCCTGTCCAAGACCGGCATGGCCTTCCCGGCGGCACTGACCGCCACGGTGCTCATCAGCTTCTTCGGCAGTTGCGCGATGGGGCTGTACGCGCGCAATCCGGTGCTCGTCGCGCCGGGCATGGGTCTGAACGCGCTGTTTGCGTTCACGATGGTGCATGGCGTCGGCATGCCGTGGCAGACCGCACTGGGCTGCGTGTTCTGGTCGGGCATTCTGTTCGCCTTGCTCGCCGCGCTGAACGTGCGACGCTTCGTCGTCGAAGCGATTCCCGCGAACCTGCGTTACGCCATCTCGTGCGGCATCGGGCTGTTCATCACCGTGATCGGACTGGTCAACGCCAAGCTCGTGGTGAGCGATCCGGTCACGGTCGTGCGTCTCGCGCATCTGTCGCCGCCGACTGTCACGTTCCTTATCGGGCTTGCGCTCACGACCGTGCTCGTCGCACGTCGCGTGAACGGCGCGCTGATGATCGGTATCGTCGTCACCACGCTCATGGCCGTGCCCATCGGGCGTCTCTGGGGCGACGGCAGCGGCTACTTCCCCAAGGAAATCGCCACGGCCACGCTGGTGAACTTCCAGGGATTCTTCGCCGCGCCGGACTTCTCGGGCATCGGTCAACTGGATCTGATGGGCGCGCTCAAGGTGGCTTACCTGCCGTTCATCTTCGTGATGCTCTTCACGGCGTTCTTTGATACCCTCTCGACCTTCATGAGCATTGCCGAAGCCGGCAACATGAAGGATCGCGACGGCAATCCGCGCAACATGCGTCAGGCGATGATCGTCGACTCGTTCTCGGTGCTCATCTCCGGCCCGCTCGGCACGAGCCCGGCGAACGCCTACATAGAATCGGCTGCCGGTATCGCCCAGGGCGGCCGCACCGGCCTGACCGCCGTGGTGTGCGCGTTGCTGTTCCTGCCGTTCCTGTTCCTCTCGCCGATGCTCTCGCTCGTGCCGGCCATCGCTACCGCCCCGGCGCTGATCCTCGTCGGTGTGTTTATGATGGAGTCGGTCGCGCGCATCGAGTGGCATCGCATGGATGAAGCCATCCCGAGTTTCATCGCGCTCGTGATGATTCCGATTTCGTATTCGATCACCGACGGCATCGCCTACAGCTTCCTCGCCTTCGTCGTTCTCAAGCTGTTCACGGGACGCGTGAAGGAGATCAAGCCCGCGATGTGGGTCGTGGCAGCGCTGGCCGTGCTGCTGCTCACGCAAATGTAAAGACAGAAGGACCCCACTCATGTCCACCGCAAACCCCACCACGACGGCCGCCGGCGAGCTTCGCGCCGTGCGTGCCCAACTGGTCTACTTCACCCACGATCCCGCGCGCGCCTATCTCGACGGCACGCCCGGCACCGTGCATCACACGGACGGCATCGTCGCGTTCGCCAACGGCCGCATCACCGCCGTAGGCGACTATGCCAAGGTGGCGCCGACGCTCCCGGCGGGCACGCCCATCGAAGACCTGCGCGGCAAGGTCATCACCCCGGGCTTCATCGACACGCACATCCACTATCCGCAAACGGATATGATCGCGTCGCCCGCGCCGGGCCTGCTGCCGTGGCTGGAGAAGTACACGTTCCCGACCGAGCGCCGCTTCGAGAACCCGGAATACGCGGCCGACGTCGCCCAGTTCTTCCTCGACGAACTGCTGCGCGGCGGCACCACGAGCGCGCTGGTGTACTGCACCGTGCACCCGGGTTCGGCCGATGCCTTCTTCAAGGAAAGCGACTCGCGCAATCTGCGCATGATCGCGGGCAAGGTGATGATGGATCGCAACTGCCCGGACTTCCTGCGCGACACGGCCGAGAGCGGCGCGCGCGACAGCGAGACGCTGATCCAGCGCTGGCATAACAAGGGACGTCAGCTCTACGCGCTCACGCCGCGCTTCGCACCGACGTCGACCGAAGCCCAGCTCGGCGTGTGCGGCGAACTCGCCGAGCAGTATCAGGACGTGTTCATCCAGAGCCACGTTGCGGAGAACACCGACGAGGTCGAATGGGTGCGCTCGCTGTTTCCGGGGCATCGCAGCTATCTCGACGTCTACGACCATTACAAGCTGCTGCGCAAGCGCGCCGTGTACGGGCACTGCATCTGGCTCGACGAGCACGATCGCCGACGCATGTTCGAGACGGGCACCGTCGCCGCGCATTGCCCCACATCGAACCAGTTCCTCGGCAGCGGGCTGTTCGACTTCGCCGCCGCCGAAGCGACGCGCATGCCGGTCACGCTCGCCACGGACGTTGGCGGCGGCTCGACCTTCTCGATGTTGCAGACGATGAACGAGGCGCACAAGGTGGCGCGTCTGTCGGGTTATCACCTCTGCGCCGAACGCATGTTCTATCTCGCCACCGAGGGCGCGGCGCACGCGCTGGACCTGCACGGCACGATCGGCACGCTGGCCGTGGGCGCAGAAGCCGACTTCGTGGTGCTCGATCCGAAGGCCACGCCGCTGCTCGCGCGTCGTACCGCACTGGCTGAATCGCTGGAGGAGCTGCTCTTCGCGTTCGCGATGCTGGGCGACGACCGTGCCATCGCCACGACCTACGCGGCAGGCAAGCCGGTGCATCGCCGCGCGGCGCACTGAGCAGTGAGATGACGCCTCGTTGCCGGGCGTAGGGATGACGACACGACAGCTGTCTTTGCGAGGAAACAGCCGCCGCTGCCTTGGCGCGGCGAACGTTTCCCCGCAGTCGCCGGCCGCGCGCAAGGGGCATGCGGCCGGGGATCTCCTTGGGCGGCTTCGGCCGCCCTTTTTTTGCATTTTGCACATCAACGAGCGGATGCTATAATCCGCCCCGATTCATTGGGGAGTAGCCGCCCTGTCATAGACATCTGTCTTCGGCAGGGGCGTACGTCAACAAACTTGGCCGGTTCCGGCTATGGCGTGCGCAGCCCTCGGGCCTGGCGAGACCGATGACGATGCTTCCGCCACCCGGGCCGGGATGCATTGTCATTGGCTCGCAATTACACGGCCCGGCGGAGAAAAATAAGGTGTCCCCATTCCTCGTATCGACCGGTGTGGTCGCGCTTGCCGAAATCGGCGATAAAACCCAACTGCTGTCCCTCGTGCTCGCCGCGCGCTTCAAGAAGCCCGTACCGATCATTCTCGGCATTTTCGTCGCCACGCTCGTGAACCACGGCTTCGCCGGCGCTGTCGGGGAATGGCTGTCGAGCGCGATCAGCCCCGCCATCATGAAATGGGCGGTCGTCGCATCGTTCATCGGCATGGCGATCTGGATTCTCGTGCCCGACAAGCTCGATGACGAGGAATCCAACACCCGCCGCAAGTTCGGGGTGTTCGTGTCGACCGTCATCACGTTCTTCATTGCCGAGATGGGCGACAAGACGCAGATCGCCACGGTCATGCTCGCGGCGCGCTATCAGGATTTCTTCGGCGTGGTGGCCGGCACGACGCTCGGCATGATGCTCGCCAACGTGCCCGCCGTGCTCGTCGGTCACAAGTTCTCGGGACGTCTGCCCACGCGCGCGGTGCACGCCGTGGCCGCCATCATCTTCCTGGTGCTCGGCGTGATTACGCTGATGCAGTAATGCAAAACGCCGGAGCCAGGCCATGCGTCGTCAGACGCGGGCATTGACTCCGGCGCTTTTGTTGCATTGCCCGGATCCGTTGCCGGGGGTTCCGCCGCCGGGTGTCGGCTGACGTCACCGCCGGCGCATGCCGTCTTACTTCCCGACCTGCTGCTGCACGCTGACCGTGCGTCCGCTCGGGAACGGCAACTGCTTGAGTGCCGCGTCGATCAGGAAAGGCATCGCGGAAGCCATCGAGGTGCCGGCGTCGCTCGTATCGGCCTGCACGCGGTACACCTCCTTGCCGCTGGCGCGGTCGGTGAAACGCAACTGCAAACCGGCAAGCGCGTAGGGATAATCGCGCTGGACATAGGCAGGCGGCGCCCCGTAGGGATAGCCGTACCAGCCCCACGGACGTCCCCACGGCCCCCAGGGGCCGGGCGCGAACATCGGATCGTAGGCCGGTTCCGTCACGCGCATCACCTGCTGCTGAATACCGTAGGTCATGCCGACCAGATAGTGCGCACTCGACGCACTTTGCTCACTGAAACCATCCCCCGACAGACGCGTGCGCAACCACTGCTCGTAGGTGGCGTGTTCCTGATTGTTCTGCTGCTCGGGCGTGCGCGTGAGCGCGTAAGTGCGCGGCCCGTCGAAACCCGGCGAATCGCCGAACGCGGTGACCTGACTGGTGACCGTGCTGGCGCATCCGGACAGCAAGACGCTGGCGACGGCCAACGTCGCCATTCCCCATCGTTTCCACATGATTCACAGCTCCCGAGTTAATCCAAGACCGGCCGGGCGTGCGGCAAATGCCCTTCCATGGCCGGTAACCTGCGACGATTTAAGCATAGGACGGCGCCTCGCGCACATCCGAGTCATTTGACGGAAGCGTTGAACGAAAATTCAGCAAATTTGGGGCTTGGACGCCAAGGTTGCGCCACTCCGTTACAATTTGTGAATCCTTGGCCGTCCGCACATTACCGTCCATGCTCAGAACCGACCTCGCAGGTGTCATCCAACGTTCCGACTATACGCCGCCAGCGTATCTAATCGACACCGTCCAACTCGACTTCGATCTCGCCCCCGATGTGACCACCGTGACCAGCCGATTGCGCTTGCACCGCAACCCGGTCGGCGCAGGCGGCGACCTTGAACTCGTGGGGCAAGGGCTGCAACTGGTCAGCCTCGAAATCGACGGCAAGCCGTGGTCCGGCTACCGCACCGGCGACGAGACGCTCACCGTGCAGGCGCCGCCGCAAGCGTTCGAGCTCACGCTCGTGACCCGCTGCCGCCCGCAGGAGAACACGTCGCTCATGGGGCTGTACGTCTCCGGCGGCAACTTCTTCACCCAGTGCGAGGCCGAAGGCTTTCGCAAGATCACCTACTTCCTTGATCGTCCCGATGTCATGGCGACGTACACCGTCACGCTGCGCGCCGAGCGCGAAGCGTATCCGGTGCTGCTGGCCAACGGCAATCTGATCGACAAGGGCGACCTGCCCGACGGTCGCCATTTCGCCGTGTGGGACGACCCGTTCAAGAAGCCCAGCTATCTGTTCGCGCTCGTTGCGGGCCGTCTGGTGTGCCGTGAAGAACGCATCGTGGCCGGCGACGGCCGCGAGAAGCTGCTTCAGGTGTGGGTGCAGCCGCAGGATCTGGAGAAGACCGAGCATGCCATGCACTCGCTCATCAACTCGATCCGCTGGGACGAGGAGCGCTTCGGCCGCGTGCTCGATCTCGATCGCTTCATGATCGTCGCCGTGAGCGACTTCAACATGGGCGCGATGGAGAACAAGGGCCTGAACATCTTCAACACGAAGTACGTGCTGGCGGATGCCGCCACGGCCACCGACGACGACTTCGGCAACATCGAAGCGGTCGTGGGCCACGAGTACTTCCACAACTGGACCGGCAACCGCGTGACCTGCCGCGACTGGTTCCAGTTGAGCCTGAAGGAAGGCCTGACGGTGTTCCGTGATCAGGAATTCTCCGCCGACATGATGGGCTCCGAGTCGGGCCGCGCCGTCAAGCGCATCGACGACGTGCGCGTGCTGCGTCAGGCGCAGTTCCCTGAAGACGCCGGTCCGATGGCGCATCCGGTGCGCCCCGAGAGCTACGTCGAAATCAACAACTTCTATACGGTCACCGTCTACGAGAAAGGCGCCGAAGTCGTGCGCATGTATCAGACGCTGCTCGGCCGGGACGGCTTCCGTCGCGGCATGGACCTGTATTTCGAGCGCCATGACGGTCAGGCCGTGACCTGCGATGACTTCCGCGCCGCCATGGCAGACGCCAACGGTCGCGACCTCACGCAGTTTGGCCGCTGGTACAGCCAGGCCGGCACCCCGCGTGTGACGGTCGATGCCGCATACGACGAATCGGCGCGCACCTACACGCTCACGCTCACGCAGCGCTGCCCGAAGGTCGGCGTCGAATTACAGGACGAAACGCTCGTCAAGCAACCGTTCCATATTCCGTTCGCTGTCGGCCTGCTCGATCGCGACGGACGCGACATGGTGCTGCGCCTGCAAGGCGAAGCCGCCGACGCACCGGCGTCGACCACGCGCGTGCTCGACTTCACGCAGGAGCGTCAGAGCTTCACCTTCGTCGACGTGGAGCACTCGCCCATGCCCTCGCTGCTGCGCGGCTTCTCGGCACCGGTCATCGTCGAACACGAATACACCATCGACGAACTCGCCTTCCTGATGGCGCACGACAGCGACCCGTTCAACCGCTGGGAGGCAGGTCAGCGACTGGCCACGCGTCAGTTGCTCGCGCTCGTCGAATCGATTCAGATGGGCCAGTTGCCGAGCGTGGACAGCTACGTGCTCGAAGCTTTCCGGCAAGTGCTGCGCGACGAAACGCTCGATCCGGCCTTCCGTGCGCAGGCGCTCACGCTGCCGGCTGAGTCGTATCTCGGCGAACAGACGACGGAGATCGACCCGGCGGCGATTCATGCCGCACGTCAATATCTGCGCCAGCGTCTGGCGGCGTCGTTGCACACCGAGTGGCTCGCGGCATATCACAACCATCGCGTGCCGGGCCCGTACCAGCCGGACGCCGCATCGAGCGGCGAGCGGGCGCTGAAGAACCTTGCCCTGTCGTACCTGATGGAGTTGTCTGACGCCGGCATCGCACAAACGGCGCATACGCAATACGACACCGCCGACAACATGACCGACCGTTTCGCAGCGCTCACGGCGCTCGTGCAGCGTGGCGGCGCAGCGCGTGAAGGCGATGCGGCGCACGGTCAGAATCATGCCGCCGATGCGCTGGTCGACTTCTATCAGCGCTTCGAGAACGAGCCGCTCGCCATCGACAAGTGGTTTGCCCTGCAAGCGATGCAACGCGGTGACGGCAGCCATTGCGTGATCGATGCGGTACGCGCGCTGATGCGTCATCCGGCATTCACGCTGAAGAACCCGAATCGCGCGCGCTCGCTGATTTTCAGCTTCTGTAGCGGCAATCCCGCGCAGTTCCACGCCGCAGACGGCTCGGGTTACCAGTTCTGGGCCGAGCAGGTCCTCACGCTCGACGCGCTCAATCCGCAAGTCGCGGCGCGTCTGGCACGCGTGCTCGATCGCTGGCGCAAGTACACGCCGGCGCTGCGCGAGCGCATGCGTGAAGCGCTGGAGCAAGTGGCGAAGCACACGGCACTGTCAAAGGACGTGCGCGAGATCGTCGAGAAGGCGCTCGCCTGATCGCAGATCGTCAGACCCGCCGCTTTCCGGAGAGCCGGTCATGCAGCCGTGACGACACCCATCTTCACGGCTGCATGACTTCGAAGTATCCGCATCTGACGTAAAGCTTGTAGGGCCAGCGCGGCCCGACGCCAATCAACGGCCGCAGCGCCGGCACCGGAATGACAACCTCGTCGAACGCCCCTGCCATCAGGTGGTTTACGGGATCGTTGCACAGCGTGACCTTGCCGCTCATGGCGCTGATGGTCAGATGCACGTCCTGCCCCGGATAGTGCGGCGGATCGCGAAACGTCAGTTGATAGATCATCATGACGCGCGCATCCGGCGGGCTCTCCACCTCGTAAGTCCCGTTGAGCAGACTTGAGCGAAATGTCAGGCGCAGCGCCTCGTCGAAGGCGGCATGAGACGCGACGGGCGAACGGACTTCCCCGCGCACGCTCCACCAGAACGGTGAGCCGTCGATCGCTTCGAGCTTGACGTCGACGGGCAAAAAACGCTTCTTCTCCTCGCCGTCGTAGCACCACGCGCGCATACACCCGTCGTAATGCAACGCCCCGCGTTCCGGTGCGCCCTGCTCATCGATCGTGACGCGTGGATAACGAGTGTCGACGGAAACTGGCGGCACGAGATCACCGCGCGAAAGTAGAACGAACTCTTCCATGCGCTACCTCCCGACTTCTGCTCTACAAACCTGAGTCGTTGCCGCGAGCGCGCTTTCCCGCCTTGCCAATGCTCCCACCACTGCATCGCAACTCGCATAAGGCACGCCGCTTGCTTGTGATTGATCGTGTGCGTGCTATTTGCAGCGGAGTCTAGTCAACCAAATGCATTTGCGCACCTGTCAACCCTGACAGGTGCGCCGTCCCGAATGCTGCGTCCATGATGAAAAGCGCCGCCGATGCGTGTCCGTATCGGGGAGTGATTCAGCCATCCGCGCCCGCCCGGTCTGGCCCGGGATGGCGAATGACGTCGACCGGGCAGCGCTCGTCAGGCAGGCCGTCGCACGATGATCCGGCACACGCGCTTGCCGGAGCTGGCACTTGTGACGTCTTCTTCGTGCAACACAATGCCGTCATGCAACGCGGCGCGCACGACGGCTGGCTCGAAGGCGCTGTAGAGACGACCATCTTCGTGCCGGTGATCGGCGCCCTCGGTCACGCGCCACGACACGTACAGCACGCCGCCCGGGCGCACGAGCGTCCAGAGGCGGTCCGCGGCCTGCGCGACTTCGTCGGCGGGCAGATGCATCAGCACCGTCTCGCACAGCACGTTGTCGAACTGCGCCATTACGGTGTCGAGCATCGGCAAGCGGTCGAGGTGAAACGTCACCCAGGGGAAGGATTCGCGCGCCAGTGCCACCAGTGCGGGCGATGCGTCGTAACCGGTGACGTCGAACCCCTCTTGCGAGAGCCACGCGGCGTCGCGCCCGTTACCGCACCCAACATCGATGGTCCGCCCGCCCGGGACGAAATGCCGCACGAGCAATGCGTACATGTCGTCGGGCGGCGGCTGGTTGAGCCACTCCTCGCCATAACGCCGGGCATTGGCCTCATAGGCCGCTTCAGTCTGCAAGTCCGCCATGATGGGAATCTCCGGGAGGGCTCGAAAGCCCTCGAAAGCTTTCGCAAGTCTCCAGCTTAACCAACTATTGCGAAATCTTCTCGAGCGCGATATCCCGGGTGCGCGGCCCCATCAGACCGATGGAGAGCATCACGATCAGCATGGCGCACGAGATGAAGGCGAACACGCCCGTCACGCCGAAATTGCGCAATACCGATGCAATCAGAAACGCCGTGAAAATGGCCGAGAAGCGGCTCCACGAATAGACGAAGCCCACCGCGCGCGCACGAATGCCCGTGGGGAACAGTTCCGTCTGATAGGCGTGATAGCTGTACGACATGATGTTGTTCGCGAGCGTGAGACCGATACCCATCGCAATCAACAGGACCGACGAGGTGACTTGCGAGAACACCATCCCGCACACGATGCCGATACCGGCTGTCCACACGATGGCGTGCTTGCGCTCGACCTTGTCGGCCATCCACAGCCCGATCAGCGGCCCGACCGGCGCCGCGAGCGCAATCACGCTCGAATAGGCGAGACTCGTCGTCACCGTGATGCCCTGCTTGATGAGCAGCGTCGGCACCCAGTTGGCGAAGCCGTAAAAGCCCACCGTCTGGAAGATGTTGAAGAGAATCATCATGATCGCGCGCTTGCGATACGGCGGCACCCACATGTCGCGAAATGCGCTCTTGGGTGCGACCGGCTCGGGCGCGCCCGGCGGCGGCAGCGGCTTGCCGTATTCGCGCTCGACACTCGCTTCGAGCGCCGAGAGTACGCGCTCGGCTTCGTCGAGACGCCCCTTCTGGGCGAGCCAGCGCGGGCTTTCCGGCAACGCGCGGCGAATCCACCAGACGAACACAGCGCCGTGTGCACCGATGAGCACGACCCAGCGCCAGCCTTCCAGACCGAACAACTCACGAGGCACGAGCCAGTAGGAGAGCAACGCGACAACCGGCACCGCCGTGAAGCCGACCGCCTGCTCGCACGCGAACGCACGGCCGCGAATCTGCTTCGGGACGAGTTCGGCAATGTACGTGCCGATCGTCACGAGTTCGACACCGATGCCCAGCCCCACGACGAAGCGCCAGAAGTTCACGCCCGTGGCCGTCTCCTGAAACGCCATGATGACGTTGGCGACCGTGTACCAGAGCAGCGAGCCCGTGAACACGGCGCGGCGTCCGAAACGATCGGCGAGAAAACCGCACGCGATGGTGCCGATGAACAGCCCCGAGAATAGCGCGGCGATGAAACTCGCCACGCCGGTGGTGCCGAACAGGCCCGGCGTCGTGGGCGTCAGAATGCCGCTCTTCACGAGGCCCGGCGCAATGTAGCCGGTATAGAGCAGATCGTAGAGTTCGAAGAAGAAACCGAGACTGAGCAACACCACCAGCTTCCAGACAGTGCGGGTGGGGGGCAATCGGTCGAGTCGGGCGGAAATGTCGCCTGCGGTGAGGCGGGTGGCCGCAGTCGTTGCTTGCGCGGCGTGGGGCATGGAAGGCATCGATACGTCGGGGGATGGCATGAAAATCGTCTCCGGGCCTGTTCGGTCATGGCCGAACTGCTCACTGACCGACGTCTCTCCGGACGTCGGATACACCATGAATCGACAGGCGCGAGGCCGAAATTGTGCCACGAATAGCGCCGCGCCAGTCACCTTTGCCACGTACTACGAAAAATTGCGATGTTCACCAACAACAGCACAGTGCGCCACAACACTCGCGACCGGCAGCACATCCTCACGGATTGCACGGGACCGGCGGCATGCGTCGCGCCTGTCGAAACCCGATGCTGCGCTACGACGCCACCGTCGCCTTCAATTCATCGAAGCTGACGATGCGCCCGGCAAGCGCGCTCGCCGCGACCGTGTAAGGACTCGCGAGCCACACACTGCCCGGCCCCGAGCGTCCGGGGAAATTGCGGTTGATGGCGCTGATCGTGACCTGATCGGCCGACGTCGATTGTCCCGGCCCGCAGTTCGCGCATGCGCCGCATCCCGGCGAGATGAGCGTGACGCCCGCCGCCTCGAACGTCTTCAGATACCCCTGCGCCTCGCAGTAGGCATGCACGTCCATCGTGCCGAATTGCAGGAACAGCGAGCGGCCTTGCGCAACACGAAGGCCCTTCGCGACGCCCCAGGCGAGCACGTCGTGATAGGCGTCGAAGTCGTCGCGCTTGCCCGCCGTGCAGGAACCGCCGTAGGCAATGTCGATGGCCACCGGCGCGTCGAGCTCCGCGAGCGCAACGCCGTTGCCCGGATCGCCGGGACGCGCCAGCATGGGCGTGAGCGACGCGGCGTCGACGCGAATCACGTCGCGATAGCGCGCGCCGGGGTCGCTCGTCATCCACGGTTCCAGCGCGAAATCGATGCCGCGCCGCGCCTTGAGGAACGCCACCGTCTTCTCGTCGGGTTCGACGATGCCGGTGAAGCCGCCCAACTCCGCCACCATATTGGTCAGCGTGGCGCGCTCGTCGACCGACATGGCCCGCACGGCGCTGCCCGCATATTCGAAGACGAGGCCGATGGCGTCGCCGCTGCGAATCGCGTCGAGACGCAGCAGATGCAGCACGACGTCCTTGGCGGTGACGCCCGGCGCGAGTCGGCCGTCGACCTCGATGCGCAGCGTCTGCGGCACCTTGCAGCGCACGTAGCCCGTCACCCAACTGTTCGCGATGTCCGTGGCGCCCGCGCCGAACGCGAGGCAGCCCAGCGCGCCCGCGTGCGGCGTGTGCGAGTCGGTGCCGATCACGATCTGCCCCGGTAACGCATAGCGCTCGGCCATCAGTGCGTGGCAGATGCCGTCGGCACCGGCCGCGCCCGGCTCACCGTCCTGCGTCAGTTGCCCATGCGCCAGCACGGGATAGCGCGCGACGAATTCGCGATGGCCGCTCGTCAGATTGGCCACGCCCGGCAACAAGCCATGCGAGACGTGCGGAAAGCTCTGCGCCGCGAGCACCAGATGGTCCTGAAACGCGATGATGCGGGCGGGATCATGCAGCGCCGCCGGCTCGCCGAACGCGCGATGCATCAGATGAGCGCACATCCCGGTGAAGTAATCGTGCGAGAAGCGCCAGTCGACACGCAGGAATACGCCGTCGCCATGCGCTGTGCCCGGCGTGGCAGGATGCAGACGCCGCGCCATGATCTTCTCGACGAGCGTACGGGGCGTGGCATCGGCTGCCTCGACGGGGGCCAACGGTGCAGGCCACTCGGCGAACTTGCTGTAGGCGAGCAGACCGCCGCTGCGGATGATTTGCTGCGTGAGGGCGTCGCGCCCCTTGAGAAATTCGGTGATCGGAATGGACTCGCCGGCAAGAATACGGTCGAGCACACCGAAGTCGGTCGTCGTCAGAATGCCGATGTTGTCGCAGTTCTGCTGATAGATGCGCTCGAAGCTCTCGGCGACGATCAGCCGGATGCCCGCCGACAACTCCGCGAGCGGGCTCGATTCACGCGACGATCCCTTGCCATATCGCTTGCCCGCTACGGTGACCTGAAAGCCACCGCGACGCACGTCGTGCTCGCCGATGGGCATCTCGTTTCCCGCTTTGAAACCAACGTAGGGGTAGCGGCCAAGTCGCTCGTCATACGTGAGCATGACGGTCACCGGCGTGATTTCATCCGTCGAAACGTTGTCGCGCAGCGCACCGGCTTGCGCACGCGCGATGGACTCGCCCGACAACTGACGGCGCACGATGGCCGGGTCGTCGGACAGAAACAGCACGCGGCCGTCGAAACGAATGGTGTCTTCCATGCGGCATTACCTCCGGAAGACAGCATAGCGGCCGCGTCATCGCCCTGCCGTGCCGTCTCGGCAAGCCGGGCGTGATCGATTGCGAAGGGCGGACGTGAAGGCATGTGCGCGAGGCACGCGCTCAGGACGTTGCCGTGCGCCGCCCGCGCGCGGGGATGGCTCGGCCGTCGGCCGGACGAGGCGGGGCAGGCACGCGGGGATGGCTCAGCCGTCGGCCGGACGAGGCGAGGCAGGCGCGCGGGGAGCGTCGGGCGCGCCGTGTGCCTGACCTTGCTGTCCCTGCTGTCCCTGGGCGAGGAAATTCACGACCGCAGACGCCGTCGCACTCAGTTGCTCGCGCGAGGGGAAGACGAGCCACAGTTGCCGGTGCGCCCACTCGTCGGTGAGCGGACGCACGACGATATCGAGCTTGCCGACATACAACTGCCCGACCTGCTCGGGCGCGATGGCGATGCCCAGCCCGGCATGCGCCATGCGGCAAAGGGCGTCGAGACTGGACACACGAATCTTGATGCGCAACTGTTCTCCCGCTGCGCTCGCCTGCTGCCGCAACATCTGCGTGAGTGCACTGTTGCCCTGAAGGCCCACCAGCGTCTCCCCGACACAGGCCGAGAACGGAATCTCGCCGGTGCGCGCGGCCAGCGGATGCCCTGCGGGCAGAATCACCGCAAGCCGGTCACGACGGTACGGCACCATCGTGAAGGCTTCGATCCCTTCGACGGTGTTGCAGATGCCCACATCCACGGCCCGCTCGGCCACGCGCTGGAGCACTTCGTTGCTGTGCTGCTCGTCGAGTTCGACATCCACGGCGGAGAACACTCGCCCGAAGGCGGCCAGATCCTCGGGCAGGAACTGCACGATGGCCGACAGGTTCGCCGCAATCCGCACGCTGCCACGGGCGCCCTCGTGAAATTGGGACAACTCGGCGCCCAGCGATTCGATCGTGCCTAAAATACGTTCGGCATAACGGCGCACCGTCTCGCCGACCGGCGTGACGGTAATGCCGCGCTGATGACGCTGGATGAGGGGGAGTCCGACGATGGCTTCGATGTCGGCAATGCGACGGCTGATGGCCGACGGCGCGATGAATTCGCGCTCGGCGGCGCGCGCCATGCTCCGCTCCTGGCAGACAGCCACGAAAAGACGCAAAGAAGTGAGGTCAAGCTTGCGGAGAAGGTTTTCCATACCCGTACGGCAATACACCGGAAATGCCGGAAACGCCCGGCTGGCGCGGCCCCGCGAGGGGCACGTCTTTTGCTGGACAAACAACGAATCGACGCCTATTATACGCATCGCGTACACAGACCTGCCGACCCGACCATGAGTGCACAGCAGACTTTCCTGCGCGACGCGATGCGTCGCCTGAACATGACCCGCGACACCTTCGCCGAGCGCATCGGCGTTCGCCGGCGCGCCCTCGACACCTGGCTGCTGCCGGAGGATTCGAGCGAATATCGCACGATGCCGAGCATCGTGGAGAAATTCGTCGGCGAAATCCTCGGTCGCGAAGCCCCGTCCGCAGAATCTACGCAAAGCGCACACAAGCCGTTGCGCGAACGCATGGGCCTCGACGGCAAGCCGCACCTGATCTCCGTCGACCAGTTCTCGCGTGACTCGCTCGAAGAATTGTTCCACGTCGCCGACATCATGCAACCGATCGCGCGCCGTCAGAAGATTTCCCGCGTGCTCGAAGGCGCCGTGCTCGGCAATCTGTTCTTCGAAGCCAGCACCCGCACCCGCGTGAGCTTCGGCTCCGCCTTCTGCCGCCTCGGCGGCTCGGTGTGCGACACGACCGGCTTCACGTTCTCGTCGATGGCCAAGGGCGAATCGATCTACGACACGAGCCGCGTGATGAGCGGCTATGTCGACGCGCTCGTCGTGCGCCACCCGGAAAAGGGGTCGGTCGCCGAATTCGCTCGCGCCACGAACATCCCCGTCATCAACGGCGGCGACGGCCCGGGCGAACACCCGAGCCAGGCCATTCTCGATCTGTACACGATCGGCCGCGAGTTTTCGCGTCTGGGCAAGCTGGTCGACGGCGCGCACGTGGCGATGGTCGGCGACCTGCGCTACGGCCGCACGGTGCACTCGCTGATCAAGCTGCTCGCGCTGTATCGCGGCCTGAAGTTCACGCTGATCTCGCCGCCGTCGCTCGAAATGCCGACGTACATTCTCGATCAGATTTCGCAGAACGGCCACGTGATCGTGCAGAGCAATTCGCTCGCCGATCTGGCCGGCGCCGACGTGGTCTACGCGACGCGCATTCAGAAAGAGCGCTTCGCCGACGAAGCGATCGAGGGCTACACGCCGGACTTCCAGATCAACGAAGCGCTGATCAACCAGTACTGCGACAGCCGCACCATCATCATGCACCCGCTGCCGCGCGACAGCCGTCCGGGTGCGAACGATCTGTCGACCGATCTGAATCATGATCCGCGTCTGGCGATCTTCCGTCAGACGGACAACGGCATTCCGGTGCGTATGGCGATCTTCGCGATCCTGCTCGGCGTGGACAAGCAAGTCCAGCACAGCATGCGTGACGCCGCATGGCGCTCGCCGTCGCACATCGGTCCGGACGACGCGCTGTTCGACGGACTCGACTGATCGTCCCGTGCGGCTACGGTCTCGGATATTTCCGAGATGCGCACCGCGCCCGTCCGATACCGCACTGCCCCCAAGGATTTTTCGCGGGGGCAGTGTCGCTTTACGAGTAAAATTGCGTCCATCTCGAATCGGTACGCTTTTCCGGAGGCCCACATGCGGCGCAAGACCCTTACCCAATATCTCATCGAACAGCAGCGGGAATACAACAACATTCCCGCCGAGTTGCGTCTGCTGATCGAAGTCGTCGCACGCGCGTGCAAGTCCATCAGCCATGCCGTGTCCAAGGGCGCGCTCGGCGGCGTGCTGGGCAGCGCCGGCAGCGAAAACGTGCAGGGCGAAGTGCAGAAGAAGCTCGACGTGATCTCGAACGAGATCATGCTCGAAGCGAACGAATGGGGCGGCCATCTGGCGGCCATGGCATCGGAAGAGATGGAAGACGTCTTCCACATTCCGAACCGCTACCCGCAGGGCGAATACCTGCTGATGTTCGATCCGCTCGATGGCTCGTCGAACATCGACGTTAACGTGTCGATCGGCACGATCTTCTCGGTGTTGCGTTGCCCGGACGGCGTGACGGACCCGACCGAAAAGGACTTCCTGCAACCGGGTACGCAACAGGTCGCGGCCGGTTATGCGGTGTACGGTCCGCAAACGGTGCTCGTGCTCACGACGGGACATGGCGTGAACTGCTTCACGCTGGACCGCGAAATGGGATCGTGGGTGCTCACGCAGGAAGGCATGCGCATTCCGGAAGACACCAAGGAATTCGCGATCAACATGTCGAACGAGCGCCACTGGTATCCGCCGGTGCAGCGTTACATCGGCGAGCTGCTGCAAGGCAAGGAAGGCGTGCGCGGCAAGGACTTCAACATGCGCTGGATTGCGTCGATGGTGGCAGACGTGCATCGCATTCTGACGCGCGGCGGCGTGTTCATGTACCCGGCCGACAAGCGCGATCCGGACAAGCCGGGCAAGCTGCGCATCATGTACGAAGCCAACCCGATGAGCTTCCTCGTGGAGCAGGCCGGCGGCGCCGCCACGAACGGCACGCAGCGCATTCTGGACATCCAGCCGCAGAAGTTGCATGAGCGCGTGGCGGTGTTCCTCGGCTCGAAGAACGAGGTCGAACGCGTGACCGGCTATCACCTCGAAGCCGGCGCGAAGTAAGTCGAGAAGGTCGTCGTCGCAGTCTGGCCTAACGGCAAAAAATCTCGCGACGATGAAAGCGCAGGATCTCTGGAATTTCAATGATTTACGCGTGATGCACGCAAGCATCACAAAAAATCTTGAAAAAAGGTAGTGACAAATCCGGAAAACCTGCTAATATCTCACTTCTTCGCAGCGCCGGAGTAGCTCAGTCGGTAGAGCAGCTCATTCGTAATGAGAAGGTCGGGGGTTCGATTCCTCTCTCCGGCACCAGCGACTCGTCAGAGTCCTTGGTGATGCAAGCAAGACGAAGTCCTAAGCAGTCAGCAAAAAAGCCGCCCGAATCTGTCGTGCGGCTTTTTTGTTTTTGTCGTCCGGGAATCCGGTTCCGGAGAGAGGTGTCGCATTCTCGCCCGTGCTGCCGGGTCGGCGTGCCTCCCCCTTCTCCTGGAATGGGAGCGATGCCCGCTTCGGTGTATCACACGCCTGAAACTATCCTATCCCCGGCCTCGCCTGATCCTTCGTCATCGCTTGCCGTCATTCGCATCGTCGCCGATGGCGTTATCGTTCGCGCCGTCCTCGTCCTCCGCGGGCTGCGCCATCCACGCGTGGTACCCCGCAGCGCCCATCTTGCGCATCAGCGCTTCATTGCGTTCGTAGATCGTCTCGGCTTCGGGGAAAGCCTCCACAGCGCGGTCGAGACTCGCCTCACGCAGCAGATGCAGGATCGGATACGGGGAGCGGTTCGTGAAGTTCTCGACGTCGTCCGGCGCCGTGCCTTCGAACTGGTAGTCCGGATGGAAGCTCGCCATCTGGAGTTCGCCTTCGAGATGCAACTGCTTGAGCAGGCGTTCGGCGAAAAACAGCGCGTCGTTGTACTCATGAAAGTCGAGCAAGGCGTCGGGCAGAATCAGCAGCGTTGTGTCGACGACCAGCGGATCGGCCTGCGACAGCCACTGCAACTCGCTCTCCAGATCGAGTAGCGCCCCCTCCATGTCCCGCGCAGCACTCACCACGTAACGAATCTGATCCTTGACGTGTACCGCCTTCGCAAACGGACAGAGGTTCAGTCCGATCACGGCGCGCGTGAGCCAGTGGCGCGTCGCGGCGATCACGGCCTCGTTGTCCTGCGTCTGCATCGATGCCGTTGACGATTCGGTCACGGGCGCAGCGGGGGAATGGGTTTTCTCCGGCATACCAAAAACATAGCGATGATTCATGAATATCGCATTGTAGTTCGTGGTTCGCTGCCGATGGCAGGTCCGTGCTCGATAGCTTCAGGGGGTGAATGCCAAAACGCGGCGTTGGCGAATGCGCAACCATTCGGCCTTTCCAACGCAACGCGCCACCTGGCGCCTAACCATCATGCCCGGATCCCCGCCCATCACCACCTGCGCCCACAGCACCAGCGAAGGGTCAGCCGCGTCGACCCAGATGGCCGACAGCGCACATCTGACCGCCATGCCTTTAAGTGAATTGCTCGACGTCCAACGCACGCCGTTCTACCGCCCGCAGGACATGTGGAACACGCTTGTCAACGCGCAAACCTGTGCAGGCCGGGAATTGCGAGACGCCTGCGATCGGGCGTCGCGCAACGGCCCATTGTTTCTCGAGATGGTGACGTTGCTGACCATGCCGGAAAGCGATCGCACCCTGGATCGACTGTCCGACGCGGGCATCTTTCTCGCCCCCGATCCCGCCAGAAGCTTGCGCCCCGACCACACAGCGCTATTACGGAGCAACGAAGGCCTCGGACTCTGGCTGCGCTACGCCGCCACTCCCACGGGCTATCTGAATGTCTTCGACGGCGCCGACATCTTCGGCACAGCCTGCGCTAACGACCACACACGCATCGACAAGATTCTTCGGGTTCTGGTGGCAAGCGCACGCGATCACACCGACGCCGCCCCGTCCATCATGGTCGAGACCGCCCCGCTCAACCCGCTCGTCCATCTATGCAGTCAGGTCGCGCCACACTGGCTGGCTCGCCTGCTCGACATCGGAGCCAATGCCAATCAACGTAACCAGCGCGGCATGCCACTGACTGTCGCGGCCATGCGCGCCGAAGCACTGCGTCTGCATAACGGAGGGCAGGATGTCATGCACGCCCATGCGTCGCTGCACGCGCTGGCCAACCTGCTCAAACGGCATGGCGGCGATCTGATGGCGCCGAATCGGCGTGGCGTGCCCGCCGTCGCACTACTCACGTTCCATGGGCTATGCGGTGCCGCCGAAGCACTGCTCGCGTCAGACGCCGATCCGAACGCAGCCGATGCCCACGGCAATACGCTGATGCACCACCTCACCCATGCGGCGCGTCTGCAAGATGACCCCACACACAGCGACAACGCCAGGCTTGCGCATTACATGCTGATCGTCGCATCGCGATACGGCGGCGACCTCACCCGTGTGAACGGCAATGGACATACGGCGCGGGAATGGTTGCCGACGTCGCTACCGCTTGATGCGCGCGTCGACGATGCGTTTGTCGGCACCGTGCGTGCAACGGCCTTCCGGCGAATCAAGGCGCTCTGCTGAGTCGGCGCGCCTGTCGCAGCGCATGCCAGACGCCACGCCACGATGCCACCACGTCGCTGGGCCGCCGCGCACCGTCATGCTCATGACGAACATGCCCCCTCGCGGCGGCGCGCTCACCGCCCGCCGCACACCTCAAGCCTCAAGCACCTTTTTCCCGGCGACTACCGCCCGCGCCTTCATGCCTTCCATGCCCCTGACCGTATTAACACCATTGGCTCCCGCCCCGCTCCCAGTCCCGACGCCTGCGTCAGGCTTCGCCCCGCCCATCGCGCCGTGCGCCACGGGGCTGCGCGTCGAGGCGTCCCTCACGCAGATCCGCCTATCCGACATCGCGCTCGACGACCTTCTCGCCGCGCATCGGGACGGGCGCTGCTCGTCGCAAACCACCTGGGACACGCTGATGAGTCTCGCAACCGTCGCAGGCCGTGAGCTACGTGACAGCTGTCTGATCGCCAATCCGGCGGATGCCGCGGGCCTGGCCTTTTCAATGGCATCGCTGTTCAGCACGCCCGAGCGGCGTCGTACGCTCTCCGATCTGGACAACGCCGGCATCTTCATCGACCGCTCCCGATACGCGCGACTCGCCCCCGAAGACGCCACGCTCCTGATGTCCGATGAGGGACTTCAGCTCTGGTTGCGATATGCAGCATCCCCATCCGCGTACCCGACCCTCTTCGTCGATGCGATCATGAACGGCAGCTTTGCCCCGGAACCACCGCCAGCGATCGCCCGGGCCTTGCGCGTACTGATCGCCTGCGGACGGGACACCACCAACGACGTGCCCATCTCCGAGATGCCCGGCGACGTTCAGTTACCGCTCGCGCACCTGTGCGGCCACGTCGCCTGGCAATGGTTGCCATCGTTGCTGAAGTTCGGCGCGAACCCCAATCAGGTGACGGCAAGCGGCGTGCCGCTCATCGCATCGGCCATGGCGGCGCAGGCCGACCGCCTTCACGCGCAGGGGCACGATTTGCTTGTTGCCCATGAATCGCTTTACCGCCTTGGCAAGACACTCCATGCCCTCGGCGCCAGCCTCACCGCGCCGTCCCACAGCGGCTCACCGCCGATCATGCTGCTCGCGCTCAATGGTTACTGTGCTGCCGCCGAGGTCCTGCTCGGACTGGGTGCGACATGCAACACCGCTTCGGCCAACCGGGGCGGAAACACGCTAATGCATCAGCTTGCTTCGGCCACACAGCACAAGGGCTATTCATTCACGGCCTTCTTCCTCTTCATTCTCGCCCTGCGTTACGGCGGCGATCCCGACCTGCCCAACGATTCGGGCATCAAGGCCATCTCACTGCTTCCGGACAGCCTCTCGCAATACGTTCGACTAAGTCAGAAGATGAACCTCCAGGCACGCGAGAGGGCCTTGCACGTCATCGCCAATCCGAGACCGAAGTCGGCCGAGGAAATGAACGGAACGTTGCCCACCGTCAGCGCTGCACTCATGGCCGAAGCCAAACAGCTCTGCGATGCCGGGCAAGATCCTCTACTGCCGCATGCTTCGCTGCTGTTGCTGGCCGCAACACTCAAGCAACAAGGCGTCGATATCGCCCAGTCGCATCAGGACGGCTCCCCGCCCATCCTGTGGCTTGCATTGCGCGGGTACTGCGGTGCGGCCGAAGTGTTGCTCGCGCTGACGCCGGACTGCAACGCGCCTCAGTTCGAAGGCAATACGCTCATGCACTTCCTGGCCGTCGCCACACGTCATCCGGGCGACGCCATCTACGCGGATTACATGCTCAATACGGCACTGCGCTATGGCGGCGATCCGACCGTCTGTAACAACGCAGGCCATTCGGCGATCACCTCGCTGACGTCCGAACGTATCCGCTTCCTGCGCGCCGGGCTGTCTTTCGTCGCACAAACCCGCAAACGCTCCGCACAGACGGTCGAGAACCGTCGCAATCCGCTTCTGCGCGCAACACTGCTCGCCAGCCGCGCAGGCCGCGCCAGCCATCAAGACCGTCAAAACCGGCAGACGCCCGCGACCTCACTGACCGCCACGAACCCCTTGCGACATTCCGCCGCAGACCTATAACATGCATTTTATTTACATCTTATAATCACTCCGCCGGCCCCCTGAATGTTGTTGTCGTGATTTGAGTCTTGGGGGACCGGCGACCGAATGCCGCGCCGTGAATCTTTCGTAACGAGATGCCACGGGGCTCGAGAAACACCCACAAGTACGACCAAAAAGATGCATTTTGTTTGCATCTTATAAATTCAGGAGTCTTGCCATGCTTTCCGCCGCTTCCCGCCCGTATATCGACGCCAGCGTTCCGGTCCTGCGCGAACACGGTCTCGCGATCACGCGTCACTTCTACGCGAGCATGTTCGAGGCGCATCCCGAGCTGCGCAATCTGTTCAACATGGGCAATCAGGCGAGCGGCGCACAGCAGCAATCGCTCGCCTCGGCCGTGTTCGCGTACGCCGCGAACATCGACAACGCCGCGGCCCTCACACCGGTGCTCGAACGTATCGTCCACAAGCACGTGTCGGTCGGCATCACGCCGGCGCATTACCCGATCGTCGGACGTCATCTGCTCGGCGCCATCAAGGATGTGCTGGGTGATGCCGCCACGCCCGAGCTGATCGCCGCCTGGGACGAAGCCTACTGGCTGCTCGCTGGCGAGTTGATCGCGGCGGAAGCGCGTCTGTCCGAGAAATCCCGCGCGCCGTTGGGTACGCTGCGCGAGCTGATCGTGACCGACGTCGACCGCGAAACCGAACATGTCGTGTCGTACTACCTGCGCACGCCCGAGGGCGGCTCGCCGGGCGAGTTCTTGCCGGGTCAGTATGTGAGTGTCTGTGTCACGCTACCGGACGGTCTGCAACAGCGCCGCCAGTACAGCCTCTCCGACGCCCCCGAAGCCCCGCACTGGCGCATCACCGTCAAGCGCGAAGACGCGGGCGATGCGAAGCCCGCTGGTCAGGTCTCTAACTGGTTGCATGCCAACGTGAAGGCCGGCGACCGTCTGCGGGTCGGCCCGGCATACGGTGAGTTCACGCTGCCGCAGCACGACACGCGAGCGCTGGTGCTGCTCAGCGCGGGCGTGGGGATCACGCCGATGGTGTCGATGGTGGCCGCCTTGGCAGCCCAGGGGTCGCGTCGCGAAATTCTGTTCGCACATGCCGGTCGCAACGGCTCGCACGTTGCCCTGCGCCGACAACTGGCGTTCGCAAAGACGCAGTTGCCGCATCTGCGCGTGGCAACCTTCTTCGAGACGCCGCTGCCGATCGAGCGTGAGGGCGTGGATTACACGTTTGCCGGACGTATGGACCTCTCGCGTCTCACCCTGCCCGCCGATGCCGACTACCTGATGTGCGGCCCGTCGCCGTTCATGCAGACGCAATGGCGTGCGCTGCGCGACGCGGGCGTACCCGCCGAGCGCATGCATCGCGAAGTCTTCGGCCCGGACGCACTGGATCATCTGCTGTAATCGCACGCGCCCCGGTAAACGCACAAGGCCCCCGAGTCATCCTCGGCGGCCTTGTGCTATCTGCGCCGTTCATGTGGCTGATGCAACCGTCAGCGCCACGAACAGGATCAGTCGATCAGCGCACCGGTAGCGTCGTAGAACGGATGCGAGCCGCCCGCATCGTCGACAAACGCCAGATGGGAGACAAGGCCCGTCTGCGGCGTGAAGCGATGCAACTGGAACGCGGGAGGATCGAGCACCCAGGCGGACGGCCCGCCCTCACGCAGATCGAGGGCGACCTGGTGCGCAGGCGACGGACACACGCTCGCCACGGTGCCTGCGAAGCGCATGTGAATCGGACGATGCACGTGACCGCAGATCACCCGCTCCACGTTGTCGAAACGCTTCACGATGGCGGCCAGCTTGACGGCCGCCGCCGGATCGAGCGCCTGAATGTCCATATGCTCGATACCGCAAGCAAACGGCGGATGGTGCATCGCAATCACCGTCGGCGTTCCGGTATCGCTGGCCAGCGTCGCTTCGAGCCAGTCGAGACGCTCGTCGCACAACTTGCCGCCGCCATTGGGCGGATCCTGCGTATCGAGCGCGACGAGTCGCATCGGCCCGAACATCGCCGTGTACTGAACGAAGTCGCCCGGCTTGCCGAGGTACGTATGCTCCGGGAACACCTCTCGCAAGGCGTCGCGTCCGTCGTGATTGCCGATGACGAGGTAGTACGGGATTTGCAGCGGCGTGAGCAGACGTCGCAGGTGCTCGTACTCCTCGCGCGCGCCGAAATCGACGAGATCGCCCGTGAGCACCACGAAGTCGGGACGCGGTTCCAGCGTATTGAGACGCGCCACGCAGCGTTCGAGATAAGCGGCGGTATCGACACGACGATAGGCCAGCTTGCCGGGGCGTTTGATGTGAAGGTCGCTGATTTGCGCGAACAGCATGAGCGAATTATCCGTGAAGCGAAAAGACATGGGCGGCGGGCAGCGACAGGCCCACCTTGTCGCCGACGCGGCACTCGCGGCGGCTGGAAACTTCGACCAGCACCGCGCCGGCGGCCGACACGCCGCTGAGCGTCAGGCGCGTGCGGTCGCCAAGGAACTGCACTTCCTCGATCTGGCCCGTGAGCGCGGCGTCGCCGGCAGGCACCACGATGGCGTCTTCCGGACGGAAGTACAGCTCCTCGACATCGGCGCGCACATTCGGGCACGCCAGGTGACCGCCCTCCAGATGGAATTGACCGTCGCGCCACACACCGGCCAGACGATTGAGCGTGCCGACGAAGTTCGCCACGTGACGCGACGCCGGTTGATAGTAGATGTCGCGCGGCGCGCCGATCTGTTCGATACGGCCGGCGCTCATCACCACGATGCGGTCGCCCAGTGCCATCGCTTCGTCCTGATCGTGCGTGACGTACACCGTCGTCACGCCGAGTCCCCGCAGCAGGCGGTCCATATCGGCGCGCACGGTCTCGCGCAACTTGGCGTCCAGCGCCGTGAGCGGTTCGTCGAGCAGCAGCACACGCGGCTCCGGCGCGAGCGCGCGGGCCAGCGCCACACGCTGCTTCTGACCGCCGGAGAGTTGTGCGATGGCGCGGTCTGCGTACGGCGTGAGATGCACCAGATCGAGCAACTCGTCCACACGCTTGTCGATCTGCGCCGAGGGCAGACCGCGCAACTTGAGGCCGTACGCGACGTTGCCGCGCACGGTGAAGTTCGGAAACAGGGCGTAGTTCTGGAAGACCATGCCGACATGACGCTTTTCGATCGGCAGACGCGTGACGTCTTCGTCGCCGAAGCGAACGCGACCGCCGGCGTCCGGGCGCTCAAGGCCCGCGATCATGCGCAGCGTCGTGGTCTTGCCGCAACCCGACGGGCCGAGCAGCACCAGCGTCTCGCCCGCGCCGATCGTCAGATCGAGCGGTTGCAGAACGGTGTTGCCGTGAAACGTCTTGGCACAGCGTTCGAGGTGAATGGGGATGGAAGTCAGTTTCATCGTCAAATCCTTGGCATTCGGAGTGCGCGCGGCGCAATCGCTAAGTCAGGGGCACTCGGCTCAGGTGCGCCCGCGCGCGTTGCGAACTTTCGCGCGTTGCGCCGTCATCTGCATGACGATGAGCAGCGGCACGATCAATACGAAGAACACCGCCGTGTAGGCACTGCCGATCTCCAGACGCAGCGACGCGTAAGCGTCGGCCAGCCCAACCGGCAGCGTCTTGGTGTCGGGCGTGTGCAACATCCACGTGAGGTTGAATTCACCGAGCGAGAGCGTCACGACGATGAGCGCAGCGGCCACGATCTCGCTTCGGATGTTGGGCAGCACCACGGTCATGAAGCGTCGCAGGAAGCTCGCACCGAGACTCGCGGCGCCCTCCTCCATCAGCTTGATGCGCGAGTCGGCGCAGGCAGCCGCCACGGCGCGCACCATGAACGGCAGCGTGAAGATCACGTGGCCTACGATGATGAACGCCAGGCTTTCGCGAAAGCCGCGCATGCCGCCATACACGCTGATCAGCGCCAGCGCACTCGCCAGACCCGGCAGCGCGATGGGCAGCGTGAGCAGTTCTTCGATCCAGCGCGCGAAACGGCTCTGCCAGCGGGCGAGCACGTAGCCGGCGGGTACGCCGAGCAACGCCACGAGCACCAGCGTGGCGGCGCCGACGTAGAGCGAATTCAGAATCGCGTCGTGATAGTCCTGCCAGACCTGAATCACCCACTTGAACGTGAGGCCGGCGGACGGACCACGGAAATAGTTCACCGACAGGCCGGCGAGAATCGACATCCCGACCGGAATCAGCAGGAACGCGCACATCAGCAGCGTGAGCAGCAGTTGCAGCGTGAAAAGGGTTTTCTTGAGCATGCGGATCAACCTCCGGCGGCGACAGCCTGCCCAGTGAAATTGCGGGCCAGCATCAGCACCGCCCAGGTGACGATGCCGAGAATTACCGAGAGTGCCGCCGCCGTCGCCACATTGGCGTTGAGCGTGAACTCGGTGTAGATGGTCATCGGCAGCACGTCGATGTCAGTGGCCAGCGTAAAGGCCGTGCCGAACGCACCGACCGAGGTCGCGAAACACATCGCGCCCGAGGCGATCAGCGCGGGGGCGAGCGCGGGCAGCGTGACGTCGCGCGCGATGGCAAACGGACCGGCGCCCAGCGAGGCCGCCGCTTCCGTGAGCGAATGATCGAGCGATTCCGCCGCGGCCATCACGGCCAGAATCACACGCGGAATCGAGAAATACAGGTAACCGAGAAACAGCCCGGCGAGCGAGTACGCAAACACGAGCTTGTGACCGACGAGCTTCAACGTCAGATCGCCGATCAGACCCTGGCGTCCCGCGAGCATGATGACCATGAAACCGACCACCACGCCGGGGAACGCCAGCGGCAGGGTAAGCATCGACACGAGTGCCGATTTCCCCGGAAAGTCATGACGGGTGAGGAAGAGGCCCGCCACAAGCGATAGCGCCAGAGTGGCCAGAGTGACGAGTGCCGAGAGCACCACGGTCTGCCAGAGGCTGTCGAGATAACGCGCGTTGGTGAGAATCGCGCGATAAGTCTCGAACGCGTGACCGTCGCCGCTGACCTGCACAAGTGCGGCCATCGGCAACAGCCAGAACGCCAGAAAGACCGCCAGTGCCGGTAGCAGAAGTGCCACGCGCCAGCCGCGCGGCAAAGTCAGGTCACGCATCGCTTGCTTTGCTCCTCTTCCTCGTTGGTCGTTACCGTACGCAGATGTCTTAGCGCACGTTCTTCAGATACTGCTGACCGAACGCGTCCTGCTGCGCGGCGAGCTTTTGCAGGTCGACGGGCTTCACGCGAGCGTAGTCGGTCGACGGCAGGAACTTGGCAGCTACGTCAGCCGGCATGGTGCTGGCACGCACCGGACGCAGGAACGCTTGCGCCCAGTGCGCCTGCCCCTTGTCGGACAGCGTGTAGTCGATCACCTTCTTGCCGTTGTCGCTGTGCGGTGCGTTCTTCACGAGCGCGATGACGTACGGCAGCGACACCGAGCCTTCCATCGGAATCACGAACTGCACGTTGGCGCGGTCCTTGTAGATGGCGCGGTAGGCGTTGAAATCGAAGTCGATCAGGATAGGAATCTCACCCGAGAGCACGCGCGCGTAGGCCGTTTGCTTCGGCACGATCGGGGCGTTGGCCTTGAGCTTCTGGAAGAAGCTGATGGCCGGGCCGAAGTTGTCCATCGAACCGCCGAGCGCCTGGTTGGCGGCAATCGCGGCGGCGTAGCCGGCGAACGCGCTGCTCGGATCCAGATAACCCACCATGCCCTTGTATTCCGGCTTGAGCAGGTCGGCCCACGAACGCGGCACCGGCTTGCCTTCCAGGGCGTCGCGGTTCACGAAGAAGCCGACCGTGCCCGAGTGGATGGTCGTCCACATGCCGTTCGGATCCTTCAGGTTGGCCGGCACCTGATCCCAGTTAGCCGGCTTGTACGGGGCGAGCAGGCCCTTCTTCGCGGCTTCAATGGCCGACGTGATGCCCAGATAGACGATGTCAGCGACCGGCGCCTTCTGTTCGGCGATCAATTGTGCAACCGCCTGGCCCGAGTTCTTGTTGTCGAGCGGCACGCGGATGCCGGTGTCCTGCGCAATCGACTTGACCTGACCGGCCCAGTCCGCCCATTCCGGCGGGCAGTTGTAGCAGATCGCGGTCTGCTGGGCATGCGCGGCGCCAGCGCCGAGCAAGGTGAACAACGCCAGCGTGCGAGCGGCGCGGGTGATCCAAAGCTTCATTTCTGGGCTCCTGAAAGTCTGAGCGTGGGCAGCACATGGCTGCCTCAGGTTGCGTTCTCTACAGTCCGGGACTGTCCGACTGTCTGATACGGGCCTTGCGGCCGGATGCCTGATTGCCTTGGCCGTCGCTGCGCTCTCTTGACGGAGTCAGTCGTCGGCCGCTTCCTTGCTTTCTTGCTGCTATTTCTTGCTGCTATTTCTTGCTGCTTTCTTGCTATTCACTTCGATACTTCAAAATCTTTGCGGCACTGCGCCGCCTGCGTCCTGCGACGGCGTCACTCGCGCCTGCCCGGCGGCGACGCCACCGTTCCGCCCCGGCGCACTTCGTGCGGCAGGATCAGCGCGTGGCTGAGCGCCGCATCATGCGGGGCGCTCACGCCGGCGGCGCCCACCCGTCCGTCGATCTGCGCGAGCAGGCGTTGCGCGGCGTGACGTCCGATGTCCACGCTCGGTTGCACGACCGTGGCGAGCGTGGGCGAGAGCAGTTCGCCCACGGCGAGGCCGTCGAAGCCGAGCACGGAGATATCGTCCGGCACGCGCAGGCCGGCTTCGCGCAGCGCACGCATCACGCCGAGGGCGAGAAGATCGTTGGAGCAGAACAGGGCCGTGGGACGCGCGCCGTCGCGCTCGCGCTGCGCCAGCCACTCGCGAACCCGCTCACCGCGTGCTCCGCTGTTGAAATCGATTTCGAAGGCCGGCAGCGGCGTGAGGCCGGCGGCTTGCATGGCGTCGCCGTAGCCGAGATAGCGACGCTTGGCACGGTCCGACGCGTGCAGCGCCCCCGTCACCATGACGATGTCGCGATGCCCCGCTTCGATCAGCATGGCAACGCCCTGCGCTGCCGCAGCACGGTTATCGACGGAGACACATGGACGATCCGGCGCGTCGTTGTAGACGAGTTGGCAGGCCACCCCTTCGGCGGCGAGATCGTCGATGAGCGCGCTGTGCTCGGCGTCGGCGAGGGTGAGCAGCAGACCGTCCACCCGCTGTTGCAGCAGGGTTTCGATGGCATTGCGCTCGCGCTCGGGATCGTATTGCGTGGTGACGAGCAGCAGGCGGTGCCCGATCCCGTCGATGGCCGCCTCAATGCCTTCGAGGCAGTCGGCAAACACCGGGTTGCCGAGCGTGGGCAGCATGACGCCGATCAGGCCGGTGCGTTCGCCGCGCAGTTGACGGCCGAGGGCGTTGGGACGGAATTTCAGCTCGGCGGCCGCCGCATGCACCTTGGCAAGCGTCTCGGGACGCACGAGATGCGGCGAATTGAGCGCGCGCGACACGGTCGCGATCGAACATCCTGCACGCTGTGCCACATCCCGAATATCAGCCACACCCCGCTCCTCTTGTCTGGACCGTCATTTTTGACGTTGACGGATTTTACGCAAATGTAAACGTTTACGAAAACGTTTTCATTTAGGGATTGTATGGAGGCTTTGTGATGAATTCGTGACAGGAAACGCGCCGATGCGCACGCACAACGGTCGGCGGGACAAGGCGGTACGCGGGTGCACCGCCCCCTCACAGGCGCGAGGTTCGCTGAATCGGCCGATATCCGGCGATGAATTGGATGGGGGAGTAAGCGAGATGGCGCCGTCGGGGGGCGTTGGCGATGCGTCGCCCATCCCCCCGACGGATACCCGCGATTACATGGCCGGGGGTTGTTGAGACGACGCTGCGGTCTTATCCGCCGGCTTGCCGGGCAGGCGTCCGGGTTTCAGTGCGGTGACCGTGTTGCCGGCCGGCGCCGATGGCGCCCGGCGTACGGACCCGCCGACGGAGGCTCGCGCCGTGCGTAACTCAGAATCGGTGACGTCGTACTCCAATAGCAGAATGCTGACTTCACCGAGGCGTTCGCTTGGGACGAATTGATTGATTATCGACGCGTAGTCCTGAACGACAGCGACACCGTAAGGCTTGTCATTCAGGATGCATCGCAACGCCGGCACGACCTCCTCTGACCTGAGACATGACAAGCTCGTGACGAACTGTGCCAGCACCATTTGCTTGACGTAGTCCAGATCGTCCAGATCGTTGGCTTTTGCGACCTTGGCGACATAGCCGTTGACGAAGGTACGCCATGCGTCGTCGCCCGCGGATACGGCCTGCCTCCATGCACTCGCCATCTCAGGAGCGAGCGGTGCCCGCCGGACCTGACCGGCGGCTGGCGCCTGAAACTCGATGTACTGCGAGCGTGCGTTGCGCAGGGTGCCGCTACCCGCGGTATAGGAATGGCCAACGGGCAATGCCGCGGCCATTGTCACGGGTTGACCGATGTTGCGATTGTGGAGTCGACGGGGCTGCGGTGCGCCCGAAGTGACTTCCAGACGCAGCGTTGCATTGCCTTGCACTGTGAATACGCCTCGGACCGCCTGATCGCCGCGAATTGCATCTGCTCGCGCGGCATAGGGATAGCCGAGCTCGTCGGGATCGACGTAGTCACCACCGCCTCCGAACCACTCCATGAAATCGTCGAAGTCGTCGTACGGACACATCTTGGGCTGCGCTGAACGTTGCTCGGCGCCGGAAAACGTTTGCGCGAAACCTTCCGGATTCGATGCTTGAGCTTGCGGGGGTGTTTCGACGAGCAGCGGGGGGGTTTGAATCGTGGGGATATCAATCTTCATCATGATGGCTCTCCATCGGTTGGGGGGAGATTCCATCTTGGTCTCGATACGTCACACCACTTTAATAGACGGTCGCACTGCTTTGGCTTTCGGAACGTGGCCCGGGCAGGTGAAGCGTCGTCCCAACGAACGGGCAGGATGCCGCCTATACTGAAATTCCCCCCTCGCAACGGCTCCAACGGGGGGATATCACGGCAGCCCCTTCCATTCACGACCGGGAAAGGCCATGAACGACTATCACTTCCTCACCTTGTGGCGGCTCACTGCGCCGCTAGACGAAGTCTGGGACACCCTGCGCGATGTCGACCACTGGGCGCGCTGGTGGCCGTGCGTGCGAGACGTCCGTACGCTCGATGCCGGCGACGCCGATGGCGTCGGCGCCGTGCGCCAACTGACGTGGCACGGCGCGCTCCCCTACTCGCTCACCATCGAGACCCGCGTCACGCATATCGATCCGATGCGCGAAGTGCGCACCGTCGCCACCGGCGAAGCCGAAGGCACCGGTGTCTGGCGTTTCGATACGGAAGGCTCGATTACCGTCGTTCGCTATGCGTGGGACGTGCACACCAGGCGGGAATGGATGAACAAGCTCGCGCCGCTCGCCCGCCCGCTGTTCCGCTGGAATCACAACTATGTGATGCGTCGGGGCGGCGAAGGTCTCGCCGCGACGCTCAATGCCCATCTGGTCGAGTGCCTCGACACGGACCTGCCGCCCGCCGCCATCGGCAAGGAACGCGACCCGCGCGAGCTGCGGGAAGCCAGGGCCAGGGTCAGTCACGATCCGCGGCACTAATGCGGCACTACCGGCCAGCGCATGGACGATGTCAACCGTCACTGCGCTGGCGTTGCCGCATCACGCCACGGCGGTCTTGATATCACGCGATGATCTTGTAGTCACGAAGCAGCGACTTCAACGCGTCTCGCTGGTCTTCCGGGAAGAACGATTCGATCTCGTCCGCCCAGCCCTGCACCGCGTCGACACCCTTGCGCGCCGAGTCTTTAAGAATGCACTTGAGCGCAGGCAGTTTGTCGGCGTCGGGCAGTAATCGCAGTTTCCCGACGAATTCCGACATGAGACCGGCGGTGACATAAGGTCGCACCGAGTCGAGGGCCGCCGCGACTTTCTCATTCATGAAGGCATTCCAGGCGGCGTCGCCATTCTGAGCGGTCCTTGACCACTCATCGATCAGGTTGCCGCCTGAGGGCACGGACTCAAGCATGCCCGCCGCCGGGATCGTCGCCTGACGCGCGCGTTGCAGCACGCCGTCCTTCACGATCAGCTTGCCCTTGGTTGCCCCGCCGATGATCTGATTGAGAATGCTGTCGAAAATACTGCGCGTTTGCGGCGGCTGCGACTTCAGGTCGACTTTGGACGAGCACGCTCTGAACGGGTCGCCCCCATCCGCCCTGTCGACCGGCCGTTGCCACGATTGCATCGGCCCCGGTCGAACGCCCGTGCGTGCCGCATAGGAAACGCCTGGAGCCGTCGGCGCGGAGGCCACCCCCGCGCCAGGCACACCATTGAGAGACGATGGATACGCCTCCGAACGTGCCCCGCCAGTCCAGAGTTCAACGGCGAGCTTGGCGTTGCCTTGCAATGAAAACGCCGCGTGCGTGCTGTTCTGCCCTTGCGCACGGCCCAACGGCGCGCTGGCGAGACGATCGTCCCATTTGATGTCATCCGACGGCAACCAGTTTTCGTCGAAATCCTGCCATGCGTTGCGCGTCGACACCTGCGGCGCCTGAAGTCGGGCACCGTCGAAGGTGCTCGCGAAGTGTCCTGGACGATTGTCCTGAGCCTGCGCCGTCGGTAGCGTCGGATCGACCGGTGCGGTGACTGTCGGGGCATACGTTGAACTCTCAATCATGATGGCTCTCCATCGGGTAAGGGAGATTCCATCTTGGTCGCAATGCGGCACATCACTTTAAGAGACGTCAGCCGCCTTTCGGATTTCGAATCACACTCGATGTAGGTCATGGCGTAGTCCCAGTCATCGGGCGAGATATCCCCCGAAACGCGCACCACCAAATGGTTCGCCTGAGCCTGCCTCGCCGACTCGCCAACGCCGCTATTCCATTCCGGAATACACGATCCCGCACATTTCATTATTTTTTATATCGACGGATGCCTAGACTTGTGGACATCCGGCGGTCATGCCGTGGCGCTCGCCGCCGCCGACCTCTGCCGCCCCACAAGACATTCAGCTCCAGGAGACCTCGTGAGCCTTGCGACTGCGCCGCTGCTGCGGCATTACGTGGATGGCGCCTTCGTCGCCACCGACCGTCAGTTCGATAACCTCAGCCCGGTGGACGGGCGGCTCGTCGCGAAGGTCTGCGAAGCCGATGCCGCCACCGTCGACCGTGCCGTGAGCGCGGCCCGCCGCGCGCTGCACGACGGCCCGTGGGGCAAGACCACGCCTGCCGAGCGCGCCGCGGTGCTGCACCGCATCGCCGACGGCATTCAGGCGCGCTTCGACGACTTCGTCGCCGCCGAAGTTGCCGATACCGGCCGTCCCGTGGAGCAGGCCCGTACGCTGGACATCGCCCGGGGCATCGCCAACTTCCGCATGTTCGCGGACCTGATCAAGACCGCCGGCAGCGAAATGTACGAGATGCGCGCCGCCGACGGCGGCGACGTCATGAACTACGTCACCCGCAAACCGCTCGGCGTGATCGGCATCATCTCGCCGTGGAACCTGCCGCTGCTGCTCTTCACGTGGAAAGTCGCTCCGGCTTTGGCGATGGGGAATTGCGTGGTCGCCAAGCCGTCGGAGGAAACCCCGTCGTCCGCCACGCTGCTCGCCGAAGTCATGGACGCCGCCGGCGTGCCGCCCGGTGTCTTCAACCTCGTGCATGGCTTCGGCCCGGACTCCGCCGGCGAATTCCTGACGAAGCACCCGGACGTGGCCGCCATCACCTTTACCGGTGAGTCGCGCACGGGCAGCGCCATCATGAAAGCGGTCGCCGACGGCGTGAAGGAAATCTCGTTCGAACTCGGCGGCAAGAACGCTGCCGTCGTGTTCGCCGACGCCGATTTCGAGAAGGCTGTCGACGGCGTGGTGCGCTCGTCGTTCACCAACGCCGGACAGGTCTGCCTGTGCTCGGAGCGTGTTTATGTCGAGCGTCCGATCTTCGACCGGTTCGTCGCCGAGCTGGCCAAGCGAGCCGCCGCCCTGCGCATCGACGCCCCGGACGCCGACGGCGTGCAAATGGGTCCGCTCGTTTCCCGCAAGCATCGCGAGAAGGTGCTCTCTTACTATCGTCTGGCCGTCGAAGAAGGGGCGACGGTCGTGACCGGCGGCGGCGTGCCGAGCTTCGGCGATGTCCGCGACGAAGGCGCTTTCGTGCAGCCGACGGTGTGGACCGGCCTGCCGGATACCGCTCGCTGCGTGCGTGAAGAGATCTTCGGCCCGGTGTGCCACGTGGCGCCGTTCGACAGCGAAGACGAAGTGATTCGCCGCGTGAACGATAGTGACTATGGTCTGGCGGGCTGCGTGTGGACGACGAACCTGTCGCGCGCGCATCGCGTGGCGCGTCAGTTCCAGACCGGGCTGGTGTGGGTCAACACGTGGTTCCTGCGCGACCTGCGCACGCCGTTCGGCGGCGTGAAGCTCTCCGGGCTGGGCCGGGAAGGCGGGCGTCACTCGCTCGACTTCTATTCCGAAATCACCAACATCTGCATCAAGCTCTGAACCATGGACACTTCGCAAAACCAGAACACGCAGGCCCGGGTCGTCGAAGGCAAAGCCAAGCCGCGCGGCAAGTTTCCGCACATCAAGCGCGCAGGCGACTTCCTGTTCGTCTCGGGCACCAGTTCGCGCCGCCCCGATAACTCCTACGCCGGCGCACAGGTCGATGCGCTGGGCGTGACGCAACTCGACATCCGCGAGCAGACGCGCGCCGTGATCGAGAACATTCGCGACATTCTCGCGAGCGAAGGCGCCACGCTGGCCGACGTCGTCGAAGTCGGTTCGTTCCTTGTGAACATGAACGACTTCGGCGGCTATAACGAGGTGTACGGCGAGTACTTCGACGAGAACGGCCCCACGCGCACGACGGTCGCCGTGCATCAGTTGCCGCACCCGTTGCTGCTCATCGAAATCAAATGCGTGGCCTACGCGCCGCGTGCACGGTAACGGCACAAGACGCTCGACGCGCCATCGATACCGATAACGATACCGATAAAACGATACCGACCCCCATACCTCTGAAGCGGCATGACCCGGGAGACAGCATGTTGACGTATGGCAAGCCTTTCAATTTCCAGCGCTGGATCGACGACCACGCGCATCTGCTCAAACCGCCCGTGGGCAATCAGCAGGTCTGGCAGGACAGCGACTTCATCGTGACGGTCGTGGGCGGACCGAACCACCGCACCGATTACCACGACGATCCGCTCGAAGAGTTTTTCTACCAGTTCAAGGGCAACGCCTGGGTCAATCTGTGGATCGACGGGCGGGCCGAGCGCGTCGACCTCAAGGAGGGCGACATCTTCCTGCTGCCGCCGCACGTGCGCCACTCTCCGCAACGGCCGGAGGAAGGCAGCCTGTGCCTCGTGATCGAGCGTCAGCGCCCGGCCGGTCTGCTCGACGGCTTCGAGTGGTACTGCCTGAACTGCGGCACGCAGGTGCATCGCGTGGAAGTGCAGCTCAAAAGCATCGTGACGGATCTGCCGCCGCTGTTCGAAGCGTTCTATGGCAACGAATCGCTGCGCCGATGCCCCGATTGCGGCGAGATCCACCCGGGCCGCGCGGCACAACCCAGGACCCCGGTGTCGGCCTGATCCACACGCCGCGCCCTTCAACGATAACCACAGCAGCACTCAGCACATCACACGTCACGTCATGAAGAAAATCGACATGCACGCCCACTTCTTCCCGCGCATCACGCAGGAAGAAGCGGCCCGCCTCGACGCCGCCACCGCCCCGTGGCTGCGTATCGACGAAGGCGGCGAGACCGGCAACATCATGCTCGACAACCGCGCCTTCCGCCCGGTCTACCGCGCGCTGTGGGATCCCGCGCTGCGCGTCGAGGAGCTCGACCGCCACGGCGTAGACCTGCAAGTCGTCTGCGCCACGCCGATCATGTTCGGTTACCGCTACGACGGCCACGCCGTCATGGACTGGGTGCAGCGCATGAACGACCTCGCGCTGGAACATTGCGCCTACGCCCCCGCGCGTCTGAAAGCCATGGCGCAAGTGCCGCTGCAAGACCTCGACCTGGCCTGCGCCGAGGCGTCGCGCGCCAAGGCCACCGGTCATGTGGGCGTGCAGATCGGCAACCATCTGGGCGAAAAAGATCTGGATGACGAACAACTCGTCGCATTTTTGCGGCACTGCGGCAACGAACATATCCCGGTGCTCGTGCACCCGTGGGACATGATGACCGACGGTCGCATGAAGAAGTGGATGATGCCGTGGCTCGTCGCCATGCCCGCCGAGACGCAGCTCTCCATCCTCTCGCTGATCCTCTCCGGCGCGTTCGAGCGGCTGCCCCGCTCGCTCAAGCTGTGCTTCGCCCACGGCGGCGGCGCCTTCCCGTACCTGCTGGGCCGTGCCGAGAACGCCTGGCATTGCCGCGACATCGTGCGCGCCGACAGCCCGCACCCGCCGTCGCACTATCTGGACCGGTTCTACGTCGACAGCGCCGTGTTCGACCCGCGCGCGCTGCGTCTGCTCGTCGATACGATGGGGGTGGAGCGCATCATGCTCGGCTCCGACCATCCGTTCCCCCTCGGCGAACAGGACATCGGCCGTCTGGTCGCCGATCAGCCGGGGCTGGACGACGCCGGCCGGCACCGCATTCTCGCTGGGAACGCCATTGAATTCTTCGGCCTGTAACTGGTGCTTTCCCGGAGTGTTTTTAAAAACGCTTGCCTACGCAAAAGGCGTCGTTTAGGCTGGGCGATGAAATACTTGATGCTTAAACAATTCTGTAGGTTTTGACATAGTCTGACGCGCCTGGCCAACGATGACCGACGTGAAGAAGCGGTCAGGTATCCCGGCGCGAGTCCGCAGATAGACGGTGCTTGAATTCATAGTTTGGAGACCATGATGACGGGAACGAAGACCACGCAACGCAAAGCCATCGCTGTTCTGGGCGCCATCGCTGCCGCAGCGGCGATGTTCGCATCGGGCGGTGCGCAGGCCCAGGTGAAGATCGGCTTCATCGGCACGCTGTCCGGCCCAGGCGGCGCGCTCGGCCAGGATCAGTACGACGCCTTCATGCTCGCCATCGAGCAAAAGGGCGGCAAGCTCGGTGGCGTGCCGGTGCAGGTGATCAAGGAAGACGACCAGCTCAAGCCGGACGTCGGCGTGCAGGCGGCGCAAAAACTGGTGGAGCGCGACAAGGTCCAGCTCATCACCGGCGTGACGTTCTCGAACGTCATGATGGCGATCCACAAGAACGTGACGAACGCGGGCGTGGTGATGGTCGGCTCGAACGCCGGTCCGGCGCCGATCGCGGGTGAGCAGTGCTCGCCGAACTTCTTCTCGACGTCGTGGGACAACGACGAACTGCACGAAGCCGGCGGTCAGCTCTCGACCGATCTGGGCTACAAGAAGATGTACGTGATGGCCCCGAACTATCAGGCCGGACGCGACGCCGTGAACGGCTTTAAGCGCGACTTCAAGGGCCAGATCGTCGATGAGGTCTACACGCAGGTCAACCAGCCGGACTACTCGGCCGAAATCGCGCAGTTGCAGGCCGCCAAGCCCGACGCCGTCTACGTGTTCTACCCGGGCGGCATGGGCGTGAACTTCGTCAAGCAGTACCGTCAGGCCGGCCTGCTCGGCAAGATTCCGCTGATCTCCGTGTCGACCATCGACGGCTCGACCCTGCCCGCCCTGAAGGAACAGGCGGTCGGCAGCATTACCAGCGCGCCGTATTCGCCCGATCTCGACAACGCGCAGAACAAGCAGTTCGTCGCGGCCTTCCAGAAGAAGTACAACCGCGTGCCGTCGATGTACGCCGCGCAGTCGTACGACGCCGCCAACCTGATCGACTCGGCCCTCGCCAAGACCAAGGGCAGCGTGGCCGATCGCGAAGCGCTGCGTGCCGCACTCAAGGCCGCCGACTTCCAGTCGGTGCGCGGGTCGTTCAAGTTCGCGAGCAACCAATTCCCCATCGCCCCGTTCTATCGGGTGGACGTCGTGAAGGACAGCAGCGGTGCTGCGTTCGCGAACAAGGGAAAGATCGATATCAAGACGCGCGCCAATCTGGCGTCGATGTGCAAGATCCGTTCGTAACGTTGTCAATCGGCGGACTTGCCGAGCGGGGGCGGCCTGCCCCCGCTGTCTTTGAGCACCATCGAGGTTTTATGAAGCGCTACCGCAATTTCGACGACGCCGAGCTGGACGTTCAGTACAACGCTCGCGCCACCACCCCCAACGTGCTCGACATCCTGACGCAATACGCCGAGCGCAGCGCGCATGCGCGCGCCACCGTGCCCTGTGTCCTCGACGTCGCCTACGGGGATCATCCCGACGAAACGCTCGACATCTTCCCCGCGCCCACGCCCGGCGCCCCCGTGTTCTTCTTCGTTCACGGCGGCTACTGGCGCGCCCTGAACAAGAGCGATTCGAGCAACATGGCGCCCGCTTTCACGCAGGCCGGCGCCACGGTCGTCACCATCAACTATTCGCTCGCCCCCGGTGCATCGCTCGACACCATCGTCGATCAGACGCGGCGTGCGCTGGCCTGGGTGCATCGCCACATCGGCGAACATCACGGCGACCCGAGCCGCATTCACGTGTGCGGCAGTTCCGCCGGCGGTCATCTCGTGGGCATGCTGCTCGCGACGGGCTGGCATGCCGGGTATGGCGTGCCCGAGAACGTGATTGCCGGGGCCGCCCCGCTGTCCGGTCTGTTCGACCTCACGCCGATTCCGTTCACGCACATCAACGAATGGATGAAGCTCTCCGCCGACGATGCGCGCCGTAACAGCCCCCACTTCCAGTTGCCGGCACAGGGCTGCCCGATCGTCGTGTCCTACGGCGAGACCGAGACGGCCGAGTTCAAGCGCCAGTCCGACGACTATCTCGCCGCGTGGCGTGACAAAGGTTTCGACGGCGAGTATGTGCCGATGCCAGGGACCAATCACTTCGACATCGTGCTCACGCTGAACGACGTGTCCCGCCCGCTCACGCAGGCGATCTTCCGTCAGATGGGCCTGGCAGGGGAGTCGACATGAGCCTCACCCTCTTCATCATGCAGTGCCTGAACGGGCTGCAACTCGGGGTTCTGCTGTTCCTGATGGCCGCCGGGCTCACGCTCGTGTTCGGCATCATGAACTTCGTGAACCTCGCGCACGGCTCGCTCTACATGATGGGCGCGTTCATCGCCGCCACCGTCTACAACCACACCGGATCGTTCGCGCTGGCTGCACTTGCCATCGTTCCCGCGATGCTGGTGCTTGGGCTGCTCGTCGAGTTCGTCGCCCTCAAGACGCTCTATGACCGCGATCACCTCGATCAGGTGCTCGCCACGTTCGGGCTGATCCTGTTCTTCAACGAGCTGGCCCGCATCATCTGGGGGCCGTCGCCGTACTACATGGAAGTGCCCGACTGGCTCTCCAGCACCGTCAGTCTCTTTGGTCTCGATTACCCGGCGTATCGCTTTCTCATCATCGTCGTGGGCCTCGTCGTCGCGCTTGGCTGCTATCTGCTGATTCACCGCACGCGCATCGGCATGCTGATTCGCGCGGGCTCCACCCATCGTCAGATGGTCGGCGCGCTCGGCGTGAACATCGTGCTGCTCAACTCGCTGCTGTTCGGTCTGGGGGCCATTCTCGCCGGTATCGCCGGGCTCATGGCCGGCCCGATTCTGTCGGTGCAGCCTGGCATGGGCGAGCCGATCCTGATTCTGACGATGGTCGTGATCGTGATCGGCGGCATCGGGTCGGTACGCGGGGCGTTTCTTGCCGCACTCATCGTGGGCGTGGTCGACACCGTGGGCCGCACCGCACTGCCCACGCTCCTGCGCAGCCTGATGGAGCGCAGCACGGCGGACACCGCCGGCCCCGCGCTCGCGTCGATGCTGATTTACCTGGTGATGGCGGCAGTGCTCGCCGTACGTCCGCAAGGGCTCTTCCCGGTCAAACACGGGTGACTACACGGCTGACGATGGAAACGATGGAAATGAAACTCAATCTACGCACCGCCGTGCCGATACTGCTGCTGGTTCTGCTGGCGCTGGTGCCCATTTACGCGACGTTTGCCCAGCAACCGTTCTTCCTCACGCTCTTCGGGCGCATCGTCGTGTTCGCGATCGCGGCCGTCTCGCTCGATCTGATTCTCGGCTACGGCGGCATGGTCAGCTTCGGCCATGCGCTGTATCTCGGCCTCGGCGCCTACGTCGTGGGCATCATGAGCTTTCACGGCATCGACAACGGCTTCCTGCATCTCGGTGCGACGCTGCTGCTGTGCGCGATCGTGGGCGCCGTCACGGGCCTGCTCTCGCTGCGCACGACCGGCATCGCCTTCATCATGATCACGCTGGCGTTCGCGCAGATGTTCTACTTCCTCGCCGTCAGCCTGAAGCAATACGGTGGCGACGACGGCCTGCCGGTGTCGGCGGGCAGCCGCTTCGGCAGCGTCTCGCTGGATGACCCGGCGGTGCTGTACTACGTGGCCTTTGCCGTGCTTTGCCTGTGCGTGTGGGCCGGTCGCCGACTGGTCGAAGCCCGCTTCGGCATGGTGATTCGCGGCGCCCGTCAGAACGACCGTCGCATGCGCGCGCTCGGCTACCCGACGCTGCGCTACAAGCTCGTCGCCTACGTCATCAGCGCCATGGTCTGCGGCGTCGCCGGCATGCTCTACGCCAACCTGACGCACTTCGTCTCCCCCGCCTATATGGCGTGGACGGCATCGGGCGAATTGATCGTGATGGTGGTGCTCGGCGGGCTGGGCTCCTTCTTCGGGCCGGTGCTGGGCAGCACCGCCATGCTGCTGATCGAGGAATGGCTCAAGGGCATGACGGAGCACTGGATGATTGTCTTCGGGCCGCTCATCGTCGTGGCCGTGCTCGTCTCGCGTCGCGGCCTCTACGGCCTGCTCGGCGACCTGCAAGTGCGCCTCTCGCGCCGTGCGCGCACCGTGGAGGGCAAAGCATGAGCCTGCTTCGTGTCGACCAACTGGTCAAACGTTACGGCGGTCTGACGGCCACCGATCACTTCTGTCTCGACGTCGCGCCGGGTGAGCTGCACGCCATCATCGGGCCGAACGGCGCGGGCAAGAGCACGCTGATCGGCCAACTGGCCGGCGAGCTTCGCTCCGACGAAGGCAGCATTCATTTCGACGGGCAGGACATCACGTCCATGCCCATCGAGCAACGCGCCCGCTCGGGGCTGGCGCGCTCGTACCAGATCACGTCGGTGTTCCGCGAGTTCACCGCGCTGGAGAACGTGCTCGTGGCCGTGCAGGCGATGCAGGGGCACAGTTTCGGGTTCTGGCGTCCGGCCATTCGCGAAGCCGCGCTCGTCGAGCCGGCGCGGGAGATTCTCGCGCGCACCGGTCTGGCCGCACGCATGAACGTGCCGGCCAGCGCGCTGGCGCACGGCGAGCATCGTCAACTGGAACTCGCGATGGCGCTCGCGGGGCAGCCGAAACTGCTGCTGCTCGACGAGCCGATGGCCGGCATGTCGCAAGCCGAGTCCGAACAGATGACGCATCTGCTCGCCGATCTCAAGGGCGATTACGCGATCGTGCTCGTGGAACACGACATGGACGCCGTGTTCGCACTGGCCGACCGCATCACCGTACTCGTCTACGGACGCGCCATCGCCTGCGGCACCGCCGACACCATCCGCAACGATGCGGGCGTGCGCGAAGCCTATCTCGGGGACGAAACCCGCAACGAAATGCTGGGAGCGACGGCATGAGCACCTTGTTGTCTTTATCCGGCGTCGAGTCCTATTACGGCGCGAGTCAGGCGCTGTTCGGCATGCATCTGGAAATCGAGCGCGGCGCGTTCGTCACGCTGCTCGGGCGCAATGGCATGGGCAAGTCGACTACCGTCAAATCAATGACGGGGCTGATGCGTCCCGCGCGCGGCGAGATCGTGTTCGACGGTCAGCCGGTGCACGCGAGCCCTTCGCATCGCATCGCGCGCGCCGGCATGGGGCTGGTGCCCGAGGGGCGGCAGATTTTCCCGACGCTGACGGTGCGCGAGAACCTCGTCGCCACCGCAGGCAACCGTCACGGGGCGAGTTCGCCGTGGACGCTCGAACGCATCTACGGCCTGTTCCCGCGCCTGCGCGAGCGTGAGAAAAACCTCGGCAGCAATCTGTCCGGCGGCGAGCAGCAAATGCTCGCCATCGGCCGCGCCTTGATGACGAATCCGAAATTACTCATTCTCGACGAAGCGACGGAAGGCCTCGCGCCGCTCATTCGCGGTGAAATCTGGCAGTGCCTGAAGCAACTTAAAGGCAGCGGCCTGTCGATTCTCTGCATCGACAAGAATCTGGCGCCGATGCTGGAGCTTGGCGACCAGCACTACATCGTCGACAAGGGCCGTGTGGCGTGGCAGGGCGACTCATCGAAGCTGCGCCGGTCGCTGCCCGAATTGCAGGCTTATCTAGGCGTCTGATACGCCTGTTAGACGGTGTAAGCCACATTTCTGCGTACACTCTACGGCACCTCGACTCCACGAGGTGCGTAGTGCTCGATAGGTGTCAGACGCAAAAATCGGGAGTGTTTTGTGAAAGCACCCAGCAAAACTATGTGGTGCAATCGGCTCCGCTTGATTGACTTTGCAAGCGCTCCCGATCAACAACTCACGACACCGGTCAGGACTATGGCTTACTCGAACACGCCTTCGAATCCCTTCCGCTGGCTGCTTTCACAGGACACCGGTGCACCGCCACCGGCCGAGCCGGCGCACGTCAGGAACGGTCTTCCTGCGGATCTTCCGCTCAACATCAAGGAGTTGCCGCGCACGCCACTTCCCAAACTGGAAGTGTTTCCCGACGAGTTGCTCGCCCTGCGAAAGCACCTCGGCATGTCGCGCAATGTCTTCGCGCATTACCTGCGCACCAATCCCCGCACGCTGGAGAACTGGGAGCAAGGGCGCGCGCGTCCGAACGCTCAGGCGGCCTGCCTGATCCGGCTCGTGCAACAGAACCCGGGGTTGGTTTCGTCGCTGGCGCGTCTCTGAATCGCTTTTGGGTGGGGGGAAGGACCGTGGCCTGGTTCATGCGCCGGCCACGTTGAAAAGGGGCGTACCGATCCGTCGGTACGCCCCCTTTCTTTACATCGATGGAGATGTGCGTCGGGCGTTATGGCTTCAGACCGCAAGCCTCGCGCAGACACGCCACGAACCGGGCACAGGCCGGGCTCGGCGACTTGTCCGAGCGCAGCGAATAGCCAACGTCGCCAAAGCTGCCCGGCATGGTGTCGGCCAGCACCCGCAGCAGCCCCGACTCCACGAACGGCGTAGCGGCTGCGCGCGGCATCAGCGCCACGCGAGGCGTCTCGAGCATCAGGCCGATATTCGTGAGCACGGACAGCGACTCCACGACATCTTCGGGCAACGCGAGACCCGCGTCGTGGAACAATCGTTCCGCCGCCAGTCGCGAGGGCGATTCCGGCACCGGCAGAATCCACGCCTGCTCACGCAGTTCGGCAAGCGGCACACGCTCGGGAAAATGCGACCAGTGGCGCTTGCCCCCGATCACGCTGAGCGATTCGTTAAAGAGAATTTCATGCGTCAGCGCAAAGGCATTGGCCACCGGCAGCGAACGCTCGGGCAAACGCCCCACGACGATATCCAGATCGCCGCTGGCCAGCGCCGGGAACAGTTGCGCCGTGGTGGCCTCGCGCACGGTGACGAGCACGCCTGGCGTGCGCTCCTTGAGCATGGCGATGGTACGCGGCAGCAGGTCGGCGGCAGCCGAGATGAGTGTGCCGACGATTACGTGACCGCTGGTGCCTGCGCTGAACGCATTCACCTCGTCCGTCAGGTATCGCAATTCGGCCATGAGCGATTTCACGCGATGGCCGAGCAACTCGCCGAGTTCCGTGGGCTGCATGCCGCGATTGCTGCGCACGAAAAGCGGCCCTTCGAAGCAGGCCTCCAACTCATGCACGATCTTGCTCACCGCCGGCTGGGTGAGGCCGGTTTCGTTCGCGGCGCGCACGAGCGAGCCCGTCTCCAACACGCGGTCGAAGACCTGAAGCTGGTGAAACTTGAGCTTTCGTCCGAGGTTGAGCGCTGTCCAGGGGAGTGATCGCATCGGCGTCCCGTCAGGCCGCCGCAGCAGAGCCGGACGCGCTCACCGGGTCCATCGCCTGCGGCACCGATGCCGCTTCCGCAGGCTCTGCACTGAGAAACGCCGCCACGTACTCTTCGAGCATGGCGACGTCCGGCAACGACGCCGGGTTCACGTGATAGTTGACGAGACAGCCGTCGAAGATCAGCACGAGCATGTCGATGAGACGCGCCCGACGCACGCTGTCGCGCGCGAGACTCGGCGCGCTGGCCGCCAGCATGGCCGACAGACGCTCCCGAAACCACTGAAGTAATGACGGATCGTACGGATCTCCCGGGCTGACGGTCGCCAGCGCCTGCACCAGATTGTGCGAAAACCCGTTATCGAGTCGCGGCGTCTCGACGAGCAGGCCGGCGAGCAGCGTGCGCATGCGGGCATGCGCGCCGTGCGCCGACATCACTTCGGTTTCCAGTGCGGAAATACGCGCCTTGAACCATTTCTCGTAGACGCAGAAGAAGACTTGCAGCTTCGCGGTGAAGTAGCTGTAGATGTTCGCGTGCGAAATGCCGGCGCGTTTGGCGATCTGCACCATTGTGGTGTCGACATACCCTTTTTCGAGAAACAGGGCATGCGATGCTTCGAGAATGGCGAGACGGATGTCTTCTTTCTTGACTTGTGGCATATGTGAGCCTGCCCGGATAGGCCGGGCACCTTGATCGTAAATTCTCAACTGCTACCAGCGCCGATACCGAGTGTCAGCGCGCACAGTATGCCAGCGCAAACGCAGCTTGCGGCGAAAACTAAGCGCAAACACTCCCCCGGACTTTCCCGATATTTCAACGCACGCAACGTGATCTGCGATGACAGACATCGCGTAATGCGCCGTCCTGGCGCAGATTCCGCGCACAACGGCGCGCGGCACCTTCTACAACGGGGTTAGCGGCAAGATATTTCAAAATCGAACAATTCTGATGTCATGTTTTTCCGGTGCTGCGACGTGTGCCGCATCGTAGCCACCGTCGTATATGCGCGCGAATACCGGGACGCATGCGTGCTCCCCCATTCGCGAGTACGCACTATGCGTACCTGCATCCATGAAAACCTTCCGCCCCGATTGTGGGATCGCAATGTCTCCTCGCCTCATCGATAGCGAGGTCGTGTAGGTGACATCCGTCAGCGAATTCCTACATTGATTCGGACTCCATCTCATTTATTCGATGGCATGTGCGATACCCATCGACCGCAAACGCCCGCGATACGGTGCATCCAAAAGCAATTACAAAGATTTACAAGATCGACCGATCCAAATACCGCAAATTGCGTCCAACTACCGTCAATCCATGATGACGACGGGCGGGAATCAACACCGCTCTCGCAAGGAGGTCATGATGAGAAGAAACGTTGAACAAGCGCTTGACCCAATGTCGGTACACGTCTCGAAGACACGCATTGCGAAGGTGTCCTCGGCAATCGGACTGGCAGCCGTCGTCCTCACGCTGGCCGGCTGTGCGTACGAAGCGCCGCCGCAACCTCGCCTGCCGTATCGAGGACCGGAGAGTACGAATCCGGCCTACCAGCCGAATTGCGGACCGCCTCCTTATGCGCCGGGGTCGGCATGCAGTCCCTACGCAGCGCCGCCGGCGCCTGTGCCGAACACGGATGCTTACGGGCGTCCCTATCCGCCGACCGACGCGTATGGCCGCCCCTATCCGACCGATGCACAGGGCCGTCCGTATCCGCCGCCGCCCCCGCCCCCGGCTTATCGCGAGTCGAACCCTGCCACTGGGGTAGGCGTGCCGGAAAACGGGTCGGCAACGGCCAATTGAACGAACGATTAACGAAACGGCAGTCCGCTGTCGTCCCACGTGCTCCGCTGCTGCGATGCCACGAGGTACCTAACGGCCTGCCGACACCTGGGGCGCCTCGCCCCGTTGAAGGAGCCATACGTCATGAAAACCACACAACGATGGGTCTCGCGTGTTTCGCGCTCGGCGGCCCCGATACTGGTCGGTGCCGCGCTGATCGGCACGCTTGCCGGATGCGGCGGCATGACACCGCGCGAATCGCGTAATACCGCCGTGGGTGCCGGTGTCGGCGCACTCGGCGGCGCCCTGATTTCCGGCGGCGACCTCGGTACGACCGTCGGCGGTGCCGTCGTCGGCGGCGTGATCGGCAACGTGATCACCGACGACCGCCGTCGCCGCTGATAAGGAGAAGCGAGACATGACATCCCGAGACATCGTTCGCCAACGAACGCTTCATACCCTCAAGACGCGACGCCATGCACGCCGGGCCCTCGCCGCCGTGGCGCTGTGCGCCGGCGCCGCCGTGCTGTCGCTGGCCGCCATGCCCAGCTTTGCGCAGTCGGCGCCCCCCATCAATGGCGTCGTGCCGACAACGCCAGCGCCGCCGCCACCGCCCATGGGTGGTCCGGTGAATGGTCCTGATTACGGCGACGCCGCCGATCAGAACGCCGCGCTGGGCCTGTACCTGCAACGGTCGTTCGACGCCATCGACACCAACCACGACGGCAAGATCAATCGCAACGAATGGTCGGCCTATCAACGCAGCCAGTTGCAGGCGCGTCGTGCCACGTTCGAGCGCTACTTCAAGGCAGCCGACAAGGACGGCGACGGCTACCTGAGCCGCGATGAAGCCGCCGCATCGGAACCGTTCCTCTACCAGCATTTCAACGAAATCGACGTCAACCACGACGGCAAGCTCTCGCCGGCCGAAATTCGCAGCTTCTTCCGCCGGTACTACCACGACCGTGCGCAGGCCGACGCCGCGACAACGAAACCGTAAGCCGCGAGCCAAATGCCGCGTCCCGGCGCGGCACCAGCAAAAAGGGCTGGATCCCGTACAGGATCCAGCCCTTCGTTTTTCAGCCTCCCGCCGGTCCGGCGGGAGGCATTCACCTACGTATCAACACCGATCTCTGCGGCGTGCGCGACCTGTCACCGTCACGCCGCCGCGATCACGCATTACACGTGGAAGAATTCGGCAATGATCGCGGCACCGAGGAACGTGCCGGCGTTCGCGAGGAACGACACGACCACGATGCGCCAGCCCAGACGACGGAAGGCAGGCACGTCCTTGGCGACCGACAGACCCGCGTACGTCAGCATCGGCGTGACGAGCGACAGGAAGTTGATCTTGCCCGTGAACTGCTCGACGACCGGAGCGAACGGGAAAGCAGGCGAGGTCAGGAACATCGCGATCAGCGACACCCAGCACACGGCCGGCACCTTGCGGCGCGTGATGAAGTACAGCGCTTCGCCGACGATCACGGCCGCGATGATGATCAGCATGCCCGGCACGCCGTCGAGGAACGGCGTCTTGAAGGCCATGCTGTTACCGACCAGCGCCAGTGCGCTGGAGAAGACCCAGGCGAACAGACGCGCACCGAAGTTCATCTCGACGGTGTGGGCCTTGCTGGCTTGCTTCAGTTCCTTGGCGGCGTCTGCGTCGGCCACGGCAGCGGCTTCGGCATTGGCACGGCCGCGCTTGCTCATGCGGCCCAGCACCGGCTCCATCACGCGATAGCCCCACACGGCGAGCGGCAGCGAGATGAACAGGGTGAAGTACGTACCGATGGTCGTCGTGATCAGGTTCGACGCCGCAGCGAACGTCGCCACTTCCTTGGCGACTTCCGGCGTCTGCTGGGCCGCGATGGCACCGGCAGCGGCGGCCATCATCGAACCCGAGCCCACACCGGCGCCCATGGCGAGCGAGTGCGGATGGAACAGGTTCAGGCTGGCGACGAAGCCCGCGAACAGCGAGATGAACACGGCACCGAAGATCGTGCCCGTCAGGTACTCGGCCAGCACGCCACGGCCTTCCGGCGAATCGAAGCCGTACTTTTCACCGATGATGGCGAGGCTCGGCTCACGGCCGACCGAGAAGGTCGCACCGATGGCTTCACGCTTGATACCGAGCATCAGCGCGACCGGCAGGCCCAGAATGATCGTGCCCACGAAGTGGCCGAACTCCTGGAACACCAGCGCCCAGCCGGCAGCCACGAGCTTGGGCAGCGAGCCGCCCACGAGCAGGCCCAGCTTGGCGACGAACAGCAGCAGCGCCGGTTGCAGAATGGCCGCTGCCTTGTGCTGCATCGGCAGATCGATCTGCGCGAAACGCGGCAAACGCGATTGCGACAGGCCCAACGCCGCGCCGAGCAGCAGCGCCCAGACCATCGGCAACAACACGATCTTGCCGTGACCGGCACTGATGCTGATCGCGCCGATCAGCTCCGCGATCACGAGGATCACGATTGCCCACACATACAGGCGCACGCCATCGCTGAAGGCGCCTCCCTGCGGCTTTGCCGCGTTTTGTTCCATGACTGCCATCTGGGTCTCCACTGCACTTGCTATTGAACCGGTCCGGTGCCGTTCGCCCGTCGCTTTTGGCGACGATGCGGCGGGTCGACGAACATGTCGGTGATTAAGGACGTTCGGCACGCCGCCCGTCCGGTCGCAAGACCGGCGGACTTTTCGGCATGACGGTGCGTGAACGCCCGCCATGTTGGCACGCCTTGGTGACAGCAACAGCGTTTCCGCGCCGAACCGCCCGAGGGCGGCATTATACGCGGTCAAAAACCCCGTTTCGGCCCCGTGTCCCGCAGGCTGAAACGGTCGTGTGCAGGACGACGTCTCACGACCGGCGCCCGGCACACTTTCTGCACTTTTACGTCGCGTTCGCCCCCCATTGCCGGTAAGTGAACGCACGATGACAGCACGACCTCACGGTTCGCCGGCCTCATGCCGACCGGCAAACCGTCACACTGGGATCAGACGTAGCCAAACGGCGTGGCCGGATTGGCCGCCGTCTCGACCCAGACGCTCTTCGTCTGCGTGTACTCGTAGAGCGCTTCCACACCGCTGGAGCGGCCGTAACCGCTGTGGTTGTAGCCACCGAACGGCGAGGCGACGTTGATCGTCTTGTAGCCGTTGATCCAGAACGTGCCGGCGTTGACCTGCGACGCCACACGGTGCGCACGTGCGACGTCCTGCGTCCAAACGGCGCCGGCCAGACCGAACTCGCTGTCGTTGGCGATCGCGAGCGCTTCTTCTTCCGTGTCGAACGGGATCGCCACGACCACCGGGCCGAAGATTTCCGTGCGGGCCACGCCCATGGTGTTGTTCGCGTCAGCCAGTACCGTCGGACGCACGAAGAAGCCGCCGTCGCTACGCTGCTGCGAACCGGCCGCCAGACGCGCACCGCCTTCGACGCCCGCGTCGATCATGTTCATCACGTGCTGATACTGCGTGCGATTGCAGATCGGGCCGACTTCGGTCGTATCGTCCAGCGGCTCGCCCACGCGAATCTTCTCGGCGCCGCGCGCCAGCATCTCGACCATCTGGTCGTACACGCCGCGCTGCACCAGCAGACGCGAGCCTGCCACGCAGCTTTGTCCGGCGCTCGAGAAGATCGCGGCCTGTGCGCCAAGGCAGGCGCGCTTGAGATCCGCATCGTCGAACACGATGTTGGCGGACTTGCCGCCCAGCTCCAGCACGCTCGGCAGCAGGCGCTGCGCAGCGGCCGTGGCGATCTTGCTGCCGGTGGCCGGCGAGCCGACGAACACGACCTTCTTGATGACCGGATGCGAAATGGCGGCTTGCCCTGTCGTGTGACCGAAACCGGCGAGCACGTTGATCAGACCGCGCGGCACACCGGCCTGCTCGGCGAGTGCGGCGACCACCAGCGAGCTGGCCGGCGTGAGTTCCGACGGCTTGAGCAGCACGCCATTGCCCATGGCGATGGCCGGGGCGAGTTGCCAGCCACAGGTGAAGACCGGCGCATTCCACGGCGTGATCTGCAACACCACGCCCATGGCTTCGCGGCGGGTGTAGTTCAGGTGCGTGCTCGGCACCGGGATGACGTCGCCGAAGAACTTGTCCGTCCAGCCGGCGTAGTACTCGAACATCTCGGCCACTTTGCCGACTTCGCCGCGACAGTCGCGGATCGGCTTGCCGGCACCGATGGATTCGAGTTGTGCGAGGGCTTCGGCATTTTCGCGAATCTTCGCGCCGACGGCCTGCATCACGCGACCGCGTGCGGCGTGTGTGAGGGCCCACCAGGTCTTTTGTGCGGCCTGTGCGGCGGCGGCCGCTTGCGCCACGACATCGGCACCGGCGTCGCAATAGGTGAGCACCGTCTGGCCAGTCGCCGGGTTGACGATGTCGATGGTGGTCTCGCCACGGCCTTCGACCAGTTCGCCATTGACGAACGAACCGATGGTGCTGGCGTTGGGGAAGAACTTGGCGAATGCGCCGAGCAAAGCGGAGGCTTGTTGGTCTGGCATGTGAAAACTCCGTGCGATGCGCTCAGACGCGCATCGTGTCGTCAAATAGAAACAAAACTTTCAGGGGCCGCTGACAGGGGCGATGACAGCCGTCGATGACAGCGGCAAGGCGATCGATTCAACGATTAGGCGCGGCCCGGCTCGATGAACTGCACGATGCGGTTGAAATCCTCGTCGTCGCCCACGGTCGCGGCGCTCGCCGCCCACAGACGCCCCACTTCCGCCGACAGCGGTCCCGTGGCGAGCGTGCCCGTCTGCTCGGCCAGCGCCATGGCCAGACGCACGTCCTTGCGCATGAGCTTCATCGTGAAGCCCGAGTCGAAGGCGTCGTTGAGGATCCACGTCGGGTAGTTGGTTTGCGTGATGCCGCTGCGGCCCGAACCGGCATTCAGACCTTCGAGCACCTGTTCCGGGGCCACACCGGCGGCCTTCGCCAGACGCATCGCCTCGCCCGCCACCACCAGATGCGCCGCGCACATCAGGTTATTGATGAGCTTGGTCACGTGACCGGCGCCCACATCGCCGATATGCACGCGCTTGGCCGACATGGCGGCGAGCACCGGCTCGATACGGGCGATGTCGTCCGCCGAGCCGCCCAGCACCATCGTGAGTGCCCCGTTCAACGCGCCCTTCGGGCCGCCGGAGACCGGTGCATCGACCAGAGCGATGCCCTTCTCGCGCAGCGTGACGGCCAGCTTGCGGGTGCTTTCCGGGTCGGCCGTCGACGTGTCGACCACGATCAGGCCTTCGCGCCCGTTCGCGGCAATGCCGTCGGCACCGTTCACCACGGCTTCGACGACTTGCGACGTCGGCAGCGACAGCACGAGCGCGTCGGCCTCGCGTGCCAGTTCCGCGACCGAAGCGCGCAGGCCAACGCCTGCGTCGGCCAGCGCGGCACCGGCTGCCGGCGACGGATCGAAACCGAGCACCGTGAAACCGCCGCGCTGCAACGACAGCGCCATGCCGCGTCCCATATTGCCCAGTCCGACCACTCCGATGATTTTCATGTTGACTCCAGATTGACTGCGAAGATGACGCCGCCCGCACGGGCCGCGCCGCGTTGCTCCGCCCGCCGGGATCTCCGGCCGACGCTTGGAAAGCGGATAGAAGGCGATAGGAAGCCGCCGCGCTAGTGGTTCACGAACTCCAGCACGACGTTGCCGGCGAACTCGGGCTCCACCACCAACCCGTGCTCGTTGTAGCCGTAGGGCACGCCGTTCTCGCGCCACAGCGCTTCGACGTGGGCCAGGTCCGGCGTGAGCAGCGTGATCGCAACGGCATGGGTGCGCACGCCCTGCGCCATCGGCAACCCGACCGCTGCGTAACGCGCCTCGGCCCGCTGCGGCGACATGGCGCGCAGATGACCGCAGCCGGTGTCGGCGACCGCCCCGCCCTCATAGAGATCGACATGCCGCGCGCCGTACATGCGCTGCCAGCGCGTGGCGAGCGTGCGCAGCGACGCCGCATCGGGCGTCACATAAGTGACACCGACGATATTGGTCACCCCGTTCGCGTGGTTCTGCCACTCCGGCACCCAGATCAACTCCGGGCGATGCTGGTGACAAATGAAATTGGAGACGTCGCCGAGCGTATCGTCGATGAACAGCCCCAGCGTGACCACGACCTCGTCGGGCGTGCCATCGGGTTTGCGCATCGCGCGGCGGAAATCGAGCATGCCTTGCGATTCGAGCCCCGCCTGCGCCAGCCGGGAGTGGTCGGCGCGGGCGTCCTTGCTGTGAAGTGCGACGAGCGATACGCCTTCTTCGCGTACGAGGAAGTCGCCGAGATAGCGTCCGAAGCAGAAATCGCCCACGGCATTCGTGCCGAACTTGCTGGCGTTGTCCACGCCGATCAGCTCGATGAAGTTGTCGCCGAACATCATGAGCGACGTGACGGTGCCCCACGGGTGATACGACACCGGCGACGGGGCGAAGCCCATGCGCGCGTAATGCGCCAGCCGCCGCGGATGGTCATGCACAGTGACCAGCGGATGATCGATGCCGAATCGCGTATTGCGCGGAGGAATCATCAAGTGTCTCCGAAGGGCTCGGGGGCTCACGCGGCGCGACCGTTCGTGAGTCATGCCGGGCCCGGGGCCGCGCGTCATCCCGCAGGATCGCTCACCCTGACACCCCACCGTGTCGTCACATCCGGTCACATCGAAACTGGCGCGGAATCGGGCCGCCGACACCGGGCCTCGCCTGGGTTCGTTGCCCGGCGTTGGGGCCGATCCGCATGAGTCGCAGTGTGGATTGAAAAAAAATGACGCTCAATGACAACGCTTGAAGATTTTTGTTCTAATTATTAGTCTTTAGGGTATGACACCTGCCATCAACGAAAGCCGTTTGTCCTATCTGTACGAGGCCGTCCAGTGCGGCACGGTGCGCGCCGCCGCCGACAGACTCGACATCGCCCCCTCCGCCGTCAGCCGTCAGATCGCCTTACTGGAAGCCGAACTGGCCCTGCCGCTCATCGAGCGTCACAAACGCGGCGTGCATCTGACGCAGGCCGGTCGTCTGCTCATGGAGTACTACCGGGAGCAGCGTGCGCACCAGGAGGACTTGCTGGCCAAGCTTCAGGAAGTGCGCGGGTTGCGGCGCGGGCACATCCGGCTGGCGGTCGGCGAAGGCTTCGTCAGCGACCTGATGGGCGCGCCGCTGCAATATTTCTGCAAACGTTATCCGGACATCACGCTCACGCTGGATCTGGCCGGTACCAACGAGGTCATGCGTCTGGTCGCGGAAGACGACGCCGATATCGGACTGGTCTACAACCCGCCCGCCGAACCCAAGATCGTCTCGCGCGCCCAGATGGCGCAGCCGGTGCACGCGATCGTCGCGCCCGGCTCTCCGCTGATCGCGCAAGCGGCGAACGCCGCCGCGACCCAGGCCGCCGAAGCGATGAGGGCGATGGGGGCGACGAAAGCCACCAAGGCCATCCAGGCGGGAGATGCCACCCATGCAGACGGGAGACACCAGCCCGGCGCCCTCACGCTCGACGCCCTCTACGATGTGCCGCTCGCGCTCATGCACGGCGCTTACGGCACGCGGCAGTTGATGGAGTTGGCCGAACAATCCGAAAAGCACCGACTCACGCCCACGGTCACCACGAACTCGATTTCCGTGCTCAAGCACTTCGTGCGCGCAGGGCTGGGCGCGACCTTTCTGCCGACGTTCGCCGTCTCGCAGGAAATCGAAGCGGGGGTGCTGTGCGCCGTGCCTATCGACCATCCGATTCTCAACAGCGCCGAGGCCCACCTGATCACGCGTGCCGGGCGCCGCCTGTCCGGCGCGGCCAACCGCCTGCTCACCCACCTCGCGAGCAAGATGGAGGCCTTCGGCGCGCCGGGTTGACGCCCCAAGCGCGCCGACGCCGCATGGCAGAGGCATGGGGCACGAGCATGCGTCAAAGGCATGCATCAACGACATGAAACGGCCGAATGAAAGCGTCCGACCGTATCTTTCGATACGCAAAGGAATGCGCAACGCCGTTTCGGTTGCTGGCACGCAACACTCGACGCCCTAAGCCTTTCCCTTATATTGCGTACCGGAAAATTCGGATATAAAGAAGCCAATCAGGGAAACGGGTGCTTCTTCGTCATCCGGCTGGCGTCGTACGAATCGTGTTGTACGAGTCGCGTTGTACTTACGTCGCACTACGAGACAAATAAGTCCGCCCGTTCCCGCCACTCATTCCGGTCGCATGGCAACGCGCGCGTGCGCGTTGCCGCCGACCTAACGCCAGTGGACCGCCATGACGACGACCTGTGAAAACCAGAGCGTGACTGTCGTACCGGCATCACTCGCAACCGGCCGCGTTCCCCCATGCGGCGCCCGTTGCCCAGGCGTTCCCGATTGCCGATTTCTCGTCACTCGTAACGAAATTTCAGGCTTTTCCGACGATGTCGCAGACCGCTCCCGCTCGGGCGCGCTACGACGACGACGGTCATAACCACGCGAAAGAGGTGCGGGGCGCAACGCAATATCGCAACCTGGGGAGCAGATCATGAAAAAGAAGCTCATTGCAGCCAGCCTGCTGTGCGGCATCGGTACGTTCGCGCACGCGCAAACTAGCGTGCAACTCTACGGCCGCGTCGATGGCGGCTTTCAGTTCATGAACAATTTGCAGGACGGCAACGGCGGCACCGCCTCGCGCTGGAGTGCGCAGGGCGGCGATTACGGCACGAGCCTGTTCGGCCTGCGCGGCTACGAGGATCTTGGGCAGGGATTGCATGCCGTATTCAATCTGGAAGGCGGATTCCAGTTGATGAACGGCTTCAACAACAACGGCTCGGGATCGATCTTCGACCGTCGCGCGCTGGTCGGTTTCAACTCGCGCTCGTGGGGGCAACTCACGCTCGGTCGCAACCTGTTCATCAGCAACGGGGTCTGGGACTTCGATCCGTTCCAGCAGCAGGCCTTCTCGTCGGCGTCGCTCGTGCGGGGTCGTAACTGGCCGCAGGCGAGCAACACCGTCAACTATCAGAGCCCGAACTGGTACGGCTTCGACGTCGCGGGTCAGTATGCTTTCTCCAACATCGCCGGCCAGTTCAACAACGGCCGGGGCATGGGCGCGCAATTGACCTACACGCACGACCGCTTCCAGTTGCGCGCGTTGTACGACGAAATTCGCGACACCAACGGACGCTTCACCGACGTGTTCGCCACCTCGCGCGAATACTTCGCGGGCGCCAACGTCTTCCTGAACCGCTTCACGATTTCGTTGGGTTACACGCACATGTCGGCCCCCGACGCGCCAGCGCCCGACTTTGCTACCCGCGCCGACCATTACTGGGCAGGCGTGAAGTATCAGGCGACGCCCGTGTGGGCGGCAAACGCCGCGGTCTATCACGTGAACGTGCCGGGGGGGTTCGGACACGCGACGATGTTCGAACTGGGCACGACCTACAACCTCTCGAAGCGCACGTTCCTGTACGGCACCGTCGCATACGTGAAGAACAGCGCGAACCAGAGCTTCTCGGTCGCCGCGATTCCGAGCGATTCGCTCGACAATCCGCCGGCGGGCAAGAGCCAGACCGGTGCCTACATCGGGGTCTCGCACTCGTTCTGACGTCGCACGACGTCTCGCCGCAAGCACAAAGCCCCCGGCCAGTGAAGTCACTGGCCGGGGGCTTTGTCGTTGACACGTGGCGGGTCAGCGCCCGTCAGAAGCGGTACTTCGCACTCACGCCACCGGCCACCGCCGTCTCACCGGCACGCAGGCTGAGATCGCCACCGACATGCACGTTGAGTTGTCGGGTGACGCGGATGTCGGCGCCGAGGTCGGCGGTGAAGATGTCGCGCCCGAGCTTCACACCGCTGACGGTGAACGAGCGCGGCGCACCGAAGATCGCGTTCGTCAGGCTGCCCTGCGTGTCGCCGAACTCGTGCTCGTAAGCCAGACGCAACGACGGGATCACGCTGCCGCCTGCCGTGTTGACCAGCTCGCGCCAGAGTCGCACCCCGGCGATGACACGCCGCGAGTTGCTGGTTTGCGGACCAACGTGCAGCCCGTTGTTGCCCTGACCGGCATCGCGATCCGTTTCGTCATAGCCGTTCAGGCGCGTGTTGGCGATGCGCACACCGAGGAACGGGTCGACGTTCACGCCCCCCGCCAGCACCCGCTGGCCAACTTCGCCGAACAAGCCGAGCGTGCGACCGCCGGTCTTGCCCGAGACGCGCGCCGACACGTCGCGGGCCGCGACGGTGCGCTCGGTCGACACGTTGTGATTGGTGTAGAACACGCCGCCATTGGCAAACCAGCGCGTGTCGCTCAGATACGAGCCGTAGAGGCCGACACTGGCGCTTCTGACGTCGGACGAACCCGGCAGGTCGCTGGCCACCGAAGAGCGGGTGCCGATACCGAACGCCGCGCCCACCAGGGCGTTGCGATTGAGGCGCCTGTCGACTCCGAACGCGCCGTCGATCCCCTTCGTGGAAAAGCTCATGTCGTCGCTCTCCTGTCTCGCGCCCGTCCCTTTGAACGAACCCCAGACGGCCGTTCCGTTTTCCCCCGCGCGCTGACCGTTCGTCGCATTGCAATCGGGCAATGAGCCGCCGGCGAGCATGCGGGTCTGCATGCTGCTGCGGAACGTGTCGGCCGCACTGTAGGCTGCGGCGGCATTGTTCGCGAGCGACTCGCCGGAGAGCATGCGCGCGGCGCGGCGCTGCTCCGCCGAACCCGCAGGCAGCAGCACCAGTTGACCGAGCACGCTGCCGCCGACGCGACCCGACACGATGTCGTCGAGCGTCACCCCCTGGAGCGATGCCAGCACGCCTTGCTCGTTGCCCGAATACGGCGCATTGGGGTCGAGGAACGCAATGCCCTTGTTGGGATCGATGATGACCGAGCCGTCCTCGCCACCGTCGTCGGGGTTGGTCGGGATACTGCCGTACTCGACCTCGCCGAGTTTCACTTTGGCGTTAGGGCCGGGCACGATGACCTGAATCTTCTTCTCGAGCAGTTCCCTGGGCGAGACGGAATTGTCGATAGGACGCAGCACGACCTTGGTCTTGGTGAAATCGCCGTCCTTGTTCACCTCGAGCGTGCCGCGATGGATGCCGTCGGCGTCTTTCTTCGCGTCCGATTCGATTCTCGCCTTGTCGCCCTTCGACTCGTAGGAGTCGATCACAAGCCGGTAGCCATGCAGCTTGAGCGTACCGGCGTTCTCGAATTTCTTGACGTCGTAGACGTCGTTGGCGAGCGCGATGGTCCCGGGCTCGGAGATGGTCAGCAAGCCGGTGCCGAGCGCGTTGCGATGCGCGGCAAGCAGTGTGCCGTTTTCAACGTTCAGTGTTTCGATGCCGCTTTGGTCGCCGCTGAACGTGAGATGCCCGGTGCCGACCTTGGTGACATGGGCGCCGTGCGATCCCAACACGTCTTTGCCGATTTCCCCCGCGAACGCTTCGTCTCGTCCGAGCGCACCCAGTTTGAGATGCGTATCTCCGGTACCGACATGGCCATTTCCGCTCAAGGAGCCGATCGTCAGCGTGGGGGCATCCGTGCCCGCTTTCTCACCGTCTTTCACACCATCTTTCGCGCTCTCAGCCTTGATTTCCGCCAGGTTGAGATAGCCGCCGTTCAACTCGATCGAGGCGGCATCCGCCGTCGTCTTGCCGCTCAGGTCGAGCATGCCGCTATTGACGATGCTCATCCGTTCCAGTTGCGTGTCTTCCATCGACAGCGCGACTTTGGACGTGTTTTCCAGATGGGCGTCGCCGCCTTTGGCGCCAATGAATTCCAGATGACCGCTGTTGCGAATCGTCGCCTTCTCGGCGCTCGACCCTTTGTCGAAAAGCCCCTGACCACCCTGCTCGATCATGATGTAGCTCGAACCGGCGTGGGTATCCTTGAGGAACCTCAATTGCCCTTTGTCCTTGATATCGATCGTCGCCCCACCGGCGCCCGTGCCGGCATCGAACTCGATGACACCGCCCGCCTCACCCGGCTGCGCGCCCTGCGAGACTCCCGCCACAAGGCTGATGTGCTTGGACGCGTTGTCGATGCCGGGGCCGCTCACGAATTTCAGAACGCCGTCGCTGCCGACATCCACGTCGAGCCGCCCCGGACCATCGATGCCTTCATGGACGCCCAATGTGCCCTTATTGACCAGCACCGTATGATTCGCGCCGTCCATGGCGCGAAGCAGGCCGACGTCGCGCTCGCGATTGTTGGTCCCTTCGATCGCGTCAGACACCAACCCGGAGCGCTGCGATATTTCCAGCGTCGTGTCTTTGGTGATGAGCGTCTCGCCGGCAGGCGGCCGGTCTGTGTCGGACATGAAATCGATCAGGTGTTGATCGTTCCATGTGACAGGCTTGGCCGGATCGTCCGACGCGACGCGCGGGGCTAATTCGCGCGTCTTCGCCAACCGCTCGGCTTCCGCCCCCTCGGCCGCCTGCTCCCAGCGGGCCTTCTTGTAGTGCACTGATTCATCCAATCGCTGCGCCTCATTGAGCGACTGCAATGAGGCGATCCACTCCTTGATCGCGCCTTCCAGTCGCTTTTCCAGCGCTTGTCGTTCCTGAGAGGCCCTGTCTATGGGGTTGGCCAGCGCCTCAAGCGACTCGACGTCTTTTTTCAGCGCGTTCAGTGCGTCCAGCCGGAACTGCTGCGATGGCGTGATTCCCGTCGGCGGAATACCGGCTTTAATCTTGTCGATTTCCCCCTGAATTTCCATCGCCGATTTATTCAATGCACTTTTTAGCTTATCGACGTCCTTGATATCTGTAATATCTTTTAATGGCGTGTGTAATGAATGACCCGCATCCGCAACAAATCTATCATCCGCTTCAGCAACGACTTTCTCATCGAGATCGTTTTTTGCTTTCTCCGCCAGCGCCGTCAATTCATTGATGCGATCTTCCTTCACGCTGTTACCGGCCGGGCTCGCCGCAAACGCCGATGGTACGCCGCCCATTGCAACCAGGGCGGCCGCCGCCGCCAAGCAAACCCTTGTCTGACCACGCGCATTAGACTTCGGACGATTCCCTCGCATTCGACAACTCCTTTTCAATTCGCCTCAAATGATGATTTCCCTCATCACGCTTCAGACAGTGGCTTGATAGCCGCCATCGTTCCGGCAAATTCTAGGAGTCGATTTCTTCGAATCGGCTGACTACTCTATAGCTTTGATACTTAACCCAAGATCACGAAATTTATCGAATAAACGTCAAATCCCAATTTAATTCATTTTATTTTTCCAACAATCGCTCACCATCACACCGGATCAATACATCAAGCACCCAAATTCATGCGCATGTGATGTCCTGACGCCACACGTTCCGGCGAAAAAGGAGGCATTTCCCTCGTCCATTTTTTGAACAAAAAACCCGCCACGCCCCTGCGGACGTGACGGGTTTCCTTTCCCATCCGTGCTGATCGCGTGAGCCTGTGACCCACGCAATCCGATCAGCAACGCTTAGAAGCGATACTTCGCTGAAATGCCACCGGCCAGGGCGCTCTCACCCTTGCGCACACTGACGTTGCCGCCCAGATGCACGTCGAGCCGTTTCTTGAGCTGGAGATCGACGCCGAAATCGGCCGTGAAGACTTCACGACCCAGCTTCGGACCCTTCACGTTGAACGCGCGCGGCGCGCCGTAGATCGTGTTCGTCAGGCTGCTTTGCGTGTTACCGAACTCGTGCTCGTAGGCCAGACGCAGTGACGGCGTGAGCTTGCCGCCTTCGAAGTTGAACACGTCACGCGAGAAGCGCACGCCCAGCACGCTGCGGGCCGACGTTTGCGACTGTGCGCCGACCTTCAGGCCATCGTTGCCGGCCGTGCCGTCGCGATTCGTCTCGTCGAACGCATTCAGCTTCGTCGACGCGATGCGCATGCCCACCGACGGATCGACACGGAACCCTGCCACGTCGAAGCGCTTGCCGATCTCGCCGAATGCACCGAACGTGTTGCCGCCGGTCTTGCCCGACAGACGCGCCGAGGCATTGCGCGCCGCGACGGTACGGTCGGTCGTGACACTGTGATTCGTGTACGAAACGCCCCCGTTCACGAACAGATCGGCATCGTTCAGATGCGAGCCGTACAGGCCCACGCTGACGCTGTTGATCTTCGATTCGCCCGGCATACCGTCAGCCTTCACGTTCTGGTTGCCCATGCCGATGGATGCCCCGACGACGGTGCCGCGACCGACACGTTTGTCGACACCGATGGCGCCGTCGATACCGCGAACGTCGAACGACAGCGCGTCGCCACGTTGCGTCGAGTTGCCGCCGGCGAACGATGCCCAGCCAGCGATACCCGAGTCGTCCGTACGCACGCCGTTCGCCGTCTTGTCGTCGAGCATCGCGCCCCCGGCGACCATGCGCGACTGCATGCCGCGCTGGAACGCCGTGGCGGCGCCCTGGGCCGCGGTGGCGTTGTTCAGTAGCGACTCACCCGACAGCAGGGCGGCCGAACGACGTTGCTCTGCGGAGCCCGCCGTTTGCAGCGCCATCTCGGAAAGCACTTTGCCGCCGATCTTGCCGGAGGTCAGCTCGCCCACCGTGACGCCGTCGACCGAAGCGAGCACCGCTTTTTCGTTGGCACGGTAGCCGGCATCCGCCGCCAGATAGCGCACGACGTTCTGACTGGTGATGAGTCCCGTCGGATTGTTCGGATCGACGGGCTTCGTCGTGTCGGGATTGTTCGGGTCTACCGGCTTTTTCGTGTCGGGATTGTTCGGATCGTCCGGGTTGTTCGTGTCCGGGCCATCGGGATCGGTCGGCTTGGTTGTCTTGCCGCCGGTGATGCTACCCACGGTGACCTTGCCCAGCGTCGCCGTTTTTCCTTCGGCAACGCTCACGACACCGAGCTTGTCCTGAACGTCGGCGAGAGCGATGTCGTCAGCCACGCTCACGTTGATTTCCGTTTGCGTGAAATCGCTGTCCTGGGACACCTGAATCGCACCGCTGGTCACCTGAGCGCCCACCTTTTCCACCCGCGACTGGATTTTCGCCCCGGGCTTCGACGTGTACTTCTCCACGGCGAGCTTGTGGGTGCCGAGATCCACCTTGCCCGCGTTATCGAAATGGCCGACGCCCTCGACGCCGGATAACAGCGAGACCGCGCCCTTCTCAGCCACAGTGACAGTCCCGGAGCCCAGCGCGTTGACGTGGGCAGCTGACACGGTACCCCCCTCGACGCGCAGGCTCGTGATGCCACGCTGGTCACCCGCCAGCGTCAGATTACCGACGCCGACCTTGACCACTTCCGAGCCGGTTGGCGTCGCACCGACTTGCGGCGCCGTCGGGTTCGCACGAAGGATGCCGGAGGCATTCGACGCAGTATTCGACGCGACGGCATTACGCTTGATGGAGCCCTCGAAGTGATCGTCTTCGTTGCGCTCGCCGAGCACGAGCTTCGTGTCGCCGGTCAACACATCGCCGAACCCCGACAACGCGCCGATGGACAGCGTCTTTTCCGCCTTGCGTCCCGGCGCGGCAGCCGTGACCTTCGAGATATCCAGCGTCCCGCCGAACATGTCGATCTTCGCGGAATGCGCCGTCGTATTGCCCGACATTTCGGCCGTCCCGACGTTCACCAGGGACAGTGCCTCAAGCTCGGTGTCCTTGATGTAGAGATTTCCGCTGGCGCCGTTGATGATGTTCGCTTGTCCCCCTCGCGAACCATTGATGACAGCGGTCCCGAGGTTGACGACTTCCGAGGTGTCCAGTGCGGAATCGACGAAACCGACAAGCGACGTGCGATCGTTGGCAATTTCGGCCTGCGCGAGCTTCGAGTGCTTGAACTCGACCGTTCCCCCTTGATTGGAAACGTTCGATACGGCGGCGTCCGCTTCGTCGAAACGCACCTCGCCCCCGTCGCGCACGCCAATATCACTGCGCCCCGCGTTGGCGCCCTTTGCGAAAGTCAGCTTCCCGTGGTCGAACACGTCGATCACGGCATGCCCGGCGCTGGTGCCCTCACCGAACACGATCTCTCCGCCCTTACCGGTATTGCCGATACCCCGTCCCGCACTCAGCGACACCGTTTCCATGTCATGGGCAATGCCTGCGCCGCCCTTGAAATTCAGTTGACCGTCGGTACTGACGGCAATGGTCAGTTCCCCCTGACCTTCGATGCCCTGATACACGTTGAGCGTTCCGTCGGTCACCGTCACCAGATGCGCAGCGTCATCCAGCGCACGAAGCGTGCCGATCTCACGCTTTTTGCCCGTAGCGCCGGCCAGCGCGTCGGACCGATCGCCCGAGGCCGAGGTCAGCTCCAGCGTGGTGTCCTTCGTGATGACAGCGTGCGTATCGGAAACCGCTTCTGCGCCCATGAAGTTTGTCAGATGCTTGTCGCTCCAGGTCAGCGCGCCGTCGTGCTTCGCGGCGTTCGGCGTGGTCGCATCGAGTTGGCGCGTGGCCTTGAGCGCGGCAAGCGCGCTTTCCGATGTCGCGCCGGTCAGGCGCGCTTCCTTCATCGCCAGCCGGTCGGCCTGACGCTGAACGGGAGCCAGCGCCGCCCGACTTTCCCCGGCGAAGGACGCGTGGTTGCCGACCTCCTTGCCCAAATCACCCAGCGCCTTTGTCAGCGCCTTATCGTCTTTGCTCGTCGCAGCCGCCGCTGCATCGAGTTTCTTTTTCAGGTTCTCGAGAGATTTTTTCTTTGCAACACCGGCGGACGACAACTTCTGGTCGTCGATATTCAGAATTTCGCCGAACGTCGCATTGAGAAGAAGAAGCAGTGCATCGCGATCCTCCTTTTTCAGATCAGCCTGATTATCGATTGCCGCCAGAATGGAAGTTTTATGCTCATCCACAGCTTCCGAAAATTCCCGTGTTGCAACCAGTTTCTCCAAATTAGGCGCGATCGCTTTAATTTCGTTTTTAATCTCAGCAATTCTGGAATTTCGGTCACTTTCCCACTGAGCAGTCGGCTGGGGGACTGCCGACGCCGTCGCATTCATGGGCAACGCAGCTGTCGCGACGACCGCCGCAGCGGCCATGCAGATCGTGGTCTGACGCAGGACTTTCGAGTTCGGACAAATCTTTTGCATTCGATAAATCTCAATTGAATACGCAATAGACGATGGAATTCATTCACCGTCACCACAACAGCGGCATACTTGCCACCGTCAAGGCTGCGAATTCTAGAGACGACCTATCGAAATCTAATCAAAACCCGGGGTTTTTGGTAATTACCCCACAATTACATCAAAATCGAAGATTAGGATGATCCATAAAACATTAAGTTATTGATTTTAAGGATCATCCCAAAATAATAAAGATAACTCTTCTTATTCACCCAAAGTCATGGATGCGTGCGGCGCCCGCGCAACGCCGCATCACCGTCTTTCAGTCACATCCCACCACGATATTTCTGACGTCGCGAGTTGCGATTGCGACGGCGAGCGCGCCCCTCCCCGACGCGTCCGCACGTCCTCGGCGTCTCGCACGGCCATAAAAAAACCCGCCGTACCCTTTCGGGCACGACGGGTTTTCCGTCATTCTCAAGACCGTGGGAGCCGGCAGGGCCACCACCGCCCCGCATGCGTCATCACATGCGCGCTGACGCGCTACGCGACATCACGCCACCGGCTTGCGCTTGGGCTTGATATCGGTGCTGTCGATTTCTTCGAGCACGTCGCGGAATTCCGCAATGTCCTCGAAGCTTCGATACACCGAGGCGAAGCGGATGTAGGCGATCTTGTCCAGCCGCTTCAGCTCGCGCATCACCAGTTCACCGATGCGCTGGCTCATCACTTCGCGCTCGGCCCCCGCCAGTAGCTTGTACTCGATGCGCGCGATCGCTGCATCCATCGCTTCGGCGCTGACGGGGCGCTTGCGAATCGCCAGTTGCATGCTGGCGCGCACTTTCGCACGGTCGTACTCGGCGCGGCTGCCGTCTTTCTTGACGACGGCCGGCATGGTGAGTTCGACACGCTCATACGTGGTGAATCGCTTATCGCACGACGGGCATTTCCGGCGCCGCCGAATGGCAGCGCCGTCTTCCGCTTCACGCGAGTCGATGACCTGCGTGTCGTCGTGCCGGCAGAACGGGCAGCGCATGCGTGCGACGCCTGTGGCTTAGCCGTAGACCGGGAAACGCTTGGTCAACTCGGCCACTTGTGCGCGCACGCGGGCCAGGTTTTCTGCGTCTTCCGGATTCTCGAGCACGTCGGCGATCAGGTTGCCGACCAGCTCGGCCTCGGCTTCCTTGAAACCGCGCGTGGTCATGGCCGGCGAGCCCAGACGCACGCCGCTTGTCACGAACGGCTTTTCCGGATCGTTCGGAATGGCGTTCTTGTTGACGGTGATGTGCGCTTCGCCCAGTGCGGCCTCAGCGGCCTTGCCGGTGATGTTCTTGGCGCGCAGGTCGACCAGCATCACGTGCGATTCCGTACGGCCCGACACGATGCGCAGACCACGCTTGACCAGCGTCTCGGCCATCACGCGGGCGTTCTTCGCGACTTGCTGTTGGTATTCCTTGAATTCCGGCGATGCGGCTTCCTTGAACGCGACGGCCTTGCCGGCGATCACGTGCATGAGCGGGCCGCCCTGGATACCCGGGAAAATCGCCGAGTTGATGGCCTTCTCGAATTCCGCCTTCATCAGGATCACGCCGCCGCGCGGGCCGCGCAGGCTCTTGTGCGTGGTCGTGGTGACGAAGTCGGCGTGCGGCACCGGGTTCGGGTACACGCCTGCGGCGATCAGACCGGCGTAATGCGCCATGTCGACCATGAAATACGCGCCGACCGACTTGGCGATCTGCGACATGCGCTCGAAATCGATCTTCAGCGCGAAGGCCGAGGCGCCAGCCACGATCATCTTCGGCTTATGTTGCTCTGCCAGCTTCTGGGCGGCGTCGTAATCGATGTCTTCGGCTTCGTTCAGGCCGTAGCTCACGACATTGAACCACTTGCCCGACATGTTGACCGGCGAACCGTGCGTCAGGTGACCACCGTGCGCGAGGCTCATGCCCATGATCGTGTCGCCCGGCTTGAGCATGGCGAAGTACACGCCCTGGTTGGCCTGCGAGCCCGAGTTCGGCTGCACGTTAGCGGCTTCTGCACCGAACAGCGCCTTCACACGGTCGATCGCCAGTTGTTCGACAATGTCGACGTACTCGCAACCGCCGTAGTAGCGCTTGCCCGGATAACCTTCCGCATACTTGTTGGTCAGTTGCGAGCCCTGCGCTTCCATCACGGCCGGGCTGGTGTAGTTTTCCGAAGCGATCAGTTCGATGTGATCTTCCTGACGCTGGTTTTCCTTCTGAATCGCGGCCCAGACGTCGGGATCGACGGAGGCAACGGTAGATTTCGATTTGTCGAACATGGCGGTTCCGTTGAATTGAACAGGTTTTCCGGGAGGGGATGCTGCGGCGCGCCTTCCTTTGTGCTTCGGAAGACGATAGACAGGGCAGCACCAACCATCACGGCTGCCCAGGCGAACGGCAAATAAGACCCCGGCGCTTCCCGGTGGGTTGCTCCACCTCGGGCACACAAGGCTGTGCACCCTAATCGCCAGTCACGCGGGGTTTGTGGCGTCGACAGTTTATGCGAGGTTGAGACGTTAGGCAACCGGCCCGGAAACTCGTACCACGACCTTGCCGAACGCCCCGCGGCGCAGGTGCGACAACGCCTGCCGGAAGTCCGCGAAATCGTAGACGGCATCCACCTGCGGCACGATCCCATGCCGGTCGACAGCCGTCACCAATGCCTCCAGCCCCTGCCGATGGCCCACACCGATACCCTGCACATGCGCCCGTTTGAGCAGCACCGGGTACACCGGGATTTGCAGGGTGTCCCCGCCCAGCATGCCGATGACCGACACCTTCCCGCCTGGCGCGAGCGCCGCCAGCGTCTCGCGCATGTCGCCCCCGGCCAGTTCCAGCACCTGCTCGACCCCGCGCCCTTCGGTCAGCCGGCACACCTCGTCCGACCAACCTTCCCGGCGTAGGACACCATGCGTGACGCCGAGCGCCGCCGCCCGGCGCAGCTTGTCTTCGCTCCCGCTCACGACGATGGCCTTCGCACCGTGCGCCGTCGCCAGTTGCGCCCCGAACAGCGCGACCCCGCCCGTCCCGATGATCAGAACCGTCTCGCCCGGTGCGAGCTTGCGGCCCGTGCCGAACAGCGCGTGCCAGGCCGTCAGCCCGGCGCAGGTCAGCGTCGACGCCGCCACATCGTCGAGGGTGGACGGCGCACGCACCAGCGACGCCTCGTCGAAAACCGCATATTCCCGTAGCACGCCCGTCAACGTGCCGCCAAAGATATTGAGCCCGGCCGGCGCCTGTTCGCCATCGACCCAGCGATCCCAGAAGGTATTGATCACGCGCTCACCCACCGCCACGCGCGTGACCCCGTCGCCCACCGCCACGACCTCCCCTGCCATGTCGGAACCGGGCACGAACGGAAATTCCACCGGCAATCCCATGCCGGTGTCGATCATGAGGGCATCGCGGTAATTGAGCGATACGGCGTTCACCCTGACCAGCACTTCGCCCGGACCGGGTGTCGGCACGGCCACCGTCGTCAGGTCGAGTGCCGCTTCCCCCCAGGTGGCCATTTGCCACTGTTGCATCGTTGTCATTGCCATCTCTCTGTTCATCGTTTCTCAATCGAAGATCCCGGCGCGCCGGGTGGACAGAGTTAGCTTATTGGAGAATACTTCGCGGCAGTGATGGCGATTTATCCACTAATTGGCGACATATGAGAACCAATGACACCTACACGCCCGATCGCCTCTCCGGCATTTCGGCGTTCGTGGCGGCGGTCGACGCGGGCAGCTTCGCCGGCGCGGCCGAGCGATTGCACCTGACCCGTTCGGCGGTCGCCAAACGGATCGCGCGACTGGAGACCCGACTGGGTGTCCGCCTGTTCCATCGCACTACCCGCAGCCAGCATCTGACCGACGAAGGGCAGACGTTCTATCAGCGGTGCACGAAGGTGCTCTCGGAACTGTCCGAAGCGGAAGATGAGTTAAGCGCCGGATCGCAAACGCCGATGGGCAGGCTACGCGTGACGATGCCCGTGCAGATCGGGCGGCAATGCATCGCGCCCGTCCTGCTGACGCTGGCGAAATCGCATTCGCAGTTGCGTCTGGAGATGTCGTTCTGCGACCACCGGATCGATCTGATCGAAGAAGGCTTCGATCTGGCCGTGCGCAGTGGACGTCTCGATGACACGCCCGGGCTCAAGGCGCGTCCGCTCGCCGAACAAACGATGTTGTTGTGCGCGTCGCCGGCATATCTCTCCGAACATGACGCACCGCAGACGACCGCCGATCTCGCCCATCATGAACGCCTGATGTACGGACGCGGCGGCAATCTCTATCAATGGCCCGCGCTCTCGATGCCGCCCGAGGCCATGTCGCGCGCGCCGCGCTTCGTCTTCGACGATCTTGTCGCGCTCGTGACCGCCGCCGAGCAAGGACTCGGCATCGCCTACGTTCCCCGTTGGGTCGCGATGCATCAACTGGACGCCGGAACGCTCGTGCATCTCCTGCCGCAGACCTATGCCCCGGGCACGCCGCTGCATCTGGTCTGGCCCGACACGCGGCACCCGTCCCCCAAGCTGCGCGCGGCGATCGACGCACTGTTGGCCTCGGCGCCGACGTGGACGTGACCGGCGCATGCATCGACGTCCATCGCCAGTACCGGACTCAAGGATTCGCCGACGTTGGCATCTGACGCTTCCATGCGGTCGCGGCCGTCGACTGACTGACGGCTGACGCCAGACCACCATCTCGCACATCGCCGGTCAGACACCCCGCGGACAACCAAACGGCTCCTGCTGCGCATCGATCGCCTGCGCGCGCATCGGATACATGCGCGCCCATGTCTGTGCGGCCCACGAGCCACCCAGCAATCGCACGAGGCTGTCTCGCCGCATCAGGAGATGCACGACCAGCGCCTCCGGATCACGAAGTTCCTTCATCGTGTCGCACGACGTATGGCCGGTTGTCTGAGACGTTTGCGCGCTCTGCGACAGGTATGCCACCTCATGGGCACGTGTCGCCCATCGCCGCATTTCCTGCGACGAAATTCGCCCGAGCCGATACGCCATTTCAGCGGCCAGTGCGCGTACGCCGTTGGGGTTCCGCAACGCCTCCGACATCGCTTTGCCCGTCACATCGCACGCCGCCCCGCTCAGCCCCGAAAGTCGCCGCACGAAGGGCGCGTAGTGTTCGCCATAGGGAAATTGTGTGAGATCGGCCAGTGCATCATCGGGTAGCGTAGCTGCGAAGCTCGCCGCCTCCCGGCGAAACGTCGACGTCAGCGGCGGCAGCGACGTCAACGTCTTGCGCTGGTTGAGCGCCACGTCGTACCCGTCGACCTTGCGCGTGTGCTGAAACGCCAGATCGAGGCACGCATCGAAATCCAGCGACATCACGTAAGGCAGGTCGTTCTTGTCGCGCCAGACCCCGATGTTCTCCATGAACACGTTGCAGAGATCCCAGTTACCGAGCCAGAGCGCTGCAATGTAATGACGCTCCAGTGCACATTGGTAGACGTCCGGGAGTGCGTGACAAAGCAGGCGACGCATGGCAATACGGTGCCCGAGTGCTTCGGCATGCACCTGCGCCATTTCACCGTCGAGGTGATAGAACGGCAGACCGCCCGCCGTCTCCACGGCCTGCGCCATGCGTTGCCCTGCGGCGCGCGCCTGTCCCCTTGCGTGTTGCAGTGTCTCGACATCGGGAGGATGTGCACCGCCGATGACGCGCCACGCGTCGTCGCTCTCGAGCCAGTCGCCGAGATTGCGGTAGGTCTCGAGAAACGTCGTTGCCAGATAGAGACGTTCGGGGGCCTGTGTGCCATCGAACGCCTGCGAACAGCCGCGCACCAGAATGGCGGTCGGCGTGGCGAGCCCGAGCGCACCGAAAAGCCGCGACGCCAGCCAGGCCTGCGCGGCATGCCCTGCGCTCGGACATGCCTTCACGACGTATTGCGGTGCGTCCGCCGGCGCAAGATGCGAGGTGGGTGATGTGTGGGGAAGGGATGCCGCCGATGCCGCCGACACGCCGTGCGTCGAAAGCGACATACGGATGGCGGACCCGGCACTTCCCATGGGCGCCGCAGCGCACACCCGCATCGCCGATGAAAAATCGTAGGGACCGATGTCCGGCAACGGCGCCCCGCTACCATCGTGTCCGACAACCGCGCCGAATACGCCGAACGTGCCGGCTTCGGGTAGCGTGTCGGCGCGCTGCCTGATGTCGTCTCTCCTCCAGTCGAACCGTGTGTTTCCCTGACCGATACCCGCATTGACGTGCATCACGACGCTCCTTGGTCGTAGCACGGAGACCGGTGCGCATACGCGGCAACGGTCTCCCGATTAAGATCGGCAAATCTTGCTGCGGTACCGAACGGCCAGCTTTCGAAAATGGGGCAACATCGGATAATTCCGCCTCGACACCCGGCGCATCGAGGCGCTACGTCTTATAACTCGATCTTCGTGCCCAGCACCGCGAGGAACTGCGCGATCCATGCGGGATGTGCGGGCCACGCTGGTGCGGTGACGAGTTTGCCGTCGGTATGGGCATCGTCGATGGCGATTTCCATGTACTTCCCACCGGCCAGCCGCACTTCCGGCGCACAGGCCGGATACGCCGAGCATTCGCGCCCTTCGATCACGCCAGCGGCCGCGAGCAACTGCGCGCCGTGGCAGATGGCGGCGATCGGCTTGTCGTTTTCGGCAAAGTGACGAACGGCGGCGAGCACTGCGTCGTTCAGACGCAGGTACTCCGGCGCGCGTCCGCCGGGGATGACCAGCGCGTCGAAGTCGGACGGCGACAGGCCGTCGAACGTAGCATTCAGCGTAAAGTCGTGACCGCGCTTTTCGCTGTACGTCTGATCGCCTTCGAAATCATGAATCGCGGTGCGCACCTTGTCGCCCGCCTTCTTGCCGGGACAGACGACTTCCACGCGATGTCCCACGGCCATCAGTGCCTGCACCGGCACCATCAGTTCGTAGTCTTCGACGTAATCGCCCGCCAGCACCAGAATCCGCTTCTTGCCCATGTGACTCTCCGTTCAGAGAAAAAATGGAAGGGAAACAGCCCCTCCATATTACTCAATTCCAGTGACATCTCCGGGACCGGGGTAACAGCACACGCAAACATCCGGACAAAAAAAACCGCGTGCCGAAACACGCGGTGTCAAGTCGGCGCAAAACGCCGTCGGTCAATCATCAGGCACTGCGCGATGTGGTCCAACGCCGCCCCTCCATCCCCACACCGGGCACGCGCCCCGAATCTCAATAAGTCTCCAGATGCAGGCGCCCTTCCGTCTTCATCCGTTGCCAGAGCGACGGCCAGTCGAGTCCGGCCTCGCCTGCGATGGTCTGCAACACTTGCAGCACGCCGTCCTCCATGCCCTTCAGCCCGCACACGTAGATGTACGTGTGATCGTGACGCAGCAGTGCCGCCACATCGGCCGCCCGCTCGCGCATCGCGTCCTGCACGTAACGCTTGGGCTGCCCCGGGGTGCGCGAGAACGCGAGATTGGTGTCGATGAAATCCTTCGGCAGATTGAGCAGCGGCCCGAAGTACGGCAACTCGCCTTGCGTGCGCGCACCGAAGAACAGCATCAGCTTGCCGGTCGCGCCCTTCATGCGGCGACGACGGCGATACTCCGTCATCGCGCGCATCGGCGCCGCGCCCGTGCCGGTGCAGATCATCAGCAGATGCGAATCCGCGTGATTGGGCATGAGGAACGTGCTGCCGAACGGCCCCATCACATTCACCACATCCCCCTTCTTCAGGTCGCAAAGGTAGTTCGAGCACACCCCGCCGACCGCCTGCCCGTGATGATCTTTCGTCACGCGTTTGACCGTCAGCGCCAGGTTGTTATACCCGGGACGCTCGCCGTCGCGCGGCGACGCGATCGAGTACTGACGCGCATGATGCGCCCGCCCGTCGGCCGTGGTGCCCGGCGCAATGATGCCGATGGATTGCCCTTCGAGCACCGGGAACGGCTGCTTGCCGAAGTCGAGCACGATGTGATGGATGTCGCTCTCGGTGCTCGCATCCGTCACGCGATAGTTACCGACCACCGTGGCCTGCACCGGGGCCTTGTGGTTATACAGATTGACGTACGGCTTGGCAGCCGACCACGGCGGGACGACCGACCCGCGCACGAGGTCCGACCCCCCGATCACCGGCTCGGCAGACTCGGCACCGCCCGTCGACCCGCCGCCGGCAGCGCCCTCGGTCGCCTCACCGATCGAACCCTGCCCGGCAAGCGTATCGTCCTGCACGGGCAGTTCGTCCCACGTGAGCTGCTCGTCGACGGGGTAGGCCTCGGCCCTGAGCACGTCGCGCCAGTTGTCGATAGCCCCCGTCGGGCACGGCGAGATACACGCCATGCACCCATTGCACGTGTCCGCGCGCACAACGTAATTGTTCTCGTCGTGCGTGATCGCGTCGATCGGACACGTCTCCTCGCAGGTATTGCAGCGAATGCAGATCTCCGGATCGATCAGATGCTGCTTCAGAACTTCGACCGGAACGGGGCCGTTCATGATGCTGTCTCCTTGTGGGGATGGCGCTTGCGGCCGCTCAGTTGAAACGCACGTACTCGAAATCGATCGGCTGGCGATTGATGCCCAGCGGAGGCGGCGCAATCCAGTTCGCGAACTTGCCCGGCTCCGTCACGCGGCCCATGAGCGACGCCACATACGCGCGGTCTTCCGACGACGGCAGCCACTCACGCTCATGCGCGGCCCATTCCGTCTCGCTCACGACACGGCCGTCCGGCGAGACACGCACACCGGCGAACGTACCGATCTGGCGGTTGAACGCCTTGTGCGGCACCGTCAGACGGAAGTCGATGCCCGCCTTCTCCAGCACCTTGTTCCATCGGTTCACACCGGCCACGGAGTCCTTGATGTAGTCGTCGCGCAGCACTTCGTTCATCGCGTTGAGCATCGGCACTTCGCGCTCCACGAGCTTGCCGTTGTCCACGTCCAGCAGGCGATACATCTGGCCGTTGAGTTGATGGTCGTCGTCGCGCTTGCTCTCCTCGTAGCGGCCCTTCAGACCCGAGCTGTAGAAGATCGCCGCGTTGGACGACTGGTCCGCACCGAACAGATCGATCGTCACGGAGTAGTGGAAGTTGATGTAACGCTGGATCGTCGGCAGATCGATCACACCGGCAGCGCGCAGCTTCGAGACGTCGTCGGTCTTCAGTTCGTTCATCACCTGCGCCGTACGGGCGATCACACGCGATACGCCCGACTCGCCCACGAACATGTGATGCGCTTCTTCGGTCAGCATGAACTTCGTGGTGCGTGCGAGCGGATCGAAGCCCGACTCGGCCAGCGCGGACAACTGGAACTTGCCGTCGCGATCCGTGAAGTACGTGAACATGTAGAACGCGAGCCAGTCCGGCGTCTTCTCGTTGAACGCACCGAGAATGCGGGGATTGTCGTCGTCGCCCGAGCGGCGGCCAAGCAGCGCTTCGGCTTCTTCCCGACCGTCGCGACCGAAGTAGCGATGCAGCAGATAGACCATCGCCCACAGGTGGCGGCCTTCTTCCACGTTCACCTGGAACAGGTTACGCAGGTCGTACATCGACGGCGCGGTCAGCCCGAGGTGACGCTGTTGCTCGACCGATGCCGGCTCCGTGTCGCCTTGCGTGACGATGATGCGGCGCAGGTTCGCACGATGCTCGCCCGGCACGTCCTGCCACGCGGCCTCGCCCTTGTGCTCGCCAAAGTGAATCTTGCGATCGGCTTCGCCCGGCGTGAGGAAGATGCCCCAACGGTAGTCCGGCATCTTCACGTGATCGAAGTGGGCCCAGCCACTCGGATCGACGCTCACCGCCGTACGCAGATAGACGTCAAACCCATGCGAGCCTTCCGGGCCCATGTCGCCCCACCAGGACAGGAAGTTCGGCTGCCACTGTTCGAGCGCGCGTTGCAGCGTGCGGTCGTCCGACAGGTTGACGTTATTGGGGATCTTCTCGCTGTAATTGATCGAAGCCATCGTGGGAATCCTCGTGTCTTGTGAATCTCGTGCGTCGCTTGTATAAGACGTCTCGTCCGGTGGGTGCCGCGCGCACCGCCCGAGTTGGCTCAGGGGCAGTGGCGCGTCGTATTCGTCAGACGCGGTTCAGATCGAACTGCGCCTTGTTGCCCTTGCCGTAGACCTTCAGTGCTCCCTTCTCGCCCACGGCGTTCGGACGAATGAATATCCAGTTCTGCCACGCGGACAGACGGCCGAAGATGCGCGTATTCATCGTTTCTTTTCCGTTGAAGCGCAGGTTGGCTTCCATGCCGGTGAGCGCATCGGGCGACATGGCGGCGCGCTCTTCGATGGCGATACGGATTTCGTCCGGCCAGTCGAGATCGTCGACGGCAGCGGTCACCAGACCGAGACGCTCCGCTTCGTCCGGACGCACCGGGCGGCCGATGGTGGCGCGTACGGCCTCCAGCTCGGCAGCGTCTTCATAGAAACGACGTGCCAGACGCGACTGATCGGTGACCATCGGCAGCAAACCGAAGTTGACTTCGCTCAGCGTGATCGCCGGTTCGTCTTCCTCGCTCGCGGGCAGCGCCGCCATGTACGTACGGTCGGCGGCAAACGCGAATTCGGCGAGCGTGCCGGTGAAGCACGAATCCGGCTCGATCAGCGCGAACAGCGAGCGCGACGACACGTCGATACGGGCGAACGTGCGGCGCAGCATGCCGAGGGTTTCGCGCACGAACCAGTGATCCTGATGCGCGAGCAACGAGGCGTCGGCGGCGAGCACATGCTTTGCGTCGCCTTCCGTGCGCAGCAGCCACGTGCCGATGTCGAGTTCGTTGGTACGGAGATTGAGAATGGCGTCATCCAGCTCGCGCGCCATCTTTAGGGGCCACCAATTGATACCGGCGGCTTCGATGCCTGCGATGTCGGCCGGCGGCGCGGACTTCGGCGCCTTCACGGTCAGGCTGGCGGTGCGGTTGGCACGGTCGATTTCGACGTCGACGAATTCATAGCGAATGGCGTCCGGCTCATCGGTGCGCTCGATACGCGTGAGCGTCACGCCCTTGCCGCCCGGACGGTCGCTGCCCTGTGCCAGTGCCTGCGCACGTGCCGCCACGGACTGAGCGAACTGCGCCGGCTTGACCACCTCGTCCACGAGACGCCACTGCTTGGCGCGCTCGCCGCGAATGCCTTCGACGATGGTGCAGAAGATGTCGGCGCGATCGTTGCGCACGTGGCGCTTGTCGGTCAGACGCGTCAGGCCGCCCGTGCCCGGCAGCACGCCCAGCAGCGGCACTTCCGGCAACGCGACCGATGACGAACGGTCGTCCACCAGATAGATCTCGTCGCAAGCCAGCGCGAGTTCATAACCGCCGCCTGCGCAGGCGCCGTTCACGGCGGCAATGAACTTCAGGCCGGAGTGACGGCTGGAGTCTTCGAGACCGTTACGCGTTTCGTTGGTGAATTTGCAGAAGTTGACCTTCCACGCATGCGAGGAGAGGCCGAGCATGAAGATGTTCGCGCCCGAGCAGAACACGCGGTCCTTGGCGCTCGTGACCACCACCGTCCTGACTTCGGGATGCTCGAAACGGATGCGCTGAACGGCATCGTGCAGTTCGATGTCCACGCCGAGATCGTACGAATTGAGCTTGAGCTTGTAGCCCTCGCGAATGCCGCCGTCTTCCGCGATATCGATGGCGAGCGTTGCGACCGAGCCGTCGAAGCTCAGCTTCCAGTGCTTGTACTGCGTAGGGTCCGTACGGTAGTCGACGTGGGGTTTGCCGAACATGATTGCCTCCAACTCGAATAATGATCTTGTTGAATTGCAATATAGTGCAGCACAAACCCACCGTCAACCATCTACTCAAATAAAAATGAATTATTTTGCAGAATTTTGATACTCAGTCCGACGACAACTGCACTGCCAGGCGTCCGCGCAGCTGCAGATAGGCGTCGGCAAGCGCCCGTCCGCCGGTGTCGAAGCTCATGTCGGCCTTGGCGTAGAAGTCCGTGCGGCCGGCCAGAATGCGCTTGAGGTCGTCCATGGCTTCCGCGTTGCCCGACATGGGACGCAGATCGCCCTGCGCCACGACACGCTTCATATGCTCTTCGGGCGAGGCTTGCAGCCACACCGTATAGCAGTGGGTGAGCAGGAAGTTGAACGTGGCGGCGTCGCTGACGATACCGCCCGGCGAGGCGATCACCGCCCGCGGATGCTCGGCCACCACGGCTTCCAGCGCGCGCAGCTCGTAACGGCGATAGGCCGTCGCGCCGTACAGCGAATAGATTTCCGAAGGCGGGCAGCCGGCCAGTTGCTCGATCACGCGGTTGAGTTCCACGAACGGCACGTGCATGTCGTCGGCAAGCATGCGACCCAGCGTCGACTTGCCCGCGCCGCGCAGGCCGATGAGCGCGATGCGCCCGCGCCGGTCCGGATCGCGCTCGCTGCCCGCGAACAGCTCGCTGAGCGCCTGACGCGCCCGGGTGAGCGCTTCGCCATCGCGACCGTGCAGGATTTCACGGATCAGCAGCCATTCGGCAGACGACGTCGTTTCGTCGCCCACGATTTCGGCCAATGTGCAATTTAGTGCCTGTGCCAGCTGACGCAGGAACATGACGGACGCGTTACCGACGCCCGACTCCAGATTGGCCACGTGACGCTCCGACACGTCCGCATCGAGCGCCAGCGCCTTGCGTGTCAAGCCGCGACGCGCACGCAGCGTCCGAACCCGCTCGCCCAGCGCGACCAGGAACGGGTCTTTATCACCAGCGCCTCGCGCCGTCGGCACCCCATCGGCTTGCGCACTCTTATTCATCGGACGAGATCCTCGAAGCAGGTAACATGTAATATATTGCTTGACAGCCAAATTTGCATGCTCTAATTTTCACCATGCGTCGATAAAAAAGCAAACGCGGGCCGGACATGCTGCGCACCGTTATTGATCGACGTCATATCAACAGACAGTGCGCGGACCCGACGGCGCGCCAGCGACGCGATGAGACACGGCATTGCACTGACGATGCCAACCTGGACGAATTCAGGGGTTTCGTGTCGGCGCGCACGGTGCAGCGACTGCGACGTCCCCAGGAGACATGGATGGATGTGCCCCAATTTCAGGCGCTGATCGCCGACGTGACACGTCAGCTTGACGGTCGCCCGCTCGACGCATCGCTCGCCGACTGGCTCAACGCGCATTACGGCGCGGGTTCCCCGGGTTTCGAGACGCTGGCCGATGCCTGCCGCACCGGCGTGGCCGAAGGTTGGCTGTGCAACCGCGAAGGCGGCGGCATTCGTTACGGACGCGTCATCAAACCCACGCCCGACACGCACGGCTTTTCCGTCGACGTCGTGGACATGGCCGATCTGGCCGGACCGCACCACGTGCATCCCAATGGCGAAATCGATCTGATCATGCCGCTCACGCCGGGCGCGACCTTCGACGGCCACCCCGCCGGCTGGTGCGTGTATGGCCCGGGCAGCGCACATCGTCCGACGGTCGCGAGCGGCCGTGCCCTCGTGCTGTACCTGTTGCCAGAAGGCGCGATCGAGTTCACGCGCAGCGCCTGACGCGCACGTCGCCTTCGGCCTGACCTACGTGACTTATGTGACTTACGTTCGACTTTAGTTCGACTCCCCCTCGGTTGATGGACATGACAACCCCTGCCTTGCTGGAAAACTACATCGCCGGCCAATGGGTCGCCGGCAACGGAGAACGCACCGCGCTGACCGACCCCGTCACGGGCGACACGCTGGCTTACGTGTCGAGCGCCGGTCTCGATCTCGACGCCGCCTTCACCTTCGCGCGCGAGACGGCCGGTCCGGCCCTGCGCGCCTTGTCTTATGACGAACGCGCACAACGCCTCTCGCAGATCGTTGCGACGTTGCAGGCGAATCGCGACGACTACTACGCCATCGCCACGGCGAATTCGGGAACGGTCGCCATCGACTCCGCCGTCGATATCGACGGCGCGATCTACACGCTGTCGACGTATGCCAAGCTCGGCGCATCGCTGGGCGACGCGCACACGTTGCTCGATGGCGCAGCAGCCCCGCTCGCCAAAGACGCCTCGTTTGCCGTGCGTCACGTTTTCCGCCCCACACCGGGTGTCGCGCTGTTCATCAACGCCTTCAACTTCCCGTCATGGGGGCTGTGGGAGAAGGCTGCCGGCGCCTTGCTCGCGGGCGTGCCGGTCATCGTCAAGCCGGCGACGTCCACCGCGTGGCTCACGCAACGCATGGTCGCCGATGTCGTCGCGGCCGGGATTCTGCCGCCGGGCAGTCTGTCGGTGATCTGCGGCAGTGCCGCCGGTTTGCTCGATCGTATCGGGCCGTTCGATGTCGTCTCCTTCACGGGTTCTGCCGACACGGCCGCCACGCTGCGCGCCCATGCCGCGTTCACCGAGCGCTCCGCACGCATCAACGTGGAAGCGGACAGCCTGAACAGCGCTGTTCTGCTACCCGACGCTGCACCCGGTACGCCGGCCTTTGATCAGTTCGTACGGGAAGTGGCGCGCGAAATGACCGTGAAGTCGGGGCAGAAATGCACCGCGATTCGTCGCGCGATGGTGCCCGTCGAGCACTTCGACGCGGCCGCCGCTGCGATTGCCGAGCGTCTGGCGAAGACAGTGGTCGGTAATCCGCGCAACGAATCCGTGAAGATGGGATCGCTCGTGAATCTCGCGCAAAAGCGCGCCGTGCTCGAAGGCATCGCGCAATTGCAGACGGAAGCCGAGACGCTCTATGACGGCAATGTGGATGCGACGTTCGTCGATGCCGACGCCAATAGTGCGTGCGTCGCGCCCGTGCTGCTGGGGCTGCGCGATGGTGCAGCGGGCCAGCGCGTGCACGACACGGAAGTCTTCGGCCCCGTCGCCACGCTCGTCGGCTATCGCGATCTCGACGAGGCGGTAACACTCGCCAGGCGTGGGCAAGGCTCGCTCGTCGTCTCCCTCTATAGCAACGATGCCGTTGCCATGCGCGTGCCTGCGCTGGCGCTGGCAGACGCCCATGGCCGCGTGCACGCCGTCGATCCGTCGGTCGCGAAAACACAGACAGGCCACGGCAACGTCATGCCGCAGTCGCTGCACGGTGGCCCGGGCCGCGCGGGCGGCGGCGAAGAACTCGGTGGTCTGCGCGCACTGCGCTTCTATCACGTGCGCGCCGCCGTGCAGGGACCGGCCGCGCTCGTCGAAGCGCTGATGCAGGATGCCGTCGAACTGCCGAAGTGAAGTCCGCAGCATCCGCACAACACGTATCCAAAGTTTGATCCAGCAGTAGCCGCAAGCCGTCGCAGTCAAGGTGATTCAGACAGGCGCCATCAGAGCGCTGAAAAGAACTCACGCCACGCATGCCCGCCCGTTGGTGGACGAGGCACGCGTGGTGATCCACCGGAGGCAACATGGAAGCCGTACTCACCCCACCGCCGGCGAACTTCAACTTCGCCGCGCATCTGGAGGCGCTCGGTCGCGAGCGCACTGCCAAGACTGCTTATCTCGACGACACGCGAGGCCTCACCTACGGCGAACTGGCCGAGCAAAGCCGACGCTTTGCCACGGGTCTTGCGCGCACGGGCGTGCATCGCGAAGAGCGCATTCTGCTGGTCATGCTCGACACCGTCGACTTGCCGGTGGCGTTTCTCGGCGCGTTGTACGCCGGGGTCGTCCCGGTCGTCGTCAACACGCTGCTCACGGCCGACGACTATGCGTACATGATCTCGCACAGCAAGGCGCAGCTCGTGATCGCATCGGGCGCGCTCATGCCGACAGTGCAGGCCGCACTCGGCAAGGTCACTGAGGCGACGGGCGCCGCGCCGCCGCCGTGCATCGTCTCGCAGCCGGTCGCGGGCGAGACCGATGCGGCGTCCAACGCGCACGCGACATTCGATGCCCTGCTCGACGGCCCGCCGAGCGCGCTGCCCGCCGACACCGCTGCCGACGACATCGCCTTCTGGCTGTACTCGTCCGGCTCGACCGGCAAGCCCAAGGGCACCGTACACACGCACGCCAACCTGTACTGGACAGCAGAAACCTACGGTCGCAACGTGCTCGGCATTCGTGAGGACGATGTCGTCTTCTCTGCGGCCAAGCTCTTCTTCGCCTACGGTCTGGGCAACGGGCTGACGTTCCCGCTATCGGTCGGCGCCACCGTCGTGCTGATGGCCGAGCGCCCCACGGCGGAGGCCGTGGCCCAGCGCCTTCGCCAGCATCGACCGACGATCTTCTACGGCGTGCCCACGCTCTACGCCACGCTGCTCGCCTCGCCGCACCTGCCGGCGCGTGAGGACGTGGCGCTGCGTCTGTGCACGTCGGCCGGCGAAGCGTTGCCGCGCGAGATCGGCGAGCGTTTCACGAAGCACTTCGGTGCGGAAATTCTCGACGGCATCGGCTCGACCGAGATGCTGCACATCTTCCTGTCGAACCGCGCAGGACAGGTGGCCTACGGCACGACCGGCGAACCGGTGCCCGGCTACTCGGTGGAGTTGCGCGACGAAAACGGCCAGCCGGTGCCCGATGGCGAGATCGGCGACCTGTACATCAAGGGGCCGAGCGCGGCGCTCATGTACTGGTGCAATCGGGAGAAGTCGCGCTCGACGTTCCTCGGCGACTGGCTCAAGAGCGGCGACAAGTACCAGCGTCTGCCCAGTGGGTATTACGTCTATGCGGGACGCAGTGACGATATGCTCAAGGTCAGCGGCCAGTACGTCTCGCCCATCGAAGTCGAGATGGTGTTGATGCAGCACGATGCAGTGCTCGAGGCGGGGGTCGTGGGACGCGACGACAACGGCCTGACCAAGACACAGGCGTTCGTCGTCCTCAAGCCGGGGATCGTCGCCACCGACGAGATGGCCAGCGAGTTGAAGGCCTTCGTCAAGGCGCGTCTGGCGCCACACAAATATCCGCGCGAGCTGGTGTTCGTCGACGATCTGCCGAAGACGGCCACGGGCAAGGTGCAACGCTTCAAGCTGCGCGAGTTGCTTTAGGAGACAACCGAAGCATGTCAGACGTACAGTTCGCCAGCATCGAGACGCCCTCGCACGGCGCGCTCTCGCTGGAATATCGATGGATCAACCGCGAGCGCACCGGCGCGCCGCTGCTGGTTTTCCTGCACGAAGGGCTCGGTTCCATCGCCATGTGGAAGGACTGGCCGCAGCAGTTGTGCGACGCCGGCGGCTACCGTGGCCTCGTGTATTCGCGCAACGGCTACGGCCGCTCCACGCCGCGCCCGCATGACGAGAAGTGGCCCGTCGACTTCATGCACCGCCAGGCGCGCGAAGTGCTGCCCGCGTTTCTCGACGCGGTCGGTGTCGGCCCCGATCAGGCAGAGCGCGTCTGGCTCGTCGGACACAGCGACGGCGGCTCGATCGCGCTGCTGTTCTCGGCCGCGTTTCCCGACCGGCTCGCCGGTGCGGTCGTGCTCGCACCGCATCTGTTCGTCGAGGACGTGTCGGTCGAGAGTATCGCGAAGACGAAGACCGTCTACGAGACGACCGACCTGCGCGCCAGGCTCGGCCGCTATCACGACGATGTCGATTCAGCCTTCTGGGGCTGGAACGACATCTGGCTGAACCCGGCGTTTCGCGACTGGAATCTGGTCGGCGCCGTGGCGACGATCGAGACGCCGCTGCTCGCGATTCAGGGCGAGGACGACGAGTACGGCACGATGGCGCAGATGGACAGCATTGCCGCGCACGTGCCGCACGCGAAGGTGGTGAAGCTGCCCGACTGCGGGCACTCGCCGCATCGCGACGCGCCCGCACCGCTCGGCGAAGCCATCGTCGCGTTTATCGGTGCGCATGCGCAGCGGCAGGCCGCTTGACGCCGGGCGTCAGATCACGCGCACGCCCGGCGTGCCCGGACGCATCGCACCGACGATGGCGGCTTCGATGAAACCATCGGCACGGAAGACGGCGAGCACGTCGTCGACCGCGCCGGGTGCGCACGACACCAGCAAGCCACCGGCCGTCTGCGGATCGCACAGCAAATCGCGGTCACGCTCCGTGAGACGCTCGCCCAATTCCACCGACGCGCCATAAGACGCCCAATTGCGGCCGGACGCACCGGTAATGCATCCCTTGTCCGCCAACTCGCGCACGCCATCGAACAGCGGCACATCGGACATACGCAGATAGGCCGCCAGGTTCGCGCCACGGCACATCTCCAGCGTATGGCCGAGCAAACCGAAGCCGGTCACGTCGGTCAGCGCGTGCACACCGGGCAGCGCCGCGAGCGCCGGGCCCACACGGTTCAGGCGCGTGGTTGCGTCGATCATGCGGCGATATCCTGCGTCGTCGAGCTGATTTTTCTTGAGGGCGGCCGACATGACGCCGACACCGAGCGGCTTGCCGAGCACGAGCACGTCGCCCGCCACCGCATCGGCGTTGCGCTTGAGACGCTTCGGATGCACCACGCCCAGCGCCGCCAGTCCGTAGATCGGCTCGACGGAGTCGATGCTGTGACCGCCCGCAATCGGAATGCCCGCCTCGGCGCAGACCGACTCGCCGCCGCGCAGGATCTCGCGAATCGTTTCGCGTGGCAGCACGTTGATCGGCATGCCGACGATCGCCAGTGCGAAGATCGGCTTGCCGCCCATCGCATAGATGTCGGAGAGCGCGTTGGTCGCCGCGATACGGCCGAAGTCGAACGGATCGTCGACGATGGGCATGAAGAAGTCGGTCGTCGCGATGATGGCCTGCTCGTCGTTGAGCTGGTAGACGGCGGCATCGTCGGACGTCTCCGTGCCCACGAGCAGTGCGGCCGGGGCAGGCAGCGGCGCGTCGTTGCGCGCGAGCAGTTCGGACAGCACGCCCGGGGCGATCTTGCAGCCGCAGCCGCCACCGTGAGAGAGCGAAGTCAGACGCGGCGCAGCCGCCGGGGTGCCAGTGGCAGCGGGTGAAGCGCCCGCTTGATTTCCATCGTTTGCGGTCATGGTCGTCAGTGTTCGTTTTCCGTAAGTCGACGTATTATGAAGCAGCTTTGGCGTGTCGCGACGTCCGGCCATGTCTCGAAATGACGGCCTCACGATGGTCGACACCGCCATGCTACCGTTTCACATCGTCCCTGCATTGCGGGACGTCGTCGATTCACCCTACCCACCATGCGCCGTGAGCGCTGACGCACAAGGGGACCACCATGCAACGCCGCCGCTTCCTGTCTCTGGGCGCTTACGCCCTGCCCGCCTCCCTGCTCTCTTCCTCGCTGATGCCCGCCGCTGCGCACGCCGCATCGACGAACCCAGCCGCGACCGCAGCACCCAGCGCCGCCGATGGCTGGCGCACGTTTGAACTGACCACTCAGGTCGAGCTGCCTGCGGCAAGCGGTCCGGCGAACGTCTGGCTGCCGGTCGCGACGTCGCCGTCCGGGGCATATCAGCTTGCTCTGGGGACCCACTGGGAAGCGCCCGGCGCCAAGGCCGAGTTGCGCATGGTGCGCGGCGCGTCCGGCATCGGGGTGCCGATGCTGGCCGTGGCATGGCCCGACGGTGCAGCACAGGGCGCACGCACCGTCACACTGACGAACACGTTCGCCACGCGCGACCGCCGCGTCGATCTGTCGCAGCCGCCGTCGGCGCAGGCGCCGCGCGAGTCCGAAGCGGTGCTGCGTCAGTACCTGCGTCCGACCGAACTGCAACCGACCGACGGTCTGGTGCGCGAAACCGCCGAGAAGATCACGCGCGGCGAGAAGGGCGACGTCGAGAAAGCCCGTGCGATCTATCAATGGATCGTGGAGAACTGTCGTCGCGAAGGATCGGTGCGCGGTTGCGGCACCGGCGACGTGCGCTACATGCTCACCACGGGCGATCTCGCGGGCAAGTGTGCCGACATCAACGCCCTCTTCACGGCACTGGCGCGCTCGGTCGGGATTCCGGCGCGCGACGCTTACGGCGTGCGGGTGGCGACGTCGCGTCATGGGTTCAACAGTCTGGGCAAGGCGGGGGACGTCACGCGCGCCCAGCATTGCCGCGCCGAATTCTACGCGGCCGGCTACGGATGGATCCCGGTCGACCCGGCGGACGTGCGCAAGGTCGTGCTGGAGGAAGTCCCGGGCGGACTGCCGGTCGACGATCTGCGCGTTCGTGCGGCGCGTGCGATGCTCTTCGGCCAGTGGGAAATGAACTGGGTGGCGTTCAATCACGGGGCGGACATTCCGCTGCCGGGGGCGCATGGCGCGCCGAAGACCACGGTGCCGTTCCTCATGTACCCGAACGGCGAAGTGGCGAATGCCCGGCTCGACAGCCTCGATCCGGACACCTTCCGCTACCGTATGAACGCACGGGAAATCACGACCTGATCGCCCCGATACGTCTGAAACATCGTCATTCACCTCGCCGGAACCCTTCACGCAGGAGCGCATCGCCATGCAACGTCGTCACTTTCTTCATACCCTCGGGGCGCTTGGCGCCGCGGGCGCGCTGAGCGGACCCGGTGCGCCGGCGTGGGCTACGGGGCCGGCGGGACCGACGAAGGGTGGCGCGGAAGTCGACGACAGCGCGCTGGCCGGCACGTCCGGCGGCACGCTGTCGGCATGGCGCGGCGCGACACCGGCTTTTTCGCTACAGAGCCTGGACGGCAAGACGCACGCGTTGTCGGAATATCGCGGACGCGTGGTCATCCTGAACTTCTGGGCGACGTGGTGCGGCCCGTGCCGCGAAGAGATTCCCGCGATGGGGGCGGTGGTTCGGCAGTACCGTCAGCGCGGGCTCGATCTGCTCGCCGTGAACTACAAGGAGCCGCTGGCGACGGTGAAGCCCTTCGTCGACAAGTTGCCCATCGACGGCACCGTCCTGCTCGACACCGACGGCGCTGTCTACAAGCGCTTCGGTTCGCTCGGCCTGCCTGCGACGTATCTCGTCGACCGCACGGGCAATGCACGCTTCTGGCGCATGGGCGAACTCGACTGGCGCGATGTCGGATTGCACGGGCACATCGAAGCCCTGATTGCGCAAAAGGGCGGCGCAACGGCCTGAGCGTTTCGTCTGAACGAACGTCCACTGACCGGGCAGCACAGCCTGCCCGGTGAGCAGCGTCAGTTCAAGCGGTACCTTCCTTCGCATTCTCCGCAGTGGCGGCACGAACATGCGCCATCAGTTTGGCCGTCGGCCCTGCGAGCACGCCCTCCCGGTACGCACAGCACAGCGGCGCGCGCGGTGGCGGTGCGAGCGGCCGGTAGACGATCCCTTCGATCTGCATGCGCATGAGCGATGCAGGCACCACCGACACCCCGAGTCCTGCGGCGACGAGCGACAGCGTGGTGAGCAGGCGCGGCGCTTCCTGCTCGATGGCCGGGCTAAAGCCTGCGCCGTGACAGGCGGCGATGATGGCGTCGTAGAGTCCCTGCCCTGCGCGTCGACGATAGAGAATCAGCTTCTCGGCCGCGATGGCGGTCATGGGGACAGCGGCGGCTTTGCCGGATTTGCCCGACTTCCCGGTGCGCGCCAGCGGATGCGCAGACGGCACGGCGAGCACCATCGGTTCTTCCAGCACCTGCAAGACGGTGACCTCTGCGGTGTTGCCCTGCGGCTGCCGGATGAATGCAACGTCGATGTGTCCGTCACGCAAGCCGTCGAGCAACTCGCCGGTGCTCGCCTCGTCGAGCATCAGTGAGACCGACGGCGCATCGCTGCGAAACGCGCGGATCACCGTGGGCACGAACGGATGCAACGCGGCCGAACTGGTGAAGCCGACCGACAGGCGGCCTTTCACACCGGCGGCAACGCGACGCACGTCGTCCACCGCCTGATCGAGCTTGCGCACCACCTCATAGGCATCGGCGAGAAACGCCTGACCGGCGTCGGTGAGCGCCATGCCGCGCGGCAGCCGTTCGAACAGCGTGACGCCCAACTGCGTTTCCAGCACCCGGATCTGTTGCGAGAGCGGCGGCTGCCCGATCCCCAGACGCTCGGCCGCACGCGTCATGTGCCCCGTTTCGGCCACCGCAATGAAATAGCGCAGCAAGCGCACGTCGATGTTTGCCATATGAGTTCGATATGATTCAAGCCACTTCCATATATTGGACAATATAGCGCAATCGGCCTACTCTCAGGGGGTCCCGCGCGGCATCCGTGCCCTCTCCCTCATGACACTTCCTGCCGGGCGGCCCCACCGTAATACCGCTTTTGCTGAACTTGTCCGCCATGAACACACCGGCCCCACCCACGTCCGCGACTGCCGCCACGCCCATGGCCCCGGTTGCCACCGATGTCCCCGTGATTCCCAACACGCCCGCGACCGATACCCCAAGCGTGCGCGCCCTCTTCCTCGGCTTTCTCGGTCTCGGGATGACCGCGTTCGGCGGGGCCTTGCCGCTGGCGCGGCGCATGATCGTGGAGAAGCGTCGCTGGGTCACGTCGGCCGAATTCACCGACCTGCTCGGTCTGTGTCAGTTTCTGCCGGGCGGCAACATCATCAATCTGTCGGTTGCGCTCGGCATGCGCTTTCACGGCTGGCGTGGCGCGCTGGCGTCGATTCTCGGGTTGATTGCCGCGCCGTCTGCGGTGGTCATCGTGCTGGGCACGATCTACCAGCACTTCCAGAACGATCCGCACGTCAAGCATCTCTTCGCCGGGTTGGCGGCGGCGGCGGCTGGCTTGCTGATTCAGATGGCATGGAAAGTGTCGTGGCCGCTGCGCAAATCGCTCGCGCTCGGCGGCGTGGCGCTCGCGTGTTTCATTGCGATTGCCGTGCTGCGCGTGCCGCTCGTGCTCACCATGCTCGTCATGACGCCGATCTCCATCTATGCCACGTGGCGGGTGTCGCAATGACCGGCACGCTCATCTCGCTCGCGCTCATCTTCACGCAGTTGTCGGTGCTCGCCTTCGGTGGCGGCAACACCATCCTGCCGGAGATGGAGCGTCAGGTCGTCGATCTGCATCACTGGATGACGTCGGAAGAATTCAGCGCGCTGTTCGCACTTGGGCAAGCCGCGCCGGGGCCGAATCTCATGATCGTGACGCTCGTCGGCTGGCACGTGGCCGGCTGGCAGGGCATGCTCGTCACGTCGATTGCGAAATTCGGGCCGTCGTCGCTCATCACGGTCGGCGTCCTGCATTTGTGGGAACGCTTCAAGGACCGGCCGTGGCGACGCATCGTACAGGCCGGTCTGATTCCGATGACCGCCGGGCTTGTCGCAGCGAGTGCTGCACTGATTGCCGAAGCCTCAGCAACCTCGTGGTTGCTCGCCGGTATCACCGCGAGCGTTGCGGTGCTGGCCATCCGTACCAAAGTGCATCCCTTGTGGTGGCTCGCGGCGGGCAGCGTCGCCGGGCTGCTCGGCGGCGCGTACCTGTAAGCGACTCTCCACCTTCAGCGTTTGCCGGCCTCACAGATCTGCGCGAACGAGGTATGCCAATGGTCGCGGCGCAGTACGTCGATCCCATCGACGAGATGCATCCAGTCGTCGCTGCCAATTTTTAGCGACGGTGGCGTGTCGCCGCGCACCAGGGCAGCGAGTCGTGGCGGGCACTGCGCGTCGCGCCCCGTCGCTTCCGGCCTGCCCGCCACGATCATGATTCGCGCGATCCATTTGGCGACATCCAGCGCAATCGTGGGGCGAACTGTCTCGCCGGGGCGCGGCGCCGGTTCGTCGGACCACCGCCACGCATAACGCGCGCTGACGCCTGCACGCGTGGCAACGCCCAGCGCCGTGAGCACCTGCTCGCACGTCATGCCGTGCTTAGCCGCTGCCGTCAGGGCGCGCTCCGTGAGATGACGCCAGTCGCCCGTGCCGCCGCAATCGTGCCGCACGCTGGCGGCGAATAGCTCGACGACGCGGGCGCGTACCCGACGCAGCGCCTTGGCATCCGTGAGCAAACGGCGCTCGTGTCGCGTTTTCGCGGACAGGTCGTCGGTCGTCTCGGCAGGATCGAAGATCTGCACGTCGACGGGATGGACCGTGAACGTCGGCGACCCCGCTTCGTCATGACGCCAGTCGGGCTCCAGCCGCGATTGAAGCAATGCAAAGGCGTTGTCGTCGCGAATCAGCGAGGGACGTTCATCGCAGATGTGCAGGGCCTCGCGCATGGCCCTGGGCAACCTGAACCCCAGTCCGTGCGACATGAGCTGGCAAAGCCCGGCCACGCGATCGCTGCGCGCAAGATCGGATTGTGGGGTGTCGGCGAGGTGGAGCAGCAGCGCTTCGGCGATGCGCATTTCCGCCAGCGCATGACGCGGCAGCGTGGCGCCATCGCGCTGCGCCCTGGCGGCGTCGAGCGTGGCGTCGAAGACGGCCAGACATTGGCGCATGGCCGTCACGTCCGCCAGCGTTCGTCGGCGTAGTTGCGAATCCGTCTGCAAGGCCCACTGGCGCTGCGCCTCGTCGCCTGCGCAGATGGCTTGTTCCAGCGCCTTGAGTTCCGGCCAGAGATAAGTGCAGGTGGCACCGACGGTCAGTGCGCTCAGCGCGCAGGCGAAACCGACGTCCACCGCTCCCGGTTGCGACGCCGCATGCCGAGCGAAGCGCAGCGACGCTTGATGCCAGGCGTCGGCAAGCACATCGCGCAGTCCGTTCTCGCGCAGACATGCCGCCGCGCTGGAGAAATCGCCCCGGAAGCCCCCGAAGGCGCAGTTCGCGGCCGCCTTCGCGAGCTGAAACAGCGTGTCGACGCTCGGGGGCGTGCGTGAGGAAAGAGAGGTGACGATCGCATCTGACGCGAATGACATGGCGCAAGCTCCTTGGTAAGGGACATCGACGGAAGTCGAAGCAGCGGGCATGGTCGGCTACCGCGGTAACAGCGGCTTCAGGATTCGCTCGCGGCCCTTTCGGGCGTCCTCTCGCAGAATCTGGGATGATGTCGCCATGGCGTCGTCCTGACCGCCCTTTGGCCATCACCTGACCGTCCTGATCCCGTCCCCATCCGACCGGAGCCCCTATGCCGACTTTTGCCACGCTTGCCACGTTCGTTGCCGTCGTTCTCGGGCTCTTTCTGATTCCGGGACCGGCGGTGTTGCTCACCATCACGCGCACCGTGCAGGGCGGACGCCGCGCCGGCGTCATGACCGGCATGGGGATTGCGTTCGGCGATCTCATCCACACGTTGTTCGCGGCGGTCGGACTGTCGGCGGTGCTGATGACCTCGGCGCTGGCTTTCGATGTCGTCAAATACGTCGGCGCGGCTTACCTGATTTACCTCGGGATCAAGGCGTTGCGCGAGCGGCCGTCCGATCCGCAATTGCCTGTCGCGTCTCAGGTCTCACCGGGTCGTGCGTTCGCGCAGGCCGTGGCGACCGAAGTGCTCAATCCGAAAACGGCGCTGTTCTTCCTCGCCTTCATGCCGCAGTTCGTGCACGCCAGCGAGGGCAACGTCTTCGTGCAGTTCCTCGTATTGGGCCTGGTGTTCGTGGCGATGAGCGCGCTTTACACGGCGGCCATCGCCTTGTCGGTGCGTCCGCTCGGCAAGTTCGTGGGACGCTTCACCTGGCTGCTGCGCTGGCAGGGGAAGATCATCGGCACCATCTTCATCGGTCTGGGCCTGCGCGTCGCCATGCAGCAGCGGTGAGCCGGTCTGGACGGTGGCGCTGAAGCCGTCCACCGCAGTCAGCCCGCTAAGTCAGCCCGCTAAGTCAGCCCGCTAAGTCAGCCCTCTTCGTCAGTCGTGTCCCAACGCAGGAGTCGTTCACCATGCAACGCATTGTTTCGACGCTTCGTTCACGCGCTTGTCCCTATCAGGGTCATCACCCTCATCGGCGGCACCGGTCTCACGCCCGTCTGACGGTCGCGGCCGTCGCGATGACCGTCTGTCTGGCGGTGACATTGCTTTCGGCCTCGCGGGCCTTTGCGGCAGATCCGGCGACCGGTACTGCGTCGGCAGCGGGTCCCGCCGTGCCCTTTTCCAAAGCCAGTCCCGGCAGCGCCTTGCCGGCGGGCTGGCAGAACCTGCCGGTCGTGAGCGGCAAGAAGCTCACGGTCTACACCGTGGTGGCCGACGGCAAGCGCAACGTCATCGAAGCGGACTCGACCGATTCGGCATCGGCGCTCATGGCCAAGGGAGGCGGTATCGACCTGAACGCGACGCCGGTCGTCGCATGGCGCTGGAAAGTCGACAAGGCCATTCCCGGCGCAGACAACCGGGCGAGCGACAAAGAAGATGCGCCCGCGCGGCTGGTCTTCTTCTTCGACGGCGACAAGTCGCGGCTCTCGTTCGGCGACCGGGCGACCATGACGCTAGCCAAGGCGGGGGGCGAAGACCTGCCGTACGCCACGCTCATGTACATCTGGTCCAACGACGCACCCGTTGGCGGCGTGATCCAGAACCCGCACACCGATCGGGTCCAGATGCTCGTGGTGGCGGGAGGCGATGCGTCGCTCGGCAAATGGCAGACGTTCTCGCGCAACCTCGCCGCCGATTACGAGCGCGTCTATAAAGAAAAGCCGGGCAAGCTGCTCGGTTACGGTGTCTTCACCGACAGCGACAACACCCATGCGAGTGCACATGCATGGTACGGCGACGTGCGTTTCGACGCAGGCAAATAGCGCCCGGGATTCGCTTCCGGTTTCACCAGCCGACACCCATGTGAAAAGTCACGTCGAATGCATCGAAAAAAACCCTGAAAGCCCCGTCTGACGGGGCTTTCGCGCTATTACAACAGTCGCTTGCGTGCTACGCTATCTCGCCTAGAATTTGAGCCAGAGTCAGTGCACGGATACCTTGCGATCCGTTGCTGGCGATTGGCTGTATCGAGTCTCTCAACGCCCCGCGAGCGCCATGCAAAAGAATCGCCAGCCCAAGGACGTCACGTTCGCCGCCAGTCCTGTCTTGCAATCGCGCATGTCGTTGTGGCGCTCCAAGCTCGTCGTCATCGTCATTACGCTGGCCTTCATCGGCCTCGTAGTGCGGGCGTTCTGGATTGCCGGACCGGGCAACAGCTTCTACATCGCGCAGGGCGAAAAGCGTTATGAGCACGCCATCGTCATGCCGGGCGTGCGCGGTAAGATCGAAGACCGCGACGGCCGTGTGCTCGCCACCAGTCTGCCGATGCGCACCGTCTGGGCCGTGCCTGCCGAAGTCCCGGACGACCTGTCCGATAGCGACATCCAGAAAGCGAGCAAACTGCTCGACATCCCCACCAAGGAATTGCGCACCAAACTCATTGGCGAGAAGAAGTTCGTCTATGTGAAGCGTCAGGTGTCGCCGGAGATCGGCAAGCAGGTCGAGGCGCTGGGCATTCCCGGCGTTTATGAGAGCAGCGAATTCAAGCGCTTCTACCCCGAAGGCGAAGTGGCCGCGCACGTCGTGGGGTTCACGAACGTCGAGGACAAGGGGCAGGAAGGCATGGAGCTGGGCGAAGAGCCGCTGCTTGAAGGGACGGCCGGCGTACGTCGCGTGATCAAGGACCGTATCGGGCGCACCATTCAGGATCTCGACGATTCCAGCCCGCCGCGCGACGGCAAGGACATTCGTCTGACGCTCGACACCCGCGTGCAGTACATCGCCTATGAAGCCCTGAAGAATGCGGTGGAACGCACCGGCGCGAAGGCGGCCATGGCGGTCGTCATCGACGCCAAGAGCGGTCAGGTGCTGGCACTTGCCAACTTGCCGACCTACAACCCCAACGATCGCGAGCATCTGACGGGTGAGCAACTGCGCAACCGAGTGTTCACCGACGTCTTCGAGCCGGGTTCCATTCTCAAGCCGTTCACAATGGCGCTGGCGCTGGATCTGCACCGTCTGACACCGACCACGACCATCGACACCGGCCCGGGCCGATATGTCTTCGAAGGCGCGACCATTTCTGACGACTCGGCGAACGGCGTGCTGACGGCGGCGGGCGTGATTCAGAAGTCGAGCAATATCGGCATGACCAAAGTGTCGACGATGCTGCGTGCCGAAGAAATGTGGGACATGTTCACCGAAATCGGGCTGGGACAGCAGCCGAAGCTGGGCTTCCCGGGCGCGGTGTCCGGGCGTTTGCGTCCGTACAAATCGTGGCGGCGCATCGAGCAGGCCACGATGGCGTACGGGTACGGCATTTCGGCGTCGCTCTTCCAACTGGCGCGCGCCTACACGATCTTCGCGAACGACGGCGTACTCGTGCCCATCTCGATCATCAAGCCGGACACACCGGTGCAGCCCGAGGGCGTGCGTGTCATCGATGCGCGCACGGCGGCCGAAATGCGCAAGATGCTGGCTGGCGTGGTGGATACGGGCGGGACGGCCACGACGGCGCAGGTGGCCGGATACAGCATTGGCGGGAAGACGGGCACGGCCTACAAGGCGGGCGCTCACGGTTACGACCACTCGAAGTATCGGGCGTCGTTCGTGGGGATTGCGCCGTTGTCGTCACCGCGTCTGGTGATTGCGGTGTCGGTGGATGAGCCGAAAGCGTCGCAACACTTTGGCGGTCAGGCGGCAGGTCCGGCGTTTGCGGAGATTGCGTCGCAAGCGTTGCCGTTGCTGGGGATTCGACCGGATCTGCCGGTACGCCCGGGGGTGATTCTGGCGGCGCCGACATCGGACACGCCGCCGGATGACAAGGGGTCGCACGGTTGATTCTGTGCTGCGTCAGGAAGGGCCTCACCCACTTCCAACGTTAGCGGCAGATCGGGGTGGGGGCCGCCCGCGGCACTCCATTGCTTGTTAAGTCGCACCGCGGGCGGCCCCCACCCCGATTCAGCATCGATAGCGATGCGACGACACCATCGACGTGCAACCGATAGCACCACCGCGACGGACGGTTGCCGTTTAGCGTCGTCATTCGGCGCGGAGATGGTTGCATTACAGGATGTATGAGCGGTGATTGTCGGTGCCCTGACGGAGCGACTTTAAGGTGGAGCGCAGTCAGGGTACCGGCAAGCGCCGCGGGTTGGGGCGATGGACAGAGCTGTCGGCGATAGGTTGACGGGCGGTGTCGACGCACAGGTGAGGCGTGAGCAAAAAGGGCGATTCGATTAGTCGAATTGCCCTTTTTGCGTACTGAGGCGCCAAAGAGGCACCAGACCAGCCTAAGTCCCCACCAAAGCACAAAAAGAAAAAAGGCGGCCCGGAAAATCCGAAAGCCGCCTTTTTCACTTACCCGAGGGTTCGGGTAAGACCGGAAGACTTACATCCCCGGCATCATCAGCGAATTGGCGTTGTGCATGATCCACAGCGAGCCGACGAGCACGATGGCCACGATCAGCACGGTGAACAGGAACGCCATCACATTCCAGCGCTGTTCCGACGAGCGGTCCATGTGCAGGAAGTAGATCAGGTGGACGATGATCTGCACGAGGGCTGCGCCGAGGATCAGCGGCAGCACCGTCGACGGCGGCATCGTGCCATCCATCACCAGCTTGAACGGCACGACCGTCAGGATCACGGCGAGCACGAAGCCGATCAGGTACGACTTCACGCTGCCGTGGCTGCCACCGGCCGCATTGTGGCCAGCGTCGTGGCCGTGCGATTGCACCGATTTGCTATTGCTGCTCATTTACATCGCTCCCATCAGGTACACGACCGTGAAGACGCCGATCCAGACCACGTCCAAGAAGTGCCAGAACAGCGAGAGGCATTGCAGACGCGTGGTGTTGGTCGACGTGAGGCCCTTCTTGCCGATCTGGAACATCAGCACGGCCATCCACAGCAGGCCCGAGGCCACGTGCAGACCGTGCGTTGCCACCAGTGCGAAGAACGACGACAGGAAGCCGCTACGGTTCGGACCTGCGCCTTCGAGGATCAGGTGGTGGAACTCGTACAGTTCCATGGCGATAAACGCCGCACCCAGAATCCACGTAATGGCGAGCCAGCCCATCACGGCGCCCTTCTTGCCGTTGTGCAGGCCGATCATGGCGAAGCCATAGGTGATCGACGAGAACAGCAGGATGAAGGTTTCGACCAGCACGAACTTCAGGTCGAAGAGTTCCTTACCCGTGGGGCCGCCCGCCGTGGAGTCACGCAATACCGCAAACGTGGCGAACAAGCTGGCGAACAGCACCAGGTCGGTCATCAGGTACACCCAGAAACCGAAGATCGTGTTGCCCCCGGTGTCGTGGTGCGCGTGGTCATGCGCATGCGCATCGGCATGCGCGCCCGTGTGTTTGAGAACTTCGCTCGTCATGATTAAGCCTTTGCTGCTGCGGCCAGTGCCTGATGGTGAGCCGATTCAATGGCCACCACTTCCGGCGACTGCACGTAGTAGTCGATCGAATCGTTGTTGCTACGGCAGATGAACGTCAGGATCATGCCCACGAAGCCCACGATGGCGAGCCACCAGATGTGCCAGATGGCGGCGAAACCGAACACCAGCGAGAAAGCACTGATGATAAAACCGGCGCCAGTGTTCTTCGGCATGTGAATCGGAGCGTAGCTCGTCTTCAGATCGCTCTTGATGCCGTGTTCCTTGCGATAGGCCAGCTCGTCGATGTCATGCACGCGCGGCTCTTCGGCAAAGTTGTAGAACTGCGGCGGCGACGACGTCATCCACTCCAGCGTACGGCCATTCCAGGGGTCGCCCGTGGTGTCGGCCAGCGCCTTGCGGTTCTTGATCGACACGACCAGTTGCAGCACCTGGAAGCCGATACCGGCGGCGATGAACAGCGCACCGATCAGTGCGGCGATCAGCCAGGGTTGCCATTCCGGATTGCTGTAGTGGTTCAGACGACGGGTCATGCCCATCAGGCCCAGCACGTACAGCGGCATGAACGCGAGGTAGAAGCCGATCAGCCAGCACCAGAAGCTTGCCTTGCCCAGACGCTCGTCGAGCTTGAAGCCGAAGGCCTTCGGGAACCAGTAGTTCATACCGGCGATGTAACCGAACAGCACGCCACCGATGATCACGTTGTGGAAGTGAGCAATCAGGAACAGCGAGTTGTGCAGCACGAAGTCCGCGCCCGGCACCGCCAGCAGCACGCCCGTCATACCGCCGATCACGAACGTGACGATGAAGCCCAGCGTCCACAGCACCGGCGTGGTCATCTGAACGCGACCACGGTACATCGTGAACAGCCAGTTGAAGATCTTCACGCCGGTCGGGATCGAGATGATCATCGTCGCGATACCGAAGAAGGCGTTCACGCTGGCACCCGAGCCCATCGTGAAGAAGTGGTGCGCCCACACGAGGAACGACAGCACCATGATCGCCGCCGTGGCGTACACCATCGACTTGTAGCCGAACAGCTTCTTGCCGGAGAACGTCGAGATGATTTCCGAGAAGATACCGAACGCCGGCAGAATCAGGATGTACACCTCCGGGTGACCCCAGATCCAGATCAGGTTGATGTACATCATCGGATTGCCGCCCAACTCATTCGTGAAGAAATGGAAGTCGAGGTAGCGATCCAGCGAAAGCAGACCCAGCGTCACGGTCAGGACCGGGAACGCGGCGCACACCAGCACCATCGTGCACAGGGACGTCCAGGTGAAGATCGGCATCTTCATCAGGTTCATGCCCGGCGCACGCATCTTCAGAATCGTGACGACGAAGTTCACCCCGGTGAGCAACGTCCCCAGACCTGAGATCTGCAAGGCCCAGATGTAGTAATCCACCCCCACGCCCGGACTGTACTGAATGCCCGAGAGCGGCGGGTAGGCCAGCCAGCCCGTGCGAGCGAACTCACCCACGGCCAGCGACAGGTTCACCAGCACGGCGCCAGCCACGAACAGCCAGAACGACAGCGTGTTCAGGAACGGGAACGCCACGTCGCGTGCGCCGATTTGCAGCGGCACCACGAGGTTCACGAGACCCGTCATGAAAGGCATCGCCACGAAGAAGATCATGATCACGCCGTGGGCGGTGAAGATCTGGTCGTAGTGATCCGGCGGGAGAATGCCGCCCGAGTTGTGCGCGAGCGCCAGCTGGGTACGCATCATCATGGCGTCGGCGAAGCCGCGCAGCAGCATGACGAGCGCGACCAGCACATACATGACACCGATCTTCTTGTGATCGACCGACGTCACCCACTCGTTCCACAGGTACTTCCACTTGCCGAAGTAGGTGAGCAGCGCGAGGATGCCCAACCCACCAATCACCATCATGCCGACCGCGCCCATGATGATGGGCTCGTGGTACGGGATGGCTTCGAGAGTCAGTTTGCCAAACAGCGTTGACATTGTTGTTTACTCCTTATGCGCGTGCGCAGCCGCACCGGCGTGCATCGCGTGCGCGCCGGCGTCCATGGCCATGGTCATCGACTGGCCTTGCACGTTGGCAGCGGCGGCCGGAGCCGTCGCGGCGTCGGTGCCCGCGCCCTTCATTTCCATCTTCATGTCCATACCCTTCATGTCCATGGCACCGTGGTTCTCATGGCCTTCATGCTGCTGCGCCATACCCGATGCCATCGGGGCATGCACGATCGACTGGAACATGTTCGCGTCGACCGAGCTGTAATACGTGACCGGCGTGTTCTCGCTCATCGGCACCAGCGAGGCGTAGGCGTCGCGGTCGAGCACCTTCTTCGACTCGCGCACCTTCGTCACCCATTGCTGGAAGTCGCCGTCGGTCATGGCCAGCGTCTTGAAGCGCATGCCCGAGAAGCCGCCGCCGCTGTAGTTCGCCGAAATGCCGTCGTACGAGCCGACGTGGTTGGCGATCAGGTGCAGCTTCGTTTCCATACCGGCCATCGAGTAGACCTGGCTACCCAATTGCGGAATGAAGAACGAGTTCATGATCGATTCTGAGGTGATCTTGAAATTCACCGGGACATCGACAGGAACGGCCAGTTCGTTGATCGACGCAATGCCCTGTTCCGGGTAGATGAACAACCACTTGTAGTTCAACGCCACCACTTCGACGGTGATCGGCTTCACGTCGCTTTCCAGCGGCTTGTAGGGATCGAGTTCGTGAGTGGAGACCCAGGTGATGCGCGCAAGGATCGCAATGATGATGATCGGCACGAGCCAGACCACAACCTCAATGGCCGTCGAGTGCGACCAATTCGGCTCATAGCGCGCCGACTTGTTGGTTGCGCGGTACTTCCACGCGAACCACAGCGTCATCAGAATGACCGGAATCACCACGATCAGCATCAGCCAGGTGGCCGTGAGGATCAGGTTCTTGTTCTCGATTCCGATCTGCCCCTTAGGGTCGAGCAGCGTCATGTCGCAGCCTGCCAAAAGCAGCGGCGAGCACAAGGCGAGCAGCCTAAACAATCGCGGGTTTCTGTGTTTCTTCATGTCACACGACAGGGTTGAGTTGGCCAGCGAACGGCGCAACACGGGCTTACCGGCCTGATGCAGGGTCGCAGGAGGTTGGCAAGGGTTAAGGTGAGACGGGAGCAGTCGTCACGCCGGTATTGCACCGGTCGAACTACGACGACTGTGTCATCGAAAAGACGGGAACCGGGGCGGATTGCCGCCCGCAGACCTCAAGTCACTGTCCGACTTCTTGTCTTTTACTTCCATCACGGTGCGGCATTATGCCGAAGTTTAATTAGGCGGGACATCGCGCACCCGCCAGCGCGACAATGTGTCGCGCGGCCCTCACGCGTACGCGCGCGACGTTTTCCAAGCAGATCGACACCTTTTTGGCGGTAAACGCTGTGCAATGCAGCAATTCGGGAAGGTTCTGTGAATTCAACAGGTGCGACGTTGTGTCGCACCCTGATTTGCGGTGTCGCAGCGAAATGCACCTAAGTGGGGCAATCGCTGGAGGGTGATGTAGGTGAGATGTATTGTGCCCGGCTTTTCAGTCGAGCGACAGTCGTACGGCAAATGCCATGAGCGCCGCGCCGAATGACCAGCGTTGTACTTTTTGTGCAAGTGGACGTGCGCGCAGCCAGCGCGCGATGCGCACGGCGCCGAAGGTCAGTGTTACGTCGAACATCGCGCCGACGGCCAGCAGCAACAGCCCGAGTTCGAGTACCTGACTCCACACCGGCCCCGCCTCCGGACGCACGAATTGCGGCAGCAGCACCGAACAGAACAGCAACGCCTTGGGGTTCAGCACGCTCGAGAGCACCCCACGGCGGAACGCGTGGGAGAGCGGCGGTGCGGTGTCTTTCGCTTCGGCCGTCACCTCCATGCCGAACGCCGGCGAGCGCCAGATCTGGATCGCGACCCATGCCAGATAGATCGCGCCCACGATGCGCACCGTCTCGAAGAGCCAGGGGGCCGCACGCAACAGCGCCGCCACACCACAGGCCGAAAGCGTCACGTGCGCGGCGCGGGCCAGTGCCAGACCGGCCGCCGTCGCCAAACCGTGACGCGTGCCGCGCATCATGCTCGTTTGCATCACGACCGCCATGTCGGGTCCGGGTAATGCGTAGACGACGACCAGCGCGCCAATGAACACCGTGAGCAATTGCAGCGAGACCATGACCTTTCCCCAGAGGATTTGAAGCAGCGAAAACGAGCCTCATGATCTCGCCAATCGATGAGTGAAACATGGCGTTTTCCACCCATTAGAATCTAATTATTTGGAGCAATCCTCTTGCATGTCACGCCTAACAAGGCAAACCACCAATGCCGCTTTTTGCGTATCACCGGTCGGATTAGGGCGAACGGATGAGGGAAACACTTTCCGGACGCGGCAGATCGTGGTGGAATGCCATCTTTGAAGCTGTTTTTGTAGCGGGACACCCACAATGAATGAACTTGACGCCATCGATCGAGCGATTCTCGCCATCGTGCAACGCGATGGCCGTATCTCCAACGCTCGACTTGCCGAACGCGTGTCACTCTCCGAGACCCCCTGCGCCCGACGCCTGAAACGCCTCGAAGCCGAGGGCTACATCACCGGTTACCGCGCCGAACTCTCGCATCGCGCACTGGGTCTGGGCGTCACCGCATTCGTTCACGTGCGCTTCGCGGTACACGATCGCGCCCTGTCCGAACAATTCGAGCGTGAAGTGCAGGCCATCGACCGTATCGTCTCCTGCCACAACATCTCGGGCAGCGCCGACTATCTGCTCGGCGTCGTCGCCACGGATCTTGACGATTACGGCAGTTTCACGCGCGACGTGCTGCGCGCCCTGCCCGGTGTCACCGCCATCGAGTCGATGCTCTCCCTGCGCGAAGTCAAGCGCGATACGGGCGCGCCGCTGCTGTAGATCAGATTCACTGCGGCGTAGAACAGGTTTAACCTTAAAATGGCGGGCCAAGACCAGAACCCGATCAGATCAGGTGCCTAAATGGACGCCATGCCTGCCGTACCCCCTTTGCCCGCCTCATCGCCGTCCGACGTCACTCCCGGGAGTGACGGTCGTACCGACGACGCCCTGATGTTCGACCTCGCGCCAGTCTCGCTCTGGCTCGAAGACTTCAGCGGCGTGAAGCAGTTGTTCGACGAATGGCGGGCGCTGGGGGTGCGCGATCTGCGCGCCTACTTCAAGGCCGATCCGGCGCAGGTGTCGCTGTGCTCGCAACGCATTCGCGTCATCAAGGTCAATCGACGCACACTCGCCATGTTCAACGCATCGTCGCTCGACGACCTCGTGGCCAACTTGCCGCGCGTGTTTCGCGACGACATGCTCAAGACGCACATCGAAGAACTCTGCCAACTGTGGGACGGCAAGACGCACTTCACGAGCAAGACCGTCAACTACACGCTCGACGGACGCCGTCTGGACGTGCTGCTCAACGGCTCGGTACTGCCCGGCCACGAAACCTCGCTCGATCGCGTGCTGATCTCGCTGGAAAACGTGACGGAACTGGAGCACGCCCGCGAGCGCGTCACGATGGGAGAGCAATACGCCCGGGGCCTCTTCGAATATTCGCCGGTCTCGCTGTGGGTCGAAGACTTCAGCGCGATCAAGCTACTGCTCGACGATGCACGCGCACGCGGCATTACCGACTTCCGCACCTTCACCGACGTTCACCCGGAGTTCGTCGAGCGCTGCATGCAGGAGATCGACGTGCTGGACGTGAACCGTCACACGCTCGCGATGTTCGTCGCCCCCGACAAGGCAACGCTGCTCGGCCGCCTGCCCGCCGTGTTCCGCGACGACATGCGTCACAACTTCCGCGAGCAGTTGATCGACCTGTGGGAAAACAAGCTCTTCCAGCAACGCGAAGTCATCAACTACGCGCTCGACGGCAACGAGATCAACGTCCATCTGCAATTCGCCGTGCTGCCCGGCCATGAAGCGCGATGGGATCTGGTGCTGGTCGCGCTCACGGACATCACCGCACGAAAGAAGGCCGAGTCGTATCTGGAATTCCTCGGCAAGCACGACGTGCTCACCAAGCTGCGCAACCGTTCGTTCTATGCCGACGAACTCAACCGGCTCGAACGCAAGGGCCCCTTCCCCGTGACGGTGGTCGTGGCGGATCTGAACGGGCTGAAGGCGGTGAACGACCAGCTCGGCCACGCAGCAGGCGATGCGCTGCTGCGCCGCGCCGGCGAGGTGCTGAGCAAAGCCGTCGTGGCGCCGCAAATTGCCGCACGTATCGGCGGCGACGAGTTCGCGCTGCTGCTGCCGTCGACCGACGCCACGGGCGGCGCGGCGATCATCGAGAGCATTCGCCAGCTCGTGGAGTTGAACAATTCGTTCTACCCGGGCACGCCGCTGTCATTCTCGATGGGGATGGCAACGTGCGAAGCGGGCGAGCGTCTCGAAGCGACGATTCAGCGCGCCGACCTGCTGATGTACGAGGAGAAACGAAACCACTACGCCGGCAGCCTGAACGAGCGACGCGGATTCGACGGCGCACCTTCGGGCAAGACGGGGAGCGGCGCGTAACGAGTATCTCGGGCATCGCGGGCTTCACGGACATCACGCCTCTCGTCATCAAGCGCCGCCTCCGAGGCCGGCACCGCTGGGTCGATGCCGACGTCAGCGGTGGCCGGCTTCGCAGCATTCGTACGGACGCCGCCATGCATGTCGGCTTGCGCATGGCCCAGCGGCTCGCAGATGAGCGCCAGCCAGTCGACGAACGCCCGCACGCGCGGCGATACCCGCTTCTGTGACGGATAGGCCGCCGAGAGCCGCAGCGGCGGCGGTGGACACTTCGGCAGCACCGGCACCAGACGTCCCGACGCGAGATACGGGGCCGCCGCGAGCACTGTCGGTTGAATCAGCCCGAGACCTTCGAGTCCCGCCGCAAGATACGCGGCCTCGTCGCCCACATGCAGTTGACCGCGCGTACGCACGCAGGTGGCCTTGCCACCCACGATCATCGTCAGATCGCCGCAGCGTGCAGGCAGCGGCACGCCTTCATTACCGTGCGAAGCCGACGCCCCCATCGAGGCCAGCGGCTCTGCCGGCGCCGACAGCCATTTCACCGAGGTGTGCATCGCGAGATCGTCGAGGTCGGCCGGTGTGCCATGCGACTCCAGATAACGACGGCTCGCGCATGTCACACGCGGCAGATCGCCGAGATGCCGCGCCACCAGACGCGAGTCCGGCAACTCCCCGAGCACCACACCGCAATCGACGCCATCGCCACGCCAGTCGCCATGCGCGGGCGTCGCATCCAGCGCGATTTCCAACCCCGGATAACGCGCCTGGAATTCCGCGAGCGACGGCATCACAACCTCGCGCGCAATGACCGGCGGGAGGACGACGGCAAGGCGTCCGCGCAGTTGCGCCTGCGCGCCGAACAGCCCGGACTCGACCTCTTCGACGTCCGCGAGAATGGCCGAGCAGCGCTCGTAATATGCCGCGCCCTCCATCGTGAGCGCGACACGCCGCGTGGAGCGCGTGAAGAGCGCCACCCCGAACCAGCGTTCGAGATGCTGGATCTGCGTGGTCGCGGTTGCGCGGGGAAGGTCGAGCGAGAGCGCCGCCTTCGTGAAGCTGCCGACTTCGGCGACGCGCACGAAGGTACGCATGGCTGTGATGCGATCGATCATAGTGCCTCCTGTCCTTCCGGCTTTGCAGCAGTCCCGGCGACCCTGCCGCGCAAGATGATGACGGCTGCGCCCGCAGGCGCCAGCGCGAACAACACGAACAACCAGACCGATGCGCGCTGCACATGCGCCAGTCCACCGTCCGCCAGCCCGGCCGAGTTCGCGACCAGTCCGGCCAGCGCCGAGCCCAGCGCCATCGAGTACAACTGCACGGTCGTGATCGACGCCGACGCCAGCCCCGCTTCGCCCGGGCGCGCCGCCGTCATCACCCGCGTGAGCAAATGCGGCCAGCCGATCCCGACCCCCACGCCCACACCGAACAACGCAATGCACATGCCGGCGACACCCGCCGCACTCGTAAAGAGCGACGCCTGCGGCAACAACCACGCCAGCGCCAGCATGCCGACCGTGACGATCACCGGGCCGAGTCGCACGCGACGATCGGCCGCCTCCCCCTGCCGTCCGGCGCTGGTCATCGAACCGACCGACCAGCCCGCTGCCATCAGCGCGGCGAGATAGCCCGCAGCAAAAGGTGTCTGGCCGTGAATCGTCTGAAGGAAATACGGGATGTAGATCTCGCTGGTCATCGCCAGACCGAGCAGGCTCATCACCGCATAGCGTCCGCCGAGGCGCGTTCGCAGCGAGTACGCGCCCGTCGGCATCAGACGCGGCAACGCATGGCGCACGCTGCGCTCACGGTGCGCGAGCCACCACGCCAGCGCCAGTCCCAGCACCATCCATACGGCGGCGACGACATGCGAATCGACCACCGCCCCCAGCGAAATCGCAACGGCCGATGCGCACAGCAATACGACCTTGAACCACGGCACCGCATGCGTTACGTCGTTGGCGTGCGATGCCCCCTCGGCACCCGCGACCTTGCGTCCGGCGGGGACTTGCGCACGAATAATCAGCCCGAGGCCCACGACCACCGGCAGCAGCGACCAGAACGCCCAGCGCCAATGACCGAACTGGGCGAAAACGCCGCCGAGCGCCGGCCCGCATAACGTAGCAACGCCCCACATGCCCGAGACGAGCCCCATCGCGCGCGACCACAGCGGCGGCGCGAACACGATGCGGATCAGCGCGTAACTCAAGGCGAGCAGAATGCCGCCGCCGAAACCTTGCAGCGTACGGCCCACGAGCATCCACGGCATGCTCGGCGCTGCGGCACACAGCATCGTGCCGGCGCTGAAACCCACCAGTGCCGTGATGTAAGCCACGCGCGGGCCGAGCGAGGACAGCATCTGCGCAGCGAAAACCGAGCCCAGGATCGAGGCAACCACGAACAGCGTGGTGTTCCACGAATACAGATCGAGCCCGCCGATCTCCCTGACGATGGACGGCAACACCGTCGTCGCCACATAGACGTTGGTCGCATGCAACGCCACACCGCCCGCCAGCGCCAGCGACCGCCAGCCGTTGTTGCCACTCAACAGATCGCGCCAGCCCGGCGCGCCTTCGTTCGTCGTGCTCGTTGTCATGGATAGACAGCCCCCCATCGGGCGACTAATATGCAAGAAAGTTCTTGGATATTACATGCCTCACGATGAATTACCCAAATAACCACTTGGATAATAGGGCGGGTGCGCCGCTCAGCGCCGCCAGCGCCGGGCACGAACGGGTGCTGCATTGGTTGAAGACGCAGGGACCGGCATCCACGGCCGAAGTCGCTTCGGGTCTGGGGATCACGGCCGAGGCTGCGCGTCAGCAGGTGCAGAAGCTGGTGGCAGAGGGTTTGCTGGCCGGAGAGACGATGCCCACGCGCGGCGCGGGACGTCCGCGTCAGGCATGGGCGCTCACCGAGGCCGGCCACAATCGCTTCCCCGATGCGCACTCCACGCTCACGATTCAGTTGATCGGTTCGATTCGTCAGTTGTTCGGCGAAGACGGGCTCGACCGTCTGATTACGCAACGCGCGGCGGAGACGCGCGCGCAGTACAAGCGCGCGATCGATCCCCTGCCCGGCTTGCCCGAGCGCATCGCGAAACTCGCGGAGATTCGCTCGGCGGAAGGTTATATGGCGCGCGTGGAGCGCGACGGCGACGACTGGCTGCTCATCGAAGACCATTGCCCGATCTGTGCGGCGGCGAAGACGTGTCAGGGCTTCTGCCGCACGGAGCTGGAATTGTTTCAGGAACTGGTCGGCGAGCGCGGCACCGTCTCACGCGAGACGCACATCCTCGCGGGCGGCCAACGCTGCACGTATCGCGTGAAGACGCCGGACTGAAGAGGACGGAAGGCCGGCTAAAGCGAGGGTCTGAGATTGGTGTGATGCCTCAGTGTGGCGCCTGAATGCGTCACTTGATACCTCATTGATGCGTCACTCCGTGCCTCATTTAGCGCGGCTGAAACGCGATCAGACTCATCCCGGCAAGGGCGACCGCCACGCCGGCGATGTCCCACGACGTCGGACGCATCCCGTCGACCAGCCACAACCACACGATGGCGACACTGATATACACGCCGCCGTAGGCGGCATAAATGCGTCCGGCGGCCGACGGATGCAGCGTCAGCAGCCATGCGAAGAGCGCCAGTGCGATACCGCCGGGCACCAGCAGCCACGCGCTGCGATCCTGCTTCAGCCACAACCAGGGCAAGTAGCAACCGACGATTTCCGCCACTGCAGTGACGACATAAAGCAGAAAGGTTTTCATGTTGCGATTATGCCCGGAGCGCTCATCGAGCGACCTGCCCCTCGCGACGTGGGCTGGCGAATCGTTCGATAGCCTACAATGCCGCGTTCACCGGAGAAGCCCATGGAATCGTTGGAAGCCCGCGTCGTCGAACTCGAAGTGAAGACGGCGTTTCAGGACGATCTGCTCGAAACACTCAACGAGATCGTCACCCGTCAGGAGCAGCAAATCGATCTGCTGCAAAAGCAGTTCAAGGCGCTGTATCAGCAGATGCAGTCACAGGGTCAGGGGGGTGGCAACGACGGCAATCCGCGTCACGAAATCCCGCCGCATTATTGACCGGTCGCCTGCCTTCACCACGCATTGCCACGCTCATGCGGGTCGGTTTTCCGGAGTGGGTGGCGCGTTTTGTGGTTCACGTGCAACGCCAATTGTGAAGTCTTGTCCCGGATGTCCGGTGCACGGATCAACGCGGCGTTCAGAACGATTCCACATCCGACGAGTCACAAAACCATCGACGATTCAACGCGCGCCCGCTTGTCCGGCGCCCACGACATGACTTCGCAACGCTCCCGCAATACCGCTCGCACGCTTTGCATCAACGGTTCGACGTCTGCCGACGGCGCATCGGACACCCTGGATGTGTCAGGCCAGTCAGGCGTGTCGCGCCGCACGACCCTGCGTCTGACGCTCGGCGGCCTGCTCGGCATGACGCTCACGCCGTTCATGCGCGTGGCCGAAGCCGGCTACAACATCTGGACCGGCGAGTACACGATGACGCGCAAGGACATCGAGACGGCCGTCGACAAGCGCTTTCCCACCACGCTCAACTACGGCCAGTTGCTCTCCGTCGAGCTCACGCATCCGCAGATCGGCTTCAATCCGCAAGCGAACCGCATCAACACGCAGGTCGACGCTCAGGTGCAGAACGTGTTGCTGCAAGGCCAGCCGCTCAAGGGCGTGCTGGCGATTTCCAGTGCACTGAAGTATGACCCGGTCAGGCGCGCCGTGCTGCTCGACAACCCGAGCGTCGAGCGCGTGGACGTGAACGGCATGCCGCCTGCCTACGGCCAGCAACTCACGGCCATTGGCGGCAACGTCGCGCAACAGGTGCTCAACCAGTACCCGATCTACACGTTCAAGCCGGAACAACTGAAGTACGGCGGACGCGACGTCGAACCGGGCGCCATCACCGTGCTGCCCGACGGCATCAAGGTCGAAGTGAAGACGAAGTGATCGTCGACGCCTGGCGGCCTGTCGACTTGTCGGACAGCCAACGCATCGCACAGCAAAAAGGGCAGCCCGAGGGCTGCCCTTTGCACATCCGCAGACGTCGACCGTCTTAGACGATCGTCAGCGTCACGTCGATGTTGCCACGCGTGGCGTTCGAGTACGGGCACACGATGTGCGCCTTTTGCACGAGCGCTTCGACCACGGCGCGGTCCACGCCCGGCACGCTGATCTTCAGTTCGGCCTGAATGCCGAAGCCGGTCGGGATCTGGCCGATGCCCACGGCGCCGTCGATCTTCGTCTCGGCAGGCAGCGCGACCTTTTCCTTGCCGGCGACGAACTTCAGCGCGCCGAGGAAGCAAGCCGAGTAGCCGGCCGCGAACAGTTGTTCCGGGTTCGTGCCGCCAACGCCGGGGCCACCCATTTCCTTGGGCACGACCAGCTTGACGTCGAGCACGCCGTCGGACGAGACGGCACGGCCATCACGGCCTCCGGTGGCGGTGGCATGGGCGGTGTACAACACTTTTTCGATCGACATGACGAACTCCTGGTAAGTAGAAAATTTCACTTCCAAACTTCGACCATCCTGACCTGACACGCCGTCGTGGCGTTGCCTTGAAGCCAAGCGGTCATCTTAATGCACCTGCGGGACCCCTTTCGTGAACATGGGCGCAACCTCACACCCCCGCTCGTCCCGTTTTGTCCCGCTTCTATGTTGCTTAGATCCTGCCTCTTACACTTCACCATCTATCTACTTATAGATAGATGAATGACCCCAAATAAACGGGAGAACTCTCCCGTTGTGATTCTGGCCTGCGTGCCGCCACTCAGGCGACCCCGCACACCGATGCGACCACATCCTCCAGCCGCGACGGCGCACGAAACAACCGCGACGCCATCACACTCCCCTGAAACCCGGCGAACAGCGCACGGGCGGTGGCTTCGGGTGATGATGTCAGCTTCAACGTGCCGTCGGCCTCACCCTGCATCAGCACACGTGCGAGCCAGGCTTCGTGAAACGCGAAGAATCGTTGCACCGCTTCGCGCACCGTCTCCGGCAACGTTTCGATGTCCGCCGCCAGCATGCCGCACAGGCAAATCCGGTGGCCGTCTTCGACAATGCGCCCGAACCCCTGCGAGTACAACGCGAGCTTTTCCGGTGCAGGCAGCGACTCGTCGATCTGTGCCAGCCCTTCACTGATGAAAGCGTCGTACGCCTTGATCGCTTCGAGCACCAGATCTTCCTTGGCCGGGAAATAGTAATGAATGCTCGATGTCTTCACCCCGACCCGCTCCGCCAGATCCCGATAGCTGAAGCCGTTGTAGCCTCGCGTCATCAGGAACATCTGCGCTTGATCCAGCAGTTGTTCTCTGACGGTCGATGCAGCAGGCGATGTCGTTGTGCGGTGCATGTGACGAACTTTATCTACTGGTAGATAGATAGTCAAGCCATTTTTTCGAAAGTGCCGATGGATTCTTTCGATGAGATCGATAGCGAGTCATTAGCCCGTCGCACCGGAAAGCAAAAACAGCGGCCCGGAGGCCGCTGTCGAAGGTGCTGCAAGTGATGACGACCGACGTCAGTCGGACATCCGCCGGATCGATCAGAAGTCGATCTTGGCGTTCAGGCTGAACATGCGCGGGTCGGCCGGCTTGATGTAGTTGTCGTACTGGTACTCCCAGTACTGACGGTTCGTGAGGTTGCTCACGGCAGCGCGCAGCGTCACGTCCTTGCCGGCGACGCGCGTGCGATACGTCGCGCCGAGGTTGATGAGCGTGTAGCCCGACACCGTGAGCGAGTTCTGCGGGTTGAGCGACGTGCGGCCGTTGTAGCGGATGTCACCGCCGACCGACAGGCCCGGCACGTACGGAATCTTGTATTCGACGTTGCCCGAGAGCACGAAGCGCGGTGCACCGCCGACACGGTTGCCGTCGAAGCCGCCCGACGTGCGTGCGTACCAGGCGTCGAGCGCCATGGCGCTGGCGCCGACCGTCCATTGCGAGCCGAGCTTCACGGAACCGGCTAGCTCGATCCCCTGATAGATCGACTGACCGTCTGCCACGCGCGCATTCGCGCTGTTCGTGTAGACCGCGCCACGCTCGATACGGAAGAGCGCCGCCGTCGTGCTCCAGGTGGCCTGCTCCGTCTTCACGCCGACTTCGTACTGACGGCTCTTGAACGGGTTGAGCACCGCGCCGGCATTGGCGTAGGTCGAGCCGACGACTTCACCGGCTTCGAGCGCTTCCACATAGCTCGCGTAAGCGGTGGTGTTCGCCGTGAGCTTGTACATCGCGGCGAGCGTGGGCGTGAACACACCGTTCGTCGAGTACGTCGACAGGCCCTGCGCGTTGGTCTGGTCGTAGTTCGTGAAGCGGCCGCCCGCGAGCACCGAGAAACGATCCGTGATCTGGACCGTGTCGGACGCGAAGACCGACTTCTGCTCGATGGCGCTCGAGCGTTGCGCCTGAAGCGGCGTGCCGTCACCGTAGAACTGGTACGACGCGCCCTGATACAGATTGCCCGAGTATGTCGAGAACGCAACGGACGGATTCGCCGTCACGGGGCTGTAGAGATACGCATAGTCGTTCGTCTGATATTGCGAGGCGTAGCCGAACGTCAGTTGATGCGTGAGCGGGCCGGTGCGCACCTTGCCTTCGGCCGTCACTTGCCAGGCGTGGAACGTGTTGATTTCATCGCCCAGATCGTTCAGGCCACGGTAATCGCCCGCGCCGTTGAGCAGATACAGCGTGGCTTCGTTACGGTCGCGCGTGGACTTGTTGTAGGCGAAGTTGGCCGACACCTTCCAGTCCGGATTCACCTGATATTGCAGTCCCGTCGTGTAGAACTGCGTAATCGTGTTCAGGTGCGTGGCCTGCGTCTGGAGGTTCGCGTTGGAAACGTTGATCGGGCCCGGCAACTGGTTGCCCGTGAAGTAGGCAGTAGAGAGCGACGGCGATGTCCCCGTCGCACGGCGGTCCTGATACATCGCGCCGAAGTTCCACGTGAGGTCGGACGTGATGCGCGCATCCAGGGCCACCGACACCGTATCGCGATTCAAATTGCCGTCGGTGTATGTGCGGCCTTCCTCGTGGGTGTAGTTCAGGCGGGCGCCGAACATGTCGTTCGGACCGGCACGGCCGCCGAGGTCAACGTGCTCACGCCAGATGCCCTTCGACTGAAAGCCGACATCGACGCTCGCGATGCGCTCGTCCGTCGGCTTCTTCGTCACGTAGTTCACCACGCCGCCCGGCGCCACGAAGCCGTACATGAAGCCGGACAGGCCCTTGAGCAACTCCACGCGGTCGAACTGTTCGTACGGCATCGTCACGCCGTAGGTCATTACAGGCATGCCGTCGAGCTTGAAGCCCGATTGCCAGTCGATGGGCATGCCGCGCACGTAGATGTAGCCGGCCCACGCGTCGAAGGCGTTACTGCCGTCGGTCACGGAGGCGTCGGTGACGAACACGTCGCCGAGCTTGGCCGGCATGCGCTTTTCCAGTTGCTCCTGGCTCACCACCGTCGTCGAGAAAGGCGTATCGAGCTGGCTGCGCGAACCGAGCGCGCCAGCCGCCACCGACTGCTTGAGGTTCTGCGGCGTCTCGCGCAGCGCCGATTCCGTCACCGTGGTGGCCTTGAGCGCAGCCGGCGCAGTACCGTCGGCAGCCGGAGCCGCAGCGGCCGTGTCAGGCGTGGCCTGTGCGAACGCCGACGTGGAACACGCGGCGGCGAAGGTCAGAAAGGCGGCGAGGGCCAGCGGGCGGATGGCCGCGCGCGAGGCGCGGCCGGCGTGATAAACCTGAGCGGACGACATGCTTGAATTCCCGAGTATCCAGAAAGCTTTTTTATTAATGAGAATCGTTAACGTTCTCATTCGCAGCGCAGGATAGTATCAGGTCACCGCACATCGTCAACAAATGTTGTTATTCCGTGGTAACGACAACACAGAAAAACAACATTTCCTTTCCTTACCGGTCAAGGGACACGCCGGACGCCACCACGCAGCGCTCACCTCGCAAGGCGCTGCCAGACGCTGTCGCAGCGGTCAGTCGTGGCGACCCGGCGAGACTGCCTCGCGCCGCACCTGCTCGACGTGAGGCGCGAGGAACGCCTCTCGCTCGAGCGTCCCATTCAGTACGTTCACCGCACCGTCCGCCAGCACGAACCGCATGTCGTCGACGCCCAGATAGCCGAACAACGTGCGCAACCACGGTTCGATGAAGTTCAGCTAGGCCATCGCGGCGCCCGCACCGTAGTGCCCACCCGCGGCGATGACGAAGGTCGCCCGCTTTCCACCGAGGCGGCCGCGCGGCCCTGTATCCGTCGGCAGCACCGTCTCGCCCTGCCGCACAATGTGGTCCACCCACAGCTTGAAACTCGCCGACGGCCCCCAGTTGTGCATCGGCACCCCGATCACGTAATCGTCCGCCTGATGCAACTCTGCGGTGAACACATCGGACAGCAAGAGTGTTGCCATCTCGTTTCTCCTGAATGCCATCTCCAAGCACGTGAAAACGCTGGAGAAGGCGGGTTTGATCCGACGCGAGGTTCGCGGTCGCGAGCACACGTGCGAACTCGACGCGACCCGCATGGCGGAAGCGTCGGCCTGGCTCGATTACTACGCCGACTTCTGGCAAACGCGTATGGATGCGCTCGAAACGCATCTGGTGAACAAGCGCAAGCGAGAGGCCCCATGACCTTGCAGACCGTGCGCGTGAGCAAAGTGCTACCGGCCTCGCGCGATGAAGTGTTCGATGCATGGCTCGATCCCGACGGAATGTGCGCATGGATGCTTCCGGGTACCGTCAAGCATTGCGACGTGATGCTCGAACCGCGCGTGGGCGGACGCTTTCACATCTTCATGAAATCGGCGGGCGCCGATTATGTTCACACCGGCGAGTATCTGGTGATGGACCGCCCGTCGAAACTCGCCTTCACGTGGCTATCCTCTCGTATGGATCAGCAGCGCACGCTCGTGACGATCGAGCTTTTCGAGCGCGGCGAGCAGCAATGCGAACTCGTCTTGACGCACGAGCGCGTGCCGGCCGACCATTCCGCGCGCGGTCTGGGCGTTGGCTGGAACCAGATGCTGGAGAAACTGCGCGAGCATTTCAAGAGACCGCACAACGACGCGAGCGCGCGTGAAGACATCGCCACCGGCAACGCGCGCAAATAGGCTAATATCGCGGCACTGTCGCCTACCGAGCGGCTAATTGAACGGAACGCCGGCCCCCATCCGGGGCACGCGCGCAGTGTGGTATGGAACTCGACGCCATTGATTTGAAGATTCTGCGGGAGCTGCAAGCCGACGCCCGCCTCACCAACGTTGAACTCGCCTCGCGGGTCAGCCTGTCGCCCTCGCCGTGTCTGGCGCGCGTCAAGGCGCTCGAAGCGGCGGGTTACATTCGTCAGCGCGTGACGCTGCTCGATCCGTCGCGCCTCGGGTTGCACATCAACGTATTCATCCACGTCACGCTGGAAAACCAGAATCGCGACGGCCTCGACGCCTTCGAAACCGCCGTGACCGCCCTGCCGAACGTCATGGAGTGTTACCTGATGTCCGGCGACGCCGACTATCTGCTGCGGGTCATGGTCAGCGACATGGCCGCGTACGAAACGCTCATCACTGATCGCATCTCGCGGATTCCGGGCATCCGCAATATCCGTTCGAGCTTCGCGCTCAAGCAGGTCATGTACACCACGGCCGTACCCGTGCCCGATCCGCACGACGCCTCCGCGGCAGGCGATGCCTGAAGCCCGCGCCGCAGACACTGCCGGTACCGCCGCGCCCCTGCCGACACAACGCGGCGGCCAAGGGGGCGCCAGCCAGCAGATCGCGCTGCATGTGGCTGCGATGCTGTTCGGGGCGTCGGCGCTGTTCGGCGAGCACATCGCCGCGAGCAGCACGATGATCGTGTTCGGGCGCGGCCTGTTTTCGTGGCTCGCGCTCACCGTCATCGCCCTCACCGGTCTGGCGGGTCTGCGCAGCGCGTCACGCTTGTCCGGCGGTGCGCCGTGGCGTGGCATCTCGACGGCGTCCGCCTTGCGGCTCATCGTCGCCGGTGTGCTGCTCGCCGTGCACTGGCTCGCGTTCTTTCTCGCAATCAAGGCGGGGGGCGTGGCCGTCGGCACACTCGGCTTCGCTTGTTTCCCTGCGTTCGTGATCCTGCTGGAATGGCCGTTGCGCCGTGAGCGTCCGTCGTTGGGCGACGTGGGGGTGATCGCCCTCGTTTGCGTCGGCCTCGCGCTCGTGACGCCCGCTTTCGACTGGCAGGCGGGTGCGACGATCGGCCTCGCGTGGGGTGTGTTGTCGGGTGCGATTTACGCCGTCATTGCGCTATCGAACCGGGTGCTCGGCGCGCAGGCGTCGCCGTTACAGGCGAGTTGGTGGCAATGCCTCGGCATTCTCATCGTGCTCGGGCCGTTCGCGTGGCGCGAAGCCCTGACGTTGCCTGTCGTGCAATGGGGCTGGCTCGCATGTCTGGGCGTGGTGTGCACCGCCCTCGCCTACACCCTGTTCATTCACGCGCTGCGCACCGTCAAGGCCAGTCAGGCCGCCGTGGTGATCGCGCTCGAACCGGTCTATGCCATCGCCTTCGCGTGGGTGCTGTTCGGCACGTCGCCCACGCTCAAGATGGCGATCGGCGGCGTGTGCATCGTCGGCGCCGTGGCCTGGTCCGGTTCGATGCGCTCACGCCGCTGATCGTCGATGTCGGTATCGATGAGGGTCTCGGTGGCTCATCGAGTCGCCGAGACCCTCATCGCTGACACATCGCGCGTCAGAGAATCATGCCGCCCGACGCTTCGACACGCTGGCCGTTGATCCAGCCAGTCTCGTCGCTCAGCAGCGCCGCCACTACACCGCCGATATCTTCAGCTTCGCCGACCCGGCCCAGCGCGATGTTGTTGGCGACCATCTTGTGCACCGCCTCGTTGTCACGCACCGTGCCGCCGTTGAAGTCCGTGGCAATCGCCCCCGGCGCGATGGTGTTGGCGCGAATGCCGCGCGCGCCCAGTTCCTTGGCCAGATAACGCGAGAATACTTCGATGCCGCCCTTCATCATGGCGTAGGCCGACGCGTTCGGCAGCGTGAAGCGGGCCAGACCGCTCGATACATTCAGAATGCGGCCGCCGTCGGCAATCATCGGCAGCAACGTCTGCGTGAGGAAGAACGGCCCCTTCAGGTGCAGACGCACCAGAAAATCGAACTCGTCTTCCGTCGTGTCGACGATCGCCTTGTGCAGACCGGTGCCGGCGTTGTTCACGAGGAAGTCGAACGTGTCGCGCTTCCAGACTTCCTTTAGCAGACGCTTGACCTCAGCGGCGAATGGCGCGAACTGAGACGAATCCGAGGCGTCGAGCGGCAGCGCCACGGCGTTTGCGCCCAGCTTGACGATCTCGGCGACTACAGCCTCAGCTTCTTCGCGCTGGCTGCGATAGGTGAGGATGACATCAGTGCCGCGATGGGCGAGAGCAAGCGCCGAAGCACGGCCAAGGCCGCGGCTGCCACCGGTGATGAGAGCGATCTTACGGGTCATGGTGATTCTCCTTGGATGTATGTTCAACATCCTATTGCATTGAATTTCACCAATAAATCCAGCGAATTTGATTACACTGATCAAATTCCAATAACAATCGTTCGTCTGCCCCGACGAATGCCCCCTCGCCCCCATGCACCAGCTCGACGCCATGCGCATCTTCGTGCGCGTTACCGAGACCGGCAGCTTCACGCAGGCTGCCGACAGTCTCGGCCTGCCGCGCGCCAGCGTGTCCAACGCCATCAAGCAACTCGAAACGAAGCTGGGCACGCGCTTGCTGCATCGGACCACGCGTCGTGTGCAGCTCACGCAGGACGGACAGGCCTGCCTTGAACGCTGCAAGGACCTGCTCGCCGATATGGAGGAGTGGGAGACGATGTTCGCCGCGCAGAACGAAGCGCTCACCGGACGGCTGCGGGTCGATCTTCCCGCCACGCTGGCGCGCACGACCGTGATCCCGCAACTGCCGTCGTTTCTGGCGCAGCATCCGGCGTTGCGCATCGAGCTGTCGAGCACCGACCGGCGCGTCGATCTCGTGCGCGAAGGCTTCGATTGCGTATTGCGCGTGGGCGCAGTCGCGGACTCCACGCTGATTGCGCGTCCGCTGGGCCATATGCGGCAAATCAACGTGGCGAGCACGGCGTATCTCAAACGTTACGGCGTACCGAAAACGCTGGAAGACCTTAGTCGCCACCGGCTGATCCATTACACGACGACATTGGGCACGCGCCCCGTAGGCTGGGAGTATTTCGATGGCGAGCGCTACGCACAATGGCCGATGGAGGGTGTGTTGACGGTGAATAACGCCGACGCCTATCAGGCCGCCTGCCTCGCCGGACTCGGGCTGATTCAGGCCCCCGAATCCGGTGTGCGAGCTCACATCGCGGACGGCACGCTGCAAGAAGTGATGCCGGACTTTCAGGCCGAGCCGCTCGCGGTGTCGCTGCTCTATGCCAACCGTCGGCATCTGCCGCGCCGCGCGCAGGCGTTCATGAACTGGCTCACCGACCTGCTCACACCGCGCCTGACGAACGTCTGACCCATCCCGTGCGCGCTATCGCGACTACAGCCCCTGCTCGACCATCGCGACGAGCCGCTGCCCGAGCGCGTCGACCTGTTCGTCGGGCAAGTCACGCAGCGGGCCGTCGATGACCAGCACCGACAGGCCGTGCACCGCCGCCCACGCGAGATACTCGGCGCCCGGCCGTTGTTCAGGGCGCACGATGCCGGCGGCCACCATACCGTCGAGCGCCGCCCCCAGCAATTCGAACGGATTCAATCCGCTCGCCCCCGCCTTCTCCGGCCCGCCGGCCGAACGTACATTCTCCGACGGCGCAAACGCAGTGCGGAACAGCCCCGGCTGCCTGCGCGCGAAGTGCAGATAGCCGATACCCACGCCACGCAACACCGCGCGCGAGCGCGCCGCGCCGTCAGGCAGCGACGCTGCGTCGAGCAACGCCTGCTCATGCTCGATGAACACCGCCAGCTCGGCCAATGCCGCCGAGCGCACCGCGTCAAGCAGATCCTGACGATTGGCGAAATGCCGGTAAGCCGCATTGGGAACCACCCCGGCGCGCCGCGTGGCCTCGCGTAGGATCACCGCATCCGGTCCCCCGTCGCGCGCGAGCGCGATCCCCGCTTCCAGCAACGCCCGGCGCAGGTCGCCGTGGCGATAGGTCGCCCGCGCCGGCCCGGTCGTTGTTTCCTGTTCTGTCATTGCTACCCCTTGTGGACAGTGTCCATTATGTCTGCTATTGTTTGTGTACACCGTCCACAATGGCAAGTTGCAATGCATCATCGGTCGGTGGATGACGTCACATTCGCGCCTCGCCTGTGCAGGCACTATGGTTGTTGAAGTACCGATGACGTTCGACCGATGACACTTCCCCGGGCACCCGAATGCCCGTTTATCGCAGACATATTGAGGAGCGCTCCATGCAAGTTCATTCCTATCTGTTTTTCGAAGGTCGTTGCGAAGAAGCCATGGATTTCTATGTGAAGACGCTGGGCGCGAAGCGCGGCATGGCCATGCGCTACGGCGACAGCCCGGAGCAGTGTCCCGAAGGCATGCTGCCGCCGGGCAGCGAGAACAAGATCATGCACGGTGAGTTCTTCATCGGCGAATCGATGGTGATGGCGTCCGACGGCATGGTGAGCGGTCAGCCGAAGTTCGACGGTTTCTCGCTGTCGGTGGACTTCACCGAAGTGGGCGCGGCCGAGAAGGCGTTCCACGCGCTGGCCGAGGGCGGCTCGGTCAACATGCCGCTGGGCGAGACGTTCTTCGCGAAGACGTTCGGCATGGTCAAGGACCGTTTCGGCATGAACTGGATGGTGATCGTGCCCAAGGAAATGCCGAAGGGCTAAGGCACTGGCTGAAGGGTGGGCATAAGGGTGACCGAATGCCCCGGCGGGTGTCGGATGAGATGGCTGGGTGTGCAGGATTGCGCCTCTGTCGACGATTCCGTCACCCGCCTCTTTTTTCTGCCCGGCGTGTCCGACAAGTTCCTCGCGCCTGTGCTATCGTCGCCGCCATGCCATCCGTTATCTCAATCAAAAATCTGTCGAAGACGTACGCGACAGGGTTCCAGGCACTCAAGAACGTCAGCCTGGAAATCCAGCGCGGCGAGATCTTCGCCCTGCTCGGCCCGAACGGCGCCGGCAAAACGACCCTCATCAGCACCATCTGCGGCATCGTGCGTCCGACCTCGGGCACGGTCACCGTCGACGGTCACGACATCGTCACGGATTACCGTGCCGCGCGTGAAGCCATCGGCCTCGTGCCGCAGGAGCTGACCACGGATTCCTTCGAATCCGTGTGGGCCACCGTCTCCTTCTCGCGGGGTTTGTTCGGCAAACCGGCGAATCCGGCGCACATCGAAAAGGTGCTGCGCTCGCTCTCGCTGTGGGAGAAGAAGGACAGCCGCATCATGCAGCTCTCAGGAGGCATGAAGCGTCGCGTGCTGATCGCCAAGGCGCTCTCGCACGAGCCGCGCGTGCTGTTCCTCGACGAGCCGACCGCCGGGGTGGACGTCGAGTTGCGACGCGACATGTGGCGTCTCGTGCAGTCGCTGCGCGAGACCGGCGTGACCGTGATCCTCACCACGCACTACATCGAAGAGGCCGAAGAAATGGCCGATCGCGTGGGCATCATTACCGGCGGGCAGATCACGCTCGTGCAGGAGAAGACCGAACTGATGCGGCACATGGGCAGCAAGCAGCTCTCGCTGCAACTGACCGAGCCGATCGCAGCCGTGCCCGAAGCCCTCGCCGGTTACGGTCTGGTGCTCGGCAACAACGGCACCGAACTCGTCTTCAGCTACGACGCCAATATCGAGCAGACGTCCATCGCCTCGCTGCTGCGCGACATGGAGCGCGCCGGCATTTCGGTGAAGGATCTGCACACGACGCAAAGCTCGCTCGAAGACATCTTCGTCTCGCTCGTGCATAAAAAAGAAGGATGAGCCGCGCCATGAATTTCTACGCCGTCAGGGCGATCTACAACTTCGAGATGGCCCGCACGCGTCGCACGCTGATGCAGAGCATCATCTCGCCGGTCATCTCGACCTCGCTGTACTTTGTGGTGTTCGGCGCGGCCATCGGCTCGCGCATTCCCGAAATCGAAGGCGTGCCGTACGGCGCGTTCATCGTGCCGGGCCTCATCATGCTCTCGCTGCTCACGCAGAGTGTGACGAACGCCTCGTTCGGCATCTACTTCCCACGTTTCACAGGCACGATCTACGAGGTGCTCTCCGCGCCCGTGTCCTACATGGAGATCGTGTGCGCCTACGTGGGGGCGGCGGCAACGAAGTCGATCATTCTCGGGGTCATCATGCTGGGCACGGCGGCGCTGTTCGTGCCGCTGCGCATCGAGCATCCGATCTGGATGATCTTCTTCCTCGTGCTCACCGCCGTAACGTTCAGCCTGCTCGGCTTCATCATCGGCATCTGGGCCGATGGCTTCGAGAAGCTGCAACTCGTGCCGTTGCTCATCATCACGCCGCTCACGTTCCTTGGCGGCAGCTTCTACTCGACGAGCATCCTGCCGCCGTTCTGGCGCGCCGTCACGCTTTTCAATCCGGTCGTGTATCTCATCAGCGGCTTCCGCTGGAGCTTCTACGGACTGGCGGATGTGAGCGTGGCGGTCAGTCTCGGCATGACGCTGCTGTTCCTCGCGATCTTCCTTGCGATCGTCGCGTGGATGTTCAAGACGGGCTATCGCCTCAAGAGCTGATCCTCTCAACGTCCATCAGGCCCGCCCGGTATCCGGCGGGCTGCCCACATGATTCGCCGGACAGCACGATGTCCGGCGTCTTTCTGCTCTGCGTCCCCCCAACGCTCCCGACGTCAGATCGGCGGCGTTTCGCGAAACGCGGGCAACGCTTCGGCTGCCGCCGAGAAGTTGGCAACCTCGGGAAACGCGCTGCCGAAATCGACTTCGGGCAGCATCATCTGGTGGAAGCGCCACGCCACGGCAATCGCGACACCGTGCTCGCCAATGCGATCCGGTGTGGCCTCGACCGGCACCTGCGCCAGTTCCTTTTCCAGCCCCTGAAACGCCGCGTGAACCTGCGTGCGCACGCGGTCCGTCCACGGCGTGTGGCGCTTCTCGCTCGGACGCAGTTCGCGCTCGTAGACCAGTTGCACCGACTTCTCGCACGCCGCCAGCGCAAGTCCCGTCAGTCGTAACGAACGCAACCGTGCCGCCGGTTCGACCGGAACCAGCCGCTGCTCGGGATCGACCAGCGACTCGACGTACTGAAGAATCAGCGTGGAGTCCATGAGCACCGTGCCGTCGTCAGCGACGAGCGTGGGCGCTTTCACGACAGGGTTGATGGCGGAAAACTCGTCGAACGTCCGGAAGACGGACAGTGAACGGTGCTCGAAGGGGAGCCCGAGCAGCTTCAGGCAAATCGCCGTGCGACGCACGTATGGGGAATCCAGCATTCCAATCAACTGCATGTCTCGCTCCTTGGCAAGGCGGTCACCGCCGGTTTCGTCGATCATACATGACGGGTAGAATGGGTCGCATGGCTGATTCGACAGGGAGATGCTTCATGAACATCCTGATGGTTCTGACCTCGCACGACCGCCTCGGCGACACGGGCAAGAAGACCGGCTTCTGGCTCGAAGAATTCGCCTCGCCGTATTACGTGTTCATCGACGAAGGGCTCGCGGTAACGCTCGCGTCGCCTGCCGGCGGACAGCCGCCGCTCGATCCCAAGAGCGACGAGCCCGATGCGCAGACCGATGCCACCCGACGCTTTCGCGACGACACCGATGCGCAACAAGCCCTCGCCAATACGCTGAAACTCGCCGACGTCAAAGCCGACGACTACGACGCCGTCTTCTACCCCGGCGGCCACGGCCCGCTCTGGGATCTCGCGCAGGACCCGGATTCCATCCGCCTGATCGAAGCGTTCGAGCGGGCAGGCAAGCCGATCGGCTTCGTGTGCCACGCGCCGGGCGTGCTGCGTCAGGTGCGCGCGGCGAATGGCGAGCCACTGGTGCGCGGACGTCATGTGACCGGCTTCACCAACGACGAAGAGGCGGCCGTCGGACTCACCGACGTGGTGCCGTTCCTCGTCGAAGATGAATTGCGGCGTCTCGGCGGTCTCTACGAGAAGGCGGAGAACTGGGCATCGCACGTCGTCGGCGACGGGCGCCTCGTCACCGGGCAGAATCCGGCTTCGTCTGAAGAAGCCGCGCGCACGGTGCTCGCCATGATGGAGCCTCGCCTGCCATGAGGACACTGGATGCAGCCGTCGATGTACGGCGCCTGGTGCCGGCCGATGCGCTGGCGTTCCAGGCGCTGCGGCTTGCGGGTTTGCAGGCACACCCGGAGGCGTTCGGATCGAGCTATGCGGAAGAGAAGGACTGGCCGGTCGAGCGCGTGCGCGAATGGCTGACGGTACGCCCTGACGCAGGTGTCTTCGGCGCGTTCGAGAACGAGCGGTTGGTCGGCGTGGTCGGGCTGGGCCGACAGGCGCGTCCGAACTTCGCTCACGTGGGTTTTCTCTGGGGCATGTACGTCGAAGCACAGGCCATGGGACGCGGTGTCGGACGCGCACTGATCGACGCGGCGCTCGCGCTGGCGCGCTCACAACCCGGACTGCGACACATCACGTTGCAGGTCAATGCCGACAATCGCGCGGCCATCGGGCTGTATCAGTCGTTCGGTTTCGTCGAGATCGGACGCGAGCCGGATGCCATGCGCGTGGGCAACGGCTATTGCGACGACATTCGCATGTATCTGCCGATTGCCACGCACTGAACGCGTGCAATCGGCGCAACGACGCCAGACAATGAAAAGCGGGCGCGACAATGACGTCGCGCCCGCTTTTTTGCATGGGTGCCCTGCCGACGATCCGCGCGTCGGATCGTCGGATCGTCAGACCGGTTGCATCTCGAACGGTCCGAGGTAATCCATCTTGCCGACTTCCACGCCTTGCGCACGCAGAATGTCGTGCGTCGTGGTCACGTGGAAATAGAAGTTCGGCAGCGCGAACTTGAAGAGGTAATCGACCGCGTCCATCGTCGTTTGCTGCGTCTTGAACTTCAGCGTGATCTGGCGCGACTCCGCCCCTTCGAAACGATCTTCGAGAATGCCCGCGATGAACGCTTCGGTGTTGGCGATGCGCTCGATCAACTGATCGAACGACGTTTCCGCGTCGTCGAACTTCGGTGACTCCACGCCCGTCAGACGCGCCACTGCGAACTTCGCCGTGTCGCTCACGCGCTGGATCTGCGCGATGAAATCGAGCATGTCCGGGGCCAGCTTCGCCTTGAGGATCGTGTCCGGGTCGAGCGACTTGGCCGCGCAATGTTCGCGCGCCTTCTTGAGGTAATCAGCCATGACGCTCAGACCGCGGAGATAAACGGGGATGGTGGCGCGATAAAGGGTAATCGACATCGGGAGACTCCTCAAAATTGGCACAGCGCGTTGCGCGGGGGGCGCGCAGGGATTGTGCGAAAAAGACATGCTATCAGTGCACAAACTTTCTTGCCGTGCACCGGGCGATTCCTGAAATGCAGAAGCGCGTCGTGCAGCGAAAATTCTGTCAAGCGCGATCGCGCACCGCTTCTCGCCATCTCGAAACAAGGATACGCCCTCATGAGTTCGCTCCTGCCCATCGCACTGGAAGGTCATTTCACGCGCTCGCTGAGCAACGCCACCATTCAGCGCTGTGCCACCGCCGCCAGCAAGAAGGACCTCAAGAATGTCTGGAGCGAGGTCAAGGATTTCGTTCTCGGCACGCACAAATGCGCGGCGGAAGCCGCGCTCTACGATCTGTCTCACGCGAAAACGACGCGCGAACAATTCGACGCCTTCAACGCCCTGACCTATTACATCGAGCCAGGCGACCGGCACAAGCTGGCATGGAAACTCGACGTCAGCGAATTCCAGGGCTTTCAGATCGGCGAGCACCGATTTCCGGTACCGGACGATATCGGGGACTTCATGAAAGGCACCGTCCCCATGACGACCTCGGCAAGCTGCCGCCTGCTCAATACGCTCCACCTCAACGATCACCATGTCCTGTTGAGTTCGCAGCAATTTGGACTCGACCTGAGTCCGCTTTCCAATATCCCGACGGACAACGACCTGTACGGCGCCACGATGCGTCATGTCCTCATCAAGGATTTCCAGACGCGGTTCAGCCATTTCCCCGCGCTGCTCGACACGCTTCAGGTCCTCGGTCTGGATCAGGACGACGCCAGCGGTCAGTTTGCGCTCGAAGTCATGCAGGAAACCGAGCACCAACTCGCACAGACCGGCCTCGGCTCGGTCGCGGCAACGATGGCGGAGAACGCCGCACATCTGGTGCGACTGGCCTCGGCCATGAAAGACGATCGATAAAGATCGTTAAGCCGCAGCGATCGCCATCGTGCCGATCGACTCGCCGACACTTGTCGATTCATGAAATACCGCAGCGCCGGTCTGCGAGAGGCTTCAAGAAGGCCCCGCACCGGCGCACGCGCATCACGTTCAAGGCCCCCCCCTTCGGGGCTGACTGACTATCCAGGCATGACCATTTCGATGACTTCCCTTCTGCCGACCGGCACCTCCTCTCGCACCTTAAGCGCGGCAACCATTCAGCGATGCGCAAGTGTCCTTCACGCAGACGAACTCGACAGTTTCTGGGGCCGCGTGAAGGACTACTTTCTCGGCACGCACAACGAAGACGCCAAACGCGCCATCTTCCGGCTGGCCACCGCCGAAAATGCGAGGCAACAATGCAGCGCGTTCGCGCAACTGGCGGCCTGTATCGAGCCGGCGCAAAGCCATTTGCTGCGTTGGAATCTGTCGGCCGACGACGCACTCGACTTTCAGATCGGCGACCGCCGGTTCCCGATGAAAGGCGACGTGACCGAATTCATGCACCAGGCCGCACCCCTCAGTTTCGACGACAGTTGTCGTCTGTTGATCGCATTGAAGCTGAACGATCACGACGTGCTCAGTGAATCGGAGCAATTCGGTCTGCCGCTGAACGTGCTGGCGCGACACCCCGACGATCCGGCTTACTCCAGCGTCTGCATCAGCGCGGCGATGGCGGTTCCCGCCCTGCTCGACGCCCTGCACGTCCTCGGACTGGACAGCGCAGTCAACGACAGTCAACTGGCGCTGGACGTTGCCAGCACCGTGCAACGCATGGTCCTCGAGCGTCGACACGACACCTATCTCGCGAACCGATGCTACCTGCACGCTCATCAACTGATGAACATCGCGGCGGCGATCAGAGACCGGGACTGAACGATTGAGACCTTACGCGCGCGACGCCACTTCGGCTCGCTGAGCGCGCGACAAATGGAGAGATGCAATCAATATGTCAGCTACGCCACTCAGCCTGATTGGCCACGTCCCCCGCAGCCTCGATGCCGAAACCATCAAAGCCTGCGCGACGGCCGGCAGCGATTCGGAGATCACGACCCTCTGGGGGCGCATCAAGGACTGGGTTTTCGGCACCCATAAAGTCGATGCCAAGCTCGCCATCTTTCAAATGGCGAACGCACAAACCGCCCATGAGCAGTTCAGCGCCTTCATCCGCTTGACGCGCTACGTCGAGCCGCAGCATTTCCATCAACTGCAATGGTGCGTCGACAAAGACAGTCACCTGTCCTTCAAGATCGGAGACCATGCGTTCGCGTCGAACGCACAATGGGCTTCCCAAACGCCGTTGATGCTGGATATGGAGGACATGTCGCGCCTCTTGCTGTCGCTGCGTTACGACGGGCACGACGTCGCCGACGCGTTCCGCGAAATCGGCGTGAAACGCCTGCATGAGGCGGCCGCATCTGCGACTGCCAGCGGATCAGGTCCAGCGGTCGACATCAACGCGGACAGTCTGCTCACCATGCAGCAGCAATATCTGTGCGAGGCCCCCGTGCTGCTCGCAGCGCTCGAAATCATCGGGCTGCATCGCAACGACGACGAGGGCGATATGGCCTATCGCCTCAGACAGACCATGGAGGCATTGAAGGAATCGACGTCTATCGATCGCGACGATGACATGGCCGCGATCGTTGGCCGCAACGCGGAAAGTCTGATGTCCCTCGTGACCGCCCTGTTTCACGAACGCGAGCGTGACAAGCGCGCGTCTCAGGCGGTCACTTTGCCGCAGGCTTCAGCACAACGACTTCACGCAAATGGGCATAACACTCCCCATACGCTTCGCATCCCGGGCAACCCGGTGCGGGTGCCGGCGCACGACCATACGCCTGCGCACACATCTGCGCCAGAAAGCGTTTCCAGCGCAGGTTCTCCGTATTCTCAAGCACCAGCGACGGGAAGAAGTGAGTGAGCAGCGCCGTGACGTCGTCGCGGCCGGTCAGGCCGAGGTCACGCCACAGATGATCGGGGCGCAGGCAAGCCGTCGCGAGGTTCGAATTCGGGATATCAGCCAATGCCGATTGACGTCAATTGACGCCGACTCACGTCCCGAACATCCGAATCGATAAAATGCGGAGTAGAGACGAAATCGAGACGCCGTCGCTCACGCCACCGCGAGGATCACGCTCGACGCCTTGACCAGCGCAGCCGCCGCGCTGCCTTCCTTCAACCCCAGATTCACGGTGCTCTCGTGCGTGATGACCGCCACGACTTCCTGACCGGCGTCGGTGCGCAGCGTGACTTCGTCGTTCACGGCGCCACGTTGCAACGAAATGACTTTACCGGTGAATTGATTGCGTGGGCTGGTTTTCATACTAAGTCTCCTGTCGATGAGCGTGACAGCCTTCACGCAGTGTGATGCGGCGACCCGTCGTCGCGCAGCACATCGATGTGGTGACGGCAGGGTGGTGCAATAAGACGTTCGGACGGTAGATCGTCCCGTCGGCGTGTTGCAGTATAGCGGGTCCACGCGACGGGCGACGTCGCGAGCCGGTGATATGCTTCATCAGCCTGCGCACCGCCTCCGTCACATGCCGACACAGGAGTCTCCATGGGTACCTCTCGCCATATCCCCTCGCCGACCGAAGCCGCCACCTTCGCCCGCACATGGGTCGGCCACTTCTCCAAACCCACCGCCATCGGCATGACACTCGCCTTCGTTGCCGGTTACATCGACGTGGTCGGCTTCATCGCGCTGTTCGGGCTGTTCACCGCGCACGTCACGGGCAACTTCGTGATGATCGGCGTGCAACTCGTGGCAAGCACCCACGTCGGCGTGCTTGCCAAGCTGCTGGCGCTGCCCGTGTTCGTCATCTTCGTCGCCATGGTCAAGCTCGTCGTGCAGGGCTTTGCGAATACCAACCGACGGCCGTTACGCTTGCTGCTCATCGTGCAGACGTTGCTGCTGCTGGGCTTCATGATCATCGGCATGATCGCGCAGCCGATCATCTCGGCCGATGCCCCGCTCGCCATTCTCTCGGGCATGTTCGGTGTGGCTGCCCTCGCCATCCAGAACGCCATCGGACGTCTGGTGCTCTCCGATCTCGCACCGACCACCATCATGACCGGCAACACCACACAGATCGTGATCGACATGGTTGAACTGGCCAGTGGCAACTGCGGCGACGGCACCGCTGCAAAGGCACGTCTTCGCAAGATGCTCCCCGCACTGGCGGCGTTCGCCGTGGGCGCCATTCTCGGCGGCTTTGCGTATCACGGCACCGGCTTCTGGAGCGTGCTGTTGCCGGTAGTGCTGCTCGCCGCGCTGGCGGCGGCCAACGAATAGCGGGGCCATTCATGCGATGATTCGTGCCGTGAATAGCGCAATGAGCTGCGCAACAAAGCGCTACGAAGCGCAACAACGTCAGGGAAGATCGTCATGAAGCTGGATTCGCAGTGGGTACTCGTCACCGGCGGGGCACGTGGGCTGGGCGCCTCGATTACGCGGGCCGTTGCGCGTGAGGGCGCGGGTGTCGTCATCAACTATCTGCGCAGCGATGTGGCTGCACGCACGTTGGCCGAGTCGCTTGGTGAGCGCGCCATCGCGTTGCAGGCGGATGTCACCGACGAAAAAGCCGTCGCCCGTCTTTTCGCCGAAGCCCATGAGCGCATCGGCAGCCCGATCGTCTCGGTCGTGAACAACGCGCTGGCCGACTTCCGTTTCGATGGCGACGCGCGCCCCAAGCTCGCGGACATCTCGTGGTCGCGCTTCTCGCAGCAACTCGAAGGCGCCGTCAAGGGTGCGCTCAACACCATGCAGGCCGCATTGCCCGGCATGCGCGAAGCGGGCTTCGGCCGCATCGTGAACGTGGGCACTAACTTGTTCCAGAACCCCGTCGTGCCGTATCACGATTACACGACCGCCAAAGCCGCCCTGCTCGCGCTTACGCGCACCGCCTCCAACGATCTTGGCCCCGACGGCATCACCGTCAACATGGTCTCGGGCGGCCTGTTGCGCGTGACCGACGCCAGCTCGGCCACGCCGGAAGCGGTGTTCGACCTGATCGCGGGACTCACGCCGCTGCGCCGCGTCACCACGCCGGAGGAGTTCGCCGACGCCGTGCTGTATTTCCTCTCGCCGTGGGCTCGCGCCGTGACGGGGCAGAACCTGATCGTCGACGGCGGGCTGGTGAAGGGCTGAGCCCGGGAAGTCGTCTTGAGGTCGGCATCCTGCGCGTCAGGATGCCGATGTCTCTACGCAATGCGCTGAACGCGACCGCACATCCGCCGGACACGGTAAAATCGCGATCTTGGTAAGCGCACGCTTCGGTATTCGTCGAGGCCTGCCGCCCGCACCTTCTCATCCGCCCATCCCGAACGCCGACAGTGACCGCAACTTCCTCCCCCACCGACCTCCCCACGACTGACGACACCGCCAATAGCACCGATGCCATCCACGAAGATCGCCTCTGGCGCGATGACGGATGGACGGCGAAGGTCGTCAAGAACGAGGAAGACGACGGCTGGGCCGTGGCCATGTTCAAGGACGGCGAGTCGGAGCCCGCGCTAGTAGGCCCCTGGACGATGGGACGCGACAAGAAGAATCCGAAACCGCTCGACGTCGGCGCCTTCCATACGCTGGTGAAAACGGCTGCCGAAGTGTTGCGACGTCACGAGCAGCAATTGCACGCGCAGTTGCACAAGCGAGTGAGCGTCGACGGGCCGGACGGCGATATCGACGTCACCCTGGACATCGTGCCCGACGACTACGATCCGTACGCCATGCTCAGCGCCATCGACCGGTTCGGCGAAACCATTGCGTCGGTGAAAGTGCCGCCGTCGTTCAAGCTCTCGCGTAACAGCGCCCGCGCGTGGGTGGAGAACGATTTTCAGCGGCCCCAGTGAGCGCTCGCTGACTCGACTTATCCCATCACTGCGGATACCGGGATAACCGACCGTCTGGCTGGCCTTTCTGACGATCTCTATGATGGTTTTCGCCCCTTCGCAGGCGACACCCCATCACATCCAACGTCAGGAGACCCCATGAAACGCTTCCACATCGCGCTCGCCGTGCGAGACCTCGATGCGTCCATCGCCGATTATTCCGTCCGTCTCGGGCAAGCGCCGTCGGCCGTCGTGCCGGGCGCGTACGCCATGTGGCGCACCGATCTGCTGAATTTTTCGATCAATCTGTCGCCGTCGCGCGCCGGCGAGTTGCGGCACGTTGGCTTTGAGGACGACGATGCCCCCGAATATTCGAGCAGCACCGACTGTAATGGTCTGCTGTGGGAAGCCTTCTCCGCGGCGGAACAGGATCGCCGCATAGTGAGCACTTACGGGGTCGCGGTGCGCGACGTCTGAGGTCCGCCCGCCCTGCCCTGATGGGCCCCAGTGTGCGCAGGCGCCCCCCGGCAACCTGCGCACACCACATACAACGCGGGGCTCGAAGCCGGCTTGCGCCGGCGTCGAATCCGGCGCAGGTCAGGATCAGGCAGGTACTTCGTCCGACTCGTCCGGCACACCGCCGAAACCTGGCAGCGGGCGCTGCCACCGCTGCGCGATGAACACGCCGACGAGCGCCACACCCCCGCCGATCACGTGGAACATGTGCAGTTGCTCGCCCAGCAGCACCACGGCAATCGCGGCCGTCATCACCGGCAGCACATTGATGAACATGCTGCACCGGTTCGGCCCCAGATGCCGGATGCCCTGAATCCACAGGATCGGCAGCACGATCGACGCCCCCAACCCGGCATACAGCACCAGCGGCACCGTCGCGGCGTTCAGTTGCGCCTGTCCGGCGGGCACCATCGCCAGCATCGGAATCATCGTGATGAGCGCCGCCCAGGCCTGCACGTACGTCGACTGAGCCGGGGGCACCGCGACATGCCAGCGACGCAGCAGCACGCTGTACAACCCATACGACGCCGACGCAATCAGCATCAGGATGTCGCCCAGATGCATGCCACCATCGAGCAACCGCGACGGATGCCCTTGACCGATCAGGTAGACGAGACCCGCGAGCGAGAGCAACCCGCCGACGAGCATGCCGAGCGTGGGCGGCTCACGCAGCAGCACGGTGCTCCACAGCAGCGTGAGCAGCGGCGCGAGCGCCGTCACGATCGCCATGTTGGTCGCGGTCGTGCTGTGCGCAGCGAGATAAGACAGGCTCTGATAGAACGACATGCTCAGAAAGCCGAGGAAACCGAGCTTGGCGAGTTGCGGGCGCACGTGATGCCAGTTGCGCGCGAGCGGACGAATCACGAACGGCGTCATGACGGCTAGCGCCAGCACCAGCCGGTAGAACGTAATGGCCGACGGCGCAATGGTCGTGGCAGAAAGCTTGGAGACGATGACATTGCCGGCCCATAACAACATGGCGCCCAGCGGATACAGGAAGTACCCCATGACGAATTCCCACAGGTTTGATAAAGGAAGCGCCATCGTCAGGCATACCGCCACGGACCGTCTCACGCTAAAATCACGAAACCTGTCTTGAAAAGGACACCTCGTGTCGACCATCCGCCGGATTACCGATCCTCGCGTCACGCGTCATCTGCACTTCGAAAGCACGCCCATGCCGATGGCGGCCATGGCGATCGATTACGCGCACAACGAGTTCATTGCCTCGCATTCGCACCGGCGCGGGCAATTGTTATATGCCATCGAAGGGGTGATGATCATCGCGTCGGCCTCGGGCCGCTGGGTGGTGCCGCCGACGCGCGGCGTGTGGCTCGCCGCCGGGCTGGAACATACGGTGCAGATGAGCGGCACCGTGAAGATCCGCACGGTATTCGTCGAACCCGGCAGCGAACCGTTGCCCGACACGAGTTGCGTCGTGGAGATCACGCCGCTCATGCGCGAGCTGATTCTGGCCGCCATCGCCGTGCCGCCCGACTATGCGCCGGATTCACGCGACGCCCGCCTCATGCGCCTGTTGCTCGACGAACTGATTGCGCTGCCGGTGCTGCCGCTGTACCTGCCGTGGCCGACGGACAAACGCTTGCTACGCGTGTGCGACCACTTGAGGCAGTCGCCCTGCGAAGATGCGACCATCGACGACTGGGCCGGGAAAGCCGGTCTGTCGGCGAAGACGTTTCAACGTCGCTTTTCTGCGGAAACAGGACTCACGTTCGGACGCTGGCGTCAGCAGGCGCGCCTGCTGCAAGCATTGGAAGCGTTAGCGCGTGGGGAGAAAATCGTGAACGTGGCGCTCGACCATGGCTACGCCAGCCAGAGCGCATTCGCCGCCATGTTCAAACGCCATTTCGGCGTGCCACCCTCGGCTTTTTATCGATGACGGCGACACGCCGACATGTCATCGGACAGGAGATATCGACATGCATTACCTGCTGACTTACGACCTCGTCGACGATTACCTCGAGCGTCGCGGCGAATACCGCGACGCCCATCTGGCGCTCGCCTGGGCTGCCACTGAACGCGGCGAACTGCTACTCGCCGGTGCGCTGGAATCGCCAGTGGACGCGGCGGCACTGCTCTTCGAAGGAGAATCGCCAGCAGCGGCCGAAGCGTTTGCGAAGGCCGATCCGTACGTGGTGAATGGACTTGTGAAATCGTGGCGCGTGCGACCGTGGAGAACGGTCGTTGGGAAGACGGCCAGCACACCGGTGCGGTGAATCTGCGCAGAGAATGTCGGCGCACAAAAAACAAAACGCGCTTGGTGGTTAAACCAAGCGCGTTTCTCGACAACCGATCGTACGTCGTGCTTCCGGAGCTTTCCGCGAATCACGCCGCTAAATCTGGCGTCCCCTAGGGGATTCGAACCCCTGTACTCACCGTGAAAGGGTGATGTCCTAGGCCTCTAGACGAAGGGGACCTAAAGTCTTTCGTTTTGGTGGAGGTAAGCGGGATCGAACCGCTGACCTCTTGCATGCCATGCAAGCGCTCTCCCAGCTGAGCTATACCCCCGTACGGCGAAGAAGTGAGACTATAGCGTGCTTTTCCGAACTTGGGAAGCCCCTCACCGAAATATTTTGGCGCAGCGAGATGTCACGGTCATGACCCCATGCCCATCTCGCCAGTGCCAGCCGGTTCGCCGGGAGCTTACTGACTCAGACCACGCGACTCGATGGGCCACAGCCCTTCAACCCTCCCATGCCGCACAGCCACATACCGGTCGTACAGGTTGACGGTCGGATCGCAATGCCCCGGCACCAGCAGAATCGGCTCACCGAGCCACGGTGCGCTGTCTTCGTCCGGCGACGCCAGTTCAAGCACGCCATGCTCGTCCGACGCCGTCCGGTAATGCGGCTTGCCCGCCTGCTGCGACGACCAGAAACGCGGCAGCCCCGAATCGGTCGCCACACTCTTGAGCCCCGCGTCGCACACGATGATGCCGGCGCGCGCCGTGCTCATCACCGTCGAAGCCAGAAACAGCCCGTGACGGAAACGCCAGTCGTCGCGCCATTCGAGCGAGCCGTAATGCCCGTCGAGAAACACATACGATCCCGGCTGAATCTCGGTGTAGACGCCGCTCTCGATATCGAACTCGGCCGTGCCCGTGCCACCGCCCGTCACGACCGGGCAGGCAATGCCGCGCGCTTCGAGAAAGCGCACGTAAGCCGAAGCCCGATCCGCGGCGAGTCGCGCCGTATCACGACGCTTGTCCCAATTGTCGATGTGCTGCGCACTACCGTGATACGCCTGCAATCCGCCGAAGCGCAAACCTTCGTAATGATCGATGGCGTCGACCAGTTGCGCCACGGCATCCGTCGAATCGACACCGCAGCGCCCCTGCCCGACATCCACCTCGGGCAACACGCTAATCCGTACACCGGCGCGTTGCGCTGCTTTGCCGAGCGGGGCGACCTGGCGCACGTCGTCAACACACACGGAGAGCGAGACACGCGCGGCCATCGCCACGGCCAGCGCCACACGCGCTTCGCCGACGAACTCGTTGCTGATGTGAATGTTGTCGACGCCCGCGTTGGCGAACGGGATCGCCTCGGTGACCTTCTGGCAGCAGATACCGACGGCGCCTGCCGCCAGTTGTTTCCGCGCGATGGTCACGGACTTGTGCGCCTTCGCATGCGGGCGCACCGCCACACCCCGCGCGGCCGCGGCACTCGCCATGCGCGCGACGTTCGCATCGAACGCGTCGAGATCGAGCAACAGCGAAGGCGTGGCGACCTGCGCAAGCGCATCGCCCACGCGCGCCACGGGCGGCACGGCAATCCCACCGGCCGCAGCGCTTGCAGACGTCGAAACCGTATTGACTGAATCTGGCATCACAATCCTTTGAAGGGCGTTCGCAGAAATTCGCACAAAACGTCGGCCATCAGACGGACGAGGCAACCGGCGAAGCGGGCAACGCACGCGCCAGCACACGCGCGACGTGCAACGCCTGCGCCTGCGCACCGTCGTGAATCTGATGTCGGCAACTCGTGCCGTCTGCCACCACGATGGCGTTGTCGCTACGCTGACGTATCGCCGGCAACAGCGTCAATTCCGACATGGCGCGCGACGTGTCGTAATGCTCCGCCTCGTAACCGAAGCTGCCCGCCATGCCGCAGCACGACGATTCGATCAATGATACCTTCAGCCCGGGCACCCATCCAAGCACCGCCGTGACAGGTGAGTAGGCATCGAACGCCTTCTGATGGCAGTGACCGTGCACCAGCGCTTCGCCCACGCCATCGGGCAGCGACTGCCAGGCGACGTCGAGCCGCCCCGCCGCCTTCTCGCGAACCAGAAATTCCTCAAACAGGAACGCGTTATCGGCCAACTTGCGGGCCGCATCGCCGAAGCCATACCCCAGCACCTCGTCGCGCAGCGACAGCAGGCACGACGGCTCCAGCCCCACGATCGGCACACCACGCTCGACGAACGGCATCACGGCATCGAGCAGGCGCCGGGCTTCGGCTTTCGCTTCGTCCACCAGCCCCGCCGCGAGGAAGGTGCGTCCGCAGCACAGCGGCCGCTCACCCGCACGACGATTGACATGGACGGTGTACCCCGCCGCTTCGAGCACCTGTTTTGCGGCGAGCGCGTTCTCGGGCTCCATGTAGTTGTTGAACGTATCGACGAACAGCAAGACCTGCCGCTCACCGTGCGCCGCCGCGGCCTCGCCCAGCGCGCGCTGCCGATCGAGGAACGACGCCTTCAGCGCGGGCACCGAACGCTCCAGCGCCAGCCCCAGCCAGCGCTTGGCCGCGTTGCTGCCCGGCAAACGCTGCGCCGCATCCAGCAGCCCGCCCACACGACTGGCCCACGGCGCGTAGCGCGGCAGATACGCGATCAGTTTGTCGCGCAACGACACGCCGTGTCGCCTGGCGCGCGCATGACGCGCCTCGATCTTGAAACGCGCCATGTCGATGCCCGTCGGGCAGTCGCGCTTGCAGCCCTTGCATGACACGCACAGGTCGAGCGCGGCCTTCACGTCGTCGCTCGCGAGCCCCTCGTCGCCCAACTGACCGGAGACCGCCAGACGCAGCGTATTCGCGCGGCCGCGCGTGACATGCTGTTCGTCGCGTGTGACCCGATAGCTCGGGCACATCGTGCCCGCGTCGAACTTGCGGCAATGCCCGTTGTTGTTGCACATCTCCACGGCGGACGCCAGGCCGTGCGTCGCATCGCTGCCGGTATCCGGCGCGCTCTGCTCGCCGGTCAGGGCATCACGCTTGACGTTCCACGCCGTCCAGTCGAGCGCCGGTGTGAGGGGCTTTGCCGCGTAGCCCGGCGCGAAGCGGAACAGTTCGCGCGTGTCCATCTTCGGCGGACGCACCATCTTGTCGGGGTTGAAGCGGTTCTCCGGGTCGAACAGTTGCTTGATCTCTCCGAACGCCGCATTGATGCGCGGCCCGTACTGCCATGCCACCCATTCGCCGCGGCACAGTCCGTCGCCGTGTTCGCCCGAATACGCGCCCTTGTATTCGCGCACGAGCGCCGCCGCTTCCTCGGCGATCTCGCGCATCTTCACGGCGCCGTCGCGACGCATGTCCAGAATCGGCCGCACGTGCAGCGTGCCGACACTCGCGTGGGCGTACCAGGTGCCCTCCGTACCGTTGCGATGGAACACCTCGGTCAACCGGCGCGTGTACTCCGCCAGATGCTCCAGCGGCACCGCACAGTCTTCAATGAAGGACACAGGCTTGCCGTCGCCCTTCATGCTCATCATGATGTTCAGCCCTGCCTTGCGCACTTCCCACAGCGCCTTTTGCGGCCCGGCATCCGGCATCTTCACCACGCTGTCGGGCAGCCCGAGATCGGCCATCAGGGTGGCAAGGTCGTCGAGTTTCGCGCGCAACACTGCAGGATCGTCGCCCGCAAACTCCACCAGCAGAATCGCTTGCGGATCCCCCGTGAGCGCCTTTTCGATCACAGGCCGGAACGCTGCGTTGTCCATCGCCAGATCGATCATCGTGCGGTCGACCAGTTCCACCGCCACCGGTCCGAGCTTCACGATGTGCTGCGTGAGATCCATTGCCTGATAGAACGTCGGGAAGTTCACGACTCCGAGCGTCTTGTGTTGCGGCAGCGGCGCGAGCCTGAGCGTGATCTGACGGCTGTACGCGAGCGTGCCTTCCGAGCCGACCAGCAGATGCGAGAGATTGGCCACGCCGTCGTCGGTGTACGCGCGCGGGTTGAGGCAATCGAACAGATCGAGGTTGTAACCCGCCACACGACGCAACACGCGCGGCACACGCTCGCGCAATTCCGCCTGCTCACGCACGGCGATCTCGTGAACGCTGGCGAGCAACGCCTTCGTGCGGGCATCCGTCGGGGGCGTGTGCAACGAGCCGAAGTGCAGTTGCGCACCGTCCGCGAGCACGGCATCGATGGACAGCACGTTGTGCACCATGTTGCCGTATTCGATGGAGCGCGAACCGCACGAGTTGTTGCCCGTCATGCCGCCGATGGTGCATTGGGCCGCCGTCGACACGTCGACCGGAAACCACAGCCCGTGCGGCTTGAGCCAGGCGTTCAGATGATCGAGCACGATGCCCGGCTCGACCGTCACGGTACGCGCCTCGGCATCGAACGCCACCACACGGTTCAGCCACTTGCTGTTGTCGATGACGAGCGCTTCGCCGATGGTCTGGCCGCACTGGCTCGTGCCCGCGCCGCGCGCGAGCACCGGCACGTGCTGGTCGCGTGCGATGTCGAGGGCGCGGATCAAGTCCTCCTGATCGCGCGGCACCACGACCCCGATGGGGAAAATCTGATAGATCGATGCATCCGTCGCATAGCGGCCACGGCTCGCGCGATCAAAGAGTACGTCGCCGCGCATTTCACGGCGCAGACGTTCCTGCAACGGCGTGAGGGCAACGCCGCCGCGTTGCATCGGCATCAGATGCACAGGCTGGCTGACGAGGTTCGGACCCATGGCGGGATGGGGAGAGTGCGGCTCGCGGGCGTTCGATTGGGGATTCATGGCGTGGCTGGCGTAACAGGTCGGCCGGATACCCGGCTGCCCGGCAGGGGCTTTGCGGGGAGATGTCGCGGCTGTCGGACCTCCGACAGCCGCGACGATCAGGGGGACATCGTGCGCTTCATTTTGACTTCGAATGGCGCTTCATTCGTGCAGCTGTTGGTGCACCTGTCTGTCAATCAGGCAGGCTGGCGCGCATTGCTGGTCTGCGCGGCGTCGCCGGCCACCGAGAACTTGCTCTCGGGCTGCATGCGGAAGGCCAGCACCACACCGACGGCCATCAGAATCATGCTCCCCACGAACGGCAGTTCCCAGTTGCCCGTACGGTCGATCAGATACCCCGAGAGCACCGGCGAGATGATCGCCGCCAGCGCCGAACCGGTGTTCATCATGCCGCTGGCCGTGCCCGAGTATTCCGGCGCGACGTCCATCGGGATCGCCCACATCGGGCCGATCGTCATTTCCGCGAAGAAGAAGCCGAACGCCAGACAGGCCATCGACACGTACAGATGGTGCGTGAACATCATCGGCACGAGCGAGATCAGCGTGAGCGCCATGCACACCGAGACCATCCAGCTACGGGCGCGCTTCAGATTGCCCGTGCGCTCGTAGAGCTTGTCGGTGACGATCCCGCCGAGCGTGTCGCCGATCACGCCGGCAAAGAACACGCTGGAGGCGAACAGCGCCGACTTCTTCAGATCGAGGTCATAGCTGTGCAGGAAGTATTGCGGAATCCACGACAGGAACAGCCACAGCGTCCATCCATAGCAGAAGTACACGATGGTGACCGGCATCATGCGCTTGAACAGCGGGCCCCAGGGCACCGAACTGCTCTTGGCCTTGAGCGCCGGCAGCACCGCGAGTTCTTCCGTCGTGATGCGCGGGTGATCCTGCGGACGCTCGGTGAACGTCAGCGCCCACACCGCTACCCAGACCAGACTCACGATACCGCACAGGTAGAACGATTCGCGCCAGCCGTGCGTGGCCATGATGAACACCACGACAGCCGGTGCCACGGCGTTACCGATACGCGAAGCCGCGTGCGTAATGCCCTGCGCAAAGCCCCGCTTCTCTTTCGGAATCCAGCGCGACATGGCCGACGTGGCCGCCGGAAACGTCGCCCCTTCGCCAAAACCGAGCAACAGACGCGCCAGCAACAGCGTGACGAGGCCGCCCGCCATACCGGTCAGGATCGTCGCCACCGCCCACAACGCGCCGCACACGAGCAACGTGCGCTTCGCACCGAAGCGGTCGCTGACCCAGCCGCCGATGATTTGAAAGACCAGATAGGGGTAGGCAAATGCCGAGAAGACAAGACCGATTTCCGTCTTGCTGAGATTGAACTCTTTACCGAAGCCGGCCGCAGCCGTACTGACGTTGACACGATCGAGGTAGGTGATGAAATACATGACGCATAGCATCACCAGCACGACCCTTGTCGCTCTGAAAAGCTTCATTGCATGTCTCCTGAAACATCCTGTGAAGCGCCGCCCGCAGCATGCCGGCAACGCAAAGGTGTTGCTGCGTCACGGGCTCTTCTGTCATGAAGCCCTGTGACACATGAATGACAATTAAAGCGTTTACTTCAGAGGCGCTGCTTACCCGGCATTACCGCGACATCAGCGCCCCTCGTCTCCTGATAAGGACTACTAACGGCAAGTCAGGCAGCGACCTTGAGCGACGGCATGTCTTTTGCCTGAGCGAGGTAGTCCATGGCGGCCACGACACCCGAACCGGCAAGCTTCACGCCGGAGATTTGCAGGCCCATCTCGCAGCCGGAAAGCGTGGCCATGAGCGTGAGGTCGTTGCAGTCGCCGAGATGACCGATACGGAACATCGTGCCGCGAATCTTGCCGAGCGCCTGACCGAGCGACATGTCGAAGCGTTCGTAGATACGCTTGCGCACTTCGTCGGCGTCCACGCCCTGCGGCATCACCACACCGGTGAGCACGGGGCTGTACACGGCCGGGTCCTGACACTGAATCTCGAGACCCCAGGCGTTCACGGCACGACGCGTGGCCTCGGCCAGACGCTGGTGACGCGCAAAGACGTTGTCCAGCCCTTCTTCGAGAATCATGTCGAGCGCTTCGGACAGCCCGTAGAGCAGGTTCGTGTTCGGCGTGTACGGCCAGTAGCCGTTCTTGTTCGCCTCGATGATTTCCTGCCAGCCCCAGAAAGCGCGCGGCAACTTCGCCTGCTTGCCGGCTTCGAGAGCCTTCGGCGAGACCGCATTGAAGCTGATGCCCGGCGGCAGCATCAGGCCCTTTTGCGAGCCCGAAACGGTAACGTCCACGCCCCATTCGTCGTGACGATAGTCCGCCGAGCCGAGGCCCGAAATCGTATCGACGAGCAGCAATGCCGGATGACCTGCGGCGTCGATGGCGCGACGCACCGCCGCGATGTCCGACGTCACGCCCGTGGAGGTTTCGTTATGCACCACACACACCGCCTTGATGACGTGCGCGGTATCGGCGCGCAGACGCGCTTCGATCATGTCCGGCTGCACGCCACGGCGCCAGCCTTCGGTACCCGGCAGGCCGATGAACTCCGGCTTGAGGCCGAGGTTTTCGGCCATCTTCTTCCAGAGCGTCGAGAAATGCCCGGTCTCGAACATGAGAACGGTGTCGCCCGGCGAGAGCGTGTTCGACAACGCGGCTTCCCAAGCGCCGGTGCCCGAGGCCGGATAGATCACCACCGGCTGTTCCGTCTTGAAAATCTTCTTGATGTCGGCGAGTACCTTGCGACCGAGGGCGCCGAATTCGGGACCACGATGATCGATCGTCGGATAGCTCATGGCGCGCAGAATACGATCCGGCACCGGGCTCGGACCAGGGATCTGCAGGAAATGGCGACCCGAGGGATGGAAATCGAGCTTCAACATGAACGTCTATCTCCTCTTCAAAAATTCGCTTTTGAATTTTGCATGCAAAATACTTTAGCAGAGCGCAAGACTTTCGCAAGGGGTGAGAAGCGCTTTTAATACAGTCGTTTACCCTAGAGATACGGTTGCCTGATACCGTGCGTTACAATCCCGCCCATACGGCTTGACGATGGCAGGATGATTTTGAATGCAAAACATGGATAACACGTCGACGATTTCCGCCCCAGAGATTCCGCGTGTCGAGCGTCTTCGCTTGCACGACACCGTCGTCGAGCACCTGCGCCGCCTCATCATCGAGGGGGTGCTCTCCCCCGGCGTCAAACTCAACGAGCGCGAGTTGTGCGAGACGCTCGGCATCTCCCGCACGCCATTGCGCGAAGCCTTCAAGGTGCTCGCGGCGGAGGGGCTCATCGAGATTGCGCCGAATCGCGGGGCGAGCGTCGCACGCATGACGGAGAAGGAAATTCGCGAGATGTTCGAGCTCATGAGTGCGCTCGAAGCCTTCTCGGGCGAACTGGCCGCCGAGCGGATGACGCCAGTCGAGCTCGCCGAGATCAAGGCGCTTCACTACGCCATGCTCGCATGCCGTGCACAACAGGATCTGCCGGGTTATTACGCGCGCAATCAGGCGATTCACGATCGCATCAACGAAGCCGCGCGCAACGGGGCCCTGCGTCAGACCTATGTGTCGATCAACCGGCGCCTGATGGCCCTGCGCTTTCGCTCGAACTTCCGTACGGACAAATGGGATCGCGCCATCGACGAGCACGAGCAGATGATCGATGCGCTCGAAAAGCGCGATGGCAAACGTCTGGGCGAGATTCTGCGCAAGCACCTGCTGGCCAAGCGCGACGCCGTCCTGCAAATCCACGCCGAACCGGCAGAGAGCGCCCCGAGCAACTGACGTCACCCCGGGTTTCCGTACCGGGGATCATCTTCCGCAAAGACAAACGGCACGCGAGTGAGATCACTCGACGTGCCGTTTGTCTTCACTGGCCTGGCTACCCCGACTCACACCCTGCGTGCGGCCGACGCGGCTGGCTTTCCTTCCTTCGCTTTACAGACGACGCTCCGCTGCCTCCAGCGCACGACGTGCGAGCACCGCCGGCGATTCCAGCACTTCGCCGGCCAGACGTGCCACCAGCGCTGCGACATTGCGGCCGTATTGCTTGCCGGCAATGACATCGGCCGGGTCGAGCGCGTAAGCCGCGTCAACCTCCACGCCCGGTGCCGTGACCGCCGGAAAATCTCCGGCGAAGCGCGTGATTGGCGAACGCGCCGCGCCGCGCATCTCGAAGTCGGTGTCATCGGCTTCGGCGTCGGCCCACACCATGCCGTGCTGTGCAGCGAGCGCGGCAAAGTAGTCGAGCGTATTGCGCTTGTCTTCGCCCGAACGGCAACTGAACGAGAAGCCGCCGGCGACCTTGTTGCGCCAGCTACGGGCGCGCCACATGCCGGTGGTCGCGTCGGCAAACGCTTTGAATGCCGTAGCGATACCGCCCTGGAAGGCCGGTGCGCCGAAGATGATGGCATCGGCTGCGGCTAGACGCGACAGCATGGCTTCGTCGTGCCATTGCCCATCGACGAGCTGGTGCGGCTCGATGCTGAAAAGTTGTGCGTGTGCGCCGGCGTCGTTCACGCCTTGCGCGACGGAATGAGCAATCATGGCGGTCGCGCCGCCTTGCGAGTAATAAACGATTGCGATATTGGACATGGCGTAGTGCTTCCCTATTGGATGTCCGCCCCATGGCACCGCCGGGATCGCGCTTCCCTACGCTTCCTCTGGCTTGTCTGGACATCAGTCAAGGCCAGATAATGCCAGTGATAACCCCTAGGGAATAGCCCGCATTCGTGGACATGACTGTTCCGCTAAAGATAACAATCGAATGACTGCGGGACGCTGTCGGCTCACGAGCGTGAAACTGACAGGTAGATGACGGCACGCTGACAGCGAGGCCGGGCGGTGAAAACACGCCGCAGAGCGAGGGATAGTGCGGTGCGCGATGCACACGGACGCGCTGGCCGCGACCGAAGGGCGTGAATGCTCAATTCACGTGCGATTCGCCTTCAATTCCCCTGTAAATCGCGGGGCAATTATAGGGAGATTCGCGGCGTCAGGCGCAGCAGGTTGCGTGCGTTTGCGAAACAGTTCCCCGAATACGACGTGAGATCCATTCAATGACACACGAACGTCACGTCCGACACATGACTGCGCTTTCCCCCCATCCGCATGAGGGTTTTCGTGACGTTTCGTGAGAATGCCGCCACACAATCTCAATGCCGCGACGGCGCGCCGAGACGCACCGACAACTGATCGGCCAGCTCGCGCATCTGACGCCCGATCCGCTGCCCGGTCTGCGCGTCGATTTCGTTGGTCAGGAAACTGACCGCCAGTCCCGCGACGGCACGCTCGCCGCTCGCATCGAACACCGGCGCGCCGAAACAAATCATGCCCTCGCGCATCTGCCCGTTATCGATCGAGTAACCGTCGCGTCGCACCTGCGCCATCTCCTCCGCCAAAGCCGGGTACGTGCCTACACTGGCGCGCGTGAGCGGCGCCGGCCAGGCGCCCGCGAGCAGGTCGGCCGCCTCGCCCGGCGGTAGCGTCGAGAGCATGGCCTTGCCGGTGGCGGTGTACGGCGCGGGCAAGCGCATGCCAATGCGGAACGTCACGCCCAGCGGGCGATTGCCGTTGTGGCAAGCCAGATAGATGACCTCCGCGCCATCGAGCACGGACAGCGTCACCGTCTCCTGCGCAAACGCACGCGAGGCTTCCCAGACCGCCCGGAACTCCTCGGTGATATTCGTCTGCGACAGAAACGCGTTCGCCCATCCCATTACGTACGACCCCATCGTCATGCCGCCATTGGCGTGACGCTTGACCAGCCGCAGCTTGACCAGCGTATCGCACAGCCCATGCAGCGTGCTCTTGGGCACGCCGGTCTCCCGCGCCAGATCGGCCAGCGCCACCGGTTCGGACGAGGCCGCAATCACATCGAGGATGTGCACCGCGCGCACCACGGCAGGCGCGGTGGTCTTGAGCGGCTCGTCGGAATGGGGGGCAGCAGCGAGAGAGGCGTTGGCAGGCAGATCGAGTTTGCGCTTTGGCATGAATCGGAAGTCTCAGGGATCTCTGGAAAAGTTGTCGACATCGTGCTGCGGCGCGGGTCACGTCTTCATGCCAGGCGCGCACGCCGCCAGCATGGTACGGGCAAGTCATTCTCATTGACGCCCTAGGAAAACCCCTTAGTTGCACCCGAAACGTTCAATACGTAGAATCACATTCAATACATAGAATACTGTTCAATAGATCGAACGGCAAGCGACAAACTGAGACACTGCCGCGGGCCGCTCCTCGTTCCTTCCAGAAGGAAACGCCGGCATCGCCGGCCAACTGCCATGCAACTCAAAGACACCCAACTCTTCAAGACGCTCGCCTGGGTCGACGGTCAATGGATCGCGGCTGACAGCGGCAAGACTTTCGACGTGCTCGACCCCGCCACCGGCGAAGTGCTGGCGAAGGTGCCGGAACTCGGCGCGGAAGAAACCACGCGTGCCGTGGCCGCAGCGGAAGCAGCACAAAAGCCGTGGGCCGCACGCACCGGCAAGGAGCGCGCCAATGTGCTGCGCCGCTGGTTCGACCTGATGATCGCGAACACGGAAGATCTCGCGTACCTCATGACCCGCGAGCAGGGTAAGCCGCTGTCCGAGGCACGCGGCGAAATCGCTTACGCCGCCAGCTTCATCGAGTGGTTCGCCGAAGAAGCCAAGCGGGTCGATGGCGACGTGCTCGCCACGCCCGCTGCCGACAAGCGCATCGTCACGCTCAAGCAGCCGGTCGGCGTGTGCGCGGCCATCACGCCGTGGAACTTCCCCGCAGCGATGATTACGCGCAAGGTCGCGCCGGCCCTGGCCGCCGGTTGCGCCATCGTCGTCAAGCCGTCGGAACTCACGCCGCTGTCCGCCTTCGCGCTGGCCGAACTCGCGCACCGCGCCGGTATTCCGGCCGGGGTGTTCCAGGTCGTCACCGGTGACGCCCGCGCCGTGGGTGGCGTGCTGACGTCTCACCCGAGCGTGCGCAAGCTGTCGTTCACCGGGTCGACCGGCGTGGGCCGCCTGCTCATGGCGCAGTGCGCCCCCACGATCAAGCGCCTGTCGCTGGAACTCGGCGGCAACGCACCGTTCATCGTGTTCGACGATGCCGACATCGATGCCGCCGTCGAGGGCGCGCTCGCGGCGAAATACCGCAATGGCGGTCAGACGTGCGTCTGCGCGAACCGCTTCTATATTCAGGACGGCATCTACGACGCCTTCGCCGAGAAGTTCGCCGCACGTGTGGCCGAGATGAAGGTCGGCAACGGGCTGGAAGACGGCGTGGTGATCGGCCCGCTGATCGAAGGCAAGGCCGTGGACAAGGTCGTAACGCTCGTGGAAGACGCCAAGTCGCGCGGCGCACGCGTGCTCGTGGGCGGCGCCGCGCATGCGCTGGGCGGCACTTATTACGCCCCGACCGTGCTCGCCGACGCCACCGCGCAAATGCGCATGGCCCGCGAAGAAATCTTCGGCCCCGTCGCCCCGCTCTTCCGCTTCACCCGCGACGAAGACGCCATCGCGCTGGCGAACGACACCGAATTCGGCCTCGCCGCCTATCTGTATACGCGCGACATCGCACGCGCGTGGCGCACGTCCGAAGCACTCGAGTACGGCATGGTCGGCCTGAACACCGGCCTCATCTCCAATGAAGTCGCTCCGTTCGGCGGCATCAAGCAATCCGGGGTGGGCCGCGAAGGCTCACGCTACGGCATCGAGGAATACCTCGAAATGAAGTACCTGTGCCTGCAAGTGTGAGGTAAGGGGCCGGCCGGATGACGTCAAGACATCCGGCCGACCCGGGCACCGCACCGGGGCATCAGACTCCGCACGTCCCAAAGTCGACCGGCAAGGTCGCAACACCACCAAAGGAAACCAGTATGAAGCGCGTCATTCAGCGCGGCATGAAGCCGCTCGCTCTCGCACTTGCGGCCGGCGCCGCCATCGCCTCGGTTGCCACCACGGCACACGCCGATGCGAAGCCGATCAAGATCGGCATCGTCACCTTCATGTCGGGCGCTGCGGCCGGCCCGTTCGGTGTGCCGGCGAAGAACGCCGCCGAAGTCACTGCCGCCGAACTCAACGCCGGCAAGGTGCCTGCGCCGTATGCCACGAAGGGCTTCGGTGGCGCGCCGATCGAACTCGTCTACATCGACGAAGCGGGCAGCACGAGCAAGCAGGTCAGCGAGTACCGCAACCTGCTCAATCAGGGCGTGGACTATGTGGTCGGCTACACGTCGTCGGGCAACTGCCTGGCCATCGCCCCGGTCGCCGAAGAAATGAAGAAGGTCACGCTGTTCTTCGATTGCGGCACGCCGCGCGTGTTCGAAGACGCCAGCTTCAAGTACGTGTTCCGTCCGGTCGCCACGGCCACGATGGACAACGTCGGCGCCGCGCGTTACGTCGCCGAGCGCAAGCCCGATCTGCAAACGTACGCCGGTATCAACCAGAACTACGCCTGGGGTCAGGACGCCTGGGCCGACTTCGAAGGCACGCTCAAGGTCCTCAAGCCGAACGCGAAATCCGTGAGCTCGCAAATGCCGCAACTGGGCGCGGGTCAGTACAACGCCGGTATTTCGAGCCTGCTCGCCGCACACCCGGACGTGCTGCATTCGAGCTTCTGGGGCGGCGATCTGGAAGGTCTCGTGGTGCAGGCCGGACCGCGCGATCTGTTCAAGAAGTCGCTGACGGTGCTGACCGCCGGCGAGACCGCCACGCACGGCAAGACCCGTCTGCCGGACGGCGTGATCATCGGCGCGCGCGGCATGTACGGCATGTTTGCGCCGGACAACGCGCTGAACCGCTGGCTGCGCACGGCCTACAGCGCCAAGTTCAACGACACCCCGAGCTACCCGTCGTACAAGATGAACCAGAGCATTCTGGCGCTCAAGGCCGCCTATGAGAAGGCGCAGGCCGCCAACGGCGGCAAGCAGCCGACGCCCGAGCAGGTCATCGCGTCGTTCGAACATCTCGCCTTCGACGCACCGGCCGGCAAGATCGGTCTGACGCTGGGCAAGGGCCATCAGGCCGCACAAGGCACGGCGTTCGGCATCGTGAAGAACGTGAACGGCAAGGTCACCGTGACCGACGTGAAGCAGTACTCGATCGCGGAAGTCACGCCGCCCGAAGGCGTGAAGTCGGCCGATTGGATCAAGGGCGGCCTGAAGCACTAAGCCCAAGCCCTACGCCCGCATCACCGGGGCATCAAGACGTAATTGAGGACGTCCTTCAGGACGTTTTACAAGGCACCAAACCGGGACGGGCGAGTCCGCTCGCCCTCCCGGAAATGAAGCAGTACCCGCAAAGCCGGACCGACGCGCCTAAGTCGTTCCCCGCTTTGCGTTCCAAGGAGAATGCGAGATGTCGCAGATCTACGCCGTCCTGGTGGACGGGGTGATGTACGCCGCGTGGCTGTTCCTGGTTGCTCTGGGACTGACCCTCGTCTACGGCGTGCTCAAAATCTTGAACATGGCACACGGCAGCCTCTACGCGTTGGGCGCGTACGCCGGCGTGACGCTGATCGGCCCGTGGGTCGCCCAGGGCGGCAACCTCTACGTGAGCTATCTGTTGCTCGTGCTGGCGGCCATCGTCGCCGGCGGCGCGATCGGCTTCATCATGGAGCGCGGCATTCTGAAGCGCTTCTACGGGCAGGATCCGGTCGTGCTGCTGCTCGTGACATACGCGCTCTTCCTGATCATGGAAGACGCGATCAAGCTCGTCTGGGGTGTCGACCCGTACTCGGTGTCCGAGCCGTACAGCTTCCTCGGCAACTTCGATCTCGGCGACCTTTCCTATCCGAACTACAACTTCCTGATCGTGGGCGTGGCGCTCGTCGCCGGCATCGGCCTCACGGCGTTCCTGAAGTACACCCGTAGCGGCCGTTTGCTGCGCGCGGTGATTCACGACCGCGAAGTCAGTCAGGCGATGGGCATTCGCGTGAGCCGCTATTTCGTGGTGACGTTCATGGCAGGCGCCGTGCTCGCGGCCATCGGCGGTGCGCTTACCGCCCCCACGGTGTCGGTCGCGCCCGGCATGGGCGTCGAAATCGTGGTGCTCACGTTCGCGGTGGTCGTCATCGGCGGGCTGGGCTCGCTGCCCGGTGCGGCGTTCGGTGCGTTGCTCGTGGGTCTGGTGCGCGCCAGCGCCGTGCACTACTGGCCGCAAGGCGAGCTGTTCTCCATCTATATCGTCATGGCGCTGGTGCTGGCTGTGCGTCCGAAAGGCATCTTCGCTCCGCTGGAGGCTCGCAAGATATGAGTTCCGCAATCTGTTCCCAACTGCGCGCGCCCGGCACGTGGCTCGCCGTGGCCGGCTTCGTGGCGATCGGCGCCGCGGGCCTCGCACTGCCGCAGTGGCAATTTCTGGTGTCGGTGGCGTTGTCCAAGGGCATCGTCGCATTGGGTCTCGCGCTGCTGTTGCGCACAGGACTCGCGTCGTTCGGTCAGGCGTTGTTCTTCGCAGTCGGCGCGTATTGCGTCGGCCTTGGTATGAACTATTACGGCCTGACGGAGCTGTTCGCGCTGCTTGCCCTCTCGATGGTCGTCTCGGCAGTGCTCGCGTTCGTGCTCGGCTTCCTGCTCGCGCGCTATCGCGACATCTTCTTCGCGATGCTCACGCTCGCGTTGTCGATGATCTGCTATGGCCTGCTGCTCAATAACGTCGAACTCGGCGGCAGCGATGGCTTTAACGTGAACGCGCCGACGCTCGGCAGCAGTGCCGAGCCGTGGCAACTCACGGGCACGAACCTGTTCGCCGTGGGCTTCATTGCGGCCATCGTGTGCGTGATGGTCGTGGCGCTGTACATGCGCTCCACGCCGGGACGTCTGGGCCCCGCCATCAAGGACAACGAGATCCGCGTGGAGTATCTGGGCACGTCGGCCCGCGCGAACATTCATCTGACGTACGTGATCGCCGGTGCGCTCGCCGGACTGGGCGGCGCGTTGCAGGCGTTCAACATCGGGCACATCGATCCGGACATGGCGTTCTGGACGACCTCGGGCGAATTCGTCTTCATCGCCGTGCTCTCGGGCACGCGCTTCGCCTTCTCACCGTTCATCGGCGCACTGCTGCTGGAAGTCGCACGCGCCATGGCCTATCGCTATGCCCCGAACACGTGGCAGATCGTGATGGGCGCGATCATGCTCGCCATCATCGCGTTCCTGCCGGGCGGGCTGACGAGTCTGGGCCTGGGCCGTCGCAAGTCCACGGCGGCGCATCCGGTCACGCAGACGTCGACCGCTACCGCCTCGGGCGATGCCTGATACGAAGGGGCCCCCTATGACATCGAAACACATCATTGAAGCCACGGGTCTGCACAAGACCTTCGGCAGCGTCACCCCCGCGAAGGACATCACCGTCAACATCGACGCGCAGAGCGTGGTCGGGCTGATCGGCACGAACGGCGCGGGCAAGACCACCTTCGTCAACATGCTCACCGGCTACATCAAGCCGGATCGTGGCGAAATCGTCTTCCGTGGCAAGCGCATTACGGGTCTTGCGCCGCGCAAGATTACGGGCCTCGGCATTGCCCGTTCGTTCCAGATTCCGCAGCTCTTCGGCTCGCAGACCGCACGCGAGAACATCGAGATCGCGCTGGCGATCTCCGGCCTGCCCGCCGAGCTGGCTGACGAGAGTCTGGCGCGTCTCGGCGTGCTGGAGTTTGCCGACATGATTTCGGGCACGCTGCCCGAAGGCGTTCGCAAGCTGCTGGACATCGCACTCGCCATGGTCTGCAAGCCGGAAGTCCTGTTGCTCGACGAGCCGACCTCGGGCGTGGCGGCCGAAGAGAAGTTCGACGTGATGAACCGCGTGCTCGACGCTGCGCGCGCGCTCGGCATCACGGTGCTCTTCGTCGAACACGATATGGAAATCGTGCGCCGTTACAGCCACCGCGTGCTGGCGTTCTGCGACGGCCGCATTCTGGCCGACGGCACCCCCGACGTGGTGCTGGCCGACGCACAGGTGCGCGAATTGATCATTGGCGAGACGGTGGCGGCGACGCCCGCTGCCGGCCATGCAGCCCATGCAGGGCATACGACAGCCGGAGTGCACCATGCTTGAAGTCGACAACCTGAACGTGCGCTTCGGCGCGACCGACATTCTTCGCGGGGTGCGCTTCTCAGTGCCGAAAGGCGCCATCGTCGGCCTCATCGGCCGTAACGGCGCGGGCAAGACCACCACGCTGCGCGCGATCATGGGACTCGTGAAGTCCAACGGCGGCTCGCTGTCGTTCGACGGTGTGGATCTGGTCAAGGCGCCCTCGCACGAACGCACGTCGCTGGGCATCGGCTACGCGCCGGAAGATCGCCGTCTGATTCCGGACATGACCGTCGAGGAGAACCTCTGCGTGCCCGCCTGGGCGTTGAAGGCGAAAGACGTGCAGGCGCGTCTGGACAAGGTGTATCGCATCATTCCGGAAGCCCGCGAATGGGCGCCGCGTCGCGCCTTGCAATTGTCGGGAGGTCAGCAGAAACTGGTGGCCGTCGGACGCGCCCTGATGACAAGTTCGCGCCTGCTGATGCTCGACGAACCGTTCGAAGGCGTGGCCCCTGCACTGTCCAAACGCATTGCCGAAGTGATCGGACAGATGCGTGGCGAAGGCCTTGCCGTGATTCTCTCCGGCGCCGACTTGCAGCACGCCGGCGCCGTGCTTGACGACGTCTACCGGATCGATCGCGGCCAGATGGTCGCATAGCGCTGCGCAACGTCGGTCGTCGCCCCGGCCGTATCGCTCATTACCCACAAGCTCCACAAGGAAAACGATCATGAATGCGTTTCGTTTCCAGACGGTCCCCACCGTCGTCGTCGAATTCGGCGCAGCGCGCCGTCTCGGCGCCCTGCTGCGCGAGCAGTTTCCCGCAGGCAAGCGTCTGTGTGTCGTCACCGACGGATTCCTGCACAAAAGCGGTTTGCTCGCCCCGGCGCTGGCGGATCTGGCCAAACACGACTGGCAGGTCGCGGTGATCGACGACGTGATCGCCGATCCGCCCGAGCACGTGGTGCTCGAAGCCGCCGAGCGCGCGCGTGCCGCCGATGCCGAGATCGTGCTGGGTCTGGGCGGCGGTTCGTCGATGGACGTTGCCAAGCTGCTCGCCGTGCTGCTGCCGGGCACGCAGTCGATCAAGGAGATGTACGGTGTCAAGAAGGTGACGGGTTCGCGCCTGCCGCTCGTCCAGATGCCGACGACAGCCGGCACCGGCTCTGAAGTCACCGCCGTTTCGATCGTCACGACCGGCGAGACGACGAAGATGGGCGTGGTCGCACCGCAACTCTTCGCGGATCTTGCGATTCTCGACGCCGAACTCACGCTCGGCCTGCCGCGCGCAGCCACCGCCGCCACGGGTATCGATGCGATGGTGCACGCCATCGAAGCCTATACGTCTGCGCATCTGAAGAATCCGATCTCGGACATGCTCGCCGTCAAGGCGCTGGAACTGCTCTCACGCAACCTGCTGCCTGCCTGCAACGACGGCAACGATCGCAAGGCACGGGAAGCCATGCTCGTGGGCGCCATGTTCGCCGGACAGTCGTTCGCGAACTCGCCGGTGGCCGCCGTTCATGCGCTGGCCTATCCGATCGGCGGCATCTTCCACGTCGCGCACGGCCTTTCGAACGCCCTGGTGCTTTCTCACGTCATGCGTTTCAACGCAAGCGCCGCGAGCCCGCTGTACGCCGAACTGGCCGACGTGATTCTGCCCGGCGGCGCCACGGGCAGCGATGAAGCGAAGACCGATGCGCTCATCCGGCACATCGAGTCGACGATCGTCGACACCGCCATTCCACGCACGCTGCGCGAAGTCGGCGTCAAGCAGGATGACATCGCGCGCATGGCCAGCGATGCCATGCTCCAGACCCGCCTGCTCGTGAACAACCCCCGCGAGGTAACGGAGGCCGACGCTTTCGCGATTTATAGCGCGGCGTTCTGAACGGCCTCACGGTGGCTCGGGCGGCGCTGCTGCCCAAGCCCCGTGAGTCCACATGCGTCATCGCATATGGCGTGCAAATCCCATCCAAAGATTCACAATCGACGAGCCGATTGCGCAACCGATCGCCCACCAACGAGAAACAAGACCAAATACAACGATCAAAATTAATTAAATAGACAATTAACTACATCTTGCCAATTCAAGAGAAAACCATTAACATTACCGAAAACCATTCTCACTAAAACATCGGGTCAAAAAATACAAGTAAAAAAACCCCATAACTGAGTGTGATTTCAGACAAATTTTTCGATTCTACGTCGAAAAAAACAACGAAATAATATCTTGAAATTCGAGAAGTCTCGTTTTTCGATATTTTCGATACATACATTGAAATCGTATAAACCGGTTGATATTCTTCAGCGCATCGGTGTACGGATTTCAGTCGATACATGCGGTCAGAGCCGCCCGGCACCGATACGTAGCTTTCGATTTATTGCATTGCCACGGCGTGCGAAACGATTGCGAACGTCAGCACACCATCGTTTTTGTATTCAATTTAAAACTCCGACGCTTCAAACGACTCAGGGGCCGACACGGCAAAACTCGCCGTGATGGCGTCGTGCGCGCGTAAGGAACCGGTGTCTCTGACTAACAATTGGACGCACAAGCATAGCTTTATCCCCTGGAGGCATCATGTCAGCCTTGATGCATTTGCTCGAAACGATTCACGACGATTGCAGCGGGATTACCGATTCACAAAATTTGTTTCAGCGGATAGATTCGTTTTCCAAACGCATTGGATTCGAATATTGCTGCTACGGCTTTCGTCATCACCGTAGCGCGACACAAACAGAAGTCCGAGTCTTCGACAGCTATCCGACCGGATGGATGGCGCACTATGGCGCGAGCGGATATCTGGACATTGATCCAACGGTCGCCGTTGGTGCGCATACGGATCAGCTTTTGTCCTGGCGCGATCCCGCCTTGCCTGCGGCGCCCGAGTTATGGCGCGACGCTAACGACTTCGGTCTCAACCACGGCGTTGCGCGATCGAGTTGGGGCCCTCACGGCGAGTTCGGGTTGCTGAGTTTCGGTCGTTCGACCGAAATCCTCACTTCCGTTGAGCTGAACTCATTGCAGATCGGCATGGGTGTCCTGGCAAACTACACACACGAGTCGATGAGCCGATTGCTGCGCCCGCAACGGCCGCCATTCGACATCATGTCGTTGTCGGCCCGGGAACGTGAGGTGCTGCTCTGGACCGCAGAAGGGAAAACCGCCGATGAAATCGGCGACATTCTGGGTATCTCGACACGCACGGTCAACTTTCATATTCGCAACTGCCTCGACAAGACAGGTTGCAGGAATAAGGTACAGAGCGCTATCCGGCTCGTGATGTGGCGTTAATACGGCGATAGCTTAGGGTTGCCGTCAAGACATCGAGGACACGGGGAGCGCCGACGCAGCGATGCGCCGGCTCTATTACGTCAGTTCGTCATGCTGCGGCAGGACAAGCCCAGGGCAGTGCATGTCGTCGCGTCGATGTCGATCCGGTACGCCGCCACCAGACGGCCATCGATGCGGTAAGCCGCACCGAGCTTGTGTGTCGGCACGCCAAGGCGCACGAACAAACGCGCCAGACTAACGAATGTGACACCGATCAGCCGTCGCGCACCCAACGAACTGGCGGTGAATACCGCAGCACGCAACAATTCCCGAGCCCCCTGCATGGACTGCTGCCCCGGGGCGCAGTCGGACTCAAAACCCTCGGCATGCGGCGGCTCCCAAGCGAAACGTGAAAGCTCCCATACGGGCGTATGCGATGCGCTATGCGCGTAAGCGCCTTCCCCCATGTCGAAACCGTCTCCCATGTGAATGGCCGCCGGAAGATCGTCTACGAGATGGGGGAAATGATCGCCGAGCAGATAGCGATGCGTGGCCGGCAACAGGCGGGCACATCCGACGATAGCGTCCTCATGCCGAAGCGTGACATAAATAGTGTCGTCCCGATCATATTCATCGGACTCCTCACCATCCTTCGACATTCCGAACTGAGATGAAGACTTCATCTCCCATCCAAGTTTCTGCACGAAGACCCGATGGCGAAAGCGCGCGAGTTCGCCTCTTGCAGATGGGATCAACTGAGCACCGCGCATGACATCGACTCGCATTCCAAACCTCCATCGTTAGTAGATGAAGGCAGATTAGCGAGGGCGAAATGCAGCGAAAACTGTCAACGTTGACAGGTATGAAAATCATCAAGCAGACCGCAGGAATTAACCTTCAAAGATCGCTCATTTTTTGAGATAGCCAAGTGAATTCCGGAGTGTTTCGGTTAAGCACTCCGGGATCCGAACGAATCTGCAAGGCAATGATGCCAACAGCCTTTGCAACCCACACGGCCCGCAGGGTCGATAAGTCCGGGGGGCGATCTCTCGAATAATGAGGAAGGATGAAAAGATGCAAGAGCGGGCATGGCGATAAAATCGCCATGCCCGCTTTGGTGAGAGAGAAGATTAGACGGCTATCGCGTCATTGCACGCACTGAACATCAATGCTGAACATCCGGCCGACAGTGAAAGTGAAATCGACTGGCCTGCTATCAGGGTCTAGGAACCAGGCACCATGCACTATACGCCGCGCCGTAGCCGTTATAGTTCGCGACACACGTCAGGCCAGCAGTCCCTCTGATATAGAGAAGACCAAATCCTTGCTCACATTGACCCTGCACATCACTCCAGAGATAGTCCTTGGAGCTGGCAGGAAATGGCGTCGTGTACACCTTTTTCATGATGTCCATTTCAGTAGTGCCAATTCTCCGCGCGGTCGATACGGAGTTGATCCAGTTCGCAGCGTACGCGCGTTCGTAAGCATGACGAGGCGGGAAAAAACGGCACACGTGGCGATCATCGGGCGCCGCGCGTGCCAATGTCCTCATCTCACTACTGAGATCGATGCCCGACAACTGTCAACGTTGACAGGCGACGTGGGAATTTCATGAGGTGATCAATGGCATAAAAAATGCCACGGCGTGAAATACCGTGGCATGAGGTGATGCTCCGTTTATCGGAGATTGAGGATTGATGAAAAGGCGGACTTAGAAAAATGATTGGTCTGCGCTATTCGCTTTTCCGATCGGTGTCATCCATTCCTTGGGACCAAGCAAGTGGCTTTCGCGTTCGTCGAACCACCGCTTCCCGGAGTCGAACAATATATCCGGAGATACCAGATGTCGATCATCATCGAGCTATTCGCTCCACAAGTGGAGTTAGTGCATGACCAGTAAAAGTAAGACGCCCCATCTGGGTAATATCCTTGTACATAGAGAGATTTGAGCAGCTCGATCTCGGTGTGCGCTATTCCTCGTCCGCCTAAGCTGTTCGCCCACGCGATCGCTTGAGAATACGACATGCCGTAGTTGTGATTGAAAGCAAAGCGATATACGTTGCTGACGACAACCGGATAGGAAACGGTCGCCCCCCCGCTGTCCCGGATGGTAATCGTGGCGCTGCCGTTCCCCATGCCCGACACCTTGCCCGCACCGTTGACTGTCGCCACCGATGGGCGGCTTGAACTGTACGTGTACGGCGGTACACCGCCGGTGCCGACACGCGTGCCCGTATTGCCCGGCGCATCCCGCCCTGTTGATGGCCACCCATCCTGCCTGACCGCAAGCCCGTTAAGCACCATCTGACTCGGCTCAACCCCCAGATCCGGCACTACCTCGATCTTCAACCGCAGTTCGGGGAACAGACTGGCTTGCGCTTCATCGCTGCCGCCATCGAACGTCACCTTCATTTCTACACGAAGGTCCGAGGCGTCCTTCAACGCCTCTAGACGCGCACGCGGAATCGCCTTCGACAGCCCGGCCGTGACCTCCCCTGCCGTCACCCCCGACGCCTGCCACAGCGCAATCGTGTCGCTCTGACCGTTCGCCAGCGTGCCATGCACCCGCAGCCACACTTTCTGTCCCACTGCGATGGCGTGCCACGGCTCAACCGTCACACGAGGATCGCCGTCGAAGTCCGCCAGACGCAGCACGCCCCCGTCTGCCTGCGGAATCTCCGGGGTCGGCAGATCGTCCGGCTCGAACTCATTGACGGTCAGATCCCGCACGCCGGAGGCGTAGTACCCCGACTCCCGAATCACCATGTAATGCACCGTCACCGTCTTGCCGATGTACGCCAGCACCTTGTCCGCATCCACTTCGATTTCCACGATGCCTGCCGCAGTCCCCGGCACCTGACCGAAGTCCGAACCGCCGTCCCACACCAGTTCGATGAGATCGGTCGGCTCCATGTCGTCGTACTGAACACGTACCGTTACGCCGTCGAGCGCGTCGATCGCATCCAGCTCGCCGTCGGGCGCGTCAACGACCAGCGGTTCCGGCAATGGCAGCGTGTGCGCAATGCGCAACGTGCGCACTCGGAACGGCACCGCGTCATCCTCGTTGTCACTACCGTCGAACGTCACTTTCACTTCGATACGAAGCTCGGATCCATCTTTCAGTTTCTCCAGATCGGCACGTTTGAGCACGCTATTGAAGGGTTTGCCGCCTTCCGCTTCGGTCACGACATGACCGTTCTCCAGCGTGATCGTTGTCGGCCGATCCGTATCCAACGTGCCAAGGACGCGCACCCAGATGCGCTGTCCCGCCGCCATCAACGGCCAATTCGGCTGCCGCACCGTCGCATCACCCGTGAAGCTCGGCAGCGACACCACGCCATCCTCCTGCTCAACCACATTGGCTAACGGCAAATTGGTCGGCACGAAATTGTTCACGGTCAGGTTCAACGTATCGGAGTCAATCTCCTTTTCCCCTCGCTTGAACGTGTACATCACCGGCACCGTGCGACCGAGGCTCATCGCCACCTTGCCCGGCGGCACCACGATCTCCAACGTGCCGCTCGGATCGCCTGAAGCTTCAGCGAAGCTTGTATCGCCATCCCAGCTCAGTTGGATCTTGTCGGTGACCTGCATATCTTCGTATGTGATGACCACCGTCGCCCCGTCGCGCGCATCGGTCGGCTTGAGTACGCCTTGCTCCGCTTCTGCAACGTCCGGTGCGCCCAACGTCGGCAGGAACAGGCCCACCCGCAGGTTCAGCACATCGGACTTCATCACCCGGTTACCGCGTGTGATGGTGTAGTACACCGGCACTTCCTGCATCAGGAATCGCTCCACCACGGCCTTGGGAACGGTAAATTCGTAATCCATAGGCCCGATGATGTCGACACCATCGCGATACTCGTCAGCGCCTTCTCCCCAATAGATGTCGAGCTTGTCACCGACTTTCATGCCATCGTGCCATGGCACGACAGTCGTCGCGCCCCGACCGAACGCCTCTTCCGGCAAGTAGTCGCCATCGGCTTCCCGTACGGAAGGCGCAGGCCACTGGATCGCCCGGCTGACCTCCAGCATCACGTCTTCGGACGGTGTCACAACGTCACCGACTTTCACGGTGTAATTCACGGTCACGATCAGGCCGTCGACAGCCGCCACCTTGTCGTGCGGCACATACATCACGAGGTCCTGTCCTACTGTGTTGTCGCTCACGATGAACGTCTGTGTGAACTCGCCGACCGTCCCCTGGCCGAACCATGCTGTCACCACGTCGTTACGCGCCATACCGGGATAGGCCTTGATCGTCACGGGGGCGTCGTCGGGCACGTCATCCGGGTCGAGCACACCGTCGATCGCATCGTCCACGACAGGGGCTGGCAGCCGCTCTGGCGGCAGCGGCAACACCTTGAACTGATACGACTCAGATTCCTGTTCCGCGCCGCTCGCGCGCTTGACCCGATAGAGCACTGTCACCGTGTCGCCGCCGTTGGCATTGGCTTCTACGACGCCACGGGAAACCTTCACCTCCATATGCCCCACGGAGGAGACCGGCACGGTCTTGCTCTCCTGCCCGCCCTCCGACGTCCCCAGCCAGTACCACGTCACCGAATCGCCTACCGCCATGCTGGGCCACTGAGGGATCACCATCAAGGCGTCGTTCGGACCCGGCCCCGGATCGTATTCCCCATCGGCTTCGGATACCACATAGGGCGGCACGAGTTTGACGGTCGAGAGCACCGATAACGTGATCGACTCGGACTGGCGCAAGCTCGTACCCGACAGCACCGTGTAATACACATCGACCGTGCCGCCCGCCAATGCGTCGACCTTGCTCTTGGGCACCACGAATGTCACCGTCTCGCCGATATGCGTGTCGTCAAGCGTTACCGACTCCTGATGGGTGACCGGCGTGCCGTCGACGGCGGTCCCGATCCAATGCACGGTGACGATGTTCTCTTCTGCCATGCCCTCCCACTCGGCAATGTCCACATGCGCACCGTCCGGCGCCAGCGTGGGATCGAGCTCGTCGCCCAACGCCTCGCGCACCACCGGGGCAGGCAAGGTTCGTTCACTGCCGATGATGTCGTAGTTGGAGCGCAGCGACACCCCTTTGCTTTGCCCCGCGCTATCGAATACGCGATATCTGATCGACCCTTCGCCCGGTACAACCGGTGCCAGCGAGGCATTCGGCAACATGAACTGAAGAATCGGCTCGCCCGTGATGTCCAGCGTCACATCGAAGGTCACCGGCATCCCATCGTAGGAACGCCCGGTAAACGTCAGCACCGCCTGATCGCCCGCGACCATATCGCCGTTGAGCATCGTGATGGCAGTGGCATCCGCGCCATTCAACGCGTCGAAGTCGAGCACACCGCCGGGGGCATTCATCAACGCCGGAGCGGTGTAAATCGCGTCGCCGACACTGACCTCGATGAATGCCGGGGGCGCGCGAAGCGAATAGTTCGTCACCACGTCGTAGACATCGTAAGTGACCGCCATGTCCTCGCCGTCGCCAGCCTCCCTGATAGTCTCCTCATCGACCATCACGACAATGTCCGTATCAACCTCATCGAGCGATATCGTTTTCACCGGGAGCGACTGCGATCCCCAATACACTGTCAACCGGTCGCCTTGCGCCATGTTCAGCCATCGCGGAATCGTGAGCGCGATCCCTTCCGAAGGAATCGGCGGCTCGATCGGGCCGGCGGGCAGCACCGCCAGCGCCAGCCGCTCGTTGATCGGCGGCGTCGATTGGTCCGGGTCAAGTCCGCCCGGAATCGTGCGCTTGACACGAATCAATGCCGGCGGCGACGGTTTCACTTCGCCGCTGATGTTCGACACCAACTCGAACCACACCTCCACTTCGCCGTCGTCCTGATTCAACACGTGCTGCACCGGAACTTCCATCTGATACGACGTGTCGTCTGCATTCGTGATGATGATCGCATCCGCAACGATGTCGTCTCGCCCCCAATACAGCCGCAGCGTATCGTTTCGCTCGAACTCGTTTGCCCACGGCACCAACACCGTGATCGGCTGTCCGATGTTGTGCAGACTCCGGTAGCCGATACCGCCCCACGTTTCCGCATCGAGCACGCGCGGCGCCTGAAGGACTCGGGTATCGGCCCGCTCTTCGTCGGCGCTCAGCCGCGATAGCTCGGGAAACAGGGATGCATCTCTGATATTCATGACGGACCTCCAGACGAGCATGGCCTTGGGGGCACATGCGTGACAGACGGGGAAAAACGGCACACGCCGCGCGCATTCGGCGCGGCGTGTGCCGTCCCCCTCATCTCACTGCCTCGGTCGATGCCCGACAACTGTCAACGTTGACAGTTACCCGGCGAAACTTGCAGGGCGACACTTGGCGAACCCTTCCCTCTCCGAATGGAGGTTTGTCATGACAGTCAAGCGCAAGGCCCTTTTACGCACGGACAACAAGGCGGCGAGCCTCAATGTGCCTGCGACCCAGCCATCTGGGGAGGAAGATCCATCCTTCCAGCCTACCCCCCCGATTATCGACCCGAACGCGCTGGCCGATCGGGAGAACATCCCCGACAACGTCTACCCGTTCAACATCGTGAAGGCGACATTTGAGGGACAGCCCATCAACTTCACTGCGCCCATCGAGGCTCACTACACGCTGGGCTATCGAACCCGGTATTACGTGGACGGTGTGTCTGATGGCGTGGAGGGCTCGATCGGGCAACCGGATTTGGACGCAGGCTTCTTCACCATCGGGGTCCAGCCGACGTTGCTGACGCACGGGATGCACACGCTTACATACGGCGTGAAACCGGAGTTCGACCCCGATTGGGGCGAGAACTCAGTGGAGACGTACTTCACACTGGACTTCGAGGAACCGGAGAATCTCGGCGAGGGCGAAGTGCCGGTAGAAGCAGAGAACGGACTGACCGACCAGATTCTCACGAATCTGGGTAACGTTTTGGAGGTCACCCTCCCCAGTTGGGGCAACCAGTTCTACCTGGATAAGATCGTCGGCATCATCCGGCAGGTCGGTGGCGCGGATCATACAATCCCGGAAGTCAAGATCCCCTACCCTTACGACTTTTCGGACCCCGTGGTACTGGAATTCCCCCGCGCGCTTCTCGAACAGGTCGGCGACGGGATTCTCGAAATCACCTACAAGATCACCGACCTCGCTGGCAACGAGTCGGACGAAGCGTTCGTCAAACTCATCGACGTGTTCATTCAGGGCGGGATCGACGATCTGGAACCGCCCGAGGTTCCGCTGCACGAAGACGATGATCTCATTGTGGAAGAGGATGCCCGCACGCCAGTGGTCGTACGGATCCCTGGGCATGCGAGCGTCGAACCCGGCTTTACCATCGTGGTGCTATGGGGCAGTCGCGCGCTGGACGGCGTCGTTTTCAATGGTGATAACACGCAACCGTTCATGCTCGATGTCGAAGTGCCCTATGGCGTGGTCGCCGCCGAATGGAATGAGAACAAGGACGCCGAGGAGTACGCCGATATCGACGTGAACTATGTCGTCTATGGCGCCGGTGGCCGGGAAGTCGGGCGCCCCGACACCGCGACCCCGGTTCGCGTGAATCTGAGTCAGGCGGGCGGCGAAGATCCCGATGAGGAAACCCCGGAAAACGAAGCACTCGGCGCACCCATCGTGCGGCATTCGGCATGGCAGGCCGGGGAGCGCGAGAACTATATTCCCGATGCCTCTGTCCAGGTCGACCATACGATCGTCATTCCCTGGTTCGTTAGAGCAGCAGATGGCACGATCACGGATCAGCATGCCTTCTTGCCCGGCGACAAGATCATCTTCATGTATGACGGCGTTGCCGCAGGTGAATACACGATAGCCAATCAGGACGTGGTGAACGAGATCGATCTCGAGCGTGCGCTGCTGTGGCAGACGGTGGAAGCTGCGGGCAGCGGCGAAAAAGATGTCCAGTACATCGTGGAACGCACGCTGATTCCCGACGGACAAGTCAACACCAGTCTCTCTCCCCCCACTGCCGTGGAAGTCGAAGACACCGGCGATCTGCCCGGCGGGGGCGAGCCCCTCGATGACGCATATTTCAACGACGCCGTCATTACCTGGCGAATCGTCGTCGAACATGGCGGTTTCGCGCCGATGACGGTGCCCCTCTATGCAAATCAGGAGATCGGCGATCGCGTTCGGGTACACGTGCTGTGTAACGCATGGGCCAGCGGTCAACCCGACGGCGCGCCTCTGCCCGATGCGGAGTGGGGAGGTCCCGACGAAGTGAACGAGGTCCCCGGGTTCGATTTCGAAACCATCATCACCGACAGGAATGCCGGCGCGGATCTGACATTTGCGTGGCCGCAGGCAGTGCTGGTCAATGCCTATCCCCTGGCCCGGGCACGTATCCAATACTCAGTGTCGCGAAATGACGGTTCCGGCACCGTGACTTCGAACGAGGGCGGCAGACACATCGTCGAGCTCGGCAACATGCCGAACCCACCACAACCGGCGGGTACGCAATCGGTCGGTAGCCGAACGGTACGCCGTCACCGTCCGACACTCGCAGAAGCCCTTGCCGGCGTGGGCAGATCGCCGGAGGCACGGCAGGCCGCACTCAATGCCTACGTGCGCGCCTGGCGAACCACTTCGTCGCAGCGACGTGCCTTCCGGGAATACAAGCAGGAGCGCGAGGCACAACTGCTGAAGCTCAGCAAAACCGAGCACCGGATCGACGATCCGCTGCAACGAAAGCTCGCCGAGATCGCGGCTCGCCCAACGCCAGATCCATTTAAGAAGGAGTAACATTTGGCGACGACGGCGTGACGCTGTCTCAAAACGAAAGCGTCACGACCTCGTCGCACTTCCAAACTCTCTACCGCCAGGGTGTTCCACACCTTGGCGATTTGCTATGGTCAAGTTCCTCATCGGCGACATTGCAGGCTTCGATACGGACACCTTCACGCTAGTCTCGCAGCATGACGCGAGTCTAAGCGTACCGCTCGGCGCCGCCGCCGGGCGTTGCCTTCAGGTGCTGCTAGAGGCCGAGGGCGAGATCGTGACCAAGCGTAATTTGCTCACGCAAGGCTGGGAACAGTACGGCGCAGTCGTCTCCGACAACAATCTAAGTCAGTCCATCGTACGCATCAGACGCGGCTTGCAGCAACTCGGTGTCGATCCCACCGTGCTGGCGACGTTGCCACGAATCGGATACCGCCTGACTAACGCGAAACGAATCAGTCCGTTCGTCGATGCGCTCACGAGCGCTCCGCTCAGCCCTGAAAATGGACCGGCCATTGCCGCCTCACCTTGGGATAACGCTCAAATTGTCGGCATTTCTAAAGCAACGTCCAATGACGGAAGCAACTCCGCTCAAACACCGGTTTCCCCGAACGCATCCAGCTTGACAACGCGCCCGGCCTCGGCGCCCTCCGTGGCCATATCACTTCGCAACGTCGAGCCCCACGATGCTTCGCCGAACGCCGATCGAAAGCCGGTCGGCGAAACCGCGCCGGCATCGCCCAACGCCGTTGCGACACCCGCCGCGCATCCCCAATGGCGGCCCGGATGGTCCACCGCGAGCGTCTGGTCAGGGGTGGCTATCGTAAGTGCCATATTGGCCGGCTGGGGCCTTCCCTCGTTACGCGGCGACCTGCGAACCAATGCGAGCATCGCTCAATGGACGCCACTCGAAGACGCCCCCGACAATCGCGTCTTCATCGCTCCCGATTTCAAACAGGATACGGACTTCGTCAAACAACGTCTCGCGCGGCTCGCAAGTACTCCACCGCTGAGCATCGACGACGCGCACGAACGATACGTCTACATCAACGGTTCGGGCGGTCTCGACGTCTTCAGTTACTTCCTGTGTCGCGAACCGATCGGACGCGCCAATTCCGATTGCCTGTCTTACTTGCTGATCGACCACACAAACTCATGACGTCCCCTGCCCCCAGCACTTCGCACGAATCCACCCGACTTCGTCGTCGCACCGTTTGGCTGGGCGTGATCGTAGCTGCCATCGTGCCCTGGGGCGCAGCATGGTGGCTGATACCGGATGACCGTGCCGATTGGCGATGTCTGGCAAATATCGAATTCGACACTCATATTTCCGATGGCACCCGCGTTCAGGTTTTCGGCACGATGGAGTCGAACTATCACCGGGATGGCACAGGCACAGCCCGTTTCACGGGGCGCGTGCGGCAAGGCAAAACGTCGAGCGTCGTCCATCGGGCAAGCGAGTTCGAGTACGTTGCGCTACGAAGCTGGCTGCGTGTGCATACCGTACGTACGAGCCGCCTGAATAACGACGATACGCCGGACGATCTGGTCTACCGTTTCGTGTATCGCGGCTTTCAGGCGGACTACACCGATTATTTCCAGGCGATGCGCGTGGGCGATGGCGCCAGCGTCGGCTATAACGATCAGCCTCGCGTGTATTGCGCGCCTGAAGCGCCAAAATCGCGCCCGCCTGCCTGAAACACCGTCCGACTTCAAGGCCACGCCAAGAAAAAAGCCCGACACCCTTGCGGGCAGTCAGGCCAAATGGAGAACATGGAACAACAACACTTCTCGGGCGACGCGCGCACGTCACCCTTGAACCGCAGACACCTCAGAATCGATAGCGCACGCCGACGTTGACACCCCACGGCTTATCGAGACGTTTGCCGATCGAGTAACTGCCTTCGGCATACGCCTGCAAATTCTTCGCCATCTGCGCAGCGAGGCCCGCACCGACTTCGAAGCGAGTGCCCGAGATGTCCTGCTGCAGATCGATACCGTTCACACGTACCGAGTTGCTGCGCACGAATTCGTGCGTCACTGCAAGCTTGCCGTACGGCTGGAAAGTGCCCTTGGCCGTCTCGAATGTTTTACCAAAGTGCATACCGACCGTGCCGAGCAGCGACTTCGTGCTGCTGGTCGTTGCATGCATACCGTTATCGAGCGTGAAATCCGATCCATTTGCCCACATGCCGGCCACCTGCCCGAACGGCTCGATAAACCAGCGATTGCCGAATTCGATCTTGCGCCCGACTTCTGCCGACAGACCCACGCCATGATTGACGAAATCGCCCTTGCTGCGCATACCGTCGCTCATCCGGACATCCAGCTCGGAGCCGAATCGGTTGTACTTGAGCACACCGTCGAAATAGAAACCGTTATTCGCCAGCCAGGTCGCGTATGCGCCGACGGTATGGCTCTCGATCGTGCCGCGCGAACCATTATTGAACTTCAGGCGGCTGGTGCTGGTGCCGAACATGCCACCGACCAGCCAGCGCCCCGCGTCGTTTTGCATCACGATGGCGTCGCCACCGGCGATGACACCCCACTGGTCCTGACTGTATCCCGTACCCGCCTCAGGGCGTGCGTTGTACCGGCTACCGAACGTACGCGCCCAAACACCGCCCGTATCGCCCTCGCCCAGACGCACTTCGCCCAGTCGCGAACGCAACACGGTGTGCTCACCTAGCCACGCGGTCGGCAATGCGCTGTGAATGTTCACGACCGCGTCGGTCCCTGGCGTAAGCTCTTCGGTGCGCTCCAGATACCACGATTGCTCGCCACCGGATTCACCGGTCGATTTCAGCACGTACGAATACACGCCAGCATCGACCTTGTCGCCCACGAGGGAGAACATGCCGTCACCACCGCCCTGTTCGACCAGAAGCTGCGTTTCGACACCGCCTTCCGTACCCGTGTTCTTCACGTGCAACTGGTGCGCACCGGTGGCGTTTTCGACGTCAAGCAAATCGGCGCCGCCCACTTGCAGGTCAGCCTGCATCTGGAACGTGCCGTTGCCGGATAGATCGGTGACATCGAGCTTGTGGAACGTGCCGTCGGCCGCCGTGCCATGGATATCGACGAAGCCGCCGTCCATCGTCATCAGGGCCATGCTGCTGTCGCCAGTCAGTGCCCATTTACCGTTTGAATTCACAGCCAGCGAGTCAACGTTGATCAGTGCCCCGGTCAACGAGCCGTGATTCTGCAACGTCAGATCCAGCCTTGCGCTGCCGTCGCTCACAATGTCGCCGGTCAGTTGGGCGTTGTCGACGGTGACGGTCGAATCAAGCCCCTCCCTGAGTTCGATCAACTTGCCGTCGGCCCCTGAAATCGTCGTGCCATTCGCAATCGTCAGCGATACGGTCTTGCCATCGACATGGTCCTTGTCGGCCTGGATCAGAATGCCAGCGCCCTCGATGCCTTCGATATGCGTTCCGTTGAGCACGGCCACGGATTCGTTGCCGTTCGGGCCGCTGGACAGCCAGATTCCGTTCATCATCCCGGTCACGGATCCGCCATTGATCAATACCCGGGAGTCCCGTGAGTACAGACCAGCGTTGTGCGTGCCGATCACGCCTTCCAGGCTGCTGACATGCGTGTCGTTCAGCTCGATCGTGGCCCCTGCCCCCATATGCACACCGAACCCATAACCTTTCACGGTGCTGTTGATGAGCGTCGCAACCGAACCTTCCGTATTTCCCCCGGCGGCACCGAGCCACAAACCGGCGCCTCGTGCACTCGAAATGTTGGAGTTCGCAATCGTCGCGGTCGTATTCTCCAGCGAGATCCCCGCGTTTACTCCCCCAGTGGAGTGGATTTCCGCGCCGTCGACATGCAACGTGCCACCGTTAGCGACCCGAATCCAATTGGTTGCGGCCCCCGGATGGATTGTCAGCGTGCTGCCGTTGAGCACTTGCCACATCTCCACGGCATCGCCAGGTCCATAAAGATCGTGCTGGCCGCCATCGATCAGGTTAGCCGCGTTCGCGGTAGTGCTCAGGCAGGCAAGAAGAATTGCGACACCTTGGGCGATCCGGTGTCGATGGGGTGACGCAGCTAAGCGCTGCGGCGTTGTCGTACGCATGATGGTCGTTTCCCAAAAAAGTCAGAACGACGCGAAGCGTACGGACAAACCCTAAAAAAACACGATTAATACGATAAAATACACCAATATTCACTGAAATTCATTGATATTTCACCTGACTCGCGAATCACAGCCCTATTTTTTCACTTGCAATACCCGGCATCGAACCAATCAGAAAGTGTAACGAACCCCCAATTGCACACCCCAAGGCTGGTTGATGTGACGTCCCACGCTGGATTCGATTTCTGAGTAAATCTGAAGATTGCGACGCACTTGCCCTGTCACCCCGGCACCGAATTCGAAGCGAGTACCCGAAAGATCGCTGTTGAAACCAATGCCGTTGACCATAACCTGATTGCTTTTGATGAACTCCTGGACCAGCGCAAGCTTGAGGTAGGGTTGAATGACGCCACCGCCCGACAGCGACAATGTTTTGCCAAATGCGGCCCCCACACGCAGTTGCACCGAGCCGGTGCGCGACGTATTGGATTGCATGCCGTTGGTCAGCGTAAAGTCGTCGCCACCGACACGCAACAGCGCGAGGTGGGCGTACGGCTCAAGGAACCAGTCACCATTGAATTTCATGTGACGACCGAATTCGAAGGTCGCCCCGAAGCTGTTTTCGCCAAAGCTGCCGTGCGCGCCTTCACCATCGCTCATGATGACGTTGGCGTCGTTCTGGAAGTGGTTGTAACGCACCACCGTCTCGAAGTAGTAGCCTGTGGCGCCGAGCCACGTCCCGTACAGACCCGCCGTGTAGCTGTTCACACCGCCGGTAGAACCACCATCGAACGAAAGCTTGCTGTGGCTCGTACCGAGCAACCCGCCGACAAGCCAGGTCCCGCCCCAGGCCTTGCCGACGACGGCATCCGCCCCTCCCATGACACCGTACTGCGTCTGACGGTAGTCGACACCCGACGTGGGTGTCGCGTGAAACTGCTTGCCGAACGTGCGCACCCACGCGCCGCTGTTGCCCTGGTCCTGAAGACGCACGTCGCCGAGTCGGGATCTCAAGATAGCCTGCTCGCCGTACCAGACTGTCGGCGCCACGCCCGAAATGCCGATGACAGTCTGTGCGCCCGGCGTGAGATCTGGTCCACCCGGTTCCCCGGGCTGCGCGTCAGTATTGAGCACCCAATTGTTACCGTCCTGCCGCAAGTCGTAACTATAGACACCCGCATCGACCTTGCCGCCGACGAGTGAGAATGCGGCCCCACCGCCGCCGGTCGTCACGACCGTCAACGGCGCAATCACACTCGGCTCGGCCCCGGAATTCGTGATGTGAAGCTGATACGTGCCCGTCGCGTTGCCCGTGATCGCCAGCAGATCGCCCGAATGGGTGGCGATGTTGGTGTTCATGTTGAAAGCGCCGTTACCCGAAAGTGTGCCGAGCGTGAGCGTGTGGAACGTGCCGGTGCCTGCAGCGGTGCCGGAAATATCGATCGTGCCGCTATTCATCGTCACAGTCGGCACCGTGTTGTTGCCTGTCAGCACCCACTTCCCGCCGGAATTCACAGCAAGTGAGTTCAGATTGACAAGCGAGCCGGTGAGCGACGCGTTGTTCTGAAGGGTGAGATCCACGACCGCCGTTCCATCGCCTGTCACGTTGCCCGTCAGTTGCGAATTGTCCACGACGACCGTCGAGGTGATTGCACCGACCGCTTTGATGACGTTGCCATCGCTTCCTGTGATCTTGGTGCCGTTTTCGATATTGACGCTTGCGGTTCTCGCGCCGGTGACGCCGGGTTGCGGCTGTATCAGAATGCCCGGGCCCGTATTACCCGTCACTGTCGTGCCGCTAAGCGTCGTGGTAGACGCGGTGCCATTCGTCGCCGTCGCGACCCACACCCCGTTCAACCCGCTCACGCTGCCACCAGTGACGGAAAGCGTCGAATCGAAGTTCGCCAGGCCAGCGTGAAATGGCCCCGTTCCGCTGCTGGTCAAGGTGCTGTTGGTAATCGTAAGGGTACCCTTCGTGCCAACCGTCGCACCGAATGTTGCCCCTGAGATCGTGCTGTTGGAAATCGTGACTACGGGGGCTATCGTTGACCCGCCGAAAGAGCCCATCGAAACACCGGCGCCACTGTTGCTGCTCACGGTCGAGTTCGAGATCGTGCCTGTCGTATTGAGAAACTGGATGCCGTCGTTCGCACCAATCGTGGCCGATACCGTCGCCCCATCGACGCTCGTCGAACTTCCCGATTCGACCGTAATGAAGTTAGTAGCGGCTCCCGGCGAGACCGTGAGCGTTCCGCCGTTGATGACCTGCCACGATTCGGTCGGATCTCCTGGCGCCGCCACCGTTTGGGAAACTCCATCCACGATCGCGCCATGAGCTTGGGCGGCCATACAGGCGACACATACGGCAACGGCCTGGGCTATCGGGCGACGCGTGAGCGCCTTGGGCTTTAGCGTTTTCATACGGTTCTCCCACACATAGGCATGACAAACCGATCGATACGACAAAATCGGCGGACGCTCCCACCAAGCGAACCGCCGAGAACCGAGCCCCTAGCCTGTCCACGCCATCGCCCCCGAGGTCACGGACTGTCGCGCCGCCCTCTCCGCGCAAGGGAAAACCCTATGCAATCATGAGGTTGCAGCATCTTTGTTGATTGAACGTTAGGTTCCGGCGCACGAAACCGCACCTGTCAACGTTGACAGGTGTCTCCACGGTGCTTTCGTGTAATGCTCGGAACGCGGCCGTCTCGGCGCGTGACACGCCTAGGGGCGGCGCAACAGGGGAAAAGCTGCCTCAGTTGCAGCGGCGGGAGGGTAAGACGAGGGCCCGTCGGACAGGGATATGGATTAATTCGACAGGCGCGACGACGTGGCTGCGAGCGTTGCAACGATCGTCTGCGCCAGTTCGACCGGATCGACGGCGCTCACATCGCTCTGGGTTTGCAAAGGTGTGGACTGGCAACGCGGCGTGAGGCGCAGATACGGCGGCTCGGCCGCAGCGAACAGCGTGACGCTTGGCGCGCGTGTCGTATGCGCCACGTGCATCAGGCCTCCGTCCGCGCCGACGAACAGCGACGCATTCGCGATGACACGCTTCGCGTCACGCAACGTCAGCTCGCCAACGAATGAGACCAGCTCGAGGTGCGGGAACTTCGTCTGCATGAGTTCACGGGCGGCATCTGCACCGTTGCCCGAACCCAACAGCACGATGCCCGTCGGCATGCCCGGTGCCAACGCCACTTCGTAAGCGTCGATACATTCGCGCCAATGGGTATAGGTGCGGCGCGGTTCGACCCCGCCCATCGCCAACACAATGAACGGTCCGGACGGCAAACGATTGACGATCGCTTGCGGCAAATCCATCTCTTCGCGCAGATACGGTTTTGCTCGGGCGAAGAGTTCGTCGGGGGCGAGTTGCAGATCGAAGACGTCGTTGACGGCAGCCAGACTGAACTGTGTCTGATTGCGATCCGGCCCATGGAAGAAGCGGAACAGGCAGGCGAACGGCAGCGCCGCGAAAAAGCGGCGTTTGATGCGCAGCGTCGGGTAGTTGAATTCCTGCAAGACCACGACATCGTAGTTCGCCGGATCGACGGCCGCCGGATCATCGTAGATGTTCCGGAAAATATCGTCGCCGTCGAACACGGCCTTCAGGCCCGATCCGATGAGCAGGTCGACCGGGCCTTCGCGATCACGCAGCAACGCGCGGCCGGACATGTCCATCACGGCATCGCCAACGGAAGCCTTGCCGCCATAGATCCACAACACACGTGCCTGCGGCGCGACGTGCCGCACCTCGCGTCCCGCCTGACCGCTGAGCGCGAGACGCAGGCGGCGATGGAGGTACTTCTTGGCGACGGAGAACTTCGAGGTGCGTTGCAGGAAGACGTCCGGCTCGTGGTACACCCACTCGTAAGGAATACGGGTGCACGGATCGATGAGGCTGGCGAAGCGGCGCTGCGGCTGTGACATGGATGGATCGGTCGGATCGAAAGCGGGTCGGCCGCTGCGCAGGCTCCGCATCACATGGCGCGCTCATGGAGAACCCATTGAGCACTTACGGGGGCGCGCGAAGCGGCTCTTGAAGTTCGGGAGTATGCCACGAGCGCGCTCCCGCGACGGGTGGCTCCCCTCACACGCCCCCGCCCATGAGTGCGTCCTTACACGACCTGAAAGTGATGCGTGCCGTCGCGATGCAACTGATCGACGAGACCGAATTCCCAGTCGAGGTAGGCCTGCATGGCCTCGGCGGCATTGTCGGTGCCTTCGTACGGACGACGGTAGCGGTCGTCGCGCGCGCTGGCCAGATGCGTCTCGCCGGATTCGAGCGGCAACCCCGCATTGATCCACGCCTGCGTGCCGCCATCGAGCACCACGATCTCGGCATCGGTCAGACGCCGCAGATCGGCTGCCGCGAAGCGTGCCAGCAGGCTGGAGCCGCAGGTCAGCACGTAGCGCTGCACAGGGCCGATCTCACGCAGCGCCTGCGCCAGACGTGCCCGAATCACGAACCATGCGCCCGGGATATGACGCTTGACGTAGTTGACGCCCGACGTGAAGTCGAGCACCGCGATCTGACCGGGCGTCGCATCGTCGAGCCAGCGCGCGAGCAACGCGGGCGTGACCGTGTCCACATCGGGCGCGCTCGGCGTGTGCAACGGCCAGCCGCCCTGCGCGTCGCGCGCCTCGTCGCCGTGCGGCTCGACCACATACACCGTCCAGCCCATCTGGGCGAGCCAAGAGCCGGTCATGTCGGCACGCACGCCGTCGTTGTCCGCAAGCACGATCCATGCGCCGCGCACCGGCGCCTGATGATCCGTCTCCTGCACCAGTTGGCCGCCCGGGGCGTTCGCAAAATCGGGAAGATGCCCCGCCGCGTACTCCTCCGGCGTGCGCACGTCGAACCGGTAGACAGTGCGCCCCGGGGCATTCAGGGACGGCAGCTCCGCCAACGCAATCCGACGCACCCCGGCACGATCCGCTACGTCACGTGCGCCTTCGCGGGCGACGGCCAGCGTGGCTTCACGCACGGTCGACGGGTGACGACGGTCGGCGCCGCGTTCCAGCGTCTGACCGGCAAGCGTCCAGCCGATGGTGCCGTTGCGCAGGGCCGCGACGGGATTCGGCAGACCGGCGTTGACAAGCGATTGCGTGCCGATGATGCTGCGCGTGCGTCCCGCGCAATTGACGATCACCCGCGTGGCCGGATCGGGCGCGAGTTCGCGCACGCGCAGCACCAGCTCCGCGCCGGGCACACTCGTCGAGCCGGGAATGTTCATCGTCTGGTATTCGTCGAAACGGCGGGCGTCAACGACGACCACGTCCGCGTCGGCATCGAGCAACGCCTGCACTTCCTGCGCCGAGAGCGACGGCGTATGCCGCAGCCCTTCCACCCACTCGCCGAACGCTTTGCTAGGCACATTCACGTCGCGGAAGACTTCGCCACCGGCCGCGATCCAGCCGTCGAGGCCGCCCGCGAGCAGATTGACGTCGGTGTAGCCGAGCTTGCAAAGCACGGCGGCGGCACGCGGCGCGAGATCCTCACCGTCATGCACGCCATAGACGACGATGCGCGTGTCACGGCGCGGAATGCGCGCCCACGCGTCGATCTCCACACGCGAGAGCGGCAGGTTGGCGGCCCATAGCGGGTGTGTCTGCGCGAACGGATCTTCCTCGCGCACGTCGAGCAAGGCGATTTCGTTACGCGCGAGCAACGCAGCGCGCACCTCGGCATAGGTCAGTTCGGGGAACGCGGCGTCTGCGGTCTGCGACGATACGTCGTTGGATGTGGGGGATGCGGTGGTCGATTGCACGGACACGGTGATTCCTTGAATTCGTCGAATGCCGACGCCTGCGGGTTCGTCAGGCCCATCAGGCGCGTCGGGCGTTTGTCTATTGTTTGTCGGCGGGCGGCGCGGCCTTGCCCCACGGGTTCGGCAGTTGCGCGTTGGCATAGCCGGAGACGAAGCCCTTGCGCTCGCCCGACTCGGTGAAGACGCTGCGGTGCACCGCCCCGATGTTCGCGCCGTAGACGTGGATGCTCACCGACACGCGGTCGTCGTAAGCGTTGCTCACGCGGTGGATGTCGCCCAGTCGCGGCGACAGCACTTCGACGTCGCCCGGCGTGAGCCGTACCGGATCACCCGCGATGACGGGCACGCCTTGCGCGTCCAGCACGTACGGCTGCGAGTCTTCCGCCCCGCGCAACATGCCGATCAGTCCCCACACGGTGTGATCGTGAATCGGCGTGCGCTGGCCCGGCCCCCACACGAAACTCACGATGGAGAATCGTTGCGCGGAATCGCAGTGCAACAGGAATTGCCGGTAATGCTCGGGATGCGGCGTAGCGAACGCCTCGGGCAGCCAGTCGTCGCGGGCGACGAGTTGCGCCAGCAGTCCGGCGCCCTCTTCGAGCAGCGTGGTCTCGTGCGGACGCCGCTCCAGCAGTCGCGAAAACGCAGCCACGAAGGTGCGCAGCGGGTCGAGCGCGTCGTAATCGTGTGCCGGCAAATCGCGCGACAAGGCGATGCCATCGAGCACTTCGGTCGTACCTGTCATGCAGATTCCCGGAAAGCGGCGAGCGCCTGCCTGCCGGCAGCGCCCAGAATGGTGTCGTTTTGCGGCGTGTGGATGCGGCTGCACAGCACGTCGCGATGATAGCGCTCAAGCGGGTTGTTGCGCGAAAGCCCATGGTTGCCCGACAGTTGCAGGGCCAGTTCCAGCGCGCGGATCGCGTTGCCCGTCACCGTGAACTTTAGCGCACCGCTGGCAATGTCGTCATCGGGTTCTCCCGCATCGGCTGCGTGCGCCGCAGCATCGAGCAGACGCTGATTGACGTGCAGCAGCGTTGCGATCTCCCCCACGGTCTCCTGAACACGCGGCAGGGTCGCAAGCGGCGCGCCGAGATTGCCCGGCACGCGTGTATTCAGGAACGTCACGAGCCAGTCGACGCCCGCGCGGGCGACGGCGTCATAAAGCGTGCCGAGCAATACGCTCATCCACGCCTGCTGCTCGATATGGGCATCGTTGTCGCGCTGCCCGATGCCCGCCGGCGCCCACTCGGACGGCGCACGAATGTCCACCGCATTGCCGAACGGCAGATCGATGTCCTCCAGAATGACCTCATGACTGGCAGACGCCCGCAGGCCGAGGTGATCCCAGTTCTGCACCACGCGAATGCCCGGCCGATCGGGCGACGCCTCGGCACCCGCCGGACGCGGCACGAGAAACACGCCGACACGCGGCTCCGCTTCGTCCGTGCGCGCCCACACCGAAAGCCAGCGCAGCGCCGGAATGCCGGTGCAATACAGCTTGCGCCCGGACAGCCGCCAGCCGGTTTCGGTACGTCGTGCAATGGTCGACGGCAAGCCGCCCCGCGCCGGCGTGCCGAGATCGGGCTCGACGCGCAGCGCATTGATGAGCGAGCCGTCACGCACCGCGCTCTCGAACACCGCGCGACGCTGCGCTTCGGCCCAGCGCGTGCTGGTTCTCACGAGCGAGCGATGCTGGAGATAGGTCATCGTCAGTACGAGCGCCGTGGCCGATTCGCCGGCGGCGACAGCCCCGACGATGCGGCGCGCCGTCGCCAATCCGCCGCCACCGCCGCCCTCGGCACGCGGCACGATTTCGGCGATCAGGCCATGACGATGCAGCAGCGCAAAGTTCTCGAACGGAAAACGGGCATCGCGATCGAGCGACGCCGCGCCCTCGGCCAACGCGCGCGTGATGGGCGGCAGCAGCGCGTCCAGTTGAGCCAGGCGTGCGGGGCCGTCGGCACGCGGCAGGGGCAGTACCGCCCCGGAAGGTGCGAGACCGGAAGAAGACATGATTTTGGAATAAGCAAATTCGCGTTCGGCACCCTGTGCGCCTCACTGCGTGTCGGTATGACCGTGCCCATAGCGTAAGGCCCGGCATGGCGCGGCCCAACCATCCATATCGAATAATCTTTGCGGAAATGATTATTTAACGGCCGGAGATTGTTTGCGTAGGCTCACTCCCATTCACCGTCTGTTCCGATCGATGGGCGTGTAGCGCAAACCGACCCACGTCGCCGTGCACGCGTCCCCTGTCAAAAAATGGAGAGCGTCATGAGCGTCGAAATCATCGGCATGATTCAAAGCAGTAAGCAATCCGAAATTCATCCCAAGAGCGGTCCGGTCGTCGACCGCGACTACGTGCGCAACTTCGCGCGAGCTCACGAGCAATCGGGCTTCGACCGCATTCTCGTGCCGCATCACTCGACCAGTCCGTCGGCCACGCTCACAATCGCCTACGCGTCGGCCGTGACCGAGAACATCCACTTCATGCTCGCGCATCGTCCGGGGTTCGTCGCCCCGACGCTGGCCGCACGCCAGATCGCCACGCTCGACCAGTTCAGCGGCGGACGTCTGGGCGTTCACTTCATCTCCGGCGGCTCCGACGAAGAACAGCAGCGTGACGGCGACTTCCTGCTGCACGACGAACGCTATGCGCGCACGGACGAGTACCTGAGCATTCTGCGTCGCATCTGGACGGAAGACACGCCGTTCGATCACGACGGCAAGTACTACCGCTTCAAGCAAGGCTTCTCCGAAGTCAAACCCGTGCAGCAACCGCACGTGCCGATCTTCTTTGGCGGCGCCTCCGAGGCTGCGCTGGAAGTCGCGGCCAGGCATGCGGACATCTATGCGCTGTGGGGCGAGTCGCTCGATCAGGTACGCGACATCACCACGCGCGTACGCGCCGCAGCGGCGGTATATGGCCGCGTGCCGCGCTTCTCGGTGTCGTTTCGTCCGATTCTGGCCGAGACGGAAACCAAGGCCTGGGAGCGCGCCGACAAGATTCTTGCGCAGGCGAAGGCCATTCGCGAAGCCGCGGGGCTGCCGCAGGGCTCGGCACTGCAAAGCGAGGGCGCTCGCCGCCTGCTCGCCGCCGCCGACAAGGGCGCGCGTCTGGACAAGGTGCTGTGGACCGAGATCGCCAAGCTCATCGGTGGACGTTCGAACTCCACCGCACTCGTGGGCACGCCGGAACAGGTCGCCGACGCCCTGCTCGATTACTACGACCTCGGGGTCACGACGTTCCTCATTCGCGGCTTCGATCCGCTGGGCGACGCCATCGACTACGGACGCGAGCTGATTCCGCGCCTGCGCACGCTGGTCGCCGAGCGCGACCGTCAGCACGACGCCACGCGCCGCGCCGCCTGACGGACCAGTCGCCCCGTCACTTCCCCACTCGACGCCAAGGAGAAACTCAATGGCTGCCGTTCTGCCCGTCGACACCCACAGCTTCGGACGTACCTCGCCCACCTCGCCGGCGCCCATCACCCCGGCCACCGTCACCACGCCGACCGGCCTTGTGCTCAACGCCGCCCCGGCGCAGCGCTTCTGGTTCGACGCGCCGCCCGTGCGCAGCGACATCGTCGCCGAGCGTCGCCATCGTCAGACACGTCTTGCCGCCGCGTTCCGCATCTTCGCGCGTCACGGCTTCGACCTCGGGCTGGCCGGCCACATCACCGCGCGCGATCCCGAGCTGACCGACCACTTCTGGGTCAATCCGCTCGGCGTGCACTTCTCGCGCATCAAGGTCTCCGACCTGCTGCTCGTGAACGCAAAGGGTGAGACCGTCGTGGGCGATCGGCCCCTCAACAAGGCGGCGTTCGCCATTCATGCGGCGATTCACGAAGCGCATCCGCATCTGGTCGCCGCTGCGCACACCCATTCGACCTACGGCAAGGCATGGTCGACGCTGGGCCGCGCACTCGATCCGCTCACGCAGGACTCGTGCGGCTTCTTCGAAGACCACGCGCTCTTCGACGACTTCACCGGCATGGTGGTCGACGACAGCGAAGGCAACCGCATCGCGCACGCACTGAACAAGCCCGATGGCAGCGGCACGGTCAAGGGCGTGATCCTCAAGAACCACGGCATTCTCACCGCGGGCCCGACGGTCGAGGCCGCTGCGTGGTGGTACATCGCGCTCGAGAACGTTGCGCACACGCAGTTGCTCGCCGAGGCCGCCGGCACGCCGCAACGCATTGATGAGGCGACGGCGCGTCACACGCACAGTCAGGTCGGTGGCCCGGAAGGCGCGCTGTACTCGTTCGAAAGCCTTTACGAGGGCCTCGTCGAAGCCGAGCCGGATCTGCTCGACTGACTTTGCGCTGCTGACTTTGCACGACTGAGGTACACGCAAACCCGTGTACAAACATCACAAATCAACAGGGGAGTCGTATCCATGAAGTTCCGCCACACCGACAAGACCATCGATGTCGCCACACCCGCCACCGTGCACGCCGGTCGCCGCAAGGTGCTGCGCGCGGGCACAGCCGTGGCGCTCGCCGCGCCCGCGTTGCTGCTCGGGCGTCAGGCATGGTCGCAACCGAAGAAGCTCACGTTCGCGTGGAACCAGAACTCGTTCTGCCTGACGCCCATCGTTGCGGCGCAGGAGCGCGGCTTCTTCGAAAAGAACGGCTTGCAGGTCGACCTCATCAACTACAGCGGCTCGACCGATCAGTTGCTCGAATCCATCGCCACAGGCAAGGCAGACGCCGCCGTGGGCATGATTCACCGCTGGCTCAAGCCCCTGGAATCGGGCTTCGACGTGAAGATCATCGGCAGCTCGCACGGCGGCTGCGTGCGTTTGCTCGGCTCGAAGGCGGCAGGGATCACGTCGCTCGCCGCGCTCAAGGGCAAGACCGTCGGCGTGTCGGATCTGGCCGCACCGGGCAAGCACTTCTTCCAGATTCTGCTCGCGAAGAACGGCATCGACGCCGAGCGCGACATCACCTGGCGTCAGTATCCAGCCGACCTGCTCGGCGTGGCTGTGGACAAAGGCGAGATTCAGGCAATTGCCGACGGCGACCCGAACCTCTATCTGCTGGAAAAGCGCACCAACGGCGCGTACGTCGAACTGGCGACGAACCTCAGCGGCGAATACGCCCGCAAGGTGTGCTGCGTGATCGGCGCACGCGGCGAACTCGTGCGCAACGACCGGGCCGCCGCGAGCGCGCTGGCACGCTCGATCGTGCAGGCCACGGAATTCGTCAACGAGAATCCGAACGAGGCCGCGAAGATCTTCGCCAAGTACTCGCCGAAGATCAGCCCCGAAGATCTGCGCAAGCTGTACGCCACGCTCACCTATACCCATCACCCGACCGGTGTCGATCTGCGCGACGAGATCGCGTATTTCGCCGACGACTTCCGTCGTATCGGCGTGCTCAAGAAGACGACCGATCCGCAGAAACTCGCGCAGCACGTCTACGCCAATGTGCTGGGCTGACGCTGCAATTTTTGGATAAGCCACCATGAGTGCAATCCTCGACAATGCCGCACTGCGCGGCGCCTCGCCCGCCGGTGCACTGGAATTGACGGAACACACGGAAGGCTCGGCGCTGCGCGCGACGGCGTCGGCGGTGTCGACGACGTCCTCGCATCTGCCAGTATTCGACGACACCGACATCGATCAACTGTTTGCCGCACCACGCGCCCCGGCGCTGTGGGGCGCGGGCTTCGCGGCCGCACTCGCCTGGGCGGCCTTCGGCTCGCTCACGCTGCGCTGGCCCAACAAGATCGTGGGGTTCGCCGACTGGGCGTTCACCGATGAGTTGGGCGTGTTCGCACTGGTCGTCGCCGCGTTGCTCGCGGTGCTGTCCGTCGCGGGGCGCGCCACACCGCCGCTGCTGCGACTGCGCGAAGCGCTGACCGGCGCGGGCCCCTGGCTCGTCGCCATTCCGGTGGCGCTGTCTGCGTGGGAAATCCTCACCGCCAAGACGGGTGCACTGCCCACACCTTTCTTCGCCCCGCCGCAAGCGCTCATCGAGGTCTACACCGAAGACTGGCGACGGCTTGGCGACAGCGCGGTGAACACGCTCAAGCTGCTCGGTCTCGGCTTCGGCTTCGGTGCGGTTGCCGGCTTTCTGATCGGCGTGTCGATCGGCTGGTCGCGCGCCATCGGCTATTGGGTGCATCCGGTGCTGCGCGTGCTCGGCCCGGTGCCCGCCACCGCGCTGCTGCCGCTGACCTTCTACTTCTTCCCGTCGAGCTATTCCGCCGCCGCGTTCCTCATCGCATTGTCGACAGCCTTCCCCGTGGCGGTGCTTACGTGGTCGGGCGTTGCAGGCGTGAACAAGAGCTACTACGACGTGGCGCGCACACTTGGCGCATCGGAAGCGTTTCTGGTGCTGCGTGTGGCGATTCCCGCCGCCTTGCCGAACGTTTTCGTCGGCCTGTTCATGGGCCTCGGCGCGTCGTTCTCGGTACTCGTGACGGCCGAGATGATGGGCGTGAAGTCCGGCCTCGGCTGGTATCTCACGTGGGCGCAGGGCTGGGCGTCGTACGTGAACATGTACGCCGCATTGATCGTCATGGCATTGCTCTTCTCGGGCGTCATCACGTTGCTCTTTACCGTGCGCGACCGCGCGCTCGCCTGGCAGAAAGGAACCGTCAAATGGTAAGCGCCGCCACCACTTCACCCACATTTGCCGGCGCGGACGCCGAGACGCCGCAATCCTCGGCATCGCAAACGTCGACTGAGTCGGTTCAGTCGCCCGATACGGGCCATCGCCCGAATGCCTCGGCCAACGACACCGGCGCGCAAATCGACATCCAGGGCGTGAGTCACTGGTTCGGCTCGCGGCAAGCCCCGTTGCAGGTGCTCGACGGTGTCGACCTGCACGTCGCGCCCGGCGAGTTCGTCGCCTTGCTCGGCCCCAGCGGCTGCGGCAAGTCCACGCTGCTGCGCCTCGTTGCCGGACTGGAGACGGCCACGCGTGGCGCGATCCAGCAGGACGGCGCCGACATCACACGCCCCGATCCGTCACGCATCGTCGTGTTCCAGGACCCGACGCTTTACCCGTGGCGCACGGTGCGCGATAACGTCGCGCTCGGTCTGCAGGCGCGCGGCGTGCTCGCGAAGGAACGTCCCCGTGTCGACGCCGCGCTGGCACGCGTGGGCCTGTCCGAGTTCGCCGACGCCTTCCCGCATCAACTCTCCGGCGGCATGGCGCAACGTGTAGCGCTCGCCCGTGCACTCGCCAACGATCCGCGCCTGCTCGTGCTCGACGAACCGCTCGGCAAGCTCGACTCGCTCACCCGGCTGGCGATGCAAAGCGAACTCGTCGATCTGTGGCAGCGCGCCGGCTTCTCCGCGTTGCTCGTCACGCACGATGTCGAGGAAGCGCTGTTCCTCGCGCAACGGGTGATCGTCTTCAGTGCGCGCCCCGCGAGAATCGTGGCGGAGTTGCGCGTCGATCTGCCGTACCCACGTCATCGCGGCGACCCTCGCATTACCGAACTGCGCCATGAAGCGCTCCGACATCTGGGGCTCGATGCCAGTTGGTAAACCTGCACGTGTCGTGGCTGTCGTGAATCGATTTACCGTGCGTCGTTCTGCGATGCGGGCGACGTTGACGCGCCCGCCGTCATCGGACTGCTGCCCGACAAAACCACTTCGGCAGCATCGATGACATCGCCGCCCTCTCATCTCTGGCTCAATGCCTTGCTTCAGGCGTTGCAGTTCGCGCAGTCCACATGGCTGAGCGCGATGTATGCGCTCGGCATTACCGACGATTCGCACGGTGCCCCGGCGTGGCCGTGGGCGTCGCGCATCGCCGGTGAAAACCTCGTCATCGACGTCTCCCTCGCCCGGCAATTCGCGTGGATGCTCGCAGCGATCGCGTTCGCGCTCCTCTGTCTGACAATCGCCCTGTGCTGGCGGCGTGCCTGGCGCTGGCTGACGGTGGCCGCCATCGGCGCACTGGTCATCGCACCATGGCCATCGCCGCCGCTGTGGCTTGCCGCCGCCGTGCCGACGAGCTTCCACACGAGTCCGACGGGCTTCACCGTCGAGAGCATCGCGCGCGGCGCACGGATCTATGCCGCGCAATGTGTCGCGTGTCACGGGGACGACGGGCGCGGCGAGGGGCCGCTGGCCCAGACGCTCAGACGCTGGCCGCCCACGATGGCGAGCGCGCTGCTGAGTCGTCGTGCTGACGGCGAACTCTTCTGGCACGTGTTGTACGGCATGCGCGACGATCAGGGCGTGACGATGCCCGGCTTCGTCGGGAGACTGAACGACCGCGAAGTCTGGGCTGCGCTCGATTACATGCGCGTGCTCTCCGCGTCGGCAGGCATGGCAGCGGGCGGCAGTTGGCCGGTGCCGATCGCCATACCGTCCGTTGCCGTGAAATGCGGCAATGGTCCGGACGCGCCTGTCGCCGCGTGGCGCGGCCGTCAGCGCGTGCGTGTCGTGGCCGTGGACGCCGCGCATCCCGCACCGTTCGAAGATCCGCGTTTTCTCACGCTGCTGATTCGCACCGCAGATTCGCCGACGGCATCGACAGCATCAACCGCATCAACCGTAAGCGCCGTTCGCACTGCGGCGTCGCCACAGACACGCGCCAACGTCACGCCGCTGTTCGGCGCGCGCGCGGACTGCGTCGCCGATTCGCCGCAGGCATGGCAGGTCTTCGCGCAGATCGCCGGGGCGTCGCCTTCGTCGCTCGCCGGTACCGAATGGCTGGCGGACCGCGACGGCTGGCTGCGCGCGCTCGCTCCGGCCGGGCGTCGCGGCTGGGCAGACGGCGGTCTCATGTGCACGACGACGACCGCACTGGCGACCACCACCGGCGACCCACTGACCGCCACGCTGCGTCAGATGGACGACGATCCCGTGCGCTTCGTCAAAGGCGGGTTCGTGCATTAGCGCGCACGCCGTGCGCTCACCGTTGCCAACCTTTACAACACGTTCTTACGCTTTAGCTATCCACGACAGGCTTTCCTCATGACGATCTCACGACGCCGATTCTTGCAGTACCTAACCACAACGAGCGCCGCAGGCACCGTAACTACAATGGCCTCGCTGGCCGCCCCCGGCCTCGCCTTCGCCCAATCCGGCCGCCCGGTACTCAAGGCGGGCGACCAGAAAGGCGGGCTGCGCGCGCTGCTCGAAGCCGCCGACGAGTTGAAGCAACTGCCCTACGACATCCAGTGGACGGAATTCCCCGCCGCCGCACCGCTCGCCGAAGCACTCAATGCGGGCGCCGTCGACTGCGGCCCGATCGGCGACGCGCCGGTGATCTTCGCGCTCTCCGCAGGAGCCGCGATCAAGATCATCGGCGCCAACCGCTCGGACGCCTTTGGGACCGCCGTGCTGGTGCGTCCCGATTCGACGCTGCGCACGGCCGCCGACCTCAAGGGCAAGAACATCGGCACGACGCGCGGCTCCATCGGTCACTTCGTCACGCTCAAGGCGATCACGGCCGCGGGCCTCTCGCCGAGCGACGTCAACTTCCGCTTCCTGCCGCCGGCCGACACCGTCACGGCGCTGGCGAGCGGTTCGGTCGACGCGTGGGCCACCTGGGAGCCGTACACGGCCGTGGCCGAGACCACCGGCCGCGCCCGCGTGCTCGTGAACGGCCGGGGACTCTGGTCGGGCCTGAGCTATCTCGCGGCAACCGACGCGGCGATTGCGGCGAAACAGGAAGTGCTGCGCGACTTCCTCGCGCGGGTCGTGCGCGCGCAGGTCTGGTCGTATCAGCACGTCGACGCGTTCTCCGCCGCGATGGCGCGCATCATCGGCATTCCGCCCGAGGCCGCGAAGCTCCAGTTCTCGCGACGCGCCACGAAATGGCGCAACATCGACGACGCGCTCGTCGCCGAACAGCAACGCACGGCCGATTTCTACTCACAGGTCGGGTTGCTGCGTCAGCCGCTCGACGTCAGACCGACGTTCGACAAACGCTTTCCGCTCAAGGTCTGAACACGCACGGCGATCGGTGTCATAACGTGAGACTCCGGCCCATCGTCCCCATCCGGCGGTTCGACGATGGCGAACGGGGGATCGGAGGATGAGCCGACGCCCCGTACGGCATCCCCGGCGTCCAACTGGCTTGGCGGGAATTCGCCGAAGTGTCTATGGCACGCGGCGTGGCGTGCCCCGACACTAGGGCATTGCCCGCCGTGCTGTGTGCGGGCCCGACATTCATCCGGGCTTACCGGGATTCGTCATGACCGCCAACGCCGCGCTCTCCACGCATTTGCTGATCGCCTTCACGGCGTACTTCGTCAACGCCGCCAGCCCCGGGCCGAGCAATCTGGCGATCATGTCCATCGCGGCCAATCACGGACGTCGCCCGGCACTCTCCTTCGCACTCGGCGTCATGTCCGGCTCGCTGTTCTGGGCGATGGTCGCGATGCTGGGCATCTCCGCAACGTTGCTCGCTTATGCGCAGTTCCTCGTGGCGATCAAGATTTTCGGCGGCGCCTACCTGCTGTGGCTCGCGTTCAAGTCGGGGCGTGCGGCACTGCGTCCCTCTCAATCGACCCCGTTCGTCCCCATGGATGCCGACGGCAAGCCCTCGCTCAAACGACTCTATGTGCGCGGCACCCTGCTCCACCTGACCAATCCGAAGGCCGTGCTGGGATGGATGTCGGTCGTCGCACTGTCATCCGCACCGGACGGCACGATGCCGGTGGCCGTCGTGCCCGGCTGCGCCGCGCTCGGGCTCACGATTTTCTGCGGTTATGCCTTGCTGTTCTCCACGCGTGCGGCGCGGCAGATCTACCTTCGGATCCGTCGCTGGCTCGACGGCTGTCTCGCCGTCGTGTTCGGTGCTGCGGGCTGGCAACTGCTGACGTCGCGCCTCTGATCGGCATGCACAGGGGACGCTAGCGGGCGCGACGCACGACCGCCTGTGGTAGCGTGTTGCCTTCCCTTCGATCTGCGCGCCTCACACGCACCCGCACCATGCTGGATTTCGACGCCGACGCCCTGATGCGTCTCGTAACCACGCCCATGCCGTACGGCAAGCACAAGGGCACGATGATCGCCGACCTGCCGGGCAACTATCTGAGCTGGTTCGCCCGCGAAGGCTTCCCGTCAGGCGAGATCGGCCGTCTGCTTGCGCTCATGCACGAGATCGATCACAACGCGCTCGGTGAATTGCTCAAACCGTTGCGTGCGCACGCACAGGGCGCGCGGCCGAAGTAACCGGCGCGCCGCGTGCATTCCGTGCAATTTCGGGTGACCTCGTTCGACTCGATAAGCGGCAGATGACGTCAGACGCCCGTGAGCATCGACGGCAAACGACGTTGCACCCACTGCGTCTGCTTCTCGTGCGCATGCGCCAGTTGCAGCACCGCGAGGTCGGCCTGCGCCGGGCCGATGATCTGCAAACCCATCGGCAAGCCACGCGCGTCGAACCCGACCGGCACGCTGATGGCCGGCAGCCCTGCCAGCGTCGGCCCGATCACGACTTCCATCCAGCGGTGATAGGTGTCCATCGACTTACCCGCCACCGACGTCGGCCAATGCAGGTCGGCGTCAAACGGGAAGACCTGTGCCGACGGCAACAGCAGGAAGTCGTAACGCTCGAACAGACGCGCCAGCGAGCGGTACCACTCGCTGCGGTCGATGGACGCGCGAAACACGTCGGCAGCACGCAGGGTCTCGCCCCCCGCCGCCTCCCACTGCGCTTCGGGCTTGAGCCTGTCGCGCCGTGCCGGGTCGGCGTACATCTCGCCAAGCGATCCGTTCACCATCCAGTGACGCAGCGTCAGCCACGTCTGCCAGAGGCGGTCCGGGGCGAAATCGGGCGCGCAGGCTTCGACTTCACATCCCATTGCCGCGAAGTCCCTTAGCGACGCCTCGCACAGCGCCATCACGCCGTCTTCCATCGGGAGATGACCGCCGTAGTCGCCCAGCCAGCCGAGCTTCAATCCCTTGACGTCGCGTTGCAGGCTGCCTGCGAAATGCGACGCGTCATGCGCAAGCGACAACGGACTGCGGGCATCGAAGCCCGCCTGCGTGACGAGGAGTTGCGCGACGTCCGCGACCGTGCGTCCCATCGGGCCTTCGGTGCTCAGTTGCTGCACGAAGACTTCCGGGGCCGGACCGTACGGCACCCGGCCTTGCGACGGCCGGAAGCCGTAGACGTTGCCGAACGCAGCCGGGTTGCGCAACGAGCCCATCATGTCGCTGCCATCGGCCACCGGCAGCATGCGCAGTGCCAGCGCGCTGCCCGCGCCACCGCTGCTGCCTCCGGCGATGCGCGTGGGGTCGTAAGCGTTGCGGGTGGTACCGAACACGGGGTTGTAGCTATGCGAGCCGAGACCGAATTCGGAGACGTTGGTCTTGCCGATGAAGATCGCGCCGGCGGCACGGATGCGCGACACGCTGATGCTGTCCTGCGTGTCGGGGGCGTCCGACGTCAGTGGCGAGCCCTTGCGGGTCGGCAGTCCGGCGCAGGACGCCAGATCCTTTACCGCGTGCGGCATGCCGTGCATCCAGCCGAGATAGTCGCCATTGGCAAGCTGACGGTCGCGCGCATCGGCCTCGGCGAGCAGGGCGTCGGCGTCGCGCAGCGACACGATGGCGTTGACCGACGGGTTGTGTCGTGCGATGTGCGCGAGGTACGCCTGCATCACTTCGCGGCACGACACGCGGCGTTCGCGAATGGCGGCGGACAGCGCGAGCGCGTCGAGCGCGACGATGTCGTTCAGGGGGGCGTGTGACGTGAACGGTGAAGCGGGCTGTGAAGCTGACCGTGAAGCGGACTGTGAAGCGGACCGTGAAGCGGACAGTGAAGCGTCACGCGAAAATTCGGCGGCGTCCGAGGGCATCGGCCGGGTCGGCACTGTGGCCATGTCTCTCTCCTTGGCGGTGGCGTCGTCCGGTGCGACGCCGTTGTCTTAAACGTCATTCTCTGCCAAACGCGCGACAAATGCCGAAGGAAAAATATCGCTCGCTCGGCGACGATCCCAATTCGCGTGACCCGACATTGAGAAGAACACCCAAAAATTTCGCCATTCCATTGAATCGCGTCCCGACGGCTTCTAGCTTTGTCAAACCAATCAACGGAACAGGAACGAATGATGAAGCGTCTCGTCGTTACAACCGCCCTGCTGGCGCTGTGGGTTTGCGCAGTTCCCAATGCCGCGTCGAAAGCCACGATCGCGAAACCACCGTCTGCGATAACTCAGGTGCCGCAGCCTGCCACCGCGACCGGGCCTCGAACGGATCTGAAAGGCACCAAGACATTGCTGATCGTCCCGGTCAGTTTTACCGACTATCCATACGGGGACGTCAAGCTCACCCAGAACATCGTATTCGGCGTCACCCGCAACTTTCAGCCGTTTAACTTCCGACAGTATCTGCACGACGTTTCACGAACCCATCTGTTGCTGTCCGATGGCTTTCAAGGCACGGGAGCTCACCCGCCGCCCAATATCGTCAAGCTTGGCGGCATGCCCCCCGCCTGCGATCCGAAAGCCATCATCAAGGCGACGCAGGACGCACTCGCCGCCAGCAAGACAGACACCGATCGCTTCGACTATGTGCTGATCGACGTCTCCTCGACCATCAAGGCGTGCACCGGCAAGGACTACGCCGCGCCGTCGGAGAAGTGGATGGTTTCCATGGGACTGAGCAAGGTTGAAACGCTTGCCTACCTCTTCGGACGAGCGGCGGGATTCGCCGACGCGAAAACGGTCGGGAACTGCGCCGTCACGCAAGGGAAATGGCGACTCAACGATCAGTGCGCCACGTCGAGCGCAATGGACTGGAGCGATCCGATGTCGCCGGGACACAAGGGCATGTACCCGGTCAGCTATCAACTTTATGCGGGCTGGCTGAAAGACACGGACAACCCGATCGTCGCCGGAGCGGATCTCGATCGATCGCTCCCGCTCGCGCGCATCTGGGAGACGCGATCGAAGAAAACGGGTGGGAAAGCCCCCCCTGCCGAAGCGCCCGTGGGATATCGGATTGCGCGCAAGGATGGGTCTTTTCTACAAATCGAGTACCGGCGTCCCTATGAAGTTTTCGAAGAGTGGAATCCGACTGCCGCATTAGCCAAGGGGGTGACGATACGCATCACCCGGGTCCAGGCGCGGTCCATCGCCAGCGCCATTGTCGATCCGGCGAACGCCGGATCGGGACCTGTCCAGACGTCTCTGCTCGCCGGACAATCCCTCTCCGATGATCTTTCCGGAAAGACGATCACGGTGGAGAGCGTCGACGCCAATGTGGCGAAGATCCACATCAAGTCGATCAGCGATGTCTCCGCCGCGCCCCGATAGCGGACGCACGCCGTACTGAATCGAACGTGGCCTGGAAATTCCGGACCACGTCGTCGCGTCACGCGTTCGGGCAGTTTCCTGTGTCAGTGTCTCAGTGTGTCAGCGGATCCAGACCGGTGGACTCGACATCCTTGGCGGCCGACGGTGCAGCCATGTACGTGAGCAACTTCTTGCCCTCGTCCGGATGCGGGGCCGTCACCGGCACGCCACCCGCAAAGCGCGTGACCGATTGCAGCGACTCGGGAATCTTGCCCGCGTAGGCGATGCCCTTCACCGGCAGCAGTTCGCTCACCTGTTGCAGCCCGATGGCATAGTCGCCCGCGGCGACCTTCTCGGCCACCGGCGTCTTCTGCACCATCACCGCCTTGCCTCGCATTTCGTCGGCAATGCCCAGTTTCCTGAACAGTTCGCGCTCGACATACACGCCGCTGGCGCTGTCCGAGTACGCCACCGACTTCGCTGCCAGCAACGCCGCCTTGAGCTTCTCCGGCGTGCTGACGTCAGGCACCGTGTCACCCGCTTTCACCACCACGCCAATGCGCGAATCGGCGAGATCGACGCGCGAATCCGCACGCACCTTGCCCGCCTTGATGAGATCGTCGAGCGCATAGCCGACCATGATGACGACGTCGGCCGACTCGCCGCGTGCCAGACGATTGGGAATCGCCTCGGGCGCACGGCCCATCGACGGACCCCAAGCCGTGTCGACGTGATCGCCGCTCGCCGCTTCGAACTTCGGCAGCAGCAGCTTGTACGCGGCCGTGAAGCCGCCGGAGTTCATCACGCGCAGGTCTTCCGCTTGCGCGGCGCTCGCGCCGAACAGCGTCGCCATGACGACACCCGCACCTGCCGCGGCCAGCAAACGACGAACCGTACGCGCGCGCGTCGGAGCACCAGGAATATTCATGATGTTGTCTCTCTGAATTTTGCTTTTGATGACGCCGGATGCAGGAAGGCATCCGGCAGGGGAAAGCGAGGAAGCCGGGAAAGTAAAGGCGCGGCGCACCGCAATATCCCGGTGCGCCGGTTGCCGTCTTTCCGGATTAGCCGACAGCGAGTTCCGTGGGCGTGCGTCCCTGATCGCCACGACGGTTGCGATAGAGCGCCAGCGTCGCGCAAATGGCGCACAGCGCCGCGAAGCTCATCCAGTAACCGGGAGCGGCCTTGTCGCCCGTGACGTGAATCAGGTACGTCGACAGTGCTGGCGTGAAGCCGCCGAACAGCGCCGTCGCCAGACTATAGGCCAGCGAGAAGCCAGCCACGCGCACGTCCGGCGGCATGACCTCCGTCAGCGCCGGGATCATTGCGCCGTTGTACATGCCGTACAGGAACGACAGCCACAGCAGCGCGATCAGCATGCGCGTGAAGCTCGGGGCCTGCACGAGGAACGAGAGCACCGGGTAAGCCGTCGCCAACGTGAGTCCGGCGAACAGCAACAGCACCGGACGACGCCCGATACGGTCCGACAGCGACCCGCCGATCGGCAGCCAGATAAAGTTCGACACCCCCACGCACAGCGTGACGAGCAGCGCGTCGGCGCTCGACAGGTGCAGCACGCTCTTGCCGAACGTCGGCGCGTAGACGGTAATCAGGTAGAACGCCGTGGTGGTCAGCGCCACGAGCATGGTGCCGCCGATCACGACGCCGAGATTCGACGCCATCGAACGGAACACTTCCTTCACCGACGGATGACGCTTGCGCTGCTTGAACTCGTCGCTCTCTTGCAGCGAACGGCGCAGCGCGAAGATCACCGGCACGATCATGCAGCCCACGAGGAACGGCAGACGCCAGCCCCACGATGCGATCTGCTGGGCCGTGAGCGTGAGCGACAGCGTGAAGCCGAGCGCCGCCGACACCACGATGGCCACCTGCTGACTGGCCGATTGCCAGCTCGTGTAGAAACCCTTGCGACCCGGCGTAGCGATTTCCGCCAGATACACGGACACGCCCCCGAGTTCGGCCCCGGCCGAGAAACCCTGCAACAGACGACCGATCAGCACCAGCACCGGCGCGGCGAGACCGATGGTCTCGTAGCCGGGCACGAACGCGATGAGGATGGTGCCGCTCGCCATGATGCCCAGCGTGGTGACCAGCCCTTTGCGACGGCCGACGTTATCGATGTACGCGCCCAGCACGATGGCGCCGAGCGGGCGCATCAGGAAGCCCGCACCGAAGACGGCGAAGGTCAGCATGAGCGAGGCGAATTCGCTGTCCGTCGGGAAGAAGACGCGGGAAATCTGGGTGGCGTAGAAACCGAACAGGAAGAAATCGAACTGCTCGAGGAAGTTACCGGCCGTGACGCGCAGGACTGCGCCGGCTTTCGATTGGCGACGCGAAACCGCGTCTTGGGGGCGCTGTGACATGCGCTGTCTCCGTGTTGCCTGCGGCCCGGGGGGTCGGACCGTCAGTATTTGTCGCACTGCGTCTCTGCCAGGGACGTGTCAGACCGTCACGGACGCTTTTTGATCGGCCGCCAATGGTGCGCCGGAAGTTCGACGTTTGTGAATTGCAATTTTTGGAACGATTGATGCGCATATGCTATCAATCGTATGATGCTAATGCACCAACCGAGCGGTAACACGTTTCACTCGCTCCGCACTGGATATCGCGCCTTTACCCACCGATCAAGGGCTTCGGCGCTTTCCGGTACCGGATGACGCTTCCCCGCGCGTTTGGGCCCCTCCGGGCATCTGCCGCTGCTTGCACGGCTTTCATCTCCTCATGTCATGGCGATCAACTTCGATCTGAACGATTTGCAGGCCTTTCGCGCGGTAGCGCAACTCGCGAGCTTTCGCCGCGCGGCCGAATCGATCCATATTTCCCAGCCGGCCCTCTCGCGTCGCATCGACAAGCTCGAAGACGCGCTGGGCGTCAAACTCTTCGAGCGCAGCACGCGACGCGTGGCGCTGACCAACGTCGGCCGGGCATTTGCGCGTGACGCTGAGCGGATTCTCGACGATCTGGACAACGCGCTGCTCGGCATTCGCGATGTGGCGTCGTCGAGCCTCGGGCACGTGACCATCGCCTGTGTGCCGTCCGCCGCGTACTACTTCATGCCGCAAGTGATCTCGCGTTATCACAAGGCGTTCCCGCGCATTCGCATCTCGGTGTTCGACGCGAGCGCCAACGAAGTACTGGTCGCCGTGGTGAACGGCGACGCCGACTTCGGCCTGAATTTCATCGGCAGCCAGGAGCCGAACATCGAGTTCAAGCTGTTGTTGCAGGAGCGCTATGTCGCCGCGTGCCGACGCGATCACCCCCTTGCGGGCAAGAAGCGCGTGACGTGGCGCGAGCTTTACGAGTACGACTACATCACCGTGGGCAAGGTGTCCGGCAACCGGCTGCTGCTCGATCAGGCGCTCACGGAACTGCCACAACGCCCGCCGAGCATTTGCGAGACGCAGCACGTCACCACGATGATCGGGCTCGTCGAAGCGGGGCTGGGGGTGGCGGCGGTGCCGACGATGGCGATGCCCGGCAGCGATCATCCGGTGCTCACGAGCGTACCGCTGGTCGATCCGGTGGTGACGCGCCGGGTGGGCCTCATCCACAGCAAATCGCGCCCGCTCTCACCGGCGGCCGCGCAGTTATACCGGTTCGTGGCGGAGATGAAGACGGGCTCGCGTCGCCGCGCAAGCGGCGCAGGGGATGCCGCGGAGACCCGGGATCCGGCCGGTATCTTCGATTCGCGCTGATTGCACCTGTCGAAACACTTTGTTACCCGTCTTACGAGAAGTGAAACATTGGGTCGACGGCAGCGCGGCGAAGCGTCTTTATACTTGCGTCGCGTCAATCCGAATCTTACTCAAGACTCATGTTCAAGCGAATTTTCCCGATGGTGGCGCTGGCCACGCTGGCTGCAACCACTTCCCTGACGGCCACGGCCGGTGATATGAACAATGCCCTCGGCGGTGCGCTGGGCGGCGTGGCAGGCGCGGCGGTCGGCGGCGCGCTGGGCGGCAGCACCGGTGCGGTGCTCGGCGGTGCAGTCGGCGGCGGCGCCGGCGGCGCGATGACGTCGAACCGTCGCGAGCGCACGGGCGCGATTATCGGCGGTGCACTCGGCGGCGGTGCCGGCACGGCCGCCGGCAATGCGATGGGCGGCCGCTCAGGCGGTCTGATCGGTGCGGCAGTGGGCGGTGGCGCAGGTGCCGCGCTCGGCGGCAACATGTCGCGCTCCAGCTCGTATGACGACGATCACTATCGCGGCAAGCGTCGCGGTCATCGCAAGCACCATCATTGATGGCGCGCGGGGGGCCAGCAGCCGCTTTCAGCCCCCCTCACCCTCCCGGGCCGCATAGCGTTCGCGTGCGGCCTGCATCATGTACAGCGTGATGCGTTTGACCTCCGCCTGACTCTCCGCGATGTGCGCACCGATCATCTGCTGCGCCAGCGTCACGTCGCCTGCAAAGATCGCGGTGAGAATCTCGCCGTGCTCCTTGTAGGTCGCGGCGATACGCGGCTTCTTGGTGAAGTCCAGCCGCCGGATGATGCGGATCTTCTCCGTCACCTCTTCGTGCATGCGGGCCATCTCCTGATTGCCGACGGCCGCTACGAGCCGCGCGTGAAACGCTTCGTCCATGGCGGCCACCGTCGCCGGGTCTTCCAATTGCTGCTTTACCGGCACGCACCACGTCTCGCGCAGGGCGTCCAGCCGCGACGCCGCATCTGCCGCCACGATCTTCGCGATGGCGGTCGTCTCCATCATCACCCGAATCTCGTACAGGTCCTCGAAGTACTTGAAGTCGAAGGCCCGCACCTGCCAACCGCTGCGAAAGTGCACTTCGACGTACCCCTCGCGCTGCAACCAGAACAGCGCCTGCCTGACCGGCGTGCGGCTGACCTGCATGCGCGTGGCGATATCGCCTTCGCTGAACCGATCGCCGGGCAGCAGACGGAAATCGAAGATGTCCGTCTTCAACTGCACGTAGATTTGCGCGGCGAGGTTGCTCGCGCTCTTGGCCACATTGGCCGGGGGAAGGTTGTCCGTCATAGACGTTCGACTCGATGAATCCGGTGAAAACGTTTTGGAGAAGACGCTCATACTAACGACACCAACGGTTCTCCTGCGTTGATCGTCATGCCCGGCATGCAGTGGAACTGTCTCACGGTGCCGTCACACGGCGCGCAGACCTGAAACTCCATCTTCATCGCCTCGAGAATCAGCAGCGGATCGCCCGCGCTCACGCTCGCGCCCGGGGCGGCGAGCAGCTTCCAGACACTGCCGGAAATGTCCGCCGACACGGTCGATCCGCTTAGGTCGATGGCCTCGGCCCGCTGAGCACCGGCATGCGTATCGACATCGGCGCCGCCAGCATCCAGCGCCCAACGGGCGACTTCCGCCTCGAAGGCGTCCTGCTGCCTGTCGTGGAACGCCGCGAGTTCGGGTTCGATCCGCACGAGGAAGTCATTGTAGGCCCCGAGATCGAACATCTCCTGCTCGATGCGAACGGCACTGCGGCCCTCCCGGAAGTCGTTACGCAGCGTTTCGAGTTCCGCTTCGCTTACCGGATAGAAGCGCACCTGATCGAAGAAGCGAAGGAGCCACGGCTTCCCGTCGACGAACACCTCGTTCTTCAGAAACTTGTTCCAGATCGGCAGTGTGCGTCCCACGAGTTGGTAGCCGCCCGGCGAGTCCATGCCGTAAATGCACATGTAGACGCCGCCGATACCGACGGTGCCCTCCGCCGTATAGGTCCGTGCCGGGTTGTACTTCGACGTGAGCAAGCGGTGACGCGGATCCACCGGCACGGCGCAGGGTGCGCCGAGGTAGACGTCGCCCAGCCCCAGCACCATGTAGCTCGCGCTGTAGAGCACGTCGCGCACGTCGTCGACCGAGTCCAGACCGTTGATGCGCCGCATGAACTCGGTGTTGCTCGGCAGCCAGGGCGCCGTGTCGCGCACCGACTGGCGGTAGCGTGCGACGGCATCGAGCGTGGCCGAGTCTTCGAACGCCATCGGCAGGTACACGACGCGACTCGGCACCTTCATCGTCCGCACGTCGGCGAGCGAAGCGTCGGCAATGCGCAACGCGTCGACGAGCGCGCGCTGCGGAATCACCCGTGAGTCGTAGCGCACCTGAAGCGAGCGCACCCCCGGCGACAACTCCAGCACGCCGGGCACGGCATGCGCCTTCAGTTCCTCCATGAGCGCATGCACCCGGAAGCGCAGATTCAGGTCGAGCACGTTCTCGCCGTATTCAATCAGGAGGTACTTGTCGCCTGCCTGACGGAAGACGGTCTTCGGATGCGCGTCCCGCTCCGGCGCTTCGAACAGAATCGGCTCGCCGCGTCCGGCACGGAACACGGGGGCGAGCGTCGCCGTGGTCGGCCAGTCGGCGAGGAATGCGTCCTGTGCGCGCTCAAGTGCGAGGGCGTCGTCGAATGTCATCTCATGGAAACGAATCTTGTCGCCCGGCTTGACCTGACCGACCTTCCACAACTCGGCTTTGACGATGGTCGCCGCGCAGACGAAACCACCGAGGCTCGGGCCGTCGCGCGTGAGGATCACCGGCATATCGCCCGTGAAGTTGATGCTGCCGATGGCGTACTCGCAATCGTGCACGTTCGACGGATGCAACCCCGCCTCGCCGCCGTCGGCACGCGCCCAACTCGGCTTCGGCCCGCTCAGACGGACACCCAGACGGTTCGAGTTGTAATGCACCTCCCACTCGCTCGCGAAGAACGTCTCGATCGACTCGGCCGTGAAGAAATCCGGTGCGCCGTGCGGGCCGTACAGCACGCCGATGTCCCACGTCTTGCCGTAGGTCGGCACAAGCGTATCGGGCAACGCCGACGGCGCATGCTGCGGCGCGAGTGCCGCGCATGCGGGCAGCGTGATGTCGGCGATGGACAACACGTCGCCCGGGCGAAGCGTGCGTCCGGCGTGACCGCCGAACTGACCGAGTGCGAACGTCGAACGGCTACCGAGATACACGGGCACGTCGAAACCGTGGCGCACGGCCAGATAGGTGCGACAGCCGCTCGTGGCGCGTCCGATGCGCAACGTCTGACCGGCTTTCACTGTCATCGGCGCCCAGAACGTCAACGCTTCGCCATCGAGATTGCCGTCGGTCGGCGCGCCCGTGAGCGCGATGACGGTGTCGACGTGAAAACGCAGCGTCGGTCCGAGCACGGTGGTCTCGATGCCCGCCGCTTCGGGCGCATTGCCCACGATGCGATTGGCCAGACGAAACGCCCAGTCGTCCATCGGCCCGGAAGGTGGCACGCCAATGTCCCAGTAGCCGACACGTCCCGGATAGTCCTGCACCGTCGTGTACGTACCGGGCTCGACCACTTCGACGACTTGCGGACGGTAGACGAAGCTGTCGAGATAGCGCGTCGACACGTCGCCCGCGACGAAGCCTTCGCTGTCGATCACGTAACGCAGATAATCCAGGTTCGTCGAGATCCCCGACAGCCGCGTGTCCGCCAGCGCCTGCTTCATCTTCGCGATGGCAGCGGGACGGTTTTCCGCGTGCACGATCAGCTTCGCGATCATGGGATCGTAGTGCGCCGAGACTTCGGTGCCGGTGTCGACCCAGCCGTCGACGCGCACGTCCGGCGGGAAACTGACTTCGGTCAGCGTGCCGGGGCTCGGTGCGAAATTGCGTAGTGCGTTCTCGGCATAGATACGCACTTCGATGGAGGCGCCCTCGGACGTCACCGGCCGATCGAGCGACGGCGGCTCACCGGCGGCGGTGCGAATCATCCACTCGACCAGATCGACGCCCGTCACGCATTCGGTGATGGCGTGCTCCACTTGCAGACGCGTGTTCACTTCGAGGAAGTAGAACGCCTGTTGCGCTTCGTCGTAGATGAACTCGACGGTGCCGGCGGAACGGTAGTTCACCGAGCGTCCGAGACTCGCGGCGGCCGACAGCAAACGCTCGCGCACGTCAGCAGGCAGATTCGGCGCGGGCGTCTCTTCGACGACTTTCTGGTTGCGCCGTTGCAGCGAGCAATCGCGCTCGCCCAGCGCAAGCACGTTGCCCCGACCGTCGCCGAAGATCTGCACTTCGACGTGACGCGCGCGGTCCACGAAGCGCTCGACGAACACGCCGCCGTTGGAGAAGAACGATTGCCCCAGACGTTGCACCGAAGCGAACGCGGCGACGAGTTCGGCTTCGTCGTTGCACCGCGTGAGGCCAATGCCGCCACCGCCGGCCGTGCTCTTGAGCATCACGGGGTAGCCGATGGTACGAGCCGCTTCACGCGCGGCGTCGATATCGGCGAGCAACCCCGACCCCGGCGTGAGGGGCACGTCGGCGGCTTGCGCGAGTTCACGGGCGGCGTGCTTGAGGCCGAATTGCGCCATCTGCTGCGCAGTCGGGCCGACGAAGGCGATGCCTTCTGCCTCGCATCGCTCGGCGAATTCGGCGTTCTCGGACAGGAAGCCGTAACCGGGGATGATGGCCTGCGCGCCCGTCTGTTTGGCCGCCGCGATGATGAGGTCGGCTTTGAGGTAACTCTCGGCGGCGGTATTGCCCCCGAGTGCGACGGCGACATCGGCCGCGCTCACGTGCAGACTGTTGCGGTCGGCGTCGGAATAGACAGCGACGGCGCGGATGCCCATTCGCTTGAGCGTGCGAGCGATGCGACAGGCGATTTCACCGCGGTTGGCGATCAGAACGGTATCGAACATTGGGGGCTCTCTCAGGCGTCGGACGGCGTGGAACCGCGGGTGGTCTTGCCAACGTTGGCGAGGTCGGCGAGGCTCGCGATGTAGGCTGCCCAGCCACCGAAGGCCGTGATGTCCTTCGCCTCATGCAACCCGAACGGCTCGCAGATGAAGCCCTTGACCTGACGTCCGTCGGCCAGCGCAACGGAGCCGATGCCCAGCGGTGCGGGCACGCCGGCGACGAACGACCCGAATTCAGCGGATGGCACGTCCCACAACTCCAGTCGAATCTGCGCGCCGTCGTCGGTACGCAGCAATCCCGGCTTCGGCGGCGAGGTGTTGGCAAGCGCGAACAGGCGGTAGTTCGCAGACGTCGTCGTGCTCTCGACGAACTGCGCGCCGCGACTCGTCAACTCGTGGTTGAGCGGCATGCCGCGAAGGTGCGCGCCGACGACCGCGACGCGGATGGCGGCGGCGGGAGCGGAATCGGTCGTGGGGGCGAAGGCGGCATCATTGGCCGGGCGTGCCGAGGCGGGAGCACCCAGGGTGGCCGGCGGGTGCGGCGCGGCGACATCGTCTGCCGGCAGCGGCTGCCCCGTCGCACCTCGCGTCAGACCGGTGGTGCGATGCCATTCGCCGGCGAACTCGGCGAGCGCGCGTTCGCGCCAGGCATCGGCGATGAACGTGATGCCGAACGGCAGTCCGTCGTCGCGCAAACTGGCGGGCACGGAGAACGCGCTCCAGTCCAGCAGGTTCACGAAGTTGGTGTATTTGCCGAGGTGACTGTTCAAACGTACCGGATCGGCCAGCAGTTCGTCGATCTTGTAATGCGTGGGGGCCGTCGGCACGAGCAAGGCGTCGAAGGGGGCGAGCACGGCATCGGCGCGACGTTTGAGATCGGCCAGCCGGTACATCGATGCGAACGTGTCTGCCGCGGAGAAGGCCTTCGCCTTGAAGATGATGTCGCGCACCACCGGATGGATGTCGGCTTCGTTGGTTTGCGCGAAGTCGCGAATGGCGGCGTAGCGTTCGGCGACCCATGCACCGTCGTACAGCAATTGCGTCACCTCGTCGAACAACGAGAAGTCGATGGGCACGCAGGTCGCACCGCGCGCTTCGATCTGGGCGACGGCGTCACGGAAGGCTTCCTCGGCCAGCGCGTCACCGAAAAACTCGGGCGTTGCGGGGATGGCGAAGCGCGGTGCCGCAGGGACTTTCCAGCGCATTGCCTGCGCCGGGGCTTCGCGCGACAGACCATCCAGCGGGTCGAACGCTGCGGCCACGTCGTAGACGAGTGTTGCATCGGCGGCGGTCGTCGCGAACACCGAGACGCAGTCGAGGGTGCGGCAGGCGGGCACCACACCGGTGTTGCTGAACGCGCCACGCGTGGGCTTGAGGCCGACGATGTTGTTCAGGCCAGCGGGGACGCGTCCCGAGCCCGCCGTATCCGTACCGAGCGCGAAGGGCACGATGCCGCGCGCGACGACGCTCGCGGAGCCCGAGCTGGAACCGCCGGAGATGTAAGCAGGATCGAACGTGTTGGTGGGAATGCCGTAAGGCGAGCGCACGCCGACCAGGCCGGTGGCGAACTGATCGAGATTGGTTTTACCGATGACGATGGCGCCGGCGTCCACGAGACGTTGCACGAGGGTGGCGTTGGTATCGGGGGCATACGCAAAGGCGGGGCACCCTGCCGTGGTCTCGAAGCCCGCGGCGTCGATATTGTCTTTCGCGGCAAACGGCACGCCATACAGCGGCAGCTTGCGCATGTCGCCCCCGACGGCGGCGAGCCGCGCGTCGAGCCGCATGAGTTGCGCCTCAAGCACGGCGGGCGTGACCGTCGAGATCCACGCGACGTCGCCGGGCACAAGGGCGTCAACCAGTTCACCGAGTAATTGTGCGGGTGTGGCGCCGCTACGATAAGCGCTCAGCCACTGCGTGATTGTCCAGGAGTGCATCTGGTATTCCTTCTTGTGTACAAGTTTGAGGAATACCTATGCAAGGGGTGTGCCAGACCTTGGCAATACCAGTCAATATAAGGACGCCAGCGCAAACGCCCCGAAAGCGGGCAGCGCCGTAGTTGTGCCGGATGCACGAAGGCGGTGCGGTTTGCACAATGGAGACGCGCCCAAGTTTGGGGGCGCACCAATAAAAAAACCGCAGCACGATGGCTGCGGTTTCGGTGTGTCGCGTGAGTGGCGCGAGCTGTCTTACGGCCTGCCCGGCTCCGGGAGGTAGGGGCCGATGCCCGTCGGGTAGCTGCCCGGGATCAGCATCGAGGTGTCGAGACGCTCGACGTTCGTACGGCCCGTCAGGGCCATCGTCACGTCCATCTCTTTCGCGATCACCTCAAGCGCGCGACGCACGCCCGCTTCGCCCATCGCACCCAGGCCGTACAGGAACGGACGCCCGATCAGCGTGCCCTTCGCGCCCAACGCCATCGCCTTGATCACATCCTGCCCCGAACGAATGCCGCCATCGAGCCACACCTCCGTGTCGCGCCCCACGGCCGCCACGATGTCCGGCAACGCGCGAATCGTCGAGATCGCACCGTCCAGCTGACGACCACCATGATTGCTCACCACAATGGCGTCCGCCCCGGTGTCGCGTGCCGCACGCGCATCTTCGGGATCGAGCACACCCTTGAGTACCAGCTTGCCGCCCCAGCGCTTCTTGATCCACTCGACGTCGTCCCACGACAGACACGGATCGAACTGCGCGGCCGACCATGCGGCAAGCGAACCGATGTCGTCCACGCCCTTCGCATGCCCCACGATGTTGCCGAACGTGCGACGTCGCGTGCCAAGCATGCCCATGCACCAGCGCGGCTTGGTCATCATGTTCGCGATGTTCGGCAGCGTCAGCTTGGGCGGCGCGGACAAACCGTTCTTGATGTCCTTGTGACGCTGGCCGCTGATTTGCAGATCCATCGTCACCATCAACGCCGAACAACCGGCCGCCTTGGCGCGATCGATCAGACGTTCGATAAAGTCGCGATCGCGCATGACATACAACTGGAACCAGAACGGTGCCTTGGTATGCGCCGCCACATCCTCGATGGAGCAGATGGACACCGTCGAGAGCGTGAACGGCACACCGAACGCCTCAGCGGCACGCGCCGCGAGAATTTCGCCGTCGGCATGCTGCATGCCCGTCATCCCCGTGGGTGCCAGCGCCACCGGCATCGCCACCGACTCGCCGAGCATCGTCGTGCGTGTGCTGCGATGCTCGATGTTCACGGCCACGCGCTGCCGGAATTCAATGCCGCCGAAGTCCGCCGCGTTCGCCCGATACGTGGATTCGGTCCAGGACCCGGAATCGACATACTCATAGAACATGCGCGGTACCCGTTGCTGCGCCAGAACCCGTAAATCCTCAATCGTGGTGATCACTGCCATGCTGCGTCTCTTCTTTTAAGAATGTATTCCCAAATTTCGAGAATAGTTAATATGTTTTGTATTTTTTATTTCTGCTTCACGAGATCGACGAGCGACTGCGTGTTTTTAATTGTCTTTAGGACAATGTTCGATTGAATCGACATGACAGCCGGCGCCCGGTATAGCTCATTGACGATAAAGTCGGAGTAATGCGCGAGGTTACGCGCTCTTACCGTCAAGATGTAATTGGCAGAGCCGGTGACGATGCGGGCCGTGACGACTTCCGGCCAGTTCTGCACGCACGCCAGAAACTTTTCATGCCACTGATCGACGTCCGGACGCAATGTGATTTGCACTAGCGCTTCGAACTCCAGACCGATATGCTGTGCGTCCACGATGCAGCGATATCCGGAAATCACCCCCCGGTCCTCCAGCAATTTCACCCGGCGCAGGCATGCCGATGGCGACAAGCCAACGGCGTCGGCCAGTTCCTGATTGGAGATGCGGCCATTGAGTTCCAGATGGCGGAGGATGCGCAGGTCGGCAAGGTCGAGGTTCATTGGCAGAATCCATCAAGTTTTCATGGATTCTGGCAGATCCTTCGAATTATTGCCAGTTGCCCGCTAGAAATAGCAAGCAAATTCCATTTTTGCGTTGATATGATAGCCCTCGGCCCCGGGCCGCATGGGTGACATATTCCCGATGGGGCCGTTTCTAATATTGCAGTCGTCGTGCCGAGAAGAATCCGTAATCTCCTTTATCGGAAGGAGCTGCGGATCGTTTTAAGCGTTCACCAAAAAAAACGTCTACAAGACGCACCAAGGAGACCCATGAAGTCTGCACTTCCGGCCAGTCTGGCCATCATTTCGGCCGCTTGCGGCCTCGCCTTCAGCACCACCGCTGCCGCACAAAGTTCCGTCACGCTGTACGGGATCGTCGATCAGAGCGTGCGCTATCAGACCAACGCCAACGCCAATAACGACGCCCTCTGGCAAGTGACCAACGGCGCCGTGACCAACAGCCGCTTCGGCTTCAAGGGCTCGGAAGATCTGGGCGGCGGCATGAAGGCGATCTTCCAACTGGAATCGGGTATCAACCCGCAGAACGGCACGCTCGCCAACAACCCGCGTCTGTTCGATCGTTATGCATTCGTCGGTTTGCAGAATCAGTACGGCACGATCAAGATCGGTCGTCAGGCGACCGAGGCGTTCAACGTGTACGGCGACTTCGATCCGCTCACGATCGGCAACTACGCGAACAACTCGTGGATGTACAACATCACGCGCGGTCGTGTGGATAACGCCGTGAGCTACGCCGGCACGTTCGGCGGCCTGTCCGTCGGCGCAACCTACGGCTTCGGCAACACGGCCGGCACGATGGCTGCAAGCAACTATTGGGGCGCACGCGCCGCCTACGCCATGGGCCCGTTCCAGATTGCCGGCGTGTATCAGGCCGCCCGCGATGCCAGCAAGCGCGTGCAGCAGATGTGGGGCCTGGGCGGTATCTACAGCGTCTCCATCGCCAAGGTGTTCGTCGGCTACATGGGCGGACGCGACCGCAGCGGCTGGCTCGACAGCACGCTCAACGATCCGGCGCACACGGTCACCACGGGTAACCTGAACGACAACCCGCGCAAGGACATGACGTTCTACCTCGGCACGACCATCCAGGCCATGCCGAACCTCGCCATCACCGGCGCCGCGTACTTCGACGACATCAAGAACATCAACGCACAGGCGGGCGACGCCGGCTCGGGCCGTCGTTACACGTATGTGCTGCTCGCCGAGTACGCGCTGTCCAAGCGCACGCAGGTCTACGGCACGGTCGATTACAACAAGGTCAGCGGCGCCGCACGCGTCGAACTGCCGGGTAACTCGACGCAGGTCGGCGTGGGCACGGGCATCCGCCACATCTTCTAAGCGGCACGCACAGGGCGCACATCGAGCGCATCAAACGCACGCCCTGGGCCATCCGGTCCGCCAGAAGGCTTCACCTTTTTGCAGTTCGTATCACCCGCCCCGACTCCGATCGGGGCGGCGGGGCCCGCTCGCGCCTGCGATTCCGGCATCCTGGCCACAGGCACAGCGCGGTGCATCGGCCAATGCCGTGTTGCGTCGCGCAAACGGGCAATGACAAGCAATGTTGTACTCATGCAGATGCCGCGTCCATCTCGATCGTGCGGTGTCCCAGAGGTGTGTCATGACGCGTACTCCCCAGTCTCCCCAGCCGACCCGGTCCACTCAGTCGACGTCCCCGGCCAGGCCCCGCGACTTCTCGCACATCACGAAGCGCGAGCAAGGCCTGCGTCGTTCGCTCACCGCAAGTCAGATGGCCATGATCGCCATCGGCGGCGCGATCGGCACAGGACTCTTCCTCGGTAGCGGTTTCGCCATCGGCTTCGCCGGACCGAGCGTGCTGATCTCCTATGCCATCGGCGCACTCATCGCGCTCATGCTCATGGGGTGTCTGGCGGAGATGACGGTCGCTCACCCGACGTCCGGCTCATTCGGCGCGTACGCCGAGCATTACATCGGGCCGTGGGCCGGTTTTCTGGTGCGCTACGCGTATTGGTCCTGCATCGTGCTCGCCGTCGGCACGGAAGTCAGCGCCATCGCCGTCTATATGAAGTACTGGTTCCCACAGGTGCCGGGCTGGTACTGGGTCGCGGGCTTTTCCGCCGCGCTGGTGCTCGTGAACGCCATGTCTGTGAACCTTTTCGGCGCCATCGAGTATGGGTTCTCGCTCATCAAGATCACCGCCATCGTCATCTTCATTCTGATCGGCGCGTATGTGGTCTTCATCGCGCCGAACTCGGTCGCAGACGCCGCTCACTCACCCGCAGGTTTCGCCAACTACACCGCACACGGCGGCTTCTTCCCGAAGGGCCTCTGGGGCATGTGGATAGCGGTCATCATTTCGATCTTCAGTTACCTGTCCATCGAAATGATCGCAGTCGCCGCCGGTGAAGCGGAGAACCCCGAGCGCGCCGTGACGCGCGCCTTCCGCTCGACGGTCGTGCGCCTCGTGCTGTTCTATCTGCTCACGCTCGCGCTGATGCTCGCCATCGTGCCGTGGACCGCCGCCGGTCAGGACGAGAGCCCGTTCGTGAAGGTGATGCAGGCCATCAACATTCCGGGTGCTGCCGGCGTCATCAACTTCGTGGTGCTGATCGCGGCGCTCTCGTCGATGAACAGCCAGCTCTACATCACCACACGCATGATGTTCTCGCTCTCGCGCGCCGGCTATGCGCCCGCCCGATTCGGCGAAGTGAACCGTCGCGGGGTGCCACTCGCAGCACTGTTGCTCTCGACCGTAGGCATTGCGCTCGCGACGCTCGTGAACTTCCTTTACCCCGAGTCGTCGTTCACGTTCATGATGGCGATCTCGATGTTCGGCGCGATGCTCACGTGGATGATGATCTTTGTCACGCACTTCTTCTTCCGTCGCGCGTGGCGACGCGAATCGCATCCGCCGCTGGCGTTTCGTATGTGGGGTTTTCCGTGGCTCACACTGATGGGCGCAGCGCTCATGGCCGCGATCATGCTCACGACGCTCTTCACCGGTGTCTTCCGCATGACGCTGATCTTCGGTGTGCCGTTCGTCGCTGTCGTGTTGCTGGTCTACTTCCTCTGGTATCGCAAGCGCGATGGCGAACCGCAGGGGCGAACGGCCACGCAGTCCTGATCGCGTGACCGTGATGTGGTTGTCGTTCCTGTTGCCGCGAGGCATCGGCATGGGCCGCAATGCGCTGAAATGAAAATGGGGGCACGTGTCAGTGCCCCCATTTCGTTATGTGCCGCGCAGCTTACTTTGCCGCAGCCTTGCGTTCGCGCACGGTGCGCTCCAACAGGTAGCGCGTCTGTTCCATCACGGCTTCGCGCACCATGCGGTTACGCTCGGGGTTCGGCTCAGTGCCCCACCCCATCGAACAATCGACGGAGCGGCGCATTACGCGAAACGCCATGCCGAGCGTGCTGATGCACACGGCACGAACGCGCATCGCTTCGTTGTCGGGTTCGACACCGGCGAGTCGCGTCACGATATGCGAGCCGACCGCCGCCAGACGGCTGGAAAAGCGATCGTGAAAGACCTTGAAGCCCGCGTCGGGCCCCAGCCCCGCCTGCTCGCGCGCCATGAACATGTTCCAGCCCTCGATCTCCGGGCTCTTCTCCATGAAGCCGCCCTTGCGGCTCTGCAACTCGCAGAAGGCGTCGATCAGTTGCTCGTCGGTCGCATTCGGATCGGCCACCACCTGCTCGGCTAACTCGATGGCTTCGCCCATCTGCCCGAGCACGAGTTCCAGGATGTACTCGACGCAAGCCTTGTACACCCCTTCCTTGTTGTCGAAGTAGTACTGAAGCGCGGGCGCATTCACGCCCGCCGCGTTCGCGATGTCGCGCGTGGACGCCCCGGAAAACCCGAACTCCCCGAAGCACTTGATCGCCGCGAGGATGATGCGCGCACGCGTTTCCTCGCCACGTTGGTATCCCGTATCGACCGCATGTCGCGGGCGCGCGGGTGTGCTCTGAACACGCGCAGCACGTGATGTTCCAGTCATGTATCCCCTTGCTTGCCAAAACTTTCGTCAAAAATATAACACTTGACATAAATCGATCAACTGGAATAATTCTGCCAATTGGAATAATTTGAGGAAAATTCCCATGACCACCGCAGCACAGGTCAAGCCGTCGGAGTCGGTGCAGACGATGGCGCGACCCGCAGACACCCCGGCCGCCAAGGCACAGGAAAGCGCCGCAAAGCCCGACCAGACAAAGGCGCCGGCCAATCCGCGCCGCAAGAAGATGCTGCTCGGCGCGCTGGCGCTGGGGATCGTCGCCGGCCTCGGCTGGGGGGCGCACTGGTGGTTCGTGGGACGCTTCATTGAGTCGACCGACGACGCCTACCTGCAAGCCGACAGCATGACCGTCGCCCCGAAGGTCGGCGGTTATGTGACGGAAGTGCTCGTGCGCGACAACGAGACGGTCAGCGTCGGCCAGCCGCTCGTACGACTCGACGGCCGCCAGTATCAGGCCGCCTACGACGAAGCCGCCGCGACCGTGGTCGCCCGCGAGGCGGACGTCGCCCGCGCGCAGGCCGAGCTGTCGCAGCACGCCGCGACCATTGCGCAGGCACGTGCCGAACTCGACAGCGCCCGCGCCAATGCCGCTTACTCGGCCGGTCAGGTCAAGCGTTACGCCCCGCTCGTGGCGACCGGCGCCGAGACGGACGAGCGGCTGGCCGAGCTGCGCAACACCAGCACCCGCGCGGACGCCTCGCTCAAGAGCAACGAGGCCAACCTTCAGTCGACGCAGCGTCAGACGGACACCCTGACGGCCGCGCTCGCGCAGGCCAAGGCGCAATTGGCGGTGGCGCAGGCCAGTGCCCGCAAGGCAGAACTCGATCTGGCGGATACCGTCGTCAAGAGCACGCTCGCCGGACGCGTCGGCGACCGCGCCGTGCGCGTCGGTCAGTTCGCGCAACCGGGCACACGGCTGCTGACGGTCGTGCCGGTACAGAACGTCTATCTGACGGCCAACTTCAAGGAAACGCAGGTCGGCCATATGCGCGCCGGCCAGCCGGTGACGATTCACGTCGACGCGTTGCCGGGCGAGCCGATCCATGGCGTAGTCGACTCCGTGTCGCCGGGCACCGGCTCGCAGTTCGCACTGCTGCCCGCCCAGAACGCGACGGGCAACTTCACGAAGATCGTGCAGCGCGTGCCGGTACGCATTCGTCTCGAAGCGCCGGAATCGTTGCGTGCCGTGTTGTTGCCGGGACTCTCGGTGACGGCGGACGTCGACACGCACCGCGACGCTACGACGGCCACGGCGGCCGCACCGGCCAAGCAGGCGGCACGAGCGGAACCGACACAGGTGTCGCTTAGCGCGCCGCTCGGCTCGGCGGTCGGTCCACTCATGAACGCACCGTCGAATGCCAATGCGGCCAACGCCGCAGCGACGTCCGGCAACGGAGTCCAACGTGGCTAATACGGGCGCTGGCAGCGTCACCCCCGCGCCGGCGGCACACCCGGCGGCCCCGGCAAACGCCACGGCGTCAGACTGGATCGCGGTGGCAGCCGGCGCGCTCGGCGCGTTGCTCGCCACGCTCGACATCTCGATCACGAACTCCGCACTGCCGCAGATTCAGGGGCAAATCGGCGCATCGGGCACCGAGGGCACGTGGATCTCGACCGGCTATCTCATGTCGGAAATCGTCATGATTCCGCTGGCAGCGTGGCTCACGCGCGTGCTCGGTCTGCGACGCTTTCTGATGCTCAATGCCGTCTTCTTCACGCTGTTCTCGATGATGTGCGGCGCGTCGAGCAGCCTGCCCGAAATGGTCATCGGTCGTATCGGACAGGGCTTCGCGGGCGGCGCCATGATCCCGACGGCGCAGATGATCATCCGAACGCGATTGCCGCGTCACCAGATGGGCGTCGGCATGGCGATGTTCGGACTGATCGTGCTGCTCGGGCCGCTACTCGGTCCGGTCGTTGGCGGATGGCTTACCGAAAACGCGAACTGGCGCTGGTGCTTCTTCCTGAACCTGCCCCTGTCGGCCGCCATCGTCACGCTGCTCATCCTCGGTCTCAAACGCGAACCAACCGACTTGCAGGCCTTCCTCAAGGCGGACTGGCTGGGGATCGTGGGGCTGGCTATCGGACTGAGTTCGCTTACCGTGGTGCTCGAAGAAGGTCAGCGCGAACGCTGGTTCGACTCGCACATGATCATCTGGCTGTCGATACTGTCGGCACTCGGCATCGGCTTGATGCTCGTGGCGCAGTTCACCGCCGAGAAGCCCATCGTCAAGCTCTCGTTGCTGGGCAACAAGAACTACGCGAGCGTGATCTACATCGTGTTCACGGTCGGGGCCGGGCTGTATGGCGTGTCGTATCTGCTGCCGCAGTTCCTCGCGACCATCGCGGGCTACAACGCGCAGCAGTCCGGCAACATCATGCTGCTCTCCGGATTGCCCGCGTTCCTGATGATGCCGTTCCTGCCTCGCCTGATCAGCCGAGTCGACATACGTCTGCTCGTGATTCTCGGGCTGTTGTTCTTCTTCGCCAGTTGCATGCTCGACATCGATCTCACGGCACAGAGCGTGGGGCATGACTTTACGCTGTCGCAATTGCTGCGAGGCGTCGGGCAGATGCTCGCGATGATGCCGCTCAATCAGGCCTCGATGGCAGCGGTCGAAGCACAGGACGCCGGTGACGCCGCAGGCCTCTACAACATGGCACGCAACCTCGGCGGCTCCGTGGGCCTCGCGCTGCTGGGCACGCTCATCGATCGTCGCACCGACTATCACGACGCCGTGCTGCGCGAATCGCTCACCGCGAACAATCCGATGGGCCAGGAACATCTCTCGGCGAATGCGGCAAGTTTCTTCGCACAGTCGGGCGATATGGTCCACGCGCAGTTGCAAGCCACGGCGCAACTGGCCACCGAGATCGCGAGACAGGCGAGCGTGATTACGTTTTCCGAGACTTTCTACGCACTGGGTATCGCGCTGCTGCTTTGCGTGCCGCTTGCCCTGCTACTCAAGCAACCGGCCGGATTCTCCTCTGGCGGGCATTGATCGAACATGACTTTTTCTCTACGAACCCTGGCGGTTGCGGCCGCCTTTCTCGTCGCCGGTTGCACTGTCGGTCCCGACTATCGCGGCGCCCCTGACGTGGCGAACGATGCGCTGCGCACCGGCGCGACGTTTGCTCACGCGGGTGAAGGCGTCGAAGCCCACACCCCGGGCGTCGCGCGCTGGTGGACAGGACTCGACGATCCGCAACTCACCGCGCTCATCGACGATGCCATCGCCAATAGCCCGGACATCCGTGCGGCGCAGGCGAAGGTGCGTCAGTCGCGTGCGAGCCTGCGCAGTCATCAGGCCGATCTGTTGCCGAAGGCGACCGTCGATCTGGCCGCCGTTCGCACGCGCTCGCCGGACCTCGGCGCGCTCACGGGCAACGGCGGTGGCAGTGGGCGCGGGCCGCTCGACCTCTACATTGCGGGCTTCGACGCGAGTTGGGAAATCGATTTGTTCGGCGGTACCCGCCGGGCGGTCGAAGCGGCGAGTGCCGACGCCGACGCCGCGTCGGAGGATCTCGCCGATGCCCACGTGCAACTCGCTGCCGAAGTCGCGCAGACCTACGTCGCATTGCGCGATCAGCAGGCGCGTCTCGCACTGGTGCGCGATTCTGCGCAGCTCGAAGGCGAGATGCTCGATCTGACGCGTCAACGCCGAGCCGGTGGCGTGGCCTCGGAACTCGACGTCGAACGCATCTTCACGCAAGTCGAACAGACGCAGTCGCGCGTGCTGCCGCTAGAGGCCGACGTCATCGAGTCGCTCGATCAGTTGGCACTGCTCACCGGCCGTGCGCCCGGCGCCCTGGACGACGAACTCAAATCGCCCAAGGCGCTGCCCCGCGTGCCGGCCAAGGTGGCCATCGGTGACCCGTCGGCACTGTTGCAGGCGCGTCCGGACATTCGTGCGGCGGAGCGACGCCTGGCATCGCAGAACGCGCAGATCGGCGTGCAGACCGCCAACTGGTTCCCGAAACTCTCGATCATGGGCGAACTCGGTTACTCCGCGCTGGACCCCGGCCATCTCCTGCGCAAGGACAACTTCAGTTGGCTGGCGTTGCCGCGTCTGCAATGGAACGCGCTCGACTTCGGACGCGTGCAGGCAGGTGTCGACGGCGCCAAGGCCGGGCGCGATCAGGCACAGGCCAAGTATGAAAGCGCGGTCCTGACGGCGTTGCGCGACGCCGACGTGGCATTGGCGCGCTACGGCCATCAGCGCGAAAACGTCTATCGCCTGCAAAGCGTGGAGTCGTCGGCATCGCGCGCGGCGACGCTTACGCGTCAACGCTATCGCGCCGGAACGGCCAGCACGCTCGACTGGCTCGACGCCGAACGCACGCGCTTCTCGGCAGAGCAGGACCGGATTGCCGGCGACGCGCAACTGCTCAAGTCGTTCGTGACGTTGCAGAAGGCGTTGGGGCTGGGATGGCAGGTGAACACCACGACCGGCTGAACGATCCGAACGGGCTGAACGGGCTGAACGGGCTGTCGTTCATCGTGGACGCCCATCGATCGATGTGCGTGTCGACGGTGACGGCATGGCGACGCATTGGGGATGTGTCGTCATGCCCGCGAAAGAAGGAGGAAGGGCATGCGGGACGGACAGCAGGCAAGCGAGGCGCGTAAGCCGGGCACGTAAACGAAAAACGCTCCAGAAGCTTTCGCCTCTGGAGCGTTTTTGCCAACTGAGTTGGCGCGGCTGGCAGGATTCGAACCCACGACCCCTTGGTTCGTAGCCAAGTACTCTATCCAACTGAGCTACAGCCGCACTTACTGCACGAGACACCGACCAGACGATTCTGCTGGCTGTCGGCCGACCTTCTCAACAACGTCACCGGTGCATGACACTCGGTACGCCACTGGGAAGGACTCCCCCGAAAAACTAAGGGTCTCCGTGAGGAGACCCTCGAAATAGGTGGCGCGGCTGGCAGGATTCGAACCCACGACCCCTTGGTTCGTAGCCAAGTACTCTATCCAACTGAGCTACAGCCGCGCTGTGAGAACAGAATTATGTAAGAAACCAGTCTGCCACGCAAGTGTTTTTTGCAATTCTTTTGTCATATCCCCGATTTACCCGCCGCATCCCGCGTTCCATGCGGGATTAGCGCGGAATCGCCCTCAATGGCAAGCCTTTGCCGCTAGAACAATTACTCCACGCAAACCCGCATCAAATCAGGGCTTTCCATGTGCTCGCCCCGGAAACGGCACGGTATGCTACGGCTTTTTGCAACGCATCGAATGGCGCACCCGCTGCGCAGGCGAGACAGTATCGGGCAAGGAGACGCCCCGCTCGCACCCCCACACGACATGCGATGAAACGACGCATCGGCCCGCCCGTACTTTGCCTGGTACTTCCCCCGGCGGCCACGATGCGATAAAAACCAAATTCAAGGAGGCGCTCATGGAAAAAGTCTGGCTCAAGAGCTATCCGCCCGGCGTGCCGGCCCAGATCGACGTCAACACCTATCGTTCGCTGAACGACCTGTTCCTGCAAAGCTGCCAGAAGTTTGCGAATCGCCCGTCGTTCACCAATCTCGGTGTCACGCTGACGTTCGCCGACCTAGAACGCAAGTCGCGTGATTTCGCCGCCTATCTGCAAAGCCTGCCCGGCTTACAACGCGGTTCGCGTGTGGCCATCATGTCACCGAACCTCCTGCAATATCCGGTCGCCGTCTTCGGCATCCTGCGCGCGGGAATGGTCGTCGTGAACGTCAATCCGCTTTATACGGCGGGCGAACTCGAACATCAGCTCAAGGACGCGGACTGCGCGGCGATTCTCGTCATCGAGAACTTCGCCGCCACGCTGCAAAAGGCGCTGCCGAATACGCCGGTCAAGCACGTCATCACCACCGCCATCGGTGACCTCGTGCCGGCACCCAAGCGCTGGATCGTGAACTACGTCGTGCGTCACGTGAAGAAGATGGTGCCCGAGTGGAGCATTCCTCATGCCGTGCCGTTCCGCACCGCCATGGCGCAGGGGGCACGCGCCAAGTTGCAGGAAGCGCAGCTCGGTCATGACGACATCGCGTTCCTGCAATACACCGGCGGCACGACCGGTGTGGCCAAGGGCGCGATGCTCACGCATCACAACATGATCGCCAACATGCTGCAGGCACGCGCGTGGATCGGCTCCGGTCTGGAAGAAGGCAAGGAGATCATCGTCACCGCCCTGCCGCTGTATCACATCTTCTGTCTGACGGCGAACTGTCTGGTCTTCCTCCAGCTCGGTGCGCTCAATCTGCTCATCACCAACCCGCGCGACATGCCGGGCTTCGTGAAGGAACTGGGCAAGTGGAAATTCACGTTCATGACCGGCGTGAATACCCTCTTCAACGGCTTGCTCAATACGCCGGGCTTCGATCAGCTCGACTTCAGCGAACTGAAGTGCGCGCTTGGCGGCGGGGCCGCCGTGCAACGCGCCGTCGCCGAGCGCTGGCAGAAGGTCACGGGGCATCCGCTGATCGAGGCTTATGGGCTCACCGAGACATCGCCTGCCGTATGCATCAACCCGCTCGGCAGCGAGTTCAACGGGTCGATCGGTCTGCCGATCTCGTCGACGGAAGTCAGCATCCGCAACGACGCCAACGAGGCGCTCGACTTCGGTCAGGAAGGCGAAATCTGCGTGCGTGGCCCGCAGGTCATGAAGGGCTACTGGAATCGCCCCGATGAGACCGCCAAGACCATTACCCCGGACGGCTGGCTGCGCACCGGCGACATCGGCACGATGGATGACAAGGGGTATGTCCGCATCACCGATCGCAAGAAGGACATGATCATCGTCTCGGGCTTCAACGTCTATCCGAACGAAGTCGAAAGCGTGCTGGCGATGTGTCCGGGCGTGCTGGAGTCGGCCGTGGTCGGCGTACCGAGCGAGCGCACCGGCGAAGCGGTCAAGGCCGTGATCGTCAAGAAGTCGGCGGATCTGAGCGAGAAGGCCATCATCGACTTCTGCCGTCAGCATCTGACTAACTACAAGGTGCCGCACGTCATCGAGTTCCGCACCGAATTGCCGAAGACGCCGGTCGGCAAGGTGCTGCGTCGCGAACTGCGCTGACGATAGGCAGATAGGCAGGTCTCGCGCGCTCGCTGAGATTTTTGCATCCACGCGTTGTTCTGGTTGTTTCCGTTGTTTCGTTATGCACAACGAATCAACGTCGCATCGATGCTGCGAGGCAGCATATAAATCGGCCCAGGGCGGTTCATTCGCCCCGGGCCGTTTTCTTTTACGCATCGAGAGACCTATCGAGAGGTCTCGCGTCCTTCGCCGTAGCCCAACCCCGCTCGTTTCGTAACTTTTGGTTACAGACGCGAGGCGTGAGGCTTGCGAAAATCTCGGGCACGCCAGTGCCCTCGCGCGCGCCGTTCAGCGCCCGACCTTCGTGACTTGCTTCAGAACGTGAGCAGCGGCTGCCATGCCGAATGTCGCTGTGACACACATGCTCGACCCGAAGCCGGCACAGTTAAGGCCCTGCGGCCCCACAGCGGCATCGGGCGATTCGCCCGGCGCGCACACGGCTTCCGGATACTGCAACGGCTCGTCCGAGTACACGGCGGGCACGTTGAACTTGGCTTTCGGGCCACGGACAAAACCGTGTTGCTTGCGTAATTGCGCACGCACTTTCGCAAGCAGCGGGTCCTGGATCGTGCGGGCGAGATCGTCGATGCGAATCCGTGTCGGATCGATCTGACCGCCGGCGCCGCCCACGGTGATCAGACGCTGCTTATGCGCCACGCACCACGCGATGAGCGCCGTCTTCACCCGCACGCTGTCGATGGCATCGATCACCCAATCGAAGCCACCGCCCAACATGGCGTCGAGATTTTCGAGCTCTACGAAGTCCTCGACGAGCGTAAGCTGGCAAGCAGGATTGATGGCCACGATGCGTTCGGCCATCGCGGCGACTTTCGGTTTTCCGTAGTTGCCATCGAGTGCATGCACCTGACGATTGGTATTGCTTTCGGCGACGTTATCGAGATCGATGAGCGTGAGTCGACCCACGGCGCTACGCGCCAGCGCTTCGGCCACCCACGAGCCGACACCGCCGATACCGATGACGGCCACGTGAGCGTCGCGTAGACGCGCGAGACCGTCGTCACCATACAAACGCGCGAGGCCGCCGAAACGGCGATTCGCGTCAAAATCCACCTCCGGTGGCGCAGCGGGCACCGGAGCAACAACGATCGACGGGGTACTGTTCATGATGCGATGGGTAACGTCCTTGAAATGGCTGGCGATCACGATGGTCGCCATCGTGCTGGCATTCGCGGCGTTCATCACGTGGTTTGACTGGAACTACGCCCGGCCCTTCATTAACCGGGAGGTGAGCACCGCGACCGGGCGCCCCTTCGCAATCCGGGGCGACCTCTCGCTGCACTGGTTGGCGCCGAATGCACAGGCCCCGGGTCTGGGGCGCTGGCTGCCGAGGCCTCGCCTGATCGCGAATGATATCGTGTTAGGCAATGTCGCGTGGAGTCAGACGCCGAACATGATCTCCGTCGGCCGCCTCACGTTCTCGCTCGAATGGCTGCCGCTACTCGAGAAGCACGTGGTGCTGCCCGAAGTCGCGCTGTCCGCCCCGAAGGTCATCGTCGAACAACAGGCCGACGGTCAGAACAACTGGACCTTTGCGAAGGGCGACGGCAAGCCTTCGCCGTGGAAGCTCCGCATCGGCCGCCTGATTCTCGAAGACGGCGTGATACGCGCCAACATCGTGCCGCAGCAGCTCGACCTGACGGCCAACATCGCCACCATCGACGGTCAGGCACCGTACGGCATCGGCGTCTCTTTGAAGGGCACCTTCCGCAAGGTCGCTGTCACCGGCAAGGCGCGCGGCGGGGATGTGCTTTCACTCGAAGACACTGGCGAGCCCTATCCGCTCGACGCCAGCGTGCGCATCGGACGCACCTTGATCGCCGCGAAAGGCACGTTCACGAATCCGGCCACGCTCTCGGCACTCGACATGCATCTGAAGCTGGCGGGGCCGACGATGGCCGATCTGTATCCGATCACCGGCGTGCTGCTGCCGGAAACGCCCGCCTACGAAACCAACGGCCATTTGCTGCACACGGCCGGCGTGTGGCGCTACGAGCGCTTCCAGGGCAAGGTCGGACAGAGCGATCTGTCCGGCACGCTCGTGTTCCGTCAGCGCGAGCCGCGCAACATCCTGCAAGGCGCGGTGGTGTCCAATCAATTGCGGCTGGTCGATCTCGGTCCGGCGATCGGCGGACAGAACCCGTCCGGCGGCAGCGACCTGTCGGGCAAGCCGAAAGCGCCGCCGTCCGACAAGGTGCTGCCGGTCGATCCGTTCAAGACCGACCGCTGGCGCGCCATCGATGCCGACGTGCAATTCACCGGCCGCAAGATCATCAAGGACAAGAGCCTGCCGATCGACAACCTCGTGACGCATCTCGTGCTGGACGATGGCGTACTGTCGCTGCGTCCGCTGGAGTTCGGCGTGGCGGGCGGTCGCATCACGTCCACACTCGTGCTCAACGGACAAGCCGAGCCGATGAAGGTGGACTCGCAGGTGTCGCTGCGGCATCTGAAGATGAAGCAGTTGTTGCCCGACGTCGACCTGATGAAGACGAGCGTGGGCGAAGTCAACGGCGACGCCGCGCTCACCGCGACCGGCAACTCCATTGCGGCGCTGGCCGGCTCGTCCAACGGCGAGATCAAGACGCTGATCGACCGTGGGTCGGTGAGCAAGTTGTTGCTGCAATACATGGGGCTCAACGTGGGCAACATCGTGCTGACCAAGCTCTTCGGCGACAAGCAGATCGAGATGCGTTGCGCGGCGGCCGACTTCGCCGTGCGCGACGGTGTCATGGACGCCCGTACGTTCGTGATCGACACCGACGATACGAGCATTGGCGTCACCGGTCAGGTCGATCTCAAGCGCGAACACTTCAACCTGACGATCCGTCCGGAACCGAAGCACTTCGGCCTGCTGTCGCTGCGCTCGCCGCTGTATGTACGCGGCACGTTCAAGCATCCGGACGTCGGGGTGAACGTGCCGACGCTCGTCGCGCGCGCAGGCGGCGCGATCGCGCTGGGCGTGCTCGCGCCGTACACGGCGCTGATCCCGTTGCTCGAACTCGGCCCTGGCAAGGACAGCCCATGCGGCGAACTGCTCGCCAAGCTGCAACATCCGCCCAGCCGCAATCCGGCGAACGTCAAAGCCGTTCCCGGCGCCGACGGCGCCGCCAAGGCCAACAAGACAGACAACAGGACGCGCACGAACCAACCCGCCGCCGCCGGCATCGACGCCGGACGCGACAAGCCTTGATCCGGTCCGCCCGCCGCCGCTAACGCGGACCCCGGATCGGTCGACGGTGCCGCGATCGAGCCAGCGCGTCAGCCATTGCATGCGATATGCCATCCGACGCGCGAAGCAATGCCCATGCCAACGAGATGGATTTGCCGCCGTCGTCGCGAACGATTTTCGGGACATCTACGGCGACCCGGCGCAATTACTTCACTCATTAAATATCAAGCACATAGCGCGAGACGCCCATTCCACGGGGCATTCGGGGGGTTGATATTCACGCGACGCGGCAAATCGTCACGTGCACACATTTGCCGACTCTTCGCTATACTGTGTCGCAACCCCCAACCGCCATAGACCGGCTACGATCGTCGTGACACAGACGCTTTCTCTCGCGGACCTGCGCAAGAACTACGCCCTCGGCTCTCTTTCCGAGACCGACGTGGCGTCCAGCCCGTTCGACCAATTCCGACTCTGGTTTGAGCAAGCGCTCGCGGCCCAACTGGCCGAACCGAACGCCATGACGCTCGCCACCGTGACACCGGATGGCCGCCCGGATGCGCGCATCGTGCTGATCAAGGGCGCCGACGAACGCGGCTTCACGTTCTTCACGAACTACGAGTCGCGCAAGGGGCAGGAATTGGCGGCGACGCCGTACGGCTGTCTGCTGTTTCACTGGATCGAGCTTGAGCGTCAGGTGCGTATCGAGGGACGTGTCGAGAAGGTGAGTGCAGAAGAAAGCGACGCGTACTATCACTCGCGCCCGGTGGGCTCCCGTCTGGGCGCCTGGGCCTCGGTGCAGAGCGCCGAAGTGGCCGACAGGACCATCATCGAGCAACGCGAAGCGGATTTTCGGCGCCAGTTCGGCGACGCCCCGCCGCGCCCGCCGCACTGGGGTGGTTACCGGCTCGTGCCGGAGACCATCGAGTTCTGGCAGGGCCGCGAATCGCGCCTGCACGATCGCATCAAATTTTTCCGGCTTGCCGATGGAACGTGGCGCGTGGCGCGCCTGTCCCCCTGAACGTTGTTGTGTCGGCTACGCCGACGCGGTACGCCTGCCCGCCCGTTTGACGAGGAGACGTCACCGTGCCGACGGTACGGATTGAAGTTTTTTTGGTGACACTTGGAGCACATCCATGTTGTGGGAGAAAAAACTCGAAAACTGGGTAAGCGGCGTCAAGACATCTTCGAATCTGCCCATCCGCCTCGCGCTTTGGAACGGACAGCAATACGATTTCGGTGCCTTCGACAATCCCAGCGTAACGTTGCGCATCAATGGCCCTGCGGCCATGACGCGTCTACTGAGTCCCAGCCTCGACAATCTCGGCGAGGCCTATGTGAAGGGTGAAATCGACGTCGAGGGCAGGCTGACCGACGTCATCGACATGAGCTACGCGCTCGCCGGTAGCAGTCTCACGACTATCGGCCCGCTGGAGCGTGCCGTACGTCACTTCAATCACAGCAAGAAGTCCGACAAACGCTCGATCGAGTTTCACTACGACGTGTCGAACGAGTTCTACCAGCTCTGGCTGGACAAGAACATGGTCTATTCGTGTGCCTACTTCGAAAATGGCGACGAAGACCTCGACACGGCGCAGGAGAAGAAGATCGATCACATCCTCACCAAGATCCAGCTTCAGCCGGGGCAGACACTGCTCGACATCGGCTGCGGATGGGGCGCGCTGGTGATTCGTGCCGCCCAGAAGTTCGGTGCGAAGTGTATCGGTGTGACGCTCTCGCAGAACCAGTTCGATCTGGCGACCGAACGCGTGAAGAAGCTCGGTCTGGAAGATCAGATCGAAATCCGCATTCAGGATTATCGCGACGTGGAAGGTCAGTTCGACCGCATCACGAGCGTGGGCATGTTCGAGCACGTCGGGCGCAAGAATCTCAAAGACTACTTCGCGAAGATTTCGTCGTTGCTCAAAGACGACGGCGTCGCCATGAACCACGGCATCACGTCGACCGATCCGGATAGCGGCGAGACGGCAATGGGCGGCGGCGAATTCATCGACAAGTACGTCTTCCCGAACGGCGAGCTGCCGCACATCAGCCTGGCGCTCGAAACGATGCAGCGCGGCGGGCTGGAGGCGAGCGACGTGGAAAGCCTGCGGCGTCACTATGCGCGTACACTCACGCTCTGGTCGGAACGCTTCGAAGCTAACGCTCCGCGCCTGCGTGAGCTGGCCGGCGAAGAGCGCTTCCGGGTCTGGCGTGTGTATCTTGCCGGTTGCGCATATGCGTTCGAGCACGATCACGTGTCGATCTATCAAATCGTTTGCCGCAAGGCCGGGCAATCGGCCAGGAATCTGCCCTGGTCGCGCCGTTACATGTACGAAAACCGATGAGCCAGTTCGATCTGTTCGGCGCGCCGCCTGAGGATCTTTCGCCAGGCAAGCGCGCCGGGCAGGTCGACGACCATCGTGCGGCATCGCCCGATGCCGCCGACAGCACCGAATCCCCTCGCCGCCGTGGCGGCGTCGGTGCTGCCGACAGTCCTCCCGCCATGCACACACTGGGCAAGCACTTGCCCGGCAACATCCGCCTCGGCACCTCGTCATGGTCGTTCCCCGGCTGGAAAGGCATTGTCTGGGACGACGATTACAGCGATACCAAACTCTCACGTCAGGGACTCCCGGCATACGCGCGTCACCCTGTGCTGCGTTGCGTCGGCATCGACCGGTCGTTCTACAAACCGATGTCGATCATGGAGTATCAGAAGTACGCCGAGCAGGTGCCGAAGGACTTCCGCTTTCTCGTCAAGGCGCCGAGCGTTGTCACGGATGCCGTCGTACGGGGCGACAAGGGCGAAGGCCTGAGTGCCAATCCCTGCTTTCTCGACGCGCGCATCGCCAACGAACAATTCGTGGCGCCCTGCCTTACCGGACTCGGCCCCAAGGCTGGCGTGCTGGTGTTTCAGGTGTCGCCGTTGCCGGTCGAACTCCTGCGCGACGTGCCCGCACTGATTCAACGCATCGAAGCGTTCTTCGCCGCCCTGCCACCGCTGCCCGAAGGTGAGATAGCGCCTGACGGCACGCCGTCACCGGGGCCGTGTTACGCACTCGAGATTCGCGACGGCGCATTGCTGACCCCACGCCTCATGCGCGCGCTGGGACAGCTAGGCGTGCGCTACTGCATTGGCCTGCACGCGCGCATGCCGCATGTTGAGCGTCAGGCCGCCGCCCTCGCCCTGCTCGATGAGATGAACGCCGGCCCGCTGGTGGTCCGGTGGAATCTGAACAGCGCACACAAGTACGAACAGGCGAAAGCGAAGTACGCGCCATTCGACAAGATCGTCGATCCCGATCCGACAACGCGCGACGTGCTTGCCGCACTCGCCACACACTATGCGCTCGCGGGGCAGCCCGTCTATGTGATCGTCAACAACAAGGCGGAAGGTTCGTCTCCGCTGTCATGTCAGGCGCTGGCCGAGCGGATCTTCGAGATGTCGCAGGCGGCGCCCCCGTCCGAGACCTCCGAGACCTCCGAGACCTCCGAGAGCACGCCGGACGCCTGACGTCGCCCTCAGCGCGAAAGCGATTCCCTCAGAAACGACAATGGCCTGAGCCGGCAGTCATGCCGAACTCAGGCCATCGCTCACTATCGATCGCTAACGGGTAGAACGACGTAGCACTTACGCGACGAGGTGCGTAATCGCGACGTCCGGGTACACATCAGCCTCGTAATCGACGCCTTCGATCTCGAAACCGAACAGACGCAGGAATTCGTGCTTGTAGCCCGCGAAGTCCGTCAGTTCGTACAGGTTCTCATTCGTCACCTTGTCCCACAGCGCCGACACTTCGCCCTGCACGTCCGCTGCGAGCTCCTTCTGGTCGGTGCGCACGCGGCCTTCTTCGTCGAGTAACGGCGATGCGCTGTACAGGCTGTCCTTGTACAGGCCATAGATCTGCTCGATGCAACCTTCGTGGGTGCCCTTGGCCTTCATGACCTTGAACAGCAGCGAGAGGTAGAGCGGCATCATCGGAATGGCCGAGCTGGCCTGCGTGACCAATGCCTTGAGCACGGCAACGCGCGCGTCGCCGCCAGTCGCACCCAGCTTGGCGCGAATGCCCAGCACCTTCTCGTCCAGATCCTTCTTGGCCGCGCCAATGGAACCGTTCCAATAGATGTCGTGCGTGATCTTCTCGCCGAGATACGTGAACGCGGTCGTCTTGGCGCCCGGGGCGAGCACGCCGGCTTCAGCCAGCGCATCGATCCACATCTGCCAGTCTTCACCGCCCATGACGGCCACCGTGTTCTCGATTTCTTCCTGCGTGGCAGGCTCGAACACCGATTCCTTCACGACTTCCTTGTCCGTGTCGATGCCGCGCAGCGTCACCGACTTGCCAACCGGCTTGAGCACCGAGTTGAACACCTGACCGGTTTCCGGATGCGTGCGGCGCGGCGCGGCCAGGCTGTACACGACCAGATCGACCTGACCGAGATCGTTCTTGATCGTCTCGATGGTCTTGGCCTTGATTTCGCGGGAGAAGGCGTCGCCGTTGATGCTCTTCGCGTACAGGCCCTTTTCCGTGGCGAACTTGTCGAAGGCGGCCGTGTTGTACCAGCCCGGCGTGGCCGGTTTGGTATCGGTACCCGGACGCTCGAAGAACACCCCGAGCGTGGCGGCGTCGCTGCCGAAGGCGGACGTAATACGTGCAGCGAGGCCGTAGCCGGTCGATGCACCGATCACGAGCACCTTCTTCGGGCCGTTCGCGATGGGGCCTTGCGCCTTCACGTATTCGATCTGTTGCTTGACGTTGGCTTCGCAGCCGACGGGATGGGTGGTGACGCAGATGAAGCCGCGCACGCGTGGCTTGATGATCATGGAAACCTCGTTCACAAAATTCGGTGATGCCGGCTCACCCGGCAAACACCGCGCATTGTAAACGAGGTCGGGCCCAGCCCGGCATTTCACGGCCGTTTTGCCCTGCTAGCGGCCGATTTTGCGCCATCCGGCAATGCCGCGTCGGACAGCGCCGAGCGGCAATCGGATTATTCCGGCGCGACTACGACAGTACGGTCGACGCGCTTGGGAAATTGAATCTGCCGGATGCGACGTACGAGCAATGCTGCAACGATAGCGGCGAGCCCGGTCAGCAGCACCCCGGCATGGACGGCGCTCACGAGCGTCTGACGAGCCGTCTCGACCAGCGGCGCGCCATCGATACCCATTGCGCGCAAATCCGTGAGCAGGTCCGTTCGCAGTGCCGGGTCGATCAGAATGCGCGGATCGAGCGCCCGGGCCACCGCATGCGCGGCGAGCGTGCCGTCATAGGCCGACACCGCACCGGCGACACCTCGGGCGTACCAGTGATTGACCAGCGTGCCCACGATGGTCGTGCCCAGCATGCCGCCGACCATGCGCGTCGATTGCAGCAATGCGGTGGTGATGCCGAAGCGCTCGCGTCCGGCGATTTCCTGCCCGAACACGTTCATGTTGTTCAGGATGAAACCGATGCCGATACCGGCGCAGGCCATCGCCATCGCGAGCAGCCCGTGCGGCGTGTCGCTATGCGACAGACCGACGCCAGCCGAGGCGACCGCCAGCAGACAGAATCCGATCACCAGCATGTTCGTGGGACGCGCCAGACGCACGACAACCGGTGTGTTGATGAAGCTGCCCAGCGCGATACATGCGGCAATCGGCGTGGCAATCAGTCCGGCCGCCTGCGGGCTCAGACCAAAACCGCCTTGCAGCAACAACGGCGCGAAGAAGATCAGGGAGTACATCACGAAGCCGATCAGGACCGACAGCGTGAACAGCACCACGAGTTGCGGGTGACGGAACATGTCCAGCGGCACGATCGGATGCGTAGCGCTGCGCTCGGTACGCAGCAATGCCCAGAAACCGACGGCGACCGCCACGATCAGCGCGAGATTGCCGAGCGACGCACCGTGCGACGGCACGTTCTCGATGAAGACCTGAAAACCGCCGAGCACGACGGCGATCCACAACGCGCCGCGCCAGTCGACGCGAACGTCGCCCTTGTGCGCGGGCGGGAATTTCGGCAAATAGCGCCACACGAAGTAGAGCGCCGCCAGACCGACAGGCAGATTGACGAAGAACGTCGAACGCCAGCCGAAGTGTTCCGAGAGCAGACCGCCCAGCGACGGGCCGGCGGCGGTGCCGATACCGTACGCCGTCGTGATCACGACCTGCCAGCGCACGCGCGAGCGGGCGTCCGGAAAGAGGTCGGGCACCGACGCGAAGGCCGTGCCGACCATCATGCCCCCACCGATGCCTTGCAAACCTCGCGCGAAGACGAGGAACGGCATGTTGGGTGCCAGACCGCACAGCAGCGAGGCGAAAGTAAATGTCAGGACCGACGCGATCACGAAACGGCGACGGCCGAAGTAATCGCCAAGACGTCCGAACACCGGCACGGTCACGACGGATGCCAGCAAATATATGCTCGCGATCCAGGCGTAATACTCGAAACCTTTGAGTTCGGCGACGATGGAAGGCAGGGCGGTACTGACGACGGTCTGGTCGAGGGCGACCAGCATATTGACGAGCGCGATGCCGATCATGGCCATCAACGCATCGCGGAAAGGCAGGGGGCGCACGGCGGACTACCTGAAGACTTCATGAAGGAGAGCGGTCATTTTATGCGAAAAATAATGAATATATGAACGTTCATGCGTGGCGCGCATTTCCGGACCAAAGCCCCCGAAACCCCTTGCCAGGGGCCAATCCGCAACCTTTGATCGAGCAACGAATTTACCAGCCACAAACACTCAATGCCATCGATCAAATAATTCAACCATCGATTTCCTGGCCCACCTTCCCCCTCTCAATCCCCAAACCAAGGCGTTGTCCGATACCGCTTTCGGACGCACCTCAACCCGATTCTCGGCCTGCCCGTGCATCATCTTTCCATCGCCATCGGTGTGGATCGATGCAAATTCGGCAATTCCCGGTGCATTCGCGAAAACCGCTCTCGAACAACGGCCGCACCATCGCTCGACGCTTCGGACAGCGTCGTCGTCAATTCTCTGGAGGCACGTCAATGAAACATCGCCCTGCGCGCGAGGAATACCGTCGCTGGCTGAACGCACAGAGCGCAACTGACGGAAAGATCACGGACGCGATGAGAACGGGTATCGAAACGGCCACTGCCGCGCGTCCCGAACTTCCAGCAACGCTGCCCTTCGCCGGGTATGTCGTCTGGTTCCACACGAGTCTGACGTTTCTCGACATCCGTTTCGATCACCACCGGTTCGCCATCGTCACCCAGCAGGTGGAAAACCCCTCGGAAGCGTTCTATTTCGACCATCTCGACGCCGCCTATGGACACGCAGCGGACGTAGGCGAGCCGTGTCTGATCCTGTTTGCCGAGACGGCAGGGGCGCCGGTCAGCGTCGTCGGTTGAGCTGCCGATCCCCGACATAGCCTCGATGCCCCCCTTATCGCTTCATCGCCATTCCACTCTTTTCAAGGGAGCATGAACTATGCCGTTCCTCGCTTTGGCAATTCCGCAAACACGGGCGAACACCCCGTCGGTACCTATCGAGGCCGATGGCCAGCGACATGAGGTCGTCATCGATATGCAGGAAATCAGGAACCAACTGCCCGGGAGACCTCAGTTCGACCCCGTCGCCTCCATGCCGGTGTCGCCCTTCGCGTCGTTCCGTCCGACTTTCGAATGCCGGCCGATTCCTGTCGGCGAATACTTCGAGCGCGCACTCGCGGAACTCGCACGCTGTCGTCATCGCGACACATCGGGTCGCGCTACACGCCACAGCGCGTCACGTCAGCAGGCGCTATCGCCGCTCGACGCCAGGCAGAATGGCCTGACGTGCTCGATTCTTTGACCTGAAGGAGCGCACCCATGCACGTACCATCGCAACCGCTGCCGGGTTACTGGCCGCAACTGTCGGACTGGCAAGTCAAGGCGGGGGAAGCACCGGCCACCTCTCGTCCCGCAACGACATTTACAAGCATCAGAAATCGTTTGCCCGAAGGGCACGCCATCCGAATGGATTCGTGGAGATCGAAAGCGCATGCGGCGCCGAAGGACAACGGCTGCCGTGCCGTGCATGTGAATGAATACACACACCATGTGCTCACAGCGCTGGTCACGCCGCAGGAGGGGTGTCCGTCACGACGCTATACGCGCAATGCAGAACTGCGGAATTCGGTGGCCACCGCACTGGCACTTCACCCGCAAGGGGGCGATGCGTTGCTCGAAGCGAGACTCAAGGCGCTGGGTCTGCCGTCATTGCTGCGCGACGAACCCCAATACTTGCCGGGGACACTCGCCGCCCTTCGCTACGACGTGGGCTCGCGCATCGTGGCGATCGGCCGCAGCAAGCTGCCCGACCTCGCGGATCTCGATGCGCCGGGTGATCTCGCGCTGCATGCGGCTGGCGGGCGCGAATTGTCGTATCTCGACGGCGAAAGCCCCCACGCCGCGCAAGTCGCCCACGATCACAAACGGATTCTAGATTTCCACTACAGCGCGGCGGGCGTGTCGACGTGGCAAGCGATGCCCGATAGCGAGCGTCGTCAGGCGTCCTCGGACGATCATCAACGTCTCGATGAACGTAGACGTCACCGCACCTTCAGTGCGAGCGTTACGTCTCGCCCGCCAGAAGCCGAAGCGCCACGTATCGGCACATTCATCGAGCATCTCGAACAATGCCGGCAGCGCCGCGAACCCTCGCGGATGCGAAGCAAGCCAAAGGGAAGAATTCCGATTTCGCACGACTCGGAGGCGCAACGAATGCGGCGTAAGGCATCGAAGCCCACGCCGCCCCCCTATCCGCTTTCGCCGCACCACGACGCGCTCTACAACTGCACGCTGCTTTGACTGGCCGCCTGGGCGGCCGGTCGATCGCGGGATGACGCAGGATGACGCCGGATAAGATAACGGGCGTCGGTCAGGAACTCACGCCGCCGGCTTGAGGCGGCGGGCGAACTTCTCGCGGAATTTCTTGAGCTTCGGTGCGACGACGTAAGCGCAATAGCCCTGGTCGGGATGTTGGCGGAAATAGTTCTGGTGATAAGCCTCGGCCGGCCAGAACGTTTGCACGGGCACGACCTGCGTGACGATGGGGTGCTGATACGTCATCTCGGCCATCAGCTCGGCGATGAGATGATCGGCAGCCGTCTTTTGCACGTCGTTGTGATAGAAGATCGCCGAGCGGTATTGGGTGCCGATGTCGTTGCCCTGACGATTGAGCGTGGTCGGATCGTGGATCTGGAAGAACACGATCAGAATTTCCTCGAACGTGACGACGTCCGGATCGTAGGTCACCTGTACCACTTCGGCGTGACCCGTATCACCCTCGCAAACCTGCTCGTACGTGGGGTTATCGACGTGCCCGCCTTCGTAGCCCGAGACGACGGACTTCACGCCGTCCAGTTGCTGATAGCAAGCTTCGAGGCACCAGAAACAACCACCAGCCAGCGTGGCGACTTCGGTACGGGTATCGCTCGGAGAGTTCGTCTGCTCTGTCATCTTGACCTCGCTTGTCGACTGCGTTCGTGCGTGCGCGTCAGTGAGCGGTTGTGCGCCCGGCCGTGTCGCACTGCACCAAACAAATAGGGCGGGCGATCGATGGTTCGATCGCCCGCCCTATTGTCGCGCAGAAGTCTCGCGAATGGCGCAAATAACCTTTCAGGCCGCTCAGTCGCCCTGCCACGCTACGGCTGCGCCTTGTGTTCGCCGCCCATACCGGCTTGCACCGTCGAATCGGGCGTCAGCACAAGCGCCACCGATAACGGCGAGTCAGTCCTGCAACTGCGTGATCAGCGGATGCAGCAGACGCGCGCCGACACGTGCGGTGAGGCCGTCGCGGTCGTACGTCGGGTTGTACTCGGCAATGTCCGCCACGCGCAGCTTGCCCGAACGACGCACCACACCGATCAACGCCTCGACGACTTCGAGCGCCACGCCGTGTGCCGCCGGCGCCGACACGCCCGGCGCCTTCTCGCCCGGCAGCACGTCCATGTCGATGGTCAGATAAACGTGGCTCACCTTCGCCAGTTTCTTCTCCAGACGCTCGCACATTTCCGGCAGACGGTGCGCGAGCATCGTGTCGTCGAGCCAGTAGTCGACGTTCAGCGACGCCGCACGCTCGAACAGCGCTTCGGTATTGCTGTAGCGGCTCACGCCGAGACAAGCATACTGAAACGGTGCCTGGCGCCCCGCGAGCAACTGCGAGATCTGCCAGAACGGCGTACCCGAGCTGGCGGTCGGCTGGGCGCGAAGATCGAAGTGTGCGTCGAAGTTGAGAATCAGGATCGGCTCGTCGCGCAGACGGTCGCCGTAATGTTCGGCCACCCCGAGGAACGTGCCGTAAGCGATTTCATGTCCGCCGCCCAGCACCACCGGACGCGCCCCCGCGGCCAGCACTTCCGCCACACGATGCCCCAGCGCCGCTTGCGCCGCTTCGAGACGCTCGTCGGCACAGACGATGTTGCCGCCGTCGAACACCGCCGGCGTGCCCTGCACCGGCAGACTCGCCAGTGCCCGACGCAGCATGTCCGGACCTGCCACGGCCCCCTGACGCCCATGGTTGCGACGCACGCCCTCATCACTGCAGAAGCCCAGCACCACGGCGCCACCGGCGACTTCAGATGCATCGCACGCATCGTAGTCCCGCAGCACCTGATGCAAACGCAGCGTGTGACCGGTTTCGCCGGTATCCACACGGCCTTGCCAGACTGCTCGATCGATTGTCATACGTTTTCCTGCCTTGCCTTGCCTGATCGTTGCCGAATTACCGTACTGCTCACATGTCACCCGCGGATCGCACGCTCTCGGCGCGCGCGAATGTCACGTCATCACCTCTTCACGCCTGCTGTACGAATTACGCCGAACGCGAAATCACGGCTTGCAGGAATTCGCGCGTACGCGCTTCGCGCGGTGCGGTGAAGATCTGCTCCGGCGAACCGGCTTCGATGATCCGGCCCTGATCCATCACGACCACCACATCGGCGACTTCACGGGCGAAACCCATTTCGTGCGTGACGACGAGCATGGTCATCCCGTCGTTCGCGAGTGCCTTCATCACTTGCAGCACTTCGCCGACGAGTTCCGGATCGAGTGCAGACGTCGGTTCGTCGAACAGCATGACCTGCGGCTGCATGGCAAGCGCGCGGGCAATCGCCACACGCTGCTTCTGGCCGCCAGAGAGCGTGCCCGGGTAGACGTCGGCCTTCGCGGCGAGACCGACCTTGGCGAGCAGTTCGCGGGCCAGCTTGTCGGCATCGGCACTCTTCAGGCCGCGCAGCTTCTTCGGCGCGAGCGTCACGTTATCGAGCACGCTCAGATGCGGAAACAGGTTGAACGACTGGAACACCATGCCCACGTCCGTGCGCAACTGGTTCAAGGCGTTCTCGCCCATCATCTTGCCGTGATCGACGAGCTTCTTGCCGACGATCTCGATGGTGCCCTGCTCGGCCGTCTCCAGCCCGTTGCAGCAACGCAGGAACGTGCTCTTGCCCGAGCCGCTGGGGCCGATGACCACCACGACCTGACGCGCCTGAACTTCGAAATCGATGCCCTTCAGGACCTGATGGCTGCCGTAGGCCTTGCCCAGCCCTTCGATCTTCAGGATCGGGGCTTTGCCCGCTTGATTCACTTCGCTCATTGCACGGCACCTCCGGCACGCAGGGACTTCTCGGCGCGCTGCAGCAACAGCGTGGTGACACCGGTCAGAATCAGATAAACAAAAGCAATCGCCAGATACACTTCCAGCGAGCGATACGACACGCTGATGATCTTCTGGCCTTCGTGCATCACGTCGTGAATCGTCAGCAGCGACACGAGGGCAGAGTTCTTGATCAGCGCGATGAATTCATTGCCCAGCGGCGGAATCATGCGCACGACAGCCTGCGGCAGAATCACCGAGCGCATGGCCAGACCGTACGGCATGCCCAGCGAGCGGGCGGCTTCCATCTGGCCGCGCTCGATCGACTGGATTGCGCCGCGCACGATTTCCGAGACGTAAGCACCGCTGTAGATGCCCAGCCCCAGCACACCGCACACGAACGCGGGCAGCAGAATGTTGAACTGCGGCAGACCAAAGAACAGGATGAAGAGCTGCACCAGCAGCGGCGTGCCACGAATGAACGTGACGTATGCGGTACAGATGCCGTAGCGAATGCGGTTAGCGGGGTTGAGGCGGCCCATGCCGACCAGCAAGCCCAGCACACAGCCCAGTGCCAGGGCACAGGCAGTGACTTCGACGGTCACCAGCGCGCCACGCGCCAGATCCGTCCAGTTTGCCCACACCGGCGAGAAATCGAGTTCCATGCGTACTCCGTCAGTTGCTCTACTGCGCTAATGCTTTATTGCTTGGGCGGGCGACGTCGCCCTGCGAAGGGTGACGGCCAGCCCGCCCGGGTAGTGCTCAGGGTGACGACGTGGGCGAGGTCGCCCCGGATCGGTGCGACGGTTCGCACGTCGTCGTACCCTGACGTCAGACCTTAGTCAGACCTTAGTCAGACCTGAGTCAGACCTTACTTCGACGAACCGAAGTACTTGGTGACGAGTGCGGCGTAAGTGCCGTCGGCACGCACCTTTTCCAGCGCCTTGTTCATCTCTTCGGTCAGCGCCTTGTCGTCCTTACGCAGGGCGAAGCCGTAGCGCTCGACGGTCAGCGTCTTGTCGAGCACCTTCACGACCGGATTGGCCTTCGCGTACAGCAGCGCAGCCGGCTTGCCGGTCACGGCCGCATCGGCACGGCCGATCTTCACGAGTTCGAACATCTGGTCGTTCTTCTCGACTTCCACGCGCGAGACCTTCGGGTAGTTTTCCGTCAGGAACTGCACCGACTTCGTACCGACCTGCACCGAGACCTTCTTGCCGTTCAGATCGGCCGGTTCCTTGATGCTGGTGTTGTCAGCCTTGACCATGATGGCCAGACCGCCGGTGTAGTACGGATGCGTGAAGTTCACGGCCTTCAGGCGTTCGTCGGTGATGTAGATCGCCGAAGCGGCCACGTCGACACGCTTGGACAGCACGGCCGGGATCAGGCCCTTGAAATCGATATCCGTCCACTCGATCTTCTTGCCCATGGCCTTGCCGAGCGCTTCGATCATTTCCACGTCGAAGCCGGTACGCTTACCGTTTTCCACGTATTCGAACGGCGGGAAGGTCGCGTCGGTGGCAACACGCAGCACGTCGTCGGCAGCGAAAACCTTGGTCGAGCAGGTGACGGCCAGCGCCATCGTGAACAGGATGTGACGCAATTTCATCTGGTACTCCTTCGTGTAGTCTCGGTTCGGAAAAACCGGTTAAAAGTACTGCAATCGATTCGAAATACGCTCAGCTGCCGCCACCGTCAGGCGGATCAGCTCCTCGTGGCGCTGCGCCACACGCACGGCCGGCGCCATCAGGGTGATGGTGCCTTCCAGACGTTCCTTCGCGGCAAACACCGGGGCCGACACGCCCCACACGCCGAAGTCCACTTCGCTCTCCGACACGGCATACCGCTGCTTGCGAATCTCTTCGATCTGCGCAACGAGACGCTCCTGCGCAACCGGCTGCCCCGCCAGTTGGCGGCCGATCAGGTTATCGCGGGTGGTCTGGGGAAGGAAGGAGAGCAAGGCCTTGGCCGACGCGCCGTGCACCAGCGGGTGCGCACGTCCCTTGGCGAACGAGCAACGCAGCGACTGCTCGCTCTCGTGCATGTCGAGGCAGACGACCTGACCGTTCGCGGCGACGAGCAGACCGACGGTCTCCCCGGTGCGCTGCACGAGGGCGTCGATCTCTTCACGCGCCTGGGTGACTAGATGCGAGTTGTGGTCGAAACCCCACGCCAATTGCACGCCAACCGGCCCCGGTTCATAGAGCGCCTCATGGGCATGCTCTTGCACCAGGCCCCACTTCTTGAGCGGCACGAGGTGGCGGTAAACCGTAGAGAGCGGCAGGCTCGTTTGCGCGGCGATCTCGCGTGCCGCGATCGGGCGTCCATGACGCGCCACAGTCACAAGGACTTGCAGTACGCGCTCGGAGACCGAATGCGCTTCGGTGGTGTCCATCGTCTTCAAAAACTAAAGAAAGCAAAAAAACCGGCAGGCGGTGCCGCCGATGACGACATGGGCGCTATCTTGCGATGCAATTCCCAAAGTAAAAAATACGATTCTCAGCGGATGGTAACAAATTGGGAGATTACGCATAGGGACTTTCCCTTATGCACCGCGTAAGCCGAGCATAAAAAAACGCCGAGTCCCTTGTGTGACAAGGCGATCGGCGTTATTAAGCAAAAACTGAATAAAGATTCTGATTAGCGAATCCGGGTAGACATTTACGAATCCGGGCCGTCGGATAGCCACTCGATGAGAATCGGTTTTTGCACTTTCCCAAGGGCGCTCTTGGGCAGGATGTCGAAAACGACCACGCGCCGCGGCAGTTTGAAGCGTGCAATGCGCGTGCCGAGGAAGTCGAGCACCGACGCCTGCGTCGCGGGCGAGTCCGCCGTCGGCACGACCACGGCAACGGGCACTTCACCCCATCGCTCGTCCGGCACCCCCACGACCGACGCTTCCATCACGCCCGGGCAGTCGACCAGCGCGTTCTCGATCTCCGCCGGGTAAATGTTCTCGCCGCCCGAGATGATCATGTCCTTGCTGCGGCCAACGACCTCGTAACAGCCGTCCTCGCGCAGTCGTGCGAGGTCGCCCGAGTGAAACCAGCCGTCTGCGAACGACACGTGACCGGGCGCGCGCCAGTACTCGCGCATGACGTTCGGCGCACGCACCAGAATCTCGCCGACGTGGCCGGGCGGCACGTCCTGCCCTGCCGCATCGACCAGACGCACTTCCACGCCCGGACACGCACGTCCCACCGCGCCGGGATGCGCCTTCGCTTCGCCGAAGCGCAGCGCGATCGACACCGGCCCGGTTTCCGTCGCGCCATACACCTGCCCCAGCGGAATGCCTCGCGCGTGAAAGGCGTCAATGGCAGACATCGGTACGACACTCGATCCGGCCATCACGCCACGCAGCGACGAGACGTCTGTCGTCGCCCACATCGGGTGCATCTGTACGGCGCGCATCGTGGCGGGCACCATCAGCGACAGCGTCGGGCGATGTCGGGCGACGTCTGCGAGCCACGCCGCCGGATCGAAGCGAGGGTGCAGCGTGACGCTGGCGCCCCGCAACAGCGCCGGGAGCGTCTGAATGCACAGACCGCCGACGTGGAACATCGGCAGCGTCGAGAGCACATGATCGTCGGCGCGCATGTCGTGCGACCACCAGCTCGCCTCGGCATTGGCCAGCAATCCAGCCTGCGTATGCAGCGCGCCTTTGGGCTCCCCCGTCGTGCCGGAGGTATACGCGAGCAGCACAGGCGCGTCGGGCGAGACGTCGGGGTAATGGACCGGTTTGACGGACGGTACTGCGATCAGGCCTTCGATCGGCGCGATGGCGGGCGGCGGCAAATCGGTGATGACGTCCTGTTCCAGCGTGTCGCGGATCTGGCGCGCGGCGTCACGATGCGCCGCGTCGAACCACAGCACGCGCACGCCCGCATGGCGCACGATCGCGGCCAGTTCGGGCACGGCAAGACGGAAATTGAGCGGCAGAAAGATGGCGCCGGCCCGCGCGCAGGCGAACAGCAGCGCCAGTTGCAGTTCGTCGTTCAGACCGAGGCACGCGACGCGATCGCCGGGGGCGATGCGCCATGTCTCACGCAGATGACCGCCTACGCGCTCGATGCGCCGCCATAGCGCGGCGTAGTCCGTCGTCCGGGCTTGCTCACCCACGCCGCACCGCAGCGCCAGCCGCTCGGGCGTGGCGCGCGCATGACGGGCAAGCGCTTCTACAAAAGGCGTCAACTTGTTCTCCGTGACAAGAGAGACGGCAAGGCGCTTGTCGCCTCGCCGTTTCGCTGAACCACTGACCTGCCGATTTTCTTGCGATCTGTCGTCGACTTGCCGACTTACCAACTTGCCAACGCATAACCTCGTCGAGCACTCACCGATGACCCGACGCGTTCGCCGCGATTACTCGTCGCGCTCGCCCGGCTCATAGAGCGCTTCGCGCCCGATACGGTCGAGGCACAGCTCCGCCGTCCACGGCAGCATCAGCGCACCGCAGCGCGAGTCGCGATACATGCGTTCGAGCGGCAGCGTCTTGAGCATCGACTGTCCGCCACACGTGCGAATCGCGAGGCGGCACAACTCATTCGCATTCTCCATGATCGTGTACTGCGCCGCATAGGCGCGCAGACGCGCTTGCTTGCCCGGATCGGCACGACCGTCCTGCAACGCGCGCAGGAACAACGCGCGCGTCTGCTCCAGCATGATGTGCATTTGCGCGACGGCGATCTGCTTGGTCGGATACATACGGCGCTTGACCGGCGCGCCCATGCCTTCGGCTTCGCCGCGCAGATAGCGCACGGTGAAGTCGTAGGCGGCCTGCGCGATCCCCATGTACGTCGGCGCGAGCGTCATGAACATGTGAGGCCAGCGGCTCGCTGCCTGATAGTAGACACCGCGCGGCATCAGTTGCAGTTCGTCGGCAACGAACACGTCCTTGAACAGCAGCGTACGCGAGACGGTGCCACGCATGCCGAGCGGGTCCCAGTCGCCGGTGACGGTCACGCCCGGGGCGTCGCCCGGCACGGCGATGTAGAACGTGTCTTTCATTGACAGTTCGGGCTTCTCTTCCGTGCAGAGCACGCCGTAGTAGTTCGCGGCACCGGAGAGCGACGCGAAGATCTTGCGGCCATTGATGAGCCAGCCGCCGTCGACCTTCGTCGCGGTGGTGCCAAACGGCGCCTTGCCTGCGGCGGCCGCGCTGCCCTCGGAGAACGGTTGCGCGTAAATCGCACCGTCCTGGATCACGCGCTCGAAGTGATGCTTGCGATATCCCGCGTGCTCGGCGCGTTGCTCGGGGGTCATGTCGAGATCGTCGGCCAGAATGCCCGTCCACATCATCGAGCACGTATGCATGTTGAACGTGAGCGCCGTCGCGCCGCAATGGCGCCCCAGCTCGGCGGACACCATCATGTACGTGGCGAAGTCGGCGCCCAGACCGCCGTCCGCTTCGGGAATGCATAGCTTGAGCAGGCCGGCCGCGCGCATGTCGTCGTAGTTCTCGAACGGGAACGACGCTTCGCGATCCCAGCGAGCGGCGCGCGGCGCGAGGGACTCGCGTCCTACCTGTTCGGCCAGCGCCAGCAGGCGCCGCTGCTTGTCCGTGAGCGGGTAGTGCTCGCCGACGATCGAAGGGGGCTGATAGGCCACGGTAGTCTCCTGATAGGTTCTTGGGGTGCCTGATGTGGGTAGGCAGTGGCTAGAGCGCCGAGAGGAACGCTTGCACCTCGGCGTCGAATGCCGCCGGATGCGTGAGATTCATGAGATGACCCGCGCCGGGCAGACAGACGTAACGTGCGTCGGGAATGGCCTCGGCCATGCGTGCCATCACCTTCGGCGGTGCGTTGTTGTCGTGCTCACCGGCAATGAGCAGCACCGGCACGGACAGACGCGTCAGCGCGGCACGCTGCTCGAAGCCGACGAGCGCCTGCAATGCCGCACGGTAGGCGTCGGGCGTGAGTGCGCCCATGGCATCGACGGCCAGCGCCTGCGCCTGTTCACGGGTGACGTCGTCGGGCTCGCCCAGCATGCCCGGCACGATCGCCTGCGCCATCTCGCGCAGGGTCTTGCCCGCATCGAGCGGCGCGGTGCGTTGGCGCACGAATTCGCGCTGAAAATCGCCGTCCGGCTTGCCGAACGCGGGCGATGTGCCACACAGCACGAGGCCCGCAATATCGTGGGTGAAGGGCTCGCCGCGTGACATCAATTCCTGCACGACCATGCCGCCCATGCTGTGACCGACGAGCACGAACCGCGAAGCGCCGAGCGACGTCAGACGGTCGAGCAACGCGCGCAGGCTGTCGGCGAGCGCCGCCATCGTCGGCGCGGCGGGCATGGCGCTTTCGCCGTACCCCGGCATGTCCCAGGCCACCACGCGATAGCCCGCCGCGACGAACGTCGCGAACTGAGCGGGCCAGACATCACGATTGCCGCCGATGCCGTGCAGCAGCACGAGCGTGAGCGGACCCTCGCCCGCAACACGATAGGTTGGACAGGCCGGACCGTCAGGCTGACCGGACTGCGTGGATGATGTTGGCGGAACGGGCGTCGTCATGCGAACTCGCCTTGCAGTTCGCCGTCGCGCACGACGACGTCGCCATCGAGCGAGATCGTGCATTTGCGCAGCGGCAGATCGAAGTGGCCCAGCGTGTGGCGACCGGCGACTTCGTTGGCCCCCGTCGAATAGAGGAAGTTGCCTGCGAAGGCGCGCTGCTCCGTACCGTTGCAGTCGCGCTTGTCGTAGCAGGCGAGCGCATCCCAGCGCGCGCGCTGGTTCAGACCGAAGCCGACGTGCGAGACGGCGTACGCCTCGCGATCGCCCCAGGCGGCAAAGTAGTCGCGCATGAGATCGACGTCGACGCCCTCGCCGTCGATGGCGACGACATAATCGTCCTCGACGGTGAGCGCAATGCGATCGCGCAAATACTGTTTGAAGGTGAGGTTGATGTCGCCCGGCGCGAGCACGAGCTGGCCGCTCACGCTGTGCGCGGCGGGGAAGGCCAGCGCCAGTCCGCCGGGCCAGTGCGCGACCTGCCCGGGCTTGGCACACCAGCCCCACACGCCGCCTACGCGCGCGTCGCGAAGTCCGATGCGCAGATCGGTACCGGCGGCAGACGTCACATGCATCTGTGCTGCACTGCGCAAGCGCTTGATCGCGGCACGCACCTTCGGCTCCAGCGCCGGGTCGGTCGCGCAGCGCTCCAGAATCTCGGGATGTTCGTTGGAGACCATCAGCACGCGCGCGCCGCCGCCCAGGATGTCGGGCAATTCGGGGGCATGCAGCAAGCCTTCGACTGTGCAGTCGACAACGAGGGTCGCAGCCTTGAGGGCCGCCACGACGGGGGCGAGTTGCCCCAGGGCGTCGCTCGCGCCGGTCGAGCGCACGGGCACCGGTGCAGACACGCGCGGGCTGGGCACGACCAGCCGGAATGGCCTTGCGCCAAGCGACTCGGCGGCCAGTTGCGCTAATTCCACGTTGACAGGCCGGGATTGGGTTTCAGCTACAATCGCCACCACGTCACCGGGTCGTATGTCGCAGCGCCGCAAAGTCTCGGCAAATACGTCGATCCACTTATGCTCGATTCGCTCGATCAGCATATCGTCTCCTGAGCGCCTGACCTTCTCGCCCCGAAAGGGAGCCATGTTTGGCCATCACGCGTCTTGTCGATCTGTTGTTCGTGCCATAGTATATGAATATTCATACAAATCAACCCGATCAAATTTACCGGACGCAATGGACGGGAGTGCAGGGAAAGTGAACGTCAAACACGCCACAGCGCCGGACTTCGACAGCGCGGCTTTTCGCAGTGCGCTCGGTCAATTCGCCACCGGTGTCACCGTCATCACCACGCGGGCCGACGATGGCTCGCTCATCGGCATTACCGCCAGTTCGTTCAACTCGGTGTCGCTCACGCCGCCACTCATCTTGTGGAGTCTGGCCACGCGAGCCGGCAGCATGCCTGTCTTCCGTGAAAACTCGCACTATGCGGTGAATGTGCTGGCGGCCGATCAACTCGACCTGTGCAAGCGCTTCGCCACGATGAAGGGCGACCGGTTCGCGGGCGTGCCGTACACGCTGTCGGCGTCGGGTACGCCGGTGCTCGACGGCGCGCTCGCCTGGTTCGAATGCCACAACCGCAGCCGGTACGACGAGGGCGACCATGTCATCTTCGTGGGCGAAGTCGAGCGTTGCGGTGTGCATGAGGAAGTGGCGGATCGCATGCCGCTGATCTTCCACGCTGGCGGCTTCCACAAGCCGCAGTCGCTGGGCTGAGGCGCGCGATGTCCGTGGCGGGCGCGCCGTTCGTCGACGACTATCTGGCGTATCTGCTCGCCCGCGCGAGCGCGCTCGTCTCGGACGAATTCCATCGTGAAGTCGCCGCCGCCGGTCTGGGCGTGCTGGAGTGGCGCGTGCTCGCTACGCTCTCCGACGCCCGGGCGCGTACCGTCAATCAACTCGCGGACATCGTGCTTGCCAAGCAGCCCACGGTCACCAAGGTCATCGACCGGCTCGAGGCGGCGGGGTATGTCGTGCGGGGTGCGAGTGCCACCGACAAGCGCCAGTCGCTCGTGTCGCTGACCGAGGCGGGCGTCGTTCACGTCACGCCGCTGCTCGATAGTGCACGCCGTCATGAAGCGCATGTGCTTGTGCGGTTTGGCGAGACGCAATCGGCGCAGTTGAAGGACTCGCTGCGCGAACTCATCCAGCAGATGACACAGGGCCGGTAGTCGCAGACGCGATTTGCCCCAGCGCTCCTACGCTATCCCGCGCCCCTGCCTGAGCGCCCTGTCCGAATTCTGTCGAACTCGCATCGAATTCGATCAATTTCGCGAAAATTAAAATAATCCACCGCGAAAATGGCAAAAATGTTTGCCAGGTTTCAATCTGACGTTTCGCGCCCTTCGAATACGCAAGCACCTGCGGCAAGGAATTTCCTACACTATGTGGGACTTTTCCTTTCACAAAACGCTTGCGCATGAACGCTTCGAACGTTTCGAACGCCTCGGACAAAACCGTCGCACACGCCCAGACTCGCGAGCGTCGCGTGTGGGATATCAGCGCGCCGCTCTCGGCCAGCACGCCGGTGTGGCCGGGCGACACCCCGTTCACCGAGGAGGCCGTCTGGCAGATCGGCCCGGGCTGCCCGGTCAATGTGGGGCGCATCACGTTGTCGCCGCACACCGGCGCCCATGCCGACGCCCCACGTCACTACGACGATGCCGGTGCGTTCATCGGGGAAGTCGATCTTCAGACGTATCTGGGGCCGTGCCGGGTGATTCACTGCCTCGGCGCCGCGCCGGTCGTCACGCCCGAGATGGTCGAAGCGCACCTGAAGGATGTGCCGTCGCGCGTGCTGCTGCGCACCTATGCGCACGCCCCCGTCGCGCAGTGGGATAGCGCCTTCTGCGCGGTTGCGCCCGAGACCATCGATCTGCTTGCCTCGCACGGCGTGAAGCTCGTGGGCATCGATACGCCGTCGCTCGATCCGCAGGAGAGCAAGACGATGGACGCGCACCACCGCATTCGCGCGCATCGCATGGCGATTCTCGAAGGGCTGGTGCTCGACGCCATCGAGCCTGCCGATTACGAACTCATTGCCCTGCCGCTCAAGTTCATGCGACTCGACGCCAGCCCGGTTCGCGCCGTGCTGCGTTCGCTCTGAGCGTCATCGCACACCGTTTTTTGCTTCGATTGCCTTTACAACATCCACACCTACCAACGCAAACCATGACGTCTTCTCGCAACGATTGTCTGGCCCTCGACTCGGCCGATCCGCTCGCTCCGCTACGCGCCCAATTCGATCTGCCGCCGGGGGTCATCTATCTCGATGGCAACTCGCTGGGGGCGCGTCCGATCGCATCGGCCAAGCGTGCCCAGGAAGTGATTACCGCGGAATGGGGCGTGGGTCTCATTCGCAGCTGGAACGAAGCCGACTGGTTCGCGCTGCCGCGCACGCTGGGTGATGCGCTGGCGCCGATCGTCGGCGCGGGCAAGGGGGAAGTCGTGGTGACGGACACCACGTCGAGCAACCTGTTCAAGGTGATGGCCGCGGCGCTCGACGCACAGCGCGCACGCGCGCCGCAGCGCAAGGTCGTCGTCTCCGAGCGCAGCAACTTCCCGACCGATCTGTACATCGTGCAGGGCCTGACACGTCTGCTCGACGACGGCTACTCGCTGCGTCTGATCGACTCGCCGGACGAACTGCAAAGCGCGCTGGGCGACGACGTCGCCGTGGCCCTGCTCACGCACGTGAACTACCGCACCGGCGCGATGTACGACATGGCGGCACGTACGGCGCAGATTCATGCGTCCGGCGCGTTGGCGGTGTGGGATCTGTGTCACTCGGCAGGTGCCGTGCCGGTCGACCTGAATGGCGCGAACGCGGACTACGCCGTGGGTTGCACGTACAAGTACCTGAACGGCGGCCCGGGCGCGCCTGCGTTCGTATGGGTCAACAAGAAGCATCAGGACACGTTCTGGCAGCCGCTGTCGGGCTGGTGGGGTCACCGCACGCCGTTCGCGATGACGCCGGAATACACGCCGGACGACGGCATCGGCCGTTACCTTTGCGGCACGCAGCCGATCGTCTCGCTCTCGCTGGTCCAATGTGGTCTGGACATCTTTGCGCAGACGTCGATGCAGGCGTTGCGCAGCAAGTCGCTCGCACTCACCGACCTGTTCATCAAGCTGGTGGAGGAGCGTTGCGCCGAATTCCCGTTGACGCTGGTCACGCCGCGCGACCATGCGGCGCGTGGGTCGCAGGTGAGCTTCGAGCATCCGGAAGGGTTTGCCGTGATTCAGGCGTTGATTGCGCGGGGCGTCATCGGCGACTACCGCGAGCCGCGCATCATGCGTTTCGGCATGACGCCGCTGTACACGAGCTTTGCCGACGTCTGGGATTCGGTCGAAATTCTGCGCGACGTGCTGAGCACGGGTTCCTGGGACAAGCCCGAGTTTCATCGTCGTGGCACGGTGACCTGAGCGAGGAGCAGTCAGCATGAGCAAGACTTCCCCCACGTCTCACGTACCGACCGGCGAAGACGGTTCGCCGTCGTCGGCTCAGGCATCGTCGGGTGGTTGCCCGTTCGGGCATCGGAGCGACGAGAGCTACGAGACGGCCGGTGCGCCGAAGACCGAGGCACCGGCATCGACGTCGGCGAACGCCAACGCGTGGCACGACGCCCAGCTCGATTTCTCGAAGAGCATGAGCTACGGCGACTACCTGTCGCTCGATCCGATTCTGAATGCGCAGCATCCGCGCTCGACCGATCACAACGAGATGCTGTTCATCATTCAGCATCAGACGAGCGAGTTGTGGATGAAGCTCGCGCTGTATGAGTTGCAGGCAGCGCGCACAGCGGTGCATAACGACGAACTGCCGCCGGCGTTCAAGATGCTCGCGCGCGTGTCGCGCATTCTCGAGCAACTGGTGCAGGCGTGGAGCGTGCTCGCGACGATGACGCCGTCGGAGTATTCGTCGATGCGTCCGTCGCTGGGCAGCTCATCGGGCTTCCAGTCGTATCAGTACCGCATTCTGGAGTTCATGCTGGGCAACAAGAATGTGGCGATGCTCCAGCCGCATTCGCATCGTCCCGATCTGTTCCAGCAGGTCGAGGCGGCCCTCAAGGCGCCGTCGTTCTACGATGAAGTGGTGCGCTTGCTCGCGCGTCGCGGATTTGCGATTGCGCCGGAGCGGCTGGATCGCGACTGGACGAAGCCGACGCCGCACGACAAGACCGTCGAAGCGGCTTGGCTGGAGGTGTATCGCAACCCCTCGCAGCATTGGGAACTCTACGAGATGGCCGAAGAACTGGTCGATCTCGAAGACGCGTTCCGTCAATGGCGCTTCCGTCACGTGACAACCGTCGAGCGCATCATCGGCTTCAAGCAAGGGACCGGCGGCACCAACGGCGCGCCCTATCTGCGCAAGATGCTCGATGTCGTGCTGTTCCCTGAGTTGTGGCACGTGCGGACGTTGTTGTGATTTGGACCTTCACGTAGAGACGGTTTTCGCCGTCTCTTATGCCCGGGGCTGCGGCGCTGAGTGTTTCGGCATTTTGCGGTCCGCCGATGTAACCCATCTTATAGAGACGGCCCTCACCCTCTCCTCTGCCCGGGGCTGCGGCGCTTGCCCGGCCCCTGACTCCGCTCCAATGCTCGTTAAGTCGCTACGTCAGGGGCCGGACAATCACCGCCATCGAATGCCCTATGCGTTGCCGCCCGCAGTGCGCTCGGTGTCGTCGCATCGACGACGGTTGCGAATCGGGTTGGGGGTCGCTCGCAGCGCGACTTAAAACGATGTCGGAGTGCTGCGGGCGACCCCCAAGCCGATTGACCACCGACCGCTTAAGCGTTTCCGCTGAGCCGAGCGGCCAACTGTTTCAACCGGGGTCCGATCTCCTCGCGAAAAACCGCATCGGGAATCGACGACGACGGCCCGCTGCAACTGATCGCGAGCCACCGGTTTTGCCGCACGTCGCGCAACGGCACCGCAACGGCATTCACCCCCTCATGCCAGTCGCGGAACGAGTAACAACACCCCTCCCGCTTGTACGATTCGACGCCCTTGCCGACCCCGGCCTGCAACGCCTCCCACCCCATATTGCGCAGTGCCGCCGGATTCGCGTCGTAGGCGTCATGCAAGTCGGAGAGCATCGTCTCGCGCTCAGTCGGCGTCATGGCCGCGAGATAGACGCGCCCCATCGAACTCGTCAGCATCGACAGACGCGACCCCGCAGTCAAACCCAGCGTGAGATGCGCCGAGTCGCTACGAATCGTCTCGAGATACATCATGTCGAGGCCTTCGCGACAACCGAGTGAAATCGAGCAGCCCATTTCCTTGGCCAACGCCCGCATGTGCGGACGCGCCAGCGTGAGCATGTCGGTACCGTTGAGGAATGCGTAACCGAGGGCCAGCACGCCTGCGTCCAGCGCGTATTTGCCCAGTTCGGCGTCGTAACGCAGATAGCCGAGTTCGGTCAGCGTGTACGCCAGGCGGCTGACGGTCGCCTTGGGCAAACCCGTGCGGGCGGCAAAGTCGCGGTTGCCGAGTAACACGTCGTCGGGCCCGAAGGCCCGCAACAACTCCAGTCCCCGCGCGAGCGCCGTCACGAATTTGCGCTCGTCATGCGACGGCGGCACACCATGCGCCGGGGCACCGGCAAAGGCAGATAGGGAAGTTTTGATCACAGCCATGGCGCACTCCGCTCCCAGTCATCATCAACAGCTTCGGCCAGCGCACGCACTGGCCGTTGCCGGGCAAAAAACTTTAGTGTTAAACTAACTTCGATTTCAGAACATTGTTCCGCATTGCGGAACTTCCGTCAAGTTGAATGGAGGAGAAGGGCCATGGCAGGCAATGCACAGTTTCATTGGGAAGATCCGCTGTTGCTCGACGCGCAGCTCACCACCGACGAGCGCATGATCCGCGATGCTGCGGCCGCCTATGCAAACGACAAGCTCGCGCCGCGCGTGCTCGAAGCGTTTCGTCATGAGCGCACCGACGCTGCGATCTTCCGCGAGATGGGCGAAATCGGTCTGCTCGGCCCGACGATTCCGGAACAGTACGGTGGCCCCGGTCTGAACTATGTGGCTTACGGTCTGATCGCGCGTGAAGTGGAGCGCGTGGACTCGGGCTATCGCTCGATGATGTCGGTGCAGTCGTCGCTGGTGATGGTGCCCATCTACGAATTTGGCAGCGAAGCGCAGAAGCAGAAGTATTTGCCGAAGCTCGCGAGCGGTGAGTGGATCGGCTGCTTCGGTCTGACCGAACCGAACCACGGATCGGATCCCGCCGGCATGACGACGCGTGCCAAGAAGGTCGCCGGCGGCTACGAGCTGAGCGGCGGCAAGATGTGGATCACGAACTCGCCGATCGCCGATGTCTTCGTCGTGTGGGGCAAGCTCGCCGACGAAAACGGCGAGGAGAAGATCCGCGGCTTCATCCTCGAGAAGGGCTGGAAGGGTCTGTCGGCACCGGCGATTCACGGCAAGGTCGGCCTGCGGGCATCGATCACCGGCGAGATCGTGATGGATCAGGTCTTCGTGCCGGAAGAGAATCTGATGCCGGGCGTCTCCGGTCTGAAAGGTCCGTTCACGTGCCTGAACTCGGCGCGCTACGGTATCGCATGGGGCGCACTGGGCGCCGCTGAATTCTGCTGGCACATGGCGCGTCAATATGTGCTCGACCGCCAGCAGTTCGGTCGCCCGCTCGCCGCCAATCAGTTGATTCAGAAGAAACTGGCCGACATGCAGACGGAAATCACGCTGGGCCTGCAAGGTTGCCTGCGTCTGGGCCGCATGAAGGACGAAGGCACGGCAGCCGTCGAAATCACGTCGATCATGAAGCGCAATTCGTGCGGCAAGGCACTCGATGTCGCCCGCCTCGCCCGCGACATGCTCGGCGGTAACGGTATCTCGGACGAATTCGGTATCGCCCGCCATCTCGTGAACCTCGAAGTGGTCAACACCTACGAAGGCACGCACGACATCCACGCGCTGATTCTCGGCCGTGCACAGACGGGCATTCAGGCGTTCTTCTGATCGCGTCGCCCTGCCGGTCGATCGGTCGCCGTCGCCACGATCCGACCGGCGGCGATGATCTCGATGCGCTGAACCGGGCAGACGGCACAAGCAAGGGGCGGGCTTCCGAGCCTTCCCCGGCGGGTGCCGGAGACATCCGGTTCGATGCATCGCCGGAGTTGTCTGGTACGCGCCGTTCTCGCGCCGCATGCAGCGGGCCGTCAATCCCACGAGTGACGGCGCGTACCAAACAAAATGCCAGCTCATCGAGCTGGCATTTTTTTCAACCGGTATACCGGTGCGTAACGTCACGAACGTTGAGAACGTTGAGAACGTTACGTACCGGACGCCCGGCGTACTTACGTATGTCTTGCGACCGGCTTACTTGTTCGGTTGCGGCGTCAGACGCAGGTACGGACGCACGGCCTTGTAGCCCTTCGGGAATTTCTCCTTGAGCACGGCTTCGTCCTTGAGCGACGGCACGATCACCACGTCTTCGCCATCTTTCCAGTTACCCGGCGTGGCAACCGAGTAGTTGTCGGTCAGTTGCAGCGAATCGATGACACGCAGGATCTCGTCGAAGTTACGGCCCGTGCTCGCCGGGTACGTAATGGTCAGACGCACTTTCTTCTTCGGGTCGATCACGAACAGGGAACGCACCGTCATGGTTTCGCTGGCGTTCGGGTGAATCATGTCGTACAGCTGCGAGACCTTGCGATCCTTATCGGCCAGAATCGGGAAGTTGACCGTGGTGTTCTGCGTCTCGTTGATGTCGCTGATCCAGCCCTTGTGCGATTCAGCATCGTCCACCGACAGCGCGATGGCCTTCACGTTGCGTTTTTCGAACTCGCCCTTGAGCTTTGCGGTCAGACCGAGTTCGGTCGTGCACACCGGCGTGTAGTCGGCCGGGTGCGAGAAAAGGACACCCCAGCCATCGCCAAGGAACTCGTGAAACTTGATCGTACCGATCGACGAATCCTGCTCGAAATCGGGAGCGATATCACCCAAACGCAATGTCATTGACGGTCTCCTTGAGAACCTTTCACTCAGTGGGAACAAGACTAAAGGATGCTAAGCTTAGTCAGAACGAATAAAAAATTTGTTCCAAATAACGATTCGAAATATACCGCAGACAGTGTGTTGTTTTCTGGCAACGACGCATTGAAAGCGGTACGATAAGCCCCATATCCCCCGTACCCGCAGCATCTCTATTACGCATTTTCCTCCCAGAATCGGGTAATGACTATGTCGCAAGTGCCCACCAACAAGGAGAAGTTCATGACCGATATCAAATCCGTACTGGCCGACGCAGAAGATCTGCTCAAGCAAGCTGCCAACACGACCGGTGAGCGTGCTTCCGAACTGAGCGACCGCGCCCTGACGCTGCTCAAGCAAGCCAAGGAAAAAGCCTCGGACGTTCAGGTCGTCGTCGTGGAGAAGAGCAAGCAAGCCGCGCGTGCAACCGACGACTACGTGCACGATCATCCGTGGCAAGCCGTGGGCATCGCGGCCGGTATCGGCGTGGTGATCGGTCTGCTGCTCAACCGCAAGTAAGCATCGCCGACGCAAGTCACTTCTCGCCTACTCTGCCGAGGCGGAGCCTGCCTGACCGGTGCGACGGGTCGGGCGGGCCGCCCAGACCAGCCCATGACCGACAATGATCGCACGACCCCACCGCGGCCTTCGCTGCGGCGCCTCGCCGGTGCGTTGCTCGAGATCGTACAGTCGCGCATCGAACTCATCGGTATCGAACTGACTGAAGAAAAGGAACGCCTGATGGGCGTGGCCTTCCTCGGTCTCGCCGCGATGCTCTTCGGCGTTCTCGCCCTCGTGTCGCTGACCGCGCTGGTGATCGTCATCTTCTGGGATACCTATCGCCTCCAGGCCATGACCGGCATCTTCATCGTGTATCTCCTGCTCGCAGGCTGGTGCGCCGCACGCGCACGCAACATTCTGCGCGATGCCCCGATGCCGTTCGAAGCCACACTGGCCGAATTCGAAAAGGACCGCGACGCCCTGCGTCCGGACTGAAGGAGATCTGCCCGTGCCGTTGGAACATCCACAACGTCCACGCCGCCCGCGACAATCGCGACGCTCGCGTCATGACCTGCTTGCCATTCGCAAGGAGCTCGTGCTCACGCGCATCGCGGTCGAGCGCGCAGAGCTGATACAGGCCTCGCATGTCACGCGCGAACGCCTGCGCAATTTCCGCTGGGTTCGCTATCTGCTGCCCGGCGGCCTCGCGAACTTCTCCGGTCTCGGCGGTCTCGCCAATTCCGGCCTCAAGCTCGGCGGTCTGCTCGAACGCTACCCGCTGGTCAGTTCGGTCGCATCGATTGCATTGACGGGCCTGTCGCATACGCCCATCGGTCGCATCGCCCGACGCGGCCTCAAGTGGGGCACGCTCGGCGTGCTCGCCTGGCAAGGCGTCAAGCTCTGGCATGAATCGACGAAATCGTCCGCGTCGCAAGTCAAGGCGCCGGAAGGTGCCGCAACGGCGAACGACAGCGCCACAACCGCATCGGCTAAGGCCAATGCCAGCAGCAACGATCGTGGCACACCGCCGTTGATGTAAACGTATGGTGTCACGCTCGCCGGGCCATGCCCATCAAGCCCGGCGAGCGGACATCGAGACCGGTTGAGCCCGTTGCGACGAAGCAACCTCCCGTGCTTCGCTTGGGTCGCGAGCCTGTGTCACCGCTTCCCTCTTCCGATTTCCTTTGAGACTGACTTCTGCCGACTATGCGTCGCAACGTTTTGCATAGCGCGCGCGTCCGTACGCGTTGATGGTGATGCAGATACGTCGGTCGTGCCCGCTGATTCGCACCGTGCCCGACAGCCGTTTGCGCGCTTCGGTCCCCACGAAGCCGCTCTCCGAAAGTGCAAGTCCCTCCGTGTAGTACAACCCCCATTTCACGTCGATCGACACGCCCTGCGGAAGCGGCGCGTAACGACTTAGCAACGGCTCACCGTCATCGAAGCGATGATTTCGATTCTCGTCGACGAACGTGATCCATCCCCCGCTCAGACTCGCGCCGTCGTGTGGCGCAAAGGCGATCTGGCGATGTCGCGCCATCGCTTCCCCTCGCGCGGTCTGCATCGCTGCCATGAAGGCACGTGCCGTGATGTCCACGCCGACACGACGCCGCACCGCTTCGATCGACGGCGCAACCGCCAACAACGCTACAGCCATGATCGCCATCGCCACGAGACACTCGATCAATGTCACGCCGCGCATGGTTCGTACGCTACACATCGCAATGCTCACGACGACGCCCCGGCACGGCTTTCACAGCCGAACTGTCGTGCCATGCCGCGACCTCGCGCCAGTTCAGCAACCGCGACGCGTAGGACCCGGCCGCCGCACTGGCTTCGTCTCGACGCGCCGACGGCGCTTTCACCTCGTAGATCGCTTGCAGAAAGACCCGCGTGCCCGGCAAATTGCCGCACCCCATCGCGCTGATCCGATAACGACGTATCGGCGACTCCCTCGCCACCTTTGCCGACCCGCCATCGGGATACGCGCCGGTAAAGGCAATTCGCTCGATGAAGTAACGCGCGTTGTCCGTCGGCACGACCGCACGACCATTCCAATCGACCTTTCCCCATCCGGCCGCAAGGTTCGGCTCACGATAGTCAGTGAGATAACTCGCAGCGATGATGTCGCCCGGCCCGGCATCCCATTCGCTCAGCGCTGCTATCTCGGACGCTTGTGCGCCATGCACCAAACGCTCTCGAGCCACCACTAACGCGTTGTCCGCAGCCGCAAAAGCCACCATGCGGTCATTCGTGTATGCGACGAAGCGAGTCGCCATCTCGCGATGCTGCATGCCCGACGCCGCAAGCGCCATGAGTGCCGCCAGCCACATCACCATGAAGACGCCAACCACGTCGCCTCCTCCCCCACGCCACCGTCGTTACGTCGATAGGCCACCGCATTGAAAACATGGAGATGGACATTGCCCGCATTGGAGAGCCATTTGTACTCTCGGCCTCCCGTGTCACCGTCGAAGACTTCGACCGAGCGCCCGACACGTTGCTTACCGCCCGCGCGTGGCGCACCGCGCAACACCAGCGAAAATGCCACTGCGCTCACGTTCTCCCAGCCGCCGGCGCCCATCGGCGGGTTCGGGGGTTTGCGGCGCGCGCTCTTGACCGGTGATATCCAGCGCAGCGGCCCGGTCCCGCCGGCCCGGACCCCCAGTCGGAGATACATCGCTTCCACACCGATGACCAACGCCTGCGCATTACGCAGATCCGTAAAGCGCCCCGCGCGCTCGCCGTAGCGACAAAACAGCGAGGGAATTCCATCCTCTCCCTTGTCGACGTAGAAGATGCCGACGTTGCGGTTGTCGCCGTTACTACGCGCCCTGACGTTCAGGCCTGCGCAATTCTGCACCGCCCCGCTGCCATTGCCGCTGTCGTCGCCAAATCCCGCGCCGTGAAATTGCACCTCGAGAATCGAGCTTCCCTGCCAGCCGCGCTTCGGACACGTATCCACCGTGCTCGCGCACTCGGCGCTCGCGCGTAGTGACGTCCAGTCGCGCTTGCCGGCGTCGCCTAGCGGACGGATCTGGCCCTCGGTGGGATCCCAATTTCGATAGCCGGCCATGGCGACCGCACGCGAGAGTTGCGTCAATGCAAAGCTGGCCCGCTCGTTCACGTCGTATCGTTCGGCCTGCACGCGCCACAGTCGAATACCCGCGAGATAGATCGCGGTGGCCGCTATCACGATCAGTATCCCCAAAGGCATGGCGATCACCCATTCGAGCAGCGTGAAGCCACGAGCATGACGCTTTCGCCCCATCAGCGGAAATCGGCGATGCTGCGTCGTCATGGATGACGTCCGAAGTCAGGCGATCCGTCCGACGCCATATGCGACACCGCGAAGCGATCCCCGTCCGGCATCGCATCAAACGACACAGGCGACACACCGCCGGCACCCGGTAAGTGTTGGTGCGCAGCGAACGCGCCCTCATCGCTAGCAATCAATGGCTTCGCCATCGTCTCCGGCGTCGGGAAATGCTCGGCAGGCGGCATCGCATCGCCCGCTCGCCAGTACCCGCGACCAACAAATGCGCCACCCTCGACGCCCGAGGGCGGCATTGCCATCGCGACCACCTTGGGCGAGGTAACGAGCGCCTGAGACGACATCCCGCCCGCCGTCTGCCAGTGCGCAAACCCCTGCGCACCCGCCATGAGTACGGTCAGCGTGAACATCACATCGAGTAGCGCCGCGCCTCGCGCAAGACGTCGGCTGCGAGCCTGCGGCGTTCGACGCACGGCGCGCGAGGCGTTTTCGGAAGCCGCCGGCGCATGTGATCGTTCGCCTCGCTTCACCCGCAATCGCAACCGCCTGCGTGCCTCGCCCTGCACAGGCTCTCCCATTTGCCGCTGCGGTAGCCCACGCGCACGCGCTATCCGCCGATCGATTCTCGCGTCGCGCGACGCGTGTTGCCCGGTCATAAGCATCATGTAGTGACGGTCCTGCTGCATGGCGCGTCTCCTCATCTCGTTGATCGTTGACGACGCCTCCATCGTCGCGCACCTATGCCACCGAGCCAATCGGACACCACCGCAAAACCCACCCCGTTATGGGCCACCGCATTCTTCAGACACAACGTGACCGGGTGGCGCCAACGCCGGCGCACGCGCCCATAAAAAAACGGCGACCGAAGTCGCCGTTTCTGGCATGTCGCACGAATGCGCTGAACGCGCGACATGGCGGCATACTGCTACGTCACGCTAAGCGCGAAGCCCCCCACATGACGCGTCGCCATCATCCCTTGAGGGATTCGATGAGTTCGACGTAAGCCTGCTGCACTTCGTCTTTCGACTTGCCCTTGAGCATTTCCCAGGCGTCGAACTTGGCGCGTGCAACGAAATCCATCGCACCAGGGCGGGAGCCGGTCACGTCGCCTTCCGTGCCTTGCTTGAACAGCGCATAGATGCGCAGCAGCGTGAGATTGTCGGGGCGTTCGGGCAGCGTCTTGGATTGGGCTACCGCTTCGTCGAAGCGGGCTTGAAGATCGCTCATGGTGTCTCTCCCTGAAAAACAGTCAGCTTATAAGTGTCCCGCGTGACGAACGGCGATGCCCGGCAAGGCACATGTCCACAGTCCTCCACGCTCGGGGTGTTGCGAATACAACGCGATCAAGGATAGCGACGATGGCCTACGCAAGGTAGAGGCCAGCGTAGAAGCCCGCGTCTAAACCTCTCAGGAACTGAATCGATTTTTCAAGGAATTTCGGCACGTGCGTAGCCTGTGGGTCGTGTGTGCGTAACGCGATCCTGTGCACGCCTTCGCCCACACGACGCACCAATGCAAAACGCCCGGCATTGCCGGGCGTTTCGATTCACAAGCTTTCCATCGCAGCGAGACATTCGGTCCCGCCAGACTCATCGAACCCATCAGATGAATCCGGGCGACCTCACGTCTCGCCGTATCTTCACGATGCGGACGGCGCTGACGCAGCACCTGCATTCGCCGGCACACTGCGCTCTTCCCAACCGCCGCCAAGCGCCTTGTACAGCGTGACGAGGTTGGTCCAGCGCGCCAGACGTGTTGCAATCAGCGTCTGTTGCGAGGAGTACAGCGAACGTTGTGCGACCAACGCATTCAGGTAGCTGTCCACGCCGTTGCGATAGCGCAGGTCCGAGAGCTTGTAGCTCTCGTCGCTCGCCTTCACGAGCGATTCCTGCGCGGCGATCTGGTCGTCGAGCGTGCCGCGTGCGGCCAGCCCGTCGGACACTTCGCGGAACGCCGTCTGAATCGCCTTCTCGTAGTTGGCGACTTCGATGCGCTTCTGCACCTTGGCCAGATCGAGGTTGGCGATGTTCTGCCCGCCCGCGAAGATCGGCAGCGTGATGGTCGGTGCGAACGACCAGGCACCCTGCCCGCCCTTGAACAGATTGCTCAGCGACGCGCTTGCCGTGCCCGCATTCGCCGTCAGCGAAATCGACGGGAAGAACGCGGCACGCGCAGCGCCGATGTTGGCGTTGGCACCCTTGAGCGTGTGCTCGGCGGCGGTCACGTCCGGACGACGCAGCAGCAGATCCGACGGCAAGCCGGCCGGCAGATCGGCCAGCAGGCCCTGCCCGTCTAGCGGACGTGCCGGCGGCAGATCGGCCGGCAACGGCTGACCGATGAGCAGCGCCAACGCGTTTTCGTCCTGCGCCACCTGACGCGTGTACTGCGCGAAGTTCGCCCGCGCCGTATCGACCGGCGTTTGCGCCTGACGCAGATCCAGCCCGGAAGCCGTACCCACGTCGAAGCTGCGCTTGGTCAGGTCGTAAGACGATTGCTGACTCTTGAGCGTGTCGGACGTCAGCTTGAGCAGTTCCTGATCGGCCAGCCACGTGAGATACGCCGTCGCCACTTCCGAGACGAGCGTGATGTGCGCTGCCTTGGCGGTGTCCTCGCTCGCCAGATACGTCTCCAATGCCTGATCCTTCAGGCTCTGGATGCGACCGAACAGATCGAGTTCGTACGACGTGAAGCCCACGCCGACCTGATAGCTGCGGCTGATACCGGCACGTCCCGACGACGACAGATCCGCCGGCGAGCGCTGAACCGACGCCTGGCCTGCCGCCCCCACCGAGGGCAGCAGCGCCGAGCGCTGGATCTGGTACTGCGCACGTGCAGCTTCGACGTTGAGCATCGAGACGCGCAGATCGCGGTTGTTCTCCAGCGCGATCTCGATCAGCTTTTGCAGACGCGGATCGGCGAAGAACTCACGCCAGCCCAGTTCGGCGGCCACGACATTGCTGTCGGTGGCGCCGTTCTGATTCGCCGCTGCGGGCGTCTTGTAAGCCGGGCCCGTGGGGAACGACGTGGCAACCGGTGCCTCGGGCCGCTCATAGTGCGGCGCGAGGGTACAGCCTGCCAGGAACGCTGCCGCCAAGGCAATCGGCAATGCTTTGTGCTTCATAGGTCAGTTTCCTTCCTTGGCGGGGCCGTCGGTTGCGTCCGGTTTTTCATGACGTGCTTCCGGATGCTCCACCGTATCCAGATCCTCGTGTGCGAAGCGCTTGCGCACCAGCACGAAGAAGACCGGCACGTAGTAGATCGCGAGGAACGTTGCGGCCAGCATACCGCCGATCACGCCCGTACCGATCGCGTGCTGCGAAGCCGAACCGGCACCGTTCGAGATCGCCAGCGGCAGCACCCCGAGAATGAACGCCATCGACGTCATCAGAATCGGGCGCAGACGCAGTCGCACCGCTTCCATCGTCGCTTCCATCAGTGTGCGGCCCTGCTCTTGCAGATCCTTGGCGAATTCCACGATCAGAATCGCGTTCTTCGCCGACAGACCCACTGTCGTCAACAGACCCACCTGGAAGTACACGTCGTTCGACAACCCGCGCAGCGTCGCGGCCAGCAGTGCACCCAACACACCCAGCGGCACCACCAGAATCACCGAGAACGGGATCGACCAGCTTTCGTACAACGCGGCCAGACACAGGAACACGATCAGGATGGAAATCGCGTACAGCGCCGGCGCCTGCTGACCCGAGATGCGCTCTTCGAACGACAGGCCCGTCCACTCCAGACCGATACCCGGCGGGAGTTGCTTCGCGATCTCTTCGACAGCCTTCATCGCGTCGCCCGACGACTTGCCCGGTGCCGGCATACCCTGAATTTCCACGGCAGGCACACCGTTGTAACGCTCCAGACGCGGCGAGCCGTAAGTCCACTTGCCGGTGGCGAAGGCCGAGAACGGCACCATCGTCCCGCTGGCGTTACGCACGTACAGCTTGTTGATGTCCTGCGGCAGCATCCGGTCCTTCGGTTCCGCCATCACGTACACCTTCTTCACACGACCACGGTCGATGAAGTCGTTCACGTACGACGAACCCCACGAGGCAGACAGCGTCTGGTACACGTCGGAGATCGACAGGCCCAGTGCGGAAGCCTTTTCTTCGTCGACGTCGACCTTGTACTGCGGCGTGTCGTCCAGACCGTTCGGACGCATGTTCGCCAGGTTCGGGTTCTTCGCCGCCATGCCAAGCATCTGATTCCGGGCCGCCATGAGCGCGTCGTGGCCGAGGCCTGCGCGATCCTGCAACTCGAAGTCGATACCGCCCGCGTTACCGAGTTCCGGCACCGACGGCGGGTTGATGGCGAAAATCATGGCGTCCTTCACGCTGGCGAAAGCCTGATACGAGCGCGCAATCACGGCCTGTACCTTGAGGTCGGACGCCTGACGGTCTTCCCACGGCTTCATCATCGTGAACGCCAGACCCACGTTCTGACCGCGGCCGTTAAAGCCGAAGCCCGTCACCGTGAAGATCGAACGAACCGAATCCTTTTCCTTCTCGAGGTAGTGCTTCTCGACCTGCTTCATGACGTCGAGCGTACGTTCCTGCGTCGCACCCGGCGGCAATTGCACGAGGTTGAAGAAGTAACCCTGGTCTTCGTCCGGCAAGAACGCCGTCGGCATACGCACGAACAGGAAGCCGACCGCCGCCACGATCACGACGTAGACGATCATGAGCGGCGCGGTGCGCTTGAGCAAACGCTCCACCTGCCCCTGATACGCCTTCGAGCCGCTGTCGAACTTGCGGTTGAACCAGCCGAAGAAGCCGCGCTTCTCGTGGATTTCGCCCTTCTTGATCGGCTTGAGGATCGTTGCGCACATGGCCGGCGTGAGCACGATAGCCACCAGCACCGACAACGCCATGGCCGCCACGATCGTCAACGAGAACTGACGATAGATGGCACCCGTCGAGCCGCCGAAAAACGCCATCGGCACGAACACCGCCGAGAGCACCAGCGCCACACCCACCAGCGCGCCGACGATCTGATCCATCGCCTTCTTCGTCGCTTCCTTCGGACTGAGCCCCTCCTCGGCCATCACCCGCTCGACGTTTTCGACCACCACAATGGCATCGTCGACGAGCAGACCGATGGCCAGCACAAGGCCGAACATCGAGAGTGTGTTGATGGAGAAGCCCGCGGCACCCATGATGCCGAACGTACCGAGCAGCACCACCGGCACGGCAATCGTCGGGATGATCGTCGCCCGCAGGTTTTGCAGGAACAGATACATCACCAGGAACACGAGCACGATACCTTCGATGAGGGTCTTGATCACTTCCTCGATCGAGATCTTCACGAACGGCGTGGTGTCGTACGGATAGTCGACCTTCATGCCCTGCGGGAAGTACGGCTCCAGCTCGGTAACCTGCTGCTTGACGGCAGTCGCCGTTTGCAGCGCGTTCGCCCCCGTGGCCAGCGTAATCGCCAGACCGGCGGCAGGCTTGCCGTTGTAACGGGCCACCACCTGATACGACTCACCGCCCAGCTCGATGCGCGCCACGTCACCCAGACGCACTTGCGAGCCGTCCTTGTTGACCTTGAGCAGAATCTTGCGGAACTGCTCCGGCGTTTGCAGACGACTCTGGGCCGTCACGGTCGCGTTGAGCTGCTGGCCCTTCACCGCAGGCGCGCCACCCAGCTCACCCGCTGAGATCTGCACGTTCTGCGCCTGAATGGCGTTCGAGACGTCGATGACGGTCAGGTTGTAGCCGTTGAGCTTCTGCGGATCGACCCACACGCGCATGGCGTATTGCGAGCCGAACAACTGGACCTGACCCACGCCGTTCACACGGCTGATCGGATCCTGCACGTTGGCGGCAATGTAGTTCGCCAGGTCGATGTCGGTCATGTTGCCGTCATCGGAATACGCGCCGATCACCAGCAGGAAGTTCTTGGTCGCCTTGGCCACCTTGATACCCTGCTGCTGCACCTGCTGCGGGAGCAGCGGCGTGGCGAGCTGCAGCTTGTTCTGCACCTGCACCTGCGCGATGTCCGGGTTCGTGCCTTGCGCGAACGTCAGCGTGATCTGAGCGGTGCCCGAGCCGTCGGACGTCGACGACATGTATTCCAGGTGGTCGATACCGTTCATCTGCTGCTCGATCACCTGCGTGACCGTATCCTGCACGGTCTGCGCCGAAGCGCCCGGGTAGGTCGCGGTGATCTGCACCGACGGCGGTGCGATCGGCGGGTACTGCGAGACCGGCAGCTTCAGAATCGAAAGCGCGCCGGCCAGCATGATGACAATGGCGATCACCCAAGCAAAGATCGGGCGATCGATAAAAAACTTTGCCATGAATGAGGCTCCGCGTTATTGGGCTTTGGCGCCAGAGGCGGCGTCGGCCTGCGCTGCGCTCGCGGCGGCCGGTGCGCTCGCACCTGCCGGCGCCTGCGCCTGAGCACCCGGCAACTGCGCCGGCACTGCCTTCGCGGGCGCGCCCGGGCGCACCTTTTGAAGACCGGCCACGATCACCTGATCGCCTGCCGCCAGACCCGAACTCACCAGCCACTTGTCGCCGACCGCGCGGTCGGTCACAAGCTGACGCAGCTCGACCTTGCCTTCCTTGTTCACGATGAGCGCCGTGGGCTGACCCTTCTGGTCACGCGTCACGCCTTGTTGCGGCACCAGCAGACCGCCGTCCTTCACGCCTTCCTGGAGCTTGGCGTGCACGAACATGCCGGGCAACAGCTCGCGGTTCGGGTTCGGGAAGATCGCGCGCACGGTCACCGAGCCGGTCGTCTGATCGACCGTGATGTCCGAGAACTGGAGCTTGCCTTCGAGCGGGTACTTCGTGCCGTCTTCCAGCGTCAGCTCGACCTTCGCGGCGTTCTTGCCCGCGCTCTGGAGCTTGCCGTCGGCCAGTGCACGACGCAGACGCAGGCCATCGGCGGCCGATTGCGTCACGTCCACGTACATCGGGTCGATCTGCTGCACGGTCGTCATGAGCGTGGCGGCGCCGGACTGCACGTAGGCGCCTTCGGTCACCTGCGACAGACCGGTGCGGCCCGAGATCGGCGCCGGCACGTCGGTGTAGCCGAGGTTGATCTTCGCCGTATCGACGGCCGCCTTGCCGGCCTGCACATCGGCGTCGGCTTGCAGTGCGGAGGCCACCGCGTTGTCGTAATCCTGCTTCGACACGGCTTCGACGGCGACCAGTTGCTTGTAGCGGTCGGCCAGCAGCTTGGTCGATGCCTGATTCGCCACGGCCTTCGCGAGCGTTGCTTTGGCATTCTCGAATGCGGCCTGATACGTTGCCGGATCGATCTTGTACAGACGCTGGCCGGCCTTGACGTCACCGCCTTCGGTGAAATCGCGCTTGAGCACGATACCGTCGACTCGCGCACGCACGTCGGCGACGCGGTAGGGCGCGGTGCGGCCAGGCAGGTCGGTCGTCAGCGTGACGCTCTGGGGTTGCAGTGTCACGACGCCGACTTCCGGCACCATGCCCTGCGGCTGCTGCGGCTTCTTGCCGCACGCGGCCAGGGTCAATACCGCGAGTGCGACGGCAGTGACCATCCCCAGTGAACTTCTCTTGACGTGCATATACGCCCCCGATAAATGGAATGCGGTCAAACAAAATGACGAATACGTTGCGACGATTGCGACGGCGAAGGCTGGTCCGCAATCCCGTCGCACAAAGGCGGGCGGCGAATGCCAAAAGGCCCGGGTGAGCGGGCCATCGGAGACAAGCCCGTCAGGCGGGCCAACAAGACGTCCCCGGGCGCGGCGTTCACCGCGCACGCTGGCACTCGTTTGAGATCGTCGAACAGGCTCCGGGACATCAGGCGACCCCGACTGGCGCACCTAACATCGATTCAGACGGTGCGCCTTGGTCAAATCGCTTACCCCGGTCAGGGAGTTTTCCCTTAGAGGAGGCAGCTTAAATGGTCCCTGTGCAATAGAGCAAGCGGCTGCTATTATAGATACATTCATGAATGTATGTAAATCACATCGCGTCGCACCATAGTGTGGCGTGGTTTACATGACATTTCACAAATCCCGGCGCCCTCCGGCGCTCGCCCTGTGACACGACGATGGCCCGCAGAACGAAAGAAGAAGCGATCGAGACCCGCAATCTGTTGCTGGATACCGCCGAGACGGTGTTCGCCCAGAAAGGCGTGTCGCGTACGTCGCTCGCCGACATCGCCGAAGCCGCCGGCCTGACCCGCGGCGCCATTTACTGGCACTTCAAGAACAAGATCGATCTCTTCAACGCCATGACGGATCGCATCCGCCTGCCGATGGAGCGCATGATCGACGAAGAATGCACGGAGCCGGAAAACGGCGATCCGATGCAGCGCATGCACGAAATCTGCAAGCTCGTGCTCAAGGAAACCGCGCGCAACGAACGCCGCCGCCGCGTGCTCGACATTTTGTTCCACAAATGTGAATACACGAACGAGATGCTCTCGGTGCTGGAGCGTCAGCGCGAAGCCTGTGCCGACGGCAAGCAGCGCATCATGCGTGACATGGAGCGCGCCATCGAGCGAGGCCAGTTGCCCGCCGCCCTCGACACCCGCCGCGCCGCCATCATGCTGCATGCGCTCGTGGTCGGCATGATGTCAGACTGGCTGTTCCTGCCCGATTACGATCTCGGGGTGGAGTGCGACGCCGTGGTCGATGGCTTCTTCGACATGCTGCGCACCAGCCCGGCGATGCTCCGCCCCAGCGGCAAACCCGTGCACAGCGCCCTGCCTGCCTGAAATCGCAGGGGCGATCGAAGCGGCACTTACCGCCCCTCGCGATTTACTACATATATTAATTAGCAGGCCCGCCGAATCCGGCCTTCCGGTCTCCGCTCTCACCGCCCCCGCTCCCCCGCACCGCCTCACGCCGACACCTGCCGCGCGCTCGCGCCGCGATGTCAGGCGCATGTGCACACTGTCCCGATTTTTCGATTCGGTGCGCGGCGTCGCCGCGCCGGACGGCATTCGAGCGCCGTGATACGGCGTATACCTGTACAGCGTGGCAGCGTTATATATAATCCTACACAACGCGTTGCGCACCCCGCGCAACCGACGGTCCGGCCTCGCTGCCCGACCGTATCCATGTGCCGGCTCGCGGCGATTCGAAAGGGATCAAGGGTGATCGAGGGTGATCGAACGGGAAGTCCGCCCCGACGTCACCGTCATTCGCGCCGATCATCGAGCCTGCCTGGCCCATTACACGCTGGAGACCACTTTCGTGAAAGCTGCTGTCGCAACCACCGTCACCGTTAGCCCGAAGTCCCAAGCCACACCGCGCGCCGGCACGATGCTGCGCCGCGTTCTGAGCGTTGCCGCCGTCGGCACGAGCCTGTTGTTTGCCGGCCACGCTGCGGCCCAGCAAGTGTTTGCCGCCGCCAGCATGAAAGACGCCCTCGACGACCTGTCGGCCGCCTACACCAAGGAAACGGGCAAGAAGCCGGTGCTGGTCTACGGCGCCAGCTCGACGCTCGCCCGCCAGATCGAAAAAGGCGCACCGGCCGACGTCTTCATCTCCGCTGACCAGGACTGGATGGATTACGCCCAGAAGCACGACCTGATCGACACCGGCACGCGTCGCAATCTGCTGGGCAACGAACTGGTACTGATCGCGCCGGCCACGACCACGGGCGACGTCGACCTCAAGTCGGGCGCGGACCTCGATGCCAAACTGGCGCAGGTGCCGAACGGCAAGCTCGCCATGGGCGACCCCGCACACGTGCCGGCTGGCCTCTACGGCAAGGCCGCCCTCGAGAAGCTCGGCATCTGGTCGAAGGTGCAGGGCAAGGTCGCCGCCGCCGACAACGTGCGTAACGCGCTGCTGCTCGTCGCGCGTGGCGAAGCCCCGTACGGCATCGTCTACAAGACGGACGCCAACGCCGAGAAACGCGTGCGCATCGCCGGCACCTTCCCGGCCGACAGCCATGCGCCGATCGTCTACCCGGTGGCCGTGACGAAGCAGGCCAACCGCGCCGACGCCGATCCGTTCTACAAATTCCTGCAAACGCCCACGGCGCAGGCAACGTTCCAGCGTTTCGGCTTCAGCCGTCCGTAAGCGCATCGTGCGGACAATGCTGACGCAACAGGCACAACAAGCACTACGGAAATCACCGTCATGGGCCTGACCTCGGAAGAATGGGGCATCGTCGAACTCAGTCTGCGCGTAGGTCTGTGGGGCACGCTTTGCAGCCTGCCCTTCGCCTACGCTGCCGCCTGGCTGCTCGCGCGCCGTAGCTTTCCCGGCAAGGCGCTGCTCGATGCCATTCTGCATTTACCGCTCGTGCTGCCGCCGGTCGTCGTGGGCTTCGCGCTGCTCGTGCTGTTCGGCGCGCAAGGCGCCATCGGCAAATTGCTGCGCGAGTGGTTTCACTTCACGTTCGCCTTTCGCTGGACGGGTGCCGCGCTGGCCGCCGGTGTGATGGGTTTCCCGCTGCTTGTCCGGGCGATCCGGCAGGCGCTGGAAGCGTCCGACACCAAGCTGGAACAGGCCGCGCAAACGCTCGGCGCCGGCCCCTGGCTCACGTTCCTCACGGTGACCCTGCCGCTCACCGCCACCGGCGTGCTGCACGGCTTCGTACTGGCGTTCGCCCGCGCACTGGGCGAATTCGGTGCGACGATCACGTTCGTCTCGAACATTCCGGGGCAGACGCAAACGCTGCCGCTGGCGATCTACACGGCCACGCAAGTCCCCGATGGCGACGCAATGGTCTGGCGCCTGTGCGCGATTTCGGTCGTGCTCGCGGTCGCCACACTCATCTTCTCCGAAGTCATGATCCGCTTCGGTAATCGCAAGGCGCTCGGTTATGACGGTTGAAGTGCGTCTCAAGCATCGCTTCGGCGACTTCTCGCTCGACGCCGAGTTCGCCGCCGGTATGGGCGTGACGGCGCTGTTCGGGCCGTCCGGCAGCGGCAAAAGCACAGTGGTCAATGCGGTGTCCGGGCTGCTCAGGCCCGATGCCGGGCGCATCGTCGTGGGCGACGACGTGCTCTTCGACAGCGCCGCCGGTGTCGCCCTGCCGACCTGGCGTCGTCGCATCGGCTACGTGTTTCAGGACGCGCGACTGCTGCCGCATCTGACCGTTCGCCAGAACCTGCTCTTCGGCCGCTGGCTGAGACGGCGCGACGTGGCCGCCGCCGGCAGCGGCGCCATCGCGCTGGAACATGTGGTCGATGTGCTCAACCTCGGGCACCTGCTGAGCCGGCGTCCCGGCGCGCTGTCGGGCGGAGAGAAGCAGCGTGTGGGCATCGGCCGCGCGTTGTTGTCGTGCCCGCGCATGCTGCTCATGGACGAGCCGCTCGCCTCGCTCGATCACGCGCGGCGCACGGAGGTGCTCGACTACCTGAACCGTATTCGTCATGAGTTGAAGTTGCCGGTGCTTTACGTCACGCACTCGCTGGATGAAGTGATGCGGCTGGCCGATCAGGTGGTGCTGTTCAAGGAAGGACGTACGATCTCGCAAGGGGCCCCGGCCGACGTGCTCAACGTGCATCGCGACGCGCTCGACGGCACCGCGGAGTCGCCGGGCACGGTGCTGGAGACGCGCATCGTCGCGCATGACGCGCAGTACGGTCTGACGGAACTGGCCGTGAACGGCAACGACGCGATCCGGCTGCGTGTGCCGCGTGCGGGTGGCGAAGCGGGCGACGCGTGTCGCATTCTGGTGCGCGAGCGCGACGTCGCCGTGGCCACGTCGCCCCCGGTCGACACCAGCGTACTCAACGTGTTGCCCGCCACCGTGAGCGCGCTGCGTGATCTTGGCGATTCGGTCGAGGTCACGGCAACGCTGACGGGCAGCAATCACCACGACAGCGGCGTTACGCTGCGTGCGCGCATTACGCGCTTCTCCGCAGACCAGTTACGCCTCACACCGGCGCATAACGTGTATCTGCTGATCAAGTCGGTCGCCCTGACTCGCTGAGCGGACTCGCGCCGCGCGAGCCATTCGCATCCGAGAAAAAGCACAAGGCGTCGCAACGGAATCCCGTTGCGACGCCTTGTCGCTGTACCACGACGACGAGCTTACTTGCTCATCGCATCGCCCTTCTTCATGGCGTCGCCTTTGCCCATCGCATCGCCCTTCTTCATGGCGTCGCCCTTGCTCATCGCGTCGCCCTTCTTCATGGCATCGCCCTTGCCCATCGCGTCGTGCTTGGCCATGGCATCGCCCTTGCCCATCGCATCGTGCTTGGCCATGGCATTGCCCTTCGACATGGCGTCGCCCTTGCTCATGGCGTCCTGCGCAAAGGCTGCGCCCGTGCAGAGTGCCAGACCCATTGCCATCACTGCCAGATATCGCGTCTTCATTGCTGTTACTCCTTGAGTGAGAAATTTCCAGTGAGACGTTTCCTGTCCGTCTCCTAAATCGTGCAGTCATGCGAACCGGAGGGTTTCAACGCCGCTCCGGCTTTTCGCATCAACTGCCTCCGAACCAGTTGTAGCCCTGGTCCTCCCAGTACCCACCCGAGTACGTGTTGGTCACGTAGATCGCCTGGATATGTTTGGGATTTTTGTAGCCGAGCTTCGTGGGCATGCGCAGCTTCATGGGGAAGCCGTACTCCCGCGGCAGCGTCTGGCCGTCATACGTGAGCGCGAGCAGCGTCTGCGGATGCAGCGCCGTCGGCATGTCGATGCTCGTGTAGTAGTCGTCCGCACATTTGAAGCCGACGTACTTCGCCGTGGTATCCGCGCCGATGCGGCGCAGGAAGTCGGCGAACGTCACGCCGCCCCAGCGGCCGATGGCGCTCCACCCTTCCACGCAGATGTGCTGCGTGATCTGCTCGGCAGCTCGCACGGACGCAAACTCGCGCAGGGCGTCGAGCCGCCAAGACGCCTTGTCCGCGATGAGTCCCGACAACTCCAGCCGGTAATCCGCTTCGTCCACGACCGGCGCTTCGTCGATCGAGTAGAACGCATTGAACGGGAACGGCCGGGTAATGGCGGATGCGGGGAACGTCGGAGCCAAAGCGTCCTTGCGAAACAGAGCGGCCTGCACACGATCGTTCCAGCGCGAGATCTTGGTCAGCGCCGATTCCACGCTCGCGTTGTTGTCGAGCGAACACCCCGTGAGCATTGCCACGCCGCCAAGCGACAGGGTGCGCGTGAGAAAGGCCCGTCGCGAAGGCTCCGTCACCCGGCGCGACACCAGCGCGCGCGCCTCGCGGAGAATCGCGTCGCCGTCCTGGATGACCGGCGCATTGGGCGTCATGATGTAGGGTTTGCGTTCTGAGGTCATGGCAGTGCCGTCCGTCTCTCTAGTCTTTCGCTGTCGGTACGCGATGGGCTTAGCGCCCGGTGATCATGGTTCGCAGCGTGCGCGGCACGAGCGCCACCATCGCCACGTGAATCACGATGAAACCCACCAGTCCGGCCATCGCGAGGAAATGCACCAGTCGCGCCCCCTGGAAGCTGCCGAAGAGCACAAGCAGCCAGCCGAGCTGGATCGGCTTCCAGATCGCAAGCCCCGAAGCGACGAGCAGGATGAGGTCGAGCACCGCAAACAGATAAGCGGCACGTTGCACCTGGTTGTAATGACGGGGATCGTCATGCGTCAGACGGCCACGCAGGGCGGCGAACAGATCGCGCACGATGCCCAGCGGCGTAAGCGGAAAGAAGCGTCGGGAGAAGCGACCGCTCGTGAGGTTGCTCAGCAGGTAGATCAGGCCGTTGGCGGCCAGCAGCCACATGGCGGCGAAGTGCCATTGCAACGCACCGCCAAGCCAGCCGCCGAGGGTGATCTCGTTCGGGAAGCGGAACGCAAAGATCGGCGACGCGTTATAGATGCGCCAGCCACTCATGATCATCACGATGACCGCCAGCACATTGAGCCAGTGCGTGACACGCAGCCAGGCGGGCTGGACGGGTGCGCTGCGCACGGGAGGCTGTGCCGCAGGCGGCACTGACTTCGTCAAGGTGGACATCGGAATCTCCATCGCAGAGGTGTCTTTCGATGGAGTTAGTGTCGCGTCGCAGCGATGCCAAAGTCCTCACAAAAACTTAACGTTTTCGTGAAAATCTTCGAAATCGCGGAATAACGGATGAAAAACGGTGTTGATGCGGCGCGCGAGGCGCCCCCTAGGACGCCGGATCGGGATCGACGCTCCCGCCGCCCTCGCCGCTCTCGCGTTTGAGATAGGCGTCGAAGGTCGGCACGTGGGCGTCGAGCAACGCGCGGATTTCCTTGATAAGCGTGTCGTAATGCGCGACGAGGTTCTGCGCGAACGGCGTGAGTTGCGCCCCGCCGCCGGACACCCCGCCGATATGCCGTGTGACGAGCGGCTCGCGGAATTCGTGGTTCATCGCCTCGACCAGCAGCCACGCACGGCGATACGACATGTTCATGCGGCGCGCCGCCGCCGAGATCGAGCCGGTTGCGTCGATGGCCCGCAACAGCGTCACACGCCCCGGTCCGAACACCGGCGTCTCGCCGTCACGAATGCGCACGCGCACGTCATATCCCGCCACGCCTGGAGTCACCGGCTCCTTGCCCGCCGCCTCCAGCGCCTCGGCGGTGGCGAGCAGTTCACGGGCCAGCGAGTCGCGAGCCGTATCGTCGCCCGTGTCCGGACGTCCCGCGTCCGACGTGCCCATCCCCGTCTCCTGACGTCGCTCAGCCGGCATGATTGCCCCACATCACGATGAAGATCAGGATCAGCAGCGCCGCCGCCCACGGCCACCAGCGCGCCATCTTGCCGCGCGTGGACGGCATGTCGCGCATCGCGGCGTCCGTGGCGAGCGCTGCGGCCACTTCGCCGTCGGCCGCGACGGGGTCGTTCAGTTTGTGATGCGGCGCAATGGCCGCCGTCAGACGACGGAAGAAGGTGTCGGCAAGCTGACTGGCGGCGCCATCCACCTGCGGCGTGTCGAGCCCGGCGAACTCGCCGCCGAACTGCGCTTTCAGGTCATACGTGATCAAAGTGTTCATCGGTCCTTGCGGCTGCAACGTGACCACAGCCCGGCCGTGCGTGAGCCCGGCAGACGAGCCCAGTCCGTCGAAATTCAGTGTGTACGAGGTCGGGACGACCACATCGGTGAGCTTGATGCGACCAGTCCAGCGGCCGCCCACCGGGCCAAGCGTCGCAGCCACGACGATGGTCCACGTCGTGTCGTCGATCCGCTCGATGGATTCGCATCCTGGAATGCACCCCTGCAAGACGCCCGGATCGTTGAGTGCAATCCACGCGACGTCTCTGGCGACCGGCAGTTGCCGACTGTTTCGAAGTTCCATTGCCCCTCTCCCTGGTATCCGTTGTGTACGGACGCTCGTCCCGCCTTCAGCGTTGTACGGAGTTGTCGTGGCCTTGTCTCGAACATTGAACTATTGTGACACGAGTTACCGTCCGACGATTGACACCGCCCCTCGTCGCGCTCACATCGCACCGACATCGCGCTCGCGTCGGGCTGACAACCGGAATATCCCCTGAAATACAGCGCGAGCCAAGGCGAGATATACTCGCCGCATCACATTGAGCGGCGTCCCATTGGAAACCACGCCTCATTCGGCCTGTGGATCGACGGTCGCCGCTCGCGTATTGGCGAAGGAAGCGTGTTATGGACAGTGTCGATCTGGAAGTGCTGAAGTCCGCCGTACAGTGGACCCGCGCAGGCTTTTTCGTCACGCTGGGCACCGTTGTGCGCACCTGGGGCTCGGCCCCCCGTCCCGTGGGCTCGATGCTCGCGATCCGTGAAGACGGCCACATGGTCGGCTCCGTGTCGGGCGGTTGCGTCGAGGACGACCTCATCCTCCGCATTCGTGGCGGCGACTGGCCGCAAGATCGGCCGCAGGTCACGAGCTATGGCGTGACGGCCGAGGAAGCGCATCGCTTCGGCCTGCCCTGCGGCGGAACGCTGCAACTGGTGCTCGAACCGGTTCGAGAGAGCTCGCGCATCGCCGAGCTGCTCGACACCATCGGAAAATTCCGCCTCGTGGTGCGGGAACTGGACATGAAGACCGGCGCGGTGCGCATGGCGCCAGGTCACCAGACACCGTCGGTCGAATTCGACGGTGAACGCCTCATCACCTCGCACGGCCCGCGTCATCGGCTGGTCGTGATCGGCGCAGGACAGTTGTCGAAGTACGTCGCCAGCATGGCCAGTGCGCTCGACTATCACGTGATCGTGTGCGATCCGCGCACCGAGTATGCCGACGAATGGCAGGTGCCCGGCACCGAACTGTCGCGCGAGATGCCGGACGACCTCATCGTGCGCCTGCAACTCGACTCGCACAGCGCCGTGCTCACGCTCACGCACGACCCGAAGCTCGACGACATGGCGCTGCTCGAAGCGCTCAAGTCGCCGGCGTTCTACATTGGCGCCATCGGCTCACGCGTGAACAACGCCCGGCGTCGCGAGCGGTTGTCGCTGTTCGATCTGAGCACGACCGAGATCGAGCGTCTGCACGGCCCCGTCGGCATGCATCTCGGGGCGCGCACACCGGCCGAAATCGCCGTGGCGATCCTGGCCGAGATGACGGCCATCAAGAACGGCATCGCCGTCACGCAAACCTTCGCCGTCCGCCGCGATGGCGACGAGGATGCCGACGACGGCGAACCGCGGGACAACACTTCCGCCGAGTGCCGCAGCGCCGCCTGATTCGCGTGGCCTGATTCACGGGACTAACTCACGGGGCTGAAATCGGCACCGGGTGAGGTTCGCCCGCCCATTCCCGCACCAAATCCCGCACAAAAAAAAGCGCCGCCATGATGGACATGGCGGCGCAACTCGCTCACTCGTTGCAGAGTGGTACTGCTCGGTGCTGCCTGGGTTACCTCGTCATCCGTGGAACTTCACTTGCCCGACCGATCGGCACATCAATCGTGCGGCCACAGAAATGTTGCGACGGCGTGCCCCTTGGCCGAAACCTTCACATCCTTCGTCATGGGCTTGCCGTTGTAGGTCGCCTTCACGGTGTAGTTGCCTTCGGGCAGCTTCACCAGCATGAACGGACCTTTCGAACGCGTGTCGAGCACGGTCGCGCCCCCACGCATGATCTGCACCTGCGCATCGGCGACGTATTCGTTCGCGCCATCGCCGCGTGCCGCCATCTCGATCGACAGCGGCCAGCGCGACGCTTCACGCTTGAAAGCCCCCGACTCGTCGCTGTCGATACCACCCGAGACGTATGTCACGTTGCCCTGCTGCATCGACGGGGGCAGCGTACCGCCCTGTGCATGCGCGACAGAGATGCCGCCCAGCCCACCCGTCAGTGCTGCGGCGGTGGCCGCAGCCACCGTCCAGCGTTGCCATTGGTTCTGCCACATGTTCAACCTCCCCTTGCATGACTTCACGATGCCGGATCGTACCGAGGTTGCGGCCTCGGTACTCAGGTAGCGCATGGCATCCCTTGGCGGTCTTCGCGACGTTTAGCCGAGATCGACCGGGATGAAAATCTGTTGCCCGTCGCGCTGTACGAGCAACGCGACATTATTGCCCGCTTTCTTGAGCTTATCGCTCAGTTGCGCAGCGCTGGTGACCGGGGTGCCGTTGAGCGACAGAATGATGTCGCCCGCCTCCACACCGGCCTGTGCCGCAGGACCGCCGGCACGCGCGACGAGCAGCCCGTTCGTGACCTGCGCCGAACGCTTCTCTTCCGGCGACAGCTCCCGCACCGCCAGCCCCAGACGGCCGTGCGTGGCGGAATCGTCGGCATTCGCAGCGTCCTTCTTCTCGTTGAGCGCTGCGACCTTCACACTCACGTCCTGCTTCGCGCCGTTGCGCCAGATCGTGAGCGTCGCCGTCTGCCCGGGGCGCATATCCGCGATCTTCTCCGGCAACTGCACCGAATCGTCGATGTTCGTGCCGTTGACCGCGAGAATCACATCACCCGGCTTGAGATCCGACTTCGCCGCAGGCCCGCTCTTGTCGATGGACGACACAAGCGCGCCCGTAGGCTTGGGCAGACCAAACGACTTCGCGAGCGACTGATTCACTTCCTGAATCGCGACGCCGATGCGACCGCGACTCACCTTGCCGTACTGCTGCAACTGCGTCTTGACCTTCATGGCCATGTCGATCGGAATCGCGAACGACAAGCCCTGGAACCCACCGGTACGCGAGTAGATCATCGAGTTGATGCCGATGACCTCACCATTCAGGTTGAACAGCGGACCGCCCGAGTTGCCCGGGTTGACCGGCACATCCGTCTGAATGAACGGGGTGTAGTTCTCGTCCGGCAGCGCACGCGCTTTCGCCGACACGATGCCCGCCGTCACCGTATTGTCGAAGCCATACGGCGAACCGATGGCCACGACCCACTCGCCCGCCTTCGACTTCGACGGATCGCCGATCTTCACGGTCGGCAGGTCCGTCGCGGCAATCTTGAGCAACGCCACGTCGCTCGCCTTGTCGCTACCCACGACCTTCGCCTTGTACTCGCGCTTGTCGGTGAGCTTCACCGTCACCTGACTCGCATCGTCCACGACGTGCGCGTTGGTGAGGATGTAACCGTCCGGGCTCACGATGAAGCCCGAACCGAGACTGCGCGTTGGCCCGCTGCTCTCATCGCCATCTCCATTGTCACCGCCGTCGTTACCGGGCGCGCCATAGAAGTGACGGAAGAACTGGAACAGAGGGTCGTTCGGATCCATGCCCGGCGGCAGTTGGTTCGCAGCCGAGCCATGTTGCGCCGAAGGTTTCCCATCGTGCGTCACACTAATGTTGACTACGGCCGGTCCGTATTGTTCCGCCAGTTGCGAGAAGTCCGGCACAAGCATGCGCGGAGCGGTATTCGGGGTGTTTTGCACGTTGGCGACGGGCGTGGCCGCAGCGCCGCTTGCCGCGCTGGCGTCGCTGACCATCTCCGAGGCGAGCGGCGCCTGCCAATGCTGACGTCCCGCGACGTACCCGCCCGTCAACGCGACGAGCACAGCACCAGCAACCAGCGTACGAGTGAGCTTTGAGGTCCGCATGAGTCTCTCCTTACCGACAACCCTGTTTAACCACGTTTGAACATGACTGCCATCGTAGAGACGCTCCCTTAAGACAACCTTAAGAGCCCACTTCCCGCGCAAATGCCGGCAAAACATCGGACGTCGACCTCAAAACGTCACCCATCGGAACCCAATTCGGCCCGTGCTGCGTGCTATGCGTTACGGCTTCAGGCGTTTGAAGGCGCAGCTCACGTGGTTCTCCTTGCGAATGCGAGGCACCGCTGTCTACGGTGGCACAGTGGCGCAATTCCGCGTCGCAGGTTTTTCGTCTACAGGAGAATCACGATGCCTACGCAATCCGATCGCAACTTCCGCCGGACCACTCGCTGGATGGGGGCTGCCGCCTTGTGTCTGACGTTCGCCGTGTCGGCACATGCCGCGTCAGGCAATGGCAATGGAATGGGCACACAGGGACCGGCGGATTCGACGCCGATGCAAGGACAGATGTCCGGTCAGATGCAGGGGCAGAACGGCGCCTGCTCGAAGGATTCGCCGTCCGATCAGGCGATCGTCGGCAAGTCGCTCACCGAAGCGAAATCGATGCTGCAAGGATGCCCGTGGCGCATCGGCATGCAGGACGGCAAGGCCATGCCGACCACGCGTGACCACCGGCCGGATCGCCGCACGCTCACCATCGAGCACGACAAGGTCACGGATGTGACGCGCGGATAAATACGTCGACATTCACGTCGACACTCACGCAGATAACACGCCGATGCGTGCCGCCGTACGTCGTCAGCGCGGTGTCGGGCGAGGTCATGCCTGCACCGCGCGCTACCTCGCCCGTCACGCCAAAGCCATCAGAGCGCGGGCGGCACCGACGTCGCACCGCCGAAGCTCACGCGCACACGCAGCCCCCGGCCGTTGCGTCCATCGAACAACTCCACGCTCGCGCCATGCGCTTGCGCGATGTTGCGCACGATGGCAAGACCCAGACCGCTGCCTTGCGCACGCGGCGCGGCGTTGTCGTGCTCGGCGCTCGCTGAGGACGGCGCCTCCTGCGTGGCCGCAGCGGATGACGAAGTCGCCTCCACCGACGCCGCGCCACCACGGAAAAAACGATCGAACACGCGCTCTCGCTCAGCAGGCGCAATGCCCGGCCCGGTGTCTTCGATTTCGACGACCGGAGACGGTGTCGCCGACACCAGACGCACATCCACATGTCCGCCGGGCGGCGTGTACTTCAGCGCGTTGTCGACGAGATTGCCGAAGAGTGTCTGCAACGCGTTTGCATCGCCGCGCACGCGACTGATCGCCGCGAGCGCATCCGGCGCATCGAGCCCCAGATCGATGCCGCGTGCCACGGCCAGCGCCGCGTGATGCGCCACCACGTCTTGCAGCAACGGCGCGAGCGGCATGTCGACGAACGCCGATGCCGCTCGCGTGGCATCCGGCTCCTGACGCGCCAACGTGAGCAACTGCGCGACCATATGCGACGAGCGCCGCACGCCTTCACGCAGATCGCGCATCGCCTCGGCGCGCTCCTCGTTCGTCTGCGCGCGTTCGAGCAGTTGCACCTGAAGTTGCAGCGCGGCCAGCGGCGTGCGAAGTTCGTGCGCGGCATCGGCAACGAACGCCTTTTGCTGCAAGAGCGCTTCGTCGAGTCTGCCGAGCAGGCTGTTCAGCGCGCGCACCAGCGGACGGACTTCGTCCGGCAAGCCCGCCTCGGGAAACGCTTCCAACGCGCCTGGCGCACGCGCATCGAGTGCCTTGGTGACGCGACGCAACGGCCGCAGGCCGCGTCCCACGACGATCCACACGAGCAACCCGAGCAGCGGCATGGCGATCACCAGCGGCAACAAGGTGCGTAGCGCCATCGAGACGGCGAGCGAATCGCGGATGACCATGGGCTGCGCCAGTTGCACGACGTTGTCGCCCACGAGCGCGGCATAGACACGCCAGTCGCCGGCGGGTGTCTGCACCGTGGTGAAGCCGAGTTCGGCGCGCGGCGGCAGCGGCGTGCGCGGGTGCGAGTAGTACAACTCCACCCCGTTGCGGCTCCAGATCTGAATGACGAGCCCTTCCGTGTCGTTGTGTTCGCCCGGCACGCTCGAGAACGATTCGGCGGGCAGCGACAACGCCATCTGCTGCAACTGGAAGTCGAACAACTCGTTGGCTTCGGTACGCGCCTGACGGAAGATGGCGATGCCCGCGAGCACGAGCGCTATCGCCAGCGTGATCAGCAACCCGACGAGAAGACGACGGCGGATCGAGCGCATCAATTCGCCTCCGACGCCGTGCCGGAGGCCGGTGCGATGCCGTCCTGCGGCCCGGCGGGCGACATTTGCGCGGGCATCATATAGCCCACGCCGCGCACCGTCCGGATGGCCTCCGCGCCCAACTTCTTGCGCAAGCCGTGAATGTGCACCTCGACGGCGTTACTGGCCACCTCTTCCCCCCATCCGTAGATGCGCTCTTCGAGTTGCGATTTGGACAGCACCGCGCCCGGGCGATTGAGCAACGCTTCGAGCACCGCATATTCACGCGCGGAGAGCACGACCGGTGCGCCCTCACACGTGACCTGACGCGTGGCCGGATCGAGCACGATGCCGCCATGCCGCAGCAAGGGCTCGCTGCGCCCCGCCTGACGCCGCACCAGCGCACGCAACCGCGCGGCCAGCTCATCGAGATCGAACGGCTTGACGAGGTAGTCGTCGGCACCGGCGTCCAGTCCCTTGACGCGATCGGCCACGGCGTCGCGTGCCGTGGCGATCAGCACCGGCAACGTCTGGCCGCGCCCACGCAGGGTGCGCAACACATCGATGCCGTCGCGACGCGGCAAGCCGAGATCGAGCAGCAAGGCGTCGTAGGACTCGACGGAAAGTGCATCGAGTGCACGCTGCCCGTCGCCGACATGGTCGACGGTCCAGCCGTCCTGGCGCAGACCTTTCGAGACCGCCGTGGCGATCATCGTATCGTCTTCCACCAACAAAATTCGCATGGTTCAGGCACCGTTTGAGGCGTTGTCCGGGCTCAGCGCGTCGCATCGTATGAAACGCATGCCACGTTGCGTGATGTTGTCTTCGAGTGACAATTGCCGGATTTCGACTCATTGTAGCCACAGTTCGTTGCACGGCGGATTTACAATGTCACGCACGCGCCGCGCGCTCAGACGCACTCGCGGCCTACCTTTATGCCTAACTGCGTTGCCGCGTGTGCATCGCCCGACTCCGGTCTGTCGTGCATTCCGAGCGTCACCCCGAGTCATCCGAAAAGCACCGCACGCAACGCTGGAGAACCTCGCCCGTCATGCGCGTCCCTCGCCTGCCCCGACATTCCTCGCCGCTGCTTCGCTCCGCTTCCCTCGTGTTCGCTTCCTCTGAAATGCCCCATCTCCAGATCGTCAGTCCCCGTCAGATGGCGCGCGCCTGCTGCGCCGCGTTGGCGCTGGCGATGGTTGTGAGTGCCCCTGCGCAGGCCAGGCCCGAGAAGTCGGCGAAGTCCGCGAAGTCGACCAGACTCGTGAAGGCCAAAGTGCCGAAGGTGCCGGTCACGCCCGCGCGTGCCACGGCGTTGCCCGCGCCGCTCGCGCGCGCGCTCGCCGCCAGCAAGGTACCGGCGTCGCACATCAGCCTGATCGTCGCCAAGGTCGACAACCCGCTGCAAACGCGCGGCGAGGTGCCGGCGCCGATGCTCGCGCTCAATCCGAACGTGCCTCGCAACCCTGCGTCGACGATGAAACTCGTCACGACGATTGCCGCCCTCGACACGCTCGGCCCCGATTACCGCTGGCGCACGCAGGCGTACACCGACGGGCAATCGGATGGCCGCACGCTCAACGGCAATCTCTACTTCAAGGGCACGGGCGATCCGAAGCTCGTGCCTGAAGAGATGGAAAAGTTCATCGCCGAGTTGCATAACGCGGGGGTGACGAACATCAACGGCGATATCGTGCTCGACCGCTCGGCGTACAGCGCGGACATCGGTGCGCAAGGCCCCATCGACGGCGACACCGACCGTCCGTACAACGTCTCGCCGGACCCGCTGCTGTACTCGTTCAAGGCGATGTCGTTCAGCTTCACGGGCAACCCGAACGGCACCGTCGATGTCGGCGTGCTGCCCCCGATGGCCAATCTGCAAGTCTCGAACGAGATGTCGTCGACGGCCGCCGGCAACTGCGGCGACTGGCTCGCTCGCATTCATCCCGCCCTGAGCACCACACCCGACGGCGCCTACGTGGCGAGTTTCTCCGGGACCTACCCGGCGTCGTGCGAAGACAAGGGATGGAACATTGCCGCACCGGATCGCGACCGCTTCTTCCTTGGCGGCTTTCGTGCGCTGTGGCAAGCCTCCGGCGGACAGTTCAACGGCAATGTGCGCACGGGCGTCGTGCCGCCGGGCGCACGTCTGCTCGTCACGCATCGCGGCCAGACGCTGGGCGAAGTCGTGCACGACATGAACAAGTTCAGCAACAACGTGATGGCGCGCCAGTTGTTCCTCACGCTCGGCCTGCCTGCCGACGGCAAGACGCCCGCGAGCATTGCACGCTCGCGTGAGGTGCTCAATCGCTGGCTCGACAAGAACGATCTCGCCGCGCCGGGCCTCGTCGTGGAGAACGGCTCGGGGCTGTCGCGCATCGAGCGCATCAGCGCAGCAGAGCTGGGACGTCTGCTGCAACACGGCATCAACAGCCCGACCGGGCAGGTGCTCGTCGAGTCGATGCCGACGGTCGGCGTGGACGGCACCATGCGCAATCGTCTGACGAATCGCGATGTGGCGGGTAACGCCCACATCAAGACGGGTACGCTCGATGATGTCGGTGCCGTGGCCGGCTATGTCGCGGCGCGCTCGGGCAGCGTGTACGTAGTGGTCTCGCTGGTCAACGACCCGCGGGCGAGCAACGCGCGAGCCTTCAATGATGCCCTGATCTCGTGGGTGTTTGAAAACGCGCCCTGAAGCAAGACAGTCGCAAGTCTCACGCCGTCCGCAGGATCATCGTCAGCACGCGATAAGCACACCGTAAGCCCGTAACTCCGCATTAAAATGCGACATATCGGGCTTACGGCTCGTATTTGACGTTTTCCTCTAACCCCGACGCCGACGCGCCACATTCGCGTCAGAATAGACGTTCCATCGGTGCCACCCGCGCCAACCCTACGAGATGCGGGGACACCGGTTCAGATGACCCTATCGTGAGGAGACGCGAGGTCATGAACGTCGAATTGATCCTGCTGGCGCTCGCGCCGGTATTCGTGCTGTGCATCGGCATCGAGGCCTGGTACTGGCGACGCCGCCGCCCCGGCATGTACAGCCTCAAGGACACCCTCAGCAACGCCACGCTCGCGCTCATGCATCAGGGCGCGGACAAGCTTGCCTGGCTGCTCATCGTGCCGTTCTACGCGTGGCTGTACGACCATCACCGCATTTACACGATGCCCACCGGGTGGCTCGGCTTCCTGCTCCTCTTCGTCGTGCAGGATTTCCTCTACTACGTGTTTCATCGCGCCAGTCATCGCATTCGCTGGCTCTGGGCGGCGCATGTCGTGCATCACTCGTCGGAGCGCCTGAATCTGTCGACGGCCTTCCGGCAAAGCCTGATGTATCCCGTCGCCGGTATGTGGCTGTTCTGGACGCCGATGGCACTCATCGGCTTCACGCCCGTGCAGATCGTCGGCGTGGTACTGCTCAATCTCGCGTTCCAGTTCTTCGTGCATACGCAGGCGATTCCCAAGCTCGGCTGGCTGGAGTATGTGCTCAACACACCGTCGATTCATCGGGCGCATCACGCGCGCAATCCGCGTTACATCGACAGGAATTACGCGGGCGTGCTGGTCATCTGGGATCGTCTTTTCGGATCGTACGTCGAGGAGAGCGACGCCGAGCCATGCGAGTACGGCATCGTCGACCCGATCCATACGCACAATCCGATCACGCTGACGTTTCACGAATGGCGCACGATGGCGCGCGACGTCTTCACGATGCCCGGGTGGCGCAACAAGTGGATGGCGTTGTTCGGACCGCCGGAGTGGCGGCACGCGTGGCAGGTGTCGCATGCGGGCGCAGCGACGGGCAGCGGTTCGGGCGGGTCGGGAACAGGGGAAATGGTAACGCCCGATGCACAGGCACCGGGTGTCGGCGCCATGCAGAAACACCTCTGACGTTTCGATGCGATGAAGCCTTGGTGTCGCCCCGCATCGAACGGCGGGGCAGCCGCTTCAGCGCTTGTACGCTTCAGGCGCGCTCGAATGCCGCCGCGGCGCGGCCGAGGCGATCGCCCACTGCCGCCCATGCGGGCGTGTCGGGTAGACGTTCGAAGAGGATATGCGTGACGTTGGCGCGATCGAGGCGTCGCAACATCGCGTACAGATCGGAGGCGAGCGCCGTCGGCGTTGGCGGCAGCACGATCGTCATCACGTCATTCGACGCGGTTACATCGGACGGCAGTGTCGCCAGCGTCGGCGCGAACGCCACGACCGCCACGCGCTCGCCCGCCGGATGCACGGCCAGCGCCGCCGCGAATTGCGCGGCGTCGCACAGATACAGCGGCGTGCGCGGCGCGTAATGCGCCTTGAGCGTGCCCGAGGCACGCGGCGCATTGCTGTCCTGTCCGGGCAGACGCGGCATCTCGCCCAGCACCTCGGCGATCTGCTCAGGCGTGATGTGGCCGGGACGCAGCAGCGCCGGGAACCCACGCGAGAGATCCACGATCGTCGATTCGATCCCGACGGCAGCCTCGCCGCCATCGAGCACATGAACCGTGATGCCCGGCAACCCGGCGAACTCGTCGCGTACGTGTTGTGCGGTCGTCGGGCTCACCTGACCAAAACGATTGGCCGACGGTCCGGCCACACCGCCCTGTCCGCCCTTCACGCGCTCGAACTCGCGCAGCAACGCCTGCGCCACCGGATGCGACGGGCAACGCAGCCCCACGGAATCCTGACCGCCGGACACGGCATCGGGAATATGCGGGGCACGTTTGAGGATGAGCGTGAGCGGACCGGGCCAGAACGCGTCCATCAGCTTGCGCGCCGCGGGCGTGACGTCGTCGCTCCAGTAGCCGGCGTCGCCGTCCGGAGAAAAATGCACGATGACCGGATGGTTCGCCGGACGCCCTTTCGCCGCGTAGATCGCCGCCACGGCCGCCGGATTCTCGGCGTCGCCACCCAGGCCGTAGACCGTTTCCGTCGGGAACGCGACCAGCTCACCGGCAGCCAGTTGCGCTGCCGCTTGTGCGATAGCTTCGGCCGGCGGCATGACGATACGCGGCACGGCAGGCGTCGTGGATGTTGCCATCGCTCAGTCTTCCAGCGGGATGTCGAGGCTTGCGGCGGCCGTCACGCACGCGTTGCGCGCTTCGTCGAGCGATGCGCCTGCGAACGTGATGTGACCCATCTTGCGGCCCACGCGCGCGTCTTCCTTGCCGTACAGATGCAGGCGAGCGGACGGCAGCGCCGCCACGCTGGCCCACGCGGGGGTACGCGGCAGATCCTTGCCCGGCCCTTCGAACCAGACATCGCCGAGTACGTTGAGCATGACCGCCGGCGAGTGCTGACGTGTCTCGCCGAGCGGCAGCCCGGCCATCGCGCGCACTTGCTGCTCGAACTGGCTCGATGCGCAGGCATCGATCGTGTAATGACCGCTGTTGTGCGGACGCGGCGCCATTTCGTTCGCCACGAGCGAGCCGTCCTTCAGAATGAAGAACTCGACGCACAGCACGCCCACGTAATCCATTTGCGACGCAATCGCGGCAGCCGCCGCACGCGCGGCATCGGCCAGTGCCGGGGCGGCATCGGGCGCGGGCACCGTCGTGGTGGCGAGAATGCCGTCGATATGCACGTTCTGCGCGAGCGGATAGGTCGCGACAGTGCCGTCTGCGCCGCGCGCGCTGAGCACCGACACTTCGAATGCCAGCGCCAGACGCTTTTCCAGCACGCACGGCACGCCGCCAAGTGCGGCGTAAGCCTCGCGGGCCTCGGCAGCCGTATTCACGCGCACCTGCCCCTTGCCGTCGTAACCGAGGCGCGCCGTCTTCAGAATACCCGGCAGCACGCTCTCGATAGCGGCGTCGCCAATGGCGGCGAGCCCCTCGTTCGATTCGATGACCAGATGCGGCGCCACGGGCACACCGCAGCGCTCGATGAAGCGCTTCTCGGCGACCCGGTCCTGGGCGATCGCAACGCAGCGGCCCGCCGGGCTCACGGTCGTGGTTTGGGCGAGGAAGTCGAGCGACTGGGCCGGCACGTTCTCGAACTCGGTCGAGACGGCAGGACACAGCGCGGCGAGTTCGGCAAGCGCCGTCTCGTCACGGTAATCGGCGACGATCAGGCGGTCGGCGACAGCGCCGGCCGGACAACGCGGGTCCGGGTCCAGCACGCAGACCTTGTAACCCATCGACTGGGCGGCAAAACAGAACATGCGGCCGAGTTGGCCGCCGCCCAGCATGCCCAGCCATTGGCCGGGAAGGACAGGCGCAGCGGAGGCAGAATTCATCTTCGGTCGGAAGCAGACGGTAGCAGGGACGTTCTTTTCTTTTACAGCGCGGGCAAGGTCATGCCGCGCGCCGCTTCGGTCTGCTTCGCACGGAACGCGTCGAGCTTGTCGGCAAGCGTCTTGTCGTCGGCAGCCAGCATCGAGACGGCGAACAGGGCCGCGTTGGCCGCGCCCGCTTCACCGATGGCGAAGGTGGCGACCGGCACGCCCTTGGGCATCTGCACGATGGAGAGCAGCGAGTCTTCGCCGCGCAGGTACTTGCTCGGCACCGGCACGCCCAGCACCGGCACGGTCGTCTTGGCGGCGATCATGCCCGGCAGGTGCGCGGCACCGCCGGCACCGGCGATGATCGCGACCAGACCGCGCTCACGCGCCGCTTCGGCGTAGCGGAACATGTCGTCCGGCATACGGTGCGCCGAGACGACCTGCGCCTCGTACGGCACCCCGAACTCGGCCAGAATGGCGGCCGCGTTCTTCATCACTTCCCAGTCCGAATTGGACCCCATTACCACGCCAACGCGCGGGGCCACGGCTTGTTTGTCGCTCATGTCTTTCCTGCCCCGCTCAGGCCAGTTGCTGGCCGGTCAGGCGCTCGAGCGCCTCGCGGTACTTGGCCGCCGTCTTCTCGACGACTTCGGCCGGCAGTGCCGGTGCGGGCGGGGTCTTGCCCCACGGCTGCGTTTCGAGCCAGTCGCGCACGAACTGCTTGTCGAACGACGGCGGGTTGCTGCCCACGGCGTACGAGTCGGCCGGCCAGAAGCGCGACGAATCGGCGGTCAGCGCTTCGTCCATCAGGTGAAGCTTGCCGTCGTCGTCCAGACCGAATTCGAATTTCGTGTCGGCGATGATGATGCCGCGCGTCGCGGCGTAAGCGGCCGCTTCCTTGTACAGACGGATCGAGATGTCGCGGATCTGCTCGGCCAGTTCACGACCGACGCGGCTCACCATGTCGTCGAAGCTGATGTTCTCGTCGTGCTCGCCCAGTTCGGCCTTGGCCGCCGGGGTGAAGATCGGTTCCGGCAGTTGCTGCGCGTTTTGCAGACCGGCCGGCAGCTTCACGCCGCACACGGCGCCCGTTGCCTGATAGTCCTTCCAGCCGCTGCCGGCCAGATAACCGCGCACCACGGCTTCGACGAGAATCGGCTTCAGACGCTTGACGACGACCGCACGGCCGGCGACCTGAGCGACTTCATCTGCCGAGACGACCGTCTCCGGCGCCACACCGGTCAGGTGATTCGGCACAACGTGGGCGAGCTTGTCGAACCAGAAGTTGGCCATCTGGTTGAGCACACGGCCCTTGCCCGGAATCGGCTCGCCCATGATCACGTCGAACGCCGAGAGGCGGTCCGTCGTCACGATCAGCAGCTTGTCGTCGCCGACGGCGTAGTTATCGCGCACTTTGCCGCGCGAGAGCAGCGGCAGGCTCTTGAGGGAGGATTCGTACAGGGCGTTCAGAGCGGGGGTAGTCACGGCGGGACCCAATATCAGGAAGGGCAAAGGCGTAATTATACGCGCGTCGGGGGGTGTTTCACGAAGATGTCGGTCCGGCGCGTGCCGGGCGACGACATCTTCCCGACATCCCCGGGTCCTGGCGCCCGCTGTCAGTCACGAAATCCGGCCGCGAGCCGCGCCTTCTCGCCCTCGGCCACCAGCAAGGCGACGACCGGCGAGCGCGAGACCGGGTTCGTCATGACGCTGCCGCGCCGCTGGCAATGCCAGTGCCAGTCGATGACTGACCCGACGTCGTAATACTTATTGTCGCACGTCAGCCCATAGTCGTCGAACGACACCAGACGCACGGCATCGGGACTCCCCGGATCGATGGCCTCCTGCGAAATCCGGTCGGTGTGAGCGCCGACGTAGCCGGGACTGAGGAATCGCACGCCGCTGAGCACGCCGATCTCTTCGCGTAGCCACAGCAACGCCGTACCCGGCGGCAGACCGCCTGCCGCCAGCAGCGGCGGGACGCGTTCGAAGTTCGCTTCGAGCATGCCGGCCAGTTGACGCCGCCCCTGCGTGCCATGCCAGTCGACGTCGCCATTCGCGATCAAATCGGGCAGATGCTGCGTGAGCAGCGCCACTTTCCGCTCCCAGCGCGGATCGCCGCGCCCGGGGGTGCGCAGCATCGCCGTGAGCCGGGAGAGCTCCGCCACCAGATCCAAGCTGCGCGCCGCCGCGTTGATGTGATGATCGCTGACCTCCGAGCGCTGGGCGACGACTTCCGTGGCGAGTTGACTGCGCAGCCGCGCGTCGCCCGCCCGGAGTTGCAGCGCCGCACTGGCGATGACCGCGCAGGGCCGCGCAATGCCGTGCTCGGAACATACCAGCACGGTCTTGCCGGGATGACTTCGCATGAAATCCGCGATGCCCTTGCCGGCGCGCCAGAGCGTTGCGCCGTCGATCTGCGCGTCGAAGCGCTCCATGCCCGCGAATTCCATGAACTGCACGTGCGACAGACCCCCGTCGAGATTGCCGTGGGATGAGGCGACGGCGGACGTCGATGACGCGGGTGCAGCATGACGCTGGCTCGCCCCGCGACGGGTAACCGCAGCGATGTACTCGCCGATGGGCCGCTCACGGTAACCCGATCCGGCTGCGGCGCCGTCCGCTCCCTCACGCCCATCGAGGCCATCGCACCCATCACGCCCCACGGCCCCCATGTCAGCCAAGTCACGCACACCCGCACGCATCGCGCCCGGCTCGACACTGAAAACCGCGCCGATCTGCGCATGCGCCTTGAGCATACGGGTCAACGAGCGCGCCTCGGCCGGGGTCGCCGTGGGCCCGACGATGAAGCGACAGCCGCCCAGTTCGAGCAGGCCGTAGCGCGTGCATTCGCTCCCGACGCGAATCAGCGTGGCCGTGTTCACGCCGTAGCGTTCGGCCCAGCGTTGCGCGCCCTCCCGAATCGGCTGCACCCAATCGGGTGCCGGATCGTCGCAGCCCCAAAGCCTGATCGGTAATGTCAGGTCGATCGGGGCAGCATGGGCGTCGGTCTTGAGGGCACGTCCGGCACCCGCCCTGACGCCACCTCGCCAATCGGCGGCCATCGTCATGCGCAGATCGGCCGAAACGTCTGCTGATCTGCCGGTCGACGTCGGTGCGCCAGGCATTTGAGATTTTTGGGACGCCCGCGCCGACGCATGGGATACGGCGCCCGGCCCGCGCAGTGCCGGCGTACGGTTGAGGGTGCCTGTCAGCGACGTCGCCATGGCACCGGTACGCGACGGTGGCGGCGAAGATTCCTCGGGGCTGGACAGCCCAAGACAGCGGGTGACGGTCTTGGGAAAGCGATTGAACGGCATCGAAAACTCCGGGTGGCCCAGAATGGGCGGGTTGGCGGGAGGCACGGAGACTGCCACGCCCCCTGCCGCCGGACTTCCGGGATTGACCGCACCGCTGTCGTTTCATGCCGACGCCGGAGCCGCCGCATCTTCAGGCCGAGCGCCAGCCGGGGTTTCGCCGTCCTTCGCCGGTCGAGGATGTTGCCTAGAATGGAAACGTTCACCCGCCAAAGAGGCAAAGGGGGCTGCCGTGACGCTCGTCAGTTTCGTGACTTATGTCACTTTCACCGCTTTCGCCCTGCTGGGCGGCGTCCCGGCGTGGGCGCAGACGGCACCGACGCACCCGAGCGCCTCCCCCTCGACCGCGCCCCACAAGCCGTCGCCTCGGGCCAAGGCACCGCACGCGGCGTCCGGCAGCAGCGCGTCGAGCGCCCCGGCCGATGCCGACGAACGCCTCGCGCTCCCACGGCTCATCGCCATCGCCACGTCTGACAACGACGACGACATTCCTCGCTTTGCCCTGTATGCGGCGCGCGACATCGAACAACTGGGGTTGCAGTTCCCGGCGCAGACGGCCAATGCGGCGCCCGACAGCGAGGTCGTCATCACCATGCGCCTGCGTGACAGCGCGACCGCGCGCATGCGGGATTTCTCACGCCAGCATATGAACGAGCCGATGACGCTGATCGTCGACGGCGTGGAGATGCTCACCGCGACGATTCGCTCGGAGCTCGGCGGCAAGTTTCAATTGCAACTGCCCAAAGAAAAAGCCCGGCTTCTGTTCCAGCGGGTGCTGGCGAAAGCCGGGCCTGCGACCTGAGCGGGGATGTCCGTGCGACGCAACGTGCAACGTGACGGTCCGTCGACATCTCCCGGCTCCGGCAGGGCAACGCGCCATGCGAGACGTGTCTCTTACGGCGTGAGTTGCCTGATTACTTCACGATCTGTGCAAGGTCGCCGCTCTTGTACTTCTCGGCCATCTTCTCGAGCGAGACCGTCTTGATCTTGCCCGCCTGACCTTCGCAGCCGAACGACAGATAGCGCGCCTTGCAAACCTGCTTGGCGGCTTCACGTGCCGGCTTCAGGTAGTCGCGCGGGTCGAACTTGCTCGGGTTTTCGAACAGATAACGACGAATCGCGCCGGTCATGGCCAGACGGATGTCGGTATCGATGTTGATCTTGCGCACGCCGTGCTTGATGCCTTCGACGATCTCTTCGACCGGCACGCCGTACGTTTCCTTCATGTCGCCACCGAATTCACGGATTTCGGCGAGCAGTTCCTGCGGCACCGACGACGAACCATGCATCACCAGGTGGGTGTTCGGAATGCGGCGGTGGATTTCCTTGATGCGGTCGATGGCGAGAATGTCGCCCGTCGGCTTGCGGCTGAACTTGTAGGCGCCGTGCGAGGTACCGATGGCGATGGCCAGCGCGTCGCACTGCGTCTGTTGCACGAAGTCGGCAGCCTGATCCGGGTCGGTCAGCAGTTGCTCGCGGGTCATCGTGCCGTCGGCGCCGTGGCCGTCTTCCTTGTCGCCCTTCATCGTTTCGAGCGAACCCAGCACGCCCAGCTCGGCTTCCACCGTCACGCCGATGTAGTGCGAGAACTCGACGACCTTCTTCGACACTTCGACGTTGTACTCGTAGCTGGCGACCGACTTGCCGTCGGCTTCGAGCGAGCCGTCCATCATCACGCTCGAGAAACCGCTCTTGATGGCGGCCATGCACACGGCCGGCGACTGGCCGTGATCCTGGTGCATCACCACCGGGATATGCGGGTAGGCTTCCACGGCGGCCGAGATCAGGTGACGCAGGAACGCTTCGCCGGCGTACTTACGGGCACCGGCCGAAGCTTGCATGATGACCGGCGCACCGACTTCGTCGGCGGCGGCCATGATGGCGGAGACCTGCTCCAGATTGTTGACGTTGAAGGCCGGCAGACCGTAGCCGTTTTCGGCGGCGTGGTCGAGCAGCTGTCGCATAGAGACTAGGGGCATGATGTTCTCCTTGGAATCAAAAACTAAGCAAATCTTTCCTCGATCCAGAGGCGCCCCTCATGACGACGGCTCGCGAGCGGCGTGACGCGTGCAAAGCACTGCGCCCTCGCCGCCATCGCGCGGCCCGCGTCGTCATGCGTGGCCCACCTGGACGATCTTCAACGTATTGGTGCCGCCGGGTTGTCCCATCGGCTCGCCTACCGTCAGCACGATCGTGTCGCCGCGCTTCACGACACCGCTCGAGAGCAGCAGTTGTTCTGCCTGCTTGAGCGCCTGGTCGCGGTCATGCGCGGCGTCCGCGCGCATGGCGTAGACATTGCGATACAGCGCCATTTTGCGATGACTGCTGAGCTGCGAAGTCAGGGCAAAAATCGGCACATGGATCTTGTGACGAGACAGCCACAACGCGGTCGCGCCCGACTCGGTCAGCGCCACGATGGCTTTCGCGCCAAGATGATACGCGGTAAACAAGGCACCGGCGGCAATCGTTTGATCAATGCGCGTAAAAGTTTGGTCCAGCCAGTCGCGATCGAGTTCCACCGTTTCCGAGCGCTCGGCTTCGACGCAAATCGCCGCCATCGTTTCGATGGTTTCGACCGGATACTTGCCCGCGGCGCTCTCGGCCGACAGCATCACGGCGTCGGTGCCGTCGAGCACCGCGTTGGCGACGTCCGACACTTCGGCACGGGTCGGCACCGGATTGTGGATCATCGACTCCATCATCTGCGTGGCCGTGATGGTCGTCTTGTTCATCTCGCGCGCCAGCCGGATCATGCGCTTCTGAAGCGCCGGGACCGCCGCATTGCCGACTTCGATGGCCAGATCGCCACGCGCGACCATGATGCAGTCCGACGCCGCCAGAATCTCTTCGAGCGCCGGAATCGCTTCCGCACGTTCGATCTTGGCGATCATCAGCGGCTTGATGCCGTAGGGCTCGCCGGCCACGTTCGCCAGACGACGCGCCATTTCCATATCGGTGGCGTTCTTCGGAAACGAGACCGCGACGTAGTCGGCGCCCAGCGCCATCGCGGTCTTGATGTCTTCCATGTCCTTGGCGGTCAGCGCCGGCGCCGTCAGCCCGCCGCCCTGGCGGTTGATGCCCTTGTTGTTCGACAGATCGCCGCCGACCTTCACGGTCGTGTGGATCTCGGTGCCGAGCACGCGATCGACGATCAGCACGATCAGGCCGTCGTTGAGCAGCAGCACGTCGCCCGTGCGCACGTCGCGCGGCAGTTCCTTGTAGTCCAGCCCGACGCGCTCGTCGTTACCGAGTTCGCATTCGGCGTCCAGAATGAAGCGGGCGCCGGCTTCGAGCGTCGTCTTGCCGTTCTCGAACTTGCCGACGCGAATCTTCGGACCTTGCAGGTCGGCCATGATGGCCACTTCGCGGCCCGCCGCCTTGGCGGCCGCGCGCACCATCTCGGCGCGCTCGATGTGGTCTTGCGCCTTGCCGTGCGAGAAGTTCAGGCGAACGACGTCGACGCCTGCGGCGATCATGCGCGAAAGCACTTCCGGCGTGCTCGATGCCGGACCGATGGTGGCGACGATCTTGGTGGAGCGGTTCATTACATCCATCTCTTCATCCTCTTTTGGTAGCAGCGCTTTCGACATAACTGGCGCTTAGAGGTTTGTAACGCAATTAGGCCGCCGCAGGTTAACCAAAAAGTTCGTATTGTCCGTACGAAATCGTTTGATTCGATCCCAAACGTTCGCAATAAAGCGGCCGAAACCACCATCTGCCAACGTCTCCGGGACCGTCCAACCGGCCCGCGAGCCCCGCCCCACCTGCCTTCGTGTATCCGCGATCAGTTCGACCGGGCGGCGCGTTGTTGCAACACGTCGACGGCCGGCAGCGTCTTGCCTTCCAGGAATTCCAGGAAGGCGCCGCCACCGGTCGAGATGTAGCTGACCTGATCGGCGATACCGTACTTGGCGATGGCCGCGAGCGTGTCGCCGCCGCCGGCGATCGAGAAGCCCTTGGCGGCAGCGATGGCGCGCGCCAGGGTTTCCGTGCCGTGACCGAACTGGTCGAATTCGAACACCCCGACCGGGCCGTTCCACACGATGGTGCCGGCGCTGCCCAGTTGTTCGGCCAGCTTGGCGGCCGTTTGCGGGCCGATGTCGAGGATCATGTCGTCGGCAGCCACGTCGGCCGCGGCCTTCACGGTCGCTTCGGCGGTGGCGCTGAATTCCTTGGCGCAGACGACGTCCGTCGGGATCGGTACCGACGCGCCGCGTGCGGCCATGGCGTCGATGATCGCGCGCGCCTCGCCGACCAGATCGGCTTCGGCGAGCGACTTGCCGATCGGCAGGCCGGCGGCCAGCATGAACGTGTTGGCGATGCCGCCGCCCACGATCAGCTGATCGACCTTGTCGGCTAGCGTCTTGAGAATGGTGAGCTTGGTCGAGACCTTGGAGCCGGCCACGATGGCCACGAGCGGACGCGCCGGTGCGTTCAGCGCCTTGCCCAGCGCTTCGAGTTCCGCGGCGAGCAGCGGACCGGCGCAGGCAACGGGGGCGTACTTGGCGATGCCGTGCGTCGTGGCTTCGGCGCGGTGGGCGGTGCCGAACGCGTCGTTCACATAGACGTCGCACAGCTTGGCCATCTTCTGCGCCAGTTCGTCGTTGTCCTTCTTCTCGCCCTTGTTGACGCGGCAGTTCTCCAGCAGCACGACCGTGCCGGGGGCCACGTCGAAGCCGCCGTCGACCCAGTCAGCCACCAGCTTCACGTCGCGGCCGAGCAGTTCCGACAGACGCTGCGCCACCGGGGCGAGCGAATCGGCGGGCTTGAACTCGCCTTCGGTCGGGCGGCCCAGATGCGAGGTGACCATCACGGCAGCGCCGGCGTCGAGCGACATCTGAATGGCGGGCACCGAGGCGCGGATCCGCGTGTCTTCCGTGATACGGCCGTTATCGTCTTGCGGCACGTTCAAATCGGCGCGGATGAAGACACGTTTGCCCGCAAGGGCGCCCTGAGCGATCAAATCGGAAAGACGTACGACGGAAGCCATGAGAATCCGGAATAAATGGTGGGAAAAACATGCATTTTAACTGATCCGACCCACCGGATGCCCATTTTCACGGCGAGAGGTTCCACCTACAGGAACAGTCGTCCCAGCGTGTAGACGACCATGCCGACCGCGATCATCTCGATCATGTTGCGCCGCCAGACGAACCAGCCCGTGGCCGCGACTGCCGCCGCCAGCTTGTGATTGCCCAGATGCAACGCAAACTGATGATCGAGCAGCATGACCTCGGGCACGACGATCACGGCCAGCGCCGCCGCCGGCGCATAGCGCAGCGCACGTTGCAGACGCTGGGGCAGCGCCACACGGTCGCCGCCGAGCAGGAAGAGCGTGCGCGTGACGATGGTGACCGCCGTCATGGCGACGAAGGCGAACCAGATCTCAAAGGTGCTCATCGACGGCGCTCCCCGGCATGACGGCGTTCCTCGTCCATGACTTCCACGGCTTGCTCGGCCTGCACGACTTCATTTCGAATGTCGAGGGGGCTCGCCGCTGTCGGCGGCGCCACCGGAATCGGCACTTTCACCGGATCCGCCAGCGCCAGCCGCTTCGTGTGACGTGAGGCCAGTTCGTCGCACACCATGCCGGCGGCGAGCGCGCCGATCACGCCCAGCACGAGATTGAGGCGGTACGGCAGATCGAAGGCCAGCACGCCGATGAGCGACGCGAGCGCCACGGCGAGCATCGTCGAGCGGCTGTTGATCGTGTGCACCATCATAGGAATGAGCGCGAGCGTGCCCGCAAATCCCAGCCCCCAGCTATCGGGCACGAGCGCGCCCAGCAAGATGCCGAGCGTCGACGAGATATGCCATACCGCCCAATTGCTGAGCGTGATGCCGTAGTAGGTGCCCTCTTTGCCCGGCACGTAGCCGTTGGCGAAATTCTGATTCATGAACATCACGAACCCGAGGTCGCCGTTCACATAGCCGAGCGCGATGCGGCGCGGCAGGGACAGATAGGAGAAATGCGGTTGCAGCCCGGCGCTGAAAATCACGAAACGCAGATTGACGATGCCGACCGTCAGCAGAATCGTCCACAGCGGCATGCCCGCAGCGAACAGGGGCAGTGACGCCAACTGCGCCGAACCGGCGTAGAGCATCAGGCTCATGCCGATGGCCTGCGGCACGGTGAGCACCGATTTGCTCATGGCGACGCCGGTGACCAGCCCCCATGAAAAGATCGCAGGCAATAGCGGCGAAATAATGCGAAAACCCGCCGCGAACCCTTCACGTTCGGCGGCTGGCAAGCGAAACATTGGCATGGTCGGCTGGGGGGCGAGCGCCGTGACGAACGACGCGGTGTCTGGCATTGCGGGGCAAAGCGGTCCCGACGGCGCCCGGCACGCCCAAGATGACCGCTGGCGGTCATGGCGCCCGCCAGGGTTGCCGGAGTGTCTCGTAATAGGTGCATCGTTGGCGGCGGACGACAGGCCATTATAGCCACGGTAAATGGTTACTTAGTCCATGAAATACCGTCGTCGGCCTGTTTTTTCTGATGCAACGGGCGAGTTGTCGCGTGCGCACCACGCGGACCCATGAGGCGAGGCAGCGCCGCACCGCGCGAGGCGCTCGCCATCCGCAAAGGGCTGCTGCTGCTTTACAATAGCGACTTTTGGTAAGCGGGCAGCCGCTCGCGACGCCAGCGAATACCAGCGAATACCCATCACGGTCCGAACCCCATGAGCGAAGTCAAACAAATGCCGGTCGTCGAAGTCGGCGCCGAAGATTTGCCCGTCCACTGCCCGAACCCGAAAATGCAGTCCTGGAGCAGCCATCCGCGCGTGTTCATCGACGTGAGCCACGGCGAAGCGGCCTGCGCCTACTGCGGCACGCGCTATCGCCTGAAGCCCGGCGTCGTGATCAAGGGTCACTGATCGCTGCCTGCCTCGTGATCCGGCCCCGGCCGACGGCGCGCGGCACGCAACCGTTGCCCCGCGCCTGCCGGCTGGTCGTCCGTTTCATCGTCACGCTTAACGTATAGAGTCTCCGCCACGATGCATAAAGCCTTGGTGATCGCCCCCAACTGGATTGGGGACGCGCTGATGGCGCAGCCGTTGTTTACCCTGCTCAAGCGTCTGCATCCGCGTCTGACCATCGACGCGATCGCGCCCGGCTGGGTCGCCCCGGTGCTGGAACGCATGCCGGAGATTTCGCGCGTCGTCGCCACCGACCTCGCGCACGGCAAATTGCAGCCGCTCGAGCGCTACCGGCTCGCGAGCGTGCTCGCCGACGAAGGGTACGACGCCGCCTATGTGCTGCCGAACTCCCTGAAGTCGTCGCTGATTCCGTGGCTGGCGCGCATTCCGTTGCGCATCGGCTACAAGGGCGAGCAGCGCTACGGCCTGCTCAACGTGCGCCACACCAACCCGCGCAAAGACGAGCGCCCGCCGATGGTGCGGCACTACGCTGCGCTCGCGTTCGCGCCCGGCGCCAAGCTGCCCGAGACGCTGCCCACGCCGCGCATCGAAGCCGATCTGAACGAGTCGGCTCGCGTCTTCGCCCGCTTCGGGCTCGATCTGCGCGTGCCGCTCGTGGTGTTCTGCCCCGGTGCCGAGTTCGGACCGGCCAAGCGCTGGCCGCCGGGCCATTTCGCCCAGCTCGCGCAACTGGTGCGCCGCTCGTTCCCGTATGCGCAGATCGTCGCGCTCGGGTCGGGCAAAGACGGCGCGCTGGCCCAGCAGATCGCCGCCGACGCGCCGTTCGTGCGCAATCTCTGCGGGCAGACGTCGCTCGCCGAAGCTTGCGCATTGCTCGCACGCGCCAACGCTGTGGTGAGCAACGACTCGGGGTTGATGCACGTCACCGCGGCGTTGCGCCGCCCGCAGATCGCCCTGTTCGGTTCGTCCGATCCGCGCCACACGCCGCCGTTGTCCGACCAAGCGCATATCCTGTGGCTACAATTGGAGTGCAGCCCGTGTTTTGCCCGCGAATGTCCGCTGGGTCACACCCGCTGCCTGAACGAGCTGATGCCCGAGCACGTGTTCGCAAATCTGCGCAACATCCTGCTCACGCAACGCTGAGGCGCACAAAGCCTCTTGCGAAACACGAGACGTCGGAAGCTGCAACAGTTCGACCCCGGTAACACTCAACGGTAAATCCTCATGCCACGTTTTGTCCGTCTGTTCGATGCCGCCAGTGAAACCATCACGGCCTTTTATGACGCGCTGCGCCGGGGGCAGACGGATCGCGCGATGGCGCTTTGGGCGAACGAGGATTTCGTCAGCTACATTCGCGCCGACGGCACCCGCTGGGACGGTCTCGAACAGATCCGCAGCGGCCTCGTCGCCCAGTTCACGCAAAGCGTCGTGCTGATCGACTCGCTGGACACGACCGAGTACGACACCGTCGGCACGGTCGTGCATACGGCGACCGAAGCGATACGCGTGGGCAACGAAGACGCCAAGCAGAACACTGCCCAGCTCATCCACACGACCTACGTGCTGGTCCACGAGCAGGGCGACTGGCGCTTCGCCCACATCCATTCCAGCCCGCTGCCGCCGCATGCCGTCGAGCAATTCAGCCTGATGATGCACGCGCGCCCGGACGGGCTGCACTGATCCGCCCGGCGTCTCGATGACAGCGCGCCCGGCGGTCTTTCTCCCCCAGGATTACCGGTCGCCACGGTGGCTGCCCGACGGGCACAGCCAGACGATCTATCCCGCACTGCTGGGCCGTCGCCCGTCGGTGGAGTTTCGTCGCGAGACGTGGGATACCCCCGACGGCGATTTCGTCGATGTCGACTGGCTGGTCGCGCCGCCCGCCTCGGAGAAATCGCCGCCCGCGCCGGACGGTCTAGTCCAGACACCGCTTGTCGTGCTCTTCCACGGACTGGAAGGCGGCTCGGGCAGCCATTACGCCCGCACCCTCATGCGTGAAGTCGAAGCACTGGGCTGGCGCGGCGTCATCCCGCACTTTCGCAGTTGCAGCGGGCGCATGAACCGCGCGCCGCGCTTCTACCATTCCGGCGACAGCACCGAAATCGACTGGATGCTGCAACGTCTGCGCGAGAACGTCTCGGGACCGATCTTCGCTGCCGGCGTGTCGCTCGGCGGTAACGTGCTGCTGCGCTGGCTCGGCGAGCGCGAGGGACATGCCGCGCGGATCGTGAGCGCGGCCTGCGCGATTTCCGCCCCGCTCGACCTGCGCGCCGGGGGACTCGCGCTCTCGCACGGCTTCAACATGGTGTACACGCGCAACTTTCTGGGCACGCTCAAGAAGAAGGCGCTGGCGAAGCTCGATCAGTACCCGGGCCTCTACGACCGCGATCTGATGATGGCCGCCCGTGATCTGGGCGAGTTCGACCACGTGGTGACGGCGCCGCTGCACGGCTATCACAGCGCCTTCGACTACTACACGCGGGCGTCCAGCAAACCGATTCTGCCGGCCATCGAAGTGCCGACACTGGTCATCAACGCACGCAACGACCCGTTCCAGCCCGCCAGCGCCTTGCCCGGCGACGACGACGTTGGCCGCTTCGTGCAACTGCTGCAACCCGCCAACGGCGGACACGTCGGCTTCATGAGCGGACCGTTCCCGGGAGGGCTGACGTGGATGCCGCGTACCGTCGTCGACTATTTCCGCCAATTTTTGCCGAACGCCGCATGATCGTGGACCACGCTCGTGCGAGCGATAGACGTCGGCACGACAGACATTAAGGTTTCCTAATGGATGAAATCGTTCGTCAGGCAATGGCCAAGTGGCCCAATGTGCCCCATTGCTACGGGTGGCTGGCGCTGGATCGTCGCGGACAGTGGCGCATGCGCGACGAGCAGGCGCAGGCCGAAGGCACGGCGGGAGACCCGATTCGTCACGAGGCATTGATCGCGTTCATTGCGCGCAACTACGCCAGCGACGACGCGGGACGCTGGTACTTCCAGAACGGTCCGCAACGGGTGTACGTCTCGCTGGCCTATGCGCCCTTTGTGGTGCGGCTGACGTGGGATGCCAGCGCGAACGATGGCCGCGGCGCACCGGTGCTGACGGATCAGTTGGGCCACGTATTCGTGCCGCAGGCGTGTCTGCTGGACGAGGACGGCAGCGTCGCATTCGCGGGAACCTCCGGCGCTGCGGCAACCCTTGGCGCGAACGACGGCACGGGCACCACCGCAACGACGACGCTCGCGCTGCTGCACGATCACGACATCGATTTGCTTACCGAGGTATCGGATCTGACGCAGGCCTATGAGGTCGCCGAAACCGCCGACGATACGGTCGACGCCAGGGCGGCCGTCCGTCTGCACTGGCGCAATGGCGACTCGCTGCCGCTCGCAACGGTCCACGCGGGCACCCTGCCGCAGACCTACGGCTTCGAGCGCGTCCCGCAGGCGCCCGACACGTCGACGGCGTGAAGCGACAAGGACGCGCGCGGAACTAAGGCTGCGAAGATCGCGACGGTTACGAAGTCGCCGCCTGTCGACGCCCGATTGATTCCCGCTTCATGCTCGCTTCATGGCCGCTTCATGCTTGCTTCATGCTTGCTTCATGCTCGCTTGATGGCCGCGTCATGTCCGCGTTGTCTCCGCTTAACCAAACTGCTTGTTGAAGTCCTTCTCGTCTTCCTTGTCTTCGCGGTACCGACGCTGGAACTCATGCAGTTTTGCGTCGATGGTCGACATCTCGTAGAAGTCGGCGTCGCCCGCATCGCGCGCCAGCTTTAACTGGCTGACGGCCGCCATCCACTGGCCCTGCAAAGCGTATTGTTCGGCCAGCGCCTCATGCTGACGCGCCCGCTTGCCGCCCGCCGCCCACGCGCCTGCGAGCGCCCGCCACCAGATCGGCTCACTGCGATAGCGCTCGACCTGCGCTTGCAGAAACTTCGTTGCGTCGGGAATGCGCTGGCTCGCGACCAGCGCATCGGCATACGCCATGTCGGCCGCCTGTGACAGCGGGAATGCCGCACGCGCTTGCGTAGCGACCCGTAACGCTTCGTCCGGCCGGCCTGAGAGTCGTGCGATATCCGAGGCGAGTACCGCCAGACTCGGCGTGCCGGGGCCGGTGCCGCCGAAGGCCGCTCGCGACTTCTCCAGCGCTTCGCGTGCCGGTTCCCAACGACGCTGCTTGAACTCGGCCAGCGCCACCGCGTACCAGGCGCCCGCCACGCTCGGCGTCGTCTGCGTGCGAATTGCGGTGCGCTGCGCCTCGGCAATCGCCGCAAAGTCGCTCGCCGACTTCTGCTGCAACACGAGGGAGCGGGCACGCACGAACACATACTCCGGCGACTGTTCCGGCTGACGATAGCCGGCGGTGCGGGAGCGGTTCAGCATATCCGCGATGCGTTCGGTCGTGAGCGGGTGGGTCCGGACATATTCGGGCACACCGGCTTCGTTGATGGCATCGGCACGCTGGAGGCGCTCGAAGAACGTCGGCATGGCGTACGTATCGAAGCCCGCGGCCTGAAGCAACTGAAAGCCGACGCGGTCGGCCTCGCGTTCGGCGTCACGAGAAAAGCGGAGTTGGCGATCGATGGCGAGCCCCTGCCCGCCCATGGCAATGCCCATGCCGAGATCCGAGCTGCGCGCGCCGATCCCGGCGAGCAGGCCGAGCAGCATCCCGCCCAGCGCGAGCCACGAGTTCTGCGCCTGCTGACCGAGCATCCGCGCGATGTGATGTTGCAGCACGTGCCCCGTTTCGTGCCCGACAACTGAAGCGAGTTCGGACTCGGTACGCGTCGCGACGATAAGCCCCGTGTTGATGCCGATGAACCCGCCCGGCAGTGAAAAAGCATTGATCCCCGCGTCGCGCACCACGAAGAACTCGAAGCTCTGGCTGGCGTCGAGCCCCACCTTGCGGGTGGCCGAAACAAGCCGGCTGCCCAGCGCGTTGACGTAATCGGAGAGCAACAGATCGGCAAGGTAATCCGGGTCGGCGCGGATCTCGCGCATCACCCGCTCACCGAGCTTGCGCTCCATCGCGGGCGAGAGATCGTCTGCCGAACTCTGGCCCAACGTCGGCAACCCCTGCGCGGCCGCTTGCGTCGGCACGATCGCGGTCGCAAACGTAGTCGCCGTCATCACGGGCAACATGACCCACGCGATCACGCGGCGCCAGCGGCCGGGGGCGGCAACCTGCGCGGGATGGCGAGCGCGCTTCGGCATCATGGTCATGCGAGAGAAGACAGACGGAGCAGGCAAAGCGCACGGCACGCCCGCACGGCGTTCGAGCGATGCGTGAAGCGGAGGGTGGCGCCGAATGCGGCGAGGAGTGTGGCTCGAAAGGAAGGTAGCGAACGCGTCATGGAAGTAGGCGCAGCGCGGCGCAGATCACTCGGGGCTGCTGCTATGATAGCAGCCAGACGTAGACGTTCCGCACCATCGCCTGGACGTCGAAAACATCGGCAAATTCACATCCACGACCGACGCAATAACGGGGTACGCAGACCGTTTTCGTCATCTTCCCAGCATTCTCTCAGCATCGACGCTCATGGCAGAACTCACCCACTTCGATACCGCCGGACAGGCTCACATGGTTGACGTTGGCGGCAAGGACAGCACGCATCGCATTGCGGTTGCACGCGGCACGATCCGGATGAAGCCCGAAACGCTCGCGCTGATTCGCACGGGTACCGCCAAGAAGGGCGACGTGCTGGGCATCGCGCGAATCGCCGCCATTCAGGGCGCCAAGCGCACGGCCGATCTGATTCCGCTGTGCCATCCGCTCGCGCTCACGCGGGTGACGGTGGAGTTTCTGGTGGACGACGGCGCCAACGCCGTCCATTGCCGCGCGCAGGTCGAGACCATCGGACGCACCGGTGTCGAGATGGAAGCCCTCACGGCCGTGCAGGTCGGCCTGCTTACGATTTACGACATGTGCAAAGCGGTCGACAGAGGCATGACCATGACCGACGTTCGCGTGCTGGAGAAGCACGGCGGCAAGTCGGGAGATTGGGTGGCGTCCGAATAATCGACGGACAGACTGATCGACGGGAGGGATCGTGGTCGACGTGAGGCGGTGTCGCGTTCGATACACGACACCGTTGGCGAGCGTCGATCAACGCGGGCGCAATGCCTCGATCGGGCATCACGCATGTCGTCAGGCCCGCGCGGCCGTCCACTGCACCGCCAGAATGCTCGCGAACACCACCGCGAGCCCCACGAAGGCGAGGCCTTTGATTGCCTCCCCCGGCAGCACCCATCCGAGTACGACCGCCGTCAGCGGACTGAGTAGTCCGAGCGACGACACGGCCACCGGGGCCAGACGGGCGATGCCGCGAAACCACAACGCATACGCCAGTAAAGCGCCCGCCATCGACAGATACGCATAGCCCGCCGTCTGCCAAATCGTGAGCGACGGCAACGGCGGATCTGCCAGCCACGCGACCGGCACGAGCATCGCGCCGCCGAGCAGCAACTGCCAGCCCGTGAGCGCGAGCACCGGCATGTTCAAGCGCCAGCGACGCGTGAGATACGTGCCCGTCGCCATGCTCGCCGCCCCGGCCAGTGCGGCCAGAATGCCGACCGGCTCGAACACCGTCCCCGGCGAGAGCAACAGCACGCCCATGCCGACGACACCCGCCACCGCCGCCCACACCGTGCTCGCCAGCGGACGCCGTTGCTCCACGCCCCACGCCAGCCCCATCACGAGCAACGGCTGAATCGCGCCGACGACCGCCGCCAATCCGCCCGGCAAGCGATAAGCCGCCACGAACAGCAACGCCTGAAATGCCCCGATGTTCAGCGCCGAGAGCACCAGCAATCGCGCCCACTCGCCACGTGCGGGCCAGCGTCGCGCATACATCAACAGCAGCAATCCAGAGGGCAGCACGCGAATGAGCGCCGCCGTGAAAGGTCGGTCGGGCGGCAACACCTGCGTCGTCACGATATAGGTCGAGCCCCAGATCACCGGTGCCAGCGCCGTCAGCAAGACGTTGAGCCACGTCGATCGCACAGGGTTTCTTGTCGTCATGATGATTTATCTTCAATTCAAGATAAATCGCAGTTTGGTATCCTTTTGTCTTGATGTCAAGACAACTGGAGTCAAGGGATGGCGAATCGGCCAACGGGAAAAGCGGGAAAAGTGGGAGATGAAGCACTCGACGCGCGCCGTGCCCTGTCACGGGAATCTGCGAACGGCGACGCCGTCGACCGGATCCTCGCGCAATGGCATCGGGAACGTCCGGATCTCGACGTATCGCCCATGGGCGTGATCGGCCGCCTCAAGCGTTGCGCAGCACTCGTGCAGCAGCAACTCGACGCCACGTTCGCCGAGTTCGAGATGAGCGGATGGGAATTCGACATGCTCGCGACGCTGCGACGCGCTGGCGAGCCTTTCCGTCTCGCTCCCACTGCCCTGTTTTCGGCGCTGATGGTGACCTCGGGGACGATGACGCATCGTTTGCAGCGCCTCGAAGGGCGGGGCTGGATCGCACGCGTTGCCAATCCGGACGATGCCCGCAGCACGCTGGTCCAGTTGACCGAGTCCGGCTTTACGGTGATCGAGCGCGCGCTCGAGGCGCACGTCGCCAACGAACATCGCATGCTCGCACCGCTCTCAGGAGCGTCGCTCACGAGTCTCGAAGCCGGGTTGAGCGAATGGCTCCGGGTGCTCGAAGCGGAGCAGTGACGACAAACCTCGACGTGGAATGTGAAAGAGGCTCGCCATGCGAGCCTCTTCGTTGATGCGCATCGCTCATGCGCGCCGCTTATGTGCATCATGAGCGCACGCCATGCATCCGCGTGCTTAGTGTGCGCCGTCATCCGATATCGGGACGACGCGCCGCACCGCCATCACGCCGCCATCACGCCGCCGCGGCCGCCTTGCCGGCGCGCTGACGCTGCGGCCAGAAGTACCACACTGCGCCGATCACTTGCAGCACGATAAGTGCCGTCCAGGCCGAGAAGTGTCCCTGCATACTGTGCGCCGGGTAAGCGCCGAGCACCGCGCCGATGCCAACCTGACACAGGAAGATCAGCAGGAAGATGATGAGGGTGAGCGACGTGTTCACGCGTCCGATCAGCGTGCCGTGGAAGTACTCCGCGAGCACGGCATACGACAGAATGCCCGTACCGCCGAAAATTCCGTAAGCCGCCCACAACCAGACCGGGGGAATCGGCGTACCCAGCATCAGCAGCACCTGCACCAGAACGAACACCAGCATGCCCACACCCGAGAAGGCAAAGACACTCACGCCGCGTCGCTCCAGTGAGCGGGCTGCCGCACCGAACACCACGCTCCCCGCCATCATCGCGAGCCCCACGACCGACACCAACGAGGCGGCCTGCGCTTCGGACAGCCCTTCGACGTCGCGCATGAACGGCGCCATCCACAGCGACTGCATCGCGTAGAACACCCCCTGCGTGATCCCCGAGAGGGACGTCACTTTCCAGAACATGGCGCTGCCAAGCACCTCGCGCACGCCTTGCAGGGCTTCGGACAAACCGCCCTGTGCGTGCGACCCCGGCTTCTCCGGCGCGCCGAACCAGAGCGCCACCGACATGAACACCGTGAGCGCCGCCAATCCGAACGACACCACGCGCCAGTCCGTCAGGCCGAGCAGCCAGTTCAGCGGTGTGCCGACGACCACGCCGCCCATACCGCCCACCGCCATCACCAGACCGTTGAGCAGCGGCAGACGAGCCACCGGAAACCATTGCGCCAATGCCTTGAAGGCGCTGCCCAGACACACCGACACGCCGACACCGATCAGCAGACGCCCGACCATCAGCGCGCCCACGCCCTGCGCCAAACCGAACAGCGCCGCACCGGCGGCTGCCAGCAGCAACACCAGCGACGCCACACGGCGGGGCCCGAACTTGTCGAGCAACACGCCCGCAGGCAATTGCGCCCCGGCAAAACCGAGGAAATAGAGGCTCGTGAGCAGACCGAGGTCAGCGGACGAGAGGCCGAGTTCGCGCGTCATGAATGGCGCAAATCCGATGTTCACACCGCGATACACGTAGGAGACGAAGTATCCGCAGGCAAACAGCACGAAGATTCTGAGTGCTTTCGACATGGAGTAAACCCTAATCACTTGCTTGGGCATCGATTGTCTGCGGAACCGTGCGTGGAAGCCAACGAAACCTTTGCGCTCGTATTGTGAGTAGAATTTGACATCATGTTCCAGCACCTCCCTCCCCTCCAATCCCTGCGTGCGCTTGAAGCGGCTGCCCGTCACCGCAGTTTTACGCGCGCCGCCGAAGAATTGAATTTGACGCACAGTGCCGTCAGCCATCACATGCGCGCGTTGGAGCAGCAGTTGGGCACGGCCCTCTTTCGCCGCGTCGGGGCACGGATGATTCCGACCAGCGTCGGCGCCCGTCTGGCCGAGCGGGTGCGCATTGGCATGTCGGAACTCGACGAAGCAATGAACGAGGCCAAAGCGGGTATCGCGCCCCATGCAACACCCGCCATCGTCCGTCTGGAAATCAGCGTGATGACCGATCTTGCGGCGCAATGGCTGATTCCCCGGCTATCGCGATTCAGCGAGCGGCACCCCGGCATCGATCTGGTCGTGCGGATTCATGCGGATATCGCCGCGCCCGATCCGTACTCGGTCGACGTCGGCATCTGGCATCAGCGCGTGGAAGAGACCGGGTTCGTGACGCGCAAGCTGCTCGACGACTTTGTCATCGCCGTCTGCCGCCCCGACGTCGTCGCACAGGTGCCGGACTTTACGGTGGCCGACATCCACAAGTTGCCGATGCTGCGTTTCGCCCACCGCTCGTGGCGCGACTGGCAGGTGGCTGCCGGTTTGCCGCCGCACGAGCCCACGCGCGGGCCGATCTTCGACGATTCGGGGTTGCTCCTGCGGGCCGCCATCGCAGGGCAAGGCGTTGCGACCTCTCGCAGCCTGCTCGTGCGCGATACGCTCGCTGCGGGTGAACTGGTGCAGATCGGGGACGTCTGTATCCCGCCGAGTCTGGAATATCACGTGAACTGGCGGGAAAATCATCCGCGCGTGCGCGCGATCCACGCCTTCTGGGACTGGATGCAGGACGAGATCGCGGCCATGACACCGCTTGCCGGCTCCCCATTCCCGCTCAGCCGCGACGATGGGGCAACCGAGACCGTCGCACCGCCGGATATCGCCGCCTGCCCGAAAGCATCGGGGAAAGACTGACGGCGAACGCCCGCGTCGTCAGAGCTCAAACGTCGGCGCATAAAAAAACGGCAACGCATTCCGGAGAATGTGTTGCCGTTTTGGCGTCGGGCGACGGTACGTAGATCGAGGATCTTGCACCGACGCCCGGAGGCCAGACATTCGAAGCGCCTCACGGCGCTCCGTGCATGCCGTCTCTTGCGAGACTTACATGCCCATGCCCATGCCGCCCATACCGCCCATGTCGCCCATACCGCCGGCCATCGGAGCATCTTCCTTCGGCAGTTCGGCAACGGCGCAGTCGGTCGTCAGGAGCAGGCCCGACACCGAAGCGGCGTTTTGCAGTGCAGTGCGGGTGACCTTGGTCGGGTCCACAACGCCCATTTCCACCAGATCGCCGTACTCGCCCGACGATGCGTTGTAGCCGTAGTTGCCCTTGCCGGCAACCACGTTGGCCACGACGACGCTGGCTTCTTCGCCACCGTTGGTGACGATCTGACGCAGCGGCTCTTCCATCGCGCGCAGCACGATCTTGATACCGGCGTCCTGGTCAGCGTTGGCACCCTTGAGGTCCGACACGGCAACGCGAGCACGCAGCAGCGCAACACCGCCGCCCGGGACGATGCCTTCTTCCACGGCAGCGCGGGTAGCGTGCAGCGCGTCTTCCACGCGTGCCTTCTTTTCCTTCATTTCGACTTCGGTCGCAGCACCGACCTTGATCACGGCAACACCGCCGGCCAGCTTGGCCACGCGCTCTTGCAGCTTTTCACGGTCGTAGTCGCTGGTGGCTTCTTCGATCTGGGCACGGATCTGCTTGACGCGTGCTTCGATGTTCACGGCTTCACCGGCGCCATCGATGATGATGGTGTTTTCCTTGCCGATTTCGATGCGCTTGGCTTGACCCAGCTCAGCCAGCGTAGCCTTTTCCAGCGTCAGGCCGATTTCTTCGGCGATGACCTGGCCGCCCGTCAGGATGGCGATGTCTTCCAGCATGGCCTTGCGGCGGTCGCCGAAGCCCGGAGCCTTGACGGCGCAGGTCTTCAGGATGCCACGGATGTTGTTGACCACCAGCGTTGCGAGGGCTTCGCCTTCGACGTCTTCGGCGATGATCAGCAGCGGACGGCCAGCCTTGGCGACTTGCTCGAGCACCGGCAGCAGGTCACGGATGTTCGAAACCTTCTTGTCGAACAGCAGGACGAACGGGTTCTCCAGGATCGCGACTTGCTTTTCCGGGGTGTTGATGAAGTACGGCGAGAGGTAACCGCGGTCGAATTGCATACCTTCGACGACGTCCAGCTCGTCTTGCAGCGACTTGCCGTCTTCGACGGTGATCACGCCTTCCTTGCCGACCTTGTCCATCGCCTTGGCGATGTAGTCACCGATCGAGGTGTCGCTGTTGGCCGAGATCGAGCCGACTTGAGCGATTTCCTTGTTCGTGGTGCAGGGCTTGCTGATCTTGCGCAGTTCTTCGATGGCGGCAGCAACGGCCTTGTCGATACCGCGCTTCAGGTCCATCGGGTTCATGCCCGAGGCAACGTACTTCATGCCTTCGCGAACGATCGACTGCGCCAGCACCGTTGCGGTGGTGGTGCCGTCACCGGCGTTGTCGCTGGTCTTGGAAGCCACTTCCTTGACCATTTGTGCGCCCATGTTCTGGAGCTTGTCCTTGAGTTCGATTTCCTTGGCGACCGACACACCGTCCTTGGTCACGGTCGGGCCGCCGAAGCTGCGCTCGAGCACGACGTTACGGCCCTTCGGGCCCAGGGTCACCTTGACGGCGTTGGCGAGGATGTTGACACCCTCGACCATCTTGGCACGAGCGGCATCGCCGAAAACGACTTCTTTAGCTGCCATTGCTGTAACTCCTTGAATACTTTACGTAGATGTCTTTGGGGGAAAGACTTACTGGGCCACGACGGCCATGATGTCTTCTTCGCGCATGACCAGCAGTTCCTGGCCATCGACCTTCACGCTTTGGCCGGCGTACTTGCCGAACAGAACGCGGTCGCCCACCTTCACGTCGAGTGCGATCAACTTGCCTTGATCATCGCGCTTGCCCGGGCCGACGGCCAGGATCTCGCCCTGGTCCGGCTTTTCAGCAGCCGCGTCCGGGATCACGATGCCCGATGCGGTCTTCGTTTCGTTGTCCAGGCGCTTGACAATAACGCGGTCATGCAAGGGACGAAGGTTCATTACAAGCTCCTCTTTCTCTCAGTGAGATCGTCAAAACTAAATATGCAATCATTTGCATATCTGGTGAATTCATGGCGTTAGCACTCTGCGCCAACGAGTGCTAATTATAGGGACGGGGTTTTACGATTTCAAGACGCGGTGTTTTCCCGGGGGTGAAGAAAAGTGAAATTACTGACGAGATGCACTGAATTCCGGACTTTGCTCAACTTTGAGCTCGCCAGATCGACATCAGACGCAAATCTTTTGAAATCAACCACATACGTGACGATCTCAGCTAGAGGGTGTGGGGAATGCGGGGTACGCCAGGATCCAGTGCCGCCTGGAAGGCGGTCGGATCACCGAACAGCGGCGCGAAGTGATTGCCGGTGTGAAGGATCGTGAGCACTGGGCCACCGCCGAGATTGTAGGTCTCGTAGCTCGAAAAACCCCCAGTCGCCGGATTCACGCTGACAACGTGCAACGTGAACGCGCCAATCTGATTGACGATCATTTGCAGCACCGCCTGCCCGCCGCCCTGATTCAGATCGAACATGTCGAGCAGCCCGACCAGACCGAGGTCCATCGCGTTCGCGCGGATATGGTCCACTTGCTGCTGTGTCGGATTACGCCCGGATGCCAGCAGGACCGCATAAATCAGGCAGTTCATGCCACGTCCGGGTGCGCGCCCGACGCCGAAATGGTGCCGGACGTTCTGCAACGAAACATCCATGGCCTGTTGCGCAGCAAAGACGTCGCTGTGTCGATGGCCGAGGTCGTGAAAGGTTAGCTGCTTGCTCGACGGATCTGGCGGCGTGTCGAGTTTTTCGCGTTTGAATCGACTGAGCTCAGGCACCGAGACCTGGCCGGCTTCGCGCGACGCCCTGACGAAGTCTTCGGCACCCACGTCAGGCTGCGCTGGCAAATGGCCGCTACCTAACACGGGAGACGCCAGATCGTAGCGAACGTTCATCCGGACGTTCCTCACGTTGTCGATGCCGAAACGTTGCACATACTCCAGCACGTTTCCTAACACCTGCTCGATTCGGCTCGTAGCGCCTCGGCCTTCCATCCAGGCCTGCCCCAGATTGCTGTTGACGTCGTAATTTCCAAGGTGCCGCAATATGGCGTTCCGATACTCGGTCGCCGATTCCCGGTATCGGACCGATATCTCGGTTAACTGCCCTTCGAGCGTACCCAGCGTTAGGGTCGCATCCTGCAGTTCCTGCGCCAGCGTATCGGGTGATTTTGGCGCCGAGGCGGGCATACGGAACAAGGCGCTGAACCGATTGGAATCGTTAACTTTCGCGAGATAAGCCCCCCGGTTTTCAACGTCAGATCGCTTCTGCGCGACCGACTGCCGTTGCGTATGGCACGCGTTGGCCAGCCGCGCATATTCGTCGCGAAAGCGTCGGAAATTCTCTTGCAGCGTGGCGACGGCTTCTTCTTCGCGGCCGTGCCAAAGAATGGCCATCGGTCCGCCGATACATTGGTCGGGATTGTGAAGCACGGCATTGCGTTCGAGAGCACCGCCGTTGGCTGACGCAAGGTGAATGCCGTCGGCGAATTTGGCACGGAACCACGTGTTGTCGCCTTCGCCCGAATTACGTCCGACACCGCCTTCCAGACCATTTTTCGCGAGCCAGTCGAGGTACATCTGGCCGTTCATGTTCCGGAAAATCAGGTAGACGTTCTTGCCCACGGCAATGGCCGTTTGCGCGGCCCGGATGATCCCTTGCACCGCCGCGTTACCTGCATATTCCTTATGCTTGCTCACAATGTCTTCAAGACGCCGCAAGACGGTATTCATGAAGAACAGCGCGAGGTCATCGTCCTTGAGCAGATACCCATCGATGGTCTGCGCGACACGCTTGCCGGTATCGGTGGCAAATTTTGACGATACCTGCGTATCCGTGGACTTCATCCGGTTCAACAAGACATTGCCTAGCCATTGCTCGACCGACAGCGAGTTGATGCCTTCGATCTGAAGTCGAATCTGCCGTGCATGCTCCTGCCGTACGGGCAGCGGCGTCTCGTGCGGCAGATCGAGCGGATCGACAGTGACTTCCAAACCAGGCGGGGGACGGCGATTGCGCGCCGTCCACGCGTACCAGGTCTCGAACGTATCTTCGAGAATCTCAAAGAAATGGTCTTCGCCGTCGAGTGATTTCTCCGTGTATCGTTGATCGATATCTTCGACGACCTCGCGCAGAATCTCGGGCTGCGCGATCAGCGGCCGGAAGCGCGCGTCGATGCGGGGGGAGGGAGTCTCCAGTTCATCCAGCACTGCTGCGATGGCCTGCTCCACCGAGTATTGATGCCCGCTAATGTTCACCCGCTGGACGGTGGGGGTGGCCCGTGCACTTTGCAACGAACCCGGTGCGCCGGCGCGGCCGCGAAGTTGCAGCGCCCGCTCGCCCATGATGTCGGCTTCGCGTTCGAGCCCGGCGTCGTCGTTGAGGGCGGTGCCATTCCGGGTTTGCGCGTTGGGCCGGACTCGGCCTTGCTTCTGCTGGACGACGTGCCACGCTTCATGAGCAAGGTGCTTTTCTTGCCCCGGGGCGAGGTGGATCTGAGTGTCCTGCGTGAAGGCATGCGCCTGACGCTGCGCAGGCTTTGTCGAATTGGCGTGGACGGTGACGTCGTCCATCGTGAATCCCGATAACAGCTCGATAGACGACTTTAACCCGCCCGGCAGACCGCCTTCGGGCGGAGACTCCGGTCCCGCCGATGTGTCGGCCGCCCGTTGCAGTGGCAGCATCGCGCCGACCTTGTCCCCATCGCGGTCCGTGCTGGCGTCTGCCATGCGTTGAATAGCGGCCGAGTGACGTGTTCGCGGACTTGCATCGGCCATGTCCTGAATCTGACGTTGCCGTAAGGCGCTGGGGCGATTGTCACTGAGTGCCTGGCCGACGAGTCCTCCGCCAAGGCCTTGCTGCGGCAAATGGCCACCGTCCCGTCTCGTTTGATCATCATGGGAATGCATCGCCCGCCCCCCGTATCCGACATGAAGTTGTGCCGTGTTTTGCTCGGCGATTCTCGGGGAGGATCAAAGGATTGTCAAAAACAGGGGGGCGATCTCGCCCGGGCATAAAAAGAGCGCTGCGTACCGACATCGCGCAGCGCCGCTCCCATCGCACAACAGAACTAACCTCGTGCTACCTCTTATGAATCGTTGTGGAATCTTGCAACGATGTCGGTTATGCCATCGAGACCCAATACTTAAGCGTTTCCATGTTCGACGAATTCACGACGCTCGCCACATCGCTATCCCGCCATGCAAATCCATGCCCGCCAACTGTCAACGTTGACAGGCGAAACAGGGCATAGGCCCGAACTATCGCTCCCCACCCCACGTATGAGCGATTTCCTAAGGCACCGCAGCGGCATTCGCGATATCAAAGGCTGGCACGTAACCAATGGAGAGCGATGGACAGTCGTCTCGGAACGCCATCGGTGCCGGACCTCGCCGCTACCGGTCCGGCGCGTGCCCCGCCCCCTCGCTCAGTTTGTTACGACGGGAAACGCCAAGGAAAACTATCGCAACTCGAGGAATCTGGAGATGAACCAACTTGCTGGAACCGTCGCCCGGCAGTGGGCGATGTCCGCCCGCGACGCCTGGATACTGCTCGCCAATCTCGTTCTGATGGTGACGCTGATTTTCGTCCTGCCGTTCGAAGACAAGACCAATCGCGGGCTGGCGCTCGCCGTCTTCATCGCCGTGCTGTGGCTCTCCGAAGCCGTCCATCTGACGGCCACCGCGCTGATGGTGCCGGTGCTTGCCGTGATGCTCGGCATTCTCGACACACCCGCCGCGCTCGGCTCGTTCGCCCATCCCATCGTCTTCCTGTTCTTCGGCGGCTTCGCGCTGGCGACCGCCATGCGAATTCAGGGGCTCGACCGCTTTCTCGCCAACTGGCTCCTCCATCTGGCCGGCGGCCATATGGGACGCGCGGCGTTGATGCTGTTCGCCGCGACCGCCCTGCTCTCCATGTGGGTGAACAACACCTCGACCACGTCGATGATGCTGCCGCTCGCCCTGGGCATCCTCTCGCAGCTCGACGCCGGCCGCGACCGCAAGACCGTGACGTTTCTGCTGCTCGGCATCGCCTACAGCGCGAACATCGGCGGGTTGGGCACCGTGGTCGGCAGCGTGCCCAACGCCATGGTCGCCACCCACCTCGGCATCGATTTCCTGACGTGGGCGAAGTTCGGCGTGCCGCTGGTCGCCGTGTTGCTCCCGCTCATGATCGCGACGACCTGGCTGGTGCTGCGTCCGCGTCTGGACCAGACGGTCGACATCGAGACCGAACCGATGACGTGGACCGGCCAGCGCATCGCCGCCGTCGGCATCTTCGGTTTCACGGTCCTGTCATGGATCTTCAGCCAGCACATCTCGGCGTGGCTTGGCGGCGTGAAGCAACTCGACACACTGATCGCATTGCTCGCCGCGATCCTCATCGCCACCACAGGCGTTGCCTCATGGAAGCAGATTCAGGCCCATACCGACTGGGGCGTGCTGCTGCTCTTCGGCGGCGGTCTTACGCTCAGCGTGGTGCTGCGCGACTCCGGCGCCAGCGTCGTCATGGCACAAGGCGTGTCGAGCGTCTTCGCGACGAGCCCCGTTCTCGTGATCCTGCTCATCACGGCCGCATTCATCGTTTTCCTCACCGAGTTGACGAGCAACACGGCCAGCGCCGCGATTCTGGTGCCGATCTTCGCCGCCATCTCGCTGTCGCTGGGCCTGCCAGAGGCGTTGCTGACGATGGTGATCGGCATCGGCGCATCGTGCGCGTTCATGCTGCCCGTGGCCACCCCGCCCAATGCCATCGTGTTCGGCACCGGCAGCGTGCCGCAAAGCCGGATGGTCCGCGCAGGGCTCGGGATCAACCTCGTCTGCATCGTCGTCATTACCGCGTTTGCATGGTTCCTGTGGCGCTAAGGCGGTCGACCGAAGGCGCGCCGTCGATCCCCCGTAGACACGCCTTCGGCCCATCCCGGAACGGGCTGGCGCGGACACGTCACACGGAGCCGGTACAATTGCAGAAAAACACCTCCGGCAATCCGTTGCGATGATGTCTGCTTCACCTGCCCGAACTGTCCAATCCATGCTTTCTTTACGTCCCATGCGCGGTGCTCTTGCACTCGCCACACTCACCGCCGTGCTCGCCGGCTGCGCCAGCACACCGCCGGGCACCGCCCCGGCCAGCCAGAAAGTGACGCATACGCCGGTATCGGCGCCCGCGAACGCCGCCACCCCGGCCACCGCCGTCGAAGCGGCTCAGCCCGTCACACCGCTGCCGTGGTGCGTGCAAACCTCCCTTCGCGAAGAAGACGACCTGATGCGCAACTTCGGCGGCATTCCCGCCGGCGTTCGCAAAATCGAGGAAACGCGCTTCATCGCCAGCTACGACCGCGCGACCGGCAAGGTCGGCTCGCTCGATAACGGCAACCGCATCGTGATGGAGTTCGACCCGCAAGGTCATCTGCTCGCCAGCACCGATCGTGGCCGTTACACCTACGGCGCGGACGGTCGACTGCACAGCATCGACGGTGCAACCGTAGACTGGGAGGGGCCCGACGCGTGGATCGTGCACGCGGTGCGCCATCCGGCATGGAAGGAGCAGGTGCGTCAGGAGGATGGGCACCTGGAATGGACGCGCAGCATCGTGTCCGCGTCAAACAGCCTGCATCACCGCCGCCCGGGCACCGTGCAGGCACGACAGTTCGACGACGAGTGCTTCGCGTTGTCGCGTCAGTGGGAAGCGCCGAACGAAGCCCGGCGGGTGATCACGGCGGATGGCCGGGCACGTCCCGCCCCGAAGATGGTGTCGTATCGCACCTTTGCGAGCGTCGAGCGCAAGGCCGATGGTGGCCGTATCGTGCGTGATAACGGCGCTTCGGCCTTTATCGACGGACAGTGGCTACCGCTGGCCTGGGACAACGAGGTCTCGGAATATTCTCCGAAACACGAGCTGATGCGCGTCACCCGCACCGATGCGGCAACCGGCGAGCGTCACGTGTCCGAGTATCACTACAAGTACGACAGCCACGGCAACATCGTGCGCATCGTCATCACATCGCCCGGCGACAGGGTCGACCCGTTTGCCAACGTTTTCGTGCGCAAGCTGACGTATTTCGACGCGGCAACCGGTGTCGCACTCAATGGCTCAATTGGCGCGAATGGCTCGAACGGTGCATCGATGCCCGCCCCGACCCTGCCTGTCGTTTCGGCACCGGCAGTGACTGCAACGCCCCCAGCCACAACGGTGGCGTTGCCTGCGGCAGCTTCTGCCGCCACCGGCAACGCGCTTACGTCGGCAAAGTAAAGCGGAACGTTGCGCCCTGCCCCGCCTGACCGGTCGTATCCATTAACGTGATGCGCCGGTCGTGCAGTTGCAGGATACGGTGCACGATCCGCAATCCGAGCCCGCCTTCACGGCGAGCGCCGCCTACCGTAAAGGGACGCTCGAAGAGCCCTTCGCGCGCATTCTCCGGAATGCCCGGCCCCGTGTCGCTCACGCGCACCTCGATTTCCGAGCCGACCGGCGCCACCGCCACCGTGATCTCCCCGCCCGACGGCGTATAGCGCAACGCGTTTTCCAGCAGGTTCGTGAACACGCGCTCGATCAGTCCGAGATCGGCGCGGGCGGCCGGAATCTGCGGGGCCAGTTGTGCGCGCAATGCCACGCCGCGCGACTCAGCGCTCAGTTCGAATTTCTGGAAGACGTCCTGAATCAGATCCGTCACCGAGAACGGCTCCGCCTCGGGTTGCACGAACCCGTGCTCCAGACGCGCCAGCTCGAACAGCGACTGCGCCAGCGCGCCCACCTTACGGCTCTGATCCAACGCGATGCCCAGATAGCGCCGCCGCTCGGCGGGCGTGAGCGTGGCGTCCTTGAGCGAGAGCGTCTCCAGATAGCCGTGCATCGACGAAAGCGGCGTTCGCAGATCGTGGGAGATGTTGGCGATGAGTTCGCGCCGCTCCTGATCCTGACGCGTCAACGTGCGCCACTGCGTGCCCAGCCGCTCGGCCATCTGACGGAAAGCACGCTCCAGCACCATGATTTCGTCGCTGGGCCGCGACTGCTGTGCCGCCAGTTCCTCGGCCGACATCGACGACATGGGGGCGGGCGCGGCAACCGGCGGTGCGGCGTCGATATCGAATTCGCGCACGGTATCGGTCAGGCGACGCAATGGGCGCGTGATGAGCGCGAACGCCGCCAGACCGGCGATCAGGCACAACGCCGCCACCAGTCCGATCGACCACAGCGCCGTGTTCAGTGCCGCGCTCGTCGCGCCACGCTCGGCGAAGCGGTCGTGCGCCTCACCCAACAGCACCACGTACACGTAGCCGACTTCGCGCCCATCCACACGCAACGGGGCCGCGCTGAACACTTTGCGCACATCGCTGTTGCGCGGATCGTCGCCGTAAATCGGCAGCGCTTCGCCATCGATCAGTTGATGCACCGGCCCGAGGTCGACCTGCGTGCGTCGCAGGCGTCCCTCCGGTGCGGCGTGCCCGGTGATGCGGCCCTGTTCGTCGAGCAGATAGACCTCGACGCTCGGGTTCACGACCATGAGTTGCCCGAACAGACGCCGCACGGCGTCGGGCTTCATGCCGTTCGCGTCCATCAGTTGCGCGTTCGCGGCGATATGTTCGGCCAGCCCGCGCGACAGCCCCTGAATTACTTCGGCTTCGTGCATGCGGTTCGCCTGCACCTGCATCCATGCGGACGTGCCGCTGCAAATCAGCAGCAGGACTGCGAAAACGACCGACAGGCGTTGAGTCAGTGTGAGATTCCAGCGACGCATCACGCAGCTCCTGCCTCGCCACCGGCGCCACCCGCGCCATCGGGTGCGCCGTCGTTCGCGAACTTGTAGCCACGGCCCCACACCGTCAGGATGCGCGTCGGCTGCGCCGGATCGGCCTCGATCTTCGCGCGCAACCGGTTGATGTGCGTGTTGACGGTGTGCTCGTAGCCCTCGTGCTGATACCCCCACACGGCGTTGAGCAGATCCATGCGCGAGAACACCTTGCCGGGCTGGCGAGCGAAGAAATACAGCAGATCGAACTCGCGCGGCGTGAGATCCAGCAGCTTGCCGGCGAGCGACGCCTCGCGGGCGATCGGATCGATGAAGAGACCCGCGATCGCCAGACTGCCCGCTTCCATGCGGGCGTTGCGCGCCAGGGCGTCGACACGGCGCATGAGCGCCTTGACCCGCGCCACCAGCTCCAGCACGGAAAACGGCTTGGCGAGATAGTCGTCCGCGCCCAGCTCCAGCCCGAGAATGCGGTGCACCTCGCTGGAGCGGGCGCTCGTAATGATGATGGGGGTGTAACGGGTCATTTCACGCGCCCGGCGGCAGATCTCAAGCCCGTCGACGCCCGGCAGCATCAGATCGAGAATCAGCGCATCCCATCCGCCTTCGGCCAGACGGCGCAAGCCCTCGTTGCCGTCGGCGCAATGCACGACTTCAAAGCGCTCGTCGCGCAGATGCAGCGTGAGCAGGTCGGCGATATGCACGTCGTCTTCGACGAGCAGAACACGGCGCGGCGATTCCATCGAACGGGTGGCTCCCGAAAAGTGAGGGCGGCGGATGATAACCGATGCTAGCGGCACTTTAGCGCCCTGATAGCAGCGTATTAGCAGATGCTAACGGCTCCCATTGTGCGCAGAACCGGCGCTCGCAGGTATCACGAATTGTTTAATTTTACGTGAGGACTTTGCCATCGCTCGCGCACTACCCTTCAGTCATCGATCCGGCGTGGATCCCCTCTGTGCCGTACCACCGCCGTCGCGCTCCCCGTTTTTGCTGCGGCGGGGCCAGCCCACCCCGGATCGTCCCACTGACCGGAGGATGTCATGAGATTGTCCGATTTGTACCCGCCCAAGCCACGCAAGCCGATCCAGGCGCTTGAGGCAAAACACTCGCCGGCGCCGCGCCAGAGCGCGCAATCCGGCGCCGCCGACGCCGGGGCTACGCCTGCCCGCCGTCTCTTCCTGCTGAGCGCGAGCGCTGCTGCCGCCGCAGCAGCCGCCGGACTGGTACCGCGTCTGGTGCGTCCGGCCTTTGCCGACGACAGCCGCCGTGCGGGCGCATCGGCACATTTCGAGGTCGCCTTCAGCGACGCCGAATGGCGCAAGCGTCTCTCGCCCGGACAGTACGAAATCCTGCGTCAGGAAGGCACCGAACGCCCGTATTCCAGCCCGCTGAACGACGAACACCGCGCCGGCACCTTCGCGTGCGCGGGCTGTGCACAGCCGCTGTTCTCGTCGCGCACCAAGTTCGACAGCCATACCGGCTGGCCGAGCTTCTGGACCCCGCTCGACAAGGCCGTGGGCACCCGCACCGACACCACGTTCGGGATGATTCGCACCGAAGTCCATTGCAGCCGTTGCGGCGGCCATCTGGGTCACGTATTCGACGACGGCCCGAAGCCGACCGGCCTGCGCTACTGCATGAACGGTCTGGCGATGACATTCCTCCCGCAAGCCGCCTGAGTGCCCGCACGGGTCCCGCCAGCCAGCCCGATGGCAAGCGACGAGACCCGCAGCGGCACTCAGGCAATGAAGAGAAGCACCGTCCCGGCTGAAGCCGGTCCCGACTCACCGCTCACTCTATAAAAACTCGCACCGTCCGAAGGTCGGACGTCGCCCAAGGAGCGCTTCATGACTTTGCTCATCCTTGCCTACCTCGGTGGGATTCTGACGATCGTCAGCCCGTGCATCTTGCCGGTGCTGCCGTTCGTGTTCTCGCGCGCCGGCCAGTCGTTCTCGCGCAGCGTGCTGCCCATGCTCGCCGGCATGGTGCTGATGTTCGCGGTCGTCGCCACGCTCGCCGCCGTCGGCGGTAACTGGGTCGTGCAGGCCAACCAGTACGGACGCTGGCTCGCCCTCGCGCTCGTCGCCATCTTCGGTGCGACGCTGCTGTTCCCGAAACTGGCCGAACGCCTGACGCACCCGCTCGTGTCGCTCGGCAATCGTCTGACGCAGTCCGCACAAGGCGACGGCACAACCCCCGATGGCGAACCGAAGGGTGCCGGCCCGGGCGCCTCGTTCCTGCTCGGCATCGCCACCGGTCTGCTGTGGGCGCCCTGCGCAGGCCCGATTCTCGGTCTGGTGCTCACCGGCGCCGCCCTGCAAGGCGCGAGCGTCGGCACCACGTTGCTGCTGATCGCTTACGCGGCAGGTGCAGCGACCTCGCTCGCACTCGCGTTGCTCGTCGGCGGACGCGTCTTCGCCAGCATGAAGCGCTCCCTCGGCGCAGGCGAATGGATTCGCCGCGTGCTGGGCGGCCTGATGCTCGCAGGCGTCGGTGCGATTGCGCTGGGTCTCGACACGGGCGTACTCGCCCAATTATCGACGGCGTCGACCGGCGGGATCGAACAGCGTCTGGTCGACCAACTGGGCGGACGAGGCAATGCAGCGAATGGCGGGAACAACGGCAATAGCGCCAACAACGCCGCCGCCGATACCCCGACGGCAGACGCTGGCAATGGCACGAACAGCACGAACAACGCTGCCGGTGGACCCGCCATGATGGCCGCGAGCAATGCCATGGTTCGCACCGCAGCGAGCGAGCCCGCACCGCTGCCCGTCGAAGGCCAGTTGCCCTCGCTCGATGGTGCCGTGCAATGGCTCAATTCGCCGCCGCTCACCGCACAGGCACTGCGTGGCAAGGTCGTGCTCATCGACTTCTGGACCTACTCCTGCATCAACTGCCTGCGCACGCTGCCGTACGTGAAAGCGTGGGCACAAAAGTATCGCGATCAGGGGCTCGTCGTCATCGGCGTACACGCACCGGAATTCGCCTTCGAGCGCGACATCGGCAACGTGAAGAAAGCCGTGCACGATCTCGGCGTCGACTATCCGGTCGCCATCGACAACAACTACGCCATCTGGCGCGGCTTCAATAATCAGTATTGGCCGGCGCACTACTTCGTCGATGCGCAGGGCCGCGTGCGTTACCACCACTTCGGTGAGGGCAACTACGCCGAGTCGGAGCGCGTGATCCAGCAACTGCTGCGTGAAGCCGGCGCCAAGCAGGTCGCCGACAGCATCACGGACGTCAAGGCCAACGGCGTACAACAAGCCGCCGACACGGGCGACGTGAAGTCGCCGGAAACGTACGTCGGTTACGAACGTGCCGAGAACTTCGCGTCGCCGGGCGGTGCCGTGAAGGATGCCGTGAACGAGTACCGCGCCCCGTCGATGCCGTCGCTCAACCACTGGGGACTGGCCGGGCAATGGAAGGTCGGCCCTGAGCAGGCGACGGCAACGCAGGTTGGCGCACGCATCGTCTACCGCTTCCATGCACGCGACCTGCACCTCGTGCTTGGCCCCGACGCCAGCGGCAAGCCCGTGCGCTTCCGTGTGAGCGTCGACGGCGAGGCCCCGGGCGAAGCGCATGGCACCGACGTCGCGGCCGACGGCACCGGCACGGTGACCTCGCAGCGTCTGTATCAACTGGTCCGTCAAAAGGGCGACGTGCGCGACCACACGTTCAGCATCGAGTTTCTCGACGCCGGGGCATCTGCCTACGCCTTCACGTTCGGGTGATCGAAAAACCATGACTCACTAACGCCGTACAAGGCCGTACAAGGCCATACCGACCCTAACAACACCGCAACCGAGGCGTCCGTCGACGCCGGGAGTCTTAAGATGACCAAGTTCGATTCACAACAACGGCAACAACAGCAGCAACAGCAGCAACCGCTCCATCACGATGCCGCCACATCGCGCCGCAAGACGTCACCGATCTCGCACTTGCGACGCGCCCTGATCGGCACGGCCGCCGTCGCCGCCGGGGTCTTCGTGTGGCAATCGGGGGCGTTCGCCTTTGGCGCCGAGGATGCCGTGGTCATTGCCGCGCCGAAGCTCGACGAACCGTCGACGGGCGCCCGCACCGAAACGGCGGTCTTCGCCGGCGGCTGCTTCTGGGGCGTGCAGGGTGTCTTCCAGCACGTGAAGGGCGTGACGAAGGCCGAGTCGGGCTATGCCGGCGGCACTGCCAAGACGGCCGACTATGAGACCGTCAGCACGGGCTCGACCGGACATGCCGAATCGGTGCAGGTGACGTTCGATCCGCAGCAGGTGTCTTACGGCAAGCTGCTGCAAATCTACTTCTCGGTGGCGCATAACCCCACGGAGGTGAACCGCCAGGGCCCGGACAGCGGCACGCAATACCGCTCGGCCGTCTTCCCGATGACCGATGCACAGCGCCAGGTCGCCACCGCCTACATCGCTCAGCTGGACGCCTCGCACGCCTACAACAAGCCCATTGCCACGAAGGTCGAGAAGTACACGGGTTTCTACGCTGCCGAGACGTATCACCAGGACTTCCTCACGGAGCACCCGACCTATCCGTACATCGTCATCAACGATCTGCCGAAGGTGAAGGACCTCAAGCGCATTTTCCCCACGCAGTACCGCGATTCGCCGGTGCTCGTGAAAACCGCGTCGACGAAGTAAATGTTGCGGTGGAGGAGAACGACAACGGCCTCGTCATATAGGCCGTTGTCGTAGATTTGGCGTTCGGATCAACGATTCTCGGCAAGGCGGTAAACACGCAGACGATGCCCATCCGGATCGGACGCGACGAACGTGCGGCCGAAGTCCATCGTCGTCGGCGCCTGAAGAATCGTGATGCCTCGCGAACTCCAGTCCTCCCACGTCGCGTCGACGTGTGCATACGACGCCACCGGGAACACCACCTCGCTACCGCCCGGCGGCGCAATCGCCGTCGGCGCCACGGAGAAGCGCGCCCACAGGCCGAGCTTCATCCCCGAGGGAAAAGCAAACAACGCAAATCCCGGCGACGCTTCCACCGGTTCCAGATCGAACAGATCCGAATAGAAACCCGCGCTTTCGGGCGGGCTGGCAACGTACAAATTGATCATGTCGGGATGCAGCATGACGAGCTCCTGTCGTTCGTTATCGATGAAGTTTTTATGGACAACGCCGCTTCGATCGCTGGCGAATCGAATGCCGTCCTGCGTTGTCATGAACGTCATCGTACGAAGGGATGCTGTCAGTTTTTGTCAGCAGCAAAACACCGATTTGAAACGCATCGACGAACGGCTTTTGCACCGTCCGTCACACCGCCGACACATGCAAAACCGACGGCAACTCAATCCTTGCCCGTCGTCTCGCGCCACGCTTTGAGCAACGCGCGACGCCCGCGCGGGTAACGCGTTACGGTCACCGCCATCGCCTCGATACGATCACAGCGGAAGCTGCGAAAATCGTCGCGCAATTCGCACCACGCCAGAATCATGCGAACACGGTCGAAGAAGCCGAGTGCGAACGGCCAGACGACGCGCTCCGACAGGCGTCCCGCTTCGTCGCGGTAGGAGAGATGGAGTTTGCGTTCGGCGCGAATGGCCTCACGAATGTCGGTCAGCTCGACGATCATCGGCGGCAACGGATCGCCCGGCCCGATGAGCAATGTCGACGCCTCCAGCGACGTGCGCAGATCCGACGGCAGCACGGCGGCGATCTTCGCCAGCGCGTTCGCGGCGGCGTCCGCCAGCGCCCCGTCGGTGCGCTTCGCGACCCAGCGCGAGCCGAGCACGATCGCCTCGATTTCCTCTTCCGAGAACATCAGCGGCGGCAGCATGAACCCCGGCTTGAGCACGTAGCCCAGCCCCGGCGCGCCTTCGATGTGCGCGCCTTGCGACTGCAATTCGGCGATGTCCCGATAGAGCGTGCGCAAGCTCACGCCGAGCGAAGTGGCGAGCGCCGCCCCCGCCACCGGATAGCGGTGACGGCGTAGCAACTGCATCAGGGAAAAGAGACGTTGTGTGCGGGACATGGCGCGTCATTATGCGCCATGTCCCGCCACGTCCGATATGTCGCACAGCGTCGGACGACGCCGGCATGGCTTGCGATTTACTTCTGACGCAGTTGCTTGACGATCTCGGAATTCACGTCGCCCGCCTGCCCGCCGTACGCCACGCGCAGGTAGTTCGACAGCTCCGAGATCTGCGCGTCGGTGAGCCGTCTGTCGAAGCCCGGCATGTCCTGCATTGCTTCGAGTCCCGGGAATTTCTGCGCCTCGACCCCATCGAGAATCGTGACGATCAGATTGCGCGGATCCTTCTGACGCACCGTCGAATTGCCCAGCATCGATACGGCCACGTGCGGCTTGCCGGTGCCGTCGGCTGCGTGGCAGCCGGCGCAAACGGCGAGATACAGGTTACGGCCCGCCATCAGCTTGCTCGTATCGGGATGCTCCGGCAGCGGCTTCGGGGCCGGCGGCGCATCGCCGAGCAGGTACGTCGACAATGCACGCAGATCGTCTCCCGTCAGATACTGCGTACTCAGATGCACCACCGGATACATCTCGCCGAACGCCGAGCCTTGCGGCGCGATGCCGGTGCCGAAGAACGTTTGCAGATCCTTCACCGTCCAGCCGCGTGCCGCCAGCGCGTCGGGCGTCAGATCGGGCGCCGCGATACGCGCGAGCGCCGCGCCGCCGAGCGGCTTCGCCTTGTCGAGCTGCCCGAAGGTGCCGCGCGGGGTGTGGCACTCCGCGCAATGGCCGAGGGCGTTGGCGAGGTAGCGTCCGCGCAGCCAGTCGGCCGACTGGCCTTTCGATGCGTCGGGCAACGTGTCCTTCAGGAACATCCAGTCCCACGCGCGCATGGCGAAGCGCATGTTGTACGGGAACGAGAGGTCGTGTTTGCGGTTGGGCACGGCGGCCGGTTTCACCGACATCAGATAAGCGTAGATGGCGTCGCTGTCCGCGCGCGTCATCTGCCGGTACGACGTGTACGGCATGGCGGGATACAGCACCTTGTCCGGCGCCACGCCATCGTGCAACGCGCGGTAGAACTCGTCTGCCGTCCATCCGCCGATGCCGTTCGTCTTGTCCGGCGTGATGTTGGTCCCGTAGAACGTGCCGAACGGCGACTTGAGCGGCACGCCCCCCGCGAACGGCGCACCGTCTGCGCTCGTATGACACGCCGCGCAGTCTGCCGCACGCGCCAGATACTTGCCGCGCGTGATCAGTTCGGACGGGGCCTGCGATGCTGGCGCGGACGTCGGGGCAACCGTTGCCGACGACGCTTTCGCCGCAGGCTCGCTGGCCGATGCCGCCGGTGCCGACGCTGCCGATGTAGCCGCAGACGCCGCCGGTGCGCTCGCCGCTGCCGGGGCGTCCGCTGCCATCGCGTTCGTCACGAGCGACGGGATCATCGACGTCTTCGGCTTCGGCGGTTGCGTCGGCTCGGGCGGCTTCGGCGTGTTCGAGTCGTTGCACGCGGTGACGAGCAACACAGTGGCGAGACACGCCACGCGCAGCCCCCATCGGGAGACGCGAGATCCGCGGGAGGCGCGAGTCGAATGCATGGTGGTTCCTGTCATTTCGCGCCCCCTCACTTCGCGTCCTTGATGCAACCGGGCGTCTTCAGCACAACGTCGCGCACGGCCTCGTAATAGCGCACATAACCCGTGCACCGGCAGATCTGATCGTTGAGCCCTTCGGTGATCGCGGCTTCAAGATCCGCCCGTGCAATCGGTTGACGCTTCAGCCGCTCGATCAGCACCGTCGCCGCATTCACGAACCCCGGGGTGCAGTAGCCGCACTGGAAGCTGAAATGATCGAGGAACGCCTGCTGGATCGGCGCGAGCGACACCTTGCCGTCGGCGTCGCGCGTGGCGTGCCCTTCCACCGTGCGTACCGTCTTCCCGTCGAAATAGTTCGCACCGGTGATGCAGCTACGCACCGTCTCACTGCTGCCGTCGGCATGATCGACGATCACCACGCACGCATGGCAGATGCCCTGCCCGCACCCCAGACGGGAGCCGGTCAGCCCCAGCGTCTCGTGCAGGAAGTCGATCATCATCAGGCCGGCGGGCACGTCCATCGGACCGTGCGACACGCCGTTGACTTTCACCGTCACGGGTAACGTTTCCCACGGTTTCTTGCCATTCGACGGCGTCGAAACCGGTGCAGCACTCGCGCTGCTCATGGGTTGCGTCGCGGCGGCCGCAGACGCAGCAGACGCCGCGGAAGCCGATGCCGCCGTCGCGTTCGCGTCTGACGCCGCCTGTGGTGCGCTCACCGCGCCCGGTGCGTTCGTTGTGTCCGTCATGCCAGTACCTCCTGGATCTTCTCCGGCGTCACCGGCAAATCAGTAAATCGATGGCCGATCGCGTGCGCGAGGCCGTTCACAATGGCGCCCACCACGGGAATCATCACCACTTCGGCGATGCCCTTGGGCACGTCGGTCTCTGAGATCGGCGGCAGCACTTCGCCCGTTTGCGTCCACACCGCGACGTCCACCGCGCGCGGCAGGTGATAACGGTTGAAGTTCCACGTGCCATTGCCGGGGCCGTCTTCGTACAGCGGCAGGTATTCGTGCAACGCATGGCCGATGCCCATCGCGAGCCCGCCTTGCAGTTGCCCCGAGACGAGTTGCGGCGAAATCTGATTGCCGCACTCCATGATCGAGTGATGCGAAATCAGTTCGACCTTGCCCGACGCTTCGTGCACGGACAATTCGACGAGCGTGCCTACCGCGCTGTAGTACGTCACGGCCGCGTTGTTGCGCTGCACCGGCGGGTAATAGACGCGCTTGCGGTCGAAAGTCCGATAGCCGGTGGCGGGCACGGGTGCCGCGACTTGCGCCCCTATGGCATTCGTGGCGCTCGCGTTGGCCGACTGCGCGCCTTTCGCGCCCTGCGATGCGGATGCGGCGGCCGACTTCGCCGGCGCATTACCGCTGCGATGCGCAGCCTTCGCCGCGGGGGCCTGCACCGCCTGCGTCTGTGCTGCCGTAGCCGCCGGGTTCGCCCCGCCCTTGCCGAAACGCAGCGCAATGCCGTCGACCGGCAGGCGCTGCGTCACACCGTCGCCCAGATCCCAGTCGGCTTCGGCCCACTGCCAGCGGTTGAACACGTGCACCGTCGCGCCCGTGGCGAGTCCCAGATCGTGGGCCGTCTTCGCGAGCACGGCGAACGGCAGCGCTTCGAGCCCGGCCGCGGAAAGCTTGCCCTCGACCCAGCGCGCGTCTTCGGCGCGCACCACGAGCGGTGCGGCCTGACCGCCGCCCAGCCCCCGTCGCCAGATCGACAGCGCCGCCGGCCAGAGGCCCTGCAGGAACAGCAGACGCGCGGCTTCGCGCGTGCTGTGCGTGAAATAAAACGCGGAGTTCGTAGCGCTCGACGGCGACGCATACCCCGGCGACCAGCGCGGGTTCGCCGCGAGCTTGTCCTGATCGCCCTGCGACATCAGGTACGGATCGCCACTCGTGACGACCGGCAGTTCCGGCCAGTCGGTGATGGCGATATGCACGTCCGTCGCGGGCATGCCCAGCCATTTCGCCACCGCCACCGCCTGCGACGTAGACGTTCCTGTACCGATCTCCGCCGCCGTGTGGTGCAGCGAAATCTTGCCGGTCTCGTCGAACTCCACGCGCGCAAACGACGTCTCCGCGCCCGTGCCGAAGTCCTTCTGCACACACGCGAATCCCACGCCGTAGCGACGCCCCGGATGCGCGGCTTCATACTCGGCTTTCTTCTTGTCGCGCTGCGTCCACAATGGATGTGCCTTCGCGCGGGCGAGCACTTCGTCGACCCGCACCGCCCCGGCGGGGATCGCACCCTGCGTGTTCTTCATGCCCGAGCGCAATGCGTTCTTCATGCGGAAGTCGATCGCGTCGAGACCGAGTTGCGCGGCCATCTCGTCGATCATCATCTCGGTGGCCGCCATCGACTGCAACGTGCCGTAGCCGCGCGCCGAGCCCGCATCGATCGCGCGCGAGGCAATCGCCACGCTCGCCAGATCGCTTTGCGGGAAGTAGTAGATCGACTGCGCGGCCGTAGCACCCACCATCGCCACCGAGGGCGAGAAGTTCATGCGGCCGCCGCCGTTGCACTCCATGTCGGCTGCGAACGCCTGAAGCATGCCGCTCTCTTTGTCGACGCCGATGCGATAGCGCATCGTGAAGGCGTGGCGCTTGAGCGACGTCTGAAACTGTTCGTAGCGGTCGTTGGCGAGCCGCACCGGCAGGCCGTCGCCGTACATCGCGGCGGCCAGTCCGTAGAACGGCATGTTGTAGTGATCCTTCGAGCCGTAGCCGACCGTGTAGCACGGATAGACAATCAGACGCCTGACCGGAAAGTGCCCTTTCGCCGCCATCGCCGCCGCGTTCTCCGCCACTTCCGACGGCGACTGCGTGGGCACCACCATGTGCAGCGTTTGCGTCGCGGCGTCGTACCAGCAGTTGGCGTTATCGGGTTCGAGCGCCGCCGTGTCGACCGATTGCGTGCGGTACTCGCGCGACATCACCAGCCAGCTCGCCGGCGGATGCGCGAGCGCGTCGCCGATCTTGCCCGCATGCGCCATGCCCTGCTCGTCGAGTTTGCCGTGGTCGTTACCATCCGGCCAGACAGGCAGATGCTTGCGCATCATGCTCGGGAAGATCGGGGCGTCCTTCAGACTGGAGTAGACGTCATCGTCGTAGGCTGTCTTGCCACCCACACGCACGTACCGGAAGCTGCCCCACGGGTCGCGTTCCAGCGGGCCGGTGACATCACCGTAACGAATGATTTCGTCGTGGAACTTGAGCTTGTCCTTGGCGAAGCGAAAGCGCGTGAAATCCTTGTAGATCAGAATCGCGACCGCGTGCCCGAGATAGGCGGGCGTCTTGCCCGTGGGCAGCAGCATGTCGTCGCCATAGAACTCGGGGAAGGCGATGCCGTCGCGTGCGAGATCGTCGGCCGTCACCAGACGATCGGGTTGCAGACCGTCATCCAGACGCGAGAGATCGAAGCCGAGATAGGGACGGTCGGCGAGCGTCGTGCGCAGCACGAAGGCATGCGCCTGTTGCGCGGGCCAGCCCGGCATGTCGCGCGCGCGAACGTCGCGCGCGAAAATCTTGCTGCCGGTGACTTTGGCCGTGCCGTCGATACGGAATTTCGCTTGTCCCTTGACGGCGTCCCACGCGACCGGCGTGAGGTTCCTGTCTTCGAAGAGCGCGGCGAATGCCCGGCTGCCCATCGGCGCGATGTACACGGAGATCCCCGCGATAACCGACGCCTTGAGGAACCCGCGACGCGTCAACGCGAATCCGGGCGACGTCTCGGGACTCGTGGTGTTCGATGCACTTGGGGAGGATTGGGGGGATGCGCTGGCGTCATGACGAGCGTCGTCGCTCGACACGGCCGCAGATGGACTGTGTTTTCTTGGCAGGCGCGGCATATGCGTTCCGTCCGTCTTGTTTTGGGGGGACGTGCCACGAACACGAATGCGACCCGCAATTCCCGAACGACAAAACGGCACTGCAACGATTCACGCGGCCACATCGTCACGCACTGACGTCACGTACATCGCTGACGTCTGACGATATGGACCCACGATGCATGTTCACAATGCGTGACATTCGCGCGCCGTGATGCGCTCAGGAAGTGCGATGAGAACACGCTTCATGAGTGACACCGGACGTTTCAAGGCTACACGCCGACTCCATGAATGACAAGGTTGGGCATGACGCACTGCGTGAGACCGCGCCCGTCGCATCACGCATTGCGCACCGCGCGGCGGGCACGAGCGGGCGATATTCGCGATGCGTGATGTTCGCTATGCCAAATAAGAAATGCCGCTATATCCGGACGGACACAGCGGCATCGAAAAGTTTGTGCAGCGCGTGCTTTTTGCGTCACGTGCGCGTCAGACCGACATCAGGCAATACGCAACTCCATGCACGTCAGATCGAGCCAGCGACCGAACTTCGTGCCGACTTCGCTGAACGTGCCGACCATGCGAAAACCGAGCTTCTCGTGCAGACGAATCGACGGTGCGTTCTGGGCTTCGATGGCCGCGATCATCACGTGCACGTCGAGTGCGCGCGCCCGCTCGATGAGCGCAAGCATGAGCGCCTCACCGAGGCCACCACCGCGCGCATTCTTGTCGATGTAGATCGAATGCTCGACGGTGTGCCGATAGCCATCGAATGCGCGCCAGTCGCCGAACGAGGCGTAGCCCACGGTCTTGCCATCGCGCTCGGCAACGATCACCGGATAGCCGCGCTTCAGACGTGCCGCCAACCACTCGCGGCGATTATCGAGGTCGACGAGGACCTCGTTCCAGATGGCGGTGGTGTGCTCGACGGCGTCGTTATAGATGTCGCGGATGACCGGGAGGTCGGCGTCGGTGGCGTCGCGAATCGTCAGCGAAGCCGACGAGGTGGACGAAGCTGACGATGAGGAGGAAGCAGTCATTTCAGAAATCCCGCAAGCAAGTGGCCGCATGCCAGTGTGTGATCACATTTGCCGTATCACTCGCATACGGCCATGAAAAGACGACAAGCATGACACCAATGGTCACCGTGCCGTCAATTCGTGGCGTCCAGTTTACTAGAAATAAATTTCCAGTAAACTGGACGCCATGGATATCAACGAACGCATCGCCCGCCGTGTGCGCGACCTGCGCAGCGAGCGCGGCTACTCCCTCGACACGCTGGCCGAGCGCAGCGGCGTGAGCCGTTCGAGCATTTCACTCATCGAGCGCGCACAGACGAGCCCGACGGCCAACGTGCTGGACAAGCTCGCCACCGCGCTGGACGTCACGCTGGCGTCGCTCTTCGACGAGCAGGCCGAAGCCGATGTCCCCCCCTCGCCGCTTGCCCGGTACGCCGATCAGCCCGTGTGGACCGATCCCGATTCGGGTTACGTGAGACGCAATCTCTCGCCGTCGCAACCGTCACCGCTCCAGTTCGTGGAGGTCCGGTTCCCGGCAGGCGAGCGCGTCGCCTACGACACCGGTGCGAGGGACAACGAAGTCTGGCAACAGATCTGGGTCATCGACGGCACCATCGAAATCACGCTCGGCAGTACCACCTGGCGACTCGATACCGGCGATTGCCTCGCCATGCGGCTCGATCAGCCGATCGGCTTTCACAATCCCACGTCGGCCACGGCGCGCTATCTCGTCGGGCTCGTCACATTGCCGTTTCATGCTGCGAGGAGAACGCCCTGATGTCTTGCGCTTCCCCCGTCTCCGACATTGTCGTGACATCGCTCGACGGTGAGCAGGCGTTTGCGGCCGTCGACACCCTCGCCGACGTGCTCATCGATTGCGTGGAAGGTGGCGCATCGGTGAGCTTCATGCTGCCGCTCACCCGAGAGCGCGCGACGGCGTTCTGGTGCAAGGTCGCCGAAGGTGTCGCCCGGGGCGAGCGCGTGTTGCTCGTGGCGCGACGTGCCGCCGATCCAGCCGACGGCGGTGGGATCGGCAGTATCGTCGGCACCGTGCAACTGATTCTCGATCTGCCGGAGAACCAGCCGCACCGCGCCGACGTCGCCAAGATGCTCGTGCGCCGTTCTGTCAGGCGTCAGGGCGTAGCCCAGCGCTTGATGGCCGCGCTCGACGATGCCGCACGGGCCCATGCACGTCACGTGCTGGTGCTCGACACCGTCACGGGCGGCGATGCGGAACGGCTCTACCAGCGTAGCGGCTGGCAACGCGCGGGGGACGTCCCGAAGTTCGCGCTCATGCCGGACGGCGAATACTGCGCCACGACCTTCTACTACAAGCACCTCTGATACTTGCGGCGCGATGCTCGCCCGGCGCTGGTCCATGGGTGCTTTATGGCCAGTCACGCCGGACCGCACGTCGTTAGATCAACGCAGCGCCGCCAATCCGGCAAGCAACGCCTTGTGGAACGCTGCCGGGTCTTGCATCTGTGGGGCGTGCCCCAGATCGGGGAATTCGACGAGGGTCGAATCCGGAATCGTGGCATGCGTGGTCTTGGCCAGTTCTGCATAGTGGCCGATGCGCGCCTGCACGTCAGGCGGCGAGAAGTCCTTGCCGATCGCGGTGGTGTCCTTGTCGCCGATCATCAATAGCGTGGGCACGCGAATTTCCCCCAGTTCGTAGACGACCGGCTGCGTATAGATCATGTCGTAGAGCAACGCCGAATTCCACGCCACGATCCGCTTGCCCGGTCCCCGGTACATGCCTGCGAGCATCTGCACCCACGGCTCGTAGCGCTCGCTCCATTGCCCGGCGTAATACGTCGACTGTTCGTATCGACGAATGCCGGGCGCGCTCGTGCGCAACTCCCGATCGAACCACTGGTCCACCGTCCTGGACGGCACGCCCAACGCCTTCCAGTCCTCGAGACCGATCGGATTGACCAGCACCAGTTGCTGCGTCTCGTTCGGATACATCAGCGCATAACGTGCGGCCAGCATGCCGCCCGTCGAGTGGCCGATGATCGTCGCCGACGAGATGCCCAGCGAAGCGAGCAACGCATGCGTGTTGTTCGCTAGTTGCTGAAAACTGTATTGATACTGCGCCGGCTTGCTCGACTTGCAGAAGCCGATCTGGTCCGGGGCAATTACGCGATAGCCCGCGCCGGCGAGCGTGTCGATCGTCTCCTGCCACGTGGCGGCGCAGAAGTTCTTGCCGTGCAACAGCACGACGGTGCGGCCGTTCGCTTGCGCTGGTTTGACGTCGATATACGCCATATGCAACGGCAAGCGCTGCGACGTGAAGTCGAAACGATTGACCGGATACGGATAGTCGAAGCCCTGCAACTCCGGGCCGTAGGCCGGACCGGCGTTGGAATCCGGACCGATGGCGGGACTGATGGCGGGACTGGCGCCAGGACTGACCACGGTACTCCCCGGCACCGGGTCGGCGGCACGTGCGGGGGCTGCGATCAGCGTAGCGCTCAGCGTCACGAGGGAGGCAAGACTGACAAAGGCTGTGGTGCGCAATGTGGCGGCAGCGTGTTGCGACAGGTGGCGCACGCGCCGGTAGAGCAATGACGGCATGGGAGGGGGGCGTGCAATGGCACGCGAAGTGGCACAAAGCGGGATGCCCTGATTCTGCCACGCAGGCCCTTTTTTCGAAGCGCAGGGACGACGCCTCTCGGCCGACAGTTCACGCAACGGGTTTGCACCGATTTCATTAACAATCGCGCCGAATTACCATCATTTGCAAAAATTCACGAACAAATCATCGACATCGCCTTCCATCGCGGCCTGTGAAATCCCGTTTCCCGGAAAGACGGTCAGCATTTCCGTCGAAAGCCCCTTATAAATAAGGGGTTATTCACCGGACTTTCTTCACATCTTCATCAATTTTCCGAAGCGCTCGCGCGCCTCATGTTTCGTTACCCGCAACGCTACGACGGTGGGTACTCACATTACATGTAAGTGAGCGCGAACCCCGATACGTCGGGGGTTGTGGTATTTTTCTGGCGCTTCAAACGCTCGTATAAGCGAGTCCTCGCTTCGGAAACCGAAAGAATTGCGTAAAACCGGACCCCATTGATGCGTGGCGCGCATGGCTGCCACAACTTTGCCGTTTTGGGAATGGTTTTCGGGGGGCCGAAAGAAACTCGGTAAAATCCGCAGCGGCACAGGTATCCCTACATAGCGCATGCCCGTGCATGAGAGGCCCGGCAACACCTGCGGCCTCTCGCCGAAGTCGAAGTAAACGGCGTTCTCGCCGCTCAATGGAAGACAAGCATCAGATGAAAGCGCCCAGCAACCTGATTACTGGTGAAGTGCGGACCAAAATCCGCGGCATGATTCTCGCCTCGGAACTCAAGCCGGGGCAGCGCCTCATCGAGGACGATCTGATTCAATTACTTGGCGTGGGCCGCACGCCCGTGCGTGAAGCGTTGCTGATCCTTCAGGGCGAAGGTTTCATCGCCCGCAATCGCGGCTGGGAAGTGCAAGGGGCCGACCATCTGCCCGTGCGAGCGATCTTCGAGAGCCGCATGGCGATCGAATCCGAAACGGCCCGGCTGGCGGCGCGCAAGATCACGCCGGACGTCTGCAATGCGCTGGAAGCCCTGATCGAACAGATGGAGCCGAGTCCGGATCTGCCGCGTCTGGCCCTGAATCGTCTCAATACGGAATTTCACGATCTGATCGTGAAGGCGGCAGATAACGTGGTGATCGCACAGTTTCACGAACGTACGCAGTTTTACTACCGGGCGCTGCGCGTGCCGGTCATGTTCTCCGACGAACAACTGCGTGCCACCAATGCGCAGCACCGCGAACTGCTCGCCGCATTGCGCGCGCACGACGAAGCGCTCGCGGAGCAGATCGCCCGTGACCACGTCGAGACGACAATGCACATCGTCGAACCCGCCCTGCCGCGCTGAGCGGGCATTCGTGCATCGGGCGGCTCAGATCTGATTCAAGCCCTGCCCGACACCCTCACCCGCCGCACCGCCCGACATGTCGACGGGCAGCGCCAACATGGGGCACCGACCGCCCTCGTCAGCGCACCAGATAGCCTGCGACACGCCAACGCGCGTCGATCCCGTAGGCCATCGTCACCATCTCATGCGCCTCGGCCTTGTTCTCGAACACCGTGTCGTACTGAATCACCACGTACTCACCATCCGGTTGCCCGGCGAGCGAGCGGGTAAATACCGCGTCGTGCATCTTTCTGGACTTCACCTTGCCTAGCGGCAAGCGTGCGCCTTGCAGGCTGCGCGCCCAGTCGTCGGCGGAGACCGCACGCTGAAACACCGGTGCGGCCTGCTCCCAGCTCTGCTGCCCGCGATTGACGTCGACCAATCCCAACCAAAGACCGGCGGCTTCGAGCGCCGGACGCATATCGCGATTGATGTCCGCTGCCGGTGCAGTGGCGTTACTGGCCGGGCTGGCAAACAGCGGCGGTTGCGCCGAGCGGCGTTGCATCGGCTCTTGCTGTGCCAGCGCGGGCAGAGCGCTCAGGCCGGCGGCCACGCCCAGCGCGAGCGCCGCCAGGCGGGTGAAACGAAAAGGATGTGACGCTTGGCGTCGGGTCGTCTGCATTGACGAAAGCTCCTTCAGGCAGAAATAGCGAACCCGGCCATTCTACTGGTGTGGCACGCGAAGGAATGTAACGCGCGTCGCGCCGTACATTACAATGCTCAACACATACATGTCAGCCTTCCCCCTTGGCCATTGCCATGTTGACGACGTCCCTCCTCGCGATTACCTCGTTGCTCAGCTTCATGATGTTGCTGATCGTGGGGTCTCTGTTGCGTTCGCGCGTGGCCGGCGTCCGTGAGTGGTGCTTCGCCAACGTCGCCGTTCTGGCGTCTTTACCGCTCTTCGCGCTTCGGGGCGTCATCCCCGACTTTCTGTCGATTCCCATCGCCAACCTCGCCCTGGCCGGTGGCCTGCTGCTCTATTACGCCGGCTGCGCGCGCTTTCTCGGCCGTTCACCGCACTGGCACGTGCTGGGCGCGTCGCTCGGCGTGCTCGCGGCGGCGATCCTGTTCTGGCATTACGGCATCGACAACCCCTCGCTACGCGTGGTCGCGGTCTCGGCGTTTCACGCCACGTTCCTGCTCGCAACCTCAGTGTTGATCCTGCGCCATATCCCGCCGCGCCGTCATCGCTATAACTATTGGCTGACGGCTGGCATGGCCGCAGTATTCGCCATTGCGCATACGGTGCGCGGCGTGACGTTCGCCTGGGCGCCCGCGCCCGGTCTCGATGTTTTCGCGCCGACGATGTTCAATCTGGTCATGCTCACGATCGGCGCCGTTGTCATGCCCGCCATGACCATGGGGTCGGTCCTCATGATTCACGACGCGATGCTCGCCACGGCCGAAGAGGCAGCCAATCGCGACTATCTGACGGGGGCGATCTCGCGCAAGCATTTCGATCTGCTCGCACGTCAGGAGATGGCGCGCGCCGTGGCACGGGGCTGGCCGCTGTCGATCATCGTCATCGACCTCGATCACTTCAAGGCAATCAACGACACGCATGGGCATGCGGGTGGCGACACGGTGCTGCGCGAATTCGTGAAGCTCGTTCGCGACAGTCTGCGCGAGGGGGACGTCTTCGGACGGCTGGGCGGCGAGGAGTTTGCGGTGTTGCTGCCCGGCACCGATACGCCGGGGGCGATCCGCATTGCCGAGCGCCTGCGAACGCAGGCGAGCCGGCATCTGGTCGCCGGGCCGTTCGGCGTGTGCCACTACACGCTGAGCGGCGGTGTGGCGACGTGGATCGAGCACGAAAGCCTCGAAGCGCTGTGCATTCGCGCCGACCGCGCCCTCTATGCGGCCAAGATCTCCGGGCGCAATCTTGTGCTCTCCGACGTACTCTCCAGCGACGAAACGGCCTCCGAAGCCGGCTGACGACCACCGTCGGCCCTCAGTCATCAGCCCTCGGTCGTCAGCCTCGGCGACCTTGATCGCCTCGCGCGTCTTACCTTCGACTTACGTCGTCGCACCATCTCCCGCATCGGGGAAGAATTCGCGACGCATGCGTGCCACATAAGCCGTCAGGTTCGGATGGTTTTCGATCTCGTCGCGCAACGGCTGACGAAAATCGGGCGACATCGCGCCGGAGATGAAACCGAATGCCGTGGCGTCGGCCCCGCACGGCCGGTCACCGAAGAAGTATGGCTGATCGCCGAGCAACTGGGCGGCGGCCTGCGCCCCGCGCGCGAGCAACTGGCGCTGCTCCTCCGGCTGGTAACGGCCGGTGCCCTGCCCGTGCAGCGTGTTGCGCACCTTGCGACGGATCAGCGCCTGCGCCAGCGGACGTACCGGCCACGGAATCGACCGGAAGAACGACGCCGGGCCTTTCTCGAAATTCTCGTCGTCGCACCAGCGCGCCTGCACGACGTGCCAGTAGAAATGATCCTCCAGCGCCTTCTCGAACATCCACGCCGCGCCGCGTTGCACCGGCGTGAGCCCCGCATCGAAGTCGAACCCGTACTTGCGCTCGACATGCAGGCGGATCAGCGTCGAGTCCGCCACGATCTCGCCGTCGTCGTCGATGTAAGGCAGCTTGCCCTTGGGCGCGCGACGGAATCCGCCTCGATTGGTCTGGTATGGCAGCCCGGCCAGCTTGAGCAGCATCTCCGCCTTGACGACGAACGGACTGGCGTCCGGCAGCCCGAACGCCGGGCCGAAGGTATACAGGGTCAACATCTTGAGGCGCGCTCCTGTGCGAAAAGGTTGGCGCAGAGTATTACACGCCGTCATGCCCGCGGCGAGCCCCTCGGAACGCGGAGATGTGTGGCGTCAATCGGGCCTCGCTCAGGCATCGGCTACGTGACTCGCGCACTGTGATTTTATACAGTATTATATCGCTCAATCGAGGAACATCTCATGGAAACCATCGACTGGGATCAACTGGCGCTGAGCGCCGCCGAGCGCGATCTTGCGAGCATCGTGCGCGAGATTACCGCACGTTATTTGCAGCATCATGTGTCACATCGTCCGTTGGCGATCGTGCCTGCGAACAACGCCGTCGCGCAGCATCAGGACGCCTCACCGGCCATGCTGCTGGACTGGCGCACGCTCGTGGCCATCGCCGACGAGGCGGAGGCGGACATCGGCCTTCACGCGCGGCATGAGCCGTGGGCACTCGCGCGTCTTCTGCGGCTGCCGGGTGACGAAGCGCTGCGACGCGCCGGCGAGTTGCCGTCGCTCGACGCCGCCGTCGACCTGCAATGGCCGGATGCCCCTGCGCCGGCCGTGTTTCGCGCCATCGTCAGCGCGTTCGCCGACGGCGGGCTGTTTGCCGACACGACCGACGCTGACGATGCCGACAATGGGGATGCCCCGGCATCGGCGCAACCGTTCGTCGCCGGGTCGGCGACGCTGTCGTCCTCGGGGTCTGCTGCGGCATGCTGATCGATCCGGACGCGCTTGCGCGTTCCCTGCCTGCCCCGATGGTCTTCGTCGATCTGGAAACGACGGGGGGCAACGCGCTGGACGACCGTATCACGGAAATCGGCGTGGTCGAAGTCGGGCCGCACGGTGTCGAGCAATGGAGCACGCTGCTCGATCCGGCCGAGCCGATCCCGCCATTCATCCAGAAACTCACCGGCATCACCAACGAGATGGTGAAGGGCCAGCCGTCGTTCGGCACGCTGGCGCAAGGGCTGGCGGAACGCCTGCACGGCAAGCTGTTCGTCGCCCACAACGCGCGCTTCGACTACGGTTTTCTCAAGAACGAATTCCGACGGGCGGGCATCGGGTTTCAGGCCGACGTGCTGTGCACCGTACGGCTGTCGCGGCTGCTGTTTCCGTCAGCGGCGCGTCACGGACTCGATGCACTGATCGCCCGGTTCGGCCTCGCGCCGCAGGGGCGTCACCGCGCCCTCGCCGATGCCGATCTGCTCTGGCAGTTCTGGCAAAAGCTCCACACGATCTATGAACCCGACCTGATCGGGCAAGCCGTGCAACGGGTGACAAAGCGTTCGAGCCAGCCGCCGCAATTGCCGGACGAAGCCATCGACGCACTGCCAGACAGCCCCGGCGTGTATCTCTTTTACGGCGAAGGCGACACGCTGCTGTATGTCGGCAAGAGCGTCGATGTCCGCTCGCGCGTGCGATCTCACTTCTCCAGCGACCATCAGGTCGCCAAGGACCTGCGCATCTCGCAGGAGATCCGCCGCGTGGAAGTGCGTCGCACGGTCGGCGAGCTGGGCGCGTTGCTGCTCGAATCGCAACTCGTCAAGCAATTGCAGCCCGTGCATAACCGCATGCTGCGTCGCGCCGCCAGCCTCTACAGTTGGCAACTGCCGCAGGGCAGCGATACACCGCAGCTTGTCAGCGCGAAGACCGTCGACTTCGCCAGCGCCGAGTCGCTGTACGGTACGTTCTCGTCGCGCACCGGGGCGGAAAGCGCGCTGCGTGCGCTGGCAGACGAGCATCGTTTGTGTTGTGCGCAGTTGGGGCTCGAGAAAGCCGCGAAGGGACGTCCGTGCTTCGGTTATCAGGTGAAGCGCTGCGACGGTGTCTGCGTGGGTGATGCCCCCGTCGACGCCCACACCGAACGCACACGCGAAGCCCTGGCGACATTGCAACTGGAGACCTGGCCGTATGACGGCCCCATCGCCATCGAGGAACACGGCAGTGATCCCGGTGAAGTGGAATATCACGTCATCGATCGCTGGCAGTATCTGGGCACGGTGGCGTCGCGCGACGCCCTGGATGCGCTCGTCGACAATATGCCCGCCGCAACGGGCTTCGATCCGGACATCTACCGGTTGCTTGGGCGACGCCTTGCCGCCAGCGCGATGCGTACACCGGACGACGGCGCTACGCCTGCCTGCGCGGACGCTGCCGACACGACCGGTGCGTCGACGACAACGCTGGGTACAACACCCGCACCGCCGCGCCGCGCACCGGCCCCGCTGAGCGTGCTCCACCTCACACGCCCCGCGTTTCGCTTGAGTCATATCGAGCCGCCAGTCGCCGCGCCGAAAAAACCTCGCAGTGTTGCGTTGTTGCGTCGCCGCCAACCGCACCCCGAAGATCCGAATCAGCTTCGACTGCCGCTCGACGGGCATTGACGTCATCAGCGTGCGATCGCGGCGGCCGACCGCTCAAGCCCGAAAACCCCGCCCGCGCCCCCGGATTCCCTCCCCCTCCGCCCCGTTTTGCCCCATTTCGCTCCCTTGCTAATCTCACCCGGCGAGAAGCCGTTGCGCGCTCAAATCCCGGCCTAAATTTCTTTCCGCCTTATGCCACCTAGGCAAAACCCTCCTTTGCACTTCGGGTCATGAGCATATAAATATTAAGTATTTGCAAGACGCATGCTTGAGGCCGAAGAATGCGCAATCCGAATACAAGGCATTGCGACATCGACGGCCATGGCGTCGTCGATGACCGGGGCGCTGGCGCGTAGGGGTACGCGCCAGCGCTTCGTCCCCACACCGAGCCAGATGGAATTACGCCAACTAGAAGCCTTCGCGGCTGTCATGTCGACCGGTAGCGTCACGGCTGCCGGGCGTTTGCTCGGGCGCTCGCAGCCTGCCATCACCCGCATGATTCAGGAACTCGAAGCCGAGATCGGCTACGCCCTGTTTACTCGCAGCGGTCCGCGCGTCACACCGACCGAGCAAGGTTTTCTGCTGTTCGAAGATGTCGAGCACGTGCTCGCCGGACTACAGCAGATTCGCGCCCGCGCCGACGAAATTGCGCGCGGCCAGACCCGTCCTCTGCATATCGCCGCCACCTCGGCGCTGGCCGCCGGCCTCGTGCCTGCCGCCCTCGCGCTGCCGGGGCTCGCCCGCGACAGCCACCAGATTCAGATGCGCAGCACGTCGCCCGAACAGGTCGTGCACGCCGTCCTGACGGGTGCCGCCGACATCGGCGTGACGAGTCTGCCGCTGGAGCATCGCGGCATCGTGGTGCACTGGATCGGCGAGGCAGCCTGCGTTGCCGCCGTGCGGGCCGACGATCCGCTGGCTGCGCACGACCGTCTGCCGCTCGCCGCATGTGCAGGGCGTCGCATCGTCACCATGCAGAACCCTTACCGCCTGCGCAGACGTCTCGACCAGGCGTTTGCGCAGGCGGGCGTCGCACCGGCCGGACTCATCGAGACGAACGCGTCGATCAATGCGATGACGGCCGTGCGTGCCGGACTCGGCGTCGCGGTGCTCGAACCGGTCACGGCGTACGGGTTGCCGCTCGCCGATGTCGCCGTGCGTCCCATCGACGCCGACATCCCGTTTTTCTTCGGCGTCATTACCCGCGACGCCCGTGCCCCGTCACCCGCCGCGCTGGCCTTCGTCGACGCGCTGGCCGAGGCGGCCCGCGACCTGCTGCCCGGCTTCGTGCAGCGCGCCGCCACCGAACACGCTCAAGTCCTGCAATCGCTCTACGGCGATTTGCCCGCACCCAAGGAAGCTCAGTCGTCATGACCACGTCCCCGACCACCGCCACCGGCCTGCCCGCGCTCGAAGCGCGTCTGCGCCAGGACCTCGCCTGGCTCGAACTGCCCGCCAGACGCTGGGTGCCCGAGCGCACGCACAACGGCCAGCCCGTACTCGACGTTGCCATCATCGGCGGCGGCATGGCTGGACTGGCTGCGGCCGCCTCGCTCACGCATCTCGGCGTGGGCGCCGTGATCTTCGATCAGTCGCCGCGCGGCTTCGAAGGCCCGTGGGCAACCACCGCGCGCATGGAAACCCTGCGCTCGCCCAAGCAGCTCACCGGCCCGGCGCTGGGCTTGCCCGCGCTCACGTTCCGCGCGTGGTTCGAAGCGCAATTCGGTCTGCAAGCGTGGGAAGCGCTCGACAAGATTCCGCGTCTGCAATGGATGGATTACCTGCGTTGGTATCGCGACGTGCTCGGCATCGACGTGCGTAACGAGCATCGCATCGACCATGTCACGCCGCGTGGCGAAGACGGCCTCGTCGAACTATCCGTAACGTCGCCCGAAGGCACGCGTACCGTCTACGCGCGCCATGTCGTGCTGGCCACGGGACGCGACGGCCTCGGGGGGCCGACCGTCCCCGCATTCGCACGCGATTTGCCGCGCCGCTTCTGGGCGCACTCGTCGGATGTGATGGACTACACCACGCTGCGCGGCAAGCGCGTCGGCGTCATCGGCGCCGGCGCCTCCGCGATGGACAGCGCGGCCACGGCGCTCGAAGCCGGCGCCGCCAGCGTCGATCTGCTGATCCGCCGCGCAGACATTCCCCGCATCAACAAGGGCAAGGGCGCGGGCAACCCGGGTCTCACGCACGGTCACATCCATTTGCCGGACGAATGGAAGTGGCGCATCCGTCATTACGTGAACGTGCAGCAGGTGCCGCCGCCGCGAGGCAGCACGTTGCGCGTGTCGCGTCACGACAACGCACGCTTCAACCTTGGCGCACCGATCCTCGACGTCTCACCGGTCGGTGACGCACTGCACGTGCGCACCGCCAAGGGCACGTTCGTCCTCGACTTCCTCGTCTTCGCAACGGGCTTTCGCATCGACATCGAAGGACGCCCGGAATTCGCCGCGTTCTCGAAGTCCGTGCGCAAGTGGAGCGATCGCTACACGCCGGCCGCTGGCGACGAAGACATGGAACTGTCGGACTCGCCGGATCTCGGCCCGACGTTCGAATTCCAGGAGAAGACACCGGGCGTCTGCCCCGGGCTGGAACGTATTCACTGCTTCTGCGCCCCGGCAACGCTCTCGCACGGCGCCGTCTCCGGCGACATCCCTGCGGTGAGTGAAGGCGCGAAGCGTCTGGCACAAGGCCTGGCGGGCACGTTCTATCGGGAAGACGTCGCGCATCACTACGCCAACATGGAGACGTACGCCGAGCCGGAAGTCTACGGCGACGAGTGGACGCCTGCGCCGCCCCCGCCCGCTGTGGCCGAGATCGCCGCGTCCCACGTCGCAGGCAAGGACAAGGAGCCTCTGGCATCATGACCGCCTGGATTCTGCGCCGCCTGCTGCAAGCGGTACTCGTGGTGTGGCTGATGACGCTGATCGTGTTCATCGGTCTGCACGCGATCGGCAACCCGGTCGACATTCTTATCGGCCAGGACGTCGATCAGGTCGACCGCGCGCGCATCATCGCGCAACTGGGCCTCGATCAACCGCTGTGGCGACAGTACCTGTCGTTCCTCGACGGCGCGCTGCATGGCAATCTGGGCAACAGCTTCGTGTACAACGTCCCGGCCATTCAGTTGATTCTGCAACGTCTGCCGGCCACGCTGGAGCTGGCGTTCGCCGCGCTCATCCTGGCCGTGTCCATCGGCATTCCGCTGGGACTGTTCGCAGGCCTCTACCCGCGTAACCCGATCTCCAAACTGCTCATGACGGGCAGCATCGTGGGCTTCTCGCTGCCGACGTTCTGGGTCGGCCTGATGCTCATCATGTTCTTCTCGGTGCATCTTGGCGTGCTGCCCGCAAGCGGCCGTGGCGAGACAGCGAGTCTGTTTGGCGTGGAGTGGTCGTTCCTCACGATCGACGGCTTGCGTCACCTGATTCTGCCAGCGTTCAATCTGGCGCTGTTCAAGATGTCGCTGGTACTGCGTCTGACGCGCGCCGGGGTCTCCGAAGTGCTGCCGCAGGACTTCGTGAAGTTCGCGCGCGCCAAGGGGTTGTCGCCGCTGCGGGTCGTGCTCGTGCACGTGTTGCGCAATACGCTGATTCCGCTGGTGACGGTGTTGGGTCTCGAATTCGGCTCGACCATCGCATTCGCCGTCGTCACCGAGAGCGTGTTCGCATGGCCCGGCGCAGGCAAACTTATTCTCGACAGCATCAACGCGCTCGACCGCCCCGTGATCGTGGCGTATCTCATCGTCGTGGTGTGCCTGTTCGTGTCGATCAACCTGATCGTGGACGTGCTCTATAAGTGGCTCGATCCGCGTGTGCGCGTGGAGGCCGCTGCCTGATGTCGCTCAACGTCTCCCCCAACGGCAACCCCGCACCGGCGCTCACCCCCGAGCCGATGCCGATGCGTCGTGAATCGCCGTGGCAGCAAGGGCTGCGCGAGTTTCTGCGCTCGAAGAGCGCCGTGCTCGGTCTCGTGGTGCTGGCGATCCTGATCGTGGCGGCACTCGCCGCGCCGTGGATCTCGCCGCAAAACCCGTACGACCTCAGCCAGCTCGACGTCATGGACGCACGCCTGCCGCCCGCCACCGCCAACGGCGCCGCCACGTACACCTACTGGCTCGGCACCGACGGTCAGGGCCGCGATCTGCTTTCCGGCATCATCTACGGGCTGCGAATCAGTCTCGGCGTGGGCGTCGGCTCGGCGCTCATCGCGGGTATTCTCGGCACGATCCTCGGTCTGGTCGCCGCCTACGCGGGCGGACGCGTCGACGCCTTCATCATGCGTCTCGTCGATCTGCTGCTGTCGTTCCCCTCGATCCTCGTCGCGCTGATGATCCTGGCGTACGTCGGCAAAGGCATCGGCAACGTGGTGCTCACCCTCGTCGTGCTCGAATGGGCGTACTTCGCACGTACGGCACGCGCACAGGCGCTGGTCGAATCGCGTCGCGAGTATGTGGAAGCCGCACGCTGCCAGGCGATTCCGAACTGGCGCATCGTGCTGGGTCACATTCTGCCGAACTGCCTGCCGCCGCTGATCGTCGTCGGCTCGCTTCAGGTCGCGCGTGCGATCACGCTCGAAGCGACCCTGTCGTTCCTCGGACTCGGTGTGCCGGTGACGGAGCCCTCGCTCGGCCTGCTCATCGCCAACGGCTATCAGACGATGCTCTCGGGCGAGTACTGGATCAGCCTCTACCCGGGGCTCGCGCTACTCGTCACCGTCGTCGCCATCAATCTCGTGGGCGACCGCCTGCGCGACGTGTTCAATCCAAGGTTGCAGAAATGAGCGGCGCCGTGTCACCCCCGTCATCCCCTTCATCCTCGACTTCGACGTCGCCGCTCACGCTGGAAGTGCGCAATCTGCGCACGCAGTTCGTCACGCGTGCCGGCACTTTGCCCGCCGTGGACAACGTCTCGTTCTCGCTGCCGCCGGGTCACATCATGGGGCTCGTCGGCGAGTCCGGCTCGGGCAAGTCGGTGACCGGCTTCTCGATCATGGGACTGGTCGATGCCCCGGGCCGCATCGTCGGCGGCGAAGTGCTGTTCCAGGGGCGTGATCTGACGAAGATGTCGCCGGGCGAGCTACGTCACCTGCAAGGCAATCGCATCGCGATGATCTTTCAGGACCCGATGATGACGCTCAACCCGGTGCTTCGCGTCGACGTGCAGATGATCGAAGCCGTCCGTGCACACCAGAAGGTGTCGAAGTCGCAGGCGCGTGACCTCGCGCGCGACACGCTCGGCATGATGGGCATTCCCAGCCCGGACGAGCGTCTGCGCGCCTATCCGCATCAGCTGTCGGGCGGCATGCGTCAGCGCGTGGCGATTGCCATCGCCATGCTGCATCGCCCTGACCTGATCATTGCCGACGAGCCGACGACCGCGCTCGACGTCACGATTCAGGCGCAGATTCTTTCGGAAGTGCAGAAGCTCGCGCGCCAGAACGGCACCGCGCTCATCTGGATTACGCACGATCTGTCGGTGGTGGCCGGACTGGCCGACACGCTGGCCGTGATGTACGCCGGACGCATCGTCGAGCAAGGCACGGTAGACGCGGTGCTCGACGCGCCGCATCACCCCTACACCGCAGGACTCATCGGCAGCCTGCCGAGCCTGAACAAGCGCGGGCAACGTCTGCGCCAGATTCCCGGCATGACGCCGAACCTGCTGAACATGCCCGCCGGCTGCGCGTTCGCGTCGCGCTGCGCCTATGCGACGGCGGTCTGCGGCGAGCGTCCCGAGATCACGCAGACGTCGCCGGGCCGCCTCGTGCGTTGCTTCCATCCGGGTGCGGCGCTGCAAAAGGAGATGGTATGAACACGCCGCAGCCGCAAGGTCAGCCGGCCAATCCCGCCAACCCGGGCAGTACCGGTTACGGCAAGTCGAACAGCCCGAGCGCCACGCTGCCGGCGCCCATCGTGTCGCTGCGCGGCGTGAGCAAGCGCTTCGGCGAGCGTCACGTCGGTCCGGCCGGACGTCTGCTCGAACGCGCCGGTCTCGCGCATCCGCCCGCCGTCGTGCATGCGGTGGATAACGTCGATCTCATCGTCAAGCCGGGCGAGGTCGTCGGTCTCGTGGGCGAGTCCGGCTGCGGCAAGTCCACGCTCGGACGCATGCTCGCGGGCCTGCTCAAACCGTCGTCGGGCGAGGTGCAGATTCATGGACGTCCCGCGCAATCGCTGAACGTGCAGGAACAGCGCGACGCGCGGCTGAAGATCCAGATGATCTTTCAGGATCCGTATGCGAGCCTGAACCCACGACTTCGCATCGACCGCATCGTCGGCGAAGGCGCGCTCGTGCACGGGCTGACCGATCGCGCCGGGTTCGACGATTACGTGAGCGCACAGTTGCAGCGTGCGGGGCTCGATCCGGCATTGCGTCATCGTTACCCGCACCAGTTCAGCGGCGGACAGCGTCAGCGTATCGGCATCGCCCGCGCGCTCGCCGTGAATCCCGATCTGCTGGTGTGCGACGAAGCCGTCGCCGCGCTCGACGTCTCGATTCAGGCGCAGATTCTGAATCTGTTCATGGATCTGCGTGAGCAACTGCGTTTGACGTACGTCTTCATCAGCCATGACCTCGGCGTAGTCGAGCATCTGTCGGATCGCGTGGTGATCATGTATCTGGGGCGCATCGTCGAGAGTGCGCCGGTCGAGGAAGTCTTCCGTCGCCCGAATCATCCGTACACGCAGGCGCTGCTTGCCGAGATTCCGCGCATCGACGTGCGTCACAAGACGTTCTCCTCGATTCGCGGCGAAATCCCGAGCCCGATTGCACCGCCCAGCGGTTGTCACTTCCATCCGCGATGTCCGCACGCCATGCCGCGCTGCCGCACGGAAGTGCCGACACTGCGCGGTGTGGCGATCAACCACGTGAGTGCCTGCCATCTGAACGATGCGTGATCCGCGTGATCCCTGACAGGTTTGTCCGAATTTCCGCCGATCGGCCGCACGAATCTGCGTGCCGTCCCGGCTTTGACTCCGAATCACCAACGACCAGGATCGATTGATAATGAAACGCTTCTTGTTGTCCTCTCTCGCTGCGGCGCTGCTCGTCACGAGCGCAGCCGCATCCGCCCAATCCAGCACGCTTCGTATCGCGTTTGCCGACCCGCTGTCGTCGCTCGACCCGCAACTGAACAATCACGCGGGCGACCGCTCGGTCGATCTGCACTTCTGGGATCTGCTTGTCGAGAACAAGTGGAACAAGCTTCAGCCGGGCCTTGCCGTGTCGTGGAAGGCGCTCGACTCGAAGACCTGGGAATTCAAGCTGCGCCCGAATGTGAAATGGCACGACGGTCAGGCCTTCACGGCGGCCGACGTCATCTACTCGTACCAGCGTGCACGTAACGTGCCGGGCAGCGTGGCCACGTTCGCGGGCTACCTGCGCACCATCGACACGATGACCTCGCCGGACCCGCTCACGCTCGTCGTCAAGACCAAGATCCCGAACCCGGACCTGCCGCTGAACCTCGCGTCGGTGCACATCGTGAGCAAGCACGTCGGCGAGAAGTCGAATACGGACGACTACAACGCCGGACGCGCGATGGTCGGCACCGGTCCGTTCAAGTACGTGTCGTACACGCCGGGCGACCGCGTGGAGATGGTGCGTAACGACGCTTACTGGGGTGGCAAGTCGGAGTGGGAGAAGGTCGACTATCGCTACATCAACAACGGCGCGGCGCGCACTGCGGCGCTGCTCGCCGGTGACGTCGACGTGATCGACAAGGTGTCTGCCTCGGACATTCCGCGTCTGAAGAAGGCGCCGAACGTGACGGTCTTTCCGTACCCGGGGCTGCGCGTAATGCTGCTTCAGCCGTCGTTCCGCGAAGGCACGAATCAGTACATCACCGATAACGCCGGCAAGCCGCTCGCAAAGAACCCGCTGCTCGACGTGCGCGTGCGTCGCGCCCTGTCGCTCGCCATCAACCGCGAAGCGATCGTCTCGCGCATCATGCAGGGCACGGCCAGCGTGGCCAACCAGTGGATGCCCAAGGACACGTTCGGCTACAACCCGGACGTCAAGGACATTCCGTTCGACGCGGCGCAAGCCAAGAAACTGCTGACCGACGCGGGCTTCCCGGAGGGCTTCAGGCTGACGATGCACGTGCCGAACGACCGTTATCCGCAGGGGCCGGAAACGGCGCAGGCCGTGGCGCAGTTCTGGACGCGTATCGGCGTGAAGACGCAAGTGGAAGTGGTGCCCTGGGCCGTGTATTCGAGCCGTGCCAACAAGAACGAGTACGCCATGACCATGCTGGCATGGGGTAACGGCACGGGCGAAGCGAGCTATGCGCTCGTGAACGTGCTGGCGACGGTCGACGCGAAGAAGGGTCTCGGTGCTTCGAACTGGGGTCACTACAGCAACCCGGCCATCGACAAGGCGCTCGACGCGTCGACCGCCGAGTTCGACGAAGGCAAGCGTGAAGCGATCCTGCGTCAGTCGGTCAAGGTGGAGACGGACGACGTCGGCACGATTCCGCTGTACCACTACCAGAACATCTGGGCCGCGCGTAAGGGCCTGAAGGTCACGCCGTTCACTAGCGATCGCACCGTCGCGATGCAAGTGACCAAGGCGGCGAAGTAAACCGGTCGCCACGCTATGACGTCATCGCACGTTTCATCGTCGGCGGCTTCGTCCGCCGGGTCGTCAGACTCGACGCTCACCTCGTCGTTGATCCTGACGGCGACGCCCGCCGATGCGCTGATCGACGTACCGCGTCACCTCGTGGTGCGCGGTGCGGCGCCGGGTGCCCATGTCACGCTGACTGCCCGCACCGCGCGGGCGGGCGGCGTGGTGTGGCACGCACAGGCTACGTTCGCGGCCGACACGGAGGGTGTCGTCGACGTGTCGCGCGACGCCCCGGTGAGCGGCAGCTATCGCGGCGTGTCCGCCATGGGCCTCATCTGGTCGCAGGTGCCGGAAGACGGCAAAAGCCGCGACGTCTTCCCGCAACCGGTCATCGCGCCACTCGTCACAACGGTCCTCGCACAGGTCGTCGGCGGCGAAGGGACGGGGGCGGTGTCGGGGCAGGAACCGCGATCGAATGCGGCAGTAGCGCCTGAGTCAGAATCGCGGCTCCCCACGGGCGACACCGCATCTACGTCGGGCGCATCGCCGGAACACGGGGTCCCGCCTGCGCCGGTGGCGACGTCGGTGTCCTTCACTCAGCGACTCGTGGCGGAAGGGGTGACACGACACGACGTTCGTGAAGAGGGACTCGTCGGCACGTTGTACCTCCCGCCGGGCAACGGCCCTCACCCTGCTGTGATGATCCTTAACGGGTCCGGTGGCGGGATCAATGAGCCTCGCGCTGCGTTGTACGCGTCGCACGGTTACGCCGCCTTCGCGTTGGGTTACTTCAAAGGCCCGGGCTTGCCGGACTACATCTCCAACACGCCGCTGGAGTACTTCGCGAAGGGGATGGACTGGCTGCGCCGCACGGTGCGCCCGGCCCATGACTTCGTGGCGCTTTCCGGGCAATCGCGTGGCGGCGAGTTAGTACTGCTGCTCGGCGCGACGTTCCCGGACGCCGTTTCAGCGGTCATCGGCTATGTGCCAAGCGCATTGATCCACAGCGCGCAGAACGCCTGTGATCCGGCCCTTGGTCGGGAAGGTCCGACGTGGTTGCTCGACGGCAAGCCGTTGCCGCACATCTGGGAGAACAACCGGACCGCGTCGTGGGCGCCGTTCGACGAAGGCCCGCCGCCGCATCGTCACGCCAGGGCGATGCTGACGGCGTTGGACGATCCGGACGCGGTCGAGCGCGCCCGCATTCCCGTCGAGAAGATTCGCGGGCCGGTGATGTTGCTGTCCGCCGAAGACGATGGCTCATGGCCGTCGAGCCTCTACTCGCGCATGGTGACGGAGCGACTCGCAGCACACGAGCATCCGCATGCGGTCGAGCATCTCGATTTCGACGGCGCGGGACATGCCATCGTGTTCCCCTACGTGCCGACCACGCAACTCGTGTACGCCCATCCCGTCTCCGGCAAGATCAGCACCGGCGGTGGAGCGCCGGAAGCCAACGCGTTCGCGGACGAGCGATCGTGGGCTGCTGTACAGGCATTTCTCGCGCACGCCGTGGCCGAGCGCGCCCAATCACAAGGACAATCATGACCGTCAATACTGAGTACGACATCGCTAACGATCTCGTCGACCGCGTCGCCGGTCTGACGCCGGGATCGGCTACGCATACCCTGCGTCACGCACGCGACAAGGTTGCCGTCGCAACGCAGGGGAGCTATGAAGGGCTGTTCGATCCGAAGCTCGAAGGCATTTCGCTGGTGGAGCGTTTGCTCGTCGCGCTGTACGCAAGCCGTCTGACGCCTTCAGCATCGCTCGCTGCGCACTATCGGGCGGAACTGGGCAAGTATGACGTCGATACCTCGCAACTGAAGGCCGCAGAGTCCGGTTCGCCAGAGGATGTTGCAGATGCACGTCTGCGCGCCATGCTGACGTTCACGAAGACGCTGATCGAGAACCCGGTCGCCGGGGATAAGGATGCGTTGCACAAGCTGCCGGCAGCAGGATTGACGACGCCTGCCGTCGTCGCACTGGCACAACTGATTGCATTCCTGTCGTATCAGACGCGTCTGGTCGCAGGGCTGCAAGCGCTGAAACAACTGGCACCGCAGGAGACGACAGCATGAGCGACATCATCCGTTCGCATGGATTCACCAACGAGTCGCTCGACTGGGACGCGTGGCTCGACGTAGTCGAGTTGGACAAGGCGACGCCGGAGCAGGTCACCGTGCTGGAGGAAAGTCATCCGAAAGCGAAAACGTCGGATTATTACCTCTTCCTCGTGCATCAACCGGAGATCCTCCGCCAACGCTCTGCGGCGTTCAACGCCATCATGTATGCCCCGGGTGGCATGCCGCGAGCCGAACGTGAGTTGTCGACGACAGTTGTCTCACGTATCAACGGGTGCGTGTACTGCGCGTCGGTGCATGCGCAGCGATTCGAGCAGTTGGCGAAGCGCAACGACGTGATTCGCGAAGTGTTCGACGAACCGCGCACCGCAGGCACGACGGACCGCGAAAAAGCCATCTCGCAGTTTTCGATTGCGCTGACGGAGACGCCTGGCGACGTTCGTCCGGAGCAGTTGCAGGCATTGCGCGACGTAGGCCTGACGGACGCCGAGATTCTGGACCTGATCCACTCGATCGCGATCTTCGCGTGGGCCAACCGGCTGATGCTCAACCTGGGTGAACCAGTGTTCCCGGAATCCGCTGCAACCGCCTGACGCTTAACCTGGGTGAGCCGGTTTTTCTGGAATCCGCTGCAACCGCCTGATGCCAGGATGCCGTACGAAGAGGGGGCACCTTAGCGTCCCAGCATCGTCGGCAACGTCACGAACGCGCTGTCCCACTGTCCTGGTGGGCAGCGCGTTTTTTACGCATGTCGAACTTAAGCCGATCGAATTTTCGCTTATCGAGTTACGGGGTCGGGCAACGGGAATTTACGGGCCCGTTGCCGACTCATCGGGTGCATTAGCTGATTCCTGAAGCGGCATGGGAAACCGTGTAGGCTGGTGAAACGTCCCTCTCAAGCGAACGCCCAGAATGTCACTACGCCCGTTTCTCATCAAGCGCGTTCACACCGGCGCTATGGCAACGCCAGGAAAAGTGAGAGCGAAACTCTGGCCCGACGCGAGCGCATGCGTCACATGACCGCTGGAAAGTGATTGGGGCACAAACGGCGCCGATCCGGGCATCGTCTTCGAGCTATCGGCTGAACAGCGGAAGC
>NZ_CABPRV010000005.1 GCF_902459735.1 Pandoraea capi
GTACTTGAAGAAGTCCGCATGGGCGTAGGGCCGAAAGGCGCTACGCCCATCGGCGTTTCTGGCGCACGTCGCCCCCCATACGACGCGCGCTCCCGTCCCTTAGGCTGGAATACACACCATGCTGGAACAGCAACTCGTCAACGCGCTCTCCCTCGGGTGCGTGTACGCCTTGTTCGCGCTCGGGTTCACACTCGTGTTCGGCATCCTCGGCGTTATCAATCTTTCACACGGCGCGGTTTTCATGGTCGGTGCCTATGCGGCACTGCAAGCTGTCGTGCGCCTGCATCTACCGCTATGGGCGGCTATTCTCACGGCCGTCGTCGTCGCTGGCCTGTTAGGCCTGATCATCGACGTACTGGTGCTAAAACCGTTGCGCAAGCGCGGTGCGCCTCACCTGATTCCGATGATCGCGACCATTGGCGTGGGCATTCTGCTCAACAACGGCGTACAGGGCATTTTCGGCGCGGAGAACCTGCGTTTTCCGTACGACATCGTCTCGCAGGACACTCTCACGGTGGCCGGCGTTCACATGACGGTGCTTGAACTGGCGATCATCTTCATCTCGTTTGCGCTCATGGCCGTGCTGATTACCACGATCAAGAAGACGCAATTGGGACGTGCGCTACGTGCCATCGCCGAATCGCCGAAGGCGGCGTATCTGCTGGGCATCAACGTCGAAGGGTTGTTTCTGGCGACGTCGTTCGCTGCCGCAGGTCTGGGCGGTATGGCCGGGGTGCTGATCGGCCTTTACTCCAACGCCGTATTCCCGCTCATGGGGCAGCCGATGCTGCACAAGGGCATCGCCGTGATCATTCTCGGCGGCATGGGCGACATTCGCGGCGCGATGATCGGCGGCTTGTTCCTCGGCTTCGCCGAAGTGCTGTCGGTGGCGTACATCGGCTCGAACATGCGCGATGCCGTGGCGTTCGGCCTTCTGTTCCTGATCCTGCTGGTGCGTCCGCAGGGGTTGTTCGGCAAAGTGCTCGAACGCAAAGCGTAATCACGGGGGCGCAATGGACTGGTTCAATAATTTCTGGGCGGTGTACAGCAATCTGGTGCTGACGTTGGGTACCAATGCGTTGCTGGCACTGTCGATTTACCTCACGCTCTCGTGCGGCATGCTGGCAATGGCCAACGCGGCGTTCATGGGCATTGGCGCGTACAGCGCGGCACTGCTGACGATGAATTACGACGCGCCGTTTGCCGTGTCGCTCGCTGGCGGCATGGCTGCGCCGGCGCTGATCGCGTTCATCATCGGCAAGCCGACGCTGCGTCTGTCCGGCGTGTATCTGGCCATGGCGACGCTCGGTTTCGGCGAAGTCGTGCGCGTGCTCATCCTGAACACGGAGGATCTGACGGGCGGCGCGCTCGGTCTGAACGGCATTCCGCAACTCACGCAGTGGTGGCATGTCGCGGCGGCTGTCGTGATCGTGCTGGCGGTGCTGTGGCGTCTGCGTCGTTCGAAGGTGGGACGCGCATTCGAAGCCATCAAGGAAGATGAGACGGCAGCCGGCCTCATGGGCATCAACGTCACCGGCTACAAGATGCTGGCGTTCGTGCTCGGCGCGGTGTTGGCCGGTTTAGCCGGTGCACTCAACGCACATTTGACGTTCTTCATCGGACCGAACGAATTCGGTTTCGACCGTGGCGTCGAAATTCTGACGATGGCGATTCTCGGCGGTATCAACGGTCTCGTGGGCCCGGTGCTCGGCAGTACGATTCTGACGTTGTTGCCGGAACTGCTGCGCGCGTTCAACGACTTCCGTCTCGTGGTCAACGGCCTGATCCTGGTGCTGATCGTGTTGTTCCTGCCCAAGGGCATCTGGGACCCGATGCGTTTTCGCCGTTGGTTCCGTGCCGGCAAGGCGCGTTCGGCGTCTTCCACGTAAGCGCACGGAGGACACGACATGCTTAAGCTTTCCAATATTTCCAAACGCTTCGGTGGCCTTCACGTGTTGCAGGACGTGAACATCGAAGTCCCGCAAGGTACGATCTTTGGCCTGATCGGCCCGAACGGTGCAGGTAAGACGACCGTTTTCAACCTGATCACCGGCCTGTTGCAGCCCACGGGCGGCAGCATCACGTTCAACGGCGAGAGTCTGGTGGGCGAGAAGCCGCACCGGATTACGCAGCGCGGTATTGCGCGTACGTTCCAGAACATCCGCATCTTCAAGGAGATGACGCTGATCGAGAACGTCGTGGTCGGCATGCATCGCCATCTCACGTATGGTCCGGCGGGGCTGTTGCTGTCGTTGCCGGGCTTCCGCGATATGGAGAAGCGTTCGCGCGAGCGTGCGCACGAGCTGCTTTCGTGGGTCAAGCTCGACCATAAGGCGTACGACATTGCGGACAACCTCTCGTACGGCGATCAGCGCAAGCTCGAACTGGCGCGCGCGCTGGCAACCGAGCCGAAACTGCTGCTGCTCGATGAGCCGGTCGCGGGCATGAACACCGGCGAGAAGGTCGATCTGATGAGCGAGATCGAGAACATCAAGGCGCGCGGTTACACGATCTTCATGATCGAGCACGACATGCGCTTCGTGATGGGGCTGTGCGAGCGAATTGCCGTACTGAACTTCGGCCGCATCATCGCCGAAGGCAAACCGGACGAGATCAAGAACAATCCGCAGGTCATTGAAGCCTATCTGGGCCGCGATGACGATGACGATGTGGCGGCCCTGGCGGCTGGCGCGGAGGACAAGGCATGAGCGCGCTGCTCGAAGTGAAGGGCCTGAAAGTGGCCTACGGGCATATCGAGGCCGTGAAGGGTGTCGACTTTGCATTGCGCGAGCACGAGATCACGTCGCTCGTCGGCGCGAACGGTGCGGGCAAGTCGACCACGTTGATTGCGCTGTCTGGCCTCATCAAGAAGCAGGCGGGAACCATTGTCTTCGAAGGTGAGGACATTGGCGGCCTGGCGCCCAACAAGATCGTGCAGCGCGGGTTGGTGCAGGTGGCGGAAGGGCGTGCCACGCTCACCACCATGTCGGTGCGCGAGAATCTCGAACTGGGGGCGTACACGCGACGCGACAAGCAGAACATCAAGCCGGATCTGGACAAGGTGCTTGAGCGTTTTCCGCGGCTCGCAGAGCGTATCGACCAGATGGCGGGCAATCTGTCCGGCGGTGAGCAACAGATGCTGGCGATCGGCCGTGCGTTGATGGCACGTCCGAAGTTGTTGCTGCTCGACGAGCCGTCGATGGGGTTGGCGCCGATCATCGTGCAGGGCATTTTCGCCACGCTCAAGGAGATCAATGCCGATGGGTTGACCATCTTCCTGGTCGAGCAGAACGTGCGTCAGGCACTCAAGATCGCTCAGCACGGTTACGTGTTGGAGACCGGCAAGGTCGTGTTGGAGGACACTGGCCGGAATCTGCTCGGGAATCCGCGAGTGCTGGAGGCGTATCTGGGCGGTTAAGTCCCGAAAAGGGCACGGAACGAAGGCGTGTTCAAAACGCATATTCGAACGTTACCGGCCAACGCCATGAAGTGACGCCAACGGCGTCGACGGGCTATTCGAAGATAGCTGGTCGACGCCGTTTCTCTTTTTGTGGATGGAGGCCGAAAGGCAACACCAACGCAAGGCACGTTGGCAGGCCGTCGGAATTGGTGCATGCTCCGGCTATTCGGCCGCGGGCCCTCACGGCGACGCCGCCGACGAGGCTCCGTCGATTCGGCATCGCGCTCGACAGGAGGAAGAGATTTCAGGGACGGCTTTCTGATGGAGCACGCTTCGCGTGGACAGCGGGCTTTTGCCGGCTGTCTGGCGATCGTGGCGTATCTGCTTTCTGCGCAATTTCGGGTCAGCCGTCTGCCTGTGTTTGGTTGGCTTGCCGGTGCCTACGCTTTTACGGCGATGACTGTGGCGATGCAGTTGTTGACGTTCCCCGGACTTTTCGCCCCCACGGGATTGTTTGGCGCCCATCCGACGACATCCGGCTGGATCTGGGTCTTCTGGCATGCGGGATTCCCGACGCTCGTCGTCATCGCGATGCTCTCGCAGCGCCTCTATCTATCGAATTCACGCCGAAGCTCGTGACCCAATTGCTCCCGGTCGGCCAACGCCTCTGGCTTTACCTGGGGCTATCGTGGGTCGTGGGCGTGCTGCTGTGTTTGACGGCGCTGACAGTGCGACTACCGCCGGCCTTGTCACCGGCCACTGCGCCAGGCGACTTCTCTGGCGGCGGAACCGGCATCGTTTTGCTCGTGCTCAATCTCGTGGCCATCAACGATCGTTTTCCCGGTGACTTCGAGCAAGCACGTCGCGCCGGACATCCTCTGTCGCTGTTGATGGTCGACGTCGATCATTTCAAGCGCTACAACGACGAACATGGCCATCCCGTGGGCGACGAATGCCTTGAGCACGTTGCACTGGCGTTGATGCGCTCGACGCACCGCCCAACCGATCTCGTCGCGCGCTACGGGGGATAGGAGTTCGTGATCGTGTTGCCTGAGACGAATGGCAAGGGCGCACATTTCGTAGCCACGCGCGTGACGGAGACCGTACGTGCGTTGGCGATCCCGGGCTCGGGACCGCAGGGTGTCATGACCGTCAGCGTCGGATGCGCAACGCACGTACCGCAGCAAGGGGATGCGCGAGATACGTCGGAGCGGTTGATTGCATTGGCCGATGAGGCGCTATACGCAGCGAAACGCTTGGGGCGTGATCGTGTCCACGTGGCAACGGGCGTTTCGGTGGGGGATGTGTGTGAAGGCGATGGCGCGGCCACTGACGTGCCGCGCGTGAACCTGAACATCTGAGGATCGCCCGGACAGCCGGGCGACAGTGTCAGACGCGTTCGTACGTAACGAACGAGTAATCGAAATCGTTCGGCGCGGGCGAGTGATGGGTTTCACGCGCGGTCTCGCGCCATTGCGCAGCCGAGAGATCCGGGAAGTGGGCATCGCCTTCGAAGGCCTTGGCGATCTCCGTAACGACGACCTTGTCGGCACTCGCCAACGATTCCGCGTACAACTGCGCGCCGCCGATCAGGCAGATTTCCTCGGCGCCCACACACATGCGCATCGCATCCACCAGCGAACCGGCCACTTCGCATCCTTCAATCTTCAGATCCGGATTGCGCGATACGACGATATTGCGGCGCCCCGGCAGCGGACGCCCGATCGAATCGTACGTCTTGCGACCCATCACGACGGGCTTGCCGAGCGTGGTGCGCTTGAAGTGGGCGAGGTCTTCCGGCAAGCGCCAAGGCAATTGGTTATCGCGCCCGATCACGCCATTCTCGGCTCGGGCGACGACCAGCGTCAGTATCGTCATACGGCCACCGGTGCCTTGATATGCGGATGCGCTTCGTATCCGGTGATATGGAAGTCCTCAAATTTGTAGTCGAAGATCGAGTCGGGCTTGCGCGCGATTTCAAGCTTCGGCAGCGGGAACGGTTCACGTTCGAGCTGCGTGCGCACCTGATCGAGGTGGTTGTTGTACAGGTGACAGTCGCCGCCGGTCCAGATGAAATCGCCCACGTCCAGCCCGGTTTGCTGCGCGACCATGTGCGTGAGCAATGCGTAGCTGGCGATGTTGAACGGCACACCGAGGAAAATGTCGGCGCTACGTTGATAGAGCTGGCAGGACAGCTTGCCGTCTGCAACGTAGAACTGGAAGAACGCGTGACACGGCGGCAACGCCATTCGCGGGATCTCACCGACGTTCCACGCGGATACGATCAGGCGACGCGAATCGGGCGTCGAGCGAATCTGATCCACGATCTGCGTGATCTGGTCGATATGGCCGCCGTCCGGCGTCGGCCACGAACGCCATTGCGCACCATAGACCGGACCGAGTTCGCCGTCGGCATCGGCCCATTCGTTCCAGATGGAAACACCGTTTTCCTGCAAATAGCGCACATTGGTGCTGCCCTGCAAGAACCAGAGGAGTTCGTGCACGATGGACTTGATGTGCACTTTCTTCGTGGTGACGAGCGGGAATCCTGCCTGCAGGTTGAAGCGCATCTGATAGCCGAACACCGAGCGCGTGCCCGTGCCGGTGCGGTCAGTCTTGTCTGTGCCATGTTCAAGTACATGGCGCATGAAGTCGAGGTACTGTTTCATAGGCCCATCCGTTTTGCCGGATTTTACCAGCCTCTGCGTAACAGTGCCCTTCCCGGGCCTTAGACCACGGCAGGACTCGCGGTGAATGCTACCGGGTGTTGCACCGTGAGCCGAAGTCCCACGCGATCGCCTGCCTCGTGCGCGAGCTCGCCATCGACCCGGGCTACGACCTCGATACCGGACGCCAGACGCAGCGTGTACAACTGATCAGCGCCGCGAAACGCGCGTCGTACGAGCGTGGCTTCGAAAGGGCTTGCCGGGTCGTGCGCGATGTCGTCTGCACGCAACAGGACGTCGACATGGACGGGATAGGTGTCTTTCGCTGCATTGCGCAGCAGCTTGCCGGCTATCGCCGGTGAAATGGAAATCTCTCCCAGCTCCATCGAAATGCCGCCGCCGTCCGCATTGCCGCGGAACGTACCCGGAATCAATGCCCCGCGACCGATGAAGTCCGCAACCACGCGGTTGGCGGGCGTGCGCCAGAGTTCGCGCGCGGGAGACCACTGGGCAATAGCCCCCGCATGCATCACGCCGATGCGGTCGGCCATGGCGAACGCCTCATGCTGATCGTGTGTGACCAGAATGGCCGTGGCGCCACTCGCACGGATGATTTCGCGGACTTCGACGGCGAGGCGCTCACGCAGATCGAGGTCGAGATTCGAGAAGGGCTCGTCCAGCAGCAACAGCGCCGGCGCGGGCGCCAGCGCGCGGGCAAGCGCTACACGTTGTTGCTGGCCACCCGACAACTCGTGGGGATATTTTCGCAGTGCGCCGGACAGACCGACACGTTCGGCAAGCATCTCGACGCGGGCCTTACGTTCCCCGCGTGGTATGCGGCCCAGACCGAAGCCGATGTTCTGCGCCACGTTCAGGTGCGGGAACAGGGCATAGTCCTGAAACACCACGCCCACGTGGCGGCGCTCCGGCGGCTCGCTGATTTGGGCATTCGCGACTTCATGACCATCGAGCACGATCCTTCCGCCGACCAACGGTTCGAAGCCGCAAACAGCCCGAAGTACGGTCGTCTTGCCGCAGCCAGACGGGCCCAAAAGGCACCCGATCTCCCCGCGTGCAAGGGACAGCGACAGATCGCGTACCGCTGTGTGGACGTGTCCTGCGGTGTCATAGCTGACGGAGATGTGATCGAGCAGTAGATAGGGCAGAGGCATCGGCGTGATGGAGGTTTGCGCTGGGCGGTTGACCGTTAGTTACGCTGGTTGCGTTAGCGGCGTTAGCGTACGGGACATGGTCTCGTGCTTGCCGTCTTCGACCTCGTTGGTAGATTGGTTGGTTCGTTGGCGAGTTTTGCTTGTCGGGCACTTTCCGGGCGTGGCCGTGTCAGAGGCGCAGATGGGAATGCGTATAATTTACAACGCTTTAGACCAGAGAATGATTTTCGGTTCCGTTCAGTAATACGCAAAGGGCGTCGGGTCGTGGTGACCCACGGTCACATTTCGCAGCGCTGACGCGCAGCGCTATCTGTCTAGCCACGATGCATCCTGATTGACGCTGTACTTCCCGAAATCTCCGGAACCCCTAGATCCCGGGACGCCTCTTACCGCCTCCAACCACGATTTGCCGATGTCATCGACGCCTCCGTCACGCGCCGTTACCGATACGCTACCCGCTGAATTGCCTCCGGAAGCGACACAAAGGCGACCATCGCTCACGCCTGACCCCGTCGCGCAGACGCAGGCGACGTCTTCCCCCCATTTTGAGACGCATCGCGTGCTGCGCCGCCGTCACCATCGGCTTTTCGGTGCTTCAGGTTGGCGACTGGTGGCGTGGATTCCGGCGTTGATCGTGCTCGTGCCGATGTTCGGCATTCTGGCAGCCCTGGGGGCGGGGGATGCTGACACCCGAGCGGTCCTGACGCACATGCTCGATACGGTGTTGCCCGAGTACGCGCTGAATTCACTACGCATCTCGCTGGCAGTGAGCGGTGGCGTGCTGGTGATGGGCGTGGCGAGCGCATGGCTGGTCGTGCACTACGCCTTTCCGGGACGGCGCGTGCTCGAGTGGGCGCTCATCCTGCCCCTGGCGATGCCTGCGTATGTCACCGCCTATGCGTACACTGACTTCCTCCAGTTCGCGGGACCGGTGCAGACGGGCTTGCGGCAGATGCTGGCGGTCGACCGTCTGGCATGGTTCCCCGAAATCCGTTCCTGGTATGGCGCGGCCTGGGTCTTTGCCGGTGCCTTCTATCCCTACGTGTATTTGCTGGCCCGTACGGCGTTCACGGAGCACAGCCAACGCTTCTTCGAAGCGGCGCGCACGTTGGGATGTACGCCGCTGCGTGCGTTGGTACGCATCGCACTGCCGCTCGCGCGCCCGGCGTTGGTTGCAGGGGTGGCATTGGTCCTCATGGAGACGCTGGCCGATTACGGGGCCGTGGCGTACTTCGGCGTGCCCACTTTCACGACAGGTATTTACCGCGCCTGGCTCTCGATGGGAGACCGAGTGGCGGCGGCACAGCTGTCCGCGTGCTTGCTGTTCGCGGTCATGCTGCTTTTGGTCGCCGAGGCACGCAGCCGGACGCGCCTGCGCTATTACGGCGCGCCGGGACGCGCGCCGACAACGTCGCGCCGTACGCGTCTCAAGGGGCTGCGTGGCAGTCTGGCGACCCTCGTTTGCGCGCTACCGCTTGTCATTGGCTTTGTGCTTCCGGCACTCATCATGGTGCGACTGGCGATATCCGAACTGGATCAGGTGCCATGGCCGCGCTATGGCGAATGGGTCTTCAATACGGTGCGGCTCGCGGCGGTGGCCGCAGTCGTAGCTTGCGCATTCGCGCTGGTCCTTGGCTATGCGCAGCGACTGGCGCCGGGGCGCATCACGCGTATCGCCGTGCGGCTGGTCGGGGTGGGGTACGCGATTCCCGGGGCGGTCATTGCGTTAGGCATTCTCACGCCGGTTCTGCATCTGGATACCTGGCTGGGCAATGCGTTCGGTGCGAACGGTCTGGTGCTTGCCGGGACCGGCGGCGTGTTGATTTATGCCTATCTCGTTCGATTCCTGCCCGCCGCGCTCCAGAGCGTGGATGCCGGCTTCGCCAGAATTGCACCGAATCTCGACGCCAGCGCCCGGAGTCTCGGGGTGGGGGGATGGGCGATGTTGCGCCGGGTTCATCTGCCATTGTTGCGGGGGAGCGTGCTGACGGCCGCCTTGCTGGTGTTTGTCGACGTCATGAAGGAGCTGCCCGCCACGCTTGCGTTGCGGCCTTTCAATATGGATACGCTGGCTGTGGTTACGAGTCATCTGGCCGCCGATGAGCGTCTGGCTGAGGCGGCAGTGCCTGCACTGACGCTGGTTCTCGTCGGACTGTTGCCGGTATTCGTGCTGGCTCGCACGATCGCACGTCGCCCTTGAGGTCTCAAAATGCGCCGCGTGCGTCATCGCGGTGCCGCTTTGTTAAATCTAGAAACGTTTCACAGTTGCCGCGTCGATAGCGTCGCACTATAGTCAAATCAGACCCGGCGACCGAGCCGGGATGATTGAGCGTCAACAAAATGATTGCGATCATCATTTGCAAATGTTGGCTGTTCATGGCCTTGGCGACGGCACCACCACCCGAGGCACCGCTCAACACGGCTGACGGCGGCTGGAGTGCCGTTTTGCTGACGGGGGCGATGCGCTAGGCGGTTGTCCTGGGAGGGATCGGCGCAAGGACATTTCACCGGACGCAGGACGTCCGGGGGAAGCGTGCAACCTGACGAGACCATGTCGGTTACGTGTCATGTCGGCATCGTTGCGCCTTTGACGATGCCGTCCGCTCAGGGTTGTCTCCCGCGACGGTTGATGCGTTATCAGCCAGTTGTGGCTCCGTTTGGGGCCGTTCGCGTGGGTTCGCGGACGTTGCGTGTCAATCGAGTGTTGTTTTCACGTATGGTCAGGGGCGGCCCCGAATGACGTTTTTGTCGCGTGCGCCGCAAAATCGCTGTCAATGCAGTGCCTTCGGGAGATAGGCATGGCGCTATGGCGGATCGATCTCGTCTCGTTACGGTTGTTCGTCGCGGTTTGCGAAGAGAGCAGCATCGCTCGCGCGGCGGAGCGTGAGTTCATTGCACCTTCGGCTGTCAGTAAGCGGATCAACGACCTTGAATCGCTGGTCGGCTCCGCGCTCTTGCAGCGCCACAAGTGGGGTGTCAGGGCCACACCCGCCGGCGAAGCGCTGCTGCATCACGCGCGCAATGTACTACGCAGCCTTGAGAAGATGCAGGGCGACCTGTCGGAGTACACAAGTGGCGTACGTGGCCACATCCGCATCTTCGCCAACGTTTCCTCGATTGTCGAAACATTGCCCGACGAGCTTGGCGCCTTTCTGCGGCGTCACGAGGGCGTGAAAGTCGACCTGGAGGAGCACACCAGCGCTCAGGTCGTGCGCGGCGTGGCCGACGGGGCCACCGATATCGGCATTTGTTGGGATGCCGTCGATACGCGCGACGTCGAAGTTTTCCCCTACCGTCACGATCAGATCGTGACCGTGCTCCACCGCGACCATCCACTCGCCTGCGCACCGCAGCTATCGTTCATCGAAACGCTGGACTTCGATCAGATCGGCGTTCACCCGGACAGCGCGATGTACACCGTATTCCGGCGCTTAGCCGCAGAGCAGGGTAAAACCGTCAAGTTTCGGATTCACGTCTCGACGTTCGAAGCGGTCTGCCGCATGGTGCGGGCTCAACTCGGGCTTGCCATCGCGCCCAAGGAAGCCGTTGGTATTTATTCGCAGGTGACGGACGGCGAAGCTTTGCGAATCGTGCCGCTGACCGACCCGTGGGCGGCGCGCCGTCTGGTCGTCTGCGTTCGCCGCTACGACGCGTTGCCCGTCGCGTCCCGCATGCTGGTGGACCATTTGTGCGCCCGTAACGTAACGGGGGGGAACGTGCCGGAGGCGGGCGAAGCGTGACGGAAAGGCGACAGGTCCTTACGGCGGGTGCGAGTCCTCGCAGGCAGGCATCGTGAACCGCGATGTCTGGCATGCCGAAACACAACTTGCCGCCATGTCACGGTCAGCGGATGCTCTGGATGCCGATAGCGATTCCGGCCGACGAGCCGGGGCGCGCCTGTATCTCGCATAGTGCGGGAGGAGACACGCAATGACACATGCCGAAGCGCGCCGCGTGCGCGAAGCCGTGGGACGCCTGATTCTCGTCGTTACGCTGATGGCGTTGGGCCTTATAGCACTCAGTATGAGCGCCGGCGCCTCCGCTGCACCGGCCCAACCGCTCGAAAAACCAAAGATCACCATTGCCGTCGGCGGAAAGCCCGGCCTCTATTACCTGCCCCTCACCATCGCAGAGCAACTCGGCTATTTCAAGGACGAGGGGCTCGACGTCACCATCGATGATTTTGCCGGTGGGTCGAAGGCGTTGCAGGCGGTCGTTGGCGGGAGTGCCGATGTGGGCACCGGCGCCTTCGAACATACGCTGCTCATGCAGACCAAAGGCATGACCTACCAGTCGTTCGTCGTGCTTGGTGCGGCGCCGCAACTCGTGCTGGGCGTCGTCAAGAGCAAGGCGGCAGAGGTGAAGTCGGTCAAGGATCTGAAAGGGATGCGGGTAGGCGTCAGCGCGCCCGGCTCGAGTACGCACATGCTGGTGAGTGTTGCGCTGACGAAGGCCGGGCTCAAGCCGACCGATGTGTCGATCGTTGGCGTCGGGAGCAACGCCACGGTTATTGGCGCGACCCGCAATGGACAAATCGATGCCGTTTCCAACGTGGATCCGATGATGACGTTGCTCCAGGAGTCGGGCGACGTGAAGGTGCTGATCGATACGCGTACGCAAGCCGGGACCCGCGCAATGTTCGGCGGTCCGATGCCTGCGGCTGTCATGTATGCGCCCCAAAACTTCATCCAGAAAAATCCGAGGACGGTACAGGCGCTGGCCAATGCCATCGTGCGAGCCGACAAGTGGTTACAGCGGGCCACAGCCGCGCAGTTGCTCAAAACGGTGCCTGAACCCTATCTGCTCGGTGACAAGACGCTCTACCTGAAAGCCTTCGCCAACTGCCGCGAGGCGTTCTCTCCGGATGGTCTGATGCCGGCCGATGGACCGGCGACAGCACTCAAAGCGCTGGCCTCGTTCTCCCCGGAGGTCAAGCCGTCGCAAATCCGTCTGGGGGATACGTGGACGAATACGTTCGCCGCACAGGCGAATCGCCAGTATCCCTGAGCGTTGGTCGACGAACACGCGTTTGGACGTCATGCCCCCACTTTTTCCTCGCTGTCGCCGGCTGCCTCGGCACGCAACTTGCGATCGAAACGGGTGAACCCATGCGGGAACATTCGAGGAGCGATCTCATGCAAGCCACCGTGCAATTGAATGGCCGGGTACTGTGGTTGAGCGACCGGGCCGATGCGATGGTCCGTCAACTGGCGGGGGAGGACCTGACGCGTGCCGACGCCGGTCCGCTGCGCGATCAGATATCCACCGATGAAATGACGCCCGCCCGGGCATGTCTTGCATTCGACGAATCGCTTGGCGATTACGTTTATGCGGGTTTGCGATGCAGCGAGGACACGACCGATCCGGCGGGCGTCTTCCCGGTCAAGCCAAAAGCAGTGCGTGAAGGGGGCTTCGCGTTGTCGGTGGCGGGGTCGCGTCGCGGCAAAGGGTCGTCGCGCGAGGCCAGCCCGTTCGCCGAGTGGTGTGCCGGCATCCGTATCGTGATTGCCGAGAGTTTCGAGCGCATCTATGCGCAGAATTGCCAGAACCTCGGTCTCCTGATGTCCACCGATCTTGCCCTTGCCGAGCGCTTGCAGCGCGGCGAGGCGATTCCCATCGAGGCGTTTCTCGAAGACTGCGATCCGTTGGGCGAGGCCATTGTCCGTAGCGGCGGGTTGTTCGGCTATACGCGCCGCAGACTGTCCGGAGACATCGTGCCGCCGCAACCTGCGCATGCGCCGGGCGCCATGACTTACGGCGAAAAAATCATCGCGCGAGCACTGGGCGTTGACCGCGTACGGGCGGGAGATGCGGTGTTCGTCCCCGCAAGCTGGCGCTTCTCCCACGAGTACGTGACACCGATGGCCGTCAGTTTCCTGCGTCACGCTTTTGGAGACGAAACACCGGCGTTGCATGATCCGTCGACCGTTCTTTGCTTCGAAGATCATTTGACGCATCTTGATGCGGTGTCCGCCGATGGCAGCCGCTCAACGCAAATCGTAGACGCCGCTCGGCGGTTGGGTACCGTTCAGCGCGAGTTCTGTACGCAGCACGACGTGCGTTTGCACGGACGTGCAGCGGGCGGCGGCTCCGAGGGGATCTGCCACGCGTTGATGCTGGAACGCTATGCGTTACCGGGGCAGATCATCGTTGGTACGGACTCTCACACGCCCCATTGCGGCGCGGTCGGCGCCTTCGCCTTTGGCGTGGGCGCCACTGAGATGGCGAATGCCTGGTTGACGGGAGACGCACGACTTGCGGTGCCGGGTACGTGCCTCGTCCACCTCTGTTCTCGCTTGCCGGCGGGCGTCGGCGCCAAGGATCTCGCCCTGCATCTGCTGCACTTACCGTACATCCGCGATGGCCGCGCCATCGGGCAGATCATCGAGTTTTCCGGCGAAGCGGTGGCGCACTTGTCGACCGACGAACGGGCCACGCTCACCAACATGGTGGCCGAGATCGGCGGGCTGACGGGGCTGGTCGTACCGGATCACGAGACCGTACGCTACTTGCGCGAACGACGCGGTATCGACGTCACGTTAGATACGTGGATGACGAGTGATACGCAGGCGTCGTATGCGCATGTGATCGAGATCGACTGCGGGCAGGTCGGCGCGATGGTGGCGAGTCCGGGAGACCCGGGCAACGGTGTGGCGCTCACCGAGCTGTCGGCCGCCGTGCCCATCGACATTGCGTACGGTGGCTCGTGTACGGGCAGCAAGCGCGACGATCTGCGCGCGTGTCACGACGTGCTGTCATGGGGCCTGTCGCAGGGGCATCGTGTCGCCGACGGCGTGCGCTTCTATCTGCAATATGGAAGCGAAGACGTGCGTCTCTGGTGCGAGGCACAAGGTTACGCGGATGTGTTCAGGGCCGCAGGCGTGACGATGCTCTCGCCCGGTTGCGGTGCTTGTGTCAACGCAGGTCCCGGCGTGTCGACGGCAGTGGACGACGTGGTCATCAGCGCCCAGAACCGTAATTTCCCCGGCCGATCCGGGCCAGGACAAATGTGGCTGGGCAGTCCGGCCACGGTGGCGGCGAGTGCCTTGGCGGGGTACATCGTCGGCTTCGATCAATTACGACGCGACGGATTCGCGACCCACCTGGCGCGCGTGTCGCCGCGGCGTGGGGGCGAGGCCTCGCGAGTCAGTTCCGGAGGTTAGCCGATGCAGGACGCATTCCCCACGGCGCCGATGCCGCTCAAAGGCATTCGTGTCGTGGAGTTTTCGCACATGGTGATGGGCCCGGCGTGCGGCATGGTGCTCGGCGATCTCGGCGCCGACGTCATCAAGGTAGAGCCGGTCGGGGGAGACGCTACGCGGCGCTTGCTCGGCACCGGTGCTGGCTTTTTCCGAACATTCAACCGTAACAAGCGTAGCCTCGTCGTCGACGTGACGCGCCCCGAAGGCCGTGAACTTATCTTGCGGTTGGTCAGTACCGCAGATGTGCTCATGGAGAACTTCAAGCCCGGGCGCATGCGCCAGATCGGGCTGGATTACGCCACGTTGTCTCGCTTGAATCCGGCCCTTGTCTACGTCTCCCTCAAAGGTTTCCTGCCGGGGCCATACGCAGTTCGTACGGCACTCGATGAGGTCGTGCAGATGATGGCGGGACTTGCGTACATGACGGGGCCGCCGGGCCAACCGTTGCGTGCGGGGACGTCGGTCAACGACATCATGGGGGGCGTGTTCGGTGCGCTCGCTGCGTTGGCGGCGCTTTACGAACGCAAGACGACGGGACGCGGGCAGGAAGTACAGGGTGCGCTTTTCGAGAATTGCGTGCTGCTCGCGGCGCAACACATGCAACAGTACGCTGTCACCGGTGTCGCACCCGATCCGATGCCGGCACGCGTGTCTGCGTGGGGCGTGTACGACGTCTTCACGGCGCGCGACGGTGTGCAGATTTTCCTGGCCGTCGTGAGTGACAGCCAGTGGCGCATTTTCTGCGACGTGTTCGGGCGGCACGACCTGGCGGACGATCCCCGTCTGGCAACCAATAACGATCGCGTGATGGCGCGCGACTGGTTGCTGCCGATGTTGCGGGACATGATGCAGGGTTTCGACGCCAGCTATCTTGCGGCGGCATTCGAGCGCCACGGCTTGCCATTCGCGCCGATCGTCAAACCGGAAGCGTTGTTCGACGATCCGCATCTGCTCGCAAGTGGCGGACTGGGCGATCTGACGACCGATGACGGCGAGCAGACGCAGGTGCCATTGTTGCCGATCACGATGGCCGGGCAGCGTCTGCCCGCGCGGCGCCCGTTGCCGACATCGGGCGAGCATACGAACGAGATTTTGCGCGATCTCGGATATCCCGATAGCCAGATTGCGCGTCTGTTGAGCGAGGGGGTGGTGGCGGGACCGGTGGACGGATCGACGCCGGACGATGCATCCGGCGCGGGCGACCCCGCCGGTCCCGTTTTGTGGAAAGACGGCGCGAATCAGGGGTGAGCGCCGATTTCTCGGAGTTTTCCGAGGCGCGTCGGCGTGTTGTCTGCTTGCGGCTCGATGGGCGAGCGCGGTACGGTATGGACATCTACCGTCACTTTGCTTCCCCCATCACGCTATGACCGACACGCTCGATGCCCTGAACGCCCGTCAAACGTCCGCATTGCCCGACGCCTCAGACAAACCATTGTCCGGCGTAACCGTGCTCGATCTGACGCGGCTGCTGCCGGGACCTCTCGCCGGTCAGCGCCTTGCCGAAATGGGGGCGCACGTCATCAAGATCGAGGACACGGGCGCGGGCGACTATGCCCGCGAGATGATGCTCAGAGAGGGAGAATCGGCACCGAGTGCCTTCTGGCGACTCCTGAATCGTGGAAAAACCGTCGAGCGGCTGGATCTCAAGCAAGCGGGAGATCGCGCGCGGTTTCTTGCGCATGTTGCCCGTGCGGACGTCCTGCTCGAAGGGTTCCGGCCCGGTGTGATGGCGCGTCTGGGGTTCGATTTCGAAACGCTCGTGGGCGTGCGGCCATCGTTGGTGATGGCATCGATCTCCGGTTACGGACAACAGGGACCGATGTCGCAAGCGGCCGGACACGATATCAACTACATCGGTTATGCGGGCGTACTCGATCAACTGGCCGACGCGGGCGACGCGCCAATCGTTCCGAACTTCCAGATCGGCGACCTTTATGGCGGCGGGCAGGCTGCCGTACAAGCAGTGCTGGCGGCGCTCGTCGCGGCGCAACGCACCGGACGCGGGCGTTGGCTGGACATCTCGATGACACACGAAGTGTTTCGCTCGAACATCGTTCCAGCGGTCGCGCTGCATCGTCAGTGCAGTGCTTCACGCGCGGGCAAGGATCTGCTCAATGGCGGCGTGCCGTGCTATCAGGTGTACCGCACACTCGATGACCGTTACATGGCCGTTGGCGCACTCGAACTGAAGTTTTGGGAGACGTTGTGCGATGTGCTCGAACGGAGCGATTGGAAGGCGCGTCACTGGTCGTTAGGGCAAACGATCGGCGGTTCGGACGCTATGGCGCTTCAGGCCGAATTGGCTGCCGTGTTTGGCAGTGCGTCGCAAGCCGACTGGACCGCACGTTTTGCTGACGCCGATTGTTGTGTGACGCCTGTACTTCGGCTTGAGGAAGCGATCAAACATCCGCTGTTTGCGCAAACGAGAGAGGCACTGCTGCCGTGATGCGGATAAGGGAGGGGTGTGGTGCGAGGGGGGAATGGATGGGGGCCGCAATCGTGGCGAGGAGGGGCCCCAGCGAGTGTGCGCTGGCGATAACAGGTGTTGGCGCCGCGAGGCGTTACCGAATGTCACAATTTTTCATGGCCGTTAGACGCGAATGGGGGGCTTCAATCGCGTAGAGTCTTTGCTGACCAAAGACCACTCCGCTATGACTCGACGGCTTGCTTCGCTCAGACCACGGCAATGGCCGATCTCCGCTGCGCGACCGCACTGGGTGAGCACTGTCGTCGCAAGTGCTGCGGTCGCCATCGTGACGTGTGCGGGATGCGCGTCGTATCAGGACGCGCCGACGGATCGAGGCAAGGTCCGTTCGACATCGATGACGACGGCCGATCTGGCGCAGACGGACATCAACCGCATGGCGACGCTGGGCATGCGGGCGAATCTCGAGAGCCTGTATCTGCTCGCGGACAAGCTCTACAAGCGCAATCCCCGTGAATGGCACAAGGGCGGGGCGGCGACGCAGTCCGAAGCCATGGCGCAGTTGCGTGCCGCCGTCGAGGGACGTCGTACGCTGGCGGCACTAAAGGATTTGCGGGACGTGAAGGCCTTGTCGCTGTCACTGGATCCGACCTTTAGCGGCGATCGGGTCGCCGCTTTCGTCTTCAGTCTGTCGGACACGATCATCGCCGCACATGGCGGCACGACGGTGTTCTATCTCAGCGACGGGTTGGACGCGCAACGCATTTTCAACGCGGCCCGTAATGTAGAAATCGCTGCGTGGTTACTGGCGAGCCGTCGCGATATGACGGGCAAGCCGCTGCTGCTGGCGAATGAAATCGGCGATGTGCGCAATGTGAGTTTCGAGCGCGAGTTCGGCAAGATCATCGGTCGGCTCGATCTTCTCGCCGAGATGCTCGACGAGAAGTACCGTCGGGCCGGCATCGGCTACGTTCAGAACCTGCTGGGGGCGCAGTTCCTTCAGTTCTTGCCGGTACGGTGATCCGGCGACGCTCGTGGCGCGGATGAGATAGGTCGGACAAACGTTACCGATGGGACGCGGAATGTGCGCGAATGCTGTATATTTGCACAGTGTTTCCGCCACCCGCCATGACAGACCCTTCAGCTCCTCTGCGCAAGATTATTCATTGCGACGCCGATTGTTTTTACGCTTCCGTAGAGATGCGTGACGACCCGTCGCTGCGTGGGATTCCGCTGGCGGTGGGCGGTCAGCCGGATCAGCGCGGCGTGGTGGCGACATGCAACTACGAGGCGCGTGCGTTTGGTGTGCGTTCCGCCATGCCGTCCGCGCAGGCTATGAAACTCTGCCCGAGGCTTCGCATCATTGCGCCGACGATGCAGCGCTATCAGGAAGCGTCCAAACGGATCATGGCGATCTATCGTGACTACACGGAGCTGGTCGAACCGTTGTCGCTGGACGAGGCGTATCTCGATGTCACCGACAGCGAGCACTGCGGCGGATCTGCCACGCTTATCGCCCGCGAGATCCGGGCGCGCGTCGCCGCAGAGGTTGGGTTGACGGTATCGGCGGGCGTCGCACCCAACAAATTCATCGCCAAGATTGCCAGCGACTGGCGCAAGCCCGACGGTATGTTCGTCGTGAAGCCTGCCGAAGTCGATGCCTTCGTTGCTGTCCTGCCTGTCGAGCGACTATTTGGCGTTGGCAAGGTCACGGCCGAAAAACTTCGTGCGCTGGGGGTGGATTCGTGCGCCGACCTGCGCAGCCATTCGATGGCCGATCTTACTGAGCGCTTTGGTGTGTTCGGACAACGCCTGTTCGAACGCTGCCGTGGGATCGATACCCGGGAGGTCAGCCCGGATCGCGAACGCAAGTCGATTAGCGTCGAGACGACGTACACGCGTGACCTGCGGACATTGGCTGAGTGCGAGACGGCGCTCGAACCCTTGCTTCGTCAGTTGACCGAGCGAATTGGTCGAGCCCGACGCAATGAGCCGCTAGCGATTGCCAAGGTGTTCGTCAAGATTCGTTTTGCCGACTTTTCACGGACGACAGCGGAGGCAGGGGCGCTGGGTGTCGATCCGGGGCAGTGCCGCGAATTGCTGGCTGAAGCCGTGGGGCGAAAGCGCCGTCCGGTTCGGTTGATGGGCGTCGGGGTCCGGCTGCTTGAAGGACAGGCAACGCGTCAGTTGCGCTTGTTCGACGACTGGGAGGACGGCCGTGATGGACCGGATGAATCGACGCACTCAACATCCGCATCGGGCGATAATGCACCCACGCAGGCCTGAACTGCATAGACGCGTGAGGTGAGGGATGGCGGAGATCATCGAAGTCACACTGCGGCTGACTGCCGCGTTGATCCTCGGCGGATTGGTCGGGCTCAACCGGAACCTGCATCACAAGTCGGTCGGCCTGCGGACACTGGCTATCGTTTCCTTCGGATCGGCGTTGTTCGTGCTCGCCGTGGTGCCGTTTCCGGGGACGGCGCTGCCGTACGACGGATCGTCAGTGAGTCGCGTCGTGCAAGGTATCGTCGCGGGGATCGGGTTCCTCGGTGCGGGATGCATCATCCGGCCGAGTCATAGGGCTTCGGTCCATGGTTTTACGACAGCCGCAGCGCTGTGGAGCACGACCGGAATCGGCATCATTTGCGGCCTCGGTCGCTGGCATATCGCGTTGGTGGCCATGGTGCTGCTGCTTATCGTGCTGGCGCTCGGCGGGCGTATCGAATCGCTCGCGCACCGTTGGCTAGGACACGACGAGCCGGAAAAGCACTCACCGGACGCGGACGCGACGGTGCCGCGTGCGCACGACGACAAGTAACATCGACGCGTTTGCAGAAGACGCACATCGCAGTCTCCCCGCCCTGAACGTCCTGGGCATATTCTTGTGGATGCCGAAGAAAAATGCCCGCCGAAGCGGGCAAATGACGTTGTCGCAGTACCCCCAAAAGGACGTAAGAGGGCGATTTCATTTTGGTCACCTGCCTGTGTTTCGCCAATCGGGGCTTGCCCGATTAGGGAAAGCACGTTCGGGTGACTACGTAACCGAACGTGCTCGATTGAAATGTGCGCTTCATATCATTGAAGTGCGCGCAACTCGGTGGCACGTGCGCGCGCGACGCGAAGACCGTCGGTCTGAAGGGTGACGGTGGCGGCGTCGGCTTGTTGGGCGGCGTCCGATGCTGAGGTGTACGTCACGATGGCCGCCTGCCGTTCGCGGCGAAAACGCTCGGTAATCGGCGCGCATTCGGTGGCGGCTTCGTCGGCCAGACGGATCGGGTCCGGCACGAGATTGACGTAACGGGCGACGTGACCGTAAAGGCAGGTGCGGTACTGATCGGCGGCAGCATCGGCGGCGGTCAGATGCCGCTCACGCAGCGTCGCGGCGTCCGGGCTCGTCTGGCGTGTAGTCATCGAATCGCCGTGAGGCTTCCAAGGCGCTGCACACCCTGCAAGGATCAGCACGGTAACGGCGCTGCACAGGGTTGGCACAACGTGGCGGGAACAGGCCAAAATCGGAAACTTCCGAGTCATGAGGTAATCGAGGCCGATGGCGTAAAGTTCATGATCTCGCTATGGTACGGGATTTGGCGGATTCGTCCCGGATTCCGCAAGGCACCTGCGACTTAACCCGATGACGGCGCACACCTGTCGCGCCAATCAGACATGAGCGAATTCCAAAAAGGGCTGGTATGGCTGCGACGCGATCTGCGTTGCGCCGACAATGCGACGCTGGCGCAAGCGCTAGCGACCTGTAGCGAGGTCTACGTCGCGTTCGTTTTCGATACGACGATCCTCGACGAACTGCCGCGAGACGACCGTCGTGTTGCGTTCATTCACGACAGCGTCGGCGAGTTGGCGAAGACCTTCGCCGATGCAGGCGGTGGGCTGATCGTCCGGCATGGTGATCCGTCGAAGGAAATTCCGGCGTTGGCCAAATCGTTGGGGGTACAGGCGGTATTTGCCGGCCGCGATTATGAGCCGGCGGCCGTCGCTCGCGACCGATCCGTCGCCCACACCCTGGCGGATGCGGACGTGGCGTTCGAACTGGTCAAGGATCAGGTGATCTTCGAGATGAACGAGATCCTGACGGCGCAGGGCGAACCCTACAGCGTCTTCACGCCGTATTCGCGCGCCTGGCTCAAGCAGGTGCGTCCGGTCGATCTGGCGCCGCATGGACGCCCGACAGACCTGAAACGTCTGGCGAAGCCGCCGCACGGTCACGGCAAACTGCCTTCGCTGGCGTCTCTCGGATTCGATGTGCCGGCGTCACGCCGTATGGCGGTGCCTGCGGGGGAGGCGGGGGCGCGCCAGTTGCTCGACGACTTCCTGCCGCGCATGTCGCACTACCATGAGCGGCGCGATTATCCTGCGGTGAAAGGACCGAGCTATCTGTCGGTGCATCTTCGTTTCGGCACGGTATCGATCCGGACCCTGGCACGTGAGGCGCATGCGGCCATGCTGCGCAGCGGCGACGCCGGGAATGGCGCGAAGACGTGGCTCAGCGAACTGATCTGGCGTGAGTTCTATTTCATGATCCTGCACCATCATCCGGATGTCGTCGGTAACGCCTTCAAGCCGGCCTATGATGCGATCGAGTGGGCGTCCGGCAAGGCAGCCGACGCACTTTTTCAGGCGTGGTGCGACGGGCGCACGGGCTACCCCCTGGTAGACGCGGCCATGCGTCAGATCAATGAGACCGGTTACATGCACAATCGGCTGCGCATGGTGACGGCCAGCTTTCTGGTCAAGGATCTCGGGATCGACTGGCGGCGCGGGGAGGCGTACTTCGCGCGTCAGTTGAACGACTTCGATCTGGCGGCAAACAACGGGGGCTGGCAATGGGCCGCCTCTACCGGTTGCGACGCGCAACCGTACTTTCGCATTTTCAATCCGGTCACGCAGTCGGAGAAGTTCGACCCGGAGGGCCGTTTTATCCGGAAGTACGTCCCGGAACTGGCCGACTTGTCGGACAAGGCGATTCATGCGCCGTGGCGTGTCGACGCTGAAATACTACGAGACGCCAAGGTGACGCTCGGACGCGACTATCCGCACCCGTTGGTGGCGCACGACGTGGCGCGCAAGGAAACATTGGCGAGATACGCCGTGGTGAAGACGCCCGCGGTGTCCAGCGAGGCTGGGGCCGAAGACGAATGATCGCGGGGTAAATCCTGCCCAGTGCGAATCCACGTAGATACGTGCGCAGATACGTGTATACCCCGGTCAACTTTTTCCATGGTCGGCCGTTGATACGGGTATGGCACGCAAGAGGCCTGGGCTTCGATATCGGTTCGCAACGTCGGGGGGCGTTAGTGAGCGTCAGGGAGGAAGCAGTACTACAACAGCAGATGTGCTCAAAATGCTCTGAAACGAGCAAGGGCAGGCCAAAACCACACGGGGAAGCTGGAGTTAATCCTTGGCCGCATAGACGGCAGCTTCGAACCACGGGGTTCGCGTTGAGCGAGTGCCCGGAACGTAAGCGTTCCGGGCATTTTTTTATGCCGTCGCTTTTTGCTTGGTCTCTTGTTTGGTCTTTTGTTTCGCCTGATGTCCACGCCATGCGCCGATCCCAAGGACAAGCCAGACGGCCAGATTGAACGGCAAGGTGAAGTATGGCCATCGCAATGGCGCGAGCCATGTGCCCAATACCACGCAGATAGTCGCCGCCAGCATCGCGCCAAGCAGGCGAAGCTTTGGAGGGCGCCCGAAAACCCCTAATCCAAGCGCGGCAAGGAAGGCATTGACGCCGGCGCCTCCCATCTGAACAGTCATGGAGGGCCAAGGCGTTGCCATCAAGGTAAAGATCATCCAGACGGTCGTGGCAGCGATCAAAGCCCAGAGCGTCGCACGCACATTCCCGAGCGCCAGCACGTACCAGGTGAGCAGACCCAGCACCAGCGGCGCGATGAAGACGACCTGCCCGACAGTGCAGAAGACGAAGCCGGGCGTGCCCGCATCGCACGCCAGAGCGCCGCTGCGGGGTAGCAGATCCAGCCACGGCCGGAGGGCCCATGTCACGGTCATGGCGACCACGAAGGGGCCAGTCAGCGCGGGAATCCGGTATCGAGCGAGGACGGCCGTCGCGACGACGCTCATGCCCACGCATAGCGTGAGCCAGGCGGCAAAGCTGGCATCCGGTTGCCACAAGGCGCCGAAGGCAATCCCGGTCAGCGCCCCGTTATACCCGATCAGTCCCGCCCGACGCCGGTCTCGCGGCATCCGCAGTGCGATGGCAAAACCCGAGGCGCTCACGCTCGCCGCCAACCCCGTCATGGCGGCCGACAGGTCGGCCAGCGCGAGCACGGCCAGAAGCAATGCACCGACGCCGGGCGACGGCATGAAGTAGATTTGCGCAAAGTTGGCCATGACCCCACGCATCTCTGCAATCATCCATTGACGCTCGCCGGCCAGCGACGATGAGGCTTTCGACGTGGGCGGGGGCGTTACGATGGGCGAGCGGGGCACGGTCATGACGGAAACGACAGCGACGTTGGCGGACGTGAGAGGGGGCTCGCGCGCGGTCGTCGGATCGGCCAGTGACAGCAACGCAGCGATGGCGGCGAGCTTACGCCGAACCGTCATCGCCGGGTATGTGGCCTCGTTATAGTCGGTATTTGAGCGGCCGAAAGCCCCGATCCACCGTCCCGGAAATGCTAAACCCGCGCACGAGGGCGCGGGTTTTGTTCAACGGGTGTCAGGCTGTCAGGCGCAGCGCTTACTTGCCGCCGCCCTTGGCCGGTTTCACTGCCCAGCTGTCCTTGAGCGAGACGATCCGGTTGAAGACCGGCTTGCCCGGCACCGAATCGTGACGGTCCGCCACGAAGTAACCGTGACGCTCGAACTGCACGCGATCTTCCGGCGCGAAGTTCAGCATGCCCGGCTCGACATAAGCCTGCGTGACCCGCTTGGCGTTCGGATTGATGGCGTCGAGGAAATTCTTGTCGCCGGCATCCGGGTTCGGGTCGAGGAACAGACGGTCGTAGATACGCACTTCCGCCGCCAGTGCGTGCGGCGCGCTCACCCAGTGAATGTTGCCCTTGACCTTGTAGTTGTCAGCGCCCGGCGTGCCCGAACGGCTGTCTTCGAAGTAGTTGCAATGCACGGCGCTCACGTTGCCGTCGGCATCGGTATCGAAGCCAGTGCACTCCACCACGTACCCGTAGCGCAGGCGAACCTTGTTGCCCGGGAAGAGACGGAAGAAGCCTTTGACCGGCTCGGCCTGGAAGTCTTCGCGCTCGATCCACAGCTCGCGCGAGATCGGGAAAGTACGCACGCCGCGCTCAGGGAAGTGCGGATGCACCGGCGCTTGACAGTCTTCCTGCTTGCCTTCCGGGTAGTTGTCGATGATGAGTTTGAGCGGGTCGAGCACTGCCGTGGCGCGCGGCGCCTTCGGGTCGAGGTCGTCGCGCAGGGCCTGTTCGAGAATGCTCATGTCGATCCACGACGCTGACTTGGCCACGCCGATACGATCGCAGAACAGTTGCAGGCTCTCGGGCGAGAAGCCGCGACGGCGCAGGCCTACGAGCGTCGGCATGCGCGGGTCGTCCCAGCCGTCGACGTGCTTTTCGTCCACCAACTGACGCAGCTTGCGCTTGCTCGTGATCGCGTAGGTCAGTTGCAGACGGGCGAATTCGATCTGCTGCGGCGTGGGGCGGCTGAACATGCCCGCGTCTGCCAGCTCACCGAGCACCCAGTCGTAGAACGGACGCTGGTCTTCGAACTCCAGCGTACACAAGCTGTGGGTGATGTTCTCGATGGCGTCTTCGAGCGGGTGCGCGTACGTGTACATCGGGTAGATGCACCAGGCGTCGCCCGTACGATGATGGTGCGCGTGACGGATACGATAGATGGCCGGGTCGCGCAAGTTGATGTTGGGCGACGCCATGTCGATCTTCGCGCGCAGCACGTGCGTACCGTCGGCGAACTCGCCCGCACGCATACGGCGGAACAGGTCGAGGTTTTCTTCGACGGTGCGATTGCGGAACGGCGAGTCCTTGCCGGGCTCGACGAGCGTGCCGCGATTGGCGCGCATGTCGTCGGCGCTCTGGCTGTCGACATATGCCTTGCCGCGTTGAATCAGCATCTCGGCGGCTTGATAGAGCTGCTCGAAATAGTCGCTCGCGAAGTAGAGATGTTCTTTCTGCGGCGTCTGATAGCTGAAACCGAGCCACTTGACCATGTCGATGATCGAGTCGACGTATTCGGTTTCTTCTTTCTCGGGGTTGGTGTCGTCGAAGCGCAGATGGCACACGCCATCGTAGTCGCGGGCGATACCGAAGTTCACACAAATCGCTTTTGCGTGACCGATATGCAGATAGCCGTTCGGCTCCGGCGGGAAGCGCGTTTCGACGCGCTGGCCCCATTTGCCCGAGCGATTGTCTTCGTCAATGATGTTGCGGATGAAATTGGATGCCGCGCTCAGCTCTGTGCTCATGCCTGTCCAGTGTTCGGAGTTTGGCGAATATTCTACCGTACCGCACTGCACCACGGGAGAGCGTCATCTCCACGCCACGCGACGTCGCAATTCAGGACACGGCATCGAGCCGCGATGCCGCGTCCTCCTGCCTCCTGCCTCCTGCGGCCTGACCGGTGGGATCAGGGCGTTTGCGTCGGGGCGCGTTGGCTGGGCCAGTTGGCGTATGAGAGTAGCCAGAGTGAAATGATGTTGACGATCGGAATGAAGGCCAGCACCGTGAGCCAGGGGGAAAAGCCGAGCCGTCGAAGAATGCGCCACACCGGGACACCGATCAGCACGATGCTGACGAGTAGAGCGAGAAAGCTTGGCGTATTAGCCATGAGACATCTCCCTATGCGCCCCACCCAATGCGAGGCCCAGGGGCAAGTATAAGGAAGGGATCGGTGTGCGCGGACACGTTTCCCGGATTGTGTCCTATGCTGGAAACACTGTCGGCGTGGCCGGCGGCTCTGTGCCTGACCCTCAATGGAGGAGATCATGGAACTGCATCTCAGCTCGCATCGCTATACGCACCGCTCGCCGGACTGGGCCGCCGCGGCCGTCGCCGGTTTTGTGGCCTGCGCCTTCTTCTCCGCTGTCGAAATGCTCATGGTGCTGCTCGTCTCGGGCCAGAGCCCATGGGTGCCGCCCCGTATGGTGGCGGCCATCGTGCTCGGGCCGGGCATTCTGTCGCAGCCGGCCACGTTCGACGTGTCGATCGTCGCCATGGCATTGATGGTGCACGCGGCCATCGGTGTCGTGCTGGGCGTGGTGCTCGGGGCGATCATCGCGCCGTTCCGGCTCGACTCCGACGTCGCGACCGTGTCGATTGCCGGCGGCGTCTTCGGCCTGATCGTCTATGCCGTCAATTTCTATGTGATGACCCAGATGTTCCCGTGGTTCATGGAGTCGCGCGGGTGGACGATGGTGGCGGGTCACGTAATTTTCGGTGCATTCGCAGGGTATATGTACTGGGTATTGCGGCAAATGGACGACGACAAGTCGACACCGTAGTCCAGCGCCATCCGGCGGGCGTTGACGCACTTTGGTGCAAGTCGGATCGTTTTCTGCTATGATTCGCCAACTGCATTCATTCGCCCGTCAACTTCGGGTTTGCTTGAGGCAGTTTCTCGTGGCATGAAATGCCCGGCAGATAAGACATCTGCCCGGCGTCGGCCAAACGCGCGGCACGAAAATCACTACAGATGTGTCGCATGTACGTTGCCGACGCATGTCACCCTGAACGCTTAGTCGTTCAAGTCGCCGTTCCGAAAGGACGGGCGACACCGTTCCCCGAAACAGGAAGTCGTACAGAACGCCCGGATTGCGCCTTGTTTTTTCGCGCCGTCGGTGCGCATGCGGACTTGCGCCGTATGCAACGTTCAGTCGCATCGCTTGTCGTATGTCAGTCACTTTTTTGTCGTGTGACTGTCATATTCGACAGCTACGCTGCGTGCACTTCACGGAAACATTTGTGCAAATTTGCACTCTCATCACCGTAAGCCGATTCGAGAGGGATAGTTATTAGTCAATTTTCTTGCAGTAAAGAAGGATACAAAATGAAAACAACGCAATATCAAGAATTCCAGTACAGTGTCCACGCCATCGAGCGAGACAATGCCCGTTGGGACGCGTTCTACGAGATTCATCGTCCGACCCAGAAGGGTCTGGAAAAAGTGGGTGCCTATCAGGTGCAGACGGCCTACGGCTTCGCCACGCAGGGTAACGCCCTCGACGACGCCGAGCGCAACGCCCGCGCCGACATCGAGCAAGGTATCGTCTTTTACCAGTAAGTCCGGGACATTCCCGTTCGACTGCCTCGTTCGCTTTTCTCGTTCGTCTTTTTCGTCTTCCCCCTATTCATCCCATGTGCGCGATCCCGGCATCGTCGCTTTGCGACGGTGCTATAGTCCCGCCTTTCTCACGATTTCCCTCGGCAAAGGGCGGAGCGTCGGCAATGGAATGGATGTGCAAGTCGTTCGATGAGTTGGGCAGCGCGCTGCTCTATCGCATTCTGGCCGCAAGAAACGCGGTGTTCGTGGTCGAGCAAAACTGCCCGTATCAGGACATCGACGGACGTGATCCGCACAGCCTCCACCTGGTGGCGCAAGCCACGACGAGCACCTCGGATGGGGCGCAGATCGCTGCCTATCTGCGATTGCTGCCCCCCGGGTTGGCCTATGAGGAGGCCTCGATCGGGCGTGTCATCACGGCGTCGTCCCATCGGGGGACCGGGCTTGGCCGGGAACTGCTCGCGCGGGCGGTCGCGATTGCCGACGCGCAGTGGCCGACGGCGGCGTTGCGTATCGGTGCCCAGGCGCATCTAGAGGCGTTTTACGGCGGATTCGGCTTCGTCAAAGCCAGTGAGCCCTACGATGAAGACGGCATCATGCACATCGAAATGGTGCGTGCAGCACCGCGCAACGCCTGATTCGATGCCTGCGAGCGCGGTAACATCGCTGCCATCGCCGAGCACATATTCGCGCAGTATCACGCTTTATCGGCCGGGCCATCGCGCCCGGCACTACAATATCTCCCACCGCAGTTCACGCGTTCCAGAGACTTTCCCCGACACATGGCCTTGTACTCCATCACCGGCGCCCAACTGGCGTTCGGTCACCACGCATTGCTCGACAATGCCGATTTTTCACTCGAAGCCGGTGAGCGCGTCGGGCTTATCGGCCGTAACGGCGCCGGCAAGTCGTCGCTGCTCAAGATCGTGGCCGGACTCACGTCCCCGGACGACGGTCTGGTGGCGCGTCAGGCCGGGCTGCATACGGTCTACGTCCAGCAGGAGCCGGAGTTCGATCCCGAGCAGTCGGTGTTCGACGCCGTCGCGTTGGGGCTCGGTGACTCGCACGTCCTGCTCTCCGAATACGACCGCACGGCAGAAGCGCTGTCGGTGGCCCCGGAGGGTGCCGAGCATGATGCCCTGCTTGCCCGTCTGAACTCGCTGCAATCGTCGCTCGATGCGGCCGATGCGTGGCAACTCAAGACACGTGTGGAGACGACCATCGCGCAGCTCGGACTCGACGGGCACGCCCGCGTCGGCGCGCTCTCCGGCGGGATGCAGAAGCGGGTCTCGCTCGCGCAGGCGTGGGTCGCGAAGCCCGATGTGTTGCTGCTCGACGAACCGACCAACCACCTCGATTTCGACGCGATCCGCTGGCTTGAAGAGCTGCTCGTCAACTACCGTGGCGCGTTGCTGTTCATCACCCACGACCGGAGCTTTCTGGATCGGGTCGCCACGCGCATCGTCGAGCTCGACCGGGGGCGTTTGCTCTCGTACCCGGGCAACTTCACGCAGTATCAGGAGCGCAAGGCCGAGCAGTTGGAAATCGAACGTGTGGAGAACGCGAAGTTCGACAAGCTGCTCGCGCAGGAGGAAGTGTGGATTCGCAAGGGCGTCGAGGCGCGTCGCACGCGGAGCGTGTCGCGTATCGAGCGTCTGAAGACGATGCGCAGCGAACGTGCCGAACGTCGCGAGCAGCAGGGCAACGTGCGCATGGATGTGGCGCAGGCGGAAAAGTCGGGCAAGATCGTGGCCGAACTCACCAACGTGACGAAGGCCTACGGCGGGCGCGTCATCGTGCGCGACTTTTCCGCGACGCTCATGCGTGGCGACAAGGTCGGTCTCGTGGGCCCCAACGGGGTCGGCAAGACGACGATGCTCAAGCTGATCCTTGGGGAAATCACGCCGGACAGCGGCCAGATTCGCGTCGGCACGAACCTTCAGGTGGCGTACTTCGATCAGATGCGCGCGCAACTCGATCCGGAGCGCAGCCTGCTCGACACCATCAGCCCGGGCAGCGACTGGATCGAGATCAACGGCACGCGCAAGCACGTCATGAGCTATCTCGGCGACTTCCTGTTTTCGCCGGAACGCGCGCGCTCCCCGGTGAAGTCGCTTTCCGGCGGTGAGCGCAACCGCTTGCTGCTTGCCCGGTTGTTCGCGCGTCCGGCCAATGTGCTGGTGCTCGACGAACCGACCAACGACCTCGACATTCCGACACTTGAGCTGCTCGAAGAATTGCTTGAGGAATATAGCGGGACGGTGTTCCTCGTGAGCCACGACCGTACGTTCCTCGACAACGTGGTGACTTCGGTCATCGCAGCGGAGGGCGACGGCAACTGGCGGGAGTATGTCGGTGGCTTTACCGACTGGCAGGTGCAGAGCGAGCGCTCGGCGGCTCTTGCCGCGCAACGTGCGCCGGCGGACGACACGCCGAAGGAAACGGCGAGCGCGCCCAAGCGGGGCACGAATCGTACCGTCAAGCTCAGTTACAAGGAGCAACGCGAACTCGATGGATTGCCAGAGCGCATTGCGTCGCTCGAAAACGAGCAGAAAGCGGCCGCAGCCACGATCGAAGACGGTTCGATCTTTGTGAAAGATCCGGCAGCGGGTGCGGCGTTGTCCGAACGTTTCGAAGCGATTGAACTGGAGTTGCTCGAAGCGCTCGAACGCTGGGAAGTGCTCGAAGCCAAGCAGCGCGGCGAGGGCGCGTAAGCCCGTTGGCTCACGTGAACCGCCGTGTCGCGGACAACTGAAACGGCGGCCGGTTTTCCGGCCGCATTTCTTTGGATGTCACGATGGATGTCACGAGGTGATCGGCGATGTCACTTGAGCGCGCCGCGAGTGACAGTACAATAGGCCGCGATTCATCGGGCGTCGGGCGTCTGCCGGAGCATTGGCCGTTGCCGCACGAACACCCGAGTGCCCATTATGTGGGCGCCGCAACACAAGTCGTTGATCCGGCGTCACTTTTGTCATGTGTTAATGGGTTTTCCCCGTGGTTGTCCACAGGAAATGTGGATAATCGCCGGGCGTCGAACCCCAATTCAGTCACGCTATGTCGAAAAAAAATACGCCTGCCCAGTACAGCGAAGCGTCCATCAAGGTCCTGAAGGGCCTTGAGCCGGTCAAGCAGCGCCCGGGCATGTACACCCGCACCGAAAATCCGCTGCACATCATTCAGGAAGTCATCGACAACGCTTCTGACGAAGCGCTTGGCGGCTATGGCAAGCAGATTCTCGTCACGCTGAACAAAGACGGTTCGGTGAGTGTCGAGGACGATGGCCGTGGTATTCCCGTCGGCATCCACCCGGAAGAGGGTGTGCCGGTCGTGGAAATCGTGTTCACTCGTCTGCACGCGGGCGGCAAGTTCGATAAGGCCGCGGGCGGCGCTTACACGTTCTCGGGCGGCTTGCACGGCGTTGGTGTGTCGGTGACGAACGCACTCGCGACGCGACTGGCCGTGACGGTCTGGCGTGACGGTCAGGTCTCGGAACTCGAATTTGCCGACGGCGGCAACGTCGACGTCGCGCTCCACTCGCGTGCGGCGCAACGCGGCGAGAAGAAGAGCGGTACGCGCGTGACCGTGTGGCCGGACGCCAAGTACTTCGATAGCCCGACGCTGCCGCTGGGTGAGCTGCAACGCCTGCTGCGCTCGAAGGCCGTGTTGCTGCCCGGCGTGCGTGTGACGTTGCGTCAGGAAAAGAACGGTGAAGAGCAGACGTGGTTTTACGAGCATGGCCTGCGCGGCTATCTCGTCGAATCGCTGGGTGGCGCAGAGCCTCTCATTCCACTCTTCGAAGGCGAGCGTTTTGCCGACGGCAGCGAAGACAGTTTTGCCGAAGGCGAAGGCGCTGCGTGGGTCGTGGCCTGGACGGAGGACGGCGCGCAGGTGCGCGAGTCCTACGTCAACCTGATTCCGACGCCCGCAGGCGGCACGCACGAATCAGGGCTGCGCGAAGGGCTGTTCCAGGCTGTGCGCGGCTTCATCGAATTGCACAATCTTCAGCCCAAGGGCGTGAAGCTGCTGCCCGAAGACGTGTTCTCGCGCGTGTCGTTCGTGCTCTCGGCAAAGGTGCTCGATCCGCAGTTTCAGGGGCAGATCAAGGAGCGCCTGAACAGTCGTGACGCGGTGCGTCTCGTGTCGTCCTTTACACGCCCGGCGCTCGAGTTGTGGCTCAATCATCACGTCGAGCATGGCAAGAAGCTTGCCGAACTCGTGATTCGTCAGGCGCAGGCGCGTACGCGTGCCGGCCAGAAGATCGAAAAGAAAAAGAGTTCGGGCGTGGCCGTTCTGCCGGGCAAGCTCACGGATTGCGAGACGGAAGACATCACGCGTAACGAACTGTTCCTTGTCGAGGGCGACTCGGCAGGTGGTTCGGCGAAGATGGGGCGTGACAAAGAGTTTCAGGCGATTCTGCCGTTGCGCGGCAAGGTCCTCAATACGTGGGAGACCGAGCGCGACCGACTGTTCGCCAACAACGAAGTGCACGATATCGCGGTGGCGATCGGCGTCGATCCGCATGGCGCGAACGACACGCCCGATTTGTCGAATTTGCGTTATGGCAAGATCTGCATCCTCTCCGATGCGGACGTGGATGGCTCGCACATTCAGGTGCTACTGCTGACGCTCTTCTTCCGCCACTTCCCGCAACTGATCGCGACGGGGCACGTGTTCGTGGCGCGCCCGCCGTTGTATCGTGTCGACGCCCCGGCACGCGGCAAGAAGCCCGCGCAAAAGCTCTACGCGCTCGACGAGGGCGAACTCGAAGCGATTCTCGACAAGCTGCGCAAGGACGGTGTTCGCGAATCGGCATGGTCCATCAGCCGCTTCAAGGGGCTGGGCGAGATGAGTGCCGAGCAACTATGGGAGACGACGATGAATCCCGACACGCGGCGCTTGAGCCCCGTGGCCCTGGGGCATCTCGATTTCGACGCAACCGTGTCGCGGATGAACATGCTCATGGGCAAGGGCGAGGCGGCGCAGCGCCGTAGCTGGCTCGAAGCCAAGGGCAACGAAGTGGAAGCCGATATCTGAGCGGAATGCCGTAGGCCCGCGTCTGGCGGGCGATCAGTGGGGTGTCGGCGTGTCGGAAAGTGTCCATTCATCGCATTTTCGCCGCGCTCACGCAGGGCAAACCAGCGTGAGCGCTCACATAGTGGGATAATCCACCCTTCACCCTACCGGGAGTCGCGTTATGTTGCGTTCTATGCGTTGCATTTTCGTGCCGATGTTGCTTGCCGGTGCAAGCGTTACCGCCTTGGCACAGTCGGCCCAGCCGCGCGTCTTCTTCGTTGCCCCTACTGATGGGGCGACGGTTTCGAACCCGGTCGTGGTCAAGTTCGGCGTCGCGGGCATGGCGATCAAACCGGCGGGCGACATGACGTCCGACACGGGCCATCACCATCTCATCATCGACGGCGATCCGGTTCCGGCAGGTCAGGTCGTTCCTACCGACGACACGCACCTGCATTTCGGCAAAGGACAGACCGAGACGAGCGTCAATCTGACGCCAGGCGATCACACCCTGACGATGCAATTCGCCAACGGTGCGCACCAGTCGTACGGTCCGGCCATGAGCCAGACGATCAAGGTGCATGTCAAAGGTCAGCAATAATCCAGTTTCGACGGCAGAGCGCCTCAGCGCGATCCGCCGAAAGTTCTCTCTGCGGCAGTTCGCAGGTCCCGCGTTGGCAGCTTTGCTGCTTGCCGCGACGCCACTCGCGCACGCCGAGCTTTACGGTTACGTCGACGAAAACGGTGTCGCTCACCTGGCGGCGCGCAAGCTCGATGCGCGCTATCGGCTGGTGGTCGGTAATGGCGGCGACGTCGATTTGCGCACGCAGCAGCAGGGCGGTGCGGTCAGCACCACCGATCGTTCGCGTCTGTACGACGCGCTTGCCCGTCATCCCAATCTGAAAAAACTGGCGCCCGTGATCTCACAGGCAGCGCAGAAATTTCATGTCGATGCCGCGTTGCTGAAAGCCGTGATTGCGGCTGAGTCGGGATTCGATAGCGATGCCGTGTCACCCAAAGGCGCGGTGGGATTGATGCAGGTGCTGCCGACCACCGGGGAGCGTTACGGGGTACGTTCGGACGCTCGCCGCACGGTGGCCCAGAAACTCACCGATCCGCGTACCAATGTGCTGACAGGCGCACGCTACTTGCGTGACCTGCAAGCGCGATATCCCGACCGTCTCGAACTGGTGCTCGCGTCGTACAACGCAGGTGAGGGTGCTGTCGCCCGGCACGCGAATCAGATTCCGCCTTATGCGGAAACGCGCGATTACGTCGCAGCCGTGCTCGAACTGTATCGACGTTTCAATCCCGATGCAGCCGGCATGCCGGGCGGGAATGTCGTCAGGACCGGCGCCGGGAAATTCGGCAATGCCCGCGTGAACGGCTCGCGCGACGGCCGCATACACGTCGTTCTGGGCGCACCGTCGGGCCTGCCCGTGGTGCCTGCTACTATGCCGAACGCCTCCGGGCGTGAATCGGCACCCTCCGGGTTGTCGGCGCCGCCCGCCACCGACTGAGGCCGCTTCCCGCATGCGGTATGCGGCATGGCGACTCGGAATCTTCCGAATTGCGGTCGGAATTCCGGTAGTTTCACTCGCCGTCGATCCCAAAATCACATCTCGCTTTGCCATTCAGACGCGTTTTTGCCGAAATGTACCGGCGAGCTTGGTATGATCTCGCGGTCAACGTCCTCCCGAACTCTCGTCAAACGTTCGCAGCAAACCCACAGGTTTTATGGAACAAGCAGAAGATCTCTTTACGCAACCGTCGGATGACGACACGCTAACGCTCGGCGCGTATGCCGAGCGCGCTTATTTGGACTACGCGATCAGCGTGGTCAAGGGCCGCGCCCTGCCGGACGTCTGCGATGGTCAGAAGCCGGTACAGCGCCGCATCCTGTTCGCGATGAACGAAATGGGCCTTGCGTCCGACGCCAAGCCGGTGAAGTCGGCACGCGTCGTCGGCGATGTGCTCGGTAAATTCCACCCGCACGGCGACCAGTCCGCGTATGACGCCCTGGTGCGTCTCGCGCAGGACTTCTCGATGCGCTATCCGCTCATCGACGGTCAGGGCAACTTCGGCTCGCGCGATGGCGACGGCGCGGCGGCAATGCGATACACCGAAGCGCGTCTGACGCCGATCGCGAAGCTGCTGCTCGACGAGATCGATGCGGGCACGGTCGATTTCGTGCCGAACTACGATGGCTCCACGGAGGAGCCGCGCTTGTTGCCGGCGCGCCTGCCGTTCGTGCTGCTCAACGGCGCCTCGGGGATCGCGGTTGGTCTGGCCACGGAAATCCCCTCGCATAACCTGCGCGAAGTCGCGTCGGCTGCCGTCGCCCTGATCCGCAATCCCAAGCTCGACGATGCCGAGCTGATGACCCACGTGCAGGGGCCGGACTTCCCGGGCGGCGGGCAACTGATCTCGAGTGCGGCAGAGATTCGCGCCGCTTACGAGAGCGGCCGTGGCAGTCTCAAGATGCGGGCGCGCTGGAAGATCGAAGAAATGGCGCGCGGTCAGTGGCAGGCGGTGGTGTATGAACTGCCACCGAATACCTCCGGTCAGAAGGTGCTCGAGGAAATCGAGGAGCTGACGAATCCGAAGGTCAAGCTCGGCAAGAAGTCGCTCACGCCCGAGCAGCAGAATCTGAAGCAATCGATGTTGGCGATGCTCGATGCCGTGCGCGACGAATCGGGTAAGGACGCGCCGGTACGTCTCGTGTTCGAGCCGAAATCGAGCCGCATCGATCAGCAGGAATTCATCACCACGCTGCTCGCGCACACGAGCCTGGAGTCGAGTGCGTCGGTGAACCTCGTGATGGTGGGCGCCGATGGCCGTCCGGGCCAGAAGTCGTTGCGCGACATCATTACCGAATGGATCGGCTTCCGCTTCGAGACGGTCACGCGTCGCACGCGTCACCGTCTGGGCAAGGTCGACGACCGCATCCATATTCTCGAAGGCCGCATGATCGTCTTCCTGAATATCGACGAAGTCATTCGTATCATTCGCGAGTCGGACGAGCCGAAGGCCGCGCTGATGGCATCGTTCAAGCTGAGCGAGCGTCAGGCTGAAGACATTCTGGAAATTCGCCTGCGTCAGTTGGCGCGTCTGGAAGCGATCAAGATCGAGCAGGAACTCGCGTCGTTGCGCGACGAGAAGGCGAAGCTCGAAGACCTGCTCGCCAACGAGAGCACGATGAAGCGCCTGATCATCAAGGAAATCGAAACCGACGCCAAGCAATTTGGCGACGAGCGTCGCACCTTGATTCAGGAGGAGAAGCGTGCGGTGGCCGAAGCACGCGTCGTCGATGAGCCAGTGACCGTTGTCGTTTCTGCCAAGGGTTGGGTCCGGGCGCTCAAGGGCCACGGTCTGGACGCGCAGGGTTTCTCGTTCAAGCAGGGCGACTCGCTGTATGGCGCCTTCGAATGCCGGACGGTCGATCCGTTGATTGCATGGGGCAGCAACGGCCGTGTCTATTCGGTCGCGGTGGCGCTCCTGCCGGGCGGGCGTGGCGACGGCGTGCCGCTGACCTCGCTGATCGAACTCGAATCGGGTTCACGTCTGTTGCACTACTACGCGGCCTCGGGCGAGCAACCGCTGTTGCTGGCCACGACGGCTGGCTTTGGCTTCACGACCAAACTGGGCGATATGGTCAGCCGCGTGAAGGCTGGCAAGTCGTTCATGACGATTGATGACGGTGCCGAGCCGTTGGCGCCCACGCCGATCTGGCAGGGGGCGAGTGCCGTGGCCTGTCTGTCGAGCGATGGACGTCTGCTCGTATTCGGCATGGACGAAATGAAGGCGCTCACCGGAGGCGGACGTGGTGTCACGCTGATCGGTCTCGAAAGCAAGCAGACGCTGGTGTCGGTCGTACCGATCAGCGAAGCGGGGGTCACGGTGTACGGTGAGGTACGGGGCGGCAAGTTGCAGTCCGAGACGCTCTCGGGTGCATCGCTGGCGCCGAACATCGGCAAGCGCGCTCGCAAGGGACGCGCACCGGCAGTGAAGTTTGCGACGTTCAAACCGCGTTCGCTCGAGCCGGTGTTGCCGGCCGCGCCGACGGCATCCTGAGAGGATCACGCATGAGTGTCTACGCCTTCAGCCTGTTCCTGCATCTGGTGAGTGTCGCCGTCTGGATCGGTGGAATGTTCTTCGCGCTGGTGTGTCTGCGTCCGGCGTCGTCGGAGCTCTCGCCCCAGCAACGTCTGCCGTTGTGGGAAGCCGCGTTCACGCGCTTTTTCACGTGGGTCGGCGTTGCCATCGTGCTGATTCTGCTCTCCGGCGGGCACATGATGATGGGCATGGGTGGTTTGCATGCCCGTTGGCCGGTGCATGCCATGGCGGGGATCGGTGTGCTGATGATGCTGGTCTTCGGGCACATCCGTTTCGCGCTGTTCCCGCGTCTGCAACGCGCGGTGCAGGCGCAGTCCTGGCCCGACGGGGCTGCGGCCGTCAACGGCATTCGCCGGCTCGTGATTCTGAATCTCGTGCTGGGGATCGTGGTGATCGGTCTGGCGGCGTCGCTGCGCGGCTAATACGGCTGATACCGGTCGCGCCGATCACATCCGATCGCAAGATTGGCGGCATCACGTGGCTGGCTGACGCTCGTCGCGGAGATGGCCGGCCACTTCGTGGCACATCGCCACGAAAGCCTGAACAAGCGGGCTATTGTCGTCGCGGCGCTTTCCCAGGAGCAACGGTGCATGGGCATCGGGTTCGCTGACATCCATGAAGTGCGCCCCTTCGATCTGGATGCAACGCACCGCTGCCGGTAGGATCGCCACACCCAATCCACTTGCCGCGAGCGCGACAATCGTCGTCGACTCGCGCGCCTCCTGCACGACACGCGGTGTAAAACCAGCGCGCTCGCACATGCCCCGAATCTGACCGTCGATCGCCGTGCCCACGCCGTGGGGATGCATGATGAAGGCTTCGTCAGCCAGATCGGCAATCGACAGGCTGGCCCGCCGCGCGAGTCGATGCCCTTGATGCAAGACCACGACCAGCGCCTCATCGATCAATGTCTCGAAACTCAGGCCTGCGACCGGCGGCGCATCTTCTGCCTGGCGCAACAGACCGATGTCGAGCGTGCGAGCGACCAGTGCCTCGCGCTGATTCTCCGAGGGCGACTCGCTCAGCGTGAGCGTGACGCGTGGATACCGCTGACGGTAGCTCGTGAGCACGCGTTTCATGAGATTCGTCATCGGCGCCGACGTCGTAAAGGCGATGCGTAACTCACCGGCGTCGAGTCCTGCAATTTGCTGCACTTCGAGGCGCGCAGCGTCGGCATCGGCCAGAATCTGGCGTGCCCGCACGAGGAACGCGCGCCCCGCGGCAGTGAGGAAGACGCGTCGCTGCGAGCGCTCGAAGAGCGGCACGCCCAACTCATCTTCCAGTGCGCGGATCTGCATCGACAGCGGCGGTTGCCCGATGTTGAGCTTCTGGGCTGCACGGCTGAAATGCAGTTCCTCGGCGACCGTCACGAAGTAGCGGAGATGACGCAGTTCCATGCTTGGAGCCTCAATTGATCTATTTTATATATAGAAAAGTCGCTTAAATATATATTGGACGCGAGGTAAGGGCAAACCTATCATTCGTTGTATACATTTCACCCTTGGTTCGCGCGAGGCGAGCCATCTCCATGGCATCAACGAATTCCCTCCCTCTTGCTACCGGCGGTGCGTCCGTCGCTGGCGCGTCTGCCCCGAAACTTCCTGCGGGCGTAGCCCGTGGCACGCGTGAATACGCCGTTATCAGCCGGGCGCTCTTTTTCGGCGGTTTTTCAACGTTCGCGCAGCTTTACTGCATGCAATCGCTGCTCCCGCTGCTGACGACGACGTTCGGCATCAGCCCCGCGCAGGCGAGTTGGTCGGTGTCTGCGGCAACGATGATGATGGCGCTTGGCCTGCTCGTGACGTGTGTCGCCGCAGACCGCGTGAGTCGCAAGCGCATGATGACCATTGCGTTGCTCAGTTCGTCGGTGCTGACGCTGGCGAGTGCGTTCTCGACCAACTTCGAGACGATCGTCATTCTGGCGGCGCTCAAGGGGCTCGCCCTGTCGGGCTTGCCCGCCATTGCCATGGCCTACCTCAGCGAAGAGATCGATCAACGCTCGCTCGGCATGTCGATGGGCCTCTACATCGGCGGCAACATTCTGGGCGGGATGGCGGGCCGGGTGATGGCCGCTTTCGTCGCCGACATGTTCTCGTGGCGTGTGTCCGTCGCGCTGATCGGACTCGTCTGCCTGGCGATGGGACTCGAATTCGCCCGCAGCTTGCCTCATTCACGCCGCTTCACGCCGCGCCACATGCCCGTGCGCGAGGCGCTTGGTCATGCCCGCCGCCATCTGGGCGATCCGGCGCTGCTTGGCCTGTATCTGTTCGCCGGGCTGATGATGGGCAGCTTCGTGAGCATTTACAACTATCTCGGCTTCCATTTGTCGGCAGCTCCGTTCCATCTGCCGCATGCGGCCATCGGCGCCATTTTCGGGATGTATCTGATTGGGGTGGCCGGCTCGTTCATCGCGGGGCCGCTCTCGGATCGCGTGGGGCGTCCACGCCTGCTCTGGGCGCTCGTGGCGTTGGCGATGGTCGGGCTTGTGACGATGTTGTTGCCGCAGGTGCTGGGCGTGGTGGCCGGACTGGCGATCTTTACGTTCGGCTTCTTCGGTGCCCATACGGTTGCCAGCAGTTGGGTCGGACGGCGTGCGACAGAAGGGCGGGCGATCGCGTCGGCGTTGTATCTGTTCTTTTATTACCTCGGCTCCAGCCTACTCGGCAGCTTCTCTGGTGTGATGCTCAAGTCGAACGGCTGGCACGGTGTGGTCGCCTTGCTGTGCGTCGCTGTGGTGATTTCATTGGCCGTCGCCATCGCGATGCGGCGTGCGTACGGATCGGGCAAGCCGGTCTGATCGACGTCACAGCGAGTGCGGTACCGCGTCAAAACACAACAGCCACCCGAGGGTGGCTGTTGTCATATTCGCGGGACGAGCGTGCCGACTACGCTGACGGTGCGACATCGAATGTCGTCGTCGCGGCGGCATGTCGGCGCGCTCGAGAGCGCTACCTCGAGCCCGTCCCGCGAACGCATGCGCAGGGCTGACGCAGTGCTTACGCGAGTTCGGCGATCAGTTCAATCTCGACACAGGCGCCCAGCGGAATCTGCGCGACGCCAAAGGCCGAACGGGCGTGTTTGCCCGCGTCGCCGAACACTTCACCGAACAGTTCCGACGCACCGTTCGTCACCAGATGCTGGTCGGTGAATTCCTGTGTCGAGTTCACGAGGCTCATCAGCTTCACGATGCGCTTGACCTTGTTCAGGTCACCCGTGTGCGCATGCAGCGTGGCGATCAGCTCGATCGCGACAGCACGTGCGGCGGCCTTGCCCTCTTCGACGCTCACGTCCTGACCGAGCTTGCCGGTCCAGACCTTACCGTCTTTCTTCGGCAGGTGACCCGAGAGGAAAACGGTGTTGCCGGTCTGAGCGGCCATGACGTAGGCAGCGGCCGGGGCGGCGGAGGTCGGCAGTTCGATACCGAGTTGCTTGAGTTTGTCGTAGACGGACATGTACGGCTTCCTTGCAGATACGGTGAAATCGGGCCGATCGATTCGTAGATGCGATCGGTGGGGCTGGTTCGGCGATGGGTTGCGCGATTCCCGTCGATCCCTTGGCAATTGGCCCGAGGCAGGCTCGGGCCAATCAGCGCAAGACGGGTTACGGGTCGCTGTCGCGCGGGGGGCGAATCAGGCAGCGCGTCGGGTCGCGGCGTCTGCAATCAATGCCCCCAGGCGTGCGATACCGATCTCGATCTTCTCGGGCGGCACCGTCACGAACGACAATCGCAGCGTGTTCGTTTGCGGCGTGCCGACATAAAACGGCGCGCCGGGCACGAACGCGACATTCTGCGCAATCGCTTTTTCCAGTAGCTGCATGGTGTCGATGCCAGCGGGCAATGTCAACCAGATGAACATGCCGCCCGCAGGCGTGGTCCACGTGGCTCCGGCGGGCATGTGCTGCTTCAGCGATGCGAGCATCGCTTGCGCCTGCGAGGCGTAAAGCGTGCGAATCGACGGGATATGCGTGTCGAGAAATCCGTCTTTCACGACTTCGTAGGCGATGCGCTGCGTGACGCTGGGCGTGTGCAAATCCGCGGCCTGCTTGGCCTGGACGAGCTTGGCAATCACCGCCGTCGGGCCGATGATGAAGCCGAGTCGCAGCCCCGGGGCGAGAATCTTGGAGAACGAGCCCATATGGAGTACGTGCTCGGGCGCAAGCGACAGGAGGCTCGGTAGGCGCTGGCCTTCGTAGTCGAGTTCGCCGTAGGGGTCGTCTTCGATAATCGCCAGACCGTCGCGCTTGGCCACGGCCGCCAATGCTTCACGACGCGCCATGGGCAAGCGACGTCCCGTCGGATTCTGGAAGTTCGGCATGGCGTACAGGAAGCGGGCGCCTTTCGCCAGTTCCGGCGTGAGCGCCTCGGGAAGCAGGCCATGATCGTCGGTCGGCACCGGCACGTATTTCGGCGCGAACAGCGAGAACGATTGCAGTGCCCCCAGATAACTCGGCGCTTCGACGAGCACCCGGCTGCCCTCATCGATGAAGATCTTGCCGATCAGATCGAGACCCTGCTGCGATCCGGTGGTGATCAGTACGTTGTCGGAAGAGAGCGTCAGGCCGTCGCGTGAGTAACGCTTGGCGATCCATTCGCGCAGCGGGGCAAACCCCTCGGTCGCGCTGTATTGCAGCGCAGTCTGCGGCGACTCGGTGAGAACGCGCTCTGCGGCCGCACGCATCTGTGCGACGGGGAACGTCGCCGGGGAGGGCAGGCCGCCAGCGAACGAGATGACTTCGGGGCGCTCGGTGACCTTGAGAATTTCGCGAATGGCCGAGCTGGTCAGATTGCGGGCGCGTTCGGAATATTGCCAATCGTGCATGATGGTCTCGCTTGGAATGTGCGGCTTTTCTGCGTGAGCCGCGAGTATCGGGCGTTGCGGGTGCCGAGCGCTTGGGGGCAGGCGCAACGCCAGGGGGCTGACACGTCACGGCGCAGGGATCGCATGCGCCGTGGTGTGTCGTCAGACCGGTTTGCCCGTGAGTCGCGAAGCGCCGATCTTCATGTTCTTGCCAAGTGCGATCGTCGTAACGACGCCCGCGGCAAACAGCCACGTGACGGCATCGACCTGTTCGCCGAAAAAGAGGGCGGACAGCGCAATCGTGAAGAAAATCTGTAGCAATTGTACTTGGCCGACACGCGCGATACCGCCCATGGCGAGGCCGGCGTACCAGGCGAAGAAGCCGATGAACTGAGAGAAGAGCGTCACGTAGGCGAATGCGCCCCAGGCGCGGCCGCTCACGGGCCAGGGTTGCTGCCATGCAAGCCATCCCACAGGCAACAGCAATACCGGGGCCGACACCACCAGTGCCCAGCAGATGACCTGCCAGCCGCCCATCTCGCGGGCGAGTTTGCCGCCTTCTGCGTAGCCCAGTGCGCCGATGACGACGGCGAGCAGCATCAGGCCGTCCGCAGCATGCAGACTACCGCCCCCGGCGCGCAGCGCGAAAGCGATCACCAGTGCGCTGCCGAGCAGCGCGAAGATCCAGAAGCCGCGCGACGGGCGCTCGCCACCGAGCCAGTAGGCATAGATTGCGACGAAGAACGGCTGCAAGCCGTTGACGACGGCGCCATGTGAGGCCGGGATCGTCTTCATCGCCCAGGCCGAGAACACCGGAAAGGCGACGATGACGCCGAGCGAAGTGACCGCAAGGCTCTTGAGCTGCGACCGGGTGGGCCAGGGCTCCTTGCGCCACCAAAGCAGCGCCCCGGCGAATACCGCTGCCACCAGCGCGCGTCCCAGTCCATTGAGCAGCGGGTTGACTTCCGCTACGACGATGCGCGTCATGGGCAACGTCAGACTGAAGATGAGCACGCCGATCAATCCGATCAGCATGCCCCGGGATTCACGCGAATTCATGGTGTCGCCTCGTGGTTCTGGTAATGATCCGCCCGCCATGCGCTGTGGCCGGGCGTTGGGATCGATAAGGTCTAACGCAAGGTGCGAGGACCGTTCGGGGTTTCGATTTCTGCGGCGAGCGAGGGCTCGACCAATGTCGCTTCCACGTTGACGAGCGCATCGGCGCCCAGCCATTGCAGTTGTTCTGCAATCACCGTTGCCTGCGGGTGAAAGCCACGCAACGATGTGACCGCGCAGTCTGCGGACGGCAAGGCATCGGCCGGATGCTGCTGCGTATCCCACTGGATCAGCGTAGGCAGCAGCCCCTGCCCTGCGCCTTGCCACGACGGAAGACTGCCGTCGTCGGGTACGCCGATCTGCCAGGTCAGCGCCCCGCGCTGCATGGCCATTACCGGCGCCAGCCGCTGCGGATATTGCGCTTGCCAGCGAGGCAGCGAACGCGGTCGATCGACGCGCGCCACCCAGTGCGCGAGGTACGGGCCTCGGGCAAGGCGTGCCTGTACGGTCTCGTCGTCAAGTCCGAACCAGCGCGCACGACTCGGGGCCGGCGCGTCCGGGTCGATCGCGATGATCTCCAGATACGTGCCCCCCCACAGTCCCAGCAAGCTGTTATGCGTTCCCATCCGGGCATGCTTGCCGCCGCGTTGCGGCATGACATCGGTGAGGCCAAGTTGCTCGATGACATGCGCTTCCCCCGCTTCCAGCGTTTGTGCGGCAACGACGAGGTGATCGAGTTTCAAAGCCCTGGAGGCATTCAGTGCGGTCATATTCGGTTCTGGCGAAGTCGGGCGGCAAAGCTGAGCCGCAAAAGCGATAGCTTACCTGTGACATGTCCGCTACGTGAGGTTTGCGCATCCCGGGGATTTGTCGGGCGTGCGTTGGGCGATCCGTGCCGATGTCGTGCGCCGATCCGCTTGTCTGCGCTTGTCTGCGCTTGTCCTCGCGTCGTGGCGCCCGGCCGGCTTACCCGCGAGAGAGCGGCGTCGCCTGCCGATTCGTCAGACGCGGTACGCGGGCGGCGATTTCACGCCATGCCAGACGCCATCCGCTACGAAGCAGGCCGCTGCCACCTGACGCGCAAAGCGTCTTGGCGGGCTGACTCACGCGCATACGGGCGCCGTCTTGCCAGGTGCCGAGCCACACGCGCTGACCGCCCCGAATCTCGAAGCTCTCACCCGCACGCAGCCAGTGGTCGGCCGGTTCGCCTTCCACGGTCAGCCACAGTACGCCCTGCAGCACTTGCAGCGACTGAGGCGGTTCGATAGCCGGGCTTTGCCAGAAGACGGTCTGTCCCGGATCTAGCTCGAAGAGTCGGATTTCACGCATGGCGGTCTCCAGTTGAGAGGACACTTTATCGGTTAACTCCGATACAGTACCGATACAGATGTCGAGGGAGTTTTCGGTACAGTTCGGCATTGACAGGGAATTTGACTAGCGTAGAGTGGCGACCCATAGCGACATCGGGCTGACACTTTCGGCATACGAGCGTGTCAACCTGGCGAGGGACGCCAATCGGTGACCTTCGCAAATGTCCGCATCGGCACGACCGGTGCGTTCTGTTAGGGATGGCTGCGCTCGTGCGGCGCGCCACAAGGTGGACGACGATGACGACAACGAACCGTATTTCTCCGTTGATTCTGGCGGACAACGCCGCGCTCGACACGGCGCGCATGACGCTCGTCGATCAACTGGTGCATTGGGCGCGCTTGCGTATCGAGGAGCGCGTCTTTCTGCCGGGCATGCGGATGCCGTCGATCCGCTCGCTGGCCGAAGACAAGGGCGTATCGCGGTTCTCGGTCGTGGAAGCGTATGAGCGGCTGGTCGCGCAGGGCTATCTCGAAGCACGGCGGGGTTCGGGCTTTTACGTGCGCGAGCGTCCGGCGGTGCCGCCGCAGAACGTTGCGGCGCCGATGGTGGCGCAAGGGCCGCTCGATGTGGCCTGGCTGGTCCGCAGCATGCTGCATCAGGTCGCGCCCGAACGCGGCCCGGGAATGGGGTACCTGCCGCCCGGCTGGCTCGATGCGGACATGATGACGTCTGCCATGCGGTCCATGAGCCGACAGTCGAGCGCGCATCTGCTTCAGAGCGGCAATCCGCACGGTTTTCTACCGCTGCGCATGCAGTTGCAGACGCAGCTTGCGGAGCTCGAGATTGGCGCGCGTCCGGAGCAGATCGTGTTGACGTCGGGCATTACGCAAGCTGTGGACTTCCTGCTGCGGCTGTACGTTGGCGCAGGGGATACGGTGCTCGTGGGGGATCCCGCGTGGTTCGTCATGTTCGGACGAATCGCGTCGCAAGGCGCGCATACGATCGGCGTGCCGTACACACCGGACGGCCTCGACATGCAGGCGCTGGAGCGACTGGTTCAGCAGCATCGCCCCAAGTTGCTCATCCTCAATTCGATTCTTCACAACCCGACCGGCACGTCGCTGACCCCGGCGCGCGCGTTCCAGATTCTGCGGCTGGCGGAGCAGTACGACTTCATGGTGCTGGAGGACGACATCTACTGCGATCTGTGTCCGCCGCATCAGCAGGTGGCGCGTCTGGCGAGTCTGGATCAGCTCAAGCGCGTGATCTACATGGGCAGCTTCTCGAAGACGCTCGCCGCCAATCTTCGCGTGGCGTTCGTGGCCTGTTCGCCGGAGTTGGCGAAGACGTTTGTCGATCACAAGATGCTATCGAGTTCGACCACGCCGGAGATCAACGAGCGCATCGTCTACAAGGCGTTGACCGAGGGGCACTATCGACGTCACGTCGAGCGTTTGCGCACGCGACTCGACGAGGTGCGCGATGGTACGCGACGGCATCTGGAGCGAATCGGATTGCGGATGTTCGGGGAGCCGACGTCCGGCATGTTTCTCTGGGTCGACACGGGGATCGATACGAACGCCATTGCAGTTGCGGGACACGAGGCAGGATTTCTGTTTGCGCCCGGTGCGTTGTTTTCGCCGCGACAGACGCCGAGTACGTGGATGCGCATGAACATCACATGCTCCAGCGATCCGTCAATGCTGTCGTTCCTGTCGCGGCAGCTCGAACTGGCGGCGTGATATCCGCTACGGTGCGATCGGAGGGCCGACCGATCGGTTGGTAGGGCGTGTCTGCGTACCGATGATCCGCAGGGTGCGGGCCGATTCCACGGATTCCACCGCTTCCGTCATTTCCATCGTTTGTCGCACCGTTTTTACGTCATCTCCGGTGCCGGAGCCAAGGCTGGCGCTTTGGGTTTTTGCCGGGTCTTGCCGCATTTCACAAACATGTTGGGCCAGCATCGGCAAAATAACCCTCCTGCCGGCCTTGAAATGCAGGCGGGCAGTCCCATGTTCCGACCTGTACCGCCTTTGCGGCAGCGCGCGCGCAAGTGCGCCCGGCGGCGGTCCGAGTCGACATTTCATCCATCTCACCGATTCATGAGGGTTCCCGACCATGGCGCAAGAAACCATGAGCTTTCAGGCAGAAGTCAAACAACTTCTGCAACTGATGATTCATTCGCTGTACAGCAACAAGGAAATCTTCCTGCGCGAACTGATCTCCAACGCTTCGGATGCCGCTGACAAGCTGCGTTTCGAAGCGATCAACGACGGCGCGCTGTACGAGCAGGATCCGGAACTCAAGATTCGCGTGTCGTTCGACAAGGACGCCCGCACTGTCACCATCGAAGACAACGGCATCGGCATGAGCCGTGAGGAAGCCATCGCGCACCTCGGCACGATTGCCAAGTCCGGCACCAAGGAGTTTTTCTCGCGTCTGTCGGGCGATCAGCAAAAGGACGCCGCCCTGATCGGGCAGTTCGGCGTGGGCTTCTACTCGGGGTTCATCGTCGCCGATCGCATGACGGTCGAATCGCGCCGTGCCGGTCTGCCCGCCGCAGAGGGCGTGCGCTGGTCGTCGACGGGCGAAGGCGACTTCTCGGTCGAAACCATCGAGCGCGCACCGCGCGGCACGGCGATCACGCTGCATCTGCGCGAAGGCGAAGACGAGCTGCTTTCGTCGTGGCAATTGCAGTCGATCATCCGCAAGTATTCGGACCATATTTCACTGCCCATCGTGATGCGCGGCGAAGCGTGGAACGAAGAGAAACAGGCAATGGAGCCTGCCGAGGCCGACGAAACCGTCAATCAGGCCAGCGCACTATGGACCCGCAGCAAGAGCGAGATTACGGACGAGCAGTACACGCAGTTCTACCAGCACATTGCCCACGACATGCAACCGCCGCTTGCGTGGACTCATAACCGCGTAGAGGGCCGCAGCGAATACACGCAACTGCTGTATGTGCCGGGCCATGCGCCGTACGATCTCTGGGACCGTAATTCGCAAGGCGGCTTGAAACTGTACGTCAAGCGCGTGTTCATCATGGACGACGCCGAGCAACTGCTTCCGAATTACCTGCGCTTCGTGCGTGGGGTCGTCGATTCCGCCGATCTGCCGTTGAACGTCTCGCGCGAAATCCTTCAGGAGAGCCGCGATGTGAAGGCCATTCGCGAGGGATGTGCCAAGCGGGTGCTCGGCCTGCTCGAGGATCTGGCCGAGAACCAGCAGGACAAGTACACCCAGTTCTGGGGCGCCTTCGGTCAGGTACTCAAGGAAGGCACCGGTGAGGATCAGGCCAACCGCGAGCGTATCGCCAAGCTGCTGCGCTTTGCCAGCACGCACAATGATTCGGCCGAACAAAACGTGTCGCTGGCGGATTACGTCGGCCGCATGAAGGAAGGTCAGGACAAGATCTACTATGTGACGGCAGAGAGCTGGGTGGCCGCAAGCCACAGCCCGCATCTTGAGGTGTTCCGCAAGAAGGGGGTGGAAGTGCTGCTGCTGACCGATCGCGTAGACGAGTGGATGTTGTCCTACGTGCACGACTTCGACGGCAAGGCGCTCGTGAGCGTAGCGCGTGGCGATCTGGACCTCGGCGCGCTGGAAGATGCCGGTGAGAAGGAAGCGCAGGAGAAGACCAGCGACGACCTCAAGCCGCTCGTCGAAAAGATGAAGGAAGTGCTCGCGGACAAGGCGAAGGACGTGCGTGTCACGTTCCGTCTGACCGATTCGCCGTCTTGCCTGGTGTCGGACGAGAACGATATGAGCGGCACGCTCCAGCGTCTGATGAAGGCGGCCGGGCAGAAGATGCCCGAATTCCGCCCGATTCTCGAGATCAATCCGGAGCACGCGCTGATTCAGCGTCTGAATGCCGAGAGCGCCGATCTGGCGGACTGGACGCAACTGCTGTTCGATCAGGCATTGCTCGCTGAAGGCGGCAGTCTGGAAGACCCGGCGGCGTTCGTGAAGCGGACCAACGCACTGTTGCTCTCCGCGCGCTGATTTCACCGGTTCCGCTGAGCGGCACCCAAGTCGCTCCACCGTGCCATGAAAAGCCCCCGTGACGAAATGTCGCGGGGGTTTTTTCATGGGGCGCGTCGGTCCGCAGGCATTGACTGTGCGGTGTCGGGCGGACATCCGCGGCCGCCGTGGTGCACGGCGCGTTGTCGCGTGGCGCCTTTATAATGCCGAGCCATGACTTTCCGATTCGAAGTAAGCGGGCGGCGCTGGCAGGCTGTCCCGGCACCGGCGCTTTCGCGTCGTCACAAGGACTGGTTGACCCGGGGCGGCGCACTCACGCGGCATCTGTCCGCGCTGGGGCGTGTGAGCGTGCGCGTCGTGGCTGAGCGGGTCATGCCCGCCGATGCGGATCAGTGCCGTGCCATCGGCGTGCCGTTGCGTACCCCCATGTGGGCGCGCGACGTCATTCTGCTTGTGGACGACGAACCCGTTGTCGTTGCGCACAGCGTTACGCCGCTCACGTACAGCCGTTCGATCTGGCAGGCGATGCGTCGCTTGCGTACACGACCGCTTGCCGATCTGCTTTATCACGACCCCACCGTCACGCGCTCCGTGTTGGTGTCCAGCCCGTTGGGGTCGCGACATCTGCTGCACACTCGCGCGCGTCGCGATGCACGTGACCCGCTGGTGGGTACGCATCCGAACGCGCGCCTGTGGGCACGTCGCTCGGTGTTTCTGCGGCATGGCGCGCCATTGCTCGTGACGGAAGCGTTCTTGCCGCGCTTCTGGCGCCGCCTTCAAGCCACGCATCGTGAGACGGTGAAGGACTGAGCGGCGTGTCCACATCTCCCATCCCGGCACTGAAGCGCAACTTTCCCCCTGTCGTGGATGCGAATACGCGCGTGCTGATTCTCGGCAGTCTGCCGGGTGAAGTGTCGCTGGCGCAGCAGCAGTACTACGCGCATCCGCAAAATCGCTTCTGGCATCTGGTCGGCGACGTAATCGGCGTGCCGCTGCCGACACTGGCGTACGAGGCCCGGCTCGACGTGCTGCGCGCGCATGGCGTTGGACTTTGGGATGTGGTGGCGCAGGCGCGTCGCGAGGGCAGCCTCGACAGCAATATCCGCTTGCATGAGGGGAGTGACCTCGTCGGATTGATCGAGACGTTGCCGTCGTTGCGTGCTGTGGCGTTCAATGGCGGGACCGCCGCCCGCATCGGTCAACGCGCGCTGGCGCAAGGCGGGGGCAGGGTGACATTGCCGGTGGCGTTGCTACCCTCCAGCAGCCCGGCCTATACGATTCCGTTCGCTACGAAGCGCGACGCCTGGCTTGCGTTGCGCGAGTGGCTCGGTGAGCCCGGATCGATGACATCCGCATAATTTGCGGACACCACCACAGAGCGTATGCGCACCAAACGTACTGTCACCGCCGGGACTGGATCCCGAACCCGGTACAATGCGAACCCATCGGAATTTCCCGAGCTTTACTGAAGGACACATGACCCTCATCAAACGCAAATCCATTGAAGCCGAAGCGTTCGTCGCCGACGATCGTGCCGCCCGTTCCCCGCGTCCCGCATACAAGCCGCGTTTCGCGCCGGTGACGTTCTCCGAAATTGGTGGCGTGCGTTACCTGCACTTCGGCACAGAGTGGGTGCAAGGCGCGATGCGTTTGTCCAAGCCCGATCGCATCGAGCTGGAATACGCGCAGCAGATGATGGCGTGGTTGCTGTTCATGCACGTACCGAAGCACGTGGTGCAGCTCGGCCTGGGCACGGGCTCGATCACGAAGTTTTCCGCCAGGCAGTTCCCGCGCACGCAAGTCACGGCTGTCGAACTGAACCCGGCCGTGGTCGTGGCCGCGCGGACGATGTTCGATCTTCCGAGCGATTCGCGCCGCCTGAAGGTGCTTGAAGCCGACGCCTGGGATTTCGTCACGAATACCGTGAATCACGGGACCATCGACGTGTTGCAAGTCGACCTTTACGACGCCACCGCCCGCGGCCCGGTGCATGACACCCCCGCGTTCTACAAGGCCTGCCGCGCAGCGCTGCGCGAACCGGGCATGCTGACGATGAATCTTTTCGGCGATCACGACAGCTATCCGAAGAACATCCGTCGTCTGCGTCAGGCGTTCGACAACCGGGTGATCGAGTTTCCGGAAGTTCACGACGGCAATGTGATCGTGCTGGCCTTCAACGGTCCGCTGCTGTCGGTGGAGTGGAAGGACGTGGAAGCGCGCGCCAAGGTCGTGGAAGCGGCCACCGGCCTGCCTGCCAAGCGTTGGGTCAAGCAACTGCGTGAGACCAACGGCGACGGTGGTCCGGTACTGACGGTCTGACGCGTATCGCGTACCGAGCATTGCTGCGCCGATGGCGTTTGCTCGTGGCGTACGTAAAAAAGCCAGCCGATCGGCTGGCTTTTTTATTGCCCGTTGGACGCCACGTGTCAGGTATCAGGCCGTGACTTCCTCGATCGTCAGCGCTTCGCCGCCGGCGACGATAGCCAGCAGACGGTCGACGTTCGGATGTGCGCCCGGACGGTTGCGGGCATCGGCAGTGTGCTCGCCAAAGACGGCCAGCGCGTGCTCGGCAGCCTTCGCGTCAAGCGTGCCGAAGGCTTGCTTCAGATAGTGGTAGACGGCGAGCGAGCCTTGCTTGCCCGGTGCGTTTTCGATGGTGCCCACCACGGCGCCGCTGCCGTTGCGCAAATCGATACGGGCGATGCCCTCGACGCTGCCGATGGCGGCCATCAATGCCAGATTGTCCTTGAAGACCGGGGTCGGTTCGATCACTGCCATGGTTCTGCTGCTCCTGCGGTTACGTCAAAAGTGATTGGAAAACGTTGCGGGCCGAATGGTATCACCTCGGCCCGCGCGGGTTCACGCGCGACGCCATTCCAGAATCGCGAGCGTCACCACGCCCGCAATCAACCCCCAGAACGCGGAGCCGATGGACAACAGTGTCAGACCCGACGCCGTCACCATGAACGTGATGAGCGCCGCTTCGCGCTGGCGAGTGTCGTGCATGGCGTTGGCCAGGCCGTTCATGATCGACCCGAACAGCGCGAGCGCCGCAATGGAGACCACAAGCGCCTTGGGAAATGCGGCGAACAGGGCAGCGATGGTCGCGCCGAACGTGCCCGCGATGAGATAAAAGACGCCGGACCACACGGCAGCCGTATAGCGCTTGGCCGGATCTTCATGCGCCTCCCTTCCGGTGCAGATGGCCGCCGTGATGGCCGCCAGATGGATGCCGTGCGAGCCGAACGGCGCCAGCAGCACCGACGCAATTCCCGTAGTCGAAATCAAGGGTGACGCCGGCACCTTGTAGCCGTCGGCCCGAAGTACGGCTAGACCCGGCACATTCTGCGAGGCCATCGCCACGACGAACAACGGAATCGCGATGCTGATCGTTGCCGACAGCGAGAACGCAGGCGTGGTCCAGACCGGCTTTGCGAGCGAGATGTCGAAGTGGCTGAAGTCGAGCAGACCAAGCCCACCGGCAACGGCCGTTCCCACGATCAGGGCCAGCAGAATGGCGTAACGCGATGCGAAGCGCTTGACGACGAGATACGTGAAGAACATCGACAACACCAGTGCCGTCTGCTGTTGTGCCGCGACGAAGATCTCGAGTCCGATGCGGAACAGAATGCCGGCGAGCAAGGCCGACGCCAGCGCTGGCGGCACGCGCCGCATGATCGTCTCGAAACCGCCTGTCAGCCCGCAAATGGCAATGAGCGCATTGCAGACGATGAAGGCCCCGATGGCCTCGCCGTACGGCACGCCGGGCAGTGAGGTGATCAGGAGTGCTGCGCCCGGGGTCGACCACGCCACGACGACCGGCGTGCGGTACCGCAGCGAGAGCCCGACAGTCGTCACGCCCATGCCGATGGACAGCGCCCAGATCCACGATGAAATCTGCGCAGACGTAAGATGTGCGGCTTGCCCCGCCTGAAACATGAGGACGAGCGAGCTGGTGTAGCCCGTCATCATCGCGACGAAGCCGGCCACGATGGCCGACGGCGAAGTATCCGCGAGGGGGCGCAAAGGTGGCGGCGTCACGGGAGTCGTGCTGGACGTCATGATGGCGTATGTCTCTGTCGTTACGTTGTTGTTGTGATTGCCGCTTGCTAAACGATACAGATTTGCGGCGGGCAGCAAAAGCCCCGTGTGCCGGACAGGCGTCCGGCATCGGTTCGGCGGGAGTGGAAGAGGGACGGTTACTTGCTGAGTACCCGCATCGCCGACTCCAGTCCCGCCAGCGTAATGGGATACATGCGATTCGCAAACAGCTGGCGGATCACCGAAATCGACTGGCGATACTGCCAGATGCCTTCCGGTTCCGGGTTGAGCCACGCGTGATGCGGGAAGCGATCGATGAAGCGCCGCAGCCAGACGGCGCCGGCTTCCTTGTTGTTGTACTCGACCGAGCCGCCCGGCTGCAGCACTTCGTACGGGCTCATCGTCGCGTCGCCCACGAAGATCAGCTTGTAGTCTGACGGGTATTTGCGCAGCACGTCCCACGTCTCGAAGCGCTCGTTATGGCGGCGTCGGTTCTGCCGCCACAGATAGTCGTAGACGCAGTTGTGGAAGTAGTAGAACTCGAGGTGCTTGAATTCCGATTTCGCCGCCGAAAACAGTTCTTCCGTGCGGGCGATGTGATCGTCCATCGAGCCGCCGACATCGAGCAGCATCAACACTTTCACGTTGTTGTGGCGCTCGGGCACGAGCTTCAGATCGAGCCAGCCCGCGTTGGCTGCCGTCGATCGAATGGTGTCATCGAGATCCAGTTCCTCGGCGGCGCCTTCACGCGCAAACTTGCGTAGACGCCGCAGTGCGACCTTGATGTTGCGGGTGCCGAGTTCAACGGTGTCGTCGTAGTCGCGGTACGTCCGCTGGTCCCATACCTTGACTGCGGTGCGATTGCCGTTACTTTCGCCGCCGATGCGAATGCCCTCCGGGTTGAATCCGCCGTTGCCGAACGGCGACGTTCCCCCCGTGCCGATCCACTTGCTGCCGCCCTCATGCCGGCCTTTCTGCTCGTCGAACAGTTGCTGCAGACGTTCCATGAGCTTGTCGAGCCCCCCCAGCGCCTGAATGCGCGCCTTGTCCTCCGGGGACAACTCGCGTTGCATACGTTTCTTGAGCCAGTCCAGCGGCACTTCCCCCGAGGCGTCCACCATTTGCTGTACGCCTTTGAAGTAGGCGCCGAAGGCCTGATCGAACTTGTCGTAGTGCTTCTCGTCCTTGATGAGCGAGAGGCGAGCCAGATAGTAGAAGTCATCGAGCGACGGCGCGATGACCTGACGCTGCAACGCTTCGAGCAGCGTCAGATATTCCTTCACCGAGACTGGCAGTTTCGCCGCGCGCAATGTGTAGAAAAAGTCGATCAGCATGACGTGGGTACGCTTACCGGTTGGCGCGATTCATGAACACGAGTCGCTCGAACAGATGCATGTCCTGTTCGTTCTTGAGCAGCGCGCCGGCCAGCGGCGGGATCGCCAGCTTGTTGTCGGCGCTACGCAACGCTTCGGGGCCGATCTCTTCCGCCATCAACAGCTTGAGCCAGTCGATGAGTTCCGACGTCGACGGCTTCTTCTTCAGTCCGGGGATTTCGCGCACCTCGAAGAATGTGGCCATGGCCGCACTCACCAGTTCGCGGCGGATATTGGGGAAATGCACGTCGATGATCGACTGCATGGTCGCCGGATCCGGGAACTTGATGTAGTGGAAGAAGCAGCGGCGCAGGAAGGCGTCCGGCAGCTCCTTTTCGTTGTTCGACGTGATGATGACGAGCGGACGGTGACGTGCCGTGATCAGCTCGCGCGTCTCGTAAACGTAGAACTCCATGCGATCGAGTTCGCGCAGCAGGTCGTTCGGAAACTCGATGTCGGCCTTGTCGATTTCGTCGATGAGCAACACGACCGGATGATCGGCCTCGAAGGCTTGCCAGAGTACGCCCTTGACGATGTAGTTGGCGATGTCGCGCACACGCTCGTCGCCCAGTTGCGAATCGCGCAGGCGCGAGACGGCGTCGTACTCGTACAGGCCTTGCTGCGCCTTGGTCGTGGATTTGACGTGCCATTGCAGCAACGGCATATCGAGCGCGGCAGCGACTTCCTCCGCCAGCATGGTCTTGCCGGTGCCCGGTTCACCCTTGATGAGCAGCGGCCGTTGCAGCGTGGATGCCGCGTTCACGGCGAGCTTGAGGTCGTCGGTGGCGACGTATTGGGAAGAGCCTTCAAAGCGCATTGTCGGTGCCGTCCGCAAACAGCCGGCCAACCGGCCGGGCAGGGAAAAAGTTCAGTATAAGACATTGCGCATATGGCTCGCTCGGGCGTTGAAAATGTGTTTTGACATCAAAGGCTTGCGGAAAAACTTCGGAGAACTGTGCGGGTCAGCACCGAGTTTGCGCCCGCGAGGGTGTGGGTTACAATCGATTGCTTTTTTCACGGGTCGACGGCCTTGGAGCCAGGACGTCGACCTGCGTGTTGCGGGCCGGTATTCCAACCAAAAACGTTCCCAAGAAGACCATGAAAAAGTTCCTCACGATGATGGCGCTGGCGCTTGGCAGCACGTCGCTGATGTCTGCGGCGCATGCGGCAGAGCTCAAGCCCGATCTCGACGCCGCGAAGAGCAAGGTTGCCATGTGCATTGGCTGCCACGGCATTCCCGACTATCGCACCGCGTTTCCCGAGGTTTACCGGGTGCCGCGTATCGGCGGGCAGAATGCCAAATACATCGAGAACGCACTGAACGAATACAAGAAGGGCGACCGCAAGTTCTCGACCATGCATGCCATTGCGCAGACGCTGAGCGATCAGGACATCGTCAACATCGCCGCGTACTACGCTGCGCAGACGGCGTCGTCGCCGGTCAATCCCCAAAAGTAAATCGTGCGTGGCTGAGGAGAACAAGATGAAGCATTCGATGGCAAAGGCCGCTGCTGCGGTGTCGCTCACGCTCGGTGCGGTGCTCGCTTCGCTTAGCGGTTCGGCCATGGCCGCAGGTAACGTCGCTAATGGCAAGGCGCTCGTCGACAAGGGAATGTGTGCGAGCTGCCACGGCGCCAATTTGAACGCGCCCATTACCCCCGAATACCCCAAGCTGGCTGGTCAGTACGCTGACTACGTCTATAACGCCTTGCGTGCGTATCAGAACGAAACCAGCACCGTGTATGGGCGCAGCAACGCAATCATGAAGACGCAGGTCATGTCCAATCCTGCGACGATCGGTAAGGACGGCAAGCCGCGTCCGTTCACGTCGCAAGAACTCAAGGACATTTCGGCCTATATCGAATCGCTGCCGGGCGATCTCGTCACCAAGAAGTAAGCTTGCGAGCGCCTGTCATGGCGCCGGACGTAAAAAAACGACGGTTGCCGTAGCGGCAGCCGTCGTTTGCTTTCCTTCCGGGCATCACGTCTATCGCATATTCATCGGCGTCGGTTGCGGTAGGTGCGGTTCCCGTCGTTCCGAGTGACGCCGAGGGGCTCGCTCAGCGCGACGCCTGTTGTTCGATGCGTTGCAGATACGCGTCTGAATCGGGCGGTTGGCCGCTGCGCTGTGCTTCCCAGAGCGTTTGTCCCAGGCATTCCATGATGCGGTGCTGTGCTTCGTGCGGCGAGTCGAGCCGATGGGTCAGCTTTTCATAAGCCGCGCGGATGCCCGGCGGCTGGTCGATCGAGACCTGCTCGCTGATCGCCAGGTGCATCGACAGATGCAGGAACGGGTTGGTCTGCCCGGCTTCCGGCGAGTAATCGCGCCCGCTGGCGTCTTCCGTATCGGCGAGCGCTTCGTGATATTCGGGATGTTCCTGGATCCAGTCGGCGGCAATCGTTTCGAGTGGCGTGAGAATGCCGCCGCTGCGCTGCTTTTGCCAGGTGGTGCAGAAGAATTGCCGGACTTCGTCGCGGCTCGGATTGAACATGGGGACTCCGTGGGGGTTCTTTTTTCGGGCATCTTGCGGCGTGCCTTACCGTGACTACAATGGCGCATCCGCCTGCGGGGAGCCGCAGCGCGCGTATTGCCGCAAACTGCCCGGCGGTCCGGGAATGACCGGATCACGCCGATAACGCAAGAAAAACACGCCGTATTGTCGCTCAATTTGCTCAATCATGCCGCAAAGCCCCCGCAGCCCAGTCATTCCCCCGGCGCTTGGCGATGCGCCGCCCGTGCCTATGTCACCAGCGCCATCCGCACGCGGCGGCATTGCGCTGATTGCGGTGTCGGCGGCGGCGTTCGGCGCCATGGCCATCTTTGCGCGCGGCGCGGCCGCTTCCGGTGCCGACATGTTCGCGATGCTGCTGTTCCGTTTTTTCGTGGCAACGGTGTTGCTGCTCGTCTGGTGCCGGATACAGCAGGTGCGTTTCCCTTCGCGGCGTCAGTCGCTGCATATCGCCCTGATGGGGGGCATTGGCTACGTGGGGCAATCGCTTTGTTTCTTCGGGGCGCTCCAGTATGCGCAGGCTTCGCTCGTCGCATTGCTGTTGTATCTGTACCCCGTTTTCGTAACGATTCTGGCCGCGATTTTTCTGCATGAACGTCTCACCCCGGTAAAGATCGGCGCGTTGGTGCTGTGCTCGTTTGGCACGGCCTTGACGGTCGGGGGCGGACACGGCCAACCGCTCGGTATGGCGCTGGCTGTGGCGTCGGCCTTGATTTATTCGGGGTATATCGTCGTCGGCGCGCGTGTGACACGCGGCGTGGATGCCCGGGCGACTGCCACGCTCGTCTGCCTGGCGGCGACGGTGTCGTTTGGTGCGATCGCGGCGGTTCGGGCATGGCATGGGTTGCCGCTGCACTGGCCGGACGGCGCCATGGGGTGGGCCGCGCTCACCGCAATTGCCGTGTGCTCGACGGTCATCGCGATCCTGACGTTCTTCGCCGGTTTGCAGCGCCTCGGCGCCGGACGTGCCTCGATGCTCTCGACGCTGGAGCCCGTGGTGACCGTGCTGCTCGCGGCCATGCTGCTGGGTGAAACGCTCACCGTCGCGCAGTTGGGCGGCGGGGCGCTGATTCTTGCCGGCGTGGTCTGGCTTTCGGCCCCTGGTGCGTCGGCAGACACAGCGAACACCGCAAGTGCCTGATCCTTCTGCGATTTTTGGCTCGCGAGCGCCTGCCATGCGACGACGGTACAATCGCCCATCGTTTGCCATTCGTTCGACGTTCAACACCAGAGGTCATCCGTCATGAGCACCATTGCCAAAGAAGCTGTCGCCCAACTGTTCACCGATGCCCGCACGCACAACGTGTGGCTCGACAAGCCGATCAGCGACGAAACGCTGCGCGAACTCTATGACCTCGTGAAATGGGGACCGACCTCGGCCAACACCACGCCCGCCCGTATCGTGTTCGTGAAGAGTCCGGAAGCCAAGGCGAAGCTGCTCGAGTGCATGGCGCCCGGCAACGTCGACAAGACGCGTACCGCACCGGTGACGGCGATCATCGCTTATGACCTGAAGTTCTACGAACATCTCCCCAAGCTGTTCCCGAACGGTGCTGAAAAGATGGTGCCGATGTTCTCGGGGGACGCCGCCAAGGCTGCCGGCGCGGCGCACATGAACAGTTCGCTGCAAGGTGGGTATTTCATCCTCGCAGCACGTGCACTGGGCCTCGATTGCGGTCCGATGGCCGGCTTCGACGCGCAGAAGGTCAACGATACGTTCTTTGCTGGCACTGAGTGGCGTGTGAACTTCATCTGTAATCTGGGCTACGGCGATCAGAGCAAACTGTTCCCCCGCAATCCGCGTCTGTCGTTCGACGAAGCGGCACGCATCATCTAACACGCTGTCTGCGTACGCCGCCGCATTTCGTGGGCGAGCGCAAGACAAAACGGGCGGTCCCGCTATCGGGCCGCCCGTTGTCGTTTCAAGGTTCGTGCGTGGGTACGTTGTGCCGTGACGCGTCGCCGGTGCCGTATCAGACCTTTGGGGCGGGCGTCTTGGGCCGGAAGTCGCACAGCGGTTCGATGGCGCAGTGCCAGCACTCCGGCTTGCGTGCCTTACATACGTAGCGGCCGTGCAGAATGAGCCAGTGATGCGCGTCGTGCTTGAATTCGCGCGGGGTGAAGCGCTCCAACGCCAGTTCCACGGCCAGCGGATCCTTGCCAGGCGCCAGCCCGGTACGATTGGCGACACGGAAGATATGCGTATCGACGGCAATCGTATCCTCGCCAAACGCCGTATTGAGTACGACGTTCGCGGTCTTGCGGCCAACCCCAGGTAATGATTCCAGCGCCTCGCGGGATCGCGGTACCTCACCGCCATGCACATCGAGCAGCAACTGACAGGTCGCGATGACGTTTTTGGCCTTCGTGCGATACAGGCCGATCGTCTTGATGAAATCAGACACGCCAGCTTCGCCGAGGGCAAGCATCTTGGCCGGGGTGTTCGCCACGGCGTAAAGCTTGCGCGTCGCCTTGTTCACGGAGACGTCGGTAGCCTGCGCCGAGAGCAGCACGGCGATCAGCAGTTCGAATGGCGACGTGTATTCCAGTTCGGTCGTCGGCGTCGGATTGAGCTGTTGCAGCGTCTCGAACAGGGCGCGGCGTTTGGCGTCGTTCATGGCGGGGGCGCGTGTGGGGTGGCGTCTGTCTTGTTATTGATGGGGATGGCGTCCAAGCGTGGTGCCGCTCGTTCAGGCCTTGTCGTTGTCCGGGCTGTCGATCTCAAGCCCCAGTCGCCTGCGACGCGCTTCCGCCTCGTCGATCTGTGCCTGCACCGATGCGGAGACATTTTCGGTGTTCTTCGGGCCAAGACCTTCGGCAGCCAGTGCCGCCTTCTTCTGACGGGCGCGTTCCAGCGCCGCTTGAATGATCGCCTGCTTGCGTGCGGCGGCTGCCGCAGCATCATCGGCCGCCGGGGGCGTTTGCGAAGTGTCTTGTGGTGCCACCGGTATGGACGCAGCAGTTTGCGTGGATTGCGTTGCGACCGTGTTTCCTGGCGACGCGGTGGGCGTGGCGGGTGGAGTCGGTGCACCCGCTGCACCCGGTTCGACACGCGCTGTCCGTGCGGCGAGACGCGCCTCGCGCTCGGCTTTGTCTTTGGCCAGACGTGCCTGATGCGCGTCGAAATGGGTGCGTGCCTCGTCGGCCAGCGCCGGCGACCAGGCATCCCAGCCCGTACGCTCCCCCGTGACCGGAACCATCTCGATGCAGTCGACAGGGCAGGGCGGTACGCAGAGATCGCAGCCCGTGCAGCGATCGGCGATCACCGTATGCATCAGTTTTGCGGCACCGGCGATGGCGTCGACCGGGCAGGCCTGAATACACAATGTGCAACCGATGCACAATGACTCGTCGATGACGGCACGAGGGCGCGGGCGCTCGACGCCGTTCTCCGGATTAAGCGGAATGACGGGGCGGCCGAGCAGTTTCGCAAGACGTTCCACGCCTTCGGCGCCGCCGGGCGGGCACTGGTTATAGCTGGCTTGCCCGCTGGCGATGGCGTCGGCGTACGGACGGCAACCGGCGTAACCGCATTTGGTGCATTGCGTCTGGGGCAATAGGGCATCGATGCGCTGAGCGAGCGCGCTGACTTCGGACACGTCTTTTGTGGAGGATTCGGCAGAAAGTCGAATTATCCTGCATTTTGCAGAAACACTGAAACCGTTGTGCCATAATTCCGCCCGATGAGAACGACCGGCCGATCATGACAACACTAGAAACCAAGATCAAACGTGACCCGGAACGCACCCGCCAGCGGATTCTTGCCGCTGCGATCGAGGAGTTTGCGGAACGTGGTTCGAGTGGTGCGCGCGTGGACAGCATTGCACGGCGAGCCGAGATCAACGAGCGCATGCTCTATTACTACTTCGGCAACAAGGACCAGCTATATCTGGCGGTGCTCGAAGAGGTCTATGGCGAGTTCAACCGTGCCGAACATGGGCTGAAGCTCGACCTGCTGGCACCGCTCGATGCCGTGGCGGAACTGGCCCACTTCGTGTGGGACTATTACGCCGACCATCCGGAACTGATCCAGCTCATCAACAACGAGAATCTGCACGAGGCGAAGTCGATGCGTCAGTCGACGGAGATTCGTCAGCAAGTCTCGCCGATCGTAGAGTTGCTCTCCCAGACCCTCAAGCGGGGCCAGATCAGCGGGGAGATTCGAGATGGCATCGACCCTGTCGACCTCTACGTGACGATTTCCGCAATGGGCTATTACGTGATGTCGAACCGGCATACGCTTTCCATCGTCATGGGACGCGATGTCATGAGCGACGAGGCGCGAAAGACGTACTCGTCGTTCAATACGCAGATGCTGCTGGATTCTTTGCGTACGCGATGACCGTCCAGCCGCACCCTGCGGCTTAGGCGTCTGGCCTGGAAACAAAACCGCCGCGTGGGCCGAAGCTCACGCGGCGGTTTTGGTATGACTGTCAGGATTCGCGAACGGGGATCAGAGCACGACGCTCAGGCGTGCTTCGCAATGAAGTCGCGGATCTGCGGATAGATCACGTTACGCCAGCGGCTGCCGGAAAAAATCCCGTAATGCCCGCACTTCGGCGCGGTGAAATGCGCGCGTCGCTTGGCCGGAATCCCGGTGCACAGCTCGTGCGCGGCTTGCGTCTGACCGCTACCCGAGATGTCGTCCAGCTCGCCTTCGATGGTGAAGAGGGCTGTGGTCTTGATATCCTGCGGGCGCACTCGCTCACCGGCCACGTCCCACGTCCCGCGTGCCAGACTGAAGTCCTGGAACACCGTCTTGATGGTATCGAGGTAGTACTCGGCCGACATGTCGAGCACGGCGTTGTACTCGTCGTAAAAGCGCCGGTGCGAGTCGGCATCGTCGTTATCGCCGCGCATCAGATCCAGATAGAAGTCCCAGTGCGACTTCAGGTGGCGGTCCGGATTCATGGCAACGAAGCCCGCGTGTTGCAGGAAGCCCGGGTAGACCAGTCGGCCCGCGCCGGGATAGTTCGCCGGCACCGCGTGAATCACGTGATTCTCGAACCACTCGTACGACTTGTTCATTGCCAGCGAGTTGACTGCCGTCGGGCTCTTGCGAGCATCGATCGGGCCGCCCATCATCGTCATGGTCCTGGGCGTCTTCTCGCCGTTCGACGCCATGAGCGAGATTGCGCCGAGCACCGGCACCGTCGGCTGGCAGACCGAAATGACATGCAGGTTCTCGGCGCCGATGTGCCGGATGAATTCCTGAATGTACGCAACGTAGTCGTCCAGATGGAACGCCCCCGCTTCAAGCGGCACCATGCGCGCGTCGACCCAGTCGGTGATGTACACCTTGTGGTCTTTGAGCAGCGTGGAGACCGTGTCGCGCAGCAACGTAGCGTGGTGGCCAGACAGCGGGGCCACGACCAGCACGACCGGGTCGTCCTTGAGCTGCCCGACAGCACTGGCGTCGTCCGCATAGCGCTTGAAACGCAGCAGGCGGCAGAACGGCTTCTCCATCGCGGTCATTTCCACGACCGGGATGTTGTGACCATCGACCTCGACTGCCTTGATATTGAATTCGGGCTTTTCGTAATCCTTGCCGAGCCGGTAGAGGAGTTCGTATCCGGCGGCGATGCGGGGTGCGCCCGGCATCATGGCAAGCAGGCTGCCCGGGTTGACGAAAGTCGTCGCCGCCGCCTTTGCCCACGTGGTGAGGGGATTCAGCCACGCACGGTTGTACTCATGAATCTGATACAGCATGTTGTGTGCCCTGAGGCGGATGATGGGGGGAATTATGCAACCGTTTATCGCGGCTGTGCAACGCAGCATAACCCTGATATATGGCATTTCCGCATCATCTCGATAGTTTTAGCTTATTCAGGTCATTGTTATTAACTATCGTTGCTGCGACGCAACAATGCGAGAGATAAAAAAAGCCCGCCGAGTGGCGGGCTTTCTCATTGGGTGCGACTCAAGGGCTTAGCGAAGTACTTGCGCGATGGCCGATGCCACGTGGTCGATGTTCTTGTCGTTGAGCGCAGCCACGCAGATGCGGCCGGTGCTCACGGCGTAAATGCCGAACTCTTCACGCAGACGTTCGACCTGGTCGGCGGTCAGGCCCGAGTACGAGAACATGCCGCGCTGCTTGATCACGAACGAGAAATCGCGGTCCACGCCCTGGGCGCGGAGCTTCTCGACCAGTGCCAGACGCATGGCGCGGATGCGCTCGCGCATCTCGGCAAGTTCTTCTTCCCACAGGGCGCGCAGTTCGGCGTTGCCCAGAACGGCGGCGACCACCGAGCCACCATGCGTCGGCGGGTTCGAGTAGTTGGTGCGGATCACGCGCTTGAGTTGCGAGAGCACACGGGCCGATTCGTCCTTGTTGCCCGTCACGATCGACAGGGCGCCAACGCGCTCACCGTACAGCGAGAACGACTTGGAGAACGAGCTGGAGACAAAGAAGTTCAGGCCGGTCGCGGCGAACAGACGCACCACAGCGGCGTCGGCATCGATGCCGTCACCAAAGCCCTGGTAGGCGATGTCGAGGAACGGCACCAGCTTGCGGGCCTTCACGACTTCCACGACTTGCGCCCACTGGTCCATCGTCAGGTCGACGCCGGTCGGGTTGTGGCAGCAAGCGTGCAGCACGACGATCGTGCCTTCCGGTTCCTTGCCGAGCATGTCGAGCATGCCGGTGATGTTCACACCATGCGATGCGGCGTCGTAGTACGGGTACGAAACGACGTTGAAGCCGGCCGTGGTGAACAGGGCGCGGTGGTTTTCCCAGCTCGGATCGCTGATCGCGACCGTGGCGTTCGGGTTCAGTTGCTTCAGGAAATCAGCGCCGATCTTCAGTGCGCCCGTGCCACCCAGCGCCTGGGCGGTCACAACACGGCCTTCGGCCAGCACCGGCGATTCTTTGCCGAACAGCATTTCCTGCACGGCCTTGTCGTAGGCGGCAATGCCTTCCATCGGCAGATAGCCGCGCGGCAGGCCGGCGGCCACACGTTGTTCTTCCGCTGCCTTCACAGCCTTGAGCAGGGGCAGTTTGCCTTCCGCATTGAAATACACGCCGACGCCCAGGTTCACCTTATCGGTGCGGTGATCGGCGTTGTAGGCTTCGTTCAGACCAAGAATGGGGTCGCGCGGGGCGAGTTCGACAGCGGAAAAGAGGGTCATTTCGACGGCTCGAGGCAGGTAGTAGGAAAATGCAGCGGGACGGCCGCAACTTACGCAGGATCGGCCCAGCGGGCTATTTTAGCGAAGATTACCCGCCCTTGTGGTAAACACCGGCCCGTAATGCACGAAATCGTGCCTTTTCGGCACAAAAAGTGCCACGTATTGCCAGAAATTGACGAAAGCCCGGGGAACCCCTCGACGTAACCCATTGGCGTCAGGGAATCGTCCGACGCGCTAGAATGCCAGATTACGTCCCTCATGTTCGCGCCCCCGCCATGACCCCTGCGGCTGACACCGATCTCGACGAAAGCAAGTTCCTCACGTTCCCGGATTCGCCTTATCAGCTTTACTGCCCGTTTCCTGCGGCAGGCGATCAGCCCACGGCCATCGCGCAACTGGCGGAGGGCATTGAGGACGGGCTGGCATTTCAGACCCTGCTTGGCGTGACGGGCTCAGGCAAGACGTTCACGATGGCCAACGTCATTGCTCGTCTGGGCCGTCCCGCTATCGTGTTCGCGCCGAACAAGACGCTCGCGGCACAGTTGTATTCGGAGTTTCGCGAGTTTTTCCCGCGAAATGCGGTGGAGTATTTCGTCTCGTACTACGACTACTACCAACCGGAAGCGTACGTTCCGCAGCGCGACCTTTTCATCGAAAAGGATTCGTCGGTCAACGAGCACATCGAGCAGATGCGTCTGTCGGCGACGAAGAGTCTGCTTGAGCGGCGAGACGTGGTGATCGTGGCTACGGTGTCGGCCATCTACGGTATCGGTAATCCGAGCGAGTACCACCAGATGATCCTGACCGTGCGCCAGGGCGACAAACTGGGGCAGCGCGAAATCATCGCCCGTCTGATTGCGATGCAGTACACGCGTAACGAAACGGATTTTGGCCGAGGGACGTTCCGCGTTCGTGGCGACACCATCGACGTGTTTCCGGCTGAACATGCCGAGTTGGCCTTGCGTGTAGAGTTGTTCGACGACGAAGTCGACTCGTTGCAGTTGTTTGATCCGCTCACGGGGCGTGTGCGTCAGAAGGTGCCGCGATTCACGGTGTATCCGTCCTCACACTACGTGACGCCGCGAGATACGGTGTTGCGGGCGATCGAGACGATCAAGGACGAATTGCGCGAGCGGCTCGACTTCTTCTATAAGGACGGCAAGCTGGTCGAGGCGCAGCGCCTTGAACAACGTACCCGCTTCGATCTGGAAATGTTGCAGGAGCTGGGTTTCTGCAAGGGCATCGAAAACTACTCGCGGCATCTGTCCGGCGCCGCACCGGGCGAGCCGCCACCGACGCTCGTCGACTACCTCCCGCCGGACGCCCTGATGTTCCTCGACGAGTCACATGTGCTCATCGGTCAGTTCAACGGCATGTACAACGGTGACCGGGCACGTAAGGAGAACCTCGTCAATTACGGATTCCGTTTGCCATCGGCGCTCGATAACCGTCCGCTCAAGTTTGCCGAGTATGAACGCAAGATGCGTCAGGCCATCTTCGTCTCGGCGACCCCCGCAGATTACGAAGCGAAGCGTACGGGGCAGGTGGTCGAGCAGGTGGTGCGTCCGACCGGGCTGATCGACCCGATCATTGATGTCCGCCCGGCGCGTACCCAGGTGGACGACGTGCTGTCGGAGATCAACAAGCGCGTGGCGGTCGAGGAACGTGTGCTGGTGACCACGCTCACGAAGCGGATGGCGGAGCAACTGACCGAGTATCTGTCGGACAACGGCGTAAAGGTCCGCTATCTGCACAGTGACATCGACACCGTTGAGCGCGTAGAGATTATTCGCGACTTGCGTCTGGGCGCGTTCGACGTACTTGTTGGGATCAACTTGTTGCGTGAGGGGTTGGATATTCCGGAAGTGTCGCTGGTTGCGATTCTCGATGCAGACAAGGAGGGTTTCCTGCGCGCCGAGCGGTCATTGATTCAGACGATCGGGCGGGCGGCACGTAACGTGAACGGAACGGCCATCCTGTACGCAGACAAGATGACCGATTCGATGAAGCGCGCCATCGGCGAGACGGAGCGCCGCCGCGCGAAGCAGATGGCGCATAACGAAGCGAACGGCATCGTGCCGCAGGGCGTGAAAAAGCGCATCAAGGACATCATCGATGGTGTCTACGATCCGCAGGACGCCAAGGCGGAATTGGCGGAAGCCAAGGAGCAGGCTCACTACCAGGACATGTCGGAAAAGCAACTGGCGCGCGAGATCAAGAAGCTCGAGAAGCAGATGCAGGAGCATGCACGCAACCTGGAGTTCGAGAAGGCCGCGAAGGTGCGCGACCAGTTGCTGCACGTCAAGGCGCTCGTGTTCGGCACCGACGGTGCCAGCGAGGCGGAACTGGGGCCGAAGGGAGGCAGTGTGCCGGGCGCAAAGTAAGTGTTCCGCTGTTTAGCGCAAAGGGCGGTAATAACGGATGCGACACCCGTTTGACGGATTAACGATCCATTGGGTGCGAGAATAACTGCCGATAGCGTATGTAAATTCTATCGCGCGTTTGGTCGGCTCGATTCTGCGTGAGTTTGAGGCATATAGGGGGAACGGAGCCCGCGCGGGGATCAGAGCATTGGAGACGGCAGCGGGCGCCGTCTCCGGCCGTGTCACTCAACCCGAAAGACTTCCCCTGATGAGGATTCGGGACATCAGGAAAGTGATCGGAATCGTGAGCACGACAACGGCAATTGGCGCCAGGTAAGGTGAGAGCTGCAGCTTGCCGACGAGCACATACATCAGTCCGATGCCGACCAGATACTGAACCACGTACACGAGCGGAAATTTCAACAGTCCCGCCACCGACATCTTTACCTTGAAGACGAAGTGCGAGTTCAACCAATATGAAAAGATCACGCTCAGAACGAAGGATACTGTGTAAGCCAACCTATATCCTACGAACGTCAAACATACCGCATAAATCACGTACCCGAAGCCGGTGTTAGTCGCCCCAACCAAGAGGAAGCGGGCGAACTCCCGGCTAAAAAACTTCTTCCACCACGGAGTACGGGTGCTTGTTGACTTCATCAAAAATTCTCCACACGTACTCGCTAATAATGCCGAGCATGACGATGATCAGGCCCAGCAGAAATGAAATCAGGCAGACAATCGTCGCGAAGCCTGGTACTGCCACTTTGCCCAGCAACGCACTGATAACAACGAGTATTCCGTAGGCGAAACTGAAAAAAGAGACCGTCGCACCGGTGAAAGAAATGATTCTGACAGGTGCGAAAGAGAACGAAAATATCGAGTCAATCATGAGTTTCAGCTTCTTGCCGAAAGTCCATCTCGATTTGCCGTGTTCGCGCGCAATGCGTTTGTAATGGATCACATAAGGCTCGATGCCGAGCCAGTACGGGAACAGCGGGAAATTGACGTGCTTTCCGCTGTCTCTCAAGTACGGCAAAAACATTGCGTCCATCAGTGCAAGATCGAATCCTTTTTCCGGGTAGGACGCGATCACGAAGGATCTCAGCATTCGATAGTAAATCTTGGCGAAAAGCTTTGATGAAAGCGGATCTTCGCGATCGGTTCGAGCACAGATCACATACTTCTTCCCGGACAGCCAGTGATCGACCATTTCCGGAATCAGCGAAGGAGGGTCTTGCAAGTCCGCCGCGAGAAAAAGGAAACAATCCCCGGTAACGTAAGTCACCCCCGTTTTTACGGCACTGATAGCTCCGAAATTGCGGCTCAGCTTGATAACGCGGACGTCAGGTTGCATGGATTTGTACTGCCTGAGCAAGGCGAGCGAACCGTCGCCAGACCCGTCATCGACGAAGATCAGTTCCAGCTCCATGTCGCGGGCGGCAAGCTCTTTACGGACGCCGCCCATTTTTGTGAAGAGATCCGGCAACGATCCTTCATTGAAATAAACTGGAACAATGATCGAGAGTTTTTTCACGGCGTATCTCAGTGTTGGGGCGATCGATTGCCGGCAGCGCTCGGCTGAAGATTGCGCAACAGTGCGATCAGCGCAACCGTCATCAAAACAGTCACGGCAACGAATACTTCATACATGCGATTTGACATCCATGGGCCGGTGTACATGAAAAGCATCTGATCCGGGAATTCGAGCAATTTGCCTGTCCATGGGCCGACATTGATATCAAGCCAGAAACGAGAGACCACAAGCGCGATGGCGAGGATACTGTAGTTGAAGGCCCAGTCTCCAGCGGTTCCCATTCGACGGCGCAACGCCTCGCAAACAATGATCGCGACGATCGGCCACGCATTGATGAACTGGCGCGACTCGGCGCCCGCCGAAAGCAGTGCGAAAAGCGCTACATAGAAGACGAGGCCGGCGCCTTGCTCTTTCACGATCGAACTGACTTGCGGCCACAAAATGATGGCGAGGACATAGAAGGGCCCGTAATGCTGCGCGTGTGCGATCACGTTGACAAGCGGATTCGCGACGGAGGCTTGGGTAAGCAGGCCGATGTAGGACGTAATCGTCAGAGGGTCGCCGCCCTGAGCCGCAACGGTGCCGATGACCCATTTGATGATCGCAAAAATGATTGCAGCCAGGGCCACGCGATACCAGCGCACGACTCGCAGCGCCGAAAACCAGGCACCGACATCGGTAAACGGACGCACCACGAAATACATGTACGCCATCAGCAGAATTACACTGGCCGGAAAGAGCGCCATGCGAATCGGTGTCGTGCCGTTCTGCTGACGCAGCCCTTCGAAAAAATAGAGGTATCCAGCGAGCGCCATCCAGAGAACCGGGATGAGGAGGGCAAGAACGTTGGCCGGGATCTTGACGCGATCACTCTTGAAGGGGGCCTTGCCAAATGCGAGAAGCGGTATCGTGCCGTAGAGCAGCGTCGGCCAGATGAATGCGCCGATGATGATGGAAAGCGCGAGGGGCGCTACGCGATCGCGAAGATAGAAGTAGAAAATTACCAGGCTGATCACGTATGCCGAAATGTCGACCAGGGTCGGGTTGTACGAAGCATTTTTCAGAACAGGGTAGTTGATGAAAAGCGCAGTGCCGGCGAGAAAATAGGTAGGTAAGCGCCACTCGAAATGACGCCCGATCAGATAGGTAAAGAATCCTGCAATCAGGAGAAGGCCAAAGTTATAGATATAAAACGCGTGGATGACGCGTACAGGGTAACTAATGTCGTAGTGCAGCAGACCACTGACGTTGTGAATGATCACGGAAGGAAGGAGCCGCCCGACGTAATAGGCCGGCACCGTCTTGCTCAGGATGAGCTCTTTCGAGTTTGTTTGGGCCCAGCCGGCATACAGTGAGCCATCCCATCCAAGTCCATCCTGAAACTGAATTCGCTCTCCATGATTGAAGTTGTAGGCGAACAACCCAATAAGTAGAACGACGAGAAGTGCCGCGAAAATTTTATGTTTTGTAAGAGTTGATCGCATTCTGGGTACTTGGATTGCGCGTTTGTACGAGCGCGCAGTGTTGAGAGATGAACGGGTTGGAATGAGCGTAGGCGTGTCATCAATTGAGGCTTGTCACGTCGTGCCGCAATTGATCGGGACGCCGAGGCGTTTTCAACTACCGGCGCAATACCTGTCGGTGCTCGATGACAACGCCGATGATTACCACTTTCTCGTACTCACTATTGATGGTCGCGTAATCCTGGTTGAGCGGTACTAGTTCAAACACATCATGTCCACTCGCGTTGATGCCTCGCGGCCTGTACTTCTTGAGTGTCGCCACCTCGTGATCGCTCGTGGCGATAACGAAATCACCGGGCAGCGGTGCCATCGCCGGGTCGACTATCAGATGGTCTCCTTCGTGGAACTGAGGTTCCATTGAGCGGCCCTCGACTTTGAGGGCGAACGCATGGTCCGACAGTTCAACGTCTGTGAGCAGATGAGCCAATGCAACATTCGGCGGGAACGGCACAAATGCTTCAGTCGTCTGGCTCATTTGTGCCACCCATGTACGGTCAACCAGGGGCACTCGCCGATGTCCGGGCGTCGGGGCTGGATCGTTTTCAAATTGTGAGCTCCCCAGTCCGGGGATTGGCACTGCATGCTTCGTGATACGCGAGATTTCAAGTATTTGGCTGAAGCTGGGTTCATGCCGTCCGTTTTCCCATGCGGAGATGTTACCCCGCGTTTTCTTGAGTTTTTCCGCGAGGTCGTCCTGCTTGAGTTGGGCGGCCTCCCGGCTTGCCCTGATCCAGTGCGCGATTTCCATGCTGGAAATGGAAAGAAAATCTAACGTGTGTTGGGCCACATTTTCTTTCCTTTCGGGGGGATTGTCTATCCGGTTGATGTTGAAACCAATGCGTAGATTGGTGGCAAAAAACGTGGTAAGTCGTTGATCGTGTTAGGTGGGCGGGGGCACTTTGGGTATTTGATTCTTACGAAACAGCCCTCGCACGGTTTGTCTGTGTGGTTAACCCACAAGCATTGCTGCAGCATACGGATGCCAATTCAATTTGCCATAGGCGTCGACCGGGGCGTTTCCGTGTTCGCGGAGACCGATTGTTTCCCGATAATGCGCATGATGTGGTCACTAATTCTGGCAAAAAGCAGCGCTGAACCGGCCTGTGTCAAATGATGGATGTCCGAATAGAGTGGCATCCCATCTGAGTCGACATTGCGGCAGGTAGTCTCGTTGCAGAATGCATCATATGGATCGATAAAAAAGACACCGCGGTGAGTCTCGGCGTAAGCTCTGAGCACCTTGTTGACATTGAGGGCTGCCTGATGTTCCAGCCGTGATTGTTCGGGCAAACAGAGAGGGCGCGGGAACCATTTCAAATGCGCGACGCAGGACAGCACCCGATATTTCGACGAGCCCGGCACATCTCCGACGATAATGAATTTTCTTCCGTCAAGGGCAATGCGCATGCGTTCAAGTGCGGCGACGAACGGAGCATATTTTGATGACTCCAAATCGCGGTCCGGGCGAATATCCCACGCTTTGTGGGTGACGAGATCGGCGGCCTCCGGGAGCTGCCCGGTATAGGCTGCCGAGTAGATGAACACGGAACTCGAAGAGCGCGCCAATTGCTGCAACACTTCTGCATTCGCAGACCGGGTCGATGCGTCGAAGGACGGTTGGTTTTCGGCGAGACGCGTCGTGCCGGGTAGTAACAGGGCGGAATCGAATTTCCCTCCACCGCCGCCTGTAGCGCTAAAGACAGTCAGATCAAAAGGTTTGGCGAGTTCGTTGACCATGCCGGTGAATAGCATGCCAGCATGGCTATCGCCCATGATGACGATGTTTGGCGCGGCATCTTTGCCTTGGTGAATCAGGCCACCTTCGAAGCCCGCGCCGCCCCAATACTTCGTCGAAAACTCGTTGATCGAAGCGGTATTGCGCAGTGCAATGGGCAGGTCCACACGCCATAGCCAGCCCGTGCTGAGATAGACACTAACCCCCAATGCGCCGATGCAGCCGAGCGCTGCGATCCATCCACCGGCAAACATCGCCTGAGACCGCTTCATCGAGGTGCGCATATGACGTGCCGGCTGCTCGATGGACTTGTGCATCAGTGATGCAATCAGGATCGCAGCAACGAAGATGCCTGTGGGCTGCCACTCATGGAGCGCATATGTGCCGTCCATATTCTCGTTGAACGTCTTCACGAATACGATCAACGGCCAGTGCGCGAGGTAGAGTGAATAGCTGACGAGGCCGACGTACACGGCGGGGCGACAACGCAGCAGTGCGCCGCTCCACTTCGCCTCGCCGGCATAGATCAGAAGGGCAGCGCCAACGGCGGGAAGAATGGCGTTGTAGCTCGGGAAGACGGTGGACTCGTTGTAGGTGACGAGCGCAATGACCGTTAGAACGAATCCGAGCGCGCACAGTATTTCGAGCGTCCGCCGCTTGCGGGTGACTTCAAGCCTCGGGAGCCATAACACGGCCGCACCGATGCAAAACTCGAACGCACGATACTGGACGAGGTAATAAATGTCAGTTCGATGAGTCGAGAGGTGGTGCAGGCTGAGGTAGAAGCTTGCGGCCGCGACGACCGCAATGACAACTGGTGCAGCCCATCGTCTTTTCACCAGTCGGTGCGCGCAGAGTAGCAGCACCGGCCAGAAAATGTAGAACTGCTCCTCGACGCCGAGCGACCAGGTGTGGAGCAGCGGATTGGACTTCGAGAAGATGTCGAAGTACCCGGCCTGCTTGAGCAGGAAGATGTTTGACACGGAAGCTGCCGCGGCGGCCAACGTGCCACCGAACGGGGTGAACTTTGCGGGGACTAGTAGCCAGACGCCGATGCAGAATGACACCAGCAGCGTGCAGGCGAGCGCGGGGAATATGCGCTTGGCGCGCCTGATATAGAAGGCGACGAAACTGAAGCGTCCCGTCTCCTGCAACTCGCGCAGGATGATGCCAGTGATCAGATACCCGCTGATGACGAAGAATATGTCGACGCCGACAAATCCGCCGGTCATCGCCGGAAACCCCAAGTGGTACAGAAAGACGGACAGAACGGCAATCGCGCGCAGCCCGTCGATGTGCTTGTAGTAAGTATTTGCCATCGCCGGAGATTCACTTATTCTCCGCGAACCGGTTCGGGAGTCTGAATTTAAGTAGGCGGGATTCTACCTTTTTGCTTCACGGTGCGCGCCTGCGGGCTCAATTGCCATGCATTGATGCAAAAAGTTCATCGAGGCTATCAATATCAGATGTTGCGTGCAGATGCTCACCGTGTCGGTCGTCGCAGGCATTTCGCTAGGTGTCAGATACCGTTTCGGTAAGATAGTCGCCGTACCACCCCATTGACTGTCAGAGCGCCGGATCTTCCCGGTAGCCGACGATGCCTGCAGTTATTCTCGCATCGTGTGCTATTTCAGTATGTCGCGCTTGCGGGGCGCAGGCCCATCGTGTGCAAAACGGATAAGTGAGTTGACCTCATTAGGTCGCAACAGAACGTTCTTGCAACTGTTGCTGAGCGCGTGGGTTTTGTATATTTGATCTCAATGAAAAAGACATCAATCTTATTTGTCTGCATGGGCAACATTTGCCGTTCACCCAGTGCTGACGGCATTTTTCGTCACCGTTTGGCGGAAGCCGGTCTGGCTGAGATCGTCGACGTCGATTCGGCAGGCACGCACAGCTATCACATCGGTCACGCGCCCGATGCCAGGACACAGGACGCCGCGCAGCGTCGCGGCTACGACCTGAGCGCGTTGCGGGCGCGTCTCGTCGAGGCTGACGATTTCGAGCGCTTCGACTGGATCGTCGCGATGGACGACGCCAACGTTGCCGACCTGGTGGCGCGATGTCCGGCTCAGTATCGTCACAAGATTGTGCGATTGATGGACTTTGCGACGCATCACGACGCCACGGAAGTGCCGGATCCGTATTACGGTGGCGCACAAGGTTTCGAGACCGTGCTCGACTATATTGAAGATGGTCTCGATGGCTTGCTCGTGCATTTGGGAAAGGCGCGTTGAGCGCCTGAGACGCAGCGCCCGATGAGCAGGGTGCGGACTGATCAATGTCGGCATGACGGTTTCGGGAAATCCGCTTTCAAGGCTATGATGCTGGCCCCGCATGCGAGAGGTCGCTCGCGCCGCGTGGAATTTCGTCTTTTCGTGATCCCGATCATTTCCCGTTTTTTCTTCGCGCGTTCTTTCACCGATGTTCAATTCGCTCAATTCGTACTGGCGTAAATGGCGTGCATCACGTCACGCTGGCCATCAACTCGACGAACTGCTCGCACACGCCGATCCTTCGGCGCCGCTGGCGGTCCGCAACCAATGGCTGATCGAATTGGCGCACTGGGTGCAGAAGCGTGGCGCCCTGGTGAACGACGCGCGGGAGCAGGGGGAGGCGGCGAGATATCGTCCGCATACGCGCCTGCGCTATCTGCTGCAAATGCTGGATCGCAATCCGCAGTGGCGATTGCCAGTGGCGCGCACGCTGCGTAGCGTCATTAATGAAAGCGACGCGATTTCGCTCCTCTGCGATACCGGTATGCCGGTGCGTCCGGGATTCTGGGGCGCGCTGGTCGAGCGCATAGAAAAGGCGCTGATCCCGCCGCCGCCAACGCGGCGCGACCTTTCGGCGCTGTGCTCGCTGATGTTTCCCGACGGCGACGCGGCCGACTGGATTGGCGCGTTGCCGCCGGAACTGCTGGGGGATCTCATCGCGCTGCTGCATTACGGCGAGGACGAGGACGCCGAGGCCGACTGGAACCCGTTCGCCGAGGATCTGCTCGCCGCAATGCATCATCTGGTTGATCAGATTGCATCGACCGGACTGTCGCAGGCGGTGCGTTCGCGTCTGACATATTCGCGCGTCAACGATTCGCCGTTCTACCGGCTCGGACGCGCCATGCAGGCGCTCGAAGATGCCGGTCAGGCATTCGCGCATGGGGCGCCGCCATCGCAGATTTTCGTGCAACAGATCAATGTCTTTCGCGCACTACTGGACAATTGCGGCCTCGCCGTGCGGCAGGTGTATGCGCATCTCGACGAGAACGGTGTCAGCGTTGACATCGTGTTTCAGGTCGAGCGTGCCAAAGCGAGAATTCGACGGCTCGAGCGTCTGCTGGAGGCTTGGCTGACGGACGGCGACCGCGGCGATAGGGCCGTTGCTCGCGTTCGTCTTCTCGCCGATCTGGTGCGGGCCAACAAGGCAAGCCAGAGTGTCGGTGAGTTGGCGCGGACCTCGTTTGGATTGCTGGCGCGCAAGGTGGTCGAGCGTAGCGCTGAGACCGGTGAGCACTACATCGCGAGGAACCGCGGCGAATACTTTTCGATGCTGAAAATGGCCTGCGGCGGTGGTCTGGTGACCGTCGTGACGGTCTACATCAAGTTCATGATCGCGGGGGCGCATCTGCCGACGGTCGTCGAGGGCTTCCTTGCCGGCGCGAACTACGCGATCTGCTTCCTGTTCATGCACTTCTGCCATTTCACGCTGGCGACCAAGCAGCCTGCGATGACGGCGCCGGCGATTGCGAGCAAGCTCGACGACGTCGATACGCCGGCCGGTATGGACGCCTTCGTTGGCGAAGTCCTGGCACTTGTGCGGACGCAGGCCGCGGCCATCTTCGGCAATCTGGCGATGGTCTTCCCGTTCTGTTTTCTGGTGCAGTGGGCCGTGTCGGCAGCGTTGGGGGTCAACACCATCACGCCGGAAAAAGCGCAGGCAACGCTGCATTCGTTCTCGATCCTGGGGGTGACGCCGTTCTTTGCGGCACTGACCGGCGTATTGCTTTGGTGCTCCAGCCTGATTTCGGGCTGGGCGGATAACTGGTTCGCGTTGCATGGCATCGGCGATGTCCTCGCCTACAACCGTCGCTTGCGCTTCGTCTTCGGGCGAAACGGAGCGGCAAGGCTGGCAGACTGGTGTCGGCGTCACATTGCGCCGGTGCTGGGCAATCTGACGCTTGGCTTCATGCTGGGCCTGGTGCCGGCGATTCTGACGGCTTTCGCGCTGCCCTTCGAAGTCCGGCACGTGACGCTGTCGACGGGTTCGATCGCGACGTCGATCGGGGTGTTGGGCCTGCCGGTGCTGCATGACTCGGCGCTTTGGCTGGCTGTCGCGGGCGTCGGATCGATGGCCCTGCTCAACGTGGGTGTCAGTTTTGCGTTAGCATTCCACATGGCGCTCAGATCGCGTCCACTGCGATTGGGCGACCGTCGGCAAATTCACCGTGCCATCTGGCGCGCCGTGCTGCGCAATCCTCTGGTACTGCTGTTCCCTCTGCGCTCCCCGCGGATGGACCCTCGTCCCGAAAAATAAGAAGTTTAGGAAGTTGCCCGGACGGATAGGGGAACTTCCGCAAAAAATGGGCCAGAAGTACTTGACTAAATTCGTAGGGAATTTATACTTGACGAAAATAGTCGAGATTAATCCCCTGCATCATCATGAGACTTACCACGAAAGGCCGTTTCGCCGTCACGGCGATGATCGACCTGGCCATGCGCCAGGACGCGGGTCCCGTGACGCTTGCGGGCATTAGTCAGCGTCAGCGAATTTCCCTCTCTTACCTGGAACAACTGTTCGGTAAGCTGCGCCGCCACGAAATCGTGGAGAGCGTACGCGGGCCGGGTGGTGGTTACAGCCTTGCGCGCCGCGCAGAAGAGGTGACCGTCGCCGACATCATCATTGCGGTCGATGAACCGCTCGACGCCACACAGTGCGGCAGCAAGGGCAATTGCGAGAAGGGCCAGGACGGCCATCGCGGTCACTGCATGACGCACGAGCTGTGGGCGACACTCAACCAGAAGATGGTCGAGTATCTCGATTCCGTTTCGCTGCGCGACCTGGTCGAGCAGCAGCGCAGCAAGCAGGCACAGCAGGCTGTGCTGCGCGATACGCGCGAGTCCGGTAACAGCAACCAGACGATTACGACGCGCATCCCCAATTCGGTCTTTGATATGGCCCGTTCATAACAGGCGCCACGGCACGATCCTGGAGCACCCCATGAAAAACGACACCCTCAACCTCCCCATCTACATGGATTACAGCGCCACGACGCCGATTGACCCGCGCGTCGTGGACAAGATGTTGCCCTACCTGCGTGAGCAGTTCGGCAACCCGGCGTCGCGCAGCCACTCGTTCGGCTGGGCTGCCGAGCAGGCGGTGGAAGAGGCGCGTGAGGAAGTGGCCAAGCTGGTGAACGCCGATCCGCGCGAAATCGTCTGGACGTCGGGCGCGACCGAGTCGAACAACCTCGCCATCAAGGGCGCTGCGCACTTCTATCAAGGCAAGGGCAAGCACCTCATCACCGTGAAGACCGAGCACAAGGCTGTGCTCGACACGATGCGCGAACTCGAGCGTGAAGGCTTCGAAGTCACCTATCTCGATGTCAAGGATGACGGCCTGCTGGATCTGGACGTCTTCAAGGCGGCGCTGCGCCCCGACACGATTCTCGTGTCCATCATGGCCGTGAACAACGAAATCGGCGTGATTCAGGACATCGGCACGCTTGGCGAAATCTGCCGTGAAAAGGGCATCATTTTCCACGTCGACGCCGCACAGGCCACCGGCAAGATGCCGATCGATCTGGCAGCACTGAAGGTCGACCTGATGTCGTTCTCGGCGCACAAGACGTATGGCCCGAAGGGTATCGGCGCACTGTACGTGCGTCGCAAGCCGCGTGTTCGTATTGAAGCGCAGATTCACGGCGGTGGCCATGAGCGCGGCATGCGTTCGGGCACGCTGGCGACGCACCAGATCGTCGGGATGGGCGAAGCCTTCCGTCTGGCGCGTGAAGAGATGGCCGTCGAGAATGAGCGCGTGCGTATGCTGCGCGATCGTTTGCTGACCGGTCTGACGGAAATGGAAGAGGTGTATGTGAACGGCGACATGGAACAACGTGTCCCGCACAACCTGAACATCAGTTTCAACTTTGTCGAAGGCGAATCGCTGATCATGGCGATCAAGGATGTGGCGGTGTCGTCGGGTTCGGCGTGCACATCGGCCTCGCTCGAGCCTTCGTACGTCTTGCGCGCACTGGGTCGCAACGACGAACTCGCGCACAGCTCGATTCGTTTCACGGTGGGTCGTTTCACGACCGAGCAGGAAGTCGACTACGTGGTCGAACTGCTCAAGAGCAAGATCGGCAAGCTGCGTGATCTGTCGCCGCTGTGGGAAATGTACAAGGACGGGGTCGATCTGAATTCGATCCAGTGGGCCGCACACTGAGTATTCAAGGAGTTAGCCATGTCGTACAGCAAAGAAGTTCTGGATCACTACGAAAACCCGCGTAACGTCGGTTCGTTCGAGAAGGGCGACGACGCCGTCGGTACGGGCATGGTCGGCGCGCCGGCCTGCGGTGACGTGATGAAGTTGCAGATTCGTGTGAACGAAGCCGGCGTGATCGAAGACGCCAAGTTCAAGACCTACGGCTGCGGTTCGGCAATCGCTTCGTCGTCGCTCGTGACCGAGTGGGTCAAGGGCAAGACGCTGGATCAGGCGCTCGAGATCAAGAACACCGAAATCGCGCAGGAACTGGCGCTGCCGCCGGTGAAGATTCACTGCTCGATTCTGGCTGAAGACGCCATCAAGGCGGCGGTCGCCGATTACAAGCAGAAGCACGGCCAGACGGCCGAAACGGCCAAGGCTGCGTAAGCGGCGCGACGAATAAGGAATCAGGCAAGATGGCCATTACATTGACCGAGAAGGCCGCGCAGCACGTTTCGCGTTATCTGACGCGGCGCGGCAAGGGCGTGGGCCTGCGACTGGGCGTGAAGACGACCGGTTGCTCGGGCCTGGCCTACAAGCTGGAGTACGCCGACGACGTGGCGAACGAAGATACGGTCTTCGAAAGCCACGGCGTGAAGGTGATCGTCGATCCGAAGAGTCTGCCGTACATCGACGGCACTGAGCTGGACTTCGCGCGCGAAGGCCTGAACGAAGGGTTCCGATTCAACAACCCGAACGTCAAGGACGAGTGCGGCTGCGGTGAGTCGTTCCGCGTCTGACGCGACGGTGGCAATGCCTGCGGTATTGCCACCATCACGCAAGATCATCGGTTTTCGGCAAGACGACGAAGGCCAATGGGTTGCGCGACTGGCGTGTGGGCATGGACAACATGTCAGGCATCTTCCCCCATGGCAGATCCGGACATGGACGCAGAGTGCCGCAGGTCGTGAAGCGATGCTCGGGAGCGAATTACCTTGCCGGAAATGCGAGCGTGGTGAGCCATCCGACGAGTGACTGGACGGGATACCCCGGTTGCTGGTTTTTGCAGGCAAGGGCAGTAGCGTAGGCAGCAAGGCGGCGCGAGCCGCTTTTTTTACGGGTCGAATGTTGGCCCGGACGTAGGTCCAACGTATTAAACGTATTAAGCGGGCGCGATGAGTGCACTGACTGATAACTACTTCACGCTGTTCGATCTGCCGCAGGGCTTCGCGCTCGATGCCGAAGCGCTTGAGGCGGCGTACCGTGCCGTGCAATCTCGCGTGCATCCGGATCGATTTGCGAGCGCGAGCGATGCCGAACGGCGCGTGGCCATGCAATGGGCTGCGCAGGCGAACGCCGCGTACCGTACGCTGCGTGACCCGCTCCAGCGCGCGACCTATTTGCTGACGTTGCAGGGCATCGATGTGGGCGCGGAGAACAACACCGCGATGGCCCCCGATTTCCTGATGCAACAGATGGAGTGGCGCGAGGCGATCGACGACGCCGTTGCCGCGCGCAACGTCGGTGCGCTCGATGCCCTCGCCAAGTCCTTGCGCGACGACCGTCGTGTGCGACTCGCCAAGCTGGGCGACTGGCTGAACAGTGCGGCCTGGCAACCGGCGGCGGAAGCCGTGCGACAACTGATGTTCATTGCGCGCGCCGAGGAAGACATCGCGCAGCGCATCGAAATGCTGGAAAACGCGTGACGGCCCGGTGCGGCGCCGTCACATGTCATTGAGAACTGCTTGAGAACAGGGCGCGCGCGCTGGCGTGTGTCGCCCGTATTGCAAAGTCATGGCCCTTCTGCAAATTTCCGAACCCGGCATGTCCCCCGCGCCGCACCAGCGGCGACTCGCCGTGGGCATCGACCTTGGCACGACGCACTCGCTCGTTGCCTCCGTGCGCAGCGGTGTGGCCGAAGTCCTTCCCGACGAGCAGGGCCGCGTCTTGCTGCCCTCCGTTGTCCGCTACCTGGGCGGGCACCGTACGCAAATCGGTTACGACGCCAAGGCGTCGGCGGCGACCGATCCGCGTAACACCATCGTTTCCGTCAAGCGCTTCATGGGCCGTGGTCTCGCCGATGTTGCGCACGCTGACAACACCCCTTACGACTTCGTCGACGCGCCCGGCATGGTGCAGATGAACACCGCGGGCGGTGTGAAGAGCCCGGTGGAAGTGTCTGCCGAGATTCTTGCGACGCTGCGTCAACGTGCAGAAGATTCGCTCGGCGACGATCTGGTTGGCGCCGTGATTACGGTCCCCGCGTACTTCGACGACGCTCAACGCCAGGCGACCAAGGATGCGGCGCGTCTGGCCGGGCTGAATGTCCTGCGTTTGCTCAATGAGCCGACGGCTGCCGCCATTGCGTATGGTCTGGACAATGGTGCAGAAGGCCTCTACGCCGTCTACGACCTCGGTGGCGGAACGTTCGACATCTCGATTCTTCGACTGACGAAGGGCGTGTTCGAGGTGCTCGCCGCGGGTGGGGATTCTGCCCTCGGTGGCGACGACTTCGATCAGGTGATCTACCGCTGGGCGGTGCAGACGGCGGGCATCGACACGGCGTCGCTGACGCCGGAAGACGTGCGCAGCTTGCTGGATCATGCACGCACCGCCAAGGAATCGCTGACGGACACCGAGCAGGCGACCATCGCGCTGACGCTGTCGGGTGAGCGCAAGATTTCACTGGACCTCACACGCGAGCAGTTCACGACGTTGGGTGCACCGCTGGTGCAGCGCACGATTGGTCCGATGCGCAAGGCGCTGCGCGATGCTGGCATGGGTCCGGAAGACGTCAAGGGTGTCGTGCTGGTGGGGGGCGCTACGCGCATGCCGCAAGTGCGCGCTGCCGTGGCGAGCTTCTTCGGACGGGAACCGCTGGTGGATCTCGACCCGGACCAGGTCGTGGCGCTGGGTGCGGCCGTACAGGCCAACCTGCTCGCGGGCAATCAGGCGGAAGGCGACGACTGGCTATTGCTCGACGTGATCCCGCTCTCGCTTGGCGTCGAGACGATGGGTGGCCTCGTCGAGAAAATCATCCCGCGCAATGCGACGATTCCGGTCGCGCGTGCGCAAGAGTTCACGACCTTCAAGGACGGCCAGACGGCAATGGCCATTCACGTGCTGCAAGGCGAGCGTGAACTGGTGTCGGACTGCCGTTCGCTGGCGCGCTTCGAGCTGCGCGGCATTCCGCCGATGACGGCTGGTGCGGCGCGAATTCGCGTGACGTATCAAGTCGACGCCGATGGTTTGCTGTCTGTCTTCGCTCAGGAAATGCACTCGGGCGTGGCGGCTTCGATCGAGGTGAAACCGTCGTACGGTCTGGCCGACGAAGACATTTCCCGGATGTTGCAGGACAGCTTCGGCTCCGCCGAGCAGGACATGCATGCCCGCGCATTGCGCGAGCAGCAGGTGGAAGCCGAGCGTCTGCTGGTCGCGATCGACAGCGCGCTGCAAGCCGATCCCGAATTGCTGGACGAGGAAGAGCGCGCGCAGATCGATGGCTTGTTGGCCGATCTGCGTCAGAAGGCCTCGGGCGACGATCAGACCGCCATCAAGGCGGCGACCGAAACGCTCTCGCATGCGACCGACGCGTTCGCCGCACGCCGCATGGACAAGAGCATCCGTGCGGCGCTGGCCGGTCGTCGCGTGGCAGACATCGACAAACTGTAAGACACACACGGAATTCAAAGCCATGCCTCAAATCGTTGTATTGCCTCACGTCGAGCTGTGCCCGGAGGGTGCTGTGCTGGAGGTTGCGCCGGGCACGTCCGTGTGCCGCGCGTTGCTGGACAATCATATTGAGATCGAACACGCTTGCGAGCTGTCGTGCGCGTGCACGACGTGCCACGTGATCGTGCGTGAGGGTTTCGAATCGCTGGAGCCGGCGCAGGACGAAGAAGAAGATCTGCTGGACAAGGCCTGGGGCCTGGAGCCGACGTCGCGTCTGTCGTGCCAGACGCTGATGCCGGACGATACGGATCTCGTCGTAGAAATTCCGAAGTACACAATCAACCACGCCAAGGAAAATCACTGAGCGATGCCCGTGGGTGTCGTGCAGTGACGAGATAGCACAAAGGAGCTTCCCCATGAAATGGACCGATAGCCTGGAAATCGCGATTGCGCTCACTGAGGCGCATCCCGACGTCGACCCGCAATACGTGCGCTTCACCGACCTTCACAAGTGGGTCGTCGCGCTGGACGGTTTCGACGATGCGCCGGATCGTTCCGGTGAGAAGATTCTGGAAGCCATTCAGTTGGCATGGATCGACGAAGCCGACTGATCCGGATCGATGCTGCCAGGCCAACGGGTCTTGTTGGCTGGATGAGATGTCCGAAAAAAGCCGCTCGAAAGAGCGGCTTTTTGCTTTCTTGCGATGCGGCCATACAGCCCATCCGGGCGCTCGCCTCACGCCTCAACTCGCGCGCACCAGCCCGTTGTTTTCCAGACGCACGCGGTCGCCTGGCTGAACGCCGGGGGCCGATTGATAGGTCCAGTAACGCGTCTTGCCGGTATCCATGCGGACGTACACGCGATAAACGGTGTCCGAACGGACTCGCTTTTCGACTTCGTTTCCGGCCAGACCGCCGCCGAGTGCACCGACCACCGTCATTGCCGTGCGGCCGTTACCTGCGCCGAACTGATTGCCGAGCAAGCCACCAGCCACGGCGCCGCCCACAGCGCCCAGACCGGTCGCATGACCTTCCGTGCGAATCGGTTGCACCGATTGCACGGTGCCGCAAGTCGAGCACGTCGCCGCTTGCTGTGGCGTCGGCGCGGCCGTCTGCTGGGCATACGACGGCTGCGGGGCCGGAGCGCGCTGAGGTGCTTGTTGCTGCGTTTGCTGCGACATTTGTTGTGATGCGTACGGCGTTTGCGGCTGTTCTGCATACGCGGCTTGTTGCGTCTGTGCCGCCGGCGCCGTTTGTTGCGGGCCAGTCAATGCGTACTGTGCGCTATTGCTCGTTGGCGCAGGGCCGTCGGTACTCTTCGCCACCGGCAGCACGCCGGTAATGGCGGCGACACCGAGCAGGCTGACAACGACGATACTGCCGGCAGCGGCAGCGACCAGGGGATGCATGCGACGCGGTTGCAGATCGTTATCCATGTTGTTCTCTCCATCGTGCGGTAAGTGCGAATCCTCTTTTGCGTGCTGGCGTGCACGGGCGATTTCGCATGAGAAAAGTTTCCGTCACCGCGAAAGGGGCATCCGTTTCATTTTGTAACGCGATGTAAGATGTGCATCGTCTGATCGACCTTCCGGTCATGTTGTTGTATCCCCTAAGCTTTTGAAAAATATAAGAATTTTCTTTGATTGAAAAGGCGTTGCGCAGGCGTCGTCTGCGGCGGATTTAACAAAAGAAACAAGTCGTGGGAGAGGCGAGACATGAATCGACAGATGGCGTCATCCGAACTGCCGACGACGCGTCGAGGCAAGCCCTTAGGGGGCGTGTCGTTGCCGCGCGGCGTCGTGATGGCGGCGGGTGTCGTCATGGTGCTGCAATGGGCGGCACTTGGCGCGTGGGCTTTCAGCTGGCTGATGAGCGAACGTGACGGGGCTGAGGGGACTGAGGGCATGCCGCCGCTGGGCCACGATCTGCGCGTCTTCTGGACCGTTTCGTGGATCACCACGCATCTCGGTGCATCTGCTGCCTTCGACAACGCCACGCTCGACGCCGCGCAACTGCATTTCTTCCCCGCATACAGCGAGCTAGGGCGTTGGCTGTATCCGCCGACATTCCAGTGGCTGATTCAACCGCTGTCACGGCTGTCATACGGCTGGGTGTACGCGTTGTACGTCATCGTTAGCGTCGCATTGTTTGTTGTTGCCGTGAGGCGATGGCGAGTTGGGGCGGGTTGGCCGTGGCTGGTCGTCATGGCATTCCCCGGACTCTGGATCGCGATCCTGGCGGGGCAGAACTCGGTCGTGACGCTGTTGCTGATGACGGTCGCGCTAACGTATTCGGGCACTTCCCCGTTGCTTGCGGGAGTGTGCGCCGGCCTGCTCGTCATCAAACCGCAATTCGCGGTGCTGCTGCCGCTGTGGTGGCTATGCGCAAGACAGTGGCGCGCTTTGATGACGATGGCCGCGACCGCTGCGCTCTGTTGTGCGCTTACGCTGACGTGGGAGGGGTGGCCCTTGTGGCGGGCGTTCTTTGCGGCCATGTCCGCGTTCAATGTCGAGGTAGTCCAGCAAGGCGCAGGCGATATCTGGCATGCGATGCCGACGGTGTTCGCTGCGGCACGTCTGAGCGGAATCCCGTTGCCCGTGGCGTACGCACTCTACGCCATTGTGGCCGTGCCTTCGATACTCGTTGCCGCATGGCTATGGGCGAAGCGTGGGCCCTTACCGTTGCGCGTCGCTGCGGCCATGACAGCGACGTTACTGGTTCAGCCCTATCTTCTCTACTACGAATTGGTGTGGTTGATCGTGCCGCTGTTATGCCTCGCACAAGAGGACGTCACTGTTGGCACGAACGAAGGGCAGACGTGGCTAGCGGGGCGATTGCAGGCGTTGCTCTGGCTGCTGCCGTTACAAGCGTATCTCGCCGTACTCTGGACGCCGATGGGGCAGTGGGGTGTCGTTTTGCTGCCTGCATTGATGTGGCTGATCGGGTGGCGTGCTGTCCGCGCCATACGCGCACAACGGGCACAGCAAGCCTCACGCGCGCATAATGTTGCGCATCGTCTGTGAACGCATCTCCCGGCGCTTGGTCGCACACTTATGATCGATACGTTACCGACTCTCGAAAATCCGCTGGATGCGGCGAGCCATCCGCATGTATATCCGTACGTCGTGCAACGTGCGTGGGTCGATATGCACGATGCGCAGGGCGACGTCAGTGAGCCGTTTTCGGACGACGTCTTCGTCACCTTGGTCCTCGATAGCCCGACCGGGCTGCGACGTTTGCAGGGTAGCGACCTGCAAGCTGCCGGACTGACGTTCGAGGCGGCGTTCGCGCAAGCGGCATCCAACCTCTCACGTGCCTGGACTGCGCGTCATTTCGAATTCGGCATTGCCCGGCTCGACGACGGCACGATGATTGGCGGTTCGCGCGGCAATTGGATGGCGCCCGCGGGTGCTCTGGTGCTGGGGAATCTCTACCAGTCGATGGCCGAGCATTTCGAAGCGACGGAGTTCGCGGCAATCGCCGTGAACCGCACCTTCCTCGTCGCCTTTCCTACCGATACGAAGACGGTGTCGTCGCTGGCATTGCGTCAGTTGATCGAGGGCGCATCGACGGGCGCCATTCTGCCCATCTCACGTAGTTGGTTGCGACTCGACGGCGACTGGCCGTCCGCTTATCGAGGTACGCCGGCTTTCTAAATCAGGTTTCCAGTGTTGTCTCGTTTCACATAGCCGGCGCTCGCGACCCCAAAACGGGACATGGGACGCTACCTAGACTCGGTGAGGGCACATTCCGTTGCCCTCACCGGAGACCACGTATGCCAGCTTTGCCCTCGGTATCGTCTTACGCGACTCATTCCTACGCAGCTCATACGGCTTCCTCGACGGGACACACATCTTCCGTCTTCCTCTCACCGATTGGCTCTGTGCAAATTCGGAGTACTGCGTTCTCCGAGGCGTTCAACGGTGCACGCGTGCTTCGCGCCGTCGCCGAGCCACGTGCGTCCGCGCAATGCCGTACGGTGTTGCCGCAAGCGTCTCCCGTCGAGGTTCAGGTCGAGGGGAGAACGATCATGCATCTGCATTCCGAGCCGGACCGCGTGGGCTTTCTCAACGAAAATCGGGTCAGTGCCGTATGGATGGAGATGCTCGGTGCTACCCGTACTGAGGATGGATGTCCGGCCACCGTACGTCCCGGGGAGGTGGCCACCGATATCGCGGATCGCATGGCGTGTCTTGGTGTCGGTGCCGGTGGGTCTCGGCGCGCCGAGGCGCAGGTGCCGTCCACCCCGCAGGAGGTCAGCGATGTCAGTAATGTCGGCGAGATTCGTGACCTCAGCCTTCCCGTGGATACGAGTGAGTTCGCCACGGTGGAGGCGTTATCACTCCCATCGATCTACCTTCGCGAGCCGGGATTCGAGCCGGGCACGATGGCGGCGCTCGAATATGACCTCGGTTGGCGTGCGCTCGCCCCATCGTGGCGTTCGGTGATGCCGTCGGTCGATGAAAGCGTCTGGTCGTCCGATCCGAATACGGCCTTATTCTGCGCAGTTGGACGCGCGGTTCTACCGCATCTTGCGACGCACGAATCGGGGCAGCTCATGGACGAGATCTGCGTGCGAATCGTGTCGTTTCACATGCACGCGGGTGGCCTGGTGGACTGTCTGGCCAACGTCACCCAATCCGTGGCGCGCCTGTCGGCTGATGGACAGCCGACATCGGTCGCCGCCATCGAGATTGCCGATTTCATGCGTGAGTGCGCAGGAATCGACTGGCGAGATTCGATCGTTGGACGGGAAGGGGAGGACGCGCTGACGCGTCGCCGGGAGGCATGTTCGGAAACCACGACGCCGGTGCCGACATCCACCTTACCGGCGACGTCCCCGGACGATCGCGAATTGCCCGATGAGGAGGATACGTCGCTGCGTCGTGAGCGTTCGACGTCCCTATGAAAAAAGCCGCAGCCCCCGACAAGGGCTGCGGCTTCATCTTGCGTTGGTTGCGTGCCGACCGATCAGTCTTCGCGGCGCAGGTGCGGGAAGAGCAGCACGTCGCGAATGTTGGGGCTGTCGGTGAGCAGCATGATCAGACGATCGATGCCGATGCCGCAACCGCCTGTCGGGGGCATGCCGTATTCGAGCGCGCGAATGTAGTCGGCGTCGTAATACATGGCTTCTTCATCGCCCGCATCCTTCTGATCGACTTGCGCACGGAAACGTGCGGCCTGGTCTTCCGGATCGTTCAGCTCCGAGAAGCCGTTGGCGATCTCGCGGCCCGTGATGAACAACTCGAAACGCTCGGTGATGCCCGGCAGCGTGTCCGACGCGCGTGCCAGCGGCGAGACCTCTACCGGGTAGTCGACGATGAACGTCGGTTCCCAGAGCTGGCTCTCCGCCGTTTCTTCGAACAGCGCCAGTTGCAGCGCGCCGAGACCGGCGTTCTTGAACTGCGGTGCATCGGTCTTCACGCCGTACTTGGCGAGCGCGCCGCGCACGAAGTCGATATCCGCGAGTTGCGCTTCGGTGTACTCCGGCGCGTACTTCAGGATGGCTTCGACGATCGTCAGGCGATGGAACGGCTTGGCCAGATCCAGTTCGCGACCCTGATATTCGATGGTTGCCGTGCCGCGTGCGTCGACGGCCGCGCGACGGATCAGGGCTTCCGTGAAGTCCATCAGCCAACGGTAGTCCGTGTAGGCTGCGTAGAACTCCATCATCGTGAACTCCGGATTGTGGCGCGGCGACACGCCTTCATTACGGAAGTTACGGTTGATTTCGAACACGCGCTCGAAGCCGCCGACGATCAGACGCTTCAGATAGAGCTCGGGGGCGATACGCAGATACATCTGCATGTCGAGCGCATTGTGGTGCGTGATGAACGGCTTGGCTGCCGCGCCGCCCGGAATCGGGTGCAGCATCGGCGTCTCGACTTCCATGAAGTCGGCGTTCGTCATGTACTGGCGGATCGAGGCGATGGCCTTCGCACGTGCGCGGAACGTGTTGCGGGTTTCCGGCGACGTGATGAGATCGACGTAGCGCTGACGATACTTCGTTTCCTGATCGGCCAGACCGTGGAACTTGTCCGGCAGCGGGCGCAGCGCCTTGGCGAGCAGACGCAGTTCCTTCACCTTGACCGACAGTTCGCCGGTGCGCGTGCGGAACAGCGTGCCGGTTGCGGCGATGATGTCACCGATGTCCCAACCCTTGAACGCCGTCATCGAATCGGCGCCCACGTCGTCGCGACCGATGAAGAACTGAATCTGACCGCTGCCATCCTGCACGGTGGCGAAAGCGGCCTTGCCCATCACGCGCTTGAGCATCATGCGACCGGCCACCGACACGGCGACGGGTTCGGCTTCAAGCGTTTCGTTGTCGACGTCCTGATAGCGTGCCTGAAGATCGCCGGCGTGCTGTTCGGGGCGGAAGTCGTTCGGGAATGCCACGCCGCCCGCGCGAATCGCCGTCAACTTCTCGCGACGCTCGGCGATGAGCTTGTTGTCGTCCTGCGGCAGGTCGTTGGCCTGATTGGCCGAATCGGCCGGGATGTTTTGATCGGTCATGATGCGAACGATGAAGTTATTCGGTAAAACGCAGCGTGTGGAGCAGGGCATTCTTGAGCGAGCCGTCGGGCGCACCCAGCCAGATCAGTTCCGTGCGGTCCTGATGCGGGCTGGCATTGGCCGCTGCACTGGGGTCTCGCACAAACAACGCCGCGATGGCCTGCGAGCGCGGCTCATACAGGATATGGACGTACTCGCTCGGGCAATCGTGCGGCTTGCAACTCTGCACCAGCAGCCAGGGCTTGCCTGCGACGCTCACGCGTTGCGATGGCGTCGAGGTGCCACCCTGACGCACCCATGCGGGTACATTGCGCGGTGCAACGATGCGTGCGTAAGCGCCCGAAAAATCCGGGCGCTTGAGCAGTTCATGCAGGTACGGTCCCGTCTCGGGACTTGCACCCGGTGCACCCGGCGAACTGGCCGGGGCAGCAACGGCGGCGCGCTGCAAGCACAGCGCACTCACCACCCACACGGCTAGCGTGCGGACAAACGCCATTCCTTACACTCCCTGCTTGAGACTCGCGGAGATGAAGTCGTCCAGATCGCCATCGAGCACCTTGCCGGTGTTGCCGGTTTCGACGCTGGTGCGCAGGTCCTTGACGCGCGACTGGTCGAGCACGTACGAGCGAATCTGGTGACCCCAGCCCACATCCGTCTTGCTAGATTCAAGCTTGTCCTGCTCGGCACGACGCTTGCGCATCTCGTGTTCGAACAGACGCGAGCGCAGCATGTCCCACGCTTCGGCGCGGTTACGGTGCTGGGAGCGGTCGTTCTGGCAGGCCACGACGATGCCCGTCGGGATGTGCGTCAGACGCACGGCGGAGTCGGTCTTGTTGATGTGCTGACCGCCCGCACCCGAGGCGCGATAGGTATCGGTACGCACGTCGGCCGGATTGATTTCGATATCGATCGAATCATCGACTTCCGGGTACACGAACAAGCTGGCGAACGACGTGTGACGGCCACCCGACGAATCGAACGGCGACTTGCGCACGAGACGGTGCACACCGGTTTCGGTACGCAGATAACCGTAGGCGTAGTCGCCCGTGACCTTGAGCGAGGCGCTCTTGATGCCGGCGACGTCGCCGTCCGACACTTCGAGGACTTCGGCCTTGAAGCCTTTGCGCTCGCAATAACGCAGGTACTGGCGCAGCAACATGCCGGCCCAGTCGTTGGCCTCGGTGCCGCCGGCGCCGGCCTGAATGTCGATGAAGCAGTTGTTCGGGTCGGCCGGGTTGTTGAACATCCGGCGGAACTCCATGTCACCCACGCGGGCTTCGAGCCCCTTCGTGTCGCCTTCAAGCGCCACGAGCGAGTCTTCGTCACCTTCCTCGCGAGCCATGTCGAACAGCTCCTGCGTGTCGGAGAGGCCGGCGTCGAGTTCGGTCAGATTGGTGACCACGCTGTCGAGCGCCTTCTTCTCCTTGCCCAGTGCCTGAGCACGCTTGGAGTCGTTCCAGATGTTGGGATCTTCGAGTTCTTTGTTGACTTCCGTCAGGCGAGCTTGCTTGACATCGAAGTCAAAGATACCCCCTGAGCTCGCCCACGCGAGTGCGAAGGTCGGCGAGCAGGGATTCGAGGGCGTTGAGGCGTTCGGCTTCCATGAGCTATGACAGTTGCGAATTCGGGAAAACCGCAATTATAGCGCAGCGAAGCCCCTGTTTCCCTGACTTTTCGGGGGCTTTTGACGACTTTCGGACAGTGGCTTAACGCGACGTCTGACGCAGACCGAACGCATCGCGCGCATAGCCGACATCCGCGAGAGACGTATCGTCGAACGATGCGAGCGCTTCGGCTTGCAGCGTTTGCTCATAGTGCATGCGCCACTGATCAATGGCACGGAAGAACAGGCCGAGCGGCGTGACCGGCGCAGCAACGACCGGGGCGGAAGCGTTGAGGTTGGCAGCGGCGGACAGAGGGCGGTACATGGTGTGACTTCCTTCACAAGGTGCGACACGAGGGCCGGAGGCGGAATGCCTGGGTGGGCATCGCATTAGGGATAACCCGAATCTTATGCCTTTCGCGTGCACTAAAAAAGTGAATTGTTAAGGTGATTTTGTTCACTATTATTGAAGTGATGGCGGCCGACGCGTAACATTTCACGATTGGCCGCCGGTCTTGTTGCGGCAGACCGAAAGCACGATGTCGCCTTGGCGTCGTCGTGCGGCCTTGTCGTCACGCGATTTGCCCTGGAGCCCGTCATGGACTTTCTGCAACTTCAGACTTTTAAAGCCATCGTCGATGAGGGCAGCGTGCTGGGCGCGGCCGAGGCGCTGCACTGTGTGCAATCGAACGTGACGGCGCGCATCCGGTCCCTGGAGCACACGGTAGGCGTGAAGCTTTTCCACCGGCAGGGGCGACGTCTGCAACTCACGCCGAGCGGGCGTACGCTGCTTGGTTACGCGGACCGGATTCTCGCGCTATCGCGCGAAGCGAGCGCGGCACTCAATCCTGCGAACGAACCGTCGGGGGATTTCTCTCTGGGCGCCATCGAATCGTCGGCCACGTCGCGCTTGCCTGCGGTGCTGGCAAGGTTCCACGCGGCCTATCCGAAAGTGCGTCTGAATCTGGTGACGGATACATCGTTGAACCTGCTCGACGAAATCCAGCACGGACGCGTCGATGCCGCGCTGATCGCAGGCACCGCATGTCTCGAAGCACAGGCGCAAATGTCGGTCGTCGCGGACGAGATCTACCGCGAACCGATCGTGCTGGTCGCCCCGGCACGAGCGGGACGCGTGCACGAGGCTTCCGATCTGGCCGGCGCTACGCTGCTCATGTGGCCGCCGGGCTGCCCGTATCGCGGCACGATGGAGCAGTGGCTGGCGTCGAACGCGGTCACGCCGGGGCGCGTCTTGAGTTACGGAAGCTACGCGACCATCGTCGCTTGCGTGGGTGCCGGCGTGGGCTATTCCCTCGTGCCTCGCGGCATCTATCTGCGGTACCGACAGGAGGCGAACATCGTGGGGCACGCGATGGAGGATCTGGCAGCGGTCCCCAACTTCTTCGTTCGGCACCGCGGCGTGGATGTGCACCCTGCGCGAGAAGCGTTTCTGCGGGTGATGCGTGAGTATGTTGCCGAGGCGCAACCCGCGTAGACGGGATGTGCGGCGCCGTGAATGCCATGCCGGGACGAGGCGTAACCCGGCTGAGATATCGAGGGCTTAATCGGCTTAATCGGCTTAATCGGTGGACTCGGCGGACTCAGCGGACTTAGCGGACGAACGCAGATCACGTCCGTCCGCTGTACTTCGTCAGCCTTGTGCGTGTTCGATGATCATCTGCACGCGAGATACGCCGTTAAAGGTGTCCGCAGCGAGGCGATACGCGAATTGCGCGCGGCTGGGCAACGTATCGGCATGATTGAACCAGATGGCATTGAAGCGCATGCGACCGCGCCCGAGTTGCAGCTTCAGGTGTTTGTCTTTCAGGATGGCTTGCGAAAGCACTTCGAATTCGCCTGAAAACACCGGGGGCGGGAAACCTTGCCCCCACACTTGAGCGTCGAGCAGCGCGACGAACGGCGGCACGAAGCAATCGTCGCCGATGTCGCCATCGGTTTCGATCACGCGTGAGAGCGCTTTCTCGTCGAGCCATTCCTGCCCGACGGCTTCGAACGCGGCCTGAAAGCGCGGCAGCGCGTCGGCCGCGATCGTCAGGCCAGCGGCCATGGCGTGGCCGCCGAACTTGCCGATCAGGCCGGGTTCGCGTTTGGTCACCAGATCGAGGGCGTCGCGCAGGTGAAAGCCGGGGATCGAGCGGCCGGAGCCTTTGATCTGGCCGTCGTCGCCCGGCGCGAACACGATGGTCGGGCGGTAAAACTTCTCTTTCAGCCGAGCGGCCACGATCCCGATCACGCCCTGATGCCACGTTTCATTGAACGCGCACAGCGTGGTTGCCGCACGTGGGTCGAAGCGAGCCAGGTCCGCCAGCGCCTCCTGCTGCATGCCCGCTTCGATTTCGCGCCGTTCGCGGTTCATCGCGTCGAGTTCCTGCGCGAGTGTCCAGGCGCGGGCATCGTCATCCGTGAGCAGACATTCGATGCCAAGCGACATGTCGGCGAGACGCCCTGCTGCATTCAGGCGTGGGCCGAGCCCGAAACCCAGATCGAAACTGGCGGCCTGACGCGCATTGCGGGCGGCCGCACGGAAGAGGGCGTTGATGCCGGGGTGCATGCGTCCGGCGCGCATACGCGAAAGACCTTGCGCCACCAGAATGCGGTTGTTGGCATCGAGTTTGACAACGTCCGCTACGGTCCCCAGTGCGACGAGATCAAGCAGCGTGTCGAGACGCGGTTGCTCGCGGGTCTCGAACGCGCCACGGCTACGCAACTCGGCGCGCAACGCCAGCAGAACGTAGAACATCACGCCGACGCCGGCCAGATTCTTGCTCGGAAACTCGCACCCCGGCTGGTTCGGGTTGACGATGCAGCGCGCGTTAGGAAGTTCGCTGCCGGGCAAGTGATGGTCGGTGACGACGACTTCGATGCCGAGCATTTGCGCAGCGGCCACGCCGTCAAGGCTGGCAATACCGTTGTCGACCGTAATCAGAACGTCCGGTGGCCCTTGCTTGCCTCGGGCCGCCAGGGTGACGATTTCGGGCGTGAGTCCGTAGCCATACTCGAAGCGATTGGGCACCAGATACTCGACCTTCGCGCCGAACATGCGCAGGCCGCGTACGGCCACGGCGCAGGCTGTCGCGCCGTCGCAATCGTAGTCGGCCACGACGAGCATGCGCTTGCCGGCGTCGATGGCGTCCGCAAGAAAGACGGCCGCGTCTTGCGCTCCCTTCAGTTGCGTAGGCGGGATCAGGCGGGCGAGGGCGGTTTCCGTTTCGCTGCTCTCGCTCACGCCGCGAGACGCGAACAGGCGGGCAAGCACGGGATGCACCCCGTTGCTGGACAGCGCGTTGGCCGTCGCATCGTCGACATGACGGGTGACGATGTCGGTCATGCCACTTCCTCGCCGAGTCGGGCCAGCGTTGCCATTCGGGCAGGAAGTGCCTGACGTCGCCAGAATTTGCGCAGATCGCCGCCGCGTGCACGAATCGTCACGCTGTGGCTGTCGCCGCACAGCGTGAGCGCAACTTCACGCGCTTGCGAGCCGGTGACACGAGCTAAGGCGGGCGCGAGCCACGTACGGTCGATTTCGACGAGGGCGTCTCGCCAGCGCGCCCAGTCTTCCATCAGGAAATGCGGGGTCAGCGTGTCGAGCTGCACCAGTGTGCGACCGTCGGCAGCGTCGATTCCCGCAGATGTCGGATGCAACGCAATCTGCATATGGTTTGCCAGCCCGCAAGTCGCGGGCGCGTCTGCCAGCACGGTCACGCACGGGCGATTCATGCGGGGCGCGGCAATGCGTTGACCGCCGCCATAGAGCCAGAGGGCGTTGACCGGCGGCAGGCGGCGCGCTTCGCGAGATTGATTGGCCGGGTGGTCGTACCACGCCATCTGGACTTCGTTTTGCCACTTGCGCCAGGTCAGTTCGGCCTTGCCTTGCGGCAACCAGATGTCGACGTTACGGCCGGCGGCACGTGCCGGCGAGGCGGTGAGCAGGTCGCCGAGCGCCGGCGCGCTCAGGTACCACCGATCGGGGCGTGGTGCGATCAAGTCGGCGCCTTCTTCGGCGAACAGGGCGTGAGCTGTCGCGAAAAGGGCGGCAGAATCCTCTGAACTCAGTTCGAGTTCGGCCGGATCGGTCAGCACGAGATGATCGGTGGCAATGTGGATGTGCGCGGGTTGTGCGCAGTACCAGAACCGGGTGTCGAGCGAGCCCGAGTCCGCCAGCAGCATGAAAGGCGCCAGCGGGGCGCGCGCGGGGCCGCCGGGCAGCCCGAAGGCGTCGGCGAGCCAGCGCTCATGCGGCAGGGTAGGGACGAAAGGGTCTTCCGGCACGTCCTGCGCCGACTGAACGCCACGCGCGAGCAACTTTTCGAGCGCGGGCAACTCCAATTCGGCCAGCAGTGCGGGCAAATGGGCCGACGCGGGGAGCGCGAACGGCAAGAGAAAGTGCAGGGCAGGTGTATCCATGTCGAGGCGAATTGTATGGCAAACTTCGCGCTGGCAGTTGGGTGACCCTGACGTCAGGTACGGAACGTGCCGTCCAGCATACCGGGCAGGGGCCGGATGCGGGGCTTGAGCAACCGATCAGCGCCGGTGAAAGCCGGCGTCGGCGCGTTCCGATCGATCCTTATCAAGAATCAGGAATCCGTTTGAAATTCCCATACGAATGGCAGATCGGCTGGCGCTATACGCGCACCGGCAAGCGATCATCCGGCAACGGTTTCATTTCCTTCATTTCCTTCATCTCCATGGCCGGCATTGCGCTGGGCGTGGCGGCGCTCATCGTGGTGCTCTCGGTGATGAACGGCTTCCAGAAGGAAGTTCGGGACCGCATGCTTTCCGTGCTGGCGCACATCGAGGTCTTCGCGGTCGACGGTAATTTGCCGGACTGGCAGCGCACGGCCGCCGAGGCGTTGCAGAACAAGAACGTCATTGCTGCCGCGCCTTACGTCGGTGAACAGGCCATGCTCACGCGCGAGGACAACGTGCGCGGTGTCGTGCTGCGCGGCATCGTCCCGAGCGAGGAGGCCAAGGTTTCCGATCTCGGCAAACAGATCACCGACGGTACGCTCTCCAACCTCACCCCCGGCAGCTTCGGCATCGTGCTTGGGCGCGAACTGGCACGTGCGCTTGGGGTGAGCATCGGCGACAAGATCACGCTGGTGGCGCCGCAGGGGACCATCACGCCGGCGGGGGTATTGCCGCGCGTGAAGCAGTTCACCGTGGTGGCCATCTTCACCGCCGGGCACTATGAGTACGACAGTTCGCTCGCGTTGATCGACCTGCATGACGCGGAGACGCTGTTCCGTCTGGATGGACCGACGGGCGTGCGTCTGAAAATTCAGGATATGGAGCAGGCGCCGCTCGTCGCGCGTGAGCTGGCCAAGACGCTGTCCGGCAATATGTGGGTGCGTGACTGGACGCAGCAGAACAAGAACTGGTTCGTGGCCGTGCAGACCGAAAAGCGCATGATGTTCATCATCCTGACGCTGATCATTGCGGTTGCGGCATTCAATCTGGTGTCGTCGCTCGTGATGACGGTGACTGACAAGTATGCGGACATCGCCATCTTGCGTACGTTGGGCGCGCAACCCGGCTCGATCATGAAGATATTCATCGTGCAGGGCGTGACCATCGGCTTTGCTGGCGCGTTGCTCGGTGTGGGGCTGGGTTGCCTGATCTCGGTGAACATCGGCACCATCGTGCCGTTCATCGAGCGTTTGCTGGGGATTCACTTCCTGCCGCAAGACATCTATTTCATTTCCGAATTGCCCTCGGATCTGCAATCGTCGGACGTGATTCGCATCGGGGTGATCTCGTTCATCCTGTCGGCACTGGCGACGATCTATCCGAGCTGGCGTGCCTCGCGCGTCAAACCGGCGGAGGCCTTGCGCTATGAGTAACGCGAATCAATCGATGGCGCCTGTGCCGAATCTGGCCTACGACGGCCCTGTGCTGCGCGCACGCGATCTGCACAAGACCTTTCGTCAAGGTCAGTTGCATGTGACCGTACTCAACGGTGCGAGTCTGGATGTGGCGCCGGGTGAGAAGGTCGCCATCGTGGGGGCGTCGGGGTCGGGCAAGAGCACCTTGCTGCATGTACTCGGCGGGCTCGACGATCCGTCGCGCGGCGAAGTGTCGTTGCTTGGCAAGCCGTTTTCGTCGCTGCGTGAGCGCGACAAGACCGCGCAACGCAACCAGTCGCTGGGTTTCGTCTATCAGTTCCATCATCTGCTTGCCGAGTTCTCGGCGCTCGATAACGTGGCGATGCCGTTGCGTATTCGTCGGCTGCCGACCGAGCAGGCGCGGGTGGCGGCGCAGACGATGCTCGAACGTGTGGGCCTTGGCTCGCGCATGAAACATCGCCCGTCGGAGCTTTCCGGGGGCGAGCGTCAACGCGTGGCAATGGCGCGTGCGCTGGTAACGCAGCCGGCGTGCGTGTTGGCCGACGAACCGACCGGCAACCTCGACGGGCATACCGCAGAGACGGTATTTGAACTCATGCTGGAACTGTCGGAGACGCTCAGGACCAGCTTTGTGATCGTCACGCACGATATTGATCTGGCACGTCGTTGCGACCGCGCTTTGCGGTTGCGCGAAGGGGTGCTGGAACTGGCCTGATCGTCGTTATGCGCTATCGCTGTCGATGATGCGACGCCGGGGAGTTCCCCGGCGTTTTTTCATTTCAGGCGCGGTTGATCGGTTTTTTCGGCAACGTCCTAGACCCGGATGCGGTGTTGTCCGATGGTCATGACGGGCGCGGCGTGCGAGCCTTGTCATCGACCCGTAGAATTGACGCTCAAGGACATTTGACCATGTGGATCGATACCCATTGCCATCTCGATGCGGCGGAATTTGACGCCGACCGCCCGACCGTAATTGCCGACACCGTTGCCGCTGGCGTGACGGGCCTTGTGGTGCCTGCCGTCGAATGCGCGACATTCGATGCCGCGCGTGCGTCGGCCCGTGCGATACCCGGCGGCGCTTACGCGCTCGGCATCCATCCGCTTTATACGCCCCGGGCACGGGATGAGGACATTGCGACGTTGCGTCGCGCAGTGGCGCGTGCGATGGGCGATCCACGATTTGTCGGGATTGGCGAGATTGGTCTGGATTTCTTCGTCACGACGCTCGATCCGGACCGTCAGCAATTCTTCTACGTCGAGCAACTGAAGATCGCCCGGGACTTTGATTTACCGGTCATCCTCCATGTACGCCGGTCGCAGGATGCCTTGTTGAAGCAGTTGCGCATCTTCACGCCGCGAGGCGGTATCGCGCATGCGTTCAACGGTAGTCGTCAGCAGGCGGACATGTTCGTGGCGCGCGGATTCTGTCTCGGGTTCGGCGGGCAAATGACGTTTGATCGGGCATTGCAGATTCGCCGGCTGGCCGTGGAAATGCCGCTGTCGTCTCTCGTGCTGGAAACGGACGCTCCCGATATCGCGCCGGAATGGCGCTACAAGCAGCGCAATAGTCCCGTCGAGCTGCCACGTATCGCGCAAGTGTTGGCGCAGGTGCGTGGCGTGTCTGCCGACGCGTTGTCTCAAGCGACTTGTGCCAACGCCTGGCGGGTGTTGCCGCGTCTTGCCGGCGCAATGGCGATGACGCCCGGTGATGACGCTGGCGCCAAACTTTCCCTGATTTCCGAAGACCCCTCCGGGCATTCGCGCTGACGCTTCGGCGTCGCGCGGATGTGCAGACATGACGCGGTGACGTCATGAGAGTTGTGCTGCTTGCCTGGGTTGTCGGCATCTGGTGGTTACAGCAGGCACCGGAATTGCCCGCAGGCCGGGGGTATGGATGGGCGGTGGGTATCGCCAGCGGCGTCTTCGTCGTGGCGGCGCTATGGGTGCTGAGGGGCGCCTGTATGGCATCGGCGCGGAGGACTTGCGGCGAAGACGCGGGCCGGACGCGGAGTGGAGCCGAGGGGCGCGCGTCGGGGTGGGCGGTGGACAACGGCGTGCGGCGAGTGCATCGCGTAACGTTGCTGAACGGCAGATGGGAGAGGCGTGCAGCGATAGCAGGGCTCGCTGTTTGTACCGGTGTCGGCGGGTATGCATGGGCGGCGTATCGAGCGGACGCACGACTTAGTGATCGTTTGCCCCCGGCGCTGGAAGGCCGGGACGTGACGGTGACTGGTGTCGTCGCCGGGCTGCCGACGTCCACCGGCGACGGCGTGCGATTCGTATTCCACGTTGAGGCCGCGTTCATCCCGGGCGCGAGCGACAAGAGCGTCCACGTGCCAAAGTCCGTCGAGCTGGTATGGCCGCAGAATGCACCATTCGCGGGAAAGTTCGGGCGACAGGGGCGTCGGCGGTCTGACGCGGCGGGGTCCAGGGAGTCGAATGAGCGCCGCGAAGGAAACGTCGGCGACCCTATTATCGCTACGCGATCGGGCGCGCGGGTCATTGCCTCGGGTTCGGATATGCCGCGGGCTGGGGAGCGCTGGCGCCTGCCAGTCCGCCTCAAAGCGCCACGAGGCGTCGCCAATTGGCACGGCTTCGACGCCGAATTGCTCGCATTTGTGAAAGGGATTCGCGCCTCGGGATATGTGCGCACAGCTCATGGCGGGGCGGCGGCATCGTGGGAGCGACGCCCTCGCAGATTGCAGGCCGGGCCGATGACGGGGTACGGCTTCGCCGCCTGGCGTGAGCGCTTGCGAGACGATTTTCGGGCTGCGCTCGGTGAGTCGGGGCGGTACGGCGGCGTGTTGATGGCCTTGGCCCTCGGCGAGCGGGGCGATATTGCGGACGCGGACTGGCAAGTGTTTGCCGATACCGGCGTGAGCCATTTGCTGGCGATCTCCGGCTTGCACGTATCACTGGTCACCGGGGTCTTCGCCGCGCTTGTGGGCATGCTTTGGCGTCGGGCGTGCTTCCGGCGTTTCAGTCTGCCGCTGTGGTGGCCGGCACCGAAGGCGGCGGCCGTCGCCGGTTTGCTTGTTGCGGTGGCCTACGGGGCTGTGGCGGGATGGGGTGTTCCGGTCCGGCGTGCCGTCGGGATGGTGGGCATCCTCGTTGTCGCGCTGCTCAGCGGGAGGTTCGCTGCCCCGTCCTATGTGCTGGCATGGGCGCTGGCCGTAGTCGTCGCGCTGGATCCCTGGGCGGTCGTCACCCCCGGCCTGTGGCTCTCGTTTGGCGCCGTGGCGGCGCTGGTGATGGCGAGCCGCCATCGCAACACATCGATGGGAGAGGTTGCGCGTTGCGAAGCCGACGAAAATACAGAAGGTGTAGGTGTAGCGCGCCCGGTGCTTGCCGACGGAGCGGGCGATGCCTCGGGGTTGCAACGTAGTCTGCGCCCGTCGTCGAGCGGCGACCGACGTTGGGGCAGCGTGCTAGGGGATCGTCTGGCGCAGGCCACGCGCGCCCAGTATGCCGTCACGATCGGCCTCGTACCGCTGACGTTGGCGTGGTTTGGCGCGGTGCCATTGCTCGGTCCGTTGGCGAACGCTGTCGCCATTCCCGTCATGACGCTGGTCGTGACGCCGCTTGCACTGCTGAGTTTGCTGCTGCCCGTCAGTCTCGCGCATTGGACGTTGGCCGTCGCTCATACGGTCGTCGGCTGGCTTGCGGCGTGGCTCGGCGCGCTTGCGGCGGTGCCGTGGGCCGTATGGCGGGCACCGGTGTCACCGGTTTGGGCGCAAGTCGCCGCGGTTGTCGGCGTGATGCTTTGCCTCATGCCGCTGTCGCCCCAGGTTCGGCAGACGCGCTTTCGATGGCTTCGGCGGTGTGGCGCGCGCATCGCCGGGTTTGCGCTCATGGGGCCGGCAGTGTTCGCTTCGCCGACGCGACCTGCTGAAGGGGAGTTTCGCGTCACGATGCTCGACATCGGTCAGGGCAACGCCGTGGTGGTGGAAACGGCGACACGCACGCTGCTCTTCGATACAGGGCCGCCGATGGGGCGGCGCAGCGATAGCGGTCGGCGTGTGATCGTGCCCTATTTGCGGGCGACAGGCGTCCAGCGACTCGACCGGATGATCGTCAGTCATGCGCACGATGACCACTTTGGCGGCGCGTTGAGCGTGTTGCGCGCATTTCCGGCGACGCAGGTGTTTTCCTCGTTGCCTGCGGGGCACAAGGTGCGTGGGGCGGCACAGGTGCATCGGACCTGTCTGGCCGGACAACATTGGACGTGGGATGGCGTGACGTTCCGGTTTCTGCACCCGGACACGTCTGCATTGCGCGAGGGATGGCGTGGAAAACACGGTAAAGGCGGTTCGCTGGGTGGCCCGAACAGCGTCAGTTGCGTGTTGCGTGTCTCGAGCCGGCGGCACAGCGCGTTACTTGCTGCCGATGCGGAGGCGCCGCAAGAGCGGGCGATGTTACTGCGCGGCGGGGCCGCGCCGGCATCGACAGTGCGCTCGGATATCTTGCTGGCGCCACATCATGGCAGTTCGACGTCGTCGACGCCCGCATTTGTGGCGGCCGTGTCGCCGCGGCACGTGGTGTTTCAAGCGGGATATCGCAACAAGTTCGGTCATCCGAAGGCGCCAGTGATGGAGCGCTACCGTGCGATCGGCGCGCGACTCTGGCAAAGCGTGGCGCATGGTGGGGTCCGTTTTTCCACTGCCCCCGACGGGATCGAGGTGCAAGCCTACCGCGAGCAATATCGGCGCTACTGGCATGCCGCACTTCCGGAAACGTCCTGAAAACGACATGGTGGCTTGGGTGACCCCGTCGAAATGGCGGGCGTGGTCACCGCCCATACCCCCATGATTCGATGGAAACCTCTACCGGTACTCGACGAGCGGTTCGCTAGAATGGTCCGGTGAGTGTCATGCGCCCTGATCACCGGACGTGACGCGAGCGCGCCAGGACAACGAATTCCATGACAAGAGACATCATCCATTTTTCGCACGGCAACGGCTTTCCCGCAGGCGTCTATCGCAAGATGCTCGGTGCGCTGGCCGACGAGTACGACGTGCGAGCCATCGATCGCATCGGCCACGATCCGCGCTATCCTGTCACACCGGGGTGGCGGTATCTGCGTAACGAACTGGTTGATACGCTGGTGCGTCAGTATCACGGTGAGCCCGTCTGGCTCGTCGGACATTCGCTCGGCGGCTTCCTGAGTCTGATGGCGGCGCTCAAGGCACCGCAGTGCGTGCGCGGTGTGGTGATGGTCGATTCGCCTATCGTCACGCCGGGCTGGCGCACGCAGATGCTCCGTCTGGGTATGCTCACCGGCCTTTATGAACGCCTGTCGCCCGCTGGCGTGACGAAGAAGCGTCGTGATCAATGGCCCGACTGGGAAAGCGCCTGGCAGCATTTCGCGAGCAAGCCGGCGTTCGCCAGTTGGGATCCGGACGTGCTGCGTGACTATATCGATTGCGGCACCTTGCCCACTGGGGACGGTGGGGCGCGGCGTCTGGCGTTCGCGCGAGAGATCGAATACCGCATCTATCTGACGCTGCCGCCGTCGCTCGCGGTGCGCGCCCTGCGTGGGGTTCCGGTGCCGGTCGGTTTTCTGGCGGGTACGGAGTCACGCGAACTGCGTCAGGCAGGGATCGGCGCCACGCGCCGTATCGTCGGCACGCATCTGCGGTACGTGCCGGGGACGCACCTTTTCCCGATGGAGCGCCCGCTGGAGACCGCCTCGGCCATTCGTGACATGCTCGCGGAACTGAAAGGCGAACACCGGCGTTCGCTTGCGGCGTGATCGACGTACGGTAGATCGCCCACATCACGCCACAGCACGCGATATCGGGCCGGAGCGCGCCGGTCGTGATGGGGCGCCGCGCACGATGCCTGTCAAGACCAAAATTTGCCGCGCCGGACCTCGAGGGCGGGGCTGCTTTCGGGTATAATCCGGCTTTCCCGCGAGCAATTACTGCGATGACCAAATTCGTTTTTGTCACGGGCGGCGTGGTTTCCTCTCTTGGTAAGGGAATTGCTGCCGCATCTCTGGCCGCGATTCTCGAATCGCGTGGCCTCAAAGTCACCCTCCTCAAGCTTGATCCCTACATCAACGTCGATCCGGGCACAATGAGCCCGTTCCAGCACGGCGAGGTGTTTGTCACCGAGGACGGTGCGGAAACCGACCTGGATCTGGGTCACTACGAGCGCTTCATCAGCGCGAAGATGCGTCGTGCGAACAACTTCACGACGGGCCAGATCTACGAGTCGGTGATCCGCAAGGAGCGCCGTGGCGAGTATCTCGGCAAGACCGTTCAGGTCATTCCGCACATCACCAATGAAATTCAGGCTTTCGTCGAGCGCGGTGCGCGTTCGACGTGGGACGGCCATCCCGACGTCGCCATTGTCGAAATCGGCGGTACCGTCGGTGACATCGAGTCGCTGCCGTTCCTTGAAGCCGCACGTCAGATGAATCTGCGCCTGGGCCGCAACAGCGTGGCCTTCGTGCATCTGACGCTCGTGCCGTACATCGCGACGGCCGGTGAACTCAAGACCAAGCCGACGCAACACAGCGTGCAGAAGCTGCGCGAAATCGGTATCTCGCCGGACGTGCTGCTGTGCCGCGCCGATCGTCAGATCCCGGAAGACGAGTGCGCGAAGATTTCGCTGTTCGCGAATATTCCGCAGGACGCCGTGATCTCGGTGTGGGACGTCGACACGATCTACAAGATTCCGCAAATGCTGCACGACCAGGGCATGGACCGGATCATCTGCGAAGAACTGAAGATCGAAGCCAAGCCGGCCGACCTGTCGATGTGGACGCGTCTGGTGCATGCCGTCGAGAATCCGAAGCACGACGTCACGATCGGTATGGTCGGCAAGTATGTCGATCTGACCGAGTCGTACAAGTCGCTCATCGAAGCGCTGCGTCACGCTGCGATCCACACGGAAACGCGCGTGAACATCGAGTACATCGATTCCGAGCAGATTGAGAAGGACGGCACCGATGCGCTCAAGCATCTGGACGCCATCCTCGTGCCGGGCGGTTTCGGCCGTCGCGGCACCGAAGGCAAGATCAAGGCGATTCGTTACGCCCGCGAAAACCGTGTGCCGTACCTGGGCATCTGCCTCGGTATGCAACTGGCCGTGATCGAATTCGCGCGCGACGTTGCCAATCTGGCCGAAGCGAACAGCACGGAATTCGAGCCGTCGACGCCGCATCCGGTGGTCGCCCTCATCACTGAGTGGCAAGACCGTGACGGCAAGGTCGAACAACGTACGGAAGATTCGGATCTGGGCGGCACGATGCGCCTTGGTTCGCAACGTGTGCCGATCAAGACCGAAACGCTGGCTTCGCGCATTTACGGCGATACGGTGAACGAACGTCACCGCCATCGTTACGAAGTCAACAATCACTACGTGCCGCAGCTCGAAGCCGCTGGTCTGGTGATCTCGGCGCGTACGCCGACCGAGAACCTGCCGGAGATGATGGAGTTGCCGCAGCAGGTGCACCCGTGGTTCGTGGGCGTTCAGTTCCACCCCGAGTTCACCTCGACGCCGCGCGACGGCCATCCGCTCTTCAAGGCATACGTTGAAGCGGCGCTGGCAGGTCAGCAGGCGCGCAAGAAGGCCGCCTGAGACGCGCAGCGAGCGAGAGACAAGGAGTTCCCATGAAACTGTGCGGTTTCGATGTTGGCCTGGACAAGCCGTTTTTCCTGATCGCGGGTACCTGCGTCGTCGAATCGGAGCAAATGACGATCGACGTCGCGGGGCAGCTCAAGGAAATCACGAGCGCGCTCGGCATTCCGTTCATCTACAAGTCGTCGTTCGACAAGGCGAATCGTAGTTCGGGCAAGTCGTATCGCGGCCCCGGCCGTGAGCAGGGTCTGAAGATCCTCGCGGAAGTGCGTCGCCAGCTCGGCGTGCCGGTCCTCACGGACGTGCACACCGAAGAGGACGTGGCGGTTGCCGCGCCCATCGTCGACGTGCTCCAGACGCCGGCTTTCCTGTGCCGTCAGACCGATTTCATTCGTGCCTGCGCCCAGTCGGGCAAGCCGGTGAACATCAAGAAGGGGCAGTTTCTCGCGCCGCACGACATGATCAATGTCATCGACAAGGCCCGCGACGCTGCGCGCGAAGCCGGTCTGCCCGATGACGTGTTCATGGCTTGCGAGCGCGGCGTTTCGTTCGGCTACAACAATCTGGTCTCGGACATGCGCTCGCTGGCGATCATGCGCGAGACCGGTGCGCCGGTCGTGTTCGACGCCACGCACTCCGTGCAGTTGCCCGGCGGGCAGGGCACCAGCTCGGGCGGTCAGCGCGAGTTCGTGCCGGTGCTCTCGCGTGCTGCAGTGGCCGTGGGCGTGTCGGGCCTGTTCATGGAGACGCACCCGGATCCGGCCTGCGCACTCTCGGACGGTCCCAACGCCGTGCCGCTCGGCCGCATGCGCGAGCTGCTCACCACGCTCAAGACCATTGATGCGGCGGTGAAGCAGGGGCAGTTCCTGGAAAATAATTTCAACTGAAATGAGACACACCGTCCTGGGGCCACTATTTGTACGCCCACAGGACGGGTATAGCGGTCAGACGCCTTGGCAGCATGGCGTCGAGTCGTTAAGCTTGTCGCGCAGCGGTCGCGAGCGACCGCCGCAAGGGCGAGTCCCCGAGGAGATGCCCGCGTGCCGCACGCCGAGCGCACCGTCGACATCGATGTCATCCCACAGGCCGCCGTGCCTCATTTCGAGGCGCCGTTGTTCCCCCGTCTACGTACTGTCCAGCCGGTGCGCGCGCACGACGCGCAGCATCGCGATCCACGTCAGGATGCGGCGCGCTGCCGATTCACGTTCAGCGCCCGGCGTGGTAGCGGCAGGTGATCGGCAGGATCGCGGCGCGAAGCAGGTTCCCTTTAGCGTTTTTGTCTTATAGATACCGAGGAATACATGAGTGCAATCGTAGATATCATCGGGCGCGAAGTGCTGGACTCGCGCGGCAATCCGACGGTCGAGTGCGACGTGCTGCTGGAGTCGGGCGTGATGGGCCGCGCGGCAGTGCCGTCGGGCGCGTCGACCGGTTCGCGTGAAGCGATCGAACTGCGTGACGGCGACAAGTCGCGTTACCTCGGCAAGGGTGTGCAAAAGGCTGTCGAGCACATCAATACCGAAATTTCGGAAGCGATCATGGGCCTGGATGCTGCCGAACAGGCCTTCCTGGACAAGACCCTCATCGAACTCGACGGCACCGACAACAAGTCGCGCCTCGGCGCCAACGCCATGCTGGCTGTGTCGATGGCCGTTGCCAAGGCGGCTGCTGAAGAAGCCGGCCTGCCGCTGTATCGCTACTTCGGCGGTTCGGGCGCCATGCAAATGCCGGTGCCGATGATGAACATCGTCAACGGCGGCGCACACGCCAACAACAGCCTGGACATCCAGGAATTCATGGTGATGCCGGTCGGTCAGTCGAGCTTCCGTGAAGCGCTGCGCTGCGGCACCGAAATCTTCCACGCACTCAAGTCGCTGATCGCCGAGAAGGGCTGGAGCACGGCCGTGGGCGACGAAGGCGGTTTCGCGCCGAACTTCGAGTCGAACGAACAGTGCCTCGCGACCATTCAGGAAGCCGTCGAAAAGGCCGGCTACCGCCTGGGCGACGACGTGCTGCTCGCGCTGGACTGCGCGTCGACCGAGTTCTACAAGAACGGCAAGTACGAACTGGCCGGTGAAGGCCTGTCGCTGAGCTCGGAAGAGTTCGCCGACTACCTCGCCAACCTGTGCGACAAGTTCCCGATTGTCTCGATCGAAGACGGCATGTCGGAAGACGACTGGGCCGGCTGGAAAATCCTGACGGACAAGCTGGGCAAGAAGGTGCAACTGGTCGGCGACGACCTGTTCGTCACCAACACTAAGATCCTGAAGCAAGGTATCGAGCAAGGCGTGGCCAACTCGATCCTCATCAAGATCAACCAGATCGGTACCCTGACCGAGACGTTCGCCGCCATCGAAATGGCCAAGCGCGCCGGCTACACGGCCGTGGTCTCGCACCGTTCGGGCGAAACCGAAGACTCGACGATCGCCGATATCGCCGTGGGCACCAACGCCGGTCAGATCAAGACCGGTTCGCTCTCGCGTAGCGACCGTATCGCCAAGTACAACCAGCTGCTTCGTATCGAAGAAGATCTCGGCGATATCGCTTCGTATCCGGGCAAGGAAACGTTCTACAATCTGCGCTAATTCCGTTTCCCCGGGAAGTTGATTTGCGACTCAGGTTGTTGCGGCCCGCTTCCCGGAATTCTTGCCAGGCGAAAGCATGCGAATGGTGACCTTGGTACTGGTGCTGCTCTTGGTAGTCATCCAGTATCCGCTCTGGTTCGGCCACGGTGGCTGGTTGTACGTGCACGAACTGCGCGACGAATTGAGCGCCGAACAGCAGAAGAACGAGCAGTTGAAAGAACGTAACGATCGTCTGGCCGGCGAAGTGCAGGACTTGCAGGACGGCACGGCAGCGATCGAAGAGCGCGCTCGTTTCGAACTGGGGATGGTCAAGGACGGCGAATTGTTCGTGCAATTCGTCGGTGCGGAGGGTGCAAGTGCACCGCAGGGTGCTTCCGGTGCCGATGCGCCGCTAGTGTCCTCGACCGAACCGGCGCACAAGACCGTCGCGTCTGCGCCGCCACCGCCGCCGTCGCAAACGAAGAGCAAGGCGCAGTCGGCTCACAAGGCGCAGCACCACTGATCGTCGTTGACTGTTGTTCGAGACGGTCCGCTATCGCGGGTGATCCGTTGCCGATGTCATGCAGGACAAGAATGGCGTGCCTTCCCAGAGGGCAATCGCCCGCCATTCAGCCAGAACGAAAATGCCGCTTCGATGCGAATCGACGCGGCATTTTTTATGGGGTGCCGGTGGCACAGATGCGGGCATCACAGGTCAGGTGTTTTGCTGTTCCACGCTGGCCACACAACGCAGTTACGTCATGCGATCCATCAGAAGCCGACGCTGACACCCACAGACGAGCGAGGGCCGCCGTACCAGCCAGGGCCATACCATCCCGGGCCGTACCAACCCGGCCCGTACCAGCCGGGGCTTCCCCAGCCGCCATAGAAGTAGGCATTGCTGTTGTAGCTGCGAAGGGCATCTTCGTAGGCGCGTTGCGCACGCTCGCGCTCGATGGCGGTTTCCTGTTCGTCGTAGATGCGCTTGTTCAGGCGCGTGAGATCCTGCTTCTGGGTGTCGGTCATGGCGCCCGGTGCCGTGTTTTGCCCGTCCTGCGATTGCGGCAGGCGTGCGACCGGTGCGTCTGGCGGAGGTAATTGCAACTGGGCGCATCCGGCAGCGAGCGTTAGCGCGAAGAGGCTGAACACGCCTGCCAGCGATCGCATTGGAGGGCCCCACGCGGCGCCGCGACGCCCCGCCGGTGAAGCGTTATCCTGGCTCGGAAGCGCAATCGCCTGGACGGCGTGAGTCGTGGGGGCGGCAGGATTGGCAGCAATTCGGGACATGGTGCGATAACCCGTAAAGCCCGTAGCAGGGCAGCAGTAGCGTCAGGCAGTGGTGGCAGACGCAGCGCCGACGCGCGGCATCTCACCGGATGCCAACTGAGAGTCATCGGCGCGCCGGACGGTTCCGTGCACCGATGATTTCCCAGTGATCCGATATCAATGCTGGCCTGCCGGTGCAGCGTGCGGTTGTTCCGTAAAGAGTTGCGCCGCATCGACCTTGTCGAAGTGATACGTCTGGCGGCAGAACTCGCATGCCACTTCCACGTTCGGACGCTCGTCGAATACGCTCATGACTTCCGCTTCGCCCAACGTGCGCAGCATATTGGTGACGCGTTCACGCGAGCAAGTGCAGCGAAACGCCGTCGGCAGCGGGTCGAAGACGCGCACCGTTTCTTCCCAGAACAGGCGATGCAGCATCGTTTCACGGTCGGTGCTCAGCATTTCGTCGCGCTTGAGCGTGTTGGCCAGTTGGCAAACGCGGTTCCACGTGTCCTCGTCTTCTTCGGGCGCGTGTTCGGCGCCGCTACCCGCCGTGCCGCCGTGGCCCGGCAGCTTTTGCAGCAGGATACCCACGGCGTGGTTGTCGTCCGAGGCCAGCCACAGGCGCGTGTCCAACTGCTCCGAATGGTGCATGTAGTGTTCGAGGACCGACGCCATGTCAGGCAGCGGACCATGCTCGTCCGAGAGCGGCACCACGCCTTGGTACGGCTGCTGCCCCGGCTGCTTGACGCGGGGATCGAGCGTGATGGCGAAGTGTGCACGGCCATTGACGTTGAGAAGCGACTTGAGTGTGCCGTCTTCGGGGATCTCGCCGCTGTACTTGGCCGTGGCGCGCATGGTGAGGTCGGCATTGCATTCGACGACGACCATGCTGACGGGGCCGTCCCCCTTCAATTGCAGGATCAGCGCGCCATCAAACTTGACGTTGGCGGTGAGCAGGGCGGCGGCGGCCATCATTTCGCCCAGCAGATGGCGAACGGCCAGCGGGTAGTCGTGACGATCCAGCACGGCGCGCCAGGTGGCGTCGAGGCTGACGTACTCGCCGCGCACGGGGGCGGCGTCGAACATGAATTTCTGAAGTTGGTCGGACACGGTCGAATTCCTGAAAAATGCGGCAACGGCGGTCGGTGTGGCAGGCGATCCGGCAAGGCGGGAGGGCGCAAGACGTGCGGTGAGTCCGATTTACACGGTTTACGCACGAAAATCAGACAATTCGCTCGTCTTGCACGCATTCCTGCGAGCCCGGCATGGCACACAAGCCGAAGTTTGGCGCGTCAATGCTGCAATATCTGGGGGCGCGCGCCGCATTTTCAACACACCGGCAGCGACGTTCCGCACGCCGGACGACTGGCGTGCAACGCTTGCCGGTCGTGCGTTCAGCCGATGCGCACCAGCTGTTCCTTGAATACCTGCCGGCGCGTTGCATACGTGTCGGCGTTGCGCTTGAGGGTGGCGACTTCTTCGTCCGTCAGTTCGCGCACGACCTTGGCCGGCACGCCGAGGATCAGCGAGCGGTCCGGGAACGTCTTGCGTTCGGTCACCAGCGCACCTGCGCCCACGAGGCTGTCGCGGCCGATGACGGCGCCGTTGAGCAGCACCGCCTGAATGCCGATCAGCGAATTCTCGCCGACCGTGCAGCCGTGCAGCATGGCCTGATGGCCGATGCTCACCCCATTGGCCAGCGTCAGCGGATAACCCGGATCGGCATGCAGCACCGCGCCTTCCTGCACATTGGTGCCCATGCCGATCTTGATCGGCTCGTTGTCGCCGCGAATCGCCACCCCCGGCCATACGCTGCTGTTCTCGGCGAGCACCACCTCGCCAATGATGGTGGCAGTGTCGGCCACGAAAGCACTCTCGTGGATCTGCGGGGTCTTGTCTCCAAGTTTATAGATCGGCATAGCGGCTTTGGTTCGCGGTTAAAATCGACGAAACCGCTATTGTAACGTCATGGTCGATTTCACTCCTACGCCCGGCGCCGAACCTGGCCTTCGCAGCATCGCCGTCGGCGAGCCTTCCCACGCTTCCCCCGCCGACGTATCTGATGCGGGCGACGCATCCGACACGTCAACCGTCTTCCCGTCCTGTGCGCGGGCGCGCGCGCTCGAGTTGCTGCGCGTTTGCGATCCGTACGAGAAAGCCGCAGGCGTCACGGCGCTTCGAGACGCTGTGCGTGGCGGCGGCGCATTCTGGTATCCGGCACGCCGGTTTGTGCAGGCAGCCGACGGCGTGGCAGACGAGGGGATTCCGGGGCGTCCCGCGGCACCGGCGCTGGTATCTCCGCGCGAGTTGAAGCAGCGCGCCGTGACGACGGTAGAAGGGCGCGCTGCCTTGCTGCACGCGCTCGCGCACATCGAATTCAATGCGATCAATCTGGCGCTCGACGCCTTGTGGCGTTTCGATGCGCTGCCCGCCGAGTACTACGACGACTGGCTTCAGGTCGCGGCGGAAGAGGCCTACCACTTCTCGTTACTGGCCGCGCATCTGAAGACGCTGGGCGACACGTACGTCTACGGGTGTTTCCCCGCGCACGACGGTCTCTGGGACATGGCGCGTCGCACGTCCGGCGACTGGCTGGCCCGTCTCGCCCTCGTGCCGCGCACGCTGGAGGCACGCGGGCTCGACGCCAGCCCGCCCATCAAGGCGAAGCTCTCCAGTGCAGGCGACAAGGCGGGAGCTGCCATTCTCGATATCATCCTGCGCGACGAAATCGGCCATGTGGCCGTCGGCAATCGCTGGTACCGCTGGGGCTGCGAGCGCGCCGGATGCGAGCCTGTCGAGACCTATGCCCGGCTGGCGACCCAGTACGGTGCGCCGCGTCTGAGAGGGCCGTTCAATCTCGAGGCGCGCCGGGCGGCGGGTTTCGACGACGCCGAACTGGCCGCGCTTCAGGCAGGGGAATGACGGTGACCCAATCGGGCTGACACCGTCGGCCGGGCGTCCATGCGTCTGGGGCCCTTCCGTCGACGTGATGTTGTCGACGTTCGGACGTAGGGATGTATCAGGCACAACGCGAGCGACGAGTCGCCGCCGTCCTCGCAGGGGCCGTTTTTGACGCGGCTACCGGGGTGTCGACAGCGACCGATATACTCGACGTTCCTCAATCGTTCAGATCTTCATCGTCTGCCCGCATCATGATCGATTCCCGATCCGAGTTCCTGACGGTGCGCGGCCTGCGCCACCATGTCCGCCAGTGGGGCACGCCCGGCGCACCGAAACTGTTTGCCCTCCATGGCTGGATGGATGTGTCGGCCTCGTTCCACTTCGTTGCGCAGACGCTCGCCCAACGCTGGCATGTGCTCGCGCCGGACTGGCGGGGCTTCGGCCTCACCGACTGGCCAGTCGCGGACGGGCGCGCAGGCAGCTACTGGTTCCCGGACTATCTCGCCGATCTCGACGCCTTGCTCGACGTCTACACGGAGCCCGGTGAAGCCATCAACCTGATCGGCCACAGCATGGGCGGCAACGCGGCGTGTCTGTACGCAGGCGTGCGGCCGGCGCGTGTGCGACGTCTCGTGAATCTGGAGGGCTTCGGCCTGCCACCTTCGGCGCCGACAGCGGCGATCCGTCAACTCAGCCGCTGGCTCGACGACATTCAGACGGTGCCGACGCTGCGCCCGTATGCATCGCTCGCCGACGTGGCGGCGCGTTTGCGCAAGACGAACCCGCGCCTCACGCCCGAGCGGGCGGAATGGCTGGCGCAGCGCTGGGCCCGTCAGGAGCGCGACGGGCAATGGCATTTGCTTGCCGATGCCGCGCACAAGATCGCGAATCCCTATCCCTATCGGCTGGACGAAGCGATGGCGGTGTGGGGCAACGTAAGCGCCCCGGTGCTGAACGTCGAAGCGACGGATTCGGATGTGCTCCAGCATTTCGCCGGGGCGCAGGGTAAGGATGTCTTCCGCGAGCGTTTCGAGGTCTTTCCGAATTTGACGCAAGCGTTCGTGGCCGATGCCGGTCATATGTTGCATCACGATCAGCCGGAAGCCGTCGCACGCCTCATCGAGGCGTTTTGCCGCGATTGATCGGGAAGTGCTGTGAAGTGATGTGATGTGCCGCGATGCGTGGGGGAGTGCGGCGCCCGTCAGTCGATTGCTAGGCCAGCCTTGGCGTGAGGCGGGGCCGTCATTGCAGGCAACTCGCGTCGCGTGCACTTGAGCGGTAGAATGAAGGCGTCATTACCACGTCATACGCCGGTGTCGGACGGGCCAGAAGTCTTTGCGATGCCACGGCACCCTCACCCGGCGGCTCATCATGCTCAACGCGGATCTTCATTGTCATTCCAAGGTGTCGGACGGCACGCTGTCGCCGTCCGAAGTGGCGCAGGTCGCTTTCGAGGCCGGCGTCGACCTATGGGCGCTGACGGATCACGACGAGATCGGCGGGCAACGCGAAGCACGTGCGGCGGCCGAAGCGCTGGGCATGCGCTATGTCGGCGGCGTCGAGATTTCGATTACGTGGGCGAACCGCACGGTGCACATCGTCGGATTGAATATCGATCCCGATAATCCCACGCTGATCGATGGCCTCGCGGCAACGCGCGGCGGCCGGGCAGCGCGGGCGCAACTGATGAGCGAGCAGTTGGCCGCGGCCGGTATCCCTGGGGCCTATGAAGGGGCGTTGCGCTTTGTCGGTAATCCCGACTTGATTTCTCGCACGCACTTCGCACGGTTTCTGGTGGACATCGGCAAATGCGCGTCGGTCTCCGACGTGTTTGCGAAGTACCTTTCGGAAGGCCGTCCCGGTTATGTGCCGCATCGATGGGCTACGCTCGAAGAATCCGTCAAGTGGATTCGGGGCGCGGGCGGCATTGCGGTCGTGGCGCACCCGGGCCGGTATAAGTTCACGCCGCTCGAATTCGGGGCGTTGTTCGATCAGTTCCGTGATCTGGGTGGCGAAGCCATCGAAGTGGTCACCGGCAGTCATACGCCGGATCAGTACCGAGAGTATGCCGATGTCGCGCGTCAATACGGTTTTCTGGCCTCGCGCGGCTCGGATTTCCATGGACCGACCGAGAGCCGCGCGCTGCTCGGCAAGTTGCCTGCGTTGCCCGACGATCTCACACCGGTCTGGAGCCGCTGGCAGTAACTCTCCGACAACATGTCGCAATTCTTCCAGATTCACCCGGAAAATCCTCAGTCACGTCTCATCAAGCAAGCCGTACAGATTATCGACAAGGGCGGCATCGTGGCGTTGCCGACCGATTCGAGCTATGCGATCGCGTGTCACATCGACGACAAGCATGCCGTAGAGCGCTTGCGTCGCATTCGCGGGCTCGACGAGAAGCAGATGCTCTCGTTGCTCGTGCGCGATCTGTCCGAGCTGGCTGAGTTCGCCATCGTCGACAACCGGCAGTACCGGTTGATCAAGGCCACGACGCCGGGGCCGTACGTCTTCATTCTTGAAGCGACGAAAGAAGTGCCGCGGCGCCTCTCGCATCCGTCGCGAAAGACGATCGGTCTGCGCGTGCCGGAGCACGCGATCACGCTGGCGTTGCTCGAAGAACTCGGGCAGCCGTTACTGGCCACGACGTTGATCCTGCCGGATGAAACCGAGCCGCTGAACGACCCGGAGGAGATTCGCGAGCGGCTCGAAAAGCAGCTGGATCTCGTGATCGACGGCGGTGCGTGTCCCAAGGAGCCGTCGACGGTGGTCGATCTGACGGTGACGCCGCCGGAAGTGCTGCGTCGCGGTCGCGGATCGCTGGCGCCGTTCGGACTGTCCTGAACCCATTGGGCGCGGTGAATGGGAAGCGGCGCATGCTCGCCTTCGCGGGCGCCCGAATCTTTGTAAGGGAGGGTAATACTGGCGTGCAGGTCTGCTTGTTACAATAGCCGGCTATGAATGCTGACCTGATCCAGACCATTGCGGTCTACGCGCTCCCCGTCCTCTTTGCGATTACATTGCACGAGGCCGCCCACGGCTATGTCGCGAAGCACTTCGGCGATCCCACTGCGTTCCTGATGGGGCGCGTGACGCTCAATCCCCTCAAGCACATCGACCCGATCGGCACGATTCTCGTGCCGTTGGCGCTCTATTTCATGACCAGCGGCGCATTCCTGTTCGGCTACGCCAAACCGGTGCCCGTGGCGTTCGGCAGCTTGCGTAATCCGCGCGTCGACACGATCTGGGTCGCGCTGGCCGGGCCGCTCTGCAACTTCGTGCAAGCGATTCTCTGGGCCGTGGTTGGGGTCGGGCTGCAAATCGCGGGCGTTCGCGAGCCGTTCTTCATGATGATGGCGCAGGCCGGTCTCGTGGTGAACCTCGTGATGTGTATGTTCAACCTGTTCCCGGTGCCGCCGCTCGATGGCGGACGCGTGCTGGTGTCGCTGCTGCCGGCGCGCGCAGCCTATACGCTTTCGCGCGTAGAACCCTACGGCTTTTTCATCGTGATGGCGCTGGTCGTCAGCGGTGTGCTTGGCCGTGTGTGGCTCTGGCCGCTGATCCAGTGGGGGCGTGACCTGATCGTCTGGATGCTCACGCCGTTGCTGTCGCTGGTTTCCTGAAGTTTTTGCACACTATAACTAGACCATGTACCCCGAACGCGTTTTTTCCGGCATGCGACCGACCGGTCGTTTGCATCTGGGCCATTATCACGGCGTGCTCAAGAACTGGATTCAGCTCCAGTCGGAGTATCCGTGCTACTTCTGCGTGGTCGACTGGCATGCCCTCACCACGCATTACGAAACGCCGGAAGTCATCGAGCAGAACGTATGGGACGTACTGATCGACTGGCTGGCCGCAGGGATCGATCCGAATCAGGCCACGCTCTTCATCCAGAGCAAGGTGCCTGAGCATGCCGAACTGGCGTTGCTCATCGGCATGAGCACGCCGCTGGGCTGGCTCGAACGCGTGCCGACTTACAAGGAACAGATCGAGAAGCTCAAGGAAAAGGATCTGTCGACGTACGGCTTCCTGGGCTATCCGGTGCTCATGGCCGCCGACATTCTGCTGTATCGCGCGTTGCATGTGCCGGTGGGCGAGGATCAGGTGCCGCACGTCGAAATGACGCGCGAGATCGCGCGCCGCTTCAACTATCTCTACGGCCGCGAAGCGGGTTTCGAAGAGAAGGCGCTGGCGGCTGCACGCAAGCTCGGCGGCAAGCGCTCGAAGCTCTATCTGGAGTTGCGTAACGCGTATCAGGAGAAGGGCGATGACGAGGCGCTCGAACAGGCGCGCGCCATGCTCTCCGAGTCGCAATCGCTGTCGATGGGGGATCGTGAGCGCCTCTTCGGTTACCTCGAAGGCGCGCGCAAGCTGATTCTGGTCGAGCCGCAGGCGCTGCTCACACCAGCCTCGCGCATGCCCGGCCTCGACGGCCAGAAGATGTCGAAGTCTTACAACAACACCATTGGCCTGCGCGAAGACGCCGAATCGATCACCAAGAAGGTGCGCACCATGCCGACGGATCCGGCGCGCGTGCGTCGCACCGATGCGGGCGACCCCGACAAGTGCCCGGTGTGGCAACTGCATCAGGTCTACAGCGATGACGATACGCGTGAGTGGGTCCAGGCCGGGTGCCGCAGCGCCGGTATCGGCTGCATCGAATGCAAGCAACCGGTCATCGAAGGCATTTTGCGCGAGCAGCAACCAATGCTCGAACGCGCACAGAAGTACATGGACGATCCGTCGCTGCTGCGCGCCATTGTGGCCGACGGCTGCGAGAAGGCCCGTAAATCGGCGCAGGAAATCATGCGCGATGTGCGTGAGGCCATGGGGCTTCAGTACTCATGACGGGCGTTGTCGTCCCTGATGTGATGCACGGCACCGGCGCTCCATCGCCGTGGCTGATGCGCTGGGCGCATCTGATTGCGCCTGGCACCCGTGCGCTTGATGTGGCGTGCGGGCATGGGCGTCACTCGCGCTGGCTCGCGTCGCGTGGCGTGAACGTCACCGCAATCGATCGTGACGAGGCGGCGCTTGCCACGATGTCAACGCTGGCGGGCGTCACGACGGTGTCTGCGGACCTGGAAGGGGCTCCGTGGCCGTTACCTGCGGACGCGACGTTCGACACCGTCATCGTCACAAACTATCTCCACCGACCGTTGCTCGCGCGTATTGCCGCTAGTGTGGCGCCGGGCGGTGTCCTGATTTACGAAACCTTTGCCCAAGGAAACGAAAGGTACGGGAAACCGTCCAATCCGCTGTTCCTGCTGGCGCCGGGCGAGTTGCTCGACGTGGCACGTGAGGCGGGGCTGCGGGTTGCGGGTTTCGAAGATGTCACGTTGCCGGCGCCGCGCGCGGCGTGTGTGCAGCGGCTGTGTGCGACGCGTGCGTCCACCCCCGGGGAAAACCCCGGGACTGCCGCGCTGTACGAGGCGACAGCGTAATCCGCTACAATCCACCCTTATCGCTGAATTGTTCGATCAAACATGACTACCCAAACTCCGATTCAAGGCAGTATCGTCGCGATTGTCACGCCGATGGCAGAGGACGGCAGTCTTGACCGTGAAGCACTGCGTAACCTGATCAACTGGCACGTCGACGAAGGCACGGACGGTATCGTCATCGTCGGCACGTCGGGCGAATCGCCGACGGTCAACGTCGAAGAGCACTGCGAACTCATCGAGATCGCGGTCAAGCAAACGGCGGAAGCCGGCCAGTCGCGCGGGCGCAAGGTGCACGTGATTGCCGGCACCGGCGGGAATTCGACGGCCGAGGCTATCGAGCTGACCAAGCATGCAAAGAAGGTTGGCGCCGACGCTTCGTTGCAGGTCGTGCCTTACTACAACAAGCCGACGCAGGAAGGCCAGTATCAACACTTCCGCGCCATTGCCGAAGCCGGTGAGCTTCCGGTCATCCTCTATAATGTGCCCGGCCGTACCGTGGCGGATGCCAGCAACGAAACGCTGCTGCGTCTGGCCGAAGTGCCCGGCATCATCGGCGTGAAAGACGCCACGGGCAATCTGGATCGTGGTATCGACCTGATCCGGCGCGCCCCGAAGAGCTTCGCCGTGTATAGCGGCGACGACCTGACGGCTGTTGCGCTCATGCTCATGGGCGGTCAGGGTAATATCTCGGTCACCGCCAACGTGGCCCCGCGTGCGATGCACGAGTTGTGCGCGGCGGCGCTGGCCGGTGATGTGGCCAAGGCACGTGAATTGCAGTTCAAGTTGTTCGAACTGCATCGCGCCATGTTCGTCGAAGCCAATCCGATCCCCGTGAAATGGGCGCTGCAAAAGATGGGCATGATCGCGTCGGGCATCCGCCTGCCGCTCACGCCGCTGGCGCAACCGTATCAGGACACGGTGCTCAAAGCCCTCAAGTCGGCCAACATTGCTGTTGCTTAAGCTGTCGTTCAGGCACCCGGGTTCGATTGCCCACCCTTTTTTTGCGACTCATGAAACGAATCGTCAGTAATTCCGTAGCTCGTCCCGTGCTGGCATGGGCCGCTATTGCCTCGTTGGCCCTCGTTGCCGGTTGTAGCTCCCTGTCGAGCGCCCTGTCGTCCGACAAGGTCGACTACAAGAGCTCGAAGACCGGCCCCTCGCTCGACGTTCCGCCGGATCTGACGAACGTACAGGCCACCGACCGCAAGTATGTGAGCCCGGGCGGCACCGCCACGTTGTCGAACTACGAGAGTCAGCAGAAGGTCGTCGCTGCCAATCCGACCGACACGGTGCTGCCGGAGGTGCCGGGCATGAAGGTCGTGCGCGATGGCAACGAGCGTTGGCTCGTGATCCAGAAGCCGGCCGGCGATCTGTGGCCGACGCTGCGCGAATTCTGGCAGGAAAACGGTTTCGTGCTGACCATCGATTCGTCGGATACCGGCGTGATGGAAACCGACTGGGCCGAGAACCGCGCCAAGCTGAATCAGGACATCATCCGCGACTTGCTCGGCAAGGTGCTCGATGGTCTGTACTCGACCGGCGAACGCGATCGTTTCCGTACGCGTGTCGAGCGTGACCCGAACGGCGGCACGGACATCTACATCACGCACCGTCGCATGGTGGAAGTGTTCACGAATTCGCAGAAGGACACGACCAAGTGGGAGCCGGCACCGAACGATCCGGGCCTCGAAGCGATCATGCTGACCAAGCTGATGCAGCGCTTCGGTGCGCAGGCCGATCAGGCCAAGGCGCAGGTTGAGAACGCGAAGGCCAGCGGTCCGTCGGCGCAGGTAGTGAAGACGGCAGACGCCGCCTACCTCGACATCAACGAGCCGTTCGATCGTGCATGGCGCCGTGTGGGCGTGGCGCTCGACCGTGGCAACTTCACGGTGGACGACCGCGATCGCGCGAAGGGCCTGTACTTCGTGAGCTATGTCGATCCGGCATCGCTGGCGAAAGACAACGGGTTCTTCTACAGCCTGTTCCATGCGAAGGAAGTGCAGGATCAGAAGAAGGCCAAGAAGTACAGCGTCAACGTACAAGGTCGTGGCGACAGCCAGACGCGTGTGCAGGTGCTCGACGACAAGGGTAACGTCGACAACTCGCAGATTGCGCAAACGATCATCAGCGTGATCGGCAACCAGCTCCGTTAAGGCGGGGCGTGCGGTTCGCCAGTCTAGGCAGCGGCAGCGAAGGTAATGCCCTGCTGGTGGAGGCGTCGGAAGGCGCCTCCACGACACGCATTCTCCTCGATTGCGGTTTCTCGATGCGAGAGGTCGAGCGTCGCCTGGCGGCGCGCTCGGTCGACGTGGCGTCGCTCGATGCCATCGTCATCACGCATGAACACGCCGATCACATCGGCAGTGCACTCTCCCTCACTCGCAAGTATCGAATCCCGCTCATCATGAGCTGGGGAACGGGGCAGGCCGTCAAGGTCGGCGCTACGCTCAAGGGCGAGGGCGACGACGCGCTCGTGCGCTGGTGTCGCTCCGATGAGCGGCTGGCTGTCGGCAATCTCGAACTGCATCCCTACACCGTGCCTCACGACGCTCGCGAGCCTTTGCAGTTCGTGTTTTCCGATGGCGCACGGCGTCTTGGCGTGCTCACGGATGCCGGGTGTCCCACGGCGCATCTGATTGCCACGCTCGGCGGTTGTGATGCGTTGGTGCTTGAGTGCAACCATGATCGCGAAATGCTGGCGAACAGCAAATATCCGCCATCACTCAAGGCGCGTATCGGTGGCACGTATGGCCATCTGGCGAACGATGCGGCGGCGCAGATTCTCGGGGCCATCGATCGCGCGAAGCTTCAGCGCGTCATCTGCGCGCATCTGAGCGAGCAGAACAACACACCTGATCTGGCGATGGCAGCGATGTCGGCGGTGATCGGCGCGGAGGCGACGGAGATCCTGGTCGCTACGCAGGCGGGGGGATTCGACTGGTTGACGTGCTAACGCTGTGTGCGACGCCCCTCACGAGGGAGTCGGGTCCAGCCGGCGCTGTGTGGTGTCTGCAAAACGTACAGACGTAAAAAAGCCGGTCGTAAGACCGGCTTTTTTTGCTCAACTGCCTTGCGGCAGCGAGAGCTTACTTGCTGGCAGCAGCGTCAGCAGCCGAAGCAACGGCGTCAGCAGCAGCACCAGCAGCCGAAGCGGCCGTGTCAGCAGCAGCGCCAGCAGCCGAAGCAGCCGAATCAGCAGCAGCGCCAGCAGCCGAAGCAGCGTCCGAAGCAGCCGTAGCAGCCGAAGCGGCAGCGTCAGCAGCCGGAGCAGCGGCTTCTTCCTTCTTGCCGCAGGCGGTCAGGGCGATAGCCAACAACGAAGCGACGAGGAGAGACTTCTTCATGATCACGTCCTTTTATGGTAGAAGACAAGCGAATTGAATATTAGTTACGGTAATACGCTCTTGCCAGCGCAAAGCCGATTGCGAGACATTGGCAATTGAGGATTACCCTTGGTCATGCAAGCTGCTTGGCGAGAAATTATATTGGGTTTTCCCCAACGCGTCACGTCAAACTCGCGCATTTACCCCGCTTTTTTCCTTACAGCGCGCAACTTTCGCATGGCCTTCGAGTCCGCCCCGAGTTGCAGCCATCCCGAAGCGTACCAATCGTACAGAATTTCAACGATTTCTTGGTTATTTTGCTCGAAATTCGCACATTCGCTCGCATCCAGCGTACGTCGATCGGCGAGCGCGCGTAACGTTGCGCGCGTGCTGACGGGCACTTCGAGCGGTTCGCCGTTGACGTAGTATCGGTTGCGTCGATACAACAATTGCGTCTTCGCCGACAGCATCAATCCGCGTGACGACGCTTCTTGCACGAAACGACTCGTCGCGAGCGGCTTTTCCGGCGGATCGAAAAACACGTGCGACTTCGGTTCGCTCAGCCAACGGCCGAGAAAATCCTCCACTTCCTTTTGCCCCCAGCGCACACGTTCGAGTTGCGTCACCAAGGTGTCGATCATGGCATCGGGCAGTGCGGCGGGATGTTTGACGGCGGGCTGTTTCGGGTCGGCATATCGACCGGCGAAGTGGCGCGCAAATGGCAGTTCCGCTGCGTTTTCGGCGAGGTAGTACAGGAAGTTCTGGAGCATCTCCTGCTCCAGCGGCGCGCGAAATCCAATGGAGTATGTCATGCACTCGCCCTCGGCGACGCCATCGTGCGCGTAGCCCGGAGGCAGGTACAGCATGTCGCCCGGTTCCAGCACCCATTCTTCTTCGGCTTCGAAGTGTTTGAGGATGCGCAGCGGCACGTCTTCGAGCCACGTGGTGTCGCGCTGCGGCCCGATGCGCCAGCGACGCTTGCCATGCGCTTGCAGCAGAAACACGTCGTAAGAATCGAGATGTGGGCCGACACCGCCGCCGTCGGTCGCGTAGCTGATCATCACATCGTCGAGACGCGCGTCGGGAATAAAGCGAAACTGCTGCATGAGTGCGTCGATCGCCGGTGCGTGAAGATTCACGCCCTGCACGAGCAGCGTCCACTGCTTGCGGGTGAGCGGCGGTAAGTCGTCGGCGTCGAACGGGCCGTGTTCGAGCTGCCAGCGCTTGCGGGCATGGCTGATCAGACGCGATTCCACATCGTCCTGTGCCGCGAGCGCGAACAGCGCTTCACGCGAGAGCGGCGCAGTGAAGTCGGGAATGGCTTGCCGGATGAGCAGCGGGCGCTTGTGCCAGTAGCGCTTCATGAACGCGTCGGCAGCAAGGCCGCCGAGGAGCGATGAAGGTGCCGTTTGAGGCGGGTTGTCGCGCTTGGGCGATGTCTTGCGAGAGGTCGTCATGCGTAATCGATGTAATCGATACAGCCACTGCCGGGGCGCTGTCATACGGCTGCGCGTATAATGCGGGCTGTTTTTCGGAGAGTTTGATGAAGATCGAAAAGAATACCGTCGTCTCGGTGACTTATAAGTTGTCGGACGCTCAGGGCAACCTGATCGAAGAAAGCGGCGCCGAGCCGATGGTTTATCTGCACGGCGGCTATGATGGCACGTTCCCCAAGATCGAGGAAGCGCTCGACGGGCAGGACGTAGGCTTTGAAACGCAACTGCAACTGGAACCGACGGACGCCTTTGGCGACTACGATTCCGAGCTGATCAAGATCGAAGAGCGTGGCCGTTTCCCGGAACCGCTCGAAGTCGGCATGCAGTTCGAAGGCACGCCGGAAGACGGCGACGAGGAAGCCGACACGTTCATCTACACGGTGACGGACGTTGCCGAAGACAAGGTCGTGCTCGACGGCAACCATCCGCTCGCGGGTATGGCACTGCGCTTCGAACTGAAGGTGACGGACGTGCGTCAGGCCACGGAAGAGGAAATCGAGCACCAGCATGCGCACGGCGCATCGGGTCTCGAGATCGTCGACGAGGACGAAGACGACGCCCCGACGCTGCACTGATGCGTCTCACGCGGTACGTCGTATGACGTATCGCGAAGCGTAGCAGGACTGTAGGGACCATGAGCGCCAGTCAGGCGCATCGTGACATGACGATGCGCCTGACTGGCGTTTGTGTTTTGTGTTTGCCCTTTTTGCCCTTTTTGCCCTCGACAGCGTGATTCGAGTGCCGGTGTCGTGCGCGGCTCCACGACAGGCTCGAGGCGCCTATTTGCCGCGTGTCGGGGCGTGCGACGCGGCGCTTGGCAGGAGTGCCGGGCCGATCGGCATCACGCCCTGATTCGGATCCGAGCTGACTGCGGGACTGTTGGTAGAGAGTCCTGATGCCGGATAGAGGGCGGAATAAGGCGCAGCCGACATCGTAGGCGTGGCTTGTGGCGCAGACGCTGCGGTGCCCGTTGCGCCCGTCAGGACGTTCGATGTGAGGCTAGATGCGGAGGCCGCGCTCCCGGGGCGAGGGCCATTGACTGCCGGTGCCGTCGGACTGTTTGCTGGCAGTGTTGCGCTTTCGAAGCTGAACAGCTGCGACTTCCTGGGATCGACGGTTACGCGAACCCATCGGTTTGCGGCGGGCGATCCGTAGGTGCTCAACTGCGTGAACGACTTCACCAATGCGCCATGCGCATCACGCAGCGGTTGCGTGTGATGCATCGTCTTGCCGCTGTCGATCAGCAGAATCGGTGCCTTGAAGCGCGCGGCCAGTCGCTGCAATTGCGTGCGGAAATCCTTGTAGCCGTCGACGCCGCGACGTCCGTTACGGTCCGAGAAGATGCCCTTAAGCCCGCTGCTGCGCACGGGTTCGAACTCGGGATCGGCCTGCGCGACGATGACCATGCCGATGGCGTCTTTCTGCTGGGCGTAGACGAGTGCGTGCTGCAACCACACGCGCGTGGCGATGACGCGGTCCTCGAACTCGCCGTTACGGCCGCCGGCGGATCGGTAGTTATTGTTGTTGCCCGGCAGATTGACGCCGACGAAGACCACGCCGCGATAGAGCCATCGAACGTTCTCGTGATACTGGCGAAAGCGCGCCATGTCGCTTTGCCGTGTGAGATCGAACTGTGCGTAGCCGACCGGTCCCGGGCCGAGCAGGGCGTCATCGTCGAAGGCGTGATCTCGCAGATAGTCGAGCCGCTCCACGGGGTTGTAGCTGCCGTCCGACGCCCGCTCGCAATCCGCCCAGTCGTTCGCGCCGGGCACGTAGATCATCGGTTTGGGGGAACTGGCGAGCAGACTCAGGCGCTGGGTGATGAGATCGTCGCGGCACGATTCGCCAACGTTCTTGAGATTGCCTGCGTGGACTACGAATGCCGCATCGCTGTCGCCGATGCTCGCCAGCACGCTGCGCGCGACCGGAACTTCGGTGCTGTTGAGCGGCGTGTTGCCGAGCACGGCGAACTCGAACGGCGGCGGTTTCGCCGGTGCCTTGGACTGCGATTTCGCGGCCGCCTTTCTCGCAGGTTTTGCGCTTGCCGGCGAACCGAACGCCTGCGTGGCCGCGATCGCCAGCGCAAGCGTCACGCTGCACGCGATCAGCAGACCGGTGCGAGCGCTAGCCGGGGCAGGCGCAGGGCGATGGCGATGCAGGCGACGCAAGCTTGGCATTGGCGTGACGTCAGTCGTTCGTGCGGCCGTTCAACAGGCCTCGCAGTTCGTAGAGGAGATCCAGCGCTTCACGCGGACGCAGGTCGTCCGGATCGATCTGCGCCAGGCGTGCAAGTGTCGCCTCGGCCGCCGGATCGAGTGCTGCGGTACGATCGCCGCCCCCGCTGATCGCGGAAGCTGCACCGGCATTGTCCGAATTCTCGGTCTCGTCTTCAAATGCATCGAACGCATTGAATGTATCGACGGCCGCGCGCGGGGCGAAGAGATCGAGTTGCGGTGCCGCGGGGTCGAGCGCCTGTTGTTCGAGCAAGGCGAGATGCTTGCGTGCCGCGCGAATGACCGGCATCGGCACCCCCGCGAGTTGCGCGACCTGCAAACCGTAGCTCTGGCTGGCCGGGCCATCCTGCACGGCGTGCAGAAACACGATGCCTTCGCCGTGTTCGACTGCAGACAGGTGGACGTTCGCGCATTGCGGGAATTCGTCGGGCAACTGCGTGAGTTCGAAGTAGTGCGTGGCGAACAGCGTATAGCAGCGGTTGTGGCCGAGCAGATGGCGGGCGATGGCCCATGCCAGCGCGAGGCCGTCGAACGTCGACGTGCCGCGCCCGATCTCGTCCATCAGCACGAGACTCTGATCGGTGGCCGTATGCAGGATCGCGGCCGATTCGGTCATCTCGACCATGAATGTCGAGCGCCCGCCGGCGAGGTCGTCCGAGGCGCCGATGCGTGTGAAGATCGCGTCGAGCGGTCCGAGGCGCACCGATTCGGCGGGCACGTAGCAGCCGACGTACGCGAGCAGGGCGATCAGCGCCGTCTGGCGCATGAACGTCGACTTACCGCCCATGTTCGGGCCGGTGATGAGCAGCAAGCGGCGAGGGTCGCCCAGCGAGCAGTCGTTGGCGATAAAACGCTCGACCTGCTGTTCGACGACCGGGTGGCGGCCCTGACGGATGTCGACCACACGGTCCTGCACCAGTTCGGGCTTCACCCAGCCGAGCGTTTCGGCGCGTTCGGCCAGTGAGGCCAGCACGTCGAGCTGAGCGAGCGCCTGCGCGATACGCTTGAACTCGGTAATGTGCGGCAGCAGCGATTGCAGCAGCGCGTCGTACAACATCTTTTCACGCGCGAGCGAGCGTTCCTGGGCAGACAGCGCCTTGTCCTCGAACGTCTTGAGTTCCGGCGTGATGTAGCGCTCGGCGTTCTTCAGCGTCTGGCGGCGGCGATAGTCGTCCGGCACCTTGTCGGTCTGGCCGCGCGTGACTTCGATGTAGAAGCCGTGCACCTTGTTGAACTCGACCCGCAGATTGTTGATGCCGGTGCGTGCGCGTTCGCGCGTTTCCAGATCGACGAGGAACTGACCGCAGTTCTCGGAGATGTCGCGCAACTCGTCGAGTTCGGCGTCATGGCCACGCGCGATGACGCCGCCGTCGCGCACCATGGCTGCGGGTTCCTCGGCAACGGCGCCGGTGAGCAGGGCGAGGGCGCCGTCGGGAATCGCGAGATCCTCGTGCAGGATCGCCAGCAGCGGTGAGCGCGACTCGACGGCGCGCAGCGTGGTGTGCAGCTCGGGCAGGCGGCGCAGTGCGTCGCGCAAGCTCGAGAGGTCGCGCGGACGCGCCGTCAGCAAGGCCAGTCGCGCCGTAATGCGCTCCACGTCGGCCACGTGACGCAGCTCGGTGTTGAGCGCGCGCCAGGCGCCAGGGCCTTCGAGCAGTGTGGCAATCGCCAGTTGGCGCGACTGCGGGACTTCCTGATCGCGCATCGGATGGTGCAGCCAGTGACGCATCAGGCGGCTGCCCATCGTCGTGCCGCAGGTGTCGAGCAGCGAGAGAAGCGTGGGCGATTCGGTGCCGCGCAGCGTCTCGGTCAGTTCGAGGTTGCGACGCGTTGCGGCGTCGAGGCCAATATAGGCGGCTTCCCGCTCTACATTCAGACTTTGCACATGGCGCAGCGATTGGCCTTGGGTGGCCGCGGCGTACTGCAAGAGCGCACCGGCCGCGCCCAGCGCCGGATCGAGCCCGTCGCACCCGAAAGCGGTCAGGCTGGCCACGCCGAGCTGGTCGCGCAGGCGTTGTGTGCCGGCCGCCATGTCGAAGTGCCAGTCGGGCACGCGCGTGGTGGTTCCCAGCGAGAACCCGGCGAAGGCTTCGACCGCACTGTCGGGCAAGAGCGTCTCGGCCGGGCGGATGCGTTCGAGTTCGCGCGGCAGTTTGTCTGCGGCGACCTCCATCAGGCGCAACTCGCCGCTCGCGAGCGAGAGCCATGCCAGCCCCGCGACGCGTTCACTGGCGCGTCGCGCGGGCGGCATCTGGACGGCGAGAAGGTACTGGTCGACCTTGTCGCTGAGCAGCGCGGCGTCAGTCAGCGTGCCGGGCGTCACGATACGAACGACTTTGCGCTCGACGGGGCCTTTCGAGGTGGCGGGGTCACCGATCTGTTCGCAGATGGCGACGGATTCGCCAAGCTTGACCAGTTTGGCGAGGTATTGCTCCACGGCGTGATGCGGCACGCCAGCCATGCGGATCGGCTGACCGCCGGACTGACCGCGCGCGGTCAGCGTGAGGTCGAGCAGGCGCGCGGCCTTGGCGGCGTCGTCGTGGAACAGCTCGTAGAAGTCGCCCATGCGATAGAAGACGAGCATGTTCGGATGCTCGGCCTTGATGCGGGTGTACTGCTGCATCATCGGCGTCATGGCCGGAGCCGCGGCGTTAGCGGAATTCGTGGGCGCAATCGTCGATGCGGTCGATGCAGTCGATGCGTCTGGGGCGGGTGTCGCTTGGGTGCTCGTCATGAATGAATTCGGGTCGGGCGAGTCGGGTCACGATGCATACGGCCAAATCGTCGGTCGGATGCGTCTCGCGGCGGGCGGCAATGGGGCCGGCGGCTGGCGCTGCGTCAAATCGTCGATCGGGCGGGTCGCACCATCGTGGCGCGTTGGATGCGCAATTTTACGACGGGTTCGACATCCTCCGTTACTCAATCCCTATCGATACCGCGCGGATACCACGCAGATGTCACACATCGATGTCGGTGAGTCGGTTACACGAAGGGGCCGAGTTTTTCTCAAGTTTCCCGAAAACGTGCCGTTTTGGGTGGTAAGCTCTCGCAAAAATATGCAAAAGCAAGATAAAAGTTACTCTCGTTCGGGCCAGTATGGTGAAGTCGTTGAAGGGACGGGTCGCAGCGGCGACCGCACTCGTCTCGATGATATTGATCGTTGGATTGGCCGTCGGGATCGAGTTCTTCGTCTATGGCGAGTTGCGAAGCGCGATGCAGGCGCAGCTCGACACGCACGTCAAACTTGCCGCCGATCAGCTTGACGACAAGTTGCGCTCCAAATTTCTTGCGCTCCACCGCATGGCCCGCAACATTGGCGACCCCGCTACCATGACGCCCGCGCAGTTCGAGACGTTCGCCAAACTCTCGGTGTCGATGCCCGAGACATTCAATACGTTGTTCGTGGCTGCGCCCGACGGGCACATGCTCTACGACTCGACGTTCCCCGACACGCCCATCAATATCGCCGATCGCGACTACTTCAGGCAGTTGCTCGCCGGCGCGCCGCAGGCGGCGTCCAGCGTGATTGCCGGCAAGATCACGCGCTCGCCGGGTGTCGTGCTTGCCGTGCCCGTGACAAACGCGCAGGGCAAGGTCATTGCCGTCGTGGGCGGCGCCATCAACTTGCTGCGGCAGAACTTCATCGTCGATCTGGCGAGCAATAGTGTCGGCGAGACCGGGCGTTATTGCCTCATCTCGAACGAAAATCCACCGAGGTACGTCATTCAGGTCGACGTTGCGAAGATTCTGACGGCCGTCGGGCCATCGCAGACGTTGTGTGGCGTGCGCGACGGCGATTCGAACGACATCGTGCATATGCTGCCGCTGGTGGCCCGCGCACCGATGGCGACGACGGGGTGGTTCGTCGTGGCGGTCCTGCCGGGCGCAGAGGCGTTCAGCCCGATCTCGCGCGTGCGACGTCAGGTGTTCCTGCTGGCGATTGTCGCCATCGGGATCGTCGCGCTCGTGATGTGGTGGGTCGCGCGTCGTCTGCTGCGTCCGCTCGACACGCTGCGCGACCTCGTGGAGCGCAGCGCAGGCGACATGCGCGCCATGCAGTCACTGCCCGTGCAACGGGCAGACGAGATCGGCGCGCTCGCAAATACCTTCCGCGCCATGATGCAGCAACTGAGCGACCGGACCGAGGCGCTGGAGATCTCGCGCGAGGCGGCGCGCGCGAACGTGCGGCGCATGCAGGAGGTCGCGGATCGGGTGCCGTATCTCGTGGCGTTCCTCGATGGCGGCGAGCGCTTCGCCTTCGTGAACCGGGCGTGCGAGGTGCGGTTGCGGCGTCCGCGCGAACGCATTCTGGGTGCCACGGCGCGCGAGTTGCTCGGACCGTCGCTGTATCGCGAATTCGCGCCGCATCTGGCGCGTGCGCTCGCGGGCGAAGCGGCGACGTTCGTGTGGGACTTCGGTGAAGATGCGTCGTATCGATGCTTCGAAGTGAGCTATCAACCGGAGTGGGCCTCGCATAACGTGCTGGCCGGGGTGCACGTGTTTGTGCGCGATATTTCGGTGGAGCGCTCGAACGAGCGGCGCTGGCGGCGTGAGTCGCATACGGATCACCTCACGGGATTGCTCAACCGCAAGGGCTTCGATCAAGCGTTGTCGGGCGCGGTGCGCCGGGCGCGCGAGGGGGCGGGCGCGCAAGCACTGCTGTTCGTCGATCTGGATCGATTCAAGGTCGTCAACGATACCTGGGGGCATGCGCTGGGCGATGAACTCCTGCGGCGTCTGGCGAAGCGTCTGATCGCGAATGTGCGTGAAGGCGATGTGATTGCCCGCTTCGGTGGCGACGAGTTTGCCGTGATCATGCGCGATGTCCAGGATTTGCTCGACGTCGAGCGCGCGGCGATGGCGATTCTCGATGCGGCGTCGCGACCGATGATGCTCTCGGTGGGCGAGGTCTCGGTCGGCGCATGTGTTGGCGTGGCCATCGTGCCGAGCGGCGAGGACAGGACGTCCGACATGCTGTTAGAAGCCGCCGATCGCGCCCTGTACGACGCCAAGCACTGCGGACGCGGGCGCTTCGTCCTCAGCCGGGAAAACGCGACCGGCACTTCCGGCCGCATTCGGTAAGCGCCATCGGAAGGTAAGCGGGCACTCACCGGGGCGGCATGGCGTCGCGGCGACGTGTTCCCATCCAACGGGGCCGGCAACCGGCGTCGCCTCTCGCGCGTTAGCCGCAGGCAATCGAAAGTGCGGCGGCGATCATCTTCCCTGAAGTTACGAACACAAATTGTCTGACGCACAATGAGCGACGCCCGTCGTTGGCGATGCACAGGCTGTCCGATATCGCCGATGGTTCGGGTGGTGGGAAGTCTTCTCAGAGGAGGCGGGCATGAAACTTGAAGGCGGACGAGGCCGTGCGGGCACGCGGGCGGCTTCCGACGCAGGGGGGTGCGACGGGGCGCGCCGTGATTTGCCGCGAGCATCGCATCGGCGGCCGCAAACGCGGTCGAGAACCGATGTACGCGACGACGAGGCGCGACATCTCAGCCTGTCGGTGCGTGAAAATGAAGTGTTTCATATGCTGGTCGACGGCCTGGCCGTCAATGAGGTCGCCCATGCGTTGCATCTGAACGGACGCACGGTCGAGTCTCACGTCGCGCACATTCTGCACAAGCTCGCGCTTGGCGATAGCGCGGAACTGATCGGCTACGCCGTGCGGCACGGGCTGATCGACGAAGAGGGCGAGGGCGTCGCCTAGGGGATGCAGGCGCAGGACAAGCCCTCAGATTGCTGGTCAACCCGGCGCGTCGCGAACGTTCCCCGATGAGCGTTGCGGCGCGCCAGTCACATCTCCTGTTGCGACGCCGTCGTGCTGTCGTCTTGCGGCTTCCCCGAAGGGTTTTTATGTCGGTGCATCGTCGTGCCGCCGTGCGTTATCGAGCGCCGCGTTCGCGTTGCGGGAAAGTGCCGGTCTGACGACGTCCCGAAAATGCGGAATGTTCTCGTCGAGGCGCGCGACCCGCATTGACAGCCGACGCGATTGCGCAGTCGGTGATAAGGTACCGGCTCGACATTATTCATACGGATGGTGCGTGCTCGCACGTCGCCATCGCATTCCATGACGATGAGCGGCGCCGCACCCACGCGGCGCCGCTCCGAGAACCGAGGACAGACACGATGAAGGCCATCGAGATCACCCAGTACGGCGCCCCCGAAGTGCTCAAGCTCACCGAGCGACCACGCCCCGAACTCAAGCCGGGCGAAGTGCTCATCAAGGTGAGTGCGGCAGGGGTGAATCGTCCGGACGTGCTCCAGCGCATCGGACAGTATCCGGTGCCGCCCGGCGCGTCGGATCTGCCGGGGCTGGAAGTCGCGGGCGAGATCGTGGACGGTGCGCTTGATGGCGCCGACAACCGCTGGGGCCTGAAGGTCGGCTCGCGGGTGTGTGCGCTGGTGCAGGGCGGCGGTTACGCGGAGTACTGCGCCGCGCCGCTCGCGCAAGTGCTGCCGGTGCCGGAGGGGCTGTCGGATGTCGAGGCGGCGTCGTTGCCCGAAACGTTCTTCACCGTGTGGAGCAATGTGTTCGATCGCGCACGTCTTGGCGAAACGGAAGCGGGGGAGAAGGAAACGCTGCTGGTACAGGGCGGCACGAGCGGTATCGGCGTGACGGCCATCCAGTTGGCCGTGGCGCTCGGTCATCGTGTGTTCGCGACGGCCGGGTCCGACGATAAGGCGCGCGCCTGCGAAACGCTGGGTGCTGAGCGTGGTATCAACTACAAGACCGAGGATTTCGTCGCCGTGACGAAGGAACTCACCAAGGATCGCGGCGTAGACGTCGTGCTCGACATGGTGGGCGGCGACTATCTGCCGCGCGAAGTGCAGGCGCTGGCGTTCGACGGTCGCATCGCGATCATCGCGCTGCTCGGCGGCAGCAAAGCGACGTTGGATATGGGCGCGTTGCTGCGCCGCCGTCTGACGGTGACGGGCTCGACGCTGCGCCCGCGCTCGGTGGCGTTCAAGGCGGCGATCGCCCAGAACCTGCACGACAAGGTGTGGCCGTTGTTCGCGGCGGGCAAGATTCGTCCGGTGATTTATCAGACGTTTCCGGCCGAACAGGCGGACAAGGCCCACGCATTGATGGAAACAAGCACGCACGTCGGCAAGATCGTGCTGACCTGGTAAGCACGTTTGTTGTGATTTGTCGGGAGAAACCGCATCAAGATCCCAATTGATGCGGTCTTGCTCGATGGAAAGCCGTCGAAATTGACCCCCATGCCCCGGACGCACTAGAATGAGAGGTTTTTCGTCCATACGCATTGGGGGATAAGGCGTGACAACTGGTACCGCAGCTTCGGCTCGCACCCTTAGCCGCAAGGCTGGCAAGCTCGTCGTGGGCAATTGGAAACTGCACGGCAGTCTGGCCGGCAATGAGGCGCTGCTGGGCGACCTGCTGGCTTCGCCTGTGCTGAGCGCACCGGGCGTGACCGCCGCCGTTTGTGTGCCGTTCCCCTATCTCGCACAATGCCAGACCCGCCTCTCGGGGCAGGTGCTCGGCTTCGGCGCGCAGGATGTGTCGGCGCAGGTGAGCGGTGCCTTCACGGGTGAAGTGGCTGCGCAGATGATCGCCGAGTTCGGCGCACGCTTTGTGATCGTGGGGCACTCGGAGCGCCGCGCGTATCACGGCGAGACCGATGCGAGCGTCGCCGCGAAGACGTTGCGCGTGCTCGACGCCGGCATGACGCCGATCGTGTGCATCGGTGAAACGCTGGCAGAGCGCGAGGCAGGCGAGACGATGGCCGTGGTGTCGCGTCAGCTTGAAACCGTGCTGGCGGCATTGACGCTTGAGCAGGCCGTGCAGATCGTGGTCGCTTACGAGCCGGTCTGGGCGATCGGCACCGGCAAGACGGCAACGTCGGCGCAAGCGCAGGAAGTGCATGCGCATCTGCGTTCGTTGCTGCGTGCGAAGGGCGAGGCGGTAACTGAGGTGGCAGTGTTGTATGGCGGCAGTGTGAAGCCGGATAACGCGGCCGAGCTGTTCTCGATGGCGGACGTCGATGGTGGTCTGATCGGCGGTGCGGCACTGAAGGCAGTCGATTTTCTGGCGATTTGCGAGGCGGGTCTGTCGCGCTGACGTCAATGCCGTTCGTTGTAACGGCGTGAAATAAGTCATGACGCGGTGCATCAATTTGCGCGGTTGTCTGGACGAATTGGATTCTTCTCTACGGGTGATCAGATGGGGTTGTTGAAAACGTTGTTGATCGTGGTGCAGGTGCTTTCCGCGCTGGGCATCATCGGTCTGGTGTTGTTGCAGCATGGCAAGGGCGCCGACATGGGCGCGGCATTCGGCAGCGGTTCGTCGGGTAGCCTCTTCGGCGCATCGGGTTCTGCCAACTTCCTCTCGCGTACCACGGCTGTACTGGCTGCCGTGTTCTTCGTGACCACGCTGGGCCTCACTTATCTCGGTTCGTACAAGCCGGCGGCAAACATCGGTGTCCTTGGTAATTTGCCTGCGGCAACGGCACCGGCAACGGCCTCCGCGCCGGCTGCGACAAGTGCTCCGGCACCGGCATCGGCAGCGAATCCGCAAGACGTGCCGAAGTAATTCGCAGTACGTTTGTGACACGTAATACGTTGTAAAGAAAGTTGAAAAAAAATCGATTTGTGCATTGAACAAAATGCGGAAGAGCGCTACTATAGCGGTCTTGAAGCGATTCGTAAGTGACAGCGGATTGCAGACTATGAATGCCGACGTGGTGAAATTGGTAGACACGCTATCTTGAGGGGGTAGTGGCGAAAGCTGTGCGAGTTCGAGTCTCGCCGTCGGCACCACAGTTCTACGATGCCAGCCTTGCGTTTATGCTTTGGCTGGCATTTTATTTTGTGCTCACCGTTCATCCGCTTTCCGGTCCCCACACCATCGACGAGAGCGGTTCTTTGAACTAACCGAAAGAGGGTAGAGTTGAACCTCGGAACCTATTATCCCGTCCTGCTATTTCTTCTGGTAGGTGGCGGTCTTGGGGCGGTCCTGATTGGCGTCGGTAAATTCCTCGGCCCCAACAATCCCGACAGCGAAAAACTCTCTCCGTACGAGTGCGGCTTCGAGGCTTTCGAAGACGCGCGCATGAAGTTTGATGTGCGCTACTATCTCGTCGCCATCCTTTTCATCCTGTTCGATCTTGAAACGGCATTCCTGTTTCCGTGGGGCGTTGCTCTGCGCGATATCGGCTGGGTGGGCTTTATCTCCATGATGGGTTTCCTGCTTGAACTGCTCGTCGGTTTCGTTTTCCTGTGGAAGCGCGGTGCGCTCGACTGGGAATAAGACCGTCATCGTCATTGGCAGCATTGCAGAAGGATTCAGGGTAAGCATATGAGCATCGAAGGGGTTTTGCGCGAAGGGTTCGTCACCACCACGGCTGACAAACTCATCAACTGGACGCGCACGGGTTCGCTGTGGCCGATGACGTTCGGCCTCGCGTGCTGTGCCGTTGAAATGATGCACGCCGGCGCGGCGCGTTACGATCTGGACCGGTTTGGCGTGGTGTTCCGCCCTAGCCCGCGTCAGTCGGACGTGATGATCGTGGCCGGTACGCTGTGCAACAAGATGGCGCCCGCGCTGCGCAAGGTCTACGACCAGATGGCCGAACCGCGCTGGGTGATCTCGATGGGGTCGTGCGCCAACGGCGGCGGCTACTATCACTATTCCTACTCGGTGGTGCGCGGTTGCGATCGCATCGTGCCAGTCGACGTCTACGTGCCAGGCTGTCCGCCGACGGCCGAGGCGCTGGTCTACGGCATCATCCAGTTGCAGTCGAAGATCAAGCGGACTGCGACGATCGCGCGTAAATAACCGCTACCGCCCATGTCTACACTAGAAAAACTCAAAACCACCCTGCAAAACGTGCTTGGCCCCCGTGCCGAGCAGTTGGTGGAAGCCCTCGACGAGCTCACGCTCACCGTCAAGGCGAGCGACTATCTCGAAGTGGCGCGCACGTTGCGCGATCATCCCGAACTGAAGTTCGAGCAACTGATGGACGTTGCCGGCCTGGACTATTCGGCTTACGGCGATGGCGCCCATGATGGCCCGCGCTACGCTGCCGTCTCGCATCTGCTCTCGCTCACCCACAACTGGCGTCTGCGTGTGCGCGTGTTCGCACCGGAAGACGATCTGCCGGTCGTGGCATCGCTGATCGATCTGTGGAGCTCGGCCAACTGGTTCGAACGTGAGGCGTTCGATCTGGTGGGTATCGTGTTCGAAGGTCACCCGGACCTGCGCCGCATTCTGACGGACTACGGCTTCATCGGTCACCCGTTCCGCAAGGACTTCCCGACGTCGGGCTATGTCGAGATGCGTTACGACCCCGAGCAGAAGCGAGTGATCTACCAGCCGGTGACGATCGAGCCGCGCGAAATCACGCCGCGTATCATCCGCGAAGAGCATTACGCCGGTCTGAAACATTAAGGTGGCCTTGTGGCAGACATCAAGAACTACACCCTGAACTTCGGTCCGCAGCACCCGGCAGCGCACGGCGTGCTGCGCCTGGTGCTCGAGCTGGACGGCGAAGTGATCCAGCGCGCCGATCCGCACATCGGCCTGTTGCACCGCGCGACCGAAAAACTCGCCGAGTCGAAGACGTTCCTGCAATCCGTGCCGTACATGGATCGTCTCGATTATGTGTCGATGATGTGCAATGAGCACGCATACGTCATGGCGATCGAAAAGCTGCTCGGCGTCGACGTGCCGATTCGCGCACAATACATCCGTGTGATGTTCGACGAGATCACGCGCGTGCTGAACCACCTGATGTGGATCGGCTCGCACGCCCTCGACGTGGGCGCAATGGCCGTGTTCCTGTACGCCTTCCGTGAGCGCGAAGACCTGTTCGACGTATACGAAGCCGTCTCGGGCGCCCGCATGCACGCGGCGTACTACCGTCCGGGTGGCGTGTACCGCGATCTGCCGGACACGATGCCGAAATATCGCGCGTCCAAGTTCCACAACGAGCGCGCGATCAAGAAGATGAACGAAGCACGCGAAGGCTCGCTGCTCGATTTCATCGAAGATTTCGCCATCCGTTTCCCGAAGTGTGTCGACGAGTATGAAACGCTGCTCACCGACAACCGTATCTGGAAGCAGCGTCTGGTAGGTATCGGCGTGGTGTCGCCGGAACGTGCGATGCAGCTCGGTTTCTCCGGCGCGATGCTGCGCGGCTCGGGCATCGCCTGGGACCTGCGCAAGAAGCAGCCGTACGAAGTGTATGACCGCCTCGAGTTCGAGATTCCGGTGGGTAAGGAAGGCGATTGCTACGACCGTTATCTGGTGCGCGTGGAAGAGATGCGCCAGTCGGCCAGCCTGATCCGCCAGTGCGTGAAGTGGCTGCGTGCGAATCCGGGGCCCGTGATCACGGATAACCACAAGGTGGCACCGCCGTCGCGCGTCGAAATGAAGTCGAACATGGAAGAGCTGATTCACCACTTCAAGCTCTTCACCGAAGGCTTCCACGTGCCCGCCGGCGAGACGTATGCCGCTGTCGAGCATCCGAAGGGCGAGTTCGGTATCTATCTCGTGTCGGACGGCGCCAACAAGCCGTATCGCCTGAAGATTCGCGCGCCGGGCTTTGCCCACCTTTCTGCGCTCGACGAGATGGCGAAGGGTCACATGATTGCCGACGCTGTGGCGATCATCGGTACCCAGGACATCGTGTTCGGCGAGATCGATCGCTAAATGCGCAGCGGGCGCCCCAGGCGCCCGCAGGTTTTATTCGGCAGGGTTTCGCAGGTCGATGCCATTGCCGTTCCAGTAGCCGTGCCAGTAGTGCGTGGGCAGTCGACAAAGTCGACGCGCCCGCGCTGGCACGAGCGGGGATAACGTTTTAGAAAACAGTCGGATCGGAAATGCTTTCTCCCGAAGCCCTGAAGAAAATCGACCGCGCCGTTGCCAAATACCCTGCCGAGCAGAAGCAGTCGGCGGTGATGCACGCGCTTGCCGTAGCGCAGGTCGAAAAAGGCTGGTTGTCGCCCGAAGTGATGCAGTTCGTGGCGGATTACCTCGAAATGCCCGCAGTCGCGGTGCAAGAGGTCGCAACCTTCTACACCATGTTCAACACGAGCCCCGTGGGCAAGTTCAAGTTGACCGTGTGCACGAACCTGCCTTGCCAGCTCACGCGTGGCGAAGAGATGGCCAAGTACCTGAAGGAAAAATTGGGCGTCGAGTATGGCGATATCACGCCCGACGGCCTCTTCACGGTCAAGGAAGGCGAGTGCATGGGTGCTTGCGGCGATGCTCCCGTCATGCTGGTGAACAACCATCGCATGTGCGGCTTCATGAGCGAACAAAAGGTCGACGCGCTTATCGACGAGCTCAAGGCCAAGGGCGCCGCAGGAGAGAAAGCATGACGTCGCTGCACAACCGTCACATCAAACCGCTGATTCTCGCCGGTCTGAACGGCGAGAACTGGCACCTCGAGGACTACGTCAAGCGCGGTGGTTACCAGCAGCTCGCACGTATCCTGAAAGAGGGCATCACGCCGGAGCAGGTCATTGCCGACGTCAAGGCGTCGGGCCTGCGGGGTCGCGGGGGCGCAGGCTTCCCGACCGGCCTGAAGTGGAGCTTCATGCCGCGTGCATTCCCGGGGCAGAAGTACCTCGTCTGCAACTCGGACGAAGGCGAACCCGGTACGTTCAAGGACCGTGACATTCTTCGCTACAACCCGCACTCGCTGATCGAAGGCATGATCATCGGCGGTTATGCGATGGGTATCACCGTCGGCTACAACTACATCCACGGCGAAATCTACGAAGTGTACGAACGCTTCGAAGAGGCCCTGGATGAGGCGCGCGCTGCCGGTTATCTGGGCGACAACATTCTCGGTACGGATTTTTCGTTCCAATTGCATGGCCACCATGGTTACGGTGCGTACATCTGCGGCGAAGAAACGGCACTGCTCGAATCGCTCGAAGGCAAGAAGGGCCAACCGCGCTTCAAGCCGCCTTTCCCGGCGAGCTTCGGTCTGTACGGTAAGCCTACGACCATCAACAACACCGAAACGTTCGCTGCCGTTCCGTTCCTGCTGGCCACCGGCCCGCAGCAGTATCTGGAACTGGGCAAGCCGAACAACGGCGGCACCAAGATTTTCTCGGTGTCGGGCGATGTCGAGTTGCCGGGTAACTACGAAGTGCCGCTGGGCACCCCGTTCCCCGAGCTGCTCGAACTGGCCGGCGGCATGCGCGGCGGCAAGAAGTTGAAGGCAGTGATTCCTGGCGGTTCGTCGGCGCCTGTCGTGCCGGCCGGGCTGATGATGGAAACCACGATGGACTACGACAGCATCGCCAAGGCTGGCTCGATGCTGGGTTCGGGCGCGGTGATCGTCATGGACGAAACGCGCTGCATGGTGAAGTCGCTGCTGCGTCTGTCGTACTTCTACTACGAAGAATCGTGCGGTCAGTGCACGCCGTGCCGTGAAGGTACGGGCTGGCTGTGGCGCGTGGTCAATCGTATCGAGCACGGTGAAGGCCGCAAGGAAGATCTGGACCTGCTCAACTCGGTGGCCGAGAACATCATGGGCCGTACCATTTGCGCGCTGGGCGACGCCGCAGCGATGCCGGTGCGCGGCATGCTCAAACACTTCTGGGACGAGTTCGCCTACCACGTCGAGCACAAGCATTGCTTGGTCGGCGCTCACTAATCCCTTTTGACGCTTGGCATTGAACCGCTATGGTTGAAATCGAAATTGACGGCCAAAAGGTCGAGGTGCCCGAAGGCAGCATGGTGATCCAGGCTGCCAAGAAGAACGGCACCTATATTCCCCACTTCTGTTACCACAAGAAGTTGTCCATCGCTGCGAACTGCCGCATGTGCCTGGTCGAGGTCGAGAAGGCCCCGAAGGCAGTGCCGGCATGTGCTACGCCGGTGGCCAGCGGCATGATCGTGCATACGAACTCCGAGAAGGCTGTGAAGGCACAGCAATCGGTGATGGAGTTCCTGCTGATCAACCACCCGCTCGACTGCCCGATCTGCGATCAGGGCGGTGAGTGCCAACTCCAGGATCTGGCCGTTGGTTACGGCAAGTCGGCATCGCGCTATCAGGAAGAGAAGCGCGTGGTGTTCCACAAGAATGTGGGCCCGCTGATCTCGATGGAAGAGATGTCGCGCTGCATCCACTGCACCCGTTGCGTGCGTTTCGGTCAGGAAGTGGCCGGCGTCATGGAATTCGGCATGCTGGGTCGCGGCGAGCACTCGGAAATCACGTCGTTCGTGGGCAAGACGGTCGACTCCGAACTGTCGGGCAACATGATCGACCTGTGCCCGGTCGGTGCACTGACCTCTAAGCCGTTCCGCTACAGCGCCCGTACGTGGGAACTGTCGCGCCGCAAGTCGGTGAGTCCTCACGATGGCGTGGGTGCGAACCTCGTGGTGCAAGTGAAGAACAACAAGGTCATGCGCGTTGTGCCGCTCGAGAACGAAGCGGTCAACGAGTGCTGGATCTCGGACAAGGACCGTTTCTCGTACGAAGGTCTGAACAGCGACGAGCGCCTCACGAAGCCGATGCTCAAGCAAGGCGGCGAGTGGCATGAAGTCGACTGGCAGACGGCGCTTGAGTACGTCGGTCACGGTCTGACGGACATCATCCGCGACTTCGGCGCCGATGCCGTCGCCGCGCTGGCGTCGCCGCACGCGACCATCGAAGAACTGCACCTGCTGCAAAAGTTCGTGCGCGCACTGGGTAGCGACAACGTCGACTTCCGTCTGCGTCAGACGGACGTGTCGGGCGGCACTCAGGGTGCCCCGTGGCTCGGCTTGCCGATCGCCGAACTCGATACGCTGCAAAGCGCGCTGGTCGTCGGTTCGTTCCTGCGCAAGGATCATCCGCTGTTCGCCTCGCGTCTGCGCTCGGCAGTGAAGGCCGGTGGTCAACTGAATCTGCTGCATGGCTCGGACGACGATCTGCTGGTGAAACTCGCCAACAAGATCATCGCTGCGCCGAGCGCCTGGGTGAGCGAGCTGGCCGGTATCGCCGTGGCCGCTGCCGCTGCCAAGGGCGTCGCCGCTCCGGCAGAACTGGCCGGTGTGAGCGCAAGCGACTCGGCCAAGGCCATTGCCGCGTCGCTGATCAACGGCGAGCGTCGTGCGATTCTGCTGGGTAACGCTGTGGTGCAGCATCCGCAATTCGCTCAACTGCACGCCGTCGCGCAAGTGATCGCTGACATCACCGGCGCCAAGCTGGGCTTCCTGACGGAGGGCGCGAACACGGTCGGCGGTTATGCCGTGAAGGCGACGAATGCGAAGGGCGCCGCTGCGCTGTTCGCGCAACCGCGTCAGGCTTACCTGCTGCTCAACGCCGAACCGGAATTCGACTCGGCTGATGCGAAGCAAGCACTCACGGCACTGAACGCTGCGAAGATGGTCGTCTCGCTCTCGCCGTTCAAGCACGGTCTTGAATACGCCGACGTGCTGCTGCCGATCGCGCCGTTCACGGAAACGGCCGGTACGTTCGTCAACGCCGAAGGCCTGCCGCAACATTTCAACGGTGTGGTGCGTGCGCTGGGTGAAGCGCGTCCGGGCTGGAAGGTGCTGCGCGTGCTGGGCAACCTCCTCAAGCTGCAAGGCTTCGAGCAGGACACCGCCGAGCAAGTGCGCGACGAAGCGCTGGCCGGTTTCTCGGCAACATCGCTCGACAACCGTGCCAAGGCCGCACTGGCTGCGCCGAAGGCGGCGGCTCAGGGGCTGGAGCGTCTGGCCGATGTGCCGATTTACGCTGCCGATGCCCTGGTGCGCCGCGCACCGTCGCTGCAACTGACCAACGATGCCAAGGCTGCGCTGCGTGCCACGCTGCCGGCTGCGCTGTTCGACAGCCTGGGGCTTGCCAAGGGCGACGCGGTGCGCGTGCGTCAGGGCGACGCCGTGGTTACGCTGCCGGCCGCTCGCTCGGAAACGCTGCCTGCCAATGTGGTGCGTGTTCCGGCAGCCACGCCGGCGTCCGCCGCGCTTGGCGCGATGTTCGGTGAAATTTCGGTGGAGAAGGCGTAAATGAGCCTGAACGAAGTCATCAATCAATACGGCACGCAGTTGCTGGGCGTTGCCTGGCCGACGGTGTGGGCGCTGGTCCGCATTCTCGTCGTTGCCGTGATTCTGCTGCTGTGCGTGGCGTATCTGATTCTGTGGGAGCGCAAGCTCATCGGCTGGATGCACGTGCGTCTCGGTCCGAACCGCGTGGGTCCGGCCGGTTTGCTCCAGCCGATCGCCGACGTGTTGAAGCTTCTGCTCAAGGAAGTGATCACGCCGTCGCAAGTCAGCAAGGGCATTTACGCCATCGCGCCGGTCATGGCGGTGCTGCCGGCCTTCGCGATCTGGGCGGTGATCCCGTTCCAGCCGGGTGCCGTGCTGGCTGACGTGAACGCCGGTCTGCTCTACGCGATCGCGATTTCGTCGATCGGTGTGTACGGCGTGATTCTGGCCGGTTGGGCATCGAACTCGAAGTACGCGTTCCTCGGCGCCATGCGAGCATCGGCTCAGATGATTTCCTACGAAATCGCGATGGGCTTTGCGCTGGTCACGGTGCTGATGACGGCCGGCTCGCTCAACCTGTCGGACATCGTGCGCTCGCAAGAGCACGGCATGTTCGCAGGCATGGGGCTGAATCTGCTGTCGTGGAACTGGCTGCCGCTGCTGCCGATGTTCGTCGTCTACTTCATCTCGGGCATTGCCGAGACGAACCGCCACCCGTTCGACGTGGTGGAAGGCGAGTCGGAAATCGTGGCCGGTCACATGATCGAATACTCGGGCATGGGCTTCGCCCTGTTCTTCCTGGCCGAGTACATCAACATGATCATCATCTCGGCGCTGGCGTCGGTGCTGTTCCTGGGTGGCTGGAGTGCCCCGTTCGGCTTCCTGTCGTTCATCCCGGGTGTGTTCTGGCTGGCGTTCAAGGTGTTCCTGCTGCTGTCGGTGTTCATCTGGGTGCGTGCGACGTTCCCGCGCTACCGCTACGACCAGATCATGCGTCTGGGCTGGAAGGTGTTCCTGCCGTTGACGATCCTCTGGGTGATCGTGGTTGGGGGCTGGATCATGTCGCCCTGGAACATCTGGGGCTGAGGCGAACGGAGTAGAGGAATCCCATGGTAAGGGCAATCAAGGACTTTTTTGGCAGTTTCCTGTTGTTGGAACTGCTCAAGGGCATGGCGCTCACGGGGCGCTACACGTTCGCACGCAAGGTGACGGTGCAGTTTCCGGAAGAGAAGACGCCGCTGTCGCCGCGTTTTCGCGGTCTGCATGCGCTGCGTCGTTATCCGAACGGCGAAGAACGCTGCATCGCCTGCAAGCTTTGCGAAGCGGTGTGCCCGGCAATGGCCATCACGATCGAATCGGACGTGCGTGAAGACAACACGCGTCGTACCACGCGCTACGACATCGATCTGACCAAGTGCATCTTCTGCGGCTTCTGCGAAGAAAGCTGCCCGGTGGACTCGATCGTCGAGACGCACATTCTCGAGTATCACGGCGAGAAGCGCGGCGATCTTTACTTCACCAAAGAGATGCTGCTCGCGGTGGGCGATCGTTACGAAAACGAAATCGCGGCGGCCAAGGCGGCCGATGCGCCGTACCGTTAAAGCAGGGCAGGGCGCGTTGCCTGTGTAGCGCGCCCGGTACGGCAACAGACGTTGGCTAATTCTCGGCACACCCGGTGATTATGGAATTCACAACCTTTCTTTTTTACGTGTTTGCGCTGATCCTCGTGATCTCCGGCCTCAAGGTCGTGACCTCGCGCAACCCCGTGCAGTCTGCACTGTTCCTGGTGCTGGCCTTCTTCAACGCTGCGGCGATCTGGATGCTGCTCGAAGCCGAGTTTCTGGCAATCATGCTGGTGCTCGTCTACGTCGGCGCGGTGATGGTGCTGTTCCTGTTCGTGGTGATGATGATCGACATCAATCTCGACGAACTGCGTCGCGGCTTCGGCAAGTTCATTCCGCTGGCGAGTGCCGTCGGCGCGATCATGATCGTCGAAGCGGCGCTCGTGCTGATGCGCGGCTACGGCGCCACGCGTGCTCCGGTCAAGGCCGTGTCGGCACCGGATGTGCCGAACACCAAGGCGCTCGGTATTGCGCTGTACACCGACTACATCTTCGCCTTCGAAGTGGCAGGTCTGATCCTGCTGGTGGCCGTCGTGGCAGCCGTTGCGCTCACGATGCGTACCCGTAAGGACCACAAACAGACCGACCCGAGCCAGCAGGTGCGCGTGAAGAAGCGCGACCGCGTGCGTCTGGTGTCGATGCCCGCCGAAGCCCGGCAGCAATCCACCGGCACTGACAAGCCGGCGGCGGAATAAGGAGACAGCATGATGTCGTTGTCGCTAGCGCATTACCTGGTGCTGGGTGCGATTCTCTTCGCGATCAGCATTACCGGTATCTTCCTCAACCGCAGAAATGTGATTGTGCTGCTCATGGCCATCGAGCTGATGTTGCTCGCGGTCAATCTGAACTTCGTCGCGTTCTCGCATTACCTGGGCGACATTGCCGGCCAGGTATTCGTGTTCTTCATTCTTACGGTGGCCGCCGCAGAAGCTGCGATTGGCCTGGCCATTCTGGTCACGCTGTTCCGTAAGCTCGAAACGGTCAACGTCGAAGATCTCGACCGCCTCAAGGGTTAAAAGCGAACGCTGTTATGGCATCCACATTGAATCCCAACCTGCTGCTCGCGATTCCGCTGGCGCCGCTCGTCGGCTCCATGATTGCCGGCCTGTTCGGCAAGCAAGTCGGACGCGCGGGCGCCCACACGGTCACGATCCTCGGCGTACTCGTCGCGTTTGTTCTGTCGGTCATGACCTTCATCGACGTGCTGAACGGGGCGAGCTTCAACGCCACGGTCTACGAATGGGCGCGCATCGGCGAACTCAAGCTCGAGATCGGTTTCCTCGTCGACACGCTCACCGTGACGATGATGTGCGTGGTCACTTCCGTGTCGCTGATGGTGCACATCTACACCATCGGCTACATGTCGGAAGATCCGGGCTACCAGCGCTTCTTCTCGTACATCTCGCTGTTCACGTTCTCGATGTTGATGCTCGTGATGAGCAACAACTTCCTGCAACTGTTCTTCGGCTGGGAAGCGGTGGGTCTGGTCTCGTACCTGCTGATCGGTTTCTGGTACACGCGTCCGACGGCGATCTACGCCAACATGAAGGCGTTCCTGGTCAACCGTGTCGGTGACTTCGGCTTCCTGCTCGGTATCGGCCTGCTGCTGGCCTTCACCGGCACGCTGAACTACGGCGAAGTGTTCGCCAAGGCCAACGAAGTCGCGGCCCTGTCGTTCCCGGGCACCGACTGGCGCCTGATCACCGTCGCCTGTATCTGCCTGTTCATCGGCGCGATGGGTAAGTCGGCGCAGTTCCCGCTGCACGTCTGGCTGCCGGACTCGATGGAAGGTCCGACCCCGATCTCGGCGCTGATTCACGCGGCAACGATGGTGACGGCCGGTATCTTCATGGTGAGCCGCATGTCCCCGCTGTTCGAACTGTCGGACACCGCGCTGTCGTTCATCACGATCATCGGTGCGATCACGGCGTTGTTCATGGGCTTCCTGGGCATGATCCAGAACGACATCAAGCGTGTCGTGGCCTACTCGACGCTCTCGCAGCTCGGTTACATGACGGTCGCGCTCGGCGTGTCGGCCTACCCGGTCGCCATCTTCCACCTGATGACGCACGCGTTCTTCAAGGCGCTGCTGTTCCTCGGTGCCGGCTCGGTCATCATCGGCATGCACCACGATCAGGACATGCGCAACATGGGCGGCCTGTGGAAGTACATGCCGATCACGTGGATCACGTCGCTGCTGGGCTCGCTTGCCCTGATCGGTACGCCGTTCTTCTCGGGCTTCTACTCGAAGGACTCGATCATCGAAGCGGTTGCCGCCTCGCACCTGCCGGGGTCGGGCTTTGCCTACTTCGCAGTGGTCGCCAGCGTGTTCGTCACGGCGTTCTACTCGTTCCGTATGTACTTCCTGGTCTTCCACGGCAAGGAGCGTTTCGGTCAGGCGCATGCGCATGACCATCACGACGCGCACCACGAGGAAGAAGAGGACGCCCACGACGAGCACCACGGTCTCGCGCCGGGACAGAAGCCGCACGAGTCGCCTGCTGTCGTGACGATTCCGCTGATTCTGCTGGCGATTCCGTCGGTCATCATCGGTGCCATCGCGATTGCCCCGATGCTCTTCGGCGAGTTCTTCAAGCAGGGCGTAGCGTTCAAGGACGTGATTTTCATCGGCGAGAATCACCCGGCGATGGAAGAACTCGGCCACGAGTTCCACGGCTGGGTGGCCATGGCGCTGCACTCGTTCGGCACGCTGCCGATCGCACTGTCGGCCCTGGGCATCATTCTCGCGGCGTTCTTCTACCTCAAGCGCCCGGACATTCCGGAAGCGCTGAAGAACAAGTTCTCGGGCGTCTACAAGCTGCTCGATAACAAGTACTACATGGACAAGATCAACGAAGTGGTCTTCGCCAAGGGCGCGCTCAAGATTGGTCGCGGCCTGTGGAAGGCGGGCGATCAGGGCCTGATCGATGGCGCAGTCGTGAACGGCAGCGCGCGTCTGGTGGGCTGGTTCGCGGGTGTCATCCGCTTCGTGCAATCCGGTTACATCTACCACTACGCGTTCGCCATGATCATCGGCATGCTCGGGCTCCTGACGCTGTTTGTGACGTTGAACGGCAAGTAATAGGGGGAGCCAATAACAATGCAATCAATACCGCTTCTGAGTCTGGCCATCTGGCTGCCCATCGTTTCGGGGATTCTTGTCCTCGCGGTGGGTAACGACCGCAATCCGGGCGGCGCACGTGCGCTGTCGCTCATCGGTTCGCTGGCGAGCTTCCTGGTCACGCTGCCGCTGATCTCGAATTTCGACGCGAAGGCCTCGGCGTTTCAGTACGTCGAGAAGTCGAGCTGGATCGAACGCTTCCACATCAACTACTTCCTGGGCATCGACGGCATTTCGCTGTGGCTGGTCGTGCTCACGGCGCTCATCACGGTGATCGTGGTGATCGCGGGCTGGGAAGTGATCACGGAGCGCGTGGCGCAGTACATGGCCGCGTTCCTGATCCTCTCGGGTCTGATGATCGGCGTGTTCTCGGCGCAAGACGGCCTGCTGTTCTACGTGTTCTTCGAAGCCACGCTGATCCCGATGTACCTGATCATCGGTGTGTGGGGCGGCCCGAACCGCGTGTATGCGGCGTTCAAGTTCTTCCTGTACACGCTGCTCGGCTCGCTGCTGATGCTGGTCGCGCTGATCTATCTGTACAACGTGACGGGTTCGTTCACGCTGACGGACTGGTACGCCGCGAAGCTGCCGATGAACGTGCAGATACTGCTGTTCGTCGCCTTCTTCATGGCCTTCGCCGTGAAGGTGCCAATGTGGCCGGTGCATACCTGGCTGCCGGATGCCCACGTGGAAGCCCCGACGGGCGGCTCGGTGGTGCTGGCTGCCATCATGCTGAAGCTCGGTGCGTACGGTTTCCTGCGCTTCTCGCTGCCGATCGCACCGGACGCCAGCCATTACCTGTCGGGCTTCATGATCGCGCTCGCGCTGATCGCCATCGTCTACATCGGCCTCGTGGCACTGGTGCAGACGGACATGAAGAAACTCGTGGCTTACTCGTCGATCGCTCACATGGGCTTCGCGATCCTCGGCTTCTTCATGTTCAGCGAAATCGGCATGCAGGGCGCGATGGTGCAGATGATCTCGCACGGTTTCGTGTCGGGCGCCATGTTCCTGTGTATCGGCGTGCTGTATGACCGCATGCACTCGCGCAACATCGCCGACTACGGCGGTGTGGTGAACACGATGCCGAAGTTCGCCGCCTTCCTGATGCTGTTCGCGATGGCCAACAGCGGTCTGCCGGCAACGTCGGGCTTCGTGGGCGAGTTCCTCGTGATTCTGGGCGCCGTGAAGCTGAACTTCTGGGTGGGCCTGCTGGCTGCCACCTCGCTGATCACCGGTGCTGCGTACTCGCTGTGGATGTACAAGCGCGTGATTTTCGGCGCCATCGCCAACGATCACGTGCGCGAACTGGTCGACATCAACAAGCGCGAGTTCTTCATGCTTGCGGTGCTGGCGGCCCTCACGCTGTTCATGGGTATCTATCCGAAGCCTTTTACGGACCTGATGCATACCTCCGTGGTTAACCTCCTCGCCCACGTGGCGCAGACCAAGCTGCCGTAATCGGGGAGGACATCTAGATCATGCAAAACATTAATCTGCTGCCTGCGTTGCCGGAGGCCATCCTGCTGCTCATGATCCTCGTGATCATGATGTGCGACGCGTTCCTCGGCCAGACGCGCAAGCTCAACTACGTGCTGGCACTCATCACGACGGCTGTCGTGTCGGTGCTGTGGGCGTGCAACTCCGCCGACCCGGCGTCGCATTACCTGTTCGGCAATGTGTTCGTCGCCGACCCGATGTCGAACCTGCTCAAGGCCTTCGGTGGTCTGGCGACGTTCGTCACTTTCATCTACGGTCAGAAGTATCTGGAAGCGCGCGGTCTCGCCCGTGGCGACTTCTATGTCCTCAGCCTGTTCTCGCTGCTGGGCCTGTCGGTGATGATCTCGGGCAACAGCTTCCTGACGCTGTATCTGGGTCTGGAACTGATGTCGCTGTCGCTGTACGCACTCGCCGCCGTGTGGCGCGATTCGACGAATGCGACCGAGTCGGCCATGAAGTACTACGTGCTGGGCGCGCTTGCTTCGGGCTTCCTGCTGTACGGCATGTCGATGATGTACGGCGCGACGGGTTCGCTCGAACTGGCCAAGGTCTTCGAAGTGATCGCTTCGGGCGCCGTGAACAAGATCGTGCTGGTGTTCGGCGTGGTGTTCGTGGTCGCGGGTCTCGCGTTCAAGCTCGGTGCGGCACCGTTCCACATGTGGGTGCCGGACGTCTACCAGGGCGCACCGACCCCGGTCACGCTGCTGATCGGCGGTGCGCCGAAGCTGGGTGCCTTCGCACTGCTGCTGCGTCTGCTCGTCGAAGGCATGCTGCCGCTGGCGATCGACTGGCAACAGATGCTGATCATCCTGGCAGTGCTTTCGCTCGTGATCGGTAACCTGACGGCTATCGTGCAGACCAACGTCAAGCGTCTGCTGGCGTACTCGACGATCTCGCACATGGGCTTCGTGCTGCTGGGCATGCTCTCGGGCGTAGTGGGCGGCAAGATCGACGGTATCGCCGATGCTTACGGCTCGTCGATGTTCTACAGCGTGATCTATCTGCTGACGACGCTGGGCACCTTCGGTATCGTGCTGCTGCTTTCGCGTCAGGGCTTCGAAGCCGAGAACCTCTCGGATCTGAAGGGTCTGAACCAGCGTAGCCCGTGGTTTGCGTTCGTCATGCTGATGCTGATGTTCTCGCTCGCCGGTATTCCGCCGCTGGCAGGTTTCTACGCCAAGCTGGCTGTGCTGCAAGCGGTCGTGAACGCCGGTATGGTGTGGCTGGCTGTGGTGGCTGTGGTGGCATCGCTGATCGGCGCGTTCTACTACCTGCGTGTCGTGAAGCTGATGTACTTCGACAAGGCCGAAGACACCAACGCGCTGCAAGGCAGCGGTACGATGCGCTTCGTGCTGTCGCTCAACGGTCTGGCCATGCTCTATCTGGGCCTGATGCCGGGTTCGCTGATGGACTGGTGCCTGCGTACGATCAAGCTGACGCTGGCCAGCTAAGCGGCGGCAAGCAAAGGCATTTAGGGAACAGGACAGGGCGGATCGGAACGATCTGCCTTGTCGTTTGAACGACGGAATCGCGCGGGACATTGCGGGACGTTGCGGGAGATAGGAACGATGGGCATGTCGGCAGGGGGAACGCTGGTGATTCTGCTGGCCGTGCTGGGCGCGAACCTGCCGTTCGTGAACCAGCGGCTGTTCGGATTTATCGCGCGTAGGGCGGCGACCAAGTCGCTATGGCTGCGTCTGGTCGAGATGATCGTGGCGTACTTCGTGGTCGGCGCGCTCGGTTATCTGATCGAGTCCGGCATTGGTAACGTCTTCTCGCAGGGCTGGGAGTTTTACGCCGTGACCGCCAGCCTTTTCGTCGTGTTCGCGTTCCCGGGATTCGTATATCGGTATTTGTGGCGTCATCGACCGGCGGCTGCCGCGTGAGATGATGGCCTAGCAACACGCCGCCCCAGGGCGGCGTTTTGTATTTTGGGTTCGCCAATTTTTAGCCGTGGAGGGCTTATGACCCAACCTGAACATGACGATTCGCACCTGATCGAGACGGGCATCGAAAGCGATACCGTGTACGACGGGGCCTTCCTCACCATCAAGCGCGATCGGGTGCGTCTGCCCGACGGCAAGACCGCCATTCGCGAGTACACCACGCATCCGGGCGCCGTGATGGTGATTCCGCTGTTCGAAGACGGCCAGGTGCTTATGGAGCGTCAGTATCGGTATCCGTTGCAGCGTGTGATGACGGAATTGCCTGCCGGCAAGCTCGACGAAGCCGAGGGCGGTCTCGTGTGCGGTCAGCGTGAACTGCTCGAAGAGACGGGCTATATGGCGAAGCGCTGGGACTATCTCACGCGCATTCACCCGGTGATTTCCTACTCGACCGAGTTCATCGATATCTGGCTGGCGCGCGACCTCACGAAGGGCGAGCAGAAGCTCGACGAAGGCGAGTTTCTCGACGTCTTCAAGATGCCGGCGACGGAACTGCTGGCATGGGTGCGCGACGGGCGTGTCACGGACGTCAAGACGATCATCGGCGCGTTTTGGCTGGAAAAGATATTATCGGGAGTCTGGCAGCCCGGCGAGCGTTCGCCGTTGCGCTGATTTACCGTTTCACGGTCACTTTTGCATCCTGGTCCCGGCCACCCGCCGGGGCGGAGACATTTCCGTCGCATCATGAAGGTTTTTGATTTGCGTTGTGCCCATGAGCACACCTTCGAGGGCTGGTTCGGCTCGGAGGACGATTACGTTTCGCAGCAGTCCCGGGGACTGGTGAGTTGCCCGGTGTGCGGCGATACGGCTATCGTGCGCATGCCGTCTGCACCGCGCCTGAATCTGTCGGGGGCGACGCAGGCCAGTGCTGCCGCGCCGGCGAGGGCAGCCTCGCCCGAGGTTGCCGACACGCAGCGTCAGTTGCAGACGCTGTGGATGAAAGCTGTGCGGCACGTCATGGCAAATACTGAAGACGTCGGGACGAACTTTGCCGAGGAAGCCCGCAAGATTCATTATCAGGAAGCGCCCGAGCGCAACATTCGCGGTACGACGTCACGTGAGGAAGCCGAGGCGCTCGCCGACGAAGGGATCGATGTCATGTCACTGCCGTTGCCCGACAGCGTGAAGGAAACGCTGCAATAACGATCCGACTGAGATCTTCCGTCCCGTCTCCTCAAATTCCCTCAAGGGTCCCGCCCGCCGTTCGTCTATCCCCGGTACATCGCGTGGCGGATGGCGACGTCGTGCGCTCATGCATAATGTCCCTCTGACGCCGGCCTGATCTGGCCGCGTATCGATCACTCGCACCACGGGAGGTTGGCATGGCAACGCTCGAGTACTACTTTGAGGACTTTGCGGTCGGCGACACCTTCGATCTGGGGGAATACACGTTCACGGCTGACGAAATCGTGCATTTCGCCCGTCAGTTCGACCCGCAGCCGTTTCACGTCGACGAAGCGGCCGGACGCGAGTCGCATTTTGGTGGATTGGTCGCCAGCGGCTGGCACACGTGCAGCATCATGATGCGGATGAACGTCGACAAGCTGCTGTCCCGCTCGTCGAGCATGGGATCGCCGGGCGTGGAGCAGATCGAATGGCTCAAGCCCGTGCGCCCCGGCGACACGGTAACGGTCACCAGCAGCACGCTTGAAGTGCGCGCATCCAAGAGCCGTCCCGACCGTGGCATCGTGCGCCAACTCTGGACCGCCACCAATCAGCACGGCGAGGAAGTCTGCCGCTTCCGGGGCACGGGGTTGTATCGAAAGCGCGGCGCCTGAGCGTCGCATCGAACACCGGCACACTACGGCACATCTCGCCCGATTCGCGCAGACCGATCGTGATCTTGCGACGCCCAAGCAGTGTCAGGTTTGCCAAACTTCGCTTGCCACGCATGAAGGCGATACGTCGTGATGCCGAGTCGAAGCGGTGCTCAATGCGACAAATCGCTCACTGAGGCCGCAGGTGCGTCGTGCTTGACCTGTTTGATCCCGTCTTCCATTTGCTCGGCGGTGGAGAACATCTGGCTCTGGCCGATGATCTCGCCGTTGCGCGCCTTGAGCACGAAGTAGGGGCGTCCCGAGGTGGACGTCTTGCGCTCGAACCGGTGATCTTCCCCCGAATTCTTGCGAACGGACTCGATGCCGTTCTGCGCCGATGCGCGCGCCTTGTACGTTTCGGAGGAAAGAATGGTATGCCCGCTCTCGCCCAGCAGATGAAAGTGGAATTCACCGTTGGGGCTGCGCTTGAGTTCGAACTTGCCTGACATATGTGGATCTCCCGGATCTTCCAAAAGCCAGCGGCGAGGGACTGCGAACTGCAAGGGGACGACGGCTGTGCACCGCGCCCGAGAATGCGCCTAGATTAGCACCGCCCGCATTTCGGCGATACCGCACTTTGTTTCGAAGTGTAAACCACTTTAAGTGACGTCCCGCCGAATGGCGATCTGTGGCCCAAGCGGCAGAGATGGTGTCCGACGGCACGGTGCGCAGAAGTTCACGCAGCGTGCCGTCGTCATGGCAAGGGGAAACCCGTTGCCGCCCCCAGACCGACCGGAGGGCGGCGACCGGCAAGTTGCCGTACCGGGTGATTAGCGTCGGGCGTATTGCGTCGCGCCGAAGAGTATTTCGCGCGCTTTGTCGTCCTGAAGCGGCTTGCGGGCGTCGGCGAGCACCTTGATACCGCGTTGCACCGCCGGGCGTGCCTCGATCGCTTCAAACCATTTCTGCACGTTCGGGAAGTCCGAGAGCTCCACGCCCTGATTCTTCCACGAGCGCAGCCACGGCCAGATGGCGATGTCCGCTACGGTGTACATGTCGCCCGCGACATAGGGATGGTTGCCCAGACGCTTGTCGAGCACGCCGTACAGACGTCGCGCTTCGTTCGTGTAGCGCTTGATCGCGTAATCGATCTTCTCCGGCGCGTAGATGCGGAAGTGGTGCGCCTGCCCGAGCATCGGCCCCACACCGCCCATCTGGAACATCAGCCATTCGAGCGTTTCGTACTTGCCGCGGACGTCTTCCGGCAGGAAGCGGCCCGTCTTGCCTGCCAGATACAGCAGGATCGCGCCCGACTCGAACAGGGAGATCGGTTTGCCGTCCGGGCCGTCTTCATCGACGATGGCCGGGATCTTGTTGTTCGGCGAAATGGCGAGAAATTCATCCTTGAACTGGTCGCCCGCGCCAATGTCGACGGCATGCGCGTGGTAGGCCAGCCCGCACTCTTCGAGCATGATGTGGACCTTGTGGCCGTTGGGCGTGGCCCAAGAATAGACCTGAATCAATTGCGGCTCCTTGTTGGAACGGTAGGGGACGTCGGCGAACGCCATGGAACGATTCGATTCGTCTCGTTCGACAGCGACGCTCGGGCGTTGGTCGACGTCACGCCTTGTCTGGCGCAGCAACGATTGCGCGGGGCGCCCGGCATGGTGACGGCAGCGAAGCACACCGGGGGCGCGAATCGCTCACGTCCCCGGAGAAAACGGCTCGCAAATTACACCACAGAACGTTTTTCCCTGCCGGGCGTGGGGTCTGGGAGCGTCGGAAGCCCGTAGGAGGGGGCGATCGATGCTGTCGCTCCCTGAGCTGAGGGGCGTTTTCGACACGTGGGGCCACCTGCGTCTCGTCGCCCGACTGCGGGTCAATGACCGTCGGACGCGTTCGCGGCGTACTTCGCCAGTTCCAGCTTCGCGATAGCGTTGCGATGGACTTCGTCAGGGCCGTCGGCAAAGCGCAGCGTGCGGGCGCTGGCGTAGGCATAAGCCAGCGGGAAGTCCCCGGAGAGCCCCGCCGCGCCATGCGCCTGAATCGCCCAGTCAATCACCTGACATGCCATGTTCGGGGCGACGACCTTGATCATGGCAATCTCGGCGCGCGCGGCCTTGTTGCCGACCGTGTCCATCATGTCGGCCGCCTTGAGCGTGAGCAGACGCGCCTGCTCGATCAGGCACCGCGCTTCGCCGATGCGCTCGCGGGTGACGCCTTGCGCCGCAATCGGCTTGCCGAACGCTTCGCGTGAGAGCGTGCGGCGGCACATCAGCGAAAGGGCGCGCTCGGCCAGTCCGATGAGCCGCATGCAATGGTGGATGCGGCCAGGGCCGAGGCGTCCCTGCGCGATTTCGAAGCCGCGTCCTTCACCGAGCAGCAGGCTGCTGGCGGGCGCGCGAACGTCGTCGAGCACGATCTCCATATGACCATGCGGGGCGTCGTCGTAGCCGAAGACGGTGAGCGGACGCACCCGCGACACACCTTTCGCGTCCGCCGGGATCAGGATCATCGATTGCTGCGCGTGCTTCGGGGCGTCCGGATCCGTTTTGCCCATCACGATGTAGAGCGCACAGCGCGGGTCGCCCGCGCCCGTGGACCACCACTTGCGACCATTGACGACATAGTCGTCACCCTCACGCCGGATGCGGCACTGCACGTTGGTCGCGTCGCTCGACGCCACGTCCGGCTCCGTCATCAGGAAGGCGGAACGGATCTCGCCGCGCAGCAGCGGTTCGAGCCATTGCGCTTTCTGTGCGTCAGTGGCGTAACGCTCCAGCGTTTCCATATTGCCGGTGTCGGGCGCGTTGCAGTTGAAGACCTCCGGCGCCCACGGCACCTGTCCCATGATCTCGCACAGCGGCGCGTATTCGACATTGGTAAGCCCTGCGCCGCGCCCCGAGTCGGGCAGGAACAGGTTCCACAGCCCGGCGTGTTGAGCGAGGGGCTTGAGACGCTCGATGACTTGCGACGGCTGCCACGCGTTGCCGTTACGCCGCGCGACGTCGATCTCTTCCAGATAGCGCTGCTCGTTCGGAAAGATGTGCTCGTCGAAGAACGCGGACAGACGCGCACGCAGCGCTTCGACTTTCGGGCTATAGCTGAAATCCATGATATCTCCGTTCAGTGACTGTCTTGTGCTCGCTGCGCATACGCCCACGCGAGTTCCGCCATAGGACGCGCCCGTTTGCCGGCGTCCAGCGCCTGTGCGCTGGCGGCGGTGCCGTCGCTCACGCGCTTCATGATGCCTTGCAGGATCGCCGCGATACGGAACATGTTGTACGCGAGATAGAAGTCCCACTGCGCAGGCCGGGCGATACCCGTGCGCTCGCTGTATCGACGGATGTAGTCGGCATCATCGGGAATGCCGAGCGCTGGCCAGTCGAGTCCGGCAATGCCGCGAAACACGCCGGGACTGACGTGCCACGCCATGCAGTGATAGCTGAAGTCGGCGAGCGGATCGCCCAGCGTCGACAACTCCCAATCGAGCACGGCGAGCACGCGTGGCTCGCTCGGATGGAAGATCAGATTGTCGAGACGGAAGTCGCCGTGCACGAGGGTCGTGCGCTCAGGGGCGCTTGCCGTGACGGCGGGCAAATGGGCGGGCAGCCAGTCGATGAGCCGGTCCATCGCGTCGATGGTGTCCGTCTCCGACGCCCGGTACTGTTTGCTCCATCGCGCAATCTGACGCGCCATGTAGTCCCCCGGCTTGCCATACGATTCGAGGCCGACGGCGCGATAGTCAACGCGATGCAGCGCGGCGATGACGCGATTCATTTCGTCGTAGATCTCGCTGCGCGCCGTCGATGTCATGCCCGGGAGCGACGGATCCCACAGCACGCGACCGTCTACGAAATCCATCACATAGAACGCGAGTCCGATCACGCTTTCGTCTTCGCACAGGCCTCGCATGCGCGCGACGGGGACGTCGGTGCGAGACAGCGCATCCATCACGCGATACTCGCGCTCGATGGCATGTGCGGATGGGAGAAGTCTGGCCGCCGGGGCGGGTTTGGTGCGCAGCACGTAGGCGGCCGCGGGCGTCGTCAGCCGGTAGGTCGGATTGGACTGTCCGCCGTTGAACTGTGTGATGACGAGCGGGCCGGCGTAGCCATCCACGTGGGTAGTCAGCCAGCGTTCGAGCGCTGCGGCGTCGAAGGGAATGCGATCGCCTAACGTGCGTTCGCCTGCAAATGCGGAAAAGTCCTGTACAAGCTCCTCGGCCATGCTGTCTCCTGCATTTCCGGTGCTGCGTTGATCGAGACGAATTCGTAGGGTTTGCCGGTTACGACGACTTCAGAGAGACGACTTCAGTGGGGCGCGGATGCTTATCGACGGATCGGGATGGCCCGCTCCGTGCGCCGACATCAGGACTGACGAGGTGCGCGTGACGCTTGCACGCTTAACGCCCCTGACGCGAGCCAAGAAACGACGCGAAGATTTTCTCCATGACGGTGAGCCGGTTGTCACGGTGCAACGGCTGCGGCGGCGCATAGTTCATGAGGCGCACCACCCAGTCTCCGGGCTTGTCGCCGACGTCGAGGGCGTTGATGCACGCGGGTGTCTGTGCGAGCTGACCGAGAAAGAGGCGGCCGTCCGGGTGCATGGCATGCGACAGAATTGCGCGATTCACGCCACCGTGCAACACCAGCAGTACCGTGTCCCACGACTTGTCGTCCCGAAGTTCGGTGAGCGGCGGAACCACACGATCGAGCAGCTCACGCACAGACTCGCCGTTCATGAAACGCGTGTCCTCGGGCACCAGCCCATCGAACGCGCTGAGAAAGGCCTGCGCCAGTTCGGCTGGGGGCAGATGAGAGATGCTACCGGCGCGAATCTCCTGCCAGCACGTCCACGTCTCGATATCGATTCGCTGTCCTGTTTCGGCAAGGACTCGCTCGGCGGTCTCGCGCGTGCGCGGCAGGCCGCTGACGATCACGCGGTCGAAGCGGATGTGTTCGGCGGCGAAGGCACGTCCGGCAGCGGTGGCTTGCGTGCGGCCCAGTGAATTGAGCGGGACGGCATCGGCATCGATCGGTTTGCCGCTGTCGTCGAAGTAGGTGACGTCGCCGTGACGCATCAGATAGATGCGGCGGCGCTGCGGCAGGGTGAACGCCAGCGGACCGGCGGCGGGGCCGAGATGGCCGAGTGAACTCATGCGGAAATTCTCCTGAACGTGGGGCAGCCGTCAGCGTACCTTGGCCTGGCGCGGCGTGCCCGGCAGTGACCGATGGCGCGCGTCCCGATGCGACAACCGACGGGACTCGTCAGTGCGCAGGAAGCACATGTCGGATGAACGGAACGCGTCATGCATGCCGTTCATCCGACGAGCGATCAGGTGTATTGTGCCGGACGTTTCTCGAGGAAGGCGCTGATCCCTTCCAGACCATCCGCATGATGCAGCGACGCCACGAAGTTATCGCGCTCGGCACCGAGTTGCGACGTCAGCGTCTCGCTCGCGCCGCTCTCGACAAGCGCCTTGATACGGGCCACGGCATTCGGCGACAACTGGGCGAGATCCGTCGCCCAGTTCAGGGCTTCCGCGCGGGCCTGACCCGGCGCGACGACACGATTGACGAGCCCGGCCGTCGCCAGACGCGCTGCCGTCACCGGTTTGCCTTCGAGCAGGATCTCCGTGGCGAGCGGGCGGGGCAGTGCCTGCGACAGGAACCACGAGCCACCGCCGTCCGGCGTCAGACCGACCTTGACGTACGCCATCACGAATTTCGCGTTGTCTGCTGCGACCAGCAGGTCGCACGCCAGCGCCAGCGAGAAGCCGGCGCCGGCCGCTGCGCCTTCGACGGCAGCGATGATCGGCTTCGGGCAGGCACGCAAGGCTTCGATCCACTCGGCCAGCGCATCGATACTCGCGGCCTGCACGGACGGGTCTTTCTGACGGTTTTCCAGCAGACGGTTCAGGTTGCCGCCGGCGCAGAAGAAGTTGTCGGCGCCGGTGAGCACCACGGCGCGCACCGAGGCGTCGCGCTCGGCCGTGGCCAGTGCCTCGACCCCGGCGGCGTACATGTCCGGATGCAGGGCGTTGCGGGCGCCGGGGTTGGAGAGCGTCAGGACCAGCGTGTGGTCGACGCGTTCGGCAAGCAGTTCAGCGGCCATGAGCGGGTCTCCGGATCACTGTTCTTCGGTGAGCAGCGACACGCCGAGCTGCGCACGGCGCGTGAGCCACGGCGACGGGCGATAGCGCTGGTCGCCATAGAACGATTGCAGGTTGCGCAGTACGGTGAGCAACTGACGCGCGCCGACAGCGTCGCCGAGCGCGAGCGGTCCCTTGGCGTAACCGAGGCCCAGCGTGACGGCGCGGTCGATGTCGCCCGGCGTCGCAATGCGTTGCTGCGCGATGTCAGCGCCGATGTTCACGATGGTGGCGATGACACGCTGCGCGACGAAGCCCGCCGAGTCCCGGATCACTGTCACCGGCGTGCCGCCCTGCGCGAACAGTGCGTGGGCGGCGTTGCGGGCTTCCGGCGTGGTAACCGGTGTGGTCATCAGTGTGTGGCGTTTCGCACCCGCGAGCGGCAACAGCGTGTCCACGGCAACGGTGCGCGTGGCGTCCAGGCCCTGCTCGACCGCGCAGGTCGTCGCATCGAGGCCGAGCGGCGTGACGACGATCAGCGCCGTCTCCGACGGCTTGTCGCCGCCTTCGATGGTCACCCCCGTCGCGCCTAGCAGTTCGACCACGGCGGCGAAGCCGCGCGTATCGGCGCGGCTGACCCAGACGCTTGCCGGCAGCGTGTCCGGCACCGGTGCTTCGGGCGGTACCTGTTGTTTGCCGTCGACGTAACGATAGAAGCCTTCACCGACCTTGCGTCCCAGCAGGCCGCCGGCGAAGCGCACGGCGGTGATCGGCGACGGGCGGAAGCGGGCTTCCTCGTAGAACTGGTGATAGATCGATTCCATCACCGGATGCGAGACGTCGAGGGCCGTCAGATCGAGCAACTCGAACGTGCCGAGGCGGAAACCCGCCTGCTCGCGCAGGATGCGATCGATGTCGGCAAAGCTCGCGATCCCTTCGCTCGCCACGCGCAGCCCTTCGGTGTTCATGCCGCGACCGGCATGGTTGACGATGAAGCCGGGCATGTCCTTGCAGCGCACGGCCGTGTGCCCCATGCGCTGGCCGAGGGTGAGCAGGGCGTCGCCGACTTCCGGGGCGGTGCGCAGGCCGTCGATGACTTCGACCACCTTCATGAGCGGCACCGGGTTGAAGAAGTGATACCCGGCGACGCGCTCCGGGCGCTCGCACGCAGCAGCAATCGCCGTGATCGACAGTGACGACGTGTTCGACGCCAGAATCGCATCCGCAGCGACAATGCCTTCAAGCGAACGAAACAGGTCGCGCTTGATCTCGAGCTTCTCGATGATGGCCTCGACGACCAGTTGGCAGTCGGCCAGATCCTCCAGCGCGTTGCAGGCCTGCAGGCGGCCCATCGTTGCGTCGACGCTCGATGCCTCGATCTTGCCCTTGGCCGCCAGCTTGTCCAGCGTGTCACGCAAGGCATCCAGCGCGGCTTGTACGGCCTTGGCGTTGGTGTCGTAGAGTTTGACGCGCAGACCGGCTTGCGCGGCGATCTGGGCGATACCACGACCCATGGCGCCGGCACCGACGATGCCGAGGACTTCGATGGCGGGGCGCGAGGTGATCGGGGCGGCAGGCGCAGCGGAAGAGGGGGATGCAGTCATTCGGCGTGTCTCGAAGTTGGGGTCGATGGTCGTCGACCGATATCGTTTTGATGGTGCGCGGCATCTCGCGGATCTGCGCAGGTCGGCATGCAAGCCCGCCCGCCTGAAGGCCCGCAGCTCGATGCCGTCGACGTGACTCGTCATTCTATCGTCCGACCGGTCGGTCGGGAAATGAATTTCCTGCCGAGTTGCCGGGCGATGCAAACCGATGCCCAAATCGCGTTGCGGCTATTGTCGCCGATCTCGCCGCCGTTGCCAGCGATTGTTCCGCTGAGCGGTCAGGGCAAGGGGTTAGGCGGGCGTCTGGGTGCGATGGAGCGCTATGGGACATGACACCGAAATTCGGGACGGCAGCGGTTGAATTCCGCTCACGAACCGTTGTGCAGTGACGGTACACTTCCGGTACCCGGCGCTCGCTAGTCGGTTACCGACGGGCGGGCAAACCCGGCTTACTCACATGGGAGACATCATGTTGAAGCTGTACGGCTTTCCAGTCAGCAACTATTACAACAAGGTTAAGGTTGTGCTGTACGAGAAGGGGCTGCCCTTCGAAGAGTCCGAATCCATCCCGTGCCAGGACGAGCCGCTGCTGCAATGCTCGCCGCTGGGTAAGGTGCCGTATCTGCAAACGGAAAACGGCTATCTGGCCGAGTCGCAGGTGATCTGCGATTTCCTGGAAGTGACGCATCCGACGCCGGCGCTGTTCTCTGCCGATCCGTGGCGGCAGGCGAAAGAGCGCGAACTCCTCACGATGGTGGAGCTGCATCTGGAACTGGTGGTGCGCGAGATCTACTCGCAGGCGTTCTTCGGCGGCACGGTGTCGGAAGGCACGCGCAATCGCACCGAGAAGCTGTTGCGCCGGAATATCGTGGCGTTCAAGCGTCTGGCTAAATTCGCGCCGTTCGTGGCGGGCGAAACGTTCACGATGGTCGACGTCGCCGCGGGTATCCATCTGCCCATTCTCGGCATGGCCACGCAAGCCGTGTATGGCGAAGACTTCCTGAATGCGGCAGGCATCGACTGGAAAGCCTACGGCAAGATGCTCTCCGAGCGCGAGTCGTTCCAGCGCATGCGTGCCGAGCAGAAGGCCTATCAGCAGGCACAACAGGCCAAGAAGGCAGGTTGAGCCCGTGTTGAGCCCGGGTTGAGCGCAATCGGCGCCGGGGCGGCGCCGATTGCCGTCAGTTCAGACCTTGGCGAGGCGCTTCAGAGCTTCACGCAGCGTGTCGTCCTGCTTGGCGAAGCAGAAGCGCACCACGCCCGACTCATGCGGCTCGTGATAGAACGCGGAGACCGGGATCGCCGCAACGCCGATCTCGCCCGTCAGCCAAAGCGCGAAGTCGGCTTCGCTCATGTCGCTGATCGCGCTGTAATCCACGCATTGGAAGTAGGTGCCTTCGCATGGCAGCAGCTTGAAGCGGGTGCCCGCCAGACCTTCGCGGAACAGGTCGCGCTTCTTCTGATAGAAACCTGCGAGTTCCAGATAAGGCGCAGGGTCACGCATGTAGTCGGCCAGACCGACCTGCATCGGCGTGTTGACCGTGAACACGTTGAACTGATGCACTTTCCGGAATTCGGCGGACAGCGACGCCGGCGCCGCGACGAAACCGACCTTCCAGCCCGTCACGTGATACGTCTTGCCGAAGCTCGACACGATGAAGCTACGGCGCGCGAGTTCGGGGTGACGCGCCACGCTCTCGTGCCGCTTGCCGTCGTACACCATGTGTTCGTAGACCTCGTCCGAGATCAGCAGGATGTCGGTGCCTGCCACGATGTCGGCCAGCTTCGTGAGGTCCTGCTCATGCCACACGGTGCCGCTCGGATTGTGCGGCGTGTTGAACAGAATCAGGCGCGTACGCGGTGTGATGGCAGCGGCCAGCTTGTCGAACGGAATCCGGAACTCAGGGGCCTCGAGGGTAATGAACACCGGCTTGCCGCCGGCCAGCTCGATCGACGGGACATAGCTGTCGTACGTTGGCTCGAACACAATGACTTCGTCGCCCGGATGCACCGTGGCGAGAATCGCCGTCAGCAGGGCCTGCGTGGCCCCGGCCGTCACCGTGATTTCCGTGTTCCAGTCGTACGCCTGGCCGTAGAGCTTGCCGATCTTGGCGGCAATAGCCTGACGCAGCGCGGGCACACCGGCCATCGGGGGGTACTGGTTGTGGTCTTCGCGCATGGCGCGCGAGACGGCGTCGACGATCTTCGGGTCGCATGGGAAGTCGGGGAAGCCTTGCCCGAGGTTCACCGCCTGCTTCTCGGCAGCCAGCGCCGACATGACGGTGAAGATGGTGGTGCCGACGTTCGGCAGGCGCGACGCGAGCGGCGGCGCAACCAGCGCAGGCGTGGTGGATCCAGTGTGAGGCGCGTTCATGTTGGCGGTAGACGATGCAGTGATCAGGTCGCCATTCTAACGCCGTCGCGCCGCCGCTGCGGGCCGTCCACGGTCACGGCGCCAGCGATTTCGGACTATCGATAGGCCGTCCGCCGGTATTTTCTTAGCGGGCTTTCGGACGTGTCCCCGTTCAGCGTCTTCAATGCAGCGTCTTCAATGACAATCAACGACCCGCCGTGACCAGCAGCGACGTGAAGGCGCTCGCCGTCAGAATCCGAAAGCCGAACTGACGCGCCACGCGGCTACGCAGCTTGAGCACGGCCTTGTCCTTGCTGACGAGCCAGTGCGCATGCCCGTCGCGGGCGGCTTCGAGGAACTTCTGATCGTCTCGGTCGCGGCACAGCGGGAGTTGCGCGGGCACAGGGGCGTCTTCGGGGACGACGATGCGGTGCGTGTGGGTGTCGACCCAGACCAGCGCAGCCTCGTTGTCGATCTCACGCGATGCGAATTGGGGGTACGTGAGGACGATGGCCAGCTCGTCGCGGCAGCGCGGCGCCATCAGCGCGGTGAGGCGGCGCTCGACGATGGCGTCGCGCACCGGGCGCGCCACCGGATCGTCGAAGACGAGCAAATCGATCCACACATTGGTGTCGAGGACCACGCGCGGCGGCGTGGCGAGCGTGTCGAGATGCTCGGCGAAGGCCCGATCAGCGGGCGTGGCAACAGCGTTTTGAAGCATTGGATAGAATGACGGTTTCTCGTTAGTTTCTTGATCAAGCAGGAACGCTGCACCCGATATGATAATTGTTCTCTCGCCGGCCAAATCGCTCGACTACGAAACGCCGCCGCACGTGAGCACGCACACCGTGCCGCAGTTCGTGGACGACGCTGCCGAACTGATCGAAGGTCTGCGTGAACTGAGCCCGGCACAGGTCGGCTCGCTCATGAGCATTTCCGATCAACTCGCCGCGCTGAACGCCACGCGCTACGCCGAGTGGTCGCCGCGCTTCGACACCACCAACGCCAAGCAGGCCGTACTTGCCTTCAATGGCGACGTCTACGAGGGCCTTTCCGCCCGCACGCTCGACGCCCGCCAGCTCGAATTCGCCCAGAAGCACCTGCGCATTCTGTCGGGCCTTTACGGCGTGCTGCGCCCGCTCGATCTGCTGCAACCGTACCGTCTGGAGATGGGCACGCGCTTCGTGAACAAGCGTGGCCGTGATCTCTACGCATTCTGGGGTGAGCGTGTGACGCAGACGATCAACGCATCGCTCGCCGAGCATAGCGAGACGCGCCGTGTGCTGGTCAATCTCGCGTCGGAAGAGTACTTCAAGGTCGTCAAGCGCCGTCTGGTCGAAGCGCCGGTGATTACGCCGGTGTTCGAGGACTGGAAGAGCGGCAAGTACAAGATCATCAGCTTTTACGCCAAGCGCGCTCGCGGTCTGATGGCCCGTTACGCCATCGAGCGCGGGGTGATCGACGTGCAGCAACTCAAGGCCTTCGACACCGAAGGGTATGCGTTCGACGACAGCGTCTCGAACGATTCGCTGTGGGTTTTCCGTCGCCGCGTGGCCTGACGCCAGCTTTCTCTTAGCCCCGGGCAATGTCCCGGGGCTTTCCTTTTTCGCCAGCGAGACTCGCCATGACCGTACGCATCAGCAGCCGGTTCGACAGCGGCGCCATTCAGGTAGTGAGCGCCGAGCGCGCCGACGACATCCATGTTCGTATTGCGCAGGACGGCGCCGCCGAATTCGCGCAGTGGTTCCATTTTTGTGTGCAGGGCGTGAAAGGCGTGCCATGCCGCATCGTGTTCGATAACGCCGGGCAGACGTCTTATCCGCGTGGCTGGGAAAACTATCGTGCCGTGGCGTCCTACGACCGGGTGACGTGGTTCCGTGTGCCGACGTCGTATGACGGGCAGGTCATGACGGTGGCCTTCACGCCCGCCCACGACAGCGTGTATCTGGCGTACTTCGAGCCGTATGGGGAGGAGCGTCATCTGGCGTTGCTGGGTACTTCGCAGAATTCGCCGCTGGTGCGTTCTCGCTCGCTGGGGCAGACCGTCGACGGTCGCGACATGACGTTGCTCACGGTGGGCGAGCCGCGTGCCGGCAAGCGCCGCATCTGGGTGATCGCGCGGCAGCATCCGGGGGAGACGATGGCGGAGTGGTTCGTCGAGGGCATGCTGCGCCGTTTGCTCGGCGCGGGTGACTGGGCGGGCGATCCGCTCGCACCGGCCTTGCTCGACGACGCGGTGTTCTACGTCGTGCCGAACATGAATCCCGACGGGTCGTCGCGCGGCAACCTGCGCACGAACGCGACGGGCGCGAACCTCAATCGCGAGTGGGCAGCGCCTGATCTCGTGCGCAGCCCCGAGGTGTATCACGTGCGCGCCGCCATCGAGGCGACCGGCTGCGACATGTTCTTCGACATCCATGGCGACGAGGCGTTGCCTTACGTATTTCTCGCGGGCAACGACGGTGTCGAATGGGGCACGGATGCCGTGCTCGCGCGCGAGAAAGCCTTCGGCGAACGGCTGAAAGCGGCGAGCCTCGACTTTCAGGACAAGTTCGGCTATCCCCCGGGCAAGCACGGTCCCGAGTCGCTGAAGCTGGCCTCGAAATGGATCGCGCACCGTTTCGGCTGCCTGTCGCTCACGCTCGAAATGCCGTTCAAGGACAACGCGAACCGCCCCAATCCGCAAGTCGGATGGAGCGGGGCGCGCAGTGCTGCGTTGGGCGCGTCGATGCTTGCCGCTATCTGGGCGCAGCTACAGGCCGATCAGGTCTGAACGGCGATGTCGCATGCGGGCACGCCGTGACGGGGGGGGCTGCGCGTCGCCCCGATGGATGTCGTAGCGTCGTAATGTGTTTCATGTCGGGGGGCACGTCAGGCGCCACGTCGGATGCCATAGCGAAAGGCTACGCACGCGACAACGCACGGCGCGCAATGCGCCGTGCGTCATACTGCTACCTGCGACCGTCCGACGATCAGTTCTTCTTTTTCGTCGTGCTCTTTTTCGTCGCGCTCTTTTTCGCGGTGCCCGACTTCGCCGTCGACTTGCTTCCCGACGATTTGGCCGTCGCGGTGCGCTTGCCTGACTTCGACGTGGCGTGCGATGCCTTGCCGCGCGTGTTGCTGCGCGTGGCGCGCTTCACGGGCTGCTCCACCTGCGAGAGCGGCGAGGTGTAATCGAAGCCCATCATGCGGCCATCGGCGTAGCCACAGCGAATGTGGATGTTGTCGGTCTGACCGGTCGTGCGCTTGCCGACACCGTCGAGCTCCACCATCTGCGTGACGTCGACACGTTGCTTGCGATCGTCGAACGGACCGTTCCACGGTTCGACTTTCGCGTGCCCCGCATCGAGCGCCGTCTCGCCATACTCCACACTCTCGTAACCGGGCAGCGTAGCGACGACGAAACTCGCGTGCGCAGCGCAATCGGCCACCAGCGGATCCGCGTGACGGGTGTTGATGAATTGCTCGACCAGCGTGCGATGCTGTTCGAGCGTGAAGGCCTGTGCCGGGGCAGTGAAGCCCGACAGACAGAGCGGCGCAGAGACCGCGGCGATGCCGGCGACCTGGCGCACGGCTCGCATCACGACGCCTGCGGCGCGTTGAAAAAATCGATTCGACATTGCTTGACGTAATCTCGGGGGCTGACAGACCGTTCAGGCTGTTCGCATGAACCGGCCCTGAGTATTGCTGAGCAATGCGGGCATGCGACGACTCATTTCAAGAACCGCTCGCACACACCGCTCGCGAAGAAGCTTGACCGCATTTTGAAAGACAGCGGCGAAGCGGCATCCATCTTAACCGAAAAAAAGCCGCCGACGCCCGCCGGGTAAGCCCGCAGACGTAACAGTGCACCTCGTGAAAGTTACACCACGCTACAATGCGGCCCTGTCTGAGCGATGTTTCGACGTGATTCGATGCGGCGCAACGCGCTTCGATCCTCCGGCGAGACTGCATCGATCGTGCAAACACTGCGCCATCCACACGCGTGTTTCGCGGCGAAAGCGCGTGTCCTGCGGTAACAGGGGGCGCATTGTGGCATCTGAGGCGTTCACGCAATCGCTCGAATAGCGGCGTAATTCACGCTATTTCACGCGGTTTGTGCAATGCACGTTTGCGCGTCGCCTCAGGCCATCTCCCGTTCCTACGCTTCGGTATGTTTGCAAATTCACGCACTGTCGACAGTGCCCAAACCGGTCCGCACGACAAACTCGCAGAGCTCGTGGCGCGTCATCGCAACGCGACCTTTCGCAAGCCGCTTGCGGCCTACAGTGCTGCGGCATTCGATGCCGCCATCGCCGCGTGGCGCAATGCAGGCGCTGCGCCGTTGATCATCGATGCCGGATGCGGTGTCGGCGAGAGCACGCTGCGGCTGGCCACACAGTTCCCCGATCACTTCGTCATCGGCATCGATCAGTCGGAGAGCCGCATCGTGCGCGGCAAGGATTGGTGGGACGGTGTGTGGCCCGAGAACTTCGTGTGGGTGCGCGCCGATCTGGTGGACTTCTGGCGACAGCTTCATGACGCGGGCATTCGTCCTGCGCGTCACTACATCCTCTATCCGAATCCGTGGCCGAAGATCGGTCAGTTGGCTCGTCGATGGCATGCGCATGCCGTGTTCCCGACGGTCGTCGCCCTCGGCGGCGTGCTGGAGTGTCGTAGCAACTGGGACATCTACATCGACGAATTCGCGCTGGCGGTGACGTGGTTGAGCGGCGTCACGCCCCACGTCGAAGCGTGGCCGCCGCAGGACGACCCTGCATCCGTGGAGCCCATCACACCTTTCGAACGCAAGTACCTGGCGTCTGGACACGGCTTGCATCGCTGCGTGGTCACGCTGCCGTCCCAATGATCTTGCGGATGCAATTCGGTCGCCAGTGTCGATTCGGTCGCCCATAAACGCAACCGGCCGTGCGGGATGCGCGCACGGCCGGTTGCGTTTTGCAACGCCGATGTGCCCGGAGGCGAACGTCGGCGTCGGATCGACGATCAGTGGAAGTGGGGACGGCTCGGTTCGGCGTCTTCCGGCATTTCCGCGTGAACGACTTCGCCGACGGGGTCTGGATAGAGCGGCACGCCGCAATCGTCGCAATACTCTGGATCGAAGCGCCCCGGATGCTTGCGAATGTCCGTCACGCCGCACACCTTGAGCAGGTCCGTGACTTCATCGAGGGCACCGCCTTCGACTTCGCCATTCTCGCGGCCATACAGCGGCCAAACCACACCGTAGATCACGTCGTTGCTGCCGCGCTGCGTGAAGCCGATGCGGTACTCGTCGATATTTTGCTCGCCGAAGCCGGCGACGACGGCACGCAGTTCCGGCGGCGTGAGCGTGAGCACATCTTCCAGATAACGCAGCGCCGTGCGAATCGTGTGCGGACGGATACGCTCGTCGGCTTCGCGGCAACTGGCGTAGTAAGCGTCGGGCAGCAGGCATTCGATCTCGCAGCCCGGCAGCAGCGCGTTCAGGTTGGGACCGCCTTGGGCCGACCAGGCTTCCTGGCATTGACCGCGCTCTGCGTGGCGTGCGCCATCTTCCTGCCAGCGGAACATCGGCGCGCCCTTGGGCACGGTCACGGCGGCGAGCAGGAAGCGCGGATCGGCGAGGATCGGCGCGGTTTCCGGCAAGTCGCTGCCGGGCTGCTTCACTTCGGCGTTGCTGACGGCGGCCTGCACGAGTTGTTGCGTGACCTTCCACGATTCGCAGTGCGTGCGCGGGAGCTGATCGATGCTGTAGAGGTAGGGCGAAATGGCCACGCGAGCCGATTCCGCCAGTACGTGGGCGTGCAGATGGGCACGCACCGGCATGAGAGCGTCGGATTTCACCGGGCCCGAGGGAATCGCGTAACGCGTCCACGCGAGAATGGGGATGGCGACGAGCAGGCCGTCCCAGATTTCGCCGTCGGCTTCGGGTTCTGCGGATTCGCTTTGCGATTCGATCAGATCGGCGAGTGCGCCATAGGCTTCGCTGTGGTTGGCCTGAAGATGGTCGAGCGCGGCGTCGATCGCCGGCTGGTTGCCCGTGCGCAGTACGCGCGTGAGCAACGTGTCGAGCTGGGCTTCCCAGAAGCGGTCTTCGATGCGGCTACCCGAGGCAGCCAGCGCGAGCGCGTGGCCGACCAGCTTTTCGGCGTCGGGGGTCAGTCGTTTGGCGGTGCGTGAGCGCATAGTCGTGCAAAGCAGAAACACATGAACTCACGATTGTACGGCATGCGTGAACGCGATAGATGGGACGCTTGCACCAATCGCGTCGACGCCTGCCGCCAGTTGCCTCCACGTCACCCCAAGTTCGCTGCGACGTGGCGGTTGCGGGACGTGGCGTTTCGGGGGCGTTCAGAAGTCGAACGCGAGATTGGCCGGGGCGGAGAGTCGCGTATGGCGCGTCGTCGCGGCGCTCGCACCCTTGACGGGGGAGAGCGCTGCGCCTTCGAGCGAGAGCAGGGCGAGCTTGCGTTCCACGCCGCTGGCGTAGCCCGTGAGCGTACCGTCTGCGCCGATCACGCGATGGCACGGCACGATAATCGTTATCGGATTGCGCCCGTTGGCGGCGCCGACGGCGCGCGACTTGTTGGCGTCGCCCAAGGCATGCGCGAGATCGCCGTAGCTGCGCGTCTCACCGAAGGGAATGCGGCGAAGTTCATCCCACACGCTCATCTGGAACGGCGTGCCCTCGGGGGCGAGGTCCAGTTCGAAGAGGCGGCGTCCGTCGTGAAAATACTCGTCGAGCTGCTGTTTGGCGGCTGTCAGCACGGCAACGCCGTCGCCATCGCGGCGCACATCGCCGTCCTGCGGGAAATACTTCTGATGCGAGAAATAAACGCCGGTCAGCGCGTCGCCGTTCGCGACGAGCAGCATCTGGCCCAGCGGACTCTCGTACAGCGTTTCGTAGTGGGTCACTGGCGTGGCGGAAGTGATACGGGTCATGCAATTGCCTCCTGCAAAGTCTCGACCGGCTGGCCTGCCGGTCCTTGGGCCGCTGCGCGCCAGATATGCAGCGCAGCGTACGCGCGCCACGGAGCCCATTGATGGGCCCGCGAGGCTACGGCGCGTCCATTGGCGACACCGAGCGCCTGACGCAGCACCAGATCGTCCACGGGCATCGCGTCGGGCGATCCGAGGGCACGCATCGCGATGTACTGGGCGGTCCAGGGGCCGATGCCCTTGATGGCGAGTAACGACGCCATCGTCGAGTCGATCGGTGCGAGCGGATCGAGCCGCAGGCGCCCCTCGACGATCGCCTGTGCTACACCGTGAATTGCGGCGATACGACTTCGAATGATACCGGCTTCGCCGAGGGCGTTGACGGGAACGGCGAGCATTTGCGCGGCGCTCGGGAAGGTGTGCGTCAATCCGTGGGCGGGGGCCGGCAGTGGCGTGCCGAAGCGTTGGGCGAGGCGGCCGAGCAGACGTCGTGCCCCTTTGACGGTGATTTGCTGGCCCACGATGGCGCGTAAGGCGATCTCGAAGCCGTCGACGGCGCCCGGCACACGCAGGCCCGGTGTCGCGCCTGCGAGGGGGCCCAGGTGGGCATCGATGACGTCCGGGCGGGCACCGAGATCGAACAGATGACGCAGCTTGCCCAGCACTTGCGGCACGCTGCCTGCGAGCGCCGGCGGCAGCGTCACTTGGAGGGCATGACGATCCGGCAGCGGGGAGACGCGGCACCAGCCGGTGATCGGCTGTGCGTTCTGTCGCTCGATGCGCAGCGTGCGGGTGTAGACATCGCCTTCGCGGCGTTCGACGCCTTCGATGGCGCGGTCACCGAGAAAATCGAGCAGGGCGTGCCAGGCGAAGGGTGGGCGATAGGCGAGCTGGAAGACCAGATCGCCGTCCGGTAGTGCCGCCATGCGGGCCATGCGCGCGTTATGGGCGCTAAGGCGCAGCCGGCCCGGTGCAAAGCCATAGCGTGATTTAAACAGGCCATTGAAACGCCGGACGCTGCCGAATCCGGACGCCAGCGCGACCTCCGTCACCGGCAAAGCCGTATCGGTCAGCAGACGCTTCGCGAGCAGTAGTCGTTGCGTCTGTGCGTATTCGACGGGGGAGACGCCGAATTCGTCGGCAAAGATGCGTCGCAGGTGCCGTTCGGTGATGCCGATACGGGCGGCGAGATCGGGCAGGGCGGCGTGATTGAGGAAGCCTTCGTCGATCATGGCGGCGGCGGCATCGGCGAGTTCACGGGAGGCATCGAAGCGAGCGCTGCCGGGGGCGAGTTCCGGGCGGCATTTCAGGCAGGGGCGGTAGCCGGCCTTTTCCGCAGCGGCGGCGCTGCCGTAGAACGAGCAGTTTTCGAAGCGGGGCGTCCGGACGTTACAGACCGGCCGACAGTAAATGCCTGTGGACGAAACACCCACAAAGAACCAGCCGTCGAAGCGCCGGTCGCGGGCGGAGACGGCCTTGTAGCAGACTTCCGGGTCGAGCGTCATGGGGAGGGCGGTGCGGGGGAACATGGGCCCCACTCTACGCGCGAGCCGTACGTCAAGCTAGTCATTTTCGGACATGACAAGCAAAGCGCAAGATGAAAAGTGGACGGGAAGGGAGAAGGGAAGGCAGAAGGGAGGGCAGAAGGGAGGGCAGAAGGGAGGGCAGAAGGGAGGGCAGAAGTGCGGGAAAGTAGGGTGTGGTGTTAGCCCTGGGCAAGGCAGGCAGACGCCAGGGGGCGCTTACCGATGCGACTTTCGGTGGAGTGTCGGGAAGTGTCCGCTGGCGTCTGTCCCGCTGCGTTGTGGGAGGGTGAGGGAAATAAGGGGCAGCGGGTTTTCTGGGGCGAGGCTCAACCCCAGGGGAAAAACACCACAAAAAAACCCGGCGCGAGGGCCGGGTTTAGCGCGCCGTCGGGGGAGGGAATCCACCCGCCGACGGCACAATGCATAACGTCTAAGTGGCTACGTCTGCCAGAAGACTCAGGCAGCTGCCAGCAACTGACGCAGCACGAACGGCAGAATCCCGCCGTGCTTGTAGTAGTCCACTTCGATCGGCGTATCGATACGCAGCAGGACTTGCACCTTTTGCGTTTCGCCGTTCTTGCGATGGATCACCAGCGTGACATCCTGTTGCGGCTTGATGTCGGCCGTCAGACCTTCGATGTCGTACGTTTCCTCGCCCGTGATACCGAGCGATTCCACACTGTCCGAGCCCTTGAATTGCAGGGGCAGCACGCCCATGCCGACGAGGTTCGAGCGGTGGATGCGTTCGAACGAGCGGGTGATGACCGCCTTCACGCCCAGCAACTGCGTGCCCTTGGCGGCCCAGTCGCGCGACGAACCCGTGCCGTACTCCTCGCCGCCGAACACCACCGTCGGGGTGCCTTCGCCAACGTACTTCATGGCGGCGTCGTAGATCGAGAGCTGTTCGCCGCTCGGCTGGTGAATCGTCAGGCCGCCTTCGACGCGCGAACCGTCGGCCTTCGCCGGGATCATCAGGTTCTTGATGCGCACGTTCGCGAATGTACCGCGCATCATCACTTCGTGGTTGCCGCGACGCGAGCCGTAGCTGTTGAAATCGGCCTTCAGCACGCCGTTATCGAGCAGCCACTTGCCTGCCGGCGACGTTTCCTTGATCGAACCGGCCGGGCTGATGTGGTCGGTCGTGACCGAGTCACCGAACACGCCCAGTGCGCGTGCGCCCTGGATCGGCTTGATGTCGGCATTCGGTTCCATCGCGAAGCCGTCGAAGAACGGCGGTTCAGCGATGTACGTCGACGTCGGCCAATCGTAGACCTGACCCTTCGAGCCCTTCACCTTCGCCCACAGCGGGCTCGGCTCCTTCACCGAGTCGTAGTTGGCCTTGAACACCTTGGCGTTCATGGCGAACTTCATCAGCTTGTGGATCTCGTCGCTGGTCGGCCAGATGTCGCCCAGGAAGATGTCGCGGCCGTTTTTGCCCTTGCCGACCGGCTCGGTCATCAGGTCGCGTTGCACGTTGCCGGCGATGGCGTAAGCCACGACCAGCGGGGGCGATGCCAGGAAGTTGGCGCGAATGTTCGGGTGAATACGCGCTTCGAAGTTACGGTTGCCCGAGAGGACTGCGGCCGCGACCATGTCGTTCTTGGTGATGACTTCGTTCAGCTCGGCCGTCAGATCGCCGGCGTTACCGATACAGGTCGTGCAGCCGTAAGCCGTCACGCCGAAGCCGAGCTTCTCCAGATACGGCAGCAGGCCTGCCGCTTCCAGATACTCGGTCACCACGCGGCTTCCCGGGGCGAGCGACGTCTTGATGTGCGGGGCGACCGTCAGACCGGCTTCCACGGCCTTCTTCGCGAGCAGACCGGCGGCGAGCAGCACGCTCGGGTTCGACGTGTTCGTGCACGACGTGATGGCGGCGATCAGCACGTCGCCGTTGTTGACGTCGATGCCACCGGCCGTCTTGTACGTCGTTTCGAGCTGTTCCTTCGTCAGGTTGAAGCCGTTCTCGGCGACCGGCTTCGTGAACAGGTCCTGGAACGTGTGCTTCACGTTGCCGATTTCGATGCGGTCCTGCGGACGCTTCGGGCCAGCCAGCGACGGCGCCACGGTGCCCAGATCCAGCTTGAGCGTCTTCGTGTAGTCGATGCTGTCCGTTTTCGGCACGCCGAACAGGTTCTGGGCCTTGAAGTACGATTCGAATGCCTTGATTTCTTCCTTCGTGCGGCCCGTGCCTTCGAAGTAGTCGATCGTCTTTTCGTCGACCGGGAAGAAGCCCATCGTGGCGCCGTATTCCGGGGCCATGTTGGCGATGGTGGCGCGGTCCGGCAACGCCAGGCTCGAGGTGCCTTCGCCGAAGAACTCGACGAACTTGCCGACGACCTTCTCGCGACGCAGCATTTCCGTGATCGTCAGCACCAGATCGGTGGCGGTCACGCCTTCGCGCAGACGGCCCGTCAGTTCCACGCCGACGACGTCAGGCGTGAGGAAATACACCGGCTGACCCAGCATGCCGGCTTCGGCTTCGATGCCGCCCACGCCCCAGCCCACCACGCCGATACCGTTGATCATGGTCGTGTGGCTGTCCGTACCCACGAGGGTGTCCGGGTAGTACACGTCGTCCTTCTTGTGGACGCCGCGTGCCAGATATTCGAGGTTCACCTGGTGAACGATACCGTAGCCCGGTTGCACGACGCCGAACGTGTCGAACGCCTGCATCCCCCACTTCATGAACTGGTAGCGCTCGTTGTTGCGCTGGAATTCCAGCTTCATGTTCAGGTCGAGCGCCTTCTTCTCGCGGAAGTGGTCGATCGTGACCGAGTGGTCGACCACCAGATCCACGGGAACCAGCGGCTCGATACGCTTCGGGTTCGTGCCCTGACGCTCTGCGACGTTACGCATCGCGGCCAGGTCGGCGAGCAACGGCACGCCCGTGAAGTCCTGCAGCACGACGCGGGCCACGACGAACGGGATTTCGTCGGTGCGCTCGGCGTTCGGCTTCCAGCCGGCCAGTTGCTTGACGTGCTCTTCGGTCACTTTCTTGCCGTCGCAGTTGCGCAGCACGGACTCGAGCACGAGGCGAATCGATACCGGCAGACGATCGACGTTCACACCCAGGGCCTTGCCCAGTTGGGGCAGCGAGTAGAACTTGCCTTTCTTGTTGCCGCCGAGCTTGAACTCTTTAAGCGTTTTGTGGAGGTTGTGGGCCATGATCTTTCCTTGAGTGATACAGAAAAACAAAGCGGTGGTGATGCCATTAACGGGGGACGGTATCGCGCGAGCACCTGCGTGAGTGCTCGCTGCGACACCTGTACGTCGAATATCCGGCGTACCGGTTACTGCAAATCTTGCAAAAGCTACAGCAGGAAAGCGGCTGGCGCATTACACGGGCTGCGTCGGCGTCCACTGAGCACTCGCTCAGTTCGTGACCTTGATCAGTTCGTTCGATTGCGTCGGGGCAGCCTTGTTTTCCTCCGACATCGCCCGCGTCACGCACTCGTCAGCCAGACGCGTGTCATCCATCGGATTGCGTTCGTGCTTGAACAGCATCGCCTTGGCCGGGATCACGACCAGATCCATGCCGCTTGCGGCGTCATAGAAGCGGTCGGCGCCGGTCGTCGTCTGCTGGCGCGGCAACTTGTAGCTGCGACCTTGCCAGAACATAGTCAGGATTGTGTCGCGCTTCATGTTGCCCTTGAGGTACAACTTATTGTTCTCTTTGCAGCTCCAGAGTTCCGAACCTTCTTCCGGTTGCGCTGGTGCCGCAGCCACTGCGGCCTTCTTCTTGGCCGGCGCCTTCTTCTTCGGCGCAGCCTTCTTGGCCGTGGTCTTGTTCGCCGGTTCAGCGGCAAACGCGGTCGGCAAGACGGCAACAGAGCACAAGGCAACCAGCGCAGTCAGGCAAAGCTTCTTCATGGTGAGTCTCCAGAGGGAAAGTCCGACGTTCACAAAAGCGCAGATTATCGTACGAACTCTGCGTCGTTCGACGTCACCACACAAATTTTTTCAATTCCTTTCAGGCAGGCGCAATGGGCGACGGCGGGACGAACCGGTGTCGCGATCGATCGTGCTGCGTTGCGGAATTCTGGGTTTCGCCGGATGTGGCGGGGCTTTTCCCGGATCGTGCTGGGGGCAGACGGTGCGGAAAAACGGGGGAAATCGAGAGCGCGGAATGCTTGGCGAAACGAGCGCGAGATGGGCGCGAAACGATGCGCGAAGTCGCGGGCAGGGCAGGGGACAATACGCTCGTCGCGGACATTGTCGACGCCGGTCGTCCGGAGCGTTGCGTTGCTTGCGGCAATCAGACGCTGCATTCGCTTGGCCAAGAAATCGCTCGATGAGGCTTGAGGGAGTGGCGGGAGCCTATTGCGACAACGGGGCTTGCCCGTTTTGCGTCGCTATGGGGCGCTTACGCGATGTCGTCACTCTGGATTCAAGGAACGTTCAGGTGCTACCAGGTTAGGGAAGTGGCGCCGGCACTGGGGGTAGCCGCCGGCGCGCTGTCGGCCCGTTGCGATGCTTTTTGCATCTCGCGGGGCCGTTTCCCTGGGGCGATCCTGGAGGATCAGCCCAGCAGATGCGCCACGCCGGCGCGCTCTTCTTCGAGCTCGTTGAGCGTGATGTTCATCTTTTCACGCGAGTAGGCATCGATCTCGAGGCCTTCCACACGCTTGTACTTGCCGTTTTCGCAGATCACCGGCACGCCGTAGATCACGTCTTCCGGAATGCCGTACGAGCCATCCGACGGGATACCCATCGTGACCCACTTGCCGTTCGAGCCGAGCACCCAGTCATGGATGTGGTCGATGGCGGCGTTGGCTGCCGAAGCGGCCGACGACAGGCCACGGGCTTCGATGATGGCGGCGCCGCGCTTGCCGACGGTCGGCAGGAACACGTCGTTGTTCCACACGTCGTCGTTGATCAGGGTCTTGACGCTTTGACCGTCGATCGTGGCGAAGCGGTAGTCGGCGTACATCGTCGGCGAGTGGTTACCCCACACGGCCAGCTTTTCGATGCTGGCGACCGGCTTGCCGGTCTTGGCGGCGAGTTGCGACAGGGCACGGTTGTGGTCCAGACGCAGCATCGCGGTGAAGTTTTCCTTCGGCAGGTTCGGGGCCGACTTCATGGCGATGTAGGCGTTGGTGTTCGCCGGGTTACCGACGACCAGCACCTTGACATTGCGGCTGGCGACTTCGTCCAGGGCCTTGCCTTGCACCGTGAAGATTGCGCCGTTGGCTTCGAGCAGGTCCTTACGCTCCATGCCCTTCGAACGGGGACGGGCGCCCACCAGCAGGGCGACGTCGGCGTCCTTGAAGGCAACCTTCGGGTCGTCGGTCACGACAACGCCAGCCAGCAGCGGGAATGCGCAGTCTTCCAGCTCCATCACGACGCCCTTGACGGCGGCTTGAGCTTGCGGGAGGTCGAGCAGTTGCAGGATGACGGGCTGATCCTTGCCGAGCATGTCGCCATTGGCGATACGGAACAGCAGGGAGTAGCCGATTTGGCCAGCGGCGCCGGTGACGGCGACACGCATTGCGGGTTTTGCCATGAGAATCTCTCCAGACGTGTACAAATTCCTGCGAAGCTCAAGAGAGGCTCGCCGTCCGGGTGGCAGATTTTTTTGCCAGGCTGACAGCGCCGCGTCACATGAAGCTTCTAAAATTCCTTGACCTACGGAAGCTTGCGGGCTGCGCGGGGTGTACTGCGGTCGATATGTGCGAAGCACCGGTCTTTCTTATCTTATAAGATAGCCGTGCTGCAGCTGCAGGCCCCTGTTAGCCCGCGCCAGTGTAGGAGTCGCCACATCGAATGTCAACTCTATCTTATGTCTTATATAAGACATAGGATTATTGCTGTTATTCGATGGACGAAGGTCTTGATTTGTGGTCAAATCCCCGCCATGAATGCGAACGTTCGCGACACATCCAACACTACGCCGCCTGTCGACGCCCCGCAGCGATCGGACAGCGCGCGCGACGCCGTACCAGTGACTCAGGCCGCTCAGGCCTTGCAACAAGGTGCGGCTGCCGGAGCGTCGCCGACATTCAGCCCGCTGTATCAGCAGATCAAGGGGCTCATTACCCAGAGCCTGCAAGCCGGCGAATGGAAGCCCGGCGAAATCATTCCCAGCGAAGTCGATCTGGCCTCCCGTTACAAGGTGAGTCAGGGAACCGTGCGCAAGGCCATCGACGAACTGGCTGCCGAGAATCTGCTCGTGCGCCGTCAGGGCCGGGGCACCTTCGTGGCCACCCATCATGAGGACCGGGTGCAGTTCCGGTTCCTGCGTCTTGCGCCCGATTCGGGCGAACCCCATCACCCGCCCAGCCGCCTGATCGAGTGCCGCCGCATGCGTGCGCCGGCGGAAATCGCGCGTCAGCTCGATTTGCGCGCGGGCGATGGCGTGATCCTGATCCGTCGCATGATGGATTTCTCGGACCGTCCGACGGTGCTCGACGAAATCTGGTTGCCGGGTTCGCTGTTTCGCGGGCTGACCGCAGAAAGGCTCAATGAGTATAAAGGGCCGATGTACGGCCTGTTCGAAGACGAATTCGGTACGCGCATGATTCGCGCCGTGGAAAAAGTCCGCGCCGTGGCCGCAGACGACATGACCGCGGATCTGCTTAAAGTGCCGAAGGGATTCCCGTTGCTGAGTGTGGAGCGTGTGTCCTTCACCTACGGCGACAAACCGGTGGAAGTGCGCCGGGGTTGGTATGTCACCACCGAACATCATTATCAGAACGAACTGAGTTGATGCATGACATTGATTCTGTCGATGAATCTGATTTGAATTGGTATTGAGAGGGTAGGGAGACGTTCTCGGGAATGCGCCAGTGTCGTGGCTGGCAAGTCCCTGGGAGTCGAGGCTTGGGGGCGGCGTGTCGTGCGCCGTTGGCAGGAATTTCCGGAGCATTGGAACCGGTATGGTGCAACGCACTAGAATCGGCGCTAAAATCCGGGGCTGATGTAACTACATGGGGTCTAGCATGGCTGAAGTGGTAAAAAAAGAGCGGCCAGTCTACAGGAATATCGGTATCGGACAGATTGTCTCGTACCGTCTCCCGCCGGCTGGTATCGTTTCGATTCTGCACCGTATTAGCGGTGTCATCTTGTTCCTTCTGTTGCCGTTCGCGCTGTATTTGTTCGAACAGAGCCTCACGTCGGAACTGACCTTCGACACTCTGCGAAGCGTCGCCTCCAACTGGTTTGTCAAGCTCGTCATCCTGGCGTTGTCGTGGGGCTTCCTGCACCACTTCTGTGCCGGCGTGCGCCATCTGCGCATGGACTTCAATCACGACGCAGTGAGCAAGGAAGGCGGCAAGAATTCGGCTGTGGTCGTGCTGGCCGTGTCGCTGGTGCTGACGCTGGCCGTCGCCCTCAAGCTGTTCGGAGCGTTCTAAGATGGCACAGAACAATATCGGTTCCAAGCGCCTCGTCGTCGGCGCCCACTACGGCCTGCGCGACTGGATTGCGCAGCGCATGACCGCGGTCATCATGGCCGTGTACACCGTGATCCTGCTGGTGTGGTTCTTCACCGCCAAGGATTTCTCCTACGAAGGCTGGGCTGGCATCTTCTCGCATCAGTGGATGAAGCTGGCCACGTTCGTCACGCTGCTCGCGCTGTTCTATCACGCGTGGGTCGGTGTGCGCGACATCTGGATGGACTACGTCAAGCCCGTCGGTATCCGACTGGCGCTGTACGCGCTGACGATCGTCTGGCTGCTGGCTTGTGCCGGCTATGCCGCACAGATTCTGTGGAGAGTGTAAAGAATGGCTGCAATTAAAAATTCGCTGCCGCGCCGCCGCTTTGACGTTGTCATCGTGGGCGCAGGTGGTTCGGGCATGCGCGCTTCGCTGCAACTGGCCAAGGCCGGTCTGTCGGTGGCAGTGCTGTCCAAGGTGTTCCCCACCCGTTCGCATACCGTGGCCGCTCAGGGCGGCATTGGCGCTTCGCTCGGCAACATGAGCGAAGACAACTGGCATTACCACTTCTACGACACCATCAAGGGCTCCGACTGGCTCGGCGACCAGGATGCGATCGAGTTCATGTGCCGTCAGGCGCCGAACGCCGTCTACGAACTGGAACACTTCGGCATGCCGTTCGACCGTAACCCGGACGGCACGATTTACCAGCGTCCGTTCGGCGGTCACACGGCCAACTACGGCGAGAAGCCCGTTCAGCGCGCTTGCGCGGCTGCCGACCGTACCGGTCACGCGCTGCTGCACACGCTGTACCAGCAGAACGTCGCAGCCAAGACGCACTTCTTCGTGGAGTGGATGGCGCTCGATCTGATCCGCAACGAAGAGGGCGATGTCCTCGGCGTGTCGGCGCTGGAACTCGAAACCGGCGAAGTCTACCTGCTCGAAGGCAAGTGCACGCTGTTCGCGACCGGCGGTGCCGGCCGTGTGTACGCTGCATCGACCAACGCGTTCATCAACACCGGTGACGGTCTGGGCATGGCTGCGCGTGCAGGCATTCCGCTCGAAGACATGGAATTCTGGCAATTCCACCCGACCGGCGTGGCCGGCGCGGGCGTGCTGATCACCGAAGGCGTGCGCGGCGAGGGCGGTATTCTGCGTAACTCGAACGGCGAGCGTTTCATGGAGCGCTATGCCCCGACGCTGAAGGATCTGGCGCCGCGTGACTTCGTGTCGCGTTCGATGGACCAGGAAATCAAGGAAGGCCGTGGTTGCGGCCCGAACGGCGACTACGTGCTGCTCGATCTCTCGCACATCGGTGCCGAGACGATCATGAAGCGCCTGCCGTCGATTCGCGAAATCGCGCTGAAGTTCGCCAACGTCGACGCGATCAAGGAACCGATCCCCGTCGTGCCGACCATCCACTATCAGATGGGCGGTATTCCGACGAACTACAACGGTCAGGTCGTCCTGCAGAAGGACGGCTCGTCGGTGCCCGTCAACGGCTTCTACGCCGTGGGCGAGTGCTCGTGCGTGTCGGTCCACGGTGCCAACCGTCTGGGTACGAACTCGCTGCTCGACCTCGTGGTGTTCGGCCGTGCTGCGGGTAACCACATCGTCGACTTCGTCAAGAACCATGGTGACCACAAGCCGCTGCCCGCCGATGCCGGCGAGAACGCCCTGGCGCGTCTGGGTCGTCTGGAAGGCTCCAGCTCGGGCGAGTACGCCCAGGACATCGCCAACGACATCCGCGCGACGATGCAGAAGCACGCTGGCGTGTTCCGTACGTCGGACCTGCTCAAGGAAGGCGTGGACGAGATCAAGCAAGTGGCCGAGCGCGTGTCGCACGTCCACCTGAAGGACAAGTCGAAGGTGTTCAACACGGCGCGAATGGAAGCGCTGGAAGTCGACAACCTGATCGAAGTGGCCAAGGCCACCATGATCGCAGCCGAAGCCCGCAAGGAAAGCCGCGGCGCACACGCGCACAGCGATTATCCGGAGCGCGACGACGCCAACTGGATGCGCCACTCGCTGTTCTTCAGCGAAGGCAACCGTCTGGATTACAAGCCGGTGCAGATGAAGCCGCTGACCGTCGACTCGGTTCCGCCCAAGGCGCGGACGTTCTAAGGGATTCGCAAGATCATGAAACGCATTTTTGAAGTCTACCGCTACGATCCGGACAAGGACGCCGCACCGTACATGCAGACCTACGAGGTCGAACTCGACGGTCATGAGCGCATGCTGCTCGACGCCCTCGTCAAGCTCAAGAAGATCGACGAAGGTATCGCTTTCCGCCGCTCGTGCCGCGAAGGCGTGTGCGGTTCGGACGCGATGAACATCAACGGCAAGAACGGTCTGGCCTGCCTGACCAACATGAACGATCTGCCGAACAAGATCGTGCTCAAGCCGCTGCCGGGTCTGCCCGTCATTCGCGATCTGATCGTCGACATGACGCACTTCTTCAACCAGTACCACTCGATCAAGCCGTACCTGATCAACCCCGAGCCGGCACCGGAGAAGGAGCGTCTTCAGTCGCCCGAGCAACGTGATGAGCTCGATGGTCTGTACGAGTGTATTCTGTGCGCATCGTGCTCGACGTCGTGCCCGAGCTTCTGGTGGAACCCGGACAAGTTCGTCGGCCCGGCCGGTCTGCTCCAGGCTTACCGCTTCATCGCGGACAGCCGCGACACGGCGACCAGCGAGCGTCTGGATAACCTGGAAGATCCGTACCGCCTGTTCCGCTGCCACACGATCATGAACTGCGTGGATGTGTGCCCGAAGGGTCTGAACCCGACGAAAGCGATCGGCAAGATCAAGGAGCTGATGGTGCGTCGCGCCGTCTGATGCATTGATCATGCCGGATACCAATCACCAGTCCGATCCGGTAAAACGTGCCCGCCTGCGCTGGCGGGCACGCCGCGGTTTGCTGGAAAACGACCTCATTCTCGAACGATTCTTCGCCAGGTACGAAGCTTCGATGACCGACGAGGATGTGGGCGCCCTCACGAAATTGCTCGACTTGAGCGATAACGATTTGATGGATCTGCTGCTAGCGCGTAAAGAGCCCGAGGCGGATCTGGACGGGCCGGACGTGCGGCGCCTGCTGGCGCTTCTGCGTGCCGTGTAGGGGTTTTGGAATTTTTTTGAGGAAGCGATATGACTCCGTCTGATGTTAAAGCCACCCTATCTTTCTCTGACGATTCGCCCAGCGTAGAGCTGCCGATTTATCAGGGTACGATGGGCCCGGATGTGATTGACATCCGCAAGCTGTATGGCCAGACCGGCAAATTCACGTATGACCCCGGCTTCATGTCGACGGCGTCGTGCAATTCCGCCATCACCTACATCGATGGCGACAAGGGTGAGTTGCTGTACCGCGGCTACCCGATCGAGCAGCTGGCCACCCACTGCGACTTCCTCGAAACCTCGTATCTGCTGCTCAAGGGCGAGCTGCCGAACGCGGAGCAGAAGAAGGACTTCGTCGACACCGTGACCCGTCACACGATGGTTCACGAGCAGATGAACTTCTTCTTCCGTGGCTTCCGTCGCGACGCCCACCCGATGGCCGTGCTGACCGGTTCGGTCGGTGCCCTGTCGGCGTTCTACCACGACTCGCTGGACATCAATAATCCGAATCACCGCGAAGTGTCGGCGATTCGTCTGATCGCCAAGCTGCCGACGCTCGTCGCCATGGCGTACAAGTACAGCATCGGTCAGCCGTTCGTGTACCCGAGCAACGACCTGTCGTACAGCGCGAACTTCATGCGCATGATGTTCGCCAACCCGTGCGAAGAGTACAAGGTGAACGACGTGCTGGTGCGCGCGCTCGACCGTATCCTGATCCTGCACGCCGATCACGAACAGAACGCTTCGACGTCGACCGTCCGTCTGGCCGGCTCGTCGGGTGCGAACCCGTTCGCCTGTATCGCTGCCGGTATCGCATGTCTGTGGGGCCCGGCGCACGGTGGTGCGAACGAAGCCGCGCTGAACATGCTCGAGCAGATCGGTTCGCCGGACAAGATCCCCGAATTCATCAAGCAGGTGAAGGACAAGAACTCGGGCGTGAAGCTCATGGGCTTCGGTCACCGCGTGTACAAGAACTACGACCCGCGTGCCAAGCTGATGCGCGAGACGTGCTACGAAGTGCTCAACGAACTGGGTCTGCACGACGACCCGCTGTTCAAGCTCGCCATGCAGCTCGAGAAGATTGCACTGGAAGACGAATACTTCGTGTCGCGCAAGCTGTACCCGAACGTCGACTTCTACTCGGGTATCGTTCAGCGCGCACTGGGTATCCCGACCTCGATGTTCACCTGCATCTTCGCACTGGCCCGTACCGTGGGCTGGATCGCGCAGTGGAACGAAATGATCGGCGAACCGGACCAGAAGATCGGCCGTCCGCGTCAGCTGTTCATCGGCCACACGCCGCGCGAAGTCGCGACCATCGACAAGCGCTAAGCGTTGTCGAGGCGTCCGGCACGGCCCCCGCTTGCCGTGCCGGCACCGTAACCTTGCCGAAACGGCAAGGCGGTGCGCTCCGCAACGAGCCCTCGTTGCGCTATATTCGAATCCACGGCACAAGCTACCGTGATTCGCACAAATCCCCGGTTTATCGTGCGTTTACCGCCCGGTTTCCCGGGGATTTCGTATTCCGCCGGCGCGAAAGCGCTATGGCATAATCAAAAGTTCACAGAACAGTAGTTTTCGTTCCCAGAACCATATTCCGCCCCCGCGTTTTTATCATGGCCAAGACGCTGTATGACAAGTTGTGGGATGCACACGTCGTGCATACCGAGGACGATGGCACGACCGTGCTTTACATCGACCGTCACCTGTTGCACGAGGTGACCAGTCCGCAGGCGTTTGAGGGTCTAAAACTCGCGCAGCGGCCGGTCTGGCGCCTGTCCGCCAACCTCGCCGTGTCGGACCACAATGTGCCGACCACGGACCGTACGCAAGGCATTGCCGATCCGGTGTCGCGCCTGCAAGTCGATACGCTCGACTCGAACTGCGACAGCTTCGGCATTACCCAATTCAAGATGAACGACGTCCGTCAGGGCATCGTGCACGTGATCGGCCCGGAGCAGGGCGCCACGTTGCCGGGCATGACGGTGGTGTGCGGTGACTCGCACACGTCGACGCACGGCGCCTTTGGGGCGCTGGCGTTCGGTATCGGTACGTCGGAAGTCGAGCACACGCTCGCGACGCAGACCTTGCTCATGAAGAAGAGCAAGAACATGCTCGTGAAGGTCGAAGGCACGCTGCCGCGTGGATGCTCCGCGAAGGACATCGTGCTGGCCGTCATCGGCCGCATCGGTACCGCAGGCGGTACCGGTTACACGATCGAGTTTGCCGGCTCGGCCATTCGTTCGCTGACGATGGAAGGCCGCATGACCGTGTGCAACATGGCGATCGAAGCCGGTGCGCGTGCCGGTCTGGTTGCCGTCGACGACACGACGATCAACTACGTCAAGGGCCGTCCGTTTGCCCCGTCCGGCGTGGAATTCCAGCAGGCTGAAGCCTACTGGCGCACGTTCCACACCGACGCCGGTGCCGCGTTCGATCACGTGGTCGAAATCGACGCGAACACGCTGCGCCCGCAGGTGAGCTGGGGCACGTCGCCGGAAATGGTGGTGAGCATCGAAGATCGCGTGCCGGACCCCGAGAAGGAAAAAGATCCGGTCAAGCGCAGCGCCATGGAGCGCGCGCTGGAGTATATGGCGCTCACGCCGGACACCCCGATGGCGAGCATCAACGTCGACAAGGTGTTCATCGGTTCGTGCACCAACTCGCGCATCGAAGACATTCGCGCGGCAGCCTATGTCGTGAAGAAGCTCGGTCGACGTGTCGCGTCGAACGTGCGTCTGGCGATGGTCGTGCCGGGTTCAGGGCTGGTGAAGCAGCAGGCCGAGCAGGAGGGTCTGGATGAGGTCTTCAAGGCCGCCGGCTTCGAATGGCGTGAACCGGGCTGCTCGATGTGTCTGGCGATGAATGCCGACCGTCTGGAGTCGGGCGAGCGTTGTGCCTCGACCTCGAACCGCAACTTCGAAGGCCGTCAGGGCGCAGGCGGGCGTACCCACCTGGTGAGCCCGGCGATGGCGGCAGCGGCTGCCATCGAAGGTCATTTCGTGGACGTGCGACGTCTCGTCTGACGCGCACGCATCGATTTATCCGTCGTTTGACAATTTCTTTGACAGAGAAAAGACCATGAAGAAACTGTGGATGCTGATCGGTGCGGTGCTGCTGTTGGGCGTAGCAGGTTGCAACACGATGGCGGGCCTCGGCAAGGATACGCAAGCCGCTGGCTCGGCCCTCGAGAACGCCGCGAAGAAGTGATGCGATGGTGCGCTTTGCACGGGCGGGATGCCCGGCGCGCGCACCTTTGAGATTCCCGGTTTTGACGGCCATGTCCCGAAGTGGCGGGCCGTAACCGAACTGTTTTGATCAGGTGGTTCGTGATGGAAAAATTTACCGTCCATACGGGGTTGGTGGCACCGCTGGATCGCGAAAACGTCGATACCGACGCGATCATCCCCAAGCAATTCCTGAAGTCGATCAAGCGCACGGGCTTCGGCCCGAACCTGTTCGACGAGTGGCGTTATCTCGACGTGGGGCAACCGGGGCAGGATTGCAGCACGCGTCCGCTCAACCCGAACTTCGTGCTGAACCAGCCGCGCTATCAGGGCGCGACCGTGCTGCTCGCACGCAAGAACTTCGGCTGCGGCAGCTCGCGTGAGCACGCGCCGTGGGCGTTGCAGCAATACGGCTTCCGCGCCGTGATTGCGCCGAGTTTTGCCGACATCTTCTTCAATAACTGCTACAAGAACGGGCTGCTGCCGATCGCGCTGTCCGAGATGCAGGTCGATCACCTGTTCAACGACACGTTTGCGTTCAACGGCTATCAGCTGACCATCGATCTGGACAAGCAGGCGGTGATCACGTCGGACGGCCGCGCGTATGAGTTCGACATCGCCCCGTTCCGCAAGTATTGCCTGACGAACGGTTTCGACGATATCGGCCTTACGCTGCGTCACGCCGACAAGATTCGCGCCTATGAAGCTGAGCGGATCGCCAAGCAACCGTGGCTCGCAACGCGCTTGCCGGGCTGATTCCATGTGCTGGGCGCACCGGGTGACCGAGTGCGCCGCGTGTATTGAAGGTGCTTGCGCGTTCGTTGAGAGGGCGTCAGGTACATCCAAGGAGATTGCATGAAAATCGCTGTGTTGCCGGGTGACGGCATTGGTCCGGAAATCGTGACGGAAGCCGTCAATGTGCTCAACGCCCTTGGCGAGAAGTTCGAACTGGAAGAGGCGCCGGTGGGTGGCGCTGGCTACGAGGCTGCGGGTCATCCACTGCCGGACGCTACGCTCAAGCTGGCCAAGGAAGCGGACGCCATTCTGTTCGGCGCCGTGGGTGACTGGAAGTACGATTCGCTCGAGCGCGCGCTGCGTCCCGAGCAGGCGATTCTGGGGCTGCGCAAGCATCTGCAACTGTTCGCCAACTTCCGTCCGGCCATTCTGTACAAGGAACTGGCAGATGCGTCGAGCCTGAAGCCGGAAATCGTGGCAGGGCTGGATATCCTGATCATTCGCGAGCTGAACGGCGACATTTATTTCGGTCAGCCGAAGGGCTTCCGTCAATCGCCGGACGGGGCTTTCGAAGGTGCGCGCGAAGGTTTTGATACCATGCGCTATAGCGTGCCCGAAGTGGAGCGTATCGCGCACGTGGCATTTCAGGCGGCGGCCAAGCGCGACAAGCGTCTTTGCTCGGTCGACAAGGCCAATGTGCTGGAGACGTCGCAGCTGTGGCGCGACACGATGATCGAGGTCGCGAAGCAGTATCCGGACGTCGAGCTCTCGCACATGTATGTCGATAATGCCGCGATGCAGCTGGTCAAGGCACCTAAGAACTTCGATGTGGTGGTGACGGGTAACATGTTCGGCGATATCCTGTCGGACGAGGCCGCGATGCTCACGGGTTCGATCGGCATGCTGCCGTCGGCATCGCTCGATGCCAACAACAAGGGGTTGTACGAGCCGTCGCACGGTTCGGCGCCCGATATTGCCGGTAAGGGCGTGGCCAATCCGTTGGCGACGATCCTGTCGGCTGCCATGATGCTGCGTTACACGCTGGGCCGTGCCGAGCAGGCCGACCGCGTGGAGAATGCAGTGAAGAAGGTGCTGGCGCAGGGGTTGCGCACGCCCGATATCTGGCAGGAAGGCGCGACCAAGGTCGGTACGCGCGAAATGGGTGCGGCAGTGGTGGCCGCACTATAACGTTGACGGGGCGTCGTGAGACGCCCCTCGGCGCAATTGCAACGATAAGAGAGTGGATAAATGAAAACCGTAGGTCTGGTAGGTTGGCGGGGCATGGTCGGTTCGGTTCTGATGCAGCGTATGCAGCAGGAGAACGACTTTGCCTTGATCGAGCCGGTGTTTTTCAGCACCAGCAACGCGGGCGGCAAAGCCCCGTCGATGGCGAAGAACGAGACTTCGCTGAAAGACGCCAATGATGTCAACGAGCTGAAAAAATGCGACATCATCATTACCTGCCAGGGCGGTGACTACACGACAGAGATCTTCCCGAAGCTGCGTGCTGCGGGTTGGAACGGTTACTGGGTCGACGCAGCATCGACGCTGCGCATGAAGGATGACGCGATCATCGTTCTGGATCCGGTCAACCTCGACGTCATCAAGAACGCGCTAACCAAGGGCACGAAGAACTTCGTCGGCGGCAACTGCACGGTGAGCTGCATGCTGATGGGTCTGGGCGGTCTGTTCCAGCATGGTCTGGTGGACTGGCTGACGTCGATGACGTATCAGGCAGCGTCGGGTGGCGGCGCGCAGCATATGCGCGAGCTGCTCACGCAGTTCGGCACGATCAACGCGGAAGTCAAGGCGCTGCTCGACGATCCGCACTCGGCCATTCTCGAGATCGACCGCAAGGTGCTCGCCAAGCAGCACGCGCTGACGGCCGACGAAACCAAGCAGTTTGGTGTGCCGCTGGGCGGCAACCTGATTCCCTGGATCGACAAGGACCTGGGCAACGGTCAGTCGAAGGAAGAGTGGAAGGGCGGTGCCGAGACCAACAAGATTCTGGGTCTGGGCGATGGTTTCCCGGGCACGCGCGCCATTCCGGTCGACGGTCTGTGCGTGCGTATCGGCGCCATGCGTTGCCACAGCCAGGCGCTGACCATCAAGCTTACGAAAGATGTGCCGTTAGACGAACTGACCGACATCATCGGCCAGGCGAACGACTGGGTGAAGGTGGTGCCGAACACGCGCGAAGCGTCGATGACTGATTTGACGCCTGCGGCCGTGACCGGCACGATGACGATCCCGGTGGGTCGCTTGCGCAAGATGTCGATGGGTCCTGAGTACCTGTCGGCATTTACGGTGGGCGATCAACTGTTGTGGGGCGCGGCAGAACCGCTGCGTCGCATGCTGCGGATCCTGCTCGACGCTTGAGCGTTGCAGCGTATCGGTAGTGCGTGAAGAACGGCGGCCCGCGAGGCCGCCGTCCGCGCTTTGGGAGGCCCTCCAATTCGTTGGGGGCGCCAGTGACAAACGACTGACAGGCTAGACAAGACACAGTGCGGAAATACTCGACCGGCAAGCGCGCAAATTCGTCCCGTAGTTCGTTTCGCTTGAGTGCGGCAGCGGCTGTCTTGTGGAGCCTCGGGCTTCTCAACGCCGGGGCCGCCGAGTTCGGTCCGCAACAGGTGCGCTCGGGTCCGGGCCAGCCGTTGCGTGCCGTGATCGTGCTGGGCAACGTGTCGCAGGCCGAGGCCGACGGACTGTCGGTGAAGCTCGCGCCGCGTGAGGCGTTCAAACAAGCGGGGCTGCGCTACGACCCGACGCTCGAGAAGCTCTCCGTGTCGGTCACACCGACGGGTGGGCGCGAAGCCGGGTACAGCGGCACGTATCTCGTGCACGTCGACTCGGCGGAGCCGGTCAGCACGTCCTTCCTCGATTTGTTGCTGGTGCTCGAATGGCGCACGGGCCGTCAGTCCAACGCCGTGACGTTGTCGGCGATTCCCGAAGCCAGCGCGGCACAGCCGCAGGCCGTGGTGCCTGCCGCTGCGACCCAGTCGTCGGCATCCCCGGCCCCGGCTACCGCACCGGCGCCTGCGCCCGCGTCGACGCCCGCAGCTACCACCCAAACGGGCGGCGCTTCGGTCGGGAGTGCGGCGTCGGGTGATGACACGCACAAGGTCGGTCGGGGCGATTCGCTGTCGTCTATCGCCCGGGAGTACACGGGTGGAGAGGGCGGCACGACGCTGGCGCAGATGATGACCGCGTTGTTCGAGTCGAACCGCTCGGCATTCATTGGCAACGATCCCAATCGGCTGCGTCTTGGGGCGACGTTGAATCGTCCCGCCGATGCGCAGGTGCAGAATATTCCTCCCGCGCAGGCACGCAAGTTCGTGTCGGCGGCGCGGGAACAGTTTGATGCGTATCGCGCGCGGCTGGCCGAATCGACGGCGCAGCAGGCAGCACCGGCCGGTGGCCGCAGTGCACAGGGCGCGATCGAAGCGGGCAAGGCACCGGAAGCTGCGGCTCCCGCCACGCGCGATGAATTGAAGCTGTCTCGACCCGGCAAGGGTGGGGCGGCCGGTTCGGCCGGTCGTTCCAGTGGCAGCGAAGAAGAGCAAATCGCCCAGGGCAAGGCACAGACCGAGGCCCAGGGCAGGGTGAATGAGTTGCAGAAGAACGTAGCAGATCTCCAGAAGCTGTTGGCGATGAAGAATCAGGCCGTCGCTAATCTGGAGCAGCAGGCCGCCACCGCTTCCGGGGCGACTGCGCAAGAGAAGACGGCGAAACCCGCCGATAGCAAGACGACCGCGCCGGTAGGCGCCGTAGCGAACAAGCCGGCGACGGCCGATGCCAAACCGGCCGAAGCGGCTGATGCGGCTTCGGCGGCGTCGGCTGACGCGAATGCTTCCGCCGCGACCGCAGCTGCGTCGGCCAGCGAGGCCGCAGCAGCCGCCGCATCTGCGGCAACGGCGGCAAGCGCTCCGGCGGCCGATACGAAGGCCGATGCGAAGCCGGTGCCGAATGCTGCGATGAACTGGCGCGCAGTGACGCAGAATCCTTACGTGCTGCCGGGCGCAGGCGCGCTGGTGGTGTTGCTCGGCCTGTGGTGGCTGATGCGACGTCGTCGTGCCGAGCCGTCGGCCGGGCAGCCGGGGCCGTATGACGATGGCCGCGATGGCCACGACGGCAGCGACCATCCCGTCGCACCGCAGGCGGCCGCGCAAGCGGATGCTCCGGTATCGTCCGGCGTGGCGGCTGCCGCAGGCGTTGCAGCGGCTGGCGCAGCAGGGGCTGCGGCCATGTACGCGGCCAATCAGGCGGAAGCCGACGAACACCTGCACCCGGAAGCCGAGGCGACCTGGCCCGCGCCGGAGGGCGAAGTCCCCGCCGCGACCGACGCCACGACGAACGAACTCGATGCATGGGATGCCGCGCAAGATGACGTGACCGATGAGTTGGCTGCCAGCGCGCAAGCCGACGCGTCGCCGATCGCCTCAGAAGCCTTCGATGTGCCCGCTGAGCCGCTGATGGATGAGGCGTCGCACGCAGCGCAGGATGTGCCTGCCGAGGCCGCCAGCGAGCCGGAAATCGATTGGGATGCCGCGTTCGCGGAGCAAGCGGGCGAGGTCGCGGCTGCGCCGCAGGACGATCCGGCGCAAGCCACGCTCACGTCGCTCGAAGCGCTGGGTGCTGCGGCTGCCATCGGTGGCGTGGCCGTAGCAGCGCCGTCGCCATCCGAACCGGAACCGGCGCAAGCGCCCGCATCGGAGGCCGACCAGGACACGACGCCGGATGGTGGTGTGGCAGGCATGCTCGGCGACCTCGATCTGGGCATTCCAGGCCAGCCGGCGAACGTCGGCACGATTTCGAGCGATGCGCTGCCGTCGTTGAGCAAAGGCATCGGTTCGGTGCAGTTCACGATGGCGCCTCCGGGCGATCCGCGTCTCGAACAGGCGCGCGGCGCGGATTCCGGCGATATGGCCGATGACATGTCCGATCTGGCCGACGATCTCGATGGCGAGTTGAGCGACGCCGATTTCGACGCCGCGATGAAACAGGCTGAGCAGGCCGCCAGCGCGCCGGAAGCGCCGCGCAGCTACACCGATTCGGCGCATGAAGCGCCGTCGCTGCGTCCGCTGTCGTTCGACCTGTCGGATTTCAGTCTGGATTTGAAGGGGGACGACGCTGCGGCAGCCCCGGCTGCACCGGCATTCGTCACCGCGCCGACGTTGCCCGAAGCGCTCGGCGAGGAAGCGCTGGTCGAGCACGAAGCACTGGCAGCCCCCGTGCCGCAGACGCCTTACGCCGAGGCGCCGGCAACGCCGCAGGAACCGCAGGTCGTGGCGCCCGACGCCGTTGCCCTGGAGCCGGTAGCGTCCGCGCCGACGTCGAACGCTCAGCCGATCGAGCCGCGCGCCGCAGAGCCGGGCGTGCCGGACGAGTTCCACACGAAGCTCGAACTCGCCACGGCGTACCAGACCATCGGCGACGACGAGGGTGCGCGTGAATTGCTCGAAGAGGTGATCGCCGGTGGCGATGCGGCGCAGCAATCCATCGCGCGGGCACGACTGGCCGAACTTGGGAAGTAACGCGCAGCGGCACTGGTGTTCGCGGCGTGATATCGCGCCGTGCGATGCGGTGTCCCGCGCAGCCGCCGGATCGGATTCACCTCGGATGGGCGCGCCGGCTGCGCACGAATCGAGTCGGGTTCACCCGTTACGGCCCGTACAGAACTGATTGACCGTAGTTTGGGGCGCTCGTTGGTTGAGCGCCCATTTTTCTTTTTCATATGCGAATCGCACTGGGCATCCATTACGACGGCACGGCGTTCTCCGGCTGGCAATCGCAGCCGCACGGCAACACCGTGCAGCAGGCGCTCGAAACCGCATTGCGCGAATTCGGCGGCGTTGCGCTGCCCACGACCGTAGCGGGCCGCACCGATACCGGCGTGCACGGCATCGGTCAGGTGGTGCATTTCGATACCGGCCTGGACCGGGCGATGTTCTCGTGGGTGCGAGGCGTCAACGCGTTCCTGCCCAAGACGGTCGCCGTGCAATGGGCGCAAGCCATGCCGGACGACTTTCACGCGCGCTTCGCCGCCTACGAGCGCACGTACTTCTACGTGCTGTACGCCAATCCGGTGCGCTCGCCGCTGCTGCACGGCCGCACGGGATGGCTCCACACGCCGCTCGATCTGGAAGCCATGCGCACCGCCAGTCAGGTGCTCGTGGGCGAGCATGACTTTTCGGCGTTCCGTTCGTCCGAGTGTCAGGCGAAGACGCCCGTGAAGCACCTCTATGCCATCGACATCGAGCAGCAGGGCGATTTCTTCCTCTTCCGCTTCCGCGCAAGTGCCTTCTTGCATCACATGGTGCGCAACATCATGGGATGTCTGGTGTCGATCGGGCGGGGACGCCAGCCGGCGAGCTGGATGACGCACGTGCTCGCCAGCGGCGACCGCCGTCAGGCCGCCCCGACGTTCATGCCCGACGGCCTCTATCTCGCTCGCGTGGGGTATCCTGAGTCATTCCAGGTGCCGGAGCCCAACTGGGCTGCCTGGCCGTTCCCGATGCCGTGGGCAAGTTCATGAAATCTCGTACGCGTATCAAGATTTGCGGCCTTTCGCAGCCCGCCGACATCGATCATGCGGTGGCGCTCGGTGTCGACGCCATCGGTCTCGTCTTCTATCCGCCGAGCCCGCGCTACGTCGACCTGACGCGCGCCGCGGAACTGGCCCGCCGGGTACCGCCGTACGTCAGCGTCGTGGGCCTGTTCGTCAACGCCGGCGCCGATGACATCGCGCGCGCCGTCGACGCCGTGCCGCTCACCACACTCCAGTTTCATGGGGACGAAACCCCCGAGCAGTGCGCCGCGTTGTCGGCCGCAGCAGGGAACCGTCCGTATATGCGCGCTATGCGTATCGGCCCGGAGACGAAAGACAGCGGCGATTTGCTACAATTCGCCAATGCATACACCGCCGCGCAAGGGATCTTGCTCGACGCTCTGGTCGAGGGCTATGGCGGTGGAGGAAAGGTTTTCGATTGGTCACTTATTCCAAAAGACATCGCGCGTCGGGCCGTTTTGAGTGGTGGCTTGAACGCACACAACGTTGCTGATGCCATCCGTCGGGTGACGCCTTATGCCGTCGATGTATCGAGCGGTGTCGAGGCGTCGCGGGGCGTGAAGGATCACGCCCGCATGACGGCGTTCGTGCAAGCGGTTCTGGCAGCCGACGCCGAAAGCTAATGCAACCCGCCGGGGCGGCCGCAAGGGCCGCGCACCCGGTAACGCGAAGAGTGACGACCATGTACGATTTACCTGACGCCCGCGGCCATTTCGGCCAGTACGGCGGTGTCTTTGTGGCCGAGACGCTGATTCACGCGCTCGATGAACTGCGTGAGGCTTATGCCAAGTGTCAGCAGGATGCGGCCTTTCTCGAAGAATTCCATTACGAACTGAAGCACTACGTCGGCCGTCCGTCGCCGATCTATCACGCCAAGCGCTGGAGCCAGGAACTGGGCGGCGCGCAGGTCTACCTCAAGCGCGAAGACCTGAACCACACGGGCGCGCACAAGGTGAACAACGTGATCGGTCAGGCGCTGCTCGCGCGTCGCATGGGCAAGCGCCGTGTGATCGCCGAGACCGGCGCCGGTCAGCACGGCGTGGCCACCGCGACCATCGCTGCGCGTTTCGGCATGGAGTGCGTGGTGTACATGGGCTCGGAAGACGTCAAGCGTCAGGCCGCCAACGTGTACCGCATGCAATTGCTCGGCGCGACCGTCGTGCCGGTGGAGTCCGGCTCCAAGACGCTCAAGGATGCGCTCAACGAAGCCATGCGCGACTGGGTGACGAACGTCGAAAGCACGTTCTACATCATCGGCACCGTGGCCGGCCCGCATCCGTATCCGATGCTCGTGCGCGACTTCCAGAGCGTGATCGGGGAAGAGTGCAAGGTGCAGATGCCGGAACTGGCCGGCCGTCAGCCGGATTACGTGCTGGCCTGCGTGGGCGGCGGTTCGAACGCGATGGGCATTTTCTATCCGTACATCGATGTGCCGGACGTGAAGCTCATCGGCGTGGAAGCGGCGGGTGACGGCATCGAGACGGGCCGTCATGCGGCGTCGATCATCGGTGGCACGCCCGGCGTGCTGCACGGCAACCGCACGTATTTGCTTCAGGACGCCAACGGGCAGATCACCGAGACGCATTCGATCTCGGCAGGCCTGGACTACCCGGGTGTCGGACCTGAGCATGCGTGGTTGCATGACATCAAGCGCGCCGAGTACGTGGGCATTACCGACAAGGAAGCCCTGCGTGCGTTCCACGACTGCTGCCGGATCGAGGGCATCATCCCGGCACTGGAGTCGAGCCATGCGCTCGCTTATGCGTGCAAGCTGGCGCCGACGCTGCCGAAGGATCAGATCGTTCTGGTCAATCTTTCGGGGCGCGGCGACAAGGACATGCACACCGTGATGGCGCTGGCGAAGCCGGCACCGGAAGGCGCATAAGTCGCATTCGTCGACGACCACCGATCCCAAGCACCCGACCAAGCACCTGAGCGGTGAAGGACAACAGAACCAGCATGACCGATCTGACTGATCGCAAGGCGCGCCGCGACGTCCCCGGGACCGAGCGTCCCGTGGATGCCACCGAAGCCGCCGCCGCGCGTCTCGAGGCCCTGGAAGCGGCCGGCGAGTTGCGCGCGCGATGGGCGCCGGGCGACATCACGTTACGTCATGCGGACTTTCTGCAACATCTGCACGAACTGGAAGACGGTAGCGTCGACCTGATCCTTGCCGACCCGCCCTATGGGCTCGGCAAGGATTACGGCAACGACTCCGACAAACGTTCCGGCGAGGATTTTCTCGGCTGGACGTACGGGTGGCTCGAAGCGGCGATTCCGAAGCTCGCGCCGCGCGGCTCGCTCTACCTGTTCTGCACGTGGCAGTACGCCCCGGAACTGTTCGTCTTTCTTAAGCAGCGCATGTTGATGATCAACGAGATCATCTGGGATCGCCGCGTGCCCAGCATGGGCGGCAGTACGCGGCGGTTCTCGTCCGTGCACGACAACATCGGCTTTTTCGCGGTTTCGAAGGACTATTACTTCGACCTCGATGCCGTGCGCGTGCCGTACGACGCCGCCACGAAGAAGGCGCGCTCGCGCCGTATCTTCGAAGGCAGTAAATGGCTGGAGCTGGGGTACAACCCCAAGGATCTGTGGTCGATTTCGCGATTGCACCGGCAAGACCCCGAACGGGTCGACCATCCGACGCAAAAACCGCTGCATATCATTGAGCGCATGGTGCTGGCCAGTTGCCCGCCCGGCGGTCTCGTGCTCGACCCTTTCATGGGCAGCGGCACGACTGCCGTGGCTTGCGCGCTGCACGGCCGGCGTTTCGTCGGCTATGAGCTGAACGCGCACTACCACGCGCTCGCCAACCAACGACTTCAGAGACTTTCCGATCATGTCCCGCATTCAAGCGACGTTCCAAGCCTTGCAAGCGCAGGGTAAAAAAGGCCTCATCCCGTTTATCACCGCCGGCGATCCCGAGCCGGGCTGGACGGTAAAGCTCATGCACGCGCTGGCCGACAACGGCGCCGACGTCATCGAACTCGGCGTGCCGTTCTCCGACCCGATGGCCGACGGGCCCGTCATTCAGCGTGCCTCCGAGCGCGCGCTCGCCCGGGGCGTGAGCCTCGCCGAAGTGCTCGGCTACGCGGCCGCGTTCCGTCAGACCAATGACCGTACGCCGGTCGTGCTGATGGGCTACGCGAACCCGATCGAAGCGATGGGGCTCGACGCCTTCGCCGAGCGTGCCGCCAAAGCCGGCGTGGACGGCGTGCTCGTCGTCGATTACCCGCCCGAAGAGGCCGAAGCCTTTGCCGGCGCCGTGCGTGCGCACGCCATCGATCCGATCTTCCTGCTCGCGCCCACGTCGACCGACGCCCGGATTGCGGCGGTGGCGCGTCAGGCGAGCGGCTATCTGTATTACGTCTCCCTGAAGGGGGTGACGGGCGCCGCCAGTCTGGATACGGCCAGCGTGGCCGCGAAGATCCCCCAGATCAAGGCGGAGGCAGACCTGCCGGTCGGCGTGGGTTTCGGTATTCGCGACGCCGAAACGGCCCGCGCGGTGGCGAATGTGGCCGATGCCGTGGTGATCGGCAGCGCCATCGTCCAGTTGCTGGAAAACACGCCGCGTGATCTGGAGGGCCAGAACGCGGTAAAATCGCTGGCTGAATTTATCGGCGGTATCCGTCAGGCGCTCGACTCGGGCGCCAAAACGGCGTAAATTCGCGGCAGAAATTTGCCGGGAGGCGGGAAGGTACTGACGGGGTGTCGGTGCCGCCCGCAGTGGGATCGGCTGGATTGTCCGCTTTACCGCCCGATAAAACGCTGAATTGAAACGATCGTATTACACGGTCGCCGTGAACCCCCGAAAGCGCCCGCTGCCACAACGTAGCGGGCGTTTCGCAAGGAGTAACTATGAGCTGGCTCGATAAGCTGCTGCCCCCCAAGATCAAGCAAACCGATCCGACGCAGCGCAACAAGAGCATCCCGGAAGGGCTGTGGATCAAGTGCCCGTCGTGCGAGGCCGTGCTGTATCGCGCCGACGTGGAGGCGAATCTGCACGTCTGTCCGAAGTGTGACCATCACATGCGCATCGGCGCGCGCGCGCGTCTGGACTCGCTGCTCGACTCGGAAGGCCGTTATGAACTCGGTCAGGAAATCGTCCCCGTCGACGCGCTGAAGTTCAAGGACAGCCGCAAGTACCCGGATCGCATCAAGGAAGCGATGGACGACACCGGCGAAACCGACGCGATGGTGGTGATGGGCGGTGCGATCCACACGCTGCCGGTCGTGGTGGCCTGCTTCGAGTTCTCGTTCATGGGCGGCTCGATGGGTTCGGTGGTCGGCGAGCGTTTCGTGCGCGGCGCGCAGAATGCGCTGGAGCAGGGCGTGCCGTTCATCTGTGTGACCGCTTCGGGCGGTGCGCGTATGCAGGAAAGCCTGCTCTCGCTCATGCAGATGGCAAAGACCACGGCCATGCTCACCAAGCTGGCCAACGCCAAGCTGCCGTTCATCTCCGTGCTGACCGACCCGACGATGGGCGGTGTATCGGCCAGCTTCGCTTTCCTCGGCGACGTAGTGATTGCGGAACCGAAGGCGCTGATCGGCTTCGCCGGCCCGCGCGTGATCGAACAGACCGTGCGTGAGAAGCTGCCGGAAGGCTTCCAGCGTTCGGAGTTCCTGTTGCAGAAGGGCGCGATCGACATGATCGTCGACCGTCGCAAGCTGCGTGAAGAAATCGCCCGCCTGATCGCCCTGATGCAGTGTCAGCCGGCAGACGCCGTCGCGTAAGTCGAGCGGATCCAACGCATCGAACGCAATAGAAAGCGCGGACGTTAGAGACGTCCGCGTTTTTGTTTTTCTGCCCGCATACCATGCCGACATACTCCACCCTCGACGCCTGGCTCGCCCATCTGGAAACCGCTCACCCTGTGGGCATCGATATGGGACTCGCGCGCATTGGCCGCGTGAAAGACGCCCTCGGTCTGACATTCCCCTGCCCCGTCTTCACGGTCGGCGGCACGAACGGCAAGGGCTCGACCTGCGCCATCATCGAAGCGATTCTGCTGTCCGCCGGTTACCGCGTGGGTTGCCACACGTCGCCGCATCTGATCTCGTTCAACGAACGTGCACGCCTCAACGGCGAAATCGTCGACGATGCCACGCTGCTGCCGCATTTCGAAGCGGTCGAGAAGGCGCGCACTAGCTTCGACGAACCGGTCTCCCTCACGTATTTCGAGTTCACCACGCTCGCGATCATGCATATGTTCGCCACGGCGGGGCTTGATGCCGTGATTCTGGAAGTGGGGCTGGGCGGGCGTCTGGACGCCGTGAACATCGTCGATGCGGATTGCGCCGTCATCACGAGCATCGACATCGATCACCAGCAGTATCTCGGCGATACGCGCGAGGCGATCGCCACCGAGAAGGCGGGCATCTTCCGTCCGGGCAAGCCTGCGGTCTGTGGCGATCCGATGCCGCCGGCCACGTTGATCTCGGAGGCCGAGCGTATCGGCGCCGACCTGTGGCTGTTCGGGCGTGACTTCAACTATCAGGGCGACAAGCAGCAGTGGAGCTATGGCGGGCGCCAGATGCGTCGTCCGGCGCTTGCGTACCCGGCGCTGCGTGGCGCCAACCAGTTGCTCAACGCCTCGGCGGCGCTCGCCGCGCTCGAATCGATGCGCGACGTGCTGCCGGTGTCGGCGCAGGATATCCGTCTGGGATTGGCGTCCGTCGAGTTGCCGGGGCGTTTTCAGGTGCTGCCGGGGCGTCCCGCCGTGGTGCTCGACGTGGCGCACAATCCGCACGCCGCGGCAGCGCTCGGCCACAATCTCGACGGGATGGGCTTCTTCCCGTACACGTACGCCGTGTTCGGCGCGATGGCCGACAAGGACATCGAAGGCGTGCTGCGCCACCTCGTCGACAAGGTCGATCACTGGCGTCTGTGCGCGCTGCCGACCGAGCGTGCCGCGAGTCCGGCGCTGCTCGAAGAGAAGCTGCGTGCCGTCGGATTCGTCGAAGATGCCGATCATTCGATGGAAACCTTCGAATCGCCTGAGAAAGCTTACGCCGCCGCGCTCGAGCAGTGCGGCGAGAATGATAGAATTGTGGTTTTTGGATCGTTCTTTACAGTGGCGGGCGTGATGTCGCACCGCAAGTTGCAGCGCCACTGAGGTGTGTCGACGCGTATGTCGTGACATTTGCTTACGAGAAATGTCATGCGCAGCACGCACAAGATGCGCGATGATCAATCCAACGACGCAAGTTTCGACCTGAGCCAAGGGCCTATGGGATTGTTTTCCTTCCGCAAGAAAGACGCCGAAGCCGTTCCCCCGAAGCGCGGTAGCCGCAGGAGCGGCCGCACCGGCACCCGTACGGCGGGAGGAGGGGGCGAGTACAGCGAGCACGAGCAACTCGACCCGCTGCTGCCCGAAAAGCAACGCGCGCGCCGCCGCCTGGTCGGCGCGCTTGCGCTGGTGCTTGCGGCCGTCATCATTTTGCCGATGGTGCTGGCGCCCGAGCCAAAACCGACGGCTGACGACATCGCCATCCAGATCCCCGGTAAGGATGCCAACTCGCCGCCTGTGCGCGTGAAGCCTCAGACTGCGGCGACTGCACCATCGGATGCGTCGCTCGACAAGGGCGAGGAAGCCATCGACAGCAGCACGCTCGCGGCGTCGTCCAAGCCCGCGCCGGCACCGACGGCCGTGCCGCCGTCGGCCAGCGTCGCCCCGACGCCGTCCCCCGCGCCGAGCGCCGTGCCTGAGCCGCAAGTCGCGCAAGCGAAGCCCGAGGTGAAGCCGGAAGCCAAGCCCGAGGTCAAGAAGCCGGAGCAGCACGCCGACGCCAAGCCGGCAGCCAAACCGGAGTCGCACGACGCCGCCAAGGCACCGGCCAAGCCGCAGCAGCCGAACAACAACGTGGCGGATCCGATCGCGCAGTTCGCGCAGAACAATGCCACGGCCAAACCCGCCGCCAAGCCGGACACGCACGATACCGCGCAGAAACCGGCCTCGAATGGCAAGTATCTGGTTCGCATCGGGGCCTTCTCGACGCAGGACCGGGCACAGGCGTGGCTCGTCAAGCTCAAGCTGGTGAACGTGCCGAGCTACATGGTCAAGAGCACCGTTGATGGCCGCGAGTTGTACCTGTTGCGGGCAGGCCCGTTCCCGGATCGTACGGCAGCGGAAGCCGCCGGCAAGAAGATTCGCGACGCCGGACTGACGGCGCAGGTCGCCGAGGCAGGCTGATTTGGGCGATACGGTGCATAGCGGTCTGTTGACCGTAGTGGATTACGCGGCCATCGCCATTCTGCTCGGTTCGATGTTGCTGGGCATGTTGCGCGGCCTGGTTCGCGAGTTGTTCAATCTGGTGGGCTGGGTCGTGGCGTTCTTCGTGGCGCGCGCCGTCGGCCCGGCCGTGGCGCACTGGCTGCCTGCCGACCTTCCCGGCGGCGAACTGACGCAAGGTGCGCTGGGCTTCCTGCTGGTGCTGGTGGCGGTGGTGTTCGGCGCGGGAATCGTCAGTGCGCTGGTGGGGCGTATGACCGATATGATCGGCCTGCGTCCGGCCGATCGCGGGCTGGGCATGTTATTCGGCATCGTTCGCGGCATTCTGCTCTTGATGTTGTTGATGGTCGCCGCCAAGTTAACGGCATTGCCGCAACAACCGGTCTGGCAACAGTCGCTGACGCGGCCATGGGTCGAGGCGGGGCTGGATCGGCTGACGCCGTACCTGCCGGAGGCAGTGCAGCATTACTTGCGCAAGCCAGAGACGGTCGTGCCGAACGTCAATCCGATGGGAACGACGATTCCCTTGCCACAATTGGAACCCTATCGCGGCGGCCAGAATGGTCAGGGCGGGCAGGGCGGTCAGTCGGGCGACGGTGCACAGCGTCCTTCCGGCGGCCAGAGCGGTGCGGCAAGCGGTATCGTCAACGACGTGACGAACGAAGTGAAGAACGGCGCGGCGCAAGCCGTTTCGACGCGGTTGTCGAACCTCATGGGTGGCGCGCTTCGCGACACCAGCGGTACGGCGCTGTCCGGCGCGGGGCTGAATGCCCAGGGGACGGGGGACGCGGCCAACGCCCAGCAGGGCTGGGGCATGCGCAGCGGTGGCGTAGGGGGATCGGGCGGCTCGGCAGCCCCCGGCGGAACGCCCACGCCGTCGACCGGCCTGCACAAGGTTTCCGAATGACGGATAATACTGTCCGTTTGACGCAGATTTCGATGTTTTTTGAAGGATTCATGCCATGTGTGGCATCGTCGGTGTAGTCTCCAAATCCCCGGTCAACCAGTTCATTTACGATAGCTTGCTGCTTTTGCAGCACCGCGGCCAGGACGCCGCCGGTATCGCAACGACGGATGGCCAGTCCTTCTACATGCACAAGGGCAACGGCATGGTGCGCGACGTGTTCCGCACGCGCAACATGCGCGATTTGCCGGGCACAGTCGGTATCGGCCAGGTGCGCTACCCGACGGCAGGTTCGTCGAGCGCCGCACAGGCCCAGCCGTTCTACGTGAACGCGCCGTACGGCATCGTGCTTGCCCACAACGGCAACCTGACGAACTGGGAACAGCTCAAGGACGAGATGTTCCGCGTCGACCGTCGTCACATCAACACCACCTCCGACTCGGAAGTCCTGCTCAACGTGCTCGCGCATGAGTTGCAGGAAAGCTCGCGCGACGGCTTGTCCGTCGAGTCGCTGTTCCAGGCCGTGAGCAAGGTGCACAACCGTCTGCGCGGCTCGTACGCCATCGTCTCCATCATCTCCGGCTTCGGCCTGCTCGCCTTCCGCGATCCGAACGGTATCCGCCCGCTGTGCATCGGCCGCTCCGAAGGTCCGAACGGCACGGAGTGGATGGTGGCGTCGGAGTCGGTGGCACTCGAAGGCATGGGCTTCGCGTTCGAGCGTGACGTCAAGCCGGGCGAGGCGATCTTTATCAGCAACGACGGCGAACTGACGTCGAAGCAATGCTCGGCATCGTCGTCGATGCATCCGTGCATTTTCGAGCTGGTGTATCTGGCGCGTCCGGACTCGGTGCTCGATGGCGTGCCGGTCTACGACGCCCGTCTGCGCATGGGCGACTACCTCGCCGAGAAGATTCGTCGCGAAATCGACTACAAGGACATCGACGTCGTCATGCCGATTCCGGACTCCAGCCGTCCGGCCGCCATGCAGGTCGCCAAGCGTCTCGGTCTGAACTATCGCGAAGGCTTCTTCAAGAACCGTTACGTCGGCCGTACCTTCATCATGCCCGGTCAGGCGATGCGCAAGAAGTCGGTGCGCCAGAAGCTCAACGCCATGCGCGTGGAGTTCAAGGACAAGAACGTGCTGATCGTCGACGACTCGATCGTGCGCGGCACGACCAGCCAGGAAATCGTGCAGATGGCGCGTGACGCCGGCGCCCGCAAGGTGATCTTCGCCTCGGCGGCACCGCCCGTGAAGTTCCCGAACGTGTACGGCATCGACATGCCCACGCGCAGCGAACTGGTCGCGCACGATCGCAGCGATGAGGAAGTGGCGCGCATCATCGGCGCCGACGAACTGATCTATCAGGACGTCGAAGACATGAAGGCTGCCGTGCGCGACATCAACCCGGCGCTCTCCGACTTCGATGCTTCGTGCTTCGACGGTAACTACATCACGGGCGATGTCACGCCGGAGTACCTCAATCGTCTGGAGCAGCAACGCAAGGCGCCGAAGGCGCCGGTCGTGGAGTCCAGCGAAGGCGATGAAAACGAACCGCGCGGCGCGCAACTGGGCCTCTGAGCCTGGTGCAACCGGTGCAATGATGACCGGAAGTCCCCACGGATCGGGGCTGCCGGGCGGGGCGGCGGAGTTTTTCCGTCCTCGCCCGCAACGTGCTACACTGCTTCTCACGTCGATTTGATTTCAGCTTGCGGACGTGGGGGAATATCCCCGAAACAGCTAAAGCGAGGCCTAGACAGATGGATTTCGAGCCCGTTTTGCTGACAAGCGAAACGGGCTTTTCTTTTTTTGGCCGGCGAGCGCGCCGACCCAATGACGAGACACACGATGGATTCCTTCGACTTCGATACCCTGGCGGTGCGCGCGGGCACGCAACGCTCCGAGTTTGGTGAACACTCCGAGGCGCTGTACCTGACCTCGAGCTTCGTTTTCAAGAGTGCGGCCGAGGCTGCCGAGCGCTTCGCGCACTCGGAAGAGGGCTTCACGTACTCGCGCTTCACCAACCCGACCGTATCGATGTTCCAGGACCGTCTGGCCGCGCTCGAAGGTGGTGAGGCGTGCATGGCGACGGCCTCGGGCATGAGCGCCATCGTGTCCGTGGTGATGACCGCGCTCTCGGCGGGCGATCACCTCGTCAGTTCGCAAAGCATTTTCGGCTCGACGCTGAACGTCTTCTCGACGATCTTCAGCCGCTTCGGTGTCGAGACGACGTTCGTCGATCCGACCGATCTCGACGCATGGCGTGCCGCGATCCGTCCGAACACGAAGATGTTCTTCCTGGAAACGCCGTCCAACCCGCTCACCGACATTGCCGACATCGAAGCGATCGGCAAGATCGCGAAAGAAGCGGGTGCACTGTTCGTCGTTGACAACTGTTTCTGTACGCCGGTGTTGCAGCGTCCGATCGAGTACGGCGCGGACGTGGTGGTGCACTCGGCCACGAAGTACCTCGACGGTCAGGGGCGCGTGCTGGGCGGCGCCATCGTCGGCAAGAAGGACTTCATCATGGGCAAGATCTTCACGTTCGTGCGCAGCGCCGGCCCGACGCTCTCGGCGTTCAACGCCTGGGTGTTGCTCAAGGGGCTGGAGACGTTGTCGTTGCGCGTGGAGAAGCAATCGGCCAATGCGCTCGAACTGGCACAGTGGCTTGAGCAGCAGCCGCAGGTCGGTCGCGTGTTTTATCCGGGCCTGCCGTCGCACCCGCAGTACGAACTGGCGAAGCGTCAGCAAAAGTCGGGCGGCGCTATCGTCGCCTTCGAACTCAAGGGCGCGACGCCTGCCGAGCAACGCGAGAACGCCTGGCGCGTGATCGACAGCACGCGTGTGTGCTCGATCACGGGCAACCTCGGCGATACGCGCACGACCATCACGCACCCGGCGAGCACCACGCACGGCCGTATCACGCCGGAAGCGCGCGCTGCAGCGGGCATTACCGAAGGGCTGATCCGTCTGGCGGTCGGTCTGGAGTCGCCGGCCGACATTCAGGCTGATCTGGCACGCGGTTTCAAGTCATGAGCCAATTCTGGAGTGCCGGCGTCGCCGATCTGACGCCCTATGTCCCCGGTGAGCAGCCGCAGATGCAGCGCCTCATCAAGCTCAACACCAACGAGAATCCGTACGGTCCGTCGCCACGCGTCGTCGCTGCCATTCGCGAGGCGCTCGGTGCCGATGCCGATGCGCTCAAGCTGTACCCCGATCCCGACGCCCGCCGTTTCAAGCAGGCGATTGCTACGCGCTTCGGCCTCGACGTCGCCAACGTGCACGTGGGCAACGGTTCGGACGAAGTGCTGGCGAACGTGTTCCAGGGCTTGCTGAAACACGACAAGCCGATTCTGTACCCGGACATCACCTACAGCTTCTATCCCGTGTATTGCGGGCTGTATGGCGTGGCGTTCGAAACCGTGCCGCTCACCGACACGTTCGAGATTGCCGTCGACGATTACCTCAAGCCGAACGGCGGCATCATCTTCCCGAATCCGAATGCCCCGACGGGACGCGTGCTGGCGTCTGGCGAGATCGAACGTCTGCTCGCAGGCAATCCGGGCTCGGTGGTCGTCATCGACGAGGCGTATATCGACTTCGGTGGCGAGACGGCGGCCGGTCTGATCGCGAAGTACCCTAACCTGCTGGTCGTGCAGACCCTGTCGAAGTCACGTTCGTTGGCGGGGTTGCGTCTGGGTTTCGCCATCGGGCACAAGGATCTGATCGAAGCGCTGGAGCGTGTGAAGAACAGCTTCAACTCGTACCCGCTCGATCGTCTTGCACAGGCGGCGGGCGTGGCGGCCATCGAAGACGAAGCGTATTTCGACGAGACGCGTCGTGCGGTCATCGAAAGCCGTGAAGCCTTGACGTCGCGACTGACGGCGCTCGGTTTCGAAGTGCTGCCGTCGAAGGCGAACTTCGTGTTCGTGCGTCACCCGGCACACGATGCGGCGCAACTGGCCGCAGCGCTGCGTGAGCGCTCGATCATCGTGCGTCACTTCAAGCATGCGCGCATCGCGCAGTTCCTGCGGGTTACGGTGGGAACGGAAGCGGAATGCGTGGCACTCTCCGATGCGCTGAGCGCATTGCTTGGGGCGACCTGACCCACGTCGCGCAGCACAAGACATCAGTGCTTCCTCTGCGCGGAGTGACGTGGATTCGCCACTCCGCAGCACGCGATCGTCGGTCGTTGATCATCTTCATCGAGGGGTTCATCCGCGTAGTCTCGTGCCGGCAGAATTCGGCAACGACGGTCCACCCTGTCAGTTGGCAAGGGAAAGTCTTGCCGCTCAGGGCAGATATCGACTCAGTCGTGTGAGTGCCGGTTCGACACCGAACGACCGGGCGGTCGTCAGCAGCTTCCCATCGGGTTGAATCGCGAGGCTTCGCATCATGACCAACAGGTCGCCGGCGGGCGGTGGTGCCGCCGACGGTGCCCGCGAGTACGAGTTTCCCGTCGGCCTGAACGACAATCTGGCTGACGTTCCAATGCCGCAGTGCCGGATAGTCACTCGAAAAATCGAGTGGCGCATGGCCGCCTGTGCCGAAAGGGGGATCCAGATTCGCGGCGGCATCGAAGCAGGAGATGCCCGATCTGTCGCGGGTGTACATCCGGCCGTCGGGCAGGGCTGCGAAAGCGGATGCCACGCCGAATCCGGCGTCGGGCTGCCCGTTGCGATGTGGTGGCGTCATGATTGCGTTCCTTGTGGACGGCCCTTCCGACGATGTTGCCTCGTAGGCCATGCGGGCAGGATCGCGAAACGTGTGATGCGCGACAACTGTCAACCTTGTCAGTTGTCGCCCGTAAATCCCGCTGCAAAAATCCCCCCTGTGAGGTGAAGTTCGCCTTCCTTGTCAGCGAAACCGCACGAAATGGGGGATCTCGTCATGAGGCGTTCTCTGGTGAACCAATGTAGCGTCGTGTTGTTTGTGTGCTTGCTGAGCGCCTGCATGTCTGTGCCTACGCGAACGGTAGGCGGCCAATCGCCGGGCGTATCTGCACCACGCGATATCAAGAGCCTGCACACGCGGGGGTTGGAGACGATCGTCGAGCTTTACGTCTATTACAACTCGACCGTGATGGATTGCGGTGGTCCTCAGCTTCCGGCCGTGCTATGCAGCGGCGTGCCGATTCGCGCCACGCAGAACGTGCCCGATGGCACGCCGTGGGAGCCGAGCGCGTCGTCGATCGAGAGCGGGGGGACGTCGTTCTCCTGGCTGCGTCAGGACGCGAACTTCTCGCTGATTCCGATTAGTCGCACCAACGGCTTCATCTTCTATCCCAGGATGCGCACGCCGACGGACAAGATCGGCAACATCGAAGTGCTTTGCGGGTTTTCGATGGATGGGCTGACGTCTTACCGGGATGAGCAGGGATGTGGCGAGTCGAAGGCGTATCCGGTGGAGAGTCGTCCATGCGACATCGTGGGGGTGACGACCGCGGCGCAATGGTTTGCGATGTGGGATGCCGCGTTCGACAAGATGTCGCAGGTGTGCGGCTTCAATCTTCGGGAAAGTGCCAGAGATCAGGCAGACCGGTTCGTGCAGGTGATCCTGGCGAAGCACATGATTCCGGATTGGGCCTGGGTTCAGTGGAATGAACTGCGCCTGGCCACGTGGGCGCAGGGGGTTGGCAAGGACCTGCCTATCATCGCGTTCTTCTATGGCGATGGCAATGCGGATGGGCTCGCCAGTGCCCGCGCGGATCAGCAGAAGTACTTCGATCTTTATGCGCAGGCCATCCCGATCGTTCGCATTGCATTGCCGGCGGCGAAGGGAGGTCGCGCCCAGTTTTCCTACAGCGATGACGATCAGGCGGTACACGAGAAGGTGGCGCGCAGGTAATGGGGAAAAAGCAAAGAGCCGCCGGAAGGGGCGCGCGAGCAGGACGATAGGGGGTGGGGGTGTGCTGCCGACGGGCGGTGCGGGGCCGGGACCGGTGCGCAACATTGCACCGGTCCCTGTTGCCCTCGTCGGTATCTGTGCCTTGCGACGAGAACACGACCCGACATGTCGCGTAACACCCGCCAGTGTGGCGATCAGTGCCCGTGTGCCATGTCGAGTGACGTCAACGTTGTCGAACGTGAGCGGGCGATGATCGCCAGTTGCAGTGCGAAACCTGCCGTCATTGCGAACAGGCACGCCTTCACGCCGAACGCGGCCGCGATCCACGCGCCGACGAAGGCGCCGAGCGGGCGCGCTCCGAACGTGGCTGTCATCGTGACGGCCGACACGCGCGCGATCAACTCGCCGGGCGTGACGATCTGGCGTAGCGATGTCGTGGAGATCGTCCAGACGATCGGGCCGAAACCGAAGAGGAAGAAGGCGGCGAACACAACGGCATATAACGCGAAGCTTGCCGTGCCGGTCCGCGCAAATGCGGTCGTCGATGCCATCAGCACTGCCGCGAGCGCGGCGCAGGCCGGGCCGAGCAGGATCTGCAGACCGAAGCGCAAGCGCTGCGCAATGCGTGCGTAACCCACCGCACCGCACACCATGCCAAAGCCGTACACGCCGAGCGCGGCGCCAACGCCGCGTGCCGAGAAGGCCAGCGTGTCGATCGCGTAAAACGCGAAGACCGAAAGCAGCAGATACCAGGACGTGTTGAACACGAAAGCGGTCGTCACGATCGAGCGCAGATGGGTATGGCTCACGATGAAGCGAATGCCTTCGCCGAGTTCGTGGATGAAATGGCGGCGCGACGCCGCCCGTGGCACCTCCATCGGCAGGCGTGACAACCAGAACGCGCTGCCCAGCGACAACGCGAAGGCAGTGGCAAATGCGACCTTGCCCGACGCCACGCCGGCGAGCACACCGCCAATCGCCGGGCCTGCGGTGAACGCGATGCTGCGCGCGGTTTCCAGACGCCGATTCGCGGCGAGCAAATGCGAGGGACCGACCAGCGTCGCGACGAGCGACGGCGCGGCGGCACCGAAGACGACCGTTCCCGTCGCCATGGCGAAGCCCATTGCACCCAGCGCCGTCAGCGTCAACCAATGCGCTTGCAGCAACGCAAAGAGCATCAGCAACGCCATGGCACGCAGCAACTCCGTCGCGATCATGAGCGGTTTGCGCCGGTAGCGGTCGGCAAGCACTCCCGCCGGCAGTGAAAGGAGGAGGAACGGTAATGTCGTGGCGGCTTGCAGCGATGCGGTCTGTTCCGCCGAGGCGTTCAGCGCGATGACGGCAATAATCGGAATCACGGCCAGCGTCATCTGCTCGCTGAATTGTGCCGCGAGATTCGCCCGCGATAGCGACGTGATGACGGATGTGATCGACATGGGACTCCCTTCGGGAACGTTATTTCGAAGGGAGTCTAGGGCAGGCGTGATGCGGCGGCGCTCCGTTTCTTGCTATTGAATTCGCGAGCCGTGGCCGCTCACGCGAAGCGACCTGCCGGACGGTCGCATCAGCCCTTGTTCAAGGATGCCGACGCCGATACCGATGGCAGATAGGGGCGGCCATTAATGCGTCGCGGTACCGGAACGAACGCCTCGCTCAGCAGATCTTGCGACGCGTCGTAATACGGCGTTTCGATATCGAGCAATCCGAGCATCGTGTGTTCCAGACGGTCGGTCTGATACGGACGCGCTTCCCATGCGGTGCGCGTCTGCGCACGGGGCGTATCGCGCTGCCACACCAGCATCGGGATCTCGTAGCCGGACGCGTCGGATACCGATTGCCCGGCATGATTGCGGGTGTGACCGACTTCCTGTGCATGGTCCGAACTGAACAGCAGGCTGGCATCGGATTGCGGCGATGTCGCCATGGTCTTGCGAATCAGATTGGAGACCACGTAATCGTTGTAAGCGATGGCATTGTCGTAGTCGTTGCGTGCATGACGCACCCAGAGCGAGCGTCCCTGCGCTTCGAGGTTCGCCATCACGCTGTCGTCGGTATTGTCGAAGCGGGCAAATTCGTCTGGGTACCGCATGTCGTAGGTCGGATGCGCGCCGAGCAGATGCACGATGATCAGCTTGCGTTGCGCATCGCCTGCCAGTGCGGCCTCGAAGTCCGGCAGCAGGTTGCCGTCCAGATTGTTCTCGCCGCGACCGGCCCCCTTGTTGATGAACACCCGCTCATCGGCACGGTTGGCCACCAGCCCCAGCCAGCCGTCGTTGGGCACCTGATTCGAGATCCAGTACGTACGATACCCCGCAGCCTTGGCCAGCATGACGAGGTCGGGCTGACGTGTCCAGGCATCGGGATCGTCGAGGCTTGCGGGGGTGAGCATCTTCATGAGCGAGGCCATCGTCGCCGGCTCGGACGACACCACGTCGTGGAATACCGTCAGATCGTCGCGCAACGAGCCGAGCATCGGCGTGGTGTTGCGCGGGTAACCGTAGATCGACATGTTGTTGCGGTTCAGGCTCTCGCCGATGACCCAGACGACCGTCTTGCGCGCCGGCCCGCGGTACTGCACTTGCCATTCGTCCGGCTTCGCCATGCTGTGCTCAAGCGTGCGTTGCAATTCGTCGGCATGCGCGAGTTGTCCCTTGTAATCGAAGTAGCGAATCGGCCAGTAAAGCAGCGGGTTTTCCTTGGCCATCGTCGGATTCAGATGCAACGCGAGAAAACCGGTGAAGAGCGTGGCCACGGCGACCTTGCTGCGGCGGCGCAGCGGTGCAGACGGCTGCGTCGCTTCCCGGCGTGTCAGTCGGCGCTCAAGCGCCACGACACCCGTCATGAGGACGGCAAATACCGCGCTGGCCTCAGCCACGTCGCGCCAGTTGTGGCGGAAGAATTCGCCGGTCTCCGACGCATTCGTGTTGAACACCGCCTGCAACACCAGCAGGTGGTTGGGACGCAGGCCGAAGTAGTCGCGAAGGAACCCTTTGGTGGCTGCGTCAAGGAAGAAGACGGCGATCACGCTGAGCGTCGTCGCGCTCAGCCAGGCGGGACGCGCGCCGAGCAACAGGCACAACCCGGCGAGGCCGGGCAGCGCGGTCGCCATGATCGCCGCGCTCTTGCCGTACTCGCTCGCACTGATCATGCCCAGCGCCCAGAACGCTGCAAGCCCGCCCAGTCCGAGGCACAGACGGTAAAGAAGTGATTTCAAGGTGGAGATCCCCCAATGCTGCTGGCACGTCGAGGCATGCCTGTCGATAATTACTGTCGGGCGGTGGCTATGACACATCGCTCGATCGATGCGATTCGACCAGAGATTGGGAGATTGGTGTCGCTACTGCCTAAATTTTGGGACGAACGACAGTCGGTATTCAGTAATTTCTTAGGAACCCCTAGCGTTGGCCGTCAATGCAGCCGGGCGCCATTGGGCACCGTGCGCTCCACGCCGGCCAGCACGATGGCCCCGGTGGCATCCGCGAACCCCGTCACCAGGACTTCCGAGACGACGCCTGCAATGCGCTTCGGCGCGAAGTTGCACACGCACAGCACTTGTCGGCCCACGAGGCTCTCCGGTGTGTAGTGCACCGTGATCTGCGCGCTCGACGTTTTCACCCCCAGTTCCCCGAGATCCACTGCCAGCACATAAGCGGGCTTCCTTGCCTTTTCGTTGATGCGAGCCGCGACGACGGTGCCCACGCGCAACTCGATCTTCTCGAAGTCTTGCCATTCGATAGGGGTTGCCGCGTCTGTCTTGTCGCTGAAATCCGTCATGTCTTGCTCCCTTGCCTTGCCGATCAATGATTTAGCGGCGAGCGTAACCCGCGACTGGCCCGGCAGGCTTGTGAAATACGGCAGGCGGCGGATGGGAGTTGGCAGATGAGGAAGGGCTGGCGGCGGTGGCGCAGCAGTGTCAGCCGCCCATGCCCTGCGCGATTCGCACCCGGCGCCACGCCGCAGGCGTCAGTCCGTAATGCTGGCGAAACGCGTGGGTGAGGGCGCTCTGGTCGTTGAAGCCGACGTCGAGCGCGATGTCGGCAAGCGGGGTGTCGACCGTCAGCAGCATCGAGGCAGCGCGGGCGAGCCGCAAACGCATGAGGTGCCGATGAGGGGTTTCGCCCGTCATCGCGACGAAGCAGTCGTGAAAGTGCCGCACGCTCATGCCGGCTTCCCGGGCGAGCGTTGCCGTATCCAGCGGGGTGGCCAGATCGGCTTGCAGTCTCGCGTCGACCTGCGTCAGATCCAGTCGAAGCGTTCGCGACGCATGGCGCACCGGGGTCAGCCGCGCGACCAGCGCTTCCAGCCATTCGCGTACCACAGGATCGTCGGCGTCGAGCGCGCGCCCGGTTTTGACGCTGTCGCTCACCCGGTTGGCCAGCGCGAGCAGCGACGCATCGAGCGCAAAGAACGCCTCATGGGCGAACGCGCGCGCCGTGCCCGTCTCCCGAGCGATGTTCGCGGGCACGTCGAGCACGACCTGCCGGTTCGGCCCGTCGCCCCGGTAGTCGTGACGCACGCCTGCCGGAATCACCACGCCGTTACGCGCGCCGACACGCCCGTAGGTCGTGGCATCGCCGTCGAGCGAGAGCGACATGCGTCCTGATAGCCCGATCACGACCTGATGAAAGTCGTGTGTGTCGGTGCTATCGGTCGGACGGTACTCGCGCAGCTCTAGGCGCGTGGCGGCGGTGGACATGACAAATGAAAAACGCTCGTTGGCGGACCGCGCTCACCTTCATCACCGTTTCGGTGCTTCCGGAGCATAAGGCCGCCAAGGTGCATGACTTCAGGTTATGAAAAAACGCGCAAAGCTATCCCGGATTGATTGGTTCGGCCGCGCAGAACGGGTCGCTACACTGGGTCTTCAGTGGCCGGAGTGTTCCCGGCCGGCACCGCGAAGGTGGGGGGGCGTGAGGCCCGGCGACTACGCGATGCGCTTCGATTCCACAGGGCCAGCGGCCCGTCTTTGGCAGGGAAGTATGACATACGCCGTTACGATCTCGGGCAGCCCGTCGGCCGCCTCGCGCAGCGCCCGGTTGCTGCGTTTCGTCGAATCCGAACTGACTGCGTCCGGCATCGAAGTCCGCCGCATCGACATTCGGGCATTGTCGCCGGCTGCGCTGCTCGCCGCCGACACATCGCACGACGACCTGCGCCACGCGCTCGCCCAAGTGGCCGGCGCACAAGCGGTGGTGGTTGCGACGCCCGTGTACAAGGCGGCTTACAGCGGCCTGCTGAAGGCCTTTCTCGACGTGCTGCCGCAAGACGGCCTGGCCGACAAGCTCATTGCGCCGTTCGCCACCGGTGGCAGTCCGGCGCACCTGCTCGCACTCGACTACGCGCTCAAGCCCGTACTCTCCGCGTTGGGTGCGCAACACATTCTGCGCGGCGTGTTCGCCGTCGACCAGCAGGTGCCGAAGGAAGAGGGCGCCACGCTGGATGCCGCGATTGCCGAGCGTCTGAAGGCGAGCGTCGATCAGCTCTCGCAGTGGCTGCACGAGCGCGAAGTGATTCGTCAGTGGCCGGCCAGGGTTGCGCAGGGCCATCGTGCCGTGCGCGCCACGCTCGCTGCCTGATCGCCGGAGTCCGTTCGTATGCAAGTGTTCTGGTTCATTCCCACGCATGGCGACACCCGTTATCTCGGCACGTCCGACGGCGGGCGCGTGTTCGATTTCGATTACGCGCGGCAGATCGCGAGCGCGGTCGATTCGCTCGGTTACGAAGGTGTGTTGCTGCCCACGGGACGTTCGTGCGAAGACGCCTGGGTGACGGCGTCGAGCCTGATCGGCGCAACGCGCAACCTGAAGTTTCTCGTTGCCATTCGCCCCGGGATTGTCTCGCCTGCGTTGACGGCGCGCATGGCTTCGACGTTCGATCGTCTGTCGGGGGGCAGGCTGTTGATCAACGTCGTGACAGGGGGCGACGCGGGCGAACTCGAAGGTGACGGCTTCTTTGCCGATCATGCCGAACGCTACGCGGTGACCGACGAGTTTCTGCGCATCTGGCGCGGCATCTTCGAGAAGTCGCACACCGGGGAAAGTGTCGATTTCGAAGGCGAACATCTCAAGGCCAAGGGCGCCAAACTGTTCTTCCCGCCGGTGCAGGCGCCGCATCCGCCGCTGTATTTCGGCGGCTCGTCGGAAGCGGCGCGCCAGATTGCCGCCGAGCAGCTCGACGTCTATCTGACGTGGGGCGAACCGCTGGCCGATGTGGCAGAAAAGATCGCCGACGTACGCGCACGTGCCGCGAAGCTGGGCCGGACGTTGCGCTTCGGTTTGCGTTTGCACGTGATCGTTCGCGAGACCGAGGACGAAGCATGGCGAGCCGCCGATTCGCTCATCAGAAAGCTCGACGACGAGACCATCGCCCGTGTGCAGACGCAGTTCGCGAAGATGGATTCGGAAGGGCAGCGGCGCATGGCGGCGCTGCATGGCGGACGTCGCGACAAGCTCGTGATCGCACCGAACCTGTGGGCCGGCGTGGGGCTGGTGCGCGGGGGAGCGGGTACGGCGCTCGTGGGCGATGGCCCGACCGTGGCCGAGCGGCTGCGCGAGTACGCCGATCTGGGCATCGACACCTTCATTCTGTCGGGTTATCCGCATCTCGAAGAGGCCTATCGCTTCGCCGAACTGGTGTTCCCGCATCTGCCGGACCGGGTGCGCGCGAAGCTTGGCAATGTCGCGCTGTCAGGTCCCATCGGCGAAGTCATGGCCAACAACATCGTGCCGCGGGCATCGCAGAGCTGAGGGATCTGAATGCTCGTGTTCAGCCTCAAGCCGGTTTCGCGCCGATCTCATGTCCGATGTCGATAGCCGCATCGGATGCCCCGGCATCGCAACGCATTGACTTCACTTTGACTGGAACGCAAACGGGGCCGTAGCGCCCCGGGGGAAATTCGCATGACCCAACCTACGACAACGACCCTGACCGATGTGGCTTCGGTTGCCACACGCGCCACACGCCCGCCCGGCGCGTTGCCACATTACTGGCGCACGCTGGCCCGCCGTCTCGCGCCGTGGGCCGTGCCCATCGTGCTCTTCGCGCTCTGGCAACTGGCTGCCGAGCAAGGCTGGCTGTCCACGCGTGTGCTGCCCGCGCCGTCCGCGGTCGTGGAAGCGGCCTGGCAACTCGCCGTCACTGGCCAGATCTGGCGCGACATCGGCGTGTCGACCGGACGCGCCGTGATCGGCTTCATTATCGGTGGCGGGCTCGGATTGCTGCTCGGCATGCTCACCGGCCTGTCGCGTGTGGCCGAAACGGCGCTCGATTCGTCGTTCCAGATGCTGCGCAACATTCCGCATCTGGCGCTGATCCCGCTCGTGATCCTGTGGTTTGGCATCGACGAAAAGGCCAAGCTGTTCCTCGTCTCCATCGGGGTGTTCTTCCCGATGTATCTCAATACGTATGCCGGCATTCGCGCCGTTGATCCGGCGCTGGTCGAAATGGCGCGCAGCTACGGCTTGCGCGGCTGGGCACTGTACCGCGATGTGATTCTGCCCGGCGCGTTGCCGTCGATTCTCGTGGGCGTGCGCTTCTCGCTGGGGCTGATGTGGGTGACGCTGATCGTCGCGGAAACCATTTCGGCGCAATCGGGCATCGGCTATCTGACGATGAACGCACGCGAGTTCCTGCAAACCGACATCGTGCTCGTGGGGATCTTGCTCTACGCGCTGCTGGGCAAGCTGGCCGACGTGCTGGCCAAGGAACTGGAATTTCGCTGGTTGCGCTGGCATCCGGCCTTTCAACGAGGAGCCGCCGCATGAGCGCACAACAACTGGCCCCGGTCGCGGGCGCCGACATCGAAGCCGAATGGACCGCCGAGCAGCGTGCCACGGCAAGCCCCCGCAAGCTGGCGCTCGATCCGCAGGCCGATCCGTTCGGCACGCAACTGCCTGTGGGGATCCCTGCCGGCGCGCCGCGTGCGGCAGCGGGGACGAATCTTAAAGTGGTGCGTCCGGTGAGTGACGCGAGTGGTGCAAGTGCGGCAAGTTCTGCAACGGCGTCGGACGGCCTGCGTATCGAGTCGGTCGGCAAGCGTTACGGCGAGCGTTCGGTGCTGTCGGACTTTTCGCTGGCGATTCCACGCGGCGGCTTTGCCGCCATCGTGGGGCGCAGCGGCTGCGGCAAGTCGACGCTGCTTCGCCTGATCGCCGGCCTGGAGTCGCCGGATGCGGGACGCATCGCGCTCGACGGCCATGCGCTCGGCGGCGCATCGGGCAAGGCCGCAGCGCCCATCACGACGCGCATCATGTTTCAGGACGCACGTCTGCTGCCGTGGCGCACGGTCATCGAGAACGTGGCCATCGGCTTGCCGAAGTCATCGCACGCGCAAGCACTGGAAGTGCTGCGCGAAGTGGGCCTCGCCGAGCGCGCCAACGATTGGCCGAGCCGCCTGTCGGGCGGCCAGCGTCAACGGGTGGCATTGGCACGTGCGCTGGTGCACCAGCCGGATCTGTTGCTGCTCGACGAACCGCTCGGCGCGCTCGACGCGCTTACGCGCATCGAAATGCACGCGTTGATCGAACGCCTCTGGCGCGCACATGGGTTCACGGCATTGCTCGTCACGCACGATGTGCAGGAGGCCGTCGCGCTGGCCGATCGCGTGGTGCTCATCGAACAGGGGCAACTGGGGTTGGATCAGGCGGTGTCGCTGTCGCGTCCGCGTGCACGCGGCAGTGTCGAATTCGCCGGCCTCGAAGCGCAGGTGCTCGCTCGTGTGCTGCAAACCGAGGTGGCGCCGTCCTCGCATACGACTCCTGCCGAGCCGTTGTGGCCGGCGGCGACCGTACGCTGGGCCATCTGATCCTCATCTGGCCCGAGGGGGCGCGTCACCGGCTTTTCCAAACGTTTTCCATTGCTATTCAGCGCCATTGCGCATTTTTGAACCGATCTTACGAACACAGGAGTTCACCATGGGTATCACTGCTATCAACGTCCGCAACCAGTTCAAGGGCCGTATTCGCGAAATCCTGCGCGGTCCCGTGCTCTCCGAAGTCGATGTCGAGACGCCGAGCGGCATCGTGACGTCGGTCATCACCACGCGCTCGATCGACGAGTTGCGTCTCGATGTCGGCTCCGAAGTCGTGGCCCTGGTCAAGGCCACCGAAGTGTCGCTTGCCAAGCTCTAAGCCCACCGTCTGTCACGTCGCTGGCCCCGTGTCAGCGCCCCGTTTTCCTGAGCTGGACGCCTGCATCGGACGCGCGCGGGGGCGACCGTCCGATGCACGTAGCAGGAAATTCCGAGTCCCGGCTAGGACTGTGCCGCGAATGCACGCACTCGGCTGATATAATGACGGCTTCCGAATGTTGGCGACCCGCCTGCGCGAGACCCTCCGCTGCGGGCGTTTTTGTTTGTCGCCGACGCGATGCACCGAAGCCAAACCATGACCACTGTCCGCACCCGCTTTGCGCCTAGCCCGACCGGTTTCATCCATCTGGGCAATATCCGTTCCGCTCTCTATCCGTGGGCCTTCGCGCGTCACAACCACGGCGCGTTCGTTCTGCGCATCGAGGACACCGATCTCGAGCGTTCGTCGCAGGAAGCCGTGGAGGTCATTCTGGAAGGCATGGAATGGCTCGGTCTCGACTACGACGAAGGGCCGTTCTATCAGATGCAGCGCATGGATCGCTATCGCGAGGTGCTCGAGCAACTGAAGGCGGGCGGTCACGTCTATCCGTGCTACATGAGCGTGGAAGAACTCGATGCCCTGCGCGAGCAGCAGCGTGAGCGTGGCGAGAAGCCGCGTTACGACGGCCGCTGGCGTCCGGAGCCGGGCAAGGTGCTGCCCGAACCGCCGGCAGGCGTGCAGCCGGTGCTGCGCTTCAAGAACCCGCTCACGGGCAGCGTGGTGTGGGAAGACGCCGTCAAGGGCCGTATCGAGATCTCGAACGAAGAGCTCGACGATCTCGTGATCGCGCGCCCGGACGGCACGCCGACGTATAACTTCTGCGTGGTCGTCGACGACATCGACATGGACATCACGCACGTGATCCGCGGCGACGATCACGTGAACAACACGCCGCGTCAGATCAACATCTTCGAAGCGCTCGGCAAGCAGCCGCCGGTCTACGCACACTTGCCCACGGTGCTCAACGAGCAGGGCGAGAAGATGTCCAAGCGTAACGGCGCGATGAGCGTCGTGCAGTATCGCGAAGAAGGGTATCTGCCGGAAGCCGTGGTGAACTATCTGGCGCGTCTGGGCTGGGCTCACGGCGACGCGGAAGTGTTCTCGCGCGAGCAGTTCGTGACGTGGTTCGATCTGGAGCATCTGGGCAAGTCGCCGGCACAGCACAATCCGGAAAAGCTGCTGTGGCTGAACAACCAGTATCTGAAGCAGGCGGACAATGACCGTCTGGCCGGGCTGACCGAGCCGTTCCTGCAAAAGGCTGGCGTCTCGATCGATGGCGGCCCGTCGCTCGCGGGTGTCGTCGGTCTGTTCAAGGATCGTGCGAACACGATCAAGGACATCGCCGCGAGCGCCGAGATGTTCTATCGTCAGCCGACGCCGTCGGCCGAAGATGTGGCACAGCATCTGACCGATGCGGCCCGTGTGGCGGTGAAGGATCTGGCCGCCGCCCTTGCGGCGCTGCCCGAGTGGAAGAAGGAAGCCATCTCGCCCGCGTTCAAGGCCACGCTCGCGCAGCACGGCATGAAGATGCCGCAACTCGCGATGCCGGTGCGCCTGCTCGTGGTTGGCACGACCCACACCCCGGCGATCGACGCCGTGCTCGAACTGCTGGGCCGCGATACGGTGCTGGCACGTCTGGGCGCCTGATCGCGTCCGCCGGAACCGCTGGAATTTCCGGCGCTGCCAACGGTGGCGCCAGGAACGAAAAACCCCGGGATGCTTGCGCATCGCCGGGGTTTTTTCGCATGGGGCGCAGCAGGCGCGGCTCCCCGTGTGTTCGCTTACGCTTGCGGATCGGCTTCGGCGTTCAGCGAGAGGGTCTTGCCGGATTTGGCCGACGGCGTCGGACGCTTGGTGAGCGAATAGGCGTCGAGCAGTTTGACCATGGACGCGTAGATCTTCGGGTTGCCCGCGAGGATTTCGCCTTCGAACAGGAAGTTCGATTCGCCCGTGTAGTTACCGACCAGACCGCCGGCTTCGGTGATCAGCAGGCTGCCTGCGGCCATGTCCCACGGATTCAGGCCTTGCTCGAAGAAGCCGTCCATGCGGCCGGCGGCCACGTTCGCCAGATCCAGTGCTGCGGCACCCGGGCGACGAATGCCGGCGCAGTGTTCCGTCATCGTGCCGAACATCTTCAGATAGTTATCTACGCCTTGCAGATCGCGGAACGGGAAGCCCGTGCCGATCAGGCCGTCGGCCAGACGATCACGACGCGAGACACGGATACGCTTGCCGTCGAGGAACGCACCACGGCCACGCGAGGCGGTGAAGAGTTCGTTGCGGGTCGGGTCGTAGACCACGGCTTGCGAGACGACGCCCTTGTGGGCGAGGGCAATCGACGTGCAGTAGTAGGGCAGGCCGTGAATGAAGTTGGTGGTGCCATCCAGCGGATCGATGATCCACTGGTATTCCGAGCCGGAATTGCCATGCTCTTCGCCCGATTCTTCGGCGAGGATGGCGTGGTCGGGATAGGCCAACAAGAGAACTTCGATGATCGCTTGCTCAGCCGCTTTGTCCACTTCCGTCACGAAGTCGTTGTGCTGCTTCTTGCTGACCTTGACGGTATCGATATCGAGGGAGGCCCGGCTGATGATGTGGCCGGCGCGGCGCGCGGCCTTCACCGCGATATTGAGCATGGGATGCTGCATGACAGATTCCTGTTAAGGCCATCGCCGACGATACGTACGGCCCCCGTTGGGCCGGTCGTCGAACAAGGCGGACAAAGCGAACGAATTGAGCAAGAGCGATGCCCGACAAGCGCCGCGCACGGAGGGTGGCGGCTCGATTGCAGGGCGAAAACGCGTATTTTAGCAAAAACACAGGCGGCGCGCTCTGGAAACTGTACGTTCTGACCCCTTTTATGTTGCTTAAGGCAGTATCAAGGCAGTTTCGATACGTTTCGATGAGCCGCGTTATCATCTCGCTTTCCACGCTAGGCTTTTCACCATCCGTCGTCTCATGTCCCAGTCTGCTGCTGCCTCCCCGTCGTCCGTGTTCGATCAAGTGCGTTTCGTGCTCAACGAGACGAGCCATCCCGGTAACGTCGGATCGGCGGCACGGGCGATCAAGACGATGGGCTTCGGACGACTGGTGCTCGCCGCGCCGCGTGCAGGGGCCGAAGTCCTGCGTGACCCTGAAGCGGTGGCGCTGGCGAGCGGGGCAGACGACGTGCTCGCGAACGCACTCGTCGTGCCGGATCTTGCGGCCGCATTGCAGGGCGTGAGCTGGGCGGTGGCGCTCTCCGCGCGCTCGCGTGAGTACGGTCCGCCCAATGCCGAGCCGCGCGAGAGTGCGGCCATCGCCGTGCAACACGCCGGGCAGGGCGACGCCGTCGCGTTCGTCTTTGGCAGCGAGCGCACCGGTTTGTCGAACGCCGATGTGGAGCGTTGCAATGCGCTCGTGCATATTCCGGCCAATCCCGTCTACAGCTCGCTCAATCTCTCGCAAGCGGTGCAACTCATCGCGTGGGAGATGCGCATGGCGTGTCTGTCCCATGAACGCGGCGACATCGCGAGCGTCGCCGCAGCAGTGACACCATCGCCTTCGGCTGCGACCGCCGAAGCGCTCGCCACGCGTGACGATGTTGAAGGCATGCTTACGCATCTGGAGCGGGCACTGGTCGATCTCGATTTCCTCGATCCGGACAATCCCAAGAAGCTCATGACGCGCCTGCGCCGTCTCTTCGCCAAGAGTCATCTGGAGCGCGAGGAGGTCAACATTCTGCGGGGCATTGCGAAGCACATTCTGGAGCGCAAGGTTCGCCGTTGACGGCGAAAAAGCGAGGAGAAAGCGGGCTGAGGAAAAATCCCATACAATCTTCAGTCACAAGCTTATCAGCCTCTCGCGGATATGACCCGTTTGCGCCAGCGTTGCGCCGCCTCTCTGCCTTATCACGTTCACTGTTGTTGGCCCTGCGCCAACTGATGTGACGCGTCGCCTTTCTGCGCGCGCCATCCCCCTGCACCTCGCTGCACATTCTGCGCCGTTCGCCGCCGGTCACGACCGGCCCGCGTTGCGCTTTCGTGCCACTGCAAACTCGCGTCGATCCGCCCCAAGACGGCCGGACGTCGCACGACAGGACCGTCATCAGGCTTATGTTCACTCGTCTTCGCGAAGATATCGCCGCCATCCGTCAGAAGGATCCCGCCGCCCGCAGCAACTGGGAGGTCTTCACCTGCTATCCCGGGCTGCATGCCGTGATGTTGCATCGCGTCGCCCATCAGTGCTGGACGTCCGGCTTCAAATGGCTCGGGCGTTACGTCTCGCAGTACGCCCGCTTCCTGACTGGCATCGAAATCCACCCGGGAGCGACGCTCGGACGCCGGGTCTTCATCGATCACGGCATGGGGGTCGTGATCGGCGAGACGGCGGTGATCGGCGACGACTGCACGATCTATCAGGGCGTGACGCTCGGCGGCACATCGCTCGCGCGCGGTGCCAAGCGGCATCCGACGCTGGAGCCGGGGGTGATCGTCGGTGCGGGCGCGAAGGTGCTCGGCGGCTTCACGGTCGGCGAGGGGGCGAAGATCGGGTCGAATGCGGTCGTCGTGAAGCCCGTGCCCGCGGGAGGCACCGCCGTCGGCAATCCGGCGCGCATCGTGCGTGCAGAGACGCGATCGGACACGCCGCGCCAGGGCGGCGATGCGCCGGCGGGCGGATCGAGTGGCGCGGGCAGCCATGCACGCAAGACGGAATTCTCCGCCTATGGCATCACGCCGAACGCGGACGATCCCGTCTCGCTGGCGATTCACGGCCTCATCGAGAATGCGACCGATCAGTCGCACAAGATCGACGTGATGGTGGCGGCGCTGAACCAGCTCGGCGCACATCTCGAAGCGCTCGGCGCGAGCAAGATCGATACTGCGGAGCTGCGCAAGCTCGGTAAGGAAATTCAGGACATGTGACGCGTGACGATGGGCGTGATGGGCGTGATGGGCGCGATGGGTACTATCCCGCGCACGAATGTGAAGACGGCCCGCTTTCGAGCGGGCCGTTTCGTTGGCGGTGGCGCATGACGCCGATTGCTTCGGGCTTGAATCAGCCGGGAGCGACGGTCGACGGTGAGAGATCGATAGCGCGCAACCCGTGGGCGTCCCATTGCAGGTAACCGCCGCGCGGCGGATCGATGTCGAACTCCCAGTCGGGCAGTACCCAGCGCACGCGACGGCCATGCGCATGCCGTGCAGGGCGATGCGTGTGCCCGTGCACGAGTGTGCGCTCTCCTGCGGCGTCGAGCAGGGCGGCGATGGCGTTCGCGTTGGCATCGGCATACGCCATGCGATGCGCGCCCTTGGCGGCGCTGCGCCGCCGGATACGATCCGCGATGCCCATGCGCAAGCGCAGCGGCAGCGTCAGGAAAAAGGCTTTGCCCAGCGGCGAATGCGCGATCCGGCGAAAGCGCTGATAGCCCACGTCGTCCGTGCACAACTGGTCGCCGTGGCTGAGCACGAGCGCCTGACCGAGAAACGAGAAGACGCACGGATCGTCGAGCATGACCGCACCGGCGGCCTGCGCAAAGCGACGGCCGAGCAGGAAGTCGCGATTGCCGCGCATGACCGCAATCGGCACGCCGCTGGCCGACAGTGCCGCCATGGCCGCTGTCATGCGACGTGCGAAGACGCCGAGCGGTTCTGCGGCGCCCTCGGCGCGGGCGTCGTGAGCCCGGTCGGCATCGAGCATGTCGTCGCCGATCCAGTATTCGAACAGATCGCCGAGGATGAAAAGGATGGACGCTTCACGCGCGGGACCGCGCAGGAAGTCTTCGAAGACTTGCACCGTACGCGGCAGGGCCGGCGAGAGGTGAAGATCGGAAATGAAAAGCGCGGGCCCGTCGCCCCGTGGTGTCACCGGGCATTGCGGGCACCGCGCAGTCGATACTGGCATCGAGTGTCGCAGTTCGCAGTGCGTGCGCTTACGCGACGATCACGGCCTTTTCGATGACGACGTCGTCGACCGGCACGTCCTGATGGAAGCCCTTCGAGCCGGTCTTCACGCCCTTGATCGCGTCGACCACTTCCTGGCCTTCGACGACCTTGCCGAACACGGCGTAGCCCCAGCCTTGCGGCGTCGGTGCGCTGTGGTTCAGGAAGTCGTTGTCGTTCACGTTGATGAAGAACTGGGCCGTGGCCGAGTGCGGATCGTTCGTGCGCGCCATGGCCAGCGTGTACTTGTCGTTCTTCAGGCCGTTGTTGGCTTCGTTCTCGATCGGCGTTTCCGTCGGCTTTTGCTTCATGCCGGCTTCGAAACCGCCGCCCTGAACCATGAAGCCGTTGATGACGCGGTGGAACACCGTGCCGTCATAGAAACCGTTCTTGACGTAGTTCAGGAAGTTCGCGACCGTCTTGGGGGCCTTGGCTTCGTCGAGTTCGATACGAATGACGCCGTGATTGGTGTGCAGTTCAACCATGATGCTTTCCTTCTGATGAAATGGTCCTGATGGGCCGGAGGATTATCAGCGCTTGACGACGCTGGCCGATTCGATCACGACCGTGGTGGCGGGCACATCGGAGTACATGCCCTTGCGGGTCGTGGCCACACCCTTGATCTTCTCGACGGTGTCCATGCCGGACACCACCTTGCCGAATACCGTATAGCCGAAGCCGTCCGGGTTGGGGTAATCCAGTGACGCATTATCCTTCACATTGATGAAGAATTGCGCGGTCGCCGAGTTCGGGTCCGACGTGCGGGCCATCGCAATGGTGCCGATCGTGTTTTTCAGACCGTTCTTCGATTCGCTCGGAATCGCGGCGCGCGTGGGCTTCTGATCCATGTTCGCGGTAAAGCCGCCGCCCTGAATCATGAAGCCGTTGATGACGCGATGGAAGATCGTGCCGTTGTAGAAGCCGTCGTTGACATATTGCAGGAAGTTCTCGACCGTCTTGGGCGCCGCTTTCGGGTTGACTTCGACCACGAAGTTGCCGAGCGACGTCTTGAACTGCACCTGTGGTTGCGCGTTCTGGGCGAAGGCGGGCAGGCTCGCACTGCTCAGCGCTGCGGCGGCGATAACGCTGCCGACACCGCCGAGCACGGCGCGACGCAGACGATTCGGAAAGGACATGCGTGTCTCCATGACGTGAGGGGAATCGCTTCGAGTCAAAGCGCTGCGCTTAGTTGCCCGACTTGCCGACGTTTTTCAACGCGGCGTCGTCATTCGCTTTCGCGGGGGCAGGGGTTTGGCTCACCGGCGCGGCGCGTTGCGGCGTCAGCATGTTCGAGAGTAGCTTTTCGCGATTCGACACACGGGCCGTGGGCGCGAGCTTCAGGGATTTCTGATAAGCCTGTTGCGCGAGCTTGGCGTAGATGTCGCCGAGGTTCGCATAGGCCACCGCAAAGTTCGGGTTGTTGCGAATCGCGCTCTCGAGTGCGGCGCGGGCCTTGTCGTACTCGCCCGCCTGGGCATAGAGCGCGGCGAGGTTGTTGAACGGCTCGGGCAGTTCGGGGAAGTCTTGCGTGAGCGCCGTGAAGGCGTCGATGGCTTCCGCATTTCGTCCCATTTCCATCAGCACGCGACCGCGCGTGAAGCGCACCTGCGCGTCGCGCGGGTATTGCTTCAGGTGCTCGTCGATCTTCGTCAGGGCCGCATTGAAATTCCCCGCGTCGACCAGCTTGTTGATGGCCGATTCGCTGGCTTGTTGCGGCGTTTGCAGCGGGGCTGGCGGGGGCGGATCGGTGATGGCCTGTGCCCCGGCAGGCAGCGCGAACAGCGCGCCGGCGAGGCCGAGGGTGGCGCCGGCGAGCATCAGGGCGCGGGCGCTGCGAGCGGCAGCGGCGACCGGGCGGATGCCGATGGCAAGGCGCGAAGGAATGCGCGTGGACGAGTGCAAAAGTGACCGGCTTCGTTGCGTCATAGTGGGTGCTTGGGATACCTGAGAGGTGCGCAAGAGATGCTATACTCGGCCGCATTCTAACAAAACACCTGCGCCCGGCCCGCGCCATTTCTCGATGTGGCGGTGGAGGCGGTTCGCAGGTTCGTTTTTTCTACCGCACGGCGCGCAGCCCGCCTCGCGATATTGCTCCGGTTTTACGTGAGGATATCGTCGCAGCGTCCGGTGCTGTTGCCGCCCGGTCAAGCGCATATCTATGGATTCACTCCGTGTCTACAACTCGCTCGCGCGAGATAAACAGTCGTTCGTTCCCCTCGTCGCTGGCGAAGTCCGCATGTATGTCTGCGGGATGACGGTGTACGACTACTGTCACATCGGTCATGCGCGCGTGATGGTGGTGTTCGACATGGTGCAGCGCTGGTTGCGCACGCTCGGCTATCGCGTGACGTATGTGCGGAACATTACGGATATCGACGACAAGATCATCAAGCGCGCGGTCGAGAACGGCGAGACGATGCGCGAGCTGACGACGCGTTTCATTGCCGCCATGCATGAAGATGCCGACGCGCTCGGCGTTCAGCGTCCCGATCACGAACCGCGTGCGACCGACTTCATTCCGCAGATGGTCGACATGATCGGCACGTTGCAGCGTAACGGCTATGCCTATCAGGCCGACGATGGCGACGTGAACTACGCCGTGCGCAAATTTGCCAGCTACGGCCAGCTCTCGGGCAAGTCGATCGAAGACCTGCGCGCGGGCGAGCGCGTGGCGGCCAATGCGGCGAAGCAGGATCCGCTCGACTTCGTGCTGTGGAAGCGCGCGAAGGAGACCGAGCCGGACGAGTCGAAGTGGGCGTCGCCGTGGGGGGCAGGTCGTCCTGGCTGGCACATCGAGTGCTCGGCCATGAGCTGCCAGTTGCTCGGCAACCATTTCGACATTCACGGCGGTGGTGCGGATCTGCAATTCCCGCACCATGAGAACGAAATCGCGCAGAGCGAAGGCGCCACGGGTGAGACGTTCGTCAATTACTGGATGCACAACGGCTTCGTGCGCGTGGACAACGAGAAGATGTCCAAGTCGCTCGGCAACTTCTTCACCATCCGCGAAGTGTTGGCGAAGTTCGATGCGGAAGTCGTGCGCTTTTTCATTCTGCGCGCCCAGTACCGCAGTCCGCTCAACTACAGCGATGCCCATCTGGACGACGCACGAGGCGGTCTGACGCGTCTGTATACCGCGTTGAAGGACGCCGTGGGCGATGGCGCGCCGCTCGACTGGAACGAGCCGTTCGCGCAGCGTTTCGCTGCTGCCATGAACGACGATTTCAATACGCCAGTCGCCATCTCCGTGCTGTTCGAACTGGCCGGTGAAATCAACAAGCAGCGTGATCCCGTGCTGGTGCGTCAGTTGCAAGGGCTGGCCGGCACGCTCGGTTTGCTCGGGCGCGATCCGCAATCGTTCCTCCAGGGAGCGACGGGCGACGAAGGTGCCGGAGATGCCGATGCGCTGCGTGCGTCGGTCGAAGCGCGTATCGAAGCGCGTGCGCAGGCCAAGCGCGATCGTAATTTCGCCGAAGCTGACCGCATCCGTGCCGAATTGCTGGCCGAGGGCATCGTGCTCGAAGACCGTCCCGGAGGCGCCACCGAATGGCGTCGTGCCTGAGCGCGACGCATCGAGGCAAAAAACTCATGGTGACTCGTAAATCCGCAGCCGCAAAGGTTGCGACCAAGACCACGACAGCCAAGCGTGCGGCAGGAGCGGCGGGCGTGGCGAAGCCAGCCCGATCCGCAGCGACGGCTGGCGACAGCGTGCGTCGCGCGCCGCGCAAGGCTGTCACGGCGGCCGGTGCGGCGTCGGCCAAACCGGCTGGCAAGACGTCGGCGGGCAGGGCGCCCGTGAAGACGTCCGGCACCGGCACGGCCCGCAAGACCGCGAGCCGGAAGGTCGCGGACAAGACAGAAAAGATGGAAAAGGCTGCCAGGCCGCTGCCGAAGGCCGTCAAGCCGGTGGCATCGAAGACGGGAGCGAAAGCGCCGCGCAAGACGTCTTCCGGGACATCTGCCAAAGCGGACGCGTCCTCGGCGGCGAGCACGCGTCGTGTCATTGCCAAGCGTGACGGCGAGACGCGTATCGTCACGCCCGAGATCGAGCGTATCGAGAAAGATGTCGTCGAGCAGGCAGTCACGGGTGTCGTGCCCTTGCCGGTGGCGCCGGGGGCATCGCGTCCCGACTTCTGGGATCAGGCATGCGCCGACCTCATGAAGCGTGACCGCATTCTCAAGAAGCTGATTCCCCAGTTCGGTCCCGCGCATCTGACGGGGCGCGGCGAGCCGTTCGTCACGCTGGCGCGCTCCATCGTCGGTCAGCAGATCTCCGTGAAGGCGGCGCAGGCCGTGTGGGATCGCGTGGTGGCGATTTGCCCGAAGCTCTCCCCCTCGCAGTTCATCAAGGTCGGGCACGATGCGCTGGCCGGCTGCGGATTGTCGCGTCGCAAAGCCGAATACATTCTCGATCTGGCGACGCACTTCAAGTCGGGCGCCTTGCACGTCGATGCATGGGCGAGCATGGACGACGAGGCCGTCATTGCCGAGCTGACCGGCATTCGGGGCATCGGCCGCTGGACGGCCGAGATGTTCCTCATGTTCAACCTGCTGCGCCCCGATGTCCTGCCGCTCGACGACGTCGGCCTGATCAACGCGATCAGCGTCAATTACTTCAGCGGCGAGCCCGTCACGCGCAGCGAAGCGCGGGAAGTCGCCGCCAACTGGGAGCCCTGGCGCTCCGTTGCCACGTGGTACATGTGGCGAAGCCTCGAACCGGTGCCGGTCGAGTATTGACCGACTGCCGGTCGGTGATCGGGCGCTTTTTGATCGTTTTACGGTTTCTTTAGACCCGAGGCCGTATAATCCGCGTCCATCCCGTCTCGTCCAGTCATTTTCGACGGCTATTGCGAGCCGAGAGGCGATGAAAGTTGCCTATCTCGATCGGGTAGACGTTACCGGCGGTACAATACGCTGCCGCATTTCCGGGGAAACCTGATGAAGAACACCTTTTTGGATTTTGAACAGCCGATCGCCGAACTCGAAGCGAAGATTGAAGAGTTGCGCTTCGTGCAGGACGATTCCGCCGTCGACATTTCCGAAGAGATCGAGCGCCTCTCCAAGAAGAGCCAGCAGCTCACCAAAGACATCTACACAAACCTGTCGCCGTGGCAGGTTTCGCAAATCTCGCGTCACCCGCAGCGTCCTTACACGCTCGACTATGTGCGCGACATCTTCACTGACTTCCACGAACTGCATGGCGATCGCGCTTTCTCGGACGATCACGCTATCGTGGGTGGCATGGCCCGTTTCAACGGTCAGGCCTGTATGGTCATCGGTCACCAGAAGGGCCGCGATACGAAGGAGCGCGCGATGCGTAACTTCGGCATGCCGCGTCCCGAGGGGTATCGCAAGGCGATGCGCCTGATGAAGATGGCCGAGAAGTTCGGGCTGCCGATCTTCACGTTCGTCGACACGCCGGGGGCTTATCCGGGTATTGATGCCGAAGAGCGCGGTCAGTCGGAGGCGATCGGTCACAACCTTTATGTGATGGCTGAACTCAAGACGCCGATCATCACCACGATCATCGGTGAGGGTGGTTCGGGCGGCGCGCTGGCCGTGGCGGTTGCCGATACGGTCATGATGTTGCAGTTCTCGACGTATTCGGTGATCTCGCCGGAAGGTTGCGCGTCGATTCTGTGGAAGAGCGCTGCCAAGGCGCCTGAAGCGGCCGAAGCGCTGGGTCTCACGGCACACCGTCTGAAGGCATTGGGCCTGATCGACAAGATCGTCAACGAGCCGCTGGGCGGTGCACAGCGTGACCCGCTGGGCATGGCTGGCATGCTCAAGCGCGCGCTGGCCGACTCGCTGCGTCAGTTCCAGGGCATCAGCCACAAGGAATTGCTGGAGCGTCGCTTCGAGCGTCTGATGAGCTATGGCAAGTTCAAGGAAGCCGGCGCGAAGTAAGGCGCCTGCCAATGCGTTGTCGTCCGTCGTGACGATGACGCCGAATCCGATGCCGCATCTCAATGCTTCTTCTGCCGCGTTCGCATCTGCCCGATGCGACGCGGCAGTTGCACATGTGGACGTCGCTTTGCGTGTGGCGCTGACGGCGCACGTCATTGCACATGCTCCCGGACATCTCCCTGCGAACATCGCTTCGCAGCACGTTTCTCCGTCATCTTCCGAGCCGCGTCTCGCCCTTGCGCTGAGCGGGGGACTCGACTCCATGGTGCTGCTCGACGCACTCGCGTATTGGGTGCACAAGCGCCGCGAAGCCGGCCATGCCGTCGCGCAACCCCTCGCCATTCACATCCATCACGGACTCTCCCCGCATGCCGACGACTGGCTTGTCGTGTGCGAGCGTGAGGCGCGTTTGCGCGGATTTGCCTTCGATGCGATTCGGGTGAGCGTGCCGAGCGATGCCCGGCAGGGGATCGAGGGCGCAGCGCGTGCGGCGCGCTACGCAGCGTTGGCGTCGAGCTGCCGGACGCACGACGTCGACTGGTTGCTCAGCGCGCACCACGCGAACGATCAGGCCGAGACGGTGCTGTTGCAGATGCTGCGCGGTGCCGGGCTGCCAGGCGTGGCGGCGATGGCAGTCGAGGGGGAGGTGCCCGGTGCTGGCGCGCAGGCTGGAGGGGTACGATTGCTGCGGCCGTTGCTGGATGTTTCGCGGGAGACGATGCGTGCGTATGCTCAGGCGCGTTCGCTCACGTGGGTCGAAGATCCGTCCAACGACGATCGGCATTACCTGCGAAATGCACTGCGTCACGACGTGATGCCCGCGATTGCGGCACACGTCCCGGCGTACCGCGAGACGTTGGCGCGATTTGCGCGGCACGCTGCGCAAGCGCAAACGCTGCTCGATCAACTCGCGCAACTCGACTTCGACGCAGCGCGAGTGGTCCGCGCGGACGCCGCCGAGTGCCTGCAACGCCGTCGTCTGCAAGCGCTGGATGCGGCGCGTCTCGCGAATCTGCTGCGCTACTGGGTGGTGCGTCGCGGATTGTCGACACCACCGGAAGCGCGGCTCGACGAATGGGTGCGGCAGATTCGTGATGCGCAACCGGAGGCGTCGGTGGAATTGCCACACGGTACCGCCGTATTGCGCCTGTATCGCGATGAACTGCAATGGACGGCGGTGTACGACGTCGCCGACCCGGATGATGTCGTCGACGAGGCGGTGCTGCGCTGGTCAGGCGAGCGCGAATGGGCCTTGCCGCAATGGAAAGGGACCATCGTCTTCACGCCCGTTGAAGACGAAGCGTCTGCCGACGGCAGCGTGGACGAGAGTGTGTTGCGAGCCACGCCGCTGGTCGCGAAGGCCCGGGCAGGCGGCGAGCGATGGCGCGAACGCGCCGACGGACACTCGCGGTCGCTGAAGCACTGGTATCAGAGTCGGGGCGTGGCCGCCTGGCTGCGCAATGTGCCGATCGTCTGGCAAGGAACGCAGATTGTTTTTGTTCCCCGCCTCGGCGTGGACGGCGGCACCCAACGCACGCAGGGCGGCGCGCGATGGCACTTGACCTGGCGTGATGAGGCTTGATGGCGCTTCTGCGTGATGCGCTTGCGTCGCGCGATTTTTCTCTTCTGTCGCGCGCTCTCGCTCTTTGCTTCTGTGTTTCTGTGCTTCTGCGCCTCTAACCTCTGTGCTTCGCCCCCCCATCCTTGGCAACCTTCCGGGCAGCGGGGATTGGAGGCACTCGACTAGGCTCCAACTTAAAGTCGCTACGTCTGAGTCCCCCCAATCCCCGCCCATCAAACGCCCGAATCCCTCCGACAGACCGTCCGAAGCCTCCCTCAAACGCCCGAATCCCTCCGACAGACGTCCGGAGCCACCCTCAAACGCCCGCGTCCCCCCGTCACGCCTCCGACGCCTCCGTCAAACGCCCGCGTCCCCTCGTCACGCCTCCGACGCCACCCTCAAACGCCCGCGTCTCCCCGCCACGCCTCCGACGCCTCCATCAAACGCCCACGTCTCTCCGTCACATCCCCGATGTCTTCGTCAAACGCCCGAATCCCTCCGATAGACGTCCGGAACGTCCCTCATACGTCCTCGCCCCTCCCTTTTCTTCCTGCTGAATCGGATATGTCCGCATATTCCATGCGGCATGGTCGCGAAGCGAATCCGTCGCTGACAGCATAATCTGCTGCAACTCACGGTCAGGGCGGGGCGCAACAGCGCGTTGTGCGTCAAACCGAAGCCGTCGCGATACATTCGTGCGATAATCAAAAGTTCCGCGAATCGAAACGTCTCCGATACCCTTCCGATGGTATCCGCGCAGGATTCATAAACGGTTTTAAATCAATGTGTTAGCAATGTTATGGCTCTGATCGTACACAAATACGGCGGCACGTCGATGGGCTCGGTGGAGCGCATCAAGAATGTCGCCAAGCGCGTGGCCAAATGGCATAAGGCCGGTCACAAGATGGTGGTGGTGCCGTCGGCAATGTCCGGCGAAACCAATCGTCTGCTGGGCCTGGCCAAGGAAATTTCGGCCAATCCGGATCCGCGCGAACTCGACGCGATTGCCGCCACGGGCGAGCAAGTGAGCGTCGGCCTGCTGGCAATGGCCCTCAAAGAGGCCGGCGTCGATGCCGTGAGCTACGCCGGCTGGCAAGTACCGATCAAGACCGACAGCGCTTTCACCAAGGCTCGCATTTCGGAAATCGACGACAAGCGCGTGATGGCCGATCTCGACGCTGGCCGCGTGGTGGTGATCACCGGCTTCCAGGGCATCGATCCGAACGGCAACGTGACCACGCTCGGTCGCGGTGGCTCGGATACGTCGGCAGTGGCCGTTGCCGCGGCACTCAAGGCCGACGAATGCCTGATCTACACCGACGTCGATGGCGTGTACACGACGGACCCGCGTGTGGTCGACGAAGCGCGTCGTCTCGATAAGGTCACCTTCGAAGAGATGCTGGAAATGGCCAGCCTCGGCTCGAAGGTGCTGCAAATCCGTTCGGTGGAATTCGCCGGCAAGTACCAGGTCAAGACTCGCGTGCTGTCGAGCCTGACCGACCCGATGATCGCGCTCGACGAAGAAGCGCGCTCGGGCACGCTGATTACTTTTGAGGAAGACGAACAAATGGAAAAGGCCATCATCTCGGGTATCGCATTCCAGCGCGACGAGGCCAAGATCACCGTGCGCGGCGTGCCGGATCGTCCGGGCATCGCCTACCAGATCCTCGGCCCGATCGCCGACGCGAATATCGATGTCGACATGATCATCCAGAACCTGAGCGTCGATGGGAAGACCGACTTCACGTTCACCGTGCCGCGCGGCGACTATCAGCGCGCGATGACGCTGCTGCAAAACGATGTGCAGGGCCATATCGGCGCCGCTGAAGTGCTGGGCGATCCGAAGGTCTCGAAGGTGTCGATCGTCGGCGTGGGCATGCGCTCGCACGTGGGTATCGCCAGCAAGGCGTTCCGCACGCTGTCGGAAGAGGGCATCAACATTCAGTTGATCTCGACGTCGGAAATCAAGATCTCGGTGCTGATCGACGAGAAGTACATGGAACTCGCCGTGCGCGCATTGCACAAGGCTTTCGAACTCGATCAGGCGTAAGCCGTCGAAGCGGTTCGGAAGTTGTTGAGCCGGCAGTAGAAATTTGCGGAAAAACGCGCCGCATGCGAGTGGGATGCATGCGGTGCGTCGCGGAAAATTCGCGCGTAGATGCGGGAAATTTCCTCGGAACGTGTCGAGCGCATGACACGTACGCAAAAAAAGTTGGATTTCGATGCGGATAATGTTTGACGGCATCGAGAACAGTAGGTAGTATCACGGCTTCGTTGCATCACCTCCCTGGTGCAACGCAAGTTTGGGAGACGTGGCCGAGAGGTCGAAGGCACTCCCCTGCTAAGGGAGCATCTGGGCCAAAACCTGGATCGAGGGTTCGAATCCCTCCGTCTCCGCCAAAAGCGGTGACAAAGCCCCGCGAGTTCGAGGACTCGCGGGGCTTTTTCTTTTTCGGCTATCCCCATTGTTCTTGTGCGGCATAGGTACGCAGCCGTGCGTGAATAAGGTAAAGTAGCACCCCCGTTATCTTTCCGTCGAATTTCGAGCGAGGACAATCATGTCGACTATCACTACCGATTCCGGCCTGCAATACGAAGACCTGCAAGTGGGCGATGGCGCAGAAGCTGTTGCAGGCAAGAGCGTCTCCGTTCACTACACGGGCTGGCTCACCGACGGCAAGAAATTCGATTCCAGCAAGGATCGTAATCAGCCGTTCGATTTCGTTCTCGGCGGCGGCATGGTCATTCGTGGCTGGGACGAAGGCGTTCAGGGCATGAAGGTCGGCGGCAAGCGCAAGCTCATTATTCCGGCCGAACTGGGCTACGGTGCACGCGGTGCAGGCGGCGTGATTCCGCCGAACGCCACCCTGGTCTTCGAGGTCGATCTGTTGGACGTCTGAAGCATCGAACGCCGCAAGTCACACACTTAGCGGCACGGTCGAAGCAACAGACACCCCCGGTGCCTCGCAGGCGCCGGGGGTGTTGTCTTTTCGACGTTTCAAATTCATGTGTGCCGGCGTCACGAGCGCCGGTGATACAAAGGAGCCTTTACGAGGTGTCTCACTCAGTAACGTCTGTTTCCAGATTCTGGTTTCCCTTTTCGCTGGTGCTCTTCGAGTTCGCGGTCTATATCTCGAACGACATGATCATGCCCGGCATGCCGCTGGTGACGCGCGAGTTTGGCGCGAGCGCCGAAGCGACGACGCTGGCACTGACCGCCGCGATGCTCGGCAACGCGAGCCTGCAATGGCTGCTCGGCCCGCTCGCCGATCGCTTCGGTCGCCGTCGTGTGCTGCTCTCAGGCCTCGCGATGTTCATCGTCGCCTGTCTGGCCGTGCACTATGTGCAGTCGATGCCGCAGTTCATCCTCCTGCGCTTCCTGCAAGGGATGGGCTGCTGTTTTGTGCTGACGGTCGGTTATCCGACGGTGCATGAGGCCTTCGAAGAGAAGACGGCCGTGCGCGTCATGGCGCTTATGGCGAATGTCTCGCTGCTCTCGCCGCTGTTCGGGCCGCTCGCCGGGGCCGCTGTGGTGTCGTTCTGGCCGTGGCGCAGCATCTTCTGGCTCATCGCCATCGTCGCCGTGTTCTCATTTGTCGGGCTCTACCGAACGATGCCGGAACTCTCACGGCACGACCGCAATGCGTTAAATGCCAGCCAGTTGTGGCAGGGCTACAAGCTCCCGCTCTCCAGTGGTCGCTTCTGGCGCGGCGCTGTGCTCACGGGCCTGGCCGTCACGCCGCTGCTCACGTGGATTGCGCTCGGGCCGGTGTTCCTGATCGAGCGCGCGGGGCTGTCGCAGATGCAGTACGCCATGTTGCAGGTGCCGGTTTTCGCGGCGCTGATTCTCGGCAACGTGCTGCTCGCGCGTCAGGTCGGACGCTGGTCGAATGGCCGGTTGCTCGCGACGGGCGTCGCCGCCATGCTGGTCGGTGCGGCCGTGTCGCTCGTCGGTACGGCGATTCTTGCCCCCGGCTACCCGGCCTTGCTCATCGGCACGACGCTGCACGCGTTCGGCATGGGCATGAGCTACGGTGTGGTGTATCGCCAGTCGCTCTTTGCGGTCGACAGTCCCAACCGGGCGACGGTGGCGGGCATGCTGAGCATGATCACCATCGTGGTCGCTGTCGCCGTGATCGAAGCAATGAAGTTCGCCTATCTGCATTTCGGCGACGCGGCGCTCGGTATCGGCGCGATGCTGGCCGCCGCGCTTGTCGCCGTACTCGCGGCGAACTTCGTGCCGCCGCCCGCACAGGATGCGCTATCGCAGACCGGTCGACGCGCATAAGTCGAACGCAAGCCGAACGCAGACCGGTCGATCTTGCCTGCAACACCGGCAAGGGATGACGGTGAAATGAAAAACGCCAGCGAACACGATTCGCTGGCGTTTTTTTATGCGCGACGGATCAGCCGTGGGCGCGCTCGTCGCCGACCGTTTCCGCTTGCGCGACAGGTGAGCGGCTCGCTGCGGTGCCGGGATGCGATGCGCCGGGTGCGGCCGGTGCTGCCGATGTCGTTGATGTTGCCGATGCTGCCGCCGGTTCGGGTGTCGCGTAGTAATCGCGTTCCCACTTCTCGTGATTGGCTTTGGCCTGCTGCAATTCCGGTGTGAGCGGCGCAAACGCCAGCAGCAGCTTGTTGAGCCATGAAACGGGCACCTTGCACGGACGCTCGAAGTCGACGAACAGCACCACGCGCGTCTCGTCCGTATCGTTGTGCACCTGATGCTCGTAAGCGTCGTCGAAGATCACCACGCGATTGGCTTGCCAGACATAACGCTGGCCATCGACCTCGATCCAGCATTTTTCGCGCTCGCGCGGCACCTTCAACGCAAGATGCAGGCGTAACACCCCGTTATACGGGCCGCGATGCGGTGGAATTTTCTTGCCCGGAGAGAGGATGGAGAAAAACGCCGTGCGCAGACCGGGGATGTCGTCGAGTGCTTTGGCCGTGGCCGGGCAGCGCGCGAGATTGCGCTGTGCACGCATGCCATAGCCGAGGAAGACGAACGTCTGCCACTGGTGGTCCTGCGTGATGGTGGCGACGTCGGGCGAGATCTCGTGGAATGCCGGCAGGCGTCCCGGGGTTGCCAGCACCGCTTCGAGTTCTTTCGCGATGGCTGGCGCCTGGGCCTCGATGGCTTCGACCCAGGGGAACTGGGCGTTATCGAAGATGGGCTTATCGCCGACCAGTGAGTGTCGCGCGATGCTGCGTTGCGCCGCTTCCACACACCGAAAGAAAAATCTGGCGAGCCAGCGGGGCAGGGTACGGTTAGGGTTCTGCGCGGGCGATCGTGTAGCACTCAACGTCGGCCTCCAGGGCGGGATGGGGGAACCGGGCCGGCGGGGATGTGTCTTTCAGTGCGGTGAACGCCGGGCTTTTGGGTACAATTGTCGCGCGGTCCGGCCGCGCCGCCAAGTCTCGTGCGGGAAATGTGCGTGAGCGATGGGTTACGAGATGTTTCGTCCGGATCGAAGGGGTGGGGCTGGATGCGTCCGGACCCCGAGCAGGCTGGCGCTCGCCGACCAACACAGGAGACGCATGAACGCGCGCACATCACGGCATCCACACACGGCCAGAGGCACTATTCGCACTTTTGTGACCTCGCTGGCGTCATCGGCCATCCCGGCACCGCGCGCCGATCTCGCCGTCTCCTCCGTTCGCGCGGTTCGCTTCGGCTTTCGTCGCATTTCCCGAGTGCTGACGCTCGCGAGCATGGCGCCCGTCGCCACGCTGCTGGCGGCCGGCATGCTCCCGGCGCCGGCGGCGCACGCCAAGTACGCCATCGCCCAGTACGGCGAGCCGAAATATCCCCAGGGGTTCACGCACTTCGACTACGTCAATCCCGATGCACCTCGCGGCGGCACATTGACGCTCGCGAACCCCGACCGTCGCACCAGCTTCGACAAATTCAATCCGTTCACCTTGCGGGGCACCTCGGCGCCGGGGGTATCGGGGCTGATGTTCGAGACGCTCGGCATCGGCAGTGCCGATGAACCGGCCACTGTCTACGGCTTGCTGGCGGACGACATCGCCGTCGCGCCCGACGGGGCCTCGGTCACGTTCCACATCAACCCCGCGGCACGCTTCAACAACGGCGATCCGGTCACGGCGCAAGACGTCAAATATTCGTTCGACACGCTCATGAGCCCGCAGTCGGCACCCGGCTTCAAGGTGATGCTGGCTGACGTGAAGAGCGTTACGGTGATCGACAAGTCACGCGTGCGCTTCGATTTCCGGCGGGTGAGCCCCGATCTGCCGCTACTCGTGTCGTCGGTGCCCGTGTTCTCGCCCAAGTGGGCCGTGGGGGCAGACGGCAAGCGCAAGGCGTTCGATGCGCTGACATTCGAGCCGCCCGTGGCGAGCGGCCCCTATCGGATCGAGTCCTACGACGGCGGGCGTCGCATCACTTTCCAGCGTGACCCGAAGTACTGGGGCAACGACCTGCCGGTGCGACGCGGCACGTACAACTTCGAGCGCATCGTCTACAAGCTGTACTCCGACGACATCGTGCGCCTGGAAGGCTTCAAGGCTGGCGAGTTCGATGCCATCACCGAATACCGCGCGCGCAGTTGGGTGCGCAGCTACGTCGGTAAGCGATTCAAGGACGGCGAACTGATCAAGCGCGAATTTGCGCATCACAACGCGGCAGGCATGCAGGGCTTCATCCTGAATACGCGCCGCGATCTGTTCCGCGACGTTCGCGTGCGCAAGGCGCTGGACCTCGCGCTCGACTATCAGTGGCTCAATCGCCAACTGTTCTACAACCAGTACCAGCGTATCTACAGTTACTTCACCAACAGCGATCTGGCCGCGCGCGGCATGCCCAGCGACGCGGAGCTCAAGCTGCTGGAGCCGTTGCGAAAGAAGCTGGACCCGGCGGTGTTCGGTCCGATGGTGGTGCAGCCGACGACGACGCCGCCCGCCAGCCTGCGCGACAACCTGCGCGAAGCGCGTGAACTGCTGGAGCAGGCGGGCTGGACCTATCGCGATGGGGCATTGCGTAACGCGAAGGGCGAACCGTTCGTCTTCGAGTTTCTGGATGACGGCGGGTCGATGGGACCGGTGGCGTCCGCGTACGCACGAAATCTGGCGAAGCTCGGCATCACGCTGAATTTCCGTACGAGCGACTTCGCGCTGTATCAGAAGCGTATCGAGACGTTCGACTTCGACATGATTTCGCTGCGCTATCCCGATTCGCAGATTCCCGGCACCGAGCTGCTCGACCGTTTCGGTAGCCAGTCGGCCGGCGTTGAAGGCTCGGACAACGTGATCGGTCTGAAGGACCCGGCCGTCGACTCGCTGCTCGGCAACCTGGTGCGTGCCCATACCTATGAGGATCTGGTGGCCGCGGCCCGCGCGCTGGACCGGGTGCTGATGCACGGCTATTACATCGTGCCGCACTGGTTCTCGTCGACGCATCGCATGGCATACAAACAGAATTTGCGTTACCCCGAAAAGTTGCCGCTGTACTTCACCGCAGAAGGCTGGCTGGTCTCGATGTGGTGGGATTCACGCTCGGGCCGCACGGGCAATGCGCCGGCCGTGGCAGCCCCGACTGGAGTCGATCGTTAATCATGTGGGCCTACATTCTCAAACGATTGCTGATCATGATCCCGACGCTGCTCGGCGTGATCACGCTGACCTTTGCGGTCATCCAGTTCGTGCCCGGCGGGCCGGTCGAGCAGGTGATGCTCGAACTCAAGGGGCGCGGTGGCGGCGGTGAGGCCAGCGGTGGCGGGGGCGGCAGCGACTATCGCGGACGTCGCGGCATCGACGCGCAACAACTCGCCCAGATCAAGGCGCTCTACGGCTTCGACAAGACCCCGATGGAGCGCTACTGGCTGATGCTCAAACGCTTCGCACGCTTCGATCTCGGGCAGAGTTATTTCCATCACCAGAGCGTCTGGTCGCTGATCGTCTCGAAGTTGCCGGTGTCGATCTCGCTGGGGCTATGGACGTTCTTCCTCACCTACCTGATATCGGTGCCGCTGGGCATTGCCAAGGCGGTGCGCAACGGCTCGCGTTTCGACACGCTCACGAGTCTGGTCGTGCTCGTGGGATATGCCATTCCGGGGTTCGTGCTCGGCGTGTTGCTGCTGGTGCTATTCGGCGGCGGCACGTTCTGGCAGTTGTTCCCGCTGCGCGAACTCGTGTCGGATAACTGGAGCGATCTGTCGTGGCCGGCCAAAATTACCGATTATCTGTGGCACATCACGTTACCGGTGACGGCGTCGGTGGTCGGCAGTTTTGCCGTCATCACCATGCTGACGAAGAACGCGTTCCTCGACGAGATTCGCCGACAGTACGTGCTGACGGCGCGCGCGAAGGGGCTTTCCGAGCGTAAGGTGCTGTTCAAGCATGTCTTTCGCAATGCGCTGATCCCGCTCATTACCGGTTTTCCCGCCGCGTTTATCGGTGCGTTCTTCGCGGGCAGTCTGCTGATCGAGACGCTGTTCTCGCTCGACGGTCTGGGGCGGTTGTCGTACGAATCGGTACAGCGCCGCGATTATCCGGTCGTGCTCGGCTCGCTGTATCTGTTCACGCTCATCGGCCTCGTGACCAAACTCATCTCCGACCTCTGCTACGTGCTGGTCGACCCGCGTATTCAATTCGATCGAGTGGAGCACTGACGTGACCCGATCCGCCACGCCATCGCCACGCCCGTCCTCACCGTCGTCTTATTTCGCATCGCCGGCGCGCTCGCCGCGCTGGCGCGTCTGGCGGCGCTTTCGCAGTCATCGGCTGGGCTACTGGAGCCTGATCGCGTTCGTGGTGCTGTTCGGCGTCAGCCTCTTTGCCGAGGTCATCGCCAACGACAAGCCGTGGGTCGTGCGCTACGAGGGGCAGTGGTATTTCCCGCTCGTGAAGACCTACCCGGAATCGACCTTCGGCGGCGACTTCCCGACGCCCACGGATTACCTCGATCCGTTCATCGAAGACCGTATCCGCTCGGGCGACAATTTCGCGATCTATCCGCCGGTGCGTTACAGCTACGCCACCATCAACTACTTCGCGAAGGTGCCGAATCCGGCGCCGCCGTCGTCGGAGAACTGGCTCGGGACGGACGATCGCGGCCGCGATGTCTTCGCGCGATTGCTCTACGGCTTTCGGCTGTCTGTGATCTTTGCGCTGGCGCTCACGGTCTCCGGCACCTTGCTCGGCGTGCTCGCCGGGGCGGTACAGGGCTTCTACGGTGGACGGATCGACCTGACGTTGCAACGTCTCATCGAAATCTGGGGATCGTTGCCGGAGCTGTATCTGCTGATCATCTTCGCGTCGATCTTCGAGCCGCATCTGTGGCTGCTCTTCGTGCTGCTGTCGTTATTCGGCTGGATCGGCTTGTCCGACTATGTGCGTGCCGAATTTCTGCGCAACCGGCAACTGGATTACGTGCGCGCGGCGCGGGCGATGGGGTTGTCGAACTGGCAGATCATTCGTCGGCATGTCTTGCCCAACAGCATGACGCCGGTCATCACGTTCCTGCCATTTCGCATGAGCGGGGCGATTCTGGCGCTCACGAGTCTCGACTTCCTCGGGCTCGGTGTGCCGCCGCCGACGCCGAGCCTCGGCGAGCTGCTCAATCAGGGCAAGGCGAATCTCGACGCGTGGTGGATCTCGCTCGCGACCTTCGTCGTGCTCGTGCTCACGCTGTTGTTGCTGACGTTCATGGGAGACGCCTTGCGTAATGCGCTCGACACGCGTGTCGCGGACAAGCAGGCTGCGGCCGGGGGGGCGATGTGAACGCGCCGGCTTCTCCTTTGCTCAGTATCGAGAATCTTTCGGTGCGCTTCGGCGACACCGAAGCCGTGAAGAACGTGAGCCTCGCCATCGAGCGTGGCGAGCGGGTCGCCCTGGTCGGTGAGTCGGGCTCGGGCAAGAGTGTGACGGCGCTCGCGATTCTGCGCCTGTTGCAGGACGCTGAGATTCAGGGACGGATTCTGCTCGACGGCAAGGATCTGGCATCGGCGAGCGAGCGCGAGATGCGCGGGCTGCGCGGTAACGATATCGCGATGATCTTCCAGGAGCCGATGACAGCGCTCAATCCGCTGTATCCGATCGGCGAGCAGATCGCCGAGGCGCTGGAGTTGCACGAAGGGTTGTCGAAGAAGGACGCCAAGGCACGTGCCATCGAATTGCTGCGTCGCACTGGCATTCCCGAGCCTGAGCGCCGTGTCTCGCACTTCCCGCACGAACTGTCGGGCGGTCAGCGTCAGCGCGCCATGATCGCCATGGCGCTGGCCTGCCGTCCCAAGTTGCTGCTCGCGGACGAACCCACGACCGCGCTCGACGTCACCATTCGCGCGCAGATCATCGAACTGCTCCTCGAATTGCAGCGCGACGCCGCAGAGAAGCGCGGCATGGCGGTACTGCTCATCACCCACGATCTGAATCTCGTGCGACGGTTTGCGCAACGTGTGGCGGTGATGGAAAAGGGCGTGCTCGTGGAGTGCGCCGAGACCGAGGCGCTGTTCACGAATCCGCAGCATCCGTACACACGAAAGCTGATCGACAGCCGCCCGCAGCGCGAGATTCATCCGGTGCTGCCCATCGCGCCCGTGTTGCTCGAAGGGCGTGGCGTGACGGTGGACTATGCGACCGCGCAGCCCGGCGTTCGCGGCTGGTTCCAGCGCGGGCGCTTTCGCGCGGTGCATCCGGTCGATTTGTCGCTGCGTCAGGGCGAGACGCTTGGGGTGGTGGGCGAATCGGGTTCCGGCAAGACGACGCTCGCCATGGCGATGCTCGGCCTCCAACGCGCCAGTGCCGGCCAGATCGAGTTTCAGGGCGAGCCGCTCACGTCGTATCGCGGTGCGGCACAGCGCACCCTGCGCTCGCGCATGCAGATCGTGTTTCAGGATCCGTTCGGCTCGCTATCCCCTCGCATGACCATCGAGGAAATCGTGGGCGAGGGGCTGGCGCTGCATCGTCCGCAGATGAGCGAGGACGACCGTCGCGCACGCGTGGCCGAAGTGCTGCGCGAGGTCGGGATCGACGCGCGCGCCATGTCCCGATATCCGCATGAATTCTCCGGCGGCCAACGGCAACGGATTGCGATTGCCCGTGCGCTGGTCGTCGATCCGCAGATCCTCGTGCTCGACGAACCGACCAGTGCGCTCGACGTCTCGATCCAGCAGCAGGTGCTCCATCTGCTCGCGCAATTGCAGATCAAGTACAACCTGAGTTACCTCTTCATCAGCCACGATCTGGCGGTCATGCGGGCCATGGCGCACAGGGTGCTGGTGTTCAAGGACGGCCATCTGGTGGAGCAGGGCGATACGGAATCAGTATTTTTTGATCCGCAAAACGACTATACCCGCGAGCTGGTGGCCGCAGCCATGCTGTAGGTTTGTGACATGGGGGCGAAACGTCATATAACGTCGCGGAACGTCGCCCAAATCGCAAAGGCTTGATTGTTAATGAAAATTTTCCGATTGCACTGATTGTTTTTTTCTATTACCTTTTGACATCATGTGACGTTCACATTACTATCGCGTACCAATTAAGTTGATTATTCAACGAGTTAACCGATCAGATAACGGAACAGTTCCGAAGTCAGTTCAGAAACAAGTTCGGCGGTGGGTCTGCCGGGCGTGACTCGAAGGATTCAACACGGCAGCATCCTGTTGCACCCTGACGAGCTACTCATCGGCCATCCGACTCAACCAACCCGGCGACCAATGCAGACGAAACCTAAGCGCACCCGCAAGACTCTCCTTCTCGCGTTCACTGCCGCTGGCCTCGTCACCGCTTCGTTGACGGCGAAGGCTGACGACTACAACAACGGCCCGACGGCCGCTGCACGCGCTGCCGCTGCGGCCATCCAGGCGAGCAACGCTTCCCAGAACACCCAAAGCGCCGCTGGCACCGCCACGGTCAGTGCCGATGCCGCACAACCGGTCGTCGAAGAGTCGCGTGTGCAACGTGCGCAGAAGCTGCTCTCGAACGTGACCGACAAGGCATCGGACGTCGTACTTGGCGCGCTGAACTACATTGGCGTTCGCTACAAGTACGGTGGCAATACGCCGGACAGCGGTCTGGATTGCAGCGGCTTCGTGCGCTATGTGTTCCAGGACACACTCAACTTCATGCTCCCGCGCCGCTCGGAAGAGATGAGCCAGGTGGGTGAGCGCATCGCCAAGACCGATCTGAAGCCGGGCGATCTGGTGTTCTTCAACACCATGCGCCGCAGCTTCTCACACGTCGGTATCTATATCGGTGGCGACAAGTTCGTGCATGCCCCGGCCACGGGCGGCAAGATCCGCGTGGAAGACCTGCGCGAATCGTACTGGTCGGCGCGTTATAACGGCGCTCGCCGTGTCGAGACGCTCAAGGCCAGCGCAGAACTCACGCGCGTCGAACAGCTCTTCAAGAACGATCACCCGATGTAAGCTGCCGAAGCTCGTGACATTTGCGAGCTTCTGTGCCAATGAAAATGCCGCCCACCGGGCGGCATTTTTGTTTGTGCGATGGGATCGCTGTGCGGGCATGGGGGTGCTCGATGAGCGGCATTGGTCCACTGGGCCCGGCGAGCGTCCCTACGAGGCCGATGGCAATGCGTTAGGCATCGTCGCGCCCCGGCCTGGGTTTGTGGCTCAAGCGCCTTAGCGCGCTGCCTGTGGCATGCCGCGCGTGGCTTCCGACTGCGCCTCCGCAAGTTTGCGCTGAATCTCCGGCCACATCTTGGCGACGGCTTCCTCGCCCGCCAGAATCGCACGGTTACGTCCCTGGAAGTCCGAGGCGCCCATCTTGGCGAGCGACGGACGAACAACGACATCGGCGTTCTTCTCCAGCTCGTATTGCTTGATCGATTGCCCCATGATCGTGAACGTCTGCATAAGGATGTCGAACTGGCCTTGTGTCGCCTGCGCGGTCGGGTTGGCGGAGATATCGACTGCAATCACGAAGTCCGCGCCCATCTGACGGGCATATTCCGCCGGCACAGGGGCGACGAGCCCGCCGTCCACATAATCGCGATTGCCGATATGGACCGGCTCGAACACACCCGGCACGCTGCTCGATGCGCGTACGGCCTGTCCGGTATTGCCGCGACGGAACAGGATCGGGGCGCCGCTTTGCAGATCCGTGGCGACGATGCCCAACTGACGCGGCATCTGTTCGATCGTGCGGTCCTTGAGGATCTTGTTGACGTACGACTGAAGCGCTTCGCCGCGCAACATGCCGCGCGAGCGGAACGGCATCGTCCAGTCGCTGATCGACGCTTCGTCCATCGTCGACGCCAGACGATTGAGCTGGAAGCCGTTCAGGCCGGACGCATACATCGCGCCGACGACGCTGCCTGCACTCGTGCCGACGACGATATCCGCGTGGATGCCACGGGCTTCCAGTGCCTTGATCACGCCCACATGGGCGAAGCCGCGCGCGGCACCGCCACCGAGGGCGAGACCGATCTTCAGCGGGCGGACGACCTTGGGCGGCACAAGCGGTGTAAGGGGTGTCGCCGGCGTGACGGGGGTTTGTGCGACGGGTGGCTGCGCCGTGGTCGACGTGGCGGGCTGACTCGTCAGCGGGGCGCTCGCACAACCTGCGAGCACGGCGGCCATGCCAAGCGCGGCAAACGCCGTGCGCGACGAGGTGAGTCGGCGTGCCACGCAGCCGCGCGTCGAGGCAGCGGATGAAGCGGTGGCGGACACAATGGGGGCATCGGCGGCCGTCAGGGTGACAGCGCGACGCAGGATTCGATTCAACGACAACAAGGGAAAACTCCGGCAGGGCAGGACAAACGCTCGCCGCACCATAGATCGTTGGAATGGGGAGGCTGGCGAGCGTCGACGCGCAATTTTACGGCGATTGGAGCGGCGAAGGCACAAATCAGTTCACTTTTCGAGGGTGTCATCAGTGTGCGGCGACCTGACACGGAACCTTTCCCGAGGCGGAGCGTCTCACCTGCCGCAACGCACGCAATGTGCGAAGTCTGCTTGTGTGACCTGCCACTCCGCTGCCTGGCGTCTGTCCGAGGCATCCCACCTTTGGGGTGCAGTCGGTCGTCACCTCCATCTCCCCGCGCCACTCCCTGTTCTCGATAATGAACATCTGAATCAATGAGAATGGGAATCGTTTGTGTTGATTGAAATTTTTCATTATCCTGTTCCTCTCTGTAAAACCACAACGGCAAGGGGAATGGCTAATGAAGGCGAAGACGATCGGCAAGCTGGCGCGACTGACGGTGCTCGGCACGACAATGGCGGCGGCATTCGCCGCGCAGGCGGACAACGGTGTGCTGAATCTGTACTCGGCGCGTCACTATCAGACCGACGAGCAGCTTTACGGCACCTTCACCAAGCAGACGGGTATCAAGATCAACCGCATCGAGGCCGATGACGCTGCATTGCTGGAGCGTCTGAAGAGCGAAGGGGCGAAGAGCCCGGCCGACGTCATCCTGATGGTCGATGCGGCACGTCTGGCCAAGGGCGATGAAGCGGGACTATTCCAACCGACGAAGTCAGCTACGCTCGATGCGCGTATTCCGGCCAAGCTGCACGCCGCAAACACGAAGGCGGGCACAGATTGGTATGGCTTCTCGACGCGCGCTCGCGTGATCGTCTACAACAAGGACAAGGTCGACCCGAAGACCGTGCAGACGTACGCCTCACTCGCCGATCCGTCGCACAAGGGGCAGGTCTGTACGCGCTCGGGGTCGCATCCGTACATGTTGTCGCTGGTCGGGGCGCTCATTGCGCGTGATGGTGCCCAGGCGACGCAGAAATGGGCCGAGGGCATGGTGACGAACTTCGCGCGTGCGCCGCGCGGTGGCGATACCGACCAGATCAAGGCCGTGGCGACGGGCGAGTGCGGCGTGGCGCTGGCGAACTCGTACTATTACGTGCGCATGGCGCGTTCGGACAAGCCGGAAGACAAGGCGCTGATGTCGAAAGTCGGCTTCATCTGGCCCGATCAGGCCGGCAAGGGCACGCACGTGAACGTTGCGGGCGCCGGTATCGCCAAACACGCGCCGAACCACGCCAATGCCGTGAAATTCCTGGAGTACCTGGCAAGTGACGAAGCGCAACAGTACTTCGCCAACGGCAACAACGAATGGCCGGCCGTGACGACGACCAAGGTCGATAACCCGGCGCTGGCTTCACTCGGCGAATTCAAGGCAGAGGACGTCTCCATCGGTACCGTCGCCAAAAATCTGCCGGAAGCGCAGCGCATTCTCGACCGCGCTGGCTACAAATAAGCGGCAAGGACATCGCGGGTGATGCCCGCGATGTCAGTATTGCCCGCACCAAGCGCAAAGGGCGCCGGATTGGATCCGGCGCCCTTTGGCGCTTTGGCGTTAACTTCGGCGCTGGTCGTCACAGGCAAGCCGCGTGAGCGACCTGAAGCCTGTTGGGGCGGCGCGCTCAGTCGTCCAGCGACTCGTCTTCCTCGCCCGGCTGATACATGTGGTAATCGCCGGTAGCGTAGACGCCTTTGTACGCCGTGGCCGACGCGTCTTCGTTATCGATCAGGTGCGTCTCGGCGATGCGAAGCGATTCGCGTACCTGCGGCGGCTCGCATTCGGCAATCAGTCGCAGGGCTTCGGCTTCATCTTCGGCCACCACGTCGTACGTGGTCACGAACTCCGGTGCGGGGCCATCCGGATCTTCATCTTCCAGCGGCTCGTACCATTGGCCTTCCACGATCAGATGCATGGCGCGGGCGGTTTCCGATTGCTCGTCGCGCGCGGCGCGCAGCGCCCACAGGGCGGCGTCGCTCCACTTGTACGACTGTACGGCGTCGAGGGCGGTTGCCAAAGCCTTGGCGTTGTCGCCCGATTGCTTGTAGGCGAGCGAGAGTTCGGCTAGCACATCCGCCATCGATACGTTGCTGCCTTCCTCGTCGTGTTCCTGCTTGGCCAGGGCCTCGTACGTGGCGATGGCGGCCTTCGGCTCCCCCTGAGCGACGAACAGGTGCATGCGTAGCGCGATGGCATTCTCGATGAAGGCGCGTCCGGCCTGTGCGAGGTGCGGGCTTTCGAGCGTACGGTCGAGGCGGGCCTGGGCGAGCGCGAGATCGCCTTGACGGGCGAGGGCGTTGGCGTGGTTGAAGTCGACGATCACGAGGTCTTCGTCCGGCGCGCAATTGCCGGCGGCCTCGTAGGCTTCGATGGCGGCGTCGAAGCGTCCGAGATCGGAGCGGTAGTTGCCCAGCAATTGCCAGAGCAGCCAGACGCCCGGGGCATGCGCCACACCGGCTTCGAGCACGGCGACGGCCTGCGCCGTGTCGTCCATGTCTGCGTAGGCCATGGCTTGCACCTCATAGGCGCCCGAGTACTGCAGCGACTCAAGCCGTTTGCCGATTTCCAGGGCCGTTTCGGGATCGCCAGCTTCCAGGTGGGCGAACGCTTCCGCCATCAATTCGTCTTTCTCGGACATTGCAATTTCTCCTTCGGGAACAGCTTGAGGGGAAGGCGTACCGGCGGCTCGCGCGCAGTATCGTCCCATCATATAACAGGCATCGTGACAGCCGGCATCGTCGCGGTGCGATCCACGATGCTAACTGGCGGGATGATGACGAACAGGGGGAGGGGCACGTCTGACGACGCGCAATGAAAAAGCCGCGACAGGGTGTCGCGGCTTTTTCTCGTGACGCGGGGCGGGGCTGTCGGGATCAGCCGCCGCGGCGCATCAGGTCGAAGAACTCGGCGTTGTTCTTCGTCTGCTTGATCTTGCCAAGCAGGAATTCCATGGCTTCGGCCTCGTCCATGTCATAGATGAGCTTGCGCAGCACCCAGATCTTCTGGAGGATTTCCGGCTTGATGAGCAGCTCTTCGCGACGCGTACCCGACTTGTTCAGGTTGATCGACGGATAGACGCGCTTTTCCGCCAGACGACGCTCGAGGTGCACTTCCATGTTGCCGGTGCCCTTGAATTCTTCGTAGATCACGTCGTCCATGCGGCTGCCGGTTTCGATCAGTGCCGTCGCGATGATCGTGAGCGAGCCGCCTTCTTCGACGTTACGTGCAGCACCGAAGAAGCGCTTCGGACGTTGCAGGGCGTTGGCATCCACACCGCCGGTCAGCACCTTGCCCGATGCCGGGATCACGGTGTTGTAGGCGCGGGCCAGACGCGTGATCGAGTCGAGCAGAATCACCACGTCTTCTTTCATTTCGATCAGGCGCTTGGCCTTCTCGATGACCATTTCTGCGACCTGGACGTGACGCGTGGCCGGCTCGTCGAACGTCGACGCGATCACTTCGCCGCGCACCGAGCGCTGCATTTCGGTCACTTCTTCCGGGCGCTCGTCGATGAGCAGCACGAAAAGCTTGGCTTCCGGATGGTTGGCCGTGATGGCGTGTGCGATGTGTTGCAGCATCACGGTCTTGCCGGACTTCGGCGAGGCGACCAGCAGGCCGCGCTGGCCCTTGCCGATCGGGGCGATCATGTCGATGATGCGGCCCGTCACGTTCTCTTCACCGCGAATGTCGCGCTCGAGCAGCAGCGGCTTGTTCGGGTGCAGCGGCGTGAGGTTCTCGAACATGATCTTATGTTTCGAGGCCTCGGGCGGGTGGCCGTTGACTTTGTCGACCTTCACCAGCGCGAAATAACGCTCGCCGTCCTTCGGCGTACGCACTTCCCCTTCGATCGTGTCGCCGGTATGCAGGTTGAAGCGGCGGATCTGCGACGGGCTGATGTAGATATCGTCCGTGCTGGCCAGATACGACGTTTCAGGCGAGCGCAGGAAACCGAAGCCGTCCGGCAGCACTTCGAGCGTACCGTCGCCAAAGATGGTTTCGCCGGACTTTGCGCGCTTCTTCAGAATGGCGAACATCAGCTCCTGCTTGCGTAGGCGGTTGGCGTTCTCGATTTCGAGACCGTTCGCCATTTCTAGCAGCTCGGAGACGTGCTGGGACTTTAGTTCGGATAAATGCATACGGAGGTGCCGTCCACTGGACGACAAGTGAAGGATCAGGGAAAAGTGAGCGAACGCTCGAAGAACTTTGGGGTGCTTTTGGGCGGATTATATAGCAAGCAGCGTCATGCGCAAGCACTGCGCCGTTTGCCCGGCGCCGGGGTGTCGCACTGTGGCGACAAAGGCCCCGGCACTTACCGTCGACGATCGATTACAGATTGCCGTCGAGGAACGAGGTCAGTTGCGACTTCGACAGGGCGCCGACCTTCTGTGCGGCGACAGCGCCGTTCTTGAACAGAATCAGGGTCGGGATGCCGCGAATGCCGAACTTGGCCGGCACGCCCTGGTTCTCGTCCACGTTGATCTTGGCGATCTGCACCTTGTCGCCGTATTCCTTCGACACTTCGTCGAGGATCGGGGCGATCATCTTGCAGGGGCCGCACCATTCCGCCCAGAAGTCGAGCAGCACCGGCTTGTCGGATTTCAGAACGTCCGCGTCGAAGCTGGCGTCGGAGATGTACTTGATTTCGCTCATGAGTATTGTTGCCTCGTATAACTATTCGGAAACGTCCGATGAAAGTGGCGCTAGGCGCCGTTCGCTTTCACCGACGCTGGAGATGTCACCCAGCATTTCCCGGGCGTGCATTCTCCATATGGAGGCTGCAATCGCGGCATTCAATAGCGCTCGCCAATGCAGTTTGCGATCATCTTAGCGGAAATTTCCAAGGCTTGCGCGCGCTGCCGACACAGGCTGAGAGGTGCCCGGCGGCGTATCGCGTCCCATAATCTCGCGCTTTGGGCTTCTGTTGGCGCGTCGACTCTGGTAGAATCTTTTCCTGACGGGCCTCCTCGCATGGTGGCGCGGCCAATCTGGTCAGGTCGGGAACGAAGCAGCCACAGCCGTTTTCTACCAGTGCCGAGGGTCAGGCTCGTCACCTAATTCCTTGTTTTGCCGATGTTCTCGCGCGTTCTGCGCAAATATCTCCACCGCTTGAAGCCTGCACGAATCGTCCCCATTGTCGATGGGCGGCGACGCGTTCACCGTCGTTTGCGCCTTCGTTTTCGTGAGGAAAGCGATCACGTGGCTCCGCGCCTCGCGTGGGGCGGACGGGCTTGGTAGAATCGCCCGACATTTTTTTCTATTGCACTGATAGCGTGCCGATTCCGGCATGAAAAGCGACGCCGTTCGACGTTCGATCGGGCGTTGACATCGGTGCGGAAGCCCAACGCCGAACTGTTACAATTTGGCATGACCTATCAAGTACTCGCGCGCAAATGGCGCCCCAAAGGCTTCTCGACCCTGGTGGGCCAGGAGCATGTCGTGCGTGCGTTGACGCACGCGCTCGAGCAACAGCGCCTGCATCACGCCTATCTGTTCACCGGTACGCGCGGCGTCGGCAAGACCACGCTTTCGCGCATTCTGGCCAAGGCGCTCAATTGCGAGACGGGGATCACGGCCGAGCCGTGCGGCGTTTGCAAGGCCTGTAAGGCCATCGACGAAGGGCGTTTTGTCGACTACGTCGAAATGGATGCCGCGTCGAACCGCGGTGTCGACGAAATGACGTCGTTGCTCGAAAAGGCGGTCTACGCGCCGGCGGATGCGCGCTTCAAGGTCTACATGATCGACGAAGTGCACATGCTCACGGGGCACGCGTTCAATGCGATGCTCAAAACCCTGGAAGAGCCGCCCGCGCACGTCAAATTCATTCTCGCGACGACCGATCCGCAAAAGATTCCGGTCACCGTGCTCTCACGCTGCCTGCAATTCAATCTGAAGCAGATGCCGGCCGGGCACATCGTGTCGCACCTCACGAATATTCTCGGCGAAGAAGGGATCGAGAACGAGCCGCAAGCGCTGCGTCTGCTCGCCAAGGCGGCGGGCGGCAGTATGCGTGATGCGTTGTCGCTCACCGATCAGGCCATCGCCTATGCGGCGGGCCCGCTCACTGAGACGGCCGTGCGCGGCATGCTCGGCGCCATCGATCAGAGCGTGCTGGTGCGCTTGCTCGACGCGTTGAAGGACGAGTCGCGCACCGATTTGCTCGCGATTGCCGACGAAATGGCAGAGCGCAGCTTCTCGTTTGCCGCAGGTTTGCAGGATCTGGGCAGCTTGCTGCACAAGATCGCGCTGGCGCAGTACGCGCCGCAAGCCGTGTCCGATGACTGGCCGGAAGCCGCCGACGTGCGACGACTGGCCGAAGCGCTGTCGCCGGAGGCGGTTCAGCTCTATTACCAGATCGCCACGCGAGCGCGCGGCGAGCTTGGTCTCGCGCCCGACGAATACACCGGTTTCTCGATGGCGCTGCTGCGCATGGCGGCATTCACGCCGCTGCTCGCCGGTGGCACGCTCGCCGAGCCGCCGACGCCGCAAGCCGCGCAATCTGCGCGTGCAGTCGCCACGAGCGCCCCGGCGCGTGCGCCGATGGCGGAGCCGGCGCCACGTGCCTCTGCGCCGTCGTCACCCGCATCTTCCCCTGCGGCGCAACCGGAAGCGCGTCGCGCACCGGCAGCCCGCAGCAGTGCGCCGGGCGCCCCGGCCGACGGTGCCCCGATGTCGCCCGCCCGAGCCGCGCTCGCCGCGCTCAATGCCGGGCGCAAGGGGACGGCCGGTCGCGCCGGGAGTGCTGCCGGCGCCAATCGCGCCAGCGCGCCCCGCGCATCGGACGAAGCGCCTGCCGGTGCCGACCCCGAACCTGAGCCTGCCAGTACTGCGGCGGCTCCCGCTGCCGCGCCTGTCCAGCCGCCGCGCGCTTGCGTCTATCGTGAAGTCGACGGCGTGCCGCCGGTATTTACCGGCGAATGGCCGGCCCTGGCGGAAGCGCTGCCGGCGCGTGGTCTGGCGCAGCAACTGGCGTTTCAGAGCGAGTTGACGGAAGTGGCGGGACGCGCCTTGCATTTGCGCGTGCCGCTTCGCCAACTGGCCGACGCCGCCACCGCCGACAAATTGCGTCAGGCACTCGTCGAGCATTTCGGCGGCGACGTGCAACTGCACGTCGAACTGGGGCAGGTCGGTACGACGGCGGCTTCGCTCGCCGCAGAAGCGGCGGCGGCGCGCCAGCGCGCGGCCGAACAGGCCATCGCCGACGATCCGGTCATGCGCGAATTGATCGACGAATTCGACGCGCAGATCCTTCCGGGAAGCATTCGACCGGTACAATAAGCAAGTTCGCTTTCGTAAAGGGTTCCGGGTTTTCGAATCCGGCACCCAAACGCGTGTTTGGCGCGGTCGGTGCGTACAGCGAGCATGGCGAATACGCCGGCACGCTGCGCGGCCCGCAGCCTGCACGACACCTCAGACGACACCCCACACGATTTATTCAGGAGCCAACATGCTGAAAGGAAACATCGCAGGTCTGATGAAACAGGCCCAGCAAATGCAGGAAAACATGAAGAAGGCGCAGGAGCAGCTCGCGCAGATCGAAGTCGAAGGGCAGTCGGGCGCGGGCCTCGTGAAGGTCGTGATGACCTGCAAGAACGACGTGCGTCGCGTGACCATCGACCCGAGCCTGCTGGCTGACGACAAGGACATGCTTGAAGACCTCGTCGCGGCGGCATTCAACGACGCCGTGCGCAAGGCCGAAGCGACCGCGCAGGAAAAGATGGGAGGCCTGACCGCCGGTCTGCCGCTGCCGCCGGGCTTCAAGATGCCGTTCTGAGCGTTTTCCGCCAGCTTCGATAGAAAGACGACGCATGCCTCAGCCCCAGCTCTCGAGCCTGCAGGAACTCGTCGATGCCCTGCGCGCATTGCCGGGTGTCGGACCGAAGTCCGCCCAACGCATCGCTTACCATCTGCTGCAACGCGACCGCAAGGGCGCGGTGCGGCTGGGCGAAGCGCTGGTGCATGCGTCCGAGCAGATTCGCCATTGCGCGCGCTGCAACACGTTCACCGAAGTCGAAATCTGCGAGACGTGCCTCGATCCCGAGCGCGACACGAGCCTTCTGTGCGTGGTGGAAACGCCCGCCGATCAGAACATGCTTGAGCAGACGATGACCTTCAAAGGGTTGTACTTCGTGCTCATGGGCCATCTCTCGCCGCTCGACGGCGTGGGGCCGGGCGAGATCCATTTCGAGCAATTGATCCGTCGCGCTACCGACGGCGTGGTCAAGGAAGTGGTGCTCGCCACGAACTTCACCAACGAAGGTGAAGCCACGGCACACTACATCGGACAGACGCTCAAGGCGCGCGGTCTGCGCGTGAGCCGGCTCGCGCGAGGCGTGCCGGTCGGGGGCGAACTGGAGTACGTCGATGCCGGAACGATCGCCCGTGCCGTGCTCGACAGGCATACGCTCTGAGCATGGCGCGGACGTGACGTCGTCCGCCTTTGCGCGTAGGTACTCGTACTCTCATCCAATCGGATTAGCTGTTATTCGCTATATCTGCGCATATCCCCGTCTTCTAGACTAAACCTGCCGACTTGGGGACCCAACTACACGGGGAACACCATAACTCCCGGGCGGCGTGGGGCCGTATAACCTGTCGCGCAGATCCCGGTCCAAGACCAAAAAACTGCGTGCAGGCACTGCTTAGGCAGGGAGTTAAGGTATGGCTAACGATACCGGGCGCACCCTGATTTACGCCTCCCGAAAGCACAGCGACGGATTGCTGTCGTTCCTGGGAGAGCAAGGCTGGCAGGTTGTGCCGGCCAAGAGCGCCAGCGACGTCGGTCGCATTCTCAATCCGGGGGTCACCAGCGCAGCACTCATCGACCTGGCGAGCGGTTATAGCGACCGCGAGATGGGCGCGTTCGAGTCCTGCATGCAGCCGGCAACCGTCGGCTGGGTTGCCGCGACAAATCCCGAACAACTCACGACGACGTCGATCCGACGGCTCATTCGTGACTATTGCTTCGACTACGTCAATGTCCCTTGTACCAACGATCAGCTCGCGCATTCGATCGGGCACGCATGGGGCATGGCGTCGCTGTCGGAAGTGCCGATCATCACGCCGCAAGTCGGTGGCGATCAGGAGATGGTCGGCACATGCGAAGCGATGCAGCAGCTCTTTCGCACCATCCGTAAAGTCGCCAATACCGACGCCCCGGTGTTCATTTCGGGCGAGTCGGGGACCGGCAAGGAACTGAGTGCCGTAGCGATTCACGAGCGCTCCTTGCGTGCCAAGGGGCCATTCGTCGCGATCAACTGCGGCGCCATTCCGCCACATCTGATGCAGTCCGAACTATTCGGCTACGAACGGGGCGCTTTTACGGGCGCGAACGCACGTAAGGTCGGTCGCGTCGAGTCGGCGAACGGCGGCACGCTGTTCCTCGACGAAATCGGCGATCTGCCCATCGAGAGTCAGGCGAGCCTGCTGCGTTTCCTGCAGCAAGGGGCGATCGAGCGTCTCGGCGGTCACGAAGTGATTCCGGTCAATGTCCGAATCATCTCGGCAACGCACGTCGATCTGGAAACTGCCGTGAAAGAGGGACGTTTCCGCATGGATCTATTCCACCGTCTGTGCGTGCTTCGGGTGGATGAACCGCCGCTGCGCGCACGTGGCCAGGACATCGAGATCCTTGCGCATCATGTGCTGCAACGCTTCAAAGGCGACAACCATCGCAAGATCCGTGGCTTCACGCAATGCGCGGTTCAGGCGATGTATGAATATCACTGGCCGGGCAACGTGCGCGAGTTGATCAACCGTGTGCGCCGCGCCATCGTGATGGCCGATAGCCGCATGATTTCGGCCAAGGATCTTGACCTCCTGCCATGGGTGCCGACACTGGTGCGCACGCTCGAGGAAATTCGCGCGGAGGCCGAACGAACGGCCATCGAGCAGGCGTTGCTGCGCCACTGTCACCGTTTGACGGATGTGGCCGCAGAGTTGGGAATTTCGCGCATTACGCTGTACCGCCTCATGTGCCGGTACGGATTGCGCGGTGACGAATCGGGCGTGCCGGCCTGATATCTTCTGGCGAAGAGAGGGCGACCGTCCTGTGATGAGCAGGGCGGTCGTTTCTTTTTGGGGTCCTGAAGATTGCGCAGTTGATGTTTCTCCGAAGCGCTTCCCATCTGTGTGTGCAACGCGCATTTCTCCCTTCGATTTTCTCCCTGTCCTCGCGTTTCGCGACCCCTGCCATCGTCAATAACGACGGGCGATTCCGGCATTTTCTCTGCTGGTCGACGCCGCCGTCGCGTCGTACGCAATGCGTGGCCTCCCTCGTTGGAAGTGTTTCGAAAAGGCCCGCTGCCTTCGGCGCCGATTCGAAAAAATCGCAGGCAAGGGTTGTCCCGCACGCACATCAAAGATGAAACATCCGGGGCCTGTCGCGCCGTCGCGATCACTTCGCCCGAATGTGACTGCTCCATGTCGTATTCGTCGATCGCTCTCAATCCGCCGCAAAAGTGTCATGCGAAACCCTTGCAAACAGGGCGTCTGCGACATGCGTCGCTACTGACGCCGATATCGTTCGCAGTTCGGAATGTTTGCGAAGTGCGTCGATGACGTGACAGCCGGGGACGGACCGGGCCCACGTATCAATGCTGAAACGTTTTCAGCGACCCGGCCGGATCCCCGTGTTGGTCGAAAAAATTTCCGTCAATGTTTTCAACCACTTAAGCCGGGTGGCACGGAAGTCGCTTTATTGGTCCGGGCAAGGAGGACAAAGCGATGCGAATTCTCACCACCGAAATGCAGTACCGCGTACGACAAGGCGCAAGCGCTCTGAGCGCAGCCATCGTCGTGACGCTCGGACTGTGCGCCGCACCGGCACAGGCGCAGGACGTCTCGCGCGCCGCCTTCATGCAAGTGGCGATGCTCACCGGATCGATGGTGCCGGCCTCGTTCTCGACGCCGACGCTGCCGGCAGCGCAGATCTCCGACGCCGATGTCGGTCTCGTGATGCCGACGGCCTCGGTCGCGCCGGTGAGCGACAGCGCGGCGGCACCGGCAGCGGAACAAACCCCGGTGGTCGCCGGTAACGACGACAGCCAGAGCGTTGGCGCTTCAGGAATGCCGCTTGCCGCAGCCCGAATCGACGACGAACAACTCGGAAGCCAGCGCGGCCGCAATTTGCAGGGCGCTGCGATGGTCAAGTCGCCTGGGATGGCGATCGCCAACGGCGTGACGTTGTGGGACGAACTGCCGGGTGGTATTGCCCCGACGCCGCGTCCGCAACAACTGTCGAACGGCGTGGGCAACGTCCAGGTGACGCGTGTGACCTATACCACGCGGTGATCGACATGACCCAATTCTCTCTCTCGCCTGCGGTCCTCGCCACGATGCTCGTGGCGCTGACCCCGGCCATGATCCCCGGTCAGGCGAAGGCCGAACCGGCGACGCCGGGCGATCTGGTGATCGAACGCAACATCGGCCCGCAGATCGCCTACCGCGGCCTGCCCCGTGAACAGAATCCGATCGGCATCGCCGTCCCGGCTTTCCCGACGGGGCCGTTCAATACGGCAATGGGCGCCGTCAGTCAGGTGACGGATGGTGAGCTCACGGGCCGCGCCAATGCCGGCCTCGTCACGAGTTCCGTGCAGTCGGGCATCAATCCGGTGATGGGCGTGCTGGTCGGTAACGCTCGCGGCGGCAACGGCCTGAACACCACTAACGGCGTCGGCGGCGGCTTTGGCGCAGGCGCCGGTGGCGGAGGCGGTATCGGCAGTATCGGCACGCTCGTCCCGTCGGTCATCAACTCGGCGCTGGCGCCGCTCACGACGCTGGGTGCAGCAGGAGCCGCCAAATGAGCGCAAATCGCAATGTGATGCGCGCCATCGCGCTGGCTGCGGCAGTGGCTGCCGTCGCCGGAACGTGTCAGGCGCAAGACCTTTGGCTCGTGAGCGGTGAGCTCGCCGGCACGCACGCCACCGTCGAAAGCGGCGTGGCTGTGGGGGTATCGGGCGCACTGGGCGTGAATCAGGCCGCCGGTGTGAACAACGCTCAGGCCAACAGCGCGCTCATTGCCAATGGCGGCAGTGTGACGACCGGCATGTCGAGCACGAATCAACAGGCACTCGTCACGACGACGACGGGCGCCGCGAGCGCCGCAATTCAGGGCAACGCATTTTCAGGCACCTCGGGGCTGACGCAAGTCAACCAGGCGAGCGGTGCCGGCAATCTTCAACGCAACGCGACCGTCATTGTGACTGGCGATGCGTCTGGAGTGGCGAGCGTATCGGATACGGCACTATCCGCTGCGATCTCCAAGGGTGGCCCGGCTGGCCACCACAACCTCAACGATCAGTTCCGCACGGCGTCGATTTCCAGTGACGCCTTCCGTGGAGCCAGTGGAGTGTTGCAGGTGAACCAGTCGGCTGGGATAGGCAATGTAACCGCAAATGTTTTTGTGCTCCGTCCCCCGGCGGGCACATCTTTTTAACTGGGTAACTCTCTCGTCAAGGAGATGGTCATGAAAACGAAAGCAATTGCAGCGGCTGCACTGCTGGTAGCAACGGGTACCGCCATGGCGTCGCCCCATCACCAGCAATATAGCTTCTCGTTCATCGGCAACGAGACCAACGTTCTGAACCTGGTCGGTATTTTCGGTCTGATCGGGATTCGCGGCTGCGTCACGGTGGATAACACCGGCAACGCCGTCGTGCAGAACAACCAGAAGGTCGACGTGCATCACGTGAACCTGACGGGCCCGCTGCTCGGCTCCTATGTCACGGGGCATGTGACGACGGGCGTCAATTCGAAGACCACCACGGTCTCGAACACGGGCGGCGCGTATCTGATCGGCGGCGCAACCACCACGTCGTATAACAACACGACGTCGTGGGTGAATGCCGAGGCCAACGGCCACCTGAACACCAGCCAGTCGTTCCAGGCCGGTGCCGGGTATGTCGCAGGCCAGTCGAGCTCCGGTTCGGGCGGCTTCGTGACCGGTGGCGGGTATCAGTATTCCAACGTGGCAGCAGCCGGCGGCATCATCGGTGGCGGCATCATCCCGCTGCCGGGTGGCCTCGCACTGTATGGCGGCTACATCGTTGGCAATGCCGGTGCCGGTCAAGGTTCCGCCTGGGGTGGCTACGCTTACGGCCAGCAGTCGCAAGCGGCCGGAGGCTTCCTCGCCGGTGGCTTCCTGAACACGCAGAAGAGCTTCGATGCCGCATTCCATGGTCTGTTCAACGCAGGTCAGGCTTCGGTCTCGAGCGAGTCGATCGCGGCGGGCGCACTGTGGGGCTTCTCGAACACCTACACGAAGGCCACCACGTGGCAGAAGGGCGCGCTCACGCTCCACGTCAATACGGCAACGTATCAGACGATGGGCGCAACGCTCGGCAACGGCGCGCTGGCTAACGCCAACGGCAACGTCGGTGTGAACGTGGCAGCAGGTGCCGATAACGCTCAGGCCAACAACGTCGCCATCGCCTCGCTCAACGCGCAGCCGGTGTATGCGTCGGCCCAGGTGTTCTCGAACCAGTCCTCGCAAGGCTCGGCCAAGATCTCGCAGTTCATGGTCAACGCCAGCGTGGGTGACGGTGCACTGGCAGGGGCGACCGGCAACGTCGGCGTGAACGTGGCTTCGGGTGTCGGCAACGTGCAGGGCAACAACCTGTCGGCGGCTGTCTCGCAAGGCGCGCATGGCTGGTACAAGGGCGGTGCTGCCAACTCGACGGCACAAACCGACCAGGTCGCAGGCATGAAGGCCTCGGGTGACTTCGTCGCCAATGCAGCACTTGGCAACGGTGCCCTGCAATGGGCCAGCGGCAACGTGGGTGTGAACGTGGCAGCCGGTATCGGCAACGTTCAGGCCAACAGCCTCGCCATCTCGGCAATCAAGTGATGTACCTGACCGGTCCGGGGAATCCCGGACCGGTTTTTTCATGAGGTGTGTCATGAGCGATACGCGTCGTGCCGTCGTAAGGATCGCTACGGTTTGCGCTCTGGCGTGCGCAAGCGTGGCCGGGCACGCGCAGTATGCATCGGTGAACCTGGAGTCTTCGATCGGTGTACCGGCGGTCAAGAAGATGCGCTCGTTCAAGTCGATGCACTACGTGAATCTGGTCCAGCAGGAATACGACTTCAGTTGTGGGTCCGCAGCGCTCTCGACGCTGCTGCGATACGGCTACGGGATCAACATTCCCGAGACGGAAATGATTCAGCGAATGATGGCCTTCTCCAATCCGGACACGGTCATCAAGAACGGCTTCTCGATGCTCGACATGAAGAAATTCGTGGAGACGCTGGGACTCGAGGGGCGAGGTTTCAAAGTCGATGTCAGTGCGCTCTACGACCTGAAGATCCCGGTCATTGCGCTCATCGACGTCAATGGATATCAGCACTTCGTGGTCGTAAAGGCGGCGAAGGACGGTCGGGTGTTCGTCTCCGATCCGGCGCTGGGCAATCGCATCATCGAGCAGGCCGATTTTGCCAAGCAGTGGAATGGCTTGGTGCTGGCGGTCATCGGCAAGCCGTTTCTGGAGGATTCACCGCTGCTCAAAGGCAATGAATCCCTGGCAGCCAAGTTGCGCGATGGCGCGCTGGCGACCGGGACGTCACCGACCCCGATGGTGGACTTCGGCATCATCCGGGCGGATCTGTTTTGAGACCAGACCATCATGAATCGATATGTCCCGATGTTGGCCATCCCGCTGTTCGCAAGCGCCGTGCCGGCATTTGCGTCGAGTGTGGTGCCCGAGAGCTGGACGCCTGTAAGCGATGAAGTCCTCTCGCATGCGACCGGCAAATACGCACAACAGAACATGATCACGGGCTTTCAGCTCGTCATGCAATCGCAGTGGCAGATGCCGACCGGGGCGAGCCTGATGGCGACCGGTGTGCTCGGCGTGACTAACGGTCAGGTCCAGACCGGTAGCTCGACGGCGATCATCCCCGGTGTCGTGAATGCGACGGCGCCCACGACGCAATCGGTTACCGGTGGCGCCAACGTGCTGATGAACGGCGTCGCACAGATCACGCAGGTTGCAGGCGACGCAAACAACGCCATGAACAAAGCCATCATCCAGTACGGCCCGGGCATATCGCTCGCGCTGCTGGTGCCGGTGAGCGGAAGCAGTACCAGCAGCTCGAACACCACGGTGGGCAATCTGAGCGCCAGCGTGGCGATCTCGTCGGCCGGCATGCAACTCGCGCTCAACACGCCGAACGGCAACCTCGGGCAGAGCATCGCCGGTGGTGCGGGCGGCGCGATGAACCAGATCATGCAGGTCGTGCAAGTCGCAGGCAACGCGCAACAGGTGATGAACACGTTGCAACTGAACTTGCAGACGGGCGCGCTCACGTCGGCAGGGCTGCGTCAGCTCGGTGTGCAGAACGCGATGGCGAACATGATCGCCGTGCGCCATTGACGTTCAGACACGCGAGGTCACGACAGTCGTTGCCGTGGCCTCGGTGAAGGCAGTGATCGCAGTGGCAAGGGTAGTGACGTCGCCGGACTGTCGTGCATGAACGGTCCGGCTTCGGCCGCAACGTCCGACAGGACGCCATGACAACAAGACGTGGGGCGCCGCCGCAGAGCACTCGCGGCGTACAAGAAGGTGATGTCGGCAGAGCCCGGTCCGGGTTTCGCACGCATCACCCCGCAGTCGAGCAGCAAGGACAACCGTTGTTGGCAATACGTGTTTGTTGGATTGCGCGCGGACGCCCGTCCGCTTTTTCACCCGGGGGGGATCATGAACACTCACCGCTTTTTTCCCGTTGCCGCTATTCCGTTGGGGGTACTGCTTTTCACGCTATCGGCCCAGGCTCAGGAGCATACGAACCCATCGCCGGACAACCGTATCCAGATGTTGATGGATATGGTTGACCGGCAGCAGCGGGAAATTTCTTCTCTCAAGCAGCGCCTCACGGATATCGAGATGGCGCAACGCGGGCGCGGTCTGACCGCATGGGATACCGCGCAGATCGCGCAAGTCTCGCCAGGCGACGGCTCTGCCGCCGGCTCGGCAGGCACACCGGGCGGCGGCGCTGCCGGGGCTGCCGGGCCGACCTCGGCCACGCCGATCGGCGAGACGCAGCAAATGCAGAAGAGCGAGACCGAATCGCAGCGCACGCCGGCCGAAGAAGCCGTGGTGCAGGCGCAGCACGCCCCGCTGTTCGACCGCAAGCTCACCATCGACGCCGGTATCAGCTACAGCTACTACGATCGCCGTCAATTGGTGCTGAGCGGTTTTCTCGCGCTCGATGCCATCTTCCTCGGTCAGTTGAACCTCGGCCAGACCAAGGCCAACGTGTGGACGTTCGACGTCAATACGCGTTACGGGATCACCGACCGGTTGAGCGTGTCGTTCGACGTGCCGTACCTGTATCGCAACTCGGACTTCATTTCCGGGGGCGTAGGCGGTGCGGCGTCGTCGATCAGCGACATCAGCAAGAACTCCGCGAATATCGGCGACGTGAACGCGTCGATCTACTACCAGCTCGTCAAGGAAAATGCGAACTGGCCCGATATCGTGGCGTCGTTGCGCGTGACGGCGCCGACCGGCACGTCGCCGTTCGGCATCAAGCTCGGCACGCCCGACCCGAGCAACAACAACCTGACCACCCCGTCGCGTCTGCCCACAGGGAACGGCATCTGGGCAATTACGGCGGGCCTGTCGTTCCTGCGGACTTACGATCCGATCGTGTTGTTCGCGAACGTAGCCTACACGTACAACGTGGCGCGCTCGTTTGACGACATTTCGACCATCGAAGGCACCACGTCCCCTGCGAAGGTCAAGCTGGGCGATATCGTCCAGGTCGGCGCGGGGATGGCATTGGCGCTCAACGACAAGACGGCGCTGTCGATCTCGTATTCGACCGCGATTTCGCGGGCGACCAAGACGGCGTCGCCGGGCGCGGGCTGGACGACGGTGGCGGGCAGTACGACCAACGCGGCGTCGCTCAACTTCGGCATCAACTACGCCATCAACAAGCATTGGACCGTGAATGGGTACGTCAACGCCGGCATGTCGCCGGATGCACCGAACTATGTGATCGGTGTCCGCTTCCCGTACACGTTCTGAACGTAGCGAAAGCTGTCAACGGCGCTCGCCTCTCATCCGTAGGGGCGGCGCCTTTCAGTTCCGTCAGCAGGAACGGACGCGCGAGTGTTCTGCGTGCATCCGACGTCGGTGCGCACAGGTTTTGGTGTTCTGAATGGGTAACGATGTGACCGAAGGGGCAGTGGGACTGCCGGGCGTTGGCGTTTGTCGCTGCGCTCGGTGGTGATTCGGTTAGCGTGCGGGCCCGGCGTGCATGCGCGTGACGACAGCGCCGGCATTCGCCTTGAAGCTCGTCGCCATCATGGTCGCTGGCGCCTGTTGCACTTGCGGCATCGGCTGTGCCGCCGAGACGGCAACGATGGTGCGCGGCTGCGCTGAGGGCGGCAATGACCCTTGCGCCGGCTTAGGCGACGGGGCCGGCGGGATCACTTCGTCCCACAAGCGAACGTTGTTGGCGGTGCTGATCGTTGTTGAATGGGCCGGCGCGAGGGCCGCAGGCGCGGCATTGCCGATACTGGTGACGAGGCTGCGTTGCAGGTTGGCGGCGTGCGTGCTGGCAAGCAGTGCATCGCTGACGGCTACCGGAACGGCGCCGCCAATGCCGCCAAGGCCATTGACATCGGCTTGTGCAGTATTCGCGATGCACGCAGCGGCAACACAAAATATCGCCCTGCGCGTCGTGCTGACGGTGATCTTGAACATGGCCTGCCCCCCCGGGCTCCGTGTGCTGTCCTCACAGACTTTTTGTATTCTATTGCGCGATTCGAGAAAGGAAAGGGAAAAAGTAATAGCGGAATCTCCGAAAATTGAGTAAATAATTTACGCAGATTGCGGTTTGTCGCGCTCAGGCAACAAGCACAGGCATTCGTGACGGGCGGACTCGCCGTTGCGCGGGCTTCACGCATAAACTGCCTTGAAAGCAAGGCGACGCCTTATGCGTAAAGTATGGCGAGAACTGGAGGGTTTCTTCGGTTTTTGTCCGGGTGAGATGCGACGTGCATGTCACCGGCATATCAATAAGGCCAAAGGCGCGGTAAGCATGACAAAAATGGGGCGGCGGCGCGGGGGTGCCGACCGGAATATCAGGGGAAATCATGCGTGTGCTGGTCGTAGGTGAGGCTGCCACCTGGCTGAGCGGCCTGCAAATCGCATTGCAAACCGATGCGAACGTGACACCACCGGTCTTGCGGCACGTGGAGCATGTGACCACGCAGGACTGGGTCTGGCTGCGCGAGTTGCCGTCGCGTCGCGCGCTGGTGCTCGATGAGTCTGTCGCGCGGACGCCGGCGGTCGACACGCTGTGCGCGATTGCCGCCGAATGCGTGCCGCCTGTGCCCGTCGTCGTCGTAGGCGATGCGGGTTTTCCCGACGAGATCATTCGGTGGTTGCAGGCTGGCGTGGCCGCCTGCCTGCCGTGGCCCAATTCCGTCGCGCGTGTTCGCTCCGTGTTCGATCTGGCATTCTCGGGCGGTCGTTTCGTGCCGGAAGAGGCGCTCTCAACGCTGCTGGTGCTCTGGCGGCAAGAGGCGCTGGGCGACGCATTGCCGCTATCTCGCCTGCCGGTGTTTCCGCTTGGGGGCGACAAGGCGACGCAGCTTGCTGAATCGGCGCTGCTCGGCATCTCTCAACGGCAATATGAAATTCTGGCGCTCCTCTCACGCGGGCTGTCCATCAAGACGATCTGCCAGCAACTGGTGATCTCCGAGGGCACGGCGAAGACCCATGTGTCTGCGCTGTACCGGCGACTCGGCGCGCGCAATCGCGGTGAGGCAATTTATATTGCAGCGCAGCGCGGTGCGCGCCATCTGTTCGAGACCTGAGAAGGTCTCGTCCGGGCTCGGTTCGGTTAGTGGATATCGGATATTGCGACAAACCGGCTCGGACGATTCCGGATTTCCCCTGAGTTTGTTGGCCGATCCCCGCTGTCGAATTACTATACGAACTTCATTTGCCAACTATTTGCACGGGCGCCGCCGACCGGCAGCGTCTCGAGCGCCGACCGTGATGCGTGTCGGCCAGGCTCAGGAGTCCCAGCGTTGTCCAAGTCGTCCACGCCGTTCGAATCTACGCCGCCGCAAGGTGCTGCTTCGGCATCCTCGCCATCTGTCACATCCTCCTTGCCGTCTTCCGGTGCTCCCGATCGTTCCGCGCAGGCCGCTGGCGTGCCGGGCTTCGGTGCGCTTGCCGGCGTCAAAGTGCTCGAACTCGGTACGCTCATTGCCGGCCCGTTCGCGGCCCGCATGTTGGGCGAGTTCGGCGCCGAGGTCATCAAGATCGAAGACCCGCAGCATGGCGATCCGCTGCGCAAGTGGCGCAAGCTGCATCCCGACGCAGGGGGGACCTCCCTCTGGTGGGCCGTGCAGGCGCGCAACAAGAAGTCGGTCACGATCAATCTGAAGTCGCCGGAAGGGCAGGCCATCGTGCGCAAGCTCGCGGCGCAGGCCGATATCGTCGTCGAGAATTTCCGGCCCGGACTGCTCGAGCGTTTCGGGTTGGGTTACGAGCAACTCTGTGCCGAGAACCCCGGGCTGGTGATGGTGCGGCTTTCTGGCTATGGCCAGACGGGCCCGTACCGTGACCGTCCCGGTTTCGGTGCGATTGCCGAATCGATGGGTGGGTTGCGTCATATCACGGGGTACCCGGAACTGCCGCCGCCGCGCATCGGCATCTCTATCGGCGACTCGATTGCCGCGCTGCATGGTGTGATCGGCGCCATGATGGCCCTGCATCACCGCAACATGAATGGCGGACGAGGGCAGGTCGTCGATGTCGCCTTGTACGAGGCGGTATTCAATCTGATGGAGAGTGTGGTGCCGGAGTACAGCGTGGCGGGCATGGTGCGGGAGCGTACCGGTGCGTCGCTGCCGGGCATCGTGCCGTCGAACACCTATCCGTGCGCGGACGGCATGATCGTCGTCGGCGGCAATAGCGATCCGATTTTCAAACGTCTGATGCACGCCATCGGACGCACCGATCTGGCCGAAGATCCGGGGCTGGCCCATAACGATGGCCGTGTGCCTCGTACGCAGGAGATCGACGAGGCTATCGGTCGGTGGACGCAGGTGCATTCCATCGACGAGGCACTGGCGGTGCTTCAGGGCGCCGACGTGCCGGCGAGCCGGATCTACACGGTGGCCGACATGTTCAAGGATCCGCAGTTCATTGCGCGTCAGATGATCCAGCGTCATACGTTCCCCGACGGTACGCCGATCGATCTGCCCAACATCTCGCCGAAGCTCTCCGACACACCCGGCGAGACCCAGTGGCTCGGCCCCGAGCTGGGCGCACACACGGACGAGGTGCTTGGGCAACTGGGTTATGATGCCGGGCAAATCAAGGCATTGCGCGAGAACGGCGTTATCTGAGACGTCGCTACGCGCAGCATCACGGGGCGCAGTTCTGGCTGCGGTCCGAGAATAAAGCACGTCGAACAAACAAAGAAAGTACGTTGCAACCACGGAGACAACAACACCATGCAAAGACGTCAGTTCGTCACGGCACTGGCCGCTACCAGCCTGATTGGCGCAGGCATTCGCCCCGGCTTCGCGCAAAACAAGCTGGAGAAGACCAAGGTCGCCATCGCGGTCGGGGGTAAGAACCTCTTCTATTACTTGCCCCTCACGATTGCCGAGCGCCTGAATTACTTCAAGGACGAAGGACTCGATGTCGAAATCTCCGACTTTGCTGGCGGTTCGAAAGCTTTGCAGGCACTCGTCGGCGGGAGTGCCGACGTGGTCTCGGGGGCCTACGAACACACGATTCTGTTGCAGGCGAAGAACCAGTTCATCCGCGCCTTCGTGTTGCAGGGGCGTGCGCCGCAGATCGTTTTCGGCGTGTCGAACAAGACGATGCCGAATTACAAGTCGATTGCCGATCTGCGTGGCAAGAAGATCGGTGTGACGGCGCCGGGTTCGTCGACCAACATCATGGCGAACTTCGTGCTGGCCAAGGGCGGCATCAAGCCCAATGAGGTGGCCTTCGTCGGTGTCGGGGCGTCGTCGGGCGCGCTGGCCGCGGTCCGCTCGGGCAACATCGACGCGATCGTCAACCTGGACCCGGTGATCACCATGCTCGAGCGCGACAAGGAGATTCGTGTGATCTCGGATACGCGTACGCTCAAGGAAACGGTGTCCGTGTTCGGTGGCAACATGCCGGCCGGTTGCCTCTACACGAACGAATCGTTCATTCAGAAGAATCCGAACACCACGCAAGCACTGACCAATGCGATGGTCCGCGCGCTGCGCTGGCTTCAGACGGCAGGGCAGGCCGACCTCATCAAGACGGTTCCCGACGCCTATCTGCTGGGGGACCGCGCGCTTTACCTCGACGCGTGGAGCCGGGTGAAGGAAGCCATCTCGCCGGACGGTCTGATTCCGGCGGACGGCCCGGCGACTGCGCTGCGCACGTTGCAGGCGTTCGACGAGACCGTGAAGGGCAAGTCGATCGATCTGTCGAAGACGTTCACGAACGAGTTCACCAAGAAAGCCGACGCCAAGTACAAATGATGACTGCGCCGGCTCTGAGTTTCGAAAGCATTAACTGTACCTTCGTCGCGCGCGACGATCGCGCCAAACGCTATACGGCCGTGGCCGATACGTCGCTCGACATCGCGCCCGGCGAATTCGTCTCCGTCGTCGGGCCGACGGGCTGCGGCAAGTCCACGCTGCTCAATGTGGCCGCGGGTTTGCTGGCGCCGTCGTCCGGATCGATCAAGGTGTTCGGGGAGCCGCTCAAGGGGATCAACGCCCGGGCCGGCTATATGTTTCAGGCCGAAGCCCTGATGCCCTGGCGCAACGCGATCGACAACGTGACTGCCGGGCTGGAGTTTCGCGGTGTGGCACCCGACGAAGCGAAGGCACGCGGGCATGATTGGCTCAAGCGTGTCGGGCTGGGCGGTTTCGGCGACCGGTACCCGCATCAACTCTCCGGGGGCATGCGCAAGCGTGTCGCCATGGCGCAGACGCTGATTCTGGATCCGGACATCATCCTGATGGACGAGCCGTTTTCGGCACTCGATATTCAGACGCGTCAGCTCATGGAGAACGAGTTGCTGGAGTTGTGGGCGGCCAAGCGTCGTGCCGTGTTGTTCATCACGCACGATCTGGATGAGGCCATTGCCTTGTCCGATCGCGTCGTGGTGCTCGCGGCCGGGCCGGGTACGCACCCGATCGGAGAGTTTCGGATCGATCTGCCGCGCCCGCGTGACGTAGCGGAAATCCGGAATCATCCCCGCTTCACCGAGTTGCATGCCCAGATATGGGATGTGCTGCGCGAGGAAGTCCTCAAGGGCTATGCACAACAGTTAAAGGCGGTCTGAATCGTCATGTGGCAAATCGCAGGTTTTCTTACCGTCTCGCTAAACTGGCTCAACTGGCCGGGTTGGCTCGACTGGATGGACTGGTTCGATTTGCCGGACGGCTTTGGCTTGTTCGACTGGCTGGTCTGAGGACTCGGCCTGTCGCTCGTCTGATATTCCCGGAATTCGTTCGTCATGCGTAATCGTTCGTTCATGCGGCACCTGCGGCTGTGGCAATGGCTGCTGCTGGTGGTGGCCTTTCTCGTCTGGTATGTCCTCACGAGTCCCACGCTGCTGCCCGCGTTTTATTTCGACAGCCCGGACAAGGCCGCCTTTTTCTTCGGCGAACCGCAAAAGGTGCTGCTTCAGATCTGGCAGTGGTTCGTTAGCGGAGAGATCTATCTGCACCTTGGCGTGACTTTGCTCGAAACGATGCTGGCGTTTGCCATCGGCACCGTGCTCGGTCTGGCGGTGGGGTTGTGGCTGGCGCTCTCGCCCAGCGCCGGTGCACTGCTCGACCCGTACATCAAGGCCGCCAACTCGATGCCTCGCGTGATCCTCGCCCCGATCTTCGGCGTGTGGTTCGGGCTTGGCATCTGGTCGAAGGTCGCACTCGGCGTCACGCTGGTGTTCTTCATCGTCTTCTTCAACGTGTATCAGGGCGTGAAGGAAGTCAGCCCGGTGGTGCTCGCCAATGCGCGCATGCTCGGGGCGAACCAACGCCAGTTGCTGCGTCGCGTGTATCTGCCCAGCGCAACCAGTTGGGTGTTCTCGAGCCTGCACAACTCGGTCGGTCTGGCGTTTGTCGGGGCAGTGGTCGGGGAGTACCTGGGCTCGGCGCGCGGTGTGGGTTATCTCATTTTGCAGGCGGAAGGCACGTTCGACATCAACGCCGTCATCGCCGGGGTGTTGATTCTCACCGCGTTCGCGCTGGTGCTCGATGGGCTGGTGGGCGTGGTCGAGCGACGTTTGCTCGTCTGGCAGCCGCAAGCCGGAGAAACGGAGAAGATGTAGCGGAGTCCGGCGTCATGGCGACGCCGTTCCATCGCGGTCTCGTCGCCGTGACGCTACTGTGAAGGCGCGACGACCTGGTGGTGCATGGGGCAGGGCGGAACGCCAAAGTTGGCGCCATGGCGTCATATCGGAGCACCTTTCCTCGGTTACAATTGCCGCATGCGAATCCTGCTCAGCAACGACGATGGGTATCAGGCGCCAGGCCTGGCCGCGCTTTACGAAGCGCTGGCACCGCTTGGCGACATTACCGTGGTGGCGCCCGAACAGAACTGTAGCGGTGCGTCCAATTCCTTGACCTTGCAACGGCCGCTTTCCGTCTTCAAAGCGCCCAACGATTTCACTTTTATCAACGGCACGCCGACCGATTGCGTCCACGTGGCGTTGACTGGCTTGCTCGACCAGCGTCCCGATATCGTGGTCTCGGGTATCAACAACGGTCAGAACATGGGCGAAGACACGCTCTATTCGGGGACCGTGGCCGCCGCCACCGAGGGGTTTCTTTTCGGGATCCCTTCGTTCGCGTTCTCTCAGGTCGACAAAGGCTGGGGGCATCTCGATAGCGCGGCGCTCGTGGCGCGCGAGGTGGTCGAGCGCTACATGGAGCGGCCGTTGGGCGCGCCGTTCCTGCTGAACGTCAATATTCCCAATTTGCCGTACGAGCGCCTGAAAGGTGCATTGGCGACGCGCCTCGGCAAACGACACCAATCGCAGCCGGTCATCCGTCAGGAAAATCCGCGCGGCGAAGCGATTTACTGGATCGGCCCAGCCGGCGACGCGCGCGATAGCAGCGAAGGCACCGATTTCCACGCCGTGGCGCACGACTACGTCTCGGTCACCCCCTTGCAACTGGATCTCACGCATACCGCACGACTTGGCGTCGTGCACGATTGGCTGGCCAGCGCAGGGGTGGCCCAACGATGACGACATCGCCGAAGCGTTTTCCCCTCCCTCTGGCCGAAGTGATGACCCGCCGGCAGCGCAAGGCGCCGGTGCTCGACAAGTCGTCGCGTGCGAGTCCGGCCGGGGCGCCGCCTGCGGCCATGACGCGCAAGGCGCCGAATGGCACAGCGACATCGGCGAATCAAGGCGTGGGGAAGACGTCGGCGGTAGGCAGTCACAATGGTTTGCGTGCGGCTTCGACGTCGCTGGCGGGTGCTTCTGCGCGTCCAGCCGGTGCGCACGCTTCGCACGCGGTGGTGCCCAAAGGGCTGGCGCGCCCGGCGGCGACGCCACACGCGCAGCCCGCGCCTCATGGTGTGAAAATTCCGGTCAGGCCGGGCGGTAAGGCGCCAAATGCCACCGTTGTGTCCAAACCGGCGCCTGGCGCGCCTTCGAGCAAAAGTACGGTGCGGCCCACGACAGGTGTGAAAGTGTCGGCCGGGATCTCGTCGGTCGGTGTTTCCCCCGACGGGATCGGCCTGACGTCGGAGCGCGTGCGCGCCCGCATGGCTGAACGCGTGGCGGCCTCGGGCGTCAAACACCCGGGCGTGCTGGCAGCGCTTGCGACTGTGCCGCGCCACGGGTTCGTCGACGCGGCGCTGGCCAATCAGGCTTATGAGGATGCCGCCCTTCCGATCGGTCATGGGCAGACGATTTCGAAGCCGTCCGTGGTCGGGCGCATGATTGAGCTGCTGCTCGCTGGCGGGCGTCCCCTGGAGAAGGTGCTGGAGATCGGTACTGGCTGCGGTTATCAGGCGGCGGTGCTGTCCTGTGTCGCGAAGGACGTTTATTCGATCGAACGGGTGCGGCCGCTGCACGAACGTGCGAAAGCCAATCTTCGGCCGTTGCGGGTGCCGAATATCCGTCTGCATTACGGCGACGGGCGGCTGGGGCTGCCGGCGGTGGCGCCGTTCGACGGCATCGTGATCGCCGCGGCAGGCCTCGAGATTCCGGATGCGCTGGTCGATCAGCTGGCGGTGGGGGCGCGTCTCGTCGCCCCCGTTGGTGGTGAGCAACAAATTTTGACCCTCATCGAGCGCATCGGTGCGCGCCAATGGCGCGAGACGCAGCTTGATAGGGTGTTATTCGTCCCCTTAAAATCGGGCATCATTTGAGCCCGTCGGGCCAATTCTGCGGAGGATTTGAGTGAATTTGCGAGCGGGTTTCCAACAACGCGTTGCCAGTGTCCTGTTGCTGAGCATGCTGGCAGCGTGCGCATCGCGACAAGTCGGCGCACCGGTCGTCGACCGTACCGTAGGCGGTACGACGACCGACAGCAGTGTACCGGGCGCTACCGTGCCCATCGTCGACAACACGCCGGTTCCGCCGGGGTTTTACCGGGTCAAGCCGGGGGACCGTCTCTATCGCATCGCGTTGGAGAACGGGCAGAATTATCGCGATATCGCGCGCTGGAACAATATTCAGAACCCCGACCAGATCGAAGTCGGTCAGGTGCTGCGCGTGAAGCCGCCTGCGGGCGACACCGGTACGCCGTTGCCGCCGCCGGTGGCCAGCACGCCGGCCTCGAATGGCAATAACGCCGCTGCCGTGCCGCCGGCTGTCGTGACGCCGCCGGCCACCAGCTCGGCGGCTTCGGGGGCGCCGTCGGCAGTGTCCAGCGGTGACTTGCAACTGTCGTGGCCGGCCAAAGGCGACGTGGTGGGCCGCTTCGACGATTCGAAGAACAAGGGCCTGAATATCGGTGGCAGGGTCTCGGATCCGATCTACGCCGCTGGCGCGGGGAAAGTGGTGTACTCGGGGGCCGGCCTTCGCGGGTATGGCAACCTCATCATCATCAAACACGATGCCACCTTCTTGACGGCGTATGCGCACAACAGCAAACTGTTGGTCAAGGAAGGCGACTCCGTGACGCGGGGTCAGAAAATCGCCGAAATGGGCAACTCGGATGCAGATCGTGTCATGCTGCATTTCGAGGTGCGTAAGGACGGTAAGCCTGTGGATCCGATGAAGTATTTGCCGCCTCACTAAAATAGGCAGGGTCGAATGCTCAAGAGAAAGCGTCGTACTTCGCAAGAGGAAGACCTCGCTGCCCCGGAGACCGATCAGGACGTTGACGATCGGCAATCCCGGCAGGATGAGGACGTGGACGACGCTTTCGACGAGCGCGAGGCGGAGGATGACGACGCCTCGTCATCCGACGGTGAGGCTGGCGAAGAGGGCTCCGACTCCGGTTCTGGATCGGGCCGCAAACGCAAGTCCGCCGACGCCGACGACTTCGGCACCGTGCTGCAGGCCGAACTCACGGCCGACACCGTTCAGCACTATCTCAATCGCATCAGTGTCAAACCGCTGCTGACGCCCGCGGAGGAGCTTGATTACTCCACGCGCGCGCAAGCCGGCGAGTTCGCGGCGCGTCAGGTCATGATCGAGCGCAATCTGCGTCTCGTCGTGAGCATCGCCAAGGGTTATCTCAATCGTGGCGTGCCGTTGCTCGATCTGATCGAGGAAGGCAATCTCGGGTTGATGCACGCCATCGAGAAATTCGACCCGGGCCGTGGATTCCGTTTCTCGACGTACGCAACGTGGTGGATTCGGCAGAGTATCGAGCGCGCCATCATGAATCAGGCGCGCACGGTGCGTTTGCCGGTACACGTCATCCGCGAACTCAATCAGGTGCTACGCGCGAAGCGTCACCTCGAGAAAAGCGCGGCTTACGTCGATGGTGGCGAGCAGCGCGACGCGAGCATCGAGGATATCGCGGATCTCACGGGCAAGACGCCGGAGGAGATCACCGATATCCTGGCGCTCAACGAGCATGTGGCCTCGCTCGACGCGCCGCTCGATATCGATCCCGGCAGCAGTCTGCTCGATCTGCTTTCCGACGATCACAGCGAAGCGCCCGAGCAGGAAGTGCAGCATCGCGAACTGGAAGATCTCATGCGGCTCTGGCTGTCGCGGCTGTCGACCAAGCATCGTTACGTCATCGAGCGACGGTTCGGCCTTAACCGTGTGGAACCCGCAACGCTGGAAGAACTGGCCGACGAAATGGGGCTGACCCGTGAGCGCGTGCGGCAGATCCAGCAAGAGGCACTCGTCAAACTCAAGCGCTATTTCGCGTCGAACGGTGTGCGCAAGGACGCCGTGCTCTGACCAGCGAGGCGTGTCGCCCACACCAACGTTTCTCGCCCGCCTGACGATTCATGGCGATGGGGCGCGGTCTGACGGGCCATGAAGGGCCGTGATGGGCGGACGCATCGACGTCGAATGGCGACACCTTCTGATTTTTTCCTCTGAATTTCACCATGTCATCTCCCGTTCTCGTCTTCGATATTGAAACGATTCCCGATGTCGACGGTCTGCGCAAACTTGAGCCTGCGTATGCCGGACTGACGGATGACGCAGTCGCCGAAGCGGCGTTTGCCGCGCGCCGCGAAAAGGTGGGGCACGACTTCCTGCCGCTGCATTTGCAGCGCGTTGCTGCGATCTCCTGTGTCTTTCGCGATCGCGACGGTTTTCGTGTGAAGTCGTTGGGCGCGCTGGAGGACGGGGAGGGGGCGCTTGTGTCGGGGTTCTATCGCACGATCGAGAAGTACGCGCCGCAACTCGTATCCTGGAATGGCGGTGGCTTCGATTTGCCGGTGTTGCACTACCGCGCGATGATCCACGGCATTTCCGCGCCGCGTTATTGGGATATGGGCGAGGACGACCGCGAGTTCAAGTGGAATAACTACATCAGCCGGTATCACCAGCGCCATCTGGATCTGATGGATCTGCTCGCGATGTATCAGGCGCGCGCGAATGCACCGCTCGACGATCTGGCCAAGCTGTGCGGATTCCCGGGCAAGCTCGGCATGGACGGCAGCAAGGTGTGGCAGGCCTATCGCGAGGGCAAGCTCGAAGAGATCCGGAATTATTGCGAGACGGACGTGGTGAATACCTATCTGGTTTACTGCCGCTACCAGTTGATGCGCGGCGGATTGCGTCAGGCCGAATACGAGCAGGAGATCGACTTCGTGAAGCGCTCTCTCGAGCAGGAGCCGGCGGCGCATTGGAAGGAATACCTTGGCGCGTGGGGCTAATCCGGGGGGGGGGACTTGCCCGTTTTTGCAACGGGCGTGTGCGCCAGCGAAAACCCGACAAACATCCGCCGTGCATAACTCGCGGACGAATCGATTAAAATGCCGGGTTTGCTGTCGCATATGAGAATAAAGACGTGACCCGTTCCTCCCGAAACTCTTCGCGCAATCGGCCCAGCGCCGAGCCCGGCATTATCGATATCGAATCGCTCGACATGGAGGCGCGCGGCGTTGGCCGTACCGCGTCCGAGGGCGAGCCGGGCACGCCGGAATTCAAACCCGGCAAGGTGATCTTCGTCGAAGGCGCACTGCCGGGCGAACGTGTCACGTACCTCAGTTACCGCCGCAAACCCAAGTTCGAGCAAGCCGAGACGATCAGCGTGCTGCGCTCCAGCTCGATGCGCGCCAAACCGCAGTGCCCGCATTTCGGCAAATGCGGCGGCTGCTCGATGCAGCATCTCGAGCCGCGTGCCCAGATCGCCATTAAGCAGCGCGTGCTGGAGGATAATCTGGCGCGTCTCGGAAAGGTCAGGGCCGAGGCGATGCTTCGCCCGATTCAGGGGCCGGACTGGGGCTACCGTTTCCGGGCTCGCCTTACGGTGCGCTATGTGCCGAAGAAGGGCGGCGTACTGATCGGTTTCCACGAGCGTAAGAGCAGTTACGTGGCCGACATGGATTCATGCGAAGTGCTGCCGCGTCACGTGTCGGACATGCTGGTGCCGCTGCGTCGACTGGTGGAGTCGCTGTCGATTCGCGAGCGTCTGCCGCAAATCGAACTGGCCATCGGCGCCGATGTCACGGCGCTCGTCCTGCGAATTCTCGAGCCGCTGACCCCTGCCGACGAAGATATCCTGCGGGCTTTTGCCGACGCGAATCACGTGCAGTTCTGGGTGCAACCGAAGGGGCCGGATACGGCAGTGCCGTTCTATCCGCTGACGCCGGAGCTTCACTACACGCTGCCGGAATATCAGATCCGCATGCCGTTCAAGCCGACGGACTTCACGCAGGTCAATCACCAGATCAACCGCGTGCTCGTGCATCGGGCGTTGCGCCTGCTCGCGCCGCAGTCGAACGAGCGGGTGCTCGATCTGTTTTGCGGGCTGGGTAACTTCACGTTGCCGCTGGCGCGTCGCGCCGGTACGGTGATGGGCATTGAGGGCAGTACGGCATTGACGGAGCGCGCGCTGGCGAATGCACAGCGCAATGGCGTCGCCGAGCGTACGGAATTTGCTTGCCGGAACCTGTTCGACATTACCGCAGAAGATATCCGGGCGCTGGGAGCATTCGATCGCTATCTGATCGATCCGCCGCGTGAAGGGGCGCTGGCCGTCTCGAAGGCGCTTGCAGAGCTGGCGCAACAAGGTTATGAAGGTCTGCCCAAGCGCATCGTCTATGTCTCGTGCAGCCCTGCCACGCTGGCGCGTGACGCGGGCCTGCTGGTGCACGAGGCTGGTTACCGTCTCACGCTCGCGGGTGTCGTCAACATGTTCCCGCACACCTCGCATGTGGAGTCGATGGCCGTTTTCGAGCACGAAAGCATTGGTCAGCCGTGGGTACCGCGTATTCGCGTGTCCGAGGCGTCCGAGCGCGATGAAGGCGTAGAAGCCATTGCTGGCGCTGCTGGCGGCGAAGGTGTGATCCACGACGCGCCTGACGTCTGAGCGGCGGAGCGCGTTCGGGCACTTCTCGCGCCGTATGAGGGCGCCGAGCAAAGACATCGAGCAAAGACCGCGAGCAAAGAAAAAGCCAGCCCCGAAGGGCTGGCTTTTTTTGTCCGTCGAGCCGACGGATGGTGCCGGAAAACTGGCACCGTCGCTACCTTCCGCGCTTTAGTTGCGGTTCCCGCCCAGCACGCCAAGAATGGCGAGCAGGTTGGTGAAGATGTTGTACAGGTCGAGGTAAATCGCCAGCGTCGCAGTGACGTAGTTCGTTTCGCCGCCGTTCACCACGCGTTGTACGTCGAAAAGGATGTACGCCGAGAAGATCGCGATGGCGAGCACCGACACCGTCAGCATCAAGGCCGGCAGTTGCAGCCAGATGTTGGCGACCGACGCCAGCAGGATCACGATCACGCCCATGAACAGCCACTTGCCCAGGCCGCTGAAGTCGCGCTTGCTGACCGTGGCGACCGATGCCATCACCGTAAAGATCACGGCGGTGCCGCCGAATGCCAGCATGATGAGCGATGCGCCGTTCGAAAAGCCGAGCACGAAGCTCAGCAGGCGCGTGAGCATCAGGCCCATGAAGAACGTGAAGCCCAGCAGCAGGGCGACGCCCACGCCACTATTCTTGAAGCGCTCGATGGCGAACATGAAGCCGAAAGCGATGGCAAGGAACAAGATCACGCTGACCATCGGGCTGCCCGCAAACAGCGCGAAGCCGTACGTCACGCCCAGCCAGGCCCCCGCAATCGTCGGCAGCATCGACAGCGCGAGCAGCCAATACGTATTGCGCAGCACCTTGTTGCGCACCTGTGCGGTCGAGACGCCACCCGTCCCACCGTAGCCGAAGCGTTGGAAATCCTGGTTCATATATTGTGTTCTCCGTGGTCGTTGTGCCTGTTGGCGGGGCCGGCAGGCGCCTCATGACGCATACGATGGCCGGCACTCCGGCCGGCGAATCCCCCGCAGCCGTTGCTCCGGCTTGTCGTCGAAGCTCAAGGATACCCAAAGATATCCGGGAAAGCGCTCGGACGATTCCTGAAATCTTTGGGCAAAAGCCTGAATTTCAATCCACCGTCAGCACCCAAACCCTCCCATTTAGGTAAGGTCCGGGACGCGCATCCCTGTGTCCACTTCGCGAAAAGCCGGATAGTCCCGGCCGTCTTGCGTTTGAGCGGTACGCGCACTGTAGGTTCCATCCCCATCATAACAGCCTTCGTGCTACAATTACGGGTTCATGTTGGTTATATAACTGCTTAATTTTTTGGAGTTTTTCATGGCAGTCGAACGCACTTTGTCGATTATCAAGCCCGATGCCGTTGCTAAGAACGTGATCGGCCAGATTTACAGCCGCTTCGAAGCCGCAGGCCTGAAGATCGCCGCTGCCAAGCTGGTGCATCTGTCGCGCGCAGAAGCCGAGCAGTTCTACGCTGTTCACAAGGAGCGCCCGTTCTTCAAGGACCTGGTCGATTTCATGATCTCGGGCCCGGTGATGATCCAGGCACTGGAAGGTGAAAACGCCATCGCGAAGAACCGCGAACTGATGGGCGCCACCGACCCGAAGAAGGCAGATAAGGGCACGATCCGCGCTGACTTCGCTGACAGCATCGACGCCAACGCCGTGCACGGTTCGGACGCTGCCGAAACCGCCGCTGTGGAAGTGGCTTTCTTCTTCCCGGGCATGAACGTCTACTCGCGCTAAGCCGCGTATAGTCGCTCAATCGCAGGAAGATACCGAAGGGATGTTGACGGACCAGGGCCATGACCAACCTTACGAATCTGCTTGATTACGATCCGGACGGTCTGGCCGCCTATTGCGGCACGCTCGGCGAAAAGCCGTTCCGTGCGCGCCAGCTCCAGCGTTGGATCCACCAGATGGGGGCCGCCGATTTCGACGGCATGACCGATCTGGCCAAATCGCTTCGCGAGAAGCTGAAGACGCGCGCGAACATCGTTGCGCCTGCGGCCATCACCGACCATTTGTCGGCCGATGGCACGCGCAAATGGCTGCTCGACGTAGGCAACGGCAACGCCGTTGAGACCGTCTACATCCCCGAGGAGACGCGTGGCACGCTTTGTGTTTCGTCACAAGCGGGCTGCGCCGTCAACTGCCGGTTCTGTTCGACCGGCAAGCAGGGGTTCTCGCGCAATCTGACGCTCGGCGAAATCATCGGTCAGCTTTGGATGGCCGAATTCGCACTGCGTCGTGACCTCGGGCGCGAAGGCAAGAACGAGCGTGTCATCACCAACGTCGTGATGATGGGCATGGGCGAACCGCTGCTCAATTTCGACAATGTGGTGGGCGCCATGCGCCTCATGCTCGACGACAATGCCTATGGGCTGTCGCGCCGTCGCGTAACTTTGTCGACATCGGGGGTGGTGCCGATGATGGACCGTCTGGGGCAGGAACTGCCCGTGGCGCTGGCCGTCTCGCTGCACGCGCCGAACGATGCGCTGCGCGATGTGCTTGTGCCACTCAACAAAAAATATCCGTTACGCGAGCTGATGGGCGCGTGCGAGCGCTACCTTGAAGTGGCGCCGCGTGACTTCATCACGTTCGAGTATTGCATGCTCGACGGTGTGAACGACACCGAAGCGCATGCGCGCGAGCTCGTCGCCCTGACGCGCGACGTGCCGTGCAAATTCAATCTGATCCCTTTCAATCCGTTCCCTGAGTCCGGTCTGCTGCGATCGAAGGATCCGCAGATCAAGCGTTTCGCGCAGATTCTGCTCGATGCGGGCCTGGTCACGACCGTGCGTAAGACGCGTGGCGATGACATCGACGCCGCCTGTGGCCAGCTGGCCGGCGAAGTGCAGGATCGCACGCGGTTGGCGCAGCGTGGCAAATTCGGGAAAATCGCGGTCGAGGTGCGTACCGTATGACGGGGCGCATGGGCGGGCGTGGACCGTGGCGAGGGCCGTCGGCCCCGCACGCACCATGCCGTCCGTCGGATCAGTCTTGCACTAAAGCATTCCTTGCGCGGGACATGTTTCATGCCCCGCGCGATTCCGTCAGTTCCTTGTCGAGTCTTCCGGAGCGTCGCGCAGATCTTCACGTTGCGCGCACGGCGGACGATGCAGCGGGACTGTCGCCAGCATATCCTCAGCCGCTGCGGGCGGCTGCTTACGAACGGGGGCGTATCGATGGATAACCAGAATCAGGCGGATGCAGGCGGACAAGCCGGGGCTCAAGGCCAGGGATTGCCGCAGGGAGCACCTGCCGGATGGGCTGAGCTGGGCGCGCAAGTGGGGGCGCAACTGGCGGCATTGCGCGAGAAGCGCGGCATGTCGGTCGAAGACGTGTCGGCGCGATTGAAAGTCTCCGTGCAGAAGCTCAAGCGTCTTGAAGCTGGCGAGTGGGACGCGTTGCCGGAAATGCCGTTCATTCAGGGTGTGGTGCGTAGCTATGCCCGTATGGTGGGCGGCGATCCAGAGCCGATGATCGAATCGTTGCGCCGCGTTGGTGGAACGCCTCAGGCCGCGATCGAGATTCCGCAGCCACAGTCGGGGCAGCCGAGCATCCCGAAGAGCCCTGTGCGTTTCCGTTCGCCGGTGGCCGCCTCGCAAGCGAAATGGCCGTGGGCGCTCGCGGCATTGGTGGTGATCGCCGGTGCTGCCTGGTACTTCGGCAACGCCCACAAGGCCGGGCGCGGTGCGACCGAGCCGGCGGAACTGGCTAGCGGTGCGTCGGCCCAAGGCGCGACGGAAGCGGCGGAACCCGCCAGTCAGCCGGTCGTTGCCGATGCAAACGGCACGCCGCCGGGGGCGGACGGTACGAATTCGGCCAACAACGGGAATACGGAAGGTACGGTCGATAACGCGTCCGCCAGTGCGGCCGCCGCGGGGCCTGGCCTGATTGCCGCGGTCGACCCGACGCACGTGGTCGCCGGGCTGGCCAGTGCTGCTATGGCGCCTGCGGTCACAGCGACGCCGCCGGCTGAAGTGAAGGCGTCGAGCGCAGGTGCGCCGGGCAATGGCAAGATTGCGTTGCGCCTGAAGGCAGACAGTTGGGTGGAAGTGCGTTCGAAGGACGGCAAGGTGCTGTTCTCCCAACTGATGCGTGCAGGTGCCGAACAGGAAATTACGGGCGATGCGCCGCTTAAAGTCGTTGTGGGTAACGTCGCGGGCGTCGAATCGCTGGAATTCAACGGTCAACCGGTCGAGATCAAGTCCCGTAATGCGGGCAATGTGGCGCGTCTGACGCTCCAGTGAGACCGAAAGAGGGTAATCATGGCTTCTGTAGAATGCATGCCGATCATCGGTGGTCCGGCACCCCGTCGCAAGTCCCGTAAGGTCGGGATTCGCTGGGGCGGCCAGCTTGTGACGGTTGGCGGCGATTCGCCGATTCGCGTGCAATCGATGACCAACACCGACACGGAAGACGTGATCGGCACGGCCATTCAGGTCAAGGAACTCGCGCAAGCAGGTTCGGAACTCGTGCGTATTACGGTGAATACGCCGGAAGCCGCGGCTGCCGTGCCCGAGATTCGCAACCAGCTCGATCGTATGGGCGTGACCGTGCCGCTGGTCGGCGACTTCCATTACAACGGTCATACGCTGCTTGCCGACTATCCGGCATGCGCCGAAGCGTTGTCGAAGTACCGTATCAACCCGGGCAACGTCGGCAAGGGTGCGAAGCGCGATACGCAGTTTGCGCAAATGATCGAAATGGCGATCAAGTACGACAAGCCGGTGCGTATTGGCGTGAACTGGGGCAGCCTGGACCAGACGCTGCTCGCTCGCATCATGGACGAGAATGCGGCGCGTGCTACGCCTTGGGATGCGCAGAGCGTGATGTACGAAGCGCTCATCACGTCGGCACTGGAATCCGCGGATCTGGCGCAGCGTGTCGGTTTGTCCGCCGACAAGATTCTGCTGTCGTGCAAGGTGAGCGCGGTACAGGATCTGATCGCGGTGTACCGCGAGCTGTCCAAGCGCTGCGACTACGCGTTGCACCTCGGGCTGACCGAGGCCGGTATGGGCTCGAAGGGCATCGTTGCCTCGACGGCAGCGTTGTCGGTGCTGTTGCAGGAAGGGATTGGCGACACGATCCGTATTTCGCTGACGCCGGAACCGGGCGGCGCGCGTACGGGCGAAGTTGTGGTGGCGCAGGAAATCCTGCAGACGATGGGCCTGCGCGCGTTCGCACCGATGGTCATCGCCTGTCCGGGGTGTGGCCGCACGACGAGTACCGTGTTCCAGGAACTGGCGGCGAGTATTCAGAAATATCTGCGTGAACAAATGCCGGTGTGGAAGGCTCAATATCCGGGCGTCGAGAACATGAACGTTGCGGTGATGGGCTGCATCGTGAACGGCCCGGGCGAATCGAAGCACGCGAATATCGGTATCAGCTTGCCGGGTTCGGGTGAGTCGCCGGCGGCGCCGGTGTTCGTCGACGGCGAGAAGGTGCGCACGCTGCGCGGCGACCATATCGCGGAAGAGTTCCAGCAGATCGTCGACGACTACGTGAAGACCCACTACGGTGAGGCCGAAGGCGTCGTTGCCGCGTAAGTCGGGCATTCAAGTCGGCATTCAAGCCGGCATTTGGGCTGGACGCCGGCAGCATGCAGGCAGAACACAAGAGAATATGACTGACGCAAAGAAGAATCGCCTCGCCAAACTGGCCGGGGTCAAAGGCATGAACGATATCCTCCCGCAGGACGAAGCCCTGTGGGAGTTTTTCGAGGAATCCGTGCGCGCCATGCTGCGCGCCTATGGCTACCAACAGATCCGTACGCCAATTCTCGAGCATACGCAGTTGTTCACGCGCGGCATCGGTGAAGTGACCGATATCGTCGAGAAGGAGATGTACAGCTTCACCGACTCGCTCAACGGCGAACAACTGACGATGCGCCCGGAAGGTACCGCAGCTGCCGTTCGCGCGACGCTCGAACACAACCTGCTGTACGGTGGCCCGAAGCGCCTGTGGTACTTCGGCCCGATGTTCCGTCACGAGAAGCCGCAACGCGGCCGCTATCGTCAGTTCCATCAGGTCGGTGTGGAAGCGCTCGGTCTGGCGGGGCCGGATGCCGACGTTGAAATCATTCTGATGTGCCAGCGCCTGTGGGACGATCTCGGTCTGACCGGTATCCACCTGCAACTCAATTCCCTGGGGCAGGGTGAGGAGCGTGCGCGTCATCGTGCCGATCTGATTGCGTACCTCGAGAAGCACGTCGATCTGCTGGACGAAGACGGCAAGCGTCGCCTTTACACGAACCCGCTGCGCGTGCTCGATACGAAGAACCCGGCAATGCAGGAGATGGTCGAAGGAGCGCCGAAGCTCATCGATTACCTCGGCGAGGCGTCGATCAAGCATTTTGAGGGCGTGCAGTCGCTGCTCAAGGCGAACAACATTCCGTTCACGATCAATCCGCGTCTGGTGCGTGGTCTGGATTATTACAATCTGACCGTGTTCGAGTGGGTGACCGATAAGCTGGGTGCGCAGGGCACGGTGGCCGGTGGGGGGCGTTACGATCCGCTCATCGAACAACTGGGCGGTGACGCCACGCCGGCATGCGGCTGGGCGATGGGCGTCGAACGTATTCTCGAACTACTGCGCGAAGACGATCTCGTGCCGCAGGCCGAAGGTGCCGATGTCTACGTCGTGCATCAGGGTGAATCGGCGGTGGCGCCAGCGTTGATCGCTGCGGAACGCATGCGCGACGCGGGGTTGAACGTGGTGTTCCACTGCAGCCCGGATGGCAATGGCAGCAGCTTCAAGTCGCAGATGAAGCGCGCGAATGCGAGCGGCGCGAATTTCGCGGTCATTATCGGTGAGAACGAAGTGGCTTCGGGCACTGCCGAAGTCAAGCATCTGCGTGCCGCCGAACAGACGAATAATCAGACGAGCGTGCCGTTCGACGGGCTCGCCGAGTATCTGATCGACGCTATCGTTGCGAGTGCAGACGAAAGCGTGAACGAAAGCCTGGGTGAAGACGGTCCGGGCAACGAAACCCTTCATTAATTCACGACGCCAGACACGGAGAATACCGGCGAATGAGCAGCTATCACGAGGAACAGGAACAGATCGAGAACGTAAAGGCCTGGTGGAAGCAGTACGGCAATTACGTTATCTGGACGCTCGTCGTCATCATGCTCGCCTATGGCGGCTGGAATCTGTGGCGCTATTACGAGCGTAAGCAGACGGTGGAGGCCGGTGTGCTGTATGGCGAGCTGGAAACCGCCATCGACGCGAAGGACAAGGCGAAGGTCACGCGTATTGCGTCCGATATGGAGAGCAAGTTCAGCGGCACGCCGTATGCGCAAATGACTGCACTGCTCGCCGCCAAGACGCTGGCGGATGCGGGCGATGCGGCAGGTGCGAAGGCGCAGTTGCAATGGGCCGTGTCGAATGCCAGGGACGACGAGTACAAGCAACTCGCCAAACTGCGTCTGGCGGGGGTGTTGCTCGACGAGAAGGCGTATGACGAGGCGCTCAAGCTACTGGACAATCCGCCGGCGCCGTACGCTGGTGTGTTTGCCGACCGTCGCGGCGACGTGCTCGTCGCGCAGAGCAAGGTGGCCGACGCTCGTACGGCTTACAAGCTCGCGCTCGACAAGCTCGACAAGCAGGATTCGGGCATGCGCCAGTTTGTTCAGTTCAAGCTCGACGCGCTGGGGGCCTGATGCGCGTCGGCAATCCGTTGGCAAGTATTACCCTCCCATAACGCATAACCGGGTACATGATGATCCTTAACGACTTCCGTCGATCGATGCCGCAAACGATGGCCACGTCTCAGTCTGCACAGGTTGGCCTGGCGGCCTCGTCGCGCCGGGGCATTTTCAAGCGTGCGGGCACAGCGGTGCTGACGCTGGCCGTACTTGGCACGCTGGGTGGTTGCGGGCTCTTCGGCAGCAAGCCGGCGCATGAGCCGACGCCGCTCACGGAGATCAAGCAAGCGTTGACCGTCAAGCAGATCTGGACGGCGAGCGTTGGCAAGGCCGGTGCTTACAGCTTCGCGCCGGTGGCCGTTGGCAACGCGGTGTTCGCGGCAGGTGCGAACGGCAGCATCGTACGTGTGGATGCGGAAACGGGCGCGTCGAACTGGTCCGCCAAGGCTGATACAGACATTACGGCCGGGCCGGGCAGCGACGGAGAGACGACCGTCGTCGCCACGCACAAGGGCGACGTGATCGCGTTCGATCACGACGGCAAGCCGGCATGGAAGGCAAACGCGGGCAGCGAAGTCCTCACTGCACCGCTGGTCGGGCGGGGCCTGGTGGTGGTGCGTGCCATCAACAACCGCGTCACGGCGTTCGACTCGGGCACCGGTTCGGTGCGCTGGTCGTACTCGCAGCCGTCGACGACGTTGACGCTGCGCACGGGGACCGGCATGACGTTCCTGGGCGACCGTTCGGTCATTACCGGCTTCCCGGGCGGCAAACTGGTCGCACTCGACGCTAACACGGGCAACCCGCAGTGGATCACGCCGCTGTCGTATCCGAAGGGTGTGACCGAGGTTGAGCGTGTGAATGACGTCACGGGTTCACCGGTCGTGTTCGGCCGTCAGGTGTGCGGCGCAACGTTCCAGGGTCGTGTGGGATGTGCCGACGTGCAGACCGGCAACGGCCTGTGGGCGCGTGATTTCTCGTCGCCGAATGGTGTGACGCAGGATGAGCGGGTGGTGGCGGCTGTCAATACCGATGGCGCCGTCTACGCGTTCAACGCTGCCGATGGCAGTACACTGTGGCAGAACGACAAGCTCAAGTACCGCGATCTGTCGGCGCCGTTGGCGCTCGGCCGTGTCGTGGTCGTGGGCGACAAGCAGGGCTATCTGCATTTCCTGTCGCGGGACAACGGTGAGTTCCTCGCCCGCGTCAAGCTGAGCGGCGCCATCAGTGCGCAGCCGGTCATTGCCGGCCAGACACTGGTCGTGCAAACCCGCGATGGCAATATTTATGGCTTCCGCCCGGAATAACCGGTAACCGGCAAGCACCCGGGCATTTTCCGGGAACGGCCGGCAGCGCGCCGGCCGTCTTCGTTTTTAGGGCTTATTCATGAAACCCGTGATCGCGCTCGTAGGGCGCCCCAACGTCGGCAAATCGACGCTATTCAACCGTTTGACCCGCTCGCGCGACGCGCTCGTCGCCGACATGCCCGGGCTCACGCGCGACCGTCACTATGGCGAGGGGCGCGTTGGCGAGCATCCGTATCTGGTGATCGATACCGGTGGCTTTGAGCCCGTGGCCAAGGAAGGCATTTTCCACGAAATGGCCAAGCAGACGCGACAGGCCGTGGTCGAAGCCGACGTGGTGATCTATATCGTCGACGGCCGTCAGGGCCTCACGCCGCAAGATCAGATCATCGCCGACTACCTGCGCAAGACGGGGCGCAAGATCATGCTCGTGGTCAACAAGGCCGAGGGCATGAAGTACACCACGGTGGCGAATGACTTCTACGAACTGGGTCTCGGCGACCCGCTGGCGATTTCGGCCGCCCACGGCGATGGCGTGAAGGAAGTCATCGACGAGGCGATTGCGCCGTTCTACGCCAACCCGGATGAAAGTGAAGACGACGGCAAGAACGACGGGCGCGTCAAGATCGCCATCGTTGGGCGTCCGAACGTCGGTAAGTCGACGCTGGTCAACACGCTGCTCGGCGAAGAGCGTGTGATCGCCTTCGACATGCCCGGCACTACGCGCGATTCGATTCATATCGATTTCGAGCGTCAGGGCAAGAACTACACGCTGATCGATACGGCGGGTCTGCGTCGTCGCGGAAAAGTCTTCGAGGCGATCGAGAAATTCTCGGTTGTGAAAACGCTGCAATCGATCGCAGATGCGAACGTCGTGATCCTCATGCTCGATGCCCGTCAGGACATCTCGGACCAGGATGCGCACATCGCGGGCTTCATTCTGGAGTCCGGCCGTGCCGTGGTCGTGGGCGTGAACAAGTGGGACGGCCTGGACGAGTACACCCGTGAGCAGGCGAAGCAGGAACTTGAGCGAAAGCTCAAATTCCTCGGTTTTGCGAACTTCCACTTCATTTCGGCCGCAAAGGCGACCGGTATCGGCCCGCTGATGCGCTCGGTGGACGAAGCGTACGCAGCGGCGATGAGCAAGCTGCCGACGCCGAAGCTGACCAAGGCGCTCATTGAGGCTGTGGAACACCAGCAACCGCGCCGCTCGGGCTTCTCGCGTCCCAAGTTGCGTTACGCACACCAAGGGGGCTCGAACCCCCCGATCATTGTCATCCACGGGAATAGTCTGGATGGTGTGACCGATAGCTATCGCCGCTATCTCGAGAACCGTTTCCGCGAAACTTTTAAGTTGAAGGGCACTCCATTACGCATAGAGTTCCGCAACAGCGCGAACCCTTACGCCAAGGGCGAGTGAAAGCCAGTCCGGGGCGGGGTTTTGCTGGCGACGCTAGCAAAATCGGCTATAGTGTGGAAGTCAGGGTGGGAAGCGCGCACACGCCCTGGCTTACGGTCATTTGCTAAAAATACAATGGAGTAACTTATGAGCAACAAAGGGCAACTTCTACAAGACCCGTTTCTGAACGCCTTGCGTAAGGAGCATGTTCCCGTCTCGATCTATCTGGTCAACGGTATCAAGCTGCAGGGAAACATCGAGTCGTTCGACCAGTATGTCGTCCTGCTGCGCAACACGGTCACCCAAATGGTCTACAAGCACGCCATTTCGACGGTCGTTCCTGCGCGTCCGGTGAATTTCCATCCGGAAGCCGAGCAGTCCTGATTCAGGCTCGCCCGACCGGGAGTCTCTCCGGCCGGGCGAATTTATCTTCCCCGCCGCCCGCTCTTGTCCAACAGTCCCAATACCCATTCCCAGCGTAGCTTGACCACCAACGCCGCGCTCGTCGGCATCGATTTCGGCAAACTCGATTTCGAAGCCAGTCTCCAGGAACTCGACCTTCTGACGCAATCCGCAGGCGCGACGCCTGTCGTGACCATTACCGGTCGTCGCCACAGCCCCGATGCCAAATTGTTCATCGGCAGCGGTAAAGCTGAAGAGCTGCGCGAGGCCATTGCCGAATTCGACGTCGATCTGGTGATTTTCAATCACGCACTGACACCTGGTCAGCAGCGTAACCTCGAACACCTTCTGCAACGCCGTGTGGTCGACCGTACCAGCTTGATTCTCGATATCTTTGCTCAACGCGCGAAGAGTCATGAGGGCAAGTTGCAGGTCGAACTCGCGCAGTTGCAGTATTTATCTACGCGTCTGGTGCGCGCCTGGACTCACTTGGAGCGCCAGAAGGGCGGTATCGGTCTGCGGGGGCCGGGTGAGACGCAGCTGGAAACCGACCGTCGTCTGCTGGGCGAGCGTGTGAAATCGCTCAAGATCCGGCTCGAAAAACTCCAGCGCCAGCACGACACGCAGCGCCGCGCTCGTCAGCGCAGCGGCACGATGTCGATTTCGCTCGTGGGCTATACCAACGCCGGCAAATCCACGCTGTTCAATGCGATGACGAAGGCCAATGCCTACGCCGCCGATCAGCTGTTTGCCACGCTCGATACGACCTCTCGTCGCGTTTATCTTGGCGATGTCGGGAACATCGTGCTGTCTGATACTGTCGGATTCATCCGCGAGTTGCCGCACCAGTTGGTCGCGGCGTTCCGGGCGACGCTTGAGGAGACGGTTCACGCCGACATGCTGCTGCATGTGGTGGATGCGTCGAGTCAGGTGCGCAAGGAGCAAATGGCCGAGGTCAACGCCGTTCTGGCGGAGATCGATGCGGCCGACATCCCGCAGATTCTCGTCTGGAACAAGATCGACGCAGTACCGGAACTGGCGGCACAAGGGCCGAGAATCGAGCGGGACGAAGACGGGCGCATTACGCGTGTCTTTTTGAGCGCGCGTACTGGCCAGGGCCTGGACCTGCTGCGCGAGGCCATCAGCGAGGCGGTTGTGGCCGGCACGGGTGGGTTACAATCGCAGCACGAAGCGCCCGATGTCCGGCTCATCGACCGTTGGGACGATGTGCCGCGCGCAGAAGACAGATAACACGAGACGTCGCACCGCGAAGGGTGGGTTGCCCCGGGGAATACCGGCAGCACTCCGACGCGGGTGACGAACTGGCAAGAGACTAGACGGAGGCCGGGAAAGGCCGCCGATCGGCAAACCAGATTCGGGAACCACGCGCGAACCGGCAACATGCGTGCTCCGATGCGAGGCGCGCCGGTCGCAACGCCCAACCCGCTTCAGTCACCACGCTTCTACCTATGCTTCCAAGAGCTTTGATGCGACGAGTTGGCCTGATTTTCTCCCTGAACGACCCGCGCTGGGGGCGGGACGGCGGCGGCGATACGCCGTCCGGCAATCAGGAGCCGAATCGCCCCGATCGGGCGAACAATCCGAATTCGCAAGATCAGAAGGAGCCGCAGCGCGGACCGCAAGGCCCGCAGCAGGACGGTCCGCCCGATCTCGACGAATTGTGGCGCGATTTCAATCGCCGTCTGAACCGTATCTTCGGCCGTAAGAACGGCGGGGGCGGTAATGGCGGTTCGAACAATAATTTCTCCGGCGGCTCGCGAGGTTCGGGTATCGGTGTCGGCGTTGTCGTCGCACTCGCGTTCCTGATCTGGCTGGCGACGGGCGTGTTCATCGTCCAGGAAGGCCAGGTCGGTGTCGTCACCCAGTTCGGTAAGTACAAGTACACGACGACGTCGGGGATCCAGTGGCGTTTGCCGTACCCGTTCCAGTCGGTCGAAGTCGTCAACATGTCGCAGATCCGGTCCGTGGAAATCGGTCGTTCCAACACGATTCGGGATACGGATCTTAAGGACTCATCGATGCTCACGGGCGATGAAAACATCATCGATGTGCGCTTCGCCGTGCAGTACCGGATCAAGGACGCGACCGAGTTCCTGTTCAATAACGTGGACGCCGAAGCATCGGTGAATCTGGCGGCGCAAACGGCTGTGCGCGAGATTGTCGGCAAGAGCAAGATGGACTTCGTGCTCTACGCCGGTCGTGAAGAGATCGCGAATGAACTCGTGACGTCGATTCAACGCATTCTCGACAGCTACAAGACGGGTATTCTCGTGACGAGCGTCACGATGCAGAGTGTTCAACCGCCGGAGCAGGTGCAAGCGGCGTTCGACGACGCTGTGAAGGCCGGTCAGGATCTGGAGCGTGCGAAGAACGAAGCGCAGGCCTATGCCAACGACGTGATTCCGCGTGCCAAGGGTACGGCGTCGCGTCTGACGGAAGAGGCCGCCGGTTACAAGGCGCGTGTGGTGTCGCAGGCTCAGGGTGACGCCGATCGCTTCAAGTCGGTGCAGGAAGCCTATGCCAAGGCGCCTGGTGTGATCCGCGAGCGTATGTACCTCGATACGATGCAGCAGATCTACTCGCGCACCACCAAGATCATGGTGGATTCGAAGAACAACAGTTTGTTGTATCTGCCGTTGGACAAGATCATGGAACGCACGCGCAGCGACGCGTCGACCCCGGCGCCGGCATCCGGCGCAGGTACGGGGGCGGCCGCGGGAGCGCCTGCCACTGATGACAACAATGATGTCGACCATGATCGATCGCGCGCGGCACTGCGCAACCGCGACCGCGATTCACGCTAAGGGGATAAGCGCATGAACCGTATTGGAACCGTTATCGTCGCGCTGATCGTCTTGCTGATCGTGCTCGCCTCGACCATGTTCGTGGTGGACCAGCGCCGTTATGCCGTAGTGTTCTCGCTGGGCGAGATCAAGGATGTCTACAACCAGCCGGGCCTGAAGTTCAAGTTGCCGCCGCCGCTCCAGACCGTGTTGTATCTGGACAAGCGCATCATGACCATCGACAACCCGGAACCGGAGCGCTTCATCACGGCCGAGAAGAAGAACCTGATTGTCGACTCGTACGTGAAGTGGCGCATCATCGATCCGCGCAAGTTCTATGTGAGCTTCAAGGGCGATAACCGCCTTGCACAGGATCGTCTGACGCAGCAGATTCGCTCGGCTTTGCAGGAAGCGTTCACGAAGCGCACTGTGACCGAAGTCGTGTCGACGCAGCGTGACCAGGTGATGCAGTGGGTCAAGCAGAAGGTGGGCGACGAAGCTGCGCAGGTGGGTATCGAAATTGTCGACGTGCGTATGCGTCGGGTCGACCTCGCCGCCGGTATCAGCGATTCGGTGTATAGCCGGATGGCCGCCGAGCGTAAGCGCGTGGCGAACGAACTGCGTTCGACGGGCGCGGCTGAAGCCGAGCAGATCCGTGCTGATGCCGATCGTCAGCGTGATGTGACCGTTGCCGAAGCGTATGCCAAAGCCCAGCAGGTCAAGGGCGAGGGCGACGCCGCTGCCGCAAGCATCTATGCGCAGGCATTCGGCCGTGATCCGCAGTTCGCTCAGTTCTATCAGAGTCTCGAAGCGTACAAGGCGACCTTCCGTGACAAGAGGGACGTGATCATCGCCGACCCGAACAGCGATTTCTTCCGATTTATGCGCGGTTCCGGTGGTGCTGGCGCGCCGGCCGGAAAAGCGGGAAAATAACGCCTCTGACATCCGAGTAGCTGCCACCGCCCGCGTCATCGCGGGCGGTGGCGTTTTGGCCGAGTCCCCAAGTGACCAGCAGCACAATCATTCTCGCTTTCGCCCTCATGCTGATCGTCGAGGGACTGTTTCCGTTTGTCGCCCCGGACCGGTGGCGGCAAAGTTTTCGTAAAATAACGGAAATGCCGTCCGGCCAGATTCGTTTCTTCGGCCTGGCCGCTGTCCTGCTAGGGCTGGTTCTGATGTTGCTGATCGATTAATCAAAGGCGCTTTTTGCGCGCCGTCTGAATTCCGAAATTCCCATGCCTAACTGGCTACTTCCCGAAAATATCGCCGACGTGCTGCCGTCCGAGGCGCGCAAGATCGAAGATCTGCGCCGTCTCATGCTCGATCGCTTCCGTACCTATGGCTACGAACTCGTGATGCCGCCGATGCTCGAGTACGTCGAGTCGCTGCTCACCGGTACCGGCCATGATCTCGATCTGCGCACGTTCAAGCTCGTCGACCAGCTCTCGGGGCGTACCATGGGTCTGCGCGCGGACATCACGCCGCAGATCGCGCGGATCGATGCGCATTTGCTGAACCGGAAGGGCGTAACGCGTCTGTGCTATGCGGGAAGCGTGTTGTTCACCCGTCCGCGTAATCTGCTTGCCACGCGCGAGCCGTTCCAGATCGGTGCCGAAATCTTCGGTCACAGTGGGCTGGAGGCCGATCTTGAAATTCAGGAATTGTTGCTGTTCTGCTTGCAACTGGCTGGCCTGAAACAGATTCGTATCGATCTTTGCCACGCGGGCGTGCTGGAAGCGTTGCTGGAGGGGGTTCCGGCGGCCGAGGCTATTGAAAGCCAATTGTTTGGCGCACTCGCGACCAAAGATGTGCCTCAGTTGCAGGAGTTGACGCGCGACCTTCCCGAGCATGTTCGCGATGCCTTGCTAAGCTTGACCACGTTGTATGGTGAGCCGGCCGAAACACTCGCTCGTGCGCGTAAGGTTCTGCCGGACCTGCCCGGCGTAACGTCGGCATTGAACGATCTGGCATATCTGGCGGAATCGCAAGGCCAGGGCGGCCCGGCGGTACTGTCGATCGATCTGGCCGATCTGCGTGGCTATCAATATCACAGTGGTGTGATGTTCGCCGCCTACGTGGATGGCATTCCCAACGCCATCGCTCGCGGCGGCCGTTACGACAAGGTTGGTCAAGCGTTCGGTCGTGATCGGCCGGCGACCGGTTTTTCGCTCGATTTGCGCGAGTTGGCGGCGATTTCGCCAGTTGAGGCGCGTAGTAACGCGATTTTGGCGCCAGCGGATGATGTGCCGGGCTTGCGTGCCAAAATCGACAGCCTGCGCGATGCGGGGGAGGTCGTAATCCGCATGCTGCCGGGCCACGCTCAGGATTTCGAGGAATTCACGGGAGACCGTGTCCTCGTCGAAAAAGATGGCCAGTGGGTTGTGACGCCCCGGTGAATTCGCTGAAAAAAGCGGCACTCGCCTGCGCCAACACGGGTAGAATACGTTTTTAACCAAACCAACTATTGTTATGTCCGGCAATGCTTTGAATCAGGGACGCAACGTCGTCGTTATCGGAACCCAATGGGGCGACGAAGGTAAGGGTAAGGTCGTCGACTGGCTGACCGATCACGCGCAAGGCGTGGTGCGTTTCCAAGGGGGCCACAATGCCGGACATACGCTCATCATCGGCGGTAAGAAGACCATCCTGCGTCTGATTCCGTCGGGCATCATGCACAAGGACGTCACGTGCTACATCGGTAACGGTGTCGTGCTGTCGCCCGAAGCGCTGTTCAAGGAAATCGAAGAGCTCGAAAGCGCCGGCCTTAACGTTTGTGGCCGTCTGCGCATTTCCGAGGCCTGCACGCTGATCCTCCCGTATCACGTTGCCATCGACCAGGCGCGCGAAGCCCGTCGCGGCGCGAGCAAGATCGGCACGACCGGTCGTGGCATCGGCCCGGCCTACGAAGACAAGGTCGGTCGCCGTGCGCTGCGCGTGCAGGATCTGTTCGATCCGAAGACGTTCGCTGAACGTCTGCGCGAAAACCTCGATTACCACAACTTTGTTCTGACCCAGTATCTGGGCGCGCCGGCTGTAGACTTCCAGGAAACGCTGGATAAGATGTTGAGCTACGCCGAACGCCTGCGTCCGATGATCGCTGACGTTTCTCAAGAGCTTTACGCCGTCAACCGCGCTGGCGGCAAACTGCTGTTCGAAGGTGCCCAAGGCACGTTGCTCGACATCGATCACGGCACCTATCCGTTCGTGACGAGCAGCAACTGCGTTGCTGGTGCGGCTTCGGCAGGTGCCGGTGTGGGCCCGCAGCAGCTTCACTATGTGCTGGGCATCACGAAGGCTTATTGCACGCGCGTTGGCGCTGGTCCGTTCCCGAGCGAACTGTACGATGCGGATAACGCCGCTCGTCAGGAAGCCATCGGTTTGCAACTGGCAACGGTCGGCAAGGAGTTCGGTTCGGTCACGGGTCGTCCGCGCCGCACGGGCTGGATGGATGCCGCAGCACTCAAGCGCTCGATCCAGATCAACGGTGTGACGGGTCTGTGCATGACGAAGCTCGACGTGCTGGACGGTCTGGAAACGGTGCGTCTGTGCGTGGGCTACAAGATCGACGGCAAGTCGGTGGATATCCTGCCGCGCGGTGCGGTCGACGTGGCTCGCTGCGAGCCGGTGTACGAGGACTTCCCGGGCTGGTCGCAGAGCACTGTGGGCGTGACGTCTTGGGATCAACTGCCGGTTCAGGCGCAGAACTATCTGAAGCGTATCGAGGAAGTGAGCGGTATTCCGATCGATATGGTGTCGACGGGTCCGGATCGTGACGAAACGATCCTTTTGCGCCACCCCTTCAAGAACTGAAAAACAGCAGGACTGGCAAGACACACCATGAATCAGCCCCAAAACGACGATAAGAACCTCTGGGTCTCGTGGGACGAATACCATCGACTGGTCGAGCGCTTGGCGCTCAAGGTCTATGAGTCCAACTGGAAGTTCGACAAGATCCTGTGTCTGGCCCGTGGTGGCTTGCGCGTGGGCGATCAGCTCGCGCGCATCTACGACGTGCCGCTCGCCATTCTGGCAACGAGTTCGTATCGGGAAGCCGAAGGCACCATTCGTGGTGACCTCGACATCGCTCAGTACATCACCATCACGCGCGGCGAGCTTGAGGGCCGTGTGCTGCTGGTCGACGATCTGGTCGATTCCGGCGTGACGCTTGAGCGCGTTGGCAAGCACCTAAAGGAGCGTTTCCCGAAGGTGACGGACGTGCGTTCGGCGGTGCTGTGGCACAAGGCGTGCTCGAAGGTGGCGCCGGACTACGCGGTCGATTTCCTGCCGACGAATCCGTGGATTCACCAGCCGTTCGAAGAGTACGACACGCTTCGCCCGCATAACCTGTCGGCGTGGATCAAACGTGGGACCTAACAGGTTCTGAGGTACCTGGGCTTGCCGGAATACCGGTATGCCTGATCGGGTCTCTCCGGTCATGACAGGCGGTGATATCGAAAGATGCACCGCCTGTTTTGTATTTGGCCCACGGATTGTTCGCGCGTTGGACCGTGTGCGGTGACCCCGCCGAAAACACGCTGCGCGGGACTGATACCCCCATCGGCAGCCTATTAAGCGGGCAAAACCCCTTTAGTTTGCGGCTTCATTCGGGCTTGTCGTATGGTCTGATGCGCTATTGCTTCCGTTGATGGCTGACTCTGGGCCGACTGTTTCGTCATGAACAGGTTGTTTCGCCTCTTCTTGCTTTGCGCCGCAGGCATTGCCGGTGCGACCCCTTTGACCAGCGTGTCGGCATACGCGGCCTCTGCCGTGGCTGGGCTTCGCACGGCGAATGGATTGCGCTATGTCTATGTGACCAACCAGACGTCGATGGCCAAAGCCAAGGTGGCGGCACTGGATCGGTGCCGGACGCAATTGGCGCCGGGAAGCAGGGGCGGGCGTTGCGACGTACTGATGGCAGGGAACGGCCCGGCCTATTGGGCTGTCGTGCGTGCCAGCAACGGTGAGGTGGGGGTCGCGTTGGGTGACACGCAAGAATCCGCCGCGCAGGATGCGTTCGTGGTCTGCCAGCGGGGAGGGCAATGCGCCATGGAGAGCGCTCAGGTCTGGTTCGATAGCGGGCAACGTGCGGGACGGCGTTTACCGCCGCCCAAAGCGGTACAGGCGGCGCCGACGCAATGCCGGATCCCGACGGGGCAGGTGGTGCGAATGCAGACTCAATGTATTAACGGCGAATGCACCCGGACGTACGAGAACGGCTGTACCGTTCGATTTCAGGCGGCCAGATGCCTGGATAAGGAAACGCATAGCTACGTCTGGCGCCCCAACGGATGTGACGACGATAGCTAAGGGCAGCGTGCACGGTAAGGGAGTGTGGCGCTTGCAGCAAACTGGCGGCGACACGATCGTAGACACAAGTGTGCTGACTGGGCGGTGGTAAGGCGTCTGTGTGAGCTTCGTGCGTGAGTGAAAAGCACAACCCTGTACGAAGCTGCTTGCTCTCCTCATGTGCGGAACGCAAAACGGGCGTCGACTTTCGTCAGACGCCCGTTTTTCATCGATACGCTCGCCGAGTGTCAGCTTGCCGACATACCGCTATGGCGAAGCAGCGCATCCACTTGCGGAGCGCGGCCGCGGAAGGCAACGAACGACTCCATGGCCTCCCGGCTTCCGCCCACAGCAAGAATCTCATCGCGGTAGCGCGCACCGGTCGCGGTATCCAGTACCGATCCACTGACTTTGGCTGCTTCTTCGAACGCCGAGTAAGCATCTGCGGACAGTACTTCTGCCCACTTGTAGCTGTAATACCCTGCCGCATAACCGCCGGCGAAGATATGGCTGAACGTGTTCGGCCAACGCGAAAACTCTGCCTGTGGCGTCACATGCAAACGATCGTTGATGCGGCGTGCAACCTCGAGCACAGACTCCTTGCCGCGCGGATCGAAGTCATAGTGCAGGTGCATATCGAAGTCGGAGAAGACGATCTGACGCAGCATCATCAATCCGCTCTGGAAATTGCGTGCCGCGATCATCTTGTCGAACAGCTCGCGAGGCAACGGAGCGCCGGTTTCGACATGTGCCGTCATGTGTTCGAGCACATCCCATTCCCAGCAGAAGTTCTCCATGAACTGCGACGGCAACTCCACCGCATCCCATTCGACACCGTTGATGCCTGCGACACCGGCATCTTCGACCTGCGTCAGCATGTGATGCAGGCCGTGGCCGAATTCGTGGAACAGCGTGATGACGTCGTCGTGCGGCAGTAATGCAGGCTTGTCACCAACCGGTGCCGGGAAATTGCAGACGAGATAGGCGACAGGCGTTTGCAGCGAGCCATCATGCAGGCGCTTGCGCGTACGGGCGCTGTCCATCCATGCGCCGCCGCGTTTGCCTTCGCGAGCGAACAGGTCCATGTAGAACTGCGCGACCAGTTCCCCATCGCGTTCGATGCGGAAGAAGCGCACGTCCGGGTGCCAGGTTTCGGCGTCTTGCGGGCGGATCGTGACGCCGAACAAAGTGCCGGCGACACGGAACAGACCGTCCAGTACTTTGGGCAGGGGGAAGTATTGGCGAACTTCCGTTTCCGAGAAGGCGTAACGCTCCTGACGCAGTTTCTCCGACGCGTAAGCGGTGTCCCAAGGTTGCAGTTTGTCGATGCCGAGCGCCTTGGCGGCAAAAGCCTGAAGCGCTTCCCAATCCTGTTCGGCATAGGGACGCGCGCGGCGTGCGAGATCTTCGAGGAACTCAAGGACTTGTGCCGGCGATTCGGCCATCTTCGGTTCGAGCGATACCTCGGCGTAATTCTTGAAGCCGAGCATTTGCGCCTCTTCTCGACGCAGCGCCAACTGCTCGACGACGATACCGGTATTGTCCCAACCCGCGTCGCCCTCACCAAACTTGGGGCCGAGCTCTGAGGCACGAGTCACGTTCGCGAGATAGAGCTTTTCCCGCAGAGCGCGATTGTCTGCGTACTGAAGGACCGGGAAATACGATGGGAAATGCAGCGTGAATTTCCATCCTTCAACGCCATCGCGCTCCGCAGCCGCACGTGCGGCAGCCTTGTCGTCGTCTGGCAGGCCGGCAATTTCCTGCTCATCGGTGATGACGAGAGAAAACTTGTTGGTGGCGTCGAGCACGTGGTCGGAAAAACGCTTGGCCAGATCGGCTTGCGCTTCCTGAATCTCGGCAAATCGTGGTTTCTGGTCCTCGGGGAGTTCTGCGCCACCCAACCGGAAGCCGCGCATCTCGTTGTCGAGGATTTTCTTGCGCGCGGACGAGAGCCCGGCAAACTCCGTCCCAGCGGCGATCGCCTTGTACTTATCAAACAGCGCGAGGTTCTGGCCAACGCTTGCCGAAAACTCTGTCACGCGGGGCAGATTCTCGCTATAAGCCGCGCGCAGCTCAGGCGTGTCGGCCACGGCGTTAAGGTGTCCGACGATCTCCCACGCGCGGCCCAGACCTTCGGTGCCGTCTTCCACGGCGTCGAGAATATTGGCCCAGGTCGCCGGCGTAGTGGGATCTGCTGCCCGGTCCACCGCTGCGCGTGCCTGCTCGAGCAGCACGTCAACGGCAGGCGTGACGTGTTCCGGGCGGATTTCGGCAAAACGCGGAAGTCCTTCGATATCGAGAAGAGGATTGGTTTGCGGCGTATTCATGCGTTCGTTATCCACTTGAAGGGGCTTACGAAGAGTGTGGGGGCAACCTGTCGAATTTTCCAGTCGTTTTTTTCAACCGAAGCGATTGGTGACAATCGGCGGGAAAACGCTGCCAAACCTTGTTTTGTATGGATTTTCGGCAAAGCAGATACAAAAGGCGTTGAGGTGGGCGCGCAATTTGTCACTCGCCGCAGGCGTGTTTTTCGGGATGTTCCGATGCAATTGCCGGATATTTCGTCGTCAAAACCTGTGGACCGTTTTGAGCCCCAATGAAAAGGGCGCACACGACCGCTCGGTCGTGCGCGCCCTGCCATGCAGCGATATCGTGCCGGTGATCGATGATCAGCCCAGCGCGCGCTCTGCGGCTTCGATCGTATTGACCAGCAGCATGGTGATGGTCATGGGGCCAACGCCGCCGGGAACCGGCGTGATAAAGCCTGCCACTTCCTTGACGCCCTGGAAGTCGACGTCGCCGCACAATTTACCTTCGTCGTCACGATTCATGCCCACGTCGATGACCGCAGCACCCGGTTTGACCATGTCTGCGGTGACGATGTTGCGCTTGCCCACGGCAGCCACGATCACGTCGGCGTTGCGGGTGTGTGCGGCCAGATCGCGAGTCTTGCTGTTGCAAATCGTGACGGTCGCACCTGCCTGAAGCAGCATCATGGCCATCGGCTTGCCCACGATGTTCGATGCGCCAATCACGACGGCGACCGCGCCACGCAGCGGGAATTCCACCGATTCAAGCATCTTCATGCAGCCATAAGGCGTGCACGGGCGGAAGAGCGGTGCGCCGGTCATCAGCGCGCCAGCGTTCGACACGTGGAAGCCATCGACGTCTTTTTCCGGTGCAATGGCTTCGAGCACCTTGTGGCTGTCGATGTGCTTGGGCAGCGGCAGTTGCACGAGAATGCCGTTGATCTTCGGATCGCGGTTCAATTCATCGATACGCGCGAGCAGGGCGCTTTCCGTCAGGTCTGCCGGGTAGCGATCGAGCGACGAATACAGGCCATTGTCTTCGCATGCCTTGACCTTGTTGCGCACATAGACCTGACTGGCAGGATCCTCACCAACGAGGACCACGGCGAGGCCTGGCTGGTGGCCACGGGCAGTGAGGGCGGCGGCGCGCGTGGCGACTTCGGCGCGAATGCGTTTGGCGAGGGCGTTGCCGTCGATGAGGGTGGCAGTCATGATGCGTGGATGTCGTATGAAGGATGGGGGCAGGCCCGCAGGCCGGATGGAGCAGCGCCAGTCACGTGGGTGACATGAGCAAAGACCGTATTATAGCGGCGCGATGGGGCAGGCGGGAGAGGGCTGTCGGCCGTCCCGGCAGGACAAGCGCGGCAAGCACGTGGAAGCGCGGAAGGGAGCGACGGGCGGCTGATGCGCCCGTCGGTGCTGCCAAATCAGACGCCGGTCAACGAATGAGCGCGGCGCCGTTCATGCAACGGCAGTCAAGACTGCGACTGACTCAGGGGCGGGGTGAGCCGCTCGAACGCTTCGACAGCGCGAGACGAAGCAGATCGGCAACGGTGTTGACGTTCAGCTTTTCCATGATGTTGGCGCGATGCGCTTCGACCGTTTTGATGCTGATACCGAGATCGTCGGCGATCTGCTTGTTCAGACGGCCGGCAATAATGCGTTCCAGCACCTGATGCTCGCGGCTGGTGAGCTTTCTCAGCAGTTCCTCTGCCGCTTGCTGTTCCCGATGGCTGCTGGCTTCCTGGCGGGCCTTCGACAGCATCTTTTCGACTTGCAAACGAAGTTCGGCTTCGTCGAACGGCTTTTCGATGAAATCCATCGCGCCCTTTTTCATCGTCTCGACGGCCATCGGCACGTCGCCATGCCCTGTCACGAAGATGATCGGAAGGTTGATGTTTCGCTCGATCAACGCGTCCTGGAGCTCAAGACCACTCATGCCCGGCATGCGGACATCGAGGATCAGACAGCCCACGAGGTTGTTGGGGCGATTGCTCTGGGTCACGTCGCCGCAGAACTGAAGAAAATCGTCAGCACTGCCAAAGCCTCGCACGTGATACCCATTGGCTTCGAGAAGCCAGCGAAGCGAGTCGCGGACAGCCTCGTCGTCATCGACGACAAAGACGGTTTCTTGATCGGTATTGATATTGGGTGTCGTCATAGTCCTCCCCCGGATCCGGATGTCGTATCGCTTTCTAACGGTAACAGAATACAAAAAGTACAACCATTCCGCACGCCGTCGATTTCATTGTTTTCTACCCACAGACGGCCGTGATGCGATTCGATGATCGAACGGCAAATATTCAGGCCCATGCCCATGCCGTCCGACTTAGTACTAAAGAACGGTTCAAACAGTCGTTCGATAGTCGCTTCGTCGACGCCGGGCCCGTGATCGGATACCTGGAATTCGACGGATTTGTCTCGTCTTTCCACGTGCAGGCGCACGGTCGGATCGCGTCGCTGACCGGGCGGCGGCGTATAGCCGTGCATGGCCTCCGCCGCGTTCTTGAGCAGGTTCATCAGGACCTGTTCGATCAGCACCGGGTCGACGTTGATCTGTGGCAGTCCTGCCGGAAGCTCGGTGACGATGCGAATGCGGCGCTTGCGCGCCTCGATCTCGGCGAGGCCCACGGCATCTGCCACGATCTCATAGATCGATGACGGTTGACGTTTCGGTTCGCTACGCTTCACGAATGCGCGAATCCGCTTGATGATCATGCCAGCCCGCACGGCTTGCTGAGACGTTTTTTCGAGCGCAGGCAGTAAGGTTTCTGGCGACGTGCGGCCCGCGCGCACCAGTGCGGCGGTGCCCATGCAGTAATTGTTGATGGCGGCAAGCGGCTGGTTCAGCTCGTGTGCGAGCGAGGAGGCCATTTCGCCCATCGTCGTCAAACGTCCCGTAAATTGCAGGCGTTCTTCTTCCTGTCGGGCCAGTTCTTCCGCGTGGCGTCGCGCTGTAATGTCCGTCGCCACCTGCAACTGCGCGAGGTGTCCGTCGACCCATTGGATGTATTGTCGTCGGACTTCGAACCATTTCTGATGCGTGGGCAGGTAGATTTCCTGCGTTTCTGCGGCCGTATCGGTCAGCGACGCTGCGGGCAGTCCGGCAAACGCGTCGACCATGTCGATGTGGTCGAGCGATGTCGGTGACAGTTCGCCGCCGCCGGACAATTCGAGATGGCCCTCCGGGCGAGTGCCGAACAATTGCCGGTAATAGCGGTTTGCAAAGAGCAGTTCGGCCTTGTCGACGGCGAGCACCGACACCGAGGCATCAAGGCTTTCCAGCACCGTTGTGAATCGTTCGTGGGCGGCGGCGAGTTCTTCGCGCGCCCGCTTGGGTTCGCTGATGTCCGTGAGCGAGGACATCCAGCCGGTCTGGCGACCGTGAGCATCCACGAGCGGCGAGACGAACATGCGCGCGTAGAAAATCGTACCGTCCTTGCGCTGCACCCGAATTTCAAAGCCATGAGACGGCGCTTTGCCACGCAGCGTCATATCGATGCGGCGTTGCATTTCGTGGATATCGTCTTTGGGCCAGTACGGATAGGGCGGTGCACGATTCATGAGATCGGGCTCGTCCCAGCCCGTCATGCGGCAAAACGCCGGGTTCACGTAGGTGATGTGACCCTGAAGGTCGAGCACTCGCATCCCGATCACGATGGAGTTCTCCATCGCTCGTCGGAAAGACGTCTCATTGAACAGCGCCTGCTGTGCCTCGAATCGCTGGCGAGTGTGCCGCCACAGGCTCCAGAGGCTCCACAGCACGAAGCAGGACAGCCCCGCGATCAGCCATACCAGCGTGTTGTTGACGAAGTTACCGACGGCTGGATACGAGTAGATCCGCACCGCGAGACTATGTCCCGGCGGATCGAGCAGCAGTTCGTAGGAGACGTCGCGAGGCAACGGCGGTCGGGTGGAGGTCGTGGCGAGCTCGTTGTTATGCGTGTCGATGAACGACACCTTGAACTTGTCGCCCAGTTCCTGCGGTAGTTCGTGGATCAGTAGTCCTTCGACCGAATAGACCGCGCTGATGGTGCCGAGAAACTCTCGTTCCCGTAATACCGGCACCTGCACGACGATGTAGCTCGCCCCGGAGGCGTCGTAGATCAGGGTGGAATAGGCGGAGCGTCGGGAGTCGCGCGCCGCGCGAAACGCCACGAGGAGTTCGTCCTCCATCGGGTGTTGCGCCGAGCCTTGCAGGCGCGAGGCGAACGGGGAGTCGGCGGGGACGGCCCATTTCGGTCGCTGCGACGCGTCGAGCCAGTTCATGAAGACGATATCCGCATGATTCTGCATCAACTCGCTAGCCGTGTTCTGGAAGTGCGCGACATCCTGAGGTTTGGCAGCCGTGTCGCGCGCAAGGGAACTGATCTGGTCCTGGATGGCCAGCATGTTAAGACGGATCTGCTGCTGCGCCCATGCGACGTTCCGATACAGGGTGTCCTGCTGCTGCTCCGTTTCCCGGCGGTTCAGACTCCACAGGATCAAGCTCATCACCACGAGGAAGATCACAATGGAGACGAGCGGCACCAGCAAGTAGTAATGCGACTCCGCAAACCCCTGCAACCAACGGTTGGAGCGGGCTGGCGTAGCAGCGGACCGGGACGGCGGGGAGGAGTTTGCGAGGCGTGGCGAAAGCATGGCGAGATTGTAGCGCAGGCCAGCCCGTTTCCCGCTGTCATAGTCGGTCGAGCGCTGCTTTTCGGAAGTGTCCGATCTTTTCGGTAAGAATGCCGCTCAAAGTCCTCTCAAGACCGATCGGTACGCTCGATATTCGTGATCTGATGGGGCCGGCAACCCTTTGATTTTATGTGCACTGCAGCAGAATTCCGCATTATGAAAATTGCTATCGTAATCTGAAATTTCGCTTGCGAAGGCGGGAATATCCTTCGTACAATGCCCCGGTAAAAATGCCGGTAGGCCCGTCCATGAAGCGGGTTACGACCATTAATGCCAACCCGCTAACGACAGACAAGGAGACACCATGTCCGCCGTACCTGAAGAAGCCCTGAAGATCGTATCCCCTGCGGACGCCGATCCCCAAGAAACGCAAGAATGGCTGGCCTCGCTCGAAGGCGTGCTGGCTGCCGAAGGCCCGGAGCGCGCGCACTACCTGCTCGAGAAGCTGATCGAGTTCGCTCGCATCAACGGTGAGCATCACCCGTTCTCGGCAAACACCCCCTACATCAACACCATCCCCGTCGACCAGCAAGCCCGTATTCCGGGCGATCAGGACGTCGAGCACACGATTCGCTCGTACACCCGCTGGAATGCGATCGCGATGGTGCTGCGTGCCGGTAAGGACACGAACGTCGGCGGCCATATCGCCTCGTTCGCCTCGGCCGCAACGCTTTACGACGTTGGTTTCAACCACTTCTGGCATGCGCCGTCCGACAAGCACGGTGGTGACCTGGTGTTCGTCCAGGGTCACTCGTCGCCGGGCGTGTACAGCCGCGCGTTCCTGCTGGGCCGTCTCGAAATGACCCAGCTCGAGAACTTCCGTCAGGAAGTGGACGGCGGCGGTCTGTCGTCGTATCCGCACCCGTGGCTGATGCCGGACTTCTGGCAATTCCCGACGGTGTCGATGGGGCTGGGTCCGATCATGGCGATCTACCAGGCGCGCTTCATGAAGTACCTCGAGTCGCGCTCCATCGTGAAGACCGAAGGCCGCAAGGTCTGGGCGTTCCTCGGCGACGGTGAGACGGATGAGCCGGAATCGCTGGGCGCTATCGGCATGGCCGGTCGCGAGCAACTCGACAACCTCGTGTTCGTGATCAACTGCAACCTGCAGCGCCTGGACGGTCCGGTGCGCGGTAACGGCAAGATCATTCAGGAACTCGAATCCGAATTCCGTGGTGCCGGCTGGAACGTGATCAAGGTGATCTGGGGTAGCCGCTGGGATTCGCTGCTGGCCCGCGACAAGCAGGGCTTGCTCATGAAGCGCATGATGGAATGCGTGGACGGCGAATATCAGACGTACAAGTCCAAGGACGGCGCTTTCGTTCGCGAGCATTTCTTCAATACGCCGGCATTGAAGGCCATGGTGGCCGACTGGTCGGATGAGGACATCTGGGCGCTGAACCGTGGTGGTCACGATCCGCACAAGATCTACGCCGCGTATCAGGCTGCGACGACCCACAAGGGTCAGCCGACCGTCATTCTGGCCAAGACCATCAAGGGCTATGGCATGGGTGAAGCCGGTCAGGCCATGAACATCACCCACCAGCAGAAAAAGATGCCGGTGGAGTCGCTCAAGAAGTTCCGCGACCAGTTCAAGCTGCCGATTTCGGACGATCAGATTGCCGACGTGCCGTACCTCAAGTTCGAGGATGGTTCGAAGGAACTGGAGTACATGCGCGCTCGCCGTATGGAACTCGGCGGCTATCTGCCGCAGCGCCGTACCAAGGCTGCCTCGCTGCCGGTGCCGGCACTGAACGCGTTCGATGCACTGCTCAAGGCGACCGCCGAAGGCCGTGAGATTTCGACGACGATGGCATTCGTGCGTATTCTCAACGTGCTGCTCAAGGACAAGGCGCTGGGTCAGCGCATTGTGCCGATCGTGCCGGACGAGTCGCGCACCTTCGGTATGGAAGGTCTGTTCCGCCAGATCGGTATCTGGAGCCAGGTCGGTCAGCGCTACATCCCGCAGGATCAGGATCAACTGATGTTCTACAAGGAATCTGAAAACGGTCAGATTCTGCAGGAAGGCATCAATGAAGCTGGCGGTATGTGCGACTGGATCGCAGCTGCGACGTCGTACTCGACGCACGGCGAGACGATGATCCCGTTCTATATCTTCTACTCGATGTTCGGCTTCCAGCGTATCGGCGATCTGGCGTGGGCTGCTGGCGACATGCGCGCTCGTGGTTTCCTCGTGGGCGGCACGGCCGGTCGTACGACGCTGAACGGCGAAGGTCTTCAGCACGAAGACGGTCACTCGCTGCTGTGGGCATCGTCGATCCCGAATTGCCTGCCCTACGATCCGACGTTCGCGTATGAACTCGCTGTGATCGTTCAGGACGGCCTGCGTCGCATGGTGCAGGATCAGGAAGACGTGTATTACTACCTGACGGTGATGAACGAGAACTACGCACACCCGGCCATGCCGGAAGGCGTGGAGCAGGACATCCTGAAGGGTATGTACGCCTTCCGTCGTGGTACGGACAACAGCAAGGCACCGCGCGTGCAGCTGCTGGGTTCGGGCACGATCTTCAACGAAGTGATTGCCGCCGCTGAAATGCTCAAGAACGATTGGGGCGTCGAGTCGGACCTGTGGAGCTGTCCGAGCTTCACGGAACTGGCCCGCGAAGGCAACGACGTCACGCGTCACAACCTGCTGCACCCGACCGAGACGGCGCGCCTGTCGCACGTTGAGAAGTGCCTCAATGAAACGCGTGGTCCGGTCATTGCATCGACCGACTACATCCGTACCTACGCAGATCAGATTCGTCCGTTCGTCCGCGGCCGCTATGTGGTCCTGGGTACCGACGGTTATGGTCGCTCGGATACGCGTGAAAAGCTGCGTCACTTCTTCGAGGTGGATCGTAACTGGGTCACGGTTGCGGCGCTCAAGGCACTGGCCGACGAAGGCACGCTACCGGCAAGCAAGGTTGCCGAAGCCATCGCCAAGTACAACCTGGATCCGAATAAACCCAACCCGATGACCGTCTAAAGGCCGCTGCATGCAGCGAGCGCCTGTCGGCCGCCCCCCAGCGGCAGGCGGGCGCATGCTGCATGTCAAGCGCAGCCTCGAGGAGACTGTGGAAAATGAGTCAAGTGATCGAAGTGAAAGTCCCCGATATCGGTGACTTCAAGGACTTGCCCGTAATCGAAGTGCTGGTGAAGGCGGGCGACAAGATCGACGCCGAGCAGGCCCTGATCACGCTGGAGTCGGACAAGGCCACCATGGATGTGCCGAGCCCGGCCGCCGGCGTCATCAAGGCGCTTAGCCTGAAGGTTGGCGACGAAGTATCCGAAGGTTCCGTCATTCTGACGCTCGAGACGGCGAACGGCTCGGGCGCGCAAACCAATGGTGCCGCAGCACCTGCGCCTGCTGCTGCACCGCAAGCCGCACCGGCAGCACCTGCCGCAGCGCCTGCACCGGCTGCCGCGCCGGCGGCGCCGCAGGCGACCGGTGGCACGAGCAAGATCGACGTGAAGGTGCCGGATATCGGTGGCTACGACGATGTGCCCGTGATCGAAGTGCTGGTCAAGGTGGGCGACACCGTGACGGCCGAGCAATCGCTGGTGACGCTGGAGTCGGACAAGGCGTCGATGGATGTGCCGAGCCCGGCCGCTGGCGTTGTGAAGGAATTGAAGGTGAACGTCGGCGACAAGGTCTCCGAAGGCTCGCTGATTCTGGTGCTCGAAGGCGCCGCAGCGGCGGCACCTGCTGCATCGGCGAAGGCAGCCGCACCTGCTGCTGCGCCCGCGCCGGCAGCGCAGGCGTCCGCACCGGCACCCGCCGCAACTCCGGCGCCTGCGCCGGTCGCTGCAGCACCTGCCGCCTCGGGTAGTCAGCCTATCAGCCACGCAAGCCCCTCCGTGCGCAAGTTTGCCCGCGAACTTGGTGTGGATGTCACGCAAGTGAAGGGCACCGGTCCCAAGGGCCGCGTGGTGGTCGAAGACGTGCGTAATTTCGTCAAGAGCGCGCTCGCAGGTAATCGCCCGACGGCTGGCGGCGCTGCGCCGGCAGGTGGTGGCGAGCTGAATCTGCTGCCGTGGCCGAAGGTCGACTTCTCGAAGTACGGTCCGGTCGAACCGAAGGCGCTCTCGCGCATCAAGAAGATCTCCGGCGCGAACCTGCATCGTAACTGGGTGATGATCCCGCACGTCACGAACAACGACGAAGCGGATATCGGCGAGCTCGAAGCGTTCCGCGTGCAATTGAACAAGGAAAACGAGAAGGCCGGCATCAAGGTGACGATGCTTGCGTTCGTGATCAAGGCTTGCGTGCTGGCTTTGAAGAAGTTCCCGACGTTCAACGCCAGCCTCGACGGCGACAATCTGGTCTTCAAGCAGTATTTCCACATTGGTTTCGCAGCCGATACGCCGAATGGCCTCGTGGTGCCGGTCGTTCGCGACGCAGACAAGAAGGGTGTCTTCGAGATCGCTCGCGAAACGTCGGAACTGGCGAAGCTCGCTCGCGAGGGCAAGCTGAAGCCGGATCAGATGCAAGGTGGTTGCTTCTCGATTTCATCGCTCGGCGGTATCGGCGGTACGACGTTCACGCCGATCATCAATGCGCCGGAAGTGGCGATTCTGGGTCTGTCGCGTTCGTACCAGAAGCCGGTGTGGGACGAAGGTAAGCAACAGTTCCTGCCGCAGCTGACGTTGCCGCTGTCGCTGTCCTACGATCACCGTGTGATCGATGGCGCGGAAGCCGCTCGCTTCAACGCCTACCTGGGTCAACTGTTGGCGGACTTCCGTCGCGCGATGCTGTAATGGGCACGGGCCGCCGGTAGCGTATCAATGCGCCAGCGGCCCTCGCGCACGCTTCAGGATTCTGGACGGGGAGGGCAACATGACCACCGTGGTAGTCGTCAAGAAGGCAGGTGAGATCGCCATTGCCGCCGATTCGCTCGTCACGTTCGGCGATACGCGGCTTTCGCAATCGTACGAAGAGAACCGCAAGGTCTTTCTTGTGGGCGATTCGTATGTCGGTCTGGCCGGCACGACAGCGCACTTTCCGGTCATGCGCGCTATTCTCTCCGGCATGGCGGACGAATGTCGTCTGCATTCCCGCGACGAAGTCTTTCGCACGTTCTGCCGCGTCCACCAGAAGCTCAAGGAAGAGTATTTCCTCAACACGAAGGAAGAGGAAGACGACCCGTACGAGTCGTCGCAGATCACCAGCGTGATCGCGAATCCGACCGGAATCTACGGGGTCTATTCCTACCGGGAAGTGTTTGTTTTCGATCGGTTCTGGGGCATCGGGTCGGGGCGTAATTTCGCGCTCGGCGCCATGTATGCCCTCTACGACCAGGATCTGAGCGCACGTGCCATCGCCGAGGCGGGCGTCAAGGCGGGCGCAGAATTCGATAAGAGTTCGGCTGGCCCGTTTCAGGTGCATGCGTTTCCGATCGATACCACCATCAAGTCATAAATGCGACAGGGAGACCCCGCATGAGTCTCATTGAAGTCAAGGTGCCGGATATCGGCGCAGAGGGCGTGGATGTCATCGAAGTGATGATCAAGCCCGGCGACAAGATCGCCAAGGATGCGTCGCTCATTACGCTGGAATCCGACAAGGCTTCCATGGAAGTGCCGTCCGAAGTGGCGGGCACGGTCAAGGAAGTCAAGATCAAGGTGGGCGACAAGGCCAGCGAAGGTACGCTGATTGCCATCGTCGAAGCCGAAGACGCAGCAGCGGCCAAGCCGGCGGCTCCTGCAGCCGCACCGGCCGCCGCGCCTGCTCCGGCTGCGCCGGCAGCCGCCCCCGCTGCAGCGAGTGCCCCGGCACCGGTCGCCGCACAGCATACCGGCGGCGCCGATATCGAGTGTGAAGTGCTTGTGCTGGGCGCAGGCCCCGGCGGTTACTCCGCAGCGTTCCGCAGTGCTGACCTGGGCCGAAAGACGGTGCTGGTTGAGCGTTACGCAACGCTCGGCGGCGTGTGTCTGAACGTCGGCTGTATTCCGTCGAAGGCGTTGCTGCATACGGCGGCGGTGCTTGAAGAAGCGCAGTCGCTCGGCCATCACGGCATCTCGTTCGCGAAGCCGGAAGTCGATCTCGATAAACTGCGTGCTTACAAGGAAAGCGTTGTCGGCAAGCTGACCGGTGGTCTGGCCGGAATGGCCAAGATGCGCAAGGTCGAGGTCGTCCATGGTGTCGGTGCATTCCTCGATGCCAACCACGTCGAAGTGGTCGACAAGGACGGGGCCAAGCGCGTGGTGAAATTCGCTCAGGCGATCATCGCCGCGGGTTCGCAAGCCGTGAAGCTGCCGTTCCTGCCGGAAGATCCGCGCATCGTCGATTCGACTGGCGCGTTGGAATTGCGTCAGTTGCCGAAGAAGATGCTCGTCATCGGTGGTGGCATCATCGGTCTGGAAATGGCGACGGTCTATAGCGCATTGGGCTCCGAGATCGACGTCGTGGAAATGCTCGACGGTCTGATGCAAGGTGCCGACCGCGATCTGGTCAAGGTCTGGGAGAAGATGAACGCGAAGCGCTTTGGTCGCGTCATGCTCAAGACCAAGACCGTGGGTGCCGAGGCGAAGGCCGATGGTATCTACGTGAAGTTCGAAGGTGAAGCGGCGCCGGCCGAACCGCAGCGCTACGATCTCGTGCTGGTTGCCGTGGGCCGTAGCCCGAACGGTAAGAAGATCAGTGCGGAGAAGGCAGGCGTGGTGGTCGGCGATCGCGGGTTCATCTCGGTGGACAAGCAGATGCGTACCAACGTGTCGAACATCTTCGCGATCGGCGATATCGTCGGTCAGCCGATGCTTGCGCACAAGGCCGTGCACGAAGCGCACGTTGCCGCTGAGGCGGCCGCAGGTGAGAAGGCCTACTTCGACGCGATCCAGATCCCGTCGGTGGCATACACCGATCCGGAAGTGGCTTGGGCTGGCAAGACCGAAGACCAGTTGAAGGCCGAAGGCGTGAAGTATGGCAAGGCCGTGTTCCCGTGGGCAGCGTCGGGCCGCGCCATTGCCAACGGTCGTGACGAAGGCTTCACCAAGGTGCTGTTCGACGAAGAGACGCATCGCATCGTGGGTGGCGCCATCGTCGGCACGCATGCGGGCGATCTGATCGGCGAACTGTGCCTGGCAGTCGAGATGGGCGCAGATGCGGTCGATATCGGCAAGACGATTCACCCGCACCCGACGTTGGCTGAGTCGGTCGGTATGGCCGCCGAGATCTATGAAGGTGTCTGCACCGACGTTCCGCCGCCGCGCAAGAAGTAATTTGGCGTGAATGCCAGAACGCATCGCCCGCTCATGCAGTGACGGGCGATTGCGGGACGGTGAAACGCGTCCATGCCACATAGTTCTCCTCGCAAGCGCGGGAGGACTGCCGATGGCAGCGTGAAAAAACCGTCATCCCAATCCGGGGTGACGGTTTTTTATTGTGCGATGAGTGTGCCGGGGGGGGGGAGGGGCGCAGGGCGGTTCGGTCATTCGACGACATGGCGATCGCATCGCACACCCAAAAGAAAACCCGGCGCAAGGCCGGGTCCGAAAGGTACCTGCGGTACCGAGGAGACAACTGGGCGTGGCTTCCGCTCGGGCCACCGCTACAACGATGGTGACTTGCGGAGGGCGTCCCTCCTCAATGCAGGGGCGCTATCGATTACTTCTTGGCAGTGGCAGCACGCGAAGCCTGAGCCGCAGCCTTCGAGGCGACGCTGGTCGCAGCAGCGAAGTTCGTTTCGGCGATTTCAACGGCTTGCTTGGTTGCCTTCTGCACGCTGTCGAACGCGCTGTTGGCGGCGGACAGTGCCGACTTGGCCAGCGCAACTGCCGACTCCGAACCGGCCGGGGCGTTCTTGGCCAGATTGTCGAACAGGGCTTGCACGTTGTGCGAGCCTTCCGCCAGTTGGGCTTCGGCGACCTTGGTCACTTCGGCTTGCGTCGACGAAGCGATTTCATACAGGTGACGGCCGTAAGCGAGTGCCTTCTCGGCAGCCGGCTGAACCAGGTTGGCTTGCAGGGCGAGCAGCTCCTGGGCGTCCTTCACTGCGAAAGCCTTCTGTGCGGTCGAGGCGGTCTCGGCCAGCGATGCCTTCACGGCTTGCAGGTTCAGCTCGACCAGCTTCTCAACGCCTTCGAAGGCTTTGTTGGTCAGACCGAAGAGGGTTTCCAGATTGGCTTTGTGGGCGGCAGCGAGTTGCTCGGGGGTCAGAAACGACATGGCGTTCTCCTATGGTGTCTTACACAGCATATGGACCCACTCCGTGTTCGCTCGTTGGTTCTCACCTTATGGCGGTGAAACCACGGTTGGGGCCTTCTCAAATTCGGTGCGATTTCTTTTGTGCATCGCACAATTGCAAGTGTAGAGATATTTTTGTGACTGTCAAGCTATTTTTGTGCGGCGCACAAATTCAATAAAGACTTAAGAAATCAAAAGCTTGGGATCCCGTGGCGACGATGTGACACCGCGTTGCGGCGAATCTGTCATCCGTGGCAAATCGTTGGTGGATGCGGCTTTGCACCGAATTTACCCCATCGATTTGCACCATTCTGGCGCCCCGCGTCCCTTGTCGGGCGATGGTAATATCGATGAGTTCCGGCACTGGCAGGACGGCTACGCGCATGTTACCGACCCTCGTTTAGAGGAAGGCTTCGCGATTGCCGTTCGCCAGTGCCGCTGTCATTCAACGCTTTTCGCGCGCCATCACCGTCGGCCACCTGCATCGATGCAAGCGTTCTACAGCGATCATTTCGTCCTGCCATTGCCGCCGGGTCACCGGTTCCCTATGGAAAAGTACGCGCGCTTGCGCGAGCGCGTTGCGCGTGAATTACCCCAGGTCGAGCTCGCCGAAGCGTTGCCTGCTGACGATACGATGCTCGGTCGTGTCCATTCGGCTGAGTACGTCGCACGAGTAGGTGCAGGTGAGCTGGATCCGAAAGAGCAGCGCAGTATCGGGTTTCCCTGGTCGCTGCAGATGGTCGAACGGTCGCGTCGCTCGGCCGGCGCAACGGTCGCCGCGTGCCGTGCGGCCCTGATCGACGGCGTGGCGGCCAACCTTGCCGGGGGCACGCATCATGCCTACGCTGACCGAGGTGAGGGCTTCTGTGTCTTCAACGATGCCGCCGTGGCGGCCCGCGCGATGCAAGCGGAACTCGGACCGGGCACACGCGTGGCGATCATCGACCTCGATGTGCATCAGGGTAACGGCACCGCTGCCATCTTCGAGCACGACCCGAGTGTCTTTACGCTGTCGCTGCACGGCGAGCACAACTACCCTTTTCACAAGGCGACCGGCGATCTCGACGTGGCATTGCCCGATGGCTGCGGCGACGACGAATACCTCGTCGCGCTCGGCCACGCGCTCACTGACTTATTTGCGCAATTCACGCCGACACTCGCGATCTATCTTGCCGGCGCCGATCCGCTGGAAAATGACCGTCTCGGACGCCTCGCGCTCACGCACGACGGCCTGCTCGCACGCGACCATCGAGTGCTGACGGCGTGCGCAGAGCGCGGTTTGCCGGTCGCGATAGCGATGGCAGGAGGCTACGGACGCGACATCGGGCAGACCGTGGCGGCGCACTTTGCAACGATCCGGCTTGCCAGCCAGTTCGCCCGGATCAACTGGAGCAGCCGTGGCGAAGATCGCGCGTCGTCAGGCGGGATGTACGCATGAGTGAGCCTCGAATGAACCCGTCCCCTACATCCCATCCCGCCGCTGTTGAATCGACGAGGAGCGGGCGAATGGCCATCTGGACGGCGACCATGCCGTGGTGGTTCGTGCTGATCTGGAGCACGGGATTCATCGTGGCCAAGTACGGCATGCCCAATGCCGAACCGCTGACGTTTCTTACCTGGCGCTACGGTTGCACGCTAGTGGTGATGTTGCCGATCATGTGGTTGACGCGCACGCCGTGGCCGATGCGGCATGGGCTGGAGGGGAATGTCCGCGAGGTGACGACAGTTCGCGCCGAGCGCATTGACTGGCCGTTAATTGCGCATCTCGCGATCTCCGGCATTCTGATTCAGGCGGTGTATCTCGGTGGTGTCTGGGCGGCGATCAAACACGGGGCGCCCGCAGGGTTGGCGGCATTGATCGTTGGCATTCAACCGCTTCTGACCGCGCTTTTCGCGCGTGTTGTCGGTGAACCTGTGTCGCGCCGTCAATGGCTGGGGCTGCTGTGCGGCTTCATCGGGGTCGGCCTGGTGGTGGCCAACAAGGTGGGCGTACGCGGCGTCGGGGTGGGGGTGATCGCGCTGTGCGTGCTCAGTCTGGTTGCGATTACGGCCGGTACGCTGTACCAGAAACGCTTTTGCTCGCACTTCGATCTGCGTGTGGGCACGGTGGTGCAATTCGGTGCCGCATTCCTGGTGACGTTGCCCGCCGCATGGGCGCTGGAGACGATGCAGGTGCGCTGGAACGCGGAGATGATCGGCGCTCTGGCGTGGTCGGTGCTTGCGCTCTCCATCGGCGCCATCTCGCTGCTGTTCCTGCTGATTCGTCGAGGGGCGGCGACCAAGGTTTCCAGTCTGATGTATCTGACGCCCCCGACCACGGCCGTCATGGCGTGGTTGTTGTTCGGCGAGACGTTATCCCCGCTGAGTGCGGCGGGGATGATTGTGGCCGCGTTGGGCGTTGCGCTCGTGATCGAGCGCCGGGCGGCGCCCTCGACCTCATGAGCGTCGCGCCACGTCGCTCCCTCTTTGCCGTCAGCCGTCAACGAAGCAACGAAGCGTTATGAAACACCCAGATCCGCGTACAGCCGCTACGTCGGCAACAACGTCCACCGCTGATTCCGCTATCTCTGCAAACGTTCCTGCCATGCCTAACTCCGCTGAGTCCGCTGACGCCTCCCGCGCGTCGAGCGCCACCGATATTTCTAGCGCGTCGAGCGCGGCGAACATCCACGTGCCGCCGGAGGCTGGGGAAAGTACGCATCCCCCGGCTGTCAACGATAACGCGGGGTTGCGCGTGGAATATGTCGACGAGGCCATTCGCAGCCGTCGATCGATTCGTGCCTATCTGCCGACGCCGGTGCCGCAGGCGACCGTGGCGGACATCCTGTCGGTTGCGTCGCGTGCTCCATCGGGCAGCAACATCCAGCCATGGCAGACGTACGCGCTTTCGGGCGATGCGCTGAAGCGGTTGACGTCGCGCCTGCTGGAAGCGTTCAACGACCCGGCGCAGCGATTGATGCATCAGGAGGAGTACGCGTACTACCCACGCGAGTGGACCGAGCCGTATCAGGCGCGGCGTCGCAAAGTGGGGTGGGATCTGTACGGCTTGCTGGGCATCGGACGCGCGGACAAGGCGAGGATGCATGGTCAGCACGCGCGCAACTTCACGTTCTTCGACGCGCCGGTCGGGTTGATTTTCACCATCGACCGGCATCTGGAGCAGGGCAGTTGGCTTGACTACGGCATGTTCCTGCAAGGTGTGATGATTGCGGCACGGGCGCGCGGGCTGGATACCTGTCCGCAAGCGGCGTTTGCCACGTTCCACCAGGTCATTGCCGACGAGCTGCGTTTGCCGGAGACCCGGATGGTGGTATGCGGCATGGCGTTGGGTTACGCGGACCCGAATGCCGTTGAAAACGGTCTCGTCACCGAGCGTGCGCCCCTCCAGGAGTGGGCGCACTTCCTGACCTGACGAATATCAAGCGGTTGGCGTTATTTGGCAAAATGTGGCAAATGTGGAATTGAGCGCGTTGCGCTGCACAAAACTGCCAGATGCCGGTTTAAGTATTTCAGCTAAGTCATTCATATTGCTTATTTTTTCGGAAGTTACTAAACTTCTCCCAAACTCGTTGCCTGCCAACCTTACGCTACTCCCAATCTATGTACGCGATCACCACCCTTGCGCGTCTGTGCCGCTCCCGTCTCTGGGGTGCTGCCGTCGTGGCGATCTCGCTCGCCGCCGGTGCCCCGGCAGTCGTTCACGCCGCCGGTAAGACGAGCGATTGCTCGAAGACGGCCAAGACTGCTGCCCAGAAACGCGCGTGCGCGAATCCCAAGGCGACGAAAGCCGTTGCTACGTCCAAATCCGGTGCCAAGCGTGCCGCCGCCACACCTGCCGCTCGTGAAGTGAAGAGCGCGAAGGTCAACGGCAAGGCACGCAAGCTCGCCGCCGTCGAAGACGACGGGCCCGCAGCGAAAAAGGTCGCCGTCAAACGCGTCGTCTACAAGAACGGCAAGCGCCGTGTCGTGACGTCGTATCGCACCGTCAACTTTGCACCGCAAGCACCGGAGCGTCTGTCGACGGGCCGTGCCTTCGGCCTGCATGAGACGCCCGATGCGCTCGCGCTGCGCTCCTCCGTCGCGTATGTCGTCGACGAACGCACGGGTGAATCGCTGTTCGACAAGAATTCGCAAGCGGTGCTGCCGATCGCTTCGATCTCGAAGCTGATGACGGCCATGGTGTCGCTCGACGCGGGTGTCCCGATGACGGACGTCATGGAAGTGACCGACGAAGATCGCGACTACGAGAAGGGCACGGGCTCGCGCCTGTCGGTGGGCTCGCGTCTGTCGCGCGAAGACATGCTGCACATTGCGCTGATGTCGTCGGAAAACCGTGCGGCTGCTGCACTGTCGCGTTACTTCCCGGGTGGCCGTCCGGCGTTCCTCGCCGCGATGAACGCCAAGGCGAAGCAACTCGGCATGAACGACACGCACTTCAACGATCCGACGGGCCTGTCGAGTCAGAACGTATCGAGCGCGCGTGACCTCGTGAAGATGGTCAAGGCTGCGTATCAGTACCCGATGATTCGTCGTTTCTCAACGGACAGTAACTACGACGTCAACACCGGTCGTCGCGAATTGCATTACGTCAGCACCAACCACCTGATCGGTCATTCGGGTTGGGAAATCGGCTTGCAGAAGACGGGCTACATCAACGAAGCCGGTCAGTGTCTCGTGATGCAGGCGAACGTCGAAGGCCGCCCGGTGATCATGATTCTGCTCGACTCGACGGGCAAGTATTCGCGCTTCGCAGACGCCACGCGCGTTCGTAAGTGGCTGCTGGAAGGTGGCGGCGCTACGCCGCAGCGCACCGCAGGTAACGTGCCGACGGCACAGGTTGCGACCAACAACGGTCACGCGCTGTAATTCGACGCGTCAGCGACCCGGCATCAAAAGAAAGGCGCTCCCTCGGGAGCGCCTTTTGTTTTGCACCTTTTGCTCTACTCCACCGTCGCCATTTGCGACAGGCCGTTCGTGTCTGGATTGGGGGCATGGAAGCCGAGTGACGACGAGATTTGCAGCGCCGTCTCGTTCAGATTCGCGAGCCAGGCATCTTGCAATCGGTCGGCCGGTGCGGATAGCGACAGTCCCGCGACCAGCTTGCCGCTGTCGTCATAAATCCCGGCAGCGATGCATCGCACCCCTAACTCAAGTTCCTCGTTATCGCGCGCATATCCCGATTTGCGGACGTGCGTCAGCTCGCGTTCGAGCTTTTGCAGGTCGGTGATGCTGTTGCGCGTGTGACCCGAGAGTCCGGTGCGTGTCGCATAGGCGCGCACGCGTGAGGCTTCGTCGGCCGCAAGAAACAGCTTGCCGACGGAGGTGAGATGCAACGGCGCGTGGCCCCCGATGGCGCGCACGACCTGCATGCCCGAGCGCTCGCTGTAGGCGCGCTCGATGTAGACGATTTCGTCCCCCTGGCGTACCGACAGATTGACCGTCTGCCCCGTGATACGGTGCAGCCCGCGCATCGGCGTGAGGGCGGCGTCGCGTACCGACAGGCGCGCTTTGACCAGATTGCCGAGTTCGAGCAGACGCATGCCGAGACGGTAGGTCCCCGGATCGCAACGATCGACGAAGCGGCACGCCACCATGTCGTTCAGGATGCGGTGCGCGGTGGATGGATGAAGTTCAGTGGCTTGCGCCAACTCCTTGAGGCTGACGGGATCGGCATGACCGGCAAGTGCATCGAGCAGACGCATCATGCGCTCGATTACCTGAATGGACGTGCGCGACTCCGTGCTTTGACTGGTGTCGTCTTTCATGAGGTAGGGCCGAGTTTCGTATAGCATCAATTCTATATCATATTGTGAAAAATTCGCACCCTTCCTGTAGAGGACTTCTGCGAAAACGCGACGCCGGATGTGACTTCCACAAGGGATGCGTCGAAGTTGCAGTATCTGGGTGCCGAAACCGAAAGTGGCCCGAATCGCGCGTCGCTAGCATGCCTCCCTACTTCATCAACGACGCCTGACCCCTGCGTTGCAACGTGAGTGGTCGACGCGTCAAAACGGAGGTGTTGCGCATGTTCGGGTATGTGTACGCACCGGCGGTCGCGAAGTGGCCAGTGGGGCAGAAGCGGATGCAGCGCGTTGACGCCGGCGTGGGCGCGTCCATTGCCGGGACGCGGGCCGAAATCGCCGGAAGGTTCGCCAGTATCGCCAACGCAAGGTCTCGTCTCGGGATGAGTACCCACGATATCGGTGAGCTGGAGGCGTCTTTTCAGAAGGCATTCAGGAAAGCGACGTCCGGCTACTGGAAGGGTGGGTTGTGGGATGGGTGCTGGCGGTACCGATCGTCGATTGCTCAACACGGGGTGTACTCGCGGGTTCGCGATCAGTTGGAGGTTCGGCATCCGGAGCACCTGACGCCATCCGCGAAACGCTTTCGCGAGATTCTGGCGCGTCTCGACGACGTGCTGCTGAAAGAGGAGGAGGCCATTGAGCATTGCACACGACTACGCGATCGTGCTGCCCAACTGGAAGCCAGGATATTCGCCGGCGTCTGCGACGAGCGAGCGGCCTATGCCGACGTCAAGGCGGATTGCGCCGTGGCGATTGCGCAGATCAGCCGGTGCCTTGCCGATGCCCGCCGAGCGGCAGCGCTGGCGTCCAGGCAGGTCTGGCCCGACAAGAAGCATTACGGCAAGCGATTTTCGCTTTCGGGCGGTTTGTATCTGGTGGCGGCGACTGTTGCGGCACTGGCGCTTGCAAAGGTAGGTCTGGTGATTGCCGTGATCGGATTTGCGGTGACGATGCTCATCCGCATTGTGAGTCTGGGGAGTATCCGCGGATTCGATCGCGAGCGTGGGTGGAAGGCGACGGAGAGCCTGTTGGAGTCAACGAAGCAACTATTACGAAATGAGGAGACGGAAATGAGAACGTATCTTGAGGGTATTCAGGCGAAAACTTCGCAGCGTCTGGACGACATGGTGTGGAATCGTCTCGGCAATCTCATGGAAGGACAGCAGGAGATGTCCCGTGACTTGCGCGGTCTTGAGCACAGAATGTCGGGCGTCGAGCAGAAGTTGGACGGTATGGATCGAAGAATCGGCGACGTCTCTGGCAAGGTGGAGGGGATGGATCGAAGGGTTGGCGGTCTCTCTGACAAGGTGGATGGGATGGATCGAAGAATCGACGACCTCTCTGCCAAGGTGGACGGGATGGGGCGAAGCATTGACGACCTCTCTGCCAAGGTTGACGGGATGGGGCGAAGCATCGGCAACGTCTCTGACACGTTGGGCCGAAGAATCGACGACGTCTCTGAGAAGGTGGACCGAAGAGTCGGCGACGTCTCCGACAAGGTGGACAGGCTGCGCGATTCGCTCACCGACCGGATGGACGCGATGAGCGCCGATCTGCGCGCTGTAGCGGAGGCACAGCGCGCGCATTCGTGTGGCCGGCAGGCGTCGCCGGAAGCTACCGCCCTTGCGTCCGACCGGATGCCGCCGTCGCGCGCGAATTCCTGGGGCTACTACAGCAAGAACGTGCCGCACATGGCATAAGCGCTCACGCGGCATGCGGGAATCCACGCTGGGCCGGTGCGGCCCAGCGACTTATAATGGCGCATTATTCCCGAAAAGAGGATTCCCCCAATGCGCGTCGGACTGTTTGTCACATGTCTGATCGACATGATGCGCCCGGAGATCGGTTTCTCTACGCTCAAGCTGCTTGAGACAGCCGGCTGCGAGGTCGTGATTCCCGATTCCCAGACTTGTTGCGGCCAGCCGGGCTACAACTCCGGCGAGCGGGCCATCGCCCGCGATCTCGCCCAAAAATTCCTCGACGAATTCGAATCCTTCGACTACGTGGTCGTGCCGTCGGGATCGTGCGGCGGCATGGTCAAGGCGCACTACGGCGATCTCTTTGCCGACGACCCCGAACTGATGGGGCGCTACGAACGTCTGCGCCCGCGCGTCTACGAACTGACGGACTTCCTCGTGAACGTGCTTCACATCGACACCGTGCCGGGCGATTACAACGGTGAAGTGACGTATCACGATTCCTGCTCCGGCCTGCGTGAGCTCGGCGTGAAGACGCAGCCGCGCGCGCTGCTGGCGAAAATGCCGGGCGTGAGGATGACCGAGATGAAGGACTGTCAGGCGTGCTGCGGCTTCGGCGGTACGTTCGCGCTCAAGTACGGCAACATCTCGACAGCTATCGTCGACGAGAAGTGCGCCAACATTGCGGCGAGCGGTGCACCGGCTGTGGTGCTGGGCGACCTGGGCTGCATGCTGAACATCGAAGGGCGTCTGCGTCGCACCGGTGATACGAAAACGCGCGTGCTGCACATCGCCCAGGTGCTCGCCGGGGACGCATGAGCGCGATGCATAAACACGCCGCTCTTTTTCCGATCCAACCGATCTCCGGGCCCATGCGCGTTGCTGATGTCGCTGGCGCGTCCGGTCTTCGCTTCTCGTGAGTCGCGATGCAAGTTCAATCGATGCAATTCAAGGCGCGCGCCGGGCAAAAGCTCGCGGACCAGCGTCTGCAAGCCAACCTCAAGAAACTCTCAACCAAGTTCGTGACGGCGCGTGCCGCCGCCATCGAGGAAATTGATTTCGAAGCCACCCGTGAGGCGCTCAAGGAGCGGCGCAATCGTGGCATCGAGAATCTGGACGTCTGGCTGGGCATCTTCGAGCGCGAAGCGACGCGACGCGGCGCCACCGTGCTGTTCGCCGAGTCGACGCAGGACGCCGCGCGTCTGATCGCCGAGATCGCCCGCAAGCACGACGTCAAGAAGGTGATCAAGTCGAAGTCGATGGTCACCGAAGAGCTGCAACTCAACAAGGTGCTTGCCGATATGGGCGTGCAGTCCGTCGAGACGGACCTTGGCGAGTACATCTTGCAGATCAACGACAACGAGCCGCCGTCGCACATCATTGCGCCGGTCGTCCACAAGGACAAGGACGAGGTTGCCGATCTGTTCGCGCGCGTGCACCAGAAGCCGCGTCTGACGGAAATTCCGTTGATGACGCGCGAGGCGCGCGAGATGCTGCGTCCGCAGTTTCTGTCGGCTGACATGGGCGTGACCGGCGGTAACTTCCTCGTGGCAGAGACCGGTTCCGTTGCCGTGGTGACCAACGAGGGCAACGAAGGCATGTGCACGATCATGCCGCGTGTTCACGTCGCCGTGACGGGCATCGAGAAGGTACTCCCGACGCTCGAAGATCTGGCGACCGCCATGCGATTGCTGCCACGTTCGGCGACGGGGCAGGGCACGTCGAACTACTTCTCGTTACTCACCGGCACGCGCGCAGAAGGAGAAGTCGACGGTCCCGATCACATGTATTTCGTGCTCGTCGACGGCGGCCGTTCGGGGCTGATCGGTGGCGCGTTTCAGGAGATGCTGCGCTGCATTCGTTGCGGTGCGTGCATGAACCACTGCCCGGTGTATCAGAAGATCGGCGGCCATGCGTATGGATGGGTGTATCCGGGGCCGATGGGGTCGGTGCTCACGCCGAGCTACGTCGGTCTGGAAAAGACGCTCGATCTGCCGCAGGCGGCAACGCTGTGCGGTGAGTGCAATCGGGTCTGCCCGGTCGGCATTCCGATTTCGGATCTGTTGCGCAAGCTGCGTGAGCGTCAGGTGGATCGCGGGTTGCGTCCGTGGCAGGAGCGCGCGGCGTTGGCGGCGTGGGCATTTGCGGCTCGGCGTCCGCGTCTGTATGCAACGCTCTCGAGCCTCGGGTCGTGGGCGCTGCGGCGGATGGGGCGCGATCGCGGCAGCATCTCGAAGCTGCCGCTTGCCGGTGGCTGGACCGATACGCGTGAGATGCCGGCGCCGAGCGGCAAGACGTTCCGTGCGATGTATCGCGAGCGTCGCGCACCGCGTTGAGTCTGCGACGTAGCGAATTCGCGGCGGCGCTGCCAAAGTGCCTTCGCCGAAATGAAAAAAGCTGGCTTCCTGTGGGAGCGCCAGCTTTTTTTACGTCGCCTGCGTAACCGTCAGGTTCGAGCGGGCAGGGCGAGGCGTTTTTCGATGCGACGTTGCAGGGCCGACAGTCCCGTCGATAGTACCCAGTAAATGGCGGCGCACGCGAGGTAGAGCGGTAGCGGCTGATACGTCGACGCGATCACTTCCTGCGCCGAGCGCAGCAATTCCGTCACGGTAATGACGGACACGAGCGACGTATCCTTGATCAGGCTGATCAGGCTATTGCCAAGACTCGGCACGGCCATGCGCAGCGCTTGCGGCGCAATGATGTAGCGCAGCGTCTGCCAGTACGACAGACCGAGGCTATACGCCGCAAGCCATTGCCCGCGAGGCATGCCTTCGAGCGCGCCGCGCATGCTTTCCGACAGATACGCGCCCACGTTCAGGCTGAGGGTGAGCACGCCGGCGGGCGTCGGGTCGAGCGAGATGCCGATGCCCGGCAAACCGTAATAGACCACGAAGATCTGTACCAGCAGCGGCGTGCCGCGCATGATGCTGACGTAGGCGCGCGCAATGCCGCGAAACACGCGTACTTTGCCGATGCCCATGATTGCCACGATGATGCCGATCGCCAGGCCGAACACCATCGACATCAAGGCGAACTTGATCGTGAGCACGGTGCCCTGCAACAGCACCGGCATGGATTGGGCAGCGAGTTCGAATGGATTCATGGGGGGATGTCTGATGATATGTCGTGGCGCGCAAAGACGACGGCCGGCATCCGCGTGATGGGCGTGATGCCGGCCGTGGGGTCATCTCCGGCGTCGGGCGTCATGGCGGTCCGACGGCCGAAGATTATCGCTACGCGGCTTGCGTTTTACTGCGCCGGCTTGGACGTATCCTTGCCGAACCACTTCTGCGAGAGCTTGGCGAGCGAGCCGTCTTGCTTCATGGCCGTCAGCGCGTCGTTAATGGCTTTCGCAAACTTCGGATTGTTCTTCTTGAACGGAATGCCGACGGCCTGATTGGTGCCGGGCAGCACGGCGCCGGCTTCGAGCGGCAGCTTCGCGTTCTCGAGCAGGTAGGCCATCATCAACTGATCGTTGAGGGCAGCGTCGACACGGCCGGCGGCGAGGTCGGCGAGATACTCGGGCGCGCCCGGATACGTACGCACGTCGATGCCCGGCACGGCCTTGGCCATCGTGTCGTAGTTGCTGCCAAGACTCACGCCCAGCTTGTGGCCCTTGAGCGCGTCGAGCGTGGCGAACGGGCGCTTGTCGTCTTTACGGCGAATCAGTTGGGCTGCCGAATACGTGTACGGCTCGCTGAAGTCCAGCGACTTCTTGCGCTCGTCGGTGATCGCGACCTGATTGACGATGACGTCGAACTTGCCGGCCTGAAGGCCGCCGATGATGCCGCTCCATTCCGTCGTGACGAACTGGGGCTTCACACCGAGGCGTTGTGCCACGGCTTTAGCGACATCCACGTCGAAGCCGTCGAGCTGACCGCTCTTGTCGCGGTAGTTGAACGGCGGGTAGGTGCCTTCGATGCCGATCTTGAGCACGCCCGCCGACTTCACGGTGTCGAGCAGGTCGGCGGCGCGGGCCGGCGACGTACCGATGAGTGCTGCGGCGGCGAGCGGTACGAGGCAAAGCGTCTTGAGCCAGGATTTCATAGTGTCTGGTTTTCCCTTTGGCAGATGAGGCGGATGATGGGGCGCCAACGTTCGACCTGTCAGACCGTACGCAGCGCTTGCACGCATTCTCGCACCAGCTCGGGGCCGCGGTAAATCAGGCCGCTGTACACCTGTACCAGACTGGCGCCCGCATCGAGCTTCGCCTGCGCGTCCGCGCCCGACAGAATGCCGCCCACACCGATGATTGGCAACGCGCCGCCCAACTCGGTCGCCAGGGCGCGGATCACGCGATTCGAGGCGTCGAACACGGGGCGTCCCGACAGGCCGCCGGTTTCGTTGGCGTTCGGCAGACCGGCGACGGCTTCGCGAGAGAGCGTGGTATTCGTCGCGATCACACCATCGAAGCCGTGGCGCGTGAGCGTGCCCGCGATCACCTTGATCTGTTCGTCGTCGAGGTCCGGGGCAATCTTCAGTGCGATCGGCACGTACTTGCCGTGACGATCAGACAGCGCGCGCTGTTTGTCCTTGAGCTTGCCGAGCAAGGCGTCGAGTTCGTCGCCGCCTTGCAATTGACGCAGATTCTTGGTGTTGGGCGACGAGATGTTCACCGTCACGTAAGTTGCGTACGGATAGACCTTCTCGAGGCAGATGAGATAGTCGTCGACGGCGCGCTCGATGGGCGTGTCGGCATTCTTACCGATGTTCAGGCCCAGCGGACCCTTGTAGCGGGCCGACTGCACGTTCTGGAGAAATTGCTCGACGCCGCCGTTGTTGAAGCCCATGCGGTTGATGATCGCCTCGGCTTGCGGCAGACGGAAAATGCGGGGCTTCGGGTTGCCGGATTGCGGGCGCGGTGTGACCGTTCCCACTTCGACGAAGCCGAAGCCGAGGGCGGCGAGGCCGTCGATGCAACTGCCGTCCTTGTCGAGGCCGGCGGCAAGGCCGACCGGGTTCGGGAAGCGGATGCCCATCACCGTGCGTGGGTCTTCGGGCAGCGTCTGGCCGACGAGGCCAGAGAGGCCGAGCGCGGCGACGCCACGCAGCGTGGCCAGCGTCAGGTGGTGAGCCTGTTCGGCATCAAGACAGAACAGGGCGCGACGGGCCAGAGGATAGAGAGGCGCAAGCACGATGTCGGGTTCGGCAGAATCGGAAAATCGCCATTTTACCGGTATCCCGGGCGCGGAGCGCGTCTTTTTCTACGCTCTGCGTACTCTCAATTTGCGTAAGTTCCGTCGCGAAATGAACGCGGTGCGCACTGCCGACAATGGATGTGTCGCAGACACGCCGCATCGACCAGGGATTGCGAAGGGGCTTACTGATCCGCCTGACCCGCTGCATCGAGCATGGCGTCGGGCATGTCTTGCCATTGGCCGTCGATCAGGCCTTGCAGGGGGCGGAAATTGGCCTTGTAGACCATCTTCCGGCTCTGCTGGATCCAGTAGCCGAGATAGACGTTCGGTAAGCCGAGCGCACGCGCCTGCTCGATTTGCCAGAGGATGTTGTACGTGCCGTATGACGCACCTTCGACGTCCGGATCGAAGAACGTGTAGACCGACGATAGCCCGTCGCTGAGGATGTCGACCATGCTGATCATGCGCAGCGTGCCCGCGCCCTGATGGCCGGGTGGTTCGCGAAATTCCACGAGGCGGGAGTTCACGCGGCTTTGCAGCAGGAACTGCTCGTACTGCTCGCGGCTGTCGTGATCCATGCCGCCGCCGGCGTGCCGTCGCGACTGGTAGCGCATGTAGAGCTGGTAGTGCTCCTCGGTGTAGTGAAGCCCGGAGACGTTGACGGCGAGCGATGCGTGGCGCTTCCAGATCCGCCGCTGCGTGCGATTCGGAACGAAGCGTGCAATGGGCACGCGCACGGGAACACAGGCGCGGCAGCCGTCGCAATAGGGACGATAGGTGAACACGCCGCTGCGGCGAAAGCCCGCGCGCACAAGTTCGCTGTAGACGTCCGAATTGATCAGATGACTGGGGGTGGCAACCTGCGAGCGTGCCGTATGGTTGTCTAGATAGCTACAGGGATAGGGCGCCGTTGCGTAGAACTGAAGGGCGGACAGCGGAGAGAGCGGCAGTTCGTTCGGATGGGTCACTGCTAAACCTCGTGAGCCTTGTCTGCTGCGTTACCGTAGGCCAGTGCGCTGAGCATCTGTTTATCCAGACGCCAGACCGGCGCGGGGGCCATGACCGCCTTTTTCACATGGGCCAGAAATGTCTGGCGGGGAATTTCACCCCCGCCGAGCGACGCCAGGTGAGCGGTACTTTGCTGGCAGTCTATCACCTCTATTGCGTGTGTGCGTGCAAACGCGACGAGGGCGGCGAGGGCGATTTTCGACGCGTCGTTACGCTTGGCAAACATCGATTCGCCGTAGAACATGCGCCCGAGCGCCACACCGTACAGGCCGCCGACACGCTCGCCTTCGTAGAACGTTTCCACGCTGTGCGCGAGTCCGGCATCGTGTAGCGCGCGGTAGGCGGCAACGATGGCGGGCGTGATCCACGTGCCGTCTTGTCCGCGACGCGGGGCTTGCGCGCAAGCCTGCATGACGGCGGGGAAGTCGGCGTCGAGACGGATTTCCCAAGCATCTTCGCGCAGCACGCGACGCAGCAATTTGCGGAAGTTGTGACTGACGACGAAGCTCTCGGGCCGCAACACCATCCGCGGATCGGGACTCCACCACAGCACGGGTTGTCCTTGCGAGTACCAGGGGAAGATGCCTTGCCGATAGGCGGCAAGCAGACGCTGAGGCGAGAGGTCGAGCCCGGCGGCGAGCAGTCCTGGCGCGTCGCTTGAGGCGTCGAGCGCTTCGTCCACGCTTGGGAAGGGATCGTTTGCTTCGAGCCAGACGACCATGACGACGTTAGCTTTGCGGATTTGGCGTCGACGTCATGGGCAATCCGATGAAGTCGACGAAATCGGGAGGGCAGGCGCCGCGAATGCCGGTGCGCTTAGACACGCAGCATCGGCGTGAGGATGTCCTCGGTGTGCGCCGTATGCACGGACAGCGTCGGGACCGGGGTGCCGGGTACGACTTCCGACGACGCTTCGAGGTGCACGCCGAACGCCCCTGCGCGACGATCTTCGAAGAAGAAGCGCAGCGTTTTGGCGACGGTCGGAAAGGCGATGTCGTCCCAGGGAATCTCGTCTTCCGAGAAGAGCGCGACTTCGAGACTTTCCTCACCGGCGGCGAACTGCGGCTCGCGCATCTGTGCCAGATAGAAAATATGAACCTGGCTCACGTGCGGCACGTTGAGTACGGAGAACAGGGCGCCTACGTCGACGATGGCGCCGGCCTCCTCCAGCGTCTCGCGCGCGGCGGCCTGGGCTGTCGTCTCGCCAATTTCCATGAAGCCTGCGGGGAGCGTCCAGTAACCGAGTCGCGGTTCGATGGCGCGCTTGCACAATAACACCTGATCGCCCCACACAGGCACCGTGCCAAGCACGTTGCGCGGGTTCTGATAGTGAATGGTGCCGCAGTGTGTGCAGACATGCCGCTCGCGATTGTCGCCGGGCGGGATGCGCAACTCGACCGGGTGGCCGCAGGCGGAGCAGAATTGGATGAGAGGACGTCGGTTCATGGTTGCTGCGAGTGTATCATCGGCGACGCGCGCTGTGCGGCGACGCACATCCGGTGCCGGGATAACCCGTGGTATCGGGACGCACGTCGGCTTGCGCGCCGTTTTCATCGATGTGCGGACGGCGACTGGAAAAATATTCAGCCGGTCATGTTGCACTGCGATGGCAATTGTCATATAATCTAATTCTTCAGACGCGGGGTGGAGCAGTCTGGCAGCTCGTCGGGCTCATAACCCGAAGGTCACAGGTTCAAATCCTGTCCCCGCAACCAAATTCGAAAGCCTGATTTCCCCAAGAAATCAGGCTTTTTGCGTTTCAGTTTTTGCCATTTGCGCGTATTTGCGCATTCGCTGCTGTGATCATGTTGCGCTGCACGTCGCTTCGTCGTGTGGTGAGCACGTTCGTACGCGGGTATCTCAATCAATCGACATCCAACGACAGGGCACTTCATGTCCGGCATCTTCACTGCAAACGAAAGCGAGTTCGACGTCATCACCGAGCTTTGGGAAGCCTCTGTACGGGCGACGCATGATTTTCTGAGCGACGAAGACATCGCGTGGCTGCGTCCGAAAATCCGCCACGAGTATCTGGCGGCAGTGACCTTGCGCGTCTTCCGTGACGACGCAGGTGCCATTCGCGGATTTCTCGGTGCGTCGCCGGGCAATGTGGAGATGCTGTTCGTGGCGCCCGAGGTGCGTCGGCAGGGGATCGGTGCGGCGCTACTTGCCTATGCGGTGCGCGAGCTCGACTGTATGAGCGTCGACGTCAACGAGCAGAATCCGCAAGCGCTGGCGTTTTACCGGCGCGAGGGATTCGAAGTGACAGGGCGCTCGGCGCTTGACGGTCAGGGTCGACCGTTTCCGTTGTTGCACATGCGGCTTGCTACTGCGAAGCCGGCAGCAGACGTTGTTTGATCTTCGCGCCGAAGACGTTGACCACGAGGCCTGCCATGACGAGCGCTGCGCCCCAGATTTGCGCGCGCGTGAGCGTTTCGTCGAGTAGCAGTGCTGCTGACGCCAGCCCGATGATCGGAACGAGCAGCGAAAACGGCGCGACCTGACTGGCGGGGTAGCGCGTCATCAGGCGCCCCCACAGGGAGTAGCCGACGAGTGTGGCAATGAAGGCGAGATAGGCGATCGCGAAAATCGACGACCCGGAGATGTGTGTCAGCGAATTCGCGATTTGTTCGGGGCCTTCGAACCAGTAGGAGAGCAGGGCGAAGGGAATCGGTGGAATCAGGCTAGCCCAGACGACGAGGCCAACCAGATCGACGTTGCCGATCTTCTTCGTCACGATATTGCCCGTCGCCCAACTGAGCGAGGCGCATAGCGTCAGCACGAAGCCGATCAGTGTCATGGCGCCGCCGCCTTGCATGCCGATGACGGCGAGGCCGGCTGCTGCGATCAGCAATCCGAAGACGTTTTGCGCGCGGAAGCGTTCGCCGAGGCAAATCACCGCGAGTCCCAGAGTGAAAAAGGCTTGCGCTTGCAGCACCAGCGACGCCAGTCCGGCCGGCATGCCGACATACATTGCAGTGAACAGCAGGGCGAACTGACCGAACGAAATCGTTGCGCCATACGCGACGAGCCATCGCAATGGAATCTGCGGACGCTTGATGAAGAAGATCGCTGGGAATGCGGCGAGCAGGAATCGAAGCGCGCCTAGCAACATCGGCGGCACGCCATGTAGACCGACCTTGATGACAACGAAGTTGACGCCCCAGGCGAGTACGACGATCAGTGCCTGCAACAGGTCCTTCGGTGTCATGAGGTGTCTCCTAGCGCGGTATTAATTAACTTGTTATCAAAATAGACAACGAAGTGTACTCCCGGTGCGTCGACATGTGGTGCCGAAAAGCTGTCGGATAGTGGGGATGTTGCGGTGCCTGGTTCTCGGAGGTTCCGCACACCCAAGTCCGACGCCCGATAAGGGCATGACGTATACTTTCGGCTACATTTATTAAGACGCGCTGTTCTGTTCGATGTCGTTTGTGAATGGCATTCACAACAGCGTTTGCCGTATCAGAGGATTTGCATGAGCTTGCCTGCCCGCCGCGTCAGCGTCGCACCGATGATGGATTGGACCGATTCGCACTGTCGCGTTTTCCACCGTCAGTTGTCGCGTCACACGTGGCTCTATACCGAGATGGTGACGACCGGTGCGTTGTTGCATGGGGATGTTGCGCGTCATCTCGACTTCGATGCGGTGGAGCATCCCGTGGCGTTGCAACTGGGCGGCAGCGAGCCGCAGGATCTGGCGCGGGCCGCGAAGCTTGGCGAGCAGTGGGGGTATGACGAAATCAATCTGAATTGCGGCTGCCCGTCGGAGCGAGTCCAGCGCGGTGCGTTCGGCGCCTGTCTGATGGCCGAGCCGTCGCTCGTCGCCGATTGTGTGAAGGCAATGCGCGACGTTGTGCAAGTGCCGGTGACGGTCAAGCATCGCATCGGGATCGACGATGTCGAATCTTTCTCGTTCGTCGAGGACTTTGTGGGCAAGATCGCCGAGGCCGGCTGCACCACATTCATCGTTCACGCACGCAATGCCATTCTCAAAGGGCTGAGCCCGAAGGAGAATCGTGAGATTCCGCCGCTGAAGTACGACTACGCCTATCGTCTCAAGCAAGTCTTCCCGCATCTCGAGATTCTGATCAACGGCGGCGTGAAGACGCTCGACGAAGTCGAGCAGCATCTGCAGCACGTCGATGGGGTGATGCTCGGCCGTGAGGCGTATCACAACCCCTACGTGCTGGCCGAAGTCGACGCGCGTTTCTATGGCGATGCGTCACCGTCGAAGTCGCGCGAGGAGGTCGAGGATGCGCTCATCGAATATGCCGCATCGCAGGTCGAAAAGGGGCAGTATCTGGGGGCGATCACGCGTCATGCACTGGGGTTGTATCGCGGTGTGCCGGGCGCGCGTGGCTGGCGTCGTGTGTTGTCAGATCCGAAGCGTCTCAAAGCGGGTGTCGGTGCGTTCGAAGAGGCGCGTGCGCAATTGCGTGCGGCCGCATTTGCCGAGCGTGACGACGACGTGTCGGTAGCGGTGATGTGATGGATCGAGCTCGGCGCAACGCCGTATCGCGACTTCGGTTCTTGGGCATCGCGCGCGATTTGGGCGGTGCGCAGAGGTTGGGTATGCGATGCCTCGCTAAGACATCGCATACCGAGGCTCGGCGTGCTCAGGGAAACAAGATCACAGCGTAATTTCGCGCGCTGTGCAGGATGTGGACGACATCGATTCGACCACACGATAGAAGATTTGATCGTTGCCGTAGACGCGGTGACGGAGGCCGAACCGCCCGCCGGGCGGTACAACCGGGAACGCGAACGGCCTGATACTTCTTCTCAAGGCGGTCGAACACGTCGGCGGCAGGCTGACCCCGACCGGCTTCGGCATCGGCGATGCTCTTCTCGATGACGGCGCCCGGCGCGGCAAACTGCGTTTTCCGGTCCTGAACAAGCCGGACGCCCTCGCGCAATACCTCACTCTTCGAGCCGTACTGGCCCTTCTCGACTCGCTCGGCAACGTAGCTCTCAAGCGTTTGCCCGAGTTCAGCACTGATCATGATTTCCTCTGGTTCGAGTTGGCTGGGTTGGTGGCCGCTCTAGCGCGCTTATCAAATTCGTTTTCGCGTCTTGTCGGTGCATTTCGAGAGTCGACGCATCGAAAAATTTATTCGGAGTTTGCTGAAACTCAAGGTCCGGCACTGCTGCGATGATGGAATTGGCCGGTTTGCCGGCTGAATCTACCTAAATCATTGGGGGCCTTTATGAGCACTTCGAATGGTGACAGCGGAAAGGGCAATGGCAATGGGGGAGACAATGGATTCGAGATCCCTGAGACGCTGCCACGCCCAGGGCATGTCGTCTGGTTCTACCAGCAGAGGAAGTACCTAGGCTTTGAGTGGGATGCGACGAGCAAGGAGATAAAGAAAGCACCTGTGACAGATCCGGAGCATGCGATCTACTTCGACACGTTCGCGCATGCGGTGGTCTCGTCGGACAGAACGGTTAGTCCGAGCATCATTCTTTACTCACGTGGTAACGGCTGCCCCCCCGAAGTGAAGGGGTAAAACCTGTGGGGCCGTCAATATCGGCGGTCCCCGCGTATCACCTTTCATCAGTCCCGTACGCGAACTTCAAAAATCAAGATGCGACCGCTGCCACTAGGTGCATCAGCGCACTCGTCATGACGACTTTGCCAGCGCCCAATCGGACGTCCCTATCTTTGACGCCGAAATTGCTTGGGGTTGTAATACGTCTTGGCCCGGTCCAAGGGCCGTAACGCCAAGCTGTTCGCGCGCCTTCGTCGAAAAAGCCTTCGACGGACACGGCTGAGTAGAGAGAATTTTCTGAACGGTATGACGGTCATATGTCGAGCATTGCGTAGCTAAAAGTCGCTTCAATTGTTCCCCTTCCGATGCGCGCCAGCGTCGGTGATGTGTACCTGCTCGCTTCAAGCATGTCGTCACTGGCCCGCTGCTGCCACCTGGCAACGTTTTGCCAACGTCGTCCGTTGATTCCCGTTTGGATCTCCATGTCGACCCACGGCTTTCGCGGATCAAGCTCAACGTCCGCTAGCTCATTTATTCGCCCTCGCATTTCGGACTCATCCCAATCCCAAAGACCCATACATTCGTTTTCACAGGAAGTCCGACGAATGCCCAGCGAACAAGAACTCACCAACCTCGACGTCACTCGACGCGAGAGCATCTCCAGCAAGACCGGCTGTCACTACGACATGCGCATTGCAGAGGGTGTCCTTTGGCAGAACACCAGTGAAGGCGAAGACGCCGTAGTAGGCACCCTCACACTCCTGGACGCTGTGAAGGACGCAGGCAAAGGCGACTACTTCGCAGAGGTCATTCTCGCGCGATCGATGGAGGGCTCACTTGTCCCGAGCATTGTAGCGTTGGAGTCCTACGTAAGTAGTACGCGCCCAACCGCTACCACCAAAGCTTCTGCCGCTGCTGCCGCGTAACTTTGCGTCATCTCACGTCGCTCCACGTAATCGTCGAGATTGCCAAGCGAAAGCGTGGCGAGGATAAGGTATGAAGTTGCGAACGTGGTCGCTGCGTTTGCAACTGGTCGTCAAGCGAGCGCAAATTTCCGGGCGTGGCCCTCTTCGGCAATCGGAAAGGGCAGGCATGTAGCGGTTGGGGACGGCGGCTGGCAGGACGCGCAGTTCGCATGGATCGCGTCATTTGATCCTGCTGTGCGTGCTGAGTGGACCGCCCCCGGGAAGCGAGCGAGTTATCTTATCGCTGGGCATCCCGCGTATTTCACGTTGAATGATGGCCGTCCCGTTGCGATCACGGAAAAACTCGAGCGCCGTGAGGCCGATGTGTTTGACTTCGCTGCGCACGCGGACCGGGGCACAACGATGCGTCACCATGATCGCCGACGCGTGAGAAGGGCGTCACCAACAAAGTGAGGAAATTGAAAAAACGGGGAGGTTTGTTGACAAACGAAGTGGGTGCTACCCGGGAATGCATTGAATTTTGGGGTGACCGATGGGACTCGAACCCACGACGACTGGAATCACAATCCAGCGCTTGAATAGAGGATTTCTCAATTAATTCAATTGATTAGGAAAAATATTTTCCCGCTACGGCGACTTTTTTCACCACGTATTCGCGTGGTTTCAGACGGGAGCCGGGAAAAATTCCAGTCCTCCCGTCTCCCCTCTGCCGTGTGAGAAAAATTGGCAAATTACTCGGTCGCGGTGGCGCGCTTCACTAGGCGTCGATCGTAGTGTTTGTGTGTTGTCGATGGGTTCGCGTGTGCGGCGAAGTCGTACGAATCGGCGGACCGCTGTTCGAGCTTTGCCGTGATCGCCGCCGGCCGAATGTCGAGCAGGGCAAAGTAGTCGGGATGCTTCGTAATGGTTAGCGGCACCTCGACCACACCCGATTGCTTGCGGCGCTTTGCCGCCTCCGCTGCCTTCTTGGCCGTGAACTCAGCCGCGATCGCCGGATCCCGGCGTCCGATGTACGTGTACATCGCGTCTTGCCAGATCGAGTTCCAACCCGACTTCGTGTAAGCCGCACCGCGCCCGGTGGGAAACAGAAATACGCTCGCCGTCTTGCGGTCCAGTTTTGCTCGTTCGACGACTGCACGCAGCCGGGGGGACCATGCACGCAGTTTGCTTACTGCCCGTTCCCCTTTTTTCCGTTTGGCGCTTTCGACCAGAACCCCGTCCGAAGTAATGCCGGACATGTGAAACGGGCGAACTTCGGCGGCACGAAAGCCCGTTAGGTACGTGAACATGGCCGCCAGACCGGCCGTGCGGAATGACTGCGGCTGTTTCAACCCCCAGAGATAGAAGCGAACGACCTGCGATCGGGTCACGGTCCGCACTTCACTGTCGTACTGATTAAGCATTAGACCGATGAACGGGTTCGCCTCAATCAGTCCCCATCGCACCCAGTAGTTGCACATGGTCTGCATGAGGGCCATGTCCTTGTTCGCAGTCGCAGCGACACCAGCGTTCCGGCGGGCGTCAAGATATTGGTAACCGTGGACCATCTTCAGCGCGCTCGGCGCCATGCCGCCGAAAAACCTCACCAGGTGCTCGTATCGTGTCTTGCGCGAGCTGGCCCCGTCTCGCGATTGATCTCGGAAGTGGCGGCGGTCCTCTTCACGCCGAAAGCGCTGCACGGCCTCAGCAACGGTGCCGGCCGTGATTACACCGGCCTTGATTTCAAGCGCTCGCTGTTTCGCGAGGTTTTCGGCTTCAGCGATGGCAGCCCGATCACCGCGGGGCGCCTTCGATAGGCGCTCACTCTTCTCGTCGATGTGCCGGTAGTAAAAGGACACGGTGTTCTTGCCAACATATTTCCGTAGGCGATCAAAGCCCGGGACGACCTCTTTACGAGGCGAAGGCGAGGAGGTTCGGCGTTTGATCATGCTTGGTGCTCGCGCTGTCTTCGGTAATTCCGAGTTTTTTGTTGCGGTAGGCTCGCGCCACCTTTGGCAGTCCGTGGCTGTCGACCACATATCGCCAGCGGTGGTCATCGAGCCACCGCATCATGCGTGAACGCTGATTCGGCTGGCATCCGATAAGGTCTGCGAGCTCGTGTGCGGACAGATAATCACTCATCGCTCAATTCCCATGTTCGTGCGGTCGCCCGCGCTTCAAAATGCAAACGGGGACGCGCTAACAAGGGCGTCCCCGCTATCCAATCGAGCGCCGGCGGCGCTTACGTCCAAATTCCCAAATCTGTCGGCGCAATTCGTATGACTGCGCCCTTACGTACTATCATTGTTGTCAGGCCAATCTTCGAAGCCGCTTACAACATGCCCCCCATCAACTTCGTTTATCGCGGCTGCACCGTCGCCATCCAAGTCGTCGACAGTGCTACCACTTGGGACGTGACCATCAGGGTTACCCCGTTTGATGGCGTCGAGCTTATTGAGCCGTTCGGTTCACGCGAGATGAAGCTGGCGAAGTCCGAGTCGCTGGACGAGATCCAGGGTGCGCTTATCGAAGAGGTTCGGCTGGCGATCGATCACCGGCTCGTTGGCTGCTGACCCGATCAGTGCTTCGGCCGTGGCCGGGTGGGTGGTCATGCTGCCTTCTCAATTTCCAAGTTCTCGACGCTCTGGATACGGGTGCCGATCCACCGCATCACGTTCACGGCCATGCTGTTGCCGAGGGCTTTGTATCGCGGGCCGTCTGCTGCGGCCCGCGCACACTCCTCGCGCGTCATGCGTCCGCCTCGCATCAGGTACTTGATCCAGTCTTCGTCGAGCTTTTCCTGCCGGATGGCACGGCCGTATTGGATTAGTGTGTAATCGTCCTCATAACCCTGAAGGCGTTCGCACTCGCGGGCCGTGAGTCGACGCACTGCTGCGCCGACCATGACGGCTTGGTGTCCGCCGCCATTGGTGTGGCTGTTGGCGTGCCCCATCGATCGCTGAGTCGCGGCGACGTCGCCGACGGCGAACCCGTTGCGCCCGCTGGCCTTGCAATCGAACGCGATGGCCGGTGGATGAGCAGATGCCGATAGCGGGTGACATGGGCCACCGGCCTGCGGATTACTGCCGTTCTCCGGGCTTGTGATCTGGGTGGTGTCGAAAGCGATCGCCTGCACCTCCGCGCGCGCTTCCAACGTGTATGCGACGTTTGCTTGAACGCCTACGCCATCTGGGCCGCTCGCGGGGTTTTCTCGGAGCGCACCGGCTTGAATAGCATGCGCAACGAGCAACGTCTCCGTCTCCGCATCGATTCTCTGATTGCTCGTGGTGAGGGCGCGAGCAATCGTAGGGATCATGAACTGGTCGCGGCCGTCTCCACCTCCTGCGCCGCTACCGTCGAGAGCGCTGCGCGTAAGGGTTCCGGCAACTCTTTGCCCCGCTTCGCGGCGCGGCGCAGGATGCCCGAGCATGCTTTCGCGCTCAAAAAGTACCGCTGCGGGACGTCGCCAGTCTCCAAGATATCCGACAACGAACACACGCCGGCGTCGCTGAGGGACGGCGCGAGAGTGTGATTCCACTCGGACGTACTGAGCGTCAAGAACGCGGTAGGCGAACCCATACCCGAGTTCTGCCAGGCCCCCGAGGAGGGTGCCAAAATCCCGGCCTTTGTTCGATGACAGTACGCCGGGGACGTTTTCCCAGACCAGCCAGCGGGGAGCGTAGCGGCGAGCAATGGCAAGATAGGTGAGCATGAGGTTGCCACGCGGATCTGCCAGTCCCTTTCGTAGTCCTGCGACGCTGAAGGACTGGCAAGGGGTTCCGCCGACGAGAAGATCGATAGTTGCATCGGGCCAGTCCTTGAATTTGGTCATGTCGCCCAGGTTGGGCACGTTGGGGTAGTGGTGGGCGAGCACTGCCGACGGGAAACGCTCGATCTCCGAGAACGCCCACGGCTGCCAGCCGAGGCCATGCCACGCGCATGTTGCGGCCTCGATGCCGGAGCATACGGACAGGTAGCGCAATGGTCGGCAGTCGCCCAGAATGATCCCGTTCTGTCTCATGCGACCTCCATCAACAAGTCGACGCGCGGAACGTTTGGCGACAGCCAAAGCGATTCCACCCGAGGGCGCGCACCATCAGCGTGGGCACGGCCATCGATGCGTGCCCAATCTTTGAACAGGTTGTCGTAGAGATCACATCGATACCCACTGAGAACAACCATTCCCCGCAGCCCGCGCAGGCTCTCGGCGAGTTCTCGATGCTGCTCATCGCTCATTTCGTGGCGGTAAGCCGGCGCATGCGTGGCAAGCTTGCGCGTACTGTGGACGTATGGCGGATCCACGTAGTGCAGCGCTTCCGGGGCGTCGTGCTGGCGCATACAGTCGATGGCGTCTCGATTCTCGATTACGACGCCTCGCAGGCGGCTGATAACGGCTCGCAGACAATCCGGGTAGTTCATCCAGTCATGCGATGGCGTTGTACCGGAGCGGTTGCTATTCGCACGAAACCCTGTGGCCTGTCCAGAAGCCCCAGCGGAGCCGAACCCCATGAAGCTGCGGATGAGCGTTCGACGTGCCTGCTCGATTGGATCTTCGGAAGGCTCATAGGCACCCACGAATTCCTTGCGTGAGAAGGGGGTCAACTCGCAGGCGAGTGCGAGCTGCTCGCCCTGATCGCGGCACACGCGGAATAGATTCGTAACTTCACCGTCGAGGTCGTTGTAAACCTCAGCGTATGAGCGAGGCTTGCGCAGTAGCACGCTCGCACCTCCGCCGAAGCACTCGACGTATATCCGATGGTTGGGCAAATGCTGGATGATCCACGGTGCCAAACGCCATTTGCCGCCGTGGTATCGCATGATGGGGCGAGTGGGGGAGGTCATGCTAGGATTCCTCAAAAATTATCGGGGCATTACATGCAAAAGGCATGGCGGTACTTGGAGTTCGGCTTTGCGGCTATCAGTCTTGGCGTGGTAACGGTTGCGCTGATTTATGCATTTAAGCGCCACAGTGAGGGTGCGGCAGCGTGGGTTCAGGCAATCGGCGCGATTGCTGCAATTGCTGGAGCGTTCACGATTGCTCGTGCGGAGAGACACGCGCAGGTGATGCAGGCGGAAGCAAATGTGCGGGAAGAGCATCAACGCTCAATGAAAGAGGTCAAATACCTCTTATCGGATTCCGCCAGCTTTCTTACGTCAATCGAACAGCAGGCAACCCTCCGGAAGATGGATAGAACTGGTGTCGATTCAGTTGTGTATGAGGAGCTGATTCAGCGTCTTAATTTCCTCAGGCGGACTCCAATTGACGACGGTACGCTTGAACAGTTGAATGACGTGCGTGACGATTTGGTGTCTATTACGAATTACTATCGGCGTTTTGAGGAGATGATCACGTTTCCCGTAGCCGTGACAGATACCATCAAGAATGCGGCAGCGATGGCTCGCCAGCGGGCAAACGTGGCATAACTCAACGCTCCTGCGCTGCCTGAGAGGCGGCGACCAACTCGGCACGCCGATATTCAGTGTGCTTTGCAAGTCCGTTCTCATCGAACAGGTGCGGCGGCAGATTGTCATCGCGTTGGCACATTGGGGCATCGTCTGTCCATTTGCCGCATGTCATACAAGGCTCGCCTCGACAGATCGAAGACCCTTTACCAGTCTGAGGAAAGCCGAACTTGCAAAGCCCTTCGCCAAGACGGAAGGCCGAGCAGGGCTGACGCTTTTCTTTATTCATTGCACGTCCCCCTTCGCCTGATTGGCGGCAATGGCTTCGGCAATTCGGCGGGTATGCTCCTTCTTGCGCGCCTGCTCTACGGCGTAAATGTCGCGACCGAACAGCGCGTACGGGCCGTCTTCGGTGTCGTAGACGGAGAGCAACTGCCAGCCATCCCCTTCCGGAGCCGTCGGCGTCCAGTAGTGGCAATCGGGTTCGTGAGAGTCGCCATAGCGGTCATACGCAGCAGGATCGTCAACTTCCATCGATACGAACCTTGTTTCGATGCCAAGGGCGGCCAGCAGCCATTCGTAGTTCACATCCTCGTCCGCACTGGGCATTGCTGGATGGTCGTAAAAGCCTTCCTCATCGCGAATCACGGGACGGCCGTCAAGCAGCTTGGCGCGCAGACCTTCAAGGACCACGGCATCCCCGCCATCCGCCGATAGCGCCTCTACGGCCTCGCTCACCGCTTGGTTGATGTGTGCTTGGATGAACGACGCTTCGCCATCGTGGCCTACAAGTCGTTTCGACAGGTAGATCGCCGTGTGTTCCGGCTCGGCTTTGCCATCCGCCGACAGCGCGGCGCGGGCTTGTCGCCAGAGTTGGAACAGGAAGTCACCGCCATCCCATTCCCATGTGCCGTTGCCGAGGTCTTTCGCCCCGGCCGCGAGCATGTCGGCGCAGTACGCCTCCCGCTCATCCCCGCCCACCTTCGCGGGAGACGTGAGGGCGGACTGCATCCAGTTTGCGCCGCGATTGAATCCGTTGGCGTAGGCATCCGCAGTTTCGGCCGTGTGCACCCAGCCAGTCACGCCGATATTCACCAGATGCACGGCGGCCACGGGGCCAGTCCCTCCGCTCAGGACAGCGCGCGCCTTTCGACCTGCGAGCATGGCCTTTTTCACCGTGACCGGCTCCACTAAAGGCGCAAGGACTGGTCGATCATCGCCGCCCTCCTGCTGCGCATCCGCGGCGCTGATAGGCTTGCGGTGATGCCACAGCATCATGCAGAAGTTCGCAACGTCGCGCGGATCGCCTTTTTCGACGTGTTCACGCAGCATCCGCGACAGGTCGGCGGGGTCGCATGTCTCCCAGCCACTGCGACCCTTGGCGCGAGCGTCGGCCATCTTCGCCTTCATAGCCTGCGCGAACAAGTCGACCGCTTCGTCGTCCGAGTGCTGCGCATCTGCGGCGCGGTCACGCATGGGGCAATGCAGTACAGGCGGGTTTGCTGATGCGCAGTCGCCGCCGCAAATTTCGCAACCACGATCAGCCGTCGAGATGAAATCAAGCGCGCATTGCCAAGGGTTGTTTGCGCTGCTGTGCTCGCCGATTTCAATGCCGAAGTATTCGCCGATGGTGCTGGCCAGCTTGTCGGCCATGGCTTCCGCGTCGTCACGCTCGGCAATCACTTGGGTAAGCTCGCGCTCGCCGCCTTTCAGCGACCGGATACCCTCGGCACGAACCTGCGAAATGATGTCGCACAGGCTCGCTTGTGAGGCGGCACGTTCGCCGTTCAAAAGCACATCCAACTCACGCACGAGCCGGTCGTGGTCGGCACGCTCGCCGCCATTCACGGGCGCGGCGTTGGCAGCGTTTGATACTTCGCCGGAACCCGCGTCGTTATTGGTGCTGACCGTGGCGGGTGCGGTGTAGACGATGCGTCGGCGCGATTCATGCGTACGTTCGAACTCCGCTTGGGTGACGTCATCCCATCCGCCCATGATGCGTTGCGTCTGATACACCGCCTCTTGCCATGCGCTCTGTGCGGCTGGCGTGGGGGCGGCGAGCATGGCGTCTTCCCAGCCTTCCTGATAACCAGCGCAGCGTTGCGTAAGCAACTTATCGCGAACATCTTCCATACGAATCTCATGGCGTCGATGGAACCATTCACGCATTGGCGTCAAATCAAACGTCACGGTCTTGTTGTCAGGCATTCTGGTTCTCCAATGCGAGGCGGCCAGCACGCTTTGCGGCGACCATGAAGCGGTAGAGGCCGAAGAGAAGGCCGGGGGACTGGCTCTGATACCCGCGAACGGTTTCGATCATGTCTTCGTGAAGGTTTCCATGTGCCAGGCACGCGCACGGGACATGAGCCTTCACGTACTGGCGCGCGTCGGCGCAATGTCGGCAGGTCTTGAAGACGTCGAGGCGTCCGTCCCACACGCCGACAACCTTTTCGTAAGACTCGCCGGGCGCGATTGCTCGGCGGCATTCGCCGCACTTGTGGGCCTTGCGGGCCGTGTAGACCTTCTTCGTATAGAGGGTCGGATCAACGTCGTAGTCGCAGTAGCAGCTCATCCTTTCACCTCGTGCGAATCGAGAGGGCAATGACGCCCGGACTTAGCGGGTTCACCATCGCGGTTCTGTGGGCACTGATCGTGCGAACAGTCGCCATCACGGCCGGCGGCGCAGCGCTTCAGGCGTTCTTTTCTGGAAGTGGCGCTTTGTTCCGGCGCTTGTTGCCACCGTGGACACGACCCAGCGGGGCTGAGAGGCGAAACCAAGGTCTGTGCGGACCTCGGCCGACCGATACACGGGATGCCTTCGATGCGTCGGACGATTGAGAGCCAGAGGTCGAGCGTCACCGCACATTTACCGTCGACGTTCCGCCTGATCCGGCCTGTTGGTGTCCTCGGGAACGTTCCGTGCGCGCAGTTGCCGCAGCGGCGCTCAACATGGCTCACGATTTCACCTCATTGGGATCTATGCGCGGCACGCGTGCGTTCTCGGGCCAGTAGTCGGTCCACTCCAGTTCGTTGGTGGGCCATGCCGACGGGATGCTGGCGGCGCTCTCAATGACGACGGCTCCCGCAGTGTCGCCCGCGCCGACCGACCAGTATTCGCCGTTCCACCAGCGCCACAGGCCGCCATCTCGCGAGAGAAACGGGCGAGCCAACCACCACCCGACATGAGGAGGCGGTCCCTTGTGCCAGGTGCGAGCGCTCATGTGCTTTCCTCGTGATTCGGTGCGTCGGGCAGTGGCATCCAGTGGGTAACCTCGTCGCCCTTCTCGCACACAGGCTCATAGAACGACGAGAATTCCGGGTGTTCGATGGCCTGGTACCAGCCGACGAGCGACACCGGGTTCCCATCTTCGTCGTTCGTGTCCTCGGGCTCATTGAGATAGAACGCTTCGAAGACGTACGTTTGGCCGTTGTGCGCCCGGCGGCACGCCACGATGACGCGTGAGCAGTCACCTTTATCGGTGTCCGGCAAACGCTGGCCCGACGTAATCCACTGGGGGAGGCGTGCTTTCAGTTCGGCAATGGCTTCCAGAATCGGCTCCGCGCCGCCATCGTCAGGATCAAGGCCAAGTGCTTCATTGATCAGCCCGAGGTCGGCGCAGGCCGCACCGAACATCCGGGTCATCTTCGCCAGTTCGTCAATCACGCCGATCCGGTGAGGGGAGGGCGGCGGCGCTGGCTTGGCGTACGTCGGCGCCGGGTTGAGATTGCTTCCTTCCGCGATCGTCTCGACCACAGACGGCGGCGCTGGCTGGGTATTCAGCCCTTCAGGGCGGGGTTCATAGGGGCTCATACGAGACTCTCCGCAGCTTCGATCGCCCACTTGGGAGGGGCGTATGATTTTTCCGTGGTCTCTCGGTACGGCATAATCACCGCGACGAAATTCGGTTCGCCGATGTCTACGAGAGCGGGCCCTTCGCCGTTGTATCGGATGTTTGGAAGGCCATTAGCGCCAGTTACAAGGCGCGTAGCTTTTCCGATGTCCGCGACGTACTTCGGGTTGATCTGCGCAGCGATGCCCGTCGTGCTTGCCGGGATGACTTTTCGCCAGTTCGGGAAGAGGCCGGGGATTGCCTTCGATGAAGTGGTGATCTGGCCCTGCGTGACGCTGACAGTGTCATCATCTTCCACGGCTATGAGCACCGGGTGCGCGGACCTGCCTGAGACGATTCGCGCGAGAAGTTCGCGGGGCACGATCGCCGTTTTGCGCTCGTCAACGTTCACGTCAGACGTTGCGCGGAATGCCGCGATGCGATGGCCGTCGGTGGCGACCAGAAACGCGTCTTCGCCGCAAAGTTCGACCAGCAAGCCATTCAGGTAATAGCGAATGTCGTTTTTCGCGGCGAAGAGTTCGAGCGCCTTAACGACTGACGCGCTGAGGGAGACGGTGACTTTGCTCATGCTAGGATTCCTCGAAAATTGAGCGAGCGAATACATGCGCACATTAAAAGTGAGCTTTTGGGGTGGCGTGGCGGTGGGGGTACTCGGCGCCGCTTTCTGGAGATTCCCGCCGCAAAGCAGCGGTGATTGGGCCAGTTGGGTGCAGGCGGTAGGCTCTATCGCTGCGATTGCAGGGGCTTTTCTGATTGGCGAACGACAAAGTTCTGCCGCGAGAAAGACACTGGCGGAAGAACGTGTTGCGGAAGAGAAAGCGCGATTGGCTCGTTATTTCGCGATTGCCGAGGTGGCGTGCGAAGCTGCGCAAAATACCGGAACGGTCATCTCATCCGGCCTTCAGACGGGCTCACTTGCAGCAGAAAATGGAATGCCGGGCCTCACACTTTTCCTATATGAGCCTGAGACGCTAAACGATGCGGTGGACAGCCTCAGGCTAATTCCGATCGACCAGCTTGGCTCGGTAGAAGCGATCAAAGCGTTTGATCGCTTTAGGCGCGTGGTGTTGAGTGTTCACGCAGCACAAAGGCGTTTGCAGGAACTAGGCGCTTTTGATCGTGCCTACGCAGTCGGCATAAGAGTTGAGGAAGTTCGCACGTCCGAACTTGATGCTCTCAAGCGACAGGCACAAGGTGGTGCGGCCACTGTGAAGCAATTTCTTGCGCAGCTAAAAACTGCCCTGCATTTGCCACTTGCTCAGCGCGGAGAGACAAACGAGGATTGCTGATATTTCTTCAGATTCCGCTGTATTGAACAACATACTCACGCCACGGAACCCATTGCCGGGGCGTATGAAATCCCCAGTTGCGCTCCCACGGCCCCATGATGAACAGGGACCAAGAATCTTTGCCTTCGGGGATTTCGAGGCGGTGTCGGTCGGTGGCCTTGCGAAACACGATCGATCCGGGGCCGCGCCAAACGCGGCGATAACCGCGCAGAAGTGACGTCTCCGGATTGCTGTCCAATCGTGCCGGCTGACTCTGCTCGGTCGGCATGATTTCCCAGTAGCCACCGAGCAGCACGATGGAGATGCTCCACCAAGGGTGATCGTGCAGATCCCGACCCTCGTCGCTACGAAGCGTGTTGTGCACGCGGGCGCCCCACGAGGTATCGCGGCGCCCGTCGGTGGCGGCGCTCGCGTCATGCCCCTTGGGCTTACGGACCCACCAGCGGCGCATATACCCCTTCAGGTCGAAATAGGGCGTGAGCTGCGCGTAGCCGATGATCGTGCACGCGACCAGCTTGGGCATCCAGATTCGCATGATCAAGCCTCCTGCGCCGCTGCGGCGGTGCCGCTGATGTCGGAGTGAGCCGAGAGCAGTTCGCGCAGCGCCTTCGCGCTGACCTGCACCTGAAAGTCAGTTTCGCTGTTCGCGATGGCGTGACGTTGAGCTTCCGGCAACTGAGATACGAAGGAACCGACGCGCTCGACGTACGTGCTGACGACCTTGCGCGGATACGCGCGGCCCTTGATCGAGCCAGCGGTGACTTTCTTCTTTCCGCCGGCTGTGGCCTTCTGCAATTCACCTGACAGAAACGCACCTGCCTGTTCGCCGTGCTGGCGTACGGCATCGGCTGCGACTGACGCGGAGGCCTTCCCGGCGAACACGATGCGATGAACGTCCGTGTTTGCGCCGGCCAGGACGAGCATCTTGCCGACCCATTGGGGCGACACGTGGTCGCCTTCTGCGATGCGGGCGTTGTCCCACCCGAAGCGGGCCAGTCGCTGGTAGCCGAATGCCTTCTCCAGAGGATGCAGGTCCCGCTTCTTGTTGCTCGAAAGGATCCGAAGCGTTCTGTCGGCGTCGTTGCCGTCGAACGCGTCGATTCGCACCATCAATTCTCCGTCCTTGTCGCGAAGCGGTGCGCCCGCTGCGTCGGCACGTGCGATCGCGGCATGCCGGCGGTGACCGTCAACAAGCCAGACGCCACCCTCGGCACGCGGCCGAACTTCGAGAGCCGGGTACTGCCCGCCCGCCATGATGTGGCGGAACAGGCTTTCGTCATCTTCTTTGGCCGCTTCGAGTGCGTCGCCATCCAGAAGGTCGAGCGAGGCGCGCAGATTGAAGCCGGGTTCGATGTGGATATCCTCGTGGCGGATTTTCATCGCATCCGCGCGGCGGATTTCCTTGTCGTTGATCTTCTGTTTGAAGGACGGTACGGCGGTCATTTCATTCCTCGTTCGCGGTCGACGGCGGTACGGATGTGCTCTCGGAATCCCTTGGAAGGGTGTCCGCCGTATGGGTAGTTGGTTTCCATGTGCTCCCAGCGAGCGGCGTTCTCTTCGACGTCGGTGCGTCGCTGGGCGTCGGTCTTGATGTAGAAGGCGAGGGCGGCAATAACGACCTGCGGGTTTGCGGCAAGCGCTTCGATGAGTTCCTGTCTTGCTTCGATCTCTTCGTGATACCTCGCTGACCCTTGGAGCGCAGGCCGCTTTGAGTGCAAACGCTGCTTGTTGGCTAACGGGCGCAGCACTTCCCACAAACGCTTCGCTGCCGCCCTGTTCGGGGCACTGCTCATACGTTGAAAATCAGCTTTGCGACGATCGCACCGGCGAGTGCGGACAGATGACATGCCCAAGCCGCGCGCTTGTGTTCAATCGTCCACTGGTTGTAGCGGAGGAAGACGGCGTTCACGGGGCCGACAACGAGGCGTTGAAACATGCTGCGCCTCAGTGAGAAGCGTCGCCGTACCCCATTCGGTAGGCGAGTTCAGTGGAGAGACACGGGCGACCGCACTTGGCGTCGTTCCAGCCGATCTGGTACTGGCGAATCTCTGCTGCGTGCATGCTGCCCTCCTCAGTCGAGTCGAATAGTTGCGTTCTTGAAGATCACGTTCGAGCAGACGGCGCCGGACACGGGTACGCCGGTCGGCCCCTTTGCAGTGAACGACGTGGAGAAACTGTCTTTCTCGCTACAACCGAAGTAGCTGTAGCCACCGATCCGAACGTCCGTATATCCGGCGCCCTCAAGAGCGCGGCGCGCGGTATCGGGATCGGTGCAAGCAGTGAGAAGGGCGAGCAGAGCCGCGAGCGCGACGAGCCTCATGGGGAACCTCAAAAGGGGAAGGAAAGGACGCCCCGGCAGAACACCGGGGCGATACGGCTTTAACCATGTCCGTCATGGGCCTGTGAGCGGTCAGGCTCGCTCTTTTGCGAGTGAGGCAAACACCTTCAGGCGAGCAGACCCGAGTGCCAGCAAAACGGGGATACGGGCTATTTAACGTCGCCGCGCCGACGCGGATCTGCTCACTTGAAGGTGCGTACAAAGCAGGGTTTGTATTTCGAAAGTACAGCCTGTGGTTTGTGCGGCAGGCGCGGCGCGTGTCCGCAATCGAACTCACCTTACGCCGTCGCTATCACTTTTGATAGGTTCAATTCTGCCGCTCACTGGTTGCTGTAGGATTCGATGGATTCAAATCAATCACCGGCACAAGACGGGGCACCATGTACAGCGACGACGAAATCGAGATTGCTAGAAAAAATGCGCAGATCGAAGATCAGAATCTCCGTGCGAGTTTTGATGCGGCTGATCGGGCGTACAGCCAGAGCTACAACGAGACGCTTCGGGATGAGATCGAGGATCTCCAGCGGGAGGTTGAGCGCTTGCAAGGTCTTTTGAATAGTCCCATGCATGTGATCGCCCAGAAGCACATGCGTTTTGGAGCGCATTTCAAAGCTGATCGAAAGCTCCTTTCGAGCTGGATCGTATCCCAAAAGGCATTTAAAGAGATTGCGATGGAGTATGCAGCGCGGCTTGGTATCGATCGTGAAGAGGTGATTCGATCTGGTATGGATGCCAGGGAGGTAATTCTTCTTGGGCAATCCAAGTTCCAGAACAACATCCAGCCTAACACCCTCGCGGAAGACTACGCAGAAGCACTCCTGGCAGACTTTTATGCTGAGCGGGACAAAGGCTCCGCATAAAAAAGAAGCGCTTACCCTCAAGGCAGTAGCCGACAATGCGATCCATCATGGTCGAGGGGATACGGGATATTTAGCGTCGCCGAGCCGACGTGTCGGGCTGCTTTCTTGAAGGTGCCGCACCCTGGCGGCCGTCACGCCTGCATCATCGGGGGGCGTTCCCTCGCCGGGGAGTTCAGTACTCTCGATTGGGGTAGCGAGTGTCGATGGTGTGCTCGTTGCCGTCGACGAGGATCTTGGTTCCGGCCGCGTGCATCTGGAAAATTCGCAGATCGAATCCGTAAAGCGGGCCGACGAAAAGTGACTTCTTCACTTCCTCGTCATCAATCCTGATGCTGTACACCTCGCCTTCGTCGGTGAGGGCGAGTTGCACTTCGCACTGATACTTCGACTTGCCCTCTTCCTTGTCGAGGTAGATGCGGTGATAGCCGCGGGGGGATTCACTGCCCTCGACGATCAATGTGATCTGTTCCGACCCGTCGCAAGAGCAGCCGTAATGCCGCTCGTCCTTGTCCTTGATGAACTGAGCGACCAGTTCCGAGAGCTTGATCTGTGCCGGCGCTGGCACAAGCAGCTGCGCCATCTGCGTCTCAACGTGCTTGCCAACAGACGAATTCAACTGGGCCTCAACCTGCCCGCGAATGATCTTGAGCAATAAATCGTTGTAACCAGGGAGGCCGAGGTGACTGAAATCGACCTGGAGGGCTGCTTTGACGTGGTCACGAAGTTGCCGCCCGAAGTCCGAGTGCGCCGAAATCTGGTCGTTGATCAAGTCATTGATCGTCTTGGTGACGCGTTCTTGAATTGCCTTTTCAATCGCGCCGGAGGCGATCACGTTTGCGAAAGCGGCGTTCACGGCCTGTTGCATGTCGTGCATGGTTTCTCTCCTCGTGTATCTGGCTATGCGGCGCGAAGTCGCGAAATATGTGGCGTAACGGTGGCGCCGTTGCTGCCGGCCCAGTTGCATTTCACTCGCCGCAGGCTGGGGCGCGTGCCCGCGTAGCTATACGCGGCGGGGCAACCGCCCAGTTCGATGACCGGCGCCGATTTCCCTACCACCGTTACCAGCCGGACCCCGACTTTGGCGTTGAAAATCAACTTCGTGCCAGGCTTGGGAAGCGCGCGATATGCGCGGCGGCGCTGACGTGAATTCATGTCGACTTCCTCGAGTATTGGGCTACGCGTAAAACGCAGCGCGACTCTCTTCGAGAGCACGTAGCGCGGCCGCATGCTGTGCGTCGGACCAACACTGATCCCATGCCCAGTGGCGGGGATCGTTCTTTTGATATGGGTTCTGACCTCGCGAACCCGCCCCGTGTGTGTTGAACGTCTTCCGTCCATCACTTGCGCTCATGGCAAACCTCCTTGTGTATATGGCGCGGCTCTCGGAAGAAAGCCGCCTCAGATACAGCATTTGGATGCAGCGTCCCGGACAACACCCGACTGAGTCGGCTCCCGGCGGCGCTGCATCTCTTCAATCCAAGCGGCGATCTATAGCCCCGCGTACGCGGCCAGCCCGCGCTTGAATAGCCTCCGGTCTTTGTCTCAGGGGTAGAGGGTTCCGCCCTGCGCCTAGCCGCGTCCGCGCAAGTCGCGAACGCCATCGGCGTGTTCTATCGGTAACTGAGTTTTTAAGGAGCGCCCCGACCTGCGGGCGGGCAGCGATGTGTGCTGCGCTGGATTTAATGTTAGCGTAACGCGAACATAATAACAATAGCGTAACGCGAACATTTTTTGATGCGCTATCGTTTTTGATAGGCGCGGATAGTGGGTGGGGAAAGTTGTGGACTTTAATTACTGTATGGATATACAGTAATTAAAAATGAGAACTTCCGATTAGGGGGAGTGATGAAATCGGCCGCGCGGCTTAGCGTATTCAGCGATCAGGGGCGGGAAGGCAATGCAGCAGAAACGGGGATGGGCGTCGTGGACGCGGCCGAGCGCTTTCGGTCGAGTAACGTATCGACGCTATCTGTGACTTTTGCTAAAGATGGCTCGATTTCGCATCGAGTGAATGTGCTACCGGAACACCGCGCGCCCCTAGCCGCGTGGCTCATCAGCCTCGCGGCTAGGGTCGGTGGTGCTGATTAGCTGGCTTTGCGTTGAATCGCTGTCTTTGCTTTGTTGCGAGGGGCTTCGTCGCCGCTTTCGGTATAGGGGCGAGAATGTGTCGGTCTGCTTTGTGCCAACAGACCTTGCGCAAATCCGATTACCTGTGATCTTTGGATGTCTGAGAGCTCTAGCCAGCCCGGCACACCGGCTAGTTCGGGGTCATTGTCCATCCAGCCGACAGGTTTTCCCGTGGCCTCTTCGATATGCCGAGCGATATCGTCGGCAATGCCTCGTGGCTTGCCTGTGCGCGAGTCTCTCGATGCATTGAGCCACTGACGGATTTGCACCTCTCCTTTTCCGATTGCCTCGGACAGCGCTCGAACCCCACCGAGTTCTTCTGTGAGCGCGCGTAGCTGATCTTTACGGATTTCGTGGCATGTCTTCATGACGTGTATTGCATCCCATCTTAGGGTTTGCAGGAATTCGCGTAACGCTATTGATTTAATGTTCGCGTTACGCTATCGTTTTGCCATGGACCTCAAAACCTACCTCGACGCCGAACGCGGCCGCCAACGAAAGCTGGCGAGGGATATTGGCGCGCACCCATCGGATGTGAGCTCATGGAAATCGGGGCGCAGAAACGTGCCGTCACATTTCGCATATCCGATTGAGGAGTCGACTCGCGGAGCGGTTACTCGCCGTGAAATGCTTCCCCTGGACGTCTGCATACGAATGTGGCCGAGAGAATTCGAGGGATCCGTTGGAGAGAGCCAGTGAATTCACATATCTCCGCCAGCAAGTCTCGCCGAAAGTGCTCTGTGGTCAATTTGATAGGTGCGGCCGGTGAAGTAGACCGAGTCGCAGTGATTGCACACAAGGTTTATGCGCCCGCTCTTCTGTTGAAGCTGGAGCACGACTTTCTTCGTTTCGTTGTCCATGCAGGGCTGGCAAAGGTAGTGCGGTCCTCTGGACGGCTCGCTGGGCTGTACCTCGGCGAGGACGAAAACGCCTTGCGAAAGCTCATGAAGGTCGTACTTCGCCCGCTCAAAACTCCGCTCTTCAAGCTGAGCGATTTGTGCACTGAGCTTTCGCTTGTCGTCTTTGAGCGCATCAATCTCATCTCGAGCCGCCGAGTGCTTCTCTTGCAGTTGAAGCGCGGCGTTTGTGATCTCGAAGATCTGTTCATTCAGCATTTGCTTCACCTCAGCGAGCTTCAGATCGTCATGCGCTCCTACGGCAAATTTTGCAAGGTCGATGGTGGTTCGAAATGCGGCGAGCGCGGTACTCAGTGCGGTAATCGGTTCCATGGTTTTAGCGCAAATGAACTGGCGGTTAGGGGGCGGCGCTGATGGAGATGGCGATGGCAAGTGAAACCACGGTCTTCAGTCTCGACTACGTGCCAAGTGAATGCCGAGTGAGCATTGCTTCGGCTACTCGGCGTCCCGCTGTGCATGTGTTCGAGCAAATCGGTGAGGTAGCGCGGCTTGCCGATAGTTATTTCTGCCGATCGCCCGAAGCTGCGGCTTTTGTTGTCGAGTGCCTCGCGCGTGGCGTGGCTGTTCCGCGTGGAGTAGAAAGCGCTCGAGTTCGTGAGCGCTACCGCACTCAGGCGTTTTCTTCGGGGTCCTCGAGCACTTCGTAGACCTGATTGAACTCGATTTGCACGACTTTCGGAGACATGTCGTCCGCGCGGTACTCGCGGTTCTTCGTGCGGTAGAAGGATAAATCTCCGCTGCCAAAGGTGATTTCGGTGTCGTCTGGAAGGTTCTCTAGGCGCCTCCATATCGAGGTCCTGAAATCGGCCAACGTCATTTTGTACGGTTTGTCGCTCATGAGCACTCCTAGATTGAGTGAACTGGTTGTGTGGAAACACCATTCTCGCATGACGGTGAGTGCTCATTTTTATCTCGCAGGGTGTGGTTTTCATGCCTTGCATCGTAGGTTTTTCGTCGTGCAACAGCACGCAACTTGAATTGAAGGAGATTGGACATGGCTGAACGTCCGAATATCGAAAAGTCTCTGCGCTTGCTGCTGACTGGCGACCAGAGGAAGGAGGCGATGGAGGCGCTTGACTGGGACAACTCGCAGGTGTCGCGTTTTCTGTCTGGGCAGACCGGTGTGCTGATCGACAAGCTTGACGCCGTTGTCAATCTCATTGGCTTCGTGATGGTGACGCCGCGCTACTTGGAAGGTCTGGCCTCGATGGCTGAGACCGGAGTGGGCTGCCGTTGTGCACGCGAGGGCGGCGGGGAGTGCGGGTTCGAGCGCCGCGTAAAGGTGGTGGCCCGTGCAGCCTAACGCAACCGCACCCACTCTGAATCAAGCGGCGGAAGTGCGCTTTCGCCTCAACGTCGAGGTCGATAAAACCGCTGTCGACAAGGCTACCGATGCATACCTCGACGCTTATATCACCTATCGCTCGGCAACTCTGGGGGCGATGCGAATCGAGACTGAACGCGTCGTGCCGGTGTGTCTGTCCTGCGGCGCATGCCAGAACGACGACGGCACCTTGCCGTGCGATCACTGAGTGCGCGTCGATGACTGCCGCCGACTGGATTGCCCTTGTCGTGTTTTTTGCGGTCGCTGTCCCGACGGCGCTCATGTTCTGGCCGTGCCGCGGCCGCGCTCACCCGGAGACCACTGAATGAGCTTCCATCGCGTAAATCAAGCGTGGGGCATCGAGTTGCGCCACACCGAGAAGATCGTTCTGCTGGCCCTCAGCCATCACGCGGTCTTGTCGACGGGTGAATCGTCCCCGAAAGTCAGCCGCTTGGCGCGTGACTGCGGCATGTCAGAGTCGGCCGTCCGCGAGTCCATCAAGGCGCTGGAAGCGGCAGGACACGTCCAGTCGACCCCCATCCGTCGCGGAGTCACGTGCTATCGCGTCAAGGTCGGGGCAACCGCATGAGTCTCGACGCAATCACATGGGCGCGCCACCAGAAGGTGGGGAAGGGCCCGACGAAATCGGTGCTGATGGCGCTGGCTGATTTTGCCAGTGAGGAGTTCATCTCGTTTCCGAGCATCGACACGTTGATTGCTTGGACTGAGCAGGACCGCAAAACGGTTCTCGCGAACATCGATCGCCTGAAAGAGGCTGGCTGGATCACCGACACGGGGGAGCGTACTGGTCGCACGAAGCAGATCGTCGTCTACCAGATCAATGCAGAGCGTGGTGTTGAGGTGAAGGTTGGCCCGAGAAGTCAAAGCATCCCGAAATCGGAACAGTTCCATAAACGGAACCATTCCGAAAACGGAACAGTACCGAAAACGCCCGCAAACAGTCCCAATTCTGCCTCCGAACAGTCCCAAATTTCACCGGAAACAGGCCCGAATTCGGTACCCGTAACAGTAGTTAACAGTAATGAACAGGTAAGGAACAGTGGAGCGCGCGGAACGCGCTTGCCCGAAAACTGGATTCTCACCAAGGCTCTCGGCGATTGGGCGCTGCAAGAGCAACCGACGTGGAATGCCGATCACGTCCGACGCGTTGCCGAGAAGTTCCGAGATTACTGGACTGCCAAATCTGGGCATCAAGGACGCAAGACAGATTGGGACGCTACCTGGCGCAATTGGGTGCGCAACGAGAAGGCTCTGGCTGGCGGTGCTGCCGGTGTCGGAATGAACAAGCAGGAGCAGCTTGAGCAGCGTAACCGCGAAATCGCTGCCGCCCAGGCAGCTCGCGTCATGGCAGGGGAGCGCGCATGAGACCGGAAGATTCCGCCGAGTTCTTCTCGCTCATCAGCAACGTCTATGCCTTCTACCGGCAGGACTACTCCGACTTTGTCGGGCAGGTCTGGTGGGGCGCGATGAAGGTCTTCGATATCGCCGCGGTGCGAGACGCGCTCGGACGCCACGCCGCAAACCCCGATGCCGGCCAGTTCCTTCCGAAGCCCGCCGACGTCGTGAAGATGCTCGAAGGCTCTACGCAGGACTCAGCGCTTCTGGCGTGGCACAAGGTCGACAAGGCGGTGCGCGAGGTCGGAACGCATGTTTCGGTCGTGTTCGACGACGCGTTGATCCACCGGGTGATTTTCGAAATGGGCGGCTGGGTGCTGATGGGTACGAAAGAGGACAGCGAATGGCCGTTCGTGCGCAACGAGTTCGTCAACCGGTATCGGGGTTATCGCACCCGCAGCCAGGCGCCGGAGTATCCGCCGGCGCTGGTTGGAATCGTCGAGGCATCGAACTCCCGCAACAACTTCGAATCGGCGGCCCCTGTTCTGATTGGCAACGCGACCACTGCCCGCGCGGTTCTCTCGGGTGGCAGTGTCACGCCGTTGGTCGGATACACGCGGATGACGGCTGACGAATTTAAGAAGATCGCGCACAACGGAGAGCCGCCACGACTCCGCGCATGACACGCGCCGAGTGCTGGCGGCGCTTCGAGGAAGCGGCGAGCGCTGCGAAGGTCGGAAATGGCGATCTCGCACGGGCATTCATCGCTAGGGTGCGAAGGGGCTGCGGTGACGAGGTAGCAGAGAGGCAAGAGAAAGAACTGAGGGCATACATCGCCTACCTGCATAACAAAGGGAAATGACGAATGACCCCGAGTCGATTTGAAAGTAAGTTGCGCGGCCAGACGGCTATTGCACAGAAGGTGTTTGAGGCCGTGCCGATTCAGGAATGCTGGACGTTGGCGCAGATCGGCTCGGCGCTGATTCGAACGACGCGAGCGAGCATCGATATGCGCATCTTGCAGGGCTGCTTGGCGGCGCTGCGCGATGCCGGACTGGTGCAGGAGGTGAAGACGGGGCACTACCGCCGCGTTCAGGTCAAGCCGACCGCCATCGCAGACAAGGCGGTTGTTAGCGAAACGAAGGAGAAAGTAGTGGTGACGAACGAACCGAAATCGCCGATCGACCTGCTGTCTGCCATCACGAAGCGTCTGGCGGCGCTGCACAAGCACGTCGAGACCGAGACCAAGGCCATTGCATCGGAAATTGAAACGGCGGCGCTGTCGATTGAAGAGGGCCTCGAGAAGATGGCCGGCGAGGCGGCGAAGTTCAAGCAGTTGCAGAAACTGCTGGTCGACGTGGCCTGACAGAGCGATATGGCACGCAAGGGACTAACGTTTCCGGAGAGTGTGGTTGCGAATGGGCGCGTTGGCACGGCCCGAATTCGATCGCAGGTCGGCGCGGTTGCGCTGACCCCAGCGGAACCGGCGCGCGCACCTATCGTGCCCCTGCCGAATGGAGCGGTTGAAGAGAGGCGCTCGAAGTACGGCAATAAGAAATGTGAGGTGGATGGCATTCAGTTCGACAGTCGCGCTGAAGCGCGACGATGGTCGCAGCTAATGGCAATGCAGGAGCGCTGCGAAATTCACGAGCTTGAGCGGCAGGTTGTTTATTTGCTGGCCCCCGGAGTTGTAATCAATGGACGCAAGGCTCCTCCTCTGCGCTACGTGGCCGATTTTGTATACGAGCGCGGCGAGGAAACCGTGATCGAAGACGTTAAAGGGGTGATTACGCCGGAATATCGGATCAAGCGTCACCTGATGGCGTTGAAGGGTTTGTGCATCGTGGAGATCAAATGAAACACGACATTCTGGAATCGATGGATCGAGGTATTTGGTACTGCGTCGAGACGCTTACTGCGCTCGCAGGCCACACGAACCGAGAAACACGTGAAGCTTGCCTGTTGCTGGTTGGCGAGGGACTGCTTGATATGGATACGATCAACGAGAAGCGCCGATTTCGTTTGGCGATGACCAAGGGCGCTTCGCGTCAACCGGATTATTCCTGCGTTCCGACGACTGCTACGGCACCGTATTACCCGAGCTGGACGCCCCTCCGTACATATGATCAATACGTCAAATCGCACCAGCAACTTTGTGAGGAGCGGCGATGAGCGGCGGATATCGCCCGACAGGGCGGACGACCAGTTCGCCGCCAGGGTCGGCGCAGCCGGCGGGTGACGCTGTGAATAGCCCGGCGCATTACACCAAGCACCCGAGCGGTGTCGAGTGCATCGCGATCACGGAGCATATGGGATTTAACCTCGGCAATGCGATCAAGTACATCTGGCGCGCAGACCTGAAGAATGACGCGATCGAGGACCTGAAGAAGGCCGAGTGGTACATCCGTCGAGAAATCCAGAAGCGTGAGCGGCAAGCGTGATGCAACGGAAAAAGCCGATGGTGCGAACGTCGTTCAAGCGCAAGGCCAAAACGCCGATCAATCCACATAGCGGCGCAGCCGTGCTCAAAGGCGCGACGCACAAGAAAAAGCCCAAACCCGGCAAGGACAAGAAGATGCTGGAAGCGTGCCGCGGCGAGCGTTGCTATTTGATTGTGCCTGGTATCTGTCTACCAACGGCTGAGACCGTGGTGCCGTGCCACTCGAACGAACAGCGGCACGGAAAGGGGATGGGGGTCAAGGCGCACGACAAATATACGGTGCCTGGATGTGCGGCATGTCACGCATGGCTTGACCAGGGGCGGGCGACGAAAGAAGTGAAATTTGGCACTTGGCGATCGGCATATCGGGAGTGGGAGCCGATTCGCGAAGCGAAGTTCGCGACGTAGGGTGATGGACAAACGAGTCAACGAATTTTATTGATGGAGCAGGCCGCGCAATGACGAGAGACCAATCTGACCAGATCGAAGAGCTGCTCCGGGACTGGTACCGCTGGCAGATTCGCCAGTCGCATGCGGAGACGCTGTCGCATTTCTATCGCCCCACCGATATGACGTGTCGTCAGTATGTGACTCCGCAATGGGATGGAGATGATGAGACTGATTACCAATGGGCGGATGATCGCGTGGCCGAGCAGGTCCAACTTTGTGTCGACCAATTGCCGGCCGAACAACGTGCCGCGATCTCGGTGAGCATGCGAAACAAGGAATGTGGCGCTCAGGTCTGGCGTAGTGCCCGTGCGATAACCCCTCATGAGACTTATCATGCGGCGAAAGTGGCATTGCTTCCTAAGTTCGTTGCCAAGCACTTGATATCCCAGCAAGAACTGTTGGGCGCATAGATATTTCCGATTTGGGGCTTGTAAACTGAGAAAAGTTGGTCTACTATTCTTCGCAAGCCTCGCTCGTCCAGCGAAAACGAAAGCCCGCCACTGTGCGGGCTTTTTGCATTTCTGCATGTCTCCTCCTCGCCTAGCGGCGTTAGCCCGCATCACTATGTGTGATGCGGGCATTTCTTTTGCGAGTTTCCATGGCGCGTCCTTCAAAGATCACCGATGCGGACGCCCTGTTGGGGGAGATCGCGCTAGTTCGATCCGCAATCTGGCAAAACGGTGCGCGCCGAGTGGCTTCGTTGATTACTGCGGCCACAACTGATGCAGCGCTACTGCCCGAAGGGGCTTTCGCTCTCGTATGTGTAACGGCGTTCCCGGCCGGGGCGCCGTCGCGCTTGATGATCGATGTCCCGCTTTATCCCCGGGAGCCCAAGGACGGAGGTCTTCCTGCGGCATGGCTTAAGCGAGGGTGACCGGAGAATGCTGAGCCTGAATGTTCGATCTGATCTGCGCGGCATATCTGCTGATCTCTCGCGATACCTTGGCGAAGAGAAAAAGGCAGTAGTGCGGGCTCTGAATAAGACGGCCACCCAAGCCCGAACGGAGGCCTCTAAGGAGGTCCGGGCTGTCGGATACAACATCAAGGCCAGCTCGATCAAGAAATCGTTTTCGATCAAGCGCGCTTCTGTCGCGAATCTCGTTGTCACGCTAAAGGCGACAGGACGTCCCATTGGCCTGATCAACTATGGTGCGCGTCAAGGTAAAGGTGGTGTGAGCGTTCAGGTCAAATCCGGCCGGAAAGTGCTTAAGCACGCATTCATCGCGAACATGCCGAACGGCCACCGTGGTGTGTTCGAGCGTGCCGGTCGAGGGCATAAGAAAGTCGTACGCAACGGAAAGGTGATGCGATCAGGGTTGCCGATCAAGGAGTTGTTCGGTCCTTCGATCCCTCAATCACTTGCCAACGACGCCGTTGAGAAGGCGGTGATGGCGAAGATCCGCCAGAAATTCCCGCAAATCCTTCGGCATGAGTTGGCCTTCGTCGCCAGCCGTCGGCGGTAACCACTCCCTGGCACGAGTGCACAAAAAATGAGCGCGGGTCCTTCCCCGGGGATCATGCAGGGCGGGAGCGAAGACTCGCGGAATTCGCCCAGCGCTGAGTTTTGAAATTTGGGTAACAGGTAACAGATCCATACATGAATCAAAGCGAGTTCGCGACACTCCACGGGGTCAGTCGAAAGACGGTCACGAAGTGGAAGGAGCGCGGCTGGCTTGTGTTTTCGGGCGATGACATCGACGTCGACCAGTCGAATGCGCTTCTGAAAAGATACCGCCGCGACGGGATTTCGGTTGTTACCCAAACTGTTACCCAAGCCCCAAAGGGTAACAAACGAAAGACTGTTACCCAGGCGGCGTCAGAGGTAACACTTGAAGCTGGCGAGAGTGCTGGCGACGCAGCGAATCGGATCCTCTTGGGCAACGTTGAGTTGCTCGACTTTGACGAGGCGCGGTGCTTCAAGGAGAACTATCTCGGGTTGATGGCTCAGCTCGAGTACGAACGAAAGTCTGGCTCCCTCGTCGAGCTGGATACCGCAACAGCAATCCTCTTCGAGGAGTTCCGGGCGCAGCGCGATGCGTGGCTTAACTGGCCGACCAGGGTAGGGCCGATTTTGGCTGCCGAGCTGGGCGTCGAGGCCGACCGAGTTGTCGAGGCCCTAACTGCGCATGTCCACAAGCAAATCGCCCAACTCGGCGAACCTGAAGCCAATTTCTCTGAAAGGGAAGGCTGAGCGGCTGCGGGCGTCTGTTCGGCGCGCATGGACACCTCCACCGCGAATTAGCGTGCCAGCATGGGCGGACAAGTACCGCAAGCTGGCAAAGGAAGCTGGGAGCACGTCCGGGAACTGGGAGACGTCGACGGTTGAGGTCGCTCGCGGCCCTATGCTCGCGGTGACTGAGCCGGGTGTGCATGTCGTCACGACGATGGTGAGTACGCAGTTGTTGAAGACGGCTCTGCTGGAGAACGTCTTTGGCTATTTTGCTCACCTTGATCCTTGCCCCATTCTGCTGTTGCAGCCGAAAGAGGACGCGGCCGAGCAGTTCAGTAAGGAGCGAATCAGCCCATTGATTCGTGTGACGCCGGCACTGCGCGAGCTCGTGGGAACGAGCAAGACGCGTAATGCTGATGAGACGCTGCTATTCAAGGCGTTTCCCGGCGGATTCTTGGCGCTCGCGGGTGCAGGCAGTCCTGACAACCTTGCTCGCCGTCCGGTGCGGGTGATCCTTGCCGACGAGGTGGACAAATACCCGGTGACCCGAGAAGGTGAGCCGATCGCTCTGGCGGAGGAGCGGACGGCGACATTCGGCGTCAACTGGCTGTCGATTCGAGCGTGCTCGCCTACGGTTGAGGACGAAAGTCGCATCGAAGCAAGTTACAAGGAGTCGGATCAGCGTCGCGCTTCGGTCGCTTGCCCACACTGCGGGCACCGCATGTTTCCCGACTTCTTTAAGCATGTCGATTGGGATAAGCGCCGCGACGAAGGCGGAACGGTCGTCGAACACTACCCGAAAACCGCTAGGATTTCCTGCGAGTCATGCGGCCAAATCTGGTCTGAAGGAGATCGACTGCGTGCGCTTCAAACAGTGCGTTGGCACCAGACGAAGCCATTTGAATGCTGCGGATCTCGACACGTTCCGCTTGACGACTACGAGCGTGCTTGGCGAGGCCCGGATGATTCGCGTGAGCCTTCCACCGACTCAGCAATCGCTCAGGTTTGGGACTGGTGGGAGAGCGACCGCCACGCGGTCTACCGCGCCAAGTGCCCAGAGTGTGGTGACTGGAAGGTTGATAACGAGCACGCCGGATTCCAGGCGAGCAAGCTCTATAGCCCATGGCAGAAGGATAAGCCTGCTGATATCGCTGCGAAATGGCTGAAGGCCGAGGGCGACGAAGAGAAGAAGCAAACCTGGTGGAACACGCAGGCGGGCATGCCGTATCGCCCGAACTCTGGCAAGGTCCTGCGCCTTGAGGCGCTCGTCGCTCGCGGTGAGAGCTGGGCGGCTCAAGTCCCCGACGGTGTTGCGGTGGTAACGGTTGGCGTTGACGTGCAGGACTATCGATTTGAAATCGAAGTCGTCGGTTGGGGGCGCAACGAAGAAAGCTGGTCGATCGACTACGAGGTCATCGAGGGCGATCTGGAGACCCCGGGACCGTGGGAGCAGCTCGACGCATTTCTCGATCAGATTTGGCATCGCGCAGACGGTCGACCATTCGAGGCCATGGCGGTTTGCATCGACTCGGGTGGGCACCATACGCAGAAGGTCTATGAGTTTTCCAAAGCGCGACTGGGTCGGCGAATCTGGGCGATCAAGGGCGAATCTGCGGTAAGCGGCAAGCGAAACCCGGTTTGGCCGGTCAAAAAGCCGTCCCGGCGGACGAAAGCGTCATTCCGCCCGGTGATTCTCGGCGTGAACACGGCCAAAGACACGATTCGTAATCGGCTTCACGTTGAGGAGCCTGGGCCGGGCTTCATGCACTTTCCGAGCGATCGGGATATCGGCTACTTCGAGCAACTCACGTCCGAACGCTCCGTCGTGAAAGTATCCGGTGGACAGAAGTATCGAGTGTGGGAGCTGCCTTCTGGCCGCGCGAACGAGGCGCTTGATTGCCGCGTGTATGCGTATGGAGCGCTTTGCGGGCTGATGCATCTGGGTTTGAAACTCAATCGACGTGTCGATCTCGTGACGCAGCCTTTCGAGCGCAGCGCTCAACAGAACGAAATCGCACCTCAGCCCGTCGCGGATATGTCAGAACAGTCGCCACCGACGCCGGCGGATACTCAAACGCCTCGGAGGAAACTCACGGGCCGACTTGCTTAGGAAAAACATGGCAATCACGGATGGAATGGGCACTTTCGATATGCAGTCGAGACTGGCGGCGCTGCAAGCAGCCTATTTCGATCTTTCATCCGGCTCGAAGATCGTGACGGCCACTTACAACCAGGGCGATGGGACCAAGTCGGTTACGTACCAGCAAAGCGATCTTGCACAGATCATGCGCAGCATTCAGATGCTGCAAAAGGCCCTAGGGATCATTCCGAACTTCCACCGCGCACGCAGGATTCTGTTCTAAATGCCATCTCTCATCGTCGATACGTCTGGCAAGCCCTTCGGGGATGCGTCAGGCGGGGGACGCGTGCGCGCTGAATCTGGGATGGGCGGGTCTACGGGCTTCGCACGCCCACCGTACGCGAACAGCTTCCCGTACGAGGCAGCGTCGCTCACGTCCCCAGAAATGGGGAGTTGGTATCCGTGGATTCGCTCTCCCGACTCGGAGATCAACCTCTATCGCGACCAGATGGTCGCGCGCTCGCGTGATCTCGCCCGGAATGACGGCTGGGCCAGCGGCGGCGTCACGCGCATTCTCGATAACACGGTGGGTGCGCACCTACGGTTGTCGACGAGTCCCGACTGGCGCGTATTGCGGCGGTTCGCGAAGGGATTCGATGCTAGTTGGGCGAAGGATTTCGGACAGGCGGTTGAAGCGCTGTGGCGCTTGTATTCGGAGGATCTTGGCCGATACAACGACGTATCTCGCCAGTTGACGGTTTCGCAGCAGTTGCGCCTTGCTTTGCGTCACAAGCTGGTCGATGGCGAGGCGCTTCTCGTTTCGTACTGGAAGCCGGAGCGAGTGGGGCGCGGTGCCGCTCAGTACGCGACGTCGTTCCTCGTTGTAGATCCCGATCGTCTGTCGAACCCGTATCAAATGATCGATACGAAGTACTTGCGCGGTGGCGTTGAGATCGATGACGACGGTGTGCCGTTGGCCTATCACATCCGCAAAGCCCATCAGAACGACTGGTACAACGCGGTCGAATCGATGGAGTGGGAGCGTGTCGAGCGTGAGGACGAAGACGGTTGGCGCCGCGTGATTCACGATTTCGAACGCGATCGTGCCGGCCAAAGCCGTGGAATCGGCGTGTTCACGCCGGTGCTCGCCCACGCAAAAATGCTCGCCCGCTACTACGGGGTTGAGTTGCAAGCTGCTACGGTAGCCACGATCTTCGGCACCTATGTCACGAGTCCTTATGATCCGGCGATGATTGAAGCCGCGATGGACTCGCAAGGTAGCGATCAGGAGATCGGTTACTACCAGGAGCTTCGTGCCGACTGGGCGAAAGAGCGGCCGGCAATGCTCAACGGCGTTCGAGTTCCGACGCTTGCCCCCGGCGAAGAAATCAAGCAGGTTGCCGCAGCCCACCCGCACAGCGGATTCGGGGAATTTGCGCACGAAATGCTTCGCTCGATCGCTGCTGCAATGGGGGTTTCGGCGGAGCAGATTACCCAAGACTGGAGCAAGACCAACTATTCGAGTGCGCGAGCAGCGCTTCTAGAAAGCTGGAAAACGCTTAGTCGCCGCAATGCGGAGTTCAAAGTTGGTACGGCGACCCCGCTTTTTGCCACATGGTTGCAAGAGGCAATGGAGAACGGCGAACTGGATGATGTCCTGCCTGTGGGCGCCCCCGACTTTATCGAGGCGGCAACAGCTTATTCGCGCTGCGATTGGCTCGGCGTCGCCCGCGGTTGGGTCGACCCGGTTAAGGAAAAGCAGGGCGCTGTACTTGGTATGGACGCTGGTTTGTCGACTCTCAAGCGTGAGTGCGCGGAGCAGGGCCTCGATTGGGAGGAAGTCCTCGCCCAACGAGCGATAGAGCTGGACGCATTCAAACGTCTCGGAATGAAGCCCCCGAGTTGGTCTGGCGTCGAGAGTGCCGAGGAGGCATCGGAGCCGGAAGAGGAACCTCAACCCCAATGAACAATCTGCCTTTCCTCGCTCAGCGGCTATTCAACACTCCGCTTGCCATTACGCCAGCAAAGGCGGAGATGGTGATGGCGGCGCTTGCCGATCGCTTTGGCATTACGAAGCTGTTTCGCACAAGCGGTCAACCCCTTGCGATCAGCGAATTCGGGCTCGAAGACGAAGCTGATGAGCCCGACTACCGCTACTACGAGGTCGTGCGTGGCGTCGCGATTATCCCGATCACGGGCACGCTGGTGCACAAGTCGGGGTACATGCGCCCGACTTGTGGCATGACGGGCTACGACGGAATTCGGGCGAATCTCAGCATGGCGTTGGACGACCCCGCAGTGCGCGCGGTGATGCTCGATATCGAAAGCGGTGGTGGTGAAGTGGCCGGTTGCTTTGACCTGGTCGACGCCATCTACAACTCGCGCGGCAAGAAGCCCATTTGGGCAGTCCTCTCCGAATCCGCATTTTCGGCGGCTTACGCGATTGCAAGCGCGGCGGACAGGATTACGGTTCCTCGCACCGGCGGCACCGGTTCAGTGGGCGTCATTTGTGCGCACGTGGACTTTTCCCAGGCACTGGCGAAAGACGGCATCACTGTCACGATGATCCACTACGGCGCTCGCAAAGCTGATGGCAACGAGTTCAATCCATTGTCGGATGTGGCGCTGGCGCGATATCAGGCGGACGTCGATGCAATGGGTGAGTTGTTCGTGAAGACCGTCGCTCGTAATCGCAAATTGTCGGTGGCCTCTGTGCGCGGCACGCAGGCGACGACTTTCCTTGGCGCCGAAGGCGTCGAGATCGGTTTCGCCGATGCCGTAATGGCACCTGACGAAGCTTTTCGCTCACTGCTCGCCGAGCTGGGCTGACATTCCCAACCCCAAGAGGTTTCACTTATGAAGAGTATTCGCACCCTCGCGGCGCGCGGGCTTTCGTTCGCCCATCTCGCTGGGATTTCCAGCCGCGCAGCGCGCGCTGAAGACGACGATCGACGTGATGACGATCAAGCCGAGGACGACGAGATGGACGATCAAGATCGCGATGATCGAGATCCCGGCGATTCGAAAGGCAAGAAGGGGCGCCGCGCGGAAGAGCGTGAGGATGACAAACCTGACGCCGAAGAGGATCCCGCCGACGAAAAGGACAAAGGTGCGCGTCGCGCAGAAGACGACGACGTCGACCCGGACGCCGAAGATGATGACGCAGACCCCGATGCGGAAGATGACGAAGGCGAAATGCGCGGCAAGAGTTCTGCCGCACGTGCCCGTCGCCGAGAACAAGCCCGCTGCGCCGCCATCATGGGTTCGAAGGCCGCGGCTCGCAATCCCGTCCTCGCGGCGAACCTGGCTTTCAAAACGCGTATGACACGGGCCGAAGCCATCGATACGCTTGAAGCGACTCCCGCCGCAGCGTCAGCAGCCCATTCGTCGCGCGCCGCTCGAAACCCGAGCCTCGGCGGAGACGGCGGTGCCAAACCGTCTCGTCAACAGGCTCTTGCGGCGCGCTGGGATGCAAACCTTAAGGCCGCGAATCCGGGCCGTCGCTAATAAACCCTCAGCCTTCAAGGAACTGAACCATCATGGGTAACCCGACCTACACGCCGTTTCAAGAAAACTGGCACAACGGTGGCTTCCTCGTCTCCCAGGCGAATGGCCACCAATCGATCGAACAAGGCATTCTGACTGGCGGTGGCAAGGTGTTGGCAGGCACGGTACTTGGTACTGTGCTCTCTGCATTGACAGCGACCGCAGCGGCACTGGGCACGAACACCGGCAACGGCACGTTCGGCTCCGTTGCGGTTCAGTCTGCGCCGGCCACGATGATCGGCACGTACAACGTGGCCCTTACGAGCGCGACCGCTTTTTCGGTGACTGCGCCGGACGGGCAAACTGCCGTTGGTGCTGTCGGCTCGGCATTCAGTGGCCTGGGCATCGGATTCACCGTCACTGCCGGCGGAACGCCTTTCGTGTCTGGCGACACGTTCGCCCTCACGACCACGGCGGCGCCCGGCAATCCGACGATTACGTCCGCCGCCGGCACGAACACCGGCAATGGCACCGTAGGCTCGCTTAGCGTGCAAGGCTACGCAGCCAAGGTCGGCGTCTACTCCGTCGAGTTCGACGATGCGACGCACTTCGTGATGTCTGATCCGGCGGGTGCCGAGGTCGGCCACGGCACCACCGGCACGGCGTTCAAGGCTGGGGGCCTTTCGTTCACGATCACTGCTGGTGGTACCGCGTTCGCGCCTGGCGACAGTTTCTCCGTGACCGTGGCGGCTGGTTCCGGCAAATACAAGCCGTTCGACCCGGCCAACGTCGATGGATCGCAGGTGCCCAGCGCGATCCTGTTCGCGTCGAAGGACGTAACGACGGCGGATAAGGCGTGCGCGGTCGTTGTGCGACTAGCCGAGGTCAACGCATCGGAACTGGTGTGGCCGACAGGTATGAGCGGCCCCGCGATTGCAGCCGCTCTCGCGCAGTTGAAGGCGCTGACCATCATCCCGCGCTAATCCGCCCCCTAAAAAAGGCCGCCTGTCGGCGGCGCTTTCGTGAACGCATTGAGGCCGCCAGCAAGGCGGCTTTTCTTTTTTCTAAGGAATAAGCCATGGCCGGCGAAATCATCGACATTTTCAACAGCGACGCGTTTAGCGCGCTGACGCTCACGCAGGGCGTGCAACGCAATCCCTACCAGCCCGGCGCTCTAGGCCGACTGAACATCTTCGATCCGAACCCGATCCGAACGACGGCCGTGTCCGTCGAAGAACGCACCGGCACGCTCAAGTTGATCGGTTTCAGCGAGCGTGGCACCGAGGGTACGCAGCGCACGACGGAAAAGCGCAAGATGCGCTACTTCGACGTGCCGCGCCTGATGCACGACGATACGATTCACACCTACGAAATCCAGAACATCCGCGAATTCCCGGAAGGGCCGACGGGGCAGATCATTACCGTCCCCATGCAGCTCGAACGAGAAGTCGCGCGCCGCCTCGCCGGTCCGACCGGACTTTTGGCGAGCGTCGAATACACCAAGGAATACCTGCGTCTGGCCGCCGTTCAGGGCCTGGTGCTGGATCCGAAGGACGGTTCTGTTCTGTACAACTGGTTCGACGAATTCCAGATCACGCAAGCGACCGAGACGCCGTTCAACCTGTCGGCGGGAACGGCAAATAGCCTGCGCCCGATCATCAACGGGATCAAGCGCTATATGGCTCGCAAGGCGCAGGGGGCGTTCACGAACCAAACCCGCATCATGGCGCTCTGTGGTGACACGTTCTACGACCAGTTCTCGAACCACCCGGACGTCATCCGCACGTTCCTCAACTGGGAGGGTGCTCGCGACATTCGTGACGACTCGTTCGGTGACGCGTTTTCGTCGTTTGAGTTCGACGGTGTCACGTGGGTGAACTACCGCGGCTCGGACGACAACACGTCCGTGAAGATCGCCGACGATAAGGTCAAGTTCTTCCCGGTCAACGCCCCCGGCATCTTCCAGGAAGTGATGGCGCCGGGCGAATCCGCCGAATTCATCAACCAACCCGGCGCTCCGGTCTACGTGCTGCCGATCATCGATCGCGATCGCCGCATGTGGTGGAAGATGGAGGCGTACGCCTACCCGTTGTATCTCTGCACTCGCCCCGAAGTGCTCGCCAGCGGTCGCGCGGAAGCGTAATGCCGATCAATTGGGGCGCGGAAGTTCTGGGGCCGCTGATGGGCGTGTTCGGCGAGCCAGTGCAATACCGGCCGCGAGCTGGCGCGCCGCTTACGATCAACGGGGTATTCGACGACGCATATCAGAAGGAGATGCTTTTCTCCGATGCGTCTGTTGAACTGACGACCGTGCAGGCGGTGCTCGGCGTCCAGTTGTCCCAGTTCGACGTGCCGCCGGTGCAAAACGATCAACTGACGGTGGTGCGTACCGGAGCGTCATACGTTGTGAAAGACGTGCGAGTTGATAGTCATGGCGGCGCTAAGTTGGTTTTGAGTAAGATGGTGATGGCATGACGACATCTGCTGATATTCGAGCCCTATTCGTTCAGGCACTCAAAGGGGCGACTGATGCCGGGCAATCGGTGTTCTCGCCGTTCGACTGGCCGACGATGGACGGGGCGTACCCTTGCATTCTTGTCCGAAACCCTCGCGAGCGGAAGGAATCGCAGGGGCCGTTTCAGCCGGGATATGACGTCTTCGCTACGATGCAAATCGTCGTGAGGACGACGTCACCGGCATTGGTGGGTGATGAGGGTTCTGCTGTCGCCTTAGCAGCGGCAGAGCGGCTGCGGGCGCAGATCGAAGCCTCGTTGATCAACAACCCGCTTATCTGGAACGACTCGGCTGGCGGTGCCCTGATTGAACAGTTCACTTCCATCGATTCCGAGATTTCGACGTCGTCGGAGGGCGAAATGCCCATGGGCGAATTGATCATGAACATCGAGGTCAAGTTCTACCAAGGCCCCGAGGACTTCTTCCAGATTCCGACCGTCCCGATCGATGAAGTGCAGATTGCTGTGTCGGTCCCCGATGGCACCCCGCAATCCGGAATCATCATTCACCCCCAACTCTGAGGAGCGGCAATGTTCATCAAGCCTGCGCCGGGGATCAAACTTCGTGATCCCGAGACGAAACAATTCATCCCCGAGTCCGGATTGGAGGTCGGGGATTTTGACCTGTACTGGATCCGTCGCATCAACGACGGTGACGCCATTCGTGTGACCGCAGAAATACCCGAGCCTGCCTCGGCAAAGCCGGCCAAAAGCGCCTGAACAACTTTCGAATTGAACAACGACCCCGCTTCGGCGGGGTTTTTGTTTTGGAGAACGCCAAGTGACTGTTCCCTTTCCAAATATTCCGCAGAATCTGCGTGTCCCCCTGTTCCATGCCGATCTCGACAATAGTCAGGCAAACAGTGGGGCTTCGACGCAGCGAGCGCTGATCATCGGGCAGATCACGTCCGCTGGAACTGGAACGCCGGGCGTTCCCCAGATCTCGCAAGGCGCGACAGAGGCGAAGTCCATCGGTGGTGCTGGCTCGATGCTGGCACTGATGACTGCTGCCTATCGAAATGCCGATCCGTTCGGCGAGGTCTGGTATCTGCCGCTGGCGGACGACCCGAGCGCCGTCGCGGCCACTGGCACGATCGCCGTCACGTCTGTACCGACGGCGACGGGCGTCGTGTACCTCTACATTGCCGGGATCAACGGCGTGCCTCCGGTCACATTGACGGTCACTGCCACCCAGACGACCGCACAGATCGCCACGGCGCTCGCCGCCGCGATCAACGCTCAGTCGGATCTGCCGGTAACGGCGACAGCATCGACGTCGACCGTGACGGTCACAGCGAAGAACAAGGGGTTGGCGGGGAACGACATTGACATCCGCCTGAACTACCGAGGGGCCGCGAGTGGCGAAGCAATGCCGGCCGGTCTCGCACTGACGATCACGCAGATGTCCGGCGGCGCCGTCAATCCCGCGCTGACGACAGGGCTCGCAAACTTGCTCGACCAGGAGTTCGACTTCATTGCGTTCCCGTACACCGACGCGAACTCTCTGGACGCCATAAAGGCGTTTCTGAGTTCCAAGACCGGTCGGTGGAGCTGGAGCAAGCAGATTTACGGCCATGCCTTCTGTGGCTACCGTGGAACCCTCGGGGCGCTCACGACGTTCGGTAACGGGCGAAACGACGAGCACGTCTCGGTGATGGGTTTCAACGATTCGCCGACGGCGGCGTGGATTCTCGCTGCGGATATCGCAGGCACTGTCGCGACGTCGGTGCGTGCGGACCCGGCACGGCCTGTCCAGACGTTAGCGCTTTCGAGCTTCTTCGCGCCGCCGTTGGCGTCCCGCTTTGCGCTCAATGACCGCAACACGTTACTGTGGGATGGTATTTCGACGTTCACGGTCGCCAGCGATGGCACCGTTGCTATCGAAAACCTGATCACGACCTATCAGGTGAACAGCTTCGGTCAACCCGACGACAGCTATCTGGAGGTGGAGACGCTTTACACGCTGGCCTTTGTGCTGCGTGCGCTGCGCTCGGTCGTGACGAGTAAGTACGCCCGCATGAAGCTGGCCGCCGACGGCACGCGCTTCGCGCCGGGGTCGTCCATCGTGACGCCGGCCATCATCAAAGCGGACCTCATCGCGCAATATCAGCAGCTCGAATATGACGGGTTCGTGCAGCAGAGCACCGTGTTTGCTCAAGGGCTCGTCGTTCAGCAGAACAGTACCAACCCGAACCGTGTGGACGTGATCTATCCGGCAGTGCTGATCGCGCAATTGCGCGTCTTCGCGCTATTGATGCAGTTCCGATTGAGCTAATCCCCCCCCGATTTAACCAGGCGCCCCGAAGGCGCCTTTTTCATTTTTGGAGATTCCTCATGGCAGGTAATCCGAATCGGCTGGCGGGAACCGCCAGTCTCACCGTTGACGGGACGAATTACCTCCTAGTGGGGGATTTCGAATACAACCCATCGTCGGTGACGCGTGAGACGCTCTCGGGTCAGGATGGTGTGCATGGTTTCAGTGAGAAGCCGCGTCCGGGAACGATCTCGGCGAGCCTGCGGGACGCCGGCAACCTCACGGTCGCGGATTTGAACGCGATGGATAACGTCACCGTCGTCACGCAACTCGCCAACGGCAAAACCATCATCGGCCGGAACATGTGGACTGTCGAAGACCAGACTGCGAAGTCCACGGACGCCACCATCGAAGTTAAGTGGGAAGGCCCCCAAGTTTCGGAAACGACGAGCTGAACATGAATCAACCTGACGAAAAAACAATCCCCCTGCGCAAGCCGGTAAAACTCGGCAGCGGCGAGAGCGAAGTTGTCTACGACAAGGTCAACCTGCGCGAGCCCACGGCCGGCGAGCTGGATAAAGCAACGTCGACTGGCGGATCGAACATCGGCATCGGGATCACGCTGATCCACCTGGTTTCGGGACTGCCGAAGTCGGCCGTCGAGAAGCTCTGTCAGCGAGATTTCGCGGAGGCGAACGAGTATCTCGCGGGTTTTACCGACGATGGCCCGACGGAGTCGGCGACGCAATCGCCGACGTAACGTATTTTTTCCGTTGGGGCCCGTGTGAGGCCGAGCGCCTCGCACTTTCAAAACTTGCTTGGTGGAGAGATCAGGCCAAGCGCATTCGTCAATCACAGATGGAGGACTGATGGCTGGTAACGCGTATCAGATCACCATCACGGCCGCTGATCGAGCGTCGGCGGTGGCGAAGCGCATCGAAGCCTCGATGCAACGGATCACGAAGCCAATTGATCGGGTGACCGCGTCTTCGAAGAAGATGAACGAAGCGGCCTCAACGCTCCGGAAGCCGTTCGCCGATGTCGGTCGGTCCTTGAAGGCTCTCGGCGATGAAACCGGTGTGACCAAGGTTGCACGTGGCATTCGGCGCATTGGTTACGCGGCTGCCGATGCTGGCCGCAGCCTGCTGAGTATCGTCGCTCCGCTGGCAGGTATTGCGGGCCTCGGTTCGATCGCAGGCATTGCCTTGATGACGAACGAGTGGGGCAAGATGGGCGCCGAGGTTTTGAAAACCTCGGCGGCTATCGGTGTGTCTGCGGCGGATCTTCAGGCGTACCGGGGTGCCGCGAAGCTTGCCGGCCTCTCGGCAGATGAGATGACTGGTTCACTCAAGACGCTCGGCAAGACCATCGAGGATGCCACCTACGGCCGAAATCAGGACGCGTTCGTGATGATGCAGAAGTTCGGCATCAGCCTGCATCGCACGAAGGACGGAGCCGTTGACGCGACCCGAGCGCTCAAGGACGTAGCGAATGCGATCGTCAAGCAGAAGGGAAATGTTCAAACGCAGGCTTTGATCGCTGATGTTTTCGGTGTCGGGTCGCTGCTGCCGATGCTGCAAAAAGGCGAATCGGGCATCAATGCGTTTGTTGAGAAGGCAAAGAGCATGGGGCTCGTGCTCAGCGATGAGCAGTTGCGGCGCGCGGCGGCGTACAACGAGCAAATGATCCAGCTTGAGGCCTCCGGAACGAAGCTGAAGTATTCGTTCGGCGAGGCCATGGCACCGGCGCTCGAACGGGTGATCGGCGTCGTGCAACGCCTTGTCGATCAGTACGGAGATATCGTGGCGACGAAGGTTGCCGAGTACGTCGAGCGATTTGCCAAGTGGCTGGAGACGGTGAACTGGGATGAGACTACCCAGAAAATCACTAACTTCATCGATGCGATTGGCGGAGTGAAGGGCGTGGCAATAGCGCTCGCCGCAATCACCTTTGCGGCGCCGACCGCGGGCATTGTTTCGATCATCGCGAATCTCACATCTCTCACGGCGGTCGCCATTCCCGGGGCTGTCGCCGCGCTTGGCACTCTTGGGGTCGCAGGGCTCGCCGCATGGGGTGCGTTGAAAGTGGCGAAAGCCGCAGGATTGCCGGACACGAATTCGGCCAAGGGGGCGAGCGATGTTGCCGCCGGTAACTGGTGGGCCGCATCAACGAGCCTGCCCGCGCTGAGCTTCATTGGTGCCGGTTGGGATCGGCTCACGGGGAAGTCGAATGCAGATATCGCCGCCGGCCTTCGCCAGCAATCCGGTGCCGGCCGTGCGACGAACGAGTCGAATGCCCTGTTTTCACGGCTCGAATCGCAGTATGGATTGCCGAAGGGGCTGCTGGACAGCGTTTGGGCGCAAGAGTCGGGCCGAGGGACGAACATGCGTTCGCCTGCCGGTGCCAAAGGGCATTTCCAGTTCATGGATGCCACGGCGAAGCAATACGGCCTGGAGGATCCGGACGACCTGACCAAGTCAGCCACGGCGGCAGCGCAGATGTATCGGGATCTGTTGAAGCAGAACGGCGGTGATCTCAGTAAGGCCTTGGCGGGTTACAACTGGGGCCAGGGCAATTTGCAACGTAAGGGCATGGAGAATGCCCCGAAAGAGACGCGTAACTACGTCGATCAGGTGCAAGCCCGCATGGGCGGCACGGGCCTATACGGTAATTCTCCGCGGATCGCCGCTGCCAACCTTCCGGGGCAGTCGCCGTCGACGGTGACCGCCGACGCCGGTCGGGTGCACGTCGACGTGGTCATCCATCAGGACGGGCGTCCGGCGACGGCAAAGGTGCGATCGCAAGGCAACACAACGGCATCCGCCAAGGTGACGACGTCAAAAATGGAGGCGTTGGTGTGAGCGTAGCTGATGTGGTGAATGTCGCCGGAAGTATCGGCGGCGTGGCGTCTGCCGCCAAGGGAATCGCCTCGTCCGCGCAGAATCTGCTGAGCCTGTTCGGCAGCGGTGACTATGCCAGCAAACTGCGCAAGGCGAGTTACAACGGCGTGCCGTTTGCCGTGTTGTCGGAGAGTGGAGTGTTCGGGCGAAATGTCGTCGTCCACTCTTACCCGAAGAAGGAGACGCGCCCGTGGATTGAAGACAACGGTCTGAAGACTAACGTCCTACAGGTCACCGGTTTTCTCGTCGAGAATAGTTTGATCTACGGCGGAGGGGATGTCACCACCCAGAAGATCAACCTGCTCAACGTGATCCGTGGCGGATCGGTCAACAACACCAAGCCGCCGGGCATCGGAAAGCTGGTTCACCCGACGTGGGGTGAGATCAAGGCTAACTGCACCGAGGCCGAGATCGGCACGTCGTGGGATCGTGGTCGGGTCGTCGAGTTGCGGCTGACATTCGTGCTGGGTGGCGATCGTCTATACCCAAGCGCCACTTCCGCGACAAAGGACGCCGTAAGCACGGCCTCTTCGGCACTCACGGCAGCCTCGCTCCTCAGTTTCATCAGCAACACGCTCGACGCTATCAAGACCGGTGTGGCCGTCATTAAGGCGGCCGTGAGCGTCGCTGTGGGCTTTTACCAGATGGTGAATGGTCTGGTGCATAGCGTGCGGCGGTTCTTCAATGCGATTTCGACGCTCTCCGGAAACTTCGGGCGCCTGTTTGGCGGCGGGAACAGCGGCTACTCTGGATCTAACGGCAAAGCTCCGAAGACGGCAACGGTTGTAAGCCTGCTGGCGCAAGATTCTCAGAACGTTGCGACTGTGGCGGTCGCGGGGGCGGCGCTATCTGCGGCTGCGGTGAACGCTGGCATCAACCCGGCGGGTTTCAGCAGTGCGGCGCAAAGCTTGATGGTCGCCACGGCCAATACGGCATCTTCGCCGGCCGATGCAATTCGATTGCTCACACCGTTGGCGCGTTACACACCTCCGGCTGTTCCAGCGGGATCTGCGGTGGCCTCGGCCCAGGCCGTCGTTGCAGGCGCGACGGGAGATATTCTCCGACGGGCTGCGATAGCGCAGGTAGCCACGAGTTCGACGGCATATCAGCCGGCGTCAGCCGACGATGCCATCGATGTCCGTAACGTCATCGTGGGCCTCATCGACGCCGAGATTCAATTGGCGGCCGATCAGGGCGAGGACGATGTCTATATGTCCCTTCGGACCCTGCGAGATGCCGTTGTTACGGATTTCGACAGCCGTGGTCAAGGGCTGGCTGCTGCGACGACCTTTCAGTTCAATGGATCGATCCCGTCTCTGGCGCTCGCGAATCGAATTTACCGCGACATCGGGCGCGAAGGCGAGTTGGTGACGCAGGCGAACCCGATTCACCCGGCGTTTTGTCCTACAAGTTTCAAGGCGTTGGCGACATAACTTTGGGCATTCGGTGGTCGGTGGAAATTACCACGTATACTGGCTGCCAAACTGAATGGGCGGAGAGGAATGGAAAAAGATCGCATCGATTGGATCGAAAAAGCTGCCGTCGAAAATTTCAAAGCTCATCAAAGTGCGACGGAAGCAATCGAGAAGCAATGCACAACGACACTGACCGTTTTCTTCGCTGGTATCGGCGGAGGATTAGCTTACGGGGCAAAGGCGCTGGAGCTGCATCACTGGACGTGGCTATCAATCGGAACCTTGACTTTTACTGCGTACATCGTCGTACTCGCGGGGCTTCTAATCTGCGGATGCATGACGATTGGGGAGTACCCGCAGTTGCATAATGAGCCGGGAAACTTGCTTAATGTGCCTTCGCAATACTCTTTCGAGCAGATCAGGGTGTTCGAATTGGAGAATATGCAATCCAGAATTCAGCAGGCCATCGACCGAAATGCGAAGGTCGCTGACCGGCTGAATTGGATTAGGCTGGCAGCGATTGCCAGCCCGCTCATCTTTATTGCTTCGGCGGCTTGCTCGGCGGCGTTGGGCGCTTAGAGTTGTGGTCGTGTGTATCACGCCTAATTGGCTGTGGATTCGGAACAGGGTTCTTAGAATTACTCACGTTTTCCCCAGTATGGAATGTTAAGGGTGTAGGAGCCGGTAAACATACCAGAGAAACATAAAGCCCCTCTCAGCGGGGCTTTTTCTTTTGGGGAGTATCGAAACTCAGTTTAGCGGCTGATAGATCTGCCGCATTTCCCCGTTCACGCATTTGATAGTGACCTTGCCTTGCTTCAGATAGAGCTTTCCATCTGGGCCGGCAAGGAGCTTGCTCGTCACGTAACTTTCGGGGTAGTCGCATGAGGGTTGGACGTAGTTGCCTTTCGAGTCCCGGGCTGCCTCCACGGTGTCTGCGTTCACCCTGAAATAGGATGGCTGGCCCCGCTCATTTGAAGTTGCCAAGGGGCGGCCGGAGACGATTCCCAGTATTGGCTCACTCTGGTCCTTCGGGACATACGTCAGAGACCGATTCATGGCTTCAAATGCGGTGCCGGGCTGAAGTCTTCCGCAATTGTTCGGTAGCGGCGCGTCGGGGTGCGTTGTGGCTTGATATACGCCCTCCGAAGTAGTGCATGCAATTGACCCACCGTCCTTCACTTTGAAAATTGGCTCCGCACTTGCGTTTGTAAGAGCGAGCGCCATCCCTGACAGAAAAAGAGTGAAATTCACTGGTTAATTCTCCGATATGTCGACTGAAAACATAGCTCTAAGCATCAACAGGACCCGGTTGTCGGGGTGGACGCGTTTGCGGGTGACACAGGGAATTGAGCGGTGTCCAGGCGATTTTGAGCTGGAAATGACCGAGATTTTCCCGGGGCAGGCTCAAGACATTATCGTAAATCCCGGCGAGGCATGCGTGTTGGCGTTGAACGGCAAACCCGTTGTGACGGGATTTGTCGACCGAGTCGTTCCGAGCATCTCCGCAGACGGCCACGATATCCGGGTGACGGGGCGCGGGCAATGCCAGGACCTTGTTGACTGCGCCGCCGTCTGGCCGAACTACCAGATGAGCAACGTCACTGCATATTCGATGGCTCAACAACTGGCCGAAAAGTACTCGGTGAGCGTCAAGTGCGAAGTCGAAAACCTATTGGTGATTCCCCAGATCAATATCCTGCCGGGTGAGAGCACCTTCGATATCGTCGAGCGGACAGCCCGCTACAGCGCGCTGCTGGTCTACGAGTCGGCCGACGGCAGTCTTGTGCTGGCTCGCTCTGGTACCGAGGTGATGGCAAGCGGTATTCACGAAGGTATCAATCTCGAAGCGGCAACGGTCGAGCGATCGATGGATCGGCGGTTTTCTGAAATCGTCGTGATGTTGACCGGTACGAACAACATGCAGGATCTGAGTTCGATCAACGATCCGCATTTCGTTGCGGAAGATCCGAATGTCCCTCGTTTCCGCCGCCGCGTCATCATCGCTGAGTGCGGTGAACTTGGTTGGGAAGTGGGCAAGAAGCGCGGGTTGTGGGAAGTTGCCCGTCGCCGTGGACGCGCCGAGACGATCCACCTCACGGTCGACAACTGGCACGACGTGGCCGGCAACCTGTGGGAGCCGAATAAGCTCGTCGATGTGTTGATTCCGAGCCTGAAAGTCTCGGGTGACCAAGCGGGTACTGTGCCTGTCCGGTACCTGATTGCCGAAGTCACGTTTTCTCTGGATGAGTCTGGCACGCACGCCAATCTCACCCTGATGCCGCCGGAGGCTTTCGAGCCTGAGCCGATTTTGCTTTACCCGCAGTTCGGCGACCTCGTTGGTACCGTATTCGGTCGATAGGGGGCGATATGGGTGACATTTTCGGGCGCCTTTCGCAGCGAATCCTCCTCGGCATTGCGCGTGCGCTTGTGGCCGTCGTGCGCGATTCCGGGGGAATCCAAATCATGCAGATGAAGCTCAGTGCTTCTGAGGTGCGCGACGGCCTTCCTCGCTTCGCAGAATTCGGCTTCTCCTCGAACCCGCCAGTGGGCTCAGATGCAGTGGTAGCGTTTCTTGGCGGCGACCGATCGAAAGGGATCGTCATTGGAACGTGCCACCAGCCATCTCGCCCGCAGAATTTGAGCCCCGGCGAAACGATTCTCCACAGCCAGGACGGGAAATCGGTGTACCTAACGGCCACCGACGGGATCGTCGTGGAAGCGAAAGGTCAGCCGGTTGTCGTAAACGACGCGTCGGACGTGACGTGGAACTGCTCCGGAAAATTCACTCTGGTGGCGCCGGGTGGTGTCGAGATTGATGCGCCGTTGGTCAAGTCGAGCGGACATATGCAGGACAACTTCGGCAGTAACCCGCATACGCTGGCGGACATGCGCCAAATCTCAAATACGCACACCCATCCGGTGAAGAATGTGCAGGGTGGAAGCTCGACGGTTACAAGTGACCAGCCGAGCCAGCAGCAATAATCGTCTCGTGTTTCCTTCTTCAGGCCTCCCCAGTGGAGGCCTTTTTGTTTGGTGCGAATGGATACCTCAACCGTATGGGACTCCGCTGCGAACCGAGGTGATTGGGTTCTCGATGGAGCGTCGCTGGAGACTGGCAATGATGTCACCACCGCATTGCTGATCAGTCTGTTCACGGATCGCATGGCCGACATCGACGACATCATTCCCGACGGCACGACGGATCCGCGCGGGTGGTGGGGTGATGACGCAAATGCAGGTTCGATCGGTTCTCGGCTGTGGCTGTTGTTCCGTGAAAAGCAGACGAAGGAAACTTTGCAGCGCGCCTATGACTACATCGTCGAAGCCATCCAGTGGATGATCGACGACAAGGTCGTGGCGCGCTTCGATATCAACGTGTCTTGGATTGCTCGTGGGCAGATGGGCGCCCAAATCACGGCATACAAGCAGGACGGAGCAATTGTGCCCAACACTTTCACGTGGGCCTGGCAGGGGAATGACTGATGCCGTATCAACGACCAACGCTGACCGATCTAGAGAATCAGGTTGCGTCCGACATTGCCTCGAATGTGCCGGGCTCGAACCCACTGCTACGGTTCGCAAACCTCAAGATCACTGGAAGGGTGCAGGCCGGCCTGGCTCACCTCCATTACGGATATGTGGACTACATCGCGAAGCAGGCAGTTCCCTTTACGTCGACGGGTGAGTATCTCGCCGCCTGGGGGGCGCTACGAAATACCTTCCAGAAGCCTGCGACCGCTGCATCAGGCATCGTGCCGTTTTTAGGGGTGCCTGGAACGATCATTCCGGATGGAACGTCAGGGGCGCGGCAGGATGGTGTCACTTACACCAGTCAGGGGGACGTAACTATCCAGTCGACCGGTATAGGATCGGTATCGCTTCTCGCAGATGAGGCAGGCGCCGCAGGGAACTGCGACGCAGGTACCGTGATCACGTTGGGGATTGCGATTCCGGGTGTGCAGAGCAGTGGCACCGCTGCTGCGGCGATTACCGGGGGCGCGGACGCTGAACAGGAAGACGACTTTAGCGAAAGAGTGATGGGTGCCTACCAAGCGACACCGCAAGGGGGTGCCGCTGGCGATTACTCGACGTGGGCGCTTGATGTGCCTGGCGTGACGCGAGCGTGGGTAACTCGTAACGGATTTGGCGCGGGCACCGTCGTCATTTACGTGATGTTTGACGACGCGCAAGCGTCTCATGGTGGCTTTCCGCAAGGGACGGACGGCGTAGCGGCCGGCGAGGGATCCAGAGGAGTCGTGGCGACGGGCGATCAGCTTGCCGTAGCGAATGCGATTTATCCGTTACAGCCGGTGACTGCCCTGGTCTATGTGTGCTCGCCGATCGCGAACGCCATAAATTTCACGATAACGGGCTTGTTGACTGCATCGGCTGCTACGAAGACCGCTGTTTCAAACGCGATCGTCGGTGTCTTTCGGGGCAATGGGATGCCCGGAGGCACTATCGATATGTCGGACATCAATTCGGCCATTGGAGCGATTCCCGGAACGAGCGGATTCGTCATCACCAGTCCTGCGGGAAATATCGTGAACTCGACGGGGCAACTTCCGACACTCGGCACCGTTACCTATCTGTAAAGGAGTTGCGATGGCAGTCCCGTCACTGACGACTGACGATTTTCTTCGGGCGTTTCAGGGGCTTCTTCCGCGAGGGGCGGTGTGGCCGCGAGACCCTGATGCTTTACAAACGCGGGTTTTTCGAGGGATGTGTGGTGTCTACGCACAGAACACCGCTCGTGCAAATAACCTTCTGATCGATGCCTTTCCAGGGACCACGTTCGAACTCTTGCCAGAGTGGGAGGCAACGCTGGGGCTGCCAGACACGTGCGCCGGCGCGTCTCCGACCGTCGAAGCACGACGTGCGCAGGTGGTCGCGCGGCTGGCTGCTGTTGGAGGACAGTCCGTTGCCTACTTTACCCAGTTGGCCGCGAATCTTGGCTATGCGATCACGATCGACCAATTCGCGCCGTTTCGCTTTGGTCAGTCAACGTTCGGGTCCCAGTTCGGACGGGATGACTGGCTCTTCGCATGGCGCGTCAATGCGCCATCGTATTCGATTCGATATTTCTCTTTCGGCGTAAGCAGCTTCGGCGAGCCATTTGCGTCATGGGGAAACAACGTACTTCAGTGCGAGATTCTGGCGTACGCGCCGGCTCACACAATCCCGCTGTTCAACTATTCCTGAAGCAAATCCCATGGACCGATTGATTGCACCGAATACCGTTCCGACCGGTAGCGGCGATGCTGCGCCAGCCACTGGTACGCCGGGGCAAGCCACCGACGGAAATCCGGCCACGAACGTACCTGCAACGCGTTTTCCGTCATACGCGTTTAACGCCATCCAAGAGGAACTGGTCGCCGCAATTCTTGCGGGCGGCCTTACTCTCGATCGTACGAACAATGGGCAGTTGGCCGCTGCCATCAAGGCTATCGCGCAAAAGCAGATATCCGGCGTAGTTGGCGTCGCTCGAAACTTGTTGATTTTGGTGCCTACGGCGGCGACGTCTACTACGGTCACCGCTGACGAAGTCATCACCGAAACTGCACTCGGTGGCCTTCGGTATTGCGTCAAGAGCCTGAATGCTGCGCTGGACCTGACAAAGACAGGTATTGGTGGAATGGACACCGGTGCCGCGCCTGCCAATGGCGCAATCGCCGTGTATGCGGCGACCAATCCGTCGACGGGGGCATCCGGCGTCTTCGCGGTCAATGCAACTAGCGTGCTCGCACCCGAGGTATATGGTGGCGCGAATGCGCCGGCAGGCTATACGTCGACTGCGCTGGTGTCGATCCTTCGCACGAATGCCTCGGGCCAGATCATTCCGTGTCTTGCGCGATATCGGAGTGTCTCGATTGCGGCGATTTCACTCGCGACGTTCACTACGATCCCAGCGAGCCCGACAGCGCTTCCCATCTCAAACGTCAGCCCTAACGTGAAATCGCTGTCTGTCGCTTCGCAGACGAGCACGGGGGCGAACTCGGCCGCGAATTTTACGCTGAGCGCGAGTGCCGGTGGTATTGGCGGCGCGTCGTACTTTGCGCCGATCGCCAATTCACTGAACCCGGACACGAAGCCGGTGCCGTTGCAAAGCAGCGCGTCTATCTACTATTCCGGCACCGTGACCGGCTCGATCTCGTGCGGCCTCACCTACACCGGTTATACCTTCTGAGGTCCATATGATCACGACCATCTGGATGGAATTTTCCGACTCGGAAATGCAGCACGCTATCGCTTGCTGTGGTGAGCCGCTGCCGCCTGATTTATACGAAGAGCGGCACTTCGCGTCGATGCCGTCGGACGATCCGCGCTACGACGCCTGGTTCAACATGCTGCCCGAGCCGCTGCGCGTTGGCATGGTCGTCCCGGGGGAGTAACCGATGCCGAGAATCTCGTTCATTCAAGCGGGAAGTGTGCCGAATCTGTTGGCCGCTCTGGACATGATCGCGTGGTCCGAATTTACCTCTCGCATTTCTGCGTCGGACGATGGCTACAACGTCATCGTGGGCGGCGGGTTGTTTCAGGGATATGCCGATCACCCGAGGCAATCGGTATGGATCAAGCGCTTCAATGTCTGGTCGACAGCGGCGGGCCGGTATCAGGTGCTCTCGCGATACTACGACGCCTATAAGGCACAGCTTGCGCTGCCCGACTTCTCGCCCATCAGTCAGGACCGCATCGCAATCCAGCAGATCAAGGAGCGTGGCGCGCTTGCCGACATCGGGGCAGGGCGAATTCAATCGGCAATTTCGAAATGCCGAAACATCTGGGCGAGCCTGCCCAACGCTGGCTACGGCCAACACGAAAACACACTCGACCAGTTGCTCGATGCCTATCGGCGTGCGGGTGGCGTCATTGCTTCGTAACCGGGGAACGATCGATGGAAGACCACAAGACAGCCTGGACGATTCTGGGCCTGTTGGTGTTAGGGGCTGCTATGGGACTCGGGAAACTTCTCGTCAGCGACGAGGTATTGACGTGGCGGCTGGTCATCGGCCGCGCGATCTTGGGGGCCGGTGCATCGATGATCGCCGGAGTAGCGCTTATCCAGATCCCGGACATTCCGCCGCTCGCGCTGCTGGGTATCGGCAGCGTGCTCGGCACGGTGGGCGCGCAGTTCATCGAACTTCAGTTGAAGCGTCGCGCGGGCCTGTTCCGCGGCGACCGGGGGTAAGCGATGTCGGTCACCGATACCCATGAAGAGAAAGAAACGCTCGCCATCGACGTGCTGTTGCCGGGGCACGATCCACGCACGACAACGCCGTTGTTCACGCACACCCGTCTTACGCTCATCGAGCGCGAGGGTGGCCGGTGTTTCGTGTGCGGCGGCACCGAGCAGGATACGGGCCATCCGCTTGAGGCCCATCACCATCCGATCGAGCGCTGCACCGCCAACATGATCGACTGGCCGCGCCTGGCCGAGGACTGCCGCGCGGGAATCTGGGGCGAGCATGCTCGGGCCTTCGACTGGGACGGATTCCTCGCGGTAACGCCGCTCGACCCGTACCGGTTCGTCGACGACATGACCGTCAACGGGATGCTGCTGTGCAAAGAGCATCACGTCGGCAAGGGGGAGGGCATCCATATGCTGCCGCTTCCTTTGCTGATCGCTCAGAAATACGCCGTCGAGGGCTATCAGTTTACCCCCACGGAAATCATCCACCACCACGAGAAGGACGAATCAGCATGAGCCAGACATCCAGCGTCGTTACCGGCGGCATCACGATCAGCGCCGCAACCCTTCAGCCCGCGGTGAGCTGGCTGCTCAGTCAGACGTTCCATACACCGGTGCCGGATACCGTGTCGGCACTCGTCACCGGCCTCGTTGCCGCCGCTGTGCATGTCGCGCTGAATGAGCTTTCGCGACGTTACGGTTCGGCCAGCACGCCGCCGATGGGCGCCGCGCAGTGATTCGCGTCGCGCTCGGGTGCGCCGTCAGCGTCTCATTGGTCGCGTGTGCGGGTAACGCGCGCTACGAAATACGGCCGTTCTACGACTCAGCCGGCCGGCTCGTCTGCTGCCAGGCGTCTGTCTCAAGCAGCAAGGATGTCGGCGCCGTCACCGTGCGCGTCAGTAACACCGCAGACGGTTTCACCCTCGATTTCGCCGAGACCGGCGTATCGGCCAGCGCGCCGATCACCGCCGGCGGTGGCATCGCTTCGAGCATCACCTCGGCAGTAACCAGTGCGGCAGCCGCCGCCGTCAAACTCACCACCCCGTAAGGATTCCACCATGAAGCGTTTTGCCTTTGTGGCCGCACTCGCGGCCATGCTTTCGCTCGCCCTCGGCGCTTGCTCGACTACCGGTCAGTCGGTCCAGACGCCGGCGCAAGTCGCCGCGCGCGTATGTCCCCCGGTTCAGATCGCCATCACCTCTCTCGGCCAGATCAACGGCCTGTCGGACGCCGCGCTGCGAGCGCTCGATGATGCGCAACCCGTTGTGTCGGCGGTGTGCGCGGCCGGCGCAACCGCCGACGCGGTGAATTTGCAGGTACTGGCAACGACTGGCTTGCCCGCGATCATCGCGGTCGTGAAGGCGTCACCGCTGTCGGCACAAGATCAGGACCGCATCATCATCGGCGTGACGACGGCCCAGATCTTGCTGACGGCCGCGATTGCCGCGTGGCCGGCCGACGTGCCCACGGCGAACGGCGGGGCGGCGTCGCAATGAGCCGTTTCCTGTCGAAGCTCGTAATGGAAAACGCCACCGGCTGCGATGACGGCCGGTGGCGTTTGGCGCGAGCGCTCGTGTATGAGTCGGATGTAGCCGAGCAGACGTTCGTCGTGCCGCGTGGTTTCGTCACCGATCTTGCCTCGGTGCCACGCCTTCCCCTCGTTTATCTGCTGACGGGCGGCACTTCCAACGAGGCGGCCGTCGTGCATGACTGGCTTTATTCGACGCAGCCGGTATCGCGCGCGATCGCTGACAAAGTGCTGCGCGAAGCGTCGGCGGTCACATGCGTCCCTGCGTGGCGTCGATGGCTGATGTACTGGGGCGTGCGCCTCGGCGGCGCGAGCCACTGGAACGTGCCACAGCGGAGTTGAAGAGTTACCGGCTATTCCTGTATATTCGAAAAAAAAATGGATAAATCGGGATGCTTAATAATCAAAAACAGAAGACTTCAGCGCGAAAGCTGGCATTTTTTCTGATATCTTCATGCGTAAGCGGACTTGGCTTTGCGCAATCACCGAACGATTCGGCGATCTGTACAGGGATGACCGCTATCGTGGCTACCTGGCAATGTGGCGAAGCTGCCGACGGTGCAACGTGCACGTTATGGGGCGTTGATGCCGCACGAGCGGGGAAATGGACCGAAAAAGGCCTTTTCGTTATCGAGGGACCAAAGTCTGTGAAGCAAGTCAGTTACGCTGAGGCATGTAAAAATGGTCGCTGCTCGCGGCCAGTGTATGCCATCTGTTCAACACCCGTCATATCGGGGAAGCCGACTGCGTTCGACGCTCTTCTACACCCCGGCTCATAAGGCGCGCGGCGCCAACACCTAGGCGGCCCTCAAATCTGAGGGCGCCGGCCGATCGCGAAATCTTATCGTCTTACGTCGCGGGCATTTTCTCGTGGCTTCTCCCACCACTCGTCCCAATCCGCACCGTAGCGGATGTCGCTCATCTTTGGTGCCCGTTTGAGTAAAGCGGGGCCGTCCATCCTCGGGTTCACGGCATGCTTCGTAACCTGTGCCCACTCGAAGGCATTGCCCATCATCGTTCGATTGGCGAGCACAAATTGTTCGTGCGGTACCAACCCAGGATCGAGCCAGAAACGGGCGTGCTCACCGGGAACGGTGACGGGCACGCGCGGCGCCAATTCGGCCAACATCCCGGGCGCCGGGGCGAGCAATACGGCGACCTTCTTCACGGTGCAATGCACGACCGGGTCACCGAGCGCCAACAGGAACACCGGCTTTCCGTCGCGCGGACGAACGTGCCATGCTTCCTGGTCATCGCCTTTTCCCCGAATGACAGTCCACCCGCACGCACATACCAACCGGCGTCGCGTCAGCCATGCCTCGCTGAAGTAGGGCTTATCAGGCGCTGTTTCGACCTGCGCGAATGGCTGCGGTCCGAATTGCTTCCCGAGCTCGTTATCCGGAGCGTAGCCCCAATTCGACCAGCCGATTTCCACTTTCCCGGATTCTGCTCGATATACGGTCATCAGGCTTTCACCGGGCATGCGGTTGAATCCGGGCCACGTATCACCCTGATAGTCCTTTGTGACACTCCCCGTCGCGCCCAGCGCTGCCGCGTAATCGGCCCGACTGCGTGCGCAAACGATCCGGATGTCCGGTGCGTCGCCGCTATGCCGTCGCATGTTCGTCGAGCAGCGGCACGCTGCCGTGCTGAAAGAGGATCTTCGGCGAGTCCATGCCGCCTGTGTCCGGGTCGATCTGGACTTCGTAGGCCGCGACGCCTGCATGCCGTGTTCGCATCGAGTGCGCCACACGCACGGCGCCAACGCTCGTGCCGGCTGGCCGCACCTCTATGGGCAGCAAATCGCCGCCAGATCCTTTACGGAAGGGGACGACGACAAATCGGGTGGTGTGTGGATCTCGCATGGTGGCCTCCCTCGTGGTGCTGGTGAGGGGGTAAACTAGCATAAATACTGTATAAAAACACAGTATTTTGGGTTTTCAATTTTCCCGCTATCTTTTGAACCGCAGCACTGGCGGACGCGTACACACGCGTCCGGTCGTTTTCAGTAGTACGCAAATTGCGGCGTTGAGTAGGGGCCACCAATGTTAGAGGACCGGCCTGCCGACGTGATGTACGCGAGGAGTGATGACAGATGGCAGCCATTCTTTCTTTCCCGTATAAGGGCTATCGAATTCTCTGTACAGCCATGCCTGCACCGAGTGGTGACTACCGAGGTGTGGCTGAGATACTGAGGGTGGCCGACGCCGGGGCTATAGGTGATGGTGCGAGCCGGGTGAGCAAAGTGGGCGGCGCTGTTCACAGCAATGAGGCGACAGCGATGGAATCGGCGGCGAAACTGGCGAAGGAATGGATAGATGAAGCTTGGTAACCGCGCCTACTTACCTAGAGAAACATGAAAGTCGTCGCTGTTCAAGCAAACCTCGACGAGACGGTCGATCTCGTTCGAAAATACGCCCACGATGAATTTGCTCGTGCCATTGGCGTTGAGATGCCGTCGGAGCAGGATGTTCGTTGCTTTCTCCTTGACCGCTTGCGCTCGATGCAATTTACGGTTGCGGAAGCAGGAAGCGAGCTAACCCTTCAACGGGTATACGGCTGCGCGTATGTCCTGCCAATATGCATTCGATCGGAAGGGCTTCAGGTCGTCGAAGCGCGGCTCGTTGTCATGCCGGAAGCGCGTCACACGATGAAGACTTACATCCCCATTTCGGAGTAGGCAATTCCCGGGCTCATTCACCCTGGCGGACTTTGAGCCATCTGGCGATGGCTGCCGCTCGGGCGAGAGCTGAGCGCTCCTCCTTTGACAGCTTCGAGACACGCGCTTGGCCGCCGGTTGGCGAGATTTCACTTCGCTGCTCTGGCGTCAGCGCAATTGCTCTTGCATTACCACCTTTCTTCGCCCGTTCTTTTCTTTCATGGCTCACTCTACTGCTCGTCGCGGTCTGGATAAGCATGATCGCTCTTCTCGAACACTTAGATCAATCGGGAGCAGAAATCGAAGGGTGTCCTGTCTGCGGTCTCCCTAGTGGTGCTGGGGGAGGTGAACTAGCACAATACACTGTATAAAAACACAGTATATTTTTGGCGCTGATGAGATCGGTTCCGGTGGCATGATTGCGTTGTTTGAATCTCAAGGGGCGGGTATGAGACGATTCACTCACGCAATAGGGCTTTCTTTAGCAGTTGAGGACTGGTATGGGGCATTGGCGCTGGCATTGACTATGCCGGATGTGTGTGGGCGCCTGTCCGAGCCCGACGCGAATTCGCGGTCACGCTACGTGCGATGGTTCGACCAGTGGCTACTGGCAAGTTTCACAGTGAATGTCGGCCCGCATCAGGAGCGAGTGGTGTTCCTTAGTGGCTCAGACTGCTATGCACTCAGGTGCTCGTACCTACATGAAGGCGCTGGCAATATCGAAGAGCAACATGCGAGGGAAGCACTCCGGTCGTTTCACTTCATTACGCCGCCGAATAGCGGGGTGATGCATAACAATCGCGTAAATGACGTCCTTCAGTTGCAGGTAGATATTTTTTGCCGTCAGATTGCCGCTGCGGTGGACAGGTGGTCTGATCACATCCGAGCCGACGAAGCAATTCAAGGTCGTATTGCGAACCTGCTCGTTATTCACGACGGGGATACACAAATGGCGATCGGGCTGTGATGCCGAATACGGGGGACCATCGTGTGCACGAACTACCGAGTACCTGACCGCCAGCTGTTCAGCGACAAGTACGGCGTCGCCGCGCCTTCGGGTGAGTGGCGAGACGAGGTCTACAAGGACTATTTCGCCCCGATCATTCGTGGGGACGGCGACGGGCGGCGCTCAGACCTTGCGTCATTCGGGATGGTGCCGCGCGAGAAGATCCCGCAGGGCGTTAGGGTGTTCGACACGATGAACGCGCGAGCGGAGACGGTTGGGGAGAAGCGCAGCTTCAGCGGCGCCTGGAAAAAGCAGCAGCTCTGCCTGATCCCGGTGCAGGTGTTTTACGAACCTGACTACGAGACAGGGAAGGCGGTGCGCTGGGCTATCGGCATGGCCGATGGCGACCCATTTGCGATTGCGGGACTGTGGCGGGAATGGGAGGGCGAAGGCGGTTCTCGGCTGTCGTTCACGATGCTGACGCTGAGCGCGGATAACCACCCGCTGATGAAGCGCTTCCACAAACCGGGAAGCGAGAAGCGGTCGGTGATCATCATCCGCCCCGACGACTATGATGACTGGTTGGCGGCGCGCTCGATCGACGAGGCGCGGTCGTTTGTAGTACTGCCGGATGCAAAAGAGATGTCCGCGCACGCCTCACCGAAGGCGGTGTGAGCGATAGCGTTGGACGAAGGTATTCATGCTAACGTTACTCACAAGCAAACGAGCGAAGTGATAGCAGAAAACCGTCCCTTAGCGGGAAAATCCAAAAATCAGCGGGAAAATTTAGTGCTCGCTAACCTGCGGAGCATTGAATTTTGGGGTGACCGATGGGACTCGAACCCACGACGACTGGAATCACAATCCAGGACTCTACCAACTGAGCTACGGCCACCGCCGTGATCAGCGCTTTGACTTGCTCGCTGAACAGAAACAAGAGTATAGCGACATTTTTATCGTGTTGCCAACACTTTTTTCACTTCTTCGAAATATTTCTTGGCTCTCGTGCGTGATCGATGCGCAACCCCGTCACCTCACGCGGCGAACGCTCATTGACGATACGCGCAAAGTCGTCAATAGACTGCGTCGTTTCGTCAATCAATCCCGGGAATTTCCGGGGTGGGTTCCAGAATCGATCGGCGACATGGACCGCAGTCGGATTGTCACGCCGTCATCATTTCATGTTGCGCCGCGAGTGCAAGAAAAGCGGAGCGCGACATGTGACGCTTTTCCGCCGCCGCATCGATTTGGTGAACAAGGCGTTCGGGCAGGCTGATGTTCAGACGGATGGCGCGGTTGCTCACCTTCGATAAATCGATATCGACAAACATCCAACTGCCGTTGCCGTCGTCAACCTCATTTTCACGGAGTTTGCGAAGGTCATGCGTAGGAGATGGGATGACGTAATCGCCGTCGCCATACATCAGTTCCACCGCTTCCTGTGCATTGCGCTGCAGATCATCGAGCGTATCGGCGGCGGTATGAACGCCCGGCAAATCCGGAAAGACACCGCCGAAGGCACTTTCCTCGTCCTGCCATACATAAATTGGATATTTCATAGGCTGCTCCGATCAATACCGGCCTGTTTGAGAATCGAGCGCAGTGTGCCAATGGGCAAATCTCGTTAGGGATGAGGAACGATCACCGCGCGACCATTGGCATGGCGGAACTTGGGGTGACTTCCTTTTACGGCAACCTCAGTGAACCCAACCGCTCTCAACTGCCTGATGACGTCTGCGCTTTTCATGTGCGAAATGCATTTTACACAATATTGTGTAGTATTGATGGGAGGCTTGACCGGGATGGCAAGGGCGATTCGCGTCTGAGTTTAGGAAGCCGCGCCGGGCGAGAGCGGCATGCCTGTGCTTTGGCGGGCGGAAAGGCCGGCGCCGTCGTGAGCGTGTGAAGAGCGCAGTTGGGAAATTCGGTGAATGCCCATTCGTTTTGCCGGAGAGAACGGCCTCTGCGTAGGGGGCGACGTCCCGGACGCGAACTGAATCCCAATCTCATGCGAACGCGCCAGGGCGGCGGAGTCGAGGCGACGTGGGGACATGCGTAAAGTTTGATCTACGTCTAACTCGTGGTTCGCGGCTTCACGCCAGGCCGGGCAGGGCCGCCCATAATGGGTTCGTCATGTGTTCATGACCCTGTCTTCCCGGGGAAACATGGTGCCCCATGCCACCCGGTTCTTGAGCCCACCTCCCTCAGGTGGGCTTTTTTTCGTGCGCGTCGTGGTCGACGAGCACTTTGAGTGTCGCCGCGATGTCACTCATGGAATTCGAACGTGCTAGGATTTTTGGCAGCGCAGTGCGTTTTTCGATCCTCGGAACATCGCGGAGGCAGTCATGAGCACTTTTCTGCATGGCGGGCTCGGTCTCGGCAGTGATGGCGAGTCCGTGCACTTCAAGGTAAGCGTCGACGGCAAGGTCTGGACCTGTCAGATCGGCCGCGCGTCGCTCAATCGCTTGTCGGGCGTCGAAGCCGGCGGCGAAGCGCTCTTCGATCAGTTCGTCGAGTTTGAGGACGACATCGTAGAGTTCGCCGCGCGAGCTATCGCCGACGGCGCCGATACCGAACCGGTCGACGTTCGGGCGCCCTGACGCCATCGCGGCCCCTGCGTTCGCATGACGTCGGTTGCCGTTGCCGTCTCTCGCCATTACTCGAACCACGGAGTCTGTCATGAGCTACGCGTCGCATGAGCAGGTCTACGATTACCGCGCGGGCTATCGCATCCGCGTGCGTGCGTTTCAGAACGAGTACGCCGGGCCGTGGGACTATCTGGTGCAGGTGCTCAGGCACGATAAGCCGGAAGGCCCGGAAGTGCGCTCTCCGGACGGCCATCGCGACAATCGCCTCGATGCTGAAATGGCGGGACGTAAGGCAGGGGAGCGAATCGTCGATGAATTGCTGGGGGATGGCGGCGCCTGAGCGTTTGCGTATTCCGCGTTACGCGCCGGATGCCGTTTGATGCGTTTGATGCGTTACGCCCGTGCGGCGTCAAGGCGTCATGACGTCAAGCCACCATGGGCGTGGAACGTCAGAAGCCCCCCTCAGTCGGTGCTCCCGTCGTGCAGCGAGCGCCACACGCCCTCGGACGATACCGCCGCGCGGCCGTCCTCCGCGAGCTTGTCGAGATGTGCACGCAGCGAGCGTCGGGCGACCCCGTGACGCGCAGCAGGCACATCGGCGTAGACGACCGGAGTCAACGTCTCCACCGTTGCCGGACCGACCTGCCGCAGGGCTGCCAACGTACTCGCTTCCCGGGCGAGCCGATGCGCAATGAGCCGCGCGATCCGCTGTGCGGGCCGATCCATCACGAACCCATGTCCCGGCGCCAGCCATTGCGGACCCAGCGCGGCTAGCGTCTCCAGCGACGCCAGATAGGTCGCCATGTGCCCATCCGGCGGATTGATGACGACCGTCGACCCCTGCATGACGTGATCGCCGGTGAAGACAAGCTTCACCTCATCGAGTCCGTAGCACAGGTGATTGGCGGCATGCCCCGGCGTATGAATTGCGCGCAGGCGGCGGCCGTCCGGCAACGTTACCTCGTCGCCATCCGTCAGGGTGACGTCTGGCACAAAGCCCGTGTCTTGCCCTTCATCGTGGACGGCAGGCATGCCGTAAGTCGTCGCACCCGTCTTCTCCTTCAATGACTGCGCGCCGGGCGAGTGATCGCGATGCGTATGCGTGACGAAGATTTGTCGCACGACACCGGACGTGGCGCGCAGGATCGCGTCGATATGCGCGGCGTCGTCGGGGCCGGGGTCGATGACGGCCCAGGCGTTCTGTGGACCGCCGCCCACAAGATAGGTGTTGGTGCCGGGCCCGGTCATCATGCCCGGATTCGAAGCGGTCAACCGCAATACGCCCGGCATGAGTTGCACGACCCGTCCGGGAGCGATGTCGTAGCTGCCCGTCCCTTGTTCCTCCGGATCGATCAGCGTGAGTTCGGCCCAGGCCGGTTCGTCCGGCGTGACCGGCCATCGACCACGTTTCCCGTTGGCGAGCCGAGGTTGAATGCGCGGGATATCCTGCAACGCACTGGCCGTCGCGATGGTCTGTGTGGCGGTGCCCATGCCGTCGAGCCATTGGAGCAGCTTGCGTGTGGGCGGCAACAGACGCAACTGATCCGCGTGCGCGAGCGCGTATTGCGGACGCATCCACCGATGGGCCGCCGTCTCGATCTGATCCACTTCGACGAGTTGGTCCGCCGGCAGCATCGCAAGAAAGAAGCGCGTATCGAAGCGTTTGGGCAATGCCAGCGGTGTGACCCAATGACTCAGGTAATGCAGATGACGAGGTGTGAGCCGCACGTTCGACGTCTGGCAAAACGATGCGATGTCGATCGTTCCATCGTGGAGTGCTTCGCGTTGCGCGCGCAACGCATAGAGGCGCGGTTCGTCGAGTTTGGTGTCGGCAATGTCGACGTCCTGCGCAAACAGCACGCCGGTTTCTTCGAAGCATTCCCGGATGGCGGCGACGTAGTAATCGAGGCCGCCCTCCGGAAGCTGGAGACGTGCGCTCGCTGTCTTGTCGTCGAGATCCTCGCAGACGGCATGGCCGCGGCGGTCGGCGGCGTCGACCACACCGCCGGGAAACACGTAGGCGTTGGAGCTGAAATCGTTGGCGCGAACGGCGCGTCGTAATAACAGCACTTCCATGCCGCTTGCGCGCTCGCGCAGCAGTACCAGACTTGCCGCCATGCGCAGCGACGAGCGAGGCGCTTCGCCGGAGGGGGACGGTGGCGTTTCGGTGCGACCGGGTCGATCTGCCATGGGACGTGCGCACGCAAGCCGCGCGAATTCAGAAAGTCCTTAGTGTGCCATCGGAAAGCGTCGGCCGCAGGCCGGGCGACTCCCGATGGGCGGCGTGCCGGCCGTTCGGTTAGCAAAGTAATGAAATCGAGACGCTACGACGCGGCGAAGAGAGGCCGGAAGATCCGGGCGGGCTAGGGAGGAACGCCAACTGGTCATGTCGCGAGGTCGTTTCATGCGGTCGTGCGACATCGCGAACGATGCCGCAACCCTTTGCGCTACATCACGCTGCGTCGTTAGCGGCTTGCGTCGGTACGGTCATGACGTCGTTGCGGGGACGGTAGTCATGCGTGGACGGCATCCGCGCGGCCACCTCCTGAAGCCATTGCATCGTCGCTTCGGGTTGCGTCACGGGCAGCATGTGGCCGCCGTCGACGAGCGCCAGACGTATGCGAGGGTTGGCGACCGGCATGCGCTCACCATGCTGACGGTAGTCGAGAATGCGGTCGCCGCGTCCATAAAGAATGTCGACCGGCACCGTCAACTCGGCGTAGTGTGCGGCAAGCCCGGACATGTCGCGCTCGGCCGCAAGGATGTCGCCGCTACCGGCCTCGAAGTTGCCCGGCCGAAATCCCAGCACGCCACCGCCGCGAATCAGGAAGTCCTTGGGGGCGTCCTCCGGGCCGAAGACGTAAGTGAGCGTCGTGCGTCCCGTCATCATGCCGACCGGAACGGCGAGCGTGCGCCCGACCCAGCGACGCCACCACGCACTACGGATGGCGAGCGCCCGAAACGGGGCAGGGACGTCGGATACCGGTTGCGTGAGCGGCGCGATCAATGCGAGCGCGCCCACCCGTTGCGGATGATCGAGCGCGAGCCTCAGCGATACTGCACCGCCGAGCGAATGCCCGACGATCAGCGGGCGATCCAGCGCGAGCTTGTCGATCACCTGGGCGACGACGTTGGCTTGCCATGCGATAGCGGCGTCACGCCCCGATGCGCGAGTGGAGTAACCCGACCCCGGCCGGTCGATGAGCACGATGCGGTGTGTGTGGGCGAGCGCCGCGAGCGGCAGATAGGCAAAGTTGCGTAACTGACCGCAAAGCCCATGAATGAATACGATCGCCGGGCCGTGTCCAAAGTCGACATAATGCAGTCGTTCTCCGTCGATCTCGAGAAACTGGCCATCCGGCGGCACGCTCGCTTCGGCGCGGTGCGCCACGCGCCGCGTGAACCGCATCAGAACGAACACCACGGCCGCGAAAGCGATGACGAGGCAGGCAAGCAGATAGGCAATGAGCATGGGGGCGTGTCGTAGCGCTGGATGAGGGAAGGGCGTCATTCAGAACGCATCGTAGCAAGGTGCGGTGCCGGCTCGCGATGCGACGATGCGTCGCACTGCCGCGTGGCACGTCGCTCGAAGCGCATGACGCCATCGTCGACGCGGCTCCAGCGCATCAGGCGCAGGTCACGCAAATAGCTTTGGTAGAACACCCAAGGCTTGCGTCGGCCCTGCTTGGGTAAAACGCCTGCTGCCCGTTGTATGTAACCCGACGTCAGCCCGATCGCGGGCAACTCGCCTTGCTCGCCGTCACGCAGATGCGGCACGCATGTGTCGGCATCGTGTGCATTCATGTGATTGATGAGGCGGCAGACGTACTGCGCGATCAGCTCGGCCTTCAGCGTCCAGGACGCATTCGTATAGCCGAAGATCGACGCCAGGTTCGGCACGCCGCTGTACATCATTCCTTTGTACGCCACGGTGTCTGTGAGTGCGACCGGTTTGCCGTCGACCCGCAGCCGTGCACCGCCCATCAGTTGTACGCGCAGGCCGGTGGCGGTCACCACGATGTCCGCGTCGAGCGTCTTGCCGCTCTTGAGCGTAAGCCCGGTCGGCGTGAAGGCCGCGATCTCGTCCGTCACAATGTCGGCACGCCCGCTGCGCATCGCCTTGAAGATGTCGCCGTTCGGGGCCAGACACAGACGTTGGTCCCATGGGTTGTAACGCGGCGTGAGATCACGTTCGACGTCGGCATGACCCTGAGCCTGTCGCGCGGCGCGCTTGATCAGCAGACGTCGGACCGCGTGCGGCCAGCGTCGCGCGGCATTGTAGAAGCCGAGTGTGATCAGCACGTTCTTCATGCGCACGATGCGGTGTGCCGCACCGGCCGGCAACCAGGTGCGCAAGCGCTCGGCCATGCTGTCGCGTTGCGGCATCGACAGAATGTAGCTGGGCGAGCGTTGCAACATGGTGACGTGGGCGGCGGTGGCGGCCATGCTCGGCAGCAGCGTCACCGCCGTCGCCCCGCTGCCGATGACGACGACACGTTTATCGCGATAGTCGAGCGCTGCGGGCCAGTGCTGCGGGTGAACCACGGTGCCTTTGAACGACGTCATCCCCGGCCACGTGGGCGCATGACCGGCGTCGTAAGCGTAGTAGCCGCTGCACATGAACAGAAAGCGGCAGGTGATCGCGCGCGTCTCGCGATGGCCGTCGGCATCGGTGTGCTCGACGTCGAGTGTCCAGCGCGCCACGCTCGAATCCCAACGGGCCTCGATGACCTGATGTCCGTAGCGGATCTGGTCGGCGAGGCCCTCGGCGTGCACCGTCTCCTTGAGATAGTCGAGGATCTTTCCACCGTCAGCGATGGCCTGATCGCTCGTCCACGGACGGAAGCTGAAGCCCAGCGTGAACATGTCCGAGTCGGAGCGCACGCCGGGGTAGCGGAACAGATCCCATGTGCCGCCGAGCGCTTGACGCGCTTCGAGCATGGCAAAACGCGTACCCGGGCAACGTTCGCGCAGATAGTGGGCGGCGGCAATACCGGATAGTCCGGCGCCGACGATGACGACGTCGAGACTCGAGAGGTTCGCACCGGCGCTGGCTTGGTGAGCGGCTGCGGTAGCAGTGGCGTGGGTCGTCATGACGAGATCCTCGGACAGGTGATGGCGTCAGTGCGTGGACGATTCGGTCGTGGTGGAGTGCGCGCTGGTGGCGCCGGTCGCACGCTTGCCCGACATGGCGGAGCGACGATAGAACCAGACGACCAGGGCCTGATAGCTCGCCCCGAGCAGACGCGCCAGCTTGTCGACCCGGCGCGCATCGGGGCCCACGAGCACGCGCCGGGCATTGCGCTGGACACCCGCCAGGATTTGCCGCGCGGCCGCCTCTGCACTTGTCACGTCGATGAGCTTGTTGGCGCGACGGCGATGGGTCTGTGCGTCGATGCCGGTGAACGCGGCGATGCTGTCGTCGATGCGCGACGTCGTCACGATGTTGGTGGCGACGCCGCCCGGATGCACGCACGTACACGATACGGGCGAGCCCGCCAGATCTAGCTCCATGCGCAGGGCTTCGGTGAAGCCGCGTACGGCGAACTTGCTGGCGTTATAGGCCGATTGCGTGGGCATCGCGATGATGCCGAAGAGGCTCGACGTGTTGACGATGTGACCGTCGCCCGAAGCGCTCAGGTAGGGCAGGAAGGCCTGCGTGCCGTGCACCACGCCCCAGAAGTTGATGTTCATCAGCCATTCGAAGTCTTCCTGACGCGCCGTTGCCGCAGGCACCGACAGCGATACGCCTGCATTGTTGAACACGAGGTTCACCTTGCCGTGGACTGCCGCCGTATCGCGTGCCCACGCGAAAACGGCGTCGCGCTGGGCCACGTCGAGTTGTTGCGACGTAACGCGTACACCGAGGCGTACGCCGAGCGCGCGACAGGCGATGGCTGTGTTGGCGACGCTGGCCTCGTCGATATCCGAGAGTGCGAGATGCGTACCTCGGCGGGCGAGTTCGAGCGCGAGCGAGCGGCCCATGCCCGAACCGGCACCGGTGATCGCGGCGACCTTGTCCGTGAACGTCTTCATTGCGCTGTCTCCGTCTGGGGTGCGTCGTCGCCCATCCGTCTCGTCTTGCAAGGGCGCCCGCGCTACCTATAATGAGGTCATGCAAATTTGGTGTTGAGTGTCACCACTTTAGTTTTCCGTCCGGGTGATGTCAAATAGCGAAATGGAACAAGGACTCGAATCGAGGGATGCTGCGATGTCGGATGCAGTGGCGAAGGCGCCGGCCCGGGGGCGGCGCTACGGCGGTGTAGGTCAGGCGCAGCGTGAGCAGGCACGCCGTACGGCTTTGATCGACGCCGCGACCGAGGTGTTCGGCACCGTCGGCTTTCGCCGCGCCACCGTGCGGGCGGTGTGCGGGCTGGCCAGGCTCAACGACCGGTATTTCTACGCGGCGTTCGCCAACATGGAAGATCTGCTGCGGGCGACCTATGCGCATCACGCGCAATCGTTGCTCGCACAGTTGCAGGCGGCCATCGCGGCGAGCGCCCCGACGCTCGATGCGCGTCTCGATGCCGGTCTCCACGCGTTCTTTTCTTTCCTGCGCAATCCGCATGCGGCGCGTGTGCTGCTACTCGAAGTGATGGGCGTGAGTCCGGAGACGGACCAGACCTATCAGCGCTACATCTTCGAATTCGCGAAACTGATTCTCGGCATGGCGTCGACCCCCGAGCCGGAAGGCGATGAGGCGCAGGCGCAAGCGCGCATCGTCGGCCTGGCGCTTGTGGGCGCCATGACCAACGCGGGGACGGCATGGGTGCTCATGGGCTATCACGACACGGAAGCCTGCATGGTGGCGAGCTGTCGTCGCGTGTTGCGCGGCGCGCTGGCCTGACGCACGACGCTTTCGTCCTGTCGTCCTTTTGACCTTCCGTTCTTGGGTCTCTCGCCCCTGCGATTGTCGAAGGCCGCCGCAGCGGAGGGCAGGCTCGCTACAATACGTCTTTCCCGTACGACGCCCGTGAGGTGAGATCGTCCCGCGCTCACCTTCCCCGTCGTCGCCCCTAATTCCTCACTCTTCAAAGGTCGCAAATGACCACTATCGGAACCCCGCTGTCGCCGAGCGCGACGAAGGTCATGTTGTTGGGCGCTGGCGAACTCGGCCGTGAAGTGCTCATCGCGTTGCAGCGTCTCGGTGTCGAGACGATTGCCGTCGATCGGTACGAGAATGCACCGGGCCAGCAGGTGGCGCATCATGCGCGCACGATCGCGATGACCGATCCCGAGCAACTCAAGGCGCTGATCGAGGCGGAGAAGCCGGATCTGGTCGTGCCGGAGATCGAGGCGATTGCCACGCCGATGCTCGAAGCGCTGGAGGCCGACGGCGTTGTGCGCGTGATTCCGACCGCGCGCGCCGCGCGTCTGACGATGGACCGCGAGGGCATCCGCCGTCTGGCCGCCGAAACGCTGGGTCTGCCGACGAGCCCGTACCAGTTCTGCGACTCGCTTGAGCAGTTGCAGGCAGCCATCGACGGCGGCATCGGGTATCCGTGCATCGTCAAGCCGGTCATGAGCAGTTCGGGCAAGGGGCAGAGCAAGATCGACAGCGCGGCCGATGTGAAGGCCGCCTGGGACTATGCGATGGCGGGCGGGCGCGTGAGCCATGGCCGCATCATCGTGGAAGGGTTCATCGACTTCGATTACGAGATCACGTTGCTGACGGTGCGCGCGCGCGGCGCCGACGCCCAGGTCGAGACGCACTTCTGTGCGCCGATCGGACACAAGCAGGTGAGTGGAGACTATGTCGAGAGCTGGCAGCCGCACCCGATGTCGTCCGTCGCACTGGAACGGGCGCGTCTGATTGCACGCGAAGTGACCAACAATCTTGGCGGGCAGGGCATCTTCGGTGTCGAGTTGTTCGTGAAGGGCGACGACGTGTGGTTCAGCGAAGTCAGCCCGCGTCCGCACGACACGGGCATGGTGACGATGATCACGCAGTGGCAGAACGAGTTCGAGCTGCACGCGCGCGCGATTCTGGGGCTACCGGTGAACACCACGCTGAAGACGCCGGGTGCGAGTGCCGTGATTTACGGCGGCGTGGATGCGAAGGGCATCGTGTTCGACGGTGTCGATCAGGCGCTGCAAGTGCCGCAAACGGACATTCGTCTGTTCGGCAAGCCGGAGAGCTTCGTCAAGCGCCGCATGGGCGTGGCGCTCGCTTACGACGATGATCTCGATGTGGCGCGCAGTCGTGCGGTGGAAGCCGCCAGTCGCGTGAAGCCGCGCGCGGTCTGACGCAGCGCAGTATCGCCCAGCCATGAAAAAACCCCGCCTCGGCGGGGTTTTCAGTTCGGGCGGCGGCTAGGGTTAGCGCACCGCCCGAGGCGCGTCGATCGCGGGAGCGATCGCTCAGCCAGTCACCAGACCTTACAGCGGCTGGATTTGGCTAGCTTGACGGCCCTTCGGTCCCATCTTCACTTCGAAGCTGACCTTCTGGTTTTCTTGCAGCGACTTGAAACCCTTCGATTGGATTTCCGAGAAGTGGGCGAAGAGATCTTCACCACCTTCGTCCGGCGTAATAAAACCAAAACCCTTGGCGTCGTTGAACCACTTGACGGTACCAGTTGCCATTTCTTAAATCCTTAAAGTTTTCAAATGAGCGAGCGAGATGCTCAGCGAGCGCATGACATTAAAGCTGATCAGGTACAACCGAGTTGACGCAGAGGGCGACATTAGATGACACAAGACTCGCCATACAACGTTCATGCACCCGTTTTTTTACGGGAAAGGTGGGAAGGTGTCAAGCAGGGAAACTGTGGGATTGTTGATCCACGCCAGTTTCCAGCCATTTTTCGCTGCGATGCGACATGCGTTCGGCATTGCCGGACGGCCGGTCTGCGAGATTGCGCCACATCGCGCCTTCGCCTGCATTCGGCGCCATCTGCATGGCATCGAAGTCTTTGATCGTCCAGCAATCGTTACCCGCCAGCATGTCAGATTTTCCCGCTTACCGGGAAGTGTGGTGACGGGAGTGAGACATGGCGATGCGTCGTTTCCCAAGCGCGTGCGATGAAAAAATGCAGGGCGACGCGGTGCGCACAGGTGGCGTTGTGGTGCAGACACAACGAGCACATCGTCAACTCGACGTTTCATGCTTGCGTCATCGCGGTGTGCGCCGAAGTTAGCGCGCTCAATAGCTTATGCCGACCTCATGCATGACTTCATGCCGGTGCGCTTCCTGTCTCCGACAGCGCAATGCGTACCTGATGCTTTTGATAGGTGTGTCGATGCGATGGCGGCTGGCGTCCGGTGATTGTGAAGTGGCCGCTGGCGAGTCGTTTCGTTGCATCGCGACGGATCTGCGGCGTAAGGGTGACGTCTGCGATGTTGTGTGCCAGCCTCGCCCGGCACGGTGGACGACTGCCCGCCCGGACATCGTCATGCACCACGATGGGCGGATTTTGTGCGTCGCCGCATAGTTTTCATGTGAAGTTGGTATTTTCCCTAGCACCGCGGAAAGCACGCACCAGTGCTCGATTTCGCGACGGCAAAATAGATTCTCATCACCCTTAAATTTGATGGGCATGTGCCGTTAACGGCCTCATGATGGCCGCGTGGTCGCTTCACGATGGCATTGCAACATGCGTCGTCATGAAGTCATCATGGTGGGGCAAGCACGCTAGGCGGCCGCGCAGTGCCGCGTGTCTTTCGAGACCTTACGTGGCAACCAATCAGGCACCGACGCTCGACGCATTGCAATCGCTGCTGGAAACCGTCCAGCGCAACGAGCGCTCGCTAAAACGTTTCCAGGACATCGAGCTGGCGCTCATGGGCGCGCCGGACTTCGGTCAATTCCTCGAAGTGGTGCTCAATCGTCTGCGTCACGATTTCGATCTGTCCGGCGTGCGCCTGATGCTCGCGGAAGTCGATGACACGTTGCGTGACCTCATCGATACTGCCGAAGGCATCCGTGCGCTGGATGCCGGTCTGTGCATTGCGCAGGATGCCGGCACTTTCAGCGCCGTATGCGGCAACGGGCAACTCTGGATCGGGGCGCCGCGTGAGCGCCACGCGGCGCTGTTCGGCGCGCGTCCTCCCGCGAGTGCGGTCGTCATGCCGCTCGCCCGCAACGGGCGTCACATCGGCGCGATCGCGCTGGGCAGTCGCGATGCACGACGTTTCGCGCCTGAAATGGCGACCGATTTCCTCGAACGTTTCGGCGCGGTCGTCGCCGTGTGTCTCGAGAACATGTGGAATCGCGAACGTCTCAAGCGCATCGGCCTGACCGACCCGCTGACGGGCCTGTCGAATCGGCGCTACTTCGATCAGCGTTTGCGTGAGGAGGTGGTGCGCGGCGCACGTTATGGCGCGCCGCTCGCGTGTCTGCTCATCGATATCGATCATTTCAAGCGCGTCAACGACAGCCACGGCCATGCCACGGGTGATCGCGCCTTGCGTGCGGCGAGTGCGTGCATGCGTGCGCAGCTTCGCGTGACGGATACGTTGGCGCGTTACGGCGGCGAGGAGTTTGCCGCGTTGCTCGTGCAGACCGAACAGAACTGGGCGGGGACGGTGGCGGAGCGCGTGCGACGTGCGGTGGCGCGACTGGAGGTGCCCGACGACGAGGGTGCGCTCGTGCCGCTCACGATCTCGATCGGGTTGGCCAGTATCGATCCGCGCGACACTGCGGATCCGGAAACGCTGCCGATGCGCTTGCTCGGTGCTGCCGACGCGGCGCTATACACCGCGAAACGTTCGGGCCGGGATCGCGTGGTCGTCGCGCCGTCGGTGAGTCTGCGCTAGCGCGGCCATCCCGCACGCCTGTCGTGCATCGCCTGACGCTCGCCCGTCCCCGAACGCGATGGCGATTCGCCGATCACCGAAGGCTGAACCAGCCGATCAGCAACGATACCGTCACCACCGAAAGCACCGTCGAAATCAGAATCGCGCGTGATGCGACGGCGGCTTCACGTCCATACAGTTGCGCAAGCATGAACGGTCCGGTGCCGATGGGCAGCGCCGAGAGCAGTAGTGCGCTATGCGCCCAGATCGCTGGCAGGTCGAACACGCGGAATGCCAGAAACGCGGTGATCGCCGGCTGGAACACCAGCTTCAGCCCCACGAGACGCCCCACCGCGTGAGCGATGCGCGGCTCCTTCGCAGCGCCCGTACTTTGCGCGAGAAACATGCCGATTGCGACCAGCGCGCATGGGCTGGCGGCACCGCCGAGCAGCGTAGTGAAGTGCAGCACCGGGGCGGGCAGTGCGACGCCGGCAGCCGCGAACGCCATACCGGCGAACGGCGAGACGACCAGCGGATTGCGGATCAGCGCCCGTATCACGAAGCCGGCGGTCCGACGCCAGTCGGGTGTCGCTTGCAGATCTGTCTCGATGATCGCGATCGAGATCGCGAAGAGCACCGTCGCGGTAAGCAGCATGGCGACGACCACGGCCGGCACGCTCGCCGGGCCGAACGCGACGAGACACAACGGGAAACCCATGAACCCGGCGTTCGGATAGGCCGCGCCCATGCCTTCGATGCTCGCGTCGGTCAGCCGGCCCCGGGCTGTGCGGTCGAGCAGGAACGACAGCGCGAACGTGGCCGCCATCCCGCCGCCGAAAGCGCCCAGGAACCCGGGATTGAAGAGTTCCGCCCAGGTGATTTGCGCCATCGACTGGAACAGCACGGCGGGCAGCGCGAGGTAGACGACGAAGCGATTGAGCGCGTCGAGCGCGGTGGCGCCGAGCCAGGCGCGACGTGCGCAGAGGTAGCCCAGGAAGATCAGGCCGAAAACAGGAAAGGCGGCGGAGATGACGGCTTGCATGATGGCGGGTCGGTGCGATGCCACCAGTTCGACGGCATCAGGTCCAGTCGGTCGATTCAGTTCGAGGGTGTCAGGCGGGCGAGCCATTCACGACGCGCGTTCCCGCCGTCCGCCTCGGTGTGTTCGCGGGCCGCGGATTCCGCGCCATCGGCGTCGCCTGCCGCAATGCGCGCCACGATTTCGCCATGCTCGTGCCAGACGACTTCCTGCATCGGCAGCGCGTCGAGCGTCGCTGCCATCGCGCGCATGATGTGCGGCCATTGCGGCGCCACCGTCTGCGCGATCAGCGGATTGCCCGACGCATCGTGCAGTGCCGTGTGGAACGCGACTTCGACACGCACCTGACGCGCCACCGGCGTACCCCGTGTCATCGTCATGCCCGCCGCGACAGCGTCCTGCAAGCGGCGCAAGTCGGGCGCAGGCAGCGTGCCGTCGACCACGCGATGCGCGGCGAGTCGGGCGGCCAGTCCGTCGAGTGCAGTGCGCACCTGATAGAGCTGACGCAAGTGATCCGGGTCGATCGGCGCGACTTCGAGTCCCTGACGTCCGCTGTCGCAGACCAGGCCGTCGCGCTTGAGCAACTGCAACGCATGGCTGACGGGTTGACGCGACACGCCGAGCGAGTCCGCCAGTTCCGCCTGCCGGATGCGTTCGCCCGGGGGGAGCGTGAGGTCGGCGATGGCGTCGCGCAGGCGCGAGTAGACCTGATCGATGAGGACCGGCGAACTGGCCAGCGGCGCAAGCGAGGGCTGTGCGCCCAGCGAGTTGCGCTGGGCGTCGGAATCGGCGGGAGACGGCATGTCATTCCGGCCTTCGCCGGGGATCTGTGATATCTGGAATTCCGAATTCTACGCGTAACGACGGACGACGGCGCGATTTTTTCGTAATAGCGCAGGGCGGGGTTAATCCAGCTCCGGCGGCCAGACAGGTGCTGATGAGGTGGGAGAAGTCGGAGAGGCCGTACGCGCAGGCGTCTGCAAAAGTGCCTGCATGGTGGTGCGCATGCGCTGGAGGCGCCGCGCGAGCGCCCAGGCTTCGGCTTCGGTTTCGAACAGCCCCACGATCAGGTGCGGTTCGGCGGCGAACCCGTCCGAAAACAAGCCAACGTTCTTGGCGATCATTTCGCCGGCGCGTTCGACGGAGACCGTGTACTGGCGCGGCGAACGATACTGGTTGACGACGACGGCAAAGGCGCGGGAGAACGCGTCGGACATGCGGAAACCTCCTCTGTCGGCACGGCGCGATCCCTGCTGATGTTGCGGCGGGAGCACGCACACGGCGTTGCACTTCCGGTGATTGTAGGCGATGGCGCGCCGCATGGCAGAACAAAACGGGACAACGCGCGAGACGGCGCGATAGCGGCAGAATCCAGAGGGTGTGTCGCTCGGCAACGCCACAAAAAAAGCCGCCGAGCGGGTCGGCGGCGCAACAGAGAGGGTGACAGCGCAACCGAAGTTGCCGTAGATCAGCGTAGGCCGCGGCGATGACATCATCATGACCGCCGAAAGGATTCGAAGGGAATACGCATCCTCTGCCGCGCACTAGGTTCACACGCGGCGCAGGCATCGAAAGTCGCGAGAAAAAGCCGCTCACTGCGTGCTAGGCACGCTGTCGACCTTCCTCGTTCGACGTGGGTCTTTCTGAAGTGCGACGCCGGCTATACGAGCACCGGGAGCGCCTCCACGACCAGGAACGCGACGAGCGCACCGACCACCGCGCCGGCCGCGCGCAAGCTATAGCGCGTGGTGCGGGTGGCGACCGGGATGCCGCCAACGAGTAGCGCCCCGGCCACTGCCATCGGCAGGAACAAGGTCAGGTCGTAGAGATTGAAGTGGAATGCGGGCATCGTTCTTATCTCCTCTCCTATGTGCCTTTCCACTATAGGACGCTGTTCGAGGATGCCCAAATTTGGTGCGACGCAGCATGTTGCTGCCTTTCAGTCCTCCTGACGGACCGCGTGCATCTTGCGGCGTGCGTTCCACATCGCCATGTCTTTGCGCGTACGTACGCGTTCGCTGATGTTGATGCCGGTCGGTTGCGCTTGCGATTTGGAGACGGCGACGTCACTCGCCTCGCTGCGCGCCTGCACCATCATGACGAGCGTAAATAGCGAGGCGGCTAGCGCCAGCAGGATCAGCTTCATAAGGCCCCCGGTGAATCCCTGGTGAATCTGGTCGTTATTGATCGTTATCGGTCGTTATCAACCGCTATGGCCATGATGGCCCGACAGGATCGTTGTGATCGCCATCGTGCGTCGTCGTGCTCGTTCGGGTCAGCCCTTTACAAGGGCCGTGCCGACGGGCGTTTCGCGACGCGTCTTTCATGCACTGCTGAGGGACGTCGCTGCCACAACTGCCTGACAGGCGCGTGCCGGGGCCTCGGGGTGTCACTACCATTGGCATCGCCGGCATCATAGCGGGCGAATGTGACATCTTTCCGGGGTTTCCCAAAACCTGGCCGCGCGACGCAGCGCAGCAAGGCGTGACGTGTCCTCTACCGTATAGCGACGCGTGCAGCGAAAAGTTTAGAAATCGTGACGATTTTTTCCTGACATGGGCCGTGAACGCTATATCGATGCGCTCACGGCCCGTGCTTAGCGGGCACAGCGGCAGGCAGGGCTGTCGACGTTGTCCACGTTTTCTACGCTTGCTACGTCCCAGAACGGACTTACGGTTGCCCGGAAATGTCGTGGTTTTGCCGACCGCGCGCGGCATTCTCCGGAAGCGCCATCGCCGCGAGCGATGCGATTGCCGCCCCTGCCTGCGCGAGTTCGTGCATGACGTCCGGCGACATGCCGAGCGACACCGAAAGCCCTGTCAGGCCGGCCCACGTCGACGGTTCCAGCAGTCGCGACAGGAGAAAGCGCATGATCATTCTCCCGTCGACTCGTCGAGCGACGTCTTCCCGCTGAAGTAGAACGGCGTCATGTCGATGTGCGACACCGTCGCCTTCTGCCCGAGGCCTTCGTGCGCGGCGTTCGCCAGCACCCCGTTGTCCTGGTCGATGGTCCATGTGAAGAGACCGCCGAGGCCGTTGCGTTTGACGTAATCCCCCTTGGCCCGCACCGTGCGTGGCGTGTCAAGCGACATGAACAGACCGCTGGACGGTTGGTACAGAAAGTCCGCGTCGGCGACCGGATCGGTGTAGAGCGTGAAGCCATTACGCGCCGTGCCGTCCTCCAGATCGAGGTAATTGCGCAGCACGTCGTAGTACTCCGTCGTGCCCGATTCGAACGTACCGGCGGTGATGTCGTCGCCCGGCGAATAGGTGCCCGACAGGGCGCTGACCTGTGCGATTTGCGCCTGAAGCGCGTTACGCGAGTAGGCTGCGTAGCCGATATGCACCTTGGCGAGCGGCACGCCGGCCTGCCGCAACCAGTTCACGGCACGGTCGATGGAGAAGCCACCGGCGTCGGCCGGGTTCGTGTCGTGCAGATTGGTTTGATGGGCGAGCGTCGGCGCCCACGGCGTGCCGAAGAAGTCATACGTCATCAGGTTGATGCGCGACACGCCGGCAGCGATCAATCCCGGCAGATTCGCGTGACGCATGTCGGCCACGTCGGCTGATGCGGCGACCGAGATCTCCACGTCTTTGCGTCCTGCGGCCACGAGGGCTTTTTTCAGATCGCTAACGAGCGCTGCGTAGTTCGGACCGTCCGTATCGTCATACACGTTGCCGTCGTTGCCGGGCGAGCCGGGATACTCCCAGTCGAGATCGATTTCGGTAAACATCGGGAAGCGCTTGAGCAAGTCGACGACGCTCGCACAGAACGTCTTGCGTCGCGCGCTGGTGCCGGCCATGCCGTGAAACGCCTGACTCATGGTCCAGCCACCGATGGCGAGGGCGAGTTTGAGCGCCGGATTCTTCGCGTGCAACAGACGCAATCCGCCGAGCACTCCCTGCGCGCGTGACTGCTGGAACATCGGAATGACATCGTTGCTGACCCATCCCGGAAAGCCGCAGTTGCGATAGGCGAGCACGTCGCCCCAACTATCGACGAAGGTGGCCTGATCCGGCTTGCGTACGAAGTCGGTCGCCGCGCGTGCAATCGTTTGTGCTTTCTCACCCTGATCGCCGACGATGCCCGCGAAGCCCACGATCAATCGGTCGTAGGCGAAGGGGTCGAGCAGCATCAGATCGACGCCGCGTCCGGCGGCCTCGTTGCTGAAGTCGCCGTCGAGACGTCCGTCGTATTGCGACCAGTCGGTGTAGTAACCGGAGACCTCGAATGCGTTCTTTGCGTAGCGGTTATAGACACGTCGGGCGACCCGCGCCGAGGTGTACGACAGTTGCGTCGTGCTGGTTGCGGGATCGAAGCCGTTCTGCGCGTAGGTCGTTTCGGTTGCGCCGTCTTGCGGGTCCGTCGGGTAGACGAGTTCGCTTTGCGCGGTGGCCGTTGCGGCCTGCGGGGCAGTCGCGGTGGTCTGTGATGTTTGTTGAGGCATGCGGGGCGTCGGGATGTTACGCATGGTATCGGACATGCTGTGGCTCCTGAGAGTCTATGGACAGGTGCCGTCGCCGGGCGGCGCTGGCCGCTGCGGCATCGGCGTAACCAGCGTCGCGTTCGCTCAGCGGTCGCGCCAGCGCAAACGACGTGTCAGCGCGCGCAGTGCGTGAAGTGCGAGGCGAGCGCGATGCCACGTCGCCGACATCCCCGTGCCGGCGCGTTGCGATGCGCCTGGCGTTTGCGCCGACACGTCTGTCGGATCCGGGGTGGGCGTAAGCGCGGTATCGCCAGACGCGAACCGATAACCGACGCGTGGCACCGTGACGATGTGCCGGTGCAGCCCGAGCGGAATGAGTTTGCGTCGAAGGCGGGAGACGACCTGCATCAGGTTCGTGTCGTCCTGATCGGGACGCGCCGGCCAGAGCATCGCGATGAGCGTACGTTTGTCATGGACGACATCGACGGGGGAACGCAGTGCACACAGCAGGCGGTACTCAATCTGCGGAATCTTCACGATGACGCCGTGGCGTCGCACCTCGCCGTGCCCGTCGCGGGCGACGCCATGCTGAAGCGGCAACGCAAGCGACGTGGCGCCCGTCGAATCGTCAATACATAACGCGTCGGTCACGGCATGAGGACGTTCGCTACCGCGGTCCGCTATCGACGGCTCGGTGGTGGGCTCGGCGGTGGGCGTAGCGGGCGAGGGCGACGGCATCTCGAAGCGATACCCGACGCGGGCGACGGTGACGATGGCGCGTTGCAGACCGAGCGGGGCAAGCGAGCGCCGCAGACGCGAGACGAGTTGCACGAGCGCGGCGTCTTCCATCCATTGGGCACGCCGTCCCCACAGCGCTTGCATCAACGCATGCTTCTCGAACGCCGTGCCCGCACGCCCGGCGAGCAGCACCAACAAACGCTTTTCCTGCTCCGACAGACGTGCGGCAATGCCGTTGTGGTGGACGAGATTGGTCACATCGTCGAGATCGAAAGGCGACTTCGGCATGGGGCGCTCCTGGTAACGAGTAAGGGACGCCAACCGTAGCGACGCGTATTCGCCTGTCACAAGGCATCAAGCGAGCGCAAGCCCATCACAGCACGCCATAGCCCGACGGATGCGGGGCGGGTGCCGGAGGCATGGCAGACGATGCGTCGGCCATGGCGCGTGTCGACAGCTACGCTGTTCTCGTCGAGTGCCTAGGCGATGTCACGCATCGCGCCCGCAAGGTAAGATAGCAGCCATATGTCGCCACAGGCGGCCGGTCGGGCTCGACGCATGAGAGACCGCGTCACCGCCGGATGCCATGGCCGACGCCCCGTACACTCCCGGATCCCGTCATGCTCGAACTCCTTTCCGAACATCGCTGTTTCGGCGGCACGCAGCGTTTCTATCGTCACACGTCGTCGACCATCGGCCTGCCGATGCGTTTTTCGGTCTTCATCCCGCCACAGGCGCGCGACGGCCGCGCTGTCCCCGCACTGTTCTATCTCGCGGGTCTCACGTGTACCGAAGAGACGTTCATGATCAAGGGCGGCGCGCAATGGCTTGCCGCCGAGCACGGTGTGGCGCTGATCACGCCCGACACGAGCCCGCGAGGTGCCGGTGTGCCGGGCGAGACCGATGCGTGGGACTTCGGCGTAGGGGCAGGGTTTTACCTCGACGCGACCCAGGCGCCGTGGTCGACGCACTACCGCATGTACAGCTACATCGTCGAGGAGTTGTATGGCCTCGTGACGCAGTCGTTGCCGGTCGATGCCGAGCGCATCGGCATCTTCGGGCATTCGATGGGTGGCCATGGCGCCTTGACGCTCGCGTTACGCAACCCCGACAAGTTCCGGTCGGTCTCGGCGTTTGCGCCGATTGCCGCGCCGATGCATTGCCCATGGGGCGAGAAAGCGTTCACCGGATATCTGGGCGCAGATCGCGAGTCGTGGCGTCAGTACGACGCGAGTGAGCTGATCGCAAAGGCGGGCAAAGCCGTGTTCCCGGGCGGCATCCTGATCGATCAGGGGCTAAACGATCAGTTCCTTGCAGCGCAACTGCATCCGGACATCTTCGAGCGCGCCTGCCGCGAGGCGGGGCAGCCGCTCAATCTGCGTCGTCAGGACGGCTACGACCACGGCTACTACTTTATCCAGACCTTCATGGCGGACCATCTGTCGCATCACGCCGAGCATCTGCGCGCTTACTGATCCGCCACCCGCTCACCGTCTTCCGACTGACGACGTCACACCGCCCGTGCTTCGTAACGGCGCGGCGGCGTGACGATCTCGTCCTGCGCGCGGACGATTTCCAACTCGTAGCGCCCCGCCAGATGCGTGACGGACAGCACCGCATCGACAGCGGCGAGCGTATGCTCGAACGCCGCGCGAACCGTATCGCCCTTGAGCAGCCGCGCGAGAAACACGCCTGAAGTCAGATCGCCCACACCGACCGGGTGACGCGAGAACGGATAGAGCGGGCGCGAGCCGTGCCATGCTTCGTCGTTCGTCACGACGAGCATATCGAAGCGGTCTTGCGGCTTGCCTGCGTACTCCAGATGTTTGACGAGCACCATCTTCGGCCCGCGCGAGAGCAGGGCGCGGCAGGCGGCAACGGCATCGTCGAACGTATCGATCGGATGCTGCGAGAGCTTTTCCAGTTCGAGATGATTCGGCGTCATGATGTCGGCGATGCCGGGCATGTGCTCGACGAGATCCTGCTCGATCCCCGGTTTGACCTGACATCCCTTTTCCGGATGCCCCATCACAGGGTCGCAAAGATAGATCGCGGCGGGATTGGCCTGTTTGACGCGTTGCACCGCCGCACGCACGAAGCTCGCCTGCTCGGGGGCGCCCAGATACCCGGAGAGGACAGCGTCGCAATTACCCAGTTCACCGATGTCCGCGATGCCGTCGACCAATCGCAGGATTTCCTCGCTCGGCAGGGCCTGGCCCGTCCATTTGCCGTACTGCGTGTGGTTCGAGAACTGGACAGTGTTGATCGGCCACACGTTGACACCGAGGCGTCGCATCGGAAAGTCGGCGGCGCTGTTGCCGGCGTGGCCGAAGACGACGTGGGACTGAATGCTGAGGACGTTTTTCATCATGATGTTGCGGGGGGAGGGAAGACGAGGGGGACTTCTCGGGACTGTCAGGGACTCGCAAAAAACAACGCCCGCTAGCGATACGCCCCCGATCCTGAGACAAAGGCGCTGGCGCTGCGGGCGTTGGTCGCGGGTGACGCAGGCGACGGCGCATGTTGCGCCGCCATTCCTGCACATCGGCGCTTTACTCCAACGTGACGTCGCTCCGACTTCGACTACGAAGGCGACGCAACGTTGTCACTTCTTCGACGTGACGATGGCGTCGGCCACGTTCTTCGGTGCCTCGGCGTACTGCTTGAACTCCATCGTGTACGTTGCACGGCCTTGCGTGAGCGAACGCAGCGAGGTCGAGTAGCCGAACATCTCCGAGAGCGGCACCTCGGCGCGAACGATCTTGCCGCCGCCCACGATGTCGTCCATGCCCTGCATGATGCCGCGACGTCCCGAGAGGTCGCCCATCACGTTGCCCATGAACTCTTCGGGCGTTTCGACTTCCACGGCCATCATCGGTTCGAGCAGTACCGGCTCGGCCTTGCGCATCGCTTCCTTGAAGGCCATCGAGCCGGCCATGCGGAACGCGTTTTCGTTCGAGTCGACGTCGTGGTACGAGCCGAACGTCAGCGTGACCTTCACGTTGACGACCGGATAGCCCGCGACCACGCCGTTGTTGAGCGTCTCGCGAATCCCCTTGTCCACTGCCGGGATGTACTCGCGAGGCACCACGCCGCCCTTGATGGCGTCGACGAACTCGTACGGCTTTTCCTTGTCCGGTTCGAGCGTGATGACGACGTCGCCGTACTGGCCGCGTCCGCCCGATTGCTTGACGAACTTGCCCTGAACGTCCTCGACTTTCTTGCGCACGGTCTCGCGATACGCAACCTGCGGCTTGCCGACGGTCGCCTCCACGCCGAACTCACGGCGCATGCGGTCGACGAGAATTTCGAGGTGCAGCTCGCCCATGCCGGAGATGATCGTCTGGCCCGATTCCTCGTCGGTCTGCACACGGAACGACGGATCTTCCTGCGCCAGACGGTTGAGCGCGAGGCCCATCTTTTCCTGGTCGCCTTTGGTCTTTGGCTCCACCGCCTGCGAGATCACCGGCTCCGGGAACTCCATCTTTTCCAGGATGATGACGTGGTTCGGGTCGCACAGCGTGTCGCCCGTCGTCGCTTCCTTCAGCCCCACGGCGGCCGCGATATCGCCGGCGCGTACTTCCTTGAGTTCCTGACGCGTGTTCGCATGCATCTGCAAGACGCGTCCTAGGCGCTCCTTCTTGCCTTTGAGCGGGTTCAGCACCGTGCCGCCGGACTCGATCACGCCGGAGTACACGCGGAAGAAGATGAGCTGACCGACGAACGGGTCGGTCATGATCTTGAAGGCAAGGGCGGAGAACGGTTCGTCGTCCGACGGGTGGCGCTCAATTTCCTTGTCGTCTTCGTCGTGACCGGCAATCGCGGGCACATCGACCGGCGAGGGCAGGTACTCGATGACGGCGTCGAGCATGGCCTGCACGCCCTTGTTCTTGAACGCCGTGCCACACAGCATCGGCACGATTTCACCGGCGACCGTGCGCTTGCGCAGGCCTTCCTTGATCTCGTCTTCGGTCAGCGTGTCGCCGCCAAGATACTTCTCGAGCAATGCCTCACTGGCTTCGGCAGCGGCTTCGATCATCTTCTCGTGCCATTCCTGCGCCGTGTCCTTGAGGTTTTCGGGAATATCGACGTAATCGAACTTCACGCCCTTCGACTCTTCGTCCCAGACGATGCCCTTCATCTTCACCAGATCGACCACGCCCTGGAAGTTATCCTCGGCGCCGATGGGAATCTGGATCGGCACGGCATTGCCGCGCAGACGCTCGTGAATCTGCTTGTGCACGCGGAAGAAATCAGCGCCCACGCGGTCCATCTTGTTGACGAACGCGATGCGCGGCACCTTGTATTTGTTGGCCTGACGCCAGACGGTTTCCGATTGCGGCTGCACGCCGCCGACCGAGTCGTAGACCATGCACGCGCCATCGAGCACGCGCATCGAGCGTTCGACTTCGATGGTGAAGTCGACGTGTCCCGGCGTGTCGATGATGTTGATGCGATGTTCGGGGAAGTTGCCGGCCATGCCGCGCCAGAAGCAGGTCGTCGCCGCGGACGTGATCGTGATGCCGCGCTCCTGTTCCTGCTCCATCCAGTCCATCGTGGCAGCGCCTTCGTGGACTTCACCCAGCTTGTGGTTGACGCCCGTGTAGAACAGGATCCGCTCGGTCGTCGTCGTCTTGCCGGCGTCGATGTGAGCGCTGATGCCAATGTTTCGGTAGCGCTCGATGGGGGTCTTTCGGGCCACAGTACACCTCTTCTCAGACGGTGGGGAAAAAGCATAGCAAGCAGCCATCATACTCCAATGTCGCACTGCCGCGCTGAGCGCCCCATCGCCCGCCAGACCAGCGTTGACGGGGCTTTGCAGCGATGTGCGACAGCGCGTCGCGCGGTGCGATGGCCAGGCGTGAGGCGAAAGACAACGCCCCGGCGAACGGGCCGGGGCGTCGGGGCATGCGAGAACTCAGACGATGCTGCGCGTGGTCGTCGCGTGCTTCATGAGCCTCATGGGCCTTATGCGACCTGCCGTTGACGCGAGAACGCCAGCACGGCCCCGCGCGGGCCGTTCGCGGCCAGATCGGTGTTGTCGTCTGCGGCCGTCATGGCATCGCCGCCGGGCAACCGGAAGACCGCCACGGCCTCGCGCAGGTTGCGCGCCTGATCTTCGAGCGAGCCGGCGGCGGCCGTGGCCTGCTCGACGAGCGCGGCATTCTGCTGTGTGACCTGATCCATCTGCATGACGGCGGTATTGACCTGCTCGATGCCACCCGATTGCTCGCTCGACGCTGCCGAGATTTCTCCCATGATGTCGGTCACGCGCTGCACGGCCTGCACGATATCCGTCATCGTGCGCCCGGCATCGCGCACTTGCGAGGAGCCGTCCTCGACCTTGCCCACAGACGTCTCGATGAGCGACTTGATCTCTTTGGCGGCCGCCGCGCTGCGTTGGGCCAGTGTCCGGACCTCGCCGGCGACGACGGCGAACCCGCGTCCCTGTTCGCCTGCACGCGCGGCTTCCACGGCGGCGTTGAGCGCGAGAATGTTCGTCTGGAAGGCGATGCCGTCGATCACTCCGATGATGTCGTTGATCTTGGTCGAGCTCGCAGCGATCTCCTGCATCGACGTCACCGCACGCTCCACCACGCGCCCACCTTCACCGGCGATCTCCGAGGCGTTCGACGCAAGTTGGCTGGCCTGACGCGCGTTGTCCGCATTCTGTTTGACGGTCGCCGTCAGTTGTTCCATGGACGATGCGGTTTCTTCGAGCGATGCGGCTTGTTCCTCCGTTCGCGAGGAAAGGTCGGTATTGCCCGCGAGCAACTGGCCCGATGCCGAAGCGATGGCGGCAGTGCCGCTGCGTACGCGTCGCACGATCTGGTCGAGGCTTTCGTTCATGTGTTTGAGGGCGGCCATCAACTGACCCGTCTCGTCGCGGCTCGTCACGTCGATACGGCTCGTGAGATCGCCCTGCGCGACGCGTTCAGCGACCTCGACGGCGCGCGCGAGCGGGCGCGTGATGCTGCGCGTGACCGACCAGGCGGCCAGAATGCCGACGAAGGCTGCAACCGCACCCAGCCCGACGAGCAGCCACTTCGCAAAGGCGATGTCGGCACTCGTGGCGGCCCCCGTCTCATCGAGAATCTTCTTCTGGAACGTGACCAGCTCGGCGGCCTCGGTCTGCATCGTGTCGAGCGCCGGTAGCGCTTGCTGCTGCGTGATGCCGAGTGCGATATCGCGCTGATCGTTATCGAGCTCAGCGATGATCGCGGCGCGCGCCTTCTTGAAGGCTTCGTTCTGCTCGCGAATGCCGGCGATCAGCCGCTTGCCGTTCTCCGTCGTGACGTACTTGTCGAGCAGGGCCTGCGCTTCGCCCATGCGTGCGAGGTTCGCGTCGATGCGCTCGTTGTATGTCGAGCGCTGTGCCGGATTCGTGGTGGTGAAGAACTCCAGGAGACGCCGCCCGTTGCCGCGCACCATGGCGTCGATGGTGTGGGCGGCGTCGGCCTTGGCCCACGCGCTGGTGAGCAGTTCCTCGTTGGCGCGTTCTATGGCAACGAAGCGCACCAACGCGATGACCAGCATGCTGAGAAGCAGAACGAGCAACGTGCCGAAACCGATGGCCAGACGGGTTCGGATCTTGAGGTCGGCGATGCGCATAGAGAATGACTCCTTTTAGAGATTTGATGCCGGGCAACACGGGTGGCGTGTCGCCGATGGCGTTTCGAGGAGTGGTCGCCGGTTTGCCGTAGTACGCGTCGATACCGGGTTGAGGCGCGACGCAACGTTGGCTCACGCGCCAGGCTCGGCAAGTGTGACATGTCCGGCGACGCGTGACGGGGGGATTCGATGAAGCCAGTCCGTCTCATTTCGTATACGACACGAAATACCCGAACTGAAGGTTTCCTACAGCGAAACGGGGTAAACGACGAGATGAGCGAGGTGGTCGATTCCGACGCAATCGTTGGTACGAGCCGAGGGGCAAGGCTCGCACGTCGATTTAGAGGTATCAGACAAAACGAACGGCATAGATCGGCGGCAGGTGCGTCGACAGGCTTTGCCACTGCTCGCCGGCGTTTTCTCCGATCCAGAGCGCGCCCGTGGTGGAACCCATGGCGAGCGTACTGCCGGTGGCATCGATGTCGAGGCCGTGACGATAGATGAGGTCGTAGGAGGGCACGTCCGGCAATCCCTGCGAGAGGGCGGTGAACGACTCGCCGCCGTCGCGCGTACGCGTGACGACCAGCCGTGCATCGACAGGGATGCGGCAGGCGTCACACTGTGCCGGTGCGAACCAGGCGACGTCCGGATCGTGCGGGTCGACCGCCACCGCGAAGCCGAAACTCGACGGTGCGGCCTGAATACGTCGCCATGACGTGCCGTAATCGAGCGTGCGGAAGATGCCATTGTGATGCTGTGCCCACAGGGCGTTCGGCGCGTCGCGACACTGGACCAGACGGTGAACGTCTTGCGCGTTCGGATCGAGGCGGCGTTCGGGCGGCATGTAGTCGGCTTCCATGCCGGTTGCCGCCAGCGCCCACGTATCGCCGCCGTCGCGCGTTCGCCAGACCCCGCCGGTCGACACCGCGACCATCACCTGACGGCTGTCGTGCGGGTCGATGCAGATCGAATGAATGCCCGCGTGATCGTAGCCGCCCCCCATCCATTCGGCACGTTCCGGGCGATCCCACAGGCTCTGCACCAGTTGCCAGTGACGGCCATGATCGTCCGAGCGGAACAGGCCGCCGGGGATCGTGCCCGCCCAGAGCACGCCGGGGGCATCGAGGCCGGCGGCTTCGAGTGACCAGAGCAGATCGACCGACGGTGCTTGCGCGTCGGTGGTGGCGGTTGCGGTGACGGCAGTGGCAGTGGTGGTGTCGGTCGGGGCGTCAGACGACGCCGCTTGCGGCGCAAAGGCGGGCGGCGGGAGTTCCGTCCATTCGTTTGCCTCGCGTGCGCGGCACCACAGCTTCACGCCGAAATGTCCGAGATTGAGCGCTGCGTAATCCGTGCCGTCGCGTGCATCGTGCAACACCATGCTGACCGGTTCGCCCGGAAAATCCGGCGTGCTCGACGCCAATCGCCATGTGTCGTTATGGCGTTGCCACGTGAACAACCCCTTGCGCGTCGCGACCAGTAACGTCGCACCGGTGACGTGTTCCATGTTGCTCCTCCTTGGCTGGCGCCGGGCTGTCCGTGTTGTCGTGGCCGGCGTGGCTTTCGCGATGGTGATCGCTGACGTCATCCCCCCGAGAGCGCTTGCGCGACGTAGACGCTGCTGGCACTTGTCAGTCCATCGCCCAGCGTGCGTCGGTCGCGAATCAATCGTCCGTCTACGAAAACGGCGACATGCGGGCGCAGGGATCCCTGATCGTTGAAGAGATAACCGCGCAGCTCGGGCATGCGCGATACGCACTGCGTCAACGCTTCACGCACGCTAGCGCCATCGACGTGCTGCTCGTCGATGGTGACATGACGTTGGATGGCGGGGGCGAAGGTCACAGTCGCCATGGCGTGCGGGGCAGGCGCCGTCCGGGCAAACGTCCGTCAGACCTGCGGAGATCGTCGTCAATGGGACTTCCAGTGTAGACAATGAGGATCATCTGCATAGCGAGCATCCCGGAATCGTTGTCGATCTGTTGTGTGTGCGCCGCGCTATGTATGCCGGGAAATAGCGCAAGTCAGCCGAAATCAGTGCAAATCGAACGCACATTGCGTGGGTGCGCTGAGTGCAGAGCGCTATTTGGTGTCCTTTGCATGACGCACGACGAGTTTCGAGGCGCGTGAAGCGTGATCGTAGGGTGTGGCATCGCATATCGGACACTCCCCAACCCCATTCCCCCCGTTATTGGTCACCATTATCAGAGTGCCCGCGCGCGAGGTGCCGCAGGCAAACACCAGGAGGGAGTGATGGCAAGACTCAAAGGAAAAGACATCGGAATGGGGCGTTGGTCGGACGCGGCGATCAAACGTCAGTGGCGTTTGCATCGGGATGGCGAGGCGTCGCACACGGTCGACCCGACGGTGCGGCGTCCGCCGGAGATTTCAAAGTGCGAGGGGCATTTCGTGTGGAGTGTGCGGCAGGCGGCGTTCATCGGCCGTCACGATGACCCGGCCCGGGGCGGAGGGCGCCATTATGCAACGTGCACCGCGCAAGCGAAGCGTTACGAAAGCGTTGCTCAGGCGAGAGCTGCGGGCGATGCGCTGGTCGGGGACGTGCTCATCATGTACGGCTACGCACCGAATAGTCCGCTGTACGTGGTGGGCCGTTGACGGCATCGATCGCACTGCGCCAGCCGCGTTGTGAATGCGCACATGCCGCGGAGCGCCGCGCGCGACGTACCACGTACTACTACCCGGCCGGTCGACATGACAGGTCGGGTAGCAACGTCAATCCTGCGGGATTACTTACCGAGTTCGTGGCCGATCACGCCGCCGACGACGGCGCCGCCGATGGTCCCGGCCGTGCTGCCGCCGGTGGCTTCGTGACCGATGACGCCGCCCGCTGCTGCGCCACCCAGCGTGCACCCGAGGATGGACGAACCCATCGCGAGCGCTGTGATGACCACGAGTATCGACTTCGCCATTTTCATGATGCGTCTCCTGTAGCAAATGCCAGCTACGCGCCGCGCAGCGACATGAGTTCAGCTTAGGGCGCGGCTGCCTTGTGCACTATCGGTTGCGGCTGAATTGACTGTAGGAATTGGACGACAGCGTATCCATGCAAAGGAGACGTTGATCTCGGCGTGGCGGCGCGAGACAGCGGCATTGGATAGCCGTGCGAGATGGCCATGGCAGGTGCAAGCGAGCGCTGCGCAGAAAGCACGCGCACAAACGACAAGGGCCGCACATCGTGCGGCCCTTGCGAGGCATCTGGTGGGGCGTGAGTGACTCGAACACTCGACCTACGGATTAAGAGTCCGCTGCTCTACCAACTGAGCTAACGCCCCG
>NZ_CABPRV010000006.1 GCF_902459735.1 Pandoraea capi
AGCAATCTGGCGAAAGTTTTGGTTGTGGCAGAACACGACAATCAATCAATCAAATCGGCCACGCTGAACACGGTAGCGGCGGCGCTGCAATGCGGCGACGACGTGCACGTGCTGGTCGCGGGCAACAACGCGAAGGCGGCGGCCGACGCGGCTGCGCAGATCGCGGGCGTGAAGAAGGTGCTGCTGGCGGATGCGCCGTATTTCGGCGACGGTCTGGCCGAGAACATCGCTGACGAGGTGGTGTCGCTCGCAGGCGGCTACACGCACATCCTGGCCAACGCGACGGCATACGGCAAGAACATCGCCCCGCGCGTGGCCGCGCTGCTGGACGTGGCGCAGATCTCGGACATCACGAAGGTCGACGGCGCCGACACGTTCGAGCGCCCGATCTACGCGGGTAACGCGATTGCGACGGTGCAAAGCGCGGACAAGGTGAAGGTGATCACGGTGCGCTCGACGGGCTTCGACCCGGCGGCGGCCACGGGCGGCAGCGCAGCGGTGGAAGCTGTTGCGGCCACGCCGGACGCGGGTCTGTCGCAGTTCGTGGGCCGTGAAGTGACGAAGCTGGACCGTCCGGAACTGACCTCGGCGAAGATCATCGTCTCGGGCGGTCGCGGGCTGGGCAGCGGTGAGAACTACACGAAGGTGCTGGAGCCGCTGGCGGACAAGCTGGGTGCCGCGCTGGGCGCTTCGCGCGCCGCGGTGGACGCGGGCTACGTGCCCAACGACTATCAGGTGGGTCAGACGGGCAAGATCGTGGCGCCGCAGTTGTACGTGGCGGTGGGCATCTCGGGCGCAATCCAGCACCTGGCCGGGATGAAGGATTCGAAGGTGATCGTGGCGATCAACAAGGATCCGGAAGCACCGATCTTCTCGGTGGCCGATTACGGTCTGGTGGGTGATCTGTTCACCGTCGTGCCGGAACTCACGGGCGCGCTGTAAGCGTCCAGACGTCCGCCTGGAAGTCCGGGCAACGGGTGTCGATCCCGTTGTCCGGTCTTTCGGCTGGCATCAGTCGCAGAACCTCCGCCAGTCTGTCATCGACTGGCGGTCGATTCGCACCCTTCTCGTCCACATACGAATCGGGCATTCTCGAACGGCAAACAGGGAACAGCGATGGACAAAGTCGATTGCGTCGTGATCGGCGCGGGCGTGGTGGGATTGGCCGTCGCGCGTGCGATGGCCCAGGCCGGACGCGAGGTCGTCGTCCTGGAGTCCGGGCGCGCCATCGGCACCGGCACGAGTTCGCGCAACAGCGAAGTCATTCACGGCGGCATCTACTATCCGCCTGGCTCGCGCAAGGCGACGCTGTGCGTCGAGGGCAAGCACCGGCTGTACGAGTTCTGTGCGTCGCACGGCGTGGAGCATCGGCGATGCGGCAAGCTGATCGTGGCGACGACCGATCATCAGGTCGGCGAACTGGAGGTCATTGCCGCCAACGCACGCGCGAGCGGCGTCGACGATCTTCGCTGGCTCAGCGCCGGGGAAGTGGCGCAACTCGAACCTGAATTGCACGCATTTGGTGCATTGCTCTCACCGTCAACGGGCATTGTCGACAGTCACGGTTTCATGCTGGCGTTGCAGGGTGACGCCGAGAACGCCGGCACAATGCTGGCCTTCGACGCTCGTGTCACCTGTGCCCGCGTGGGCGGCCTGGACGGCATCGAACTGGACGTTGAAACCGATGGCGTCACGTCGACGTTGCTTGCGGCAACCGTCATCAACAGCGCAGGGCTCCACGCGGTGGACATTGCGCGGCGATTCGAGGGGCTGCCGTCCGAACACATTCCACAGCGCTATTACGCCAAGGGCAGTTACTTCACCTGTGCGCAGCGGGCGCCGTTCACGCATCTGATCTATCCCGTGCCGGAGCCGGGCGGGCTGGGCGTGCATCTGACGCTGGATCTGGGTGGGCAGGCGCGTTTCGGGCCGAACGTCGAATGGGTCGACGATATCGACTACACGGTGAATCCGTCGGATGGCGATGGCTTTTACGAGGCGGTGCGCCGCTATTGGCCGACGTTGGCGGACGGCGCATTGCAACCGGGCTATGCGGGGATTCGTCCGAAGATCAGCGGACCGGGCGAGCCGGCAGCGGATTTTCGTATCGACGGGCCTGCCGTGCATGGCGTGGCGGGACTCGTAAACCTGTTCGGCATCGAGTCGCCGGGTCTTACGGCATCGTTGGCCATTGCCGAAGCGGTACGCGCAGCACTTGCCTGACGCGACACATCGGGCATGTCGCGAGGCACAATTCGCGAGATGGACCGCCCGGCCACATCTCGCCTAGATATCGTCTGTCGACGACTTGCAGACTGCTTTGACTGCTTATCTGGCTAACCCCGTGATTCCTTGACGACGGTGCTGCGAGCATTGCGCAGCCTTCCTGTCGACCGGAATCCATGCATCGGTAGACTTGCGTGAGCCGGTGTGCGGGTCAGCACACCTGCTATCAGCGCATGGCAACCGGCGGCTTCCACGAAGCCGGATTCGTCCAGAACACACCACGCAGGCGATCGGTATCGCCGCACGGCGTGCTGCGGGCCGGCTTGCTGATTTGACCTGCACAGGCGCTGATATCGCGGCCCGATTGTTGCAGGCGTTTCAGGATCGTATCGAGCATGCCCGATTCGCGCCATTCGTTCAGTTTGCGACGGCAGGTCGGCACGGAGGGGTACTGCATGGGCAGCTTGGACCAGCTCTCGCCAGTGAACAGCACCCACAAGACAGCATTGGTCAGCGTGCGCTGCTCGACTTGAGGGCGTCCGCGTCGTTCCGTACGGACCGGTCGGTCGCAAATCAGATCACGCAGGGCGTGCCATTCAACGTCGCTCAGTTCATTAAACATAACACCTCGACCCAAAACAAACGGAGGCGCCGCAGGGGGCGAGTCCGGGCTTCGCGATCTGGTCCGTACCGGTGCAATCTGGTGCGGACTTATCGTCAAAACTCGGCCAAGGCGGCGTCGATCCCCGATGCTGGAAATACAAGCAACAAGCATGCCAGGGCATCGGGTTCTCTCGTGAAGAACACCGCGGGCGGGTCGAACCACACTGCGAAGGGAGCGTTTGACCAGCAAAAAAACGCCCACTTGGCAGGTGGGCGCAGCTCCTGAGTGGCTATTGGGATAGGCAATCGCAAAAGCGTCAGGAGAAAAGGAATACGTGCCTTTTGGCCAGTCCGGATCGTTTATTGTTCTCGGCCCCGGCCAGGGTGTCTCGCTCCACATGCGCCAGCTTGTCAAGCTTGCAGGCGCAATGATGACAAAAAGCGGGGGTCGACGCGCTTCGGAATTACCCCCATTGCGGTGCATGGGGGGCGCCGAAGGCGAAGGGCGTCGGAACGGCGCGAATTGTCAGGCCGCCTGCCCAAGATGAGTGCCAGCCTGCGCTCCGATAGGGCACTGTGTCGCGAGAATGGGCGCAACCTGTCGCAACCGAACATTGACATCGGCGCAACCGGCTCTCGCGTGGTGAGAAAGTTTTTTCGGTGAAGTGGCCCGGTCGAGTCATGGTCTTCCGTCATGGTCGGGTAGCGGGACCGTAGCCTATAATGTGCGCCTTCCATGAATATCGTCTATCGGCTGCGCGGACCCGCCGCACACCGGTCGGCGCCATTGTGCGCAAACGGCATGAGCAACGACAGCGATAACAAATACTCGGTTCCGGGCCTTGAGCGCGGCCTGCGCATTCTCATGACGTTCTCGGCGCGCGAGCCGGTGCTGGCCGGGGCGGACCTGGCGCGGCGTCTGGACATTCCGCGCTCGACGGTTTTTCGCTTGCTGCAAACGCTTGAGGCGGAAGGCTTCATCGAGAAGGCGGGCGATGATCGTCACTATCGGCTCGGTGTGGCGGTGCTGCGCCTCGGTTTCGAATATCTGAACTCGCTCGAACTCACGGATCTCGGCACGCCGGTGATCGAGAAGCTGCGCGATGCGACGGGTTTTTCGAGCCATATTCTGATTCTCGATCAGCGCGATGCGGTTTTCGTCGCCAAGGCGGCTAGCCGCGAGCTGGTGTTCGGCACGGTGCGTGTGGGTACGCGTCTGCCCGCTCATGCGACTGCCGTGGGTCATATCCTGCTCGGCGACTATTCGCTGCCTTCGCTCAAACAGCTTTATCCGGAACGTAAGCTCGAAGCGTTCACTGCACATACGCCGACGACGGTGGACGCGCTGCACCGCGTGGTGCAAGAGGACATCGCCCGTGGCTACAGCATGAGCCAGGCCTTCTTCGAACAAAACATTTCGACGATTGCCGCCCCGGTGCGCAATCATCGTGGCCAGATCGCCGCCGTCATCAGCGTGACGATTCCGCAAGCGCGCGTGGAAGCCGATCTGCTCGAGAACGGGATCGTCGAGAAAGTGGTATCTGCTGCCGATGAGCTTTCCCATAAGCTCAACTATCGGGCTGAGCGGGTTGGGGTTTTGGGCTGAGCTTTTGTGGTCTGCTGATTTTTAACCCTGCGGTCTTATACCCTCGCTGTCCTTTCTTTGCCTCCGGGCAGCGCCGATACCCGGCCCCTGACTCCGCTCCACTACCTTTAAGTCGCTACGTCAGGGGCCGGCTATCGCCGCCACTCGTGTTTCCCCCAGTTGAACCATCGGTGTGCGCCGCCCGCTGTTCTCTCTTTACTTCCGGGCAGCGCCGATACCCGGCCCCCTGACTCCGCTCCACTACCTTTAAGTCGCTGCGTCAGGGGGCCGGCTATCGCCGCCACTCATATGCCCGGCCGCTTCTCCATGAATCGGCTGTCGCTTGCTTCGTCACTCGGTTCCGGTGTGTCGCCATGCCACTCGTCTGTTAACGAATGCCGTCGACCTCGGGGATCGAACGCGCCCTCAATTTTTTTCGCAGACGCGCGACACCTTTGTCATTAGCATCTGCGCAACATCAATAAGCATTTACTTATTTTCTGCTTGTCTCACTGAAATCGCGTCGCCATAATTGTCTTACCTATTAATCATTGTTTCATATGTAAGACAATAATGATGCTTCGGCCGGGACGTCATGTTGGACACCGACCGTGCCGGCAAAAGGGGGCAACATAGCCCCGAAGCATCAGCGCGCATAACAGGAGTGGATGGTGAAGAGACGCAGTAAACGCGCCACTGGCCTTACGGTCGGTCTGGCAGGTCTCGCATGCGCTGGCGCAGCACATGCCGCAGGCAATTCGTTGCAGATTTACGGGACGGTCGACGACGGCCTCACTTATGTGAGCAATCAGGGCGGTGGCCGCCTGTTCAAGATGGACGCGGGCATCGGGCAGCCTGACCGCTTTGGTCTTAAGGGGCGCGAGGACCTCGGTGGCGGCCTCGCCGCCGTCTTTCAACTGGAACAAGGTTTCAATACCAGCTCCGGCGCGCTGATCAATAGCGGCGTGGAGTGGAATCGTCAGGCCTGGGTCGGGCTGGCGAGCGATCGATTCGGCACGGTGTCGATCGGTCACCAGACAGACTTCATGCAGGATGTCTCGATTCGCTATTCGAACGGCTTCTGGCAACACAATCTGTATGCCTATCACCCGGGCAACCTCGACAATCTGGCGAATTCGTCGCAGATCGATAATGCCGTGAAGTGGAACAGCACGAGTTTTCATGGTCTGACCGGTGGCCTGATGTACGGCTTCGCGGGCGGGAACGCGCAGGGCCGCACGGTCGGTGGCTACCTGAGGTACGACAACGGACCGCTGTCGGTCGCCGCCACTTACGTAGGCATCAACAAGCGGACGTTCGATTTTTCTTCGCGTCTCGGCATTTCGTCGTTGTTCGGTCAGTCAGCCCTTTCCGCAACGAAGCTTTTCCAGTCGGATGCCGTGAACAACACCGGTATCGGCGCTTCGTATCGTCTCTCGTCGCGCTGGAACGTGCACGCGCTCTACACCCGCAGCGAAGTCCGCGCACCCGGCGGCTCGGGCAACATGTTCAACTACGACGTCGGCACGGAGTACCGCGTGACGGAGGCGAACGCGCTCACGCTCGGCTATTCGTATTCGTCGTTCAATCACACGCACTACAACCAGATCGAAGCGGGGGACCTGTATTCGTTCTCGAAACGTACGCAATTGCAGGCACAAGTGACCTATATCGCCGCAACGGGTAACAACCATGCCGCGTCGTATCCGATCGGTGCGTCGAGCAATCACGACCAGATGTTGCTGCGCGTTGGGATGTATCACAGCTTTTAAGTCGCCAACCCACGGGCGCCAATGTCACAGATGGCCCCGTCGATGTCGGTGATGGCCGGTTTCCGGTGGTGACCCCGAGGCGCCACCGCACATTACGAGATGCAATATGTCAGTTCCTCTGCCCCCGTCGTCTTCGTCCCCGCAGCGCCCGTCGCGGGTGCGCTACTGGATGCTTTTTCTGGTCTTCGTCGGTACGGTCATTAATTATGTGGACCGCGCCAATCTCTCGGTCGCGGCGCCGATGCTCAAGCAGGAGTTCGGTCTCGGCCCTGTCGAGCTGGGCTTCATTTTTTCTGCATACGCGTGGACGTATGTGATCGCGAACATCCCCGGCGGCTGGGTGATCGACCGCTTCGGCACGCGTGCCATCTATGGCGTGGCCATTCTCAGTTGGTCGGTGCTTACCTTCATGCAGGGCTTCACTTCACGCTTTGCCACGCTCTTCGGTATGCGACTCGGCGTGGGCGTGGCCGAAGCGCCGACGTTTCCGGTGAATAACCGGGTCGTCTCGATCTGGTTCGCGCAGCGTGAGCGAGGTGTCGCGACCAGCGTCTATCTCGTCGGTCAGTACATCGGTATGGCCGCGCTCACACCGGTACTGTTCTGGATTGCCCATACCTGGGGCTGGCGCGAGATTTTCTATGCGACGGGCTTGCTTGGCATCGTCTGGGCCGGCGTGTGGTTCGCGGGGTATCGCGATCCCGATAAATGCCGGTGGGTGAACGCTGCCGAGCTTGACCATATTCGCAGCGGCGGAGCGCTCGTGGAAGCGAAGCCGCAAGCACTGGCGACGTCACAAAAGTTTCCGTGGCGCAAGCTGCTGGCGCTGTTCCGCAATCGTCAGATCATCGCGATCTGTGTGGGTAAGTTCGCCTCGCTGTCGTCGCTTTACTTTTTCCTGACGTGGTTCCCGACCTACCTGATCACCGAGCGTCACATGACGGTGCTCAAGGCGGGTGGCATGACGTCGGTGCCGTTCGTGGCCGCCTCCATCGGGGTTGTCTGCGGCGGTTTGCTCTCGGACTGGCTACTGCGCCGAGGTGTCGCGGTCGGCACGGCGCGCAAGACGCCGATCGTCACCGGCCTGCTGCTCGTGCCGACGATGTCGCTTACCGTGCTCACCGATGCCAACTGGCTCGTCATCGCCATCATGTCGTTCGCCTTCTTCGCACAAGGCGTGGCGTCGGCGTCGTGGTCGCTCGTCGCGGACATCGCGCCCAAAGGAATGGTCGGGATCACAGGGGGCGCGGTGAACTTCGCCGGCAATCTCTCGGGCATCATCACGCCCATCGCGATCGGCTTCATCGTGAAAGCGACGGGCTCGTTCGGTTGGGCGCTCGGCCTCATCAGCCTCTTCGCGATTGCCGGCGTGCTGTGCTATCTGTTACTGCTCGGCGAAGTCAAACGTATCGAACTCGATGACGACGATGACGAGCGCAGCGCCGTCGGTGCCAAAGCGCGGACGGCCTGAGTTGCAGCGGCGGGTCGCAGTCGAAGGACCGCCGCGCAACGATTGCCGCGAGACCGGTGTCAGGCTTCCGCGGCCTGACGCCGGTAATCGCCGGGCCGTGCTCCCGTCCATTTCCTGAATGCACGGAAGAAGGCGCTGGGGTCCGCAAATCCCAACGACAGGGCGATTTCCAGCATCGGCTTCGACGTGTGGCATAGCGCGTGAATGGCGAGATCGCGTCGCAACTGGTCCTTGATCGACTGATACGATTGGCCCTCATCTTCAAGCCGCCGACGCAACGTCGACGGCGTGGTGTTGAATTCACCCGCCAGCGTTTCGAACGCCGGCCAGCTATCCGTCGGCATGGTCTTCAGACGTCGACGCACGCGTGCCACCATCCCCTTTGTGTTCTTGTACTTGAGGATGATGTTGCCGGGCGCGGCGCGCAGGAAGTCTTTCACGCTGACTTCGTTCTGCACGACAGGCAAATCAAGACACGCCGCGTCGAATTCGATGGCGGTGCGATCGGCATTGAAGACCAGCCGTGCCGAATACATCGTGCGGTACTCGTCGCTATACACCGGTTCCTCGAACGCGAAGTACGCCGTGCTCAGCGTGACGCGTCGCGCGATCAGCCAGCAAGTGAGCGCATAGAACAGGATCAGTAGCGTTTCATGACCGAAGATGCGCGGGGCTTGTGGGTCTGCGCGCTCATGGACTTCCAGCCGCGCGAGGGCGCCATCGCGCACCAGATGCATCACCAGATCGTCGAGCAGCAGGCCGAAGAAACGCGAGGCGCGCTGCAATGCCTGCTCCAGCGTGCGGCACGCGACGACGCTGTGGCAGAGCATCGCAAAGCTGCCCACTTTCATGCGACGCGAATCCTGACCGAAGAACTCGTCGTCCAGCGCGAGGCTGATGAGCCGCCACAGATGCGCATATCGATCGGCCGACACGCGGCCTTGCGGGTGCGTCAACAGCGAAGGCGCAATGTCGGCGGCCCGCAGTAATGCCGTCGGATCGCCGCCGAGTCGTTCGACGTGCGCCAATGCGTTAATCACGAAATGTATCGAAATGCTGCCTTTTTCCATGCGTCGCGAATCGGAACCGGTGTAAAGCCGTAGCAGGGGGACGCAGGAATTCTAGCAGTGCGGGCCCTGATGGCGCTTCCGGTGCCGTCCGAAAAGCGGATCGGCGTATTCCGAACTCGCGGATGACGTCGCTCTGCGCGGTGTGGCGACGTCGTTCGCAGTGAAGGTTTCGTTGCCGGTCGATACCGGCAAAGTTTTACTTTGGCGCCATGCGTAGCGCGCCGTCGAGGCGAATGACTTCGCCGTTGATCATGGTGTTCTCGACGATATGACGCACCAGCGCCGCATATTCGGACGGGCGTCCGAGACGCGGCGGGAACGGCACCGACGCCCCCAGCGCGGCCTGAACTTCCGGCGTCATGCCGGCCATCATCGGGGTCTCGAAGATGCCCGGGGCAATGGTCACGACGCGCACGCCCACACGTGCCAGCTCGCGCGCGGCAGGCAGCGTCAGTGCCGCAACGCCGCCTTTCGACGCGGCGTAGGCCGCCTGCCCGATCTGCCCGTCGAACGCGGCGACTGACGCCGTGTTCACGATCACGCCGCGCTCGCCTTCGGCGTCGGCTGTGCCTTCTGCCATCGCCGATGCCGCAATGCGCAGCACGTTGAATGTGCCGATCAGATTGACGTTGACGATGCGTGCGAAGCTCTCGAGGCGATGCGGCCCCTGCTTGCCGAGAATCCGTTCCCCAATGACAAGCCCTGCGCAATTGACGACGCCATTGAGTCCGCCGAAGGCGCTCCCGGCCGTGTCGACGAGACGCTGTACGTCGTCTTCGCGTGTGATGTCGGTAGCGACGAAGCGCGTGGCATCCCCCAGGGCATCGGCCTGCGCGGCCCCGGCTTCGGCGTTGATGTCGCCGAGCACGACCCGGGCGCCGGCGTCGACGAGCATGCGTGCCGTGGCGGCACCGAGACCCGACGACGCGCCGGTGACGAGAAAGACGCGATCCTTGATTTGCATGAGTGGCGTGTCCTGAAAAGGCGATAAAAGTGAGGGCGTGCTCAGGCGGCGATCGCCGGTGCGGGCGCCGCTTTGGCGATTTCCTGATTACGCAGGATGAAGCGCTGAAGCTTGCCGCTCGGTGTCTTGGGTAATTCGGTCACGAATTCGATTTCGCGTGGATACGCGTGCGTGGAAAGTCGATGACGAACGTGCTCCTGCAATTGGCGAGCGAGGGCGTCCGATGCCGCGAACTGTGCGTGCAACACGACGAACGCCTTGACGATTTCCGTACGCTCCGGGTCCGGCTTGCCGATCACGGCGGTTTCGATCACGGCCGGATGCTCGATCAAGGCACTCTCGACGTCAAACGGTCCGATGCGGTAGCCCGACGACGTGATCACGTCGTCATTGCGGCCGACGAAGCTGATGCTGCCGTCGGCGTTGCGCTCGACCGTGTCGCCGGAAAGGTAGTAATTCCCCACGAATGCAGGCGTCTCGCGTTCCCAGTAGCCGCCGAACCACATGAGCGGCGACTGGGTACGATCGAGCGCAAGCACGCCGGGCTCGCCGACGGCGCACTCGCGACCGTCGTCGTCGAGCACCACGACGCGATGACCCGGCGACGCAAAACCCGCCGCACCGGCCTGGATCGGATGGCCGAGCGCATGGTGATTGCATACGACCATGCCGAGTTCCGTCTGACCGTAATGGTCATGGATGGTCACGTCGAGGTGCTCGGCAAACCAGCGAATGACTTCCGGGTTGAGCGGCTCACCTGCGCTGGAAACGGCGCGCAACTGTCCTTTGACGGGGGCGGCAGCCTTGTCGCCACCGGCGATCAGCAGACGGAACGCGGTGGGCGATCCGGCCAGATTGGTGATCCCGAGCTTCTTGATGACGCGATAGGTGCTTTCGACGTTGAACGGGCCGTCGTAGAACGTGGTGGGAATGCCCATCGCGAGCGGCCCGGTGACCGCGTAATACAAGCCGTAAGCCCAGCCCGGGTCGGCGATGTTCCAGAACGTATCGGTCGGCCGCAGATCGACCGCATCGCGCATGTAGCCCACGAACGCCATGATGGCGCGCAGCGGTACCGCGACCGGCTTGGCCGCGCCCGTCGTGCCCGACGTGAACATCATCAGGAACGGGTCGTCGGCACGGCGCATGACCGGCGCGAACTCGGCACCGTGCTGTTCGACCTCATGCCAGAAGCTGAAGTCGCTGCGGCGTACGCCTTCACCGCGCGGCCCGCTGACGGTCACGACCGGCGGGCAGTGCTCCACTTCGTCGAGCTTGCTGCGGTTCGTGGCGTCGGTTATCACGAACTTGCTCTGGGCACTTTGCAGACGATGCTCGATGGCCTTCGGGCCGAACGCGGTGAAGAGCGGCTGATAAACCGCGCCTGCCCGCCACGTGCCGAGAATCGTGATCAGCAACTCCGGGGTGCGTGGCAGCAGGCCGCTCACGCGGTCGCCCGGTTGCACGCCCTGTTCGCGCAGGAAGTTGGCAAAACGGGCGGAAAGCGCCTGCAAGTGCTTGAATGTCCAGGTCTGGCTCGTGCCGTCTTTTCCCTCCCAGAAGAGGGCGATGCGCCCGGGAAGCGCATGACGGTCGCAGCACTCGATGCAGGCATTCATCGCGTCGAGGTTGCCGTCGAGCGTGGCACGTACCGTGGCGTCGAGGTCGAACGTCTCGTAGGCTTGGGCGTAATCCGCAGTCATGGGTTGTCTCCTGTAGTCGGATGCCGGCCGACGGCGCGCCTAAGATGCAAAGACCTTGAAAGGCATTGGGCACTCGGCGCGCGATGTCGGCCGCTCCCTGGCGCCGTCTATAAGGAACCTCGGACGCGGCGCTCATGGGCAAGGGCGAAAATCATCCTAATGCGGGGGGGCGGCGGCAGGCAATGTCCAAACGGTTCAGAGTTCGTGAGGGATTTATCCACTCCGCAGACAGGGTATTTCGCGGTGCAGCAGAGTGTTCGGGCACGTTGTTGGATGTCGGGTGAGCGGCGCAGCCCGCACCAGCAAGGGTTTGTCCTGATCCGAATACAGACGATTCCGATGGCAATTCCGCTCATCCAATTTGCCGTTTTTGGCTATGGTGCCAACGCGCTGCGATCCCTACACTGGATGCATCGACAGGCACAGATGTCGGCGACGCTCGCCGGAGCATTCCTACCGTGTCCGATCGGGTTCGACGAGATTGGGGTCGACGAGATAACGACGCAGGAGACAGATATGGATTTCTATACCGAAGACCAACGCATGATCCGCGACATGGCGCGTGCGTTTTCCTCCGAGCAGTTGGCGCCGAACGCTGCGCAATGGGATCGCGAGTGCGCGCTGCCCGACGCGATGGTCGCGCAGATGGGGGACCTCGGCCTGCTCGGCATGATGGTGCCTGAGCAATACGGCGGGTCCTACACCGACTACACGGCGTACGCGCTCGCGATGGAGGAGATTGCGGCGGGCTGTGCCTCGACGGCGACAATGATGTCCGTTCATAACTCGGTCGGGTGTGCGCCGATTCTGAAATTCGGTACGGACGCACAGCGTGAGCGCTGGTTGCCCGATCTGGCGGCCGGCAAGAAGATCGGCGCATTCTGTCTGACCGAGCCGCAGGCCGGGTCGGAAGCCAACAACCTGCGAACGCGTGCGGAGCGTCGCGGCGACAAGTGGGTGCTCAACGGTAGCAAGCAGTTCGTGACGAACGGCAAGCGTGCCGCCGTGGCCATCGTTTTCGCCGTCACGGACCCTGCGGCGGGCAAGCGCGGTATTTCAGCATTCATCGTACCGACGGACACGCCGGGTTTCGAAGTCGGCCATCCCGAACACAAGCTCGGCATCCGCGCGTCGGACACCTGTCCGATCACGCTTGTCGATTGCGAGGTCGGCGACGAGGCCATGCTCGGTGAGCCGGGGCAGGGGCTGAAGATTGCGCTGTCCAATCTCGAGGGTGGACGCATCGGGATCGCGGCACTCGCGCTCGGTGTGGCGCGGGCCGCGTTCGAGGCCGCCCTGCAATATGCGAATGAGCGTCAGCAGTTCGGCAAACCGATTCGGGAGCATCAGAGCATTGCGAACATGCTGGCCGACATGACGACGCGCATCAATGCGGCACGCTTCCTGATCCTTCACGCCGCAGCGCTTCGCACACAGGGGCTGCCGTGCCTGTCCGAAGCGTCGCAGGCAAAGCTCTTTGCCTCCGAACTGGCCGAGTGGGTCTGTACCCACGCGATCCAGATCCATGGCGGCTATGGCTACCTCGAAGACTACCCGGTCGAGCGTCACTATCGCGACGCGCGCATCACGCAAATCTACGAAGGCACCAGCGAGATTCAGCGGCAAGTCATTGCCCGCGCGCTGGACTGACGGCGCGGGCGCACGGTTTGACGACTGCCGATCGTTGCGATCAGGAGGAGAAAGGGTGAGCTTGCAAAAGAGCGGTATCGATATACGCGAAACGCACGACAGGCACGACGTGCACGACAGGCATAGCCCACGCGACGCACGCGATGCCCAGGACGCCGGAGGGGAAGTCCTGTTCGACGTGATCAACGGATTCGGGGTGATCACGCTCAATCGTCCCAAGGCGCTTAATGCCATTACGCATGGCATGGTGCGCGCGATGTGGCAGCAACTCAATGCGTGGGCCGACGATCCTGCCGTGCGTGCGGTGCTGGTCGAAGGGGCAGGGGAGAAGGCGTTTTGCGCCGGTGGCGATGTGCGCGCTCTGTACGAAAGCCGGATAAGCAACGCGAATCACCATCAGGCGTTCTTCATCGACGAATACCGGCTCGATTACCTGATCCACCGATATCCGAAGCCGTATATCGCGCTGCTCGACGGCATTGTCATGGGCGGCGGCATGGGCATCGCACAGGGCGCAGCGATGCGGATCGTGACTGACCGGACACGGTTGGCGATGCCTGAGACCGGGATCGGCCTGTTCCCTGACGTGGGTGCCAGTTGGTTCCTTGGCCATCTGGCCCCCACGCTCGCCCGGTATCTTGGACTGTCCGGGGTGACGATCACGGCCGCCGACGCGTTGTACTGCGGGCTTGCGGACGTCTGGCTCGAAGGCGATGCCCCGGCCCAGTTGCGCGAGATGTTGCACCGTTTCGAATGGCCGGACGACATGCCGGACAGCGTGGATCGCTCGATGCCTCATACTGGTACGCGAATCGCCGGCGGCAACACGCAAAACACCGCCGACCTGCTGGCATCGCTTCGTGCCGCCCTCGTGCCGCTGGGCCGCACATGGACCGACGCCGCGCCGCTCTCCCGTGTCAGAGCCACGCTGGACAGACACTTCAGCGCATTGGACGTGCCGGGCATCGTGGCATCACTGGGAAGTGATACCGACAATGCATGGTCTGCCGAGACACTCGCGTTCTTGAAGCAGCGTTCGCCGCTCAGTCTGTGCGTCACTGACCGGCAATTGCAGACAGGTCGACGTCTGGACCTCGCCGATGCCTTTCGCATGGAGTTGGTGTTGGGGTATCACGCGTTCGCATCGGGTGATTTCGTCGAGGGCGTTCGCGCACTGCTGATCGACAAGGACAAGCAACCCCGGTGGCGCTACGCCGCGCTCGCCGACGTGCCGGCGGCGCAGGTCGATGCCTTCTTCGTGAGTCCATGGCCGCAAGGCGCGCATCCGTTGGAGGACCTCGGGAGATAAGCCAACAAGACGACACGCAGGGATTGAACTCGGGCAAACGCATGCGACAATGCCGATCTTGCGGGGCACCGCACAATCCGTTGGAGTCCAGATGCTCGTCGAAATCGCCCGCCTGCTGCTAGATCTTGTTTTCTCGCTATTCGGCGCTTTGTTGTTATTGCGTGTGTGGATGCAGGCGACCCGGCTGCCCCCGCGAAATCCGCTCTCCCAAGGGGTGTTTCAGTTCACCAACTGGATCGTGTTGCCGTTGCGGCGCGTTGTGCCGGGCGTGGGCGGCATCGACTGGGCGTGCGTGATCGGCGCATGGCTGGCCGCCATTCTCTATCTGGTGCTGATCACTGCGGTGGTCGGGGTGTCGCCGGTCACGGTGTTCCCGCGTGGCTTGCTGGTGGCGCTGGTGCTGGTGGCCAAGTGGGGCGCCAATCTGGTGATGTGGCTGACGCTGCTCATGGCGGTGCTGTCGTGGGTGAATCCGCGTGCCACCGCAATGCCGATTCTTCAGCACCTGCTCGATCCGCTGCTGCGCCCCATTCGCCGCGTCATCCCGATGGTGGGCGGCTTCGACCTGTCGCCGTTGGGGCTGTTCCTGCTGATGCAGATTCTGCTGATCGTGCTCGCGCGCTTAAGCCTCTTCTTCGCGATGCTCTGATTGCGCTGACGTTGTTTCCGGGGAGCGAATCCCCGAAGCATCCGCAGGCAGCGATGCTGCCTGCGGCATATCGATCGGCCGCGACACGTCGCGGCCGATTTGCATCGTAGTGACAGTTCGACTTCCAGTGGCGGACGCTGCCACATCGGCCGCCGAACGCCCACCTTCCATTCGCACGGTCTCAAGCCGCGGGCGTTGCGCTGGCGCGATCGTCAGGTGCGGCGCTTGCGCGCGCTCGCCGCCCGAACGTTCCAGTCCCAGACGACGCAATACTCGGTGACCGTCTTCGGTCACGCTCACTTTGGTGTGCCCCTCGTCCACCGCCACATGCACCAGACGCGCTTGCTCCAGTGCGGCGAGATCGGGCGGTTCGAGGGCATCGGCATCGATGGGGCCAAGCGAGGCGGCCGCCAGCAACAGCGTGGCGATTTCATGCGGACTCAGCATGGTCAGGCTCCTTGAGGCGAATAGCTTTCACGTCGACGTCGTCAGGGTAAGGGGCAGATGTAAGCCCCTGACTACGCCATATTTACTGCACGTTACGACTCGCCTCCGACCTAGCCTCCCCAGGCGGTCCCGCCACTCTCGCGTGGCTGTCCAGTGAATCTGCTGCCTGTCTGATCAATGACATCCAATGACTTCGCCGACCGGACAAAAAACACCGGGGCAATGTCACCGTACTTCAGCATCGGATCGCAAAGCCTCCGGCAAGTTCGTGCATTCGGGTTTCCCCTAGTATGCCCGTTTTTTGCGTACGACGGGGACCGAACCCCCTTGTTTTGACGGGGTTTGCGGGGTGTGTAAGGGAAATGCGATGTCGATGGCAGACCGCTCAGCAGCATTTGAACTATTTTTTTTCTTTTGACGGGGTGCTGATGAAAATATACTTTCCTTCACTCCGAAGGATGACTGCGATCCATGACTGACGCCGACTCGTTGCCCGCCGACTTGCCGCTCACCGAGCGCATCGTGCGAGCCATGCCCGAACTGACGCCTGCGCAACAGCGCATGGCGGCGTTCGTGCTCGACAACACGTTTCGCGCGGCCACCATGCGTATCGACGAATTTGCCGACGCGGTCGGCGTCTCGCTGGCGACCGTCAATCGGTTTGCCCGCGCGCTGGGCTTCGATGGCTATCCGCAATGCCGCGCGGCGATGGTGCGCGGTTACGAAGCGACGCTCGCGCCGATCGAAAGCCTGCGCACGAGCAAGGCGCAGGCAAGCGCTAGTGCCGATGTGATGGCGGCGTCGCTGACGCAGGCCATCGAGAATCTGGACTGGACACGTCGGGCGCTCGATGCCGGCACCTGCGAGCGTGCCGTCGAGTCGATCTTGCAGGCGCATCGCATCTACGTGCTCGGCCTCGGCGCGAGTGGCTACCTCGCGGGCCTGCTTCACCACGGCCTCGATCCGTATTGCGAAAACGTGCAGTCGGTCGTCGGGGCGGGCGGGTCGACGCATGCCGCACGTCAGTTGTTCAAGCTGCGCGAGGGGGATCTGGTGATCGCCCTCGGTTTCCCGCGTTACGTGTCCGACACCGTGACGCTGTGCCGCCGCCTGCGCGGTCGCGGCGTATCCGTGATGGTGCTCACCGACAGCCCCACGTCGCCATTGGCGCCGTTGGGCGATATCGTGATCTTCGTGCGGAGCAAACCGCGCCTGTCGAGCAACTCCGAAGCGAGTGTGCTGGCCATGATCGATGCGATTTGCGATGCCGTTGCGCAACGCGCCAAACACGCCGTAGATCGCGCGACCGAACTGACCGACTTCCTGCTGCCGTGGCTCGACTCTGCGTCGTTGACACTGCCGAATGCGCCCGCCAATGCACCGGCAGGCGCCGCAACACCGGTGATGCGGCGTGCCGCAGCATCACAGCACACCGCGAGCGCTGCCGCGACCAAGACCGCCGCCGTCGCGACCCCGCTGCCCGGCGCGCTGGGCGCGACGCTGACTCAGGCGCTGGCCAAAACGGCCAACAAAACGCATCCCGAGCCGCTGGATACCGCGCTGACCGACGCCATCGTCGGGGCGACCGCCAGCACGCTGGGAACGCCGGGTTCGGCTCACGCAAACCCCGCGAGCCCCATGCATCTACCGAATCATTCGAACGCGCCGGCGGCACCCCGCAACGCCGGTCGTTCCGCCACCTCGGCCACCGCCGCCACCAGTGTTAGCACCGGCGCTTCGTCCGGCGCGGTGACGGGCGGCAACGAAAGAAAGGACAAAGCCTCATGAGTCATGCCCAACGTGCCGTCATCGCCATTCACGGCGGCGCCGGAACGATCAGCCGCGACACGTCGCCCGAAGAACTCAAGGCGTATCACGAGGCATTGGCCGACGTGCTGCGCGCCGGACAGGCCGTGCTCGCCGCCGGCGGCTCCGCGCTCGACGCCGTGACCGAAGCCGTGCGTCATCTCGAAGATTGCCCGCGCTTTAATGCCGGTCGTGGCGCCGTGTTCACGCACGAAGGCACGCACGAACTCGACGCCGCGATCATGAACGGCACTACGCTCGACGCGGGTGCCATCGCTTGCGTCCATCGCGTGCGCAACCCGATTCTGGCCGCGCGTTCGGTGCTCGAACACAGCCCCCACGTACTGCTCGTGGGCGAAGGTGCGGAAGCGTTCGCTGCGGCGAACGGCGCCGAGCTGGTCGAGCCCGAGTACTTCTTCACCGAAGCGCGCTATGCCCAGTTGCAGCGTGCGCTCGCCAGCGCGGCCGTCTCGCTCGATCACGACATGCCGCTCAAGAAAGAGCCCATCGACCCGGACACGAAGTTCGGCACGGTCGGCGCGGTGGCTTGCGATATGCATGGCCACATTGCTGCGGCCACGTCGACGGGCGGGATGACGAACAAGGCCGTCGGCCGCGTGGGCGATTCGCCGCTCATCGGCGCGGGCTGCTATGCCAACGACGCGACCGCCGCCGTCTCCGCGACGGGCACGGGCGAAGCCTTCATTCGTGCGGTCGCCTGCTACGAAGTCGGTGCATTGATGGCCTACGCGGGTCTTTCGTTGAAAGACGCCGCCGAGCGTGTCATTCAGGATCGTCTGCCGCGAGTGAATGGCCGTGGTGGTCTGATCGCGGTGGATGCGCAAGGCAACGTGGCGCTGCCGTTCAATACCGAAGGGATGTATCGCGGCGTGGCCCGTGTGGGTGAAACGCCGGTGACGGCCATTCACGAGTAAGACCGAACGTCCCGGGATGCTCGGGCAAGACGGCGCGAGGCCATACCCGGCACCGTGCACCAGTACCAGATTCAGCAAGTGAAGATTAGCGAGGACAGGCGTGGCTGAGCGTAAGACAACCCCTACGATTTCGTTGCCCGACGAGCGCGTGCTCGACGTGAGCGGCATTACCGTGCAGTTCGCGACGTCCGAGCGCGTGGTCACGGCCGTGCGCGATCTGTCCTTCCATGTCGACCGTGGCGAGACGCTCGCCATCGTGGGCGAATCGGGCTCGGGCAAATCGGTGACCTCGCTCGCGGCCATGCGTCTCGTCGAGAACGGCGGCGGGCGCATCACCGAGGGCTCGATGGTCATGCGTCGCCGCAACGGCAAGCTCGTCGACCTCACGCGCGCCAGCGGCCGCACCATGCGCAGCATTCGTGGCGCGGACATGGCGATGATCTTCCAGGAGCCGATGACCTCGCTCAACCCGGTCTTCCCGGTGGGCGAGCAGATTGCCGAGTCCATCCGTCTGCATCAGGGCAAGGATGTCGCTGCAGCGCGCGCCGAGGCGCTGCGCATGCTCGAACTCGTGCGGATTCCCGAAGCGAAGCGCGTACTCGGGCGTTTCCCGCACCAGCTTTCGGGCGGCATGCGTCAGCGCGTGATGATCGCCATGGCGCTGTCCTGCAAGCCGGGTCTGTTGATTGCCGACGAGCCGACTACCGCGCTCGACGTGACGATTCAGGCGCAGATCCTGCAATTGATTCGCGCGTTACAAGACGAGATGCACATGGGCGTCGTGTTCATCACGCACGACATGGGCGTGGTCGCCGAGGTCGCCGACCGCGTGCTCGTGATGCATCGCGGCGACAAGGTGGAAGAGGGCCGCTCGGCGGAAATTTTCGCTGCCCCGCGCGAACGCTACACGCAGGCGCTGCTCTCGGCGGTGCCCCGTCTCGGTTCGATGCAGGGTACCGACCTGCCGGCGCGCTTCCCGCTGTTGCGTTACGACGCCCCGGCAGATGCCAAGCCCGTCGCCGAAACCCCGCAACCGACGGTCAAGACCGAGGCTGGTCCGATCCTGCGAGTGAAGGATCTCGTCGCGCGCTTCGACGTGCCGTCCGGTTTCTTCGGCCGTGTGAAGCAGCGCGTGCACGCCGTCGAGCGGGTGAGTTTCGATCTCTATCCCGGTGAGACGCTGGGCCTCGTGGGCGAATCCGGTTGCGGCAAGTCGACGACCGGTCGTGCGCTGCTGCGTCTGGTCGCCAGTCAGGGTGGCTCCATCGAGTTCGGCGGCAAGCCGATTCACGATCTCGCCGGTCGCGCCTTGCAGACGCTGCGCCGCGATATCCAGTTCATCTTCCAGGACCCGTTTGCCTCGCTCGACCCGCGTCTGACTGTGGGCTTCTCGATCATGGAGCCGCTGCTGGTGCACGGCGTGGCGAGTGGCGCGGAAGCCGAGAAGCGCGTGGCCGAACTGCTCGAACGCGTGGGCCTGCCGGCCGACTACGCGCAGCGCTACCCGCACGAGTTCTCGGGCGGGCAGCGTCAACGCATCGCCATCGCCCGCGCACTGGCGCTCAAGCCGAAGGTCGTGATCGCCGACGAATCCGTCTCGGCGCTCGACGTCTCCGTGCAGGCGCAGATCATCAACCTGATGCTCGATCTGCAAAAGGAGTTCGGCATCGCGTTCCTGTTCATCTCGCACGACATGGCGGTCGTGGAGCGTATCAGCCACCGTGTGGCGGTGATGTTCCTCGGGCAGATCGTTGAGGTCGGCCCGCGTCGCGCGATCTTCGAAAACCCGCAGCATCCCTATACGAAGAAGCTGATGTCGGCGGTGCCGATTGCCGATCCGGCGCGTCGTCATGCCAAGCGGGAGTTGTTGACGGAAGAGATTCCGAGCCCGATCCGCGCGATCGGCGACGAACCGCAGGTGCAGCCGCTCGTGGAAGTCGGCGCAGGGCACTTCGTGGCGCGTCATCGCGTGGCCGGCGCTTATTGAGGATCGATTGATCTGTCGATGCCACGTCCGGCACCGGATTTCGCATTACCCGGGGACTCGCGTCCCCGGCAGTTTCAGGTAGTACCCAAGTTGCACGTCTCGTTGTAGCCATAATGCCCGCCAAGTGGCGCAGTCGAAGGACTGGCCCGCGGCGACCCCGTCAGACCAGAAGGAGAAAGACAGATGTCGAAAAACGTTTTGTTGGGCGCTCGCTGGAAAACCGCGCTCGCGTCCGTCGCTGTGGCGTCCGCCGTGTTCGGCGCAGCTCCGGCGTTCGCCGCCAAGGATGTCGTGATGGCCGTGCAGTCGACCTTCACGACGATGGATCCGTACGACGCCAACGACACGCTGTCGCAAGCGGTCGCGAAGTCGTTCTACGAAGGCATGTTCGGTTTCGACAAGGACATGAAGCTCGTGAACGTGCTGGCTGACAGCTACACGGTCTCGCCGGACGGCCTCGTCTACACGATCAAGCTCAAGTCGGGCGTGAAGTTCCAGGACGGCACGGCCTTCGACGCCGCCGCCGTGAAAGCGAACTTCGACCGCGTGACGAACCCGGACAACAAGCTCAAGCGCTACAACCTGTACAAGGAAATCGCCAAGACGGAAGCGGTCGATGCGCACACGGTGAAATTCACGCTCAAGGAGGCGTTCTCGCCGTTCATCAACACGCTGGCGCACCCGTCGGCCGTGATCATCTCGCCGGAAGCGCTGAAGAAGTACGGCAAGGACATCGCCTCGCACCCGGTCGGCACGGGCCCGTTCGAGTTCGTCGAATGGAACCGCACCGATTACGTGAAGGTGAAGAAGTTCGACGGCTACTGGAAGAAGGGCTATCCGAAGGTCGACACGATCACCTTCAAGCCGGTGGTGGACAACAACACGCGTGCGGCCGTCATGCAGACGGGCGAAGCGGGTTTTGCCTTCCCGGTGCCGTATGAGCAGGCCGACGGCCTGAAGGCCAGCGGCAAGGTCGACGTGATCGCCGGTCCGTCGATCATTCAGCGCTACGTGAGTTTCAACACGAAGCAGAAGCCGTTCGACGACGTGCGTGTGCGTCAGGCCATCAACTACGCCATCAACAAGGAAGCGCTGGTGAAGGTGGCCTTCGCGGGCTACGCCACCCCGGCCGACGGTGTGGTGCCGAAGGGTGTGGACTTCGCGGTCAAGACCGGCCCGTGGCCGTATAACCCGGCCAAGGCGAAGGAACTGCTCAAGGAGGCCGGTTACCCGAACGGTTTCGAGACCACGCTGTGGTCGGCCTACACGTACACCACCGCGCAGAAGGTGATCCAGTTCGTGCAGCAGCAACTGGCGCAGGTCGGCATCAAGGCGCAAGTGCGCGCGCTCGAAGCCGGTCAGCGTGTCGAGCTGGTCGAATCGGCCCCGGATCCCGACAAGGCGCCGGTGCGCATGTACTACGTGGGCTGGTCGTCGTCGACGGGCGAAGCCGACTGGGCACTGCGTCCGCTGCTGAGCTCGGAGTCGTTCCCGCCGAAGCTCTTCAACACCGCCTATTACAAGAACGAGGCCGTTGACGCCGACTTCAACAAGGCGCTGCTGACGACCGACCGTGCAGAGAAGACCAAGCTGTACACGGACGCCCAACAGAAGATCTGGAACGATGCGCCGTGGGCGTTCCTCGTGACGGAAAAGCTGCTGTACGCACGTAACAAGAACCTGTCGGGCGTGTACACGATGCCTGACGGCTCGTTCAACTTCACCGATATCTCGATGAAGTAATCGCCGGACCCATCGCGCCCCCGTCAATGGTCGGGGGACGGCGATGGCCTGCGAGTGTGATGTTCCCCGCGCCGCCGGCTCCGGCCGACGGCGCGGTCTACCGCAAGACATGGTTTAGGCAAGACGTTCGGCAAGACTGCGATGCTCAATTACTTTCTCAAACGCCTGCTCGGCCTGATCCCCACGCTGCTGATCGTGGCAGTGCTGGTGTTCGGCTTCGTGCACATGTTGCCGGGCGATCCGGCGCGTCTGGCGGCCGGTCCGCAGGCAGACGAGGCGACCGTGGCGCTGGTGCGCCAGGATCTCGGCCTCGACAAGCCGCTGCTGACCCAGTTCACGACCTTCATCACGCACGCGGTGCGCGGCGACTTCGGTCTGTCGATGCGTAGCAAGCAACCGGTCTCGGAGGAAATCTCCAGCCGCTTCATGCCGACGCTGTGGCTCACGCTGGTGAGCATGATCTGGTCGGTGGTGATCGGCATGGGGCTCGGCGTGGCGTCTGCCGTCTGGCGCAACCGCTGGCCCGACCGGCTCGGCATGACCTTCGCGGTCTCGGGCATCTCGTTCCCTGCGTTCGCGCTGGGCATGTTGCTGATGCAGATTTTCTCGGTGCAGCTCGGCTGGCTGCCGACTATCGGCGCCGATTCGTGGAAGAGCTACATCCTGCCCTCGATCACGCTGGGCGCGGCGGTGGCCGCCGTGATGGCCCGCTTCACACGCTCGGCGTTCGTCGAAGTGCTGCACGAAGACTTCGTGCGCACGGCCCGCGCCAAGGGGCTCAACGAAATGCGCGTGGTGTTCAAGCATGCACTGCGCAACGCCATGATCCCCGTCGTCACGATGATGGGGTTGCAGTTCGGCTTCCTGCTCGGCGGCTCGATCGTCGTCGAGGTGGTATTCAACTGGCCCGGACTCGGACGCCTGCTGATCGACTCGGTCGAGATGCGCGACTATCCGGTGATTCAGGCGCTGGTGCTGTTGTTCTCGCTTGAGTTCATTCTGATCAACCTCGTGGTCGACGTGCTGTACGCCGTCATCAACCCGACCATTCGCTACAAGTGAGGCACGCATCATGAGCGCAAGCCAACCGACAACCCAACCGACGACGGCCACTGCGGCGGCCGCCGGCGGCAATCGCGTGCGCACGCCGTGGCGCGAATTCTGGCGCAAATTCAAGAAGCAGCACATCGCGATGGTTGCAGGCGCCTTCGTGCTGGTGCTGGTCGTCATTGCGATCCTCGCGCCGCACCTCGTGCCGTTCGATCCGGAGAACTTCTTCGACTACGACGCCCTGAACGCCGGGCCGTCCGCGAAGCACTGGTTCGGCGTGGATTCGCTCGGACGCGACATCTTCAGCCGTGTGCTCGCGGGCACGCGCATCTCGCTGGCCGCCGGCTTCGGCTCCGTGGCCCTCGGCGCGGTGATCGGCACGGTGCTGGGCCTGCTGGCGGGATACTACGAAGGCTGGTGGGACCGCATCGTCATGCGTATCTCCGACGTGCTGTTCGCCTTCCCGGGCATTCTGCTCGCCATCGGTGTGGTGGCCGTGCTGGGTAACGGCATGATCAACGTGATCGTGGCCGTGGCCATCTTCTCGATTCCGGCATTCGCGCGGCTCGTGCGCGGCAACACGCTGGTGCTCAAGCATCTGACGTATATCGAGGCGGCGCGCTCCATCGGGGCGTCGGACTGGACGATCATCATGCGGCACATTCTGCCGGGCACGGTGTCGTCCATCGTCGTGTACTTCTCGATGCGTATCGGTACGTCGATCATCACGGCGGCGAGTCTGTCGTTCCTGGGGCTGGGCGCGCAACCGCCTACGCCGGAGTGGGGCGCGATGCTCAACGAAGCGCGCGCCGACATGGTCAACGCGCCGCACATCGCCATCTTCCCGAGCCTGGCCATTTTCCTGACCGTGCTCGCTTTCAACCTGCTCGGCGACGGCCTGCGCGACGCGCTCGATCCGAAGCTCGACCGGCATTGATGACCCCGCAGGAGCGCGAAATGATCCCCCCGTCAGACTTTCGCGAAGCCTCGTTCGGCGCCCCCCACGTCGGGCTGCTGCCCGCCGGGCCGCGCGATGCCATCTCGGACGTGCCGGGTGTTTTCGTCGGACACGTGACGCTCGCCGACGGGCCGGTCCAAACGGGCGTCACTGTCGTCTGTCCGACGCCCGCCACGACGATGGATCCCGGCGGCGCGGCCCCCGGGGCGTCGGCGCCGAGCACGCAATGGGATCCGTTTCGTACCAAGATCCCTGCGGGCGCTGCGGTCATCAACGGCTTCGGCAAGAGCGTGGGTCTGATGCAGATCGACGAACTGGGCGTCGTCGAAGCGCCGCTGGCGCTCACCAATACCTTCTCCGTCAGCCATGTCGTACTTGGCCAGCTACGCGCAGCCATTGCAGCGAATCCGGGCATCGGGCGGGGCGCGCCCTCGCTGAACCCCACGGTGTTCGAGTGCAACGACGGCTATCTGAACGACATGCAGACGTTCGCCGTTACTGAAGCGGATTACGCGCAGGCGCTGGCGAGCGCATCGTCCGATTTTGCGCAGGGCGCGGTCGGCGCCGGACGCGGCATGTCCAGTTTCGGACTGAAGGGGGGCATCGGCTCCGCGTCGCGGGTCGTGGAAACGGCCGGGGCCACGTTCACGGTCGGCGTGCTGGTGCTCTCCAACTTTGGCCGCCCGTCACAACTGACGATTGCCGGGCGTCACGTCGGGCCGGTGCTCGACGAGCGCCTCGCGCAGCCTGAGCAAAGCGCGGCGCCCGAGCGCGGTTCGATCATCATGCTGGTGGCCACCGACGCGCCGCTCGACGCGCGGCAGCTGCGTCGCGTCGCCACGCGTACTGGCGCCGGACTGGCGCGCACCGGTTCCGTCTATGGTCATGGCAGCGGCGACGTTGCGCTCGCATTCACGACCGGCTATACGGTAAGTCACGACGCGATGGGGCGGGTGGCGCCTGCGGCGCTGGTCCCCGACGCATTGCTCGACCCCATTTTTCAGGCGACGGCCGACGCCACCGAGCAGGCCATTCTGCACGCGCTGTTCGCAGCCGAGTCCGTGCTCGGGCGCGACGGTCATGTGCGGCGCGCGCTCGCCGACGTGCTGCCCGACTGGGCGGCGCTTTAATCGAGGGCTGTCATCGGGCGCGGCCACGGTCTGTCCCGTCAAAACGCCGGCATGGCGACGCTCCCGTAGCCCCTTACGACTCTATCGACACGACACTATGCGAATTCTGATCTCCACCGATATCGAAGGCGTCGCGGGCGTCTTCCACGCCGAACAGACGCGCGCTGGTAACGGCGAGTATGAACGCGCGCGCCGCTGGATGACGCGCGAAGCCAACGCCGCCGTCGAGGGCGCCTTCGCGGGCGGGGCGACCGAAGTGATGGTCAACGACTCGCACGGCGGCTTTCGTAACCTGCTGCCGGACGAACTCGATCCGCGCGCGCGTCTGGTGCTGGGCAAACCGCGCTATCTCGGCATGGTCGCCGGGGTGGAAGCCGGGTGCGACGCGCTTTTCATGATCGGCTATCACGGCAAAGCCCAGAGTGCGGGCATCCTGGCGCACACGATCAACAGCTTCGCCTTTGCCCGCGTGTGGCTGGGTGGCGTGGAGGCGAGCGAGGCCATGCTGTATGGCGCGCTCGCCGGTGAGCGGGGCGTGCCGATGGTCATGGCCAGCGGCGACGACGTCTTCTGCGAAGAAACGCAGTTGATCTTCCCCTCTGCGCATTTCGTGCAGACGAAAGCGGCGTGGGGGCAGGGCAGCGGCATGACGCTCAGCCCGTCGCAATCGTGCGAGCTGATCCGGGAGGCGGCGAAGGCGTCGCTCGAAGACTCGCGCAAATGGCATGCCTACAAGGTCGAGACCCCGGTCGAAGTGCGTCTGCAAGCGCAGAGCACGGCGCTTGCAGACCTGTTCTGCCAGTGGCCGACGCTCGAACGCGTGGACGGTGTCACCCTGCAATACGTCGCGCCCAGCGTGGAGGCGGCCGTTCGAGTGCTCAACTGCCTGTCCGCCATGTCATTCATGCTGCGGTAAGCCGGACTCGCGGCCGTCCGCCATCGCTCGAAGGGTGGACTGAAATCGGCCGTAAGACGGATTTTTGATCCTGCAAACGTGTGACGCCCCCCTCAAAAGGGCGCCGTAACCTGTTGGTTTGCAGGGTTTTGTCGAGTTTTGTCACCGGTATTTCCCTGTCAACCGATCCGGCGCTGCCCGCTGAGGCGCGCCAGTGCTGGATCTGCGTTTTCCATGTTGTTGCGGCGCGACTTTCTCAGGGTTCACATCCTCAAGTCGTCAAGGTCGGACGTGCGATAATCCGTAATATTTTGTAACAGCAGCACCGCACTATGGGTGCCGTAACGGTTTATTGAGCGTCGGCAGCGAAGTCGGCGGTGAATCATGGATATCAGAAACGCCCGACGTTGGGCGGAGCCCGGCGCGAAACGCTACGTCGGCGCACTCATGGTGGTACTTGCTGCGTTTCTTGTTCGCAGCCTCCTGCATCCGGTGCTCGATCACTCGATGCCGGGCGTCTTTTTCGTCTGCGCGGCCATCATCGTCGAATTCACCTGGGGGCTGGGACCCGCCATCATGGCGATGATCGTGAGCATCCCGATTTTCGACTTCTTCTTCGTGCCGCCGTTTCGCGACATCGCGGAGCTCGATCGTCGGGACGTGCTGATCGTCGCGGGCTTCATGCTCATCACGCCGTTGGCGGTGGCCCTCATCGAGCGCCTGCGTCGCGCGCAGTACCGCGCCGAGCTTCTCGCGGAAGTCGCCCAGACGCGTTACGAAATGCTGCTGCGCGCCGAGAACGAGCGCATGGTGCTGTCGGATTCGGTGCAGTTGGGCAATGCGCTCATGACCTATCTGACGAAACACCTCGACTCGATCTTCTATCTGGCCAACCCGGCCACGCACTACCAATTCATCGACGAGCATTTTCGTCGCGAGACGGGCGTGTCGCCGGATGTCGTCCAGCGCGACGGACTGCGCGCGTTATTGCACCCGGAAGACGCGCAACGTCTGGCGGGGTTGTTCTCGGTGGAAGGCGAGCTGCCGCCGCCGGGCGCCTACAACCTGCGGGTGCGCATGCACGATGGCGACTTCGACATGATTCACTGCGAGTTGCAGCACTTCCGCGCTCATGTCGGCACGTATGTGATCCTGCGTCTGCATGCAGGGCCGACGGTGCGCCCGGTGAATACGGTCACGCCGTTGCATGCGGTCGTACCGGCCAGTGCCTCTACTACGTCTTCCACGGCCAACGCAGCCGACAAGCTTGAAGTTATGCAGACGCCTGGCGTCTGTGGCGGGGTTTGATCATGTTTCAACAAGACATCTTCTACAAAGGCGGCGAGCATGCCGTGCTGCTGCTGCCGGGGCTCTCGAGCACGCCGCTCGAAATGCGTCCGGTCGCCAAGGCGCTGCATCGCGACGGCTACACCGTGTCGGTGCCGCACATCGAGGGTTACGGCCTCGGCGCGCCGTGCACCCACTGGCGCGAGTGGATCGCCGCGGCGCGCGTGAAATACCGCGAACTGCGCGATACCCACCAGACCGTATCGCTGTGCGGCCTGAGCATGGGCGCGACGCTCGCGCTCGCGGTGGCCGAAGAGGAGCCCGATGTCGCGGCCATCTCGGTGCTGGCCGTCACGCTGGTGTACGACGGCTGGACCATTCCGTTGGCGTATCCGCTGCTCGATTTGCTGTACCACCTGCCGTTCGGCCATCGCTATCGCTATTACGAGAAGGCGCCGTTCGGGCTGAAGAACGAAGCGTTGCGGGCCCGGGTGCAGAAGTCGATGTCGCTGCACGACGCCTCCGAGATCGGTTCGGCGTCGCTGCCCATCGCGCACTTGTACAACGCGCGCCGGCTCGCCTCTCACGTGCGCAACCGGCTCGATCGCGTCACGGCAGACTGTCTGATCGTGCATGCGGTGGACGACGATACGGCCAGCCCGCACAACGCGCGTATCGTCTACCAGGGCGTGTCGTCCGACGTGAAGCAGAAGTGCCTGCTCGGCGAGAGCTATCACATCCTCACGATGGATAACGAGCGTGAGACCGTTGCCGACGAGACGCGCCGCTTCTTCCGCGACGCCGTCGCGCGTCGCACCGGCGGCGCCACGTCCGAAACGCGCATCATCTCCAAGGCGCTGCTGCGCGCCAGGCGTCGTCAGGTCGCTGCCTGAACGGTGCATCTCCAGGGGCGAGGGCGGGCGATCTGGCGCCAGTCCCGCCCCCGTCTTCCCATGACGTTTTTTCGTGGTCGTGTGATCGCGAAAGCGCGTCGTTCGTATCCCTAAATTCTCATCCTCCGCGAACGATGTCGGTATCCGGTCGCCTGACGTCGGCCTGATATCTGACGGTCTTGTGAGCCGCGCCGGTATTGATGCACACGATGTCATCAAACTGCCATCGATGGCCGGTTAAGGTCTGGGTTTTCCGATCCAGACGTCGATCCGATCACGCTCGGCACGGCGCAGTGCACACCAGGTCATGTCATCGCTCGTCATCGAATCCGTCAGCAAGCAGTGGGGAGACACGCACGCGCTTCAGGACGTGAGTTTCACCGCCGACGCAGGCTCGCTCGTGGTGCTGCTCGGCCCGTCGGGGTGCGGCAAGTCGACGTTGCTGCGCATGATCGCGGGTCTCGACACGCCGACAAGTGGACGCATTCTGTTGGGCGACGACGACGTGACGGCCTTGCCGCCGGCGCGTCGCAAGCTGTCGATGGTGTTCCAGTCCTACGCGTTGTTCCCACATCTTTCCGTACGCGAAAACCTGCTGTTCGGCCTGCGCGTGCGTCGTGAGCCGACGCGCGATTATCCGCAGCGTCTGGCGCGCGTGGCGTCGCTGCTCGGGCTGGAGCCGTATCTGGATCGCAAGCCGTCGCAACTCTCCGGCGGACAGCAGCAGCGTGTGGCGCTGGGCCGCGCGGTGATCGCCGAGACGTCCGTGTGCCTGATGGACGAACCGCTGTCGAATCTCGATGCGCAACTGCGTCAGGAGATGCGCCGCGAAATTCGCGCGCTGCAACAGCAACTCGGCATGACGCTCATCTACGTGACGCACGATCAGACCGAGGCGATGAGCATGGCCGATCAGGTCGTGCTGCTGCGCAACGGTCGCATCGAGCAGCGCGGCGCACCTCACACGCTTTACGCCACACCGTCGACGCGCTTTGCCGCGAGCTTCATCGGCACGCCGCCGATGCAGTTGCTGCGTCTCGTGCGTCACACCGACGCGCTCGTACCCGCCGGTCAGACCGGCCCGGCGTTGGCCCCGGCCGGTCAGCTCGACAGCGCATGGCTCGGCCTGCGCCCGGAGCACGTGCGTGCGGTGGCGCCCACGTCCGTGGGCGCCGTGCTCGCCAAGGTGAGCGCCGTCGAATATCTGGGGGCCGACACGCTCGTCGCCTGCACGCTGGGCGACGCGGGCGAGATCGCCACGCGCGTGCCGGGTCACCGGCCAGTCCTGCCGGGCGACGCCATCGGGCTCCAATGGGACGCCGCCGATCAGCATCTGTTCGATGCGACGTCGGGCATGCGCATGGCGGATACGACAACGGCCACGGCGCCCGCAGAACACATCACCACCACGCTTACACGGGGAATCCAGGGAAATGCGACGCACGATTCTGAAAACGTTTGCGGCGGGGCTGGCAACGGCCGCCGCAGTGTCATTGGGCGGCCTGAGCAGCCCGGTCTTCGCGCAACAGAAGCGGGTTGAGCTTCAGTTTTACTATCCGGTCGCCATTGGCGGTCCGGTCACGAAGATCATTAACGATCTGGTGGCGGACTTCGAGAAGGATCATCCGAGCATCAAGATCAAGCCGGTGTACGCGGGGTCGTATCAGGATTCCGTGGTCAAGGCGCTGACGGCCGCGAAGGCCGGCACCCCGCCGCAACTGGCCGTGCTGGCTGCGGCCGACGTCTTCACGCTCATCGACGAAGACGCCGTGGTGCCGATCGACAGCATTGCGAACACGCCGGCCGACAAGCAATGGCTCGACGGCTTCTACCCCGCGCTGATGCTCAACTCGCGCATCAACGGCCACACGTGGGGCGTGCCGTTCCAGCGTTCGACCATCGTGATGTACTGGAACAAGGACGCCTTCCGCGAAGCCGGTCTCGACCCGGATCACGCACCGGCGAACTGGGACGAGCTCGTGAGCTACGCACAGAAGCTCACCAGGCGCGATGCGTCGGGCAACGTCACGCAGTGGGGCATCAAGGTGCCGTCCGTCGGCTTCGCCTACTGGCTGTTCCAGGCGTTCACTACGCCGGCCGGTATCGAGCTGATGAACCCGGCCGGTACGAAGACGTTCCTCAACGCGCCGCAGGCCGTGCAGTCGCTGCAATACTGGGTCGATCTGACGACGAAGTACAAGGTCATGCCGACGGGCTCGATCGAGTGGGGCACTACGCCGAAGGACTTCCTCGAGAAGAAGGCCGCCATCGTCTACACGACGACGGGCAACCTGACCAACATTCGCACCAACGCCACGTTCCCGTTCGGCGTGGGCAAGATGCCGGCCAAGGTGCGTGGCGGCAGCCCGACGGGCGGCGGCAACTTCTACGTCTTCAAGAAGTCGACGCCGGAAGAAAAGCAGGCCGCGATGACGTTCATCAAGTGGGCCACCACGCCTGAGCGTGCCGCACAGTTCGGCATCGACACGGGTTACGTCGCCGTGACGCCGGCCGCGTGGGACACCCCGGCGATGAAGCAGTACGTGCAGAAGGTGCCGGCGGCAGCCGTGGCGCGTGACCAACTGAGCGTGAGCGTGGCGGAGTTCTCGACGCACGACAACCAGCGTGTGACGAAGTCGCTCAACGACGCCATTCAGGCCGCGGTGACGGGCACCAAGTCGCCGAAGCAGGCGCTCGACGACGCGCAACGCGAAGCCGATCGCATTCTGCGTCCGTATGCGCGCTGAATCTCCCTGAGTCTCCCTGAGCCTCGCTGACAAGTCTTACCGCAACACCTTAGTCTCGTAGCAACCGGTCGTCGTACGGCAGTCAGCGTGCGGCGACCGGTGCAGAATCGATGGACCGCCGATGAACCGTCCCTCCGCCTCCTGGGTGCCCTGGCTGCTGCTGTTACCGGCGTTGCTGCTGCTCGTCGCCTTCACCCACTATCCGGCCGTCGCCACGTTGTGGCACAGCGTCTTTTCGACGGCTCGCGCAGGCGCGCCGTCGGTGTTCGTCGGCGCCGAAAACTATCAGTTGCTGCTCGACGATCCGGTGTTCTGGCAGGCGTTGCGCAACAACGTGCTGTTCGCATTGATTACCGTGCCCGCCGCCATCGTGCTGTCGATCGTGATGGCGCTGTGGGTGCATCGTCAGGTGCCGGGGCGCGCGCTGCTGCGCCTCGCGTACTTCACGCCCGCCATTCTGCCGATGATCGCGGTGGCGAACATCTGGCTCTTTTTCTATACGCCGCAGTACGGCCTTGTGGCGCAGATCACGCAGGCGCTCGGCTGGGGCGACCACAACTGGCTCGGTCAGCCGGGCACTGCGTTGCCTGCGCTGATGATCGTGACGATCTGGAAGGAAGCCGGGTTCTTCATGATCTTCTATCTGGCGGCGTTGCAGCAGATATCACCGACGCTCGCCGAGGCGGCGGCCCTCGAAGGCGCGTCGCGCTGGCAGTTCTTCCGGCGCGTGCAATGGCCGCTGCTCATGCCCACGACCGTGTTCGTGGTGATCAATGCGGTAATCAACGCGTTCCGTCTGGTCGATCACGTGGTGGTCATGACGCGCGGCGGACCCGATAACGCGACCCAACTGCTGCTCTATTACGTCTATCAGGTGGCGTTCAGCTTCTGGGACACGTCGTACGCGGCGGCGCTGACGGTGGTGCTGCTCACGCTGCTCGCTATTGTCGCCTTCGTGAAATTCCGTCTGCTCGACTCACGCACGCACTATCAATGACGACCTCCGCCAATACGACCTCCGCTGCGCAGGCGACGGCGCCCGACGAGGCGCGTGGCGCGCGATCCTCGCTCCCCGCCTTCAGCGCGACGGGTCACGCGAATCTGCTCGACGTCACCGGCGCCTGGCTGCTCGGTCTGCTGTGGTTGCTGCCGCTGCTGTATGCGGTGTGGAGCGCGTTCCATCCGTCGGCGTACGCCACACGCTTCTCGCTGAGTGCGCCGCTCACGCTGGAGAACTTCGTCAATGCGTGGCAGGCGGCGCCGTTCGGGCGTTATCTCGTCAACACGTTCATTCTGGTGACGGTGATTCTCGCCGCGCAGCTTGTGCTTGCCACGCTCGCGGCCTACGCGTTCGCCCGCTTCACGTTCCGTGGCAGCGAAGTGGCGTTCATGATCGTGCTGCTGCAACTGATGGTCATGTCCGATGTGCTGATCGTCGAGAACTACCGCACGATTGCATGGATGGGGCTGCGCGACACGATTCTCGGCATCGCATTGCCGTATTTCGCGTCGGCGTTCGGCATCTTCCTGTTGCGTCAGGCGTTCAAGACTGTGCCGCGCGAGCTGGACGATGCGGCGCGCGTCGAAGGCGCCAATGCGTGGCAGGTGCTGTGGCGCGTGTATGTGCCGCTCGCGCGCCCGGTGTATGTGGCGTATGCGCTGGTGTCGATCAGCCATCACTGGAACAACTTCCTTTGGCCGCTGATCGTGACGAACTCGGTGCAGACGCGCCCGCTCACGGTCGGCCTGCAAGTGTTCGCGGCGACCGATCAGGGCATCGACTGGTCGCTCATTACGGCGGCCACGCTCATGACGGCCGCGCCGTTGTTCGTCGCCTTCCTGCTGTTCCAGCGTCAGTTCGTGCAGTCGTTCATGCGGGCTGGCATTCGCTGATCGGACGTTGCCCAGCCGGATGCCCCAAAGCAAAACGGCACGCTGGGGAGCGTGCCGTTTCACGGGTCATCGTCGGCGGACGTAGCGGCCTTTTCGTCCAGCCTGGACTGTCTGGGCCGCCGCTCGCGAAGACGCTGAGGTGCGTAGCGTCCAGAGTTATTTGTCGGCCGCTTTCACGAGCAGCACCGGCACCGTGGTGATGCGCAGCAGCGTTTCGGCCACGCTGCCGAGCAGCAGGCGGTTGATGCCACGGCGGCCATGGGTGCCGAGCACGATCACGTCGGCGTTCCACTCCTGGGCTTCACGCAGCACGGCGTCGGCGATTTCGTCGGTGCCGGCTTCGAGCGTGATCATCTTCGTCTCGGCATCGACGCCGCGCTTCTTCAGATCGGCCTGCGCGTTGGCGAGAATTTCGTCCGTTTCCTTCTCGAACGACTCCTGACTTTCCAGCGGCACGAAGCCGCTGTAGGCGCCGGCGGCGTAGGCGTTGGCGAGCGATGGGACTACTGATACCAGGCGAATCTTGCCCTGGCTGAGTGCAACGAGCTTGACCGCTTCGTCGATGGCTCGGTTCGAGGGAGTGCTGCCGTCGATCGAAACCAGAATGCGTTCGTACATGATGGTGTCCTCTTGGGGCTGAAAATGCGTGAAAGCTCGCGTTTTGCCACGGACTTCCGCCGGACTGGCAATGCGTCAATACGACCCGGCGCCCGGCCTGTGGCAATTCGTCGGGGGCGATTTTCATTCTCGCACTGCGTGCTTAGGAAGTCATCCCGCGCAATGCACGGGAATTGACCGCACGCAATAACGCATCGTAATGCCAACGGCCGGGACTTGCACGCGGGGGGCGGCGCCGGTCATGAAAACGTGTCGTGAGGGCCGGCTCAGTTCGGGCGGCAGGCGATCACCAGATTGGCGACGCTGCCGTTCACGTCGCGCGTGAGGACGTCGTAGCCCTTCTGGGCGCACTGGGTGCGGGCGCGCTGCTCGCAGTCTCCGGCATTGGTCGCGGAGCACTGGATTTGCTGGGTGGGGCGTCCGTCCGGAGTGAACAGCGGAGCAGACGAGCCGCAGGCGGACAGCGTAACAGTGAGAAGCCCCGAGGAAAGCAGAATGGCGATCTTGGCGAGATTTTTCATAGTGGTCGTCTTACAGGCTTTCACGAGTATAACGCGCGGCTCGCTGACGGCGTAGCGTGCGAACGCTGTCGAACACGATGAGCGCCACGCCGATCCAGATCGGCACGTAAGTCCCCAATCCCTGAGCGGTGAACGGCTCGCCGAGCAGGACGATCGAGACGGCAAACAGCAGCACCGGTTCAACGTAGCCGAGAATGCCGTACAGGCCGATCGGCAGCAGGCGCGCAGCCGCGAAGGTGCTCGCCAGCGCGCCGGCGCTGAGCAGGCCCAGCGTCGGCAGCCAGAACCAGAAGCGCGGCTCGGCGAGCACCGTGGCGTTCTGTGTCCATGTGCTCCAGATCAGGAACACGGCGACCGGGGCCATCGCCAGCATCTCCATGATGAAACCGCTCAGGGAGTCGAGGTGCAGTCGGCGGCGCAGCAGGAAGTAGGGGGGATAGCCGAACATGATCACGGCCGTCACCCAGGAGAGCGCGCGCGTGACCCATAGTTCATGGGCCACGCCGAACGCCGCGAAGACCACTGCGGCCGTTTGCAGCGGACTCAGACGTTCCTTATAGAAGGTGCGGCCCGCCAGCACCATCGTGAGCGGCAGGAGGAAGTAGCCGAGCGATACGTCGAGCATGCGCTGCTGTAGCGGCGCCCAGACGAAGAGCCATAGCTGGATGGCAAGCATTGCCGCGCAGAGCAGCACCGAGCCGAGCAGCGCCGGCCGATGCAGCACGTGGGAAAGGGTACGGCTGAGTACATCCCAGCGCCGCAGCGCCGTGACGATCACCAGCGTGCCGGGCAAGGTGAGCAGGATACGCCAGGCGAAGACGTCCAGCCCCGAGAGGGGCGCCAACTGCGCCACCAGCGCGGGCATGACGGAAAACATGACCGACGCCGAGACGGAAAGCATCACGCCGCGACCGGAAAGCATGAGAGTCCTATGAGAGAGACGAGGGGACCGATGGGACGGTCGGGGCCTGCGAGACGAAATAGGGGCGGAGCACGGCTCCGATCAGGCCGCGAGCATAGCGCATTTGCACCACTTTAGGGCGTTCGCGCGCGCTGGCGAGGTCTTCCTGGTCGCCAGTCGCCGCTCGCGCATGGGCCTCGGCTGTCGTCGCCGCGTCACTGGGGAACGCGTATCATCGCGACTGATCGAGTGTTTTCCTCGCTTTCCTTTATTTGCCGCTGCATGCGGCCCTCTTGCCGGAGATTCGTGCATGTCGTCTTCCCCCGCCGTCACTGCTGCTGCCTCGGAGTACGCGGCTTTCGCCGCTTCGCTGGCCGACGCCGTGCGTCCGCTGTCGCTGGGCTGGTTCCGCCGACGTCTCGCCGTCGACGATAAGGCCGACGAAAGCCCCGTGACGATCGCAGACCGTGAAGTGGAGACCGCGTTGCGCGAGAAGATCGCCGAGCGCTATCCGTCTCACGGGATCTGGGGCGAGGAATTCGGCAAGCGGGGCGTGGATGCCGAATTCGTCTGGTCGATCGACCCGATCGATGGCACACGCAGCTTCATCACCGGCCATCCGTTGTGGGGCACCTTGCTCGCGCTGTTGCACAACGGCCAGCCGATCGTCGGCCTGATCGACATTCCGGCGACGGGCGAGCGCTGGATCGGCGTGAACGACGTCGCCGCCGGCGTGCGCGAAGCCCGCTTTGGCACGCAGCGCTGCACGACCAGTCCGGTCACGTCGCTCGCGGATGCGACCGTCTACGCCACGTCGCCCGACATCTTCGACGCGGCGGAATACGCCCGCTTCGACCGTCTGACGAAGGCCGTGAGCCGTCGTCGTTTCGGTGGCGATTGCTACGCTTATGGGTTGCTGGCGAGCGGGCACATCGAACTGGTGATGGAAGCCGGCTTGCAGACTTACGACTATCTGGCGGTCGCGCCCGTGATCGAAGCGGCGGGCGGTGTCATTACCGACTGGGACGGCAAGCCGCTGACGCTCACTTCGCAGGGGCAGGTGCTGGCGGCCGCCAACGCAGAACTCCACGCGGCGGCGCTCGCCTGCATTCGCGCAGCGTGACGGAGTGCAGGCGGGTCGGCCGACCCGATGCCTGACGTCGTCAGGCCGTCTGGCGGGGTAAGCCTCGCCAGATTCGCGGCAACAGCACGCCGAGCACAACGCCGCGCGTGGCGAGAAACGCCATGAGCGCGACCCACAGCCCGTGATTGCCCCACGCGTCGAGCGTGAGCGGCATCACGGCGCCAAACACCAGCAAGCCGATCAGCGACGACGTCAGCAACTCGCGCGTGCGCGTGGCGCCGATGAATACGCCATCCAGTTGGAAGCACCAGACGGCGACGATGGGCGACAGCACGGCCCATGGCAGGAATTCGCGTGCGGTCTCGCGCAGTGCGGGCTGATCGGTCAGGGTATCGATGATCGCACCGCCGGCGACGGCATAGACCAGCGCGAACGCGACCGCACAGGCGAGCGCCCATCCCAGCGACAACCGTATGGCGTGCAACAGTGCCTGCCGCTGGCGTGCGCCGACATACGCGCCGACGAGCGCCTCGGCCGCGTGGGCAAAGCCGTCGAGACCGTAGGCCATGAACGTCTGAAAATTCAGCAGCAGGGCGTTGGCTGCGAGCGTCGTGTCGCCAAGCCGTGCGCCCACCCGGGCAAACCACGCGAAGGCGAGTTGCAGAAACAGCGTGCGCAGGAAGATGTCGAGATTCAGACGCAGCAGGCGCCACAGCGCGCTGCGCTCCACCAGCGTGGCCCATCGCAGCGGCGCCAGCCCGGGCGTACGCGCGAGCCACAGCAGCCACGCCCCGAGCACGAAGCCCAGCGCATCGGCCAACGCCGTTGCCCATGCAATGCCCGCCACGCCCCAGTCGAAACCGCGCACGAACGCGAGCACGGCAACGATGTTCACGACGTTTATGAACACCTGCACCGCGAGACCTTGCCTGACCCGCTGACACGCGAGCAGATAGCCGAGCACGACGTAATTGCCGAGCGCGAACGGCGCGGCGAGAATGCGGATGCCCGCGTACTCGCGCCCGAGCGATTGCACCTGATCGCTGCCGCCGAGCCACGATACGCCGAGCGACACCAGCGGTACGCGCAGCATGAGCAGCACGGCGCCAATGACGAAGGCCAGCGCCAGCGCACGGGCCAGCGTGTCGCGCAGACGTGCTGCGTCGCGCGCGCCGAACGCCTGTGCGGCCAGTCCGGTGGTGCCCATGCGCAGGAAGGAGAAACCCCAGAAGATGAGGTTCAGCAACAGCCCGCCGAGTGCGACGCCGCCGAGATATGCGGGGCCCGGCAGATGGCCGGCCACCGCCGTGTCGACGGCCGAGAGCAGCGGTTGGGTGAGGTTGGCGAGCACGATCGGCACCGCCAGACGAAGCAATTGCCGGTGACCGGCGGCCGCAGGGGCAGGGTTCATGAGTGCGCTGTGCGGCAGCCGTTCACGGCGGCGCCGTCGGATGCCGCGCAGGGCGGCAGGTTATGAGTGTGCCGATTATAAGGCCTGAATCTACGGCCTGAGTCGGTAGCCGGCGGGCAGGACGCGCGATGAAGACGCGTCCGATTTCGGCGCGCTATATACTTGGCAGGCCCTCATTCGATTGATTAGCAGTTCGATGCTTATCTGGAACAGAGGATGGGGCAGGAGGAATGTCACGCCGCCGTGAGGTGAAAGCGCAGGCGTTCCCGGCAGTCTGCCATCGTCCACCGTTACAATGACTCACTTCCGTGCTTTCACCCACCGTCCACGTATGTCGTTCTCATCGTTATTTGCGGTTTCGTCCGTGACAACTTTTCTTCGTGCGCATCGACGTCACATGTTCGCTGCCGTCCTGTGTCTCGCCAGTCTGCCCGTGCTCGCCGAGGTGACGCTGCAACGCGGCCCGCCGCCGCCGCGCTTCGAGGATCCGCACGCTGCCCCCAAGGGGGAGTTCTGGGTGCCGGGCTACTGGCAGTGGAAGGACGGTCGCTACGACTGGGTCGACGGCCACATGGAAGCGAAACGTCCCGGCATGCGCTACACCGCGCCGCACTGGGAAGAGACGGGCGAGCATCAATGGACGTTGCGCGACGGGAAATGGGACCCGACAGGCTGGGGCCCCGGCACGATCCACGAGATCCGTTCGCCAAAGTGATGCGGGCAGGCCGACGTCGTCGGCCCGGCGACGCTCGCATCTCCATGAGTCCCTGCCGCCCGTCCTCTATTTCATACGTCAATACGGCAAGCCTGTGACACTGCGCCGCAGCCTGTCGATGCGCCGTTTGAAATATTTTCATCTATCCCTGTTGTAATTATTGTCGATGACAACAACGACAAACGTGTTGCACATCGATGGTCATGGTCCTCCCGCCTGTGTAGCCGACGGCTCGCATTAAATTAATAAGCATTCCAATATACTTGGTGTAAATAAGGACTTGACGCGCGCAAGCCTGAGACCTTACGCGAAACCTGTTGACACGTCAGGAACGTTGAACAACACTATGCCCACACCGCGTCACCACGAAATGCGGAACAGTCGCAGATAGCGTAATTTTAATTACTTGTGTTGCCGCGATGCGCGACGAACGCGTCATTTGCACAAGTGATTCAGTGCGCCGTGTGCGCCCCCCAACACCAACGTCCGGCGGTTCACGCCCGGGTGCAAAACGTATGACCGGATCCCGGTCTGCTGTCCTTCGGTGTGCGTGACAGACACCGCGTAGCCAAGCCGTTTCCTGAAGTCTGGTGTGCCGGACGTCGACCGCCGCAGAGCGGTCAGCCCATCACGGTAGTGTGACCTGTGGCAGGAGCCTGTATGCAGTGTTCAGTTCCGCTGTTCGATGCCGTGCCGTTGATCACCGTGTTCGTCTGCGTCGTCCTGGGTCAGTTGCTCGGGCGAATCAAGTTTGGTCCGATTCAGTTGGGCGGCGTGTGCGGCGCATTGCTCGTCGCGTTGCTCGTCGGGCAAACGGGTTGCATGGTGGAAGGCTCTCTCAAGGATTTCGCATTCGCCCTGTTTATCTTCGCGATGGGCTTTTCCGCCGGGCCGCAGTTCGTTGAAAACCTGAACCTGCGCGGCTTGCGCTTTGGCGTGCTGTCCATCGTCGAAGTGGTCTTCGTGTTCGGCATCGTCATGCTGGCCGTGAATCTCCTCAGTCTCGATCCGGGCACGGCGGGCGGCCTTGCCGCAGGCGCTGCGACCGAGTCGGCGATGGTCGGCACGGCCATCGAGGCACTGAGCCGTCTGGGGCTCGATCCGGCAGCGTTCAAGGCACTACAGGCCAACGTGGTGACCGCTTACACGCTCACGTACGTGTTCGGTCTGATCACCATCGTGCTGTTCACGAATCTGCTGGCCCCGCGTCTGCTGGGCATCGATCTCAAGGCGGAAAGCGCGCGTCTGTCCAAGGAGATGGACGACGAGAACGGCGAATCGCTCGGCACGCCCGCAGCGCCCGATCTGGTCGGGCGCAGCTATCGCGTTGCGCACCCGGGATTGACGGTCGCGTCGCTCGAAGCCTCGCTCGACGCACGCGTCGCCGTGGAGCGGGTGCGGCGGGCAACGGCGCAGGTGCCGGTCGCGCAGGACCTCGCGTTGATGACCGGCGACGAACTCCTGCTCGTGGGCCGGCGCGACGCCATGCTCGACGCCCACGCGCTCGTCGGCCCGGAGGTTGCGGGCACCGAAACGAACGACATCGTGCTCGTGGAGCGCGAGTACGTCATGACGAACAAGGAAGCCGAGGGGCGCACCGTCGCCGATCTGCGACGCGAAGCGCCGGTCGAGTTGCGTCACGGCGTGTTCGTCAAATCCGTCAAACGCATGGGCATGCAGTTGCCCTCGCTCAACAAGATTCCGCTGCAACGCGGCGACATGGTGACGTTGCAAGGCCTGGCGGAAGACGTCGAGCGTGCCGGTGCGGTCATGGGCCAGCCCGTGCCGCACGGTAACAAGACGAGCCTCGTTTTCGTCGGTCTCGCATTGATCGTCGGCCTGTGCATCGGACATATCTCCGTGCACGTCGGCGGCGCGCCCATGACGCTGGGCTCGGGCGGTGGCGCGCTGGTCTCGGGGTTGGCGAGCGGCTGGCTGCTCTCACGCCGCCCGACATGGGGCACGTTTCCCCCGGCGGCTTACGAACTGCTCAAGGATCTCGGGCTGGCGGTGTTCGTGGTGTGTGTCGGGCTGTCGGCAGGGCCGCAGGCGGCCGTGCTGCTGCGTGAACACGGCATGGCGCTGCCGGTCGTCGGGATCTGTGTTTCGCTCATTCCGGCGCTGGTGTCGCTGTGGGTAGGGCACAAGTTGCTGCGCATCGATGGCCCGATTCTGATCGGTGCGATCGCGGGCCAGCAGGCGAGCACGCCGGCCATCAGCGCAGTGGTGCAAACGGCCAACAGCGCATTGCCGGTCGTGGGGTATACGGTGACGTACGCCCTGTCGAACGTGCTGTTGCCATTGATGGGGCCGGCCGTCGTATTCGTCGCCCATCAGTTTTCGCGCTGAAGACGCCTGAAGAGGCCCATCGCGCTGTCGTATCACGTTGCGTTTGAGTCGTCGCGTGCCGGCTCCCCCGCCGGTCGCCGCAATTCTCTTTTGACGGAGGTTCTGCCGTGGAACTGGTGCATACGATTCTCAACCATGTCCCGGAGGTCGCGATTTTTCTGTCGCTCGCCCTCGGGTACGCAATCGGGGCGATCAAGTTCGGCTCGTTCCAGCTAGGCGGCGTGGGTGGTTCGCTGCTGGTGGCCGTGGTCGTCTCACAGATCGGCATCTCGGTCGACGCCGGCGTGAAGAGCATCATGTTCGCGCTGTTCATCTATGCCGTGGGCTACGAAAGCGGCCCGCAATTCTTCAGCTCGCTCTCGCGCAAGACTCTGCGTGAGATCGGCATGGCCGTGTTCCTCGCGGCGTCCGGTCTGGTGACCGTGCTGATCTGCGCCAAGATCTTCGGCTTCGACAAGGGGCTGGCCGCCGGTGTGGCTGGTGGCGGGCTCACGCAGTCGGCCATCATCGGTACGGCGGGCGATGCGATCGCGCGTCTCGGATTGCCGGCCGACGAGGTCAAGCGTCTGCAATCGGAAGTCGCCATCGGCTACGCGGTGACATACATCTTCGGTAGCCTGGGCGCCATCATCGTGTGCGCGTCGCTCGTGCCGAAGCTCATGGGCCGCACCCTCAAGGAAGATGCCAAAAAGGCCGAACTCGCCATGGCCGGTGGCCACGCCGTGCTCTCGGCCGATCAGGTCGACTCGCTGCCGGCGCTCGTGGGTCGCGTGTATCGGGTGACGACCGGCGCCGGTAAGCGCGTGATCGAGATCGAGAAGCAACTGACCGATGGCGTGACTATCGAGCGGTTGCGTCGCAACGGCAAGATCATCATTGCGACCGACGATCTCGTGCTCGAAACGGGCGACGACGTCATGCTCATCGGCCGTCGCGAGACAGCGACCGAGGCGTGGCGCCTGCTCGGCGACGAGCAGCGTCCGTCAGCCGATCTGGATATCCCGTTGCGTATGCAGGAAGTCGTCTTCGCGCGCAAGGGCGGTAATGGCAAGACACTCGGCGAATTGAAGGCCGGTGTCGAGCGTGACGTCAAACACGGGGTGTACATCGCCAAGATCATGCGAATGGGGCAGCCGGTGCCGATTCTCGACGACACGGTCGTGTATCACGGCGACGTCGTCACGTTGTACGGCGCGGACAGCGACGTGCAGCGCGCGGCCAAGGAAGCGGGCTACCCGGTCGCGTATTCGGTCAAAACCGACTACGTGTACATGGGCATCGGCATCGTCTTCGGTTTGCTGATCGGCTATATCGTGGTCAAGGTCGGTGGTATTCCGCTTACGTTGGGCAGCGGCGGCGGTGCGCTGCTCGCGGGGCTGGTGTTCGGCTGGCTGCGCGGCAAACATCCGACCTTCGGGGCGATGCCGCTCGCAGCAAGTTCTTTGCTCAAGGAGTTGGGGCTGGCGACGTTCGTGACCTGCGTGGGTCTGTCCGCCGGCGCCCAGGCCTGGCAGACGTTGCAGCAAAGCGGTCTCTCGATCTTCGTGGCCGGGGTGATCGTCACCATCGTGCCGCTGCTGCTCACGTACCTGTTCGGGCGCTATGTGCTGCGCTACGACAACGTGGCGATTCTGGCCGGTGCGCTGTCCGGCTCGCGCAGCGCCAACCCGGCGTTCGGCGAGATTCTGGACAAGGCCGAGAGCAACGTCCCGACGGTGCCGTTCGCCATCACCTACGCCATCGCCAACGTGCTGCTCACGCTGCTGGGGCCGCTGGTGGTGTCGCTGACGTGACGCGTCAGGAAACGTATCTGAAGTTTTCGTCCCGATTGCCCGTGGCTGTCATGCGTCCCCCCGCAGCACGGAATCGAAATTGGTTGTAAGTGGTTGTTCATGGAGAAATCGCTATGAAATCGAAGGAACTCGACGCACTCGCCAAACTCAGCCCGTTCGAATTCAAGGACACGCTGATCGAACTCGCTCAGGACAATGGCGCGCAGCGCTCGATGCTCAATGCCGGTCGCGGCAACCCGAACTTCCTTGCGCTCGAACCGCGTCATGGCTTCTTCCAACTGGGACTGTTCTCGCTGTCGGAAGCCGATCGTCAGTTCACGTACATGCCGGAAGGCGTCGGTGGTATCCCGCCGGGCAAGGGCATCGAAGCCCGCTGGCAGGATTTCGCCCGTGATAACAAAGACGCCCCGGGCGTGAAGTTCCTGGAGAAGTCGATCTCGTACGTGCGCGACCAGATGGGGCTCGTCGTCGAAGACTTCCTCACGGAGATGGTGCACGGCATTCTCGGTTGTAACTATCCGGTGCCGGACCGTATGCTGCGCAACACGGAAAAGATCTCCGCGAAGTATCTGAAACGCGAAATGGTCGGACGTCATCCGTTCGTGGGCAACTTCGACCTGTTCGCGGTCGAAGGCGGCACGGCAGCCATGACGTATCTCTTCAACACGCTCAAGACGAACCATCTGCTGCAAGCCGGCGACTCCATCGCGCTGGGCATGCCGATCTTCACGCCGTACATCGAGATTCCGGAACTGGCGGACTATCAGCTTCACGAAGTGAATCTGAACGCCGATCCGGAACTGGGCTGGCAGTATTCGAAGAAGGAACTCGACAAGCTGCTCGACCCGAAGATCAAGGCGTTCTTCCTCGTGAACCCGAGCAACCCGCCGTCCGTCAAGCTCGACGACGCGTCGCTCGATCACCTCGCCGCCATCGTCAAGAAGCGCCCGGACCTGATCATCCTCACCGATGACGTGTACGGCACGTTTGCCGACGACTTCCGCTCGCTGTTCGCGATTGCGCCGTACAACACGATCCTCGTCTATTCGTACTCGAAGTACTTCGGGGCGACCGGCTGGCGCCTCGGTGCGATCGCCACGCACGAGAAGAACGTGTTCGACGACAAGATCGCCAAGTTGCCCAAGGCGCAGCGCGACGGGCTCAATGCGCGGTACTCGTCGATCACGACGGAGCCGGAAAAGCTCAAGTTCATCGACCGTCTGGTCGCCGATAGCCGCGCCGTGGCGCTCAACCACACGGCGGGTCTGTCCACGCCTCAGCAGGTGCAACTGGCGCTGTTCTCGCTGTTCTGCCTGATGGACGAGCCGGACGCCTACAAGCATGCGGTCAAGCGCATCATCCGTCGCCGCAAGACAGCCATGTATCGCGCCGCAGGCATTGCGGACGAGGTCGGGCCGAACACCGTCGACTACTACAACATCCTCGATCTGGAGGTGTTGGGTACGAAGATCTACGGCAAGGCGTTCGTGGACTGGTTCATGAAGAACATCGATCCGTCGGAGGTGCTGTTCCGTCTGGCGAAGGAAAGCGGCGTAGTGCTGCTGCCGGGGCGCGGCTTCGGCACGCTGCATCCGTCGGGTCGTGTCTCGCTCGCGAACCTCAACGAGCCCGACTACATCCAGATCGGCGCGACGGTGCGCAAGCTCATGGACGAATACAACGAACGCTTCCTCGCCGGCGGCAGCAAGGGCGGCAAGAAGAAGTAACGCCCGATAGCGCGATGCCCGGATGCCCGGGCATTGCCGGACGATCATGATGGCGTTGTCCTTCGTCCTCCGACGAGGGACGGCGGCATCGGCTGGCCCCCCCTCGATCGCCCCTCCATGGCGATCGACCATTGCCCGGGAACCACCTTCCCGGGCTTTTTTTGTGATGTGAAATCACAAAATAAAATGCCCGCACGAGGCGGGCAAAAATCACTACAGGGGAAGTCACGCGATATGAGTGGCAACCGGGTGAAAGAGTTCCCCGATCTTTTTGCGTGTTTCGTGACTGGCAGAGCGTCATCCGATCGACGTAAAATAGCCCCTTGTCGCTACAGCACCCCCTCATGTCGAATGCGGCGCGCGCCGCCGGCGGACGGCATCAGCGTGGGGTGGGATTTTCGGGTGTCGAATGTCGGAAAAGCCGGTCGTGCGGAGTCGCCTCCTGCTGGCCGCGTGCCTGAGTACCGGGTTATCGGTTTCGGTGGGTGCGCACGCACAATCTTTGTTCTCGGATCCTGATCCGCCATGTTTCACTGAGCAGAACGCTGTGTCCTACGGATTGTGGGACCGCGGGCTGGCACCTCAGTATTTCGTACCGCCGCCTCCGCCTCCGCCGCCGGCAGCCACGGCGCAGCCTGTGACCCAGGACCCTGGCGCGGCGACCGACCCCATTGCCTTGTTCGCCGGTGACGACCCCGGCGCGGTCGCGGCGACGCTCGACCGCGAGGCCGCACAACGTGCAGCGGCTGCTGCCACGGCAGCGGCAGTGCCGTCCACCGCTTCCGGCGCAGAGGCCGATCCGTCACAAACGGCCGCCAGTGCCTCCAGCGGGGACGAAGTCGCCAGTGCGGCCTCGGCCGAGGTTCAGCCGCCCCCGCCACCCTCGCCACCGCTTCCTGCCGCCGACTTTGCCGTCGCTCCGGAACTGAGTGCGGATGGCACGGCGATCTCTGCGGTCGACATCGACGCCGCAGCCTCTGCCGCTGCTGCGGCGCCCGAGACACCCCCGCCGGCCCCTGACGTCGCGCCGCCCAACGCGTTTCTTGCGCGCGCTTCATGCCTGCGTGGGATGCCGCGTCACGAGAGTTTCGCGAACCGCAACATCCGCATGCTGATGCGTCGCGGGCTGGTGGTGCGCGACGACCAGTTGCCGCTCATCGCCACGCGCAGCCGCACGCCGGGCGAAGGGGCGGTTGGCTTTCAGGTGCTCAACGAGCGTCCCTACCAGTTCAACCTCGGCATGAACAACAGCGGCATGACGACCACGGGCAAGATGCAGGGCACGGCGAACCTGCTCATGAATAACCCGCTCGGCATGTACGGCAAGTTCAATACGACGGTCAGTCAGGATCTTCAGAATGCGCGCCGCGACGCGACCAATCGCGACCTGACGGCGAACTACTCGATGCCGCTCGATGCGGACTGGACCGTCGGCGTGACGGGCACGACCAACGCCGCGACGGATCAGATCGCGACCGGCACGACACAGACGCAGACGTTGCAATGGCGAGTGCGCCGGGCGTTCGATGTGACGTCCAACGGCACGACGGGCGTGGAGCTGCGCTACAACCGCAGCCGTACGGAAGATCCGAACGCGCTGCACACCTATGACAGCTATGCGGAAGTCGGGCTGAGCCACACCCATTATCTCGGGACGTCGAAGCTCGACCTGTCGGTCATGCAGCGCCTGAACGCGCCCTGGATGCCGTCGTCAGGCGGTCCGCCCGGGTGGTCCTACCGCTTCCAGTCGATCGACGCGAAGCTCACCGTGCCGTTCTGACGAAGTCCATCACGGTATCGAGCGATACCGTTCTCCTGAGCGTTGCCGGCATGTCCGCGAAATGCTCGTCCTCCCCGAACAGAATCACGGGCTTGCCGTAATGCACGGCGAGCTCGATCTCGTTGCGCGTGCCGTGATTGCCGGGCAGAGCGACGATGACGTCGCTCGACATTACGTTGATGTGATTGCGCGAGAACGTTCCCGGCGGCGCATCGGGCAGATGACGCGGGAGCGGACTGACGATCGTGACTTCGACGAAAGCATTCGGATAGCCGGGCAGGGCGCGGAAGATGCCGTTGTCGTCCGCCTGTGTCGGCACGACGCCGATGCTGCGCCCCGCGCGCTGCGGCACGGCGCAGAATGCCTCGCTCACGCTGGTCATCACCCCCTGTCCGCCGCCGGTGAGCAGATGGTAGCCGGCGAGCGCGAGCGCACGCCCGAGCGGCACCGCAAGTTCGGGCCACGGCTGTTTGCCGGAACCCATGACACCGATGGTCTTGGGATGCAGGGAAGGAGTCATGTCGACGAGAGAGACGGGCAGGGTGGACAGGCGCTGAGCGTTGCCGATGATAACCGAGCATGACCGGGGGATGGGGACGGACCGAATGCGGGATCGACGTGGGAGGTGCAGTAGCGCGATACCGCTACAAAGCACGCGGGCAAAAAAAACCCGCCGGGTTGGCGGGTGAGGAAGCAGGCCTCCCACGGGGAAGTGAAAGCCTGGTCTCGCGAGGTGTTTGCAAGACCCGTGTAGTATCGTGATCCAGACGCTTGTTGGCTATGGGCTAAGTCCTAAAGTGCGTGTAAGACGCTTTCCAATTCCGTTTCCTAACCTTTCTGACGTTCCCGGGGCGATAGATGACCGAACCAACCGAAACCACACCGGCCAGTGCCGCCCAGATTGCCGCCATGAAGGCGCTGCGCACGGCGCTGCTTGCCCAGCACAAGGTGCTGATCGACTATGACCGTCAGCAATACGAAGCAGTTTTCGGTCCCGTACCGACCGGCCGCTTCGTGCAACTGTTCACCGAAGACCCATGGTTCCGCTGGCTCGATCCGCTCTCGCGACTGATCGTCGCACTCGACGAGTGGCAGGAACAGGAGCCGCCGCAGCACGACGCCGGCATCGCGCTTGCCGACGAAGCGGCGAAGCTGTTCCGCCACACGGACAAGGAGTTCGGTGAGCGATACCTGCTGGCGTTGCAGAAGGCGCCGGAGGCCGGGTTTGGTCAGGGCAAGGTGGTCGCAGCACTGCGCGCGGTGCCGCAGTCGCCTGCTGCGACGGACGATGCAAAAGATGACGCCTGAGCGCGCCTTGCCTCACGGAAAGTAAGAAGGAGCCCGATCTGTCGGCAAACGAGGGATCAGGCCATTGAGCAGGGAGGGGGCAGACCGTCAAGCCGAATATTTGTTCCGTGTCTGATCGTTTTTTGAGCAAGGCTCTTGACAGCCCCTGTTCATGGGGCGTTTGAGAAGGCGGTGTCAGGTTATCCAAGGGGTTATCCACAAAGGGTGTGGACAACTTTCCGGTGTCTGGCCCGACGGCAATCGAGACGGCTGGCTCTATGGCAAACGCGCGAGCGCTGCGACAATGACGCCTTTGCCCTTGGTCGGACGCCGGCGTTGTCAGTCGTTTTCCGACATCCCGCTGCGTCCGGATCGACATGACCACCACACCCATCGTGCTACTGGTGCTGCTCTCAGCACTGATGCACGCCACCTGGAACGCTTTCCTCCACGCAAGTCCCGATCGTGTCTGGCAAGTCGGCATGATGGCGGTGCCGCAGTTGATCGCCGCGCTCATCGGCATCGCCTTGCTGCCCGCACCGCCGATGCAGGTCTGGCCGCTCATCGCGCTGTCCGCGTGCGCGCAGGTGGCATACACGGCGGCGCTCATTCGTGCGTATCGCGTCGGTGAGTTCGGGCAGATCTATCCCATCGCGCGCGGCATCTCCCCGTTGCTCATTTCGGGAGCGGCGCTGCTGTTGGCCGGAGAGATGCCTCGCTGGATGGCCGTCGCGGGCATTGTCTGCATCTGTACGGGCATTCTCTCGCTTGCCTTGCGCGGGCGGCGCTTCTCCGGCGATAGCGTGCCGGCCGCCTTGCTGACCGGCGTATTCATCGCGGCCTACACGATCATCGATGGCTTCGGTGTGCGCCTGTCGAACGGCAACGGGTTCGCCTATATCGCGTGGGCGTATCTATGCGCGGGGGTGCCGCTAGTGGGGGCGGTGTGGACGTTACGCGGAGGCTGGCGCGGCATGTTCCTCGCGCCGCCGCGCAGGGTGGCCGAGGCGCTGGGCGCGGGGATCGTCGCGCCGTGCGCTTACGGCATGGTGGTCTTCGCGCTGCAATACCTGCCGATGGGTGTGGTGTCGGCGCTGCGCGAGTCGAGCGCCATCTTCGCGGTGCTGCTGGGCTGGCTGTTCCTGCGGGAAAAACTCAACGCCCGCCGGCTCGTGGCTTGCAGCCTCGTGGTCGGCGGTGCGGTACTCATCAAGCTCGGCGCCTGACTCAGGCACGCGGCCACAGTTCGGCGCGATGTGCGGTGATCGCCGCCACGACGATCTCACGCATGCCGTGGCCGTCGGTCGCTTCGAGGTGTTCGAGAATCGTCATGCGCATACGTGGCGCCCAGAAGCGGCGCAGGTGGCCCGCGATGTTCTCGAGCGCTTCGCTGCGATCGGGCATCGTCTCGAAAAAATCCCCGATCTGATTGGCCATCTTGACCAGATTGTCGGTGTCCATGTGCTGTCTCGTCCCCTGTGATCGTTCTGCTGCGAAGTGTTGGCGTGCGTTGGCGTGCGCTTGCGTGAGTCCCTGCGGGTATGGCCAATCTCGCGTCCGCCGCACCGTCCGTTGGCATTCGACGGTGAGGCTCGCCGGCACTGTGCAGCCCTCCCGGCGCCGGACGCGGATTGTTCCTTGCCGCGCGCGGCATCGTCGTTCGACGAAACCGCGCGCCTTGTTGCATTACTACATGACTGCGTAAGTTGCGACGTTCGTCGCGTCCTCAGTTCGGGCTGGCTTCCGTCTGCGCGTGACCGAGGAAGGCTTCCTGCTGGCGATTGAAGTCCGAGTACTGACGCTGCCATTCCGAAGGCTGTGCCACCGGCGACACCTGAACGGCCGTCACCTTGTACTCGGGGCAGTTCGTCGCCCAGTCCGAGTTGTCCGTGGTGATGACGTTCGCCCCCGATTCCGGGAAGTGGAACGTCGTGTACACCACGCCCGGCTGCATACGGTCGCTCACGATCGCGCGCAACACCGTCTCGCCCGCACGGCTCTGGATGCCGACCCAGTCGCCGTCCTTGATCCCGCGTTCTTCGGCGTCGTGCGGATGGAGTTCGAGACGGTCTTCGCTGTGCCAGTGGTTGTTGTCCGTACGACGCGTTTGCGCACCGACGTTGTACTGCGACAGGATCCGCCCGGTCGTGAGGATGAGCGGGAAGCGGCGCGTGACCTTCTCGTCCGTCGGCACGTACTGTGTGATGAGGAACTTGCCCTTGCCGCGCACGAACTCGTCGATATGCATGACGGGCGTGCCGTCCGGCGCGTCATCGTTACACGGCCATTGCACGCTGCCTACGCGATCGAGCTTTTCGTAGCTTACGCCCGTGAACGTCGGCGTGAGACGTGCGATCTCGTCCATGATTTCCGACGGGTGGGAGTAGTTCATCTCGTAGCCCAGACGCTTCGCGAGCTGGATCGTGACTTCCCAGTCGGCGTAACCGGCGCGCGGCGGCATGACCTGACGCACGCGCGAGATACGGCGCTCGGCGTTGGTGAACGTGCCGTCCTTCTCCAGGAACGACGAACCCGGCAGCAGCACGTGGGCATACTTCGCAGTTTCGTTCAGGAAGATGTCCTGCACGACGATGCACTCCATCTGCTCAAGCGCATGCGTGACGTGTTGCGTGTTCGGGTCCGACTGCACGATGTCTTCGCCCTGGCAGTACAGGCCCATGAAGGTGCCTGCGAGTGCGGCGTCGAACATGTTCGGAATGCGCAGGCCCGGTTCGGCTTGCAATTCGACGCCCCATTCGGCTTCGAACAGCGCACGTGCGCTCGAATCCGACACGTGACGGTAGCCCGGCAGTTCGTGCGGGAAGGCGCCCATGTCGCACGAGCCCTGCACGTTGTTCTGACCGCGCAGCGGGTTCACGCCTACGCCTTCACGACCGATGTTGCCGGTGACCATCGACAGGTTGGCGATGCCGATCACCGTCGTCGAGCCTTGTGCGTGTTCCGTGACACCCAGGCCGTAGTAAATCGCTGCGTTACCGCCGGTGGCGTACAGACGTGCGGCACCGCGCACGAGATGCGCCGGCACGCCGGTCTGGGCTTGCGTGGCTTCCGGCGAGTTCTCGGCGCGCGAGATGAAGTCGCGCCATTGCTGGAAGGCACGGTCTTCGCAACGCTCGGCGATGAAGTCGTCGGCCATCAGGCCTTCGGTGACGATCACGTGCGCCAGCGCGTTGACCATGGCGACGTTCGTGCCCGGGCGCAGTTGCAGGTGATACTCGGCCTGGATGTGCGGGCTCTTGACCAGATCGATACGGCGCGGGTCGATCACGATCAGCTTTGCGCCTTCGCGCAGACGCTTCTTCATGCGCGAGCCGAACACCGGGTGACCATCGGTCGGGTTCGCACCCATCACGAGAATCACGTCGGAATGCTCGACCGACTTGAACGTCTGCGTACCGGCCGATTCGCCAAGCGTGGCCTTCAGACCGTAGCCGGTCGGCGAGTGGCAGACGCGGGCGCAGGTGTCGACGTTGTTGTTGCCGAACGCGGCGCGCACCAGCTTCTGCACGAGGTAGTCTTCTTCGTTCGTGCAACGCGACGACACGAGGCCGCCGATGGAGTCACGTCCGTACTTGGCCTGAATGCGCTTGAATTCCGATGCTGCGTAATCGAGCGCTTCGTCCCACGACACTTCCTGCCACGGATCGGTGATCTTCTTGCGGATCTTGGGCGTGAGAATGCGGTCCTTGTGCGTGGCGTAGCCCCAGGCGAAGCGGCCCTTCACGCAGGCATGGCCTTCGTTGGCCTGACCGTCCTTGTGCGGCACCATGCGCACGACTTCGTTGCCCTTCATCTCCGCCTTGAACGAGCAGCCCACGCCGCAATAGGCGCAGGTGGTGATCTTGGCGTGCTCGGCCTGACCGAGATGGATCACCGACTTTTCCTGCAACGTCGCGGTCGGGCAGGCGGCCACGCAGGCGCCGCACGATACGCATTCCGAATCCATGAACGGCTGGTCCTGACCCGGTGAGACGCGCGCTTCGAAGCCACGACCCGAGATCGTCAGCGCGAACGTGCCCTGGGTTTCCTCGCAGGCGCGCACGCAGCGGTTACAGACGATGCACTTCGAGGCGTCGTAGGTGAAGTAGGGGTTCGACTCGTCCTTCTGGCTGTCGAAGTGGTTCGCGCCGTCGAAGCCGTAGCGCACTTCGCGCAGGCCCGTGACGCCGGCCATGTCCTGCAATTCGCAGTCGCCGTTGGCGGCGCACGTGAGGCAGTCGAGCGGGTGGTCGGAGATGTAGAGCTCCATCACGCCCTTGCGCAGTTCCTGGAGCTTCGGCGATTGCGTGCGCACCTTCATGCCGGGTTCGACCGGCGTGGTGCACGACGCGGGGAAGCCGCGACGGCCTTCGATTTCAACCAGACACAGACGGCACGAGCCGAACGGCTCCAGCGAGTCGGTCGCGCACAGCTTGGGGACGTTCACGCCGCCTTCGGACGCTGCGCGCATGATCGACGTGCCGGCAGGCACGGTGATCTGTTCGCCGTCGATCTCCAGCGTGACTTCCTTGGTCGATTCGCGGCGCGGGGTGCCGTAATCCTTTTCAAACATCGGATCCATCATGATCGGGGGTCTCCTAGGCGGCCTTGGTCGGCAGGTTCGACGATTCGGCCGCGCCGAAGTCTTCTGGGAAATGGTTCAGCGCAGACAGCACGGGGTAGGGCGTCATGCCGCCCATGGCGCACAGCGAGCCGTTGAGCATCGTGTCGCACAGGTCGCGCAGCAGCTTGATCTGCTTGGGACGGTCGCGACCGTCGATGATCTTGTCCATCACTTCGACGCCGCGCGTCGAGCCGATGCGGCACGGCGTGCACTTGCCGCACGATTCGATGGTGCAGAACTCCATCGCGTAGCGGGCGAGTTTGGCGAGATCGACGGTGTCGTCGTGCGCCACGATGCCGCCGTGACCGAGCACGGCCCAGTGCGCAGCGAACGCTTCGTAGTCGAGCGGCGTGTCCCACTGCGATTCGGGCAGATAGGAGCCGAGCGGGCCGCCGACCTGCACCGCGCGCAGCGGGCGTCCGGTGATGGCGCCGCCGCCGTAGTCGTACAGGATTTCGCGCAGCGTTACGCCGAAAGCCTTCTCGATGAGGCCGCCGTATTTGATGTTGCCTGCGAGCTGGATGGGCAGCGTGCCGCGCGAGCGGCCCATGCCGAAGTTCTTATAAAAGTCGGCGCCGCGATCCATGATGATCGGCACCGACGCCAGCGAGATCACGTTGTTGATGACCGTCGGCAAGCCGAAGAGGCCTTCGATCGCGGGCAGCGGCGGCTTGGCGCGCACCACACCGCGCTTGCCTTCGAGACTCTCGAGCAGCGCCGTTTCTTCGCCGCAGACGTACGCGCCAGCGGCCTTGCGCACTTCGAGGTGGAAGGTCTTGCCCGAGCCGAGAATGTCCTCGCCGAGATAGCCGGCCTTGTTGGCGTTGACGATCGCTTCGTTCAGCACGTCGATCGAGTGCGGATACTCGCTGCGCACGTAGATATAGCCGCGCGTCGCACCCACGGCGACACCGGCAATCGTCATGCCTTCCACGAGTACGAGCGGATCGCCTTCCATCAACATGCGGTCGGCGAAGGTGCCCGAATCGCCTTCGTCGGCGTTGCAGACGATGTACTTCTGCGCGGCCGGCGTGTTCAGCACCGTCTTCCATTTGATGCCGGTCGGGAACGCTGCACCGCCGCGACCGCGCAGGCCGGAGTCGGTGACTTGCGTGACGATGGCCGCGCCGTCCAGTGCGAGCGCGTTGCGCAGACCGCGATAGCCGTCGTGCGCGACGTAGTCGTCGACCGAGACGGGATCGGTGATGCCCACGCGGGCGAACGTCAGACGTTCCTGCTTCTTGAAGTACGGAATCTCTTCGGTCAGGCCAAGGGCGAGCGGATGATCGCCGCCAGCGGTGACGTTGGCGTCGAACAGGCTGGCGACATCATCGACCTCGACCGGACCGTAAGCGACACGACCGGCGGGCGTGACGACTTCGAGCAGCGGTTCGAGCCAGAGCATGCCGCGCGTGCCGTTGCGCACCAGCTCGATGTCGATGCCGCGCTCGGCGGCTTGTGCCGTGATGGCTTCGGCGACTTCGTCGGCGCCCAGCGCGAGGGCGGCGGAGTCACGCGGCAGATAGAGGCGCACCTTGCTGGCGTTCGGGGACTGGCTCATACGGCATCCTTGGCGCGGGCGACCAGACGGTCGAATTTCTCGGGGGTGACGCGCGCGTGCAGCTTGTCGTCGATGGTGATGGCGGGGGAGGTGGCGCACTGCCCGAGGCAAAACACGGGTTCGAGTGCGACATCGCCGCTGTGGCTGTGCATCGCGCAACCCAGCACGCGCTCGGCGTGAGCCACGAGTGCATCGGCGCCCATGCTCTGACACGCCTCGGCGCGACAGATCTGAACGACGTGTCGCGGCGGCGGGCTGGTGCGGAAGTGGTGATAGAACGTGATCACGCCATGCACTTCGGCGCGAGACAGGTTGAGGGCGTTGGCGATGACGGACACGGCATCCGGGGGAACGTAGCCGAAAGCTTCCTGAACGTCATGGAAGATCGGCAGAAGGGGGCCTTCCTGAGCTGCATGAGCGTCCAGAATCGCTTGCACCGTCGCGATGGAAAAAGCCTCGCGCATGGCTGATGTCTCCTGTTTGGTGCACTGAGGGGAACCGCGCACCTGAGGGTGGTTATATGTTCTTTTCCTGCCCCGGGGCGAGAGACCCATTGGTCGCATGCGGCGACGCTGCTCGGGTCTAGCGATCAGCGCGACGCCGCATGAACGTGCGACACATAGCCCCCACCATATGTCGCACGGGCTCGGCCTCTCGCCCGTTGCTTACTTCGTCAACCTTCGGTCAGTATGTGAAACACGATATATCATATACGGTATACGTGCAATAGCTCGGCAAGCGGATTTGCAGGATCGTTTACCCGGAGTTCCGGGAGGGAGAAATACGCGGGGAAAGGCGATGCGCGACAGGGGATGGCGACGGTGCAAACGTCACGCCGCAGAGGCGTGCGAACGCGTGGGGCGAGCCAAAGAAAAAAGCCAGCGACCGTGAGGTGTCGCTGGCTTTTTTACGCGGCGCGCAGGTGTGCCGGTTGAGCGCTCAGAGCGGTCAGTCGCTTATTCGAGGAAGTCGCAGTGTTCTTCGACGAAGGCGGCCAGCCCGAGGGTGTGGTCCCGCGCGAGCTTCTCGGCGAGTTCCGTATCGCGCTTTTCGAGCGCGGTGATGATCTTCAGGTGATCGACGATCGAGCGCGCTGCCCGGTCGTTCTGAGCGATCGTCACCTTGCGGATGGCGCGCACGTGAATGAACAGGTTCTTGATCGTGTTGGCGATCGCTTGCGAGCCGCCGAGATTGATCAGTGCCTGGTGGAAGTCGATGTTCGCGTCCGAATACTCTTCGATGTGATCGGTCGGCGGCGCATTGACGAACTCGTCGAACAGATGACGCAGCTTGGCGATCTCTTCGTCGCTCGCATTCAGCGTGGCCAGACGCGCGGACATCCCTTCGAGGGCGGCCCACATCTGAATCATCTCCACGATTTCGCGCCTGGTCTTGCGGATGATAAAGATGCCCCGGCGTGGCACCGTGCGGAGAAAACCTTCTTGTTCCAGCAAGGTCATGGCTTCGCGAATCGGGGTGCGTGAAACGCCAAGCACCTGGATGAGCTGGCGCTCATCCAGGCGAATTTCTTCCTTCTGGTTATAGATGTCCGCGTCGGCGATGGCTTTTTTCAGCAGCGCATACGCCTGATTACGAAAACTCGTAGTGGTGTCGATCGGCTCCAGTGCGAGTGGCGTCACGCGCACCGGAGTTGGGGTGATCAGGGACATGCAATAGTCTCCTAGGTATTACGGCCCCTTCAGAGGCGCAATGCTTGCTGCCCCACGATGGTGGCCGGCTTCGTGACGAGTTTACCCGATTCGTTTGCCTGCGTGGTTTCCGCCAGGTAAGCGAAACGGCCATTCGTTTCGGCCTTTTCGAGCATCTTGGCGGGCAGAGCGACGAACAGATGAACCATCGCGACACCGGCGGCGAGGGCGGAAGCCAGGGCAAGCAGAGTAAGGGCAGCGACTAACATGGTGAGACTCCAGATAAAAGTTGACGAGTAGTAATGTGGGGGAGAACTTGCTTTGCATTGTATGTCGCGCCGCAACAAGTCTCAAGATATACCACATACCGAATATCAAAATTCATCGTTTTTCGGGACGTTCTTCACGTCACGCTGCGCTTACACGGCTCGGATTTGTCTCTTTTTCCGATAGTGCTGGGCGGGTCGGATCAGGTCGGTTATGGCGATGAACCTCCTCGGAAGCCCGTCTGGCTTGCAATGATGTGGATTTCGGGACGCCAGGGGCGCACGCAGTTTTCGATGGTTCGGATCACGCTTTCGGGGTGGGGCAAATGCACGTTATTGCGTTGCCGCGAAACCACATCCGGTAATGCCTGCATGTCCCGGACAAAGGCCGTGTTTCCGGCAAAAAATCGGCCGCGACCGGAGGTCCGGTGGCGGCGCGTGTGAGCGATTGCAGGGTGCGGTTCGTGTGGGATTTTCCGGTCCCGTCACGTCGCCCTCTATATAAATAGTCAGTGAGTCATCCGGTGAGGCGCGATGATTTGCGTTGCGCGTCCGGTGTCTCCTGGAAACAACGCCGGCGTCGACCGACGCCGGGAAAAGCAGGCTTGCCTGCGTTGGCGCGATATCACGGGTGATGTTGGCGATGACCAAAATGCCGAGATACCGCTCACGACGGGCACTGCCGTTTTATGTCGCTTTATGCCGCTTATGCCCCTTAAGCCGCCTTGGCCAGACGCTCCTGCGCCGCTGCGACCGCATCGGGTTTCGTCATGAATTCGCGCTGCTTGATGAGGGCCAGCACGACGTCGAGCGTCGGCGTGGGCACATTGGCCAGCCGGCCCATCTCCTGCACGACGGACACCAGTGGATCGATTTCCATCGCGCGATCGCGCTCGAGATCCTGAAGCATCGACGTCTTGTGCGCACCGACGGCGCCTGCGCCATTGATGCGGCGCTCGACATCCACCCGGAAGTGCACGCCGAACTTGTCGCCGATGGTTTTGGCTTCGAGCATCATGGCGCGCGCCACGGCGCGGGTGCCCGGATCGCTGGCGATGATGTCGAGCGTGCCGTGCGTGAGCGCGGAGATCGGGTTGAAGCAGAGGTTGCCCCACAGCTTGAGCCAGATCTCGTCGCGGATGTTTTCGCGAATCGGTGCATCGAGCCCGCCGGCAATCATCATTTGCGAGAGTTTTTCCACGCGCTCGCTGCGCTCGCCGCTGGCTTCGCCGAGCGGGAACTTGTTGCCGTAGACGTGCTGGATCACCCCCGGTGCAACGACTTCCGTGGCCGGATAGACCACGCAGCCGATCGCACGCTCGGGGCCGAGTTCGCGCCACTGACGGCCGCCCGGATCGATGCTTTCGAGCGTCGTGCCCTCGAGCGCGCCACCGTGCTTATAGAAGTACCAGTAGGGAATGCCGTTCACGGCCGTGACCACGGCCGTATTCGGACCGATCAGCGGCTGCATTGCGTCGAGGACCGACGGGACCGAGTGTGCCTTGAGCGCGATGATCACGTAATCCTGATGCCCGAGCTCGCGGGCATCGTCCGTGCAGCGCAGATGAGCGACACGCTCTTCGCCATCGATAAGCAGCTTGAGTCCGTTCTCGCGCATGGCCGCCAGATGCGGTCCGCGCGCCACCAGACTGACATCGGCTCCGGCGCGCGCGAGTTGCACGCCGAGATAGCCGCCGATGGCGCCAGCGCCATAGATGCAGATCTTCATGAAGTCTCTCCCTCCAAAGTGAATCGAAACCTGGGCCTGGTACTGGCCGCTTGTGTTCTCTTTATTCTTCTAATACCAAATGTTGTATATCGTATATCACAAGGAGAATAGCGCCAAGCCTTGTTGGGGTATTGGGTCTCATGGTTTCCCCGCAGACGCCCGAAAAACGGTGTTTCGCATGTGTGAGCGTTGCGGTGATCAATTGCATTTATGAAATGCCCGGCACAGGCCGGCAAACGAATTATTACGGTGTGTTACAGCGGATGCGGTGCGAGAGAGGAGTGCACTTCTTGTGAGAAAAAATAACAGGAATATCGCCTTGTGCTCGTTTTAAAAAATCCCAAGGAGCCCGATATAAAAGGCTTGAACGCCTTGTTGGGTAAGGTTCCCGGATCAGGTTAACTCCTTAGTGTTTTCGCATTGCGTTGTTGCGCCGCTCCGTCCTACAGTTGCGTTACTGTATCTAGCCGCCACTTAGAACAGTGCCTCGCGTGCCGGAGTTGTTGTCGCTGCAATGGACGAAAACGACTTCGGCACGCGAGGAGGAAAACGAGGACAGCAATAAATTAGTGTTGACTTATATCTGATATATCGTATATTTCGTTCGGTATATTTACGGGAAATGCAATGGACCCGTAAGCATTAGAGACAAGTCGACGAGGCCAAGACCTCGTAAAGCATACCCAGGGGGCATAGACCCCATCCGGAAGGTGTTGTTGTTGTGAAGCTGCCAAACAACTGAAAACCGATGGAGGAGGTACAAAGTGGAGACGACAAATCAACACGGCAAACAATCCGTGTTCGCGAGCCCTTGGGTTCAGCTCGTGTTCGGCGTGATTTGCATGGCGATGATCGCCAACTTGCAGTACGGGTGGACGCTGTTCGTCAACCCGATCGATGAGAAGTATGGTTGGGGCCGTACGGCCATTCAGGTGGCGTTCACGATTTTCGTCGTGACGGAAACCTGGCTGGTGCCGATCGAAGGGTATCTGGTCGACAAGTTCGGCCCGCGCCCGGTGGTCGTCGGTGGCGGTCTGTTGTGCGGTATTGCATGGGTGCTCAACGCCTATGCGTCTTCGCTGCCGATGCTGTATTTCGCAGCGGCCGTGGGCGGTGTCGGCGCTGGTGCGGTGTATGGCACCTGCGTGGGTAACGCACTGAAGTGGTTCCCGGATCGCCGCGGTCTTGCCGCGGGCCTGACCGCTGCCGGTTTCGGCGCGGGTTCGGCGCTGACCGTGGTACCGATCGCCAACATGATCAAGTCGAGCGGCTACGAGAACACGTTCCTGACCTTCGGTCTGGGCCAGGGGATCATCGTGCTGTTGCTGGGTCTGGCGCTTGCCAACCCGCCGGCATCGATCGAAGCGCTCAAGAAGCTGGCGCCGGGCGCAATGCGCTACAACGCCAAGCCGACGGAAGTCATGCGCTCCCCCGTGTTCTGGATGATGTATCTGATGTTCGTGCTGATGGCCGCAGGCGGTCTGATGGCCACGGCTCAGCTCGGCCCGATCGCCAAGGACTACGGTCTGGATCAGGCGCCGGTCTCGATTCTCGGCCTCACGCTGCCCGCACTCACCTTCGCACTGGCCATCGACCGTGTGCTCAACGGGGTGACGCGTCCGGTGTTCGGCTGGATCTCGGACAAGATCGGACGGGAAAACACGATGTTCATCGCCTTTGCGATGGAAGCCGCGGGGATTTACGCACTGGCAAAGTTCGGCCAGCACCCGGTGGCGTTCGTGATCCTGACCGGCCTGGTGTTCTTCGCCTGGGGTGAGATCTACAGCTTGTTCCCGGCGACCTGTGCCGATACGTATGGTTCGAAGTACGCCGCTACCAACGCGGGGATGCTGTACACCGCGAAGGGGACGGCCGCGTTGCTGGTGCCTTTCTCGAGCATCATCACCACGTCGACCGGTAGCTGGCAGGCCGTGTTCATGATCGCTTGCGCCATGAACGCCTTCGCGGCCTTCCTTGCCTTGTTTGTCCTCAAGCCGATGCGTGCCCGTCTGGCACAGCGTTACGCCAGCGACTACAAGGCGGAGTCGAACGAGCCGACCGCTCGTGCCGCGGACCTGAGCCGCAGCACCACGTAAGGCGAACTCGATACGTCAGCTTGACGTTAAGCAGTACTAAGCAGGAAGCAGACTGGCTGGCTTGATTAGGAACATGTCTCACCGGCGTGCAATCCGGGCCCTGAATGACTGAAGGCCCGATTGCACGACCGGAAGGACAAGTAGAGAAGCAGTACAGGAATACCCACTAATCGTCAGACAAGACGACGCAACACTGAAACCGGAAAAATTGGAGGAGAGAATTATGTCCATTGCGATGACCGTGCCAGTCGGCAAGGCGGAAAACGACACGCTCGAAGACAACAGCCGACACGCGAACATCGTGTCCGAGGCAGCAACGACCGATGGCTTCCATCTGGTCATCGATGCCCTGAAAGCGAACGACATCGACACCATCTTCGGTCTGGTGGGGATTCCCATCACCGATCTGGCTCGCCTCGCGCAAGCCGAAGGCCTGCGCTTCATCGGCTTCCGCCATGAACAGCACGCAGGTCACGCCGCCGCTATCGCCGGCTACATGACGCAAAAGCCGGGCATCTGCCTGACGGTGTCCGCACCGGGCTTCCTGAACGGCCTGACGGCACTCGCCAACGCGACGACCAACTGCTTCCCGATGATTCTCATCAGCGGTTCGAGCGAGCGTGAGATCGTCGACCTGCAGCAGGGCGACTACGAAGAAATGGATCAGCTCAATGCGGCCAAGCCGTATTGCAAGGCCGCTTACCGCGTGCTGCATGCCGAAGACATCGGCGTCGGCCTGGCCCGTGCGATCCGTGCTGCCGTGTCCGGTCGTCCGGGCGGCGTCTATCTGGATCTGCCGGCCAAGCTGCTCTCGCAGACCATCGACGCCCAGAAGGCCAAGGATTCGCTGATCCGCGTGATCGACGCCGCACCGCGTCAGATCCCGGCGCAAGACGCCGTCCAGCGCGCGCTCGACGTCATCAAGGGCGCCAAGCGTCCGCTGATTCTGCTGGGCAAGGGCGCTTCGTATGCTCAGGCCGACGAAGACATTCGCGCCCTGATCGAGAAGACCGGCATTCCGTACCTGCCGATGTCGATGGCCAAGGGCCTGCTGCCCGACACGCATGAGCAATCGGCATCGGCCGCGCGCTCGTTCGTGCTGCAAGAAGCCGACGTCGTCGTGCTGATCGGCGCGCGTCTGAACTGGCTGCTCGCACACGGCAAGGGCAAGACCTGGGGTTCGGCGCCGAAGAAGTTCGTGCAGATCGACATCTCGCCGACGGAAATCGACAGCAACGTGGCGATCGCGGCACCTGTGATCGGTGACATCGGTTCGTGCGTCAAGGCACTGCTCGCCGGCGTGGATGCTAACTTCGGCAAGCCGTCGACCGAATGGACCGGCGCGATTGCAGAACGCAAGAACAAGAACCTGGCGAAGATGGCGGCAACGCTTGCCCAGAATCCGTCGCCGATGAACTTCCACAGCGCGCTCGGCGCGATCCGTGACGTGCTGAAGAAGCACCCGGACATCAACCTGGTCAACGAAGGCGCGAACACGCTCGACTATGCCCGCGCGATCATCGACCAGTACCAGCCGCGCAAGCGCTTCGACTCGGGTACCTGGGGCGTGATGGGCATCGGCATGGGCTTCGCCATCGGCGCGGCCGTGACCAGCGGTCTGCCGGTCGTGGCCATCGAAGGTGACAGCGCCTTCGGCTTCAGCGGCATGGAACTCGAAACCATCTGCCGTTACGACCTGCCGGTCACCACCATCATCTTCAATAACAACGGCGTGTATCGCGGCACCGACGTCAACCCGACGGGCGGCAAGGACGTGGCCCCGACGGTGTTCGTCAAGGGTGCGCGCTACGACAAGATGATCGAAGCCTTCGGCGGCATTGGCTACAACGTGACCACGCCGGCCGAGCTTATCAAGGCGCTGGAGGAATCCATCGCTGCGGGCAAGCCGAGCCTGATCAACGCTGTGATCGACGAATCTGCCGGTACCGAAAGCGGTCGTCTGACGAATCTGAACCCGCAAAGCGCGGCGATGAAAAAGTAAGTGCTGAGTCAATCAAGGAGACATGACATGAGCAAACCCCTCGAAGGAATCAAGATCATCGACTTCACGCACGTGCAGGCTGGCCCGGCCTGTACCCAGCTGCTGGCATGGTTCGGCGCTGACGTGATCAAGGTGGAACGCCCGGGTTCGGGCGACGTGACGCGTAACCAGTTGCGCGACATCCCCGACGCCGATGCCTTGTACTTCACGATGCTCAACAGCAACAAGCGCTCGCTGACGCTGGACACGAAGACGCCGGAAGGCAAGGAAGTGCTCGAGAAGCTCGTGAAGGAATCGGACGTTCTGGTCGAGAACTTCGCCCCGGGCGCGCTGGACCGCATGGGCTTCACGTGGGAGCGTCTGAACGAACTGAACCCGAAGCTCATCGTGGCATCGGTCAAGGGCTTCTCGGACGGCCACCACTACGATGACCTGAAGGTCTACGAAAACGTGGCGCAGTGCGCAGGCGGTGCTGCTTCGACGACGGGTTTCTGGGACGGCCCCCCCACGGTGTCGGCCGCAGCGCTCGGCGACAGCAACACCGGCATGCACCTGGCCATCGGTATTCTGACGGCACTCATCGGCCGTGGTCAGACGGGCCGTGGTCAGAAGGTGGCCGTCTCGATGCAGGATTCGGTCATCAACCTGTGCCGCGTGAAGCTGCGCGACCAGCAGCGTCTGGACCGTGTCGGCTACCTCGAAGAGTATCCGCAGTACCCGCATGGCGAGTTCAGCGATGTCGTGCCGCGTGGCGGTAACGCCGGCGGTGGCGGTCAGCCGGGTTGGGTGCTCAAGTGCAAGGGCTGGGAAACGGACCCGAACGCTTACATCTACTTCACGATCCAGGGTCACGCCTGGGAGCCGATTTGCCGCGCACTGGGCAAGCCGGAGTGGATCAGCGATCCGAACTACGCCACGGCACAAGCCCGTCAACCGCACATCTTCGACATCTTTGCGACCATCGAAGCCTGGCTGGCCGACAAGACGAAGTACGAAGCGGTCGACATCCTGCGCAAGTTCGACATTCCGTGCGCACCGGTGCTGTCCATGAAGGAAATCGCCAACGATCCGTCGCTGCGCGCTTCGGGCACGATCGTGGAAGTGCCGCACAAGGAACGTGGTTCGTACCTGACCGTCGGCAGCCCGATCAAGTTCTCGGGTCTGAAGCCGGAAATCACGGGTTCGCCGCTGCTGGGCGAGCACACCGACGAGATCCTGTCCGAGCTGGGTTACAGCAAGGACCAGATCGCGAATCTGCACGCAGCACGTTCGGTCTGAGTTCGCTCAGTCGTTAGCCGTCAGGCAAACGCTGTCATGCCGCACTCACCGTTGCCGCCTTCGGGCGGTAACGGTGTACGCGGCCGCAGGTGAGGTGCCCATGGGTGCGGTTCCGTGCGGAGCCTGCACCCATTTTTATTTTCGGGACCGTGCTGTCCTCTAATTGATGTAATTTATTGGCATGTTTGGCATCGATGCCAATCGTGACCATCGCATTTCCCCCATAAGATTATTGGAGACACCATGAGCGCATCCGTCGACGTCAATCAACTGGTGCAGGTCGTAGGCGACGCCATTGTCGTCGCCGACCCCACGAACATCATCACGCTGTGGAATTCGGGCGCGGAGAAGATGTTCGGCTTCTCGGCGGCGGAGGCTGTCGGGCAGCCGCTCGATATCATCATTCCCGACCGGCTGCGCGCGCGTCACAACGAGGGCTATGCCAAGACGATGGAAACGGGGCAGACGAAGTACGGTAGCGATCTGCTCAAGGTGCCGGCCGCGCACAAGGATGGCCGTGCCATGTCGATTGCGTTCACCGTGGCCTTGCTGCATGGCGCGGCGGGAGAGGTGACCGGCATCGTCGCCGTGATTCGCGACGAGACGGCGCGTTTTCAGGAGGACCGTCAGCTGCGCAAGCGCGTGACCGAACTCGAAGCGAAGCTGGCCGCGACGGCGAGTTGACCCTCGTGACGATGACGAGCCCGCGCAAGTCGTGAGCCTGGTGAAGCGTATGAGACGGCGTTAGCCGACGTAGCGCGTTCGCCGCGGATGGAAAAGAAGCACCGATGCGTAGATGCGCACCGGTGCTTTTTTGCTTTTTAAGCGAAGGAACCGGCGAGCCGCGCGACTAATAAGTATTTTGTATTCAATATATTTAAAGAGTATTGATAACTCTCTCTGATCGATCGCCTGACTTTCATCGCGGTGACACATGCCTGTAAACCCCTAGCTCGATGGGGTAATTCCAGACTTGTTGCAATGCAGAGTCCCTTTATTCATAGGCTTCTCGGCGATTTCGATCCAGAAATGCCGCGACACAGCAAAACGCATCGGCAACAAAAAGCCGTTGATAAAATATCGTGTATGAAATACCGTATATCACAACATTCGATCGACGCAGATGATGGCGCCCGAAGAGGCGACGACCTGCGTCAGACCCGGCGAGGCTCGCGATATTGCTGCAATCGAAAGGCATGGCGCTCACGTGTTTTTCGAGGCGCACCTCGCATACCCATTACATAAACGCCGTCGCATCAGGAGGAGACAAACCATGGGAAAGGCACTCGAAGGTGTGCGCATTCTCGACTTCACGCATGTGCAGTCCGGGCCAACGTGTACGCAGTTGCTGGCCTGGTTCGGCGCGGACGTGATCAAGATCGAACGCGCGGGTCACGGCGACGTTACGCGCGATCAGCTGCGCGACATTCCCGACGCGGACAGCCTTTACTTCACGATGCTCAACAGCAACAAGCGTTCGATCACGCTTGATACGAAGCATCCGGAAGGCAAGGCAGTGCTCGAGCGCATGATTCGCGACTGCGACGTGCTCGTGGAGAACTTCGCACCGGGCGCCCTCGATCGCATGGGCTTCACCTGGGAACACATTCACTCGCTCAACCCGCGCATGATCGTCGCCTCGGTCAAGGGCTTCGGTCCCGGTCCGTATCAGGACTGCAAGGTGTACGAGAACGTGGCGCAGTGCGTTGGTGGCGCCGCCTCCACGACCGGTTTCGACGACGGCCCGCCCATGGTGACGGGCGCGCAGATCGGCGATTCCGGCACGGGTCTGCATCTGGCGCTGGGCATCGTCACGGCGCTGTATCAGCGCACGATGACCGGTCAGGGCCAGCGCGTGCTCGCCGCCATGCAGGACGGCGTGCTGAACCTGTGCCGCGTGAAGTTGCGCGACCAGCAGCGTCTGGAGCGTGCACGCGTGATGGAAGAGTATCCGCAGTACCCGAACGGCGAATTCGGCGATGCGGTGCCGCGCGCCGGTAACGCCTCGGGTGGCGGCCAGCCGGGCTGGATCCTGAAGTGCAAGGGCTGGGAGACGGACCCGAACGCTTACATCTACTTCATTACGCAGGCCCCGGTGTGGGGTTCGATCTGCAAGGTGATCGGCAAGCCCGAGTGGGTCGAGCATCCGGATTACGCCACGCCGCGCGCGCGTTTGCCGCGTCTGCGCGAGATCTTCGACACCGTCGAACAGTGGACCGTGACGAAGACCAAGTTCGAAGTCATGGGCATTCTCAACGAGTACGACATTCCGTGCGGTCCGATCCTCTCGATGAAGGAAATCGCCGAAGACATGTCGCTGCGCGAGACCGGCACCATCGTCGAAGTCGATCACCCGAAGCGCGGCAAGTACCTGACCGTCGGTAACCCGATCAAGCTCTCGGACAGCCCCACGAATGTGGAGCGTTCGCCGCTGCTCGGCGAGCACACCGACGACGTGCTCTCGGAGTTCGGCTACAGCGCGCAGCAGATCTCGGCGCTGCGCGAAGTCGGCGCGGTCTGACGCACGCGGGGGATTCGACCTCTCGACCTCTCGACCTCACGCCCTTAAGCATGCAACGTTAAGCACGCAACGTTAAGCACGCAAGCAGGCGCGGCAAAGGACAAGTGGCCGCCCCGAATCGAAAGTGTCGCAAGTGTCTGCAAGAGGCAGATGTGAATGACTTCAAGACATCGTGTGAGGCGCGCGCCTGGCAGCCGCTGCCGTGCCGCCTCACCGCTACAGGAATGGCAAACGCATGAAGCTCTGGACCCGTTTCAAGACCGCACATGGCCGCATCGGCTTTGGCCTGTTGCAGGGCGATCACATTCTCGAACATCGCGGCGATCTTTACGATCAACCCGTCGCCACGGGCGCAACGATTGCGCGCGACGCGGTCGATCTGCTGTGTCCCTGCGAGCCCTCGAAAATCGTGGCGCTCTGGAACAACTTTCACGCGCTCGGCGCGAAGCTCGGCAAGGCCGCGCCGTCGCATCCGCTGTTTCTCATCAAGCCCGCCACCACGCTCAACGGTCCCGAGGGCGTGATTCGCCGTCCGGCCTCGTATGCCGGGAAGATCGTCTTCGAGGGCGAACTGGGCATCGTGATCGGCAAGCGCGCGAGCCACGTGAGCGAGGAAGCGGCACGCGACTACATCCTCGGTTACACGCTGGTCAACGACGTCACGGCCGCTGAAATCATCGAGCAGGACGGCAACTTCGCGCAGTGGACGCGCGCGAAAGGCTTCGACACGTTCGGCTGCCTCGGCCCGGTCATCGCCGAGGACTTCGACTGGCGCGAGGCGGAACTCGTCACGACGCTCGACGGCACCGAGCGTCAGCGCTATCCGCTCGCCGACATGATCTTTAATCCGTGGCAACTCGTCGCGCGTTTGTCGCAGGACATGACGCTGTTGCCCGGCGACGTGATCGCGGTCGGCACGTCGATCGGCGTGGGCTCGATGAAAGAAGGCGCGCTGGTGGAAGTGAGCATCGACGGACTGGGCACGCTGGCCAACCGCATGGGCGGCTGAGTCCGGCATACATACCGCAGATGGCAGATCGCAGGGCGCGATCTGCATCGCGAGCAACCGATTTCACGGTGGTCGGCCGGGGTGGCAATGGCCTGAGTCGATCGCCCTTTTTCATTCGGCAGACCGGAACGATCTGCCCGGGCATGACAAATGATGGGACCTATTTCGTGTCGCTGCCTGCGGGCGGCGGCACGGGGCTTTTGTAGGCCATCATGCAGTCGATCAACGCGGCGCCTTCGGAGAGCAGGAACTGACGGAAGGCGAGCGCGACCGGCGGCAGCCGTTTGCTGCGGCGATGCACGACGTACCAGCTTTGCCACGCCGGAAAGCCCTGCACGTCGAGCACCGTCAACTGACCCGTCTGCAACTCCATGCCGACGGTGTGTGCGGACAGGAAGCTGACGCCCATGCCTGCAATCACCGCCTGCTTGATGGTTTCGGTGCTGGCGATCTCCATCGCGATCTTCAGTTGCTGGGTGCGATGACCGAAGGCGTCTTGCAGGGAATTCCAGGTGTCGGACCCGCGCTCGCGGCTGATGAACGGTTCTTGCGCCAGCCGTGAAAACGGAATCTGTTTCTGACCGGCCAATGCATGGCCGGGCGGCGCCACGATGATGTACGGGTGCGGCGCGAAGGCTTCGTTGATCGTATCGATTTCGTGGGGCGGACGCACCATCACCGCCAGATCGGTCAGGTTTTCGGTGAGCTGATGCAGCAGTTCCTCGCGGTTATGCACCGTGAGATTGAGGGTGACGCCAGGATGGCGCACGGTGAATGCGGCGAGCAGGCGAGGGAAAAAGTAGTCGCCTGCGCTGATGACGGCCACGTTGAGCTTGCCGCCCGTAATGCCCTTGAGGTGATCCATCGCCTCTTCGGTCTCACGGAACAGCGCAATGATCGCGCGGCTGTAATGCAGCATTTCGTTGCCTGCCGGCGTCAGGAAGATCTTCTTGCCCAGTTGCTCGAAGAGCGGAAGTCCGGCGTGTGTCTCAAGTTGCTTGACCTGGGTCGAGACGGCCGGTTGCGTGAGGTGAAGTTCTTCGGCGGCGCGCGAGAAGCTCAGATGGCGCGCCACGGCTTCGAAGACTTTCAACTGGCGGAGCGTGGCGTGTTTCATGCGGCGGAGGTTCGTTTGGGAAGGAGGTGAGCGATGCGCTACGACGTGTCGTGTGTTCGCACCACCGTCTTCGCGAAGTATAAGTAATCGTTGATGGTTTGCATAATTAACTTTAACTGTCTTTTATATGTCGGGCTGCGTAATCTGCAATGGCAGCCCGCATGAAAGTGGTGTGACGACAAAGCGAAAAATGTAGAAGCAGCGCGTAACGGCCGGTGAAACGCCAGGCAAATTGCCCGGCGAGAACCAGCAAAGGCAACGCGCTTACGTCAGGCGCCACGCGGGTTTGGACGATCACTCTTTGGGAGACGCCATCATGTCGGTCATCGAAACGCACATCAAACCCGCCGCCCTGGCACCGGTTGCCAACGCTCATCTGCATGCGTTCAACAACGCATTCGTCGAACTGGGTCTGGACTGGTATTGGGATAACCACACCTACACCCGTTTGCTGCACACCACTGGTAACCAGGATTTGCCGCTGGCGTATCTCGAAGGCGCTTCGGCGCAGGCGTTGCGCATGGCCGAGCTGGTGTTGATCGGGGCTTACCTCGATGGCCATCAGCCGCACCTGCTGCGCGCCTACGAACCGGAATTCCTTTGCGACCTGATTCACTGCACCAAGGTGCGTTGCTTCGAAGCGGCCAATGAAGGTCGTTCGATGCTGGCGCCGAGAGCCGTTGCGGCCTGAGTTTCACAACACGACAGGGGCTCAGACCCCGAGACAATAACTATGCATATTGGCATTCCAAAGGAGACGGCCGGCGGCGAATCCCGCGTCGCGGCCACACCGGAAACGGTGAAGAAGCTGGTGGGCGCAGGGCATCGCGTCACCGTGGAGCATGGCGCCGGAGAGGCGGCGAGCGTACCCGATGCGGCGTATGTCGCGGCGGGCGCGTCGAGCGGCACGGCTGCCGAAGCGTTCGGTGCGGAGATGGTGCTGAAGGTGCGTGCCCCGTCGGTCACGGAGATCGGCCAGATGCGCCGTGGCGCCGTGGTCGTGGGGATGCTCAATCCGTTCGATGCCGAGAACAACGCACGCATGGCGGCCGCTGGCATCATCGGCTTCGCACTTGAAGCCGCGCCGCGCACCACGCGTGCGCAGAGCATGGACGTGCTCTCCTCGCAGGCCAACATTGCCGGTTACAAGGCCGTGATGCTCGCTGCGAACCTTTATCAGCGCTTCATGCCGATGCTCATGACGGCTGCCGGTACCGTGAAGGCGGCGCGTCTCGTTGTGCTGGGCGCTGGCGTTGCGGGCTTGCAAGCCATCGCGACGGCCAAGCGTCTGGGGGCGGTCATTGAAGCCTCGGACGTGCGTCCGGCCGTGCGCGAGCAGATCGAATCGCTCGGCGCGAAGTTCATCGACGTGCCGTTCGAGACCGACGAGGAACGTGAGATCGCCAAGGGCGTGGGCGGCTATGCACGTCCGATGCCCGCGGCGTGGCTTGCGCGTCAGGCGCAGTTGGTCCACACGCGCCTTACGCAGGCTGACATCGTCATTTCCACCGCGCTGATCCCGGGGCGTGCTGCGCCGACGCTGATCGCCGAAGACACCGTCAAGGCGATGAAGCCCGGCTCGGTGATCATCGACCTTGCGGCCGGACGTGGCGCCAACGGCGGCGGCAACTGCCCGCTGTCGGTGGCTGACGAAGTGGTCAAGGTCCACGGCGTGACCATCGCCGGTTACACCAACCTCGCCGGTATGGTCGCGGCGGATGCCTCCGCGCTTTATGCCCGTAACGTGCTGGACTTCCTGAAGCTCGTCATCGACAAGGAAGGCAAGTTCGTCATCGATACCAACGACGACATCGTCGCCGCGTGCCTCATGTGCCGCGACGGTCAGGTGCTGCGTGCGGCATAAAGGGGAAGCGCAAACATGGAATTGATCAATCACACGGTGATCAACCTGATCATCTTCGTGCTGGCGGTGTACGTCGGCTATCACGTGGTGTGGAACGTCACACCGGCACTGCACACGCCGCTCATGGCGGTGACCAACGCGATCTCGGCCATCGTGATCGTGGGCGCAATGCTCGCCGCCGGCCTCACCGAAGGCAACCTCGGCAAGACGATGGGTGTCGTGGCCGTGGCACTTGCGGCGGTGAACGTGTTCGGGGGCTTCCTCGTCACGCAGCGCATGCTGGAGATGTTCAAGAAGAAGGATAAGGCGCCTGCCAAGGCCGCCAATGACGAAGCAGCAAAGGGAGCGCACTGACATGAGCATGAATCTTGTGACGCTGTTGTATCTGGTCGCGTCGATCTGTTTCATTCAGGCGCTCAAGGGCTTGTCGAATCCTAAGATGGCGCGACGCGGTAACGCGTTCGGCATGATCGGCATGACGATTGCCGCGCTCACGACCGTGGCGCTGATCTTTGAACTGCGCAAGCTGTCGGGCGGTAACTATGCGGGCCTCGGTCTGATTCTGGCGGGTCTCGTCGTCGGTGGCGGTATCGGCGCCTACGTCGCTCGCAAGGTCGAGATGACGAAGATGCCGGAACTCGTGGCTGCCATGCACTCGCTGATCGGTCTGGCTGCTGTCTGCATCGCGGTCGCTGCTGTGGCCGAGCCGGCTGCGTTCGGCATCGTCGCCGCAGGGGAAGCTTTGCCGCCGGGTAACCGCATCGAACTTTTCATCGGTACGTTCGTCGGCGCGATCACGTTCTCGGGTTCGGTCATCGCCTTCGGCAAGCTCTCGGGCAAGTACAAGTTCCGTCTGTTCCAGGGTGCGCCGGTCGTGTTCAAGGGCCAGCACATGGTGAACCTGGCACTGGCGATTGCGATGATCGGCTTCGGCATTGCGTTCTTCACTACGCTGAGCTGGACCCCGTTCGTCATCATGACGGCCATCGCCTTCGTGCTCGGCGTGCTCATCATCATTCCGATCGGCGGCGCCGACATGCCGGTCGTGGTCTCGATGCTGAACTCTTACTCGGGCTGGGCTGCGGCCGGTATCGGTTTTTCGCTGAACAACCCGATGCTGATCATTGCCGGTTCGCTCGTGGGTTCGTCGGGCGCGATCCTGTCGTACATCATGTGCAAGGCAATGAACCGCTCGTTCTTCAACGTGATTCTGGGGGGCTTCGGTGCACAGGCCGGTGCGGGCGCTGCGGGTGGCGAGCAGCAGCAACGTCCGGTCAAGTCGGGCTCGCCTGACGACGCCGCGTTCCTCATGAGCAACGCCGAATCGCTGGTGATCGTGCCGGGTTACGGTCTGGCTGTGGCCCGTGCACAGCACGCACTCAAGGAACTGACCGACAAGCTGGTCGAGAAGGGCGTGAACGTGCGCTACGCGATTCACCCGGTGGCGGGTCGTATGCCGGGTCACATGAACGTGTTGCTCGCCGAAGCCGAAGTGCCGTACGACCAGGTTCTGGAAATGGACGAGATCAACGGCGAATTCGGTCAGACGGACGTGGTGCTGGTGCTCGGCGCAAACGACGTGGTGAACCCGGCAGCGAAGAACGATCCGCAATCGCCGATTGCCGGCATGCCGATTCTCGAGGCATACAAGGCCAAGACGATCATCGTCAACAAGCGTTCGATGGCGGCGGGCTACGCCGGGCTGGACAACGATCTCTTCTACCTCGACAAGACCATGATGGTCTTCGGCGACGCGAAGAAGGTCGTCGAGGAAATGGTCAAGGCGGCGGCCTGATCGAAGACGTGTACGGGGCGCGCCGCCGCGTGCGGCGCGCCTTCGCCATTTCGATGGCTCGTAGGTCTACTTACTGGCAGGGAACATGAACGTATCGCTGAGACAACTCAAGGTCTTCATGGTCGTGGCGCGCAGCAAGAACTTCAGCCGCGCGGGCGCCGAGATCGGCCTGACACAACCGGCCATCAGCCGCTGCATCAACGAACTGGAAGGGCAACTGGGCCTGCGTCTGGTGGATCGCACGACGCGCGAAGTGGCGCTCACGGATGCCGGCGTCACGCTCGCGAGCAACCTCGATCGCGTGCTCGACGAGCTCGAAATTGCGCTGCTTCAGACGCACGGCGCCGAAGCGCGCACGACGGGACGCGTTCGCATCGGTGCCGCGCCGACCATCTCCGCGACGCTGATGCCGCGCGTGCTGCTGGCGTCGCAGGCCACCTATCCCGATATCGCACTCGCGCTCGTCGACCAGATGCAACGCGCGGTGCTCGATAGCGTGCGGGCGGGCGACGTCGACTTCGGTATCGTGGTGGCGCCGCAAGGTGCCGACGATCTGACGACCGAGCATCTGATGAGCGAGCCGTTCTGTCTCGTGTGCCGTACCGATCATCCGCTCGCCTCACAGGCGGCCGTGCATTGGTCGGAGCTTTCGGGCGAAAACCTCGTGCTGCTCAACCAGAGCTCGGGCAGCCGTCCGCTGATCGATCGCGCGCTCACGACGCAGAAGGTGCAGGGCACCATCACGCAGGAGCTGGGACACGTGAGCACCATCTTCCGCATGGTGCAGGAGGGACTGGGCGTGAGCGTGCTGCCGCCGCTGGCGTTGCCGCTGCCGGAGAATTCCACGCTGGCGGTGCGTCCGTTGCTGCCCGCCTTCGAGCGCAACATCGTGCTGGTACGTCGCAAGAACCGCTCGCTTTCGCCTGTCGCCCATACCGTGTGGGAGCTGATTCATCGTGTGGTGCGCGAGCGTAACAAGGGATTCGCGCTGGCCATCGAACAGGCGCAAGCTGCTGCGGCGGGCGTGGTCAACTGAATCCCCGATTCGAATCAACGACTTGCCTATCCTCATCAAGGACTTGTCCACAGACTTGAACACAAAATCTGTGGATAAGCCGACGACACTCGAAGGCGATTTGCCTGCGAGTGTCGCCGTCTGATCGTATCCCTCGAAAACCTCAATCCGATCAAGCGCTTGGGTAGCATGCTCCGTTCGTTGTCCACAGCTTTGTGAACAAAAACGGTGGATAAGTTGCGCCGATGAATTGCGCCCATGAGACTCGCGCACCGTGCCCCATCACGGTTCGCTGCGTCGTCATGCATGCCTCGATCCCGCTTTTTTCATCGTCACATTGACGCGTAACCGACGTCCGTCGGCCGCGATGTTGCGAAACGAGCACTGTACTGTCACGTAGAGTGCGCTAAAATTCTCAACATCGATTGCGAGTTCCGCAACGCTGGCGACTCGCACATCCTCATCAAACGACAACGCAGAAGTCTCTGCCGCGTCACGTCTGCATTTCTCCAATTTCCATGACTTCTGATATTGCGCAGCCGCGCACGGGCTTTTGGCCTGCGCGCGCGGCAACGATGGCATTGCTGTTTTGCAGCGGATTTCTTTACGCGACGTGGGGCGTGCATGTGCCCACCGTCAAGGCGATGTTCGACCTGAACGATGCGAGCCTGTCGGTGGCGATGTTTGCCGTGGCCGGCGGCGCTATCGTCACGATGTCGCGCATGGCCCGCTGGGTCGGACGCGCCGGCAGTCAGCGCGCCAGTCTGCATTCGGGGATCGCGCTCGCGCTCACGAGCGCCTTCATTTTGTCGATGCCGAATTATTGGGCGCTGGTGGGATGGCTGGCACTCTACGGCGCGGCGAACGCGACCTACGACGTGGCCGTGAATGCGCAGGCCGCCACGCTCGAAGCGCGTTACCGCAAACCGATCATGGCGTCGTTGCACGGCTGCTTCAGTCTCGGCGGGATGGCGGGGGCGCTGGTCGGTGGTGCCTGGCTCGCGCATCACGGATCGCCGCAGTGGCACCTCGGCCTCGCGGCGCTCGGCTGCGCCGTGGTGATCGTGGTCGGCTCGCGCTTCATGCAGCCTGACATGTTGCCCGGTGAAGCGCTGGTCGGGAGCGATGGTGAAGCGTTTCGCGTGAAGCACACGCCGCCGCCGGCACTGAGCGAGGCGTCGCGCCGTCAACTGCATCGCAAACTTACGGGCTTTGGCGTGCTGGCGTTCCTCGGGCTGGTAGTGGAAGGCGCCATGTACGACTGGACGGCGGTCTACATGCGCGAAGTGGTCTCGGCGCAGGGCGCGTGGATCGGCGCCGGATATGCGGCGTTCTCTGTCGGCATGGCTGCCGGACGTTTCAGCGGCGACCCCGTGCGTGCCCGCATGGGCGGGGCGCGGTTGCTGCGCGTGAGCAGTCTGCTGTGTGTCGGCGGGGTGCTGCTCGCGCTGTTCTGGCGTGAACCGGCCGCAGCGGTTGCGGGCTTCGCGCTGGCGGGGCTGGGCTTGTCGAACGTCATGCCGGTGATGTTCGCCGCCTCGGGGGAAGTGGCGCGTAGCGCGGGCATGGCGAGCGCCGAAGCCATCGCGGTGATGGCGCGTCTGGCTTATCTTGGTTTGCTGATCGGACCGGTGCTGATCGGCGCGATCGCCCACGGCATCAGCTTGCCGGTGGCGCTGGGCGCCGGGCTGTTGTGCATCGTGCCGATTGCGCTGCTGGCGCCGAAGATGCTGGCGGGGGTAGACGGACGCGCCGCAAAGCCCGAGTTGCTGAGCAAGTAAGCGACTGGGCTTCGGGCGCGCCGGAAAGACTTGAGCGCGCTTACTTCAGCGTGACGCCCACTTCGCCGATGCCCTCGATGGTGCCGCGCAACTCACCCTTGCCGGCGGCAGGGATCATGCCGACGTACGAGCCGCACGTGATGATCGCGCCCGCGCGCATGGTGATGCCGCGCTTGCCGTTGTGATTGACGAGCCAGGTGAGCAGGGCGCGCGGATCGCCGCCGGTATTGAAGACTTTTGCCGGGGTGATGTCACGGCCGTCGAGCGTGAAGACCGCCTTCGGCTTGAGGTAGTCGAAACCGGCGTCGTAACCGCGGCCGCTACCGATCACGAGCGCGCCGTTGTTCTGAAGATCGGCCAGTGCGAACCGGCTGTCGAGACCTTTCTCGGCAAAGCGGCTGTCCGTGATTTCGATGGTGGTGAGCATATCGTCCACGAACATCATCGCCTCGCGTTCGTCGTATCGGCCTGGTTTGATATCGCGCGCCAGACGGAACGCAATCTCCAGTTCGAGTCCCGGACGGAAGAAGTCGTCGAGCGCGAGCGCGCCACCGGCGTCGCTCACCACGGACGCCGGGATCGGTGCGCAGTTCGGCAGGTCCGTCGGCGTCTTCGCACCGACCTTCCAGGCGGCGATCGTGTCGCCGAGCAGATCCAGCGTGCGCAATTGCACGGCGTAAGCGGCGTTGGCGTCGGCCGGCCGCAGCGCCGCGGCGGGCGAGTCGATGGGCGTGTCGCCGCGACGGGTGTCGGCCAGCAGGCGGGCCAGCGATTCGACGGCGGGTTGGGTCTCGAACATCTTGCGAATCTCCTAGGGGAAGGGCGATGCGCCGGTCAGTCGCCGGTCGCATGTCGCCACACATCGTATACAAAATTCAGGCGATGTTGCGGTGCGACGCAAACCTGTCGCTTTCTCGGTGAAAACACCACATAACGTAGTCAAAACAGTGTCGATCTGCGAGAATCGATCCTCGTAATATTTCGTAATAATTAGTAATATTCCGAGAAATATTGCGTGATTTCGTGTGCGGCATACCTCTGACTGTGATCGTTGCCGCTTGCGAAAGTGCTGTGCGTACCGTCGTTGTCTTTCCTTCCGAAACGAATGACCAGGGCAAGCCTATGCACTCCGTGACTTTGAACGCCGTACGCGATCACACCATCCATCCGCCCGACGTTGCGGCCAGCCAGCCGATTAGCCGTCAGGCGTTGCATCTCGCCGTGATGGACCGTCTGCGCAAGATGATTACCGAAGGCGTGCTGCCGCCGGGCTCGCATCTGAACGAGCGCGCACTGTGCGAACAACTGGGCGTGTCGCGCACGCCGCTGCGCGAGGCGTTGAAGATGCTGGCGGTGGAGCGTCTCATCGATCTGCTGCCCAATCGCGGCGCGCGTGTCGTGACGCTGTCCGCGAGCGATATCGCCGATGCGTTCGAATTGCTGAGCGGTCTCGAGGCGCTGGCGGGCGAGCTGGCTTGCGAGCGCATCACCCAGGTCGAATTCGATGAGATTCAGGAACTCCATAGCGCGATGGACGCCTGCTACGCAAACGGCGATTTGCCCGGCTACTTCGACTGCAATCAACGGATCCACGACCGCATCAATGCGGCGGCGCGCAACCCCGCGCTCACGCAGATGTATCAGGCGGTCAATCACCGGCTTCAGGCATTGCGCTTTCGCTCCAATCTGCACGCGGGCAAATGGGAACGTGCGATCGACGAGCACGTCGAGATGTTGCGCGCACTGCATCGCCGAGACGGTGTGGCGCTCGGCCGGTTGCTGCGCGCTCACCTCATGGCGAAGTGCGCGGCGGTGCTTGCGAACGTGCGCGTTGCCGCCTGAGCGGCGGCAAGCTTCAAGTCTGCCGGATATGCCGGACAAGGCCGCGCGCAATCAGGCCGCGCGGCTCATGCTGACGAGCCCTTCGTTGAGCATCGCCGCAACGTAAGCGTCGGTCTTGCTGCGCAAGTGAGCTTCCATCAGCGTACGTAGACGTTTGCCATCGCGCCGACGCATCAGCGCGAGCATCTCCGCATGCTCATCGACGGCCTGACGCCAGCGCTCAGGCGTGGGTGTCAGACGCTCGCGCACGTGGCGCAGCCGGGCGTTGAGATTGTGGAAGTATTCTGCTAGCGGCCCGTTATCCGCCATGCGCAGAATGCTCAGGTGAATTTGCTGGTTCAGCGCGAAGTAGGCGGCATGATCGGTGCGTGCGTAAGCGGCTTCCATCTCGTCCTGCAAGCGCGCTAACTCGTTCAGATCCGCATCGGACGCCTTCTCGCACGCCTGCTCGCCCGAGAGTCCTTCCAGCACGGCCATCACGGCAAGCAGATTCACGACCTCATCCACGCTTACCCGCGCTACGCGCGCGCGGCGTGTCTCGGAAATCTCCACCAGCCCCTCGTTCGCCAGACGCTTGAGCGCCTCGCGCAGCGGCGTGCGCGATACCGCCAGTTCGTCGCAAAGCGCGCGCTCGGACAGTGGTGCGCCGGGACGCAGGTCGCCGCGCACGATGCGCGCTTTCAGGGCTTCGTAGGCTGCGGCATTCAGCGATGCAGAGGTGGTCATGCGTGAGGATTGCAAAAATGGAATGCCAATTTTGAGGTTGATGTCATCGTCCGTCAATCCGCCATGTCCTGGTTTTCCATGTTAACCCTTATTTTTTGCATTGCTGCTTGCCAATGACGTATCGATAAATTTATCGTTTACGAAAATTGGTATACCAAAAAATCGAAACCGGACGACATTGGGTGCGTGCCGGCGATTGAAGGAGGCAATGTGGCATCGACCGTTCTGACCGAGCGACTTGGCGCAGTCGCGCTGGTCACGCTCAACCGTCCCGAGAAGCTCAACGCATTGACCAAGCCGATGTGGCAGGCCTTGGGGGACACCATCCTGACGTTGTCCGAGTCGCCGGATGTGCGCTGCATCGTGCTGCGCGGCGCGGGCGAGAAGTCGTTCGCGCCCGGTAACGACATCGCTGAGTTCGAGACGGATCGTGCCAATGTCGAAAAGGCGCGGGCCTACGGTGCGCTCATGCACCGCACGCTCGACGCGCTGGCGAACTGTCCGGTGCCGCTCGTCGCGATGATTCATGGCATTTGCGTTGGCGGCGGCATGGAGATCGCGGCGTCCTGCGACATCCGGATCTGTGGCGAGTCGAGCCGTTTCGGCGCACCGATTAACAAGCTGGGACTCGTGATGGCGCACGCGGAGTTGTCCGGGCTCGTGCGCCTGCTCGGTCCGACGAAGGCGCTCGAGATTCTGCTCGAAGGGCGGATTTTCGATGCGCAGGAAGCGCTGCGCATCGGCCTCGTCACGCGTGTGGTCTCCGACACCGACGTGACGCGCGAAGCCCTGGCGAGTGCGGAGCGCATTGCCGCCGGTGCACCGCTCGTGGCTCGCTGGCACAAGCGTTTCGTACGAGAACTGGTCAGTGGCAAGCCGCTCACGCCGGCACAGATCGACGAAGGATTCGCATGCTTTGGCACGGCCGATTTTCAGGCCGGCTACCGCGCCTTCCTCGCGAAGACGATGCCGGTTTTCGAGGGGCGCTGACATGACCGGGACCAATGGAGGAACGAAGGTGGCGCAAACGAAGAAGGCCGGCCCGTTGCAGGGCGTGAAAGTGATCGAACTGTCGCACATCATGTCCGGGCCGGTGTGCGGCATGATGCTCGCGGACATGGGCGCCGACGTCATCAAGGTCGAGAAGATGGACGGGGACGATGCGCGTCGGTTCGCGCCGATTCTCTCGCACGGCGAATCGGCGTCGTTCATGATGCTCAACCGTAACAAGCGAGGCATCGCGCTCAACCTCAAGACCGAAGGCGGCTGCGCCGTGCTGCGCAAAATGCTCGCGAGTGCGGACGTCGTCACCGAGAACTACCGCAAAGGCACCATGGAGAAGCTGGGCCTTGGCTACGAAACGCTGCGCGAGGCGAACCCGGGCCTGATCTATTGCTCGATCTCCGGCTATGGACGCACGGGACCGTACGCGGACAAGGGCGGCTTCGACCTGATTGCACAGGGGCTCTCCGGCCTGATGAGCGTGACCGGCGAGCCGGGGCAGGCGCCCATCAAGGCGGGCTCGCCGATTGCGGACATCAACGCGGGTATTCTGGCGGCGCTCGGCATCTCGGCGGCGTACGCGCACCGGTTGCGCACGGGGGATGGGCAGATCGTGGACACGTCGCTGCTCGAAGCGGGTTTTCAGCAGATGTACTGGGCCGCGGCCAATTTCTTCGCGAGCGGCGAAAATCCGCCGAAGTTCGGTTCCGCGAATCCGACGAGCACGCCGTACCAGGCCTTTCGTACGCAGGACGGCTGGATCAACATCGGCGCGGCGAATCAGGCGAACTACGAGCGTCTGCTTCAGGTGCTCGACGCGCCCGAAATCGCCGGCGATCCCCGCTTCGCCACCAACGCCGGGCGCACGGCGAATCGCGAGGCGCTTGTCGAGCGTCTCACCGCTTATCTGATGCGCGACACCACGGCGCGCTGGGTCGAGCGGCTCGATGCCGTCGGCATGCCGGTCGGGCCGGTGCTGCCGATTTCGGAAGCCGTGTCGCACCCGCAGATCGTGGCGCGCGAGATGGTCGTCGAAACCGTCCATCCGCTGGATGGCCCGACGCGTAGCATCGGCCTGCCGATTCGTTTCTCGCAGACCCCCAAATGCACCGGCGGTCCCGCGCCCCGGCTCGGCGAACACACTTACGAAGTGCTGGCCGAATACGGCTTCGATGCCGGGCACGTGCACGATCTCGTCGCACAGGGGGCGGTGCATGTGCTGGCGGACGTGGCCGAGGTGAACGCATGATGTATGCGCGGCGCCTCTCATGCGGATTCGCCGCGAGTTGACGCTTCGAAGCTAAATTCGTCAGAACTTCTCTTTCGGTGGTCGGTCGGTTTTTTTGAGCTGGCCGCGGCAATGGCGTGGTCGGCCACCGATTCATCTGACCCGACGGCAACGTTGTAAGGAGGGAAGGCATGACCCTTGGCAGAACCCTTGGCACAACCCCTCGCATACCGCTGGCTTCCACGCCCCCACGATGGTCGCGCGAGCACGACGCGCGTACCATGGGGCTTCCTGCGCTTGCAGTTCCGCGATCGCCCAAGCGTGCATCGCGGGATATCGTTTCTCCCACGAACGCGAGGTGAGCATGCCGGCACGCATTGAAGATTACGCAATGATCGGCGATTGCCGAAGCGCTGCGCTGGTGGCGCGCGACGGTTCCATCGACTGGCTCTGCTGGCCGTACTTCGATTCCCCGGCGTGTTTCGCCGCCTTGCTCGGCGGCCCGGAGCATGGCCGCTGGAAGATCGCCCCGGACGACTCGCGTGCGACCTGCACCCGTCGCTATCACGACGACACCCTGATTCTCGAGACACGCTTCGAAACGGTCGAAGGCTGCGTCGCGGTGATTGACTTCATGCCGCTGCGCGATGGCGCGGCCGATCTCGTTCGTCTGGTGAAGGGCGTGCACGGTACCGTATCGATGTCGATGGAGTTGATTCTGCGCTTCGATTACGGGGCGTCGGTGCCGTGGTCGCGTCCACTCGACAGCGACGATCCCACGGGCCCCGGCATGCGGCTCATCGCCGGACCGGACAAGGTCGTGATGCGCACCCCCGTCGAGATTCAGGATGTGCCGGGAAGTCTGCGCGCGCGCTTCGACGTGAAGGCGGGTGAGACCGTGCCGTTCGTGCTCTCGCGGGTGTCGTCGCACCACGCCGATCCGCGCGAGATCGACCCGCTCGCGGCGCTCACCGATACCGAGCGCTACTGGCGCGCGTGGGCCAATCGCTGTCAGCTCGACGGGCGCTGGTCCAGCGCGATTCGTCGCTCGCTTATCGTGCTCAAGGCGCTCACGTTCGTGCCGACGGGCGGCGTGGTGGCGGCGCCCACGACGTCGCTGCCCGAGCAGTTGGGCGGCGAGCGTAACTGGGACTATCGCTATTGCTGGTTGAGGGATGCCACGCTGACCTTGCAGGCGCTGATGCTCGGCGGCTACTACACCGAGGCCAGCGACTGGAGTCGCTGGCTGGTGCGTGCAGTCGCGGGCGCGCCATCTCAGGTGCAGATCATGTACGGGCTGTCGGGCGAACGGCGTCTGCCGGAATGGGAGGTCGACTGGCTGCCCGGTTACGAAGGATCGAAGCCCGTGCGCGTGGGTAACGGCGCGGTCGGGCAGTTGCAACTGGACGTCTACGGTGAGGTGATGGACGCCATGCATCAGTCGCGCCTTGGCGGGCTGCCGCCGGACGATGCCACGTGGGAAGTGCAAACGAAACTCGTGGCGCATCTCGAGACCGTGTGGCGAGAGCCTGACGAGGGGATCTGGGAGGTGCGCGGCGGGCGTCAGCACTTCACCTACTCGAAGGTGATGGCATGGGTGGCGTTCGACCGCGCGATCAAGTCGGCCGAGCGGTTCGACTTGCCGGGGCCGGTGGCGCACTGGCGGCAACTGTGCAAGGAGATTCACGCCGACGTCTGTGCGAACGGCTTCGACAAGTCGCGCAACGCCTTCATGCAGGCCTACGGTTCGTCGGAGATGGACGCGAGTGTGCTGATGATCCCGCTGGTGGGTTTTCTGCCGCCGGACGACCCGCGCGTGATAGGTACCGTCGAAGCCGTCGAGCGCGAGCTGATGAAGGACGGACTGGTGCAGCGTTATCGCACGAGTCGTGTCGACGACGGCTTGCCGGCCGGTGAGGGCGCGTTCCTCGCGTGCAGCTTCTGGATGGTCGATTGTCTGGTGATGATCGGCCGTCACGCGGATGCGCGCGCGCTCTTCGAACGGTTGTTGTCGTTGCGCAATGACGTGGGGTTGCTGGCCGAGGAATACGACACGACGCACGAGCGACAGGTCGGCAACTTCCCGCAGGCGTTCTCGCACATCGCGCTCGTTCATGCGGCGATTCGTCTCGAGGCGCTCGCCGACGATGACCGTGCCGACGACGCGGCCGTCCGCCCCGACACCGAAGACGAAGGGAGGTTCGAGCATCTGGAGCACGTGGGGTATCGCGCCATTCGGGCGTGATGCTCCGGGAAGGGGGGGCTTTAAAGAAAGCGGTAAGGATGCCGTAAATACTTTCATATCCTTACGCCTTAATTTTCTCGGAGTCCCCCCCTCCATGACCATCATCATTCCGACCAAGAGCAGCGCGACGTCCAGCATGCTCGACATCTGGCAGTCGCATATCCAGCAACAGCAGGCCGACAAGGCGCAGGCCGCGCAGGCCGGGACGAAACCGGCCGGGACCGCCAATTCAACCCATACGGCCAGCCAAACGAGCGCGACGCCGGCTTCAGGGGCCGCCGGAAGCGCGAATGCCACGGGTACGACCAACACGTCGAATCCGAATGGCATTTCCGAAGCGCCCGCGAGCGATGGCGTCAGCCAACTGGGCGACAAGACGCTCGTGGACCTGCGTTCGGTGAATCAGAGCGCAAAGGATCAGGGCAAGGCGCAGGCCGCGCCGGACGCGGGCGCTGCGGGCAATGACATCGCCTCGCAGACCATCAAGAAGCTCAAGGAGATGCTCGCCAAGGTCATGGCGCAGCTCGACGCGGTGCGCAACAACGACCGTCTGCCGCCTGAAGAGAAACTCCAGCAGGTCAACGCGCTGTCGTCGCAGGCCATGTCGATTCAGGCGCAGATCCTGGCGCTGATGAGCCCGACCGGCAATCACGTCGACACGACGGCCTGATGGCTTGATGGTCCGACGGGCCTGACCCCCGTCCAGCGCCCACCGGACGGCATCTCACTGATGCACGAGAGGCATCGATTGCTGCGAAACGTGCATCGATGAGTCGGTGCGGCGCGGGGTGAAAGCGCGCTAAAATTCTGCCTTCGCTTAATTCTTCTCTGACTCGTGGCTCGCCGCCGCGCGCCGTCCCCCGCCGCATGAAGCAAGACAAGACGCTCACCGCCCTGCTATGGATCGTTGCGGCGGGCTTTTTCATGCAGGCGCTCGATACGACCATCGTCAATACGGCACTCCCGGCGATGGCTGCCAGCCTTGGCGAGAACCCGCTGCGCATGCAGCCGGTGGTCGTTTCTTACTCGCTCACGATGGCCATGCTGACGCCCGCGTCCGGCTGGCTCGCCGATCGTTTCGGCACGCGACGCGTCTACTTCGTCGCGATCCTGCTGTTCGTGCTCGGCTCGATCGCCTGCGCGATGGCGCACACGCTGCCGCAGCTCGTGATCGCGCGGGTGCTGCAAGGGGCAGGCGGGTCGATGCTCCTGCCGATCGGGCGTCTGGCCGTGCTGCGCACGTTTCCCGCCGGCGAGTATCTGGCGGCGCTGGCCTTCGTGTCGATTGCCGGGCAGGTCGGCCCGATGATCGGCCCAGTGCTTGGCGGCTGGCTCGTGCAGGTGGCGTCATGGCACTGGATCTTTCTCATCAACGTGCCGATCGGTCTTATCGGTAGCCTTGCGGTGAGACATTACCTCCCGCGTCCCAAACAGGACGAGGTCATCGACACCGGTTTCGACTGGATCGGCTTCACCTTGCTGTCGGTCGCGATGGTCTCGTTCACGCTGGCGCTCGATCACCCGTTCTCCGATACGGGATGGTGGCCGTCGGTGTTGCTCGCACTGCTCTGCGTGGCGACGACCGTGGGCTACTGGCCCTACGCCCGTCGTCGGGCGGCACCGTTGTTCCCGCTAGAACTGTTCGAGACGCGCAGCTTCAGTCTCGGCCTCCTGGGTAACCTCGTCGCCCGTATCGGCAGCAGCGCCGTGCCGTTTCTGCTGCCGTTGCTGCTTCAGGTCGCCATGGGTTACAGCCCGTTGGCCTCGGGCCTGATGATGTTGCCGGTCGCGCTGGCGGGCATCGTCGTCAAACGCATGGTCACGCCGCTCGTGGTGCGCTTCGGCTACACGCGCTTTCTGATGGTCAATACGGCCGTCGTCGGCGGATCGATTGCCAGCTTCGCACTGTTCGGGCCGGGCTGGCCGATCTGGCTGGGCCTGCTGCAACTGGCAGTCTTCGGCGGTGCGAACTCGATGCAGTTCGCGGCGATGAACAGCGTCACGCTCAAGGATCTGGGCACGCGTCGCGCGAGTGCCGGCAACGGCCTGTTCTCGATGGCGCAGATGCTCGCTCTCGGGCTGGGGGTGACCATCGGCGGCCAGTTGCTGGCGCTGTTCGGCCATCTGGCCGGTCAGGCGGGAGAGATCGGCGTTGGCGGTACGGTCGCTGGTTTTCGCATGACGTTCGTCTGCGTCGGCCTGATCACGCTCGCGTCGGCGCTGGTGTTCCGTCGCGTGGAAGATCCTGCGGCAGGGGCGAGCCGTGACGGTGGCGCAACGCCTGCGGCGTCTGCCACCGATCTCAAGCGCTGAGGCAAACCGCTGAAGTAAGCCTCTGAGGCAAACGTCAGATCGGACACCACGTCTGACCTGAACGTTGCCTCATTGCTTCACTGCTTACTTCTTCACCAGCGCACACTTCGATTCCGCGAGCGGGGCGAACGCCTTGTCGGCAGGAATCGTCTCCAGAATCTTGTACAGATCCCATTCCGACTTCGACTCCGCCGGTGTCTTCACCTGCACCAGCAGCATGTCGTGCACAAGCTTGCCGTCGGCGCGAATCTGACCGTTGCGGATCACCGGGTCGTCGATCTTCATCGACTTGAGCTTGGTCATCACGGCGTCGGCTTCGTCGGTGCCTGCGGCCTGAATCGCCTTCAGATAGTTGAGCACGGCCGAGTAGACGGCGGCCTGCATCATCGTCGGCATCTTCTTGTGCTGCGCGTAGAAGCGTTGTGCGAAGGCGCGTGAACGGTCGTCCTGATCCCAGTAGAAGCCGTTCGTCAGAATCATGCCCTGCGCATTCTTCAGGCCCATGCCGTGGACCTCGGTGATCAGGGAGAGCAGCGGCGTGAACACCTGCTTGCCGCTCTGGATGATGTTGAACTGCGATGCCTGCTTGACGGTGTTGAGGGTATCGGTGCCGGAGTTGGCCAGCGCGATGACCTGTGCGCCGGACGTCTGCGCCCGCAGCAGGTACGACGACAGGTCGGGCGAGTTGACCGGATGCTTCACCGAGCCGACGACCTTGCCGCCCTGACGCGTGAGGATCTCGCTCGCATCCTTTTCCAGCGCCTGACCGAACGCGTAATCGGCGGTGATGAAGTACCACGATTTGAGCCCGCGACGCAGCAGCGCCTGCGAGGTCGAGTTCGCCAGCGCGTAGGTGTCGTACATCCATTGCACGCTGTGCGCCGTGCATTGTTCGTTACTGATGGCCGACGATCCGGCGCCGGTGACGAGGGCGATCTTCTTCTTTTCGTCGGCGATGCGGTCGACCGCGAGCGCAACGTTCGAGAACGTGAGGTCGGTAATCATGTCGACCTTGCCCCGGTCGTACCACTCGCGGGCGATGGTTGCGCCGGTATCGGTCTTGCCCTGCGAGTCGGCCGAGATCAGTTCGATGGGGGCGCCGAGCACCTTGTGGTCTCGCGAGAAGTCGTCGATGGCCATGGTGGCGGCCAGCACGCTGCCTTTGCCCGCGTTGTCGCTCGACACGCCCGACAGGTCGGTGAGCACGCCGATCTTGACGACGCCGTCCGAGATGGCGGCGGCGTGCGCCGCGGCGGCGCTCAGGGCAAGCGACGACAGGGATGCGAGGGAAGTCAGGGCAAGTGAAGCAGCGACGGCAATCGTACGGCGCAAATGGCCGGCAAGGCTGGGCATGACGTGTCTCCAATGTTCGAGTGATTCGCGCTATGGCGACCTGCCGCCGGCATCTCTGATGGATGACCCGTGCGGCAAGTCTCGAACATCTTAAACATCACGTAATCGATTGCGCAATCCGTAATACGCTCGGCACGCATGGGGATTTCCCGACCTTTCCGATTTGCTTTGCTGTGATCCGGGCGCCGGATTTGCTACCCGGTCAATTCGGGCAGCGGGGTGTTGCCGTGCCTTGTGCGCTGGTGGCGATGGCGTTGCCGATGCCGTCCGCCAGCCGGTCGACGAGCTTGCGCTGTGCGCTCACGACCCCGGCGATGCCTCCTGAGGCGAGTTCGGTGCCCGCAAAGCGGCACGTCAGCACCATGTCGCCCGGCACCTTGCGAACACTCCATACGGCGGTGAGGGCGGCTTGCTCACCGGGCACGGATTCGAAGCGCTGTACCGACGTCGACACCCGGTACACCGTCAATCCGTCGGCACGCGGGAGTCCGTAGACGTCCATTGCCCCCAGGCGCTGGGTGAGGTCGCGAGAGATCGTGGACGTCAGCTCCGTCTTGAGCGGGGCGGACCAGCGGGATTCTTCGAGGATATCGACGCGTCCGCCACCGCGTGTGACAACGATCTGCGGCCGGTCGACCTGCTCGGGCACCGCGACCGGCGAGACCTCCAAGGCATATGGCGCGGCCGGTGCGGCCGGTGCGATTGCGCCGGTCGTCGCGCCGGCGTTCGCGGCCCCGGTCGTGCCGGTCGTGCCGGTCGCGTCGGTGAGCGTGTAGAACGTGGACTGCGGCGACGCGCAGCCGGCCAACACCAGCGCGAGGGTGGCTGCGGCGGCGAGTGCCGCCAGCGGGGTGGCGCGCGCCGCTGACGTCGAACGCGGGGGCTGGCTACGGGTCATCTCGGGCGGCCTCGTCATGGTTGCGGATCCTTCGGTTTGCCGCGCAGCAGTGCTTCAGGGTGTTGCTGCAAGTAATCGGCTAGGGTGTTAAGCGAGCGCAGTGTCTTTGTCAGTTCCTGCATGGCCTGACGCACGTCCTGCTGCACCGGGGCATCTTCGGACAGGGTTCGCTCGGCGGCGCCGAAGCTCTTCTTCGCTTCGCCCAGCGTGGCCTTCGCCTCGGGCGCGATTTCGCTGTCCAACTGACGGAACAGGCCTTGCGCACTCTCCAGCGTCTTGTCGAGCTTGCGCAGCGAGGAATCGAGATTCTGTCCGATGCTGTCGAACGGAATCTTGTCGAGCTTGCTGGCAATGTCGGCGATCTGAAGCTGCAACTGGTCGAGCGTATTCGGCACGGTCGGCATTTGCAGCGTGTTGTCGATCATCTCGGCCTTGGCAGGCTTCGCGCTCGGGAAGAAGTCGAGCGCCACGTACAACTGACCGGTCAGCAGGTTGCCGGTGCGCAACTGGCCGCGCAGGCCGCGCTGCACGAGGGCGTCGAGAATCTTGTGACTGTTCAGCTCCGTGGGCGGCACACTGTTTTTCGGATCGCGACGGCGCAGGCGATCCGGGTAGATGTCCACCGTCACCGGCATATTGATCTGCTTGGTGGCCTGATCGAATTCCACGCCGATCGACGTGACTTCACCCAGCGTGATACCCCGGAAGTCCACGGGCGCGCCGACAACCAGCCCGCGCAGCGACTGCTGGAAGCGGAACACCACGCGTACCGGATGCGTGTCGGGCGCCTTCATGGCGGTCGCTTCGTCCGGCGCCAGACGGAATTCCTGTCCCGGCTTGGCGATTACGCCCGCGCCCGAGTCGCTCGGCGCCTGGAAGGCGATGCCGCCGATGACCACCGACGCCAGCGATTGCGTATTGACCTGGAAGCCGCTCGAATCGAGTCGCAGATCGATGCCGCTGGCATGCCAGAAGCGCGTGTTGGTGCCGACATACTGGTCGTAAGGCGCCTGAACGAAGACACGCAGCGTGACACCCTTGCCGTCGGGATCGAGCGAATACGCCTCGACCTGACCGACCTGAATACGCCGGTAGTAAATGGGGGAGCCGATGTCGAGCGAGCCGATGTCGGCGGCATGCAGCACGAACGGCTTGCCCGGCTGCCCGCTGGAGACGACGGGCGGCACTTCCAGTCCGGTGAAATGACTGACGCTTTCCTTCGACTTGCCGGCGTCCGCGCCGATGTAGGCGCCGGAGAGCAGCGTCGACAAACCCGAGACGCTGCCGCCGGCCACGCGCGGGCGCACGACCCACCAGCGCGAATCCTTGACTGCGAAGTTCTTGGCGTTCTTGGTGAGGTCGACCGTCACGCGCACGTGCGAGAGGTCGTCGGACAGCTCGATGCTCTTGACCGTGCCGATGTCGACTTCCTTGTACTTGACCTTGGTCTTGCCCGCTTCGAGGCCTTCCGCCGTCTTGAAGTCGATGGTCACGCTGGGGCCGCGCTCGATGAGCACCTTTGCCACGAGCGAGAGTCCGATCACCGCGGCGACCAGCGGGATCAGCCAGACGAGCGACGGCGCCCAGCGCTTGCGCGGCTCGATGGCCGGTGTGGGCAGGGTGCCGGTGCCGCCGGGCGGCGCGCCTTTCGACGGTTGCGGATCTTGGGTGTCTTTCGGGTCTTTCGGATCAGTCATGATCGTCCTGTTCGGTGTCGTCGTCGCGGATCTGATCCCAGATCAGGCGAGGGTCGAACTGCATGGAGGCCAGCATGGTGAGCACGACCACGGAGCCGAAGGCTACGATGCCGGGGCCGGCCTGAATCACGGCCAGCGACTGAATGTTCACGAGCGCCACCATCAGCGCCACGACGAAGACATCGAGCATCGACCAGCGGCCAATGAACTCGACCATGTGATACAGCTTTGTGCGTTGGCGCGGTTTCCAGCGCACGCCGCGCTGCGCGGTAAAGCACAGCAGCGACAGCGCAAAGAGCTTGAGCATCGGGACGAGAATGCTCGCGGTGAAGACCACGATGGCCAGATCGTACTCGCCACTGGTCCAGAAATAGATCACGCCGCTCATGATGGTGTCGCTGGAGTTTCCGAGCAGCGAACGGGTCTGCATCATGGGCAGCACGTTGGCGGGAATGTACAGGATCGCCGCCGCAATCAGCAAGGCCCAGGTGCGGGTGAGGCTGTCGACCTTGCGCTGGTGCAGCACCGCGTTGCAGCGCGGGCAACGCGCCTTCTCCAGTGTCTTGACCTCGCGCGAAAGGCGCCCGCAAACATGGCACGCAACGAGTCCTGCCGCTTTGGCGGAGAGATATTTCATCGTGTCACCGGGCGCGACGGCATCGCTTTCGTGGCATTTGCGGCATTCGTCGTGGATGGATCGGCAGCCTTCGCCGCCTTCAACGCTTCCACGGCCGGGTCGGGCGTGCGGTCGATCACGATCCAGAGATTGCGCAGGTCGTAGGAGAGCATCAGCGCGAGCAGCATGGTCAGCGCGCCGAACGCCCAGAGGGCAATGCCGGGCAGCACGCTGGCCATGGCCGAGAGTTTGACCAGCGAAACCAGTACGCCGAGCATGAAGACCTCGATCATGCCCCACGGGCGGCAGAACTCGATGGCGCGCATCACGTGGAACACGCCATACGGGCGTCGACCCAGCGAGAGCGGCGTAATCAGATGAATCAGCGCGAGCAGTTGCGACAGGGGGAACAGCACGGTCGTGGCGAACACGAGCAGCGCGACGAGCCACATGCCTTCCCGATACAGTGCCCAGGCGGCGCCCACGAGCGTCGTCTCGGTGTAGATGCCCTGTACCTCGATCTCGACGATAGGAAACGCGTTCGCGATGGCGAACACGATCAGACACGTCAGGGTGAGCGCGAGCACACGCGACAGGCGCAGGTCGGGAGAGCGGTAAAGCACTGAGTGACAACGAACGCAGCGAGCAGTCTCGTGCGGCGGCAGGTCCGTGCGACGGTGCAGGGTGTCGCAGTTCGGACAGGCGATCAGGCTCGTCACGTCATCTTCTGGGGGCAATGTATCCATTACCGGGGACCGTGACCAAAGTGACGCTCAGAATACCAAAATGTCAAGGAAGTTCCCATGTAATCCCCCGCAACTAAAGCTCAACGCAACATACGGCATGGTTTGTGCTAAGTCACGGAAATCATTACTTCTTTGCTCTATACTCAACACACTCCCGCAAAGTTTCTCAAAATTTGAGGAGAATTCCCCCATGCTTAATATGTCCAGGCGCCAGTTCCTCAAAGTGAGTGGCGCAACGCTGGCCGGGTCCAGCCTGGCAATGCTCGGGTTCGCGCCCGACGCGGCGCTGGCGGAAGTCCGTCAGTTCAAGCTGGCGCGAGCGACCGAGACCCGTAATACCTGTCCGTACTGTTCCGTGGCCTGCGGGCTGCTCATGTACAGCTACGGCGACGGTGCGAAAAACGCGAAGAAGAGCGTTTTCCACATCGAAGGCGACCCCGATCACCCGGTCAATCGCGGCACGTTGTGCCCGAAGGGCGCCAGCCTCATCGACTTCATCCACAGCCCGAACCGCCTCACCTATCCGGAATACCGCAAGCCGGGTTCCGACAAGTGGGAACGGATTTCGTGGGACGACGCGCTCGATCGCATCGCCAAGCTGATGAAGGCCGACCGCGATGCCAACTTCGTCGAAAAGACGGACGACGGCATGACGGTCAACCGTTGGGTGACGACCGGCATGCTGGCCGCGTCGGCATCGAGCAACGAAGTCGGGTACATCACGCACAAAGTCATCCGCAGTACCGGGATGCTGGGATTCGATAACCAGGCACGTGTCTGACACGGCCCGACGGTGGCAGGTCTTGCCCCGACGTTTGGCCGTGGAGCGATGACGAACCATTGGGTCGACATCAAGAACGCGGATCTGGTACTCATCATGGGCGGCAACGCGGCCGAGGCACACCCGTGCGGTTTCAAATGGGTGACCGAGGCGAAGGCGCACAACAAGGCGCGCCTGATCGTCGTCGACCCGCGCTTCAACCGTTCGGCATCGGTCGCGGATTATTACGCCCCGATCCGTACCGGCACGGATATCGTCTTCCTCGGCGGGTTGATCAACTACCTGCTCACGAACGACAAGATCCAGCACGAATACGTCAAGAACTACACCGACTTCACCTTCCTGGTGAAAGACGAGTTCGCGTTCGAAGACGGCATCTACTCGGGTTATAACGCCGAGAAGCGTACGTACGACAGGAGCTCCTGGGACTACCAGAAGGGCGCGGACGGTTACGTCATCACCGACCCGACGCTGCAACATCCGCGTACGGTGTTCCAGTTGATGAAGCAGCATTACTCGCGCTACACCGTCGACATGGTCGAACGGGTGTGCGGTACACCGGCCGACAAGGTCGAGTACATCTACAAGCAGATCGCCGAGTGTTCCACCCCCACGCGCACCATGACCATCATGTACGCGCTGGGCTGGACGCAGCACTCGATCGGCTCGCAGATGATCCGTACCGGCGCCATGGTGCAGCTTCTGCTGGGCAACATCGGTGTGGCGGGCGGCGGCATGAACGCGCTGCGCGGTCACTCGAACATTCAGGGCCTGACCGATCTGGGCCTGATGACCGATCTGCTGCCGGGCTACATGTCCTTGCCCAAGCAGGCCGAGCAGACCGTCGAGCAGTATCTGACGGCGCGCACGCAAAAGCCGTTGCGTCCGAATCAGTTGAGCTACTGGCAGAACTATCCGAAGTTCTACGTCAGCCTGATGAAGGCGTGGTGGGGCGATGCGGCGACCGCCGAGAACAACTGGGGCTACGACTATCTGCCCAAGCTCGACAAGCCGTACGACCTGCTGCAAGTGCTTGAGCTGATGAACCAGGGCAAGATGACCGGTTACATCGCGCAGGGCTTCAACCCGCTCGCGGCGGCCCCGGCCAAGTTCAAGTGGGATCAGGCGCTTGCCAAGCTCAAGTTCCTCGTGATCATGGACCCGCTGGCGACCGAGACGTCGGAGTTCTGGAAGAACTTCGGCGAGCACAACAACGTCGACTCCAGCAAGATCCAGACGGAAGTGTTCCGCCTGCCGACGACCTGTTTCGCCGAGGAAGACGGCGCGCTGGTCAACTCCGGCCGCTGGCTGCAATGGCACTGGAAGGGTGCCGAGCCGCCGGGCGAGGCGCGCACCGACATCGAGATCATGTCGGGCCTGTTCCTGCGCATTCGCGAGATGTACAAGACGCAGGGCGGCAAGTATCCCGATCCGATCGTGAATCTGGCATGGCCATACGCCCAGCCGGAGAGCCCGTCGCCCGAGGAGCTTGCCAAGGAGTACAACGGCCGCGCGCTCAAGGACATCGTCGATCCGAAGGATCCGACCAAGGTCACGCGCAAGGCCGGTGAGCAACTGGCTGGCTTTGCGGAGCTGAAGGACGACGGCAGTACGTCGTCGGGCTGCTGGATCTTCGCGGGTTCGTGGACGCAGGCGGGTAACCAGATGGCACGTCGCGACAACAGCGATCCGACCGGTATCGGTCAGACGTTGAACTGGGCGTGGGCGTGGCCGGCGAACCGTCGCATTCTGTACAACCGTGCGTCTGCCGACCTCGCGGGCAAGCCGTTCAATCCGAAGCACAAGCTGGTGTGGTGGAACGGCAAGGCCTGGACCGGTGCCGACGTGCCGGACTTCAAGGTGGACGAAGACCCGGCCGGTGGCATGAGTCCGTTCATCATGAACCCGGAAGGCGTGGCGCGCTTCTTCGCCAAGGCGGGTATGGCCGAAGGGCCGTTCCCCGAGCACTACGAGCCGTTCGAGACGCCGCTGGGCTACAACCCGCTGCATCCGAAGCAACCGAAGGCCACGAGCAACCCGGGCGCCCGCGTGTTCCCGGACGATCTGGCCACGATGGGCAAGGCGGACAAGTTCCCGTATGTGGCGACGACCTATCGTCTGACCGAGCATTTCCACTACTGGACCAAGCATGCGCTGCTGAACTCGATCATCCAGCCGGAGCAGTTCGTCGAAATTGGCGAGGCGCTGGCCAAGGAGATCGGGATCGTGGCGGGTGACACGGTCAAGGTGTCGTCCAACCGCGGCTATATCAAGGCCAAGGCGGTCGTCACCAAGCGTCTGCGGGCGCTCAAGGTGGACGGCAAGACGATTCACCACGTGGGCATTCCGATTCACTGGGGCTTCAAGGGATTGACCAAACCCGGGTTCCTCGCGAACACGCTGACGCCGATCGTAGGCGACGGTAATTCGCAGACACCTGAGTTCAAGTCGTTCCTGGTGAAGGTCGAGAAGGCATAAGGGGGCGCCATGGCATTGCAATCACTGGATATCAAACGGCGCTCGGCAACGACCTTGCCGTCGCCCTCGGTGCGTGAAGCGCACACGGGCGACGTCGCCAAACTCATCGACGTTTCGAAGTGCATCGGCTGCAAGGCGTGTCAGACCGCCTGCATGGAGTGGAACGATCTGCGCGACGAAGTCGGTACCAACGTCGGCGTGTACGACAACCCGGCCGACCTGACGGCGGACTCGTGGACGCTCATGCGTTTCACCGAGTACGAAAATCCGAAGGGCGACCTCGAGTGGCTCATCCGCAAGGATGGCTGCATGCATTGCGAGGATCCGGGCTGCCTGAAGGCCTGTCCGTCGCCGGGCGCCATCGTGCAGTACGCGAACGGCATCGTCGACTTCCACGAGGAAGCGTGTATCGGCTGCGGGTACTGCATTACCGGGTGCCCGTTCAACATCCCGCGTATCTCGCAGAAGGATCACAAGGCATATAAGTGCACGCTGTGTTCCGATCGCGTGTCCGTGGGGCTGGAGCCGGCCTGCGTGAAGACGTGCCCGACCGGCGCGATCATGTTCGGCACCAAGGACGCCATGAAGGATCAGGCGGCCGAGCGTATCGAAGACCTGAAGTCGCGGGGCTTCGACAACGCAGGGCTGTACGATCCGGCGGGCGTGGGCGGCACGCACGTGATGTATGTGCTGCATCATGCCGACAAGCCGTCGCTGTATCACGGCCTGCCGGACAATCCGCGCATCAGTCCGATGGTGACGTTCTGGAAGGGCATCGCCAAACCGCTGGGGGTCGCCGCCATGGCGCTCACGGCGATCGCCGGCTTCTTCCACTACATCAAGACCGGTCCGAACGAAACGACCGAGGAAGATGAAGAGGAAGCCCGCCGGTACGATGCGTCTCGCAAGGGGCCCGACGGCTCGAAGGGCGTTGTCACGCACGAGGAGGTCTGACCATGTCGCAAGAACACAGCGAACACAAGAAAGACGATCTGATCGAGCGCTACAACGCTGCGGAGCGCATCAACCACTGGATTGTCGCGGGCACGTTCATCCTGCTCGCGCTCTCCGGGCTGGCGCTGTTCCATCCGTCGATGTTCTGGCTTACCAATCTGTTCGGTGGCGGGCCGTGGACGCGGGTGCTGCATCCGTTCGTCGGTCTCGTAATGTTCGTCGCTTTCGTCTGGCTCGCCATGCGGCTCGCCCGCTATAACAAGTTCGAGCAGCGCGACACCGAGTGGATGAAGAAGATCGGCGACGTGCTCAACAATCGTGAAGAGAATCTGCCGGAAGTCGGGCGTTACAACGCCGGACAGAAGCTGCTTTTCTACGTGATGGTGTTGTGCATGATCGGGTTGTTGCTCTCGGGGATCGTGATCTGGCGCGCGTACTTCGCGTTCTACTTCCCGATCTGGGTGATTCGTCTGGCGTCCGACGTGCACGCGGTGTGTGCATTCGTGTTGATTTGCGGCATCATTACGCACATCTACGCGGCGATCTGGATCAAGGGTTCCGTGCGCGCCATGACGCGCGGTACCGTCACCCGCGGCTGGGCGTGGAAGCACCATCGCGCCTGGTACAAGCAGCTCAACAAATAAGTCCGGCCTTTGCTGGTGGCCGGACGCTCTTACGAGGCCGGCCACCTTGCAACGCATTCTCGAACCCGGGCAGATCGAATCTCTCGATCGCACCTCCATTCCCCGCCTGCGCATGCCGCAACGTTCCGAAGTCTTTTCGGCGCGCGCGGCGCGTTTGCGTCAGCTGGCCGACGGGCATCCGCTCGGCGACTACCTGCGACTGATGGCCGCACTCGTCGATGCGCAGCAGCGCGTGCTCGACAACTTTCAGCCTGAGCGTCCGTCCCCCGAATCGATTGAACAGGCGCAGCAGCACTGCATGCCGCTCGTGCCTGCGACCGGCGGCTACGACATTGGCCGCTGGCAACCGTTGCTGACCCCGCTGCTCGACGCCGTTGCCGCGCAAGCCGATCTGCCGGCGGCGGTCAGGGGCGTTATCGACCGCGTGCGTGCGGCCGATCCGGCGGCGCTCGAAGCGGGCGCGCAGGCGCTGCTCGCCGGCCACGGCAAGGGTGTCGACGCCGCGAGTGCGCCGTTTCTGATGGCGGCGCTGCAAGTGCTCTGGACGGGCGTGGCCAGCACGTTCGAGGCGGGTGACGTACCGATGCTCGACGTCCCTAATGTCTGTCCCATGTGCGGCACGCTGCCGGTGGCAAGCGTCGTGCGTATCGGCGGCGCGCACGAGGGCTACCGCTATCTCTGCTGCGGTCTGTGTTCGACCGAATGGCATATGGTTCGCGTGAAGTGCACGCATTGCGAAGCGAGCGAGCATGTCGCGTATCACGTGGTCGACACGTCGGGCGATGCGGCGGCCTCCGGCGCCGAGATCGCGGCAGCGGACGGCGGCCTGCTCAAGGGGGAGGACGGACGCCCCAAGCTCGACGAGGCGGCCAAGCGCGTCGCATCGGCGCCCATCCGTGCCGAGTCATGCGACGACTGTCACAGCTATCGCAAGATTTTCTATCAGGACAAGGACCCGTTCGTGGAGCCGGTCGCCGACGACCTCGCCAGTCTCGCGCTCGATGTGCTGATGGGCGAAGCCGGGTATGCACGCGCCAACGGGAATCCGTTGCTCTGGCAAAACGCCGAAGAGGCCTGAGAGGATGACAGGGATGACGGGAATGCCGATGGTCAAACAGGATGACATGCGGGCGGGCGCGGCTGATTTGCCGTCGCTCGACCGGTTGCTCGGCATGCCCGAGCTTCAGGCGGCGCTGGTCGACTTCGGTCGCACACAGGTCACGGGCGCGTTGCGTCGCGATCTGGACGCGTGCCGGGCGTCGGCGCTGGCCGGCACGCTCACGCATGACCTGCTGACGCCGGCGGCGTTCGGTGCCCGCATCGTCGGCGAGCTGAGCGCGCGCAACCGGCCGACGCTGCGTCCCGTCTTCAATCTCACCGGCACCGTGCTGCACACGAACCTCGGGCGTGCGTTGTTGCCCGAAGTGGCCATCGAATCGGTCATCCAGGCGCTCACCGCGCCCGCTAACCTTGAATTCGATCTGGCGACGGGCGGACGTGGCGACCGCGACGATCTCATCGCCCCATTGCTGTGTGAGCTGACCGGTGGCGAGGCGGCGACCGTCGTCAACAACAATGCGGCGGCCGTGCTGCTGATGCTGGCAACGCTCGCCAAGCGTCGCGAAGTCGTGGTCTCGCGCGGCGAGCTGGTCGAGATCGGCGGCGCGTTTCGCATTCCGGACATCATGACGCATGCGGGCGCGACGCTCGTCGAGATCGGCACGACCAACCGCACGCACCCGGCCGACTATCGCAATGCCATCGGCGACAAGACGGCGCTGCTGATGAAGGTGCATTGCAGTAATTACGAAGTGACGGGCTTCACCAAGAGTGTCGACGTCTCGGAAGTCGTCGAGATCGCGAAACCGCACGGTGTGCCTGTGGCGGTGGATCTGGGCAGCGGTACGCTCACGCCGATGGAGCGCTGGGGATTGCCGCACGAGACGACCGTGCAAGAGACGATCGCGGCAGGCGCCGACCTCGTCACGTTCTCGGGCGATAAACTGCTCGGCGGACCGCAGGCGGGCATGATCGTCGGGCGCAAGGATCTCATCGCGAAGATCAAGAAGCATCCGCTCAAACGCGCGCTTCGCGTGGGCAAACTGACGCTGGCGGCATTGGAGCCGGTGTTGCGTCTGTATCGCGATCCGGACCATCTCACCGAGCGGTTGACGACGCTGCGTCTGCTCACGCGCACGCGCGCAGAAATGGCGGCGCAGGCCGAGCGGCTGGTGCCGGTGCTGGCGAAGTCGCTTGGTGATGCATATACCGTAATGGCCGCCCCGATGGTCAGCCAGATCGGCAGCGGCGCGTTGCCGGTCGAGCAACTGCCAAGCTACGGGCTGGCGATTGCACCGGCCGGCGGTGTCAGGCGAGGGGGCGGTCGCGCGCTCGCCAGACTCGAAACGGCGTTGCGCGAGCTGCCGTATCCTGTCATCGGACGCATTGCCGATCAGACCCTCTGGCTCGACCTGCGCTGTCTTGAAGCGGATGACGAGCCGCGTCTGGCGTTGCAGTTCGCGGAGCTTCGCGCATGATCGTCGGCACCGCGGGTCACATCGACCACGGCAAGACGAGTCTGGTGCGTGCGCTGACGGGCGTCGATACCGATCGTCTCAAGGAAGAAAAGGCGCGCGGTATTTCCATCGAACTGGGCTATGCCTACACGCCGTTGCCCGACGGCGAGGTGCTGGGTTTCATTGATGTGCCCGGGCACGAGAAGCTGATTCACACGATGGCGGCCGGTGCGGTCGGCATCGACTTCGCGCTGCTGGTGATCGCGGCAGACGACGGCATCATGCCGCAGACGCGTGAGCATCTCGCCATCCTGACGATGCTGGGTGTGAAGCATGGCGTTGTCGCGTTGTCGAAGGCGGATCGCGTGGATGCCGCGCGTCTCGCGGCGGTGACGCAGGAAATTTCGCAGTGGCTCGCGGACACACCGCTCGCGCAGGCCGACGTGATACCGGTGTCGGCGACGACGCCCGGTGACGCCGGTGTGAGCGCGTTGCGCGAGTATCTGACGCGTGCGGCGCAAGCGTTGTTGGCGTCCGGCAATGCCGCGCGTCGTGACGACGCGCTGTTCCGTCTGGCCGTCGATCGGGTATTCACGCTGGCCGGGCATGGCACGGTCGTCACCGGCACGGCGTTTGCGGGCACCGTGCGTGTGGGCGATACGCTTACGGTGATGCCGCAGGGATTGCCTGTGCGGGTGCGCAGCATTCATGCGCAGAATCGGGCGGTGGATGCCGGTAGGGCCGGCGAGCGCTGCGCGTTGAATCTGGCGGGCATCGAACGGGACCAGCTCGGCCGGGGTGACTGGATCGTCGCGCCGGGGCTGTCGGCGCCGTCGACGCATGTGGACGTCGAGCTGCACTGGCTGGACGGCAGCGCACCGCTCACGCAATGGTTTCCGTTGCACGTGCATCTGGGCACGACACACGTGCAGGCGCGCACGGTGCTGCTGGGCGGCGACACGCTTGCACCGGGGCAGTCGATGCGTGTGCAACTGGTTTTCGATACCCCTGTTTGCACGATGCCGGGCGACCGCTTCATCGTGCGTAATCCGCAGGCGACGGCGACTGTCGGGGGCGGGCGCGTGCTCGATCCGGCGGCGCCTGAGCGCAAGCGTCGCTCGGCGGCGCGGCTGGCGTGGCTCGACGCCGTGGCCGACTATCTCGACGGCAACGGGCTCGATGCGCTGCTGGCGCAATCGCCGTTCGGTCTGACGAGCTCACAGGTGGTGGCGCTCACGGGGTTGTCGGCGGAGGGCGCTGGCCGACGAAATGCCGATCCCGCGACGGGCCAATGGACGTGGCCGCAGCATGCCGTCGTGCTGCCCGGTGCGGAAGGTGAGTCACTGGCCTTCGCGCCGCAGGCGTGGGAGGCGATGCGCGCGCGCGTGGTGACGTCGCTGGGCGACTATCACGCGCGAGTGCCGGATGATCCGGGGCTGGACGCGGGGCGTCTGGGCCGCATGGCGTGGCCCGCGCTGGATGCCGGGCGTTGGCGGGTGATCGTGCATTCGTTGCTGAGCGACGGCACGGTGGCGCGTACGGGCGCGTGGTGGCATCTGCCGACGCATCGCGTCGAGATGACGGACGAGGAGAATGCACTGGCCGAGGCATTGTTGCCGAAGGTGGCGCAGGGGCGCTTCGATCCGCCGTGGGTGCGCGATATGGGGCGTGAGTTGAACGTGCCCGAGGATCGTGTGCGTGCGGTGCTGCGCAAGCTGGCGCGGCAGGGGCGGGTGCATCAGATCGTCAAGGATCTGTTTTACGACGACGCGTGCGTGCAGGCGTTGGCGGACATCGTTTCCGGTGCTGGTGGCCGGGTGGAGGCGGGCGCGTTTCGGGATGCGACGGGTCTGGGGCGCAAGCGCGCGATTCAGATTCTGGAGTTCTTCGATCGTGCGGGATATACTCGCCGCGTTGGTGACTGGCATGTGCAGCGTCCCGGCGTGACGTGGGGCGGTGCGTAGTTCAAATTACAGCATTACGGCATCAAGGCATTACGGCAGGGCTTCGCGCGGTGCGCGGGCGTTGTCATCACACAGCACTCTCATTGCACCCTCTTAAGGAAGGCATCCGTATCCGGTGATGCGGCCGGGCTTCAAACCCGGTTGGGGGCGTCAGACGCTCCCAGGTCGGTTCGACTCCGGCTGCCTTCCGCCATCTCAGACTTTCAGCGGTTTTCGGTTGATGCTGTCGGTTCACCCATCGGTTTGCCAAACGATGGGAGAACCGACAGATCTGCGCTAGTTAGGTAAAAGCTTGCACTTTTACTCAAGGATTCATGAACAAGCTGAAAGGTAGCGCCTCTGGGCTACGTTCAAGCTTCGAGTTAGCGCAATTCTTTGTTTTGTCGCATTGGATTCCAAAATGGTTGAGCTATACTTTGCTTCTGGACGTTATTCCTGATTGATAACTAACGGGGAAAAGAATGGCTGCTGAACTTCCGTATCTGGCCAGCTATAAGAACGTTGCTGAGCTTTTTCAAAGAATTTTGGCTGCGAAAAAGCCTGAGTCTTTTACGACAAGATATCTTGCTGAGACGATTGGGCTTAAAAGTGCAACTGATCGGCAACTCATTACCATGTTAAAGACGCTCGGTTTTCTTGATAGCGCCGGCCGACCGACCCCAGATTACGATCAGTTGAAAAATTCCAGTCGAGCTCCGAAAGCTATTGCTGCGGCTATTCGTCGAGCCTATGAGCCGCTATATGCCGCAAACGAAGCGGCCCACGAGTTGTCAAATTCGGAACTGAAGGGGCTCATCTCTCAAGTGGCGGGCTCAGATACCGGGATTACGTCGAAGATTCAAGGTACATATTCCTCCCTAATTAAGCTCGCCGACTTTAGCGGAAATGCTGGCGCCCCGCTTGATTCATCCAGTGTGCCGTTTGCGAAGGAGTCAAAGGACGGAAGCAGCGAATCCACCGGCGGCACTGCGGAACGAGTTAGCATAGGTTCCAAGCTTAGACCTGAGTTCCATTACAACATCCAAATTCACCTGCCCGCAAATGCACTTGAAGAGACGTATCTCAACATCTTCAATGCTCTTCGAAAGTCATTTGAATCGTGAACGATCAGCGCCTCGCACTTTTCCTTATGCTCGGACAAACGGCATCCCGGGAAATGAAAAAGTTGCCCGGGCTTGTCCCTCCGGATCCGTTGCGTGTTTCTGGTTCGCATGATTTGGCCGTCACCATGCCAGAAACAGTACGCCAAGCCATCGATGCGGCAGAAGTGTATAAGCTTTTTTTTGTCTTCGAGAACTACTTGCGTGACTTCGCCTTAGAAGTGTTGTCCGGCGATGGTCAGGTTGATTGGTGGCCTAAAGTGCCCAGAGACGTTCAGGAGGAAATCGAAAAGTTGGAGGAGACGGAGGAGGCGAAGAGTTGGATGGCTCTTGGGTCTCGAGACAAGTTTTCGCTAATGACATATCCGCAGGTTCTCCGAGTGATAGAGAGCTGTTGGAAAAGCGATTTTGAAGAATTGGTTCGCGATAAGGCGCTGATCCAAGAGGCGCGGATGGCCGGACACCTTCGAAATGCCATCTGTCATATGTCGTCGATACCTGAGGAGGAGGTTGCGCGAGTGCGCCAGGTAATGAGGGATTGGTTTCGTCGAATCGCGCCTTGATTCCGAGCAGTAATCACTCAGTCGGGCTTGCTACGATCGACAACAACCGCACGGTCGCAAGTAACTATAGTGGATCTAATCGATCCGGACACTAATTTAGGCGAAAATGCTCGCCATGAAGAGGTGTCTGATGATCAAAAAACGTCATTCTTTCCCCCCCCCCCCCCCCCGCCCCCTAGTTCAAATCGCATCCATGAGCGAGTAGAGGGGCGTACATGGTCGCCATCGACTAAACGATCTCCCAAGCAAGAGTTTCTCGACCAAATGGCTGTGCGGAATACGAGGCACGGACTGATCATGATAAACTCACCGCGTTCAAGAGAGACTAAAAAAATATGTTCAAAATATCTACAATCGATATAAGCGGATTTTGGGGTAAATTCAGGGTTGAGTCTGATTTTAATGATAATGTCAACATTATCATTGGGAAAAATGGGACGGGCAAAACAACGTTCATGAATATTTTGGATGCTGTTTTAAGTGTTGATCCAGATGGTCTTTATCAAAATGAATTCTCTGAAGTAAAAATAAAATTAAATGATGGGGGGAAAACCAAGACCATTAGGGCTGTAAAATACGAATCGGAAACTACTCCATTTCCAGTCGTTGACTACTATATTTCGAATCAAAAGTTTAATCTTCCAATTGTAAATATGGACGAAATTCGTTCATATCCGCTTAGTTTTAGAAGGCGCTCGCTCGAAGAGTCAGCTAAAATTCGCGAGATACTATCGGGTTTGGTTCGACTTGCATCGCTCTCCGTCTATCGATATCGACTCGATCCCGATGCTGATAGGCGTGAGGCTGGCCGTCAATCAGCCTCTGTGTTATCTCCTGTTGACTCGAGGCTACAAGAGCTGCGCCAAAGGCTTACTCAGTATCAATTTGAGCTTTCTATCTCGGCTCAGAAGATATCGTCCGATCTTCAGAAAGATGTGTTGATTTCGTTGCTGTATAACCAGGAACGCAAGGATGGAAACACGTACAATATCAATTTCACTGAGGACGTGGAGCGGCAAAATCTCATTGCGGCATACAGACATTTGGGGTTAAGTGGGAACGACATTACCGGGAGAATTCAAAAACACATTTCTGCCGTTGGGAAAACTATCAAGGACATTAAGGATGGCGTGAATAATATTGATTTCGCGCCGCTCGATGCCCGCGTTCGCACTGGACATGTCATTGAATTGTCCCTGGAAGCAGAAAAACAGACGAAGGCAGTTTATTCTCAGGTCACTCAGTTCCTTGAGATACTAAAAACATTCATCCCCGATAAAACCTTCAGCTTCCAAGGCGCCGAGCTCACAGCATCCGGGTCCGGTCCCATTCCCCTTCCGAAACTCTCATCGGGCGAGAAGCAGCTTCTCATTCTGTTTATCGAAGCGCTGCTGCAAAGACAACAGCCGTATATCTTCCTAGCCGATGAACCTGAGCTATCTCTTCATATCTCGTGGCAGCGGCAAGTAATTTCGGCAATCATCAAGCTAAATCCTAATGCCCAAGTGATTGTTGCAACGCATTCGCCGGAAATTGCCGGAAAATTCAAGAAATTTATCATTGCTATGGAGGATATCCTTCATGCATGAACTTGAATATTCACGCGATGCGTTCAATGCGTTAAGCGCATTTTATCGGTGCGATAAGATATTGTATGTTGAGGGGGATGACGACGAATTATTTTGGGCTGCTATTTTTGAGGCGTGTACTGGAGTTAAAGTTGTTGCGGAATCGCTTGGAGGTTCGGAGGAGTTAGATAAGAGAATTTCTCGGATCATCGAGGACGACCTAGATGTTCTTGCTGCACGTGATGCCGACTATGGTTTGATCAGTGGTAGAAACATCCAAGATCCACGAATTTTATATACTTATGGGTATTCTATAGAAAATACGCTATATAATTCGTTGGCGGTTGCTCAAATAGCACGTCTTTGGACTAAAGGGAAAAATAAATCTATTGGTAAAATTGCCAATGAATGGCTTGATCGTTTCTATTCGATTTTGAATGATATGATTGTGTATGATTTTGCCAATGATTTGCACGATTGCGGCGTTTCTGTGGTCGGCGATAGTATTTCAAAGTTTTCGGATAAAGCCAATCCGCATGAGCTCAATGTGACGCAGGTTCAGAAGCATTTGAAATTTTGCGCCCAAACTATCTCTATTGCGATGCTGAGTGCTGCGGAGAATAAACTGGCCGCTAATGTCCGTCAACGATCTGACTGGCTAAGAGGTCATTTTCTTACATCCGCGATACTTCAGTTTGTCAGCGCGCAGATAAAGCAGGCGGGGCTTGCAGGGAAGATCTCGTACAATGCGCTATATGTAAGTGCCTTGCAGCAGTTCGAGGCAACCTTCAAAAAGGGACACCCTCACTTCGAATACTATGAGACTGCCGCGAGGTCGGCGGTGTCGTAGGTCGAACCAACCGTGGTAAGCAGAAGCGGACTTCAATAATGAATCTACGGTCGAAGCGTCTTAACGGCGCTTCCCGCGGCGTTTGGAGGGAAGGGGATCAGAAGGTACGATCGCCGGTGACCTGCTCCCCGCGCATAGTACGGTGGCGGTGTAGGGTCCGTTCCAGAGAGGAGCGGCAATGAAAAAGCGATGCACCGAAGGGCAGATCATTGGCTTCCTGCGAGAGGCCGATGAATTGTTTTTCAGTGAATCGTCTTTTTCATGTCCAATCTCCTGACTACGTGATTGGACTCTAAATCGCCGCGCTACTCAAATCGGGGGAGACATCTGAACCGCCAGTCGGTCTTTTCCGTGGCGGTGTTCCGCAATCGTCACGCCGTTGGCCACACATTGTCGCTCGCGGCTCGGCGACGTAATACCGGGTAATACGCGCTTACACATTCGCGACGGCGCAACGTCAACATGCGTCGCTGCGCATGCGTTTACGACGGTAGATGCCACGCATCTGCCCTCAAATGCCCGGACGATTCACCATGAAATCTCAAACCTTTTACACATTAGCCGCGTCGCTGCTGTTGGGCGCTTCGCTGTCCGGCTGCGTGGTCGCGCCGGTCGCCCCGGTGGAGCCCGCGACGGTCGCGCCTGCCGGTGTCGTCTACGTCGCACCCGTCGGCGTCGTGCCGGGTCCCGGTTATTCGTGGCGCTATCACGCGCACTATGGCTGGGGATGGTGGCATCCGCGCTATGGCTGGCATCGCGGTTGGCACTGACGCGATGTCGGGCGCTCGGAAGTGACGCGTACGGTGTCCCTTGCCATGCGTGGCGTCATCAGCCGGTGGCGATCGTGACCTGTGGCGGACACGGCGGGACGAAGTGGACCAGGCCGGGCGTCTCAGGAACTCTGGCTGCCCGGCATTTGCCATCCACCGCCGAGTGCCTTGTAAAGCGCCACCGACGCTTGCAGCCGCGCGAGCCGTAACTGCACTTGCAGATCCAGCGCGGTGAACAGCGTGCGCTGCGTGTCGAGCAGCGTCAGCAAGGTATCCGCTCCGGCGCGGTAACGCGATTGGGCGAGGGTGAATGCCGTGCGCGCTTGCGTCAGTTCGCGTTGCTGTGCGTCCTGCTGACGCTCGATGCCGTCAATGGCGTTGAGCGAGGCTTCCACGTCGCCGAACGCGGCAACGATCGTCTTCCGGTAATCCGCAAGTGCCGCTTCGCGTTGCGCGACGCGCAGATCGCGCGCGCCCGCGAGCGCACCGCCATGAAAGATGGGGGCGCTCAGGCTCGCCGCGACACTGTAGATCGGATTCTCCAGCACCGTATTCAGACGCCCACCCGAAAACCCCACGCCGCCCGTGAGCGAGATCGATGGCAGCATGCGTGCGCGGGCTTCGAGCACGTCGGCATCGCTGGCGGCGAGCACCGCTTCGGCGCGCGCGATGTCGGGGCGACGCGTGAGCAGGTCGCTGGGCAACGACGCGACGGCCGCCGGTGCGGTGAGCGCGTCGAGCATCGGCGTGTCCAGCGGCACGTCGCCCAGATGGTGTCCCGTCAGCACCGCCAGGGTATTTTCACTGTCCGTCGCGTCCTGACGGCGCGCCGCGAGGTTGCGCAGTTGCGCATCGTACAGTCCCTCCTGTTGCGCCAGATCCAGCGGACTTGCCTGACCCGCGCGTGCCTGAGCACGAACCAGACGCAGGACCTCCGCCGCAATATCGCGCTGCTGTGTGGCGATGGACGCACGCTCGCGGGCTGCGGCCAGCGCCAGCCAGAGATTGGCCGCGCCCGCCGTCGCCGTGAGCCGCACCGTATCGCGGTCAAACGCGCTCGCGCGTAATTGCGCCAGCGCACTGTCGCGTGCGGCGCGATTCGCTCCCCAGAAATCCAGCTCGTAAGTGGCCGATACGCCTAACGTCAGCGCAGTGCCCGACACGTCGGCATTCCCGCCGATGCGGCCCTGCCGTGATGCCGAGGCGTTGCCGTCGAGCGACGGCAGCAGCGATGCGCCCGCAATGCGCGCGAGCGCCTGCGCTTGCCGCACCCGGGCGTAAGCCGCCGCGACATCCAGACTGTCGCGCGCCGTCATGGCGATCACCCGATCAAGCGATGCGCTGCCGAAAGCCTGCCACCACGCCTGATCGACGGCGTGATCGGGCAAGGGCGTAGACGCGCCTGCGCCGCTTTGGAACGCGCTCGGCGTGGCGACGTCGCGGGACGCGGGCGGCTCGTGCAGTGCGCACCCGCTGACGACGACCGCAGCACAAACGAGCGTCAGGGAACGCAGCGGCAGCGAGGCCATCGCCTTGCGCAGTACGGGGAGGGAGGTGGGCTTGCAGCGCATGGCGGTCAGTCGCTCGCGAGAGCAACGATGGGATCGAGGCGAGCCGCCTGACGTGCTGGCATGTAGCCGAACACGAGGCCGGTCGCGAGGGCGCATCCGAACGCGGCGAGCATGGCCCGCACGGAGAACACCAGATCGACGCCCCAGAAAATGAGCACCAGTCCGACGGCCAGACCGGAAACGAGGCCCAGCACACCGCCGACGGTCGAGACCATGACGGACTCCGTCAGGAACTGTCGCAGGATGTCGGTCTGCCGCGCGCCCGTCGCCATGCGGATGCCGATCTCGCGCGTGCGTTCGCGCACGGTCATGAGCATGATGTTCATCACGCCGATCCCGCCGACGATGAGCGAAATGGCCGCAATCAGTCCGAGCGTGAGCGTCAGTGTTTGCTGGGCTTCGCTCTGCGCCTTGAGCGAAGCCGCCTGATTGTAGACCTGGAAGTCCTTCACATGATGGGCTTCGGTGAGCACGCGCGTGATGTCTGCCGCCGTCTCGTCGACCTTGTCGAGGTCGTGCACGAGCACGGAAATCCACGACAGGTTGGCGGTGCCGAAAACCCGTCGGCTACCGGTGCTGGACGGCACGAGCACCACGTCGTCGTCATTCGACTGACCGGACGTCGCCCCCTTTTCCGCCAGCACGCCGATGACCTGGAACGGCACATTGTTCACCAGCACGTATTGTCCCAGCGGGTCGACGGGTCCGAACAGCTTGGTGCTGATGCGCTTGCCGAGGACCGCGACCGTCGCCAGCGAGCGCACGTCCTGCGGCGTGAAGAAGGTGCCCCGCGACACGTTCCAGTTCAGCACGTGGGGGGCTTGTTCGGTGACGGCCCACAGGCGCGTGCCGACATCCACATTGGCAGCGCGCACGATGGTCTTGCCCGCGAAGAAGGGCATCGCGATATCGACGTTGGGCACCTGCGCGACGAGCGCGGCGTCCGCTTCCGATAGCGTGCCGCCGGGGCCGCGCTCGGTATCGCCGCCCGGCGTCACATACATCCGGTTGGTGCCGAAACTCGCAATCTTGGCCATGACAGTGCGTTGTGTGCCGGTCCCGATGGCGAGCATCACGATGACCGACGCGACCCCGATGATGATGCCCAGTAGCGTGAGCAGCGTTCGGAAGCGATTCACGAGCAGGACCTGCCACGCTGCCTGCACTGCCTCGTAGATGTCTGCCCACGGAGACGCCGAGCGCGAGAGCCCGTGCGCCATTGTGGTCGCGAAGTTTTGCGCGTTCAGCGTCCAACCGGCGCTGTCCGGCGGCGCTGAGGTGTCGGGGGACGGTGGCAGATCGCCCGCGCTACCGTCGTGCTGCGCCTCGCCGCTATCCGAAACGATCAGCCCGTCGCGAATTTCGATGACGCGGCGCGCCTGTGCGGCGACCCCACGGTCGTGGGTAATCAGAATGACGGTGTGACCCGCGTCGGCAAGCTCGCGCAGCAACGCCATGACTTCGGCGCCGCTTCGCGTGTCGAGCGCGCCGGTCGGTTCGTCGGCAAGAATGATGCGCCCGCCGTTCATCAGCGCCCGGGCGATGGACACCCGTTGCTGCTGACCGCCCGAGAGCTGGTGCGGACGGTGGTGAATCCGTCCATCCAGTCCCAGCCGGGTGAGCAGTTCCGTCGCCCGGTGGTGCCGGTCCGCGCGCGACATGCCCGCGTAGACGGCGGGCACCTCGACGTTGTGCAGTGCGTCGAGGGTACGGATCAGGTGATAGTTCTGGAACACGAAGCCGAACGCTTCACGGCGCAGCCACGCGAGTTCATCGGCACGGAACGACGCAATGTCCTGACCGGCGAACCGGTATTGCCCGGAGGTGGGGCGGTCCAGACAGCCGAGCAGGTTCATCAACGTCGACTTGCCGGAGCCGGAAGCGCCGACGATGGCGACGAATTCCCCGGCATCGATGCGCATCGAGACGCCGCGCAGTACCTGCGTCGCCGGCGTGCCGCCTTCGCCACCATAGCTGCGGCAGATGTCGACCAGTTCAATCAGCGGGATCGCCTGCGAGGCAGGCGCAGGCGGCTCGCCGGATGTCGGCGCAGCATGGGTGTCGGTTACCACTGGAACCTCCCGGCCCCGGCGCGAACGGTGCTCACCGAGGTAATCAGCGCGTCGCCCTGTTTCAGGCCGTCGAGAACCTCGCCGTCGAGACGATCGCGCAGGCCGATGCGCACCTTGCGCTCGACGGGCTTGCCGTCGACCAGCACGTTGGCCGTGAAGACCCCCGCCTGCGCGTTGACGGGCACGAGCGGCGTCATCGGGGCGAGCAGCACATTCTTCGCCGAGGCGATGATGAAGAACACCTGCGCGGTCATCTCCGGCATGAGCACGCCGTCGTCGTTGTCGACGTCGACCAGCACGGTGTAAAGCACGACTTTGCCCGTGCTGCCTGTCGGACTCTGCTGTGAAGTATCGGCGCCGCTCTTGTCCAGTGGCGTGGGCGGCGCGGGCAGTACCTGACGCACCGTGCCGTGCCAGCGTCGCGGGCCGGTGTCGGTCTGCCCGCCGAGGGTGGTGAAGTACACGGGCATGCCCGCTTTCACGTGCCCGATGTCGGCCTCGGAGACTTGCGTCCACACGGTCATGTGAGACAAGTCCGCGATGCGCATGATGAGCGGGGTCTGATAGGTGGCGTTCAGGGTCTGACCTTCGCGTGCGTCGAGGGAGACCACGGTGCCGGTAATCGGCGCATAGATGCGCGTGTAGCCCAACTGCGCTTCGTCGCCCTTGAGCGTTGACGTCGCCCCGTTGATCTGGGCATGCAGGTCGTTGATCCTGGCCACCGCCACGTCCAGATTGGCTTGCGCAGTCTGCACGTCTTCGAGTCGCGTCGCGCCGTCGCTCATCATCTGCTGCTGACGGGCTGCGCGCTGGGCCGCCAGCACACGCTCGGCATGGGCCTGCGCCAACTGGGCGTGCAGGCTGGCGAGGCTGGCCCGGTCCGCATCGACTTTGGCTTGTTGCACCGCCGGATCGATCTCGACGAGCAGATCGCCCTTATTGACCCGGGCCCCCGCCTGAACATGCAGACGGCGAATCGCGCCGGACGCCTGTGCACCAACGTCCACGTAGTTTCGCGGACGAAGATTGCCCAGCGCCGTGACGCTCAGCTCCAGGTTGCCCCGGTTGACGGTCGCGGTTTCCACATGCTCGACGTGTCGAAATATCGTGAACCACAGCACGAATGCCAGAAGTGCAACGACAAGGAGGAACAGGGCGCTACGAATTCGCTTCGGTTTGAGTGGCATCTGCTTCGATGGCGTGCACGGCCGAGCCTCATCAGGTCTCGGCACGTCGTTTGGTGAACGAACGGGTGGTTGGCGAAAGCCGTCACTGACGCGGCGCATAGTATAGAACGATTCTCATTTACAGAGAAATCCTATCGTATCCGTCGAGCCGATAAATTCGAGAAGCCTGTCATATAGATATTACAAAGATGACCAATATTTAGAAGTAAATGAGCAAAATTCGGTTGACAGAGGCGATGTGTCTTTTGTAGATTCCACCTCACTAATGAAGAATGATTCTCATTAACTTGCTAAGAATCCTCGTAACGACCCTCGCATACATCGGGCGTTCGACGGAGAAATAAGTTGTAAGGAATACGAACCATCAAGGGAGTTATTCAATGAGCTGGGATGACGAAAACGCGGAATTTGAAGTTGTCGTGAACCACGAGGCGCAGTATTCGATCTGGCCGAGTTACAAGGCAATCCCCGGTGGCTGGCGCGCCGTGGGCATGAAAGGCAACAAGGCGGCTTGTCTCGCGTACATCGAAGAGCACTGGACCGACATGCGACCGCTCAGCCTGCAAAAGGCGATGAGCGAGCAGGCCGGGCAGTCGGCCGCTGTCGACGCCTCTGCGTCGGTGCACTGATTGGGCCGGCACCCTCGCCTGCACCCTATCGCGCCGACGCCTTCCGACACAATGCGCCCCCCGATCCTCCTGTTCTGTCTTCCCTATGCGGGAGGCAGCGCGGCGATTTTCCGCGACTGGCAGCGTTCGCTGCCCGACTGGATTCGTGTGGTGACGCTGCATCCGGCCGGTCGCGGTGTACGTCATGGCGATACGCCGGTCCATCGCTGGCCGGCATTCGTCGACGACATGGCGAAACAGGCACTGACGTCCCTTGTCGTGCCGGGGCAGGCGCCGTTACCGTTCGCCATCTTCGGTCACAGCATGGGGGCGCTGGTGGGTCTGGAACTCGCGCATGTGCTGCGGGCCCGGCTGGGCGTGACGCCTTGCTGGTTCGGTGCGTCGGCGAGTCTGGCGCCGAGCCTGCGTGAGCGTGAGACACACTGGCTGACGTGCGACGACATGACGTTCAAGGCCGAAGTCCGGCGTCTTGGCGGCATGCCGGACAGCCTGCTGGAGAACGACGAGTTCATGGCGCTGGTCATGCCCGCCCTGCGTGCCGACTTTCACCTGTGCGGCACTTACGATCCGCCGGCACGCGCGCCGCTGGCGTGTCCGCTGCTGGCGATCAACGGTGAGGACGACGCGCGTTGCATCGTTCCCGCAAACGACCCCGCGTGGGCAGGCGAGACGACGGGGCCATTTGCCTCGGCGCGCGTGCCTGCGGGGCATTTCTTCATCAATACCCACCGAGATGCGCTGCTGGCGCAGGTGATCGCGCATCTGCGCGACGCTGTCGGTGTGAGCGAAACGCCTGTCCGGGCGCTCGCCTGACGTCAATACGGAGATGGACATCGTGCAAGGCCTCCCCCCGCTGTTCGATTTCGCCCCCTATCTCGAAGTGCGCGACGAAACGTTGCCCCTGATTCGGGAATTCGCGTCGCATATGGCGTTTCGTAGTGCCGTCGTCGAGGAGTTGGAGCTGGACGAAGACTTCTATCGCCGACCGCTGCGTCCCGAGGATCTCGAATTCCTCCAGTTCAAAAAGGCGGTGCGCGCCGAGACGGTCAGCCGTTTGCCGATGCTCGCGTCCCAGCGTCTGCTCATGTGCATCAACGAGGTCGGTATCGCCCGTATGCCGCGCCCCGGCGATGCCGAGGGTTTCGCCAGCGCCGATGCGTTCTACAGCGAGCGCAATCAGGTGCTCGGTGCACGCATCCGGCCGTATCTCGAGAACTATGCCTACACGTTCCTCGGCAATGAGGGCAAGGCCGACACCACGCCGGCGTCGCTGACCGAAGCCCTGCGTGCCATCGTGCAGACCGAACATGCGTGGTGGAGCGAGATGTTCGCGCTGCTCCAGCGCAACGAGTATCTGCCCGAGGGCCTGCGCTTCATCATGATCCAGCGCTGGAGCCTCGCGCCGTCGCGTCGTGCTGCCGTTGCACGTGCGGTGGCCTCCGGGTATTTCGACGCCGTCTCACCGGATGCCCGTCCTGTCATGGTCGATGCCGCGCAGGACGCCTTGCTTACCCGCGTCGCCGCGGCACTCGACCTGACGCGCCGCGAGCATTCGTACTGGCAGTTCTATCTGCCGACGAGCCTTGCCAAGTGCAACCTGCTGTACGCGCTGGGCGCACGTCCGGACCGGGCTTTTGCGTTGCTGGGCGCGGCGTTCGTTGCCGAGGCCGAAATGCTGGCGTTCTGTCAGGCCGCCGCTGCCGCCTGCCCGCACATGCTCCATGGGTTGCCGATTCAGCAGCCGACGCTGGAAGACGCCGTGGCGGAGCTGCTTCGCCGTGCCTCGGCTGCGACGGCGCAAATCGACGACAAGTACGCCCAGCAGGGCCTGTATCGCGTCAGTCAGGGGCTCGGCGCTGCCGAACTCATGGCCGCACGGGGCCGTTGGGACCTCGGCGAGCAATTGCGCTGGCTGTCGGCCATCGAGCGTTACGTCGCGTTTGCGAAGCAAGTCGAGGGACGTATCGAAGTCGAATGCCCGGGCATCGACCGGGAGACGTTCGTCGAGCCTCGCGAGATGTGTTCGACCACGCACGTGCACAACGACCACCGTCTGGTCGTCATCGAGTCGGGCGACATGATCTTCTGGGGCAACCTGGGGATGCAGCTCAAGATGAAGCAGGGCGACAGCGTGCTGATTCCGGATGGCCGTCTGCATGGCTCGACCGTGGTGTCGCACGAATGCACCTACCATCAGCCGATCATCCCCGACGAATGGATCGCGGCACTCCATGCGGGCACCATGCCGGCGCCGCAGTCCTCCGCTGCACTCGCCTGACGAGTGCACCTCATGCCCATGCGCGGCGACGCCGGCGCGCCCACCTAGCGCCGGCGACCAGAGACTCAAGGCTATCGACTCGAATAGCCTGTTAGTACTACTAAATTCTAGGCACGTTCACACATCCCGCCGCCGGCTGTCCGGCGACGGTCGATGCGTGACGCAATGACAGCCGGCTCGGGCCGGCGCGCGCAGTTTCGACGGAGAAGCTCATGCAGCTCGATCCCCCCGATACCCTGGGTTCCCAACGCTCTACCTCTGCCCCCGATGCTTCCGGGAATTCCCCTGCGCCCAAGCGCACCACGGCCAGCGACTGGCGCTCGCGCGTCATTCTCGGCGATCAGGTCGGGGATATCGAATTGCCTGACTGGCTGGAGACCTCGTACGAGACGCTGCGCACGCAGGTCATGCACCCGGAGTATCCGTGCTTCTTCGGCACGATCGCCGAGCGGCGCGGCGAGATGTTCTACACCTTCGTCAACGGCAAGGACAATGCGTCGCTGCCCGCCACGATGCTCACGTTCGCGCGTCTCGCGTCGCAGCCGGAATTCCGACGCAACAACATCGCGATCTTCTACGAGCCGGACGCCACGCCGCTCACGCACGCCGAATATCACGACCTGTTCTGGAACACGTTGCAGTATCTGCACAACGTTGACCCCGATCCGGAGGCGGATCATCAGGTGCCGCCCTCGCACGAGGACTGGGAGTTCGGCTACGGCGGGCTTCAGATGTTCGTCGTCTGCGCCTGCCCGTCGTTCTCGTTGCGCCACAGTCGCAACCTCGGGCCGGGCATGGTGCTGCTGTTCCAGCCGCGCGCGGTGTTCGTCGACACCATCACGAACAAGGTGATCGGGCGTCAGGCGCGCGAGCAGGTGCGCGAGAGACTGCGCAAGTGGGACGCCGTCGGCCCCCACCCGGACCTGGGCTTCTACGGCGATCCGGGCAACCTCGAATGGAAGCAGTACTTCCTTGAGGACGAGAACGTTGCCGCAGCCGATCAATGCCCGTTCCTCAAACGCATGCGTCGCGCCACGGAAGTCGCCACAGCGCCGACGGTGCAGGCCGACGCAGGCACGTCGGCGCCGATGCTCGGAAAGATTGCCGTCCATCCCAAACCGCACCCGACGCCATCCGTTTCCCCCGCGCACGTCGCTCATGCGGGTCACACCGGTCATGACGCGCATCTGGCGCGTCAGATGCATGCCGATGCGGGGCACGGACGGCTGATCGAGCAGGGCGACGGCGAAACGAGCGACATGCCGGGCAGCCATAAATCGCATTCCGGGCCGCATGCGCAGGCACCCGTGCGCAACGACGGCGAGCATCCCGAGTAGTCGGCGCCCCCTGTCGGCATGCCAGCGAGGCGCGGCCCTTCGGTCGCGCCGTTCGCCTTGGATGACACGCATGCCACGAACGCAATGAATCGCAAAGAATGCAACGAACTTCAGGCACTCCGATGTCCCAGACTCCCAAGCACATGGTTGAGCGACTGCAATCGCTCGCAATCGAACGTCCGAACGACACCGCACTGATCTGCGTGCAGGCTGGCGGCGAGACGTCGCACGGCTACGCCGAGCTCGACCAGCGTGCCAACGCGCTCGCGCACCGGCTCGGTGGGGGCGCGCTCAAGGGCGAGCGCGCCATTCTGCTCATGGACAGCGGCCTGTCGTATTTCACTGCATTCTTCGGCTGCCTTTACGCGGGCGTGCTCGCCGTGCCCGCCTTCGCGCCCGGGCGCACGCGAGACGCGTACGCGGAGCGCCTGCGCGTGATGCTCGCGGACGCGCAGGCCCGCTGGGTGCTGGTGACCCCGGAGCACGCGCAGATCGCTCGCTCGCTGCTGGACCTATACGGGGAGACGGCGGAGCTGATCGTCATCGACGATTCGGGCGCCCCGGCGTCCACCTCGCGCATCGCCATCGATCTCACGTCGGAAGACATCGCGTTCCTGCAATACACGTCGGGGTCGACTTCGGCCCCCAAGGGCGTGATGGTCACGCACGGTAACCTGATCGCCAATGAGGTGGCGATTCAGGAGCGTCTGGGCGTCACGCCGTCGGACGTGTTCGTGAGCTGGCTGCCGCTGCCGCACGATATGGGCATGATCGGCACGATGCTCCAGCCGGTCTACACGGGTATCCCGCTCGTGCTGATGTCGCCGAATCACTTCCTGGAGCAGCCGATCCGTTGGCTCGAAGCGATTGCCCGGCACGGGGGCACGATCTCGGGGGGGCCTGACTTTTCGTACCGTTTGCTCACTGAGCGTGTGCGCGATGCGCAGATGGACGGCATCGACCTGTCGAGCTGGCGTGTCGCGTTTTCCGGCTCGGAGCCGGTGCGCCACGACACGCTGTGCGAGTTCGTCGAGCGCTTCGGCGCGTGGGGCTTCCAGCCGGGCGCGGTCTATCCCTGCTACGGTCTGGCCGAAGCGACATTGCTCGTGACCGGGGTGACGCGTTCAAGCGGGATGTCGTCGCTGTCAGTGGACGGTGCCGACGGTGAGACCAAGTGGCTCGTGAGTTGCGGCAAGGTGCCGCAGGGACACGAGGTGCGCATTGTCGACCCGACCCGCGGCAAGACGCTCGGCGACGGCGAGATCGGCGAAATTCGCTTCAACGGCCCGAGCGTGACGGCGGGGTACTGGCGCAATCCGGAGGCCAGCGCCGAGACGTTCGTCGAGGGCGAAGGCCGTCGCTGGCTGCGCACCGGCGATCTGGGCATGACGCGAGGCGATCACCTCTACGTGACCGGTCGCGTGAAGGACCTGATCATCGTGCGCGGCCAGAACGTGTATCCGCAGGATGTCGAACAGGTCGTCGAAGCGGAACTGGACATCGTTCGGTCGGGCCGCGTGTCGGCATTCGCGGTGGAAATCAACGGTCGCGAGAGCATCGGTCTCGCCGCTGAAATCTCGCGCCGCACGCAGAAGCTGCTGACGCCAGCACAGATCGTCGACGAACTCGACGCCGTGATCGCCCCCCGCTTCGGCGAAGCGCTCGGTGTCGTGGTCCTGCTCAATCCGGGCGGTCTGCCGAAGACATCGAGCGGCAAGCTGCAACGTTCCGCAGCGGCGCGCGGCTGGCGCGAGCGCACGCTCGACGCCTGGGCGGTGTACGCCGACGGGACGTTCGACGAGGCATACGGTGCGTCGCATAACGAGGGCGTGGAAGCGAAACCTGTGGCAGGTGAAGCGTCGCCGGACACCGTGTCCGGACGTCTGGCGGTGATCTGGGCGGATGTTCTGGGCCACGCTACCGATGCCGTCGATGTGGGCAGCGCCCACTTCTTCCGTCTCGGCGGCAATTCGATTCAGGCGGTGCAACTGGCCGCGCGCGTGCAGGCCGCGTTCAATGTGCCGTTCGACGTTCGCGACGTCTTCGAACAGGCCGCCCTGCGCGATGCTGCGCGGCTCGTGACGCAACGTCAGGGCGAGGTCGCGCAGAAGGGAACGGCCGGGGCCGTTCCGCTGATTGCGCGCAATGCCGCGTATGACACCGTTGCACCGCTCACGCACGCGCAGCGCCGTCTCTGGTTCCTGTGGAATCTCGACGCCTTGGATACCGCGTATCACGTGGGCGGCCGGCTGACGTTCGGCGTATCGCCTGATGCGTCGGCATTGGAAGGGGCGTTGCGCGCCAGCGTGGCCCGTCACGCCGCCTTGCGCACCACGTTCGATACCGATGCGCAGGGCGAACCGGTGCAGCGGGTTGCGGGCATCGACACGGCGTCGCGCTTCACGATAACGCAGACGCGACTCGATGACGTGGCCTTGCTCGACGCAGCGGCGCAGGCGTGGATCGATGCGCCGTTCGATCTTCGCGATGGCCCCCTGATGCGCGCCGCGCTGTTCACGACACCGGATCGTCGCGCGCATCTGGTCGTGGCATTGCATCACATCGTCTGCGACGCCTGGTCGATGCAGGGCTTCGTCGACGCGCTGGCAGACGACTATCTGGCTTGCCTGAACGGCCAGCCGACGCCGACGACCGACGATCCTGCCGCGCTCAGATATACCGATTTTGCCGTCTGGCAGCGCGATCAACGCGAGCACGAATCACGACAGCAGGAACTGGCCTACTGGTGCACCCATCTGGGCGACGAGCCTGCGCCGGCCATCCTTGGCGACCGCACGCGTGCGGGGAATGCGCCGCGACGCGCCGCCGCCCACGCGTTCGACTTCCCGCCGCAGGTTCACGCGGCACTGACGGGCGCGGCGGCGACGCACGGCGTGACGCCGTCCATGCTGATTCTGGCGGCGTTGGGCCTCGTGCTGCGCCGTCACACCGCGAGCCACGACGTGCGTATCGGCATGCCCGTGGCGAATCGCCAGCATGCGGGCACCGCACCGCTCATGGGGCTGTTCGTCAATACCGTGGTGATGAAGCTCGACGTGCAACCGGCCGGCACGCTGGCGGCGCTGCTCGCGCAGGTGCGCGACACGGCGCTTGAAGCGCAGCGGCATCAGGACCTGCCGTTCGACGTGTTGCTCGACGCCCTGGCGCCGCATCGCAGCATGGGCCAGACGCCGCTGTTCCAGGTCATGTACAACCATGTTCAGCAAGACGAGCGTTCGCTCACACGCTGGCCGGACATGGCCGCTACGCTGCATGGCATCGACGCGAGTGCTGCGCAATTCGATCTCACGCTGGACGTGCAGGCGTTCGCCGATGGCCGTCTCACCCCCCGATTCCGTTACGACGCCGACACGTTCGACGCCTCGACCATCGCGCGTCTGGCCGATCACCTGTGTAACGCGGTGCAAGCGTTCATCGACCATGCCGCGACGGCGGTGCGGGACGTGGCGCTGATCGACAGGAACGAGCAGGACCGGCTGATGCAGTGGAGCGCGAGCCAACCGGTGTCGCCGGGCTTGCCGTTGCATCGGCGCATCGAAGCGCACGCCGCGCAAACACCGGACGCGATCGCCGTGACGTTTGAGGACGTCGGTATGACGTACCGTGAGCTGAACGCGCGTGCGAACCGGCTGGCTCACGTGCTCATTGCGCGCGGCGTGAGGCGCGAATCGCGCGTGGGCGTTGCGCTGGAGCGTTCGCCGGACATGGTCGTCGCGATTCTGGCCGTACTCAAGGCGGGCGGCGCCTATGTCCCGCTCGACCCGCAATATCCGGCGGATCGCCTGAGTTTCCTGATGTCCGATAGCGGCATGGCGTTGCTGCTCACGCGCGAAAGTCTGCGTGAGCAACTTCCGGTGCCTGACGGCGTGCAGACGCTGCTGCTCGATCATCACGATCATGAGCACGCAAGCGCGGCCGGGGATTCGGACGAGACGTCGCCGGGCAATCCGGACGTGCCGGTGCTGCCATCGCATCTGGCCTACATCATTTACACCTCCGGTTCGACCGGCAAGCCGAAGGGCGCGCTCGTCACGCATGCGAATGTCGGGCGTTTGCTCGACGCCACGGATGCCGACTTCCGTTTCGGCGCGCAGGACGTGTGGACGCTGTTCCACTCCTATGCGTTCGACTTCTCGGTCTGGGAAATCTTTGGCGCGCTGTGCTACGGCGCACGGCTCGTGATCGTGCCGTACCTCGTGAGCCGTGCGGCGGACGACTTCCTGACGCTGTTGCGCCGCGAGCGCGTGACCGTGCTCAACCAGACGCCGTCGGCGTTCCGTCAGTTGCTGCAAGTCCCGGCGCTGGCGACGGCGGACGATCTGACGTTACGCGTGGTCGTGTTCGGCGGCGAGGCGCTGGAGCCGCAGACGCTGCGTCCGTGGTTCGAGCGCTTTGGCGACGCCCACCCGCGGATGATCAACATGTACGGGATCACCGAGACGACGGTGCACGTGACGTTCCGCCAGATCACGCAGGACGACCTCGCCGTGACGCGCAGCCCCGTGGGACGTGCCATCGTCGACCTCGGGCTGTACGTGCTCGACAGCGAGGGCGAACTCGCGCCCATCGGCGTGCCGGGCGAACTGCACGTGAGCGGGGCAGGCCTCGCACGCGGCTACTGGCAACGCGCATCGCTGAGCGCACAACGCTTCATCCCGGACACCTTCGCGGCAGACGGCGGCCGACTGTACCGGACCGGCGATCTGGCGCGCTGGCGTGCCGATGGTGAGCTGGATTACCTCGGACGTATCGATCATCAGGTCAAGATTCGCGGTTTTCGTATCGAACTGGGCGAGATCGAGGCGCAACTGCTCGCGCAGCCCGGCGTACACGGTGCGGTCGCGAGCGTGCAGGAAGGCCCGGGCGGCGCACGTCTGATCGCGCACGTGGCGGGCATCGCTCAGGTGCCTGCGCTGCGCAGTGCGCTGGGTGCGGTACTGCCGGATTACATGGTGCCCAAGGCGATCGTGGTCATGCCGGTGTTTCCGCTGACCGCGAACGGCAAGGTGGACCGCCGTGCCTTGCCTGCGCCCGAGTTCGGCCGTGGCGGCGACGTCGCGCCGCGCGCGGGCACCGAAGCCGTGCTGGCCAAGGTCTGGCAGGATGTGCTGGGCGTCGCCTCCGTGGGACGACACGACAACTTCTTCGCGATCGGTGGCGACTCGCTGCTCACGCTCAAGGTCGTGACGCGTGCAACGCAGGCGGGCCTCGCACTCGCGCCGCGGCATCTGTTCGAGCATCAGAGTCTGGCGGAACTGGCCGAAGCGCTCGACCATGAAGGCGGGGTGCAGGGCGGGCAGGGGGACGTGGGGACACAGCCCGCGCTCGTGCCGGTGCCTCGCGGCGCCGACGCGGTGCTGCCGCTGTCCTACGCGCAGCAACGCCTGTGGTTCCTTTGGCATCTGCAACCGGAAAGCTCCGCGTACCACATCGCAGGCGGATTGCGGTTGCAGGGTAAGTTCGATCACCGCGCGAAACAGGCGGTTCAGGCCGCGTTCGATACGCTTGTCGCTCGCCACGAGTCCTTGCGTGTGACGTTCGCACAGGCGCAAGGCGACGCGCAAAGTGCAGGCGGACCGGTCGCCGCGCGCCAGGTCGTGCACGACACCATGCCGGTGGCTGTGCGTCATCACGACGTTTCGGGCACCGCCGATCCGCAGGCCGAAGCCGTAGCGCTCGCCAACGCATTCGCGCGCGAGACGTTCGACCTGTCGCAGGGCCCGCTGTTGCGCGTGGGCATCGTCACGTTGAGCGCCGACGAGCATCATCTGCTTGTGTCGATGCATCACATCATCTCCGACGGCTGGTCGATCGACCGCATGCTCGACGAGTTCGTCACGTGTTATCGCGCGGCGCTGGACGGTACGACGCCGGTGCTACCGGTGTTGCCGGTTCAGTACGCCGACCACGCCGTGTGGCAACGCCGCTGGCTCGATGCCGGCGAGCGGGAGCGTCAACTGGCGTGGTGGCGCGCCACGCTGGGCGATCGGCATCCGGTGCTGGCGTTGCCGGCGGATCGGGAGCGCCGGTCGCTCGCGGATTACACGGCCGCACGCCATACGTTCGTGCTGCCGGCGGCGCTCACGCGCCAATTGCGGGCAAGCGCCCAGCGTCACGACAGCACGCTTTTCGTGGCGTTGCTGACCGCTTACATGGCGACGTTGTATCGTCATTCCGGCCAGCGTGACATTCGCGTCGGCGTTCCCGTTGCCGGGCGCGAGCGTCCGGAAGTGAACGACGTGCTGGGCTGCTTCGTGAACACGCAGGTCCTGCATGCGCAACCGCTACGCACGCAGACGCTTGGCGCTCTGTTGCACACGGTGCGTGCGAATGCCGCCGGAGCGCAGGCGCATCGGGATCTGCCGTTCGACGTGCTCGTCGACGCGCTCCATCCCGAGCGGAACCTGCGGCACACCCCGATTTTTCAGGTGGTGCACAACCATCGCCAGCCCGATCACCATGTGTTCGACGCGCTCGACGGCCTGACGGTCTCGCGTATCGATATCGCGGGCCGGAACGTGCAGTTCGAATTGACGCTGGACACGGAGGAGGCTGCCGATGGCTCCGTGAGCGCGGCGATGACCTATGCGCGCGAGATCTTCGACGAGGCGAGCGTTGCTTGCTGGGCCGCGCACTTCGTGAACTTCTGCGAGGCGCTGGCAGGCGATCCGTCCATTGCCGTGGGGCAGGTGACGTTGCGCAACGCCGACGGCAGCATCATGCCGCTGGTGGACGACGTGCCCAGCGATTTCATGCTTGCACACGGTGGCGAGAGCGCTAATGCCGGGGCGCGTGCAGGGGCGCATCGCGGCGCCTTCGAGACGCCGGCGTCGCCCGCCGAGCAGGCCGTCGCTGCCGCATGGCAGTCGGTGTTGCAAATCGACCGCATCGGCCGTCACGACAACTTCTTCGAGATTGGCGGCGACTCGATCCTGAGTCTGCAAATCGTGACGGCCCTCGCGCGCGAGGGCTGGAAGATCACGGCACGCCAGTTGTTCGAAGCACAGACCGTCGCCACGCTCGCCGCATTGGCGCAGCCGATCTCCGAGGCAGGCGCGGCGAGTCCGTCGAACGGCCGGGAAGTCGCCGCGATTGCGGACGTGGGCGCCAATGGCGACATCGAAGCGATGTATCCCGCTACGCCGTTGCAAAGCGGGCTGTTGTTCCACAGCCTGATGCAGTCCGGGCGCGGCATCTACGTGAACCAGAAGCGTCTGACGCTGCGCGGTGCGCTCGATCACGACCGTATGCGCGGCGCCTGGACGCAGGTCATGGCACGTCACGCCATTCTGCGCACGCATTTCAGCTGGGCGCACGGAGGTGACGCGATGCAGGTCGTCTCGCGTCATGTCGGGTTGCCTTACACGCGTCATGACTGGTCCGTCGGGCCGCAGGCGACCTACGACGCGCGTCTGCATGCCTGGCTCGCGGACGATCTGGCGCAGGGCTTCGACCTCGCCGTCGCGCCGCTGCTGCGTGTGAACCTGTTCGCGCGCCCCGACGGTCTCACGGATCTTGTCTGGACCGACCACCACGTGTTGCTCGACGGCTGGAGCGCCGCACGTCTGCTCGCCGAGGTGCTGGCGATCTATCGCGGCGAGTCGTTGCCCGAGCAAAGCGCATTGCCGCAGTACGGCGAGTACGTGCGCTGGCTGGACACGCAGACCGATCACGCCGACTACTGGCAAGCCCGCATGCGCTCGCTGGACGAACCGGCGACGCTGGTCGCCAGTCTGCCGGCAGGGCCGACCGCACACGACGCCACGTCGAGCACCCTGCTGCAAGTCGACGACGTGCTCGACGCCACGCTGGACACCCGCCTTCGCGATGCGGCGCGCCGGTATCACGTCACGCTCAACACGATGGTGCAGGCCGCGTGGGCGATGTTGAGTTCGCGCTACGGCAACCGCACACAGGTCGCTTTCGGCGTCACGCTGTCCGGCCGCGAGAACGATCTGCCGGGGATCGACCGGACGCTGGGCCTGTTCATCAACAGCTTGCCGCTGTGGATCGATGTGCCTGCGGCGTCGAGCGTTGCCGACTGGCTTCAGGACGTGCAGCAGCGCGGCACGGCATTGCGCGCCGTCGAGACCACGCCGTTGCGTCAGGTGCAGCAGTGGACCGGACGCGCCGCCGAAGCGCTGTTCGACACCCTCGTCGTCTTCGAGAACTATCCGATCGATGCGGCCGTGCGTGCCGACGACGCGTCGTTGTCGCTCGCCGCCTTCGCCACGACCGAGCAGACCCATTACCCGCTGGTGCTCGCCGTGCTGCCCGGCGACACGCTGACGTTGCGCTGGAAGGCCAGGGCGTCGCGCATCGCGCCGCAGATCCTGCGCCAGTTGCAGGACGATCTGCGCGCGATTCTCGACCAACTGGCCCGCCCGGCCAACGACGTGCTGCCGAATGTCGGCGCCATCACGCTGTCCGGACGGATCGAACCGTCTCCGCTCACCTGTCACGCGTTCGAGCCGGTGATGCATCGCATTGCGGCGCAGGCGTGGGCGACGCCGCAACGTCCGGCCATCCATTGCGAAGGCGTCCGGTGGACGTACCAGACGCTGGACACGGCGGCCAACAGCATTGCCGTGGCGCTGGCCGCGGCCGGCGTGCTGGCCGACGAGCGTGTCGGGCTGTGCGTCGAGCGCTCGCCGTGGATGACGGCGGCGTTGCTCGGCGTGCTGCGTGCCGGGGGCGCCTTCGTGCCGCTCGATCCGTCGTATCCGTCCGACCGGCTGGCGTTCATGATGGAAGACGCGGGCGTGCGTCGCGTGTTGGCCGACGCCGCGACCGCGCAGGCGATGGCCGATGTCCTGAGCGGCCATGAAGTCATCGTCGTCGATACGCTGGACCGGGCGTCGACCGAGGTCGTTTGTCAGGAAGTGCATCCCGAACAGCTTGCCTACGTCATCTATACGTCGGGCTCGACGGGGCGTCCGAAGGGCGTGGCGATCTCGCATGGCGCATTCAGCCAGCACATCGACGACTTCCTGAGCACGTACGCGATCTCGCAGGACGACAAGCAACTGCAATCGTCCACGATCAATTTCGACGTGGCGCTGCACGAGATGCTGCCGGCCCTGTGCAAGGGCGGACAAATCGAGATGCGCGGCGCGCAGGCGTGGGATCTGGAGACCACGAGCCGTCATCTGAGCGAAGAGGGTGTGACCTTCTCGCGGATTCCGACCGCCTATTGGCAGCAATGGCTGCGCAATCCGCCGTCGCGCGAAGCGCTCGCCGGGCTGCGTCAGATCACCGTCGGCGGCGAGGGGCTGCCCGGCGATGCGCTGCGTCAATGGCAGGATGGCCCGCTGGCGGGCATTCAGCTCGATAACCTCTACGGCCCGACCGAGACGACCGTGGCCTGCATGTTCCGCCGCACGTGCGACGAAGACACGCAGCACGCCATCGTCTCCATCGGTGTGCCGTATCCGTCGCGCCGTGTCTACGTGATCGATCAGCACGGTCTCGAGGCGCCGGTCGATGCGCTGGGCGAGCTTTGCATCGCGGGCCACACGCTGGCGCGCGGCTATCTGGGTCGCGCCGCATTGAGCGCGGAGAAGTTCGTGCCGGACCCGTTCATCGGCAACGGTGCCCGGATGTACCGCACCGGGGACCTCTGCCGACGCCGCGCCGACGGCCGCATTGATTTCCTCGGCCGTCTGGACGCGCAGGTCAAGCTGCGCGGCCTGCGGATCGAACTGGGCGAGATCGACGCGGTGCTGCGTCAGGTCCCGGGGGTTCGCGACGCGGTCGTGGCGCTGGTCGGCGCAGGCGAGGGCGCGCGACTGGCCGGCTACGTCGTGGGCGACGTGGCGGACGTGGTGCTGCGCCGCTCGCTGGAGCGCAAGTTGCCCGCGCACATGGTGCCGTCGGTGTTCGTGAACCTCGATGCGCTGCCGGTCATGCCGAACGGCAAGACCGACCGTGCTGCGCTGCCGATGCCGCAGGACATGGCCTCGCGTGAACGTCAGGCGCCGGTGGGCGCCGTACAGACCGCCCTGCGCGACATCTGGCGCGACGTGCTGGGACGCGATGATGTTGGCGTGACGGACAACTTCTTCGAGATCGGCGGCGATTCGATTCTGAGCCTGCGCGTGATTGCGCAGGCCGCCGCCGCCGGGCTCAAGCTCACGCCGCGCCATATCTTCGACGCGCCGGACATCGAGCGGCTCTCGCTGCTGGCGGAGCCGCTGCACAGCCGCGAGACACACGTGGAGTGCCGCGATCCGCTGCCGCTCACGCCGATTCAGGCGACGTTCTTCCAACGTCACCCGCACGGCGAAGCGCATTGGAATCAGGCCGTGCTGCTGCATAGCGCATCCATGCCGGACGTCGCCGCGCTGCGACGCGCGCTGGACGCCGTCATGCAGGCGCACGACGCGCTGCGGCTGCGCTTCACGCGCACGCCGTCGGGCTGGCAGCAGCAGGTCGTGGCGGTGGACGCGCATAACCTGCTCGAAACGCTGGACCTTCGCGCCGAGACGGACTGGCGTGCGGCCATCGACCGCGAGGGCACCCGTGTCCATCGCTCGCTCGACATCGGGCAGGGACCGCTGCTCAGGGCCAGTCTCATGCAGGTGCCCGAGGGCGCCTATCTGCTCGTCACCATCCATCACTTGGCGGTCGATGGCGTGTCCTGGCGCGTATTGCTCGACGAGCTGGAGCGTGCCTACCACGCCGCGCACGAATTGCGCGCGATCGAGCTTCCGGACAATACCCCTTGGAGCGTATGGGTGCAGGCGGCCGCCGATCATGCCGATTCGGCCGGCGTCATCGACGAATTGCCGTGGTGGCGCGACGCGCTCACCGGTGCGAAACCGCTGTTCGACGGCGCCAGTGCGGGTAAGCCCCGTCAGACCCGTCAGTGGTCGCTCGGCGCGCAGTCGACGCGCGAACTGGTGACGCAGACCCGCAGCCGTCTTGGCATGCAGGTGGACGAAGCGTTGTTGGGCGTGCTGGCCCGCTCGCTGGGCGATGTCTTCGGCTGTGCGGACGCGGTCGTTGCCGTCGAAGGTCATGGCCGCGAAACGTTAGGCTCGCTGGGTCAAGCCGAGCATGCCCAGCTCGATCTGAGTTCGACCATCGGCTGGTTCACGACGCGCTACCCGGTGCGCTTGCCATCGACCGGTGCATTGGACGAACAGCTTCTCGCGACGAAAGACACGTTGCGCGACGTCCCGAACAAGGGCCTGCACTGGGGCCTGCTGGCGTGGCACGCGCGCGACGACGTGCGCGATGCGCTCGCCACGCTGCCTGTCGCACAGGTCGGCTTCAACTATCTCGGCAACCTCGATCAGGCGGTCGCGAGCGGCAGCCTGTTCGCGCTGTCGACGCTGCCCTGCGGCGAGATGGCCGTGGCGGCACCTGCACCGTTCGCGCTCGATCTGAACGCACGTATTCAGGACGGTGCGCTGTCGATTACGTGGGACTACGACCCCGATCTGCTCGATGCCGCACAGGTCGAGCAGTGCATCGCGCGTTTCGACGCGCAGGTGCAGGCCGTGGTGGCCGCGACACGCGAGCGTGCTCGCCTCTTCTCGCGCAGCGACTTCCCGCGCGCGGCGCTGACTGCGGCGCAATGGCAACGGCTGTCGCTGGAAGCGTCGGGGGTGGAGGATGTCTATCCCGCCACGGCAGTCCAGCAGGGGTTGCTGTATCACGATCTGTCGTTGCCCGGCGAGGGCATGTACATCACGCAAAAGCGTGTGACGCTCGTTGGCGAGCTCAATGTCGACGCCCTGCGCGCGGCGTGGGAGCACGCCGTTGCACGTCACGCCGCGCTGCGCACGCGTTTCGCGTGGGGCCATGGCGGCCCGATCCTGCAAATCGTACAGTCGCGCGCCGAACTGCCGTTCACCGTGCATCCGGTGGCGGCGCACAACGAAACGACGCTAGCCTTCGAGGCCCGTTTCTCACAGTGGCTGGCGAACGATCTGCGTGCCGGATTCGACGTCGAGCGCGCACCGCTGCTGCGGGTGAACGTATTCCTGCGCCCAGACAATGCAGCCGATCTGGTGTGGACAGCGCATCACGCCATTACCGACGGCTGGAGCAGCGCCTTGCTGATGGCCGAAGTGGTCGGTACCTATCGGCGGGTGTGCAACGGCGAGACGCGGGGACAGGCGAACGCGGCACCGGCGGTGCCGTACAGCCGTTACGTCGACTGGGTCTCGCGTCAGCCGTCTTCACGCGACTGGTGGGTGGCGCAAGCCGGTGATGCGTCCGAGCGCGGGCAGTTGCTGGCCTACGCCGCTGGCGAGTCCAGCGCCGCGGGGCAAGCGCTTACCTTCGAGGATGTGCTTCCCGACACGCTTGGCGCGAGACTCACCGAAGCCGCTCAGCGCTATCAGGTCACGATCAACACGGTGATGCAGGGCGCGTGGGCGATGCTGATTTCGCAGCATAGCTTCCGCCAATGCGTGACGTTCGGCGTGACGGTCTCGGGCCGTCCCGCGTCGCTGCCCGGCGCGCAGGACATGCTCGGCCTGTGCATCAACTCGTTGCCGCTGTTCGTCGCCGTCGAGCCGTCGCGCGACCTGGGGGAATGGCTGCGCGCGTTGCAGGCACAGAACGTCTCGCTGCGCGAGCACGAGCACACCCCGCTCGCCTCCGTCCAGCAATGGCTCGGCATGAACGGCACCGCGCCGTTCGATAGCCTGATGGTGTTCGAAAACTATCCGGTGGCAGCCGGGCTGCTCGATGGCGATGCGTCCTTGCGCGTCGGCCAGGTGCAGGGATGGGAGCGCACCAACTATCCTGTCACGCTCACGGTCGCCACGCGCGGCACGCCCACGCTGGGCTGGCGCTTCGACGCGACGCGTTGTTCGGACGCACTGGCGACACGGCTGCGTCGCGAGTACCTGACGTTGCTGAATGCGTTGGCCGACGCCCCGGCGACCGGCCAGCGCGTGGTTGACGCACTGACCCCGAACGCCGACACGACGAACGCACTCGCGGCGTTGGGCGAGGCCGTGGCGACCGACGTCGCGACGACCCTGGTGGCCGCACGCATCGCGGCGCAGGCGCGACGCACCCCCGATGCCGTGGCGCTTGTCCTCGACGAGCGCAGCCTGAGCTTCGCTGAACTCGACGCTGCGGCCAACAGGCTGGCACACCGCCTGATCGGCATGCATGTCACGCCGGAAGCGCGCGTCGGTGTCGCGATGCATCGCTCCATCGACATGGTGGTCGCGTTGCTGGCCGTCATGAAGGCAGGCGGCGCTTATGTGCCGCTCGATCCGGCTTATCCGGCGGCGCGCATCGCGCACATGATCGACGATAGCGGGGTGCGCGTCGTGCTCTCACAGGCAGACGTCTCGCTGTCGTTGTCGGCGGGCGTGCAGCGTCTAGATATCGACGCGTCCGTTCTGGCCGACGGTCAGCCGCTGCCGCCCGACGCGGCGTTGCACAGGGACAATCTGGCGTACGTCATTCACACGTCCGGCTCGACCGGCGTTCCGAAGGGCGTGGCGATCTCGCACGGCGCGCTCACGGGCCACGTCGACGCCACCATTGCCTACGCGAAGCTCAGTGCCGCCGACCGGGTGCTGCAATTCTCGACGGTGAACTTCGACGGCTTCGTCGAACAGCTTTTCCCGAGCCTGTGTGTCGGCGCGACGGTCGTGCTGCGCGGCCCGGATGTCTGGTCGAGCGACGAGTTTGTCGCGCGCGTACGCCATCACGGTGTGACGGTGGCGCACTTGCCGACGGCCTACTGGCACGCGCTGACGCAGGATCTGGCCGATAGCGCCGAATCCCTCGCGCCGCTGCGTGAATTCCACGCCGGGGGCGAAGCGATGTCCGCGCAGGCATTGCGCCGCACGCGCGCGAGCGCCGGGCTGGCGCCGGTCACGCTGATCAACACTTACGGCCCGACCGAGGCCACCATTACGGCGACGGTCTACGATGCGGCGGAGATCGGTGCCGACGCGCTGCCGTCGCTGTCGGCCTTCGTGCCCATCGGACGTGCGCTGCCGGGACGTCGGTTGTATGTCGTGTCGCCGGATCTGTCGCTCGTGGCGCGCGGTGCCCCGGGCGAACTCCTGATCGGTGGCGACCTGCTCGCGCGCGGGTATCTGAACCGCCCGGCACTCACCGCCGAACGCTTCGTACCGGACGCCTTCGAGAATGACGGCGCGCGCCTGTATCGCACCGGCGATCTGGTGCGCTGGCGTGACGATGGCGCGCTTGATTATCTCGGTCGCATTGACCATCAGATCAAACTGCGTGGCTACCGGATCGAACCGGGCGAAATCGAAGCCGCGCTGACGGCGCAGGCAGGCGTGCGGGAAGCCGCTGCGATCGTGCGCACGGACGGCGCCCGCACGCGTCTGATTGCCTATGTGGGCCGTGAGCCATCGCAAGCCGTGGACGGCGGCCGACTGCGCGAGGCGCTCGCCAACGCGCTGCCCGACTACATGGTGCCCGAGACGGTCGTCGTGCTCGACGCCCTGCCGCTCACCCCGGGCGGCAAGGTCGATCGCGTGGCGCTGCCGGACCCCGGAGCCGCCGTCACGGCGTTTGAAGCCCCGCAGGGCGAGACCGAGCGCGTGCTTGCCGACTTGTGGCAAACGGTGCTGGGCGTCCCGCAAGTGGGGCGTCACGACAACTTCTTTGCACTGGGCGGCGATTCGATCCTGAGTCTGCAAGTCGTGGCGCGTGCCCGTCAGAAGGGGCTGTCGTTGTCGCCGAAGCAACTCTTCTCGGCGCCGACGCTCGCCGCGCTGGCCGCGGTGACGACACCGGCCGAGGCCGGTGCCGCACGCGTGACGACCGACGACGCGCCGGGCGACCTGCCGCTGTTGCCGATCCAGCGGGCGTTCTTCGCTACCGGCATGGCCAACGTGCATCACTGGCATCAGGCCTTGCTGCTCACGCCGGCGGAGCCGCTGGACGCGCAGGCGCTGCGTCAGGCGTTGGCAAGCGTCATCGCGCTTCATGCCTCGCTGCGTCTTCGCTTCACATCTGACCTCACACCTGACGCCGCACAGGCCAGCGGATGGCGTCAGTCGTATGCGGCGTTCGACCGCGAAGCCGCGCAGGCGGTGCTGTGGACGAGGACTGTCGCGAGCGCCGACGAGATCGAAGCCGTCGGCAACGAAGCGCACGCCAGCATTCATCTTACGCACGGGCCGATCTTGCGCGCCGTGCTCATCACGCTGCCGGACGCCAGCCAGCGCCTGCTGCTCAGTGCGCATCACCTGGCGGTCGATGGGGTGTCCTGGCGCATCCTGCTTGGCGACCTGCGTGCGGCATACGACGCATGGCGCGCCGGGCGCGCACCGGCGCTGCTCTCGGTGGGCACGAGCTATCGCTCGTGGGCCGAACGTCTGGCGCAAGGGGCGTCGCGCGAGGCGCAACGCGCCGAGCTGCCGTACTGGACGGGCATTCGCGGTGCAACGCATCTGCCGGTGATGAACGACAGCGCCGTGGCGCTGGCGGCGGACCTGACCCGGGTCGAACGCCGATTCGATCGTGACGTGACGCGACACCTTCTGCAAGACGCAGGCGTGGCCTATCGCACGCAGACGGCCGAGCTGCTGCTCGTTGCCGTGGCGCGTGCCCTGCACTCGTGGGTGGACGCCCCGGCGAATGTGTCGACGCAGGTGCCGACGCCTCTGTCGAACTACGTCATTGCACTCGAAGGGCATGGACGCGAGCCGTGGAGCGACGACGTCGATCTGTCGCGTACGGTCGGGTGGCATACGAGCCTGTACCCGTTTGCCGTTCAGGCGCAGGGTGAGCTTCGCGACGCCATTCTGCGTACGAAGTCGGCGTTGCGTGCAGTGCCGCAACGTGGTCTTGGCTTCGGCGTGATGCGCTGGCTGGGCGACGACGCGACCCGCGAGGCGCTCGCCGAAGTGCCGGTGCCGAGCGTTGTCTTCAACTATCTGGGGCGTTTCGACGGTGCGCTGGGGCAGGATTGGCAGCAAGCCGGGGAACCGCTCGGACAGACCGTCGCCGGCGATACGCCGCTCTCGCATGACCTCAGCATCGACGCCAAGGTCGTGGACGGCGCGTTGAGCGTGGCCTTGTCGTTCAGCGCGCGACGTCTGGCGAAGGCGGACGTCGAAGCGCTGGCTGCTGCCATCGACCGCGAACTGTCGGCTGTCGTCGCACATTGTCTCGATGAGCACGCCGCCGGCGTGACGGCGGACGATTTCCCGCTCGCCGCACTGGACGAGGCAACGCTCGCAAGCCTGCCCCTGCCGTGGCGCGACGTCGACGATCTCTACCCGTTGGCGCCAATGCAGGCGGGCCTGCTGTTCCACGCCATGGTCGACGGGCAGGGCGGGGCGTACCTGAATCAGATGCGTGTCGATATCGACGGACTCGATCCGGCGCGTTTCGAAGCGTCGTGGCAGGCCGTATGTGCGCGTCACGAGATGTTGCGCACGGGCTTCGTGGCTACTGGCAGCACGCTGCTGCAATGGGTGGCCCGCAAGGCGCCCGTGCCGTTCCTGCATCACGACTGGCGTGAGCGTACGACGTCGCTGGCGGTCGCGCTGGATGCCCTGGCGCTCGCACAGCGCGAGCAGCCTTTCGATCTCGCCACGCCGCCGCTGCAACGTGTCGCCCTCGTGCGCACCGGCGCGTCGACGTATCACCTGATCTGGACCTGCCACCATCTGCTGCTCGACGGCTGGAGCACGTCGCGCCTGATCGGCGACGTCATGCGCCACTATCGCGGCGAATCCGCAGCGGCTCAGACGGCCTCGTCAGCGACGTTCCGCGACTATGTCGCCTGGCTTGTCGCACAACGCCAGCACGATGCCGGTGGCGCGAATGCGTTCTGGCGCAAGACGCTCGGCGGCCTCGACAGCGCGACGCGTCTCGCACCTCGTGAATTGCCCGGTGCGCAGGCGCGCGAGGATTTCGCGACGGAAGTCTCTGAACTCGATGCCGACACCGTCAGCCTGTTGAATGCGTTCGCCGCACGTGAACACATCACCGTCAACACGCTTGCGCAGGGCGCGTGGGCGTTGATGCTGCATCAGGCGACGGGGCATGCCAGCGTGGCGTTCGGCACGACCGTGGCGGGGCGTCCTGCGTCGCTGCCCGGCGCCGAGACCATCGTCGGTTTGTTCATCAACACGGTGCCGGTCGTGAGTCACCGCCCACTTCGCGATGCGGCGGGCGACTGGCTGCGTGACTTGCAGGCACGGCGTGCCGAGGCGGCCGACTTCGAACACACGCCGCTGCACGACATTCAACGCGTGGCGCCGCTCAGCGGTTCGCTGTTCGACACGCTGTTCGTCTTCGAAAACTTCCCGGTCGACGGCGCGCTTGCGCAGGCGTCTTCGCACGGTCTGACGCTCTCGGGGGCAAGCACCGACGAATCGACGCATTACCCGCTCGCCGTTACGGTCGTGCCGGGCGCGGCGTGGCGCATTCGCTGGAGTTACCGCACGCAGGGGTTCTCGCGCGAGGAAGTGCTCACGCTCGCGACGCGCTTCGCCCGCACGTTGCGCGCGCTGGCCAGCGAAGGTTCGCAGGCGGCGGCCGATGCGCTGCGCCTGAGCGCCGACAAGGCCATGCAGATCGCGGCCCTCGGTGCGCCGCAGTCGCAAGCCGTGTCGACGTTGGCACAGCAGGCGTTGTGCCTGCACGAACGTATCGCGGCGAACGCGCGTCGTGCACCGCAGGCCCCGGCGCTGCGCGACGGCGAGACGGTCGTCACCTACGGCGAGCTCGATGCGCAGGCGAATCGCCTCGCGCACCGCCTGCTCGCCGTGGGCATCGGCGCGGAGTCGCGCGTCGGTATCGGCATGACACGCTCGCCGCAGATGATCGTGGCCATGCTCGCAACGCTTAAAGCCGGTGCGGCCTACGTGCCGGTCGATCCGGCCTATCCGGCCGAGCGGCTGTCGTATCTGATGACCGACTCGGGCATGCGCTGCCTGCTGACCCGCGCGGGTGACCGCGAGCTGTTGCCGGTGCCGGACGGTTTGCCTGTGGTCGACATCGACCACGAGGCGGGTGACACGGACACCGTGGAAGCGGCAGAAGCCCCGACGATCAAGGTCGATGCGCGGCAGCTTGCCTACGTGATCTACACGTCGGGCTCGACCGGCAGGCCGAAGGGGGCGCAGCTCACGCATGCCAACGTCATGCGATTGCTTGATCGCACGCAGGCGCGCTTCAGGTTCGGTGAGCAGGACGTCTGGACGCTGTTCCACTCCTTCGCCTTCGACTTCTCGGTGTGGGAAATCTTCGGCGCGCTGTGCTACGGCGGCAAGCTGGTCATCGTGCCGCACGCGGTCTCACGCTCGCCCGCCGAGTTCGCGACGTTATTGCGCGAGACCGGTGTGACGGTGCTGAACCAGACCCCGTCGGCGTTCCGTCAACTGCTGCAAGTGCCGTCGATGTATGGGGACGGCCTGCGCCTGCGCACGGTCATCTTCGGGGGCGAGGCGCTGGAAGTGCGCGCGCTCGCACCGTGGTTCGCGCATTACGGCGATCGCGGTCCGGCCATGGTCAACATGTACGGCATCACGGAGACGACGGTCCACGTCACGGCCCGTGAGATTACGTCCCGGGACATCGGGGCGGAACGCAGTCCTGTGGGGCGTCCGATCGACGACCTCGGGCTGTACGTGCTCGACGCGTGGGGCGAACTCGCGCCGGTCGGCGTGCCCGGCGAGCTGCATGTCAGCGGTGAAGGGCTGGCGCGAGGCTATCTGGGCCGTGCAGCCCTCACGGCCGAGCGCTTCGTGCCGAATCCGTTTGCCCAGGACGGTGAGCGTCTCTATCGCACGGGCGATCTGGCAAGCTGGACCGATGACGGCGAACTCGTCTACCTCGGTCGTATCGACCAGCAGGTCAAGATTCGCGGCTATCGCATCGAGCTTGGCGAGATCGAAGCACAACTGCTGCGCGTGCCGGGCGTGACGGATGCGGCGGTGATCGCCGTGGGCGGCACGGCGGACGCGCGTCTGCACGCTTATGTGTGCGGCGCGTCGGCGCTCGACGGGGCATCGGTCCGCACGGCGCTGGCGCAACATCTGCCCGACTACATGGTGCCTGCGAGCGTGAGCGTGCTCGCCACGCTGCCGCTGACCACCAACGGCAAGCTCGATCGCGCGGCGCTGCCTGCGCCCGAGGCGCAGCATGCGGGCGGTCCCGCACCGCAGGGACGGACCGAGCTGGCGCTGGCCGAAATCTGGGCCGACTTGCTTGGCGTGCCGACGGTCGGTCGCAACGACAACTTCTTTGATCTCGGCGGCGATTCAATTCTGGTGCTCAAGGTCGCGGCACGCGCCGCACAGGCGGGGATCGTCCTCACGGCGCGCCAGTGCTTCGAGGCCACGACGCTGGCGGCACTGGCCGCTGCGGCCGATGCGACGGACAGGTCCGAGGCGTTCGATGCGTCCGGTGCGCCAGTGGGGGACACCGCGCCTTCGCCGATCCTTCGTCTGACGGATCGTCATCATCTGCCGTTGTCTCACGCGCAGCAACGCTTGTGGTTCCTCTGGCAGTTGCAGCCGCAAAGCACGGCGTATCACGTGGGCGGCGCATTGCTCATGCGCGGCGCGTTCGACGCCGAGGCGGCGCGCAAGGCGTTTGGTTCGCTCGTCGAGCGGCATGAAGCCTTGCGGACGACGTTCGCGATGTCGCCGCGAGGTGAAGCCACGCAGGTCGTGCACGACACGCTGGCGTGCGCTTTCGAGCATCGCACCGGCGACGAAGCCAGTGCTCGTGCGTTTGCCTTGCAATGGATGGGCGAGCCGTTCGATCTCGTCAATGGCCCGCTGCTTCGCGTAGGTGTGGTGAGCATGGCGCAAGACGCGCACGTGCTCGTCGTGGGCATGCATCACATCGTGTCCGACGGCTGGTCGATGGATATCCTGCTGAGCGAGTTCGTCGACGCCTATCGCGCCGCCCTCGCGGGCGAAACGCCCGACTGGACGCCGTTGCCGGTGCAGTACGCCGACTATGCCGTCTGGCAGCGCGGCTGGCTCGAACACGGCGCGCGTGAGGCGCAACTGGCCTGGTGGCGCGATGCGCTCGACGCTGCGCCGGGCAAGCCGCAGCCGGTGCTTGATCTGCCGACCGACCGCGCGCGTCGCACGCTTGGCGACTATCACGCGGCGCGTGTGTCGTTCGCACTGCCTGCGGACGTATCGACGGGGGTGCGGGCACTGGCCCGGCGCTTCGGTACCACGCCGTATGTGGTGTTGCTCGCCGCGTTCCAGGCGTTGCTGCATCGCCATACGCAGCAGGACGACATTCGCGTCGGAGTGCCGGTCGCCAACCGCGAGCGCACTGAGATGTCCGGCGTGATCGGGTTGTTCGTCAATACGCAGGTCCTGCGTGCGCAACTTGGCCCGCGCGTCACGGCGGCCGAACTGATTGCGCAGATCGACGAGCGCGCCCGTCAGGCACGCCTGCATCAGGATTTGCCGTTCGACGCGCTGGTCGACGCGCTTCAGCCGGAACGCAGTCTGTCGCACACACCGCTGTTCCAGGTCATGTTCAATCACGAGCGCGACGACCGGCGGGCACTGGCGCAACTGCCGGGCGTGCGGGTGGAGCCGTTTGCGCTGGACATGGGCGAAGCGCAGTTCGAACTCTCGCTCACGACCAGCGAGTCGCCCGAAGGGGCGATCCACGCCGACCTCGACTACGTGCGCGAGCTGTTCGACGCGGCGAGCGCGCAGCGACTGGCCGACCAGTACGCGCGACTGGTGTCCGGCTTTGTCCAGACCCCGGATTGCGCCATCGGCGAGATCGCGCTGCACGATGCGCAGGGTCTTGACGCGCTGATCGGCTGGGGGCGTAACGGTGACGGCCAGACGCACGCGGCCCCGGTGCATGAAACGATTGCCCGTCAGGCGGCGGCAACGCCGCACGCGCTCGCCGTCATTCTCGACGACGCGCGTCTGACATACGGCGAGCTGGACGCGAGAGCGAATCGTCTTGCCCAGCATCTGATCGCCGTGCATCAGGGCCGGGGCGAAGCGCGCGTGGGCATTGCCATGCGTCGCTCGCTCGACCTCGTGGTCGCGGTCCTTGCCGTGTTCAAGTCGGGGGCGGCCTACGTGCCGCTTGACCCGGACTATCCGGCATCGCGACTGGCGGACATCGTCACGGACAGCCGTCTGGCGGCGATTCTCGCCCATGCCGATGTGCTCGACCGGCTGCCCGCGGATCTCGCATTGCCGGTGTTGTGTGTCGACACGCTGGATCTCGATGCGCGCGACGGTGTAGCGACGAGCGCGCCGGACGTGCGCATTCATCCCGAGCAACTGGCCTACGTGATTCACACGTCGGGATCGACCGGCAAGCCGAAGGGCGTGGCGATATCGCACGGCGTACTTGCGCGTCACGTGGACGTCTCGGCGCGTTTTGCCGGAATCACGGCAGCCGATCGCGTGCTCCAGTTCTCGACGATCAACTTCGATCCGTTCGTGGAGCAACTGCTGCCCTCGCTCTGTCTGGGCGGGACGGTGGTGCTGCGCGGGCCTTCCGTATGGAGCGCTGCGGAATTCCGCGCGCAGGTCCGGCAGCACGGCATCACCGTGGCCGATCTGCCGACGGCCTACTGGCAGATGGTCACGCGGGAACTGGGCGATGACGACGCGTTTGCCGGGCTTCGCGAAGTGCATGCGATGGGCGAGGCCATGCCGCTGGAGGCGTTGCGGCAATGGCGCGCGAGCCGCGCGTTCGGCGGCGTGCGTCTGCTCAATACCTATGGCCCCACGGAAGCGGCGGTGACGGCGACGCTGTTCGACGCGTCTGCCGCCGAAATCGATTCGCTGCCCGCGCTGGTGCCGATCGGCGTGCCGCTGGGGCAGCGCGCGTTGTATGTGGTCGACGCCGATTTCCAACTGGTGCCGGCCGGCGCCATCGGCGAACTGATGATCGGGGGCGACCTGCTGGCGCGAGGCTACCTGAATCGTCCGGATCTGACGGCCGATCGTTTCGTGCCCGATCCGTTCGGTGAGCACGGTGCACGGCTGTATCGCACCGGCGACCGGGTGCGCTGGCGCGCCGATGGCCAGCTCGAATACCTGGGACGCACCGATCATCAGATCAAGATTCGCGGGTTCCGGATCGAGCCGGGCGAGATCGAGGCGGCGCTGCTCGCGCAGCCCGGTGTCGGTCAGGCGGTGGTGCTGGCGCGCGACGTCGACGGTGTGACACGTCTGATCGGCTATATCACGCCGGTGGCCGGTTGTACCCGTGATACGGAGCCGATGCTCGACGCCGAGGCGCTGCGTCTGGCATTGGGCACGACGCTCCCGGACTATATGGTGCCGTCCGCCCTCATGGTGCTGGAGACGATGCCGCAGTTGCCCAACGGCAAGCTCGACCGTCATCGGTTGCCGGTGCCGTCGTTCGCAGCGCAGGCATTTGAAGTGCCGCAAACGGCGCTCGAACAAACGTTGGCGGATCTCTGGCAGGAGGTGCTCGCTGAAGGGCGTGCCGACACCGCGAGCGCATTGCGCGTAGGCCGTCACGACAACTTCTTCGCCATCGGCGGCGATTCGATTCAGATTCTCAAGATCGTGGCACGTGCGGCAGGGCGCGGGATCTCGCTTTCCCCGCGTCAGATGTTCGAGTCGCAGACGGTGGCGGCGCTGGCGACGTCCGTATCGAGCATGCAGGGCGGCGCACTGACTCCGGTCAGGCCACTTGCGCCACTCGCAGACCGCTCGTCGTTGCCCCTTCCGCTTCCCGCGTCGCATGCACAACGTCGCATGTGGGTGCTCTGGCATCTCGATCCGCAAAGCAGCGCATATCACATTGCCGACACTGTCCGGATTCGTGGCGCGCTCGACATGGCGGCGCTCCAGACGACGTTCGACGCCATCGTGGCTCGCCACGAGAGCCTGCGAACGACGTTCGGACAGGGGGCAGGGGACGATGTGCTCCAAATCGTGCACGCGGCCGCGCCGGTGACGATCGAGCGCACGACGCTCGACGTGGACGCGGCGCGCGAGTGGGCGGCGGCGTTCATGGCGCAGCCGTTCGATCTCACGCAGGGGCCGTTGCTGCGCCTCGCGCTGGTCTCGCTCGGCGAGCAGGATCATCTGCTGGTTGTGGCGATGCATCACATCGTCTCGGACGGCTGGTCGATCGACGTCATGCTCGACGAGTTCACGACGGGCTATGCCGCCGCGCTCGCAGGCGACGCCCCGGCGTGGCGCGCCTTGCCGGTGCAGTACGCCGACTATGCGACGTGGCAGCGCGACGTGCTGAACGACACCGAGCGCGAGCGCCAACTGGCTTACTGGCGTGAAGCGCTCGACGACCGCGCGCAGGTGCTGGCGTTGCCGACGGATCGTCCGCGAAACACGAGCGGGCGCTATCGCGCGGCGCGTCTGCCGGTGGCATTGCCGCCGGCGCTCGCGGCGCAGGTCGCCGCGTTGGCGCGTCGCCATGAGACGACCGTGTTCACGGTGCTGCTGGCGGCGTTCCAGACGATGCTGCATCGCTATACCGGTCAGCAAGCGATTCGGGTCGGGGTGCCGGTGGCGAATCGGGAACACGCCGAAGTGCAGGGCCTCATCGGTCTGTTCGTCAACACGCAGGTGCTGGGCGTGCAGATCGACCCGCGCATGACGCTCGAAGCGCTGCTGGTGCAGGCGCGTGAGCGCGTGAGCGGTGCGCAACGGCATCGCGATCTGCCTTTCGACGCGCTGGTCGAAGCGCTGCAACCCGAGCGCAGCCTCGTGCACGCGCCGCTGTTCCAGGTGATGTTCAACTTCGAGCAGGAGAGCCGCCGTGCGCTGCAATCGCTGCCGGGGCTGATCACGGAGCGCTTCGACGCGGTCGAGCAGGCCGCGCAGTTCGATCTGACGCTGAACTTGCGCAGCGCGCCGGATGGCCTCATCGACGGCAGCTTCCAGTACGCACGGGAGTTGTTCGATGAGGCAAGCGTCGCGCGCTTCATGACGCATTACCTTGCGGTGCTGACGGCGTTCGTCACGTCGACGGGCGCGGCGGTGGGGGACATCACGCTGGCCGACGACTCGGAAGTCGAACGCCTGCGTCGCTGGGGCGAAGGCGACAGCACGGCATCGGGTGCGTTCGCGCAGACGGCCGTGCACGCCGCCATCGCCGCGCAGGCCGCGCGTACGCCGTCGGCGCTGGCGCTGATGCTCGACGACGCGCACCTGACCTATGCCGAGCTGGACGCCAGAGCGAACCGTCTCGCGCAACGTCTGGGCCACGCGGGCGTGAAGCCCGACACGTGCGTGGGCATTGCCATGACGCGCTCGCTCGACATGATCGTCGCCATGCTGGCCATCCTCAAGGCCGGTGCGGCGTATGTGCCGCTGGACCCGGATTACCCGATGGCGCGCCTGACGTACATGATTGAAGACAGCGGCATCCACCTGCTGGTGACTGACGCCGCCGTCGCGGGCAAGTTGCCCGCACTGACGCGGTTGCCGGGCGTCGCGGTGGTGAACGTCGATATCGCTGAGTCGTCGGCAAGCGCTGTGACGTCTGACGCCCCGTCGGTGTCGGACCTCCCGCAACGCCTGGCGTACGTGATCTACACGTCGGGGTCGACCGGGCAGCCGAAGGGCGTGGGTATCGCGCACGCAGCGCTTTCCGGCCATATCGATGCGACGATTCGCTACGCGCGTCTGACGCCGTCGGATCGCGTGCTGCAATTCTCGACCGTGAACTTCGACGGCTTTGTGGAGCAGCTTTTCCCGCCGCTGTGTCTGGGCGCGACGGTGGTCATGCGGGGCCCCGACCTCTGGACGACCGATGAATTCGTCGCCCGGGTGGCCCGTCATGGTCTGACGGTGGCGCACTTGCCCACGGCCTACTGGCACGTGCTCACGCAGGATCTTGCCGATCGCGGCGCCTCGCTTGCACCGTTGCGGGAGTTCCACGCGGGCGGCGAAGCGATGTCCGCACAGGGCTGGCGGCGCACGCAGGCAAGCCCGGCGCTCGCCCCGGTCACGCTGATCAACACCTATGGGCCGACCGAAGCGACCATCACCGCAACCGTCTACGACACAACGTCGGTGACCGAAGCGACCGCTGCGACGTTCCCGGGCACGGTGCCGATCGGGCGTCCGTTGCCGGGGCGCAGCGTGCAGGTCGTCGCACCGGACATGACGGCGGTGCCGCAGGGCGCTGTCGGCGAACTGGTCATCGGCGGCGATCTGCTGGCGCGTGGTTATCTGGGCCGTGCGGCGTTGACGGCCGAGCGCTTCGTGCCGGACCCGTCGCGTACCGACGGGGGCCGCTGCTATCGCACCGGTGACCTCGTGCGCTGGCGTGCCGACGGTCAGCTCGACTATCTGGGACGTATCGACCAGCAGGTCAAGATTCGCGGCCTGCGTATCGAACTTGGCGAAGTGGAAGCCGCCTTGCTGGCGCTCACGGGCGTTCGCGAGGCGGTGGCGTCGGCGCTCGCAACCCTCGCCGGTGAAGACAAGCGACTCGTGGCATGGGCTACGGCGGAGGCCGGTGCCGTGCTGGACGTGCCCGCGTTGCGCTCGGCCCTCGCCGCCACGCTGCCGGCCTACATGGTGCCGGAGGTGCTCGTCGTTCTTGATGCGCTGCCCATGACACCGGGCGGCAAGGTCGATCGCCGGGCGCTGGTGCTGCCGTCGGCTGATACTGCACCAGATGCTCAGGCGGCGCACGTCGCGGCGCCCGTGGGCGAGACGGAAATCGCGCTGGCGGCGCTGTGGCAATCGCTGCTCGATGTGCCGACGGTCGGTCGCGACGACAACTTCTTCGCGCTCGGCGGTCACTCGCTCAAGGCGTTGCAGCTCGTCTCGCGTGTGAAGTCGACGCTGGGTCGTGAGATGGCGCTGCGCGACGTCTTCGCCACGCCGACGCTCAGCGCGCTCGCGCAGCAGTTGGCGCGTGCGCCGCGTATCGCGGCTGAAACCCCGACTCTCGTTCGTGTGCCGCGCACCTCGCGCATGCCGCTGTCGCCCACGCAGTACCGTCTTTGGCTGGCCGACAAGCTCGCCAGCCCGGATGACGCGGCGTCGTACACGCTGGCAACAGCCATGCGGGTGCAGGGCGCGTTCGATGTCGACACCGCGCGTGCCGCCATGGCGTGGCTCGTCGCTCGCCATGAGGTGCTGCGCACGAGCTATCCGGACGACGACGGCGTGCCGTATGCACGCATCGCGTCGCAGGGTGAAGCGGACATCGATGTCGTCGATCTGGAAGGACGAACCGCATCGGCGCAGGAAGCCGCTGTGGCCGAGGCCATCGCTGCGCAGTCTCGGCATCGCTTTGGACTGGCGAGCGGCCCGCTTGCCCGGATTCGCCTGCTGCGTCTGTCGTCGAACGACCATGTCGTGCTGTTCGCCGTGCATCACATCATTGCCGACGGCTGGGCCATGAGCGTGCTGGTGAGCGAGTTCGCCTCCGCTTACTCGGCGGTGCGTGATGGACAGGTATCCGGGAAAGCACCGGTTTTCTCGACGACGTCGGAGCTGTCCGCGCCGCAGACGAATCGCGTGGAGTACGTGGACTACGCGGACTGGCAGCGCAAGGCACTGGACGGGGCGTCCGGCGAGGCGTTGCGCACGTACTGGCGCGATGCACTGCGCGATGCGCCGGCAGCGCTGCGTCTGGACACCGATCACGCGCGCCCGGAGGCGACGTCTACCGCAGGCGCGGGTGTGCCATTCACCCTGCCGAAGCATCTCGACGCGCCGCTGCGCACATTTGCGCAGCGTCACGGGACGACGGCGTCGAGCGTGCTGCTCGCGAGCTATCAGGCGTTCCTGCATCGACTGACCGGCATGGACGATCTGGTGGTGGGCGTGGATTCGGCAGGGCGAAACGACGTCGCGCTCGAATCGATGCTGGGCTTTTTCGTCAACGTGCTGCCGGTGCGCTCGCGCTTCGCGGCGAATGGCGCGTCGTTCGCGGCGCTCACCCGCCGCACGCATGACGCCATGCTCGGCGCCATCGCTCACGAGGCGCTGCCGTTCGAGCGCATCGTCGAGGCCAGCGGCGTGGCGCGCGAGCCGGGCCGTAGTCCGCTGGTGCAAACCCTCTTCGTCATGCAGAACACGCCGCGCGGCGCGCTCGCCATCGACGGTCTGCGTATCGACCCGATCGGCCAGCCTACCGCGTCGTCGAAATTCGACATGGCGCTGTTCATGCATGAAACCCCGCTCGGCTTTGCCGGCGAATGGGTGTTCGCAACCGATCTGTTCGTGCACGCAAGCATCGAACGCTTCGTTGCCACCTGGCTCAAGCTTCTGGAGACCTATCTCATGGAACCCGACAATCCGACGAACGAGACCACGCCGGTGTCCGACGCCGCGCGAACGCGAGACGCCGCCCGCGCCGCGAAGCTGGAAAAACTCGACAAGCTGGGTGCCCTCGGTGGCGCACGCCGCACGGCGCGTGCAGCCTCCGGCGCTGCGGTTGGTCGGGACGGCACTACCGCCGCGCCGGACTTTCAGGTCCGCGTCACGCCGATGCAGGCGGGCACGGGCTTCCCGGCGTTGATCGAGCCGTTGCACGCCGATCTCGACCCGTTCGTCTGGGCGGCACGCCATCGCGAACAGATTGACCTCTGGCTCGCCCGACACGGCGGTCTGTTGCTGCGTGGCTTCGCCATCGAGGGGCCGCGTCAGTTCGAGCGCTTCGTTGAGGCGATCGTGCCGGAGCTTTACGGCGATTACGGCGATCTGCCGAAGAAGGAGGAGGGTGAGAGGACGTACCGCTCCACGCCCTATCCCGAAAAGGAAATGATCCTCTTCCACAACGAAAGCTCGCATCTGGAGCAATGGCCGCGCAAGCAGTGGTTCTTCTGCGAATTGCCTTCGCAGGTCGGTGGCGCAACGCCGATCGTCGACGGCCGCGAGATGCTGCGCCGGTTGCCCGCCGAGGTCGTGGATCGCTTCGCACGTCTGGGGCTGTGCTACGTGCGCACGTTCATCGAAGGGCTCGACGTGCCGTGGCGGCAGTTCTTCCATACCGACAGCCGTGAGGAAGTCGAGGCGCGTTGCCGGGCGGTGGGCACCGAAGTGCGCTGGTTCGGCGACACGTTGCAGACCGTCTCTCGCGGACCCGGCGTGATCCGGCATCCGGCGACGGGCGACATGGCGTTCTTCAATCAGGTGCAACTGCATCACCCGTATTTTCTGGCGCCGGACGTGCGGCAACACTTGCTCGACATCGCCGGTGAGGACCGTCTGCCGCGCAATGTGCTGTACGGCGACGGCACGCCGATCGACGACGAAACGATGGCTCTGGTCGGTCGCGCGTACGACGCCTGCGCGTTCCGCTTCGACTGGCAGCGCGGCGACGTGGTCATGCTCGACAACCTGCTCGTGGCCCACGCGCGTGACCCCTATCAGGAGCCGCGCAAGATCGTGGTGGCCATGGCGCAGATGATGTCGCGCGACAGCGTGCCGCTCGTGCAGCCCGCTTCACCGTCTGCCTCACAGGCCGCCGACCCGGTTGCGGGTCCGATGACACAGAACGACGACCATGCGTGACGCATCGTCACACCCGACAGAGCCTCAAACGATGACCGATACCGGATTTGCATTGACGCCGGAGCAACGCACGCGCGTGGCTCTCGGCATGGAGGCGGCCAGTGTGGCCGTCGTGGTGGCGCCCGATGCGGCGCTTTCCCCGGACGCGGTGCGTCAGGCGTGGGCGATGCTGTCCGAACGCCATGAACTGCTCACGATGGCGACCGGACAGGTCGAAGGCTTTCGCGGCGTGCGGCACCTCCCGCAGACGCCTGCGCTGGGCTTGCCGTGGATTGCGCGGCGCGTGAACCACACGTCGGCAGATGCCGCTGCGCTGGCCGCCGCGGCCGGCCCGATGCCCGAAGACGCCGCCTCGCAACGCGCCAACGCCTGTGCGATCTGGCTCACCTGCGATGGCGTGCTCGACGCCGCACAGGGCGACACCCGTCTGATCCTCATGGCGCGGGCCTGGCTGTTCGACGAAGCCAGCCTCGTCGCGCTCGCGCAGGAACTGATCGCTCTGGCATCGGATGTGCCGGGGCAGGCCGGCGCCGATGACGATGCGCCGTTGCGATACGAGGACTTCGCTTCGTGGCGCGACAGTCTCGTCGAAGGTACCGAAGGACTCGACGGCAAGGCCTACTGGCGTCGGTACCTCGACGAAGCCGGCTCGCCACGCACGGGCGTGCGGCTTGCAGCGCACCGTCGGCTGCCCGGCAGTGGCGAGGCGACACAGGATACGGTGGCGCATGGGGTGCGACGCGTCGTGCCCGGCGAGACCGGCGCGGCGCTCGTCGCGATGGCGCAGGCGCGCGGCATTGCGCCGGACCTGCTGTTGCAGGCGGCGTGGTGGGCGCTGCTGGCCCGCATCGGCGGGCAGTCGCCGGTCGATGGCACCGTGTGCCACGACTGTCGCGCTGACTACGGCCCGCTGGCCGGTTCGCTTGGTGTGTTCGAGCGGCGCATGCCGGTGCGTGTGTTCCTCGACGACACGCTCTCGCTCGTCGATATCGCCTGCCGACTGGGCGAGACCATCGACGAACATCGCAACTGGCAGGAATCCGTGCCCGCCGACATCGGCAATCATGGTCTGACATCGCTGCGCATCGTCGTGTGGGATTCGCCTTCTGCGCGCGCGCGTCTGGTCGGCGTGACGGCACCGGTGGGCAAAGCGGAATGCCATCTGGATCTGGTCACGGATGCTCGCGGCGCCGTGACTCAACTCGCGTTGACGGGCGACGCCCGTGCCTATCCGGCCGATGCCCTCGACGTGCTCGCGGATCAGTATCTGACGTTGCTGGGATCGCTCACGGCGCCGGCCAGCGCCGACAGGGCGTGGCGTCAGATCGAGGTGACGTCCGAACTCCATAAGTCGCGCTATCTGGGCTGGGCAGGACCGGCGCTGACGGTGGCCGACCAAACGGTCGTCCACGCGTTGTTGCGTCACGCGCAGGAGCGGCCTGATGCCCCGGCGCTGGAGGGCGACGGAAAACGCTTCACGTGGTCGGAGCTCACGAGCGAGATGTTGAAGGTCTCGGCGCACCTGCAAGCGAAGGGCGTCCGCACGGGCGACACGGTCGCGCTTGCCATGCCGCGCAGCGTCGACATGGTGATCGCATTGCTGGCGACGATGCGCGCGGGGGCGGCCTATGTGCCGCTCGATCCGTCGTGGCCGGTGTCGCGCGTGCATGCGGTGCTGTCGCAGGCCACACCGGTGCTGGCGATCGTGGCCCCACCGTTCGATGCCTCGGCACCGGTGCCGTCGGTGCCGCTCGTATCGTTTTCCGAACTGATGCAGCCGATGGTCGGCGACGCGACCCTGCCAGCGCCGCGTGCGACGGATCGCGCGTACGTCGTCTTCACTTCTGGGTCGACCGGCACGCCCAAGGGGGTGCCGATTGGTCATCGTCAGTTGGCGAACTACGCGCATGCCATCTCGAACGTGCTGTGGCTCTCGTCTAAGCATCGGGTCGCGCTGACCTCGACGGTGGCGGCCGATCTCGGCAATACGGCGCTGTTCGGCGCAATGGCCGCCGGGGCTTGTCTGGTGGTCGCCAACGAGGCCGACATGGCGGACGGCGCGGCGTTTGCCCGTTTCGTCGGCAGCAATGCCATCGATATCGTGAAGATCACGCCGTCGCATCTCGACGCGCTGGTGCAGGTGCCGACTGCGATCCTGCCCAGCACCGTCGTGCTCGGCGGGGAGGCGACGCAGCCGTCGCTGGTGGAGGCATTGCGCCGCATTCGCCCGGACGTCCGGATCGTCAATCACTACGGGCCGACGGAGACGACTGTGGGGGTGCTGACCCATCTCTGCGAGGCAGCGGGCGACAGCAATGATGCCAATGGCGCGCTGCCGCTGACACAGCCGCTGGCGAACTGCTACGTGCGGGTGCTCGACGACGACCTCTCGTTCACGCCGGTCGGCGCGCGCGGCATGCTCTACATCGGCGGTGAGCAACTCACGCAGGGCTACCTCGGACGCGACGCTCGCGAAGGGTTCGTCGACGATCCGTTCCAGCCGGGCGCACGACTCTACCGCACCGGAGACGTCGCGCGTTGGTTGCCGCAGGGCGGCATTCAATGGCTTGGCCGCGCCGACGAGCAGGTCAAGATTCGCGGCCACCGGGTGGAGCCGGCGGAAATCGAAGCCGTGTGCCGCGACATTCCGGGGGTGACGCAGGCGGCGGTGCGAACGTGGGGCAGCGGCACGCAGGCGCAGCTCGCCGCTTACGTGGTCGCGCCCGAGATGGCCGATCCCGTCAAGCTGGTGCGTGACGCGCTGGCCGAGCGTCTGCCTGCCGCATGGATCCCCGCGTTCGTGCTCACGCTGGCCTCAATGCCGCGTCTGGCGAACGGCAAGGTCGACCGTCAGGCATTGCCGGACCCGAGAGACGGCGCCATGGCGGGCGAGGGCGGTGCGGCCGACGTCGCCCCGCAGACTCCGCTCGAAACCTGGCTCGCGAAGCGTCTCGAAGACCTGCTGGGCCGAGCCCCGGTCGGCGTGACGCGAAGCCTGTTCGACCTCGGCGGGGATTCGCTCACGGTGATTCGTTTCGTTGCCCGGATCGGCGAAGGGCTGCACATCGAAGTGCTGCCGGGACTGGTCTTTGCCAACCCCACGGTGCGTGCGCTGGCGAATGCCTTGCTGGCGCGCCCCGACGGGGGCGAGGCGCTGGCGCGGCGCGCGCAGGCGCGACTCACGTTCGACGCCTTGTCACCCGAGGCGCAGGCGGCGCTATTGGCACGGGCGCGTCAGGCGAGCGGCGCGGCGTCCTGAACCATCGCACACCGACATTTCGGCCGCATCCCGGTGAGATTGACGACGCAATCTCCCGGGATGTTGCTGAAATCGCTTAGTTGTCATCACCGATTCGTCATTTCAATTGTGAATGGTAATGAGAACGGTTATTATTTCCGAGATTTTCTTCCGATTCTTACATCGGGCGTCTCTCCGAATCCCGATGCAGCATGCGCCGCTGAGAGCGCGCCACTACACGTCATAGGGGAAGGTTGCACATGAAGTCGATTCACGGGCAGGGCCGGTCAACAAGGAGGGGCGTACTCACACCGAGTCGCATGAGTCTGGCGGTCATGCTGCTGATCCTTGGGCAGGCTGCCGCAGCACAGGCACAGTCGCAGACTGCACAGAACAATGCCGGCGGTGACGCCACGTCATCTCCGGCGGCCGGCACTCCCGCCGCATCGCTACCCGCGACGAATGTCGAAGACCGCCGTGATCCGGTGGCCGACGCACTCAATCCGGCCACGACGGTCGGCTCGAAGATCCCGATGACTGCGCGCGAGATCCCGCAGAGCGTGTCGGTGATCACGCAGGAACAGATCAGGGAACAGAACTTCCAGACGCTCAAGGATGCGATGCAGTACGCACCGGGCATCACGACGCTGCAAAGCGATTCGGACCGCGTGCAGTACTACGCGCGCGGCTTCCCGATCACGTCGTTCCTCGTGGACGGCACACCGTCCTTCGTGAACAGCAGCATTTCCGTGACGGCGGACACCTTCCAGCCGAGCCTTGCGATCTACGATCGTGTGGAGGTGCTGACCGGCCCAAGCGGGCTGCTCAACGGTTTCGGCGCACCGGGCGGCGCCGTGAACCTCGTGCGCAAGCACGCGCAGAAAGAGTTCGAAGCGAGCGCAACGCTCTCGGGCGGCACGCGCGGCAACAGCGGCGCGACTCTCGACGTGGGCGGTCCGCTCAATCCGTCGGGCTCGCTGCGCGGTCGCGCAGTCGTGTCGTACACCGGCGCCAATGGCGTGCAGGACACCACGAACACGCGTAACAAGGTGCTGTACGGCACGCTGGAAGCGGATCTGACGTCCACGACGCTGCTGCGCGTGGGGGCGAGCTACAACGAGTACACCTCGAACGAGCCGTGGATCTGGGGCATCTACACCAACGGCACCTACGGCGATCTGCCGCGCGGCCACTACTACGGCGCAGGCTGGAACCGTGACACGTTCCGCACGACGGACTTTTTCGCCGAGCTGCACCAGAAGCTGGGTGGCGGCTGGACTGCCAAGGCCGTGCTCGATTACGTCTACTCGCGCTCGACCACGCTGCAAGCCAGCCAGTTCAATGCCTGGGACCCGGTCACGTACACGGGCGATATCAGCGCAACGAACAACGTGGTGAGCGAAGGCAAGACGAACATCGACGTGTCGGCAACGGGTCCGTTCACGCTGTTCGGCCGCACGCATCAGGCGACCATCGGCGCGAACTACATGCGCATGGTCGAACACCAGTCGCAATATTACGGCGACCCGAGCAATCTGTTCAGCGTGACGAACGTCAACTTGCTGGACATTCTGTATCCGATGCCGGTGTTCCCGGGCACCCCGGACACTACCAGCCGCAACAACACGTACGCCAAGCAGTATGGTTTTTATGGTCAGACGCGTCTCTCGCTGCTCGATCAGCTGACCCTGATTCTCGGCGGGCGCGTGAGCTGGTATCAGTCGCGTTTCGCCGTCGATCCGACGTACAACGTCTTCGGCATGACGGGCAATTCGCTGGGCAATGCCGGTAAGTTCACGGGCTACGCCGGGCTGGTGTACGACCTGAACAAGACGTGGTCGGTCTACACGAGCTACACGAGCATCTTCCAGCCGCAGGACAACCTGCTCACGACCTCCGGCACGCTGATCAAGCCGATTACGGGCGATCAGTACGAGGCGGGGATCAAGGGCGAGTTCATGGACGGCCGTTTCACGACGGCGTTCGCGGTGTATCAGATCAACCAGAAGAATCGCGCCATGGTGGATCCGAATGATCCGACCTCGTCGCACTACATCGGACTGGGCAAGGCGCGCACGCGCGGCTTCGAACTGTCGGGGACCGGAGAACTGACGCCGGGCTGGAAGTTGTTCGGCAGCTACACGTACAACAACAGCCAACTGGAAGATTCGAACAGCTTCGACACGATCGCGTCGCCGTTCGCGTCGATCTCGCCGCACAACATCTTCAAGCTCTGGACCAGCTATCGCCTGCCGGGCATGTTGCATGGCCTCACGCTGGGCGGTGGCGTCACGGCGGTGAGCGAAACGTCGGCCTCGCGTAACGGCTATACCGCCACGCAGGGCTTCTACGCGGTGGTCGATGCGTCGATCAGCTATGCCTTCACGAAGAAGACGTCGCTGTCGCTCAACGCCAACAACCTGTTCGATCGCGACTACTTTGCCGCGGCTTACGCACGCGGACAGCCGCGCACCGTGATGTTGACGTTGCGCACGGCCTACTGATCGGTTCGATCTGGGCGCTTGCATGACCTCTGGCGCGCGCCGTCGTGCGCCAGATTGCTTTTCCGGCCCGGGCAAGTGCACGGGCCGTTTCACCGGAGGATGCTGGAATGGCCATGGACGATCTCGACCCCGCGCTGCTGGAACTGCTGATGAGCGACATGCAAGCGTCGTCGGGAACGAGAGGCGATGCCGGTGGCGACGACGCGCAGGCAACGCCGCACACCGAAGCGTCGACCGCCTTGCCGGGCGCCGTGCCGTTGTCGTTCGCTCAGCGCCGTCTCTGGATGGCGCAGCAATTCGCACCCGATGATGACGCCTATCACATCTCCCGCGTGTTCCGTCTGCAAGGCGCCGATATCGACGCGAACGCCATCGAGCAGGCGATTCGCACGGTCATTGCCCGGCATGACGTACTGAGGACGTGTTTTTCCCTGCATGACGGCGAGCCATCGCAAACGGTACTGTCCGAAGTGCCGTTCGCCATGACACGCCTCGACTGGCGCGAACTGCCGGTCGCCGATATCGACGCACGCGTGGCCGCGCTGGCGGCGCAGAGCGCCCGAATCCCGTTCGATCCGGCCACCGCGCCCATGCTGCGCGTGACGTGGATCGCCTTGCCCGCGCAGCAGTACGTGCTGGCCGTCACCATGCATCACCTGATCTCGGACGCCGCGTCGAACGACGTGTGGGCGCGCGAGTTCGCGCAGGCCTATCTCGCGGGGGTGCAAGGCGCCGACCCGGCGCTCACGCTGCCCTCGCTTGCGATTCAGTACGCCGACTATGCCCAACGCCAGCACGCGGGGCTCGTCAGCGGAAGATGGCAGGCGGCGCTCGACGGCTGGCAACGGGATCTGGCTGACGAATACGGTCCGTTGCAACTCCCTGCGCCGCTGGTGCGCGAGGCCGGGGTGCGGCGCGGTGTATTGCGTCACGAACTGGACGCCTCCCGACATGCGGCACTGAGTGCGTGGTGTCGGCAAGCGGGCGTGACGCCGTTCGTGGCGCTGCTCGGACTTTGGCAACTGACCTTGCGTCGCTACCATGGCGACGGCGATTTCCTGGTCGGCGTGCCCGTCGACGGCCGTCACGTTCCGGGGACGCCGGACCTGATCGGCTGCTTCGTCGGCACGCAGGTCTACCGGGCGCATCACCGTCCTGCGCAAACGTTGCGCGCCGTCGTCGAGGCGGTGAATCGGGCGCGCATTGCCAATCTCGACCGGCTCGACGTGCCGTTCGAACTGGCGCTCGATGCCGCCCGGCGCAATGGCGGTAGCCTCTTCCAGACGATGTTCAACTTCAGCCAGTCGGACGCGGCGCCGCAGTTGCGCGTCGGCGACGTGCGGGTGGACGTGCTCACGCTGTCCAACGACACGCCCCAGTTTGATCTGACGCTGGCGGTCGACTGGCATAGCCTCGGTGCGGATCTCGACCTCGAATACGATCGGGAGCGCGTCGATGGCACGCTCGCGCACGCCCTGATCGAGGATTTCGTGGCGTGGCTCGATGCATTGGTGAGCACGCCGGATCGTGCCACGGGCGCCATCGCGCTCGCGCCGCGCACGTCGGCCCATCTCCCGGCGGATTGCCTGCCCGACGAGACGACGGCCGGCGTCCACGATGCACGGCTCGATCCCGTACCGGTGCGCATAGCGTCGCGCGCGGCGCTCGATCCGTCGCGTGTCGCTGTCGTTTGCGGCGATGCGAGCGTGACGTACGGCGAGTTGATGCGCCGCGCGGACCTGCTGGCGCAGCGTCTCATCGACGACGGCGCCGGTCCCGACGTGTGCATCGGCGTTGCGCTGGAGCGCTCCGTCGACATGGTCGTCGCCGTGCTTGCCGTGCTGCGCTCGGGTGCGGCGTATGTGCCGCTTGACCCCGAATATCCGGCCGAGCGTCTGGCCTACATCGTGGCGGATGCCGGTTTGCAGCGCATTGTCACGTGTGCGGAAGTCGCCGCGCGACTCGGGTTTGGCGCAGACATCCGGACGTTCGAAGTGCTGCCCGACGATGGGCAGCGGGTGGTGCCGACGTTGAGCGTGGACGTGCGTCCGGAGCATCTGGCCTATGTCATCTACACATCGGGCTCGACGGGGAGACCGAAGGGCGTGATGGTGCGCCATGCGGCGCTGTCGAGCTTTATTGCGAGTCTGGGCGAGCGTCCCGGGCTTGGCGCCGACGACCGCTGGGTCGCAGTGACGTCGCTCTCGTTCGACATCGCGGCGCTGGAGCTGTATCTGCCGCTCGTGACGGGCGCGCAACTGATCGTTGCCGACAAGGACACCACGCGTGATGGCGCGGCGCTTGCCCGATTGCTGACGCAAACACAGGCCACGGTGCTTCAGGCGACCCCGGCGACCTGGCGCATGTTGCTCGACCTTGAGGCGCATGAGACGCAGGCGGCGCTTCGGGGGCTGAAGGGCCTTTGCGGGGGAGAGGCGCTGCCGCCGGACCTGGCGCAGTCGCTGCTGGCAAACGGCGTGGTGCTCTGGAACATGTACGGTCCGACGGAGACCACGATCTGGTCGCTCGTCGCACGCGTGGACGGTGAAAAGACCACGCTCGGCGCCCCCGTCCGTGCCACGCAGGCATGGGTGCTCGATACCCGACTCGAAGAGACGCCCGTCGGTGTGCCCGGCGAGCTTTATCTGGGCGGCGAAGGGCTGGCGCGAGGCTACTGGCAGCGTGCTTCACTGACGGCCGAGCGCTTCGTCCCGCATCCGTTCGCGGCAGATGGTGCGCGTCTCGGTGCGCGTCTATATCGCACAGGCGACCTCGTGCGACGCCGAGCCGATGGCGACATCGAGTTCATCGGGCGTATCGACCAGCAGGTCAAGATTCGTGGTTTCCGCATCGAACTCGGTGAAATCGAGGCAGGCCTCTCTGCGTACGAAGGGGTGCGCGAAGCGGTAGTGACGGCTCACACTGGACCGGGGGGCGCGCGTCTCGTCGGTTACGTGACGGCTTCGCCGGGCGCATCGCTGGACGAGGCGGCGCTTCGCCGTGCCATCGGCCGTACGCTGCCCGATTACATGGTGCCGGGCCGCGTGATCGTGCTGCCCGCGATGCCGCTCACGCCCAACGGCAAGATCGACCGGCGTGCGCTGCCGGTCCCGCAGCATGGCGACACCGTCTACGAGGCCCCGCAGGGCGATGTGGAAATCACGCTCGCCGAGGCATGGCGTTCGGCGCTGCGCCTGGATGAGGGCGCGCGCGTCGGTCGCGACGACAACTTCTACGCGCTTGGCGGCGACTCGATCCTGACGCTGCGAGGTGTGGCGCATGCCGCGCGCGCGGGCGTCGCTTCCACCCCGCGCCAATGGTTTGAAGCGGCAACCCTGCGTGCGCTGGCCGAAGCGGTCGCGCGAGACGACGTGCCGCAAGGTCGCCCCGAAGTCCTCGTTCGCGAGGGGGCGGAATTGCGTGCCGCAGCGTCGCATGCGCAGCAACGCCAGTGGTTCCTCTGGTCGTTGCAGCCGGAGAGTTCGGCGTACCACATCACCGGCGCGATGCGCCTGAGAGGCGCGCTGGACGTCGACGCCGTGCAGCGTGCCTTCGCTGCAATGGTCGCCCGCCACGAAGTGCTTCGCACGACGTTCAGCGATACCGTCGTCGATACCGATACCGACGGCGAACTGCAACAGATCGTGCATGCCGACCTGCCGTTCTCGTGGCAGTGGGTGGACGTCGCATCGGAAGACGAGGCTCACGCGCGCGCTCAGGAATTCAACGACACGCCGTTCGACCTGCGCGCCGGACCGCTGTTGCGCGTGGCTTTGCTGGCGTTGCCCGCCGACGCGGCGTCAGTGCAGGAACGGGCGGAAGAAGGGGCTTCGGCGCGGGCCTCGCGTCACCATATCCTGCTCGTCGCGATGCATCACATCGTGGCGGACGGGTGGTCCATCGACATCGTGCTGCGCGAATTCGTCGCAGGCTATCAAGCGGCGCTCACCGGACAAACCGCAGCGCTTGCGCCGCTGTCGTTGCAATACGCGGACATTGCGCAATGGCAACGTGACCGGCTGGCGGCCGGCGAGCGGCAGCGGCAACTCGACTGGTGGCGCGCGACGCTGGGCGACGGCGAGGCAGCCCCCGTGTTGCTGCTGCCGTCGGATCATCCGCGCGAACCGTTGGCGCAGTACACGGAAGCCGCCGTGCCGTTCTCGCTGTCCCCGGCATTGACGGGCGGGATTCGCGCGCTTGCCGCCGCGCATCGCGCCACGCCGTTCATGATCGTGCTGGCGGCATTTCAACTGCTGCTCTCGCGGCATAGCGGTTTGCGCGACGTCCGTGTGGGCGTGCCGATTGCCGGGCGCGAGTTACCCGAGAGCGCGCCGCTCATCGGTCTGTTCATGAACACGCAGGTGATGCGCGCACGGCTCGATGCGTCGCAGACGGTGGCGCAACTGCTGGACCGGACCCGCACGCAGGTGCTGGAGGCGGCCGCCCATCAGGCGTTGCCGTTCGAGGCGCTTGTGGAGACCATGGCGCTGGAGCGCAGCCTGACGCATACGCCGTTGTTCCAGGTGTTGCTCAACTACCAGCGCGATGACGCCAGTCCCGTGCAGGCGCTCGATGGGCTGCATGTGGAGCGCTACTTGCCACGCGAGCGTGCGGCGCAGTTCGAATTGACGCTGAGTGCGAACGAACTGGCGTCCGGCGGTATCACCGGAAGCTTCGATTATGCCCGCGAGTTGTTTGCACCGGAGACGATGGCACGGATGTGCGAACAGTTCGTGGTGCTGCTCACGGCGTTCGTCGCGACGCCGGATTCGCCGCTGGGGGAACTGACGCTGCACACGCCGCAGGGGCATGCGCACTTGCTGGCGCACGGACGGACCTCGCAGGCCGCCGCCCCGTTCCTGCCGGTGCACTGCCAGTTCGAGGCGAACGTTGTGCAGGACCCCGAGGCGCTGGCGTTGCGTCACGATGGCGTGTCGCTCACGCGCGCCACGCTCGAGCGGCGAGCGAACCGTCTGGCGCATCGTCTGATCGCGCTGGGGGTGACGCCCGACACGCGTGTGGGCGTGGCGTTGTCGCGATCGATCGACATGATCGTCGGGATTCTGGCGGTCCTCAAGGCGGGGGGCGCTTACGTGCCGCTCGATCCGGACTATCCGCCGCAGCGGCTCGCCGACATGCTCGACGACTGCGGTGCGACGCTGGTCCTCGGTCATGAAGCAAGCGCTCACGTGGCATTGCCTGACGGCGTGCTTCGCGTCGATATCGATGCTTCGCATGACACGGCGCATGGCTTCGACGCGCTCGACGGCGCCCCACGGGTGGCGCTGTTGCCGGGGCATCTCGCTTACGTGATCTACACGTCGGGGTCGACGGGCAAGCCCAAGGGCGTGGCGGTCAGCCATGGCGGGCTTGCGGCGCATGCGCGCGTGTGGGCATCGCTGTGCGGGCTGACCTGCGACGACCGTGTGTTGCAGTTCTCGACCATGAACTTCGACGGCTTCGTCGAACAGCTTTTCCCGGCGCTTCACGTGGGCGCGGCCGTGGTGCTGCGCGGGCCGCAATTGTGGAGCGCGGACGAATTCGTGGCGAACGTCGCACGCGAGGGCGTGACGGTCGTCGACTTGCCCACGGCGTACTGGAACGTGCTGGCACAGACGCTCGACGGTGCGCCGACGCCGGGAGCACCGCTGGCCGGTGTCCGGCAACTGCATGTGGGCGGCGAAGCGATGTCGGCGCAAGGGTGGCGTCGCTGGCGCGAGCACGCCAACCTCAGCCATATCCGCTTGCTCAATACCTACGGTCCTACGGAGGCGGTCGTCACCGCGTCTGCATGGACCGCTTCTGATGCGCAAATCGATGCCGGGGCGAGTGTGCCGATCGGGCGGGCGCTCGAAGGTCGTCAACTGTACGTCGTCACGCCTGACATGACGCTGGCGCCGCAGGGCGCTGTCGGTGAGTTGCTCATCGGTGGCGATCTGCTTGCGCGTGGCTATCTGGACCGGGCCGCGCAGACGGCGGAGCGCTTCGTGCCCGATCCGTTCGGGGCGCCGGGCAGCCGTGCTTATCGCACCGGCGATCTGGTGCGCTGGCGTGCCGATGGCGAGCTGGAATACCTCGGCCGCGTCGACTTTCAGGTCAAGATCCGGGGCTTCCGGGTCGAACTCGGTGAAATCGAAGCCGCGTTGCTCGCCCAGCCGGGCGTGCGCGAAGCCGTGGTGAGTGCGTTCGACAGCGACGCGGGCACGCGGCTGGCCGCTTACGTCACAGGGCAGCCGGCGTGTCAGCCGGATGCGATCGCGTTGCGCGCTGCGCTCGAAGCGTCGCTCCCGGCGCCGCTCGTGCCGTCGGCCATCGTCGTGCTGGATGCGCTGCCCATGACGCCGGGCGGCAAGCTCGACCGCCGTGCGCTGCCGGCACCGTCCTTCGGGCAAAGCGAATACGAAGCGCCTGACGGTGAGCGCGAAATCGCGCTGGCAGAGGTTTGGGCGGACGTGCTCGGCCTCGCACGTGTCGGGCGCAACGACAATTTCTTCTCGCTCGGTGGCGACTCGATTCTGGTACTGAAGGTGGTCGCGCGGGCTGCCGCACGAGGCATCTCGCTTACGCCCCGTCAGTTGTTCGTGCATCGGTCGCTGGCGGCGCTGGCTGCCGCCTCGATGCAGGCGAGCGGGCCGATGACGGCGCCGATTCCCCGAAGCCTTCGTTCGCGTCAGGCATTGCCCATGTCGCATGCGCAACGCCGACTGTGGTTCCTGTGGCATCTGCAACCGGAGAGCAGCGCTTACCACGTGGCGGGCGGCATCGGCTTGCGCGGCGCGCTGAACGAGCAAGCCGTGCGTCACGCGTTCGCACGGATCGTGGCGCGGCACGAAGTGCTTCGCACGACCTTCGAGATTCCGGTGGGTGAGACCGAGGCGGTGCAGGTCGTGCACGACGCGCCGGAGTTCGACTGGCAGGCATTCGATGTGTCCGCCGACGAGGCGCCCGCCCGTGCGCAGGCGTTCGCCGATGCGCCGTTCGATTTGCAGCGCGGACCGCTGCTGCGTGTCGGCGTGATGCGGCTGGGCGGGCAGGGGATGCAGGCACAGCCGGACCATGTACTGCTCATCGCCATGCATCACATCGTCGCCGACGGCTGGTCCGTGGGCGTGCTGCTCGACGAGTTCGTCGCGGCCTACACGGCGCAGGTCGGCGCGGCGGGCGCAGCGTCTGTCCCGACACGCGCCGAACTGCCGATTCAATACGGCGACTACGCCGCATGGCAGCGCGAGACGTTCGACGGTGCGGAGCGTGACAGGCAACTCTCGTATTGGCGTTCGCTGCTTGGCGAAGGCGCTGATGCGCATCCCGTGCTCGATCTGCCGCACGATCATCCGCGTCATCCCGTCGGGGTGTACAAGGCGGGCCGTCACCCGTTCAAGCTGGACGACGCGACAGTCGCGTCGGTGCGCAACGCGGCTCGTCGCCACGGCGTGACGCCCTATGTCGTGCTGCTTTCGGCCTTCCAGGCATTGCTGCATCGATGGTGCATGCAGCGTGAAATTCGCGTTGGCGTGCCCGTATCGGGCCGCGACCATCCCGAACTCGGCAACCTGATCGGCGTGTTCATCAATACGCTCGTCATGCGTGCTGACTTCCCCGAGCGTCTGGGCGCGGCGGCGCTGGTGCGTAGCGTCGCCGAGCGCACGCAAGCGGCGATGGATCATCAGACGTTGCCGTTCGACACCCTTGTCGATGCGTTGTCCCCGACACGCAGCGTGAGCCACACGCCGCTCTTCCAGGTCATGTTCAATCATCAGCGCGAGGATTACCGCGTGCTGCGCGATCTGCCGGGGCTCGCGACGCGTCATTTCGATACCGGCGGCGAGGCTGCGCAGTTCGAACTGACGCTCAACGTCGGCGAAGCTTCAGACGGTGCGATTGCCGGGAGCTTCACCTATGCACGCGAATTGTTCGAAGCCTCGACGATGGCGCGTCTGTCGCGCCAGTATGAGGCGCTGCTGACGGCGCTGTGCGCCTCGGACGACGCGATCATCGACGACATTCCTCTCGTCGATGCGCACGCCGCAGCACAACTCGACGCCTGGGGCGTTGCGACGGAAGAATTTTCGGCTGACGCGCGGGTGCACGTCCGTGTGACCGCGCAGGCGCGACTGACCCCCGACGCGATGGCCGTGCGCGCCGATGACGATTGCCTGACCTACGCCGAACTGGAGCGCCGCAGCAATCGATTGGCGCACGCGCTGATTGCGCAAGGTGTCGGTGCGGACGTGCCCGTGGCCATCGCACTGGAGCGAGGCGCAGGCATGCTCGTGGCGCTGCTCGGCGTGCTCAAGGCGGGCGGTTGCTACGTGCCGCTCGACCCGGCGTATCCGGCACAGCGTCTGCAATACATGCTGGAACACAGCGGCGTGACGCGCCTCATCACGCAATCGTCGCTTCAGGCGACGTTACCGTTGCCGGCCGGCTCGACGTGTCTGCTGCTGGATCGTTTCGACGTCGGGGTCTCGGGGCGCGATCCCGACGGCCTGGACGAGGCACCGAACGTGCCCGTCGGCCCGGAACACCTGGCTTACGTGATCTACACCTCCGGCTCGACCGGCAAGCCCAAGGGCGTGATGGTGCGCCACGGCGGCCTGTCGAACTTCCTTTCGGGGCTCGCCCGGCGTCCGGGACTGACGGCGAGCGATCGATGGGTTGCCGTCACGTCGTTGTCGTTCGACATTGCCGCGCTGGAACTCTTCCTGCCGCTCACGCTGGGCGCGCAGGTGATCGTGGCGTCACGAGACACGGCACGCGACGGCTTCGCGCTGGCGGAATTGCTGCGCACGAGCGAGGCGACCGTACTGCAATCGACACCCGCCACGTGGCGCATGCTGCTGGCGTCCGGGCAACCGTGGCCGGCGTTGCGGGCACTGTGCGGCGGTGAAGCGCTGCCGCCGGATCTGGCCGAAGCGCTGCGCGCGCGCGGCTGTGAACTCTGGAACCTGTACGGGCCGACCGAGACGACGATCTGGTCGATGTTGGGGCGCGTTGTCGGCAAGCCGGTGCTGGGGCAGGTCATCGCGGGCACGCAGGCCCGCGTGCTGGACACCCGGCTTGCGCCGGTGCCGCCGGGCGTGGCCGGGGAGTTGTACCTCGGGGGCAGCGGTCTGGCGCGCGGTTACTTCGGACGTGCCGATCTGAGCGCCGAGCGCTTCGTCCCCGATCCGTTCTCGTCGCAAGGTCAGCGCCTGTACCGCACGGGCGATCTGGCCCGGTGGAAGCACGACGGGACGCTCGAATTCCTCGGCCGCACGGATCATCAGGTCAAGATTCGCGGACACCGGATCGAACTCGGCGAGATCGAGGCCCGGCTGGCGGCGTCGGCGGGCGTTGGGGCCGCCGTCGTGGTCGCGCATGATGGGGCATCGGGCACGCAACTGGTAGGCTACGTCAGCCCGGTCACCCCCGCCGATGCCCCGGACGCGGACGCGCTGCGCAGCGAGCTGGCCGCGCAGTTGCCCGACTACATGGTCCCGGCGGTCATTCTCGTATTGCCCGCGCTGCCGCTCACGCCCAACGGCAAGATCGACCGTAAGGCCTTGCCGGCCCCGGACGTCGCCCCGCGACACTTCGTTGCACCTGAAGCGGGAGACGAAGCGACGCTCGCCGAGGTCTGGCGTGACGTGCTGGGCGTCGAGTCCGTCAGCCGGGACGACAATTTCTTCGCACTGGGCGGGCATTCGTTGCAGGCGATGCAGATCGTCTCGCAGTTGGCGACGAAGCACGGCAAGGCGCTCGCCTTGCGCGACGTGTTCGCCGCTGCCACGCTCTCGACGCTCGCGCAGTGCATGGTGTCGACCGCGCCGCAGCACGCCAGCGTTATCGCACCGATTCCCCGGCGTGAGGACGCGCGTCGTGCACGGCTCACGCACGGTCAGGCGCGCCTCTGGTTCCTCTGGCAGATGGACCCGAGGAGCGCCGCGTATCACATGACGGGCGCATTCCGCCTCGACGGACAACTCGATCCGCAAGCATTGCAGCTCGCGGTGGCCGATGTCGTGGCCCGGCACGAGGTGCTGCATAGCCGCTTTGCGTCCATCGACGACACGCCGTGGCAGATGATCGACGCCCCCGACGCGTTCGGTTGGTCGGTCGAGGATGTCGAGGATAGGGAAGGCGACGACAAGGGCGCAGTCTTGCAGGCACGTCTGCGTTCGTTGTCGTCTGCGCCGATCGATCTGGCACACGGCCCGATCCTGCGCGTGACGCTGTTGCGGGTCGGCCCGACGTCGCACGTCCTGCACTTCGTGACGCATCACATCGTGGCCGATGAATGGTCGGTCGGCGTGCTCGCCCACGATTTCGGAACGGCTTACGCGGCACGGCTGGCGGGCGACGCCCCGGCGTTCGCGCCGCTACAGGCCGATTACGGAGACTTCGCCGAATGGCACCGCGAATGGCTCGACGAGACGCGTGAAGCGTCGCAACTGGCCTACTGGCACGCCCGACTCGGCGACGAGCATCCGGTGCTGGAATTGCCCGTCGCACGAAAACGCGCGGGGCTGCGCGCGGATCTCGGTGCGCGGATTACCGCCGAGCTGCCCGACGCCATCAGCCATGGCGTGCGCGCACTTGCCCGTCGTTACGGCACGACGCCGTTCACCGTCCTGCTCAGCGCCTGGCAACTCACGCTGTCGCGATATGCCGCGCAGAAGGACGTTCGCGTTGGCGTGCCGGTGGCCGGTCGTGTGCATCCGGCCACAGACGATCTCGTCGGCTTCTTCGTCAATACGCTTGTCATCCGCGTGGAGTTTGATGGTTTGCAGACGCTCGGCGATCTGCTGGCGCACACCCGCGAGCGCATGATCGAAGCCCAGGCGAATCAGGATGTGCCGTTCGCCCGCGTCGTCGATGCGTTGAAGGTGCCGCGCAGCCTGAGCCACACGCCGCTGTTCCAGGTGATGTTCAACTACGGCGTGCGGCCGGACAAGCCGACGGCACTCCCGGGCGTGCAGTTCGGATTGTTGGCCAGCGAGGCCGCCACCGCGCGGTTCGACCTCGTACTCAACGTGTTCGACGACGACGCGTTCGGGCTGTCGCTGACGTACGCCTGCGATATCTTCGAGCGCGATGCCATCGAAGCGATGCTCGCCCGCTACCGCCAGGTGATCGATCGTCTGGTACGCGATGAAGCGATGGCCGCACCGCCCGACGTGGCGCTTGGGGACGTTCGCCTCGTCGACGCCCCGGCGGATGTCAATGCGGCACCAGGCAGTGGCAGCGTGACGGACAAGCCATGGCGGCCGGTCGCACAGACGTTGATCGAATCGGCCCGGGCGCATGCCGCCCAGCGCGCCGTGCACTGCGAAGGCGAACATCTCACGTACGCGGATCTCGACGCATGGTCCGGGCGCGTCGCGGCGGCGCTCAGGGTGTCGGGGGTGCGGCCGGAGGAGCGGGTGGGACTCTGTCTGCGCCGCTCGGTGGCACTGGTCCCCGCACTGATCGGCGTGTTGCGTGCCGGTGCGGCGTTCGTGCCGCTCGATCCCGAGTATCCGGCCGATCGTCTGGCCTACATGATGGAAGATGCCGGCGTGACGCGTCTGCTGACCGACGCCACGACGTGTGAGGCGCTGACGGGATTGTTCGCGCAACGCGAGGCCATCGACATCGACATGCTTCGCCCTGCGGCTGATGGGCAAGCCTCCACGGCAAGCGGCGACGCGCCTGACGACGCTGATGTTCATGGCGATCAACTCGCCTACGTCATCTACACCTCCGGTTCGACGGGCCGCCCGAAGGGCGTCGCGGTGAGCCACCGTAGTCTCGCGCTGCATCTGAACGACTTCATCGCGACGTATGGCATCTCGGCGTCCGATCGGCAATTGCAGTCGTCGACGATCAACTTCGACGTGGCGCTGCACGAAATGCTGCCTTCGCTCATGCAGGGCGGCAGCATCGAAATGCGGGGCGCGAAGGCGTGGGATCTGGCGACGACCAACCGTCAACTGGTCGCGGAGCAGGTGACGTTTGCACGGATTCCGACCGCGTACTGGCAACAATGGCTGCACGAGCCGCCGCAACCGGCGTCGCTCGCGCTGCGGCAGATCACGGTCGGCGGCGAAGGCTTGCCCGGCGACGCCTTGCGGCAATGGCGCAGCGGGCCGCTCGCTCACATTCGTCTGGACAATCTCTATGGGCCGACGGAGACCACCGTCGCCTGCATGTATCGTCCGACGCAGGACGCCGATTGCGCCCAGCCCATCGTGTCCATCGGCGGGCCATATCCGTCGCGCGACGTCTATGTGTGTGACGACGCGGGCAATGTCTTGCCGGTCGGGGCGCTTGGCGAGCTGTGCATCGGCGGCGAAACGCTGGCGCGCGGCTACCTTGGCCGCGCAGCCCTGACGGCGGAGAAGTTCGTGCCCGATCCGCACCGCAATGACGGCGGTCGCATGTATCGATCCGGCGACCTTTGCCGCAAGCGCCCGGACGGCACCATCGACTTCCTCGGTCGGATGGACCAGCAGGTCAAGCTGCGCGGCTTCCGTATCGAGCTGGGTGAAGTCGAATCGGCGTTGCGAAGCGTTCCCGGTGTGCGTGAGGCGGTGGCGGAGCTGCGCGGGCAGGGCGACGACCGACAACTCGTCGGTTACGTCACGGGCGACGCAACGCTGATCGACCCCAGCTACCTTCGCGATGCGTTACAGACGCGATTGCCCGCGTTCATGATCCCGGGCGCCTTCGTGCACCTCGATGCGCTGCCGCTCATGCCCAATGGCAAGCTCAACCGTGCGGCGTTGCCCGAGCCGTCCGCGCCGACGCCGGGAGATGCCGCGCAGGGGCCTGCGACACCGACCGAAGCGCTGCTGTTCGACATCTGGCGCGACACGCTGGGTCGCGACGGCTTCGGCCGTCATGACAATTTCTTTGCCATCGGCGGTGATTCGCTCGCGGCGCTCAGGGTGGCGGCGCGTGCCCAGCGCAGCGGCGTGACGCATTTCTCGCTGGAAGGCCTGTTCTCGCATCCGACGGTGGCCGGTCTGGCGACATGGCTGGACGAGGCGTCGCAGGGGCGTCCGGCCAACATCGTCACGCTTGGCGGGGCCACGGCGGCACGGCAACTGTTTGCGATCCATCCCGGCTACGGTCTTGTTGGCGAGTACCGTGCACTGGCGAGTGCGTTGGAGGGTGTGGCGCGGGTTCATGGCGTGCAATCGCCGATGTACACGGATGCTGACTGGGCGCCGACGTCGCTTGACGCGATGGCTCGCGACTATGCGGCGGCGATCCGTCGTGTTCAGCCGCGAGGGCCTTATCGTTTGCTGGGCTGGTCGAGCGGCGCGGCAATGGCCCGTCATGTCGCCGGGGTGCTCGTGGCAGACGGCGACGTCGTCGACTTCCTCGGCAGCGTGGATGGTGCCGCGCCCGAGCGTGCCGCATCGGATGACGGAACCCGCGACGGCGCGCCGGATATTGCGCAGGCGATGGCCGTCTCCGACGCGGAAATCGACCTTCTGCAAGCCGCGATGCGGGCCGGTGCCGGGCGCTGGCAAGGGGAGATCCCCGAGGGCGACGACGGGCGTCAGTGGCTGGCGACGGCGCTGCGCATCGGCAAGCACTTCGACGCCGTGTCGTCCAACGCGGGCGACGCGGACCTGTTGCCGGTATCGATGCACCTGTGGCTGGCCCGTCGCGACGGCGACACGACCGTGGCGCTCGATGCGATTGCCGCGACCCGGGCGTGGCGTGCGCATGCGGGCAGTGTCGTGGTCGAGAGCTTCGACACGGATCACACCGGCATCGTGCGTCATCCGGATTTCATGGCGGCGCTGCATCGTGCTCTGAGCGCGCTGCGCGAACCGGATGATATCGCCGGTGCCGAAGACACCCGGCAGGGTGACGACTCATGACACTTCGTATTTCACGTACCGTGAACCCTCGTAAATTCCTCACCCTTTCAGTGTCCGGCGCCTTGTGTCTGGCGATACTCGGCGCTTGTGCGACGGATACGTCGCACTCGCCCGGCAGCGCCAGCGAGGGCAGCGCGCAGTCCTATCGCGCCCGGATCGAACGGACCGCCGACGGCGTGCCGCATGTGGTCGCCAACGACTGGGGCAGCCTCGGCTGGGGCGCCGCGTACGTGCAGGCGCAGGACGATCTGTGCACCATGGCGCAGGCGTTTGTCACGTACCGTGGTGAGCGCTCGCGCTACTTCGGCGCGCAGGGCCAGCAGCCGACGGCCAGCACGCTTGGCGAACTCGACAATCTCGATTCCGACTTTTTCTTCCGCTTCGTCGCTGACGACGCTCGGCTGCAAGCCTATCGTGACGCCCAGACGCCGCAGTTTCGTGCGCTGGTCGACGGGTTCGCTGCCGGTTACAACCGCTACCTGAACGACTGGCAACGCGGCGGGGCGAGCGGTGTCGGCCCGGCGCATGCCGCGTGCCGCAACACACCGTGGGTGACGACGATCTCGCCGGAGGATGTCTATCGACGGCTTTTCGCAGCGAACCTTGCCGGAGGCATGGCTCGCTTCGCCGGACGTGTCGTGAGCGCCAAGCCGCCCGGCAACGCGCCCGCTTCGCCCCAAGCGCAAGACGGTGCGGCGTCGACAGACAAGCTTGCGTTGCGCCCCGGCGCATTCGACGTGGGCGGTGGGCGGGGCATCGGCAGCAACGCACTGGCGTTCGGTGCGCAAGGCAGCGCTCGCGGGACTTCCGGTCAAGGTGGCGCGTCGGTGTTGCTCGGCAATCCGCACTGGTTTCTCGAAGGACCTGACCGCTTCTATCAGATGCGCCTGACGTTGCCCGGCCAGCTCGACGTCAGCGGCGTGTCGTTCCTCGGCGTGCCGGTCGTCATGATCGGCTTCAACCACAATGTCGCGTGGACGCATACCGTGTCGGCGGCGCGCCGGTTCGGTCTGTTTCAGTTATCCCTCGCCCCCGATAGCGATACCACGTATCGGGTCGACGGCAAGCCGGTGGCCATGACACCCGTTGTCGTCACGGTGCCCGTGCGCGAGAGCGACGGCACGGTGCGCCCGCATACCCGCACGTTGTATCGCACGGCGCTGGGGCCGGTCGTGAATCTCGCGTCGCTTTCGCCCGCGTTGCAATGGCGTGCCACGGCACCGGGCAATCCGGGGCTGGCGTTCGTGATCCGCGACATCAACGCTGAGAACTACCGGGTCTTTGCGAACTTCCTCGCGTGGGGCCGCGCATCGTCACTGGACGAATTCGTCGGCATCGCGCGCCGCGAGGCGGCAACCCCCTGGGTGAACACGGTCGCGATCGGTCGCGACGATCCGCGCGTGTGGTTCGGCGACGTGGGCGCCATGCCCAACGTGCCGGACTCTCTGGCCGCCCGATGCACGCCGCCACTGGGCAAGGCGCTCGCCTCGCAGGTGCCGGGCGTGCCTTTCCTCGACGGCTCGCGCTCGACGTGCGACTGGCAAACCAGTCCCGGCGCGGCACAGGCCGGCGCGTTGCCCGCCGATGCCATGCCGCAGATGTTTCGCAACGATTACGTTGCGAACATGAACAACACGCACTGGATCGTCAATCCGGCGCAACCGCTCACCGGCTTCGCCGCGGTCACGGGGCAGGAGCGCACGGAGATGGGGTTGCGTCCGCGTCTGGGCTTTCGCATTGCTGAGCAGCGCATGCGGGGCAGCGACGGCCTCGGTGCGCCGGGCGCGAGCGTCGACACAGTCGCGCGCGCGGCGCTCGATGCCAGAGCGATGTCCGCATTGCTGTTCAAGTCGCAGGCGCTGGCGAGCGCCTGTCGTGCCGACGGGCGTCGGCAGATCGTGACGGTGGAGCCGTCCGGCGACCCGCAGGGTGATCAGCCGGGCAAGACGGCAGCGCCGCGCGACGTCGACATTGCACCGGCATGCGCGGTGTTGAAGAAATGGGACGACAAGGGCGGACCCTTCGCGCAGGGGGCGGTGCTGTGGAACGCCTGGTGGGCACAGATCAAAGCGGTACCGGAAGACAAGCGGTTTGCCGTGCCGTTCGATCCGCAACGTCCGCTGGACACGCCTGCGACGCTGAAGCTCGACGGCAAGACGCTCGCCAATGGGCTCGGTGTCGCCGTGCTGCGCCTGCGTGAAGGTGGATTTACGCCGGACGTCGAAACAGGCTCGGCCATGTACGCCACGCGCAATGGCGTCAGAATCCCGTGGTTCGGCGGATGCGACGACGAAGGCTACTTCACCTCGGGTTGCAATAGCGACGCCCGCATCGAGGACGGCGCATTGAAGATCGACGCCCACGCGTTCTCGAACAGCTACATGCAGATCGTGACGTTCGGGGCGAACGGCGGCCCCGTCGACGCACGTACGCTCATGGCCGGTTCGCAGGCCGACGATCCGGCGTCGCCGCATTTTGCCGACGGCACGCTGCGCTACAGCAAGCAGGCATGGGTGGCGCGTCCGCTCGATGCCGTCACCTCGGCAACGTCAGCGAAGCCGGATAGTGGCGGCGCATGGCTCGACAGTGCACAGGCGACGCCGTTCGTGCTGTCCGATGTCGGCGCTTCGGCGACGCTCCCGGCACGGTGGCAGGCGTTGGCGTCGCAAGGCGTCCCGGCACGCGAAGCCAGCGAACTGCTGGGGACGTCCGAGGCGGCGCTCGTGGCAACGGAGCAGGGCAGCCTGATCGTGCCGCTGCGCATGGGGCGCGAGGACTTCCCCGCGATGCTTGCCAACCTTCACCGGTTGGGAGGTCTAGAAGTGATGGTGCGAACGGAGCAGGGTATCGGCGAAAAAATCGTGCGGTCGTCCAAACCGCTCTTCGATGCGAACGGCCACGCGACGTCGGCGCTGGGAATGACACTGGACGTCTCGCGCTGGCAGTCCGCGTATGCGGTCACACGGTACTACGGCCCGAAGCGCGAACCGTACCGCCAGTTGCAGTTCTTCGACGCACAGGGTCGGAATATCGCTAAGATGACGGTCCTGGACTCGAAACCGGCGGCGCACGTGATGGACTACGATGCATTTGTCGCGTCTTATCGCGCGGGCCCGCAGGACATCGCTTCGATAAAGGGGGCGACGCCCAAGCCCGTGGCTGCGCAGGTGCCGGTAACGCAAGGCCGCTGTGCGCTGGCTAGCGATGACGGCCGCCGTGCCCGCATGGCGCTGGCCGACGCATTGGACGCCGCCCGAACGAACGGCTGGCCGGTGCGCCTTGGCGTGAACAACGGCGCAGCATCGCTGGCGCAGGACGGGCGCATCGAGAAGATCGAGAATATCGGCGGCGGATGGCTCAGCGTGCAGATCCGCCACTTCACCCTGCATGTGCGGGCATCCGGTATCGCCGCGCAGTGCGCCGACATCAGTGCGCAGGACGAAGCGAACCGTAAGTCGGAAGACATCACGTGGTTCGACAGCTTTGGTGCGCCGGTCGTCTCTCTGGCGCTCGCGCCGCAAGCTACCGCGCAACAACGTGAGCGCTGGCTCGCGATGTGGCAAAAGGGCGATGCGCCGGCGCTGGCGGTGTCGCGCCGATCTCCCTGACGACCTTACCGCTCGCGTGCGCCGACACCGGCGACGCGCGGGCGAGAACCCTCGGAAAGTTGCATGAAACGTCGTAGTTTTTGTGCCGGTGCCGCCGCCATGCTGGCGGGGGCCGGTTCTCTGGTCCAGGCAGCCGGACGCCCGCCGACGGGGTCCGCGCTGCGCATTCTTGCGCCCGATCGCGGCGCGGTGTCGTCGCTGCTCGCCCTCGGCGTCGAACCCATTGCCGGTGCCGATCGCGCTTTCTACGACTCGATGGGCGCCGAGCCTCGCATGCCGCCGGGCATGAATATCGTCAACAGCGGCGACCCCATCGAGCCGAATCTCGAACTGATGATCGAGCTGGGCATCAACTGGTGCGTGACCGTCACCACGCCGCAAATCGCCCGCGAGCGCATGAGCGTGGTCGCCCCGGTCACCCATCTGGACATCTTCACCGGCCAGATCGGCGCGCTCGACCGGGCGGCCGATGGTCTGCGCACGCTGGCGCGCCTGACCGGTCGTGAAGCGCAGGCCGCCGCGTATATCGGGCAGGTCGAAGCGCGCATGGCTGAGGTCGCCCACACGCTCGCGCAAAGCGGCCGTCCCCCGCAACGTCAGACCTATCTCGTCACGCTCAACGACGGCGGACGCTCCATGGTCGCGTATGGCCGCAACAGCATCATGTGGGACGTCATGACGCGTGTGGGGCTTCGCAATGCCTGGACGCGCAGCACTAATGAGTATGGATTCAGCGTCGGCGGCGTGGAATTGCTGGCCGAAGCGCCGGATGCCGACATCGTGGTCGTCGACTTCGGTGCGTCGACGACGGCCGCGCTGCGTCAGCTCGCCGTCAGCCCATTCTGGAACCGGCTCGCTTCCGTCCGTGCGGGGCGTGTCTACCGGATTCCGCTCATCGATCTTTTCAATTCGTATCCTTCTGCCATGACGCTGCTGAGCGGGCTCGACGGACTCGTTCGCCGTGAGGATTTTCGCCATGTCTAGCGCGGTCATTCCGACGCCGATGCCGCCGCGCGAGACGTCGCCGCTGTCGTTCGTTCTCCTCCTGTTCGTGCTGGCGCTCGGACTCACGTGGCTGAATCTGCACAATGCGCTGCCCGCCACGGGCTGGCGCGGTTTGCTGCCCGCCGCCGATCCCGACGACATGAAGCGCGTGGTGATCGAGTATTCGTTTGCACCGCGTCTGGCGGTCTCGCTGCTGGCGGGCGTGGCGTTGTCGCTCGCGGGCGGGCTGTTTCAGCATGTCCTGCGCAATCCACTCGCCGAGCCGACGACGCTGGGCGTGGCTGCCGGGGCCAATCTGGCGATGACGCTCACGACACTGTGGATGCCGTCGCTGCTCATCGAGCATCGCGACGCCGTCGCGCTCGGCGGTGCCGTCGCCGCATTCACGTTGGTGTTCGTCATCGCGTGGGCGCACTCGCTCTCGCCGTTGGTGCTGATTCTGTGCGGGCTGGTCGTCACGCTTTGCGCGGGGTCCATCGGCTCGGTGCTGTCGTTGTTCTTCCACGAAGGATTGCTCGGTGTGTTCGTCTGGCAATCCGGCGCGCTCAACCAGAATAGCTGGACGATCGCGCAGCAGTTGCTGCCACGCATTGCGCTCGGTGCGGTAGCGACGGCGTTGCTGGTGCGCCCGCTCTCGGTCATGTCCGTGGGGGACGAGGCCTCGCGTGCCCTCGGGGTATCGCTGCGCGGGTTGCGTCTATGCGCGCTTTTCGTCGGCACATTGCTGTGCGCATGGATCGTCAGCGCATTGGGCGTGATCGGGTTCGTGGGACTGGCCGGGCCTGCACTGGCGCGTCTGGCCGGCGCGCGTACGCTCGGCCGGCGCCTGACCTGGGGCGCGATCATTGGCGCATTGCTGCTGTGGCTGGCGGATCAACTGGTGCAGTGGCTCGGTCAGTGGATTCCGGAGATTCCCACGGGGATCGCGACAGCGCTGCTCGGGGCGCCCCTGTTGCTGTGGCTGCTGCCGCAATTGCACGACAGCGCGCATGTGCATCGACCCGAAGGGCCGGTCGTGCAGCGCGAGCCGCGCAATCTCTGGGTCGTGGTCATCGGCGCGCTCGTCGTGCTCGTCGCCATGACGGTGGCCGCCGTGCTCGTCTCGCAAGGGTTGTCGGGATGGCGGGTGGATACGTTTGCATCGCTCGGCCAATTGACGTCGCTGCGGGTGCCGCGTGTGGTCGGTGCGCTGGCGGCGGGGGCCATGCTCTCGGTCGCGGGCATTCTGATTCAGCGTCTGACGGCCAATCCGATGGCGAGTCCGGAAGTGCTGGGGATCTCGTCGGGCGCGTCGCTCGGATTGATCGTGCTGCTGTTCGCGGTGAATTCGCCGTCGCAGACCATGCAGCTTGCGGCCGCGTCGGCCGGGTCGTTTCTCGCGCTCGGTGCGATGTTCCTGCTCGCGCGCCGGAGCGGCTTCTCGCCGGAGCGCCTGATTCTCACCGGCATCGGTATCAGCACCGTGTTCAGCGGCCTCGCGTCACTGATGATGGCCAGCGGCGACCCGCGCATGGCGATGCTGCTGGCGTGGATGGCGGGGTCGACGTACGGGGTCGGGGTGACGCAGGCGAGCGTGGCGTTGATGATCGCGGTGGTGCTGTTGCCGCTGGTGCTCTTCGCCGCACGTGCGCTCGACATCCTGCCGCTGGGCGAAGCCGTCGCCCGGTCGGTCGGCGTGAACGTCGGACGCGCCCGCTTCGGGCTGCTGCTCGCAGCCGCCGTGCTCAGTGCTGCGGCCACGCTCATCATCGGCCCGATTTCGTTCGTCGGCCTGATGGGACCGCATATCGCACGACTGCTGGGCCTGCAACGCCCGGTGTCGCAGATTTTCGGCGGTGCCTTCGTGGGCGCGGCCATGCTGGTGCTGGCGGACTGGATCGGGCGCAATGCGCTATTCCCCGACCAGATGCCGGCGGGGCTGCTGGCGACGTTCGTCGGCGGCCCGTATTTCCTGATGCTGATCTGGCGCGATCGGACCTGACTTGACCTGCCATGACATGAGGGCCCGGAGCGACAGCGATGACACAACACACAGCAAGACCGAGTGACACGATGATGGAAGACACAGAATTCGCCGCCACACCTTCGGCGGCGGTCGGAACGGGGACTGACCCGCACGCAGCGCATGCCGCTCACGATGTGCCCTCGCCGATGTACGACCTGCGCGACGTGTCGTTCAAGGTCGGAGACCGCACCTTGTTGCAACCGCTCACGCTCACGCTCGCACCACGCCGCGTAATCGGGCTGATCGGGCACAACGGGTCGGGCAAATCGACGCTGATCAAGCTGCTGGCCCGTCAGCAGGCGCCCGCCGGGGGAGAGATTCGCTTCGAAAACAAGCGGCTGGACGACTGGCAGGGCCGGGCGCTGGCACGCAAGATTGCCTATCTGCCGCAACACACGCCGCCTGCGGCCGGTCTGCGGGTGCGGGAACTGGTGCGCTTCGGTCGGTATCCGTGGCATGGGCCGCTGGGTCGTTTTTCCGCGCAGGATCTGGCGCGGGTCGATGAGGCGATGGAGCTGACCGGCGTCGCGCGATTCGCCGACCGGCTGGTCGATACGCTCTCAGGCGGCGAGCGTCAGCGCGTGTGGCTGGCCATGCTCGTCGCGCAGGATGCCGACTGCCTCTTGCTCGACGAGCCCATTGCCGCGCTCGACGTCGCGCATCAGGTGGAAGTGCTCTCGCTAGTTCAGTCGCTCTCACGCACACGTGGGCTGGGTGTGGTGGTGGTGCTTCACGACATCAACATGGCCGCACGGTTTTGCGACGAGATCGTGGCGTTGCGCGGCGGGCGTCTGTGTGCCCGGGGCACGCCGGCCGACCTGATGACGAGTGAGCGTCTGGAAGAGATCTACGACATCGCAATGGTGGTGATGTCGCATCCGCAAACCGGTGAGCCGGTTTGCGTCGTCCGTTAAGTTTCACGATTGGGGAAAATTGCCATGACCGACCGTTCCACTGGTCAATCGCCTGACAAGACGCGCATCGGGCACGAGCTGTTCCGGCTGTTCCGGCCCTTCCTCCCGATGAGCCTGTTCTCTACGGTCATGGGCGTGGTCGCAGGTCTCACCACGGCGTGGCTGCTCGCGACGATTAACGACGGCCTGCATGCGCCCGACGGCATCACCGGCAAGACAGTCGTGACGTTCGTCGTGCTTTGCGCGGTCACCCTTGCCGGCAATGCGATTTCCGGCGTGGGCAACAGCGTGATCGGCCAGAAGATCATTGCGGCACTGCGCAAGGACATCTCGGCGCGTATCGTCTGCGCGCCTATCGCCGAAGTCGAGCGCTATCGCGTGCACCGGTTGCTCGCCACGCTCAACAGCGACGTCGACACCGTCAGCGCCGTGACCTTCAATTTCCCTGGCTTCATGGTGGCCGTGGCGATCGCGCTCGGATGCGTGGTCTATATGGTGGTGCTCTCGCCGCTGTTGTTCCTCTTCGCGTTGGCCGCCATCCTGATCGGTCTGGGGATCAATCACTACGCGTCGTTGCGTTGGGATTTCCACTATCAGGGGGTGCGCGGCGCACAGGACGATCTTCAGAAGCAGTACCGCGCGATTACCGAAGGTGCCAAAGAATTGCGCCTGAACCGCGCCCGTCGTCAACGTGTGTACGGCGAGCAACTCTCGGGCGCCGCTGATCTGATCAGTGAGCTAAAGAGCCGCGCCATGCGTCTTTACTACGCGGCCAACGCGATGGGCAGCATGCTGTTCTTCGTCGTGATCGGGTTGATTCTTCTGTTGCAGTCGAGCCTTGGCGTGGATTCGCGCGCCGTCAGCGGCTTCGTGATCGTGCTGCTCTATATTCGCGGGCCCATCGAGATGATTGCCGGTGGCCTGCCGACCTTGATTCAGGCGCGTGTCTCGTTCCAGCGCATTGCCGAACTCACGAGTCAGTTCCGCAATCAGGAACCGCGTCTGATCGACGGCCCGGCGCCCGGCGAACCGGCCTTTCCTACGATGCACACGCTCGCGCTGAAAAAGGCGACGCACGTGTTTCCTGCCGTGGGCGACAGCACGCAGTTTCAGCTCGGGCCGATCGATCTCGAGATCCGTCGCGGCGAAACACTGTTTATCGTGGGCGAGAACGGTTGCGGCAAGACCACGCTGATCAAGACACTGCTCTCGCTCTATAGCCCGGGCGACGGCGAGTTGCTCGTCGACGGCAAGCCGGTGCCGGCCGAGCGGCTCGACGATTTTCGTCAGCAGTTCTCGGCGGTGTTCTCCGACTATCATCTGTTCGACGATCTCGTGGCGAGCGATCCGCAAACGCTGGCGCATGCGCAGGCCTATCTGGAGCAACTCGGGTTGGCGCACAAGGTGAGCATCGTCGACCGGGCGTTCTCCACTATCGATTTGTCGGCCGGGCAGCGCAAGCGGCTGGCGCTGGTGCATGCGTACCTGGAAAACCGTCCGTGGATGGTGCTCGACGAATGGGCAGCCGATCAGGACCCGACGTTCCGTCGCTACTTCTATCAGGAGATGCTGCCGGACTTCAAGCGTCAGGGCAAAACGCTGATCGTCATCTCGCACGACGATCGGTATTTCGGTCTGGCCGATCGCGTGGTGCGTCTGCATCAGGGGCGCATCGTCGAGGAAGCCGACGGCAGTACGTTCGCCTACGAGCCGAATGTGGATGCGCCGGTGAGTGCTTCAGTGGAGTGAACCGCGCTGCGGCGATGGCATGAAAAAGGGGCCGCCGAATTGGCGACCCCGGTCAGGTCGAACCTGTGGGCGAGGGCAGCGGCGCGAGAGTCCGCTGCGGTGTCAGATGCTGGAACGGCCGAGCCACTCACGCACGTGGTCGCCGCGTTCGGCGCGAGGCGACACTTCGGTATTTTCCGGCGGCGTGCCGACGAACAGGAACCCGAGAATGCGCTCATGCGGTTCGAAATCCAGCGCTTCGTGCAGATCGCGGTCGTAGGCATCGGGCCCCGTGGCCCAGAAGCCGCCGTAGCCGAGTATATGCAGCGCATTGAGCACGTTCATGGTGGCAGCGCCCACGGACAGCAGTTGCTCGCCTTCCGGCACGCTGGTCCTGGTCGAGACCGACGCCGCGATGACAACGATGACCGGTGCCGCGAACGCCTTCTGGCGCCGTTGTTCGTGCGTCTCTGCCGGCTGATCGGGGGCACGTTTGGCGGCGATCTCCACGAGCACCTGACCCAGTTCGTCGCGCGCCTCGTCGCGGATCACCACGAAGCGCCACGGGCGCAGACGACCATGATCCGGTGCACGCAAGGCGGCGTCGAAGGCAAGATTGAGTTCTGCGTCGCCCGGCGCGGGCTCGACGAGCGGCCAGTGCGACTGGCGACTGAGCAGAGCGTCCAGCGCGAGCTGGCGCGTAGCGTTGGCAGGAGCGACAAAATCAGTGTTCGAACCCATCGGGAATTCCTCCAGTTTTCTGAATCCCAATGATCGACGATTTTTTCTCAAAAATCAAAATGATTCTCATTTACATGATGTCTCACGATCGTGTCGGCGCGGCTGGAAACAGGACTGAGGTCGTTGCATGACGGCGCGTGCACGACAACTGCATGGCGCTGGCAGGTGGCCCGCGGACCTCGACGTCTGGCATGTACCGCTGGGCGGCGCGCCGGCGGCTCAGGGGGGGGAGGCGGCTGACGCGACGCCGGACATCTATCGTTATCTCGATGCCGATGAACTGGCGCGCGCGCGACGGTTTCGCTACGACGTCGACCGGGAGCGCTTCGCGAAAACCCGCTCGGCGCTGCGGGTGCTGTTGAGCAAGTACACGGGAATACCACCCGAGTCGATTGGCTTCACGCAGGGCGAATTCGGCCGCCCGGAACTGGCGCCAGTGGGCGCGGAACCCGGTGCCAGTCTGTCTTTCAACGTCTCCCATACCGGGGGCGATGCGCTGATCGCCATTTCCCGAACGCGCAGCGTCGGCATCGACCTTGAGGTGCAGCAGCGTGCGCTCAATTGGCAGGAGCTTGCGCCGCTCGTGTGCACGGCGCAGGAACGCGCCGACATCGACTCGCTGCCTTCACCGGCCCGGTGCGACGCCTTCCTTCGGTGCTGGACCGCCAAGGAGGCCATTCTGAAAACGATTGGCCTGGGGATTGCCGAGGGGTTGTTGTGCCTGCGGGTCGATGTCGGCCATCTTGCCGTGCAACGCCCCATCGTCGCTGATGTCGCTGATGCCTCGCGCTTTCAGGCCGCCGGGCAGTTGAACTTCCTGTGGATCGACGACGTGCCGGGGTGTCAGGCCTGTCTGGCGTGGCAGGCCCTGTCCGTCTGAACGTCTGAAAGCGCACGCTGCCGTCTCTTCCCCGCTCAGGCGAAAGCCTCCACAACCATCCGCGCCGCAAGCGCCAGCAACACCGATCCCATGAACCATCGCTGCAACGTCATGAGGTGAGGGCGGGTGGCGAGGAACTTCGCGGTGCTGCCCGCGCCGATGGCGACGGTCCCGTTCACCAGCGCGAACGCCAGAATCATGATCGATCCGAGTCGCATCGACGTTTCCAGAATGCTGCCGCCCTGATCGCGCGCGAACTGCGGCACGAGGGTCAGGAAGATCATGGCGAGCTTGGGGTTCAGCAGGCTTGTCGTTGCCCCCATCATGAATAACCGCCGGGGCGGTTCGTATGTGAGCGCTCTCACTTCGAACGGCGACCGTCCGCCCGGCTTCAGCGCCTGCCAGGCGAGATACGCGATATAGGCCGCTCCCGCGATGCTCAGTCCGAGCATCGCGAAAGGCATCCTGACGAAGAGTGCCGTGATCCCGAACGCTGCCGCAAACATGTAGAACAGGTAGCCGACCATGACCCCTGCGAGCGACGTGAGACCCGCCGTGCGGCCCTGCGCAATCGAGCGCGACATGATGTAGACCATGTTCGGCCCGGGGGTGATGGCGAGCAGGCTGCACACCGCGAGGAAGGCGTAAAACGAGGAAGCGCTGGCGGCGGAAGTCAGGGCGGGGTCAGGCATGTTGGTGCTCGATGTGGCGGAGGTTTGCACCAGTATCCGGCGGCACCTGTCGTCGGTAAAGCAATATAATCTGAGTCAATTCATCAGAATTTCTGAGCAAATGAAAAGACTCGATTTCGATGTGCTCGAGATGGTCGTGGCGGTCGCCGAGACCGGCTCGTTCGCGCGCGGGGCGGAAGTCGTGCATCGCTCGCCTTCCGCGCTGAGCATGCAGATCAAGGCGCTCGAAGACGACCTCGGCAAGCCGCTGTTCGTGCGCAGCACGCGCCATGTGGTCATCACGCCGGAGGGGCAGACGCTGCTCGATTACGGGCGGCGGATGCTGGAGATGCGGGCCGAAGCGTGGGCGTCGATCGTGCGCCCGGAGATGACCGGGCGCGTAACGATCGGTATCCCTGACGACTACGCCTCGACGCTGCTGCCGCAGGTGCTGCGCAAGTTCGCGGTGGCGCATCCGCGTGTCGAAATCCGCGTGTTGGGACTGCCCAGCAGCGCACTCGCGCCACTGCTCAAGGACAACACGCTCGATCTCGCCTGCCTCACGAAGTCGAAAGGCGTGACGGGGACGTTCATTCGCGTGGAGCCGATGGTGTGGGTCGGCACGTCGACACGGCCCGTGTGGAAGGAGCGTCCGTTGCCGGTGGCGTTGTTCGCGCCGGGGAGCAACGCGCGAGCGCGGGCGATCAGCGCGCTCCAGCGTGAGAACATCCCGTATCGCATGTCTTACGAGAGCCCGAGCCTGCTGGGGCTCATCAGCATGGTCGAGGCGGGATTGGCGGTTGCGCCACTGGCGCGATGCAGCGTACCGTCACATCTTTTGCAGCTCTCTCAGAGCGACGGTCTGCCGCCGCTCGATGACCTGGAAGTCGTGCTGGCACGCAGCGCCACGTCCAATCGTCCGCCCTGCGACTTTCTGGCCGAGCAGATCCTGAGCGAGCTGCGCGCTTAACTATCGAACCGCGAACCGCGAACCGCTATGACACTGAGCCGATTGAATGCCCGACAACTGGAGACGTTTCTCGCGATTGCAGACTGCGGGAGTATCGCGCGCGCGGCAGACCGGGTGTGTCTCACGCCGTCTGCAGTGAGCCAGTTGCTGAGCGAGCTGGAGCGCGAAGTGGGATTCCGGCTCTTCGACCGGACCACGCGTCGCGTGTCGCTCACGGTGGCCGGTGCGGATTTCCTGCCAGCGGCTGCCGCGGCGATGACGCAACTCCATGCTGCCGAACGATCGGCCAAGCACATTCGCGAGCGCGCATCGGGCGTGATCCGCGTGGGCGCGCCGCTCGTGCTCTGCGCCGCCGTGTTGCCCGACGCCATTGCCGCTTACCGTCAGCACCATCCGAACGTGACGATCCGTCCGTCGGACGTCGAAGTCGAGAAACTTGTGGCATCGGTCGCGGACGGGCAGATCGACATCGCGCTCGGGCCAAACCAGCCGCTCGGTGAGCGAGTGAGCGCGACGCCCCTGTTCGATAGTCCGTGGGTGGTCTGGTGTTCACCGCAGCACGCGCTCGCGCGCTACGACATCGTGCCGTGGGAGGCGTTGCGAGAGACGTCCATCGTCGCCACCGGGCGCGATCACGAATACAGCGTCACGCGCATGCTCAGCGACCAGCCGGAAGGGCACCGCGTGCTGCCCGTCGAAATTGTCGAGAACGTCACCACGGCGTTCGGTCTCGCCCGCGCCGGGCTCGCCGTGACGCTGGCGCCCGACTATGTGCAGGGCTTCGCACGCAGTCAGGGGCTCGTGATGCGCCGCACCGGAAAGCCGGAGACGATTCGCCAGATTTGCCTTTATCACGCCAAAGAGCGCGAATTGTCGCCAGCGGCCGCAGGGTTTCATGCCTTTCTGGAGCAATGGGTCGGCGATTGGTATCGGACGTTGGAGGGATGAGGTGTCGACGGTATTCGTAAGCGTTCTTTAGGAATCGATCAACAGAAGTCGCGATATGACACGCCGGGCCGCGTAGACTCTTTCGGGTAATGAGGAGACACGCAACATGACAACAATTTCCGGATGCCACATATTTGATGACTTCACCCAGCCCGAGGGGATGAGCGATAGCGAATGGGCGGCACGATGCGAACTCGCCGCCTGTTATCGGGTATTCGACGATCTCGGCTGGACGGAGCTGATTTACAACCACATCACGCTTCGCCTGGTTGACGCCACCCCGCCTGCCTTTCTCATCAATCCGTTCGGTCTGCATTATTCCGAGGTCACGCCGCTCAATCTCGTCAAGGTGGATGGCGACGGCAATATCCTCGGCAATCGCGACTATCCGATCAATCCGGCCGGTTTTACGGTGCATGCCGCGTTGCATCACGGGTTGCCCGGGGCGCACTGCGTGATGCACACGCATACGACAGCGGGTGTGGCGGTGGCCTGTTCCGCCGCTGGATTGCGCAGCGATAATTTCTACAGCGCCCAATTGCAGACACGTGTCGCGTATCACGATTTCGAAGGGGTGACGGTCAACCCGGAGGAGGGGCCACGGCTGATTCGCAGCATCGATGGAAAAAAGGCCGTCATTCTGAGAAACCACGGCCTGCTTTCCTGGGGCGGCAGCATTCCCGAAGCCTTCACCTATCTCTGGACGTTAAATCGCGCCTGTGAAATTCAGCTTGCCACGAGCATGATGGGGCCGTCGTTGGCCATTGCGCCGGAAATTACGGAGAAGTGCGCACGTGATGCGCTGCAATTCGATCCGGCATTCGGCGCCGGACGCGATGTCTTCGATGCGTTGGTGCGCGTCGCTTTTAAACGGTGATTAAAAGTTAACTACTAAATTATCGAGGTGTTCACAAAAATCTCGAAAACTTAGATATATTTCGAGACGTCGTTTGCGTGTCATGTTTCGTTTAACTAATAAAACAAGAGTGAGCGAAATGCATGTCCCCCAATTTCTGGCGTCTCTATTGGGCCACGTGGCTGGCCAATATTTCGTTGATCGTTGTGGATGTTGCGTGGGGCGGGCGTGCGGGAATGTCCGTTCTACGAAGTGATATCGAATGGATGATCGTGCGCTGCGGTCTGGGCGTATTGCTGGCGTCGGTGCTAATGCGTGCAGCGGTTTCCCGTCGGTTGCTGGCGACGGCGCGTGGCAATGCCTACAGGGAAGCCGGGGTTGGCGTGCTGTGGGTGACGACGCTGGCATGCTTTAGCGGCGCGGCCATGTTTTTCCAATACCTGTCGGTCTCCGTTTCCGCTCCCGATATCGCCAACTGGCTGGTGTCTGCCGACGCGCGTCTTGGCATCGACTGGCCATCGCTTTATCACGCGATGCGCGCGCGGCCATGGCTGGATGTCACGCTTTCCATTGCGTACCAATCGGTGTTTCCGCAATTGGCGTTATTGCCGCTGGTGCTTATTTACACCCGAAACATCGCCAGTTATGCCGAGTTCGTTGCGCAATTCATGGTGGCCAGTGCGATTGTGATGTTGATTGCAACGCTGTTCCCGGCGGAGAGCGCCTTCGTTCATTTTCACATTCAGGATCCGAACACCGTTTCGACGGTATCGGATTTCATGGCCTTTCGAACCGGCAAGATGCGGGAGCTTTCGATCTGGACCGCGCAGGGACTGATCTCCTTTCCGTCGTTTCACGCAGTACTGGGCGTGCTGTTCACCTACGCAACGCGTAAGGTCGAGCGCCTGTTCCCTTTCGTTTTCGGGTGGAACGCCCTCATGATCGTGTCCACGCCGACGCACGGCGGACATTACGTCTGGGACGTCATCATGGGACTCGTGGTTGCCGCGATCGCCATCGCGATCGGCCGTGTGCTGGCGGGCGTGCGTCGCGACGTAAGTGCGCCGGCGCCGGTCATTGGCTCCCGGGGCACGTGAGGGAGGCTTTATACGGCCTGCATCCGGCCTCGCATGCGGACTTCATACGCCCGCATTTCTGAACGCTTTCGGCGAGCTTCCGGTGACCCGCTTGAACGCATTGCTGAAGGCGCTTTCCGAGGCGTACCCCAGCGATTGGGCGAGCGTTGCCACCGGTGTCTTGCCTTCGCGCAACGTCTTCTCGGCAAGCCGCATGCGCCATTCGGTGAGATAGGTGAGGGGCGCGACGCCCGCAATCTTCTTGAAGTGGAACGCGAACGTGGTGCGCGACATGGCGCAGGCCTGCGCCAGATCTTCAAGATGCCAGTCACGCGCCGGATCGTCGTGCATGAGCCGCAACGCGGGCGCGAGGCGGGGATTTGCCAGTGCGCGCAGCCATCCTGCGGGCATCGGGCTCGACGTCTCCAGATGCGCCCGCAAAATCTGGATGAACAGCATTTGCGCCAGTTGCCCTGCCACGAGCGAGGCGCCGGGCAGATCGTTTGCCCGTTCCTCGACCAATTGCGTGAGCAGCCACCGGAAGCTCGTCGCCTGAGGCGACGCCGCGGGCACGTGAATCCACGGCGGCAGGACGTCCGCCAGCAGGCGGCCACTCGTCGGATCCAGCAGCACGTGTCCGCCTAGCTGCGAGAAGTCCTTGCCGTCGCCAAGCGTGGTGATGCCACTGCGCGCACCGGTAAAGACGCTCATCGCATCGACCGGCGTCGTCTCCAGATCGCCCGCCAGCACGAACGAGCGCTTGGCCGTCAGCAGTCCCACGTCGCCGGTTCGGAAGTGTGTCGGCTCGGACACGCCGTCGATCACGACCCAGCACTCGCCTTTGAGCACGGCAAAGAACTTGATCTTGTCGGGCGCGGGAAAGCGCAGCGCCCATGGTCCGCCTGCGTTGAAACCGCCGGTCACGATCGATTCCGCGTTCGTGAATTTCAGGATGTCGGAGAAAGGATCTGATCTCATATTCGTACGATTGCGCAAGTAAGTCGAACTATAGAGCATTCACAGTCCGAGTGCCGGGCCGTAATCTTCTCGCATGTTCAGACATTGGGACATCCCACTTTCTCGCCGCGACGTGTCGGCGAACAACCCTTCCTCTCGCCGTGATTCCCCGGCGCTTCAGGGCCTTCAGAGATTCATGATGAAAAACGAACTGGTTTTGGTGACCGGCGGCACTGGCTTCATTGCCCAACACTGCATCATCGCGCTGCTGGGCGATGGCTACCGCGTGCGGACCACCGTGCGCTCGCTCTCGCGCGAAGCTGAAGTGCGCGAGCAATTGAAGACCGGCGGTGTCGACGCGGGCGACCGCCTGTCGTTCGTCGTGGCCGATCTGGCGTCCGACGACGGCTGGCATGAGGCGGCGGCGGGGTGCACGTATGTGCTGCATGGCGCTTCGCCCACACCGACCGGCGAAAAGGCCGGCGAGGACGATTGGGTCAAGCCGGCGGTCGACGGCAACCTGCGCGTTCTGCGCGCGGCGCGAGCCGCAGGCGTGAAGCGCGTCGTGCTGACGTCGGCCTTCGGCGCCATCTGCGCCGGGCACAAGAAGCCGAAAAACCGCCCGTTCGACGAAACGGACTGGTCCGATCTGTCGGGTGACGTGTGGCTCTATCAAAAGTCGAAAACGCTTTCGGAGCGCGCCGCGTGGAACTTTATTGCCCGCGAAGGCGGTGATCTCGAGTTGTCCGCCGTCAACCCGGTCGCCGTCGTCGGCCCGGCGCTCGGCAAGGATTACTCGCACTCGATTCGCCTGATCAAGAACCTGATGGATGGACAGCCCGGCAGCCCGAAAGTGAATTGCGGTTTCGTCGACGTGCGCGATGTCGCCGACTTGCATGTGCGGGCCATGACGTCCCCGGCAGCGAAGGGGGAACGCTTCCTGGCGATTTCCGGGGACAGCATGTGGATCGCCGATGTCGCCAAGGTGTTGCGCGATCGGATGGGCGCCGCCGCGAGCAAGGTGCCTACGCGCGTGCTGCCCAACTGGGTCGTGCGTCTTGGTGCGCTGAAAGACCCGACCATGCGCGGCGTCGTGCCATTGCTAGGCGTGGATATGAACGCCACGGGCGAGAAAGCGCGGCGACTGTTGGGCTGGACACCGCGTCCGCGAGAGGAGGCGATTGTCGCGACGGCCGAAAGCCTGATCCGGTTGGGGTTGCTGAAGGACGCATGAGCATCCTCGATCATTCATCTATCTCATAGATCGATGACATCAAAAATCGGAACTTAAAAAATCAATCGGTTATCGTCAAACTAGGCTCACGATCGGTTGAGGCGACTCGACTGGGTTTCTGCAAATTTGTGAGCCGACCTCGTGCTGACAGCCGACCAGGTTGCCCGTATCGAAGCCGTGGGACGTCCGCTACCCATCTATCCGTTCTGGCACCGCGCCATGTGGGCCATGGACCGTACGACGTCCGCTGAACAAGGTTATCTCGCGTCATATCGCAATACCATCGGCATCTGACGGCCGGGGAGTCATCATGTCTGAATTCGACCGCCGCAATTTCATGCGCACACTGTCCGTGCTGGGGCTGACGGGCCTCGGTGCAGCGTTTCCCGAACTTGCCGCCCGTGCAGCGACCTTGGAGCCCGACAGCTTCATTCTCCAGCGCAATGGGTGGGTTCCGAATAATCCGCAGTTGCCGGTGCTGCACTATCGTCAGGTGATGACCCCGGACGAAGCCAGGTCGTCGGCGGACAGGTTCGAGCGTCTGGTCGGTGAGCATGGCTGGCCCGCGCAATGGCGCGCAGGCATCTACGATTACCACCACTATCACTCGACGGCGCATGAAGTGTTGTTCTTCGTGCGCGGCAGCGTCGAACTCGTGCTGGGTGGTCCCGGCGGGCGCCGCGTATCACCGTTAAGCGGCGACGTCGTGGTGCTGCCGACCGGTACCGGCCACATGCGCGTCTCGGCGAGCAACGACTTGCTCGTCGTCGGCGCGTATCCGCGCGGTCAGCAATGGGACGTCTGCACCTCCGCGCCCACGGCCGAGATGAGCCAGCGCATGCAGTCGCTACCGTTTCCCCAAATCGATCCGGTCACGGGGACCGGCGGGCCGTTGACGCGTCTTTGGACACGCGCCTGATATTCGCCGCGTCTCCTGTATCGTCTTTGCATGCGGTGTACCCGCGTCGTGTGCAAGGCGTTCCGACTTTTGAGCTTTTTCCAAGGAGAATTCCATGCTTTATCAACCCGAAAGCACGCGCTACGACGCTCAGATGCCTTATCGCCGCGTCGGCCGCAGCGGCATCAAATTGCCGGCAATCTCGCTGGGCCTGTGGCAAAACTTTGGTGGCGTCGATGTGTATGAAACGGGCCGCGCGATGCTGCGTCGCGCCTTCGACCGTGGCGTGACGCACTTCGACCTCGCCAACAACTACGGCCCGCCCGCAGGCTCGGCAGAAGAGAACTTCGGCCGCTGGATGGCGCAGGACTTCAAGCCGTTTCGTGACGAGCTGATCATCTCGTCCAAGGCTGGCTGGCAGATGTGGCCCGGCCCCTACGGCGGCCCGAACGGCTCGCGCAAGCATCTGATCGCCAGTTGCGAGCAGAGCCTCAAGCGCATGGGGCTGGATTACGTCGACATCTTCTATTCGCACCGGGTGGACCCGGACACGCCGCTGGAAGAGACGATGGGCGCGCTCGTGCAACTGCATCGTCAGGGCAAGGCGCTGTACGTGGGCATTTCGTCGTACTCGCCGGAACTCACGCGTAAAGCGGCGCAGATCCTGGCCGACGAGCGTGTGCCCTTATTCATCCATCAGCCGAACTACTCGATGCTCAATCGCCGTATCGAGAAGGGGCTGCTGAGCACGCTGGACGATCTCGGCACCGGATGCATTGCGTTCTCGCCGTTGGCGCAGGGGCTGCTGACGTCCAAGTACCTGTCGACTTCCAGCGCCGAGGGCAGCCGTGTCACACGAGGCACCTCGTTCCGCCAGAGCATGCTCAGCGAAGACAATCTGGCCCGTATTCGCGCGCTCAACGACATCGCGCAGGGGCGTGGTCAGACGCTGGCCCAGATGGCGATTGCGTGGGCGCTTCGCGACGAACGCGTCACGTCAGCGCTGATCGGTGCACGCACCGTGGCGCAGCTCGACGACTCGCTCGATGCCGTGAAGCGCCTCGACTTTACTGCTGACGAACTTGCACAGATTGATCGATACGCGCAAGACGGCGATGTGGATCTCTGGAAGGTCTCGTCGCAGATCGAGTGATAGGAATCGATGGATGCCGCGCCCCGTCATGCCCGTCAGCCGACGACGGCCGAGGGGCAGGTGCGGGCGATTTTCCGGGCAGTAAAGCGTGACAAGACACCGATGACATCACCGTCGATGCGACGATTCGTTTGATCTGATAAGTTTCGTTAATTGTCGGAATTAATCTATCAAAGCGATGGATCGCGGGAGTCGCGTATGGAATTGAGGCAGTTGCGCCATTTCATTGCCGTGGCGGAAGAGGGCAATTTCACGCGCGCGGCTGAGCGGTGTCACATCGTACAGTCTGCACTCTCGACGTCGATTCGCTCACTGGAGGACGAACTCGGCGCGAAGCTGTTCGTGCGCACGACTCGTCACGTGAGTCTGTCGGCGGCCGGGCAGGCGTTTCTCGATCAGGTCAGACGTGCACTCGATGTGCTGGACCGGGCCTCGGGCGACGTCGCCGATATCCACGCCATTCGCAAGGGCCGCCTGTCCATCGGCACGGTGCAAAGCCTGCCGCCGTTTCTCGACCTGTCGAACCTGATGTCGCGCTTTTACGAGCGCTATCCGCAGATTGAAATTCGTCTGGTGCAGGGCGGCGCTCACGATCTGAACGACAAGATCGCGGCGCGTGAAATCGATCTGGCAATTCTCCCGATCGAAGAGCGTAGCGAGAAACTCACGTCGCACATTGTCGCGTGCGACGACATGGTGCTCGCGTGCGGCCACCGCCATTCGCTGGCGGCCAGACGAAACATCCAGCTCACACAGCTCGCGGATGAGCCATTCGTGGACTTCGTCCCGGGACATGGCACGCGGCGCCTGGTGGATCGCGGGTTCGCCGAGGCGGACGTGCGGCGCCGCGTGGCGTTCGAGATCGGCGATCTCGATACGCTGATGAGTCTGGTGGAGCAGGGGCTGGGCGTGGCGTTTCTGCCGGCCGATCTGGTGTCGCGGCGCGCTGAGCGGCTGGTGCAGGTGCCGCTCAAAGGCAAGACGCTCTGCTGGGAACTGGTCGTCACGCATCTGCCTGCCTCGTCGGAAGACGCGGTGCCGCCGCTCGACCCCGCGCCGCTGGCGTTTCTCGAGATGTTGCTCCAGGAGACGGTCGCGGCGCGCGAGGATTGACGTCTGCCCACGGCGACGGCGTTAGGCCTGCGCTCGCGGGGTTGCCTTGCGTGTGGCGCGACGTTTTGGCCGGGGTGCGCTCATATCGCCGTCCGGCGCGGCGGGCTGACCGTCGATCGTTGTCAGGGCGATGGGCGCGAGCGGGGTACCGGATTTGCACGACGCAAGTTTTCCCCTGCCTCAACGGGCTGGTGATTTCGTTTGCCGAAACGGCATTGTCCTAACATCGCGCTGACCCTTCACCCGCGCGGCGTTCACGGATTTTGACCGTGTGAAACGCCGGTGGGTCACACGCGACTTCCTCAACTTACTCAATTCGCACGATTGCGCGAATTCGTCGTGTTCAATCAGAATTTTCTGCGCCGCCTCCTTATCGGTCATTTGATAAGGAATGCTTACAAATCATTTCGGATGATGGCGGGCGCATCGAAATTCAATCGAATCGAACCTCGATGCTTACAAATCATTTCGGATGATGGCGGGCGCATCGAAATTCAATCGAATCGAACCTCGCGAACAGTCCAAACACCTCCGCCAGCGCCGTCACTTGCACGCCCAGGAGCGTATTGGTCGCGAGCTTGGTCAATGCGCCACAGCCAATCGGGCCGACGTGCCGGATCACGGCGCCCATCGGCGTGAGGACCGCGCGGGCGGCATCCAGTGTCGCGTCGTCCCCGCCGATCAGTCGTGCGCACATGCGTCGCCCCATGTTGCCGAGGCTGAGGGCTAGCACTGCGGCGGCGCTTTTCGCCCGGGATGCACCGGGCCAGCGGGCGGCAGCGTCCGGCGTGCCGGCGGAAGAGGTTATGGCAGGTTCCATAGATCGATCCGAGAAGAAACAAGTGGAGACGGATCGGATTCTGACGCCGGGCGTTCATGAATTCGATTGCATGGAACGCATATGATTCTTGCATCCACGTCATCAATGAAAACACTCAACTCGCAACTACTCGAAGGCGTCGACGTGCTCGCAGCGGTCGTCGACACGAAGCGCTTCGGTCGTGCCGCCGAGGCGCTCGACATGTCGCAGTCCGGGGTGAGTCGTGTGATCGCCCGGCTGGAGACGCGTCTGGGCATTCGCGTGTTCGAGCGCACGACCCGCAACGTCCGGCTAACCGAGGCGGGGCGTAACGTTTACCCGCAAATTCTCCCGCCCCACAGCTTTTGCCGTTGACCGGCAAATTGTTTTTTGCTGGTATACCAGTTATGAACCAGACCCAACGCACCCCGGCCCTGAGCGATTCGGCTTACAACGCCATTCGCAATCTGATCGTTTCCGGCGAGATCCGTGCAGGCGAAGCGCTGTCCGAGCGCGCGCTCTCGGAGCGCTTCGGCATCAGCCGCACGCCCGTGCGCGAGGCGATTCGTGCCCTCGCGAACGACGGCCTGCTGGAGATCGTGCCGATGCGCGGCACCTTCGTGCGTCAGTTGTCGGTGCGGGATTTGAGCGAGATTCACGAGGTGCGCCTTGCCCTCGAGGGCATGGCCGCATGGCTGGCCGCGCAAAAAGGCGTGACGCCCGCGCTCGAAGAAGTGGCCGTGCGACTGCGCGCGCTCGACGCGCAGGGCGCCGAGGGCATCGAACTCGACGTCGACATCACGCAACGCGTGGGCTGGCAGTTCCACGAGGCGATGTTCGCCGCTGCCGACAACGTTCGCCTCACCGAGACCTATCACGCGTTGCGCACCCAGAACGGTCTGGCGCTGCAACGCATTCCGCATTACGACGCCGAGCGCACCCGCACCGCCGTTCGCGAGCATCTCGCGATCTTCGAGGCCATTGCCGCCGGGCGTCCCGAGGAGGCCCAGCGTCGTGTCTGGGACCACCTCACGCACGCCATGCAGGCTCGCTTGCAGGCACTCGTCCCCCCGGCTGTTCCGCCCGCTGCGAAAGCGGCGCCGGGTCGCAAGCGCTGACCGTCTGCCATACCCGGAAGGCCCGGGTACCGCCTACGTCGAGCGCGAGCGGTGTCGTCTCGTTCAATCCGGAGATTGTCGTCATGTCGTCAAGTACTGCCAGCAAGAAGAAGCGCCTCATTCCATTGCCCATCCAGATGCTGATCGGTCTGGCGCTGGGTATCGGTTGCGGCATGGTCGCCCCGGGGCTGGCCACGAAGCTCATGCCCGTGGGCACGGCGTTCGTGCAGGCCGTGAAGATGATCGTCGTGCCGCTCGTCTTTACGGCGATCACGCTCGGCATCTATCAGATGGGGCACAACGCGCGCTCGCTCGGACGCGTCTCCGCGATCAGCATGATCTACTTCTTCGTCGCGACGCTCGTCTCGATCGTGATCGGCCTCGGCCTGAACGCGATCTTCCACCCGGGCCTCGGCGCGAATCTTGCGACGGCGCACGCGTCGGCCAAGCCGATTGCGGCGTCGGTCGACTGGACCAAGTTCTTCCTGGACATGATCCCGTCGAACATCGTGGCGGCGATGAGCGGCAGCAATCTGCTGCCGGTGCTGGTCTTCGCGGTGCTGCTGGGTATGGCGCTGTCGGCCATCGGCGAGCGCGCCAAGCCGCTCGTGGGCGTGCTCGACGCGCTCATGGGCGCCGTGTTCAAACTGACCGACTGGATCATCTCGCTCTCGCCGGTGGCGATCTTCGCGATCATTTCGTGGCTGTTCGCTACGCAAGGCATCGGCACGATTCTGTCGCTCGTGAAGCTCGTCGGCACGATGTACCTCGGCCTCGGCGTGCTGCTCGTGCTGTTCTGGATCGTGCTCAAGGCGATCGGCGAAAAGCCGATGGCGACCACGCGCGCGATCAGCGAGCCGGTGATTCTCGCCTTCGCCACGCGCTCGTCGGAAGCAACGTTGCCGCTGCATATGGAGAAGCTCATCGCGATGGGTGTCCCGAAGGCCATCGCATCGGTCGTGTTGCCGCTGGGTTATGCCTTCAACCGCGACGGCTCGATCATGTACTTCGCGCTGGCCGTGGGCTTCCTGGCCGATGCGTATCACGTGCCGCTCGACATGCCGACGCTGCTGTCCATCGTGCTTGTCACCACACTCGCCAGCAAGGGCAGCGCGAACGTCCCGTCGGGCGGCCTCGTGGCCATCGCCATGGTGCTCACCACCATCGGTGTGCCCATCGAAGCCCTCGCCATCATCGCCGGTGTCGACGCTTTCCTCGACATGGGCCGTACCGCCATCAACGTTTTCAGCAATACCGTGGCCATCAAGCTCGTCATGAAGCTCGCCGGCATTCCGTACGAATCGCCCGAGGCCGTGCAGGCGGCGCTCGCGGCCGAATCGTCGCAAGGCGCGCAGGCAGGCACAGGCAGCCATGCCCACGGTCAGGAGTTTGCATGACCTCAGGCAATACCGAACGCGCCGTCGATCTGCGCAGCGATACCGTCACCCGTCCCACCGCGTTGATGTGGGAGGCGATGCAGACTGCATCGCTGGGTGACGACACGCTCGAAGGCGATCCGACCGTACGCGCACTGGAACATCTCGCGGCGGTCATGACCGGCAAGGAGGAGGCGATGTACGTCGTCTCCGGTACGATGGGCAATCTGATCGCCTCGCTGTGTCACGCTACGCACGGCGGCGAAGCGGTGCTCGACGTGCAGGCCCACATGGCGAAGTCGGAAGCGGGCGGTATGTCGCGGCTCGCGCATCTGTTCCCGGTGCTGATTCCGTCAGTGCGTGGCGAAATGGATCTCGATCAACTGGCCGGGGCGTTGCGTCCCGGCTTTTCGCGTTACGGCCAGCCGACGGCGATGGTTGCGGTCGAGTCGACACACAATCACTCGGGCGGTTACGTGCCGTCGCTGTCGTATCTGGCGGATGTGCATGCGCTCGCGTCGCGCGCCGGTGTGCCGGTCCATATGGACGGCGCGCGCGTGTTCAATGCGGCGGCGGCGCTCGGCGTGGACGTCTCGCAGATCACGGCGCATTGCGACAGCCTGACGTTCTGCCTGTCGAAGGGACTTTCGGCGCCGATGGGCGCGATGCTCGTCGGCTCGCACGCGATGATCGAGCAGGCGCGCACGTTCCGTCGCATGACGGGCGGCGGTCTGCGTCAGGCGGGCATCATGGCGGCGGCGGGGAAGGTGGCGCTGGAGACGATGGTCACGCGACTGGCCGACGACAACCAGCGTGCGCAACGTCTGTGGGCGGGCCTGGCGCAAATCGATGCGCAACTGGTCGATGCCGTGCCGTCGAGGAGCAATATCGTGCGCCTGCGTGTCGGCGAGCAAGGCGAGGCGAATCCTCGTGCGTGGGAGGCGGCGCTGGCGGAGTACGGAATTCTGGCGCGGGCGAGCGGCACGTCGATGCTACGGCTCGTCACGCATCGTCACATCGGCGATGACGACATCGATGAGACGATTGCGGCGATTGCGTCGATTCGCGACACCTTCGCGTCCACGGCTTCGCCACTCGGCGTGCTTTGATGCACGGGGCGTAGCCGGGGCGCGGCTTTATTCCTCAAGCCGGCGGCATCCGCCGATGCGAACGGTCGGCCGGGCAGGGCACCCTCAACGATCCGCCACCGCCAGATATTGTTGCGGCGCACGGCCGAACAATCGCTTGAACATCACGATGAACGCGCTCGGGCTTTGATAGCCGAGCGCGAGCGCGACATCGCCGACTGACGCGCCCAGCGCCAGCCGCGTGATCGCCTCCGACGCGCGCATGTGCTGACACCAGCGTCCGAACGTCATGCCCGTCTCGTCCTTGAAGCGGCGCGCCAGCGTCTTGCCGCTCGCGCCCAGTTCTTCACCCCATCGCTCCAGCGAGTAATCGGTCGCGGGCTCCATCATCATGTGCTCGCAGATTGCCAATAGCTTCGCCGAACTGGGCAACGGCAAACCGTGCTCGCCGGGCGCGGCGGCTTCACGCAACAGGCGCAGCAGCAGGGGGACGGACAGCGCTGTGCGGCTGTCCGGGGCGTAGTGGATGCCGTCGGGGAGGATGTCGACGGCGAGCTCGCGCAGCAGGGGGCCAACGGTGAGCGCGAGCGCGTTCGGCCACAACCACGACACGGTGCCCGGCTCGACGCTGATGGTGCAGAAGTGCATGCGCCCGACGGCGTGCAGTTCGTGCGGCGTGTTGGGCGGCAGCCATAGTGCACGCGACGCCGGTAGCGTCCAGGTGTGCGCAGGCGTGAGCACTCGCACCACGCCACGCAGCGCCATCACCACGTGACCGTGCTGATGCTGGTGCCAGGGCTGGCGTTCGCCATCCTCGCACTCCATGCCCACAAGCGTGACGTCGCGCGCCAGATGTCGACGCGTTTCCGGGTAGCGGCGCAGCAGCAATTCCTTCATGACGACTTCCCAACCGGACCGCTCGACACGGTCAGACGACGGCCGCGCGTTCAATTGCCCCTCGTGAGGACAACGCGCGGCGCGCCAAAGCATAGAGAAATGGACAAAAAATGTCCGTTTCTCAACATTTTTTGCGATTCACAGCAAAACGATCCCCGGTATTCTACCAACTGCCATCAGGGTTCAGGTGGCGGATACAAGTGATAATAGTAATGCGTCTCATTTATTTTAATTCATTCAGACAGAATGACACTGACGCGGGAAGCGGACGTAAAGTGAAACGAAATCACACGGGGAAGCCGACCCAGGCGCGGCGATTGACGATGCTCGCGGCCATGGTGGCGGGAACGGTCTTTGGGCAGCCGGCGGCGATGGCCGCCGATGCCGGCAGTGACAATACAGCGGCCGGTGCCGCCGGCGGGGCGATGGTGTCGCTGCCCGCCACGCAGGTGAACGACTCGTCGCTCACCGAGAGCCCGAACGGGCCGGGACGCGGTTACGTGGCCAAGCGCATGAGGACCGCGACGAAGACCGACGCCGCGACGCTGACCACGCCACAGGCGACCTCGACGGTGACACGTCAGCAAATGGACGATCAGGGCGCCATCACCATCGATCAGGCATTGCGCTACACCACCGGCGTCAATACGCAGGACGGCACCGACGTGCGCTTCGACCAGCTGCGTGCCCGCGGTTTCGATATCGACGCATACCTCGACGGTCTGAGCATCTTCCAGTCGCCGCGCTTTGCGACGGCGCGCGTGGACCCGTATCTGCTGGAGCGCATCGACGTGATGTTCGGCCCGTCGTCAGTGCTCTATGGACAGGGCAACCCAGGCGGTCTGGTGAACTACAGCAGCAAGCTGCCCACGGATCAGCCGGTGCGCGAAGTCATGCTTCAGATCGGCAATCACGACACCTATCAGGCGGGCTTCGATCTGGGCGGATCGCTCACCCCGGACGGCACGATCCTCTATCGCGTGGTCGGACTGGCGCGTGACGCCAGGACGCAGGTGAGCGCGATCAAGGACGAGCGTCTGGCGATCGCCCCGTCGATCACGTTCCGGCCGGACCGCGACACGTCGCTCACGCTGCTGGCAGGCTATCAGCGCGACCCGCAAGGCGGCCTGTTCAACCCGGTGCCGGCGAGCGGCACGTTGTTCGCGAACCCGAACGGTCACCTCGGCGCCGATCAATACTTCGGTGACCCGACCCGCGACGGCATGCAGCGCACGCAGTACTGGTTCGGCTATCAGTTCGCGAAGCAACTGAACGACACGTGGCGCGTCTCGCAGAACGCGCGCTACCTGCATATCGACCAGAACTACTACCAGACGTCGGTTACAAGCGGCTTCGGCGCGGATCAGCGCTCGGTCTACATGTGGGGCAATGCAGACAAAGAGCACGTCAGCCAGTGGCAGATCGATACGAATGCACAGGCGAAATTCTCGACCGGCCCCGTCGAGCACACGATGCTGTTCGGCTTCGACTATCGCCGCGTGCTCGAAGGCGATAACTACGGCGGCGCCGTCGTCGGGCAACTGGATCTGTTCAATCCCGACTACGCCGCGTTGGCGGGGGTGAACCAGAACACGCGGCTGGACTATTCGCTGAGTCAGGCCGGTCTGTATGCGCAGGACGAACTGCGGTACCACCGCTGGGTGCTCACGCTCGGCATGCGTGAGGACTGGGCGACGACCCGTTCCAGCACGAACGGCAATACGCTGACGGCCGACAACCACGCCTTCACGTGGCGCACCGGGCTGGCCTACGCGTTCGATAATGGCATCGCGCCGTACGTGAGCTACGCGAAGTCGTTCGCGCCGGTGCTCGGCACGACCTTCTCCGGCGGGGCGTTGCAGCCCACGCAGGGCAAGCAGTACGAAATCGGCGTGCGTTATCAGCCGAAGCAATACGATGCCTCGTTGCGTCTGTCTGCCTTCGATCTTCGTCAGGAGAATGTGAGTGTGGTCGATCCGGCACACCCGACGTTCCCCACGCAGACCGGTGAAGTGCGCTCGCGCGGCTTCGAAGCCGAAGCGCGTGCCAACGTCACCCGCGATCTGAAGGTCATCGCGTCGTACACGTATGTCAATCAGGTCAACCTGCAAAGCACGACGGCGCAAGGCAAGCGCCCGCCGATCACGCCGCGCAACAACCTCGCCCTGTGGGCCGACTACACGATGCACGAAGGCGTGTTGCGCAATCTCGGGTTCGGTGCCGGGGTGCGTTACATGAGTTCGTCGGCGGGAGACGCCGCCAATACGTTCGAAGTGCCGAGCCGGACGCTGGTCGATGCCGCCGTGCATTACGACTGGCAGCAATGGCGGTTCGGCATCAACGTCAGTAACCTGTTCAATCGCGAATACCTCTCGTATTGCACGAACTCGTTCCTCTGCTACTACGGCGCAACACGAACCGTTCTGGGGACAGCCCGATATCAATGGTGATGCAACGAAAATCGTTTGCCGTCCGGCGCCGCCTTCTGGCGGCGTTTGGCGTTGGTGCGGTGGCACCGTTCCTGCACGCTTCGCGTGCTTTTGCCGCTTCTGGCGGCTTATCTGGCGCCTTATCTGGCGGCGTATCGGGTGAGGCGGCGGCTTCGGGCCGCACGCCGCGTGTCGTCGTGCTCGACTGGGGACTCGCTGCGCAGGTGCTCGCGCTGGGCGTGGTCCCGGTGGGCGTCGCGCGTCCGTTCTGGTACCGGCTGCTTTCGGGCACGCCTGAGATGCCGGATTCCGTGGTCGACGTGGGGCTGCTGTTCCAGCCCAATTTCGAGGTCGTGCAGTCGTTGCGCCCCGATCTGATCGTCATCACGCCCGCGCATGCCTCGCTGGCCGATTCGCTGTCGCGCATCGCGCCGCTATTCGTCGCGCCGCCTGCGCATCCGCATGAAGACGGATACCGTCTCGCGCAGCGACGGGCGCACGCGTTGGGGGACGCCCTCGGGCGTCCTGCCGAGACCGCGCGGCTGCTCGCGCAGACGGATGCGCGCCTTGGCGCCGTGCGAGACCGGCTGGCGCAGCATGGCGCCACGCAACGTCCGATCTATCTGATGAGTCCCATCGACACGCGTCTGACGAACGTCTTCGGCCGCGAGAGCGTATTCGGCGGGACGCTCGCTGCCGTCGGCCTCACGAATGCCTGGCGACGCCCGAGCGATACGGAGGGCATGGCACAGATCGATTACACGCAGCTCGGTGTCGATACGGCGGCGAGCGCGATGCTCATCGGGGCGCGTCCCGGTTTGCTCGGCATGCTGGGCCAGAGTCCGCTGTGGCAGGCGCTGCCCTTCGTGCGCGGTGCGCGCGTCGGACAACTGCCGATGATGCTGCCCACGGGCGGCACCCCCACGGCCGTGAAGCTGGCCGACGCGTTGAGCGTCGCACTGACGGGGGCAGCGGTATGAGCACAGGCAATCCGTTTTCCCCCGTGACGAGTGGCGCGCCGCGCGGCGCGTCGGCACCCGTCGACGTGCGTCATCTGTGGCGTCTGGCGCTTATTGTCGGCCTGCCTGCGGTGGCCCTTGCTGTCGCGACGCTACTGGCGCTGCGCCCGGCGGGTGTCGACAGCGGGGCGTTCGTCGCGGCGGTGTGGCACGCGATCGTGCATCCGGTGCAGGGCGCCTACGCGCCGACGTCGCCTGCCGCGATGTCGGGGCTGCTCGTGAATTACGCCTGGCTGCCGCGTCTGGCCATGTCGTTGCTGGCCGGTGCCGGGCTCTCGCTCGCCGGCGTGATGTTCCAGCAGGTGCTGCGCAACCCGTTGGCCGAGTCGTTGACGCTGGGCGTGGCTTCCGGCGCATCGCTCGCTCTCTCGGCCGCGACGATCTGGCTGCCGCCGGTCGCGCTGGCGTGGAAGTCCGGCGTCGCCATGGCAGGGTCGGCGGCCGCCATAGCTATCGTGATGGCATTGACGTGGCGCAGCCGCTTCGCGCCCGTGCCGGTGATCCTCGCGGGCATGATCGTCAACCTGTATTGCAGCGGCCTGTCGATCATGGTGTCGATGACCCACGAGCGTGCGCTCGTCGGCGTGTTTGCATGGGGGGCCGGCTCGCTCGTGCAGAACGGCTGGCACGACGTCGGCTGGCTGCTGCCGCGCGTGCTCGTGGCGGTCGTCGCGGCGGCGCTGCTGCTCAGACCGCTGACCCTGTTCACGCTGGACGACCGCAGCATCACGCAACTCGGTGCGCGCGTCGCGTGGATTCGCACCGCGGGCCTCGTGGTCGCGGTTGCGCTCTGCGCCTGCATCATCGGCACGGTCGGCATCATCGGTTTCGTCGGACTGGCCGGGCCGCAACTGGTCCGGCTGGCGGGCGCGCGACGTCTGCGAGATCAACTGGTCTGGGCGCCGGCCATCGGCGCCCTCATGCTGATGCTGACGGATCAGATCGTACAGTGGCTGCCGCTGTTCGACGGCGCATCGCTGCCGACAGGGGCTGCCGCCGCGCTCTTCGGCGGTCCGCTGCTGCTATGGCTGCTGCGTCGCACGCGCGCCGGCGAAGTGGCGACGGCCGATGCCGCGCCGCCTGCGCGTGTGCGTCACCCGCTGCGCTGGCTGGCGGTGACGCTGGCGCTCGGCGTGGTGATCGTGTGGGCGACGCAGCATCTCGGCCGTACCTTCGATGGTTGGGGATGGGCGAGCGGCGATGTCTGGACGGCGATGTCGCCGTGGCGCATGCCGCGCATGCTGGCGTCGGCCGCGGCAGGTGTCGCGCTGGCGCTCTCGGGCACGTTGCTGCAACGGATCAGCGGCAACCCGATGGCGAGTCCCGAACTGCTCGGCGTGAGCGGCGGGGCGATGCTCGGCGTGCTGATCGTGACGTTCGTCGTGGTGGGGGCGGGCGCTTCCGTTCTGTTCCTGGCGGCCTTCGCGGGGGCGGCGATCAGTCTCGCCGTGATGCTGACGCTCTCGCGCAAGGGAGGCTTCTCACCCACACGTATGCTGCTCGCCGGTGTGGCCATCTCCGGCATGGCGCAGTCGCTCGTGGCGATTGCGAGTGCGAGCGGTACGGCCAATGCCTTCCTGCTGCGCTCGCTGATGCTCGGGCTGACGTACATCGTCGGCCCCGGCATTGCGATGGTCACGGTCGCGGCGGCGCTCGCGGGGCTGCTGCTGACGTGTCTCGCGTCGCGCTGGCTCGATCTGCTGCCGATGGGCGATGCGACAGCCACGGCCGTCGGCGTGAACGTGAAGCGCGCGCGCCTGTGGCTCTGGTGTCTCGCCGCGACGCTGAGCGCCGTGGCTACGCTCGTCGTCGGCCCGTTGTCGTTCGTTGGTCTGCTCGCGCCGCACCTCGCCCGCATGGCCGGATTCGGCAAGGGACGCCCGCAGGCCGTGGCGGCGAGCGTGTCCGGCGCGCTGCTGATGATTGCCGCCGACTGGCTCGGCCGTAACCTGCTGTTCCCGCAACAGTTGCCGGCGGGCGTGCTCGCCATGCTGATCGCGGCACCGTATCTGCTGTGGCACTTGCGTCGTCAAGTGGCCTGATGTCCCCCCAATATCCCCACAAAATATAAGAGAGGTTTGCCTCCTATGTCCTTGTTCTGGCAACTGGTGCGTGCGTCGCGATGGCCTTTGGCAATCGCGCTCGCCGGTAGTCTCATCAGCGGTTTCGGCAATGCCGGTCTCGTCGCGCTCATCAACCGGGCGCTCGGTGCACCGCGCGAGCATCTCGGCGTGCTCGGCATGCAGTTTCTCGGCCTCGGTGTGCTGGTGCTCGTCACGCGTGCGCTGTCGCAAACGCTGTTCATGTCGCTCGGTCAGCGGGCCAAAGCGACGCTGCGCATGCAGGTCGTGCGTCGCATCGGCGCGGCGCCGTACGCGAGTCTGGAGCGGCACGGCATCGCCCGTGCCATCGCGGTACTCACGCAGGATCTCGACACCATCGTGGTGCTGTTCGTGAATCTGCCGGTGCTCGCCATGCAGGGCGCGGTGATCGCGGGCTGCCTGATCTATCTCGGCTATCTGTCGTGGCAGATTCTGTTGTTCGCGGTCGTGACGATCTTCATCGGCGCGGCCGGGTTTCGTTTCGCGAATCAGCGTGCGCTCCTGCATCTGCGCAGCTCGCGCAAGCGCGAGGAAGCGCTGGTGAAGGATTTCCGGGCGTTGTTCGACGGCGCGAAGGAACTCAAGCTGCATCGTGCGCGACGCGACGCGTTCATCGAAGATCGCCTCGCGAGCAACGTCGAAGCGGTGCGCGTGCAACGCACACGAGGCTATGTGCTGTATGCGGCGGCGGCAAGCTGGGGCAGCTTCATTCTCTTCGCGTTCATCGGGCTCACGCTGTTCGTGGTGCTGCGTCATGTCGATCTGCCGCCGCAGGTCGTGTCGGGCTATGCGCTGGTGTTCCTGTACATGATCATGCCGATCGAGGGGGTGCTCTCGGCGATGCCCTCGCTCGGGAGTGCACGCGTGGCGCTGGAGCGCATCGCGCAGGTCGAGAAGGAACTGCCGCGCGAGTTGCTGCCGGCGCCCGCCAGAACGGAAGTGCCGGTGTTCCACGACATCACGCTCGAAGGGGTGACGCACAGCTACTTCCGCGAACAGGAGAACGAGAACTTCACGCTGGGCCCGATCGGTCTGACGTTCCGCCCGGGCGAACTCGTCTATCTGGTCGGCGGCAACGGCAGCGGCAAGACCACGCTCGCCAAGCTCATCGTCGGCCTCTATGTGCCGGAGCACGGCAGGATTCTGCTTGACGGTGTGCCCGTGGGCGATGCCGAGCGCGACCACTATCGTCAGTTGTTCTCAGTGGTGTTCAGCGACTTCTTCCTGTTCGAACATCTGCTCGGCTTGCCGTCCGATGGACTTGATGCGCAGGCGAAGGCGCTCCTGACGTCGTTGCAGCTCGATCACAAGGTCACGATCGAAGACGGCCGCTTCTCGACGCTCGATCTGTCGCAAGGGCAGCGCAAGCGTCTCGCGTTGCTCGTGGCGTATCTGGAAGACCGGCCGTTCTACGTCTTCGACGAATGGGCGGCGGATCAGGACCCGCTTTTCAAGGATGTTTTCTACCGCCAGATGCTCCCCGCGCTCAAGGCGCGCGGCAAGAGCGTGCTGGTGATTACGCACGACGACCGCTATTTCGATCTGGCGGATCGTCTGATTCGCCTCGACTACGGCCAACTGCGCGCGCCGCAGACCGATGCCGGGGCGCACCACGAACCTGCTTCACCGAAAGCCCATGACTGATACTCCGATGTTCGCGCTGCAAGACGTTTCCTTCGCCGTGGAAGGCCGCACGCTCCTCGCGCCCCTCACCCTCGAACTCGCGGGCGGGCAGGTGCATGGGCTGATCGGCCACAACGGCTCGGGCAAGTCGAGTCTGATCAAGTTGCTCGCGCGCCAGCTCTCGCCGGTCAGCGGCAGCCTCCAGTTCGAAGGACGCGCCCTGGCGTCGTGGGGCGCGCGCGAATTTGCGCGTCGCGTGGCGTATCTGCCGCAACAACCGCCGGCGGCAGCGGGAATGACGGTGTCCGAGCTTGTCGCGCTGGGGCGTTATCCATGGCACGGCGCGCTCGGGCGCTTCGATGTGCACGATCACGAGGCCGTGCAACAGGCGATGGCGCAAACGGACGTGCTGGGCTTTGCGGATCGTCTGGTGGAATCGCTCTCGGGCGGCGAGCGTCAGCGCGTGTGGCTGGCGATGCTTGTCGCACAGCAGGCGCAGTGTCTGTTGCTCGACGAGCCGACGTCGGCGCTGGACGTCGCCCATCAACTGGACGTGCTCAAGCTCGTGCGCGAACTGGCCGACACGCACGGGCTGGGCGTGGTGATCGTGTTGCACGACGTGAACATGGCGGCGCGTTTTTGCGACACGCTGCTCGCGCTCAAGCAAGGCAGGCCGATCGCCCGGGGCACCCCCGCCGAACTGATGTCGCCTGACACGCTGCAAACCATCTATGGCGTGCCGATGGGGGTGCTGCCCAACCCCGACGGCGGCATGCCGGTGAGCTACGCGCGCTGAGCGGGCTCAGGCGTCGGCGAGGTAGCGTTGCGGGGTGCGGCCCGTGACCTGTTTGAACATCGCGATGAAGGCGCTCGGACTCGCATAACCGAAGGCATCGGCCGTCGCCGCTACCGACGAGCCGAGCGCCAGTGTCGAGATCGCTTCGGACACGCGCAGGTGCTGACGCCATGTCACGAACGTCATGCCGGTGTCCCTCTGGAAGTGACGCGCAAGCGTGCGTCCGCTGACTCCGAACTGTTCGCCCCAGAAGTCGAGCGTCAGTTTGCTGCCGGGGTCGTTCATCAAATGCTCGCAAATCGCCTGCAACCGTGTGTCGCGCGGGACCGGCACGCCGCGCTCGGGCAGGGCGGTGGCGTCGCGCAGCACACCCAGTAGCGGTGGCACCGAGAGTGCGGCGCGGCTCGTCGGGCCATAGCTGTCGCCGTCACGGCCGACGGTGACCGCCAGCTCGCGGATCAGCGGGGTGACGAGAATCACCGTTGGCCGCACCCAATCCCAGGGAAACATGCGCGGTTCCATGTAGACGTTGCAGATCTGCGCGTCGCCCACGGCATGTAACTCGTGTTCGACATCGGAGGGCAGCCACACGGCACGCGAGGGCGGCAATGTCCAGATGGCCGTGGACGTCAGCACGCGCACGACGCCGCGCACCGCAAATGCCAGTTGACCGTGACGATGCTGATGCCAGATCAGCCGCTCGCCGTGGCGGTACGACGTGATCTGCGAATAGACATCGCGCGGCAAAGGACGCACGGCATTGGGGAATCGCTTGCGCAGAAAATCGTTCATGCCGGGGTTTGTAATCGGGCATCGATACTCAGACGAAATTTGTCAAAAAATCGACATTAATTGTCGCCCTTGCCTATTCCGAACCCGATATTCTCCTGATCTATCAATGTGTTTGCCGAATCTCACGCAAATTTAGTAATGAGTCTCATTTGCGATATTTTCGCCAGTGTAGCGGGAATTGGACCGAGACGCTAAAGGCACAATCACCACACAAAACAAGGCACCGATTCACGATCGCCGGAAGATCCCGGCAACAAGGAACCAGGGGAAGTGTTGTCAACGATGCAAAAGAATCAGAACCAGCAACCTCGCCGCGCGGCACGGGGCCGCATGTCTGACGGCATGAGGACCGGGCACCCGTCGCCGCTGCGCCTCGCGCGGACACCCATCGCCGTGGCGATGCTGATGTTGGGGGCCGCAGCGGCGCACGCGCAGTCGACCTCGCCCGCGACGGCGGCACCGGGCACGACGGCGGCACTGCCGGCGGCAAACGTCAGCGCGCAACGCGATGCGCAGACCGAGGGGTCGAGCTCGTACGGCACCTCGACCACGACCATCGGCAAGACGCCGCAGGCACTCAAGGACATTCCGAACTCGGTGTCGGTCGTCACGCGTGCGCGCATGGACGACCAGGCGATGACCTCGGTGGCCGATGCGCTGCAATTCACCACCGGTATCACGGCGGTCAACTACGGTGACGGCACTTACTACTTCAACTCGCGAGGCTACAACGTCGGCGTCGAATACGACGGCGTGTCGATCCTGAGCGGTATCCAGTACCAGCCGCAATTCGATCTCTCGATGTACGACCGCGTGGAAGTCTTCCGCGGCCCGGCGGGGTTGCTCGACGGCACGGGTGAACCGGGCGGCACGGTCAATCTGGTGCGCAAGCGCCCGGGAGACACCTTCGCCGTGCGCAGCGAGACGTCCATCGGTTCGTGGGCGAATTATCGTCAGATGATCGACGTTACGGGCCCGCTCAACGAATCGGGCACCATTCGCGGACGCGCCGTGCTGACCGGCAATACCGGCAACAAGTCGGTCACCCGGACCAACGAAAGCAACTTCCTCGCCTATGGCGCGCTCGAATTCGACCTGACGCCGCGCACGTTGCTGTCGCTCTCCGGCTCGTATCAGGTCAACCCGTTGCATGCGTTCGACTATGGTCAGTCGCTGCTGACGAACCGCACATTCCTGAACGCCCCCAACAACTCGAACTTCTCGCCGGACTGGAACTACGCCTGGACGTCGATGCAGGAAGTCAACGGCAAGCTGGAGCACCGTTTCGATAACGATATCGTCTCGACGACGACCATCAACTATCGCCACGTGCTCTCGAACAGCAAGTACGCCTATCTCGGCCCGGGCATCAACGCTGCGACGCTCACAGCCCGTTATTTCGGCCAGTCGCAACGTGGCGAGAACAACCTGCTGGGGATCGACTCGCATTTGTCCGGTCCGGTGCAGGCGTTCGGCCGCAAGCACGAATGGCTGGTCGGCATGAACTACCAGATGACGCAGCAGCGCAGTCTGTCGGGTGGCGAAAACCTCGGCACCTTCAGCATCTTCTCGCCGCCGTCGGTGGAGCCGACCATTCCGTTCGACTCCGGCAACAAGTTGCAAGCGCAGCAGTTCGGCGTGTACGGACAGGCGCGTGTTCGCGTGCTCGACCCGCTCACCGTCGTGCTGGGCGGACGCGAAGCCTGGTATCAGCAGCAAAGTCAGAATCTGCTCCCGACCGAAGGCCCGTGGAACACCACCGCACGCGCGAACAACAAGTTCATTCCGTACGGCGGTGTGGTGCTGGCCCTCACGCCGCAGATCAACGCGTACTTCAACTACTCGAAGATCTTCGCACCGCAAACGGCGACGACGTTCGACGGTCAGGGGTTGCCGCCGCGCGAAGGGCAGCAATATGAGGTGGGCCTGAAGGGCACGTTCCTCGACGGTCGCCTGAGCGCCACGGTGGCGGCTTATCGCATGACGGACACGAACCGTGCCGTGGCCGACCCGTTCCATCCGCTGGGTTCGGTCGCAGCGGGCTCGGCGCAAAGTCAGGGCTGGGAAGCCGAGGTGACCGGGGAAGTCACGCGTAACTGGAATGTCTACGCCGGGTACACGTTGCTCAATACGCGTTACAACAGCGATCCGACCCAGGTCGGTCAGGCGCTGGATGGCGAAGAGGCGCAGCACTTGTTCAAGCTGTACACGACGTATCGCTTCACGAACGGCCTGTTCGGTGGCGTGCTCGACGGCCTGCGGGTGGGCGGTGGCGTACGCGTCCAGAGCTCGACCTACCGTGCAACGGGCTTCTCGCAGGGCGGCTACGCCGTGTGGGACGCCATGCTGGCCTACCGCGTGAATCGCCATCTCGAAGCACAGCTCAACGTGAACAACGTGTTTAACCGCGACTACTATGCCCGCGTGCCGTCGACGTTCTACGGTATCTACGGTGAGCGTCGCAACATCATGCTCACGCTGCGCGCGGACTATTGAGGGTTGTAGAACGGCGAATCGCGTGCCCGGAACCCAAGGCCGGGTGAAGCGCTAGCCGATTGGACAGCCCTATGCAACGGTGTGTTGCGTAGGGCTGTCGGCTGATATTGGCAAATGGCGGTACACTCCGAGTACACGTCACCCTAGCCGGGTGGCACGCACCTCCCAATTTCAGCCGGTTTGAACGTCAACATGAAGTCCCCTGGTACTGCCTCTGCCACGCCCAACTGCGACGCTGGCGAATGCGTCGAGCTTGTCGCTACGGCAACCCTGCCGACCCGTTACGGCACCTTCACTTCCCATGCATTTCGCGTCAAAGACAGCGCCAACGAGCATCTCGCGCTGGTCATGGGCGATGTGACGGACAACACGTCGGGCGCCTTGCCGCCGCTGGTACGTCTGCATTCGGAGTGTCTGACGGGCGACGTATTCGGTTCGTACCGCTGCGATTGCGGTGAACAACTCGATGCGGGCATGCGCAAGATCGCCGAAGAAGGTCGCGGCGTCATGCTGTATCTGCGCGGCCACGAAGGGCGCGGCATCGGCCTGAGCAACAAGATCCGGGCGTATCTGCTCCAAGAGCAGGGCCGCGATACGGTCGAGGCCAACCTCGATCTGGGGTTGCCCGACGACGCCCGCGAATACGACTCCGCCGCCGCCATCCTGCGCATTCTCGGCGTGGGCTCGGTGCGCCTCATGAGCAACAATCCGAAGAAGTTCGATACGCTCATCAAGCACGGTATTCCAGTGAGCGAGCGCGTGGCGCTCGACATCCCGATGCGTGAAGAGAACGAGCGCTACATCCGGACCAAGCAGGTCAAGTTCGGACACTACTTCGAAGAGAACGAATGAGCGTGGCCTGCGGCCGCTAGCGTGAGCGGCGGCGCTCGGCCATGATGAGCGTGAGATACACCAGACCGGCGGCCATGCTGGTCTGGCCGCTATAGTTCACCAGCCCCAATCCCCATCCCTGATGCACGACCGTTGCCGCCAGCGCGACGATCAGTGCCGTCCATCCGAGCCCACGACTTGCGCGCGTGCGCGCCACCGAAACACCTCCGAAGAACGTTGCCTGCTGACGCTCGGTCGCCATCGCCAGCGCGGCGAAGCCCACGAGACAAATGAAGAAAGTGACGACGTGCATCATGCGCGATCCTCGCTCAACGGCGCGTTGATTGCCGGCGGCGTAGCCTTGGCGACGTCCGCACGCCTGGCTGGTTTCGTCTTCGGCTTGTGCCGGGCGGTACGTACGGCGAGCCACCCGTGCAGGGCGGCGAACGCCCACAGCATGGCATCGACCCCCGCGTAGACCCAGTCGCCGGTCGTCACGCTGCGCCAGAAGCCGCGCGACGTCGTCACGGCATTGACGATCGGCAGCAGCGCGAGCATGGCAGCACCGGCCCAGAGCAGTTCGATCCACGCGCGCTTCGCAGGCCTGACGAGAGCATAGAGCAGCGTAGCCGCCCACACCCAGTAGAATGCGTCGACTTCGGCGGCGCTGCGCTTCAGTGCATCGGCCGGAATCAGCCGATTGCTCCACAGGAACGCGGTCATGGCGATGGAGAGGCCGGCAATGGCCGCGATGTTCAGCCGCTCGACCACAGGGAAGCCGAAATGCGGGCGCGCCGTGTCGGGCAGCTTGCCGCGACGTTTCACGGTCCACATCACGAGCCCGGTGCCGACCATCGCGGTGCCGCCAAGACTGACGAGGAAGTACAGCCAGCGCAGATGCAGATCGCTGAACCGTCCGAGGTGCAGCGCGTACATCACGCCCCGCGTTTCGGCGGCGGCACCCACGTTGTCATGAACGTCGATGAGTCTGCCGGTCGTGCCCTCGAACAGCAGATATTGCGGACTCATCGAGACACGTGTGGATTCGCCGCGTGTGACGGCCACGCGCGCGTTGGCGTCGCCGGCGTTGGTGACGGTGACGCGTCCGACGTCGCGTGCGCCCCAGCGGGCCTGCGCCTCACGCACCATCGCTTCGATGGACGCGAGCGGCATCTTCTCGCCGGTGGCCTTGCCCGGCGGCGGAAACGCGCTCAACTGCGCGTTCAACTGGCTGCGCTCGGCCGGTGTCTTGATGGCCGTCTGTGCGCCCCACGGCATATACATCGCCATGAGCGTGACGAGACCGGTGTACGTGATCATCAGATGGAAGGGCAGGCCGAAGACGGACAGCGCGTTGTGCGCGTCGAGCCATGAGCGTTGCCCCTTGCCCCATCGGAAGGTGAAGAAGTCGATGAAGATTTTCTTGTGCGTGATCACGCCGCTGACGATCGCCACGAGCATGAACATCGCACAGAAGCCCGCCAGCCAGCGTCCCCACAGGACCGGCAACGGGTGGAACTGGAAATGGAAGCGGTAGAAGAAATCGCCGCCCAGCGTCTCGCGGGCTTTTAGCGTCTCGCCCGTCGTGGGATCGAACGTCGCCTCTTCGAATGTGCGACGCGGTGCGCTGGCGCTCCCATTGGGCGCGGGGGCATTGCGCCAGAACACACCGGCGACCGGATTGCGCTCGGTCGGCAGGTAGATGCTCCACTGCGGGCTACCGGCGGCAAGCGTCGTCAACCGGTTCGCCACCTCCTGCGCGACGATGGCCGGGTCGGGCAGCGTCTGCCGATGCGGCACTTCGGGGCGCATCCACTGCGAGATTTCGTCCTTGAAGTAGCTGACGGTGCCGGTGAGGAACATGGCGTACAGCAGCCAGCCCACGAGCAGTCCCGCCCAGGTGTGCAGGTCGGACATCGTCTGACGGATGCCACGACCTTGCGACTTCGGTGTTCTTACGTCGTTCGCTGGCTTAGGTGTCATGCCGCACCTCCCGTCATCACGCCCGATGAGACCGCCCAGGCGGCGAGCGCGAGCGGTGCGGCAACGATCAGCAAGCCGACCCAGGCATGCCACGCGCTGCGCACCGCGAACACCCACACGACCGCTCCGGCATAGATGGCGAAACTCGCCAGCTCGCCGGTGATGACCGCCTGCACCTTGTTCATCGGCAGGGCGAGCACCGCCACGCTCGCGAGCGCCGCGACGGCGTAGCCGCCACCGATGGCCGCCACGATGCGAGAGACGAGCGCGACGAGTCCGACGAGCTTTTGCCGCTTGGCGGGCATATCGGGCATATCGGGCATATCGGGCATATCGGGCGTGTCCAAAGTGCGGGCAGTCCCCGTGGGGGTACGACGAACCTGAGCCATGATGCGAGTCAGTTACCTCTTGAGATGACGAATGCTGCGGCGGTGGATCGATGACATGTCGGCTGACCTCAGAAGTCGATCTGCGCCGACAGCAGGAACGTGCGCGGCGCGGCCACGGTGGCGTAGGTGCCGCTCATGAGCCAGTAGTTCGAATTGAACAGGTTCTCGATGTTGGCGCGGAACACGACCGACTTGCCTGCGATGCGGGTGCGATAGCGCGCGCCGATGTCGTAGCGGGTCCAGGCCGGTATTTCGAGGGTGTTGGCCGCGTTGAAGTACATGCGCGACGTGTTGATGATGCGACCGTTGAGCGAGAGTCCCTGCACCCACGGCGTATCCCAGTCGACACCGAAGTTGAACGCGCGCTTGGGCACGCCGTTGGCATCGTTGCCGTCGTTCACGCCACCGGCCGTCTTGGTGAGTTTCGCGTCGTAGAACGTGGCGCTGGCCATCAGACGCAGACCCTTCACGACTTCGCCATACGCCGACAACTCAAGCCCGCGGTTGCGTTGCTCGCCGTCGAAGCTGTAGACGTTGGTGGCCGGATCGGTGATCGCGTTCGGACGCTGCACCTGGAAGACCGACACCACCGTCGTCACCGGCCCCCAGTCGGCCTTCACGCCGGCTTCGTACTGCTTGGACTTGTACGGGGGGAACACTTGCCCGGCGTTGCGCGCCGTGGCCGGTGCAATGCCGCCGCGCGACAGACCCGAGGTGAAGTTCGCGTAGACCGAGATGTTCTGCAACGGCTTGACGACGATACCCGCGAGCGGTGAGATGGCGCTCTGGTCGTAGCTCGACGTCAGCGCGCCGGTGGCGGTGCTGAAATTGTCGAGCGCAACACGCTGGTGGCGCAGGCCACCGGTGAGCAGCACACGGTCGTTCAGCAACGAGAGCGTGTCCGTCACGGCAATGCTCGTCAGCGTCGACTCCGATGCCTTCTTCGCGTCCGCACGCGGCACGTTCACCGCCGGCAGCGGCACGGGGTTGTATATGTTCGAGACCACCGACGTGGTGCCCGGCGAGTACGCGTTACCCGCATCCTGCTCCAGACGCGAAGCCTGCACCGTCAGCGTGTGACCGATGTCGAACGTCTTGAACGTGGCACGTGCGCCGACGTCTGCCGTGCGCGAGCGCGTGTACGAGTCGTAGTAGGAATTCGTCGCCGTGAAGTTGCCGAGCGCGTCGGCCGGGCCGCTCGGGAACGTCTGATAGGCGCTCGCGTAGTGATAGCCGACCGCGCCCCAGACGGTGACGTTGTTCAGCACGTCGTATTCGAGACGCGTGGTGACGGCCGAGTCGTGCAGATGCAGCTCGGTGCCGGGGTAGAAGTTGCGATAGGCGGACGGTGCGTCCGGAATCTTCTTCACCGACGACTGGAAGCCGATCTGCGGGCGGAAGTTGTCGTCGCCTTCGTGTTGCGTGTAAGCGTCGAGCGTCCAGCGCAGGCGTTGCGTGGTGTAGTCGAGGCCGACGGAGCCGAAGCCGATGTTCTGCTTGCCGTTGTCCATCGTGGTGTTGCCGTCGCGGAACACGCCGTTCAGACGCACCCCCCATTCCTGGTTTTCACCGAATCGGCGTCCCACATCGGCTTCGACGCCGAGCTGCGATTTGCTCTGGAAGGTCGTCGTCAGTCGCGTGATCGGCTCGCTCGTCGCGCGCTTGGTCACGACATTGATGGCGCCGCCGATGCTGCCGCTCGGGCCTACGCCGTTCATCAGCGTGCCCGGTCCCTTGAGGACTTCCACGCGCTCCACGATGGCGGCCGGCACCCGGCTGGCGGAGACCATGCCATACAGGCCGTTGAGGCCGACGTCGCTGCTCGAGACGGTGTAGCCGCGAATCTGGAAGTCTTCGCCGAAGCCGCCGCTGGATGTCAGCATGCGGACCGAAGATTCGTTGATGACGACGTCCGCCAGCGTGCGCGCCTGCTGGTCGCGCACCATCTGCTCGGTGTAGTTCATCGTGCTGAATGGCACATCCATGGCGTCGGCCGAACCGAGCATGCCGAGGCTGCCGCCGCGTGCGATCTGACCGCCGGCATAGGCCGGTTGCAGGCCGTTGTCGTAGGTGGCGGTGACATGTGTCGTCGGCAGGGTGACGGCGGAGTCCGTCGCGTTCAGACCCGCTGCGGGCTGAATGAGAAAGCTGCCATTCGATTGGGGGACGACTTCGACCCCGGTGCCTGCCACGAGCGCTTCGAGCCCGTTACGCGGCGTATACGTGCCTTTTAGGCCGTTGCTGTGACGTCCCGCCGCGACTTCGGGCTTGAACGACAGCATGATGCCGGCGTCGCGGCCGAAACGGCTCAGAGCGTCTTCGAGCGAGCCTGCGGGAACGTCGAACGCTCGCGCACCCTGCACGGTGGCGTTCTGCGCGTGAGCGGCGAGCGGCGCGCCGAGGGCGATGAGGCCTGCACCGGCCGGGGCGGCAACCGCTGCGCCCAGGGCGATGCGGCCCAATGCGCAGGCCAGCCGCGTGCGGCGCGGTACCCGAAGTGGTTGGCTGAGGCGTTGTTGCAGCCCGCGGACGTGACCCATGATCTGACCTTTCGTGTGGAAGAAGAGCGGTGGTGCTCGTCCTCCATGACCCGCGAAAAACAGAAACGGATCACCTTTTTTAAAAAAATTTCGGAGTCGCCTGAAATCGTCCGACTACAGGTGACGGAATCTGGTCGCAGCGTTATCGGCCTTATCAGCGTTAGGCCGGGACCAGCCGGATTTCGCGGGCGCCCCAGAAGCGGGTGACCGCTTCGGTGCGCACGGCGAGGGTGGTGCCGAGGGTGTCGAGCACCTTGCCGACGTCGTCGAGCGGGAACGTGCCCGACACGCGCAGGTTGGCGACGCTGGCGTCGCACGTGAGCGAAGCGTTGCTGTAACGCGCGAGTTCGGCAACGAAGTCCGCGAGCCGCATGCTGCGCGCGACGATGAAGCCGTCGGCCCATGTCGCGTCGTCGGTCGGTGTGTCGCTCGCCTCGGAAATGCTGCTGGCCGTGTAGCTCGCGTGTTTGCCGGCGGGCAGGATCAGCGACTTGCCGGGTACGTCGCGCGGCCGAATCTCCACCGCACCCTTGAACACACTCACATGCGTGCCGTCATCGAACTGGCGCACGGTGTAGCGCGTGCCGAGGGCGCGCGCGGTGCCCTGTGCGGTCTCGATGAGAAACGCGCGCGCGGGCGCATGCGTGTCCGGGGCTGTCGTGATGAGCACTTCCCCGGCGATCAACCTGACGCGGCGTTCGTTGTCCCGATAGACGATGTCGACGGCGGTGTCGGTGTTGAGCACGAGTTGCGTGCCGTCGTCGAGTCTCAGCGTGCGACGCTCGCCCACGGCGGTGTGCACGTCGGCGGACCAGCGCTGCCAGGGCGACGAATGCAAGACGCCCCACGTTCCCCATGTTCCGCTACCCGCGAACAGCAAGACGACCAGTGACTTCACCGCGCGGCGGCGCTGCTTCGACGCGGGCGGCGCCAATGCGGCCTGCGCGACCCCGGCTTCGACGGGCGCGGCGAGCGGGGCGAGCTTGCCTTTGACGGACTCGATGCGCTGCCATGCGCGTTCATGATCGGGGTGCGCCTCGCGCCACGCCTGCCATGCGGCGACAGTGAGCGGCGACACGTCGTCGCTCTGCAGCTCGATGAGCCATTCGACGGCGCGCTCGGCCACTTCCGCCGGCACATGCGCGGCATCGGCGGTGGCGTCGTACCAGCTTGAACGAACGGCAGGCATGGTGTGCTCCTCGTCAGCCGACGAACGGCAGGTCGGACAAGTCGGCGAAGTAACAGCGCTGCAATGCCTTGGCGAGATAACGTTTGACCGTCGGCACCGAAATGCCGAGCGTCTGTGCGATTTGCGCGTGCGTCTGACCGTCGAGCTGCGAATACAGAAATGCCTGCCGCACGATGGTCGGCAGGCCATCGAGCAAACGGTCCAGTTCCAGCAGGGTTTCGAGCATCATGGCGCGCGTCTCGGGCGACCATTCGACATCGCGCGGCACTTGCGCGAGCGCTTCGAGATAGGCGCGCTCAAGTTTCTGGCGACGCCAGTGATTCGAGACGAGATTTTGCGCGACCGTGGTGAGATAGGCGCGCGGCTCGTCGAACGTTGACGGCACGCGCTCGCTGCCGAGCAATCGCACGAACGTGTCGTGCGCGATGTCGGCTGCCTGCTCGGCACTGCCCAGACGTCGATGCAACCAGCCCTTCAACCAGGAGTGGTGATGGCAATACAGCAGTTCGACGGTGGAGGGGAGGGTGCCCGGGGTTTGCATGATCCAGCCTGATGCTCGGTCCACTCACGACACTGAGGACCAGCGCGAACACTGGCTAACGGTCATGCAGCAGGTGAGACAACTCGCAGTAATTTGTTAATGATAATCATTATTGATAACTCATGGGAAATGTCCCTGTCAATCGCAAGTGCTTTGCCGATGGGAAAAGGGTAGGTGTGCCGAATTGGGGCAGATGTCGCTCAGGGCCGCCGCACGGGCATGTGCGACCGGAGAGGGTGTTGTTTTCAGGCAAATTCCGAAGATGTTTGCGATGCAGCATTTATTGCTTGACGCTCCAAATTAGCCTCAGTTACCATCCGCCCTGTCTTCAATTTAAGGGGTTAGTCCGTGAATTCCGATGCCAGTAGTCCTCGATCTTTGATCGATTGATTGCCTGAGGATCCACAGCTCTCCCTGTGCCGCGTCCTCAAGCAGGATGCGGTGTCTCGCGCCAACCGAACGCTCTTTCCGAGCGTGCCCGCCCAGGGCGCTTCGGCGCAATTCCCGCAAAAGTTTCCACTGTCGTGCCCGTGATGGGTGTCGTCGTCTTGCGTCTGCGCTTTGGCGTTTGCGCGTCATGACGATGCGGCTTCACGCGCCGGCCGTCCATGCCGCGTGTTCACATGCGCCATGGGCACTTCGCAGTCATGCGAGGAAATCATGCGAGCTTTTCAAACGTTTCAGGCTTTCCAGAGCCAACCGACGCGCACTACGCCGGTGTCGCATCTGACCATCGTCTGCCTGGCCGAGGCCCTTGGCGCCTTGCGCAAGCAGATGTTCATCGACCTGACCGCCCTCGGCCTGCGCGCCACGCACGTGAGTATCACGCGCTGGAGCGACCGCGACGAGGCGTCCGCCACCGTGACGCTCGATTGCCCGCAGGCATCGCGCGCATCGCTCACGTCGCTCGTCATGCGACTGTCCGGCGAACGGAGCGTGCGCCGCGTGTTCTGGTCCGACGACGCTTCGCGCCGCGCGAGCGTCGGGGCCTCGCCCGTCGCCGCCTGAGTGCGGTTTTCCCGATCCACCGACGATTCGCCGCCTCGCGCTTGCCCGCGATCCGGTGTTATCGATGATCAAAATTTAAGGAGTCCAAAATGGAAGACGGAAGTCCTCGAAGGTCGCCCGTCGGGGTCGTGCACGCGATGCATGACGTCCCGGCGGGCGACATAACGCCACATCCCAGTTTTTTCGCTATCACCGACCGCGCGCCGCGCGGCGCGGCTGGGTGCGTTCGCGCTGTTTTCCGGAGAGATGACATCCGGTAGCGCCTGACGAGACCGGCCGGCCGCCATGCCTTGTGCATGTGAGCGTAAGCCGCGCCAGGAAATCGTCATGACAAATAACCACCGCTCCCGCCATAAGCAGCGCGGCTTCGTCGAACACTCGACATCCTCCGATCTGCCCCTCTCGGGGCCCGACGTCGTTGCACGTCTCGCGACCGAACCGCTGCATCACGTGCTTCACACGCTGGGCACCGACACCAGCGGCCTGCCGCTCGCCGACGTCGGTCAGCGTCAGACACGCTACGGCCCCAACGAAATTGCGCACGACAAGCCGCCGCACTGGACCCGACAGTTGATCGGCGCCTTCAACAACCCGTTCGTGTTCGTGCTGCTCGCACTCGTCACGATCAGCTTTTTCACCGACGTCTACTTTGCCGATCCGGGCGACGAGGACTACAAGAGCATCATCATCCTGATGACGATGGTGACGATCAGCGGCCTATTGCGCTTCTTCTCCGAGTTCCGCTCGCTGCGCGCGGCCGAAAAGCTCAAGGCGATGGTGCGCACCACGGCCAGCGTTCGCCGCCGGCTCTCGGCGTCGGGCAAGTCTGAGCGTCACGAGGTCGCCATGCGTGAGTTGGTCGTGGGCGACATCGTGACGCTTCAGGCAGGCGACATGATCCCGGCCGATCTGCGTCTGATCGAGTCGCGCGACCTGTTCATCAGCCAGGCCGTTCTGACCGGCGAGGCGCTGCCCGTGGAGAAGTACGACACGCTCGGCTCCGTCGCACAGAAATCCGCTTCGATTGCCGGCGCTAACGGCAGTGCGGGCAATGCCAACCTGCTCGATCTGTCCAACATCTGCTTCATGGGCACGAACGTCGTGAGCGGCACGGCGCTCGGCGTGGTGGTGGCGACTGGCGCGGATACGTATTTCGGCGCGCTGGCGAAGAACGTCGTGAGCCACAAGCGCGTGGAGACGAGCTTCGACCGGGGCGTGAACAGTGTGAGCTGGCTGCTCATTCGCTTCATGCTGGTGATGGTGCCGGTCGTGTTCATGATCAACGGCCTGACCAAGGGCGACTGGTTGAGCGCACTGACGTTCGCGCTGGCCGTGGCCGTGGGTCTCACGCCCGAAATGCTGCCGATGATCGTGAGCGCCAACCTCGCGCGCGGTGCGCTGGCGATGTCGCGTCGCAAGGTCGTGGTCAAGCGTCTGAACTCCGTGCAGAACTTCGGCGCCATGGACATACTGTGCACCGACAAGACGGGCACGCTCACGCAGGACCGAATCATTCTCGAACAGCATCTGGATGTGGCGGGTGACGAGCAGGAAGACGTGTTGCGTCTGGGCTGGCTCAACAGCTATCACCAGAGCGGTCAGCGCAACCTGATCGACGTGGCGATCATCCGCCGCGCCAACGAGATCGGCGAGTCGGTGCAACCGCGCACGTTTGCCAAGATCGACGAGCTGCCGTTCGACTTCGTGCGTCGCCGTCTGTCGGTCGTGGTCGAAAACGAGCGTCATGAGCATCTGATGATCACCAAGGGGGCCGTCGAGGAGATGCTGTCCGTCGCCACGTACGTGAAGACCCCGCAGGGTGTGCGTGCGCTCGACGACACCACCCGCGCCATGCTGATCGCCCGTGCGGAGTCCTACAACGAAGACGGTTTCCGCGTGCTGGTCGTGGCCACGCGCGACATTCCGGCGAGAGAGACGAAGACGCAGTACAAGACGTCCGACGAGCACAGTCTCACGGTGTGCGGCTTCCTGACGTTCCTCGATCCGCCCAAGGACTCGGCAGCCCCGGCCATTGCCGCGCTGCGCGAACACGGCGTGACGGTAAAGGTGCTCACGGGCGACAACCCGATCGTGACGATCAAGGTGTGCCGTCAGGTCGGTCTCGAACCGGGCACGCCATTGCTCGGCTCGGACATCGAGTCGATGGACGACACCACGCTGCGTGATGTCGTCGGCCGCACGACCGTCTTCGCCAAGCTCGCTCCGTTGCACAAGGCGCGCGTCGTCAAGGCATTGCAGGCCAACGGCCACACCGTCGGCTTCCTCGGTGACGGCATCAACGACGCGCCGGCACTGCGCGATGCAGACGTCGGCATCTCGGTCGACACCGGCGCGGATATCGCCAAGGAAACGGCCGACATCATCCTGCTGGAAAAGAGCCTGATGGTGCTCGAAGCCGGCGTGATCAAGGGCCGCGAGACGTTCGGCAACATCCTCAAGTACCTGAACATGACGGCCAGCTCCAACTTCGGCAACGTGTTCTCGGTGCTGGTGGCGAGTGCGTTCCTGCCGTGGGAGCCGATGCTGGCCGTGCAACTGCTCGTGCAGAACCTCGTGTACGACATCTCGCAGATGTTCCTGCCGTGGGACCGCATGGATCCGGAGTTCCTCAAAAAACCGCGCAAGTGGGACGCCAGCAACATCCGTCGCTTCATGCTGTGGATCGGACCGACTTCCTCGGTGTTCGATATCACGACGTATGCGCTGATGTGGACGGTCTTCGGCGCGGGCGCGCTCTATCACGCCCACGGCGGCAATGCCGGACAGGTGATCATGAACTCGGGCTGGTTCATTGAAGGGCTCGTCTCGCAAACGCTCGTGGTGCACTTGCTGCGCACGCAGAAGATCCCGTTCCTGCAAAGCACGCCGGCGCTGCCGATCATGCTCTCGACCTCCGTCGCCATTGCCATCGCCTGCTGGCTGCCGTATTCGCCCTTTGCCGACGCCATGGGCTTCGTGAGCCTGCCGGGGTCGTACTTCTACTGGCTCGTGGCGACCATGCTCGGTTACATCATGCTCGCGCAGATGGTGAAGACGATCTACATCCGCCGCTTCGGTCGCTGGTTCTGATCGCTCATCCCACCACCACAACCCACACATTGACGTCCCGGTGCGCATCCTGCCGCACCGGGCGGCACACGCACAAAGAGAACGATTCATGAAGAAGCCACTGATTTACCTCGCGCTGTTTGGCCCGCTGGTTTGCCCTTTGAGCGCTTTCGCGGCGCACCCGCTGACGTCTGACGACACCGGCACGCAAGGCGACGGCAACTGGCAATTCGAAACGAACGGCGAAGTCACCTCGAAGCAACCGGATATCGGGCGTCAGACGCTATGGAACAGCACGCTCACGCGCGGTGTCGGCGAAGCGCTCGACCTGTACGTCAACGTGCCGTACACCAACATTCAGAACCGCTCGGAGACGTCTGGCAGCGGCATCGGCGATGTGGAGACCGGCGCCAAGTGGCGCATGTACGACGACGGTGCATTCAGCGTCGGTCTCAAGCCGTATCTGACGTTTCCCTCGGGCAACGACCAGCGCGGACTCGGCACCGGCCGCGTGAATGCCGGTGCGACATTGCTCGCCCAGTACCAGATCGACGACTGGACGTTTCTCGCCAACGCCGGCGCTGCCTATCAGGCGAACCGTCAAGGTCAGCGTCAGGGGCTCTGGAAGGCTTCTGCGGCGGTGCTCTATCGCGTCCTGCCGTCCACGCAACTGATTCTGGACGTGGGGACTTCGCAGAACCCCGATTTCGCGCAAAAGACGAATCCCGCGTTCATGATTCTGGGCGCGATCTATAGCCCGACGTCGTGGATGGATCTCGACGTCGGCTACCGGCGCGGCCTCAATCCGCAGACGTACGATTATTCGTGGATGGGCGGGCTGACGGTGCGCTGGTAAGGCACTCGACGGCCTGACGCGCATCGCGCTGCGCGTCCGTTGGTGCTGCGTGAGACCGGGGGATGCGTGGCGTGCGCGGGACATAAGATGCATGTCGGAGCCATGTTAAACTGCCTCGCAAAAGCACACCGGGCGGCCGACGAGACATATCGTGCCGCCCGATTCGTTCCCGCCGCCGTTCCCTGTCCACCGTCGCATGCGACTTACCGACCATACCGATTACAGTCTGCGCACCCTGATCTACGTCGCGGTTCATCCCGACGAGCTGGTGCACGTGCAGTCCGTGGCGGACGCGTTCGACATCCCCAAGAATCACCTCGTGAAGATCGTGCAGAAGCTCGGTCAACTCGGCTTTCTGCACACCGTGCGTGGCCGCTCGGGCGGGATTCGGCTGGGGCGTGCGCCGCAGCGCATCGGCCTCGGCGAAGTGGTGAGGGCGATGGAGCCCGATTTCGCCATGGTCGAGTGCTTTCATCAGGGCGACAACGCTTGCGTGATCACGTCGGCATGCCATCTTCGCAGTGTGCTCGGTGACGCGCTGCGCGCTTACTTTGCCGTGCTCGATCGCTATACGCTGGCCGATCTCGTCGACCAACCGGCGGAGTTGCGCCGTCTGTTGGGGGATGGGGCCGCCGCCGTCATTCCGGTGGCGGATATCAAAGTCAAGAAGCGCGTAACGGCGTCGTAATCCTCAACACGATTCTTCGTTCGCCCCGTTCGCGAGACGGACGAAATTCCACCTTTTCCGGCCATCTGATCGACGTTCGCTATCGATGCCATAGCGCCGGATAATCGCGCCCGTCGAAACTGGACGAATGGTCGCATCTTGCAGACGTCCTGCCGTGCAGAGCGCGCTGTCCTTTCGTAATCTTCAGTCATACCCGCAAGCGTTCATCCACTCTCAGGATGAACGCACAGGGAAAACAGACATCCGGCAATTCCATGCCGACCGAAAGGAGTTTCACCATGAACGCTCGTCTTTTTGCCGCTGCCCTGATCGCTACCGCTTCGTTTGCTTGCGCTTCGGCGTTTGCGGACACGCAGACCGCCGATGCCGGCCAGCCCGTGGCTTCACAAGGTCTCACCCGTGCACAAGTTGTGGAAGAACTGCGTGAGGCGCGTGCTTCGGGCCAGCTTGACCAATCGCTCGAAACGTATCCGTCGCTGCTGCAACAACGCGCGTCCGCTGGTCGCTCACGTGCGGAAGTGCGCTCGGAAATCGGCACGGCTGCGACGGTTGGCGATAACCGCGCGTGAGGCGCCTCGTGAATCGTGCTTGAGTGCGTGGGCCGATCCGAGCAAGGGTTGGACAAATCCGCCATAATCGGCGCACCGGGTTATTTCGACGAGTGCGCCATGGATCGGCTCTCCACCCTGATTTCGAATTTCGGCGTTCGCGCCGGTGTGTTTCATAGCGGCGGCATGTGTGGGCTTGCCAGTTACGGCGTCGACGCCCACGACGGCGGCCATCTTCATTTGCTGCGTTCGGGCGAAGTCGCCCTCGTCACGGAAGACGGCGTGCGTCAGAAGATCGTGGAACCGTCGCTGATCTTTTTCCCGCGACGCAATCATCACCAGTTGCTCTCGGGCGAGGCGGATCGCACGGAGCTGGTCTGCGGCTCGCTCTCGTTCGACGGCGGTCACAACAATCCGCTGGTGGCGGCGCTGCCGGAGTTTCTCGTCCTGCCGACGAAGTCCCTCTCTACGCTGGAACTCACGCTGAACTGGCTGTTCGCAGAAGCGTTCGGCGAGCATTGCGGGCGGCTGGCGGTGATGGACCGGTTGTTCGAGTTGCTGGTGATCCAGTTGCTGCGCCACGTGCTGGAGCATCGGCTCGTGAGTTTCGGCATGCTCGCCGGGCTGGGCGATCCTCGCCTCGCACGGGCGTTGAATGCGATTCACAATCAGCCGGGCGAGCCGTGGACGGTCGAGTCGCTGGCGAGCACGGCCAACATGTCGCGCGCGAATTTTGCCGCGCAATTCCGCGAAGTCGTGGGGCAATCGCCGGCGGACTATCTGCTGGACTGGCGTATCGGGCTGGCGCAGAAGCGCTTGCGCGACGGGCAGCCGATTGCGCGCGTGGCCGAGGAGGTCGGGTACGACAGCGCCTCGGCGCTCGCACGCGCCTTCCGTCGCAAGACGGGCAGCAGTCCGCGCGACTGGCTGCGCGCTCAGATGCATGCGGTCACGACGCTGCCGCGTCCTCGCGTGCAGATCGTGCCGGCGCTGCCGGCGCAGGCGGCCTAACCCGCATCATCGGGTTTCGACGACATCCGGCACATCGCGGTGAAATCGCTGCGACATCATCGGAGCCGACGGTAAGCCGCGGGGCGCATCGTCGTCGCGTTATCTCTCAGGTTGTCGAGTGATAGAGAAGCCGCCCGGGACTTGCACAGTAGCGCAAGTCCCGGGCGGTTTGCTTTGTTGCGTCTTAGAACACGTGACTGACGCCAAGACGCACGACGGTCTGCGAGTTGGTTGCGGACGACATGCCGTTTGCGGCGTCGCCGACCGAAGCCGTGGCGTCGATCACGTTGCCGAACGCGTCGAGCGTGCTGCCCGAGGCCTTCTGATAACCGGCCAACGCGTACAACTCCGTGCGCTTGGACAGGTTGTAGAACGCCGCGAGGTTGAACTGGTGGTACTTGGCGCCCGAGACGTTCGCGGCCGGCGCATTCACCTTCGTGAAGCTGTAGCCGCCGCCTACGCGGAACGCATTCGTGACGCGGTACATGCCCAGCACACCGATCGTGTCGAACTTGGCCGTTCGGGTAAAGCGCGAATACGGGCCTGCCGAGTATTCCGTATGGCTGTAGTTCGCGCCGAGCGTGGTGTCACCGATCTGGTACGTCATCGAGGTCGCGATGATGTCGCGAGCGCGGGCGCTGGCATATCCCGCGTTGATCGACGACGCGAAGGCCGATTCCGACGAGCCGACCCAGGTGCCGACCGACGTGTCCGTCGCGCTGGCCTTGTCGTTGTTGGCGTGCGAATAGCCCAGACCCCACGTCAGCGGACCGTTGGCATATTGTCCGGCCAGGCCCCAGGTGTTCTGGCGTCCCATCGTGCCCGGCTGGCCGCCGAAACCATACATCGCGCCGAAGGTGAAGCCGCCCCACGTCGGCGAGCGGTACTTCACGCTGTTGTTCACGCGCGAACTGTGGTCGAGGTTGTCCACGTCGCCCGGATGTGCGGCGACGCCTGATAGCAGTGCTGTGCCGCCCACGGCGCCGACAAGATCGATGAGCGGGTCGTACTGGCGGCCGAGGGTGACGGTGCCGTAAGCCTTGTCCTGCAAGCCGACATAGGCGTGACGACCGAACTGCGCGCCGCCCTGGCTGGCGGTGCCGTTACCGATGTTGAAGCCATTTTCCAGACGGAACAGCGCCTTCAGGCCGCCGCCGAGGTCTTCCGTACCTTGCAGGCCCCAACGGCTGCCTTGCCACGTGCCGCTTTGAAACGCGTAGTTCGACGCGCCGTTGACCAGTGCCGGACGGCCCGCGGCGCTGGCGCGCGTGACGGTAGCGACGTTGCTGGCATAGCCGATGCCGCCGTCGACGATCCCGTAAAGGGTGACGTTGGACTGGGCATGCGCGAGTGCGGCGGCGCCGCAGCCGATGAGCAGCGCGGTCGCACGGGCGAGGGGCGCGAGTGGCGCGTGGGCGAATGACTTCATGGTGACTTTCCTGAGTGATGTCGGGCGAGTAGAAAAAGGCCAAAGGGCCTGAAAGCGGCTTTTTGGCGCAGCGGCGTAGTGGTGTAGTGGTGTAGCCGCCGTGAAGCGCCGTCGATGTGTGCCCCGGTGTTTATTCCGAGTGAATGCACGTTTAAAAAATAGGAATCCTAAAAATATGAATGTCGACATCCCTCGGATGATCGTGATCGCGTCAGCGGGTGATCAGGCCACGTGCTCCGGTATCGGCGTGTGGCCTGATCGAGCTAAGCGGGTGATGAACCGAAAGCCGTCAGGCGTTCGTTACTTCGCGGCGTCTTTCCCTTGCGAGCCGAGTGCGGCGCGCAAACGGGCGGGCGAGTCCGTCATCACCGCATCGAAGCCCAGTTGCGAGGCCGCTTCGAAGTCCTGCGGCGTCTCGACACCGAAGGCGACGAGGTGCACGTCGCCGCGCGACTTGAAGCACTGCACGGCGGCCGGCGTCCACCAGTTGGCAACGACCTTCGAGATGCCTTCGCCGAGCGTGAACCGCTCCACGACTTCCACCTGACGATGAAACTCGATCCCGGCCCATGTGCCCGGCGCCGGGGGCGTAGCGCACTGGCCGGCGAGGGCCGCCGCCACGAGGCGGTTACGCGTGGCGTCGCGCGACTCGAACAACTGCGCCTGCGGGCGGCGCGCACGCATGCGATCGGTCGCATCGGCCTGCGTCGAGTACAGACGCACACGCGACCACGCGTTCGTCTCGTCGAGCACCTTGATGACGGCTTCGACCAGCGGGGCTGCCGGCGTCTGCTTCATGTCGAGCAGTACCGGGACGTTGGCCGGCACGGCGGCCAGCGCTTCGCGCAGCGTTGGAATCGGCAGCGGATGATCGCGATAGGGGAAGACGGTCTGGCCGCTGGCGTCCTTGCGTGAGAACGCATAGCCGGCGTTGAGCGTTTTCACGTCGGCGTAGTCGAGGTCGGCGAGCTTGCCGCGACCGTTCGTCAGCGCGGAGAGGTCGGCCGGACGGTACATGACCGGCACGCCATCACGCGTGACCTGCACTGTCATCCACAGCGCCTGCGCGCCGTTCTGCAACGCGTTGGCAAAGGCTTGTACGGTGTTCTCCGGCGTGTCGCCGGTGCCGCCGCGATGCGCCACGATCAGCGGCGCGGCATTGACGGTGACGGGCGTCAGTGCGCCGAAGAGGCAGGCGGCGGCCGCGATGCCCACGGCAGCGAGGCGGGCGACCGGCAGGGGGATGGACATCACGGACGTGCTAAGCGGTTTTTGAAACGACGCAAAGCGCGACTGACGAAGCGGAGCGGATGGCATGGTGATCGGTCTCTGGGCAGGGCGTGGACGATGCGTTTGGAAGATGCGCGTGAACAATGAACGTGTGGTCAGACGACAAGAATTTCGGGCGATCCGTCCGACGGACTTGCCAGGTGCCGACACAGCGAATCGGGCAGGACGTCATCGGTAATGACGAGATCCTGCTCGGCGATTTGCCCGCCGCGCACGCTGGGTTTGCGTGTGAACTTGTACGCATCGGCGACCAGAATGCGATAGCGGCTGGCATCGCGAAGGGCTTCGCGCGAGGCCGCTTCGTGACGGTCGTAATCGAGCAGCGTGCCGTCGTCGTCGATGCCGCCGACGCTGTACACGCCCACGTCCGCCCGATAGGCGCGGAACATGCGGTCGGCTTCGTCGCCGAGAATTTCGGGGTTGGGCGAGCGGAGTTCGCCACCCGGCACGATCACCCGATGCTCAGGGTTGCTGGCCAGCACGAGGGCGGCGCGCAGATTGTTGGTGATGACGCACAGACGCTTGCGATGCACGAGCGCGACGGCCACCTGCTCGGGCGTGGTGCCGATGCCGAGCAGGACGGTCGCACCGTCCGGAATACGTTCGGCCGCAGCGTGGCCGATGCGAAGCTTGCCTTCGAGGTTGCGCACGCGGCGCACTTCGTAGGGTTGGTTGGCGCCCGGGGTGAGCAGACGCGCGCCGCCGTGATAGCGACGCAGCACGTTGGCGTCGCAAAGCATGTTGACGTCACGGCGAATCGTCTGCGTCGCCACGCCGAAATGCTCGGCGAGGGCGTCGACACTCATTTCGCCATGTTGGCGGAAGAGGGCGACGATACGGGTCTGGCGTTCGGAGAGGTCCATCTGACGGTCGCAATGTGCACATTCGTTCTGGAATGGGCGCCACTTTGACAGCCGAGAATGACATTCAAATGACGGTGTCGAATGTTCAAATGAACATTTTCAATTAACGAGAAACACTCGGATGAACGGGAGCGTTCGCCTCGAACTTCGCGCAGCGCGTCGAAAAGAAGGTGCGCACGTTCCGGATATTGGCCGAGCTTTTGAACAGGCGTCGTGCGAGTTCGTCGTAGGCGGCCATGTCGCGGACTTCCGCGATGATGACGAAGTCCGGCCCCGGCGAGACGCGGTAGCACTGCGTCACCGCAGGCTCCTCGCAGATGTAGGACTCGAAGGTGTCGTAGTCCTCGGCGGTCTGGCGGTCAAGGCTGACTTCGACGACGGCGCTTAGCGTCGGGCCGAGTTTCGTGGCATCGACGATGGCGATCTGACGTGCGATCACGCCGGCCTCGCGCAAAGCACGTACACGTCGCAGGCAGGTCGGCGCGGACGCGTGAACCCGTCGCGACAGTTCCAGATTCGAGATTGAGGCATCGGCTTGCAGGATGCCGAGGATGCGCAAGTCCAGATCGTCGAGGGTGAGGTTCGCCATGCGAGAGTCCGAGATGTGTTTTGCGTTTGAAATTAAATTTCATGTCACGTGATGCATGAATTTAAATTTCATGTGAACTCGAATATTGACGATTAATTTCTTTGCGTCAACTCTACCATCGCTTCACTGACGGGCAACGCAACATTTCGGAGAAGCGTGATGTGTGGAATCATCGGCGCGGTGGCGCAGCGGGACATCGTCCCCAATCTGGTCGACGGTCTGAAGCGGTTGGAGTATCGCGGGTACGACTCGTGTGGCGTGGCGCTTTATCGTGACCGTGAACTGGTCCGGGCGCGAAGCGTGGAGCGGGTGGCGAATCTTCAGGAGGAAATCGGGCGTGTCGGACTGAGCGGTTACACCGGTATTGCTCACACGCGCTGGGCGACGCATGGCAAACCGGTCACCGACAACGCACATCCTCATTTCTCGCCGAATGCCGAAACGCCGCGCATCGCGCTGTCGCACAACGGCATCATCGAAAACCATGAGGCACTGCGCGCAACGCTCCAGGCGCACGGCTACACCTTCGCCAGCCAGACGGATAGCGAGGTCATCGCGCATCTGATCGACCATCTGTACGACGGCGATCTGTTCGATGCGGTAAAGGCGGCGGCTGCGCAATTGCAGGGAAGTTATGCGATTGCCGTGATCTGCCGGGACGAACCGCACCGGCTCGTCGGCGCGCGCGACGGCATGCCGTTGATCCTGGGCGTGGGCGATGGGGAGAACTTCATCGCGTCGGATGCGATTGCGCTTGCCAACGTCACCGACCGGATCGTGTATCTCGAGAACGGCGATGTGGCAGACGTTCAACTGCATCGCTACTGGGTGGTGGACGCGCAGGGGCAGCGTGTCGAGCGTCCGGTCAATCGCGTGGCGGCCCACAGTGGCGCGGCGGACCTCGGGCCGTATCGCTACTACATGCAGAAGGAGATTTTCGAGCAGCCGCGCGCGGTGGCCGACACGTTGTCGGACGTCACGTCGATCATGCCGGAGTTGTTCGGCGATAACGCTTGGCGCGTGTTCAATGCGGTCGACTCGGTGTTGCTGCTGGCGTGCGGCGGGAGCTATCACGCGGCGCTCACCGCCAAGTACTGGATCGAGAGTCTGGCGCAACTGCCGGTGAGTGTGGAGATCGCGAGCGAGTATCGCTATCGCGATAGCGTGCCCAACGCGAAGACGCTCGTCGTGGCGGTATCGCAGAGCGGCGAGACGGCGGATGTGCTCGGCGCGGTGCATGTGGCCAGGCAGCGCGGGATGTTGCATACGCTGGCGATCTGCAACGTGGCGACGAGCGCGCTGGCACGTGAATGCGCGCTGACGTTCTTCACGCGGGCGGGCGTGGAGATCGGCGTGGCGTCGACGAAGGCGTTCACGACGCAACTGGTGTCCCTGTTCATTCTGGCGTTGACGCTGGCGCAAAGCCGCAAGCGCCTGACGGATGAAGACGAGCAGCAGCACCTGAAGGCCTTGCGTCATCTGCCGGATGCGGTTGCCAAGGTGCTGGCGCTGGAGCCGCAAATCATCGGCTGGGCGGAGCAACTGACGCGGCGTCAGGACATTCTTTTCCTTGGGCGCGGCCTGCATTACCCGGTGGCGATGGAGGGTGCGCTGAAGATGAAGGAAATCTCGTACATCCACGCCGAGGCGTATCCGGCGGGGGAACTCAAGCATGGGCCGCTGGCATTGGTGAGCGACGAGATGCCGGTGGTGGCGGTGGCGCCCAACGATCGGTTGCTGGAGAAGCTCAAGTCGAACATGCACGAAGTGAGCGCGCGCAATGGGAAGTTGTATGTCTTCGCGGACAGCGACTGCGGGCTGTCGCCGGGGCCGGACATCGACGTGATCCGGCTGACCGAACACTACGGTTTGCTCTCACCGATTCTCCACACCATTCCGATGCAACTGCTGGCGTATCACGCCGCCGTGGCAAGAGGCACCGATGTGGACAAGCCGCGGAATCTGGCGAAGTCGGTGACGGTGGAGTGACCGGAGGCTCTAGATTCGTGTTCGTCAGGCGCTAAGCGACTGCGCCCGTCGAACTCGCATCCACCACGAAAAACTCATTCGCATATTGCTGGCGGCGCTGAATCACCAGTCCGAGCGGTGTGCCGACTTCCGAGGTACTGCCGGGTTCGGTACTCTTGGCCGGTGTCGCGTCTTCGCCCACGGTCACATTGACCTTTGCTGCGCCGGCGATGTGAATGCCGGGACCACGCCGGTGATCTTGGTGTCGCTCACAAGGGTGTAACTGGTCGCGGGAATCTTCTTCGAAGAGGCATCGACAAAGTACACCTGAACGGCCTTCGAGAATCCGGCTCCAGTGATCGTGAACTGGCCGCCGCCCTTGCGCTCAACCATGTCGAGGGTGGTGCTCGTAATGCTCGCCATGAGAGACCTCTTGTTGAGACGTGGTGTCTTTCGAATCTAGGCGACACCGGCGCATCTCGCACCTGTCAACCCTGACAGGCGCGTTTCAACACTATTCGTAAAACGACGAAGCCCCGCAAAAGGCGGGGCTTCGATGAACTACCGATCGTTCAGCGCTCAGTGTGCACGCTTGCCCACCAACCGCATCCCGCTCGCGATACATCCCGCCGCGGAGAACGCCGCGCCCCAAGCCAGGGCCCAGGTCGAACCGTGCGTGCCGAACAGGCCCAGCGCGAGGGCGACGAGTGCGGCGCCCGTCGCCTGACCGAGCAGTCGTGACGTGCCGACCATGCCGCTCGCGCCCCCGCTACGCTCCGGCGGCGCGCTGTGCATGAACGCCTTCAGGTTCGGCGACTGGAAGAAGCCGAAGCCCAGCCCGCACAGTGCCATGCGCCAGCCGATATCCCACAACTGCGCATGCTCCGGCATGATCGCCAGCAACGCCATCCCGGCACTGAGCATCGCCAGTCCGATGGCACCCAGCGCACCGGGCGGGTAACGATCGGACAGACGTCCCGCCAACGGTGCGATGGCGGCCACGAAGAACGGCCACGGCGTCATCAGGAAGCCGGTTTCGATGGGGCTGCGATGCAGCACGTTCTCGAAGTAGAACGGCAACGACACTAGCCCCAACCCTTGCGTCGCAAACGCGCAGATCGCCGTAAGCGTCGACAGCGCAAACGCAGGCAGACGCAACAGGTCGACCGGCAGCATCGGCGCACGGTGACCCCGCTCACGTCGAATCAATGCCCAACCGAAGAACAACGCCCCGACGAAGCACGCCAGCGTCAGATGCCAGTCGGCCTGCTGTGCGCTCTGACTGAGTGCGAAGATCAGCAGCGAGAACGTCAGCACATTGAGCAGCGCGGCGATCATGTCGGGCTTGTGCTCGCTGCGCGGCGTGTCCGGCAGATTGCGGCGCGAGAATGCCAGCGCCAGCAGCGCCGTCGGCACGTTGATGAGGAACAGCCACGGCCAACTGGCAAACGCTAGCACCAGCGATGCCACCGTCGGTCCGATGGCAAACGAGATGCCGACGATCAGGGCGTTGAGCCCAACGCCGCGTCCCAACTGCGCCGCCGGATAGAGGAAGCGAATCAGCGCGATGTTCACGCTCATCACGGCTGCCGCGCCCACGCCTTGCAGCACGCGTGCGCCGGCAAGAAAGCCGAGCGACGGCGACAGCGCGCACAGCAGCGACGCCACCAGAAAGACCGCAACGCCAGCCATGAACACCCGCTTGTGTCCGACACGCTCGCCAAGCGATGCGAACGGCAGCAGCGTGGCCACCATTGCCAACTGGTACGCGTTCACGATCCAGACGGATGCCGACGGCGTCGTGTTCAGATCGAGCGCCATCTGCGGCAGGGCCGTGTTGGCGATCGCGGTATCGAGACTGGCGAGAGAGACGGCGAGCAGGATCGCCGTCATGGCAAGACCGCGTCCGGTGGCGGGCGGCTCGTGAGGTTGCGCAGCGGCGGCGCTTACCGTCGAATTGTCGGCGGTCGGGGGCAACGACGACATGACGGATCAGCCCTCGGCCAGAATCTGACGGATGGCTTGCTCGAAGACCTCGGGCGGTTGCCCTCCGCTCACGAGATGACGGTTGTTGAAGATGATCGCGGGCACCGAGCTGATGCCCAGATTCTGATAGTGACGCTCCAGTGCACGCACCTGATCGGCATACTCGTCCGTCGACAGGATCTCGCGAGCGCGCGCGGTGTCGAGGCCCGCCTGACGCGCGGCGTCGACCAGCACTTCCGGATCGCTCGTGCGCTTGCCTTCGACGAAGTAGGCGCGCAGCAGCGCTTCCTTGAGTGCGAGCTGCTTGTCGTTACCGACGGTCTGCGCCCAGTGAAGCAGACGATGCGCATCGAACGTGTTGTACGCGTGCGTGCGCAGATCCATGCGCATCGGGAAGCCCTCGGCGGCGGCACGTGCACTGATGTTCGCCTGATTCTGCGCGAGCTGTTCCGGCGAGAGGCCGTACTTGCGCGACATGTAGTCGGCGAGCGGCACGCCGTCCACCGGCATGTCGGGGTTCAGCTCGAAGGGGCTGAAGTGCAGGTCGACATCGACTTCGTCGCCCAGTCGGCCGAGCGCTGTCTTCAATGAGGCGAGGCCGATGGCGCACCAGGGGCAGGCGACATCGGAAACAAAGTCAATCTTGAGTGTGGCAGGCATGATCTGACGGCGCCAAGGGGGCGCGTGCAATGAAAAACGCGCCGCCTTGCGCGACGCAACACGGCAATCGTCGCACAAATCGATAATTCTCGCCGGTTCCTGCGGTGCGCCTGCCGCCGGCCTTTGCGTAGGCGGGTCTGCGGCCAGGGTGGCTGGAGGCAGAGGTTTGACTCGTGTTTTGTCAGTCGAAATTATTGTTTTGAGAGATGGAACCTTCATCGACGTCGATCACAGCCATCTATGGCGTTGCGGTATCGTGTGGGGCGAAATCGATCGTTATCGATCGTTATCGATCATCTTCCCCCCAAGATTTTCAAGGAGTCCGTTATGCCGTCCGCTGCCGATCTCGTGACGTCGCTGGAATTGTTGCCGCATCCGGAAGGCGGGCATTATCGGGAGACGTATCGCGCCGGCGACACGATTTCCGCTCAGGCATTGCCGAACGGATTCTCCGGTCCACGCAGCATCTCCACCGCGATTCTTTATCTGCTCGAAGCGGGGGACTTCTCGGCGTTTCACCGCATTCGCAGCGACGAGGTGTGGCATTTTCATCTGGGCGGCACACTCTGGATTCACGAGATCGACGCCGTCGGCAAGCTCACGACGACGCCGCTTGGCCACGATGTCGCGCATGGCGAGCATCTTCAGCACGTGGTGCGCGCCGGTCACTGGTTTGCCGCACAACCCGCACCGTCCACGCAGTACTCGCTGGTTGGCTGTACGGTAGCGCCGGGCTTTGCCTTCGAAGACTTCGAGATGGCTGATCCTGCGGCGCTTGCCGCGCAGTGGCCGGCGCATCGCGATCTGATCGCACGCCTCGGACGCGGCTGAGACCGCGACGTCTGCCTCGACTTCGCCCCGAAGCGATCGACCCCGCGACACTGCGTGGGCAGTGAAAATGCAAGCGGTTGCCGTCCTGCGGCGACGCTTGCCGCCGGAGTGCGATAGCATCGGCATTACCGCATGCACCCCTGTGCACATCGTGCACACCGTATAACTTTCGGCCCTCGCTTTTCATGTCCCATACTGACGACGTTCATTTCTACGACCCGGCCAAAGGCCACGGCCTGTCTCACGACCCGTTCAAGGCGATTGTCGCGCCGCGCGTGATCGGCTGGATTTCGAGCCGCGACGCGCAGGGTCAGGTGAACCTTGCGCCATACAGCTTCTTCGGTGCGTTCGCCACGTTTCCGCCGATCATCGGTTTTTGCAGCGAGGGGTACAAGGATTCCATCGCCAACATCGAAGCCACGCGCGAGTTCGTCTGGAATCTGACGAGCAAGTCGCTGGTGGGGCAGATGAACCAGACGTCCGCGCCCGTGCCGCATGACGTGGACGAGTTCGAGCTGGCTGGGCTGACCAAGGCCCCCGGCGTGAACGTCGATGTGCCGCACGTGGCCGAGTCGCCCGCATCCCTCGAATGCAAGCTGCTGCAAGTGGTGCGCATGCATGATCTCGACGGCAAGCCGATGAACAACTGGCTTGCGCTGGGGCAGGTGGTCGGCGTGCATATCCGCCGCGAATTCCTGCGTGAAGACGGCTTGTTCGATACCGTGAAAGCCCACCCGGTGATGCGCGCCGGCTATCTCGGCGACTACGCCGAGATCGGGCCGATGTTCGATCTGCGTCGTCCCAAAGCGTAAGGAACGTTGACGGCGACGGTCTCGCTTCCGTTCGCGTCTTATCTATCTTCTCGCTGTCTCATCACGCGTTTCAGCACATCGAACGTGAAGGTGCCGCGCTTCGGCACGATACCTTCATGCGCATCACTGTCTTCACTTTCCGCAATGCGCTATTGACGATTTCGACGCGCGAGATCGATTGACTTGTCATGCTGACGACGGGGCACGCTGCGGCGCGTTGTCGCGCGGGCTTACCCAAAGCCTAGGCGGATACCCTAATTGCCAACCGGTCGGTCGGCTGACGCGTTCGCAATCATTTGTAAAATTTGCTGCGATGCAAAATGTTTTCGAGACGCGTATGCTTGCCACCTTCGTTGACGCCCCCGCGCCCGGCGTCCCCTCCCGCAGGCATTGTTTTGCCTTGATTCTCGCGTTTCACGCTATGTGACACGCGCGGGGTAGGTTCGTCCCTGGCCGCGTCGACGTTGCGCATTTGCGCTCGATTTTTGTTGCGGCACACCAGGACCCCCAATGTTTCCCATCCTGTCCCTCCTGATCTGGCTTCCTATCGTGGCTGGCGCACTCGTCATGCTGCTCGGCCGCGATCGCTACCCCAATGCCGTGCGCTGGGCATCGCTTAGCGCCGGGGTGATTTCGGCGGCACCGCTCGTGCCGCTCGTGCGCGGGTTTCAGACCCATGTCTCCAGTCTGCAATTCGTCGAGCGTTTTCGCTGGATCGATTCGTTCGACGCCTCGTGGCACGTGGGTATCGATGGCATTTCGCTGTGGCTCGTGGCGCTCACCGGGGTGACTACGATCATCGTGGTGCTGGCGTCGTGGCGCGCCGTGACCACGCGCATGAGCGCGTACTTCGGCAGTTTCCTCGTCCTCTCGGGGTTGATGCAGGGCGTGTTCTCCGCGCAGGACGGCATGCTGTTCTTCGTGTTCTTCGAAGCGACGTTGCTGCCGTTATATCTGCTCATCGGCGTGTACGGCCGGGCAAACCGCACGCGCGCGGCGGTGAAGTTCTTTTTCTTCTCGCTGACCGGCTCGCTGATGATGCTGGTCTCGATGCTCTATCTGTACATGCAGACGCAGAGCTTCGACATGGCCCGCTGGCAGACGCTGCACCTGCCGCTCGCGGTGCAGGTCATGCTCTTCTTCGGCTTTCTCGCGGCGTTCTCCGTCAAGGTGCCGATGTGGCCCGTGCATACGTGGCTGCCGGAAGTTCACCTCGACGGGCCGACAGGCGCGGCCGTCATGCTCGGCATGCTGAAGCTGGGCGGCTACGGTTTGCTGCGCTTCAACCTCCCGCTGCTGCCGGACGCCAGTCACTTCCTCGCGCCGCTGATGGTCGTGCTGTCGCTCGTTGCGGTGATCTACGCGAGTCTGGTGGCGCTGGTGCAAACGGATCTGCGCAAGCTGCTGGCGTACTCGGCGGTGGCGCACATGGGGCTGGTCACGCTCGGCCTGTTCCTCTTTTCCGAGATGGGCACCGACGGCGCGGTGATGCAGATGATTTCGTACGGCATCGTCTCGGGCGCCATGCTGTTGTGCACGGGCATGTTGTACGACCGCACCGGCAGCGCCTTGATCGACGGTTACGGCGGTGTGGCGAGCACGATGCCGCGTTTCGCGACGTTCGCGATGCTGTTCTCGATGGCGAACGTCGGCATGCCGGGCACGTCGGGTTTCGTCGGCGAGTTTCTCGTGCTGATGGGCGCGATCAAGGCCAACTTCTGGATCGGTGCGCTGGCGTCGCTCACGCTGGTGCTGAGCGCGGCTTACACCTTGTGGATGTACAAGCGCGTGATCTTCGGTCGGGTGGGCAATGAGCGCGTCGCGTCGCTCAAGGATCTGAGCCGCCGCGAATTCGCGCTACTGGGCGCGATGGCGGTGATGGTGCTCGGCATCGGCCTCGATCCGAAACCGCTCACCGACGGCATCGACGCCACGGCCATTCAGGTCGTGCAGGACATCGAGAATCATCGTCTGCCGGCGGGTGACCCGGGCAGCAGCGAGATGGCGGGGCGTCGCCATGGCGATGCGGCAGGACATGCGGCCGCAACGGTGAAGGGCTCGCGCCCGGATGCTTGACGCATCGCCATGCGATGTTGACCGATGACTTGAGAATGGGCGCTGCGAAGCGCCCATTTTTCTTTTGCTCGGCCGCGATGTCGCTTGCCACAATTCTTTAACGATCCCTCGCCAGAATGACGCTCGTGCCATGCCAGTGGCCTTTTTCTGTGTCGAGTTTGCACACGTGTGCAATCGATGTTCGGCAGAGCCGCTGGTTCCGTAATCGCCGTTAGATCCCGTGAGAGATCGCATGAAACTGTTCACCCGTCTGCGCGCTGTGTCCCTTGCCGTCGCCGCTACCGTCAGCCTGTTCACCGTGGCGACGAGCGCCGGCGCGGCCGATCTCGTGATCGCCGGTCGCGACGACATCTATGGCAAAGGCCTTACCGAGGCCGTCGCGGGCTTCAGGAAGCAGCATCCCGATGCCGACATCGAACTACTGAAGCTGCCGAATGCCAACCTTTATCAAAAGCTCAAGCTGTCGATGCGCGAGGCCACGGGTGCTTACGATCTGGTGATGATGGACGACACCTGGGCGCCGGAATTCATGGCGAACGGCTGGCTCAAGCCGCTGCCCGTCGCGCTCATCGACGCCGACATGGTCGCCTCGACCGTTGCGCTGGGCCGGGCGCCGAACGGCAGTCTGTATGCACTGCCGGTGGTCGGTAACGTCGAGATGTTCGCGTATCGCCGCGATCTGCTTGCCAAATACAAGCTGCAAGCGCCGCGCAATTGGGACGACGTGCTCAAGATCGCGCAGACCACTGCGGCGGGCGCCGGTGTGTCGGGCGTCGTGTTCCGTGGCACGAAGGGCAATCCGGTCGTGACGGGCTTCCTGCCTATCCTGTGGGCGTACGGCGGCGACGTGATCGACGCCAACGGTCGCGCCGCCATCGATTCGCCGCAGGCGCTCGCGGCGTTGAAGATGTTTGTCTCGCTCAAGGCCTGTGCGCCGAAGGACGTCGCCGTGTACGGCGCTGCCGAAGTGCGCGATGCGCTGCAAAAGGGCGCTGCCGCGCAAGCCATCGAAGTCTGGCCGGCCTGGGTGCCGGCGCTCGACGACCCGAAGCAATCGCGCGTGGTGGGAGAAGTCGCCTTGCAGGCGCCGCCGGGACAGGTGAAGGGGCCGGCGCCGATGCTCGGCATCTGGCAGATGGCGATTCCAAAGGACGCCCGCCACGCCGCACTTGCGCAGGACTTCCTTGCGTATTTGACGTCGCGTGAGACGCAAACGCGTCTGGCGGCGATGGGTATTCCGCCGACCCGCAAGAGCGTGTTCGAAGACGCCGCGCTCGTGAAGCAGTTCCGCTGGTATCCGGATCAGCTCAAGGCGCTGGAGGCGGGGCGTGCACGTCCGCGTGTGAAGCACTGGGAGCAGATCGAGAGCCTGCTGGGCGATGCGCTGCAACTCGTGCTGACGGGCCAGCTCACGCCGGAAGCCGCGCTGCGCCAGGCGTCGCAGAAGATCGCGCCGGTGCTTGCGGCTGCGGCCACTGCGGTCAATTAACGACGCGATACGGACTTCGACGATTCCATGAATGCTGTGCGTCGCTGGCTGCCGTTGGTCTGGCTCGTTGGGCCGGCGTTACTCGTCATTGGGGTGCTGGCGCTGTACCCGGTGCTGCGAGTGCTGGCCGATTCGTTTTTCAACGTCGACTACGCGTCGGGGCGTCGGGCGTTCGCCGGGCTGGCGAACTATCGCACGGTGCTCGCCGACGACAACTTCTCGGCCAGCTTCTTCAACACGATGCACTTCACGGTCGTGGCGTCGGTGTGTGAAGTGGTGCTCGGCGGTGCGCTGGCGTTGCTGTTCTCGCGGGCGTTTCGCGGGCGGCGCTTCGTCATGCCGCTGCTGATTCTGCCGATGATGCTCTCGACGCTGGTGTGCTCGGCGATCTGGCGAAACTGGCTGAACTTCGGTGGTTTCCTGAATGCCGGGCTCGCGAAGTTCGGGTTGCCGGGCGTGCAGTGGTTGTCCGATCCGGGACTGGCGATCTGGTCGCTCATTCTCGTCGACGTCTGGCAATGGACGCCCATGGCGTTTCTCATCATTCTCGCGGGCATTCAGTCCATCGATCCCGAACTCTACGAGGCGGCCCGCACCGATGGGGCAAGCGAGTGGCAGTGCCTGCGCGACATCACGTTGCCGCTGCTCGTGCCGCAGTTCGTGCTCGCGCTACTGCTGCGCTCGATCGATACGTTCAAGCTGTTCGACAAGGTCTATGCGCTAACCGGCGGTGGTCCGGGCAACGCGACGCAGACGTTGTCGACCTACGTCTACGACACCGGTTTTCGATTCTTCAACGTGGGGCCGGCGAGCGCGGCATCGGTGTTGATGCTGTTAGTGGCCGCCGGGCTGGTCTCGGTGAACGTGTGGTTGTCGATCCGTAAGCCGGGGGCGCGATGAGTCAGGCCATGAATCGCAGTGATGCACCGGTTGCCGGTGCCACTGTGCCGTGCGTGTCTGCGACGTCTGCCGTGTTCACCTCGCCGGCTTCGGTGGCTTCGGTGGCTTCGGTGGCTTCGGCGGCATTCGGCCGGACCGGGCAACGCACTGTGCTCTGGACGCTGCGCATCGCCGCGCTGGCGCTCATGCTGCTGCCGTGTGTCTGGATGCTGGGCGCGGCGTTCACGCCGTCGCTGGAGCGTCTCGACCATCCGCTCGCGCTGTGGCCGCACGCGCCGACGTTGCAGCACTTCCAGACGGTCTGGGAGAGCGGCATCGGTCGTCAGGTACTCAATTCGCTGCTGGTCAGCGCAGGCACGACGCTGCTATCGCTGACGCTGGCGTTCCCGGCGGCCTATGCGCTCGTGCGCATGCGCTTTCCGGGGCGGCTCGACGTGATGTTTCTGATGCTGGTGCTGGCCGTCAAGCTGATGCCGCCGATCACGGTCGCCGTGCCGTTGTTTTCGCTGGCGAAGACACTGCATCTGCTCGATTCGGAAGTCGGGCTGATGCTCGCCTATCAGGTCTACACGCTGCCGTTGGCGATCTGGATGTTGCTCTCGTTCGTGCGGGAGATTCCGGTCGACTACGACGAAGCGGCGTGCATCGACGGTGCCGGGCTGTTCCAGCGGCTGGTGCACATCATGCTGCCGCTTTGCGCGCCGGGGCTGGTGGCGACTGCAATTTTCGTGCTGATCGCCGCGTGGAACGAGTTCTTGCTGGCGCTGCTGTTCGTCTCGTCGCCGAGTCGATTTACGCTGCCTCTCGCGGTGGCGGGCTATGTGACGGAAAACGGCATCGATTGGGGGGATCTGATGAGCGTGGGCATGATCGCGTCGCTCCCCACGCTGGCCGTTGCCGGATACGTGCAGCGGTATCTGTTGCACGGGTTCTCGGGCGGACTAAAGTGATCGATAGGTGATCGATCAGTGATCCATGCGCGAAGGCGCAGGCCTGACGGTGTTCAGCCGCAGCTCTCGCGCACGATCGGGGTGACGGACACGACGCGTGTTCGGGAGGCGCCGGAGAACGCGTTCATCCGGTCGATGAGCAGGTCGGTCGCGGTGTCCGCCAGCGCGTAGGTGTCTTGCGCGATCGTGGTGAGCCGATAGTTGTCGTAGCCCGCGGCGGGAATGTCGTCGAAGCCCACGATGCGAATGTCTTCCGGCACGCGTATCGAGTAATGACGGCGCGCGGTGTCGATGAAGCCGAGCGCCAGCAGGTCGGACGAGCAGAAGACGCCATCCGGGCGAGCGGTCTGGCTCAGCAGTGCGTGCGCGGCGGCGACACCGCATTCGTATGTGTCGGCCGGGGTGCTATGTGTCTCGACCGGGTGCTCGAGGGCGTCGTTGACGGCGGCGAACTGGCGCGTGGCGCGCAGGAAGCCGGCGCAGCGCGCCTTGCCGTTGTAACTGGGTTTGGTCGGGCCGACGAAGGCCAGGCGCGTTGCACCCGCGTCGATCAGCAGGCTTGCCGCAAGTGTCGCGCCTGCGGCGTTGTCGCTGACGGCGACGTCGGCACCGGGCAGGTTGGACGCGCGGTTGATCATCACCACGGGGATCTCGCCTTCGAGGTACTGACGGGCGAGCCCGAGCGGCGGCGAGGCCGACGTCATGATGATGCCGCCGATCCGGTAGCTCAGGAGCATGTCGAGTGATTGCTGAATCTGCACCGGATCCTCGGCGTTCACCACGATGGGGGTGAGCTTGTGGCGCCCGAGAGCGGCAATGATCTGTGCGAGGAGTTTGGCGCGGAACGGGTTTTCGAACCCTGCGGTAACGACACCGATCATGCTGCTTCGCTGCATGATCATCTCGCGGGCGATCAGATTGACCTGATAGCCAAGTGTGCGGGCGGCTTCCATCACGCGCTCTCGTGTCTCGGGCGCGATGCTGGCCGTCGGCGAGAAGGCACGCGATACGGCAGAACGCGATACGCCGGCGCGGCGCGCGACATCGGCGGCAGTAACCCAGGACGTTTGTTTCTTCGGCATGGCGTGGCGAGTTAGGGGACGCAAAGCTTGCTTCGCGCAGCGTGCCCGAAGAAAAGGGCAAAAAGATGACGAACCAGCAAGACATCACCGTCACACGCGAATCTCCCTTCACGACGATGGCAGAACATGGTTTGACGACAGCAAGCACACCCAACGAAACGGTCGGCTGGATGACGCGGCTGCCCGACGACATTGCGCTGCATCGTCTGACGTTGCCCGGTAGCCACGACACCTGTGCCTACACCGTCGACGATGCGTTGGCGAAGACGCAGGGTGCGAGTCTGGCCGTGCAGTTGGCGTGCGGCGTCCGGGTGCTCGACATTCGCTGCCGTCATGAAGACGATGTCTTTCACATCAATCACCAGCGAATTCCGTTGGGGCTGATGTTCGACGATGTTCTGGCGACCTGTGCGGCGTTCTTCGCGAGGTATCCCGGCGAGTGCATCGTGATGTTCGTCAAGGACGAGTGCGGCGACCGGCATTGTACGCGCAGCTTTGCGCAGACCTTTGCGTCGTATGTCGAGCGCTACGCGGAACACGTTCGCTGGTTTCTGGGCGACACGATACCGCGTCTGGGAGATGTCAGAGGCTCGATCGTGCTGCTGCGCCGCTTTGCCAGTGCGACGCCGCTCGGCATCGATCTCACCGAATGGCCGGACAATGCGACATTCGATATCGGGCGGGCAGGGGCATCGTTTTCGATTCAGGACGAATATCGTGTGCCGATTGAGGCCGCCATCGATTACAAGTTCCGTCAGATCGACGCGTTGCTCTCACGCACTGAAGCGATGGCGGAGACCCGCTGGGTGATCAGTTTTTGCAGCGGCACCGGCATGGGGGCGAATCCCTTGCGCGTGGCGTGCGGCGGCGTGCGGCCCGAACAACGGGGGATCAACGACATGTTGACGGCGCGTCTCGAAGGTTATCTCGGGCCGTGCGGCACGATGATGATCGACTTCTGCGAGCGCGCGGACTGGTCGCTGGTTCGGGCGTTGGTGGCGCGCAATGTCGGAGATGTCTGCGATGCCCTTAGCGCGAGCGATGCGCGGGAGGATGGCAACGCCGGCAACGCCGACAACACTGGCGATGCGGGTAGCGCGACGCGTTGGTGCCAGGTATCGGCGAGTGGTGAGGCTTCATGTCCGGGAACGTCGTGACGCGGTGTCGCGCTCTCCAGTTTTACGTAATTTCGTCTATCAGACGGCCCGTGCGGCCGTGCTTCATCAGGATTTCGTTCCATGCACCCCATGCTTAATGTTGCGGTCAACGCCGCTATCAGCGCTGCGCAGATCATCCATCGCGCGTCGGCCGAACGTCATCGGCTCACCGTGAGCAAGAAGCAGCACAACGATTTCGTCACCCAGGTGGACCGGGCGTCGGAGGCCGCGATCATCGAAACGGTGAGGGCGGCGTATCCGGGTCACGCGATACTGGCTGAGGAGTCGGGGCGGTCGGCGGGCGCGGACGGCCTTTCCGATTTTCAGTGGATTATCGATCCGCTGGACGGCACGACAAACTTCATCCACGGCTTTCCGTATTACTGCGTGTCGATTGCGTTGGCGTATCGCGGGTTGGTGACGCACGCGGTGGTCTACGACCCGAACAGCAACGAACTGTTCACGGCGACGCGCGGGGGTGGCGCGTTTCTGAACGAACAGCCGATGCGTGTGGGGGGACGTCGCCAGTTGGCCGATGGGTTGATCGGTACGGGCTTCCCGTTCCGCGAGACGGACGATATCGAGGCTTACACGCGGTTGTTCGTGGAGATGAGCCGGGCGTGTGCGGGGCTGCGTCGCCCGGGGGCGTGTGCGCTGGATCTGGCGAACGTTGCGGCGGGGCGTCTGGATGGCTTCTTCGAGCAGGGCGTGAACGCGTGGGACATGGCGGCGGGCAGCTTGCTCATCACGGAGGCCGGCGGCCGCGTGGGCGACTACGCCGGCGGCGACGCCTTCCTGCAACTGGGCGAAATCGTGGCAGGGAACCCTGCTGTGTATGAGGAGATGCTGCCGAAGCTCAGGGGGTATAGCCGGACGGTGCAGTGACGCGGTGGCGAAACCACTGTCCTAAACCTCTCCGCGTGTCTAATGAACGTGAGGCTTATCTGAATTTTTTCATGGCAGAGGACGCAGGCGTATGCCAGGCGGGTGCTTGCCGAGCGACTCGGTGTGGTGTTCTAAGACCTTTGATCACGATTCGGACTTTGCTGAAGCTCTGGCACTAACGTTGCTGCAATGATGGGGCACCCCGTCAATGGGAGCCCCCGTTGTCACCGGCACAACTGCGAAAGATGCGACCCGCACGCGAAGTGCTGTCGGAGGCTTTGGGAAAGACGCGTGCCGAGGCCATCCTGAAACGCCGCGGTCGCCCAGTGTTGCCTGTCGATCAGAGAAAAGTGACGTTGAACATGCGAGTTGATCGAGAGGTCATCGAGGCATTCAAGGCCACGGGGAGTGGCTGGCAAACTCGCATCAAGATGTCTTGCGCGACTACGCTGCATCACATCACATGCTTGTGGCGTGATGCCGGTGGCAAGCTTTGCGGAAAGCCGCATGGATTGCGGAAAACGAAAAGGGGTTGCGATTTCTCGCAACCCCTTCTGTATTCTGGTAGGCCGTGCAGGATTCGAACCTGCGACCAACGGATTAAAAGTCCGCTGCTCTACCAACTGAGCTAACGACCCAACGAAGAAAAAGATTATAGCGTCGCAGTCGTTATAGTGTCAAGACTTCTGTGACGCAGATGTGTCCGTTTCCGGGGCTTTTCACGCAGTTGCGCGCGAATTTCGCTCAAACGCTGCGCTCAATGCGCCACATCTGATATTTGAACGCGCAGACGCCGCCCGCCAGAATCGCCGCAATCGCGACGAACGACCCGACCGCCAGCGTCGATACGCCCGACAATCCCTGACCCACGGTGCAGCCCAACGCCGTCACACCGCCAAAACCCATCAGCACGCCACCGACCATGTGGTTCGCCGTGTCTTCCGTTCCCTGAAAACCTTCCCAGCGGAAGTTGCGCGACACCAGCGCGTACACGAACGATCCGGCAATCACGCCCAGCACGCTCGAAATCCCCAGCGTGATGACGTTGCTCGTGTCGCTCCACATCATCAGCCAGTACAGCGTGTAGGCCAGCGGCGAGACGAACGACAGGGCTTCCATCTTGCCCGAGTTCGTCGCAACGAAACTCTCTTCGAGCGTGTTCGGATTCTCCGCCACGTAACCGATCTTGCCCGACACATACCAGAGCGCGACGATGATCGCACCCACGACCAACCCGCCGAGCCAGTTGTCGAACGTCCAGAACTCACGACGCCCGACAGCCGCAATCACGAACGCGCCGCCGATTACCAGACCGAGGATGAGCTGCGCGCGGTGCACATCGCCACCGAACAGGCCCCCCAGCAACGTCGGCAGATCCTGCGACGTGGCGAATGTCGTTTGCACGCTGTCGAGCGCCGCAACACGGAAGACGGCGAACAAGCCCTTGAGCGTCATGTACGCCGATACGCCGATCATCACGAAGACGAGCAGCGACTTCAGATTGCCGCCGCCGATCCGCACCAGTGTCTTGCTGCCGCACCCGGAGGCCAGCACCATACCCACGCCGAAACACCATCCACCGACGAGGTACGACAGCCACGTGAAGCGCGGCGTGGTGTATATCGCCTTGACCGGATCGATGATGCCGAGCGACGCCATGACGCCGGTGCCGATGGTGGCGACACCGATGGCCAGCCACCACATGCGCATGCGGTTCCAGTCGCCGATGTTGACGATATCGGACAGCGCACCCATCGTGCAGAAGTGCGTGCGCTGGAGCACGGCACCGAACACGAAGGCCAGGCCGAAGGTGAGCCACACGACAGTGTGGGAGAGGGCGGTGAGATCGACGTCGGTCATGAGGCGAGAAGACGATAGCGGCCGTGCCCGGCCGTTCGATGCATTGTCGCGGGCAGCGGGGCGCCGCCGGCTTTGTTGTTATCAGACGTGCCGCGCAGCCAGTGCACGATCACATCGCGGGTGCGGTCGCCGTGACGTGCCGGCGACTGTGCGCCCACACGCATCCCCTGAGACGCCGCGCCTCGAACGTTTGGAAAGTCCGTATTCTACTTGAGGTCTCGCGAGACGCCAGAAACGACAACGCCGCCCAAAGGCGGCGTCGTTCGTTTGACGAGTGACCTCATACGGAAGATTGGTTCGCGCAACCTCCCGCAGGGCGTCTTACTTCAGCTTGGCCGCACGCTTCTTGGCCTCCGCTGCCGATTCGCTGTCCGGGTACCGGGCCACCAAATCCTGCAACGTTTTCTTCGCTGCCGCAGTCTGCCCGGATTCCGCCTGGTTGCTGGCGATTGCCAGCATGGCCTCGGCAGCCTTCGGGCTCGTCGGGTACTTCGTCACGATCCCTTGCAGCGTCGCAGTCGACCCCTTCAGATCCTTGTTGGCATACTGCGCATTGCCAAGCCAGAACTGTGCTTCGGGTTGATACGGGCTGGCGGGATACTTCGCCGAGAAGGTCCGGAAATCCGTTTGCGCACCCTTGTAGTCACCGTTGCGGAATTTCGTCAGCGCGGCGTCAAAGACATCTTTCTCGCCCGGTTGGACGGTGCCTGTCACGCCGCCGACGGTCATCTGCTGCGGTTCGAATTTCTTCAGACGACCATCGAGGTCGGTGTAGAAATCCTTTTGACTCTGTTGCAGGTTCGCAAGCTGGTTCTTCAGATCCTCGTTCTGGCCGCGCTGGTCGGCCAGATCACGTTGCAACTGCTGGATCTGGTTGTTCAAATCCAGCACGTTGCGCGTGAGCCCCTCGATCCGCTGCTTGTCCGAATCCAGACGGCTGCGGATATCGAGGATCGCTTTGCGCGCCTCGTCGTCGTCGAACAATCCGGCATGCGCGAGCGGGCTCAGCACCGAAGTGCCGAGCGTCACCGCGCAGATCATGTTTTTAAGCAAACGAGACGTCATGACGATTCAATCAATAAGCCAGATCGACGCGACGGTCTTGAGCCCAGGTGGCTTCGTCGGTACCCGTAGCCTTTTCCTTGCCCAGCGACACGGCTTCCATCTGGTTGGTGTTGGCGCCCAGTGCCGTCATGGCCTTCAGCACGGCTTCAGCACGCTTCTGACCCAGGGCCAGGTTGTACTCGCTCGTACCGCGCGGGTCGGTGTTGCCCTGGAGCAGCACGTGACGTTGCGAGTACTTGGCCAGGAAGCCAGCGTGTGCCTGGAGCAGCGGGGTGTATTGCGAATCGACGTTGTACGAATCGAAACCGAAGTACACGCTGCGCTTGGCGAGCGGGCCGTTCGGGTTGTTCAGTTCGTCGGCCGAGGCGTCGACAGGGGCGACAGCGCGGGCGTCGGTCGTGGTCTGACCCTTGTTGGCGTTAGCCTGGTCGTCAAGCTTCACACCCGATGAGCAAGCGGCCAGAGCGGCCAGCGAAGAGATGGCGAGGATATTACGAAGCAGGGAACTCATGTGAGCCTCCGAGTGATGTTGCTGTTGATGTTATTGCATAAAAGGGCCCCAGGAGGGTTCGCGAACTTCCCCTCCCCGAACCTGAAGAATCTGCCGGGTTTGCCCGTCCACCGAGACTGCCGCGAGGACCTTTCGGCCCCCCGATTGCGTTGCATAGAGAATGTACTTGCCGTTTGCGGCAAAACTCGGTGACTCGTCGTGGCTGGTGTCGGTCAGAGCCGTAACATCGCCAGTACTCATATCCTGCACGCACAGCTTGAATCCGCCACCCTGACGCGCGATGAACGCGAGCAACTTGCCGTCGGGACTGATTCGCGGGCTGACGTTGTAACTCCCCTTGAAGGTGACGCGCTGCGCGGCGCCTTCACTCTCGCCACCGGCCGGCATCTTGTAGATCTGCGGACCACCTCCACGATCGCTCGTGAAGAAAATCCATTTGCCGTCCGGGGAATACTGCGGTTCGGTGTCGATCGCGCCGCTGCGCGACAGACGCTTGAGGCCACCGCCGTTGGCGTTGACCTGATAGATCTGCGTGTTGCCGTCACGCGAGAGGGCCACGGCGAGCTTGCTGCCGTCCGGCGACCAGGACGGCGCCGAGTTGTTGCCCTTCTCGTTGGCCAGCACGGCGCGGCGGCCGGTCGGCAGATCGTGGATGTACACGACCGGCTTGCGCTTTTCGAACGAGACGTAGGCCACCTTGGTGCCGTCCGGAGACCAGGCCGGCGAGATGATCGGCTCGCGGCTGTTGAGCGCGACGCGCGCGTCCTGACCGTCCGAATCCGAAATCTGCAACTGGTAGTTCGGGCCGTTATGCAGCACGTACGACAGACGCGTGGCGAACACGCCCCGGTCGCCCAGCAGCTTCTGATAGATGTAATCGGCGATCTTGTGCGCGGTCAGGCGCAGGTTCGCCTGCGACGAGGTGAGGGCCAGCCCGCCGAGCGGTTGGCCGTTCACGGCGTCGTAGAGACGGAAGCTGACCTGGAAGTTGCCGTTGCCCTGGGGAACGATGGTGCCGGAGACGAAGGCGTTCGCACCCTTGGCCCGCCACGTGCCGAGATCGACCGAATCGTCGACACCGACGGTTGCGCCGCCCGTGTCGATCTGGTTGAAGCGGCCGCTGTTGCTCAGGTCAGCCTTGACGACGGAGACGATGTCCGTCGGCGCGGTGCCCTTGAAGTTCGACACGGCGATCGGGTAGCGGTTGGAACCGACACCCGTGATGTCGACGGTCAGCGGTGTCTGCGCATGGGCGATCGTGCAAGCCGCGGTGAGCCAGGTGGCCACCAGCGCACGCCATGCATATTGACTGGAGATTCGCATGCGTTCGATTGGTCAGTTACGCGGTGCAAGGGGCATTTTTACCACATTCGAATGAAAATGGACTCGCACTGCTCGGTTTTCGTTCCCGTTTGACAACACACTCAGCCTTTCGGGCTAAAGCGCAGGTTGACGCTCGGGGGGGCTTTGCCGTTCGTGTCGCGCGGCAACGGATCGGATTTGGTGATGGCGGCCTGCACGGCGGCATCCCAGGCGGGATTGCCGCTGGACTTGACCAGCTGCATCGAAAGTACGCTGCCATCCGGAGCAAGACGCACTGCAACGACAGCCGTGGGATTGCCCTCGGTGTCGCCGCCATACGCGATATTCGGCTTGACCTTGGCGCGCACGCGATCGGCGTAGCCCGCCGATGCCGTGCCGCCGGCGCCCGAGCCGGTACCGCCTGCCTGCGAGCCCAGACCGTTACCGGTCGCGCCCGGCGTGCCACCTGCCATGCCGCGCAACGAGGCCAGACGGTCGGCGCGTGCCGCATCTGCCGCCTTTTGCGCTGCCGCTTCCTTCGCAGCCTTGGCCTTGGCTGCCTTGTCTTCGGCAGCCTTCTTCTCGGCGTCGGCCTTCTTCTGCGCGTCCGCCAGTTGCTGCTGCTTGAGCTGTTCGGCCTTCTTGGCCTCTTCTTCCTTCTGACGCTTCTGATCGTCAGCCTTCTTTTGATCGGCCAGCTTCTGCTGGCGAGCGGCCTCGTCGGCGGCCTTCTTGCGCGCCAGTTCGGCGGCGGCCTGCTGCTCGGCGAGCTGCTTCTGCCTGAGCGCTTCCTGACGGGCTTTTTCCTGCTGTGCCTCAAGCAGCCGAGCCTGTTCGGCGGCCTGTTGTTCCTGCTTGCGCTTCTTTTGCTGGAGGGCGATGTCGGCGTCTTCGGCCGGCGGCGTGGGGGCGGCCACGGCCGGCGGCGCCGGTGTGGGCGGCGGCGTCACGACCGGCGGGGTCGGTTCGGCCACTTCGGAGGGCGTCCACAACTCCGCTTCGGAACCGGCGGGCGAACTGTTCTGCCAGCGCATGCCGTAGAAAAGCAGCGCGAACAACAGCGCGTGCATGAGCAGCGCGAGGAGGAAAGCCCGCCCCGTGCCGCGTTCGCTATTGTGCGGACCGATGGGACGATCGGGACGGCCCTGACGGGAGACGGTGCGACTCATTTCTGCTTGACGAGCAGGCCCACGCGCTTCACGCCCTGAGCCTTGAGATCGGACATCACGTTCATGACGATTTCGTACCGCACCGACTTGTCGGCGGCGATGACGACCGGCTGATCCGGGTTCGCGGCCTGACGGCCTTGCAGGAACCCGGTTAGATCGCCCGCGCTCATGCGCTGCTCGATGGTGTTCTCACCATCCTTGTAGCGCACCAGCATGCGATTGTCCGCTTCGATATTGACGACCACCGGCGGCGTCTGCTGCTGCGGGCTCGCGTTGGCGACGCTCGGCAGATTGACGATCGACGGCGCGACCAGCGGGGCCGCCACCATGAAAATGACGAGCAGCACCAACATCACGTCGATGTACGGCACGACGTTGATGTCCGCCATGGCGCGACGGCCGCGGCGAGCGTTGCGCATAGAACCTGCCATGTCTCGGCGCTCCCGGAGTGCTTAGTGAATCTGCCGTTGCAGGATGTTGGAGAATTCTTCGACGAAGCTTTCGAAGCGGATCGACAGCCGGTCGATGTCGGTGGCGAAGCGGTTGTAGGCAACCACGGCAGGGATAGCGGCGAACAGACCGATGGCCGTGGCCACCAGCGCTTCCGCAATGCCCGGCGCCACATTGGCGAGCGTGGCTTGCTGCACGTTCGAGAGGCCGCGGAATGCGTTCATGATACCCCACACCGTCCCGAACAGACCAATGTACGGGCTGACCGAACCGACCGACGCGAGGAACGGCAGATTGGCTTCGAGTGCGTCCATTTCACGTTGATAGCAGGCGCGCATGGCACGGCGTGCACCATCGAGAATCGCGTGCGGGTCGTTCAGACCCTTTTCGCTTGCCTTGATGTATTCGCGCATGCCCGATTCGAAGATGCGTTCGAGCGAGCCCGTCTGATGACGGTTGTTCAGGGCGCTCTGATACAGCGCCTGAAGATCGCCACCCGACCAGAAATCACGCTCGAAACGCTCGGTCTGGGTGCGGGCGCGCCGGATCGCGAAGATCTTGCGAAAAATATGCGTCCACGAAAGCAGCGAGAGCAGCAGCAGCAGGCCCATGACTGCCTGGGCGAGCACGCTGGCATGCATGACCAGCGAAATGATGGAAAGGTCTTGATCGGGCATGGTGTGGTTATTGACTGACCGGAATTTTTATCCCTGGCTTCAGGCGGCTGCCGGACGGGCAGGCACCTGGGCCGAGGCGTTGGCCGCCGTAGCGGCCGACTGCATGGCGAGACGAACGTGCGGCGGAATCTTGCCGGGGCGCAACGTCTGCGCGGTCACACAGCCGATTTTGATGCTGCCGCGCGCCAACAGTTCGCTGGTGCCGTCGGGGGCGTCGCGCCAGGCTTCCTGGAGGAAGTCGACGGAGGCGCCGCCAACGCGCTCGATGCGGCTCTTGATGACAACGAGATCGTCGAGGCGGGCAGGGCTCATGTAATCGAGTGCCGTGGCGCGCACAATAAAGATCATTCCGGTATTGCGGGCCAGTTCAAGTTGCTCGATGCCAAGCGAACGGAGCCACTCGGTTCGGGCCCGTTCGAAGAATTTTAGATAGTTGGCGTAGAAGACGACGCCGCCGGCGTCGGTGTCCTCGTAGTAAACGCGAATTGACCAACTGGTATCAAAATCAGCCATGCCGCGCATTGTATCGGAACGGAGCAGTAACGCCAGTCACGGAAACACAATTTTTCAAACCGGCGGGACAATGAATGTTTACGAGCGATTATTGAAACCCCAGTGGCGCACCAAACTGGGGCGAAACGTCGCCGATGCCCCGTGTGACGGGGGATTGCGCTGGCGTGGGCGCGTGGCCCATCTCTATAATGACGGCTCGCAAGCCCCCTGTATTTCAGACGAGACCGCCGTGTGCGCACGACGCAGTGCGTGCCCTGCGGCCTCCCACCATGCATCCACCTGCGAGGCCCCTGAATTGACTTCCCCTACAACGCAATCTTCCGCGCCCGTCTCCCTTCGCGTCGCCTTCCTCGGTCTCGGCGTGATGGGTTATCCGATGGCCGGTCACCTGCAACGCGCCGGTCATACGGTTACGGTCTATAACCGCACGGCTGCGAAGGCACAGCAATGGGCCAAGGAATACGGTGGCGCGGCGGCGGCCACGCCGGCCGAAGCGGTGCGCGACGCCGACATCGTCGCCGCCTGCGTGGGCAACGATGATGACCTGCGCAGCATCGTGCTCGGCGAGCATGGTGCATTTGCAGGGATGAAGGCGGATGCCGTCTTCGTCGATCACACCACCGCCTCGGCCGACGTGGCACGCGAACTCTATGCCGTCGCCCGCGAGAAGGGACTGCACTTCGTCGACGCCCCGGTCTCGGGCGGCGAAGCCGGCGCCAAGAACGGCGTACTCACGATCATGTGCGGCGGCGATGCGCCGGCGTTCGACCGCGTGGCGGCCACGCTCGGCGCGTACGGGCGTGCCGTCACCCGCATTGGCGAGGCCGGTGCCGGTCAGTTGGCCAAGATGGTCAATCAGATCTGCATCGCCGGTCTGGTGCAGGGGCTGTCGGAGGCGATCAACTTCGGCCAGCGCGCCGGGCTGGATATGCCGCTGGTGCTCGACGTCATCAACAAGGGCGCGGCCGCGAGCTGGCAGATGGATAACCGCGGTCAGACGATGATCGACGGCAAGTTCGACTACGGTTTCGCCGTGGACTGGATGCGCAAGGACTTAGGGCTGTGTCTGGCCGAAGCGCAGCGCAACGGTGTATCACTGCCGGTCACGGCGCTCGTCGACCAGTTCTACGGCGACGTTCAGGCGCTGGGCGGATCGCGCTGGGACACGTCGAGCCTGATTCACCGCCTGCGCGTGCTGTCGGGCAAGGCATAAGCCCGTTGTCAGCACACATCGGCGGGAACCCGCGAAGGCGGGCGGACGGCGGACGGCAATGTGCCGGCCCCGTCCGCCCGTCTTTGTTTATGCGGCTGAGGTATCAAATATTCGGAATATCTCCGGGTTTGTCTGCAATCGTCGGAATAGACGATTCGCACTAGAATGCGGAAAACGGGACGTCGCGGTGATATGGCGCGGCGGCACGGCGGCGTGGCAGCTTGGGAGCGGGCTGGGGCGGTGGCGTGTCGACGTAGGAGTGTAGGGAGGCTGCCGCGATCGATAACGATCTAGAACACAACTCGAACCCGAGATCCAACCGACATGAGCAATCAGTCGAACGCCGCGGCCGTCCGCGCATTTCGCATTCTGGAAATTCTCAGCGCCTCTGGCGCGCCGATGACACTCGCGGAGATTGTCGCCGCGATCGGTCTGCCCAAGCAGACGGTGCATCGCATTCTCAAGCAGCTCGAAGCCGCCTGGCTCGTCACGCGCGAGGCGGGGAGCCGTCACTACGAGCCGTCTTCGCGGGTACGGGCGATGGCCGTCAATGCCCTGATGCACGTGGGGCCGGCGGCAGCACGTCATGCGGTGCTTCAGCAGTTGGTCGACAAGCTCGGGGAAACCTGTAACCTGTCGATGCTCTCGGGCGACGACCTCGTCTACCTCGACCGCGTGGAGACCGACTGGTCGCGCCAGCTCAAGCTGTCGCCCGGCTCGCGTGTGCCGTTGCACTGCACGGCCAGCGGCAAGTTGCTGCTCGCCTTCCTGCCCCGGGCGCGACGCGAAAAGCTGATCGCGCACCTGCCGTTGCGGCCGCGCGCGGAGAACACCATCACCGATCTGGAAGACTTGCGTGATGAGTTGGGCGAGACACGCAAGCGTCGCGTGGGGACCAACAACGAGGAGCACGTGCCGGGGATGATCGCCGTCGCCGTACCGGTGATGCTCGATCGCAATCGTGCGTGCGCCGCCATCGCGGTGCAGGCGAGCGCGCAGCACTGCACGCTCGACAAGCTCATGACCTTCCTGCCCGAACTCCGGGACGCCGCCGAGACGATGGCGGCAACCTTCAACGAGTAAGAACGCGTCAGCGATGGCATAGCGCAGGGGCGGACGCCGGCACGGTGAAGACTGTGCCGATGCCCGCGCCGCGCCACCGGTGCGCCGCATCTGCGCTACCGCGCTGTTGCGTCACTGCGCCGTCGCTGCGCTCGCGGCACCCTCGCGCGAAGCCGGTAACGGTGCAGAGGGATCGGCCGGCGTGAGCGCTTCGAAGATCTGTTCGAGCTGCTTCGCGCCCTGCGCGGATTCGGCACGCATGCGCGGTCCGATGAAAATCGGATCGAGAATCAGGAACAGCAGATTCGGCGTGCGATAGATGAAGTCGCGCTCGAAGCGGGTGCCGGTGCCGTCCGGGGTGATCTTGTAGCGCACTTCTCCCGACGGGCGTCGGTTCATCTCGCCTTCGATACGCCATTCGTACGGCGGCTTCGCCTCGACCACCCGCCAGTGAAGAATGCCGTGACGGCCCGCGAGCCGAAACTCTTCCGCCACTTCATCCCCAAGCTTTAGCGGATGATCGGTTTCGCCTTGCACGGCCAGCGACGCCGGATGCCACTTCGGCCAGTTCGCCGGTGTGGTGGCGTAGTCGTAGACCGCTTGTGGGGGCGCGCGCAACGTGGCCACGCTCACGACGTGGGTCTTGCGCTCGAACGGCAGCGGCAGCAACGAGAGCAGGGCGATGATCGCCACCGCCCCCAGCAGAATCAGGAAGGCTCGCTTCATCGGTGCGCGCTCACGCACCGGCAGGCGAATCGAGTTCGACATCGACCATCAGGTCGTCGGCAAGGCTTTCGAGAATTTCGCGCAGCGACTCGGTGCTCACGCTGGCGGGCACATGAAGCCGCGCGGTCGCACGAAAGAGCGTGCCGCCCGACATCGACCCCTCGACACATTCCGTCGCGAGTTCGTCGATGGAGATGCCGCGCGTGAAGAGCACGTGAGAGATTTCCTTGACGATACCGGGGTGGTCCTGGCCGACGAGATCGAGCTGAAGCATGCGGGCCGCCGGATCCGCAGCGGCGCTTTGCGCGCGCGTCACGGAGATTTGCAGGCCTTGCGTCTCCAGCCCGTGCATGGCTTGCGTGAGCGCGTCGGCCTGATTGTCCGGGACTTGCAGATGGATGATGCCGGCGAACTGGCCGGCAAGATTGGCGAGACGGCTTTCGAGCCAGTTGGCGCCGGCAGCGGTGGCACGATCGGCAATGGCATTGACCAGACCGGGGCGATCCGGACCGATCACGTTGAGAATGAGGGACGTCGTCATCACAAGCTCCGTCGAAACTGATGGGCAAGAGGCGGCGCAAACGGCACGTGAGTCCCCGGCGTGGGCCGTGGCGTGCAGCAGGCTCAAGTGTAGTGCAATCGCAGGGTGTGCCGCTACGGCCGGCGTGAGCGCTATCGCCAGCGGATGCCATTGGCGACGATGCCCCTCGCCGGCATGGGCCGACGACGCGTCAGGGGCGGTCCGCCGCCATGGCGAGCAAGGCAATGACCGTCGCGTCGTCCGTCTGCGCAAAGTCGCTGTACGCGATGCTGACGGCATAGAACGGTTGCGGGGTTTCGAGGCAGACGACGGCGTCGGCGAGCTTGGCGAGGCGGGCGATGGCCTCACGCGCCCCGACCGGCGCACATGCGACGAGAGGCGTCGCACCCAGACGCCGCATCGCCCGCAGCGCCGCTGTCATGGTGGCGCCGGTCGCGATGCCGTCGTCGACCAGCACGACCGGACGCCCCGCCACGTGCGGCGCACCGCGTCCCGGGGTGTAGGCCTGGCGCCGCTGCTGGATCAACGCGCGCTGCCGGGCGCTTTCATGCGAGAGGTATGTGCCGGTCGCGCCGAGCGAGAGCGCATGGTCGGCAAGGAAGATGCCGCCGAACTCATCGACCGCACCGACCGCCAGTTCGGCCTGATGGGGCGCGCGCAGTTTGTGCGCGAGCAGGACGTCGAGCGTGCCATTGAGCTGACGGGCGATGGGCATGGCCACCGGTACGCCGCCGCGCGGAATGGCAAGGACAAGCGGCGGGGCGCAGCGCGCGAGTAGTTCATGGGCGGCGAGGACTTCGGCCAGCGCATTGCCTGCGGCAGCACGATCGAGAAACGAGGCAACGGCAGCCATGGCAAGGGGCGGGGGCAAGCCCGGCGGATGAGTTGGCGAGCGCGGCTGGGACGTTTCCCATCCACAATCGCCATCCTAACGCCGGACCCTGATGCCCGTTTGTGCTGGCTTGTGCCGGTATGCGCTGGCTTGGCCGGAATGCCTTCAGCGCGAGAACAGTTCCGGCACCGTACCGACGAGCAGCGTCACGCCGGAGCAGGCCAGCAGTGCGAGCACCATGCGCCGGAAGGCATGATCCGAGAGGAACTGGTAGGCCCATGCGCCCGCAAGTGTGGGCAGGATCATCGAGGGCACGGCAATGGCGAAGACGTGCAGCGTCTGCGCGGTGATTACGCCATGCACGGCGTAGAGCGTGATGGTCAGCGTGTGCATCACGATGAAGAAGATCTGCATGACGGCGCGCTGCATGTCCTTGTCCCAGCCGCGCAGCGTGCACCACAGCGTCGGCACCACGCCCACGAGCCCGCCGATGCCGCCCATCACCCCGCCGACGAAGCCGACGACGCCATCTGCCGCGCGTCCGCCATGTTGAATGCGTGGCAGGCGCGAAGCCAGCAAAAGCAGCGTGCAGTAGACCACGAGGATCGCGCCGATGCCGGCCCGGAACCACACCGGATCGAGGTAGCGCAGGATCCATACGCCGACAGGCACGCCGACCAGACCGCAAAGCACGAACGGTGCGAGTCGGCTCAACGGCACGGCGCGACGCGCGGCCCGCAACCCGAGCAACTGACCGATGAGGGAGCAGAAAGCCGCGAGCGGACCCGCCAGCGTGGGCGGCAGCGACCACGCCCAGAAGGACAGGGCGACGAGACTGAAGGCGAAGCCCGACAGGCCTTGCACGAAGCCGGCGATGCAGGCGCCGAGAATCAGGGGAATGAAATGAAGCGAGGGATCGACGGTCATGGTTTCTTGTTTTCCGCCGACATTATGCGGCGATCCCGTCGCGAGATGAACGGGCGCCGTGCTTCCGATGATGCGTACGGCAGGTGGGGCGCCCTGATGGGGCGGCCCACCGCGACCCTATGCACCGCTCATTGACGGCTCAGGCGTGATGTCCCGCCTGCCAGCACTGCCACGCCGCCACGAACAATGCGCCTACGGTGATGCCCAGTGCGGCACCCGCCAGCGCGTCGCTCGTCCAGTGATAGGCGGAGGCGAGCTGGCCGAAAGTCGTGAGCGCGATGGCGATCGCGCAAGGCACGCGAAGCACGCGGTGACGCAGCGCGAGCACGGTCGTGAAGGCGAGCATCACGGTGAGGTGTCCCGACGGGAACGACGCATAGGCGTAGTTGCTCGCGAAGAATTTGAACTCGAAAACGCCGTCGCGCAGATACGACGGATTCTCATGAATCCACGTGGCGGGCCACGTGCGGCCGAAGACGTATTTCAAGGCCTGCTTCGCCAGGCTGCTCACGCCGACGGCACCGGCCGCAAGCCACAGCGACACGGCCCATGACGGCAGCCGACGACGGAAGAACAGCACCGCACCGATGATCAGAAACGCCGGCCATGCCGCGACGAACAGCGGTGCCGGCAACTCGGCGATGTGCTGAATCCAGGGCGTGCCCTGCGTGTGGGCATGGGCGAAGTCGACGACAGGCCGGTCAACCCAGGGGATGGCAACGAGTGCGAGCAGCAGGCACCCCAGCGCGCTCCACAGGGCGGTGCGCAGACAGGGCGTGGAGGTCGGGTTCGGGGCGGTCCGGTGGGATGGGAGTGTCGGCGGTGTCGGTGACGCGGCGTTCGGAGCGAGTTCAGTCATGACGCGATTTCAGGAAATGGGGGGAATCAACATGCGATGAGCCGGCGTCATGGTAGTCGTCATCGATGCGTGGTGGATGTCCCGATCCCAAAGTCCGGGCGTCCACGCAGCGTTGAGCGCGGTTCGACAGATGAACCGAGCGGCGTGACCGTCGTGCGCATCGTGCGCCGCGGCGATGGCGATTTGATGACGGCGAAGCGCAGAGCGTTGTATGCGTAACATGTCCGGATGTCTTGAGAATCAAAGATTTTTTTGCGGCAAAGTGGGGCAACGTCCTACAATCGTCCCCTACATAAATGTCGGATAGGGTTGGATGGTAGTTCGCGGGACAAAACAAAATCAAAATTGCATGCGGGGGCAGTAGTGAACCGGGGATTCGAGAGCATCATCGATCGACTGGCGCGCGAGTTCTGGCGCGCCGCGCACTTGCGCGAGCAGCAGCACGCGCAATCGCAGGCGCGTTCGCTGGCGGAAGTCCGTGCGTTGGATCAGGCGCAGCGCGCCTGGGAAGAAGCGCCTGCGGGCGACGCGGCGGCAGGCGAGCGTCTGCATCTGGCCTGGCGTCAGGCGGAGGCGGCTGCGCAGGGCGCTCGCGCCAGGTTCGAAATGGCGAGGCTGGAGCGTTTGCTGGCCGACGGCCTTGCTCGCGACCTGCGGATTCCGCCGGCCGATCTGCGGGCGCGCAACACGCCGCCGGTGCTCGACACGCGCCATCTCCCGAAAGTCCTGCCCAAACCCGAGTGGGAAGCCTTTGCGCCCGAAAAGCCGGGGCGGTTGGCGCTGGCCATGCCGGGAGCGTCTGGCCGTTATGAGCAGGCCGTCGCCAAGGCGCGTAGCGAATTCGTGCATACCGAACGGGAGTACGAAGCATCGAAGATCCGTCGCACGCAAGGATCGATGATTCTCCAGATCGCGCAGCAAAAGGCCACCGAGGCTGCGCGAGCCGAGAGTGCGCGTCACAACGCGGCGGTGGCCGACTTCGAGGGCGCTTTGCTGCGCGGCGAAGCGGCGGCCGTGACTGGCTATGCACGCATCGTGCTCAGCCGAAGCCCATATCCGGAAGCCTTCACGCAGACACTCGCCGCGCATTACGTCGAGACGCACAAGTTGCTGGCCATTGGCTACGACGTGCCGACGCTCGATGCCGCCGTGCCCATTGCCCTCGATTACCACTACAACGCGGCGGACGCGACCGTGCAAGGCGTGCCGGCGGGTGAGGCGATGCGTGCGCAGGTCTATGCCAGTGCGTTGCGCCAGATCGTGTTGCGCTCGCTCCATGAATTGTTCTCGGCCGACCCGCTGCGTCATGTGGGCGCCATCGTCTTCAACGTGTATGCGAGCGACGGGGGCGAGCGTGTCTGCCTCGCAAGCGCGCACGTGGCGCGTGCCGACTTCGCGGCACTCGTGCTGACGGAGGGGGACGCTGCGGCACATCTGGCGACGCTCGGCGCACGGGTGTCGACGCGTCCCGAAGCGTTGCTCGCGGTGACGCCCGTCGCGGGCGTGGACATGACGCAGGTCGTCACCGATGCCGACGTCGCCGTCGATCGCCGCTTCAATCTGATGACGCTCAGCGACAAGGATTTCACGCAGGTGATGTTCCACCTGCTGCGCTCGCATGGCTTCGAAGGTCCGCCACTGTTGCCGGGCGAGCAGGAGGGCATGCTGACCTGCCGCGCGTGGGATCCGCATCCGATTTTCGGGGGCGATGTCGTCGTCCAGATATTCCGCGTGATGGACCGCACGGCGCGACTGGAGGTCGCGGTGGCCCGCGCCATGCTCGCCGAGATGCAGCAGATCGGCGCGGCGCGCGGCATGCTGATCACGACCGGCGAGTTCGACGAGGGCGTCGAGGAGTTCGCACGCGATCGGCGCATCGAATTGCTCTCCGGCCATCATCTCGTGTTCCTGCTCAAGGAAAATGCCGGGGTCGACGCGAGCGTCGTGATACCGGAAACGATCGATACGACCGCCGTCCTGTTTTGAGGGATGTCCGGGGTGCGTGATGGGCGGCCTGCTATAGTGGTCCGACCTGACCCCACGTCATTCACATCACGGAGGATCGTATGTCCCGAGGCATGGAATGCAAGGCGCGCACCGTCAACCCGACCCGCACTGGTTTCACTCGATGGGCACGCACAGGTGCACGAGGTGCACGAATAGGGGCGATCGGCTTCGCGCTGGTAACGGCGCTGGGCGTTCCGATGTCGGCACACGCCCAGCTCGATCTGCTGAAGAACGCCGTAGGTGGCGGCACCTCTGGCGGCACCTCCAGCGGTAGCGCCGGTGGGCTGCCGGGTGGACTGGGCGGGCTGGCGTCGTCGGGATCGCTGACGTCGAGCAGCATCGGCAATGCGACCGGCGTGCTCCAGTTCTGCATCAAGAACAACTATCTCGGCGGCGCGAATCTTAACTCCGCGACCGACGTGAAAGACAAGTTGCTTGGCAAGATCGGCACGCAGTCAGGATCGGCTGCCGCCAGCCCGGGGTATCTCGACGGTGTCAAAGGCATGCTGTCGTCGCCGGACGGCAAGACCGTCGACCTGAACGGCGGTGGCCTCAAGGAACAGCTCACGCGCAAGGTCTGTGACAAGGTGCTCGATCAGGCCAAGTCTTTCCTCTGACGACGGGCATCACGCCCTGTGAGGCGGGCCACGCCGGTGGTCCGTCTCATAAGTCCCTCGGCGGCGTCGCTTGCCTTCATGGCATCAAAAAAATTCCATCGATTGGGTCTTTGCGCCGGGCCACGCCCGGACGTACGCTAAGCGTCATTCCCCACCCGCCGCCTTTGACCGGAGTCATCGATGTATCAGCCTGCCGCTTTCACTGAAGATCGTCCCGAAGTCCTGCACGATCTGATTCGCCAGCATCCGCTTGGCCTGCTGGTGAGTGCGGGCGCACAGGGGCTGATCGCCGATTCGATTCCGTTCCTGATGTACGCGCAGGAGGGTGAGTTCGGTACGCTGCGCGGACACCTGGCCCGCGCCAATCCGCATGGCGCGGCATTGCGCGACGTCGATGAGTGTCTGGTCGCGTTCATCGGCGCGCAGGGATACATCACGCCATCGTGGTACGCGGCCAAGGCCGAACATGGCAAGGTCGTGCCGACGTGGAACTATGCCGCCGTGCACGTGTGGGGCACACCGCGCGTGATCGACGACGCGGCCTGGTTGCGGCGTCTCGTTGGTGATCTCACGCAGTCGCAGGAGCAGGGGCGTCCGGCACCGTGGGCTGTGGAGGATGCGCCGGCGGACTACGTAGATAGCATGCTGCGCGCTATCGTCGGTGTGGAGATTCCGATTCGACGCATCGAGGGCAAGTTCAAGATGTCGCAGAACCGGCCGATGCCCGATCGTGTGGGCGTAGTCAACGGCCTGCGTGCCGAAGGGCCGTCGAGCGAAGCGTTGGCGGCGCTCGTCGCACAACGCGGTGAGGTGCCCGGCGCGTGATTGCCTGAGCGCGTGGGCGAGTGTGCAAGCGGGGCGGCGCCGTGACGGGCGTCGGTTCGCGCGGGCCGCGTGTCGTCATGCCGGAGCGTCGGAGCGTCGGTAACGAAACGAAACAATTCCGTCTCACGGCGACCGGTTTCGCGCTGCGATCCCCGCATACAATGCGGCAACCTAACTCGGATGCCGCAATGAAAACGCTGCTCCTCGTGCTCGCGCTGATGCTCTGCCTGCTCTTTCTCGAGCAGGCATGGTTGCCGAGCGCGCAGGCGGATGAGTGCGACAACCTCGGCCCCGCACAGACGTTGCAGTGCGCTGCCTATGGCGCGGGGAACCTGGTCCCCGAATAGCCGTTCATCCGCTACAATCGCCCCCCCTTACGTCTTCCCCTAAGCAGTGCGATGAAGCAGTCTCGATGGACGGTCACCGCAGTGCGCGCAAGCCGCTTGCGCGCGATGGCCGGGCAGTTGGTTATCTCCACCGCAGTCGCTGTCGCGGCCCTTGGCGCCGCGCCGCGCGACGCCCAGGCCGCCGCGCCGCGCGACGCCCAGGCCGCCGCGAGCGCGTGCGGCAATCACTACTGGTCCGGCACCGCGCCGGACATCACGAACAGCGCCATGACGCGCGCGGCGCGAGAGGTGTGCTTCAGCGCATTCGGCGTCATGCACTCGGGTGTTACGCGCACGCCGCTCTGGTCGGCCGAGCATCTCACGCGCGCCAACCTGAGCGATGCCCGTCAGATCTCGCGCGTGAACAGTTTCCACGCCGAAGCGCAGCTACCGCCGAGTGAGCGCGCCGAGTTGCGCGATTACGTGCGTTCGGGCTACGACCGGGGGCATATGGCGCCGTCGGCGGACATGCCGGATGCGCAAGCGCAGTCCGAGAGCTTTTCGCTGTCGAACATGGTGCCGCAGAACAGCGAGAACAATCGCTACCTGTGGGCCGGGATCGAGTCGAGCGTGCGCAAACTTGCGCAGGATCGCGGCGAGTTGTTCGTCATCACCGGGCCGCTTTTCAAGGGCAAGACGATCACGCAGGTCGGTGATCGTGTGATGGTGCCCACGCAGTTGTTCAAGGTGGTGTACGACCCGAAGCGCAAGCAGGCGGGCGCGTATCTTGTCGCGAATGAAGCCACGGGCGATTATTCGGTCGTGAGCGTGGCTGAACTCGAGACATTGGCCGGGATCGATTTCTTCCCCGGCATGCCCGCGAACGTGAAGAAAACAGCGATGTCGCTGCCCGCACCGAAAGCCGCGGGCGGTGGCAGCAAGCGCAAGCGCGAGCCGGACGTGCCGACGTATCGGGAGGTGCAGACGGTGCTCGACTTCCTGCGTACGATCATTCGCTGAGCGTCACGGTAGTGTTCGGGGCGGGGCGCGCTGGACGTTGCCGGGCGACCTGCCGCTCAAGCCTTTTCACGACTGATTTCCCCCCCGATTCAGGAGTTTTCCATGTCGACCTCGTCTTCTGCTTCCGCTTCGGCTGCGGCCGGTTTCGCACCGTTCGCCAACGACGCCGATGCCATAACGCTCGGTGAACTGAACGTCGAAAACCACACCGATCACGTCGCCATCTTCGGCAATCTCGAGCTGCGCCGCGACGCCGAAGGGCTGCGCCAGGCGCAGGCGCTCAAGGCGGTTGTCGATGCCATCGTGGCAACGTTAGCGAGCGCGGATCTGCCCGAAAAGGGGCAAACCCCAGCCGGGACGACCGCCAAGCCGGTCAGGAATCCGTTCGAATCCTGACTGACATGGGCGACATGGGGTGGGGCACACCCCGTGCCCCGGGATTTACCCCGAATCTGTCGCTTATTTAAAGAATCGATGTTGCGCTGCACGAAACCCTTTCCGTGCCGCGCCGATTCCCTCACGCCTGTTTTGACCGCCCGCGTTATCGGGCATGAGTGGCCTGCGACACGCCTCGCGTAATGCCCGTCCGAATTCTGCTAATTCCACGGTTCATGCGGGTTGCGCGACAACTTGTCGCACCTGCGACATTCTGTCGCATTGACACCCTCCGACAAAAATTACGAATCGCGTCACGGTGACGGTTTTTGCCGTGCCATCTTCACGTCTCGAAAACCATACGAATCGCGTGTTTTGCTTGCGGCGACGCAGCACGGATAGGGGGTTTACCGTGCGCAGACAAAGCGCATACTAGCCCTGCGTCTCGTCGATTCCGATCATGTGAATCGATGACCGGCAAGGCTACGAACACTAAACAACGCGAGGTTTTCTATGCACATCCGTTGGAAAAAAGTGTATTCGAGTGGTTGGGGAACGATTCATCACGATGCACCCCGTTCCCGTCGCAGCGCGAGTGAGCGCGAGCAACTCTTTCAACGCCTGTTGGCAATCGCAATCGCCTGTAGCGTCGGCGGTTTCGTCCTGTTGTCAGTAGGTGCGGCCTTCCTGGGACGCTAAAGTCACACCCCCTTCCTTTTCGTGCGCGGCGCCGCCTCCGGCGGATTGCCGCGCTACGTTGCCTTTCACGATTCCCATGATTCGCTTCTGAATCATCATCTTCGAACGCCCCTGCGGCACGCGCTTTGCAAGCGTCGCGGCACGCCTCGATTTGCGCTTTCAATCGGGCGATTAGAACGAGCGTCCATCCCGCATTTGAAACGTTTTGTTACAGACCGATTCTTCTGCCCTAAATACTGTTCGGGCAAAATTCCCTGAATCGTTCAAAATCCCTCGTTAAAGACAGGCGGTGCTTTACGATAAAGCACACTTTACGCGTCGATATCCATCGTCGATGACGTGGTCTCTCGTGGTTTCTGCGTCGCATTCTACGAGTTCACGCTATTGCAATTCCAGAAGAATAGTGCGATCTTGAGGTGAAAGCGTGGCGTCGGAATTTCAGGAAGATTTCGGGTGTTGCGGGTTACCTGACTTGCCCGGATTTATCCGAATTGTCTTGCGCCTCAAAAGTTTCGATAAAGAAGAAAAGAACAAGCAGTGCGGGCCGGTTTGATTGATTTGTGAGGTGCGCCATGGAAATTCGCTGGGAAAAGCTGTACTCGGGCGGATTGGGTCGTTTCTACGATACTTCGGAATCCAGCCGCCGCCGGGCGCGGCGTGCACAGTTGGCATGGTTTGGCGTGGTCATCTCGATTGGCGTCGCCATCGGCGCCATCGCCATCGCATGGCGCTGGATCTGATGCGCGCGAACGCGAAGCATCACTCGGGGATGGCTGGCTTGCTGGTACTCCTCGCCGTTGCGGCGAGCGGGTCTGTGCATGCGCAGACAGCGTCGATGCCGACCGAACCGCTCGACACCGCCGGTCAGCCGTGTGGCGCGATACGTGCGCTACCCGCGAATGTCACCGACTACCGGTACGAAGTGACGAACCGTTGCGAACGACCGGTGACGTTTTACTGGCGCTGCAACGCGGCAGACGCCGAACATTCGGTAGACGTGTCCGGCAAGGGCACGCAGTCGGCAATGTGCGTCAAGGCCAGCGGGGCAGCGGGCGAGATCGTGTTCCGCTTCGGGCCGCCGGGCACCGGTAACTGACAACCCCATCCCTCCGTTCTTCGACCGACGTCGAGCGCTGTACGGCTGTGCAGCGGCTCGTGCCTTGATACGGCGACACGCTCCCGGCGTCTTGCCGTCCGGTCGCCACACGCGGTCGGAATGGCTATCATGACGACATATTGGCGCGCGACCTGTCGCCGTTATCCAGACATCCCCCGAAGCCCATCCCCCAGGACATTCCCATGACCGATACCGTCACTCCGACTCAGCCGTCGCTCGACACGGCGGCATTGCGTGAATTCGTCGAACGCAAATGGAACGACGAAATCCTGCACGCATTGACCGATTACATTGCCGTGCCCGCCAAAAGCCCGGGTTTCGACGCCGACTGGGCGCGCAACGGTTACATCGATCGTGTGGTGCGCGACGCCGCACAGTGGGCCGAGCGCCAACCCGTGAAGGGGCTGAAGCTCGAAGTGATTCGTCTGGAGGGCCGCACGCCGGTGATCTTCTTCGAAGCGCCGGCCACGCGCTCGGGCAGCACCGAGACGATCGTGCTCTACGGCCATCTGGATAAGCAGCCGGAGTTCGACGGCTGGCGCAAGGACCTCGGGCCGTGGACGCCCAAGTTCGAAGACGGCAAGCTCTACGGTCGCGGCGGTGCCGACGACGGCTACGCGATCTATTCAAGCGTGACGGCGCTGGCCGCACTCGACGCGCAGGGCGTGGAGCGTCCGCGCTGCGTGGGACTTATCGAGACATGCGAGGAGTCGGGCAGCTACGACTTGCTGCCGTACGTCGACGCCTTGCGCGAGCGTCTTGGCCGGGTGAGCCTCGTCGTGTGCCTCGACTCGGGCGCGGGTAATTACGACCAGTTGTGGCTGACGACTTCGCTGCGCGGCCTGATCTCCGGCAGCCTCGAAGTGCAGGTGCTCGACGAAGGCATCCATTCGGGCGGTTACGGCGGCATTGCGCCGTCGAGCTTCCGGATCATGCGCCAGTTGTTCGAGCGTCTGGAAGACGCGGGCAGCGGCACCGTACTGCCGAAAGGCTTTCATAGCCCGATTCCGCTGCAACGTCTGAAGGAGGCGGAGGCCACGGCGCACATCCTCGGCGACGACGTCTGGAAGAAGATGCCGTGGGCTTGCGGTCAGGACGGCCTGTCGGTCTTGCCGACGACGACCGACCCGCAGGAAGCGCTGCTCAATTCAACGTGGCGTCCGTCGCTGTCGGTGACGGGCGCGGCCGGGCTGCCGGCGCTGGCCGACGCGGGCAACGTGCTGCGCCCGCGCACGGCGTTCAAGCTGTCGCTGCGCCTGCCGCCGCTCATCGATGCCGCGCAGGCCGTGCAGGAGCTCAAGGCGTTGCTCGAAGTCGATCCGCCGTACAACGCCAAGGTGACGTTCAAGTCCGATGCCGGCGCGGCTTCGGGCTGGAATGCGCCGGACGTCGCGCCGTGGCTGACTTCCGCGCTGAACACCGCGTCGCAACGTCACTACGGGGCGGATGTGGCCTACATCGGGCAGGGCGGCACCATCCCGCTGATGAACACGCTGCAAGCGGGCTTTCCGTCGGCGCAGTTCATGGTGTGCGGCGTGCTCGGCCCGAAGTCGAACGCGCACGGGCCGAACGAGTTCCTGCATGTGCCGTATGCGAAGAAGCTCACGGCCGCCGTGGCGGAAGTCATTGCGCTGGCGCCGTAAGTCACTGCGCGCGCAGGTCAGACGGCCTGTACACCGCGCGCAAGCAAGTCGATGCGAAGTCGATGTGAAGCGGGCCGCATAAGTGCGGCCCGTTTTGCGTTTGTGCGTTTTGCGTTCGATGCCGGGAGATGGATCGTCAGCGATCAAAGTCGGTGTGTCGCGGCCTCCATGACCTGCACGCCGCGCATGAAGTCGTCGAGGTCCATGTGCTCGGCGGGGTTGTGCGAGCCGTTGGCATTACGCACGAACACCATGCCGCTCGGAATCCCTGCGTTGGCGAAGATCGCGGCGTCGTGTCCCGCGCCGCTCGGCACGCGTTCCTGCGGCAGATCGAACGAACGGCACACGCCTTCGAGTACGGACGACACGTGCTTGTCCATGATCGCGGGCGCCGACGACAACCGCCGGTCGAAGACGAATTTCACGCCGCGATCACGCTCGATGGCGCGACACTCGGTGCGCATCAGTTCATAGAAGACGTCGAGCGTGTCGGGGCTCTGGCTGCGGACTTCGAGGCTGAAATCGACCTTGCCGGGAATGCGCGAAATGGCGTGCTCGGCGGGATCGGTGCCGACGATGCCGGTCGTCACGACCATGTCGATGCCACGCTCGAGCAGCGCACGCCAGTGTTCGTCCAGACGCGTGATGAGATCGGCCACCGCGAACATGGCGTCGTGACGCAGCCAGCGCGGCACCGCCCCCGAGTGTCCAGCTTCGCCGACACACGACACGCGGTTGTGACGCACGTTGCCGCGAATGCCGGGCACGATCGCCACGGGCATCTTGCGCGCGATCATCACCGGTCCCTGCTCGATGTGAAGCTCCAGCCACGTTCTGGCGCGCGACGCATCGAAGAGCGTCTCGCCTGCGCGAATCGCGTCGACGTCGGCGCCGGCCTGCGCCATGCAGTCGCCGAGCGAGCGGCCGTGCGTGCGATGCGGCATGGCCAGATCGGCGTCCGTCAGCTTGCCGAACAGCGCGCTCGATCCCATGTAGGCGCGACCGAACCATGCGCTTTCCTCACCGCGCAGCGCCAGCACGCGCACTGGCGTCGCGGTATGACGCCCGCTGCGCCGCTGTTCGACGAGGCACAGCAGACCGGCGACGATGCCCGCCAGTCCGTCGTAGTTGCCGCCTTGCGGGACGGAGTCGAGATGCGAGCCGATCCACGTGGCAGGGGCGTCGCCGGTATCTTCTGGCAGCGTGAAGATCAGGTTGGCGGCGCGGTCGCGGGTGACCGCAAGGCCGTGGTGTCCCGCCCATTCCGTGAGATACGCCGCTGCCGCGTTTTCGCCGTCGCCGTAGCTATCGCGGGTGATGCCGACGCCATCGCTGCCGAGGCGACGCAGGTCACTAAAGAGTTGCCCGGCCAGCGCGGCCAGTGCGTCCGGTTCCAGCGTCGGTTCCGCATTCGGGGCGGTGTTCAGATCCGCGTTCAGTTCCGCGTTCAGTTCCATGAGTGTGCTTCTTTTCGCGTGATGCCGTGCGAGGTTGCAGGTAGTGCTTTGCCATGACGTTCGGATAATCGCGTAACGTCTCAGCCCGACTGTTGCGCGAAGCGCAGCCAGCGGTCGGTCAACTGGGCGTCGAGGGCGACACCGCCGGTGAGCGACGCGAGCTTCTCTACGCCTTGGGCGTCGCAGTACGCGGAGAGGCCGTCGACGATATGCCCCATGACGGCGGGATCACGGAACGACGCCGTGCCGACCTGTACCGCGCTCGCACCGGCGAGCATGAATTCGACCGCATCGTCCGCTGTCTCGATACCGCCGCAGCCGATGATCGGAATGCGTACCGCGCGATGACATTGATGCACGAGTCGCACGGCCAGCGGTTTGATCGCGGGACCCGAGAGGCCGCCCATCACATTGCCGAGTTTCGGCTTGCGTGTGCGCACGTCGATTGCCATGCCGAGCACCGTATTGCCCATGACGATGGCGTCGGCGCCGGCGTCTTCCGCCGCACGTGCGATCAGCGCGATCTGCCCGGCGTTGGGCGTGAGCTTCACCCACAACGGGTGCGACGTGCGACGCCGGATCGCGCTGACCGCCTTGTACGTGCTTTCCGCCTGCATCGCGAAGGCCATGCCGTCCGCTTCGAGATTGGGGCAGGAGATGTTCGCCTCGATCGCGGTGACTTCCGGCAGCGACAGTGTCTCGCAAGCTTCGGCGAACGATTCCGCCGTGTCGGCCGAGACCGACACGACGACGGGCGTGTCGAAGCGGGTGTAGGCGGGCAGCACGTCGCGGCGATAGGCGTCGAGCCCCTTGCTCGGAATGCCGATGGAGTTGAGCATGCCGCTGGCCGTTTCAGCCACGCGTGGCGTCGGATTCCCGGCGCGCGAGTTGGGAGACACGCTCTTGATGACGAGCGCACCGAGCCGGTTCAGATTGAGCGCTTCGGCGTATTCGACGGCGAAGCAGCCCGACGCGGGCATCACGGGATTGCGCAGCGTCAGCGAACCGATGCGAACGGAAAGATCAGCCAAAGTCCACCTCACCAACGACATCACGAATCGGGAAAACCGGGCCTTCACGGCACACGCGCAGGAATTGCTTGTCACCGTCGCAATCGAACAGGCGCACGCACGACAGGCACACGCCCATGCCGCACGCCATGCGTTGCTCCATCGCGACTTCGGCGGTCATGCCGGGGTGTGCCTCGATCACACGCTGGAGCAGCATCAGCAGACGATGCGAGCCGCAGGTGTAGACGGCGTCGTGCGGCGTAGCGGCGAGCAGCGCGCGCACGCGCGGCGCCAGGGCGTCGACGGACGACGAGCCGTCGCTGTCGAACACGCAGTGCACGTCGGCCAGCGCGCGGGCCTCGGGCGAGCGCAGGAATTCGTCGCGCATCAGATCCGCCTCGCTGCGCGCGGACATCACGACCGTCAACTGCAATCCGGCGGCTGCGGCGCGTTGCACCAGCGGCGCCATCGTCGCGAGACCCACACCGCGTGCGACGAACATCACGCGCTTCCAGTCGGTATTCAGCGTAAAGGTATTGCCGAGCGGGCCGACGATATCGAGCGTGGCACCTTCGGCAAGCGTGGCGAGCGCACGGGTGCCGACGCCGGTCACGTTGTAGAGAAACTCGATGGTGTCCGGCTCGGGACCGACGCCGTACACACTCATCGGGCGCAGCAGGAACGGCGCTTCGTTGTCCGTCACCGGGCACTTCAACTGATAGAACTGTCCGGGGCGCGTGGTGAGCGCGACGTCGGCGTCGGCCTGCAAACGCAGGTAGCGATAGCGCGCGTTCACCGCGTGGTGACTGAGCACCCGGCAGCGATGCGTGGCGACGCTGGGCGTATCGACTGCGCTGCATGTCGTCGCATCGGTGCGGCACGTGTCATGGCTGTCCTGCCGGTGACACGTGTCCGAGTGCACCGGCGTCATCGTGCGGGTCGCTTTGGGGGACGTCAGAGAAACGACTGACATGGAGTCTCCGAATAGTGGGGGAAGGCGCGTAACGGCGTGGACGTGGCGAAGGCGTTGTGCTTGCCGTCGTCGTTCCGGTCGCGGCCCTGGTGGTTATTCGAGTTCCGCGCCCTTGAGTTCGGGGATCAGGAAGCGCGTGGCGATCATGTCGAGCACGTACAGGCTGGCGAGCAGTGCGATGGCGATCTGGAACGAGTAGCGCGCGGCGAGGGCGCCCACGACGAGCGGTCCGAGCCCGCCGATGGCGCGTCCGATGTTCCAGAGCACGTTCTGCGCGGTCGCGCGGGCGGCGGTGGGATACGCCTCGGACATGAGCGTGCCGTAGCCGCCGACCATGCCGTTCACGAACATCCCCATGAAGGCGCCCGCGAAGAGCATCACGGTCGGGTCGGTCAGTTGCGAGTAGAGAATCACCATGACAACTGCACCTGCCTGATACAGCAGGAACGTGGGACGTCGGCCGATGCGATCGGCCAACTGACCGAAGGCCCAGACGCCGAACATCATGCCGAGCACGGTCACGGCGGTCCAAAGCCCGGACTTCGTGAGCGAGAAGCCGAGCTTCTGCGAGAGGAACGTCGGCAGCCAGATCATGATCCCGTAGTAGCCGAAGTTCTGCACCGAACACAGAATGACGATGCCCAGACTCACACGGGTGGTGCGCGCGTCTTTCACCAGCAGACGGAAGGCGTTCGAGCTACCGTGCGACGGTGTCTTGTCGGTGCGGCGCACGAACACTTCCGGTTCGTGCAGCTTGTTACGCAGCACCCAGGCAACGAGCGCCGGCAGCACGCCGACGACGAACATGCCGCGCCAGCCGATGTACGAGAGCAGCAGCGGCGTGAGCAGGGCAGCGGCGAGCACGCCCGTCTGCCAGCCGAGGGCGACGTACGACGAGACGCGGGCGCGCTTGGACGCCGGCCACGCCTCTGCCGCGAGCGCCATGCCGATGCCGAATTCGCCACCGAGACCGATGCCCGCAATCGTGCGATAGACCAGCAGGTCCCAGAAGCCCTGCGCCAGCGCGCACAGTCCCGTGAAGACGGCGAACAGCAGAATCGTCCACGTCAGCATGCGCACGCGGCCATAGCGATCCGAGAGCGCACCGAACAGAATGCCGCCGACGACCGCGCCGATCAGCGTCCACGTCACCAGCGCACCGGCCTGACCTGCCGTGAGGTGCAGACCGATCGTGATGGCCGGCAGCATGAAGCCGAGAATCAGCAGATCGAAGCCATCCATCGCATAGCCGATGGCCGAGCCCGCGAGCGCTTTCCATGCGTATGGCGTGACGGTGTCGTCCGCGCCTTTGAGCGAGGCGCCTGCGGGGCGCGCGCTCGAGGTGTTCAGGTTGGCTTCCATGATCGGTTCCCGTGGGAGACGTCTACCTGCGATGGAATTCGCACGACGGCAAACGTCAAATTGTCTATATTTTTAGACGATCAAGTGAAAAAAACGCGTGACGTCACGCGTAGACCTCGGTCGTCGACTGCGCGGCAAAGTGATTGAGTGTGGCGAGAAAGCTGGCGTCGGATTCGGCGGCGGCGTCGCGCAACATCGTCGCGTACGTTTTCGTGCGTGCCAGAAAGGCGTGGAAGGTGTCGCCGCTGATGGCCATCCCCGACTGACGCTCGGCAAAGGTCTGGGCCGCCTGGGCGAGCAACAGCAAGGCCGCGGATTCACGTGTGGCGGTGCGCGAGGCATTCAGACAGCGCGCGGCAAAATCCTCGATGTCGGACAGACCGACCGTATCGCGCTGTAACCAGGCGCATGCGAGTTGCAGATCCATCGTGTGCTCCATCTGTCTAAATATTTAGACTAACTGAACCCGAAAGCGTGGGCAAGGTGAAAATAATCGGGGCTAACCCTGATGTCGGAAGGCCGCGACGGCCATGAGATGCGGCGTAAAGAGAGATGCCGTCGCGGGCAGGCGCGGAGGTGTCTGGCAAAGCACACCCGCCGCGATGCCGGGTAATGAGCGGAGGTCGGGCGCGTTCAGAAACGCATGCGCATGCCCGCGCCGTACGTCTGGCCGGTCGACATATCGCTCATGTGGTCGTACTTGTATGCGACGTAGACGTCCGTACGCTTGGACAGCGGATAGTCGTAGCCGAGGGCCCAGGTCGTACGGCGTTGGTTGTCACCCGAACCGTTCGAGCCGGTGTAGGCCACCGAGGCGAGCACGCTGCCGAGGCCGACCGGTACCGAGGCGCCGAGCTGCCCCGTGTTCGCGTGGAAGTTGCCGCTGGCCGCCTGACTGGCCACGAGCATGTACTGCGCGAAGAGCTTCACGAACGACAGATCGTACGAGAGACCCAGTTGCACCGTGTTCTGGTTCGTCAGACCGGTCACGCCGGGGAGTTGCGCCCCGAAGTCGCCGGGCGTCGCGCTGAAGTTCACGTACTGGTAGTTGATGGCCGCCGCAAACGGACCGTTGGCATACGTGAGGGCCGCGGCCCACTTCTTCGCGCTGTGGTCCTGCGCGCTATTACCCGTAGCGTAAAGCAACGTGCCCGCGAGACCGGCGTAGGTCGGCGTGGTGTACGCCGCCGCGTTGTTCCAGGCCGAATCGCCCACCACGCCTTGCGTCCCCAGACCCTTGTAGGTGTGGAAGATCATGGGCGAGAAGGTGTACGAGTTGTTGAACGGGTTGAACTGAATCGTCGCGAGGTACATCGGCGTGGTGATGCGCCCCAGACGGAAGGTGCCCAAGGTGGCGTTCGACAGGCCGACGTAGGCGTTGCGCGAGAAGAAGCTGTCGCCTGCGAAGCGGCCGTAGGTGCCGTTGTTCGGCTGGAAGTAGCTCTCCAGCACGAACAGGGCGCTGTTGCCGCCACCGAGATCTTCCGTGCCCGACAGGCCCCAGTACGACGTCGTCATGCCGCCGCCTTGCTGGACCGCAGCGGCATTGCCGCCGGGGTTCTTTACCGAACCGACGTAAGCGTCTGCCAACCCGTAGAAGTTCACGCTCGATTGCGCATGCGCGGTACCCGTGAGTGCGGCCGCTCCCAATGCGGCGGCGCCAGCCACCTTGTGCCAGGTTTTCATCATTCCCTCTTTGTTTGTATAAATTTCTGGACGGCGCGCAGCCTATCACCACCTGCGCGTTGGGTCATCCCCCTCGGCACCATGAGGCCGTTTGCGAGTGACGGCATTCTCATGCGGCGGGGGAGCCGCGTCTGGAATCGTGCGGATATCTAAAAAATTAGACAACCGGAAAAATATTCGACCGCCCGAAGTGTGGTGCGCATCGCACGGTGAGGGAGGGGAATTTCGGCGAGTGTTGACGCGCGACGCGACGCCGGTCAGACGGGGCGCGCGACCGGTATAATCCCGGCACTGCAACGTGGGCCGAGGCTGTCCACGACGCCCTGCGACGTTCAGCGACGATCGTCGGCTTGCGCAGAGACGCGGTATCCAAGAGGTTTTCGACAGGGGGCGATTTGACTCGAGCTGCAACGACATCCCGGGCGCCGCGAGGCGCGCGTTTCAATTTCCGAGCCATTGGCGAGCGCCTGCGCGCCTATCGTCTGGCCGCGGAGTTACGCAGTGAGGATGTCGCCGAGCAACTCGATATCTCGCGCGCCGCCATCTATAAGCTGGAGCGCGGCGAGATCGTCAAGATCGACACGCTGGAGCGTCTGGCGGCGCTGCTGGGGGTGTCGCTGGCCAACCTGCTCGGCGTGGAAGTGGAGTATCACGACTCGGCAGTGAGCTACTTCGAGCGCATGCGCCAGTTGGAGAGTCGTTCCGAGCGCATCGTTGCGCACTTTGATCCCATCTCGTTCCTGCTCACGTCCGACGATTACGACGTCTGGCTGCGTCACATGCTGGCGGAAAGTATTCCGCCGACGCTCGCCGACCGGCATTGGGAAAACACGATCAATCGCGTGCTCGGCATCTTGCAGGATCGCAAGTCGAGCTTTTCGCGTCAGCGTCTGGCGGTCACGAGCCTGATCGGACTGCGGCAGATCGAGCAGTTCCTGCATCACGGACTGGTCGGTCGGCTGGGCCTGCCGCCGGGTGTGCAGCTTGAGCGGAAGATGGCCGCGCGACGCGAAGTGGCGCGCATCGTCGAGTTTCTCGAAGCGGACACCTCCGGTGTGCAGATCGGGATCGTCAGCGACAACATGCCCAATGAGACGTTTCAGATCTTCGAAGCGCAAGGCGAGGCGTATGTGGCTGTCTCGCCGTTCCGTCTGGGGGAGTTGCCGAATCTGCGAACCGGCATCGCGACCATCACCACCTCGCCCGACGGCGTGGGCATGTATCGCGCCATGATCGATCGCCTGTGGGCCGATTCGGCCAAGGGCAAAGAGGGCGCCGCCCTGCTCGGTCAGTTGCTCGCCCGCTTCTGACGAGCTTCTGAGGGCGGGCTGCGACGGCGCATCGCGCCACGCGTCGCACAGGCATCCGTTCGAGCATCGCGTCCCGCATCGCATCCAGCGGTGCCGTCACCCGCGTAGCCGCGCCACCTGAGTCGGTGCCACAAAACGAAGGCATCCCCCACAATCGAAATCCGCCCACCGCAATCCTGACTAGTCTCCGTGCCCGAAGGCCATCCGGCCTTGCTCATAGGAGATGAATGATGGGAACACTGTTCGGGTCAATATCGGGCGCGGCGTCGGCGCCGGTCCTCACCGGCGGAAAGTTGCTGCCCTGCGAGTGCGGTTCGAGCTTCGGATCGGACTTCGAGCGGTTGGGCGCCGTGCCGGTGACGACAACGACGGAAGCTTCCGGCAAGCCGTGGCAATCGTACCCGGAGCGCCGGCGCACCCTGCAGGATGCCGACGGTCTGTCGTTCGGGCACTGGCAGGCGTGTCGCGACGCCGAGCGACTCATCGCCGACGATCTGATCGGACGGCCGCTGGTTCCCAATGCGGTGAGTGAGCGTGTCGAGCGCTGGCACAGCATGTTTCAGCGCGGGATCGAGCGCGATGTCTCGTTCGAAGACGGGCGCACCGAAGCCATGCGGCAGGTGCGCTACGGTGTGCCGCCCGAGCCCCGGCCGTTCATACGCACCTTCGACCCGGAGCCGGTGATCGTGCAACTGCTCGAGATTGCGCATGTGAACGACGAGATCGACCGTATGACGGTGATCGTGGACCGGGTGCCCAAGGGGCCCGCGAAATCGATGGCTCAGCACAGTCTTCACGACATGAAGAAGATGCGCGACACGATGCTCGTGCTCTCGACGACGCAGCACGATCGAACGTTCAACGAACTCAAGGCCGAGCGCAATGTGCTGATTGCGCTCAACGACATGGCGCGCGAGGCCCAGCGCGAGATGTCGAACGGCGGGGCTGACGTACCCCTTCGGCTCAAGGTGCGTGGCAGCAGACTGATCCTCAAGCCTGCGACGTCGAAATCCCGATTCCAGAAGAACCACATCCGTGCACGTAACGATGCCGCGCGACTGGCGTTGTTGCTCGGCTATCCCGCAGGCCAGCCGGTGACGTTGTCCGACATCCGCGACCGTGGCTTCGGCCTTTACGAATATTCGACGGTGCTGCACAGCGCGAAGACGGCATCGCCGGAATGCACCGTGTCTTGGCTCGGCATGCGGGCGCTGGAGATCGACAACTGGAAGCACGTGGCTCGCGGTTTGCAGGATGACCTCCGCGAAACGGACGGCGGTCGCCTGCTCGGCGCGCCGGTCACGCCATCCCACGCGGTGCACGACGACAGTCGTCTCGATGCGATCGATGGGGCGCCGCAGTTGTCCGGCGTAGACGAGATCGATGCGGTGCCGATGCGCACGATGCCGAAGGAGGCGGGGGCGCTCGGTGCGCAGGCGCCGACAGCGACAGCCGTGTCGTCGGCGCAGCGCGCATCGCATGGACGGGCGCTGACATCACGCAGAGGCCAGTTCGCGGATCAGTTCATCGGTATGCAGGCGGGCAGAGCGGGACGCCTGAGCGCGATTCTCGAAGGCTCCCCCTCGGCGGAGCGTCTGGCGCAGACGGAACCGTCACGCGGGCCGCGAGAGTCGCGAGGGTCGGTACCGGCGGCGGTGTCACGTGGGCGATCGGTGCCGTTGCCGTTGGCGACGTTGGCAACGAACGCACGTGCGCAAGTGGTCGAGACACCCGAAGCGATGGCGTTGAGAACCGGGGCACGACCGAAGACGCACCGGCGGGTTGCATCGCCTTCGGAGACGCCGCCGCCGTTGCCACTGCCCTCGCCGCCTGATGCAACCTGACGCCATCTGACGCAATCTGGCGCAACGTATCTCCCTCGGTCATCCGATGCTTCGACCGGTTCGTCAGCCGAACCAGGCCGCCACGAATCTCGTGGCGGCTTTTTATTTTTGGTACGCCCCGCACTTCGCCTGCGCAGGACGCCGACGCGTTGCGTCGTCGGCGAAACCTGCGCGATGCGCGCTCCATTTTGTCACGCGAAACCCTGCGCGCACGCGTAATAGTAAATATTTTAATTATCTGCAAGCCTTTTTAATCAAGAAGTTGCGCGATTGGCGCGTCGACTGCCGTTTCTTTGCCATGTAGGTAACTTGTCAGTAGAATGGCCGCGTTGTTAATACCGCTATGCGAGGTGAATAGCCAGTCTGGTTTTTTTCACGCATGGTGTGCTGTCGCTTGACTGTCATGCGTGATTCGTCCCCCACAAAACGGAGAACTCCATGTCACAGGACAAGGAACCGCGCCGGCGCTTTCTGCGCCAGGTGCTGGCGATCGTGCCTGCCACGACTCTCGCCACCGGTGCGACGCTCACCCAGTCCGCCTGTAGCAGCGAAACTGCTGCCCCCGCCGCCGCCTCCGGCAAATCGTACGAACCCAAATACTTCACGGCCGACGAATGGCGTTTCGTGAACGCTGCCGTCGACCGTCTGATTCCCGCCGATGACCTTGGCCCCGGCGCACTGCAAGCCGACGTGCCGCAGTTCATCGATCGTCAGATGGAAACGCCGTTCGGCCACGGCAAACTCTGGTACATGCAGGGTCCGTTCCACACCGATCAGCCGCCCGAGATGGGCTATCAGCTGAGCCTCGTGCCGCGCGACATCTATCGTCATGGCATTGCAGCGTGCGACGCCCACTGCAAGAAGCAGTACAACAAGGCGTTTGCCGATCTCGATCACGCCACGCAGGAAGCCGTGCTCGGCGACCTGGAGCACGCGAAGATCGAGTTCGACAGCGTGCCTGCGCGCACCTTCTTCTCCTACCTGCTGGCCAACACGAAGGAAGGCTTCCTCTCCGATCCGATTCACGGCGGCAATAAGGACATGGTCGGCTGGAAACTCGTCGGGTTCCCCGGCGCGCGTGCCGACTTCATGGACTGGGCGGACCAGCCCAATGTCAAATATCCCTACGGGCCCGTGTCGATTTCCGGAAAGCGGGGCTAAGTCATGGCAATCAAGAAAGATAAGGTCGACGCCGTCATCGTGGGCTTCGGCTGGACCGGGGCGATTCTCGGCCAGGAACTGACGGACGCAGGACTGAATGTCGTGGCGCTCGAGCGCGGCGCCATGCGCGACACCCCCACCGATGCGCAGTACCCCAAGGTCATCGACGAACTGGAATACTCGGTGCGCGGCAAGCTCTTTCAGGAGCTGGCGCGCGAGACGGTGACGATTCGTCATACGCCGGATGACCTCGCCGTGCCGTATCGTCAGAACGGCTCGTTCCTGCTCGGCAACGGTGTGGGCGGCGCGGGCTTTCACTGGAACGGCATGCATTACCGGATCCTGCCCGAAGAGCTGAAGCTGCGTAGTCATTACGAAGAGCGCTACGGCAAGAAATTCATCCCCGAAGGCATGACGATTCAGGACTTCGGCGTGAGCTACGAAGAACTGGAACCGCACTTCGACTTCGCGGAGAAAGTGTTCGGCACGTCGGGTAAAGCGGGCAACCTTAACGGCAAGATCGTGCCGGGCGGCAACCCGCGCGAAGGGGCCCGCTCCAGCGAGTTTCCGACGCCGCCGCTGCAGAACACCTACGGCGCACAACTCTTCGAGAAGGCGGCCCGCGAGGTCGGCTTCAATCCGTATCCGGCGCCGGCGGCAAACACGTCCGAGCCGTACACCAACCCCTATGGCGTGCGCCTCGGGCCGTGCAACTTCTGCGGCTTCTGCGAGAACTACGGCTGCTACATGTATTCGAAGGCGTCGCCGCAGACCACCATTCTGCCGGTGCTGCTCAAGAAGCCGAATTTCGAATTGCGCACGCATTCGTACGTCGTCAAGGTCAATCTCGACAGCGACGGCAAGAAGGCCACTGGCGTGACGTACATCGACGCGCAGGGTCGCGAAGTCGAGCAGCCCGCCGATCTCGTCATCATGGCGGCTTACCAGATGCACAACGTGCGCCTGCTGCTGCTCTCCGGCATCGGCAAGCCGTACGATCCGAAGACGGGCGAGGGCGTTGTCGGCAAGAACTACGCGTATCAGATGAACGGCGCCGTGAACGTGCTGCTGCCCAAGGGCACGCAACTCAATCCGTTCGTCGGCACCGGCGCCGGCGGCGTGTCGATGGACGACCTGAACGGGGACCAGTTCGATCACGGGCCGCTGGGCTTCGTGGGGGGCGCGAGCATTCGTCACATTCGCTATGGCGGACGTCCGATCAAGATGACGCCGACCGTGCCGGGCACCCCGGCCTGGGGCAGCAAATGGAAGGCGGGCATTGCCGACGCGTATCAGCGCTACATGACCATCGGCATCTCCGGTTCGGTCATGTCGTATCGCGACGCGTGTCTCGATCTCGATCCGACGTACAAGGATGCCTACGGCGTGCCGTTGCTGCGCATGACGTTCGACTGGCATGACAACGAGTACAACATGCTCGGTTACATGGGCGACCGGATGGAAGAAGTCGGCCGTGCGATGAACCCGGAGAAGGTGTTCCGCGCCATCCGCAAGAAGGGGACGCATTACGACACGCGGATCTATCAGAGCACCCACACGACGGGCGGCGCCATCATGGGTACGAATCCGTCGAACAGCGTGGTCAACAAGTATCTGCAAAGCTGGGACGTGTCGAACGTGTTCGTGATGGGCGCTTCGGCGTTCCCGCAGAACATGGGTTACAACCCCACGGGCGTGGTGGCGGCGCTGGCGTACTGGTCCGCGAAGGCAATTCGCGAGCAGTACCTCAAGAACGCCGGCCCGCTGGTGCAAGCCTGAGGAGCGCCATCATGATCCAAAAAACGATGATGAAGCGCTCGGTCGGTGTGTTGGCCGCCAGCACCCTCGCGCTCGCGACGGTTGCCGTGTGGGCGCAGAACGCGACCGCGCCCTCGGGCGCCGCCGTCTCGCCGGTGCCGACGCCTGCCGTTCCCGCCGTAACGATGGACGCTGGTACGCAGCCCCAGACACCGGCGGCGAACGACCCGCAGGCGCAACTCGTCCGTCAGGGCGAGTATCTGGCGCGTGCGGCCGACTGCGCCGCCTGTCACACGGCGCCGAAGGGCAAGCCGTTCGCGGGTGGCCTGCCGATCGCGTCGCCTATCGGCACGATCTACTCGACGAACATCACGCCGGACAAGGACACCGGCATTGGCAGCTACAGCCTCGAAGACTTCGACCGCGCCGTGCGGCACGGCATTGCCAAGAGTGGCTCGACGTTGTACCCGGCCATGCCGTACACCTCGTACGCGAAAGTGCGTCCGGCCGATGTGAAGGCGCTCTATGCGTACTTCATGAACGGCGTGCAACCGGTCGCACAGGCGAACAAGGCGACGGATATCCCGTGGCCGATGTCGATGCGCTGGCCGTTGTCGTTCTGGCGCAAGATGTTCGCACCGGCGGTCGCCGCCGACGCCGCATCGACGGACAACGATCCGATCGCGCGGGGCCGCTATCTCGTCGAAGGGCTCGGCCATTGCAGTGCATGCCACACCCCGCGTGGTTTCGCGTTACAGGAGAAGGCGCTGACCGACGACAGCACGGCATTCCTGTCGGGCGGCGTGGTCGACAACTTCCTCGCGAAGAACCTGCGCGGCGATGTCACCGACGGGCTGGGCAACTGGAGCGAAGGCGACATTACGGCGTTCCTCAAGGGCGGACGTAACGACCACTCGGCGGCCTTCGGCGGCATGTCGGATGTGGTGCAGCACAGCACACAGCACATGAACGACGACGACCTGACGGCGGTCGCGAAGTACCTGAAGACGCTCAAGCCGGTCGATCCGAACGCCAAGGCGCTTGCCTACGACGACACCGTCGCCCGCGCGCTGCGTGCGGGTTCCGACAAGAGCAATGGGGCGCTGACGTTCCTCGACAACTGTGCGGCGTGTCACCGCAGCACAGGCAAGGGGTACACGCAGACATTCCCGACGCTGGCGCTCAGCTCGACGGTGAATTCGGTCGATCCGACGTCGCTCATCCATATCGTGCTGCGCGGGGCCGAAATGCCCTGGACGAAGTCGGCGCCGACGCATTACGCCATGCCCGGCTTCGACGACCGTCTGACCGATCAGGATGTGGCCGACGTGCTGACGTTCGTGCGTTCTAGCTGGGGTAACAAGGCGCCCGCCGTGACGGCCGCGCAAGTCGCCAAAGTCCGCAAGGACGTCGGCGCCGCGCCGCAGCCGCAACGGTGATCGCGCCACGCGTGTGGTGTCTCGTGTCGTATCTCGTGTCGTATCTCGCGTCGTGTCTCTCGCCGTGAGATGCACGACAGGTGCGACAGACGCGCCAGGCGGGAAGTCCGGCTGACGCTCGTCGGCACGGATGTCGCGCTTGTGATGAAATGAAGCTCCGCCGGTCATATCGACTGGCGGAGCTTTTTTATGCTTTTTTCGTTGCCGATCGTTTTCGATGTGAGAAGGCCGCAGTGCCGTTCATTCTTCTGGCGCTCGTCGTACTGGCGGGCATCGTCTACGGCGCAGTGCGTCTGTACGCTGCCGTGGCGTTGCAGTTCGGCACGCTGGCGGCCGTTGCGACGATTGTCGTTTGCGTGCTGATCGTGGTGTGGCTGGCCGTCGATGCCGTGCGCCGTTATCGCGCGGTGCATGGCGTGCGACGTGACGGCAAGCGGCTGGTGAGTGTCTCGGGCGCTTGGGGTGAACTCACGCTCGACGCCGACCGCAAGATGGGTACGTTGCGTGTCGACGGTCGCGAGACACGCTTCGTGTTCTCGGATGTGACGTCAGCGCATCCCGTGAGTGAGGGCGGCCAGTGGTCCCTCACGCTCGACCTCGCGCACAATGCGCAGCCGAGCTGGCGTGTGCCCATGCCCGGCCGCGCGCTCGCACAACGCTGGACGAAGATCTTCCGTCTCGCGAGCGCGCATCGCCTGTGACATCGTCTGCGATGTCGCTGAGGCTCGCTCAGGCGCCTGCGGGCATCGGTTGGTGCAGCGGCGGCACGATGCTTTCGTCGTCGATCGGGAAGTGAAGCGCTGCGGCGACTGCACCGAGAATCGCGGTCGCGGCCCACAGCAGGTTGTACGAACCAGTGACGTCGAGCACGAAGCCGCCGAGCCACGCCCCCAGGAACGAGCCGACCTGATGGCTCATGAAGCACACACCGAAGAGCGTGCCCAGATGCCGCGTGCCGAAGACCTTCGCAACCAGTCCGCTCGTGAGCGGTACTGTCCCCAGCCACGTCAGTCCCATCACCGAGGCGAAGATCACGACGCTCGTGTCGGTCTTCGGCAGCAGGAAAAAGATGGCGATGGCCGCACCGCGAATCAGATACAGCCAGCCGAGCACATGATGCTGGCGATAGCGTCCGCCTAGCCAGCCGCAGGCCCAACTGCCCAGCATGTTGAACAACCCGATCAGCGCAAGCGCGGTCGCGCCGAGCCCGATAGGCATGTGGCACATCAACAGATAGCCGGGCAAGTGGGTGGCGATGAAGGCAAGCTGAAAGCCGCACGTGAAGAAGCCCAGCGTCAGGAGTTGATAGCCGCGATGGGTGCACGCCTGATGGAGGACGTTGCGTAGCGAGACGTGCTCGGCCTGCGCCTCGTCGGGCGACGTCGCCGGTGTGGGCGTGACACCTGACGGCGTCCCGGCGGTTGCGGTCTTGCTGCGGCGTTGCATCGTCATGAACAGGCCGAGCGGCGCGGCGCAGCACAGGACCAGCGCGAGTACGAAAAGCGATGTGGACACGCCATACGTCTGGCGCAGCCCTTGCGCGACAGGCACCAGCGCCACCTGTCCGAGCGAGCCGCCTGCGCTTACGAGACCCATGGCCATCGTGCGTCTCTCGGGCGTGACGGCGCGGCTCACGGCGGGCAGTACGACACCGAACGTCGTGCAACTGATCCCCAACCCGACCAGCACCCCCAGTCCGATCACGAGCCAGACGCCGGACGGCGCCAGTGCGGCCATCGCCAGCCCGCCGGCGAAGGCGAGCGCACCGGCTGCGACGACGGGCGCCGGCCCGTAACGGTCAGCCATGGCCCCCGCGAACGGCTGCGCGAAGCCCCACACGAGGTTATGCAATGCGATGGCGAATGCCACGAGCGTGACAGGCACGCCGCGATCGTACGAAAAGGGATTGATGAACAGGCCGAACGTCTGTCGGGTGCCCATTGCGGCGCTGAGTACCAGCGCGCCGGCGAGAATGATCAGGGTCACGCGGCCCTGCAACGAGGGCGATGCTGAAATCGGGGTTTGCGACATGGTGATGAGTCCTCCTCACCGTAGTCTCGCAATGAAATCCCCGTCTGGCAAAGGAGTTGTGTGTGGTATCGAGTGAATTTTATTCACCTTGATGGGTGCCCGCCTGGTCGATGACCCAGTCGCGGAACGCCACGCATTCGGGGTGCGGTTCGATGTCCGGCGCGCAGATCAGCCAGTAGGCGCCTTGCGATTGTGTGGTGATGCCGTGTGCGGGCACGAGTACGCCGTTGGCCAGGTATTCGTCGACCAGCGGACGGCGCCCGATCACGACGCCGAGGCCCATCATGGCGGCCTCGAAGGCCATCTGAATGCTGTCGAAGGTCAGGCCGCCGCGCGTGTCGAAATCGTCGATCCCCGCGCTTTCGACCCAGACCTGCCAGTCCTCGCTGGCGCTGCCCACGTGGATGCGTGTGGCCGTGCGCAGGTCGATATTGCCGTCTTCGTCCGCATGCATTGCGTGGTAAGCGGGGCTGCACACCGGCACGAAACGTTCGCCGAAGAGTCGATGCCACGTGTCGCTGGCCACGGGGGCGCGCGACAGGCGGATGGCGAAGTCGAAGCCGTCGGTGGGAAAGCCGACCTGGCGGCGCGACGTGTCGACCGTGATGTCGACGCCGGGCATGCGCCGCATGAACATGTCCAGACGCGGCAGCAGCCAGCGCGAGGCGAGCGTCGGTGCGCACGTGATGGCAATGGCGCGCGAAGCGTCCGGCGTGGGCAGGCGACGGGTGCCGGTGAGCAGCAGCGAGAACGCTTCGGTGACGTACGCGAGGTAGTCCACGCCCTCGGGCGTGAGCGTGAGCCCTTGCGGTGAGCGCACGAAGAGTGCGACGCCCAGCGTTTGCTCCAGCCCGACGATGCCGTGGCTGACGGCGCTTGGCGTGAGATGGAGTTCGGCGGCGGCGCGTTTGAAACTCTGGTGGCGTCCTGCGGCCTCGAACAGGCGCAGGGCAGACAGCGGTGGCAGACGAGGCGGCATCGGGTGAGTGTCGAGCGTTCGTTAGGCGTCCGTTCGGGCAGTGTCGATGGAGTCGGGGGATGGCGTCGAAGCGTGACGTCGACGGCGTGCGTCGATTCTCGCATGACCATGACGCTTGTGGACAGCGCGACCCCTTTGAATGCAGGGGTGGGTGGATTCGTGTCGACGGGGCGGCGGCAACTGTCATGGACGGCGTCCGGTACAGGCCCACAGGGATTCGGCGAACTGTACCGGGTGCGCGGCGATACGCGTGCCTATGCTGTGGCTCCGCGTGCTTTTCCGTGGGCCGCTTCGCGCGTTGCCTTATGCGCTTGCCGAAGGCCGTGCCTAGGGCACCCGTTTCAGACCGACGATCATGACGACCGAACAATTGCTGGCCTTCTGCGCCTTTGCTGTCATTACCCTGGTGACCCCGGGGCCGAACAACATGATGATTCTCACGTCAGGGCTCAACTACGGCTTTGTCCGTACGCTGCCCCATCTGGCGGGGATCGCCTTCGGCTTTGCCTTGATGGTGTTTCTGACGGGCGCGGGCCTGCACACGGTGTTCGCACGCTTTCCGGTCATCCATACGTTGTTGAAGTATGTCGGCGCGGCTTATCTGCTGTGGCTGGCATGGCATCTGGCCCGCTCGGGGCCGATGGACGGTGAGCGCCGGGGACGTGAGCGTCCGATGGGATTCGTGGGCGCGGCTGCGTTTCAGTGGGTCAATCCGAAGGCGTGGGTGATGGCGGTGGGGGCGATCAGCACCTATCTGCCCAACGCGTCACACTTGCCGGACGTCGCGCTGCTCGCGGTGATCTACGGCATGCTCGGTGCTCCTTGTATCGGCCTGTGGGCCGGCTTTGGCGTTGCGATGCGACGCGTGCTGACCGATGCGCGCTCGGTACGCATCTTCAACGGCGTGGCGGCGGCGCTACTCGTGGCGTCGCTCTATCCGATTCTGGTGGAGTGACACGTCGGGCGGGCGGACTGGGCGCATTCCCATCGTTATACTGACGGTTCTTGCGAATCCTTCCCCCTAACGTGAGGTATCGCCATGCCTGCCAAGCTCGCCGGGGCATTGCCCCGTCTGGTCGCCGCTGTCGCTTCTGCCGCGCTCGTTCTCTCCCCGATTTCCACGCTTGCCTGCACCCGGGTCGTCTATCTGGGGGCGAACGATGACGTCATCACTGCCCGGTCGATGGACTGGAAGCTCGACGTCGCGACCAATCTCTACGTATTGCCGCGCGGCATTGCGCGCACCGGTGAAGCCGGTCCGAACTCCATTCGCTGGACGGCAAAGTACGGCAGCGTGGTGGCCACGGGCTACGACGTATCGACGACTGACGGCGTCAATGAGAAGGGGCTGTCGGCACAGTTGCTGTGGCTCGTTGAGTCGCAATATCCGAAGTTCGACAAGGATTCGAAGCCCGGGCTGACGATCGCGGCATGGGCGCAGTACGTGCTCGATAACTTTGCGACGGTGGACGAAGCCGTGACGGCGCTGGCGAAGGAACCGTTCACGGTCGTGACGGACAACGTGCCGGGTGAGGATCGGCTCACCACGCTGCATCTGTCCATGTCGGACAAAACGGGTGACAGCGCGATCATCGAGTACATCAACGGCCGGCAAGTGATTCATCACGGCAAGCAGTATCAGGTGATGACGAATTCACCGATCTTCGACGAGCAGCTCGCGCTCAATACGTACTGGAAGCAGATCGGCGGCACGACGTTCCTGCCGGGGACGAACCGCGCTTCCGATCGCTTTGCGCGTGCGTCGTTCTACATCAACGCGATTCCCAGGAGCGAGGATCCGGTACAGGCTTTGGCGAGCGTATTCAGCGTGATTCGCAATGCCTCGGTGCCTTACGGCATCACCACCCCGGATGAGCCCAATATCTCGTCGACCCGTTGGCGCACGGTGGTCGACCACAAGCGCATGCTCTATTTCTTCGAGTCGGCCCTGACGCCCAATACGTTCTGGGTGGACCTCAAGAAGGTGGACTTCGCCGCTGGTGCGCCCGTCAGGCGGCTCGATCTCGGCAAGGATCAGCGCAACACGTTCAATGGCGAAGTGTCCGCCGATTTCAAGGTCGCGCCGCCGTTCCCATTCCTCGGCTTGACGGCGGGGAAGGCGACCTAAACGGTGTTTGCTTCGGTCGCTGCGTTCGTCGCGTTCGTCGCGTTCGCGCTGCCGAGCCGATGGATGTCGGCCGGCGCGAGAATCGCGCGCGGGGCGCCGTGTCGGACCACGCCCAGCATCGCATCGCCGATGATGCGGGTCGTGAGCACGCTCGACGGCGATATCCAGCGCGCCAGCAACAACAGCGGTTTGAGTACGACGTACAGCCGTCGATAAAGGGCCGTGCGTGATTCCACGCCATCTTCCGTCAGGATCGCGCCGGGACGGAAGATGGCCACCTGCTTGAACGGCAACCGCTGCAACGCATTCTCGGTCTCGCCGCGCACGCGTGCCCACATGCTGCGGCCCTGTTCGCTGCTGTCGGCGCCGGCGCCCGATACGTACACCATCGTCATGTTGGGGCTTGTCTGAAGCAGCGCCTTCGCGACGGCGAGTGTGAGGTCGTACGTCACCGCACGATAGGCCGGTTCGGTCATGCCGAAGGAGGAGACCCCGGCACAGAAGAAGCAGGCGTCGACGTCACGGAACGCCGGATCGTCTGCCTTGAATGCTGCGAGATCCGGCAAGGTGAAGACCTGGATACGCGGATCACGGTAACCCGCGGGCAGCGGACGTCGCCCGACCACCAGAACTTCGGTGACATCGTGGGCGGCCAGGCAGGCGCGTAACACGCCTTGACCGACCATGCCGGTCGCGCCGATCAGAACGATGCGCATGATTTCACTCCCTTGCTCATATCGAGATGCGTGGTGGTGGACGAGCCGGTCTTATTGTGGATGAAAACCGACGCGGCCTTCGAGGGTCACGGAGGCGGCGAGGTCCTTCTGGGCTTTCAGGGCATCGAGGCTACGCGCGTAGGTGCCTTCCAGGACCGCGTAGGCGTCTGCGCCAAGCACGGTGCGCAGCGGCGGTTCGGCCATCTGACTGACGCCGTAGATGACGTCCGCCATCTTGACTGGATCGCCGGAGGCGACTTCGTCCCCGTGTGTTTTGACGAGGGTGCGCAAGTTGGCGACAGCACCCGTGCGGTAGTCGTCGATTTCCGTCGTCCATTGGATGTTTGCGAGGAAGTTCGTGCGGATCGAGCCGGGCTCGATGAGGATCGTCTTGATGCCGAACTCGGCCGTCTCCTGACTTACGGCTTCGGCAAATCCTTCCAGACCGAATTTGGCCGCGTGGTAGAGCGCGCAGCAGGGGAAAGTGGTGCGTCCGCCGACGCTCGTGATGTGGATGAAGGTGCCGTGCCGGCGTGCGCGCATGGTGCCGAGAAAGGCGCGCGTGACGTGGATCGGGCCGAGCAGGTTGAGCGCGATTTGCTGCTCGATCTGGGCTTCGGTCATTTCTTCCATGGCGCCGATGACGGCACCGCCAGCGTTGTTCACGACGATATCGACGTCTGGATGCCGGGCAGCGACGGCTTGCACTCGGGCGACGTCGGTCACGTCGATCGATTCGACCTGAAGCTGCTCGGGCCAGGCTTGTTGCAGTGCTTGCAGGGCATCGACGCGACGCATGGCCGCGACCACACGATGGCCTTCGGCCAGTACTTTTTCCGCGAGCGCCAAACCCAGACCGCCTGACGCGCCAGTGATGAACCACGTTTGCTTCGACATCACGTCACCTCTTAAGAAAATGAATGAGTACTCACGCAATTAAAGGACAAAAAAACTTACGGCGTGATTGCGCGCCACGCCGCGGTGAAGCCGATCTGCCGGTAATGCGCGTCATCGGCGGAGGATTTCTCGATGGATTCGATGGTGGTGTCCGCGATGCGCTCGATGATTGCGTAAAGAAAGGCCATCGGCGCGTTCAGCAGGGTGCCGTCTCGTACGGCCGCTTCCATCATTTGCGGGATGTCCAGAAACAGGGTGGCGCCTTGTGCACGGGTTTCGTCCGTCAACCGGCCCGATGCCAGCAAGCGTGAGACGGCGAGGCGCCCGGCGGGGTTATCCAGCCCCCAACCGACGTAGCACTGAAAGACATGCTCGACGCGATGCCGGATATCGGCCTGACGCGGATAGCCCGGCATCATGGCCGCTGCCATCTCTTGTTTGAGGTGCAGATAGAGTTCCTGAAAGAGCACTTCCTTGTTCTCGAAGTAAGTGAACAGGGTGCCCTCGGCGACGCCCGCACGCCTGGCGATGACGGCGGTGGTAGCAAGCACACCGTGCTCGGCCACGGCCTTCATGGCTGCCTGCAAGAGCGCATCGCGTTTTTCCGGACTGAGAGGGCGAGCCATCGAAACTTTCAGGAATTATAAATGAGTGATTGCTCAATTATAGGGATGGCGTCGAGGGATGGCAAGTGGGGGGAGGCAGGAGGTGGCGTTGCCGTCGCGCGTGCTGGGCGTCGCAAAAAAGAAAAACGGACCCGAGAGGGTCCGTTAATTCAGCATATTGGTGGAGCCGGCGGGGATCGAACCCGCGTCCGCAAGTACTCTACGACCAGTTCTACATACTTAGTTCTGTCATTTAATTTAACTGTCTTGTCGCGGACGAACACGCTACGCAACAGCGATTCACTAAATTTTCGACCTTGGCGTCGTGACGCCACCAAGGCTTAACTGACGTATATGACCTCTGGCGGTATTGCTACCGGTCTTGCGACGCTAGTCCGTCAGTGAACTAGGCAGAGGACGGCGGCCCTTAGGCTGCCAGTGCGAACGTTTCGTCGTTTGCAGTTACGTTTTTCCCATTGATTAACGAGGTGACGGGTCCTCGGTATGCCCTGAGTCGCTTCGCTACCCACGTCGAAACCATGTCGGCCCCTGTGGAATTGGGGATTATGACACAAATGCATCACTTAAGTGCGAAGTCCACGCGTGTCGTTGCCCCCTTGTCCTTGATGCCGTCGGCGTTGAGCTTCGGCGCCACCACGAACAGCCGGTCGGATGCGATCTTGCCGTCCAGCCATGACCGGACACGCTGAGCGCGCCGCTCCGCCAGCGCACGCAGATCGTCGTCGCCGACCTTGACGTTCGTCTCCATTAATTTTTCCATTTCGTCGTCCGGCAGCGACTTCGCGAATCCGATCATGTTGCGCGGCTTCGCAAAATCCGCTGCCTTATAGGCCGCCGCGAGGTACTTGCTACGCTCTTCCGGGCTCACCTGCATGCTGTCCACGTCGACGCTTTCTCCCTTGCCGACCATCGCCTTGACCTTCTGGGCCTTGATCGCGCGCTCGACGGCCACGCTGCGCAGCCCATCGGTGTCCTTGGCCGGATCCACGCGACCGACGATGTCCAGCTTGAGCGCCTCACGATCGTTCAGCGCCTTGACCAGCGTTTCCAGACGTTTCTCATCCTCTGCGCTCAGACGCGCACTGCCCGGGGCGAATTCAACGTAGCCGAGTTCCTGATCGCCACCGCCGAAGGCGGAGGCCAGCAAGCTGAACGGCGCTGTGGCCGCCTTGACGATCAGGTTGACGAACGCGCGGAAGATCACGCCGCCAAGACTGAACTGTGGATCGTCCAGCGAGCCGGAAATCGGAATGTCCACATCGATTTCGCCGCGCGAATTCTTCAGCAGCGATACCGCCAGCCGCACCGGAAGATTGGTGGCCGTCGGACTCTCCACGCGGTCGCCGAACGTCAATTGATCGATGAAGATGTGATTGTTGGCCGTGAGCTTCGCCTGATCGAGCAGGTAGTGCACGTCGACCGTGAGCTTGCCCTTTTCGATGGGGTAGCCCGCATACTTCGTCGAATACGGCGTGAGATTGGTGAGTTCGATGCCATCGGCTTTCGCGCCGAGATCCACGAACGCCATCGGCGCGAGCGGATTGATCTTGCCGTTGATGTTGATCGGCGCGTTGCGGTTGACCTTGCCTTGCAGCGCAACCTCGGCAGGGTCCGTCGTTGCCGTACCGAAGGCGCCGATGCGTCCCCCGATGTCCGTCAGATTGGCCGTGTAGTTCGGTTTGACGAAGTTGTCGGTGAAGTTGATGTTGCCGCCTTGCAGCGTGATACGCCCAATGTGGACGTCCGCAGGCAGCGCCTTACCGGTGCCGTAGCCCGGTCCGCGCTCGGCCGTCGTCTTACCCGGCGTCTGTTCCTTCTTCTCGACCTCGGTCGGTTGTCCGGCTTCTACGGCCGATGCGGCCGCATCGAGCGGTGGCTTGGCTGCGGACGCCGCATCCAGCGGAATGCCTTCGTTTGCCCGCGTGAGCGAGCGGGGCGCTTCCTTGTTGCCGACCACGTCGGCCAGATTCAGACGCCCGTTGGCGTTGATGATCAGACGCGCGTAAAAGCGCGACAGGGCAACGCTGCCCAACTGAACGTTCGGTTTGCCGCTGCCCACCGCCAGATTGATCTGCTGCACCGACAGGGCATTCCACCGCACGAAGTCGTCCGTCGTCACCTTGTCGAGCAGACGGACGTTACCGAGCGTGGCGTCACCGCGGTACGTGGCCTGTGGCGTGTCGCCCTTCATCGCGAACGTCGCGCGTCCATTACTGGACAGCAAGGCGCTTGCAATGCTCGCGTTCAGTTCGTCGCTCATGTACGAATCGAAGGCGGCCAGATCGAGTTGTTGGGTCTTGACCTGGAGGTCGCCGGACAGCGGCTGCGGCGTGATATTCCCGGTCGCGTTGAGCGACCCCTTCTTGTTGAGTGTGCCGTTGACTTCGAGCTGCAAAGGCTTGGTCATGTCCTGCGACGCACCTTGCACCTTGATGTTGAGCGGCGCGAACTTCGCGGTGATCGGCCGGCCTTTGACGGCACGGTCCTCGAACCCGATGCTTGCGTTCTCGACGGCAACCTTGCCGACCTTCCATTGCCATCCGCCGGCCGAGGCCTGCGTACCCGATGCACCCGATGCACCCGATGCCGAAGAGGCCCTGGCCGAGGTGCGGCGTCCGCGCTCCGTGCCGACACGTGCGTTGACACCACTGCCGTTGCTAACGGACGCCTTCGGCTGGCCATCCCCCGTTAGCGCGAGCAGGTTGATCTTGCCGTCCTTGTCGCGACGCGCCGCAACGTCGAGCCCGCTGACGGTCACTTCGTCGACGATAGCCTGACGGGCGCCGAGATCGAAGTGCGAGAGCTTGGCTTCCGCTTTCGCCAGTTTGAGCGGTGCATCGCCCTTTTGGCCCGTGAGCCATTCGATCTTTTCCAGCGTCGCCGTGGCCGGTTCGATTTGTACGTTCGGCTGCTTGTCCGGCGCGAAGGCCGCAGTGAACTTGGCATGAGCGCCTACCGTGCCGCTTTTCAGATCACCGGCCAGCGCGCCCTGTGCGAACGGCAGCAAGGGCGCGAGCGCAATCGATTGAGCGTCGAGTTCGCCGCTGGCGTTGTATGCCGGCAGGCTGAACTGGCCGTGCGCCTTGAGTGAGCCGCCACTCTGGATGCCGAGCGAGGCGTCGTAGGTCGCCGGATCTTTACCCAGCGTCGAGAACTGCTTCACCCCGATCTGGATGTTTTCGAGCGAAACGCTTGCGGGTTTCGCACCACGCTCGTCGGTGAAACGCAACTTGCTGTTGACCAGAGCGACTTCACCGACCAACAGGTCGAGTGGCAATGGCTGCGCGGCGGCGGCGGCCTTCGCCTGTGCCGCTTCAGCGGCCGATGCCGGCGTGGCCGGGCGGGCGGTTTGCTCCGCGGCAACCTTCGGAGCCGACTTGGCGGCCTCGCTGGCCTGAGGCGATGCGGCTGCCTGATCGACGGCCTTGCCAACGGCCTTGAGCACAGGACGTTGCGGAAGGAGCGCCTTCACGACATTGATCGTGCCGTCTTTCTCCATCGTGATGTGCTGGTCCAGACCGTCGATCCGAACACTGTCTACGTGATAGACGTTGTTCAGCGGTTCGACCTTGCCAAGCGTCACGTCGACTTGTTTGACCGCGACAAGCGGCGATCCGTCAGCTTCGTTGACGACGGCGTCGGCTAATCCGGCCGTGCCGGTGAGCAGTACGTGATTGCCGTCCTTGTCACGCGTGAAGCGCAACTTCAGATCGGTGCTAATGGCACCGCTCTTGATCTGTGCCGGGACCGTGACGGGCGAGTAGCCGAGATATTTCGGCACATCGAGCCGGTCGAGCTTGATGTCGACGGTCGATTCCAGCGAATCGGCAAACGGTTTGGTCTGACCCGAGATGTGCAGCGGCGAGCCGTCGATGGAGGCCTGTAGCAGGGGCTGCACGAAGATGTCGACGTCCGCTGGCAGATTCGCGATGAAAGGCACGCCGACTTGCAAATTGTCGATCACATGCTTTTCGTTCTGGAAGCTGTCGTCGAAGCGAATCGTGCCGTTCTTGATCTGGACGTTGTTCAGTGCGAAGCGCGCGGGCTTGGACGGTTCAGGCGAGGGCGGCCCCGATGTTGCCCGATCGATGATGTCCGAGAAATTGAAGCGCTGCGGTGCGGTTCGCACGATGTTGACGACGGGGGTGTCAAGATACAACTCACCGATCACCGGCGCGAAGCGAAACAGTGAACTCCACGACGCATTGACACGCAGTTCACCGATATCCACGAACGGCTGGCCGGGTGTCTTGTCGCCGATATGCACCTTGTGCAAATCGAGGCGGAGCGTATAGGGATTGAAGCTGACGTCGCCCACGCTGACCGGTCGTTCGAGATAAGCGGAGAGCTTGTCGACGGCGTAATGCTTGAGCACCGCCGGGACCGTGAAGTAACCGACGACGCCGAATACGGCGATGATGCCGGCGGCCCACAGGCCGGTTTTACGCGCGCGGCGGCGCACGTCGGGATCGCGCCCGAGCGCCTGTGCGCGGGCGAGTCCCTGTTGCAGACGGTTGCCGTCTGCGGATGATTCCGTTGTTGGTTTGCGATCGTTCGCTTGCTCGGCCATGCGGTCTCCCGAAAGTAGCCCGTGGAGCATACGCCACGCCCCTGGAGCGCGGCGGGACATTCCCAGAGCCGGGGTATGTGATGCCCCGGTTCTGGAGAGCGATGATCCGGCGGCTTATGCCGGCGACATCACCAGCGGGGCGATCGCACCCGCGTGTTCGACGACGGCATCCGCGTGCCACTGGGCAGGCGCGAGCGAGTCGCCGCAATAACCGTAGGCCGCAGCCACCGTGGCCATGCCTGCGGCGTTGCCCGCCTGCACGTCGCGAAGGTCGTCGCCGACATACACGATGTTTGCGGGCGCAATGCCGATGCATTCGGCGGCATAGAGCAGAGGCGCAGGGTGCGGCTTGCTGTGCGGCGTGGTGTCGCCGGAAACCACGCAAGCGGCACCGTTGCAGAGGCCAAGCAGCTTCACGAGCGGATTGGTCAGGCGTGCTGCCTTGTTGGTCACGATGCCCCAGGGCATGCCGCGTTCGGTCAACGCCGCGAGCAACGCCGGGATGCCGTCGAACAAATGGCTATGGACGCACAACGCGGCTTCGTAATTGGCGAGGAATGCGTCTCTCAATGCGGGAAAGGCGGCATCGTCCGGCGTGACGCCAAAGGCACTGCCAATCAAGCCACGGGCACCGTGCGACGCCTGCAAGCGCAGGGTTTCGTACGGCCCCGGCGGCAAGCAGCGATCGGTACGCACCTTGTTGACCGCAGCAACCAGATCGGGCGCGGTGTCGGCGAGCGTGCCGTCGAGGTCGAACAGGACAGCACGAATGTCGCCATGCAGCGGCGTCGACGCGGTGCTGTCGGGAGACGATGGGGAGACTCGAACGGGGGGCTCGAACATATCAGGCATCGCGTGTGCACGCGATCATGTAGTTGACGTCGGTGTCGCGATTGATCGAGTAACGCTTGCTGATCGGATTGTAAGTCAGCCCGCGCAGGTCACGTACCGCCAGACCACTTGCCCGAGCGAACGACGCCAGTTCCGAGGGGCGAATGAACTTCGCGTAATCGTGCGTACCGCGCGGCAGCATACGCAGCACGTACTCCGCACCGACCACGGCCAGTAACCAGGCTTTTGGATTGCGGTTCAGCGTGGAGAAGAACACATGACCGCCCGGCTTCACGAGCGTGGCGCAGGCGGCCACGATCGATGCCGGGGACGGCACGTGCTCGAGCATCTCCATGCAGGTGACGACGTCGTACGTGCCGGCCTCACGTGCGGCAAGCGCTTCGGCAGCGATTTCTTCGTATTCGATGTTCAGTCCGGCTTCGAGACTGTGCAGATCGGCCACGCCGAGGGCTTTCTTCGACAGATCGATGCCTTTCACGCGAGCGCCCTGGCGTGCCATCGATTCCGACAGAATGCCGCCGCCACAGCCAATGTCCAGCACGCGCTTGCCTTGCAGCGGCACATGCTGTTCGATCCAGTCGAGGCGCAACGGATTGATCTCGTGCAGCGGCTTGAATTCGCTGTGCGGATCCCACCAGCGGTGGGCCAGTTCACTGAATTTATTGAGTTCTTGCGGATCGGCGTTCATCACTTGCTCATGGACATTGACGGCTTGGCGCAGGGGGCTTGCAACATGGCTGCGCGTGCCCTGTGTACCGGGTGGTCGGCGGGCGCCGTCGAGATGGGGCAAGTATAACGAAGTGAGTGCGCCCATGTCCAAAGCGTGAGGCGTGGCGGGGTGCTTGTGTCGGCGTGCGAGGCATTCGGGCCGTCAGGTAGGGGCCGGGGCTGAGGTGCAACGAGCATGACGGGACGGGCGGCGAGAGTGTGCTGGCGTCGTCACCCGCACGTCGTCCATGCGTGACGCCGAGGGGATGCCTACGCGACAGGTGCGTCGCATCCCCGGGCGTGCGGTGCCATAGCCGCCGATAGGCGATCAGGCAGCCGCCGGCAAATTCGCCAGCACGGCGTGTGGGTCGTGATATGCGAGACCCAGCGCCTCGGCCACACCGCGATTCGTCACCATGCCGTGCGCGACGTTCAGGCCGGCAAGCAGGTGCGAGTCTGCGCGCATTGCAGCCACGGCGCCGTGATCGGCGAGTTGGAGAATGAACGGCAGCGTCACGTTGTTCAATGCGAAGGTCGAGGTGCGGGGCACGCCCCCCGGCATGTTGGCCACGCAGTAATGGACGACGCCGTCGACGACGTACACCGGATCGGCATGCGTCGTTGGGTGCGACGTTTCGCAGCATCCGCCCTGATCGATGGCCACGTCGACGATCACCGATCCCTTGCGCATGAGGCCGAGCATCGCCCGCGTGATGAGTTTCGGGGCTGCCGCGCCGGGGATCAGTACGCCGCCGATGACCAGGTCGGCTTCCCTTAAATGCGTTTCGATGGCGTGCTGCGTCGAATAAACGGTCTGCACACGTCCGCCGAACTGTGCGCTGATGCGACGCAGGGCATCGACCGACTTGTCGATGACCGTCACCTGTGCACCGATGCCGACAGCCACGGTGGCAGCGTTAGTGCCAACGACACCACCGCCCAGAATCACGACCTTTCCTGCTTCCACGCCGGGCACGCCGGAGAGCAGCAAGCCCAGCCCGCCATGCGTTTTCTCCAACGCCGTGGCGCCGGCCTGAATCGACATACGGCCAGCCACTTCGGACATGGGCGCGAGGAGCGGCAGGCCGCCATTCGCGGACGTCACGGTTTCGTACGCGATGCACGTGGCGCCGCTCTTGATCAGATCTCGTGTCTGATCGGCGTCTGGTGCCAGATGAAGGTAAGTGAACAGGGTGTGATGAGGCCGCAGTCTGGCGCGCTCGACCGCTTGAGGTTCCTTGACCTTGACGATCAGCTCGGCTCGATCGAAGACGTCGACGGCATTCGCCGCAATGCGTGCACCGGCTGCCGCGTAGATCGTATCGTCCATGCCGATGCCTTCCCCGGCTTGCGTCTCGATCCACACCTCGTGCCCGCGTGCGACCACTTCGCGTACGGCTGCGGGCGTCATGCCTACGCGATACTCGTGGTTCTTGATCTCCTTGGGTACACCGATCTTCATGATGCGTCTCCTTTGTTGTGATGGCACGGCAAACAGCGATGACGACAATGGGTAAAGCACAAACAAAAACGGCACCCGAAGGTGCCGTTTCGAAGATCAGGCGAAGGCCGGTTCGGCCTGTGCGTGAGGCGCGCCGCTGTAGCGCGCCACAGACAGGTCGTCGGCCAGAATGGCAGGACGGCGTCCGGACATCAGGTCGGCCAGTAATTGCCCGGACCCGCAAGACATCGTCCAGCCCAGCGTGCCATGCCCCGTATTCAGGAACAGATTGCGCAGGGCGGTGGCGCCAACGATCGGCGTACCGTCCGGCGTCATCGGACGCAGACCGGTCCAGAACGATGCTTCAGCCGTGTTGCCGGCGCCCGGATACAGATCGTTGACCACCATTTCCAGCGTCGCGCGCCGCGCCGGATTGAGCGCCTTGTTGTAACCGACCACTTCGGCCATCCCGCCAACCCGGATGCGGTCCTCGAATCGCGTCACGGCAATCTTGTAAGTCTCATCGAGAATCGTCGATACCGGCGCGCGCGATTCGTCGACGATCGGCACCGTGATCGAATAGCCCTTGAGCGGATACACCGGAATGTCGACGATGCCGCGCAGGAACGGCGTGGAGTAAGAGCCGAGTGCGACAACGTAAGCGTCCGCACGTTGCAGCGTACCCGCGCAAACAACGCCCTCGATCTTGTCGCCCGCGACTTGAAGGCCTTCGATCGGCATGTCGTAGCGGAATTTCACACCGAGTGCCTCGGCTATTGCGGCCAGGCGGGTCGTGAACATCTGGCAGTCACCTGTTTCGTCGTTCGGCAGACGCAGGCCGCCGGTCAGCTTATGCGAGACGGCGGCCAGCGCGGGCTCCGCACTGGCGAGCGCCTTGCTGTCCAGCAGTTCGAACGGCACGCCGGCTTCCTCGAGCACGGCGATGTCGCGAGCGGCGTTCGCCAATTGCTCTTCCGTGCGGAACAGTTGCAACGTGCCCGCTTGACGGCCTTCGTATGCGATGCCCGTTTCTGCACGCAGCTCACGGAAGCAGTCGCGGCTGTATTCCGCGATCCGCACCATGCGTTCTTTATTGACGGCGTAACGCTCGGGCGTGCAGTTGCGCAGCATCTGGTAAAGCCATTTGAGCTGCGTCAGTGTGCCATCCGGGCGGATCGCGAGCGGGGCGTGCTTCTGGAACAACCACTTGATGGCCTTCGTAGGAATCCCCGGTGCCGCCCACGGCGACGCGTATCCAGGCGAAATCTGGCCGGCGTTGCCGAAGCTGGTTTCGAGCGCCGGGCCAGCCTGACGATCGAGCACCGTGACGTCATGCCCGGCCTTTGCCAGGTAGTAGGCGCTGGTAACGCCGATGACGCCGCTGCCGAGAACGATGACCTTCATTGCGTTGACTCCTGTAAAACCATAGTTATGCAGTAATAATTCGCATGCTATTCTCGGAATCGTAGGTTTAGTTAATGTATATGGGCTGAATTCAGGAATAAATCATGAGAGTGCAGCAGCAATCGGTCCGGACGCTGGATCGGCTTGACCGGCGCATCCTGACGTTGCTCCAGCAGGACGGACGGATGTCGATGAAAGACCTGTCAGAGCAGGTCGGCCTGTCGATTACGCCGTGTATCGAACGCGTGAAGCGCATGGAGCGCGACGGCGTGATCATGGGCTACTTCGCCCGGGTGAATCCGGCAGCCCTGGGGGCGGCGTTGCTGGTGTTCGTCGAGATCACGCTGGATCACAAGTCCGGCAACATGTTCGATCAGTTCCGTCGGGAGGTGCTGCGAATTCCCGAAGTCATGGAGTGTCATCTGATTTCCGGTGACTTCGACTACCTCATCAAGGCGCGAATCCGGGAAATGTCCGAGTACCGCAAATTGCTCGGCGATATCCTGCTGCAACTGCCGGGTGCCGTGCAGTCGAAAAGCTATGTCGTGATGGAGGAAATCAAGGAAACGCTCACGGTCCACGTCGAGGAGTGAGCGGCCGGCGGACGTCCGCCCTGTGGCGTTGTCGCGGCAAGTCTTGCAGGGCGGCAGGGGGGGGGCTGACTACCCGACAAGCGTTGTACGGGTACGTTATTCGGCGACTCAGAAAAGCGGCATTTGCGGGTCGACCTTTCCCGTAGGCTCCGCGGCTGGAGTGCTGACTCGTTGTGGCATACGTTGTTTTGCAGGACTTCCTTGCTCGGATGGATCCGGCGCGGGCACGCAAAACTGGTCGTTCCTTAGCGGTGGTCTTGCCTGATTGAGCCCCAACTTACGGGCAGCCAGATGAAATCGCTGCCGAATCAGCTCAGCATGCAATCCAGTGCCACGCATGCGGGTGCCAAATTCCGAACTGTTATGTTTCCCGTCACGAACCTGCTCGATCAGGCTCATCACATGACGTGCCCGCATCGGGTAATTCGCTTCCAGCCATTCGACGAAAACGTCGTGAACCTCTCTCGGTAATCTCAGCATCACGTAGGCGGCGTAGGTTGCACCGGCCTCGGCGGCTGTCGTCAGCACCCGCTCGATATCGAAATCGGTGAGCGCGGGCACGATCGGCGCCACGATAACGCCCGTGGGAATACCGGCATCCGTCAGCTTGCGTATGGCTTCAATGCGTTTGGGTGGCGTATTCGCGCGTGGCTCCATCTTGCGGGCGATTTCCGCATCGAGCGTTCCTACTGAGATAAACACCCTCGCCAGTCCGCGCTGCGCCATGCGCGAGAGGATGTCGATGTCTCGCGTGACGAGGGCCGATTTGGTCGTGATGCCCACCGGATGGCCGAAGCGCTCCAGGACCTCAAGCACGCTGCGTGTGATGCCGTATTCCCGCTCGATCGGCTGGTAGGGATCGGTGTTTGCGCCCAGTGCGAGCAGGGAGGGCTGATAGCCACGCTTGCGTAGCTCGGCGTCCAGGCGTTCTGCGGCATTGTGCTTGGCGTAGAGCCGGGTTTCGAAGTCGAGGCCGGGAGAGAGGCCCAAATAGGCATGCGTCGGACGCGCGAAGCAATAGGTGCATCCGTGCTCGCATCCGCGGTAGGGGTTGATCGAGCGATCGAACGGGATATCCGCGGAAGTATTGCGGGAGATGATCGTTCGCGCGTTCTCCAGCGCGACCTGCGTGACGAACTTGACCTCGCATTCTTGGGCAGCGTCCGATTCATGGCGGGTCTCGTCGCTTTCTCTCCGGTATTCGGAGAAGCGGGATTCGAGGTTGGCGATAGCGCCCCGGCCCTTACGGGATGGGGGCGGCACGAACGAGGATGCCATGACGCGTCTCCTGAATAACGCCCCCTGAAAGAAACGCCGGGCAGGCGCAGGGAGTTGTTGTCATTATACTGTGTTTTTATACAGTATTTCGACCAAGGAGAGCGGCAGTGAGATACGTATTTGACGAACTTGCCAGTTTGTCCGTCAGCGTAGCGGCAATGTGCTGGGCGGGCTGGACGTCGTGGTTGACGTCATGCGTCGCGCGGGGGCATGACCGGCGGCACGTACGGGGCGATCGTCCGGGCGATGGTATCGAGCGCCGCTATGTCGATGTTCGGGCGCTGGCGGGCCAGGTGAATGGCGCGAAGCGTCAGCAAGGAATAGAGCGTCGCATGGTTGCCGCCCATGGCCGCCAGGGCCTCGGTGTGGCGTTGGACAATGCCGACGTCGCCGCGCGATACGGGGCCGGCAAGCGCGCCGGAAAGCCCGCGCTCGCGAGCTGCTTCGAGTGTGCCCATGACGAGCGGCCAGATGGCGTCGCGCGCGTCGGTCTCGCTCATGCCAATGGCCTTCCAGAGGTGCGTTGCCTCGTCGAGCAGGCAAAGCAGGAAACTGGCCGCGTAGTTGGCGCCCGCGTGATAACGCATGCGTTCGCCCGGCGCAATGGACAGCGCGCGGCATCCGATATCGCTGGCGAAACGCTGAAGGACTTCGTTCAGCGGCGCTTCGGCTTCAATGGTGATGGCGCTGCCCCGCATGCGGGTCGCGTCATCGTCCAGTCCTGCGAAAAGAAAAAGCGGATGAAACCCGCCGATATGCCCGCCGCTTTTCGTCGACGGATCCAGCAACCCGACTTCGGATGCGCCACTGCAATGGACAAGCGCTTGTCCGGCACGCGGCGCGAGATGCGTCGCGCAGTCGGCGATGGCGTCGTCCGGCACCGTGAGAAACACCAGACCCGCGTGCGAGAAAACGGCATTCATGCCGTCGGGCTGATCAATGGACAGTGCGCTGCATTTCGGCAATGCCGTCGCGATGTGTTGCGCTTTGGCGATATTCCGGCTTGCCACGACCGTTACGTGGTATCCGGCGCGAGATGCGGCGATCGCCAGCGCGCGCGCCACACGACCGGCGCCGACAAAACCGAGCGTTGGCAAGACGTTGGAGGATATGGCGTTGGGCATCGCGATCCGGGGTTACTGCGACAGGCGATTCGGCGTGTCGTGAATTTCGAAGTAAGTCTGGAACGCCACGGCGAAGCCGACCATCATCAGCATGGCGCCGACAAACAGCGACAGGCTGACGATGATGACGGCAATCCAGCCCGAACGGGACTGGGTTGCGGCACGAGGGTTGAATTGCGCGTTCCAGCGCTCGTCCGGACGCAAGCCATAAACGATGGCGGCGAGAAAGGCCGAAAACAGCGAGATGGCGCCAAGAATCGTCAGTACCCATCCCGCGAGCGAATGCAGTTCGCTGGTGACCAGAAGTCCCCAACCCGCCAGGCCGCAGGCCGAGCCCACGATATGGGCCCAGCCGAAGCGATCGCGAACACCATAAAGATAGAAGCGATGCAGGCCAAGCGTGCCGAACAGCATGGCAAGGCCGGCGGTCAGGGTTTTGGATTTATAGGCGACTGCGTTCATTGGGAATGGTTATCGGGCAGGCGTTTCGCGAATGACTTCGACCAGCGTCCAACGCATGCTCGAAGCATCGGCGGGCGGATTGGCGACAGGCTCGCCATGAATTTTCACGCGGTATTCTACGCCCGGCTTCCACTCGAAGCCATCGATGTGGGCGTACCAAAGCTCCCACTGCGATTTGCCCGAATCGTCGGCAGTCCGCACGCGCAGGCACTTGCGCGGCGCGACGCCTACACAATCGGCCATCTGCGAGTCGACATCGAGGATGCGGTCTTCCGTCTTCACTGCTCCTGCGTTAGCCACGGGGCGATTGAGCAGTGTCTGCGATGCGTAGGTCAGCGTTTCGCCATTCGACGTACTCAGCGTCAGTTGTGTGTCGCGGCGCTCGAAGCGGGTGACGCTCGCGAGCGTCTTCAAATAGCGGGATTCGAAGGCCATCGAATCCGGGCACGCCATTCGCGTCGCTGCGGGGGCTTGAAGGCTGACCTGACCCTTGCCCGGCCCGATCGTGTATTGACCGAAAATGCGATTGCAGCCGCCGGTGCCGGAAAACGCTCCCTTATCGTTGAACGTCAGGTTGATTGCGCGGCCTTCCGGCAGACTCGGGGCGTCGCTTGCACCTTCCCATTTCACCAATTGCCACGTGCCCAGAATGTCGGTTGGGGCGGTCGCAGCCGCTGTGTTGTCGGCGCCCGAAGACGGATTGGCGCCACCGCCCGACGGTGCGGCGCAGCCGGCCAGCAGAGCCGCCGGAACGATAAGTGTCGCCAGGTAAGTAGCGAGCGAGGAGGGTAGGAACGAGAGTAGGCGTTGAGTCATGATCGTTATGTGGTGGTAGTTGCGGAGAGGGCAGGGACGGCGGAATGTCGCGTTGAACAGGGGATGGTGTGTTCTAACGGTGCCGTGAGTACCATGAGTTGTTGACCTAGCGCACAAAGGGTCAGTTCCTTGCGTAGGGTTGGGGATGTTTCCCAATCGAGGTCGGCCGCCCCATGTGGCATGAGGTTTCGGCGCGAGAGCGTGCGCAGCGAGATCATGGCTTTCGATATGTGATGCGATAGATCGCACCCGCGTGGTCGTCGCTGATGAGCAGAGAGCCATCGGGCAACGTCAGCAGGTCGACGGGGCGTCCCCAGACGGTCTCGCCATCGTCCAGCCAGCCCTGTGCAAAGACCTCCTGCTTTGCAACGTTACCCTTCGCATCGAGAACGACGCGTACGACTCGGTAACCCACTTTGCTGCTGCGATTCCAGGAGCCGTGCTCGGCGATGAAGATATTGCCGCGATACTCCTCCGGGAATTGTTTACCTATATAGAAGCGCATGCCGAGCGCTGCGACATGTGCGCCGAGTTTCGCTCTTGGCGGCGTGAAGCTGCGGCAGGGCTTTTCGCGCCCGAAGTCGGGGTCCGACACGTTGCCCGCATGGCAGTAAGGGAATCCGAAATGCTCGCCGACGCTGGAAAGTCGGTTCAGTTCATCGTCGGGCACATCGTCGCCGAGGAGGTCGCGGCCGTTGTCGGTGAACCAGAGGGCATTGGTGCCCGGCTGCCAGTCGAATCCGACCGAGTTGCGCACGCCGCGCGCGATGACGCGCCAATCGGTGCCGTCTGGCTTCATGCTGCCGATCATGGCGTAGCGATTTTCATCTCGCTTGCAGACGTTGCACGGTGCGCCGACGCCGACATAGAGGCGTTGGTCGGGGCCAAAGGCAATGTATCGCCATCCGTGGTGGGTTTCAGTCGGCAGCTTGTCGTAGATCGTGACCGGCTTGCCCGGGCTGTCCAGCCGGTTCTCGATATCATCCAGTTTGAGGATGCGTGAGACGGCAGAGATATAGAGTGTGCCGTTACGCATGGCCACGCCTACCGGCATGTTCAGTCCCGATGCGATCGTGCGGACTTTGGCGGCGTACGCGCGAGATGGATCCAGCGTAATGGCGTAGACGTTGCCTTGGCCACGGCTTCCCACGAACAGGGTGCCCTTCGGGCCCAGCACCATACCGCGTGCGCCGGACACCTGATCCGAGAGAACTTCGACGTAAAAGCCGGGTGGCAGCGACAGGCGTTCAATCGGAAGCGCGTCGCGCGCTGCTGCGAATTGGGCAACGAAGAACAATATCGCGCCCAAGAGGAACAGCCATCCATCGGGAAATCGTCGCATGCAGGACTCGCTTCACGCAAAGGATGCGTGCATTGTAGACCAGTGCTCACCGGGGCGCGGCGCCGCCGCACAAGCCGCCCAATTCGGGCGCCGCTCGACGGCACACATCTGCATTTGGCGAAGTGTTTGTTTTGACGAGGGTTTTGCGCTATAATCACGCGTTTTCTGTCCGAACACTTCTGGATTCACAAGGATTTAATATGGTCGTTATCCGCCTGGCTCGCGGCGGCGCGAAGAAGCGCCCGTTCTACAACATCGTTGCAACCGACTCGCGTAACCGCCGCGATGGCCGCTTCATCGAGCGTATTGGCTTCTACAACCCGGTCGCTGCCGAAGGCACGGAAGGTCTGCGCATTGCTCAAGACCGTCTGACGTACTGGCAAGGCGTTGGCGCACAACTGTCGCCGACCGTGGCTCGTCTGATCAAGCAAGGCGCCAAGGCTGCTGCCTAAGCTTTCAGATAGTCGAGCTGTACGCATTGCTGTCGGTTTGCCGGCGGCATGAGAATTGAACGGCGATGCCTGCTCCGGAGCAATCTAGAGCGGGCATCGCCGTGTGTTCGTCACAAGGTTGGATTGCATGGTTCGTTCCGCACGTGAGCGGGTACCGCTGAAGATCGGTGCTGAAGCGCGTCGCGCCTCAGGCATGCGCGCAGAGCAGGTGCTTGCCCCGGTGACCGAAGTCCCCGACGATCTCGTCGAGCTGGGATACATCGGTGATGCCTACGGGATTCGTGGCTGGATCAAGGTGCAGCCGCACACGGGGAAAGGCGAAAGTCTCTTGTCCGCAGAGTGCTGGTATTTCCGTCGCCCTGGTGCGCCGGAGTACACCAAAGCCAATGTGCTTTATAGTCGCGCGCATTCGGGAGCCGTAGTCGCGCAATTGCGCGGCAGCGAAAACCGGACGGCGGCCGAGGCGCTCAAAGGGCTTCAGGTCTGGGTGCCGCGTAGCGCGTTCCCGACCGCGGGTGAAGATGAGTTCTACTGGGTCGATCTGATCGGTGCCCAGGTGACGAACTTGCAGGATGAGTTGCTTGGCAAGGTTGTCGGTCTGCTGGACAACGGCGTGCACACCGTGTTGCGTGTGGCGTACGACGTGCCGGCAGTCGATGGCAAGCCGGCGAAGACCGCTGAGCGGTTGATCCCCTTCGTTGGCCAATATGTCCAGACCGTCGATGTCGAGGCGGGGCATATCGTGGCTGACTGGGGTCTCGATTATTGAGATACCGATTGATCGCCCGGCCGTTATGGCGTCCGGGCACCTCTGGACGGAACCGGTCTGATGCAGTTTGACGTCGTCACGCTCTTTCCTGAGATGTTTCGGGCACTGACCGACTGGGGCGTCACCAGCCGGGCGCTCAAGCAGTCGCGCTACGGTCTGCGGTTTTGGAATCCGCGTGATTTCACGCATAACAATTACCGCACGATCGATGATCGTCCTTATGGCGGTGGTCCGGGCATGGTCATGCTCGCCAAGCCGCTTGATGATGCGATTGCCGCTGCGAAGGCTGCTCAGGCGGAAGTCGGTGTGCCGCGCGGTCGGGTGTTGTTGATGTCGCCGCAAGGCAAGCCGCTGACGCATCGTCGGGTTGTCGAATTGCGGGAGCAAGAGCAGGGGTTGATCCTGCTCTGCGGTCGTTACGAGGCCATCGATCAGCGTTTGATCGATCGCGTGGTGGACGAAGAGGTCAGCGTTGGCGATTTCGTGCTGTCGGGTGGGGAGTTGCCTGCCATGGCGCTGATGGATTCGCTGATCCGGCTGTTGCCGGGGGCGCTGAACGACGAGCAGTCGGCGGAGCAGGATAGTTTCGTCAACGGGTTGCTCGATTGTCCGCATTACACGCGACCCGAAGAGTACGAAGGCGTGCGCGTACCCGATGTCTTGTTGGGTGGGCATCACGCAGAGATTGAAAAATGGCGGCGTCGCGAGGCGTTGGCCAATACCTGGCGCAAGCGCCCCGATCTGATCGAAAGCGCGCGTGCCAACGGATTGCTCAGTCGTGCCGATGAGGCGTGGCTGGCAGGCCTGCAGGTCGATTCGTCGGCCAGGTAGGTTCGGATGTCGTCATGGGGACGGCATTCGGTTTGACCCCATCCTCTGTCGGGGCCGGTTCGCCGGTATATAACGCCGACACGATGGCACTAGGAGTGGTAAATGAATCTGATCGCTAAGATCGAGCAAGAAGAAATCGCGCGTCTGACCGCGAACAAGACGATCCCCGACTTCGCCCCGGGCGATACCGTGATCGTCAACGTGAACGTGGTTGAAGGTAACCGCAAGCGCGTTCAGGCATACGAAGGCGTGGTGATCGCCAAGCGTAACCGTGGCCTGAACTCCGGCTTCATCGTTCGCAAGATTTCGTCGGGTGAAGGCGTTGAGCGTACGTTCCAGACGTACTCGCCGCTGATCGCCAGCATCGAAGTCAAGCGTCGTGGTGACGTTCGTCGCGCCAAGCTGTACTACCTGCGCGAGCGTTCGGGCAAGTCGGCACGTATCAAGGAAAAGCTCACGTTCAAGAGCAAGACCGTCGCTGCCGAGTAAGTGGGACGCCGCTATGCCCGACGACCTCGTGGTCGGGCACAGCAAAAGCCGCGTGGAAAAAGCACCCTTCGGGGTGCTTTTTTCGTTTCGCCGCGTCGCATTTATGCGGTTGTGGCAGTGCGTCATAACGCAGGTATGCCGCGAATAGCCGTGTGAATCGTATTTTCTTTGCGGTCACGCGTTTTCAGCATCCTCGCTAAAATAGCGAAGTTAATCATCAACAAAGGTCTACGTGGCGCCACCTCTCATCCTGCATCCGGAAGCGTTACCCATCGTCTCGACGGGCGAGGGCGAGCCAGCGGTGCCGGCGGAGCGGTTGACCCCTTCGGCGTTGCGGGACCGTCTCGCCCGTCCCCCGATCTGGACTCCCGAGTCCGGTGTCGTCGAAGTTGTGTCCCCCACGTTGTTCACGCCGCGCGCCGCTGCGGTCCTGGTGCCGTTGGTCATGCGCCCGCACGGAACGACCGTGTTGCTTACGAAGCGGACGCAGCACCTGAGCACGCATGCCGGCCAGGTGAGTTTCCCGGGCGGAAGCCGAGAGCCGGACGATCCCACGCCTATCGCGACCGCATTGCGTGAATCGCACGAGGAAATCGGCCTGGATGCCGGTGCGGTGGAGGTGATCGGAAGCTTGCCCGACTATGTGACGGGCACGGGTTTTCGCGTTGCGCCGGTCGTAGGGCTGGTCACGCCGCCGTTCGATCTCGTGGCGGATACCGGGGAAGTGGATGAAATCTTCGAGGTCCCGCTGGATTTTCTGATGAATCCCGCGCATCACCAGATTCGCGTCTTCAACTATCAGGTCGGTGAGCGCAGGTTCTACGCCATGCCTTATCCGAAGGCCGCTGGCGGCGAGTATTTCATCTGGGGCGCGACGGCGGGCATGCTGCGGAATTTCTACCGTCTCCTGCGGGCCTGACGCGAAACGCGATTCCGAGGTGCGAGAGGTCCGCTGAAAACGGGATATGCGTGCGTCGCCAAGGCGCATGGGGCGGGCATTTACGAGAAGCTGTGCTATCGTTACACCATTCCGTCTGGTGATCTGATCGCACGCATGACATTCTTCTCGGTACTCCTCGCGCTGATCCTCGAGCAGGTGCGTGCCCTCTCCACGCAAAATCCGATTTACAACCTGATTCGTTCCCACGCGGCTCACACTTCGCAATCGTTCGACGCCGGTCAACCGCGTCACGGCGTGCTCGCCTGGCTGGTCGTCGTGGTGCCGTTCGTGCTGGTTGTCGGCGTGGTGTACTACCTGCTGATGCGGGTCAATATTTTCCTGGGGTTTGCCTGGAACGTCCTCATCGTCTACCTGACGATGGGGTTTCGGCAATTCAGCCACTATTTCACCGACATCCACGTTGCGCTGAATAACGACAACGTGAATGAGGCCCGTGAAATCCTGCGCCAATGGATCGGTATCGATACCGTGGATATGCCGGTGGACGAGATTGTGCGGCACACGCTTTTGCATGCCGTGATTGCGTCGCACCGTCACGTGTTCGGCGTGTTCTTCTGGTTCCTGATGCCCGTGGGGCCGGCCGGCGCCGTCCTATACCGCCTCGCCGAGTATCTTTCGCGTCGCTGGACCGAGCCTGCGCCTGATCGCAGCCCGGCATTCGGTGCGTTCGCGCGCAAGGCCTTCTACGTGATCGATTGGGTGCCTGCGCGTCTGACGGCGATTGGCTTTGCAATCGTCGGCAACTTTGAAGATGCGATCTACGCATGGCGCCATTACGCCAAGCAGTGGCCTAACGAAAACGAAGGGATCTTGCTCGCCGCAGGTAGTGGTGCACTTGGGGCGCGTCTCACGGGGCCACTGGCGGAAGTGTCGAGTGTCGACGCACTGAATCAGGGAGATGACGCCGTGCTGCCGGTCGGTGGCGAGTGTACGCCGCGTACGTTGCAGGCCGCCGTGGGGCTGGTGTGGCGAGCCGTTCTGCTGTGGATGTTGCTATTGCTTCTGCTCACGTTGGCCGTCTGGCTTGGCTGACGCCTGGTAATACGACACCACCAATGAGAAACCCCGCAAATGCGGGGTTTCTTGTTTTTCGGGAAGGCTTACGTCCGCAATCAATACGGAATCTGTTGCTCGGATTCGTGGACGAGTTGCGCGTACAGGGCGTGGCGTTGCTGCGAGACGCGTCCGTCGGCTACGGCCTCCAGAATCGCGCAACCCGGCTCTTTCAGGTGATGGCAGTTATAGAACCGGCATCCCGTGAGTAGCGGACGAAACTCGGGAAATGCACGCTCCAGTGCGCCTTCCTTGAGGTGATGCAGCCCAAACTCCTGGAACCCTGGAGAGTCGATGAGCAAACCGCCTTCCGGCAGATGAAAGATGCGCGTGAACGTCGTCGTGTGCTTGCCTGAGTTCAGTACGGTCGAAATTTCACGTGTGGCGGCATCGGCGTTAGGTACGACCAGATTCACCAGGCTCGATTTCCCCATGCCGGATTGCCCCAGTAGCAACGACGCCTGATGCGCCAGACGTGGCAGCAACTGCGCCTTCGCCGCCTCCGGATCTGCGCGCACCGACAGTTCGAGGACTTCGTAGCCCAATGCACGATACGGTGCCAGACGCTCACGTGCCGCCGGTAACGCCTGCGTCACGTCGGTCTTGTTGAGCACAATCAGCGGGCGCAACTCGTTGGCTTCCGCAGCGACGAGTGCGCGGCCGAGCAAATCCTCGCTAAAGTACGGCTCCGTCGCCAGCATGATCACCAGTTGATCGATGTTGGACGCAAAAAGTTTGCTCTTGAACTGGTCGGAGCGATAGAGGAGATTGCGGCGCGGCAGAATTTCTTCGATGACACCCTGATCCCCCGTACGTGCCCACGCGACTTCGTCACCGACGGCGATTTCGCTTTTCTTGCCACGCGGGAAACAAAGCACCGTCTCACCGTCGTCGGCTTCGACGACGTAATGACGCCCGTGGGCCGCTGCTACGCGACCATGACGTTGTTCCTGTGCTGTCGTCTCCGTGAGCGATGCCTTACCTTTGGCGCCGCGCTTCATGCGTGCCCCAACAAGCGGTCGATGCGTTGCGACGCGGGAGGGTGGGAGTAATAGAACGCGGTGTAGACCGGGTCGGGCGTCAACGTCGACGCATTGTCCTGGTACAGCTTCACCAGCGCATTCACCAGATCGCTGGCTTGCGTCTGGCTGGCGGCAAAGGCGTCGGCCTCGAATTCATGTTTGCGCGACGTGAGGCTACTCAGCGGGCTGGCAAAAAATCCAAACACGGGCAGCACGAGGAAGAAGAGTACGAGTGCCAGCGCGTTGTTGCTGCCTGTCATCGACGGCATGACACCGAGTTCCGTGTAAAACCAGGTCCGGCCGGTGAGCCAGCCGAGCAGGGCGAGGAATGCCAGCGACAAGGCGAAGGCGACAACCAGCCGCTTGGTGATGTGGCGACGCTTGAAGTGTCCCAGCTCGTGCGCCAGCACCGCTTCAATTTCGGCAGGCGAGAGACGCTCGATCAGCGTGTCGAAGAACACGATGCGCTTGGCGCGTCCGAAGCCGCTGAAGTAGGCGTTGCCGTGGGCTGAGCGCTTCGAGCCGTCCATCACGAACAGGCCGCGTGCCGCAAATCCGCAACGTTGCATGAGTCCCTCGATGCGTTGTGCGAGCGACACATCCGAGAGTGGCTCGAATTTATTGAACATCGGGGCGATGACGTGCGGAAAAATGAACTGCACGAACAGGTTGAACGCCACCCAGACCACCCACGTGTACACCCACCAGAGCGGGCCGGCGCGGTCCATGAGCCAGAGCACGACGAACAGCAGGGGTAATCCGAGCACGACACCCACAGCAGTCCCTTTCGCCATGTCGGCAATAAAAAGGCCGAGCGACATCCGGTTGAAGCCGAACCGTTGCTCGATAACGAACTGCCGGATATAGGTGAAGGGCAGATCGACGATGCCGGAAATCAACAGGACCGCCGCGATCAGCGCAATTTGGCCGACGTAGCCTTCGCCGAGCCATTCGGAGATGCCGATATGCAGCAGGTTCAGCCCGCCAAGCAGCGTAAAGGCGACCAGCAATACGGCCTGCGCGAAGATTTCAGCCATGCCGAGGCGGGTACGTGCCACGGTGTAATCGGCGGCACGCTGATGGTCGGTCAGTGTGATCGTGTCGGCGAATCGCTCGGGCACCGTCGCCCGGTGGGCGATCACATGGCGAACCTGACGGGCGGCCAGCCAGAGCTTGGTCATGACCATCGCCAGCAGGAAGATCACGAAGAGATAAGTGAACATGCGCTTTAGAAGAATCCGAAGTATGCGAGAATTATAAGTTCTTTCGACCGGTGAGGCGCCGTGCCGGTCGCCTACCGACGCGTTTTCCAGAGTCTTCCGATCATGTCCTCCCTTCCATCCCAAAATCCCACGCCTGCCGACGCCGAAACGACGCTTGCGCGCGCCGAATTCAATTTGGTCTGGCTCGACATGGAAATGACCGGGTTGCAGCCCGATAGCGACCGGATCATCGAGGTGGCGGTCGTCGTGACCGACTCGGCCCTGACGCGCCGCATCGAAGGCCCGGTGTTCGCCATCCACCAGTCCGACGCCGTGCTCGACGGCATGGACGACTGGAACAAGTCGACGCACGGCCGCTCGGGGCTGATCGATCGCGTCAAGGCGTCGCCGGTGGACGAGGCGTCGGCGGAGGCGCAACTGATCGAATTCCTGAATCAGTACGTGCCGCCCAACAAGTCGCCGATGTGTGGCAATTCGATTTGCCAGGATCGTCGGTTCATGGCGCGTTACATGCCGAAGCTCGAAGCGTTCTTCCACTACCGGAATCTGGACGTCAGCACCCTCAAGGAGCTTTGCCGCCGCTGGGAGCCCACCGTATACAAGGGCTTCACCAAGCGCGCCGCCCACACCGCGCTCGCCGATATTCATGAGTCGATCGACGAACTGGTGTACTACCGTGAGCATTTTTTGAAGACTTCCGTGCCGGGCGCTCCGGCCTGAGAACTTCATCGGCACATAGACAAACGCCAGCGGATTCGCTGGCGTTTTGTTTTCTGGACTCAGGACAGAAATGAGGGGGAGGCCGGTCGATCAGGCGGATTTCGGTGCCCGAATCGCGCTCTTGGGGCGGAACGCCTTGCAGACCGTCTCCTCGGTTTCGATATACGGGCCACCGATCAGATCGATGCAGTAGGGAACCGCGGCAAAGATGCCCGGCACGACCGATTTGCCCTCGGCGTCGCGCAATCCTTCAAGGGTTTCCTTGATGGACTTCGGCTGGCCGGGCAGATTGATGATGAGTGCGGCATGATCCGCCGTCTCGCGAATCACGGCGACCTGACGCGAAAGGATGGCCGTGGGCACGAAGCGCAGGCTGATCTGGCGCATTTGCTCGCCGAAGCCCGGCATTTCCTTGGTGCCAGCGCGAAGCGTGGCTTCGGGCGTGACATCGCGACGGGCCGGACCGGTGCCGCCGGTCGTGAGGACCAGATCGCATTGCATCGAATCGACGAGCTCAATCAACGTCGCAGTGATGCCTTCGGCAACGTCGGGAATCAGGCGCGTTTCGGCAACCCAGGGCGACGTCAGGGCGCTGCCCAGCCAGGCTTGCAGCGCCGGAATGCCCTGATCTTCATAGGTGCCCTGACTGGCCCGGTCGCTGATCGACACCAGCCCAACGCGAAGTTCGTCCGGATGTGAGCGCGTGATCATCAGTAATCCTCGCGCGTTGGGAATTCCGGCAGATCGTTATCGGTGTCGTCCGAAGTTTCGGTCTCTGTCGAGCCGGTGCCCAGCAAATCCTTGAGTACCTGGAAGAGTTCGCGGAAAGCCTTGGGCGGCTTCTGCGTTGCCTGCTCCCGGCGGGCGTTACGAATCAGCGTGCGCAGTTGCTGAGCATCTGCCGTGGGGTGCTGGGTGACCAGCTCGGTCAGCGCCTCGTCCTTGGCCAGCAAGCGTTCGCGCCAGCGTTCCAGCGCGTGCAGCTTGGCGGTTTCTGCCTTGGAGACGCCCTTGATGACGTCCAGAGCACGTTGAATGGCCTCGATTTCCTTTTCGTCCAGCGTGCGCATTTGCTTGCCGACGTACTGCATTTGGCGGCGGCGGCCTTCATGCGCGGTGATCGTGCGGCAATCCCGGACGGCGCGTTCGAGGTTTTCGGGCATCGGCACGCGGGCGAGCGCGTCCTTGGCCAGGTTGACCAGTTCTTCGCCCAGATCCTGAAGGGCATGCGACTCGCGCTTGCGCTGGGATTTGCTCGGGCCTTCGTCGGAAAGCTCGCTGTGGGCGATACGGTTAAAGCGTTGAATGTGCGTCATAGCCGCTATTGTAACGCGGCGCGCGGCGTCCAAATAGTTGCCTGGGCTACGCACGACGGCGCGCAAGTCGCGCTAAGATGGCGGTTCCTATTCAGCCACTGACCGAATCGCGCCGATGTCCCAAGCGACCCAGCACTTCACGCATACCCAGGATCAACTCAAGGAAATCGTCAGCGACGTCTTGCAGTACGCCCGTTCGCTTGGCGCAACCGACGCCGCGGCCGAAATATCCGAGGGCGACGGTCTGTCGGTTTCGGTGCGGCGCGGTAAGGTCGAGACCATCGAGCGCAACCGCGACAAGCTGGTCGGCGTGACCGTTTTCATCGGCCAGCGTCGCGGTAACGCCAGCACGTCCGATTTCTCCCGCAAGGCGCTGCACGACACCGTCGACGCCGCCTACAACATTGCCCGTTTCACAGCAGAAGACGATTGCGCAGGACTCGCCGAGTCCGAACTGCTCGAAATGCACCCGCAGGATCTGTCGCTGTTCCATCCGTGGGACATCACGGCAGACGAAGCCGTCGAACTGGCGCGGCGCGCCGAGAAAGCGGCGCTGGATGTGAGCCCTGTCATTCGGAATTCCGAAGGTGCAGGCGTCTCGGCCCAGCATTCGCAGTTCATGCTCGGTACGACGCGTGGCTTCCTGTCGGGTTATCCGTATTCCCGCCATTACCTGTCGGTGTCGCCGATTGCCGGTTCCGGCAGCCATATGCAGCGCGACGACTGGTATTCGTCCAAGCGCGCTGCGGGCGATCTGGCCTCGCCCGAGGCGGTCGGCCGGTATGCCGCCGAACGGGCGCTGGCTCGACTGCACGCTCGCAAGCTTTCCACGCGCAAGTGTGCGGTCCTCTTCGAGGCGCCGCTTGCTGCCGGACTGCTTGGGGCGTTCGTCCAGGGCGTGAGCGGCGGAGCGTTGTACCGCAAGGCGACGTTCCTCGTCGACACGCTGGGCAAGCCCGTGTTTGCCGATCACGTGGGTATTCACGAAGACCCGCACGTGCCGCGTGCCATGGGCAGCGCGCCGTATGACGAGGAAGGCGTGAAGACGCGTGCTCGTGATGTCGTTAGCGATGGCGTGGTGCAAGGCTACTTCCTGTCGACCTATTCGGCCCGCAAGCTCGGCATGCAGACGACCGGCAACGCCGGCGGTTCGCACAACCTGCGCATGTACAGCAAGCTGACGGCGCCGACCGATGACTTCCGCGCCATGCTGCGTAAGCTCGGCACCGGGTTGCTCGTGACCGAGCTGATGGGACAGGGTGTGAACTATGTGACGGGGGATTACTCGCGCGGCGCGTCCGGTTTCTGGGTCGAGAATGGCGAAATCCAGTACCCGGTCGAAGAAATCACGCTGGCGGGCAATTTGAACGACATGTTCCGTCAGATCGTTGCGATCGGTGCGGACACGCTGGTGCGTGGTACGAAAGAGGTCGGGTCAATCCTGATTGAACAAATGACCATTGCTGGTCATTGATGCTGCAAAAGTCTGCGATGGCGCCACAAACACGTTGCGTTTGTGCGCCATTGCGGGGCAAATGCTCAATTATCGTGTCAGTCTGAAGCGGTTTGCGATATGCTTAGGAGTTTTCTTAAGCCGTGGCTTAAGAACGGACACGGTAGTTAGGGTAACGGGCGCGCTCACAAGGCGCGCCTTCTCATAACTAGAGACTAGGTATTGGAGGAAGAGGACTCATGAAAAGCACCATGACCAAGTTGCTGAGCGCACTTGTTGCCACGGGGATGGTGGCTGCGGCCCACGCAGCCGATCTGAAGATCGGTGTGGCCGAGGCGCTGTCGGGCGGCGCGGCGCAGTACGGCGCTGCCATCAAGAACGGTTTCCAGCTCGCGGCTGACGAAATCAACCAGGCCGGCGGCGTCAACGGCAACAAGCTCGTACTTCAGATCGAAGACGAGCAGGGCAAGAAGGAAGAGGCGATCAACGTTTTCAAGAAGCTGATCTTCCAGGACAAGGTGCTCATGGTGTTCGGTCCGACGCTGTCGAATTCGGCACAGGCTGCCGATCCGATCGCACAAGCCGGCAAGACGGTGGCCTTCGGTACGTCGAACACGGCTGACGGCATTACCTCCATTGGCGACTACATCTTCCGTAACTCGGTGACCGAAGCCGACGTGCTGCCGGAGACCATCAAGGTGACGGCCAAGCACACGGGCATCAAGAAGGTTGCCGTGCTGTACGGTAACGACGATGTGTTCACCAAGAGCGGTTACGACAACTTCAAGAAGGCGCTTGAAGACCTGAAGATCCCGACGACGACGACCGAAACGTTCGCCAAGGGCGATGTGGACTTCAAGGCTCAGCTCACGAAGATCAAGGCCACCAACCCGGACGCCATCGTGCTGTCGGCGCTGATCGCCGAAGGCGCACCGATCATGGTGCAGGCGCGTCAACTGGGGATCAACGTGCCGTTCATCGGCGGCAACGGCATGAACTCGGTCAAGATCTTCGATCTGGCCAAGGGCAGCTCGGACGGCCTGTGGGTGGGTAGCCCGTGGTCGATCGAGAACAACACGCCGGCCAACACGAAGTTCATCGCCGCTTACAAGGCGAAGTACAACGTGGCGCCGGACCAGTTCGCTGCGCAGTCGTATGACGCCATGTACATCGCGGCAGATGCGCTCAAGAACGTGAAGATTTCGGGCAATCTGGAAGCGGATCGCAAGGCACTGCGCGACGCGCTGCCGAAGGTCACGCATGAAGGCGCGACGGGCAAGTTCGCTTTCCGTCAGGCCATGGGCAAGAACGGCAAGCCGGCCGGCTATGACGCACAACAAGCACCGATCGTCAGTGTGACGAAGGGTGGCAAGTACGTCATCGAGAAGTAAGTAGCCCGGCAGTACTTGAAGAAGTCCGCATGGGCGTAGGGCCGAAAGGCGCTACGCCCATCGGCGTTTCTGGCGCACGTCGCCCCCCATACGACGCGCGCTCCCGTCCCTTAGGCTGGAATACACACCATGCTGGAACAGCAACTCGTCAACGCGCTCTCCCTCG
>NZ_CABPRV010000007.1 GCF_902459735.1 Pandoraea capi
ACATCGAGCAACCGCGGACGCTCCTGCCGCTTTCCAGGAGTTGGTTTAACGGGACTTTGCTAGAAGCCCATTGGCCCTATTGAAGGGGGCAGGTCAGATCTTCACTGTGTCGTTGTTGAAGAATATTTCAAGCGCCTCAAGGATCGAAGATTTTCCGATGTCGTTCTTGCCGACAAGCGTCGTTAGGTCGGATATCGGTACAATCATTTCCTCGCGGTAACAACGAAAGTTCTTGATCGCAAGGGAAATCAGCTTCATTTTTTGCCCCGTTGAGTTGATTTTATTCGTTGAATGCGGCTTTTCAGGAAAAAGCGCCCCGCCTTGGGATACTGGCAGGTCACTTCGCAGTTTTATCTACGAGGCCGCAGCCGTACAACGTGTCCCACGACATTCCCTCGCCCCGAAAGAATGCTTCCACGCCCTGCGTCGCAGGGATGGCACCTAATTTCCCCAACGCCCACGCGACAGCGAGCTCGCCGGAAATGATATTTTGTTGAGCGTCTCCCGTATCCAGTGCTGCGGACACCAGAAAGGCTCGTAGGGCGGGGTCAAGTTCTTTGCCCTTTAGAGACCGAATCAAGCCAAGCCATATGAGCCGTTCGGTGTAAAAATCAGACAGTACATTTCTTGCCATGAAGGTAGGGGTGGGGAACAAGTCAGCATTCAGCGGCTTGTCATCTGTCGTTCTTAACTGCTGCACTGCGCTGGCGCAGGCAAACAACACCTGCATCGCGGTAGCCCCTTGGTGAAGCACCACCGACTCGGCACCAAGCACGGGGGTCTGTGCCGCATGGGGCGCGGAATAGAATGGGGCAGTGGACACCCCGGCAGTCGTCGTTGTCAAATGAGCTATCCGTTCCGACAGCACCCCGTCTAGTTGCCCCTCGCCTTGTGCCAATCGTGTGAGAAGGTGCTGCTCAATGCACCAGGGGCACGTCGGAGCGTCATGCCAATTGGGAAGAGGGACGGTATAGCAATGACTGACAGTGGATTTCCATTTGTGCCTAGTGGTCATGCCAGTGACGAACTTCCGATAGTCGGCGTCAGACGACGGCGTGGCCAGCACGGTCCAATATTGGATGTGTGAGAGTTTCGGGGCGCGCTGGGATCGCTTCTCTCTTAGAAAACGATTGATAGACTTGAGCCGATCACCGGTAATCAATACGTCATCCAGAATGAGTGCGCAATTCGCGTCGTGAAGATTGTCATCAACGGGGCCCGAGCCGCTCGCGATGACATGAGAATCCAGAACGACTAGTGGTCGCCCAACGGCGTCCGCTATCAGTTTTCCGAGCCGCCTTGCTGTTGCATGATCGGGGCACACAATGACGTCAGGTTGCGGTTCAAATTTCCGTGCGCTAGCCGTTAACTCCGCTTGAAAATCGGAGATATCAAGCAGCGAACTAACATCAATGTAATACGCGTGGTGACGAGCTGTCGCTTCATTGGGATCGTCGTAGTGCACCCGAAGTACGCCGTCGTGATGCCCCCATCTTTGTAGGAAGGATTTCTGTTGCTCGAAGTACCTTGGGGGCAGCGGAACGACTGTGTTGGACGTTTGTCCGATAAGGTAACTCGACGAATGGACTTTGACGGCGGAGCTGTTGGATCCGCAAAGTTTGCAATCCGCCTCACTTTCATAGTGTTTGTATTCCGGTAGCCGAACGTTGCAGAGCGAGACTGTCTGCATGAGTTCTTGTACCGCGTAAAGTACGATCACGTCTACTGGACCAACTCTTTCCTTTTCGGCCCAGTCTTGTATGAAGTTGGCGAGCCGACCTGTCGACGCAACCCCAATGGCTACGAATACAGATCCGCACCGCGCGGCAACTCTGCCCAGCAACTCTATCGTTGCTGTGCGTGATTCAACGTCCGACGGATACATCGGGAAAGCCGCTACTTCGAGGGGGATCGGGAGAAGCAGTTGAGCTCGAGCCGCAAGGATGAGCATGCTGGGATGATCTACTAGAAGAGCATGAATCCCAGACGTTTCCATCTGTGCGCGAGTTTTGATTTCCAGTGATAGCCAATACGCAACTTGGTCGACGATCGCAATGTCTGTGAACGCATCCGCAAGCCGGATAAACTGCGTTGCGTGGGCGCCGGAAGGTAGCGAAAAGTGATAGTTTTCGCTCGCACATATGACGCTTCTCGCCTTCCCTCGATTGAAAATGCTGTTGAGCTCGGCGGTCCGGATAGTTTCAAGCTCGCTGCCGCTTACGTGCGTGTGTGTTTGCGATCCCGTCACACCGTCCAATACCTGCAGCGGCGCATTTAGAGCTCCGTTGGCAAACCAGTGCTCAGCAAGGCTGTGGCCGTCAGGCATCAGATACAAATTAATGCCAGGAGCACGGCGGCTCACGGCCTTTAGACATTCTTCAAAATTGGCGGGAGGGGAATTCTGTTGGGTGAGGTTGCGCCACAGCGTTGCATGCGTTCGCAAGACAATGCCGCGTGCATCACGAATATTGGCGTCCGAGATTTGAGCAACCGCATGGTCTAGGTCTCCTGGGGTCTCGACGAGGAAGTCGCTGAATGCGAAGTCCATACCTGGTCAACCGCGGGGGCGAGAAAAGAGACTAGGTTGATCCCGATCGATCGCAAACTCAGGGACGAAAATGGAAATGCATGTGCCGAAAACTGTTTCACTGGGTACTTCGTGAATAGACTCCAGATTCAGTCGGGGGTATTTGTCCTCCCCGAGTGAGAAGTCCTGCTCCGCGACGAGGTTACCCGACGAGATTCTCAGTAGGGCTTGTAGGCTGTGAGCTGCCGAGATGACGCTAGGTAAGCCAAGGCCTCGCTTGATGACGCCGACGGGTTTTCTGCTCTCACCGGGCAGAAAGGCTCTTGCCAAGCGTTCCACTGCAGATTCTTGCGGAAGCTCTGCTTTTACTGGCAACGTGCTTTGAATACCGCTCCCTTGATCTGCCACGGAAATACAAAGGACACCGAGGCCGAGGTCTGACTTGTTCGCCTCGAAAATTCGAAGAAGGTACTCCTTTAAATCTTCCGATAGGTGGCGTGAAGAGAGTTCTGCACTTTGAAGAACTATTTTTTCAAGTATGAGGGCTCGCGTGCTTCTCGATTTACGCACAGAGCCTTGCGGGAGGCCGTGCTCCAAACTGTTACGGAGTGCTTCGTAAACGAACGCGACAATGCCGGACTCCTCAGAGGATCCGAGCGCGCGACGAAATCCCAACGACTCAACTTCGGAATTCAGCAGGACAGAGAACGCCGAGGGAGACGGGAAAATATCGGCCGATGTAGCATTTCTCGTGGAGAGTGCTGGTGCAATTTGAAAAACCGGGTCGGGGAAGACCACCGCACGGCTCGTTCCTTTGCCAAAAACGCCTTGACTTGATTTGTACATCCCCCCAAGAAGCGGCTTTAGTGTGGGCGATGCTAAGCCGTTACTAAACTGGATCTGGGACACCAATCGCGATAGCGCGAATCCGAACGGTGATGCGAGCGGTGTTCCTTCAAGCTCCTCGATGCCTTTAGGCTCGTCGAAGTCGCATACGAGGATCGGCGCGTCTCGGCCAATCCGGATCGACGCGAGTAATGAGAGCGCCAACGCTTGTGCGCCAGGTTCAAATGCGGATCTGCGGGCCAAGTTGATGGTGTTGCACGCAGCCAGTCGCCAAGATAGAACATCTGCAATGGACGTTCTATCTTGGATTCGGACGAATGTCATATGCGATATCCCGAGATGTGGCGGCCGATCTCAAGTGCCGGAACTTTCTGCGCGGTATAAGTGAAAATTCCCGCGCTCCCAGTGAGATAGAGACATTCATCATGCCATATAGTGAGCGCATCTGGAACTTTCATGAACCAATTCGCGTTTGCGTTTTTGTTGATATCCTTGAATTCCTGTTGGTCGATCAAGGCATCTTTCACTCAATCCTTGATAAAGCCGGGGATGGGCTGGTGAGATGATTTAAACAGGCACGCCCACATCGCGCGGAGCGATGGCGCGGGCCTTTAGCTTCATACTGCTACGGAGCGCAACTAAAATTTGGCCGACGGACGCCGATAATAGTGTTCCGGGAATAGCTGTCGAGCGACTGTCACACCCGAGTCGAAATGCGAATATACATGATCGGCATCAACGCTTACCCAAAAATTGCGAAGACTACGCTTTTTGTGTTTTCTGTAGCTTTTGTTCTATCCGTTGCGTACCTCTTCGCAGCAGAAAATCTTGGTTTTCAGCATGAAGCGCTTCGACGAATCGCTGGCTTTGTTTGCGCAGTACTGTTACTCCCCGCGTTTGTGACTGTTCGATATGTCACGAGCGTGGTTGACTACGCCAACAATGAGTTGCAGATGACACATGACCCGACACTCGCTATGCGACTCTCCTCGGTGCTCGATCAATTACCCCACCCGGTGAGTATCGGTGTCTACCATTCGGAAGAGATCAACGCTTTTGCTATTTCTTCGATTTTCGGCAATCGGTCTGTGATTGGTTTCTCGTCGGCATTACTGTCGAAGGCTAGTCATGTGCAACTGTTAGCAATTGGGGCGCATGAAGTGGCTCATATTAGGAGCGGCGACTCGAAGAGCAAAGCATTTGTTCTTGCATTTAATTGTTTTCTTCGGGTCTACCCATTTCTCCTTGCAACGATGGCCAAGCAGGTATTTAAGAAGGTGTTGCCTTGGATGCTCGGCTCGGCAGTCCTGTTGTTGCTATTGGGTATCTATTGGGGGGACGTGAGGCACTCTATCGAGAGCGTGGGGAATGGTCTATTGCCGTTCGCGAAGGTTGCTGCCGCTGCTGTTCTCGTCATCATTGGTTCGGCCGGATTGGGGAGGCTTCTCGAATGGGGGTTTTCTGCTTACAGTCGTGAACGGGAGTTCGCTGCGGATGTCGGTGCAGCATATATGACCGGGCCGCAGGCAATGTTATCTGCTCTGGACCTACTTGGTATGGGACAGATTTGCTCGCGGAGTGCCATAAGCATTTTTGACTCACATCCGCCGATAGAAGAGAGAAAGCGAAGAATTCGGAAAATCGCTATCGGCTTGGGCGTTGATTCGGACGATTCAGCGGTGGCGGATATCGACATCGCGTGACGTGGTTGCGCACGATTGAGTGATGCGTGGTGGACGCGTTGCTCGTAGAACCTGTCTACGGTTTCTCGTTGAGGGGACGGCCCCTCAGCCGACGGCTACACGGCGGACCAATGCTGAAGTCAGTTGAGCCTCGGTCTCGCCGTTGCACGGCAAGCGCTGGGCTTCCGCATTGGATAGCCCTTGCTAATTTGTAGTCAACAAAGAGCATCCCAAGCGTCCACTATGGCTGCAAGTGGCTCTTCGATCGAAGTCGTTAGCACAACCCCCAGGCTGCCGACGTGTAGCAAGGGCCGTTCGATTCGGCGAGATGCTGCAGTGCCATGCAACAAGCGGTTTGCCGCGTTGCAGCATGAAAATGTTCGCCGAATCCCGTTACGGAGTTCATTGTTTCGTGACGGAGTTCATTGTTTTGCATCACCTCTGACCCCAATCAGCACCCGATCAGCACCTCTGCGTGCCGAAACGGCACGAAGCGGCATTTTCCTCCGCCTACACTCCGCTTCCTGAGACTGGCAGACGGTCCGGCGTGCGCACGCGCGCTTCCGGGCGTCGACATATCGATTTTCAACGCCAGCGATCCAGAGGAGCAGGCATGACCGGTAACACCAAACCCCATAACCCGTGGCGCGAAATCTGCGCGGCGAGTATCGGCAACGCACTTGAGTTCTACGACCTGCTGATCTATGGCTATTTCGCCATCGTGATCGGCCAGTTGTTCTTCCCCTCGCACGACGCGACCACCTCGCTGCTGCTCTCCGTGGGCACGTTCGGGATCTCGTTCGTCACGCGCCCGCTGGGCTCGATCATTCTCGGCAGCTACGCCGACCGCGCTGGCCGCAAGGCGTCGCTCACGGTGTCCATCGGCCTGATGATGGTCGGTACCGCCATGATCGCGTTCGCGCCGACCTACGAGCAGATCGGCATCCTTTCGCCGCTCATGATCATCGTCGCGCGCATGCTGCAAGGCTTCTCGACGGGCGGTGAGTTCGGCGCCGCCACGGCATTCATGGTCGAGCACGCCGACGCCAAGCGTCGCGGTTTCTTCGCGAGCTGGCAGATGTCCACGCAAGGTCTCGCGACGGTGCTCGCCGCCGGTGTCTCCGCGCTGCTGAGCCTGCTGCTCACCGCTGATCAACTGAGCGCATGGGGCTGGCGTATTGCCTTCGCCGTGGGCCTGCTCATCGGACCGGTCGGCCTCTACATTCGCCGCAACATCGACGAGACCGCCGACTTCAAGAAGCTCGGCGAGAAGCAACGCGAGAAGTCGCCGCTGCGCGAAGTCTTCGGCCGCGACCGCGCCAACATGCTGCTCGGCGCCGGTGTGGTTGCCGCAGCCACCGCGTTCAACTACGTGCACAAGCTGTACATGCCGACGTATGCCGTCAAGCAACTGCATATCCCGGCGACGTCGTCGTTCATCGGCGCCGTCGTGACCGGCGTGATGCTGATGATTGCCGCGCCCGTCGTGGGCCACATGTCGGATCGCTTCGGCCGTATTCGCGTGATGCTCTGGGCGCTCATCGCCGTGGGCGCGACGACGTACCCGCTGTTCGTCCTGCTCAACCGCTACCCGACGTTCCAGACGCTGCTCCTCGTGCAGGCGCTGGTCGGTCTGCTCATCGCCGTGAGTCTGGCGCCGCTGCCTGCGCTGCTCGCCGACATCTTCCCGACAAGCACACGCGGGACCGGACTGGCGCTGTCGTACAACTTCTCGGTGACGCTGTTCGGCGGCTTCGCCCCGCTGATCGTGACCTGGCTCATCGACGCCACACATAACAAGCTCGCCCCGAGTTTCTATGTGATGACGACGGCCGTGCTCAGTATCGCTGCCGTTACCGCACTCGGCCGTCGCGTGCGAGCCGGCAAGATTGTGGGTGTCGCGCACGGGTCGCCGCGCGCCACGAAGGCCTGAAGCGTGCCTGACGCGCATTAGCACCCACACCCGATGCACTGATTTCAGCCGCAACGACGACGTCCGCCTCTCCCCTTGCGCGACGTCGTCACCTTTTTTGTGGCATCCCTGCGGAGCACTATCCATGACCACGCTCGAAGCGATTCGCGCCGCCTTGCCGGCGTACCCCATCGAAGTCTCGTTCCCGGACATTACCCGTTGGCGCGAGGGCAATACCGGCATCGACTATCTGCACACGTTCGATAGCGGCAAGCCCGGCAAGCACGTGATGATTCTCGCGCTCACCCATGGCAACGAAGTCAGCGGCGCGATTGCCGTCGATTCGCTGCTGGCGTCGGGCCTGCGTCCCGTTACGGGACGCCTGTCGCTCGGTTTCGGCAATGTTGGCGCCTACGAGCAATTCAGCGCCGAGAACGCCGACGCCACGCGCTTTCTCGACGAAGACATGAACCGGGTCTGGACGGCGTCGACGCTCGACGGCGAGCGTCAAAGCCGTGAGCTGACGCGCGCACGCGCCATGCGTCCTTTCATCGATACGGTCGATCTGCTGCTCGACATTCATTCGATGCACGAAGCCTCGGCGCCGCTGATGATGACCGGCCCGCTGGAGAAGGCGATTGCGCTGGCCGCCGAGCTTGGCACGCCCGAGCACGTGATCATCGACAAGGGCCACGCCAACGGCACGCGTATGCGCGACTACGGCGGCTTCGGCAATCCGGCCAGCCCGAAGAACGCACTGCTCATCGAAACGGGCCAGCACTTCGCCAGGAGCGCACGCGATGTGGCGCTCGACAGCGCTGCGCGCTTCCTGCTGCATGCCGGTGTGGTCGCGCAGGCGGACGTCGCGCAGTTCCTGACGCAAACGACCGGACCGCAGAAGTTTGTCGAGATCACGCAGCCGGTTGTGGCGCGTTCGATGGATTTCCGTTTCTCGCAACCGTTCACGGGACTCGAAGTGATCGAGAAGGCCGGGACCGAAATCGCCCGCGACGGCGATGAAGTCATCGTCACGCCGTATGACAACTGCGTGATCGTGCAGCCGTCGATGCGTCATCTCGGCGTGAATGTGACGATGATGCGTCTGGGACGTTTGCTCGATCGCTGAGGCGTCTTGCGGGCGCGGGATGGCGTCGGGATGCCTGAGATGTCGCGTGGGCCGGTATTGCACCGGCCCATTTTTTTTCGTCCGCGTTGGCCTCTGCGCATTGCGAATGCTGACGAGCGTCGACGTTGTGGCTTCCAGGGGACGTACGCCGTGGCGTCAGAATGTCCCGACCAATGAGCCGACGACGATGACGGCGACGAGCGCGATCAATGCGCTCACGATGCTTGTCATGACGATATCCAGATAGCTATCACGATGCGTGCTGCCGCACACCGCGAGCAGCGTCACCACGGCACCGTTATGCGGAAGACTGTCGAGTGTGCCGGAAGCGATGACCGCCACACGGTGCATCAGCGCCGGATCGATGCCATGCTGTGCGGCGAGGCTGACGTACGCCGGGCCGAGCGCGTCGAGGGCGATCGTCAGGCCGCCCGACGCGGAACCCGTGATCGCCGCGAGCAGGTTCGCGGACAGGGCGAGCGAGACGAGCGGACCGCCCTCGATGGACAACACCCAGTCGCGCACGAGTTCGAAACCCGGCAGTGCGGCAATGACACCGCCGTAGCCGACGAGGCTCGCCGTGCACATGATCGGCAGCACGGAGGCATTGGCGCCGGCGTCCATCGTCTTGCGCAGTGCGGGCAGACGTCGCCATTGCAGTATCACCAGCACGACGATGGCGCTGGCCAGTGCCACGCATACGCCCCAGACACCCGCCACGCTCTGCAACGTAATGCGCCCCCATCTCGGCTCGGCGAGGAAGCTGGCGTCGAGCCGGGGGAAGACGATCACGTTCATTACGAAGTTCGCGCCGATCACCACGATCAGCGGCAACGCCGCGGTGAGGATGCCCGGCAAGGCGTCGCTGCGGTGTCCCTGCTCGATTTCGGCCGGATCGAACTCGCGCGCCACGCTGGCACGCTCGCGCACCACGGTCGGATCGGCGGCTTTGTCCCAGACCTCCGTCTGCGCGTAGCCGTGGCCGGCGCGACGCGCTTGCGCTTCACGCCACGTGAGCCACCGCAGGCCCACGCCGAGCATGATCGCGGACGCCATCAGCCCCAGTCCCGGCGCCGCGAACGGCGTGGTGCCGAAGAAGGGCATGGGAATCGCGTTCTGGATGGCAGGCGTGCCGGGCATCGCCGACATGGTGAAGGTCGATGTGCCCAGCGCGATCGCGGCGGGCATCAGCCGCACCGGAATGTTCGCCTCGCGAAAGAGGGCGTGTGCCATGGGCGCGAGTACGAAGAACGCCACGAACAGGCTCACGCCGCCGTAGGTGACCAGCGCGCCACCGAGTACCACCGCGAACATCGCGCGACGTGCACCGAGTTTGTCCGTGAGGAACGCGGCGATGGCCCGTACCGCCCCGCTGTCTTCCATCAGCTTGCCGAAGAGCGCGCCGAGCAGGAACAACGGGAAGAATTGCGCGACGAAGCGCGCCGCGTTCTGCATGAACGTTTGCGTCCAGTGCGCGAGAATCGGCTCGCCGGAGAGTGCGGCCGCGAGCATGGCGGCCGCAGGGGCGAGCAGCAAGACGCTCCATCCGCGATAGGCCAGCCAGACGAGTAGCGCCAGGCCGATCAGAATGCCGGCAAGCTCCATTCAGAGGGCCTCCTGGAACGGATCGAGGTCCAGCGACGACCGGCGGCCGAGATCGGCGCTGTGCTCGCGCAGGAAGGTATCGGCGCAGCGGCGTCCCTCGTCGCGCAACATCACGAGGAAATCCCATTCGGCCGAGAGCTTCGACGAGTAGCCGAGCGCCGTCATCATGCTGCTGGCAATCCGGTGCATACGCATTTGCGCCCAGCGCTTGCCCTCGTCGCTCCCCGCATCCACGACCTTACGCAACACCGCAATCATGCGCAGTTCCTTGAGCAGCGTGGCGTTGAACGAGACCTCGTTCACGCGGTTCAGGATCTCGCGCGCGGAGCGAGGCACTTCGTGACGCTCGACCGGATTGACCTGCACGAGGATCGTGTCGCACGACACCGTTTCGCGCACCAGCGGCGTGATCGACGGATTGCCCGCGTAGCCGCCGTCCCAGTAGGGTTCCCCGTCGATTTCGACGGCGCGATAGAGCATGGGCAGGCAGGCCGAGGCGAGCAGCACGTCCGGGGTGATCTCGGCGTTGCGGAAGACACGGCCGCGTCCGGTGCGCACGTTGGTGGCGGTGATGAAGAGTTGGATGGGGTTCGTCTGACCGGCGCGGGAGATGCCGTCGAAATCGATGTGATCGGCCAGCAGACGACGCAGCGGATTGAATTCGAGCGGCGACAGATCGTATGGCGAGACGACGCGCGCGGCCAGATCGAAGAACATGAAGAACGGCGAGTTGTCGAGCGACCAGCGGCCTAGCACGATGTCGAGCGGTGTGCGGCGCAACGGACTGAACCGGCCGGCGTGGGCGACGTCGCGCCAGAACTGTTCGAGGGCGCCGCGTGCCGCGTCGGGACCGCCCCGGGCGTAGCCGGTGGCCAGCACGGCGGCGTTCATGGCGCCTGCGGACGTGCCCGAGATGCCTTCGATGCGAAATGGCGCGTTGGCCGTGTCGTGCGAAATTGCTTCGAGCAGACGGTCGAGCCCCCCCCAGGTGAACGCGCCGTGCGCGCCACCGCCCTGAAGGGCGAGATCGATCGGGAGTGCGGTGCGGCCAGTGGCGCGCGCACCGGGCGGCGTGCGGGTCGCGTTAGCGGTGCGGGTGGCGTGCTGCGCCCGCTTGGGGGATTGGGAGCGTGGCATAGTCCCTCGGCGATGCGGCACTGCACAGATAGGCGCTGGCCGCGGGTTCGTTACGAGAGTACCGTTGCAGGGGGTACGCAGTTTGCGCTGCAACATGACCACTGTCTCAGATAAATATGAATTGGGCAACCTCATGGTGGGGTGGCCCGGTGCGAGGGCTACGCCGTGCGCATGCCTTGCGCACAGCAGGGGCGGGGACGACGCAATACTTATGCTGAACGGCGATGAGGGGGAGAACGCTGCCGTACCCGGCGGTGGGAACGATGTGAGGGTTAGGGGTTTGCGTAGGCGTCGACGGCGTCTTCGCTGGTCGTTTCCGCCTGCAACGGCCTGCCGCGCCGCAGACTCAGTTGCGCGAGCACGTCGGCGTGCCGGTTGCCCCAGCGGTACAGCATCTCGATCGGTTCGATGAACAACTCGCCAAGCGGGGTGAGCGAATACTCGACCTTGGGCGGCACGACGGCGTACACCTCCCGGTGAATCAGCCCGTCGCGCTCCAGTTCGCGTAGCGTCTGAGTGAGCATTTTCTTCGAGATGCCCGGCAACCGACGCTGCAACTCGCCAGTGCGCGTGGTGCCGCACTGCAATGCGTAGAGCACCATGCTCGTCCACTTCACGCTGAAGAGCTCCAGTACGCGGCGCGGCACGCAGGTTTCCTCGAAGACGAAGGGTTCGCGATTGTTCATGGTAACCAAATGGTGACTATTCAACTAAAAGGTGCCTACTGGGGATTTCGACCCTTCGTCACTATACTTTGTGGCGATAGTGCGCGTCACCCCATGTGAGTGATCCCGGAGTCGACGGCGGGGCGATGCGCACAAGCTAACGGAGAACCCCATGAGCAGTTTGTCGAAGACAGCCCTCTCGTTGCTCGATCTGGTGCCGGTGCGCGCCGGCGGCACGGTGGCCGAAGCCCTGAAACAATCCACGGAACTCGCCCAGCACGTCGAACGTCTGGGATTCACGCGGTTCTGGCTGGCCGAGCACCACAACATGGACGGCATTGCGAGTTCGGCGACCTCGCTGCTGATCGGTCACGTGGCGGACAAGACGTCGCGTATCCGGGTGGGCTCTGGCGGTGTGATGTTGCCCAACCATCCGCCGTTGGTCATCGCGGAACAATTCGGTACGTTGGCGGCGCTGTACCCGGGCCGCATCGATCTGGGGCTGGGGCGTGCGCCCGGCGCGGATCAGGCGACGATGCGCGCATTGCGTCGTGACCGGCTGGGCAATGGCGACGACTTCCCCGAGCAAGTGGCCGAGCTGCGTGCGTTGCTCGCACCGGCCCAGCCGGGGCAGCGGCTTGTCGCGACGCCGGGCGCCGGGAGCGATATCCCGGTCTGGCTGTTGGGATCGTCACTCTATTCCGCGCAACTGGCTGCGCATCTGGGACTGCCCTACGCGTTCGCGTCGCACTTCGCGCCACGTTTCCTTTTCGACGCGATCCGCATCTACCGTGAACTGTTCCGCCCGTCGGCGGTGCTGGACAAGCCGTATGTCATGGTCGGTGCGCCGGTGATTGCCGCGCCGACCGATGAGGAGGCGGCATTCCTGGCGACGTCGTCGCAGCAGAAGATTCTGGCGCTCATGCGCGGACAGAGCCTGAAGTTGCAGCCGCCCGTGCACGACATGGACGCGCGTTGGGATCCGGCCGAGCAGCACTCGGTGGAAGCCTTCCTCGGCGTGGCCGTCGTGGGGGGGGCGGAGCGCGTGAAAGCGGGGTTATCCGATCTCGTCGAGCGCACGCAAGCCGATGAGCTGATGCTCGTCACCGATATGTACGACCCGGCGCTGCGCTTGCGCTCGTGCGATATCGTGGCGTCCGTCTGGAAGGATTGAGACGCCAGCGAGCGCGGCTTCCGTAACGCTTCGACGCTACGATATCGCCCGATTACCGGAAGCGCCCGATAGAAAATGGCGAGAGGTCGATCGTCGGCCGCTCGCCGCTCACCAGCCCTGCGATCGTGCGCCCCGTGGACGCGGCGGCCGTCAACCCGACGTGCCCGTGTCCGAAGGCGTAGAAAGCGTTGGGCACCTTCGATGCGGCGCCGAGCACCGGCAAAGAGTCAGGCGTGCTCGGACGGAAACCCTGCCAGCGCGCGCCCTCGACCGACTGCGTCGACTTCACGCCTTGCACCGCGCGGGGGAACATCTTGTGAAGCTGGCCCAGCAGCAGATCGGCACGTCGCCAGTTCGGCGGCGCCTGAAGACCTGCGAGTTCGACCGTCCCCGCACCACGCAGGCGACCGTCCATCGGCGTGGCGAACAACTTGCCCTCCGCCCACATCACCGGGCGCGACGGCACTTCATCAGGTGCCGGGATTTCCACGTGATAGCCGCGCTCGGTGTCGAAGACGATGCTGTCGCCCAACTGACGCACGAACGGTGCCGACCAGGCGCCCGCGGCAACCACAACCGCGCTCGCCGCCTCGCGCCCCTTGTCGGTATGCACCGCAACGGCGTGCGCCCCGTTGGTCTCGATTGCCGTAGCGCCGGCATCGACGACGCGACCGCCACGCGCCACCACCTGCGCCGTCAGACGGGCAAGCAACGCGCCGGGATCGGACGTGTGCCCCGTCTCGCTGATAAAGCGTGCGCCGATGAAATCGTTGGATAGCGTCGGCTCGAATTCGCGCAGTGCGCCCGCATCCAGCGTTTCGATTTGCACGCCGTTGTCACGGCGCAGCGCCATGCCGCCTTCGTCGCCCGTCATGCCGCTCTGACTGGAGTAGGCGATCAGGTAGCCGCGACGCGTGACCAGATCGTTGGCATCGGCGTCGTCGAGCAGTGGCTGATAGGCGTCGAGCGCCGGGCCAAGCAGGGCGCGCAACGCGCGGGCCTGCGCGGCGACTCGGGCCGGCTGACTGGCCGCGACGAAGCGCGCGAGCCACGGCACCATACGCGGCAAGTAGCGCCAGCGCAGCACCAGCGGTCCATCCGGTTGCATCAGCCAACCCGGCACTTGCCACATCACGCCGGGCATGGCGATAGGAACGACCGACGAGCCGTTGATACAACCGGCGTTACCGAGAGAGGCGGCCTGTCGCGCCGAATGCCGGTCGACGATGGTGACGCGGTGCCCGGCACGTTGAAGATAGGCGGCGGTACATACGCCGACTAAACCGCCCCCGATAACGACGACGGGATGCGAAGCGCTCATGAAGCCGTCCTGCAAAAATTCGGAAACGCCTAGTGTACTGCCTCGCGCAGCTACGACCGAGCGCTTCGTCGTTTGCCGCCGATCAGATCATTTCTAGCGGCCGCTTGCGCGACGGCGCCTCGAAGTGATGATCGAGCAGCGAGAGTTCTTCGGCCGTCAGCGCGATGTCATGAGCCGCCCGGTTGGCGCGGACGTGCGCTTCCGATCCGGCTTTCGGGATGGCAATGACGCCCGGTCGGCTCAACACCCAGGCGAGCGCGATCTGCAACGGTTCGACGTGGCGTTTGCGGGCGATGTCACCCAGAACGCCGCTCGTCGGCAACCGGCCCTGTTCGATGGGGGAGTACGCCATCATCGGCAGCTTTCTGGCGGCGAGCCACGGCGCCAGATCGTACTCGGGGCCGCGTCGCGAGAGATTGAACAGCACCTGATCCGTGGCGCATGCGTCGCCGCCCGGCGCGTCGAACAGCTCCTCCATGTCGTCCGTATCGAAGTTGCTCACGCCCCATTGGCGAATCTTGCCGGCGTCGATCAAGGCTTCGAAGCCGGCAATCGTTTCTTCGAGCGGTACGTCGCCACGCCAGTGCAGCAGATAGAGATCGATGCGATCGGTCTGCAAGCGGGCGAGACTTCGCTCGCAGGCGGCGATCACACCGCGTCGCGAGGCGTTGTGCGGATAGACCTTGCTCACGAGGAACACTTCGTCGCGCAGCCCGTCGAGCGCTTCGCCGACGAGACGCTCCGTCGCCCCTTCGCCGTACATTTCTGCGGTGTCCACCAGCGTCATGCCCAACGAGACCCCAAGCCGTAACGCAGCGATTTCTTCGCGACGCCGCTCGGGCTTCTCGCCCATCATCCATGTGCCCTGACCCAGCACCGGCACGGTGTCGCCCTGAGGGAAAGTGATGTTTCGCATGATCTGTCCTCCTGGATTTTTGTGATCATTATCAGCCTGCAAGTCGAGCGATGACCAGTGCCTTGAGGGCTTCGCGCAACACTTCGAGGTGCCGTCCTATCTTTTGACTCGGATTCGTCCTAGGCACGGTACGGACATCTCCGCTTTTGCATTCGTACCCTCGATCTCTCGGATAGTTCACAAGCTTTTTTCCGGGGCGTCGCGATAAGCTGGCTTCACCGATGCACATTGCAAATGTTGCTCCGCAGCGAGACGGCTCGGTGATGGCTTCCGCGATGTGCATCGGCTCGCGATGTCGGTTCCAACGTGTTGGATTGTTGCGACGAAAAAAAGAAAGCCCCGCGAACGGGGCTTTAAAGGCCGGCCGGAGGCGCGCCGGCCAAGGAGGTCATCGATGAAGCGCGAAGCCCTTACGGGCAAGCGCCAAGGACATATTGTCGGCATGGTTCGTCTAGCCATGGGAAGGAGGAATCCGAATGTCGTTAGCGAATTCGAGTAACAAAATGTGACGATTTGCGACCTTTTCGTGACATGGGACGACCGCGATAATGGGAGATACCCCCCAAAACAGCACAGGAGTCCCCACGAGATGGCCAAAGCGATCAAGTTCAATTCACTCGGCCCGTCGCTCATGTCAGTCGAGCGTTACGCACCGCCGGCGATCTTTTTTCATTGGGCGATCGCGTTGCTGATCGTGGTTGCCTATGCCGCGGTGATCACGAAGGGATACCTGCCCAAAGGGAGTGCGCCGCGTGCGCTGGCGATGACGATTCACGAATGGGCGGGGATTGCCGTGCTGGTGTTGGCGGTGCCGAGGTTGCTGTGGCGACTTGTCAAAGGCGCACCTGCGGCGTTGCCCGGTCAGGGATGGCTGGTGCGCGTGGGGTCGTCTCTCGTGCATTTGTTGCTTTACGCGTTCCTCTTCGCGCAGCCGGTGTTGGGCTACCTGACGTTAAACGCAGGTGGGCATGTCCTCACGATTCCGGGGCTGGATATCGCGTTGCCGCAGTTCGTGGGGAAGGACGTTGAACTGCGCCGCTCCATCAAGGAGATTCACGAGACGCTGGGAAGCGCGTTCTACTGGGTTATCGGCTTGCACGCCCTGGCGGCGCTATGGCACCACTACTTCCGTCGCGACGACACGCTGCGTCGCATGATGTAACGCCAATTGTCCTGTCGACCGGAAGCGGGCGACGTGCAACGCCATGAACGACGTTGCACATCGCGGATGCCCTCAGCCGGCGCTTGTCGAGCCAGCGCCAGCCATCGATCAAAACGCGAACCTGACACCCGCGAACACACTGCGCCCGTCACCCGGATAGAACACGGCAGTGTTGGCGGTCCGGGCATCGGTCACGGTGCTGAAGTCCGAGACGTAACGCTTGTCGGTCAGATTGCGGGCGTCGACGTAGAACATCACGCCGCGTTGCACCAGATACGACGCCTGCAAGCCGATCAGCGTGTACCCGGGCACGCGCATCGTATTGGCATAGTCGACCCACGCGCCGGTCGGCACCCAGTCCAGCGATGCCGCAATCTGGAAGCGGTTCGTGAGCGCGTAACCCAGGGTCGTGCGCAGCACTTGTGTCGGCACGCCGGCGATGCGGTTGTTGCCGTATTGCGGATCGTCGCGGAAACGGAAATCGCTGTAGTTCCAGATTTGCGACAGCGTGATGCGATCGCCGGTGGCCACGACGTTCTTTAACAAATCGACAGATGCACCGAGTTCAAGGCCTTGCAATACCGTCTTGTTCGCGTTGAACGTGGACGCCGGAACGTCAGGGTTCGTCGTGTACTGAAGCAGTTGATCGCGCACGAGCGAGCGGTAGGCGGTGACGTCCCACGCCACGCGATCGAGCTTGCCTCGGGTGCCGGCTTCGATCGTCCACGCATGCTGCGAAGCCAGCGGCACGAAGCGCGATGTTGCCCCGAACGTTTGCGAGAGGTCGGTGAAGTCCGGCACGTCGGCGCTGCGCGTCACGTCGATGAAAGCCTGGATGTCCTTGCGCGGCTCCCAGATCAGGCCGATCTTGGGGTTGACGCCGGAGTAGGCGGCGCTTGTCGACCGGTAATTCACGTCCCCCGGCAGACCCCCGTAGTCGATGTACTGACGAACGTCGCGATAGGCCTTGGCGCCGACCATCAGGCCCAGCGTGGGCAGGAAGAACAGACGGTTCTCGAAATACGCTTCGTAGTTGTAGGCACTCTGACGGGAGTCGAGCGTTTGCGCGCCGCGATTACCGTTCACGTTCACATACTGATCCGCCTTCGTGTTGCCACCGAAGAAGCGCGCGCCGACGATCAGGTCGTTGCGCATGCCCCCAAGCGTCAGGTTGGCGGTGTAGCGAGGTGCGACGCCGTAGGTCCAGCCGTCCTGATCGATGACCTGGAAGATCGGGTGGTACAGGCTCTTGTGAATGACCCACGAGGCGATGTCGAGTTGGCCGACGTCGAACCGGAGGGTCGTCAGGTTGCCGAGCCGCTCGGTGCGGGTGTTACGCGCCTGATCCCCGGAGACGGCCGAAGCGGCGGCCTTCGTGGGATTGTTGAGCGCGTCGAACAGAGACAGCGTGCCGGGCAGCTTCTGATCGACGATGTACGCGCCGAAGAAGAATCGCGTTTCCACGCGTGGCGAGAACTTATAGCCGATGTTGGCGTTGATCTGGGCGTAGTTGCCTTTAGCGTGGTCACGGTAACCGTCCGAGCGGTTGAGCGTGACGGTGGCCAGCGCGTCGAGCGGTCCGAAGATTCGCGACATCTGGCCACTGGCCCGCACGGTGCCGAAGCTGCCGCCTTCGAGACGGAACTGGTTGGGCGCCTCTGCGGTGTAGGCCGTGGGGGTCACAAAGTTGAGTGCGCCGCCGAGCGTCGTGGCGCCGTAGGTGAGGCCGTTGCCGCCCTTGTAGATTTCGGTCGAGCGCAGCCCCATCGGGTCGATCTGGTAGTAATCGCCGCTGCCGTCGGCCGAGTTCGTCGGAATGCCGTCTTGCAGGATTTCGAGGCCACGGACATGGTAGCCGCGTGCAATGCCCGAGCCGCGAATCGACACGCGCAACTCCTGGCCATACCGGTTCTGCACGAACACGCCGGGACTGTCCTTCAACACGTCGCGCAGGTTGAAGGCGTAAGTGTTCTGGTAGCTGTCGGCGTCGACGAAGCCGACCGAACCCGCCGTCTGGAAAAGGTTGGCCTTCTGCTCCTCGACGCTCGGTGACGTGAGCGATTCCGCGGGCGCTACGACGTTTGTGGCGGGTAACGTCGCCACCTGGGCGGCCGTGCTTCCCGGAGCGGCCGGGACGGTCGTCTGCGCCAGTAATAGCGGGGACGCTTCCGTCGGCGCAGCCGCTGCTGCGCCGGGCACGAACGCGGCCGTATAGGTGTCTGTATGCTTGCCGGTGTGCGTGGAGGCGTGCGTCGCATCGACGGCGACGCTCAGGCCAGTGGTTGCCGGATCGTTAGTGAGTGCGTGTGCGGTGCCGCCCAGCGAGGCCAGGGCGAGCGCGATGGCCGTTTGCAACGGCTTCTGCATCGTGGAACGTGACATGAATGTCTCTCTCGCGACCGTACGACGGTCGCCTGATGAACGTGGGGTGGCGAGCGCAACTGACGTGTTCCTCGCAGGCACGGCATGCGGCGCATCCACGCGGGATGCGCGTACGACAACGCGAGCTATCGGAACTCAGTACGCACGACAGACGCCGCCGGCATCGACAGGCAATGCGCGGAGGCAGTAACGATCAAACGGCGAGAGACGGCGGCGCACGCGCTAAGGCGTCGGAGAAACGGGCGCGCGGATCGTGCGACACCGGTGCCCGGGGGGCGGCAGCGATGCCAGTCTGCGCGGCAGGCGGGGGGGTATGAAAATCGGTTGTGACGAGCGGTTGATGCGCCCAGAGCGCGCAATAGCCGCACTTTTCCCAGTGGTCTTCGGAGGCGAGGGAATGGTCTGCGCCACCGTGGCTGCTATGCAGGCCCGCCGGTTGGGCCTGTGCGGGCGGCGCCTGGGCGTCGTCGTGACCAGTGTGCCCGTCGTGCGTCGGCTGACGTTGGGCGTCGGCACGCGGCGTGGTCTTCGTCCCGAGCGCCGTTTGTGCCGTTTGCGTGCCCTGCACCGTGCAATAGACCGCAAACGGGTCCTGCTGCATCGCGGCACGCCATTGCGCAATCGCCGGCATGAGCGCGGCCAGCAGGATCGCCAGCAGGGCGATCCCGATTGCGACGCGATGCTGACGGAGCTTGCGCATGCCTTGGCCGGGTTCAGGGGAAATGGGCGAAACCGAAGGCGTCGCGCGATAACGTGATGACGCTATCGGATAAGCGCGGCGCTCAGGGAACCAGGCATTGTAGGGGCTGTCGTCTTGCGGCGTAAATGCCTTGCGTTCGCATGTAGGGAGGGCGCGACAATTTGACGCATCGCTGCCCGGAACCAAAAAAAGAGGACGCCACGGCCCCCCAGCGCGTGGCGCCGCGCGTGGCGCCCTGCACCGGATATCAGAACTTCATCCCCACACCGACGCCGACGATGAGCGGATCGATGTGAAGGGTGCCGAGATCAGTGCCTGCGAGCGAGGTATCCGTCTTCATCCAGATTTTCTTGATGTCGATGTTGAAGAACAGGTTTTTCGTCATCTGAATATCGACCCCGGCTTGCAGGGCCGGACCTACGCTGTGGTTCTTGATGTCGATGGGCGTGCCGCCCGCGTTCAGATTGCTGTTCCAGAAGCGCGTGTAGTTGATCCCCGCGCCGACATACGGACGGACCTTGCCTGCGTGATTGAAGTGGTACTGCAACAGCAGCGTCGGCGGCAGGACGTTGACACCGCCCAGATGCCCGAGGCTCGACGTGAGCTGGTGACGCGACATGCCGAGAATGAGTTCGACGCCGACGTTGTCGAGAATCATGTACGTGAAGTCGAGCTCCGGCACGATGGCATTGTTCACCGTGACGCCGAGCGTCGGCAGCACGCTGCCGCTTGCGTGGGAGTCGGGCATGATGCCGATCGCGCGCACGCGGGCGAGGATGTCTCCGGCGTAAATGCCCTGTGAGCTGTCCTTGATGAAGCCGAAGGTCTTCGGGGTGTCGGGCGTGGTGCTTTGCGCGGCGGCCGGTGCACTGAACAGGCCGGCCCCGGCAACCAGTGCGGCTGCGATGGCCGCGGCGCCGAGTGAGTGCTTCATGATGTTTTCCAAAGTCGTGAGTGAGCACGAGCGATGGTAGAAGCCTGCGGCGTTGCCGAATTTGATGCGCGTCAAGCAAGGGGAAACGCGTGTGCCGTGTGCGACAAACTGTCGCGAACGCGGTGAGGTGCGGCGTTGTGACACGTGATTCCGACCCACGACAATGTCATGGCGATGGTCGACGTGTGTCGGCGAGAGACATCGGTCCCGGCCGATGCCGACACGGCCCTCATCGCTCGTCCGCCGGGCAGGCCTGCCGGTTTTGGTAGGATGCGGACTTTGCCACGCTGTCCCTCATCGTGAAGCGCCCGATTTCGTCGCTGTTTTCATCGTTGTTGCAGACCGTCGCCCAGGCGGGCCGGTATGGTCTGCGACTGTTGCAGCCGCTGCATCCTTACGCCGCACGCGGCTGGTATCACCTGCGTCACCCCACGCGTCGCGGGGTGCTGATCGCCATTGCCGCGTTGCCGTGTCTGCTCGTCGCCTACACGCTGATCCTGATTCCGTTCACGCCGAGCATTCGCGATATCCGGCGGGCGAAGATCGACCAGCCCGCGCAAGTGCTGTCTGCCGACGGCAAAGTGCTCGCCGAATTCCGGCCGTCGAATCGCGAATGGGTGTCGCTCAAGGATGTGTCGCCCAATGTCGTGAAGGCGCTGGTGTCGACCGAAGACCATCGCTTCTACGAGCACCACGGCATTGACCTCAAGCGCACGGCAGGGGCGGCGCTTCGTACGTTCTCCGGCGATCGTCAGGGCGGCTCGACGATCACGCAGCAGCTCGCGCGCAACCTGTACCCCGACGAAATCGGTCGTGCCCCGACGCTGACTCGCAAGATCAAGGAGGCCATCACGGCCCTCAAGATCGAAGCGCTGTACACCAAGCCCGAGATTCTCGAGACGTACCTGAACACGGTGCCGTTCCTGTACAACGCGTACGGCATCGAAATGGCTGCCCGCACCTACTTCGACAAGTCGGCCGATCAGTTGGATGTCGTCGAAGCCGCCACGCTCGTCGGCATGCTCAAGGGCAACAGCTATTACAATCCGGTGATCAATCCCGAGCGGGCGCTGCAACGCCGTAACACCGTGCTCGCGCAGATGGTCAAGTTCGGCGATCTCGATGCGTCGAAACTCGCCGCGCTGCAAAAGCGTCCGCTGCGCATCGACTTCGAGCGTCAGACGGAAGAACCCGGCCCGGCGCCGCACTTCGCGCAGCAACTGCGCAAATGGCTGATCGGCTGGGCGGATCGCAACGACTACAACATTTACTCCGACGGTCTGGTGGTGCACACCACCATCGATTCGCGTTTGCAGACGATGGCGACGCAGGCGCTCACGCGTCAGGCGAATCAGTTGCAGACGATTGCCGATGCGAACTGGTCGGCGCGCGGCGGCTGGCGTGACAGCACGGCACTCGTGCAGACGTTTGTGCGGGAGTCGGCGGAGTATCGCAACGCGGTTGCGGCGGGTGAAGCGCCTGAAGCCGTCATGAAGCGCCTGTTCGCCGACAAGACGTTCATGCAGAACCTGCGTGCAACCAAGACACGTTTGCAGGCGGGGTTCCTCGCTCTCGATCCGCGTACGGGGGAGATTCGTGCGTGGGTGGGTAGCCGTGACTTTACGACGGACCCGTTCGATCACGTTCAGCAGGCGCGTCGCCAGCCGGGATCGACATTCAAGCCGTTCGTCTACGGCGCGGCGTTTATCAAGGGCCGCTCGCCGGATGACACGATCGTCGATCAGCCTGTCGAAATCCCGCTTGCCGGGGGCGAGATCTGGCGTCCCAGCGACGACACAGCCCCGACCAACAAGCCGATGAAACTGAGCGACGCGCTCGCGCAGTCGCGCAACACTGTCACGGCACAGTTGATGCAGGATGTCGGACCGTCGCGTGTCGTCGGGCTGGCGCGTGCGATGGGCGTGCGCGAGAGCAAGCTCGACCCGGTGCCCTCGCTGGCGCTCGGCACGAGCCCTGTCTCGCTCAAGGAGATGGTGGCGGCTTACGGCACCATCGCGGACGGTGGCGAGTATCGCGAGCCGACGATGGTGACGGAAATCACGAACAGCGAAGGCGAGGTGCTGGCGACGTTCTCGCCGGCGCGTCCCGAGCGAGCGCTGTCGAAGGACGACGATTACACGTTGCTCGATACGATGCGCGGGGTCATCAATCGAGGCACGGGCAACGCCATTCGCACGCGATTCGGCATTCGTGCCGACGTCGCGGGCAAGACCGGGACGACGCAGAACAACACCGATGGCTGGTTCATCCTCATGCAGCCGCAACTGGTGGCCGGCGCGTGGGTCGGGTTCAACGACAGTCGAATCACATTGCGTAGCGACTATTGGGGGCAGGGGGCGCACAGCGCCTTGCCGATCGTGGGTGACGTATTCTCACGGGCCCTGCGTGCCAAGGTCATTGACGGCAGTGCGAAGTTCGACGCGCCGGATAACCACCATTGGTATAGCGATCTTTGGACGCGTGCTTCCGACTGGGTGACAAGCCTTTTCGCGAAAAAGCCCGAGCCGAAGACCAAGGCGCCGGTGAAGCGTCCGGCGGCGCCTGCACCGGCGCCCGCGCCAACGAGTCCGACGGTGTCGACGCCGGAGGTCGCGAGCGATAGCGGGCCGCTGCCGGTCCCTGTCGCGTCGGCGGTACTGGCGCAGCCGGAGTATCAGGCGCCCGCCAGCGCACCGTATGGAAACACGATTCCCGGTGTGCCGGGGGAATGGAACGGCCCGGGGGGCGCGTCGGCATCACCGTCTCCCGCCTCGAACGCCGCATCCGAAATCCAATAACAGTTATGCGACATTCTCATGACTAGCCTGTTATGGCTTGCGCTATATTCATGAATATATAGCGGTGACCGAATGCGTCTGCCGCAGCCTTTGCACCATGGACGGTGCAGAGTGACCTGGGGGAGACACAGGCATGTTCATCCGGCAGTTGAGTTATCTCGTAGCGCTCGCGCAGGCGCAGCATTTCCGGCGCGCTGCCGAACTGTGCAACGTGTCGCAGCCGACACTCTCCGGCGCCATCCGGAGCATCGAGGAGGAGTTCGGGCTGCCGATCGTGCGGCGCGGCCGCCGCTTCGAAGGCTTTACGCCGGAGGGGGAGCGGGTGCTGGCGTGGGCGCGTCAGGTGCTGGCCGACTGCGAGGGGTTGCGTCAGGAGGCGAGTGCCAGTCGTCGTGAGGTCACCGGATGCCTGCGCATTGGTGCGATTCCCACGGCGTTGCCGCTGGTGCCATTGCTTACCGACGCGTGTCTGCGCGACTTCCCCGGCATGCGCCATGAAGTCTTCACGCTGTCGGCCACGCAGGCGCTGCGACAACTCTCCGAACTCGATCTGGATGTGGGGCTCAGCTATCTCGACGATCCGCATCTGCGCGAGTTCGAGACCATCTCCCTGTTTCGCGAGCGTTACGTGCTGATTGCCCGTGACGAGTCGGCGCTGGCCGGGCGCACGTCATTGTCATGGCACGAGGCCGCGAAGCTGCCGCTATGCCTGCTCACGGGCAATATGCAGTGCCGTCAGGGGATCGATGCGGCGCTGGCGAGGGCGGGCACCTCGGCGTCGCCACGAGTCGAGACGGATTCGCTCATGGCGTTGTACGCGCATGTGCGATGCGCCGGTCTCTTCAGCATCGTGCCGCACAGCGTGCTGTGCCTGGCCGAGATGCGCGACGAGTTGCATGCGGTACCGCTGCAACCCGCGTTGCACCGCGAGATCGGCCTGATTCTGCGCGAACGACAACCGCGTCCCCCGTTGCTGGAAGCGGCTGTTGCGTCGTTCAGAGCGGTGGACTTGCAGACGCGACTCGATGCCTTGCTGACCGTCTGACGCGACGAGCGGGTGACATGGACCTCATGCCGCTCGCTGGAACCGGCGGGCAGGCCGTGCCCGGGCCGTGAGTGCGGGCATACAATGCCGCCATGACGCTCATCATCCGAAACGAGACCCCCGCCGACATCGATGCCATCCACGCGCTGACGATCGCCGCATTTCGCGACGCACCGCACACGGCACATACCGAACAGTTCATCGTCGCAGCACTTCGCCGCGAGGGGCAATTGACGGTGTCGCTCGTGGCGCTCGATCACGACACCGTCATCGGTCACGTCGCCGTATCGCCGGTAACGATTTCCGATGGCAGTGCGCATTGGTATGGCCTCGGGCCGATTTCCGTCGCGCCTGACCGGCAACGCGGCGGCGTCGGCAGCCGGCTCATGCATGAGGCGCTCGATGCGCTGCGTCGTCTCGGCGCCTCGGGCTGTGTGGTGCTTGGCGACCCTGCGTACTATGGACGATTCGGATTCCGCGCCGAGCCGGGCGTTTCGCTCCCGGGCGTGCCTGCCGAGTATTTCCAGATCATCGCGTTCGAAAACAACGTGCCGTCGGGAACCGTGCGTTATCACGACGCGTTCGATGCCACGGCGTGATGGCATCGAACGTTGCGGTCCGCGCGGGCACGTCGTGAAAATAGCGCTTGACCTCAAGTCGGCTTGAATTGGCACACTCGATGACGTGCGCGATACCGGACGGACGCCGGAACATCATGGGGATCGACTGACGTCCGTGCGGCGTGCACCTCAAACACAGGCTTCATGAGGTTTGCCAATGACCGATCCACGCAACGAATCCATCGCCGCAGCCAACACTGCCCCCATCACGTCATCCAATCGCGATCAGTCCGAGCTTTGGAACGGACGGTCGGGCAACGCATGGGTGAACAATCGCGCCGTACTCGACCAGATGTTCGTGCCGCTCGCGAGATTCCTCATCGACCGCGCTCGCGACGTCGCACAGCACACGCCGTCGGGGCGCATGCTCGACGTCGGTTGTGGCACCGGGGGGACGACGCTGGCGCTCGCCAACGCGTTGGGACATCCGTGGCAACTCACCGGGGCGGACATTTCCGCACCGATGATTGCCGAAGCGCGCACTCGCGCGGCGCATGCACGTTCGCCGGTAACGTTTGTGTGTGCCGACGCGCAAACGCACGCATTCCCGCCCGCGCACTTCGACGTCATCGTCTCGCGACTCGGGGTGATGTTCTTCGACGATCCTGTGGCGGCGTTCAGCAACCTGCGTGCGTGTGCACGGCCCGGGGCATCGCTGCATGCCCTCGCGTGGCGTGGCGCCGACGACAATGCGTTCATGACGGTTTCCGATCGCGCCGCCAGACCACTACTGAGCGACTTGCCAACGCGACGGGCGGGCGCGCCGGGGCAGTTCGGCTTTGCGGATCGGGAACGCGTCTCCGGCATTCTGACGTCTGCCGGATGGGCCGATGTCACGCTCTCGCCGGTGGACTTCGAGTGCTCGTTCGCACAGGCCGATCTGCGGGATTACGCGTCGCAGGTGGGCCCGGTCGGCCTGGCGCTGACGCGGCTGGCACCGCTGGATCGCGAACGGGTCGTCGATACGATCGTCGAGGCCTTTGCCCCGTTCGTGCGCGACGGCGTCGTGCGATTTACGTCCGCCTGCTGGCACCTCTCGGCCTTCGCCAACGATTGATAGGTCTCGCCGATCAACCGATCAGCCGGAACGATTTTCCAGACGAAACACATACACCGATCATTGGCCTCAATGCAGCGACGCCGGCATGCGCCGCCAAGCAGACATCTTGCAAATAACCATTCAGGAGCGAGACACCATGGCCAAGATTGTTTGTGTTCTGTACGACGACCCCGTTACCGGATACCCGAAGACCTACGCCCGCGACGATCTGCCGAAGATCGAGTGCTACCCCGACGGTCAGACGCTGCCGACGCCGCGCGCCATCGACTTCCAGCCGGGCGCACTGCTTGGCAGCGTGTCGGGCGAGCTGGGCCTGCGCAAGTACCTCGAATCGAACGGTCACCAACTCGTGGTGACGTCGAGCAAGGATGGCGACAACAGCGTGCTCGATCGCGAACTGGCCGATGCCGAAATCGTGATCTCGCAACCGTTCTGGCCTGCTTACATGACGGCCGAGCGCATCAAGCGCGCCAAGAAGCTGAAGATGATCGTGACCGCCGGTATCGGCTCGGATCACACCGATCTTCAGGCAGCGATGGAGCATGGCATCACCGTCGCGGAAGTCACGTATTGCAACAGCAACAGCGTTGCCGAACACGTGATGACGACGCTCGCCCTCGTGCGTAACTACCTGCCGTCGTACAACTGGGTGCTCAAGGGCGGCTGGAACATCGCCGATTGCGTCGAGCGTTCGTACGATCTGGAAGGCATGCACGTCGGCACGGTTGCCGCAGGGCGTATCGGCCTGCGGGTGCTGCGTCTGATGAAGCCGTTCGGCACGCATCTGCACTATCTCGATCGCCACCGTCTGCCGGAGTCGGTCGAGAAGGAACTGAACCTCACGCACCACACGAGCCTGGAAAGCCTCGCGAAGGCTTGCGACGTGGTTACGCTGAACTGCCCGCTGCACCCGGAAACGGAGCACATGATCAACGCCGACAGCCTGAAGCACTTCAAGCGTGGCGCCTACCTGATCAACACGGCACGCGGCAAGCTGTGCGATCGCGACGCGGTCGCTGCCGCCCTCGAGAGCGGTCAGCTTGCAGGCTACGGCGGTGATGTGTGGTTCCCGCAACCGGCACCGGCCGATCACCCGTGGCGCACCATGCCGCATCACGGCATGACGCCGCACATCTCCGGCACGAGCCTCTCGGCGCAAACGCGTTACGCCGCCGGGACGCGCGAAATTCTGGAGTGCTATTTCGAGAATCGTCCGATCCGCAACGAGTATCTGATCGTGCAGGGCGGCAAGCTCGCCGGCGTGGGCGCGCACTCGTACAGTGCCGGTAACGCCACGGGCGGCTCGGAAGAAGCGGCGCGCTTCAAGAAGTCTGCCTAACCTTGTGCAGTCTTGTAGTTCTCTTCTTGCTGTTCCTGTTGTACCCGCCGGGTCGTCGGTCCGACGTCCGGCGGGGTGTTACCTCCTCGTGCAACATCGCGATCTCAAGCCGGCCATCTCATCGATGCGCCGGCTTTTTTTCCTGAGGCAGATCGCGATATCGCAAGGCGTGGCGCTCAGGCGGGGCGCTTCGGAATGTCCAGCCCGCGAATCACGGCCGGGCGGGCGACGAATGCCCCCAAGGCGCGCTGCACGTGCTTGAACTGATCGAAGCCGATCAGTTCGCCGGCTTCATAGAAACCGACGAGATTGCGGATCCACGGGAACGTGGCGATGTCGGCAATGGTGTACTCGTCGCCCATGATCCACTGGTGATCGGCCAGACGCGCGTCGAGCACGGCGAGCAGACGCTTCGATTCGGCAACGTAGCGGTCGCGCGGACGCTTATCTTCATACTCTTTGCCGGCGAACTTGTGGAAGAAGCCCAGTTGCCCGAACATCGGGCCGACGCCGCCCATCTGGAACATCACCCATTGCAGCGTTTCGTAGCGCGCGGCCGGATCGACGGGCAGCAGCTTGCCGGTCTTCTCGGCGAGGTACCAGAGAATGGCGCCTGACTCGAACAGCGGCAGCGGCTTGCCGCCGGGGCCGTTCGGATCGACGATCGCGGGAATCTTGTTGTTGGGGTTGAGTGACAGGAATTCCGACGAGAATTGGTCGTCGGTCTGAAAGCTCACGAGATGGACTTCGTAAGGCAGCCCGATTTCTTCGAGCATGATCGATACCTTCACGCCGTTGGGCGTGGGCAGCGAATACAGTTGCAGACGTTCCGGATGCGCAGCAGGCCACTTGCGCGTGATCGGAAACTGGGACAATTCGGCGGACGGATCGGACATGGGGATCGACGCATTCGTGTAAGCGGCCGACAACACCGCGGGACGCCCAATATAACGCCAAGCGCCCGGACGTGCTGGCGAGTCGATCGGGCCGGTCGTCGCGTCTTGCTACGTCCGACGGGCCTCGCTACCGCCGCACCCGCCTGCAACATCAGGATCCCTTTCATGACAGACGTGAGCGAGGTTTCGTGAATGTCACTCATTTGCGCGTCAAAAATTTTCACCTTGCAACTGCGCTCACCGACGCCTTAAATTGAAAGCCTTCGCCGCCGTTGGTCAACGTGCCGACGTGCGAAGTCCTGTCACACTGGCCGGCCGTTGGTTTTGCTGCGATTTGGGCTGAGCGGCTGTGTTTCCCGCCGCTGTCTCTCGCCGTCATTTCATGCAGTAATTTCACGCAGTAATTTCAATTACGCCGCGCTGTCAGTCGTGTCGTGACGTGGCATCCCCCGCCTTCACCGGCGCCACGTCGCGACCCCTCGCTATCGTTCTTAGGTTTCGTAGGTTCTACCGCGCATCGCGCAAGGATGACACCATGAGCACGTTCAAGACGAAGGATGGCACTTCGATTTTCTACAAGGACTGGGGCAGTGGCCGCCCGGTCGTGTTCTCCCACGGCTGGCCGCTCAGCGCCGACGCCTGGGACGCCCAGATGCTGTTCCTGGTTCAGCACGGCTTTCGCGTGATCGCGCACGATCGTCGCGGCCACGGCCGCTCTGACCAGCCGGGCACCGGCAACGACATGGACACTTACGCCGACGACCTCGCGGCCCTCGTCGAGCATCTCGATCTGAAGGACGCCACGTTCATCGGCCACTCCACGGGGGGCGGCGAAGTCGCGCACTACCTCGGACGTCATGGCACGAAGCGTGCCGCACAGGCCGTGCTCATCGGCGCCGTGCCGCCCGTCATGGTGAAGTCGGACAAGAACCCCGGCGGCCTGCCCATCGCGGTATTCGACGAAATTCGCACGAACGTCGCCGCCAATCGCTCGCAGTTCTACAAGGATCTGGCGGTGCCGTTTTACGGCTACAACCGTCCGAACGCCAAGCAGTCGCAAGGCGTGATCGATGCGTTCTGGTTGCAGGGGATGTGGGGCTCGCACCTCGGCCAGTATCTGTGCGTCAAAGAGTTCTCCGAGGTCGATTACACCGAAGACCTGAAGAAGATCGACGTACCGACGCTGGTGCTGCACGGCGACGACGACCAGATCGTGCCCATCGACGATTCGGGCAAGCTCACGGCGCAGATCGTCAAGAACGCCACGTTGAAGATCTATCCGGGCGGCGCGCACGGCATGTGCACGGTCGAAGCGGACAAGGTGAATGCCGATCTGCTGGCGTTCCTGCGCAAGGCGTCGTGAAGCGTCGGAATGCATGATGGATGACGCATAAAAAAAGGGACGGCAGTTGCCGTCCCTTTTTCGTCAGCGTTCGATCGGTGTTCCGGCGAAGCCCCGGTCATTGACCGGGATTCAACCGCTCCCGGCGATCCTCAGCCGTTCAACACCTTGGCGATGCTCTCGGCCACCACGGCAACGTTGCTCTCGTTCAGACCGGCCACGCACATACGGCCCGAGCGGATGAGATAGACGCCATGGGTTTCGCGCAACACGTCGACCTGTGCGGCCGTCAGACCCGTGTACGTGAACATGCCGCGCTGTTCCAGATAACGCGTGAGCATGTTGTCCGGCACGTGACCGCGCAGACCTTCATGGATGGCGCCGCGCATGCGGGTGATGCGCTGGCACATCGCCGAGAGTTCGTCTTCCCACGACTTGCGCAGCTCCGGCGTGCTCAGCACCTTCGCAACGATCTTCGCGCCATGCGTCGGCGGGTTGCTGTAGTTCGAGCGCACGGCGCTCGTCAGTTGACCCAGCACACGGTCGGCTGCTTCCGACGATTCGCAGATGACCGACAGGCCGCCGCAACGCTCGCCGTACAGCGAGAAGTTCTTCGAGAACGAATTGGCGACAAAAGCCGGCAGACCCTGACGCGCCAGTTCGCGAATCACGAACGCATCGGCGTCGATGCCCGAACCGAAGCCCTGGTACGCCATGTCGACGAAGGGCAGCAGTTCGCGCTGCTTGATCACTTCGATCAGTTGCACCCATTGCGCGTCGTTCAGGTCGACACCGGTCGGGTTGTGGCAGCACGCGTGCAGCAGTACCACGCTGCGCGCCGGCAGCTTGTCGATGGCGTCGACCATCGCTTCGAATTGCAGGCCGCCGGTGGCTTCGTCGTAATACGGGTACGTATTCACGGTGAAACCGGCGCGCTCGAAGATGAAGCGGTGGTTGTCCCACGTCGGATCGCTCACCCACACCTGCGAATCCGGGAAGTAGCGCTTGATGAAGTCGGCGCCGACCTTGAGTGCACCCGAGCCGCCGAGCGTCTGCACAGTGGCGATGCTGCCGTTCTTGCGCGCCGGCGAATCTTCACCGAACACCAGACCTTGCACGGCGTCGCGATAGTTGGCGAAACCGGCCATCGGCAGATACGGCTTCGGACCGACTTCGGCCAGCAGCAGGGCCTCGGCCTGACGGACCGCATTCATGACCGGCAGACGTCCGGCGTCGTCGTAATAGATGCCGATGCTCAGGTTGACCTTGTTGGTACGCGGATCCTTCGCGAAGTTTTCGTTCAGCGAGAGGATCGGGTCACCGGGATAGGCATCGATGTGTTCGAACATGGCAGTTCCTGAAAAAACGAAAGAAAGTCGGTGATGCGGGCGCATGAGCGCCGGCCCAGCCCCTGCCCGAGCGCGGTGCCGGTCATGGACTGCGGAGGACGTCGGGCGCTGTCGGGCGTCGTCGGTTGCCTCAAACGACTGATGATACCGCTAGTGCGGCACTGCCGGGTGCGCCCCGGGCGGCAGACGCCCGGAGCGGCATGGGGTGACGCGTTGACCGATATTTAACGCGTTGCGCTGACCGGAACCGGGGCGGCGCTGTTTTTCTGACGCAGGCGGTATCCGATGCCCAGCGCGACCAGCCACACCGGAATCAGATAGACGGACAGGCGCAGATCGGGGATCAGGTACATCACGACCAGAATCCCGGCGAGGAACGCGAGGCAAAGGTAGTTCGTGAGCGGATAACCGAGACTCCTGAAGACCGTGCTCTGCCCGGCGCGTGCCTTGGCACGGCGAAACGCGAGGTGAATCACGCTGATCATCGCCCAGTTGATGATGAGGGCCGAGACGACCAGCCCCATCAGCAGTTCGAACGCCTTGCCCGGCATGAAGTAGTTGATCACCACGCACACGGCGGTCGCGGCGGCAGACACGCCGAGCGCGGCCAGCGGAATGCCTCGGGAATTGACCTTGAGCAGCGCGCGCGGCGCATTGCCCTGACCGGCCAGACCGTAAAGCATGCGGCTGTTGCAGTACACACCGCTGTTGTAGACGGACAGGGCGGCGGTGAGCACCACGGCGTTGAGCACATGCGCGACGAAGTTGCTGTTCAGCTCATGGAAGATCAGCACGAACGGGCTGCCGCCGGTCACGACTTTCTCCCACGGATACAGCGAGAGCAGCACGCCGAGCGCACCCACGTAGAAGATCAGAATGCGGTAGATGACCTGATTGGTGGCGCGCGGAATGGTGCGCGACGGATCGTCCGCTTCCGCTGCCGTAATGCCGACCAGTTCGAGCCCGCCGAAGGAGAACATGATGACGGCCATCGCCATGACGAGGCCGGACACGCCATTCGGGAAGAAGCCGCCGTGTTGCCACAGGTTGGCGACGCTCGCTTCGGGGCCGGCGTTGCCGGAGAAGAGCAGGTAGCCGCCGAACCCGATCATGCCGACGATGGCGGCGACCTTGATGATGGCGAACCAGAATTCCATCTCGCCATACGACTTCACGCTGGAGAGATTGATGGCGTTGATGATGCCGAAGCACACGAGTGCCGAGACCCACGTGGGAATCGCGGGCCACCAGTACTGCACGTAGATGCCGACGGCGGAGAGTTCTGCCATCGAGACCAGCACGTACAACACCCAGTAGTTCCATCCGGACACGAAGCCCGCGAACTGACCGCAATACTTGTTGGCGAAGTAACTGAACGAACCGGCGACGGGTTCGTCGACGACCATTTCGCCGAGCTGTCGCATGATGAAGAACGCGACGATGCCGGCGATGGCGTAGCCCAGCAGAACGGAGGGGCCGGCGGTCTTGATGGTTTGGGCGATGCCGAGAAAGAGGCCGGTGCCGATCGCGCCACCTAGCGCGATCAATTGGATGTGACGATTGTTCAGGCCGCGGTGAAGCGAGCCGTCTTGTGCTGCATTGGCGGACATGTCGTTCCTTACCCTATTGTTACCCTGCGGCGCGGTGCTCTCTTTTCGTTCGGTCGGAACGAACCGGCACCGTTGAGCCGCCACGGCGCGGCGCTTATGACGCCGTCACCGTGTCCTTTGGGATCGTCCGCGCAATCGCGTGTGCGGACGACCACGTCTCCCCCGGAACTCAGACCTTGAGCGTGCCGCGCTCGATCTGGTCGCGTTCGAGCGATTCGAACAGCGCCTTGAAGTTGCCTTCGCCGAACCCGTCGTCGCCTTCGCGTTGAATGAATTCGAAGAACACCGGGCCGAGCAACGTCTTCGAGAAGATTTGCAGCAGCAGACGCGGCTTGCCGTTCTCGGTCGTGCCGTCGAGCAGAATGCCGCGCGCCTTGAGCTCGCCCACCGGCTGACCATGACCCGGGAGACGGGTTTCGAGCGCATCGTAGTAGAAGTCGTTCGGCGCGGTCATGAGGTCGACGCCTGCCATTTGCAGGTTGTCGATGACCTGGATCAGATTGTCGGTGAGGAAGGCGATGTGCTGAATGCCTTCGCCGTTGAAGGCCATCAGGAATTCTTCGATCTGGCCGCTGCCCTTGGCCGATTCCTCGTTCAGGGGAATGCGGATTTTACCATCGGGCGCCGTCATCGCCTTGGACGCCAGGCCCGTGTATTCGCCCGAAATGTCGAAGTAACGGATCTCACGGAAGTTGAACAGCTTCTCGTAGAAGTTGGCCCAGTAGCTCATGCGGCCACGATAGACGTTGTGCGTCAGGTGGTCGATGAGGCGCAGGCCGTGGCCGACCGGGTGACGGTCGACACCTTCGAGGTATTCGAAATCGATGTCATAGATCGACTTGCCTTCTTCGAAGCGATCGATCAGATACAGCGGCGCGCCGCCGATGCCCTTGATGGCGGGCAGACGCAGTTCCATCGGCCCCGTCTCGATCTCGACGGGCTGCGCGCCGAGTTCCAGCGCACGGGCGTACGCCTTGTGCGAGTCTTTGACACGGAACGCCATGCCGCAGGCGCTCGGGCCATGTTCGGCCGCGAAGTAGGCCGCTTCGCTGTTCGGCTCGCGATTCACGATGAAGTTGACTTCGCCCTGACGGTACAGCAGCACGTCCTTCGAGCGGTGCCGCGCGATGAGCGAGAAGCCCATCTGTTCGAAAATCGGTTCGAGGACATTGGGCGTGGGGGAGGCGAATTCCACGAATTCGAAGCCCATCAGTTGCATCGGGTTGTCAAACAGGTCGGCCATGATCGTCTCAACTGGGTGAAGTGATTTGCAGGGATGACGGTTGATTGGACGCACGTCCCGGCCGAAGGTCATTTCCGGCCGCTGCCCACGGCGCGCGAGGGAGAAACAAAATTGTGTATATCTGACCGAAGGGTCGGGATATGGCAATTTGTCCGTTCCGAGTGTCGGAACCCTTGCTGCTGCTGGCTTCGTGCGTGACTTTGCGTCATTTCATGAGGGGCAGTGTAAGTGTGTCGGGACAAAATAGGATTTCGTAACTGCGCTAGGGAAACCCTAGGTTATGCACTAATATTTCTGAATTGGCATTCGATGGGAAATAAAAGTGCGTGACATTGAGATGGACCGGATTGACGTACGCTTGCTGGGGATATTGCAGTCTCACGGGCGGATTTCGAATCTCGAACTGGCCGAAGCGATCAAGCTGTCGCCGGCGCAGACACTGCGCCGTCATCGCCGTCTCGAGGAACTGGGCGTGATCAAGGGGTATGACGCCCGGCTCGACGCACAGCGCCTCGGGCTCGGCGTGGTCGCCTTCGTCCACGTGACGATGGAGCGCGGCCACATCCGCGACCTGTCGAACTTCAAGGGACTGGTCGCGGAGCTGGCGCAGATTCAGGAGTGCTTTTCCGTGACGGGCGACATCGACTACGTGCTTAAGGTCGTGGCCCGCGATCTGAAGGCGCTGTCGGACTTCCTGCTCGATACGCTCATGCGCATTCCTGGCGTGAGTGCCGTGAAATCGAGCGTCTGTCTCGATGAAATCAAATGCACTTCGGCCGTGCCGCTGGAGGCGCGGTGAGGTGATGTCGAGGGAGGAGGCGACACATCATGGTTGACAGCGTCCGAAAATCTGTGCTCTCATGTGCCACATGATCACCGCGCAATTCTCCCTCTCGCTACGACTACTAGCCCGCTCCACCGGGCTTGGTCCGTTGCTGCGCGCGTGCATCGTCTGAATTCCTCACTGAAGCACCGCTGATTTTCCCCAGTTACGCCGACCTGAGCCCCGGTTCATCCAACCGGAGGTCGTAGCTTATCTGCGTCTGTGCGTCGTCCGGTTGACACTTTTGCTGACAATCGAGACACCGCCATGTTGAAGAACCCTGCTACGAAGTACCGTCCGTTCACCCCGGTCAACATCTCCGACCGACAGTGGCCGAGCCGCACCATCACGCGTGCTCCGATCTGGATGAGCACCGATCTGCGCGACGGCAATCAGGCGCTCTTCGAGCCGATGGACGCACAGCGCAAGATGCGCATGTTCAAGACGCTCGTGGCGATCGGTTTCAAGGAAATCGAAGTGGCGTTCCCGTCGGCCTCCGACACCGATTTCAACTTCGTGCGTGAGCTGATCGAAGGCGGTCACATCCCCGACGACGTCACCATCGAAGTGCTCACGCAAGCCCGCGACGACCTCATCGAGCGTACGTTCGCGGCCCTCAAGGGCGCCCCGCGCGCCATCGTTCACCTCTACAACGCCACCGCCCCGGAATTCCGTCGCATCGTGTTCAACCTCGACCAGCCAGGCGTGAAGGCGCTGGCCGTGTCGGCCGCGACGACGATCAAGCGTTGCGCGGACGCCGCACCGGACACGCATTGGACGTTGCAGTACAGTCCCGAGACGTTCACGGGCACCGAACTCGAATTTGCCAAGGAAGTTTGCGACGCCGTCTTCGACGTATGGCAGCCGACGCCCGAGCGCAAGAGCATCGTCAACTTGCCTGCGACCGTCGAAATCGGCACGCCGAACTACTATGCCGACCAGATCGAGTGGATGCACCGCAACCTCGCGCGTCGCGATTCGCTGATTCTCTCCGTGCACCCGCACAACGACCGCGGCACGGCCGTGGCCGCCGCCGAGCTGGCCGTGATGGCCGGTGCCGACCGCATCGAAGGTTGCCTGTTCGGCAACGGCGAGCGCACCGGTAACGTCGATCTCGTCACGCTCGGTCTGAATCTGTACACGCAAGGTGTCGACCCGGGCCTCGACTTCTCGAACATCAACGAGATCGCCCGCACGTCGGAAGAATGCACGCAGTTGCCGGTGCACCCGCGTCATCCGTATGTCGGCGACCTCGTGTTCACCGCGTTCTCGGGGTCACATCAGGACGCCATCAAGAAGGGCTTCGCCGTGCAGAAGCCGGACGCCATCTGGGAAGTCCCGTATCTGCCCATCGACCCGAGCGACCTCGGCCGCACGTACGACTCGATCATTCGCGTGAACAGCCAGTCGGGCAAGGGCGGTATCGCGTACTTGCTGGAGCAGGCCTACGGCGTGCAGATGCCGCGTCGCCTGCAAGTCGACTTCAGCTCGGCGGTGCAGCGTCACACCGATGAGACGGGCGCGGAAGTGAGCGCCTCGCAGATCTGGGAACTGTTCCAGAGCGAGTACGTGTCGGCGAGCGAACCGGTCGCGTACGTCGGTCACACGCTCTCGGAGCGCGACGGCCGTCAGCACATCGCCGTGACGATCGACATCCACGGTCAGCGCACGACGGTGTCGGGCGCCGGCAATGGTCCGCTCGACGCGCTGATGAACGCCATGCGCACTCCGGTTCGCGTGCAGCACTACGAGGAGCGCGCGCTGACGCAAGGTGCCGATGCACGCGCCATCGCGATTGCGGAAATGTCGGGGGAAACCATCGTGGGCAGCGCTTTCGGCGTGGGCATCGATGTCAACCTGACGACGGCTTCGATTCGCGCCGTGATCAGCGGCATCAACCGCGCTTACGGTCGTAGTGATGCAGAGGCACAAGCCAAATTCTTCGGCGCAGTGATGCGCGACGTCGCGAAGGCCGTCTGAGCCGCGCGAACGTCAAAGAACGACGGGAAGGACTGAAGGAGACCTAGGGCAGAGACGCCCCACCCGGCACTGATCGTGCGGAGGGGACGTCGGGAGCGGCGTGGCGAGACTTACCGGATCTCGCGTGCGCTCCCGGCCCTGAAACATCGGCGGTGAGGTTGTCTTACACCGCTTCGATGGCGATAGCGATGCCCTGGCCGACCCCAATGCACATCGTACACAGCGCGAAGCGTCCACCCGTGCGCCTGAGCTGATACATCGCCGTCGTGACCAGACGTGCGCCGCTCATGCCGAGCGGATGGCCCAACGCAATGGCGCCACCGTTCGGATTGACGCGCAGATCGTCGTCGGCCACACCGAGTTGTCGCAACACGGCCAGGCCCTGGCTCGCAAACGCTTCGTTGAGTTCGATGACGTCGAACTGATCGAGCGACATACCGAGCCGCGCGAGCAGTTTTTGCGTTGCGGGAGCCGGACCGATGCCCATGATGCGCGGTGCCACCCCTGCCGTCGCCATGCCTAGTACCCGGGCGCGCGGCGTCAGGCCGAAGCGCGCCGCACTCGCCTCGTCTGCCAGCAGCAGTGCGCAGGCGCCGTCGTTGACGCCAGAAGCGTTACCGGCGGTCACGGTGCCATCAGGGCGTACCACGCCCTTGAGTCTGGCGAGCGCTTCCATGCTCGTCGCACGCGGATGTTCATCGCGATCCACAATGATCGCTTCGCCCTTCTTCTGGGCGATGGACACCGGCGTGATTTCCTCGGCCAGCGTGCCGTTCGCCTGAGCGCGCGCTGCCTTCTCCTGCGAGCGCACCGCAAAGCGATCCTGATCTTCACGGCTGATGCCGAAGTCGGTCGCCACGTTCTCGCCCGTCTCGGGCATCGAATCCACACCGTACTGCGCCTTCATCAACGGATTGACGAAGCGCCAGCCGATGGTCGTGTCGTAAATCTCCGCCTGACGCGAAAACGCGCTCGCTGCCTTGCCCATCACGAACGGGGCACGGCTCATGCTCTCCACGCCGCCGGCGATCATCAGGCCCGCTTCGCCCGCCTTGATCGCGCGCGCCGCCGTGCCGATGGCGTCCATCCCCGAGCCGCACAGGCGGTTGATCGTCGCGCCCGGCACGTCTTGCGGCAGGCCCGCCAGCAGCGACGACATACGCGCGACGTTACGGTTGTCTTCACCGGCCTGATTGGCGCAGCCGTAGATCACGTCGGCCACTTGTGTCCAGTCGACGTTGGCGTTGCGCGCCATGAGCGCCTTGAGAGGGATGGCGCCGAGATCGTCGGCACGCACCGACGACAGCGCGCCGCCATAGCGACCGATGGGGGTGCGGATTGCGTCGCAGATAAAGACTTCACTCATTGGTTTACTCCATTAAGTAGCGCCACACCGCTCAGGCGTTGCAGTTCGTCGAACGACAGCCCCTCGACCATGTCGATGACACGCAGTCCATCGGACGTCACGTCGATCACCGCGAGGTCGGTGTAGATGCGCGTCACGCATCCCACACCCGTGAGCGGATACGTGCACTGCTCGACGATCTTGCTTTCGCCTTGCTTGGTCTGATGTTCCATCATCACGAAGACCTGCTTGGCACCGCTCGCGAGGTCCATCGCGCCGCCGACGGCCGGAATCGCATCGGGTGCGCCGGTGTGCCAGTTGGCGAGGTCGCCGGTCTTCGAGACCTGGAATGCGCCGAGCACGCAGAAGTCGAGGTGGCCGCCGCGCATCATCGCGAACGAGTCGGCGTGGTGGAAGAACGCGCCGCCCGGTTTGAGCGTGACGGGTTGCTTGCCGGCGTTGATGAGGTCTTCGTCCTCTTCGCTCTTTGCGGGGGCCGGGCCCATGCCGATCACGCCGTTTTCGCTCTGGAGAATGATCTCCTTCTCGGCGGGCAGATGATTGGCGACGGCCGTGGGCAGGCCGATGCCGAGGTTCACATAAGCGCCGTCAGGAATGTCCTGGGCAACGCGGGCGGCCATCTGGTCGCGGGTCAGTCGGTTCATGTCTTGCTCCGGTTCAGATGGGGATCAGGCGCGCGCAGCGCTTGGGACCGCGACAACGCGTTGCACGAAGATGCCGGGCGTGACCACGGCTTCCGGATCGAGGTCGCCGAGTTCGACGACTTCGTCCACCTGAACGATGGCGCACTTGGCCGCCGTGGCCATGATCGGGCCGAAGTTGCGGGCGGTCTTGCGATACACGAGGTTGCCCCAGCGGTCGCCCTTGAGCGCCTTGATGAGTGCGAAGTCGGCATGAATCGGCGATTCGAGTACGTACGACTTGCCGTCGATCACGCGCGTTTCCTTGCCTTCGGCCAGCAGCGTGCCGAAGCCGGTCGGAGTGAAGAAGCCGCCGATGCCGGCGCCGGCCGCGCGAATGCGCTCGGCGAGGTTGCCCTGCGGCACCAGTTCCAGCTCGATCTTGCCCGAGCGGTAAAGACCGTCGAACACCTGCGAGTCGGTCTGGCGCGGGAACGAACAGATGATCTTGCGCACGCGCCCGGCCTTGAGGAGTGCGGCCAGACCCGTTTCGCCGTTACCGGCGTTGTTGTTGACGATGGTCAGCTCGCGCGCGCCCTGCTCGATCAGGGCGTCGATCAGGGCCGACGGCATCCCGGCGTTACCGAAGCCGCCAATCATGATCGTCGCGCCGTCGTGAACGTCCGCGACCGCGCTGGCGAGCGAGTCGTAAATCTTGTTGATCACACGTGCCTCCTGGGCAATTCCATCATTTCCATGGGCTCGCGGGCGGATACCCGCGCTCCTGCTGGCTGTCTCCCGGGCGATGGCGTCTTGTCCGGCGGCATCGTTCGGTTCACAATGTTCTTATAGCGAACAAATATTCGCTATAAGAACAGCGTAAGCGTTCCCTTGTCGGGCGTCAAGCGAGGGGCGTCCCGGAGACCGGCGGATGTGCACGCCGTGAGATTGCCTGTCTCGTGCGGTAGAACAGGCGACGCAAATCCTTTACGCTTGCCGTTCACACGAAGATTGCCAACCCTTTGATACATGACCTCTGCCACGACCGGCCCTGCCGACCCCAACGAACCGACCGACCCGACTGACAAGAAGCCGGGGGACTCCTACGTGCAGTCGTTTGCGCGCGGGCTGGCCGTGGTCAAGGCGTTCAATGCGGCACGTCCGGCGCAGACGCTCTCCGAGGTGGCGCAAGCCTCCGGTCTCACGCGCGCCGGTGCACGTCGCATTCTGCTTACGCTCGAAGCACTGGGTTACGTGCGCAGCGAAGGGCGGCTGTTCCGCCTCACGCCACGTATTCTCGACCTCGGTTTCTCGTATCTGACGTCGATGCCGCTGTGGAATCTGGCCGAACCGTTCATGGAAGCGCTGGTGCAGCAGGTGCAGGAGAGCAGTTCGGCCTCGGTGCTCGATGGCGACGACATCGTCTATGTGTTGCGTGTGCCGGTGCGCAAGGTCATGTCGATCAACCTGTCGATCGGCAGTCGTCTGCCGGCGTGGTGCACGTCGATGGGACGCGTGATGCTCTCGGCGCTGCCCGACGCCGAACTCGACGCCGTGCTGCGTCGCGCCGAACTACGTCAGCACACCGGGCGCACCGTCACGGACATCGACACGCTGCGCGCGCGCATCCTCGACGTGCGCGCGAAGGGGTGGGCGCTGGTCGATCAGGAACTGGAGGAAGGGCTGATTTCGATCGCCGCGCCGATCCGCAATCGCGCCGGTCAGGTGATCGCAGCGATGAACGTGAGCGGTCAGGCCAACCGGACGTCGGCCGCCGAGATGGAAGCGAAGTTTCTTGCGCCGCTGCAACAGGCCGCGCAAAAGATTTCGCAGATGGTGGTGGTGTAACGTCTGCCGGGGGCGGACGTTGTCATGGCCGCCACCGCGGCGACACCGACAACACCAACAAGAAAGGGGCGCTCCATTTGGGGCGCCCCTTTCGCTTCACTGACGGCTTACTGCGCAGCGCTATCCCGCTGACCGAGCGCCCCGGCGCGTGCGAGACGTAGCGCCGAGAGCAATGTGTCGTGGTCGCCGACCTGATTGGCGAGCAACAGAATCAGTTGGGCGTTGGCGGCCTGACTCTGTGCGTCGTCGAGATCGCGATGCATGTCGATCAGCGCTTCGTAGAAATCGTCGGGGCGCGTCAGACGCGGTTGGGTATCCAGTGCCATGAAGTGTCTCCTTCCTGCCAAATGCTTGCGATTTGTCGCGTGATCGGTCACGAGGACCGATGCGTCGCCGTGCTATCTCTCGTCATGCCGCGCATTGCAGCGGTGCCACTTGCGGCGCCGTGCGACCCAATGCGCGTTCGCGGGCCGCAGCAATCGCGCTCGCGTCAACCTTGCGCCAGCGCGCGCAGACGTGCTGATCCGGACGAATCAGATACACGGTGCCGGGCGCGGCGTCGTAGCGCTGTGCGGCCAGCCCTTCCGAGTCGTGCCAGACGCTGTGTGTGTCATGCGCATCGAGTGCGGCCTCGGCATCCGGGGTGACGAACACTGGCACGACGGGCACGTTGTCGCCGGCAAGCGCCTCAAGAGAAGCGAGCACCGGCGCATCGAGCGACGACGGCGAGCCGAACACCAGCGCGACGAAGCGTCCGCCCAGACGTGGCAGCAACCAGCCTGCCTGCGCGTGGCGCGAGAGCGGTGCATCGACGCACGCGGCCCCCGGCGTCATGCGCCCGGCGAACGTGTCGCATTCAGCGGTGTTCAACGTCGACTCGTGCAACACGGCGGGCACGGACAACCGTCCGCTGTTGACCAACTGGCGCGCAAACGCATGATCGCGGGCGAGGGTGAGCACCGCGTCGCGGAACACGCGCGACACCGGGCTCTTCGGCGTAATGAAGTCGGTCGAGCGTGTCGAGTTGCGGATGTTTTCGTCGGCCGCGTATTCGCGTTCACGGGCGTAGGTGTCGAGCAGGGCGTCGGGCGCGTGGCCCGCGAGCACAAGCGCGAGTTTCCACGCGAGATTCTCCGCATCCTGCACGCCGCTGTTCGCGCCGCGTGCGCCGAAAGGCGACACGCCGTGCGCGGAATCCCCGGCGAACAGCACGTGGCCGTGGCGGAAGTCGTCCATGCGCAGGCAGGCGAACGTGTAGACGCTGACCCACTCCAGCGTGAATTTGGCGTCAGGGCCGAGCAGTGCCTGCACGCGGGGAATCACGCGCTCGGGGGCTTTCTCGGCGACGGGATCGGCGTCCCATCCCAACTGGAAGTCGATGCGCCAGACATCGTCCGGCTGGCGATGCAGCAGGACCGACTGATTCGGATGGAATGGCGGGTCGAACCAGAACCAGCGCTCGGCAGGGAAGTCCGCCGTCATCTTCACGTCGGCGATCAGGAAGCGGTCCTTGAACGTGCGTCCGTGGCTGTCCACGCCGATGAGCTTGCGCACGGGGCTGCGCGAACCGTCGGCGGCGACCACATAGCGTGCGGTCGTCCGGTATTCGCCGTCCGGCGTCTCGACGGTGAGGGTGACGCTGGCGTCCGCCGTACCGGGCGTGCCCTGCTGCGTGAGACCGACGACCTTGTTTTTCCAGCGGATCTCGATGTTCGGCAACTCGCGTGCGCGCTCGAACAGATAGCCTTCGACGTAATACTGCTGGAGGTTGATGAAGGCCGGACGATGGTGCCCCGCTTCGGGCAGCAGATCGAAGTTGTAGACCTCCTGATCGCGCAGGAACACGCGGCCGACATTCCACCGCACGCCTTTATCCACCATGCGCTCGCCGCAGCCGAGACGGTCGAAGATATCGAGCGTGCGCTTGGCGAAACAGATGGCGCGCGAGCCGGTCGAGAGCGTGCAGTCATCGTCGAGAACGATCACGGACACGCCTTGCTGCGCGAGGTCGATGGCCGTGGCGAGGCCGATCGGGCCGGCGCCGACCACGATGACCGGATGTACCGCGTTCGCGCCGTTGTCGGACTGTTCCGCGCACGGCCGATAGTCGAACGTGAGGCGCTGGTAATCGATGCTGCTCATGCAAAGTCTCCATCGTCGGCACCGCACCGGCGGTTGCACGCCGGCGGGTGACGTTTTTCTACTTCTGCTTTGGCTTGCTGCTTATCGTGTGCGGCGCGGCATTCGGGCTCGCGCCGGGGTTCGTGCCAACGAACTCAGTCCTGTCAGTCTTGCAGGGCGGCCCACATTTCCTTGTCGCGCTGTGCCGTCCAGATGCGCGGATGCGTGATGCCGGCCGCTTCATCGAATGCGCGCGTCACGTCGAACGGCAGGCAGTGTTCGTAGATGAACACGTGCCCGAACTTCGGATCCATCTTGCTGCGCGTGAGCGCCATCGCGCCCTTGAGGTCGAGCTTCTGTTCGACGGCCTGCTTGCCGGCTTCGAACAGCGTCGTCACGAAGTCCTTGGTGTAGGCGAGGCCCTTGGCGACTTCTTCCGGCGTAACGAGTGCCGGACCGCGTCCCGGCACGAGCTTCTCGGCGCCGAGTGCCCCGAGCGCGTCGAGCGTGGCGGGCCACTCGGCCAGTTGGGCGTCGCCGGTGTAGCAGGCGGCGTCGTATTCGACGAGGTCACCCGAGAACAGCACCTTTTGCGACGGCACCCACACCACGGTGTCGCCCTTCGTGTGACCCGAGCCGAGGTGCGCGATCTTCACTTCGAGCTTGCCGAGGAACAGCGTCATTTCCTTCTCGAAGACGAGCGTCGGCCACGTGAGGCCCGGCACCGTCTCCACACCTGCGAACAGGCGCGGGAAGCGTTCGATTTCCGACTTCATGTCGGCTTCGCCGCGCTCGACGATCATCTCGTACGTGCCACGGCTGGCGATGATCTGCTGCGCGCCTTCTTCGAAGTAGGCCGATGCGCCGAGCACACGCACGGCGTGATAGTGCGAGAGCACTACGTACTTGATCGGCTTGTCGGTGATCGTGCGGATCTTGGCGATCAGGTCCTGCGCCATGGCGGGCGTGGCCGTGGTGTCGACGATCATCACGCCGTCGTCGCCGATGATGACGCCGGAGTTCGGATCGCCCTCGGCGGTGTACGCCCAAGTGTTTTCCGACAGTTGGGTGAACGTGACCTTCTTGGCTTCCAGGTCGGCTTGCGAGGCGAATGCTTTGGCCATGCTTGTCTCTCTCTTATCTCGTCTGCGGGGATGGTGCTGCTGGATGAGGGCATCTTACGAAACGCCCAGAATATTTGTCAATGACAAATCTGATTGTTATTTGCTAATGTTGCGGCGTGAGCCATCGAGGGACGTTTTTATCGCGGCTTAAACACGGGTTAAGCACGGGTTTACCCTGTGACGTCGGGCGAATAGGCCAGAACCTGCGCGCCGACTTGTTTAAAATCTAGGCCATTTTTCCGAGGGAGCCTGTCTCCCAAGACTGCATGAACCGAATTCCGATGGACGGCGCGGCCGATGCCGCAAGCCAGTCCGAATCTGGCCAGCCGGGCCGTGGCTCGCGCGGCGTACAAAGCGTGGATGTCGCGGCGCGGGTGCTTCAGGCGCTGGCACAGGCGCGCCGCCCGCTGGGGCCGGGCGATCTGGCATCGCTTGCGGGTCTGCCGCCGGCGCAGGCGCATCCGTATCTGGTGAGCCTGACGCGGCTCGGCCTGCTCAAGCGCGATCCGATGTCCGGTGACTACGCGCCGGGCCCGATGACGCTGCGTCTCGCCCTGCTGCATCTCGAAAACGATTCGGCCTATCGCGCCGCGGTGCCGCGTGTGGTGACGTTCGCCCGCGAGACGGGTTTCTGCGTCGCAATCTGCACCAGCGCACCGCAAGGGCCGGTAGTCGTGCACGTTGAGCGCGCGGCGTTTCCGTTGCATGTGAACCTGCACGTGGGCTCGGTAATGTCGCTCACCACGACGTCGACCGGCCGCGCGTTCTGCGCCTTCACGCCGCAGGATCGATGGCCGCAGGCATGGCACGAACAGATGCCCGATTCGGTCGCGATGGCCGACGAGTGCAGGCGTTTCGACACGCTGCTCGACGAGACGCGTGAACACGGCATGTCGCGCAGCGTGAACGCCCCGAGTCCGTCGGTCAGCAGTCTGTGCGCCCCGGTGTTCGATGCGAGCGGACGTCTTCGACTGGCGCTCACCGCTATCGGTCCGACGGCGGCGCTCGATGTCGCATGGGACGGTGCGGCGGCTGGCGCCTTGCGGGCGACGGCGAAAGCGATCGCGTCGCAGATCGATGCCTTGGGCGAGCGCGTGGAGTCGGTGTCATGAGCACGACCGCGAAACCGCAGCGCGGCATTCAGGCGCTGGAGAGCACGGGCACCTTGCTCGAAGCGTTGGTGACGGCAGGGCGTCCGTTGCCGCTCAATGCACTCGCACGTGAAGCCGGCATGGCGCCGGCGAAGGCGCATCCGCATCTGGTGAGTTTGCAGCGCGCGGGCTTGCTGTCGCGCGATGCGAGTGGCAATTTCGAAGCGGGTGGTCTGAGTCTGGCGCTCGGGCTGATGGCGTTGCAACGTCTCTCGCCCACCGGGGAGGCCGAGCCGGAAATACTCGCGCTCGCGCAAGCGACCGGGTTGTCGGCGGCCATGGCGGTGCTCGGGCCTGTCGGGCCGACCGTCGTTCGGCTGGAAGAGGCGATGCGTCCGCAGCACGTGAGCTTGCGCATCGGTACGGTGCTTTCGCTGGTGAACACAGCCATCGGACGCACCTTCGCCGCTTTCCTGCCCGAGCCGGTGCTCGACGGCCTGCTCGCGCAGGAGCCGGTGCGCATGGCGGGCTTGGGGGCTGAATCCAGCACTGAATCCAGCGACGATGCGCGCACGATGAAACCGCCTGCGGATTACATCGCCCGGTTGTCGACGATTCGCGATCAACGTTTCGACACGGCGCTGAGCAATCCGGTCCCCGGCATCGATACCATCGCCGTGCCGGTGTTCGATCACACGGGCGAGGTCACGCTGGTGCTTGCGCTGATGGGGTCGACGGGCAGCTTCGAGACAGCGTTCGACGCAGAGGCATCACAGGCCTTGCGCGCGGCGGCGCATCGGCTGTCGTGGCGATTCGGCGCGGTGGGGCGGATGGACCGGGTGGAGCGGATGGACCGGGTGGACGATACGGGCAACTGATCGGCGGTCGCGGATTCCGGTGCAGATGCCGATGTGAATGCGCCGGATCCCGAAATCGACGTATTTCCGCCACGCTCGCGGGCCGTGTGCGGTCGCGTCACGGGACGCACGGTAAGATGGACGCCAACGCCGTCCCCGTCACCCCGACCTGCCGCCATGACTGCTGCCCCGAATCGTGTGATGACTCGTGATTCCGTTCGCTTTGCCGATGGGCCGGAGGGCCGTCAGGTGCATGACGGCCCCCTGACGCTTCCCGCCATCGTGCAGCGGCGCATGCCATGGCGCACAGGCGTTGCCGCGCTGATCATCGCCGGTGTGCTGAGCGCCTGTACGACGTCAGCCCCGCCGCCGGCTGGTCCGGCAAAACCGCCCGAGTCGGCGGCTCGCATCGACGGCATGCCCGCAGACTGGACACTCGTCTCGACGGTGATCGTCAGTCGTCACGGCGTTCGTTCCCCGACGCATGCCCATCCCCCGTTAGACAAACTGAGCCCCGATGCGTGGCCCGGCTGGCCGGTGCCCGCGGGCTATCTGACGGCGCGCGGCGGTTCGCTCGCCGAGCGCATGGGACGGTACTACGGCGACTGGCTGCGCGCGCGCCGGGTGCTGCCCGATAACGCGTGTCCGGCGCCGGGCACTGTGTACGGCTGGGCCGATATCGATCAGCGCACGCGCGAGTCGGGCAATGCGTTGTTGCAGGGCATTGCGCCGGGATGCGACATGCGCACCTCGCATCAGGCCGATCTCACGACTTACGATGCCGTGTTCCAGCCGGTGGCGGCGGGCGATTGTCCGCTGGATCCGGGCGCGGCACGCGGCGCCATCGACGCGCGTCTGGCGCCAGACGGCGTGGCGGGCCTCAACAAGCGCTACGCCGCAACGATCGCGCGCGTGGGCGAGGTGCTGGACTACGCGCACAGTCCGGCGTGCGGCGCATCGGGTGACTGCAAGCTGGAGGATGTGCCTACGCGCCTGCGTGTGGAGGGGGACGGCAGCGGTGTGACGCTGCGCGGTGCACTCGGCAGTGCTGCGAAGGCGTCGGAAGTCTTCCTGTTGCAGTACGGCGAGGGGTTGCCGGATAACGCGGTCGCATGGGGACGCATTCGTGACGACAAGGACTGGGCGCTGCTGCTCGAAGCCCACAACGCGCAGCGCGATCTGCTGAACAAGACGCCGTACCTTGCGACGACGAACGGCACGCCGCTATTGGCGACGGTGCTCAATGCGCTCACGCGCGCCGAGACGGCCGGTGCGCCGCCGCCTGCCCCCGTACGCGGACCGACATTGCCTGTCGGCAACCGTGTCTACGTTCTCACGGGTCACGACACGAATATCGCCAACCTCGCCGGCATGCTGAAGCTCGACTGGCGTCTGACCGATCAGCCGGACAATACGCCGCCCGATGGCGCGCTGGTCTTCTCGCTGTGGCGCAATCCAGCGGGCGAGCCTTTCGTCCGTGTGGAGATCGTGTATCAGTCGATGCATCAGTTGCGTCATCTCACGGCGCTTTCACTGGACGAGCCCGCCAAACGCGAAACGCTGTCCATGGCCGATTGCAACGATGGGCCGGATGCGAAGGCGTGCAAGTGGTCGACGTTTGCGCAGCGGGTCAGGACCTCGCTGTCGCCCGCCTGTCTCGAAGGCGTGAAGTAACGCGCGAAGTCAAACCCGTGTAGGAGACCACGTAAGGGGGAGTCAGCGATGCACAAGATGATTCGAATCACGCCCGCCGCTGTCATGTCGTTCGTTGCTATGTTCACGCCGCCCGTATATGCCGACACGACGGTAAGTTCGACCGCCGAATTAGTGAAAAGCGAAAAGGCGATGCAGTATGTGTTTTCCGAGCGGGCGATGCTGGTGATGTACCAGCTCGGCGTTGAGGAGGACAAGAAATTCAATCTGCAAACGGACTGCAAATCGAAGTATCAGGTGAAGCCCGTCGGCGCGGTGCTGCTCAAGCCAGTGACGTTCCCTGACGGCGATCAGAACCCGAGATCGGGTGTTTGGCTCACGCGTTATCAACTGGCCCGCTGTGGAGACGCCAAGACCTACAACGCGGTATTCGTTGCCGATGCCAATGGCGGCAATCCGGCGCCGACGCCGTTCTATCCGGGCAGTCCGCGCGGCGGTCCCGTGCTGGTTCAGGAGGCGGTGATGTCAGCCGTCACGACTGCGCTCGCCAAGTCGGGACAGTCCGGTTGCCGCAAGGTGGAAGCCTTCGACATGAAGGTGACGAAGCCGCCTCACGATGTTGTCGAAGGCGGCAGGACACTCAAGGGCGTCTGGCGTGAGCGTTGGACGTTCCGGGTTTGCGGGCAGATGGTCGACGTCGACATGACCTTTACTCCCGACGCTGACGGCGGCGGAACCTCCTTCAAGAGCGAGTCGGTGAAGCCGACGCAGGGCTAGCGTCGAGCTTGAGCGGGGGGGGCCGAGGTGCCCCCTGTTGGCAACACTTGCGTATCGAATCCACTCAGGCGTAGTGCGCCACCCCATTGCCTAGCGACCAGTTCTCCTTCACGACCTCGACGAGGTTCACGAACACGTCTTCCTTCCGAATGCCGGGGTTCTCGGCCAGCAGCGCGACGATGCGTTGAAACAGCGCCTTCTTCTGTTCCACGGTGCGCGTGTTGTTGGCGGTGATCTGGATGAACACGAGATCGTCGCTTCGACTCACGTCGAGATACGACTTGCCGTATCGGAAGTTGGCGGCGTCGTGCTCGGTCAGCACCATGAACTGATCGTCGTCCGGCACGTTGAACGTCTCGCGCAGGGCGTCGTAGACGCCGTCGAAGATGGCCTGGCGATAAGCCTCCGGCTTGCCGGAGCGCAATGCAATGTTGACGAATGGCATCGTGGGTTCTCCTCCTTGTGGATTCATTTCATCTTAACTATGCTTTTTGCTTATTGATGATTATTTCAAAGATAAGCGTCTGAAATGATTGAGCGCCCTCTCGACCTCGATGCCGTCAAAGCCTTCGTTTGTGTTGCCGAGTTAGGCAGCTTCACGCGTGCCGCTGAGGCCATGCAGACGACGCAAGCCGCCGTCAGTCTGAAGTTAAAGCGACTCGAAGACCGGCTGGGTCTTCGGCTCGTCGAACGCACGCCCCGGTACGTGGAGCTTTCCGCAAACGGGGTGACCTTTCTCGAACATGCCCGCGAGTTGCTCGATGCGCATGATCGCGCGCTCGGCGCGTTTGCGGGCGCCCGGCAGCGGCTGACGATCGGCGTGAGCGATCACGTGGCCGGGCCTGAACTTCCCGCGCTGATCGCGAGAATGAACGCACAGGATCCGGAGTTGATGATCGAAGTGCGGATTGCGTCGTCGGGCGATCTGTTGCAGAGCTTCGACCGGCGTGAATTGGATACGGTGATCGTGCGCCTGCATGCCGGTCGGGGCGACGGCGAAGTGCTTGCCGAAGAAAGCCTCGGCTGGTTCGCCGCGCCTCACTGGCAACACCGCGCGGACGAACCGTTACCGGTGGCCACGCTCGCCGAGCCGTGCGGTGTGCGGGCGATGGCGGCGCGATTGCTCGATGCCGCCTCGATACCGTGGCGCGAGGTCTTCGTCGGTGGCGGCATTCCGTCGGTGGCCGCCGCGGTCATGGCGGGCCTCGGTGTCGCGGCGATGGCGCCCCGGATGTTGCCCTTCGGCGCGCTCGACGTCGGCGCCAAACTCGGACTGCCAGAAATACCCCGGCTGCCCGTGCTGCTGCACACGCGTGTCAAAGCGGGGCGTGAGCACGATGCGTTGATCGCCCTGTCAGCGGCGTTTCGTAGTGTCGTGAGAGGGTAGTCGACTTACATCGACATCGACGTCGGCGCTCGGGACGACACTTAGCACGACGGCATCGTCGACGCGATGCCTTGCCGCATGCTTCCCGGCGCGAGGCGCCAGGTCGTCGCCTCACGACATCTCAATGAATCGCCAGCGCGTTTGCCTGTGCGTTGGCGACGCCTGCCGCCACATTCACACCGATGTTGCCCGCCGCGCCCATCAGGGCGCGATCGCCGAGCGAGGCGTTCATTGCGCCCGTCACCGTCGCCGCATTGCGGATCGTCTGACGGGTATCGACGGAAATGTTCGACGCGGTGGCCAGCACGATCTGATTCGACTGGACGTTGAGAGCGCCCGCAGCAACGTTCACGCCGAAGCTGCCGTGAGCGTCGCGCAGCGCATCGGCGCCGAGCGTGGCCACGGTGCCCGAGCGGGCGTTGAAGACCACGTCGGTGGCGATGGTCTGGCGGGTGGAGAGTTGAACGACGTTGATGTCGTCGGGGGTAGCAGCGAAGGCGGGCGCGCAAACGGCGGCCAGCACCAAAGCACTCAGCAAAGCGAGACGCGGCATGTTGATCTTCCCCAGATCGTCCGTTGGGACGGATATCTGGATAACGGCGCCCGAGGCGCTCGGGTTGAATGATTTTTTCGTGTACCGCGTACGCGTCGGGCAATCATTGTTGTGCCCCTGCGCCGACGTGTGCTGTACCGAAAGCCGCAGTCGTTCCCGTGACCGCTGCGGCGCGCATTCTCGCATGACGGCACGCCGCTGTGCCGTCATGCCTGCACGCCCGAATGCCGCTATCGGGCGTGCTTGACGCGCGAGATCAAGCCGGTTCTCCCGCGCCGTTCGCCAATCCTGCGGAAGGGTTTTTTGACTGCGCTGCGGCCTGCTGCTGCACCGACGCCGATTTCTTGTGGTCGATGAGCAACACGGCAATCACGGCGACGACAGCGGGAATGGCGATCGCCATAAAGTTTTGCTGCAACGGCAGCGACATGCTCACGAGGATACCGATCACGATCGGTGCGAGAATCGCGCCGCTGCGACCCACGCCCGAGGCCCAGCCGATGCCCGTGCCGCGTGCGGCCATCGGGTAGAACTGACCGGCGTAGGCGTACGTCACGATCTGCGTGCCGATGGTCGACGCGCCCGCGAGTCCGACGAGCACGAACAGCACCGGCGTCGGCACCTTCACGCCGAGCAGCGTGATCGACACGGCGGCGAGCGCGTACATGCCCACGAGCACGTACTTGATGTTGAAACGATCCGCGAGCCAGCCGCCGCCGATCGCGCCGAGCATCGCGCCGAAGTTCAGCACGAGCACGAACGTGAGCGCGGAGCCCAGGCTGTAACCGGCACTCGCCATGAGCTTCGCGAGCCACGAGCTGAGCGCATACACCATGAACAGGCACATGAAGAACGCCACCCACAGCATGACCGTGCTGAAACCGCGACCGTCCTGAAACAGGCGCGAGAGCGGGGCAGCCTGTTTGCGATCGGCGCTTGGCAGTGCGAACTGATCCCCCGATTGCGCGACGTAGTCCGGCGTGAGACGGCCGAGCACTTGTCTCAGGGCGTCGAGGCGTCCGGTGCGGATCAGGAACGGCATCGATTCCGGCAACGCGCGCATCGCAAACGGCACGAGCAGCGCAGGCAGACCCGCAGCGAGAAACACCGATTGCCAGCCATACGATTCGATCAGGCCCTTGCCGAGCAGTGCGGCCAGCATGCCGCCCACCGAGTAGCCCGAGAACATCAGCGTGACGAGCGTGCCACGCAGTCGACGCGGCGAGTATTCCGTCATCTGCGCAACGACGATGGGCATCACGCCGCCGATGCCGACACCGGCGAGAAAGCGCGTAACCGAGAAGCTGATGGGCTCGTGTGTGAGGCCGGCGGCCGCAGTGAAGAGCGAGAACATCAGCACACAGATAGCGATGGCTTTGCGACGGCCGATGCTGTCGGCCACCATGCCCATCACGATGGCGCCGAACATCATGCCGAAGAGCGCCGCGCTGACCATGAAGCCGGCGCTGGTCGCGTCGACGTTCATCGCTTTCATGATCGACGGCAGCGCAATGCCCGCGACCGCGAGGTCGTAGCCGTCGAAGATGATGATGAGGGCGCACCAGAGCAGGATGCGTCCGTGATAGCCGTTGAAGCGCGCTTCGTCGGCCAGATGGTGTACGTCGATGTGTCGCATGCGGGTGTCTCCATAACGAATCCGCCCTCCGTCGAAACGCGGAGGGTTCTTTGGAATCTTTTTATGACCGACGCAAGCGGCACCGAGGCCGAGCCCCTTCGACGACGGATGACCGGCGTCGATGAAGCAAACCACCTCTATGCACAACGGGGGTGGCTATTCATGCAATATTGTGCATGTAGTAAACGCGAAATGCCCATCGACTGCAAGGCAAATTTGCAGTGGCTAGGGTTTTACATGAGAAGACTAGATTCGTAAGTGCCTGTTTAATTGAGGCGGATGACAGTCTTCGGGGGAGGGAAAGTGCGGCGACAGAACGTCGCCGCACCGCAGGACTTAATGCAACTTATTGCTTGGCTACCGAGAACGGCGGGAGCTGATAGCTCCAGGTCTCGCTGATCGGCTTGCCGCCGGAGACGAGTGCCGCACGCAGTTCCACGACCTTGGCCGGGTCCTTGACCATGACGCGCAGGTTCAGGCGCATGCCATGCGTGACCGGATTCGGTTGCAGCGTCTGCTCGATGATGGTGGCGTTGTCGCTCACGCTGACTTGCGGCGTGACCGAACCGGCGGGCAGCGTGGCGAGCGGGCCGCCGTCGAAGTCCACGATCAGGCCGGTGCTGCCGTCGAAGTGACGAATCAGGTTGGCCTGCGTGATTTCACCGGCGGTGCGAAGCGTTTGCTTCACCCAGGCGAGATTGCGATCGATGATGCCGCGCTCGTTCATCGTCCAGCGGATCGTGTAATCGGCCTGCAACGGCTGGCCCTTGGGCGGGAGTTGATCAGGCGTCCAGAACGCGCCGATGTTGTCGTTGGTCTCGTCCGGCGACGGAATCTCGACCAGTTCGACATGCCCCTTGCCCCAGTCGCCTTGCGGCTCGACCCATGCGCTCGGGCGCAGATCGTAGCGATCCTTCAGGTCTTCGTACTGCGAGAAATCGCGTCCGCGCTGAAGCAGGCCGAAGCCGCGCGGATTCGTCACCTGGAACTGGCTGATCGCGAGGTTGCGCGGATTGTTCAGCGGACGCCAGATCCACTCGCCATTGCCCGCGTGAATCGCCAGACCGTTCGAGTCGTGCAATGCGGGACGGAAGTTGTACGGATCGCGCTGCTGATTCGGCCCGAACAGGAACATGCTGGTGAGTGGCGCAATGCCGAGCTTCGTCACCTTGTCGCGCATGAACACGCGCGCCTGCACCTTCAGTACCGAATCGTCTCCTGGTGTGAGATCGAAGCGGTACGCACCGGTCGCGCGCTTCGAGTCGAGCAGGGCATAGAACACGAGATGCTTGTCGCCCGCGTTCGGACGCTCGATCCAGAACTCGCGAAACGCCGGGAATTCTTCAGCGATGGGCAGGCCCGTATCGATGGCGAGTCCGCGTGCGGAGAGGCCGTAGATCTGGCCCTTGCCGATGACGCGGAAATAACTCGCGCCGAGCACGCTCATGATCTCGTCGAGCTTGCCCGGTTCGTTGATCGGGTACAGCACGCGAAAGCCCGCGTAACCCAGGTTATGCGTGGCGCTGCGGTCGAGCTTGAGGTCGCCGAAGTCGAAGCGGTTGCTGTCGTACTTGATCTCGTCGATCTTTGCGTTGCTGCCGTTGCCGACGATTTCGTTGATCTTCACCGGCGTGCTGAACTGCATGCCTTGATGATAGAAGCCGAGCTTGAACGCGGTGGGCTGATCGTTCCATTCGAACGCTTCGCGGCGCGGCTGAATCTTGATGTAGTCGCCGAACTGCATCTTCGCGAAGGCGGGCGTGAGGTTGCTTACCGGGGCCGCGTAGGGCTTGTCGGCGAGCGCTTTCGCGCGGGCGGTCACATCGTCGAGGGAGAACGCATGAGCATGCGCGGCACCCAGCAGGGTGGCACCGGCCAGGAGCGTGGGCACGAGCGCGCGTGCGCGTCGTTGCCAGGACATGGCGGGGGAAAACGAAACCACGAATCTCTCCAGTTGTTAGGGCGTGACGGCACAGCATACCGTGCGTGCCGTTCTGCCTGGCTTGGGCGGGCGAAAACCGCAGTTGTGTTCGCAGTTGCGTTCGCTGTTGCGTTGGTACGTAACGGTTTTCGTCGAAAATGAAGCGAAATCTCTCAGAAAATACCAATTGTGGCAAAGTATCGCACTTCGCGTTATGCATCCCGACAGGTATCGATTTCGTTTTTGATTTCGATGTGCTGCGTCGCATAACTCCAGTTGATACGGCGGGGACGAGGTTCGATGCAGCGGCAGATGACGCCCGACATCGCGAATCACGGCCCGTCGCGCCACATTGGATCGCCATCAGATGAGAATGTTCTCCGCACTGGCCCTCGCGGCCAGTCTCGCCGCAGGTACCGCCGTCGTCATGCAGGCACCGGCCTTTGCCAGCACCGCTCAAGCCTCCGACAACGGTAAGCAGGGCGACGTTCCCGTCGCCATGCCGTCGGCCGCCGCCAAGCAGCGTTTCGTCGACGATCTCATCGCGCGCATGACGCTCGAAGAGAAGATCGGCCAGTTGCGCCTGATCAGCATCGGCTCGGAAATGCCGCAGCCGCAGCTCATCAAGGAAATCGCCGCCGGTCGCGTGGGCGGCACGTTCAACTCGGTCACGCGCAGCGAGAACCGTCCGTTGCAGGACGCGGCCGTCAAGCAAAGCCGTCTGAAGATTCCGATGTTCTTCGCGTACGACATCGTGCACGGGCATCGCACGGTGTTCCCGATCAGCCTCGGTCTCGCGTCGAGCTGGAATATGGATGTCGTGAAGCGCGCGGCGCGCGTGTCCGCCGTGGAAGCCGGCGCCGACGGCGTGGACGCCACGTTTGCGCCGATGGTCGACATCTCGCGCGATCCGCGCTGGGGACGCACCTCCGAAGGTTTCGGCGAAGATCCCTATCTGGTGTCGCAAAGCGCTCGCGCGAGTGTCGAGGGGTTTCAGGGCTCGTCGCCCGCCAATCCGGACAGCCTGATGGCGTTCGTGAAGCACTTCGCGTTGTACGGCGCCGTGGAGGGCGGGCGCGATTACAACGTCGTCGACATGAGCCCGATGCGCATGTATCAGGACTATCTGCCGCCGTATCGCGCGGGCATCGACGCGGGCGCGGGCGGCGTGATGATTGCGCTGAACTCGATCAACGGCACGCCCGCCACGTCGAACAAATGGCTGCTGCGCGACGTGTTGCGCGGCGAGTGGGGTTTCAAGGGCGTGACGGTGAGCGATCACGGCGCCATTGAAGAGCTGATGCGCCACGGTGTCGCCAGGGACGGCCGCGAAGCCGCCAAACTCGCGATCGAGGCCGGCGTGGACATGAGCATGGCCGATCAGCAGTACCTCAAGCAGTTGCCCGATCTCGTGAAGTCGGGCGACGTGCCGGTGAGCGTGATCGACGGCGCCGTGCGCGAGGTGCTCGGTGCGAAGTACGACATGGGGCTGTTCGCCGATCCCTATCGTCGCATCGGCAACGCCGCGCAGGATCCAAAGGACGTGAATGCGGAAGACCGTCTGCATCGCGACGCCGCGCGCGACATCGCGCGTCGCTCGCTCGTCCTGCTGGAGAACCGGCACGACACGCTGCCGCTACGCAAGACAGGCAAGGTGGCGGTGATCGGTCCGCTCGCCGATTCGAAGCTGGACATGCTCGGTAGCTGGTCGGCGGCGGGTAAGCCCGCGCAGGCGGTCTCGCTGCTGCAAGGCGTGCGCGACGCCCTGGGCACGAACGCTCACGTGACATACGCACGCGGCGCGAACATCACCGACGACCCGCGTGTGGTCGAGTACCTCAACTTCCTCGACTGGGACAACCCGGAAGTCGTGCAGGACAAGCGCACGCCGCAGCAGATGATCGACGAAGCGGTGCAGGTCGCCCGCAATGCCGACACGCTGGTCGTGGCCGTGGGCGAGTCGCGCGGCATGTCGCATGAGGCATCGAGCCGTACTAGCCTGATGCTGCCGGGCAGTCAACTAGCGCTGTTGCAGGCGCTGGGAGCGACGGGCAAGCCGCTGGTCGTCGTGCTGATGAACGGTCGTCCGCTCGATCTGAACTGGGCGAAGGCGAACGCCGACGCCATGCTCGAAACCTGGTACGCCGGCACCGAAGGCGGCCATGCGATTGCGGATGTGCTGTTCGGCGATTACAACCCGTCGGGCAAGCTGCCGATCTCGTTCCCGCGCTCCATCGGCCAGATCCCGACGTACTACAACCAGTTGCGCATCGGCCGTCCGTTCACACCGGGCAAGCCGGCGAACTACACGTCCCAATACTTCGAGGAAGACTCCGGCCCGTTGTATGCCTTCGGCTACGGCCTGAGCTACACGACGTTCGATGTCTCGAAGGTCAAACTCTCGGCGAAGACGCTCGCGAGCGGCGGCAAGCTCGATGCGAGCGTGACCGTGCGTAACACGGGCAAGCGCGAAGGCGAGACCGTCGTGCAGTTGTACTTGCAGGATGTCGCGGCGTCGATCGTGCGGCCGATCAAGGAGTTGAAGGGCTTTCAGAACGTGAGCCTGAAGCCGGGCGAAGCGCGCACCGTGCATTTCGCCATCGACGAAAGCCTGCTGAAGTTCTACAACGCGAAGCTGCAATACGTGGCCGAGCCGGGTGACTTCAATGTCCAGATCGGGCTTGACTCGCAGCAGGTCGAGCAGGCGACGTTCACGCTTCAGTAAGGTTTCAATAAGGTTTCGGCAACGTCGCGCGTTGCCGACTTCACCGGACCTCACGCCTGCGTCTGGAACTCTCCCGCGAGGAATTCCACGCAGGCGCGCACTTTGGCCGACGACGCCACGCGCGACGGATACACCGCCCACACGTTGGCCGGTTGCGTGACGTCCGGCAGCACCTGCACCAGATCCCCGCGCGCGATCAGCGCCCCTACATCCCACATCGAACGCAACACGATGCCCTGACCGTCGAGCGCCCACTGCACGGCGACCTCGCCGTGGTTCGTCGAGAGCGGCCCGGTCACCTTGAGCGAGACGGATTCGCCGCGCTGCTGCAACCGCCACATGCCGAACGGGTGATCGCGTTCCTTGATGACGATGCAGGCATGCCCGGCCAGATCGCTCAACTGACGCGGTGTGCCGTGCGTCTCCAGATACGCGGCGGACGCGCATAGCACGCGGTGGTTGTCCGCCAGTTTGCGCGCGATCAGGTGCGGGGCGATCTCGTCGCCGATGCGCACGTCGAGATCGTAGCCTTCTGCGGCCACGTCGACGATCCGGTCGAACAGATCCAGTCGCACATTGAGTTGCGGATGCAGCGCGCGCAAGCGCGACATGGCGGGCGCCACCACGTGCCGCCCGAACCCGAAGCTGCTCGACACCCGCAGCGTGCCGCGCGGCACCTGACGCGTGCTCGATACGTCTTCCATCAGGTGATTCACGTCGTCGAGAATCTTCTCGGCCCACGCGTAGACACGCTCGCCTGCGTCGGTGATCGCCACGCGCCGGGTCGAGCGATGCAGCAGCCGCGTGCCGAGATCGGCCTCCAGCACGCCCACGCGCTTGCTGACATAGGCGGGCGAGACCCCCAGCGCCTCGGCGGCGGCGGAGAAGCTGGCGCGGCGCGCGACCTGGCAGAACACACGGAGGTCGTCGAGATTGGGATTGACGGGCAGGGGTTTATTCACGATTTGTGGATAGTGGATTAACCGATTGAGGGATTTTATCCGCCTTGGAATGGAATAATCTAGCGGCATCCATCAAACGTCCAGGAGACAAGACCATGACCGAAACGTCCCAACGCGCCCAGCGTCCGTTCAAGATCGCCGTGATCCCGGGCGACGGCATCGGCAAGGAAGTGATGCCGGAAGGCCTGCGCGTGCTCGACGCGGCCAGCAAGCGCTTCGGTATCCCCGTCGAGTACCAGCACATCGAGTGGGCGAGCTGCGATTACTACGTCGAGCATGGTCAGATGATGCCGGACGACTGGAAGCAGCAACTCGACGGCGTGGACGCGATTCTCTTCGGCGCGGTCGGCTGGCCCGAGACGGTGCCCGATCACATCTCGCTGTGGGGCTCGTTGCTGAAGTTCCGTCGCGAGTTCGATCAGTACATCAATCTGCGTCCCGCGCGGCTGTTCGACGGCGTGCCGTCACCGCTGGCGAATCGCAAGGCGGGCGACATCGATTTCATGATCGTGCGCGAGAACACCGAAGGCGAGTACTCGTCGGTCGGCGGGGTGATGTTCGAAGGCACGGAGCGTGAGTTTGTCGTGCAGGAGTCGGTGTTCACGCGTCACGGCACGGAGCGCGTGCTGAAGTTCGCATTCGATCTCGCACAGCAGCGTGAGCGCAAGCACGTGACCGTCGCGACCAAGAGCAACGGCATCTCGATCTCCATGCCGTGGTGGGACAAGCGTGCCGCCGAGACGGCCGCGAAGTATCCCGACATCACGTGGGACAAGCAGCACATCGACATTCTTTGCGCGCGCTTCGTACTCAATCCGGATCGTTTCGATGTGGTCGTCGCGTCGAATCTGTTCGGCGACATCCTGTCGGACCTCGGCCCGGCGTGTACCGGCACCATCGGCATTGCGCCGTCGGGCAACCTGAACCCGGAAGGCAAGTTCCCGTCGCTGTTCGAACCGGTGCACGGCTCGGCGCCGGACATTGCGGGCAAGAACATTGCCAACCCGATCGGCATGATCTGGACCGCCGCGATGATGCTCGACTTCATCGGTCGCGGCGATCAACGCACGCGCGACGCGCACGATGCAATCCTCGCGGCCATCACACAGGTGATCAAGGACGGTCCGCGCACCGGCGACATGGGCGGGCGCGCGAACACGACCGAAGTCGGTCAGGCGATTGCGGCCGTCGTATCGGCCGGCTGATGGGCTGGCTGATTGGCTGAGTGATCGGCTGAGGGATCGATCGGCTGATCGAGTGAGGCCGGCATCGTGACGCCCGCCGCCGACGCAACGTCGCGCGGCGGGAAGTGACGGTTGGGCACCGCCGGCACACCGAGGTTCTCGCGGAACGTGCGGCCTTCGTACTGCGTGCGGAACAGGCCGCGACGCTGCAATTCCGGCACCACGAGATCGACGAAGGACGTAATCCCCACGGGCGCGCTCGGAAACATGATGTTGAAGCCGTCGGCCGCGCCCGTCTCGAACCAGTGCTGGAACTCGTCCGCAATCGATTGCGGCGTGCCAACCAGCACCCGGTGCCCACCTCCGGTAAAGCGCGTGTAAAGCTGACGCACCGTCGGCTGCTCGCGTCGTATCCAGTCCACCAGCAGCTTCTGACGGCTCTTGTGCGAGTTCGTCTCCGGCACCGTGTCGGGGAGCGGCACTTTCGCATCGAAGGGCAGGCTGGCGAGATCGATGCCGAGGCTCGCGTAGTTCGTGAGCGCGTTCAGCACGACCGCCGGATCGCGATGCGAGAGCAGGCTGTCGTAGAGGTCTTCCGCTTCCCCTTGCGTGCGTCCCACGATGGGCGAGACGCCCGGCAGAATGAAGATGTGTTCCGGCCGGCGGCCGTACTTCAGCGCACGCGTCTTCACATCGGCATAGAAGGCGCGCGCATCTTCGATGTCCTGTGCGGCCGTGTAAAGCAGTTCACCTGCGCGTGCGGCCAGTTCACGTCCCGCTTCGCTCGACCCGGCCTGTGCGATCACCGGCCAGCCCTGCACCGGGCGCGGCGCGCTGAGGGGCCCGCGCACACGGAAGTGCTTGCCGCGATGATCCAGTGTGCGAATCCGTGACGGGTCTGCCCATTGACCGGTCGCCTTGTCGCGCGGGAAGGCGTCGGCGGCATGGCTGTCCCACAGACCCGTGACCACGTCGTAAAACTCGTTCGCACGCTCGTAGCGCACCGCATGATCGACGTGATCGTCGCGATTGAAGTTCTCGCCGCCGCCCGTGGACGTCACCAGATTCCAGCCGGCTCGACCGCCCGACAGATGGTCGAGCGACGCGAAGGCGCGCGCCACGTTGTAAGGCTCGCTGTAGGTCGTACTCACGGAGGCGACAAGGCCGATGTGCTTCGTCGCACCGGCCAGTCCGGCGAGCAGTACGACGGGGTCCCAGCGTGGTGCGCCGGGGCTGTGGGCGAGCGCGATCGGGTCCGTCGATACGAAGAGGTTGTCGAAGAAAAACAGCGCGTCGAAGTAACCGCGTTCGAGTTCCTGGGCGTAATGACGATAGCGTGCGAATTGCGAATAGGCGTCGGTGTCGGTATCGGGGTGACGCCAGCTATCGCCCTGCACGCCGGAACCCGACATGTAGGCGCCCAGCCGGAGTTTGCGGGCAGGTTGGCTCATGAGCTTGCTCTCGTTCGATTTCGGTAGACGGTCACGATAAGTGAGCCGGGCGCCAGACCACAAACAACGAAAGTCCATAAGCAAACCCGCATAAGCAAACCTGCGCGCGACGCGCTATGGATCGCATCAATCGATGGTTGGGGATGCGCGATCGCGTGCCTAGACTGGCGCATCCTCCACTGTTCCGGCCGCGTTTCCCGCGTGGCGATAACACATGACGACATCTGCCTTTCATGCCGCCGAGCCGGTGAACCCGGTGCTGGACGCGTTTATCGCCGCGTCCGCCATTGCCTTTGGGCTCTATGTGTCGCCGCCGTCGCGGGCTGCGATGGTACGCGCGACCCTCGCACGCTCTGCGAAGCGCGACCTGCGTGCGCGGGCGCGTAATGCCTGGCCGCTTTGGCGCACGCGGTTGCGTCGCGCTACGGCAGCGGCGCTGAGCGTCGCCGCCATTCTGCCGTTTGCCGGCAAGGCGGCGGACAAGCCGGTGCTCGTCGTGGGCGATCAGGCGTACAACGCACAGAGTCTCTTCGAAGCGTCCGGCGCGTTGCAGGACGCGCCCTATACCGTCTCATGGAAGCAGTTCCCCGCAGGCACGCCGGTGATCGAAGCGGTGAACGCCGGTGCGCTCGACATCGGCCTGCAAGGTGACGGACCGGTGCTGTTCCTCGCCGCGCAGGGCGCGTCGGTCAAGGTCATCGGGATCTATCGCGACAGTCCCGACAGTGTGGTGCTGCTCGCCGGTCCGCACACGCAAATCAGGACGGTGGCCGATCTGAAGGGCAAGACGGTCGCCATTACGCGCGGCGGCTGGTCGCAGCAACTGGTGCAGGCGGCGCTGACGTCCGCAGGCTTGCCGCTCGATGCCGTGAAGTACTCGTACCTCGCCTCGGTCGACTCGGCGGCGGCGTTGCAGGCGGGCAAGGTGGATGCGACGGCGACGTGGGAGCCGTACGTCACGCGCTTGCGTCAGGCGGGCGCGCGTACGGTGGTGACCGCACGCGGGCTGATCGCGGCGCAGAGCTATCTGTCGACGACGCAGAAGGTCATCGACACCAAGCGCGAGTTACTGGGGGATTTCGTGCAGCGCTATCAACGCGCGCGTGAATGGTCGCTGGCGGACCCGCGTCATATCGAGCGTTATGCCGACGTGTGGGCGGGTAAGTCGCGCGTCGATCCGAAGCTCGCGCATCAATGGTTCAGCACGTCGCGCATTCGCTACGAACCGCTCACAGATGCTGCGATTGCCGAAGCGCAGAAGAGTGTCGACGACTTCGTGAAGACCGGCACGCTCACCAAGGGCTTTGACGTGCGCGGTCTGTTCGATACGTCGTTCAACAAGTTCACGCAGGCTGCGCACTGACGCGCGGCACACGCTGCACGCGCTCGCTGCCGAAGGCCCGCGGGCGCGGTGCATCGACCCGTTCGCGCAGCAGCGCCACGGCGCGTTGCGCGCGCGCCGAGAGCGGCCACTCTGCGCGGTGAATCAACCACAGCGTGTCGACCACGGGCGGGCCGCAATCCACAACGCGAATGGCATCCTGCGAGGCGAAGGCCTGTCGCGCGTACTGCGGAATGACGGTGAAGCCGAGACCGCGTGCGACATATTCGAGAATCAGACTGATCTGGTTCGTACAACCCTTGCACGGCAGGCTTTGCACGCCCGGATTGCCGGGGAAGCGACGGCTCAGCAAGCGCGTGGACATCGCCTCGCCGTCGGGGTGCTCGATGAAGCCGATACGCTTGAGGTCGTCCCACGTATGCACGTCTTCCCCCGCCGGCACCACGAGTTCGAGCGGTTCCTGCGTGAACGGCGTGGCCGTGAGCCGGGGATCGTCGGGGCGCAGCGTCACCAGTCCCAGTTCGAAGTGATTCTGTAGCACGCCCTCCAGCACTTCCCGGTCGGGCGCGAAACGGTGCCGCACCGCCATGGCCGGATTCGCCTGCTGCATGTCGAGCAGGATCGGGCACAGATACAACCCGATGCTGCCCGGCGTAATGAGCGTGATGTTGCCGCACTCCTCGTTGGCGTCCTCCAGACTGGAGCGCAGATGCCGCGCCGCGCACTCCACCTGCTCGCAGTAGACGAGTAACGCCTGCCCGGCTGGCGTGAGTTCGATCGCGCGCGGGCGACGCACCAGCAACGCCCCGAATTCCTCTTCCAGATGCTTGATGTGCTGACTCACGGCGGCCTGCGTGAGGCTCAGATGATCGGCCGTGCGCGTGAAGTTACCCAGCTCGGCGAGCGTGGCGAAGGATTTGAGCCACTGAGGATTTACCATAATGAAGTGTTATCGAATCGATAATTTGCAGATAGTTTCCATTATAGCGATGTGCGTCTACCATTGCTCACGTCGACCTTTTGACGGTCGAGGCGCCGGAAAAGCCGCCGTGGGCCGCAGGCTCCGCCTTCTCAGGCGCCGCTATCCCCTGACAACCCCCCGAATCGAGAATTCTCATGTCTGCCCTGTTTTCCCCGTTTGAACTGAAAAGCGTGAAGCTGCGCAACCGCGTGGCGATTCCGCCGATGTGCCAGTACAGCGCCGTCGATGGCGTGACCAACGACTGGCACCTGGCCCATTACGCCAGCCTCGCGCGCGGTGGCGCCGGTCTGGTGATCGTGGAGGCGACCGCCGTCTCGCCCGAAGGCCGCATTACGCCGGGATGCACCGGTCTGTGGAACGACGAACAGGCGCAGGGCATGGCGCGCATCGCTGCGGCCATCAAGTCGCACGGCGCGGTGCCCGGTATCCAGATCGCCCACGCCGGTCGCAAGGCCAGCGCGAACCGTCCGTGGGAAGGCGACGATCACATCGCTGAAGACGATTCGCGTGGCTGGCCGACGATTGCGCCGTCCGCCGTGGCGTTCGGCAAGCATCTCGGCAAGGTGCCCACGGCCATGACGCTCGACGACATCGCACGGGTGAAGGCCGATTTCGTGGCGGCTGCGCGTCGTGCGCTCGCCGCCGGTTTCGAGTGGCTGGAGCTGCACTTCGCGCACGGCTATCTGGCGCAGAGCTTCTTCTCGTTGCATTCGAATCAGCGCGACGACGCCTACGGTGGCGACCTCGCCGGCCGCGGCCGCTTCCTGCTGGAGACGTTGGCCGCCGTGCGTGAAGTGTGGCCGGACCATTTGCCGCTCACGGCCCGTTTCGGCGTGCTCGAATACGACGGTCGCGACGAAGAGACGCTCGCGGAATCGATCGAACTCACGCGTCAGATGCGTGAAGGCGGTCTGGATCTGCTCAACGTGAGCGTGGGTTTCTCGACGTATGAAGCGAAGATTCCCTGGGGTTCGGCATTCCTCGCGCCCATCGCCGAGCGTGTGAAGAAGGAAGCGGGCATCGCCGTCGCCTCGTCGTGGGGGATCGACGACCCGCACGCGGCCAATCGTGTGGTGGCCGATGGGCAGATGGACCTCGTGATGATCGGCCGCGCACTGCTCGCCAACCCGCACTGGCCGTACTACGCCGCTCGCGAACTCGATCTGGACCGTCCGTCGTGGGTGCTGCCCGCGCCGTATGCGCACTGGCTTGAGCGTTACGCCGTGCAGCGCGCCGCGTAATTCACCGCGCAATACAGCGAGTAATACGCCACGTAATTCGTCGCGTAGCGTGCCGCACAGTGCGCGCAGGCACAGACCCGTCGGCTCGGCGGGCGAAAGCACCAACGCATGAAAGACAGCGCCCCCGGACGTCGGAAGACGCCGGGGGCGTTGTCGTATCCCGCGCGCCGGATCAGGTCGCGCTGGTGGTGACGGGCCGCAGCGTCTGCGGCTGCTTGAGGTCTTCGAGAACGGTTTTCTTCGTGCGATGCGCGTCGGAGGCATCGGAGAGAATTTTCCAGAAGTCGTTGTTGGTCGACGACATCGTGATGTTCTGCCCCAGATCGGCGAGTTCGGTGAGCAGTGTGGCTGCTGTCGTGGCGCGATAGAACTCCGGATGGAATTGCAACATGACGGCGGGTGCTGCGCCTGAATGCGCACCTTCCACCGCTTTGACGAGGTCCTTGTACACGACCGACGGTTTGAGGCTGCCCGCCGGCGCCTGCATCGACACGGGAATCGCCTGGTGATGCGCCACGGTGCTCAGAATCGATTTGCGCATGGCCTCACCGTACAGCCCGTTGCGGCTCTCTTCCGTCAGCTTGAAGCGTTGCAGGCCCTTGTGACCCTCCACGTGCTGCTGCATCTGCGCGCCGAAGTACACGTTGGCCATCTGGAAGCCACGGCACACGGCGAGCATCGGAATGCCCTTGTTGGTGGACTCGCGAATGAGCGCCAGTTCCAGCGCGGAGCGCCGGTAGTCGCCACCCCAGTTCGTCTTCGGATCCTGCGCGGCGCCGTACAAGGCGGGCGGCACGTCTTCACCGCCGGGCAGGACGATGGCGTTCACATGCTCGCCGAGCTTCTGCGCCTTGGCGACGATGGACGACAACTGCGGATGAGCGTCGGGATGGTCGTCGATCTCACGCAACAGCCGTTGACCGATAGGAAGGTCGTGAGGCGTGTATTCGCCGACCGTGCCGAGGGCGGTGTCCATCTCGCGGTTGATCGCCGTCAGCTCGGTCGATTGCGGCTGCATCGTGATGCGCAACGGCACGTTGTTCGCCGCCTGATCGAGCTTCATGAAGACCTTCGGCACCGTGACGCCGCGCACTTCGGGATTGATCAGGATCGCGGCGAGCGGTTTGGTCGTCACGGCGGTATCGCGCGACGCGTCGTCCACCTCGAAGTTCGGCAACGTGCCGAAGAACGCCGCATTCGTCAGATGGCTGTTGTGGATCGACGAGCGTGCGACGTTGGCGTCGAGGAAATGGGTGCCGGCGAGCGTCACCGTATCGAAGCGCGAATCGGTGATGTGGGTGTCTTCGAAACTGCCGCTGACGATGTCGCACCGCTGGAACGTCACGGCGTGCAGCGACGAGCCGGTCATCATCGTCTCACGCATGATGCAGTCCTCGAAGATGCAGTTATCGAGCGACGCCTTCATGAACGACGCATTGTTCAGACGGCATCCGGCGAAGCGCGTGCCGGACAGACTCGCCGTGCCGAAGTGGCTCCAGTCGAAGTGGCAATTGACGAACGACAGGCCGTCGAGCTTCGCGTGCTTGAGCAGCGTGCTGTCGGAGAGCGTGAGGTTGGATATCCGTGTCGAGAACCCGGCGGCGCGCAGTTGTGCGGCCACGTCGACAGGCGCATCGCCATCGGCCGCTTTCGCCTTGGCGATCAGCTTCTCCAACTGCACCTTGTTGACGGAAGGCAACGCGGCGCCGTGATCGCCGGGCGCGGGTTCGGCCAGCTTGTCGGAGACCCGCGACCGGACGATGTTCTTCGCGGACCGCGCCGAGAAATGACCGATGGCGTCGGCCGCATGTCTGAGCGCGGAGCGCCGGTCGACGGGCCGTGTCAGATTGATGGGCGCGGCGCGTGCGGCGGAGATTTTGCCCTTGAGCGCTTGCGTCGCCTGTTCGTCGGGGTTCTGGGTGAGCAGCGTTTGTCGTTCGCGAAACGACAGCCCTTTCTTGAACGCCTTCATCTGCAAGGGCGTCAGGTTCAGGGTCTGTTCGGCGGCAGGCGGTGCGGGCTGCGCCGGGGTCGACGACGCCTTCGGAGGCTGCGCAGGCGTTTCGGCATCTGCCGTGGTGCGCGCCGGCGTCGTATTGAGTGTGAGATGTGATGGCATGAGCGACGTCCCGGGCACGGCGCTGGCCGGGATCGCCAGATCGAAGTGTGCCCTTATCGCTTCAACTTACTCGTCGCGCACGAAAGGTGCGGTGCGTGCAACGAAGTCAGCTTCCGTAAACCGAACGCTTCGACGAAGAGCGTGCGTGTCTCGATAAGACCAAGGGCTCATGCGTCCCCTGGCCGTTCGTCATCACCAGTTGATGTCCACACAAAGCACATGCAGCCCTTGCTTGGCGGGTGACGCGATAGATGCCGTCACGCACAGGTGCGCTTCGTTGATCGAGAGATACGGCGGCGTGAAGTGCACTTCACCGGGCTCGCGCATGGCTTCGATGAAGTACGGGCGCCGCGCCCAGTTCGCCCCTTCCGAATGCAGCAGCGGACGGAAACGCTTGGCGCGCTGCGACGAGTGGCTGTGCGGCAGCACGTTGTCGCCGATCTGACGACCGGCGGCGTCGAGCAGGAAGCATCGGGCAGCGTCGGGCAGCGCCAGCAGATCGTGCGTCGCCTGACGAATGTCCTGCCCTTGTGCGAGGCGTGCCGCCGCCGACTCGATGCCGGCGACGTACGGGGCCAGTCGCGCGTGCTCGGCACGCTCACGCTCGACGAGTTGGGTGCGAAGCGCAGACGACAGCGCGTCCATGCGCTCGGCGGCCACTTTCGGCGGGACAGGATCGAAATCCGGTGCGGCGAAGTACTGCCCCTGCACGAAGTCGACGTTGCACTCCAGCGCGATCAACGCTTCGCGATCCGTCGTGAGGCCGCCCATCATCACCAGTTGCCCCGACTCGTGCAGCAACGACACCAGCCCCGGCAACACGCGCGCCAGATGCGACTGCTCCGTCGCCTGCGCAAGAATGCCGCGATCGAGCACCACGATGTCCGGGCGCAGATCCCACACGCGATCGATGTTCGAATGCTTGGCGCCGAAACTGCCCAGCGCGATCAGGAAGCCTGCCTTGCGCAGACTGCCGACGATGGCCCCGAAGCGCGGCGTGTCGCCACCGGCCTGCTCGGGCACTTCGAGCACCACACGCTGCGGCGACAGGCCCGACGCTTTCAGTGTGGCGATGAGCGCGTCGCCATAGACCGTGTCCATGAGCGCGGCGGGGTGCAGATTCAGAAAGAGCCACGCGTCGCGGCTGTCGAACTCGTGGAAGTTGCCCAGATGCAGCGACTCGGCGAGTCGCCCCAGTTCCAGCATGTCGCCGTGGCGCGCGGCCATCGTGAAGACCTCGTGCGACGGCACGTGACGCCCCTGTGCGTCGTGCGCGCGCAGCGACGCGTGATAACCGATCGCGCGCCGGTGCGAGACCGAGAACACCGGCTGGAAGACGCTGGAGATCGTGAAATCGCCATAGATGACGATGCGCCGGCCGTCGTCGGCTGCCGTCAGTCGGGGCGGCAAAAGTCCTGGGGCGTCGAGGTCGGTCATGGTCATGGTCGTGACAAGCGCGGGGGCGGCAAGGATATGTACAGAATAGGAGAGCAAGAAGCGTGCTCAAAGGCGCGCGCTATTGTCCCCGATTTTTCCGCCGATTTCCGCCTGTCTTGTGACGCGACGCACCAGAGAATGCGGTTCTCGCACCAAAGTGGGGCGAGAACGCGAGGTGCGACGATATGCGCACCTGCGGCAAACCGGCTGCGCTGTCTGCGTAGCTTGCCGTCAGGGCGCGAGCCGCTGTGCCCGTAGCGCCACGCGCGCGAGCGCCAGCGCGCACACCACGTTGAAGACGTGCAGGCCGCCCGGGCCCAGCACCGTCACGACCACGGAGGCGATCATCGGCCCGAGCAGGCCGCCGACCGAGAAAAGGATGAGCAGGGTCGCGCTAACGCCGATGCGCCGTTCCGGCTCGGTGCGGTCGTTCACGTGCGAGACGATCAGCCCGTACTGCGTGAAGTTCACGGCCGAGAACAGGAACATCAGCACGAAGACGAGCCAGTGCGCCTGAATGAAGATCAACGGCGCGCAGAACACCGCCGACGCGAGCGCCAGACGCCGCGACACCGTGCGACGGTCCATCCGGTCCGACAAACGGCCGACCGGCCATTGCATGAGCAGCGCACCGAACAGCGCCACGCCCATCAGCGTCGACAGACTGCCGATGGAAAAGCCGATGCGCGTTAGGTAGACGGGCATCATCGCGTAGAACGCGCTGTACAGAAAGCCCGCGAGAATGCAGCCCGGAATGGCGATGGGCGTGGCGCGCGCCATTTCCGTGATGCTGTCGAACAGACTCATCGCCGGTTGTTTGACGAGACGCTCGTCGGCCACGCGCGTGGGCCAGCCCTGCATGAGCGTGATCGGCAGAATGGCGGCGACGAACAACCCCGCGACGAGCAGCAACTGGCCTTCACTGCCGGCCTCGCCGATGTTGAGCAGGAATTGCCCCGCGCTGACCGCCAGATAGTTGATGGTGAGATACGAGCCGAAAACGCGTCCGCGCATGGTGTTCGGCACGGAGCCGTTGAGCCAGCTCTCCACGGTGGTGTACATGCCCATGAGCGCCAGACCGGTGCCTACGCGCAGCAGGCACAGCAGGAGCATGGATTCGCTCACGGCGAAGCCCATCACGAACAGCGCGGCGAGCGCGGTGAACGCCACGAACGCGCGATGCTGGCCGATATGCTCGATCAGCGACCGGTTGTAGAACGCGCCGAGCAGGAAGCCCGCGTAGTAGCACGACTGAATCACGCCGATGGTGAACGTCGACGCACCGAACTTGAGGGCATGAAAGGGCACCGCCGTGACGAACAGCCCGTTGCCCACGACGAGCACGCCGTAGCCCAGCAGAATGCCCATGAGCGCCGGGTAGACGCTGATGGGCAGGGGCACGGCATCTGCCGGCGCGGGGCCGGGCGGCGTCGAGGGCGCGCCGAGCAACCCGGCTTCGGACAACGGGCCGGGACGATCGGGCTCGTCTTCGGCAATAGCGGTATCTAGCGACGGATCTCGCTGCATTCGGAATAGAGTGGGCCAGAGAATGGGGGGCAAAGGCTTGCACGTGCCTTCATCATCGCACGAGATGACTTTCCGCCGTACTGACGATGGTTATGCCGACGCGAGATTTTGCGATCCCCTTATTCCCTTATCCCGTAACCGCAAAAGCAAAGGGCGTGTCCGATTGTCGGACACGCCCTTGCGATTGCCGCTCTCGCCAGACACCGGCCTTCCCCCGAAGGCCGCAGTCAAATGGCGTTCGCGTCAGGCCACGCTCAATGCTCGGTCACTCCGGCCCCGTGCCAGACCTGTTCGCGACGCTTGCGACTGCCGATCCACGCGGCCGACAGTGCGCTGATGAGACCGGCGATCAGCACGTAGATACAGATCATCCACGGCTCGCCGCCGTTTTTCTGCAACAGGTACGTGGCGATGATCGGGCTCAGGCCGCTCGCGAAGATGCCGGAGAACTGATAGACGAACGAGATGCCGGTGTAGCGCACCTTGGCGTCGAACAGTTCGGAGAAGAGTGCCGCTTCAGGACCGTAGACCGACGCGTAGATCACGCCCAGCGGAATCACGATGGACAGCCACACGAGCATCACGCTGCCGCCGCTCGCCTTCATCAGCCAGAAGCCCGCGAACGACGACAGACCGGTGGCGAGCGAGCCCCAGAAGTAGATGCGGGTGCGGCCGATCTTGTCGGACAGCTTGCCGAAGAACGGAATCGTGAAGATCATCACGAACGCGGCGGCCATCACGCCGGTGAGCGCTTCGGTCTGCGAGAGCTTGAGCGTCTGCGTGAGGTAAGCAATCGAGAACACGCCGAAGATGTTGAAGAACACCCCGTCGATGAAGCGTGCGCCCATGCCGGCCAGCACATTGCCCGGGCTCTTGGTGAGCACTTCGGCAATCGGAATCTTGATCTCTGCGCCCGCTTTCTTGATCTTCGAGAACTCCGGCGTTTCCATCACGTTCAGACGAATGTACATGCCGATGGCGACGAGTCCGACCGACAGGAAGAACGCCACACGCCAGCCCCATGCGAGGAACTGCGCGTTGGTCAGCGTGTATGACAGCACCGCGACCACGCCGGACGCCAGGCACAGACCCACCGCCAGCCCGACTTGCGGAATGCTGGCGTAGTAGCCGCGCTTCTCCTTCGGCGCATATTCGAACGCCATGAGTACCGCGCCGCCCCATTCGCCACCCAACCCAATGCCTTGCAGCACACGCAGCAGGAGCAGCAGCACAGGCGCCCACAGCCCGATCTGCGCATACGTCGGCACCAGGCCGATGAGCATGGTCGCGATGCCCATGATGGTGAGCGTCATCACGAGCATGCTCTTGCGCCCGAGCTTGTCGCCGAAGTGCCCGAAGATCACACCGCCGAGGGGACGGCTCAGGAAGCCGACCGCGAACGTGCCGTAGGCGAGCATCGTCGAGACGAGCGGGTCGCCGCCGGGGAAGTACAGCTTGTTGAACACGATGCCGGCGACGACGCCGTAGAGAAAGAAGTCGTACCACTCGATGGTGGCGCCGATGAGACTGGCGACGACGACCCGGCGCATCTGCCGGGCGTCGGTCTGGGTCGATGCATTCATGGTTGTCTCCGAATCTTGTAATGGTTGGGGGTGCATGTGTCGGGTGACACTGACTAAACCGCCAGAGCGATCTCCGCAGGCGCCTCCTTGCTGCCGCGGATTTCCTGCATGCCCGACGCTTGCTTCCTGTCTTCGAGAATCATGTCGGCCGCCTTCTCGGCAATCATGATGGTCGGTGCATTCGTGTTGCCCGAGACCAGTTCGGGCATGATCGAGGCGTCCACGACGCGCAGCGCCGCGAGCCCGTGCACGCGCAGCCGGTCGTCGACCACCGCCATGCTGTCGTCACCCATCTTGCAGGTGCCTGCGGGGTGATAGATCGACTGGCTGAACTGACGCGCGGCCTGAAGCAGTTCGTCGTCGCTCTGGTACTGCGCGCCGGGCACGAACTCGCTGATGATGTGGGGCGCGAGCGACGGGGCGCACGCAATGCGGCGCGCGACCTTGATGCCGTCGATCACCACGCGATGATCGCGTTCGTCCGACAGGTAGTTGGCATGAATCGAGGGGTATTGCAGCGGATCGTTGCCGCGAATTTCCACGCTGCCGCGACTATACGGCCGCAACTGGCAGACGGACGACGTGAAGGCCGAGAAACGATGGGCGCCCTTGCCGGGTTTGTCGGCGGACAGCGGCTGCATATGGAACTGGATATCGGGGCGCGTGAGTTCCGGGCGCGAGCGCGTGAAGATCGTCACCTGACTGGCGGCGAGCGTGAGCGGGCCGGTGCGGAACAGTGCGTATTGCAGGCCGATGAGCGCCTTGCGCAGCGGGTTGTTCACCTCGTCGTTCAGGGTGCGCTCGCGAGTCTTGAAGACGAGCCGCACTTGCAGATGGTCTTGCAGGTTCTGGCCGACGCCGGGCAACGCATGACGCAACGCGACGCCCGCTTTTGCGAGTACGGTCGTCGGGCCGACGCCCGAGTTTTGCAGCAACTGCGGCGAGCCGATGGCACCCGCCGCGAGAATGACTTCGACACGTGCGCGCGCCTTCTTGCGCTGGCCGTCTTGCAGATATTCGACGCCGACGGCGCGTTTGCCTTCGAACAGCACACGACATGTCTGGGCACGCGTCTCGACGATCAGATTGCGACGATGGCGCGCCGGCTTGAGAAAGCCCTTCGCCGTGCTCCAGCGAAAGCCTCGGAATGCCGTCTGCTGGAAGTAGCCGACGCCTTCCTGCGTCGCGCCGTTGTAGTCCTCGTTGAACGGAATGCCCGTATCCTTCGCGGCGGCGATGAAGTGCTCGGCGATGGGACGGCGCAGTCGCAGATCCGACACCTTCAGCGGGCCGCCTGCGCCGTGATACTCACTCGCACCGTGCTCCTGATCTTCGGACTTGCGGAAGTAGGGCAGCACGTCGGCATAGCGCCAGCCGCGATTGCCCAGTTCGGCCCAATGGTCGTAATCCTCGCGTTGGCCGCGCACATACAGCAGACCGTTGAGCGAACTCGATCCGCCGAGCACCTTGCCGCGCGGCCAGTCGATCTGACGGTCTGCCACGTTGGCATCGGCTTCGGTGCGATAGCACCAGTCCAGCTCGGGGTCGTGCATGGTCTTGAAATAGCCGACCGGGATGTGAATCCAGGGATTGCTATCGGGCCCGCCGGCTTCGAGCAACAGCACCCGGTTCGCGGGATCTGCGCTCAGACGATTGGCGAGCACGCAACCTGCCGAGCCCGCACCGACGATCAGATAGTCGACCTCATGTTCCATACCGCCTGTCTCCTGCTTGACGTTTGCATCCCCATCGGATGAAACGATTCGTTTCGGTTTGTTTCGATCCAATGTCGGCGAGCGAAGGACAAATGCCAAGCGAAAAAAAGCGAGAGACAGGAAACTGAAACGGATTTCGCGCTTGCTGTCTCAGAACGCGGCGATTGCTGCGGCGCACCTGCGGGGTTTTACTTAGTCGCTGCCACGATGACGAACGATGCGCGTGCGACGTGGCCGAACGTGAATGCCGCGTCGCTCACGGGTAATCCCGGGGCTGATCGTCGATCAAAAATTGGTATATTTTGTTTCTTTTATTGATCGAAATGCATTTCGGGCGGACGCGCTCAGGAGGCGTTTGATGCGGGAAACGCAGCAAGAAGCGAGGCAGGAAACGAGGCAGGAAGCAAGGCAGGAAGCGACGCGCGACACCGGCACGCTGGACGATGCCGATCTGCGCGCGAGCGACGAGGCGCGCAATCTTCGCGCGCTCGCCGTCATCGAGCGTCTGGCGATGGCCGGGCAGCCCTACACGCTGTCGCAACTGGCCTCGCGTCTGTCGATTCCCAAGGCCACGCTCATGCGGCTGATCGAAGCGCTGGAAGTGTGCGGCTACGTCTCGCATGTTCCCGATTCGCGCGGCTCGGAGCGCGGCTTGTCGCTAGGGCCGCGTGCCGCGCGTCTCGCGCTCGTCACGCTCGCGAACAACAACTTCACGCGCGCGGCGAGGTCGTTATTGCGTGCGCTGGTGGATCGTGTGGGCGAGACCGTCAACCTCACCGCGCTCGACGGCGACGAAGTTCTCTACATCGAACGGGTAGAAACGAACGAACCGCTGCGCATGCAGATGCACCCGGGCATGCGCGTGCCGTTGCACTGTACGGCGAGCGGTAAATTGTTTCTGTCGCAGATGCCGGTAGCGGAGCGTCGTGCCGTGCTCTCGCGACTGTCGCTCAAGCGGATGACACCGAGAACGATTACGGACGTCAGCCTGCTCGAAGCCGAACTGGACCGGCTCGCCGCGCGCGGGATCGGCATCGACAACGAGGAGTTCGTGCGCGGCATGGTCGCCGTTGGCGTGCCGGTGCGTGCGCCGGAAGACGGTCACGTGCGCGCGGTGCTCGCCGTGCATGGGCCGACGGCGCGCGTGACGCTGGAGCAATTGATGGGATTGGTGCCGACGTTGCGCGAGACGGCGACGGCGCTCGCGCCGCTGCTCGACTGGCAGCGGGCAAGCAAGGCAGAGGCGTTGGCGAAAAAAGCGGAAGCGGAGAAAGCCGAAGACGGCGCCGATCGGGCGAAGGCGCTCTGACGTGCCTGCGCCGTCCAGGCGATCAGTATTTCAGAAGGTCTTCGCCAGTTCCTTGGCGGCTTCCTGAAGACGCGGCACGAATTCCATCGCCCTGGACAGCGACGTACGCGACACCGGCGCATGCACGGCCACTGCCGCGATGCAGGCCCCGTCCTCCTTGAGCACGGGCGCCGCCACGCATGCGATACCCAGCACGAACTCCTCGTTATCGACAGCAATGCCTTTGTGCGCAATGCGGTCGAGTTCGCTTTCCAGCAATTCGGGATCGGTCAGCGTGTTCGGCGTGAAGCGTTGCAACTTCATTGCACGCAACAGGGCGGCGCGCTGCTCGCGAGGCATCATCGCCAGCAGCAGCTTGCCGCTGGCGCTGCTGTGCGCGGGCACGTGCGAGCCCGGTTTCAGATCGAGACGCAGCGGCCACGGGGCCTCCATGCGATCGAGATAGAGCACCTCGGTCTCATGCAGCATCGTGAGGTTGCAGGTCTCGCCGAGATCGGCCACGAGACGCCCGAGAATCGCATGGCGCATGCGTCGCGCACCGGCCTGCATCATTACGCCGAGGCTCAGTTGCGCCAGACGCGGGCCGATCACATAAGCATTCTTCTGGCCCGGTTCGCGAATCACCAGTCCGCCGGCTTCGAGCGAGCCGAGCATGCGGTGCAGCGATGCCTTCGGCATCTGAATGTCGTGCGCCATGTCCGCGAGCGAGACGGGCGCGTCGGCAGCGACGAGATATTCGAGCAGCGCGAACGCCCGCAGGGTCGGCGTATCCGCCTTGTTGTCGGAGGGGGAGTCGTGCTGAATCGCTACGTCGTTCATATGCGCCGTTCCGGAAAATGGATCAGCGGTATTGTACCCAAACAGGTTATCGACCGGCATTGGCAAGGTTCCGATGCGTTTCAGTTCTCCCGAATCTAGACGAGCCGTCGGGCATCGTCAATCCGTGTTTTAATTATTCGGAACAAATTGTTTCTAAAAATGGTTAACGCTATGATGCGACCATGATGCGCCGACAGCGCTATGGAAATGGATGGGAGACACCGTGATGGACATCGCAACCCAGCAGCCGGATCGCAGCGTCGATGCGCGCACCGTATTCGGCATCGACACTGATCTTCAGGTGCCGGCATTCAGTGAGCGCGACGATCACGTGCCCGAGATCGACACGGCGTATCGCTTCAACCCCGATGTGACGCTCGCGATTCTGGCCGGCTTCATGAACAACCGCCGGGTGATGGTGCAGGGCATGCACGGCACGGGTAAATCGACGCACATCGAACAGGTCGCCGCGCGGCTGAACTGGCCTTGCGTGCGCGTGAATCTCGACGGCCACATCAGCCGTCTCGATCTCGTCGGTAAAGACGCCATCGTCGTGCGCGACGGCCACCAGATCACCGAATTCCAGGAAGGCATCGTGCCGTGGGCGTTGCAACGTCCGGTGGCGCTGATCTTCGACGAATACGATGCAGGCCGCCCCGACGTCATGTTCGTGATCCAGCGCATTCTGGAGCGCGACGGCAAGTTCACGCTGCTCGATCAGAATCGCGTGATTCATCCGCATCCGGCGTTTCGGATGTTCGCGACGACGAACACCGTCGGTCTGGGCAATCTCAACGGTCTGTATCACGGCACGCAAGTGCTCAACCACGCGCAGATCGACCGCTGGAACGTGGTGGCGACGCTCAATTACCTGTCACGCGAAGACGAAGCGGGCATCGTGCTCGCGCGCGTGCCTGCGCTGGATAACGACGCGGGGCGCACGCTGATCGATTCGATGGTCAGCGTGGCCGAACTCACGCGCAAGGGCTTTGCGACCGGCGATCTGTCCACGCTCATGTCGCCGCGCACGGTCATCAACTGGGCGGAGAACGTCGGCATCTTCCGCGATGCCGGGCTGGCCTTCCGTCTCACGTTCCTGAACAAGTGCGACGAGGCGGAACGTGCCGTGGTGGCGGAGTATTACCAGCGCGCGTTCGGCCATGAGTTGCCGACGAACGACGGCGGCCGCTCGCTGCTGGCCGATGCGTCATGACGATCTCGGAGCGCGAGGCAGCACGGCGCGCCGCAGCGGGCGAGGCGCTGTGCGCCGCCACCGTTCGCGCGCTGACGGGCGATGCCGCGCTGCATTACAGCGGTGCCCGCCTGTGCCGGAACATGCGGCCGCTGCCGTTGCATGCGCCGCATTTGCAAACGCTGCCACCGCCTGCCGATCCTCTGCATACCCTGCGTGGGGCCGCCGATGGCGCGGCGCTACGACTGCGTCACAGCGACGCCGCCCTGCATCGTCGTCTCCTGCCGGACGCGCCGCTGGAGCGTCTGCTCTTCGAGTTGCTGGAGCAACTGCGTTGCGAGACGTTCATTCCGCCGGGCATGCCGGGCGTCGCCGCGAACCTGCGAGAACGCTTCGAAGCATGGTCGCGTGCAATGCATGCCACGGGCGTGGCCGACAGTCATGTGGGGCTGCTGCTGTACACCGTCGCGCAAATGAGCTGGTCGCGGCTGACCGGCTATCCCGTCGTGGAAGACACCGAGGGGCTGATCGAAGCCACTCGCATGGCGATCGCGCCACGCATTGGCAGCGCGCTCGCGGGCATGCGGCGCACGCGCACCGATCAGGCTGCGTTCGCGGTCTACGCGCTGGCATTGGCCGCCGACATCGCTGGCCTGATTCGCGCGGCCGGCGGTGAGTCGGAGGAAAACGATCAGAAGGACGACGAAGACGAGAAGGGCGTGCGCAACGCGTTCTCCCTGTTTCTGGACTTCGACGAACAGGAAGACGACGGCATCACGCTTGCGCATTCGGGCGACAGCCGCGTGCTCAAGGCGTCCGAGCAGGGCTACCGCGTGTTCACCCAGCGATACGACCGAGAGCTTTACGCGGGTACGCTCGTGCGACGCGCCTTGCTGACCGAATTCCGTGAACGTCTGGACGAGCGCATCGTCGCGCAGGCCATCAACGTGCCGAGGCTCGCACGGGCGTTGCAGGCGGCGCTGGCCGTGCCGCAGCGCGACGGCTGGTCGTTCGGTGAAGAGCAGGGGCGTATCGACGGACGTCGTCTCGCACAACTCGTCAGCTCTCCGGCCGAGCGACGGCTGTTCCGGCTGGAAAAGCACACGCTGATTGCCGAGTCGATGGTGAGCTTTCTCATCGATTGCTCCGGGTCGATGAAGGCGCAGATCGATGCCGTCGCCATGATCGTCGACGTGCTGTCGCGCGCGCTGGATGCCGCTGGCGTCACCAACGAGATCCTCGGATTCACGACCGGCGCCTGGAACGGCGGACGTGCGCGCACGGACTGGCTCGCCCGCGGCAAGCCGCGTTTCCCCGGCCGCCTGAACGAGGTCTCGCATCTCATCTTCAAGGATGCCGTCACCAGTTGGCGACGCGCGCGCACCGACATCGCGTCGCTGTTCAAGGCGGATCTGTTTCGAGAGGGTGTCGATGGCGAAGCCGTCGAGTGGGCGTGCGAGCGTTTGCGCACGCGCAGCGCGAACCGCCGTCTGCTGATTGTGATCTCCGACGGCAGCCCGATGGACGCCGCCACCCACCAGGTCAACGATGAACACTATCTCGACCATCACCTGCGCGACGTGGTGGCGCAGCAGCAATTGCGCGGCGACGTCGAAGTGATGGGGCTCGGTGTCGGCCTCGATCTGAGCCCGTACTATCGTCACTCGCTCGCGCTGGACCTCACGTCGCTGCCCGACATGACAATGCTGGCGAGACTCGTCGACTGGATCGGCAGCGGTGGACGTCGCAGCGGCGGCTGACACTGAGGCCAGCGCTAACGCCGTCGCATCACACCATCTCCAGCACGGCATCGACCATCAGATGCGCCCCCAGCAGGATCAGCGTAAGGAACGCGAGACGTCGTGTCGTCACGCCCGAGAGGGGCGGCGGATGGCGTCGGGCGAAGAGCGTGGCGAAGGTCACCACGGGCAGCGCGATGGCGGCCTGCCACCACATCGATGCGGGCAGTTGCCCGGCAAACGCGCTATAGGTCGTACGAATCGATGCCGTGACCGCGAAGAGGAGAATCAAGGCGCAACGGATCTGCACCAGCGTGAGCGGCTGACGATAGAAGTAGAAGATCAGCGGCGGCCCGGAGATCCCGAACATCCCGCTGAGCAAGCCGCCGAAGATGCCGCTGAAGAAAAAGCCCGTATCGCCGGAGCGTTCGGTCTTCGGCGCAGGCCGCAGCGCGGAGCCGATGCCGCCGTATAGCACCACGGCACCGAGCAGCAGATGCAGCACGTTCGACGCCGTGCCGTTCAGGTAATCGAACAGCAGCACGCCGACGATCACCGACGGAACGATGCCCAGCGTTGCAGCCCGGACTGCGCGCCAGTCGATGAGATGCAGCGTGCCGGGCAGGGCAAGGGCGCTGTTGACGAGCGTGACCAGACTCACCAGGATCGCCACGCTGGCCACCGGCGCGAGCCCGAAGCCGCTCGCGCCGCCCAGCACGATCATGCCGAGCCCGAAGCCCGTCACGGTCTGGAAGTACGTCGCAAAGCCCAGCAGCAACATCAGCGGCAGCGACGCCTGAATCGTCTGCCACGTCATACCCGGAGGGCGAGCGGCGACGTTCCGGTCAGCGTGGCGCGCGCGGCCTGCGCCTGCACGCAGGTCACGCCGATGACGTAATAGATGTCGTCGGCACTGCATCCGCGCGACAAGTCGTTCGCGGGACGATTCAACCCTTGCAACAGCGGCCCGATGGCCTTCGCGCCGCCAATCCGTTCAGCCAGTTTGTAGCCGATGTTGCCGGCGTCGAGACTCGGGAAGATCAGCGTGTTGGCGTGGCCTTCGATCTGCGAATGCACGACCTTGCGCTGCGCGATCTCGGCCACGATGGCGGCGTCGAGCTGCACGTCGCCGTCGATGGCCAGTTGCGGGCGCGCTTCCTTCACCAGACGCGTCGCTTCCACGACCTTGTCGACCGCAGCGTGCCTGGCGCTGCCGCTGGTCGAGAACGACAGCATGGCTACACGCGGCGGCTCCATGAGCAGCGCGGCGGCGCTGTCGGCGGCGGCCAGCGCGATCTGGGCGAGTTGCCCGGCGTCGGGGTCGACGACGAGGGCGCAGTCCGAGAAGATCAGCCCGCCCTTCATCGTATGGAACGGCTCGCAGAGCATCATCAGGAAGAAGCTCGACACGAGTTTGAACGACGGTTGCACGCCGATGATCTGGATTGCCATGCGCACCACGTCGGCCGTGGTGTTGACGGCGCCGGCGACAGAGCCGTCGGCATGACCGAGGCGCACCATCATGTTCGCGAAGCCCAGCGGCGTGCGCATTTCCTCAGTAGCCTGATCGCGGGTCATGCCTTTCTTCGAGCGAATGCCGTACCAGATGTGCGAGAACGCCTCGGTCATGTCGGACGTGGCGGGATCGATCAGCTCCATGCCGGTGAGATCGATGCGTGCGGCGTCGGCCGCGCGCTGTGTCTTGCCGATGTCGCCGACGAGCACGATGCGCGCGATGCCCTCACGCGTGGCGCGTGCTGCGGCGCTCAGGACGCGCTCGTCGTCCGACTCGCACAACACGATGCGCATGGGGGCACGACGCGCGGTATCGATGATGCGGTTGATGGCTTTCATGATGTCTGCAAAATAAAAAAAGCGCCCCCGGCACCCACAGAGCCGGGAGCGCAATCACACGAAAAAAGCCTATCGCGTCAGACGTAGTCCTTGTACTTGTCGAGCATGCGCACCGGCTTGGAGAGTGCGTCGCGGCGGAACGGATCGCCGAGTTCGCGGGTGCACATGATTTCGATGATGGTCGTCTTGCCGTGATTCATCTGCAGATCGATGGCCTTCTTGAGCGCCGGGCCGACGTCTTCCAGACGATCGACCACGATGCCTTCGGCGCCCATGGCACGGGCGATGTTGGCAAAGCTCGGGCTATCCAGTTCACCGGCGACGAAGCGACGGTTGTAGAAGTCCACCTGGTTCTTCTTCTCGGCGCCCCACTGACGGTTGTGGAAGACCACGGCCGTGACCGGAATGTTGTGGCGCACGCACGTAAGCGTTTCCATCAGGCTCATGCCCCACGCGCCGTCGCCCGCATACGAGACGGCCGGACGGTGCGGTGCGGCAACCTTCGCGCCGATGATCGTCGGGAACGCGTAACCGCAGTTGCCCCAGCTCATGGCGGCGAAGAAGCTGCGCGGCTTGTTGAAACGCAGGTAGCTGTTGGCGACGGAGTTGATGTTGCCGATATCGGTCGAGACCATGACGTCTTCCGGCATCGCCTTTTCCAGCTCGCGCAGGACCTGACGCGGATGCAGATACTCGCCGCCGTTGAACGTCTTCTCGCGCTTCTGCTCTTCGATCATGTCGAGGCTGTACGGATCGCGCTCGTGGGTCCACTCGTCGAGTTCCTTCTCCCACGCCGCCTTTTCGGTGGCGATCTGATCGGCGCGGGCAGCACGCGTGGCGTCGCACGCGAGCGTGCGCTCGGCCAGACGCTGCGACAGCGCCACGGCGGCGGCCTTCGCGTCGCCACAGATACCGACCGAGATCTTCTTCACGAGGCCGAGCATCTTGTGATCGGCGTCGATCTGGATGATCTTGGCGTTTTTCGGCCAGTAGTCGAGACCGTGTTGCGGCAGCGTGCCGAACGGTCCGAGGCGCGAGCCGAGTGCTACGACCACGTCGGCCTGTGCCAGCAGCTTCATCGCGGCCTTCGAGCCCTGATAGCCGAGCGGGCCGCACCACAGCGGATGGTTGGCCGGGAACGAGTCGTTGTGCAGGTAGCTGTTGACGACCGGTGCGCCAAGGCGCTCGGCAAGTGCCTTGCACTCTTCGACGGCATCGGCCATGACCACGCCGCCGCCCGAGATGATGACCGGGAACTTGGCCTGAGCGAGCAGTTCGGCGGCTTCGTTCAGACGCTCTTCACCGCCGGCGCCACGGTCCAGACGTTGCGGACGCGGAATCTCGGCCTTGATCTGGCCGTAGAAGTAATCACGCGGAATGTTGAGTTGCGTCGGACCCATTTCGGCCATCGCGCGATCGAAGCAGCGGCCGGTGAATTCGGCCATACGCGCCGGATGCGTCACGTGCCCCTGGTACTTCGTGAATTCCTGGAACATCGGGAGTTGCTTGGCTTCCTGGAAGCCGCCCAGACCGATACCCATCGTGCCGGCTTCCGGCGTCACGATCACGACCGGGCTGTGGGCCCAGTAAGCGGCGGCGATGGCCGTCACGCAGTTGCTGATGCCCGGGCCGTTCTGACCGATCACGACACCGTGACGGCCCGACACGCGGGCGTAACCGTCGGCCATGTGGCCCGCGCCCTGTTCGTGCACCACCGGGATCAGACGGATGCCGGCCGGCGCGAAGATGTCCATCGCGTCCATGAAGGCCGAGCCCATGATGCCGAACATCTCGCTCACGCCGTTGGCGACCATCGTTTCAACGAACGCTTCCGAGGGCGTCATCGTTTGCGGACCGGCATCGGACGCCGTCATTTGCTGGGTGGCCGTAGCCGGGTCTTTGGCATTCATGGGGTGTCTCCAGTGAAAAATAAACGGAACAAATAATTCCGATTTCGTTGCTTGTATCGAAATCTAGGGGATTAAATCGCCGTGGTCAATTGGTATTTTTATTATTTGGTACGTTTTGTATTGAAAAATACAAATTATGGTTATCGGATACGCCGTCGCGCGCCGTGCGGCGTGATGTCCAGAAAAAATGCCCCGGCAGGCGGGGCGGGAAATCCGGACATTCCACGGGGCGTGATCAGAACGCCGGGCGGTCCTTGCGGAACGCGTTCTTCACTTCGATCTTGCCGTCGCGCAGGGTGAAGACATCGACCATGCGCGCTTCGACGCGTGTGCCGTCCGCTTTCGTGCCGCGAAACGTCGATTCCGAGACACCCCGGTCGCCGGTGACGAAATGGCTGCCTTCCGTCCAGGACGCGTCGGGAAAGTTTTCCCATGCGGACTGGAACGCGGCGCGCACGGCTTCGCGTCCTTCGAAGGTGCGCCCAAGCATGTCGGGGCCTGCTACGGCATGGAACACGCAGGTATCCGTCATGCATTCCATGAGGGCGTCGATGTCGTGGCGGTTCCAGGCGTCGTTGAAGGTCGTGAGCAACCGGATCGCGGCGGAGTCGTTCTGAGTCGTCATTGCAAATTCCAGAAAATCGGAGAAATCGGAGGAGGAGGCGAGATCAACGCGCTTCGTCTTGCGCGTGGTATCGCTGATAGAGAAAGCGTTGGCCGATGCGGCGGAATGGCGCGAAGCCCTGCCATTGCACCGTGCCGAACACATTCGGGTATTGCAGCGCGGAGTCGTAGATCGGCAGATTCCACGACGGGTCGCGCTGGCCGGCGATGCGTTGCGCGAGGCGACGTCCGGCATGGGCCGAGAACGACACGCCGTTGCCGCCATACCCTACGGCGTAAAAGAGGCTCTGACGCGGATCGGGTTGCGTGACGCGCGGCATCATGTCGTGACTCACATCGACCCAGCCCCACCACGAGTAGTCGATGCGAATGCCCCCCAGCGCAGGAAACTTGCGATGCAGGCCTTCGACCAGCACCGCCATATGTTTCGGATTCTGCGCATCGGCGCCGGTGATCGAACTGCGGCTGCCGATCTGCAAGCGGTTGTCGGGCAGCAGACGGTAGTAGTAGCGCAGCGTGCGGGTGTCGGTAATGACTTCGTGCGTGCGGAAGTTGGTCGCGGCGATCTCTTCGGGCGTGAGCACACGCGTGACGAGCGAGTTCGAGAGGATCGGCATGATCTTCGAGCGCAGTGCCTTCGTCACGTCGTTACGTGTGTAGCCGCCCGTGGCGAACGCGACCGCTTTGGCGCGCACCACTCCGCGCGGCGTGCGCACGTGGTGCACGCCATTGATCGTCTCGACACCCAGTACCGGTGTCGACGGATGCACCCGGGCGCCGAGCGCGCGCGCCATGCGCAGATAGCCGAAGGCGAGTTTGAGCGGGTGCACACCGATACCGTCGGGTTCGTGCAGCGCGCCGCAATTCTCCTGATCGTTGACGTATTCCTCGCTGACTTCTTCGCGCGAGAGAATGCGAGTGTCGTAGCCGAACACGTCGTGCATGACCTTCGCCTCGTTGCGCAGGAAGTCCATCTTGCGGTCGCGGTGCGCGATGTAGAGATGGCCGCCGGGCTGCGGATCGCACTCCGGCACTTCGGCGATGAGCGACTTGAACGTGTTGAAGCCTTCGCGAATTTCGGCGTCCAGACGCAGTGCGGTCTCCTTGCCCCAGCGGTCGATCCATTGGGAGCGATAGAGACGCCCGCTTGCGTTCTGACCCTGACCGCCGTTGCGGCTGGTGCAGCCCCAGCAGGTCTGGTTGGCTTCGAGCACAGTGGCGCGAATGCCGTGTTCGCGCGCGAGGAAGAGGGCGGTGGACAGGCCGGTGAAGCCCGCACCGACGATGACGACGTCGACATCGGCGTCGCCCGCCAGCGGGCCATCGTCTTCCGGCGGCTCACCGGCGGTCGCGACCCAGTAAGTCGGCGCGTAGTCCATGCCCAGACCGGGACCGGACGAGACTAGCGGATCGTAAAGCGGATCGTACGGCGCTGCGGCGTGACGATCCAGCGCGAAGGATTCAATCGTACCCACGTCAGGCTCCTGAGGAAATGAGCCAATACTGCCAAGAACAATTTCGCGGGATTAGTACCACCGGCAACTTGTGATGGTGCCAGCGCAAAGCGGCACGGCTGCGGGGAATATGCCCTTTGCGCTGACGTCGGCTGGCACTATGGATGTTCGTCGTTTTGCGCCAAACGCGTCGCACTGGTCCTGCCCCTGCGATTCGCTGCGCGTTCGCCTTCTGGCACCACACTTTTCTGGCATGTGGCTCTAAACGGCGCGAATTTTGGCTGGGGATACTGACCCGGTCGAAAGGTTCGCGTCGCCATCCGGTGCGTGAGTCTGTCATGCGCAACGGAGATTGGACATGCTCAGATTGTTGATTGGCCTTGGGTTGCCGTATCTCGGCGTGGTGGGACTGCTGCCGTGGGCGGCGTCCGTCGAGCGCTATGTGCTGGGCGTGCCCTTCGTCTACGGCTGGATCTTCCTGTGGTTCGTGCTGACGTCCGTGTGCCTGTGGCTGTGCTGGGCGCTCTTCGATAAGCACACCGCCGAAGCATCGGCGTGATGTCTCTTTTCCATTCCCGATGATTCTCACGGCGTGACGCGCGCTCGCGTTACGCCTTCGATGGCGCACGCCGGTCGCTGCCGCGACTGACGCCGCCACGTTCCGCATTTCCGGAGACTGTGTCGATGGCAACCCTCATCTTTGCCGGCTTCATCCTGTTGTCGGTCTATCTTGCGCTGCGAGCGCGTGGCGGACGCGGCCCGCAGAGCGTGCACGATTTCTTCGTGGCGTCGCGTCAGTTCGGCGCGTGGCTGGTGTTCTTCCTGGCTGCCGGAGAGATCTACAGCATCGGCACGATGGTCGGCTTTCCCGGCGGTATCTACGCGAAAGGACCGACCTACGGTGTCTGGTTCCTCGGCTACATCCTGCTGGCCTACCCGGTCGGGTATTTCCTCGGCCCGAAAATCTGGGATGCCGGCAAGCGCTACAACGCCATCACGTTGCCCGATCTGTTCAAGGGACACTTCGAGAGCCGCTTCCTCGAACTCGTTGTTGCGGTGACGGCCATCGTGTTCCTGCTGCCGTGGGGCCAGTTGCAGTTCACCGGACTCGTGGCGGCGCTCAAGGGGCTGGGGTGGAATTTCCAGCCGCTCTGGCTGATCTGCTTTTCCGCGATGCTGGCGTTCGTCTACATTGCGATTGCCGGGGTGCGTGCGTCTGCCTACATTGCTGTGCTCAAAGACGTGCTGATGGTGGCGGCCATCGTCATTACCGGCGTCGCGGTGGCGTGGGAGTCCGGCGTGACGCCCGTATTTCAGGCGGCGAGCGAACACGTGAGCAACGCGATGACCACGCAGCAACTCACGTTCGCGATGACGACCATCGTGTTCCAGTCGCTCGGCATGTACGTGATGCCGTTCGGCGTGCAGAACTTCTTCACCGCGAAGAGCGCGGCCACGATTCGTCGCACGCAGATCGCCATGCCGCTCTACATGCTGATGTATCCGTTCCTCGTGCTCGCGTCGTACTACGCGATCAGTCAGAACATTCAACTGGCCTCGCCGAACGAAGCGTTCTTCGCAGCGGTAACGCAGTTGCTGCCGTCGTGGCTTGTCGGCCTCGTGGCGGCCGGCGCCGCACTCTCGGGCCTGCTCGTGCTCGCCGGTATCTGCCTCGCGCTGGGCCCCATCGTCACGCGCAACATCCTGTCGGGCATGCCGGAGCATCGGCAGAAGGCTAGCTCGAAGGTCGTGATCGTGCTGTACCTGCTGGGCTCCATCGTCTTGACGCTGCTCACCCCAAATCTCATGCTCACGCTGATCAACATGGCGTATTACGGCGTGACGCAGTTCCTGCCGGGGGTGATCGCCGTGGTGTTCCGTCTGCGCGTGCGTGCGACGGCCATCGCTGCCGGCGTACTTGCCGGACAAGGGCTGGCGCTCGTGCTTTACTACAAGAATCCGGACCTCGGCGGCATCAACCTCGGGTTGATCTGCCTGGTGGTCAACGTCGTGGTGATCGCCGTGTTCAACCTGCTCCTTGGCAGCCGTCCTGCCCGCGCGATGGACTCCGGCGTCGGCGCGCTTTCCTCCTACAAGAAGTCACAATGACAGACAGAGACAACACCGCCCGGCGTGGCGACGACATTCGCGTGTACGTCGCCCGCAAGATCCTGACCATGAATCCCGCGCAGCCGGTCGCGACGCACGTTGCCGTGTGCGATGGCCGGATCCTCGCCGTCGGCGGTATCGAAGACGTGCGCCGCTGGACCGACGCGACGCCCATCGAGACGCTGCGCGACAAGGTGCTGATGCCGGGCCTCGTGGAAGGCCATTGCCACCTGATGGAAGGCGCGATGTGGGACGCTGTCTATGTCGGCTACTACGACCGGCGTGGCCCCGACGGGCATCTGTGGGAAGGGTTGAAGACGCCGTCGGACGTGCTCGCACGCCTGCACGAGGCCGAGCAGCGGATGACCGACGCGCACAAGCCTCTGCTTGCATGGGGCTACGATCCGATCTTCTTCAAGGACGCCCCGCTCGTCGCGCGTGATATCGATGCCGTCTCGATGACACGCCCCGTCGCGATCTTGCATGCGAGCGTGCATCTGATGAACGTCAATACGCCGATGCTGGACCTCGCCGGTATCGATGGCGACACGGACGTCGAAGGTATCGTGATGGGTGCCGATGGCGAGCCCACCGGCGAATTGCAGGAGTTCGCGGCCATGTTTCCGGTGTATCGCGTGATCGGCGAGGGACTGTCGATTGCCGCGAGCGAGAGTCCGCGCGCAATCTGGAACTTCGGACGTGTCGCGCAGCTCGCCGGCGTGACGACGGCGACCGACCTCGTCAACGACCTGACGCCGTCGGGCAACGCGAACCTGCATGACGCGACGGCCGATCCCAGCTATCCGATTCGCATCGTCCCGGCGTTCGCGCCGCAGCGGTGTCCGGAAGGTGGCCCGCAGCGCGTGTTGAGCGCGCGCGAGGGCAATACCGACAAGTTGCACTACGGTCCCATCAAGTTCATCGTCGACGGCTCGATTCAAGGATTCACCGCACGATTGCGCTGGCCGGGATATCACAACGGCAAGCCCAACGGGCTCTGGCTGATTGCGCCGTCGCAACTGGTCGAGACGTTTCTGCCGTTCCATGCCGCGGGTCTGCAACTTCACATCCATACCAATGGCGACGAAGCCACCGATGTCGTGCTCGACGCGATCGAGGCGCTGCTGGAGAAGCACCCGCGCACGGATCACCGCCACACGTTGCAGCATTGTCAGATGGCCGACGTCGCACAGCTCACACGCGCGCAGCGGCTCGGCATGTGCGTGAATTTCTTCGCGAATCACGTCTACTACTGGGGCGACGCGCATTACGAGCAGACGATGGGCCCGGATCGTGCCAACCGGATGGATGCCGCCGAGATCGCGCGTCAGATCGGTTTGCCGTTCGCGCTGCATTCGGATGCGCCCATCACGCAGCTCAATCCGCTGTTCACTGCGTGGTGCGCGGTGAAGCGGGAGACATCGTCGGGGCGCGTGCTGGGCGAGTCGTTGTGCCTGCCGGTCGACGACGCCTTGCGCGCGATCACGCTCGGTGCCGCTTTCTCGTTGGGGATGGATCATCTGATCGGCAGCATCGAAGTGGGCAAGTATGCCGACTTCGCCGTGCTGGAGGACGATCCGCATGAGGTCCCCGTCGACGCACTTCGTCAGATGCCCGTGTGGGGCACGGTGCTGGGTGGCGAGATTTTCCGCGCACCGGCATGACGACCACGTCAATGTCCAGCTCGATGTCCGCCGACAAGCCAGGTCGCGCACCGGTGCCGATGATCGTGCTGGGCGGCTATCTCGGGGCGGGCAAGACGACCATCGTCAATGCGTTGCTTCGTAACGCGGATGGCTTGCGAATCACGGTGCTGGTGAACGACTTCGGATCGATCAACGTCGACGCCTCGCTCATTCGAGAGCGAGGCGACGACGTGATCGGTCTCGAGAACGGATGCGTGTGCTGCACCATCGGCGGCCGCCTCGTCGAGACGCTGATCGCCATCGGCGAGCGCGAGGTGCGTCCTGACCTGTTAGTGATCGAAGCCAGCGGCGTGTCCGATCCGATGCGCATCGCGCAGGTGGGGCTGCTCGACAAGGCGTTCCGCTTGCATGGCATCGTAGTGGCGGTCGATGCACAAGGTATCGGGCAGACGCTGGCTGATCGTTATGTCGGCGACATCGCGCAGAAGCAGCTCATGGCGGCAAGCACGCTGGTGATGACGAAGACGGATCTCGTCGCGCCCGACACGCTGCAATCGCTACGCGAACGGCTAGCCGAACTCGGTGCAACGCAGGTGGTTGTAACGGCGAACAACGGCGTCGTGCCACCCGCCATTCTGTTTCCGGATGAGGCGCTGGCACTGCCGGGGTGGCTGGGCGGACGACCGATGCGCATCTCCGGACATGCGTTGCCCGCAGGCTTACGAAGCTTTGTGTGGCGAGTCAATGGCGTGTCGGATCGTCATCGTCTGAAAGCGGCATTGACGATGTACCCGGGAAAACTCCTGCGGGCGAAGGGATTCGTGAACCTGGCTTCGGGCGGTGCGAGCGAGGTTCATGTGGTCGGTACACGGGTGGCGATCTCAAAGCGGCCCAACCTGACATTGCACGAATCGTCGATGGTCTTCATCGGCGTGCTGTCGGACGACGACGTTGCGCGCCTTGACGACGCATTGCAGGCCACGCTGACCGAGCCATCGCCCAGCGAGGCGTAGACGAATTCAGAAAGGATCGGGCGACAGGGCGTTCTAGTCTGGAATGATTCCATTCCAGGTGTCGACGATCATGCCTCCTATCACCTCAGTCAGCGGCTGTAACTTCCCGATCGCCGGCTATCCCGACGCCAAGTTGAGCGAGCGGCGCCTGAATGCGCGGGAACGGTTCGACGCGGACATGACATCCGGAGCGCCGGTGCCGGGCGACGTCTACGAGCGCTTCATCCACGACTTCAGTTATATGGGGCCGATAGACATCGCCATCGACGTGTTCAGGAACGGCGATGCCAAAATGCAGGCGCTGCGCGCGGCAGCGCTGGGGCACATCGCGTCTTACCCAGAGGGGCGTCAATTTCTGGCGCCTCGGGATCGCCGACTTTCCCATTCAACGTTGGATCCGTCGAAACACCTGTTGAGACGGATCGCGCCGGAGACCCGGCGGAAAATGCTCACGACCGCCGAGGTCGACGCGCAAGGGAAAATCATCCTGACGATTCCGGGAAGTCAAATACGTTTTCCTTTGACCGAGGCTTGCTTCACGGGCAAGCAGGCGGAACTCACGACAGACGAATGTCTGGCGCTGCTGCTTGCGAAGGATGAGAAAAGGCAGACGCTGTTGGCGCGTGCCGCGAGCCTCGATCCGGCTTCCCATGATTCGGCCCCGTACTTGCAGGTGTGGTGGCATCTGCTCGACGCCGTCGTGACCGAGACCGCGTTCAGCCGTAAAGCGAAAAACGTGGACTATCAGTGCGTGGCAACCCTGTTCCAACGCGCAGGGAAGTGCGATATGGACGCGAATCAGCGAGTGCAGGTTCTGCGCGGTAGTGGCCATGCGCTGTGTCGAGCCGAACTGTGGAGCGAGTCGGCACGGGAATTCGTGGATTTGGCGGGCTTCTACGAGACGTACCGCCGTGAGAGCATCACGAGGCTGCCTCCCGACGAAAGGCGGGTGCTTGAGTTTCAGGCATCCTCGGCCTATCTTCGGTCGGCCGAGCTTTTCATTCGGGGCAACGACACCGCTTCGGCTTTGAGCAGCGTTGACATGGCGTGGCGTGGATTCGAGCGCCTGCTGCAAACCGGGGAGCATCGATTCGTGATGGATCTCGCCGATCGATTCCACAAATGCTATCTGCACATCGACAAAGGGGCCGAGGCGCAAGTCTTTGCTGCCACGGTGTTGCCTTCTGCGCGTGAGATCGGGTTGCCGGGCACGATTGCCGAATGGGAGAGCAGAGCTGCCGTGCCTGAAACGCATGTGGCCGACATCGCGCCGGATGGGAAGAAGGCGCAATAGGGCACGGCGATTCGTGATAGTTGAGCGTCCGGGGAGGGGCGCAGACTGCTCACATCGGGTTCTCAACGAGGCGACGCTCATGCCAAACACAGTGACGCAGGGAAATGTCAACTTCCCGCTCCTGAACTATCCGAATTCCAATCTTAGCGACGCGCGATGCCGCACATTGGGCGAGCTCAATGCCCACATTTCGGCGGGACGATGTCCGTCCGATGGAGTGTTCAGCGAGTTCCTGAGGAACTTCGTTTACCTCGGCCCGTTAGACGCTACAAAGAACGCCTTGTGCTGCGGAATCAAGGCACGGTTACTGTCGTGTGCAGGCCTTTGTCATATCGGGTCGTCTGGCCCGGGTAGGGACTACTTGGAGAGAGACGGAAAACTGGAATTCGCGGGGCGGGACGCCCTGATTCTGCTCAATGAGCTTCCGTTGGACATACGACAAACCATGCTGGATAACGCCCGACTCGGGGACCGTTATCAAATCATTCTCGAGTTTCCCGATATCGAGCTCAACATCCCGATGGGCAGCGAGTGTTTCGGCGATGGACAGGGTGCACTGACGATGGCGGAAGCGAGAGCGCTTCTGCTCGGACGCGACATGCGCGAGGTGTCGCTGCTGGTTCAGTTTGCGCAAAAGATGACGCAGACCGATGTGGCGTGTTTCGACAATCACATCTTGCATGCGTGGCTAAGTGCCATTGATCGCTGCGTGGACGGTAAGGCAGCGGGCAGCTTCAGCAACGAGAGAGAAGACTTGATTGCGCTGGGTGTCGCATTGCGGACCTTTGCGAACAAGTTGGCAGGGGGCTCGCCCAGAGATGACGTGCTACTCAAGCGCATTCTGTACCAGCGACGAGGGGCGTTCGCCAAAGCCGGCCATCCCGGCGAGTGCGGTTTGGCCCACAACGATATTGCGATGCTCTTGCTGCATTCTGGCGACAGGGATCTGGCCAAAAGGGAGTTTACGAGCGCGGGTCACGAGTTCGACAAGGCGATGAGCTACTTTCTGGCATCAAACATGATTTCAGACGCGAAGGAATTTCACGACCACGCAGTGAGAGCATTTCAGAACGCTGAGAACAACGATCTGGCTAATTCGGTCGACCTGAGATTTCACAAGTCCGTCGAGGCGCGCACGCCCAACGAAACGATGCAGTTCGAATCCTTATCATCATCGAATGCCGGAACGGTATGGGAGCGGATGGCGCGGGGCTTCGTTCCCGTGGAGCTGCAATTGGAAGGCGATATGTTTTCGCCCGTCGACGACCGCGTCAATTCGTCCACGCCGAGACCTTCAATGGACGCAATTTCCGGCATCTTCCAAAACGAGAGTTTCGAGAGCGGCGACGCCCTGTCGACATGACAGTAGGGCGGTGACCGCATAGACGAATGGCCACAGGGTGCGCGGCGATATCAGACGTTTGCGCTCCGCTGCCCCGGCTCGCACTCACTTCAACGACGATTTGACGAGGCAACGCTCATGCCAACCACTCCAATCACTCAACCTTCCTCGAGCACGAACTTTCAGGTGCAGGGTTATCCGGATCAGATGCTCAGCGAACGTCGCTTGAGCGAGTTGAGTGACTTCAATCGCTTGATGAATTTGGGCGGCAAAATCCCGGATAGCACGATCTCCGGATTTCTCGCGCGCTTCCGGTCCATGGGCGTATTGGATACCGTGTCCAACACGTTGTCCGGTACGGAAAAGGCGCGCATTCTCGCCGGCGCGGCGCACTGCCATGTCGCGTCGTTTGGACAAGGGCGGGACTATCTCGAGCGCCACAGTCCGCATCGCCCGGTCAACGACGATGCCGCGAATCAACTGGCCGAGCTGACGTCTTCCGTCAGAGATAACGTGATGGCCACTGCCGGGATCGGGGAGGATGGTCTGATCGTCTTCACCTTCCCGGATGTTCCGTTGCACTTTCCGTTGACGATGTCGTCGCTCGGGACTGGCGACAAGGCCCTGCTCCGCCATGAGGCCAGACAATTGCTGCTGAAGCCGGATGGCAACGAATCTTCGCTCCTGGCCGCTCTGGTGAAGCGCATGGCGAACCCACAACCCCGGGATTTCAATGCGGAGGTCTGCGAGGTCTGGATTGCGCTCATTGAGCGTGGTCTTTCGGATGATGAGCCAGCCGCGTTCAGCGACGATCAAATCGAGATCCACATGCTTGGGAGTGCCCTGATGGCGTTGGCGCGCCGGCTTGAGGAGGTCCCGAACGCCGACACCTCACGCTTGCTATGGATGCTGACGACAGGCGCCGATGCATTTGCGAAGTCTCAAGACACCAAGTCGCATGGTGTTGCTTTAATGAGAGTCGCGGATTTCCACAAAGGCCGTGGTGAGCGGGACAAGGCTACGGCGGCAAACACATTCGCCGCGAGCGTGCTCGCGAAAACGGCGCTTCAACGACTAGAGGATGGGAACGTCGAAGACGCCAATCATTGCGCCAGACTTTCGAAAGAGGCAAGAATTCTGGCGGGGACGCTGGATTTCGAAGTCGAGCAACACTCGCCGCCGTTAGACGTAAACTTCGGATACGACGACGCCTACTCACTCTCGCAACTGAGCGATTTCGTCAGCCAGCGTCGTTTTGATGAGAAGTGGGAATCGTTAAACGAGTCAACGCAGGCGCAATCGTCGAGTTGGTTAGACAAGTTTCCGCGTGTAAACAGCGGTGACGTCGAAAGCGAGGGAAGTATCTCCGATGGCGACGGCGAATCTAAGGTTGAGGAGACAGATCTCGGTTTCAAGAGTGACGATAGTCATTAATTTTTACGGTGAGCGACAGCATTGCGCGTCGCCCACCGCAACCCCGATCAGAGATCGAACTCCGGATCCGGGGAGCGCAGCTTGCGCCATATCGACCGCACGGTGAAGGCAACCAGCAGGACCGTCAGACTCGCGACACCGAGCGCCAACGGTGTGCGCTGGTCGGGAATGAAAGCCATGGCGCCGACGATGGACAACATGCCGATGATGGCGACCCAGGTCAGGTAGGGGTACCCCCACATTCTTATCTTGAGCTTGCCCGGCGCCTCGCGTTCCAGCCGCTTGCGCAGCTTGAGTTGCGAGAAGGCGATCAGCACGTAGACGAAGATCGCCACGGTCCCGTATGAGTTCACGAGAAAGGCAAACACCGTATCCGGTGAGACGTACGACATGACCACGGCCGCGTAGCCAAACAGCGTGCCGACGAGAATCGCACGAACCGGCACGCCCCGAGCGTTAAGCTTCGCCAGCGAACGCGGCGCATCGCCCCGGCGCGTGAGCGCAAACAGCATTCGCGATGACGCATACAACCCGGAGTTCAGCGCGGAGAGCACGGCGGTGAGCACGACGGCGTTCATGATGTGCGCCGCCGCCGGGATGTGCATCGCTTCGAGCGCACTGACATACGGCGTCGCCATGCCGGTCGAGTTCCAGGGCACGAGCATCACCACGAGCAGGATCGAACCGATATAGAAGAACAGCACGCGTCCGATCACGGAGTTCGTGGCGCGTGCCACCGCCTGCTGCGGTTCGGCGGCTTCGGCGGCGGCAATCGTCACGATCTCTGCCCCGAAGTAGAAGCCTGTGGCTGCGACTGCGCCGGCCATCACCGGCCCGACGCCGTTAGGCATAAAACCGCCATGCGAGAGCAGATGTCCGGTGCTCGCCACCGCACCCGGCCACATGCCGAACACGAACAGTGCGCCGAGGAACAGGAAGACGACGATGGCCGCGACTTTGATCGACGCGAACCAGAACTCGAACTCGCCGTACGACGCCACCGACACCAGATTGGTCAGCGTGAGCACCACGAGCAGCACGAGGCTGATGGTCCACGCGGGAATGTCCGGCAACCAGAACTGAATCAGATTGGCCCCGGCCACGGCTTCGACCGCGACCACGATCACCCAGAAATACCAGTACATCCAGCCCGTTAGAAAGCCGGCCAGTTCGCCGCCCACGGGCTTGTCGTTCCACGCGAGTCTCGCGTACTCGTAGAACGAGCCGACGGCGGGCAGCGCGCACGCCATCTCGCCGAGCATGCGCATGACCAGAACCACCAGCGCGCCGGTAATCAGGAACGACAGCACGGCGGCCGGGCCGGCGGCATGCACCACCACGCCGCTGCCGACGAAGAGTCCTGCGCCGATCACGCCGCCCAGCGCGATCATGCTCATATGACGTTGTTTGAGGCTCGATTGCAGATGCGTTCCGGTGTCACGATTGGCCATGGCGACCTCCCGTGAGCGGTGCGACGATGCGGGGAAAGACTGCGAGGACTGCAACGAGGGGGAAACTGCCGATGAATGTCTCAACTGCCACACAACCTCCTGAATGCCTTGTTCGACGGCAGGTGCGGCGAATCGGGGGCGCCGCCCTGCGTCTTTCTTGTGATGACCAACGTGACCGCTTACGTCTTGTTGCCGTCTGATTCCTGTCTACGGTATGCCTTGTCAGACCTTGCCTTTCCAGGGCACCAGCACACGTTCTAGATAGCGCATGATCAGATCGAATCCGAACGCGAAGAAGCCGATCACGATGATCCCCATGATCACGATGTCCGACGCGAGGAATTCCGCCGCGTTGAGCACCATGAACCCGAGACCGCTCGATGCCGCCACCATTTCGGCGGCCACCAGCGTGGTCCAGCCCACGCCAATCCCAATGCGCATGCCGGTGAAGATTTCAGGCAGCGCCGATTTGACGATCACGTGCATGACGATCTGACGCGGCGACGCGCCCATCGAATACGCGGCGTGAATCTGTTCCAGCGAGACCGAGCGAACGCCCGCCCGTGCCGCGATGGCCAGCGGTGCGAAGATCGCCAGATAGATCAGGAAGACTTTCGAGAACTCGCCGATGCCGAACCAGATGATCACGAGCGGCAGATAGGCCAGCGGCGGCAGCGGACGGTAGAACTCGATGGGCGGATCGAAGACGCCGCGTCCGATGCGCGACACGCCCATCAGAATGCCGACCGGGATCGCCGTGATACACGCGAGCGCGAAGGCGCCGAACACGCGGTAGAGGCTGGCGAGCGTGTGTTGCCACAATGTCGATCCGGCGAAGCCTTCCGTCGAGACCTGAATGAATTTCTCGACGATGGCGCGCGGTCCCGGCAGGAACAGCGGCTTGATCATGCCGGACGACGTGATCGCGACCCACAGCAACAGCAGCGCGAAGACGGTCACGACACTGATCGCGAGGCTGGGGCCCTGACCGGGCGCGCCGAACGACTCGCCGGCCTTGACAGGACGCGGCGCGAACATGCGCGCGAACAGGCCGCGCTTGCGTCGCGAACTGGCGGCACGCGCCATGCCGTTCGAGGCGGCCGGCGTGGCGGCGTGCGCGTGAGGATTGGTGACGGGTTTGGTCATCATGATGGCTCGTCTCCCGCGTCGCTCAGGCGGCGACCGCGCCGGCAGACGTCGTCTGCCCGGCACGCTCGTCGCCGTAGATGATGCTGAGCACGGTCTCGCGCATGGCGATGAAATCGGGGCTCGACTTGATGGCGCGCGCATCGCGGGATTCGAGGTAGCGCTTGTTGAAGTCGAGTTCGTAGGTGTGCGTGATGCGTCCAGGGCGGGGCGACATCACGATCAGGCGGCTGGCGAGGAACAGCGCTTCTTCCACGCTATGCGTGATGAAGAAGATCATCTTCTGCGTTTCACGCCAGACGTCGAGCAACAACTCCTGGATGGTCTCTCGCGTGAGCGCGTCGAGCGCGGCCATCGGCTCGTCCATGAGCAGCATCGACGGATTGCAGGTCAGTGCCCGGGCGATCCCCACGCGCTGCTGCATGCCGCCCGAGAGCTGATAGATCATGTGATGGTGAAAGTCCTGCAAGCCGACGAGCGCCAGATTGCGCGCGGCACGGGCGCGGCGCTCGGTCTTGGGCACGCCTTGCAGCTTGAGTCCGAACTCGGTGTTCTCCATCACGCTCAGCCACGGCAGCAGGGCATGCTTCTGGAACACCACGCCACGGTCGGCGCCGGGGCCTTCGATGGGCGAGTCGCCGAGCAGCAATTCGCCGGACGTCGGTGCGATGAAGCCCGCCATCAGACTGAGGAGCGTGGTCTTGCCGCAACCCGAGGCGCCGAGCGCCACCACGAAGTCGCCGGGTGCGATGGTCAGATCGACATGGGCGAGCGCCTGCACCTGCTCGCCGGGGCGCCGACCGGGATACACGACGCTGACGTCGTTGACGATGAGTTGTTCCATGAAGCCCTTCTCCAGCAGATCCAGCGATCGGGGAGGGACCACCGCGCCGGACCTGCCGGCATGACGGCCCCGGTGCGGCTTACTTCAACTTGAGTGCGGCGTCGACATAGCGCGACGTGACATACGGCGTGTAGTCCGCCTTGACGGCGTTGATCTTCTGCTGACTCTTCAGAAACTCGGCGGTGTCCTTGAGCGCCTTGGCCGCACGGCTGTCCTTGCCGCCGCCCAGCCACTCGGCCGACGCCTGCTGCTGCGCGGACGGATAGGCGTAGAGCGAGAGCGCGCCGGGCACGTCTTCCGGTTTGCCGCCGATGGTCTTCACGATCGACTTCACCTGCGGGGACGCCGGTGTCCACGCCGCCTGATTCTGGCGATAGGCCGCATCGGCGTCGGCGATCACCTTGACGAACTTCGCCATGAAGTCGGCATTCGCTTCGCCCCATTTGCGGTCGACGGCAATCCCGTCGAAGGTCGGCTTGCCCTGCTTCGACAGCTCGCCGGACGTGATGAGCACGTGCCCGCTTTGCTTGATCTGGGCGAGCGCCGGATCCCACACGTAGGCGGCGTCGATGTCACCCCGCTCCCACGCGGCGACGATCTGGTTCGGCTGCATGTTGAGCACCTGCACCTCGGTCGGCTTGATGCCCCACTGTTGCAGCGCGAACATCGTGTGGTAGTGCGTCGTCGAGACGAACGGCACGCCGATCTTCTTGCCCTTCAGATCGGCAGGCGTCTTGATGTTCGACGCATTGCGCACGACCATCGCTTCGGCCTGGTTGATGTCGTCGAGAATCCAGAACAGTTGCAGATCCAGCCCCTGCGAGACGGCGGCCGCCATCGGGCTGGAACCGAGCACGCCGATCTTGATGTCGCCGGAGGCGAGCGCCGTGGCGACCTTCGCGCCCGATTCGAACTGGCGCCAGTGGATCTTGTAGCCCGTCGCTTTCTCGAAGTCGCCGCTCGCGATGGCGACCAGCCACGGATCGACGATCTGCTGATACGCGATCGTCACCTCCTTCTCCTGCGCCTGGGCTGTCCCAGGCAGCGTCAAGCCGAGCATGAGCGTCGCGGGAAGCGCGGCTGCCGCCAGCGCCGTGGCAGCGAACACCCGTCGCAGCCGGTTCGGAAGTCCAGTCATGGTTCACCTCTAATCGGAAAGTTTTCGGTGGAACACTCGGGTTGACGCATCCGCTATGACAAATCGGCGTCAAGTGACTGCATCATTGCCGCGCACTTTTTTGTTCGTTAGAGCCAGTTGGCCGCATTTGATGATGCCAACTGGTCCAGCTACGGCGAAATCGCCCGCCAAGGCGCATGGATGCTGGCATTCGGCCCTTTTTCTCGCGTCTGCGGATAAACCCCAATTCGGAATAAACGTCACCGTCTCATGAGTAATAATTGACGTTCTGGAAGTGACATAAGAAAGGGGACGCGATGTCGAGCCGGATTTCTGCGGCGATGTGGAACCAGTTGTTCTCGGTGTCGGCGCGAGCGGGCATGAGTTTGCAGAGCCAGATTCGCCAGATGCTGGTGTCGGCGATTCTGGATGAGCGTCTGATGCGCGGCGCGGCGGTGCCGTCGTCGCGTGAACTGGCCGAAGGGCTGGGCGTGGCGCGCAACACGGTGGTGCTGGCGTACCAGCAACTGGTAGATGAGGGGTATCTGATCGCGCGCGAGCGGCGCGGCTACTTCGTCAATGGCGATATCCTTGCGCCGCGCGTCGGGTCACAAAGCGCGTCGGCGCGTGATGGCCGTGGCGCTGCGCTTGTGCCCACCGATGACGACGCGGCTGGCACCATCGCGCCGCTGGACCCGTCCACGCCGGACTGGGAGGGGCGATACGTCGTGCGTCCGTCGGCACAGCGCAACATCGTCAAGCCGATCGACTGGCAGCAATACCAGTACCCGTTCATTTACGGGCAGTTCGATCCGACGATGTTTCCGACGGCGGACTGGCGCGAGTGCTGCCACAAGGCGCTGACCGTCATGGAGATTCGCGACTGGGCGCCGGACATGATCGCGCGCGACGACGAGACGCTGATCCAGCAGATTCGCACGCGCGTGCTGCCGCGTCGCGGCGTGTGGGCCGACGCCGACGAAATCGTCCTCACCAACGGCGCACAACAGGCGTTGTACTTGCTGGCCGATCTGCTGGTCGGTGCGCGCACGACCGTCGGCATTGAAGATCCGGGCTATCCGGATGCGCGCAACATCTTCGCGATGCGCACGCCGAAGCTGATCGACCTGCCGGTCGACGAACACGGCCTGCCCGTCGACGACCGGTTGTCGCAATGCGATTACGTGTACGTCACCCCGTCACATCAATGTCCGACCACGACGACGATGCCGCTGGCCCATCGTGAGGCGTTGCTGCGTCGTGCCGAAGCCGACGATTTCGTGCTCATCGAAGACGATTACGAAAGCGAGAACAGCTATTCGGACATTCCGATTCCGGCGTTGAAGAGTCTGGACCGCAGCGATCGGGTGATCTATATCGGCAGCCTGTCGAAGTCCTTCGCGCCGGGATTGCGGCTGGGATATATCGTCGCGCCGGCGGCGCTGGTGAACGAGCTGCGCGCGCTGCGGCGGCTGATGATTCGTCACCCGTCGGCATTCATTCAGCGTTCGTTCTCGATGTTTCTCGCGCTGGGTCATCACGATGCGCTGCTGCGGCGTCTGGCCGACACCTACGCCAAGCGCGCCGAAGTGTTGAGCGCGGCGCTCGAAACCCACTTGCCGGAAGTGTCGTTCGTGCGCGTGAAGGGCGGTGCGTCGTGCTGGGTGCAGGGGCCTGCGCAGCTCAATGCGAACGTGCTGGCGGCGAGGGCGAAGTCGCGCGGCATCCTGATCGAGCCGGGCGACGTGTTCTTCATGGGGGATGCGCCCCCGCGCAACATGTTCCGGCTGGGCTTTTCGTCCATTCGGCTGGAGCACATCGAAGCGGGAGTCGTCGCGCTCGCGGAAGTGCTGCGCGAGACGATGGCAGAGGCGGCGCCTGCGGCGGAGTAACCTGCCGGTCCCGGCGGGTGCCGGGGCCGCCGCGCATCAGGCATGCATCAGGCGCGCGTCGAGATGCCGACCGTCTGACCTTGCAGGCGCGTCATGATGTCCAGCGCCTGTTGCAGACGCTTCGCATTTTCGGGGTCGTTCAGGGCGAGCGCCCCGGCGATGCCCTGACGTGCCCGATCCGCGAAATCGATGCGTTCGGGATCGCGGTCCGCCGGAATTTCAGGGCTGCCGTCGACCGGCACCTTCATCGTCATCGCCATGAACGGCGAGCTATCGTCGAGCGACATCTGGCCGCTGCGAATCTGGCCGTTGACCCAATCGCGCATCTGTTGACGCGTCATGTCGTGGAAGTCGATCTGGCGCGTGCTTTGCTGTGCGCCGGTCGCGTCGCCGGGTTGCTGCGTTTTTTCCGCCAGCACGGCCTGAAATGATCCGATGTCGGTCCGCCCGTTGCCGGTGTTCGTCTGTTGGCGACCCGTGAGCGTGTGCGTGATACCACTATCGATTTTCATAGGGATAGGTCAGTTATCCTAACGATAAAGGGGGTGTTCGTTTCCCGGGACAGTAGAGGTTCACGTGTCGCGCGTCAATGCCTTTCGTGTCGGGCGGGGTGCGCGTTGCGAAATCGGGGCTCCTGGACGGAAACCTGCCGGTGCGGAAAATTCATCGCGGCACGTTATCGCCGGGTGTCGGAACGCACGGGATTCCTGCGCCTTAGCAAGGCTGGTTCGGATAGCATGAAGCCCTCGCTCAAGAGCATCCGACTACCGGGAGACACATGAAAGCCATTCGCTGGGCGGCCGCCGCCGCTGTATTGATGATCGGCGCTGCGGCCCACGCTGCACCGTCCGCCACGTCAGTAACTTCCGCTTCAGCCTGCAACGACCCGCAGGATCAGGCGACGATGAACAAGTGCGCGATGGACGCCTACAAGGCCTCCGACAAGAAGCTCAACGACGCCTTTCAGACGCTGAACAAGAAGCTGAGTCCGGAGGGCAAGGCCGCACTGCAAAAGTCGCAGCGGGCGTGGATCGCGTGGCGCGACGCGCAGTGTACGTTCGAGACGATGGGCTCGGACGGCGGCAGCATTCATCCGCTCGTGATCACCACCTGCTTCGACGAATTGACGAAGGCGCAGACCAAACGTCTGGACAGGATGAACAACTGCGAAGAAGGCGATCTGTCCTGCACTCGCCCGTGATCCGACTCACGCATCGCACTCGGCAGCGGGCATTCGTCGATCGATGCCCACTGCCGTGCGCTGCCTCAGAACGTATGACGCAACCCCAGCGAAACCCCCATCTTGCTGCCGTAGGTGCCCTGTGAGGCAATCAGCGTGTACTTGCCGCTGATGTTGTTGTGATCGACTTCCAGATAGACGTCCGTGCGCTTGCTCAGTTGGTAATCCGCCATGCCATAGACGGCGGTACGCTTGCCGCCCGGCTGCGCCTGCCAGTCGACGAAGCCGCCCACGCCCAGTGTGAGCGCCGGTAGCGGGTTATAGCTCAGGCCGAGCAGCATGACGTTGTTGCGCGTCTCGACCTCCGTCAACTGGCTATGCAGATAGCCGGCCGTGGCTTTCCACGCGCCGAACGCTGCGCCCGTCGAAAAGCCGAACGTGTTGCGCGACTGCGTGCCGTCCGCCGACGTCAGGCGCTGATAAACCAGGGTGCCGTTCACCCCGCCCGCCGTATATCCCGCCGTCACCCCCACGCCCGAATTCGCATGCGTATCGCTCGCGGCATTGCCGAAGGTGTAGGCCGTACCCAGCGAAAAGCCGCCCGCATCGAGGGTGTACTTCACCGTGTTGTCGAGACGGCTGCCGACGTAGTTGCTGGCCACGATCAGCGTGTCGAGGTTCGGGTTGTTGAAGATCTGCGCCGCACCCATCGCCGTGTAGCCCACGCTGTACTGACGCCCGATCGACAACGCGCCATAACTGCCGCGCACGCCCACGAACGCCTGACGGCCGAACAGTCGACCCGCACCGTTCGACGACGCCTGCCCGAAGCCGGCGCTCTTGGTGCCTTGCAACGACGTGCCGTCATCCAGACTGAAGCCGCTCTCCAGCACGAAGAACGTTTCCAGATCGGGGGCGAGTTGCTCGGTGCCCTTGATCCCCCAGCGCGAGCCGGTGAACGAACCTTGCGAGGCGCTGAACAGCTTGCCGTCGCTGGCGCTGGCGTTGGTTTCGTAGCGAATGGCCGTGTCGATGAGGCCGTACAGCGTGACTTCGGCGTGCGCGCTGGTGGACGCGAGCAGCAGAGGCGTTGTGCAGGAAAGGCAGGCCGCCGCGTACGCGATGCGGCGTCGTGTTGCGAAAAGCATGACGGGTGTCTCCGATGTGTATTTTTGGATGTCGCGGGTATTGCTGGTGTTGCTGGTATTGCCAGGGGATGCGGTGAATCAGGCCGGTGGCGATGCCCCGTGCGGGGCCACGGCGAAGACGGCGCTGGCGGTGGCCAGCAGGCGGTCGTCGGCGTCGAGCACCTCGGCTTCGCAGAACGCGAGCGAGCGGCCGCTACGGCGCACCCTTGCATGCGCCGTGATGCGTCCGCGTGCCGGGCGCAGGTAGTTGATCGTGAGGCTGGCGGTGCCGAGGTTGTCGACCGTGCCACTCGCGCGCGTCGCCATGCCCATCGCCGTGTCGAGCAGCGTGGCGATCAGGCCGCCGTGCGCGTTGCCGTGGCGGTTGGTATGCCGGTCGAGCACATCGCACGCGAGGACGGCCGTGCCGTCGCCCGATTCCAGCAGCGTGAAGCTCTGATCGAGGCAGAACTGCGATTCGATGCGTAGCGGGCCGACGGGCACGGGAGACGTGAGGTGCGTCATTGGGCTGCGGTGGCTGCGGCCGCGGACGTGCTCAGCATCGGATTCAGGCCGGTGCGTGCGACCCGGCTGGCGAGCTGACGCCCGAGCGCGGTTTCGCACGCTTGTGACGCGGCCATCATCGCGGCCAGATCGATACCCGTATCGACGCCCATCGTCTCCAGCACGTTCACGAAGTCTTCCGTGCAGACATTGCCGGTCACGCCGCCGCCGTACTGCACCTTCGCCGGATGGCCGCCGGTGCCCCCGAACGCGACATCGAAGTGGCTCACGCCCGCTTCCAGTGCCGCGAGGTAATTGACGATGCCGGTGCCACGGGTGTCGTGAAAATGCGCGATGGCGTGGACGTCGGGGAAGGACGCCAGCATCTGCGAGAACAGGGCCTTCGTCGATGCCTGCGTCGCCACGCCGATGGTGTCGCCGAGCGTGATGTATTGCACGCCGAGCGAGGCGAATCGCTCCACGTCCTGAAGCACGCGCGCGGGATCGATGGCCCCTTCGAACGGACATCCGAAGGCGACCGAAATGGTGCCAACCAGACGGAAACGGCCTTGCGCAGCCTTTGCCATCGCCTCGATGCGCAACCACTGATCGGCGCGCGACTGCTTCAGGTTGCGCGTCGAATGCGCGTCGCTGGCCGACACCAGCAGGCTGATTTCATTGACGCCGATGCCCGCATCCAGATCGACCAGCGCACGCTCGACGGCGCGCGTGTTGGCGCACGTCGCCTTGTAGTAGACGCCATCGACGCGCGGCAGCACGGCGAGCAGGGCGCTGGCGTCGGCGAACTGCGGCACGACGGCCGGGTTGGAGTAAGACGTCGCCTCCACGCGGCGAAAACCGGCACGTGCGAACCGGTCGATCAGATCGCGCTTGGTATCGGTGGCGAGGAATGCGGTCTCGTGTTGCAGGCCGTCGCGGGCAAAACATTCGCACAGGGTCAATTCGGACATGACGAACGGCGCAGCGCGCCAAAAATGAGTTCGGATGGCACGCATCAAATCATTTAATGTGACGCAATGTCAAATAAATTGTGGGCCGTGCGACACAGGGTTTACCGTAATTATTTATGTTTATTGAGGTTTTTCGCCGTGTGAGAAACACTGCGTCAATAATTTTGTTTGACGACGTCACATTTGTTGGATTAGGCTAGCCGCCATACCCGTCTTACCCAAGGTTGATGAACCCGATGTCCCGAACCCTGACGCTTCCCGACGCCCTGCGCGTTGAAGATCGCGGCGCCGTGCGCGTGATCACCATGAACCGCCCCGACAAGCGCAACGCGCTGAACAACGAACTGACCCATGCCTTGCTGGCCGCGCTGCGCGAGGCCGACGCCGATCCCGACGTGAACGCCATCGTGCTGGCTGGTGCGGGGCAGAGCTTCTGTGCGGGGGCCGACGTCAAGGAGTTCGGCGGCTTCGTTGCGGGTGGCTCGGATGCCGACGCCGCACAGGCGGCGCTCAAGCGTGCGCATCTCACGACATCGCTGCACCGCGCGTTCGCCGAGATCGGCACGCCGGTGGTCGGCGCCGCGCAGGGCTATGCGATGGGCGGCGGCGCAGGGCTGGCGCTCGCGTGCGACCTGCTGGTCGTGGGCGAGAGCCTCAAGCTGGGCTATCCCGAACTGAAGCACGGCATCGTGGCCGCAATCGTGATGGCGAATCTGGTGCGTCAGGTAGGACGCAAGACGGCATTCGAGCTGGTCTCGACGGGCGATACCGTCGATGCGTCGCGCGCATTGGCGCTGGGTCTTGCCAATCGTGTGAGCCCCGATGCCACGCTGGTCGACGACGCCGTCGCGCTGGCCGCCCGTCTGGCCGACTACGATCCCGTCTCCATGACTGCGACCAAGCGCCTGTTCCATCGCGTGGCCGATTTGCCGCTGACGCAGGCGTTCGACGTCTCGCTCGACACGAACATGATGATGCGCAGCTTCCCCAAGCGCGTGCGTCCGTCATGAGCGCAACGATGAAGCCGCTCGCCGGCGTGACGATTCTCGAACTGGCGCGCGTGCTGGCATGCCCCTTCGCAGACATGATCCTCGCGGAACTGGGTGCTACGGTCATCAAGATCGAGCAGCCGGGCAGCGGGGACGAAACCCGCACGTTCGAGCCGAAAGTCGGCGACGAGTCGGCGTATTACTTCGCCTGCAACCGCAGCAAGCAGTCCGTCACGGCGAACATGAAGACGGAGGCGGGCCGCGCGATCATTCGCGATCTCGCTTCGCGCGCTGACGTGCTGCTGGAGAACTTCCCCGTCGGCACGCTCAAGCGCTACGGCCTCGATCAGACGGCGCTGCGTGAAGCCAATCCGAAGCTCATTTACGTCTCCTGCACCGGCTTCGGCCAGACAGGTCCGTATGCGAAACGCAAAGGTTACGACACCGTCTTTCAGGCGATGGGCGGGCTGATGAGCCTGACGGGCGAGCGCGGCGGCGGTCCGGTGAAGCCCGGGTTGCCGATTGCCGACCTGTCGTCGGGATTGTGGATCGCGATTGCCATTCTCAGCGCCTTGCAAGGGCGCACGCAGACCGGCGCCGGGTGTCACGTCGATTTCTCGATGCTCGACGGTCAGGTCAGTCTGCTCACGCTCGCCGCCGGACGCTACTTCGCGCTGGGCGAGGTGCCGCCGCGTCTGGGCACGGAGCACCCGGGTCGCGTGCCGTCCGCGACGTTCGCGTGCAGCGACGGGGCTTACGTCCATATCACGTGCAGCGATCAGCACTGGCTGCCGCTGTGTGAATTGCTCGGACTCGACGCACTGGCCGCCGACGCCACGCTCGCGACCAACGCCGGCCGTGTGGAGCATCGCGATCGCCTGATGGCGGCGCTGACGGCGGCGATCTCTCGCAGGACCCGTCGCGAACTGTGCGACGCATGTGACGCCGCCGGTGTGCCCGCCGGTCCGATTCAGCATGTCGACGAAGTACTTGCGGATCCCCACGTGCTGGCTCGCGGCATGGTGAGCGAGTTCGAGCACCCGTCGGTCGGAAAATTCGGCGCGCTGCCGGTGCCGTTCAAGTTCGACGGCTTCGCCGATCCGGAAGTGGGGCGCCCGCCGCTGCTGGGCGAGCACACCGATTCCGTGCTGGCAGGACTCGGCTACACGCCCGAGAAGATCGCTGCGCTGCGTCGCGATGGCGCCATCTGAATACGATTGAACAGGAAGCGAACAAGCATGAAAGATTGGGAGACATTGGAGGTCTTGCGCGGCGCCGAAGGCACGGAGGGTGCCGAGGGCGCTGTCGTCGAGATCGTGCTCAACCGGCCGCAACAGCGCAATGCGCTCAATGCCGTGATGTGCGACGAATTGCGCACGGTCGTTCAGGCGTTGCGTGGCGACGATTCGGTGCGCTGCGTGATCGTGCGCGCCAACGGGCCGGTGTTCTGCGCAGGGGCGGATCTCAAGGAGCGTCAGGGCATGAGTCTCGACGATGTGCGTGCGCGTCGCATCAAGGCGTTCGCCGCTTATGACGCCATCGAGCAGATCGGCAAGCCGTGCATCGCATTGGTCGAAGGCCCGGCCATCGGCTCGGGCGGCGAGATCGCCATGGCGTGCGACTTCATCGTCGCGACGGACAACGCGGCGTTCCGTACGCCTGAAGCGCTTTGGGGGACCGTAGGTGCGACGCAACGCATGCCGCGCGCGGTGGGCAAGCGTCTCGCGAAGGACATGGCATTCACGGGCCGCACGCTCTCGGCGCAGGAAGCGCGCGAGGCAGGATTGGTGTCGCGCATCGTGCCGGCCGATGACGCGCTGGACGCCGTGCGGGCCATGGCGCAGACCATCGCCGCTGCACCGGCGCTCGCCATGCGACTGACGAAAGACTGTATCGACCGGGGCGTGGAAACCGATCCGGCCGGTGCGCTCGCCATCGAGATGCTGGCCATCGACACGCTGTTGCAAAGCCCCGACTGGGGCAGCAAGATCGCGCGTTTCGGCAGTGGGACGAGCAACGACGTGAATCACGCGGCCAATGGCGTAGATGCCGCCGCGAGCGTGACGAAGCAGGGAGGCCGCCATGCGTGAAATGGGCCACGAAGTCTATGCCAGCAAGTTCGGGTTGGAGGGGCCGGTAACGCTGCCCGCGATTCTCGCCGCGCGTGTGCGTGAGACGCCTACGGCCGAAGCGCTGGTGATCGACGGTGAGCGGATCGACTACCGAACGCTGGCGGCGCGCGTCGAGCAGGCGGCCGCACGCATGGTGCATCTCGGGGTGCAACACGGCGAGCACGTCGGCATTCTGATAGGCAACTCGGTGAGCTGGGTGGTGCTGTTCTATGCCGCCGCATCGATCGGCGCGGTGGCGGTCCCCGTCAATACGCGCTTCAAGTCGGACGAACTGAATTACTGCCTGAGTCAGGGCGACGTGCGCGTGCTGTTCTACACCGACACGTTCCTCAACATCGATTACACGGCGTTGCTGCGCAGCGTCGAACCGGCTTTCGATGCCGCATTGCCTGGCGATTTTCTCCCGTTGTTGCGGCGCGCGGTGATGGTCGGCGACCGGTCGCGCGGCCTGCCGCAGGCCGTCGAGCATTTCGACGATTTGCCCGACACCGCCGAGCTTCGCGCGGAAGTGGCGCGTCGCGCGGCGGCGGTGTCACCGGAGGACATTCTGCTGATTCAGTACACCTCGGGCACGACGTCGTTCCCGAAGGGCGTGTTGCTGCGACATCGCAACATGCTCACGAATGCGGCCGCTTCGGCGTTGCGCATCGGCGTGCGCGCCGATGATCGCTACTTCAGTGTGCGTCCGTTCTTCCACGTCGCGGGCACGACGATGTCGCTGCTCGTCTCGCTGGTCACCGGCGCCTGTCTGTTGTCGGTGCCGTCGTTCGACGTGGCGAAGGTGCTGACCATTCTCGATGAGGAGCGCTGCACGCTCACGTCCGGGAACGACACGATTTTCCTGATGATGATGGGGCACCCCGAATTCCGTCGCGAGCGCATTCATCTGCGCGGCGGCTGGGCGGCGGCCGGACCCGAGATCATGCAGAAGATTCACGACGTGATGGGTGTGCCGCACATGGTCGGCGCTTACGGGCAATCGGAAGCGTCGCCCAACGTGGTGCTCAACGACTGGCGCGACCCGCTGGCATTGCGTGTGGGCGGCTGGGCGAGTCCGCATCCGGGCATCGAGATCCGCACGGTGTCGCCGGAGACGGGCGACGTGCTGGGGGCGAACGAGCCGGGCGAGATTCAGGTGCGCGGCTGGAGCGTGATGAAGGGCTACTACAACAAGCCGAAGGAGACCGCGCAGGCGTTCAGTGACGACGGCTGGCTGCGCACGGGCGACCTCGGCGTGATCGACGGCGAAGGGCGCATGCGCATGATCGGCCGACTGAAGGACGTGTTCCGCGTCGGCGGCGAGAACGTGGCGCCCGCCGAGGTGGAAGAGACGCTGTTCACGCATCCCGCCGTGCAACTCGCACAGGTCGTCGGCGTGCCGGATGCGCGTCTTGGCGAAGTGCCGGCGGCGTTCGTGGTGCTGCGCCCCGGGGCAGACGTCACAAGCGAGGCGCTCATCGACTGGTGTCGTGCGCGCGCTGCGAATTTCAAGGTGCCGAGGTATCTGCGGTTCGTCGATTCGTTCGATGGCATCGGCATGACGGGAAGCTCGAAAGTGCAGAAGAACAAGCTGCGCGACTACGCGATACGGGAGTTCGGCCTGTCGTGATGCGGTGAAGGCATCGCACAACAGCCGGACCTCATCAAAAAATCAAGATTGGAGGAGACATGACTTCACATTCGACGACGGCGTCACAGCCGTTCGGCGGCACACCCGCGCCTGCGGCGAGTGCAACGGTGGTCGAGGAATCGACCTATCGCAAGATCGCCTGGCGCACGCTGCCATTGCTGTTCGTGTGCTACATCATCAACTACATCGACCGCGCGAACATCGGCATCGCGCAGATTCAGTTCAAGGCGGATCTGCACTTCAGCGATCTCGTCTACGGCATTGGCGCCGGGCTGTTCTTCGTCGGCTTTCTGCTCTTCGAGGTGCCGAGCAATCTGATGCTCGCCCGCATGGGCGCACGCAAGACGCTGCTGCGCATCATGACGCTCTGGGGCGCGGTGTCCTGCGCCATGATGTTCGTGCGCACGCCCACGGAGTTTTATGTCGCCCGCATGCTGCTCGGCGCGGCCGAGGCGGGTTTCTTCCCCGGCCTGATCCTGTATCTCAGCTACTGGTTCCCGGCGGAGCGGCGGGCGCGCGTGACTGCGTTGTCGTTCGTCGCCATTCCGATTGCGACGATGATCGGTGCGCCCACGTCGGGCTGGATCATGCGCAGCTTTCATGAGATTCACGGACTGGCCGGCTGGCAGTGGATGTTCCTGCTCGAAGGGCTGCCTGCTATCGTGTTGGGCGTCGTTGTCTTCTTCGCGCTTGAAGACAGGCCCGAGTCGGCGAAGTGGCTGAGTGCAGACGAGAAGGCGCGGCTCACGAGCGTGCTCGGCGAGGAGCGCCGTCAGAAGGCGAGCAAGGGTGGTCATAGTCATGGCGGTGGCCACGGCGGCACGCTGGCGGCGCTGCGCGACTGGCGTGTCTACGTCGCGGGACTCGTGTCGTTCTGCGCGTATGTGCTGGCCAGCACCATCGCGTTCTATGCGCCGCTGGTGATCCAGTCCACCGGTGTGAAGGATCCGTTCCACGTGGGGCTGCTCTCGGCGGTGCCGCCGGTGGTCGGCATCGTGTCGATGCTGATCGTCAGTCGTCATTCGGACCGCCATCGCGAGCGTCGCTGGCATGCTGCCGTGCCGCTGATGTTCGCGGCCGTCAGCCTGATGGTGATGCCGTATCTGTCGCACAACCTTGGACTCGCCGTACTGCTGCTCGCAATTGCGACGGCCGGACACCTGTCGAGTCTGTCGGTGTTCTGGACGATTCCGTCGACGTACCTGGCGCCCGCCAGCGCCGCGGCCGGGATTGCCGTCGTGAGCAGTATCGGGGCGCTGGGCGGGCTGGTCGGGCCGAGTGTGATCGGTTACGTGAAAACGACGACGGGTAGCCTGCCGCTGGGATTGCAGGTCGCGGGCTGCTTCGTGTTGTTCGGCAGCGTGCTATTGCTTGTCGGCATTCCAGCGCGGTTATTGCCCAAGGGGGCTTCTCGGTCCTGAAACGGCGTTGTGAACCGCTCGCGTCGGTAGGGTGGTTCGGGGCTGGTTTCGGGGTGTTCGCGGGTTTGACCGGGCATTGGCGAGGCGATAGCATGACGCCATTCCATTCCACCGTTCCGGCCCGCCCGACACATGCCCAAGCCTAACCCTTCGCGCTCGCCAGAACCGGCGAGCGCCGCACCGTCCGACTTGCGGCAGCTCACGTCGTTTCAACTGCGTCAACTGACGAACATCTACACGAAGGGGTCGTCGAGCGTCTACGAGCGCAACTTCGGCCTGACGCTCAACGAATGGCGTTCCATCGCGCTGCTCCACAGCAGCGCGGGCATGTCGCTCAATCGCCTTGCCGAGCAGGCGCAGTTCGATCGCGGGCTGATGAGCCGCACGGTCAGTGCGCTCGAAGCGCGGGGCATTCTCCAGCGCAGCACCGACAGCGCCGATGCGCGCGGCGTCGTGATCTCGCTCACGGCGACCGGCCGCGATCTCGTCAAACAAGTCTTTCCCGTTGCCGAAGAACTCAACGACCGGCTGTTGTCCGTGCTGACGCGCGCAGAGCGCGATGCGTTGCCCAAGATACTTGACAAGCTCACGTATCAGGCGAGGATCATGCTGGATCAGGAGCGGGAGGAGGCTGGCGAAGACCTGTGATGTTGTTGGGTTTTGTGCAGTAAATTGTTTGACATTGCATCATATGTCCCTTAGATTGACGAGCATCGTCAATGCGCGTCTGCGCGGTATTTCGAGGGACTTTTCATGCTTCAGACCCGCCTCACTCGGCTGTTGAATATCAAATATCCCATCATCCAGGCCGGGATGAGCTGGGCGTCGTCGAACGCGGCGTTGCCGATTGCCGTGTCCAATGCCGGCGGTCTGGGCGTGATTGCTGCCGGGCCGATGTATCTCGATGCCTTTCGCGACACCGTGCGCGAAGTGAAGGCGGCGACCCAAGGCGCGTTTGCCGTCAATATTCCCTTGTACCGGCCGCAGGCCGAGCAGTTTCTCGATGTCATCGAGGAGGAGGGCGTGCCCGTCGTGATCGCATCGCAGGGCGGTCCGAAGGCGCACCTTGCGCGCTTCCAGTCGCGAGGCGTTCGCTGGATACACGTGGTCTCGACGATGCCGCATGCGCGCAAGGCGGCTGACGCCGGTGTCGATGCTCTCGTGGTGGTCGGTGCGGAGGCGGGTGGACATCCGCCGGTCAATGGCGTGAGCACGCTCGTGGCCGTGCGCCGGGCCGTCGTCGAGTTCGATCTGCCGATCATCGCCGGGGGCGGTGTGGCGGATGGCTATGGCGTTGCGGCGTTGCTCGCGCTGGGCGCGGACGCCGTGCAACTCGGTACACGCTTTCTGGCCACGCGTGAGGCAGGCGTCCACGAGAATTACAAGCGTGCCGTGCTCGATACCGACATCGACGGCACGACGCTCGTCGGCGTGCGCGGATTGCCGGTGCGCATGACACGCAACCGTTTCGCCGAACGCGTGCTGCTTGCCGACAAAAACGAACCGGACGACGCGGCGTACGACACGCTCTTCAAATCCAGCTCGCTCAAGCAGGCGGCACTCGACGGCGACACTGACTGGGGCAAGGTCGAACTCGGCCAGTCGGCCGGGCTGATCGGCGACCTGCCCGGTGCGGCGGACGTCATGGCCAGGCTCGTGGAAGAGTGCGAGCGCGCGGCGCACCGGCTCGCGGGCTGACGCGCTCGACTTCGGGCGCCGGCACTGGCATGGACGACGATCGCGCACGGATTGCCGCCGGTCGTCGATTTCGTCATTTTTTTGTAATTTCTGCGTCAGTTCTCTGACGTCCCCCGCTCCTTAGACTGGCTTCACGTTGTTCACCGCAACGTCCGTATCCGGATGAACGAAGTCACGAAGTCAACTCAAGGAGCTCACATGCCCACTCGCCAACTGCGCGCTATCGCTGCGCGTACTGCTACTGCCGGCGCGCTGCTTGCCGCCGCCGCTGCTGCCGTCTTCCCCGCCGTGTCGGCGCATGCCGCCCCGGCGGCCACCGGTCCGATCAAGAACATCGTGCTCGTGCACGGCGCGTTCGTCGGCGGCGCCGGCTGGCGTCCGGTCTACGACCTGCTGGTCAAGGACGGCTATCACGTCACGCTGGTGCAGGAGCCGCTGACGTCGTTCCAGGAAGACGTGACCGCCACCAAGCGCGTGCTCGACGGTCTGGACGGCCCGGCAGTGCTGGTAGGCCACAGCTACGGCGGTGCGATCATCACCGAAGCGGGCAACGACGAACACGTCAAGGCGCTGGTGTACATCGCCGCGCACGCGCTGGATGTGGGCGAAACCGAAGCCAGCAACGGCAAGAAGTTTCCGAATCTGACCAAAGCGGTCGTGAAGACGCCGGACAACTACCTGTACCTGAACCCGAAGGACTATCCGGCCGACTTCGCCGCCGACCTGCCGCGCGCGCAGGCCGAATTCGAAGCCAACGCGCAGATGCCGACGGCCGCCTCGGTCTTCACCGCCCTGATCCCCGATCCGGCATGGAAGACGAAGCCGTCGTGGTATATGGTGGCCAAGGCCGACCGCATCATCAACCCGGATCTGGAACGGATGTATGCGGCACGTGCCCATGCCCACACCGTCGAGATCGAGGGCGCCAGCCACTCGGTGTACGAGTCGCATCCGCAGGCCGTGGCGCGTCTGATCGAAGAAGCAGCGAACGCAGCGGGCAAGTAAGTCTGCGAGTAAGCTGGCGGTGACCGACGGTCGACCGCCAACCGGATGGCGGCCCTGGAGGCCGCCATGCCGCTATCGCCATTGGATTTTTGAGAGCCTGCCGACACCATGCGCATTCTGGTCATAGATGATGAAGCGAAGACTGGCGAATATTTGCAGAACGGCCTGACCGAAGCCGGGTATGTGGTCGACGTGGCGCCCAACGGCATCGACGGTCTGCATATGGCACAGGAGCTGACGTACGACCTGATTCTGCTCGACGTCATGATGCCCGGCATGGACGGGTGGACGGTGATGCGCAAGCTGGGGGATCGCACGCGCACGCCGGTGCTGTTCCTGAGTGCGCGGGGCACGCTCGAAGACCGTCTCAAAGGGCTCGATCTCGGCGCGGACGACTACCTTGTCAAGCCGTTTTCCTTTGCGGAGTTGCTCGCACGCATTCGCATCATTCTGCGACGCGGGCAGCCGCAGTCGACCGACGATGTCTTACGCGTCGGCGATCTCTGCGTCGATGTGACCAAACGTCGCGTCGAGCGCGGCGGCACGCGCATTACGCTGACCAACAAGGAATTCAATCTGCTGCACTTCTTCGTGCAGCACCCGGGCGAAGTCCTGTCGCGTGCGCTGATTGCATCGCGCGTGTGGGACATGAATTTCGACAGCGATACGAATGTGGTCGACGTGGCGGTGCGACGTCTGCGGCAGAAGATCGACGAGCCGTTCGCCACGCGATTGATCCACACCGTGCATGGCGTGGGCTATCGCTGCGAGGAGATCGAATGACGGCCTTCTCCGGCACTACGGAAACGGCGCACGACAAACGCATGTCGCTCAGCACGCGGCTGGCGCTTGGCTTTGCGCTGATGGCGTTCGTCGCGATGGCGGTGGTCGGCTTCGCGCTGTACTGGAAGCTTGAGGCGCAACTGGTGGTGCGCGACGATGGCGCGCTGGTCACGCGTGTCGATCAACTGCGCACGTTGATGCAGGATGTCGACGCGCACGATCTCATTCGCGACAAGCCGCACCTGTTCGCCAACATGCTGGGGAACACCGAGTCGCTGCTGGTCGTGGGTTACCCCGGCGAGCCGCCCCTCATCGAGGTGAATCCCGGGCGAGCGATCGTGCCGCCAGTCACACCCGTCGCACCCGACGCTCCGTTGACGCTCGACGCCGTGCATCACACGCAGGCGGCTGATGGCACCCCGTTCATCTACGTCGCTGCGACCGCGCATGGGGTTGCCGGCCAGCGCGATCTGCAAATCATGTCGGGCCGACTGATGACCGAGCGCACGCGCATGCTGAGCGATTACCGCACCCAGATATTCCTGTTTGCGACGACAGCGGCCTGTCTCGCGGCGCTGCTCGCGTTCTGGCTGGCGCGGCGGAGCATGCGTCCGCTGCGGCGGCTGGCAGTGCAGACGGCGTCCATTGGCGTCGGCACGCTCTCCACGCGGCTGCCGCAGCGCGACACCCCGGCCGAACTCGATGCGCTCGTCGTGTCGATCAACGCGATGCTCGGGCGGCTGGAGCGGGGCTTCACGCAATTGCAGCAGGTCTCGGCCGACATGGCGCACGACTTGCGCACGCCCATCGGCAACTTGCTGGGGCAGACGGAGGTCGGCCTCAGCCATTCGCGCGAGCCCGTGTATTACCAGCGTCTGCTGGGATCGAACTTCGAGGAACTGCAACGTCTCTCGAAGATGATCGACAACATGCTGTTCCTCGCGCGTGCCGAACATGCGGATCACGCTATCGACCGCCGTTCGCTGGACGTGGATGATGAATTCGAGCGCATCGCCGATTACTTCGAGGGGCTGGCGGACGAGCGTGGCCTGCGCATCGAGCGTGAGGGCGACGGCGAAGTGCTGGCCGACGCCCAACTGCTGCGCCGCGCGATGGCCAACCTGCTGGCCAATGCGGTGCGGCACGCGAACGAGGGCAGCGCGATTCGCCTGATCGCCGAGCAGCGCAGCGACGAGACGCTGCTGCATGTGGAGAATCTTGGCGCGACGATCGAGGCGGCGCATCGCGATCGTTTGTTCGACCGGTTTTACCGGGCGGACGCGTCGCGTCAACGGTCCTCCGAGTCCAGCGGTCTCGGGCTGTCCATCGTGCGAAGCATCATGCAATTGCACGGCGGCGCTTGGCGTGTGACGAGCGAGAACGGCGTGACGCGCTTTACGCTGGCGTTCCCGAAGGCATGACGCCCCCCGGGGCGTCACGACCGAATGCCCTGATTTCCCGATTTTCCTATCGCGTCCCGCCGTTGATCGGGAAGTCGGGCTTGGCATCCTTCGCCGTCAATCCCCATTTCTTCAGCAAGAGATCGTAGGTGCCGTCCTTCTGAAGCTTGAGTAACGCCTGCCGGATCAGGTTGGCTAGTTGCCTGCTTTTCTCATCGACTCCGAAGCCGATTCCGTAAGGGGCTTCCGCGTTGTAGTAGACGACCTTGTACTTCGCGGGAAACTTGCTCTCGTTGTAGTACCCGATCGGCGAATCGACCCACGCCACCTGACTTGCGCCGGTCGACAGCGACAACAGCGTCATGTTCGAGTCGGGGTAGGTGGCTACCGTCACCGGTTGCTTGCCCGCCTTCTGACATTTGTCGCTCAGTATGCTGGCTTTCTCCATGGTCGCTGTGCCGCGCGGCAGCGCGAGTTGCATGCCGCAGAGATCGTCGAGCGATTGCAGTGTCTTCGCCTTGGACGGCAGCGCGATGACCGTCAGCCCCATGTCCAGATAATCGACGAAGGTCACGACTTTCTGGCGCGACGTGAAGTCCGAGAGCGACAGCAGGACATCGAAGCGGTTGGCGCTCAGCCCCGGAATCAGCGCATCGAAAGAGGATTGCGCGAGCCTGACCTTCAGATCGAGCACCGCCGCTGCGGCGGACAGCAGTTCCGGCGTGAAGCCGACGATATTGCCGTCCGCGTCGACGAACTTGATTGGTGCGACATCGGGATTGACGCCTGCCGTGAGCGTGCCCCGATCGCGATAGAACTTCGGCACCTGCGCGGCCAACGCCGGATCGACTTTGGGGGCGGGTAGGGGCGTTGTCTCCGCCGCGCTGGCCACGCCGGACACGCCAAGTGACAGCGTGGCAAGCGCGGTGGCGCAAGCGATGGAGAATACGCGACGTGTCGCGCAGAGGAAGTGACGAGTCATGCGAAGGCCTCGATGAAAAGGGACGTGCCGGGCACGTCCGGATGGCGATGAATGCCGGCGGGTCATGCGGCTCGCTGCGGGCTGTGGGCGAAGTCCCGGTGATGCCAGAGCAGGCAGTCGGCCTCCCGCGCGTCGTTGACGGTTGCCTTGACGATCTGCCCGACGATGATGCTGTGGGTGAATCCGTCATGCACCTTTGCCAACTGACATTCGAAGACGACGACCGCGTCGAGCAATGTCGGCACGTCGAGATCGCCCGTGCGCCAGTGCGCCGGGTCGAATCGATCCGGGCCGCGCAGCGACGTGAAGCGCCGCGCCACCGGCAACTGCTCGGCCGACAGCAGATTGACCGCGAAGCGCCGGGTGCGAAGCAGGATGTCGTGCGCTGACGCCGACTTGTTGACGCACACGAGAATCGTTGCCGGGTCGGCCGACAGGCTGCATACCGAGGTGGCGATCAGTCCGGCGGGCGTGCCGTGCTCATAAGTCGTCACCGCCGTGATGCCGCTGGCGAAACACGTCATGGCGTGACGGAAGACGTCGGCGGAAATTTGTTCGTTCATGCTCATACCTCATGATCTCCGATGAAGCGGAGGCCTCATTCAGTCACTGTGAATCAGTCAATCAGTCGCCGTAATGCAGCGTACCGAGTCCGAGGTTGCCGCGCAGCGTGCTGGCAGCGTACTCGGTGCGGAACAGGCCGCGACGGCGCAGTTCGGGCAGCACGAGTTCGACGAAGTCGTCGAGGCCGCCGGGAAGGATGGCGGGGCACAGGTTGAAGCCGTCCGCAGCGCCCTCGCGGAACCATGCCTCCATGTCGTCGACGATGTCCTCGGCCGTGCCGATGAGCTGACGTCCGCCCGATGCCCGGATCTTGTAGAGCTGGCGAATCGTGAGATTGTCGCGACGTGCCATTTCGATCAGGCCGTTGCCGATGCTGCTCACCGGCCCGGAACTGGTATCCGGCACCGGCCCGTCGAGGTCGTAGCCGGAGAGGTCGCCCAGCGTGCTGTACAGGATCGACAGGCCGCTCAGCGGATCGATCAGCTCCTGCAACTGATCGAACTTGTCTTGCGCTTCCTGCCGGGTTCGGCCGACGTAAGGCGTCAGGCCTGGCATGATCAGGAGTTGATCCGGCGTGCGGCCATATTTCGCGAGACGGCCTTTCAGATCGGCGTAATAGGCCTTGGCCGACGCAATGTCGAATGAGGCGCTGTACACCACGTCGGCATTCTTCGCCGCGATTTCCCGGCCAGCCTCGGCCGCACCCGCCTGCACGATGATCGGACGGCCTTGCGGGGTTCGGGCGGAGTTCAGCGGCCCCCGCACCTGAAAATGTTTCCCCTTGTGGTTGGGGACATGCAGCTTGTCCTCGTCGTAAAACACGCCCGAGGCCTTATCGCGGATGAAGGCGTCGTCTTCCCAGCTATCCCAGAGCTTCTTCACGACGTCGACGAATTCGTCGGCGCGTTCATATCGCACTTCGTAGCCGAGATGCTCGTCGCGATTGAAGTTCCACGCTTCCTGCTGCGACCAGGAGGTCACGACGTTCCAGCCCGCGCGGCCCGCACTGATGTGGTCGATGGAGGCGTACTTGCGGGCGATGTGAAACGGCTCGTTGTACGTGGTCGATGCAGTGCCGACGAGGCCGATGCGCGACGTGCATGCGCCGATGGCCGCGAGCAGCGTGAGCGGTTCGAGTTCGGCATTCTTCGCGTCGCGCGCTGCCGAACCGCGAGGCGTGTCGGAGGCTCTCACGCCGACGCCGTCCGCGAAGAAGATCATGTCGAACTTCGCGGCTTCCGCCTTACGTGCGCTTTCGAGAAAGTAGTGGAAATCGATGGCGCCGTCGGCCGGCACATCGGGATGCCGCCACGCGGCCATGTGATAGCCCAGATAACGCATCGAGACGCCGAGTCTCATCATTCCGTCGTTTGACATGTCGAATCCTGTTTTATCGAGTTTGTTATCGCGTGGGATGGGCGGGCGTGCGTCGTCATCCGCGCACATTGGCGAGAAAACGTTTGCTGCGCTCCGTGCCCGAGCCCTGGAAGATGTGTTCGGGCGGTCCCTGATCGACGATGCGCCCGCCGTCCATGAAGACGACGTGATTCGAGACCTTGCGCGCAAAGTCCATCTCGTGCGTGACGACCACCATCGTGGTGCCGGCGCTCGCCAGTTCCTTCATGACGTCGAGCACCTCCTGCACCAGTTCCGGGTCGAGCGCGCTGGTGGGCTCGTCGAAGAGCATGACCTCGGGCTCCATGGCGAGCGCGCGGGCGATGGCAACGCGCTGCTTCTGGCCGCCGGAGAGTTGGGACGGATAGTGATTCATCTTGTCCGACAGGCCCACTCTCGCGAGCAGGTACTTGCCGCGTTCGATCACGTCCTTGCGCGCGGCGCCGCCGACGATGCGCGGACCGGCGAGCACGTTATCGAGCACCGAGTAGTGCGGAAAGAGATGGAACCCCTGAAACACCATGCCGAAGTAACGTCGCTGACGATCCAGTTCGCGCTTGGGCAGGCGCACGCAGCGTGTGCCGCGCATCTCGCTGCCCAGCACTTCGCCGTTGAACGTCACCACGCCGGCGTCGATCAGGTCGAGCATATTGATGCAGCGAAGCAGCGTGCTCTTTCCCGACCCGGAGGGGCCGATGATGGCGACCACGTCGCCGCGATAGAGGTTGAAGTCGATGCCGTGCAAGGCGGTGAACGTGCCGAACTGCTTCGTCACATTACGCATTTGCAGCAGCGGGGGCTGCGCGCGCAGATGGATCGCATCGTGGGTCGTGTTCATCACGGATGAACTCCTTTGCCAAAGCGCTTTTCGAGCAGGAGCTGACCGCACATCGCCAGACTGGTGAGGAACAGATACCAGAGACAGGCGACGGTCAGCAGGGGAATGGTCTCGAAGGTCGTCGAGTAGATCAGTTGCACGGTCGTGAGCAATTCAACGTAACCGATGACCGAGGCGAGCGATGTGTTCTTGAACATCGTGATCAGCTCGTTGGCCAGCGGCGGAATGATGACGCGCACGGCCTGCGGAATGACCACGTGCCACATCATCCGGAAATCGCTCATGCCCATGGCCTTGCAGGCTTCGCGCTGACCCTTGTCGACTGCACCCAGGCCGCTGCGAAAGATCTCGGCGCTGTGGCCGCCCAGGTAGATCGCCAGCCCGATCATGGCGGCGCTCAGGCGTGAGATCACGTTGCTCGTATCGATGTCGAACAGGTTCATGTTCAGGAACGGCAGCGGCAGATAGAAGCGGGGCACCAGCGCCGAGATGAAGAACAGGAAGAGCAGCATGGCGAGCGTGGGCGTGGCCCGCACGATCCAGATGTAGGCGAAGGCTGCCCCGCGCAGTACCGGGTTCTCCGCCATGCGACAGGCCGCGACGATGCCGCCGAGGACCAGACCGAGCGCACTGGCCAGTGCCGTGAGGATCAGCGTGTTGCGCAGGCCGGCCAGCACACGGGCATTGAAGAGGTAGTGCCCGACAACGTCCCACTGCCAGCGCGGGTTGTCGATGAACCATTGGTAGAAAAGGATCAGCGCTACGCCGAACAGGCCGTACCAGAGCCAGTCCGATGTCTTCGGACGGGGATGGATGCGCTGGTCCGCAGGCTGTGCCGGTACGGCGTCGTCGCGCGCCGCCGGTGGCGGGAGCGTGTACGTGGTTTCGTTGCTCATGGGGTGAGTCATCCTCTCGAATATTGGGGTAAACCCCTTTTTCAATACATCTCGTTATTGCCGGTTTTTTCGTCGCCTGACCCCATAGAATGGGGAGATGTAAGAAGGTTAGAAAGTCAAAATCCGCTTGTGAAATGCTTTCTTTTTGCAAATCGATAATGTTTTGTTATTGGGTGCGCAGATGAAACTCCGCCAACTTGAGGCCTTCCGTGCCGTGATGCTTCACCAGACGGTCACGCTCGCGAGCGAGATGCTGCATATCTCGCAGCCCGCGACGACGCGTCTGATCGCGGATCTGGAGCGGTCGCTGAAATTCCGGCTGTTCGAACGCGTGAAGGGACGGCTGTATCCGACGGTGGAGGCGCGTGCGCTCTACGAGGAAGTGCAGCGCTCTCTGGCGGGCGTGGATCGCATCGCCCGGGCGGCGGACGAGATTCGGAACATGCAGCGCGGCACGTTGCACGTTGCTGCCGCGCCGGCGCTGGCGCTTTCGTTTTTGCCGCATGCCATTTCGGACTATCTGAAGACGCGGCCCGAAGCGCATGTCTCGATGGTCATGCACTCGACTCGCTCGATTGTCGACATGGTCGTGGGGCAGCGTTGCGATGTCGGCTTTGCCCGTCTGTCCCTGAGCCATTCGACGGCCCACGGCGAGCGACTGGTGGCCGCGAAGATGGTCTGTGCGCTCCCTGCGGGGCACCCGCTATGCGACCGGGCTGCCATCGGTCCCAAAGACCTGGCAGGCGAACGTTTCGTGGCGCACCCGCGCAGCGTGGAGGCACGGCTGCAAATCGATGCGTTGCTCGCGTCGCATGGCGTCGAGGTGAAGCTGCAAATGGAGAGCCAGATTTCCTACGCGATCTGCTCGTTCGTCGAGGCGGGGGCCGGCGTCGCGCTGATCGACGCTTTCAGTGCGTGGAGTTACCGGGGGACGGGGGTGGTATTCAAGCCGTTCGAACCGGCGATCTTTACCGACACGTCCGTGTTGACGCCGTCGCAGCGGCCCACACCGTTGCTGCTGAATTCGTTCGTGGAACACGTGCGCGCGTTCGCGAAGGAGAAGCTGGGCGACGCCATCGTTACCGGCACATGATCCGGCGGGGGCGGCGTTTCGTATAATTCCGCGCTGGCAATATTCCTTCCCCTAATGCGGGTATCTCGCGGCAACTCGCGGAACTCGCAGGCATTTGCAGACACCCGTATGAACAGCAGGAACAAGGCGACACTCATTGGTCTGAGCGCGGTAGTGCTCTGGGCGTCTATCGTGGCGCTGATTCGCGGGGTGAGTGAGAGTCTCGGGGCGACGGGCGGGGCCGCCGCGATCTACACGGTGGCGTCGTTGTTCCTTGTGATGACGGTGGGATTTCCGAAACTTGGCACGTCCCCGCGCCGTTATCTGCTGTGGGGCAGTGTGCTGTTCGTCTCGTACGAGCTGTGTCTGTCGCTGTCCATTGGCTACGCGAATACGGCGCGTCAGGCGATCGAGGTCGGCATGGTCAATTACCTGTGGCCGACGTTCACGCTCGTCAGCGCAATCGTGTTCAACAAGCAGCGGGCCAACTGGCTCGTCGTGCCCGGGTTCGTGCTGTCGATGCTTGGCATCTGCTGGGTGCTCGGTGGCGATCAGGGGCTCGATCTGCCGGGCATGGCGCTCAACGTGGCCGACAATCCGCTGAGCTACGGTCTGGCGTTCGTCGGCGCCATCATCTGGGCCGCGTACTGCACGGTGACGGCCAGAATCGCCGACGGCAAGAACGGAGTCACGCCGTTCTTCATGCTTGTTGCCGTGGCGTTGTGGCTCAAGTATTTCGCGGGTGGGGGCGGCGCCATGACGCTCGATCTGCATGCCGGCATTTACCTCGTGCTGGCTGCGGCGGCGATGGGCTTCGGATACGCCGCGTGGAACGTCGGCATTCTGCGGGGCAACGTGACGATTCTCGTCGGCGCGTCGTATTTCATCCCGGTGCTGTCCGCCGCGCTCGCGGCGCTCTTGCTGCACACGCCGCTGTCCGCGCCGTTCTGGTGGGGCGCCTGTATGGTCTGCGGCGGCTCGATTCTCTGCTGGCTCGCTACGCGCGCCGGGCGCGGGCGCTGTGAGGCGCAGGTGCGCACGGGCGACGGCGTTTGATCATTCAGTCGGGCGTCGGCGCGTTCTCGGCGATCAAGCCCTGCGATTTGAGTGCGGTCCACAGTTCGGCGGGAATCGGTGCGCTCGCAAGCGCCTGATTCTCTTCGATACGCTCGGGACGGCTAGCACCGGGAATCGCACCGGCCACCGCCGGATGCGCCAGCGAGAACTGGAGCGCCACGGCGCGAATGTCCACGCCGAACTGTTGGCAGACGTCGCGAATGCGGGCGACACGCGCGAGCAACTCGGGCGTTGCGGGCTGGTATTCGAAATGCGTGCCACCGGCGAGGACGCCCGAGTTGTACGGACCGCCGACGATGATGCCGAGATCGCGTTCTGCGCTCATGGGCATCAGACGGGCGAGCGCACCCGCATGGTCGAGCAGCGTGTAGCGTCCGGCCAGCAGGAAGCCGTCCGGGTCGGCGCGCTCGATGGCCAGCTCGCACGGTTCGATGCGGTTGACGCCGAGTCCCCAGCCTTTGATGACCTTCTCGTCGCGCAGTCGCGTGAGCGCCCTGGCGGCGCCTTCCATCGCGACGTCGAACACTTCATGCCAGCGATCGCCGTGAAAATCCACCGCCGGGTCGTGAATCCATACGTAATCGAGCCGGTCGGTGCGCAAGCGCTTCAGACTGTCTTCGATGGAGCGCAACGTGCCATCCGCCGTGTAGTCGTAGACGATCTTGTTCGGCAGGCCGTGCTCGAACAGGCCGCCTTTCTCACCGAGGTCGCGTTGCGAGGCGTCTTCGTGTTCGTCCAGAATCAATCGGCCGACTTTCGTGCCGATCGAGTATTCGTCCCGGGGACGTCCGGCGAGCGCTTCGCCCAGACGCAGTTCCGCAAGACCGGCGCCGTAGAGCGGTGCGGCATCGAAGTAGCGGATGCCGCTTTCCCATGCGGCGTCGACGGTTGCGATCGCTTCGTCGTTCGGGATGTCGCGATACATGTTGCCCAGCGGCGCGGTACCGAAGCCGAGGCGGGAGGGGAGCTTGACTCTCATGTCGATTCCTTACATTGCGACGGCGATCAGGCGGCCGCCCTGACCATCGTCGGGTAGTCTGTCAGGCCGCGAGCATCGCCGCCGAACAGGGTGTCCCGATGGTGGAGCGCGAGCGGTGCGCCCACACGTAGCCGTTCCGGCAGATCGGGGTTGGCGACGAACGGGCGGCCGAAACCGATCAGATCTGCCCATCCCTCGGAAAGGGCAGCACGCGCGCGCTCGGCGGTGTAACCACCGGCGTAAATCAGCACGCCGGGATACACCGCGCGTAACTTCAGCTTGAATTCCACCGGCATGAGCGGTGCGTCGTCCCAGTCGGCCTCCGCGATGTGGAGGTAACCCACGCCCAGCTCGCCCAGCAGCTTCGCAGCAGCGAGATACGTCGTTTCCGGATCCGCGTCGACACAGCCGTTGAGCGTCGTGAGCGGTGCGAGACGGACGCCGACACGCGATGCATCGCCCGTGCCCTCGATCAGCGCTTCGGTGACTTCGCGCAGGAAGCGCAGGCGGTTTTCCAGCGAACCGCCATAGGCATCGGTGCGGGTATTGGCGTTCGAGTCGATGAACTGGTTCACCAGATAGCCGTTCGCGCCATGCAGTTCCACGCCGTCGAAACCGGCGTCGATGGCGTTGCGCGCGGCGGCGCGGTACTGATCGACGATCTCGCCGATTTCCTTCACGCTCAGCGCGCGCGGCAGGGAAGCCTGCACGAAGCCGGGCGTGGCGCCGTCTTCACCGGCGATGAAGACGTTCACGCCGTCGGCCTGAATCGGCGAGGACGAGACCGGCTGACGTCCGCCGAGCAGGCTCGTGTGGCTCAGACGGCCCACATGCCAGAGCTGCGCGAAGATATGGCCGCCTGCCGCGTGTACGGCGCTGGTGACCGTGCGCCATCCCTCGACCTGTGCGGGCGAGTGAATGCCGGGCGTCCATGCGTAGCCCTTGCCCAGCGGTGCGATGTAAGTGCCTTCGCTGACGATGAGGCCGGCACCGGCGCGTTGCGCGTAGTACTCGGCCATGAGGGCGTTCGGTACGTCGCCGGGCTGGCTCGCACGCGAGCGCGTCATCGGCGGCATGACGATGCGGTTCGGCAGCGTGAGCGCGCCGAGTTGCATCGGTTGAAACAGAGGATCCTGCGTCATGATGATTTCCGTAGAAGCGTTCCGTGGGGACGTCTTTGCGTGTGTTGCGAGATGTCCATGCCGGAGCGCGGCGATGACGGGAAGATGACGGAGCGAGCGGACAACCGTTCGTCCCGTCACACGCTTGATTAGTCGTCCCAGCGCGCAGCCAGACCGTCGGGGCTGACTTCGCGGCCGTTGCGATCGAGTGCGGCGATTTGGGCCATGTCGTCGTCCGTGAGGCGCAGCGTTTGCGCCAGCAGGTTGCTCGCGAGGTTCTCGCGCCTGGTCGACGACGGAATCACCGAGAAGCCGCGTTGAAGCGCCCAGGCCAGGGCCACCTGCGCCGGCGTAGCCTGATGACGCTCGGCAATCGCACGCAGCGTCGCGTCGCCCAGCACCTTGCCGTAAGCGAGCGTCATGTACGACGTCACGTGAATGCCCTGTTCTTGCAGGAAACCGACGAGCTTCGGGTTTTGCAGATACGGGCTCAGTTCGATCTGATTGGTGGCGATGGCATCGCGGCCAACGGCGGCGATCGCTTGCTTGGTCAGGTCGATGTTGAAGTTCGAGATGCCGATCTGACGCGTCAGACCCTTGGCCTTCGCGTCGGCCAGTGCGGTCATGAACTCGTCGAGCGACACGCCGTTGCCGGGTGCCGGCCAGTGAATCAGGGTGAGGTCCACGTAGTCCGTGCGCAGCTTCGCGAGACTGTCTTCGAGGCTGGCGGTCAGCTTGTCCTTGCTGTAGTTCTCGACCCAGATCTTCGTCGTGAGGAACAGGTCTTTGCGGGCGACGCCAGACTCGGCAATCGCCTGACCGACCTCGGCTTCGTTGCCGTAAATCTGCGCCGTGTCGATGGCGCGGTAGCCGAGTTCGAGGCCGGTGCGTACCGAATCGATGACGACCTGACCTTGCAGGCGGAACGTACCGAGACCGAATGCGGGAATATTGCTCATCGTGAGCTCCTGAATGTGAATTGGGTGGATGAAACGGTGTATCAGTTGCTCGCCGGTTGCATCGGCGTGCGTTGTGTCGCGATCTGGATCAGCACCAGCAGCAGGCCCGATCCGGCGATCAGCGCGCCCACGATGGGAACGGCCGTGTAGCTGTAACCCGCCGAAATCGCGGCGCCACCGGCGGCGGCCCCAACGGCATTGCCGAGGTTGAAGGCGCCGACATTGACCGACGAGGCGAGGCCCGGGGCTTCGGCGGCAGCGCGCATCACGCGCATTTGCAGCGGCGGCACCAGCGCGAACGTTGCGATACCCCAGACGAGCACGGCCAGCGCAGTGCCCAGATGCGTACGGGCCAGCAGCGGGAAGGCCAGCATGATCGCGACGAGCAGGATCAGGAAGACGATCAGGCTCACGTTGATCGAGCGGTCGGCGAGCTTGCCGCCGGCAATGTTGCCGACGGAGAAGCCGACCCCCACGAGCACGAGCATGGCCGTCACGAAACTCGGCGACGCGCCGGTAATGGCTTCGAGCGTCGGCGCGATGTACGTGTACAGGGTGAACATGGCGCCTGCGCCGAGCACGGTGGTGGCCATCGCCATCAGCACGACGGGACGCGTGAGCACCGAGAGTTCGCGACGGATGTCGGGCATGCGTCCGGCTTCTCCCTTGGGCAACGCAAAGCGCAGCGTCAGCATGGTGATGACACCGAGGCCGGCGGTGGCCGCAAAGGACATGCGCCAGCCGATGGTCTGCCCGAGCCAGGTGGCCGCAGGTACACCGCCGATGTTGGCGATCGTCAGCCCCATGAACATGGTGGCGACGGCACTGGCCTGCTTGTCACGCGGCACGACGCTCGCGGCCACGATGGAGCCCAGACCGAAGAATGCGCCGTGGTTGAGACTCGTCACCAGACGCGCGAGCAGCAGCGTGGTGTAGTTCGCCGACACCGCCGAGAGCAGGTTGCCGAGGGTGAAGATGCTCATCAGCGCAATCAACGCCGTGCGGCGCGACCAGCGCGACATGATGAGGGTCATGATGGGCGCGCCGATCATCACGCCGAGGGCGTACGTCGTGATCAGCATGCCTGCGGTCGGAATCGAGACGTGAACGCCTTCGGCAATGACGGGAAGCAGTCCCATCGGCGAAAACTCGGTCGTGCCGATGCTGAACGCGCCGATGGCAAGGGCCAGCAGCGACAGCGTGGCGTGTGCCGACGACGTCTGGGCGGATGGGGAAGATGACTGGTTCATGACGGGAATACCCGAGGGGATCAAGATGAACGGCAGTGTGCGCCCTTTACTTTTGCGGAAAAAGTAGCCTATAAACGAAATTATTTTGATTTCAAATCAACAATGAAGATCACGCTCGACGAACTGCAAGCCTTTGCGGCCGTGGTGGACACCGGGTCGATCACGGCGGCGGCCCAGCAACTGGACCTGACGGTGTCGGCCACGAGCCGGACGCTGGGCCGGCTGGAGGAGAAGCTCAAGACCACGCTGCTGCGCCGCACGACCCGCCGGCTGGAACTGACGGAGGAGGGCAGCGCGTTTCTTCAGAACGCGCGGGCGATCATCGATTCGGTCGAGAGTGCGGAAGAACAGATGCTCACGCGGCGCGAAAAGCCATCCGGCCGGCTGCGTGTCGACGCGGCAACGCCGTTCATGCTGCACGTGATCGTGCCGCTGGTGCCCGGCTATCGCGAGCGCTATCCGGAGGTGGAACTGGAACTGAACAGCAACGAGGGGTTCATCGATCTGCTGGAGCGCCGCACCGACGTCGCCATCCGCATCGGCCGGTTGAAGGATTCGACGCTGCATAGCCGTCTGATCGGCAACAGCCGCACGCGCATGTTCGCCAGTCCGGCGTATCTGGCCGCGAACGGACAGCCACGCAAGGTCGGCGATCTGGCCAAACACACGTTGCTGGGCTTCTCGCAGCCGGAATCGCTGAACGTCTGGCCGATTCTGGGGGAAGACGGCGAACCGCACCGCATCGAGCCGGATGTGATGTCGTCCAGTGGCGAGACGCTGCGTCAACTCGCGCTCGAAGGCGCGGGGATCGTCTGCCTGTCGGAGTTCATGACGAAGCGCGACTGCGAGTCGGGCCGTCTGGTACAGGTGCTCGCGCGTCAGACGCAGGACGTACGTCAGCCGATCCATGCCGTGTACTACCGCAACACGGCGATCTCGGCGCGCATCGCGTCGTTCGTCGACTATCTGGTCTCGGCCCTACGCGAGCAGACGGACAAAGGCGGGGCGGCGGCGTGGGTGGCGCCGTGAGATGGGGGGGAGCTCACTGCGCCGGTTGCTACAAGGGGAAAACGGGAACGAGGGGAGGACGCCGGCGCGTTCGCGCGCAGACCTGCCAGCGCGCCGCTCGCTTCATGACGTCAGGCGACGACTGCCTGACGCGGGTCTGCGCTGGCGAGCGCCTGCGCACGCGTGGCGTCACTCGGCGGATAGATCCACACGCTGTTGATTTCGCTTTTCAGCTTCTTCGCCTGCGCGCCGGTCAGCACCACCTGACGATCCCAGCCTTCCGTATAAACCGCGCCCCACGGGCCAAGGTCGAGACACGTCACGTATTTCGGCTGATGGTACGGAATCGGCGCTTCACCGAGCAGATCCGCCGCGACGTTGTGACCGGCCGAGCGGCCGAGCGAAATGGCGTGCTGGCACGCCATCATGGTCGGATTGCCTGCGTCGTCGGTCGCCGCGCGTGCGCAGTCGCCCGTGGCGTAGACCTCGTCGAGACCGAGCACTTTGAGGTTGGCGTCCACCAGCAGGCGGCCGAACGCGTCGCGCTCGGCGGGGATCTGCGCCGTGAGCGTGTTGGCCCGCGCACCGGCCGTCCAGATCACGGTGTCGGCGTCGATACGTTCACCGTTCTCCAGCGTGACGCCGCGTTCGTCCACACTGGCGACGCCTGAGCCGAGTTTCCACGTCACACCCAGTTCGGTGAGCGCTTGCGTGATGATCGGACGCGGGCCGGGGCCGAGATCGGGGCCGACGGCGTCGTTACGTTCGACCATGACGACGCGCACGTCGGTGTTCTCGCCCAGGATCTCCCGCAAGCGCGACGGCATTTCCGCCGCCGTCTCGATGCCGGTGAAACCCGCGCCGGCCACGACTACCGTGTTGCGTCCCGGGCTGGCCGGACGGCTCGCCAGATCGGCGAGATGGGCTTCCAGCGCCATGGCGTCGGCGATCTGGTCGACGTTGAATGCGTGTGCCTGAAGGCCCGGAATCGGCGGGCTGAAGAGGCGACTGCCGGCGGCAAGCACCAGACGGTCGTAGCTGATGGCGCCATGCGGGGCGTCTGCGTCGATATCGGCAATCGTCACCATACGATGCTCGACATCGATATGGGCGACGCGCCCCTGAATGAACTGGACGCCGACCGTGTCGAACAGCTTTTGCAGCGGGGCTTTCATGCCGCCGGGGTTCTTTTCGTACAGGCGGGGCCGGATGTGAAGATGCGGCTCCGGCGCGACGAGGACGATTTCCACGTCGGTGCGTCCGGCCATGTCGAGCAGGCGGGCGGACGCCAGCGCGCTCCACGTACCGGCAAAGCCGGCGCCAATCACAAGAATACGTTGGGTCATGCAGGTTGCTCCTGAATGCTTCGGGGGGAGAGAGGGTCTTCGAGTCACCGGTGTGCGGTGATTCTCGGTTCGACTCAGATCTGATAACGCCGATTCTATGAGTCGGAGTTTTGAGGCGCAAGCGATTTTTGGCCGAAATGGGGGTCTGCCGTATCTTGTCCCAATGCGTTCGACACTTCTTGTCCCTGTTACGGGAGGACACGGTGTGCAGGGGAATCGTGGGAGGGGGGGGCGCAGGAGGGGCAGCTACCGGACCCGGCTTGTCCCGGACGTTTCGTCAGTTCTTGTCTCTGGTCCGGCGGATACCGCGGGACTACAGTAGGCGGTGGACTACTGTCAGAGAGATCATGAATACCTTGCTTACTTTCCAACATCTTGAGACGCCGGACGACGTCCGCACGGCCTATGCCGTCATGAAGGAATTGCGTCCGCACCTCGTGAGCGCCGACGCTTTCACGGCGCAAGTCGAGGCGCAGCGCCAGCAGGCCTACCATCTGCTGGGGGGTTTCGACGGCGAGCGGTTGTTGGGGCTGGCGGGCTACCGCTATATGACGAACCTGATCTACGGGCGTTTCATCTATGTCGACGATCTGGTCGTTGCCGCCGACAACAAGCGCGGTGGCGTCGGCTCGAAGCTGCTAGGCGAAGTGCGAAAGATTGCGCGCGACGCCGGATGTGCCAATTTCGTGCTCGACACCGGGCTGCATATGCCGCTTGCCCAGCGGTTCTACTTCCGCAACGGGATGCTCGCCAAGGGCATGCATTTCACCGAGTCGCTGGCCACGTCGGACGAGGTGCGTCGATGAGAAGTCTGTTGCTCAACGCCAGCCCGCATGGCCCGTCGAGCCGTGCGTTCGAGATGGCACGTACGTTTCTCGAGAACAACGCGAATCGCTACGGCGACGCACCGGGCATCGTGCGTGATCTGGTCGCTTCGCCGCTGCCGCCGATTTCGGGCGACTATGCCGCCGCCATTACGTCGCGGGAACCGGATCGCACGCATTTCGAACTGTCGGATCAATTGATTGAAGAGCTGGAGACGACGTCGTTTCTCGCCATCGCGACGCCCATGCACAACTTCACGGTGCCGGCGGCGCTCAAGCTGTGGATCGACTATGTGGTGCGTATTGGCAAGACGTTCGCCAACACGGCGGAGGGGAAGGTCGGTTTGCTGAAGGATCGTCCGACGATCGTGATCGTCGGGTCCGGCGGCTTTCATACGGGCGACAACGCACGTCAGCCTGACTTCCTTACGCCGTATCTGCGCCACGCGCTGCGTTGCATGGGCATCGAGGACGTGACGTTTTTCCTGATGCAGGGTCTGGTCGCCGGCCCTGAAGCGGGCGAGCGCGCGTTGCTCGACTGCCGTAGCGATCTCGCGCGCTATCTGACACGCTGACGGCGCACCGCGCACCGTGCGGCGCGCGCGGATGCCTCAGTGGCCGCGTCGCGCTGCGGCGCGCTCGTCGAACCACGTGATGACGCGCTTGCCGTACGCGGCAGGCGCTTTTGCATTCACACCGGCGGCCAGATCGGCGAGCGTGTGCTTTTGCAACTCCGCTCGCATGACGGCCTCGGCCGACGCCATGACCGCGCTGATCGAGCACTTGCCCTTCGACGCCCAGGCCGGGGGATCCCCGTCGAACACCGCGCATTGACGTCGCACTTCGCGGCAGTCAAATAGCGCCTTCTCGCCGTCGATGGCGACGATGACGTCGTGCACCGTAATCTCGTGACTGTTTTTCGCGAGCGAATAGCCGCCGCGAACGCCTTCCGTCGACATGACCAGCCCCGCTTTCGACAGGCGGGTGAAGAGCTTGGCGGCGTACTCCACGGGAATGCCCTGCATCTCGGCGAGATCGCGCACGCTGGCATCGCGCACTCCGGCGGATGAATCCGCAAGATAAAGCAGACAGTGAAGGCTGTATTCGACGCCGGTGCTGATGTATGACATGGTGATGGGCGGTCTATGGGGGCCGAGCAGCGAGTGCTGCGTGTCCGGGCTTCGGCGTCGTTTATCGATGTACGACAAACGGCGACTCACACGGTCGGTGTAATGCTGGGCCGATTATACGCCGCTACGTCAATCTTCGTTTTCGGGGGCACCCCCCTTTGCGCCGCATTTCAACGATGCCGGACATTCATCCCGCTGTTGAGCGGTCGTGTCACACGTTATTCTTGCGCGCGAGCTGGACCGACTGGGCGAGCGTCCGGCATATCTGTTGATGCATCATCCGCCGTTCGACATGCACACGGTGTTTCCGGTGCGTCAGAGCCATGAGTCGCCGGCATACGCCGTGGTGCTGCTGGCGCAGGATCAGGTCACGGTGCATTTCCACGACTATCTGGACAAGTCGTGGCTTGAGGACGATGGGGGCGATGGGGGCGAGAGCCGCATGTAAGTGTCGTCGCCCGTCGGGTGGTCGGTGTGATGAGGTGGGCAGCGTTCGTTCAGGGACGGGAATCCCGGGATTTCGTTAGAATCTGTCCCAGACCGCTTTACATAACGATTATCGGAGGCAGACATGCCCGGATTACTCCCTGACGTCGACCACGACGGGCTCCTCGAATACTCGGTCGTGTACACCGACCGCTCCATCAATCACATGTCGCAGCGCTTTCAGGGCGTGATGCGCGATATCTCGGATGGCCTGAAGAAGGTCTACAACGCGAAGTCGGTCGTGGTAGTGCCCGGTAGCGGCACGTTCGGCATGGAAGCGGTGGCGCGTCAGTTTGCGACGAACAAGAAGTGCCTCGTGATCCGCAACGGCTGGTTCAGCTTCCGCTGGTCGCAGATATTCGACATGGGTGGCATTCCGTCCGAATCGATCGTGCTCAAGGCGCGTCCCGTCGAGTCGGGTCGTCAGGCGGCTTACGCCCCTGCACCCATTGACGAAGTCGTCGCGACGATCCGGGAGACTAAGCCGGCTCTGGTCTTCGCACCGCACGTCGAGACGGCATCGGGCATGATGCTGCCCGACACGTATCTGCGTGCCGTCGCCGACGCCGCTCACGAAGTCGGTGGCCTGTTCGTGCTGGACTGCATTGCGTCGGGCACGGTGTGGGTCGACATGCAGGCGTGCGGCGTCGATATTCTGATCAGCGCCCCGCAAAAAGGCTGGAGCGCTTCGCCGTGTTGCGCGCTGGTCATGCTCAGCGCGCTGGCGCGCGAGCGTATCGAATCGACCACGAGCACCAGCTTCGCCTGCGATCTGCGCCAGTGGCTCCAGATCATGGAAGCGTATGAGAAGGGCGGTTTCGCCTATCACGCCACGATGCCGACCGACAGCCTCGCGACGCTGCGTGACGTCATCAAGGAAACCGAAGCCTACGGCCTCGAGAAGGTTCGCGCCGAGCAACTCGAACTCGGACAGCGGATTCGCGCGCTGCTCAAGGAAAAGGGCTTGCGCAGCGTGGCGGCGCCGGGCTTCGAAGCGCCGGGCGTGGTCGTGAGCTATACCGATGACGACGGCATTCGCTCCGGCAAGAAGTTCGCCGACGTCGGCGTGCAGACCGCCGCCGGTGTCCCGCTTCGCTGCGACGAGCCGGAGGACTTCAAGACGTTCCGCATCGGTCTGTTCGGGCTGGATAAGCTCAACGACGTCGACGGCGCGGTGGAACGATTCGCCAAGGCGCTCGATCAGGTGTTGTAAGGCATTGCCGGGCGCGCATCGCGTCCGCTAGTCATCAAAGCAAAGCGGCCCTGCAGGGCCGCTTTGTGTTTCTGCGAGGTTCGCGCTCGCTCACGTGTTCGCTCATGTGCGCGGGCGCGCTTATGCTGACGCTTTCGCGGCGAGCGCCCGAATTCGCTCGGCGACGGCTTCGTCGAGCGGGTTGTAGACGATCATGCTCAGGTCCGGGCGGCCGTCTACGGAGAACGCCGAGTACTCGAGCGCGATCGGCCCCAGTTCGGGATGCAGCAGCCGTTTGAGGCCGTCGCCATCGTTGTGTCCAAGCACCTCGTTGTCTCGCCATAGCGCGTCGAACTCGGGACTGATGCGGCAAAGCTCGTCGACGAGTTCGCTCACTTCCGACGACAGACCCGCGCGTGCCACGTCCGCCCGGAATCCGCCGACGACAAACCGCGCGATGCTCTCCCAGTCATGCTGCCGCGCCCGCGCGCCCGGATCCCGAAACAGGAAGTACAGGATGTTTCGCTCGCCCGGCGGCAACTTGCTGTAGTCCGTGAGCACCACCTGCGCGGCACGATTCCAGGCGACGATATCCCACGTGGCCGTGCGGATGATGGCCGGGCTGGCATCGAGCAGGTCGATCAGCCGCTGGAGCCGGGGATTGACGCTTTCGACCGCGCGATAACGTACCTCGGGCGGACGTCCCAGACCGAGCATGAAAAGATGCTCGCGTTCCGCATCGGTCAGCATCAACGCGCCGGCGACGCGCTCAAGGACATCGGCCGACGGGGCGCCGCCGCGCCCCTGCTCCAGCCACGTGTACCAGGTCGGGCTGATGTGTGCGCGCTGGGCGACTTCCTCGCGTCGCAACCCCGGGGTTCGCCGGCGTCCGGAAAAGCCGAAACTCGCAGGGTCCAGACGCGTGCGCCGGCTTCTCAGAAAGTCGCCGAGCGATTTGGCCGTGTTGACTGACATGGGAATCCTGTTAGTCGCTTTACTATGATGAGATCACTACTTTAACGGGATAACGAATGGACCGATAGTGATCGTCATGGCGCGGCATCGCGCCGCGAACACGACGGAGAATTCACCATGCGTATCTTTCTCACGGGGGCGACGGGCTTCATTGGCTCGGCGCTGGTCCCCGAACTCATCAACGCCGGGCATGAAGTGATTGGCATGACCCGATCCGACGCCGGCGCTCAGGCGTTGCGCGATGCCGGTGCCGAGGTGCATCACGGCACGCTCGAAGACCCGGAGACCTTGCGCAGCGGCGCGGCCAAAGCGGATGGCGTCATCCACGCAGCGTTCGATCATGACTTCTCGAAGTTCGTCGAGAACTGCGCCAAGGACACCCGCGCCATCGCGGCCCTCGGCGCCGCGCTCGCCGGTTCAGACCGGCCGCTGATCATCACGTCGGGCACCGGCATGGGCTCGCAACACGGCGCACCCGCAAGCGAGGATGTCTTCAACACCGCGCATCCCAATCCGCGCATCGCGTCGGAACTGGCAGGCAACGCGCTGCTGGACGCCGGGGTGAACGTGTCGGTGATGCGACTGCCGCAGGTCCACAATCCGCTACGCCAGGGGCTCATCACGCCGCTCATCGCGATTGCGCGGGAGAAGGGCGTCGTGGCCTATGTCGGAGACGGTGAGAATCGCTGGCCGGCGGGCCACCTGTCGGACGTGGCACGGTGTTACCGGCTGGCGCTGGAAGCCGGCGTGCGGGGCGCGCGCTATCACGCGGTTGGAGAGGAGGGGATAAGCAGCCGCGAGATCGCCGAAGCGCTGGGACGCGGCCTGAACTTGCCGGTCGTCTCGTTGACGCCGGAGCAAGCCCCGGCGCATTTCGGATGGATGGGGATCTTCGTCGGTCTGGATATGTGGGCGTCGAGCGCGCTCACTCAGGCGCGTCTGGGCTGGCGCCCGAGTGGCCCGACGCTGATCGCCGATCTCAACGAAGCGCGCTACTAGTCTCGTGACCCGCCGCGGCGTCCGTCAGGGCGTCTGCCTGCGCAGGCGTCCGGCCTTGCGGGAAGCGCATATCGCGGTACTTCACGAAGTGCGACCCGCGCATGAGCCGGTAGCCTGCCCAGATCAGCAGGAACAGCGGAATGCCGATGTACGTCGCCACCACGCCGCCCCAGTCGATCCGGTCCTGAAGAAACGCCTGATAGTTCTGACCGAGCGTAATGATCAGACACAGGACGAAGGCGAAGATCGGGCCGAACGGGAAGAACGGTGAGACGTACGGCAGATTGGCGAGGTCGCGACCCTGTTTGACGTAGCCGCGACGGAAGCGGTAATGGCTGATCGCAATGCCGAGCCACGCGATGAAGCCCGTCATGCCGGACGTATTGAGCAACCAGATGTAGACGGCATTCGGGCTGAACACGAACGTAAAGAAGCACAGTGCGGCGACGGCGGCCGTGGCAAACAGCGCCCACATCGGCACGCCGTTGCGCGAGATGCGGCCGAAGACGCGGGGCGCCTTGCCGTCGCGCGCCAGGCTGTAGAGCATGCGCGTGGCGGCATACATTCCCGAGTTGCCTGCCGAGAGCACCGACGTCAGCACGACGGCGTTCATGACCGAAGCCGCGCCGAGCAGACCGGCACGCTCGAAGATCAACGCGAACGGGCTCACGCTGATGTCGGTGACGTCGTTACGCAGCAGATGGGGATCGGTGTACGGAATCAGCAGGCCGATGACGAGAATGGCGGCCACGTAGAACAGCAGAATGCGCCAGAAGACCTGACGCACGGCGCGCGGCAGATTGCGTGCCGGATCTTTGGATTCACCGGCGGCGATGCCGATGAGTTCGGTGCCCTGAAATGAAAAGCCCACGACCATCGCTACGCCGATCAGCGCTGCGAAGCCGCCGGCGAAGGGAGCGTTGCCGATCGTCCAGTTGGCCACGCCGCCAGTCTCACCGCCACGAATGATGCCGAGCAGCATCATCACGCCCATGACCACGAACGCCAGGACGGCGATCACCTTGATCAGCGCGAACCAGAATTCCGCTTCACCGAAGCCGCGCGCGGAGAGCGCGTTGAGGCCGAAAGTGATGGCAAGGAAGAGCGCGCTCCAGTAGACGCCGGGCACGTCGGGGAACCAGTACGCCATGACCAGTTGCGCGGCCACGAGGTCGACCGCCACGGTGACGGCCCAGTTGTACCAGTAGTTCCAGCCCAGCGCGAAACCGAACCCTTCATCCACATAACGGGCGCCGTACGTCGAGAACGATCCGGACACCGGCATGGCGGCGGCCAGCTCGCCCAGACTGGTCATCAGGAAGTAGACCATCAGGCCGATCAGCACATAGCCCAGCAGCGCACCGCCCGGGCCCGCCTGCGCGATGGTGGCGCCGGACGCCACGAACAGGCCGGTGCCGATGGAGCCGCCCACGGCGATCATCGTCAGGTGGCGGGCGGAGAGGGAGCGGCGCAGTTCCGACGGTGCAGATGCCTGCGCCTCGACGCTCTCGCGGAGCGGGTCATGTTCCGATGTTGCCAATGTCTTGTTCCTTCAGAGCCTTGTGAGCGAAGCGAAGCCCCCGTGCGGCCGTCGCGGCGGCGGCTGTCGCGCATGACGACGCCGCGCCTGTCTTCCGGAAACGGCCCGTCGACTTCTGGTTGTGGGGCCCGCAGGAAGGTGCGCCCGGTTCGCTGACGCAGAACCGGCCGAGGGGTATTGCGGAGTGGGGTGGATTGTACTGCGGGACTGCTTTATCAGGCTACTTTCTGCTTGCGCGCGTCGATAGTTCGCATCAAAACGCTAATTTATGCGGATTTTCGTCAGAGTTTCATCACCATCTCATGCCACGCCATGCCGCCGTGATCCGAGGGCGAGGGCTTGACGTAGTGGTAACCGAGCCGTTCGTAGAGCGGGATGTGACGTTCCTTGCACATCAGATGGATCGTCGCTTTCCCGGCGGCGCGCATGCGGGCGATGAAGGCTTCCATGAGCGTGCGGGCATAGCCGCGACCCTGCTCTTCAGGGGCGAGCACGACGGACATGATGACGACGTTCGGCGCGGCGGCGTCGTGGCCGATCAATTCCTTGAAGGCTTCGTCGGACATCACGACGTCGTAGGCGCACCCGGAATTGATGAACCCGATGATGTTGTCGTCGCGCGTCATGACGAGAAACCCTTCGGGGTACTGTGCGATCCGCGTGGCGATCTTCTCGCGCGTGGCGGCTTCGTCGCCTTCGTAGGCGCTGATTTCGATTTCGTAACAGCGGTCCACGTCGGACGGGCGCGCGTTGCGCAGCAGAAGATCACACGCCACGGCCATGCGCACCCGCGTGAGGAATTCGAACACCGTCATGCCCGAGCGTTCGTGGAAACGGCGCGCGAAGGTGGCGCGCGACATCGCGAACAGTGTCTGACTCAGCGACGTGACGATGGCGAGCGCCCCCGGACGCCGGTCGGCTGCCTCGACACGCATCAGCTCGACAATGCCTTGCAGCGCGTCCGACGGATCACCCGTGAGCGAGACATGCATGGGGTCGGGGAGCGCGTCGAACAGCAGGTTGCCGGGACCGGACGCGCGCACGAAGTGTCCGCACAGAATGTCTGCCCCCACGGGGCGGTTCGTCTCGTCGCCCGCGAGCCGCTCGGGCAGTAGGTCGCCATGCGCCAGCCGGGTACGGACGGGCGAGCAACGCGAGTATGCGACCAGTGACACTCGGCGTGAATGTGCCGCGTGTGCGTGCGGAAGTGTTTCTGATCGGTGCGCTCGTCACCGGGGTGATGGTAGCCGTGAGCGGCGCGATCGGGTTCGTCGGGCTGGTCACGCCGCACGCGTGCCGTCCCGTCGTCGGTGCCGAGCACGGACGGTTGTTGCCGGTCTCGGCATTGCTCGGCGCGGTGCTGTTGATCTGGGGGGATGTGCTGGCCCGCACGCTGATCGCCCCCGAGGATCTGCCGATCGGCGTGGTGACGGCGCTGGTCGGGGGCGGATGTTTCGTCGCGTTGCTGCGGGTCCGGGGGTAGGACGCGTGACGTATTCCATGTTCTTTTGCGATACGTTGGACTCGTCTTCAGGACGCGGCTAAAACTGAATCGTCGCAGTGATCGAGTCCTGATAGGTGTCCGGTGCAGGTGTCGAGGGTTGAGCCAGGATGCGCCCGTAGATGGGGATGGTCGTCGTCGCCCCCGTGCCGGTGCCGAGGTAAGGCGAGGTGCCGCCCGTGCCGTCGCCCCACGCGGTGGCGTAGTTCGAGTCCGTATAGAGTTGGTACGGTATGGTGGCGCCGAGCGTCTGACCCTTGAGCGTGCGCGCGCCGACTTGCCCGCTCACGCCGCCGTTGAACAGAATCCGGTAAGCGTCGTTGTTCGTGCACTGTACGGCGAGCGAGCCCTGGGCGGTCAGGGTGTTGCGCAGGGTGGACGATTGCGGGAACGTGAGACCCGTCGCATTGATCGTGCAGTTGTTCGTGACGGTCACGTTGACCGTGAACGGGCTGGTCGTGCCGGTCGTGAATCCCCCGGCGCCGCAAGCCGGTGGGAACAGCGTGTAGAACTGATAGGACAGTGTGACGCTGCTCGCGGGATAGGTCGTCGAGTAGACGGTGCTGCTGTTGTTGGTCGTCGGCACGGTCGTCTGATTGGCCGTGATTCTCGCGTAAATGCTGATGTTGGTGCTGCCGGTGTAACCGAGGATCGAGTTGCTGAAGGTCGTCGTCAGCGCACTGGCGGGTGTAGTGCTCCAGGGCGTTGCGTGCCCGCTGTCGACATACAGATCGTAGGCAATGGTGTTCGTGCTGTTGGAGAGCACGCGTGGGGACGTTGCCGAGAAGCCCAGGCAGATTTTCACGTTCGGCACCAGATTGAGCGTCGGCCACGTGCAGGTGACCTGCACGGTTCCCGTCGTCGTTACGGCGGTGCCGGCGATCGGACTGAACGAAGGGAATGCGACGCTCGGTGCGCCCAGCGAGCAGGTCTGGGCCTGAGCTGAGGGCGCGACGAACCACGTCGTCAGGCACAGGAGCGAGAGCAGGAGCAGGCGCTTCATCGGGCTCGCCTCGGCATTCGTGCACGCTCAGGTGACGCCGGTGCCGCCTGCGGCGTGCAGACCAGCGGCCCGATACGGGCCATCGCGCCCTGAGTGGCCGGATCGTAAGCGAACGTCGTGCTGCATGTGCCGTTGTCCTGCGTGACCACGAGCGAGTTCTCCGGTAGCAAGCCGTCGATGAACGTCTGGCCGTCGTAGCCGACGACCGACTGCGCGCCGCTCTCGGTGTGCGTCACACGCGCCCCAAGTTGCAACGGCGTGCCGTCAGACGTCACCAACGTGATGAGCGCGGCGCGATAGCGGTGCACCGGGAACGAGACCAGCACCCCGGCCCCCGATTCGGGAACCACGGTCCGTGCTGCCGGCATGATGCGCATGTCTGCCGGCAGGTCCGTCGCGTCGACGGTGAGACGATTGACCTGATAGCCGTTGAGGTCGGGAATGACGAGGGCACCGCCGTCGCTGGTGCGTCCGATCGGCAACTGTTCGCGCAGGACGGGGACGTTGGCGTCAGCGTCCGTCTTGACCAGTGCGAAGCTGTCGAAGATGCGACGCGCCGGGTAGACGCCGCCATCCATCGCCACGAGCGCGCCCGTCAGACCAACGCCCACCCGCGTCTGCCCATCCCACGTCTGCGCCTGCGCGGACGCTTGCCCGTAGCGGCCCAGATACTGGGCCTGTGCCTGACCGATACGCACGCCGTCGTTCACGCCGCCAAGCATGTTCCATCCCCATCCGCCGCCGTAGTCGGGGGTGCGTGTGACACCGGCGAGCGCCTGCGTCGAGCCTTGCTGGCGAGCGAGCGATACCGACGCCACGGTGTTCGGCCCCAGCGTGAAGCTGAACATGGCGAACACGCCGTAGCTGCGCGAATTCGCCATGTCCTTGAACGCTCCCACATTGAGCGAACCCGCTGCACGCACCGGCCACGAGACGTTCGCAGAAATCACGCGCGACGACGGGAAGTCGGGACCGCGCATGCCGATGTAGCTCAGCGAGAGCGTGCGGTTCTCCCAGAACGGCGTGGATATCGTGACACGGTCCATGGCGGTCGGCACGCCGGAACCACTGAGTGTGGCGAGGTCGCGGAAGTCGCCGATGGTGCGCTGGAACAGCGAATCGAACGAAAAGTTGCGCGACAGATACTGATAGCCGATGCCGATCTGCGCGCCGCTGGCGCGTCCCGTCGAGCCGGACAGCGATCCGCTCAGCACGCCGTAGCCGGACAGCGACACGAGCGCACCGGCCCCGGCATTGAACACGCCGGACGATCCTTCCGCGTGGTATTCGGTCGTCAACCGATCGGAGATGCCGTAACGGTACACACCCGACGCGGCAAAGCGCCGGTCGTAGCCCCATGAGCGGAAGCCGTAGTCGGTGCGCGGCATGCCCGCTTCGAACGAGTAGCTCGACAAGCCCGCCGAGAGCATGCGGGTATCGATGTAGAGCGGCACGTTGATGACGCTCTCGCGCCCGAGCGCGTCGCGCGTGACGACGCTCGCCTGAAGGTTGCCGATGAGCCCCGGGGTTTCGCGTATCACGAAAGGACCGGCGGGCACGTTGCCGCCGAAGCGTCGAATACCGTCGAGATAGACATCGACGGAAGACGGTACGGCGGCCGATCCGCCCAGCGCCGGGACCGGAAACGTGACCAGGTCGGGGCGCAAGGCGAAGTTCTTGCGCCATTGCACGCCTGCCATGCGGATCGAGCGCGACCACGCGAGCGAGCCGGAGATAGTGTCGCCCAGTTGCAGGGTCGTCATCTCGGCAGGATTGTCGTGCCGCCACGACGTGTCATAGCGCAAATAGGCGGGGCTCTGCGACCAGGTGTCGAAGACCCCCGTCTGACTGAATACGCCGCCGGGATGGAAGTACCGCAACTCCGTCCAGCTCGACGCGCGCGTCGTGCGTTCGTGTTCGACCAGCGCGTCGTAGTTCAGCAGGAAGCCGCGCGACGTCATGGCGTTTGCCGCGCGTGGCACGACGCGCCCGATCTGAAACGGCACGCGCAATGTGTCGGGCACCGCGATGTCGATGCTCTGACGCGCAGCGTCGTAGCGATACTGCACGCCGCCGATGGTGTCGAGCGGGACTTGCGTCTCGCCGGACATCTTGAGCTTTCCGACGTCGATGCCCAGCGCCTGCAAGTCGTCGGCGCTTGCACTGAAGCGTCCGTCACGCATGAAGAAGCGAGCGATGGCGCCGGTCGCGGCGCCGTTGACCGAAACGTCGAGGTAGTAATCGCTGGGGGTGACTTCCGCTGCGTCGGGATGCGCCAGCGGCACCAGTGTGCCGACCAGCAGGCTTGCGGCCCAGCGGATGATCCATGACTTCTGACGCAGCGTGTGACGCGAGCCGCTTGCCGACGCGCGTGAAAACGTGCGTGACGCAACATCTCGTGCCGATGTCGACACGGACGCGGGAGCGACGGTGAGAGCGTTCGCACCGGGACGCCCGCGCTTACGGCCCGCCATCGATATCGACGACGAAGCGCGTGGGAACCGTGTTGATCGCGGCGTCTATCGCGAGCGGCGACGCGGGCGGCTTGCCCGCCGGCCAGGTGACTTTGAACAGACGCCGCTGACCGGCCAGTGCGTAACCGAGCAGACCATTGGTCACAGGCACGGCTTTTCCCGCCGCATCGATGAAGCGGGTCGCACCGATCTGCGCGCGGCTGCCGCCCCGGTTCTCGGCTTCGAGCTGCCACTCGCCACCGATGCGCCGGAACGTGAAGTGCAGGTCGGGCTTCTGGGTTGCCGTCGCGGGAACCACAAAGACGGGGATCGAATAGCGCATGCGAATCGAGATGCCGCTCTGGGCCGGTTGACCCGGTTCGGGCAGTTCGTCGACGAGCATGCGGTAGCTTTGTTCGACGGCTGGGGGCGCGTTCGTCATGCGCACCAGCCGAACGATCTGCGAGCCGCCCCCGTCGATGCGCAGGATGGGCGGGCTGGCGGCGAGCGCGTCGGTGGGGGTGAGCTTGTCCTCGCCGTCCTCCTGCGTCCACGTATAGATCCGGATCTGACCGTAGACCGGCATGTCGCCGGGGTTGCTAAGCGTCAACCCGGCAGCATTCTGCTTGGCCGCGAACTCTACGTTGACCGGGGAAATCTGCAGGGTGGCGGCGCTGGCCGAGACACAGACAACGGTGACGAGACACGCACCTGCGCCGCGCGCGACGCAGCGCTCCGCCCGCTGGCGGAAACCTCTCATAGGCCGCGCCCCGCTAGAAGTAGACGGTCGCGGTGATCACCGAGGAATACGTGTCCGGCTGCGGGATCGCGCCAGCCGAAGTCGGGACCTGTCCGTAGACGGTGAACGGCTGCGCCGTACCGTTACCGGTTCCCGATTGCGTATTGGTGCCCTGCGTCGTGCCCCAGACCGTGGAGTGATTCGAGTCCGTATAGAGCCCGTACCCGATCGTTGCCGTGTTGCCGCTGGCGGCGCCTGCCAGCACGCGCGCCGCAACGGTCGAGCCGGACGCCGAACCGGCGCTCAACCCAACGTTGTAAGGCGTGGTGTTCGTGCAGGTGACCGAGACGGTCGACGTGGCGGTCAGCGCGGTCGCCAGGGTCGATGCCGACCCGAAGTTCATCGGCGTGGCGGTGACCGTGCAACCTGCCGTGATGATCAGCGTGACGGTGAATGTCGTGGTGCCGGTGCCGTTGCTGTAAACGGCCGCCTGCCCAGGCATCGGCGGGACAAGCAACAAGCTTGCCATCAGGAGGGTAATGCGCGCAGCTGGTTTATTCATCGTCGGTTTCTCGCAAAACGTCGGAAGGACCTGGCGGGCACAAGGCGATGCAGCCGCCGTTGCCGCATACCACTTGTCACACAAAGTACGTCGCACTACTTAGTGCTAAGTGTATATCGCACTACTGAATTTATGTCACGCGGGCGTTTCTACCATGTTCATTCCAAATAGATGTTTGAAATGGAAGCGGGGCGCATGTTCATGGACAGGACTGCGCGGGGACAGGCACCGATTCTGGTGTCTGTCGCGCGGGGAAAGGCGAGGTTGAGATTTATGAATTAAAATCGCGATATCTTCCGGAAATATGAATTTTTCTCACTTATCATGCTTGACCGTATTCATTTGTCCATCGTGCAAGAGGTGGAAAAGCAGGGGTCGCTGACCGCTGCCGCGGGGGTGCTGCATGTCACGCAGTCGGCGTTGAGCCACAGCATGAAGAAGCTTGAGCAGCAGTTGGGCACCGATATCTGGCTGCGTGAGGGCCGCAGCCTTCGTTTGACGCAGGCGGGGCAGTATCTGTTGGCGGTCGCCAATCGGGTGCTGCCGCAACTGAGTCTGGCCGAGGAACGTTTGCGACAGTTCGCTCAGGGCGAGCGGGGCGCGCTGCGCATCGGCATGGAGTGTCACCCGTGCTACCAATGGCTGTTGAAAGTGGTGTCGCCGTATCTGGCCGCTTGGCCGGATGTGGATGTGGACGTCAAACAGAAATTCCAGTTCGGCGGTATCGGCGCGCTGTTCGGCTACGAGATCGACCTGCTCGTCACGCCGGATCCGCTGGACAAGCCCGGCCTCGTCTTCGAACCGGTATTCGACTATGAGCAGGTGCTGGTCGTGGCCGGTAGCCACAAGCTGGCCAAAGAGGAATACATCCTGCCGAAGCAACTGACCAACGAGGTGCTGGTGGCGTATCCGGTGCCGGTGGACCGGCTGGATATCTACAGCATGTTCCTCACGCCGGCAGGCATCACGCCGAAACGCCATAAGGCGATCGAGACCACCGACATCATGCTTCAGATGGTCGCGAGCGGACGCGGCGTGGCCGCGTTACCGCGCTGGCTGGTGCTGGAATATGCGGACGCGATGGATCTGGTACCCATCCGGCTAGGCAAGAACGGCATCGCCAAGCAGATCTTTCTGGGGGCACGCGAGGCGGATATGGAGATCGATTATCTGCGTGCCTTCATCGAGCAGGCGAAGCGGCCTGTCCAGACCTGACGCTTTGCCCCGGCAGGCTCCATGAGTGCCATTCATAAGGACATGAGAACTTATCCATTTTCATGTCTGCGGTCGGCCACGATAATTCGAAGCTCCTAGTCCGACGAACGCGGGCGTATTTCATGGAGCTTCCTCATGGCGACCGCAATCGCGCGCAACCCCCTGGATTTCACATTTACCATCAAGAGCATTCGCTTCGACGAAGACTATCGTCCATCGGAGAACACGCGAATCACGACCAACTTCGCCAATCTGGCCAGAGGCGAGAGTCGTCAGGAGAATCTGCGCAACACCTTCCGGATGATCGACAACCGTTTCAATGCGCTGGCGCATTGGGACAACCCGAAGGGCGACCGTTATTCGGTCGAGCTTGAAATCATTTCCGTTGAGATGAGCATCGAGGGTGAGCGCAGTGAAAGCGCGCTGCCGCTGATCGAAATACTGAAAACGAAAATCCTCGACAAGAAGACTGGCGAACACATCGAAGGCATTGTGGGGAACAACTTCTCGTCCTACGTGCGCGACTATGACTTCAGCGTGTTGCTGCTGGAGCACAACAAGCATCAGCCGGGGTTCAGCACGCCGGAAAACTTCGGCGATCTGCATGGGAAGCTCTTCCAGTCCTTCGTCAATTCCAGCGCTTACAAGCGCAGCTTCAACAAGCCGCCCGTCATCTGTCTGAGTGTGTCGAGCAGCAAGACCTATCGGCGCACGGCAAACCGGCATCCCGCGCTAGGGGTGGAATACGAGCAGGACGAGTATTCGCTGACCGACGAATATTTCAGGAAGATGGGGCTGAAGGTGCGCTACTTCATGCCGCCGAATAGCGTTGCGCCGCTGGCTTTCTATTTCTCCGGCGATCTGCTTGCCGATTACAGCAACCTTGAGCTCATCGGCACCATCAGCACGATGGATACCTTCCAGAAGATCTACCGCCCGGAGATTTACAACGCGAATTCCTCGGCGGGGGAGTTCTATCAGCCGAGTCTGAAGAACCAGGATTTCTCGTTGACTCGCATTGTTTACGACCGGGAAGAACGCAGTCGACTGGCGATTGAGCAAGGCAAGTTTGTCGAAGAGCAATTCATCAAGCCTTACCAGCTCACGCTCGATCAGTGGTCCGCGAACTACGCGCTTTGATTTATCGAAAACATAAGGTCATCCATCATGAAGAAATTGTTGCCCACTTCAACTGCCGGTAGTTTGCCCAAACCTTCCTGGCTCGCAGAACCGGAGAAGCTTTGGTCGCCGTGGAAGCTGGAGGGGGATGAACTCGCCGACGGCAAGCGCGACGCCTTGCGTTTGTCGCTGCAAGAGCAACAGCACGCGGGCATCGATATCGTCAGTGACGGCGAGCAGACACGCCAACACTTTGTCACGACGTTTATCGAGCATCTCGAAGGCGTGGATTTCGAGCATCGTGAGACGGTTCGAATCCGTGATCGCTACGACGCCAGTGTGCCGACGGTCGTCGGTACGGTCGCACGGAAGAAGCCGGTGTTTGTCGAAGACGCCAAGTTCCTGCGTCAACAAACCAACCAGCCGATCAAATGGGCGCTGCCCGGCCCGATGACGATGATCGATACGCTTTACGACGCGCATTACAAGAGCCGCGAAAAGCTGGCCTGGGAGTTTGCCAAGATTCTCAATCAGGAAGCGAAAGAGCTGGAGGCGGCGGGCGTCGACATCATTCAATTCGACGAGCCGGCGTTCAACGTCTTCTTCGACGAGGTGAACGAATGGGGCGTCGCCACGCTGGAGCGCGCAATCGAAGGGCTCAAGTGCGAGACGGCCGTGCATATCTGCTATGGCTATGGCATCAAAGCCAACACCGATTGGAAGCAGACGCTGGGCTCGGAGTGGCGGCAATATGAGGAAGCGTTCCCCAAGCTGCAAAAATCCAGTATCGATATCGTCTCGCTGGAATGCCACAACTCTCGCGTGCCGATCGATCTGATCGAACTCATTCGAGGCAAGAAGGTGATGGTGGGATCGATCGACGTGGCGTCCAATACGATCGAAACGCCGGAAGAAGTCGCCGCGACGCTGCGCAAGGCGCTACAGTTTGTCGATGCCGACAAGCTCTATCCGTGCACGAACTGCGGCATGGCGCCGTTGTCGCGTGATGTGGCACGCGGCAAGCTGAATGCGCTGAGTGCGGGCGCGGAAATCGTTCGGCGGGAACTCTCGAACTAATTCGGGCGGACGTCGGAAGTACGGGCAGACCCGTCAAGCGTTGGTTGACGCTGTGGGCGGGTTTGCTGGCTTCCGTCGCGTTGTACCTCGTATTTCGTCACTACTATGTCACTCTCCAGTCCGGCAATCGAGCCATTGCGCTTTCGCGAAGCGCTCGGGCACTACGCGTCTGGCATCACGGTTATTACCTCTCACGTCCACGACGAGCCGCTGGGCTTCACGTGCCAGTCTTTTTACAGCGTGTCGACGAACCCGCCGCTGGTGTCGTTCAGCGTGATGGCCCACTCCGCCAGCTATCCCAAAATTCGTCAGGCAGGTCGCTTCGCAGTCAATATCCTGTCGGAGACGCAGGTCGAAATATCCGACCAGTTCGCCCGGCGTGGGACGGACAAATGGCGAGGGGTGGAATGGCAGGCTTCGCCGCTGGGTAATCCGGTCATTGCCGGTAGCCTTCACTGGCTCGATTGCGAAATTTACGCGGAGCATTCGGCAGGCGATCACCTGATCGTGATTGGGGAAGTGAAAGCCCTGAGTCGTCAGGATGCGGCGTTCACGCAGCCGTTGCTGTATTTCAAAGGGCAGTATCGGAATATGGCGGCTTGATTGCGCCGGAGTGCGGCCGCCCGGCCGAGCGGGACGATTGTCTTGTGAGAGAACCCGGCGCTCTCAAGCACACGAGGTCGCTCGATCCGATGAACACTCAAGCAGATATTCCTGATGAGGAAGCATGGGATGCGTGGACGCCAGTCGAACTGGCGCAACGGTTGCTCGATATTTGTCGCAATGCCTTGCAGGAAAGCAGCGCGAAACCGAGGCGCCTTCGGCGGGCGACCTGCTTCCGAAGGGGTTGCCCGTGCCGACATCACAAGCCGCAGCCCAAACCAGATCAGGTAGGCCGCGCCTGCAATCCTGACGCCGACAGCGAGCCACGGGAAAATGGCGAATACCGCGCCGATGCCAAGCATCGCGCACGTCGCCCAGAACAGATTCACCATCACGATTCCGGCGACGAGCGCGAACGTATCGGAGCGTTTGCCGGCTACCGCCTTGTGCGTGATGGCGACGAAGTTCGGCCCTGGTATGACGGCGCTAGCCATATAAACAGAGAAGACTGTTACGACAGCGGACCAATCAACCATGGGTAGCCTCAGTGATGTGCCATGCGTGGGGTGCGAACTCTTTTAAGTTGCCACCGCACGACCGATCGACAGTATTGGCCCGGTAGGTCGGCCAGTGGGTGAGCCTTGTGGTGGCTCCAGTGTAATTTCAAACAACTGATTCGGCTGGAGCGGTGGCAGCTTTTCGACGGAGACCTCAACGGACTCCCCGGCGCGCAGTAATCCCAGCGAAACCGGACCGGACCATCCATCGGCTTTTGTCCATAGCTGCAAAGTCTTATCCGCCTGCGTGGACTTGGGCTTCAGTGGTATCAGGCGCAACTTCCTATCCGCCCCGACCTGCACCAGCCAGCCCGGGCTCTTATCCTGCGGAGAGGCCAGCACGACGACAAATCGGGGCGGTGGCGTCGGCGTGCGGAGCTTCACCCCCAACGTGACGGCAAGGAGTAACGCTGCGCAGGTCACGGCGCCGGAAGCCAGCCGCCAGAACCGGATGTCGTCCCACCAGCGACGCCATATCGAATGGCGCGCGACCGACACGCTCTGGTTAATGCGCTGCCAAAGTTGTCCGGACGGCGTAAGCGGAGCGACCGTGTCGGCCAGCGGTTGCAGGCGCGACTCCCACTGGGCGACCTTTGCGGCAAGGACTGGGTCGTGCAGCAGACGCGACTCCACGGCGCGTCTGCGCTCCCACGTCAGGGTGCCAAGGACGTATTCGCCTGCCAGGTCGTCAAGCGCGCTGAGTTCTTCCGGCGTCATTCCATGCACTCGCGAAGGGATTGCAGGCCACGGCGTACCCACGCCTTTACGGTGCCCAATGGGGATCGGAGGCGCTCCGCGATTTCGCTATGCGAGCAGCCGTCAAGATAGGCGTAAAGGATGCTGGCGCGTCGGGGGGCGTCTAGCCGTTCCAGACACTGGGCCAAACGCCCATGCATCAGTGGATCGGCTTGTGCCGAGAATATATTCGGGAGATGCGCTGTGGTGGCGTTCATATGCGCGTCAAGCGAGTCCTCGTCCGCCTCGACTTCCTGACTACGGCGTCGAACGGTGTTGAGTGCCTGATGACGGACGACACTGAAGATCCACCCGCGACCCGCGCCGCGTGTGGCATCGAAGGTTGCCGCCCGCGTCCATATGCTGACGAACGCATCGTGCAACACATCTTCAGCCAGTTGTCGGTCGCGTACGATGCGCTGTGCCACGCCAAGTAGATAGGCAGCGTCCCGCTCATAGAGTTGCCGCAATGCTTTGGCGTCCTGCCGAGCACAGGCAGCAATCGTCGATTCGTAGTCAAACTCGTCCGTCTTTTCGTGCACAGGCACCTCTCGGAAGCGCTCGGCGGCATGTTGACGCATGCCGCCGAAGATCGACTACGTTTCCCGGAAAATGCCGTCGGCGTCCAATCCTGTCAAGAGGCTTTCCAGAAAATGTAGTCAGCCTGATACTTCACGGTTTGCTTTGCGCCTTTGGTGGTCAGACTGCATTGCGAGGTCGGCGCCGTGCCGCCCTGGGTTGCCAGCCGCTGGATATAAGCCACGCCCTGCATCGCGCCGGTCCCCGTTGCCGGATTTGCCTTGACCAATTGCAACGGGATATTTCCAGCGCCGGCCGGTGAGACGGCTACCTGTGTCGCCGTCACCTTCGAGCCATCGTTGGATTCCCATGTGGCGGGCGGGCCGTAATACTTCCCGACGGCGTTTCCAGAGCGATCGGTCAGCACTGCGTCGGGTCCTACGAAAGTCCATTCGAACTGACCCGTTGCCTCTTTCTTTTCTCGACACTCATACAAGATGTCCCCCTTGCCCACGGTTTGCAGGGCGACGCGATGCCCGTCGGGAACCTTCACCGCGTCGGCAACCGGAGCCGATGCGCCGGGCATCGACATATCTTTGGCGCAAGCGCCAAGAAAGACAGTGCAGGTCAAGCTGACAAAGACGATGCGCTTCATGGCAAAACTCCTGTGTCGGTTTGATGAGATCGACGCCCCAGATTCGGAAGCATCACTCTCTCTAGACGCGAGATGCCGATTCGGATGCAGTCAATCGGAAATATTTGTTCCGCGCTGCCCGGATGCGCTCGCCGACACGCTTCCCGCGTGCGTTGCATGCCGCCACAATGGCGCCGCCCCTATTCGTCCTCCCAGCCACAGCAGCGCGGGAAAATGAACGGCCCATCCGGCGGCAATCACGGCAAGCGCGGCCCATGGGGCAAGGAAGGTCACTGCGCCCAGCGCGGCCCCGGCCCGAAACGACAGCGGGCCGCCCACTGCGCCGAGTACCGAGGCCAATGCCCAATGTGGGCGCAGCGATGAGAACAACGGGTTGATTTGTACGGAAAACAGTGCCCAAAGACCCGCCATCCAGTAGGGCGCGTATCCCGTTGGCCAACGGTCGGCGGGATACGCGATCCAGCCGGTGCGCAGCACAAACGACTCCCATCCCCAGCCGGCCAGCGCCACGAATGCGACAAACATCGCTTCGCGTAACCGGTCCGAAGTGGCACATAAATGCCCTGCGACGAGCAGCGTCACAAACACCGCGCCAATCCATGCCTTTCCGTGAGCGGCGCTGAGCACACAAATCAGCCATCCGATCTGGCCGAGCAATAGATAAAGCGCGCGCCAATACGCAGGCGGCATCCTGAGCGGGGATGGGAGGAGGGGGCCAGACATTCAGCGACCGCCCAACAGTTGTTGACGCAGCGATGGCGCACGCGTTCGGGGATCTAGCCAGATGTCGAAAAATGCTTCGGCGAAGGCCGGATCCTGAACGTCGGCCGACAATTTTCCGTTGGTGTAGAACCTCGCGCCGTGCCCCGGCAAATAGACGCCACAGAGCTCGTCGCCACGAACGACATCGCCGAAGGCACGCCGCATGTCTTGTTGCCATCGCGCTAACGTGACCTCTGCAATAGGCTGCGCCGACAGGCGTTGAATTTCGTCGAGTCCTGTCGAGACGATTCGCTCGGCGCTCACGCTTCGTTCGTACGTGAGAGACAGCGCAAAGGGGGCATCGTGCAGTGTGGACGGTCTGGGGGCTTGCGTCGCCCAAAGCTCTGCCCGGTAAAGGCAAAAGCCCAACACACAAAAATTTCCGGCACCGATACGCTGTGCATTGCGAACGTCGTCAAGGCAGCCGGCATGCGCGCTCGCAAGACTGTTTGCGCTGAGCCAGACCGCGAGCATAAGTCGCCGGTATCCACGAGCCACGCCTGCCAGATTGGATGCCGACGTCCAAGTACGTCCGGACATCGAAATGTGCCGGGGCTTCATGGGGCGTAAGCGCGGGTGGCGCGTAATCGAAGCGACATCATCGGTTGATCTCCCAGGACGACATGTCGGCATGCCCTGTCTACACGTCGAAGACCTTGACTCGCCTGACTCATCGGGGATTGCGAATTCCCATATACGGGCAAAACGAGAGACCGGATGCACTTTCAGTAAGAAAAATGGCCGACTTTTTAGGTTTCCCACAACGCCAACCTCGCCGCGGCCTGCGACGCCTGGCAGGGAGTGTCTCTTCCATGAAGCGGGACGGCGCCAATAGGATTTGCTGCGAAGCCGGCGCGGAACCGTTTCATCCCCCATCGACACCGATCCAATAGACCCACGCAAAGAACGTGCTAAAATCCTTGACTGATCAAACATTGATCCGTCCAAAAAATGGCTCCTAGTCCCAGTACCCCCCATTCGGCGGGGCAGGTGTTGCCGTTCCGGCAGTCGCTCGTGGCGATGCTCGGCCTTTGTTTCTGCACGATGATGGTGGCGCTCGACCAGACGGTCGTCGGCACCGCGCTACCGACCATCGTCGCGGAACTCAAAGGGTTCGAGTATTACGCTTGGGTCGCGACGTCGTATCTCCTCACCTCTGTCATCACCGTCCCGATCTTCGGGCGGCTCGGCGATTTTTACGGCCGCAAGCGCTTCGTCATGGCGGCCATCATCGTCTTCACCGCCGCTTCCGTGCTCTGCGGCGCGGCGAACAGCATGCCGTTCCTCGTCATCGCACGCGCCCTGCAAGGGATCGGCGGCGGCATGCTGGTCGGCACCGCGTTCGCCTGTGTGCCCGAACTGTTTCCCGATCCGCACGTGCGCCTGCGCTGGCAAGTCATGCTCAGCTCCGCCTTCGGGATCGCCAATGCCATCGGGCCGTCGCTCGGGGGTTTCCTGACGGAAGCCTACGGCTGGCGCTCGGTGTTCTACGTCAACCTGCCCGTCGGCCTGCTCGGCGTCTGGTTCGTCGGACGTCACCTGCCGCACATGCGCGCCGAAGAACACAGCAAGGCAAGCATCGACTGGCTTGGCGCAGGCTTGATCACCGCCGCGCTGGGCAGCTTGCAGATGCTCGTCGAATGGCTGCCCGCCGATGGACTCTCGCGCGGCGTCGTGACGCTTTTCGTCGTGCTCGTCATCTCGTCGGCCGCGCTTTACTGGTGGGAGCGTCGTGTGTCGCATCCGATCCTGCCGTTCGAGATGTTCCGCGACAAAAGCCTCGCGCCGCTCTTCGTGTTGTCCGTCTTCGCAGGCTTCTCGATGTTCGGGCTGCTGTTCTACGCGCCGCTCCTGCTGCAAGGCGGTTTCGGACTCTCGCCACGCGAAACCGGATTGCTGATCACACCGCTGGTCGTGTGTATTACCGTTGGCAGCATCGTGAACGGACGCCTGATTACGCGTCTGCCGAATCCGAACGTGATGCTCTACGGCGGCTTCCTGCTGCTCGCGCTGGCTTGCGCGGGCATCATCACCACGCATCGCGGCACGCCCCATCTGCTGATCGCTTCGTACATGTTCCTCGCCGGGTTGGGACTTGGTTTCGTGATGCCGAACCTCACTGTCTTCGCGCAGGAAGTCGCAGGCCGCGCGCACCTCGGCATTGCGACTGCGCTCATGCAGTCGCTGCGCATGATCGGCGGGATGCTCGGGACGGCCATCGTCGGGACGCTGGTCAATCACAGCTACACCGGGCGGGTGACCGACGCTCTCACCGCGAACGACGGCACGCGCTGGACGTCGCAACTCTCCGATCCGCAGATCCTCGTCAATGCGAAGGCGCAGAACGATTTCCTCATGACGCTTGCCCACATGGGCCAGAACGGCGCGCTGTTCATCGAATCGGCGCGCTCGTCGCTCGTGGCAGCGATTCACAACGGACAGATGGTGTCGCTCGCGGCGGCGCTGGCCGGGCTGTGGTTCGTCAGACGCGTGCCGCTGATTCGTCTCACGCGTGGCGCGAAGACGACCCCCAAGCCGCAGCCGCCAGTCGGAGAGTAATGGAGTCACGGAGTAAGGCGATGCCGACACCTCAAAAACGTAACGTCATTCAGCAACTGAGCCAGACGTATCGCTCGATGATGCTCGCGTTCGACGCGCAGGTCGGGCACCCGCTGCCGCGCTGGCGCATCATTCTCACGCTGGCCGAGCGAGGGACCAGCTCGCAGAAGTTTCTCGCCGAACATTGCCGCCTCGACCCGGCGTCGCTCACGCGTCAGCTTCAATCGATGGAGGCGCTGGGCTGGCTCTCTCGCGCGACCGATCCCGACGATAACCGTCTGACGAACGTCACGCTGACGGACGCGGGCATGGCCGTGCACGACGAAGCGACGCCGCATCGTCAGGCCTTCTTCGACAATGCGCTCGAAGGCATGACGCCCGAGGAAATCGCGACGCTGGAAAGCGCGCTCACGCACCTCGAAGCGCAGTTCAAGGCGATGGTGTCGCGGGCAAAGGCGGGGACTTCCGCCGATGCTGCCCCGAAAGCGAGCGCTGATGGCAAGCGGCGGATGTCGCCCGATGGGCAGACATCTGATTCACCTCCCGCGCGCAAGCGCGCGTCGCGGGGGCAGACTTAAGACGCATCACGCAAGATGCGAAACGCAATACAAAAAGCCGCTTCAACCATCGAAGCGGCTTTTTCATTCGAGTGATGCGCACGACAATCCGCATCGCGCGCTCACTCGCCGTGTGCTCCCACCGTCGGCGCCAGCATCGTTGCCAGCGCCTCCCGGGCCGCAATCAGAAGAACGTCTGCACGACTTCCACCACGTTGTAATCGCCATCGACGACCGGCAGGTGACGCCACTTGTCGAACGTCAGGCACGGATGCGAGATGTCGAACGCGATCATGTCGCCAACGCGGATGTCGTCGCCCGGCGCAATGCGCAGGTACGCGTGCTGATCCATCATGCCCGTGATTTCCCAATGCTCGGGCGTCGCACGCGGCGCCTTGCTTTCGCCCGGACGGAACTGCTGCGCCGGTTCCGGCATGCCCGCGTCGAAGGCCGCATCGCGCTTGCCAAGCGCGATGATCGCGCGCTCCGGTTCCGGAATCGACTGGACGTAGGCCCAGAGTTGCAGCGCCGGTTGCAGTTGCGAACGCATCTGCTTCGCGATCGGATTGCGCGTGGCGATCTGTGCCTGCGCCGCCTTGTAGATGCCCACGTCATGCGTGAGATAGCAGCCCGGACGCAGCACGACGTCCAGCGGCGCGCCCACATCCTTGTGCGCGAATTCATCGGCCACCACGTCATACCAGGCCGAACCCGCACCCGAGAGCACCGCCGGCGAACGCTCGATGCGACCCGCTGCGATCAACTCGCGCGTGATGCTCACCGCGCGTTGCAGGAACGCACGGATATCCGCTTCGGTGCTGAGCACGCCTTCATAGACTTCCACGCCTGCCAGCTTCACGGCGTCGTGATACTGCGCGAGTGCATCGAGCACCGCTTGTTGTTGGGCGGCATCGCGCACGCCGGTGCGTCCGCCCGTCACGCCCAACTCGATGAGGACCTGAATCGTCTGTCCGCGCGCGCGGAAGAAGTGACCCAGATGCTCGACGGCTGCGGCCGAATCCACCAGACAGAAGAATTCGAAATCGGTGTCCTTGAGCAGGTCGGCAATCATCGTCATGTTGCGCTTGCCCACGAGCTGGTTCGCCATGAGCACACGTCGCACGCCGTGGTGATACGCCGCAAAGGTCTGCTGCGCCGTGGCGAGCGTGATGCCCCACGCGCCACCGTCGAGCTGGCGGCGGAACAGCTTCGGCGCCATCGTCGTCTTGCCGTGCGGGGCGAGCTTCACGCCGTACTCGTGAACGAAACGCTGCATCCACGCCAGGTTGTGACGGATCTTGTCTTCGTAGAGTACGGCTGTCGGCAGGCTGAGGTCTTCGTTCAGCAGGTTCCAGCCCAGACCGGTCGTCGCCGAGGGCGCGCGCGGGGCGTCCAGCGCACCCAGACCCTTGTTGAGGGTATCGATCATGCCATGCTGATAGTTTGTATCACTCATTGAGAATCCTCCACGGTTCGGTGCGCCGACGATTGCCGGATGGTCCCTATAATAACGTTTAATTACCAGCGTTTGACAGATTTGTTATAAAGTACCAAAAAACGTCTCAAAACTTTCAAAACCGGCTCTGGCGACGCCTCGCGACGCCCCGAGACGCCATACGGACCCGAGATATGGCCGAAACTTTCGATATCGTGACGCGCGTTGCCGAACGCAGCGACGTCCTCAGTCAGGCGGAACGCAAAGTCGCCCAGGTGGTACTGGAGGACGTGGCGGGCGCGGCGGCGGCGTCGATCAACGTGCTTGCCGAGCGCGCCGGCGTGAGCGAAGCCAGCGTGACGCGCTTCGCCAAGGCGATGGGCTGCCGCGATGTGCGCGATCTCAAGTTGCGACTCGCGCAGGCAGCCGTCGTCGGTCAGCGCTTTCTCGGCGCGAATGCCGCCAACGCGCAGGAAGGCGCAGGGGAGACCATCGACCGTATCGCCGACGATATCCAGACGACGCTGCAAGTCCATCGCGGCCTCATCAAGCCGGAGGCGGTGCGTCGCGCGGCGCAGCGACTGCTGTTCGCTCGCATGATCTACGCGTTCGGGATGGGCGGCGGATCGTCGCTCATGGCGGACGAAGCGCGTTACCGGCTGGTGCGGCTCGGCCGTCCGGTCGCGAGCTATCAGGATGCGGTGCTGGCCCGCATGGTCGCCGGCACGCTGGCGCGCGAAGACGTCGTGCTGGCGTTCTCGGTGAGCGGTCACACGCCCGAGCTGGTGTCGACGTGCGAGATCGCACGGGAATACGGTGCGCAAGTGGTGGCGATCACGGCGACGGGCTCGCCGCTCGCGGCGCTGGCCGACGAAGTGCTGCCGATCCGCGCGCTGGAAACGGATTTCATTTTCAAACCGTCGTCGTCGCGTTACGCGATGCTGCTCGCCATGGACGTGCTGGCTACGGAACTGGCGTTGCTCGCCAAGCCGCAGAGCCAGGCGCTGTTGCGACGAATCAAATATGTGCTCGACACGCATCGGGGCGGCGGCGATCGTCAGCCTCTGGGAGACTGACATGACTGACCGCCTCGCAAATCTCGCCGATCGCACGGTCGACACCCTCATCGCCAACGTGCGTCTGGCCGACGGCTCCGGCGCGCCCATGACGGACGCTCGCTTTGACGTCGCGCTGCGCGACGGCCGGATTCACATCATCGCTCAAGCCGGTGACTTGTCGGGTTGGCAAGCCGCACAACGTATTGACGGCGACGGCAACGTGCTCAGTCCCGGCTTCATCGACGTTCATACACACGACGACACGAACGTCGTGCGGGCCCCGGAAATGACGCCGAAGCTCTCGCAAGGCGTGACGACGGTCGTCGTCGGCAATTGCGGCATCAGCGCGTCGCCGGTCACCCTAAAGGGCGATCCGCCCGATCCGATGAACCTGCTTGGCGAAGCCGGCGCATTCCAGTATCCGACGTTCAAAGTGTATGTCGATGCGCTCGAGAAGGCGCAACCGGCGATCAACGTGGCCGCGCTGATCGGCCACACCGCGCTGCGCAACAACCACATGGACCGCCTCGATCGTGCGGCGACCGAAGCCGAAATCGACGGCATGCGCGAGCAGCTTCGCGAGGCGCTTGCCAACGGCGCATTGGGGCTGTCGACGGGGCTGGCCTACGCCAATGCGAACGCCGCGCCGACCGAGGAAGTCCTCGCGCTCGCCGAGCCGTTGGCCGAGGCTGGCGGTCTTTACGCGACGCACTTGCGCACCGAGTTCGCCGAGATCCTGGAGGCGCTCGATGAAGCGTTCCGCATCGGCCGTCATGCGCGCGTGCCGGTGGTCGTCTCGCATCTGAAGTGTGCAGGCGTCGAGAACTGGGGACGCAGCACCGAAATTCTCGAAGCGCTCGACAAGGCGCAACGCTTCCAGCCGGTGGGCTGTGATTGCTATCCGTACACGGCAAGCTCGTCGACGCTCGATCTCAAGCAGGTCACCGACGACTTCGACATTCTCGTGACGTGGTCGCAAGCGCATCCGGACCAAGGCGGCAAGCTGCTCGCGACGATTGCCGCCGAGTGGGGCGTGGATCTGATGGAAGCGGCGAAGCGTCTGCAACCGGCCGGCGCCGTGTATCACTGCATGGAGGAAGCCGACGTGCAGCGCATCTTGCGTCACCCGGCGACGGTTGTCGGCTCCGACGGGCTGCCGAACGATCCGCTGCCGCATCCGCGTCTGTGGGGGGCGTTCCCCCGCGTGCTGGGACGCTACAGCCGTGAGCAGGCGCTGTTCCCGCTCGCCGAGGCCGTCCACAAGATGACGGGGCTGTCGGCCGAGCGCTTCGGTCTCACCGAGCGCGGTTTCGTGCGCGAAGGTTATTGGGCCGATCTGGTCCTGTTCGATCCGGCCACCGTGGCCGATGCGGCGACATTCACCGATCCGATGCAGCCCGCGTATGGCATTTCGGCCGTGTGGGTGAACGGCGTGCTGTCGTGGCAGGACCGTGCGCCGACGCAGAATGCGCGCGCCGGACGCTTCGTGCGTCGTGGCACGCCGCAGCCGGTGCTGTGAACCGAAATTGTCGAAAACGATTCGTTGAAAGGAGTGATGATGAGCATCAAACGATATGGCGTGGAAGGCGGACAGGGCACGGGTGGCCAGCGTATGCCGTTCGCACGCGCAACCGAGGCTGACGGTTTCCTGTTCGTGTCGGGCCAGACCCCGATGAAAGACGGCGAAGTGATCGATGGGGGCATCGTCGCCCAGTCGCATCAGGCCATCCAGAACATGATCGCGATTCTGACGGAAGCCGGTTACGGCACCGAGCATGTCATGCGTATTGGCGTGTGGCTCGACGATCCGCGCGATTTCGCGTCGTTCAACAAGGTCTTCAAGGAATACTTCGGCGATCATCCGCCCGCACGCGCCTGCGTCGTGTCGAGCATGGTCATCGACTGCAAGGTCGAAGTGGACTGCGTCGCCTATAAGAAACCGGCTGCGTAAGCTGCGGTGTCTGTTGTGCTGCGGGAAGAGGCCGACGTCGAACGTCGGCTTTTTTATGTCGCGAGATTTTGCATTGACGGGCACTTCGGTTTCCGTTTCGCAAAGGTTACGGTCCGCCTTCGATGGCGGCGCAATTTTGTCACCCGCAGTCTTCAGCTTCCTAACCTGACAGGAGGCGGATGGTGAGAACAACACCCATTGACGGCACTGGATCGAGCGCACGGATACACCGTGCCGCGATTGAATCGGCAGACGACGCCCGCATCACGATCGACTTCCCGCCCACGCCGGACGATGTCCGCTTGCGGTCGCAGACCCTGAGCCGTTTGTCCCGGGCGGGGTATGCCTCGGGGCTCACCGGGCTGGCCGTCACGGTATTGGGGGTGGCGGGACTGGCGAGCAGTGCGTACCTCTCGGTTCAGGCGGCCGCCGAAGTCGAAGCGCCTGACGGTGCCGATGCGGATCGCTGGGTTGAGTTCGGGCTGTGCGGCGGGCTGGCGGTTCTGTCGTCGCTCGTCGTGACGTTCGGACTCAGTCAGGTGTGCCTGTCCGTGAAGGAGCGGCGGCGGGCCGAGCAGGATTGGGGGGCGTTCAGCACGCGTGTGCAATTCGAATCGTCGCGCCCAGGGGCGCGCTCGTGAGGGCGTTCGGCGTGCGTGCGTTAGAAATACCGCCGCCCGAGGCACCGTCATCGACATCCGTCGCACGGGAGATCGATGTCGCGTTGGGTTTGCTGGGCGACGCCCGCTCGCTGCACGACGCGATGGATATGCCACGCCCCGGCGCGTGGGACGCGAGCCAATGCGACGCCGCGTATCGCTGCGGCTACGGCGCGTTCGAACGGGGCGATTTCGCGCATGCCATCGAGTGCTTCGCGCCGCTGCTGTCGGCGTGTCCGTTGACGGCGGATTACGCGGTGGCGCTCGCGCTCTCGGTGCAGCGTTACGGCGAACCGAAGGTGGCGCTGCCGCTGTTCATGGCGGCGGCGCTCATGGACGAGGACGCCCCGGGAGCGATGTATCGCGTGGGGGAGTGTCTCGTCGAGTTGCGGCAGTTCGACGCGGCGCGCCGGGCGATGAAGGAAGCGCTGCACCGGTGCGACGGGCAGCCGAAATATGTGGGCGTAAGGAATGCAGCGTTACAGATGATGGCCCGTCTCGGCTATCTCCACTACCTGGGCTGATGCTGCGGCAGATCGACTTGCGCAGCGTGGCCGGGTGCTCACAAGGTCAGGACTTGCAGGAGGCCGCGCCTGGATAGCGCGGATTGGCGACGGGCCCGGGCAGCCCGTCGCCATTTTTTACCAAGGTGTTACTGACGTGCCGTGCGCGCGTTGTCCGGCATCGGCAGCGTGAAGTTGGTGCGGAACGGATTGATGTCGAGGCCGCCGCGTCGCGTGTAGCGCGCGTAGACCGCGAGCTGGCTCGGCTTGCACCGGTTCAGGATGTCCATGAAGATCCCTTCCACGCACTGCTCGTGGAAGCCGGTGTGACGTCGATAAGAAATCACGTACTTGAGCAGCCCTGCCTGATCGATCGGCGGGCCGACGTAACGAATTTGCAGGCTGCCCCAGTCGGGCTGGCCGGTCACCGGGCAATTCGACTTGAGCAGGTTGGAGACGAGCGTCTCTTCCACGTGCTGTTCGTCGAAGGCGGCGGTGAGCAGTGAGGCGTCGGGTACGTAGACGTCGGTATCGATGTCGAGACGGTCCACGAGCAGGCCGTCGAGTTCGTCGAGCTGTAGCTTGCCGAAGCCGCTCGGATCCGTGAGCCGGACCTGCACGGGCGCACCGGCCGCCTCGGACAGATCCTGTTGAATTAGCGCGCGCGCTGCGTCCAGATTGGCGAGCTTCGTCTGTGCAAACGACCCCAGATACAACTTGAACGACTTCGATTCGATGATGAACGGCGAGTCGGCCGGCACCACGGCCTTGAGCAGTGCGATCTGCGGCTTGCCCTTGTCGTTGAGCCAGGAGAGTTCGTAACCGTTCCAGATGTCGGCACCGAAGAACGGCAGCGTTTCCGGCACGCCGATCTGGGCGCGTGCCGGGGCACGGGCGATCGGAAAGAGTTGCGACGGGTCGTAGTGCTCGGTGTAGGCAACTTCTTTGCCGAGCGTGGATTGTTCAGGCGTGGTCATGATTGGCGATGCCACTGATGACATGGCCGGTCGGGCTGACCCGGGCGGCCGATTCGCAGTGGCGTGTCTGATCGTCGAAGAAGAAATCGGGCTCGAACTCGCGCAGGAATGCGCCTTTGTCCAGCCCGCCCAAAAACATCGCCTCGTCGATGTCGATTTTCCAGTCCATCAACGTGCGGATGGCGCGTTCGTGCGCGGGCGCCGAGCGTGCCGTGACGAGCGCCGTACGGATTTTCACCGGCACTTCGTGGCCCGCCAGGGTTTGCAGACGGTGCAAGGCCAGCAGCAGCGGCTTGAACGGTCCGGGCGGCAGCGGTGTGGCGGCGCGCTCGGTTTCGTGTTGCTGGAAGGCGTCGAGGCCGTTGCGCTGGAAGACCCGCTCGGCTTCGTCGGAGAAGAGCACGGCGTCGCCATCGAAGGCGATGCGGATTTCGTCCGGATGCAGCTCGGCCTTTTTCGCGGAGTCGGGATACACGCGCGCCGCCGGGAAACCGGCGGCGAGGGCGCTGCGCACGTCGCGCTCGTTGGCCGAGAGGAACAGGTGCGCCCCCAGCGCGTTGAGGTAGCCGAAGGGGTCGCGCCCGCGTGTGAAGACCCCGCGTTCGATCTTGAGATCGAACTGCCGCGCCGAGCGGAACACCCGCATGCCGCTCACGGGATCGTTGCGCGAGAGCACCACGACTTCCACGCGGTGACCGTCGCTCGCGCCACCGCCGCTGGTGTCGCTGCCGCGATTGAAAGCGAGCAGCTTCTGCACGAGCGGGAAGGCGACGCCGGCCGGGGCCGGCTTGTCGATGCGGTCGAGCTGATACTGCATGTACGACTGGTCGTCGCCGCTCGCCACGCCGGCCTCGTACACGCGGTTCTCTTCTTCGAAGTCGAACAGCGCGCGCGAGGATATCGCGACAACGAGTTTGTTCTCGAGCGTGATCGGCATGGTGGCGGTGATGTCCTGTCGGGTAGTGAGTGACGAGGCCGTGAAGTCTGTAATCGGCGGCTTACCCGAGGAACAGCTTGTACACGGGGTTGTTGCTTTCGTCCCAGTAAGGATAGCCGAGCGTTGCGAGGAAGTCGCGGAACTCGGCCTTGTCGTCGTCCGGCACCTGCATGCCCACGAGGATGTTGCTGTAGTCCGCGCCCTGATTCCGGTAGTGGAACAGGCTGATGTTCCAGTTCGGGCTCATGGCCGAGAGGAATTTCATCAGCGCGCCCGGACGCTCCGGAAACTCGAAGCGGAACAGCACTTCGTTGCTGGCCAGTGCCGAGCGTCCGCCGACCATGTAGCGGATGTGCTGCTTGGACAGTTCGTCGTTGGACAGATCGAGCGTGGGGAAGCCGTGACGCTCGAAGCCCGAACGGATACGCTCGCCTTCGTCGCGGTTGTGCATCTGGATGCCCACGAAGATGTGGGCGCTCGAGGCTTCGCTAATTCGGTAGTTGAACTCGGTCACGTTGCGGCTACCCACCACTTCGGTGAAGCGCTTGAAGCTGCCGCGCGCTTCCGGAATGGTGACGGCGAAGACCGCTTCGCGCGCTTCACCGACTTCGGCGCGCTCGGCAACGAAGCGCAGGCGGTCGAAGTTCATGTTCGCGCCGGACGTGATGGCGACGAGCGTCTCGCCCTTGAGCTTCTCGCGCTCGGCATAAAGCTTGGCGCCGGCCACGGACAGCGCGCCCGACGGCTCCAGCACGCTGCGGGTGTCCTGGAACACATCCTTGATGGCGGCGCAAAGCTGGTCGGTGTCCACGCGCACGACTTCGTCGAGATACTCGCTGCACAGACGGAAGGTTTCTTCGCCGACGTATTTGACGGCAGTGCCGTCGGCAAAGAGGCCGACGTCGTTCAACAGAATGCGCTCACCGGCGTGGATGGACTGCGCCATCGCGTCCGAATCGACGGATTGCACGCCGATGACCTTGATTTCGGGGCGCACGGACTTGACGTACGCGGCCACGCCGGCGGCGAGTCCACCGCCGCCGATCGGCACGAAGATGGCGTGCAGCGGACCTTGATGCTGACGCAGGATTTCCATACCGATGGTGCCCTGACCGGCGATGACGTCGGGATCGTCGAACGGCGGCACGAAGGTCAGCCCGCGCTCGGCTTGCAGCGTCATGGCGTGGGCGAAGGCGTCGCTGTACGAGTCGCCCGCGAGCACGACTTCGACGGCGCGTCCGCCATGGGTGCGCACGGCGTCGATCTTGACCTGCGGGGTGGTCACCGGCATGACGATGACGGCCTTGCAGCCCAGACGCGCGGCCGAGTACGCGACACCCTGCGCGTGGTTGCCGGCGGAGGCCGTGAGCACGCCGCGCTCACGTTCGTCGTCGGTCAGGTTCGCCATCTTGTTGTACGCGCCCCGAATCTTGAAGGAGAACACCGTCTGGTTGTCTTCGCGCTTGAGATAAATTCGATTGTGCAGGCGCATCGAGAGCGTGCGGGCCTGCTCGAGTTCGCTCTCGTGGGCGACGTCGTAGACTTTGGCGGTCAGGATCTTCTTCAGGTAGTCGGGAGCTGCGTCGGACATGATTTAAGGCTTCTTCAGGTTAGGCACATCAAGGAACAAAAGGACAATGATAGACCAGCACGTCCGCCGGGGCGGTCGCGCTAAGTCTTTCGGGGAAAAACGGGAAAGGAGAGTGCGCGCCCTAGCTTAGGTCGTCGGGGGTGTCGATGTCGCGCACGATTCCGGCGTCGTCGACATCGACGATCGTAATGTGCTCGCTAATCAGCAGGTCGCGCGCGCCGACATCGCCATCGAGGGCGGCCAGACGCGGGGTATAGGCGGAACCGAAGGCGACCGGATGGCCGCGCTGTCCCTGATAACTCGGTGCGACGATGGCGTCGGGCGAGGTGAGCCCGTTCGACACGGCACGCAAGGTATTCGGATGAATGAACGGCATGTCGGCCAGCGCGACGAGCCAGCCATCGAGATGTTCGAGCCCGGGGGGCGGCGCTTCGTCGGTCGCGGCCTGAATGCCGGCGGCCAGGGTCGCGCCCATGCCACGCTTGGTGGCGTGGCTCATGACGACTTCACAACCCGCCTGCAAGAGCACGTTCTCCAGCTCGGCCGAATCCGGGCGCACCACCGCGATCACGCGCGGCAATGCCGCCAGCAGCGCGTGGGCGCTGGCGAGGGCAACGGGTCGGTTCAGGGGATCTCCGGGCAGCGGCGCGAGCAGCTTGTTCCGGCGCCCCGCCGCGTCGAAGCGGGTACCGAGTCCGCCTGCCAGTAGAATGGCCACGGGCGGCGTCGAAGGTCGGGTCATGGGCATGCATTATGCGCCAGACTTTTCGTTTCTGCCAAACGCGTGTGCACGCCTTCGCGGCGACATTGGCCGACCGTCTGGCCGGTTGGGATGGGCGCGTTCGCGATGGCTTTCGATGGGTTTTCGTTTTTTTACCGGAGTTGCATGGAGTCGTTCATCACCTGGCTGCTGGGCGTTTTGACACTGCCCGGCGTGGGGCTGCCCGCGATTTTTCTCGTGTCGTTTCTCTCGGCCACGCTGCTGCCGATGGGCTCGGAGCCTGCGCTGTTCGGCTACGTGGCGCTCAATCCGCACATGTTCTGGCCGGCCATCGCGGTGGCGAGCGTCGGCAATACGCTCGGCGGCATGCTGGATTGGTGGATGGGGTTCGCGGCGCGACGCGCTTACGTGCGGCTCAAGGCACGTCGGCGGGCGCATGCGCGTGCTGCCGCCTCACTCGGCTCACTCGGCTCGGGCGGCACGATGACGGCGGAAATGACGATGCCCGGCGCGAAGGGCGACGCGAAGGCAGCTGCCGAAGGCCGCGCGCCCATGAACGAACGCTATCACCGCTGGATGCGCCGCTTCGGCCCACCCCTGCTGCTGCTGTCGTGGCTGCCCGTGGTCGGCGATCCGCTCTGTACCGTCGCCGGATGGCTGCGCCTGTCATGGCGCTCATGCCTCGTCTATATCGCTATCGGCAAGACGCTGCGCTACATCACCATCACTTATCTGATGCTGCGCGTGCCCGAGTCGTTCTGGCAGGGCATCTTCGCGCCGTTCAAACACTTATTAGTTGGATGAGTGCGCCGGCAGGACTGTCCCTTCTTTCCTTCTTTTCGCGTTTGAGGCGGTTCTGCTTTAGTCCGGAGGCCGGACCGGGGCCCCCGTCCGCCCCTCAGACATAAACCCAACTCGGTTCAGAAGGGGGCCCCGGTCCGGCTGACTGCCATGCTTTCCCGGGCCCCACCTTCTTTTTGCGCTAACGGGCGGTTTCTGGCTTACGCGCTCGTGACGTCGAACGGCAACGCGCGCAGACGCTTGCCCGTCAACACCGCCACCGCATTCGCATACGCCGGCGCCAGCGGCGGCAATCCCGGCTCACCCATGCCCGTCGGGGCGTCGCCCGAACTCACCACGTGGACACTGATCTCCGGCATGTCGGTCAGACGCGCCACCGTGTACTGGTGGAAGTTGCTCTGCTCGACTTCGCCATCCTTCATGGTGATCGCCGCACCCGGCAATGTCGTGCCCAGCCCCATCAACGCCGCCCCCTCGACCTGCGCCGCCACCGTCAACGGATTGACTGCGAAGTTGCAATGCACACCCGCCACGGCACTGACCAGTCGCGGCGCATTGTTGCGCATCTCCGCCACGACGACGTACGCCACCACGGAGTCGAACGACTCGTGCACCGCCACGCCCCATGCCTGTCCTTCCGGCAACTTGGTCTTGCCATAACCCGAACGCTCGACAGCCAGCGCCAACGCCGCACGGTGACGCGGATGCTTGTCGCCAAGCAGCGAGTATCGGTACGCGACCGGGTCCTGACCGGCGTTCTTCGCCAGTTCGTCGATGAGTGTTTCCATGACGAACGCCGTGTGCGTATTGCCCACGGAACGCCACCACAACACCGGTACGTTGACCTTCGGGCTGTGCAGCGTGAGACGCAACGGGACCGCGTACGGTGTGCCGGACACGCCTTCGACGCTGGTGGCGTCGACGCCGTTCTTGACCATCATCGGCTCGAACGGGGTGCCTTGCAGGATCGACTGGCCGACGATGGTGTGATTCCACGCCAGCACGTTGCCCTTGGCGTCGAGACCGATCTCGGCGCGGTGAACGTACATCGGACGGTAGTAGCCGCCATGGATGTCGTCTTCACGGCTCCAGATGACCTTGACCGGCTCGCGATGCCCCGCGCCACGCCACGCTTTCGCGACCTGCGCGGCTTCCACGCCGTAGTCGGACGTCGGCACGGCACGACGGCCGAAGCCGCCGCCCGCCATCAGCGTGTGCAGCTTGACCTGCTCGGGCTTCAGACCCAGCGTGCGCGCCATGGCCGCCTGATCGACGGTCTGGAACTGGGTGCCGGTCCACACTTCCGCACCCTTGTCGGAGAGCTGCACGGTGCAGTTCAGCGGCTCCATCGGCGCATGGGCGAGATACGGGAAGCTGTATTCGGCGACGAGGGTCTTGGGCGCGCCCTTGAGCCTGGAGACGTCGGTGTCGATGGCGACGATGCCCGGCGTCTTGGCCATTTCCTTGAACTTGGCCAACTGCTGGGTCGTGTCGACATGTTCGACGCCGCTGGTGTCCCATTCGGCCTTGAGCGCGTCGCGGCCGGTCTTGGCTTGCCAGTAGCCGTCGGCGATCACAGCGACGGCAGTGCCGCCACGGTCGTCCGGAATTTCGAGCACGTCGCGCACACCCTTGATGGCTTTCGCAGCCTTGGCGTCGAAGCTTTTCACCTTGGCGCCGAACACCGGCGGACGCGCCACGACCGCCACCTTGAGGTTCGGCAGCTTGAAGTCCATGCCGTACATCGGCGTGCCGGTCGACTTGGCCTTGGCGTCGAGTCGGCGCGTCGGCTTGCCGAGCAGGCGGAACGTCGCCGGGTCCTTGAGCGCGACGTTGGCCGGCACGGGCAGTGCCTGTGCGCGGGCGGCCAGGCTGCCGTAGGTGGCGCGTTTGCCGTTCGGTCCGAGCACCACACCGTTTTCGGTGCGCAACTGATCGGCCGGCACCTTCCATTGCTGCGCGGCTGCCGCGATCAGCATGGCGCGTGCGGACGCCCCGATGCGCCGGTACTGCATCCAAGAGTGCGCGATGGTGCCCGAGCCGCCCGTCATCTGGATGCCGAAGATCGGATCCTTGTAAGCGTCGCCCGCAGGGGCCAGCTCGCCGCGCACTTTGCCCCAGTCGCAGTCGAGTTCTTCAGCGACGAGCATCGGCAGCGCGGTCTGCACGCCCTGACCGAAGTCGAGACGGTTGACCTGGATGGTGACCGTGTCGTCCGGCGCAATGTGGACGAAGGCCGACGGCACGACGGGGGCTGCGGGCGCGCCCTGTGCGTTGGCCGTGCGCATGAGGCCCGGCAACGACATTTCGAGCATCAGGCCGCCTGCCGCGATGGCCGACGTCTTCAGGAAGCCGCGACGGCTCACGCCCGCGAAGTCGCCCACGGCAACGCCGGGGTATTGGGAGAAACGAAGTTGACGCATGTCGGTGTCTCCTCGTCTCAGGCCAGCGACGACGCGGCGTCTTTGATGGCCGCGCGAATGCGGGCGTAGGTGCCGCAACGGCAGATGTTGCCGGCCATGGCGGCGTCGATCTGCTCGTCGTTGGGCGTCTTGTTCTCACGCAGCAACGCGGTGGCGGACATGATCTGGCCACTCTGGCAGTAGCCGCACTGGGGCACGTCGTGCTTGACCCAGGCGTCCTGCACGGCACGGCCGACGGGGTCGGCGCCGACGTTTTCGATGGTGGTGATCTTCTTGCCTTCGACGGCGGAGACCGGCGTGATGCAGCTTCGGATGGGCGCGCCGTCCATGTGGACGGTGCAGGCCCCACACAACGCCATGCCGCAGCCGAACTTGGTGCCGGTCATGTTGAGCGCGTCGCGCAGGGTCCAGAGCAGGGGAGTGGCGGGGTCGACGTCGACCTTCACCGGTTTGCCGTTCAGTTGGAACGAAGCCATAGATGCACCTCTTGATGGGTGGATGGGGGCGGATGAATCGGGGGACGGCTAGAACATACTCCCATTCGTTGGAAATTTCAGTTCACAAGTGCGTCGCAAGTCGTTGTATCTAAACGGATATAGCGGTCGACTTTTAATGTGAAAGTGACGATGGCGATTGCTGGGAGTGGCGGTCGTGAAGGCGGTGTCAACGCTGCGATGAGGCTGTCGCGCTCGCGTCAAAGCGGGGATTCGGAGGGGATCGGCGCACCGGGACGAGGATTTCAGCGCGGCGCCGACGTGTTGCGGTGCAATGAAGTACAATTCGACCTACATTCCCCTACCAACACTTTCCCAAGCCGGAAGAAAGATCTGGGCATGCGCACCAACTGCCTCACCCCCCTGTGCTTCTGCTCGATGACCGAACACGACTCGTCATCGACGTCTTCGCACGGCAGTCGTCGATCTCGTTGACCGTAGATCGACTGTTGCCGGCCCGCGCATACCCTTTGCGCGAGCGGCCGGCATTTTCAGCGCACACCCGATTTTGACTTTCGGCGCGTCTCGCGAGACGAACGCCGACGGCGGATGCACCGCCGCACTGACGAGCCCGACAAGATGAACGCACCCTTGCCTGCCTTCGAGCCGCACGACGCTAAACATGCCGTAGCCGCTCACCCGCCACGTCTGCGTGAAATTCCTTACAACTACACGTCGTTTTCGGATCGCGAAATCGTCATGCGCCTGCTCGGCGCGGACGCCTGGGCCATCCTCGACGAACTCCGTGCCGAACGCCGTACCGGCCGCTCGGCGCGCATGCTGTACGAAGTGCTCGGCGACATCTGGGTCGTGCGCCGCAATCCGTATCTGCAAGACGACCTGCTGGACAATCCGAAGCGCCGCAAGCTGCTGATCGACGCGCTCGACCACCGTTTGAACGAGATCGACAAGCGTCGCCGTGCCGACGTGGCTCAACACGCCGACACGCACGGCCGCGATCGTGCCGCGCGCGTCGAGCAACTGGAAGTGGCCGCCCGTCGCGCCGTGGCCGAGTTCGCCGCCGAGTTCGAGAAGATGGCCGAACTGCGCCGTCGCGCGAAGAAGGTGCTCGGCCGCACGACCGCCAGCGACAACATCAAGTTCGACGGCCTGTCGCGTGTCTCGCACGTGACGGACGCCACCGACTGGCGCGTGGAATATCCGTTCGTGGTGCTCACGCCGGACAGCGAAGCGGAAATGGCATCGCTGGTGAAGGGCTGCTTCGAACTCGGTCTGACCGTGATTCCGCGTGGGGGCGGCACCGGCTATACCGGCGGCGCGATTCCGCTCACGCCGTTCTCGGCCGTCATCAATACGGAAAAACTCGAACAGCTCGACGAGGTCGAATACCTGCAACTGCCGGGCGTCGACAAGCTCGTCGGCACGATCTTCTCGGGCGCCGGCGTGGTGACTCGCCGTGTGGCGGAAGCCGCCGAGCGTGCCGGGCTGGTCTTCGCGGTGGACCCGACGTCGATCGACGCCTCGTGCATCGGCGGCAACGTGGCCATGAACGCCGGCGGCAAGAAGGCCGTGCTGTGGGGCACGGCGCTGGATAACCTCGCCTGGTGGCGCATGGTCGATCCGCAGGGCAACTGGCTGGAAGTCACGCGTCTCGATCACAACCTCGGCAAGATTCACGACATTCCGGTCGCCCGCTTCGAACTGAAGTGGTACGACGGCAATCAGGCGCCGGGCGCCGCACTCCTGAAGACCGAACTGCTGGAAATCGAAGGCCGGCGCTTCCGCAAGGAAGGCCTCGGCAAGGACGTCACGGACAAGTTCCTCGCCGGCCTGCCGGGTATCCAGAAGGAAGGCTGCGACGGTCTGATCACGAGCGCGCGCTGGATTCTGCACAAGATGCCGGCGCACACGCGCACGGTGTGTCTGGAGTTCTTCGGTCAGGCGAAGGAAGCGATTCCGAGCATCGTCGAAATCAAGGACTACATGTTCGCGCAGACGGCCGCCGGTGGCGCGATTCTCGCGGGTCTGGAGCATCTGGACGAGCGTTATCTGCGCGCCGTGGGCTACGCCACGAAGTCGAAGCGCAACGCGTTCCCGAAGATGGTGCTGATCGGCGATATCGTTGGCGACGACGACAACGCGGTCGCCCAGGCGACGTCGGAAGTGATCCGCATGGCCAACGGCAAGAGCGGCGAAGGGTTCGTCGCCGTGTCGGCCGAGGCGCGCAAGAAGTTCTGGCTCGACCGCTCGCGCACGGCGGCGATCGCGCGTCACACGAACGCCTTCAAGATCAACGAAGACGTGGTGATTCCGCTGCACCGTATGGGCGAGTACACGGATCACATCGAGCGCATCAACATCGAGTTGTCGCTCAAGAACAAGCTGCAACTGGTCGACGCCCTCGAAGCGTTCTTCGAAGCCGGCAATCTGCCGCTCGGCAAGACGGACGACGCGAACGAGATTCCGTCGGCCGAACTGCTCGAAGACCGTGTGCAGACGGCGCTGACGATGCTGCGCCAGATCCGTGGGCGCTGGGAGTATCTGCGCGAGAACTTCGAGATGCCGCTGGCCGAGGCGATTCCGCTGCTCAACCGTCACGGCATTCGCGACATCAACGTCGCGCTGAACGACCGTCTGAACAAGCAGCCGGAAACGCGCCTCATCGATCTGCTTCAGGACCGCACGGTACGCGTGTCGTGGAAGCAGGAGATCCGCGCGGAACTGCGTCAGATCTTCACCGGCGGCGAGTTCAAGCCGATCCTCGACGAAGCGCAGGCCATTCATAAGCGCGTGCTGCACGGTCGTGTGTTCGTCGCACTGCACATGCACGCCGGCGACGGCAACGTGCACACCAACATCCCGGTGAACTCGGACAACTACGAGATGCTCCAGGATGCGCACAAGGCCGTGGCCCGCATCATGGACATCGCGCGCTCGCTCGACGGCGTGATCTCGGGCGAACACGGTATCGGCATCACCAAGCTAGAGTTCCTGACGGAAGCCGAAATCGGCGAATTCCGCGCGTACAAGCTGCGCGTGGACCCGGAAGGGCGCTTCAACAAGGGCAAGTTGCTCAATCTGCCCGAACTGCCCGCCGATCTGCGCAATGCCTATACGCCAAGCTTCGGGCTCATGGGCTACGAATCGCTGATCATGCAGCAGTCGGACATCGGCGCGATCGCCGACAGCGTGAAGGACTGCCTGCGCTGCGGCAAGTGCAAGCCGGTGTGCGCCACGCACGTGCCGCGCGCGAACCTGCTGTACAGCCCGCGTAACAAGATTCTCGCAACGTCGCTGCTCATCGAGGCGTTCCTGTACGAAGAACAGACGCGCCGCGGCGTGTCGATCAAGCACTGGGACGAGTTCAACGACGTGGCCGATCACTGCACGGTCTGCCACAAGTGCGCCACGCCCTGCCCGGTGAAGATCGACTTCGGCGACGTGACGATGAACATGCGCAACCTGCTGCGCAAGATGGGCAAGAAGAAGTTCAACCCGGGCGCGGCTGCCGGTATGTTCTTCCTGAACGCGACCAACCCGGAGACGATCAACATCACCCGCAAGGTGATGATCGACTGGGGCTACAAGGCGCAGCGTTTCGGTGCGGACGTCTTCAAGAAGATCGCGAAGAAGCAGACGGCGCATCCGCCGGCAACGGTCGGCAAGCCGCCGCTGCGCGAAGAGGTGATCCACTTCGTCAACAAGAAGATGCCGGGCAACCTGCCGAAGAAGACGGCGCGTGCGCTGCTCGACATCGAAGACAACAAGGTGGTGCCGATCATCCGCAACCCGAAGGCCACGACGGTCGATTCGGAAGCGGTGTTCTACTTCCCGGGCTGCGGCTCGGAGCGTCTGTTCTCGCAGGTCGGTCTCGCCACGCAGGCGATGCTCTGGCACGTGGGCGTGCAGACGGTGCTTCCGCCGGGCTATCTTTGCTGCGGCTATCCGCAACGCGGGTCGGGGCAGGGCGAGAAGGCCGAGAAGATCGTGACGGACAACCGCGTGTTGTTCCACCGCATGGCCAACACGCTGAACTACCTCGACATCAAGACCGTGGTGGTGTCGTGCGGCACTTGCTACGATCAGCTCGCCGGCTATGAATTCGAGAAGATTTTCCCGGGCTGCCGTATCGTGGACATCCACGAATACCTGCTTGAGAAGAACGTGAAGCTCGAAGGCGTGAACGGTACGCGCTACATGTATCACGACCCGTGCCACACGCCGATCAAGACGATGGACCCGGTCAAGCTCGTGAACCAGTTGATGGGCAGCGAGAACGACGGCTACAAGATCGAGAAGAACGATCGGTGCTGCGGCGAATCGGGAACGCTGGCGGTCACGCGTCCGGATATCTCGACGCAGATCCGCTTCCGCAAGGAAGAGGAGATGCGCAAGGGCGCGGCCAAGCTGCGTGCCGACGGCAAGGTGGAAGACGTCAAGATCCTGACGAGCTGCCCGTCGTGCCTGCAAGGTCTGTCGCGCTACAACGACGACGCGGACGTGACCGCCGACTACATCGTCGTCGAGATCGCCAAGCACGTGCTGGGCGACCAGTGGCTGGTGGACTACGTCAAGGATGCGAACAACGGCGGTATCGAACGCGTGCTCGTCTGATGCAATGTCTGCCCGGCAACAACCTCCGGGGAACGTGGCCGATGCCGCAGTCGATGCCGCAGTCGATGCCGCAGTCGATGCATGAGCGACGGACCACGGAGGTGGCATGGAGGTAGTCTACACAGCACTCATCCTGCTGTTCGTGGTGGCACTGACCGGCGTGCTGGTCAGCTTCGTCAGATTCCTGCCCGTGCCGCTCGTGCAGATCGCCGTGGGCGCCGCGCTCGCTTACCCGGGCGCGGGGCTGCACATCGATCTCGACCCCGAGATTTTCTTCCTGCTGTTCATCCCCCCGCTGCTCTTCGCTGATGGCTGGCGCATGCCCAAACGCGAGTTCTGGCACCTGCGGGTGCCGATCGTCGCGATGGCGCTCGGCCTCGTGATCTTCACGGTGCTCGGCGTGGGGTACTTCATCCACTGGATGATTCCGTCGATTCCGCTCGCCGTGGCGTTCGCGCTCGGCGGCGTGCTCTCGCCGACCGATGCCGTGGCCGTCTCCGCCCTCACCGGGCGCATGCGCATGCCCACGCGGCTCATGCATGTGCTCGAAGGCGAGGCGATGATGAACGACGCATCGGGTCTCGTCGCGTTCAAGTTCGCGCTGGTGGCAGCGATGACTGGCGTCTTCTCCATCGGTAACGCCACGTTCTCTTTCTTCGTGATCGCACTGGGTGGCCTGCTCGCCGGATGGGCCGTGACGTGGCTCTTTACGCAATTCCATCGCCGCGTGATGGACGCCTCGACGGAAGAGCCCGCGACCATCGTGCTGCTTCTGCTGCTTATGCCGTTCGCGGCCTATCTGCTGGCGGAACACTTCGGTTTCTCGGGGATTCTGGCGGCTGTGGCCGCCGGCATGACGGTGAGTTCGACCGACCTGCTCAATACCCGCACCGCCACGCGCATTCTCGGCAACGGCGTGTGGTCGATGCTCGAATTCGTATTCAACGGCGCGGTGTTTGTGCTGCTCGGGCTGCAATTGCCGGATATCGTGCGCGCGGCGCTGCGCCCGAGCGAGCATCTGTGGGGCACGTTCGTGAATCTGGGCGAGCTGATGTTCTACGTCGGCGCGATCTCGGCGGCGCTGATCGTGCTGCGCTTTTGCTGGGTGTGGGCGGCGTGGCGCGTGATGTATTTCCTCGGCATGCGTCGTGGCGAAATCACGATGAAGCCGGGCATCCGCTTTACCGGTGTGACGGCGCTCTCGGGCGTGCGTGGCGCCGTGACGCTGGCCGGTGCGCTTTCGGTACCGCTGGCGTTGCCGAGCGGCGCGCCGTTTCCGGGGCGCGATCTGCTGATCTTCCTCGCAGCCGGTGTGATTCTGCTGTCGCTCATCGGCGGCAGTCTTGGTTTGCCGGTCTTGCTGCGCGGCGTGCGCTGGCCGGTCGAAGACCCGCGCAATCGTGAGATGGGCGAGGCGCGGCTGGCGGCGTCGGAGGCGGCGATTCGGGCCGTCGAATCATTGCAGAAGGTGATCGCCAAGTCGGGAGATGAGCTGGATACGGCCGTGTGCGCGGAAGCTGCCGCGCGGGTGATGGGGCGTTACCGTCGCTCGCTCAATGCGTCGACGGCGACCGACGAGATGCGCGAGCGCGCCGTGCGCGAGGTCGAAGTCGAGCGTCGCCTGCGGGCCGCGGCGTTGCAGGCGGAGCGCGTGGAGTTGTCGCGGCTGCGCATCACGCATCGCATCAACGACGAGACGCTGCGCGAACTGCTCAGCGAGATCGATTTTGCAGAACTCGCTCTGGGTCCGGTCGATCCGGCCACGGGCAAGCGCAAGAAGAGCAAAAAGCACTGACAGGCACCGGCAAGCGCTGGCAGGCACCGGCGGCGCGATTCATGCCGGGCCGGATGCGAAAGCGCGAGGCGCCGTGGTAACGGGAGGAAGAACGATCATGGAATGTCCGTTTTGCGCCGGTGACGGCGGTGAAGTCTTGTGGCGCGATCCGGTGTTGCGCGTGGTGCTGGCCAACGAGGCTGGCTATCCCGGCTTCGCCCGGGTGATCTGGCATGACCACGTGGCGGAGATGAGCGATCTGCCGCAGGCGGCGCGCGAGCACGTGATGCGTGCGGTGTTTGCCGTCGAGACGGCACAACGTACGGTGATGTCGCCGCACAAGGTCAACGTCGCGAGTCTGGGCAATATGGTGCCGCACGTGCACTGGCATGTGATTCCTCGCTATCGCGACGACATCCACTTCCCGGGCTCGGTCTGGAGCGCGCCGCAGCGTGAGGTGCAGCCAGAGGTGCTCGCCGAGCGCGCAGCGTGGCTGCCTGCGCTGCGTGAGGCCGTCGTGGCAGAATTGGAGCGAATTCCCGGGTGGCCGGCGTAGGTTTCGCGAAGCCCGTCGGCATGACCGCTGACGCCTGAGCGGCTATACTGCCCGCCGATGTGTCGCATCCGTCATCTGTTGAATCGCATGACGCACGGCACCAGGCGCTGCATGAGGTTCTGCCGGCAGGCGCCGCGACCGAATTTTCTGGAGCAAGACCATGGCTGGGCTGGAGAAAGACACGCCGATTCCCGTTTCCCTGACGCTGCATCGCGCATCCAAGGTGCTGGAACTCGGTTACGAAGACGGCAAGACCTATCGCCTGCCGTTCGAATTGCTGCGCGTGCTCTCGCCCTCGGCGGAAGTGCGTGGTCACGGGCCGGGGCAGGAGACGCTGCAAACCGGCAAGCGCGACGTCACGCTCAATGGGCTGGAGCCGATCGGCAATTACGCGGTGCGTCCCGTTTTTTCGGACGGTCACGACACCGGCATCTACTCGTGGGACTTCCTCTATGAGCTGTGCGTGCGTCAGGACGCACTGTGGCAGGAATATCTGGACAAGCTCGCGGCGGCGGGTGTCGATCGCGACACGCCGATGCCGTCGCCCGCTGCCGGCGGCTGCCACCATCATTGAGCCCCCGAGCAGGGCGCGCGCCTGAGTGTGCGCCCGCTTACCTGATTTTGGAGATGTGCAATGGGTGATCAGACCCACTTCGGTTACGAGACCGTCGACGAGAAGGAAAAGGCCGGTAAGGTCGCGGAAGTGTTTCACTCCGTCGCCAGCAAGTACGACGTCATGAACGACCTGATGTCCGGCGGCCTGCATCGCATCTGGAAGGCGTTCACGATCGGTCGCGCCGCCGTGCGCCCCGGCTTCAAGGTGCTCGATATCGCCGGCGGCACGGGCGATCTCTCGAAGGCATTTGCCCGCGCGGCCGGCCCGACCGGCGAAGTGTGGCATACCGACATCAACGAATCGATGCTGCGCGTGGGCCGCGACCGTCTGCTCGACGACGGCATCGTCACGCCGTCGCTGCTGTGCGACGCCGAGAAGCTGCCGTTCCCGTCGAATTATTTCGACGTGGTCACCGTGGCGTTCGGGCTGCGCAACATGACGCACAAGGATGCGGCGCTGGCGGAAATGCGCCGCGTGATCAAGCCGGGCGGCAAGGTCATGGTGCTGGAGTTCTCGAAAGTCTGGCAGCCGCTGGAGAAGGCGTACGACGCCTATTCGTTCAAGGTGTTGCCGTGGCTCGGGTCGCGTATCGCGGGCGATGCCCACAGCTACCGCTATCTGGCCGAATCGATTCGCATGCACCCGGACCAGGAAACCCTCAAGTCGATGATGGAAGATGCAGGGCTTGAGCGCGTCGAATATCACAACATGACCGCCGGTGTGGTGGCCCTGCACATCGGCCGCAAGTTCTGAGTACACACTCACTTAGCTGAGCGTACCGGCCAGACAAGACGCCCCGGATCGCGGAAGGTTTCCGTGCCGGGGCGTTTTGTTTGCCAAACCCTAAGTACAAGCTAATTTTGCTGTGGCAGAATCGCCCCTCGCCTTATCCGGTTTCAGTACGTAAAAAGCGGCTGAACCATTTGGGTTGGCGTGTGTCAGTAGATGGCAACCTATAACTCCACGGAGAGACCAGAACGATGTTCCAGTTCCTGAAAAACAAGCTGTTGTTGGGCGTTGTGGCCGGCGTAGTGGCGGTCGGCATGACGATCGCGGACGCTGACGCCAAGCGCGTTGGCGGCGGCCGGAGCATCGGCAAGCAGTCCAACACCGTGACGCAACGTCAGGCAACGCCGCAACAGCCGGCGCAAGCCGCCCCGGGCGCAGCCCCGAATCAGGCAGCCCCGGCTGCCGCCGGCGCAGGTGCCGCCGGTGCAGGTGCGGCAGCCGCCGCCAAACCGGCCAACCGCTGGCTTGGACCGATCGCCGGTCTGGCTGCCGGTCTCGGTATCGCCGCACTGCTGTCGCACTTTGGTATGGGTGGTGCGTTCGCGAGCATGATGGCCAACGTCATCATCATCGCGTTGATCGCCTTCGCCGTGATGTGGCTCATCCGCCGGTTCCGCGGCAACAAGTCGCAGTCGCAGACGCCGGCCTATGCTGGCGCGGGCAATGACGCATCGTCGAACAATTCGCTGCGTCAGTCGTGGGATAACCCGCAATCGGGCCAGCAAGCGCCGCAGCCGTACCAGACGGGCGCTTCGGCCGTGCCGGTAGCCGCAGGTGCTGTGGCCGGTGCCGCCGCCGCCGAGTCGTTCGGTGTGCCGGCCGGTTTCGACACCGAAGGTTTCCTGCGCAGCGCCAAGGTGTACTTCAACCGTCTGCAAGCCGCCTGGGACAAGGGCGATCAGGCCGACATCAACGAGTTCACCACGCCGCAGATGTTTGCGGAAATCAAGATGGACCTCGAAGAGCGCGGCAAGTCGACCAACCGTACGGACGTCGTGCAACTGGACGCCGAACTGCTGGGTATCGAGCAGTCGACGAGCGAGTACATGGCAAGCGTTCGCTTCTCGGGCCTGATCCGCGAATCGGAAGGCGCCGCCGCCGAGCCGTTCAACGAGGTGTGGAACCTGACCAAGCCGGTGACGGGTAACGGTGGCTGGGTGCTCGCCGGGATTCAGCAGCTCAGCTAAGCTGGCGACGTTTTTGCCGTAACCTGCCTTACAATGAGAGCCCGCGTTTGAAGCGCGGGCTCTTTTGTTTTTGCCGTCCGAAGGTTGTTGCCGGGCGGCGTCTTTCGGTGCGACCGGTGTTCTGCGCCGGCCGGCCGCCAAGCTCATGACCGTAGCCGCCAAAGCCTTTGCCGCCACCGTGAACCATTTGCTTGCCCGGGAACCCTGGGCGCGCGACCGTCTGCGCCATCACATCGGCGCCTCCGCCCGGCTGGCCATGTCGGCAATCGACCTGCGCCTGCGCGTGGGCGACGACGGCTATCTCGCCGCCGTCGAGGCCAACTTCCCCTGCGATGTCAGCATCTCGGTACCCCCGGCGGCGCTGGCCGACTTTGCGGGCGGCGGGCAGGCGGCTGTGATGCGTCACGTCAAGATCGAGGGCGACGCCGAATTTGCCAACACGGTGTCGTATCTCGCCCAGCATCTGCGCTGGGAAGTCGCCGAGGACCTGAGCAAGGTCATTGGCGACGCCGCGGCACATCGTGTGACCGAGACGGGCAAGGCGGCCGTCGCGGGCGCACGTCGCACCGGTGGCACGCTGGCGCGTTCGCTGGCCGATTTCCTCGTGGAAGAGAACCCGATGCTCGTGGCGCGAGCGCGCCTCGACACAATGCGCGCCGACATCGGCACGTTGCGTGACGATCTGGCGCGACTCGAAAAGCGTATCGAGAAGCTGGAACGTCAGGCGACGCCGGCGTCCCGCACTACCGGAGGCCGCTGACCAATGCGCCTTCTGCGTCTCATCAAGATTTTCTTCGTCTGCTATCGATACGGTCTCGACGAACTGGTGCTTTCGAGCATTCCCCATCCTTTCGCGCGCGGACTGCTGCGCGTGCTCTCGTTCGGGCGCAGTGGCCTGAAGGCGCCGCGTGGCGAACGCTTGCGACTGGCGCTCGAATCGCTAGGTCCGATCTTCGTGAAGTTCGGGCAGGTGCTGTCGACGCGTCGCGATCTGATGCCGCCGGACATCGCCCAGGAACTCGCCCGTTTGCAGGATCAGGTGCCGCCGTTCGATCCGCAGGTGGCGCATGCAAGCATCGAGAAGTCGCTGGGGCGTCCGCTCGACGACGTGTTCGTGGAGTTCGAACGCATGCCGGTGGCGAGCGCGTCGATCGCGCAGGTGCATTTCGCACGAATTCGCCATGGCGAGCATGCGGGCAAGGAAGTCGCGGTCAAGGTGCTGCGACCGAACATGCTCGGGGTGATCGACAGCGATCTGGCGCTCATGCGCGATCTGGCGGGCTGGGTGGAGCGGTTGTGGCCGGACGGCAAGCGCCTGAAGCCGCGTGAGGTCGTCGCCGAGTTCGACAAGTATCTGCACGACGAACTCGATCTGATGCGCGAAGCCGCCAATGCCGCCCAGCTTCGCCGCAATTTCATCGACTCCGGCATGCTGATGGTCCCGGAAATCTATTGGGAATACAGCTCCAGCTCAGTGCTCGTCATGGAGCGCATGCACGGCGTGCCGATCAGCCAGATCGAGGTGCTGCGCGAGGCGGGCGTCGATCTGAAGAAGCTGGCGCGCGAAGGCGTCGAGATATTCTTCACGCAGTTCCTGCGCGACGGCTTCTTCCACGCAGACATGCACCCGGGCAACATTCTCGTCAGCCTCGACCCCGCAACGTTCGGTCGCTACATCGCGCTCGATTGCGGCATCGTCGGGGCCTTGTCCGAATTCGACAAGAACTACCTGGCGCAGAACTTCCTCGCGTTCTTCCGTCGCGACTATCACCGGGTAGCGTCGCTGCATCTGGAGTCGGGGTGGGTGCCGCCGGACACGCGTGTCGAGGAGCTCGAAGGGGCGATTCGTGCGGTGTGCGAGCCGTACTTCGATCGTCCGCTCAAGGAGATTTCGCTGGGGCTGGTGCTGATGCGGCTGTTCCAGACGTCGCGCCGCTTTAACGTCGAGATTCAGCCGCAACTCGTGTTGCTGCAAAAGACGCTGCTCAATATCGAAGGGCTGGGGCGTCAGCTCGATCCGGATCTGGATCTGTGGAAGACCGCCAAGCCGTTCCTGGAGCGCTGGATGGCCGAGCAGATCGGGCCGCGCGGATGGCTCGAACGCCTGAAGGCCGAGGCGCCGCAATGGAGCAAGACGATGCCGCAGTTGCCGCGTCTCATCCATCAGGCACTGGCCGCGCATGCCCGGCCGCAGGACGACACGCTGCTGCTCGCACTGCTTCAGGAGCAACGTCGTACGAATCGGCTGCTGACCGGCGCTTTCTGTCTGGTCGGTGGGATCTCCATCGGTGTGCTCGCGGCGTTCGTCTGGTTGTATAGCTGAATCGGTGAGCCGCTGACCAGGCGGCGATTGGCAAGGCCTTCGGGCGCAGCAAGGTGCGAGGATGAGATGAACGACAAGATTCATGACCGGACGGGCGACAGAACGCACGACCAGACGCGCGACAGAACGCCCGGCGCCGAGGCGGGCAAGGTCCCATCGTTCGCCAGTCGCGATCCGTCCCGTGCGGAATTCTGGGACGAGCGTTTCGCCAGCGCGTTCATGCCGTGGGATGCGGCCGGTGTGCCGAAAGCGTTGCAGGACTTCGTCGCGGGCGAGGGTGTACCGCGCGCCACGCTGATTCCGGGCTGTGGCGCGGCGTACGAAGCCGCGTGGCTCGACGCGCAGGACTGGCCGGTGCGGGCCATCGACTTTTCGCCGGTGGCGGTCGAATCGGCCAAAGCGCAACTGGGTGCTCGCGCGTCGCTCGTCGAACAAGCCGACTTTTTCACCTACACGCCACCCTTCACGCCCGACGTGGTCTACGAACGGGCTTTTCTCTGCGCATTACCGCGCACGCTCTGGCAGGACTACGCACAACGCATGGCGCAATTGCTGCCGTCGGACGCGCGGCTGGCCGGGTTCTTCTTTCTCCGGGAGACGCCGAAGGGGCCGCCGTTCGGCATCGCTCGCGACGCGCTCGACGCCTTGCTTGCCCCCCACTTCGTCTGCGAGGACGACCGGCTTGTCGACGATTCGGTACCGGTTTTCGCCGGTGCGGAACACTGGATGGTCTGGCGGCGTCGTTGAGCCGGGGATTTATGACTTTTTCCCCCGCGGGCCTCTCGCGCCGCTATAATCGGCCCAAAATTTTTTCGCCAGGTGGCAAAAACGGGCGCCCCCGAGCGCTGAATCGCATCAGCCCCGTCATGCTCGACCTGATTTTCTGTTGCCCGGAAGGCTGCGGCCCAAGGCGCGGTTTCGTTGGCTTGCGCGACGGCGCCATGCGCGCGGATGGCATCCGCCACTGACGAACCCGGCCGGAGACCGTTGCCCTGGGGCTTGGCTGGGGCCGCGTTATGCTGATCTGGTTTGTCATTCTGTATTGGGTCATTTCGGTGGCCATCGGGCTGTTGGCCGCCCTTAAGGTCCGCAATACCAAGGATTTCACCGTCGCCGGTCGCCGTCTGCCGTACGGCATGGTCGTGGCCGTCGTGTTCGCGACCTGGTTCGGCTCGGAAGCCGTGCTCGGCATTCCGGCCACCTTCATCGGCGAAGGGTTGCGCGGCGTGGTCGCCGATCCGTTCGGCTCGTCGATGTGTCTGGTTCTCGTGGGCCTGTTCTTCGCCCGCAAGCTGTATCGCATGAACCTCATGACGATCGGCGACTTCTACAAGCTCAAGTACAACCGCACCGTCGAAGTGGTGACGTCGATCGCCATCGTGATCTCGTACCTCGGCTGGGTCGGCGCGCAGATCAAGGCGCTCGGTCTGGTGTTTCACACGGTCTCGGGCGGTGCGATGTCCGAGCCAATGGGCATGGTCATCGGCGCCGTCTCGGTGCTCGCCTACACGCTGCTCGGCGGCATGATTTCGGTGGCCGTGACCGACTTCATCCAGATGATCATCATCGTCGTGGGGCTGGTGTACATCGCCGTGGTGGTGTCGGGCCTGGTGCCGGGCGGGGCGGAGGCCGTGATCGCGCATGCGGCGTCGGCCGGCAAGTTCGTGTTCCTGCCCGAGCTGAATCCGGCGGACGTCCTGGCCTTCATCGCGGCGGGCGTCACCATGATGTTCGGGTCGATTCCGCAGCAGGACGTGTTCCAGCGCGTGATGTCGTCGAAGTCGGAGAACATCGCCGTGTCCGGTTCGGTGACCGGCGGCGTGCTCTATTTCTTCTTCACGTTCATTCCGATTTTCCTCGCCTACTCGGCGCTGTTGATCGCGCCCTCGATGGTGAACAAGTACATCGGTACCGATCCGCAGCAGATCCTGCCGCAGTTGGTGCTCACCAGCGTGCCGATCGTCGCGCAGGTGATGTTCTTCGGCGCACTGCTCTCGGCCATCAAGAGCTGCGCGTCGGCCACGCTGCTCGCGCCGTCGGTGACGTTCGCGGAGAACATCATTCGTCCGATGCTCAAGGGCCGGATCGACGACAAGCACCTGCTGCGCCTGATGCGCATCGTCGTGCTGTGCTTTACGGCGCTGGTGCTCGTGTATGCGTTGAACTCGAAGGCGTCGATCTTCCAGATGGTCGAGAGCGCCTACAAGGTCACGCTGGTGTGCTGTTTCGTGCCGCTGGCGTTCGGTCTGTACTGGAAGCGCTCCAGCTCGCTGGGTGGCACACTGGCCGTGTTCTTCGGGCTGATCGTGTGGATCGCCTGCGAAGCGCTGGCCCCGGACGCGCTGATGCCGCCGCAACTGGCCGGTCTGCTGGCATCGATTGCGGGGATGGTCGTGGGCTCGCTGCTGCAACCGGCTTCCGAGCGCGGTCAAACGCCGGAGCAGCAGGTCTCGACGATCTGACGGTGTCTGGTGGGTGAGCGCTTGCTCGCTCGCTTGGGCTCGTTACTTTGTGATTGACGACGTGAACGTCGACAAGGAAAGGGCGGCCGTGGCCGTCCTTTGCCGTTCATGGCGGGGCGGGTGACGCCGGATGCGGTAACGTCCGGCCTTGATCTTGCGCATCGCCAACCCCATATATCACCGTACAAATCCCGAAAGCCTTGTGAAGCGGTTATAATTCAAGGCTTTGCGCGCCTTTTTCCGTCGGAAAGAATCATGCCTATCTATGCCTATCGTTGCGAAACATGCGGTTTCGCGAAGGATGTGCTGCAAAAAATGAGCGACGATCCGCTCTCCCAGTGCCCCGAATGCGGCAAGGACACGTTTCGCAAGCAGGTCACTGCGGCCGGGTTCCAGCTCAAGGGCTCGGGATGGTATGTGACCGATTTCCGCGGCGGTTCGGGCGGCGCGAGTGCGACGGCCTCCGGCCCGGCGGCTTCGGCCCCGGCGGCTTCGGCCCCGGCGGCGTCCGGTGAGAGCGCAGCATCGGCTTCGGCTTCCTCGTCCGCCTCGTCCGGTTCTGGCGGCGAGTCGTCGAGCGCGCCGGCAGCAAGCTGCGGCGGCGGTTGCGCCTGCCACTGAGCCCGATTGCAAGACCCGACGTGCCGGACGGTTTGTCCGACACGTCATCAGTACCCGATAGTATTCAGTACCGCTTTCACGTTTCGCCTGCTGACCCAGTCGCCGCCCCACATTCGCGAGTCCTGCCATGAGCGTCAAAAAACCCGCGTTGAAGACGATTTTCCTCACCGGCCTGCTGGTGCTGGTGCCCCTCGCCATCACGCTTTGGGTGCTGGGCCTGATCATCGGTACGATGGATCAGACCCTGTTGTTGCTGCCCGACGAATGGCAGCCGTCGCGCCTGCTCGGCATGCGCGTGCCGGGCTTCGGCGTGGTGGTCACGCTCGCGTTCGTGTTCGTGGTCGGCCTTCTGGCGCATAATTTCATCGGTCAGAAGCTGGTCGGCTGGTGGGAAGCCATTCTGACGCGCATTCCCATCGTTGGACCCTTGTACGGCAGCGTCAAGCAGGTCTCCGACACCTTGCTTTCGAGCAACGGCAACGCGTTTCGCAAGGCGTTGCTCGTGCGGTATCCGCACGGAGAATCCTGGACCATCGCCTTCCTGACCGGCGCGCCGGGCGGCGACGTGGTCAATCACTTGCAGGGCGAGTACGTGAGCGTTTATGTCCCGACGACGCCGAACCCGACGTCAGGTTTCTTCCTGATGATGAAGGCGAGCGACGTCATCGAACTCGACATGACGGTCGATGCCGCACTGAAGTACATCGTATCGATGGGCGTGGTGGCGCCCGCCCACAACCCGCGCCAGCAACGTCCCGGCCCGCTCCTTTGAGCCACCGGGATCTGTCGACGCCATTTTTTGAAAATCGGAACAGCAAAATGTCCATGCGTACCTCCTACTGCGGTCTGGTGACCGAGCAACAACTGGGCCAAACGGTCAAGCTTTGTGGCTGGGTCAATCGCCGCCGTGATCACGGCGGGGTCATCTTCATCGACCTGCGCGATCGCGAGGGTCTGGTGCAGGTCGTGTGCGATCCGGACCGCGCGGAGATGTTCAAGGCCGCCGAAGGCCTGCGCAATGAGTTCTGCGTGCAGATCACGGGCCTGGTGCGCAGCCGTCCGGCCGGCACCGAGAACGCCAACCTGACGAGCGGCAAGATCGAAGTGCTCTGCCACGAACTCCAGGTGCTCAACCCGTCGGTCACGCCCCCGTTCCAGCTCGACGACGAAAACCTGTCGGAAACCACGCGCCTCACGCATCGCGTGCTGGACCTGCGTCGTCCGCAAATGCAATACAACCTGCGCCTGCGTTACAAGGTGGCGATGGAAGTGCGCAAGTATCTCGACGCGCAAGGCTTCATCGACATCGAAACGCCGATGCTCACGAAGAGCACCCCGGAAGGCGCCCGCGACTACCTCGTGCCGTCGCGTGTGAACGCCGGCATGTTCTTCGCGCTGCCGCAGTCGCCGCAGTTGTTCAAGCAGTTGCTGATGGTGGCGGGCTTCGACCGTTACTACCAGATCACCAAGTGCTTCCGCGATGAAGACCTGCGTGCCGACCGTCAGCCGGAATTCACGCAGATCGACTGCGAAACCTCGTTCCTCTCGGAGCAGGAAATCCGCGATCTGTTCGAGAACATGGTGCGTCACGTGTTCAAGGAAGCTATCGACGTCGATCTCGACGCGAAGGTGCCGGTCATGGAATACGCAGAAGCCATGCGCCGCTTCGGTTCGGACAAGCCGGACCTGCGCGTGAAGCTCGAATTCACCGAGTTGACCGACGTGATGGGCGACGTGGACTTCAAGGTGTTCTCGGTGCCGGCGACGACCGAAGGCGGCCGTGTGGTCGCCCTGCGCGTGCCGGGTGGCGCCGAGATCTCGCGTAGCGAAATCGATGCCTACACCGACTTCGTGAAGATCTACGGCGCGAAGGGTCTGGCCTGGATCAAGGTCAACGAAGTGGCCAAGGGCCGCGACGGTCTGCAAAGCCCGATCGTGAAGAACCTGCACGACGCGGCGATCGCTTCGATCCTCGAGCGCACCGGTGCGCAAGACGGCGACATCATTTTCTTCGGCGCCGACAAGGCCAAGGTCGTCAACGACGGTATCGGCGCGCTGCGTCTGAAGATCGGTCACTCGGAATTCGGCAAGGCCCACGGCCTGTTCGAAGCCGGCTGGCGTCCGCTGTGGGTGGTCGACTTCCCGATGTTCGAGTACGACGAGGAAGACGCCCGCTGGGTGGCCTGCCATCACCCGTTCACGAGCCCGAAGGACGAGCACATCGACTACCTCGAGACCGACCCGGGCAAGTGCCTGGCAAAGGCCTATGACATGGTGCTCAACGGCTGGGAAATCGGCGGCGGTTCGGTCCGTATCTTCCAGGAAGAAGTGCAGAGCAAGGTGTTCCGTGCCCTCAAGCTGGGTGAGGAAGAAGCCCGTGCCAAGTTCGGCTTCCTGCTCGACGCGCTGCAATACGGTGCGCCCCCGCATGGCGGTATCGCCTTCGGTCTGGATCGCGTCATCACGATGATGGCCGGTGCCGACTCGATCCGCGACGTGATCGCCTTCCCGAAGACGCAACGTGCGCAGGATCTGCTCACGCAAGCGCCGTCGGCCGTGGACGAGCGTCAGCTGCGCGACCTGCACATCCGCCTGCGTCAGACCGAAGCGCCGAAGGCGTAAGGAATCTGCATGCGCGAGTGAGCGTGCCGGGACGAACGTGCCGGCATTGCGCGCAAGGTCGTAGCAAAACCCCCTCTGCCGCAAGGCGAGGGGGTTTTGCTTTTTTCGGGACGACGGCATGCCGTGACAGGATCTTGCGGGTGCGCGCTCCGCAACGTCCTGCATGCCCTATACAATGCATCATCGTTGTCCTCGCCGCATGAACCCGGTTGCCTGCATGAAGCCCTTCAAGATTCCCGAATCCGTACTCGTCGTGATCTATACGCCGGCGCTCGACGTGCTGCTCATCGAACGCGCCGACGCCGGGAATTTCTGGCAATCGGTTACCGGCAGCAAGGATCGGCTCGACGAGCCGCTGGCCGAGACGGCCGCGCGCGAGGTGTTCGAGGAGACGGGCATCCGTGTCGCGAACGGCACGGTGGTGCCCGAGACGGCGCTGACCGACTGGCATCATCAGATTCAATACAACATCTACCCGCGCTGGGCGCATCGCTACGCGCCGGGGGTCACACGCAACACCGAGCATTGGTTCGGGCTTTGCGTGCCGGAAAATACCGTCGTCACGCTCTCGCCGCGTGAACACGTCGATCATGTGTGGCTGCCGTGGGAGCAAGCTGCCGCGCGTTGTTTCTCGCCGTCGAACGGCGACGCGATCCGGCAGTTGCCGCAGCGGGTTCGTCAACGTTTCATCAGCAGTTAATTCGTTGTCCTTAGTAATTCTAGCGATCTTAGCGAGTTGAACGAGCGCCGATGAGCAAGTACCTGCCGTTCTCACACGACAATCGACTGGCGCTGCTCTATCACGGTGAGAACTACTTCACCGCCCTCATTGCCGCCATCGAGAATGCGAAGCACGATGTCGCGCTCGAGACGTATATCTTCGAGGCGGACGATGCCGGAGAGAACGTGTCGGCGGCATTGCGGCGAGCGGCGGAGCGCGGCGTCAAGGTGAGGTTGATCACGGACGGCGTCGGCACCAGCCGGCGCTTGCCGTACATCGAATCCTGGCACGAGTGCGGGGTCATGCATCGTGTCTACAACCCACATCTGTTCGGGAAGTTCGGCTTCTCGCGCACGCATCGGAAGATGGCGGTCGTCGATCATGAGATGGCGTTCGTTGGCGGCATCAACATCATCGACGACTACAACGGCGGCGGCGGCGTGCGCATGGACGAGCCACGCTGGGATTTTGCGGTGCAATGCCGCGGCCCGGTGGTGGCGGAGATCGCGCTGGCGTTTCATATCCAGTGGATGCGTCTGGCACCGGGGTATCTGGGCACGCCGTTCCGTCATCGGCGTCGCGGGCTTCGGGGGCGTTTGCATGCGCCTTACGCGGGGCAGGCGGCCTTCGTCGCGCGGGACAATCTCCACAATCGCCGGGCGGTCGAGAAGGCCTATCTGATGGCGTTGGGACGGGCGCGCCACGAGGTCTGGCTTGCCAATCCGTATTTCGTGCCGGGTAGACGCCTGCGGCGTGCGCTGACGCAGGCGGCGCGGCGCGGGGTGGCCGTGCACCTGCTCATCGGCCGCAAGGAATTCCGCCTGCTCGATACCGCCGTGCCGTGGTTGTACGCCAAGCTGCTCGACGCCGGCGTGCGTATCGGCGAGTACGACATGCGACAACTGCACGGCAAGGTGGCCGTCGTGGACGATGTCTGGGCGACGGTCGGGTCGTCGAATCTCGATGCTTTGTCCCTTTTTCTGAATCACGAAGCCAACGTGGTCGTGCTCGACGATCCGGTCGTCATCCAGTTGCGCGATCACATCCGGCAAGCGTTTGCCGAGGCGCGTCAGATCGACCCTGCCCGCTATGGCGAACGCTCGCGCTGGCGCCGCTTTCGCCAGTGGGCTGCTTACCGGCTCTACCGTCTCGCAATGAAGGTCCTCACGCGCGGGAAGTACGATTGAGCGGGAAGTGAGCGGCGGTCCGTCCCCATCGGACCGGGCTCCCTATTCACCCGTCCCTGCCAGGCCCCCTCCGGCACGCGCTGCCTACACCTCCAAAATGACGCCATTTTGACGTCCGGCCCTTGTCTGGAGGCCCGCGCGCGCCTGTCTGCCCGTCAATACCGATTAGGTATTCCGATCTAATAAATTCCTTGTGACGCCATGGACGTTTCCCAATAATAGGACGGCCGTTCGATTTTTTGGTTAGCATCGGAGAACGGATAACCAAAGCGATGCAAAACATATGCGTAAGGGTGAACAGACACGTGCCGCGATCCTGAATGCCGCGCTGGAACTGGCGGGGCGCGATGGACTTGAAGGGCTGACGATCGGCTTGCTGGCCGATCGTATGCAAATGAGCAAGAGCGGCGTCTTCGCGCACTTCGGGTCGCGTGAGGATTTGCAGATCGAGGTGCTGATGGAATACCACCGGCGCTTCGAAGAAGAAGTGTTCGCTCCGAGCATGGAAGCGTCGCGCGGCTTGCCGCGACTCAGAGCGCTGGTGGATCGCTGGATGGACAAGCGCATTCGCGAAGTGACGACGGGCTGCATCTATATCAGCGGTGCCGTCGAGTACGACGATCGCGCGGCCAGTCCGGTGCGTGAAGCCTTGGTAAAGAGCGTGCGGTTGTGGCGATCGGCCCTGCTGCGCGCGATTACGCAAGCGAAGGAGGAGGGACATCTGCGTGCGGACACCGATCCGCGTCTGATGCTCTTCGAAATGTATAGCCTGACACTCGGACTGCACCACGACGCGCGTTTCCTTCGGGAGCCCGGCGCCGTCGAAATGACCCGGGTGGCACTGGAAAAACTGATTTCGTCTTATCAGCGCGGGTGAGGCGCGAGCCGTCCGCGATTCGATTCGATTTGTTCGGAGGAGAAGGTCATGGGACAGTACAACGCGCCGCTGCGCGACATGCAATTCGTGATGCACGAACTGCTGGGCGTGGAAAACGAATTGAAGGCGATGCCGAAGCACGCGGACATCGATGCCGACACCATCAATCAGGTGCTCGAAGAAGCCGGCAAGTTCTGTAGCGAAGTGATCTTCCCGCTCAATCAGGTGGGGGATCGCGAAGGCTGCAAATACGAAGGCGACGGTGTCGTCACCACGCCGACGGGCTTCAAGGCGGCCTATCAGCAATATGTCGAAGCCGGCTGGCCGTCGCTGGCCTGCGATCCGGAGTTCGGCGGGCAGGGACTGCCGCAGGTCGTGAACAACGCCCTGTACGAAATGCTGAACTCGGCCAATCAGGCATGGACGATGTACCCGGGCCTGTCGCATGGCGCCTACGAGTGTCTGCACGCGCACGGTACCCCCGAACAGCAAGCCACCTATCTGCCGAAGATCGTCTCGGGCGAATGGACGGGCACGATGTGCCTGACCGAGCCGCACTGCGGCACCGATCTGGGCATGCTGCGCACGAAGGCCGAGCCGAACGGCGACGGCTCGTACGCCATCTCCGGCACCAAGATCTTCATCTCGGCGGGCGAGCACGATATGGCTGCCAACATCGTTCACCTCGTGCTGGCGCGTCTGCCGGATGCCCCGCCGGGAACGAAGGGCATCTCGCTGTTCGTCGTGCCGAAGTTCATCCCCGACGCCAACGGCGCACCGGGTGAACGTAACGGCATCAAGTGCGGCTCCATCGAACACAAGATGGGTATCCACGGCAACGCCACCTGCGTGATGAACCTCGATGGCGCGAAGGGCTGGCTCGTCGGCGAACCGAACAAGGGCCTGAATGCCATGTTCGTGATGATGAACGCCGCACGTCAGGGCGTGGGCATGCAAGGCATGGGCCTCACCGAAGTCGCTTATCAGAACTCGCTGGTGTACGCGAAGGAGCGCATCCAGATGCGCTCGCTCACCGGTCCGAAGGCACCGGACAAGCCGGCCGATCCGATCATCGTGCATCCGGACGTGCGCCGCATGCTGCTCACGCAAAAGGCCTATGTGGAAGGCGGTCGCGCTTTTTCGTACTGGACCGCCCTGCACATCGACAAGGAACTCTCGCACGGCGACGAAGCCGAGCGTAAGGAAGCCGCCGATCTGGTCGCGCTGCTCACGCCGATCATCAAGGCCTTCCTGACGGACAACGCGTTCGAGTCGACGAACCACGCCATGCAGATTTACGGCGGTCACGGGTTCATCTCCGAGTGGGGCATGGAACAGTACGTGCGCGATGCGCGTATCAACATGATCTACGAAGGCACCAACTCGATTCAGGCGCTCGACCTGCTCGGGCGCAAGGTGCTCGGCGACATGGGCGCGAAGCTCAAGAAGTTCGGTAAGCTGGTGCAGGACTTCGTCGAAGCCGAAGGCACGAAGGAAGAGATGCAGGAGTTCATCAATCCGCTCGCGGATATCGGTGACAAGGTCCAGAAGCTGACGATGGAAATCGGCATGAAGGCGATGGCCAATCCGGACGAAGTGGGTGCGGCCTCGGTGCCGTATCAGCGCGTGGTCGGCCATCTCGTGTTTGCCTACTTCTGGGCGCGCATGGCACGTATCGCGCTCGACAAGCAAGGTAGCGGCGACAAGTTCTACGCGTCGAAGCTCGCGACGGCGCGTTTCTACTTCGCCAAGCTGCTGCCCGAGACCGCGTCGCAAATCCGCATGGCCCGTGCCGGTGCGAAGACGCTGATGGAAGTCGACGTCGACCTGTTCTGAGAGCGGAGGAGATTACCGTGAGCCAAACCAACAAACCCCTGGTCGTACGCAAGGTCGCCGTGCTGGGCGCCGGTGTGATGGGCGCGCAGATCGCCGCGCACCTCGTCAACGCGAAAGTGCCTGTCGTGCTGTTCGATCTGCCGGCCAAGGAGGGCCCGAAGAACGGCATCGTCACGCGCGCCATCGACGGCCTGAAGAAGCTGAGCCCCGCGCCGTTCGCCGACAAGGCTGACGCGCAATTCATCGAAGCCGCGAACTACGAAGACGACCTTGAGAAGCTCGCCGGTTGCGACATCGTGATCGAAGCCATCGCCGAGCGCATGGACTGGAAGCACGACCTGTACAAGAAGGTCTCGCCGCATCTGGCCAAGCACGCCATTTTCGCGTCGAACACGTCGGGCCTGTCGATCACCGAACTCTCGGAAGGCTTCGATGCCGACCTGAAGTCGCGCTTCTGCGGCGTGCACTTCTTCAATCCGCCGCGCTACATGCATCTGGTCGAGCTGATTCCGACCGCGACTACCGAGCCGGCGATTCTCGATCAACTCGAAACGTTCCTCACGTCCACGCTTGGCAAGGGTGTCGTGCGCGCGAAGGACACGCCGAACTTCATCGCCAACCGTGTCGGCGTCTTCTCGATTCTGGCGGTGTTCGCCGAAGCGCAGAAGTACGGCATTCCGTTCGATGTCGTCGACGATCTGACCGGCAGCAAGCTGGGCCGTGCCAAATCGGCCACGTTCCGCACCGCCGACGTGGTCGGACTGGACACGATGGCGCACGTCATCAAGACGATGCAGGACGGCCTGAAGGACGATCCGTTCGCACCGACGTACGCCACGCCGCCCGTGCTCAAGGCACTGGTGGAAAAGGGCGCGCTGGGGCAGAAGACGGGCGCCGGTTTCTACAAGAAGGACGGCAAGGTCATCAAGGTGCTCGACCCGCAATCGGGCGAGTATGTCGAGTCGGGTAAGAAGGCCGACGAGATGGTCGTGCGCATTCTGAAGAAGGCGCCGGCCGAGCGTCTGCGTCTGCTGCGTGAATCGACGAATCCGCAGGCGCAGTTCCTGTGGGCCGTGTTCCGCGACGTCTTCCATTACATCGGCGTGTATCTGGAGCAGATCGCCGACAACGCCCGCGAAGTCGATTTCGCGATTCGCTGGGGCTTCGGCTGGACCACGGGGCCGTTCGAAGACTGGCAAGCTGCCGGTTGGAAGGATATCGCGCAGTGGGTGCAGGAAGACATCGATGCGGGCAAGGCCCTGTCGAACGCACCGCTGCCCAAGTGGGTGACGAGCGGCAAGGTGGCCGACGCCGGTGGCGTGCATACGGCTGAGGGCTCGTACAACCCCGCCAAGGATGCTTTCGTGCCGCGCAGCAAGCTGCCGGTGTACCAGCGTCAGGTGTTCCCGGCATCGCTCGTGGGCGATGGCAGCGCGGATCCGCGCAAGTTCGGCAAGACCATCGAAGAAAACGACGCCGTGCGGCTGTGGGTCGACGAGACGCCGGGACAGGACGACGTGCTGATCGTCTCGTTCAAGACGAAGATGAACACCATCGGGCCGGACGTCATCGACGGTCTGACCCGCGCCATCGATCTGGCCGAGCAGCAGTATCGCGGCGTGGTCGTATGGCAGCCGACGTCGCTCAAGCTGGGCGCGCCGGGCGGTCCGTTCTCCGCAGGCGCCGATCTGGAAGCGGCCATGCCCGCCTTCATGATGGGCGGCGCGAAGGGTATCGAGCCGTTCATCAAAAAATTCCAGGACGGCATGATGCGCGTGAAGTACGCGCAGGTGCCGGTCGTCTCCGCCGTGTCGGGCATCGCCTTGGGCGGCGGCTGCGAACTGTTGCTGCATAGCGCCAAGCGTGTGGCCGCGCTGGAGAGCTACATCGGTCTGGTGGAAGTCGGCGTGGGCCTCGTGCCGGGCGGCGGCGGGCTGAAGGAAGCCGCGATTCGTGCGGCCGAAGCGGCCACGGCGGCGGGCAGCGTCCAGTATCTTCAGTTCGTGACGAAGTCGTTCACCAATGCCGCGATGGCGAAGGTGTCGGCCTCGGCGATCGACGCCCGCGACATGGGCTATCTGAAGCCCTCCGACACCATCGTCTACAACGTGCACGAGTTGCTGTCGGTCGCTCGCAACGAGGCGCGTGCGCTCTCGCTCGCCGGCTACCGTGCGCCGCTCAAGCCGGCCGGCATTCCGGTCGCCGGACGCTCGGGCGTGTCGACGATCAAGGCGTCGCTCGTGAACATGCGTGACGGCAACTTCATCTCGGCGCACGACTTCCTGATCGCCACGCGCATTGCCGAAGCCGTGTGCGGCGGCGACGTGGAAGCGGGCAGCCTCGTGAACGAGGAATGGCTGCTGGCGCTCGAGCGTCGCGCCTTCATCGAACTGCTGGGCACGTCGAAGACCCAGGAACGCATCATGGGCATGCTGCAAACCGGCAAGCCGGTGCGCAACTAAGCCGATCGGAGACTGACATGAGCAAACAACTGCAAGACGCCTACATCGTTGCCGCTACCCGTGCGCCGATCGGCAAGGCTCCCAAGGGCAGCTACAAGAACACGCGTCCGGACGATCTGCTCGCGACCATCCTCAAGAGCGCGCTGTCCCAGGTGCCGGATCTCGACCCGAAGGTCATCGAAGACGCGATCATCGGCTGTGCGATCCCCGAAGCCCAGCAAGGCCTGAACGTCGCCCGTATCGGTGCGCTGCTCTCCGGCCTGCCGAATACCGTAGGCGGCGTGACCGTCAACCGCTTCTGCGCTTCGGGGCTGACTGCGCTGGCGATGGCCGCCGACCGCATTCGTGTGGGCGAAGCGGACGCGATGATCGCCGGGGGCATCGAAAGCATGAGCATGGTGCCGATGATGGGCAATACGCCGTCGCTCTCGCCGTCGATCTTCGAGCGTGACGAGAACGTGGGTATCGCCTACGGCATGGGGCTCACCGCCGAGAAGGTCGCGCAGCAGTGGGGCGTGACGCGCGATGCGCAGGACGCCTTCGCGCTCGCCTCGCACCAGAAGGCCATCAAGGCCCAGCAGGCCGGTGAGTTCACGAACGAGATCACGCCGATCGAGATCGTCGAACGTTTCCCGAATCTGGCGACGGGCGAAGTGTCGGTCAAGACGCGTACCCTTTCGCTCGACGAAGGCCCGCGTCCCGATACGTCCATCGAAGGGCTGGGCAAGCTGCGTCCGGTGTTCGCGAACAAGGGTTCGGTGACGGCAGGCAATAGCTCGCAAACGTCAGACGGCGCCGGTGCGCTGCTCGTGGTGAGCGAGAAGATCCTGAAGCAGTTCAACCTGACGCCGCTCGCGCGTTTCGTGTCGTTCGCCGTGCGCGGTGTGCCGCCCGAGATCATGGGCATCGGTCCGAAGGAAGCGATTCCGGCGGCGCTGCGTGCCGCGGGGCTGAGCCAGCAGGACATGGACTGGATCGAACTGAACGAAGCGTTCGCCGCCCAGGCGCTCGCCGTCATCAAGGATCTGGATCTGGACACCAGCAAGGTCAACCCGATGGGCGGCGCCATTGCGCTGGGTCACCCGCTGGGCGCGACCGGTGCGATTCGCGCCGCGACCGTGGTGCATGCGCTGCGCCGTCACAACCTGAAGTACGGCATGGTGACGATGTGCGTGGGTACCGGCATGGGGGCTGCGGGCATCATCGAGCGTATGTAAGATAGGGGCACCGCGTGTTGGCGGTGCCCGGTTTTTACCCGCCCGATATCGAGGAGACATCAACGATGGAAGACGTACTGGTGCAGCGTCAGGGCGCTGTTCAGGTGCTGACGTTCAACCGCGCCCACAAGAAGAACGCGATCACCGCCGACATGTATCAAGCGCTTGCCGACGGCATCAACGATGCCGAGGCGGATGCGTCGCTGCGCGTGATCCTGATTCAGGGCCAGCCGGAAGCCTTCTCGGCCGGCAACGACCTTGAAGACTTCCTGAAAAACCCGCCGAAGGACGAAAGCGCGCCGGTGTTCCAGTTCCTGCGGGCGATCAGCCAGGCCAGCAAGCCGATCGTGGCTGCCGTGGCCGGGAATGCCGTGGGCGTGGGTACGACGCTGTTGCTGCATTGCGACGTGGTCTACGCGGCCGATTCGGCCCGTTTCTCGCTGCCGTTCTCGCAACTGGCGCTGTGCCCGGAGGCGGCGTCGAGCTGGCTGCTGCCGCGTGTGGCGGGCTATCAGCGTGCGGCCGAAAAGCTGCTCTTCGGTGAGCCGTTCGATGTGAACGAGGCGGTCGCGATGGGGTTCGTCAATCGTGTCCTGCCGGTGGGCGAGCTGTTCGAGTATGCCGCCAGGCGTGCTGCGCAACTGGCGGCGATGCCCGCCGGGTCGCTGCGCGTGACCAAGCAGTTGATGAAGGCTGACGGCGCGCGTGACGTGCAGTCACGCATCGGCGAGGAGGGCGTGGAGTTCGCGAAGCGCCTGTTGTCGCCCGAAGCCCGTGAGGCCTTTACGGCCTTCTTCGAGAAGCGCAAACCGGATTTCAGCCAGTTTTCCTGATGTTCCGTACCTGAGCGCAAAAAACGCCGCACGTCTCGATTCGCGAGACGGCGGCGTTTTTCGTTGCGGGGCGTTGCCCGGGGTTCCGGAGAAGGGGCGGGCGTTCAGCCAGCGACGTCGAGCTTGGGCAGCGGACGCGGACGGCGGTCTTCGTCCGTTGCCACGTAGGTGACCATGGCTTCGGTGACTTTGACGATCTCGTGCGACAGGCGCATGCGCTGCGCGTACGCCTCGACGTAGACGGTGATCGACGTATTGCCCGTCTTCACGATGGTGGCGTAAAAGCTGAGCAGATCGCCGACGAACACCGGCTCCTTGAACAGGAACGAATTGACGGCGATGGTGGCGACACGGCCGTTGGCGCGCTGTGCGGCGGGAATCGAACCGGCGATATCGACCTGCGACATGATCCAGCCGCCGAAGACGTCGCCATGGGCGTTGGCGTCGGCGGGCATCGGCATGACGCGCAATGCCAGTTCTTTTTCTTCGGGCAGGGCGGTGAGGGCAGGGGTCGGGGTGCTCATGTGGGTCCTTGATCGTGCGGGAAAGCTGCCCGGCGGGGGCGGTGCGCCGTTCCCCGGACGTTATCGGGGGCTCAGCAGGCGTCGCCGGGTTCTGCGAAAATACGGCATCACCGATTCTAGCGGAAAGCCCTCATCCGAGCCGGACGCCGCCCCATCCCCATCATGAGACGTTTCACTCCGGCCGAGCCCGCGCCGCCGGCTTCCAACACGCCCAATGCCAGAGCCCCGCGCGGCGACTGGCAAGTCATCAAGTCGCTGATTCCCTACCTGATGGAATTCCGGGGACGCGTCACGCTGGCGCTCTCGTGCCTGATCCTCGCGAAAGTCGCCAACCTCGGCGTGCCGGTCCTCATGAAGCACATCGTCGACGCGCTGAGCCCCGTCGCCTCGCTCTCGGCCACCGCGCGCGCCACGAACGACCCGAGCCTGATCGTGGTCGGCGGTCTCGGGCTGCTGGTCATCGCTTACGGGCTGGTGCGCCTGTCGACGTCGCTATTCACGGAACTGCGCGAAATCCTGTTCTCGAAGGTGACGGAAAGCGCCGTGCGCCAGATCGCGCTCAAGGTGTTCCGTCACCTGCATGCGCTGTCGCTGCGGTTCCATCTGGAGCGTCAGACAGGCGGGATGAGCCGCGACATCGAGCGGGGCACGCGAGGCATCCAGTCGATGATCTCGTACTCGCTCTACAGCATTCTGCCCACGCTCATCGAAGTGGGGCTGGTGCTGGGCTTTTTCGTGGTGCGTTACGACGCCTTCTACGCCATCGTCACGCTCGTGGCGCTGGCGTTCTATATCGTCTTCACGGTGAAGGTGACGGAGTGGCGCACGCATTTCCGTCGCACGATGAACGAACTCGATTCGAAGGCCAACGCGCGCGCCATCGATTCGCTCATCAACTACGAGACGGTGAAGTACTTCGGCAATGAGGCATTCGAGACGCAGCGTTACGACGAAAACCTCAAGCGTTATCGTGCCGCCGCGATTCGCTCGCAGAACTCTCTTTCTGTGCTGAACTTCGGCCAGCAGGTCATCATCGCCAGCGGTCTGGTCCTGATTCTCTGGCACGCCACGCAGGGCGTGATGAGCGGTCGTATGACGCTCGGCGATCTGGTGCTCGTCAACACGTTCATGTTGCAGTTGTACATTCCGCTGAACTTCCTCGGCGTGATCTATCGCGAGCTCAAGCAGGCGATGACGGACATGGATCGCATGTTCACGCTGCTCGACGTCAATCGTGAAGTGGCCGATCCGCCCGGCGCGCAGCCGCTGGTGTGCAATGGCGGGACGGTGCGCTTCGCGCATGTGAACTTCGGTTACGAGCCGTCGCGCCAGATTCTGCACGACGTCGATTTCACCATTGCCGCGGGCACGACCACGGCCGTGGTGGGCCATAGCGGCTCGGGCAAATCGACGCTCTCGCGCTTGCTGTTCCGCTTCTACGACGTGGGTTTCCCCGGCCTGGACGGCGGGCGCATCAGCATCGACGGGCAGGACATCCGCGACGTCACGCAGGATTCGCTGCGTGCGGCCATCGGCATCGTCCCGCAGGACACGGTGCTGTTCAACGACACGATTTACTACAACATCGCGTATGGCGATCCGTCGGCGTCGCGCGAGCAGGTGATCGCCGCCGCGCGTGCCGCGCATATTCACGACTTCATCGAGAGTTTGCCGGCCGGGTATGAGTCGATGGTCGGCGAGCGCGGGCTCAAGCTGTCAGGCGGCGAGAAGCAACGTGTAGCGATCGCGCGCACCATCCTGAAGAATCCGCATATTCTGATTTTCGACGAGGCGACGTCGGCGCTCGATTCGCGCTCGGAACAGGCGATTCAGACGGAGCTGCGCAACATCGCCCGCGAGCGAACGACGCTCGTCATCGCACACCGCCTCTCGACGGTGGTCCACGCGGCGCAGATCATCGTGCTCGACAAGGGGCGTATCGTCGAGCGGGGTACGCACGATCAGTTGCTGCGCGCCGAGGGCCTCTACGCACAGATGTGGGCGCTGCAACAGCAACGTCGTGGCGGGGAAGGGGATGCCGAGGCGTCGCATTTCGCTACGGTGGTGTCCTGAGCGGCGCAGCGCAAGGCGATGGCAAGCGGGTGGCGCGCGCCGCACGCGGGGGCAGAGGGATGCCCGGGCGGGGCACGGGCCTGTCGCCTCGCGCCGCGATTGAGTAGACTAGCGCGCTGACATCGCCCATCGCCTGCGCGGGAGCACCGCATGGAAATCAAATGGCTTGAAGACTTCGTGTCGCTCGCCAAGACGAACAGTTTCAGCCGCTCGGCCGAATTGCGTCACGTGACGCAGCCGGCGTTTTCGCGACGCATTCAGTCGCTCGAAGCGTGGCTCGGCAGCGAGCTGATCGACCGTTCCAGCTATCCCACACGCCTGACGCCGGCGGGCGAGGTGTTCTACGAGCAGGCGCTCACGCTGCTCGCGCAGGCGCAGGAGGCACGCGCGCTGCTGCGGGAGCAACGCTCCGCCGATCACTCGGTGATCGACTTCGCGGTACCGCATACGCTGTCGATGACGTTTTTCCCGCGCTGGCTCAAGTTGCTGGAGAAGCGTCTGGGACTGCTGCGCTCTCGCCTGCGCGCGCTCAACGTGCACGACGCGGCCATGTCGCTGACCGACGGCGGCTGCGATCTGCTGATGTGCTACTACCATCCGAGCCAGCCGCTCCAACTCGACTCGGCGCGCTATGAAATGATCGTGCTCGGCAGCGAGCGCTTCAGTCCCTACAGCGCGCCTTCGTCGCAAAAGCGGGCGCGCTTCAAGCTGCCGGGCACGGCCGAGGTCCCGGTGCCTTATCTGGCCTATACGTCGAATGCCTATCTCGGGCGCATGGCGGATCTGCTCGTCGGCGATCCGTCGACCCGGCCGCATCTGGACAAGGTCTACGAAACGGACATGGCCGAAGCCCTCAAGGCGATGGTGCTGGCCGGACACGGCGTGGCATTCCTGCCGGAAAGTGCCGTTGTGGATTCGGTCGCGCGTGGCGAACTGATCGATCTGGCGCAGCCCGGAAAGGCGTCGGCGCCGTGGCACCTGGACATGGAAATTCGTCTGTACCGCGACCGGCTCGCCTACACGGACGCAAGCAACCGGCGCGAGCGCACCAAGCGCGATGTCGTCGAAGCGTTCTGGCAGGCCGTTCGGGATCAGGTGAAGGGCTGACGGCAATGTGGGCGTTCACCGGCGATCGCGGCGCAATGCCTGACGTAGCAGCGAAAAGCCGGGTCGCTCACAACTATGCAGGAATTGCATAGTTGCATGTTTATTCGGCATTGGATTGTTCTTTGCGGTTCTTTGTAAAGTGCCAGCCATTCGTGTCGCTGGCGCGGTGTGTGCCGGCGGTGCAGATTGAAGCCGGAGAATCCAACGATGTCTCAAACGTCACACGCCTTGCCTTCCTACCTCGACGCCGAACACCTCGGTCCGTGGGGTAACTATCTCCAACAGGTCGACCGGGTCACCCCCTACCTCGGTTCGCTCTCGCGCTGGGTCGAAACCCTCAAGCGCCCGAAGCGTATCCTCGTCGTCGACTGCCCGATCGAACTCGACAACGGCACCATCGCCCACTTCGAAGGCTATCGTGTCCAGCACAACACGTCGCGCGGCCCCGGTAAGGGCGGCGTGCGTTTCCACCAGGACGTCACGCTCTCGGAAGTGATGGCCCTGTCGGCCTGGATGTCGGTCAAGAACGCTGCGGTGAACGTGCCTTACGGCGGCGCCAAGGGCGGTATTCGTGTCGACCCGCGCAAGCTCTCGCGCGGCGAACTGGAACGTCTGACGCGTCGTTACACCAGCGAAATCAACATCATCATCGGGCCGACGAAGGACATTCCGGCACCGGACGTCAACACCAATGAGCAGATCATGGCGTGGATGATGGACACCTACTCGATGAACGAGGGTTCCACCGCCACCGGCGTCGTGACCGGCAAGCCGATCTCGCTGGGCGGCTCGCTGGGCCGTCGTGAAGCGACCGGCCGCGGTGTGTTCGTGGTGAGCTGCGAAGCGGCCCGCCGTCTGGGCATGGATGTGCGCGGTGCGCGCGTGATCGTACAAGGCTTCGGCAACGTGGGCGGTATCGCTGCCCGTCTGTTCCACGAAGCTGGCGCGCATGTCATCGGTGTGCAAGACCACACCGGCACCATTTACAAGTCTGACGGCCTCGACGTGCCGAACCTGCTCAAGCACGTGGCTGAGACCGGCGGCGTGGGCGGTTTCCCGGCAGCCGAAGTCCTCAAGGACGAAGAATTCTGGTCGCTCGACTGCGAATTCCTGATTCCGGCCGCTCTGGAAAACCAGATCACCGAAAAGAATGCCGACCAGATCCGCGCCAAGGTCGTGGTCGAGGGCGCCAACGGCCCGACGACGACCGCTGCGGACGACATTCTGCGTAGCAAGAACATTCTCGTCGTGCCGGACGTCGTGGCCAATGCGGGCGGCGTGACGGTCTCGTACTTCGAATGGGTGCAGGATTTCTCGAGCTTCTTCTGGACCGAGGAAGAGATCAATCATCGTCTGGAACGCATCATGCGCGAAGCGTTCGATGGCGTGTGGCACGTGGCGCAGGAACATCAGGTTTCCCTGCGTACAGCCGCATTCATCGTGGCGTGTAGCCGTATTCTGCAAGCCCGTGAAATGCGCGGCCTGTACCCCTGATCGGGGGCTGCCGGGCATCTAGGTAGTATTACGCATTAATGCGTAAAACAGAATGTTCGGAGCGAGTTACGTTAAAAAAGACGTGCGTTCCGAACATTCGAGAATAAAAAAATGGGCAAATGCAGTGCTAAAATGCATTCGTTTTGTGCCAAGGAGACCAAGGAATGACCCTCTCGAAAATTGCGTTGGCGATGTGCTGTGTTGGCTTGATGGCAGGTGCTGCCCAGGCTCAGGAAGCAGGTACCCTCAAGAAGATCAAGGACAGCGGCGTCATTACGCTGGGAAATCGCGAATCGTCGATCCCGTTCTCGTTCTATGACAACAACCACAACGTGGTCGGTTATGCCAACGATGTCGCGCAAGCGATCGTTGCTGAAGTCAAGAAGGAACTGAAGCTCACGAAGCTGGACGTCAAGCAGATCCCGATCACGTCGCAGAACCGCATTCCGCTGGTTCAGAACGGCACGATCGATATCGAGTGCGGTTCGACCACGAACAACGCCGATCGTCAGAAGCAGGCTGCGTTCTCGAACACGTTCTTCATCATCGGCACCCGTCTGCTGACGAAGAACAACTCGGGCGTGAAGGACTTCGCCGACCTGAAGGGCAAAAACGTCGTGACCACGGCGGGTACGACTTCCGAGCAACTGCTGCGCAAGATGAATCAGGCCGAGAACCTGGGCATGAACATCACCAGCGCCAAGGACCACGGTGAAGCCGCGATCACGCTGCACTCGGGCCGTGCTGTTGCCTTCATGATGGACGACGCCCTGCTCGCCGGTGAGCGTGCCAAGTTCAAGGACGCCAAGGACTACAGCATCGTCGGCAAGGCGCAATCGTACGAAGCCTACGGCTGCATGATGCGCAAGGACGATCCGGCCTTCAAGAAGGTGGTCGACAAGGCCGTCGCCGATTACCAGAAGTCGGGCCAGGCGCAGAAGGATTACGCCAAGTGGTTCCAGCAGCCGATTCCGGCACTGAACGGCGTGAACATGGACTTCCCGCCGTCGGCTGAAATGGCCGCACTGTGGAAGTCGCCGAACGACAGCGCAGACGTGCAAGGCGCCAAGTAAGCCGACAGGCTTCACGAATCGCCAAGCTAAGTCAGCAGGTAATGCCGAAGCGGAAGGAGTCGATCCTTCCGCTTCTTTTTAAGTAAGGCAAGTAGAAGAGGGGAGATCATGGCTCTCGGTCTCGATTTCAGTTTTTTCTTCCAGCCGGTATCGACGGGCGAGGACACCACTTACTTCGGGTGGCTGCTCTCGGGGCTCAAGCTCACGCTTGAAGTCGGCCTCGGTGGCTGGATTATTGCGCTCGTCGTCGGCTCCGTGCTCGGCGTGATGCGCACCGTTCCGAACAAATGGATGTCCGGATTTGCGGCGGCCTACGTCGAGTTGTTCCGGAACATCCCGCTGCTGGTGCAGCTGTTCTTCTGGTATTACGTGGCCCCCGACTTCCTGCCGGAAGCGGTTCGCCAGTGGCTGTTCTCGCTCAACCCCGCAAACGTTTCGTTGCTCACCGGTGTGATCGGCCTGGGTCTGTTCACGGCGGCCCGTGTGTGCGAGCAGGTGCGCTCCGGTATCAATTCGCTGCCCAAGGGGCAGAAGAATGCCGGTCTGGCGATGGGCCTCACGCTCCCGCAGACCTATCGTTTCGTGTTGCTGCCGGTGGCTTTCCGCGTCGTGATCCCGCCGATCACATCGGAATTCGTCAACATCTTCAAGAACTCGGCCGTGATCTCGACCGTGAACTTGCTGGAACTGACGGGCCAGGGCAAACAGCTCATCGATTACACGGCACATAGCTACGAGTCGTTCATTGCTGTGACGATCGCGTACATGATCATCAATATCGCGGTGCTGGTGCTCATGCGCTTCATCGAAGCCAAGACCCGCCTGCCGGGCTACATCGGGGGCAAATAATGCTTGAGATCTTCGCATGGGGCGGCGCTATCGACGCAATGCCGCTGCTCGTCAAGGGCATGGTCACCACGTTGCAGATCACGGCGCTGGCCGTGGTCGTCGGTATCGTGTGGGGCACGTTGCTCGCGATGATGCGTCTGTCGGGCGTGGCGCCGCTGAAGTGGTTCGCGGATCTGTACGTGAACGTGTTCCGCTCGATCCCGCTGCTCATGGTGCTGCTGTGGTTCTTCCTGATCGTGCCGCAAGTGCTGCGCTCGCTGCTGGACGTGCCGCCGACGTGGGATATCCGGATGGTCTCGGCGCTCGTGGCTTTCTCGCTGTTCGAAGCGGCGTATTATTCGGAAATCATCCGCGCCGGTATCCAGAGCGTGTCGCGTGGCCAGATGTCCGCCGCATTCGCGCTGGGCATGTCGTACTGGCAGGCGATGGGCCTCGTCGTGCTGCCGCAGGCGTTCCGCAACATGGTGCCGTTGCTGCTGACGCAGGGCATCATTCTGTTCCAGGATACCTCGCTCGTGTACGCGATCGCCTTGTCCGATTTCTTCGGCATGGCGTACTCGGTCGGTCAGCGTGACGGCACGCTGCCTGCCATGATTGTGTTTGCCGGAGCGGTCTACTTCGTGATCTGCTTCACGGTTTCGATGTTGGTTAAACGTCTTCAAAAGAGGTTGGCGAAATGATTACCCTGAAAAACGTCTCCAAGTGGTACGGCCAGTTCCAGGTGCTCACGGACTGCTCCACTGAAGTCAAGAAGGGTGAAGTCGTGGTGGTGTGCGGGCCGTCGGGCTCGGGCAAGTCCACGCTCATCAAGACCGTGAACGGTCTGGAGCCGATCCAGCAAGGCGAGATCATCGTCGATGGCACCTCGGTCGCCGATCCGAAGACGAACCTGGCCAAGCTGCGCTCGCGCGTGGGCATGGTGTTCCAGCACTTCGAACTCTTCCCGCACCTGTCGATTACCGAAAACCTGACGCTCGCGCAGGTCAAGGTGCTCGGTCGCAGCAAGGACGCGGCGCGCGACAAGGGCCTCAAGCTGCTCGAGCGCGTGGGTCTGAAGGCGCATGCGCACAAGTTCCCGGGTCAGCTCTCGGGCGGTCAGCAGCAGCGTGTGGCTATCGCCCGTGCCCTGTGCATGGACCCGATCGCCATGTTGTTCGACGAGCCGACCTCGGCACTCGACCCGGAAATGATCAACGAAGTGCTCGACGTGATGGTCGAACTGGCGCAGGAAGGCATGACCATGATGGTGGTCACGCACGAAATGGGCTTCGCCAAGAAGGTCGCGAACCGCGTGATCTTCATGGATCAGGGCATCATCGTCGAAGACGACCAGAAGGACGAGTTCTTCGCGAACCCGAAGTCGGATCGCGCCAAGGACTTCCTGGCCAAGATCCTGCACTGATCGTTTTCAGCGCCGGAACAAAAAAAGCGTGCCTTCGGGCACGCTTTTTTTATGGGCGCCGCCAGAGCTACAGGGTTACTGGCAAGCGGTGTTCTGGGCGTTGCGCAGCCGCACGGCTTCCGGAATCGGCACCACGGCACGCAGCGTCGGGGCGCCTTTCTCGAAGAGGATCAGCTCGCCCGGCTCGAACGTCGTCCAGACCTCGTTGTCGGTCAGCGGCGCGGTGGCGATCACGGCGACGCGGTCGGCCGGGGTCGTGAACTTCGCGAAATCGATTTCCCAGTCGGCGTCGATCAGGTGCGCCTTGGTGAACGGCCATTGGCGCGCGATGAAGTGCAGACGGGTCGAGCAATGCGCGATGAGCGCCTGGCCGTTCGAGAGCACGAAGTTGAACACGCCGTGACGCGTGATCGTGCGAGTAATGTCTTCGACGGCGTGAAAGAGTTCGTCCAGCGGCGGTTGCGAGCCGGGGAAGCGTTTGCGCAGGCCCTGCATGATGTCGCAAAAGGCGCGCTCGCTGTCCGTCGTGCCGACCGGCTGGTAGACGCCCGAGAGAAACGGGTCGTAGTCGTGCAGATCGCCGTTGTGGGCGAAGATCCAGTGACGCCCCCACAGTTCGCGTTGGAACGGGTGGCAGTTCTCCAGCTCAACGATGCCTTGCGTCGCTTTGCGGATGTGTGCGATGACGTTTTTGGACTTGATCGGGTACTTTTTCACCAATTCGGCGATCGGCGAGTTCGCCGCTGCCTGATGGTCGATGAAAAGACGGCAGGCCTTGTCCTCGAAAAACGCGATACCCCAGCCGTCGGCATGGTGATCCGTGCCGCCCCCACGCGCCGCAAAACCGGTAAATGAGAACGTGATGTCGGTCGGTTCCGCGCAATTCATTGCGAGCAGCTGGCACATGGGACGGGCGAATCGAAGATTGGCTGCGCACGTCGTGTCTGAGCGCCGCAACCGTTACAATATGGGGTTACAGAAGCATAGCACCCGCCTCTGTGCACGTACATTCCCGCCCAGGCAGTCCGTCGCGTCGACGCGTCACTACTTCGCACTTCGCCGCCACGCTCGCATGGGCTAGTCGTCCCCCCCGCCCCCGGAAAACGCCCATGACCACCGAACTGACTATCACCCGTCCCGATGACTGGCACTTGCACGTGCGCGATGGCGCCGTGCTCAAGAGCGTGCTGCCCGACAGCGCCCGCCAGTTCGGCCGCGCGATCATCATGCCGAACCTCAAGCCGCCGGTCACCACGACCGAACAGGCGGCGGCGTACCGCGAGCGCATTCTCGCGGCACGCCCGGCCGGCAACACGTTCGAGCCGCTCATGACGCTGTACCTCACCGACAATACGCCTGCCGAGGAGATTCGCCGCGCGAAGGCATCGGGCTTCGTGCATGCCGTGAAGCTCTATCCGGCCGGTGCGACGACGAACTCCGACGCCGGCGTGACCGACCTGGCCAAGTGCCGTGGCGCGCTCGAAGCGTTGCAGGAAGCCGGGATGCCGCTGCTGGTGCACGGTGAAGTGACGAGCGCCGACATCGACATCTTCGATCGTGAAAAGGTCTTCATCGACCGCGTGATGTCGCCGCTGCGCCGCGATTTCCCGGGGCTGAAGGTCGTGTTCGAGCACATCACGACGAAGGACGCCGCCGAGTACGTCGCCGAAGCCGAAGGGCCCATCGCCGCCACGATTACCCCGCATCACCTGCTGTACAACCGTAACGCGATCTTCACCGGCGGTATCCGTCCGCATTACTACTGCCTGCCGGTCCTCAAGCGCGAGACGCACCGCGAAGCCCTTGTGAAGGCCGCAACTTCGGGCAGCCCGCGCTTCTTCCTCGGCACCGACAGCGCGCCGCACGCGCGTGGTGTGAAGGAAGCGGCTTGCGGTTGCGCTGGCTGCTACACGGCACTGCACGCCGTGGAACTGTACGCCGAGGCGTTCGACAAGGCCGGCGCGCTCGACAAGTTCGAAGCGTTCGCCAGCTTCTATGGCCCGGACTTCTACGAACTGCCGCGCAATACCGACAAGGTCACACTGGTGCGCGAAGACTGGGAGTTGCCCGCCGAACTGCCGATGGGCGACGAAACCGTGGTGCCGCTGCGCGCCGGTGAAGTCATCGGCTGGAAGCTCAAGGACTAAGGTGTCATCCGGCGTGCTCGTCAGACGCCGCGCTGAATGATCGTCAGATGATGCATTTGAAGCCGCAATCGACCGGGACGTCGGCGCCCGATGGGGCGCCGGCGCTCCCGGAAATCGACTGGCGAGCGCCGTGGTTCGAAGCGGTGGCGGCGCGCGGACAGGACGCGCTGGCTGGCGACGATTGGCGTCATGCACTTTCAATGCAGGCCAGCGAGGCTGGACTGGTCAGCGGCCAAGGGCAGGCGCTGCGCTTCGTCGCGCAGGAGGATTTGCCCGCACAGACGGCCTACGAAGCGTTCATTGCGCAGACCGGCGGGGTGCCCACACGCCGCAACCTCCACGACTTCTTCAATGCGCTGATCTGGCTGACGTATCCGCGCGGCAAGGCGGCGCTCAATGCGCGTCAGGCGGCGGCGATTGCCGTCGACGGCGTACAGGCCAGCCGCGGCGCGACGCGCGACGCGGCGACCCTGTTCGACGAGAACGCCGTGCTCTTTGCGTGCAGCGATCCGTCGCTCGGGGCGGCGCTGCGAGCGTTCGACTGGCACACGCTGTTCGTGACGCGTCGCGCCGAATGGGGTCGGGCGTGCGAGGTTCAGCCGTTCGGGCACGCATTGCTGGAAAAGCTGGTTGCGCCCTACAAGTCGGTCACGTCGCACGCGTGGATCGTCGACGTTCCAGCGCAATACTTTGGCTGGTCGCCGATGGCGCGTCGCGCATGGTTAGACGCTCAGGTCGCCCCGACGCTGGCGCACGCACCACTCACGACACGCGACTTCGCGCCGTTGCCCGTACTGGGTATTCCGGGCTGGTGGCCGCAGAACGAGGATTCGCCCTTCTATCGGGATGTGTCGGTCTTCCGGCCGGGGCGGTGGGAAAGGCGCTGAGCGGAGGATGCGGGCGGGATATCGGGGCGAACGCCGGTCGGACGATTTTCCACCGCGCAGGATCGTTTCCCCGCGTACATGACGGAGGGACCGGAATGTCCCGGCGTCGACAGGAAGGCCCGTGATACACTTCGGCCCGCAGAGTCGGCCAGACAATCGCCGCCTTCTTTCGAGGAGGGGGAGGAAAGTCCGGACTCCATAGGGCAGGGTGATGGCTAACGGCCATCCGTCGCGAGACGCGGAACAGGGCAACAGAGAACAGACCGCCGATGGCCTCTGGCGCAAGCCAGGGGATCAGGTAAGGGTGAAACGGTGCGGTAAGAGCGCACCGCGGCGTGCGGCAACGCACACGGCACGGTAACCTCCACCCGGAGCAATTCCAAATAGGCAGGTGAACGGCATGCGCCTCGTGCGTGTGTCGGCAACGGGGCCCCCGGGAGCCTGCGGGTAGGAAGCTTGAGCGGCGTAGTGATGCGTCGCCTAGAGGAATGATTGTCAGGCGCGGCGCGAGTCGCGTTCACAGAATCCGGCTTATCGGCCGGCTCTGCATCCCAACAAATGCAAAAGGCTCCGCAAGGGAGCCTTTTGCGCTTCTGACGTCGCCCGACGAGGGGCGGCCGTTCAGCCTTCGACGATTTCCACGGTGTGGGTGATCTCCGCCGTCTTGGCGAGCATGATCGACGCCGAGCAGTACTTGTCGTGCGACAGGTTCACGGCGCGCTCCACGGCGCTCGGGTTCAGGTTGCGTCCCGTCACGGTGAAGTGGAAGTTAATCTTCGTGAAGACCTTCGGATCTTCGCTGGCGCGCTCGGCCTTGAGCGTGACGCTGCAATCCTTGACGTCGGCACGGCTCTTCTTGAGGATCATCACCACGTCGTACGCGGTGCACCCGCCGGTGCCGACCAGCAGCATCTCCATCGGGCGCGGCGCCAGATTGTTACCGCCGCCTTCCGGTGCGCCATCCATCGCGACAATGTGCCCACTACCCGTCTGTGCGATGAAGGACATGCCACCCGGGCCCATCCAGCTAACCTTGCATTCCATGATTTGAAACCCCGATATCCCATTCAAGCAAAAATTGTAGCGGCTTCCGCGAACCTGCGTACGATGCCGCCGCGAACCTGGATTACCGCGATTTGCGGATCAGGTTGCTGCATCGCAATATTGGCGCTTTTTTGATCGGGTTTTGAGGGGGATAAACCCTAAATTTAGGGATTAGGCTCTAGAGGCAGCGCTTTGTCGCGATATTTAAGTGATGCAAGTATTTGATTTGTATTGCGTTTTGTGATGTTTGCCTGTTTTCTCGGCATTTCATATCGTGGCATTGCATTTCGCACTATAAATTTTCTTGCATCGCAACAATCCGTTTGCTACACTGCAGTCATTGGTTGTTGTGCTTCACAGCAACGCTGCAAGTGTCTCCTCCACCCTCCTCCTTTGGTGGATTTAACCCGGACCCATTGAGGTTCGGGTTTTTTTTGTGCCGCCGGAAACGCCGTTTACCGGAAGGGTGATTTTTCTGTATAATCAACGGCTTTTCCGGAAATACCCCACGGAAAAAGCATCAGGGAGAGCCTGCAAGCACAGGACTGCGCCATGTGACCTCGAGTCACCAGGACGCGGCCGGCAGACAAGCAGGAAGTTGGTGTTAATGGGGCAAACGCATTTTATTTGGATCGATCATGAAGACGTTTTCCGCTAAGCCGGCAGAGGTGACGCGCGAATGGTTTGTGATTGACGCGACGGACAAAGTCCTCGGCCGTGTCGCCAGCGAAGTGGCACGCCGTCTGCGCGGCAAGCACAAGCCTGAATTCACGCCGCACGTTGATACTGGTGACTACATCATCATCGTCAATGCTGCCAAGCTGAAAGTCACGGGCGCAAAGCAAACTGACAAGAAGTACTACCGTCACACGGGTTACCCGGGCGGTATCTACGAAACCACGTTCGGCAAGATGCAAGAGCGTTTCCCGGGCCGTGCGCTCGAGAAGGCGGTCAAGGGCATGCTGCCGAAGGGTCCGCTGGGCTATGCGATGATCAAGAAGCTGAAGGTTTACGCCGACGGCAATCATCCGCACGAAGCGCAGCAACCGAAGTCGCTCGAGATCTAAGGGCCACGCCATGTACAAAAACGATTGGAACTACGGCACTGGCCGTCGCAAGAGCGCTGTTGCTCGTGTGTTCATCAAGGCTGGCAAGGGCGACATCATCGTCAATGGCAAGCCGATCAAAGAGTACTTTGCTCGCGAAACGTCGCTGATGATCGTTCGTCAGCCGCTCGAGCTGACCAACCACGCCGAAACGTTCGACATCAAGGTCAACGTGTCGGGCGGCGGTGAAACGGGTCAAGCCGGTGCGGTTCGCCACGGCATCACCCGCGCACTGATCGACTACGATGCGACGCTCAAGCCGTCGCTGTCGAACGCAGGCTTCGTTACGCGCGATGCCCGTGAAGTCGAACGTAAGAAGGTTGGCTTCCACAAAGCCCGCCGCCGTAAGCAATTCTCGAAGCGTTAATCGCCCGAGTGCTTGTGGGCATCCACTTCGGTGGATGCAAGGAAAGGCCGCCTCGTGCGGCCTTTTTGCATTTTTGGGGCGAACGGCGAGACGTCGGCCGTGCATCGCGCGTGCTGCGTCACCGTCCCACAAGTGTCGTGGAAGCTTGATAGAATCGCGGTTCCGATTGAAAGGGGTAGGACATGGTCAAGGTAGGTATCGTAGGCGGCACCGGCTATACCGGTGTGGAGCTGCTCCGTTTGCTGGCGCAGCACCCGGAAGTAAAGTTGACGGCAATTACCTCGCGCAAGGAAGCGGGTACGCCGGTCGCCGATATGTATCCGAACCTGCGAGGCCGTGTCGACCTGGCGTTCTGCACGCCCGACGATGCCCGTCTCACCGATTGCGACGTGGTGTTCTTCGCCACGCCGCACGGTGTGGCGATGGCGCAGGCCCGCGAACTGCTGGCCGCCGGCGTGCGCGTGATCGACCTCGCTGCTGATTTCCGCCTGAAGGACATCGCCACGTTCGAGAAGTGGTACGGCATGCCCCACGCCTGTCCGGACATTCTGGAAGAAGCGGTCTACGGCCTGCCCGAAATCAACCGCGACAAGATCAAGAGCGCACGCGTGATCGGTCTGCCGGGTTGCTATCCGACGTCTGTGCAACTGGGCTACGCGCCGCTGTTTGCCGGCGGTCGCAAACTGGTCGATCCGAAGCATCTGATCGCCGACGCCAAGTCGGGCGCGAGCGGTGCCGGTCGCAAGGGCGAGACGTCGCTGATCCTCGCGGAGACGGCCGACAACTTCAAGGCGTATGGCGTGAAGGGCCATCGCCACCATCCGGAAATCAAGCAGGGCCTCGAAGCCATCGCCGGTTACGACGTGGGCCTGACGTTCGTGCCGCACCTGCTGCCGACGATTCGCGGCATTCATTCGACGCTGTACGCGACGATTCTGCCCGAAGCGCGCGATACGGATTTCCAGGCGCTGTTCGAGACGTACTACGCGGGCGAGCCGTTCGTGGACGTGCTCCCGGCGGGCTCGATGCCGGAAACGCGCTGGGTGCGCGCATCGAATTACGTGCGCATGGCCGTGCATCGTCCGAACAATGAAGACACGCTGGTGATCCTCGTGGTCGAGGATAACCTGGTCAAGGGCGCGTCCGGCCAGGGCGTGCAATGTATGAACCTGATGTTCGGCCTGCCGGAGAACATGGGTCTGACCCATATTCCCGTACTGCCGTAACGGTATTTATCGTCACTAAGCCCTTGATTTTCCGGCCATCGGCACGAATTTAGGAATAGGGCTAGAATGACACCAAACCGATTTATGGAGATTTGCGATGAGCGCACTGCTTGAGGACGCCGTCACGGAAATGCCCGCATTCCTGGTCTTTACCGACAGCGCTGCGGACAAGGTCAAGCAATTGATCGACGAAGAAGGCAACCCCGACCTGAAACTGCGCGTTTTCGTGCAGGGTGGCGGCTGCTCGGGCTTCCAGTATGGTTTCACCTTCGATGAAGACGTCAACGAAGACGATACCGTGCTCGACAAGAACGGCGTGTCGCTGTTGATCGACTCGATGAGCTATCAATACCTCGTCGGTGCTGAGATCGACTACAAGGAAGACATCAACGGCGCACAGTTCGTGATCAAGAACCCGAACGCATCCACGACGTGTGGCTGCGGTTCCTCGTTCTCGGTCTGAGCGACGCGACGTCAATTCGACCGTAGTAAGAGAAAGGACCCGGAAGGGTCCTTTTCTCGTTTACAACGGTGCGTGATCGTTGGCACCCGACGCTGCGCTCAACGCGGATAGATCGCACCGAGAATGCGCGGGCCCTTCGCGCCGGTCACGGACGGCAGGTTGCCCGGCTGGCGCGCCACACAGCGCTCGGCGAGCCATGCGAAGGCGCGCGCTTCGACCTGATGCGGGGGAACGCCGAGCGCTTCCGTCGTGGCCACCGTCACACCCGGCAGGCGTGCCGCGATGGCCTGCATGAGCGTCTGGTTACGCGTGCCGCCGCCGCAGGCGTAGAAGCCCTTGCAATCCGGGGCGTAGCGCAGCACGTCGTGCGCGACACACTGTGCCGTGAGCGCCACCAGCGTGGTCTGAACGTCTACCGGCGACACCTTTGGGAAGCTTGCGAGATGCGTATCGAGCCACGCGGCATGAAAGAGGTCGCGGCCGGTGCTTTTCGGGGGTGTCTGACGGAAGTAAGGCTCGCTGAGCAGGGCGCCGAGCAGGGCGTCGTCGACGCGCCCGGTCGCGGCCCACGTGCCGCCGTCGTCATAGGATTGACCGATGTGACGGGCCGCCCAGCCGTCGAGCAGCGCATTGCCGGGGCCGCAATCGAAGCCATAAACCGGCTGTCCCAGCGACGCCGCAGGCAGAATCGTCACGTTGCTGATGCCGCCGAGATTACATACGACGCGCGTCTCGCCGTCGCTGGAAAACATGGCCTGATGATAGGCAGGCACGAGCGGCGCGCCTTGTCCGCCGGCCGCTACGTCGCGGCTGCGGATGTCCGCGACGACATCGATGCCGGTCAGCTCTGCGAGCAACGCCGGGGCGTTGAGTTGGCGTGTGTAGCCGATGCCGTCGAATTCGCCGGGGCGATGCCGGATCGTCTGTCCGTGTGCGCCGATGGCCGTCACGTCAGCCGCTGACAGGCCGGCGGTCGCGAGCAGCTTATGCACGCACTCCGCATAGATGCGCACCAACGCATTCGCCGCCAGGGCTTCCCGATGCAGTTCGTTCTCGGAGGGCGCTTGCAGCACCATCAGCGTCTCGCGCAATTCGTTCGGGAACGGCAGGTAGGCCTCGGCAAGCACGCGGCCGTCGGCAGAGGCGACAAGTACGCCGTCGACGCCATCAAGACTCGTGCCGGACATCAGGCCGATGAAGTGAGCGGGTGCGGCGGTGGTGGTGGTGCGGGTGTCGGTCATGTGCACAACGCGATCGAGCTAGGAGCCTGAAGGGGGATTCCCTTGGTAAGACGCACCGCACGGGAAGGCACGTGAATCACGCGCAACCCCGCACAGTGCGGCCTCCAGCATACCTTAATCGCGCTCGGCGACTTGTACCGTGCGCATCAGATCGATGCGTTTGAGCAGGTTTTCGGCGTACATGTCGAACAGCTTCAGGCGATTGCCCGAGAGCGGTGCGACGGCGGCGACATCCGTTGCGAACGGATTGCGCGGCACGCCCTTGAGGCGCAGTTCGTAGTGCAGGTGCGGGCCGGTGGCCCAGCCCGTCTGGCCGACGAAGCCGATGACCTGACCTTGCGTGACACGCGTGCCGGGCTTCATGCCCTGGCCGAAGCCGGAAAGATGGGCGTAACGCGTCTCGTAGTTGCCCGCGTGTTCGATCTCCACCAGATTGCCGTAACCATTCTGCGTGCCGACGAACTTGACTACGCCGTCACCGGCGGCAAAGACGCGCGTGCCGACGGGCGCCGCAAGATCCACGCCTTCGTGCTTTTTCCACTTGTGCTGGAACGGGTGCTCACGTCCGCCGAACGCCGACGAAATTCGTGAGAACTCGACCGGCGTGCGCAGGAAGGCCTGCTTCAGGTTACGGCCGTCGAAGCCGTAGTACGCGCCGTCTGACGTTCCTTGCGGATCGGCGTACCAGATGGCCTGATGCGTCTTGCCCTGATTGATGAACTCGATGGCGAGCACGCGGCCGGTGCGCACCGTGCGGTCCTGCTGCTTGACCACTTCGTACACGAGACGGAAACGGTCGCCACGGCGCACGTCGCGCTGGAAGTTGATCACGCCGGAGAAGATGTTCACCATCTGCGCGACGACGGCGTCGGGCACGCCCGCATCGTCCATCGCGGTGAAGAAGTTGCCGGCAATCGCCCCGGAGCGCATGGCCCATTCGGTGTCGTTCGCCAACTGCTCCATGCGGGCGTTCAGACGGCCGGCGTCGTTACGCTCGATCACCAGTTGCTGGGCCGCGGCGCTGCCGGTCGAGAGCACGGTGGAGAGCGTAACGAGCTTGCCGTCGTCGTCGGTTTCGGCCTGCACGACCTGCCCTGCGGGCACGCCGATCAGACGCCGGGCGACGGCATTGTCACGAATGAACTTCTCGGCAGCGGGGTCCTGGATCGACAGCCGCGAGAGCATGTCGCCGAGGGTTTCGCCGCGCCGCAGCGCCACTTGATGAATAAAGGTCTGAGATTGCGCGTCGAGCTGCTGGATCTGTTTGGCCAGGTCGGGGAAGGTGAGCGGCAAAGTCACGCTCGCGCCGTTGCGTACCGAATCCGGCACCATCGGTGCCACGCCGAAAGCGGTCACCATTCCCAACGTCAGGGCCGAACCGACCGTCGCCACGATTTGCACCTTTCTGCGACGGTGCTTCGGCTGCGTGGGATCGATCAGGATCAGCAGTTCACGCGCAAAAAAATCACGGAGTTTTGGCCACATCACGTAAAATTCTGCGCAACTTACGAAAAAAGCCCGGGCGGAGCGACACGCTTCGAGATTGCCTGCCGGAAATTCCGGGGCAACCCGGCGTCGCTTCGGCCCGAGCCGAGAATTGAGCGGCAATTATAGCAGACCCGCCGCTGCCTCCGCCTCTACTGACTGGATAAGGGGAAACCCCCGACGCAGTCTGGACAATGATGTTATGACAAGTGAACACGCACTCACCTCGGAAAAGAAGTACCCCGTGACCGATGCCGCACGCGCTGCCCTGGCCATTGCCAAGCGCGGTTGCGACGAACTGCTCGTCGAAGAGGAGTTCCTGCAGAAGCTGGCTCGCAGCGAAGCGACGGGCAAGCCGCTGCGCATCAAGCTGGGTCTCGATCCGACCGCGCCCGACATTCACATCGGCCACACGGTGGTGCTCAACAAGATGCGCCAGTTGCAGGATCTGGGGCACACCGTCATCTTCCTGATCGGCGATTTCACCTCGCTGATCGGTGATCCGTCGGGCCGCAACAGCACGCGTCCGCCGCTCACCCGCGAGCAGATCGAGACCAACGCCAAGACGTATTTCGAGCAGGCGGCACTGGTGCTCGACCGCGAAAAGACCGAAATCCGCTACAACAGCGAATGGTCGATGAAGCTGGGCGCGGACGGCATGATCAAGCTCGCCTCGCGCTACACCATGGCGCGCATGCTCGAGCGTGAAGACTTCACGAAGCGTTTCCAGGGCGGCGTGCCCATCGCCATCCACGAATTCCTCTACCCGCTGATGCAGGGCTACGATTCGGTCGCGCTGGAGTCCGATCTCGAACTCGGCGGCACGGATCAGAAGTTCAACCTGCTCGTGGGCCGTGAATTGCAGAAGCAATACGGTCAGGAGCCGCAGTGCATTCTGACGATGCCGCTGCTCGAAGGGCTGGATGGCGTCGAGAAGATGTCGAAGTCCAAGAACAACTACATCGGTATCAGCGAGAAACCGAGCGAGATGTTCGGCAAGCTGATGAGCATCTCGGACGATCTGATGTGGCGCTACTACGAGCTGCTGTCGTTCCGCTCGCTCGAAGAGATCGCCCAACTGCGCAAGGATGTCGAAGGCGGCCGCAACCCGCGCGACGTGAAGGTGCTGCTCGGTCAGGAGATCGTGGCGCGCTTCCACTCGCAGGCCGACGCCGAGCGTGCGCTCGAAGACTTCAATGCGCGCGCCAAGGGCGGCGTGCCGGACGATATTCCGGAAGTTTCCCTCGATGGCGCACCGCTGGGCATTGCCCAACTGCTCAAGCAGGCGGGACTCGTGCCGTCGACGTCGGAAGCCAACCGCAACATCGAGCAGGGCGGTGTGCGTATCGATGGCGAAGTCGTGTCCGACAAGGGCGCGAAGATCGACGCCGGGACTTACGTCGTGCAAGTGGGCAAGCGCCGCTTTGCGCGCGTGACGCTCGCCTGAGCGTCGGCACTTCCTGAAGGACTGCGATGATCGCGCTCATTCAGCGTGTGCTCGAAGCCGCGGTGACGGTCGATGGCCGCACCGTGGGCGCGATCGGCCCGGGGCTGCTCGCGTTCGTGTGCGCCGAGCGCGGCGACACCGAGGCGAGCGCAGACAAGCTGCTCACGAAGCTGCTCGGCTACCGCGTGTTTTCCGACGAGGCGGGCAAGATGAACCGCAGCGTGTCCAGTCTCGACGGCAAGACCGACGGCATGGGCACTGCGGGCGGCTTGCTGCTCGTCTCGCAGTTCACGCTCGCGGCCGATACCAACAGCGGTACGCGCCCGAGTTTCACGCCTGCGGCCAGCCCGGCCGACGGCAAGCGTCTCTTCGATCATTTCGTGACGCAGGCGCGTGCGCGCCATCCCATCGTGCAAACCGGTGAATTCGGGGCGTACATGCGCGTCTCGCTCGTCAACGACGGGCCGGTGACATTCTGGCTCCGAACGTCGCCGGACGCTGCCTGACATCGTTGGCATCTCCCGATCGCCCGATCTCTCGTCATCCCGAAAATCGCTCGGAATCGTCCTGAAGTCTTGGGCTTACCGCACGTGATTCGTGACGGTGTGATACCGTCGATGGGTTCCGAAATCACACATTCACAGCTTGGGAGTATCTGATGAAAGTCTGGAGTGACTCGTTTGCCGACAACGCCGCGATCGACGCGCAATTCGCCTTCGGCAAACCGGACGCACAGTCGCACGTTGCACTGTCGCAGAACAAGAATCCCCATCTCGCCTGGTCCGATGCACCTGCCGGCACGCGTTCGTTTGTCGTGATCTGTGCCGACAGCGACGTGCCGAGTCAGGGCGATGACGTCAACAAGGAAGGTCGCGAAGTGCCGGCGGATCTGCCGCGCGTCGACTTCTTCCACTGGGTGCTCGTCGACGTGCCTGCGTCGGTCAGCGAGATCCCGGCGGCGAGCCATAGCAATCACGTCACGCCGCGCGGCAAGTTCGGCCCGGACGCGCTCGACGGCATGCGCCACGGCGTGAACGACTACACCGCGTGGTTCGCCGGAGACGACTCGATGAAGGGCGACTACTACGGCTATGACGGCCCGTGCCCGCCGTGGAACGACACGATCGTTCACCACTACCACTTCACCGTCTATGCGCTCGACGTGGCCCGCGTGCCGCTCGACGGCCGTTTCGACGGCAACGACGTGCTTGCCGCGATCAAGCCGCACGTGCTGGGCAGCGCCAGCGTGACCGGCACCTACACGCTCAACCCGAAGGCGCTCTGAAGGCGAGCCGCCGGTTTTTCCTCATCCAACGCAATTGCCATCGATGACCCGCACGACCGCCACGACGACTACGACGACCACGCTCACCCTGATTCGCCACGGCGAAACCGACTGGAACCGTATCAAACGGATTCAGGGGCACACCGACATTCCGCTCTCGGCCGAGGGCGAGCGTCAGGCGGTGCTGCTTGGGGAGCGTATTGCGCGTGAGGTGGCGGTGCATGGCAGTGTGTTCGATCACGTGTTGACGAGCGACTTGCAGCGCGCAGTGCAGACGGCGGAACCCGTCGCGCTGGCGTGTGGATTGCCGCTCGTGCGCACGGCGCGTCTTCGGGAGCGTCATTACGGCGCGTTCGAGACGCGCGTGCCCGATGAGATTCAGGCGGAATTTCCGCAGGACTACGCGCGTTGGCAGACCCGCGATCCGGGCTTCACGATTCCTGGTGGTGAATCGATGCGCGGTTTCTACACGCGCATCACCGATTTCGTCACGCAGTTGCTGGGCGACTATGCCGGCCAGCGTGTGGCGCTCGTCGCGCATGGCGGGGTGCTGGACTGCTGCTATCGGCTGGCGACGGGGCTCGCACTGACCGAGCCGCGCGCGTACCCGTTGCTCAATGCGAGCGTGAACCGTCTGGCGTACGACGGCGAGCGGTGGCAGGTGCTGAGCTGGGGAGACGTCACGCATCTCGACGACGCCGTGCGTGATGAAAGCAATGACAAGCCGATCGAAGTCGCCGCAGGCGATCGCGTCGACCCGCGCGTGGTGTGATGCGTTGAGGCGCGCCTTCCGGGGCAAGGGGTTAAGGGGCTAATGGCTAACGGACTTACGGACTACCCCGGCGCGCCAACCTAGCGCTCCAACGATGGCGTCGTGACGACGACCGCAGGGGGAGCAAGCGCACGGCGTCGTGCACGATGCGCCACGCTGTTGCGCATCGACCAGCGCGCGACCTGCGCCATATGACGCACGGCAGGCCGCACCGTCAGGCGGCGAAGCGTCGCCCGGTCGTCGAAGCCGAGCATCGTCTGCGACCAGTCGGGCAGCAGATCGATGCCTGCGCGAAACAACAATCCACTGAACACGCGAGCGCCTGCGAACGGCGCGGGCAAGTTGCGCAGCACGCGCACGACTTCCGCCGTGCGTTCGCTGGCGACGAGCGACGGGCGCATCGATTCGAGATAGTCGTCGATCTGCGCCACGCTTGTCGGCACGTCGCGCGCGCCGAGCGCGATCGCGATGCGGGCCACTTCCGCGTAATACCGGTCCTGATCGCTAAGTGAGAACGCGGGATGCTTGTAGACGAGATAACTGCGCAGGAAGCTCGACGTCTCGGCGACATGGACCCACGTCAGTAACGCAGGGTCGTAGGCTGCGTAAGACCGTCCGTCCGGCGCCGTGCCCTTGACCTGAAGATGGATGCGCCGCACGCGTTCGAGCAGCGCTTCGGCATCGGCTGTATTTCCGAAGGTCGTGCCGCCGATGAACGTCGCGGTCCGGCGCAGACGCCCCATCACATCCTCGCGGAACGTCGAGTGATCCCAGACGCCAGCCATCGCCAGCGGATGCAGCGATTGCAGCAGCAGCGCGCTTACGCCTCCGATCATCATCGACGTGAAATCGCCGTGCACGTGCCAGCAGGCGGCATCGGGGCCGAAAAGGCCGGGATCGCCGTCAGGGGTGTCGTAGTTCAGACGGGGCGCGCCCGGGCCGGACGTCAGGCTCACGAGGCGCATGGCGATGGCGTGCCGCAGACGTCCCGACACGCCGGTCACCGGTCCGGCGGGCCGCAGGGGCGTTGCCGGGGGCGGTGTGGGCAGGTCGTCGTGCGAAGCCATGATGGGCGAGGGTCGGTCGATGAGACGTCGCCGTGGACGTCGCAGTGTGTCGGGGGCCGGTCGTCGTTTACTTGCCCGTCGTCGGGTCCGGCGACCACAGCGAGCCGCTCTCCGGGGCGCTGCCGGGGGCGGCGAGGCCGAAGTGGCGGTAGGCAGCGAGCGTGGCGACGCGTCCGCGCGGCGTGCGTTGCAGGAAGCCTTGCTGGATCAGGTACGGCTCGATGACGTCTTCGATGGTGTCGCGCTCCTCGCCGATGGCGGCGGCGAGGTTGTCGACGCCGACCGGGCCGCCGTCGAACTTGTGCAGCACGGCTTCGAGAAGCTTGCGGTCCATCACATCGAAACCGACGGCGTCGACGTCGAGCATCGATAGCGCGGCATCGGCAACGGCTGCCGTGATGCGACCATCGGCGCGCACTTCGGCGTAATCGCGTACGCGGCGCAGCAGACGGTTGGCGATACGCGGCGTGCCGCGCGCGCGGCGGGCAATCTCATACGCGCCATCGTCCGCGATCACGGCGCCGAGCAGGCCTGCCGAACGACGCACGATGCCGGCGAGTTCTTCCGCCGAGTAGAACTCCAGCCGTGCCACGATCCCGAAGCGGTCGCGCAGCGGGTTCGTCAGCATACCGGCGCGGGTCGTCGCCCCCACGAGCGTGAACGGCTGAAGATCGAGCTTGACGCTGCGCGCCGCCGGACCTTCGCCGATCATGATGTCGATCTGGTAGTCCTCTAGCGCGGGGTACAGGATTTCCTCGACGACCGGCGAGAGCCGGTGAATTTCGTCGATGAAAAGTACGTCGTTCGCTTCGAGATTGGTCAGCAGGGCAGCAAGGTCGCCCGGACGCTCGAGCACCGGCCCGGAGGTCTGGCGCAGATGTACGCCCATTTCGCGGGCGATGATGTGGGCGAGCGTCGTCTTGCCCAGACCCGGCGGGCCGAAAAGCAGCACGTGGTCGAGCGGTTCCGAGCGCTTGCGAGCCGCTTCGATGAAGATTTCGAGCTGGTCGCGCACCTTGCGCTGGCCGACGTATTCGTCGAGCAGCTTGGGGCGCAGCGCGCGCTCGAAGGCTTCTTCGTTGGGCGAGGCCGGGGTCGGCGCGATGATGCGCTCGGCGGCGAGTTTGTCGGTTTCGATCATGGCTGCATTGTAGCGCTTCGGACGGTCGATCGATCAGCCGACCAGTCGCCCGCGCTTGACGCGCAGGCCCTTGGCGGCGAGCGCCGGAGCAACCTCGGACAGCGCGGCGTAGGTGTCGCCGTTGTGGGCATGGCAGATGGCCACGCCGAGCGCGTCGGAGGCGTCCTTGCCCGGCGTGCCGGTCAGCGTGAGCAGGCGGGTGACCATCTCCTGCACCTGCTCCTTGCGGGCGCGTCCGTAACCCACGACCGCCTGTTTGAGCTGCATCGGCGTGTATTCGAAGACTTCCAGCCCGCCGACCGACAGCGCCGTGATGGCCGCGCCGCGCGCCTGACCGAGCAGCAGTGTGGATTGCGGGTTGACGTTGACGAACACCTTTTCGATGGCGGCCTGATCGGGCCGGTACGTGTCGACCAGTTCAGCCACGCTCTCGAAGATGATGCGCAGGCGCGCGGCGAGCGTGCCGTCGCCAGTGCGGATGACGCCGCTCGTCACATATTGCAGACGGTTGCCGTGCTTTTCGAGCACGCCGAAGCCGGTGACGCGCAAGCCGGGGTCGATGCCAAGAATTCTCATGCGGGGGCCGGTGATCGGCGGGCTGCGCCGATGGGGGCAAAAAAGCCAGTATGGCCCGTATTCTGGCACAGCCGCCCCGGGGCATGGCGCGAAGTCGCCAGCGGCGACGACGACCATGCTGCGTTTCGTTGTGCAAGACAGTCGGTGGGCGGGCGTGTGCGGCAGATGCGGGGGATCGTGAGGCGAGCGCACGCGGGTGCCGGGGCCGGTCGCGTCGATATGCCGCAGGGCTGGCGGGCGGTGACGCGGGGCGCTGCGCGTCGCGCGACGGCGGATTGTTGTACATTGCTTGCTGTTCAAAATATTCGACGGCCTGCCCCCGGGCCGCCTGTCCCCGATGCTCTGGATCAAAGCGCTTCACATCGTTTTCGTCGCCTCGTGGTTTGCCGGCCTGTTCTACCTGCCGCGCATTTTCGTCAACCTTGCGATGGAGAGCGATCCGGCCGCGACGCAGCGTCTGTTGCTCATGGCGCGCAAGCTCTATCGCTTCATGACGATCCTTGCCGTGCCCGCGCTCGCTTTCGGACTGATCCTCTGGCTGTACTACGGCATCGGCCGCTACGGCGGCTGGTTGCATGCCAAGCTGCTCATCGTGGTGCTGCTGATCGGCTATCACCACGCCTGCGGCAGTTTGCTGCGCAAGTTCGAAACGGGACGCAACACACGCTCGCATCGCTGGTATCGCTACTTCAACGAGATCCCGGTGCTGGGCCTGCTCGGCGCGGTGATCCTCGCTGTCGTCAAGCCGTTCTGACCGGCGCGTGGACGCCCGTTTTCCGTATCGTTACGCACATCACACACGTCGTCATGTAGCGAAAGCGCTAATCCTAGGCGCCAACCACCGATAGCAAGAGGAGTTTGCCGTGAGTCTGACCTGCGAGTATTTCGTGGCGACGCAGTCGCCCTATGTGTATCTCGGGCATGCGCGTTTCGTGGCGCTGGCACGTCGTTACGACGTCCAGATCCAGCTCAAGCCGATGGATCTGGGACGCATCTTCAACGGCTCCGGCGGTCTGCCGCTGGCCAAGCGCGCACCACAGCGTCAGGTCTATCGTTTGGTGGAGCTGGCGCGCTGGTCGAAGTATCTCGACGTGCCGATGAACCTGAACCCCCAGTTTTTCCCGGTGTCGGCCGATCCGTCCGCACGTCTCGTGATCGCGACGCAGCTCGCCCACGGTACCGACAAGGCGCTGGAACTGATCGGCGCGATATCGAAGGCGCTTTGGGTCGACGAACAGAACATTGCCGACGACGACACGTTGCAAGCCGTTGCCGACAGCCTGTCGCTCGACGGCAAGTCGCTGCTCGCCGCGTCGCACGGCGCAAGCGTTCAGGCGGCCTATGACGCGAATACCGATGACGCGGCGAGCGCCGGTGTGTACGGCGCGCCGTGGTTCGTCTTCGAAGGTGAACCCTACTGGGGCCAGGACCGCCTCGATTTTCTCGAGCGCGCTTTCGCGCAGGCCAGTGGCAAGACCGCCTGACGCTGCGTCGGTCCGATCTCTTCTCGTCAGACGTTTCAGACAATTCGACCGATTTCGACCGCTGCCGTCCGGCGAATCCGGACTGAGGCCGCGGCAACCCCCAAGGAGTGAGCAGCATGAGTCGTCCGGAAGTTGTGTTGTACAAGGGCGTGCCGCCAGACGTGCGTGAGCGGTTGGCCGAGCACTTTTCGCTGACCGAGTTCAACGGCGTGAACGATGGCAATCGCGCCGAGTTCGCGGCGGCGCTCGGCCGTGCGGACGGCGCCATCGGCGTGGGCGTGAACGCCACGCCTGCGCTGCTCGACGGCGCGCCGAAGCTCAAGGCATGGGCCACGGTCTCCGTGGGCTACGACCAGTTCGACGTGCCCGACCTCACGCGTCGCGGCATCTTGCTGATGAACACGCCTGACGTGCTGACGGAAACCACGGCGGACACCGTCTTCTCGCTGGTGCTCGCAAGCGCGCGTCGCGTGGTGGAGTTGGCCGAACTGGTGAAGGCCGGTGGCTGGACGTCGAGTCTCGGTGAGGCGTATTTCGGTACCGACGTGCAGGGCAAGACCATGGGCATCGTCGGCATGGGTCGCATCGGCGGCGCCGTGGCGCGTCGTGCCGCGCTGGGCTTCGGCATGAAGGTGCTGTACAGCAACCGCTCGCGCAACGAAGCGGCGGAGCAGGCGTACGGCGCCGAACATCGTTCGTTGCCCGACCTGCTGGCGCAATCGGATTTCGTCGTGACGCTCGTGCCGCTGTCGCCGGCGACCGAACGTCTGATCGGCGCCAATGAGTTCGCGCAGATGAAGCGCGGTGCGATCTTCATCAACGCGGCGCGTGGCATGGTGATCGACGAAGCGGCGCTGATCGATGCACTGGCCTCCGGCCATCTGCGCGCTGCCGGTCTCGACGTGTTCGAGCGTGAGCCGGTGTCGGTCGACTCGCCGCTGCTGAAGATGAAGAATGTCGTGGCGTTGCCGCACATCGGCTCGGCGACGCACGAGACGCGTCACGCGATGGCGTCATGCGCGGCCGACAATCTGATCGCTGCGCTGACCGGCAAGCCGCTGCAAAACGTGGTGAATCCGCAAGCGCGCCAGCAATGAGCGGATGCGATTGATGACCGGATGACGGTCAGCTTGCCGAAGCGGCGACGTCGATCGACGTCGCGCTACGGCAAAAAATGACGAAGGGCGGAGTGCTGTCGCAGGCTCCGCCCTTCGTCATTTTGGTTTGCTGAGATCCGTGCGCTTTGCGCCTCGCATTTTGTGTTTCGCGGCGATGCGCTTCACTTCCCGTCGTTCGCCGTGCGCCGGCGATTGATGACTTCCTTCGCACGCGCCAGTTGCGAGGGCAGGCGGTCGCCGAGCCGTAGCGCCATGCCAACGGCGAGCACGTCGCCGATGGCCAGATGCGCAATGCGCGACGTCAACGGTGAATACACGTCGGTGTCTTCGTCGACGTCGGCAAAGAGCGCCACCGTCGCCTGTCGCGCCAGCGGTGAATTGCTGTGCGTGATGGCGATCACACTGGCGCCCGCCGTGCGTGCGAGCGACGTGGCTTCGAGCAAGTCCTGCGTGCGTCCCGTGTTCGAGATGGCGACGACCACATCCCCTTGCCCGAGCAACGCGGCCGACATCCCGTAGACGTGCGGGTCGTTGTACGCCACGGCGGGCACGCCGAGCCGGAAGAACTTGTGCTGCATGTCCTGTGCGGCAATCCCCGAGGCGCCCGCGCCGTAAAACTCGATGCGTCGCGCGGTGGCAAGCAGGTCGATCGCCTGTCCGATGCTGTCGGGTGAGAGGTTGTTGCGTACTTGCATGAGGCTGCCGATGGTGCGATCGAGCACCTTGCTGGCGATGCCCGGCACCGGCTCGTCTGGCCGCACGTCGCGGTGAACGAACGGCACTCCCTGCGCAATGCCCTGCGCCAGACGGATCTTGAATTCGCGATAGCCGCTGCATCCGACGGCCTGACAGAAGCGGGCGATCGTCGGTTGGCTGACGTTGGCGCGCTCGGCAAGTTCGTTCATCGACAGATCGACGACTTCGCGCGGTGCGTCCAGCACGTAGGTCGCGAGCTTGCGCTCGGACGGGCGCAATTGGGTCAGCGTGGCTTCGATTCGGTTAATCATGGCAGGCAGCAGGCACCAACAAAAGCAAACGCGCAGCGATGGCCGCTCCGCGTCATTCCCCCTTATGCCCGGTGTGACGTCACCCGCCGATAGCGGCGCAGGCGTGACGAACCCGGCTTGGTCAGGCGCCCACTATAGCACCCGCAAGCCTCGTGGCATCGGCTTGTTCACACACGCGTTGCCGCCCCCCGAATGACAGGAATGTACAAAAACTACAGAAATACGTCATTCCACATTATGAATTGATGTTTCTCAATACGACACAATAGCGCATAAGTTACGGAAATGACTCAGTAAAACCCCGAATGCGGATGTCTTTCGATTGATGGTGTGTAGAATTTCTACTAAACTCCGCTCCCAATTGCCCCGATCCGTCTCCGAGCCGTCGCCTGCGCGGCCCGCATCCGGCAGACGCGTCGGGGGCACCGCAATCCCCAAACCGGTTACCGGCGTGAATCTTTCCGCATGATGTCTGAGCAAACGAAGTCCCTGCACCCGACCGTACTGGCGGTGACTGCCCGCGTCGCCGCGCGCAGCCGCGACACGCGTGCCGCGTATCTGGCCCGCATCGACGCGAGCGCCGGGCGCTTTCCGCAGCGCGGCGCGCTGTCCTGTGCCAATCTCGCGCACGGCTTCGCGGCCATGCCTGCCAACGACAAGTTGATCCTGCGTGAGCAGCGTCGCCCGAACGTGGGCATCGTCACGGCCTACAACGACATGCTCTCGGCGCATCAGCCGTATGAGCAATATCCGGCACGTCTGCGCGAGGCCGCCCGTAAGCTGGGCGCCACGGCGCAGGTGGCGGGCGGCGTACCCGCGATGTGCGACGGCGTGACGCAAGGCAATGCCGGCATGGAGCTGTCGTTGTTCTCGCGCGAAATCATCGCGATGAGCACGGCGATTGCGCTCTCGCACAACATGTTCGACGCGGCACTCATGCTCGGCGTGTGCGACAAGATCGTGCCGGGTCTCGTAATCGGGGCCTTGCAGTTCGGCCATCTCCCGACGATCTTCGTGCCGGCCGGGCCGATGGCCAGCGGCCTGTCGAACGATGAAAAAGCCAGGATTCGCCAGTGGTACGCCACCGGTAAAGTCGATCGCGACGCGCTGCTCGAATCCGAATCGCAGGCGTATCACAGCGCCGGCACGTGCACCTTCTACGGCACGGCCAACAGCAATCAGTTGCTCATGGAAATCATGGGCCTGCATCTGCCGGGCGCGGCGTTCGTGCATCCGCATACCGAATTGCGCGACGCACTGACCGACGCGGCGCTCGCGCGCGTGCTGGCCATCGGCGCGGACACCCCCGACTACACCCCGATCGGCCACGTGGTCGACGAGCGTGCCGTCGTCAACGGCATCGTCGGCTTGCTGGCCACGGGCGGCTCGACCAACCACACGCTGCACCTGGTCGCGATGGCGCGTGCGGCCGGCGTCATCATCGACTGGGACGATTTCGACGCGCTGTCGGCCATCGTGCCGCTCATGGCGCGCGTCTACCCGAACGGCAAGGCCGACGTGAACCACTTCCACGCGGCCGGCGGCATGGGCTTCCTCACGGGCGAACTGCTCGACGCCGGCTTGCTGCATGAGGACGTCAAGACCGTGGCCGGTCCGGGGCTGTCTCGTTATCGCGCCGAGCCGTGGCTGTCGTCCGAAGGGCTGGCGTGGCGCGCAGGGAGCGCCTACAGTGGTGATCGTGACGTCCTGCGCGGCCATGCCGAGCCGTTCGCCCCCGATGGCGGACTCCGGCTCATGCACGGCAATCTGGGACGGGGCGTCATCAAGGTGTCGGCGGTCAAGCCGGAACATCGGCGCGTGACTGCAACGGCACGCGTATTTACTTCGCAGGAAGCGGTCCAGGCCGCGTTCGATGCCGGTGAGCTGCGTCGTGACGTGGTCGTGGTGTTGCGTGGCCAGGGGCCGCGCGCCAATGGCATGCCCGAGCTGCATCGCCTCACCCCGCTGCTCGGTGTCTTGCAGGACGAAGGGTTCGCCGTGGCGCTCGTGACGGATGGCCGCATGTCGGGCGCGTCGGGCAAGGTGCCTGCCGTGATTCACGTGTCGCCCGAGGCGGCCGGCGGTGGCCCGCTCGCGCGGGTGCGCGACGGCGACCTGATCGTGCTCGACGCCAACGCCGGCATGCTGCACGCCGAGGTGTCGCCGCAGGACTGGGCCGCGCGTGAGATCGCGCCAGTGCCTGTGTCGGGCGACGACACCGGACGTCTGCTCTTCGGCCACATGCGTGCGGCTGTGGGCGCGGCGGAGACGGGCGCTTCCGTGTTCTTCAGTACTGAGTGACGTCGAGCGGGCAACAGGTGCGCTAAGGATGACAAGCGCCGACCATGCAAAACGCAAGACCTCACAGCATTCAAGGAAAACGTAATGGACATCAATGACATCGTTCGTGCCGGCCCCGTGGTTCCGGTGCTCCAGTTCGACAACGTCGAGCAAGGCGAGCAAGTCTCGCGTGCGCTGCTCGCGGGCGGCGTGCGAGTGCTCGAAATCACGCTGCGCACCCCGGCGGCGATGGACGTCATCCGCCATGTCGCGGGCCTGTCCGACGAACTGATCGTTGGCGTGGGCACGCTCACGCGTCCCGAAGAAATGGCGCAGGCGGTGGCCGCCGGTGCGCGCTTCGGCGTGTCGCCGGGTTACACGCCTGCGCTGGGCGCGGCGGCCAGGGCTGCCGGTCTGCCGCTGCTGCCGGGCGTGGTCACGCCCTCGGACATTCTGGCGGCGCTCGCCGATGGCTACGAGACGGTGAAGTTCTTCCCGGCCGAACCGTCGGGCGGTGTGCCGATGCTCAAGGCGTTGTACGGGCCGTTCCGCGACGTGCGTTTCTGCCCGACGGGCGGCATCAGCGCCGAGTCGGCGCCGTCGTATCTGGCGCAGCCGAACGTGGTGTGCGTGGGCGGCTCGTGGTTGACGCCCAAGGCGCTGGTCGACGCGAAGGACTGGGACGGCATCACGCGACTCGCTCGCGCGGCGAGCCTGCTGCCGCGCGGTTGAGGGTTGAAGGTTGATGGCTGATTCGCGGGCGTCAGGTCGAGGTCGTCCCGCGTAGTTCATGTCACAAAGGTCGTGCAGCACCCGCTTCATCGAATAACAGGATTTCAATAAACGGGCGCGAGCCCAACGGGCATCCGCCCATCTAGCCAAACGAGGAGACCCCCCATGGTCGCGGTGCAAGGCAACTTGCTGCTGGTGTACGCGCTTGTCGCGGTAATCGCGCTGATTCTGATGATCGCGCGTTTCAAACTGAACCCGTTCATTACGCTGATCGTCGTCTCGCTCGTGCTCGGGCTGGCGGTGGGCATGCCGATGGGCGGGATCGTCAAGGCATTCGAGACGGGCGTGGGCAACACGCTGGGGCACATTGCGCTCGTGGTCGGTCTGGGGACGATGCTCGGCAAGATGATGGCCGAGTCCGGGGGCGCGGAGCGCATCGCGCGCACGCTGATCGGTTTCTTCGGTGAGAAGAACGTGCACTGGGCGATGGTCGTGATCGCGTTCATCGTCGGTCTGCCGGTGTTCTTCGAAGTCGGCTTCGTGCTGCTGATTCCGATCGCGTTTAACGTCGCGAAGCGCACCGGCACCTCGATGGTGCTCGTGGGGATTCCGATGGTGGCCGGTCTGTCGGTCGTGCATGGCCTGATTCCGCCGCACCCGGCGGCGCTGCTGGCGGTGACCGCCTACAACGCCGACATCGGTCACACCATCATGTACGCGCTGATCGTCGGCATTCCGACGGCCGCCATCGCCGGTCCGTTGTTCGCGAAGCTCATGGCGCGTCACGTCGTGCCCAATCCGGACAATCCGCTGCTCGCCCAGTTCGTCGACGAAGACCGTCCGATGGACACGCTGCCGGGCTTCGGCATCACGCTGTTCACGATTCTGCTGCCGGTGATTCTGATGCTCATCGGTAGCTGGGCCGATCTGTTCTTCGCACCGAAGACGTTCGCCAACGACTTCCTGCGTCTGATCGGCAACTCGGTGATGGCGCTGCTCATCGCCACGCTCGTGAGCTTCTTCACGTTCGGCAAGCAACGCGGCTTCAATCGCGACCAGATCCTGAAGTTCACCAACGAGTGTCTGGCGCCGATCGCCACCATTACGCTGGTGGTGGGGGCGGGCGGCGGTTTCGGGCGTATCCTGATGGACAGCGGCGTGTCGAAGGCGATCGTCGACGTGGCGAACAACGCGCATCTCTCGCCGCTGCTGCTGGGCTGGCTGGTGGCGGTGCTGATCCGTATCGCGACGGGCTCGGCCACGGTGGCCATGACGACCGCCTGCGGTATCGTCGCCCCGATTGCGGCGGCGGCCGGTGCGACCGTCAAGCCGGAACTGATGGTGCTGGCCACGGGCGCGGGTTCGCTGATTCTGTCGCACGTGAACGACGGCGGCTTCTGGCTGGTCAAGGAGTACTTCAACATGACCGTGCCGCAGACCTTCAAGACGTGGACGGTTTGCGAGACGATCATCTCGGTTGTAGCGCTCCTGCTCACGCTCGGCCTCGCAACGGTGGTCTGAGGCAAGCGGGTGGCACGGATGAGGCAGGGCATGCAGCAAGAGCAACACGCCGGCGCGAGCCGGCACGGAACAAGGAGGCGAGCCATGATCGTCGTGGTAATGGGCGTATCGGGCAGCGGCAAGAGCACGGTCGGGCAAATGCTCGCCGACCGTCTGGGCTGCGGGTTTTCCGACGCGGATTCGTTTCACAGCCCCGCGAACATCGAGAAGATGCGTCGGGGCGAAGCGCTCAACGACGCGGACCGCGCACCGTGGCTTGCCGCGATTCGCGAGGCCATCGTCGCGCGTCGTGTGGCGGGGCGTCATCACGTGTTCGCATGCTCGGCATTGCGTGCCCGCTATCGCGATGTGCTCGGTGAGCACGACGGCGACGTCGTGTTCGTCTACCTCAAGGGCGCGCCCGAAGTGATCGGCGAGCGTCTGGCGTCGCGCTCGGGGCATTTCTTCGATCCGGCGTTGCTGCAAAGCCAGTTCAGCACGCTCGAAGAGCCGCGCGATGCGCTGATCATCGACATCCGCGAATCGCCCGAGGCGATCGTCGAAACCCTCCTGCACAAGCTCGCCGCCTGCCCCGGCGGCATACCGCTGACGTCCGCCGGGTCGGCGCGCGTACAATAGCGGTTTATTCCCCCAACCGGCGCTTCGCGCGCCGGTCGTACGCATCAACATGGCTTCCTTCGAATTCTTTGCGCCCTGTCCTCGCGGACTGGAAGAGGCGCTTGCCGCCGAACTGGCAGAAATGGGGCGTCTCGCCCCGATCTCGGTGGGCAAACAGGTGCCCGGTGGCGTGCATTTCGCCGGTCCGTGGGCGGCCGGCATGGCCGCCAACCTGCATTCGCGCATCGCGAGCCGCGTGCTGCTGCGCGTGGCCCAGCAGGGCTATCGCACCGAACAGGACATCTACGAATTCGCCCTGCGTCAGCGCTGGGAAGACTGGTTCGGCTATCAGCAGACGCTGCGTGTCGACGTCACCGGCATCAAGGCGCCGGTGCGTAGTCTCGAATTCGTCACGCTGCGTGTGAAGGACGCCGTGTGCGACCGCCTTCGCGAGAAGACCGGTGCGCGTCCGAACATCGATACCACGCAGCCCGATGTGCGCGTGTTCGCCTTCCTGACCGCCACCGACGCGACGCTGTATCTCGATACGTCCGGTGAGCCGCTGTTCAAGCGCGGCTGGCGTCTGGACAAGGGGGCCGCGCCGCTGCGCGAGAACCTCGCCGCGGGCATTCTGCGTCTGGCGGGCTGGCGCACCGATACGGCGGCCGACATGGTGCTGTACGACCCGATGTGCGGCAGCGGCACGTTCCTCGCGGAAGCCGCGCAGATCGCGCTCGGCGTGCCCGCCGGGGCAGGTCGCCGCTTCGGATTCGAAAAGCTCAAGGGCTACGACATCACCGCGTGGCAATCGCTCAAGGTGCAGGCAAGCGATGCGCAGCGCGACGCCCGTGTGCGCGGTGTGCCCGACTCGATCTTCGGCAGCGATATTTCCGGCGACATGCTGGTCAAGTCGCGCGCCAACCTGGAGCGCGCGGGCGTGGGCGACATCGGTCTGAAGCAGGTGGATGCCCGCGACATGTCGCCGCCGGTGGATCGTCCCGGGATCATCGTCGCGAACCCGCCGTACGGCGAGCGTATCGAAGTGCGCGGCCGTCGTGCGCCGCGCGATGCCGACGACGGTTATTCGCCGGACGTGCAAGGCAATCGCGGCGGCAACTTCCAGCGCAATCAGCCGGATGGCGTCGATGCGGCATTCTTCCGCGCCTTCGGTGACGCGCTCAAGCAACGCTTCACTGGCTGGAGCGCGTTCCTGCTGACGGCGGACATGAGCCTGCCGGGGCAGATGCGGTTGCGTGAGTCGCGTCGGACACCGCTGTACAACGGCGCGCTCGAATGCCGTCTGTTCCGCTTCGACCTGATCGCGGGTTCCGTGCGCAAGCGTGGCGAGCGTGAGGGTGATGCGCCGCGCGAGGACGGCGAAGCGTAAGCATCGCGCGTGCTGTTCGACGTCATGAAAAAGACCGGCCATTGGCCGGTCTTTTGTTTTGCACGGGCGGTGTGGAAGCCGGCGACGCAGCTCGTCAACAATCCGTGGCGGCAGGTGCCGAGCTTGAGCGATGCACGGGCGGTGGTGGCGGCGGCGGCAGTGCCGCGCGCTGCGCCGCGCGCTGATGCCGGGCCGTGACGGCCAGACGCTCTCGCAGATCGCTCGGCGCAATCCGTGCCCGGCGCGGGTCGCACGCCACGTTCTCCGGGTCGGACAAATCGCTCTCGTAGTCGGCGCTGGTGCGCGGCGAGTATCCGGCGACATCGAGACCGCCGAGCGTCGTCACGTTGCGCAGCCAGCGCTCGGTGTCGCAAGTGATTGCCTGGTGGCTCACGATGTCGTCGACGAGCAGCCCTTCGCGCGGATCGGGGCGAATCTGCCAGATGTCGCGTGTGGCTTCCCAATGCGGCCAGATCTGTCCGCCCGCGCCGTAATGGCAGTAGGCCAGCGCCTGATAGGCCTTGCGGCAGGTGTCTCGCATCGCGTAGCAATGCGGACGGTCGAGCGTGGCGATGTCGAGCACTCGCGCGAGGCTGCCGTTGGCGTCGGCGGTGGCGCTGTAGAAGTACACCCACCGGTTGGCGGTGTCGAGCGACCAGGGCACGGCGATATCGTGGCCGAACGTCTGGAGAATGCGCAGCGTCAGGATGTCGTCCGCGACGTGGGCATCCTCGTCGCGGGTGAGGACGGATTGTGCCCACATGTCGAGCGTTGGCGTGCCGGAGAGTCGCTCGAAAATCGTCCAGCCGGTCGGTCGCGGGATCAGGCGGCGCAGCAGATCGGCGGCGAGATCGCCCGGCAGCCCGGTGTCTCTGAGCGCGTCGAGTGTGACTTCGTGATCTTCGAGCGTCGCGAGACGTCGCACTGCCGCCGCCTGCTCCGCGTTACGGGCAGGTTGGCCGTGCGTCGTCTTGCCGATGTAGCGCTCGACCTCGCGTCCGAAGATGCTGTCCGGATGCACGGCGGCATCGTGCATGGCAGCCTTCGTCGGATTGCATTTGGGGTTGAGCGCTCTGATATTTACGACGTCCGCCCAACTGAGCGACCGGTAGATGGGTTCGAGGACTGGCGTGCTCGGGTGTGGCTGCTGTGCGGCGGCAGCCGACTGATGGTCTACGTTCATCGGATATCTCCTCGCGGACAATGTGAGAGGCGCCATTGTCCGGAAGGAATCCGATGGGCGATGTCGAGTTCTCCCGTCGGAATGTGCAATCGGGGATGGGGCTCGATCAGTGGCCGACTCGGTGGCCGACTCGGTGGCCGATTTACGCGGGACGCGACATTAGAAAGCGCCGCAGGATGCCGTGCGAATAATGACTGGCGACGTCGCGAAGAAAGCGCGGGAAGTCGACGTGTGCCGTGTCGTCGGCGGCATCCGAGAGTGTGCGCATTACGGCAAACGGAATGCCGTACTCGTGACACACCTGCGCAACGGCAGCCCCTTCCATCTCGACGGCGAGCGCCTGCGGCAGGTGGCTGCGCAGCAGCGTGACTTCGCCGGCGCTGGAGACGAACCGGTCGCCGCTGGCGATCTGTCCGACGTGCACGCGCGGCGCGGTCATCCGAAGTTCCTCGCGCAGCACAGCGCTCACCTGGCCGGTCATCTCCCCGGCGAGCCAGTCGCGCGCGGCCTGGGCGAGAGCGTCACGCAGGGCCGATTCGGCGGAGAACGAGGCGCGTCCGAGCAGCGGGATCTCGAAGCGCGGGAAGAGGGGGCTGGCATCCATGTCGTGCTGCGTGAGCGTGTCGGCAATGACCACGTCGCCGACCGACAGTCCGTGCGCGAGACCGCCCGCAACGCCGGTGAAGACGATCTCCTTCACGTCGAAGCGATGAATCAGCGCAGCCGTGGTGGCGGCGGCCGCCACTTTGCCGATGCGGGCGAGCACGATGACGCAGTCGTGCCCGTGCAGCTTGCCCACGTGATAGTCGCGCATGCCGATGTGCTCGACGTGCGCGCCGGGGGCCATCTCCGCGAGCAGGTCGGCGATTTCTTCGTGGAGGGCGGCAACGATGCCTAACGTCATGATGCGTGACTCGATAGCGATGATGAGCGCGCATTGTAGCGCGGGGCTGCACCCTGTGATGGCGTGCAGCCCCGCGCTGGCGTTGACGATAATTCGTCGAATTCGTCGCCTTGATGATGCATTGTCGGCGGCGTCCGCGCGCCGTGTTTCGACGCCACGGACGTCAGCCTCGCATCACTCGACTGCCTTGACCATTTCTTCGACGACCTTCTTCGCGTCGCCGAACACCATCATGGTCTTGTCGAGGTAGAACAGCTCGTTGTCGAGACCGGCGTAACCGGCGGCCATCGAGCGCTTGTTGACGATGATCGTCTTGGCCTTGTACGCCTCGAGAATCGGCATGCCCGCGATCGGCGATTGCGGATCGTTCTTCGCCGCCGGATTCACCACGTCGTTCGCGCCGAGCACCAGCACCACGTCGGTCTGGCCGAATTCGCCGTTGATCTCGTCCATTTCCAGCACTTGATCGTAGGGGACTTCGGCTTCGGCGAGCAGCACGTTCATGTGACCCGGCATGCGACCCGCCACCGGGTGAATTGCGTAGCGCACGTTCACCCCCTTCTCGGAGAGCTTGTCGGTCAGTTCCTTGAGCGCGTGCTGCGCACGGGCCACGGCCAGACCGTAACCCGGCACGATCACCAGCGATTCGGCGTTGCTCATGAGGAATGCAGCGTCGTCGGGCGAGCCCGACTTGACCGGACGTTGCTGCTGTTCGCCACCCGCGGCCGCAGCCCCCGGCGTGGCGCCGAAGCCGCCGAGAATCACGTTGAAGAACGAGCGGTTCATCGCCTTGCACATGATGTAAGACAGAATCGCGCCCGACGAGCCGACCAGCGAGCCGGCAATGATCAGCATCGGGTTGTTCAGCGAGAAGCCGATACCGGCGGCGGCCCAGCCCGAGTACGAGTTCAGCATCGAGACCACGACCGGCATGTCGGCGCCGCCAATCGGAATGATGATGAGCACGCCGAGCACGAACGCGATGGCCGTCATCAGGATGAACGGCAGCCAGCTTTGCGACAGGAAGAAGATGACGCCGAAGCCGAGCATCGCGATGGCGAGCAGCAGATTGATCGTATGCTGGCCCGTGAACTGGACCGGCGCGCCCTGGAACAGGCGGAACTTGTACTTGCCCGAGAGCTTGCCGAAGGCGATGACCGAACCCGAGAAAGTGATCGCGCCGACGAACGTGCCGATGAACAGTTCGATACGGTTGCCCGGCGGCAGGAACGTTTCTCCGGCCGGGACGATGCCGAATGCCGCCGGTTCCGCCACAGCGGCCACGGCGATACAGACAGCCGCCAGACCGATCAGCGAGTGCATCGCGGCGACGAGTTCCGGCATCTTCGTCATCTCGACCTTGCGGGCGACGAAGGCACCGATACCGCCGCCGACCACAAGACCCGCGAGGATCAGCGCGAGACCCGAGTAGTTGCCACCCATCAGACGACGCAACTCGTAGATCAGCGCAATCGTCGTGACGGCGGCAATCGCCATACCGATCATGCCGAACGCGTTGCCGCGTCGCGCCATCTTCGGATTCGACAGGCCTTTGAGTGCCTGAATGAAACAGATCGACGCGACCAGATACAGCAGCGTGACGAGATTCATGCTCATTGCGTGTCCCCCTCGATCGCCTTAGCCGGCTTATCTTTCTTCTTGAACATCTCCAGCATGCGCTGCGTGACGAGGAAGCCCCCGAACACGTTCACCGCCGCCAGCGCCACGGCCACGACACCCATCGTCTTGCCGAGGTTGCCTTCGGTGAGGCCGGCGGCGAGCATTGCGCCCACGATCACGATGGCCGAGATCGCGTTGGTCACCGCCATGAGCGGCGTGTGCAGTGCCGGTGTGACGTTCCACACCACGTGATAGCCGACGTACACCGCCAGCACGAAGATGATCAGGTTGATCACCGTGTGATTGATCATTTCCATGACTTCCCCCTTATGCGGCGCGCAGCACTTGTCCGTCGCGGCACATCAGACATGCGGCGACGATGTCGTCGTTGGTATCGATGACGAGCTTGCCTTCCTTGTCGATCACCAGCTTGAGGAAGTCGAGCACGTTACGAGCGTAGAGCGCGGAGGCATCGGCGGCGACCATGCCCGCGAGGTTGGTGTAACCTGCGATGGTCACGCCGTGGACCTTGACCACTTCGTCAGCGACTGACAGCGGGCAGTTGCCGCCGCCGTTGGCGCCGCGTCCGGCCGCAAGGTCGATGATCACCGAGCCCGGCTTCATCGCCTTGACGGTGTCTTCGGCGATCAGCGTCGGCGCAGCACGCCCCGGGATCAGCGCGGTGGAAATGACGATGTCAGCTTGCGTAAGACGCGTGTGAACGAGTTGCGCCTGACGCGCAAGCCACGCTGCGGGCATCGGACGCGCATAGCCACCCACGCCCTTGGCGATCTCACGTTCCTCGTCGGTCTCGAACGGCACATCGATGAACTTCGCGCCGAGCGATTCGATCTGCTCGCGCACGGCCGGACGCACGTCCGAGGCTTCAATGACCGCCCCCAGACGCTTGGCCGTCGCGATGGCTTGCAAGCCCGCAACGCCAGCGCCCAGCACAACGAGACGCGCCGCCTTCACGGTACCGGCAGCCGTCATGAGCATCGGCATGAAGCGCTGATAAAGGTTCGCAGCGAGCATCACGGCCTTGTAACCGGCAATGTTGGCCTGCGAGGAGAGCACGTCCATGCTCTGCGCACGCGTGGTGCGCGGCGCGGCTTCGAGCGCGAAGGCGGTCACGCCGGCGGCGGCCATGCGTGCGTTGTTCTCGGCATCGAACGGATTGAGCATGCCTACGATGACACTGCCGCGCGGAATCTGGGCGAGTTCTTCGGGGGAAGGGGCGCGAACCTTGAGGACGAGTTCTGCGCCCAGCGCGTCGGCAGCGCTGCCGAGCGTGGCGCCGGCGGCTTCGAAGGCGGCGTCGGGCACGCTGGCGGCGTCTCCGGCGCCACGGCCGATCACGATCTGGTGTCCTGACGCGACCAGCTTCTTCACCGTCTCGGGCGTGGCCGCGACACGGGATTCGCCGGCGAGCGTTTCGGCGGGGATGCCGATTTTCATTGCGTATCTCCTTGGGTTTGTGAACTGATCTCATCAGAGGCCAAACCCATGCGCCCAAAACCGTGGGCCAAGGAGCCGCAGCGTCTGCGCTGCCGGGGCAGACGCACTACCTGTTTCGCCGCTGATGACATTAGTCCTGCACAAACCACTGCATTCGAACTACTGCGCAAACCGGTGATGCGGTACTGCAACTGCACATTGCACTTTGCTGGTGCTGGAAGCTTACCCGAAGATTACAAACGCGCCTATTGCACGAAATGACATATGAATATGAACAATCGGTCATGAATGGGCCCCGATCGTCGGTCATCGAAGCCGACCGACCGGTCGGTCGTGAAAGTTGTCCGTCTTCAGCGCCAAACCCCGTCAGACGGTAAAATGTCGCTTTTATCGGGGTCACCTCCCCCGCGTCCCGCAAGGATGAGCCATGAATGCGCGCTGGAAGCCCAACGTGACGGTTGCTGCGGTCGTCGAACGTGACGGCCGTTTTCTGTTTGTCGAAGAGCAAAAGCGCGCAGGTCTGCTGATCAACCAACCGGCCGGTCATCTGGAGCCGGGCGAGTCGATCGTCGACGCCGTACGCCGCGAAGTGCTTGAAGAGACGGCACACACGTTCGAGCCGCAGCATCTGCTTGGCATCTACCTCGCCCCGGGACCGGAAGACATCGTTTATCTGCGTTTCACCTTCACCGGTGCGCTGGGCGAGTTCGACGCTTCGCGCACGCTCGACGAGGGCATCGTCGGCACCCTCTGGCTCACGCCGGATGAGGTCCGTGCACAGCGAACGCGGCACCGCTCGCCCATTCTCGAGCGCTGCATGGACGATTACCTGCGAGGGGTGCGGTACGACCTCGACATTCTTCAGACCCATCCGGCGCTGACCGGCGGGCAAGGCAACACATGAGTCAAAAACGCGTAGTGGTGGGCATGTCGGGCGGCGTGGATTCGTCGGTCACGGCATGGCTGCTCAAACAACAAGGCTACGACGTCGTCGGTCTGTTCATGAAGAACTGGGAAGACGATGACGACAGCGAATACTGTTCGACCCGGCAGGACTGGATCGACGTGGTGTCGGTCGCCGATCTGATCGGCATCGACGTCGAAGCGGTGAACTTCGCCGCCGAGTACAAGGACCGTGTCTTTGCAGAGTTCCTGCGCGAATACTCGGCCGGACGCACGCCGAACCCGGACGTGCTCTGCAACGCCGAGATCAAGTTCAAGGCGTTCCTCGATCACGCGGTGGCGCTCGGCGGCGAGACCATCGCTACCGGTCACTACGCCCGCGTGCGTGAGCGCGACGGGCGCTTCGAGTTGCTCAAGGCGTTCGATCACACGAAGGATCAGAGCTACTTCCTGCATCGTCTGAATCAGCAGCAGCTCTCGCGCACGATGTTCCCGCTCGGCGAAATGCCGAAGACGAAGGTCCGTGAAATTGCGGCGCAAATCGGTCTGCCCAACGCGAAGAAGAAGGATTCGACCGGGATCTGCTTCATCGGCGAACGCCCGTTCCGTGACTTCCTCAACCGCTATCTGCCGACCAAACCGGGCCCCATGAAGACGCCGGACGGCGCGATCGTGGGCGAGCACGTCGGACTGGCTTTCTACACGCTGGGTCAGCGCAAGGGTATCGGTCTGGGGGGCAGTCGCGACGGCTCCGGCGAGCCGTGGTTCGTCGCCCGCAAGGACATGGCCAGCAACACGCTCTACGTTGTTCAAGGACACGACCACCCGTGGCTGCTCTCGGGCACGCTCGACGCCGAAGACCTTTCGTGGGTCGCGGGCACGCCGCCGGCCGAGGGAACGCGTTGCGGCGCGAAGACCCGTTACCGTCAGGCCGACGCCGCCTGCGAAGTCGTGCATGCGAATGCCGATGGCCTCACGCTGTCGTTCTCGGACGCCCAGTGGGCCGTCACGCCAGGCCAGTCAGCCGTGCTGTACGACGGTGAGGTCTGTCTGGGCGGCGGCATCATCGCGTCCACGACACCCGCCGTCGCGGGGACGAGCGGTGCCGCTGGCGCGTCCGACACGCAAGCCGCTGCCAAGGCGGCTGCCTCGAAACACATCATCCTCAATACGCATTGAAGCCGCCGGCGCTCGCCGGGGGGACACCCGGCAGCGTGCCGGCGTGTGTCCCCCCGCAAAAAGCCTAGGAGGTTTCATGTTTTCGCGCCGATTTCTGGCTCTCTGGATCGCCGTGGCGTTGCTCGTCGCAACGCTTGTGCTGGTACTGGTCGACGGATGGAATCCGCTTTGGCCGATACCGTTCGCTGCGTTGGTCGTCCTCGGGGTCTGGGACGTCGTACAGCAGCGGCACGCCGTGCTGCGCAACTACCCGCTGTGGGGGCACTTCCGCTTCCTGTTCGAGTTCATCCGCCCGGAAATCCGCCAGTATTTCGTCGAGGACGATACCTCCGAGACACCGTTCTCCCGCGCGCAGCGCAGCATCGTCTATCAGCGCGCCAAGGGTGACGTGGACAGCCGTCCGTTCGGCACCGAGCTGGACGTCAAGGCCACTGGCTACGAATGGATCGCCCATTCGCTCGCGCCCACCGTGCTGAAGGACCACGACTTCCGGATCACCATCGGACCGGATCGTGCGCAGCCGTATTCGGCATCGATCTTCAACATCTCTGCCATGAGCTTCGGCGCGTTGTCGGCCAACGCGATTCGCTCGCTCAATCGCGGGGCCAAACTCGGCAACTTCATCCACGACACCGGCGAAGGCTCGATCTCGCCGCATCACCGCGAACAGGGCGGGGATCTGATCTGGGAGGTGGCGTCGGGTTACTTCGGCTGTCGCAACGACGACGGTACGTTCAATGCGGAGAAGTTCGCCGCACAGGCCACCACGCCGCAAGTGAAGATGATCGAGGTGAAGCTCTCGCAGGGGGCGAAGCCGGGGCACGGCGGCGTGCTGCCCGCGGCGAAGATCACGCCGGAAATCTCCGCGACACGCGGGGTGCCGATGGGGCAGGACTGCATTTCGCCCTCCCGTCACAGCGAGTTCTCGACGCCGTTGGGACTGCTGCAATTCGTCGACAGACTGCGTACGCTCTCCGGTGGCAAGCCGACCGGCTTCAAGCTGTGCATCGGGCATCCGTGGGAATTCTTCGGCATCGTGAAGGCAATGCTCGATAGCGGCATCCTGCCCGACTTCATCGTGGTGGACGGCTCGGAAGGCGGCACCGGCGCCGCGCCGCTGGAGTTCACCGATCACGTGGGGGCGCCGCTGCAGGAAGGACTGCTGCTGGTACACAACACGCTCGTGGGGGCGGGGTTGCGCGACAAGATCCGCATCGGGGCGTCCGGCAAGATCGTCACGGCATTCGATATCGCGCGCACGCTCGCCATTGGCGCAGACTGGTGCAATTCGGCGCGCGGCTTCATGTTCGCGATCGGGTGCATTCAGTCGCAGAAGTGCCACACGGATCGTTGCCCGACCGGGGTAGCAACGCAAGACACGTTGCGTCAGCGCGCACTGGTCGTGCCGGACAAGGCGCAGCGCGTGCATCAGTTCCACTCCCATACGTTGCACGCGTTGCAAGAGCTGATTCAGGCGGCGGGGTTGTCGCATCCGTCGGATCTGCGGGCGCATCACATCGTCAAGCGGGTGTCTTCCAACGAGATTCGCCTCATGTCCGAATCGCTCAAGTACCTTGAGCCGGGCGATCTGCTGCGCGGACAGTTCCGTTACCAGTTGTACGAGAAGTACTGGCCGATGGCGCGCGCCGACAGTTTCTCTCCGGCTGCCGTCGCCTGATCGGAAGACGGTTTCACGACCGGGCTTCCGTCTGAATGCAAAACCCGACGCGATGTGGCGTCGGTTTTTTTTATATTTCTCGATAGTTTTCTTCCCAAATACCAAAAGTGCGGGCCGTGGCGACTCACATTAAGGTCTCCACCGGATGATGCTCGCGCGCGTACTCGCCTATCGTGTGGCCTTCGACTTTGTCATCCCGCCGACGGATTGTCGTCAGAGGAGGAGCCTATGAGTACGGTGCGATTTCTGATCAGCCGCCACGACGTCAAACTCAGTGTGAACGGTCTAGTGCATACGTTGCCTGCGGGCAGCATGACCGCGACCAGTTCTGACGCGACGATGGACGCCCCAGGGCCCGTGGTGTCTCACGATTTTCATGCCTGCGATTTGCAGGCGCTGTATCCGGACGTCGTCGATCTGCTCGATCGTCGTCCGCTGGGTGTCTTCCACCGTCAGGCGGCCCGTACGCTGGTTCTCGAACCCACGATGGTGGATGTGGCCATGACATTGCAGAACGTCGATCGCATGGCGATGCTGCGTTTCTTCTACGTCTACTGCCTGTGTCGCGACCAGCGCTACTTCTCGGCGATGTTGCGCCAGACGATTGCGGGCAGTCATTCGCTGTTCGATTTCGTCGAGGCGAATTTTCACCGGCCGTGGCCCGTCGGGCGGCTGGCCGAAGAGTTCGGCATGCCGCTGCGCAAGTTTCGCTATCTCTTTCAGCAGACGTACGGCATGCCCGCCAAGCAGTGGCTGCTGGAGCGGCGGTTGCGGTTGGCGCGTGACTTGCTGCTGTCCACCCGTCACAAGGTGCTGGACATCGCGCTCGAATGTGGCTTTACCAATCACGCTCACTTCACCGACACGTTTCGCAAGCGCTTCGATTGCGCACCGACGGAGATTCGTCTGGGCACGCCGCCGCAGCGTGGCGGGCGACGCGTTGCGATGCCGCGTGCGGATGCCTACGCCGCCATGCGCGCCGATCTCGTGGCCGGGCATGGCGCGATCACCGACGCGGGGGTGGTATGAACGTCGAGGAGATTCATCGCAGCATGGGCGAGGGCGTGCGCCGCATGTCGGACGAAGCGACGCAGGCCGTGCGCACGAAGAAGACGAACGATGCCAGGGACATGCTCGACGTGCAGTTCAAGTTGCAGCAGTTCTCGACGGCCATCGGTTTGCACAGCGCCACCATCAAGCTCATCAAGGATACGGTGATGGGCATCATCGCCAAGATCGCGTGATGGCCATGTCCTCGACGCCGTCGAATCCAGCCGTTTCGTCGACCGCCAGCCGGCCGGAAGCGCCCCCGACGCCGTGGCTCGTCAACGCGGTTCGCCAGCAAATCGTGGAACTGGCGCTTGCGGGGGCGCAGCACGGTATGGAAGCGGAAGCGAGAGCGATTCTCGCCGCACTTCCGTCACTGGTGCCGCAGGACGACGCGCGTCAGTGTCTTCACGCAGCGCTTCTCATTGCACTTGGCGACACGGTGGCGGCGCGGTCGTGTCTTCAGGATCTCGTCGCACGTGGGCAGGCTGACGTTCCGACGGCCAATGTGCTGCGCCAGTGGCTTGACGCGACCGACGCGGGGCGGTCGCCGCGTCACGTGGTGGCATCTGCTGCGTCGCCCGTGTCGCCCGCCCCGTGGAACCCATCGCACCCTTCGAACGTGTCAGTCCCGGCGCTCCCGTCGCCTTCATCGGACCTATCGTCCGTATCACCCGCACCGCCCGCATCGTCTTCCTCTTCACCGTCCTCCCTCATTCCTTCGTCATGACGACTCCGCTCATTTCATCGACAGTCACGCACGCCGTGGCTGCGGCCCTCCCGTCCAAGATTCCGGCGCCTGTATGGAGTGCGAATGGCGCGGATGCCGCTCGCTTCGAGCAGGCATTGGCGAGTGCGCCATCGCTGCCCGAACATCACTTGGTCAGCGCTGCAAGCAAGCTGGCGGGCAATACCGAGCATCTCGTGCAACGGGTCGCGCTGGATGAGCGGACGCTCGACGATCCCACGCACATGGTTGCCGCCCAGCGCGAAATTACCGAGCGAGTGCTGGCCCTTGAGTTTGTCGCCAAGACGGCCGGTGCCGTGACACAAGGGGTGAACAAGCTGGTCCATATGCAATGACGCGCCGGGGCCGTATTGGAAATTGCATCGTGAACTGCCTTCGGGGACGCACGCGTGCCCGGGGCTGGCTCGTCTGCGTATTCCTGCTCGCACTCACGGGATGCAAGGTCGAATTGCATCGCGCCTTAAGCGAGACCGAAGCGAATCAGATGCTTGCGCTGCTGCTGGTCTCGGGGCTTCAGGCGGACAAGCGTGCCGACACCGCTGGCATCACCGTTCGCATCGAGCGGGGCGATTTCGTCCGTGGCGTGGAGGTGCTTCGTCAGCATGGACTGCCGCGTCAGACGCGTGCGTCGGTCGAAGACGTCTTCCCGCCGGGGCAACTCGTTAGTTCGCCCGTACAGGAACAGGCGAAACTCATCTTCCTCAAGGAGCAGCGGCTCGAACGCATGCTGGCGGCGCTGGATGGTGTGATGGTCGCGGAGGTGTCGATTGCGCAGGTGCCCACGGACTCTGCTGGCCGCGCGACATTGCCTCCCGGAGTCGCTGTCTTCGTCAAATACAGTCCCGAAATCAATATGTCGCAGCGCATGACAGACATACGTAGCCTGGTGCACGACAGTGTGCCGGGCGTGTCACCCGAACGCATCAGCATCGTGTTGCAGCCTGCCGATTACCGGCTGCCGCGTGCGGCCATCGAAGCGGTCGACAGGGAATCGACGGATGGCGCGACCGTGGGCGTGATCACGAAAGCCAGGACGGGAGCCGGAACGGAAGCGATTCCGCAGGCAACGAATGCCCGGCGGTGGTATCCGGTCGCGGCATGGGCGGTGTTGGCCGTGGCCGTGGTTGCGCTCGGTACGGCTGCGGTGGTGGGCTGGCGCCGTCGGGAGGTCTGGGTGAGCTACCTTCGGCGACGCAGCGTGAGGGCATCGTGACCGGGGGCGCACTACGCGCACTCATGGCGCGACTGGTCTGGCAGCCCGGCGCGCAGATGGACGACGGGTGGTGGGATGTGCTGGGACTCTCGTCGTGGAAAGTGCTTTATCGGCGCTATCCCGCTTGTCGACGGCAGGTCGACCGCCTCATCGTTGCGCGGCGCGGGTGGCCTGTGGCCCATCACGCGGTGCGCTGTGTGTCCCCGGAAGGCGATGCCACAAATGCCATGCTGCCCATCTTGCGCCTCGTGCCGAACCTGCGTCGTGTCGCACTCGCCTATGGGTTGCGTCGGCTAGGGTGTCCGGACTATTTGCTGCTGGGCACCTATCGCCGTGCGTTGTCGCCCTGGCTCGACGCATGGCAATGCGATCGCCTGTTGTTGATGCGACGCGACTGGCCGTCGAGTCCCGAGTTTTCACCTGAGACGATTGCCACGGCAGCACTGGCTGTCACCGGTGCTTGTCTCGATGCCGTGTCCATCGTCACGATGTCGTCCGGCGATGAGGCGTTCACGGAGCAAGTGACGCATGCTGCATACCCGACACAGACGGCGGAAGCACCGCGGGCGGCATCAATGATGCTGGCAGCGGGGGCGGCGCAGACGACACAAGCGACACAAGCGACACAAGCGACACAAGCGACGCAGCCGACACAGCCGACACAGCCGACACAGCCGACACAGCCGACACAAGCGGCGCAGACCACGTGGGTGACATGCCCGGTGCGCAAGACATCAGCGGTGCCAGCAGCATCAGCGGCATCAGCGGCATCAACCGCATCTGCGGCACACATGGCTGCCCGAATTTTGTTACCACCGCCGGGCGTCGTATCGGCGTCGACGTCCGAAGCAGTTGCGGTAGACGACATCTGGCCGCGTCTTGCGGCGCTGGAGAGGATGCTATGTATGTCATCGACTACGCATTGACCCCCATCGAAACCATTGACGGTCCCGCGCCTGCGGGACTTGTGGTTTCCGGCGAGACACTGACGCAACTGCGCGAGCAGGCGAGTCAACGTGTTCGCTGGATGGAGGAGGCGCGCGCGGAGCGTGATGCCGCGCGGGCATCGCTGGATCAGGCACGGCGCGACATTGATGAGCAACGCCTTGCGTGGCAGGAAGCGGCAAAGGCGCAGGCGCAAGCTCAGGCGGACACCCTGGCCGAAGCGGCGCGGCAAGCGGCCGTGGCACAGGCGGTGGAGTGGCTCGTGGATGAGGCAACGATGGAGCGCGAGATCGTGCGTTCGCTGGAGCGTCGCGTTGCGGACGCGGTGACCGTCGCAGTGTCGAACTTTGTCGATAAGCTCGATGCCGGGGAACGCTTCGCGCACCGCGTTGGCCAGATGTTACCCGGGCTGGTGCGCGAAGGGGCATTGGTCATGCGTGTGCCTCCGGCGCATCACAGCGCCATCGCCAATGCACTGCGAGACGCCGATATCGTGCTGCCTTGCTCCCCGGATGCGACATTGACCGGCCATCAGGCGCGTATCGAGAGCGAGTGGGTCACCGTCTGTCTCGATCTTGATGCGGATCTCGAAGCGGTCATCGACCGTTTGCGTGTCGGCCCGAGTCTGGAGGTGGCATATGGTTGAGCGGCTGACGCCGTCCATCGATTCGCGCGCGACGACACCTCGGGAGAATCCGGCGCTCGAACGTATTCTGGCCGACGAGTGGCAAGCGCTCGAAGCCGACGGTCAGTCGTCGAGAGCGGCATTCACCGATGTGCCCGGCCATGTCGCCCTGATCGAAGCCACCATCGCACAGAACGAGGAAGCGGCATTCGCGGAGTCGCAGGAGAACCTTAGCTTTGCGCTGGGCGTGCGCTTTCGCAGGACCGGCGAGCGCGACGTGCGCGATGACAGGCAGCGTGCGCGGGCGCTGTTCGAGCAACAGATGCACCGGTTCGCGCGCGTGAACGGTGCGCAGTTCGAGCGGCTGCGCAGCCAACTGCGAGACTTGCCGTTCGTTCCCGATCCTCAGCAACTCATTCGACTGGCGCAGATGTCTGCCGGCCATGCCGCGCTGATCGTCGCCGCTTGGCTGGCCGACGGCGGACTGGACGCAGGAACGCGGGCGCGGTTACGGCGAACGCTCGACGAACTGACGACGTCGGAAACGTGGGGTATCGAGGCGTTTGCGGCGCTTGAATGTGGCGATGGGAACGCACCGTCAATGGTGCTGATGCAGCAACTCAAGTCGCTCTTTCGTCAGTCACAGGGGGCGCAGAAAACGCTCACACAATGGTTCGACGCGTGTCGGCGTCTGCCGCAACGTCATGCCAGATTGCGCGCGTTAATGCAGGCGCTTGGGTTGGAGTTGGGCGCGCAACCGATGGAGGGTGGCGTCGACACGCAACGTTTGTCCGCAGTCGTCGACGATTTGCGCCGGGTGGTGTTGTTTCTCACGCTGGAGTCTATCTGCGAGCAATCGGCCCATGCGGTACGCAACGCCGGAGTTCGTGCGTTCGAGACGGACACCATGATTTCGGAAACGTTGATGCTGCTGGATCAGCCGTGGGTCGGCGCCGATTGGCTGGCGCAACGTGCGGCGTATCTCGGGATCGTGACGGTTGACGCGCGGTACGCACTTGCACACGCCCTCACGCAACTGATCAAGTCCGCGCATGAGGGGTGTTTTCGCGATGAGACGCAACGAGAAACGCTGGACGAGGCGCTCGACGCCTGGCGCACCGGCATCGCGCAGGAAGGTGATGCAATGGACGATTGAGCGGGCGTGCTTAGCCGCATCGGGGCGGAATGCATTGGCGCATGAGGCATGCACCTTGCGATGAACTGTCGACGGGGCGACAACTGACGACTGTCGTCACCGCTATCCCATCGACCTGCTATCCCGTTCAGGCGCGCAAGTGCTCCCGACAGAGCTTGATACGGTCGTAGAAGTCGGTGAGCGCCTGTGCAAAAGGTTCGGCCTCGGCGGCGGCATCTTCCTTGACTTGTGCGTGAAGGATCAAGCGATTATCGCGTTCACGCAATTGGACATGTCCGGTGACCGCCCACTCTGCGGGCTCGATCAAAAACTGAAGCAACCGTTCGCTGTTGGCTCTGTGGAGTCGTGCAGCTTCGTCGGTCGCCACTACCGCGTGAATGCTGCACACCTGATTGTCCAGCGTCTCCACGATGATGCTCGGTGAGGCGTTGAATGTCAGTTCGATGGGCGAGTGATTGTCGACGGCGTCGATCTTGCTGGGGTCGCAGCCGATCAGTTTCAGGGCTTCGACGAGGGTTTGCGCTAGATCGTAACTGGGCATGATGAGCGTGGAGAGTGGAAGAAGTCGATGACGCGCCCCAGGCAGGCGTCAAAGGGCAAGGCAGAATGCGAGCCACGCGAGCGGGGGACGATGAAGGAGGGTCCCACGATCAGTCGGCCGGGACTTTGGTGGTGCGTACCGCGTTGTCGCTTCCGGGCACCTGCGCACCACGATGTCGGCTGCGTTCGGCGTGGTGGCATGCATCGCGCTTTTGACGCGATTTCAAATCGGCGATTTCTTACGGCGCTTTTCCATACGATGTGCTGTAGCGGCGCGCGATGCTTTCAAGAATCGCCCCTGCTGCAATGACGGCTTGTTTCAATGCGTCGGCCTGCGCATGTTGCGCAGGGGGAAGCGGTGCGCCAAGCACGATTTCCAGCGCCTTGATGGCCGCGTCGAGTTGTGCGCCGACGTCGCGCGATACGGTGCTGGGTGAGGCGGCAAGGGCGTCCTCAAGCCGGGTCAGATGCATCGTCATGTTGGGTCTCCGGTGTGAGTGGCAGGTAGAAGAGACGGTCGCGCGCACCGATCGACACACCATCCGGATGGATCGCGATGACACGAGTGCCGCCCGGCAACCGGACGCCTTGCGCGAGCCGAGTTCCGTCTTCGAGGGTGATCTGCGGTGCGCCGGGCGAGCCGCCGATGCTGACCAGCGGGGCGGAAAAGCCGGTCTCGCCCAATGTCGGGATGGAAGGCGGCAGCGGTTCGATGCGTAAAGGCATCGTGTTTCCCGCCAGATTCCATGCGTCGGCAATGCCCTTCAGCGCAGCCTGACGTCCAGCAGACAGCGCACCGGTGATCCGCCATCCGTTGCGGTCGCGCGAGATATCGATGCCACGTAACTGCCCGGCGTCTCGCAGCGTTTTCACCAGCCGCTCGAAACTACCGGCCGTCCCGTCAGCCACTCGCCAGCCGTGGGGCAAGGCGAGCGCATCCAGGGCATCGGAGGCCGCTCGCCATCGTGCGTCGGCGACGAGCGGGCCTCCCACGAGCAGTGCGCCGTCGGGGGCCACGTTCACCTGCGTCTGATTGAAACCGTGCAATCGCAACAGCGTCTCCACAGTCTGCACTGCGCTGGCGGGGCACCACGTCTCATCGCTCAGTGCTTTGCCTAGCCACCGTGCTTCGGCGCGTAACCGGGCACGCGTATTGTCGTCCAGGCATCCGCCCGACAGTCTCACCGCGTCTCCCGCCGTGTTCAGCACGACGCCGGGCGCAATGCGCGCGGCGAGTGTCCTGAGCCCATCCGGTCGCGGCGGTTGGGAAATGACGTTGGCTGTGCCGGTTCGCCACATCGCAATACCGGTTCCGGCGATGAGTAGCGACAGCCCGGAGATGGCCAGCCATGCTGCAGGCGCACGGCGCCGGTGGCGTTCGCCGGATCGGCCTGTGGATGAATGACGCGCGGCGGCGTCCGCAACTGCTCCTTGCGTGGAATGTCTTGCCGGTCGCTTAGGTAGTGGCGCGGGCAGTTCGCGACTGCCGTCGCTCAACCAGATGCCGAGACCCGCCAGATCGATGACGCGATGCAGAGGAAGCTGGAGCGAGAGGGCGGGCAGGGGATGAGCTGCATTTTCCGTATCGACGGGTACGGCGTCGCCGGTGTCATCTGCGACGGTATCGGCATCGTCGGGCCAGAGCGGTAGCCCATCCGCCCAGACGGGCATTCGTGTGACCAGTCGAACGCGGGTGTCGTCCACACTCAGTGTGACCTGCCCGTCGTGGTCGAGCGTCATCGCGATGTCGGCATCGTCGCTGCCGAGCGTGAGTGCGCCCGCGGGAAGCGGCATGGGACGCCCGGCGAGCGGGCCATCGAGGAGCGTCAGGGTCAGCATTTCAGGCGCTCGGCAATGCGGCCGCTGGCTCGGCCTTGATCAGAAACAGACGCATGACGCTATCGTTACGATTGCTGGTGGAACTGAATAAGCGCCCGATGAGCGGCAGATCGCCGAGCAACGGAATCTTGCGCTCGTGCTCGTGTTGCGCGTCCTGCACGAAGCCGCCGAGCAGCAGCGATTGCCCGGCCTGCAATGTGGCGTGCGTCGAGATCGAAGAATTGCGGATCGTTGGGACTTCGTTACGGACATTGCGGTCGCTGCGGACCTCGCCGCCGTCCTCGATGTTCAGCGTAAGCATCACTTGCTCGTGGCTGTCGTCCCGGCCCTCGTCGTTCTCGTTCGGCACGAGCCGTGGCGTGACCCGCAGCAAAGAGCCCGACGTCACACTTTCGAGCTTCGCGACTTTTTCGCCCGAGACTTTCGTATAGAACGTCACACTGCGATCAAGCACAGCCTGCATATTGTCGAGCGTGACGATGGACGGCCGCGATAGCACGCGCGCTTTCGAGTTGCGTTCGAGTGCGCTCAGATTGAGCATGAATTTGTTGGTGTCACCCACTAGCGTTGTGAAGGTGCCGGAGTCGCCGTCGCCCGACTGGCTCGCCTGCCCGTTTAACGAGACCGCACCGAAGCCGCCGAGCCGCGCGCTCCCCGACATGTCAATGCCCAGTTCCGCGACATCGCTGGCGTTCACATCAATGATTGCCACCGAGATATCGACCAGACGGGGACGCACGTCGAGTTGGGCGATGAGATCGCCATAGATCGGCAGATTGCGACGTCGCTCGCGCACGATGACGGCGTTGCGGCGAGGATCAGCAGAAAAACGGGGCGTGCCGTTTTGCGGAACGTTGGCGACGGCGATTTCGGCGGTGGTACCGCCGAGCGAACCCTGAGCGCTTACGTTCGACGAGGTGGCAACGAGCGGTCCCGCGCCAAGAATCAGATCTTTAAGTACGCTGACTACGCCCGGAACGACGACTTCCTGACCGCGATAAAAGTACCTCGTGTCGTCTGCTGTGGCGAATTTCAGGGGAAATATCTTGATGGTCTCTTCGCTCTCCTGGCGATCGCGCGCGTCGCGCTCGACGTATTCGGCCAGCATCGAGACGGTTTCGATGCAGGCGGGAACGCCAGCGATCTCGAGTGCGTGTGTCGCCGGAATCGCCCGCGCCACGCAGTGTCTCGGGTGAAGCACCCCGGCGTCGCGCAAATGCCCGAGCAGGTCGCCGGGGGAGGCATAACGCAGGGGCATCACTCGGCGCGTCGCCTCGCTTGCCTTATAGATGTTTAACGTCTGCCCGTTGAAGTACCACGAAAGCCGATAACGTTCTGAAAGTGCGTCCAGCGTGGCTTGCGCCGCACCGGCGGGCAGCGTACCGATGAATCGGTCGTTTACATGTGCGCTGACGACCGTCGGAATGCCGTGATGGGCACCGAAGTCGCGCAAGAGCTCCGCAAGCGGCGTGCCCGCACTCTGGAACACGAACGGACCGCCACGCCAGACCGGCGTGGTGTGTGAATCGAGCCCGATTGCCGGGGCGGGTAACGCGGCAACCGCCTTCGTCGACACCCACGCGATCGCTATCAAGACAATGAGGGCGAAAGTCATCGTCGCCATGACGTTGCCCTTCATGCGTAATGGGCAACGAATGAGGTCGTTATGCGAATGACCCATGATCAACCGCGTCGCAATGCGTGAAGGCGCCGGGCGGAGCCCGCTGCGCCGCTGGCGATGCCGATACCGTTCGAGGCGGGCGTTGCGGGCGCGTCGCTCGACCTGCCTCGCGCTTGCACGTCCTGTGACGACAGCATCTCGCAGGCGAGCAGTTGACGACGAAGCTGCGCTTCCACCTGCGCGGCCGGGATGTCGGTGTCGAATCGATGAATCCACCAGACGGTCTCGTTCGCGATGCACAAGCTGTCATCGCGCAACTCAACCTGTCCGGCAATCACGAGCGAGATGCGTGTGAGCCACCGCAAGCGCGACGCCTCTTGTGGGGCATCGGTTGCTGTGGCCGCGAGCAGCGGTTGCGATGACGACGAATACCGGCTGGAAAGACTCACCGCAGTTGCCACGCAGTAGCCACCTGCGGCCGGGCATGTCCAGCCAGGGCTGCCGTCGAGGTCGAGCAGGGTGCGCGCACCTTGTACGTCGCATGGGGCAATCCAGTCGAGAGCGGCAAGCGCAAATGGCAAACGCATAGGTATCTGTCGGAGGTGGCGCACGAGGTCGCGGACCGTCTGGCAGCGCGAACAGGGACCGTCATTATCAAGCGCTGTGTCGTGGACACCATCCGGCGCAGACCTGAAGTCGCTGCCGAATCTTCAGAATTGCGGTGTTTTCCTATGGTGCGTATCAGGCGAAGGCACAAGATTCGCCCCGGCTTGCCCAAAGTCGAAAGAGAGTGAACAAAAATCCGCATGAATGCTAACGATTAACTGAACTATCGAGGAGCTGCGAATGACGGGGTGTACGGGTGTCATCGTTGTCGAGGACCACGAATTACTGGCCGACGGACTTTGCCGTTTGATTGAAGACGACCTTGGGTGGAGTGTGCTGGCGAGGATCGCCAACGGGCTTGACGTTTATCGGGCCTGTGTCATGCACAGACCCACACTGATCGTGCTGGATCTGGGCCTGCCGGGCATGGACGGCATCGACGTGATCCGTCAGTGCCTTCAACGTTGGCCGGCATTGCGTATCGTCGTGCATTCCGCCAGCGACGACGGTGAGCGGGCACGGCAGTCGCTTGAGGCGGGTGCAGGCGCGTTCGTACTCAAAAGCAGTTCGCGCGACACGTTAATCAACGCGGTGAGCGTGGTTATGCGAGGCGAACGCTTCGTCGATCCGGCAGTGTTCGGCATCGTGCACGACCCGACGGGTACGCCGCCGACACTGGACCCCGGCGCGGTCGAAGTGCCGGAAAAATTGCTGACATTGCGTGAGCGTCAGGTGCTGAAGCTCGTCGCGGAAGGGCAACGCAATCGTGACATCGCGCAACTGTTGTCGATCAGCGTGAAGACCGTCGAGACGCATCGTCTGAACATGATGCGAAAGCTCGACGCGCACAACGTCGCGGATATCGTGAAGTGGGCGCATCGGTTGCGAATGATGATCTGATTCGCGTAGGCCGAGCGAAAGGCGGAGGTCGGGCGGAGGTCGAACATGCCTTCACCGTGGGCATCGGGCGAATTTCAGGTCTGCGCCGGATGGCGGACGCCGAGGCGAATGGGAGACCATCATCGCTTCTGTTTTCCAAGGACTCGTCGCACTTCGCGTATCGCAGAGGGGCATGTCTTGTGATGCGCTTCTGTCGCGCTTGCGACGAGTTCCCGACGCCTGACCAACGATGGATACCCAAACCCAGCGCAAGCTCGAACATCTCTTCGAACTGCTGGCGTTACCGCCGCAGCGCGTGACGCCGCGCATGCGTGTGTCACTCGCACCTTGCGTGCTGATGACCGAAGCGGATGCGCGTGGTGTGACGCTTGCGGTGGCGCTGATACGGCGTGTAGCCCGGGCGCATCGCTGGTTGCCTCTGTTGCTGCATACCTGCGCACCCGAGTGGAGTCTGGGCATTCCGGTGCGCGCCTGCGTGGCGCAAGGGCGTCCGATGTTGATCGCCACACCGCCGATGAGCGCCAATTCGCAGGCCGTCGAGTGGGTCTCATGCCTCACACGCATGCGCCGTCTGCTTGAACGTATTGATGCACAGGCGCAACGGGAGACACGTTCGTGAGGTACTTGCTGACATGGCTGCGTGCTGCGGCCGGGCGTCAGGACATTGTCCTTGCCGCGCTGCTGCTGGTGACGGTACTGATGATCATCATCCCGATGCCGCCATCGGTGATGGATCTGCTCATCGCTCTCAATCTCGGCGTATCGCTGCTGCTCCTGATGGTGGCGCTGTACATCAACGAGCCGCTCGATTTCTCAGCTTTTCCTTCCGTTCTGCTGATGACCACGCTGTTCCGGCTCGGGCTCACGATCAGCACGAGCCGGTTGATTCTGCTCCATGCCGACGCGGGCGACATCGTCTACACCTTCGGCGATTTCGCGGCGGGCGGGAACATCGTTGTCGGCATGATCGTGTTTCTGATCATCACCATCGTCAATTTCATCGTCATTACGAAGGGCTCGGAACGCGTAGCCGAAGTGGGAGCGCGCTTCTCGCTCGACGGCATGCCGGGCAAGCAGATGAGCATCGACGGCGACCTGCGCGCGGGCACCATCGACGCTGCCGAGGCCAAACGCTTGCGCCGCATCGTGCAGAAAGAGAGTCAGTTCTACGGCGCGATGGATGGTGCGATGAAATTCGTGAAAGGGGATGCCATTGCAGGTCTGGTCATCATCGTGGTGAACCTGCTCGGCGGGATCGGAGTCGGCGTGTTCATGCGCGGGATGAGTGCAGGTGACGCTGCGGCGATCTACGCCATTCTGTCCATCGGCGACGGACTGGTGTCGCAGATCCCCGCGCTGCTGATCTCCGTGACGGCGGGGATCATCGTCACCCGTGTGCCGGGCGAACAGCGTCGGAATCTCGCACGCGAACTCACCGACCAACTGGCGGCCCAGCCGCGCTCGCTCACGCTGGCGGCGGTCGTGCTCGTGCTGTTCGGTCTGATTCCCGGTTTCCCTATGCACTACTTCTTCTTGTTAGGGATGCTGGCAGGTGGCGCGGCGTGGTGGGTCAAGCGGATCTCGGGAGAGGGCGAAGGCACGAAAAATGCCGGTGAATCCGGGGCGGGGCACGCAAAAGCCGGACGTCCGGGGGCGCAGCCCTTACTGGTGAGCGTCGGCGCGGGGTTGGCGGAAGCGAGCGGCGGCATCTCGATAGTGAAGGAGCGGATCGACGCGTTACGGAATCAGAAATTCGAGCAGTTCGGTGTGCCCATGCCGGAGGTGCAGGTCGTCATCGACGCTACGTTGCCGGCAGCCACCCTGGACGTTCAGTTGTATCACGAGAGTGTATTGACGATCGACGTCGCGCCGGATGCTGCATTGGCACATCACGACGCGACGCATCCGGTGCCGACGCTGCGAGGGCTTGCGGCCGGCTCACCTCGCGAGACACCGTTGACGTTTGGCGGGCATCCGCTGTTCTGGCTCGACGATGTGCAGCGTTCCGAGTGGTCGGCTCTCGGTGGCAAGGTGCTGGACGGCGCGGATCGGATCGCGCATTGCGTATCGCTCGTCATCGATGCTCACGCGGCGGATTTTCTCGGTGTTCAGGAAGCGCGATTCCTCATGGATGCGATGGAGGATCGCTACGGGGAACTCGTCAAGGAGTTGCAGCGGCAGTTGCCTATCAGTCGCACTGCGGAAGTCCTGCAGCGTCTGGTTGCCGAGGGGGTATCCATCCGTGACTTGCGCCGCGTGTTCGAAGCGCTGATCGAGTGGGCGCCGCGTGAGCGCGATCAGATCATGTTGACGGAGTATGTCCGGTTAAGTTTGCGTCGCCACATCACGCGGCGCTTTCGTCGAGGTACCGAGCACATTACCGGATGGAACGTCGGGCGGGGTATCGAGGACGTCGTGCGTGCGGCCGTGCGTCAGACGGCGTCCGGGTCGTATGCGGACCTGAATCCGGCGCAAACGGATGCGATTCTGAATGCCATTGATGGCGCCGTCGATGCGCACGACGGTACGCCCGCCGTGCTGTTTACCGCGATGGACGTGCGGCGGTTCGTCCGGAAATTGATCGAGCGAGAACGCGCCGAACTGGCAGTCCTGTCGTTCCAGGAGGTGGCTGACGAACCGCATGTGCGTGTGCTCGGCACCATCGATGTACAGGGAGCGTTCTGACATGCGCCGCCCTGATGCCCAGCGTATTGCCAATGGCCTGCGCCGTACGCTCGATGCCCAACGGAAATCATGTGACGAGATGCATCAAGGCGGGCGGCGCGAAGTGCGTTATGGCCGGATCGACAAGATCACCCCGAATGCCATGCGTGCGCGATTGCCCGGGGCAGCGCTTGGCGAGCAATGCCGGGTGATATCGCCGGCGCTGGATGCCGAGGTGATTGCGGTGGAGGGGCGGCACGTCTGGCTCGCTCCCTATGCCGAGCCGAATGGCGTGGCCAACGGTGCGCTGGTGCAAGCGCTGGGGACTGCGTCACGTGTTGCGGTCGGGGAGCATCTGATTGGCGCGGTCCTGGACGGTTTGGGTCGTCCCTTCAGTGCGGACGCTGCTTCGGGCGACGCCGAAGCATCGGCCGAGAGCGCAGCCGCGGCGCCGTTCGACGTCGAATGGCGTGCGCTGGACGCGGATCCGCCATCGGCGATGCGCCGCGCAATAGTGTCTGCGTGTCTGCCCATCGGCATTCGCGCCATCGACGGCATGCTGACCTGCGGACGCGGGCAGCGTCTCGGGATTTTCGCCGCAGCGGGCGGGGGGAAGAGCACGTTGCTCGCGATGATGTGTCAGGGGGCGGCGGCGGATGTGATCGTGCTGGCGCTGATCGGAGAGCGTGGCCGCGAGGTGAGGGAGTTCATCGAGCAGGCGCTCACGCCGCAAGCTCGGGCGCGGACGGTGTGCGTCGTGGCGACGTCGGATCGTCCTGCGCTGGAGCGAATGAAGGCGGCCTACACTGCGACGGCGATTGCCGAAGCGTTTCGTGACGAAGGCAAGAACGTGCTGCTGCTCATGGACTCGCTGACGCGCTTCGGCCGTGCCGTGCGAGACATTGGTATGGCAGCCGGCGAGCCGCTCGGCGCAACGAGTGGGCTGCCGCCAAGCTTTTACGCGCGTCTGCCGCGTTTGCTTGAGCGGGCGGGCACGGGCGAGCAGGGCAGCATCACGGCGTTCTACACGGTGCTCGTGGAGGGCGATAACCTCGACGAGCCGCTGGCCGACGAGGTGCGGTCGATTGTCGATGGCCATATCGTGCTGTCGCGGCGTCTCGCGCAGGAGAACCACTATCCCGCTATCGATGTGTCGAGAAGCCTCTCGCGGGTCATGTCACAGGTGACCCACGCGCAACACGTGGCATGCGCCGCGCGTGTGAGACGTGCGATGGCGCTGGCGGCCGACGTCGAACTGCTGGTACGCGTCGGCGAGTATCAGGCGGGGCATGATCCCGATACCGACGAAGCGCTCGCGCGGGCCCCCGATATCCGCGCCTTCCTGTGTCAAGAGCAACACGACGTGGCGCCTTTCGACGACACCCTCTCATGGCTCGAACATCTCGCGAGTTGAAGGACCGGGATGGCATTGCCGCGTTGGCGATGCTCGCGCGCCGTCGCGAAGGCGCACTGCGTGCGGCGTTGGCCCGGCTGACGGCCGCGATGCACGACGCCGAAGCCGAACTCGCTGCTTGCGAGCAGGCGTGTGAGACGCGACGTCAGTCGTGGCTGAACGCGTTGTCGCAAGGCGGCGTCTATGACCCACGGGAGGCCGGGGGGGCGTCGCGCGTGGTGGAGGCGCAGCGGCTGTCGCTGACCGACGCCAAGGCCAGTCATCGCCGCGCGCAGGAACGGGCTGGGCAGGCGCGAGAGCGGGTGCGAGAGCAGCAGGAGCGCCTGCAGGATAACGCACGAAAACAAGAGAAGTTGCGCGAGCTGCTAACGCTTTACCACTGTTGAATTGGCGACACGAGACGTTTCCCCAACCATTGCCGTCAGGAGGAATACACGATGAACACCATCCGCCGTAGTGGCCTTTCGCTCGATGCTTTCGTCAGTCAGGCCGACAGGTCGGCTTCAGGCCTGCCGCGCCGCAGAGACACGACGACTGGCCGTTTCGGGCAGTGCGAGGCGCGCGACGAGCGCGCCTTCACGCTGACGGGCGAACTGGCAGCACACGTGACCGGACCGGCCGACGTGCTTCGGTGGCTACGGGTATGGCATGCGAGACAGGATGCCTGTTGGGATGGCGCGAGTGTCCTGCGAGTCATCGTGCACGGCGGTGCGCTCAATGCGTTGGTCGTCGAAGCACGGCGAGGAAGGCAGGGCATCACCGTGAGCCTGCTGTGTATTGAGCTTGCGATGTACCGCCGTTTGCTGGCGCATCGGGGGGCATTGTCCAGAACGTTGACATCCCGTCTCGCGTTGCCGGTCACGATCGAAGTCGAGGCTCGCTATGTGCCCTGAGAGCGATGTTTTGCCGCAAATGGATGGTGGATCGGCAGGCGTTGCTCTATCGCTCGACGATGTACTGGTGGGCCAGGGTTGTCTGACGTTTGCCGAAGGTGATATGGACGTGTGCGTCGGCTGGTTGCGTGGGGGGGGCGAAGGACTGGTGGTAACGGCGCATGTTGACGAAGGCGTCGTCGGGCAGGTGCGCTTCTGGTGCGATGCGCAGCAGTGGGCGGACTGGATCGCGGCCAGTCTGCCGATGCCGTCATGGGAGGCGTTACCGCACGAGTGGCGTGCTAGCGCGGCGTCGCTCACGCTGGCAACGGAGAGTACCGGCGACGTGCCGTCGGATTCTCTGCCGTCGTCCACTCCGCTCGACGCGTCATCGCCTGGGGATGAGCCTGAGTTGCATTGCACATCGCAGTCCGCTTCATCTTCTGTCTCATGCGCCATTTCGTGGCCCGATGCGGTGGCGATCGCACCTGAACGCGTCGAGACCCTCTGGCGCATGGGCATGGTGCTTGGACGTAACGGGCGGCAGTTGGCACTGCACTATCTCGACGGGGCCACGGCATGGTTGCTAACGCGCTGTGAGCGCGCCACGCCAGCGCACCGGCCGCTCGACCCGTGCGGCTTTCCCGAACGGCATTGCGTGATGGCAGCAGGGTGGGCAGCGTTGCCCGCATCGTTGTGCGATGGACTGCTTGACGGCGGGGCGGTGTTGCTCGACGTTGCCGCCGACGTGACTGCCGGCGAGTATTGGCTGATCGACGGCGACGACGCCATCGCCATGCGTGACGGACAACCTGCCGGGCGGCATGTCGTTTCCCTTGATCGGGCGACCGACGGGGTTCGCGACGGGGGCGCGCTGGAATGCCCTCGACTCCTTGCGGTCATCGCGCAAAGGCAGATTCCCGTCCCGTGGCTGACGGCATGGCGATGCGGATATGAAACGGCACCACCGCCCACGACGCCGAGGGCGCTGACGCTCAACGGTATTGCCCTCTGGCGCGATGGCGCCCCCTGGAAAAGTGGTCGTCTGCTGCGTTTCGGAGACGGGCGCCTCGCCGTGCAGATCGAACCCGCGAATTTGGTGACGACGCCCAGCGCGCCCGACGCCATTTCGGGTCGTGACCCGATGGGCGTGGATTGCGCGACGTCCTAACATTTCCCGAGACATTCTGCGTGTCGTCGCGCGCTATCACACGTTATCCCACGTCATCGCACGTTACCGGGCGTCCATTGGAGTTTGTATGTCCCTGCTCGACCACCCGGTCCAGCTCATCGTATTGCTCACGCTGCTCTCGATCATGCCGTTGCTGGTGGTCCTGGGGACTGCGTTTCTGAAGCTGGCCGTCGTGTTCGCGCTGCTGCGCAATGCGTTGGGCACTCAGCAGATTCCACCCAATATCGCAATCTACGGCCTGTCCCTCGTGCTCACCTGTTTCATCATGGCGCCGGTCGCGTTCGATATCGAGGAGAACCTCGGCGCGCGTCCGGTGTCGCTATCTTCCAGAAGTTTCGTGGCCGACGTCGACGCCAGCGTACTCAGTCCGTACCGCAAGTTTCTTACCCGTCACACCGATCCCCGGCAACGCGACTTCTTCACGGGCCTCGGCAGCGAGACATGGCCCGAGGCGCATCGTGACCGGCTTGGCGCAGACTCCCTCCTCGTGCTGATGCCGGCGTTCGCGCTGAGTCAACTCGCCGAAGCCTTCAAGATCGGTCTTCTGCTGTACTTGCCGTTCGTCGTGATCGATCTCGTCATTTCAAACATCCTGCTGGCGATGGGGATGATGATGGTCTCGCCCATGACCATCGCCTTGCCGTTCAAGCTGCTCATTTTCGTGATGATGAACGGCTGGGAGCAACTCGTGCGGCAGTTGATGCTGTCGTACGCATGACGGCGCGCAGGGCTGGCCGATGAGTGAAGCCATCGTCGTCAATCTCACGAGCGAAATGCTCTGGCTCACGCTGCTGATGTCGCTGCCAACCGTCGTCGTCGCCTCGGCCGTGGGGGTGCTTGTCTCACTCGTGCAGGCGCTCACGCAGGTGCAGGATCAGACCGTGCAGTTCCTCATCAAGCTGATCGCCGTGTCGGTCACGCTGGCCGCGACCTACGCATGGATGGGGCACGTTCTGCTTAACTACGCTGGCAATGCGTTCGCGCAGATCAGCCGGATGGGGTGAAGGCCATGCTGACGACCTCCGGTACTTTGCTCGCTCCGCTGTGGACCGATCTGTTCGGCTGGCTGCTGGCGTGGGGCGTGGCGATGCTGCGTCCACTCGGCATTGCGATGCTGCTGCCGGTGCTCTCCGTCGGCATGCTCGGCGCGGGTCTGTTGCGTAACGCACTCGTGCTGGCGCTGGCACTGCCTGTCGTCTCACTTGTGCACGCCACGTCGGAAATGCCGACGCAGTGGGGGGCGTGGGCATCGCTCATCTTGCGCGAGCTTTGCATCGGCGGGCTGCTCGGGTTCGTCGCGACGCTACCGTTCTGGGCCGTCGACATGACAGGGTACGTGATCGATACGATGCGTGGCGCCTCGATGGCCAGCGTGCTGAACCCGCTCATGGGCGCGCAATCGTCGATCTTCGGTATCGCCCTCACCCAGATGCTCTGTGTGCTGTTCTTCGTGACGCCGGCGGCACACGCGGTACTCACGGCGCTCTACGACTCTTACATTGTCCTGCCGGTCGGCAGTGGGTGGCGTTGGGAGGCGGCGTCGCAGGCGTGGTTGCTGTCGCTGTGGCAGGCGATGCAGGTCATGTGCGTCGCTGTCGCGTTGCCTGCGATGGTCGTGATGGTGCTCGTCGACATGTCGATGGGCTTCGTGAATCGCGCCGCGCAGCAACTCAACGTGTTCTTCCTCGCCATGCCGGTCAAGAGCGCCATGGCGTTGCTCGTGACGGTGGCGAGTCTGCCGTTTGCCATCGCCGTGCCGCTTGCGCACTGGTATCGCCTGCCCGAAGTGTTTCGGGCGTGGTCTGCGATGGTGCTACCAGCGTCGTGAGGCACGCATGAGCGAAAAGAACCTGCCCCCGACGCCCAAGAAGATCGACGACGCGCGCAAGAAGGGACGCGTTGCCAAGAGCGCCGATCTTGCCGTCTGCATGCAACTCGGCGCGGTGCTCGCCTGGCTGATGTTCGAGGGACCGGCGCTTCACGATGCGCTGCAAGCGCTTGTCTCGCGCATGCTGCTTGTACTGCGTGACCCCGTCGACGAAGCCGTGCAGGGCATGCTCGGCCCGTCGTTATTGATTTTCGTCCGCTTCACCGGTGGTCTCGCGATTCTGCTGATCGTGACCACATGGCTGGCGATGGTGCTGCAAGTCGGCGCGCTGGTCGCGCCCGAAGCGATCCGTCCCAAGTACGAGCGCATTGATCCCGTGGCCAAGGCGAAGCAGTTGTTTTCGATGCAGTCGCTTTTCGAATTCGGCAAGTCGTTGATCAAGGTCGCCGTGCTGGGCGTGGTGTTTTTCTATCTGATTCGGCATTACACGCCATCGCTCGCCGTGCTGCCGCAATGTGGCCCGGCATGCGGGCTGGCACTCACGGTCAGGCTGTTGTTCTGGTTGATGGCGGTGCTGGTGGTGGCGTACGTGGTGTTCGGCGGGCTCGACTTTGCGTATCAGAAGTATCAGCTCCGCAAGCAGCTCATGATGTCTCACGATGAAATCAAGCGGGAGTCGAAGGAAGTCGAGGGCAATCGCGAGATCAAGAACAAGCGGCGCGATATCCACAGGGAGACGATCGAGAGCGGCAGTCTGTCGAGCAACGTCAAACGATCGACGGCGGTGGTGCGCAATCCGACCCGGCTTGCGATCTGCCTGCGCTATGTTCCCGGGGAGACGGCGGTGCCGCTGGTCATCGAGAAGGGGCGCAGCGAACGCGCTCGCACGATTGTGCGTATCGCCGAGCGTGAAGGGGTGCCGGTGGTCGAGCATGTGCCGGTGGCGCGTCGATTGATGGAAGACGTCGAGATTGATGCCCCGATTCCCCCCGACCTGTTCGATGCCGTCGCCGCGATATTGCGTCTGGCGCTCGATCTTCCTTACGAGGTGCAGGCAACGTCAGAGACGGACGCCCCTCGGCATCCTGCGCCGGGAGACGTGGCATGAGCGCCCCGTCGATGCTGTCGTTGCACCGCGTGTGGCGGATCGTCGTCCTCGTCTCGGCAGCGCTGATGTTGAGCGGACTCCCGACGAGAGCCGCGGATCTTGGGCTGTTGCCCCATCATCCCCGTCTGGCTGACGCGCAGATCGCTGTGCCGGTCGTCAGCGCTTTGGCGCGTGGGGCGAGCGTGGAACTTCGCGCTACCCAGGGGGGCGAGGCCACCCTCAGTGAGGCGGCCGGCGATTCATCACGTGACGGCAAACGCGCGTTGCCCGATGATCCGCGCGAGGCGGCCAGGCGTCTGGTGTCATCGTTTCGCGAGCCGGACGTGGAGACGCCGGTGGCTATCGCGTCCCCAAGGTCGTTGCCTGACGGCGAGGTGAATTCGAGGGGGCGTGGTGCCTCGGATGGGGCTACGGGCGGTCTGATAGACGCACCGGGGAACGTATCCATATCGACGTCGGTCGCCGCGCAGTCCACAACCTTGACGTCCGCCGAAAGTCAGCCCTCCGCAACGCTCCCCTTCGACACCCTCGTGCGACGCGCTGCGTATGCCAGCTCGGTCGACGCGGCGTTACTGCACGCGATTATCGACACTGAGTCGGGATACGACCCGCAGGCGGTGTCCGAGCGCGGCGCCATCGGGCTGATGCAGGTCCTGCCCCGCACCGGCCAGCGCTTCGGGGTGCGGCGTCTTGAGGATCCTGCCGAGAATGTGAGGGCGGGGGCGTCGTACGTGCGCTGGTTACTCTCGCGATTCGACGGCGACGTTAGCCTCGCGCTTGCGGCCTACAACGCGGGAGAGGGGGCCGTACTGCGCTATGGGCGTCAGGTGCCGCCGTATCCGGAGACGCAGAAGTATGTCCGCAAGGTCATGGCGGGCTATTCGCGGCTACGTGAGGCGGGCGTGGCAGAGGGCGCTGTCGTGGCTGGCGTGGCAGGTACGCCGCATGCGCACGGTATGCCCGGTGCCGCCGGAGGGCCTGCCAACACGGCGCGGGCGTATGCACCTGCCTCAACGTCGTCCCGATCGCCCCTTGCTACGGCGGTACGTGGTGACGGGGTCGCAGGCATGGCGTCGGCGAAGGACGGGGATGGTATCCGCGGCACGGCTAACGGCGCCGTCACCAGCGCTGGCAAAAAGGCGGACAACCGCACGGAAAGCGTCAAAACCCCCAGCGCCGCCGACCAGAAGGCCGACCGCGCGTGGCGTTTGCTACGGGGTTTGGGGGCGTTGATTACACGCAGCCCTTCCGCAGACGCCGCGAGGCCCGCCGGGCATGCCGCCCGGGACCGCGATCAGCCGGCGGTCGTCATGCCGTCGCGCGTGCGCGAGCGAGTCACCGGCGCCGCGCTGGGGCCCGCCGGGCGGGACGCCCGAGCGTCCGCGCTTCCGGGGTAATCAGAGGGCCGGGGCGGTGACTGGTGCAGGCGCTGCGTTGGTCGGAACGGTATCCGCGACCGAAGGGCGGGCGGACATGCGCTCGAAATGGCGGGCGAGGTTGGGGTGCGTGTCGCGCCAGTCGATCTCCGGATAGCGGAAATCGAGGTAACCCAGCGAGCAGACCACGGCCACGTCGGCCAGCGTGAGGCGGTTGCCCGCGCACCACTGACGTTCATCGAGCCCGCGTGCCATGGCGCGCAGGCTTTCCCGGATCTTGCCCAACTGACGGTCGATGAACTTCTGGGAGCGCGATGCCTCGTCGTGGTACATGCATTCGACGCGAATCTGCACGGCGGCGTCCGTCACGCCGTCGGCCAGGGCCTCCCAGCAGCGCACTTCGGCGCGTTCGCGGCCAGACGGGGGGATGAGCTTGCCGACCGGGGACAGCGTGTCGAGATACTCGCAGATCACCCGGGAGTCGAACACGGCTTCGCCGTCTTCCATCACCAGACACGGCACTTTGCCGATCGGGTTCGACTCCTGAATGCGGGTGTCGTCCGCCCAGACGTTCTCGAGCTCGAGCTTGTAATCGAGCTTTTTCTCCGCCAGCACGATGCGGACTTTACGAACGTAGGGACTGGCGAGGGCACCGATCAACTTCATGTGAATCCTTGATAAATCGCTGTAGCGCGGGGGAGAGTATAACGTGCGGGATGGCCGGGGCCGGGGAATGGTAAAATACTGGCCTTTCCGAGTTGGCACATCGCCGGCTCCCCCGGTTTTCTTTTTCGGTGCCCAGTGCCATGTCCGACGAATTCTCCCCATTGACCGCGCTCTCCCCGCTCGACGGCCGTTACGCCAGCAAGACCGACGCCCTGCGTCCGTGGCTGTCCGAGGCGGCATTCATGCGCAACCGCGTGAAAGTCGAAATCCACTGGCTGATCGCCCTGTCCAAAGCCGGTTTCGCCGAGATCGCCCCGTTCTCGGGCGCGGCGGAGACGTTCCTGCTGAATCTGGCCGCCAACTTCTCGAACGCGGATGCCCAGCGCATCAAGGACATCGAGAAGGTCACGAACCACGACGTGAAGGCTGTCGAGTACTGGCTCAAGGAGAAGGTGCAGGGCCAGGCCGAGCTGGAGACGGCCAGCGAGTTCATTCACTTCGCCTGCACGTCGGAAGACATCAACAACACGTCGCACGGCATGATGCTCAAGGGCGCGCGCGACGAAGTGATCGTGCCGGCGCTCGAATCGCTCGTCACCAAGCTCAGCGAACTGGCGCGGGAACACGCCGCCCAGCCGATGCTCTCGCGCACGCACGGTCAACCGGCCTCGCCGACCACGCTCGGTAAGGAAATCGCCAACGTGGCGGTGCGTCTGGCACGTGCGCTCGAGCGCATTCGTCGCGTCGAGTTGCTCGCCAAGATGAACGGCGCAGTCGGTAACTACAACGCTCACCTGTCGGCGTACCCGGAATACGACTGGGAAAACTTCTCGAAGACGGTCATCGAGCAGCGCCTGGGCCTGACGTTCAATCCGTACACCATCCAGATCGAGCCGCACGACTACATGGCCGAACTGTTCGATGCCGTGGCCCGCGCCAACACGATCCTGCTGGATCTGAACCGCGACGTCTGGGGTTACATCTCGGTCGGCTACTTCAAGCAGAAGACGAAGGCCGGCGAAATCGGTTCGTCGACCATGCCGCACAAGGTCAACCCGATCGACTTCGAAAATTCGGAAGGCAACCTCGGTCTGGCTAACGCCGTGCTGCGTCATCTGGCCGACAAGCTGCCGGTCTCGCGCTGGCAGCGTGACCTGACGGATTCGACCGTGCTGCGCAACATCGGCGTGGCGTTCGGCTACAGCCTGCTCGCGTACGACTCGTGCCTGCGCGGTCTGGGCAAGCTCGAAGTGAACCCGCAGCGTCTGGACGAAGACCTCGACAATACGTGGGAAGTGCTGGCCGAGCCGGTGCAGACCGTGATGCGTCGCTTCGGTGTGCCGAATCCGTACGAGCAGCTCAAGGAGCTCACGCGCGGTAAGGGCATCACCCGTGAAGCGCTGCAAGCCTTCATCAAGCAACTGGCCATTCCCGAAGACGCCAAGGCGCGCCTGCTGGAAATGACGCCGGCCAATTACGTGGGTATCGCCGAGTCGCTGGCCAAGCGCGTGTAAGTCGCACCACAGCCGCGCCACGCGCTTTTTTATCCGTCGTATCGAAACGGGCCGCTTCTGCGGCCCGTTTTGCATGGTTCGTCCCCTTGCGCTTCGGTACGTCCCCGCCCCCTCGATTTCCCCCGCATTTCTCCCGTTACGTCTCCGTACGTGGTGCCTATGGACGGCTTCTGTCCCGCTTCTGTCCGGCTTCTGTCCTTATGACAACGGTGTCATACGAGTACGCAAGTTGGTGTGTATCATAGCCCCACAAACCATAAGGAGAACCCCACAAATGAAGTTCACTCTCGCAGTTGCAGCGCTTGCTGCTACCGCAGCTATCGTCGTGCCGGCTGTCGCGCAAGCGCAGTTCGCCAAAGCCGACGACGCCGTGGAGTATCGTCAGTCGGCCCTTTTCCTGCTGGGTAACCACTTCGGCCGTATCGGCGCTGTCGTGAAGGGCGATGCGCCGTTCAACAAGGACGACGTCGCGAAGAACGCCGAGCTTGTCGCCACGCTCTCGAAGCTGCCGTGGCCGGCTTTCGAAGGCGGTCAGACGAACGGCAAGAGCAAAGCCAAGCCGGAAGTCTTCTCCGACAAGGCGAAGTTCAGGGACGCGGCCAACAAGATGGAGACGGCCGTCGCGCAGCTCAACACCGTGGCCAAGGGCGGCGACCTCGCGTCGATCAAGACCGCATTCGGCGAAGCTGCGCAAACCTGCAAGAGCTGCCACGACAACTTCCGCGCGAAGTAAGCCGTCTGGCCGTTCCTATGGAAAAGCCGGTCGTTTTCGAGCGAACGGCTTTTACTTTTGCCGCGACGATTTTGCCCCGCAGGGTCAGTAGGACGGCAATGCCGCGACGGCCGGGGCCAGATTCACGATCCGATACACCAGCGCCGAAGCCAGCACGATCAGCACCAGCGCGCCCACGCGTACGCGCCAGTCGTCGCGTGCGGGAAGCACCGGCCCGGTGAGTTTCTTGTCCCCGAGGATCATCGGCTTGATCAGGTCCTTCTTGCGGGCAACGCGGTAGTACACGATCGCCAGCACATGCAGCGCCACGAGCGCGATCAGCACCCATTGATTGCGCAGATGCCAGCCGGTGAGCATATCGCTGGTGTCCTTGTCGATGAACTTGACGAGGGGGCCGTCGTTGAAAATGTCGTCGTTCGAGAACAGACCCAGTCCGACCTGAATGCCGAAGAAGAGCAGCATGGCGACGACTGACAAGCCGCCGAGCGGCGTATGGCCCGCAAAACGCCCCTCGGTGCCCAAACCGTCGCGGCCATCGCGCAACGACCGGAAGAACGTACGCGGACCGGTGACGAACGCCGAGAAACGGGCATAACGCGGACCGGCCACACCCCACACGAGACGGAAGATCAGCAGCGCGAGCACCGCGTATCCGCACCAGAAGTGGTAGATCATCGCGTTGCCGCCGGTCTTGGCCGTCACGTAGGCTGCTACCGCCAGTACGACAAACGACCAGTGGAACAGACGAGTGGGCAAGTCCCAGATGCGGATCGGCTTCATTGGCGTGAAATTTCGTAAATAGCGAATTTCGCGAGACTACCGCAAGCCCGTGACGCCTGCACGTTCAGGCGGCAACGGGCCATGTTGGGGGATTTCCCGCGCCGCGTGACGGGCGTTCGCTGTCAGGCTGACGGACATTCTCCATGCATGTCCCGCCTGCGCCTGCGCACGTGGCCGCCCGCTCATGAATTCGCTTCCTGCCGACAGCCCGGTCACGGCCTCCGCTTCCCAAGCCCTCCCCCGCTTGCCTTGTCTGGTGCGCTTGAGCGCAACCGTCATGTCGATGACGTGTGCGGGCAACCTGCTGATTCGCCTGTTCGGTGTGGCGACGCTCGCCCCCGGTGTCGGCTCGCAGACCAACGCTCACGAGTGGATGACTTGGTTTTGGTACGGCTTTCGCTACGACCTGTTGCTCGTGAGCTGGGGGATGGCGGTGTGGCTGCTGCCGCTGGCGATCCTGCGCGTGAAGTATGCGTCGACGCCGCTGGCCCGTACCGCTTTCATGGCAGGCGTCATTGCGTGGTTCGTGATCCCGAATGCGTTAGCGCTGGCGGAGCACGACTACCTGCGCCACTTCGGTGAACCGTTCGGCGCGAACTTTTTCAGTGTGCTCGATGGTGATACCTCCGCGACGATGAACGCCACAACGCACCTCCTGCCCATCGCCATGGCGTTGACGAGTGCTGCGTGTCTTGGCGCGACGCAAGCGTGGTGTACGTTCAGGTGTGCGTTGGTCCCCGAGCGCGAAGCGACGTGGCGTGATGCCATCGCGCAAGTGCTCGTCGTCTCGACAGTGCTGATCGTGGGATGGGGACGACCGTCGGCGCGTCTCGTGGATCCGGCAGGGATCAGCGTGGCACGGGATCCGGTGCTGGACGACCTGCTCGTCAACACGCCCGTGCGTCTGATCCTCGTACTCAGGCAGGTGTGGGAGCTGTCGCGGGAAGACCTGTCACCGGAGCCAGCGGGGCAGGCGGCGCAGCGGGCATTGCGCGCGCATGGATTCGCCGATGCCGCTGCGCTCGTCAAGGCATTGCGGGGCGATGAGAGTGGCAAGCACGATAAACCCGATGGGCACGATGATTCGGTAGATGACCCGGATGCCACCCGCCCAGCCGATGCCGAACCGACCCATGCGCCTGACGAAGACCCGACGGCGGTGCTGCTGCGCGCGCCGTGGCATCGTACCCCGCCCAGCGAGAGGCTCGCTGCCCATCCCCCGCACGTGGTGTTCGGTCTCATGGCCGGGTGGGGTGGCTATGGGCTTTCGCTCGATGCTGACGGTTTTCCGATCGCCGGCGCGATGCGCAGACATCTGGATGCCGGATGGTGGTTCCGGCACGCCGTGGCGGCCCGCGCCGACACGTTTTCCACGATCGAGCACTTGCTCGTCAACAGTGGCAGCGCGTCGTCGCTGCTGGCCGGCGTGAACCGGCCGGTCGCGTTCGAATCGGCGGCGGTACGACCGTTCCAGCAGCACGGCTATCGAACCGTGTTCGTCTATGGCGGCGCTCGCACGTGGCACAACATCGAGCGGGTCATGCGCAGGCAGGGATTCGACGACGTCGTCACACAGGCTGACATCGTCGCCCGATATCCGCGGGCCGACACGGGAAATGATGGGGTGTACGACGGCTATCTCTGGCGCTACGTTCACGACATGCTGGAGGAGGCGGACGCCAAGGGACAACCGCTCTTCGTTTTCGCGCTGACGACCAGCAATCGCCAGCCCTTCAACGTGCCTGATGATGCCGCCACCGGCCCCTTCGATCTGACGAAGGGATGGCGGGAGTCACCTGCCGACGCCGCCGAGCGTGAGGCGCGTCAGCGCGGTGTGCGTGCCTATCGGTATGCGATGGACGCGCTGGGCGATTTCATCGACCGACTCAAGTACTCGCCGATGAGCTCACACACGATTCTGGCGGCGACCGGCGATCATCGCGCGCCGCAATGGCACGATCAGGACAACGCGTTCCTGTCGCCCTTCGAGCAGTACCACGTCCCGATCTATCTGCGCGTGCCACCGGCCTATGCGCCGAGCGGGCGCTTGCGGCTCGACGACTTCGTCGGTCACCGCGATATCTTTCCGACGCTGTACCGGCTGGCACTTTCGGACGCGGCCTACGTCGGATTCGGCGAACCGCTGTTCGGGGCGGTGCCGCAACCGCGTCGCTATGCCGTGGCGCAACAGCGCTATCTGTTTTCGACGGCGGGCGCGCGGGATCTGCGCAGCGGGGTGACCTACGCGCACGCCGAGGAGGGCGACCCGGCACTGCTTAGGCAGCAAGCGGTCGACGCGAACACGTCGCTGGCGTTGGCTGACTGGTATGGCCAGATGCAGCGGCGCGAGACATCGGTGGCTGGCGGGAAATAATGGCGCGTGATCCGAAGATGCATGACGTCGAAGCGCTTGTTCCTGGCGTCGCCGCCCACGCCTGAGCACGACCGCAAGACAAAAAAAACCGCCGGACATGCCGGCGGTTTTTCGGAAGACGCACTGAAATCGAGCGTCGCCCCGGTCAGACGAATACGTCAGACACGTGCACCGAAGTTGGGGTCGTTGCGATCGACACTTTCTTCCCCATCCTTGCCGTTGTGCTTGATGAGGTCTTCGCGCTTCACGCCGAACCACATCGCGAGCGCCGCAGCCACGAACACCGACGAGTAAATACCGAACAGAATACCCACGGTCAGTGCCAGTGCGAAGTAGTGCAGCGTCTGGCCGCCGAAGAAGAACATCGACAGCACCATCATTTCCGTACTGGCGTGGGTGATGATGGTCCGCGACATCGTCGTCGTAATCGCGTGATCGATGACTTCCTGCACCGTCGCCTTGCGCATCTTGCGGAAGGTCTCGCGAATCCGGTCGAAGATAACGACCGATTCGTTCACCGAGTAGCCCAGCACCGCGAGCACGCCCGCCAGCACCGCCAGCGAGAACTCCCACTGGAAGTAGGCGAAGAAGCCGAGAATGATCACCACGTCGTGCAAGTTGGCGATCACGCCGGCCACGGCGAACTTCCATTCGAAGCGGAACGACAGATAGATGATGATGCCCACGACCACGAAGGTCAGGGCCAGCAGACCGTCGGTGAAGAGTTCGTGCCCAATCTGCGGGCCGACGAATTCCACGCGACGCAGCGACACGTCGGGGGCGTCGGCCTTGAGCGCGGTCATCACGGCGTCGCTTTGCTGTGCGCTGGTGACCTGCTTGCCGTCCGAACCGTTCTGGATCGGCAGGCGGATCATGACGTCGCGCGAGGTGCCGAAGCTCTGCACCTGCACGTCGCGATACCCCAGCTTGCCGACTTCACCACGAATCTTCTCGAGATCGGCCGCCTGCGTGTAGGCCACTTCCATGACCGTGCCGCCGGTGAACTCGATCGACAGGTGCAGGCCCCGCGTGAGCAGGAAGAACACCGCCGCCACGAAGGTGAGCGCCGAGATCACGTTGAAGATCAGGGCGTGCCGCATGAACGGCACGTCTTTCTTGATGCGGAAAAATTCCATGACTGTTTCCTCTCGCGCCTGCGGTTATTGCTCGCCTGCGTCGGGTGCGTTCGTCGCACCGTCCGGGCGCCAGACCTGACCGATCGCCAGCGACTTGAGCTTGCGACGGCCGCCGTACCACAGGTTGACCAGACCGCGCGAGAAGAACACGGCGGAGAACATCGAGGTCAGGATACCCAGGCAGTGCACCACGGCAAACGCGCGCACCGGGCCCGAACCGAAGGCCAGCAGCGCCAGACCGGCGATGAGCGTGGTCACGTTCGAGTCCAGAATCGTCGCCCATGCATGTTCGAAGCCCAGCGAAATCGCCTTCTGGGCCGATGCGCCCGCCCGCAGTTCTTCGCGGATACGTTCGTTGATCAGCACGTTGGCGTCGATGGCCATACCGAGCGTGAGCGCGATAGCGGCGATACCCGGCAGCGTGAGCGTGGCCTGCATCACCGAGAGCGCAGCCACCAGCAGCAGCAGGTTGAACATCAATGCGATGACCGAGAACACGCCGAACAGCATGTAGTACACCATCATGAACACGGCGATGGCGAGGAAGCCATACATCACCGAGTCAACACCCTTATGGATGTTATCGGCACCGAGGCTCGGGCCGATCGTACGTTCTTCGATGATCTCCATCGGCGCGGCGAGCGAACCGGCGCGCAGCAGCAGCGCCAGATCGTTCGCGCCCTGTGCCGAGCCCATGCCGGTGATCTGGAAGCTCTGGCCCAGTTCGCTGCGGATGTTCGCCACCGTCAGCACTTCGCCCTTGCCCTTCTCGAACAGCACGATCGCCATCGGCTTGCCGATGTTGTCGCGCGAGACGTCGCGCAGCACGCGCCCGCCTGCGGCGTCGAGCTTGATGTTCACCGACGGTTGCTGGTGGTCGTCGAAACCTGCCGACGCGCTGGTGATGCGGTCGCCGCTGAAGATCACCTGACGCTTGAGCATGACCGGCGCACCGTTGCCATGCAGGAACAGTTCGTCCTGCGGCGGGACCGGCGTTTCCGCCGTGATCAGACGCGGGGCGTCCGGATCGGCCAGACGCGCTTCGAGCGTTGCCGTGCGGCCGATGATGTCCTTGGCCTTGGCGGTGTCCTGCACGCCGGGCAACTGCACCACGATGCGGTCCGGACCTTCCTGCTGAATCACCGGTTCGGCCACGCCGAGTTCGTTCACCCGGTTATGCAGCGTGACGATGTTCTGCTTGACGGCGTTGTCCTGCACCGCACGGCGTGCGGCTTCGGTGAACGCACCCACGACCTTGAACGTGCCGTTCGGGCCGGCTTGCGTCGTGTAGGCGAGGTCGGGCAGGCCGTCGCTCAGCGCGCCGCGTGCGCGCTCGGCGTCTGCCTGCGTGCTGAAGGCGGCTTCGATGCCGTTGTCCGTGCGCGTCAGGCCGTTGTGGCGGATGTTCTTGTCACGCAGCAGCGTGCGGGCATCGGCGGCTGCCGCGTCCAGACGCTTGGTGATCGCACCGGCCATGTCGACTTGCAGCAGGAAGTGCACACCGCCGCGCAGGTCGAGGCCGAGATACATCGGCAGCGCGTGGATCTTCGAGAGCCATTCCGGCGAAGCCGACAACAGGTTGAGCGCCACGACGAAGGTCGGGTCGGTCGCGTCGGTGTTCAGCGTCGACTGGAGCAGGTCTTTGGCGCGCAGCTGCGTGTCGGTGTCCGCGAAGCGAATCCGCACGCTCGGGTTGTTGCCCGTGCTGTCGAACACCGCGCCGTTGTAGGCGATGTTCTGTGCCTTGAGCGCGTCTTCTGCGCGCGAAAGCGTCGAGGGATCGACCTTGACGGTCGCCTTGACGCTGGAAATCTGTACCGCCGGCGTTTCACCGAACAGGTTCGGCAGCGTGTAGAGCACCCCGATGGCAAGAGCCACCAGAATGACGATGTATTTCCAGAGAGGATAGCGATTCATAGCAGCGGGCTAGGGTGATGCCTCATGGCAAACCGTGCTTCAGACCGTCTCGCACGGCGACACCGACGTGTGGACCGGTGTCGCCATGCACTGCGGCCGCCGGTAAGGGCGGCCGCAAGCGGTTGTGCGAAGGATCAGAGCGCCTTGATGGTGCCCTTCGGCAGCAACGTGGTGATTGCGCCCTTCTGCACATTGATCTCGACGTTGTCGGCGATTTCAACGGTCACGAAGGTCTCACCGACCTTCGAGATACGACCGGCCAGACCGCCCGAGGTCACGACTTCGTCGCCCTTGGTCAGTGCGGCCAGCATGTTGCGGGTCTCTTTCTGACGCTTCATCTGCGGACGGATCATGATGAAGTACAGCACCACGAACATCAGCACGAGCGGCAGGAAGCTCATCAGGCTGCTGGTCGGGCTGGCGGCGCCAGCCGTCTGAGCGTACGCTTCGGAAATCAGCACGTTCGGTTCTCCTTATGTAAGACGTGTAGAAGCCGCGTGTGCCGGTCTTCCGGACACGCGCGGCGTGTGTTTCGGTGCGAGGATGCAGGATCCAAGCCCGGCATTTTACCACTGCCCGACCCCGTTCCCGGGGGATTCGGTGCCCGAGTCGATTGTCCTCGGACCCCGGCCGTCACTGCACGCCACGCGAGCGATCGGCCTTGAACCTGGCGACGAACGCGTCGAACTGGTGCGCTTCGATGGCATCCCGGATTTCCTGCATCAGCGTGAGATAGTAATGCAGGTTATGGATGGTGTTGAGCCGCGCGCCCAGAATCTCCCCGGCTCGCTGCAAGTGGTGCAGATAGGCGCGCGAGAAGTTTCGACAGGTGTAACAGCCGCAAGTTTCGTCCAGCGGGCGCGTATCGCTCTTGTGCGATGCGTTGCGGATCTTCAGATCGCCGAAGCGCGTGAACAGCCAGCCGTTGCGGGCGTTGCGCGTGGGCATCACGCAGTCGAACATGTCGACGCCAGCGGCCACACCGGCCACGAGATCCTCCGGCGTGCCCACGCCCATCAGGTAATGCGGTTTGTTTGCGGGCAGACGCGGCGCCACGTGCTCCAGCACGCGCATCATGTCTTCCTTCGGCTCGCCGACCGACAGCCCGCCGATGGCGTAACCGTGGAAGTCCAGCTCCGAGAGTCCGGCGAGCGATTCGTCGCGCAAATGTTCGTACATGCCGCCTTGAACGATGCCGAACAGCGCGTTCGGGTTCTCGAGGCGGTTGAATTCGTCGATGGAGCGCTTGGCCCAGCGCAGCGACATGCGCATCGACTGACCTGCTTCCGATTCCGTGGCCGGACGGCCGTCGATCTCGTAAGGCGTGCATTCGTCGAACTGCATGACGATGTCCGAGTTGAGCACGCGCTGGATCTGCATCGAGATTTCCGGCGAGAGGAACAGGCGGTCGCCGTTCACCGGCGACGCGAACTTCACGCCTTCTTCGCTGATCTTGCGCAGATCGCCGAGACTGAACACCTGAAAACCACCCGAATCCGTGAGAATGGGCCGATCCCAGCCCATGAAGCGGTGCAGGCCGCCATGTGCGGCAATCGTCTCCAGACCCGGGCGCAGCCAAAGGTGGAAGGTATTGCCGAGGATGATCTGGGCGTTGTTCTCGACCAGTTCGACCGGCGACATCGCCTTGACCGAGCCGTAGGTGCCCACGGGCATGAAGATGGGCGTCTCGACCACGCCGTGGTTGAGCGTGACGCGCCCCCGGCGGGCTTGCCCGTCGGTGGTGATGAGTTCGAACTTGAGCATGTGTCGTGCGCCCCGGCACCACCGGCAAAACAAGCCGGCGCCCGCTCGGGACGTAAAAAGGTGGCCCGCGCCCCATGCGCGGCCAAGGCGGTATTGTACTTGGTCACACGGCCGTGGATCCCACGGCCGTACGGATTCAGGCAGCGGCCTTCGGGGCGTCCTGAATTTCGACGCGCGACAGGATCATTGCGTCGCCGTAGCTGAAGAAGCGGTAGCGCTGTTCGATGGCGTGACGATACGCCGCGCGGATCGTCTCCATGCCCGAAAACGCGGAGACGAGCATGAGCAGCGTGGACTTCGGCAGGTGGAAGTTGGTGATCAGACGATCGACGAGCTGGAAGCGATAGCCCGGGGTGATGAAGATGTCCGTCTCGGCACTGCCGGGGCGTAGCGTGCCCGGCTCGCCCCCTGCGGCACGCGTGGCCTGTGCGCCGGACTCCAGGGCGCGCATCGACGTCGTGCCCACGGCGATCACCCGTCCGCCGCGCGCGCGCGTGGCGGCGATGGCGTCGACCAGTGACGGCGTGATTTCGTACCACTCCGAGTGCATCTTGTGCTCGCCGATGTTGTCCACGCGCACCGGCTGGAACGTGCCTGCGCCGACGTGCAGCGTGAGCGTGGCACGTTGTACGCCGAGCGCGTCGAGCCGGGCGAAGAGGCCGTCGTCGAAGTGCAGTCCGGCCGTCGGGGCCGCCACGGCGCCCGGGTTACGGGCGTAGACGGTCTGGTAGCGGTTCTCGTCGGCGGCGTCGGCATCGTGTTCGATGTACGGCGGCAGCGGCAGACGCCCGTAGGTCTCGAGCAGCGTGTAGCAGTCGTCCGGGAAATGCAACGTGTAGAACTGATCGACGCGCTCGCCGACGGTCACGTCGAAGGCATCTGCCAGACGCAGCGCGGTGCCGGGCGGCGGGCTCTTGCTGGCGCGGATCTGGGCGAGCGCGGTGCGTGCGTCGATCACGCGCTCGACGAGCACCTCGATCTTGCCGCCGCTCGCCTTGTGGCCGAACAGGCGTGCCTTGATGACGCGGGTGTCGTTGAATACGAGCAGATCGCCGGGGGCGAGCATCGCGGGCAGATCGGCGAAGCGACGATCGTACAGATGGGGCGGCGTGACGCTGCCGTCGACCTCCAGCAGGCGGCTGGCGGTGCGCTCGGTGAGCGCGGTCTGCGCGATCAGTTCGGGCGGCAGGTCGAAATCGAAATCGGAAAGGGTATACATCAGCGTTTACAATGCTAAGGTCTGTCCAGACCCTGAAACCGACATTTTACTTGGTTCGCCCGATAGCCCGCCGGATCGCGATGTGATCCCTCGATGGCCAGACCGGCAAACCAGGCATCAACGCCCCCGACGCCCCCGACTCGCGACTGCATGACCGAACGCAGAATGCCCGCCACCGCGCCTGACGACGCCTCCGCCGACCTCGTGGATCTTGCCGACGCTGCAAGTCCGCCGGCGGACGCCGCTTCGCGTCCCGCAGACAAAAGCGCGAAGCGCGGCACTAAACCGTCGGGCACGAAGGCTGAGAATGTCGATAAGGCTGAAAAATCCGAAAAGCCGGGCAAGCCCGCCAAGAAAGAGAAGGACGCCAAGCCCGCCGCGAAGAAAGCCGCCGGCAGTGCCGACAAGCTCGCCAAGCTCGGCCTCAAGCGCGACATCGATCTGATCCTGCATCTGCCGATGCGCTACGAGGATGAGACCACGCTACGCAAGATCGGCGAAGTGCTGCCGAGCGAACTCGCGCAGGTCGAAGGGGTGGTGACGTCGAGCGACGTGGCCTACCGTCCACGCCGCCAGTGGGTCGTGCGTATCGCCGACGAAGGCCACGAACTGGTCCTGCGGTTTCTGAATTTTTATGGCAGTCAGCAAAAGCAGCTTGCCATCGGCACCCGTGTGCGCGTGCGTGGCGAAGTCCGCGGCGGCTTCTTCGGGCTGGAGATGGTGCACCCCGCCTATCGGGTCGTGCAGGACGCTGCCGCACCGCTGCCCGAATCCCTGACGCCGGTGTATCCGAGTGCGGCCGGTCTGTCGCAGGCCTATCTGCGAAAGGCGATTCACAACGCGATGGATCGCACGCCGCTGCCCGAGCTTCTGCCGCCGGGGTTACTGCAAGACGCCATCGGTCCGGATCATCCGCTCCCCGCCCTTGCCGACGCGGTCCGCCTGCTGCATGCGCCGCCGCCCAACGTCTCGGAGACGGCGCTCATGGAGCGCTCGCATCCCGCGTGGCTGCGTATCAAGTGCGAAGAATTGCTCGCCCAGCAGTTGTCGCTCAAACGGGCGCAGGCGGCGCGTCGTCGCCTGTCCGCCCCGGCCCTTGGCAAGCATGTGCCGGGAGGCTTGCTCGAACGCTTCGAAGCCGCGCTGCCTTTCCGGCTGACGGGGGCGCAGCAGCGTGTCTGGGCCGAGATTCGCGCCGATCTGACCGAGGCGCATCCGATGCAGCGTCTGCTGCAAGGGGACGTTGGCAGCGGCAAGACGATCATCGCGGCGCTCGCCGCCGCGCAAGCCATCGACGCGGGGTTTCAGGCCGCCATCATGGCGCCTACGGAAATCCTCGCGGAGCAGCATCTGCGCAAACTCTCGGCGTGGCTCACACCGCTGGGCGTGGAGGTCGCGTGGCTCGCCGGCAGCATGAAGGCAAAGGAAAAGCGCGAAGCGCTGGCCCGCGTGGCCAGCGGCGAAGCGCAGCTCGTGATCGGCACGCACGCCATCATTCAGGACACGGTGACGTTCGCGCGTCTGGGCATGGCCGTCGTCGACGAACAGCATCGCTTCGGCGTGGCGCAACGTCTCGCGCTGCGCAGCAAGATGCAGACGGCGGGCATGGGACCGAACGCCATGCCGCATCAGTTGATGATGAGCGCGACGCCGATTCCGCGCACGCTCGCCATGACGTACTACGCCGATCTCGACGTCTCCGTCATCGACGAATTGCCGCCGGGCCGCAGCCCTGTCGTGACGAAGCTGATCAGTGACACGCGGCGTCCGGAGGTGATCGACCGTGTGCGCGCGGCGGCGCTTGCCGGACGGCAGGTGTACTGGGTGTGCCCGCTGATCGAGGAGAGCGAGGCGCTGCAATTGCAGACCGCCGTCGACACGCACGCGCAACTGGTGGCGGCGCTGCCGGAGTTACGCGTCGGCCTCGTGCATGGACGTCTCTCGCCCGCCGAGAAGGCCGCCGTGATGGAAGACTTCACGCGCGGCGACACGCACTTGCTGGTGGCCACGACCGTCATCGAAGTCGGTGTGGATGTGCCTAACGCGTCGCTGATGGTGATCGAGCACGCCGAACGCTTCGGCCTCGCGCAGTTGCACCAGTTGCGCGGGCGCGTCGGTCGCGGCTCGGCGGAATCGGTCTGTTTGCTGATGTACGCGTCGCCGTTGTCGATGGGCGCGAAGGCGCGCTTGCAGACCATGCGCGAGACGACCGACGGTTTCGTCATCGCCCGGCGCGATCTGGAAATTCGTGGCCCCGGGGAGTTCCTCGGGGCGCGTCAGTCGGGGGCGGCCATGCTGCGCTTCGTCGATCTGAATGAAGACGCGTGGCTGATTCCGGGCGCGCAGGAGGCGGCGGAGGTGCTGCTCAAATCGCATCCCGGCGCTGTGGCCGCACATCTGGAGCGCTGGCTCGGGGCGCGTGAAGACTATCTGAAGGCTTGATGATGGTTTGAAGCACGCATGATCCTCGCGGCGTCGGCGTCGGCGTCGGCATCGGCGTCGGCATCGGCGTCGGCGTCGACGGCAGCGGCGGGGCGGGAGGGTGACGGCAGGCGTGTGACGCGATGGGCGTCGCCCGAAATCGGTGAAAACGGGCATTTGCCGTCCGATTGTGCTATAAAAAACAAAATCTATCGATTGCGGTAATTCGATTAATTTACACAGGTTAGGACGACATGACCCTCACGGAACTCAAGTACATCGTGGCGGTGGCGCGTGAACGCCATTTCGGTCGCGCGGCGGAAGCCTGTTTCGTCAGCCAGCCGACGCTCTCGGTGGCCATCAAGAAGCTCGAAGACGAGCTGAACGTACAGATTTTCGAGCGTGGCGCCGCCGAAGTGAGCGTGACGCCGCTCGGCGAGCAGATCGTGGCCCAGGCGCAGCGCGTGCTCGAACAGACCATCGCCATCAAGGAAATCGCCAAGCAGGGACGTGACCCGCTCGCCGGGCCCCTGCGTCTGGGCGTGATCTACACCATCGGGCCGTACCTGCTGCCGGCGCTCGTCAAGCAGATGATCGAGACCACGCCCCAGATGCCGCTGATGCTGCAAGAGAACTACACGCTCAAGCTCATCGAATTGCTCAAGCAGGGCGAGATCGACGCGGCCATCATGGCGTTGCCGTTCCCCGAGAGCGGGCTGATGGTGCGTCCGCTCTACGACGAGCCGTTCGTCGTGGCGTTGCCGCGCTCGCACCCCTGGGCCGGCCGTCCGCAAATCGACGCGGGCGATCTCAAGCAGGAGACGATGCTGCTGCTCGGCAGCGGGCATTGCTTCCGTGACCACGTGCTCGGAGTGTGTCCCGAACTGATGCGTTTCTCGCAGAACGCCGACGGCATTCAGAAGACGTTCGAAGGTTCCTCGCTGGAGACGATTCGCCACATGGTCGCGAGCGGCGTGGGTATTACCGTGTTGCCGAAGACGTCGGTGCCCGAAACGCAGTCGCCAGACAGTCTGCTGAGCTACGTGCCGTTCTCGGCGCCGGTTCCCGACCGTCGGGTCGTGCTGGCGTGGCGCAAGAGCTTCACGCGTCTGCCGGCTATCGAGGCGGTGGCGCAGGCCATTGCCCGATGTGATCTGCCGGGCGTGATTCCGCTCGATCTGCCGGCGACGTCCAACTGATGGATCACTGACCGACGGGTGGGGGACCGGATCGTCCCGCCCCACACCCCTCACCACATCGCCGAAGTCTCCCGTTTCAGCCATACGCCGCTGCCTTATGCCGCGGCGTATTGTTTTTACCTATGACATATATAAAAACGATTAATTCGACCGTTTTAATATAAATAATTAATCTAGCAACATGCGCTCGGCACCCGACCCATCAAGGGGCACAAGCCGCCGACCGCCGAGCAGTCCCTCAACAAAAGACGCATTCAAAGGTGCCCGCAATGACCCAACTCAAGGCCTATTTGCACGCCATCGAAACCACGCTGGAACAAGTACTTGCCGAGTTCGCCCTGATGGGCGCCTGACTCGCAAGTCGCAAGAGATCGCCCGATCAGGAACCAGGAAACAGGAGAGCGTCACATGTCCGATACGAAGAAACTTACGACTGCCGCCGGTGCGCCGGTCACCGATAACCAGAACACCTTGACGGCCGGCCCGCGTGGCCCGGCGTTGCTGCAAGACATGTGGCTGATTGAAAAGCTTGCCCACTTCGACCGGGAAGTGATTCCGGAGCGTCGCGTGCACGCGAAGGGCTCGGGCGCCTTCGGCAAGCTGACCATCACGCACGACATTACGAAATACTCCCGCGCCCGCGTGTTCGAGGCCGTTGGTAAGGAAACGCCGGTGTTCCTGCGCTTCTCGACGGTGGCCGGTGAGCGCGGTGCAGCCGATGCCGAGCGCGATGTGCGTGGCTTCGCCCTGAAGTTCTACACCGATGAAGGCAACTGGGATCTCGTGGGTAATAACACGCCGGTGTTCTTCATCCGAGATCCGCTGAAGTTCCCGGACTTTATCCATACGCAAAAGCGTGATCCGAAGACCAACATGCGCAGCCCGACGGCTGCGTGGGATTTCTGGTCGCGTTCGCCGGAATCGCTGCATCAGGTCACCATCCTCATGAGCGATCGCGGCTTGCCGAAGAACTATCGCCAGCAGCACGGTTTCGGCTCGCATACGTTCAGCTTCATCAACGCGGCGAACGAACGCTTCTGGGTGAAGTTCCACTTCAAGTCGTTGCAGGGTGTGGAGAACGTGACGAACGCCGAGGCGGCAGAGATCGTCGCCAATGATCGCGAAAGCCATCAGCGCGATCTGTTCGAATCGATCGAAGCCGGCAACTTCCCGCGCTGGCGCATGCAGGTGCAGGTCATGCCGGAGGCGGATGCCGCGAGCTATCGCTTCAATCCGTTCGACATCACGAAGGTGTGGCCGCATGCGGACTACCCGCTGATCGACGTGGGCGTGCTGGAGTTGAACCGTAACCCGGAGAACTACTTCGCGGATGTCGAGCAGGCCGCGTTCAATCCGGGCAACGTCGTGCCGGGTATCGGCTTCTCGCCGGATCGTCTGTTGCAAGGGCGTCTGTTCTCGTACGGCGATACGCAGCGTTATCGCCTTGGCGTGAATCACAGCGCCATTCCGGTCAACGCACCGAAGTGCCCGTTCCACAACAGCTTCCATCGCGACGGTGCGATGCGCGTGGACGGCAATCTCGGCGGCACGCCGAACTACGAGCCGAATCGCTACGGTGCATTCGCTGAGCAACCGGAGTATCGCGACCCGCAGCAAGCCGTGGGTGCGGTGGCTGATCGCTTCGACCACCGTGAAGACGAGGACTACTACTCGCAGCCGCGTGCGCTCTTCCGGTTGTTCGACGATGCGCAAAAGGCGCGTTTGTTCGGCAACATCGCAGCGTCGATGAACGGCGTGCCCGATGACGTTGCCGAGCGTCAGATCGGTCACTTCGCGAAGATCGATCCGGCGTATGCGCAAGGCGTGATCGCCGCACGCAAGGCGCTGGCGAAGTAAGGCCTCGCAGATGCAGGCGCTGACGGCATGACTGCCGGGCTGACGGCGGAACGTGCTGAAAGGCGCAAGAAAGGCAGTTCAGCGGGGGGGGGGCGAATGCCGTCCCCGCGCGGGTGCTTGTGTCGCGGAGAGCGGCGAGATTTAGGTACGCTCAGCCCGCCGGCCAGAAAGCGCGGATCGCGGCGATGCCGTAGGCCCCGGCATTGCGTGCGCTGTTCAGTGTCTCGGCACGCATGCCGCCGAGCGCAAACACCGGCAGCGAGGTTTGCGCGGCGAGCCTGGTGAATGCCGGCCAGCCGAGCGGCGTGGCATCGGGGTGCGTGGCGGTAGCGAGTACCGGCGAGAGCGTGACGAAGTCGAGTCCGAGGCGCGTCGCATGCGCGAGTTGCGCGGCGTCGTGACAGGCGGCGCTGACGATTTTCCAGCCATCAGGGCGCGCTTCGCAGGCCATCAGACGTTCACTGGTCAGATGCCAGCCGTCCGCTTTCGGCACCGTATCGGCGATGGAGCTGCTGGTCGGTGCGAGCCACCGGTCGGCGACGTCGTGAGGCGGATTCAGGATGAGCTGCGCCCCTGCGGCGTGTGTCAGGGCCAATGCGCTTTCGGCCAGCGCGCGATAGCCGTCCGCATCGAGCGAGCGATTACGCAACTGAACGAGGCGGGTGCCCCGCGCGAGTGCCTGAGCGAGTTGCGAGGCGAACGCAGCGATCTGGGCGCGTGAAGCGACATCGGGCGTTACCAGAAGCTGGCGGGGCAGCGCGGGCGAACGGGCGTGGCCGTCGTGCGCGTCGGTGTCGTGGGATTTCTCGCTCGCACGCGATGTTCCGGCGCGACCTGGGGGAATCGAAGGCAAGGAAGGCATCGAGGGCAAGGAACGCATCGAAGGGCGGTAAGCGCAAACCTGGCGCGAATCATGTGACGGCGCACACGCGCTGGCAGCGCGGATCCGGTGTGAGCGGCATGGGCGAAGTGTAACCGGAATGCGTCGACGAACGTCTTGAGGAAAGTACGGAGATCGGCCGCGCGGAACATTGCGGCGTCCACACTCTCCCACCCCATGTGCGTGCGACGTTGTTCTGTGTCACACGCAGCCCATATGGCGCCGATAGACTCGCGCGGTGCTCGCCGGGCATCGGTCAATCGGCAATTTTATTTCAGCGCGTCTTCGGATTTTTTGACAGACGGCACAGCAAACGGAGTCGGATCATGGCAAAGAAAAACCAGGCAGCCAACGTGGCAAGCGTGAACATCGGCATCAGCGACAAGGATCGCAAGCGTATCGTCGAAGGATTGAGCCATCTGCTGGCTGACACTTACACGCTGTACCTGAAGACGCACAACTTCCACTGGAACGTGACCGGTCCGATGTTCAACACGTTGCATCTGATGTTCGAAGGCCAGTACAACGAACTTGCGCTGGCCGTGGATCAGATCGCTGAGCGGATTCGCGCGCTGGGCTATCCGGCGCCGGGCACCTACAAGGAGTTCGCGAAGCTATCGTCGATTCCCGAAGCCGAGGGCGTGCCTGCGGCCGAAGAGATGATTCGTCAACTGGTCGAAGGGCAGGAGGCCGTGACGCGTACCGCGCGCGGTATCTTCCCGATCGTCGACGCCGCCTCGGACGAGCCGACTGCCGACCTGCTCACGCAACGCATGCAACTGCACGAAAAGAACGCGTGGATGCTGCGCAGCCTGTTGGCCTGAGCCCCGCAGGCCGACGCTCGTCGGCCGCCATCGACGCCCGTGCCTGTGCACGGGCGTTTTGCATTGGCATTCGCCTGTCAAAACGTGCCAGCGCCTCCGAATTCTCACAACGCATGCCGTGAGTGCTATCACACGGGAGCGGTCTATAGAGAAAGGATGCACTCCTCGACCCAGTCCAGTACACTGGCCGGATGCCTTTCGACTGGCTCGCCCGCAATCTCCTCGTCAGCGTGTTTCTGCCACCGGCCAACGTGCTGGTGCTCGCGGGGCTTGCGTTCGTGCTTTGGCGGCGCTTTCCGCGTAGCGCCAAGACCTTGGCCGTGATCGCCGTGCTGGCCTTGTGGGTACAGGCGATGCCGTGGGTGGCACAGAAACTTTCCCAGCCCCTCGAAGTCGGCACACCGGTCGACCCGAACACGCTCGACGCCGCACGTCAGGCGCCCGGCGCGGCGACGACGTTGCCGCAGGCGGTGGTGATCCTGGGCGGTGGCATGAGTGTCGGCGCATCGGAGTTCGGTCGCGAAAACGGGGCCGATCTCAGCGACGCCACGTTGGCCCGGGTGCGCTACGGGGCCTTCCTGGCGCGTCGGGCACGGTTGCCGATTCTTGTCTCTGGCGGCAGCCCGTCCGGTCGCGCAGCCGAGGGACCCGTCATGGCGCAGGTGATGTCGGACGAGTTCGGCTTACCGGTGCGCTGGGTCGAAGGACAATCATTGAACACGGCGCAAAACGCCATCTTCAGCGCGCGTATGTTGACGAACGTCGGCGTATCGCGCGTCTATCTGGTCACGAGCGCCTGGCATATGCGTCGGGCTCGCGACCAGTTCGAGCGAGCGGGGCTGACGGTGGTACCCGCACCGTGCTGCCGTGCGAATGTGCTCGAAGCGGACGCCGTGTCCGGCTGGTGGCCGACCATCGACGGCCTGCGCGTCACCCGTGCAGCGCTGCGTGAGTGGATGGCGCTGGGCGTAGGACATTGAGCGGATCGCGCCGCCGCCTGCAAAACGTCACGAATTCCCGGCATCGTAGGCGGCCTGCGGAAGAAAGTAGGAACGTTAGATTTTTTGGGGACGTACGTGATCGCACGCCCCCTGAGTTGCCAACCCTAATCGAGAGAGACGTATGAAGACGAAAGCTGTCCTGACCGTTGAAGACGTGCAGAAGATCAACGCGGCCGCCGTGGCGGAAGCCACCTCGAACGGCTGGAATGTGTGCATCACCATCGTCGACGACGGCGGTCATGCCCTGTCGCTGCATCGCATGGACGGCGCTGCCCCCAGCACGGCCATGATGTCGCTGGGCAAGGCGCAGACCTCTGCCGTCGCCCGTCGCGAGAGCGGTGCGTTCGAAGAGATGATCAACGGTGGTCGTTACGCGTTCCTGAGCGCACCGAACACCGCCATGCTCGAAGGCGGCGTGCCCATCGTCGTGGACGGCAATGTCATTGGCGCGGTGGGCGTGTCGGGCGTGAAGTCGGCGCAGGACGCGCAGATCGCACGTGCCGGTATCGCTGCCGTTACCGGCGCCTGATATCGCGTAAGCCGGCCCAAAAGAAAAACCCCGCTCTTTCGAGCGGGTTAAAGGCTTGTCAGGCCGGCTGGCACAACCCGAGGCTTGGCAGGTTGCGCCACGAGGAGAACATCAATGAAACCCGAGTGGACGGACAAAAAAAGTGGCTTGGCTGGCGCGCAACGCAGGTAGAGAGGGGCTTGCCGTAACTACATGGGATCGCGTTGCGTTCGCTGGCTACTGCCAAACACCTCTTAGGCGAGGTGGTCCCCACAAAACTCGGTGAAGGTGGCGGCAAGGTCGTGGTCTTGCCACCGCCAAAATCCTTTACTGCATCAAACTCGACAACTTACTTCGTCAGGATCAGCTTGCCGTAGCGCGTAGCGCGCAGTTGGTAGGTCTGTCCGTTGTGCAGGATGTTCACGCATTGCGTGCCCTGCAACAGGTGATCGCTCGTCAGCAGGCGACCGGTGGTTGGGCTGGCCGGCTTTTCTGCCGCCGGGCTGGCCACTTGCGAACGCGACACCGACAAGGTGCGGCGCGGTGCCGTGGCAGGCGTGGTCTGGCGGGCAGTGGTGTGGCTTGCGGTCATCTCGCTCATCCGTGTGGCTGACTGTGAGAAGAATCTTAAATGAGAATCATTCCCATTTATATTTGAATTTGACTATTGTTATTTTTTATTCGGTAGTTTCTATCTAAAACTACGTTGTCGGACGGGGGATGAGGCCGTCCGACAAATGACGCTCAAACGCTGGATCAGCCCAGCGCGCCTTGCTCGGCGAGTTCGCGAATACGGCGGACGGTGTCGATGTCCGCTTCGCGATAAGCCGATTTCACAAACTCGCTGTAGCGCGTGTCTGCGGTCGCGGCGTCTTCCGGCAACGTCGTACTGTACGTAAATCGTACGAAGTAATGCGTCGGATTGGGCTCTTCGATACGCATCGTAAGGGTGCCGCCTGCGTGGGCATCGGTCGCTGCCGTTTCGTAGCGCACCGCCTGCTGGGCGTCGAACACGACACGATCGAGCACGACGGTCTCACCGAAACGCAGTTCGCGGTTCAGGGTGTTCTCAGTGCGCTCGTGCATGACGCACTCGTCGAGCCCCAGCACGAAGGCCTCCGGCTGTTCGGCGCGCAGCACGAGGCCACGCCAAAGTTGATCGCGCGTAAGTGCGAGAGTCAGCGGGTTCAGGAGGTCGTTGACCTCGATCAGGTGTTCGTACTGCAAGACTATTTCCCCTTGATTCCTTGGATGACGCCGAGTCGCGCGACGGCGAGACTTCAACGCGTGAGCGCGATGATTCCCCCCGTGGCGCAATGCCGTGCCGGGGACTGCCGCATGCAATCCGTCAGCACGGCGTCGGGTGTCTATTCGACCAGCGAACTCTCGATGGCGACGGTGCCCGACAACACCTTGTGAATTGGGCACGCATTGGCGATTTCCAAGAGGCGCTGACGCTGTTCCTCCGACAAATCCCCGGCCAGTTCGATCTTGCGCGTGATTTGCGTCGTACCGGCAGGCGGTTTGCCGTCCGGGTTCATCGCGAGTGTCACTTTCACGTCCTTGAGCGGCCATTCCTTGCGACGCGCGTACATATGCAGCGTGATCGACGTACAGGCCCCAAGGCTGGACAGCAACATTGCCGACGGCGCCGGGCCGAGATCGCCGCCACCGAGTGACTCGGGTTCGTCGGCGATCCATTCGTGCTTGCCGTCCGACAGATGGGTGGTGTATCCGGCAGCGCCCAGGTGGGCGGTGACAATCGCTTCTGCGGCCATGGTGACTCCTGTAGGTCCTGACGGCGGCTTAATGGAGGCGGCCCGGTGAAACCGGGCCACAACGTACTCTGCGTGCTTTGAGTGTCATTGTGACCCAATTTCGCCGGGCCGGCGGGAATGGCGCGAGCCAGGCCATCGCCCGCTCGCGTGTCCCCGAAGACGTTACCTGAACGGTGCCTGCGGATCAGGTCCGGGAGACGGAGGCCGGGATGTGTCCCATGCGTCCCGCCTGAAAGTCGAGGATCGCCTGACGAATCTCGCTCTCCGTGTTCATCACGAACGGGCCGTAGCGTGCCACCGGTTCGCCGATCGGCTTGCCGCCGATGAGCAGGAACGACAACGGCGTGTCGCCGTCGTTACGCACGGTGATGCCCTCGCCCTCGTTGCCGAACACGACCATCTGATGTGCCTTGGCGGCGGTAGCTTCGGCCCCGAAATGCCCTTCACCATCGACCACGTACGCGAACACGTTGAAGTCCGCAGGCACCGGGTGATCCAGCAACGCCTGCGGTTGCAGCGTGAAGTGCTGATACAGGATCGGCGTGTGCGTCTCGATGGCGGCCTGCTTGCCCAGCGCCTCACCGGCGATCACGCGAACGCAGACCTTGCCGTCGTCGCTGGTCGCCGTCGGAATTTCGGCGGCGGGCAGTTCCTGATAGCGCGGCGTCATCATCTTGTCCGCGCTCGGCAGATTCACCCACAACTGGAAGCCGTGCATTTCGCCACCGCGTTGCTGAAACGCCTGCGACGGCATTTCCGAGTGAATCACGCCGGCACCGGCTGTCATCCATTGCACGTCGCCCGGGGTGAGCTTGCCTGCGTGGCCCTGGGAGTCACGATGTTCCATTTCACCGGCGAGCAGATAGGTGACGGTCTCGAAGCCGCGGTGCGGATGGTCGGGGGCGCCCTTGGCGTCGCCGGGGGCCACTTGCATCGGACCCATCTCGTCGAGCAGCAGGAACGGATCGAAGTCCATCATCATGCGCGTCGGAAACGGGCGGTTGACGTAGAATCCGGCGCCTTCCTGCGTTTGCGCTGCCGTGAAGACACGGGCGACCGGACGGGCGTAGGTGGTGCTCATGGGGAAATCTCCTGTGAGGATGCGCGTCGCACAAGGACTTGCGGCGTGTCGGCATCCGTTGTCATGTCCCCACTATATCGGGGGGAATGGCACCGGGAGTAGCCCGCAACACTGGAAGGATTGTTACCGGAATGGAACAGTCGACGAGAAGTCGGGGGGATTGCGGAGGAAAAGCGAAAGGAGGCGCAGGAGTTGGACCAAAGCTGAACCAAAGCTGAACCAAAGCGATGAGAAACGCGGGACGAAAAAAAGCGCGGTGACCAGCACCGCGCCCGAGCTTCTGCGATTCGTGGATTTACCGGCTTACTTGGCCGGTTCGGTCACGAAGCCGAGTTTGGTGACACCTGCCGTCTGTGCCTCGGAAAGCACCTTGGCGACGCTCTCGTAACGCACGTTCTTGTCGGCGAACAGATGCAGTTCCGGTTGCGGCTGCGCGTCGGCGGCCTGTGCCAGACGCGCCTTGAGCGTGTCGTCGTCGATCTGCTGCTTGTCCCAGAAGACACTGCCGTCTGCCTGGATCGACAGATCGACCTTGGCAGGTTTGGTGTCTTCCGGCTGGCTGCTCGCCTGCGGCAGGTCGAGCTTGACCGCGTGATTGAGCACCGGCAGCGTCACGATGAAGATGATCAGCAGCACCAGCATGACGTCGACGAGCGGCGTCATGTTGATTTCGCTCATCATTGCGTCATCGGCGCCGTCGTCGCTGCTGTATGAACCCATAGCCATAGCGAACTCCTTCTCTTGCGCGGCGGCTTAGCTGGCGCTGGCCGACGTGGACTTGTTGCGCACCGGCGTGACGTTGTTGGCGAACTGCGTCGAGTGCACGCTGGCGCCCGTCAGGAAGTAACCGTGCAGGCTGTGTGCGAAGCGGTTGAGCTTCGAGACGATGCCCTTGTTGGCGCGCGTCAGGGCGTTGAAGCCGAGCACGGCCGGAATGGCGACGAACAGACCGAAGGCCGTCATGATCAGGGCTTCACCCACGGGGCCAGCCACCTTGTCGATGGTCGTCTGACCCGAGGCGCCGATGGCGAGCAGGGCGTGATAAATGCCCCACACCGTACCGAACAGACCGACGAACGGCGAGGTCGAACCGATCGAGGCGAGCATCGCGAGACCGCTTTGCAGACGCGAGACCGTATCGTCCACCGAGTTCTTCAGCGCGCGCGTGATCCAGTCGCTCACGTCCATCTTGTCGTGCAGATGCGGCTGGCTCTGACGGTGATGTTCGGCGGCGTCCTGACCGGCGAGTGCCAGTGCGAGGAACGGATTGTTCTGACCCGATTCGCCGAGCTTTTGCAGACCGGCAGAGAAATTCTCCGAGTGCCAGAAGTCCGGCTCGGCCGTGCGCGTGAGGCGGGAGAGGCGGAAGACTTGCGTGCCCTTGATGATAATGACCGTCCAGGACAGCACCGACATCACCAGCAACACGATCGCGATGGCGCGGGTGACGAAATCGCCCTGCGACCAGACGTGGCTCAAACCATACTCTTGCATTTTTCGTTCCTCGGAAGATCCAGTTCGTAGATCGTTACGTTAATCGTTCAGATTGAAGTTAAACGGTTTGGTCGCGGCCGCTTCGACCGCGCGGCCATTCTGCATCGGGGGGGCACAGCGCATTGCCAGTGCGGCGGTGCGCGCTGCCTGATCGAGACGGGGGAAACCGCTCGACTTGACGACATTGGCGCTCGAGACCACCCCACGGGTGTCGATCACGAGGCGCAACGTGACGGCGCCTTCTTCGCCCACACGGCGCGACTGCGTCGGGTAGACCACACGCGGTTCGTCGCACTTCACGGCCAGCCCTTCGATCGGGCCGGACGGCGCGGGCGCCGGGGCCGGTGCGGGCGGCGCCGGCGGCGTGGGTGCCGCTTGCTGCACCGGTTCGGTCGTCGTTTGTTGCGGCGGCGCGACCGGTTCGGCCTTCTGCGTAATGGCGTTTTTCGGTTGCTCGCGCGGCTTGGGCGGCGGCGGCGCGACCTTCGGCTTGGGCGGTTCCGGCTGCGGTTTGGGCGGCGCGGGTTGCGGCGGCGTGGGGGCGGGCGTGAGCGGAATGATCGTCGCGGTGAAGGTCGTCGGCTCGATCGTTGCCTTTTCAGGCTCGTTGCGCAGGTGCGACAGACCGACCAGAGCGGCAATGTGAACGACAACGATCGCAGCGGCAATCGCGATGGCGCGCGGCGACGTCAGCGGATCGCGGAATTGCGAGAGCGCAAGGCCAGGTGAGGTCACGGCGGGAGACACGGCGGTCGACATGGTAACGGCTAGGGTACGCTAAATTGCGGCGGTGAACAGTGAGTGAAGCGCGGTGCGCAAAGCCTCTGGGTTCGGGACAGGCCGGACGTACGATCAAAGGAAAACCGCGCCATGGGGCGCGGTCGGCGAACGCAGTGAGTCAGAAACCGTACTCGAACTCACCTTCGAAACAGGAAAAACGACAAACATAACGTCGAAATAAAGCCAATCAGGAGTTCCATCTGACACCTCCAGGGTGACAACGTCGCTGGCTGGCGCATGGCGCCGCAATGTCGCGGAACGCCTGGCTGGCTCCATTACCCCGTGGCTATCCGGATGACTGCCACGCTGGTGAAATTCCAAATCGTTCAAAACCGGTCATGCAGGACGAGCAGGCGTCTCGTCGTCGAACTGCGAGCGCTGAAACTGATGAGGCGGATCAAGCCGCCAGCGCGAGTTCCTGACGCACCACCACGACTTCCGTCGTCGTCTCGACGCGCACGGACTGGCAGCAGCCACCGCACGAGCGGCCACAGCACGGCGTGGCACCGGTCACCATTTCCTGGACATACGGACCGCACTTGCCGCAGCACAACGCAACGCCGAGGTCGATCTGAAGATCTTCCATCGAGGTGGCGCCGGCGTCGAGGCAAGCCTTGATCTGACGGTCGGAAACGGATTTACACACGCAGACGATCATGATGAAAACGTCAAAATGTAACAATAATGAGAATAATTATTATTTAAGTCGACGTCTTTTGCAAGCGGCATTGACCTATCCCATGGCACGCACAGGGATATACGGCAAGCGTATCAGGCGGAAATGATGGGAGGGTTTGAGGCGAATGCCAGGCGGGACGGGGCTTGCGGGGCCGGTTGGGGTGCGGCCCACGCAGGGCCTAGGGCGCGACTACCGGGGCCGACTGGGGTGCTTGAGCCGACTGATCGGCAACCTCACCGGCAGCCAGTGCCGTCGTCGCATCGATTTCGATCGTCTGCACGCGTGGCGCATCCACGATCAGGCGGTCCGCCATCGTCTGAAGGGCATCCGCGTTGGCGGTCGTGAAAAAGTGAAGACTGCCGCCGTCTCCCGATGCAGGGGGCGCGGCCAGATCGTCTACCTCAAGCCGTCGTTGAAGCTGGCGGGCGATGGCTGCACCGGTGTCGACGAGCGTGAGTGCGGTGCCGAAATGCCGCTCGATGGCAGGGATCAGGAACGGGTAGTGGGTACAGCCGAGCACCAGTGTATCCGCGCCTTGCGCGAGCATCGGCGCGATGTATTTATCCAGCAGCGCGATGACCTCGGGCGAATCGACATCGCCGCCTTCGATACGCTCGACCAGCCCATGGCCCGGCTGACACAGAAACCGCTGCCCCTGTGCGGTGTGACGCGCCAGCAGATCTGCGAAGCGGGCACTGCGCAGCGTGGCGGCGGTGGCGAGCACGCCGATCACACCGCTGCGAGATACGGCTGCCGCCGGCTTGATGCCCGGCTCGACGCCGACCACGGGCCATGAGTCGTCGGCGCGCAGGGCAGCCACGCCGTGGGCTGTGGCCGTATTGCAGGCGACGACGAATGCCTTGGCGCCGCGCTCGCGTAACCATCGGCCGATCGCCAGACTACGTTGTTCGAGGAACGCGTCGGGGCGTTCGCCATAGGGGGCGTATCGGGAGTCGGCGACATAGATCAGCGACTCGCGCGGAAGCCGCGCACGAACGGCCTGCAAGACCGAGAGGCCACCGAGGCCGGAATCGAAAACGCCAATCGGCGCGTTGGAGGGCATGGCAAATGAAAAAGGGCCGGCAAGTTGCCGGCCCCGAAATTCTAGCGCAAAGCCTGCCGTCCGAAGTCGATGACGATGTCGGTGCGGCGGCGCGCTTTTCTTATCTGGGTTTTGCGGGGTGTCGGGCTTATTCTTCGAACGACGCCATGCCCGACTGCTGGTAATTCTGGAGACCGACCTTGCCGATGAGTTCGATCTGCGTTTCCAGCCAGTCGATGTGCTCTTCAGTGTCGTGCAGGATCTCGTTGAAGATCTCGCGGGAGACGAAGTCCTTCACGCTTTCGCAGTGGGCCACGCCTTCCTTGCAAGTCTTTTGCGAGAGGTATTCGAGCTTCAGATCGCATTGCAGAATCTCTTCGGTGTTCTCACCGATGAGCAGCTTGTGCAGATCTTGCAGGTTCGGCAGGCCGTCGAGCATGAAGATGCGTTCGATCAGCTTGTCGGCGTGCTTCATCTCGCCGATGGACTCGTCGTACTCATGCTTGCCGAGTTTCGTCAGGCCCCAATGGTTGTACATGCGGGCGTGCAGAAAGTACTGGTTGATCGCCGTCAGCTCGTTGGTGAGCTGTGCGTTGAGGAGTTCGAGGACTTTCTTGTCGCCTTTCATTTCGGATCCCTGTTTTATGCAATTTGCAAGCGGTTGAAGAGTAGCCTGAAAAGCTCGGAAAGCCAAGCCCTGCAAGGCTTTTCGTGAACCGAGGCGCGAATGGTAATGCGATCCATTCTCGCTTTGTCGCATGACATTTTTGCGAGCGGAATCGATGCCGGCTCGACATTCGCGGGACGAAAAAAAGCCCGGGCCAGGCCGGGCTTTCCTTCGCGGGCCGATGGCGTGACGCCGTCGGCCCATGCACGCATGAGACGCGTGCACTACGGATACCGATGAGACTTATTCCGCTGCGACCGGGATCTTGCCGATCTTGGCCTGCCATTCCTTCGGTCCGGTCTGGTGCACCGAGACGCCGGTTGCATCGACGGCCACCGTCACCGGCATGTCCTTGACGTCGAACTCGTAGATGGCTTCCATGCCGAGGTCGTCGAACGCCAGCACGCGCGCCGCACGAATCGCCTTGGACACGAGGTAGGCGGCGCCGCCCACGGCCATCAGGTACGCAGCCTTGTGCTTCTTGATGGCTTCGATGGCGGCCGGGCCGCGCTCCGACTTGCCGATCATCACGGCCAGACCCGTCTTGGACAGCATCATGTCGGTGAACTTGTCCATCCGCGTGGACGTGGTCGGACCTGCCGGGCCAACGACTTCGTCGCGCACCGGATCGACCGGGCCGACGTAGTAAATCGCGCGGCCCTTGAAGTCCACCGGCAGCGGCTCGCCCTTGGCGATCATGTCGGCGATGCGCTTATGGGCGGCGTCGCGACCCGTGAGCATCTTGCCCGAGAGCAGCAGGGTCTGACCCGGCTTCCAGCTGGCGACTTCTTCCGGCGTGAGCGTATCCAGATCGACGCGCTTGCTCGTCTCCGTGTTCGGCGCCCAGTGCACGTTCGGCCAGGCGTCGAGCGACGGCGCGGCGAGGAACGAGGGGCCCGAGCCGTCCAGCGTGAAGTGGGCGTGACGCGTTGCCGCGCAGTTCGGGATCATGGCGACCGGCTTGGACGCTGCGTGCGTCGGGTAGTCGAGGATCTTCACGTCGAGCACGGTGGCCAGGCCGCCGAGGCCTTGCGCGCCGATGCCGAGGGCGTTGACCTTCTCGAACAGCTCGATACGCAGCTCTTCGTTCCAGTTCTGCGGGCCGCGCTTGATCACGTCATGAATATCGATCGGGTCCATGAGCGATTCCTTCGCGAGGACCATCGCCTTTTCGGCCGTGCCGCCGATACCGATGCCGAGCATGCCCGGCGGGCACCAGCCGGCGCCCATCGTCGGCACCGTCTTCACGACCCAGTCGACGATCGAGTCGGACGGGTTGAGCATCACGAACTTCGACTTGTTCTCCGAGCCGCCGCCCTTGGCTGCCACGGTGATGTCCACCTTGTCGCCTTCCACGATTTCGTAGTGGATGACGGCAGGCGTGTTGTCCTTCGTGTTCTTGCGGCCGGCTTCCGGCGGCGCCACGATCGAGGCGCGCAGCACGTTGTCCGGGTGCATGTAAGCCTGACGCACGCCTTCGTTGATCATGTCGGTGAGGCTGCGCTTGGCGTCCCAGCGCACGTTCATGCCGACCTTGACGAACACCGTCACGATCCCGGTGTCCTGGCACAGCGGACGGCGGCCTTCGGCGCACATGCGGCTGTTGGTCAGGATCTGGGCGATGGCGTCGCGGGCGGCGGGGCTTTCTTCGGCCTCGTAGGCGCGACCCAGTGCCTGGATGTAATCGTCCGGGTGGTAGTAGCTGATGTATTGCAGGGCACCGGCGACGCTCTGAATGACGTCGTCTTCTTTAATGACGGTAGACATGAAACGGCTCTCGACTTAGTGGGGACTGGTATTTGTAATGACTACTGCTGCTGCGGGGTCGCGTACGCGGGCGCATGGCTGTCGTTCGTCATCTTGTTGACGTAGGCCATGACGACGGCGGAAAGCAGGAAGGCACAGTGAATGATCACTTGCCACATGATCGTGTGCGGCGTTTGCTGGGACGCATCGATAAACGTCTTGAGCAGATGAATCGACGAGATGCTGATGAGCGCCATCGACAGCTTCACCTTGAGTACGCCGGCGTTCACGTGATCGAGCCACTCCGGTTCGTCCGGATGGCCCTCGACACCGAGGCGGGAGACGAAGGTCTCGTAACCGCCGATGATCACCATGATGAGCAGGTTCGAGATCATCACCACGTCGATCAGGCCGAGCACGACGAGCATGATCTGCGTTTCGTCGAACGTCGCCGCGTGGCTGACCAGATGGAACAGTTCGACGAGGAACTTGTAGACGTAGACGCCTTGCGCGGCGATCAGCCCGAGGTACAGCGGCAGTTGCAGCCAGCGGCTGAAGAAGATGACGCGGGGGAGCGGACGCATGGGACGCGTCGGCGCAGGCGGTAGGCCAGGAGTCGACATGGCTATTTTGACGGGGTGAATACGTTGACCCGCGCCTCGTGACGCGGGCTGTAGTTATCAGTTACGCAAATCGAATACGGAATACGAAACCACGAAGCGGGCGCCATCGAGGCACCCGGGCACGGATAGCGCGTCGCGATATCCGGCATGGGCGGCATTTTACAACGTCTTGGCGGCGCGGCCGCGTTCGATTCAGTCGCGCGCCGGCAATAGCGTCTTTCGCGAGCCGGCGGAGCGGCCGGGAAGCGCCGCGAGCACAATGCCCGCGACCGTGAGCGCCAGTGCCCCGCCCTGGGCGACGGACAACCGTTCCCCCAGAAAAATCACGCCGTAAGCGGTGGCGGCGACCGGCACCATTGCCGTAAAGACCCCGGCGAGCTGCGCGCTGACGTGGCGAATCCCCCGCATCCACAGAAAAAACGAGAAGACGCTCGCCGCGAGGCCGTACCAGACGATGAGCGCCCAGTGCCCGACGCTCAGCGCCGAGTAATCCACAGCCATCAGTCCGACGACCCCGAAAGGCAGCATCAGCGCCCCGCCGATCAGATGCGTATAGGCGCAGATGTCGATGGCGGGCAGTTCGGCGGCGAGCCGTTTCGAGACGATCACATAGATGGCTTCGCAGACGACGGCACCGAGCACCAGCGCGTTGCCGAGCCATGCGCTGGCAGTGGCGTCCGTGGCGCCGGCTGCGCCATGACCGTCGCCGCGCGAGACGTTGAGCAACGCCACGCCGGCAATCGCCAGCGCAATGCTGAGCAACGTGCGTCGCGACGGGTGTTCGCGCAGCACGGCCCACGACAGCAGCGCCACGCACGCGGGCAACGTGGCCGTGATGACGCCGGCGGCGGTGGCCGTCGTCATACGCACGCCGGACAGGATCAGTAACGTGAAGAGAAACGTGCCGAAGAACGTCTGCACGAAGAGGTGACCCCACTGGCGGCGCGTGACGCGTCGCATGGCTGACGGCCGGTAGCGCGGGGCGAGCGCGACGATGGCGATGAGAAAACGCCATAGCGCGAAGGCGGCCACGGGCATGACGGCGACCATCGTCTTGCCGATGCCGACGTTGGTCCCGACGAAGGTCATCGCCAGGGCGAGGGCGAAACTCGGGAAGCGGGCAAAGAGGCCGTCGACCCGGTTGGGATGCATGGTGGCGGCGCTTGCCGTCGTCACGTTGTCGCGGCTCGATGGCGGCGTAGATGTCGAATTCACGGGCGCTCCGGGCGATTCCGGGGTGGCGGGAAGGGGGTGATGAGCGTAGGATTGTAGCGAATACGCCACAGTTTGCTGCAATGCGACAACGCGATCTGCGTGAGTCCCGCACGCAAGGAACGGGAGTCGAATGCACCAGTGTAAGGCGTTAGTAAGTCGCTCGTCTTAATGTGACGTTAGCGATTTGTTTTGGCTTGATTGCAATCGTATTTGCATATCCATAAGAGGGGACAACTCATGGCAGCAATTGAATCGGTATTGCAGGAACAGCGCGTTTTCGCGCCGCCGCAGGCGCTGGTCGCCAAAGCGAACATTTCCGGCATGCCAGCCTATGAGGCGCTGTGCGCCGAGGCCGAGAAGGATTACGAGGGATTCTGGGCGCGTCAGGCGCGTGAGAATCTGGCCTGGCACAAGCCGTTCACCAAAGTCCTCGACGAGACCAATGCCCCGTTCTATACGTGGTTCGAAGACGGTCAGATCAACGCTTCCTACAACTGCCTGGACCGCCAGATCGAAGCGGGCCTGGGCGACAAAACCGCCATCCTTTTCGAAGCCGACGACGGCACGGTGACGCCTGTCACCTACCGTGACCTGCTGGCGCGCGTGAACCGCTTTGCGAACGCGCTCAAGGCCAAGGGCGTGAAGAAGGGCGATCGCGTGGTGATCTACATGCCGATGTCGATCGAAGGCGTGGTCGCGATGCAGGCGTGCGCCCGCATCGGCGCGACCCATTCGGTCGTATTCGGCGGTTTCTCGGCCAAGTCGCTCAACGAGCGCGTGATCGACGCGGGCGCAGTCGCCATCGTCACGGCAGACGAGCAGATGCGCGGCGGCAAGGCGTTGCCGCTGAAAGCCATTGTCGACGAAGCGCTCGCGATGGGCGGTTGTGAGCATGTGAAGTCGGTGATCGTCTACCGTCGCACGGGCGGCAATGTGACGATGCAGGCCGGTCGCGACGAAGTGCTGCAAGACCTTGTCGCCGGTCAGTCGGATCAGTGCGAGCCGGAATGGGTGGGCGCTGAGCATCCGCTCTTCATCCTCTACACCTCGGGTTCGACGGGCAAGCCGAAGGGCGTGCAGCACAGCACGGGCGGCTATCTGCTGTGGGCATCGCTCACCATGCAGTGGACCTTCGACATCAAGCCGGACGACGTTTTCTGGTGCACCGCTGACATCGGCTGGATCACGGGCCATACGTACATCGCCTACGGTCCGCTGGCGGTGGGCGCCACGCAAGTGGTGTTCGAAGGCGTGCCGACCTATCCGAACGCCGGGCGTTTCTGGGAGATGATCGGCCGTCACAAAGTGACCGTGTTCTACACCGCGCCGACGGCGATTCGTTCGCTGATCAAGGCCGCGGAGCAGTCGCCGGAAGTGCATCCCAAAAAGTACGACCTGTCGTCGCTGCGCATTCTCGGGTCGGTTGGTGAGCCGATCAATCCGGAAGCGTGGATGTGGTACTACGAAAACGTTGGCGGCGGGCGTTGCCCCATCGTCGACACGTGGTGGCAGACGGAGACGGGCGGTCACGTGATCACGCCGTTGCCGGGCGCCACGCCGCTGGTGCCGGGGTCGTGCACGCTGGGTCTGCCGGGCGTGGCGGTGGCCATCGTCGACGAGACGGGCCAGGACGTACCGAACGGGCAGGGCGGGATGCTGGTGATCAAGCGTCCGTGGCCGTCGATGATTCGGACGATCTGGGGCGATCCGGAGCGTTACAAGACGAGCTACTTCCCGTCGGAACTGGGCGGCAAGATCTATCTGGCAGGTGACGGCTCGATTCGCGATGCGAAGACCGGTTACTTCACCATCATGGGCCGTATCGACGATGTGCTGAACGTCTCGGGACACCGCATGGGCACGATGGAAATCGAGTCGGCGCTGGTCGCGAACCCGATTGTGGCGGAAGCTGCGGTGGTGGGGCGTCCGGACGACACGACGGGCGAGGCCATCGTGGCGTTCGTGGTGCTCAAGCGTTCGCGTCCGACGGGTGACGAGGCCAAGCAACTCGCGCTCGAACTGCGGAACTGGGTGGGCAAGGAGATCGGTCCGATCGCCAAGCCGAAGGACATCCGTTTCGGGGACAACCTGCCGAAGACGCGTTCGGGCAAGATCATGCGTCGTTTGCTGCGTGTGATCGCCAAGGGCGAAGAGATCACGCAGGACACGTCGACGCTCGAGAACCCGGCCATTCTGGACCAGCTCAAGCAGGCGCAGTAAGCGCGGGTTTGCACACCCAAGCGGCCTGCAATGACGCAACGCTCGCGGCCCGGCGCGCCGGGCTCCGCTGACGACGGCGGGACGTCGCCGGACGACACGTTCGGTGGCGCAGCGGGCGTTTCGTCGACATCGTTTGTGGCGCGAGGCGACGACGCCGTCACCTCGCCCTTCGCCTCCGGCGATCACCACGACATCGCGTCGACGCCGGGGTCTTCGGGGCAGCGTGGCGTGTCCCCTATGTCTCCTTTATCTCCTGATGCCACAGGCAGTCATGTCGGTGCGCCCAATGGGGCGACGCCGACGGATCTTTCTCCCGATATCGACTGGCATGGTCAGGCCGCGGCGATTGCTGCGCGTCACTGGCGCCGAACGTTGTGGTTGGTGGCCGTGCTGATGGGGATCGGTTTCGTGGTGACGTTCGTGCCGCAGTTCTGGGCGCGCGAATGGGCTGCGATGCGATTTGCCGGATGGCCGTTGCCGTTCTACATGGGCGCGCAGGGTTCCATTCTCGTCGACATCGGGCTGATCGTTGTCTACGCGTTGTTCCAGCGGCTCAACGATGCACGCTATCGCAAGGCGCTGCATGCGTTGCGCGACGCGCGTCGCGACAGCCTTGGCCTCACCGACGACACGCTGGAGAGCGCAATGGCGCCCGCCACTTCACGAAGTGCGTCTTCTCGCGCCGCGTCGGCGCACATCTACCGATGAGTTTCACGCGCAGGTTGCTGCGCTACTACCTGTATTACACGGCGGGTTTTCTCGCGTTCGTGTTGATGATCGGCCTGCTCGAAAAGGTCAATGGCCCGGGCGTGTGGATCGGCTACGCGTTCCTTTTCGTGACGATTGCCGTCTACGCGGTGATCGGTCTGATTTCGCGGACGTCCGACGCCACCGAGTACTACGTCGCGGGACGGCGCGTGCCGCCGATGTTCAACGGCATGGCGTGCGCGGCGGACTGGATGAGTGCGGCGTCGTTCATGGGGTTGGCGGGTTCGCTTTACGTGTCGGGATACGACGGCCTCGCCTACGTCATGGGATGGACCGGCGGTTACTGTCTGGTGGCGTTCCTGCTCGCGCCGTATCTGCGCAAGATGGGGCGATACACGGTGCCGGACTTTCTCGGCACGCGATACGACAGCAATCTGGTGCGCGCGTTGGGTGTCTTCTCGACGATTCTGTGTTCGTTCGTGTACCTCGTCGCACAGATTCAGGGCGTGGGGTTGATTGCGTCGCGCTTCATCGGCGTCGAATTCACGATCGGGATTTTCTTCGGACTGGCGGGCATTCTCGTGTGCTCGTTTCTGGGCGGGATGCGGGCGGTGACTTGGACGCAGGTCGCGCAGTACATCATCATGATCACTGCATTTCTGGTGCCGACGGCGATGATCGGTCATCAGACGGGCAACGGCTGGTTCCCGCAATTCACTTACGGTGAGGCGCTGGCGAAGGTCGAGGTGCTGGAGAAGCAGCTCAAGAATTCCGTGCCTGAGCAGGAAGTGCGCGATTACTACCGCGAGCAGGCGGAGCAGATGCAGCGTCGGCTAGACGGATTGCCGGACACGTTCTATACCGAGCGAGCGGAGCTTGAGCGGCAATTGCTGGACACGAAGCGTCGCAATGGGCCGTTGCGCGACGTGAAGGTGCTCGAGACGAGGCTGGAGGCGTTCCCGCGAGACGTGGGCGAGGCGCAGAACCAGTGGCTGGAAATGCGCAATCAGTATGTCGAGCGCAGTGAGCCGCCGCGCGCGATGACGGAGCCGTTCCCGGCGCGTGACGATACGACCCGCAGTTCGCAGCGGCTGAATTTCCTGTTGCTGATGGTGTGTCTGATGATCGGGACGGCGAGTTTGCCGCACATTCTGACGCGATATGGCACGACGGCGACGGTGCAGGGCGCGCGGAGTTCAGTGGGATGGACGCTGTTCTTCGTTGCGTTGCTGTATGTGAGTGCGCCGGCGTTGGCGGTGATGTTGAAGTACGACGTGCTGCTGCATCTGGTAGGTGCGCGATACGAGAACCTGCCGGGGTGGGTGACGCAGTGGCGTCACGCGACGCCGGTGCAGCTGGACATCTCCGACGTTTATCGGGATGGTGTGGTGCAGTGGGGCGAGATCTGGATGCAGCCGGACATGTTGGTGCTGGCGGGGCCAGAGATCGCGGGATTGCCGTATGTCATATCGGGACTGGTGGCGGCGGGCGCGTTGGCGGCGGTGTTGTCGACGGCGGATGGATTGTTGTTGACGATTGCGAACGCGTTGTCGCACGACGTCTACTTCCACATGGTGGACCGGAATGCGTCGAGCCAGAAGCGAGTGACGACGTCGAAGATCTTGTTGTTATGCGTGGCGATGTTTGCGTCGTATGTGACGTCATTGAAGCTGGGGAACATATTGTTTCTGGTGGGGGCGGCGTTTTCGTTAGCGGCGTCGTGCCTGTTCCCGGCGCTGGTGCTGGGGGTGTTCTGGAAGCGGACGACGCGACTGGGGGCGACGGCAGGGATGGTGAGTGGGTTGTTGGTGTGCGTGTACTACATCATGACGACGTACCCGTTCTTCACCCGCCTGACGGGCTTCGCGGGTTCCCGCTGGTGGGGCGTGGACCCCATCTCGGCGGGGGCGTTCGGTGTCCCGGTCGGGTTCGCGGTGGCGATCGCGTTCAGCTTATTGGGCGCCCGCCCGAGCGAGCGTGACCGGCATCTGGTGGACCATCTCCGACGCCCATGAGACGGGGCACCGAAAGGATTTTTGCCCGAGTCGCCACGAAATGGGTGAGATGTTGCCGCCGACCTGCTATAATGCGCGACCATTCAGGAGAGATGGATGAGCGGTTTAAGTCGCACGCCTGGAAAGCGTGTATAGGTTAATAGCCTATCGGGGGTTCGAATCCCCCTCTCTCCGCCAAAGATGTGAAAAAGCCCTTGATTTCAAGGGCTTTTTTTATTGGTGTTTCGATCGACTATCAGTTCGACTATCAAGTCAGATGACCCCGCTGGGCATTGATCAGCCGAAAATAGCCCGCACGTCCAGGTCAAGGGCGCCGACGAATTTTTCCAGAGTATCAAGCGTAGGAAGTTCTTCCGACCGCTCTATCGTGCTTACGTAGTTCCGATCCATCCCGATCATATCTCCCACCGCCTTTTGCGACAGGCCGCGAATCACGCGTGCATCTCTAACCGCGTGACCGAATACTTCAGGCGGCACCGATTTCATCGACTGCTCGGTGTGTTCGCCGACGAGCAACGCGCCCGGTTTCGTCTGAAGTGCTTGGGCGATCCGAAAGACCGTTCGGATTGAAACGTTTGGAGCGGTGCGCTCGATGCGGCTAATCGACGTTCTGTCCATGTCCACTTTGTCCGCGAATGCCTCCTGCGACAACTTCAAGTGTTTGCGGCGGGCTCTGACCGTTTCGGCAAAGCACTCCCTCAAGCTTCTCATCAAGACCTTCCCGAAGAACGAAGTCCCCGGGATTCTTGGTTGAAACACGACGCGTAACCACGGCACCTATCTTGTAGACATTTTTATTTACAATACAAATGCTACAATTTGTCCTGAATGAAGCAATGGGAAAACGTCCGACGAACTTTCGGGAAACTGAAGAATGAAAAAGATGTTGTATTCGGGGCTCATCGTCCTGCTGGCTGGTGCCGCAGAAAGTGTCACGGCACAGTCCATCCCTCCGGCCTGCCAGCAATACGTCACGGCGATCAATGTGTGTGGGGCGGATTTGGTCAAACTCATCGAGTTGCGTAAGCCTGCCGACCTTGAAAACACCAAGCGGTACGTGGACACGCGCGGATTGGTGGCGGATATTCGGGCGCACATCAAGAGCGATGGTTATGACCAGGTGGCTCAAGCCTGTGCAACGACCGCACGCGATGAACTGCAAAAGGGGATTATCAACGTCACGACGATGCTCACGTTCGGTGGTGGCATGACTTCGCGATGCCAGCAAGCTGCGGGGGCAATCCGATGAGTCGAGGGACAACGAGTTCGAATCGCGCGCGAAGCGTGCTGGTAGTCACGTCCGTCGTGATCGGATCTGCTTTCGCTGGGTGGGCGCGGGCCGAGACGTCGCAGCCCTCGTTCGACTGCCGCAAAGCGACGAGTTCGGTTGAGCGTTCGATCTGCATTAGCCCTGAGCTTTCGGCGCTGGATCGTCAACTTGCACAGGCGTTTGTTGCGGCGTCGGCCCGGACAACTGACAAGGAAGGGCTTCGAAAAGACCAGAACAAGTGGCGGACGACTATTCGCGACAAGTGTCGTACCGACGAATGTATTGCGGACGCCTACGGCGCTAGAACGCGCGCACTTAGCGTGACCGCAGAAAACGGCCGAGTGCTTGCTCTTCCTGGCACTGGACCAGCCCCACTTCCCCCGAAGACGTCCGTAATCGCTGGGGTGATCCTTTATGGAGCCCTCGTATTTGACCACGACGCCGCTGGCGGCTTTACCGCAGTTCAGGTGGGTGACCGTCAGTACAAGCTTCGTTACGTCTGGAACGTGCCCGAAAGTGCTGCCGAGCAAATTAACTGGCTCGAAGACGCCTCTCAAGCGGTCAGCGTTATCGGGGATCTCCTCGTTTGGCCCGACGGCACGAAGGAATTCGACGATCGTTCGAGGGCAATCGTACTCATTCCGAAGAAGTAAGCCGCTGCGGCATTCCTTGCCGATCGAAGTCGCACGCACAACGGGGAAGAATCATGAATGTTCTGATGAAAAAAGATGAAACCGTCGTCTCAGTGAAGATCGGCGTAGCTTGGTCGTTTTGGTTCGGGCTCGCGTTTCCAATCGTAGCGATTGTTGCGTATGCAAGGCGCCGTCTGTACATCCCGGCGTTGATCGTCATCGGCTACATCGTCGCGCAAACGTTGCTTCGCACAGGCAACTCGATATGGATTGGGCTCATCGACGTGATACCGGAGGAGCCCGCATATGCGAACAGGGACTTCTACATGGTGTCTCTGTTGCTGTGGTGCGCGTACGGCTTCTACGTGGGACGTTACGCGCTATGGGGCAACAAGATCACTGCTCGAACGCTCGCTCGACGCGGCTACGTTTGCCCGATGGCCGATCATGCTGAGCTTGCCCGAGCTGCCTGGTCGAGATCTGGTAGTCCGAGCACCGATGCGGGGACTCAGAAAATATGATTCAGGCGCCGACGCAATTTCGATAAACGCGCACGGGGTTTTAGTCCGCGCGCATTCAATGGACAAGGCTAATGAGTAATCCGGCAGATTTGCTCTGCGCGATTCAATTTGCGGCTGAGCGACATAGGAATCAGCGGCGGAAGGACGTTGATGCGTCACCCTATATCAATCATCCAATTGCGGTCGCTCATTTGCTTGCGACGGTGGGTGAGGTTAGCGATATTTCAGTACTGATGGCTGCAATTCTCCACGACACCATCGAGGACACGGGGACAAACGTTGAAGAACTGAGATCGCTGTTCGGGGCGGAGGTTGCGCAGATTGTTTGGGAAGTGACGGACGACAAGACGTTGCCAAAACAAAGGCGTAAAGATCTTCAGATCGAACTGGCGCCGCAAAAATCCGAGAAGGCGGCGCTTATCAAAATCGCTGACGCTACTTGCAACCTACGGGACTTAATCAGTGCACCGCCGCCACAGTGGTCTCTCGGGCGCCGGGGAGACTACTTTAACTGGGCAGCCCAAGTAGTGGCAGGCCTGCGTTGCGAGAACGCTGCACTCCTGCATGCATTCGGAATAGCGCTCAATATGAGGCGGGGATAAATACAGAAAGTACATGCTAGGCACGTGCCTAACGACCTTGTGAAATGAGGCTGAAAGTAAAATGAGCAGTGGATATTCTAGGATCATGTGTGCGCCTTGATTATTCGCACCTGACTTTGCGCTCACGCTCTTGAGCTTCACCCTCCCAAGGGTAATTCGCCGGTCGCGTGGTGGCCGCGACGCGACATGCAGCGCCTCCGAATGAAGTATCACCGTTTCACTCGCTTATCCGATGAGGGAACTATCCTACGAAGAGGCTTTGCTTCTGTTTCCCTTCGACGCAAAAGCCAGCGCGATGTCGGCCGCTTCTGAAATTAACGGAGCATCCGCAAGTTCCTGCGACTTAACGAGAGTCTCCGCTCGCTTGATTCTTACTGCAGCTCGCAGAGCCATCCACGCGTAATATGAACCCACCGGAATACTCAGTGCACACGCAGTCAGCAGATTTTGAGGGTTCGAAAATAGATATTTTGAAAATGCGACAGGGCTATAGCCGACGAACGCGGAGAGCCCGTAAAACGCGAGAAACGTCATTTTTCTCCATTTGCGTGACCACTTGCTTCGGTACTGGATCTGGAACTCAATGGCCTCATTTATTCCGGTCTTTCGAAGCTGAAGGTATTGTCTCCCCTGTCCAAAATATTCAATCGCCTTTACGGGATCCTTTAGTCGAAGCAGATATTCAATGTCGTTGGCATGGAGTCGACTATCACCGACTATTGCCTGAAGGCCTTTTTCTCGAAGGAATGGATGGTTTGCGGATCCCGATTTTATATCTGTGAAATACTCTTTTGCAAATCTATACTGTTCTCGCATACGGGTGACCTTTCCCGACGAGAGGTCATAGTAGATTTTTGCAGCACCGTAGGCACCAAATAGAACCATGGCAGGCTTTACGATCCAGTCGAGTTCCATGTCCGCTCACGATAGATAATAATATTTGGTATATCGGCATTGCCTTCTGGAAGTTTAATGTCATATGTAATGAGTCCAGTGAGACATGTCTATCGCGAGTTAACTCACATTGTGACAAAAATACTGAATATGAGCGTAGAAAGTAGAGTTGTTCTCCGTGCATTGGCGAGTATGCCAGATGGGGCAACCTGCGCGGAACTTGGTGATAGCCTAGGCCAGAGAAGTGAGTATGTTCGCGCGCTAAAGGACTGCCTTGAACGAGGCTTCGTTAGCAAGAGCGATGTCGGGGGCGCCTACCTATTCACGATCACCGATGCTGGACGAGCCCATGTGCGACCCAGTGATAAAACGCACTGCGAGATTTGGTGTGGTACTCGCTGGGAGATTTGGCCTGTTCTCGCCGCGTATGAAGTTAAGCATATGGCGACGGTACGTTGCTATGAGTGTCATGGTCCCATTGTTCTAATGAAGCCGAGTGAGGGTGGTCGGAATCGAGCCCATTTTGAGCACAGGCCAGCCCATGAAGGGTGCCCGTTGGTCTATTCGGGTCGCCAGAATATCGCCAAAGGGCTGCCTGCACCAGTTCGCGCCCCATCCAGTTGTGATACCTCGTTTCTCAACCACCTGTCGGATTCCGTCGTCGAAGCGATGATTGATGCTTCAGTAAGCGACGGGACGGAAGGTTCGACAGACGAAGCAGCGTCTACGAACTCAGTACCTAGTTCCACGGAGCGAGCTCAACTCCGCCTTGCCCGCGTTGGACAGGGAAAGTTCAGAGATGCTCTGAAGAAGCGTTGGGGGACGTGCGGTGTGCTCGGCTGTGGTCCGATAGACGTGCTCGTGGCCTCACATATTCACGCTTGGCGGCTGTGTGAAACGAACAAGGCGCGTCTTAGTGTGGACAACGGTATCCTACTTAGTCCAAATCTCGACAAGCTTTTCGACCGCGGATTTATCTCGTTTGCGCCGGACGGCATGTTACTTGTCGCCCGCCATCTTGGCGAAAGCGACATGACAGGACTAGGTCTGCGTCGCGGCATGCGGCTTCGCAGCATATACGCAGGCATGAAGCCTTTCTTGAAGCGGCACCGGGCCGATGGCAGTTGGATCTACTTTTCCCACGAAACTTGTGACTTCAACGAAGCGGAATGGTTTGACTGAGTACTGCTGGAGAACAACCGTGCCTTTGATGGCCAATGGGCAAGGATGTTCTTCAGAAGAGTTCATCGGATAACCATCGAGTGATACGCGATCCTTCGGCGATCTCGTCTATGAGTCACTCGCCAGAATTTGGCACAATTTCGCGTCCTGAATCGTAAACACGTCGAAAAGGCCCATGGCGTACATGGCTGGCATGGCGTCACGCATATCGCGCTCTGCGTCCGCGCGTTGCATCTTGCTGCTTTGCGGATCGGACCACAGTAGAGCGTTCACGATAAAGGCACCCATGACCTGCCCCCTTCAATCGGGCCAATGGGCTTCTAGCAAAGTCCCGTTAAACCAACTCCTGGAAAGCGGCAGGAGCGTCCGCGGTTGCTCGATGT
>NZ_CABPRV010000008.1 GCF_902459735.1 Pandoraea capi
AAATCACTGGGTGGATTAACGCCAGCAGCATATGCCCAGATACTGGCAGGAAAGCAGATACATTAACCCTCGGACTCTAAAGCCCGGTGCTACTGAATACGGGGAGACGTCGCGGTCTTCCGTAACGACATCGAAACCTCAATGTCCATCCACAGCGGAAGCGGGAGCAAACGCAAGGACTTAGCCTCGCCGCTACAGTCATCGACAGTCGTCGATGCCGAAATGCAGTTCCAACAGATGCGCCAACGAGTGGCTGATGAAAAGGCACTTCTGGCCTCGCTTACCGCAAAGGAGCGTGACACGCATAGGCAACTGCAGGATGAGCAACGTACCCGGAAACCATCAGCGAAGGTGAAGACAATCAAACCGGCCAAGAATACATCCGATAAGCCCAAGACCAACGCCCTTCTCGATAACTACGACTGGTTTGTCGATAACCTTTGACCTGTACATCGACCGTGCCCATGACGAGCACTCGTCTATTCAAACGCGACCTCGCTCACGCGCACGAGTTAACTAAAGGCCCATGTACTCTTCCGAGTACAAACATCGCGGACAACCTCAAACGCAAAAATCCAAGCGCTCCCGCCTAGTAGTCCTGCCACTGAAAGCGGAATTTCTCTGAGCCAACCCATTGATTTGTAACGGCCGGACAACTTTATGCGCAAAATTCCACTTTGCAAGCCCGATACGTTGGAGTTCGGACAGGTTCTTGTCAATTCTGGCCGCGAACAAAAACAACAAAAAAATCAATAATGTACGAACCCTGGCGCGGACAACTTCAATTGTTCGTTTTCAGGCATCGCGAAGGTCGCGTGACCGAGTCGGCGCGCGCTCACAGCCAAGTCGACTGGATATCGACGTAAGTCGCGTCGCGCTGCGTCGGCTGTTCGCCAGATGATTCGGTATCCGATGGTTTATTGGACGTCGCCTCCTGCCCACCGGCGCAACCCGACGCCCCCACAACGCGTTCGAGCAACGCCGCGCTCCAGTGTTGATAGAGCAGCAGCAGACGATAGGACGCACGCACCGGGGTCGCGCTGCCGCTCTCCCATGCGTCGCCGGTCCAGCGCTGCCCCCAGGGACTCTCGGCGGGATTCAGACTGAGGTAGTTCAAACCGTCGACGCACGAGGCATGACACGGCACGTCGAACTCGCTGCACGCGGCCTTGATCTGACTGGCCGACAAAGGATGTCGCGAGGTGAGTAAGCACTCGCGCAGCGTTGTGTGCGATGCCAGACGCGCCAGCAGCGGCGTATCGCAATGGCGGGCGAGTTGGGTCACGCGTGCGACGCGATCGAGCATCGTCGCGACGTCGTCCGGCGAGACGTGCGCCAGCCTGGCGTGAAGTGTCTCCCATCGCTGCGTGAGACGTCCGGCGTCATGCGTGAACGCTTCGTTGCGCGCCCACGTGCCGAGCAGACTCGTGACCGCGCGACACGAGTCGAGCATCAGACCCGCCACGCGCAAGATGCCCCGGTATCCGTCCGCCATGGGCGACGGACCAGTGAACCACGACGGCATCCACAACCCCAGCCTCGCCGGCGGGATTGCCGTATTGGCGAACGTGAACAGCGTTGCGACGTCGCGGGAATGGGTCAACTTGCCGAGCGTGTTGCGCCACGACGCGGTCGCCGCAGGAGACGGCAACACCGCACACGCTTCGAGCAGACGGCACCCCGCCTCCATACGCTTGAGCACCTCGTCCACGGCGTGGTGACGGATCAGCGTCGGCGAACCCAACGACTGAGTTAGCACCCCCTTCACACCTTCGAATGCCAGCAACGTCCAGTCGGCCCACGGAATGCCGAACGGCGTATTCGCCGCCGCCATGTCGCTTGCCCCATGAAGCGACGGTTCGCCGGTCGTGTCCTGCGCTTGCTGAGCCTGCCCCTGCCGCTGATGGAAACACGCCGCAATGATCGCGAGCAGCGACAGATTGCCGACGAGCGACATGGCGTCGCGCGCGGCCCGGAAGTGCCATCCCCGGTGCCCGGTAGCAGCGATCGTCTCCAGCCAGGACGCGATCTCGGCCCCGACACGTTCAGCCGCCACTTCGGGGGACGGCGTCGACGCGACGCCGTGAGTGGGCGCCAACATCGCGGCCACACGCTGTCCGGTCTGCGCCAGACGCCCATCCCGCGCATGCGCGAGTTCGAACTCTTTGCGATAGAAATGCTGACAGGGTCCGGTCGTCGCCCACAAGCCCGCCCAGGCCTTGGCGAACGCGCGCGCCAACGCCGGATCGACGCGATGCGTCGCCACCGGCACGCCCTCCATCCGTGCATGTCGTGCGGCGTTCAACGCAGCATTCGATGCGTGCGTAAGCCGGGTGCCGAAGTCCGCGCGCTCGGCACGTTGGTACGCCGAGTCCTCGCGCATGCCCGCCAGCTCGATCCCCACTTCCGGCCGCTGCCGCATGCCCCAGTCCGGCCCCCAGCCGCTCGCGCCCGCACACTGTTGGTCCCACATCGCATCCTCCTGCAAGAACGTCGCCCGGCCCGTCGACAAACGCTCGACCAACGCCGTCGACCGAAACCATCGACTATAGGCAGACGACATCGCACGCGCGGCGCCTTGTCGGGCGGGCACGCGTGCAAGCCCCGACACGACGGCACCACCACGCGCAGGACGAGGCGACACGTGTCACCCCAGCGAGTACCCACTTACGCAACTTGTGTGCGACTTCTGCGCATTCCAGGCGAGAGGAGACGCATCCCCTCTCGCCAAGTGCCAACGCGTCGCGGTAGACTTTCGCCCTATGACCAACACACCTGCTCAAGCGTCTGCTGCGCTGCCTTCGGGCCTGCCCCTCGTGCCGCTGACGCCCGACGAGATCCCGCTCGGCGAAGCGCTGCCGTGGGCCATCGTCGACCGCAACGGCGAGCCGCTGCTCGCCGCCGGCGATATCGTGCCGACACAGGCCGGACGCGACTGGCTGTTCACGTCGTTCGCCCCGCATCGGGTAGCGGACCTCGGCGCGGACGACGCAACGGTCGCCGACACCGATGCCGGGACGGCGACGCAAGTCCCCACTGACAACACGGCCCCTGCGGCGACGGGGGCCACACCGCCCCAGTACGCACTCACCGACCTCAATCTGCGTCCCGGCGACTGGCTGCAAATTCAATTGCCGCCCGGCGCAGGATCGCAACGTGTGCGCACGCGCGTGATCGGCCATGCGCCGAATCAGATGCTGTTCGTGACCGCACCGACCGGCCGCGCTGCCCCACCGACCCTGCAAGCGAGCGAACGGCTCGAACTGTGGACGTTTTCGGGCGAAGACATCTATCACTTCGTCTGCACGGTCGAGCGCGTGAAACGGCTGCCGTTCGATTACATCGTGCTCTCGGCACCCGCGCAGATCCGCCGCAAGGTGCTGCGCCGCTCGCAACGCGTGCCCGCCAAACTGGTCGCCTCGGTCGGCGTCGCCGGCACCCAACATCTGGCGTTGTTGCAGGACGTCAGCGCCGAAGGTGTGTCGCTGCTCGCCGATGCGGCGCTCGGCGCGCCCGGTGACAGCGTGAAACTGGCGTTCCGTGTGCGCGTGGGCGACATCGACATGCCCATCGAAGCCACCGGCACGATTCGCGGTGTGCAACAAGGTGACGACGGCCATCTGCACGGCATCGAACTGCCCGCCCTGGAACCGTCGCATTACGTCGCGCTCAAGTGCTACGTATACGAGCGTCTGCTCGCGCTCGGAGGCGCCTGATGGCCAAGACGAAGGCTCCCGAGGCCGAGCGCCCGCGCACCCTCGCCAGCCAGACGCTGTTCCGCGGCCTCGATATCGTGGAGGCCGTCGCCGCCGGGGTCGACACCGTGCCCGCGCTCTCGGCACACACCGGCATCACGCTGTCGACCACGCACCGGATTGCGTCGGCGCTGGTGCACGCCGGTTACCTGCGCTTCGAACCACGTCGTGGCTATCGGCTCGGCAACAAGCTCATCGAATTGGGATTTCTGGCGTATCGCCAGATCGACCTGCCGCGTGTGGCGCGTCCGACGCTGGAAACGCTCGCTGGAGAAACGCAAGATACGGTGCATCTGGCCGTTGCCGACGGTTGGGAGGTCATGTACCTCGACAAATTGCCGGGACAGCGCGCCGTGGAGATCAGCTCTCGTATCGGGGGACGCAAACCGATCTGCGTGACGGGCGTCGGCAAGGCACTGCTGCTCGATCAGGACGAAGCGCAATGGCGCGCGCAGCTTGAGCACTACCAGACGCAGGTGCCGTCACACCCTGTGGATACGGCGGCGTGGCTCGCACGCATGCACGACTACGCGCGTCACGGCTATGCGTTCGATCTGGAAGACGACACCCCGCAGATCCGCTGCGTGGCCGCGCCGGTCTATGACGCCAGTCAACGCATCGTCGCTGCGATCAGCGTGTCGAGTACGACCAAGTACATGAGCCGCGAGCGGATGCAGGAACTCGTGCCAAGCGTGAAGAATGCCGCCGCACAGATCAGCCGTCAGCTCGGTTGGTCGGGTAACGCTCACGCCTGAAAGCCCTCCCCCATAAAAAAACCGGCCCGTCTGACGAGGGGCCGGCATCGGCACCGAGATGCCAAGACTACGTGGGTAAGCCTGGGTAAACATAGGGGTACCCAAACGGTACCGGGAGACGCCGGAACGGCGCGTCACCCTATTCCATCGATCTGTCTTTGTCGTGTTCCGTCGCGCATGCTGCCACTCAGGCAGCACGACGCTTGAGCAGGTCGAGCGCGACGTCGACGATCATGTCTTCCTGACCGCCCACCATGCGACGCTGGCCCAGCTCCACCAGAATGTCGACGGTCTTCAGGTCGTAACGCGCCGCCGCCGCTTCTGCGTGGCGCAGGAAGCTCGAATACACGCCCGCATAGCCCAGCGCCAGCGTCTCGCGATCCACGCGTACGGCACGATCCTGCAACGGACGCACGATGTCGTCGGCCGCGTCCATCAACGTGTACAGATCGCAGCCGTGATTCCAGCCCAGACGCGACGCCGCCGCGATGAACACTTCCAGCGGTGCATTGCCGGCGCCTGCGCCCATGCCAGCGAGACTCGCATCGATGCGATCGCAGCCTTCTTCCACCGCGACGATGGAGTTCGCCACGCCGAGACTCAGGTTGTGGTGCGCATGCATGCCGGTGAGCGTTTCGGGATTGAGCACGTCCTTGAACGCGCGGAAACGGTCGCGCACATCGCTCATGCCCAGTGCGCCGCCCGAGTCCACCACGTAGATACACTGCGCGCCGTATGACTCCATCAGCTTGGCCTGCTCGGCCAGATGCTGCGGCGTGGTCATGTGGCTCATCATCAGGAAGCCCACCGTGTCCATGCCGAGTTCACGGGCATAGGCAATGTGCTGACGCGACACGTCGGCTTCAGTGCAGTGCGTGGCGATACGGACCACGCGCGCGCCTGCGTCGTAGGCTTCGCGCAGGTCATGCACGGTGCCCACGCCCGGCAGCAGCAAGGTGGCGACCTTGGCGTGCGTCACGGTTTCGGCCACGGCGGCGATCCATTCGAGATCGGTGTGCGCGCCGAAGCCGTAGTTGAAGCTGGATCCGGCGAGGCCGTCGCCGTGCGCCACTTCGATGGAATCGACCTTCGCCTTGTCGAGCGCCGCCGCGATCGCCTTTACGTTAGCGATGCTGTACTGGTGACGAATCGCGTGGCTGCCGTCGCGCAGCGTCACGTCGGAGATATAGAGCTTTTTCTGCGTCATGATGGTGTGTGTCTCCTGTTAGCGCGTGCGACGTTCAGGCCGCGAGCGCCAGACGGGTGGCGGCGATGCGATCGGCACAGGCCAGCGCGGCGCTGGTCATGATGTCGAGGTTGCCCGCGTAGGCCGGCAGATAGTGCGCGGCGCCTTCCACTTCGAGGAATACCGAGGTCTTCAGACCCGTGAGCTTGCCCAGTCCCGGCACATTGAGCGGGCGCGATGCGTCGAACAGCTCGAATTGCACCTTCTGCTTGAGGCGATAGCCCGGTACATAGGCGTGCACCTTGTCGACCATCGCCTGAATGCTCGCTTCGATGGCAGCCTGATCGCCCGGCTCGGAGAGCACGAACACGGTGTCGCGCATGATGAGCGGCGGCTCGGCCGGATTGAGCACGATGATCGCCTTGCCGCGCGACGCCCCACCCAGCACCTCGATGGCCTTCGACGTCGTTTCCGTGAACTCGTCGATGTTGGCGCGCGTGCCCGGCCCTGCCGACTTGCTCGAAATCGACGCCACGATCTCCGCGTAGTGCACCTTCGCAACCTGCGAAATGGCCGCGACCATCGGAATCGTCGCCTGACCGCCGCACGTCACCATGTTGATGTTGCGGGCGTCGAGATGCGCGTCGAGGTTGATCGACGGAATCACGTAGGGGCCGATCGCCGCCGGCGTCAGGTCGATGACCTGCACACCGCGCGCTTGCAGCAACTCGTTGTGATGCGCGTGCGCTTTCGCCGACGTCGCGTCGAAGGCGATGCGAATGTCCTCGAAGCCGGGCATGGCCAGCAGGCCATCGATGCCGCCTGCCGTCACCGGCACGCCCAGACGCTCGGCACGTGCCAGACCGTCAGAGGCCGGGTCGATCCCGACCATCGCGCCCATTTCCAGATGCTCGCTGTTGCGCATCACCTTGATCATCAGGTCGGTGCCGATGTTGCCCGAGCCAATGATCGCTACTTTCTGTTTGCGTCGTTCCGTCACTGTCGTCTCCTGAACGTGTCCGTCCACCGGTATGAGCCGCATCGTAATTCCGCGACAACTTAAATGTCAATATGTAAACATTAATCTCATATATTGAGATTGTAAAAATGGCGAGCTTATCCACATTTTTTGTTCACAAGCCCGTTGATAACTTGCGGAAAAGCATCGCAAGTGACTGATCCGACAGGGAAGATTTCTCGCGCGCGAAAGTTGGGCCAGGTGCTGCAAATCGAGGCGGGACGCGGGTTGGCGAGTCGCTTCGTTATCCACAGAATCTGTTTGCAAGCCAGTGGACAACTCGCGGACAGCTATCCCAAGTGCTTGATCGGAAGGAGAAAAAATGTCGCGCGCATTTGCTGCGCCAAAGCGTAGGCATGTTGGCCTGCCGGTGCACGGCAGCCATCGGAAAACTAGCAGCGAGTGATCGAATGCACGGGCACGGCAGCGCGACCCCGCGTTATCCACAGAAAATGTTCACAACCCGGTGAATAACGCGTCGATATCCGAGGTATGTCGTTGACGTTAAAGGACTTGTTTGTCGCGCAGCAGGTTCAGTCAGTTTCAGCGCAATGATTGAACAGTGTCGGGAAATGACGCAAAAGCGCAGCTATCAGAACTTCATACAGGGCACCCGGTCTAGTCCACACGCGACGATAGACATTTGAACGCTGCCGATACCGAGCTTCGGTGCTCGCCCGCCGGGCACACGGGCAATCGCCCATTCAATGTTCCGCGCGTACCGTGTCGACGCGCAAGCGCGACGCCATTTTCGCAACAAGCTTCACTCAACCATGACTACGAACCCCCAACTCACCGGGCGGCTCGCGCCATCGATTTCCGTCGCATCGCTTGCCCTACTCTCCCGGACTTCCCGCCTCACCCCGTTGGTCGCAACGACACTCGCGCTGACATTGTTGTCGCCGCTCGCGGCACGCGCAGACGACTCGCCCGGCGTCATCGCTACCTGGACGGGCGCCATCGCCGACGAGTTTCGCGAGATCGCGACCGAAGGCGCCAGCGATCTCTACGTCCCCTTGCACACGCATCACCTTCGCTTTGCGTACACCCGCGAGAAGATCGACCAGTTCAACGAGAATCCGTGGGGTCTCGGCTACGGACGCGTGCTGTCCGACGGCAAGAACGGCTCGCGCATGCTGTACGCGATGGCATTCAAGGACTCACATAACGACTGGTCGCCGATGGCCGGTTACGGACGGATATGGAACGTGGCGAATGCGGGCCCCGTGCGTTTCGGCCTCGGCTACACCGTGTTTCTGATGTCGCGCTCCGACACGCTCGGCGGCGTGCCCTTCCCCGCCGCGCTGCCGCTCGCCGAAGTCGGCTTCGGACGTGCAGCAGTGGCCACGGCCTATGTCCCCGGCGGCAAGGGCAACGGCAACGTGCTGTTCATCTTCGGCCGCTACACGTTCGGCAAGCCGGGCTGATCGGGCGGCACCGGCGCTTCTTTGGCGTCACTCGCAGCCGGTGGGTCGGATTCGGGTATGGTGCGCGCGCACCACGCCCCGAACCCGGCGATATAGCAATAAGCCAGCGCAGGAACGAGAAACGACAGCACGATCCCGCCGCCATCCGCCAGCGCGCCTTGCAGATAAGGCAGCACCGCACCGCCCACGATCGCCATGCAAATCAGTCCGCCGCCCTCGCTCACACGCGCCCCGAGCCCGCCGACCGACAACGAAAAAATCGTGGGGAACATGATCGCGTTGCCCAGACCGCACGCCAGCAGCAACCACATGGCGAACGACGCCGGCAACGCCATCGACACAAGAATCAGCGTCAGGTTGTAGAGCGCGCACAGCCCCAGCATCCACCCCGGCGATACCTTGCGCAGCAACCACGCGCCGACGAAACGTCCGACCATCGCCCCGCCCCAGTAAAACGCCAGATACCGGCTCGCATGGGCGTGATCGACGATCCCCGTATCCGTCTGCGTCAGATAGACGATCAGAAAACTTCCGATACTGACTTCCGCGCCGACATAAAGAAATAGCGCCACGATGCCGTAACGCAATGGACGGTGAGCCAACAGCTCGCGCACATTGCCGAGCACGCCCGGCGGCGACGCGTCGTTGTCGCGCTGTTCCGGCAACGTGAGACGCCACAGGACGAGCCCGCCCAGTACGAGTATCGCGGCGAGCCCGCCGTAGGGCGCACGCACAGAGTCGACGGCGTGAGCGTTCGCCGAAGTGGCGGCATCGAGCTGCGGCGCGAGTATCCAGAGTGCCGCAAGCGGCGGCCCGACCGTGGTGCCCAGCGAGTTGAACGCCTGCACCAGCGTGAGACGGCTGGCCGCCGCGCCTCGGGAGCCGAGCGTCTCGACATAGGCATTCACCGCGACCTGCAACAAGGTAATGCCGCTCGCGAGCACGAAGAGCGCCGCGAGAAAACAGGGATAGGAGACGAGCGCCGCCGCCGGAAAGAACAATGCGCAGCCGAGCCCGGCCAGCCAAAGCGAGCTGGCCAGCGCCCGCCGGTAGCCGACACGCGCGGTGTATTGCCCGGCGGGGTAGGACACCACGAAATAGGCGGCGAAGAAACTCGACTGAATGAGTGCCGCGTCGCGATACGTGAGATCGAAGGCGGCCTTGAAGTGAGGCACCAGAATGTCGTTCAGCGACGTAATGAGCCCCATTGCGAAGAAAAGCGTCGCGAGCATCGCGAGTACGCGATTCGCGGAAGGCATAGGGGAAGTCATGGACACCACGGAACGACCGGCGGCGCGACTGGCGCCAGAGGTCGCAGTAGCAGAGGGTGAGGCAAGCGGAGAAGCCGGTGAGGCATCCGGTGAAGCAGCGGGATCAGGCGTGCGGTCGACGGGCATGCATGGCTCCAGTGGACAACGGCAGACGCGCGTTGAAAGCTCAATGAAGGGGGCAAGTTCATGCAGTGTAGACCGCACTATCGATACCGGGATACGAGAGGAATCCGAATTTTGCGTGACGCCCCGATGTTCACCGTGGCATCCGCATCGCTCGAAAAGGGCCCGTTATCCCTTGTTTTTCGCCGCTTTCGACGCTTGTCAGCCGACGTCTTTTGATCGACTATCCGCAGCATAGGACATGCCGCAACATTCGGGGAATCATCATGCGGAGTTTCAAATCTTTGGGAAAAGCGACAGGTTGGCTCGTCGCCGGCATGCTCGGCGTGGCCGGTGTTGCCGGTGTTGCCGGCTCGGCGTACGCACAATCCGGCGGGACTTCGGGAGCATCGGGTACGTCCCGCGCGCCGGCCGCCGCATGCAACTGCGCGCAGATCATCGCGGACTGTTCGGCGTCAGTGTCGGTGTTGCCCACGCGCGCGCTCAGCGGCGTATTTTCCGCCGACGTCACGTTGCAGACCGACGCACCGTCGTGCGCCAAGGTCGATTACCAGCTCGACGACACGCCTTACGTCACGATTCTGCGCGACGGCGCACAAGGCAGTCAGCGCCTGTACGGCACGCGCCCGCTCACCCGCAACAGCCTCTCGCACATGTCGTGTCACGTGTGCGCCGCGGCGCCAGCGCCCGTGCCTAACGACGGTCTGAGCGCCGACATGGTGCGTGTCGATGGCGCGCCCGGCACCTTCAGCGTGACGCCCGCGCCCGCCTTGCCGACGGCACCGCCCGCGCCGACACCGGCCGTATCCACCTACGCGCCGCCGGCCGCTGCCGCGCAAAATGCGAGCATCGCCGCGACAGCGACACCCGATACGCCACTCCCGAGCACCATCGGCGACACGGCAGGGCTCAATGCCGTGAACGCCACGAGCACGGCGAACGCCAACGCACCTGAAGTCGCGCGCGACGTCGCCGCCATCAATGCGCCCGCTCCTGCCGGCACGACGATCGTCACCCCGCCGATTCCGCCCAACGCGCAAAGCATGGTTCAGACCGGTGCGCCTGCGCCGTTGCGTCTGGTGAATCCGTCGGGACGCTGGCGCGGCCTGTGCACGAATGCACCGCCGTGGTGGGGATTGTTCGGCAAACCGATGACGCGTCTGATGGCACTCGCCCTCAATGGCTCGCAGGTCACGGGCAGCGTCGACGATGTCGAACCCAATGTTCACACCACGGTGCAGGGCACGCTTGCGGGCGATCGTCTGCAACTCGCAGGCAGCTACGGTGCGAAACACGACATCACTTTCGGTGCCGACGGCACGACCCTCACCGACGCCTGGTGTAACGGCGACGGTCGCTGCGAAACCTGCGAAATGCAGCGTTTCTGAGGGTTTTCAGGCGATGACGGTCTCGCGCGACAGCGTGCGGGATCGTCGGCATCGCACAAAAATCCCATATAAATTCGCGTCGAAAAATGCGTCGAAAAATGCGTCGAAAGGTGCGTCGGAATGTGCGCGAAAACCCGAGTCCGGATCGTCGAATGCATCGAGTGACACACGCCCTTGCACGGCAGGTCCTCACGACAGTGCGAACGTAACGAATCGAAACCCGATCGAAATGCACCGCGAACGCCGCTCAGCCTTGTGCGGCAAGCGCGCAACATAATGCGCGCACTACTCGCATAAAGCGATTTCTTAGGTAGAATCGTCGGCGCAGCAAGACGTAACATTCGGGTGGCCGTTCTCCGACGGCACTTTCTTAATCTCATCGATTGGATCGATATGGCAACGGCAAAGAAAGCAGCAGCAAAGAAGGCCCCTGTGGCGAAGAAGGCTCCGGCAGCAAAGAAGGCTCCGGTAGCGAAAAAGGCAGCAGCACCGAAGGCAGCCCCGAAGGCGGCTCCGAAGGCAGCCGCTAAGGTTTCGCCGATCAAGGAAGCACTCAACAAGACCCAGCTCGCAGCACACATCGCCGAAACCTCGGCTGTCGCCGTCAAGGACGTCAAGGCTGTGCTCGCCGCTCTCGAAACCACGATCGTCAGCGCTCTGCACAAGAAGGGCGCAGGCGAATTCACGCTGCACGGCCTGTTCAAGGTCACGTCGCAACAAATCGCTGCCAAGGCGAAGCGTTTCGGCAAGGACCCGTTCACGGGTGAAGAGCGTTGGTTCCCGGCCAAGCCGGCTTCGGTGCGCGTGAAGGTTCGCCCGCTGAAGAAGGTCAAGGACGCCGCCCAGTAAATCTTGCCCTCGTGCCGCGGTGAGCTTCACCGCAGCGCCAACGGTCAGACGCTGACAGCAGTTCCTGAAGACGGTGCCGATGTTTCGGCACCGTTTTTTTTCGTCCGGAATTTTCGTCTGCGGTTGCGGCTTATCTCCCTGCATTCGTCTCGCGTGCTGATGCGAAGACGGATCGCGACGACTGATTTCGTCATCCTCAACAACCTCGACGCGCCCCGTCATCCACTTCGTCCTCAGGGTTTTCTCTGGGGTTTTTGCGGAGTGGACGCCTGCCGAACCGGCCGCTACCATCGCTCGGGACACCCCCGTCGCCATCCGTCGCCCCGCGTCATAGGAACGGGCGCGAGCGCACACGACATGCTCGCCACTGGCGACGTCTTCGCGAACTCAGGAGATCCGCATGACCCGCAAGTTCTCGCGTCACCCGTCGCAGGGCGAGTCGTCGCCAGTGCATCCGAACGCACATCACACGTCGCCGGAACCAACGCGCCACACCGCTATCGCGTCCCGTCGCAACTTCCTCGCCACGCTCGGCGTTGCGGCCATGCCCGCCGGCTTCGTCGGCTCGCTGGGCGGCACACTCGGCAGTCTGCTCACCGGCACCGTCTCGTTGTTCGCCACGCCCGCACACGCGCAGACCGTTGCCGACATCAAGAAGAAAGGCACGATCAACGTTGGCATGCTGATCGACTTCCCGCCGTATGGCACCACAAACGCACAGGCGCAGCCCGACGGCTACGATGCCGACGTCGCGAAGTTGCTGGCCAAAGACCTCGGCGTGAAGGTCAACATCGTGCCGGTCACGGGACCGAACCGCATTCCGTATCTGCTCTCCGGCAAGGTGGATGTTCTGGTCGCCTCGCTCGCCATCACCCCCGAGCGCGCCAAACAAGTGCAATTCTCGAAGCCCTACGCTGCGGCGACGATCCTGCTACTCGGCAAGAAAGGCACGCCAATCAAATCGGCTACGGATCTGAAAGGACTGCGTGTGAGCGTGGCACGCGCGAGCACGCAGGACACCGCCGTCACCAAGACAGCACCGGAAGGCACCGAGATTCGCCGCTTCGACGATGACGCCGCCGCCATGCAGGCGCTGCTCTCCGGTCAGGTCGATGCCATCGGTTGTTCGGTGACGGTCGCCAACGTGATCAATACCCGTGCGCCCGGCCAGTTCGAACCGAAGTTCAATCTGCTGCAACAGGCGATGGGGATCGCCATGCGCCCCAACCAGCCGGAGTTGCTGGCAAGCGTGAACGACTTCGTCACACGTAACACGACGAACGGCGAGTTGAACAAGCTCTATCGAAAGTGGCTTCAGACGGACTTGCCGCAGTTGCCATAAATAGCCTGCCGGCGTCCCAACTACCCTTCATCGCTGCCACACCATGCCGTCGCCGGCCCCCATCCGGCGGCGCACACCCCTGCCCCATCCGCTCACCGGATATCGAGATCGTATCGAAATCGTCATTTCGATATAGTTTTTTGACGAATTCGATATACCTCCCGTCACGTCGAACGCCTCTGCAACCCCCGTTTTACCGTCATTCCCCCTACTAGCCTCAAGGTCATCGAAAGAATATTTTGCTTTCGATGCAATTTAGATATATCGTAAACACATCTTAACTACATCGATAAGGAGTCGCATCATGCGTGGATCACGTGGCGATTTCATGGGCCGGGGCCCGTTGGACCTGGACAAAATGGATTTTGGCGACGAACGACGCGGTGGGCGTCATGGACGGCGCGGCGGTGGCGAAGGCTATGGTGAGGGGCGTTTCGGGCGCGGCGACGAAGGTCGTGGTGAGCGCGGCGAACGCGGCGGCCGGGGTGGTCGCGGCGGCGGTCGCCTGTTCAGTCACGGCGGCTTGCGCCTCGTGCTGCTGCATCTGATCGCACAACAACCGCGTCACGGTTACGAACTCATCAAGGCCATCGAAGAAAGCGTGAACGGAACGTATAGCCCGAGTGCCGGCGTGGTCTACCCGACGCTCACCCTGCTCGAGGAAATGGGCTACATCCGTGTGCAGGAGAACACCGGCGACAGCCAGCGCAAGTCTTACGAGATCACCGACACCGGCCGCGAGTATCTGGCCGAGAACGAGGACTCGGTGACGGAATTGCTGGCCCGACTCGCGACACGCCGCGAGCGCTCGGAGGACATGCCGCCGCAAGTCATGCGCGCGTTGCATAACTTCAAATACGCCGTGCATTTGCGTCTGGGCGCTGAGCCGCTCACGACCGAACAAGCCAACGCGTTCGCCGCGATTCTCGACGCGGCCGCACAACAACTGGAGCGACTCTGATGCAAGACAACGCTGCACCGAACGTCACCCCCGATCGCACGCCGCAGCGCGTGCGTCACGAACTGCGCTTTCGCCTGCTCGAAGTGCGCAACATCGAAACCCTCACGCCGAACATGCTGCGCGTGACTCTCGGCGGCGACGATCTCGCGGGCTTCACCAGCCCCGGCTTCGACGATCACGTCAAACTCTTCTTCCCGAATCCCGAGACCGGCGAACTGGCCGTGCCGCAGATGGGCCCGGAAGGACTCTCGAAACCGGCGTCGGGCGACGCACCGCGCCTGATGCGCGACTACACGCCGCGTCAATACGACGCCGACTCGAAAACGCTCGTGATCGACTTTGCGATGCACGAGTCAGGCCCCGCAACGCAATGGGCACGCTCGGCCAGACCGGGCGACAAGCTCGGCGTCGGCGGCCCGCGCGGCTCGTTCGTCATTCCCATGAACTACGACGGTTATGTGCTCATCGGCGACGATACGGCGCTGCCCGCGATCTCGCGACGTCTGGCCGAGCTGCCGGCCGGTGCACTCGTTTTCGTCTTTGCGGAAGTCGACAGCCCGGCGGACCGCCTGCGCTTTTCGAGCGAGGCCGATGTCGTGGTCGAATGGATTTACCGCGAAGACGCACCGGCGGGCCAGAGCACCGCATTGCTGGACGCCCTTCAGGTCGCGACCCTGCCCTCCGGCGACCTGCACGCATGGGTGGCGGCCGAGGCCAGCGTGGCGAAAGCCGTGCGACGTCACCTCGTCGAGGATCGCGGGCTGAATCCGAAATGGGTCAAGGCGGCGGCTTACTGGCGTCGCGGCGACGCTGCCGTTCACGAGAATCTGGACGACTGAGCCCGGGGGGCAGCACGTGTATGCTTTCTATCCCCCGCTGAAGAAAGAGCGCTTGCTACGTATGAATAAGCCACTGCTGCCCGACAACAACCTGTTCGACGGCCTGCCCTCGCGCCCCGATCCGGCGGCGGCCGAGCAATTCGACACGCTGATCGCACGCCCGGGGATGCGCGTCGAGCGCATCGTCTCGACCGGACAGGCATCGCCCGAGGGTTTTTGGTACGACCAGCCGCAGCACGAGTGGGTCGTCTTGCTCACGGGCAGCGCAGGCCTCGCCTTCGACGACGCGCCGGGACAGACGCTCGTGTTGCGGCCCGGCGATACCATCGCTATCGAGGCCGGTCGCCGTCACCGGGTCGAGTGGACTGCGCAGGGCGAGACAACCGTCTGGCTCGCGATCCACTACGACTGACCGGCGCGCGGCGTCCCGCTTTTCGCCCCGTTCGTTGTCCCTTTGGAGAAATTCCCTGCCGTCTTTCGGAATTGCCTGATAGAAATGCCGGGAACAAATTCCGACTATGAAAACGCGCCCGGGGATGTCGAATTTCGGCACCCGGAGGGCGGTTCACCCATAGGGGGTACGACGACATGGAGCAACGCAAACGACACGACGGTTTCGAACGTTGGGCAGCGGGCGCGACGGCGCGTCAGGCCGGACGGGACGATGCTCGCTGGCGTGTGTTTCGCGCACCGGAGCAGGCGGACTTTCACGGGTTCGTCGTCTGGTGCTACACACAGGGTGTGTTTCTCGGTCAGGAATTCGACCGGCGCACCGACACCATCACGCATTGCTATGTGCGCAACGGCGCCTGGGCCGTGCAATTCGATTCCTTCACCGAAGCCTGCGAGCGCGCTTTCGACATTCACGCACCCACGCTGATCCTGTATGCACCGGAGCGCAACGGCAGCGTCTTTATCACGAGTACGGAGCAATAGGCCGATCGATGACGCAGGCGCCGGGGAACGCTCGCCGTCCTCCCATCGCGATGCCGCGTCATGACGTCACACCGGCCAGCGGCAACGCTGACCGGTGTTTTATTACGCGTTTCAGGCGTAGTTACGGATGTCGTCGATCTCGGTCTGACCGAAATCGTCGCGCTCGGTGAGCGCCAGAATGCGTCGGGCGACGTCTTCGGGCGTCGACAGCTTGCCGCTCGCCTTCATCTCCTGAAAACGTGCCAGCGCCGGGAAGCTTTCCACGCTGCTGCTGCGAATCGTCTCCTGCATGCCGGTGTCCACCACGCCCGGGGCCAGCGAGATCGCCTGCACGCCATGCTCGCGATGCTCCGCATTGACCACACGCGTATACATATCCAGCGCCGCCTTAGTCGAACAGTAGACCGCCCAGCCGGCGTTCGGGTTACGACCGGCGCCTGACGAGATATTGACGATCTGACGCTTGGCGGCGAGGCCTTGCGTGGCGGCGAGGAAACGCGCCGTGAGCAGCATGACGGACGTGACGTTCAGCGCGAACGCAGCGCCAATGGCCGCCGGTTCGGTCAGCGCAGCGGTGTTGGCGACCGGATTGACGGTGCCTGCGTTATTGATCAGCAGATAGCGGCCGGCATCGCGCGGCAGCGCGGCGAAGATACGCTCGGCGGTCTGCGCGGCGGCGTCGGTATCGGCGAGATCGACGGCGATCTGTTCAAGCGAGACGCCCTGTGCGCTGGCAAGCGCGGCGAGTTCGTCGTCCGTGCGACGTGCGAGCGTTACAAGTCGGGTGCCAGGGGTGAGCAAACCACGGGCGAGCGCCGCGCCGAGGCCACGGGAAGCGCCGGTAAGAATCGCAATCGTTTGGGACATGGGGAGAGTCGCGGTCGGACAACGCCGCAAAAATAGACTGAGGGGACCGCCATTATCCGCGTATCCCCCGAACCTCGCTATACCGAACAAAAGTCGCTTTTTTTGCGTGGATCGGGCAAACGCCGGTGAAAACCGTGAAAACGCGGGATGAACGGACGAAAGGCCCTTCGACGGTGCGTCAAAACGACACCGGGCGCTGCCGGAGCGAAATGGACTATTGCGGAATATAATCGCGAACTCGGAACGCTTATCACCTAGCCTATTAATAAGGCATCTGGCGAAGCCCCCAGGAACGGTCAGCTCGCAGCGCAGCGCAGGGATTTATTGCGCGTCAATGCCCTGAATCACCAAGGTTGTCGCGGTAAACACAGGTGTTTTAAGTGCACTGCACATTACCGCCTTATGGGTATATATTCCCCCCTCATGGAAACGATACCGAAAATCATTTCGGCGCCAACTGCTGCGTCGGCCACAAGCAACACCGCACGTCCTGTGCCCCCGCGCCCGCGTCAATATGACGCGCGCCTAGCACGCTGGCTGGTCACGCCCCTCGTCAACACGCCGGTCACGCCGAATCACCTCACGACCGTTCGTCTGATCGTCGGACTGGCCTGTACGTGGGCGTTCGCACAAGGCAGCTATGCGATGGCCAACCTTGGCGCCATCCTGCTCGTACTCTCGAACTTCATCGACCACACGGACGGCGAGCTGGCCCGCATCAGCGGCAAGACCAGCCGTATCGGCCATTTCTACGATCTGGCCTCCGACGCTTTCGTGACGGTGCTGCTGTTCGGCGGTATCGGCATGGGCGTGGCAGCGGCCGCGCCCGGCAAATTTCCGCTGCCGGTGCCGCTGTCGGCCTCGACGCTCGGCTGGATCGCCGGTGTCGCCGTGGCACTGATCTTCTTCCTGCGCATGCGCATCGAAGAGCGCGTCGGCAAATCTGGCACGAAGCAGGCGTCCGTGGGCGGATTCGAGACGGAAGACGTGCTGTACCTGATGCCGCTCGTCACGCTGTTCGACGGCACGCGCGGTTTCCTGATCGCCGCGGCCATCGGGGCGCCGCTTTTCGCGCTGCTGGTGATGGCGGATTATGTGCGCGTCATGCGTCGTCCGCTGCCGTCGAAGGCCGACGCCAAGGTTGCCGCCGATGCGGGCCAAACGACCCAGCCGGAGGCAGTCGCGCCGATGGCGCCCGCCGCATTCGCCGCAGACGCGGAGATCGAGCGCGCGATGGACGCCATCGACTTCGACGGGGTAACCCGCGAATTCAAGTCGCAGGACGCCTTCATCTATATGGAGAAGTTCCTGCCGCAGTCGGTCACGGAGCAACTGATCGCCGCCGCGCGCGCGGTCACGCCGAACGTGAACCGCAACTACCTTCCCGGCCACAAGCAGGGGGGCAGCGTGAGCCGTCATACGCTCGACGAGCTGGCCCCGTTCGTGGCCGAGTTGTATCGCTCGCCCGCCCTGATGCGCTTTCTGGAGCGTCTGGCCGGTGAGAAATTGCTGCCATCGCCGCAGGACGACCCGCACGCGTACGCGCTGTATTACTACACGCGTCCGGGCGATCACATTGGCTGGCACTATGACACTTCCTACTACAAGGGCCGCCGCTACACGCTGCTGCTCGGCGTAGTGGACCAGTCGAGCTGCAAGCTCGAATATCGGCTGCACACGCGCAATCCCGGCGTGGCGCAAGTCGATGGCGCCGTGGCGTATCCGCCGGGCGCGCTGGTGTTCTTCGACGGGGACAAACTGCATCACCGGATCACGCCGCTCGGCGATAACGAGGAGCGAATCTCGCTCACGTTCGAGTACGTGACCGACCCGCGCATGGGCACCTGGCAGCGTTTCATCTCGAACATGAAGGACGCCATTGCCTATTTCGGTTTCCGGCAAGTGTTTCGTCAGATTTTTGGACGGACGAAACGCTAAATGAACCGGACCGCTATCGTTTCACTCACCCTCGGTTTCGCCCTTTTCGTCGCCCTGCTGATCTGGCAGGGCACGGGATCGGTGATGTCTACGCTGGCCGTTGCCGGATGGGGGTTGCTGCCCATCGCGGCCTTCCACCTCGTGCCGCTGGTGCTCGACGCTGCCGCCATTCAGGTACTCGTGTCGAAGTCGTGCACGCTGGGCCGCGCCACCCTCACCCGCTGGGTCGGCGAATCGGTCAACAGCCTGCTGCCGGCCGGTCAGATCGGCGGTCCGATCGCGATGGTGCGGCAGATGAAGCAGCGCGGCATGGCCGGTCGTGAAGCCGCCGCCGCCATCACCGTAAGCACCACGCTCCAGGCAGTCGCACAGATCGTTTTCGCGCTGCTGGGGCTCGCCGTGTTCGGTATCGGGGCGTCGCACCGCATGGGCGATAGCCTGTGGTTGCCGATGCTGCTCGCGACCGCGCTCGTCTCCGCACTGCTCTACGCGTTTTACGTCGCGCAGCGTCGCGGCATCTTCGGCTGGGCATTCCGCATGCTCTCGAAGATGTCGTCCAAGCGCGACTGGTCGTCGCTGCTCGACCGCGCCGATGCCGTCGACGAAATCGTGCAGCGCATGTACGGCCATCGTCGCCAGGTCCTCGCCAGCTTCCTGTTCAGTCTGGTGGGCTGGATCGTCGGCACGGCCGAAGTCTGGCTGATTCTGCAATTCATCGGGCACCCGGTGAGCTGGGTCGACGCCCTGCTGCTCGAAAGCCTCGGTCAGGCGATTCGCGGCGCCGCGTTCTTCGTGCCGGGTTCGCTCGGCGTGCAGGAAGGCGGTTACCTGCTGCTCGCCCCGCTCGTTGGTCTGCCGGCCGACGCCGCGCTGGCCCTGTCGCTGGCCAAACGTACGCGCGAGCTGCTGCTCGGCGTGCCCGGCCTCGTCTATCTGCATTTCTCCGAACGTGGCTGGCGCCGCCAACGCGCCGCGCAACAAAGCGTGTCGATGCCGACCGCCACGGATACTGCACCGCTCTAAAGAAGGATATCGACCATGCGGGCCATCATTCTCGCAGCAGGCATGGGCCTGCGTTTGCTCCAGCCGGAAAACCAGCAGTCGCCCAAGTGCCTGCTGAAGTTCGACGGTATGTCGCTGCTGGAGCGCCACCTCCGTATGCTGGCGGCTGCCGGCATCACGGATGTCGTGCTCGCGCTCGGCTTCCATCACGAACAGGTGAGCGAGGAACTCGACCGTCTGAACTGGACGCCGCGCCCCAAGATTTATCTCAACCCGGAATTCAATCTGGGCAGCGTGCTCACGCTGCATGTCACGGCCGAAGCGATGACCGCCGGCGGCGATGTGCTCGTGATGGATGCCGACGTGCTCTACGACCAGCGCATTTTCAACGCGCTGGTTGCCGGTGAGACGGCCAACCGCCTGCTGATCGACCGTGATTTCGAAGTGGGCGACGAGCCGGTCAAGCTGTGCCTGCGCGACGGCGTGCCGGTCGAACTGCGCAAGCAGGTCATGGTCGGTCTGGAATACGACACCGTGGGCGAATCCGTCGGCTTTTTCCGTTTCAACGAAGCGACGGCCACGCGTCTGGCGGAAATCACCCGCGATTACGTCGAATCCGGCCGCGCCAAGATGCCCCACGAAGAAGCCGTGCGCGACTTGCTGCTTGAGCGCGGCGCACAGTTTGAAACCGCCGATGTCACGGGTTTCCCGTGGATCGAAATCGACTACCCTGAAGATGTGAAGCGCGCCGCCGATGAGGTGCTGCCGCAACTTGAACCGCTCACGATGGTGTCCGAATGAACGCTCCCGACGCATTCACCCTCCCGCCGACCGCCACGCGCGCGGCACAACTGCGCGCCATGCTGCGCAGCAACCAGCTCGAATTCCTGATGGAAGCCCATAACGGCATCTCCGCACGTATCGTGCGCGAAGCCGGTTTCAAGGGCATCTGGGCGTCCGGCCTGACCATTTCGGCGCAGTTCGGCGTTCGCGACAACAACGAAGCGAGCTGGACGCAGGTCGTCGACAACCTCGAATTCATGGCCGACGCGAGCGATCTGCCGATCCTGCTCGACGGCGACACCGGCTACGGCAACTTCAACAACATGCGACGTCTCGTGCGCAAGCTGGAGCAACGTGGCATCGCCGGCGTATGTATCGAAGACAAGGTCTTCCCGAAGACCAACAGCTTCATCGGCGGCGAGCGTCAGCCGCTGGCCGATATCGACGAGTTCTGCGGCAAGATCAAGGCCGGTAAGGATTCGCAGGCCGACGACGATTTCTCCATCGTCGCCCGTGTCGAAGCGCTGATCGCCGGCTGGGGCATGGAAGAAGCCCTGCGCCGTGCCGAGGCTTATCGCCAGGCCGGCGCCGACGCCATCCTGATCCACAGCAAGCTCAAGCGCGCCGACGAAATCGTGCAGTTCGCCCGCGAGTGGGGCAATCGCTGCCCGCTGGTGATCGTGCCGACGAAGTATTACAGCACGCCGACCGACGTGTTCCGTGAGGCTGGCATCAGCCTCGTGATCTGGGCGAACCACCTGATGCGCGCGGCCACCTCGGCCATGCAATCGGTCGCGGCCGATATCTATCGCAACGAAACGCTCATCAACGTCGAAGACCGCGTCGCGACCGTCGACGAGATCTTCCGTTTGCAGGATGCCGACGAATACACGCAGGCCGAAGATCGTTATCTGTCCGCCGCCAACGCACCGCGCTCGGCCATCGTGCTGGCCGCGAGCCGTGGCAAGAATCTGGAAAGCGTGACGACCGATCGTCCGAAGGTCATGCTGCCGGTCGCCGGCAAGCCGCTGCTGCGCTGGCTGGTCGACGGCTTCAAGAAGCAGAACGTGAACGACATTACCGTCGTGGGCGGCTATCGTGCCGACGCCATCGACACGGCCGGCATCACGCTGGCGATCAACGAGCGCCACGCCGAAACCGGTGAGCTGGCTTCGCTCGCGCGCGTGACCAACGCCTTCACGCAGGACACGGTCATCTCGTACGGCGATCTGCTGTTCCGCAGCTACATCGTGCGCGATCTGGTCGAGAGCGACGCCGACTTCACCGTCGTGGTCGACTCGACCGCCGCGGCCAATGCAGCCAACGCCAGCGTGCGCGACTTTGCGTACTGCTCGGCCGGCGACGACCGCGGTCTGTTCGGCCAGCAAGTGCTGCTCGAAAAGATCAGCGGCAACGCCTCGGACGCAGGACGCGCGCCGAACGGCCGCTGGATCGGTCTGCTGGGCGTGCGTGGCGAGAACGGCCGTGCGCAACTGCAGCGCGTGTTCGCGGCATTGCAGACGCGCGCCGACTTCGACCAGCTCGGCATGCCGGAGCTGATCAACGCCCTGGCCGCCGATGGCGCCAGGATCGAAGTGCAATACGTGCACGGCCACTGGCGCGGTGTGAACGACATGGAAGAATTCCGCCGCGCGGCCGACTTCGCCCATGGCCAGACGCCGTTCAACGGTGGCGCCCCGGAGACGCAAGGTGATTGAGGCAGGACAGTTCGTCGAAGCCGCGCGCAAGCACGGCTTCACGTGGTACACCGGCGTGCCGTGTTCGTTCCTTACGCCGTTCATCAACTACGTGCTGCAAGATCCGACGCTGCATTACCTGTCGGCGGCCAACGAAGGCGACGCCGTCGCCATCGCGGCAGGCGCGACGCTCGGTGAAGGCCGTGGCGCGCGTGCCGTCACGATGATGCAGAACTCGGGCCTCGGCAACGCCGTGAGCCCGCTCACGTCGCTCACGTGGACGTTCCGTCTGCCGCAGTTGCTGATCGTGACGTGGCGCGGCCAGCCGGGCATTACCGACGAGCCGCAACACGCCCTCATGGGGCCGATCACGCCGGCCATGCTCGACCTGATGGAAGTGCCCTGGGAGTTGTTCCCGACGGAACCGGAAGCGATCGGTCCGGCGCTGGAGCGCGCGGTGCGTCACATGGACGAGACCGGCCGCCCCTACGCGCTCGTGATGCAAAAGGGCAGCGTGGCATCGTTCCCGCTGCAACCGGCCGAGCGCCCGGCACGTCCGGCACAACCGGCACCGGTGTCCGTCGTGCGCGGCGTGGCACCATCCGACATGCCCACGCGTCGCGACGCCCTCGCCCGCGTGATCGCCCACACACCGCTCGAAGGCACTGTGGTGCTGGCCTCGACCGGCTTCTGCGGCCGTGAACTGTATGCCCTCGACGATCGCGCCAATCAGCTCTACATGGTCGGTTCGATGGGTTGCGTGACGACGCTGGCGCTGGGTCTTGCGCTGGCACGTCCCGACCTGCGCGTGATCGCCCTCGACGGTGACGGCGCAGCGCTCATGCGCATGGGCGCCTTCGCCACGCTGGGCGCTTACGGTCCGTCGAACCTCGTGCATCTGCTGCTCGACAACGCATCGCACGACTCGACCGGCGCGCAGGCAACGGTGTCGCCGACGGTGTCGTTTGCCGGCGTGGCAGCGGCCAGCGGCTATGCGCTCGCGCTCGAAGGCGATACGCTGGATGTCATCGAGCAACTGTTCGACGGGCGCACCGCCAGCCTGAACGAGGGTCCGCGCTTCGCATGCCTGACCACGCGCCCCGGTACGCCGGACGGCCTGCCGCGACCGAAGGTCACGCCGGAAGCCGTCAAGTCGCGTCTGATGGATCACATTGCACAACGCGCACAGGCTTCGGCCTGAGCGTCTGAACGGCGGCTTAACCACCGCATAAATGCTGCTTAACTGCTGAAAACTGACGAGGAAGCTTCGCCATGCTGTTACTGAATCCGGGCCCCGTGACCCTGACCGAGCGCGTTCGCAAAAGCCTGCTGCAACCCGATCTGTGCCATCGCGAGCCCGAATTCTTCGACCTGCAGGACGAAGCCCGCGAGCGTCTGACGGCCGTCTACGGCCTCGATCCGGCCGTGTGGACGCCGGTGCTGATGACCGGCTCGGGCACGGCTGCCGTCGAGAGCATGACGGCCGGTCTCGTGCCGGAAAACGGTCGGTTGCTGATCGTCGAGAACGGCGTGTACGGCGAGCGTATCTCGCAGATCGCCAAGCAGTACCGCATCGAACACGACGTCATCCATTTCGAATGGATGCAGGCGCCGGATCTGGCGCAAATCGTGGCCAAGCTCGACGCGGCAGGCGATCGTCCGTACACGAACGTCGCCATCATCCACCACGAAACGACGACCGGCCGTCTGAACGATCTGACGGGTATCGCACGCGTTTGCCGTGAGCGCGGCATCGATCTGCTGGTCGATGGTGTGAGCAGCTTCGCCGCCGAAGCCATCGATTTCAACGATTCGGGCATCGTGGCTGTCGCCGCGACCGCCAACAAGTGCGTGCACGGCGTGCCGGGCGTGTCGTTCGTGCTGGTGCGCAAGGATGCGCTCGCCAAGGCCTTCAGCCGCACGTATTACCTCGACATCGCGCGTCTGGCCAAGCTTCAGGCCGAACGCAACACGCCGTTCACGCCGTCCGTACAGGCTTACTACGCGCTGGTCGAGGCGCTGCGCGAACTGGCCGACGCGGGTGGCTGGGAAAAGCGTCATGCGCACTATGGCGCACTCGCCGAGCAGGCCCGCGCCGGACTGGCAGCGCTGGGTATCGACAGCGTGTTGCCGCCGAACGAGTCGTCGGTCGTGCTGCGTGCGTACAAACTGCCGGCAGGGGTCGACTATCCGCGCCTGCACGACTGGCTGAAAGCCGACGGTTTCGTCATCTACGCCGGTCAGGGCGGTCTGTCGAAGGAACTGTTCCGCATTTCCACGATGGGCAACCTCACGACGGCCGACATCGATCGCCTGCTGGCTTCCTTCGCCAAGCTGGTGAAGTAAGCGCGCAGACGGGCGCTCAGGACGTTTAGCCATGACCGATTTGCTAGCCAGCATCCACTCCCCGACCGAATTGCGCGCCCTCTCGCGTGCCGAACTGCGACGTGTAGCCGACGAACTGCGCGCCTGCGTGCTCGAGAACGTCTCGCGCACCGGCGGGCATCTGTCGTCGAATCTGGGCACCGTCGAGCTGACGATCGCCCTGCATTACGTCTTCGATACGCCGAACGACCGGATCGTGTGGGACGTGGGTCACCAGACCTACCCGCACAAGATCCTCACGGGGCGGCGCGAGGCCATGCCGACGCTACGTCAGTGGCAAGGCCTGTCGGGCTTTCCGAAGCGCGACGAGTCGCCGTACGACACGTTCGGCACGGCGCATTCGAGCACGTCGATCTCGGCGGCGTTGGGCATGGCGCTGGCGAGCAAGGTCAAGGGTGAGAAGCGTCATGCGATTGCCGTGATCGGCGACGGCGCCATGACGGCCGGTGAAGCGTTCGAGGCCCTGAACAATGCCGGCGTCTACGACGACCTGCCGTTCCTTGTCGTGCTCAACGACAACGACATGTCGATCTCGCCGCCGGTCGGCGCGCTCAATCAGTACCTCACGCGCCTGATGTCCGGCCAGTTCTACTCGGCGGGCAAGGAAAGCGTGCGCAACCTGCTACGCAACGCACCCGCGCCGATGCGCGAGCTTGCGCACAAGCTCGAAGAGCACGCCAAGGCCATCGTCTCGCCGACGGGCACGATGTTCGAGGAGTTCGGCTTCAACTACCTCGGACCGATCGACGGCCACGATCTCGACGCGCTGATTCCGGCGCTCGAGAACATCAAGGCGCTCAAGGGCCCGCAGTTCCTGCATGTCGTCACACGCAAGGGACGTGGCTACAAGCTGGCCGAGGCCGATCCGGTGCTGTATCACGGCCCGGGCAAGTTCAATCCGAGCGAAGGCATCCGTCCGGCCGCGCCGGGTACCGTCTCCGCCAAGACCTACACGCAGGTGTTCGGCGAATGGCTGTGCGACGCCGCCGCCGCCGACCCGCGTGTCGTCGGCATTACACCGGCCATGCGCGAAGGCTCCGGTCTGGTGGAGTTCGAGAAGCGCTTTCCCGAACGGTATTACGACGTGGGCATTGCCGAGCAGCATGCGGTGACCTTCGCGGGCGGACTGGCGACGGAAGGTCTCAGGCCTGTCGTCGCGATCTACTCGACGTTCCTGCAACGCGGCTATGACCAGTTGATTCACGACGTGGCCTTGCAGAACCTGCCTGTCCTGTTCGCCATCGATCGCGGCGGTCTGGTCGGCGCGGACGGTGCGACGCACGCAGGCGCATACGACATCGCGTATCTGCGCTGCATTCCGAACATGGTCGTCATGGCCCCGGCCGACGAGAACGAGTGCCGCCAGTTGTTGCAGACGGCGCTTGGCATCGACGGCCCGAGCGCCGTGCGTTATCCGCGTGGAACGGGACCGGGCGTGAAGACCGAAACCGGCCTGTCGACGCTGCCCGTGGGTCGCGCGCAAACGCGTCGCCAGAGCGCCGCCCAGGCAGGTCACCGGGTCGCGATTCTGGCGTTCGGTTCGATGGTCGCATTGGCGGAACAGGTCGCAGACGAATTCGATGCCAGCGTGGTCAACATGCGCTTCGTGAAGCCGCTCGATGAAGCGACCGTGCTCGACATGGCACGCTCGCACGATCTCGTCGTCACGCTCGAAGAAGGCGCTGTGATGGGCGGTGCAGGCACAGCGTGCATCGAAGCATTGAATGCACATGGCGTGCTGGTTCCGGTACTGCAACTGGGGCTGCCCGACACGTACATCGATCAGGGCACGCCGGCGCAGCAGCTTGCGTCCGTCGGTCTCGATGCCAAAGGCATTGCCGAGTCGATCCGGCGGGCAATGGCCGAGCGTCTCGGCGGCAAGATCGAGGCCGTGTAATCACCGCAGCACCGGGCCTCACGACACAGCAAAACGGCACCTTTCGGTGCCGTTTTTCATTGCGCAGGAGAATCAGGACATCAGGACTTCGGCGGCGGCGCCGCGCCATCGCGCGGCTTGCCCATGAGCACCGGCTGGAAGAACACCGCGCCGATCAACGTGCAGACCAGCGAGAGCGCCAGCAGCTTGCCCATGCTCGACGTGCCCGGGTGGTGCGACAGCCACAGGCTGCCGAATGCGATGCCGGTCGTCGCGGCAGACAGCACGATCGCCTGCGTCAGCCCGGACGCCAGCAGACGATACTGCCCGTGCCGCCACGCGATCACGTAGTAAATCTTGAACGCAACACCCACCCCCAGCAGCAGCGGCAACGCAATGATGTTCGCGAAGTTCAGCGGCAAACCGATCAGCACCGTGACTTCGAGCGTGACCGCCGCCGACACCAGCAGCGGCACGAGCGTACGCAGCACGTCGCCGAAACTGCGCAGCGCCAGCCACAGCAGCACGGTGATCGACAGCAGCGCCCACACCCCCGCCTCGATGAACGCGCGGATGATCGTATTGGCCGAACGAAGGATCGAGATCGGGCCCCCTACGGCGTCCGGCGTCGTGCGCAGCACCGCTTCGGTGAACTTGCGCAGCATCACGTCGTCGCTCGGATCGGCACCCTTCTCTACACGCGGGGAGATGTTCACGAGCGCACGTCCATCAGCGGCCACCCATTGCGAGGCGATGTCCTGCGGCAACGACTCACGCGTGACCTGCTGCGGTTGCAGCGCGTCGCGCAACTGGCCGAGCGCGAGCTTCAGCGGATCGGCAATCGCATGATCGGCACGGTCGCGGGTAGCCCGATCCGCTGCGGCGAGCTTGCGTAATGCGGCCGCCAGCCGTTGTGCTTCCTTGGCTCCTTCGCCGGGATAGTCCAGCGCGGCGTCTTCCAACTGGCCTGCCGCCGTCTTGAGCGCCGACACGCGCGTCGCATCCGGCACGCTCGCGAGCGGCGTTTGCGTGAGCACCGGCAGCAACGACTTCGCCGATGCCGCGATCATCGCCAGCTTGGCGGGTTGATCCGCCGGCAGGAACGTCGTGAGCGTCACGACACGCCCCACTTCCGGCACCGCGCGCAGTTTGGCGGCTTCGGCATCGGCGGTGGCCAGATCGGGCGCGAGCAACTGCACGTCGTTGACGCCCGCCTCCGGCGAGTTCGACAGGTCGATGAGCGTCGCCATCGACTCCGTGTGCGGGTCCTTCAGATGCAGCGGGTTGAAGTCGAAGTGCAGATGCGCGAGCAACGGCAACCCGGCGATCACCAGCGCCAGCGTGCCGTAGAGCAACGGCTTGCGATGCTTTTCGGTGAAGTCGTCGACCGGACCGAGGCTGCGGAACCCCGGCGGGCTCGCCTCGCCTTTGGGTTTGAACACGCTGATGAGCGCCGGGAGCAACGTAATGGCGGACGGGAACGCCACGCACAAAATGCCCACGCCCGCGATAAGGCCCAGCTCCGACACGCCGCGATAGTCCGTCGGCAGGAACGAGAAGAAGCTCGCTGCGGTGGCGGCAGCGGCCAGCGACAGCGGCATGGCGATCGCCTTGCCTGCACGCGCAAGTGCGCCGCGCAGCAGTTCGTCGCCGCCCACGCCGTCGTCGTGTTCCAGACGATGGCGCTCCTCACGATAGCGCACGCCGAACTGGATGCCGAAGTCCACGCCGATGCCGACGAACAGCACCGCGAACGCCACCGAAATCATGTTGAGCGCGCCGACCATCATCAGGCCCAGCGCGAAGGTGACGGCCAGCCCCGCGAGCAGCGTGATGAACACTGCGAGAATCATCTTGCCCGAGCGCACGGCCAGCCAGAGCACCACGAGCACGGCCAGCAGCGTGATGACGGCATTCGGCCCGGCGTCCTGACGCACCGAGGCAAACTCCTCGTCCGACAGCGGACGGGGCCCCGTGAGACGCACCGTCGCCCCGTAACGCTCGGCCAGCTTCAGGTCGGCGACGGCTTCGCGAATCCGCGTGGCAGCGTTGGCGCCCGCTTCGAGGGCGGCGTAGTCCAGCACGGGCTGCACCTGCACGTAGCTGCGCGCCACGGTGTCGGGGGCCACGAGTGCGCGCCACGACATCGCCGCCGGTCGCGACGGATCGTTGGCGAGCACGGCCTCGGAAGCATCGGCCGCGTTACCGAGCAGATGCGTCATGTCCGAGAGCTTCACCTGCCCGGTGAGCAGCGGCGTCTGCAACGTCACCGACAGGAGGTTCGACAATCCAGCCAGGCTCGGATCCTGAGCCAGACGGTTGAGCAGCGGCTTGGCGTCTTCGAGCTTGCCGGTGAGCGACTTCACGTCGTCGGTCGAGGCGAACAACAGTGCGTTGTGCGCGAAGAATTCCCCCGCGCCGGGACGGCTCACCGTGCGGAACACATCAGTTTCCGTTTCCAGCTTCTTCGCGAGTTCGGCGGCGGCCTTGTCGGCAAACTCGGCGGCCGGCGCCTGCACGACCGCCAGCGTCAGATCGGTCTTCTGCGGGAAGGCACGGTCGATTTCGCGACCCCGTTCGGCGGCAGCGGTATTCAGATCGATCAGGCTGGAGATGTCGGTGTTGATCGCAAAGTGCTTGGCGACATACACACAACTCGCCACGACGAGTAGCAGCGAAGCGAAGATGACCGGGTACGCGTGCTTCGCCGAAAAACGGACGATGCGCACGACGAGCGAAGTCAGCATGTAGCGGTTCCGGAAGAAAATGGACGTCTCACCGTCGGGCACAGCGCCCTTCCCGTCAATCGACCCATGCGTAACGAAAGGTTAAACATCGGCACAAATGTGGAACCAATCGGGGCCAATGCCCGTCGATCAGCCCAGGGAATGCGACGAAACGGTGAATTTACAAAATCGCAGCAGTATACAGGGGCCGCATGAGCATCATGTGCACTACACTACGGCCTACTCCGAATTCCACTGACTCAGACAAGCTGGTATGAACAAATTTCTGGTGACGGTTGCCACCGTCGCATTGAGCGGCATCGGTGGCGCATCGAGCGCCTGGGCGCAGGCGAGCGCCAATCCGAACGACATGGTGAAAACGGCCGTGGAGACGGTCGTCAAGGGCGTGAAGGCCGATGCGTCCGCCAAAACGGGCGACGTCAACGCCACGGCCAAGGTCGTCGCCCGCGACTTCCTGCCGTACGCCGACTTCCTGCGCACCACGCGCTACGCCGTCGGCACGAAGGTATTCGACGCCGCAACGCCGGATCAGCAGAAACGCGTTTTCGAAGAATTCCAGCAACTGCTCGTGAACACCTTCGCATTGCAGCTCTCGCAAGTGCGGGGCAGCGACATCTCCTTCAAGTTCGATCCGGCCAAACTCACCGCGAACAGCAGCGATGTCGTGGTCGGCGCGACCGTCAGCGGCCCCGGCGACAATCTGTCGGTGGCCTACCGTCTGGCGAAGACCGACAAGGGCTGGAAGATCTACGACATCAACATGATGGGCGAGAACGTGGCCAACGCCTGGCTGATCCAGTTGTACCAGCCGCAATTCAAGGCACGCATCGCTCAGGGCGGCATCGATAGCCTGATTTCGTACCTGCACGAGAAGAACGAGCGTTTCGGCAAGTAAAATCAATAACTTAGCGCTCCGGATCACCGCCCGCCGGGCCGATCCGGCCTGCATTCAGCGACGTTCGACCGGGATCGCATCCGAATCGGCGCAGATCTCAACCAGATAGGCGCCGGTTCGTCAACATTTACGCAACACCTGCCGACGTTTTCCCACAGGGGGTCGTCAGCATAATTTGGCGGCGGCGGTTACAATCGCTGCTTGTCAAACGACCGGACGGCGGTCCCCCCACGGGTGCATGCGATTTGCCATCGAAACGGGCCTTGCGTGCGTCATGAGGTCACATCGATCAGGATGTGGCGAGCCATGAACACCCGATAGAAACCGCCATCCCGGCCGACCTGAGCCGGAGAGCTGAATGCAAGTCCTACTTGCCCAACCCCGCGGGTTTTGTGCGGGTGTCATACGTGCCATCGAGATCGTAGAACGTGCGCTGGAGAAATACGGCGCTCCTGTCTACGTTCGTCATGAGATCGTCCACAACAAACATGTGGTCGATTCGCTCAAGGCGAAGGGCGCACGCTTCATTGCCGAGTTGTCCGAAGCCCCTGCGGGCGCTGTCACCATTTTCAGCGCGCATGGCGTCGCACGCGTCGTCGAGCAGGAAGCCGAAATTCGCGGCCTCAAGGTGCTCAACGCCACGTGTCCGCTCGTGACCAAGGTGCACATTCAGGGCAAGAACTACGTGTCCGCCGGACGCGAAGTGATCCTGATCGGTCACGCAGGTCATCCGGAAGTCGAGGGCACGATGGGCCAGATCGACGGCCCGGTGCACCTCGTGCAGACCGAAGCCGATGTCGACGCCCTGCCGCTCGCCATCGACACGCCGGTCTCCTATGTCACGCAGACCACGCTGTCGGTCGACGAGACTCGCGGTATCATTGCTGCGCTGCAACGTCGCTTTACCAATATCGTCGGCCCGAATACCAAAGACATCTGCTACGCCACGCAGAATCGCCAGACCGCCGTGCGCGAGCTGTGCGAGCGCGTGGACGTGCTGCTCGTGGTCGGAGCGACGAATAGCTCGAACTCGAACCGCCTGCGCGAAATCGGCTCCGAAATGGGGCTGCCGAGCTATCTCGTGGCCGATGGCTCCGAGGTAAATCCGGAATGGGTGCGCGGCAAAGCCCGCATCGGCATCACCGCAGGGGCGTCCGCGCCCGAGCGCATGGTCGAAGACGTGATCGACGCGCTGCGTCGCATCGACACGGTCGAAGTGACTCTCATGGACGGCATCGAGGAAACCATCCAGTTCCGCTTGCCGTCGGAATTGACCAAAGACGAGCCGGCCGCCGCACGCCACGCGGTCGCTGGCTAACGCTATACGAACAGGAGCCGAACTTGGCCATCCCCTTCCTGCAACAGGCGTATGTTGGCGCCTATCTGATGAAGCAACGCTTCAAGGGCAACAAGCGTTATCCGCTGGTGCTGATGCTCGAACCGCTGTTCCGCTGCAACCTGGCCTGCTCGGGCTGCGGCAAGATCGACTATCCGGATCCCATCCTGAACCAGCGCGTGTCGCTCAAGGACTCGCTGGACGCCGTGGACGAATGCGGCGCACCGGTCGTCTCGATCGCGGGCGGCGAGCCGCTGCTGCACAAGGAAATGCCGCAGATCGTCAAGGGCATCATCGAGCGCAAGAAGTTCGTCTATCTGTGCACGAACGCCCTGCTGCTCGAAAAGAAGATCGACGATTACGAGCCGAGCCCGTTCTTCGTGTGGTCGATTCACCTCGACGGCGACCGTGAAATGCACGACGCCGCCGTGTCGCAGGAAGGTGTGTACGACCGCGCCGTGGCCGCCATCAAGCTGGCGAAATCGCGCGGCTTCCGTGTGAACATCAACTGCACGCTGTTCAACAACGCCGATCCCGAAAAGGTCGCCAAGTTCTTCGATTCGACGAAGGACCTGGGCCTCGACGGCATCACCGTCTCGCCGGGCTACGCCTACGAGCGCGCCCCGGATCAGCAGCACTTCCTGAACCGTTCGAAGACCAAGCAACTGTTCCGCGATATTCTCAAGCGCGGCAACGGCGGCAAGAACTGGACGTTCAGCCAGTCGAGCCTGTTCCTGGACTTCCTCGCCGGCAACCGTTCGTATCACTGCACGCCGTGGGGCAACCCGACGCGTACGGTGTTCGGCTGGCAGCGTCCGTGCTACCTGCTCGGCGAAGGCTATGCCAAGACGTACACGGAATTGATGAACACCACCGACTGGGACAAGTACGGTGTGGGCAACTACGAGAAGTGCGCCGACTGCATGGTGCACAGCGGCTTCGAAGCTACGGCCGTGAACGAGACGATTTCGCACCCGCTGCGTGCACTGGGTGTGGCGCTCAAGGGCGTGCGTACCGAAGGCGCAATGGCCGAGGACATCTCGTTCGCCAAGCAGCGTCCGGCTGAGTTCGTGTTCTCCAAGCACGTCGAGATCAAGCTCGACGAATTGCGCCGGGCCAAGGCGTAAATGCCGTCGCGAGTGCTGGTCACCGGCGCCTCCGGGTTCGTCGGTTCTGCGGTAGCACGTACGGCGCTCGCGCGCGGTCATGAGGTTCGCCTGCTGGTGCGTGGCACCAGCCCCCGCGCGAACCTCGCCGACCTGCCTGTCGAAGTCGTGGAAGGCGATATGCGCGACGCCGCCTCCATGCAGCGCGCGCTGACCGGCGTGGACGCCCTGCTCCACGTCGCCGCCGACTACCGCCTCTGGGCGAAAGATCCCAACGACATCATGCGGGCCAATATCGACGGCACGCGCACCGTGATGGAAGCGGCGCTGCGTGCTGGCGTCGGGCGTGTGGTGTACACCAGCAGCGTTGCCACGCTGCGCGTGCACGACGCTGTCGGCCCCGTCGACGAAACCTCCCCGAACGATGAAGCGACGACCATTGGCGTGTACAAGCGCAGCAAGGTCGCGGCCGAGCGTCTGGTCGAGCGCATGATCGCCAACGACGGCTTGCCCGCCGTCATCGTCAATCCTTCCACGCCCATCGGCCCGCGCGACATCAAGCCCACGCCGACCGGACGCGTCATCGTCGAGGCCGCTCAAGGCAAGATTCCGGCGTTCGTCGATACGGGCCTGAATCTCGTGCACGTCGACGACTGCGCGGAAGGCCATTTGCTGGCGCTCGAACGCGGGCGCATCGGCGAGCGCTACATCCTCGGTGGCGACGACGTGCTGTTGCGCGACATGCTCGCGAGCATCGCCGGCATGGTCGGACGCAAGGCCCCGAAGGTCGCACTGCCGCGCTGGCCGCTCTACCCGCTGGCAATGGCGGCACAAGGCGTGGCGCGCTTCACCGGCAAGGAGCCATTCGTGACGGTGGACGGCCTGAAGATGTCGCGTTATCACATGTTCTTCTCCTCCGAGAAAGCCAGGCGCGAGTTGGGCTACACCGCCCGCGCTTACCCCGAAGGCCTGCGCGACGCGCTCGCCTGGTTTGGTTCTGCCGGATATCTCTCATGACTGTTTTGGCCTGGATCGCCGCCCTGTCGCTCGCTATCTGGATTTATCTGCTGAGTTCGCAAGGCGGCTTCTGGCGTGCGCGTGAGCGCGACGATCTCGACGAAGACCGTCTGCCCGCACCGGCCGAATGGCCCCCCGTGGCCGTCGTCATTCCTGCCCGTAACGAGGCTGAATCGATCGGTCAGGTGGTCGAATCGCTGTGCCGTCAGGATTACGCCGGCCGTCTTCGCATCATCGTCGTCGACGATCAGAGCAGCGACGGCACCGCCGATCTCGCCCGCGAAGCGGCTGCGCGCGCCGCGGCCGACGGTCTCACGCGCCGCGTGGACGTGCTCAGCGGCCAGCCCCTGCCCGGCGGCTGGACCGGCAAGATGTGGGCCGTTCGTCAGGGTGTGGCGTTCGCCAGCGACCCCGCGACGAACGACGACGGCATCGCGCCGACGTACCTGCTTCACACCGACGCCGACATCGCGCACACGCCCGAGAACGTGCGCCGTCTCGTCACGCGCGCGACCGGCGACAACCGCGTGCTCGTCTCGCTCATGGCGAAGCTGCGCTGCACGGCGTGGTTCGAGCGCACGCTGATCCCGGCCTTCGTGCTGTTCTTCCAGATGCTCTACCCCTTTGCGTGGGTGAACGATCCGAAAAAGAAGATGGCCGCCGCTGCCGGCGGATGCATGCTGATTCATCGCGCGTCGCTCGAAGCGGGCGGCGGTATCGAAGCCATTCGCGACGAAATCATCGACGACTGCGCCATGGGACGCCTGCTCAAGAAGCAGGGTTCGATCTGGCTGGGATTGACGGAGCGCGCGGTGAGCGTGCGTCCGTACGACAATCTCGGCGAGATTCGCAAGATGGTCTCGCGCACGGCTTACGCACAGTTGCAGTACTCGCCGGTGCTGCTGGCGGGCACGATCGTATCACTGCTGCTCACGTTCATCGTGCCGCCTGCCATGACGATTTTCGGCTCGGGCATTGGTCAATGGCTGGGCCTCTTCGCATGGATCGCCATGACGATCTCGTATCTGCCGATGCTGCGCTTCTACCGCCAGCCATCGAGCTTCGGGCCGCTGCTGCCCCTGGTGGCTGCGCTCTACACGGTCTTCACGTTCGACTCGGCGCTGCAACACTGGCGCGGCCGTGGCGGCATGTGGAAAGGCCGCGCGCAGGCGCGCGGCCAGCAGTCGTCGTCGAACTGAATCCCTTCAGGGTAAAAGCAGGACGCCTCGGTCTCGACCGAGACGTTCCGCCTCACTCGTCTTTGGACGCCGCCGCAACGCCCTCGGTTCGTCCGACGCCTCGCGATAGAACCAATGATGATCCAGACCGGTCGACGGCATTGCAGGCAATGGCGGCATGGTGACTTCCAGACGCGACAATGCTAACGCTCGCGCCGAATTCGGATCAATGAGCGGGCACATGCCCGGCGCATCGCCCGGACGCGAGACGGATGCGCTCAGGTTCAGCGCAACCAGGGCAGTTTGCAATGGCGTGGAAGGCCGCAGTTGCGGCACGGCCGACACCTTCGCTCGCGTGGATGGTGCCTCGTCGGCAAGTTCCGGCACGATATACGGTAGGCCGAGACGTTCAGGACATGCGGCGCGCCATCGGCTCGTGGCAACGCTCCATGTCCACGCCACCCCGACCCCGGCAAAACGCCACCGGTAGGCGACCTCGGCAATCTCTCGCGCCAAGTCGCGAATACGATCGAACAACGTCTGGGCGGCCGGTGGCTCCGCAAATTCGGGCCCCTCGGCAAAGGCACTCTCGACGTCGCTGCCGAAGACTTCGTCACTGGCCAGTTGCCAGACCCGGGCGGCTTCAATGGCTTCATCGGCGTCTCGGCGGCGCCATACCTCGTAGGCAGCAGCAGGCGACAAGAATTCCATGCGTGTGGTGTATGTGTCGTTGATACGTTCGACGAACTGCCTGATCGTCTCCCGCGTCTCGACGTCGATATCTTCGAGACTTTCTTCGTAGGCAAACAAGCACAGCACGAAGTAGATCGAACGTCCCGATACACCGGATGGTTTTGGCGTCTGCGAGTAAAGCCTGTCAATCAACGCGCCGATAGCGTCACCCGGAACTTGCGACGCAGCGGGATCCGGCAGATCACGCAACGTCGTCGAGATATAGGTGCATGTTTGCAGCGCGGCATGGAGGTACTTCGGCCGCAAAGCCAGCAAAGTGTCGTGCGTCGGACACGTCATCGCCGATTCCGCCGCATTGTGCCGCGTTGCCGGCACGTCATTCGCCACGGTCGAGGCAGGCGTCAGAGCGCCAGGGTTCGAGATGCTACCGATCATGAAAGCTCCACCAGAAGGGGTCGGAACGTCGACGTCGGTCGTGGCCAGCACGCGCAGCCGACTACCCACTCACCGGCGACGACGGTGTCGCAATCCCCATCGATTCCCGCAAGCATGTGGCGTGCGTAAGCAACGTGGGGATGCCCCGTCATCCTTTCCGACCGACCGAGGGGTCACTTTCAGGATTGGCTCCTGACGCCGGAGCGCCACGAATCGCTCGCACCAAAGCCATGTCAGACAGGGCGGGAGATCGGCGCAAGCAGAGAGATACGCGACACAAACTGGGGGGATTCCCCAAGGTTTTCCTGCGCACATCCCACTTTACGCGTGACGCGTGCCGCGATTCCCGCCTGAGTCAATGCTGAGCGTGACGCTGCGCGTCTCACGGCGCAGTCCATTGCTGCAACCCAGTGCCGAGGCACGTGAAAGCTCTCAGAGGCGCCTCAAGCGCGGCGTGTTCAAGCGGATCGAGACACTTAGCCGTACCCGCATTGAAATATGTGCTGGTTCGCGGCACCTTCAACCACTGTTGCCTAGCGCTGTCCGAACACGCCTGCGCGACGACACGATCGTTGCCATCCACCCCCAGGCACTGCGCTGGCTGACTCACGCGATGCAAACGATATTGCACATCATGACTGAAGATCTGATTCGCGTTGGGCGAGCAGTGATACAACCCGGCAGCCGCACCACCGCTCAACAAGTCCAGGCAATACCCCGAGAAGGTGTTTCTCAACTGCTTTTCCTGAAAAGGCGCCGACGGATTGGCACTCAGTGTACAAATTGCCTCTGTCGAACAGAACGATTTGGCAACCGACATGCAATTGCCGTAGGTATTGGTGCGGGTGCTGGAGGGTCTCACCGTGCCGCCATTTGCCGTGGGAACGCCGTAGACCGCAATCGCCGTCGGAACAGCCGCGCAACTCGGCAGTTCGTTCTGCCCCTGCGAAAAATTCTCGACCCATTCAACCAGTTGCGATAGTCCGCCGTAAGAGGTCGGCACGACGATCGTGGCCACGGCGACTTGTGCATTGGTCTGAGTATCGATGATCGTCGCGCGCCATCCATCAGCCCCGTCCTTGGCGACCCTGACCTTATACGTCACGCCCTCCTTCCATGCGTAATTGATCCAGCACTGCACACCATTACCTTCGTGGGAGAAGTAGCCGCAATTCGCACCCGTCGAGTCTCTCCATCCGGTCGCATTCCAGATCGAGAAATTCAATATCTTGTCGTAACCGGATACACTCTGGAGTCCGACATATCCGGAATCCTGTGTTCCCGTGAAACTCCATTGATGCGCCCAATAGGTCCTTCCGTTGTATCCGGGCTCTTTCGTCACGGTGATGGTGAACTCCATATCGTGATACCCCCCGGAGACGACCGGAAACGTTCGATACACGATCGCCATGCCACCTGCAACGACCGCATGAGCCGGCCCGTGAAGCAATGCCAGGCATAGCGCCAGGCCTAATGCAGCCGCATGAAGCATTCTTCGAAGTGCGGTCATGACGTGCTCCTTTCGCCCAGGTTCGATGGGACATCAACGACGCGATGTGCCGCCTCGTTCACACGAGGTCGCACCGGTCACGCTGCTATACCGTAGGGCAAAAGTCGTTCGCTGCCACCTGTCAACGTTGTCAGGTCAAGCGCGTCAAAGGATCAAATCCCGGCCATTGCCGCCCCAAACCCTTCGCCGAGGCGCAACGCGACGATCTGACGGCCATGTGTCATCGCCTTTTTGGCGCGTCCGGCGTCCTGCCCCACGCGTAGCAGCGCGGGCAGTTGGAGCGGATTGCCCGCCAGCGAGCGCAGCACCCCAAGGATGTCGGTGGAGCCGTCGCTGCGCATCCCGGCGAGCGCCGCCGGGGGCAGCGACCGCTCGGCAGGATCGATCACCACGCGCGCCACGACGAATGGCAATCCATGCGCCTGCGCCACACGCGCCACGATATGCGACTCCATGTCGGCCGCCGCAGCACCGCTCTCGCGGAACAACGCGGCCTTGTCGGCGGCACTCACCACCGGGGCCGTCACGCCGGCCATATCGGCGCGCAGGGCTCGCGGGATGGCACGATGCAATGCGTCGGCCCACGCAATGGACGTCACGTACTCGCGTGCCTGCTGCGGCATGTCGAGCACCTTTTGCGCAATGACCCACTGCCCCGCCGTCACACCGGGAATCAACCCACCGGCCGTACCGAAGCTCACAAGCCCCCGGGCGCCCTCACGCGCAATCGTCGCTTCGAGTTCGCCTGCCAGCGTGCTGTTCTGCGCACAGACGACACGCACCCCGTCGCCCCGGGCGATACGGGCTTCGAACGGCATACCGGTCACGACGACGATGGGCTGGCTCATACGCTTCCTTCAGCGATTACGACGAAAGTGGCAATAACGACGACAAACGACTCGCCCCGGCCATCGACGCGAAACCCAAAGCGCGCGATGCCGGGGCGACGAATTCCCGATTCAGGCGACGTGCGTCGATCTTACATGCCGCACGGCACCGGGCAATCGTTGCGCACCGTGAGGTTACGGTAGCGTGCGAGCGCCCACAGCGGGAAGAACTTTCGATAGCCGTGATAACGCAGATAGAACACGCGCGGAAAACCCGTCGCCGTGTACAGCTCCTCGTCCCACAGGCCTTCCTCGTTCTGCGTATTGAGCAGATAGTCGATGCCGCGCTTGACCGCCGGATGCTCGGCCTTGCCCGCCGCCATCAGACCGAGCAATGCCCAGGCCGTCTGCGACGACGTGCTCGCCGCCGCTTCGTAGCCCTTGTATTCGAGCTTGTAGCTGTCGCCGTCTTCGCCCCAGCCGCCGTCGGCGTTCTGGATCGAGAGGAGCCACTGGGCGGCCTTCACCATCGCCGGATGCTCCGGCGCAATGCCCGCGCCCGCCAGACCGCACATGGCCGACCACGTGCCGTACACGAAATTCATGCCCCAGCGGCCGTACCAGCTACCGTCGGCTTCCTGATCGTCGAGGATGTACTTCAGCGCCAGCGCCGCCGAGGCACGGCGCTCCGGCGACTGCGGCAGTTGCGCGAGCATCGACAGGCAGCGTGCAGAGACGTCGACCGTTGGCGGATCGAGCAACGCGCCGTGATCCGAGAACGGAATATTGTTCAGGTACAGATGCGTGTTTTCGGGTTCGAACGCGCCCCAGCCGCCATTGCTGCTCTGCATGCCGATGACCCATTCGGTGCCGCGATCGATGGCGTATCGCATCGGGCGCGTGCTCGCATCGATCTTGTCGTTCTCGAACTTTCCGGCGAGCTTCTCATAGCGGTCCATGGCCATCGCCACGACGGCAGTGTCATCCACGTCCGGATAGTGCGGATTGGCGAACTGGAAGGCCCAGCCCCCCGGACGCACATTCGGACGACGCGAAATCCAGTCGCCGCGCACATCGAGAATCTGCAACGGGACGAGCCAGTCCAACCCCTTGCCCGCCAGTTCAATGGCGCGCTTGTCCCCGGTTTCGAGCAGCGCGTGCGCGGACAGCGCGGTGTCCCACACCGGTGACAGGCACGGCTGCACGTACGTCTCATGATCGGCCGGCGTCACCAGCTTCTCGACCGATTTGCGTGCAATCGCACGACTCGGATGATCTTCCGGATAGCCGAGCACGTCGAACATCATGACCGCGTTGGCCATTGCCGGATAAATGGCGCCGAGACCGTCCTCCCCGTTCAGACGCTCTTCCACGAACGCCACTGCACGCTTGACCGACTTCTCACGCAGCTTCTTCGGGAAGAACGGATCGAGCGCACGCAGCACGTGATCGACGCCGGAGAAGAACGTGAACCAGAAACGGCTCTGATGCGGCGCGCGCTTCGGGGGACCGACATCCTTCGGGCTGCCGATGAACAGCTCATCGATCTGCACGCCCTTCGGATTGCGCGCGAGCGGGCGCTTGGCCTGCAACACGAGCAACGGCACGATCACCGTGCGCGCCCAGTACGACACCTTCGAGAGATGGAACGGGAACCACTGCGGCAGCAGCATGATCTCGACAGGCATCATCGGCACCGCCTTCCACTCCAGCACGCCGTACAACGCCAGCAGAATGCGCGTGAAGACGTTCGAATTCTGCGCACCGCCGCGCGAGATGATGGCCTCGCGGGCGCGCACCATGTGCGGTGCGTCGACGGCATCGCCGATCATCTTGAGCGCGAAGTACGCCTTCACGCTCGCGCTCATGTCGAACTTGCCGTTGTAGAACAGCGGCCAGCCGCCGTGCTCGCCCTGAATGCGACGCAGATACGCGGCAATCTTCGCCTCAAGTTCGGCGTCGACCTTCTCACCCAGATGATGACGAAGCAGCACGTACTCGGCCGGAATCGTCGCGTCGGCTTCCAGCTCAAAGAGCCAGTGACCGTCGTCCTGTTGCAGGTCGAGCAGCGCGGTAATCGAACGGTCGATACCCGTTTCCAGCGTCTGCGTCGCCATCGCCGTGCTCACCTTCTGGGCGAGTTCGGTATGCAGTTTGAGGTCCACGGCCGTGGCAGTGGCCGTGCGTCGCGCTTCCTTGTCGGAAGCATCGCGTATCGTATCCATGGCGTTCTTGCCTGTTCAAGGCGTAAAGACGATAAAGTGGCGCGCTTTACACATCGGTAAAGACGATGCGCCGATGAAACGTTCCTGCTGTGGGCGGCGCCGGCACGATGGCCGGCGAGCGCGGCGACAGTCGCCCGGGTCAGGTCCGGTGCAACATGTCGGCGGCACGATTGCCGCTGCGCAACGCGCCTTCGATCGTGGCGGGCAGCCCGGTGGCCGTCCAGTCGCCGGCGAGCACGAGGTTGCGCCAGCGAGTCTTCGCACCGGGCCGACGCTTGTCTTGAGCCGGCGTCGCCGCGAACGTGGCGCGCTTCTCACGCACCAGTTGCCACACCGGCATCGGTGTGGACGGAATCTTGCAGGCCTTGGCGACCTCTTCCCAGATGCGCAACGCGAGCGATTCCCGCGACTCGTCGAGCAGATGATCCGCGCCGCTGATGGTCACCGACAACCGCCCGTCGAACGAGAAGATCCAGTCGCTCACACCGTTCACCACGCCGATCATCGGCGGGCAGCCCGGCGGCGGCGGCACCTGGTAATGCGCATTGACGATGGCACGGTATTCGTCCGGCGTCGTCAGATCGGGCACCAGCGACGCGGCCACGTTCGGCGGCACCGCGAGCACGACCGTATCGTCGGCGGCCAATGCTTCCGGGCCATCGCCGAAATCGATCGATTCGACACGGCTGCCATCGGCGGCGTAGTGCAGCGCCCGCACGCGGTGTTGCATCATGACGCGCGCCCCCTTGGCTTCCAGATAGGCCAGCGCGGGCGTCACGAATGTGACATCCAGTCCTTCGCTCGCGATCAACGGATGACAAGCCTTGCCGCCAGGCACCAGCGTCTCGCGAATCACGGCGCCGGCCATCTGCGCCGAACCCTCCGCCGGGTCGGCGTTGAGCACGGCGAGGAATAGCGGATGAATCAGCCGCTTGTACAGCACGGGCGGGCAATTCATGGCGTCGGTCATCGTGGCGTCCGGCCCGGCGCGCAACAGCGGCGCCAGCGACAGATAGTCCGACCACTTCGTGCCGGGCACGCGAGCGCCCTTATCGAAAATCCACCACGGCACACGGCCTTCCGACAAACGCACCGTCCAGCGCTCGTCGCTATCGAGGTCGACGAAGGCGAACTCGGCACGACCGGGACCGGTGAGCGTATGTTCGGACCCGATGGTGCGCGTGAACTCACGCATCGTCGAGTTGCCCGAGAGCACCAGATGGTTGCCGTTATCGATCACGGCATTCAACTGACGGTCGAAATACGAGCGGCAGCGGCCACCGGCCTGCGGCGCCGCTTCGTGCAGCACCACGGGCACACCACGCGTGGCGAGCCTGACCGCGGCGGCCAGCCCTGCGAGACCGGCGCCGATGACGTGAACCGTGCCCGCCATCAGAAAGCCATCTGCCGCAGCAGCATCAGAATCAGACGCCAGCGCGGAACACGCACGCGCTCGCGGGGCACGGCAAAGCCGCGCGCAATGAGTTTGTCGAGAATCGCACCATAGGCGCGCGCCATCACCGCCGGGGCGATCACCACGCGACGCGGATGCCGCGCCATGATCGCGCGCGCCCGGGCGTAGTGTTCACGCGCCTGCGCGACGAGCGGCGCACAGGCACGGTCGAGTTTCGCGGCGACGACCGTCTCCGGCGTCGCACCCACGATACCGGCGTCCGCCAGCGTCTCGCGCGGCAGGTACACGCGTCCGATGCCGGCATCCTCGTCGATATCGCGCAGAATGTTCGTCAACTGGAGCGCCCGGCCGAGGTGATACGACAGATCGATGCCGTCCTGCTCAGGCATGCCGAACACCTTGACCGACAGACGGCCGACGGCACTCGCGACACGGTCGCAGTAAAGATCGAGCGTCGGGAGATCGGGGGCGACGATGGGGCCGCAGGCGTCCATTTCCATGCCGTCGATGACCGCCAGAAAGTCTTCGTGCTTCAGGCCGAATTGCTTGACGGCACGCGCCAGATTCGCGAGCGACGGCGTCGGGCGGCCTTCGTACAGATCGGCCAGATCACGTCGCCACACGGCCAGACGCGCCATGCGGTTCGCCGACGTGTCGTCGCCGTCGTCGGCGATATCGTCCACGGCGCGGCAAAAGGCATAAATCTCGAACATGCCTTCGCGTTGCGCGGGCGGCAGAATGCGCATGGCAGCATAGAAACTGCTGCCCGACGCCACGCGTGCACTGCTTTGCTCAGGCGAAATTTCGATCGGTTCGGCGACGCTCACGAGGCTCCTCGTCCTACAGGGGAACAGGGTGACACTGCAAAACGCCGGAAAAATCCGGCAAAGGGTGAAGTATACCGGGGATTGGCACGACTTTCCCGACAGGATGAGGGGCGATGACATAGAATCTCGGGGCATTGCGCGCCGCCCTCCGACCTCGGCCGGCCGGCCGATGCCGACCCGCGACGGTCGGTTTCAGGCCGGACGCGTTTCCGACACCCCGAATCCGGGCGGCATTGCCCTAATTTGCCTCACCAGCCTGATGACTTCCGAAGCCAAGATCGAGCACTACGAGAACTTTCCGGTCGCCAGCGTCCTGCTGCCGCGCGAGATGCGCGCGCCGGTCGGCGTGATCTACAACTTCGCCCGCACCGCCGACGACATCGCCGACGAGGGCGACGCCACCAACGCCGAGCGCCACGCCGGACTGGCCGCCTATCAGGCCGAACTCGACAAGATCGCCGCCGGCACGCCGACCTCGCCCGACAAGCCCCTGTTCGCCGCGCTCGCCCGCGTGATCGCCGAGCACCAACTGTCGGTGCAGCCGTTCTCGGACCTGCTCTCGGCCTTCGATCAGGACATCGAGACCAAGCGCTACGGCACCTTCGCCGAGTTACGCGACTACACCCGCCGCTCCGCCGATCCGGTCGGTCGCATCATGCTCAGGCTGTTCAAGCTCGACACGCCCGAGAACATCGCCTGCTCGGACGATATCTGCTCGGCCCTGCAACTGATCAATTTCTGGCAGGACGTCGAAGTCGACTGGCGCAAGGCACGGGTGTATCTGCCGCAGGACGACATGGCGCGCTTCGGCGTGACCGACGCCGACATCGGCGCCCAGAAGTACGACGACAACTGGCGCGCCCTGATGCGCTACGAGGTCGATTCCGCCCGCAAGATGATGCTGCGCGGCGCCCCGCTCGCCAACCGCGTGCCGGGCCGCTTCGGGCTGGAGCTGTGCTGTGTGGTACACGGCGGGCTGCGCATTCTCGACATGATCGAAGCCGCCGATTACGACGTCTTCCGTCACCGTCCGCAACTCGGCAAGTCCGACGGCATTCGCGTGTTCCTGCGTGGCCTGTGCATGAAACTCAGCGGCACGCCGCCGAAGGCCTGACGCCCCCCCTGAGTCGTGCGCCGCCCCGCACGACTCAGCGCCCCGCGTGCCGCGCCACCGTGGCACCACCGTTTACCTCACTTCTGGCGCTTCTCCACCGTCCACGCCTGCCTTACCGTGATGGGACAGTGCGCACCGCCTCATCTGCGCGGCGCTTTCCTCCATCCCCTCGCGGAGTCCGGGCACGTGAATCTGCCTGCCAGCCTGCAACGTCTCGCTCCGAACCGTTCGTCCGTGCGCTCGCATGCGGGCGTGCTGTTCGCCATCGTCGTCGTGACCTGGGGCGTGAACTGGCCGGTCAGCAAGGCCTTGCTCGCGCATGTGTCACCGTGGTGGAGTGCAGCGCTTCGCTCGGTCGTCGGCATGGCCACGCTGTTCGTCATCGGCGCCATGACTCGGCGCCTGGTGTGGCCCAGACGTGGCGACCTTCCGGTCATCCTGAGCGTCGGCGTGCTGCATATGACGGTGTTCTCGCTGCTCGTCGCGCTCAGCCTGCAATACGTCAGTGCCGGGCGTTCCGCCGTTCTCGCCTACACCACGCCGCTCTGGGTGATGCCTGCCGCGCGTCTGTGGCTGGGTGAAGCGCTCACGGCGAGGCGGCTGATCGGTCTGGGCTGCGGGCTGCTCGGGCTTGCCGTGATGTTCAACCCACTGGCCTTCGACTGGCACGACCGCCACGCCGTCTTCGGCAATGCGCTCGTGTTGCTGTCGGCCTTCGTCTGGGCCATCGCCATCGTCCACATGCGGGCGCATCGCTGGGTCAACGGCCCGTTCGAACTCAGTCCGTGGCAACTGTTGCTCGCGAGTGTGAGCCTGTGCTCCATGGCGTTCATCGTCGATGGTGCGCCGCGCGTCACCGGCTGGGCAGTCTTCTCGGGCCTGCTGACGTATGGCGGCGTGGTCGGTGGCGGCATCGCTTACTGGCTCGCGGGCGTCGTCACGCGTCGACTACCGGCCGGGGTGACGTCGCTCGGCCTGCTCGGCGTGCCGGTGATCGGCACGCTGGCGTCGGCGCTGATCCTGCGCGAGTCGCTCGGGCTCGACGTCTGGCTTGCGCTGGCGCTGATCGTCGGCGGCATCGCGCTCGGCACAGTGCCCCGCCCTGCGACACCATGCCGCACCGACACATCGCCCTGAGCGCCCCTGCGCTTGACCCATCGCAAGAACCGTTCGTCACGCGAATGTCAGACTGCCGGAACTGCCCTGCCCACATGCCGCAGGCATGCCCGCGGGCAACTCTCGACGAACGGAACTGACATGAACGAGCAATGGTTGACGCTGGCCGGCCGCCGGCTGGTGCCGGTGGTGCAAGGCGGCATGGGAATCGGCATCTCCGCGCACCGGCTGGCGGGCACGGTGGCGAAGCACAACGGCATGGGCACGATCGCGAGCATCGACCTGCGTCATCATCATCCGGACCTGCTCGCCCGTATCGATTGCATGCACGGCAGCCACAGCGCCGCCGACATCAAGGCCGCCATCGAAGCCGTCAATCTGATTGCGCTCGACCGCGAAGTCCGTGCGGCCAAGTCGATTGCCGGGGGCAACGGCCTCATTGCGGTCAATGTCATGAAAGCCGTGAGCGCGCATGCGTCGCTGGTGCGTCAGGCGTGCGAGAGCGGTGCGGACGCCATCGTCATGGGCGCGGGACTCCCGCTCGATCTGCCGGAACTCACCGCGTCGCATCCGCACGTCGCCCTCATTCCCATTCTTTCCGACTCGCGTGGCGTGAGTCTCATATTGCGCAAATGGATGAAAAAGGGACGGCTGCCCGACGCCATCGTCATCGAACACCCCGGGCATGCGGGCGGCCATCTCGGTGCATCGCGCGTCGACGAACTGGGCGATGCGCGCTTTTCCTTCGACCGCGTGCTCGACGAATGCCGCGAGATTTACGCGTCGCTGGGCATCGAATGGACGCGTGTGCCGCTGATCGTCGCGGGCGGCATCCATCGGCACGAGCAGGTGCGGCAGTGGCTCGACAAGGGCGCGGCGGGCGTGCAACTGGGGACGGCGTTCGCCGTCACCGAAGAATCCGACGCGCACCCGGCCTTCAAGGAAGTGCTCGCCAGCGCGCGGCCAGAGGACATCGCGGAGTTCACCAGCGTGGCCGGTCTTCCGGCGCGGGCGGTGCTCACGCCGTGGCTGAAGAAGTACCTCTCGCGCCAGCCCGCGTTACAGGCCAAGGCCAAAGTGCGTCAGTGTCTGGAGGGGTTCGATTGCTTGCAGGCATGCGGGTTGCGCGATGGCGTGGCGCGCATCGGGCAGTTCTGCATCGACCTCAAGCTCGCGCAAGCCGTCCGGGGCGACGTCGCGCGCGGGCTCTTCTTCCGTGGACGTGATCCGCTGCCGTTCGGCGAGCGCATTCGTCCCGTGGCAGACCTGATGCGTTACTTGCTCACCGGCGTATTGCCGGCCGAACTGGCAGGCGCAGGCGCGTCAGGAGTATCCGGCGTGGCGGGCAGCACGGCGGGGGGTGTCGCCGCCGAAGCACGCTCGGCGATGCGCTTGTCGAAGAACGCGGCCAGTTCCGGATCGTTCACGGTGAGATCGAACTGACGCTCCTCGACGGCATTGAAGTAGCCGTCGCACAGGTCGGCCTTGGCGGCCTGCGTCGGCTGGTCGTCGATGGTGTTCGCGTAGACAACGAACTGACGCTCGACGAGCCTCGGAAACTGGTTGGCAAGCAGGTCGTCGAAGCGCCGCTTCGCCTCCGGATCGGTGTAGACGGCCCCGAGTTCGGCACGCACGCGCTGCCCTTCGGCAAGATAGTCGCGGTGCCTGGCTTGCCAGGCGCGCAACACGGCATTGCCGTGCGCCTTGGTCGCCTCGCCATACAGCCCGCATTTCTGCACGAGCCGGTCGAGCACCTGCCCCACGCCTTCCGGCGAGGCGATGGCCGCGCCCATCAATTCGGCGTCGTTCTTGTACTGCGGGGGCTGTGCCGCGCAGACCGTCGCCCAGACGAGTGCCGCGCCCGCGCAGGCGAACCTGCGTCGCCATGCTATGCCATGTCGCATGATTGCCGCATCAGAGAAGTGGCGGGCTCGGCGGCCCGCTCTTGGAGATATCGCATCGGCCCGGATGTCGATGGCAGCATCTTAGCCGAAGTTGCCGACTGACGACGCCGCGCCGTGGCACCGTTGGCATTGGGCCGTCATCCAAACGTCGTCGACCGCGCGCATCCACGCTCAAGCGCTATCAACCGCCATCAGCCCGACGTCGGCACGGCACAGGCATCCGGCCCGAGCTTCGCCACCACGAAGCGCACGAAGTCGTCGAGCTTGGACGACACATAGCGCCCGGCCAGATGCACGAGATGCATCGGCTCACTCAGTTGCGCCTGCGCTTCGAGCACGCGCACCAGACGTCCCGCCTCGACTTCCGGCGCCAGCAGATATTCGGGCAGCAGCGCGATGCCCATGCCGTGCACCGCTGCCTGAAGTTGTGCGAGCGGATTGTGCGCGGTCAGACGTGCGTCGCGCGTTGGGCCTGCTGCGCCCGTCACTCCCACATGACCGCCCGCAGGATCGAACGTCCAGCGCCCGAGCAGATCGTCGTAGCGAAAGCCGAGGCAATCGTGTCCGGCGAGATCGGCGGGCTGGCGCGGAATGCCGCGCCGCGCGAGATAGCCGGGCGACGCGCACGCCACGCGCGTCACGCCGCGCAACGTATGCGCGATCAATCCCGGCTCCGGGCTGCCGCCCGCCTGAAACGCCGCGTGAATTCCCTCTTCCTCCAGATCGACGGCGCGGTCCTTGAGCGCGAGATCGAGCGCGACGTCCGGATGCGTCTGCAAGTACTCGGCGAAGATCGGCATGAGCAGATGCGAGCCAACGGTCGTAGGCGCGCTCACACGAAGCTGACCGACGGGCCGCGCCATCGCCGCTATCGCCGACGTCATCGACGCGCGCGCAGGCCCGCCATCCCCCAAGGCATCGGCGGTCTCGATACGCGCAAGCACTTCGGCGCACTCGGTGAAGTAGCGCTCACCCAGCGCCGTCGGCACCTGACGCCGCCCGCTGCGACGCAACAGCGGCTGGCCGAGCCGGGCCTCGAGCGCCTGCACGTGACGCGTCGCTGTAACCGGCGACATGCCACAGGCCGCCGCACCGGCAGTCAGACTCCCCCCGCGCACGACCTGCACGAACACCTCCATGCATTTCAGGCGGTCCATGATCAGTCGCGCAGCTTGGCCCGATCGATGGACATGTGCGTCGGCATCATGTTGTTGTTGGCGTTATGCATCACCCACAACGAACCCGCGACGATGATCGCGATCAACCCGGCCGTACACAGGAAGATCGCCGAGTTCTGACGCTGGCTGCGCTTCGCTCCGATGTGCAGGAAGTACACCAGTTGCACGACCAGTTGCGCGACACACAGCACGACGATCGTCGCCAGCCCCCAGCCCGCCGGCACCAGCTTCAGCATCACCGCGCCGAACGACGCGAACGTGAGCACCAGCGACAGAAAGAAGCCGACGACGTAATCGCGCAGATGACTCTGCGAAGCGTAAGCGCCGTGATCGTGAACTTGAGCGCTCGTCATACGAACTCCCGCAGATAGACGAAGGTGAAGACACAGATCCAGACGAGATCCAGAAAGTGCCAGAACAGGCTCAGGCATTGCAGACGACGGCGCACCACCGGATCGAAGCCGAAGCGGCCGATCTGGTGAATCATCACCGCGAGCCACAGCAAGCCGCACGTGACGTGCAGCCCGTGGGTGCCCACGAGCGTGAAGAACGCCGACAGGAACGCGCTGCGCCCCGGGCCCGCGCCTTCGTGCAGCAGCGCCGAGAACTCATAGACTTCCATGGAGACGAACGCCGCACCGAGCGCGAACGTGATCCACAGCCAGCGCTGCACGACACCCTCGTTGCCCGGGCGCATCGACAGCGAAGCCAGCCCGAACGTGAAGCTCGAGAGCAGCAGCAGCATCGTCTCGCCGAGCACGAACGGCAGCTCGAACAGCTCGCGGCCAGTCGGCCCGCCGGCCGTGTTCGCCGCCAGCACGCCGAACGTCGCGAACAGCACGCAGAAGATGAGGCAGTCGCTCATCAGGTAGATCCAGAAGCCGAGCGTGGTAGTCGCGCCGGCGTCGTGATGACCGTGAGCGTGGTCATCGGCCCCGGCGGGAGCGCCGGGAGCATGGTGGGGATGAAGAGATGCCGAGGACATCAGGCGGCCTTTTGCAGAGATTGACGCGCAGGAAGCGCGACACGCAGGTCGGCAAAGCGGGCGTTTTCGATACGCTCCACTTCCGCCGCCGGCACGTAGTAATCGACGTCGCGGTCGTAGGTGCGCCACAGGAACGTGGCAATCGTCGCGATCAGGCTCGCCCCGGCCAGCCACCAGATGTGCCAGATCAGCGCGAAGCACATCACGAAGCTGAAGGCCGAGACAATGAAGCCCGTGCCGGTGTTACGCGGCATATGGATGTCTTCGTAGTGCGTCGGCTGCACGTAGGCAAAGCCGCGTTCCTTGTCGTCCCAATGCTGTTCGAGCGAATCGATGCGCGGCACGTGGGCGAAGTTGTAGAACGGCGCAGGCGAAGACGTCGCCCATTCCAGGCTGCGCGCATCCCACGGATCGCCGGTCAGATCGCGGTTGGCGTTGCGGTCGCGAATGCTCACGAAGAGCTGCACGCCGAAGGCCAGGATGCCCAGGCCGATCAGGGCGGCGCCGACCATCGCAACGATCAGGTACGGCTGCCAGTCAGGCTGAACGTAGTGGTTCATGCGGCGCGTCATGCCCTTGAAGCCGAGCACGTACAGCGGCATGAAGGCGAGGTAGAAGCCGATCAGCCAGCACGCGAACGAGATCTTGCCCCAGCGCTCGTTGAGCGTGAAGCCGAACACCTTCGGGAACCAGAACGTAATACCCGCGAGGCAACCGAACACCACACCGCCGATGATCACGTTGTGGAAGTGAGCCACGAGGAACAGCGAGTTGTGCAGCACGAAGTCCGCGCCCGGCACCGCGAGCAGCACGCCCGTCATACCGCCGATGGCGAACGTCACCATGAAGCCGATGGTCCAGAGCGTAGCCGAGTGATAGCGGATACGGCCCTGATACATCGTGAACAGCCAGTTGAACAGCTTCACGCCGGTCGGGATCGAAATGATCGTCGTCATGATGCCGAAGAAGGCATTGACGTTCGCGCCGGAGCCCATCGTGAAGAAGTGGTGCAGCCAGACGAAGAACGACAGAATGCCGATCGACGACGTGGCGTAGACCATCGACTTGTAACCGAACAGCGGCTTGCGCGAGAAGGTCGCAATGATCTCCGAGAACGCCCCGAACGCCGGCAGGATCAGGATGTACACCTCGGGGTGGCCCCAGATCCAGATCAGGTTCACGTACATCATGGCGTTGCCGCCCAGCTCGTTCGTGAAGAAGTGCATGCCGAGGTAGCGGTCAGCGGTGAGCAGCGCGAGCGTGGCCGTGAGCACCGGGAACACCGCAACGATCAGGATGTTGGTGATGAGCGCCGTCCACGTGAACACCGGCATCTTCATCAGGTTCATGCCCGGCGCACGCATGCGCAGGATCGTGACGATGAAGTTGATGCCCGTGAGCGTGGTACCCAGCCCCGATATCTGCAACGACCAGATGTAGTAATCCACCCCGACGCTCGGGCTGTACCCCAGTTCCGAGAGCGGCGGATACGCGACCCAGCCCGTGGCGGCGAAATCGCCGACGAACATGGACATCATGACGAGTACCGCGCCCATCGCCGAGAGCCAGAACGACAGCGAGTTGACGAACGGGAACGCCACGTCGCGCGCACCGATCTGCAAGGGCACGATCACGTTCATCAGGCCCAGCACGAGCGGCGTGGCCACGAAGAAGATCATGATGACGCCGTGCGCCGTAAAGATCTGGTCGTAGTGATGCGGCGGCAGATAGCCGGCTTCACCGCCGGCGGCAATGGCCTGCTGCGTGCGCATCATGATGGCGTCGGCAAAGCCGCGCAGCATCATGACGAGCGCCAGCACGATGTACATGACACCGATGCGCTTGTGGTCGACCGAAGTGATCCACTCTTTCCAGAGATAGCCCCACTTGCGGAAGTAGGTGATGGCGCCGAGCAGCGCCGCCCCGCCAAGGAGCACGACAGCGAGCGTGCCCATGATGATGGGTTCGTGCCAGGGAATGGCGTCGAGATCGAGTTTTCCGAACATGACTTACTCCGTGAGCGCGCGCTGGGCGGGGGGTTGCACCCCGGCGTCGCGCTCGGGACGCTGCGCGAGAAGCGCGCGGCTGTCCAGTTGGCCGTCCACGCGGCAATTGGCGGCGGCAATGATGTCGTCGATGGCACGGTTGCCCGAGACGCGCATGCCTTGCGAGCTGGCGTCCATCGGTCCCATGTATTTGCCGACGACGGCGTCGAACAGGCCCGGCATCACATTGGCGTAGATGCCGACCGGCGCAGCGGTGCCCGGTTGTTCGAGCTTGACGTAGGTCGGTGCGTCGAGCGTGTCAGGCACGGCCTGCGCCTCCTTCACCCACTTGTCGAAGTCGCCCTGCGAGGTCACGTGCGCCTTGAAGTGCATGTCGGAGAAGCCCGGGCCGCTATAGGCCGAGGACATGCCCGCATACGTGCCGGTCTCGTTCGCGATCAGGTGCAGCTTCGTCTGCATGCCGGACATGGCGTAGACCATGCTGCCCAGTTGCGGAATGAAGAACGCATTCATCAGCGATTCGGCCGTGATCTTGAATTCCACGGGCGTATTCACCGGCAACACGAGCTTGTTGACGGTCGCGACGTGATAGTCCGGATAGATGAACAGCCACTTCCAGTTCAGCGCGACGACTTCCACACGGATGGGGGCTTTTTCACTGGCCACCGGCTCGATCGGCTGGTACGGATCGAGCTTGTGTGTCGTCTCCCAGATCATGACGGCGAGCGCCACCACGATAATGACGGGAATCGTCCACACGACGACTTCAATCCTGGTGGAGTGCGACCACTTCGGCGAGTACGTGGCGGCGGTATTGGTCTCGCGGTAACGCCAGAAGAACACCAGCGTGAGCACGATCACGGGGATCACGACGAGCAACATCACACCCAGCGCGATCAGGATGAGGTGCTTTTCCTGCTCGCCGACGCTGCCTTTCGGATCCAGCAACTCCAGCGTGCAACCGCTCATGGGCACCATCGCCACTGCCGCGGCAAGGCGCGCGCACCACGTGTGCCAACGTGTGCCGGCGGTCGTGTCTGCCCTTCCTCTACGGATGGGCGAGACGTTATGCATGGACATATTAAGCCTCTATGTATGTATATATCATTTGCGTTACGAATGCTACGCATGCGCATATTCCATACATCGCGACATAATGACGCACTTGGGAACCGATGTCGCGCGCAGCGTCCGCTCCCGTCCCTGTCCCTAAAGGATTCAGGAATAAAAAACGCCCGGAAATTTGGCTTCCGGGCGTCATTTCGACTGCATTTGCGGTGAAGATTACGGCATCACCTATACCTACATCAGAATCGCCATGTTGCCGACACGGACCCCGCGATGTCGGCATCTCCCGCTTTGTAGAAGTTGCTCGACAGGGCTGCCCCGAACACGATCCGCTTGGCCATCCGGTACGACACGCCGGCTTGCAGGCCAAGGCTGTCGCGCCCGACGACCTCGCTGCGCGTCGTGAAAGCGGCCCCCGGATAACCCGCGAACGTCGCACTCTGATTGATCGCCCCGCTTGTCAGTTCGTGGTTCCACGTCGCCTGAAGATTGGCCGTGAGCGCATTGCCCGAGACCATCGGCAGATCGAAGCGCACCTCGCCGCCCACGCGCGTACGCAGCGAGTTGAACGTCTTGCTGTCGAGATGCAGACGCGCGCCGTCGGTACCGTCTTCCGTGAGGCTCGGACGATACAACGCCGTGTAGTCGAGCGCAGCCACCGGGCCTGCGCTGGTGGTGCTGTTCAACTGCCAGCGCCATCCGCCGCCGATGCTGGCGGACGCCGTCGCCCCGGTCCACGTGCCGCGCGGTGAAGCGGAGTAGCCGTTCACGGCGATGCTGCGGTCCATACGGCCGTCTTCGACACCGATGCGAGCTAACGCGAATGCGTGGGGGCCGGAAAGTGTGTCAGGCGCGTAGCGGGCATGCACGCCGAGGTCCAGTGCTGTGGTCTTGCCGGAGCCGGGCGTCTGTCCGTCCAGACGCGTCGACTGGCCGCTGATTGCGCCATGCGCGCCGAGCGTCCAGTCACGACCTTCGCCCGCCACCTTCTCCGCGCCGAACACGACACCGTAGGTGTTGCCGCTCGCCCCGGCCATGTCGCCGTCGCGGCCACGCCAGTAGCCGCTGCCGAAGGTCATCGCGAACCCGCGCCAATTGCCTGTGAGCGCGCCCTCTCCGGCCATGCCAGCGCCCTTCGTGCCATCGGCGCCCACGGCGGCAGCCACCATATCGGTGATCTGACGCTCCCGCAGCAGCCCGCCCGTGAACATCGCGCCGTAGGCGGCCGGCGTGAGTTGCGGTAACGCCCTGGCGATGCCGCTACCGTCAGGTGCCGAAAAGTCGAGCGCTGCGACAAGCGGTTGCAGATCGGCCCCCGCGCTGCCGGCGATGCGATCGAGCACCGTCCCGACACGGCGGCTGTTGCCGTCGGTGCCGTACTGCGAATAGGCGTTGACCGTACGCGCCACCTGCACACGGTACGTATTGCTGCCGAGCGACGACGCCGTGGCCAGCAGCGTGGGCGACGACAGCAGCGTCGTCACGTTGGCGAACGTGCCGTTGATGCTCGACGCGTTCAGCCACTGATCCGACGAGACGGTCATGCCGCTGGCGTACCAACCGCGTTGCGGCGCGATCGCCAGCGTGCCGTCGAGCGTTGCGGTGCCGCTGACCAGCAGTTTGCTGAAGGTGCCATCTGCTGCCAGCGACGAAACGAGACGGCCGGTGCCTGTCTGCGTGTAGTCGCCGCCGATGCTGATGAACCCGCCTGCCAGCGACGGTGCGACCGTGCCCGCGTTGATGAAGGCGCCAGCCGGGTCGAGCACGTAGCGGCTGTTACCGGTGAGCGTGGCGCCGTGGTTCACCGCCACGTCATGCACCGTGTGATCGCCGTTGATCTGCGTCGTGCCGCCCGCCATCGTCAGCGCAAGGTTACTGCCGAGAATGTTGCCGTCGAAGCGCAGATTGAACGTGGGGTCGGCCTGACTCGTGGCGACGCCATTCGCGTCGGGTGTCAACCCGAAGCTCAGTTGGGTCAGGCGCAGTGCGCCGCTGGTATCACGCTGGGCGTATTTCGAGATGATGTCGCCGTAAAGCGCCGCCCCACGCATGATGTTGATCTGCCCGACGTACCCGTTCTCGGACATATACAGCGAGGCGTACGTGCCTGCGAGTCGGCCGGTGATGTCGGCGCGCGTCACAAGCGGGCCGTCGAGTTCGTCGAGCAGCGGCAGCAGGTTCTGGCTGGCGTCGTACTTCACATAGATATACGAACCTCGATAGTCGCCGTTATAGCCCGTATCACCGAAATCGCCCAGCGCGTTATGGCCGAAGTCGAAGCTGGCGGCAATACCGTTCTCGCCGAGTGCCTGCACGTCGCCGCGCTGCACAAACGTATGGTCTTTCCCGTACGCGAACATCACGCCGCGTCCGTTGTTGCCGTCGGCATAGACGCGCGTTCCCGGCAGCACGGTGACGTTGTTCCCGACGCCGTCGACCCGAATGCCTGCGCCGCCCGCCCCCGCGCTCAGCAGATCGGCACGCTGCGACACCGTGTTGTTGCTGCCGTAAATGTGCAGACCGAGACCCAGCGTCGCCGTGTTGTAAGTATTCGGCACGTAGGCGGTGCCGTCCGCATTGCGCCCGAAGAACGGGTTGTCGTTCACGACGGTGAGGCCGTCGTTATAGATCGAGCGCCCGAAGAAATTGCGCCGGTCGATGTCATAGCCGATGTCTTGCAGCGCCGCCAGTTCGGCCTCCATGAACGCCGTGTAGTTGCGGTATGACTGATGGCTCATCAGGCTGTTCTTGAGCTCGATGTGCGAGAAGATCGGCGAATCATAAATATCACCCTCCGCCATCGCCCGTACCGGGATGCCCTTCATGGCGCCATCGAGCACTTCTTTGACGTGATCGCCCGCGAAATACGCCGTATCTTTGCGCGCGTCGAACGCCGTGGGGTCTACCGTGCCCACATTCTCGGGCGTCAGAATATTCTGCCCCGGCTGCGCCTGACGGTCATTGTCGTCGTAGAGGTGCGCCGACCAGGCGTCGAGCACTGTCGCGAACTGGTTCGTATGCAGGTTGGAGGACACCGTCGTTTCATGCACGTTGGCGGCAACGCCCAATGCGTGGGCCACCTCATGCAACATCACGGCCGGCATATCGGCCTGTGCGTTCAACGGGATCTGTGAGGCCGCGTACGGGGCCGTCGAAAAGTCCATGTCCCCCAGGGTGATTTCACCGTGAGCGCCGTGATAGGTGGCGCGCACCTGCGGGCTGTTCTGCAACACCGCCTGCACGAGCGTGGGATTTTGGTCGCCTGTCGCGGTTGGGTCGTTCGCCTCGAACAGGTAGGGACTGAAGGCATGCGCGCCCTTCTCCGTGCTCATGCCGACGTTGATGATGGCTGGCGAACTGCCCGGCGTCACCTTGATGACTTCGGCCCAATAGTTCAATGCGCCGCGAATCTGCTGAATTTCCAGCGGCGAGAGCGTGCCCGTCGAAAACTGGTTCTCGACGCCGTTGTCGGCAAAAGCCCCGTCCGTCGGGGAAAACAGCCGCGCCTGGATGAAAGGCGTGCCGTAGCGGTCTTCAATATCGATAGTCGTGTAGGCCTGCGCGGCCGACGTCATGGTGCAAAGCGCCGCAAACGCGACGCTGGTCATCCGAATCGTCCTCATTCAGTACTCCGTATCCATTTATCGCTTTTGTAAGGCTTTGTAATGCGATGCGAATGGTACGGAGCGCCCTGCGCGACGTCACTGCGATTTATACGGGGTTCGGCGCCGATCACCGCCAAACCCTTGTGGGATAAGCACTTTTTTCTTTTTGAAGTCCTCAACAGCGGCGAAATCGGTCTCGCCTGTATTAATCACAGTTTCGCCGTCGGGGGGTGATGACGATACTTCACTCAACGGCCAACGCAGCGAAACGACAACGAAGCAAGCACGCAGCGCCAGCCGCCAAAGCGACTTAACTGACTCAATATCGACTCAAGGAGAAACACCATGCCCGCACTCATCACCTACGGCTTCGCCTCGGTTCTCGGCCTGATCGGCACCATCGCCCCGATCTTCGGCTGATCGCAGCGCCTCCCCCTTCACCCCATACCGGAGAACACGACCATGAGCCTCCTCCTCAACCTCGTCGACAGCCTCTTCTACAACGACACCTGCATCGAGACCGGCATGCAGTGCGCCATCCACGTCGGTCACGTCTTCGGCTACTGAGCCGGACATTGCGCACACGCAAGGAGAACAAGCCATGATCGACCACCTGGAATCGCTGGCACGTATTGCGCTCAACATTGCCCTGGAAGTGCTGCCGCGCTTTGCCTGAACTGAAGCCCCCACGCCCGCCCCTACCAACACAAGGAGATTCCCCATGGTTCGCGCGCTCGCTTACGGCATTTCCGAGCTTTATCACCAGTTCGGTCATCTGCTGCCCTTTCAGTGCTGAACGACACATGCCGACACATCCCCGAAAAGGACCGCCCAGCGGTCCTTTTCTCTATGACGTGTCGATGTTATTGACCGAAATTCGTCGTCCGGTGATTTTTTTAGTACGATTTCGGCATTCCATTAAAAAAACCGGGGCCAGCGGGATGTCATCTCCCACCAAAGTCTTTTGCATTGAGGACGACCACGATTCGGCAGACCTGATTCGCGAGGATCTGACGGATCGGGGCTATGTCGTGAAAGTGGCGCACGATTTCTCGGCGGCATTGGCTACGCTTGCGGCATTCATGCCGGACATCATCGTGTGCGACGTGAACGTGCCGGGCATGACTGGCTTCGAGTTTCTGGAAAGCGCCCGGGGCATCATTCAGGGTGAGCGCAAGATTCCCTTCATCTTCCTGACGGGCAATGCCGACAAGGAATCCATCATGCGCGGGCACAGTACCGGCGCCGACGAGTACATGCTCAAGCCGGTGGATTTCGACGTGCTCGACACGGTGATCCGCAAATACACCGAGCATGAGGAGGCCCCGGAGGGCACGCCGCTGCCGTTCGGTCTTACCCGGCGAGAAGTGGAAGTGCTGCAATGGTCGGCCAAGGGCAAGACGTCGGCCGAGATCGCGATGATTCTCGAACTGGGGAAACGCACGGTCGACTTCCATATCGATAACGCCCGCGAAAAGCTGAACGTCGCCACGCGCACGGAAGCCGTGGTTCGCGCCGCCCTGCTCAACATCATTCAGCTCTGAGCGCGTTATCGCGCCGGGCCTTCTCCCCTTCTACGCATGTCAAAAGCGTCTTCCTCATCTTCATCGACCGGTCAATCGCTTCCCATCCGGGGGCGGATGTATCTCCTGCTCGCGGCATGCCTCGTGGCGATGATCGCCGTGGGCATCGCGGTGCACTATCAGGTCGATTCCGCGCAGCAACGTGCCATTGCGGCCGAGCGCGCACAGATCGAGAACCTCAGCGTTCTCGAAGAACTCAACGATTACATTTCCGACTTCCGCACGGTCGAGTCGGAGGCCTTGGCGCCCATGTCGCCCAAGGCGCTGGCGGATATCCGCACGGCGGCAGGCGAGTTCGACGACAAGATCAAGGCTGCGTCCGAGCGTTATCAAAAGGTGCTGGTGCACGACGAATTCCGTCTCGCCTTCTCGAAGTTCCAGTCGCAATGGGCGCAGTACCGCCGGACGTCGAATCAGGTGTTCCAGTTGGCGCAAGGCGGCAAGCTGAATGACGCGGCCCGGCTGTATCGCGGGGAATCGAGCGCCAAGTACACGCAGGCGAACAGCACTTTCGGGGCGTTGGTGTTTCGCAGCACCGAGTCGCTGATCCGGGATGTCGAGGCGAAGAACACCGACGCCCGCAAGCATCTGCTGAAGATCGATGGACTGATCGTCGCGATGATCGTCGTGACGCTGCTGTGCCTGATCTATGTGGATGCGGTGATTCTGCGGCCGCTCACGCATCTGATCCGGATGGCGGGGAACGCGGTGGCGGGCAAGGACAAGCTGCGGCTGCCGTGGCTGTCGCGCGGCGACGAAATCGGGGCGCTGTCTCGCACGTTGTCGAAGATTCAGGACAGTACGGCGTCGTTGGTGCGCAATCAGAAGCTTGCGACGGCGAAGAACACGATCTTGCAGCGCGCGCTGGCGAATGAGGAGCGGCTGAACAACTTCCAGAAGACGTTCCGCTCGATGGCGACGCACGAATTCCGCACGCTGCTGAGTGTGATCGACGGTCATGCGCAGCGGCTGCTCAGCCCGCGCAATGAGGAGACGGATTCCCGTCCGCGTTACACGAAGATTCGCGAGGCGGTGGCCAAGCTGAACAATCTCATTCAGAACTGGCTGGACGCAGCGCAGAGTGCATCGCTGGACGACCCGAAGTTTGGCAAGCGCGCCGAACTCTCGCTCGTGGCCTTGCTGGAGGACGTGCGAGGCGTGGGCGCCGACATGTTCCCGAATGCGACGATCACGGTGCAGGCCCCGCAGGGGATGGACAGCCAGATGATCGGCGACAGCAATGTGCTGTTCCACGCGTTCATCAATCTGGTGAGCAACGCGACGAAGTACACGATGGCGCAGCCTGCCATCGACATGAGCGTGTCGGATAAGGGCGAAGCGTTCGAGGTCGTGCTGCGAGACAACGGCACGGGTATCCCGGAGGAAGAACTCAAGGAGATCTTCCAGATGTCGTTCCGCTCACGCAGTAACGCCGTGCTGGAAGACGGCTCCGGCGTAGGACTGGCCGTGGTGTACGCCGCCATCGAATTCCATAAAGGGACGATCGACGTCACCAGTCAGGTTGGTGTCGGGACGACGTTTACGATTACGTTGCCGAAGCAGCCCGTGGTTGAGGAGGCGGTGGCGGGTTGAGGATTCAGGGTCACGATGACCCGATAAGGATTCATACGAGGCATTGCTCGCGAGCTTCGGGGGGGACTCAGCCTGTCCCCAATAGCAAGGCATCCAGGTTTTTTATACAAGCAGCCTAACGCTGCGCATCTGCGCTTCGGAACACTCCATGCACGAAATCATTTGTCCTCATTGCAAAAAGGCGTTCAAGATCGACGAAGCTGGCTACGCCGATATTCAAAAGCAGGTCCGCGACAGCGAGTTCGATAAGCAGCGCGAAGAACTGGAGAAGCAGTTGCACGAGCGGCTGCGGCTGGCCGAGCAGGAAAAGCAGAATGCCGTCGCGCTGGAACGAGCCAGGCTGGCCGGTGAAATGACGAGCAACGCCGCCAACAAGGATGCCGAAATCCAGGACCTCAAGAACCAGTTGGAAGCGGCCGCCATGGCCAGCCGGCTGGCTGTGACCGAGGCCCTGAGCGGACTCGAAAAGGAACGTGATGGGCTGCTCCACCAGTTGATGCAAGCGCAAAGCGAGCAGCAAAGCGCCGAACAGCTGGCAGCGGCGCGGTTGCAGGTCGAGCTGGAGAAAACCGCTGCGGCCAAGGATGTCGAAATCCAGAGACTCAAGGCTCAATTGGACGGCGAAGTCATGGCACGCCAACTGGCCGTGACCAAAGCCGTCAACGATGTACAAAAGCAGCGTGACGAACTTGCGCAGCAGTTGCATCAGGCCCAGGCCGAACAAAAATCTCAGGCCGAGCTGGCTCAGGCCCGATTGGACACCGAGCTGCAAAAAGCCGTCACCAGCAAAGAACTTGCATTACAAACGTTGAAATCGCAGTTGGATGCGACGTCAGTCAGCCACCAGTTGGCAATTACCGAGGCCGTGGGCAAAGTTCAGCAAGAGCGGGACGCGCTCAGAAACAATCTGGACCGCGCCGCACTGGAAAAGGAACTGGCTGAAAAATCGCTCAAGGACAAGTACGAAACCCAGCTCAAGGACCGGGACGAAGCCATTGAGCGTCTGCGCGACATGAAGGCAAAACTCTCGACGAAGATGGTCGGCGAGACGCTGGAACAGCATTGCGAAATCGAATTCAACCGCATCCGCGCCAGTGCTTTTCCGCGTGCCTATTTCGAGAAAGACAACGACGCCAGCGGCGGCAGCAAAGGCGACTTCATCTTCCGCGAGAGCGACGACGCGCAAACGGAAATCGTCTCTATCATGTTCGAGATGAAAAACGAGAACGACCAGACGGCTACGAAGAAAAGGAACGAAGACTTCTTCAAAGAGCTGGACAAGGACCGTTCGGAGAAAGGCTGTGAATACGCGGTGCTGGTTTCGCTGCTGGAGCCTGATAGCGAGCTTTATAACAGCGGGATCGTCGATGTCTCGCACCGCTACCCAAAGATGTACGTGGTGCGGCCGCAGTTCTTCATCCCGATGATTACGCTGCTGCGCAACGCGGCCATGAACTCACTACGCTACAAGTCCGAGCTGGCCCTCGTGAAAGCGCAGAATCTGGACATCACTCGCTTCGAGAGCCAGTTGGACGACTTCAAGACCTCGTTTGGCCGTAACTGGCGTCTGGCCTCCGACGGTTTCGAAGAAGCCGTCAAGCGCATCGACGAAGCCATCAAGGATCTGGAAAAGACCAAGGATGCGCTTTACAAGTCGGCCAATAACCTGCGGCTGGCGAACGACAAAGCCGAAGACCTCACCGTCAAGAAACTGACACGCGGGAACCCGACTATGGCGGCGAAGTTTGCGGAACTGAAGGGTGAAGATCCTACTGAGTCGAATTGATATGGCGTCAAAAGCGGGAAGCGCTCCAATTGCGGCAACTTGGGCGCAGGGCTTTGAATGACGGCATTCAACTTGAAACAGCCTTAGCGGGGATACTTTAAAGGACTGTTTCCGGGAGAACCTACGCTCGCTAAAGGATAAAGTCAGCGCTAGTGAAGATAGGATCGTGAACGAATGAAATTCATCGCTTATCACCTACTTGCCGGGGGCCATCAAATGGGAGCAGCTTGGTCCCATGGGGAGCACATATGCCGAGGACGGGATAACGATTATTCTCCCCATTTTCCATCGAGCGACTGCGACCTCACCCCACCAACACCCCACTCGCCACCGCTGCACGAGCTGCAGCCGCTGCCAGACGTTGCGGATCGCCGCCATGCACGCGCATGAGCACATCACCGACCTTCACCCGCTGCCCAACAGCGCAAAGCAGATCCACACCCGCCCCCAGATCCTCGGGCGCACCGGCGTCGCGGGCGATGCCGGAAATCTCCCAGCCGTCGATAGCCGCGACGACACCGTCTGACGTTGCCACGACGTTCACGAATTCCGTGGAAGGCGTCGCATAAGGTTTTCGTCCCTGTGATTCAACGATACGTTCGAACGCGCGACGCGCCGAGCCATCCGTCAGCAATGCTTCCGCGATAACCCGCGCCTTGACGACATCGCCGCCAAGCGCCGGATCCCACGACAAAATCCGTGACGCGAACGTCAGCGCTTTCGCCTGCAGATCGGCCGGCGCAGCAGCGTCATTGTCCAGAACCTGCAACACATCGCGCAGTTCCAGCGCCGGGCCGATGCCTCGACCGATCGGCGCACGGCCGTCGGTGGCGAATGCCTGCACGGTCATGCCCAACGCTGCCCCGACCCGCTCGAACAGCGCGCCAAGTTCGCGCGCCTGCGCTTCGTCCGCCATCTTGGCCTGCGGCCCCCACGGCAGATCCACCACCACGTGCGTGGCACCGGCACAGAACTTCTTGGAAAGTATCGATGCGACAGACCATCTGCGCGTATCCAGCCGGAGCGGTCGAACCATCGCGTTGGTCACGTCGTCGACGCGAGAGTGATTGAGACGACCGTTCCAGACGATGCAGCCCCCGGCCTGCGCCACCGCTGCACGCATTTCGGTCGCGTCGAGATCGACGCGTGTCGCCGCCTCCATCGCGTCGGCCGTTCCCGCCGCCGACGTAATCGCACGCGACGACGTCTTCGGCATGCACAACCCGTAAGCCACGACCAGCGGCACCACGATCAGCGTGATACGACTGCCCGGCACACCGCCCATTGAATGCTTGTCGACGACGATCGGACGTCCCCAATCGATACGCGGCATCCATCGCGTGCGGGCACGCGTCAGCGCAACGATCTCGTTGTCGTCCAGCCCTTCGATCAACAGCCGTAGTAGCGCCTCGCCCTCTTCCGGCGCATAACGCTCGTGCATCAGGTCGTCGAGGAGTAACGTCCACGACGCCTCGTCAAGCGTTGCACCGGCACGCTTGGCTTCCGCCAACCCCAGACTCTCGGGGGGCGCCGCACACGTCTCCAACGCTTCGACGAAACGCGCGATGCCGATGTCACTGGTGCTGTCGTTCGACACGCGCACGAGCGGCACTTCCGTCGGATAGGCCGTGACGGTGCGAGCCAGTCGCGCGACGATCTGTTCAGGCGTCTCGCGCCCGCGCCCGGCGATGCGCATAGCAAGCACCTCGGCAGGTGCACTGACCTCGATGACAATCAGACGCGGCACCCGGCCAATGAGCTTGGGCAGAATCGCCCGGGACCCATTGGCCACCACGTGACGGCCCTGCGCAAGATCGTCACGCAGCGTGGCATCGAGCCCGTAGTGCAGCCCATGTGCCTGCCACGTGACGAGAAACGCGCCCTGCGCATCTCGGGCGGCGAACTCGGCTTCGGTCACGCCGATGTGCGCCTCACCCGGGGCGTCGCCCGGACGGGTAATCGTACGTGTCGCGAACACGTACCGGCCACTGTCGGCGAAGCGCGCCTGCGCCCCGTCGATCAGCGTGTCCTTGCCGGCCCCACTGGGGCCGACCACGAAGAAGAAAATCCCGGGGCGCGTCATGGTCGGCATCGGCGTGTCGAGTGTCGGTAGATGTCGATGCCAGGATCAGGCTTCGTCCAGGCCGATATCGACGGCCGGGGCCGACTGCATGATCTTGCTCGTCGAAATGTAGTCGACGCCCGTCTCGGCAATCGGACGAATCGTATCCAGACGAATCCCGCCCGACGCTTCCACCTTGCACTTGCCATTGATCATGCCAACCGCCGTCTTCATGTCTTCGACCGACATGTTGTCGAGCATGATCACGTCCACGTCGGTCTCAAGCGCTTCGCTCACCTGATCGAGGCGGTCGCACTCCACTTCCACCTTGGTCAGCATCGGCACGAGTTTGCGCGCACGCGACACTGCGGCCTTGATGCTGCCGGCCACCGCAATGTGGTTGTCCTTGATCATCACGCCGTTATCCAGCCCCAGGCGATGGTTCAGCCCGCCGCCACAGCTCACGGCGTGCTTTTCCAGCATGCGCAGACCCGGCGTCGTCTTGCGGCTGTCGAGCAGTCGGGCACGCGTGCCTTCGATGGCGGCGACATAACGCGCCGTCTCATTGGCGATACCGCTCATGCGCTGCACGATGTTCAGTGCAGTGCGCTCCGCCGTGAGAATGCTGCGGGCGTTACCCGACACGTGCAGCAGGATCGCACCCTTCGGGGCATGCTCACCGTCACGCACTTTCACATCGATCTTGAGCGTCGGATCGTAACGCTCGAAAATTCGCGCAGCCACCTGAATACCGGCAACGATCACCGGTTCACGGGCGTTCATGACAAAAGCACCAGTCGCAGATTCGTCGATCATGGTCTGCGCCGTGAGGTCGCAATAACCAATGTCTTCGGTGAGCCACAGGTCGATCAGGCGGTCAACAGCAAAACGGTCGTACATGGCGGTTCCTCAGTCAGGACTCGGAAGGGTTATTAGTAGCGTACACACTTAAAATTGCGCCTTCAAGGAAAACAATTCCCCTTATCGGTAGAGAAAAACCCTATGTCTTTGATAGGCCCTTAATTTACGGCCTTTCCGGCATTGGCGAGAGCGGTAATTGACGACTTCAGGTCATCGGCGGACCTCTTATTTTTGTAGCGCATACACTTTTTGTTCGTGCTATACATCCGTCAGTGCCGAGCGCACACGCCCGAATTCTCGCCGGGCGGACGATTCACCCATCCCTTACAGTCATCGGGAATCGCCATGTCTTATATCTCAACGCCAAATGTGGTTGAAGCTGTGGCCACGTCGAGCGCCGACACCGACGCGGTCTACCGCAAGGTCACGGTGCGTCTCATCACCTTCTTCTGTCTTTGTTATTTCGCGGCGTATCTCGATCGCATCAACGTCGGGCTGGCCAAACTGCAAATGCTCAGTGCATTGCAGTTCAGCGATACGGTCTACGGGCTGGGCGCCGGTTTGTTCTTCGCCGGCTACATACTGTTCGAGGTGCCCAGCAACCTGATTCTGCAAAAGGTCGGCGCGAAGCTCTGGATCGCGCGGATCATGGTCACGTGGGGCCTGATCTCGGGCGCGACGGCCTTCGTCTCGACACCCACGCAGTTCTATGTGTTGCGCTTCCTGCTGGGCGTAGCCGAAGCCGGGTTTCTGCCGGGCGTGCTGCTGTATCTCACGCGCTGGTATCCGGATGAGCGACGCGCACGCATCATCGCGCTGTTCATGGTCGGCCTGCCGCTCTCGAGCATGATCGGCAGTCCGCTGTCGGGCTGGATCATGCAGATGTTCGACGGCGCCCATGGCTTTGGCGGCTGGCAATGGCTGTTCGTGATCGAGGCCATTCCGTCGGTCGTGCTGGGCATTGCGATCTTCATCTATCTGCCGAACGACATCGCGTCGGCACGCTGGCTCACGCCGCAGGAAAAAGCGCTGCTCGTCGCCAACCTCGACAAGGACGCCAATGTACAAAAGCGTCACAATCTCGGCGCCGCGTTCTCCGACGTGAAGGTGTGGATGCTGGGACTGATCGACCTGTGCGTGCTGCTCGGCCTGTATGGCGTGAGCTTCTGGCTGCCGACGATTCTGAAAGACACCGGCGTCAAGGACCCGTACACGATCGGCTGGCTGATGGCGATTCCCAACGCGCTGGCCGTTATCGGCGTGCTGGTCTGGGGCGCCCGCTCGGATCGACTGCGCGAACGCCGCTGGCACATCGTGCTGCCCTTCCTGCTCTCGGCAGTCGCCATGTTCATCTTTGCCAGCGGCTCACACGGCACGGCAATGACGGTCCTTCTGTTCTCGCTGATCAATCTGGGCGCGGCGGCTGCCATGCCGGTGGTGTGGGCGGTACCGTCGACGTTCCTGAAAGGGGCGGCTGCGGCAGCAGGCATCGCGTTCGCCTGCTCGCTGGCGAACCTGGGCGGCTTCCTGAGTACCTACTTCATCGGCTGGCTGCGCGACACCTTCCACACACAATCGGCAGGCATTTACGGATTTGCTGCGTGCATGCTGATCGGTTGCGCGCTGGCATTGGCGTACCCGAAGCACGTCGTAAATCGTTAAAGATAGCTTGAAGTGAAGGCTGTGCGAATCGGATGACTCACATGATTCGCACAACCTCGTCGGCTGAGGCATTGCGCTTCAGCCGACGAGCGTTTTACCCGCCTCCACGTCTATGAGCGACGTCACAGGAAGACGATGTCGACGAGCGGTCAGATCCGCCGCAATCGACACCGCAATCTCCGGCCGCGTCCGCCCGCCCAGATACAACCCGACAGGGCCGCGCAACCGCGCAAGCGCCTCGGGCGTCACCCCGAACAATGCCAGCCGCTCGCGACGCTTCTCGTTGTTGCGACGCGAACCAATCGCACCGACGTAGAACGCCGGCGACATCAACGCCTCCACCAGCGCGAGATCGTCGAGCTTGGGGTCGTGCGTGAGCGCCACGACCGCCATGCGCGCATCGGGACGCATCCCGACGACGGTATCGCCCGGCATCGTGCGCACCAGCGTCGTGCCGGGCGTATGCCAGCCGTCCCGATACGCCTCGCGCGGATCGCAAATCGAGAACTTCGCGATCGACGCTGTGCATGGGGGGCTCCGTAAATCGGGCGAACGCTCAGGGATGGTGTGCGGCGCGCGCACGGGCAGCGGCGCCGCTCAGGTTTTCCCATGCGGGCTGGTCGGGGGCGTAGCGCGTGCGGATGTAGGCGGCGAGTTCGGCCATCTGGCGATCGTCGAAAGCGTCGCGGAATCCGGGCATGTAGCCGAGGCCTTCCGTCGCGGGCTGATCGATGCCGTTCATCAGCACATGCATGAGGTTGTCGGGGCTGGCCTGACTGACGCTCGTATTGAGTCCCATCAGCGGTCGCACGCCAAAGTGCCCCACGCCGCCCGAATCTGTATGGCAAACGGCGCAGGCGGCCTCGAAAGCGCGACGACCGTTCTCGAGTCCGAGCGTGGTCGCAATGTCCACACCCGCAGCGCGATTACGCACGAGATCGGCCACCTTGGCGGTGTCGGGTTGCGGCGACAGCGACGCGATGTAATGCGCAATGGCGCGCACGTCGGATTCGGGCAACGCAGCGAGTCCGGACACCACGGGCGCCATCGGACCCGCGGCGACCCCGTGCTCCGGCGAAAAGCCGGTGCGCAAATAATCGAAGAGCGCCGCCTCGGTCCACGGCACCGGCGTGTCGGGGGTACCAACGAGCGGCGGCGCACGCCAGCCCTCCGCTTCGCCGCCGCGCAGATACAGCTTGTCGCGCTCGGCGCCGAGCATGTTGCGCGGCGTATGGCAGGCCCCGCAATGCCCCGCGCCGTCGACAAGGTAACGACCGCGATTCCACAGGGTCGACTGCGACGGATCGGGACGATATTCCGCGGTGTCGTGATACATCCAGTTCCACCCGGCGACCAGACGTCGTTGATTGAGCGGGAACGGGAGTTCGGTTTTCGGCGGCGTATTCGAGACGGCCGGTTGCGACATCAGATACCCGTACAGCGCGAGCATGTCCGGCTCGCTCATTTTGGCAAACGACGTGTACGGAAATGCGGGGTACAGATGCGAGCCGTCTCGGGAGATGCCCTCACGCATGGCGCGCGCGAAGGCGGCATACGACCAGCGACCGATACCGGTCTCGGGGTCGGGCGTGAGGTTGGTCGAGTAGACGGTGCCGAACGGTGTTTCCAGCGCGAGGCCACCGGCATTGGTCGCGCCGCCCCGGGTCGTATGGCAGACGGCGCAGTCGCCGGCCAGGGCGACCTGTCGTCCGCGCTCCAGCGTCGCAGCAGACCACAACGTGTTGTCTGCCGCCGAGATGGGGGCAATTTCCGCCGGTCCGGGCAGCATGGCGCAGGCGAGTCCGACCAGCCCGCCGATCAGTCCGCCGATGCCACCGCCCGCGAGCCAGCGACGCCAGCGCGCCGGGCGACGCCGGTCGGCGGGGGCATTTGCCACCCCGGCAATCTCTGCTGCGACCGGATCGCGAAACGCCTGACGCAGGCTGGCCGGATCGAACGGCGGCCGACGCAGGCGCACGCCAGTCGCGTCGAACAAGGCATTGGCGATGGCGGCAGCAGCCGACGCCGAGGCGTTCGCCAGACGGCGAGCGTCAGCCTCCGAGAGCTCGTGAGGCACATGCGCGCCATCCGGCATCTCGCTGGCCTGCGTCAGCGCGCGTTGCAGCGCGAGCGCAACGGCTGCCTGATTGTCGTTGGGGTTATCGGTACCGGTTTCGTCGTGCGCCGCTTCGGCGTGCCATGCCATGCCCAGCGCACGCTGCATCGCGTCGGTGATCTGCCACGCGGGCAGACCGCTCACGTGAGGGGCGGCGTCAGGCTTGCCCGTCGCGGCACCGGCGACCACGCGGCGAATCGCAATGTCCCCCGATTGCGGGTTGACGTCCAGATCGACGATCCACGCCGACCAGGCGTCCGGCGCGCCGTCCGTCGCGTCAGAGGCGCCACCATCGAATGCGAAACCCCGGCCGCGGCGCCAGCCCTCCGGTACGGCTGGCGCATCGGCGCGCTCCGGCAGTCCCCACGCGGCGCGCTGCGCCACCATGCGGATGACCTCACGTGCACCGGCGTCTTGCCGGGGATCGAGATGGTGCAGGCGATAGCTGACCGGGTCGTACCCGGCGTCCGTTGCCGCTTCGTCGATGAACGATTCACGCGCAAACGTGTGCGCTTGCGGCGGAATTCGATGGCCGACGTCGCTCACCTGCATGGCGCTGACGTCATGACGATAAAGCTGCGGTGGCGGCAGTGCTGTGTCCTGCGATGCCATCATGGGAGGCGCAGCGTCGCCGGGAGTGGCATCGCTGGATACCTCTGCCCGGTAGTCCCAGGTGCGCAGTGTGCCGTCGGCACGCGTGCGCGCCGTCACATCGAGCCGGGCGACGGCATCGCCGTCAAGCGTCGGCCAGCCGTAGGTCGCATGCGGCCCGTCGTCCGGCGTCGGCGATCCGAAGGCACTCCCGGTGGCGGGAAGTGCATCGGCCTTGCCGGCGGGCGCGACGCGGTGCGCGTCGCTATCGTCACGAGGGACGCCATCGACGCTATCGATCCGTGTCATGTCGCAGGTATTGCGCCGCGCGATGCACGGCCTTGACGATTTCGTAGTGTGTCCCGCAGCGGCACAGATTGAAGCGCAATGCGGCGTGAATCTCGCTGTCGTCGGGGGTGGGATTGCGATCGAGCAACGCCTTGGCGCTCATGATCATGCCGTTCAGGCAATACCCGCACTGCGCCGCCTGCTCGTCGATGAAAGCGCGCTGGATCGGATGCAGATCATCGATCCGGCCCAGCCCTTCGAGCGTGGTGACCTCGCGTTCGCGAGCGATGCTGACCGGTACCACGCATGAGCGCGTGGGCTGACCGTCCACGAGTACCGTGCACGCGCCGCATTGACCAAGCCCGCAGCCATACTTCGGGCCGTTGAGCGCAAGATCGTTACGCAGCACGTAGAGCAGCGGCGTGTCCGGTGTCGCATCCGCCACGCTGTGGCGCTCGCCGTTCACGCACAGCGTGACTGGTCCTGCGACGGTATTCGATACGGCCATGGATTACTCGCAGACGAAAAATCGGGGTGACGCCGTCCGTACCGGACGCCTCACCCCGCAGGTTCATGCAAGTCCTGTGCCTGCAAGTCAGGCGACGGCGCTCAGCGGCGGCGCAACCGTGCGCGAGGAAGCGGGGACGAGGGGGATCTCGAACACATCGTAACCGAACACCCAGGCCGGGTCCTCATTGGTGCGCAGCCAGGTATTGTTGTGGGACACGCGCTGCACCTCGGAGGCGCGCGCCGCACGGTTCGCCTCGTAGAGCGCGAAGGCATTGCCGTAATCGGTGACACCCACTTCGTTCAGGCAGCGCGTAAGCATGGCGGCGTCTTCGATCGCCATGGCCGCGCCCTGCGCCATGTGCGGCTTCATCGGGTGGCAGGCGTCGCCCAGCATGACCAGACGGCCACGGCTCCACAGCGGCAACGGATCGCGTTCGAGCAGCGGCCACTTGGTGATCGTCGGCGAGACCTCGATCAGATGCTGCACGTCGGCGTGGTAGCCGGCGAACGCTTCGCGCATCTCCTCGCGGCTGCTCGGCAGCATGGACACGCCAGCCGGCCATTCCTTCTGCGGCACCCCGGTCACGTAGTAGTACTCGTCCTTCTTCTCGGTCACGTAGTAGACCATCATGTGACGATCTTCCGACCACCACTTCACGCACATGTCGTAAGGCTTGTTGCCGAGCAGCGATGCCGGGAACACGGCGCGATGCGCGACATACCCCGTGTAGCGCGGCGGCTCCGCGCCCAGCAGATGCTCGCGGACCTTCGAGTTCACGCCATCGGCGCCGATCAGGATATCGGCCGTCTCGACGGTGCCGTCGGTAAAGGTCATGCGCACTTCGCGACCGGTGTCCTCCACCGATTGCAGGCACTTGCCGAAGCGGATGGTGCCCGGCGAGACGGCGCGCGTCATCAACTCGTGAAAGTCGCCGCGATGCACCGTCAGATAGGTCGCACCGTAGGTCTTCAATGCGAACTCGCCCAGCGGAATCTGCGACATCGCCTCGGCCGTCTTCCAGTCGCGGCTGTACCAGTAGTCGGGGTGCGAGCCCATGACGTTGAGCGCATCTTCGATACCCAGGCGACGCATGATCTTCATCACGTTCGGCCCCAGGTGAATGCCGGCGCCCAGACGCGAGAAGGCCGGGGCCTGCTCATACAGCGCAACGTCGTAGCCGCTGCGCTCCAGCAGACCGGCGGCCGCCGTGCCGCCCAGGCCTGCGCCGATAACGGCGATGCGTGGTTTGCTCATGAAAGCTCCTGATCGTGCGCCCGGCTTAGCCGTGAATCGGGGGAACATCCGGGCTGGTTGAGTTCGATGAATCAAAGCGTACACACGATAAATTTTGATCGCAAGAAGAAAAATGTCACGTCAGGGTTTGCCCCGATGAAGATCGATCAATTCACGCAAACTCCTTGATTCATGCGGCTTCATGCGCGGCAGCGAGGATTTTGTCTTGTGTTGCGAAAATATAATGTGTGCGCTAGAGTTTCTCGCACCTTGACCATTTATGGCGTGTGCATGGTATTGCTACCGTGCGCCAGCCGGGTCGCCCAACCCTTCGGGAGAATGCCGTCATGACCAAGCAATTCCGCATCGGCCAGATCGTGCCGAGTTCCAACACCACCATGGAAACCGAGATTCCCGCGATGCTGCGGCTGCGCGAGACGATCCGCCCCGAGCGCTTCACGTTCCATTCGAGCCGCATGCGCATGAAAAAAGTGGTCAAGGAAGAGCTCGCGGCCATGGACGCCGAATCGGATCGCTGCGCGCTGGAGCTGAGCGATGCGCGTGTGGACGTGCTCGGCTACGCCTGCCTCGTGGCGATCATGGCCATGGGTCACGGCTATCACCGCGTGTCGCAGAAGCGTTTGACGGAGAAGACCGTCGAGAATGGCGGCGCGGCCCCGGTGCTCACGAGCGCCGGTGCGCTGGTCGATGCGCTGCGCGTGATCGGTGCCAAGCGCATCGTCGTGGTGGCGCCGTACATGGTGCCGCTCACCGAACTGGTCGTCGATTACATCCGTAACGAAGGCTTCGAAGTCATCGCTTATCGCGCTCTCGAAATTCCCGACAACCTCGACGTCGGCCGTCATGATCCGAGCCGTCTGCCGGACATCGTCAAGACGCTGCCCTACGACGATGCCGACGCCATCGTGCTTTCGGCGTGCGTGCAGATGCCGTCGCTGCCGGCGGTGTCGAAGGTCGAAGCCATGACGGGCAAGCCCGTGATTACGGCGGCAATCGCCACGACCTACGCCATGCTGCGCGAGCTCGATCTGGAGCCGATCGTGCCGGGCGCCGGGGCATTGCTCTCCGGTGCGTACTGACACGCCGCCCCTCCTCCTGCCCCGACATCACGACTTTCGCGGAGCCTGCCTCATGCCTTCCACGTTCCAGTACGGCGCCAATGTGGCCGCCAACGGCATTCGCCAGCATTACCTGCGCTATGGCGGCGCACACGGTGCGCGCGCATCGCGCCCGGCCATCGTGCTTATTCCCGGCATTACGAGTCCGGCCATCACATGGGGCTTCGTCGGCGAGGTGTTCGGCCGCGAGTTCGACACCTACGTGCTCGACGTTCGCGGACGCGGCCTGTCGAGCGCTTCGGCTGACCTCGATTACAGCCTCGACGCACAAGCAGATGACGTAGCGGCGCTCGTTGCCGCCCTGGGGCTGACGCGCGTGATACTCGTGGGCCACTCGATGGGCGCGCGCATCGCCGCACGCGCCGCCCTGCGCGAGCCGCACGGTCTGGTGTCGGTAGTGCTGGTCGATCCGCCGGTCTCCGGTCCGGGGCGCCGCGAGTATCCGGGCAAGCTGCCTTGGTACGTGGATTCGATGGCACTCGCACGTGCGGGCACCGATGCCGAGGGCATGCGCGCCTTCTGTCCGACATGGACGGAGGAGGAGCGCACGCTGCGCGCCGAATGGCTGCACACCTGCGACGAACGCGCCGTGCTGGCGTCCTACGAAGGTTTCCATCACGACGATTTCCACGCCGACGCCGCGCAATTGCGGGTGCCGTCGCTGCTCATCACGGCGCAGAACGGCGACGTGGTGCGCGACGAAGACGTTGCGGAATTGCAGCGCGCCACGCCGGCCATGCAGCACGTGCGTGTGCCGAACGCCGGCCACATGATTCCGTGGGACAACGCCGCGGGTTTCTATGCGGCGTTCGGTGACTTCCTCGGCGCACCGCTCGGCGGGCCGGTCGCCGTCTGACGATCACGCCACGACCGTCACGAGAACCCAACGAAGGCGCTGTACCAAGAGGTCAACAAGGAGTCAAACGATGGCCATCAGCGATTACCAATTGATCGAAGCCTGGAAGGAAGTACTCACGCTCTCGAAGCTGACGCCCGGGCAGACCGTCACGATTCTCACGAGCTCGTCGACACATCCGCAAACGCTGTCGTGCGCGCTGATCGCCACGCAGTCCATGGGCGCGATCGTCAACCGGCTCGACCTGCCACCCGTGAACGGCGAAAAGGCGTTCAGCCGCGACTCGCTGGCCTATCTCGGCACCACGCCGCTGACGGGCAACCGCGCCGCCATTGCCGCGCTCAAGCACAGCGACCTCGTGCTCGATCTGATGACGCTGCTGTTCTCGCCGGAACAGCACGACATTCTCAAAGGCGGCACGAAGATCCTGCTCGCCGTTGAGCCGCCGGAAGTCCTGGCACGCATGGTGCCGACGCTGGCGGACAAGGCCCGCGTGCTGGCCGCGGCCGAAAAACTGAGCGCAGCGCGCGAGATGCGCGTGACGTCGCCTGCCGGTACGTCGCTGGTCTGCCCGATGGGCGAATTCGGCCCGACGGCCGAGTACGGCTTCGTCGACGAGCCGGGACGCTGGGATCACTGGCCGAGCGGCTTCGCCCTCTCGTATCCGAACGATCACACGGCGCACGGCACCATCGTGATCGATCGCGGCGACATTCTGCTGCCGCAAAAGCGCTATGTCACGGAGCCGATCGTGCTGACCGTGGAAAAGGGATATGCCACGCGCATCGAAGGCGGGGTGGACGCCGCGCTGCTGCGCGACTACATGGAGACGTTCCGCGACCCCGAAGGCTATGCCATCTCGCACATTGGCTGGGGGCTGCAACCGAGGGCGCGCTGGTCGACGCTCGGGTTGTACGACCGCGAAGCGACGATCGGCATGGATGCGCGCGCTTTCGAAGGCAACTTCCTGTTCTCGCTCGGCCCGAACAACGAAGGCGGCGGCAGCCGCACCACGACGTGCCACATCGACATCCCCCTGCGCCACTGCACGGTGTCGCTCGACGACGCCGTCGTCGTGCAGGACGGCCGGGTCGTGAACGAATGAAAGCGAATGATCCGTGCGGCATCGCGCCGCGCATCCAACCCAGAGACAAGACGTCATGAGTGATACCTCGCAACACGCCGAAGCCCATGTCTATCAACGCCAGGGCTTCGGCACTCCGCTGCCGGTCCGAGGCAATATCGGCTTGCTGATCATCGATCTGGTGGTCGGTTTTGCCGACCCGAAGACCTTCGGCGGCGGCAACATTCCGCAGGCCATCGCACGCACGGTCGATGCGCTGGCGCTAGCGCGTCGCAACGGCTGGCCGGTGGCGCACAGCCGTATCGTGTATGCCGACGACGGCAGCGACGACAACGTGTTTTCGCTCAAGGTGCCGGGCATGGCAACCCTGACCGAAGATCATCCGAACAGCGCCATCGTGCCGGAGCTGACGCCCGCGCCGGGTGAACTGGTCGTGCGCAAGGTCGTGCCGTCGGCATTTTTCGGCACGCAGCTCGCACCGTGGCTCTCGCAGCGTGCCGTGCAGACGCTGCTCGTCGCGGGTGCGGTGACCAGCGGCTGCGTGCGCGCGAGCGTGGTCGACGCCATGTCGCACGGCTTCCGGCCGCTGGTGCTGTCCGACTGCGTGGGCGATCGCGCCATCGCACCGCACGAGGCCAACCTGTTCGACATGCAGCAGAAGTATGCGGCCGTGATGCCGCTGGCGGACGCCATCGAAGCCATCGAGGCCGCCGACAAGCGCGCTCGCTGACGCACAAAGCCCGCCGCGCGCCCGTGATCGCGAGCACATGCGGCAGGAATCGCAGGAATAGCGGGAACGGTTGGCAAGTTGAGAAGAACGGCCGCAGGGTGATTGACGGGCCAATATTGGCCCCCTACCGTGACGAATGGCATGGTGCGACGGCACTTGCCGAACCACAGGAATCTGCTTGTGAATCGCACCGAATTACTGGCGCGCGACGGCTGCCTGACAGTCATCCGCCAGCCCGTCAAACCCATCAAGCCCGCTCCCGGTCAGCCGGGCAGCCATTCGAGCTTCGTGCCCGAAGTCGCCGAAGTGTTCGTCGCCGTGCTCGACGACGGACGGATTCTCGCGTTCAATGGTCATGTCGATCTGGGCACGGGCATCCGCACGTCGCTCGCGCAGATCGTGGCCGAAGAGCTCGATGTCGAAGCCGCTCAGGTGTCGATGCAGCTCGGCCATACCGACGCAACGCCCAATCAGGGCCCGACCATCGCGAGCGCCACCATTCAGATTTCCGCCGTACCGCTGCGATGTGCGGCGGCGCAGGCACGTCATGCGCTGATCGGGCTGGCCAGCCGTCGATTCGACATTCCCGCGCAGCAACTGTCTTGCGATGGCGCACGAGTGTTCGGTGAAACCGCTGGCGGCTTGGCATGCAGCGCCACTTTCGCCGAACTTGTGCGCGGCGAACGCATTGCGCTCGTGCTGAATCTGGAAACCCCGGTCAAGGACCCTGCCACCTATCGCGTCGTCGGCAAATCGTCGCGCCGCGTCGATCTTCCGGCCAAGGCGACCGGAGAACTGACCTTTGTGCACGACGTGCGCGTGCCAGGCATGCTGCACGGCCGTGTCGTTCGCCCCCCTTATAGCGGCATCGATTCGGGCACGTTCGTCGGGGCATCGCTGCTGTGCGTCGACGCGTCGTCCGTCATGCATTTGCCGGGGGTCAAAGCGGTCGTCGTGATCGGCGACTTCATCGGGGTTGTCGCGCAACGTGAAGAGCAGGCCATTCAGGCGGCGCGAGAGCTTCGCGTGACATGGAAACCCCTGCCCTCGCTGCCCGCCATGGACGACCCGGCGACGGCAATCTCGGCCGCACCGGCCACGCGTCGCGCACTGCTTGACGAAGGCGACGTGGCGTCGGTCTTCGCGCGCGATGACGTGGTCACACTCGAACGCACTTACGTCTGGCCCTATCAGATGCACGGCTCGATCGGCCCGTCGTGCGCAGTGGCCGACTACCGCGCGGAGGACGACGGACGAATCACCGTCTGGTCCGGCACACAAAACCCGGTCTCGCTGCGCTACGACCTGTCGCAGTTGATCGCCCGCGACGAATCGCAGATCGATATCGTACGCATGGAGGCATCGGGTTGTTACGGCCGCAATTGCGCGGACGACGTCTGCGGCGATGCGCTGCTCCTCTCACGCGCCGTGGGCGCGCCGGTACGCGTGCAACTGTCGCGCGCCGACGAACATCTCTGGGAGCCGAAAGGCACGGGCCAGGTCGTGACGGTTCGCGGTGCGGCAACACGCGACGGCGAGTTGCTGGCCTACGACTTCGCCTCTCGCTACCCGTCCAACGATGCGCCCCTCCTCGCCTCGCTGCTGACCGGTGTGACACCGCCGACGGGCGGCGTCTTCGAAATGGGCGACCGCACGGCGGTATCGCCTTACGAGAGCCCGAACCGCCGCTTCGTTTGCGACGATATGGCGCCGCTGGTGCGCGCCTCATGGTTCCGTGGCGTGTCGGCGTTGCCCAACTCGTTTGCCCACGATGCCTTTGCCGATGAAATGGCGGCGGCCACGGGCGTCGACCCGCTGCAATTCAAACTGCGCCATCTCAAGGACGAACGCGCCATCGAACTGCTCGAAGCGGTCGCCGCACGCGCGGGCTGGACGCCTCGGTCACACGACACCTCTCGCTGGGACACCGCGCCGCGTCATGCGCGTGGACGCGGTGTGGCCTACGCGCGCTATGTGCACAGTCGCTTTCCCGGCTTCGGGGCCGCATGGTCGGCGTGGATTGTCGATGTCGTCGTCGATCGCGTGACCGGCGAGGTGACGGTGGAGCGCGTGACAGTCGGCCAGGATACGGGCACGATGGTCAACCCCGACGGGGTGCGTCATCAGTTGCACGGCAACGTCGTGCAGGTGCTCAGCCGCTCGCTCAAGGAGCGCGTGCGCTTCGTGGACGGCAAGGTGTCGAGCCGCGAATGGGGCAGCTATCCGATCCTGACCTTCCCTGAACTGCCTGCGCTGGACGTCGTACTCATGCCGCGTCAGGGCGAGCCGCCGATGGGGGCCGGAGAGTCCGCCTCGGTGCCGGGGCCAGCAGCTTTGGCCAATGCGATTTACGATGCGGTAGGTGTACGCATCGTCGCGCCGCCGTTCACGCCCGAAACCGTGCGCGCCGCGTTGGCGGGTACGGGCCGGCTGATGCCGGCGCAACCGAGTCTGGCGCCTTCCCTGTGAAGGTTTAACGGCATGCACATGAAGGCATGAGCGTGCCGACGAACGATATCGAGGCAGATACCTGACCTCTGCGGCACGGGTATGCCGGCCTTACGCGTCTTTCTCGGTGGTCTCGCTATCCATCATCTTACGCAGCAGGAACACCAGCGCCACGCGCTCGGCCGTGTTGAGCGCGCCGTAGGTGCGCTCAGTCACTTCCTTGGCGAACGGCACCGTGTGATTGATGAGGGTGAGGCCTTCGGGGGTGGCGCGCACGAGCAGCTTGCGACCGTCGCTCGGGTCGGTCGTGACTTCAATGAGATGTCGCGCCTTGAGACGCTCGACCACGCCGCGAATGGTGGCCTGATCGATGGCCGTGGTCTTGACGATATCGTTGAGCGAGCACGACTGCTTTTCCTTGACGGTGCACAGCGCGACGAACTGCGCGGCGGTCAGGTCCGAATCGGGAATGGCGTCCTGAAAGATGGCGACGTGGCGCTGGTAAGCGCGGCGCAGCAGGTGGCCGATCTGATCGTGGAAGTCGTAGGAGTCTTTGCGCGACGTCATGAAGCGATGCCCGAATGGAAAGTGATGAAGTGTACACCCTGAAAGTGTGACGACCAAAGTGCTGATATTCAGTCGTTTGTGCTGCATCAAACACGTGACGTCACTGTAAATCGGGGTGCTTCAGGCGAGTGCATACCGCGTGACGGAGCACCAAAGCCGGGAGTGCCTGCACCAGCATACGCCGCACACTGAAATTTATAACGTACACATTAATTTTTTCATTTGAAATTGCACGATCATGATGTGACGATACGTGCACGAAAATGCAGGTGACGCATCGAAAAACCCCTTTATTTCTGCGGCCTTTTGCATGATGCAGTGCAACTGAGTGCAAACCCCTAGGCTGTGGCACGAACATTGCGTTGCAATGATTATTTGAGTGTCTACAATGTATTTTGCGCGAGCGGGGTGCGCGCAGAATCCGACAAACCTTTTGCATGTTGGACCCGGAGCTGATAATGACGAATCTGTTCAAGCGCGCTTGCCTGACCTTGAGCGCTGCGGCCATGCTGGTGCCCGCGGTACGCGCAGTTCACGCCGAGGAGATCTCGGTGACGCAGTGGGGCAACAGCCTGTACGGGCTACCGTATGCCGTGGCGATCGACAAGGGCTTGTTCAAAAAAGCCGGTATCGACATTACGGGCATTCTCAGCTCGGGCGGTGGCGGCACGACAGTGCGCAACATCCTCGCGAGCAAGACGCCATACGGTGAAGTCGCGGTATCGGCAGCACTCGCCGCGGCGCGCCAGGGCATGGATATCGTCATCGTCAATACGGGCACGCGCAGCGTGGCAGAAGCGTCGATGGTGACCATGCCTAACAGCAATGTGAAGTCGGTGGAGGATCTCGTCGGCAAGAAGGTGGCGATCACCTCACCCAAGAGCGTGTCGGAAATGTTGTTCATGATGGTGTTGCGCGACAAGGGCATCGATCCTGCCAAGGTGACGCGTGTGGCATCGGGCGGCTACGTCAACGGCATGACGATGCTTGAGCAGGGCGCCGTCGCCGGCGCCGTGGCGATCGAGCCGCTGTCGATCGTGCGCAAGGACAAGTACCGCGTGGTCTATCGTGCCGGCGACGTGCTGCGCCCGATGACCACGTCAGTGGGCATCACCACGCGCGAATTCGCCAAAGCGCATCCCGACGTGCTGCGTGCGATCATTGCCGGGCGTCGCGCCGGTGTCGAAGCGACGTATGCGGACCCGGCCGGCGCGGCGAAAATCATCGAAACCAGCTTCAAGCTCTCGCCGGCGGTCGCCAAGGAGGCCGTCGACAACATGGAGCGCTCGCGCATGTGGAGCACGGGCGAGTTCGATCGCGAGGAGCTCGATCGCATGGTCGACGGGCTCAAGCTCGTCGGGGAAATCAAGGACAACGTGGACTGGTCGAAACTCGTCGACACGAGCTTCCTGCCGGCCGATCTGAAAGCCAAGGGGAAGCTATGAACCTGATGCAAGCGAATTCCAAGCTCCATATCGTCGAGGCCGTGGCAGCACGCGCGCCCACGCCCGTCACGCAACCGGAGGCCCATGCGGTACTCACGGGCGTGATGCGCTACTTCAACAAGCCCGGCGAGCGTGAGCTGTTTCATGCGCTCGGCCCCATCGATCTGACGCTGCTCAAGGGCGAATTCTTCTCGGTCGTCGGGCCGTCGGGTTGCGGCAAGTCGACGTTGCTCGACGCGCTCGCCGGACTCGCCAAACCCAGCAGCGGCACCGTGATGTTCGAAGGCAAGCCGGTCAAGGGCGTGCCGGACGGCGTGGGCGTGGTGTTCCAGGAGGACGCCTCGTTTCCCTGGCTCAACGTGCGCGACAACATCGCGTTCGGCCTGCGCGCGGCGGGCGTCGATGGCGCCGAGATCAACCGTCGCGTGGAATACGCCATGGGGTTCATGGGGCTGCGCGACTTCGCCAAGGCGTACCCGGCGCAGCTCTCGGGCGGCATGCGTCAGCGCGTGTGCATTGCGCGCACGCTGGTGATCCAGCCACGGCTGATTCTGCTCGACGAACCGTTCGGCGCACTCGATCAGCAGACCCGTCTGCTCATGGGCGACGAATTGCTGCGCCTGTGGCGTGAAACGTCGGCCACGGTGCTGCTGATCACGCACGCACTCGACGAAGCGGCCATGCTGTCCGATCGCGTGGGCGTGATGTCGTCGCGCCCCGGCCTGTTCATCGATATCGTGGAGACGGGCTGGTCGCGCGATCGCGACAGTCAGGTGGTGTCTACACCGCGCTTCGGGGAGATTACGTCGCGCCTGTGGGAGAAGCTGCGTATCGAGTCGCTCAAGGTCATGGGCGCCGACGGCGCCGCGCACTGACTTCATGGCCGGAGGAGTCGTGATGACGCAACGAATAATCAAGCGGGAAACCCTGTGGCGCGGCGGCGTGGTGATCGGCTTCGTGCTGCTCATCGAGTTTCTGTGCCGCGTCGGTGTGATCCCGACCGAAGTAATGATTGCGCCGAGCGCGATGGCCGGTCATGCCATCGAAGTGCTGCGCGACGGCCGATTCGCCCACGATATTACGACGAGCTTGATCAATATCGTCGCAGCATCGGTGACGGCGGTGGTGCTGGGCTTCGTGCTGGGACTCGCGATTCATGCGATGCCCAGCGTGCGGCGCGCGCTTGAACCGATGATCGTGAGCTACTACGCCGTGCCGACGTTCATCTTCTATCCGGTGTTCATCGTGCTGTTCGGCGTGGGATCGCTGCCGATCATCGCGATTGCCGTGATGCTCGCGGTGGTGACCATGATTACGGCCACGCTCACCGGACTCGATCGCATTCCGCGCTCGCTGTCGAAGACCGCCAGGGTGATGCGTCTGTCGCCCTTGCAGTCGGCGTTGCGCGTGAAGCTGCCTGCGGCGCTGCCGTATCTGTTCAGCGGCGTGAAGTTGTCGGTGGCGTATGCGTTTATCGGGGTGATCGCGTCGGAATTCATTCTGTCGGGATCGGGCATCGGATACGCGATCGGATACGCCTACAACAACTTCCAGAACGACGACATGTACGCGTTGATGCTGATGGTGCTCGTCACCGTCACGCTGATCAACGTGGTGCTCAACCGGCTCGATGCGCGCTTTCAGGCGCGGCGTCAGCGCTGAGCGGGCAACGGAGAATTCGCATGAAAAATCTGATCGGACCTACCTGCGTCGTGCTGGTCGTGGTGCTGCTCTGGGAGGCGTTGCATCTCGCCGTGGGTGGCGCATCGCTGAGCTCACCGGCGCAGACGGTCGCGGAATTGTGGCAGATGCTCGGCACGGCGTCGTTCTGGGATAACGTAGCCGAGACCGGCCGCGCGCTGATCTACGCGCTGGTGATCGCCGTCGCGGGCGGGATTGCGCTGGGTGTGCTGCTGGGCATCAACCGCATGGCCGGCACGGTGGCCGAGCCGCTGCTGGTCAATCTGTACTCGCTGCCGAAGGTCACGCTGTACCCGCTGGTGCTGCTGGTCTTCGGGCTGGGACTCTCGGCCAAGGTGGCGTTCGGCGTGATGCACGGCCTCATCCCGATTCTCGTGTTCACGATGAACGCGATCCGTCAGATGAAGCCCGTGTATCTGCGCGCGGCGCAGACCATGCGCATGCCGTTCCGGGAGACCGTATGGCGTGTCGTGCTGCCCGCCATCTTTCCCGAGATCGTCGCCGGAATGCGGCTGGGCTTTTCGCTCACGCTGCTGGGCGTGCTGATCGGTGAAATGTTCGCCTCGCAAAAGGGACTCGGCTATCTGCTGACCAATGCAATGAACCTTGGCGACATCGGCACGATCATGTCGGTGGCGCTGTTCCTCACCATCTTCGCCCTGACCTGTAACGGCCTGCTGATGGCGGCGGACAAGCGGCTCACGCATCGGTGATGTGCGACGGCAGGGCCTATGCCGGCGGATTCACATCCGACGCGTTCCCTGCCCCGCCCAGCGCCTTGTAGAGGGCCATGCGATTGTTCAGACGGTTCAGGCGCGTCTGCGCATCGGCGGTCTGCGCAGTGCGCAGCAACTGGAGTTGTTGGAGCCACGGCTGCACGTCGATCGCCCCTGCCCGATAGCGCAAGCGCAACAGCGTCTCGGCACGTTGCGCCTGCGTGACCGACAAGGCGCGCTGCTCGCTTTCCCTGGTGAACTGATCTCGTGCGGACAGCGCATTCTCGACTTCGCTCAGCGCGGTGTAGAGGCTCTTGCGGAAATTCACCACCGCTTCCTCGTACTGCGTTTGGGACACCTTGATCTGCAACTGCATGGTGTTCCACTGAATGAACGGCAACGCCAGCCCCAGACCTAGCGAGCCGACAGGGTTCTGCAACACGCGCTCAAGCGAGGCGCTCGTCGTGCCCAACTGCCCGGTGAGCGTGAACGTCGGGTAGAAACTCGTGCGGGTGATGTCGACGTTGGCGAGCGTGCCGCGCAGGCGCAACTCCGCCGCGCGCAGGTCCGGCCGGCGGCCGAGCAGTTCGGCAGGCAGCCCCGCCGGGACCGCTGGCAGCGCCTGCATCGGCAGCGTCGACGGCTCCGGCGCCGCCTGTTCAGGCGGACGATCGAACAGGATCGCCAGCGCATTGCGGCTCTCCGTGCGCTGCTGCACCAACGATGTCAGGGCGGCGCGCTGATCCGCCAGACTCCCTTCCGTCTGCGCCACATCCAGCCCCGATACCGCGCCCGCCGCGTAGCGCGAACGTACCAGCGCCAGAATGCGCTCGGTGTACGCGATGTTGCTTTCCGCGTTGGCGATCTGCTGATTCAGGAAGCCGATCGTCCAGTAAAGCTGCGCCGTGGTGCCGATGAGCGACAGGCGAGCGGCCTCGCGGTCGGCATCGGTCGCTTCATACTCCCAGCGCGCGGCGTCGCGTTGCGCCGCCAGCTTGCCCCACAGGTCCAGTTCGTACGACGCCGTGGCCTGCAAGGTACTCTTGCGCCCCATCGCATGCGTATCGAGCGTGCGCGACACGGTGCCGTTGCCGTTGACCGTCACCGACGGCGTCAGGTTCGTGTCCGCCAAACCGGCCTGCAACTGCGCCCGGTAGACGCGAATCCCCGCCACCGCCAGATCGTTGTTGACGGCGAGCACGTCGGTGATGAGCTTGTCCAGCACCGGATCGCCAAACGCGCGCCAGAAGTCGGGGGCGATGACGGCCGCCGTGCCTGCTGCGGCCACGGTGCCGGCTCCTGCCCCCGGCGCTGCCGCCCATTGCGCAGGCACCTGCACGGCGGGAAGCGGTTCGTGACGCACACCGGCGCACCCCGCGAGCAGCGCCGCCACGCTCGCCAGCGCGAGCACCGAGCGGCTGAGGGACAACACCGGGGAGGGCGACGCAAGCGACGCCGTCGACGAATCGGACAAGGGGCGGGTCGGACGAGCGGGACGAGTAGGAGCAATCATTCGGGTCATCTGGCAATACCTCAATCGCGGGCAAGCGCTTCGACCGGGTCCAGCCGCGCCGCATTGCGCGCAGGCATGAAACCGAACACCACGCCGATGAGCGTCGAGCACAGGAATGCTGTGACGACCGACCCCATCGAAAACACCATCTTCCATTTCTCGACGAACAGCGAGAACAGGAAGCTCGCCCCGAAGGACAAGGCAATCCCGATCGCGCCGCCGATCAGACACACCATCACCGCTTCCACGAGGAACTGCTGCATGATGTCGCTCTGACGTGCGCCGACCGCCATGCGAATCCCAATCTCCCGCGTGCGCTCGGTCACCGACACGATCATGATGTTCATCACCCCGATCCCGCCCACGACTAGCGAAATTACGGCGATCAGCGACAGCAGCAGCGTGAGCGACTGGCTGGTCTTCTCGACCGTCTTCACCACGCTGTCCATGTTGTACGTAAAGAAGTCCTTGCGGCCGTGGCGCTGCGTCATGAGCGTCTCGAGGCTCTTCTCGGCCACCTTGCTCGGCTGACCGTCGCGCACCCGCACGGTGATGCTGTCCACGTTGCGCTGCCCGAACAGCCGCCCGGCCGCCGTCGTGTAAGGCACCCAGATGTTCAGGCTCTTGGTGTCGCCGAACGCGCTCTTCTTCTCGACCGTCACGCCGATCACCACGCACGGCAGATTGCCCACGAAGATCACTTCGCCCAGCGGGTTCGGATTCGAGCCAAAGAGCTTGCGACGCGTGTTCTGATCGATCACCGCCACCTGCGCCTGACGTCGCACCTCATCCGGTCCGAATGCAATGCCCTGCCCGATCTTCAGACCGCGCACCTGAAAGAAGTGCTCGCCCACGCCCGTGACCATCGCGCTCGCGTCGACGTTGCGGTAACGCAGCAGCAGACTGCGCGCCGTCTCGGGCGTCGCGCTGTCCACGTAGACCTGCTCCGAGAGCGCCTGCACGTCTTCGGGCACGAGCGTCTGAATCGCCGTGGCGCGGTTATCTCCCCAATCCTTGCCCGGATAGATGTTGATGGTGTTGGTGCCGATACTGCCGATCTCGGCCAGCATGTAGCGCTTCGCGCCCTCCCCGATCGCCACGATGGAGACGACCGACGTGATACCGATGATGATGCCGAGCATCGTCAGGAAGGTGCGCAGACGATGCGAAATCAACGCGATCCACGCCATGCGGAACGCCTCGGCAAAGCGACCGACACCGCCCGTCCAGCGGCGCGGCGGGATCGCGCCGCCATGGCTGGCATTCACCGACGCCGGATCGGTTGCCGATGCCGCCGAGGCCTCGGCCTGTGCCACCTCCTGGGGCGACTCGTCCGGCGGCGTGGCGTGCGCAGACGCGTCCGGCTCGACCTCCACCGGCGTATTCTCCCGATCCGCCACGATCTCGCCGTCGCGAATCTCGATGATGCGACGGGCGTGCGCGGCCACCTTCTCGTCGTGGGTCACGATGATGACCGTGTGCCCCAGCGCGTTCAGTTCCTTGAGAATGCGGATGACTTCACGGCCGCTGCGCGTGTCGAGCGCGCCCGTCGGTTCGTCCGCCAGAATGACTTCACCGCCGTTCATCAGCGCGCGCGCGATACTCACGCGCTGCTGCTGACCGCCCGACAACTGGCTGGGCCGATGCTCGGTGCGGTCCGCAAGCCCGAGCCGTTCGAGCAGCATGACCGAGCGCGACCGACGCGCGGCATGTGGCGTGCCCGTGTAGACGGACGGCATTTCCACGTTCGACGCCGCGTCGAGGTGCGGCAGCAGGTGATAGCGCTGGAAGATGAACCCGAAGTGCTCGCGACGCAGTTGCGCCAGCGCGTCGGCGTCCAGATCGCGCGTCTCGCGTCCAGCCACGCGGTAGCTGCCATCGCTCGGATGATCGAGACACCCGAGAATGTTCATCAGCGTCGACTTGCCCGAGCCCGACGCGCCCATGATCGCAACGATCTCGCCCGCTTCGATGGTGAGGTTCACATCGCGCAGCACGACGACGTCGCGCTCGCCCGACGGGAAGCGCCGGGTGATGCCCGTGAGCGACAGCATCGGGTGCGCGCCGACCCCGAGGGCATCCGCCGCGTTTCGAGACGTTTCGGAGGCTTGAGTCATGACGCTCGACATCCTCGACTTCCTTTATTGAGCGGCGCCCGACGACGTGTCGGCCGGCGTCGACGCGCCATCGCCCGCCTCGCCGATCACGACCCGGTCGTCTGCCGTGAGACCTTCACGCACTTCGACGCGCACGTTGTTGTTCAGTCCCGTGACGATCTGACGCGTCACGGCGTGCCCATCCTTGGCGTCCTTGTCCAGCACGCGCACCTCATAGCGATCGGGGCCGACCTTCTTGCCCAGCGCCGCCACCGGCACGCTCAGTGCCTGCTTGGCGGTGCCGAGCAACACGTTGACCTGCGCCGTCATCGAAATACGCAGGCGATGATCGGTGTTCGGCACGTCGAACAGCGCGTTGTAGAAGACGGCCGTGTTGTTGCGCGTGGCACCGCCGCCCAGCGTGCTCTGCGTGTCGAGGAAGTTCTGCGGCGCAGGTTCGATGGCGCGCAGCTTGCCGTAGTAACGCTTGTCCGGATCGCCGAGGATCGTGAAGTAGGCGGTCTGGCCCGGGGAGATGCGAATGACGTCCGCCTCCGATACCTGCGCCTTCACGGTAATGGTGTCCATATCGGCGAGCTTCAGAATCACCGGCGCCTGCTGCTGCGCGATCACCGTCTGACCTTCCTGCGTGACGATGGCGACCACCTGGCCGTCGATGGGCGCCACGATACGCGTGTACCCGACGTTCGCGCGTGCCGACTCGATGGCGACGCCCGCCTTGCGGATCTGGGCATCGAGTCCGGCGAGCGTGGCGCGCTGCGTGTCGAGCGCGGCCTGTGCCGATTCGAAGTCCTGACGGGACGTGGCGTCGTCGGGCAACATCTGACGCTGCCGGGCAAAGGCCAGCTCGGCCTGCTTCAACTGGGCCGTCGTCGAGCGCTTCTGCGCCTGGAGATTCTGCTCGTCGGCTTCGGCCTGACGCAAACCGTTCTGCGCGAGCACCGGATCGATCTCGGCGAGCCACTGCCCCTTCTTCACCTTGTCGCCGAGCTTGACCTTGAGCGACTTCAACTGGCCGCTGACCTGCGCGCCGACGTCGACCTGCTGGAACGCCTGAAGCGTGCCGGTGGCAAGGACCGTGTTTTCGAGGTCGCTGCGCTCGACCCTGGCGCTGATGTACTGCGGCGGCTTCGGCGTCGCAAGACTGCGCAGACCGAGCACCACGAGAACGATTAGCACAACGAGGCTGGTGACCAGATAGGGCCGGCGGCGAATGAACTGGATCATGGAACGAAGTTGGCGATCAAAAAGGCACGTCAAAAAGGGCAGTACAGGGGCGGTGAAAGCGGCGGTAAGACTGGCTGGCCGGTCGTTTTGCCGACCGTACGCCGTCCGACACGCTCAGGCACACAAAAGGTTGAGAGTTTAAGGGGTTTGGACAGCCTTGGGGCCGTGTCTGCCCATCTGTCGTTTCGTTGCCAGCAGTGTCGCACCGGGCCATGCGCCTGAAAACCTGTACAAATCACAGTGAAACGGCGCGCAAACCCTGAAAAACTGGGAAAAAACGCATGAAGTGATATAGTCGCCCGGCCTTTGCAAGGGACATCATGAAAACAGAAATCTTCTACGCCCTGTACCTGATCGCCATCGTGACGGAAGCGATGTCGGGGGCCATCATGGGGATGCAGCGCGGCATGGACCGCTTCGGACTCGCCTTCGTCGGCATGGTGACGGCGCTCGGCGGCGGCACGATCCGCGACGTGCTGTTCGGCCGTCACCCGCTGGTGTGGATCGCGCATCCCGAGTATTTGCTGCTCACGCTGGGCGCGGCGACGCTCGCGTCGATCGTGGCGCGCCACATTCACCGGCTGCGCATGACCTTCATCACGGTCGACGCCATCGGGCTGGCGGCTTTCACGATTCTGGGATGCGATATCGGCATGACCGTGAGCACGAGCCCGGTCATCGTGGTCCTCGCGGGGGTGCTCACCGGCATTGGCGGCGGCATGCTGCGCGACCTGCTATGTGGTCAGGTGCCGCTGGTGCTGCGCCGTGAGATGTATGCAAGCGTGGCGTGCATCGCAGGCGCGATGTATGTCGCGATGCTGCATTTCGGTGTGCCGAACGGTGTTGCGACGGGTGTGGGTTTCGTCGGCGGCTTCGTGATCCGCATGCTGGCGGTGTGGTTCGGCTGGCGCTTCCGTACGTTCGAGGACGAAGCCCCTTCCGAACCGTTGCACTGACGCGCGCTGCCGGTGGATTGCGCACGACACCGCCCCGTCCGACATCGCGAGCGGCATTACCGGGTCGACGGCACTTCGAACGACTCGAATGTTTCCGCCACGACCGGGCCGCCATAGCCGTATTTGGCGCGTGGGCGCAGCATGAACGCCTGCGTGCGTTGCTCCATGACATGCGCCACCCAGCCCGCCGAACGCCCGATGATCCACATCGCGGTCGACGTACCGTCGGGCAATCCCAGCGCCCGTGCGAGCGCCACCAGTCCGGTCGCCAGACCGGCATGCGCGTTCGCCTCGGTGCGCATGCGCTCCAGAAAGTCGAGCGTCAGCCGGGTGTTCCTGCGCAGCGTGTCGTCAATGGCGCCGTCATCCGTCTCGTTCATCAGCTCACCCGCGATCTGCATCATCAGATCGGCGCGCGCGTCGCCGCCCGGATACAGCGGATGATTGAAGCCAAGCAAACTCGCGCCATATTCGCGAACGCGCTGAACGCGTGTGTCCAGCGCATCGAACGGCTCGCATAGCAACAATGTCTCGATCTTCTCGGTGCTGGTGCCGGTGGTAAAGCCGATGTGCGAACCGATGGCTGCCGCCACACAGCCGAACAGATCGGCGTTGGTGGACGCCGCCACACGCGCGGAGAACGTCGCCGGGGCGAGTTCGTTGTCCGCCAGCACGACGAGTGCCGCGTTCATGGCGCGCAGCCTCGCAGGCGTGACAGCGCTGCCGGCCGCACGCAGCAGTTGCGCCGCGACACTCTCGTCTGGCTCGCGCGCTACGAAGCGTCGCTGCGGCCCGAGAAAGCCCACGCATCCGACCATGCAATGCAGCATCGCGCGCGCCGCCTGCACGGCGGTGCCATCGGCCAGTTCACGGGCGCCGCGCCCGTGCATGGCCAGCGCGAACGGCACCATGCCCAACAAGTTGCCGATGTCTGCGCTCGCGACTTCGCCGTCGTAGGTCGACAGAAAGCGCAGCACGTCGGGCGGCGTCTCCTGCATCGGCCAGTCGGCGATGCTGTCCTGCCAGATCCCCGTCATCAACAAATGCACGACCGATTCGAACGACGCCCCGCCGCTCGCCAGATCGATCGCCAGCCGGTTGCGATAGCGCGGACCGTGCGGCGTGATCTGCGTGATGGCCGAGTGCAGCACCGGGTCGCCGAAGCGCATCGTCGATTCCGCCACGGCGCCGGTCGGGGCCCGTCCCCGCTTGCGGGTCGCCAGACGCTCGACGTCGCGCCGCAGGTAAAGGCTCTTGCGGCCGTCCTCATGCGGCCGCGCACGGATCAACCCCCGGCTCACATAGGCATAGAGCGTGGCCGGCTTGATATCGAGCATCGCCAATACGTCCTCACGCGTCATCAGGTCGGTTTGCTGCGTCATCGTCTCCCTCTGAATGGTCTCGCCACGCACGCCGCCGCCTCGCTGCGACGGCTTTGCGGCACATCATGCCACATTCATATTGACTTTAAAAATCAATATTGATAAACAAAAAATCGGTCAGTAAAGTCGTCTCCGCGTGCACAGCAAAGTCATGGCAAGACAACAAAGACACTGCGAGCCGGCTTCGTCCGAGCGTCGACAGGTCGCCCATTCGGAGACAACGCATGGCCCTGGACCTACCCTCGCGGGCAGGCGAACGCATCGACGTTCGCGACGCCCTGCAATCCGCCCCGCTAGGGGCCTTTCACTACCGGCTCGCGACACTGCTCGCGCTGATCCTGCTGTTCGACGGCTTCGATCTGTACAACGCCGCTTACATCGTTCACGACGTCACCCGCCTCTGGCATCTGACACCGAGCCAGATCGGCGTGCTGCTGTCGTGCGGACTGGCCGGATTCGCCGCCGGCTCGGCCGTCTCGGGGCCGTTCAGCGACCGCATCGGCCGCCGTCGCGTCTTGCTCACCGGCATCTGGCTGTCCGGGGTAATGAGTCTTGCCATCGGGTTGTTTGCCCACGATCTGCGCACCTTCATCGGACTGCGCTTCGTGATGGGGATCTCGCTGGGCCTGCTCATGCCGGTCGCCGTCACCTACATCAACGAAATCGCGCCCAAGCGCAGCGCCAACGTCTTCACCATCGTGTTCTTCTCGTGCGGATGGATCGGTGGCGCAACGGCGTCAGGCTTCATCGCCGCATGGCTCATCCCGCAATACGGATGGCAGAGCATGTATTACGTGGGCGCGCTGTCGGTCGTGCTGGCGCTGGCGCTTCAGTTCGTGCTGCCGGAGTCGGTCTCGTTCCTCGCCAGTCGCGGTCATCAGGAAGCGGTGCGGGCGCAGCTCACCCGGCTGTGGCCCGCGCGTGCGGCCGAGTTCGCCACGGCGACGTTCACATCGCCCGACGCCGGCGTGAAAGCCGGTTCGGTCGCCGCGCTCTTCTCCGGTGAGTTTCGCCGTCAGACGATTTGCCTGTGGTCGATGGGGGCGTTGTCGCTCTTCTCGTCGTATGGCCTGTCGGGCTGGCTGCCCACCATCATGCTGGCACGCGGCGAGAACCTCTCGACGAGTTTCGCCTACGGGTCGCTGCTGGTCTTCGCCTCGGCGTTCGGCAGTCTGCTCACCGGTGTGGTGGCCGACCGCATCGGCAACCGCCGTCTGGCGATGTCGCTGGCGTGGTTGTGCGGCGCGGCGGCCATCGGGGTGCTGGCCACGATCACCGGCGGCTCGGTCACGTTCGTGGGCATCGTGGTCGCGGGCATGTTCGTCATCGGCACGCAGACCGTGCTCAACAACCTCGTCGCCGTGAGCTATCCGACAGAGATCCGCAGCACCGGCGTCGGCCTCTATCTCGGCATTGCCCGGGTCGGCGCGATGTGCGGCCCGGCCATCGCCGGCGTGCTGCAACAGGCAACGGGCGGCGCGGGAACGATGTTCTTCGTGCTCGGCGCCGCACTCGTCACCGCCGCGATGCTCGTCTTCCTCGTCGCACGCCCGGAAAACCTGCCGAAGGCCCCGGCCTTCGGTCACTGATTCATTGAACCTCTACCGTCTGCATCGAAACGCTTCATGAACAGACTGACCCTTTCGCTCGCCGTCAACGACTACGACCACGTGCGCGATCTGCTCGACGGTCGTGTCTCGGCCCAAGGCATCGACCTCGTGCCGTCCGTGTTGCCCGTCGAAGAAATCTTCTATCGCACGACGCATTTTCAGGAGTGGGATCTCTCGGAGATGTCGCTCGCCAAATATGCGTCCCTGCGCTCGCAGGGCGACGACCGGCTGATCGGCTTGCCCGTGTTTCCGTCGCGCGTGTTTCGTTTGTCGTCGCTCTATGTGCGCGCTGACGGCAGCGTGTCCTCGCCGGCCGACTTGCGCGGCAAGCGAATCGGCGTGCCCGAGTGGGCACAGACGGCGTCGGTGTACTCGCGCGGCTGGCTGGCGCAGGATCAGGGCGTGGCGCTCGCCGATGTCGAGTGGGTGCAAGGCGGCGTGAATCAGGCCGGACGCCGGGAGAAGGTCGCGGTGCGCGTGCCGGAGGGCGTGCGTTATCGCCCGTCGCCCGAGAAGTCGCTCACCGCCCTGCTGCTCGACGGCGAGATCGACGCGATCCTCAGCGCGCGTCCGCCAGCGCCGCCCCCGAGGCGCGAGCGCGAAGTGGTCCGGCTATTGCCCGACTTCGAGACCGCCGAGCGGGCCTATTTCTCGCGAACGGGCATCTTCCCGATCATGCATCTGATCGTGATGCGACGCGAGGTCTTCACCGCGAATCGATGGATCGCGAACAACCTCGTCAAGGCGTTCACGCAGGCGAAGGACGCCAGCATTGCGCGACTCGAAGACATCACGTGTTCGCACTTTCCGTTGCCGTGGATGAGCCAGCGCGCCGCACAAGCCCGCGAAATGTTCGGCGGCGATCCGTGGCCGTACGGCGTCGCGCCCAACCGGGTCACGCTCGACGCCTTCCTGCGCTTCGCCTTCGAACAGGGTGTGTGTCATCGCGAGATGCAGGCCGACGACCTGTTTCCGCCCGAAGTCTCGGCGGCCGTGCGGGTTTGACCCGACGCGGCGCCTCCCTTCGCTTTCGAACCTTCCATACGTCTAACCACACCTGCCCGACACCATCATGCAAGCCCATACCTCCCCTGCGCCCTACGTTCCCGCAGAGACCGAACACGATGCGATGACGATCGCGCAACTGTGCGAAGACCTCGCCGCCGCCAATCACGTGCTCGCCCATCATGAAGTGCTCGACGGCTTCGGTCACGTCAGCGTGCGCGATCCGCGCAATCCGGCGCATTTCCTGATCGCGCAATCGATGGCGCCCGAACTCGTCTCGCCCGACGACATCCTCACGCTCGACCTCGATTGCCAGCCGGTCGACGGCGACACGCGCAAGCGGTATCTCGAGACGTGGATTCATAGCGAGATCTATCGCGCCCGTCCGGACGTCAAGGCCATCGTGCACAGTCACTCGCCGTCCGTGATTCCGTTCGCCGCATCATCGGTACGACTGCGCCCGGTGTATCACATGGCCGGCTTTCTCGGCAGCGGCGCGCCGGTGTTCGACATCCGGCACTGCTTCGGCTGCACGGACATGCTCGTGCGCAACGGCGAACAGGGCAAAGCGCTCGCTGAGTCGCTGGGCGACTCGGACGTCGCCCTCATGCGGGGTCATGGTTTCGTGGCGACGGCACCCTCGCTGCCAGCCGCCGTCTATCGCGCGATCTACACCGAACTCAACGCGGGCATGCAAGCGAAGGCCATCGCGCTCGGCGGCGACGTGACGTATCTGGACGAAGAAGAAGGCAAGCGCGCCACGCAGACCAATCTCGGCGTGATGGAGCGGCCCTGGACGTTGTGGAAACGTCAGGCGGCAGCCCTGCGCGGCGAGTGATCGAGCGTCGTATGGTGTGCGCGCAACTCCGTTGTGCGCACCGCAAACGCGCGGGTCGCCGGTGACGCGATCACCACGGCACCGTGCGTCCGAGGTAATCCACGTAATGCAGCCCGGCGCGGCCCTCGTGCGCGGTGATGGTGTGGATCAGCGCGGGAATGCTTTCGTCGATACTTAATCGCGCCCCGGCGCCGCCCATGTCCGTGCGCACCCAACCGGGCGCCATCAGCAACAGCGCGCGCGGGTCGTCGCGATGCCGCGCCGCGAAGCTGCGCATGAACATGTTCAGCGCCGCCTTGCTGCCGCGATACACCTCGTAATTGCCGTTCGTATTGTTCGTGAGGCTGCCCTGCCCCGACGACATGACACCCAGCGTGCCGCTCGCGGGCACCAGAGACTCGAACGCCTCGATCACCCGCATCGGACTCAGCGCGTTCGTGACCATCACGCGCACGAACTCGTCGGTAGATACGTCGGCAATCGTTTCCCGGTCGTCGTTCTTCACCCCGGCGTTGACGAACAGCAAGTCCAGACACCGCCCGGACAGCCGTTCGCGCAAGCACTTGACCTGCAAGGCCACCGTAATGTCGACGGTCTCGACTTCCAGCGCGCCGTTCGCCTTGGCGGCCAACGTATTGAGCGCGACGCACGAGGCCTCACGCCCCGTCGCGATCACGTGCCAGCCGCGTTCGAGATAGCCTTCGACCATCGCGAATCCCAGCCCGCGCGAAGCGCCGATCACCAATGCCGTTTTCCGGCGCGTCGTTTCAGATGTCGTCTTTTGCATATGCCATTCCTCTTCAAAGTCGCTACGCGTGTCGCGCCTTCGCCACCGGCGACATGCCGGGCAGCCTTGCGACGCGACCCGCAGAGCAATATAGAAGGACGGGATACCTGGCGGAAGACGCAGCGATTGCACTGATAACATGCACGAAACGCCTTATCTCGTGCCAAGCCCCGTGCACGCGCCATCACGACTGGAAACGCCGATGTCCGACCCTGATCTGAATCTGCTCGTTGCGCTGGACACCTTGCTCGCGCAAGCGAGCGTGGCAGGTGCCGCGCGACAACTCGGGCTGAGTGCGTCGGCCATGAGCCGTACGCTCAGCCGTCTGCGAGACGTCACCGGCGACCCGCTGCTGGTGCGTGCCGGCCGACGCATGGTGCTCACGCCGCATGCCGAACACCTGCGTTCGCGCAGCCGCGGCGCCGTCGATGAGGCCCGCGCCCTACTGACGCCTGCGGCAGCGTCACTGGATCTGGCGAACCTGCAACGGACGTTCACGATTCGGGCGAACGATGGCTTTGTGGAGGCGTTCGGCGCGCGCCTGATCGCGGCGGTGACAGCACTCGCGCCGCATGCGGGCCTTCGATTTCTGCCCAAGGCCGAGAAGCACGCGGACCCGCTGCGCGAGGGGCGTGCCGATCTCGAGATCGGTGTGCTCGGCGCCGTTGGCGACGCGGGCAACATGGGGCCGGAGATTCGCGTGCAGGCGCTGTTTCGCGACCGGTTTGTCGGTGCGGTGCGCTCGGGTCATCCGCTGGCGACCGGCATGTCGTCCGGCACTTCGGCCGATAGCCCCAGCGATACGCCACCCGGCGTCGAAAGATACGTCGCCTTCGGGCACGTCGTGGCATCGCGCCGGGGCATTGGCAACGGACCGGTCGACGAAGCGCTCGCGGCGTTGGGGCGGCAACGGCAGATCGTCGCCGTCGTCCCCAGTTTTCCGGCAGCGCTGGCGGTGGCGCAAGCGTCCGATCTGATCGCGCTGGTGCCGGTGTCGCTGCTGCAAGCGCCGCACGCACGGCGAGGACCGGCCTCGCCCGCCCCCTTCCACAGCTTCACGCTGCCCGTGGCAACCGCTCCGGTTATCGTGTCGTTGATGTGGCATCCGCGCATGGACGCCGATGCCGCACATCGCTGGTTGCGTCAGCACATCGTCATGGTGTGCCGTGGTGACGCCGCCTGACGGCCGAACACGCCAGCGGTTTTAGCGCCGCTCCGTCTGTCGCGCTTGAGCCCGCCACTGCGCGGGCGTCACGCCGACGACCTTCTTGAACACACGCTGAAATGCGGCATCGGACTGGTAGCCGACGGATTCGCCGATGTCGGCGACGGATGCCGTCGTATGCGCAAGCTTGCGGCCTGCGAGCGTCATGCGAATCTCAGTGAGGAAGTCGTGCGCCGAGCATCCGAGCGCCTCATCGAAGCGGCGTGAGAACGTGGCGCGCGACATGTGGCACAACTCGGCCAGATCGGGCAACGACCACGCACGCTCCGGCGTATCGAACATCGCCGACAGCGCCGGTTGGAGACGGGGTTCGCGCGCGAGGGCCAGCAAGCCGCGCGGCGAGTTATCGCTCTCGCTTGCCGCGCGCAGCGTCATCGCGAACAAGGCCCCCGACAGATTGCCGACGAGCGCTTCGCATCCGGCCTCCTGCGCCATCGTTTCGTCGCGCATGAGCGCGATCAGCCGCGCCAGCCGGTCGCCGATACTGCCCGGCGCCGGTGCCTGCCCATCGGCCTGCCGCCCCCCTCGCACCACCATGCGCGACGGCAGGTACGTCTGAATCAGCCCATACGGCACCGTACCGAAGAAGAAGCGTCCGCACAGCACGTCGGCCGCATCGCCGTTGCCCTGACGCAAGATGGTGAAACCCGCGCCCGCTTCGAAGTGCGGCGGGTCCTTCTGACGTCCCTCCCCCTCATGCAGCGAATGCGCATGCCCCGCCGGAAACATCACGATATCGCCCGCCGTCATCACGACCGGCGGCCCGTCGCCATGCTCGACGGTAGCGGTGCCGCTCAGCAGCAAGTGCCAGGCGATCTGACTGTCGGGCGCACGCGCTTCGTCGATCCGCCACGGGGTGCCGAAATGACAACGGAAGTCGAGTTGTCCGGTCACGGGAATCAGTGTCAGGAGGCGATCCAGCAGATTCATAGGGGTGAGGTCCAGGATTCGTCTTGAGACGATTGAGCATAATACCGAGAAAAACAGGCATTAAAGATATCACCAATCCTCCCTAAGATGGGATCCATGCCGTCGCCACTCTGTCGCGGTATTTCCAACCCACTGAAGGAGTTACACCATGAGCCGCATTTCCACTGTTTCGCCCCAAGACGCTACCGGCCGCACCGCCGAACTGTTCGCCAGGATCAAGGCCGGAATGGGCAAGGTGCCTAACCTGTTCGTGACGATCGGGACCCACGCCCCGGACGCCCTCGAGACGGCACTCGGCCTCGATGCCGTCATCGGCAAGACCAGTCTCGCAAAGCAGGACATCGAGACGATCCGCCTGGTGGTCAGCGAAGTCGGCGGTTGCGATTACTGTGTGGCGGCCCACACGATGGTCGGCAAGATGGCCGGTCTTGCACCGGACGCCATGCGCGCCGTGCGCGCCGGTGTGGTGTCCGGCGACGACCGTCGCGACGCGCTGGCGCACTTCGTCCGTACGTTGGTGACCACGAACGGCACCCTCGGCAACAGCGAATACCAACGGCTGCGCGACGCCGGTTTCACCGAACGTCAGATCATCGAAATCGCGCTGGTGATGTCAGGCATCACATTCACGAATCTGGTGAACCGCATCAACGACACGGATCTGGATTTCCCGCGCGCCGACTGACCCCGTCGTTCCGCTCGCGCGGTGTGTGAAAGTGCAAAACGCCTCCCGGTGTGCCCGGGAGGCGCTTTTGCTTTTGCTGATGCTTTTGCCGTTGCCTGAGACGTCGGCCGTGATTGAACACGGCACGACGTGGCACGACGTGGTGTCACATCAGGGCATGACCGGCGGATGATAGGTCAGCGTCTGTGCGAGCCACCAGAGCATGATGATGACCACCGGGAAGTGCACCAGCAACTGCGTGAACGTGTAGCCGACCACGTCGCGAGCCCGCAGACCGAGCACACCCAGCAGCGGCAGCATCCAGAACGGGTTGATCAGGTTCGGCAGCGCTTCGGCCGCGTTGTACACCGTCACGGCCCAGCCCAGATGCACGTGCAGATCGTTGGCGGCCTGCATCACGTACGGCGCTTCGATGATCCACTTGCCACCGCCCGACGGCACGAAGAAGCCCAGCACCGCCGAATACACACCCATCACGCCCGGGAACGATTCCTGCGACGAGATCGCCACGAAAAAGCTCGACAGGTGATGCGAGAGCGTCTGCCCGTCGAGACCGGGCGCCTTCGTGAGGAGATAGGCAATGCCGCCATACAGCGGGAACTGGATCAGCACGCCCGCGACCGACGGCACCGACTTGGCGATGGCATCGAGAAAGCGGCGCGGACGCCAGTTCAGCAACATCCCCAGCATCAGGAACAGGAAGTTGTAGGTGTTCAGATTCGAGATCGCCAGCAGCGGGTCCTTGGTCGTGAACTCATGACCGATCCACAGCGCGCCCAACGCCACGATCAGCACCGTCACCAGCGGACTGTATTCGAGCCAGTCGCCGGGACGTTGCGGACGCCCGTACGACTTCGTGGCATCGTCGAGAGACACACCGAGGTCGGCGGCCACCGTCGCACGGTCGTCGCGCGGCGCGGAGTAGTACGCGAGGATCACGGAGATGACTGTCAGCACGGCGGCAATCGCCATCGATTGCGGCAGGAAGATCGTGTCCGAGAACGGAATGACACCGGTGATCTCGATGATCGCCTTCGGCAAGCTCGCCGGATTCGCCTGCAACTGCGCGGCCGATGAACTCAGACCCAGCGCCCACGTTGCGCCCATGCCGAGATACGCCGCCGCACCGCCCGCACGATAGTCCATGCGGATGTCGTCGCGCCGGGCGATGGCGCGCACCAGCAAGCCGCTGAACACCAGACTGATCGCCCAGTTGAACAGCGAGAGCACGATACTCACGAAGGCCACATAAGCCACAGCGCTGCGACCGCTGCGCGGCACGGCGGCCATCTTGCGGATGAGCGCAGCGGCCGGCGGGGAGACCGCGACGACGTAACCGGAGATAGCGACGATCGCCATCTGCATCGTGAACGGAATCAGGCTCCAGAAGCCGTCGCCGAATGCGACACCGACCTTGACGGCCGGCACGCCGATGGCGAGGGCGCCGCCGGCGCAAACCACCACGGCAAGGGCGGCGAACAGATAGGCGTCGGGAAACCAGCGTTCGGACCAGCGCGTGACCGATGCTGCCAGACGTTCAAGTAGGCCACCGCCTTGCGGCGACGGCGTGGTGCTCGATAGTGAAGATCCCGGTTTCATTTCCTGCGTTCCCCTTGCTGTAGTGTGTGCTTGATTGACGTACCGAACGCCCGTAGCCGTTCAGTGATCCTGCTGATCTTGCGTGGCGCGCCAGACGAGCATCGCGGCCGCAAGGTCTTCGAGCGCGGTGCCCACCGCCTTGAAGACGGTGCGTTCGTCGCGGGTATTGCGACGAATGCGCCCCCCTCGGCAAAGATCGGCGAGCGTGCCTTGCACGTCCTGCGCCGTGAACACGCCGCGCGACATCGGCCCGAGCAACTCGCCCGATTTCGCCAGCGCCTCTTCGGTGTCGACGAATAACGTCGCACCGGCGAAGCACGCGTCGTCCGCCTCGCGCATCTGCGGCGTGAAACTGCCGATCAGATCCAGATGCACACCCGGCGCAAGCCATTCGGCGTGCACCACGGGTTCGGTAGCCAGGGTTGCGCAAGTCACGATGTCGGCTTCTGCGACCGCCGCACGGGCGGTCTCGCAGACTTGCGCCTCGAAGCCCTGCGCACGCAATCCGTCGACGAGTCGCGCCGCAGCGGCCGCATCGCGATCCCATACGCTCACGCGCTCGATCGGGCGCACCGTGCGATGCGCGAGCGGCACCAGCGAGCCCACGCGTCCCGCGCCGAGCAGCGCGAGGTGCGACGCGTCTTCACGCGCCAGATACGCCGCGCCCAGTGCCGACGCGGCTGCGGTGCGGCGCGACGTGATTTCGTTGCCGTCCATTTGCGCGAGCGGCACTCCCGTCGTGGCGTCGTACAGCAGATACGTCGAATGCAGGCCCGGCACACCGCGCTGGGCGTTGGCCGGTGCAATGTTGACCGTCTTGATGCCGAGGAAGCCGCCCGGCTGCCACGCCGGCATGATGAGCACCGTGGTGGCTGCGCCCGTGGCCGGATCCGGAATGACGTGCGTGTGGCGCAACGGCACTTCGCATCCCTGCACGAACATGGCGTTGAGCGCGTCGAGCAACGGGCCGAATGCCAGGGCGTCCCGGGTCGTGGCAGCGTCGATGATTTTCATGGGGGTCGGTTCCTCTCTGAAATGGACGGAAGGAAAAGATGGAGGGAGGGAATCTCAGGCGTCGATGACGACGGCTTCGCGCGGCACGGCCTGACAGGCCAGACACATGCCCGGCTCGTCGAGCGCCACGTCGCCCATGTGATCGACTTCACCTTCGAGCACGCGCACGGCGCAACTCTCGCACTGTCCGACGCGGCACCCGCTCGGCAGCGACAGTCCCAGCGACTCGGCGAACGACAGCAGACTGCCGTGCGACGGCGTCCAGACGGCCTCGCGGCCCGAACGTGCGAAGCGCACAGGCCACGCGGCGTCGGCATCGACACGCGGTGCGCTCGGTGACCGGAAGGCTTCCTTGAACATGTCGAACGCCGGCATGCCGCGCGCCGCAAGTCCGCCCATGACGGCTGCCATCATCGGCTCCGGGCCGCACAGGTAGACACGCCCGCGTCGCGCGATGAGCGTGTCGGGCACGACCGCCGCCGACAGACGCTCGGACGACGCGTAGTCGCGCCCGAGCACATCGACATCGCGCGGCGCGTCGTAGTAATTGACGATATGCACGCTCGGCAATCGTGCCGCCAGCGCCGCCAGACGTTCGCGAAACGCATGCGTCGCGCCGCTGCGATTGGCGTAATGCAGCCAGACTTCCGGTGTCTGCCCGACACCCCGCTCAGCCTGTTCGGCAAGCGATTCGAGATAGCAGAGGAACGGCGTGATACCGATGCCTCCGGCGAAGCACACGACAGGCTGACGGCTTTGCAGCGGCATGACGAAGCGTCCGGACGGCGCGCCGAGTTCGATCACGTCGCCCACACGCGCGCCGGTGTTGAGCCAACTGGAGACGATGCCCTCGAACGGTTCGCCTGCGGCGGTGCGCCCCTGCTGATGACGCACGGCGATGCGGTAACCCCGGCGGCCCGGCTCGTTCGCCGGTCCGGTGAGCGAGTAGGCACGCGTGACCGGTTGCGCATGACCGGGCACCGGTACGCGAACGGTGACGTGCTGCCCCGCCAGATAGTCCGGCAGCCCCACGTCGTCCAACGGTTCGAAGGCGATGGCGCGCACGCCGTCGGCTGCCGCAGCGAGTTCGCTGATACGAAAGCGCGCCAGACCGTCCCACGGACGATGCGATGGATCGCTCGCGGCATCGCGCGCCACATCGCAGCGAAACGAGCGCAACGGCGACGACCCGCTGATCGGATCGATGTCACGCGCGGTCACCAGCGCGTTGAAGTTGCTCGACTGCTCGCCCGTCATGACGAAGCCGCGTCGGCCCACGCTGTCGCACGCCTGCCACCAGCCGTACTCGGCGAGCAGTACGTCTTCGCCGACGCCGGTATCGAACGCGGCGCGAAACCGCGCGACGCCCGCCGGGGTCGTCACCCGCACCCAGTCGCCCTGCGCGATCTGCTTGCGCTGCGCCAGCGCCGGATGCAGATGCACCACCGGATCCGGCGCGCGCATGCGCAGGCTCGCGAGGCCGCGATGCTGGCTGTGACAGTAGTAACCGTTCTTGGTCGACCCGAGCACGAGCGGGAATCGTTGCGCTTCGTCCTCCGTAACGTGACGTGGCGCCACATGCACCGGCACCGGCGGGTAGCCGTGACGCAGCAGACGCTCGGAATACAGTTCGACGCGACGCGTCTCGGTCGCGAAGCCCCGCACGCCGCCCGCCTCATTACGCGCGTACTTGCGCTCGTACTGCGGTTGGGGACGCGAAATCCCCTCGGGATGCGCACGCAACGTCTGCACATCGAGCCCGGTCGGGGCGAGTTGATGATTCCACCCGGCTTCGAGGCTTCCACCGAAGAAGGCGTCGCCCATGCCCAGCCGCGCGGCCAGATCGAACACAATGTCGTTGTCGCTGCGCGACTCGCCGCGCGGCGACACCATGCGCTGACGCAGTTGAATCAGGGCATCCGCCCGATCGTCGATCTCGAAGCCGGGGCGCAGACCCTCGCGCTCCCACGGCGTATTCACCGGCAGGATGATGTCGGCGTAACGCGACGACGGCGTCTCGAACAGATCGCAGTGCACGTGGAACTCAAGCGCTTCAAGTGCCTGCTTCGCCATCTCGTAGTCGGCGTGCGATGCCAGCACATTGGTGCCGAAGCAGAACATGGCGCGAACGCGATACGGCTCGCCGTCGAGGATCGCGCGATACGTGTCGCGTGCCGTCACCCAGCCGCGCGCGGGCGGTCCCAGCGGACGTTCGTCGATGCCCAGCGCCTTCGCCTGCTGCTCGGGACTCAGCAGTTCATGTTGCGCGACCGCGTTCACCGGCTGACGCGTCATCACGCGATTACCGCCGCGCCGGTCGAAGCTGCCCGTGAGCGCGTACAGCACGGCAATGGCGCGCTCGATCTGCGTAGCGTTGGCATGCTGCGCCACGCCCGACCATGCGTGATAGGCGATGCGCTGCGCGCCGTCGAAAAGGCTGGCCGCCGCGTCGAGTTGCTCGGGCGTCACGCCGCATAGCTCCGCGACCGTCTCGGGGTCGTAAGGGGCCAGCCCTTCGCACAGCAGGTCGAACGCAGGACGGCAGGTGATGCGCTTGCCGTCCCGGCCGTCGACAGTGAACTCGCCGCGCAACGCCGCGTAGTTGGCGGCGTCCCGTGTCAACGCGTGGGCAGTGTCGTAGACGTGCGGGGCGGCAGCCACTTCGTTCCAGATGACGAAGGCGTCCGGCAACGCGCTGTCGGAAGTCGCCAGTTCGCCAGCCCGAAGGAAATGGCCGTTATCGCTGCGCACGAGCATCGGCGCGTTGGTCCAGCGTCGCACGAAGGTGTCGTCGTAGCGCCCCGTGTCGATCAGGCGACGCGCGAGGCCAAGGGCCAGCGCCGCATCGGTGCCGGGACGCACCGGCAGCCACGCATCGGCGTCGCCCGCCAGCGGCGTCTTGCGCGGATCGACGACGAGCAGCCTGGCGCCGCGCGCGCGTCCGCGTCCGATGGCGTTGGCCTGACTCAGCCACGTGCTCGTCGGGTTATGGCCCCACAGCATGATGACGTCGGCTTGCGCGTAGTCGGCCGTCGGCATGCCGCAGCCGAACGTGAACGCGTGCGCGAAGTCTTTGTGCCAGTTGCAGATTTCCGTCGCATAGACGGTGTTGGGGCTGCCGAACACCCGGATGAAGCGCTCGATCCAGTCGATGCTGTCGGAAAGCGGCGTGCCGCTCGGGGTGGTGACGCCGAACGCCACGGCATGGGCGCCGCTCTCGCGCCGGATGTCCCCCAGACGCGTGGCGATTTCGGTGAGGGCCTGATCCCACGAGATACGCTCCCAACGCGGGTCGTCGTCGCCCTTCGGGGCCGTACGGCGCAGCGGCGTGGTCAGGCGATCGGGGTGATGCACCAGCTCCGGCGCCGCCTTACCCTTGCGGCACATGGCGGCGCCGTTCGGGTGCGACGGATCGGGCTCGACCGCGATCAGCGCGTCGTTTTCCACGCGATTGAGCGTACCGCAGCGGGATCGGCACAGCGTGCAGAACCCGGGCTTGACCTCCTGAACCATGTCCCGTGCATCTCTATAGGAATTGATATTCCGATGCTATACAGGGGTCAGTTTTATTACTAATATAAAAAATATAGTTTGCAATATTGATTTTTTCAATGAAACCAACCCTGCGTCAGATCGAGTATTTCGTGGCGGTGGCCGAGACGGGGCAAGTGATGCGCGCCGCCGAGCGGTGCAGCGCGTCGCAGTCGTCGCTCACGATCGCCTTGCAGAACCTGGAGGTCATCGTAGGCACGCCGCTGTTCGTGCGCCACGCGAAAGGATTGCGACCGACGGAAGCCGGCGAGCGCTTCCTGCGACATGCCTACCGCATTCTCAACGCCACGGACGATGCGCTGCATGAAGCGCGCACCCTGCCCGACGACGCCGGCGGCCGGTTGCGTCTGGCCGTCACCGAGACGATCTCCGCCTACCTGCTGCCATCGGTCGCGAGCACGCTGTCGAAGCGCTTCCCCAACGTCGAACTCACGCTGATCGAAGGCGACCGACAGGAACTGGAGGCGGGGGTACTCGCGGGGGATGTGGATCTTGCGCTGCTGCTGGTATCGAACGTCGTCGCCGACGGTCTCGTCTCACACACGCTGCTGCGCTCGACGCGCCGTTTATGGACAAGTCCGGGGCATCCGCTGCTGGACAAACCGACGGTTACGCTCGACGACGTGCGCGGCCAGCGCTTCCTGCTGCTCGACATGGACGAGCACGTGCAGACGGTCGAGCGCTACTGGCACGCGGCGAAGGTCGAACCGGTGGTGCATTTCCGAACGCGCTCGATCGAGTCGATTCGCAGTCTGGTGGCGCAGGGGTATGGCGTATCGATTCTCTCGGATCTCGTCTACCGGCCATGGTCGATCGATGGCGGACGGATTCTGCGACGGGATCTGGGCACAGGCGTGCCGTCGATGGATGTGGGACTGGTGTGGGCCGCGCAACGTCCGCCTCAAGGGCTGACGGAGCGTCTCGTCGGTGCGCTACGCACGCTCATCCGCGAAATCAACGATCGCGGGCATATGGGCATCGAGTGAGGGGCTGACGACGGCTTGCGCGCCGCCGCCCCGCATCCGGATCACGCGCGGCGCGTGGCCAGCTCGGCGCCCTGACGCAGCGCTTCGAGCAGACTGCCTTCGTCGGCAATGCCCTTGCCTGCGATGTCGAAGGCCGTGCCGTGATCGACCGACGTGCGCACCACTTGCAGGCCGACCGTCACGTTCACGCCAGCCTCGAGACCCAGCACCTTCACCGGGCCATGGCCCTGATCGTGGTACATGGCGACGACGAGGTCGAAGTCGCCGCGACCGGCGCGGAAGAACAGCGTGTCGGCAGGCAGCGGTCCTTCGATGTCCCAGCCGCGCTCGCGCAACAGTTGCACCGCCGGCACGATCTTCTCTTCCTCTTCGCCGTAACCGAACAGACCGTTCTCACCCGCATGCGGATTGATGCCGCACACCGCGATGCGCGGGTTCGCGATACCCGCCTTCACCAGCGTGGCATGACCGCGCTCGATGGTCCGTTGCACCAGACCCGGTTCGATCTTGCGGATGGCGTCGATGATCCCGATGTGCGTCGTGACGTGAATCACGCGCAGTTGCGGCGCGACCAGCATCATCGACACTTCGTCCACGCCCGTCAGATGCGCAAGCATCTCGGTATGGCCCGGGAACTTGTGACCGCCTGCGTGCAGGGCTTCCTTGTTGAGCGGCGCCGTGCAGATGGCGTCGATCTCACCCGCTTCCGCAAGCTTCGCCGCATGCGCGATGTACTGATACGCGGCGTCGCCCGCGATGGCCGACAGTTCGCCGAACGGCAGGTCTTCCGGAATCAGGTTCAGGTCGATGCACTCGATCACGCCACGCGCGAACGTCGCCTCGGAGACCGTCTTGATGCGACGCACGGTCAGCGGCGTCTTGACGATGGCGATGGCCTGTTCGAGACGGCGTGCGTCTCCGATCACCACCGGACGGCACTGCGCATAAACGCTCTCGTGCGCCAGACTCTTGACGATGATTTCCGGGCCGACGCCAGCCGCATCACCCATGGTGATGCCAATGACAGGGAGGTAAGGGTTCATGGCGTTTGCGTTCCTATCCGTTTCGTTGGGGGTGTCCGGCCTGTCACTGCGATGGCCGGAACGATATCCAAATGTGATGCTGTTGTGCTGACGGTATCGCTCACCCGCGCGCCGCAGCGCGCAAATGCCGATAGGCGCTGTGAAGCGCAGCCTCGCCACCAAAGGCGCCGGCCTTTGTGACGACATGCATCGGCGTGCCGTTGGCGGGTCGCCCCACGGCCACACCCGGTTCGACTTCGGAGAGCAGTTCCAAAGCCCCGATGTTCGCCGCGCTCAGCATCGCGCGCGCGGTCTCGCCGCCCGTCACGATCAAGCCCGACAATTGCGTGAAATGCGGTGCGATCAGCGCCGCCAGTGCGGCCGACAACTGCGCGCCTTCGGCGGGATCGAACGCCTCGTCGCGTCCGATACGCACCAGCAGATCGGTGCCCTGCCCGATCGCCTCGCCGATGCGCGCGCACCAGCCCTCGCTCTCGGGATGCGACGCGCCCGCGCGCAGCACCTCCGGCGGAACGATCCACTCGACGACGTCGTTGTCCTCGCACAGCCGCGCGCACTGCTGACGCGAAACGGCCGACAGACTGCCGACCAGCGTCAGGATGCGGCCAGCGCCAGCGCGACGATCATTCGTCGTGTCGTTCGCTGTCGCTTCCGCTTTCTCGATCTCGCCCGTCAGCGCAGCGCTTTCCGGCGTCTCGAACAACGCCGGCAATTCGGCCAGCTCGCGCGCGAGACCGCCCGAACCGACCCAGAAGATATCCGTGAGCGTAGCGCTCGCCCGCGCGAGCATGGCGAGATCGTCGTCCGTCTGCGCATCGACGATCAATGCGGTGACGCCATCTTCGCGCGCCTGCGCAGTGGCTTCACCGAGCGCCGCCTGCACTTGCGCGAGTTCGCCACGCAAGGCACTTGCGGGCACAATGCGCGACGTCATGCCGGCCGCGGCCAGCATCAGCGCCAGACGCGCTTCCTGCCCTTCGTGCTCAAGTTGCCAGGTGTCCGTCTCGGCCAGTGGTACGCCGCGCACGAACACTTCGCCGTTGCGCACGGTGCGGCCCGTGGCGGGGAATGCGGGCGCGACGATCGCAAGCCCCGCGAGCGGCTGCAACGCCGCGACTTCTGCGACCCAGTTGCCACGCAACGTGGAGTCGATTTTCTTGTAGAGACGACGGCCCGGGGCCGCCAGTCGCTGCCAGGCGGCAACGGCACGCGCCGCTGCGTCGGCCGGGGCGAGACGACGCGTATCCGTGTCGATCGCAACGACCTGCGCCGAGGCATTGAAGCCGTCGACATCCAGCGACACCACACTACGCCGTCCGGCATTGGTAAAGCCGATGGCACAGTCGGCAGCGCCGGACAGATCGTCGGCGACAATCAGAACACTCACCGCACCGCCCCCTTGCCTGCCATCGCACTGCGCGCCATGGCACGCTTGGCAACGGCGGCTGTCAGGATCGGCGAGACGATGGCCGTCACGACCACGCAGGCGGCCACGAGCAACGTCGCGCTCTTGGCCGCTTCTTCATAAACAGGGTTCGCCGCCGCGATCAGCGCAGGCACCGCTGCCGCATTGCCCGCCGTGTTGGCGGCGGCCGTACCGGCCACCCCCGTGCCGCCCGTCAGACGGTCGACGATGTACAGCGGAATGCCCGTCACGACGACCACGGCGAAACCGAGCAGGATGCCCAGCAGGCCGGCTTGCCAGACCTTGTGCAGATCGAGACCGGCGCCGAGCGCCAGCGCGAAGAACGGGATCATGACCGGTACGGCGCGTCCGAGAAAGTCGCGCATCTCGCGGTCGAGGTTACCCAGCAGCATGCCCAAGGCCAGCGGCAGAATGCTGCCCACCAGCGTCGGCCACGGGAACGCCGACAGACCGGCAACGCCCAGCGTGACCATCGTCAGGAACGGGCCCGATTCGAGCGACATGATCGTATAGGCGCCCACGTCTTCCGACCGGCCGTATTGCCCCATCAGCGCCATGTAAAGGCCGCCGTTGGTGTCGTTCATTGCGGCGACCACGGCCAACGTGGAGATGCCGGCGAACATGCCCGACGACACCGGCGCTTCACCGAGGAAGTGACCGAGCACGATACCCACGACGATCGCCGCACCCACCTTGGCCGCGAACAGCGCGCCGCCCTTCTTGACGAGGTAAGGCGTGGCCTTCACGTCGATGCTCGCGCCCATGCAGACGTAGAACACCGCCAGAATCGGCAGCGCGCCCGTGAACAGCGCATTCGTGAACGAGCCGAAGAACTTCGGCATGCCCGGCATGAACGTGGCGATCAAGGAGCCGATCAGCAGGGGGACAATCATCATCCCGCCCGGCACGCGCTCGATCCCGCGCTTGATACGAATTTGAGCCATTGTTGTCTCCCGACTGGTATCGATATTGATTAATCGATCATTTTTTTGATCGATTTGAGCAGACGGAAGTCTAATCGTTGCCAGAAAAATGTGCAAATTTTGTGACTAGGGGTTTATCCTCGGGTGAAATCGATCAAAACGGCATCATCGAGCCACGTCAAAATGATTGAATCGATCATTTTTGATCGACGCCAGTCACTGGCACCGCCCGACGACCACGCCTCTCGCTCACTGATCGATTTCCGGACGCGGCAAGCTACACTATGCGCGCCGCATGGCGATCCTGCTGTCGGCCGCTGTGTGGGTGCCTGTGCGGGCAACTTCGTAGCGTCCGGCTGTGCAGACCTACGGCATCCATCCGCTGACTGAACTTCCATGAAAGTAGCCAACCGCCGCGAGGCGATATTCAAAGCTGTCCTGTCGGGCATGACCGATGTCGCGGCGCTGTGCGCACATTTCGGCATGTCGGAGGCGACCGTGCGGCGCGACTTGCGCGCACTGGCGGACGAGCGGCGCATCGTGCGCACCTACGGCGGCGCGGCCGCGCCGGTGCGCATGCACGAACCCGAAGAGTCGCTGGAGCTGCGACGCGAGAGTTTTCGCGAGCAGAAGGACGCCATCGCGCGCGCCGCCGTCGCGCATGTGGCCGACGGCGACACCATCTTTCTCGATGGCGGCACCACGACCGAAGCGATGGCGCGCTTTCTGGCCGGACGCGAAAACGTTCAGGTGGTGACGAACAACCTCCTGGCCGTGGGCGCGCTCGCCGCCAATAAGGTGCCCGTCACGTTGATCGGTGGCGACGTGCGCCCGTCGAGCATGAGCGTGCTCGGGCCGCTGGCACAACTCGCGCTCTCGCGCGTGTCCGTCGACAAGGCCTTTCTCGGTGCGGACGGCGTGGTCGCTGGTCGCGGCCTGTGCGAAGCCTCGGCGGAACAGGCATGGCTCAAGGAATGCATCATTCGCCAGTCGGCCAGCGTCTATGTATTAGTGACGGCCAACAAGCTCGACCGCGCGAACCAGCAGCACTGGACCCCATTGGAGCGCGCGTGGACCCTCGTCACCGACGCACCGGCCGATGCCGACGCCCTCGCCGAATTCCATAAACACGCCGAAATCGCCGTCGAGTCAGTGCGATGAAGTCGGTGCGATGAAGTCAGTGCGCTGAACGCCGTCTGAGCCTGACCTTGTGTGGCGATTCGTAACGTCGCTGGTCCCGGTCGGCCTTGTAATCTGCCGAGACATTTATCCCCCTCAACGCGACGTCAATTCGTTGGGGTGTGCCATCGGGATTTGTCCCGCGCAGAATATCTGTCGTTGCGCGATGCGCGCGTTTGCCCGAGCGAGACCCCGATGACGATGAACCGACGCACGCTGCTGCGCTCCATGACCCTGGCGAGCATGGCCGCAATGGCTGGCTCCCTGCGCGCCGCCCCGCGTGCCTTTGATACGCGTGCGACGCAGATCCTGCTATGGCCGGGCACGCCGCCCGGTGGCGGCGGCCCCGGCGGTCAAGTGGAAACGAGTGTCAAGGGCGCCGTCAGCAATGTCGCCGCGCCGTATCTCGACGTCTACGTCCCTGAGCGTCCCAATGGCGCGGCGATGCTCGTGGCGGCCGGCGGCGGTTACAAGCGCGAACAGATGGGTTCCGAAGCGATTCCCGCCGCGCAGTGGCTCGCCGAGCGCGGTATCACCGCGTTCGTGCTGGCGTACCGTCTGCCGAACGAGGAATGGGTCGACGGCGCGCTCGCGCCATTGCAGGACGCCCAACGCGCCATGCGCATCATCCGTTCGCAAGCACACCAGCGCGGGCTGGACGCGGAGCGCGTCGGGGTCCTCGGCTTCTCCGCAGGCGGACATCTGATGGGATTGACGGCAACGCGCTCAGGCTTCGCGTCGTATCGTCCGGTCGACGACATCGACACGCATTCGGCGCGACCGGCCAACGCCGCGCTGATCTACCCCGTCATCACCCTGCTGCCGCCGTACGACCACACGTCCACGCGTCGTATCCTCGTCGGCAATCATCCGACGAAGCAGGAAAGCGCAGAGTGGTCCGTGGAAACGCATGTGAAGCACGGGTGCCCGCCGGTCTTTCTGACGCAGGCGGACGACGATCCCATCTCCAACCCGGAGAACACCCGCATCATGAAGCGCGCCTGCGAGCAGGCCGGGGTGCCGGTCGAGTTCCATCCGCTTGCCAGCGGAGGTCATGGTTTCGGTATGGGGAAGCCGGGCACGCCGACCGCCGAATGGCCCGCCTTTTACGAGACATGGTTACGCGCTCGCCAGATGATCGCCTGAATGGGAGACGGCAGCCGGTAGCGAGGCGCAAGACGCCTCGCGACTGTCAGTCCGCCGATTAGCCCGCAGCGTCAGCCCGCCGTATTCCTCGCCGCAGGCCCGTGCACCAGACGCGAGTACGAGACGAGCATCGACACCAGTTCCTGCGTGGCCAGCGTGAACGGCGCCGAGCGGCGCGCCACGAGACAGACGTCGCGCGGATCGAACGCCTCCCGAATCGGAATGCTCGTCAGCGCGCCGGAGAACAGCGTCAGCTCCGAGAGCACGCGCGGTTCGATCGTCAGATAGTCGGACTCGCAGACGATGTGAAGCGTCTCCAGCAGCGACTCCGCCGTCAGCACGATCTTCGGTGCGCCGAGATTCTCGGTATTGAACAGGCTGATCAGCCGGTTTTCGGCGCCCCCGACAATGCCTGCCGGACGAATACTCACCCACTCGCAATCGACCAGATCACGAATGGACGTGACGTGCGCCTTCGGATGCCCCTTGCGCGCGATCACGCTGGGCACCGACCGGTACAGACGCTCGATGGACAGATCGACGTCGCTCACCTGCGGGGCGAGCGGCGCGAGCGCGAAATCGAGCCGCCCGTCGCGAATGCGCTCGATCAGCATCTTCGTGTAGCCGCTGGTGACATGCACCTTCACGCGGGGAAAGCGCTCGACAAAGCGTTTGACCACCGGCAGCAGCAACTCGGCCAGCGGTTCCGACGTCACGCCGAGCGTGATGTTGCCTTCCTCTTCGCCGCGAGACTGCATGACGTCCTGCGACGCGAGTTCGCAGTCGCGCAAGATCGCGTTGGCGCGCACCAGAAAGCGCTCACCGATGGGCGTGAGGCTGATGCCCTGATGCGAGCGGTTGAGCAGCGTGACGCCCAACTCGCCCTCCAGGCCCTGAATTGCCTGCGTCAGGGTGCTTTGTGCGATGTCGAGCGTGCGCGCCGCGGCGCGAAAACTTCCCTGCTCCACCACTGCGCAGAACACTCGAAGCTGGACTAATGTCATGGGACCTCTCATCGTCTTGACGGGCCGGCGCGAGGATCGCGGACATGGCAGTCATGCCCGGGCCGGTTCGCTTGCGCCGCAAACGCGCCATCGTACCGCACTACCCCGGCGCCCAAGGCCTTCCCGGAAGTCAGGCGGCGCGAACGGTCGCGCTGGCCTGCGTCGCCACGGGGGCGACGAGCTGGTACAAGTCCTTGCAGTTGTCCAGTTCGGGGATCAGATCGATCACACGGCCCACACCCGCGTCGCGCGCGAGGTCGTGCAAATAGCGCAACGTGGAGAAATCTTCGAGCGCGAAGCCCACGGAGTCGAACACCGTGACCTGTTCGGCCGTCTCACGTCCCGCCACTTCGCCCGACAGCACTTGCCAGAAATGGATGACCGGCGAATTTTCGGGCAGATGTTGAATCTCGCCCTCGATACGCGTCTGCGGTTCGAACTCCACCATGACGCGCGCCGCCGTCACGATGTCGGTATGCAATTCGGTCTTGCCCGGGCAGTCGCCGCCAACGGCGTTCAGGTGCATGCCCGGCTCGATCATGTCCGGCGTGAGGATGGTGGCGTTCGCCTTGTCGGCCGTGACGGTCGTCACGATGTCCGCACCGCGCACGGCGTCGCGCGCTGAGGCGGCGCACACGATGCGCAGGCCGGGCACGTTCGAGAGGTTGCGCACGAGCTTGGCGGTGGCATCCGGATCGACGTCGAACAGACGGATCTCTTCGATGCCCAGCATCGCGTGAAACGCGAGCGCCTGGAATTCGCTCTGCGCGCCGTTGCCGATCAGGGCCATCACGCGGCTGTCGGGGCGTGCCTGCATCCTTGCGGCGAGCGCCGACGTGGCGGCCGTGCGCAGCGCGGTCATCAGCGTGAATTCGGACAGCAGCAGCGGCGCGCCGGTGTGCACGTCGGCCAGCACCGAGAACGCCATCACGGTCAGCAGATTGCGACGCGTATTGATCGGGTGACCGTTGACGTACTTGAAACCGTACAGGTCGCTGTCGGAGACGGGCATCAGTTCGATGACACCGTCCTTGGAGTGGTTGGCCACACGCGCCGACTTGTCGAACTCGGGCCAGCGCAGGTAGTCGTCGCGGATGTAATCGGCCAGTGTCTGGATGAACGGTGCGACACCGGTTTTTCGTAACAGCTTTTGAACGTCGTGAATGTCGATATAGCGAGTCATGGATTGTCTCGTTGTCAGAATCAGGTTCGGCCTACATTGGCGTCTGGCTTGGCGAAAATGACGGAAGTGTCGAAGTCGATGGATCGGGCGCCGATCACGCGCCCAGCAGCATGCCGGTGCGTTGCGAGCGATGCCCCGTGACGCGCCCCAGCGGGTCGCCCGCGTTGACGAAGCGCACGTCGCGTCGCATGTACATCACGCCCTGCGTGCGGCTCACCAGCGTGGTGATGTCGCCCGTGACCGGGTCCACGATGTCGAAGACCGGCTGATCGATCTCGACCAGCGCGCCGAGGGCAGCCCGATGCACGAGCACGCCCGCGCACGGTGCGCGGAACTGCTCGCTGCCGGCGAGCGGCGTGGCCGGATACGGCAAGTCGGGCAGCGGCGAGACTTGCCCGTCCACATCGCCCGTGTAGGTCAGGTATTGCAGGATGGCACTGGCGTCGGCTTCGGCCTGCTCGTACGACACGTCGCGCTGACCGCGATGCTCGACCGTGACCGACACCGGACCGGAGGGCATCGGATACGTCGCGCCGAAATGCTGGCGAAGCTGATACCACGTGTAGCTCTGCGCTTCGTCGAACGAATGCGCGCCCGAGTCCAGCGCCAGCAGGTTCGCCTTCGAGCCGAGATAACGGGCCAACGGCTCGACGGCGGGCCAGCATTCGTCGCCGGTGTAAAGATGCATCGTCGCTTCGCGCGAGCAATGCAGATCGAGCACGATGTCGGCGTCATGCGCCTGAAGCATCAGCAGCGACTGGAGCGCCCCGAAGGCATCGGTGACGGGACGCGCCAGCAACGCCTCGCGCCATGCGGCACGCACACGATCCCGGTTGCGCGCGACGTCGTCCGTCAACGCTTCCGGCTGCTGTTCCAGCAACTTCACGACGGCGTCGAACAGCATCGGGAAGCTGCGGTTGTAGTTGCGACCGCTGGCAAGCTCGAAGCGCCCCTGCGGCGCGCCCATCAACCACTGGTTCAGACCGAGCGGGTTCGCCACGCTCAGCAGCACGACTTCCGCGCGCAGACGGCCCTGCGCTTCGAGCACGAGCAACTTCTCGCGAAGCCGGGTGGCGACGAGCATGGCCGGGATCTCGTCGGCGTGCAGCGCGGCCTGCACATAGACCTTGCGCCCGCAGTTCGCCTCACCGAAGTGCTGTGCCACGACGGATTGCGCGGTGCCGGTACCAACGAACGGCAGGGGGTGGATTACGCTTTGCATGAATGAAATCGAATCAGGTCGTACAGGTATAGCCAGGGCCGGATCGTGAAAGCACCGGCCGATGAGTCAGTGTAGGCAGACGGGCGTCGCTCAGGAATGCGGCCGCACCGATCAGGATCATCTTTGCCAATCACCCGGGGGCATCGGAAAACCGATTCCCCCGGGGGCGAACATCAGGCGGCGAGCACCGCCACGCGATGGGCCCCATCCACGCTGCCCGCCACGCTTGCGAGCGTGGGCATCGCCTGCGGCGAACGCTCGGGGTCGTAGTACGGCAGCGAGGCATCGTGCGGACCGAGCGCGCGCGTTTGTACCGCGAAGCCCGTCTCACGATTGCCGCGCAACTCCGGCACCGCCTGCAACAGACGCCGCGTGTAAGGGTGTGCGGGCATGTCGAAAATCGCGTCTCGCGTGCCCGACTCCACGACATGCCCCCGGAACATCACGATGACGTGATCGGACAGTTGCTCGACCACGCCCAGATCGTGCGAAATCAGCAGACAGGCGAAGCGATACCGTGCCTGCAACGCGACCAGCATTTCGAGCACCTGCTTCTGCACGGTGACATCGAGTGCCGAGACCGGCTCGTCCGCCACGATGATCGCGGGATGGCTGGCCAGCGCCCGCGCGATCGCCACGCGCTGACGTTGTCCGCCGGAGAGCTGGTGGACGAAGCGCGGCCCGAAGCCGCTCAGCCCCACGTCCTCCAGCACCTGCGCCACCCGCTCGCGACGCTCGGCGGCGGTGAGCGACGTGTCGAGCCGCAGCGCTTCGTGCACCAGTGCCTCGACACGCATGCGCGGGTCGAGCGACGAGTACGGGTCCTGAAACACCATCTGGATAGAGCGACGCGCCTCACGCAACTCGCTGCGCGTGCCGTCCCCGGGGAACGGCTTGCCCAGCACCTTGACTTCGCCGCCCGCGAGCGGCAGCAGCCCCATGATGGCCTTGGCCATGGTCGTCTTGCCGCTGCCCGATTCGCCGACGATGGCAAGCGTCTGTCCTGCGCGTAACGAGAACGAGCACGGGAACACCGTCGGCACACGGGTCTTGCCCCACAGGCGGGTCGGCACGAGATAGTCGATGGCGACCTTGTCGACTTCGAGCACACGCTCGCCGGCCGGGGTACCTTCCTCATTCGCCGTGTCGCCGGTACCGCGCGCGTCGCGACGCGGCAGCGATTCGAGCAGGCGCTGCGTGTAGTCGTTGGATGGATGCGCCAGCACGCGCGCCACCGGGCCGGTTTCGACGAGATCGCCGCGTCGCACGACCATCACCCGTTCGGTGTAGGCGGCAACGAGCGCGAGATCGTGACTCACGAAGATCAGCGCCGTGCCCTCTTCCCGCGTGAGGCCGATCATCACGTCGAGCACTTCCTTTTGCACGACGCAATCGAGCGCCGTCGTCGGCTCGTCCGCGATCAGCAGGCGAGGCTTGAGCAGCATCACGGCCGCCAGCAGAATGCGCTGACGCATGCCCCCTGAGAACTCGTGCGGGAAGCGGTTCATGCAGCCCTTCGGGTCCCGCACACGCACGCGTTCGAGCATGGCGATGGCCTTCTCGCGCGCCTGCGCCTCGGGCACGCCACGGCGGCGCACCAGCGCCTCGACCATCTGCTCGCCGATGCGGATCGCCGGGTTGAGCGACACCATCGGCTCCTGAAACACCATGCCGATGTCGGTGCCGCGCAGCTCACGCCACGCCTGCGGTGTCAGATCGAGCAACGAACGGCCGTCGAACTGCATGGACTTCGCCTGCACGGTCGCCGAATCCGGCAGCAGGCCCAGCAGCGCCTTGCCGATGAGCGTCTTGCCGCTGCCCGACTCGCCGACGATGGCCAGCGATTCGCCGGGACGCAGGTACAGATCGATGTCGCGCACGACGTCACGCTGTCCGCCCTGCCCGTCAGGGAACGCAATGCGCAACCCTTCGATCGAGAGCAACGCGCCAGCTTCAGCCGCCTGGGCGGCCTTGTGGTTATCAGGTGTCGAGGTCATTTCGCCTCCTTCATGCGGGGGTCCAGCAGGTCGCGCACGGCGTCTCCCAGCAGGTTGATGCCGAACAGCGCCAGCGAGATCGCCGTGCCGGGGAACAGCACGAGCCAGAACGCCTGCTCGATGGACGAGCGGCCATCGGCCAGCATGCCGCCCCACGTCGGTTCCGGTGCGGGTACGCCCAGCCCCAGAAAGCTCAGCGCGCTCTCGGCAAGCAAAGCCGAGCCGAACAGCGACGTCGAGAAGATCAGCAACGGCTGCACGCAGTGCGGCAGCACATGCCGGATGAACGTCCAGACTTCGGAATTGCCCATCGTGCGCGAGGCGATCACGTAGTCGCGGGTGCGCAACGACAGCACGGCGCCTCGGGCGATACGGCTCACGGACGGCGTGTAAGCCAGCCCGAGCGCGAGCACTACGCCCCACTTCGACGGCCCGAGCACCGTCATGATGCCCAGCGCCAGCAACAGACCGGGGAACGCCATGAGGGCGTCGACCAGCATGCCGGCGATACGGTCGAGCCAGCCGCCGACGTAGCCGCAAATGGCGCCGATCAGCGTGCCGCCGGCCAGCGCCAGCATTACCGACGCGAGACTGACCGTGATGCTCACGCCCGCACCCGCCATCAGACGCGAGAGCACGTCGCGACCGAAGGCATCGGTGCCGAACCAGTGCTGCATGCTCGGCGCGGCGTAGCGGGCATAGAGATCCACGTCGATCGGGTTATAGGGGGTGTAGACGAGATCGACCGCGGCGATCAGCACCAGCAGCCCGACCAGAAAGCCGCCAATCCAGAGGTTGGCGCGATGTAAAGATTTCATGGCGTTCAGTGTTTGAGTCGGGGGTCGAACAGCGGATAGAGCAGATCCACGATCAGGTTGATCACGACGTAGATCAGCGCGATCACCAGCAGACATCCCTGCACGACGGGGTAGTCGCGTGCATAAATGCTCTCGACCAGCAAACGCCCCATGCCCGGCAACGTGAAGACGGTTTCGATCACGGCGCCGCCCGCGAGCAAGTGCCCCACGACCAGACCGATCACGGTGAGCGCCGGACCGAACGCGTTCGGCAGCGTGTGACGGGCGAGCACGCGTCGCTCGCTGAGTCCCTTCGCCCGCGCGTGAGCGATGTATTCGAGACGCAGCACGTCGATGCTGCTTGCGCGGATCATGCGCGTGACGACCGCAATTTCCCCAAGGCTCACGGCAATGACCGGCAGCACGAGATACTTCAGCGACCCCCAACCGGCCTGCGCGAACGTCTGATAGCCGAACGTCGGCAACCAGTGCAGCTTCACGCCGAAGACCCAGATCAGCAGAATGCCGGACCAGAAACTCGGGATCGAGACGAGCAGGATCGTCGTCATGACGACAGCCAGATCGCTGCGATGGTTCTGACGCCATGCGGCGAACAGGCCCGCCGGAATCGCCACGAGACACGCGATTACCGTCGCGCTCAGCACGATCTGCGCCGTCACCGGGAACGCCTCGGCGATGAGCGTCGAGACCGGACGATGACGCGCGATCGACATGCCCAGATCACCGCGCAGCAGATGCTCGATCCAGTGCAGGAACTGCATGGGCAGCGACTCGTCGAGACCGAACTCATGGCGCAGGTGCGCGAGCAATGCCGGGTCGTGGATATCGCCCAGCATCAGCGTGGCCGGATCGCCCGGAATGGCGCGGATCATCGCGAAGACGAGCACCGCCACGATCACCACCGTGGGGAATGCCATCGCGATACGTTTGAACAGATACGTCGGCATGGCCTCAGTCCTTCGTCACGTTATAGAAGCGCTTCAGACGCAGCGGCCAGGTCGTCACGCCATGCAGGCGCGAGCTGACCAGAATCAGGTCCGGCGAGTCGTAGAGCACGAGCATCGGCGCGTCGGCCAGCATGCGTCGATGCAGTTCGGCGAGCACTTTGGCGCGCACGGCTTCGTTGGTCTCGCCCGAGATGCTGCGCAGCAGCGCAAGCGCATCCGGGTCTTCCCACTGCACCAGCGGGTTGCGCGACTTGTCGCCCAGTACGTCGGCGAAGATCAGCGCAGGGTCGGTACGCGCGGTGTAGCCGAAGGCCATCAACTGGAAACGGCCCGCGCGGTAGTCGGCGAGTTGCTTGCCCCACTCGACCACCTGCAACTTGACGTTGATCCCGGCACGCGAGAGCAACGATTGCAGGTACACGGCCATCGTGAACATGTGCGAGTAACGACGGTTCGTCTCCAGCGTGATCGTCTGCCCGTGATAGCCCGCTTCCTTGAGCAGCCGTTTGACCTCGGGCAACGACTGCACGTAGCCCGCTTTCGTGACGTCGGTCGCAAGCGCGCTGGCGTTGGGCACGAGCGACGGGTTGTAGCCCGTGCGCCCTTCCGTGACGGCATTGGCGATGCCCGGCAGGTCGGCGGCCAGTGCGATGGCGCGTCGCATGCGCACGTCGGAGAGCAGCGGATCGCGGTTCTGGATCAGCAACGCGGCCGGATCGGCGCCGGGTCCGGCGACGATATGCCAGCCCGGATCCTTCGGCGGCACGATCTGCTCCGACATGTTCATCGCATCGATCTGCCCGGCCATGAGCGCCGAGAGTTGCGACGTCTCGTCGGGAATCACGACGAAACGCACGTCGGCGTGAGCGATCTTGCTGCCCGCCAGACCGCTGGCTTCTTCCTTGCGCGGCTGGTACCCCTCGAACGGCTTGAGCAGCACGTACTGCCCCGGCTGCCAGTCGCTGAACCGGTATGGTCCCGTGCCGATGGGATGCACCCACTTGCCCTGTGCATCCACGCTTTCCGGACTGAGCACCGCCATCGGGCAGCGCGGGTCGGTCATGTGATTGAGGAACAGCGCCGAGGGTTTGTCGAGCGAAAACACCACGGTATTGCGATCCGGCGCTTGCACGTCCAGCACCTTGGCCCCGGCATGCCCGTCGTAGGCGCGGCGGCAGTAGAACCCGGTCTTCGGGTTCATGAAGTACTCGTAGCTCCACTTCACATCAGCGGCGGTCACCGTCTTGCCGTTGTGGAAGTGCACGCCGTGACGCAGATGGAACGTGTAAGTCTTGCCGTCCGGCGAGATGTCCCAGGAGTCGGCGAGCATCGGCCCGATGCTCATGTCGGCGCGCAGCGCGACGAGCGACTCGACCACGTGCGCGAGGATGGTGTCGGTCGCGGTATTGCGCAGAATGCTGCCCGGCATCGACGTGGGCGTGTCGGTACTAAGCGCGAAGCGGATCTCGCGATGCGGCGCTGGCGTAATTGGTGTCGGCGATGCCTGCTGTGCCTGCCCCGCGTCGGTTTGCGCGACTGCCGTGCCCGCGAGTGCGAGGGCGGCGAGCGTCGTGGCGGCTGCGGCAAGGGTCGCGCCGCGCAGACGTGCACGTATGCCGGGACGCGACGTTGTCGTCATTGTTTTTGGGAACATCGGAAATCGTTGGGATAGAAAGAGCCGGCGCCGGGACGTCGTCTCCCGAAGACGTCACGCGGCGCGTCTGAACGACCGGCTGGCGATCTCAGCGCAGGCGGTATTCCACGAATTCGCGAGATTCGTACGGCTTGCGCGCGATCCACAGCACGCCCTCGGCGGCGTCCATGAGCGTGGTCGAGACCGTCGCGGCAATGCTGTCGAAGCTGACCTTGCGCGGCACGCGCAGCACGCCGACCGGTGCGCCGAAGTCGTCCGCCAGCACCGCCTTGATGACGTTCCAGTCGATCTTGCCCTGCGTGCGACGCGCGTCTTGCAGCGCCTGCGTGACGCGGCGCTGACGGTAGATCGAGTCCGGGCTCTTGGCCAGACCGAGATCGCGCAGCTTGGTGCGCGCCACCGGGCACATCCAGTGGTTGGCGTGCACGAGCACGTCGTCTTGCGGCGTGAGCCAGAAGATTTCGTCCGGCGCGCATTCGAGATCGACGGCTTCGCCCTTGGCGTCGGCAAGCATCAGATTGTTCGAGGCATAACGACGCGTGCTCCACAGCGCCTTCATGGCGTCGGCCATGCTGGTCGAGTCGAGCATGCGGCGGCGAATCAGGGCGAGCGGCGTGTCCGCCTGGCTGGCGTTGACGTAATCGCGATCGGACGTGAGGAAGTTGCCGGAGAGCGAGAGCCCGGCGCTGTTGATGCCATGACGGCCCAGCGTGCCGGCCTCGGTGAACACCAGCAGGTCGGGACCGTCGTCGCGCCGCATGCGCAGCACGATGCCGGTATCGGCGCACTCCGCACGCCAGTCCCAGTTGTGCGCGTGCATCAGGCGGCCGGTCGCGCTGGACGGCGGCATGACGATGAGTCCGGTACACCCGTCGTCGAGCGCCTTGCGGGCTTCGCCGATCTCATCGTGGCCGTACATCATTTCCGTGCGGCAGTTGATGAGCACGATGTCCTCGATCGTGAGCCCTGCGCCTTCGGCAATGCCGCGCATCTCTTCGAGATAGCTCGCATCGAACGCTTCGATGATCGGCACCATGCGTGCGGACAGGGCGCGCTGACGCTCGTGCGACACACCGCGCTTGTCGAGTTGCGAGCGATACAGGGCGAGGCTGCGCGCCACGCGCTCAGGCACCTGACGTCCGTGCGCAAGTCCTCGCTCGAAGGGGCCGCCGCTCACATCGACCAGCGGAAAGGCTTCATTGGCATTCATCGTGTTTTGTCTCGTCAAGTCCTGAATCTGGCTGGATTTTCATGGGTTTCCTGCATGCAAGGCACATGTCGGAACCATGACACCCAATCATCGTAAGAGGCCAAATCTCGCCCGGGAAGCACGGACTCGGCGATCGGTATCGCTTTTGCCGATCACGACGCCTCGCGCCCGCAGAAAAACCGTTCATCTGCCGGAGCGCGCGCGCCGCGAAGTCCCATCGGCGTTGTCGGCGGCGATTCCCTCCAAACAGGCTCGAATCAGGGTTTTCCCGAAGACTAAAACCCTATCGGAAAAATCGATCGTGAACCGTAGAAGTTGGCTTCCGCGACATTTCTTTTTCTTGAAAACTCTGCCCTCGTCAATGCAGGCGGCCCGCCGCCGCTTGACGTGCGGACCGTCGATCCGGCGGCGGACGCTCGACTTGCGAATCACTCTTACAACAACCCCGCACGGCAACGCCGACTCGCCGCGCTGCGCCGTCGCGGGTTCAAGTCCCTTGGAGATGTCACGATGAAGTATGGAATGCCGGCGATTGCGCTCGCCAGTTGTCTGGTTTGCGGCAGCGCTTTCGCACAGAGCAGCAACGTCCGTTTGTACGGGTTGATCGACAACGGATTCGTCTACAACAACAACGCAAAGGGCACGTCGCAATACCAGCTGGCCTCAGGCAACCTGCAAGGCAGCCGCTGGGGCATCGCAGGCACGGAAGACCTCGGTGGCGGGCTGTCGGCCGTGTTCCGTCTCGAAGGCGGCTACAGCATCGACACCGGCGCCCTCGGTCAGGGCGGCTCGCTGTTCGGCCGACGTGCGACGGTCGGGCTGGCCAACCGCTACGGCACCTTCTCGCTGGGGCGTCAGTACGACGCCCTCACGGATTACATGGCGGGCTACTCCGCCGCGGGATCGGCGCGCGGCGACGTGGTCAAGTCGTGGGCCGGCGTGTACGGCGCACACCCGGGCGATCTGGATAACCTCGGCGGTTCGAACCGTACCAACAACGTCGTGAAGTATTCGAGCGCGAACTTCAACGGTCTGTCGTTCGAGTCCGCTTACAGCTTCGGCAACAAGGCGGGCGATTTCAGCAGCAGCCAGAGCTTCAGCTTCGCCGGCGCGTATCGCAACGGCCCGCTCGACGCCGGTGTCGCTTATCAGAACGTGCGCAACCCGAACTACGCCAACTGGGGCGTGAATCCGAGCGCGAACAACGCCACGTCGGCCAGTTCGCTCAACATGAACAGCCCGGTGTACAGCGGCTTTGCGTCTGCCAAGACGATGCAGGTCGTCGCGGCCGGCGCGGCGTATCAGATCGGCACCTTGCGTATCGGCGGGATCTACACGAACGTCGAGTTCCAGCATCTGGGCGGCACGCCGGGCAACGGCCTGAATCCGCTGAAGCTGGCGGGCACTGCCGTGTTCAACACGTATGAGCTGAACGTCGCATGGCGTCCGATTCCGGTGGTGCAACTCGCCCTGTCGTACGCGCTCACGCGCGGCAATTCGGTCGGCAGCGTGTCCGGCGCGAACTACGGTCAGTGGAACCTCGGGGCGGACTATGCCCTGTCGAAGCGCACCGATCTGTATGCCGTAATGGTGTACCAGCGCGCGTCGGGCGTCGATTCGACGGGCAAGGCGGCTGTCGCGGCCGTGGCAAACCTGACGGCGTCGTCGACCCATTCGCAGGTCGGCGCGACGGTCGGCATTCGTCACGTGTTCTGATATCGTCTGCGCCTATCGCCACTCTGCCTTGCGTTATGCAACGTTTGCCCAGAACTTCGCGCACCCTCGCACTGCTGGGCGATAGCTGGGTGCGCGGCTCGGGACTGCCGTTCGCGGCAACCGGTCGCGCCCCCACCTACTTCGTCCCTCAACTCGCACGCACGTTACGAGAACGCTTTGGAGACGCCGGCGGCGGCTGGTGCGGTCTGTCGTACACCACGGACACAGATCGGCGCGGCGGCTCTGCCGAGCCCGACCGGTGGCATCAGTCCGGGGTCGGCAGTTGGCGGACCAACGTCCGCAATCAGCCAACGCCGGACATCTGCACCAGCGTGAGCGACACGCCCGGCGATCTGATTCACGTGACGTGGCTGGGCGACGCGACATCTGCGGTCGTGCTGCATGCGTTCGCGGGTGGCGCCATCAACTACCGATGGAACAGCGGACGCTGGCACGGCCTGACGCTCGGCGGCGCGGCCGGTCAATCCCGGTATGCCTTGCAGGACTTCCCGGAAACCGGCGCATGGACGCTGGATATCGCCGTGGCCCAGGGCACGGTCACGCTGTCCGGCATCGAACATCGCGCCGACATGATCGGTGTGGTCGATATGGACGATGTGGTCGATGTGGTCGATGTGGCCCCTGTTTCCGACACGCCCGGCATCCGTGTCCACAATCTCGGTGCGGGCGGAAGCACCACGGCCGACTGGCTTGCCGCCATGCGCTCGGCCTCCTGGTTCACGGGCGTTCACTCGCTGGGGATCGACGCCGCAGTGCTCCTGCTGGGCACCAACGATCAACGCGATTTCGACGCGGCCACCTACCGCGCCCATCTCGACGAGATCGTCGAACGTCTGCGCAGCCAGTTGCCGTCGATGAGACTCACGCTCGCATGCTCCCCCGAGAATAGTGGCGACGAACCGCAACGCGGTGCGCGTCCGATGGCGGCCTATCAGGACGCCGCAGCCACCGTCGCCTCGCGTCACGGTTTGTCGGTGGTGGATTTGCAGCAGACATTCGGCGACGTGGCGCAGTACCGCCACGACGGCCCCAATCCCTTGCTCGACGCGTCGCGCCTCCATCCGAATGCGCTCGGCAGCACGGTACTGTGCGAACGCATGACACAAGCGTGTCTGGCGATGCTGGAAGCCCATTGATCCCTCGATCGACGCAAGGTCTGCCCTCGCGTCGATCTTATTTTTCGCCGTTTGACTTATACGGGCATATGCCCACATAATCCGGACATCGCCTCACCCTGAGCATGAAACCTCGTATGAACGCATCGAACCCGGTCCCCGGCGTGTGCAACAACACGGCCCTGCGCAAAGCGGCGCGGCACGTGACGCGTTTTTACGATACGTGTCTGGCCGAAACGGGGTTGCGCGGCACGCAATACGCCATCCTCAATCTGGTCGCGACGCGGGGGCCGTCGACCATTGCCGATCTGGCCGAGACGCTTGTCATGGACCGCGCGACGATGGGTCACAATCTGCGCCCGCTTGAGCGCGACGGACTCATCGCGATCCGCGTCGGGCAACGCGACCGGCGCGAGCGCGAAGTCACGCTGACCGACGAAGGCACGGCCCTCGAAGCCGAAGGCAAGCTCGCGTGGAACCGCGCGCAGAAACAGTTCGAAACCCTGTTCGGCAAGGAAGACGCGCTCGCCATGCGCCGTGTCATGGCGCGAATTGCCGCGCTCGACCTCCAGGACAACGACGCTACCGAGCGTCGATAAGCACACACCGGATCACGCGGGCCGCCCAGTCCGCGTTTTCATTTCTCGAATACGGGCATATGAGGATATTTATGCGGCATTCCCTTCGTAGTTACACACTGCTTCCGATGATGGCGCTCGCCATGATGCATGCCAGCGTATCGCTTGCCGCCACCTGGTCGCCGAACGACGAGCAGCGGGTCCGCTCGCTGTTTCTCACACAGGTCGCGGCCGAAAACGCCCACGACATCGCGACGCTCGACACCGTTCTGGCGGACAGCGATGCCGGACGCCCATCCCCCGTGTCGTTCGTCGCGCGGGCCTATCGCTTCTGGGGTAAAGACGCCGTCATGCAGCACTTCCGCGAAGCCTTCGCCGGGACATGGCACCTCGAACCGGATGCGGCCCAGATTCAGGTGATTCCGCTGAGCGACGACACCGCCCAACTCTACGCGCCGACGCAAGTCACGCTCGGCGGACCGGGCAAACCTGCCGTCACGGCCCCATTCCTCATCAACCAGTTTGCCGTTCGCACGCCGCAAGGCTGGAAGTTCACGGCAATTCTTCCCGTCCCCGCGCAATAAGGAGGCCGACGATGTTCCGGCAAACCCTCACGACATTCGGCGTTGCGCTCGCGTGCGCGATGTCCGTCCTCCCGCAATCGAGCCACGCGGCGACGAGTTTCAGCGACAGCGATCGCGAGCAGGTGACGGCACTGTTCGCGAAGCAGGCGAACGCCGCTACCGCACACGATCTTGCCGCGTTCGAATCGGTACTGGCCAACCCGTCGTCCGACGGCACGGACCCCGTCGTCTTCGTCGCGCGCGCCTACCGTTACTGGGGCAAAGCGGCGCTGGTCGAGCATTTCCGCGAGACGTTCAAAGGCGTATGGAAATTCGAGCCCGATATGGCGCAGTTGCGCATCGTGGCACTGACGCCGGATGTCGCCCAGTTGTACGCGCCCACGCAAATCACATTGGGACACACCGATGCCGACGCGCGAACCGCCCCCTATCTCGTTTATGAAGTCGCCGTACGCACGACCGAGGGCTGGCGTATTGGCTCGATCGTGCCAATTGCCGCGCAATGATCGCAGCACAGGAGAAACACTGAAATGAAAGCAGCCGTGTACTACGTGAACGGAGGCCCCGAGGTCTTCCGCTTCGAATCCGTGGACGATCCCGTCTGCGGCCCCGGTGACGTCGTCATCGACATTCAGGCCATCTCGCTCGAGGGCGGCGATCTCATCAATCGTGAGATTCGTCCACTGGCGCGCGTGCCTCACATCGTCGGCTATCAATGCGCGGGCGTCGTCTGCGAGGTTGGCGCGCACGTGCGCAACCGTCAGGTGGGGCAGCGTGTCGTTGCCGTGCTTGCATGGGGATCGCACGCCGAACGCGTGGCGGCTCCGGCGGCGGACACGTGGGTCGTGCCCGATGCGCTCGATCTGATGGCCGCCGCCGCGATTCCGGTGGCATGGGGCACCGCGCATGAGTGCCTGTTCCACACCGGCGGCCTTCAGGCCGGGCAAACCGTGCTGGTGCACGCCGGGGCGGGCGCGCTCGGGCTTGCGGCCATCCAGTTGGCGAGCGCCGCCGGCGCTACGGTCTACGCGACAGCGTCCAGCGACGAGCGGCTGTCGCGCCTGACGCCTTTCGGCATGAGCGCCGGCATCAACTACGCCACCGACGACTTCGTCGCGCGCGTGAAGACGCTCACCGGAGGACGAGGCGTCGACCTCATCGTCGACAGCATTGCAGGGAGCACGCTCGTGCGCGGCGTGGAGGCACTCGCTTACGGTGGACGCATCGTGACCGTAGGCGTATCCGGGCGCGATACCACCCGGCTGGACCCGGTCAGCCTATGGCGCGGCAATCAGAGCGTGCACGGCGTGTATTTCCCGACGCGTCTGGATCGTGAACACGACCGAGTGCATGCGGTCGTCGACGCGTTGATTTGTCGCGTCGCCGATGGCGAGCTCAAGGTCGTGATCGACCAGACCTTCCCGCTCGATCAGGCGCAGATCGCGCACGCCTACGTGCAATCGCGAAGGGCGTTCGGGCGTGTAATGATGACGCCCTGAATCGCGCACTGAATCGTGCAGGAACGCTCAGAGATCGCTGGTGCGCGGGATGACGACGGCTTGCCCATGCAGCTTGCCGTCGTCATCGATCAGTTGCCAGAGCGTGGCCTCTTCGATCATGAATCGCTCACCGGTCTTGGTGATACGCACGCCCTTGTAACCCGACTCGTAGCCCAGACGCTGCACGCGTTCTAGAAACTGCTGACGCTCCTCGCGATTGGGGGCTTCGGCCGAGAGCCGCGACGGCAGCGCCGTGATCTCGTTCCAGTCGTAACCGAAACGACGCTGCGCAGCCTTGTTGCCGTACATGAACACCGGATCGGTTGCCGCGTTGTGGGCCAGCACTGCGAACGGAGCACGCTCGTAAAGCCATTCGACGGCTTGCTCGGCAGGGATGTCTTCAGGGACTAGCGGGCGGCCAAGCAGCCGGGCATGGCTATCCGCGAGGAGTTGAAAAAACGCGGGATCAGAGTGACGCGGAATCATGTGGCAACTTCAACTACGAATGACGGAAGGCTCCCACGATACCGCATCCTCATGAACAAAAAAGGGCAGTGACCGGAGATACCCCATCGTCCGGTCACCCTCGTTGGCAACAAACGCTCACTGTCCGAGCATCAGTTCCAGATTCTGAACCGCCGCCCCCGACGCGCCCTTGCCGAGGTTGTCGAGCACCGCCGCCAGCAGAATCTGGCCGTTTTCCTTGTGAGAGAAGACGCTCAGCTGCATCAGGTTGGTCCCGTTCAGCGCTTCGGGATCGAGTTGCTTCCCAACGTCTGACAGGTCCTGCGGCATCACCTGCACATATTTTTCATCGGCGTAGTGAGCCGACAGGCAGCGGTGCAGCGTTTCGCCGTCCACGCCCGGGGCCAGCAGACGCGTCTCCAGCGGAATCGTCAGCACGATCCCTTGCCGGTACGAACTGTACGAAGGGATGAACATTGGCCGGAACGCCAGTCCCGAATGCTGCTGGATTTCAGGCACATGCTTGTGCACCAGTTCCAGGCCGTACACGCGGTGCTGCGAACGGCTTATCGCATTCGGTCCTTCGTGCTCGTCGACGCCCGCACGTCCGCGACCGGAATACCCCGCCACGGCGTTGATGCTCACAGGGTAGTCGCGCGGAATCAGCCCGGCATCGAGCAACGGCCGCAGCAGCCCGACAGCGGCCGTCGGATAGCACCCCGGGTTGGAGACGCGGCGAGCGCTCGCAACGAGTGACGCCTGCTCTCTCGTCAGTTCCGGCAGGCCATACACCCACTCGGCGTGCGTGCGGTGGGCGGAACTGGCATCGATGACCCGCACACGCGGATTGACGATGGACGCCGCCGCCTCGCGCGCTGCGGCATCCGGCAAACAAAGAATCGCGATATCGCAATCGTTGATCGCTTCGGCACGGCGTTGCGGATCCTTGCGATGCGCGTCCGGCAGCGTGACCAGTTGAATATCGGTGCGCCCGCGCAGCCTGTCATGAATCTGCAAGCCCGTGGTGCCCTGATCGCCATCGATGAAAATCAGCGGAGAAGCCATGTCCGATTACCCCTATCTCTCGTTCGTGAACCGTATCGAACTGTTATCTTCGCGCTGCGGGTAAAATAAAAAAAGTTGAATTTCATGAACCTGAAATTCCATTTTTCTGAATCAGGACATTGCGATGCGAGAGATCAGCCTGGACCGCTTGAAGACGCTCGTAGCCGTGGCCGACAGCGGCTCGTTTGCCGACGCCGCGCAGGCGCTGCATCTCTCGCCGCCGACCGTCAGCCTGCACATCTCGGATCTGGAAGCCCGCGTGGGGGCGCAGTTGCTCTCGCGCAAGCGCGGGCATGTGCGGCCGACGTCCGTCGGCGAGGCGCTGGTCGAGCGCGCCCGGCGTTTGCTGGCCGACGCCGAGCGCACGCTGGAGGACATCGAGCGTCATGCACAGGGGCTGGCCGGACGCGTACGGATCGGCGCGTCCACCGGGGCCATCGCGCATATCCTGCCGCAGGCGCTCGAAACGCTGCGGCTGGATCATCCGGACATTGACGTCCAGGTCGCGATTCTGACGTCTCAGGAGACGCTCAGCCGTCTGCACCGCGGCGCGCTGGATCTGGGGCTGGTCGCCCTGCCGCAGCCGGAGGTCAAAGGGCTGACGATCCGGCAATGGCGACGCGATCCCGTCATGGCCTTCCTGCCTGCGCACTGGTCCAGCCCGAAGACCGTGACGCCCGACTGGCTGGCCAGCCAGCCGCTCATCCTGAACGACAGCACCACACGCCTGTCGCGCCAGACAGCCGAGTGGTTTGCCGTGGCAGGCCATCGTCCGACGCCGCGTATCGAACTGAACTACAACGATGCGATCAAGAGTCTCGTCGCGGCTGGTTACGGCGCAGCCCTGCTGCCACACGAGGCCACGACACCCCATACCGACGAGCGCATTGCCATGCGTGCGCTACGTCCGGCGCTGTGGCGGGAGTTGGGCATCGCACACGCCACCGGCACGCTCGAACGCTCCACCCGGCACGTGCTCGACGCCCTGTGGGGACTACGCGTGCGCTGACCTTCCTCTGCGCCTGCCAATCCCCCATTCACGCCGCCGCGGCCACCGTGAACACGGCGACCGTGCCGCGCATGCGAGTGGCCTGCTCGTCGAGCGACTGGGAGGCTGCGGCCGCCTCCTCGACGAGCGCGGCATTTTGCTGGGTGACTTCTTCGATCTGCCCGATGGCCTGATGAATCTGCTGGATGCGGTGCCCCTGATCGTCCGACGCCGAGGCGATTTCGCCGACGATGCCCATGACACGCGTCACCGCCTGTTGCACCGACGCCGTCACCCGCCCGACTTCCTCTGCCTGTGAAGACCCCGCTTGCACGGTCACGACGGACTGTTCGATCAACCCCTTGATTTCCCTGGCAGCGCTCGACGAGCGCTGCGCGAGGTTGCGCACCTCGGCAGCCACCACGGCGAAGCCCCGTCCCTGTTCCCCCGCGCGCGCCGCTTCGACGGCGGCATTGAGCGCAAGGGCGTCGCATTGGCGGAAATCCCCGACTGCGGTCACTTCCCGATGTGCTCGAATCCTGTGCTGATGTGGCAGACGCTAGAACGCTTTCAGACGTCTGCCGAATCGCTCAGTGCCGCAGCGTAGTTTCCGGCGCGGTTTCCGACGAAGTTTTAGGCGCAGATTTCGAAGCCGTCGCAGGATTCAGAACGAAGTCGTAGTGCAGTGAATAGCTGCCGTCATCGCGCCGCACCCACGGCGCGATGAGCGAATGCCGCACGCCGAAGACGGCATCCGAATCGAGCCATTGATCGTCTTCCCGGAACACATGCGTGACGAGCGTCTCATAGCCCGTCGCTTCGATACGGAAGTGCAGATGCGCGGGACGCCACGGATGCCGCGCCGTCGCTGCCAGAAACTCGCCGACAGGGCCGTCGGTCGGGATCGGGTACGCCTCGGCCAGCACGCTGTGAAAGTGGTAACGCCCCTCGCTGTCGGCATGCAGCACGCCACGTCCCTGTGCGGCGTCGAGTTCGTCGCGCTGCACGTCGTAGAGACCTTGCGCGTCCGCTTGCCACACATCAATCTTTGCGCCCGCAATCGGACGCCCGGCCGGATCGAGCACGGCGCCGCTCACCTCGCAAGGCTCGCCCGCTGCGCCATTCGCCACGTCTGCGCCGTTATCGTAGTGCGGTGCGTCGTCGACGAAGAACGGTCCGAAAACCGTCGCTTCCGTGCATTGCGGCGGCTTGGCGTTGTTCATCGCAACGGTCAGCATCGATAGCCCCAGCACGTCGCTCAACAAGATGAACTCCTGCCGCTTGTCGTCGCACTTCTGACCGGTCGCGGTCAGGAAAGCGATGCCCTTGGCCCATTCGTCTTCCGTCAGGCTCACTTCACGGGCGAAGTCGTGCAGATGGCGCACGAGACTGCCAAAGACCTCCTTAAGCCGAGGGTCCGGTGTGTCGGCGAGTCGGGCGATCACTTCCTGCGTGATCGTATGTTGGTCGAGGTTGCGCATCGAATGTCCTTGAAATCGGAAGAGTTACTGCTTGTCGTACTGTTGTCTCGCCTCACGAAACCCTTGTGCGTTGTCGATCACCCATCGCCACAGCGGCACCATGCCGGCGAGCAATCCGCGTCCGAGCGGCGTCAACTGATACTCCACACGCGGGGGCACTTCGCGGTAGTCGTGTCGCGAAATCAGACCGTCTCGTTCCAGTTGGCGCAACGTGCGTGTGAGCATGCGCTGCGTCACGCCGTCGAGCCGGCGCGCGATCTCCGCATGCCGCAGCGTGCCCGCCACGCCCAACGCATGCACGACGCCGAGCGACCAGCGGTTGCCCGCGTGGGTGAGGATCTCGCGCTTGAGGCCGTCGTCGTCGGCGCTGAGGGCATCGCACGCCTCGTGCGACTGCTGCAAGAGGGCGTCGAGCGAGGGAGTGTCCGGTGGCAGTATCACGCGTGTGCCTTCTTACCAAGGGTTCGTAACGTCACTATTATTCGCAACTTGACCGGAGTTGCAAATGACCTATCGAATCCCCCACGACAATCACGTCCTCGTCCTCGGTGCCGGAGAACTCGGCGAATGCATGCTGCGTGAGATGGCCGTCCAGCGCGATGCGGGACGCGTCGCATCCGTTGCCGTTTTACTGCGTCCCGAGTCGGAAACGTCGTCGGATCGTCGCACGCGCCTCCATTCTGCGCTGCGCACGTGGCGAATCGATGTCGTCGAAGCCGATCTCGTGACGGCAGACGAAACGACGCTCGCCGACATCTTCCGCCCCTACACGCAGATCATCTGCTGCACGGGCTTCGTCGGTGGCCCGGGCACGCAGCGCAAGATCACGGGCGCTGTCCTCAAAGCCGGCGTCGCGCACTACATTCCCTGGCAATTCGGCGTGGATTACGACGTCGTTGGCCGGGGCAGTGGTCAGGACGTCTGGGACGAACAGCTCGACGTGCGCGACATGTTGCGCGCTCAGGACAAGGTGCGCTGGACCATCGTGTCGACGGGCATGTTCACGAGCTTCGTGCTGCTGCCGGCGTTCGGCCTCGTCGACCTCGATGCGGGGGTGGTGCATGCGCTGGGCGATCCCGACTTCTCGCTGACGGTCACAACGCCGCAGGACATCGGCCGCCTGACCGCGCTCATCGCCACCTCCCGGCCGGAATTCGACGATCAGGTCGTACACGTGGCCAGCGACACGTTCACGTATCGCGAACTGGCGAGTACGCTGACGCAGGAACTCGGCAGACCGTTCACGCTGTCATGTTGCGATATCACGCAACTCAGGGCCGATCTGGCCGCGCATCCGGACAACACGATGCGCAAGTATCGGCTGTCGTTTGCACGCAAGGATGGCGTAGCATGGCCAGTGGCGCAGACGTTCAACGCGAAGGCAGGGATTGCGGTCACCGATCTCGCGGCATGGGTGCGCGAGTGGCGAACGGGACAGGAAGCGTAATGAGGATGAAGGCCGGGGACTAAAACCTGAACAACGACGAAGGCCAATCGAGCCGATTGCACCGGTTGATGCGAGACAACCAACGCATCGGCGCAAGGGCCGGTGCGGGTGCCACACGCGGAGATGACCCGCGTGTGGCACCGAAAGCCGCGTGACACTTCACGCGACCTTGAGACGCTCAGGCAACCAGCGTCTCGGACATTTCAAGCCGTTCAGGCATTGCGCAGCGCCGGACGCGAGCCCTTGCCGAGCACCACGTTGGCGACCACGGCGACGACGATGTTCACCGCCAGCGCGATCAGGCCCGTGTACATCGAGTACTTGTCACCGCCGAGCGTGAACGTATGCACCGGCTTGACGCCGTCCGCAAACGCCAGCCAGCTGCCGCACACGATACCGAAGGCCCAGCCCGTGAGCAGTGCGCGTGCGCCGAACCAGCCCACGAACAGTCCGAACACCAGTGCCGGGAACGTCTGAAGAATCCACACGCCGCCGAGCAGTTGCAGGTCCAGCGCGAACTGCGTCGGCAGGAACAGGATGAACACCAGCGCGCCCAGCTTCACCACCAGCGACACGACCTTGGCCACCTTCGCCTCACCCTCGTTCGAAATATTCGGGTTGACGTAAGGCTTCCAGAAGTTGCGCGTGAAGAGGTTCGACGCACCGATGGACATCACCGCCGCCGGCACCAGCGCACCGATGGCGATCGCGGCAAACGCAAAGCCTGCGAACCAGCTCGGGAACAGACCGTTGAACAGCGCCGGGACGACGTCGTTGTTGGTCGGCACCTTCACACCGGCAGCGTAGGCCATGAAGCCCAGCAGCGCGATCAGGCCGAGCAGCACGGTGTAGGCCGGCAGGAACACGGCATTCTTGCGAATCGTGTTGGCGTCCTTCGCGGCGAAGATGCCGGTGAGCGTGTGCGGATACATGAACGCCGCGAGCGCCGAACCGAGCGCCAGCGTGGCGAACGGCAGGAACTGCGTCGGCTTGAGCGTCAGGCCCGTTGCACCGCCCTTGTTCGCGAAGACGTCGCGCGCCGAGTCGAACACCGCACCGTAGCCGCCCAGCTTTGCCGGCACCACGACCACGGCGACCAGCACCACGATGTAGATCATCAGATCCTTGACGAACGCGATCAGCGCCGGTGCCCGCAGACCTGCCGAGTACGTGTACAGCGCGAGAATCACGAACGCAGCGAGCAGCGGCAATTCGCCCGTCAGCCCCAGCGCCTTGATCACGACTTCCATCCCGATCAGTTGCAGCGCGATGTAGGGCATCGTCGCGACGACACCGGTGAGCGCAATCGCGAACTCCAGCGGACGCGACTGATAACGGCCGAAAACAACGTCGGCAGCCGTCACGTGACCGGCCTTGTGCGCCGCATGCCAGAGCTTCGGCATGATCAGGAAGACAATCGGATAGACGAGAATGGTGTACGGCAATGCGAAGAAGCCGTAAGCGCCGACCGCGTAGACCAGTGCCGGCACCGCGATCACGGTATAGGCGGTGTAGAAATCGCCGCCGACCAGGAACCACGTGATCCATGCACCGAAGTTACGTCCGCCCAGACCCCATTCGTCCAGATGGGCGCCTTTGTTCGACGGCCCGGCCATCCAGCGCGACGCCCAGAAACCCATGACGGTCACGAGGATGAAGAAAAATACGAAGACCGCGAGCGCGGTCCAGTTGATACCGGCGTCCATTTACTCTTCCCCTTTCTTCAGACCATCGCGGAATACGATCCAGATCAGTAGCGAGGTCAGCGGCACCCAGGCGAACTGGTACCAGTAAAAGAAGGGAAAGCCCCAAAGGGACGGCAATTCACGGTTGTAGAACGGCACCCACAACAAACCGATGAACGGCAACAATAACAGTAACCGCATCTCAGCAGATCTCCTCTTGTTTTAATTCGACGAAGGCGCACATTAGCGACGCCTAAATACACTCTAGCCGAACGATGGTGGATTTGCCGGTGCGCCGGAAATCCCCATGAATCATGGGGTTTCACGAATGCGAAGCGATGTTGCGTGTATCGAAACCAATGCGCCGCGCCGCATTGTCGACGACGGTTTCAATGGCTGAAATGGACCACGATTTTCTTCGATTTCATCGGGACTTACCTTGAAATATCAAGCACTGAATACGCACCACGAACAAGCGTGACGCACACAGATCACTGAAATACGTATTCAGCCTCGTTGAATTTTTTGCGAAGAAAAATATTGACTTATTCTGATTCTTATCTACGTAGTGATACGTAGTCGGGTAAAACGCCCATCCGCCTGTCTCCATCCCGGCAGCTTTCGCCGTCGCAACACCGGGTCATGTAAGACATGTCGCCGAGGTCGGCTCAGTCGGCCCGGTCGCCAGGTTCGCGAGCGCAAGCAGCATGCCGACGCAGGCGTCAGCGACTTCGCGGCCCTTGTGTCGCAGGTGCTCGCCGAAGAATGCGTAATGCTCGTCGTGCGAGTGAAAGTGATGCGGCGTGAGCGACATCGAGAAAACGGGCACATCGGTGTCGAGTTGCACGCGCATCAGTCCGTCGACCACGGCTTGCGCCACGAACTCGTGACGATAAATGCCGCCATTGACGACCAGCGCGGCGCCGACGATCGCATCGTACTGTCCGCTTTGCGCGAGACGTCGGGCGAACAGCGGAATTTCGAACGCACCCGGCACATCGAAATGGCGGATGCATTCGGCAGGCACGCCCAGTTCGGCCATGCGTGACTGGAACGCGTCGCGGGCGCCGTCCAGCAGATCGGCGTGCCAGCCGGCCTGCACAAAGGCAATGCGGTGAATATCGAGAGAATTCGTCATAACTAGTCTTTCGCGAGCCGCCCACGCCTGCCCGTCATGCGCCACTGGCGCAGGCGGCTCGCTCACTTCCTCATTTCATTGGCGACATATCACGAAGCGTCGGCCGACAACTGTGCTGCCCCCGCCGTGCGGCGCGTGAGCAGCGTTACGACCACCAGCGTCACCACGTTGAATGCCAGTGCGACGATGCCCACGTTGAGATCCTTGAGCGCATCGGGCAGGAACGGGAACAGCGCGGCCACCGACTTCTTCGTGAGCGATACCCACGCCACCGTCGCTTCGCCGACGATGATGCTGGCGAACGCCGCCGGGCGCGTCACGAGGTTCTTGCCGATCAGGCTGGCCAGCAGCACCGGGAACAACTGTGTGACGAGGGCATACGCCATGAGCAGCAGCGCGACGATGGTCTGCCCGCCCCCCAGCGTGAACAGCACCGCGAGCGCCATGATCGCCGGGGCGAGCCACTTCGCCACACGCGCCACGTGAGCATCGCTCGATTGCGGGCGCATCGGGCGGTACACATTGTTCGCCAGCAGCGTGGCCGACGTCATCAGAATCATCGAACCGGGCACCAGCGCCGTGAGAATCCCGGCCGCGCCGATCACGCCGACGAACCACGGATCGAACGTCTTGAGCGACACCTTGAACAGCGCCAGATCGATGTCGCCGCCTGTGAGCCCCGGCACGGCCAGCACCGCCGAGAAGCCCACGAACAGAATGAACAGCAGCATCAACTGATAGATCGGCAGCACGAAGGCATTACGACGCAGCACCTCCTCTCGCTTGGCCGTGTACGTGGCCATGAACATGTGCGGCCACATATAGAAGCCCAGCGTCGACAGAATCACCGTGGAGACCATCCAGACCGGGCTTTCCCCCACGTCGCGCAGCGCCAGGAAACCCGGCTTGGCCTTCTCGATGGCCGCGAACATCTCGCCCACGCCACCGTAGTAGTGATACGGCAGATAGAGACCGAGGAAGACGGCGACGAACATGACCAGGGCATCCTTCACGACAGACGTCCAGGCCGAGCCGTGCACGCCGGACAACGCCACGTACACCGCCACCACGATGGCCCCGATCAGCACGCCCTGGTTCGACGAAATCGCCGAGTAGGACGACACGCTGACGATGATGCCCAGCCCCTTGAGTTGCAACACGAGGTACGGCACGAGCGCGGCAAACCCGACGATGGCGACGAGCACGCCCAGCACCGGGCTGTTGTACTTCGCGGCGAAGAAGTCCGGCTGTGAGATCAGACCGCGTTCCTTGGCGTAGCGCCAGATCGGCGGCAGAAGGAAGTACGACAGGATGAACGGCAGGCTGCCATATCCGAGCAGGTAGTACGCGCCCGCCCCGTGTCCGTACGCGTAACCGCTGCCGCCGAGAAACACGAACGTCGTATAGATTTCGCCCGCCATGAGCAGAAAGACGATGGCCGCACCGAAGCCACGACCGCCAACTGCCCACTGCTCCAGACTCATGTCCTTGCCACGACGCGCGCGAATGCCGAGGAACAGCGCCAGCGCTACGGCCAGAAAGATGAAGATCAATGCGCTATTCATGCTCAGGCTCCTTCGCCACCGTGATCGGCCGATGCGAGCCGCGCCTGATCGGCATAGAAAATGATGGCCATCACGACGGACGTGAGCACCAGCGCCCCGGCCAGCCATGCCAGCAGAAAGGGCATGCCGAGCACGTACGGCGTGACGCGATTGACAAAGAACGGACCTACCAGAACCGCCAATACCGGTAGGAGTGCTAAAAGATATATGGACCGCATGAACATCTCCAGGTTGTTCCCGTTTGCTTGTCGGGCCGAGCGGCGGATCGCGCAAGGCGATCGCCGTTCGGCTCGTCACGAATGCGGTGAAGCGTGTCCCGTACGATTCCCCGCGCCGGATCCGTCGTCGGGTTACGCCGGATCCATCAGGTGAGAGATGCTCTTGACGTGCGTGTAGCACTCAAGTCCCTCGGCACCACCCTCCCGGCCGTAGCCGCTGTCTTTCACGCCGCCGAACGGGGTTTCCGAGACTGCCGAGACCAGATGATTGATGGCGAGGTTGCCGACTTCGAGTTCGTCGCCCAACCGGTAAGCATTCGCTGCCGAGCGCGTGAAGGCATAGCCCGCAAGACCATACGGCACGCTGTTGGCACGTGCGATGGCGTCATCCAGGCTGTCGACCCGCACGATGAGCGAGAGCGGACCGAACGGTTCTTCGAGCATGGCGCGGGCATCCATCGGCACGTCCGCCAGTGCGGTGAAGGGGAAGACATATCCCGGCCCGTCAGTGCGTTCACCGCCGCAGATCGTGCGCGCGCCACGGGCGAGCGCGTCGTCGACCAGCGAGTGCAGCGCCGCCAGACGACGCGGGTTCACGACCGGTCCGATATCGCTCGACGACTCCAGCGCATGCCCCGCGCGAATCGCACCGCCGTGGCGGGCGAAGGCCTCCACGAAGGCGTCGTAGACCTTGTCGTGCACGAAGAAGCGCGTGGGCGCCACGCAGACCTGCCCTGCGTTGTTGAGCTTGCCTTTGACGCAGGCGAGCGCGGCCGTCTCAGGGTCGGCGTCGTCGCACACGATGACCGGCGCGTGACCGCCCAACTCCAGAATGGCCGGCTTCATGTGTTTGGCCGCCAATCCCGCGAGATGCTTGCCGACGGGTGTCGAGCCGGTGAACGTGATGCCGCGCACGACCGGGCTGGCGATCAGATGCGACGAGATCGTCGCCGGGTCGCCGAACACGAGGTTGAACACCCCGTCCGGCAGACCGGCATCCTGAAACGCCTGCGCCATGAGCACCGCGCCGGCAGGCGTCTCCTCCGCAGCCTTGAGAATGATCGAGCAGCCGGCCGCGAGCGCCCCGCCGACCTTGCGGGCGGGCGAGCTCATCGGGAAGTTCCACGGCGTAAAGGCAGCGATCACGCCCACGGGCTCACGCACGACCGTATGACGCATGCCCGGCTCGGCGGGAATCACACGTCCGTACAGACGCTTGCCTTCGTTGGCGTCCCATGTCATCAGGTCGCAGCCGCGCAGCACTTCGGCTCGGGCCTGCGCCAGTGTCTTGCCCTGCTCCAGCGAGATCGCGAAGGCGATGTTCTCCACCCGCTCCCTGAGCAAGGCGATGGCGCGCAGCATGATCTCGGTTCGCTGCGCGGGCGACGTGCGCCGCCACACACGAAACCCTTTCTCGGCGGCCAACAGTGCGGCGTCGAGATCGGTCAGCGTTGCCGTGGGCACCATGCCGATCGTCGTGCCCTCCGAGGGGTTCGTTACCGGCTGGCCCGGCGCACTGCGCCACTGACCGCCGATCAGCATCTTGATGTCAGGATAGGAATACATGTCAACGTCTCAAATAAACGGGAAGTAGAGAACGAACGCGATCCAGCGCGCAGCCATGCGCTAGCGCTTGCCGCCAGCCATCCGGCGCGATGCCGGGTGCTGACGCAACCGCCACATGGCAACGCAACCGAGCGCAGGGCCAATGGCCAGCATGCCCATGCCACCTGCCCAACCGAGATGCGCGACCACGACCGGTACCAGCCGGATGCTCGCCAGCGTGAGCAGGAACCCGGCGCAGGTCTGCGCGGTGAGCAACGTGCCGACCGACGTCGGGTCCGCCAACTCCGCGACAGCGGCCGAGAACTGCGCCGAATCCGCAATCACCGAGAACCCCCACACGAACGCCACGGCCATGACCACCGCGATCGGGGCGCCGGGCAACCAGCCGATGACGGCGGCGCATGTCGCGCTCGTGGCCATCGCGCCGATGGTGACGAGCGTTCTGCCGACACGGTCGGCGAGCAGTCCCCCGGTCCACGCGCCGAGCGCGCCGAACGCGATCACCGCGAAGGTCAGCACTTCGGCCTTCTCGTGAAAATCCGCCACGCCATGCAAGCTCAGCGTGTATTGCAGGAACAGGCCGAGCCACGCCCACATGGCATACAGCTCCCACATGTGACCGAGATAGCCGAGATTCGCGAGGCGCACGGCCGGGTCGCGCCACGCTTGCGTGACTTTGGCGAAGTCGACACGTGCCGCTCGCTTGATATTCGGGCCGATGCCCGCGAAACCGATCGCCACACCGGCCGCCAGCGCCAGCATCGCCGCAACGAGATACACCCAGCGCCAGTCGAGGCTCCGCCATCCGCTAATCAGATGCGGGCTTGCGGAACCGAGCGTGAGCGCCGCCACGAGCAAGCCGATCAGCAGCCCGAGGTCTGCTTTCGCCCAGGTCGTCACGAGCCGGATGCCGACCGGATAGACGCCCGCCATGCACACGCCGGTGAGCAGGCGCAGAGCGATCGCCAGCGGGCCGGTCGGCGGCAGCACGGCCAGCGCGCCCGTCGTGAGCGCCGCCATCAGCGCCGACGCCGCGAAGATTCTGCGCAGGTCGTAGCGATCCGGCAGCGCGAGCGTGGCCGACACCACAGTGCCGATCACGAACCCGAGCTGTACGGCGCCGGTGAGCATCGCCTCATCGCCCGACGCAATCGCCTGCGTGCGCTTGATGAGGGCGACGGCCGCCGTCGACGAAAACCAGACGCCCATCGCCGCCACCTGCGCCAGCAGTACGATCGCCAGCGATGCGCCCTTGCCGCGTGGCGCGCGAGGGTGGCGAACGGAGCTCAGAGATTCCATGAAGCGTCCGTCCTCAGGCCGTTGCCGGCTGTGCGGCAATGCCCACGCGGTGAAATCCGCGGGCGAAGTAAATCAGGCCATCGAGCGCACCGGCCGAGCGAGCCGCCTTCACTTCGCAGAAGAAGACCGTGTGCGTGCCGACTTCCGTGATCGATGACACTTCGCAATCGAGCACGCTGACCGCACCGCGCAGCGCCGGCGCACCGGTATGCATCGTGTCCCAATCGCCGCTGGCAAAGCGCGTCTCGATGGAGAGATCCTTCGTCGCGAACTGCATGGCGATGTCGCGTTGATCGGCGCTGAGCACGTTCACGCACAGGCGGGCGTTCTCGCGCATCACGGCGTTGTTGCGGCTCGCCCGGTTGATGCACACGAGCAACGTGGGCGGATCGTCGGTCACGGCACACACGGCAGACGCCGTGCATCCCGCCAGACCGCCGGGGCCATCGGTAGTGATGACGTTGACGGCAGCGCCGAGACCCGCCATCGCTTCACGAAAGATCGATTTGTCCACCGTGCTCTTGTCCATGTCCTTCACCTCGTTCGATACGTGACGGTTGCGATTGCTGAGATGCACGTCAGGCTCACTTCCCGACCGAACGGTATTGCGCAGCGTTGTGCGTGTGCGGCAGACGGTCGTGGCCGAAGAGCTTCTTGCGGTACGTGCCCTCGCCGTAAGACGTCTTGTACGCACCGCGCTCCTGCAACAGCGGCACCACGTGGTCGATCACGTCTTCGAAGCATTCCGGCACCACCGTACGCGACAGGTTGAAGCCGTCGATGCCCGTGGCTTCGCTCCACGTCATCATCTGATCGGCGATAGCCTGGGCAGAGCCGACCCACGGCGTCTGGCGGCTGCCCAGCACCATCTGTTCGAGCAGTTTGCGACGCGTCCACTGCGGACCGGCGGCGCGGGTCATGGCCGTCACGTTCGACACGATGGCCTGACTCTTGCCCGTGTCGATCGGCTCGTCGATGTCGTACTTCGCGAAGTCGATGCCAAGCGACGCGGCGGCGTGAGCCAGCGCGCCTTCCGAGCTGACATAACGACGGTACTCTTCGAATTTCTCCTTCGCCTCGGCATCGGTACGACCCACGATGGGCGTGGCGCCCATGAAGACCTTGACGTCGCTGCCGCTGCGCCCATGCTCGACGGCCTGCGCGCGGATGGCGTCGACGATCTCCTTCACGCCGTCCATCTTCTGGCCGTTCACGAAGACGCACTCGGCATGCGTGGCGGCGAACTGGCAACCGCGCGGCGACGAACCTGCCTGGTAGAGCACCGGCGTGCGTTGCGGCGACGGCGCGCTCAGATGCATGGCGTCGACCTTGTATTGCTTGCCGTGGTGATGAATCACGCGCACCTTCGACGGATCGGCGTACACGCCGCCCGCACGGTCGGCGACCACGGCGTCGTCGTCCCAACTACCTTCCCACAGCTTGTAGACGAGCGACATGTATTCGTCGGCAAGGTCGTAGCGATCGTCGTGCGCGATCTGGCCGTCGATGCCGATGGCACGCGCGGCGCTGTCGAGATACCCGGTGACGATGTTCCAGCCGATGCGCCCGCCGGTCAGGTGATCGAGCGTGGACATGCGACGCGCGAACAGGAACGGTTGCTCGTACGTGAGGTTCGCCGTGACGCCGAAGCCGAGATGCTCCGTGGCGGCGGCCATCGCGGGGATGAGCATCAGCGGATCGTTGACCGGCACCTGCACGGCGTTGCGCAGCGCGGCATCGGCGTTGCCGCCATAGACGTCGTACACACCGACCACGTCCGCGAAGAACATGCCGTCGAAAAGCCCCTTCTCCAGCTTCTTCGCGTAATCGACCCAGTAGCGAAGCTCGCCGTAGCGCGTGGATTGATCGCGGGGATGCGTCCAGAGACCTTGCTGAATATGACCCACGCAGTTCATCTCGAAAGCGTTCAGTCGAATTTCACGGGGCATGTTGACTCCTTGTCTGCACAGATTTGAAGGCGGAATCGACTGCTGTCGAATCGTCGTTACCGTTTACTATAGTAGACGTTTGACTACAATCAAAAATGTTTCAGATGGGGGTTAACGCGTAATTCGAGGGGAGATGCGAGGCGGGGGTCAGGCGGGAGTGAGGCGGGATCGCGCGGGGAGACGCCGGTAGGCGCACGCGTGGCTTGTATAATTTCGCAACCCGAAACCCTTGGAAATACAGCATGACGCCCCCGATGGTCGATCCGACGCCGGCGATTTCGCATCGCATCCGCATCGAACGCGAGTCTCGCGGCTGGTCGCTGGGCGATCTCGCCGAGCGCTCCGGCGTGTCGAAGGCGATGATCAGCAAGATCGAGCGCGGTGCCGCGTCGCCGACCGCTGCGCTGCTGGGGCGTCTGTCCGGCGCGTTCGGCCTGCAACTGTCGATGCTGCTCTCGCTCGCCGAGCAGTCGGGAGAGCGGCTGAGTCGCGCCGACGAGCAACTCGTCTGGCAGGACCCGGAGACCGGTTATCTGCGCCGTGCGGTATCGCCGCGCAATGGCGGCATGCTGGAACTGCTGGAGGTCACGCTGCCGCCGGGCGTCAACGTGTCGTATCCGTCGTCGGCATTCACGTTCCAGCATCAGCAGATCTGGGTGCGTCAAGGCACGCTGACCTTCGAAGAAGGTGAGTTGACGTATGAACTCAAGGAAGGCGATTGCCTGCAACTCGGGCCGCCCGCGCCCTGCACGTTCCGCAATCCGAGCAAGCAGCCTTGCGTCTATGTCGTGGCGCTGGTGCGTCGATAACCCGGCAGCAAGTAATGACTGGCGTCAGCCTTGTCCGTCACGATCACCGGCGGAAATTTCGTGATAGACGTTGCTCACGTGCAGAGGCACATTGTGTGTCCGTTTCTCTCTCGCCCAAACACTTCGCACAAGGAGTTTTCATGCGCACCATCGGCCTTATCGGCGGCATGAGCTGGCAGTCCAGCGCCGAATACTACCGCATCATCAACGAAACGGTTCAGGCCCGGCTAGGCCCCTTGCGCTCTGCTGAGATGCTGATGTTCAGCGTCGATTTCGGACCCATCGAGCGCGCGCAGCACGAGGGGCGCTGGGCCGATGCAGGGGCGCTGTTGCAACAGGCGGCAAAGCGCCTTGAAGCGGGTGGCGCGGAATGCGTCGTGCTTTGCACGAACACCATGCACAAGCTCGCCGATATGATCGAAGACGCGGTTTCCATCCCCTTGCTGCACGTCGCCGATCCGGCGGGCGAAGCCGCACGCGCGCGCGGCTTGACATGCGTGGGCCTGCTCGGGACCGCATTCACGATGGAGCAGGACTTCATCAAGTCGCGGCTGAAAGAGAGGTTCGGTCTCGACGTACTGACTCCCGACGCCCCGGATCGCGAGGTCGTCCACCGCATCATCTATGACGAGCTTTGCGTGGGCATCGTCAAAGACACTTCGCTTGCGGCGTATCAGGACATCATGGCGCGACTGGCCTCGCGCGGTGCGCAGGCCATCATCCTCGGTTGCACGGAAATCTCGTTGCTGGTGAAGCCGGAGGACAATGCATTGGTTCTGCTCGACACCACCGCCCTGCATGCGCAGGCGGCGGTGGCGTTTGCGCTGGGGTCACACTGATCGGCCCGGCATCGACGAGGTCGCGCCATCACGCGGCGCGACCGTCCCCGCCAGCCCCCCCCTCTTCCTTACGCGCGGCTGCGCTGCGAACGCAACCACAAGAACTGTACGATAGACCCGACGACGAAAATGCCCAGCCACGTCGCCAGCGCCCCGCGCACGAGCGGGGATTCGGGGCCGCTGGCGAGCGGATGACTCGCGGGCAGGCGGGTGAGCGTCTCGTTGATGCCCGGCACCAGCAGTAGGAAGAAGCTGAATCCGAAGGCGAACTGCGACAGGTACGGACGCACACGTCCCAGGAAATTGAGACTCGGGATCACGACTCCGGCCAGCGTCGCGAGCAATGCCAGAATGCCCAACGCATGGCCAACGTTGAAGCCGCCGGTACTCGACAGGCCAAACGACGTCAGCACCGAAATCAGCATGCCGACCAGATAAACCCGGCCAGACCGACTGGCACTTTCAATGGTGCGATACCGGGCGAAGCTGACGAACCCGGCGGCAAACGTGACGAGACTGATCGCGGTGTGCGCCGCGCCCAACGTGGAAATGGGATGAGGCATGGTGGAGACTCCGTTTGAAATGGCCCCGTTACGTCATCGCCATACGTAATGGCTCGGTGAACACGAGGCGAGAACTACCGTCAAAAAAACAACCAACTAGTTGGTTTGTTGCAAGCGTTAAAAAATTGGGCGCCTGGACGCCCACGTTGAGATTGCTGCCCTTACTGGATGCATGACCTGCCGTAATCAGTTCGACACACTCAGCTGACTGATCGCCACTTGCGATATCGACCGGAACGACTCTGCATCGCCCAGCGCGCGGGCCGTCAACATGGCGCCGTGCACCGTCGACATGAACGCTTGCGCCTCTACCAGCGCAGTACCGCAAAGGGTGAACTGCCCTTTGGCCACGCCCGCCTCAAGCACCGAGGCGATCCACGCCGTCAGGCCGTCGAAATAGCCCCGAACCTCGTCGGCAATGTCCTTCGGGATCATCGGCAGTTCGGCAGCGAGCATGGCGCAGATGCACATGGGCATCGAACCATCGCGAATGCATTCAGCCCAGTAGTTCGTGTATGCGCCCAGTCTCGCCTTCGGATCTTCGACGTGCAGATCCAGCGCCGCCAACCCGTCCCGGGCTTGCTCCCGGTGACGCTTGACGACCGTCAGCACCAGTTCCGCCTTGCTTGGGAAATGGTGGTGAATGCTGGCCTTGCCGATGTTCACGCGCTCGGACAAGTCTGCGTAGCTGAACCCGTGATACCCCCCCGCCGCTAGCAATTGCTTTGCGTGGTCGGCAATTTCGGTCGCTCGGGGAGACAGCTCGATGGTCATGATCCTTTGGCTCAATGTGGCCGGCGACTACCCGGAACGAGACTTCCGGGCACACCGCCGACGTTAATGCATGGGTACAATGGCGACCAATCTACTAGTTGGTTGGTTTTGTGTCAAGACCGATGTTGAGATTCGGACCGGCAGACGCCCTCATCAACAACGCCGGGGTCATGCTGCTCGGCGATATCACGCGACAGGATCCCAACGAATGGGATCGCATGATCGACGTCAACATCAAGGGCGTGCTGAACGGGGTGCATGCCGTCGTCGACGGCATGGTCGAGCGCAAACGCGGCACGATCGTGAACATCAGCTCGGTGGCCGGACGCAAGACGTTCCCGAACCATGTCGCCTATGTCGGCACCAAATTTGCCGTGCACGGGTTGTCGGAAAACCTGCGCGAAGAACTCTCGCCGCACAACGTGCGCGTGGTGACGATTGCACCGGGTGCGCTCGACACCGACCTGCTCAGCCACACCACCGACGAGGCCATCAAGACCGGCTACGAAGCGTGGAAAACCGAGATGGGCGGCAAGGTGCTGTCGGCGGACGATGTGGCGAACGCCATCTATTACGCCTACGCTCAGCCCGCCGGCGTGTGCATCCGCGAGATCGTGCTGGCAGCAACACGCCAGCAGGCGTAAGCGTCGCTTGACGGGCGACGCCTCGCCATCGACGGCAGCGGGCATTCCCTGCCCGCTCACCCCGGCTCAAGCTCAGATGCCCTGCCCGCCGGACACTTCGATACGTTGCGCATTCACCCAGCGGTTATCGTCGGTCAGCAGGCTGGCGATCATGGGGCCGATGTCGTCGGCGACGCCTACACGGCCCAACGCCGTCATGCTGGCGAAGAAGCGGTTGAACTCCGGCGTATCGCGCACGGCGCCACCGAAGAAGTCCGTCTCGATAGCGCCGGGCGCGACGACATTGACCGCAATCTTGCGGTGACCCAACTCCTTGGCCATGTACACGGTCAGCACCTCGACCGCGCCCTTCACCGCCGCGTAAGCCGACCAGCCCTCGGCGCAAATGCGCGTCAAACCTGTGGAGAGATTGACGATGCGCCCGCCGTCGGCGAGCACCGGCAACAGCGTCTGCGTCAGGAAAAACACGCCTTTGAAGTGGACGTCGACCAGTTTGTCGAATGCAGACTCGTGCATTTCGGCAAGTGGTGCAACGTCGCCATGGCCCGCATTGTTGACGAGATGGTCCAACGTATCGCGCCCCCAGGTGCGTTGCAGCGCGATCTTCAGGTGTTCGGCAAATGACGCGAACGTGGAGACATCGCCAACGTCCAGTTGCAGGGCAATCGCCTTACCGCCCGACGCTTCGATTTCGGAGACGACGGCGAGCGCGTCGGCTTCGCGCGACTGATACGTGAGAACAACATCGCCGCCATGACGCGCGATCGACAAAGCGGCATTGCGGCCCAGACCACGACTGGCGCCGGTAACGAGAGAAATTTTGCGCATCGCGCACTCCTTGATGACTGAGAGGGAGCGATCGATTCTGCGGCGCAACGCGACGATACCCTTTGCCTGATTCGCTTCGTCGTTGGCCTGTTTCTCCAAAGATCCTTGCGGGGCGATGCCACGAGTTGCCGAATGTCGTTACGATGCTCCGGTGCAACAACGACGACCGAAACACAGAGGAACCTCGGCTGAACGGCAGCATGACGACATGAACGACACCTTGCTTGCGGCGGTGCGCAGATACACCGAGACGTATGCCGACCCGACCGGTGTCGCCCGGCCGCCCGTGCGGGGGATGAGTCTCATCCGGGCCGCCCGGCCCAGCGGTATCGACTATGCGATTTCCCGACCTGTGGTCTGCCTCGTCCTGCAAGGCAGCAAGCGCGTCGCCATGGGCACGCAGATGTTGTCGTTCTCCGCCGGCGACTCGCTGCTGATTACGTCCGACGTCCCCACCGTCAGTCAGATCACACACGCCAGCGCGAGCGAACCGTACCTCTCGCTGATTCTGGATCTTGATCTGAGCGCCATCGCAGAACTTGCGATGGAAATGAAGCTGGCTCCGATGCCTCAGAGCGCCCACGTACAGGTCGAACCGTCCGATGAAGAGGTCGCCGATGCGGCGTTGCGTCTGCTGCGCCTCGTCGAACGTCCGGCGGCCTTGCCCGTGTTGCAGCCCCAGGCGTGGCGTGAGATTCACTATTGGCTGCTGGTCGGCAAGCATGGCCCGATCATTCGTCAGCTCGGATGGCCGGAGGGTCACGCACAACGCATCGCCCGTGCCGTTGCGACGCTTCGCGCCGAGTTCACCCGCCCCATTCCGATGGAGCGCCTGGCCGATATCGCCGGCATGAGCCTCTCGTCGTTTTACAAGCGCTTTCGCCTGGCGACTTCGCTCTCACCTCTGCAATTTCAGAAGCAGCTACGCCTGATAGAAGCGCGGCGCCTGATGATCTCGGAAGCGATGTCGGCAAGCAGCGCCGCGTTTGCCGTCGGCTACGAAAGCGTTCAGCAGTTCACCCGGGAGTACAAGCGGATGTTCGGGTTGCCGCCACAACAGGACGCCGACCTGACCCGAAATGTCGCTGGCAGCTAGCCGACACATCACGCCCCTCTATTCCGCCCGATTTCCGCTTCCACAAGCGATATGCGGCCGCCCTGCGCCGAATTCCTCCACGTCGAATTCCACATTGAATTTCGGACCAACAGACCGAAATTAAAAAAACAATCTCAGAATTCTCTTGAAATAACGGCGTAAACCCGGATTTTCCACAAAATATTCAGAGCGTAATCTTAATTAATGGACACAACGTCCAGTTATGGAGATGCAATGAAGCTGGAAATCACCCCCTGCAAGGCACGATTGGGCGCCGAGGTTCGCGGCATCAATCTGTCCCACCCCCTGACCACCGACGCGCGCACCGCGATCGAGACTGCCATTGCGGAGCATGCGGTGCTGGTGTTTCGCAACCAACCGCTATCGCAAGATGCGCAAGTGGCGCTCGCGCGCAGCTTCGGCCCGCTGGATCTCGGACTGAAACGCGTGAAGAAAACCGCCAGCCGGTTCCGCTACGACGAACTGCTCGACATCTCGAACGTCGGTGTCGACGGCGAAATCGCGGCACGCGATACACGACGGATTGTCGGCAATCTCGCCAATCAGTTGTGGCACAGCGACAGTTCGTTCCAGAATCCCGCTGCCCGCTACTCGCTGCTCTCGGCCATCACGGTCGCACCGAGCGGCGGCGACACCGAGTTCTGCGATCTGCGCGCCGCCTGGGACGCCTTGCCCGAAGACTGGAAGCGCGACGTCGAAGGCCGCGATGCGGTGCACTATGCGCTGCACTCGCGCTTCATGCTCGGGGACACCGATTACAACGAAGCGCAACGCGCGGAACTGCCGCCCGTCACATGGCCGCTGGTACGAACGCATCCGGATTCCGGACGCAAGCTGCTGTTCGTCGGCGCCCATGCGTGCGAGGTTTCCGGCATGACGCTCGCCGAAGGCCGCATGCTGCTGATGGATCTGCTGGAACACGCAACGCAACGCGAATTCGTCTATGTGCACAAGTGGCAACCCGGCGATCTGGTGATGTGGGACAACCGCAGCACGCTGCATCGTGGGCGCCGCTACGATTTGTCCGTGCGGCGCGAGATGCGTCGCACGACAACGCTCGACGTCGACGGCAGTCATGACGACGCAGACGATGTCACCAACGCCGCACGCTCGCCGCAACTGGCCTGAGCCTCCACAACAACGATGAGTGCCGCCGCCGACCGACGCTCGCGCAGGCTCGCACCACGCATCCCGTCAAGACGACAGGAGACAACGATGAACACACGTACCGGGCAGGCGGAGGTATTACGCATGTCGACGACGGGCGCACCACCGGCCGTCGAGGCGGCCGATCTCGATCGCATCGTCAGCAAGGCCGGGCGACGCCTGATGTGGTTTCTGGTCGCGCTCTATCTCGTCGCGATCCTCGACCGCAGCAACATCTCGTTCGCCGCGCTCACCATGAACAGCGATCTGGGCCTGTCGCCAAAGGCGTATGGCATCGGTGTGGGGGCGATGTTCTTTACCTACGCGCTGTTCGAGGTGCCGAGCAATCTGCTGCTCGCACGCATCGGTGCGCGGGCAACGCTGACCCGCATCGCCATCGTCTGGGGCATCGTCACGATGCTGATGGCTTGCGCCGTCGGGCCGCTCAGCTTCTGGGGACTTCGCGCATTGCTCGGCGCCGCCGAATCGGGGCTTTTTCCCGGTGTGATGCTGTTTCTGAGCTTCTGGTTTCCTTACGCCTGGCGTGCACGATATAACGCGGTGTTCAACCTCGCGGTGCCGATCGCCTACATCGTGTCCGGTGTCGTCTCCGGTGCCTTGCTCACGCTGAACGGCGCCTGGGGACTGGCGGGCTGGCAATGGCTGTTCATTCTCGAAGGGCTTCCTGCCGTGGCGCTCGGCGTGATCGGCGCGTTCTATCTGACCAACCGACCGTCCGAAGCCCAATGGCTCACGCCCGTCGAACGCCAGACGCTCCAGGCAGCGCTCGACGCGAACCCGCCATCGGCGAAGGTCATCGCACCCACGTCGATGCTCCGCGCGCTCGTCAACCCCGTCGTGCTGACGATGGGCCTGTGCAACACACTGCTGTTCTGCGGCCTGACGTCGGCGCAAATCTGGCTGCCGCAGATGTTGAAGACCTATCATGCGTCGTACATGACGATTGGGCTGCTCGCCGCGATTCCGCCGCTCGCAGGCTTGCTCGGCATGCTCGCGCTCGGCCGCCTGTCGGATCGCTCTCAGCATCGCTTCCTGCACGCGTCGCTCGCGTTCGTGTTGTCGGCATGCGGTTTCGCGCTGGTCGCGATGTCGAACTCGCTGGCGACGATGCTGACCGGCTTCACGCTGGCGAGCGTGGGTGTGCTGGCAACGCAGGCGATTTTCTGGACGATTCCGCAATCGTTCCTGCATCGCTCGACGTCGGCCGGCGCTATCGGTGCGATCGGCATGATGGGCAGTATCGGCGGCACGGTCATGCCGATGATCGTGGGCGAGTTGCGTGCGCAAACGCATTCGTTCACCGCGGGCTTCACCGTCGTTGCCGTCGTTTGCCTCGTGGGCAGCGCACTCATCGGTGTACTGCGTTCGATGATGACTTCGCAACGATAGACATGCCCGGCGCGCCAACCGGCGGCGCCATTGAGGTAAGCTCGCACACGAACCTCCGGCGCGCGCTCCCCCAAAGGGACGCCGCCGGAAACGACGACTTCCCACGCCCATGACAGCCACCACGCCCAAGGAAATCCGCCCGAAAGTCTCCGATGACGACGTCTCCGCCCTGTCGCGCGGTCTCGCGCTGCTGGAGACCATCACGGCATCGGTCACCCCGCTGACGGTCAAGGAGCTTGCCGAACAGACAGGTCTGCCGCGCCCGACTGTCGCGCGTATCGCTTCGACCCTCGTGAATGCGGGGTATGTCCGCCAGCTCGAAGGCAAGGATCGCTACTTTCCGACCACCCGCTCGCTCGAACTCGCCAACACCTTCCTCTCGCACTTCGATATGCGCAAGGCGGTGCGGCCACTCTTGCGGGAGCTTGCGGAAGAGTGCGGCACAGCGGTTCACCTATGCCTGCGCAACCGACTCGACATGGTCGTGATCGAATCGGTCCGGCCATCGGTCGGCCCGATCACCGTGCGGCTCGGACTGGGCGATCGGCTGCAACTCGCGCGCTCGGCGATTGGCCGCGCCCATCTCGCCAGCCTGCCGCCGGAAGAGCGCGACATGCTGCTCGAATCGCTTCGCATCTCCGGCGCAAACGAAGGCATCGACCTGCGAGCCATGATGAAGAAGGCCGTGAACGAACTCAGCGAGAAAGGCTTCGTGAGCGCATTCGGCGACTGGCACAGCGACATCAACGCCGTTGCCGTGCCGCTGCAATCACCTTCCGGCGAGCGCTTCGCGATTAACTGCGGCGGCCCCGCCTTCCTCTGCTCGCCCGAGACCTTGCTCGAAGACATCGGTCCACGCCTCGTCGACACAGCGCGAAAAGCACAAGCCTTGAGCGGAAAGGTCGTTCTGGGATCGGTCTGAGGCGTCACGCGCCGTCAGTCGGTGCCGGTTCCGATTCCGATTCCTGTTTCGGCGGCGGGCACGTCGCGGGAAGCATAGTGCGACGGCGGCATGCCGACGTGGCGCGTAAACGCCACGCTGAAAGCGCTCGCCGAGCGATAGCCGACGCGTTCGGCGATCGTCGCGACACTGGCCTTGTTCCTGCGCAGCAGACGTTTGGCAATCGCCATTCGCCATGACAGAAGATAGGTCATCGGCGCGATGCCGACGGCTCGGCTGAACCGCTCGAAGAACGAGGAGCGCGAGAGCGATGCCGCTTGCGCGAGTTGCGCGATCGTCCACGGCGCCGCCGGACTTTCGTGCATGCGGCGAATCGCATGGGCGAGACGGGTATCCGCCAGTCCCCGCACCAGACCGGGCGACGCACTCGTATCCGCCGAACGCAGCGCTTCGATGAAGATGACTTCCAGCAGCCTCGCAAGCAACACGTCGCGGGCCGGTCGATGCGCGAGCGACTCGTCGCGCAAAAGCCCGACGAGGGTTGCGAGGCGCGGTTCGTTGCGCACGCTCACCAGTTCCGGCAACAACGACACGAGCAGCGCCGCGTCCGGCGAATCGAACGCACACACGCCCGCGAGCCATCGCACCTGCGGTGCGCCCGAGATGTCGCCAAAACGAAGACTCCCATCAGGCAACTTGCTCGGCAGCGCATCCGCCTCGTCGTCACCCTCTGGCGCATCGAGGCTCGTCATCGCGAAACGAAACCCTTCCGGCACGAGCACGAAGTCATTCGCCTGAAGGGTGACCGGCGCCCTGCCATTCACGGTAAAACGGCACTCCCCATCGAGAATCACGCAGTAGAACGGCTCGCCGGAGAACGTGCGACTCGCGCGCCACTGCCCTGCCGCACCGAGGACCTTGGAGAACGTCAATGTCGGCTGGAGCAGCGTGACGACTTCGGCAAGTGGGTCGATCATGACCGGACGATCTCGAATGAAACACGGACTTTAGATTATAGCGAGTCTGGCGCATGGCGACCTATGATGCGTTCACTGTCACCATCGATAGGAATCGACATGAAGACCGTTCTGATTACCGGCTGCTCATCCGGGTTTGGCGTGGAAATCGCGCGCTATTTTCTGGATCGCGGCTGGCGCGTGATCGCGACGATGCGCACCCCGCGCGATGACGTCTTGCCGCGATCCGAGCATCTCGCCATCCTCCCGCTCGATGTCAAGGACTCGCAAAGCATTCGCGCCGTCATCGACGCTGCCGGGCCGATCGATGTCCTCGTCAACAACGCAGGGATCGGCTTTCTGAATGCACTCGAAGGCACGCCGATGGATGCCGCACGCGATCTCTTCGAGACCAACACGCTCGGCACCATCGCCATGGTGCAGGCGGTGCTGCCCCAGTTCCGGGAGCGTCGCGGCGGCGTGATCGTCAACGTCACGTCGAGCGTCACGATCCGGCCGCTGCACCTGTTGTCGGTCTATACCGCGAGCAAGGCGGCCGTGAACGCATTCAGCGCGTCGCTGGCCCTCGAACTCGAAGCCTTCGACGTGCGCATGCGCGTCGTACTGCCAGGGCGCGCCCCGTCGACGCGCTTCGGCGAGAACGCGCGCGCCCGCATGAAAGACGGCTTTCCCGCGCCGTACGAAGCGATCGTTCAGCGCGTTTTCGCGAACTGGCAGAACGATACGTCCGTCACGCACGCAACGGACGTGGCCGAAGCCGTCTGGCGAGCCGCGACCGACGCGTCGAGCCCGTTCACGATTCCCGCCGGGGAAGACGCCGTCGCCGGCTACAACGCGCGCTAAGTTCCGTACTGTCGGTGGCGAGCGCAATACGTCATCCCGACGTTAGGCACCCGCCTCCGACGGCACCACTGCAATCGCGACTTTTCCTCTGACGCCATGGTTGGCGCCTTCGAGCCGCGCATGCGCAAGCGCAGTATCGGCAAGCGAATACACCGCACCCACGTGGGGACGCAACTGTCCCCGCTCGACCAACGTGTGCAATTCGTCGAGCTTGCCCCGGTTCTGGCGCGTGAAAACGAAGTGATAGCTCGCGTTCTTCCCCCACGCCTGAATCAGGTTTTGCGGCTTCGCAATGTCCACGATCGACACGACACGGCCGAGTTGCGCGAGCGCGTCCGGGCTGCGCGACAAGGTGTCGCCACCAATCGTGTCGAATATGACGTCGACGCCCTGCCCCTGCGTTTCGCGCAGAACCGCATCGACGTAATCCTCCAACGCGTAATCGATGACCACGTCGGCCCCAAGGCTTTTCACGAAGTCGGCGTTGGCCTCGCGCACCGTCGTGAACACGCGCGCCCCCATCGCTTTGGCTAGCTGAATCGCCACATGACCCACGCCGCCCGCGCCACCGTGCACAAGCACGCTCTCCCCGACCCGAAGTGCTGCGCGGACCACCAGCGCCTCCCACGCGGTTCCGCCGACGAGCGTCAGACTCGCGGCTTCAAGATGGCTCAGCGAGGGAGGCTTCCTGCCGACGATCGCCTCGGCCGCGACGTGGTACTCGGCATAACTTCCCGGGCCGTCGAATATCTGCGGGGTGTACCAGACCTCGTCTCCCGGCGCGAATGCCGTCACGCCCGGACCGACGGCTTCGATAACCCCCGACACGTCGTGACCGGTGATCGACGGCAGCGGCACCAGGTCCGGATAGTCGCCGCGACGAACCTGATAATCGAGCGGGTTGATGGACGTGGCGTGCACGCGCACGAGCACCTGCCCCGCACGCGGTATGGGTTTGGGCACCTCCCACACCTCGAACGATGCCGGTCCGCCGAATGACTTCAGTACGATCGCTTTCATGACAACCTCTCAATTCTAGAAAAAGGGATATCGAGATTTGTCGATATATATCGACAAAAAAATTCACAGATCCTTGCCGATGATGTCGGCAAGCGCTGCGATGGTGGCTTCGTTGCGCTTGTAGTAAGTCCACTGACCGATGCGCCGGACTTCGACCAGCCCGGCGCGTTGCAACGTCGCGAGATAGTCGGACACCGTCGACTGCGACAGTCCAACGCCTTCCTGAATGCTGCTCACGCAAACGCCGACCGTGTTCACATCCCCCTCGTCCTGGGGCGGAAAGTGCTTTGCCGGATCCTTGAGACCTTTCAGGATCTCAAGGCGCGTCCGGTTCGAGAGGGCTTTGAAGATGTCGAGCAATTCCATCGCGCCATGATATCGAGATTTTCCGATATGTCAATGTGGCAATGGCCGAGGATTGAACGGCTAATCGGCGCGTGCGCGGGCGAGATGGCTTGCAAACAGACAGAGCATTTCGTACATCAGCGTCGCGCCGACCAGCGCCGTGTTGCCGCCAACGTCGTACGGCGGCGACACTTCGACGACATCGCCACCGGCCCACGCGATACCGTCGAGCGCACGCAGCAGCGCGAGCATCTCGCGGGTGCTGAGACCGCCCACCTCCGGCGTGCCGGTGCCGGGCGCATAGACGGGATCGAGCGCGTCGACATCGAGCGAGAGGTAGACCGGTCCGTCGCCCACCACCTGCCTGGCAAGCGCCGCCACCGTCGCGGCCCCCATCGCCTCGAATTCCTCGATGAACACCACGCGCATGCCCTGCGCCTGCGAATATCGCCAGCCTTCGTCGGAGCCCTGCGCGCCGCGAATCCCGATCTGGATCGAGCGATGCGGATCGATCAGACCCGCCTCGATGGCCCGCCGAAACGGGGCGCCGTGCGTAAACTTCGAGCCCTTGAAGGTATCCCACGTGTCGGTGTGCGCATCGATGTGCACGAGTCCGACGGGCTTCGCCGGCTGCATCGCCTGCAACACCGGGTAAGTGATGGAATGATCGCCACCGGCAATCAGCGGCAACTTGCCTGCCGCGAACAGCGGTGCGAAGAATTCCCGGATATCGGCATGGGCCAGCTCGACGTCGTAGAGATTCGAGAACGGCACGTCGCCCACGTCACCGATCCGGCACCCGTCGAACGGATTGAACCGCGTCACGTGATGGATCGGTCGCATCATGGTCGACATGTTGCGAATCTCGCGCGGCCCGAAGCGTGCGCCCGGACGTGCCGTCACACCGCCGTCGTAGGGCACGCCCGCCAGGGCGATGTCGAGCGACTGCCACGCCTGCACGAACGGCACGCGCATGAACGTGGGAATGCCGGCAAAGCGCGGCAATTGCATTTGCGATACATCGGTGCCTGACACGATGAATGCGCTCCTAGAAGGTCGGTGGCGTATTGATCCAGAGCACGCGGGTCACCGTCTCGCCGGGATTGCGATAGCTGTGCGGCAACGTGCTCGGGAAGTGAAACGAATCCCCGGCGCGCAGCACATGACGTTCCTCGCCGAGCATCAGTTCCAGCGTGCCCTCGATCACGTAGCCCAGCTCCTCGCCGATGTGTGATATCTGCTCATCGCTGCTCGTGTTGGGCTCGATGACGTGGATATCCCCTTGCAGCAGTTGCCCCTGCCCCGGTACGACCACGCGTTCAAGCATGATGGAGCCGCGATTGCGCTTGGTCGGAAAGCGCACCACCGGCCGCTGATCGCTGCGATGCACCGGTGACGACGTGAGATCGGGACCGGAGACCAGCTCACCGATATTCGTGTCGAGCGCGTGGGCGATGCGATGCAGCGTGGCCAGCGAAGGCGTTGCGTTGGCGCGCTCGACCTTCGAGAGCAGGCTCTCGGAACATCCGGCGAGTTCAGCAAGCGCCTTGAGCGTGAGTTGCCGCACGAGCCGCGCGTGCTTGAGCCGCAGGCCGAGCGAGTCGTTGGCCCCCGGGGCGCCGGCCGTCTTGCGGCCCGCGCCGCCGGAACCACTGGCGTGGCCCGGCGCGGCAGAAGATGAGGCGGATTGACGTTTAGCCACCGTGATTTATCGAATAGGGATGAATGCAGCAAACTCAGCGGGAAACCGCAGGAAAATCCGCGCAGGAAAATCAGGCCAGCACCGTGAACTCGACTTCCACCGGGTTCAGGGCGTTGATCGGAATGATATCTTGCGGGCACGCCGACATCACGACCACACAATCCATCACCGCACGAATGTCGACATAGTCGCCCGCCTTAGAGACCGGCGGCAGCCAGTCGATCGAGTAATCGGACTTGATCGGGATGTTCATCCACAGATTGAACGGCTGCGGCACTTCGCGCGCGCGCAGGCCGATGGCCTTGAGCGCGAGCCGCATGTTGTCGGCGCAGTTGTCGTGATAGCCCTCGACGCCAAGATTACGGTAGCGATACAGATCGCACGCGGCGATGAGCGTGTCGTGCACACCCGGCGACGTGTCGGTCACCAGCTCCGCAATCGGACGGCGATGGTTCGTCACGAGCGGATCGCCGGGATGCGGAATCACCTTGTCCAGATAGGCCCGCGTGTGCTCGAACGACAGAAACTCGTTGAGGTGCTCGGCGTTGAAGATCCACGTATCGCAGACCTGCGTGCCGTGAGGATTTGCAATGCGGATCGTCTGGCCCGCCTTCACGCGAACCGCGCGGCCGCTGCGGGCGGGCACGGTGTAGGTCTTGCCCGGTTCGGGGGTGCCGTCGGCGGAGATCGGTTCGGCCAGCGTGGCGTTCTCGCCCAGGGCGTTGCCGTTGTCGGGCGAGTGCGTGTGATCGTGCGTCTGGTCGTGGGTGTGGCTGTGCGACATGGTTGGCAAACTCCTGTTCAGAAGGGATGACTGAGTGTCGTGATGCAGTGTGCGAGTGCCCGGGCACCGAGCACGAGATGAGCGTCGTCGGTAGCTTCGGCCGGATTGTGGCTGATGCCGCCCCGACTGGGGACGAACAGCATGGCCGTGGGGCAATGCTGTGCGAGGTACATGGCGTCGTGGAATGCGCCCGAGGTCAGGCGAGGCACGGGGCCACAGACCGATGCGCAGGCCTGCTCGACGTGCCCGAGGACATCGGGATGAAACGCGACCGGCGCATGCTGGAACAGTGCGCGCGCCGACACGCCGTGCCGCACGACGCACTGCGCGAGTGCGTCGTCGAAACGCGCGAGCACTGTCGGATCGGGATGACGAAAGTCGACGGAGAACGTGACTTGCGAAGCAATCGTATTGATCGCGTTCGGCGTGACCGACCAGCGACCGAACGTCACACGCGTGTGTTCACCACCTAGCGACAACGCGATCGCTTCGAGTTCGGCGCGCACGGCACAGGCCAGCGTCATGGCGTCGCGCCTTGCGGCCATCGGCGTCGTGCCCGCGTGCGCGGCCATGCCTTCGCAACGGATGTCGTACCAGCGCACGCCCTGAATGCCGTCGACGATACCGAGCGGTGCGCCCGCCATCTCCAGCAAGGGACCCTGCTCGATATGCAACTCGACGAAGGCGCGCATCGGCGCTGCCAGCGAGCGCGCCGTCAGCCCCGGCAAGGCGCGTGTATGCGCATCGATCGCGTCGGCCAGCGGCACACAGTCTGCGTCGGTCACCGGCAGATACTGCGCCAGACGAGAGGGCTCGACGTACGCGCTGGACCCCATCGCGCCGGGCTGAAACCGGGTGCCCTCCTCGTTGGTCCAGACCACCACGTCCACCGGATAATGCGTGCGGATATCGAGTGCAGCGAGCGTGGCCAGCACCTCCATGCCCGCCAGCACGCCATAACACCCGTCGAGCTTGCCGCCGGTCGGCTGGGTGTCGGCGTGACTACCGGTCACGACCGGCGGCACGTCGTGGGCGCCGGGGCGACGAAAGAACAGATTGGCGCACGCGTCGACATGCACCTCGCATCCCAACGCGCTGGCGCGCTCGACCAGCCAGGCGCGCGCGTCGAGATCGACGGGACTCAGCGCCGGGCGATCGACACCGCCGTCGGCGCGCGCACCGAACGACGCCAGTGTCTGGATGCTGTCGAGCAGACGCGCCGGATCGACATGGGCTGCGACCCGGTCCGCGATGTCGCGGGTAACGTCGTCCGCGAGATGCCGGACATGACGATCAGCGTCGCCACTATCGACGCCGTGGTCCCCGGCCTGATGAGACGACATCGGTGAGGCGCTCATGATTGCCCCTCCACGAGACGCATGGCGGGCGACACAGGCGCGACCGGCGCGATTGAGGCGGCCTCGCTCCCCGGCAAACTGCGCTCGAACCACGGCTTGAGAAACTGTTGCAGACGTGGCGAGCGCGACTGACCGAACAATTGCGCGGGCGCGCCGATTTCCACGACACGTCCGGCTTCCATGAACACGATCCGGTCGGAGATCTTCGCGGCGAAGCTCATCTCATGCGTGACCATCACCATGGTCATGCCGTCCTGACCGAGGCTGCGAATCACGGTAAGCACCTCTTCGACCAGTTCCGGATCGAGTGCAGACGTCGGCTCGTCGAGCAGCATGACTTCCGGCTCGATCGCCAGCGCCCGCGCGATGCCGACACGTTGCTGCTGACCGCCGCTCAGCCTCGACGGATAGACGTCCGCCTTGTGATCCATGCCCACACGCCGCAGCGCGCTCATCGCCTTGGCGTGCGCCTCACGCTTGCCGATCTTTTTCGAGAGCACGAGCGGCGCGGCAACGTTCTCGACGACTGTCATGTGCGGCCACAGGTTGAACTGCTGAAACACCATGGCGACCGGCCGCCGGACTTCCGCGATGGCTGCATCGCTGTCGCGATCGCGCTCGCTGCGTCCCGGCGAGTGATAGCCCAGCAACTGGCCTTTGATCCACACTTCCCCTTCGTCATAGGCTTCGAGGAAGTTCATGCAACGCAGCAACGTCGTCTTGCCGGAACCGGACGGGCCGATCAGGGTGACGATCTCACCGCGTGCGATATCGAGATCGATACCTTGCAGCACGCGCACGTCGCCATAGGACTTGCCGACGCCACGTAGCGAGAGAATCGGGAGTTGGCTCATGGACGTCTACCGAAGAAAAGGGATGAAACGCAGGGCACGGCGCGCCATCATCGCGACCGACTGCGTGAGCAGCCAGTAACCGGCGATGAGCAGCGCATACGGCAACACATAGGTGTACGTGGAGGACACGATGTCACTGGCGGTCATGGTGAGCTCGGGCACCGTGATGATCGACGCGACCGCGCTTTCCTTGATGACGAGAATGACCTGATTGGCCAGCAACGGCAGCGCGAAGGCGAGCGCCTGCGGGCATTCGATCGCACGAAACACGGCCCAGCGACCAATGCCGAAGGCTTGCGCCGCCTCCCGCTGTCCGCGCGCGACGCTGTTCCAGCCCGCGCGGAAGATCTCCGCGAAGTAAGCGGCGGCGTAGACTGCCAACGACACCACGGTGGCGTCGACCGCGTCGAGCGTGATGCCCAGCGCCGGCAGACCGAAGTACACGATCATCAGTTGCGAGAGATACGGCGTGCCGCGAATGAGCCACACGTACAGACGGTACGGCAGGCCCAGCGCACGCGGGAAACGCAGGCGTAACGCGTTCAGTACGAAGCCGCCCGCCATGCCGAGCACCGCGGCAATCACACTGACCTCCAGCGTGACGAGCATCGCCGCGAGATAGCGTGGAATGAGCGGCAGCATCGCCGAAATGAGATCGTTCACGAGTCGAGGCTCCGGGCTCAGGTACGGCGCGCCATACGGCGTGCCCAGACGGCGCCGGCCGCCGACACCAGCGACGTGATGACCAGATAGCCGAGTGCGGCCATGGAATACACCTCCAGGGGGCGGTACGTCGCAGACGCCAGTTGCTGCCCCACGCGCGTGAGATCCGTCACCGTAATGACCGACACCACGGCCGATGCCTTCACGACGTCGATCACTTCGGACACGAGCGCGGGCGACGTCAGCGCCGCGACCTGCGGCACTTCGATGCGCCAGAGCGTCTGCGAGCGCGTCAGGTTGAAGGTGCGCGCCGCTTCGATCTGACCGGCAGGAATGGCGCGAAAGCCCGCGCCGAGAATCTGCGACTGATAGGCCGCCGTGTTCAACGCAAGGCCGATCACGGCGGCGATGCTGCCGGGCCAGGTCAGCCCCAGCGCCGACGGAATGAAGTAGCACACCAGCAACTGCGCGAGCACCGGAGTGCCGCGCACGATGCTGATGTAGATACGTGCGACCCGCGAGACGACACGGCCACCGCTCGTCTCGACGAGATACAGAAACACCCCGCCGAAGAAACCGAACACCACGGCCACCGCCGAGATCCACAAGGTCGTGACCGCGCCGTCGAGCATCTGCGGCAAGTAGCCGAGACATCGGGCAAGGAGATCGGGAACGATCGTGGGAGCAAGAGCGGCAGCGTTCATGGTGTCGGGGCTGGCGAGGGGTAGACGTGTCGGCCTGCGTTACATCGTGGGTTCGGGAACGGCGTCGGCCGGTACGTCCATCGTCGAGCCGAACCACTTCAGCTGGAGTTGCTTCATGGTGCCGTCACGGTTGGCACGGGCGATGCCGTCGCTAAAGAGTTTGACGAGCGCGGCGCTGTCGGCGTCCTTGCGTCCAACCCACGCGAAGTAGGTCTTCGGGCCGATCGTCTGCGACAAGATCGTGAACACACCGGGGCGTGCCTTCATCAGCGGTCCAAGATTGGCGACCGATTGCGCGACGGCATCGATGCGACCGACCGCGAGATCGGCGTAGGCTTCATCGAACGCGACGTATTGCTTGATCTGCTTGATGCCTGCACCGCCGTCGGCCTTGAGCTTCTTGTCCAGCGCGATGAGCGCCTGAAGCTGCGCCGAACCGGTTTGCGAGCCGACGGTCTTGCCGTTCAGATCGGTGGGCGTCGCAATGCCCTTGTCCCCTGCGCGCACGAGCACGCCGGTCGTGGCATCGGCCACCGGCACGGTGAACGCGAAGTGACTCGCGCGGTCCTTGTTGATCGTGACCGCCGTGACCACGATGTCGAAGCGCTTCGCATCGAGACCGGGCAACAGCCCCTGGAACGGCAGGTCGAGTTGCTTGACCTTGACGTCCGGGAGCGCCTTGAGCACGTATTGCATGAGATCGGCGTCGTACCCGACGATCTTGCCGTTCTCTACCGACTCGAACGGCGCATAACGCGCTTCGGTAGCAATCGTGATTTCCTTGTTTGACTTGACTCGGGCGAGCAAGTCGGCGGTTTGCGCCCACCCCGATGTGGCCGTCAATAGCGCGACCGAGCCGGTCAGCGTGGCCACCAGAGTGCGAATGAGAGAGAACGACTTTTGCATGATGCTCCTTGTCAGGCCAGTACTGCCGAAGATCGGCTTTATGAAATAAACATGAAATCCATTCAAGTCACTTGAATACGAGTCCATGAGCATGAACCGTGCCAACGTGACGGATGACGCACCGAAAGCCCCGCCGGTATTGGCTGAGGCAGACAAAAGCGACGGGCATTGGGAGATGGGCCGGCACGCAGGCGCGTGTCGACCGGGTGCGGACATGCACCTCACGCGTGCACGACGCACCGAAAACGGCACGATGCGTCATATAGATGGCATCTATCCGGCGCAGAAAAACAGATGATTTGCCTTATCCGGACGCCGTCCTTAGCATGGGTCGCATCCGGGGCGCGACGACACGGCGAGGGGTGTTGCATCGCGCATTCGTGCCTTCGTGCATGCCGCAGCCCCGGCACTCATAAGAACAGGAGACAACGATGGCCAGTCCGGTCAACGTCGACGATTTTCGAGAACTGGCGAGACAGCGGCTTCCCCGCATGGTGTTCGATTACATGGAAGGCGGGGCGGAAAGCGAAAGCGGGCTGCGACACAATCGCGACGTCTTCGAAGGCGTTCGCTTTGCGCCCCGGCGTCTGGTGGACATCAGCCGCCGCGCGATCGACACCACGCTCTTCGGCAAGCCGCTGCGCGCCCCGCTGCTGATCGCGCCCACGGGTTTGAACGGCATCCTCTGGCCCCACGGCGACATCGTGCTCGCCAGGGCTGCCGAGCGATTCGGCATCCCCTTCATCCTGTCGACGGCGTCCAATGCGTCGATAGAAGATGTGGCGCGCGCCGCCGGTGGCGACCTCTGGTTCCAGCTCTACGTCGTGCATCGGCGATTGGCCGAGCGCATGGTCAAGCGTGCGCTGGATGCAGGCTACAGCACGCTGGTGCTCACGACCGACGTTGGCGTGAACGGCAAACGCGAGCGCGATCTTCGTAACGGCTTCGGCGTGCCGGTCCGTTACACACCGCGCACGCTGCTCGACGGGGTGCGACACCCGCGCTGGTCCGTCGATCTATTGCGACATGGTGTTCCGCAACTGGCGAACTTCGTGTCATCCGACGCGAACGATCCCGAATTGCAGGCCGCGCTCATGAGCCGGCAGATGGATGCCAGCTTCTCGTGGGACGATCTGGCAAGACTGCGCGATCTCTGGCCGCATCGATTGCTCGTCAAAGGGCTGAGTCGGGTAGATGATGCGCAGCGGTGTGAAGCGATGGGCATCGACGGCGTCATTCTGTCCAATCACGGCGGACGTCAACTGGACGGTGCCATCGCACCGTTCGAGGTGTTACCGTCAACGCGCCGGGCCGTGAAGATGCCCGTGCTCATCGACAGCGGTATCCGGCGCGGTGCGGACGTGGTCAAGGCGGTGGCGTCGGGCGCCTCGGCCGTGCTGATCGGACGGGCGACGCTGTACGGCCTCGCAGCGCTGGGCGGGCAAGGCGTGGATGCCGTGCTGGAACTCTTCCGGGACGAGATCGACCGCACGCTGGCGCAGATCGGCTGTGCCAGCGTGGCCGAGCTGGATGCGAGCTATCTGTGGGCGTCGTAACCCACGACGCCCCACAACTCCCCTTGATGGCGGCGTCGCTACCCGGCAGTACCTTCTGCCGGACGGCGACGCCGTAGCACCGGCCTCAGACTCCGTGGCGCAACAGCATCAGGCCCGCTTGGGATTGGGCGAGAAGCGAATCGGCCGGGCCTGAATCTCGGGCGCGGGAAGCCCAAGCGTCTTCGCCAGCGTACGGCTCTCGGGGTCGGCCAGCGCGGCACGCCGTGCGGCCTGCAGCCGCGTTACCTGCTCGGCATTCGTGCGTGTACCGGGCTTCGTCACATCATCGAGAATGCTGCGCAAGTTGGCTCGCCCGCGAAGATGCGTCTGCCCGTAGCCCTTGACGAGATTGCCGCACAGCGCCAGCTCGTACGCGAGCGCCGCCGAGCGCGGCAGTGCTGCGCGAATCGCCGCCAGCCATTCGCCGATCAGTGCCTGCTCTTCATGAAAACGTGCCGAATGCCGTCGCCAGCGTCGCAGGCTGCGCAACGCAACCAGCATCGCGAACCCCGAAATGCTCGTCGTCTTCACGTGAAGGCCCACGTGGACGTCTGCGCCCCGACGCTGTCCCCAGCGGCGCACGAGACTCGCCATGCCCTTCGGCAGGACCGAACACAGCTCCTCGATGCCGGGCTTGAGATACTCGACCAGCATCACCGGTTCGTCCGGCTTTGCACCGACCTCCGCCCGCACGCGCTGAAGGCGTTCGCGCCGCGTCTTCAGATCGGCCACCCGGATCACGTCTTCGTAGCTCATCCACAAGGCGAGATAGCGCGCCGCCTCCAGCGACACGGGATACCCCGCCGCACCACCGCCAGCATCGCGCTCAAGGGCGACGATCTCGTCGACCCGGCCGAGATAGGTCTCGACGTAACGCGCGTCCTGATAGTCCCCGACCTGATCGATGCCCGCCGAGAGAATGGTGCGCAACGCCTGGGGATAGGCAGCCAACCGCGCGGACAGCTTGCCCTCGCGCGCCGGTGCGGCCCCCTGCTGCGCCGGCTTCGCGCTCAGCGTTGGTTGCCCGCCCGATACCGCGAGGGCGTAACCGGCGGCGAAGCCGGCCAGACTGGCCTGCACGGCCTTGCCGGTGCGACGAATGGCTTCCTCGCACGCGGCGCGCGACAGCGGCAGCGCACCCGCACCGACCAGCGCCCCGAACATCACCGTATTGATGACCGTACCGTTGGCGAGCGCGAGGGCGCGCAAGTCGCCGAACACCGCCGTACGCGCGAGTTGTGTGGCGGCATCGACGATCGGTTGCGTGTCGTAACGACCGTCGCCCATGGCGGTCTTTTCGACCACCGCATACTCGCGATGGGTCGACGCGACCAGCGTGGTGCGCCCCGGCGTGACCCAGCCGCGCTGGATCGCACGCCCGGCTTCGACGATCTCCGACGCCACCACGGCGTCCACACTGCCCGGGCTGGGCGTGAGCGACAGAATCGGTTCCTTGCCGCCGAGTTCGCTGCGAGGCTGCGGGAAAATTTCGACGTAGTAGGTCGTGGCCCCCGTGCGTTGCGCGACCCCGGGGATCGATGTGCTCTGCACCGGAAAGTCGTGCTGATTCGCCGCTTCGATCAGCCAGTCGGTCAACACGCCGCCGCCCTCACCGCCCAGTGCGGCGATCAGCACGGTGACGCTACGCGTTTTGCTCACTGCCATGCCTGCCTCCGGGCGCTGCCCGCCATGCGATCGATCACGAAATTACGGAAACCGGCCGAAATACGATCCCATCGCGTCGGGTTCTGAATCACTTCGGCCTTGTAGAAAGACGGGCAAAGAATCGCCGCGTGCGAGACTTCACCGCAAAGACCGCAGCCCACGCATCCCTGATTGACGGTCGCGACGGGATCGGTCCGCAAGGCGCTCGGGTTGTCCTTGATCGTCAGCGACGGGCAGCCGGACAACCGTATGCACGAGTGATCGCCCGTGCACACGTCGTCGTCGATGCCGAAGCGGGTGCGCACCACGCGCTTTCCGCCCTTGAGCCGCGCGGCCTGTTGCGGCTTGATGCGACGCTGACGCTCCAACTGGCATTCGCCATCCGCAATCACGACCTTCAAACCGGGGGCCTGCGTCGTCACCGCGTCCGTCAGCGTCTTCACCATGTCGCCGACCTGATAGCTCGGCACCGTACGGATCCAGTCCACGCCCACACCGCGCAGCGCCTTCTCGATGTCCAGCGACTTCGGAATTGCCTGGCTCGATACGGTGGACGGAATCTCCTGCGTACCTGTGGCCGACGTATAGCCGTTCTTCATGATGACGAGCACCGAATCCTGCTCGTTGTGGACCGCGTTGACGACACCCGAGGTGAACCCGTTGTGCCAGAAACCGCCGTCGCCCATGATGCTCACCACGCGGTTGCGCATGAGGGGCGCGACCCCGGACGAACTCGCCAGCCCAAGGCCATAGCCGAGCACCGTACTGCCGACGTTGAACGGCGGCAGCGTGCCAAACGTGTGACAGCCGATGTCCGCACTCACATGCACCGCGCCGACCTTCTCCTGCATCAGCTTCATCGCCGCGAATACCGGCCGCTCCGGACAACCGACGCAAAAGCCCGGCGGACGGCTCGGCACCGGCGCCGCGCCCAGCGCCTGCGCCCCTTGCGTGCGCTGCGCCACCAGCGCTGCGCCGAGGTCGCCAACGCCCGCGACATCGAGGCCGGCCGGACGCGTCGCGTCGATGAACCGGGCAACGCCATCGACCAGCACCTCGCCCGTGTATTCGCCATAGGCCGGCAGCATGTCCTTGCCGTGAACGGCAGTCATCGCGCCCGAGCGCCGCAGAATCGCCTGAATCGCGTCTTCGATGTAGGCCGGTTGCCCTTCCTCGACCAGCAGCACCGACTGTTTGCCTTCGCAGAATTGTTCGATTTCGTCGGCAACCAGCGGATACACCACGTTGAGCACGTGAATCGGAATGTGCGGCTCGCCGAAGGCATCTGCGAGTCCGAGCTGTTGCATCGCGCGGATCAGGCCGTTGTAAAGGCCGCCCTGCACGATGATGCCGACGTCCTGACACCGCGCACCGGCAAACGTCTCGTTGAGCTTTGCGCGACGAATGTAATCGACGGCTGCGGGCCAGCGGTCTTCGATCTTCTGCTTCTCGTGGACGTAGGTCGACGGCGGCAGACAGATCTTGTCGTAGCTGACCTGCGCATCGTCGATCAGATGATCGCGCGAGATCGCGGGTGCGCGGTTGTCCTTGCTCACGAACGCGCCATGCACATGGCAAGCGCGAATGCGCAGTTGCAGCATCACCGGCGTGCTGCTCGCCTCCGACAGCTCGAAGCCCTGCTCCACCATGTCGACGATGGACGTCAGGTTCGGTCTCGGATCGAGCAGCCACAATTGCGACTTCATCGCGAACGCATGCGTGCGTTCCTGAATGATGCTCGACCCTTCGCCGTAATCTTCGCCAAGGATGACGACCGCGCCGCCCTTGACACCGGCCGACGCCAGATTGGACAGCGCGTCGGACGCCACGTTGGTCCCGACCGTCGACTTCCACGTGACGGCGCCGCGCACGGGATAGTGGATCGAGGCGCCGAGCATCGCCGCCGCCCCCGCTTCGGACGCATTGTTCTCGAAATGAATGCCTAGCGAATCGAGCAGTTCACGCGCGTCGCCCAGCACATCGATCAGATGCGAGACGGGCGCGCCCTGATAGCCGCCGATATAGCTCACGCCCGATTGCAGCAGCGCCTTGGTGACGGCGAGGATGCCTTCGCCGTGAAAGACTTCTCCCGCCCCCATCGAGAGACTCTCCACCTCTCGCTTGAAAGACCGTTCCATACTCTCTCCCACGAACCTCTGAACCCGCCGCATCACTGCCCCATCGGGCGAGCGTGCGGCGGAACGTTTGTTTACATCCCCAGATAAGCCTGTTTGACGCGTTCGTCGCCCAGCAACTCGCTACCGGTGCCCGACACCACGATCCGGCCCAGTTCCATCACGTATCCGTAGTCGGCAATGGAGAGCGCCGCGTGGGCGTTCTGCTCGACAAGGAGGATCGGGATGCCGGACGCGCGCAACCGTTTGATGACGTCGAACACTTCCTGCACGAGCTTGGGTGAAAGCCCCATCGACGGCTCGTCGAGCAACATCAGCCGGGGACGGCACATCAGCCCCCGCCCGATCGCCAGCATCTGCTGCTGCCCGCCGGACAACGTGCCGGCCAGTGCCTGACGCTTTTCGACCAGCGCCGGAAAGATGTCGTACACGCGCGCCATTTCCACGTCCCGGTCGGCGCTACCCAGGGTGTAGCCGCCCAGAATCAGGTTCTCCTCGACGGTGAGACCGGCGAAGACCTGTCGTCCCTCCGGCACGTGCGCCATGCCCCGGGCGACGCGTTTGTCGGCACGCAGACGCGAGATGTCTTCGCCGTACAGACGCACGCCTCCCCCGGACGCCGACACCACGCCGGACAACGTGCGAAGCAGCGTCGTCTTGCCCGCGCCGTTGGCACCGACCAGCGTGACCAGTTGTCCCGACGTCACGGAAAAGTCCACGCCGAAGAGCGCCTGAATGCGTCCGTATCCTGCCGTCAGACCGCTCACCTCCAGCACCGGACGAGGCTGACTGCCCGCTGCGCCGTCGGGCGAGCCTGGCTTCGTCGGGCGCGTGTGCAGCGCGACGTGCATCGGCTCGGCCGTGCGCGCCACGCCTTGCATTGGGGTATCCACTCTCGATACGTTCATGCCATGGCTCCCAGATACGCCGCGACGACCGCCGGATTGCTGCGGATCTCCTGTGCATTGCCTTGCGCGAGCACCTTGCCGAAATCGAGCACGAGAATCCGGTTGGCAATCGCCATGACCATGTTCATGTCGTGCTCCACGAGCATGACCGTCACCCCTTCGTCGGCAACGCGCCGGATCAGCTCGCTGATCTGTGCGGTGTCGGTATGGTTCAGCCCGGCAGCCGGCTCGTCGAGCAGCAACAGGCGCGGGCGGGCCGCGAGCGCCCGGGCGATTTCAAGACGCTTGAGCGCACCGAACGGCAAGCCCTGTGCGGGCGAATCGGCGTACTGGCTCACTCCGGCGAACTTCAGGCATTCGCGCGCATGATCGCGGGCTTCGGCTTCAGCACGCGCGAGCTTCCGTCCGTAGAACATGCCGGCCAGCACGCCGTGGTTCAGGCGCAGATGCGCGCCCAGCATCACGTTCTCCAGCACGCTCAGATTCATTGCGACCTGAAGGTTCTGGAACGTGCGGCTCATGCCGAGCCTGGCCAGTTGTTCGGGTGCCTTGCCGCCGATCTCACCGCCGTCCATGCGCACATGGCCGCTCGACGGGGTGTAGACACCGGTAATGACGTTGAACAGTGTGGTCTTGCCGGCGCCGTTCGGCCCGATGACGGCATGAATGTCTCCGGCCTGCACCGAGAAGCTCAGATCGTCGATGGCAGTCACGCCGCCGAAACGCATGCTCAGATGGTCGACCTGTAGCATCACGACCTCCCGCGCATGAAGCGATTGGCCAGCGTCGGGACGATGCCGCGCGGCAGGAAGATCATCGTGACCATCAGCACCAGACCGAAGAGGATCAGCTCATACTCCTGAAGCCCGCCGAAGAGTTGAGGCAGCAACACGATGAGTGCTGCGCCGAGCACGACACCGAACGTCGACGCCATACCGCCCACCACCACGATCGTGGCCAGTTGCACGGACGACATGAAGCTCGCGAGTTGCGGCGTAATGAAGCCGGTGTAATGCGCGAGCAATCCCCCTGCGAGACTGGCGATCACCGCCGAGAGGACGAATACCCGCGCCTTGAATGCCGTGGCGTCGACGCCCATCACCCGAGCCGCCACCTCCGTGCCGTGCAGCGCCCGCAAGGCCCTGCCCGCCGGGGAGATGTACAGATTGAGCGACAGCACCACGACGATCACGAGCAGCACGGCCGCCGCGACATACCACGCCATCGGCGTTTCCAGCGTCAGCGAACCGATGCCGAACGGCCCGACCGCCATGCCGTCCGGGCCGCCCGTCAGCGCCCCCTCGTTGATGAGCACCAGATTGACGATGATGCCCAGACCGAGCGTGGCCATGGTGAGCGAATGGCCGCGCAGTCGCAGCATCGGGCGCGCAATGATCCACGCGACGATGCCGGTCCCCACCGCACCGCACACCAGCGCGGCTGACGGCGGCAGGTTGTAGGTGGTGGTGAGAATGCCGCTCGCGTAGCCGCCCATCGCCACAAACGCTGCGTGGCCGATGCTGATCTGACCGGCGAAGCCCATGAGCAGATTCAGTCCCACGGCGATCATGCCCGCGAACAGAATGCGAATCGCCACGTCCAGCATGAACGCGTTCGGCAACAGCCACGGCAATACGGCGAGTACGACGATGCCCAACCAGACGGAGCGGGCAAACAGATGGTTTTTCATACGCGCTCCGTCAGTCGGCCGCCGAAGATGCCGCGCGGCATCAGCAGCAGGACACCGATGATCATGATGAAAGGCACGGCATCCTTGTAGGCAGACGACACATAGCCCGCGATCAGCGCTTCGAGCAGCCCCACCAGCAGGCCGCCGACGACAGCGCCCGCGCCGCTGCCCAGTCCGCCGAGCGATGCCGCAACGAACCCCTTCATCCCGAGCATCAGGCCGAGGTCGTACACGGTCGTCGTGATCGGTGCGGCGGTGATGCCGGCGATCGCGCCGAGCAGTCCCGCCAGCCCGAACGACAGCAGCGTCACCACATGCGCCGGAATGCCCACGAGTTGCGCGGCAGAGCGGTTCATCGCCACGGCCCGGATCGCACGACCGATCAGCGTCTTTTTGAAGAACAGCGCGACGAGCACCATCAGCACGGCCGCGACACCGATGATCCACAGGCTCTGCGGCAGCAGTCTCGCCCCGGCGAACTCCAGCGGCGTGTCGCCGGAGAACGACGGCAACGTGTGCTGGTTCTTGCCGAGCAACAGTTGCGTGCCGCCTTGAATGAAGAGCGACGCCCCGATGGTGATGATGATCAGCGTGAGCGGATCGGCGCGGCCCGCCGGCGCAATGCCGAAACGTTCGAGCGCACCGGCGACACAGGTCGTGGCGACGATGGCAATGCCCGCAGCGAGCAGCGGATGTACCTGAAGCTGGATCAACGCCACCGTCACCATGCCGCCGAGCATGACGAAATCGCCCTGTGCGAAGTTGATGACGCCACTGGCGTTGTAGACGATCGTGAAGCCGAGGGCCACGAGCGCATAGATCGCGCCCACGGTCACACCGGCCATCACGAATTGCAGAAAGTCGTGCATGACGCATTCCTCACGACGAACGCGAAGCGCAGCGCCACCGGGCAGCGCCTCGCGCGAGATTGGAGACGGCTTACCTGGCCGCGACGAAGCGGCCGCCGCGAATCTCGACCATCCGGAACGCGCTGCTGTTCAGGCCCATATGGTCCGTCGGCGACATGGTGTACACGCCGCTCACGCCGACGAAGTTTTTCGTCTGCTCAAGGGCGTCGCGTACCTTCGCCTTGTCGGTCGAGCCGGCACGCTTGATCGCATCGGCCGCCATCATCAATCCGTCATAGGCGTAGCCGCCGAACGTGGAGACGTCCTGCTTGTACTTCGTCTCGTAGGCGAGCTTGTATTCGAGGCTGACCTGCCGTTGCGGATCGTTCGTCGAGAGTTGCTCGGCGATCAGCAGTGCGGGCGACGGCATGCGCACCCCTTCGGCGGCTGCGCCGGCAATACGGATGAACTCCGCCGATGCCTGCCCGTGCGACATGTAAAGCGGCACGCTCAGACCGAGCTGATGGAAGTTCTTGGCAATGATCGCCGGAGCCTGACCGGTCCCGAAGACAAACACCGCTTGCGGATTGGCGGCGCGCGCCTTGGTGAGTTGCGGCGTCATGTCCGCATCGCGCTCCCCGTAGCTCTGGTCTTCGACGATGGTCAGTCCGAGCCGCTTGGCCGCCTTGATGGTTTCGTTGCGACCCGACTTCCCGAAGCCGCCCGTGTCGGAGAGCAGTGCGACGCGCGTGATGCCGTGCTGCTTCATGTCTTCGAGCACTTTCTCTGCCGCCATCGTGTCCGAGTGCGGGACTTTGAAGACGTAAGGCTTGACCGGATCGACGATGACCGTCGCGGCCGCCAGCGAGACCGTCGGCACCTTGTTGGCGCTCGAAAGCGGCGCCATCGCCATCGTCGAGCCCGTGGTGGACGCACCGAGAATCAGATCGACCTTGTCCTGCAGGATCAGTCGCTTCGCCATGGCATTCGCCGTGTTGGCGTCGCTGCCATCGTCATAAACCGTTAGGACAACTTGACGACCGAGAATGCCACCCGCGGCATTGATCTTATCCACGTACTGATTCAGCGTCTTCTGCTCGGGATCGCCGAGAAACGACGCGGCGCCGGTTGCCGAGACCACAGCACCGATGCGAATCGGATCGGCAGCGTGGCTGGGGGGTGCCAGGGAAAAGGCGAGAAAGGGAACCACGGTCGCAGCAACGCGCGACGTGAAAGTCGTCAAGCGGGGCATGTTGTCTCCAGGTTGTTCTGTTTTGTGAGGCGAGTATAGAAATCGCTCGACGCACAAATCAAATCGATAATATGATTTGCAAAAATCGATGCCATCTATACGACCAAATGACGCGCGCTTCGACAGGAACGACCCGGCTGGATCTGAATTTGATTAGGGTTTTCGTTAGTATTTACGAGACGGGAAGCGTGACGGCAGCCGCCTCCCGAATGTTCGTGACGCAGCCGACGGTCAGTTACGGACTGGCGAAGTTACGCGAAGCCCTGCACGATCCGCTGTTCATTCGTACGGCCGACAAGATGGTGCCCACAGCGGTCGGCGAAGCCACGTATCGAAAATTCTCGAGTGCGCTGGTCACCATCGCCAGTGCGATCGAAGCACCGCAACAGTTCGACGCGCAGACCTCCACCCGACGCTTTCGGCTGGCGATGAGCGACATCGGCGAATTGATTTTTCTGCCGCCGATTTATGCGCGCGTCGCGTCGGCAGCGCCGCAGGTTGAAATCGAGATCGTGCAGGCGACGATCGACGAGGCGGCCAAATGGCTCGCGGCCGGCAAGGTGGATCTGGTGATCGGCAACATGCAGCTCGCCGGCGAGGGCATCCGGCGCAAGGGGCTGTTTCGCGAGCATTACGAATGCCTGCTGCGCAAGGGACATCCGGCGGCGCGGCCGAAGCTCAGTCTCACGCGCTTCGTCGAAGCGCGCCACGTCATGGTGACCTCACCGTTCTCGGGGCATTCGCTGGTCGAGCATGCGCTTCGCCAGCACAGCGTGAGCCGCCGTATCGTCATGCAGATCCTGCATTTCACGATCCTGCCGCAGTTGCTCGCGTCGAGCGATCTGATGGCGACGGTGCCGTCGCGCGTGGGACAGTATTTCGAACAGCTCGCACCGCTGCGCTCCGTGCCGCTACCCATCGAGATCGAACCGTTCGAAGTCGGCATGTACTGGCACGAATTTCAGGATGACAACCCGGCGCATGCCTGGATGCGCGATCTCGTCGACGACGCCCTCTCGCGCATCTGACCTCGACGGCCTTCGCGGGATGGTCGCAACATCCAGTCATGACGCCCCGTCACGACGGCCGTCCGCGACGGTCGGCGGCCCCGCTGAGGCCCATCACCTGAGCGTCAGACGCTGTACCTCTCGACCGCGTCTTCCTTCCAGACGAAGCCCGCGCCGGGCCTGTCGCCGATGTGAGCATGACCGTCGCGGAACGTCAGCGACGAGTCCACGACCGGCCCCGCCAGATCCATGCGTTCGAGCCAGTGACACGTTGGCGTAACCGCCAGCAGATGCGCGCTGAACTCCTGGAAGATATGGCTCGACATCGGCAGACCGTGACACTCGGCCAGCGTGCGTGCACGCAGCCAGCCGCTTACCCCGCCGATCTTCATTAAATCCGGCATGCACAGATCGCACGCCTGCGCCTTGAGTGCGAGCGACATCTCCTCGACACCGAACCAGTTCTCGCCCATCTGCACCGGCGTGGCAATCGCTTCGCGAATCTTGCGATGACCGTCGTAGTCGTGCTGTAGCGTCGGCTCCTCGATCCAGCCGAGCCCTTCGGACGCGAGCGCCCGGGAACGCTGTATCGCTTCGGGCACGCTCAGTCCCTGGTTGTAGTCGACCAGAATCTCCACGTGGTCGCCGACCGCGTGACGAATGGCGCGGATGACGTCCAGATCCTGCGCCAGACTGGCGTATCCGATTTTGGTCTTGATCGCGCGATAGCCGGCGTCGCTCGCGTCGTGCGCGCGACGCACCGCGAGGTCCACGCCGTCCATGCTGTGACTGTCGTACGCCGGAATCGGGCGCGCGCGGCCGCCGAGCACTTCGACCAGCGGGGCGTTCAGTGTCTTTGCGTAGGCGTCCCAGATCGCCATGTCGAGTCCCGCGCTGGCCATCCGGATCAGGCCCGTGTTGCCGACCAGCCGGAAACGCGCTTGCAGCAGTTGTTCGATGGTGTGGGGCGACAGCGGCTGCCCGGCCACGAGCGGAGCCAGCGCATCGATCATGGCCTGCGTCGCCTTGAGCGCCAACGGCGTGTAGGTGAACACATAGGCGTGACCGACGACACCGCTGTCCGTCTCCAGATCGATCAGCACCAATGGCGCCGTCGCCACCACACCGACCGCCGTAATCACCGGGTATTGCAGGGGTACATTGACCGCGCGCGTCCGAAGACCGGTCATCCGGATATCCGATTCCATCGATGTCGTCCCGACTGTGAAAGTGGGCTTCATCCTATGAGCCTGCGCGGCGAGAGGCAAATCGACAGATTCGCGATGGCCGGATAGATGGCGTCTATATGACGAGGGCGCCGGTCTTCGTGAGATCTCCGCGCCCCCTACCGCGTGATTACCATTGGGGGCACTTACATCTCATCGACCGCCGTCGTGGCCGTGGGCTGACCGTCTTGCTGTTCCAGCGAGAAGCGATTGCGGGTATCGACGTAGAAGCTCGCGCCAAAGCGGCCCACGGGGAAATAGTTCTGCAAACGCACTCGCCAGGTCTGCGTGTCGATCAGCTCTTCGCGTGCGTGCATACGCTCGACGCGTCCAATGAAGATATGGCGGCTCGGTGTCTCCAGCGTCTCCCACAACGTGCATTCGAACGCCACCGGCGCCTCGGCGATGCGGGGCGGCGCGACGAGACTGCTCGGTACCGGCGTGAGCCCCGCGTGCGCCAGTTCACTCTCGCTCGGCGGCAGACGCTCCCCGCACGCGTGCATGCGGGCGGTCATCGCCTCGTCCGTCAGGTGCACGACATACTCCCGGTCGCGCAGGATGTTTGTCGCCGTGTCCTTGAGCGTGTCGTCGTCGAGCCGGTTGATCGAGAGCATCACGATCGGCGGTTCTTCGCCGAGCATGTTGAACATCGAAAACGGTGCGGCGTTGACGGTGCCCCCGTCGTTGATCGTGGTGACGAGCGCAATCGGACGCGGCACGATCAGGCTCGCCATCAGTTTGTAACGCTGGTACGCCGTGATTTCGCGGAAGTCGATTTCCATGCGATCTCCTCAGGCACGCTTGCGGCCAGCGCGTTTGACCGGGGGCGCGGACGGGGACGATGAAGGGGACGACGAAGGGGAAGGAGGCGACATCGTGTCCTGCGCTGCCGCGACCTCCGGCAAGCCGAGCAACGACGCCAGGCTCTTCTGCCCGCGCATCCGGGTCGTCTCTATACGACGCTCTAGCTCTTCGAGATGCGACTGCATCCGGGCAATGGCGCCGGGGGCATCGCGCTGCTCGATGCACGCCACGATGGCGGTGTGTTCGTCGTGCTCGCAGGGCGCGTAACCGGGCGGCTCGTATAACCCCACGATCAGCGAGCACCGCGAGATCAGCTCGGTGAGATAACGCAGCAACACGGCATTGCCCGCAAGCGCCGCCACACGCAGGTGAAAATCGCTCGCCAGACGCGCCCACGACGGCTGATCGAAACGGTGCATGGCTTCGTGCTCGGCGTCGAGCTGACGGCGCAGCATGGCGAGATCGTCGTCGGTCACCCGCGAGACTGCCAGTTCAACCAGCGAACGCTCCAGCGCACGCCGCGCTTCGAAAATCTCTCGTGTTTCCTCCGGCGTCGGCTCGGCGATCACAGCGCCCTTGTTCGGCCTGAGCGTGACAATGCCGTCGTGCGCCAGACGCTCCAGCACCCGCCGCACCACCGCGCGTCCGACGTCGAACAGCTGGCAAAGCTCCGGCTCGGGCAGCTTCGTGCCGGGCGTGAGGCGATGCGCGAGCACGCCGTCGACGATGGTGCGGTAGATGTGCGTCTCGATGCGCGTCTCGGCGCTCATCGCCTCATCGTTCGCGACCGGCAGGTGCAACGAGAGAAGACGGGTTTCGGTGTCACCGTCGTGGACCGTAGTGGCAGTGGTGGCAGTAGGGGCAGTGGGGGCCGCTGGGCGGCGCGCACGGGAAACAGGCTTGTCTGCTGGCATGACGGGCGTAGTGGGCAAGGACGATGAAGGCACTGAGGGCACTAAAGGAAGTAGAGACAACTTTCCACAGTCGGGACACGCCGGGCAATAGGATTTGAGTGTCACGCTGGCTCACCCCATGACGGCATCTGGCTCGGCGACACTGACGGACGCCACGTGCGCGGCGATGTCGCCCGGCGTCGCCACCCAGATCTCGCCGCGCTGCGCAGCCTGCGCGATGGGCGTGAGCACGCGTCGCAGATGCCGCAGGCGGTAAGGCTGCCCGACCAGATACGGGTGCAGCGCAATGCCCATGACCAGCGGCTGGCCTCGCGTCGGATGCTCCGCCTGAGCGTACATCTCGTCGAAATTGTCCGCGATCATGTCGGCAAACGCTGCGCCGTCCATCTGACGGCCGATGATCATCGGAATATCGTTCACCTCCTGCGGATAGGGCACCGACCACAGGGTCCCGTGCGCCGTACGCATGCGCACCGGACGGTCGTCGTGACACCAGTTCAGCGTATAGCCATAGCCGGTGCGCACCAGCAGGTCCGGCGTGTGGTGCGTCTCCGAGATCCATGGCGAAAGCCACCCCGACGGCGTGTAGCCCGTCGCTTCCGTCAATCGCGATCGGCAATGTGCCAGCAGCTCCCGCTCGTGCGCGCACTCGAAATCGCTTTGCCGATGCGCGTTGGTGTGACCGTGACCAATCAGCTCATCGCCGCGCGCCACGCAGGCATGCACGAGTTCGGGACAGTGATCGAGCAGCGCCGTGTTGAGCACGACACCCGCGCGCATCGCGAGATCACCGAACAGATCGAGGCATCGCCATGCGCCGACCCGGTTGCCGTACTCGCGCCAGCTGTAGTTGAGCACGTCGGGCTGCGGCGAGACCGGGCCGAGATTCGCGCCCAGCCCTTCCCCGAACGCGAAGTGCTCCAGATTGAAGCCGAGATAGACGGCGAGTCGCGCGCCGTTGGGCCAGCGATACGTATCGCGCGCCGTGATCGGCAGATAGTCGAAGCGATCGTGCGAACGCAATGCGCCGAAGCGAACGTCGGGCACATCGTGCACGTCATGTACGTCGGTGGTCGCGAAATCGTCAGGTGATGAAAGCGGCAGGGTCAGAGTCATCGTGTGTCGTCTTGAAACATTCGCGCACCGCCACAGTGCGGGCGCGTTCCGAGTTGGCGCAAAACGCATCGTCAACGAACGTCATACCAGATCGTTCGCAATTTCGATGCCAGATCGTCAACACCTTGGCGTGCATATCGTGTGACGCCATTCATTCGAAATGTCGACGAGGTGGCATGCCTCTTGCGTACGGCGGGGACATAGCGGGTCGTGCCCGTTGCCGGGATGCCCGACCATCCCTTCCCTTCGCATCCGACGTGTCGCTCTGACATGTCACATGTCATTACGGAGATTGCTCATGCTTGCCTCTGCCCGTCACAACGCCGTCTGCGCCACCACCTCATCCGCCCCCTCCACCCCCTCGCGCCGTCGCTGGCTTCGTGTCGGCGCCGTCGCACTGGCGGCTGCGGGCATGTTCGTGAGCGCAGCGGGCTACGCCGCAGACACCATCAAGATCGGTCTCGTCACGGCGCTCTCCGGGCAATCGGCACGCGCCGGTGAAGCCCTGACGCGCGGCATGACCATCGCCATCGACGAAATCAATGCGAGCGGCGGCGTGCTCGGCGGACGCAAGCTCGAACTGGTGCGTCGCGACGACGAAGGCAACCCCGCCAAGGGCGTGCTCGCCGCGCGCGAACTCATCTACAAGGACAAGGTGGCCGTGCTCTTCGGCGGTCTGGATACGCCGGTCTCCATGGCCATCGTGCCTATCGCCAATCAGGAGAAAGTCCCGTTCATGGGGCCGTGGGCCGCCGGCACGCCGATCACCCACAACGGCGCCAATCCGAACTATGTGTTTCGCGTGTCGGCTGTCGATGAAATCGTCGACGGCGCCATGGTGAACTACGCGCAGCAGAACTTCGGCGCGAAGAAGCTCGGCCTGATTCTCGTGAACAACCCTTGGGGGGAGTCGAACGAGAAAGGCATCGTCGCGGCACTGGCGGCGAAGGGCATGAAACCGGCCGCCGTCGAGAAATTCGAGGCGACCGACGTGGACGTCACGCCGCAACTTGGGCGCCTGAAGGCCGCCGGGGCCGACACCCTGCTGATGGTGGGCAACGTCGGGCCGTCGGCACAGGTCGTGAAGTCGCTCGACCGCATGGGCTGGAAGGTGCCCATCGTCTCGCACTGGGGTCCGGCGGGCGGACGCTTCACCGAACTGGCCGGCCCGAACGCGAAGACCGTGCATTTCGTGCAGACGTATAGCTTCTTCGGCGCGACGTCGCCAGTCAGCACGCGTGTCGTCGCTGCGCTCAAGGCCAAGTATTCGGACATCAAGGGACCGGACGACATCACGCCGGCCGTCGGTGTCGCCAACGCGTACGACGCCATGCGTCTCACGGCCCTGGCCATCGATCGCGCAGGCTCGACCAATGGCGACGCCATTCGCACCGGCTTCTACAAGATCGACCGCTACGAAGGTCTCATCAAGACGTACGTGAAGCCCTTCAGCGAGCAGCAGCACGACGCCCTGTCCGCGCAGGACTACGTGTGGGCGCAGTTCATTGACAACCGTATCGTGCCGGTGGCACCGACGGGCGCGAAGGTCGCCGCGAAGTAAGCAGGGCATCAGCAAAACACATCGACCGGACGAATTCGTCACACGACACCGGCAATGAACGGGCGCCACGGTGTGGCGTCCCGGAGGACATCTCATGCAATGGATCTCGGCGCTCGTCGCCGGCCTTGGGCTCGGCAGTATGTACGGCCTCATGGCGCTCGGCTTTCATCTGACGTTCGCGGTGAGCGCAACGGTCAATTTCGCGCAAGGCAGCTCGATGATGCTGGGCGCCGTGCTCGCCTACACGTTCGCGCAGACGCTCGGGTGGCCGATGCCGCTGGCCATCGTTGCGGCGCTGGCGCTTTGCGCCGTCTACGGACTGGTGGTCGAACGGCTTGCCGTTCAGCCGTTCGTGCGGCGCGGATCGAGCGCGTGGCTCATGGCGACGGTGGCGCTGGGCATCGTGCTCGATAACGTGGTCATGCTGACGTTCGGGACGGAACCGCGCAGCCTGCCCTCGCCGCTCGCGCAAAGCTCGCTGCACATCGGCGATGCCGGTCTCGGCGTCTATCCGCTGCAATTACTGATCCCGGTGGTCGGTCTGGCGCTCGCGGCATCGCTGCATTACGTGTTGCGCCGCTCGCGCTGGGGTGTCGCCATGCTCGCCGTGGTGCAGAACCGCGACGCCGCTCGGCTCATGGGCATTCCCATCCAGCGCACGATCGCGGGCGCGTTCGCCGTCTCGACGTTGCTCGCCGGTATCGCCGGTGTGCTGATCGCGCCGCTCTTCAACGTGCAGGCCGATATGGGCACGGTCTTCGGTCTCAAGGCATTTGCAGTGGCGATTCTCGGCGGATTGTCGAGCGCCTGGGGGGTGATGATCGCCGGTCTGCTGTTCGGCGTGACAGAAGCGATGATCACGGCAACGCTCGGGTCGAGCTACACGCAAATCATCACGTTCGGTCTGGTCATCGTGTTGCTGGCGATGCGTCCCGACGGCATGTTCGGTCGCGCGGAGGTGCGTAAGGTATGAGCGATTCTTCTTTGCGGCTGGCATCGCAATCCTCGCCGGTGTCGGCAACGACGGGGCGCCGGTCGTCGCGCGACGCTCGCGACGGTCTGGCCCTCGGCGCCGCACTCGCTGTCGCGCTGCTGGCGATGGCCGGTGCCGCCTGCGTGGTGAACGGTTACTTCGTCGTGGTGATCGCCGGCGTCGCCCTGCTCGCCATCTGCGGCGTCGGTCTGAATCTGTTACTCGGACTCACGGGGCAGGTGTCGTTCGGCCACGTCGGGTTCTATGCCATCGGCGCCTATGCGGTGGCGACTCTGACCACGCAGGCGGGCTGGCCGTTCTGGCCGGCATGGCTCGCGGGGGGTGTGATCGCGGCACTCACCGGCGGTCTGCTGGCGCTCCCCGCGCTGCGTGTGCGCGGGCCGGGACTGGCCATGGTGACGATCGCCTTCGGGTTCATCGTGGAGCACGGCGCGGTCGAGTGGCGCGGTCTGACGGGCGGTCAGAACGGGTTGATGGGCGTGATGCCGCCGGGCATCTTCGGTATCGCAGGCAGCGAACGTGTCGTCGCCGTCGCCGCGCTGGCGGTGCTTGCGGTGGCGTTGCTGGTCTACGCACGCGTGTCTCGTGGTGCCTGGGGGGCCGCCATGCGCGCCGTGCGCGACAGCGAAACGGCAGCGGCCTCGATCGGGGTCAATCCCCTGGTCGTGAAGGCGGTAGCGTTCGCGTTCTCCGCCGCACTGGCGGGTCTCGCAGGCGGTCTCTTCGCGCCGTTGCAGGGCATGGTCACGCCGGGCATGTTCTCCTTCCTGCAATCGATCCTGTTCGTCCTCGTCGTGATGATCGGTGGCGCGGGCACGATTGCCGGGCCGGTCGTCGGCGCGGTGATCGTCGGACTGCTGCCCGAATTTCTCGCGAGCCTGGAGAACCTGCGTCTGCTGTGTTTCGGCGTATTGCTGCTGGTCGTGTTGTGGGGGGCGCCCAATGGCGTGATCGGTGTGCTCGGGAAATGGTGGACGTCGCGGCGCGGTGGCCCGTCGGACGACAGGGATGTCGGCGTGACGTCGGCATTGACCTTGCCGGTGCTGGCAACGTCACAACGCAAAGGCCTTGCCGCGCATGGTCTGGCGATGACGTTCGGTGGCGTGAAAGCCGTTGCCGATCTCTCCTTCGAACTGCCGCCCGCACAGGTGACAAGCCTGATCGGCCCGAACGGGGCCGGCAAGTCGACCGTCCTCAATATGCTCTCGGGCTTCTATCGGCCGCTGTCGGGCACCCGCGCGCTGGGCACAGACGATCTCCCGGCCAAGGGCGCCTGCGACAGCGCACGGCACGGCGTAGCGCGCACGTATCAGACGTCGCAACTGTTCGGCGGCATGAGCGTGCTCGATAACGTGACGCTGGCGTTGAGCGCAGGGCGGCTTGGCGGGTTGCTCGGCGTCGCGCGCATGCAGGGCAAGGCGCACCGCGACGAGGCACGAGCGCTGCTGCGGGCGTGCGGCTATCACGGCGACGTCGATCTGATGGCCGCCGATCTCGCGCACGTCGACCGACGTCTCGTGGAGATCGCACGGGCGCTGGCAACGCGCCCGAGTGTGTTGCTGCTCGATGAACCCGCCGCCGGGCTGTCGACGCAGGACAAGGCGCAACTGGGCAGATTGCTGCGGCAAATCGCGGAGAGCGGCGTGGCCGTCGGTCTCGTCGAACACGATATGTCGCTGGTGATGGGCGTGTCGGACGGGATCGTCGTGATCGACGCGGGGCGCTTCCTCGCGCAAGGCACGCCGACGGCGATTCGTCACGACGAGCGCGTGCGGCAGGCGTATCTCGGTGCCGCCGCGACACCGGTGGCGGACGCAGCGCAGACCGACACACCGGACGAGCCGATCGAACGAAGTGCATCGACCTCGCCCGAAGTCCTCGGCGTTGGCAAACTGACGGCGGGCTATGGCGCAGCGCCGGTACTGCACGACGTCTCGATTCAGGTGCGTGACGGTGAACTCGTCGCGCTGCTCGGCGCCAACGGCGCGGGCAAGTCGACCCTCATGCGGGCGCTGGCCGGACTGCATCGCCCGGTGAGCGGCGGCATCACGTTCAACGGGCGCGACCTGTCGCGTCTGGAGGCTGCGAAGATCGCCGCATTGGGGGTCGTGCTCGTGCCTGAGGGACGTCAGGTCTTCCCGGAGCTTACCGTGCTCGATAACCTGCGGCTCGGCGCATTTCCGTGCGGGCGTCTGCCACGCGCGGCGCTCGACGCCCGCATCGAACAGATGTTCTCGCGCTATCCGCGTCTTCGAGAACGTCAGCACCAGCGGGCAGGGCTGCTCTCCGGCGGCGAGCAACAAATGTTGGCGATTGCCCGGGCGTTGATGTCGTCGCCTCGCGTGCTGCTGCTCGACGAACCCTCGCTCGGCCTCGCCCCGAAGGTCATCGCCGAGTTGTTCGCGTCGCTCGACGCCTTGCGACGCGAATCGCTGTCGATGCTGCTCGTCGATCAGATGGCTACCATGGCCCTGTCGATTGCCGACCGGGGATACGTGCTCGAAGAGGGGCGTGTGACGGTGGGCGGCCCGGCGAGCGAGCTGGCGGGCGATGCGCGTCTCGCAGCAGCGTATCTTGGCGGCGGGCACGAAGCAGACGTCTCAGGCATGGCAGGAGCGGCGGCATGACAGCGCGCGACGAAGTCCCCATCGGGTTGACGGCATCGACGGGATCCGCGAGCGGGCGCGCCGGACTGGTGACGAGTCCGCAAACGCTGGCCAGCGCCGCCGGTCGCGACGTGCTGCAACAAGGCGGCAACGCCATCGAAGCCGCGATCGCCATTGCGGCGATGCTGTGCGTGACGATGCCGCATTTCACCGGGCTGGGTGGCGACGGCTTCTGGCTGGTCGCCGACGGCACGTCAGACGCCGCAGCACCGCTCGCCATCTCCGGTATCGGGCAAGCGGCACGACATCTGCCACCGGCCTTGTGTCGGGGCGATGCGATCCCCGTGCGCGGGCCGGCTTCCACATTGACGACGGCAGCCACGGTCGCTGCATGGGAGGCCGCTTACCGGGTGAGCCGCGAACAATGGGGCGGCACGTTGACATGGGCCGCCCTGCTTGCACCTGCCATTGCAGCAGCCGAAGACGGCTTCCCCACCAGTCGCTCGCAGGACTTCTGGTACACGTATCGTGCCGACGAGATGCGCGACGCGTCGACATGGCATGGCTTCGCGCCGACATTCCTGCCAGACGGTCGCGCACCGGCCGCCGGGCAACGGTTTCGGCAGCCAGCGTTGGCGTCGACATTACGACAACTCGCCGACAGCGGGCCACGAGAATTCTACGAAGGTGAGCTGGCCGCGCGTCTGGCCGACGGCTTGCAGTCGGCAGGCTCACCACTCACGCGAGAAGACCTCGCCGCCACACGCGTGCACGTCTCGCCCGCACTCATGATGCCCTATGGCGACGGTGCGCTGGCGACACTGCCCCCGCCCACACAAGGCGTGACGACACTCCAGATCATGGGGATCGTCGCGCGTCTTGGCCTGAAGGACTGCCCGCATGGCAGCGCGACGTACTACCACCGTCTGGTCGAGGCGGTGAAACAGGCGTTCCTCGATCGCGACCGATACGTCGCCGATCCGGCATTCGTGGACGTGCCACTCACGACGATGTTGTCGGACGAACATCTTCGTGCAGCGGCCTCGCGCATCGACGATCACAAGGCACTCGAATGGCCCCATCGGTTTCGCGAAGGCGATACCGTGTACTTCGCCGCGACGGATGCAGCCGGTCGCGCCGTCAGCGTGTTGCAGACGATCTATTTCGACTGGGGCAGCGGTGTGATGGCCGGAGATACCGGTGTGCTGTGGCACAACCGCGGGGCCGCATTCCGGCCCTCCGGCAGCGCTCACCCCAATGCCCTGATGCCCGGCAAGCGGCCGTTCCACACGCTCAATCCCGGCATGTACCTCAAGCACGGCCGGGCACGGTTGCTCTACGGGACGCAGGGTGCAGACGGTCAGCCGCAGACGCTGAGCGCCTTGCTCACACGACTGATCGACTACGGGATGACGCCGCACGAGGCGCTATCGCATCCTCGCTTCCTGCTGGGCAGGACGTTCTCCGACAGCCGGGACAACCTCAAGCTGGAGAGCGACGCCGGGGAGTCCGTCTTCGAGGCGCTGACTGAACTCGGGCACCTTCTGGCGCCGTTGCCCCGTCACAGTCCGCTCGCCGGTCAGGCCGGTGTCATTGCCATCGCCGACGACGGCCTCGCTACCGGCGCACACGACCCGCGCAGCGACGGGGCCGCGATGGCGGCGTAGTCTGCGGGTGTATCCGAACGGCTCGCGCACCGTTCGGACAGACCGGATCAGGCGCGATGCTTGCCGGGGTTGCCAAGGCTGCCCAGGGCGGCCTTCTGACCAAACCCCAGCAACCATTTTTCCGCGTAGCTTTGCCCGTGGGCGCGGGCATCGCTGCGCGTCGCAAACACCTGGCCGTAGAGCTCCTGGCGATGGCACGACTCTCGGGATCCAATGCGCCGCACCACCACGTCGGCACGATAACGCCCGTCTCGAAGCGGGATCGAAAAGACAGTCACGTGGAAATCGCCCGTCACATACTCATGCTCTGGCATACGTTTTCCCCCTCGAACATCGCATCTAAGAACGACTTCTCCCTACTGCGCTGCCAGCATCGCGCTGACACCCGTCCGAGCGCCCCCCTCCCGCCCGTCAGTCCGTTGACGACCTTCGATTACTCCGGATTCTAGTCAATACCGCATACAGGTCAATATTGACCGACGATCGACCGTCCTGAGCGCGCCGTCCCACCCGGATCGCTTCGCCCCCAAACGTTTCCTGCCATCGCGCCGTTGCCTGCCGATGATCCACAGATCGTGGACGATCGGTGTACACCCCGGCCGTTGTTCCTCCCCTCGCTGCGCCGTATCGTCCATCCACGGTGTTGCCCCGTCGTCTGCCCGGCAGGCAAACGGCGCGCAACGGCGCTTTGGATTGACAAGGATTCGGAAGACACGAGGATTGAGCATGAAAATTGAATCGGTTGAGATCATCCCGCTCGACATGGCACTGGAGGAAGTGTTCAAGGGCGGCACGTATCAGGTGGCGTCGCGCCCGACGATCGTCACACGCGTGTATCTGGAAAACGGCATCGTCGGGGAAAGCTACGGTGGCGACGAGTTCCACACGCAGACCGAGATCGTCAACGTCGTACGCGAACATCTGTCGCCCCTGCTCATCGGTCAGGACGTTCGCGACTTCCAGCGACTCTGGGAGGCGATGTTCCATGTGAACGTGGATCTGGGCAATCGCGGGCTGCACCAGTTGGACATGCATCCGCGCGGCATCCTGCTGCAGGCCGTAAGCTGTCTCGACAACGCCATGTGGGACGCCCGCGGCAAGCTTTACGACACGCCGGTCTACAAGCTGCTCGGCGGCGTGCGGGACCGCGTGCCGGTCATCTCCATCGGTGGGTACTATCCGAAGGATGGCAAGGATTCATGCGTTGCCATCGCCGAGGAAGTGGCGATGGTGCGCGAGACCGGTTGCATCGGCATCAAGATGAAAGTCGGCCGCGCGTCGCTGGAAGAGGATCTGGAGCGCGTGCGCGCAGCTCGCCGCGCCGGCGGCAAGGACTTCGTGGTGACGGTCGATGCCAATCAGGGCTGGGACCCGCTCGACGCCGTCAAATTCTGCGTCGCCATGGAGAAGGCAGACCTCGACGTGCGATGGATGGAAGAACCCGTGAAGTGGTATGACCAGACCGACGGCCTGGCGCTTCTCGCCATGAAGACGTCGATTCCGGTCAACGTCGGTCAGGGCGAGATCACCGGCCGCGCATGCCGCGACCTCATCACCAAAGGCCATGTGTCCATCCTGAACCTCGACTGCACGCTGTGCGGCGGTGTGACCGAATGGCAGCGCGTTGCCGACATGGCCAAGCTGATGAACGTGGAGATGGCGCACCACGAAGAGCCGCAAGTCGCCGTCCACCTGATCGCGGCCAATCCGCACGCGCTGTTCGTCGAGATCTTCGCCAACAAGGTGCGCGACCCGCTGCTGTGGCAGTTGCCCGACGGTTTCCCGGAAATTCGCGACGGCTACATGACGGTGCCGCAAGGTCCGGGCTTCGGTATCCGTCTCAAGCCGGAGGTGATCGAGCAATACCGCATCGATCGCTGATCTGCGCGACAGATCGACGGCACCCCTCGACAATACGAACAAAACAACAGGGGCGCGCGCGGTTCAGGCGCGCCTCGTCAGCAGGAGACACGCAGTATGAATTCGTCTGTTCCCAATGGGGAGGGAATCGCGCGGGAGCGCTGGTTCATCATCCTTCCGGCCACCTTCATCATGTACACGATCTCGTTCTTCGATCGTGCCAACATGGGCATGGCGCTGCCCCACATCACGCAGGAGCTTGGCCTCTCGCCGATTCAGGCGGGCTGGATCGGTGCAGCGTTCGCGTGGGGCTACGCGGTCACCCAACTTGGCGGCGGCATCATCGCGCTGCTGTTCAATCCCCGGCGACTGATCGGCGTTGCGCTGCTGCTGTTCGGGCTGGCGGCCGTCGCCACCGGGTTTGCGCGGACCTACCATGAGCTGGTCGCCTTGCGCGTGCTGCTCGGGCTGGCCGAGGGGCCCATCTACGCGGCCGTTTCGCTGTTCCTCGCGCAATGGTTCGTGAAGGCCGAGCGAGGCCGGGCGTTCGGCATCTGGAATCTCGCCATTCCGGCCGGCGGTTTTCTCGCAGGCCCGATTTCCGGCGCGATTCTCGCCCATTACGACTGGCGCGTCATGATGATCGCCGAGGGCCTGCCCGCCTGGATCTTCTGCGCGATCTGGTTCCTTGCGATCCCGCGTAGCCTCGAAAGCGCGCGCTGGCTGTCGCAAACCGATCGCCAATGGCTGCAACGTGAGCTGAACGCCGAACAGGCGTCGCACAAGAAGCCCGAAGTCGATCCGTGGTGGAGCGTGCTGACGGAACCGACGGTCTGGTTGCTGACGGCCGGCTTCGCACTGAACGGCATTCTGATGTACGGCGCGACGCTCTGGCTGCCGACGATCATGCGCACATACGGCACGCTCGGCGACTTCTATATCGGCGTGTTTTCGGGCCTGCCGTTCATCGCCTCGATGTTCGGGATCTTCTACATCAGCCGACGCTCGGACAAACACGGGCAGGAACGTCGCTGGCATGCCGCGCTGCCGACCGCATTCACCGGTTTCGTGATGATCGGCGCAGCGCTGGTCCCCGCCAATCTCTACTACCTGCAAATCATCCTGTTCATGGTGCTGGGCTTCACGCTGAAGATGCTGAACCCGCTCGTGTTCGCCTGGCTCACGGAAATTCTGCCGACGCGCAAGGCGATTCCGGCAGTCGCCATTGTCAGCGGGGTGGGCAACCTCATCGGGCAGTCCGCCGGGCCGCTGCTGGTAGGTTACGTGAAGTCGGTGTCGAACAGCTTCGTGCCGTCGCTGCTGGTATTGGCCGCCTGCGCGATTCTCGGCGGCGTCGCCATCGCCATGTCGGGACGCAAGACGCCGCGAGAACCCGCCGTCGTCACGGCCTGAGCGACACAGCCCTGTTTGATCGAGCTATCGACGGGGCTATCGACGAGGGAATCAGCAGAGGGTCAACGGTGACGTTGACCCTCCCCGCATTCCGGCATTCAGACATTCAGGGCGACAGCGGCGCCGTGGCCTCGAATTCGCTGGCAAACCAGTTTTGCAGAAACTCCACGCACACGCGCACCTTGGCCGAGGCGGAAAGACGCGCCGTCGTCACCGCATAGATATCGGCAGGCCAGTCATATTCCGGCAGCACACGAATCAACTGCCCCTGCTGGAGGCTCTGCGCACAATCCCACGCCGATGCGCGCATGATGCCGTGCCCGCCCAACGCCCACGTCCAGATGATGTCGTTGTTGTTGGACGACAGCGAGCCGCCGACCTTGATCGTTGCGACGTCCGCCTCAGCCTCTTTCCCTGCGGTCCTGTTTCGCAGCCGCCACGTGCCGAACGGCTGGTCTCGCTCGCGGAACACGAGGCACGAATGCGTCAGCAGGTCGTCAGGCGTCTGCGGCATGCCACGGCGCGCCAGATAGTCGGCCGACGCGCACAGCACACGTGTGCTGGCCGCCAGTTTGTGCGCAATCAGATGGGGCTCCGACACCTTGCCGATGCGAATATCCAGGTCGATCGACTCCGCGATGAGATCCACCGGCCGGTCCATCACGATCAGCGAGATGTCCAGACGCGGGTATCGGCTCGATAGCTGCGAGAGCGCGGGCGCCAGCAGATTGCGTCCCAACCGGAAGCTTGAACTGATGCGCAGATCGCCACGCGGCTCGGTCTTGATGTCCGACACCGCGTCATGCATTTCCGTCGCCGCGTCGAGCATGTAGACGGACCACTTCAGAATCGCCTCGCCGTCCTCGGTCGGCGTCACCCGTCGCGACGTGCGATGCAACAGCGTCGCGCCCATCTCGCGCTCCAGCATGTGAATGCGCTTGCTGATATACGACGTCGACGCGCCAAGCTCGGTCGCCGTCTTGGCGAAGCTGCGCAGCCGGCAGACCACGCTGAAGATCTGCAAATCGCGAAGATCGGGGAAATTCTGCATGTTTATCCGGGAGTGCGTCGCTCAACGAAGCTTTTAGCGAAGCTTTTAGCGAACCTTTTAGCGAACCTCTTAACGAACCTTGTCGGCACGGCGCTGCACCGACGTGCCCGACGGCGCGCCGCAACTCGCGCGAGACTCGAACCACGTCGGCAGGCTCACCGATTCTGGCGTGCCCGGCGTTTCGATGTGCGTGAGCACCAGTTGCGCCGCGCGCGCGCCAAGTTGCTCGGCGTCACGCATGACCGTGGCGATCGGCGGTTGATGAAAGCGGCACAGAGGCACGTCGTCGCAACTCACGAGCGACAGGTCCCGGCCGAGCTGAAGCCCCCGGCGGTGGATGGCCTGCAATGCGCCTTCGAGCAACTGATTGCCGCCCAGCACGATCGCGGTCGGGGGATCGTCGTCGGCGAGCATTTCCTCGATGGCCACCTCGCCGTGATCCGACGACAGCGTGCCGCGATGCACGATGAGATCGCGCGGCAAACCGAGCCGGTCGTAGGCGTCTTCCATCGCCCGGACACGCTCGCGCGTCGGGCGCACATCACGCCCCACGACGAGGCCGATACGGCGATGTCCCTTGTCGAGCAATGCACGCGCGGCATCACCCATGCCCTGATAGTGATCCGACAGGACATAGTGCGCGGGAATATCGGCGGGAAAGGCGCGGTCGATCAGAACGACAGGGCACTTGGTATTGCGCAGCGCGAGCAGCGTGGCCGGGTCGTCTTCGAGCGTGGGCAACACGATGAGACCGTCGACTTGCCGGTGCATCAGCACCTCGATGCGCTCGGCGTCTACGCTCGGCACGCCGCCCGAATTCGTCAGCAGCACGGAAAACCCGGCGACCGTGAGCACGCTTTCCGCGCCGCGCACGATGGACGCGATCAACGGGTTGGTGATGTCCGATCCCACGAAACCAATGGAACGCGTCGCGCGCCGGCGCAGCCCCTGCGCGAGCGCGTTCGGCGCGTAACCGAGCGTGCGCGCAGCTTCCAGCACCCGTTGCGTGAGTTGCGGGCTCGATCCGGGTTGCCCGGACAGCACGCGCGACACGGATGCGATTCCCACGCCAGCCAAGGCGGCCACCGCCTTGATTCCCGGCCGTCCCTTGGGATCGCCCGGCAAGTTGTCACTCATCGATCTCATCTCCTCTTGACGCGCCAGTTTACAACGATTATCTTTTGGAAACGTTTCCGGAAACGTTTCCAAAAGTGAAGTGCCGGCAAACGGAATCACAGGAGGACCGCGACGACAGCTAATGCGTCGCGGCGACCGTCATGGAGAGAGACAAGTGCGCCGGCTCGCGAGCGAGCGGCGCACATGAAGGGGTCATACGTGAATACCGAAGGACAAATGACGCCGGAAGTTCGGCAAGCAATACGCAATGCGATCCTGAGCGCGATCGTGGGCACGGCGATGGAGTGGTACGACTACTACCTCTACGCCACAGCCGCCGCCACGCTCTTCAACCATCTGTTTTTCCCGTCCTACGACCATCTGACCGGCACGTTGCTCGCCTATGCGAGCTTCGCCATCGGCTTTTTCGTGCGTCCGGCCGGGAGTGTGATCTTTGGACGACTCGGTGACCGGATCGGCCGCAAGTCGGTGCTCATCATCACCTTGCTGCTCATGGGCGGGTCGACGACGTTGATGGGCTTACTCCCGACGTATGCGTCCATCGGTGTCTGGGCGCCGATCCTGCTATGCGTACTACGCGCGGCGCAGGGGCTCGGGTCGGGTGCCGAATACGCCGGCGCCGTGCTCATGGTGATCGAATATGCCCCGGCGAAACGCCGTGGGCTCTACGGCTCCCTGCCGTACATCGGGGTGGCGCTCGGGCTGTTGATGTCGCTTGCCACCTTCCATCTGTCGTCATCGATGTCCAAAGAGGGCTTCGAAGCGTGGGGCTGGCGCATTCCGTTTCTGCTGAGCGCCGTGGTCGTTGCGCTCGGCGTGCTGTTACGCAGTCAACTCAAGGAGACGCCGGTCTTCGAAGCGTTGCGCCGCAAGAACGCCGTGGTGCGCGCCCCGCTCACCGAGGTCTTCCGCCACTCGCTGCGTCCGATGCTTTGCGCCTGGGGCGCCCGCCTGGGCGACAACTCGCTCGCGTACATCTACGAATCGTTCGTCATCGTCTATGTGACGCAGCAACTGCACATGTCGCGCGACGTCATCGTCACGGCGCTGATGTGGAGCACCGCGCTTCAGTTCATTACCGTGCCGCTGTTCGGCTGGGTCTCGGACAAGGTCGGTCGCAAGCCGGTGTACATGGGCGGCGCCCTGCTCTCCGGCATTGCCGTATTCCCGTTCTTCCGGATGTTGCAGACGGGCGAGGTCCTATGGATTTACGTCGGCCTGTTCCTGGTGTCGTCGATCGCGAAAACGATGATGACGTCAGCGCAAAGTCCGTGGCTTGCCGAGATGTTCCCCTCACGCGTGCGCTACACCGGCTTCTCGCTCGCACGGGAAGTCACGTCGCCGATCTCGGGCGGGATTGCACCGATGATCGCCGTGGCCCTGCTCTCGGCCGGTGAGGGCTCGCCACACCTCGTGGCGTGGTACGTGGTCGCGCTCGGTGTCATCACCGCGATCTCGGTGGCGCTCGGCCCGGAAACACGCGGCCGCTCGCTCAATGACGACATGCACGACGGCACTCACGACGACGCGCACACCGCCCCGGCACGTCCCATCGCCCATCAGTCCCGTTAATCCCCTCAATCCCGTGAATGCATTGAACGCATTCCCGACAGTTACACAGTCTTTCCACGAAGGAGTCACGATGAAAATCACGAAGGTCGAGCCGCTTCACGTCGGCCAGTTCATGTTCGTTCGCATTGACACGGACGAAGGCATCACCGGCTATGGCGAAGCCGGTATCTGGGGCCATATCGAAGCGGCAGGAACGGCCATCAAACGCTTTGCCGAATATCTGGTCGGCAAGCGCGCGTTCGATATCGAGCACCATTGGAACGTGATGCATCGCTTCAGCTACTTTCAGGGGCTGGCCATCAACGCGGCGATTTCCGCTATCGACATCGCGCTGTGGGACATCAAGGGCCGCGCACTGAACGTGCCGATCTATGAGCTGCTCGGCGGGCCGGCGCGCAAGAAGGCGCGTATCTATGGCCACATCTACGAAAGCAACATCGAAAAGGTGCTGGAGGAATGCCAGCGCAAGATGGAAGCGGGTTTCAATGCTTTCGGGCACATCAATCCGTTCCTCGACGAGGGCAACGACAAGGTCTACTTCAAGACCCACATTCGCAAGATGCACGATGCGATCGACAACGTTCACCGGATGCGTGAGGTCGTGGGCGACCGCGTCGATCTACTCATCGAACTGCATCGTCGTCTGACGCCGGCGGAAGCCGTGACATTTACGAACGGCATCGAGCAGGACACGCCGATGTTCGTCGAGGATCCGATCCGCCCGGAGAATGCCGACGCCATGGCGCGCGTCGCCGACCGCATCCGCGTGCCGATCGCCACGGGTGAGCGCTTCTGCACCATCTACGAATTCCAGGCGCTGCTCGCACGCAACGCGGTGGAGTACGCGCGTATCGACGTGGCTGTCTGCGGCGGGATCACCGGCGCGAAGAAGGTCGCGGCGATGGCCGAGGCCCATCACGTTCAGGTCGTGCCGCATAACCCGCTCTCCCCGATCGGGCTGGCCGCGTGCCTGCAAGTGGCCGCAGCGATTCCGAACTTCGCTGTGCAGGAATATGCGACGGGGTTCGAAGCCGGCGTGTTCGAATCGACGGGCACCCATCTGGGCAGCGATATCGTCGACAAGGTCCCGCTGCCGGATCAGGGCTTCGTCGACATTCCCGACGGCCCGGGCCTCGGCATGGCATTGCTGCCCGATGCGCAGAGGATTCGCCCGCCGCTGGTGAAGCCGATTTCGATGCGTCCGCACTACGATGGCTTCGTGGTCGATCAGTAACCCCTTACGCCCTTCAGCCATCAAGCCCTGAGCATCGAACGTCAGGGGGCGGACGCCACGCCCCCGACGACTTCGAGCAACGTGGCCGCAAAGCGCTGCGCCAGCAGACTTTGCGGCCACGTGCTGCGGTCGCAGCAGATGGGTGGCGAACAGCACGTCCGGCGCGAACGGCCGATAGTCCAGCCCCCGGCCGACGTACGCTTGCGCCACCGCGCGGCTCACGATGCTCACGCCGAGCCCGCTGGCGACCATCGCACACACCGTCGCTTCGTAAGGCGTTTCCAGTTCCTTGTGACGCAACTCGATGCCCGCCTCGCGAAAGCGCTGATCGATCTTCATGCGTGTGCCGTCGACCAGCGACAACGCGATGAAGGGCTCGTATTCCAGGTCGGCCGGCGTCACGACATCGAGCATCCCCAGCCGATGCCCCGTGGGAAACGCGCACACGCCCGCGATCTCGCAGATCTTTGTCGCCTCGATACCCGACACGTCCCGACTGACGTAGGACGTCACCCCCAGATCGCAAAACTGCGACGCGACCCAGTAGGCCACGCGCGGCGAATCGTTCGTCAGCAGTGAGACGGCGACCCCCGGGTGCGTTTGCCGAAACCGCCGGATCGCTTCGGGCATCTGGGTCAGCGCCATCGACGGCACGGCGCCCACACGCAGGCGCCCGGTGCCGGAGCGGCGAATCTGCTGTGCCGAATCCTCCAGACTTTTCAGACTGACAAACGCACGCTCGACATCGCGAAACAGTTCGGCGCCTTCGTCGGTCAGTTGCAGCCGTCCGTTGATGCGCTCGAACAGCCGGAAACCGGCGCTGTCTTCCAACTGGCCGATCAATCGGCTGATGTTGGGCTGCGACGTGTGCAGCGCTTCCGCCGCCGCCGTCATCGATCCCGTCTGGATCACCGCCCGGAATGCCTCCACCTGTTTGAATTTCATCGACGCGGTCTCCTGTGGACGGGCCATCCCCGTTGCGCCTTGCCAAGCCATACCGCCTAGCAGCAGGGGCATATCAAAAATGTATGGACCCGTATTGTATTGTGATTTTTAAGAATGCCCCTGCCCGGCTACAGTCGTTCGTATCCCGTCTGCGCGCCATGAGGCAAGGCACTCGCCGCCTCCCGACGCGTGGCCGCCCGAGTCCTCCATGTGCCGTTTTTCGCTTCAGGAGCCTTCGATGTCACGCCCTACCCGTTCGTTCGTCGCCGTTCTGGCGACTGCCTCCACCGCCGCCACCCTCATTGCGCTGGCCACCCTGACGGCCCGCCCGGCCCTCGCCGCGCCGGGCGACTTGCCGCCGGTGCCTGCTGAAATCAAGGCGCAAAGCCAGTTGCGTGTGGGCGTGCGCTGCGACCAGCCGCCGTATGGCTATCAGGACAGCAGCGGTGCGTTCGCCGGTGTGGAAGTCGAGATGGGACGCCAGATCGCCGAGTGGGCGCTGGGCAGCAAGGACAAGGCCGTCTTCACCTGCGTGACCGCAGAGAACCGTGTGCCGCAATTGCTCGGCCGCAAAGTCGATCTGCTCATCGCGACCCTGGGGGTATCGCCCGAGCGCGCTCGCGTCATCGACTTCACGCAACCGTATCGTTGGGGGGCGAGCGACGTGGTGGTCCGTCGCGATAGCGGCATCAACTCAATCGCCGACCTCAAGGGCAAGACACTCGTCGCGTTGAAGGGCTCCGTGCAGGCCAAGTGGTTCGAAGACCACATGCCGGACGTGAAGATGCTCCGACTGAACACCGCCGCCGACGCCATGCAAACCTTCCGCCAAGGCCGCGCGGACGCCTACACGCACGACGCCGCCACGCTTGTAGTCGCCGCAGCACAAGACCCGTCGGCGAAACTGCTGGGGCAGTACTTCCAGATCTCGGACGCGGCCATCGGCGTGCGCAAGAACGAAGCGGCATGGCGCGATTACCTGTCCGCCACGATTGCCCGCATGCGCTACGAAGGCCGCTTCGTGCAGTGGGTCAAACTCAACGTTCCCGAGTCGATTCGCAGCTATTACCTGTCGGTGTTCCAGCAGGGACGTCCGAAGGAAACGCTGTAAGCGGCGGCGGCTATGGATTTCGACGTCGCTTACCTTCTCGCGCAATGGCCGGCTCTCTGGCGCGGCGCGCTGATGACGCTGGAAGTGTCGGTCATCGCCATCGTCTGCTCGGCGCTGATCGGCATTGCCGGTTGCGCCATTCGCCTCTTCCGCGTGCCCGTGCTCTCACCACTCGTCACCGGCTATGTGGAGCTCATGCGCAACACACCGATCCTCGTGCAGTTGTTCTTCATCTTCTACGGATTGCCGGCGGTCGGACTCAGTCTGTCGCTGTTCACCTCCGGCGTGCTGTGCCTGTCGCTGTGGGCCGGCGCGTATCAGATCGAGAACCTGCGAGGCGGCATGGCGAGCGTGGGACGCCGCATGTACGAATCGTGTCACGCGTTGTCGCTGCGCCCGTGGCATTACTTCACGCTCATCGCCCTGCCCATTGCGTTGCGCCATGCGCTGCCCGGCATGCTCAATACCGCGATTTCGCTGCTCAAGAACTCGTCGTACTTGCAGGCCATCGGGTTGATGGAGCTGACGTTCGTTGCGGTCGACCGCATTGCAACGGACTTCCGTCCGCTGGAAATGTTCGGCGCGATCCTCGTGCTCTATCTGGGCATGGTGGCGGTCCTCTCCCTACTCGCGCATCGGCTCTCGGCCTGGATGCAACGTCCGTTCCGAACGCATTGAGGCCATCTCTCCCATGCACATCATTCTCGAAAACTGGCGGCTCATCGCCCAAGGGCTGAGCATGACGCTGGCCCTGGCGGGCGCCGTGCTGCTGTGCACGACCGTGATCTCGTTGGCGCTGGGGGTGCTCGCTACCCTCCCCAACCGATGGGTCAGAGCGACCATTCACGGCTACGTCGAACTGTTCCGCTCGATTCCGCTGATCGTCAACGTGTTCTGTGTGTTCTTCGTCGCGCCGATGTTCGGCCTCGATCTGAGCCCGTTCGTCGCCGCCACGGTCGGTTTGTCGCTGTGGGGCGGCGCCAACGGCACCGTGGTCGTGTCGGGCGGCATTCAATCCGTGCCGCCGCATCAATGGAAGAGCGCCGCCGCGCTCGGCCTGCGTCGCTGGCAGATCTATCGCTATGTCATCGGGCCGCAGTCGGTCGGCGCGATCCTGCCCGCCTATACGGGCCTGCTGACGCTGCTGGTCCAGTCCACGTCGCTTGGCGCACTCATCGGCGTGAGCGAGTTCCTCAAGGTCAATCAGAACATCATCGAGCGCGTCACCGTCATGCAAGGCCGCAATCCCGCCTTCGAGATCTACGGCCTCGTGCTCATCGTGTATTTCATCGTCTGCTCGGCGCTCAGTGCGCTGTCCCGTCATCTCGAACGCCGCCTGCAACGCGAGCCCGTTCGGTCTCTTCCCCAACAAGGTTGAACATGTCCACATCGAAAGTCAGTCGCCGGCTCACCGAAGCCGCCGCGCCGGAAGTCAACGACATCATCTTCAAACCGCGCCTCGACGGTTTCGAAGAGACCTTCCTGCCGCTCGGCGACATCAACAAGGCGCACGTGGTGATGCTGGCCGAGCGCGGACTCATTCGCCGCGAACATGCGGCAGCGCTGGCGCGCGGCATTCTGGCGATGGAAGATGCCGGCCCTGCCGCCGTGCCGCTCGATCCGGGCCGGGAAGATGGCTATTTCAACTACGAAGCGCATCTGATGCATCAGGTCGGCGCAGACATTGGCGGACGCATGCATACCGGGCGCAGCCGCAACGACATTCTCGCCACGCTCGACCGTCTGCGCTCACGCGCCGTGCTGCTCGATCTGATCGAAGCCTTGCTGCGCGTGCGCGAGACCGCATTGACGCAAGCCGCCAACCACGCCGATGTCGTCATGCCCGGCTACACGCATTTGCAGCCGGCGCAGCCGATGACTTATGGGTTCTATCTGGCGGGCGTCGCGCAGGCGCTCGAACGTGACACGCGTCGCCTGATGGACACGCTCACGAACATGAACGTCTCGCCGCTCGGCGCTGCGGCGTTCGCCGGCACCCCGTTTGCGATCGATCGTCAGCGTACGGCCGATCTGCTGGGCTTCGACACGTTCGTCGACAACGCGCTCGATGCCGTGGGTTCGCGCGACTTCGTGCTCGAGAGCATTGCCGATCTGAGTCTGCTGGCCGTGCTCTGGAGTCGCGTGGCCCAGGATTACTTCGTGTGGACCACGCACGAGTTCGGACTGATCGAATTCCCGGACAGCGTGGCCACGACCTCGAGCATCATGCCGCAGAAGAAGAACCCGGTCGTGCTGGAGTACCTGAAGGGACGCACGGGACAGATCGTCGCCGCCCTGATGGCGAGCGCCATGGCGATCAAGGGCACTAACTTCACCCACTCCGGCGACGCCAACCGCGAGGGCACGCAAGGCTTCTGGGAGACGGCGCGTGAGGCGGTCCGCTGCCTGAATCTGCTGGAACTCGTGCTGCGTACGGCGCGTCCGGCGGCCGCCCGCGCCGAACGTCTGGCCGCCGAGGACTTCTCGACGGCGACTGCACTGGCGGACCACATGGTGCGCGAGCACGACCTCTCGTTCCGGGCCGCACATCACGTCGTGGGGTCGGTCGTGCGCAGCGCGATGGATCTCGGCGTGAGTGCCGACCGGATCGACGTCGCGATGGTCGAAGCCGCCGCGCGCGAACAGCTTGGCGCACCGCTCGGCATCGACGCCGAAGCCGTGCGGGCGTGTCTGGACCCTGCGAGCAACGTTGCGGGACGCGCATCGGCCGGTAGCCCGAACCCCGGCCTCCTGCGCACGCACTTGCAGGAGGCGAACGTCAGGCTGGGCGACACGCGCGCGAGCCTTGCCGACTGGCATACCCGTCTGGCGAATGCGCGGCAGGTGTTGCAAAACGCCACACGAGCACTGGCGGGGCTGCAATGAACGCGCTGCTTTCGATTCGCGGGTTGCGAAAGCATTTTGGTCCGCATCAGGTCGTCAATGGTGTGGATCTGGATGTCTTTCCGGGCGAGGTCGTGGTGGTTATCGGGCCGAGCGGGTCAGGCAAATCGACGCTGATCCGCTGCCTGAACAGCCTCGAGACGCCGACCGACGGCACCGTCACGCTGGGCGACGCCGCGACCGACGTCAAGGATCATCGGGCGATGGCAAAACTACGGGAAGACGTGGGGATGGTGTTTCAGGACTACACGTTGTTTCCGCACCTGAGCATCCTGCGCAACATCACGCTCGCCCCGGTAAAGTTGGGCCGCATGACGCAGGCCGAAGCTGAACGTACCGCACATGCCCTGCTGGAGCGTGTGGGACTGGCGCACAAGGCGAACGCGTTTCCAGTGTCCCTGTCAGGCGGTCAACAGCAGCGCGTGGCGATTGTGCGCGCGCTGGCGATGAAGCCAAAGCTTATGCTGTTCGACGAGCCGACGTCTGCGCTCGATCCGGAAACGGTCGGCGAAGTGCTGGGCGTCATGAGGGATCTGGCGCGCGACGGCATGACGATGATTGTCGTAACGCACGAGATGGGCTTCGCGCGCGAGGTGGCAGATCGCGTGGTGTTCTTCGATCACGGACGCATCGTGGAAAGCGGTTCCCCCGCCGATATCTTCGGCGCGCCGAGGCAAGCGCGAACGCAGCAGTTCCTGGGGAGCGTGTTGCGCTGAGCGGCGTGGCGCCGGGCACTCGCTCGGCGGCGCGGCGAGCGAGTGCCGACACGCTTGACGCGCGCCGCGGGACCTGGCCCGCCGGGCAGCGTCACGATGCCTTGCAACGTGACGCCATCGGCGACATCAGATGATCGAGCACGACCGCCGATCCGACAACTTCACCTTACGTCGCGCCACCGCGACAACGCAGAGAAACCCGATCACCGATACCGCCGCGATGAAAAACCCGGGTGCGGCGCGGTCTTTTGTCGTACTGGTGAGCAGCGATGTCGCAAGCGGTGTGAATCCCCCGAGCAGCGCGGCCGCGATGTTGTAGGACATCGCCAACCCACTGAACCGAAGGTTCGTCGGGAACAGGCCCGAAGCGAGCGCGCCGAACGTTCCGGCGACGAGCGATGCAATCACCGCCGCCAGACCGAACACCGCATACGGGTTGATCGCTCCGCTCATCAGCACGACGTAGAACGGATACCCGCCGACAGCGATCAGCAGCGCAATGAGCGCCTGATTGAGGCCGACGATGCCGATCGCCGCCACCACTTGCGGTCAATGACGCTGCAGGACTTCAATCGCCGGGAGCTTCGTGCGCTTCTGATGCTTGATTGCCATGAACAGCGCCGTCTCCCGCAGATCACGACGCATCAACGCCCCGAGCGCCCCAAGTCCGCCGCCGATGAGAAAAGCGATGCGCCACCCGTACGTCGACATATCCGCCTCGGCTAATGTCGCATGCAATCCGATGCTCACCAGCGTCGCGAGCAGGCTCCCCGAGTTCACGCACGAGAACATCACCCCGTACGCCAGCCCGCTGCGCGAGGGCGCTGACTCGACGACATAGGCGATCGCGCCGGGCAACTCGCCGCCGATACAGGCACCCTGGAGAAATCGCAGTGCAACGAACGCAATGCTCGCCGTCAAACCGATCGATTGATAACTGGGCATGAGCGCCATACCGGCGGTGGTCAGCGTCATCAGGACGAGCGATATCTGGAATGCCGCCCGGCGGCCGAACCTGTCGCCGATGTGACTGAGGACCAGCCCGCCAAGCGGTCTGGCGAGGTATCCTACCGCGAAGGCGGCGAACGTCGCCATCATCGACGTGGCGCCGTTTCCTTCCGGGTGTGGGAGCAAACCACGCCACTACGCTGGCGCGATCGTCATACCCGTTCACAAGAAAAAGCGCGTCGAATGCTGGGGTGGACGCCCCGCGAACCTCGCGAAGCCATCATTGCTGCGGCACGTAGCCTCGTGGCAAGCGGCAACACCGGGCAGTAGATCGCACGGCAATGGGTCGTCGCACGGACTCCTCACCGATAATCCCGCCCCCCAGCGCATAGCCGCAGCATTCGGCGTCAGGTAGTTCCCGCGCCACGCACTCATCAATTTATTAGCGGGGGGACCGTAGGGGGACGAACGGTCAGTACCATCCGCCACAACCAAGTTCGCGCCGTCAGGGGGATATTGACGTTAATCGCGCGAAACGTATGGCAGGAGGGGGACATCGTCCTCGTGCGCGACAATCGAAGACAACCATTACTTGGCGTCGCACCGGGGTTCAAGCTTTATCGTACGTCGCTCATTCGCATTGGCGTGCTCGTTCCAGACTCGTGTCAGATTCGGCCCTGTGCGCCTTGTGCGCAGAGGGTGGCACGTCTGCGCGCTATACGAGCAGACCAGAATGAAGAGCTATGAAAGTCTTGTCCATCTTCGGCACGCGTCCTGAAGCGATCAAGATGGCGCCCCTTGTGAGCGCACTGGATCGCGAACCCGGCATCGACAGCGTGGTATGTGTCACTGGCCAGCATCGCCAGATGCTCGATCAGGTGATGTCTCTCTTTGACATCACCGCGAAGTACGATCTGGAAGTCATGGTGCCCAACCAGACGCTCAACGGCCTGTTTTCACGGGCCGTGCAGCGAGTCGATGCCGTTCTCGAATCCGAGAAACCCGATTATGTGCTGGTGCATGGCGATACCAGTACCGCATCGGCATGCGCGCTCGCCGCGTTCCATCGCCGCATTCGCATCGGCCACGTGGAAGCCGGACTGCGAACGGGCGACCTGAGCCAACCCTTTCCTGAAGAAATGAATCGCCGGGTAGTCGATGCCGTGGGCGACTGGCTGTTTGCGCCGACCGAGACGTCGCGCGCCAATCTGCAACGCGAGAACCTTCACGGTCGCATCGCGGTGACCGGCAATACGGTGATCGACGCCCTGGCCTCGCTCACGGCCCGATTGCGTGACAACTCCCCGCTGGCTTCGGAGATCGCCGCGCGCTACCCGTGGATCGATCCCCGCCGCCGTCTGCTGCTCGTGACCGGACACCGGCGCGAGAGCTTCGGCGATGGCTTCCGGAACATCTGTGCAGCGCTGGCCGAACTCGCGCGACGCGACGATCTGCAAATCGTCTATCCCGTGCATCTCAACCCGGCCGTGCGAGACGTCGTCATGACAGAGCTTGCCGGTTTCAACAGCGTGCACCTCATCGACCCGCTCGACTACGTGGACTTCGTCTGGTTCATGCAGCGCGCCTACATCATTCTGACGGACTCCGGCGGCGTGCAAGAAGAAGCGCCGTATCTCGGCAAACCGGTACTGGTGATGCGCGACGTCACCGAGCGACCGGAAGCGGTCGATGCGGGAACCGTGGCGCTGGTGGGCGCGAACCGGGAGCGAATCGTCGCGGGTGTGACCCGTCTGCTCGACGATCTCGCGTATCACACGTCGTTCTCAAGACGAATGAATCCGTATGGAGACGGCCACGCGGCAGGCCGTATCGTGGACGCGCTGTGCGGGCGTCCCGTCAGGGAGTTTTCTCCCGGCAATGCGCAAAGTATCCACGCACGCTGAAGGCGGCCGCCATGACACCTGAAACGTCCATGACGCCTACCTCGTGCCCGCTTTCGAGTCCGCCGGCCTTGCCGACATCGTCCAACTCAGTGTCGTCGCCTGCACGCGGCCGCACGTCTACTCACGGAACACCCATGTTGTTGCCTAACGCCATGCGTAATCTCAGTGCTTTGCGCGGTCATCCCGCGCGTTTCGGCAGACGCCACAAGACGACGATTTCCGCCATTGCGCTCGGTGCGCTGGTGTTCACGGGTGCCCTGTGCCCGACGGTGTCGCACGCCAGTGCACTGGGTGACGGCGTGCGCGCGCTGGGCTCGGGGGCCAATCTGACGCGCAGTATCGCGCTGTCGGACCTCGGTATCCTCGCTCCGGTGGTGCTCTCGGGCGACGCCAGTCAGGAGTTCTATCTGCCGGTTCCCAAGGGTCTGCCGCTGGCCGATGCCTCAGTGGCCTTCGACGGTCGCTACCTGAAAGGTGCGCCCGGTGCGGCATCGGTCGTGCTGTCCATCGACGGACAACCGATGACCTCGCAGTCCTTTCCCGATGGCGATGGCCCCGTTCAGCGCAATCTGGCCGTCTCATCGCGTGCGCGCGACACGGGTTTCGTACGACTCGGCGTGAACTGGCATTCCCGCACGGGAACGTACCGCTGCGAGCCGGATCACTCGATGGCCAACTCGGTCACGATCTCGCCGCAAACCCGCTTGACCTACCGCATCGACCAGAAGTCGGTGACGAGTCTCGACGACGCCTGGAGCACCCTGCCCGGCGCGCCCGCGCTGCTCGTGGCTGGCAAGACGCTCGATAAGGACGCCTTCGACAGCGCATGGCGCGTCGGGGTGGCACTCGAGCGTAGCGGCAAGCGCGTAGTCGTGCGTGCGTTGCCCGCGCTTGGCGATGTCGTCGATACGCGAGGCATCGATGTCCCGGCATCGCTTGCCGGGCTGCCGGCATTCGCAGCGATCAAGGACAATAGCGCGACCCACAAACTGGCCAACGACGCCGAACTCGGCGCATTGCTGGCCGTCGGGGCGCCGTCCGTCAGCGGTGAAATTGTCGTGGCTGACGCTGCTTTGCGCACGCGTCTGAGCGCCGCCTTCGACGCGTTGCAAAGTCAGTTTGCCAACGACAGCGATGCCGCCGAGGCTTTCAAGGCGTGGCGTGCCAATCGCGCCCCGCTGGCGGGTGAAGCACTCGGCGCGAAGCAGATTCGTCTGCTGTCGATGGGCAGCCAGTCCGTGATTGCGATCGCCGGTGACGCAGGGGCACAGGCTGCCGGGCTTTTCGACGACGCGCTGCGCCGTCTGCTGGTATCGAACAACGTAACGGCACCCATCGCCCACACGCCGGATATCGAAGACAAGACGGTGGTGCGCCTGTCGAGTCTGGGCGGTTCGGCCGACAGTTTCGACGTACTCGCGCGGGGTGACTGGACGCTAAGCTTCCCGCTCTCCGCGGTGGCCTCCAGTGGTCGCATGCCGGGCGAAATTTCCCTGTATCTGTCGGCAGCGCCCGGACCGGCGACGTCCAAGCCCGTCGCCACGGTGTTCTGGAACGGCATTCTGCTCGCCGCCAAGCAGCTCGACGCCAATGGGCGCCCCGAGCAGCTCAAGGCACGCGTGCCGGGCTACGCTCTGGGGGTGAACAACAATCTGCGCGTCTCGGTGCAACGCCAACCGTATTCAGCCGACTGCAACGAAATTCCGCAGGCGTATCCGGTCAATGTGCTGCCTGCGGCCAGTTATGTGCGCCCGGGCAAGGCTGAGCCGGACGGCACGTTCGTGGGTCTGTTGCCGCTCATGGCAGGTGACCCCCAACTGATCGTACCGGCGCGCTACCTTGCTTCCGCCCCCGAAAACATCAAGCGCGTGATCGGCATTGCGGCAGCGAGCGGCGTGTCTCCTTCGCGAGCGGAACTGACGGTTGCCGCCGGTGACAAGCCGGTCAAGCCGAGCAAGCCGTTCGTGGCGATGGAAGTGCCGGTCGACGGTGCGACGCCCTCTGCAGTCGTGACGGATCGCAAGCGTCTGGAGATCGGTAACAAGGACGCCAAGTGGCTCGACATCACTGGCCTGCAACGCCTGTCGACCGCGGAAGTCGTGCGTGGCGGTGGTCAGGACGGCTTGCTCTGGTACGCGATCGGCGAGCCGAAGCCCGACGTGGGCGTGCCGTTCCTGCTCAATCGCGGCAATCTGGCAATCATAGGACCGGCAGGCCCCGTGGCGTGGATCGACACGAGTAACCCCGACGCGAGCCTGCCGCCAGGGGCCGGTGAGAGTGCGTTCTACGAATGGCGCCGGTATGTGTCGTGGGGCGTGCCTGCCATTGCTATCGTACTGCTCGTGCTGCTGCTGATTCTGGTGCTGGCCTTGCGCGCTGGTCGCAAGAGCAACAGCAAAAGCGATCATTAACGCATAGCGACGATTCGACGTGCTCTCCTCGCTCTATTGGCCATATCTGGTCGCCGACTACTACCACGGGCTCGAAATCGCGAGCGCGATCGTCGGCGTCATCATTCTGCTATCGAGTGCCGACGACCTGTTCGTCGACCTCTGGTACTGGGTGCGTCAGGTCTACCGGTCGCTGTTTATCCGGCGACGCTACACGCCCTTGCAGGCATCGCAGTTACGTGAGGTGCGCGAGCAGCCGCTCGCCATCATGGTGCCTGCATGGCTGGAGTACGACGTGATTGCGGCCATGCTCGAGAGCATGGTGGGCACGCTCGAATACAAGAACTACATGATCTTCGTCGGCACGTACAAGAACGACGACAAGACCAAGACCGAAGTCGAACGCATGCGTCGGCGCTATCGCCAGCTCGTCCACGTGGGCGTGCCGCACGACGGACCGACCTGCAAGGCCGATTGTCTGAACTGGATCGTGCAGGCGATCTTCAAGCAGAACCAGTTGCAGCCGGAACCGTTTGCCGGCGTGATTCTGCATGACGGCGAAGACGTGCTTCACCCGTTGGAGCTGAAGTACTACAACTACCTGCTCCCGCGTATCGACTTCATTCAGTTGCCGGTGACATCGCTTGAGCGTGAGTGGTATGAACTCGTGGCGGGTACTTACATGGACGAGTTCGCCGAGTGGCACACCAAGGATCTGGTGGTGCGCGAGAGCATGTCGAAGATGGTGCCGTCCGCCGGTGTGGGCACGTGTTTCTCTCGCAAAGCGCTTGAAGAGCTTGCCGCCGAGACGAGCAATCAGCCGTTCAATACCGACACGCTGACCGAGGATTACGACATCGGCGCGCGTCTCGCTCGCAAGGGCATGAAGCAGATTTTCGGCAAGTTCCCTGTCGAGTACGTGACCAAACGCACCTCGGTGTTCGGCTTCGGCAAAGAGAAAATCTCGACGATTCGCATGCCATTGGGCATTCGCGAATACTTCCCCAATACGTTCAAGACCGCTTATCGACAGAAAGCGCGCTGGACACTCGGTATCGGCCTGCAAGGTTGGGCACAGGTCGGCTGGCATGGGTCGCTCGCAACGAAGTACCTGCTGTTTCGCGATCGAAAAGGGCTGGCGACGTCGTTCGTCGCGATTCTCGCTTATCTGCTGCTGCTCAACTTTCTCGGCTTTCTGATCGCGGATCGCATGGGGTGGTGGACCGTCTATTACCCGTCCGTCTTCCCGCCGAATGGCTGGCTCGTGACGCTCATGGGCATCAACGCGTTCGCATTGGCGCTGCGCGTGATTCAGCGCAGTTACTTCGTGTATCACATGTACGGCTGGGAGCATGCGTTGCTCGCCGTGCCGCGCATGGTGATCGGCAACTTCATCAACGCCATGGCGGCCGCGCGCGCGTGGCGGTTGTTCATCGTCCATTTGGTGACGGGCAAGCGTCTGGTCTGGGACAAGACCATGCACGACTTTCCGACGTCCGATCAACTCACACAGCAGCGTCAGCGTCTGGGCGAATTGCTGATGTCCTGGCAGGCCATCGACGAGACCAAGCTCGAATTTGCGCTCGGCGTTCAGGCGCGTGAGGGCCGCCCACTTGGCGAAATCCTCATCGAGCGAGGCTGGCTGGACGAAACCACGCTACGCGAAGCGATTTCATTCCAGCAAGGTGTGCCGGGTATTCCGGCATCCGACGCGCAACCTCCTAACCCAAGTCACGCGGTCACATGACGTTCTTCTCCCGTTCTCTTTGCTGCGCCGCCGTGCTGGCAAGTCTCTCAGCCGGTGCGGTTGCGGCACCTGTGAGCGCAGCGCGCGTCGAAGCGCCGCTCGAGGGGGAGGCATGGCAATTCGGGGACGCCGCCTTCAAGGCATACAACCGCAAAGACTACGCAGGCGCCGAAGCGCAGGCCGCGAAAGCGCTGGCGTTGCGCCCGGACGTGACGCGACTCTGGTTGCTTCGCATCTACGCGTTGCAGAACATGGGACGTACCCGGCAAGCGCTCGACATCACGGATCAGGCGCTCGCACAGGGGCACCACGACCCGGCGCTGAACGCGGCGCGCACGAATTTGCGCGCGGCACTCACGCCCGCGACGGCGGGCAAGAACGGGCGTGGCGAGAGCGGGACGATGCAATCGCCCGCGTATCGGGCGGGCGACGCTGCGTACAAGGCGTATGCGTCTGGCCGCTATGACGAAGCCGAACGCAATGCACGCGAATCGTTGCGCCTTGCGCCGCAAAACCCGGACATGCGAAGCCTGCTTCTTTATTCTCTTGAGCGTCAGGACAAGGTGCAGGAAGCCGCAGATGAGGCCGATGCCGCGCTGCGTCTCACGCCCGGGGACGAATCGCTTCAGGCGTTGCGTGATCGCATGCATCGCCGTCTGGCGCCGGCGCCTGCGATGGCCGCCTGGAATGCGTATCGCGACGGCGACTACGCCAAAGCCGCCGGTCTGGCACGTGAGGCGGTGGGGCAAGCGCCCGACGTTCAGAGCTACCGCTACCTGCTCACTGGCGCATTGCTTAGTGAAGGCCTCTACGCACAGGCTGACGCCGCCGCATCAGATGCACTCTCGCAGGACGGCGAAGACGCCCTTTCGCTTGCGATGCGCGGCTTCGCGCGTCAGAAGCTGAATCGTCCGGCCGACGCGGGGAAGGATCTCGACAAGGCCGAGGCTCAGGACTGGCTGTCCGAACAGCAGCTCTCAACCGTCAAGCGGATTGCGGCGGACACGCGACGTCCCGCAGACACAAGACGCGCACGCAGTCCGGCCGACGAAGCCCCGGTGGTGTTCTGCACGCCCGACGCGCAGGACGTGTTGTGCAGTCTCCTGCCTGCCGGTTCCAGCCTCGCCGGCGCGGGCCCCGGGTACGAGGCCGCGTCGCAGGCCTACGCGTCGATGGCAAAGCAGGATTACCGCGCGGCGGCCAAATCGGCTCACGAAGCCCTCGACGCCGCGCCCGACAATCTCTCTTATCGCTTGTTGCTCGTCAATGCGCTGAGTCTGGCGGGCGACAGGCAAGCCGCTCGCGAAGCCTACGCGCCGATTGCGGCACCGGGCAGCGAGGTGCCGCCCGAGAGCCTGCTCGACGCAGCCTATAGCGCACAGCGTCTCTACGACAACAAACAGGCAAGCGGCTGGTTCTCGCGCGCTATCGATGCCAACGACGAGGGCAAGATCGAGCTTGAGCCACAAGCGCGTCAGAACGTGCGTCAGGCCGTGTCGGATCTGGACCGTACCTGGGGATTCAACGCCGCGCTCGGTTACGGCACCGTGGGCGTCATGAACTCGGCGTTCTCGCCGTCGCTAAGTGCGCGCAAGACGTTGCAGTCGTCGGAAGAACTGTACTGGCGCCCGCCGGTGATCGGCAATCGGGACGGCAGTACGTTCGAGCTGTATGCGCGCCTCAATCAGGCGCTGTACGACGGCACGGGGGGCGTGACCGGGCTCTCGACCAATCAGGGCGTGCTCGGTGCGCGCTGGAAACCGTTCAGCCGCCAGAATTTCGTGTTCGCCGTGGAGAAATTCGTGCCGCTGGGTAGCAACAGTCGAACGGACTGGCTGCTGCGTGCGGCGTGGTCGGAGGGTGAAGGCGGGAGTTTGCGCGTAGACAAGTCGAACTGGCAATACTGGCAGGTGTACGCCGAAGGCGACTATTTCATCGATCATCCGCAGACGCTTGGCACGGCCGAGGCTCGCTATGGCCGCGCGTTCCGCATGGACGGTATCAACAGCAATCTTGTGCTCACGCCGTATCTCGGCGCGACAGTCGGTTTCGACAGCTTGCTCGCGCAGCGCTTCACGATGGGAGTTGGCCCCGGCGTGACCGCGCGCTGGTGGTTCCGCGAAGACAAGTATCACGCGCAGCAATCGTTCGTCGACCTGAACGTGCAATACCGCGTGAGCATTGCCGGCGCCGACCGCTCGCAGGGCATTTTCGCCGGACTCTATTTTTCTTACTGACGACGTGATGACGCATACGCTCTCATTCCTCAAACGGGTATCGCGCGCCGGTTCAACGCTGGCCGTCGTAGGGCTGGCGACGCTGGCATTGCCGGGCGTGCCCGCGCATGCCGCCCCTGCCGACGATATCTCGAAACTGTACGGGTTACCGCCTGACGGTTCTTCGTACGTTCGCGTGCTCAACACGAGCAACACGGCGCTCAGCGTGCAATTGGGCGCAGGCGCGAAGGCCGAATCGCTCGCTGCGAACGCCAGAATCGTGTCCGATTACCGAGTGCTACCGGGCGGTCAGGCATATGCCATCAAGGTCAATGGCCACCCGGTGATCGTCGACGGCAAGGCACCCAAGGGCGGCTTTGTCACACTGGTGATCGACGGTGCGAAACCGAATGCGCCGGTTAAGGCCATCGTTGACGAAAGCCCGGCTGCCGACGGCTTGAAAGCCGAGTTGGCGGCCTACAATCTCGTGCCCGGATGTACGGCAAAGATCGGCGTGGCGAATGGGCCCACCGTGTTTCCGGGGATTGCCGACGGGGCTCGCGTCGCGCGAGCCATCAATCCGGTGTCGGCCTCGCTCGTGGGGGAATGCGCGGGGCACGCCTCGGTAGCGCTGGCGTTGCCGCCGCTCAAAGGCGGCGACCGCTACAGCCTCTTCCTCGTGGGAACGGCCGAATCGCCCGCGCTGGTCGGCGCGACAAATCGGACTCAGCCTTACCGTGCGAACTGAGACGTCCACCGACACATCAGCCGGCACTCGAACCTGGCACGCCGACACGGGTGCCGCAAGAACACGTGAAACCATCGTCGGGCGTCATCACCGGAGCCTGACCTTCGATCATCGCAAGCCTCATGAAACTGAACGCTGAATTCCCGCAATTTGCCCGCAAGCTGGTGGCTGGCCTGTTGGTCGCGGGCGTCTGTTTGTCCGCCACGAGTGCCCAGGCCCAAGCGGTACTCATCGGGAAAGACGACTGGTTGTTCTACGCACAGGACAACATGACCGATGCGGGCCGCGCCGGCATCGACAACTCTGTGAGTCTGATGCGCTCGGCGCGCGATGCGCTACAGGCGAAGGGCATCGGTCTGGTCGTGGTCGTGGCACCGCTCAAGGCGCGTTTCTACGAAGACAAATTGCCCGCCGGTACGACAATAGCGCCGGCCGTGCGCGATCGCTATGCTCAGATGATCGATAGCCTGCGCCGTGCGGATATCCAGACGGTCGATCTGATGCCCGTGCTCAAGAGCGTGGAGCACGACAACCAGACCGCGTTTCTTCAGAAGGATTCACACTGGACCGCATGGAGTGCCGAGGCAGCGGCGGCGGCAACGGCCGACGTCATCAAGAAACACTGGACGCTGACCGGTCAGCCCGGCACGGGCAAGAAGCTGGGCAACTGGATCAAGGAGCGTCGCTTCGCCGACTTCGCCGAGTTGATGACGGCGGCGCAACGCAAGAGCGTGGGACAGGAAATCTACGTGGTGCGCTCGACCAAGGCCGATGAGGGTGGCCTGCTCGACGACACGGCGTCGCCGGTGCACGTGGTGGGCAACAGCTTCGTTCAACCGTACCTTGGCTTTCCTCAGGCGCTGTCGGCCGACATCGATCGTCCGGTGGGCCTCACCTGGAAGTACGGCAACTTCGGCCCATGGGCAGTGTTCGCGCAGTACCTCGAATCACCGGCATTTCAGCAGGCGCGCCCGCAGGTGGTGGTGTGGCAGCTCAACGAAGTCCAGATGCTCTACGGCCCGAACACGAGTGGTCAATGGGACGCGGCATCCCTCATGACCGATGCCGCGTGGCGCGAACGCGTCGCAGCCGCGATTGCCAAGTGACGCCCCCATGAGCTTACCGATGTCATCGCCACAGGCTGTGGCGACACCCCCCACAGTCACTTCGCATCGCTTGACGGCCCTGTGTTTCGCGCTGTTGATGGTGCTCGGACTGATCTACGGCGTGTGCGAGTCAGCAAGGGCTGGGCTTGGCGAATACGCACCGACGGCATGGCTGGACGGCACGGCGGGCAAGCGTCTCGATACCACGCTCGCGTTGCCGTATCGCGAGACGGCAGAAACGGCCGACGCCGCGTGGCGCTATCGCCTGCTGGGGCAGCTCGGCACGCAAGTTCAGCAGGGTTGTCCCGGTTGGCTGTTCTACACCGACGGCCTGCGTGCGCCGGTTGCCGACGTACACGCTGTCGTCAACGCGCGCATTGCGCTGATGCGACGCCTCACGGCGCAGTTGCGCGCCGAGAATATTCAGGTGCTGGCAGTCACCGTGCCGGACAAGTCGCGCATTGCCGCCAACGCGTTGTGCGGCATGACGCGCCCGGCCGATACCATCATGGGCCTCGCGCAGTGGCAACGTGCGCTCGACGCCGCAGGGGTGGCGCACGTGGATCTGTCCACCGTGCTCGCACCGATGCCCGACGCGTTCTATCGCACGGATGTGCACATGAACCAGCGCGGCGCCGCCGTGGCGGCTCAGGCCGTTGCAAAAGCGGCGCTGCCTTTGGTCGGTGCGCGCGGACCGTTGCGCTACGACGTCTCTCGCGCCCCACACGCCTCACCGCGTGTTGGCGACCTGCTGGTGTTGGCCGGCCTTGGCAAGGCACCTGACGGTTGGCGTCCCCCGCCCGACAACTACGTGCAGGAGACATTCACGTTGCCCGCGAGTGGCGGCTTGCTCGACGACGGCCCGCCGATCGAGGTGTTGCTCGCCGGGAGTTCGAACTCGCGTCGCAGCAACTTCGCCGAGCAGTTGGGGCAGTCACTGGGACAGCCCGTCTGGAACGAGAGTCGCGACGGCGGCAAGTTTGCTGATGCCCTCGTCCAGGCCATGCAGGATCGCGCGCGCTGGCCCAGGAGCCTGAAGCTGGTGATCTGGGAGATGTCGGAGATGTCGTTGCTCCAGCCCCTCACCGAACAGGAAAAGGCATTGCTGAACACCCGCCCGAACGCGCAAGTGGTGGCCTCGAAGGCTGGCGGGGCCGGACGCTGACGTTGTGACGACGCGCACGTCATTTTTTTACGGGACATACGCCCATGCCGGAACTGAACTGGTTGCCTCGCTCGCCCGACTGGGCGAAGCAAGTGGATGCATTACCCAAAGACACCGCGCCCGCATGGCACGAACTGGTTCGGCTCGCCAACGAGAATCTGGACTTCGTGCAGACCGGGAAGCTCGACAAACGCCTGCAAAAAGCCTATGGCACGCAGCCGCCAGCCGATCTGACGAGCCCACAGGTGCGTCTGGCCCTACTCGGTTCGTCGACCATGGATCACCTGCTGCCGGGCCTGAGAGTCGGCGCACTGCGCCGCAATCTCTGGGTGCAGACCTATGTGCCGGACTACGGTCAGTATCTGCGCGAAACGCTCGATCCGTCGTCCGGTCTGTACGCGTTCGCGCCGAACGTCGCGCTGTGCGCCTTCGACTCCCAGCACCTGATCGGCAGTGAAACCGCCGCGCTGAGCGCTGCACAGGCCGACGAGAAGATCGCCGCCGCCATCGACAATCTTCGTGCGTTGTGGCGTCGCTTGCGCGAGAACCTCGGTGCGCACGTCATTCAGCAAACCCTGATGCCCGCGCAAGTGGCGCTCATGGGCAACAACGAACAACGCATGCCGGGCTCGGCGCGCTGGCTCACGCATCGTCTGAACGACGCCCTGCGTCAGGCGGCAGACGAGGCCGGTGTCGATATTCTGGCGCTCGATGATGCTTGTGAACAGGATGGCGTGAGCGCATGGCACGATCCGCGCCTGTGGCTGCGCGCGAAGCAATACGTCACCCCTGCCGCTGCGCCCGCCTACGGCGATCTGGTAGCACGACTCGTCACGGCGCGCCGGGGCGGCAGCGCCAAGTGTCTGGTACTCGATCTCGACAATACGCTGTGGGGCGGCGTGATCGGCGACGATGGACTGGCCGGCATCGTGCTCGGACAGGGCAATGGCGAGGGCGAAGCGTTTGCCGCGTTCCAGCGCTATGCACGCGATCTGACGCGTCGCGGGGTGATCCTCGCCGTGTGCTCCAAGAACGACGAAACCAACGCGCTGGAGCCGTTTCTCTCGCATCCCGAGATGGTGCTCCGGCGCGACGACATCGCGTGTTTCGTCGCGAACTGGCAGGACAAGGCGAGCAACCTGCGCGCGATAGCGTCGCAACTCAACATCGGCCTCGACGCCCTGGTGTTTGCCGACGACAACCCGTTCGAGCGCAACCTCGTTCGCCGCGAACTGCCGATGGTGAAGGTGCCGGAGATGCCGGAAGATCCGGCCTTGTACGCATCAACCGTCGCCCGTGGCGGCTATTTCGAAGGCGTGACGTTGACCGCAGAGGACCGCGAGCGCGCCGGACAGTATCAGGCCAACTTGCAGCGCGAAGCGCTGCGTACCAGTCAAAAGGATCTGGCGTCCTATCTGGCGAGCTTGCAGATGGTGCTCGAATGGAACGTGTTCAACGCCACCGATCTGCCGCGCATCGTGCAACTGATGGGCAAGACGAATCAGTTCAACCTGACGACGCGCCGTCATACGGAAGACGAGGTGCAGGAGATGATGCGCGATCCGCGTGCCGTGCTGTTGCACTTCCGTCTGAAGGACAGCTTCGGCGACAACGGCATCATTGCGGTCATTGCCGCACTGCCGGACACGGCGGAGGCACCGGGCGACTGGCGCATCGACACGTGGCTGATGAGCTGCCGGGTGCTTGGGCGCGAAGTCGAGCCGGCCACGCTCGGCGTGCTCGTCGCGCAGGCACGTGCGGCCGGGGCCAGACGCCTGATCGGCGAGTATATTCCGAGCGCGAAGAACGGCATGGTCAAGGACCATTATCGAAACCTCGGATTTTCGCCGTTTGCCGAACATGAGAACGCCACCGAATGGGTGCTGGACCTTGGCGACTTCTCTTCACAAATAGCACCCATGGAAATCAGGAGCATGCAATGACCGACACCGAAATCCTCAACGCGCTGACCGACATTTTTCGCGACATCTTCGACGACGACACCGTGGTAATCACGCCGCAATCGTCGGCCGCCGATTTCGATGCCTGGGACTCCCTCTCCAACGTCAACATCATGGTCGCGACCGAGATGCGCTTTGGCGTGCGTTTCAAGACGTCGGAAGTCGAAGGACTGAAGAACGTCGGCGAACTCATGGCGCTGATCAGAAAACAACTGGCCGCCAAGGGCTGATCGCGCATTCACCGTAAAGTCTTGCGACTTTTTGACACAGATTCCCCGGTATGCTGTTCAACTCCCTGCCGTTTCTCCTGCTGTTCCTGCCCATCTCGCTGGGTGGGTATTACCTCGCGGGAGCGTTGCGCCCCATCGCGGCCGCCGCATGGCTGTGCATCGCCTCGCTGGTGTTCTATAGCTGGTGGAACCCGGTGTTCGTAACATTGCTGCTCGGGTCCATCGCGTTCAACTACGTCGTGAGCCTGGGCATTCTGTCGACGGAAAATCGCCCTCGTCTGCAATCGTGGTTGCTTGCGGGGGGCATCGTCGCGAATCTCGGGCTGCTGTTCTACTACAAGTATCTTGTCGCGCTGCTCGATTTTCTCGCAGGGTTTGGTCTCGTGTCGCACAGCGTGAGCGAAATGATCCTGCCGCTCGGGATCTCGTTCTTCACGTTCACACAACTGGGTTTTCTGCTCGATTGCCGTGCGGGCGTGGTACGCGAACGAAGCTTCGTGAGCTATGTGCTGTTCGTCACGTTCTTCCCGCATTTGATCGCGGGACCGATTCTGCATCACAAGGAAATGATGCCGCAGTTCGCCGACCGTGAGAGTTACCGGTTCAAGGCGGAGAATCTGTCGATCGGTGCGACGTTGTTCATTATCGGTCTGGCCAAGAAGGTCCTGCTCGCGGACAGCATCGCGCCGTGGGCCGAGGCGGGCTTCAACGCGCCTGGCGAGTTGCAGTTCATGGCCGCGTGGGGCACGGCGCTGGCGTATGCGCTGCAACTGTATTTCGATTTCTCGGGGTATTCGGACATGGCGATGGGGCTGGCGAAGATGTTCGGCATTCGCTTCCCGCTCAACTTCAATTCGCCTTACAAGTCCACCGGCATCATCGAGTTCTGGACACGCTTTCACATGACGCTCACGCGTTATCTGACGGCGTATCTCTACAACCCTGTCGCGATGACGATCACGCGGGCGCGCGCTCGCAAAGGGCTTTCCGTGGGTCGAAAGGCCACGGCGACCGCCCGCGGCTTCGGCAGCATGATCCTGTTCCCGACGGTCTTCACGATGGGGCTTGCCGGTATCTGGCACGGTGCGGGGCTCCAGTTCCTTATCTTCGGCTTGCTGCATGGAGTCTATCTCAGCGTGAATCACGCATGGCGGCTGTTCGGGCCGAATCGCACGCAACCGGCGACCGGGTGGCGTCGCGCCGCCTATGTCGTGTTGACGTTCCTCTGTGTGGTGTTCGCGCTGTTGTTCTTCCGCGCACACAGTACGCACGATGCTTTCACGCTGATCGGTAGCATGCTCGGCCTGAAGGGTCTCGAATCGCTCGCACCGATGCTGTATCCGCTGCAAGCGCTCACGCACGCAGACCCGAGCTGGACGGCGGGCGACCTGATGCGTCTGTTTGTCGAGCGATGGAGCCAGGGCCTGCTGATCCTCGGGATGCTCGTGGTGGTGTGGTGTGCACCGAACTCCAATCAGATCATGAACGTGTATTCACCCGCACTGGAAGGACCGGCGCCGGGCGCGCCGCGCTGGTTGCAATGGCGCCCAACGCTTGCGTGGACTGTCCTGTCCATGGGGGTGCTGGCCTACGCTGCGCTCAATCTGCACAAGACCGCCCGCTTCCTTTACTTCCAGTTCTGAGCCAGATCATGTTGACTGCCCTGGGTTGCACTTTTCACCATATCGGGATCGCGTGTCGCGATCTCGATGCCGAGCAAGCGTACTGGGAAGTTCTGGGTTACTCGCTGGAGTCGCCGGAATTCGAAGACCCGATCCAGCGCGTGCGTGGCCGCTTTCTGACGGGCCCCGGCCCGCGCCTCGAACTCCTCGCACCGAGCGCAGAGGGGTCGCCCGTCGAAGGCGTGCTAAAACGTCGGACCAAGATGTATCATCAGGCGTTCGAGACCCGCGAGTTCGATCGCGCGCTCGCGGCGCTGGAAGACACAGGCGCACGGCGCACCGCGGATCCTGCCCCGGCCATCGCCTTCGGCGGGCGCCGCATCGTCTTTCTGTTTCTGCCCAACGGAAACATTGTCGAGATCGTGGAAGCCGCCTGAGCGCGCCCGGGCGTCCGAGACGGTGCTGCCCAACCTCAACACCTCAACGCATCGACGATTGCCAATGACGCAGCAGCGCGTGCGCTTGCGGCGTATCGCCGAGCACCCAGGGATCAATTGCGAACGCGATCACCCGTTGGGCGCCGTATTCGCTCGCGATGTCCCACTGCTTTTGAATGCGTGAAAAGCTGGCTGCGTGTGCCTTGAAGTCGACGCCGTCCTTCTTGCCGTCGGGAGCGCTCTGGAACAACTCCAGAATGAGATCGAACTTCGTGCCGCGTGAGACGAATAGCGTGCGCAGCGGCGCAAGCACAGCGTAGTTCTCGATGCCCCATTCCCCTACGCCGTCCTGAACCATCGGATAGACGTCGACGCGATCGAGCAGCGTGCGCCACATCTCCTGCAACCCCCCCGGCCCGGGGATATGACTGTAGAACGTGGATATGGTCGGTGCGCGCCCGCAGGTGTCATGCGAGAGCTTCGACAGCGTGCCAAGCCATGCGGCGAGCTTGTCGAGCCGTGCGGGGTCGGACCAACTATATTGCTCAAGCTCATACGGCAGGTACCATCCCCGGAACGCGGGATGACGGGACAGCGCAGCATTGCGCAGGGCGACGGCGGCGCGCTCGTACGCGTCGCGCATGTAACTGTCGAGCACACTCGCATCGGTGCTGCCAAGCACGGACCACCAGCGCTCGTCGTATGGCACCCCCAAATGTACCCCGATACCCTGCGCGTGGCACTCGTCGAGCAACCGCGTAAGAAAAGCGGGGGATGCCTGCCATTCGTTCGCCGTATTGCCGCTGAGCGCGATCCACTGGACGAATATCTCCTGACAGCCCAGTGCACGCGTCATGGCGATGCGCGCTCGCCATTGCTCGCCCCCCCAATCCAGATGCTCGCGCCACAATTGCAGAAACGTGCCACCGATGCCCATCCGGGTATCACAGGCGACCAACGGCAGACACGTGGCGAGCGCGGCGGCGCGTAACAACCGTCGACGCATCGGAGAGTCGGGAAGCGCAGACATTGCTAAATCACCGAATTATGGGGAAAGGGCGAAGGCGAAACGCAGCATGGCGTCGCAGGCATCTTATCCCGCGGATCCCCGTTTCTGACAGATCTACGGATACGATAGCCTTCACCGCAGCACACGAAGTCCGGCACAAGACCGGATTTCGTGAGTTTAATCGGGGATTATTGCTGGCCAAACGCTTCGTAGTTCACATCCGTCACGATCCCATTCGGATCGACTGTGACGGTCAGTTCGCGTTTCGATATCTTCAGGTTGAACGCCGACCCACTCGTCGTCACATACGAATACACGAGGGCCTGTCCTTCCTTGTCCTTGATCATGGGATAGATTGCATACCCTGCCGGACGTCCCAACAGCGCGACGACGTCCGCCCGAGTCGTCTTGCCCTTCACGATGGCCGAGCGCTTTGCGTCGTCAAAAGCACTGGCATCGTCCTTGAAGGAAGAGACGAACGAGTTCGATACGAGCAAATCTTTCCAGAACGACAGCGCCAGGGATCGCGCCGGTATCACGCCCGGTTCCAGCGGCGCTCCCCCTACCGCAGCGTAAGCGTAGGACAACATCTTGACGTCCTCATCGTTTTTCGAGACTGTGCTCTCGCGATACGGACTCCCGTACTTCGCTTTGACCTCCGCGAGCGTGGTCTTGCCATTTTGCAGCGCCGAATCATCCGGACGAACGAAGTTGGTGCCGGCGCATCCGCTCAGCACAATGCTCAACAACGCGCCGAGACAGATCATCGCAACTCGTTTCATGAAATCCCCTTGAGAAGTAAAAGGCGGTTAGTCATGCGACTTCATCGCCAATCGCTTTGCAACGCGCGTGATAGTTTTTGTGTCGCGCGCAATGAATATCGGCAGAAAGGAGGAATTCCTTAAGGAATCCATGTAGTTTTCTTAGGGAAAATTGAGCCGCTAACCCAAAGCCGGCGGCGGCACGATTTGCGGCGGACTCATTGGGACGGCACAGTCCGAACGAAGTCGATAAACGCCTTGAGTGGCGCCGGCACCAGTTGCCGCCCCGAGTAATAGAGAAATGGCCCGGAGAAGGATTGCCACCACGATTCCAGAATCGGTTCAAGCGCACCGGTCGTGAAATGAGGGCGCAACCAATCCTCAAATAGATTGATAACGCCAGTTCCGGCGACCGCCGCTTCGACAGCCAGATCCACAGCACCGCCTACATGGACGATGCGCGGGCCATCGGGATCGACCGCGATCACCTTGCCATTGCGCTCAAATTCCCATGGGTAGATGGTTCCGCTGCTGAAACGGCCACGGATGCAGGCGTGATCCAGGAGTTCTTTCGGATGTTTGGGGCGGCCGCGTCGATCCAGTTGGCGCAGAAAACAAAAAAGCCCTTGAAACTCAAGGGCTTAATCGTTTGCTTGGCGGAGAGGGTGGGATTCGAACCCACGATACGGTATAACCGTATACCGGATTTCGAGTCCGGCGCATTCGACCACTCTGCCACCTCTCCAAGCATTCTTGCTGCTTTGGTTCGCTGCCTGAGTGGCCTCAAGCAGCGAGAAAGAGATTATAGCCGAATTTCTTTTTCGAGCAACTCTTTTTTCGAAGTTTTTTACTTCGTCGCGCGGCCCGACTCAGGCCGCCGGTGTCAGACGCTCGATGCCGCCCATGTACGGACGCAGCACGTCGGGCACCGTTACCGAACCGTCCGCATTCTGATAGTTCTCCAGAACGGCCACGAGCGCACGTCCCACCGCCAACCCCGAACCGTTCAGCGTGTGCACCAGCTCCGGCTTGCCCTGCGCATTGCGGAAACGCGCCTGCATCCGACGTGCCTGGAAGCTCTCCATGTTCGAACACGACGAGATCTCGCGATACGTGTTCTGTGCCGGAATCCACACTTCCATGTCGTACGTCTTCGCGCTGCCAAAGCCCATGTCGCCCGTGCACAGCACCAGTGTGCGATACGGCAGGCCCAGCTTCTGGAGAATCGTCTCGGCGTGGCCGACGAGCGCCTCCAGCGCGTCGTACGACTCTTCCGGGCGCACCACATGCACCAACTCGACCTTGTCAAACTGATGCTGACGAATCATGCCGCGCGTGTCCTTGCCGTAGCTGCCCGCTTCCGAACGGAAGCACGGCGTGTGCGCCACCATCTTCATCGGCAACGCATCGTTCGACAGCAACTCGTCACGCACCAGATTCGTGAGCGACACTTCCGCCGTCGGAATCAGGTAGAAGTTCTCGATGCGCTCGCCCTCGTCCCCGCCGACTTTACGCGGCACCTTGAACAGGTCGTCCTCGAACTTCGGCAACTGGCCCGTGCCGCGCATCGACGCCGCATTCACGATGTACGGCACATACGTTTCCGTATAGCCGTGCTCGCTCGTGTGCGTGTCGAGCATGAACTGCGCCAACGCACGATGCAGACGCGCAATCCCGCCCTTCATCACCGAAAAGCGCGCGCCGGCAAGCTTCGCCGCAGCATCAAAATCCAGCCCCAGTGCAGCGCCCAGATCGACGTGATCGCGTGGCGTGAAATCGAACTCGCGCGGCGTGCCCCAGCGACGCACTTCCACGTTCTGCGTTTCGTCCGAGCCGACCGGCACGCTCTCGTGCGGCAGGTTAGGCACGCCAAGCAGCAAGTCCGACAGACGCGTCTGAATCTCTTCCAGACGCACCGACGACGACTTGAGCGTGTCCGCAATGCCGCCGACTTCGGCGATCTCGGCCGAGGCGTCCTCGCCCTTGCCCTTCTTCATGCCGACCTGCTTCGACAACGCGTTACGACGCGCCTGAAGCTCCTCGGTTTGCGTCTGAATCTGCTTGCGCTCCGCTTCGAGCGCCGCGAACGCCGCCACGTCGAGCGAGTAGCCGCGCGCCTTGAGTCGCGCTGCAACGCCGTCGAGATCCTTACGAAGAAGTTGAATGTCGAGCATGGTGGGAAATCTTTTGTGAGTGGCTCACGTCGGTGAGCCTTGAATTGGGTGTTGGCCGTTGCCTGGGCAATCCCAGTCAACATTTCGTCGTACAACGGCAATGGCGGGATTTTACCAAACGCGCAGCACGATGACGCGATTTAGCATCTCTCCCCTCGCCAGAAACGCGTAATTGCCGGATTTCCGAGGGGACGACGCCGGACGCGCGCTGTCATCGGTTCTCCCTCGACGTCATCGGCCAAACCACGGTCGACGCCATTGCTACGGCGTCTACGGCTTAACTGGCGTCGTCGTCAGCAGTCGCGTCAGGAGAGGCTTTTCCGGATGCGGACGGTGGAGAAGATGGGGACGATGAAGACGATGCGGAAGATCCGCTCCCCGCCGCCGGTGCTTTCGCCGGGGCATCGGATGCCGCATTGGAAGCTTTACGTCCCTTGGAATTGGCGCGACGCCATTCCGCGTCGAGCGACTTCAGCCAGTTGAGCTTCTCGCCGATTTTCCCCTCCAGCCCGCGCGGCACCGGACGATACCAGCTCTGCGCACGCAGATCGTCGGGGAAATACGTTTCGCCAGCCGCGTAGGCGTCCGGCTCATCGTGGGCATACCGGTACTCGTGGCCGTATCCCAGTTCCTTCATCAGCTTCGTCGGCGCATTACGCAGATGAATCGGTACCGCGCGCGATTTGTCCTTGCCGACGAACGCGCGCGCCTGATTGTAGGCGTTGTACCCGGCATTCGACTTCGGCGCGCTCGCCAGATACAGCACCGCCTGCGCCAACGCCAACTCCCCTTCGGGCGTGCCGAGACGCTCGTAGGTCTCCGCGGCATCGAGCGCGATGCGCGCGGCGCGCGGATCGGCCAGACCGATGTCCTCCCACGCCATGCGCACGATCCGGCGCGAGAGATACCGGGGATCCGCGCCGCCATCGAGCATGCGGCAGAACCAGTACAGCGCGCCGTCCGGCGAACTGCCGCGCACCGACTTGTGGAGGGCGCTGATCTGATCGTAGAAGGCGTCGCCGCCCTTGTCGAACCGGCGCAGATTCTCGGCAAGCACGCTGGCGAGCAGCGCCTCGTCGATCGTCTCCTGGCCCTGCGATACTGCCGCCTGCGCCACGATTTCGACGTTGTTCAGCAATTTACGTCCGTCGCCGTCGGCCGAGTCGATCAGCCCCTGACGCGCTTCGTCCGTGAAGCCGATGTCGTCGAGCTCATGCGCGGCGCGCGTGACCATCTCGCCCAGCTCTTCGTCGTTCAGGCTCTTGAGCACGTACACCGCCGCGCGCGAGAGCAATGCGCCGTTCACTTCGAACGACGGATTCTCGGTTGTCGCGCCGACAAAGATGAAAAGTCCGGATTCGACGTGCGGCAGGAAGGCATCCTGCTGCGCCTTATTGAATCGATGGACCTCGTCGACGAACACTACCGTCTGCTTGCCCTGCGCGCGCTGGATCTGCGCCGCTTCGACCGCGTCGCGAATGTCCTTCACGCCGGAGAGCACCGCCGAGAGCGCAATGAAATATGCCTTGAAGGCATCTGCCATCAGGCGCGCCAGGGTCGTCTTGCCCACGCCCGGCGGGCCCCACAGAATCATCGAGTGCGGACGGCCGGCCTCGAACGCCACGCGCAAAGGCTTTCCCTTGCCCAGCAGGTGGCGCTGGCCAATCACGTCGTCGATGGTATGGGGGCGAAGGCGCTCGGCCAAAGGCACCGAAGCCGACAAAGGGGCGTCGTTTGGCATGTTCTCAAGCAGCGCGGCCGGGGAGTCCCCGGCCGCAGTCAGATAATCAGATGTCCCATTATGCCAGCCCGATGGCCGGCTCGCCCGTAACGCGTTCAGTGCACGTCAGCGCACGTCAGAGGGCAGGCGCGGACAGAGAAGGCACACGAGCGTCTGCGCACGTTCAGCCCTTGATCACGTCGGCGCCCTTGGGCACCGTGAATTTGAAGTTGTCGGCCGGCAGCGACGGGTTCTTCTGCATGTTGCTGAACGTGAGCAGCGTCACGTTGCCAAATGCGTCGTACAACTCCATCGCAGCCAGATTGCCATCGCGAAAACCAATGCCCACGCGCTGGAACTGCGTGTCCTGCGCCTTCGGACGCAGTTCCACCCAGTCGATACCGTTCTTCACGCCCGCGTCCTTGAGCGTAAAGCTCTTTTCGATGTCGTTGCTGCCGAACAGAATCGCCGCCGGACTGGCGCCCAGCGAGTTACCCAGCGCGCGCTCGGTGACCTGATTCAAGTCCTTGTCGTAGACGTACAGCGTCTTGCCGTCGGCCTGCAACAACTGATCGTACGGCTTGCTGTAATGCCAGACGAAGCGGCCGGGGCGCGAAAACTCGAACGTGCCGGACGCCGTGTTCGTCACCTTCAACGTGCCGTCCTGCTGACCCTGTTGCTGCTTCACCTGCTTCTGCTCGAAGTCGCCACGCGCCGACTTGACCTGCTCCGCGAACGCCTTGAGTTGCGCCGTCCCACTGGCGTAGGCCGGGGCGACCAGCATGGCCAGCGTCATCCCGACGGCGCCCGCCATGAGCGGCAAACTGCGCTTGAATCCCAGCATCTTCCTTATTCTCCCTCGCGATTCGGCACCAGAATTTCCCGGTTGCCGTTGCTCGCCATCGCCGACACCACGCCGGACTGTTCCATCTGTTCGAGCAGCCGCGCCGCCCGGTTGTAACCGATGCGCAAATGCCGCTGCACCAGCGAGATCGACGCGCGGCGCTGCTTGAGCACCACCGCGACCGCCTGATCGTACAGAGGATCGGACTCGCCGCCCCCCTCGCCAGTTCCACCCGCGGCACCGTCGATACCACCGTCTTCGCCTTCGGTCGCGCCGTCCAGAATGCCTTCGATGTAGTTCGCCTCGCCCTGCTCCTTGAGCCGCTCGACCACGCGATGCACTTCGTCATCGGCCACGAACGCCCCGTGAACCCGCAGCGGCAACCCGGTGCCCGGCGGCATGTAGAGCATGTCGCCCATGCCGAGCAGCGTCTCGGCGCCCTGCTGATCCAGAATCGTGCGCGAATCGATCTTCGACGACACCTGGAATGCCACCCGCGTCGGCACGTTCGCCTTGATCAGACCGGTGATGACGTCCACCGACGGACGCTGCGTCGCCAGAATCAGGTGAATGCCCGCCGCCCGCGCCTTCTGCGCAATCCGGGCGATCAGCTCTTCCACCTTCTTGCCCACGACCATCATGAGATCGGCCAGTTCGTCGATCACCACCACGATGTACGGCAGACGCTGCAACGGCTCCGGCTCGTCCGGCGTCAGAGAGAACGGATTCGGAATATGCTCTTCGCGCTTGGCCGCATCGTCGATTTTGTTGTTGTAGCCCGCCAGATTGCGTACGCCCAGCTTGCTCATCAGCTTGTAGCGGCGCTCCATCTCGGCCACCACCCAGTTCAGAGCATGGCCGGCCTGACGCATGTCCGTCACCACCGGGCACAACAGATGCTGGATACCTTCGTACATGCTCATTTCGAGCATCTTCGGATCGATCAGGATCAGGCGGACCTGCTCGGCCGTTGCCTTGTACAGCAGCGAGAGGATCATCGCGTTGATGCCGACCGACTTGCCCGAACCGGTCGTACCGGCGACCAGCAGGTGAGGCATCTTCGCCAGATCGGCCACGACCGGCTTGCCGCCGATGTCCTTGCCCAGGGCAAGTGTGAGCAGCGACGACGAACTGTTGTAGACCTCGGAGCCCAGAATTTCCGTCATCCGCACCGTCTGACGACGCGGATTCGGCAACTCCAGCCCCATGTAATTCTTGCCCGGAATGGTTTCGACCACGCGGATCGACACGAGCGAGAGCGAACGCGCCAGATCCTTCGCCAGATTCACGATCTGGCTGCCCTTCACGCCAGTGGCCGGTTCGATCTCATAGCGCGTAATGACGGGGCCGGGATAAGCGGCCACCACACTGACTTCGACGCCGAAATCCTTGAGCTTCTTCTCAATCAGACGCGACGTGAATTCCAGCGTTTCGCCCGATACCGTTTCCTGCGCCACCGGCGCGGCGTCGAGCAACGCCAGCGGCGGGAGGATGGAATCGGGCAGATCGGCGAACAACGGCGCCTGCTTTTCCTTCTCGACCCGCTCGCTCTTGGGTACGACCTTGACCGGCGGCACAATCTGCACCGGCTCGTGGACTTCCGCCCGCACACGGTTTTGCACCACGGCGCCCTCACGGGCGATGGCTGCCTCTTCGCCCAGACGCCGGTCCTGGCGTGCCTCGCGGCGGCGGCGGATGACGGTGCCGGTATCGAGAATCAGGGCGCCGAGCTTCTCGGCGGCGGACAACCAGGAGAAATGGAACAGCAGCGACAGGCCGAACGCGAAGATCAGCAACAGCGCCAGCGTGCCGCCCGTAAAGCCGAGCGCATGCTGGAAGAAGCCGCCGACGGTTTCGCCGATGACACCGCCGGACGCACGCGGTAATTGGGCCTTGAGGCGATAAAGACGCAGGGATTCGATGCCGGCGCTCGAGAGCAGGACCATCAGGGAGGAGACGATCTCGACCCAGCCGCCGCTGGCAAGACGCTCGCGCAGCGGGGGCGCTTCACGGCGGGCGGAAATCCGGCGGTAGCCCGAGACCACGCGGCGCCCGATGAACACCACCAGCCAGTAGGCGGACAGGCCCAGCATGAGCAGCAGCATGTCGGCGACCCACGCGCCGACGCGTCCCGCCCAGTTGGCGATACGCTCCACGTGCGCCGCATGTGTCCAACTGGGGTCCAGGCGGCTGTACGAGAACAGCGCCATCAACAGGAACACCATCAGCGCGACCTGCGCCATCCAGCGGATTTCATGGAAAAGGTGCGTCACCCGATTGGGCAACGACGATCCGGCACCAGCAGAGTAGGAAGATTTCGTCGTCATCAAGCCATGCGGTTGGGCGGGCAGACGGGCGGCCTGCCGCGCGGCAAGGCTCCATTGTAAACAACTATTACATTCGTATTCGCATGAAAAGGTGACAAGCGGTAACGCCAGTGTTTCCGCCGTCCCCGGCACTCCCGTCCACGGCCCGCTCCCGCGCACGTGCGCCCCACAGGCTATCGCACCGATTGTGAGGCTCGATCAACGAAACGACGGCGGCCCTTTATAATGTCGGCTTGCGCTGCCCCCTGCCGTATCGGTGCAGGGTCAGGCGCCAGCCCCTTCTTTTTCCGGTGAGCAAGTCCATGTCTGCTGCCAAGCACGCCAAAGTCCTGATTCTCGGTTCCGGCCCCGCCGGCTATAGCGCCGCGGTGTACGCCGCACGCGCCAACCTCAATCCCGTGCTGATCACGGGCATCGCCCAGGGCGGTCAGTTGATGACCACCACGGACGTCGAGAACTGGCCCGGCGACCCGACCGGGGTGCAAGGCCCCGAGCTGATGGCCCGTATGCAGGCCCATGCCGAGCACTTCAACACCGAGATGATTTTCGATCACATTCATACGGTGCATCTGAACGAACGCCCGCTGCGCCTGATCGGCGACTCCGGCGAGTACACGGCCGACGCCCTGATCATCGCAACCGGCGCCTCGGCCCAGTACCTCGGCCTGCCGTCCGAAGAAGCCTTCTCGGGCCGCGGCGTCTCGGCCTGCGCCACCTGCGACGGGTTCTTCTATCGTGGCAAGGAAGTCTGCGTGGTCGGCGGCGGCAACACGGCCGTCGAGGAAGCCCTCTACCTGTCGAACATCGCCAGCAAGGTCACGGTGATCCACCGTCGCGACAAGTTCCGCGCCGAGCCGATCCTGATCGACCGTCTGCTGGAAAAGGCCAAGCAGGGCGTGGTCGAACTGAAGTACGACAGCGTGCTCGACGAAGTCACGGGCGACGACAGCGGCGTAACCGGCGTTCGTATCAAGAACACCAAGACCGGCGCGCACGAAGACATCTCGCTGCACGGCGTGTTCATCGCCATCGGCCACAAGCCGAACACCGATATCTTCGACGGCCAGCTCGAAATGAAGAACGGCTACATCGTCACGCACAGCGGCCTGAACGGCAACGCCACGGCCACCAGCGTGCCGGGCGTGTTCGCCGCCGGCGACGTGCAGGACCACATTTACCGTCAGGCCATCACCAGCGCCGGCACGGGTTGCATGGCCGCACTCGACGCCCAGCGCTACCTCGAGAACCTCGACCAGTAAGCGCGCCAGCGCCACCGGTTGCCGGCGGCGCCCTCGCTGTGTGATCTCTCATGCAGCGGGGGCGCCGTCCTCGTTTTGCCGCCCGTCTTGCCGTCCGGGAATCGCACAGCTGCCTCGTTCGATGACGCCTGCGAGCCAGTCGCGTCATACGATCGGCTTGCACCTCCCGCCAGTCCCGCTATCATCGGCTCTGCCCCTCACCTTGTTCGCACGACCATGAGCAAGAAGCCCCCGAAACTCAGTCTCAGCGATCTCAACGGCCTGCGCGACGCGCTTGCCAGGGAGAGCGCCGCCCGCGAAGCCGAACGTGTCGCTGCCGCCAAGCGTGCCGCACAAGCCGAACGCGACGCCAACGTGTTCCGCGACAGCATCGGCGACATCGCGCCGCTGACCGGCAAAGGCTCGGCGAATCGCGTCGAACACCCGCGTCTGCCGCCCGAGCCGGTCGCCCGTCAGACGCAGGAAGACGAAGCGGCCGTGCTGCACGAATCCCTGTCCGACGAATTCGACCCCGAAGCGCTGCTCGATACGGATGACCGGCTGTCGTACCGCCGTCCCGGCATCAGCCACGACGCCGTGCTCAAGCTCCAGCGCGGCGACTGGGTCGTGCAGGCGCAGATCGATCTGCACGGCATGCGTCGCGACGAGGCCCGTGAAGCGCTCTCGGCCTTCCTGCACGACGCCGTCAAGCGTGGCCTGCGTTGCATACGCGTGATTCATGGCAAGGGCCTTGGCTCGGTGAATCGCGAACCGGTGCTCAAGGACAAGGTGCGCGGCTGGCTTGCGCAGAAGAACGAGGTGCTGGCGTGGGCGCAGGCGCAAGGACGCGACGGCGGGGGCGGCGCGCTGGTAGCATTGCTCCAGGCTTCGCAGTCCAGAGCGTCCCGCTCGGGCGAGTGAGGCCGCATCCGCATCTTCCGCTTCGACGGTGTCACCCGCCTCGCCTGCTTCATTCGCTTCATCTGCTTCACACGTGGATTCCGCGTCCCCCGTTTGTCGCCGTTTGTCGCCGTTTGTCACCCGTTTATCACCCTGATCGCCGCTGACAGGATTTGCCGATGATTAACGAGATGAGCGCCCAACTGCATACGATCCTGGCCATCATGGAGGCCATCGCCGTATTGTCGTGCGCCATCTCCGGTTTCGCGGAAGCCCGCAAGCAGCACCTCGACCCCGTCGGCGCCTTCGTGCTGGCCTTTGCGACGGCCTTCGGCGGCGGCACGCTGCGCGACATCCTGCTCGACCATCGGCCCTTCTACTGGGTCCAGCATCAGTGGTACTCGGTCATCATCCTCGTGCTCTCGCTGTCCACGTCCATGGTGCTCAAGCTGGTGTCGCGCGTGGCAACCGAGCGGGTGCTACTCATTACGGATGCCATCGGGCTGGGGTTCTTCAGCGCTTCGGGCACGTCGCTGGCGTTACAGACGGACATGTCGGCGTTCATGTCCGTGATGATGGGCGTGATCACCGGCGTGGGGGGCGGCGTGATTCGCGACATTCTCTGCAACGAGGTGCCGCTGGTGTTGCGCGACACGCGCCCTTACGCGGTGTGTGCCTTTATCGGGGGATGGATCTACATCGCGCTCACTTACGCGGATCTGGACCCTGTCTACACCCTGTCGATCAGCGCGTTTTGCGTGATTTTCGTGCGCCTGCTCACCGTCGCGTTCGATGTCCGGCTCAAGTCCTGATGCCGGTCGGCGTCACGCTCTCATCGCCTTCGTAGCGGTCAGCCCCGTCAGCCCCGTCAGCCGAAATACGCCCTGAAATGCCGAAGGGCGACGCCGCTTGCGCAGCCGTCGCCCTTCGTTGTCGTTCCTTGTCCTGCTCCGCCCTGCGCCCCGGCACATCCCCGGCGCGTCGCGGGCCGCGATCAGACTGCCTGCTCGCCCTCTTCGCCCGTACGGATACGAATCACGCGCTCGACGTCGGTTACGAAAATCTTGCCGTCGCCGATCTTGCCGGTGCGGGCTGCGCCCAAGACGGCGTCGATGACCTGCTCGGCCTGCGCTGCGCTCACCACGACTTCGATCTTGATCTTCGGCAGGAAGTCGACGACGTATTCCGCGCCACGATACAGCTCGGTGTGCCCCTTCTGACGGCCGAAGCCCTTCACTTCCGTGACCGTAAGGCCCGTGACGCCGACTTCGGCCAGCGCTTCACGGACTTCGTCGAGCTTGAAGGGTTTGATGATGGCAGTTACGCGTTTCATTGTCGCCTCGATATCTTGGTTGGATTGTTCTGAGAATTCGCCGGGCTATTGTACCGGTCCGGGGACGGCACGCCGATGACAGCGCGTGCGAGCGTCCCGCCAGGGATTCACGCGTGTGGATCGTCCGGCACGGTGTCCAGATCCGCGAGCCACACCACCGACTCCGAATCGCTCGGCGCACGCCAGTCGCCGCGCGGCGAGAGCGAGCCGCCCGTGCCGACCTTTGGCGCGTTCGGAATACACGAACGCTTGAACTGGCTGGTGCGGAAGAACCGGTCCAAGAAGATGCGCAGATTGCGCTTGATCGCCACCAGATCGTAGGCGTTGTGCGCCTGATGTCCCTCGTCCGGCCAACGCCCGCGAGAAGCATCGTGCCATGCGCTCCACGAAAGGAACGCCACCTTGCGCGGCGCGTAGCCGAAGCGCAGCGTGTAGTAGAGGTTGAAATCCTGCAATTCGTACGGGCCGATGAAATGCTCGGTGCGCTGCTCGGGCGCGCCGTTGGCCTTGCCGGGTACGAGTTCGGGGCTGATTTCCGTCTCGAGAATATCGATGAGGACGTTGCGACGCGCAGCGCTATCCTTGCCCGCCTTGGCAGCCTTCGCCGACGCCGCACCGCCCAGTTGCCCGGTCTCGGCGACCCACCGCACGAGGTGCATGATGAGCGTCTTGGGCACGCTGGCGTTCACGTTGTAGTGCGACATGTGATCGCCCACGCCGTACGTGCACCAGCCCAGCGCCAGTTCGCTCAGATCGCCGGTGCCGATCACGATGGCCCCGAGATGATTCGCCAGTCGGAACAGGTGGTTGGTACGCTCGCCCGCCTGCACGTTCTCGAACGTGACGTCGTAGACTTCCTCGCCCTTCGCGAACGGATGATCGAGGTCCTTCAGCATCTGCCTGCAGCTCGGACGAATATCGATCTCGCGCGCCGTGCAGCCCACGACCTCCATCAGCTCACGCGCCTGACGTAGCGTTCGCTCACTGGTGGCGAACCCCGGCATCGTGTACGCCAAAATATTCGTGCGTGGCAATCCGAGCCGGTCCATGACCTTCGCGCAGACGAGCAGCGCATGCGTCGAGTCCAGCCCGCCGGACACGCCGATCACGACCTTCTGAATCTTCGACGACGCCAGACGCTGCATCAGCGCCTGCACCTGGATGTTGTAGACCTCGTGGCAACGCTCGTCACGACGCTGCGCGTCGGACGGCACATACGGGAAGCGGGCGATGGCGCGCGCGAGCGGCAGTTCCGTGTCGCGCGGCAGCGTGACATCCACCTTGATCGTGCGAAAGCGGGCGACCTCGTCGGCATGACGCCGCACCGACACGCCGAACGTCGTCTGGTGCATGCGCTCGCGGGCGAGCCGCTCCAGATCGACGTCCGCGAAAATCAGATGCGACTCGCTGGCAAAACGCTCGGACTCGGCGAGCATGTCGCCGTTCTCATAGATGAGGGCCTGTCCGTCCCAGGCGAGATCGGTGGTCGACTCGCCCTGCCCGGCGGACGTGTACAGATACGCGGCGAGGCAGCGCGCCGACTGCTGACCGACCAGTTGATGGCGATAGGCCGACTTGCCGACGACCACGTTCGAGGCCGAGAGATTGACGAGCACGGTCGCCCCGGCCAGCGCCGCGAAGGACGACGGCGGCACCGGCACCCACACGTCCTCGCAAATCTCGCAGTGAAAGCGCAGCAACGGCTGATCGGCCGCTTCGAAGATCAGCGAGCCGAACGGCACGTCTTCGCCCAGCAGCGACACGGTATCGACGCCCGCGTCGTCCGCCGCGTTGAACTGACGCGCTTCGTAGAACTCGCTGTAGTTCGGCAGATACGTCTTAGGCACGACGCCGTGAATACGGCCACGCGCCACGACGACCGCGCAATTGAACAACCGCTGCTGCACGCGCACCGGCATGCCGACGATCAGCGCCGCCCCGAGTTCGCGGCTCGCGGTCACGATCTCGGCCAGCGCGGCGTCACAGGCATCTTGCAGCGCGCGTTGCTGGAACAGGTCTTCGCAGCTATAGGCGGGAATCCCCAATTCGGGGAAGGCAACGAGCACGGCGCCCTCGGCATCGGCCTGTCGGGCCAGTGCAATCGTCTGCGCAGCGTTGAAAGCGGGATCGGCGACGCGGCATTGCGGCACACCGACGGCCACACGCGCGAAATCGTGATTGTAGAGATTGAGGAATCGGTTGGTCATGTCGACGGCTATCAGGCATCGCCCGTGCGCCGCGGCGTCGGCAGGCGGGGCCGCCACGAAAGGGTCGGCCGGCGCGCCCGCCCGGCGCGAGCGGCGGACGTGTAAGACGTGAGGGACATTGGATTCGCCAGTATATTACGCGCGCCCCGCCCTTGCCCGGCCCCGTATCGGCAGATGCCTGCCTATACCAGCTTAAACCTGCCTATGCGACGGGGCGCTTGAACGGCGTGTGCGCCTCCAGCTCACCGATGTGCTCGTCCATCGCGGACGTCTCCCGGTCAAGAAAATCCTCGATCGCCTGCGCGAATCGCGCGTCGGCAATCCAGTGCGCGGACCATGTGGGCGTAGGCAGCAGCCCCCGCGACATCTTGTGCACGCCCTGCGCACCCCCTTCGAAGCTGCGCAATCCGTGCGCAATGCAGTACTCGATGCCCTGCGCGTAGCACGTCTCGAAGTGCATGCCGGAGACGAAATCCGTGGTCCCCCAATAGCGCCCGAACATCGTGTCGCCGCTCACAACATTGAGCGCGCACGCCAACGGTGCACCGTCGCGCTCGGCCATCACGAGCAGCAAGGCGTCAGGCATTGCCGCATGCACCTGCGCGAAGAAGTCTCGCGTCAGATACGGAGCGTTCCAATGCTCGCGGTAGGTGTTTTCGTAGCACTGGTAGAAAAAGTCGAGCGCGGCGGCGTCAAGCTCGGCACCGCGCAGCCAGCGATAGGTCACCCCGGCTTCCCGCACGCGTCGCCGGTCCTGCTTCAACTTCTTGCGCTTTTCCTGATTCATCTGCGCGAGGAAGTCGTCGAACGTGGCGAAGCCCAGATTCTCCCAATGGAACTGCACGCCCTCGCGCAGCATGTAGCCCGCTTCCGTCAGCGCGGCCAGATCGTCGTCGTGCGTGAACAGGACGTGGAGGGAAGAGAGTTCGAGCTGCTTCGCAAAAGCAATCGCCCCGCGCGCCAGTGCCACGCGATCGGCATGCGTGCGCGCGAGCAGCCGCGGCCCCGTCACCGGAGAGAACGGCACCGCGCACAACAGCTTCGGGTAGTACTCGAGACCATGACGCGCAAACGCATCGGCCCACGCGTGATCGAAGACATACTCGCCGCGGGAATGCGATTTGACGTAAAGCGGCATGGCGCCCACCAGCACGTCACCGGCATGCATGAGGAGATACGTCGGCTGCCAGCCGGTGCGCTTCGACGCGCAGCCCGTTTCGTGCAAGGCATGTAAAAACGCGTGCTGCACGAACGGATTGCCGCCCGTGAGCGCATTCCACGCCTCGGCCGACACCTCGTCCAGCGACGGCACTACTCGGATGATGACTTCGCTACTCACCGCTCACCTCGTCTGCAATCCAGCCTGCCGGCACGTAAATACCACCGGCAGCGGACGTGAATTTCCCGAACTGTCTGCCATTGTCGCCGAACTCGGCGCGGCTTTCAGGCGATCCGCACTCGCATCGCGCGTGTTGCCCCGCATGGTGCCTCGCATTTCGCCTGAATGCCACCTGACGACGCCTGCGCCGCAGGCAACAAAAAACCCGGCAGTGCCGGGCTTCTTGCTGACATCGCGATGCTTTCGCATCCATACCGCTGACGCTTACTTCTTGACGTTAGCGACGCCGTCGAGAATTTCCTTGTGGGCGGCTTCGATGCCTTCCCAGCCTTCGATCTTCACCCACTTGCCCTTTTCGAGCGCCTTGTAGTTCTCGAAGAAGTGCTTGATCTGGTCCTTGAGGTAGCCCGGCACGTCGTCGATCGACTTCATGTGCGCCGTCATCGGGCAGATCTTGTCGACCGGCACGACGACCAGCTTGGCGTCCACGCCCGACTCGTCGGTCATGTTGAGCAGGCCGAGGGCGCGGCAGCGCACGACAGCGCCGGCGAGCAGCGGGAACGGCGTGATGACCAGCGCGTCGACGGGGTCGCCGTCGCCCGACAGCGTTTGCGGGATGAAACCGTAGTTGGCCGGGTAGCGCATGCCCGTACCGATGAAGCGGTCAACCACCAGCAGACCCAGTTCCTTGTCAGCCTCGTACTTCACCGGATCGCTTTGCGCCGGGATCTCGATGATGACGTTGAAATCGTTGGGAAGGTCCTTACCGGCGGGCACGTTATTGAAGCTCATGATGGCATTCCTGTGTATGAAAGAGGGCATGCCGTCGTGCAGCGCGAACCGTCATACGTCGGCATTATTCAGAAATGAATCCGAAATTAACCCGCCGGAGACGCCGCGGCCCGACGGCAATCGGGCGCGGGACATTATAGCGGGTTTGACCGATTTGCCCGTCCCGTCACAGCGACGGCAGCTTTGCCAGCCGCTGCGGCGTGAGGTCGTCCACGCTGGCGCACCCGAGCAGTTGCAGCGTGGTGCGCAACTCGCCCAGCAGTAATTCGAGCACGCCCGCGACACCCTGCCCGCCGCGTGCGGCCACGCCGTACAGCGGCGCGCGCCCGAGCAGCACCCCCTTCGCGCCGAGCGCCACGGCCTTGGCGACGTCGCCACCGCGCCGCACGCCGCCGTCGAGGAAGACGGCCATGGCCGGGCCGCCCGCGTTCACGGCATCCACGATCATCGGCAGCGCCTCGACCGGTGCGAGCGTGCTGCCCAACTGACGTCCGCCATGGTTGGAGACGACGATGCCGTCTGCGCCATGGGCCTGCGCCTGACGCGCGTCGTCGAGCGTCAGAATGCCTTTGACGAGCACTTCACCGGGCCAGTGACGCCGCACCCAGGCGAGGTCGTCCCAACTGAGCGACAGGTCCATCTGCCGGCTGAGCATCGCCGCGTGACGCGCCAGATCGGCCCGCTCGCCCACGCTCTTCGCGATGTTGCGCAGTTGCGGCGCACCGCCCACGAGCATCTGCCAGCTCCAGTGCGGATGCCGCATGCAATCGGCCACCAGTCGCGGCGTAAAGCGCAACGGCAGCTTGAAGCCGTTGCGCGTGTCGTGATCGCGTTTGCCGTGGACCGGCGTGTCGACGGTCAGCATCAAGGTGCGAAAGCCCGCCTCGCGCGCCCGGCGCATCATGCTCTCGGCAATGCGCCGGTCCTGCTGCACATACAGTTGCAGCCACAACTCGCCGTCCGGCACGGCAGCGCGCACGTCTTCGAGCAAGGAGGTGGAGGCCGTCGAGAGCACGAACGGCAGACCGGCGTCGGCCGCCGCGCGTGCCAGCAACTCGTCGGCACGCGGCCAGAACAGGCCATTGAGGCCCGTGGGACCGACGACCATCGGGGCAGCGGCGGCACGCCCCCATAAGGTCGTCTGACTCGTCGTTTGCGAGATGTCCTGCATCACGCGCGGCGCAAATCCCCATTGCCCGAACGCCTCGCGATTGCGGCGCAGCGCCTCGCCATCTTCCGCCCCGCCTTCCAGATAATCAAACGCCAGCTTCGTCAGACGGCGGCGCGCCGCCAGACGGTAATCCTCCACGCAGGAAAACGCGTGCATTGCTCCCCCTGTCCTCATGTTCCCAATCGCGCCCATGGGCTTTCGACGTCAGCCCTGCCGTCAGGGAAAGTTCGCTACTTGGGCACAAACAATTGCATTACAATCATAATCATTACAATCCGAACACACTCGCAAACCCCATGCCGCGCTCACCCGCCGGGTCGTCGCGCTCGACGCACGACACTTCCGCCGCCGCCTCCAGCCCTGCTTCCGCAGCGACTGCGACGGCGCCGTCCCCCTCGCGTTCATCGCTTTTCGTCGGCTCGACGGAAAAGACGTTTCAGGTGCTGCACGCCTTCGACGGCCCAGCGCGCTACATGACGCTCGGTGATATCGCGAAAGCGGCCGACCTCGACCGCAGTGCGACCCAACGGCTCGTGCATACGCTCGAAGCGCTCGGCTATCTCTTCCGGGTGCCGGAAACGCGCACCTACGGGCTGACGACGAAGGTGTTGCAGTTCTCGTACAACTACATCCGCGCGAACGAGCTGGTCGACAAAGCTTCGCCGTATCTGCTCGACATCAGCCGCCGTGTGGGCGAGACGACCAACCTCCAGGAACTCGACGGCCACGAGATCGTGTTCGTCGCGCGCTTTCCCGGCCAGCATCTCGTGAACATCGACATCGTGGTGGGCGCACGCCTGCCCGCCATGTTCACCGCCTCGGGCATTGCGATCCTGTCGCGCCTGCCGGATACTCGCGTGCGCGAAATCCTGTCCGGCACGGCACTCGAACCCATTACGCCGTACACGCTGATCGACGAAAAGAAGCTGCTCGAACGGATTCAGATGACCGCGCGTCGCGGCTACGCCATCGTCGAGAACGAGACCGTGATGGGCGACATTTCGGTTGCCGCGCCCATCACCGATCACGACGGTCATGCCGTGGCCGCCATCAACATCTCGGTGCCGACCTCCCGCTGGACGCGTGAGCGCGCGGAAGCCGAACTCGCCCCGCACATTCAGGTGGCCGCCACCTCGATCTCGAAGTCGCGACTGTCGACGTTCCGACGCTGAACGTCGACACCGCCTTCGGGCGATGGCGCAACGCGCCGCCGCCCGAACAGCATCGACGTCACACCAACGTCACCAACCTGATCAACGTCCTTCGAAAATCGCCAGCTGACGCTTCAGCTCTTCGCGCAACTCGGCCGACAGCGCCGGTGCCGGCGGCACCAGCGGGGCGAGCATCGCCGGGGCGTTCACACCGATCAGATCCATCACCGACTTCATCGGGCCCGGGTTCGTTTCGGCGAATGCGAGATTCATCAGCGGAATCAGCGAGCGGTGCAGTTCCAGCGCATCGGCCGTCTTGCCTTCCGACGCCAGCGTGAAGATGCGTTGCCATGCCGTGGGCAGCAGCGACGCCGTCACCACGATCCCGCCGCGCGCACCGGCCGCGATATGCAACGGGAACAGCGTGTCTTCCCCGCTCAGCACCGCAAACGATTCGTCGACACCCGCCACCGTGCGCAGGAAATGCCACATGTCGGTGTTGCATGCCTTCATGCCGATGATGTTCTCGTGGCGCGACAGCTCGTGCAGCACTTCCGGGGCGATCGCGATACGCGTGCGATACGGAATTTCGTAGATGAGGATCGGCAGCGGCGACTCGTCGGCGTAACGCAGGAAGTAGTCGCGGATACCGGCTTGCGTCGGGTTCGTGTAGTACGGCGTGAGCACCAGCAGCCCGTCGGCACCGGCAGCGGCGAAATCGCGACCGGCCTCGATGGCGTCGTGATACCCCGGATCGAGCACGCCGGCGATGACCGGCACGTCGCGGCCGTGCGCCTTGACCTCCTGCGCCGTGAGTTCGGCCATGCGCACCCGCTCGGCACGCGAGAGCGCGCCGTACTCACCGGTGCCGCCCAGCGGCACCACGCCGTCGATGCCCTGCGCCAGCAAGTAGCGCATGAGCGCGCGGGCGGCATCGGCGTGAATCGTGTCGTCGGCGTTCACCGGCGTGGGGATCGCCGGGAAAATGCCCTTGAGTTGTTCGGAGCGAAGCATGAGTTAAACGTCCGTGAATCGTGAGTTCGTGGAAATCGGAGACCGCATCGGTTCAGGTAGCCAGGCTGCGACGGCGCAGACGCTCGGCCACCCAGATGAGTGCGGCGATGAAAAGGAACAGGCACGTGGAGACCGCGGCGATCACCGGCGAGATCTGCATCGTGATTTCGTCCCAGAATTGCTTGGGCAACGTGGTCGACAAGCCGCCCGACGTGAACAGGGCAATCGTCAGTTCGTCGAACGACGTGGCGAACGCGAACAGGAACGACGAGAGCAGACCGGCGCCGAGAATCGGGAACGTCACGCGACGCAGCGTCGCCCACGGACGCGCGCCGAGGCTGTACGCCGCCAGATCGAGGCGCGTGTCGTAGTTGCGCAGCACCGCCATCATCGTGATGACGACATAGGGCACGGCCACAACGGTGTGGGCAAGCGTCAGTCCGACGCTGGATCCGACCAGCCCGACCTTGGCGAAGAAATAGAACACGCCCACGGCCAGGATCATGCGCGGCACCACGATGGGGGCGAGCACGAAGGCGAGCATTGCCGACTTGCCGCGCATGCCGCCGCGCACCAGCAGGAACGCAGCCGGTGTGCCGACGAGCATCGACAACAGCCCCGCACCGATGCCCACGAGCATCGAACGCGTGACGGCCTGCATCCACAGCGGCGAATCCCAGATCTGCTGGTACCACTGGAGCGAGAAGCCCTTGGGCGGCCACGCCAGCCCCGAGGCCGAATCGAACGACATCGGAATCATCAGCAGCGCGGGCGCGGCGAGGAACACGACCAGCAGGAAGACGACCACGCGCAGCAACGGCCCGTCGCCCTGCTCGCCCTTGTGACGCGGCAACACATGCAGCAGCAGATCGGTGGCGCTGCCAAGCGTGGCGAGCACCTTCTCGCCGAGCGAACGGCTCCAGCCGCCGCGACGCTTGCCTGCCTTCGCGTCGCCCGCGCCGCCGGCCATCGTCGAGAGACCGACCATGCGGTCGTAGACGAAGAACACGACCAGCACCACGGCAAGCAGCAACACGGAAATCGCGCCGGCAAAGCCCCAGTTCAGCGCCTGCATCACCTGATCGATGATGAGCTGCGTGATCATGGTTTCGTGACGTCCGCCGAGCAGCGTCGGCGTAATGAAGAAGCCGATCGCGGTGACGAACACCATCAGCGCACCGGCCGCCACGCCCGGCAGCGACAACGGGAAATACACGCGCCAGAAGACCGTACCGGGACGCGCGCCGAGCGTCGAGGCTGCGCTCGGCAGACGACGGTCGATGTTCTCCATGACGGAGAGCATCGTGAGCACCGCCAGCGGCATGAGCGCATGCACCATCCCCAACACCACGGCCGGGAAGCTGTAGAGCAGCGAGAGCGGCTGATCGATCAGACCGAGATCGAGCAGCGTGCGGTTGACGACCCCGTTACGGCCGAGCAGCACCACCCATGCGAACGTGCGCACGAGGAAACTCGTCCAGAACGAGAGCAGCAGCCAGAACAGCAAGCGCTGCTTGCGCGCACCACTGAGCGTGGAGAGCCGATAGGCAATCGGATAGCCCGTGAGCACCGCGAAGAAGGTCGTGTACAGCGAGACCTTCAGGGTAATGAGCAGCACCTCGACATACACCGACGAGGCGAACAGCCGCTGGTACTCGGCGAAAGTGAAACCGCTCTCGCCGCGAATGCTCAGCAGCAGCAACTGGCCGACCGGATAGATCAGCATCACCGCCAGCAGGATGACGATGGGCGCGGCCATGAACAGCGGGCGCAGACGCGCACGCCACGGCGAGCGACGCGGCGTCGGCTGCACCGGTTGCGAGGGTTGGGAGGACGAAGGGCGAACCACGGCGGAAGCACTCATGACTTACCCCGCGATCGCCACGGCGTCATCGGCGTGCCAGGCGAGGCCCAGCGTCTGACCGATTTCGTAACGGTTACCCTGTCGATGCGTCGGGAAGGCCGCCACGAGCGACTTGCTCGCGTCGCCGCCCGTCACCGCCGATTGCAGATACAGCTTCGTCATACCGCCGGTGACCATGATGTCGGTGAGCTTCGCCGAAATCGTGGCTACACCGTCCGCACCCGATCGACCGTCGTGAATGTGCAGGTTCTGCGGACGCAGCATGAGCTTGACCGGACGGCCGCGCTCGATCTGCGCGTCGTAGACCATCGCGCCGGCACCACCGGCGGCATCGACACCCGGCATCGCCACGCGCACCTGATCGCCCGCCCGCTCGAGCACCGTGGCGTCGAGCAGATTGGATTCACCAAGGAAGTCGGCAACGAACACGCTCTTCGGACGGAAATACAGATCGTCCGGCGTGCCCAGTTGCGCGATCTCGCCGGCGTTCATCAGGCAGATGCGATCGGACATCGTCATCGCTTCTTCCTGATCGTGCGTGACGTACACGATGGTGGTGCCGAGCTCTCGGTGGATGCGCTTGATTTCGAGCTGCATGTGATCGCGCAGCTTCTTGTCGAGCGCGCCCAGCGGCTCGTCCATCAGAATGATCGACGGCCGGTAGACCATGCAGCGCGCGAGCGCAATGCGCTGCTGCTGACCACCCGAGAGTTCGCGCGGATAGCGCTCTGCCACGTGCGGCAGATGCACCATTTCCAGCGCGTTCATGACCATCTTGCGAGCCTCGGCGGCATCGGTGCGACGCATCTGCAACGGGAACGCGATGTTTTCCGCCACCGTCATGTGGGGGAACAGCGCGTAGTTCTGGAACACCATGCCGATGTCGCGCTCGTACGGCGCACCGTACGTGACATCGGCCCCATTGATGCGGATGGCGCCCGCATCGGGCTGCGACAGACCGGCGATGAGCGAGAGCAACGTGGTCTTGCCCGAGCCGCTGGGGCCGAGCAAGGTCAGGAATTCGCCCTGGGCGACATCGAGATCGGTCGGCGCCAGCGCTACGAAATCGCCGTAGCGTTTGGACAGGCCCGAGACTTGAAGATTGGCAACGGTCATGAGATCAGCACCCCAAAAAACATGAAACGGAACGGCAGGTGAGGATCAGGTCAGGATCCAGCGGTTGAAACGTTCGAGCGCAACGCTCTGGTTCTGCTGCCAGAACTGGGCGTTGATATGCACGCCGCTCTTCATGTTGTCCGGGAAGGTCGGGCAGTTCTTTGCGATCTCCGGCTTCACGTAATTGAACGCTTCGGGCTGCGTCATGCCGGCGGGGAAGTACTTGACCAGTTCCGCCTGACGCTTCGGATCGCTCGCGAACTTGATGAACTCGCGGCAAGCGGCCGCGTTCGGCGTGCCCTTGAGAATCGACCAGTTATCGACACCCCAGATGTTCTGGTTCCAGACGATCTCGACCGGCACGCCGTTGGCCTGTGCCGACTGCGCACGCGAGGCCCACGTGGCGACCATGTCCACTTCGCCCGAGCCGAGCATCTGCTCGACCTGTGCACCGGTCGTCCACCACACGGCGACCTGCTTGGCGATCTTGTCCAGGCTCTTGAACGCGCGGTCGAAGTCGCACGGATACACCGAGCCCGGCGCAACGCCGTCGGCAAGCAGTGCCTGTTCGATGGTGTCGAACGGATACTTGCGAATCGAGCGGCGGCCCGGGAAGTCCTTCACGTTCCACAGGTCGGCCCACGACGTCGGCGCCTTGCGGCCCTTGAACGCGTCGGTGCGATAGGCCAGCACCGTCGAGTAGACGTTGGTCCCCACGCCGAACGGCGACATGTACTGCTTCGGGATCTTGGCGATGGTCGGGTCCGACTCGAGACCGTGACGCTCCAGATACTCCTTGCCCCCGCCGGTCAGCAGCAGGATCGCGGGCTGGCTGATCTTCGCCATGTCCCACGTGTAGCTGCCGGCTTCGACCATGCTCTTGATCTGCGCGGTCGGCTCGGCGTTCGCCTGCACACCGACGACTTCGATGCCCGTCGCCTTGGCGAACGGCTTGTAGTACACGGCGTCGTACGCCTTCGTGTAAATGCCGCCGTCGTCACGCACGACGATGCGCTTGGTCGCGGCGCGCGAGGGCGTCCACACGAACGGGAAGGCAACGGCGGCCGCGCCGACGAGCGCCGTCTTCATGGCCGTGCGACGGCCCGGTTGTGCGAGCGACGCTGCGTTGTTGTCTACGGAATCGAGCGGGCTTGCAGAGGTCTTGCGTTTCATCATGGTCTCCGGTCTTGACTGGGAGGGTGGGCGCGGCGACGGACGCGATTTCGGCACAGCCGCCGCGCGCGCAGTTATGGCAAAACAAACAGCAAAACGTGAAAAACGAAAATGTCGTGGATGTGCCGACCGCTCAGGGAACGAGGCGCCCCGGGTTGAACAGCTGGTTCGGATCGAGCGCCGCCTTCACGGTGCGCATCAGGGCAAGCTCCGCCGGTGCCTTGTAGCGCTGCATCAGCGGCAGGCCCGTCTGGCCGACGCCGTGTTCCGCGCTGAACGTACCCGACAGACGCGCCGCGACGTCGTTCACGCAGGCGCGCATCGCGTCGCCCATGGCCGCGCTGTCGGCGAGCGCCGCCCACGCGGCGAACGAGAACATCGGAATGAAGTGCACGTTGCCGTCGCCCATATGGCCGACGATGGCGATGTCCAGCCCCGGCACGATGGCATGCACCGCACGCGTGGACGCTTCGATGAATTCGGGAACGCTCGACACCGGCACGGCGCAATCGGTCGTGAGGCCGATGGCGGCCTTCTTGTTCGCCTCGCTCACGCTGTGACGCACTTCCCACAGGTCGGCGCGCTGTGTTTCGTTCGCGGCAACGACGGCGTCTTCCACCAGGCCCTTCTCGATGGCGTCGCCCAACGTTTCGGTCAGTACCGCTTCGAGCCCTTCGGCGTCGCGCGTGTCGCCCAGTTCGACAAGCACGTGCCAGGCATGAGCGCCGGTAAGCGGATTGCGGCGATTCGGCACGTTCGCCAGCACCAGATCCAGCTGGTGACGATTCATGATTTCGAACGCGGACAGACGCGAGCCGCAGACGTTCTGGAACATGCCGAGAATCTGCTGCGCGGCAGCCGGATCGCGCGGGGCGAACCAGGCAAGCGCGTGATGCGTGGGCAGCGGGTGGAGCTTGAGCGCCGCCGCCGTGATGATGCCCAGCGTGCCCTCCGCGCCGATGAACAGATGCTTGAGATCGATGCCGGTGTTGTCCTTGCGCAGCGCACGCAATCCGTCCCAGATCGTGCCGTCGGCCAGCACGACTTCGAGACCCAGCACGTTCTCGCGGGTGTTGCCGTATCGCAGCACGCTCGTGCCGCCCGCATTGGTCGAGAGCGTGCCGCCGATCTGGCACGACCCCTCGGCGCCGAGGCTGACCGGGTAGAGACGCCCGACGTCGGCCGCCGCATCCTGCACGGTTTTCAGAATGCACCCAGCTTCGACGACCATCGAACCGTTGGCCGCGTCGATCTGACGGATATGACGCATGCGCGCCAGATTCAGGATCACAGGGGCCGGGCCGCCTGTCGCCGGCACCGCGCCGCCGCACAGGCTCGTATTACCACCCTGTGGGAGGATCGGCACCCCGGCAGCCGCGCACAGCTTCACAATGTCGCTGACCTGCTCGGTCGACGACGGCAGCACCACGCACAGGGCTTCGCCCCGGTAGCGCCCGCGCCAGTCTTCCGTGTAACCGGCGGTGTCGGGCGCGCTCGTGAGCACGGCGTCCGCGCCCAGCGCGTCCTGCAACCGGTTCAACAGGGTCTCTTGCGTGACTGCGTCGTTCATTGCCTGCCTGCTCCTGAATGCGTCGGTTCGACTGCCCCGCTGCGTGCCTCGCCGTCTGCTATGACTGTACGCAACGAGCGGTGTTGCCATGCCAGACGCCCGTCTGGCGATTTGTTGTAATCAAGGATAGGCGAGAAAAAATTGCAATAAAATATCTTTAATTGCAATGCGCTCATTTTAGGTGTTTATGCGGATGTGACCCATACGGCGGTCAACGCTCTCGTGAGTTAAGTGATAATGGCTCCACCCTTCACACGAGGTGCCGTCGACATGCCCGAAGCTACACACTTCATCGGCAATCAGTGGGTTGCCCCCGCCAAACGCGCCGGGGTTTCCGCCGCTTCCGCAGGTGCCGCGAACACGGTCATTGCTGTCATCGATCCGTCCGACGGTCAGCCGTTCACCGAAATCGCCCGGGGCGACGCCGAAGACATCGACCGTGCCGTGCGCGCGGCACGCGCCGCCTTCGACGGCGACTGGGGCCACATGGCCGCTGCCGAGCGCGGGCGCACGCTATACGCCCTATCGACGCTGCTCGCCAGACATCAGGAAGAACTCGCGCAACTCGAAGCCCGCGACACCGGCAAGCCGCTCAAGCAGGCGCGCGCCGATGCGGCGGCCATCGTGCGTTACTTCGAGTTCTACGCCGGCGCGGCCGACAAGCTCCATGGCGAGACCATTCCCTATCAGCAGGGCTTCACCGTCTTTACGGTGCGCGAGCCGCATGGCGTGACCGGTCACATCATTCCGTGGAATTACCCGCTGCAAATCTTCGGCCGTAGCGTCGCCGCCGCCCTCGCGACCGGCAACGCCTGTGTCGTCAAACCGGCCGAAGACGCCTGCCTGTCGCTGCTGCGGGTGGCCGAACTGTCGAAGGAAGCCGGTCTACCTGCGGGCGCGCTCAACATCGTGACGGGCTATGGCGCCGAGGCCGGCGCCGCGCTCGCCCGGCATCCGGGCATCGACCACATCTCGTTCACCGGCTCGCCCGCGACCGGCACGCTGATCTCGCAGATGGCCGCCGAGCACCACACACCGGTCACGCTCGAACTCGGCGGCAAGTCGCCGCAGATCGTCTTCGCCGATGCCGACATGGACGCCGTGCTGCCGGTGGTCGTGAACGCCATCGTGCAGAACGCCGGGCAGACCTGCTCAGCAGGCAGCCGCCTGCTCGTGCAGCGCGACGCCTACGAAACCGTGCTCGCCCATCTGGCAGACGCGTTCGCACGCCTGCGCGTGGGACCGTCGCAGGACGATCTCGACCTCGGCCCGCTCATCAATGCCCGTCAGCAGCAACGCGTATGGGACTTCCTGTCCGAAGCGCAGCACGACGGCATTGCCGTCATGTCGCAGGGCGAAGTGACCGGCAGCGCCCCCGAAGCGGGGTTCTATCAGGCGCCCACGCTACTGCGCGACGTGCCGGACACGCATCGTCTGGCGCGTGAAGAAGTGTTCGGGCCGGTCCTGGCCGCCATGCCGTTCACCGACGAAGCGGATGCCGTGCGTCTGGCCAACGGCACGCCTTACGGGCTGGCCGCCGGCGTCTGGACGCGCGACGGCGGACGACAGATGCGTCTGGCACGCCACATTCGCGCGGGACAGATCTTCATCAACAACTACGGCGCAGGCGGCGGCGTGGAGTTGCCCTTCGGCGGCATGAAGCATTCCGGTCACGGTCGTGAGAAAGGCTTCGAAGCGCTTTACGGGTTCACGACGCTCAAGACCGTCGCCATCCGGCACGGTTGATCCGCCGCCCCCGACAGTTCTCAGCATCACGCCACCTGAAATAGTCGCAACGAACAGATCGCAGTGAAGCGCCAAAGGCTCCCTGACCACCGGGCGCTTCGCGTCGAAAAATGCACATCAGGGACCTTTGGAGACAAGGCATGCGTTTGCAAGAGAAAGTGGCTATCGTGACAGGCGCCGGATCGGGATTCGGCGAAGGCATTGCCAGGACGTTCGCACGCGAAGGCGCTGCGGTCATCGTGAACGATCTGAATCGCGAAGCCGGTGAGCGAGTGGCGCGCGAGATCGCCGACGCGGGCGGACGCGCCGCGTTCGTGTACGGCGACGTTTCCCTCGAAGGCGATCACGTCACGCTGCTCGACGAAGCCGTAACGCGTTTCGGACGTCTCGACATCGTGGTCAATAACGCGGGCACCACGCACCGCAACAAGCCGTTGCTCGAAGTCACCGAGGCCGAGTTCGACCGTGTCTATGCGGTAAACGTGAAAAGCATCTTCTGGAGTGCGCGCGCGGTCATCCCCTATTTCCAGCAGCGCGGCGGTGGCGTGATGATCAACATTGCCTCGACGGCCGGCGTGCGCCCGCGCCCGGGCCTCGTCTGGTACAACGGCAGCAAAGGCGCCGTGATCACCGCAAGCAAGGCGATGGCCGCCGAATTCGGGCCGCAGAACATTCGCGTGAACTGCGTCAATCCGGTCATCGGCGACACGGGCCTGACCGCTGAATTCATGGGCGTGCCCAACACGCCCGAGAACCGCGCCAAATTCCTCGCGGGCATTCCGCTGGGACGCTTCTCCACCCCCCAGGACATCGCCAACGCCTGTCTTTACCTCGCAAGCGACGACGCCGCCTTCATCACCGGCGTGTGCCTCGAAGTCGACGGCGGGCGCTGCATCTGAGGCGCGCTGCCCGAGCTCTCCCAACATCCGTACGCCGAAGTTCATTGCGTTTCCAGCAGTCGGTAGCACCCGTAGTTGTCACACAAACATAACTAGACAACACCTCGTCAAACCGGAGGAGATTCCGTATGAACAGCGTTCCGACGCCCCCCTCGTCAATGTCCGGCGCCCCCCATGCCGACTTCGAAGCTGCCACGTACCGCAAGGTCGGCTGGCGGCTGATTCCGTTCCTGCTGCTGTGCTACGTGGTCGCGTATCTCGACCGCGTGAACGTGGGCTTCGCCAAGTTGCAGATGGTCGGCGACCTGCAATTCTCCGAGACGGTGTTCGGTCTGGGCGCCGGCATCTTCTTCATCGGCTACTTCATCTTCGAAGTGCCCAGCAACGTGATCCTGCATCGGGTGGGCGCACGCGTGTGGATCGCGCGCATCATGATCTCGTGGGGCATCATTTCCGGCGCGACGATGTACGTCACCACGCCGTCGATGTTCTACGTCATGCGCTTCCTGCTCGGCGTGGCGGAAGCCGGTTTCTTCCCCGGCATCATCCTTTACATCACCTATTGGTACCCGGCCTCGCGACGCGGGCGCATGACGGCGTGGTTCATGACGGCCGTGGCGCTCTCGGGCCTGATCGGTGGACCGCTCTCGGGCTGGATTCTCAAGGACATGAGCGGCGTGAACGGTCTGGCCGGATGGCAGTGGATGTTCCTGCTCGAAGCGATTCCGTCGGTCGTGATCGGCATTGCCGTGCTGTTCGTGCTCAACGACCGGATTCGCGATGCCAAATGGCTGAACGATGACGAGAAGGCGCTGCTCGAACGCAACATCGCGAGCGACGTACTGACCAAGGAAGACCTGCCGCTGCGTCAGGTCTTCTCCAGCCCGCGCGTGTGGATGATGAGCCTCATCTACTTCTCGTTCGTGATCGGCCTGTATGGCGTGGGCTTCTGGCTGCCGACGATCATCAAGAGCACCGGCGTGACGGACCCGTTGCAGATCGGGCTGCTCACCGCGATTCCGTACTTCTTCGCGGTGATCGCGATGGTGCTTGTGGGGCGTCGCTCGGATCTGCGCGGCGAGCGTCGCTGGCACATCGCGATTCCGGCGTTCCTCGGCGCCATCGGCCTGTTCCTCTCGACGGTGTGGAGCCACAACACGCAACTCGCAATGGTCGCGCTCACGCTCGCCACGATGGGCATCATGATCGTGCTGCCGTTGTTCTGGAGCCTGCCCACGGCATTTCTCGGCGGCACGGCGGCCGCCGCAGGCATCGCGATGATCAACTCGCTGGGCAATCTGGCCGGGTTCGTGGGCCCCTATCTCATCGGCTTCCTCAAGGACGCGACCCAAAGCACCAACAGCGGCATGTTCCTGCTCACCGTGTTCATGATTCTGGGCGGGTTGCTGACGCTGGCGGTCCCGGCCCGATTGGTCAATCAGTAGCCGTGCCTGTCGGCACGACACGCAGTTCGCTTGTCGAAACGGCGTCTTGATCGTCGAGACCGAGACGCCACAGGGCGACTGGCCGGGTCGCCACGGTGGGAGTAACATGTTTGCCAGGAATCAGGCCGTCCCCGCTCGGGACGGCTTGTTTTTTTGCTCCCTGAGCGATTGCCTCCCCTGCCCCCTACGCTTCGCAGATTCGCATGCCCGCCAACGACTCACAGACGACGCCGGCCGGCGTCTCGCTCACGCCCAACGAGGTCAAGTCGATCCTCACCGGCTTGCTGCTCATCATGTTTCTCGGCTCGCTCGACCAGACCATCGTCGCGCCCGCCTTGCCGACCATTGCCCGAGACCTCGGCAGCTTCGATGCGGTCTCATGGGTCGTCACGGCCTACCTGCTGTCGTCGACGGCGATTACGCCCATCGTCGGCAAACTCTCCGACCTGTTCGGGCGACGCGTCGTGATCGCCGTGAGCGTCACCGTCTTTCTCGTGGGCTCGGTGCTGTGTGCGCTCGCGCCCAGCATGCTCGCGCTGATTCTTGCACGCGGGGTCCAGGGGTTGGGCGGCGGCGGATTGATCGCGCTGTCGAACACGGTGATTGCGGATATCGTTTCGCCACGCGAGCGCGGCCGCTATCAGGGCTATATCTCGGGGATGTTCGCAGTCTCCGGCGTGGCCGGGCCCGTCACGGGCGGCGTGTTCGCCCAGTACCTCAACTGGACGCTCATCTTCTGGATCAACATTCCGCTCGGTCTGCTCGCCATCTATCTGAGCGACCGCGCGCTGCGACGTCTGCCGCGTCGCGAGGGCAAGCCGAGCATCGACTATCTCGGCTCGCTACTGCTGATCGTCGCCACCGTCTGCCTGCTGCTCGCGCTCACGTGGGGCGGGCATCGCTATGCGTGGGTGTCGGCGGAAATCGGTGGATTGGTCGTGGCCGCCGTGGTGATCGGCGCCGTGTTCCTGCGGCATCAACGTACGGTGCGCGAACCGTTGTTGCCCGTTGCGCTCCTCGCCAATCCCGTGTTTCGCATGACCTCGACGATGGCCGTGCTGGTGATGATGGTCAACATCAGCATCGGCATCTATGTGCCGCTCTATCTGCAACTGCAACGTGGTGAATCGGCCAGCAGTTCCGGGCTGATGCTGATATTGCCGCTGCTCGGTATCGTGGTCGGCGCGCTCAGCGCCGGGCATTACATGCGCAAGACGGGGCACTACAAGCGGCCGCCGCAGATCGGCCTGCCGGTGGCATTTATCGGACTCGCGGTCATCACTGCCGGCGTACAGTCGCTGCCGCTCACGGTCATCGGCATCTGTCTCGGGTTGGTCGGGATCGGGTTCGGCTCTGCGATGCCGGTCATGACGGTGGCCACACAGAACGCCGTGGCGCCGCGCGACATCGGCATTGCCACGGCAGCGCATGCGTTCTTCCGCGCGCTGGGCGGCATGATCGGTGTCGCAATGTTCGGCGCGCTGATCGTCGGCCTGCTGGTCTCCGGCGACGACGGTAGCGCTCCGCGCGAACTCACCGACTTCCTGCGCCCCGGCGGCGCCCCGGCCGGGATGACGGAACACCTGCGGATCGCCTTCGGCGCGTTCTTCGGCGGCAGTGCACTGATCGCCGCGCTGGCGATCGTCGCGCTGGGCCGTCTGCCGGAAATTCCGCTGCGTCAAAGCTCCGGGAACGAAGCCTCGGCCATCGAGTAAGACGCGTCGGATCGCCTGGCGTCGATCTGAAAAATCATTTCAAGCCCTTCCCACGCGGGGATTTGCAGGTATCGCTCATCCCCGTGCCGTTCTCCGCAATTCGCCGACATTCCCCAAAGTGGTTCATCGATAGCCGCCTCACTGTGAGCACTCCTTTCCACGCATCAAGGAGTTCGTCATGGGCGGCACTGGACCACTATCGAGGGCAAAGCCTACGAATCACGTGCAGTATTCGACATTCGCACCGCAATCGACCGGACAATCATCGGCAGCGGCCGGGACGTCTCAGGCGATTCAGCGCGATCTCAACGCCGTGCGTTCCGCTTCGCCGGGTTCGACCACGTCAGGCAGCTTCCTCTCCAACATCACGCAACGTGTTTTCGGCACGAAGACGTCCCCCTTCTGCACACCGGACTCGTCAGCGGCGGAGAAAGCCGCAGCGCGTGCACGCGGTGCCGACACGTTGGCCAAACTCCCGCCGATCCATCAAATGACCGGTGCGGTGTCGGCGTCTCCCACCTCCCAGCCCATGACACTGGGCGACTTGCTCAACGTCACGCAGGCAAACCGCTATGAAGTATGGCTTTGTCTGACCCACCGGGAAGCCGGTCCAGGCGATACCATGGCGCCCCCCAAACTGGCGGCATTCGCGAACGCCATCGACCTCTTGCAGGAAGATCATCGACCGCCCGCAGCGGAATTCGTGATCTCGTATCTGCACAACTTCTACGTCGCCATTGGCAAGCCCGGCGAGTTGGCGACGTATGTCGGCCAGATTTTCAGCGGCATGAAACAACGGGCGAGCGCAACGCCATTGATCGAGGCCTTTTTCCGACAAACCGCGACCGTATTCGGCAACAAGCAGCATCTGGTCGCGTGGGGAATACAGCGAAATCTCACGGGCTTTAGCACGGCCGACGCCGACAAGCTTTGGCGCGCTACCGCCATCTGGAAGCTTGAATACATGCGCGCCGAGCAGCGTTACGACGGGTGGACGAAAGCCTTTGAGCGGCTGGATCGCCAATCCATCGCGTCGACTATCGCCGACATCGCCCTTCACGCCAACGCGATCACACTGATCCCCGAAGGCGAAAACCGCCACCTGGCGGCCAGTCAGCTGGCCAGGCGCCTGATCGCATCGGCGACGCCATGCGCAACGCCCGCTGCCAGAATTGCGTTCGTTCATGAGGGACTGGCGATGATCGACGACAACGCGGTCCGGGCAGACGTTGCCGAAGGACTCATCGAGCACGCACGAGCAGACCGCTCGGCGGCTCAGGAATACATTCATCGCGCCATCTCCGACCGATTCGACTTGTTCGATCCGGGCACCGGATTCCATCTGCAAAGCGTGCTCAAACGCCTGAACCCGTCGGCCCAATCAGAAAAGCCCTGACACGAGCGGCAAAGTCTCACGCCGGACAACCCGGCACAGTGCGGGCTCCTTCACGATCTGTCAGGAGTCCGCATTGTTTCCTTCTTCACGTCTGACTCACACCGCATTGCCGGTCGATGCCACCACGACGTGCAACACGACATCGACGTCGACCACTTGGGTGACGACCGTGCCCCCCTCAAACTCCCCAACATCTACGACGCCCTCGCGCTCCCTTTTCCCTCACGATTTCTGGCAAGCGTTTCAGGCCCCCCTCAGCCCACCGGCGATGCGCCCCACTGACGACACACTGCCCGCAGTGCCGTCGCCACCTCTCATGGCGTCGCAGCCATCGTTGGGCCTTGCGGCCAGCGATTGGCGCGTCGACTTCACTGGCCTGTTCGAACTCCCGTTGTCGACCGACGACGCCACGAGCGTGACGCGCCCTGCCATCGGCAAGCGCGACTTCGCTACGGCCCTCGGTGGCGACGACGCCACCCACGCAGCGCACTGGAAGCGTCTGTCCGCCCTGCGCGAGATCCCGGCGCTCGACCCCAGGCCATCGACCTCGGGCATGCGTTATCGCACCGGTCCGTCGATTCCGGAGCCTGTGCTGCGTAAGGCCCTGCTTGTGCTCGGCGATCCCGCTGCGCAGGCCCCCGACTGGTTTGCCACGCTGGCATCGCGCGCCGTCGATGTCGTGCTCGACAAGGGGCACTACGCCGACGCCCGTCATCTGCTCGAAGGGCTGTTGCGACGTCTGGAGACCGATCAGGCGCTTGCGCATTGGACCACGGCGTTCGAGCGCGTTGTCGCACTCGCGTTGCGCTTCGAGGCGCGTACGGAGGATGCCGCGCGCGCCATGCTGCTCACTTGCAGCAAGACGTCAGGCGACGGCGCCCAGACGCTGGCGCAAGCGTCGACGAATGCCAGCATCGAACATCTGGTGGCGCACCGGCTCCATGCGATTGCGGATGGACCAGCCGACGGGCGCGCGAGCGAATGGCGCGACTTGCTAGACGGCATGCAGCGCTCGAGAGCGTGCACGACGGCGCAACGTCTCGTGCCCCTCGCACGCTTCATCGGCTTGCTGAACGAGGCGGAGCAGACGCCTGCGGCCATGGCGCTCGTCGAGGCGGCATGCACGTTCGCCGGTCACGGCGGCTGGCGCGAACTGGCGTCCGAACTGCTCGGGGCGGTGCCGTCCGGCGAAATGGCGGCGATTGCACGCTCCCTCACGAGCAGCGACCGGCGTATGTTTGCCGACGACGTAAAAGCCGTCGTCGAAGCCATCTCGGAACGCATCGACCGCCTGTCCGACGACGACACGCGAGCGCTCATCGAACATCTCGAACCGATCGTCATGATGCGCGGTGATTTCGACTATCTGGTCTTCGGGCCGGACGAGTGCGCCCAGATGCTCGACGACCTGCGCACGACATGCCGCCGCCGGGGCTTCGACGATCTGACGAGCCAACTGGACACAACCCTCGAAGCGGTCTGCGACGAGTACAAGCGCACGATGATGGACTGACCGCGCTACCGTACGGTTCATCGCGACACCCGCATCGACGCGGGTGTCGGTTGTGATTTCCCCTCACGCCGTTCACTCGAACGGATTGTGAAAGACGCGCCTGCGAGGTGTGTCGCACAGTACACAGTTCGCCCCCATCAAGGAGAGACTTATCGTGCCGCCCGTAACCGGTCCCTCAGACGCTCGCCGGACACCGTCCAACGTCAACGAGACGCGCCAGGCGCCAACCGACAGTCGCCCGTCGGCAAACACCAGACACACGTTCTCAATCGATTTCAACAATGCCCACCATAGTGCCTTTGCATTGGGGTCAGGCCCGGGCGCGGCGTTGACGACTGACACGCCATCGTTGCATTCGCCATAAACGACAACACCCGCTCGCGGCGGGTGTTGTCGGTCAACCATGGGCGCTCTGTATCTCAAGCCGTGGCGCAGGCCCGGTAGTGACGATTGGCCTGATCCATCTGCCCCAGCCCTTCGAAGAGCTGCGCCAGCGACAGATGCAGACGCTGCTGCAAATGCCGGTCGTCGGTGTGACGCAATGCGCCTTCGAGGAACGTCTGCGCCTTGCCCCACAACCGCTGGTGCTGGCACAGCTTGCCCAGCGCGTAGAGCAGATCGGGATCGTTCGGATGCCGCTGCTGCCAGGCTTCGGCCTTCTGGATGAGCGGCAGGGCGTCGCCGCCCGCGCACTCGGCGTAGCGACGCAGCAAGCGCGCGTCCCAATGCTCGGCCAACGCCGCTTCGACGATATCGCGCGCTTCACGCGGACGGTCCAGCGAAATCAGCAGTTCGGCGGCGACATCCGCGATACGCGCCGACGTGCGGGCATCCGCCGGCAACTCGTGCCAGCACTTGAGCAGCGCATCCGCATCGTGACGATGGTCGCGCAGAATGCCTTCGCTGGCCGTCTGCTTGAGCTTGGCTGCCAGCGCCGGATGCAACGCTTCACGCTTTTCGAGCATCTTGAGCAGGTTCAGCACCTCGGGCCAGTGCTTGAGATGCTGATGCGCACGCAATGCCACGAGCTGCGCCTGCATGCGTCGCGCGCCCTGCGCACGCATCTCGGTCAGCGCATCGAGCGCGCCTTGTGCATCACGATTGTCGACACGCAACTCGGCCGTCTGCAACAAGCGTGCCTCTTCCAGATTCGCGCCCTGCGCTTCGGCCAGCCACGTATCGCGACGCGCGAACTCGCGCATGCGATGCGCCGCACGCGCACCGATGATCGCGGCCACACCACGATTGTCGTCTTGCTCCGCCGCTTCGCGCGCCGCCTTTTCCGCACGCGTGTAACGTCCGGCGAAGAGGTTCGCCACCGCGTCGCGCAGCGCAATGTTCGCGCGACGGCTGCGTTGGCGATTGCGGTACGCGGCGACACGTTCCGGCATCTTGTAGATGTTGCGCAAGATCCGAATGATGACGTACAGCGCAACGAACAGGGCCAGCAGCGCCAGCACGAACAGGTTCAGCGATACGTCCACCCGGTACGGCGGCACCAGCATCACCACCTGCCCGTGATTGAACGTGGCCAGTACGGCAAAGCCGGCCGCCACCGCGAACAGGAGCGTCAACCAGATCAGTCCTCGCATGCCCGGCTCCTTACGGCTTTTCCTTGACGTCCTTGACCTGACCGATGGCGGTCAGGCTGGCGTCAAGGGTCGGCAGTTCGATGGTGCGCGAGCCTGAATCGACCTGGTCGAGCAACGTTTTGACGGCGGCGATGCGGCGCGACTTGGCGTCGAAGTACTTGTCGAGCGCGGCCTGCGCGACCAGCACGTCGCTATGCACCGCCGAGGCGTTGCGCGCGAGCAGCGCCAGTCGGGCGTTAAGCAGGCGCAGCTTGAGGTTCGCACGCAGGAAGGCGCCCTGCTCGGGCGCGACGAGCATCACGTCCGGATCGTCGAGACGCCGCACCTGCACCAGTTGCTTGAGGCTGCCGAGCATCTCGCCGGACAGACGGTGCCAGGTGGCCGTCCAGCCGGTCTCGCCGGCACCGCTCGGGCCGCTGGCGTCCGTCTTCGGTGCGACGCGCTGTTCTTCGGCCTGCAACGGCAACGTGTCGATCATGGCGATGGCCTGATCGAGCTTGCCGGTCAGTTGCGGAAGATCGGCGGCGGGCACGGCCTTGAGGCGGTCGATGTCCTTCTTCAGGGCATCGCGCACGCCTGCGAGTTGCGGCGCGCCGGTGCGGGCCAGACGCGCATCGGCGCCCTCCAGCGCGATCAATGCCCCGCGCACGTTGCCCGTCAGTTGCAACTGTTGATTCGCACTCGTGACGATCTGCTCGGTCTCGGCGAGCACCCACTCGTCGCGGTTATGCGCCAGTTCCTGATAGAGCTGTTCGAGCGCGGCCTGCTGACTGCGCGAGTCGGACACACGGCCTTCCAGCGCGGTGAGCCGGTTCTGGAGGTCGCGCTGGTTATCGAGCGCCTGCGCGGTGCGCACCTGCGCCTGCATCACCTGCGAGTCGCCCGCCTGCTGACGGCGCGCCATTTCCTGCTGCACGCGGTCGAGCTTCTGGTTGAGCGACCAGCCGCCGATGCCCGCGCCGGCGGACACCAGCACGAACAGCAGCCACGGCAGCGCCGCCCCCGAACCGCGACGCTTCTGCGGTGGCTCGGGCGGTTGCCATGCCGGCGGACTGCCGGCGGCGCTATAGGTCGCCCCCGCGGCCGCGCCGCCGGTAGCGGGTGAATTCGCCGTCGTGCCGGTCGACACCGACGGGTTCTGGGAAGACTCTGGAACGCGATTATCTGTCGTCATGCTTGACTTGAATGGGATCCGCCCATGTTTTGAGTGCGGCCAGCAAGTTGTCGTCGCCGGGCGCGCACTGCGTAATCCTATCAAACCCCGCCGAGCGCGCGGCATCTGCGATGCGGGTATGCGAAGTAAAGCACGGTGCGGCAAGGATTTGGGCCAGCACTTGCGGGGTGCCCGGGGTATGCACGCCGTCACGGGTACCATAGCGCGCCGCGAGTAGCGTAGCGAGGTGCCGGACCGCTTCCGAGCTGGTCAGCACCCAGGCACACCGCTCGGCGCCATCGTGCGAGGCGAGCCGGGCTTCGAGCGCGGCCCAGGCCGCCGCATCGGGCGCGCGCGCACGACGCGTGTACGCGCTCACGATATCGAGCTGCGCGCCATTCGCCCGCAGCGTATCGGCCAGCAATTCGCGACCGCCGTCGCCCCGAACCAGCAGCACACGTCGCCCGGCAAGCGCCGGCAGATCGAGCGCCTCGAGCAACGCCTCGGAGTCGAAGCGCGCGTCGGGACCGCCCGGCGGCACGATGACACGATGTCCGGGCGACGCAATGCCGGCGTCGGCCAGCGCCTGCGCGCTGCCGGGGCCGACCACGGCCACGGGTAACGTTTGCGGCCAGCGCGCCCCCGCTTCACCCGCTCCCCTCACCTCGTCCGCGTTCGTCGTCCCGTCGCCGTTCGCCGGTTGCAGATACGTCAGTCGCGCGAGCGCATGCATGACAGCGTTGGGTGAGACGAATACGGCCAGCGCGTAAGACGACAGCGACGCTAGCGCCGCGTCGAGCGCCGCCAGCGCTGCGGGATCGGCTTGCGCGGCAATGTGCAACAGCGGGAATTCGAGCGTATCGATCCCTTCGGCGTGCAGCGCACGGGCCAGCGTTTGGGCCTGCCCGTCCGGCCGGGTGAGGATCGCGCACGGTGCGGCGCTCACGGCCACAGTGCGCACGGACGTGGCAGGCGTACCCGCCGTAGCGGCCGAGTTCGGCGACGCCGGTGGCAGCGGTGCGCGCGGCGTCAAACGGCGGTGTCCTTCGGCTCGGACGGCGGCACCAGCGCCAACCCGCCCGCGTCGATCAGTTCCTGCGCCACGCGCTGCCCCAGCGCTTCAGCGCCGAACACGTCGCCCTGCGCCACCCGGGCAGAACCCGCCGCGCGCAGCACCGTCGCGCCGTCGGTCGAGGCGATGAACGCACGCAACGCCAGTTCCCCCTGCGGCGAGAATTCGGCGTACGCCCCCAAGGGCACCTGACACGAACCGCCGAGGGCACGCGACACGGCACGCTCGGCACTCACGGCCAGCGTAGTGTTGCCATCGTGCAACGGTGCGAGCCATTGCAGGATTTCGGGACGTCCGGCCCGCACTTCGATGCCCAATGCACCCTGACCGGCCGCCGGCAGGCTCGCATCGGTCGGAATGATCGCTCGGATGCGGCTGGCGAGCCCGAGGCGCTTGAGCCCTGCTGCGGCCAGGATGATGGCCGAGAAGTCACCCCGGTCGAGCTTGCCCAGGCGGGTATCGAGGTTGCCGCGCAACGGCGCGACCTTGAGATGGGGATAACGGGTGCGCAGGCTGACTTCCCGGCGCAGGCTCGATGTGCCCACGACGGCCCCGGCGGGCAAGGCGTCGAGGCTGTCGTAATCGTTGCTCACGAAGGCGTCGCACGGGTCTTCGCGCTCGAGCACGGCCGCCAGCGTGAAGCCGTCCGGCAATTGCATCGGCACGTCCTTGAGCGAGTGAACGGCGAGATCGGCACGGCCGTCGGCCAGCGCCAGCTCGAGTTCCTTGACGAACAACCCCTTGCCACCGACCTTCGCGAGCGAGCGATCGAGAATTTGGTCACCGCGAGTGGTCATTCCGAGAATACTGACGTGACACTGCGGATATAATTTGTGCAGCGCGTCACGAACGTGTTCGGCTTGCCACATGGCGAGGCGGCTCTCGCGTGAAGCGATTACCAGGGTTTCAGGAGAAGCGAAGTTCATTCAGCAACCGCGTGAAGACCAAAAGAAAAAATGGTAACACGCTTGACCGGCCCGAACGGCTGGTCTCGAGAGGAGCGACATGAAGAGCAGCGCAAAGGCAAAAGCCCCGAAAGAGGGCCTGGCCAAGTCGGTCGGCAAGACGTCCCCCGCGAAGGCAGCACCCGCGGTTTCATCCCCCCCATCCCGCTCGCCACGTCCATCAGGTCAATCAAGTCCTGCCAAGACGGCGCGCACGGGTGCGACATCCGCCACAGCGGTCAAGGCCCCCCCATCCACGGCAACGCCCAAGGTCCGTCGCTCGCGCGAGGACAAGGACGCCCCGCTGCGTGAGGACATCCGCTTCCTCGGCCGTCTGCTCGGCGACGTACTGCGCGAGCAACAGGGGAGCGACGCCTTCGATCTGGTCGAGACCATCCGTCAGAACGCCGTGCGCTTTCACCGCGAAGGCGACCGCAGCGCGGCCAGAGCGCTCGACACGCTGCTCAACGGCCTGACCAACGAGAAGGCCATTCAGGTCGTGCGGGCGTTCAGCTACTTCTCGCATCTGGCCAATATTGCCGAGGATCGTCACCACAACCGCCGCCGCCGCGTGCACGCGCTGGCCGGCAGCCGCCCCCAACCGGGCAGCCTGAGCGCCGCGCTGCAAAGCCTGAAGGACGCCGGGCGCGACGACCCCGCCACGCTGCAAGCTTTCTTCGCCAGCGCGCTCATCGTGCCGGTGCTCACCGCCCACCCGACCGAAGTTCAGCGCAAGAGCATTCTCGACGCCGAACGCGAAATCGCGCGCTTGCTCGAACACCGTGACGACGCCCTCACCGAACGCGAGTCGGCGCGCAACACGGAATCGATGCGCGCCTACGTCACCACGCTGTGGCAGACGCGCATGCTGCGCAGCTCGCGACTGACGGTGGCCGATGAAATCGAAAACGCGCTGTCGTACTACCGCAGCACGTTCCTGACGGAAATTCCCGCGCTGTATGACGACGTCGCCGCCGAGCTGCACGACGCCGTGCCGAGCGTGCGCTCCGAAGGTCTCGGGCGTTTCCTGCAAATGGGCAGCTGGATCGGCGGCGATCGCGACGGCAACCCGAACGTCACCGCACAGACGCTGCAACTGGCGATCACGCGTCAGGCCACGGAAATCTTCGCGCACTACCTCGAACAGGTGCACTCGCTCGGCGCGGAACTCTCCGTCTCGCATCTGCTCGCCGGCGCCAGCGACGCCCTGCTCACGCTCGCCCGCCGCTCGCCGGACGACTCCCCGCACCGCACCGACGAACCCTACCGGCGCGCGCTGATCGGCGTGTACGCGCGACTGGCCGCGACCGCCCGCGAGTGGGTGGGTCACGTACCGCATCGCGGCGCCGTCGGCAATGCCAGCCCGTACCTCGACGCCAGCGAATTCATCTCCGATCTGAACACGGTCGTCGCATCGCTCATGGCGCATCACGGCAGCGCACTGATCTCTCGGCGCCTCGGACCGCTGGTGCGTGCTGCCGAGGTGTTCGGCTTCCATCTCGCGAGCATCGACCTGCGTCAAAGTTCGGACGTTCACGAAGCGGTCATTGCGGAGTTGTTCGCAAAGGCCGGCGTCGAAGCGAATTACGCGAAGCTCGACGAGCACGAGAAACTCGCCCTGCTGCTGCGCGAACTACGCGAAGCCCGCCCGCTCTTTTCGCCGTACCTCGAATACTCGCAACGCACCCGCGACGAACTGGCCGTGTTCTGCGCCGCGCGCGACATCCGTGCCCGGTTCGGCGCGCGCGCCGTACGCAACTACATCATTTCGCACACGGAAACCGTGAGCGATCTGGTGGAAGTCATGTTGCTGCAAAAGGAGACGGGCCTCTTTCAGGGCGCACTCGGCAGCGACGGCGCGAAGCCGGTCGAGCCAAAGGTCGGCGCGATGGTCATCCCGCTGTTCGAGACGATCGCCGACTTGCGCAACGCGCCGGTCATCATGCGCGAGTTCTTCGACATTCCGGGCATGCCGGCGGTCGTCACGCAACAAGGCGGCGAGCAGGAAGTCATGCTCGGCTACTCCGACAGCAACAAGGATGGCGGCTTCCTCACGTCCAACTGGGAGCTCTATAAGGCCGAACTGGCGCTGGTGCGGCTGTTCGAGGAGAAGGGCATCCGCCTGCGGCTGTTCCACGGCCGGGGCGGTACGGTCGGTCGCGGCGGTGGCCCGACCTATCAGGCCATCCTGTCGCAGCCGCCGGGCACGGTGAACGGGCAGATCCGTCTGACGGAGCAAGGCGAGATCATCGCCAGCAAGTTCGCGAACCCGGAGATCGGACGCCGAAATCTGGAGACCATCGTCGCCGCGACGCTCGAAGCCACCCTGCTGCCGAGCCGCAATCAGCCGCCGCGTCTGGCCGCGTTCGAAGCGGTCATGCAGACGCTCTCCGATACGGCGTTCGCCGCGTATCGCGATCTGGTGTACGAAACGCCCGGCTTTACCGACTACTTCTTCTCGGCCACGCCGATTGCGGAGATCGCCGAACTGAACATCGGCTCGCGTCCCGCGTCGCGCAAGTTCTCCGATCCGAAGCATCGCCGCATCGAAGACCTGCGCGCCATTCCGTGGGGATTCTCGTGGGGCCAATGCCGACTGCTGCTTACCGGCTGGTACGGCTTCGGCAGCGCGGTGAGCGCCTATCTCGACGGCGATGGCGGCAAGTCCGGCAAGCCCGCGAAGGCCAGCCAGGAAGACAAGGCGGGGCGCGACAAGCGTCTCGACACGCTGCGTCAGATGGTCAAGCGCTGGCCGTTCTTTGCGAACCTGCTCTCGAACATGGACATGGTGCTCTCGAAAACGGACCTGGCCGTGGCATCGCGTTACGCCGAGCTGGTGCCGGATGAGAAGCTGCGCAAGCGCGTGTTCAACCGCATCGTCGCCGAGTGGCAGAGCACGTCGCAGGCGCTCGCGCTCATCACCGGGCACGAGGAGCGTCTGGCGGACAACCCGATGCTCGCGCGCTCGATCAAGAACCGCTTCCCGTATCTCGATCCGCTCAATCACTTGCAGGTCGAGTTGCTGCGTCGGCATCGCGCAGGGGAATCGGACGAGCGGGCGCGTCGCGGCATTCACCTGTCCATCAACGGGATTGCCGCCGGGCTGCGCAATACCGGCTGACGTCCGAAAAAGCTGTCCGGTTCTGCTCCGTGCCGACGCTGGCGCGGAGCAGGCACACCGGATGGATGGCGACGGGATACCCAAAGGTGGCTCATGCGCCCTTGGGAATCTCCTCAACGACAGCCCATGGATAGCGCGGTATATTTCGACGCATTCGACTCGATGGCTGCCGGGGGGCCAATCCATCATGCATTCCGATCATTTCCTTAATGCACACCGGGCGAACCGGGCGTACCGGACGCATCCGGTGCCGACGCGACCTGCGCACGTTACCTTGACACGGCGGGCAGCTCGGCTCGCGGCGTGCGTCGCGACCGCAGCGTCCGCCGCATTTGCCGTCTGCACCAGCGCGCATGCCACACCCGCCACCAGCGCCGCGCCAGAGCAGAGCGCCCGGGCGTCTGCCCTCTCGTCCTATGCCATTGCGACCGCACCGCACGGCGTGCGCGGATTCGCGGCGCGTGTCGTCTCGCAAACGCTCGCCGCATCCCCGCCGGAGCCGTCGAAGCCCCGGCCCGTCGTCGACCCGGTGCTGGATCCGTTGATGAACGGCATTCTCGCGCGCCTTGCGATCAGCGAAGCGGTCGCCAGAAACAAATACGCCTCGGGCAAGCCGGTGCAGGACACGCCGCGCGAGCAGGCGCTGCTCGACAGCGTGGGCGAGCGCGCCAGCCAGTTCGGGCTGACGCCTGCGCAGGCGCGCACCTTCTTCCGCCTGCAAATCGAAGCGGGCAAGCTCGTGCAGACGGCCTTGCTGGCGCGCTGGGCCCGCGACGGCAGTGCACCGGGCGAGCCGGTCGACCTGAGCACCCGGCTGCGGCCGGCGCTCGACAAGCTCGGCACCTCGCTGATGCACGACCTCGGACGCCTTTGCGCCCTGCCCGACGATCCGACGCGAATGGCCCGCATCCATCAGGCCCGCGAGCGCATCGCCAAAGCGGCGAAACTCGAAGCCCTGCAACGGGCGGCGTTCGACGAAGCGACCTCCGGCCTGTGCCTGTCGGCGCCGCCGCGCGTCTGGACGTTATCGATGGCGAACTGAGCCGTAACGCGGCCGGCCCCCGTCCCGGGGTCGCCGCTGGCCGCCTTCCCGGCTCAGGGCTGTCGTAGCAAGGGCGCCGGGGCTGTATAATCGCGGTTTGCCGTGCTTTGCCACGGTTTGCGCCCACGGGCCTGAACGGGCCCACGATTAGCCACGCTACGACAATGACCTCCCAACTCCACAAGAAAGGCGAAGCCTGGTCGGCACGCTTTTCCGAACCCGTTTCCGATCTCGTCAAGCGCTATACCGCGTCGGTGTTCTTCGACAAGCGACTCGCGCTGTTCGACATCGAAGGTTCGCTCGCTCACGCCGACATGCTCGCTGCGCAAGGCATCATCAGCGCGCAGGACCTGGCCGACATCCAGCGAGGCATGACGCAGATTCGCAGCGAGATCGAAGGCGGTCAGTTCGAGTGGCAACTGGATCTCGAAGACGTCCACCTCAACATCGAAGCCCGTCTCACCGCGCTGATCGGCGACGCCGGCAAGCGCCTGCACACGGGCCGTTCGCGTAACGATCAGGTCGCCACCGACATTCGCCTGTGGCTGCGCAGCGAGATCGACAGCATTGGCAAGCACCTCGGCGACCTGCGCCGTGCGCTGCTGGATCTGGCCGAGCAGCACAGCGCCACGATCCTGCCGGGCTTTACGCATCTGCAGGTGGCACAGCCGGTGACGTTCGGTCACCACCTGATGGCTTACTTCGAGATGTTCAGCCGCGATGCCGAGCGCATGGTCGACGTGCGCCGCCGCGTGAACCGTCTGCCGCTGGGCGCCGCGGCGCTGGCCGGCACGAGCTACCCGATCGATCGCGAGCGCGTTGCCGCGACGCTCGGCTTCGAAGAGGTCTGCACGAACTCCCTCGACGCGGTGTCGGATCGTGACTTCGCCATCGAATTCACCGCCGCCGCAGCGCTGGTAATGACGCACGTCTCGCGCTTCTCGGAAGAACTGGTGCTGTGGATGAGCCCGCGCGTGGGCTTCATCGATCTGGCCGACCGTTTCTGCACGGGCAGCTCGATCATGCCGCAGAAGAAGAACCCGGACGTGCCAGAACTTGCCCGCGGCAAGACCGGTCGCGTGAATGGCCACCTGATGGCGTTGCTGACGCTGATGAAGGGCCAGCCGCTGGCATACAACAAGGACAATCAGGAAGACAAGGAACCGCTGTTCGACACGGTCGATACCGTGATCGACACGCTGCGAATCTTTGCCGACATGGTGCCGGGCATCAAGGTGCGCGAAGCCAACATGCGCAACGCCGCGCTGCAAGGCTTCTCGACGGCGACCGATCTGGCCGATTACCTCGTGAAGAAGGGGCTGCCGTTCCGCGACGCGCATGAAATCGTCGCCCATGCCGTGAAGATCTGTTCGGACCGCGACATCGATCTGGCGGACCTGTCGCTCGCCGAGTTGCAGAAGTTCTCGCCACTCGTCGGTGAAGACGTCTTCGAATACCTCACGCTCGAAGGCTCGGTCGCCAGCCGTAACCACATCGGCGGCACGGCGCCGGCGCAGGTGCAGCGCGCCATCGCGGCCGCCCGCGCGAAACTGGCGAAGTAAGCACCGGGCACAGCGCGCGCATCATCTGCGCTTCTGCACCAAAGAAAAATGCCACCCGAGTGAACTGACCCCAAAAAGTTAGACGGACAAGTTTGCTCAGCGCACGTCTACGGGCTGAGTTCTGTATTGCACAGGACTCAGCCCGTTTCGTTTGAGGCTGATGCGTTCGTGATTGTAGTAGTGAATGTATGCGCGCAAGCCATCGCATAATTGCTTGGTGCTTTCGAACCGGTTCAGATAGAAAAACTCTGTCTTGAGCGTAGCGAAAAAACTTTCCATAGCGGCGTTGTCCAGGCAATTTCCCCGTCGCGACATGCTTTGCTCGACGCCGTTTTGTGCAAGTTTGCGCTGCCAGTCGCTCATCTGATATTGCCAGCCTTGATCGGAGTGCAAGACGGGGCGTTGCTTGCCAGTCAGGCGCCGCATAGCTTGATCCAGCATCTTGCCTACGAAGCCGCAGTGAGGCCGCTCACCGGTCTGCCAAGCGATGATCTCGCCGTTAACCAGTGAGTATTGCGAGCGTAACTCGCGCACTATTTGCGCTTTTTCTTTTGCCCCGTTTGGTACTGGCCCTGCTCCTTTTGCTTGAGCAGGGCATCGAGCTTTTTTAGATACGTGTTCTCCGCACGCAAATATTCAAGTTCTTCGAGCAATTCCTCGCGGGTGCGAGTGTCATTCTCTTTGGGGGGAGGGGCTGAGGGACTGAGCGGGGACATAACAGATGGGCGTCGGCCTTTGGGGCGCGGCTCCAGAGCGTGGATTCCGCCCTCATGATACTGGCGTTGCCAGCGAGAAACACTGGCGGCCTCTCGCAGATCGAAGCGCGCGCTCATGAAAAACACCCCAAAGGTTGGATTTACGTCCAACTTTTGGGGTGCAGTTCAGAGGGTGGCATTTTTTTCGCACTCAAAACACTGGCAACGACAGGAATCCCTTGATGACGAGAGCGTTGAGAATGTCGATGAAGAACGCGCCGACCATCGGCACGATCAGGAAGGCGATGTGCGACGGACCGAAGCGCTCCGTCACCGCCTGCATGTTGGCAATGGCCGTGGGCGTCGCGCCGAGACCGAAGCCACAGTGGCCGGCAGCCAGCACCGCAGCATCGTAATTTCGGCCCATGGCGCGGAACGTGACGAAGATCGCAAATGCCGCCATCGCCACGGCCTGCACGACCAGAATCACGATCATTGGCAACGCCAGCGTCGAGAGGTCCCACAGGCGCAGCGACATCAGCGCCATCGCCAGAAACAACGACAGGCTGACGTTGCCCAGCACCGACAGCGAACGCTCGAAGACTTCATATCCTACGAGCGACAACACGTTGCGTACCACGACACCGGTGAACAGCACGCACACGAAGGTCGGCAACTCGAACGGCGTCTCCGACAGCCAGCGCGCCACGATCTCCCCGCCCAACAGGCAGATGGCGATCATCGCCACCGTCTCGATCAGCGCCTGCGCCGTAATCAGTCGCACCGTGTGCGGTTGCTCGAAGCCCTCCGGGGCGGCATCTTTCGCGGCATCGACCCCGGGCACGCTCACGCCCGCACGCCCGAGTCGCCCGACCAGATAGCGCGCCACCGGACCGCCCAACAGGCCGCCCAGCACCAACCCGAAGGTCGCGCAGGCCATCGCGATTTCCAGCGCCGACTGCACGCCATAGCGCGTGGTGAGCGTCTCGCCCCATGCCGCGCCCGTCCCATGTCCGCCCGCAAGCGTGATCGAACCGCCCAGCAGCCCGACCCCCGGCGGCAATCCCATCGACATCGCCAGCCCCACGCCAATGGCGTTCTGCATGACGAGCATCGCCGCCACGATCCCCAGAAACAGCACCAGACGCTTGCCGCCCGCACGAAGGCTGGCCAGATTCGCCGAAAGGCCGATGGTCGCGAAAAACGCCAGCATCAGTGGCCCTTGCAAGGTCGTATCGAACTTCAGTTCGACGTCGCCGACCTCGCGCAGCGTCAGCGTGCCGAGCGCGACGAGCAACCCTGCGGCCACTGGCTCGGGAATGCTGTAAGTCCGCAGCGGACCGATCCACCCGACCAGCTTGCGTCCGAGTAACAGGACCAACGTGGCGCAAACCAGCGTGCCGTATGTGCCGAACGCTAATTCCCAGGTAATTTCCATGCATTTCCCCGCGACAAAAAGTGCGACGAGTTTAGCAATCGACACCGTGCGAATTGATGGGAAACATCCCAAAAATAGCGAAGTCGAGTCGGGCCACAAAACTCGGGTTTTGTGCCGCATCACATCGATTTGCGGAAATTTGGCGTGATTTCACCGCCGCTTGTCCCGAATTTTGACGCGTACGTTCGACCGCGCTATTGACGCACGAGCACTTGCCGCAAGCTATCACATCGAAAACGGCGTATAGCGCGCCGCGTGGATGACACGCCTCATGCCAAATACAGCGCCTAAAACAAAAGGGCCCCGCGCTTTCGCGTGGGGCCACATTGCCGTTATCTGCACGGTGAGCGCTGTCACCGGACGTCGCTTATTGACGCACGCAGTCCACGAAGTACTCGGGACGTCCGTCCACGTCCTCGACCACCAGACCGTGGATATCGGTATGGAAGCCCGGGAAGCGCTCGTTGAAGTCGCGCGCGAAACGCAGGTACTCGATGATGGCCGCGTTGAAACGCTCGCCCGGAATCAGCAGCGGAATACCCGGCGGATACGGCGTGAGCAGCACGCTCGTGACGCGACCTTCCAGTTCGTCGATAGGCACCCGGTCGATCTGGCGGTGAGCCAGCTTCGAGAAGGCGTCCGTCGGCTTCATGGCCGGCTGCATGTCCGAGAGATACATTTCGGTGGTCACGCGCGCAACGTCGTTCGCCTTGTACACGCTGTGGATCTGGTCGCACAGGTCGCGCAGACCGATGCGTTCATAGCGCGGGAACTGCGCCACGAACTCCGGCAGCACGCGCCACAGCGGACGGTTGTGATCGTAGTCGTCCTTGAACTGCTGCAACTCGGTCACCATCGAGTTCCAGCGACCCTTCGTGATACCGATCGTGAACATGATGAAGAACGAATACAGACCGGTCTTCTCGACGATGATGCCGTGCTCGGCCAGATACTTGGTAACGATGGCCGCCGGAATGCCGCTTTCGCCGAACTCGCCGTCCACGTCCAGCCCCGGCGTGATGATCGTCGCCTTGATCGGGTCGAGCATGTTGAAGCCATCGGCCAGATCGCCGAAGCCGTGCCAGCGGTCGTTCGCGCGCAGCACCCAGTCGTCGCGCTGAATCGTGCCCTCGTCGCCCAGATTCTCCGGGCCCCACACCGAGAACCACCACGAATCGCCGTACTCCTGATCCACCTTGCGCATGGCGCGACGGAAGTCGAGCGCCTCGACGATCGATTCCTCGACCAGCGCCGTACCGCCCGGCGGCTCCATCATGGCCGCCGCCACGTCGCACGACGCGATGATCGCGTACTGTGGCGAGGTCGACGTGTGCATCAGGTACGCCTCGTTGAAGCGGTACGTATCGAACGTGCGCGCATCCGAATCCTGCACCACGATCTGCGACGCCTGCGAAATGCCGGCGAGCAGTTTGTGCGTGGAGTGGGTGGCGTAAATCGTCGCTTCCGACGAACGCGGACGGCCTTCGCCGATGGCATGCATGTCGCGATAGAACTCGTGGAACGCGGCGTGCGGCAGCCAGGCTTCGTCGAAGTGCAGCGTGTCGATGTTGTTGCCCAGCACGTCCTTGATCATTTCGACGTTGTAGATCACGCCGTCGTACGTGCTCTGCGTGATCGTCAGGATACGCGGCTTGGCGTTCGGGTCACGCTCCAGCACTTCGCGGGCGAACGGGTTCGCTTCGATCTTGGCGCGAATGACTTCCGGCTCGAATTCCGACTTCGGAATCGGGCCGATGATGCCGAGGTGGTTGCGCGTGGGCGTGAGGAACACCGGCACGGCGCCCGTCATGGTGATCGCGTGCAGGATCGACTTGTGACAGTTACGGTCGACGACCACGATGTCGCCCGGCGCCACGGTGGCGTGCCAGACGATCTTGTTCGACGTCGACGTACCGTTCGTCACGAAAAAGAGGTGATCGGCATTGAAGATGCGTGCCGCATTACGCTCCGACGCCCCGACCGGGCCGTTGTGATCGAGCAACTGGCCGAGTTCTTCCACAGCGTTACAGACGTCTGCACGCAGCATGTTCTCGCCGAAGAACTGGTGGAACATCTGCCCCACCGGGCTCTTGAGGAACGCCACGCCGCCCGAGTGCCCCGGGCAGTGCCACGAGTAGGAACCGTCGGCCGCGTAGTGCGTGAGCGAGCGGAAGAACGGCGGCGGCAGCGAGTCGAGATACGACTTGGCTTCACGGATGATGTGACGCGCCACGAACTCCGGCGTGTCTTCGAACATGTGAATGAAGCCGTGCAGCTCGCGCAGGATGTCGTTCGGGATGTGGCGCGAGGTGCGCGTCTCGCCGTACAGGAAAATCGGAATATCCGGATTGCGACGACGCACTTCCTGCACGAAGGCACGCAGGTTGATGATGGCCAGCGCCAGTTCGCCCTCGCCTTCGCCGCCCGCTTCACTCGAGAACGTGCCGAACTCGTCGTCGTCGATGGACAGGATGAAGCTCGACGCGCGGCTGGCCTGCTGCGCGAACGAGGTCAGGTCACCGTAGCTGGTGAGACCGTTGACTTCCATGCCCTCGGCCTCGATGGCCTCCGCCAAGGAGCGAATCCCCGATCCGGAAATGTTCTCGGAGCGGAAGTCCTCGTCAATGATGACGATCGGAAAACGGAATTTCATTGGCGTTCCTTCGACAAAAGAACGAGCCACGGTCCGACATGGCCGTGGCTCTGGGGCATTGCGATATTGAGGATGCTCACCGGCGGCGAGTGTCTAGCGTATCAGGCTAGGTTTTCGGCAGCGTGACGCCACGCTGTCCCTGATACTTGCCGCCGCGATCCTTGTACGAGGTCTCGCAGACTTCGTCGGATTCGAAGAACAGCACCTGAGCCACGCCTTCGTTGGCGTAGATCTTGGCCGGCAGCGGCGTCGTGTTCGAGAACTCCAGGGTCACGTAGCCCTCCCATTCGGGTTCGAACGGCGTCACGTTCACGATGATGCCGCAGCGGGCATACGTCGACTTGCCGAGGCACACGGTGAGCACGCTGCGCGGAATACGGAAGTATTCGACGGTACGGGCGAGCGCGAACGAGTTCGGCGGAATGATGCAGACATCGCTCTCGACATCGACAAAGGACTTCTCGTCGAAGTTCTTCGGGTCGACGATCGTCGAGTTGATGTTCGTGAAGACCTTGAATTCAGGCGCACAGCGGATGTCGTAGCCGTAGCTCGACGTGCCGTAACTGACGATCTTTTGCCCGTCCTGGGAATACCGGATCTGGGACGGTTCGAAGGGCTCGATCATGCCGTGCTCTTCGGCCATACGCCGGATCCATTTGTCGGACTTGATGCTCATGTCTGGGCCTGAATTGGGGTGGTACGTAAAAAGTGGGCGTATTTTACGCGATTGTTGCGGTGCGGTGAGGTTTTGACTCGCACCGCTCCGCGCGGGGCCGCCCGGCCCCGGCAGCGCAGTCCTTACGTGTTCTGCACCACGATGGACGGGAACTTGCTGGTCATGTCCTTCTGCTTGGCCGCGATCTTGACCGCGACCTTGCGGGCGATGGCCTTGTACAGCTCGGCCACGCGACCGTCCGGGTCGCCCACCACGCTCGGCATGCCGGCGTCGGCATGCACGCGGATGCTCATCTCCAGCGGCAGCTTGCCCAGCAGGTCAACGTCGAAATCGTGGCTCATGCGCTCGCCGCCGCCCACGCCGAAGATCGGCTCTTCGTGACCGCAGTTCGAGCAGATGTGCAGGCTCATGTTCTCGATCAGCCCCAGAATCGGCACGCCGACCTTTTCGAACATCTTGAGACCCTTGCGCGCGTCGAGCAGCGCCAGATCCTGCGGCGTCGTGACGATGACCGCGCCCGTGACGGGCACCTTCTGCGCGAGCGTGAGCTGGATGTCGCCCGTGCCCGGCGGCATGTCGACGATCAGGTAATCGAGGTTTTTCCAGTTCGTCTGGTTGAGCAGTTGTTCGAGCGCCTGCGTGACCATCGGGCCGCGCCAGACCATGGGATTGTCCGGCTCGATGAGAAAGCCGATGGAGCTGGCTTGCAGACCGTGGCCGACCATCGGCTCGAGCGTCTTGCCGTCCGTCGACGCCGGCTTGCCGTGAATGCCCAACAGCGTCGGCAACGACGGGCCGTAGATATCGGCGTCGAGAACGCCGACCGCGGCGCCTTCGGCGGCGAGCGCCAGGGCGAGGTTCACCGCCGTGGTGCTCTTGCCCACGCCGCCCTTGCCCGAGGCCACGGCGACGATGTTCTTGACATTGGGAAGGAGCTTCACCCCGCGTTGAACGGCGTGCGATACGATCTTCTGGTCGATGTGCACGGCAACGCGCTCCACCCCGGGCAGCTTGCCGACGGCGTCGGTAATGCGGGCGCGCATCGCTTCGAACTGGCTTTTGGCGGGATAGCCGAACTCGATATCGATACCGACGTGACCGTGCCCGGCATCGACCTGTTTCACATACTTTCCGGCGATCAGGTCCAGGCCCGTATCCGGGTCGACGATGCCACGCAGCACTTCATTGATTTGGGCGACTTCCATATGGGTCTCTCGCTCTGTCGAGGCGCCCCGGGCGGGCCCGGCATGGCGCTAACAACTTGTAACAACCGTGGCGCACGCTCTCGACTAGCATTCGAGGCGCGCGTGTTATGGGGAACCAGCCGTCGCGGCAATTTGTCCTTGCCTGCGGTTGAAGCTCAGCGCTATTGTAAAAGACGTCGCGCCGACAGGTTTAAAACCCCTGCGGCGCGCGCGTGCTTCGACGAAGTGCTTACGCGTGTTTCATCACAGCTAGCTAATCGATAAGGAGCCTCAAATGAACAAGAACACTCTGCGCGCTTCCGCGCTCGTACTGGTCGCAGCCGCCATGCTCGCCGGGTGCCAGACGCAGCAGGGCACGAACACGGCAGTCGGTACCGGTGTCGGTGCGGCCGTCGGGGCGGGTCTTGGCAACCTCATCGGTGGCAATACCACGGGCACCCTGATCGGTGCTGCGGTCGGCGCGGCCGCCGGCGGCGCCACGGGCTACAACTGGCAATCGATCAAGAACACGCTGGGCGGCCACACGGCCGGCACCGGCACGCAGATCTCCGAGCGTCCGGACGGCCAGCTCCAGGTCAACGTGCCGAGCGACGTGACGTTCGACACCAACCAGTACGCCATCAAGCCTAACTTCGCGGCAGTGCTCACCGATCTGGCCAACTCGATGAACCAGAACCCGGGCATCACCGCACGCGTGATCGGGCATACCGACAGCACGGGCGGCGACCGGATCAACATTCCGCTGTCGCAAAATCGCGCCAACAGCGTCATTCAGTTCCTGACTTCCCGTGGTGTGGCCGCAAACCGCCTGCAAGGCGTTGGCGTCGGGTCGAGCCAGCCGGTCGCCTCCGATGCGACAGCCGAGGGCCGTGCCCAGAACCGTCGCGTCGAAATCCTGCTGCAAGCCCCGCAACAACAGCAAGCGCCGCGCGGCTAATCCCGCCGACGTTACCGAGTCACCCGTTCAAACGCCTGCCCGCCCCGCCGGGCGGGCGTTTGACGGCTCCTCCGCCACACGCATGCTGCGACGCAGCATCGAAAGTCGGCACGCTGGTTGAACTAATCCCCTGCCCTATCGCTCAGACCCTTCGGAAGTGCCTACCGTGGGCGCTTTCATCTCCTCTTTGTTATTGACGTTACGTGTGCCTAGTTATGCCGGAACCTGGTTCCGGCTTTTTTTTGGCCGCTCGCTTTGTCCCGTGCGCCGCGCGCGGACGAATTCGTCATCCGGCGCGCCGGTTTGGGCGTCAACCCGCCTCGCCTGCTAGAATCGTCCTTTCCTGCATCCCTCAACCCACCACAGTCAATCCACATGTCCCGCCGCATTCTCGTTACATCCGCACTGCCGTACGCCAATGGCCAGATCCACATCGGTCACCTGGTGGAATACATCCAGACCGACATCTGGGTACGGTTCATGCGAATGCAGGGCCATGAGGTGTACTACGTCGGGGCAGACGACACGCACGGCACGCCCGTCATGCTGCGTGCCGAGAAGGAAGGCCTCACGCCGAAGCAACTGATCGATCGCGTCTGGACGGAACACAAGCGCGACTTCGACAGCTTCAACATCTCGTTCGATAACTATTACTCGACGGATTCCGAAGAGAACCGCGTATTGTCCGAAAGCGTCTATCTCGCCCTCAAGGAGCAGGGCCTGATCGAAGCGCGCGACATCGAGCAGGCGTACGACCCGGTCAAGGAAATGTTCCTGCCGGATCGTTTCATCAAGGGCGAATGCCCGAAGTGCGGCGCGAAGGATCAGTACGGCGATTCGTGCGAAGTCTGCGGCTCGACCTACGCACCGACGGACCTGCTCAATCCGTACTCGGTCGTCTCGGGCGCCACGCCGGTGCGCAAGACGTCCACGCATTACTTCTTCAAGCTCTCGGACAAGCGTTGCGAGCAGTTCCTGCGCAAGTGGGTGTCGGGTCTCGCCCAGCCGGAAGCCGCCAACAAGATGAAGGAATGGCTCGGTGAAGATGGCGAATCGACGCTGGCCGACTGGGACATCTCGCGCGATGCGCCCTACTTCGGCTTCGAAATTCCGGGCGCGCCGGGCAAGTACTTCTATGTGTGGCTCGACGCACCGGTCGGTTACTACGCCAGCTTCAAGAACCTGTGCGACAAGCGCGGCCTGAACTTCGACGAATGGGTGAAGCCCGGCTCGACCACCGAGCAGTACCACTTCATCGGGAAGGACATCATGTACTTCCACACGCTGTTCTGGCCGGCGATGCTCGAATTCTCGGGCCACCGCACGCCGACCAACGTGTTCGCCCACGGCTTCCTTACCGTGGACGGACAGAAGATGTCGAAGTCGCGCGGCACGTTCATTACGGCCCAGAGCTTCATCGACACCGGGCTGAACCCGGAATGGCTGCGCTATTACATCGGCGCCAAGCTCGGCAACACGATGGAAGACCTCGACCTGAACCTCGACGACTTCATCGCGCGCGTGAACAGTGATCTGGTCGGCAAGTACGTCAACATCGCCAGCCGCGCTGCGGGCTTCCTCATCAAGCGTTTCGACGGCCGCGTGTCGGCAGACGCCATGAAGGCCCCGCTGCTCGAACAGGTCCGCGCCGCTGCGCCGCAAATCGCCGCCTATTACGAAGGGCGCGAGTTCGGCAAGGCGCTGCGTCTGGTGATGGAGCAGGCCGACGCCATCAACGGCTACGTCGACACCGTCAAGCCGTGGGATCTGGCGAAGGATCCGGCGCAGGCTGCCGCACTGCACGAAGCATGCTCGGTGTGTCTGGAGGCGTTCCGTCTGCTCACGCTGTATCTCAAGCCGGTGCTGCCGACCACGTCGCAAGCCGTCGAGCAATTCCTGAACATCGCGCCGCAAACGTGGCAGGACGTCGATCGTCCGCTCACCGGCGATGCCGCCATCACGGCTTACAAGCATCTGATGACGCGCGTCGAAGGCAAGCAGGTCGAAGCGCTGCTCGCGGCCAACCGTGACTCGCTGCAAGCGACCGCCCCCACGACCGAAGCGGCTGCCGCAAAGGGTAAGGACAAGTCCGCCAAGGCAGACAAGTCGGCACCGGCGACCGAGAAGGCAGACGACGGCATCATCACCATCGACGACTTTGCCAAGATTGACCTGCGCATTGCGCGCATCGTCGATTGCAAGGCGGTCGACGGTTCCGACAAGCTGCTGCAACTCACGCTGGACGTGGGCGAAGCGCAAACGCGCAACGTCTTCTCCGGCATCAAGTCCGCTTACCCGCAGCCGGAAGTGCTGGTCGGCAAGCTGACGGTGATGGTCGCCAACCTGGCCCCGCGCAAGATGAAGTTCGGGATGTCGGAAGGCATGGTGCTGGCTGCGTCGGCTGCCGACGAGAAGGCGGAACCGGGCATCTACATCCTTGAGCCGCACGACGGCGCAAAGCCCGGCATGCGCGTGAAGTAAATCTCACGTTCGTCCAGCAAGACACCCCGAGTGCCGGTTCGCCGGCCTCGGGGTATTTTGTTTTCTGGCTCAGCGCAGGTGATCCACCGGCAACGCCGTGGTGAACTTCACGGTTTCCATCGAGAAGCTTGCGCTGATGTCCTGAAGATCGGCCACGCGAATGAGCTTCTTGTAGAAACGGTCGTACGCCGCGATGTCCGGCAGATAGACCTTGAGCAGATAGTCGATGTCGCCGGCCATGCGGTGGATCTCGACAATTTCGGGCAATTCCCGCGCGCCGGACACGAAACGGACCATCCAGTCCTCGCTGTGCGTCGCCGCCTTGATGAACACGAACGCCGTGACGCGCAGATCCAGTTGCTGCGGATCGCATAGCGTCACCTGCCCGGTAATCACGCCGTTTTCCCGCAGACGCTGCACCCGGCGCCAGCAGGGGGTCGGCGAAAGATGCACGGCTTCGGCCAGTTCGCCTAGCGAGCGCGAGGCATCGTTTTGCAGATTTTCAAGAATCGCGAGATCGGTTTTATCCATGGCGGCCACCCGGGAGGAAAATTTTTCCAAATCCTACCCGATTCGGCAGGATATTTGAAAGCCTTTACCTCGGGCGCGCCATTAGACTTAAGAAACATTCTTAGAAGAGCGCTCGCCATGAAAATCTTCACTCAACATCCGGCATCCGTCGGCGAAAACTATCTCCAGCACATGGGGTCGGCACTCTCGTTTGCGCTGCCGTTGCTGGGGGCCTTCTTCGCGTGCCTCGTCCACGCCATCTTGCCGTTCGCGTTCGAGAAAACCGGGAGCAGGATCATCGTGCGGTTGCACGAGCGCATGGTGACGAACCGGCATCGGCACGCGACGCAGCAGGCATCCACCGAACTGACCGGTCAGGTAACCCCGCAATAAACGGATCGGTGGGCGGCGATCACGGTCGTTCGGACGCCGGATCCGGCGAGCGCGACGTCACCGTGACCCGGCCGTCCGCCCCGAAGTGGGCGTTGAACATGCCGGGCGAATTCACGCCGTCTTCGAGCCAGCGCCAGCTCCACACGGTCTCCTTCTTCAAACGATACTCGGCAACCGTCGTGGGTTTGCCGAGCAGACGCCGCACATCGTCCTGCGACATTCCCGGCTGTACCTGCCCGAAGTTCTCGGCCGAGAGCGCCTGCGTCACGCGCGTGAGCTTGCCATTCGCATCGATGTCGACCATGTACGTCTTGAGTCCGCCCGGTGCACGCGGATATTCCAGGCGACGCGAACCGTCGTTGTTCTCCCAGACGATCTCCGGCTTGCCCATCTGATCGCGCACCTGCGCTTCGGTCGTCTCCCCAGGTTTGAGGTCGCGCAGCAGCATGTCGTCCGGCTTGACGGCGTTGAACGTGTCGCGCGCCTTTTCACGCACTTTGTCGATCTGCTGCTGGTCGCAACCGAACAGTCCCAACAGACTCGCGAGCAATCCCATAGCGACTCCCCAACGAAGGCCCCGGCGCCAGCCCGGTGCACCATGATCGAAATTGATCGACGTTTTCATCGTGACTTCTCCTCTTCACGTTAGTCGGGCGCGACTGTCGTGCACGCCCGACGCGACGTCATTAATCGAAGCGACGGTTGAACAGCACATCGAACCCCGACAGCGACCCGGTGCGCAAGGCGAGTTGCCAGCGACGCGACACCTGCCACGTGATTTTCACGATACTCGCTGCACTGGTCAGACTTTGCTCGTATCCCAACGAGAAGTTATCGGAGATCGCCTTGCCGACCTTGACGACCTGCTCGTCGTCGGAGAGTCCCGAATCGCTGGTGCCGATGCTGAACTCGTCGATCCCCAGATCCTTGATGATGCGCCGGCCGCCCGTCGCGCCTAACAGCGCGGTGGCCGCACCTGCCATCGCCTGACGCTGCCCCAGCCCTGCGCCGTCGGGGCCATGGCCGAACATCAGCCACGAGAGCTTCTCTTCATCCGACACGTTCGGCTCGGAGACGAGCGTGACGCGTGGCTGACGCACCGTGCCCGTTACCAGCACACCGGCGGCGACTTCCTGATTGCGACGCATCGCCTGAATGTAGAGATCGGGGTTGTCCAGCGGACCGACGAAGTTGATCTGCCCGCGATCGATGGAAAGCTTTCGATCGAATGCCTCGTAGGTGCCCTCAGCAACGGTGATCGTGCCGGTTGCGCGCATCGGCGTGAGGGGATCGCTTTGCACGCGCATGCTGCCGCGCAACAGCAGATCCGCGCCCGCACCAACGAAGCGGAAGTCGCGTCCCAGATTGACCTCCACGTTGATGTGCGGCGAGAAGCGGCTCGTCGGTTGCGCGCCGATTCGTGCCGCTTCCTCCTTCGGATCGAGCGGCTTGGTGCGTGCCTGAGCGCCGCCACGCACGACCACGACATCGTCGCCTAGTCTGGGCGCGCTGGTCGGCGGCAGGGCGAACCGGGCGCGATCGACGGTGAACTTGCCGTTCAGCGCCATGGCGTCGCCACTGCCGGTGGCCTTGGCTTCGCCCGTGAGCGACAACTGGCGGTCCGGTGCCGCAAACAATTGCAGTTTGTCGGCCGCGAGCGTGATGCCGAGCGTCGGCTCGGGCGTGTCGAGACGGATGTTGCCGCTCGCGCGCGCCGTGCCGCCACCGCCGCCGGTCATGACGACGTCGCGCAGCACGATCTCGGTCGGCGTCAGGGCAATGCGCACGCGGCCGTCCTTCACGCTCACGCCCGTATCGAACATCTGGACAGCGAGATCGTCTGCCGTCAGTTCCCCTGTGGGACGCGGCTTCGCCACGGTGCCCGCCAGCGTCATCTGTAGATTCGCACGGCCCCTGAACGAGAACTGGGCGCCCGCGAGGTCTTCGAACCGCGAGAGGTTCGGAATCGCGACGGCCATGCGGCCGGTAAGCGGGGCATCATCGGGCACCGTCGGGATACCGTCCTGCACACGCAGACCGGTCTGGACGTCGGCGTCGAGCGTGCCGACCAGCGACGACACCGCCTTCACCGTGGTGCGTGCGGTCTGTCCCGACAGATCGATGCGCGCATGCATCTCCGAGATGCCGAGCGGCACGCGCGCGCCCACCCCGCCCTTGCCGCCCTTCTCCGCGCTCAGGCCGGGAATGCCCGTGATCGTCACCCTGACGCTCTCGTTCACCCCGCCGCGCCGCAACGTGACGTCGCCACTGCGGCGTACGACGTCGACGAAACCATCGGCACGCTGTCCGGCGCTCACATTCCATTTGCCGTCGAGCACCATGTCGCTCGCCACCGACAACGGCTCGCCCGTGAACGACTGCACCACGCGCAGCACCTGCGCGATGTCGAGCGTGTCGATCGTGCCTGCCGTCTTCAACCGGCCATCGCCATAATCGAAGTTCGTGAGCGACAACGTACCCGCCGCTGCGACCAGCCGGGCAGCGCCCAGATGCACGCGCGCCGCGCTCGCCTCGACCTGCCACGGCGACGCCAGACTGAGCTTCGGCACGCCCCGGTTTTCCAGCGCCTGAATCGTGCCCTTCCAGCCCGGCTTGCCGCGCGTGTTCGTGATGGCGCCTGCGGCGTCGAGATTCATGTCGAGCGGCGCTTCGCGCAACTTCCCGCTCGTCTTGAGATGCAACGTATGCGCTCCACGCGTGCCGGCCAATGCCACCGAGAGTTTGTCGAGCCGCGCGACGTCGCTGACGAAACCCTGAGCGTCGAGCGTCACGTTCAGACGGTCGCTCGCCGCGCCGGGCAAGCCACCGCTCACGTCCACCTTACCGGCCAGATGCTCAAGCTTCTGCGCGCCGAACACGAGCTTGTCTGCCGCGAGTGTCGCCACCACGACCGGACGCTCCATCGTCCCCGACACCTGACCGTCCAGTTGCAGACGGCCGGCGAGACCGAAGCCGAGTTTGTCCAGCGACGGGGCATCGACGTTGACCGCCATCCGGTCGCCCGGCGCGCCGAAGCTGCCGCGCAGCAGTACCTTGTTGCCCGCCACGAGCAGGTTCGCATCGCTGGGCAGCAATCGCGTGCCCGCCAGCCTCACCGTGCCCGCACCGCTCATCGGCAAATCGGCGTAGACGCTGTCCTGCAAGGCGAATTTCAATGCCAGTCCGAACGCCGGACGCAACGCGCCCTGCGCATCGAACTGCCCGGTCACGCTGGCCGTGGGTGTCTTCGTGCCACGTTTTTGCGGACCCTGCTTTTGCGAACCATAAAGGTCATACCAGGCGGCGGGATCGAAGCGCGTGAGCCTGATCTGCGCCTGATACGCGCCGGTGTCGCCATTCTCCAGCACGCCGGTCGCGGCGACGCGGCTGTTGCCTGCCTCCAGCGACAGTGCGTGAATCGTCGTGCCCTTGGCGTCGAGACCGACGTCGGCGAGCACGCGTCGGGCCGCATCGCGCCAGTCGAGCACGATGCGCTGCCCCTTCGCGTCGAGTTTGACGTCGAGCGGGCCGCCGAGCTTCGTGGCCGGCAGCTTGCCGTACAACGCGCGCAGATCGAGGTCGCGCAGGGTCAGCGCGAAGCCGCCGACAGTGGCTTCGGTATCCGCTGCGGTGGTCGTTGGCGTGGTCGGTGCGCTCGGTGCGCTCGCCCCGCTCGCAGGCACCGCCACGGGTGCGCTGGCCTTCGCCACATCCGCCAGTGGCGCGACCTTCTCACGACGCAGTTCGCCGCTGCCGGTCAGCACCGCGCGCCCTGCCAGTTTCAGTTCGATGCCGGTCAACGCCTGACGCGTCGCGTCGAGCAGCACCTGCGTGCGCAGGCTCTCGACCGGCAGCCCGCCCGCATCGATCGCCCCCGGTTTCGCGTTGGTCACCGACACGGGCCCCAATACGCGGAATGTCTTCGCGCCGGGCTCCGGGCGCAGATCGGCCTGCACGGCGAGATCGGCTTGCGGCGCCCCCGCTGCGAAATCGCGCGGATTGAGGTGATCGAGCGCAATTTGCGCCCGAGACAGAGGCACAGCACCGAACGGTGACGCCGCAATATGCGCCGTCCCATTGAGCTTCTCACCGCTGGCCGTCAGATCGACGATGAGCGCATCCAGCGATCCGGACAGATCCGCTTTGAGTGAGACGGGAATATCGCCCGCCTTCGCCTGCAAGCCGACGTTGCCCCCCAGTGCAAACGGACGTTGGCCGTTCAACTGGAGATTCGCTTGCGCCTCGCCGTAAGGCGTACCGAGATGCGCCAGTTGCACTGTATGCTGCGTGCCATCGCTGCGTGCCGTCACCTGAATGTCTTCGAGCACCAGCGCCGGCGCGTGCATGGTGAGCTTCGCGACGCGCACGTCGTTGAGCGTCAGGCCAAGCGGCAGACGCAGGCTGGCGGGCATCGTCGTCGGCGTATTTGACGGTGGCGACGGCGCGAAGGCCAGATCCACTTCGCCCGCGTGCAACTTGTCCACCGTGAAATGCAGCGGACGCCAGGAAAGGTCCCAGCGGCTTTCGAGCTTGCTGACGGTAATGCGCGTCGCACCGTCGACGTATTTCACGTCGTTCACCGTGAAGCCGTGCAGCACACTGCCACTGCGCCACTCACCCGAGAGCTTGCCGCCGAGCGTGGAGACGGCCGTCTGCCAGAGCCAGCGGCTGCCGCGCTCGCTGGACATCGCCCAGACCAGCGCGCCAATGGCCAGCACGACGATGAGCAGGAGCGCCAGCACCACGCCGACCAGCGTGCGGCGCCACCGGCGAGGGCGTGGCGGCGGAGGCGTCGTGTTGTCCGGCGGTGGCGGATTGCCGCCGCTACCACCACTACCGGTCGAACTCACTGCGCCGGTGTGCGACGGTGATGTCGACGTCAAGGTCGGTTCTCGCGCATCGCTGTGGGTGCCAGCACTCATGGCGGTCGTATCGAGAGGTGTCGTCGTCATCAGAACGCCACCCCCAGCGAGATCGACGGACGGAAGCGGCGATCATGCACGCCGTAGCCGAGGTCGAGGTTGACGGGGCCCACCGGACTGCGCCAGCGCACGCCCAGACCCACGCCGTGGTACAGCGGCGTGGGATGCCGATAGTCGTCAGTGGCCGTGCCCACGTCCCAGAACGCGGCACCGCCCCAGTCGCGCGTGAACCAGCGCTGATATTCGAGGCTGGCGGTGGTGAGGTATTTCGTCGGGAATGTCGTGCCGTTTTGCTGACGCCCGATGCTCTGATACGTATAGCCGCGAATCGACGAGGTGCCCCCCGCGAAGAACAGCAGCGACGACGGAATCCGGTTGCTATTGCCATTCGTCAGCACCGCCCCGAGCTCCAGACGCGCCAGAATGAGATCGCGCTCGCCGACCGGGAAGTACTGACGAATACGACCGTACAGGCGCACGAAGCTCTGATCGGTGAGCACCGGCTTGGCCGCGAAACCGACCTGCGTATTGATGATGTTGCCCTTGCGCGGGAAGATGAGATCGTCCACGTCGCGACGGTTCCACGAGAAAGCGGGCACGAGCGCCTTGTTCTGAAAGCGTTCACCGCCATCGGGCCGCTCGTCCGTGTGGTAGAAGTCCAGCGTATAGGCCCAGTCATAGCGCTCGCGTGAACGGGCGCGTTTGATGCCGATCTGCGCGGAGCGCTGGTCGAGACCGTTCAGATACGTGCGGTCGAACGAGCCGCGCAGGCTATTGGTGTACCCGCTCGTATCCGGCGGCATGCCGATTTCTGCGTAACCGCCCTGACGATACTGTTCGAGGCGCGCCTGCGTATCAAACGTCCACGCCTTGCCGAACAGGTTGTAGTACGAGTAGCGTCCGTTGACGCTGGCGCCCGTATCCGTCGTGTAACCCACGCCGCTCTGCACACGCTGTTCGGGGAATTCACGCACCTTCACTTCGATCGGGGCGTTATCCGCCTTCGCCGGATCTTCCGTCACGGAAATGATGACGTTCGAGAAATAGGGCGTGGCCTGAATCTGACGTTGCAGCTCTTGCAGACGGTCGGCGTCGAACGGCTCACCCTCGGACAGCGGATTGACGTTGCGGATGATCTGCTCGGGATAACGCCGCGTGCCCGAGATGATGAGCGGACCCAACGTGAACGGCGGACCGCTCTCATAGGTCGCAGCGAGCGAGGCGGCGTTGGCGTCGGCGTCGATCACGGCGCGCGAGAACGTCATCTTTGCCGCGTGATAGCGCTTCTGTCCCAGTTGAAACAGCGTGTCGTTCTTGGCCTTGTCCCAATCCGACTGGCGAAACGGCGCATCCACCGGCAACTCCCAGGCATTGCGCAATTGCGCCACCCGCTCAGGGTTCTGTTCTACGACCGGCCCCGTGAATTTCAGGTCGACATCCTTGATATGCGTGCGCGTGCCGGCGTCCACCTTGATATCGACGTCGCGCTTGCCGTTGATGGTCGCGACATCCACATGGGTGACGGGCGAAAAGTAGCCCTGTGTGGACGTAAGTTCCTGGACCTGCTCGCCGATCGTCGCGATGATGTGCTCGAATTGCGCGTCACCGATGTCGTCGCGCTCGGCAAAGCGCACGACATCGAGGTTGTCTTTCAGGAGTTTGGCGATGTCGCCGGGCGCGTCGACGCGAACCCCGTAGTCCGCCTGGGCGAAACCGGGCAGCCACAGGCCACAGGCCAATGCGCTCAGGACGAAAAGCCGGATCGGCGCACGACATGATGGGTGCCATGACGGGCGCCACCGCGGACACCATGAGGGGCGGCGCAAAAGGCGCACACCGAAGCGACGGCCAGCGTCGTGTCCGGATTTGATCTGCGAGACGGTCAAAACCTTCCTTGAAATGATCGCCGCCGGTGGTCCGGCGTGCCGTAGTTCGTGCTCAAGCACGCGATGCCCGTCAGCATGGCACAACTGGACACCGCGTATTGCGTATGTGAATCGTATTTGAACATATCCGTTCGACGGGTTCACCCGTATGGCCCCAAATCGGGCAAATCGCCCAAAACGCCAAAAACCGGCAAAACGTCGAATAGGGACGGGTTTGCGGTAGAATCTGCGTCGATTGGCGCTGTCTGGATGGCGCCGCTTTTGCCTATTTCTCAAGCAATCGACCATGTACGAGTCCGACATCACCCAATTCATCAAGCAACTCAAGTCCGAGAAGCCGACGCTGGAAGCGGAGCAACGCAAGGGCCGTTCCCTGCTGTGGGACAAGCAACCGATCGATCTGGACGAGCGTAGCCGCGCCCAGCAATCGCGTGTGGCCCAGCAGCCGTACGTCTACCAAAGCGAGTAAGCGCGTCATTCGCGTCGCCCACCGAGTTCTGCATTGAACCCGAGTTCCCCCGACGATCCGTCGGTCTCCCCCGCCGCGCCCGACCCGATCCCCGAGATCGCGCCGGTGCCCGAGCACGTCATTGCGGGGATGACTGAAGTCGCAGCAAGCGCAGGGCACGCGGCGGACGATGGCCGGAACGACGACATTCGTGACGGTTCGGCCGAAGTGACGGAAGCGACGGCGAACGCCGCGGACACTCCCGGCGCTCCCGACGGCGCAACGCCATCGGCGCCACCGGAGCCTTCGTCCGGCGACGCCGAAGCGGCGGCCGAGTCTACGGGATCGGCCGCTTCGGGGGCATCGTCACGCCCCGCCGGTGCGGGCGGCAATGCCACGGAACTCCCGGCGCCGAACGAAGGGCAGGATTCGACGCCCGACACCGTCGATGGCGTCGCGCGAGCCCGACTGTATGGCGAGCCGCTCTTTGCGCTGCCGAACGACCTCTACATTCCGCCGGATGCCCTCGAAATCTTCCTCGAAGCTTTCGAAGGTCCGCTCGACTTGTTGTTGTATCTGATTCGCAAGCAGAACTTCAACGTGCTCGATATCCCGATGGCGCAAGTCACGAAGCAGTATCTGCTGTACGTCGAACAGATCCGCCGGACCAATCTGGAACTCGCGTCCGAGTATCTGCTCATGGCCGCGATGCTCATCGAGATCAAGTCGCGCATGCTGCTGCCGGTCAAGAAGGCCGACACCGGCGAGGAAGCCGAAGATCCGCGCGCCGAACTGGTGCGCCGTCTGCTCGAGTACGAGCAGATGAAGCTCGCCGCGCAGAAGCTCGACACGCTGCCGGTGCTGGGCCGTGACTTCCTGCGCTCGCAGGTCTACATCGAGCAGAGCCTTCAGCCGCGCTTTCCCGACGTCGACGCCGAAGATCTGCGCGCCGCGTGGGCTGAAGTGCTGCGTCGGGCCAAGCTCGTACAACATCACAAGATCTCCCGCGAAGAACTGTCCGTGCGCGAGCACATGAGCCAGATTCTGCGACGCCTGCAAGGCGCGCGTTTCATGGAGTTCACCGAACTCTTCGACGTCACGCGTGGCGTGCCGGTCGTCGTGGTCAACTTCATCGCCATGCTCGAACTCACGCGCGAGTCGCTGCTGGAAATCACGCAGGCCGAACCTTTTGCGCCGATTTACGTTCGCCTGACTTACACCCCAAACTGAGCGCCCCATGAAAGTCATCCCCTCGATTCACGAACTGCGCGACCAGTTGCGCGGCCAGAATCGCGTCGCCTTCGTGCCCACGATGGGCAATCTGCACGAAGGTCACCTGTCGCTGATGCGCCTCGCGCGTCAGCACGGCGACCCGGTCGTCGCCAGCATTTTCGTGAATCGTCTGCAATTCGGGCCGAACGAGGACTTCGACAAGTACCCGCGCACGATGCTCGACGACATCGAAAAGCTCACGGGCGAGAACGTCTACGTGCTGTTCGCGCCGGACGAGAAGGAGATGTATCCGGAGCCGCAGGAATACCGTGTCGAGCCGCCGCACGATCTGGGCGACATTCTCGAAGGCGAATTCCGCCCGGGCTTCTTCAAAGGCGTGTGTACGGTCGTCACCAAGTTGTTCTCCTGCGTGCAGCCGCGTGTGGCCGTGTTCGGCAAGAAGGATTACCAGCAACTGATGATCGTGCGCAGCATGTGCCGTCAGTTCGCGCTGCCCATCGAGATCATCGCGGCCGAGACGGTGCGCGCCGAAGACGGTCTCGCACTGTCCTCGCGCAATCGTTATCTGTCGGATGCCGAGCGCGCCGAAGCCCCGCAGTTGTACCGTCTGCTGGGCGAGATCCGCAACGCCGTGAACAGCGGCAATACCGATTACGCAGCCCTCGAAGCCGCCGCCATGAAGACGCTCACGGAGCGCGGCTGGAAGCCGGACTACGTGTCGATTCGCCAACGGGCGAATCTGCGCGTGCCCGCCCCCGGTGCAGCGCCGGCCGAGAGTCTGGTGGTGCTCGCCGCCGCCAAACTCGGGGCCACACGTCTGATCGACAATCTCGAAATCTGAGCGCCGGGTGCGCCGCACGCGGTCGATGCACCGGTGCGGCACACCTGAAGCGCCACGCTGCGCGCGTGTCGGCCGTCTGCCGATTGCGCACGCATTTTTTCTTCGCGCTGCGCGCGACACCGCAACACAAGAGGCACGCCATGTACCGCACCATGCTCAAGTCGAAGATCCACCGCGCCACCGTAACGCATTGCGAATTGCATTACGAAGGCTCGTGCGCGATCGACGAAAACCTGCTCGAAGCCTCGGGCCTTGTCGAAAATGAGCAGATCGACATCTTCAACGTCAATAACGGCGAGCGTTTCACGACCTACGCCATTCGCGGCGAGCGTGGCAGCGGCATGATCTCGCTCAACGGCGCCGCCGCGCGTCGTGCGCAACTGGGTGACGTGGTCATCATCGTGTCGTATGCACAGGTCGAGGAAGCGGCCGTGCTGGCCGGCTTCAAGCCCAAGCTGGTGTTCGTCGACGAGAAGAACGTGCAGAAGGGCGAGCGCGATCACGTACCGCTTCAGGCATGGGAAGAAACGCGCGCCTTCGAAGCGGCAACCGCAGCGAAGTAATGCGGCCGTAGTCCGCCGTCGCGGGGCGGCGCGCTACGCGAATGCGCGCGTCGCTGACTAGCGGCGCAATGCAAAAGGGACCCCTCGGGTCCCTTTGCCATTGGATCGACGCGCTTTGTTCGTCTTCGTGTGCCTTCATGCGTGATGTCGACGTCGTCCGTACGTCCACCGCCTCACTTCGCTATGAACGCCGTGATCCCATCCCACTGCGGCAGATCGCGCTCGACGCGTCCCGGCGCCACATCCCACAGCGTGAGGCCGTGCGCTGCGAGTTGCACGTAGTTCTGCGTGTTGCGCAGCATGCCGAGCACGGGCAGCCCGGCTTCCTCACAGTAGCGCGAGAGCTGGTCGGCGGCGCGAGTACGCGCGTCCACGCGCATTCCGACGACACCGATGCGCACGTCGCCCTGACGCACCGCCTTTTCCTCGCCGAGCTTCTGGAGGAAATCGCGCGTCGCGAGAATATCGAAGATCGACGGCTGCAACGGCACCAGAATGTGGTCGGCAAGCTTCAGAATCGAGTCCAGACGCTTGCCATGCAGACCCGCCGGGGTATCTAGCACGGCGTGTGTCGTGCCCTTGGGCGGCCGGGCGACCTCGTTGTGATCAACGTCCCAGGTCGCGATCGGACGCAGCGCCGGCGGACGCAATCCCAGCCAGGCGCGCGACGACTGCTGACGGTCTGTATCGCCGAGCATGACGGCACGGCCCTGAGCCGCCAGATAGCCCGCCAGATTCGTCGCCAGCGTGCTCTTACCCACGCCACCCTTTGGATTCGCTACCACAATCACCGGCATTGCAGACTCCCCGAGGTCGATTTTCCGCACATCTTACAACGGCTGGATGACGGTCCGGATGCCCACGGATCCGTGGGGGTGATCCGGCGGACACCGGCCAATGCTCATCGAAGTCAGCGCAGGCGCGCCCACACACGCGGCAAGTCCAGATGCTCAGCGAACGAATCGGCCAGCCGATCGAGCGAGGCTTCGCGCAGCGCGTTGTAATCCTGCCGTTCGAGATCACGCGCCCCCGCCCATGTCAGCAAGGCATGCAACGCTTCAGGCGTATCGAACAGGCCGTGCAGATAGGTCCCCATCACCTGATCGTCCGCCGAGCGCGCCCCGTCGGCGACGTCTCCATCCAGCCAGACGGCCGGACGCGCAAGCGCCGCCCCGCGTGTCACGCCCATGTGAATCTCGTAGCCCTTCACCGGCGCGTCACCGGCGGTCAGGCGTCCTGACACGACACGCAACTGCTTGTGCGTCTGCATCGTGGTTTCGACCTCCAGCCACCCAAGCCCGGCCGTCGTGCCGGCGTCGCCCTCCAGCCCCAGCGGATCGTGAATCGCCGCGCCCAGCATCTGAAGGCCGCCGCAGATCCCCAGCACCTTGCCGCCGTAGCGCAAATGCCGTGCAATCGCCGGCTCCCAACCCTGCGCCCGCAGCCACGCCAGATCAGCCCGTACGTGCTTGCTGCCGGGCAGGATCACCAGATCGCTCGCCGGCCATGCCTCGCCCGGCCCCACGTACCGGAAATCGACCTGCGGATGGGCCCGCAGCGCGTCGAAGTCCGTGTGATTGCTGATACGGGGCAGGACCGGCACGGCCACGCGCAGGCGCGTCTCGGCGCCCGCCGTCGCGTGACGCTCGCGCGGCAGCATATCCTCGCCGTCGAGATGCAGGCCGTGCAGATACGGCAGCACGCCCAACACGGGAATGCCGGTCTTCTCCTCCAGCCATTCCAGACCGCTCGTGAGTAACGACGGATCGCCGCGAAACCGGTTGATGATGAAGCCCTTGATGCGGGCGCGTTCGCTATCCGACAGACACGCGAGCGTGCCGATCATCTGCGCGAAGACCCCGCCGCGGTCGATGTCTGCGACGAGCAGCACCGGGGCGTCGACCGCCTCGGCAAAGCCCATGTTGGCAATGTCGCGCGAGCGCAGGTTCACTTCGGCGGGGCTGCCCGCGCCTTCGACGATGACTGCGTCATAACCCGTGCGCAGACGCTCGTAAGCCGCCAGCACCGCCGCCATCGCGCGCGGCTTGTACTCGTGATACGCCCGCGCATCGAGGTCGGCCATGACCTTGCCGCCGATGATGACCTGCGCGCCACGGTCGCTGCTCGGCTTGAGCAGCACGGGATTGAAGTCGGTATGTGGCGCGATGCCCGCGGCCTGCGCCTGGAGCGCCTGCGCGCGGCCGATCTCGCCGCCGTCGGCCGTCACGGCGCTGTTGAGCGCCATGTTCTGCGGCTTGAAGGGGGCCACGCGCACGGCTTCGCGATGCAGCAGACGGCACAGACCGGCGACGACCGTGCTCTTGCCCGCGTCGGACGTCGTTCCCTGAATCATCAGGGTGCCGCGATAGCGGGGATGATCCGCATGATCGGCGTGATCCACACTGGCGGACGCTTCGAAATTGACAGGGATTTCACTCATGACGCGGATTATCGCACCGGGCGCTCGTACAATATCGCCCATGACCGATCTCGTTCCGACCTCCCCTGACCTGACCTTCGTATTGGGCGGCGCGCGCTCCGGAAAGAGCGCCTTCGCCGAGGGGCTCGCCGTGCAGAGCGGCCTTCCCGTCACCTATCTCGCCACCGCCGCCGTGAGCGACGAGCCCGAAATGCGTGCCCGCATCGCGCATCACCGGGCGAGCCGCCCCGCGCATTGGGAGACGGTGGAAGTCGGTCGCGATCTCGCCGGGGCGCTGCGCGATACTGCGCGCGAGGGGCATTGCGTACTCGTGGATTGCCTGCCGTTGTGGCTCGCCGGATGGCTATGCCCGCCGGACGATCATCCCGACGGCCCGGCGGACGATACGCAGTGGCAGGGCGTGGTCGATACGCTGGCGGCGACACTCGTGTCGCTGCCGGGCAAGATCGTCGTCGTCAGCAATGAAATCGGATTGGGCGTGATTCCGATGGGCTCGGTCACGCGCCGCTATGTCGACGAACTCGGACGCCTCAACCAGCGTGTGGCCGCGCTGGCACCGCACGTGCGTTTCGTGGTCGCCGGCCTGCCGATGGCGGTGAAGGGCTGAGTTGGCAAGCATCGCAGCAGGATTCGCCCGTCGGGGCAGAACACAAGCACAGCACACAAAGACAGATAAAGGATAAGCGCCGATGCTCACCGGACTCGCTCCCGAATCGCTCTGGCTCGCCGCATTGATCGGTGTGCTGCTCGACGCCTGGCTTGGCGAGCCACGCCGCTGGCATCCGCTCGTAGGCTTCGGATATGTCGCCAACGGTGTCGAGGCATGGCTCAACGATCCGGCCGTGCGCGACAAGCCGTTCAGTGCCATGACGCGCGGCGCGTGGGCCTGGTCGATCATGCTGGTAATTCCGGTGCTGATCGCCTGGGCGCTGACGTTCCTGCCCGGCTGGGGCGGCATTCTCTGGCAGGCGCTCGCGTTGTACGCCGCACTCGGCGCGCGCAGCCTGCGCGAGCATGTCATGCCCATCGCACGCGCCCTGCGCGACGGCGACGTCTCTCGAGCGCGTGCACTGACGGCACGCATCGTCTCGCGCGATACGGAGGACGCGAGTGCGTCCGACCTCGCACGCGCCACCGTGGAGTCGACGCTGGAGAACGGCAACGACGCCATCTTCGGTGCACTCTTCTGGTTCGCCATCGCTGGCGCACCGGGCGTGGTCCTCTTCCGTCTGGCCAATACGCTCGACGCGATGTGGGGCTATCGCACCGACAAGTTTCTGTATTTCGGCCGCCCTGCCGCGCGAATCGACGATATCCTCAACTGGGTTCCGGCACGGCTGACGGCAGCGAGTTATGCGATGTTCGGCGACGTCGCCCGTGCGATCGATTGCTGGCGCACGCAGGCCGGCGCCTGGTCCAGCCCCAACGCCGGCCCCGTAATGGCCGCAGGCGCAGGCAGCCTCAACGTCCAGTTGGGCGGGCCGGCGCGGTACCACGGCGAGTGGGAATCGCGTCCCCCGCTGGGCTGCGGCATGGAGCCGTCTGCGCAACACATCAAGGCCGCCTGGCGGCTCATCTCCCGCTCCATGTGGATGTGGCTGATCGTCAGCGGTGCGCTCGCGCTGTTCGCTGCCTCACAGGCCGACGCCATGCCCACCACGCTGCTTTGACCCTCATGTCTGCTTCATCGGCTTCATTGGCTTCGGCTGCCTCGTCCACTTCATCCACTTCCGTCGATTCGTCAGCGTCGTCCACGTCCTGCGCGCCGCGCCACGGCGGCAATCTCGGTGAGGCGATCCGTCAGTACGGCCGTGCGCGCGAGGACTGGCTCGACCTGTCGACCGGCATCAACCCCATCGGCTATCCCGTACCGATGCCGCCCGCGAGCGCATGGCGCGACCTGCCCGATGCGTTCGACGAGTTACGCGATGTCGCCGCGCACTACTACGGCGTGCCCGTCGACACCGTTGTGCCATGCGCCGGCTCGCAGGCCGTCATTCGCGCATTGCCCGAGCTGCTTCGCCCGGGACGTGTGGCCGTCGCCACGCTCACCTACAGCGAGTACGCCCCCGCCTTCGCACGCGCCGGGCATACGCTCGTGCCGTGGCTCGGCCCCGAGGCCGGCCTGCCCGACGTCGACTACCTCGTGTGGGTGAATCCGGACAATCCGACGACACGGCACGTCGATCGCGGAACGCTCGCGCAATGGCGTGCGGCGCTGGCAGCGCGCGGGGGCATGTTGATCGTGGACGAAGCGTTTGCGGATATCTCGCCTCACGCATCGATGACACCACACGTGGGCGCAGATGGCCTCGTCGTGCTGCGCTCCGTCGGCAAGTTCTTCGGACTCGCAGGTATTCGCGCCGGGTTTGCCTTGTGCCCGGCGTCGCTCTGCGCGTCACTCACGACGCGTCTCGGTGCATGGACCGTCAGCGGACCGGCACGATTCGCCGTCCGCACGGCATTACGCGACACGGCGTGGCAAAACGCCGCACGCGAACGTTTGTTGCAAGACGGTGAACGACTGTTGTCGCTGCTGCACGCGCAGGGCTGGCCCTCCGTCGGCACTCCGCTGTTTGCGTGGACACCTCACCTTTCGGCACCGCAATGGCATGAACGGCTCGCGCAGGAAGGTGTCTGGACGCGGTTGTTCGAGCCCCGTCTCATCAGCCGAACCGATGGAGCAACACAGCCGCTCCCGAGCCTGCGGCTGGGCTTGCCGTCGACGGAAGACGCGTGGCAGCGCTTAGAATCGGCACTGCGCGTGGCAAGCGTTGCCTGACGATAGGCCAACACCCCGGCCAGCACCGCCGGTGACTTTCATTCACTGCCATTGATTTGTCCCGGATTCCGTCCCAAATGCGCTTTACGGGAACTGCCAGGGGCCGGTGCCATCCAATTTTCTCGTTATGCTTCAGAACGGGCGCACGCTGCCCGACGTCACTCGGCACTGACGCTCCGCCACCGCTTACGCGGTATTCATTGACGGGCGTTCTCGACGTTTTCGTTACAAATTGAAGCATTTCTGCAACAAATGCACACAGTCATCGCCGAAGGGCGCCGCTAGACTGAAGGTTCTTTCGCAAGGGCTTTCCCCAATTAAAAGGACGACCAAATGAAAAAACTGCCGCTGTTGCTCGCCACGCTTCTGACCGCCACCATCGTGACGGTGGGTTGCTCGAAGAAGGAAGATCAATCGGCCGCTCCGGCTGCCGACACGACCGCATCGGCCCCGGCCGCTGCGCCGGCAGATAACTCGGCTCCGGCCAGCGATGCAGGCGCCGCAATGAGCGCGCCGGCATCGGACGCAGGTGCGGCTGCCCCGGCACCGGCATCGAACTAACGCCGCATGACGGACGCGCCGCTGCCAAGGACGCCGATCCTCCCGGCAGCGTGCGAGTCCGCCACGTGTCGCCGTACGCTCCAGTAACGTTTGACACTGCGCCACTGCATGATGCCGCATGTAACACCGCGCCCCCTGAACTCTCACGAGTCAGGGGGCGCGGTCATATGGGCATGGCGACTCACTTCAGCCCCACGTCAGACTCACTTCACGATCGTCACGCCGCCGTCGATGACGCCGTAGGCCTCGACCTTGCCGGTGCCGCTCGCGCGCGAGGCCGATCCCGCCCCGCCGTCAGGTGCCGCACACGCCCCCAGCATCGTCACGACGAACAGCGCCAGCGCGCTCACAATTCCGATATTTCGCTTCACAACGTCACTCCTTGAATCCAGCACGTCTTGCGTGGGTTGGCTATCGACGCCTTCCAACACGTCATACGACATTCCGTCACACATCGTTCGACCTCCCTTGCGTGACATCGGTTCGTCGGTTTCCCCCGCTCACCCTGTCCCCCCGTCCCTTCGGCCGCTTGCCCCGACGTCACAACCCACCGAGAATGGCGGACGCGTGGCGAAAATGATCTCACGTTGTGAATCTTCCCGAATATCCAACGTCCTCTTCGGGATCTCGCCCATCCTTCCCTCTCATCTCGATGTGACCGCTCCGGCCATGTTCCAACGCTATCGCCCATCGCGCCGTCTGGTGCAACGTCATCGTCTGGCCCATGCCCTGGCCGCAGGATGCCTCGTCGTCGCCTCGTCACTGAGCGCTTCACCGGGGTACGCCGCCGTCTCCGTGAAAGACGATACCGGCGCGACGGTCACGCTCGCAGCACCCGCACGGCGCGTGGTGAGTCTGGCACCGCATGCGACAGAATTGCTCTTTGCCGCCGGGGCCGGTGACAAGGTGGTGGGCGTGGTGAAGTACTCCGATTATCCGGAAGCGGCGCAGCGCCTGCCACGCGTCGGCGACAACAGCGCACTCGATCTCGAACGCATTCTTGCGCTCAAGCCCGATCTGCTCGTCGTGTGGATGCACGGCAATTCGCAGCGGCAGGTCGAAGCGTTACGTCAGTTGAAGCTGCCGGTGTTCTACTCGGAGCCGAAGCATCTGAGCGACCTGCCTGCCGCCATCGAAACGCTCGGCACGCTGATGGGAACGCCAGCGAAAGCGCAGGCGTCTGCCGACGCGTTTCGTGCCCGTTACGAAGCACTGCGCAAGCAATACGCGTCGCGCTCGCCCGTGCCGGTGTTCTATCAGGTGTGGACGCAACCGCTGATGACGCTCAACGGCACGCATATGGTGAGCGACGTGATTCGCCTGTGCGGTGGAGTTAACGTCTTCGCCGGCGAAGCGCCGCTGGTGCCGCGCGTCTCCGTCGAAGCGGTACTCGCGAAGGCGCCGGAAGCGATGTTCACGGCCACGCAGGGCGCAACGAAATCGGACAAGCCGCTGGCGACGCTCGACAGTTGGCGCAAGTGGCCGCAACTGCCTGCGGTGGCGCGCGACAATCTGTTCGGCATCGACGGCGATCTCATCAACCGCCCCAGCCCGCGCATTCTCGACGGCGCCACCACGATGTGCGAAGACCTCGATCTGGCGCGCTCGCGTCGTCCGTCAACCGGAAAGTGAGTGGCAGCCGAAGGGGGATGACGACGCAATGACAGTGCGGGCGTCGCCCCGTCAAGCGTTCCAGCGGATCAGGCGTGCTTGCCCGTCGTCGGCGATGTCGAGGTGACAGAGATGGCCGAAATCCAGCGTCCACGACAGACAGGCGGTGGTTGGCAGGCGCAGCGCGGTTGCCGTATGCAGACGAATCGGACCCGCGTGGGCGACGACGACATGCACTTCGTCTTCGCCCGTGGCTTGTGAGCGCAAGGCTCGCGCCCACGCGTCCATGCGGCGCACAACATCGCGCGCGCTTTCGCCATCCGGTGGCGCATAACCGCAGACATCCGCCGCCCACGCGTCGAGTGCCTTGCGATCGATGTCGTCCCAACGGCACCTCTCCCACGCCCCGAAATCCATTTCGCCGAGCCGCGCATCGACCTGTAGCCGAAGGCCGAGGTGCCCCGCCATCTCCTGCGCGACACGTTGCGCGCGGCGCAGCGGACTGCTGTGAATCGAAGTCACGCGACGGCCGTCGAGTGCATCGCCCAGGCGCGTGAGCATCGTGCTGAGCGCTGACGGCAGGATGGTGTCGATCGGCGGCACGTCTGCTCTGCCGTAGCAAATTCCCGGCGCGATGTCGGGCGGCGGGTGCCGCATCAATATCAGATCCATGCGCATACCGTGAGATACAACGCGAGTTCGCCGAGTTGCTGGGCGAAGCCAAGCGTGTCGCCGGTATAACCGCCGAGACGCCGACGCAGATAACGAATGAACCCGGCACGCAACACAACGAGCACCAACGCGCCCGCCACCCCCGCGCGCCAATCCGGCCACACCCACCACGGCGCGCTGCACGCCACGCCAAACATCAACCCGCCCACGCTCAGCCGCTGTGCCACCGGTTTGGCCTTGCCTTCGGGACGCACATAGTCGAGCGCGCGCAGCAGACTGATCGCCATGCTGCGACTCGCGGCATGCGCCCCGATCAGCACGACGGCAAAACCGCTCCACCCCACCGACGCCTGAATGTCGACAAGCGCCTGCCACTTGACGGCCAGCGCCAGCCACAGCGCGACCGCCCCATACGTGCCGATCCGCGAGTCGTGCATGATCGCCAGCACGCGTTCACGATCGAATGCCCCGCCAAACCCATCGACCGAATCGGCAAGGCCGTCTTCATGAAAAGCGCCGGTGAGCAGCACGCTCACGCCGAGTCCCAGTGCGATGGCGAGAGGCGGCGACCACAGGTGCCCCATCGCCACCGTCAGCAAGGCCACGCACGCACCGACGAACACCCCGACGAGCGGGAAGTATCGCGTCGCCGCGTTCAACTGTTCGGGGGAATAGCCGACCCATTGCGGAATTGGCACGCGTGTGAAGAATCCGAGCGCCGTCAGGAACAGTCGCCAGTGCCCCCGGAATCCTCCGAACGACGCCGTCGGGCAAGGCGGTGCGACGAGATCGCGCGAGCCGTTGCCGTTGCCGTTGCCGTTGCCGTTGTCCGCATCATCGTTGCGCGGCGAAGGATCGGGGACGGACGCCGTCATGCGCTGGTCGCCTCGCGATCGCTCACGCCCGCGCCTTCGAACGTCGCCATCTCGCGCAGGAAGGCGGCCGCCGCCTGAATCAGCGGCATCGCGAGCGCCGCCCCCGTGCCCTCGCCAAGGCGCAAGCCGAGTTGCAGCAACGGTTCGGCATCGAGCGTGTCGAGCATCGCCCGATGGCCAGTTTCGTCGGACGCGTGCGCGAACACGCAGTAGTCGAGCACGGCAGGCGACACGCGCGACGCGACCAGCAGCGCCGCCGTGCTGATGAAGCCATCCACCACGATCACGAGACCGAGTTTCGCCGCGGCGAGATACGCGCCCGTCATCATCGCGATCTCGAAGCCACCGAAGGTCGCGAGCGTGTCCAGTGGGTCGGGGTTGTCGCCCGCGACCGGATGCGCCGCCAGCGCGCGCTCCAGAATGGACGTCTTGCGGGCGAGCCCCGCATCGTCGACACCCGTGCCACGGCCGACGCACGCTGCGAGCGGCAATCCCGTCAGCCGCTGCATCAGACAGGCTGCGGCCGACGTGTTGCCGATCCCCATTTCACCGAAGCCGATCATGCGGGTGCCGCGCGAGGCATGCGTCACCACGCGCGCCGCGCCGGCGGTAAGTGCGGCCTCCAGTTGCTCGCGCGTCATCGCGGGCGCGTCGAGGAAGTTCCGGGTGCCGGGCGCCACGGGAATGTCGACGAGCGATGCGTGCGACGGGAAGTCCGCCGCCACGCCCGCGTTGATCACTTCCATTTCAATGCCGTTAGCGCGGCAAAAGACGTTGATCGCGGCACCGCCACGCAGGAAGTTGAGCACCATCTGCGCCGTGACGGCCTGCGGATACGGGCTCACGCCAGCCGCCACAATCCCGTGATCGCCCGCGAACACGAGCATGGCGGGACGCGTCAACTCGGGCGTCGCGCTCTGCTGAATGCGACCGATACGGTGCGCCACCCGTTCGAGGACGCCGAGGCTGCCGGGCGGCTTCGTCTTGATGTCGATGGCGTGTTGCAGCGAGGCGTCCATCGCGACGGAAGGCGAGGCGATGTCGAAGAGTTCGGTGAGCAGCGGGCTGAAAGCGGTCATGCGCAGACGTCCTGAAACGGTAATACGGGAGTGACTACCAGAGTGACAATGGCGCGCGGCACCGCGTACGGCCCCACGCGCGGATGTGAGTGTACGCCGGCGCGTGTGCCCATCGCGAATCCCCTTCGGCGCGGTGTCACGAGCACGGTCATCAGCGTCGAACCGGCACGAGCGCTTCGTCGTCGCCGTCGCGAATCAGACGCAACGGATAACCGAACGCGTCGCTGCACGACTCGGCCGACAGCACCTCGCGCACCGGCCCGGCGCGCCAGCCGCCACGACCGTCGAGCAGCAGGCCGTGCGTGGCGAAGCGTCGCGCCAGATTGAGATCGTGGCACGAGAAGATGACGGCCGCGCCCTTGCGCTCGGCGTGCGCGGCGAGCAATTCGAGCGCGTCGATCTGATGATGCAGATCGAGGTGCGACACCGGTTCGTCGAGCAACAACAACGGCGTGGCCTGCGCGATCACCGCCGCGAGCGACACGCGCTGGCGCTCGCCGCCCGAGAGCGTCGTGACGTCGCGCGAGGCAAAGTCTTCAAGGCCGACCTGTGCGAGGGCGGCGCTGGCGAGGGCGACGTCGTCATCGGACTCCCATGCCCCCCAACGTCCCGGCGCGAGATACGGGTGTCGACCCGCCAGCACGACTTCGAGCGCGGTCGCGGCGAACGCGTCGCGTATCTGTTGCGGCATCAGTGCCCTCACCCGTGCCAGCGGTTCGGGACGCCACTCCGCCAGCATCTTGCCGCCGATCGCGACGCGTCCGCTTGCGGTAATCGCCGCATCGCGGGCCGACGTCTCCGCGATGGGACGAAGACCCGCGAGCGTGTCGAGCAATGTCGTCTTGCCCGCGCCGTTCGGCCCGGCGAGACACCAGCATTCGCCCGGCGCCACCGCGAGATCCAGCCAGTCGACGAGCATGCGCTCACCCGCGCGCAACGTCAGCGCATGGGTTTGCAGCAACGGCTCGCGGGTCGATGCCGTGCTCGGCAAAGACGTCGAAAGATTCCCCGGTGAACTCATCGGATCACCCTCCGGGACAGCAGCCACAGGAAGACGGGCACGCCGATCATCGCGGTGATGACACCGACCGGCAATTGCGTCGGCGCGATCACGGTGCGTGCGACCAGATCCGCGAGCATCAGCAACGCACCGCCGCCGAGGGCCGCCGCCGGCAGCAGCATGCGCTGATCGTTGCCGAAACGCAGACGCAGGATATGCGGCACGACGAGACCGACGAAGCCAATGCTGCCCGCCGTGGTCACGGCAACGGCGGTGGCGAGCGACGCCGCCAGATAGATCCGCGCACGCAGCGGGCCGACGGCCACGCCCACGGCCTGTGCGACGGCTTCGCCGCGCAGCAGCACATTCAGACGATGCGCGACAGGGCACACGATGAGCAGCGTCACAGCGAGTGTGGAAAGGGGCAGCGAAGCGCGATCGACACCGTTCAGGTCGCCCGTCAGCCAGAACAGCATGCCCCGCAGGCTCGCGTCGGGCGCGAGCGTGAGAATCAGCGTAGCGATGGCGCCGAAGCCGGCCGCCATCATCACGCCGGTGAGCAGCAGTTTGGTGCTGCTGTCCCGGTCGCCCGGACGCAGGAAGCTACGGTGCGACAGGCCCATCACGATGACGATGGCCGCCAGCGCTCCCGCGAAGGCGCTCGTCTGCACCCAGAAAAACGGCAGCGTGAGCGCCAGCGCGGCCAGTGCTGCGACGCCTGCGCCGCCGGAGATGCCCAGCACGTACGGATCGGCCAGCGGGTTGCGCAATAACGTTTGCATGAGGGTACCGGCGACGGCGAGCAGGCCGCCGCAGGCGAACGCGGCCAGCGAGCGCGGCAGGCGCAGACGCCAGATCACGTCGCCCGCGAGGCCCACGTCATGTCCCAGCACCAGCGCACCGATCTCGCGCAACGAAACCGGCACGCTCCCGAGCATGAGCGACGCGACGAGCACGGCCAGCGCAATGCCGGCCAGCCCCGCCCAGATCGTGAGGGCGCGACGCAGCGTCATGCGTCAGCGCGCGCCACCGGGGCGCCGTCGGATGCGCGACCGGTCATGCGCAGGTCAGAACTGCTTCCAGCCGAGCGAGACGTAAATCGCGCGCCCGAGGGTGTTGTAGCCATAGACCGTCTGGTAGTTCTTGTTGAAGACGTTGTCCAGATGCGCCGAAACGTACCAGGATTTGTCGATGTTGTAGCGCGCCTGAAGATTCACGAGCGTGTAGGCACCAAGATGCTGGCCTCCCGTATCGTAACGCTCGCCGCTGTAGAAGACATCGCCGCCGACGCTGAATTTGCTGAAAAGCGTCTGCGTCACGCCGAACGAGCCATACTGCTTCGCGCGACGTGCGAGGACCTTGTCGGCGTCCAGATCGGTCGGGTTCTGACGCGTGAACGACGCCCGCACGTCCGTGCCCGTCCACTGAATCTTGCCCTGATAGGTCAATTCGAGCCCTTCCACGCGCGCCTTCGCCACGTTCGCGGCCGTGTACGGGAATACGGTCAGCGACTGAATCAGGTTCGTGTAGTTGGTGCGGAACAGCGCGAGTTTGGCCAGACCAAAGCGCTCGTCGAAGAACTGCACCGCGACCTCTTTCGAAATCGAGCGCTCCGGTTGCAGGTTCGGATTGCCGAAGCCGGGATAGAACAGCTCGTTAAAGGTCGGCGCGCGGAACCCGTCGGACGCGTTGGCCATCAGCTTCCACTGGTCGGTCAACCGGTATCCGTAGCCGACCCAGTAGCTGTTCGCGCCACCGAAGTCCGAATACATGTCGCGCCGCACGGTCGCCTGCACCTCGTGCTTCTGTGCGATCACGCCCTCGTAACCGACGTAGAACGAATCGAGATGGCGGTTGTTACGGTCGTAGTTCGTGTTGCTGTCGACGGTCTGCTCCAGCCGCGAGTAGCCGGCGATGAGCTTCTGATCCGGCAGGAAGACGTATTCGTTGGCCCAGTCGATCTGATTGCTCGACGTGTGGAAATTGCCGTTCCCGTTGCCGTTCAGATAGTTGTAGCTGTAGTCGTCGCCCTGCGTGACGGTGAAGCGCGTGCTCCACTTGTCGGTGACGTTGCCCTTCGCGTAGGCCGAGACCTGACGCACGCGGGCGTCGACATCGTTCAGGTCCGTCGGCTTGCCGAATGCACTGTCGTAGCTGCTGCTGCCGTCGCTCTGAAACAGACGGGCGCCGACTTCCCACGTATCGCCGAACTTGCGCGAGAGCGTGGCCGTCACGCTCGTGTTGTCGTCGCCGTTGCGGTTCGGATTGGCCTTGGGCGCGAAACGCGGGTCCTGTGCCGAGATGCCGTTCGTGTGAAAGCGCGAGACGTCGAGCGAGAAGCGCGTCTTGCCGTCATCGAACGACCCGGCGATACCGGCATTGGCCTGCGTGGTGTTGTTCGTCCCATAGCCGATTTCGGCGTGAGCCTTCGGCGGTCCGCCGTCGCCCTTGCGCGTGAAGATCTGGATCACGCCACCCACGGCTTGCGAGCCGTACAGCGCCGAGACGTTGCCGCGCACGATTTCGATGTGATCGATCTGCGACACCGGAATCTGCGCGATGTTGGTCGTACCGGTCGTGGCGGAGTTGACGGGCACGCCGTCGATGAGCACGAGCGACGAATTCGACGCAGCGCCGCGCATGAAGAGGCTCGCGGAAGTGCCGAAGCCGCCGTTCTGCACGATCTCGACACCGGCCTGAGCGCGAAGCAACGATGGCAGGTCCTGCGCCTGACTGGCTTCGATCTGCGCGCGCGTGATGACCGATGTGGACGCCAGCGTATCCGCGAGCTTCTGCTCCGTGCGCGAGGCCGTCACCACGGTCGTGTTGAACGTGGCATCGGTCGATTGCGCCTGTGCGGCGGCGCTAACGGCCAGCAAGGCGGCGGCCAGCGCTACGCGATGAGGCGAGAAGATCGAGGCAGCACGCGTGTGAGCGAGCGGGCTGGCGGGTGGTATGAAGCGCGAAGCAAAGGCAGGCGCGTGCAGCGCCATTGCGCGAACGTGGGAGCGCATGGTGTGGTGTGACTTCCGTAGTTTTCTTGTTGCCTTGACCCGTTCCCCCGCAGGTCGCCGACGAAAGGGGCGCATCGGGAGCGCCGGTGACACATCGGCATGCGAACACATGCGAATACGACGGGTGGCATCGGCACTTGAAAACGACAACACGCCACCTGCGGCTTGCGCCGGGCGGCATGATGGAATCCCCACTCACTTGGGCCGGTATCCGGGCTGATCATCGTCGCGCCTGACCGGCCTTCCCGCATGCAGATGGCACACAGTGGCGATAGAGGCGAAGCGCGTTTTCGGAAACCTTTCGGGTCGAAAGAATGACTTACCGTTGCGGGGGCAGCACAGGTTAGCCAGCCCGTGTAGGGACGCGGCTCCCTGTTTCCCGTTTAACTGCGCATGCCGGGGGGCGTGCGCGAGCACCGAAGTGCCGCAAGTGTAGGGGCCAATCGAACGAGCGTCAATGCTCGTTCGTCGGGCATTGGCCGCCGATTCCGTTAGAATGTAGGGCAATCAAGAGGACGCAGCCCGATGCTCACCGATCTCGACAATCTCACCGATAAAATGGAACAGTTGGTTGTGATCAGCCAACGTTTTCACCAACACAATCAAGCGCTGCTCGCGGAACTCGACCGTGCGCGCGCCGAATGCGACGAAACCCGCGCCGCCATCGAGCAATTGCGCACCGAACGCGACGCCTTGCGTTTGCAACGCGATCAGCTTGCCGCCAAGATCGACGAGGCTCAGGTTCGCCTGAACGCGATCCTCGAAAAGCTTCCCACGCAAAACCCCGCTGAGGGTCAGATGGATCTGCTCGGCACCCCCGGTGGAGAAAACGCATGACGATCAAGCAGCTCGAAGTTCATATTCTTGAACAGTCGTACCGCCTCGCCTGCCCGCCCGAACACGAAGCCGACCTGCTCGCCTCCGTCTCGCGCGTGGATGCCGAAATGAGCAAGGTCCGCGCGCAAAGCAGCGTGCGCGGCACCGACCGCATTGCCGTCATGGCAGCGTTGAGCCTGGCATCCGAATTGCTTGCGTTGGAAAAAAGCATTGCTGCTGGACAAGCATTCCCTGCCGAAGAAATTCAGCGTAGAATGCAAGCCATGGACGAACGACTGAGTGCCGTCATCGATCAGTATCAAAGCTGAAAGACATCGGTAACTGCCTGGTCCGAAAGGTTAGTTTTCCCTGCCTGGTTCGCGAAAGTCATAGATTCCTTGAACCAATGATCTGTTGCAGGTTGCGGAAGTTTGTAGTGCTGGCGTGAGCGTCACTCTGTCTGATGAACCCAAAGCGCTACTAACCGCGACCACCTTGAACCTCACGGTTCAGGATGCCGGCTTAGCGGCTGAGGCGGGGACCCAATGCACGGCACTGCGTGATGACATTCACGCAGTGCCGTTTTTTTTCGTCCGGCGGTTTTGTTCTGGTTTGATGCTTGCCTCGGACCGATAGTGGGTATCGGCGCCGACGTACCGCACAAAAAAAGCGACCCGCAGGTCGCTTTCATTTGCCATCAGGCGATCAGAACTGCGCTTCGTTCAGCGACAGCGCCGAGTCGGCCCCCTCGGTGATCGACTGCGCAAGGCCTGGAGCCTGTGTGAGGATGTGATCCGCGAAGAAACGCGCAGTGCCGATCTTGGCGTCGTAGAACGACGGATCGGTATCGCGCAGTTTCTGCGCCGCCAACAATGCACGCCCCATCTGCCAGCCGCCGAGCACAATGCCCGCGAGCTTCAGATACGGCACGCTGCCAGCGAACACCGCATTGGCGTTGTCCTGCGTATTCGCCAGCACGTAGTCCACCACGATGGCCAGCGCTTCGCGTCCCTTGGCAAGACGCTCGGCCACCGGCGCGGCCACACCACCCGCCGCGCGCAGTTCGTTCTCCGTCGCCTCGATCTGCTCACACAGCGCGCGGGCCACGGCACCACGATCGCGCAGCGTCTTGCGACCGATCAGATCGTTCGCCTGAATCGCCGTCGTGCCTTCGTAGATCGGCAGAATACGCGCATCGCGATAGTACTGAGCCGCGCCCGTCTCTTCGATGAAGCCCATACCGCCATGCACCTGTACGCCGAGGCTCGTCACCTCCAGCGACATCTCCGTGCTCCAGCCCTTCACGATCGGCACGAGGAATTCGTAGACGGCCTGCGCACGCTTGCCTGCCTCGGCATCGGCCGCGTGATGTGCGATGTCGGCCTGACCCGCCGCCACGTACGCGAGTGCGCGCGCGCCTTCCGTCAGAGCACGCATCGTCATGAGCATGCGCTTGACGTCCGGGTGATGAATGATCGACACCGCGTCGCGCGACGAGCCATCCACCGGACGGCTTTGCAGCCGGTCACGCGCATACGCCACGGCATGCTGATACGAACGCTCGGCGACGGCCACGCCTTGCATGCCGACCGCGAAACGCGCCGCGTTCATCATGATGAACATGTATTCGAGGCCACGGTTCTCTTCGCCGACGAGATACCCCGTCGCACCACCGTTGTCACCGAATTGCAGCACTGCCGTGGGGCTCGCCTTGATGCCGAGCTTGTGTTCGATGGACACGCAATGCACATCGTTGCGCGCACCGAGCTTACCCTCGGCGTCGACGTTGAACTTCGGCACGATGAACAGCGAGATGCCCTTGACGCCCGGGGGCGCATCGGGCGTGCGGGCGAGCACGAGGTGAACGATGTTCTCCGCCATGTCGTGTTCGCCGAACGTGATGAAAATCTTCGTGCCGAAAATGCGATAGGTGCCGTCGGCCTCGCGCTCCGCACGGGTGCGCACCATCGCGAGATCCGACCCGGCCTGCGGCTCCGTGAGGTTCATGGTGCCGGTCCACTCGCCCGAGAGCAGCTTGGGGACGTAGAGTGCACGTTGGGCGTCGGTGCCTGCGGTGAGCAGCGCTTCGACGGCGCCGTCGGTGAGCAGCGGGCATAGCGCGAACGACAGGTTCGCCGCGTTGAGCATTTCCGTGCAGGGCGTAGCGACGAGTTTGGGCAAGCCCTGCCCGCCGAACTCCTGCGGATGCAGCACGCCCTGCCATCCCGCTTCGGAAAACTGACGGAACGCTTCCTTGAATCCCGGCGTGGTGGTGACCACACCGTCCTTCCACGTACTCGGTTGCTGGTCGCCGATGACGTTCAGCGGCGCGAGCACTTCCTGATTGAAGCGAGCCGCTTCTTCGAGCACAGCCTGTGCGACGTCGGGCGAGGCATCCTCATAACCCGGCAACGCAGCGATGCGCGTCAGGTCCGCGAGTTCGTTCATGACGAACTGCATGTCCTTGATCGGGGCCTGATAACTCATGTCGTTCCTCCTGGGGATTTCGATTGCCTTCGGATGGTGGCGAATGCCGGATGCTTATTGTTCTATTTTTGCTGTTCGACCGATTCGGATGAAGACGCTCGCGACTCTCACGACGTCTGGCCGCATCCCCATACGAATCGACGGAAACAAGCTGCGGGCGCGAGGCCCGCAGCCGTACTGCTTTACAACGATGTCGCGCTAACCGGCGACGCGCTTACAGCGCGCCCGTGAGTTCCGGCACGACGGTGAACAGATCGCCCACCAGACCGTAATCGGCCACCGAGAAGATCGGTGCTTCCGGATCCTTGTTGATCGCCACGATCACCTTCGAATC
>NZ_CABPRV010000009.1 GCF_902459735.1 Pandoraea capi
TCGCTGCATCAGCAGCAGAGAAGTGAGATTATGTCGCAGCTTCTCGTCGTCGTCAACAGTTTTTTTCGCTCTTTTCGCTCGTCGCCGTAGCGACTCACAAGCTCCAAAACCACTAACCACCGGGCTTTTCAGCCCGTCGCTTCAACCTCGTCGCTGCTTTCGCTGCGTCGCTGTCGTTGCGAGAGACGAGATATTAGTGAAAACCCCGAACCTTGGCAACCCCTTTGTGAAAATAATTTGAAAACCCATGAAAAAGCCCCGTCGCGACGGGGCTTTTTCATTTCACACGGCACCTGCCGGTGCCGTGTCGCGCCTGAAATCAGGACTTCTTCTTACCGAAGTAACGCTCGTAGATCGCATCGTAGGTGCCGTCAGTCTTGACCGCCTCGATGCCCTTGTTGATCTTGGCAAGCAGTTCCGCATCACCCTTGCGAACGGCGATGCCGTAATACTCCTTCGGGAAGTTGCTATCCGCGACCGTGCGCAGCTTGGCATTCGGATTATTCGCAATGAAGTTCACCACGACACCGTTATCTGCGACCACCGCATCCACGCCACCGGCTTCCAGCTCCTTCATGGCCAGCGGCGTGCCTTCGAAGCGCTTCACCGACGGATTATTCTTGCCCATCAGCTTCTGAACCACTTCGTCGCCCGTCGTCGCCGTTTGCACACCGACCTTCAGCGACTTCAGATCGTCGAATTTCTGCACCGTCGAGTTCGACGGCACGGCGATCAGCTGCGACGCCTCGAAGTAAGGCGTCGAGAAGTCCATCTGCTTGCTGCGCTCATCCGTAATCGTGATCGCCGAAATGAGGATGTCGCGATCGCCCTGCACGAGCGAGTTGAAGATGCCCTCGAACGGCGTATTGATGAATCGAATGGAGATGCCCGCCTTGTCGGCGACAGCCTTCATCACATCGATATCGAAGCCGGCGATCTGGCGATTATCGGTTTCATATTCGAACGGCGCATAGGCGGCGTCCGAGCCGACGACGTACACAGGTTGCGAGCCATCCGGCCCGACAGAACGGCCCGCAGCCGTTTCTTCCTTCTTCCCGCAGGCACTCAACAGCAGCCCCGAGGCCACCACCAGGGCCAGCGCAAATGCACGTCGTTTCATCGACATCGTTTCGTCCCTTGCTGAAAAAACCGGCAGACTATCATAGGACGACCGCCTCTCGGCAGGCCGTCCCGGCTTTTCACAACAGTTTCAACGATGCTTGAAAACCGGCTTGCGCTTCTCCACGAACGCTGCCATGCCTTCCTTCTGATCTTCCAGAGCGAACAGCGAATGGAACATCCGGCGCTCGAATTGCACACCCTCGTCGAGCGTCGACTCGAACGCGCGATTGACGGATTCCTTGGCCGCCATGACGACCGGCAGCGAGAATTCGCAGATGGTGTTGGCCGCACCGATCGCCTCGTCGAGCAGCTTCTCGAACGGCACGATGCGCGACACGAGACCCGCGCGCTCGGCTTCGGCGGCATCCATGAAGCGCGCCGTCAGACACATGTCCATCGCCTTGGCCTTCGACACCGCGCGCGTCAGACGCTGCGTGCCGCCCGCGCCCGGAATCACACCGAGCTTGATTTCCGGCTGACCGAACTTCGCGTTGTCGGCCGCGATGATGAAGTCGCACATCATCGCCAGCTCGCACCCGCCGCCGAGGGCAAAACCCGACACGGCAGCAATCACCGGCTTGCGGATGCGGCGTACCGTCTCCCAGTTGCGCGTGATGTAGTCGCCCTTGAAAACGTCGGCGAAGGTGTACTTCGACATCATGCCGATGTCCGCCCCTGCGGCGAACGCCTTCTCGCTCCCGGTGATCACCATGCAACCGATGGCCTCGTCCGCATCGAATGCGGTGAGCGCGGCGCCCAGTTCGTCCATCAGCGCATCGTTCAGCGCATTGAGCGCTTTCGGACGATTCAGCGTGATCAGACCGACGCGGCCGCGCGTCTCCACCAGAATGTTCTCGTACGTCATCCTCTTACTCCTCCAGTCAAAGTCTCGTCTTGTGGTTCGGGGGCAGGCGCTTGTCCGGGCACGAAGACATCGCACGCGGACAACCGCCGAAAACGGTTAAGGCGATGGACACGCCATTGGTTCGCAACGGCGCTGCGCCGCACACGGCGGGCCAGGGTTGGCAGCCTGCCGGGCGTCGACTGCAGTGGTTAGGCATGATGCCATCGATCCCCAGGCCACGCATCAGTCATTCCGCCACGCAGATCGGCCACCGCAGCGCACGTCAAGACACCATCCCGGCGGCGATATGGCGCGTAGCGGCTCGGAACATTCCTATATATAGAAGGCCGCCGACCGACTCGTCGCCCTCCCCCTCCTGTTACCGATCTCCTGCGCGCCCACCCGTCGGGGAAAACCCGGCGTCATCGTGCGCCACGCCCGGAAGATTTGGTGCTATATTAACAAACCAACCGGTCGGTCAATTAATGTTGACGAGAAACATGATTGAGACGAACCGGTGCCGTCCCCTGCGTCTTGCCGCGCGAGCCACAAACTTGCCCGCAGGCACAGACAGCGAATCCGCCAGCCGCATCCCGACACGGACAGATCCACGACCATGACTCATCCCCTCTTCGCCAAACACCAAGAGACTCTCGAGCGCGCCCTTCAGGCCATCGCCACGCGTGGTTACTGGAGCCCGTTCACGGAAATGCCGAGCCCGCGTGCTTATGGCGAGACGGCCGCAGCCGACGGCGAAGCCGCCTTCAAACAATATCTGAACGCTGCTTTCCCGCTGGAACAGCGCGGCAGCACGGGCAGCGCGGGCCAGGAAGTCTCGCCGTTCGGCTTCGCGCTCGGCACCACCTATCCCGGTTTCGAGATCGACACCCTGCTCGCCCGCGTGAGCGACGCCCACAAGTCGTGGCGCGCTGCCACCCCGGACGCCTGGGTCGGTGTCTCGCTCGAAATCCTCAAGCGCCTGAACGCCCGCAGCTTCGAGATGGCCAACGCCGTGATGCACACGACCGGTCAGGCGTTCATGATGGCCTTCCAGGCCGGCGGCCCGCACGCACAGGATCGCGGCCTCGAAGCCGTGGCCTACGCCTGGGACGAACTGCGCCGCATTCCCGCCAACGCCTACTGGGAAAAGCCGCAGGGCAAGAACCCGGCACTGGCGATGGAAAAGCGTTACACCGTCGTGCCGCGCGGCGTGGCGCTGGTGCTCGGCTGCTGCACGTTCCCGACGTGGAACGGCTACCCCGGCCTGTTCGCCAGCCTCGCGACCGGCAATGCCGTGATCGTCAAGCCGCACCCGGGCGCCATCCTGCCGCTCGCCATCACCGTGAAGATCGCGCGTGACGTTTTGAAGGACGCCGGTTTCGATCCGGACGTCGTCACGCTCGCCGCCACCCATCCGAACGACGGCGAGATCGTCCAGCAACTGGCCAAGCGCGGCGAAGTGCGCGTGATCGACTTCACCGGCAGCACCGCCAACGGCGACTGGCTCGAAACCAATGCCCGTCAGGCGCAGGTCTACACCGAGAAGGCCGGCGTGAACCAGATCGTGATCGATTCGACGGACGATCTGAAGGGCATGGCCCGCAACATCGGCTTCTCGCTCGCGCTGTATTCGGGCCAGATGTGCACCGCGCCCCAGAACATCTACATTCCGCGTGACGGCATTCAGACGCCGGAAGGTAACGTGTCGTTCGACGAAGTCGTCGCCGCCATTGCCGGCAGCGTGCAAAAGACGTGCAGCGACCCGGCCAAGGCCGTCGAACTGCTCGGCGCGATCCAGAACGAAGGCGTGCTCGCCCGTATCGACGAAGCCCGCAAGGTCGGCCGCGTGGTGCTCGACAGCCAGACGCTCCAACACCCGGCTTTCGCGAACGCCCGCGTGCGCACCCCGCTGATCGTGGCACTGGATGTTGCCGACGAAGCCACCTACACCCGCGAATGGTTCGGCCCGGTCACGTTCGTGATCGCCGTCGACAACAGCGCGCAAGCCTTTGCTCTGGCCGGACGCACCGCCGCCGAGCACGGCGCCCTCACGTTGTCGGCTTACACCACGACCGCAGAAGGCGAAGCCCAGGCGCTCGACGCCGCCATCGAAGGCCGTGTCGCGCTGTCGCTCAACCTGACCGGCGGCGTGTTCGTCAACCAGTCGGCGGCCTACTCCGACTACCACGGCACGGGCGGCAACCCGGCTGCGAACGCCAGTCTGGCGGATGCTGCTTTCGTTGCGAACCGTTTCCGCGTCGTGCAAAGCCGTCACCACGTGCCGGCCAGGTCCGAAGCCGGCGCCGCTTGAGTCTGATCAAGTCTTAAGTCACATCTATATATAGAGAGAGGACGGGAATCTCCTCACGCCAGCGCGACGGTAAGTCACTACCATAGTCACTCACCGTCGCCCGTCGTCCCCATCGTCGCACTGCGGCCTGCGCGCCACTCGACGACGGCAGCGACCTTCCCGCCCAAAAAGCCAAGACAGGAAAGAGACACCATGACCGAAGCCTTCATCTGCGACGCGATCCGCACCCCCATCGGCCGTTACGGCGGTGCACTGAAAGACGTGCGCGCCGACAACCTCGGGGCGATTCCCCTCAAGGCGCTGATGGCGCGCAACCCGAACGTGGACTGGACGCTGATCGACGACGTCATCTACGGCTGCGCGAATCAGGCAGGTGAAGACAACCGCAACGTCGCCCGCATGGCCTCGCTGCTCGCCGAGCTGCCGATCGACGTGCCGGGCGCCACGCTCAACCGCCTGTGCGGCTCGGGCATGGACGCCATCGGCACCGCCGCGCGCGCCATCAAGGCAGGCGAAGCCGGTCTGATGATCGCCGGCGGCGTAGAGTCGATGACGCGCGCGCCGTTCGTGATGGGCAAAGCCGACAGCGCGTTCTCGCGTCAGGCCGCGATCTTCGACACGACCATCGGCTGGCGTTTCATCAACCCGCTGATGAAGGCGCAGTACGGCGTGGACTCGATGCCGGAGACGGCCGAGAACGTGGCGGACGACTTCAAGATCAACCGCGAAGATCAGGATCGTTTCGCGCTGCGCAGTCAGGAAAAGGCTGCCCGCGCGCAGGCCGACGGCACGCTCGCTCAGGAAATCACGCCGGTGTCCATCGCCCAGAAGAAGGGTGACGCGATCATCGTCGAGCATGACGAGCACCCGCGCGCCACGAGCATGGAAGCGTTAGGCAAGCTCAAGGGCGTGGTCCGCCCGGATGGCACGGTCACCGCAGGCAACGCTTCGGGCGTGAACGACGGCTCGTGCGCCCTGCTGCTCGCGAGCGAAAGCGCCGCCAGGCTGCACGGTCTTACCCCGCGTGCCCGCGTGCTCGGCATGGCCACGGCCGGTGTCGCCCCGCGCATCATGGGCATCGGCCCGGCCCCGGCCACCGTCAAGCTGCTCAAGCAACTGAACATGACGCTCGACCAGTTCGACGTCATCGAACTGAACGAAGCCTTCGCCAGCCAGGGGTTGGCCGTGCTGCGTCAACTCGGCATTGCCGACGACGATGCGCGCGTGAACCCGAATGGCGGCGCGATCGCGCTGGGCCACCCGCTGGGCGCGTCGGGCGCTCGTCTGGTGACCACGGCGATGTATCAGTTGCACCGCACCGGCGGACGCTTCGCGTTGTGCACGATGTGCATCGGCGTGGGCCAAGGTATCGCCATCGCCATCGAACGCGTCTGATTCCACATCCCCGAAGGAAGCCCTCGCCATGACGACCACCGCCACGGTTCAACTGACGCTCAAAGACAACGTCGCGACGATCACGCTCAACCGCCCCGAGAAGCTCAACAGCTTCACACGGCAAATGCATGCGGAACTGCGCGACGCCCTCGACGCCGCGCAATCCCAAGGCGCCCGCGCCATCGTGCTCACGGGTGCCGGACGCGGCTTCTGCGCCGGTCAGGATCTGGCGGATCTCGATTTCACGCCGGGCGCCTCGACGGATCTCGGCGCGCTGATCGACGAGAACTTCAATCCGCTTGTGCGCAAGCTGCGCGCCCTGCCGATGCCGGTGATCGCGGCCGTGAACGGTATCGCCGCCGGCGCAGGCGCGAATCTGGCGCTCGCGTGCGACATCGTGCTCGCCGGGGCCTCCGTCAACTTCATCCAGGCATTCGTGAAGATCGGCCTCGTGCCCGACACCGGCGGCACGTGGTTCCTGCCGCAACGCGTGGGCATGGCCCGCGCGATGGGGCTGGCCATGCTCGGCGACAAGCTCTCGGCCGAGCAAGCCGAGCAGTGGGGCCTGATCTGGCGCTGCGTCGACGACGACGCCCTGCTGCCCGAAGCCCAGAAGCTCGCCACGCAACTGGCCGCGCAACCGACGAAGGCGCTGGCGACCATCAAGCACGCGCTCTACGCGTCTACGACCCACACGCTCGACCAGCAACTCGACCTCGAACGTGATGGACAGCGCTCGCTGGGGGCGTCTTACGACTACGCGGAAGGCGTGAACGCATTTCTGGAAAAGCGGGCACCGAAGTTCGAAGGACGCTGATCGCAGCACCTGACCGGCAACGCCCGGCACGCAACACGCACCGAAAGCAGGACCAGGGAAAAAGCAGAACAACGCAGCGACGACGCACATCAGATGCCAAAACCACGCGCTGCGCGAGAGACCGACGACATAACAAGACAAGAGACAACGAGGAGCCCCCGATGAGCCAGACCTCCACTGCTGCCAAGGCCGTCAGCGAGATGACCCCGGAAGAACTTGCCCACGCCACGGGCGTGGCCATGTACAGCACAGACCGCGCAAGCCAGTGGCTGGGCATGGAGTTGCAGGAAGTGCGCCCGGGCTACGCCCGCATGACGATGCGCATTCGCGATGAATTCCTCAACGGCCATGCCATTTGCCATGGCGGTCTGATGTTCACGCTGGCGGATTCGACCTTCGCGTTCGCGTGTAACAGCTACAACGTCGTTACCGTCGCCGCCGGTTGCAGCATCGAATTCCTCAAACCGGTGTCGGGCGGCGACACGCTCACCGCCGAAGCGCAGGAGCAGGTGCTCTCGGGGCGCCACGGCATTTACGACATCCGTTTGACGAACAATGCCGGCGAAGTGGTGGCGATGTTCCGCGGCAAGTCCGCGCAGATCAAGGGCAGCGTTGTCTGATATGCCCGGCAACACGCGCGTCCGGGCACGGACATGCGGGAAACAACCGTAACAAGCCAAACGTAACAAGCGTAAGAAGCAAGACCCAAGGAGACAGTCATGACCACCGCCCTGCCGCTCGAGCCGATCGAGAAAGCGAGCCTCGACGAACTGCGCGCCCTTCAGCTCGACCGTCTGAAGACGACGTTGCGGCATGCCTATGAGAACTCGCCGGTGTACCGCCGGAAGTTCGAAGAAGCCGGCGTCCATCCGGACGATCTGACTTCGCTGGCCGACCTGGCCAAGTTCCCGTTCACGACGAAGAAGGATCTGCGCGACAGCTATCCCTTCGGCATGTTCGCGGTGCCGATGGAGCAGGTCTCGCGTGTGCATGCATCCTCGGGTACGACGGGCAAGCCGACGGTCGTGGGCTACACCGCCAACGACATCAGCACATGGGCCGATCTGGTCGCCCGCTCGATCCGCGCTTCGGGCGCGCGTCGCGGCGACAAGGTACACATCAGCTACGGGTACGGGCTGTTCACGGGCGGTCTCGGGGCGCATTACGGCGCCGAGCGCGCGGGCCTGACGGTCATTCCGTTCGGTGGCGGTCAGACCGAGAAGCAGGTCCAGTTGATTCAGGACTTCAAGCCGGACATCATCATGGTCACGCCGAGCTACATGCTCGCGATTGCGGACGAGCTTGAGCGTCAGGGCATCGTGGCGGCCGAGTCGTCGCTGCGCATCGGCATCTTCGGCGCGGAGCCGTGGACGAACGACATGCGCACGGCCATCGAGAAGCGCATGGGCATCGACGCCGTCGACATCTACGGTCTGTCGGAAGTGATGGGCCCGGGCGTGGCGTGCGAATGCGCCGAGACGAAGGACGGCCCGACCATCTGGGAAGATCACTTCTATCCCGAAATCATCGATCCGGAGACCGGCGAAGTGCTGCCCGACGGCGAATTCGGCGAACTGGTGTTCACCTCGCTCACGAAGGAAGCGCTGCCGATCATCCGCTACCGCACGCGCGATCTCACGCGTCTGCTGCCGGGTACGGCGCGCACGATGCGTCGCATGGAGAAGATCACCGGCCGCTCGGACGACATGATGATCATTCGCGGCGTGAACGTCTTCCCCTCGCAGATCGAAGAGTTGCTGCTGCGTCAGTCGGTGCTCTCCCCGCACTACCAGATCATTCTGGACAAGGAAGGCCCGATGGATACGATGGCAGTGGACGTTGAAGCCGCCGTCGGCTGCGACGACGCCGCAGCGTTGCAATCGGCCGGCAGCGAACTCAAGCGCGACATCAAGACGCTCATCGGCGTGTCGTGCGCCGTGCGCGTGAAGCCCGTCGGTGGCATCGAGCGTTCGGTCGGCAAGGCGCGTCGGGTAGTGGACAAGCGTCCGCGCTGAGCCATCGCCACACGCTAAGCCGCCGTATGAAAAAAGCCCGCGAATTCGCGGGCTTTTTCGTTGCCATCCGGGCCGATCGTGACGTCCATGCTCACCCGGCGCCGCAACATCGTCGACGTCAGAGGCTCGTGCCGCCATCGACCTTCATGTTCGCGCCGGTAATGAACTTGGCCTCGGGCCCGGCGAGAAACGCGGCCAGCGACGCCACGTCCTCCACTTCGCCATAGTGCCCCAGCGCAATGGACGCGCTGAGGCGTCCGGCCATCGGACCATCGGCGGGATTCATGTCGGTGTCGATTCGACCGGGCTGAATGTTGTTGACGGTGATGCCTCGCGTGCCGAGGTCTCGTGCCAACGCGCGCGTCATGCTCGCCAGCGCGCCTTTGGTCGTGGCGTACACGCTCGCGCCAGCGATCGGCACGTAGTCGCTGGTAATGCTGCCGATATTGATCACACGCCCACCGTCGGGCATGAAGCGCATCGATTCCTGAATCGCGACGAATACGCCCGCGACATTCACGGCCAGCATGCGCTGCATCGTTTCGACAGGGAATTTGTCGATGGTGTCGACGTGCAACATGCCTGCATTGTTCACCAGAACGTCGATCTTGCCGAAGTGTTCCGCGGCGGCGCGAATCGCGGTCTGGATCGCTTGCATGTCGGCGCCTTCCGCCTGCAACGCCATTGCCCGACCGCCCTCGCGCTCGATATCGGCGACTAGCGACGCCGCCTCCTGTGCGGACGTCACATAGGTAATGCACACCGCAGCACCCTCGCGCGCGAAGCGACGGGCGATGGCCGCGCCGATACCTCGACCGCCTCCGGTGATGAACGCCACCTTCCCCGACAGCGAGGGCAGCGACACGGCATGGGCGTCAGCATTGTGACGGGAAACTTCGCGCATTACCGGCGTTCGATGCCACACCTCATTCAGGCGCACCTTCGCTGCGGCGCATGAACGCGTAACGAAACCTCAACTGATCGGCGGCGGGCCGGTCGTCAGCATCACCAGACAAAACCGAAAAGCTCGTGTGAAGTCGCACGCAATACGACGTTGAGGCAATTCGCGGCGCGCGACACGAACAAAAAAAGCGCGACCGCAGGAAGACACTGCGATCGCGCTTTTCACCGGATGCCGACGTTTCGCCGAGGTGTTACTGGTTCGGCAAGAACACCCACATCTTGCCGCTCTGACGCATGCGTCCGGCCAGATCGCCGGCGTCGTCGCCCAGCCCCCAGAAGAAGTCGGCGCGCACGCCGCCCTTGATCGCGCTGCCGGTGTCCTGCGCGAACATCAGACGGTTGATCGGCGAATTGGCTTGCGGGCCGAACGGCGGGCGGGTCGTCGACAGAAACACCGGGCTGCCCAGCGGAATCGATGCCGGATCGACGGCAATCGAGCGTTCCGCCGTGAGCGGCACGCCCAACGCGCCGATCGGCCCTTCGATACCGCCGACACCGTGGTTGGGCATCTCGCGGAAGAAGACGAAGCGCGGATTTACGTCGAGCAGCGCATCGACACGCGACGGATTGGCACGCGCCCATGCGCGAATGCCCTGCATCGTCGCTTGCGCGGCCGTGATCTCGCCGCGATCGATCAGCCAGCGGCCAATCGACTTGTACGGCTGATCGTTGTTGCCGGCGTAGCCCACGCGCATGACGGTGCCATCGTCGAGCAACACCTGCCCCGAGCCCTGCACTTGCAGGAAGAACGCCTCGATGGGGTCGTCCACATAAACCAGTTCGTATCCGCGCAACATGCCGCTGCGCATCAATTCCGAACGCGCGGGCAACGATCCGGCCTTGCGCCCGGCGGGCCATTTGTAGAGCGGTGTCTGGTAGATGCCGCTACGCACGCGCGAGCCATGCAGCAGCGGCTCGTAGTAACCGGTGATCAGGCCTGTCTGCGTGCCGTCGGAGTTCGCGATACGGAACGGCGTAAAGTACTGTTCGAAGAACTGACGCACCGACGCGGCATCGAGGTCGTCAAGCTGTTCCGACGCGCGACAGGCCGGTTGCCACTTGGTCTGGCGGCCGAGTTTCACGCAGGTTTGCGCAAACGCCAGACGAGCGCCGATCAGGGAGTCATCCTGCCAGCCGTCGACGTCGCCCCAAGCAACGGCCTGCATGCGCCCCGCCCCCGACGGCGGCGTTGCCACATTCGACGGCGGTACCCCTGGACGCGACGGGGTCGACGGAGGCACACTCGAACAACCATAGAGCAGTGCGGCAAACGCGGCGAGCGCCAGGCCCCGGCCGGCGCGCCACCGCCCGAACACATTCAGGAAGAGCGTCATGAGTAATCTGTTCGATGAATATCCGGCGTTGCTGGTCTTGCCGGAGGTGTTGCTGGCGATCGTGATCGTCGCCGCTATCGTCATCATGCGACGCAGGCCGTCGCCCACGCGCCGTGTCCGCCAGATGCGCGCGATCCGCCCGATGCCGAGCGATACCGTCGATTCGATCCCTCCGATCGACGGTTCCGATGCGCGGCAGCCGGAGGCCGCCGACGATCCGCTCAAGCGGGAAGACTGGTCGGACGACCGGCGCTGACCTTCCGACGTTACGCGCATGCCCGGACTCAATGCAGCGTGCGCGGCATGGTGAGCGCAAATTCGGCGATCGGCGCTTCGAAGCGCGTGCCGTCTTCGGCCACACAGAAGTATTCGCCACGCATGGTGCCCACCGGGGTGGCAACCATCGCCCAGCTCGTGTACTCGAACTGTTCGCCGGGCTGAAGGAACGGTTGATGACCGACGACACCCAGCCCGTTCACTTCCTGCACCTTGTTGTCGCCGTCGGTAATCACCCAATGGCGCGAAATCAACTGCGCCGGCACCTCGCCGCTGTTGCGGATCGTGATCGTGTAAGCGAACGCAAACTGCCGCCGGTCCGGTTCCGATTGTTCCGGGAGGTATTGCGGGCGCACGGTCACGGTAAATTCGTACTGGCTCATCGGATGTTCCTGTAGCGCATGCTGGCTCTCTGATGTCTTTCTGGTCTGTTGATGGTCGGCGCCCGGCCCGAGACTGGCGGGATCACGGCGCGCTCCGGCATGGTGACAGGCGTAAAACACAAGCGTTGTCCCGTTTTGCAAGGCATTCTGCGGCAAGTCGCCCCAGGTCGCAACCGGCAAACGGCCCCCGAATCGCTGACGGCATGCGGTATTCCGACGCCCGGACGACATCGGCGACACAGCGCCGTCAGGTACGCGCGCGGGAAGACGGAAAGGCTTGCCACCAGGTCAATCCGACAGACTGCGGGCAGGCGTCATGTGAAAGCTTTAAAATAACGCTTTTGACGCTTTCCCCCTGCCCCTGCCATGACGCAATTCTGTATCGCCCCCAGCATCCTGTCCGCCGACTTTGCCCGGCTGGGCGAAGAAGTCCGTAACGTCGTGGCGGCAGGCGCCGACTGGATTCACTTCGACGTGATGGACAACCATTACGTTCCCAACCTGACGATCGGCCCAATGGTCTGCGAGGCGATCCGCCCGCACGTGGACGTGCCCATCGACGTGCACCTGATGGTGCGCCCGGTCGACCGCATCGTGCCCGATTTCGCCAAGGCCGGCGCAAACCTCATTACGTTCCACCCGGAAGCCTCGGAACACGTGGACCGCACGCTCAGCCTGATTCGCGACAACGGCTGCAAGGCCGGTCTCGTCTTCAACCCGGGCACCCCGCTGCACTACCTGGATCACGTGATGGACCGTCTCGACATGGTGCTGATCATGTCCGTCAACCCGGGTTTCGGCGGCCAGTCGTTCATTCCTGAAGCGCTCAACAAGCTGCGCGCCGTGCGTGCCCGTATCGACGCTTATACCGCCGAGACCGGCCGTGAGATCCGCCTGGAAATCGACGGCGGCGTGAAGGTCGACAACATCGCGGAAATCGCGGCGGCCGGTGCCGACACGTTCGTGGCCGGTTCGGCCATCTTCGGCAAACCCGACTACAAGGCGGTAATCGACCAGATGCGCGCCCAACTCGCGAGCGTCGCATGATCCAGAACCCGCATCTCCAACTGGACGGCATCCGCGCGGTGCTGATCGACCTCGACGGCACGCTCGTCGATACGGCAGGCGACTTCGGTGTGGCGTTGAACGCCATGCTGGCCGACCTCGGCACCGAGCCCGTGCCGGTCGAGCGCCTGATGACGTTCGTGGGCAAGGGCACCGCCAATCTGGTGCGCAAGACGCTGGCCGAGCGCTTCCCCGAAAGCGAGATCGACGCGCTATTCGATCGCGCGCAGGACAAGTACGAAGCCGTCTACACATCGGTCAATGGCGAGAACACGGCGCTCTACCCGGAAGTGCGCGAGGGCCTCGCCGCCTTGCGTGAAGCGGGCCTGCCGGTCGCGTGCATCACCAACAAGCAGCATCGCTTCGCCGTGGCATTGCTCGAACACTACGGTCTCACCGATCAGTTCGATCTGGTGTACGGCGGCGATTCGTGGCCGAAGCGCAAGCCTGACCCGATGCCGCTCGTCAAAGCCTGCGAAGCGTTCGGCGTGACGCCGGCGCAAACGGTGCTCGTCGGCGACTCGGGCAACGACGCGCAGGCCGCCCGCGCCGCGGGCTGCCGCTCGCTCACCGTGCCCTACGGCTACAACCATGGCGAATCTATACAAACGATCGACACGGATGGTATAGTCGCCTCAATTCTGGGCGCTGCCCGGGCGATCCTGCCCAAGGCGACGTCCGCACTGGCGAACTGAATTCGCCGTCTTCCACACTGCATTCAAGCGCAATGTTCCTGAACAAGAAACGGAGTCTTAGCGTGATCGACCGGGGGGCCTGGCCCTGGCGACGCTGGTCCTGCTGAACCCTTCCCAAAGGGGTGGCCGGGACCGCTGGAGTTCGTCTTCAGCAACCCGTTTCTTGCATCGTTGTTGTTCCCAAGAAGTCATATATCGGCGCGTCGTCTCGTACGGCGTGCGGATTCGTCGAGACGCAGGGTCGCCGTCGCCTCCGGGTGCGCGCGCTCGCTGCGGCCCGACGTGGGTCAGCACATCCACCCCCGACATGACTCAGGTATTCTCAACGCCAATCCACGCCGATTCTGCGGGACCGCCCGCCGGCAACCAACTTGCAGGCAGAGTGCAACATGACCGAACTCGAATTCAAATCGCTGGCCAACCAAGGCTTTAACCGCATTCCGCTGATCGCAGAAGCCTTTGCCGATCTCGACACGCCGCTCTCGCTCTATCTGAAGCTCGCGCTGGGCGACCGCCGTGGGGCCAACACCTTCCTGCTCGAATCCGTCGTCGGCGGGGAACGCTTCGGCCGCTACTCGTTCATCGGCCTCTCGGCCCACACGCTGCTGCGCAGCTTCGGCCCGAAGACCGAAGTTGTGCGCGACGGCACCGTCGTCGAGACACACGAAGGCGACCCGCTCGAATTCATCACCGCGTTCCAGGCGCGTTTCAAGGTCGCACTGCGCCCGGGCATGCCGCGTTTCTGCGGCGGTCTCGCCGGCTACTTCGGCTACGACGCCGTGCGTTACATCGAGAAGAAGCTCGCGCACACCACGCCGCGCGACGATCTGAACCTGCCGGACATCCAGTTGCTGCTCACGGAAGAACTCGCCGTGATCGACAACCTGACCGGCAAGCTCTACCTCATCATCTACGCCGACCCCACGCAGCCGGAAGCCTATTCGAAGGCGCGCCTGCGTCTGCGCGAACTGCGCGCCCGCCTGAAAGCACCGGTCGACGCCCCGGTCACCTCGGGCAGCGTGCGCACCGAGACCTTCCGCGAATTTGCCAAGCCGGACTATCTGGCTGCCGTCGCCAAGGCCAAGGAAGCCATCGAGGCCGGCGAACTGATGCAGGTGCAGGTCGGCCAGCGTCTCATCAAGCCGTATCGCGACGCCCCGCTCTCGCTCTACCGCGCGCTGCGCTCGCTCAATCCGTCGCCGTACATGTACTTCTACAATTTCGGCGATTTCCAGGTCGTGGGCGCGTCGCCGGAGATCCTCGTGCGTCAGGAGCGTCGTCAGACGCCGGACGGCGAGCATGAAATCGTGACGATTCGTCCGCTGGCAGGTACGCGTCCGCGCGGCGCCACGCCAGAGCGCGACGCAGAGCTGGCGAAGGAATTGCTTGGCGATCCGAAGGAAATTGCCGAGCACGTGATGCTGATCGATCTGGCGCGCAACGACGTGGGCCGCATCGCACAGACCGGCACCGTCGAAGTCACCGACAAGATGATCATCGAGAAGTACTCGCACGTGCAGCACATCGTCAGCTCGGTCGAAGGTCGCCTGCAACCCGGCCTGTCGAACATCGACGTGCTGCGTGCCACCTTCCCGGCCGGCACGCTCACCGGCGCACCGAAGGTTCGCGCCATGGAGCTGATCGACGAACTCGAACCGGTCAAGCGCGGCCTGTACGGCGGCGCCGTCGGTTATCTCTCGTTCGGTGGGGAAATGGACGTGGCCATCGCGATTCGCACCGGCGTCGTGAAGGACGGCAACCTCTACGTGCAAGCCGCTGCCGGTATCGTTGCCGACTCGGTGCCCGAATCCGAATGGCAAGAGACGGAAAACAAGGCCCGCGCCGTGCTGCGCGCCGCCGAACAGGTGCAGGACGGACTCGATGCCGAGTACTGATCCACGCGGTGCGTCGTTGCCCTTTGACGACAGACGCACCCGTTGCACCAATGTGAAGCGCATGGCGGTTTAGAGCGCAATCGCCTCACGTGGATTGCCGGCGAATCTTGCCACATCATGAAAGGCCCTGAGTCGATGCTCTAGCCGATTCGGGACCTTTGTTGATTTAGCACAACCGTTCGCTTTTTTCGTCTCCTCCGGTATACGCCGATTGACGTCACCCAAGATATAGTTAGGTGTCCGTCGGGAGGTCGAAGCTTCTATGGCGAAACCATGCAATCCACGTATGCGTTCCGGCGTCGCGAATATCCTTGCGATGCCCCCAACGTCCATCAGGTCCATTAGGTCCATCAGGCCCGTCACCATCGCGGCCGTGTTGACTGTCACGGTACTGAGCGGCTGTCTATCGATGGCGCCCACTTACGAGCGCCCTGCCGCCCCTGTCCCCAATGTGTGGACACCGGATGTCAGCGCCTCTCCCGCCACCGCCACCGCCACCGCTACCGCGCAACCCGCATCCGCGCTCGACTGGCGTGAGTATTTCGCCGATCCACAGCTACGCAGCCTCATCGACACCGCGCTCGCCAACAACCGCGATCTGCGCGTGGCACTCGCCCGCGTCGAGCAGTCTCGTGCGGTGTATGGCATTCAGCGTGCCGATCTCTTTCCTGCATTGGGCGTCGGCGCCAGCGGAACACGTCAGCGTCTGCCCGGCGATCTGAGCCTCACCGGCAATCCCTACATCAGCAGTCAGTATCAGGTCGGCCTTGGTCTGTCGACGTGGGAGCTCGACTTCTGGGGCCGCATCCGCAACCTCAAGGATGCGGCGCTCGACGATTATCTGGCGTCCGATGCCTCACGCCGCGCGCTCGAACTGAGTCTGATCTCACAAGTGGCGCAAACGTGGCTGAGTCTGCGTGAATTCGACGAACGCATTGCGCTCGCGCAACAGACCGTGGACAGCCGCGCCGAGTCGCTGCGGATTTTCACGCGACGCGAGCAAGTCGGCTCGACATCGAAGCTCGATCTCACCGAAGTCACCACGCTCTGGCAGCAGGCACGCGCGCTGGTGACGCAACTCGAACAGCAACGCGCCACGCAGGCGCACGCCTTGCAGGTGCTCGTCGGCGAGCCGATCGACACCTCGCCGCAAGCGCTCGACCGCTTGGCCGACGATGCCAGCCTGATGCGCGATCTGGAACCCGGCTTGCCGTCGTCGTTGCTGGAAGACCGCCCGGACATCATCGCGGCCGAGTATCAACTGCGCGCCGCACACGCGAACATCGGCGCCGCGCGCGCGGCGTTCCTCCCGCAGATCACGCTGACCGGCTCCGTCGGCACCGCCAGCAGTGCACTCGACGGTCTGTTCAAGGCCGGCAGCGCCGCGTGGACATTCACCCCGAGCATCAACATCCCGATCTTTCAGGGCGGACGTCTCGTGAACAACCTCGATCTGGCCGAAGCGCGCCGGGTCGAATCGGTCGCGAACTACGAGAAGACGATTCAGGGCGCGTTTCGCGATGTGGCCGACGCGCTGAGCGCACGTCGCTGGCTGGCCGATCAGGTCACGATTCTGCAAGCGACGCAGGACGCGCAGGCCGAGCGCGCACGTCTTGCCAAGCTGCGCTACGACCACGGCGCCGCGGCCTTCCTCGAAGTGCTCGACGCCCAACGCGATCTCCTCGCCATCGAACAACAAACGGTCCAGACGCGCCGCGCCTTGCTCTCCGCGCGCGTGTCGCTCTACACGGCGCTCGGCGGCGGCAGTCGCCTCATGCCCGCAGCCGATACCCCCGGCGGTGCGTTCGCCCGCACGCCACGGGTGATCGAGCCGGTCGCGCCGGTATTGCCGGCGTCGCCCGCGACAGCGCCGACGCAGACCGCCCAATAAATCCAAGAGGTCACAGAAAATGACGCTTCCCAATGCCAAAAATCTGATTCCCGCGCTGATCGTGCTCGTCGTGATCGGGCTGGCATGGTACGGATGGAAGACGTACAGCAACACCGGCCCCGGCGACGGTTTCGCCAGCGGCAACGGTCGCATCGAAGCGACCGAAGTCGATATCGCGACGAAGATGGCCGGGCGCGTCGAAGCCATCTACGTGCGCGAGGGCGACTTCGTGAAGGCAGGTCAGGTGCTCGCCAAGATGCAGATAGACACGCTCTCCGCGCAACGCGACGAAGCCCGCGCCCAGTATCAGCAAGCCGTGACCAACGTTGCGGCGATTCAAGCGCAGGCCGCCGCGCGCCTGTCGGACAAAGCCACCGCCGAGGCCAACGTCGCCGCGCGCGAAGCCGAACTCGACGCCGCCCAGCGACGTCTCTCCCGCTCGGAAACGCTCTCGAAAGAAGGCGCCTCATCGGTGCAGGAACTGGACGACGACCGCGCCCGCGTGCGCAGCACTCGCGCGGCCGTAACGGCCGCTCGCGCGCAAGTCGCCGCCGCGCAATCGGCCGTCGAAGCGGCCAACGCGCAGGTCACCGGTTCGAAGTCGACGGTCGAGGCCGCGCAGGCCACCATCAACCGCATCGAGGCAGACATCACCGACAGCGAACTGAAAGCCCCGCGCGACGGACGCGTGCAGTATCGCGTCGCGCAACCGGGGGAGGTGCTTGCCGCCGGCGGCAAAGTGCTCAACCTCGTCGACCTGTCGGACGTGTACATGACGTTCTTCCTGCCCGAAGCCGTCGCAGGCCGCCTCGCAATGGGCGCCGAGGCCCGCATCGTGCTCGACGCTGCGCCGCAGTTCGTTATCCCGGCCAGCATCTCGTTCGTCTCCAGTACGGCGCAATTCACGCCGAAGACGGTCGAGACGGAGAGCGAGCGTCAGAAGCTGATGTTCCGCGTGCGCGCGCAGATCGCGCCCGAATTACTGCAACAGCATCTGAAGCTCGTGAAGACCGGCCTGCCCGGTGTGGCATGGGTCAAGACCGACAGCAAGGCCGAATGGCCGGCCCAGTTGCAGACGAAGCTGCCGCAGTGAGTCCCGCATCATGACGGCGACCTCTCCTCCTCCCGATCGCAACGCCGCGCCGCCTGTCGTGCATGTGGTCGACGTCACGCTGACGTATGGCCGCAAGACCGTCGCGCTCGACAACGTCTCGATCGACATTCCGGCGAACTGCATGGTCGGCCTGATCGGGCCGGACGGTGTCGGCAAGTCGACGCTGCTCTCGCTGATCGCCGGCGCGCGTGCCGTGCAGACGGGTGCCGTCGAGGCGTTGGGCGGCGACATGGCGAGCAAGGCGCACCGCGACCTCGTATGTCCGCGCATCGCCTACATGCCGCAGGGACTGGGCAAGAACCTCTATCCGACGCTCTCCGTCGAAGAAAACCTGCAATTCTTCGCGCGCCTGTTCGGTCACGACGCCGTCGAGCGACGCCGTCGCATCGACGACCTCACACGCAGCACCGGACTTCACCCGTTCCTTGATCGTCCGGCGGGCAAGCTCTCGGGCGGCATGAAGCAAAAGCTCGGCCTGTGCTGTGCGCTGATCCACGACCCGGACCTGCTGATTCTCGACGAGCCCACCACCGGCGTGGACCCGCTCGCCCGCGCGCAATTCTGGGATCTGATCGCGCGCATCCGGCGCGAACGGCCGGGCATGAGCGTGATCGTCGCCACGGCGTACATGGACGAAGCGCAGCGCTTCGACTGGCTCGTCGCCATGGACGCGGGCAAGGTGCTCGCCACCGGCACGCCGGCCCAACTGCTTGAGCGCACCGGACGCGACAACCTCGAAGCGGCCTTCATCGATCTGCTGCCAGACGAGAAGAAGCGCGGCTACGAGCCGGTCGTGATCCCGCCGCTGCACATCGACGAACACACGGAGATCGCCATCGAAGCCAAGGGGCTGACGATGCGCTTCGGCAATTTCGTTGCCGTCGACCACGTGGACTTCCGCATTCGTCGCGGCGAAATCTTCGGCTTTCTCGGCTCGAACGGCTGCGGCAAGTCGACCACGATGAAGATGCTCACCGGCCTGCTTCAGGCCAGCGAAGGGCAAGCGTGGCTGTTCGGCCACGAGGTCGATCCGAAAGACATCGACACCCGGCGCCGCGTGGGCTACATGTCGCAGGCGTTCTCGCTCTACACCGAACTGACGGTGCACCAGAATCTCGTGCTGCATGCGCGTCTGTTCCACGTGCCGGAAGCGGAAGTCGAATCGCGCGTCGCGGAGATGGTGCAGCGCTTCGATCTCGCGGAGGTCGTTGACTCGCTGCCCGACAGCATTCCGCTCGGCATGCGCCAGCGCCTGTCGCTCGCGGTCGCGATGGTGCACAAGCCCGAACTGCTGATTCTCGACGAGCCGACCTCGGGCGTCGATCCGGTGGCGCGCGACAACTTCTGGCGTCTGCTGGTCGAGCTCTCACGTCGCGACCGTGTGACGATCTTCATCTCCACCCACTTCATGAACGAGGCCGACCGCTGCGACCGCATCTCGCTGATGCACGCCGGCCGCGTACTCGTTTCCGATCCGCCCGCGAAGATCACACGAGACAAGGGTGCCGACACCCTCGAACAGGCGTTCATCGAATACCTCGTGGAAGCGGGCGGCGGAACGCCCGAAGCGCCGGAGACGCCCAAATCGGAAGCCCCGCCGGTCGAAGCGGTACACGCGAAACACAAGGGGTTCTCGCTCAGCCGCATGATCAGCTATCTCTGGCGCGAGACGCTGGAGTTGCAGCGCGACCCGGTGCGCGCCACGCTCGCGCTCGTCGGCTCGCTCGTGCTCATGCTGGTGATGGGCTACGGCATCAGCATGGACGTGGAGGACCTGCGTTACGCCGTGCTCGATCGCGACCAGACGACCCTGAGCCAGAACTACGCGCTGAACATCGCCGGCTCGCGTTACTTCATCGAACAGCCGCCTATCACCGATTACGACGACATGGACCGTCGGCTGCGCGACGGCGAACTGGCGCTGGCGATCGAGATTCCACCGGGCTTCGCCCGTGACGTCTCGCGCGGCAAAGCCGTGCAGATCGGCGCCTGGATCGACGGCGCCATGCCGATGCGTGCAGAGACGGTGCAAGGCTACGTGCAGGGGATGCATCAGAACTGGCTGGCCGATCAGTCGTTGCGACGGCTCGGCGTGAGGCCCACGGCGTCGCTCGACATCGAGACACGCTATCGCTACAACCCCGATGTCAAGAGTCTGCCGGCGATGGTCCCGGCCGTGATCCCGCTGCTCCTGCTCATGCTGCCCGCCATGCTCACCGCGCTGTCCGTCGTGCGCGAGAAGGAGCTGGGGTCGATCCTGAACCTGTACGTCACGCCCGTCACCCGCACGGAATTCCTGATCGGCAAGCAGATTCCGTATGTCGCGCTCGCGATGCTCAACTTCCTGCTCATGGCGCTGATCGCCGTGACGCTGTTCGGCGTTCCCATCAAGGGGAGCTTCTTGACGCTGATCACCGCCGTCTTCATTTTCAACGTGGTCGCCACCGGCATTGGCCTGCTCGCGTCCACCTTTACCCGCAGCCAGATCGCGGCCCTGTTCTTCACGATGATCGGCACGATGATTCCGGCGATCCAGTTCTCCGGGATGATCACGCCGGTGCCGTCGATGGAGGGCTCGGGCCGGTTCATCGGCGAGATCTATCCGGCGACTTACATGCTGATCATCAGCCGGGGCGTCTTCAACAAGGCGCTCGGCTTCGGCGATCTCGGCAACGCCTTCTGGCCGATGCTCATCGCCGTGCCCGTGATTCTGGGCGCCACGATCCTGCTGCTCAAGAAACAGGACAAGTGATGGCCAGCCCGAGCACACCGCAAGTGGAATCGCCTACCCCGCCTGATTCGCCACCAACGCCACCAACGCCACCGTCAACGGCGAGCGTCGCGCCACCGCGCCGCAAGCATCCGTGGTTGCGACATCTCGCGAACATCTACCGGCTCGGCGTGAAGGAGTTGTGGAGTCTCGTGCGCGATCCGATGATGCTCGTGCTCATCATCTACACGTTCACGGCGTCGGTATATTCGGCCGCCACCGCGCAACCCGACACGCTGCATCTGGCGCCCATCGCGATCGTGGACGAAGACGTCTCGCCGCTCTCGCAGCGCATCGTCTCGGCGTTCTATCCGCCGCAGTTCACCACGCCGCAAATGATCACGGCAGATGCCGTCGACCGGGGCATGGACGCGGGCGCCTACACGTTCGCGCTCAACATTCCGCCGAATTTCCAGCGCGACGTTCTGGCCGGACGCGCCGCCGAAGTGCAGCTCAACGTCGACGCCACGCGCATGAGTCAGGCCTTCTCCGGCAGCGGTTACGTGCAGCAGATCGTGTCGTCGGAGGTGCGCGAATTCCTTCAGCGATACCGGGCGACGCCCGAGCTACCCGTCGATCTCGCGCTGCGCGTGCGCTTCAATCCGACGCTGGAGCGCGCGTGGTTCGGCTCGCTCATGCAGATCATCAACAACATCACCATGTTGTCGATCATTCTCACCGGTGCGGCGCTCATTCGCGAGCGCGAGCACGGCACCATCGAGCACTTGCTCGTCATGCCGGTGACACCGACCGAGATCATGCTGGCGAAAGTCTGGTCGATGGGACTGGTGGTGCTGATCGCTGCGGCGATGTCGTTATGGCTGATCGTGAGCGGCGCGCTGCACGTGCCGATAGGCGGCTCGGTGGCCCTGTTCCTGCTCGGCGCGACGTTGCATCTGTTTGCGACCACGTCGATGGGGATTTTTCTCGCCACGCTGGCGCGCTCGATGCCGCAGTTCGGCATGTTGCTGATTCTGGTGCTGCTGCCGCTGCAAATGCTCTCCGGCGGGAACACGCCGCGCGAGAGCATGCCGAAGCTGGTGCAGGACGTGATGCTCGCCGCGCCCACGACGCACTTCGTCGAGTTGGGTCAGGCAATTCTGTTCCGTGGCGCCGGGATCGGCGTCGTGTGGGTGCAGTTCCTGGCGCTCGCCGTCATCGGCGCCGTGTTCTTCACCGTCTCGCTGCGGCGCTTTCGCCGCACGCTCAGTTCGATGGCGTAACGTCTCATTGCGTCTGCCGCGCGCAGTGGATTGGCCGGGTTCCGGCGCATCCGGCGATTCCCCGCCCGGCGCTTGCAGCACTCGCGATCTTTGCGGCGTTCGCCCGCCCTGTCATGCCGGATTTGTGAGGTCATTGCCATGCCCGCCAAGTCGTCAGCTCCGTCCGTCGCACTCGAACGCAACGCTTCGCGTCGCGCCACCGCCAGCACCGCCGCTACAGCCTCAAGCATCGGCAACACCCCGTGGCTCGCCGCCAATCCGTGGCTAAACCACCTGCCGTGGATGGCCGCTGCCGCCGAGTACGCCGTCGATGCCTGGCAGCGCAGCGTCCTGTTCGCGGATGTCATGCGCCAGCGCGGCAATCAGTATCAGGAACATCTGGCCGAGTCGGCCCCCAACGTGCTCGACTTCGCTGCGGAAGTGATTCTCGACGGGCACGAACTGCCGCGCCCCTGCAACTACAGCCTGATGCGCATCGTGCCGCCCAAGGACACGCCCACGCTGCCCAACGCACGTCCGTTCGTGGTTGTCGATCCGCGCGCCGGGCATGGCCCGGGCATCGGCGGCTTCAAGCCCGACAGCGAGATCGGCGCCGCCCTGCGCGCCGGACATCCCTGCTATTTCGTCGGCTTCCTGCCCGACCCCGTGCCGGGGCAAACGGTGGAAGACGTCATGCGAGCGGAAGCGGCCTTCCTGGAGAAGGTGATTTCGCTGCACCCGGAGAGCGCGGGCAAACCGGCGGTGATCGGCAACTGTCAGGCGGGGTGGCAGATCTTGATGACCGCCGCGATGCGACCGGAACTGTTCGGCCCGATCATCGTGGCGGGCGCGCCGCTGTCTTACTGGGCCGGCTGGCGCGGACGCAACCCCATGCGCTACTCGGGCGGCCTGCTCGGCGGCAGTTGGCTCACGGCGCTCACGAGCGATCTGGGCGACGGCCGCTTCGACGGCGCGTGGCTCGTCGAGAACTTCGAAAACCTCGATCCGGCGAACACGCTGTGGCGCAAGAAGTATCACCTGTATGCCAACGTCGACAGCGAAGCGCCGCGCTATCTCGGCTTCGAAAAGTATTGGGGCGGCCATGTCTTCCTGAACGCGCAGGAGATGCAGTACATCGTCGACAATCTTTTCGTGGGCAACCGGCTCACGAGCGCGGAGCTGATCACGAGCGACGGCATCCGACTCGACCTGCGCAACATTCGCTCGCCCATCGTCGTGTTCTGCTCCTACGGCGACAACATCACGCCACCGCCGCAAGCCCTCGGCTTTGTCACCGACATGTATCGCGACGATGCGGAAGTCCTCAGTCACGACCAGACCATCGTGTACGCAACGCACGACAGCATCGGACACCTCGGCATCTTCGTCTCGGGTAGCACGGGTCGTAAGGAGCACCGCAAGTTCGTCAACAACATCGATCTGATCGACGTGCTGCCCGCCGGGATCTATCAGGCGCAGATCGCAGACAAGACCGACGACACGCTGCACGGTGAACTGGCGGACGGCGATTACGTGATGTCGATCCAGCGGCGCAGCGTCGACGATGTCCACGCCATCGTGCAGCCGGATACGGAGAGCGATAAGCGGTTTGCCGCGGTAGCGCATCTGTCCGACATCCACCTCGGGCTTTACCGCAGCCTCGTCCAGCCGTGGGTGCGCGCCATGGTCACGCCGACCTCGGCTTACTGGATGCGGGTGCTGCATCCGCTGCGCGTGAGCTATGAGCTGTGGTCGGATCGCAATCCGTTCGCCGTGCCGTTTGCGGACAATGCCGAGCGTGTGCGGGACGCGCGCCATCCCGTATCTCCCGATAATCCGTTCCTCGCACTGGAGACGGCGGTATCTAGCGCCATCGAACAATCGCTGAACTTCTATCGCGACGTGCGCGACGACGGTTACGAGAAGGCGTTCGAGCTGATCTACGGCCAGCCGTGGGTGCAGGCGCTCGCTGGCCTGCATGGCAGCGACGGCACGGCGGTGCGTGTGCATCCGGGGACATCGCCGGAGCACGTGGCGTTCGTGAAGGAGGCACTGGCGCGGCGGCGTCACGAACTGCATCAGGGCGGTGTGCTCGAAGCCGGTATACGCGCGCTGCTCTGGGTGCACCGTCTGCATGGCGAAGCCGACGAGCGTCAGTTCAACCTCGCGCGGTCGTTGCCGCGCGGCGACGCGCGGATATCCATCGAGCGTTTCCGCGAGATCATCCGCCGTCAGGCCGGGTTGCTGCGCATGGCGCCCGATGCCGCGATGGAAGCGATTCCGGGGATGCTCGCGCAGGCGTCACCCGAGCACATCCGTCTGGTGGCGAAGGCCGTGCGGGATCTGAGTTTCGCCGTGCCGTTGCAGGACGGCGAGCAAAGCGATCTGGAACGCGTGCTGGACGTGTTCGAGCACGCGGCGCAGAAGCGGGAAGCGGAAACGGGGGTAACCACGAAGACGCGCACGAAGCCGCACACGAAGCCCCGCGCGACGCGGGGTGCGGCAAGCCGCGAGGCTTCGGCGACCGCGACGCCTGCCGCGAGGAAAACCGTGAGTGCCACGAAAACGGCTGGGCCGAAGCGGGCGAAGGCGAAGTCCACGACCTGAACGCCTGAATGCGACGTGATGGTGGCCGTCCCGTCGCCGCCGTCACGTCACATCATCCGCCCGTTGGCACATACAACCGTGCCAGCAAGCCGCCTCCCTCACGTGGCGTGAACTCCAGCGTCGCATCGAATCGTCTCGCGATGGCTTGTACGATGGAGATACCCAACCCCGCGCCCTCGCCCCGCTGACGCCCCTGATCCCCGCGCCAGAATCGCTGCCCGAGCCTGAGCGTCTGCTCGGGGGCGAGCCCCGGCCCCCGGTCGCCCACTTCGATGCAGTAGCGACGGTGGACCTCGTCGGCGTGCACCGTCAACGTGATTTCGCTGCCTTCGGGCGAGTACCGAATGGCGTTGTCCACGATGTTTCTGAGCGCCGTGCCGAGCATCGAGCGTGGCAACGCCGAGCCGCTGTCCACACCCGCCATCCGGAAGACGAAGCGGTCCGTCGCCCCCCACTCGCTGAGCACGTCGTCGATCACGCTGCCGACCGACTCGCACTTGTCGTGCGCGTGCACCGGCGCTTCGGTCTGCGCGAGCGTCATCAACTGATCCAGCGTATGCCGCAGTCGTCGCACACCGGCACTTGCCTGTTGCAACGCCAGCTTCGAAGCATGCCCTTGCGTCATCTGCGCCACCTGCAAGTGCGTGTCGACGGCCGTGAGCGGGGTGCGCAGTTCGTGCGCGGCGCCATCGGTGAATGCACGCTGTCCCGCCAGCGTCGTCGCCAGACGATCCAGCCACGCGTTCAATGCCGTGACGACCGGCTTCAGCTCGGTCGGCGCCCGCCCGATATCCACGGGCGTCGTATCGTCGGTGCGCTTATGCTTGAGCGCAACGCGCAACGCGTTCAACGGCTGGAGCCCGCGTCCGATGCCGATCCACAGCGCGAGCAGACCGCCCACGACCGCGATCAGGAACGGCACGCCCGCAGCACGCAGCATGTCGCGCGTGAGCACGGCGCGCCGGTCGACGAGATCCGCCGTCATGACCTGATAGCCGCCCGCGTCCTGCAACACGTAGATGCGCCACTGGCGGCCATCGATCTCGCGTGTGCTGAAACCGGTCGGTAGCGAAAGCGACGACGATTGCGGGCCGCCTTCGGTATGCGCCAGCACCGCGCCCTGCAACGAACGGATTTCGCAGGCAATACCATCGCCCGCTCCCGCACGGATCACGTCGCCCCAGTCCCGGCCTTCCGTGTGCGGCGAGAACGCGGCGCGTGCCATCAATCCCGAGACCATCGTCGCCGACATCGCGAGACGTTCGTCGAGCGCATCGTCGAGGCTCGCGCGCACGCCGCGCATCATCCAGCCCGCTGCCGCCATCCACAGCACGATCAATGCCACCCCGGCGATCAGTACCGCCCTTAGCCGAAGACTCATGACAAGCTCCATCCCAGCCGGTAGCCGAGGCCGCGCGCGGTCTGGATCGCGTCGCCGCCGAGCTTGCGGCGCACATTGTGAATGTGAACGTTCAGCACGTTGCTGTTGACGCGCTCCGACATGCCGTACAAGCGCACGTGCAGCATGTCGGGCGACAGCCAGCGCCCCCGGCTGCTGGCGAGATAGGCGAGCAGGTCGACTTCGCGGCGGGAGAGTTCGACGGGCGCGCCGTCGAGCCACGCGAGGCCGCTCGCCGGATCAAGACGCAAGGGTCCAGCTTCGATGACATGCGCCGCGCGACCCTGCGTACGCCGCACCAATGCATGCAGACGCGCCGCCAGTTCACGCAGATCGAATGGCTTGACCATGTAGTCGTCGGCCCCGGCATTGAGACCGGCGATGCGATGCTCGATACCATCTCGCGCAGTGAGGATGAGCACGGGGACATCCGGCTCCACGGCGCGCACGCTGGCGATGATGTCGAGACCGTCGCCATCGGGCAGGCCGAGGTCGAGCACGAGCGCGTCGAACGTGTTTTCCGCATGCGCTGCGATGGCCGCTTCGCCACAGACACTCGCCTCGACGTGAATTCCCAAAGTCGAGAGGCCGGCAACGATGCCGCTCGCGATCAGAGAATCGTCCTCTACCAACAGTACTCGCATGGATTCACGCCTCTCGTCGGCCGCTTTGCGACCTTTTGTCAGCACCGCGACATGTTACGTATTTCGTGTATTCGGGGGATATGGCGTTTCGCACCGGGCCGCCCGTTAACTCTCAGTTAATCGTCCTCCGCCACGCTCTGTCTCGCTTCGACTGTTTAGGGAGGACAGATTGTTTCGTCGAATCGTTTTCATCTTTGTGATTTTGCTCGGCGCGCTCGGTGCGCTTCGCGTCACGCCGGCCACTGCCGCTTTTCCGTGGCAGTCCGGCACGCAGGCGTTAGAAGCGTCGCAGGTGCTGCGTCTCGATGCACCAAGGTACGAAGATGGTGGCATCTCCATTGGCAGCCGCATTGCTAAGGATCACTACGTTTATCGTCATTCGCTGCGCGTGGAGGATGCCCATGGCAAGCCCGTCGCATTCACGCTCTCCGACGGCAAGCCTCACACCGACGAGTTCTTCGGCAAATCGGAGATCTACTATGACGACGATCTGCGGCTGAAGTTGCCGGTGCAGACGTCGGACTATGTCGTGCTTCATTGGCAAGGCTGCGCGCAGGCGGGGATCTGCTATCCGCCGCAGATCTTCCGGATACTGTTGCCCAAAGCCGTCCCGTCGACAGGTTCAGGTGACGCCTCGCAGGCGCTCGTCACGACGAAGGCAGCGATCGAGTCGGCCGCATCGTTCCCGTCGTCCGGTGCGCTCTCGGCACACGACACCCCCGAAGCCGATGCCGATGCGACGGCGGCCGCCGTGGCGGCGTCCACGGCCACGACCGCAGCGGCGGCGGCCGCGCTGGACGACGACACCCACGCCGAGTCGCTGGCGGCCGATCAGGAAACGGCGCGTCAGCTCGCGACGCTCGACCCCATTGCGGCCAAGCTGCTGTTCTTCGGTCTCGGGCTGATGCTGGCCTTCACGCCGTGCGTGCTGCCGATGATCCCTATCGTCTCGACCATGATCGTGGGCAATCGCCCCTCGCCGGTGCGCGCGTTGGGGCTGTCGTCGGTATACGTCGTGGCGATGGCCCTCACGTACGCCAGCGTTGGCGTGGCCGCCGCGCTCGCGGGGGCCAATCTGCAAGCGACGCTGCAATCGCCCTGGCTGCTCACGGCCTTCGCGGCGCTGTTTCTGGTGCTGGCGGCGTCGTTGTTCGGTCTGTTCGAGATTCGCCTGCCGTCGTTCATCGTGAACCGGCTCGACGCCGCCGGACGCCACCGCCCGGGCGGCAGTCTCGTGAGCGCCGCCGCGCTGGGCTTTCTCTCGGCGTTGCTCGTCGGTCCCTGCATGACGGCGCCCCTCGCGGGCGCACTGCTTTACATCGGCCAGACCGGCAACGCGTGGATGGGAGGCGGTGCACTCTTCGCGATGGGGCTCGGCATGGGCATGCCGTTGCTGGCCATCGCGCTGTTCGGCGCGCGCATTCTGCCGCGCCCCGGACCGTGGATGGTGCGCGTGCGTATCGCGTTCGCTTACGTCATGGTCGGCATGGCCGTCATGATGCTGAACCGCTTTCTGCCGGGGTACATCGGTCTGGCGCTGTGGGGTGCGCTCGGCCTTGGGCTGGCCGTCGGTCTCGCGGGCTGGGCTTGGGCGATCCGTGGCAAGACGGCTTGCTGGGCATTGGTCTTCCTTGGCATGCTGAGCGGCCTCTGGTCCGTGATGGTGCTCGTGGGCGCCGCGGCCGGTAGCGAGTCGCTTGTGCGACCGCTGGCGCAGGCGCGCACGGCCGGATACGCTGCCGACGGCGCCAATGCCAGCGGCCTCGCTGGTCAGCACGCCGGGGCGGTCGAGTACGTCGGGGTCAAGTCCGTGCAGGACGTCGATGCCCGCATCGCGCAGGCAGCCGCACAGGGGCAATGGACCCTCATCGACTTCTATGCCGACTGGTGCGTGAGTTGCCACGTCATCGAACGAAACGTCTTCGCTAACCCGACGGTGTCGGCGCGTCTGGCGCAGATGCAGGTGCTCCGCCCGGACGTGACGAAGAACGACGCCATCGATCAGGCGTTGATGAAGCGCTGGGGCGTGTTGGGCCCGCCCACGCTGATCCTCATCGACGCGACGGGCCAGGAAGTGCGCGAGCACCGCATGGTCGGCGAGATGAGCGTGAACACGTTCCTGAGCCGTCTCGATGCGGCACAGCGCGCGAACCCGGCGCGGGCGTCATGATCGGCATCGGTCCCTTCCCGATGAAGACCGCAGCCGTGATAACCGCGGCGGTGCTCGCGCGGATCGTCGCGCGATATGCGCTGCGCGCCAGCGACGTCACTTCGCGGCGCGCGGGCGCCGGCGTGCTGCTCGACGCGCTGGCCGTCGGTCTGTTCACCGCGCGGGCGGTATATGTGGTGCGCTGGTGGCCGGATTACGCGGTATCGCCAGCGTCGATGATCGCGCTCGGCGATGGCGGCTTCGATGTCTGGGCCGGCGTCGGCGCCGCGTTCGCGTGGGCACTCTGGCGCACACGCCGACACCGGACACAGCGACGGCCGATGGTCGCCGGCATGGCGGCCGGACTGGCGATATGGGGTGTCATGCACGTCGGCCTGACGTTCATGCTGCGCGAAGCGCCGCCGTTACCGGCCCTGACACTCATGGACGTCGCGGGTCGACCGGTTTCGCTGGATACGCATCGCGGCAAACCCATCGTGATGAATCTCTGGGCGAGCTGGTGTCCGCCCTGCCGTCGCGAAATGCCGGTACTGGCGCAGGCCCAGGCGGACTATCCGGACGTGCGCTTCCTGATGATCAATCAGGGCGAGACGGCGAACACGGTCGAGGCGTTCGTGACGTCGCAGGGCCTCACGTTCGATCATCTGCTGCTCGATCCCGAGTCGCAGGCCATGCGAGCGGTCGAGACGCGCGCGCTTCCCACCACGCTGTACTTCGATGCCCACGGCCGTCTGGTCGACGCCCATCTGGGCGAACTCACTGCCGCGCGTCTGCGCGACGCGCTGGACGACCTGCGCCGGCAAACCTCCCGATCCACCCCACCTGCCGCTGTTTCAACATCTCAGGCGTCTCCGGCGTCGTCCCCATCCAAGGAGTAACCCATGTCGGTTCGCAAGACTCTCGCTTTCATTGCCGGCCCCTCGCTTGCCGGACTCATCGCGCTCGGCTTCCCGACGACCGGCATGTCGGCCGATACAGCCGCTGCCGCCCCCGCTGCGACAGTCGCCACGCCCGGCGCAATGCCGAAGCCCGCCATATTGCAGGCGCTGGAGCGCGAGGGCGTGACAGCGCTGCAACCGTTCGATACGGGAGTCAAGGACCTGAGCGGCTTCGCGGGCCTTGCCGGTCAGCAGCCCATGGCCGTCTATTTGCTCCCGGACGGCAACGGCATCGTCGGCACCCGCATCGGCGCAGACGCCAGGCCGCTGGACGTCGAACGGGTCACGAAGCTCATCGAAAAGCCGCTGGGCGACGCGGTCTGGTCGAAGCTCTCGTCGTCTCACTGGGTGCAGGACGGCAAGAAGGACGCGCCGCGCATCGTCTACACGTTCAGCGACCCGAACTGCCCCTACTGCAACCGCTTCTGGGAGTCGGCACGTCCGTGGGTCGACGCAGGCAAAGTGCAGTTGAGGCACGTGCTCGTGGGCGTGATCAAGGCGGATAGCGTGACGAAGGCGGCGGCCATTTTCGGTGCACCGAATCCGTCGGCGGCACTCACGCAGAACGAGCAGAAATTCAGGCAAGGCGGGATCAAACCGGCTCGCGATGTCACGAAAGCCATCGCCCAGAAGCTGGAGGCCAATCAGAGGCTCATGGCCGAACTCGGTTTCCGTGGCACGCCCGGTATCGTCTATCGCAACGACAAGGGGATCGTGGAACGCGCCAACGGCATGCCGCCGCCCGACGCGCTCACCACCGTTCTCGGCGCGCGCTGAGAACGCACCGAGACGGTCCTGCGGCGGCCCATCGGAGGTCGCCCAGAAGCCTCGCGTCGGTCGGGCGACGTAGCAGAATCGTCGAACGATCGACGCCGTCAGGCGCAAATTCTTGCAGAAAACGCGCGGATGACGCATGAAACGCGTTGAATGGCCGCTTTTTGCGACACCCGCCCACGACCCGGCGCAGATGCTGCTACAATCGCCTCACTATGAAGTCGCATCAGTCGTCCTCCCTCCTCTGGTCGCCCCTGACCGCTGCCCTGCGCTGGTGGCGGTAACCCGCCACGTCTATCTCATCCCCATAGCGCCCTCCCCCGCGGACCGCGAAGTCAATGTGGGGGCACGCTCAGGGGACACTCGCAAATTCCACGCGTTCGACAATCTTTGTCACCAGACGAACAGGGACCATCATGCTGCTGATGATCGACAACTACGACTCGTTTACCTACAACATCGTCCAGTACTTCGGTGAGCTGGGCGAAGACGTACGGGTCTTCCGCAACGACGAAATCACGCTCGACGACATCGCCGGGCTTGCCCCTGAACGCATTTGTCTCTCCCCCGGCCCGAGCTGCCCGGTCAATGCGGGCATCACCCTCGACGTGCTCAAGCGCTTCGCCGGCGAGATCCCGATTCTTGGCGTGTGCCTCGGCCATCAGGCCATCGGCGAAGCCTTCGGCGGGAATGTCGTTCGGGCGCAGCAGATCATGCACGGCAAGGTGAGCGAGATCGAAACCACGCAACAGGGCGTATTCGCGAACCTGCCCAAGCGCTTCACCGTCACCCGGTACCACTCGCTCGCCATCGAGCGCGCGTCGCTGCCCGACTGCCTCGAAGTCACCGCCTGGACGGACGACGGCGAGATCATGGGCGTGCGCCACAAGACGCTCGACGTCGAAGGCGTGCAATTCCACCCCGAGTCGATTCTGTCGGAGCATGGCCACGCCGTGCTGCGCAACTTCCTGCAAGCTGCGCCGCGCAACGCCATCGCTGCCTGATGTCGCCCGCCGCCGTGTGTAGCGTCGTGTCTGCGGTCATGACGGAATCCATCCCTACCGACAGAGGAGAAGACAACCAATGATTACCCCGCAAGAAGCGCTTCAGCGCACCATCGAACACCGCGAAATCTTCCACGACGAGATGCTGCATCTGATGCGTCTCATCATGAAGGGCGAGATCTCGCCGGTCATGTCGGCCGCCATCATCACCGGCCTGCGCGTGAAGAAGGAAACCATCGGCGAGATCGCCGCTGCCGCGCAGGTCATGCGCGAGTTCGCCAATCATGTCGATGCGCCGTCGGACGAGCATTTCGTCGACATCGTGGGCACCGGCGGCGATGTGTCGCACACGTTCAACATCTCCACGGCATCGATGTTCGTTGCCGCCGGCGCAGGCGCGAAGGTCGCCAAGCACGGCAATCGCGGCGTCAGCTCGAAGTCCGGCAGTGCAGACGTGCTTGAAGCGCTCGGCGTGAACATCATGCTCAACCCCGAGCAGGTTGCGCAGTGTCTGGGCGAGGTCGGCATCGGCTTCATGTTCGCCCCGAATCATCATCCGGCCATGAAGAACGTCGCCGCCATCCGCAAAGAGATGGGCGTGCGCACGATCTTCAACATTCTCGGGCCGCTCACCAACCCGGCGGGCGCACCGAATCAGCTCATGGGGGTGTTCCACCCGGATCTGGTCGGGATTCAGGTGCGCGTGATGGAGCGTCTCGGCGCGGAACACGTGCTCGTCGTCTACGGCAAAGATGGCATGGACGAAGTCTCGCTCGGCGCCGCCACGCTTGTCGGCGAACTGAAGGACGGCAAGGTCACGGAGTATGAGATTCACCCCGAGGACTTCGGCTTGCAGATGGTCAGCAACCGCAGCCTGAAGGTCGGCAGCGCGGAAGAATCGAAGACGATGCTCATCGAGGCGCTCGACAATACGCCGGGCGTCGCGCGCGAGATCGTCACGCTCAATGCCGGTACCGCGCTGTATGCGGCCAACCGTGCAGCGACGATCGGCGACGGCATCAAGATGGCGCGCGAGTCTATCGCGAGCGGTGCGGCGCGCGACAAGCTCCACGAATTCGTCACATTCACGCAACGCTTCAAGGCGTAAGTTTTCGCATGAAGCGCGGCGATGTCGCGCCTCATGCGCAAGAATCACGATGACGACGGACCACTCGCCCGCGAGCTCCGTCACTTTCAGTGGCACCGGAATATCCCTATGTCTACCGTTCTCGACAAGATCCTGGCCGTGAAGGCCGAAGAAGTCGCCGCCGCCAGGCGCGTGCGCGACCTCGCAAGTCTGCGCCGCGACGCCGAAGCGACCGTTGGCGACAGCGCACTTCGCACGCGCGACTTCGTGGGCGCCCTGCGCACGAAGATCGATGGCGGCCTGTCCGGCGTGATCGCCGAAATCAAGAAGGCCAGCCCGTCCAAGGGCGTGATTCGCGAGAACTTCGTGCCGCCGCAGATCGCCGAGTCGTATCAGCAAGGTGGCGCGGCCTGCCTGTCGGTGTTGACCGACGTCCAGTTCTTTCAGGGCTCGGCAGAGTATCTGAAAGCGGCGCGCGCGGCCTGCGATCTGCCGGTGCTGCGCAAGGACTTCATGATCGACGCGTATCAGGTCTATGAAGCCCGCGACATGGGCGCCGATTGCATTTTGCTGATCGCCGCCGCGCTGGAGCTTTCGCAGATGCGCGATCTCGAAGCGCTCGCGCACGAGCTCGGCATGGCGGTGCTCGTCGAAGTCCATAACGGTCAGGAACTGGATGCCGGTCTGGAACTGCGCACACCGCTGCTGGGCATCAACAATCGCAACCTGCACAACTTCGAAGTCACGCTCGACACCACCCTCGGCCTGCTCAAGCACATTCCGCAGGATCGTCTGGTCGTGACGGAGTCGGGTATCCTGTCGCGTGACGACGTGGCGCGCATGCGCGCAGCCAACGTCAACGCCTTTCTCGTCGGCGAAGCCTTCATGCGCGCGCCCGAGCCGGGCGATGCGCTCGCCACGCTGTTCGACATGCCCCGCTGATCGCCGATTCGTCTCGCAACGCGTCGCGCAGGCGCGTTCTGACGAGCGATGGCGCGGTGTCCTTCACTGGACACCGCCCGGCCTCCGGCGGGACGCGTCGCTTCTGCACGGGTGGCGACACCGGCTCGCCCGGCGTCCCCTTAAAGGAGCGGCCCCATGGCCATCGAACGCGAACTCAAGCTTGCCCTTCCCGGCGACCTCCCCGCCTCGCGCGTCAACGCGCTGATTGCCCATCTCGATCGTCTGCCCGGCGCCGAAGCCCGTGGCGAGCGTCATCTCGTCAATCGTTATTTCGACACGCCGGACCTCGCGCTCGCACGCGCCAAGGCCGCATTGCGTCTGCGTTTCGTCGCGCGCGACGGGCATCCCGGACAATGGCTGCAAACGCTCAAGTCGGTCGGTGAGGCGCGCAACGGATTGCACGTGCGTCACGAGTGGGAGCAGGCCGTGCACGGCGAAGCGCTCGAACTCGGGCCGTTGATCGCCGCGTGCGATATGCCGGCAACGGCCGCGTTATTGCGTGACGAAGGCACCAGGGTCGTGGCGCAGTTCGAGACGAATTTCGTGCGACGCCTGTGGCGCTACATCGCGGGCGACGGCACGGCCGTGGAGATCGCGTTCGACCGTGGCGAAGTCGCGGTGGAGGCGGCAGGTGTGCGTCATACGGAACCGCTGATGGAAGTGGAACTGGAACTGCTCGACGCTCCCGACGACGACCGCAGCGCTCAGGGAGAACGCATCCTCAACGCGCTCGCGCAGGATCTGCGCACGGTACTGCCGGAACTGCACGCCGACGACGTGAGCAAGGCGCAGCGCGGCTATCGTCTGCGACAGAAAGTGCTGGGCGGCTGAGCGGTACGCCGGTCCTGCCCGACCTTTCTCTGACGCTTCTCTGACGCGCTTCCGACTTTTCCGACGTCGCATTCCTGCACATCCAACCGACTCGACGCATGGCATCACGCTCACGCAAGGCATCACCCTCCGCATCCGCGCACCCCGCGACGACCGCTACGTCTCACGACGATCCGCAACGGTCGCTGTTCGACGCTGCCGACGATCTGGCCCCCACTGCTCCCACTGCACCCGCGATGGCCGGGGACGGCCCGCGCGTGACCGGCATGACGGTCGGCGATTCCGACGTCGCAGGGCCACTGAAGGGGCACGTCGAGGATCAGTTCAAGGCGCTGCCCGACGCGTGGAAAGCGCTGGTGACGCCGTTCGTGCAGAGCGATGCGTATGCACCGCTGTGCCGGTATGTCGACGCCGAAGTCGACGCCGGCAAGACGGTCTATCCGGCGGACATCTTTCACGCGCTGCGCATGACGTCGCCGAAGGACGTCAAGGTCGTCATCCTCGGACAGGACCCGTACCACGGCGACGATCACGGCATTGCGCAGGCGCACGGCATGGCCTTCTCCGTGCAGCGTGGCGTGCGTGTGCCGCCCTCGCTGCGCAACATCTACAAAGAGATCGAGCGCGATCTGGGCATTGCCCCGCCCGCGCACGGCAATCTCGACGCCTGGGCGAAGCAGGGGGTGCTGCTGCTGAACACGACGCTGACGGTGGAAGCAGGCAACGCCGCGAGCCACGCGAAGCCATTCAGGAAAGGCGGATGGCAGGCGTGTACGGACACGCTGCTCTCAGGGCTGGCCGCACAACAGGGGCCGCTGGTGTTCCTGCTGTGGGGCAGTCATGCGCAAGCTAAAGCACCGTTGCTCTCGGGCCACGGCCATCTGCTACTCGAAGCGCCGCACCCGTCGCCGCTGTCCGCCCATCGCGGCTTCCTCGGCTGTGGCCATTTCAGCGCCGCCAACGCGTTCCTGACGACGCACGGCAAACCCCCGATCGACTGGCGGCTGCCGGCGTAGTCAGGGATTCAAGCGCCTATTCGACCGCAAGGCGCTGTAGCCTGCCGCCCCCGGGAAATGTATGTTTTGGCATACATTTCTACCGTTATCGGGTGTTTTTGTGTGTCTTAGCAGACATTTTTCACCTCAGACGCAGCCGCAACGAGCGTTTCGCCAATCAAAATATATGGGCGCGTACACGGTGTTAAGCGTTTACATGCAAATCGGCAGACATTAAACTTCCAGACCGTAATGAGAATCCCTATCACTCTCATTATTAATAACTAAACCATGCGTTGCCCGGCTGGGGGAAGTGGCCGATGGTGACGCCATTGCCGGAAACACGTATGTCTACCGCTATTCAGACGCGCCAGCGTCTGCTCGCCACCGCCTGCGCGCTTGTCGTCGCCGGCAGCGTTACCACCCTCTCCGCTCACGCACAATCGTCTCAGGCAACGCCCGGCGCATCGCCAAGCGCCTCTGACGCCGCGGGCACGCCCGCCACCAACGGCAATGCCGCACGCGCGGTCGCCCTGCCGACCACGCAGGTGAACGACAGCGCCGTGCCGTCACCGATGCAGACGAAAACGCTGCCGTCGTACAAGTTCGTCGCGCCCCTGCGCGACACGCCGCGCTCGATCACCGTCATTCCCGAAGAGCTGATCAAGCAGACGAACGCCACGACCTTCGCCGACGCACTCAAGACCGTGCCCGGCATCACCTTCCTCGGGGGTGACGCCGCCGCCAACCCGTCTGCCGATCGTCCGGTCATTCGCGGCTTCGAATCGCGCAATTCGATCTTCGTCGACGGCATGCGTGACTCCGGCGTGCAGAATCGCGAGACGTTCGACATCGAAAACATCAGCGTCATCAAGGGCCCGGACTCGGTCTATGCCGGACGTGGCGCCGTGGGCGGCAGTATCGACATCACCACCAAGACGCCGCGTCTCGAAGACTTCACGAACGCGGGCCTCGGCTTCGGTACCAACAGCTACAAACGCCTGACGTTGGACGTGAACCGTCAGGTCAACGATCAGACCGCCGTGCGCCTGAACGTGATGGGCCACGATGCCGATCAGGCCGGCCGCAACAACGTCTACAGCAAACGCTGGGGGATCGCGCCCTCGGTGGCATTCGGCCTGAACAGCCCGACCACCGTCACGGTCAGCTACTATCACCTGAATTCGTACGACATGCCGGACTTCAGCGCGCCGTTCCGCTCGGCGGGCGGTACGCCGGACGGCGGCTTCCAGCGCAATCAGTTCTACGGCCTGAACAATCGCGATTACCGTCGCGGCCAGACCGATACCGGCGAAATCAAGGTCGAGCACCGCATCAACGACACGTGGAAGATCAAGAACACCACGATGGTCGGACGCTCCACGCTCGATTACGTAGCCACCAATCCGCAATTCCAGTCGGCCAGCTCGAACATCATCTCGCTGCAAGCGAAGAGCGGGAAGTACGCGACCAACAGCATCGCGAACCAGACCGAACTGACGGGCAAGGCGACGTTGTTCGGCTTCGAGCACACGCTGACCGGCGGCGTCGAGTTCAGCAACGAGCAAAGCCGCTACGAGGGCTATCTCGTGCGGGACCGCGCGGGCAACAACATCCGGTCGGGCGGCCCGTGCTCGGTGGCATACAACTGCACGACCATCGGCAACTGGAACCCGGACAACCCCTGGACCGGCAGCCTCGTGCTCAACGGCGACAAGAGCTTCCCCGGCGCCGCGACCAACACCCGCACGAACGTTGCATCGGCCTACCTGTTCGACAGCGTGAAGCTCTCCGAGCGCTGGCTCCTCAACGCCGGCGCGCGTTTCGACCGCTTCGACGTGCACGCCGTGCAGGCCGGTGCGCCGGATCTAAACAACCTCTCGAACCTCTTCAGCTTCCAGTTGGGCGTGGTCTACAAGGTCCTGCCGTCGCTGAGTCTGTATGCGTCGTACGGCACGTCGGCGAACCCGCCGGGGGCGAATAGCGGTCTGGGCGGCGGTACGGATCAGATCACCACGACGAACAACAACCTCGCGCCCGAACGCAGCCGCAACATCGAAGTCGGGGCGAAGTGGGACGTGATCGAGCAGCGCCTGTCACTCACCGCCGCACTGTTCCAGACCGACAAAACCAACGCTCGCGTGTCGGACGGCCTGGGCGGCACGATCAACGCCGGCAGCCAGCGCGTGCGCGGTGCCGAACTCGGCTGGGCCGGCAGCCTGACCAACCACTGGCGCGTGTTCGGCGGTTATTCGTACCTGAACGCGATCACGACCGACGCCGGTCCTGCGGCCGCACCGGGGTCGAGCGGCCTGCCGATGGTCATGGTGCCCAAGCACAACCTGACGCTGTGGACCGACTACGAAGTGATGCCGAAGCTCACGCTCGGCGCAGGCATGACGCTCTCGAGCCTCACCTACGCGTCGGTCTCGTCGACGGTGCGCAAGTGGACGCCGGGCTACGCACGCTTCGACGCCATGGCGACCTATCGCGTGTCGCGCACCGTCGATGTGCAACTGAACGTGCAGAACATCTTCGATAAGAAGTACTACGCGAGCGCTTACCCGATCTACGCCTCGTGGGCCCCGGGTCGTACCGCCATGCTGACGCTGAACTTCCATCAGTGACATTGCATTGAGACATCAGTGAGGAGGCCTGTGCCAGCCCCGGTTGGCGCAGGCGCCCTTCGCGCTGTAGCGAAGCCTGATTTCAAACATCCGCTTCATTTCCCCCGCTTCATTGTCTGGCCGCTGTGCGCGTGCCATGATGGCGCCGCGCCACAGATTGGACACCGATCAAGTGTTCACACCGCGCATCACAATTATCAGAAGACGTTCGTCATAACGCAGTTTGCCTGTTCGTACGGGGGTTCGAGATGGCAAATCGGGGAGTCGCTGTCACCGCGTGTGCTGCCGCCACGCGGTCTTTTGTTGTCGTCCTGGCCATCGCCGCGCTTGCGGGATGTTCTGCCATCCAGTTCCGCAGTAAAGACACGCTGCAAAGCGCCGCCGACGGATTCGACGCGGCGGTCAAGGCGTCCGCAGGCGCTTTCGACACCGAACTGAAATCCCGCCCGCGCGTGCGGCGCATCGAAGCTGTCGAGTACTACGTGCAGACGCATCGGATCAAGCCCGGCGAAATTCGCATCTTCGACATCGACGCCGACGACCCGCTCGGCTCCTTCTCCCGCTTCGTCTGCGCCGGCACCGACGACTTCGTCCGCGAGCGCGCCGCCATAGCGTTCGACACCGCATACTCCGGCGGCCTCAAGCAGGTGCTCGCCGAGGGCGATGACTCCATTGGCGGCCAATGGTCGAGATTCCAGGCGCTTCGCAAACCCCTCAAGGTGCCCGGCCTGCCCGACGGCACGATTCCCAAGAATGCGGTGAAGGCGTGCGCTGACGATTTGAAACAGCGCCTGATCGCGTGGGATAAGGGTCGTCCGTCGACGGAAGTGTCGTCCGAGGCGATTGCCGCGGCGATCCCGGCGGCAGTCGCGGCATACAAAGCGCTCGCTGCGCTGTTCCAGACGGGACTGACCGCCTACAACGACATGGCGGCAAAGGAGCGCTTCGGCAAGTATGTGCAGGAGTTCCATCCCAAGTTCGAAGAGGTGATGAACAACGACTTCAGGGAGTCGACCATCGCCAGCGCGTGGAATCGGCGTCAGATCGCCTCGCTGCAACGCCCGCTTGCGACCTTCCGCAAACTGCTGCTCACGCCCGCGGGCATCAAGGCAGCAGACGACGACATCCGCATCCGCGAACTTGGCATGCTCGCGAACGAGCAACTCGCGGAATACGACGCCCTGCATGCCAGCCCGTCACCCGTGGAATTGCGCGCCAAACTCGTCGACGCCGAAGCGCAGTTGGTCACACTCGTGAACGACAAGCATGTGTCGATTTCGGATCTCGTTGAATTCTTCAAGGAACTCAAGGAAGACTTCGACAAGGCCAAGACGCAATACGCCGCAGCCGACGCGGCGGTGCGCGCCGTTCCGGGGGCCTGGAAACAATGAAACGAACCGCCTTTTTGATCGTGGCGAGCACGCTGCTGGCGAGCTATGCCGTATCGGTCACGGCGCAGTCGCAGGCGATCAACACCGCCACGCCGGTCGTCACGCAGGCGTTGCAGGAAGCCGAGTCGCTTAACGTCAGAGCGCAGTTGAAACAGCAGGATCTGGCGCTGCAAAAAGAACAGGCCGCGTGGATGAGGAATGCCCAGTCGACGGCCGTCTCGGCGAAGGTGCAGGACATCGGACAGGCGCGGGACAACATTGCCGCCGCCACGCGCGCATTGAACGGCGACACGCCCATATCGCTTCAGGCGCTGAAGACAACGGCAGAAACCATTCGTGCCGTGACACGTCCCGTCTACGGTCTGTGCTCGGGCAGGCCGTGGGCAGACGACAAGATGACGGCCTGGAACAGCTGGCGCGACTACATCACCGACGTGGCGTCTCCACTCGTCACGGTCGCACGCAGTGTCGGCGTGATCTTCCAGTATTACCAGCCGACGTCTGACGCCAAACCGCAATACATGAGCGTCGGCGCGACCGCGTTCGTCGTGGGCAAGTCGCACATTCTGACGAATCGGCACGTACTGCAAAAGTACGCGTACATCGACAATCAGGGGAAGTGGCGGCTGTATGACAAGCAGTTGCTTCGCGTCTCGTTTCCGCTGGAGTATTCGAGTTGCACTGTGCGCACGCCGCCGCACGATGTGCGCATCGTGGCCATCGAAGCGGTGGGTGAAGACGGGGAAAACAACGATTACGCGATCCTGCGCACCGAAGACAATGCGCTCCCGCCCGCAGCCCCGATGGCGCCGAACTTCAATCTGACCGAAGGCTCCCGCGTGGCCGTAATCGGCTATCCGGCACGTCCCGTGAGTTGTGCCGGGGCTGAAGCGGGCGAGGATTGTACTTACCTGTCAGATAAGCAGATCGACACGATGTTCAAGCTCCCGGACAGCCAGGTGCCCTTTCCGGCAGAGCGCATCGCGCCGGGCATGCTGCTCGTCAATCCCAGCCTCGATCCGCAGCAATTCTCGTATGACTCGTCGACTTGGGGGGGCAATTCAGGCTCACCCATCGTGCGCCTGTCGGACGGCATGATCGTCGGGCTGCATTACGGCGGTGTGGGCGGCGATACGGAGAAAGCGACGTACAACAACGCCATCAAGATCGACCGCATCCGCAAGGCACTTGCCGACGCCGGTGTCACGCAGTGACTTACCCTTCCCCGTCGCACAGCGGGGCCAATGCCCCCATCGAGCCTTGCTGATAGCGACGTGTCAGCGCGACGAGATCCGCCTCGTCGCGCGCGGCGAAGTTGCCGCGATACACCACCGGTTCGCCTAGCGGCTCACCGCCGGCGAGCACCAGCCGCGCACCGCTGCGTCCGGCCAGTTGCCAGACGCCCGGGGGCAGCGACAACGCTTCGGTACCGCCGCCTTCCGCGCGCATCGCGTGGCCGGCGACTGCCGCTTCACCTTGCGCAATCAGTGCCACCCAGCGACGACCGTCGCAGGGAATCTCGAGCGTGCGCAACGCATCGGCCTGCCAGTCGAGTTGCAGCAACGTAATGCGTCCGTCAGCGTCGCGGTCCTCGCGCGCTACCCGACGCTCACCCCATTGCCCGCAAATCAGCGTCAGCTCGACATCGCCCTCGCGCCAGTGCGGCATCGCCTCGGCACGGATTAATGTCTGCACCGGCGCCCCATGCGGATGACATCCCGCACGGTTGACGACCATCCGCACACCGCGCACCGATGCCCGGGCACTTCCGGGCACCTCTTCATGCACCGTGCCGCAGTTGGTTTCGAGCCAGAGCAGATCGCCGGGGCGTACCGTGTCATCGCCACCGTGGGCGTGACGGCAACGCAGCGAGGTCGTGGAATCGGGAAAGAGATACGTCGCCACCACACACCCGGCATGCGGATGCGCAGGAATACACGCGCCGTGACGACGGAAGATGTCGAGCGAGAGGAACGGATCCGTGTGCTCGACCTGATCGAAAACGCCCGCTCCCGCGGCGGCCGCACATCGGCCGGGACGGGAGACGGGAAGCACGCGCGGGATGGCACTCGCGTTGGCAGACATCGCCGGACGCTTCGTCGGACGCGGATGCAGCGGCGTCGGATGGGCCATGGGGGGCCTGCGCGTGCGAGAGACGACTTGAACGATTACAGCGCAGCGATGGCTTCGCGAGCGCCGGCGAAAGCGGCCGCAGCCGATTCCGGACCACGCGACAGGCCTTCGGCGAAGATGAACGTCACGTCCGTCATGCCGAGGAAGCCAAGAATCGTCTTGAGGTACGGCGTCTGGCTGTCAGCCGGCGTGTCCTTGTAGTTGCCGCCACGGGCGAAGGCAACGATCACCTTCTTGCCCTGGATCAGGCCTTCCACGCTGCCGTCTTCGCGATAACGGAAGGTCACGCGGGCACGGGCGATCCAGTCGAAGTACGACTTCAGTTGCGTCGGCACCTGGAAGTTGTAGAGCGGCACGCCGAACACGATGTAGTCGGCCGCCTGAATTTCGGCGATCAGTTCGTCGCTACGGGCGATGATGGCCTTCTGCGCGTCCGAGCGTTGCTCTTCCGGCGTGAAGAATGCGCCGATCACGGCTTCGTCGAGGTGCGGCACGCCATCGGCCAGCAGATCGCGCACGACAACCTTTGCGCCGGGGTTCTTGGCGACCAATTGCGCCACCGATTCGTTGGCGAGCGTGGTCGAATTGGCGCCTTGCGAGCGGGCGGCGGAATTGATTTGCAGAATCGTGGTCATTTCACTGGCTCCAGAGCCGGGGGTGGGTCCCGAAAGTTCGAAAATGCGTCCGCGCCAGGCCCCCCGATTCGGGGTTGCCGTGAATTACGCGTCGGCTTGGGATGAATTCTAGTTACCCCTAAAAATGAAACAAGCCGGTAAAATCGAATTGTTTGTTCCCTTTTTGGAACAATGCCCGTCGACTGTGATTTTGATGAATGACCGCGTCACCGAGGAGCGCGCGCGATGATTGACGATCTGAATGACATGCTGATCTTCGCGGAAGTCGTGCGCTCGGGCAGCATTACACGGGCGGGCGAACGCCTCGACTTGCCCAAGGCGACGGTCAGCCGCCGTCTGTCGCGGCTGGAGTCGCGCCTCGGCACGAAGCTGTTGCACAAGACGACGCGGCGGCTCGAACTGACCGAAGTCGGCGAAGCGTATTACGAGCGCTGCCTGCCGATTCTCGAAGAGGTGGAAGAAACGCGCGACTTCGCGTCGCAAATGTCGAGCAAGCCGCGCGGACGCCTGCGCATCACCGCCCCCGCCGACTTTGCCGCGCAGTGGCTGGCCGTGCCGCTCGCCACTTTCTGCGCCGCGTTTCCCGAAATCACCGTGGACGTGGATCTGAGTTCACGCCACGTCGATCTCATTGCCGAGCGGGTGGACGTTGCCATTCGTGCCGGCCAGCTCTCCGACTCCACGCTCGTCGCGCGTCCGCTTCTGAAGCTCACGCGTAGCCTGTACGCGAGTCCGCTGTACCTGAGCGCAACGGGCTTGCCCGCCACGCCCGACGAACTGGCAGGGCACCGCTTCATCATCCTGCAAGGCGCGCGACGGCTGTTCAACTCCGACACGCTGCACAAGGGACGTCAGCGCATGGACATCACCATGCACGGCGCGATTCAGGTCAACAGCATGGGGATGGTCAAGGAGATGGCGCTGGCGGGCAGTGGCATCGCCGCGCTCACGGATATTCTGGCCGAAGATGCGCTGCGCTCCGGACGCCTGGTCAAGGTGCTGCCCGACTGGTCGCTGCCGGAGAGTCCGGTGCATCTGGTCACGCCGTCCCGGCGCTTTCTCCCCCGCAAGACGCAGGCGTTCATCGAGCACATGCTCGCCGTCGCCCGGACTTGCCCGGAAGAGAACCGTGACCCGTCGGTGCCGGGTCCGGCGGAGGGCTAAAACCTCGCGCCCGGCGTGAGCGCGAGGTTTTTCATTCACGCTGACGACTTCAGGCCGTCAGCCATTTCTCGCGACGTTGTGCGGCGGCCCGATCACGCGTCTCGGCGATGCGGTACTGCGAGATCTCCGGCGTGTCGAGCGTGAGCGACGTCTCGCGCAACTCGTCGCGACGGAAGGCATGCACCGTCACCCGATCGCCCGGGCGATAGCGTTCGAGCAACTTGTCGAGATTGCCCGACGTCACACGCAACCCGTCGATGGCGACCAGCGAGTCACCCGCCGACAACCCCGCCGCTTGCGCCGCGCCACCATCGAGCACCTGCGCGAGCGTGACCTCGTCACCGCGCTTGCCCGTCTTGGCGCCCAGCGCCGGGCGTCCGTTCTCGGGCGTGACCGGTGCGAGCGTCAGTCCGACACGTTCGAGCAACGCAGCGAGCGGAAGATCGCGCGTACCGTGAATCGCCGTGGCGAAGAATTCCGACAGATCGAGCCCGGAGACCTCTTCGAAGAGCGGCTGGACCGCATCTTCCGCCATGCCCACCGGCGTGCCGCGATAGAAATCGCGACCGTAGCGTTGCCACAGCGCGCGCATGACATCGTCGAGCGACTTCTGACCGCGCGTTTGCGCGCGAATCGTCAGGTCCAGCGCGAGCGCGACGAGCGAGCCCTTCGTGTAATAGCTGACGATGGCGTTGGGTGCGTTTTCGTCCTGACGGTAATACTTCGTCCACGCGTCGAACGAGCTTTCGGCCACCGTCTGCTTGAGACGTCCGCTACCGCGCAAGACGCTCGCGACCGTCTTGGCGACGAGGTCGTAATAGGCCGCCGGGGTGATCACGCCACTGCGCACGAGCATCAGATCGTCGTAATAGGACGTGAAGCCTTCGAACAGCCACAGCAGACGCGTGTAATTCTCCTGATCGAGCGTGTACGGCGCGAACACCGCCGGCTTGATCCGCTTGACGTTCCACGTGTGGAAGTACTCGTGGCTCACCAGACCGAGGAAGCCACGATAGGCATCGCTCATACGCGCCTGCCCCTGCACCGGCAGGTCGTTGCGGCTGGCCAGGAGCGCGGTCGACGCGCGGTGCTCCAGACCGCCGTAGCCGTCGCCGACCGTCATGAGCAGGAAGACGTAGCGCGACATCGGCACCCGCGAGCGCGAGCTGGCGCCCGGCTCGAAAAGACGGATCTGCGCTTCACAGATCTTCTTCATGTCTCGCAGCAGGCGATCCAGATCGAGATTCGGCACCGGCCCCGTGATGGCGACTTCATGCGTCACACCACACGCCTTGAACGTACCGTGCACGAACGTTCCCATCTCGACCGGCGAATCGATCAGCTCGTCGTAATCGACGGCCAGATAGCGTCCGAAATCGAGCGCCGCCGTGCCTTCTGCCGGTGCCAGCGCGGTGGCTACACGCCACGCCTTGAATGCAGCGCCGCGCGGACGCAACACGTCCACTTCGCACGGCGCGTGCTCCTGTCCTTCCACGCGAAGAAACACGCTGGTGCCGTTGAAGAAGCCGTGAGTGTCGTCCAGATGAGCGGCGCGCACTGACAGATCCCACGCATAGACCTCATAGGTCACGATCAGCGTGCCCTTGCACGGCGCGGCCTGCCACGTGTGCTTGTCGAGCTTGTCGAGTGCGATCTTGCGGCCTCGGCACGTCGCACCGATCGTCACGATATTGCGGGCGAACTCGCGCACCATGTAGCTGCCCGGAATCCAGGCCGGCAGCGTGAAACGCTGGCCTTCCGGTGCGGGATTCGAGACCGTGACGGTCACTTCGAACAGATGGGCGGCGGGCGATTTCGGAACGATCGCGTACCGGACGGCAGATGGGGCGGACGTGGCTTTCATGAGATGACGGCGTCTTGTGTTCGTCGGGTGTTCGTCTTGCGTTCGTCTTGTCGTGGGCCGGGTCAGGCCTCGGCCCGACCCGGTCCAGCGATTACTTGACGGTGGCGAGCGCCTTTTCGAGTTCTTCGGCAGGCACGGCGCCCGGCAGACGACGGCCATCCGACAGAATGATGGTCGGCGTGCCCGTGATGTTGAGCTGGTGACCCAGCGCGAAGTTGTCCTTGACCGGCTTGTCGTCACACTTGGCCGTCGGAGTCGGCGGCGCCTTCTTGACGAGCATCCAGTCATGCCATGCCTTGAGACGGTCCGGCGCGCACCAGATCGCTTTCGACTTCGCGTCCGAATCCGGGCCGAGCACCGGGTACAGGAAGGTGTAGACGGTGATGTTATCGACCGAATTCTTCAGCGTTTCTTCGAAGCGCTGGCAGTACGGGCAGTTCGGGTCCGAGAAGACGGCGATCTTGCGGCTGCCGTTGCCCTTCACATACTTGAACGCGCGATCGAACGGCAGCTTGGCGAAGTCGATCTTGTTGAGTTCCGATTGACGCGCTTCGGTCAGGTTCTGACGCGTTTTCGTATCGATCAGGTTACCGCCGAGAATCACGTACTGCGCCTTCTCGTCGGCATACATGATCGCGCCGCCGACCGACACTTCGAACAGGCCCGGGATCGGCGTACGCGCGACCGACTTGACCGGGGCATCCGTACCGAGCGTGGTCTGTACAGCGCTCTTCACGCGGTCGAGCGTGGCGTCGGACTTGCTTTGTGCGAGGGCAGACGTCGAGAAAGTCGCTGCACAAACGGTGGCGAGGGCCAGTCCGGCGAGCGCCGCGGCGCGAAAACGTTGCAACATCGAAAATCTCCAGAAGTGTGTCGATCGAGAGGCGCGGCCGGTGCTTCCGGTCATGACCGGAGACGTCGGTGTTTGCGCCCGAAGGGGTCAGCCCAGGGCGCGGCCGATCAGGAATTTCTTGACGAAGGGCAGCATGTTCACGCTGTCGAGGCCCGCATTGCGGGCGAACTTCGCGAGCGGGCTGCTCGTGGCGAACAGCTTGTGCAGGCCGTCCGTCGTGAACGCCATGCTGCCGATATCTTCCTTGCGAGCGCGTTCATAGCGACGCAGCACCGCAGCGTCGCCGCAATCGCGGAACGATTCACGACCTGCGAGCGCGTCGCCGAGCGACGCCACATCGCGAAGTCCGAGATTCATGCCTTGCCCGGCGAGCGGGTGCACCACGTGCGCCGCGTCGCCGACCAGCGCCACGCGCTGCGCGATCAGGCGCTTGGCCTGCGCGAGCACGAGCGGGAATCCCTGGGCGCGGGCTGAGACCGGTGTCAGACGTCCGAGTTCACCGTGCGAGAACGTGCCGATGCGTTCGGCGAGATCCTTGGGGTCGAGCGTCAGCAGATGCTTCGCGTGATCGTTGGCGGCGGACCAGACGAGCGAGACGTGCTGGTCGGGCAGCGGCAGCAGCGCGATGATCTCGCCGTCATGGAACCATTGGAACGCCGTGTCGCGATGGGGACGCTCCGCGCGGAAGTTGCACACCACGCCGAGTTGTTCGTACGGACGCACCGAGCCGTCCAGCCCGGCAGTGCTGCGCACCCAGGAATTCGCGCCGTCCGCGCCCACGACGAGCGAGGCGCGCAGCGTCTTGCCGTCCGACAGACGGACCGACGCGGCTGCGGCATCGACTTCGAGCGCTTCGGCGCGTGCGTCGAGCCATTGGACTTGCGGGGAGAAGCGCAGCGCGGCGTCGAGCGCGCGCTCGAGATTCGACGATTCCGCGATCCAGGCCAGTTGCGGCACCGACGCCTGATAGGCGGAGAAGTGCAGACTGCCGCGCTCGTCGCCGAACACTTCCATGTCGTAGACCGGATTCACCCGTGCGGGATCGACCGCCTGCCACACACGCATGCGTTCGAAAAGCGCCTGCGAGCTTGATGACAGGGAGTAGATGCGGGCGTCCCACAGGTCGCCCGAAGCCAGCGACGATGCCGCGGGCTGAGCGAGCAAGGCGACGGACAGACGTGCCTGCGAGAGCAGCAAGGCGGCGGCCTTGCCGACCAGACCGCCACCGACGACGACGACATCGTGCGTTTGGCTGGAGGTATGCGTTAGAGACATGCGGCGAATGCAGCGCCAGCGCCTGAATCGCGCGAGCCGACTGGTTCAGAAAACGAGATGACGTATTGTCGCACGGCGGCCGCACGAGCGATGCCCTGCCCCACGAGCGCCCATGGGACACAGCGTCGCACTTCGTTTGCGGGCGCTATACTTCGGCGCATATCGGTCGTCGCAACATCAGGCACCACCACGCAACATCACGCACCATCAGACAGGGAGCCCCCCATGCGCCTCGATAACGAACAGGATAGCCAGAACGTCGAAGACCGCCGGGGCAGCGGATTTGGCGGACGCACGACCATCGGCATCGGCACGATCGTCGTGGCGCTCGCCGCCTCGTATTTCTTCGGGATCGACCCGCGCGTCATCATCCAGGGTTCGCAAATGATTCAGGGGCAGACGCAGCAACAGCCCCACGCCAACCCGAATGCCGCCCCCGCCAATGATCCGAACGCGGTCTTTACCCGCAAGGTGCTCGGCAACATCGAGCGCACCTGGACGACGGTGTTCCCGCAGCAGATCAACCGTCAGTATGTCGCGCCGAAACTCGTGCTGTTCTCAGGCGCGACGCCCACGGCCTGCGGCACCGGGCAGACGGCAATGGGCCCGTTCTACTGCCCGGGCGACAGCAAGGTGTACATCGACCTCCAGTTCTACGACGAGTTGCGTCAACGCTTCGGCGCGGGCGGCGACTTCGCCCAGGCGTATGTCATCGCGCACGAAGTGGGCCATCACATCCAGAATCTGCTCGGCATTTCCCAGAAGTTCGACGAAACGCGACGCCGCGTAAGCGAAGCACAGGCCAATGCGCTGTCGGTGCGGCTGGAGTTGCAGGCCGACTGTTTCGCGGGGGTCTGGGCGAACAATGCGGCCAAGGCCAACGACCAGTTGCTGGAGCCGGGGGACGTCGAGCAGGGCTTGCGAGCAGCGGCGGCCATTGGCGACGACCGCTTGCAGCAGCAGTCGCAGGGCCGCGTGGTGCCGGAGTCGTTCACGCACGGCACGAGCGCCCAGCGGGTGTACTGGCTGCGTCAGGGGTTGCAAACGGGCGACATGCGCAAGTGCGACACCTTTTCGGCGAAGCAGTTGAGCTGAGGCGCCCCGGGCGCGCGAGCGGCGACGCCGCTGCCGGTCTCCGAAGCCGCGCGAGCCGACGGCCGACGCGCCGACCGCTGGCTGGCCGACGGCGCCCCGCCACAGACCGATAACGGCGCTGTTGGGGGCAGAACGGGTACAATAGCGGACTTTCCGCGACGCAAACACTGGCCCGTTCGAGGGCGCCCACGGTGCATTTGTCGGCGCGCACTTTTCAAGCCAGACAGGATTTAGCATGAGCCTCAAATGCGGCATCGTCGGTTTGCCCAACGTCGGCAAGTCGACCCTTTTCAACGCGCTGACCAAAGCGGGCATTGCTGCCGAGAACTATCCGTTCTGCACCATCGAGCCGAACGTCGGCGTGGTGGAAGTGCCGGACCCGCGTCTGGGCAAGCTGGCCGAGATCGTCAAGCCTGAGCGCATCATGCCGGCGACGGTCGAATTCGTGGACATCGCCGGTCTGGTGGCCGGTGCCTCGAAGGGTGAAGGGCTCGGCAACCAGTTCCTCGCCAACATCCGCGAAACGGACGCCATCACGCACGTGGTGCGTTGCTTCGAAGACGAGAACGTCATCCACGTGGCCGGCAAGGTGAATCCGATTTCGGACATCGAGGTGATCAACACCGAACTGGCGCTGGCCGATCTGGGCACTGTCGAGAAGGCGCTGCAACGCTATACGAAGGCGGCCAGGTCGGGCAACGACAAGGAAGCGGCGAAGCTGGTGGCAGTGCTGGAGAAGGTGGTGCCGGTGCTGAACGAAGCGCGTCCGGTGCGCTCGCTCAAGCTGACGGAAGACGAACTCGCGCTGATCAAGCCGTTCTGCCTGATCACGGCCAAGCCGACGATGTATGTCGCGAACGTGAAGGACGACGGTTTCGAGAACAACCCGCATCTGGACGCCGTTCGCAAGTACGCCGAAGCCGAGAATGCGCCGGTCGTGGCCGTGTGCGCGGCTATCGAGGCGGAAATTGCGGATATGGAAGATGCCGACAAGGCGGAATTCCTGGCCGACATGGGCATGGACGAACCGGGCCTGGACCGCGTGATTCGCGCGGGCTTCAAGCTGCTGGGCTTGCAGACGTACTTCACGGCAGGCGTGAAGGAAGTGCGCGCATGGACGATCCACGTGGGCGACACCGCCCCGCAAGCGGCCGGCGTAATCCACACGGACTTCGAGCGCGGCTTCATCCGCGCGCAGACCATCGCGTTCGACGACTACATCCAGTACAAGGGTGAGCAGGGCGCGAAGGAAGCCGGCAAGATGCGCGCCGAAGGCAAGGAATACGTGGTGCACGACGGCGACGTGATGAACTTCCTGTTCAACGTCTGACACGCGCTTCCGCAAACAAAACACCCCGGCCACTGCGCCGGGGTGTTTTGTTTTTGACGGTCAACTTCGCTTGGCGACATCAAACAGGAGCGCACGGGAAGATTTAATTGCTCGAACTCCCCCTCCTCCGGCGCCCCGTCGTCTATCACCTGAAATTGGTGGGATCCACATCACCCCGCCCATCCCTCACGAATGATCTGCGCGATCCGCTCGCCGGTCGCCCGGTTATGCGCCTCCACTAGCGCGACCGCGCCCGCGTCGTCGCCCGCCTCGCACAGACGCAGCAGTTCGCGGTGCTCTTCGTGTGAACGCGTTGCGTTGTCCGCTTTTTGCCACGTCAGGAACAGATAGCGCCCGAGGTTCAGACGCGCCGTCGCGACCGCACGCTGGAAGTACGGACGTTCCGCCTTCGCGTACAACATGGCGTGGAAAGCGGCGTTGCGCGTCACGATGTCCGTCAGGTCGGTCGCCGCCTCCAGCGCTTCGAGCGCCGCCCGCGCTCGCGCAATGTCCGCGCGCGACAGATTCGGCAACGCCAACGCCATCAAACGCCCCTCCAGCAACGCCCGGTAGTCCGCCAGCTCGATGGCGTCGTCCTCGGTGAGCGCCGTCACCACGGTGCCGCGATTCGTTCGGCTCACGGCCAGCCCGTCCGCCGCCAGCATCGTCAACGCCTCGCGCACCGGCACATGGCTCACGCCCAACGCCGCCGCGAGATGGTCCTGACGCAAGGCCTCGCCCGGCTTCAGTTCGCCACGCCCGATCTGCTCGCGCAGCGCTTCGTATGTCCGCTCCACCGCCGTTCCGGTCCCGGATTCCTGACGCATCGGCCACCTCTTCGAGTTAACTATATATAATCATGTCAAATTATATATTATTTGACGAGAGGTGACGCCAATGCCCCCGATCCACTCCGCGCCTTCATCTGCCGCACCCGCCTCCCCCGCCGCCTCCCCCGCCGCCTCAACCGCCGCCTCACCCGCCGCATCGCCGTCCGAATCACCCATCGCACCGCCCGCCGCGGTGTCCAACGCAGATGCATTCCGGGCTGATTGCCTATGGCAACACGCGTTGCTCGCGGGATTGAGCGCTACCGCCGGCCTCGGCCTGTATGCTGCGGGGCTGCGCGGCGACACGTTGACCGTCGCTGTCGCCGTCCTGCTTTGCCTGAGCTACTGGGCCACGGGCTGGTTGCCGGACTTCCTCGTGTCCCTGCTGCTGATGTTCCTGCTCGCGACGTGCACCTCGCTCGGCGCCGATGTCGTCTTTTCCGGCTTCACGTCGAGCGCGTTCTGGCTCGTCTTCAGCGGGGCCGTGATCGGCATGGCATTGAACGTCACCGGACTGGGCGAGCGCGTGGCGTCGCGACTGGCCGATCACTGCGGCCACGCTTATGGCCTCGCCCTCGCCGGTTTCGTCGCCATCGCTTTCGCCCTCGGCATCGTGATGCCCTCCACGCTCGGCCGGATCGCCATCCTCACACCCATCGTCCTGAGCTTCTGCGAACGCGTCGGTCTCACGCAGGGACGTCCGGGCCGTCACGGCCTGATGCTCGCCACCGCACTGGCCAGTTGCGAACTGTCGACGGCCATCCTGCCGGCGAACCTGCCGAACCTCGTGATGGCAGGCACCGCCGAGACCGTGCTCGGTCTGCGGCTCGGCTACGGGGAATACGCCGTCGCACTCGTCCCCACGCTCGCCGTGGTCCGCGGCATCGTGCTCATCGTCGTCGCCAAGTGGCTCTTCCCGGATCGCCTGACAGCACGCGACGTCGCTCACAAAGCCGACATCGTCATGTCCGTGACACCGGTGCGCGCGGACGAAAAACGGCTGCTCGCCGCCCTCGCGCTCATGCTCGTGCTCTGGCTCACGGAACCCTGGCACCACGTCGCCGCCGGCTGGGTCGGTCTGGGCATCGCTTTGCTGTGCCTCGGACCCCTGCGTCTGGTGAATCCGGACGCCTTCCTCAAGCAGGTCAAGCTCGCGCCGCTGTGGTTCGTTGCCGCCATCATCGGACTGACGGCCGCCGTCGATCATGCGGGACTGGCCAACGCCCTGCGCCCACTGCTCGCGCGTCTCGATCTGGCACAAATGTCGACGATGCCCGCCTATCTGGTGCTGGTCGCGCTGTCGATGGCGTTGACGTTCCTCGTCACCTCGAACGCCGCACCCGCGCTCTACACCCCGCTCGTGCCCGCGCTCGCCGCCGGGGCGCCGCTCGGCCTAAAGGCTGTCTTGTTGACGCAGGCGATCGGCATCTCCACCATCGCATTGCCTTATCAGGCGCCGCCGCTCGTGCTGGCCATGGCGCTCGCAGGCATCGGCATTCGGGACGCCACCCGCTACTGCCTCGCCACGGCATGCGTGGCACTGCTCACTGTCGTGCCGCTCACGGCGCTCTGGTGGCATGTCACCGGAATGCTTCGGCTTTTCTAAGTTTTCGGCGTCCAACGGCTGCCCCTGTCCGAGACATCATTTCAAACGCTGGTTTGCGATATCCCGGGCGGGATACCATCGGGCGTACACAGCAGCGGTCGATCCCTGATCTTTTGGCAACGCGTCTCGTCTAATATGAAACCGTATCGGGAATGCCCTGCTTGAGGCCATCGCCCGCGTACCGCGACAATCGTTAGCAAGACAAGACATCAGACGCGACACACCACACGCCAAATGCAGTCACCGTAGTCGGGCAACGCCGTTTCATGCAGCTAAGGGGAGGGTCTTGCATGACATCGAAGTCGTCGGCTGTCACCAAAATCACTCCGGACACGCTGCCCACGCGGCGCCACTGGTCCGACGATCCGGCACGCATTCGTCTGTATAGCGGCGTCGGCCTCGTGCTGGCTTTCGCCGTGCTGCTCATCTGGGGCTACCGGTACGCGCTGTCCGGCACGCCGACCATCAGCCCCATCGGGCTCGACTTCCTGCCGTTCTGGGGCGCCTCGCATTTCGTACTGCAAGGACATCCGCTCGACGCCTATAACGTCGATCTGATGTCGAAAGTGCAGATCGCGGAGCAACCGTGGGCCGACAAGATCGGCGGCGTGTTGCCGTGGTTGTATCCGCCGGTGATGATGGTGTTTCTCGCCCCCGTTGCCCTGCTCTCCTTCACCTATGCGTACACGCTGTACGCACTGATCGGGCTGGGTCTGTACTACACCGCACTGCGACGCACCGCCCCCTGGCGCAATGCACGTCTGCCCATACTCGGTTTTCCCGGCGTGCTGCTCGTCGTCATCGCGGGGCAGATCGCGCTCTATACGACGGCGCTCGCGGGCTTCTCGCTCGTGCTGCTGCGCAAGCGTCCCGTCTGGGCTGGCGTGCTCGCCGGGCTGCTCTTCGTCAAGCCGCATGTCGCCCTGCTCTTTCCGCTCGCGTTTCTCTGCGCCCGCGAGTGGCGTGCGCTGGCCGCATGCATCGTGACGGTCATCGGCACGACGGCACTCGCCGCCGCGGTCTTCGGCATCGACGTCTACGTCACCTTTCTGCACGCCTCCGAGTTCGCGCGGCAGAGCATCGTCAACGGCACGGCGCAAATTGCTCGGGTGCCGACGTTTTTCGTCACCGCCCGCATGCTCGGTGCCTCCGTGGAAGTCTCTGCCGTCGTCCATGGCATCGTGGCGTTGGGGGCGCTCGCCGTGCTGATCGACTTCTGGCGACGTCCGGGGGTGTTCGCGTTACGCGCGGCCACGCTGGTCTGCGCGACCACGCTCATCAGCCCATACCTCTACGACTACGACCTCGCGCTCCTCGCGCTCGTGATCGCCTGGTACGTGCGCGACGGCGCAGCGCGCGGCTGGTTGCGCGGCGAACGGGAATGGCTCGTGTTGCTATGGATCACACCCGCGCTCGGCCTGCTCGGCTCGTTGCAGATCGGCTTCCAGTTTCTGCCGTTCATCACGCTGGGCACGCTTGCCATGCTGTGGCGTCGTCGGCGCCGTCTGGCGCATGTGCCCGAGGCCGACGTGTTCGACACACCGAACGAGGCGCACCGCGGTGACCTCGCCGCAACACCGAGGAACTCCGTCACCACGCCTGCGTTCACGAGGTAATCGCCATGCCCCGCGCCGCCGCTCGTACCGACACATCCCATACGTCACATACGTCAGATTCGCCTGCGGCTTACCGCGCGCCGCTGATCTCGCTCGTCGTGCCATGTCACAACGAAGCCCCGGCGCTCGACAAGTTCTACCGCGCCATCGCGCCTGTGCTCGACAGCGTGGCGAACGTGCGCTTCGAGATGGTCTGCGTGAACGACGGCAGTACGGACGACACCCTGAACGTCCTGCTCGCGTTGCGACGCAAGGACACACGCATCCGCATCATCGAATTCACGCGCAACTTCGGCAAGGAAGCCGCCCTGAGCGCAGGCATCGACGAAGCGCAGGGCGACGCCGTCATTCCCATCGACGCCGACTTGCAGGACCCGCCCGCCCTCATCCCGGTGATGATCGAACGCTGGCGCGACGGCGCGGAAGTCGTGCTCGCCAAACGCACCAATCGCGCGAGCGACAGCGTTGCCAAGCGGGTGGCGGCAGGCCTGTACTACCGCGTTCACAACCGGTTGTCGGAGGTGAAGCTGCCGGAGAACGTCGGCGATTTCCGGCTGATGGACCGCCGCGTCGTAACAGCGATCAAACGACTGCCCGAGCGCCGCCGCTTCATGAAAGGGCTGTTTGCCTGGGTCGGATTCCACACGGAGATCGTGGAGTACGTGCGCGATCCGCGCAGCGCGGGGGAGTCGAAGTTCTCCGGCTGGCGGCTGTGGAATTTCGCGCTCGAAGGCATTACCAGCTTCAGCACCGTGCCGTTGCGCTGCTGGACCTACATCGGGGGTTCGCTGGCGCTGCTCTCGCTGGCCTATGGCAGCTACATTGCGCTACGCACCATCATTCACGGCGTGGACGTGCCCGGCTATGCCTCGCTGCTCGTCGGCATTCTGTTCCTCGGCGGGATTCAGCTCGTGGGCATCGGGGTGATCGGGGAATACGTCGGACGCATCTATTACGAATCGAAGGGCCGTCCGCTCTATCTGGTGCGACGCCGCTACCAGTCGAGCGTCAAGGTGAGTCATCTTCCGTCGCGGGCCGGCATGCGTGTGCTCACACGCCTCGATACGTCCAATAGCGATGGAGCAGGAAAGTCGTCGGCGGCACGATCAACACGACCGCAGCGATCCCGATCCAATGGTTGCCACCCAGATGCTCGACCGTTCGTGCGACGAACGTCGTGAGCAGCAGCCCGAAGATCGACACCGGCAGGAACCTTGCGAGACTCGTGCGATGCACGCGCGCCGAGAAGCTCCATAGCGTGTTGAGCAGGTAAGAGCACGGTGTCGCAACGCAGAAAGCGACCGCGTTCGCCAGCACCGACCCCGCACCGAACGCCTCGATGAGCGTGATCGCCACGATCACATGCACCGCCGTCGAGATCACCCCGGAAACCCCGAAACGCATGAGCGGCACGACGAACGTGCGCACATATGGCGACGCGCGCCAGCGTTGGGCTCGCGTGGTGGAATCTGAGGAGGACGTCTGACGCAGATCCGGCATCGGTTCGGTGGCCGCGACGAATGAAGTCGAGGCAGGTTATTGGGTCGGTTGTGGGTCGGTTGTGGGTCGGTTGTGGGTCGGTTGTGGGTCGGTTGTGGGTCGGTGATGGGTCGGTGATGGGTCGGTGATGGGTCGGTCAAGCAATCGAGGCTATCGGCGCAAGGCTACGGGTTCGCCTGACGATACGGGCACCGGCAACGATATCCGGAAAACGTGTGCAGTGCAGCATCGCTGCCTCTCCCCGTCAGCGCTGGACGAATAAGAATTTATGCCATTTTCGCGGCGCATGGGTTGCATGCCTGAGCGAGACGTCTAGGATTGCGAGGTACTTTGCGATGAGAGCATCAAGCCCAAGACAAACGCAAGACAAGAGACGACGTCCGACATCCACAGGAGGAAGCCGATGCACCGCCCCAATGCCATCCACGCCGCCAGCGTTCTGGTCTTTGCCGTCTTTTCCGTGATGACGTGGAGTGTGTCACTGCATGCTGCCGAGACTAACACCTCAACCTCGTCCGCCGCGCCCGCCCCCGCCGCGCAAACGCTCACCGTCGAAGGATTGTCGCAACCGGCCGACATTCTCATCGACCACAACGGCGTGCCGCACATTTTCGCGGCCAACGAGCGCGACGGTTTCTTCGTTCAGGGCTTCAACGCCGCGCGCGATCGTCTGTTCCAGATCGATCTCTGGCGACGCCGGGGACTCGGCCAGTTATCCGAAGTGTTCGGACGCGCGTATGTCGCGCAGGACGATGCCGCGCGCCGCTTCGTCTACCGGGGCGACATGGCCACGGAATGGCGGCGGTACGGCCCCGACGCGAAGCCTGCCGCCGAGGCATTCGCCGCGGGCGTGAACGCCTACATCGACTGGCTGGCAAGGCATCCCGATCAGATGCCGTACGAGTTCCGCAAAGTCGGTTACTGGCCAGCGAAGTGGTCCGCCGAAGACATCGTGCGCATTCGCAGCCACGGCCTGACCCGCAACCTGAAAAGCGAGGTGGCGCGCGCCAAGGTCGTATGCCGTGCGTCGCTCGATGCAGATAGCGTGCGTGTGGGCCTGCAACCGACATGGAAGACGCAGGTGCCCGACGGGCTCGATCCCTGCCTGCCCGACGATCTGCTCAAGGTCTTCGATCTCGCGACGCAAGGCGTGAAGATCACGAAAGACTCCCTGCAACACGCCAACGCGGACATCGTGCAACTGGCGGAGAACGGGCCTTACGATGTCTCCACCGAATCGGCGGAAGGCAGCAACAACTGGGTCATCTCGCCGCAAAAATCGACGACGGGCCGCGCCATCATGGCCAACGATCCGCACCGCGCTTACGCGGCACCGAGCCTGCGCTACATCGTGCAGGTCAGCACGCCCACGCTCAACCTGATCGGTGCGGGTGAGCCTGCCATTCCGGGCGTTGCCATCGGGCACAACGGCACCATCGCCTTCGGCCTCACGATCTTCAACATCGATCAGGAAGACCTGTACGTCTACGACCTGAATCCGGCCAACCCCGACCAGTATCGCTACCGGGGCAAATGGGTGCCGATGCGAACCGTCCACGAGACGATCGACGTGCGCGACGGCGCGCCGGTGCAGACCGACCTCAAATTTACGAAGCATGGACCGGTGATTTACGTCGACGCGGCCAAACATCGCGCCTATGCAGTGCGCACGGCATGGCTGGAACCGGGCATGTCGCCGTACTTCGACGCCATGCGCTACATGCGCGCGAAAACCTACGCGCAATTCCAGACGGCACTCGACACGTGGGGCGCCCCGACCGTCAATCAGGTCTATGCGGACGCTTCCGGCAACATCGGCTGGGTGCCGAGCGGCATGGCGCCGATCCGTCCCAACTGGGATGGTCTGATGCCGGTACCGGGCGACGGACGCTACGAGTGGGCCGGCTTCTGGCGTCGCGATCAGTTGCCCTCGGCGTACAACCCGGCAAGCGGCTATTTCACGACGTCCAACGAAATGAACATGCCGGCGGGCTATCCGTACGCCCAACGCAAGCTCGGCTTCGAATGGACCAACGGCTCGCGTCACGCCCGCATCGACGAGGTGTTGAAGGCGAAGGACAAGGTCTCGCTGGAGGATTCGGAGCGTTTGCAAAACGACATCGTGTCGATACCGGCGCGGCGTCTGATGGCGCTCCTCGCGCCGCTGTCGAGCGACGATCCGCAGACGTCGGCTGCGCTCAGACTTCTCAAGGGTTGGGACGCCCACATGGGGGCCGACTCGGCGCAAGCCGCGCTCGAGGAAGTCTGGTTCAGCCGCCATCTTGGGCGCGCCTACAAGAATGCCGTGCTGCCCAAATCGGCGGCAGACACCTTCGGTGCCCCGGACCCGGCCCCTATGCTCGATGCGCTGGAACAGCCTGCGGCACGCTTCGGCGAGAATGCCAACGCAAAACGCGATGCCGTCCTGCTATCGAGTCTGGGCGAAGCGTGGGGCGAGATGGTCAAGTTACAGGGGGCCGACCCCGGCGCATGGCAGTGGGGCAAGCTCCAGACCAACCTGAACGCTCATCCGCTCGCCGATGCCGTCGACGCCGAGATGCGCGCCAAGCTCAATGTCGGTCCGCTCCCGAAAGGCGGCAGCCCGTTCACGCCGAACCAGTCGACCTATCGCGTGAGCGATTTCCGTCAGACGAATGGCCCGTCGTTCCGCATCGTGGTCGACGTCGGCAACTGGGACAACACCCGCGCGATGAACCTCCCGGGCGAATCGGGCAATCCCGACAGTCCGCACTATCGCGATCTGGCGCAGAAATGGCTCGACGGCGAATACTTCACGCTGCCCTACTCCCGGGCTGCGGTGGAGGCGGCCACGGAGTCTCGGCTGCATCTGGTACCGGCGGCGTCGCGTTGAGTGTGGCGGCGGTGCGCGTGTGACGCGCGCATCGCTTGCAGCCCCCCGAAACGAAAACAGCCGGTTGGAATACCCAACCGGCTGCTTCGAAGGCAACGTTGCCCGTCGGCGGCATGAAAGCGCGCGCCGCGGATACTTCACCGCCGCATCGGTCAATGCCCGCCGGGCACGAACTCCGCTTTATCGCGCTTGATCGTGCGCGAGTCCACGGCGTTGGTCGGCACCAGCAGAAGCAGCAGCACGACACCGATGGAGATTGCCAGGATCGACAGGAACGTGAGGTGCAGCGAATGTTGCAGCACCGCGCGAATCGCCTGATCGGCAATCGTCGACACGCCGCGATCTTCGAGCACGTGACGCAGTTGATCGGACGTAACCGGCGCGAGACCGCTCGAATGCGTGAGGCCGAAGTTGAGTACCGCGCCGAAGAGCGTCGCCCCGAGCGTGCTGCCGAGGTTACGCGAGAAAATGTTCGATGCCGTAGCGCTGCCGCGTTGCGACGGATCGACGATTTCCTGAATCAGCACGAGCGCACTCACGCTGCCGGTGCCCATCGAGAAGCCCATCAGCAAGGAGCCAAAGCCCGCGAGCAGCGGCGAGCTGCTCGGCCCAAGCAAGGCGAAGACGATACCGCCCACGGGCATGATCAAACTCCCGCCCACGAGAATGCGGCGCAGACCAAAACGCGTGAACGTCTTGGCGGCGAGCGTCGCGCCAATCGGCCAGCCGACCATGATCATGGTGAGCGCCATACCGGCGACGACCGGCGTCTGACGCAGCACACCCTGCGCATACATCGGCAGGAACGTCGTCAGGCCCATGAGCACCATGCCCGAGAGCAGCGTCGCCGCATTGGCAGCCGCAATGGGACGGCGGCTCCACAGCGCAAACGAGATCATCGGATCCTTGGCACGACGCTCCTGCCAGACGAACAGCACGCACGCGAATGCGCAGGCGAGCACACCACCCCAGACATGGGTATCGGTAAGCGAGTTCGCGTCGGTCAGCGCGATCATCAGCCCGGCCACCGCGATGGTGAAGTACACCGCGCCCATCACGTCGATGCTCGGACGCTGACGCGGCGCTTCTTCATGCAAGTAGGCGATGAAACCCGCAGCGGCCAGCAGGCCGATCGGAATATTGATCCAGAAGATCCACGACCACGACAGATCGCGAATGATGAGACCGCCCAGCATCGGGCCGAGCACGGCCGAAATGGCCCACACGCTCGCCAGATAGCCCTGCACCTTGCCACGCTCGCTGATCGGGTAGTGATCGGCAATGATCACCAGACTGACCGGCTGGATACATGCCGCCCCCACGCCCTGCAACAGACGGAAGACGATCATGGCCGGCATCGACCACGCAAGCCCGCCGCCGATCGAGGCAATCAGGAAGACGGCAATACCGACGAGGATGACCGGCTTGCGGCCATAGATGTCGGCAAGCTTGCCGAACACCACGGTCATCGCCGTCTGGGCGAGCAGAAACGCGGAAAAGACCCAGCTGTAGAGATTCAGGCCGCCCAGTTGGGCGACGATTTGCGGCATGGCCGTCGAGATGATCGTCGCTTCGATGGCCACCATAGACGTTGCCGCCATGACGGAAGCCACGATCAATGGCCGCATGGAATTGCGTGTCGCAGACATGTGTTTTTTGAAGTGGGGGTGCTTAACAACTTAAGAGAGGGGCGCTGCGACCTGTCGGGTGCAACAGCCACACCAGATGGCGGAAGACGGGGATCGAACGTGGCGGCGGCGCCGCACGCGTCGTCAAGACGACTAGGGCCTGGCGATGGCGTCAAGCATAGCCGAATGCGGCCAAACGCGTATGACGCTCACCGTCGGCCATCACGGTCTTCAACGAAGCCTTGCCGGGCGTGACTTTCGCCGAACAAAACCCTGCGGCCCTCCAGGTTTTGGAAGGTTTTGAGGCGATGAAATCGCGGGCAATCCACCGCATCGCGTCGGCGTTGCACCGGCGCGACGTTCAATGTCCCGAAATCCGATACGGTCTTGCGGCCGATCGTCGCAGCCTCACGGGCGGCGGTGCCGATGCGCCGCCGACGCGTCCTAAGCCGTACCGCGATTGCGTTTGATGACCCCGTAGATCGCCAGCAGCACGATCGCGCCGATGATCGAGGCGACCCAGCCGGCCGACTCGCCTTCGGTGTAGAGGTGGAGGAACTGACCGACATATCTGGCGAGCAGCGCGCCGGCAATGCCGAGGATGATGGTCATGATGATGCCCATGCTGTCCCGCCCAGGATGCAGGGCGCGCGCGACGAGACCGACGATCAGACCGACGACGATGGTGCCGATGATGCCCATGACGTACCTCCAAGGACGGGAACCCGAACGCAGTATAGCCCCGATTTCCGGCAGTCCACACCCACTCCCCAGCCCTTGTCGCGCCGGGCCTGTGCCGCCGCCATCTCCCTGAGATGCCAGGGAGAATGTGCGTCCGCCGCGCCGGGCACTGCGTCTCGCTATCCCCGGTATAAGGGATGACTATTTGTCAAAAGCGGACGGCTGCGCGATGATGGGGCAAGCTGTCCCAACGCACGGGTACGCGGCGCCGATGAAACCGGCATCGCGTCGACGCGCTATAATCAGGGGCTATCAGATCCCCCACATCATGCAACTGCTCGCTCTCGGCCTGAACCACCACACGGCGCCCGTCTCGCTGCGCGAACGGGTGGCGTTTCCGTTCGAGCGCATCGAGCCGGCGCTGGCGGGCCTGAAGAGTCTGTGGACCGGCAACGGCAAGTTGAGCGCCCCCGAGGCCGCCATTCTGTCGACGTGCAATCGCACCGAAATCTACTGCGTGACCGACGATGCCGCCGCCCGTGAGCGCGCAGTGCACTGGCTCTCGCAGTTCCACAACATTCCGGCCAGCGATCTCGCCCCCCATCTGTATGCCCTGCCGCAGTCCGACGCCGTGCGTCACGCCTTCCGCGTGGCGAGCGGTCTGGACTCGATGGTGCTCGGCGAAACGCAGATCCTCGGACAGTTGAAGGATGCCGTGCGCACCGCCGCCGAGGCCGGCGCCCTGGGCACCTATCTGAATCAGCTTTTCCAGCGCACGTTCGCGGTCGCCAAGGAAGTGCGCGGCCAGACCGAGATCGGTGCGCATTCGGTATCGATGGCCGCCGCGGCGGTACGTCTGGCACAACGCATTTTCGAAAGCATCAGCACGCAAAAGGTGCTGTTCATCGGCGCAGGCGAGATGATCGACCTGTGCGCCACGCACTTCGCTGCACAGAATCCGAAAGCCCTCTACATCGCCAACCGGACGGCCGAGCGCGGCGAGAAGCTTGCCGAGCGTCTGGGCGGCACGGCGATCCGCCTGTCGGAGTTGCCGCAACGTCTGCATGAGTTCGACATCGTCGTGTCGTGCACGGCGAGTACGCTGCCGCTGATCGGTCTGGGCGCCGTCGAGCGCGCCATCAAGGCGCGCAAGCACAAGCCGATGTTCATGGTCGATCTGGCCGTGCCGCGCGATATCGAACCGGAAGTCGGTCGTCTGGCCGACGTCTTCCTGTACACCGTCGACGATCTCGGTGCTGTCGTGCGCGAGGGCAATGCCCTGCGTCAGGCAGCCGTCGCACAGGCCGAGGCGATCATCGAGACGCGCGTGCAGCACTTCATGCAATGGCTCGACGCCCGCAGCGTTGTGCCGGTCATTCGCGATATCCACGGCACCGCCGAGGCCATGCGCGTGGCCGAACTCGAGCGTGCGCAGCGCATGCTCGCGCGTGGCGACGACCCTGCCGCCGTGCTCGAAGCCCTGTCCCAGTCCCTCACCAAGAAATTCCTGCACGGCCCGACCCACGCGCTGAATACGGCGCGCGGCGATTCGCGCGAGCAAATCATTCACCTCATTCCCGAACTGTTCCGCACCTCGGGATCCGCCGACAAATAGATGAAAGCGAGCATGCAAGCCAAGCTCGACCAATTGACGCAACGTCTGGTCGAGCTTGATGGCCTATTGAGCCAGGGCGACGTTACCCGCGACCTGGACAACTACCGCAAGCTCACGCGCGAACACGCCGAGCTGGCGCCGGTCGTCGCGCAATATCAACAGTATCGTCAGGCGCAGAACGATGTCACGGCAGCGCAGGAAATGGCGGCCGATCCGGAAATGCGCGAGTTCGCCGAAGACGAGGCCATGAATGCCCGCGCCCGCATGGACGACATGGAAGGCACGTTGCAGCGCATGCTGCTGCCGCGCGACCCGAACGACGATCGCAACATCTATCTGGAAATCCGTGCCGGCACCGGCGGCGACGAATCGGCGCTGTTCGCGGGCGATCTGCTGCGCATGTACACGCGCTACGCGGAGCGCCAACGCTGGCAGGTGGAGATCATGTCGGCCAGCGAGTCGGATCTGGGCGGTTACAAGGAAGTGATCGTCCGGCTGATCGGTCAGGGCGCGTATTCGCGGCTGAAGTTCGAATCGGGAGGGCATCGCGTGCAGCGCGTGCCCGCCACGGAAACGCAGGGGCGTATTCATACGTCCGCCTGTACCGTGGCCGTGATGCCCGAAGCCGACGATGTCGCCGACGTCGAAATCAACCCGGCAGACATCCGCATCGACACGTTCCGTGCGTCGGGGGCGGGCGGCCAGCACGTCAACAAGACGGACTCGGCCGTGCGCATCACGCACTTGCCCACGGGCATCGTCGTGGAATGTCAGGACGACCGCTCGCAGCATCGCAACAAGGACAAGGCGCTCAAGGTGCTCGCGGCGCGTATCAAGGACGCCCAGCTCCGTGCCCAGCAAGCCAAGGAAGCGGCCACGCGCAAGAGCCTGATCGGCTCGGGCGACCGCTCCGAGCGCATTCGCACGTACAACTTCCCGCAGGGGCGGATGACGGATCACCGCATCAACCTCACGCTCTACAAGCTCGAATACATCATGGACGGGGATCTCGACGAGATGATCAACGCGCTGGTGACCGAGCATCAGGCGGAATTGCTGGCGTCGCTGGGCGAGGCGGCCTGATGGCGTCGGGCGCGGCTGAAGCGACCGACGCAAACGTTGGCGAGAACGGTCAGACAGGCATTGCCACGGTCGCGTCGCTGCTGCGTGAGCCGGGGCTTCCGCCGGCGGAGTCGCGCATTCTGCTCTCCCACGTGCTCGGCTGGACCCGCACCCAACTGATCACCCGCGACCGCGAGCCGCTCGCCCCCGAGACGGTCGCCGTCTACCGGGCGCTGCACATGCGTCGCGTGGCAGGCGAACCCATCGCCTACCTCACCGGCACACGGGAATTCTTCGGGCTGACGCTGACGGTGAGTCCGTCAGTGCTCATCCCCCGGCCGGAAACGGAACTGCTCGTGGAACTGGCGCTCTCGCGCATCGAATCGCGCCGCGCACCGCGCGTGCTCGATCTGGGGACCGGCAGCGGCGCCATCGCGTTGGCCATTGCGCATCGCCGTCCGGATGCGCAGGTCACTGCCGTCGACCGCTCGGGCGATGCCCTCGATGTCGCCCGGGAGAACGCCCGGCAGCTCGGGCTGGAGACGCGCGTCGAGTTTCTCGAAAGCGACTGGTACGCGGCGCTGCCTGCGGATGGCGACGGGTATGCACCGTTCGACATCATCGTCTCCAATCCGCCTTATATCGTGTCGGGCGACGAACATCTCTCACAGGGCGACCTGCGCTTCGAACCGGTCGACGCCCTCACCGATCATGCCGATGGTCTGGCCGCGCTGCGCGTCATCGTCGCCGGGGCGCCGTCACGGCTGCTGCCCGATAGCTGGCTGCTGTGCGAGCACGGCTACCACCAGGCGGCGGACGTCCGCGCGCTTTGCTCGGCGGCAGGCTTCGCGGACGTGATGTCCGAGCGCGATCTCGCCGGGATCGAGCGCACCACGGGCGGCCGGCGGGTCTGAGCGTCTGAGCATCGGGCAGACGGTGTCCGAAAGGGCGGCCGAGCGGCGTCCGACGGACCCGCCCGAAAACCGCTAAAATGCCGGATACGCCGACTTTCCGGCATCCCCACGGGCTTCCGATCATGACTACCCAGCAACGTATCCAGCAAATCGTCTCCGAACATCCCGTCGTCCTTTTCATGAAGGGCAACGCGCAATTCCCGATGTGCGGCTTCTCGGGCCGTGCCGTGCAGATCCTGAAGGCATGCGAAGTGGGCGACCTGTTCACGGTCGACGTGCTGCAAGACGACGAAATTCGTCAGGGTATTAAGGAATTCGCCAACTGGCCGACCATTCCGCAGCTCTACATCAACGGCGAATTCATCGGCGGCTCGGACATCATGATGGAGATGTACCAGAGCGGCGAACTCAAGCAGGTTCTCGCCGAACTCGCCTGATTTCACGTTTCGCCGATTTCGCCGATCCGCGGTCGATGACGGTTTCGACGGGAGCCTCCCGAACGCCTGCACGTCTGGTCGTCGCCATTACGGGCGCGACCGGTGCAGTGTATGGCGTGCGCCTGCTCGAACGCCTGCGCGCAATGGGCGGCGTGGAAACGCATCTGATGGTGTCGAGCGCGGGCTGGCTGACGCTGCGCCACGAACTCGGCATGGAACGCTCGGACGTTCAGGCGCTGGCCGATCAGTACCACAGCGTGCGTGAGATCGGCGCGAACATCGCCAGCGGCTCGTTCGCCACGGCGGGCATGATCGTCGCGCCCTGCTCGATGAAGACGCTCGCGAGCGTCGCTCACGGGCTCTCGGACAACCTGATCGCGCGCGCCGCCGACGTCACCCTGAAGGAGCGCCGCCGCCTCGTGCTGATGGTGCGGGAAACGCCCTTCAACCTCGCGCATCTGCGCAATATGACCGCCGTGACCGAGATGGGCGGCATCGTCTATCCGCCACTGCCCGCGTTCTACAACCGCCCCGCATCGCTCGACGCGATGGTCGACGATACGGTCGCGCGCGTGATCGATCTTTTCGGCATTGCCCCGCCGGTGGCGTCAAGCTGGGACGGGCTCGGCAAAGACGCCGAAGTCTGACACGCCTCGGCACTGCGCAGCACATCCCGGTCAACGGCCGCGCGCACGCGATCTCACTGACGCCCGGCTTCACGGCCCCTCGTTTCGGCTTCGGCTTCGGCTTCGGCTTCGGCATTACGGCATTACGGCATTACGGCATTACGGCATTACGGCATTAGGCCGCTACCTCACCTCACGCCATCCAGCCAGCGTTGCAGTGTGTCGAGCGCCCCTGAGCCTGTCCGGCGGCCGATTCCGGTGTCTGAACGCACAACTCCAGCATGATCTCGTTCGGGTCCAGCAAGTAAAGATGCTCACCATCGCCGTGACGCTCGGCCGCAAACGGCACCTCATACGCCGTCAGACGCGATTTCCAGCGATCGAGTGACTCGAGGTCTCGCACGCGTAGCGCCACGTGGTGGATCTGTGTTGCAGGCGTGTCGGGATGAGGCTCGGGCGCGAGGCCGTCGCAATTGAAGAACGCGAGGGCTTCGCCCGGCGCGATCTGGTAACTCACCAGCAAATAGGGTTTGCCCCACAGATGGCTCATGCCGGTTTGCGCACCCGCCAGCGTGAACCCCATGACCTCGACGTAGAATCGATGCGTGAGCGTCGCGTCGTAACTCGGATACGCGACGTGATCGATCGCCACAGGAGTGACAGCAGGCACGCGTGCCGTGGATTCGACGGCAAGGCTGAGGTCTGGCACGGCCTGATTCATCACGATCCCCCGGCGTGCAAAGTGGCGACGGCAATCGGGAAACTGCGTTTCTAGTGTAGTCCTGCAACCCGCGTGGCATCAACCGAGTGTCAGCCGGAGCCGCATGGACTATAGTGAAAACGCCACACTTTGCTCGCCGGACGGCATGTTCGCGTGCATCCCCCCAGTGGTGTGACAGGTTTGCGACCGGAGTTTTGTCATGGAGACCGCTTTTTCCTCGCTTCCGCCCGTCGTCGTCTACGCCGTCGTGACGCTCGTTTTCGTCATGCTGGTGCTTGTGGTGCCTGCCGGCGCCCGCTGGCGCAACGTCGCCTGGCCGGCGGCCGTGCCCCCGCTTTCGCCGCATCGTCCCGGCGACCTGCTCGGCACACCGCGCACGCCCTACTGGCGCTCGCCGGACGACACGCAGGATCTGCGTCGCCCCTCCTACTTCGCAACCTCTGCGCGACGCGGTCGTCGCCCGGCCAGCTTTCTCGCCCCGCGCGATCACCAGCGCCGCTGAGTGCAGACTGCCGACTGACCCGCCCGGGCGTCACCCAACGCCCGGCACTCGCCCCTCGCCCATCCTCCCACGACGCTCGACATTTTCCTCGGCCAGCATCACGCCCGGCGACCACAATCGCAGGCCACCTTACGCCTTGTTACATCTGTAGTGCCGCGGTAGCACCGTGCGCCGTCGGCCGTCCGTAGAATTCGATTCAAGGCGCGCGCCTGCGTGTCGATGCCACGAGGCACGGGAACGGCAGGCAAGCACGACATCGAGCGATATCTGCCCGTTCGTGCAGGGAGCGCGAGATCGAAAAAGAGAGAAGGAGAACAGATGCAACATCGTTTGTGGATTGCGACGGCAGCCGTTGCCGGCCTCGCAGCAGCTTTCACGTCGGGCAGTGCCTTTGCCCGCACCGACGTCTCGGTCAACATCGGCATTCCCGGTCCGGCCTTCGTCGCGCCGGGTCCGGTCTACGCGCCGCCCCCGGTCTATGCGGCCCCAGCGCCGATGGTCGTCGCACCGCCGCCGCCCGTCGTCTATGGTCCGCCCCCGCGTTACTGGCGCGGCCCGCCGCCGCGTCACTGGCATCACGACCGTGGTTGGGATCGCCGTGGCTGGGATCATCGCGACGGACATCACCACCGGTAAGCGCGTTCGCCACGAAGGCGAAAAAAGCCCCGCAAGGTCGCTCGACCTGCGGGGCTTTTTTACTCGCCAGGATTTCAAGCCACATCGCACATCAGCGGCTTCATAGCGCTTCCAGCCTTTCAAGACATCGTCAGTCGTTGCCACCGGTGTCGCCGACGCTCATGCAATGCGCGCATGAAGCTTCGCAAATTTATCGAAGCTTCATGCGTCATCGCGCACTGACGAATTCACCAGTTTTTGAATTAGCTTTGATCGCATTAATACCCTGAATTGTCTTGCATTCTCATCCGGAAAAATGAAAGCCATTTCACCGAAAGAGAACGCGTCGGACATCAATAGCGATAGCAGCAACGATGTCCGTAATAGCCCCCGTAATAAGGCCGCTCCGGAACGACGACACATCCGGCAAGGGTAATGGCAAGCAACGCAGCAACGACTAACTTCATGATCTGACTCCACAGGGACGAACGCGAATCCGTTCGCTTTCTTTATATCGTCGCGGCTGTAGGAAGCCCATCACGTGTCTGTAAGCCGTGTAAGCGAAGGTTGCCAAACGGGGAATGTGTCGCACTTTGTTACGTAACGCGGTGGGCGTGTGTTCGTAACATCGCCCGATAGCGGCATTCCACGCATCTGCGAAAACCCAATAAATACGGGGCTTTCTCAAGTTTCGTGTCGCTGGCACAGCGCTTGCATAGTCATAAGCGTCGCCCTTTCAATTGCCCCGAAGAGTGCGGCTTTGACTCAAACCCTCCTCCCGTTGCAGACACGGGAGGAGGCTTTTTTTCAAATCTCTCCGATCCTTGCCGGAACCTGTTTCCGACAAGCGATCGCGCCAATTTCCTGCACCGTGAATGTGCAGGCGCATTCGTATTCCTATTTCATCTGTGCGTTTGAAATGTATCGACGCTATAACGGCGTCGACTTCCTATGCGATTCATTTATCTTTAAAGCCTTATTGGATGCGGTTTTCGAAGCGATTCCCCTTGGCATCGGCATAAACCAGATGCGGGTAGGCACCGATCTCAAGTTGCCTATTTCGCTGTCGTAATCGCGTCTATAGAGGACTGCGTTCTCAATTGGGGGGGCACGCAGATCCCTTTCGTGACGGCCGCACGACACGCGCCGGGGCAAGCGTCTCAGGGGAATAGTCATGGAAATCGCCACGCCTGAATTCCAGATGGAACAACAGGAACTACAGGCCGTCACCGCCGCACTCAACCGCGTGCAGGCCGTCATCGAGTTCGACTTGCAGGGTCGCATTCTTCACGCCAACGAGAATTTCCTGCAAACGGTCGGTTACCGGCTCGACGAAATTCAAGGCCAGCATCACCGGATGTTTTGCGAGCCGGACTACGCGGCGTCCAGCGCGTATCGCGATTTCTGGGCCAAGCTCGGCCGTGGCGAGTTCGATGCGGGCGAGTACAAGCGCCTCGGCAAAGGCGGGCGCGAAGTGTGGATCCGCGCCTCGTACAACCCGGTGTTCGACGCGAACGGTGTCGCTTACAAGGTCATCAAGTTCGCCACCGACGTCACGGCGGATCGCACGCGTCAGGCCGAGTTCGAGGGCAAGGTGCGCGCGATGGACATCGCACAGGCCGTCATCGAATTCAACCTCGACGGCACCGTGATCACGGCCAACGACAACTTTCTGAAAACGCTCGGCTACTCGCTCGACGAGATTCGCGGCAAGCACCACCGCGTGTTCTGCGAGTCGGATTACGCGGCGTCCAATGCCTACCGCGAGTTCTGGGCCAAGCTCAATCGCGGCGAATTCGACGCCGGCCGCTACAAGCGTCTTGGCAATGGCGGACGCGAAATCTGGATTCAGGCGACCTACAACCCGATCCTCGACGCGAACGGCCGGCCATACAAAGTCGTGAAGTTCGCCACGGACATCACGCAGCAAGTCGAGCTGGAAGCCAGCGTGAAGCGACGCGCCGAGGAAGATCAGCGCAAAGTGGCGTTGCTGCTCGACACCGTCAACCGTGCGGCCGCCGGTGATCTCACGGGTGAGATCGCGGTAGCGGGCACCGACCCCATCGATCAACTGGCCGACGGCATTCGCCACATGATGGACGACCTGCGTGGCGTGATCGGCAAGGTCGTCAATTCGGCAGGCGAATTCTCGGGCGCGTCGCGCGACATCGCCGACCGGGCCAATACCGTGGCGACGGGCGCTCAGGCGCTGGGCGCGACGGTGGAGGAAATGAACGCGTCCATCGAAGAACTCACGGCGTCGATCAACTCGATTGCGGACAACACCAAGGGCGCCGACCAACTCGCCAAGTCGACCCAGCAGGAAGCGGAAACCGGCTCGCGCGCCATCGCCCGCTCGATCGAAGCGATGGAGCTGATCAACAAGTCGTCGGAAGACATCGGCGAGATCGTGAAGGTGATCGGCGAGATCGCCGGGCAAACCAACCTGCTCGCGTTCAACGCAGCCATCGAAGCGGCGCGCGCCGGTGAGCACGGTCTCGGCTTCTCGGTCGTGGCCGACGAAGTCCGTAAGCTCGCCGAACGCTCGTCGCAGGCGACCAAGGAAATTTCCAAGCTCATCAACGAATCGACCAAGCGTGTCGCGCAGGGCAGCGATGTGTCGCGTCAGGCCGGAGAAGCGTTCGAGAAGATCGTGAACGGTGTATCGCGCACCACGCAGGCGATTTCCGAGATTTCGTGCGCCGCCGAGGAACAACTCGTGGCGGCACGCGAAGTGAGCCTTGCCATCCAGCACGTCGCGGAAGAGACGGAGAAGTCGGCAGGTGCCTGCGAGACGATCGCGCAGGCAACGACCGGGTTGAATCAGGAGGCCGAGGCACTCGATCGCACCGTGTCTAGATTCAAGGTGTAAGCACGCGCTTCCCAACGTCCGCCTGGAGAGCCCGATATGGAAATCGAAGCTGAAGCCGACGCCGTGACCCAGCAAGCGCTCCTGCGCGCAGTTCACCGGCACACCGGCATCTCGATGAACGAGAAGAAGTGGACGATGTTGCAGGGCCGTTTGCGCCCACGCCTGCGCACGCTGTCGCTCAGCCACTATCGCGACTACCTGGCCCTGCTCGAGAGCACGCCTGACGAGGTGCGCAATTTCGTGAATCTCGTCACGACGAACGAGACCACGTTCTTCCGCACGCCGCGCGTGTGGGACTACTTCGCCCAGCATTTCCTGCCGCGCTGGCAGGCGGCGAACCCCGGCCGCACCTTCCGGATGTGGTCGGCGGCAGCGTCCTCGGGGGAAGAGTCCTACTCGGCCGCGATGATCTGCGAGGAATTCCGCACGCGCCACGCGGGCTTCCAGTATCAGATCCACGCGACGGACATTTCGAGTCAGGTGCTGGCCGTGGCGATGGCCGGCAACTATGGCGGGCGCAGCATCGACGGTCTCAAGCAGCAGCGCCCCGCCATGCTCGCGAAGTACTTCCGTCCGAGCGCCGGCGGCTTCACCGTGGCCCCTGAGCTGCGCGCGCACATCACGTTTGCGGAACACAACCTCTACCAGCGGCTGGCGCGTCGCGAGACGTTCGACCTCGTCATGCTGCGTAACGTGCTGATCTATTTCGAGGCAGGCGATCAGGAACGCGTGCTGGAAAACGTACGAGGCACGCTTGCCCCCGAAGGCGTGCTGATCGTCGGCGAATCGGAGTCGCTCTCGCGGCTCTCGACCGGCTATCAGTTCGAGCAACCGCTCATTTATCGCAATCAGGGGGCATCGAATGGGGCAGTCGCATGACATTCAGGTGTTGATGGGCGAGGTGCGCATCGGGCGCGGCGAAGACGTGCTGCGCGCGACGCTCGGCTCATGTGTCGGTATCGGGCTGATGTGGCGCTCGCGCGGCCTCTACGGACTTGCGCATTGCCTGTTGCCCGAAGCGCCGAACCCCACGCTCGCTATCGGCGCGAAGTACGTGACGCAGGCGGTGCCGTCGTTGCTCGCGCTGATGAAAGCCGACGGGGCGCGTCGCAGCGAAATCGAGGCCGTGATCGCGGGCGGCGGCAACATGATGCCGCACCAGCCACCGGCCAAACATGGCTTGATCGGCGTCGCCAATGCCAAGATGGCACAAGCGCTGATCGCCGAGACAGGCATACCGATCGTGCACGTCGAAGTGGGCGGCGAAGTCGGCCGGCAACTGACGATCGACTGCGCGCATCACGCGTTCGTGGTGCGCACCATCGGTTCCAACGGGGGCGCTGCGGTACCGCGTCGCCCCGCGCTCAGACTCGTGGGACGCGAATCATGAATGCACGGACACCGGGCTTTCCATTTTTGCATCACGACGCCATCGCCGGCACGACGGTCCTGCCGCCGACGATATCGCCCTATCAGGGGTATCAGGGTTTGAAGGGCTACGGGGCGGGCTATGGGTCACTGCCCGGCGTGACGATGCGTGTCGGGCAAACGGCAGATGCCCCGGATGTGTCGGATGTTGCGGATGTGCCGCCATACGACGCACACCCGGCAGACGAAGTGCCCACGGCAGCGCTGACGCCACCGCTCACCATACCCGCGTCACCCAAACCCGCGCCGGCGCGCGCCGACGATGTCGAAGTCTTCGGCTCGTTTCATCTGGGCGACGTGGAGTTCGCGCTGCCGATTGCGGCGTTGCAGGAGGTGGTGAACTACCCGGCGCGCATCACGCCGGTGCCGCTCTCACCGGCGTTTCTGCTGGGCCTGTTCAATCTGCGCGGCACGCTCATCCCGATCGTCGATCTGAAACCGTTACTTGCCATTGCCGGGGACGGGATGGGCAAGGCGACGCCCGTCACAGAGAAGATCGCCATCGTCGATGTCGAGGGCGTGCGCGTGGGATTGCTATTCGACAGCACGAGCGAGATTCTGCGCGTGCGGGCATCGCAACGCACGGGCTTCGAATACGATGCGTCGCACACGGCGCCGCAGGTGGTCTCCGGCGCGATCAAGCTCGACGGTGGCGATCGGATCTTGCAGATCCTGGCCCCGGCTGCGCTCGTGCGCATCGAGAACATGCCGCAGTTGCTCGCGCGTCAGGCGCTCACCGCGCCGCAGCGCCGCCAGCAGCGTCAGCGGTTGCAATGCGTGTCGTTCACCGTCGAACAGTCGCATCTTGCGTTGCCGATGGGGGCGATTCGCGAAATCATCCGCATTCCCGACTTGCAGAATTCGGCGCTGGCGAGTGTGTTTTGCGTGGGCATGCTGAATCTGCGCGGCACTGTCGTGCCGGTCATCGACTTCGCGCACTTTCTGGGGTTGCAGGCGAGTCGCCCGGAGGCCGAGATTGCGGGCACGGCGTCCGATCCGCGCCGCATCCTGATCGTCAAACAGGAGGACGTGCATTTCGGCTTGCTGGTGGACGCGGTGGACAGCATCGTCACGTATTTCGCTGACGAATTGCTGGCGATGCCTTCGTTCAGCGCGTCGCATGCACAACTGTTCTCGGGCTGCATCGCGCGAGAGCAGGCGGACGACATCGTGTTGCTCAACGCGGATGAACTCTTCACGCATTCGCAGGTGCTCGAACTCACGCGCGGGCATCGAGAACTGTATCGCGAGACGGATCCGGCGCAACGCGCGAAGGCGGGCGACGGTGCGTGGCGGGGAGCGAAGTCGTCGCGCGGCACGCGGCACGCTTATGTGTCGTTCCGTCTGCAACACATGCTGGCGGTGCGTCTCGATCAGTTGCGCGAGATCATCCACGATTCGGCGGAGGTGATGCCTGCGCCGGGGGCACCGCCGTTCGTGCGCGGCATGCTCAATCTGCGGCGCGAGCTGGTGACGATCGTCGATCTGCGGGCGCTTTACGGCATGCCGGCACAGGACGATGCGCAAACGCGCAAGATTCTCGTCATCGAGCACGGCAAGGACAAGTTCGGGCTGCTGGTCGACGCCATCGAGAACATCGTGACACTGGACGAGGCGGACAAGTTGCCGGTGCCTGCCCTGCTGCTCGGACGCGCCACGCACGAGATGCGCAACGACATGCGCGAGGCAGTGGAGTTGCCGACGGCGGACGGCGCCGCGCGCACGGCCATGCTGCTCGACCTGCAACCGCTCAAGATGCGTCTGGAAGCCGCGCTGGCGCAGTGAGCGAGGACCGAATCAAGGAAGGACCGGTGAATCGCGAGCGCCGGTAGCAGGGCCCTGCGGCGTGTCGGGGGGCACGCCGCAGGGGTAGTATGGAAGACACCAGCGTCAGATCACTTCCTGACGATGGATGTCGTGCGTGACGAAGCCGCGCGCGTCGCTGGGCATCGCCAGCCAGTCGGGATTCGCGAGCGTGCGGCGCATGTCGTCCAGACCGCTCGCCCAATGGTCGAGCATCGTCGCCAGACCGAACTGGTAATCCTTGTAGTGCCCCTCGTATTCCTTGTTGCGGTAGATCATTTGGATGACGTTGTACCGCTTGCTGCACGCAATCTCCTCCGCCGCGTGACACCACGGATCGCGCGCACGCACGTCCGCCGGCACCCGGTCCAGCACTTCGCGCAACACACGACGATAGTGCTGCGCGCGCTGAAGGTTGTCCGTCACCAGACGCGTGCGGCTCGAAAACTGAATGTCTTTCTGACGTCCCGCAACGTCGTTCAGATTGTCCGGCAGCGGACCGCGTGCGCTCCACAAGTCGACCTGAAAGGCGAGCGTGTCGCGTCGCGGCGACGTGCCCAGCACCTCCGAGAGCGGCGTGTTCGACACGAGGCCGCCATCCCAGAAATACTGCCCGTCGATTTCCACCGCAGGAAACCCCGGCGGCAGCGCGCCCGACGCCATGAAGTGCTCCGCGCGCAACCGCTCACGCGTGTTGTCGAAGTACACGAAGTTGCCCGTATGCACGTTCACCGCACCGACCGACACGCGAATCTCGCGCGAGTTGATCCGGTCGAAGTCGGCAAACCGCTCCAGCGTGCCGCGCAATGCCGAGGTGTCGTAATAGCTCGCATGCGCCGGGTCGCCCATGGCGGTGGGCAACGGCTGCGGCCAGCGCGGCGTGAAGAATCCTTTCTGCCCCTCGACGAGCGCGCGCCATGCTTGCCAGGCGCTGTAGGCGATGCGTCCCGACTCGGGACCGTTGAGGATCGCTGCCTCGAACGGCGCAGGCAACGGCGGCAAGACACCCGGCTCGCAGATCGTGCGCCAGAAGGCTTCGAGCTGCGCCACCCGACGCTCCGGCGCATTGCCCGCGATGATCGCCGTATTGAGCGCGCCGATGGAAATGCCCGCAATCCAGTTCGGCGCAATGCCCGCCTCGTACAACCCGGCATAAACGCCCGCCTGATAAGCCCCGAGCGCACCGCCGCCCTGCAAGACGAGCGCCACCGTCTCGTACGGCGGCAGATCGATGGCGCGTTTGGGGACTTTCGGGGGGTTGGCCGTCATGACCGTTCTCCTGAAGCGTGCTACGTGAACTGGAAGTGCTGAAACCGTCCCCGTCGGCGATACCTGCGGTCATACGGCAATACGACATACGCACCATATGACCGCGCCGGGGACGATGGATCAGTGAATCGACGGATCGGTGGTCCGACGAATCGCCGTATACCGGATGTCGTTCGACTTACTGCATGAACCACCCGTGGCTCACCACGAACGACTGCCCCGTGAACGCAGCCGTCGGGAACGTGGCGAGGAAGAGTGCGGTCTGCGCCACATCGTCGACCGTGGTGAACACCCCGTCGACCGTGCCGCCGAGCATGACCTTCTTGATGACCTCGTCTTCCGAAATTCCCAGCTCCTTCGCCTGCTCGGGAATCTGTTTGTCGACGAGCGGCGTGCGCACGAAGCCCGGGCAGATGACATGCGAGCGCACATTGTGCTTCGCGCCTTCCTTGGCCAGCACGCGAGCCAGTCCGAGCAGCGCATGCTTGGCGGCGACATAGGCCGACTTCAGCGGCGACGCCTCATGCGAGTGCACCGACCCCATGTAGATGACGATGCCGCCACGGTCGTCCTTGTACATGTGCTTGAGCGCCGCCTTGGTCGTGAGGAATGCGCCGTCCACGTGAATCGCCTGCATCTTCTTCCAGTCGGAGAACGCATAGTTCTCGATCGGATTGACGATCTGAATGCCCGCGTTCGAAATCAGGATGTCGATCGAGCCGAACGTCTGCGCCACGCGGTCAATGCCGCTGTTCACCGCTTCTTCGTTGGTGACGTCCATCGCCACGCCAATCGCTTTGCCACCGGCCGCCTTGATCTCCTCAGCCACGGCATCGGCGCCCTGCTGATTCAGATCGGCGATGGCAATGGCCGCGCCGGCGCGTGCCAGCGTCAACGCGATCTCCTTGCCGATGCCGCTGGCAGCGCCCGTCACCACGGCGACTTTCCCATTCAACTGATTCACTGACTGGCTCATTTGCACACTCCTGATTCGTCAAAATGGCGGGTCGTGCGGCACGCAGGCGCACACGCGCGACTCGTCGAACACTGGCTGATAGCGACCGGACACACCCCATGCATGACGCAGGCGAATCCTGCCGCTGCACAAACAGAAAAGGCGCCTTGCGGCGCCTTTTCCTGCATTACCGCGCGATCGGCTTGTAGCGGATTCGCTTCGGTTTTGCTGCCTCCTCGCCGAGGCGCTTCTTCTTGTCCGCCTCGTACTCCTGATAGTTGCCCGGGAAGAACTCGACGTGCGAGTCGCCTTCGAAGGCCAGAATATGCGTAGCGATACGATCGAGGAACCAGCGATCGTGCGAGATGACCATCACACAACCGGCGAACTCGAGCAGCGCGTCCTCGAGTGCACGCAGGGTTTCGACGTCCAGATCGTTCGAGGGTTCATCGAGCAGCAACACGTTGCCGCCGGAGATCAGCGTCTTGGCCATATGCAGACGACCGCGCTCACCACCGGAGAGCGAACCGACCTGCTTCTGCTGGTCCGAGCCCTTGAAGTTGAAGCGACCGATGTAGGCGCGCGACGGCGTTTCGTACTTGCCCACCGTCAACACGTCGGCACCGCCCGAAATCTCTTCGAACACCGTCTTGGTGCCGTCGAGAGCATCGCGGCTCTGGTCGACGTAGGCCATCTTGACCGTCGGACCGACCTTGATTTCGCCGCTGTCCGGCTGCTCGCGTCCCGTGAGCATCTTGAAGAAAGTCGACTTACCGGCGCCGTTCGGGCCGATGATGCCGACGATAGCGCCCGGCGGCACCTGGAAGCTCAGATCGTCGATCAGCAGACGATCGCCGAACGCCTTCGACACGTTCTTGAATTCGACGACTTCGTTACCCAGACGCTCACCCACCGGGATGAAGATTTCCTGGGTTTCGTTGCGCTTCTGGTATTCCTGGCTGTTCAGCTCGTCGAAACGGGCGAGACGCGCCTTCGACTTCGCCTGACGGCCCTTCGGGTTCTGACGCACCCACTCCAGTTCCTTCTTGAGTGCCTTCTGACGCGCCGATTCGCTCGACTCTTCCTGCTTCAGGCGCTGTTCCTTCTGGTCGAGCCACGAGCTGTAGTTGCCCTTCCAGGGAATGCCGTGACCGCGGTCGAGTTCGAGAATCCACTCGGCGGCGTTATCGAGGAAGTAGCGATCGTGGGTGACGGCGACGACCGTGCCCGGGAAACGCGTGAGGAACTGTTCGAGCCAGTCGACGGATTCCGCGTCCAGGTGGTTGGTCGGCTCATCGAGCAGGAGCATGTCCGGCTTCGAGAGCAGCAGACGCGCGAGCGCCACACGACGCTTTTCGCCGCCGGAGAGCACGCCGATCTTGGTGTCCCATGCCGGCAGACGCAGTGCATCGGCAGCGACTTCCAGCGTCTGCTCGATGTTGTTGCCGTCGCTCGCGGCCAGAATGGCTTCGTACTTGGCCTGCTCGGCTGCCAGCGCGTCGAAGTCGGCGTCCGGCTCGGCGTAAGCGGCATAGATTTCGTCGAGCTTCGTGCGGGCTTCCATGATCTCGCCCATGCCGCCTTCGACGGCCTCGCGCACGGTCTGCTCGGCGTCGAGCTGCGGCTCCTGCGGCAGATAACCGATGTTCAGGTTCGACATCGGGATCGCTTCACCTTCGATCTCCTTGTCGACGCCCGCCATGATCTTGAGCAGCGTCGATTTCCCCGAACCGTTCAGGCCCAGCACGCCGATCTTGGCGCCGGGGAAGAACGACAGGGAGATGTCCTTGAGGATGTGACGCTTGGGCGGCACGATCTTGCCCACGCGGTTCATGCTGAATACGTACTGTGCCATTCGGCTTTCCTGATCCTGAAACGGTTATGACGGCTCACGGGCGAGCGCCAGATAGCGGCAAGTTTATCAAAGCGCAGCACGCACAGCATCGGGCGCGTGGATGACGAGGTCGTGGCTGGCGTATGCGCAGCACGGCAGCAACCAACCGTCCACCTTCTCGTCACTCGACAGGCCCGGCCACTCGATCCGGTACCTCACCGGCGCACTCGCGCCACCGGGCTGCGTCTGACACAGGCAAGCGCGGCACGTGCCGTTACGACACAGGCTCGGCAGCTTGATGCCTGCGGCGAGCGCGGCGAGCAGGATCGGCATGTCTGCCGGGGCGTCGAACTGCCAGCCGGACGGCATGAGCGTGACGCGCCAGGGCCGGGCGTCGCCGGCATCGGCAGGCGCCCCGGCGGGCGGCACGGCTTGGGGATTGGCGGAAAAAGAAGGATCCAAAGGATGAACGAGGCTGCGATGATCGAAACGCTACACGGCGCGACGCGCGCCAACGCGCTACCATACCCCACTTCCGGAGTCCCGAATCCCATGTCCACAGCGCCCAAGGATCCCAGCCCGTCCGCCGAGGCCCACGAAGCCGACGAAGCGTCGCACACAGCCGCCAGCCCCGTTGCCCGTCTTATCGATACCACCGGGCTCGAAGCCGAGTTGCACGCCTTCGCGGACGCGCGCGACTGGCATCGCCACCACACGCCCAAGAACCTCGCGATGGCGCTGTCGGTCGAAGTCGCGGAGCTGGTCGAGATCTTCCAGTGGCATACGGATGCGCAAGCCAAGGCCGTGATGCAGACGGACGAGGCGCGGCACGTCGAGCAGGAGCTCGCCGACATCGCCATGTACCTCGTGCGTCTGTCCACGGTCCTCGGCGTCGACCTCAATCGCGCCGTGGCCGACAAGCTCGTAATGAACGCTCAGAAGTATCCGGCGCCAAAGGCATAAGGACGTACGGACGTTAGCCGAAGACAGCCGACGTCATCCGCCGTCGCGCACCGCCGACCGGGGACCCGCGCAGACGGTCACGCCCATTCGGCGAATTCCGCGAATGGCGTGCCGCCCCTCTTGCAATCGGGCGTGGCGCCCGCATAACGGCGAGAGTCCGCCCCCGAATTCTGATCCGACAACGCTATGTCCCAATCTTCCGAAGCTTCGCAGGCCGCACAGACACCGCCCGGTGCGGGTCACGCGCACGGCAAGCCGTCGAAGCGCACACTGCCCGCGCGCCCGCGCTGGCTGATGCTCGCCATCATCGCGCTGCTGCACGCCTACATCGGCTGGCGACTGCTCACGCCGCTGCCCGTCGCCATCGGCTGGAAGGTGCTCGGCGGGCTATGGCTCGTCGCGTCGACCGTGCTGATTCCGTTGGGCCTCATGAGCCGCTCCATCCAGAAAGAGCCGCTCGCCACCCTGCTCACGTGGACGGGCATGACGGCCATCGGCGTTTTTTCGTCGCTCTTCGTGCTCACGTTGCTGCGCGACGTCGTGCTCGGCGTGGCAATGGCGCTTTCCATGCTCGACGCACAGCTCGTCACCCGTTCCGCTGTGATCGTGCTGATCCTGACGGCCGCCTCGACCCTGCTGGGTTTCTATAACGCCCGACGACTGGCGCGCGTGGTCGAGATCGACATTCCGATTGCCGATCTGCCGCCCGAACTGGGCGGGTTCACCATCGTGCAGTTGAGCGACATTCACGTGAGTTCGACGATCCGGCGGCGTTACATCGAAGCCATCGTCGAAGCGTCGAACGCCCTCAAGCCCGATCTCGTCGCGATCACGGGCGATCTGGTCGATGGCGGTGTGCCCGCGTTGCGCGACCACATCGCGCCGCTCGGCCAGCTCGCTTCGCGTCATGGCACGTACGTCTGCACGGGCAACCACGAGTACTACTCGGGGGCGCTCGCCTGGGTCGCGGAATTGCGCCGCATCGGCCTGACCGTCCTCGAAAACGAGCACGTGGTGCTCGAACACGAAGGCGCCTCGCTGACGGTTGCCGGGGTGACGGACTTCACCGCCCATCACTTCGACGAAGCCAAGCGCAGCGATCCCGTGGCAGCCGTGGCCGGCGCACCGGAAGGCGTGCCGCGCGTGCTCCTCGCGCATCAGCCGCGCAGCGCACCGGCCGCACAGGCGGCGGGCTTCGACCTGCAATTGTCCGGACACACGCATGGCGGACAATTCTGGCCGTGGATGTACTTCGTCCCGCTGCAACAGCCGTTTGTGCACGGTCTGCACCGGCTGGAGCAACTGGCCATCTATGTGAGCCGGGGCACCGGGTACTGGGGACCGCCGAAACGCTTCGGCGCGCCGTCGGAAATCACGCGTATCCGGCTCGTGCCGGGCACGCCGGGCAAGGCATGACGCTATGAAGTCTCTCTCGACCAGCGCATCGCTGGAAACCGTGTCCGTGCGTCTGCGCGGCAAGATTCAAGGCGTGGGCTACCGTCAGGCGGCCGTGCGCGAGGGGCACCTCATCGGTGTTCGCGGCTGGGTGCAGGCACTGCCGGAGGGCGACATCCTCGCCATGGTGCAAGGCACGCCCGATCAGGTCGACAAGATGCTGGAATGGATGCGTCACGGCCCGCCGGGTGCGCGCGTGACGGATTTCGAAAGCGAAGTGGCATACACCGGCCGTCGCTTCGACCGGTTCGAACAACTCTGACGCGAACGCCCAGGCGGCTGACTCCATGACATCGACCAAGCTCAGCACACGCCTCGCCACGCTCGACGACGCACCACGCATCGTCGCACTGCTCGCCCAGTTGGGTTACGAAACGCCGCTCGACATCGTTCGCCGCAATATCGCGCTGTCGACGGCAGATGGCGATGACGCCGCATTCGTCGCGCTCGACGAATGCGAAAACATTGTGGGATGTATGGGATTGCACGCGCTCACCATGTTCCATCGGGCGGGGCGGCTGGGACGCATTACTGCGCTGGTGGTCGAGGAGAACGTGCGGGGGTCGGGCGTCGGGCACGCGCTGATGGCGGCCGCTCACGCATGGTTCAACCAGCGGGGATGTGAGAAGTTCGAAGTGACGAGCAGCGACCATCGGGTCGCCGCACATCGCTTCTATGCGCGCCACGGCTATGCCCGGGACGGGCAGCGGCTCGCGCGCAAGTGCCAGATCTGATGACGTTCAGGCGAACGCCAGCGCTGACTTAATTCTTGTGACGGTAGTTGATGCGGCCCTTGCTCAGGTCGTAGGGCGACATTTCCAGCGTCACGCGGTCACCCGCGAGAATGCGAATGCGGTTCTTCTGCATGCGGCCGCTCGCATATGCCACCACTTCCACGCCGTTCTCGAGCGTGACGCGAAAGCGATTGTCCGGCAGCACATCCGAGACGTGTCCGCTGAATTCGATCAGTTCTTCCTTGGCCAATATCGTGTCCTCTTGAGGGTGCCGCTCGCGATGGGCGCAGCACCAGTGTTACTGTAAGTTCGTTCGCCAATACCGTCCCCGCACCCGGAATCTGACGGGGGTGCACATCGAACGCCAAAAGGAGCCTACCCGGTGGACCGGCCATGAAGGCGTGCGGTGCACCGAAAAGCGGCGATGGTTCGAAGGAGCAAGGCACATTGCGGCAGTGCCGCAACGACGAGCAGTGCGTGTCGGGAGGGCGAAGACCGGTTCGGTCTGCGTCATCGGCACAGCGAGTGATCCGGCTCGCAGGACAGGGTGTCAGCGGCGCCGATAAAGCATTTCGCGATCGTCAGGCGATGATCGGCGAATTTTCGCCGATCCCACTAGGATACGCCTTTCTGTGTCGCCCGTGTAGAAAAAATGGCTCACACCCACCCATTTGCACGCTTTTGTCGTCTATTTGTTGCGCAATGCATCAATGAGCCGTAGCGAGGCCTGCGCCGACGCCCAGACACGCGTTTGACTCGGGGTGAACGCCGATGTGACGCGCAACGCGCACTCATCTATGCTGTAAGTACCCGTAGCCCGCAGGAGGAATGACCATGAAAACAGTCGCTCAGATCCTGAAGTCCAAATCGGTCGACACGGTGTACAAAGTGCGCCCGTCCGATTCGGTACTCGATGCCCTGACCCTGATGGCCGAAGCGCGCATCGGCGCGGTGCTCGTCAGCGAAGACGACCGCGCCATCGTCGGCATCTTCACCGAGCGCGATTACGCGCGAAAGGTCGCGCTGATGGGCCGCACGTCCGTCAACACGCCGATTCGCGACGTGATGACCTCCGCCGTACGCTACGTCCACCCCGAGCAGACCCTGGAAGAGTGCATGTCGCTGATGACCGAGCACCGCATTCGTCACTTGCCGGTCATGAAGGACGACCAGCTCGTCGGTCTGCTGTCCATCGGCGATCTGGTCAAGGCGATCATCTCGGATCAACAGTTCACCATCGACCAACTCGAGACGTACATCATGGGAGGCGCGGCCGCCCTCGTGGGAAGCACGCCCTCGCGGCCCAGTTGATCGACTGCCCCTTGCGCAAACCTGCCACTGCGTCGCCCGGAGAGCGTTCGTCTCACCCGTCTGCGCAAAGAAAAACGCCACGACAGCGTTCGTGCGGTCGTGGCGTTCGTGGCGTTCGTGGCGTTCGTGGCGTTCGAATGGACGATTAAATCGTCCGCCGATCACGGCATCGGTCAGAAATCTTCCGCGTCGACGTCGTAGTTCGACGGCTCCCATCGGATCGCCAGCAGCGCGAGCAGACCGATGGCGGGCGCAGCAGCGATCACCCAGAACACCTTCGTCGACAATGCAGCGGCCAGCACCGGAAACAGAAACAGCGAGACCGTCGAGCTGGCGCGCATGAGCGTCTGGTTGAAGCCGACGCCCACGCCGCGCAGCGACGTCGGGTAGCTCAGCGACGCGAACGTCATCGAGTGCGCGCCCGGGCCGAAGCCCTGCCCCAGCAGGAACAACGCGAGGAAGCCGAGCGCCCATGCCACCTGCACCGCGCCGTCCGGTTTGCCCACGAGCGCCAGACCGACGAGCGCCGTCAGTTGGAACGCGTAGCCCACGACCGTCAACTTCCAGGCCCCGACCTTCGGCACGAGACGCACCCCCAGCAGGCCGCCGGTAAAGGCGAACAGCAGATTGAGGGCGAGCGACATCAGAATCGTGGTGAGCATCGACTGCGCGAGGAAGCTGGCGATGATCACCGGCAAGCCGAACGCCACCGCGTTGTAGGCGAACGACGAGGCCACGGCGATGATGGTCGCGAGCGTGGTACGACGCAGATACACGCCCTTGAGCAGCTTGCCGTAGTTGCTCCACGCCGCCGGACGCCTGGCCACCACGCGCTCGGCGTCCTTGGCCACGACGGCATCGATCCCGTAGGAACGCTTGAGAATCTTCGCGGCGGCGTCGAGGTCGCCCTGATTGGCGGCCCACACGGGCGACTCGCTCATATAACGGCTGCGAACGGCGATGATCGCCAGCGCGGGGATCGCGCCGAAGCCGAGGATGATGCGCCAGAGCAGCGCACTATGCGACGCCGGCAGCAGCGAATAGCACAGCAACACGAGCAAATAGGACCCGCATATCGCCGCGTACCAGGTCGGGCACCACATCGCGACCCGCGCCGCTTTGTTGCCACGTCCCTTGAGTTTCGAGAACTCGGCGAGGAAGGCCATCGCCACAGGCAGGTCGATCCCGACGCCCAGCCCCATCACGAAGCGCGCACCGGCGAGCACGTATTCGTTCGGCGCCAGTGCGCAAGCGATGGCCGCGATGACGAAGCACAGCATGTCGGCCATGAACACGCGGTAACGGCCGATGCGATCGGTGAAATAGCCGCCGAGGAACGCGCCGACGATGGCGCCGAACGTGATGGCCGACGCCACCATGCCCGTGCCTGCCGGCGTCAGTTGAAACTCTCGGGTGACGTCCTTGAGGCCGAACGCGAGCGCACCGAGGTCGTAAGCATCGAGGAACACGCCGCCCAGGGCGATGGCCACGATCCAGCGGGCGTTCGATACGCGCGCGCCGCCTTCGTTGACGAGTTGCGCCACATCGGCGGCGGAACGAATGACGGCGGGGCCACCGGCGCGCGCGGCGGGCGTTGCCGCGGCACTCGTCTGGGCCGGTACCGCGGAAGACAGGGAAACGTCGACTGACATGGGACTAAGCTGGGAAACGGGAGAATGCAGGAAAAAAGCGAACGCCAAAGGTCGCGATGTTACCGCTTGGTACCGCCGTCACCCAAGAGCTTTCTGGTTATATGCTTAGACGAAACCCGCGCCGCACGCCAATTTTTTGGGATCTAGCACCAATATCTCTCGCATCACTCCCAAATTTGTAGCGAATCCCACTCACTGATTAAGCAATCGCAGAGTATGACCCCATGTCTCACCGGACGGGAATATGATCGAGTCATCCCTCAAATCCGATGTGTGGTCCGGCAAAGCCACGCGCGGAGGGGATCAGCAGACGTGCACAGTCTTTAACAGACGCTTACCTTTTCTTACAGCAGGAAGTTCTGCGGAACCCTACATTCCGCATCGTGGTCGCAATAGATGTGCCACGTGGTGCGCAAGCGAAGCCGGATGGCGACCCGCGCACACCACCAAGAATCAACACCTCACGCTCACGAGGAAGATCCAAAATGAAGATCAAAGCGCTTACGGGAATCAGCGCGGCATTGGCCGCTGTCATGTTGGCCGGCTGCGTGGCGCCCGGCCCGCAATACGGATACCAACAGCAGGGTTACCAGCAGGGATATCAACAGCCCGGCTATCAACAAGGCTATCAACCACCGCAACAGCAGGGTGCGCTGTACGGCACGGTCCAGTCGATCGAGCAACTGAACGGCCCGAATAACAGCCCGAACATTCTGGGTACGGTGCTCGGCGCAGCCGCTGGCGGCCTGCTCGGCAACACGATGGGCGGCGGACGCGGGCGCACGGCCACCACCATCGCCGGTGCGGCCATCGGCGGTATTGCGGGCAATCGCATCGAGAACAGCATGGGCGAGCCGAACGTGCTTTACCGCATCACGGTGCGTCTGGACGACGGTCGTGTCGCCACGGTCACGCAAGCGCCGCCGCTGCGCGTGCAGCAAGGCCAGCGTGCAGCGGTCTCGAACGATACGGTGTACCCGTACTGAGCGAGTCAGCGAAGGCAGGATCAGCCAGGGCGAACAGGACCTCGATCCCGCTCGTCGGCAAAATCAAACGCCCGCCGGGATTTCCCGGCGGGCGTTTTCTATTGCTGCCGATACAACACGCGCGACGAATTATGTCCGGGGGGACGCCCGGGGGACGGCGGCAAACCATAATCGACGGCCAATGCACGGTCATACGCAAAGCGAATTTGACCTGCTAAGATACGCGCGAAAATCGGCGTAACAATCAGCGCAAGCATCGTGCGACCATCGGAGGGCCCCCGCCGTTCCGGAACTTTGCCGAGTCCGTCAGTAACCGCTACCCTTCGAATCTCGTCATGTCGACTCAGACGACTTACCACCATCGGCTCTTCATGGCGATGGTCGGCGGCTTCAGCGCAGTGCTCAACGCGGGCGCCTTCTTTACCGTTCTGCGGCTCAACGGTCACAATCCCTACACCCCATACGGCCTGACGCTCGTGTGCGCACTGGCGGCGACGGCGTTCATCGTCTTTGCACGTTTTCATCTGCTCGCCAGCGCCCGGAACCTCGGCTGGATGCTCGGACGCGGGGCCATGCGCTGGTGTCGTCTGCTTGTCACCGCCATCGTCCTGCTGTTCCTGACGTACGAAAGCACGGAAGACGTGCGCATGATGGTTGGCGAGTGGGTGCTGCTGGCGCTGCCGCTGCAAATGATCGGACTCGCGGTGCTGCGCGGCATGGCCCACAGCATCAACAATGCGCCCGGCAATCAACGTCGCGCGGCATTCTTCGGGCTCGGGCCCGAGGCACGCAAGCTCAATCTGCGTCTGCAACGCTCGCCTATTCTCGGCATTCAAGTCGCGGGCTACTACAACGACGCGCCCATCGCACCTGAAGACGGCGAGGTGCTGCCCCCGTATCTCGGCCGCTACGACGCCGCTGCGGCGCACATTCAGGCGAACGAATACGAAATCGTCTTCATCGCCATCGGCCAGCAAGACAACAAGGAACTCACCGGCGAGATCGTGCAACGTCTGTACGATTCGACGGCTTCGATCTATCTGCTGCCCGAGTTCCGCTTCCCCGGCGATCTGCCGATGACGAGCACCGACCTCGCCGGCGTGCCGTTGCTCGCACTGCACGACATCACGGTGCAGGGGCTGCTGCGCATGATCAAACGCAGTATCGATGTCGTCGGTGCCGCGGCGATTCTCGTGTTGCTGAGCCCCGTGATGATCGCGGTCGCCGTTGCGGTGCGTCTCGACTCCCCGGGGCCGGTCCTGTTCCGTCAGCGCCGCTATGGCGAGCGCGGCGAGCCGATCGTCATCCACAAGTTTCGTTCGATGCGCGTGATTCAACCGGAAGACGCGGCCGCCGCGGCCACGGGCGGCTTGCGTCAGGCGCACGCGGGCGACAGCCGCATCACGCCGATCGGCAAGCACCTGCGTCGCACGTCGCTCGACGAACTGCCGCAATTGTTCGATGTGCTGGCGGGTTCGATGAGTCTCGTCGGTCCGCGCCCGCACGCCGAAGAACACAACGAGATGTACCGTCGCATGATTCCCGGTTACATGCTGCGTCACAGCGTAAAGCCGGGGATTACGGGATGGGCGCAGATCAACGGTCTGCGCGGAGAGACCGACACGCCGGACAAGATGCAGCGACGCGTGGAATACGACCGTTACTACATTACGCACTGGTCGTTGTGGCTCGACATCAAGATTCTGCTCAAGACGATTCCCGTCATGGTGACGGGACGCAACGCCGTCTGAACTGACGGCGCGGCGCGTCTCTCAATGCATCAGATTCGCTGACACGACAACTGCGGCGGCAATTGCCAACGATTGCCAGCACCGCGCAACGACGCTCATTCGCGGCCAAGCGCGCGCCACTGCCGCCAGCAGATGCCGATAAATCGCCGGTCTTCGACGAGGTAACGACGCCACATGCGACCCGGGTCCTGCAAGATGCGGTACATCCACTCGCACCCCGTGCGCTGCATCCACTTGGGTGCACGCTTTTGCATGCCTGCGGCGAACTCGATGGCCGCGCCCACGCAGAGCATCAAGCCGCCGGGCATGGTCGGCGCATACGCCATGGCCCAGCGTTCCTGCTTGGGCATGCCCAGACATACGAAGATGAGATCCGGCGCCGCGTCGCGAACGCGTTGCGCGATGTCCTGCCCCTCGGGACCGGTCGGATCGAACGTCATCGACGGAATCATCAGCGTGAAATCGAGCCCCGGGAAACGCTGCGACAGCCCGGCCGTCAATTGCGCTTCCTGCCCGGGGCGGCCACCCACGAAGACTGCACGACGCCCGGACGCGCGCGCCCGGTCGCACAACGCGGGCAACAGGTCAGCGCCGGTCACGCGCCCCGGCAACGGTCTGCCGAAAAGCCGACTCGCCCAGATGATGGGCATGCCGTCAGCGAAGAGGAAATCGGCCTTGCGGTACTCCTGCTTGAATTCGGGCAGTACGTCGAGCCGCACGATGTGGTCGACGTTGGGCGTCACCACGATGCGCGAGCGTCCGTCGCGAAGCGCAGCGGCATGCGTGAGCACGTCCACCGCCTGCTCGAACGGCACGGCGGCGATGTTCAGGCCAAACAGCGCGACATTGGGCTCGAAGATTTCGCGAGCGTTAGCGTGTGGCGCAGTTTTCAATTCAGTGTCACGGCTCATGACCTATCGTGTTCCCCTTATCCGGCGAATCCAGCGTTTCCCGCATGCGCCCATCGTCCAGCAGTACCGGCGACGTTCAATGGCAGGCACGATAGTAGCAGCGCGTCTGCGCTGCGTCAGTGACACTTTTGATGAGATGTCGCGTATTTCACGACGACACCCCGAAGAAAAATATCGCGACCAATGATCCTCGACGCTCACGACATTCCTTCCGGCTCGCAACTGCAAGCGGATCTGTGCATTGCGGGTGCGGGTGCGGCCGGCATCACGCTGGCGCTGGCACTCGAAGCCAGCGGGCTCGACGTGGTGCTGCTCGAAAGTGGCGCCGACACGCCCGAGCCTGCCGTGCAGCAGCTCTACACCGGCACCGTGGAAGACGCGCGCCTGCATCCCCCTGCCGACAGCTACCGCGTGCGCCGCTTCGGCGGATCGACCACGCTCTGGGGCGGGCGCTGCATGCCGCTTGACGCCATCGACTTCGAAGCCCGCGATTACGTGCCGCACAGCGGCTGGCCCATCGGGCTCGACGATTTGATGCCGTGGTACGGGCAGGCCAATGCCTTGTGCGAAGCGGGTGAATTCGCTTACACCGCCGACCAGGCGTTCCCGCGTGCGTCGAACCCGTCGCGCCCGATGATCGGCGGCTTCGACAGCGATGTATTCTCGACGAACACGCTGGAGAGATTTAGTTGTCCGACGGATTTCGGCAGCCGTTATCGCGCCCGTCTCGCCAAAGGCCGGGTCCGGGTCATTCAGCATGCGAACCTCTGCCATCTGCCGATGCAGGACGGCCAGACACGACTCGTCGGCCCCGCGCAGGTCAAGACGCTCGACGGCAAGCCGTTCACCGTCGCCGCACGCGCTTACGTGCTCGCGACCGGCGGCCTCGAAGTGCCGCGCCTGCTGCTCAACAGCCCCGGCGCGAGCGGTCGTGGGCTGGGCAATGCACATGACGTCGTTGGCCGCTACTACATGAGCCATCTGGCGGGGACCATCGGCACGATGGATCTGTCGGGTGCGACGTCCGTCTGGCATGGCTACGACGTCTCGGACGAAGGGATCTACTGTCGTCGACGACTGGCGTTGCGTGCGCCGGCACAGCACGCGTTGCATGCCGGCAACTTCATCGCGCGCCTGCATCACCCTCGCATTCCCGACGCCGGTCACGGCAACGGCATTCTCTCAGCGCTGTATCTCGCGCGTCCGATCGTGCCGTACGAATACGCCAAACGCCTGTATGGCGACGCGCCCGGCGGCATCGGCAACTGGCTCGCGCACGCCCGCAACGTGATCACGGACGTGCCCAACACCGTGCGCTTCCTCACGCACTGGGCGATGCATCGCACGCTCGCCACACGCAAGTTTCCATCGGTCATCGTGCGCCCGGCCAACCTGCGCTTCAGTCTGGACTTTCACGCCGAGCAGGTGCCCTACGAAAACAGTCGCGTAACGTTGGGCGATGAGCGCGATGCACTCGGCATGCGACGCATCCACATCGACTGGCGCTACACGTCGCAGGACGTCGCCACCGTGACGCGCGCGCTGGCCGCGCTGGCGCAGGAAATCGAGCGCACCGGCGTCGGCCGCTTCTCGTACGACCCTGCCGAAGTGGAAGCCGAAATGACACGCTACGGCGCCTATGGCGGCCATCATATCGGCACGGCGCGCATGGGTGACGATCCGCACACCAGCGTGGTCAACGCGGATGGACGCCTGCATGAGGCCGACAACGTGTTCGTTGCAGGCGCTGCGGTCTTTCCGACGTCCGGCCAGGCGAACCCCACATTGAGCCTCGTCGCGCTGGCGCTGCGCCTCGCCGACCATTTGCAGGGGCGAGCGAACGTGAGTGCACTGCCATCGCCCGCGACATCGGCCACATCCGCCCTCCAGACTTCTTCGACTCCTACGTGATCCCGTCCGCCTTATGAAAGCTCGCATTCTTGTCACCGGCGCGACCGGCTTCATCGGCCGCCATGTCGTCAACGCCCTTGCCGCCAGCGCATGGGCCGAACCCGTCGCGGCTTCGCGTCGTGCCGACGCCGGCATGCGCGCCGTCGATGCGCTCTCCGCCACCTCGCTAGGCGCCGCACTGGCCGACGTCGACGCGCTGGTGAACTGCGTCGCGGGCTCGCCCGAGACCATCGTCGCCAATGCCCGCGCACTGCGCGAGGCGCTCGACGCCGTCGGCAAGCCCATGCCCGTCGTCTACTTCAGCTCGATGGCCGTGTACGGCACGGCCGAAGGCCACATCGACGAATCCGCCGCACTCGAAGGCGCAAGCCCTTACGGCATGGCGAAGGTGGAAGCCGAGACATTGCTCGCCGGACTGCGGACGGTCTCGCTGCTGCGCCCCGGATGCGTCTACGGCGGTGGCAGCCCGCAATGGTCGGAGCGCATTGCCGAACTGCTGCGCGCAGGGCGTCTCGGCGATCTCGGCGCAGCGGGTGACGCGCACAGCAACCTCGTGCATGTGGACGATGTCGTGAAGGTCGTCATGAGTGCCTTGCGCCGCCCCGAAGCGGGCGGGCAGGCCTACAACCTCGCCATGACCGACGCCCCGCGCTGGAACGATTACTTCGTGGCGTATGCCATGGCGCTGGGGGCAACGCCTGTGAAGCGCATCGGTGGACGACGTCTGAAGATCGAGACGAAACTCGTGGCGCCCGCGCTCAAGATTGCCGAGATTCTGGGACGCAAGGTCGGTGTGAAGGGATTGCCGCCGCCGTTGCCGCCGTCGCTCGCGCGTCTGTGGCAGCAAGATATCTGTCTCGATGCGCGCCGCGCCGAACAGACCTTCGGTGTGACATGGACACCGTGGCGCGAAGCCGTCAAAGCGGAGGCCGCACGCGCCTGATCGATGGCGACGGGCGGGGCGCGATGCCGACCCGCCTGCCCCCCCACGGTGATGCCGCTGACGGTACGCCTCAGCGTCTCAGCGCATCAATCAACGCATCCGCGACTTAACGCCGCGTCAGCCGCCCTGCCGTCCAGTGCCACAGTGTGGCGAACGGCGACACGCCGAGCAAGCGACGGGCTGCCCACGCGGCGGCCGCACCGTTCACGGCAATCGCCAGCGACGCCGCCACCGACGCGCCCACACTGCCGCCCATCGGCGTGAGCACCGCGAGCCCCAGCAGCAGCACCAACACCGACACCACATTGATGCGCATGAGTGCGCGCGTGTGCGCCGTCATGCCGAGCAGTTCCGGCATCGCCGTAAAACAGGCCGCCGCAATCTGCCCGAGCGCCAGCACACGCAAGGCGCTCGCGCCGTCGTCGAATCCGTGACCAAACAAGCTCAGCAGGAAGTGCGGCACGAGCAGCATGCCCAGCGTGACCGGCAATGCCAGACACAGCACCAGCCCGATGGCCTGCGCCGCACTGCGCTCCAGCCCCGGCAGATCCTGACGCGCATAAAGGCTGGCGAATCGCGGCGCGGCCATGCCCGTCACACCGCTGATCAGAATGTTGACGACGAGCGCCAGACGCCATGCCAGCGCGAACAGGCCTGTCTCGCGCGACGATGCGACGATGCCCAGCACAATCGCCGGCGCCGACGTAATCAGCAGCTTGGTGAGTTCGAGCGTGAACAGCGAGAGGCCGGGCTTGAGCAAGCCGGGGATCGCCCCGTGCGGCTCGCCGGCCGACACCTCGCGCAGGAATCGACGCAGCAACACCGCCCCCACGATCGCCGCGACGGTAAAGCTCGCCGCCGTGAGGACCAGCGTGTTGGCCACCGTCAGTTTGCCCGTCGCCACCAGCGGAATCGCCGCCACACAGAAAATCGCGGGCCACAACCACGAGTAGATCATCTGGCTGAAGCCCACGCGCTGCAATCCGGCGAGCGCCCCGGCAATGGCCGCACCCATGTTTTGCGGGACGAACGACAGCGCACCGAGCATGAGCGGCACCACCAGTTCGGGCTTCTTGAGGATGTCGTTGGCAAAGAGCGCCGCCCCGCCCGCGAGCAGAATCGACACTGCGGCCGACGCCAGAAAGACATGCCCCAGCGCCCGGCGAATCGTCGGCCGGACGGCTGCGACGTCACCGGCGGCGACATCCATCGCCAACTGACGCGTCAGCGCCTGATCGATGCCGAGGCGTCCGAACCCGGCGAGCGCCACCATGGTGCTGAAGACGATGTAGAAATTCCCGGTCTCGACGACGCCCAGCGCCGCCGCGATCAGCAGGTGAAAACCGTAGCGACTCGGCAGATCCAGCAGCCGAACACCGAGACTGATCACGCTGCCGCGAATCATCGAAGCGCCGGACTTGCCCGAGGCGGGTGACGATGACGGCGATGGCGGCGGCATCCGATTCATCTCAATTCACCGCCTTTCGCAGCACGAAGAGCATGATGCTCTGCGGCGGCATATCGGCGTGCAATTCGCCGCCGGAAACCTCGGCATCCGGCGCGCGCGCGAGCTTGTTGTCCACCAGTTGCCAGACCTCGCTCGTGCCCGCCGCCGCAAAGTTGGCGACCGAGACCGTGGCCTGCGCCGCGCGATCGAGTTGCTTGTTGACGACGACGACGGTCATCGCGCCATCCTTCGCGCGCAGCGCCGCGAAGGCCGACACGGTATCCGGATCGGGCACCGTGGCCGACACGCTCGTCGAGCCGAATTCGCCGCCTTTATCGTCGTAATTGCGATACAGCTTGATCGCCTTGTAGACCGGCATCGACGGATCGAGCGTGCCCCAGCGCGTGGCCATGTCCAGCCGCTCGCGGCCGAAGATGCCGAGAATGTCGGCCTGCGCCGTCGCGCCGTTCATACGCGTGTCCGCGCCCCAGTTGTATTCGGTGAGCGCGATGGGCGTGCCGGGGTAGTAATACGTGTCGACCCACTGACGCATCATCGGAATCAACGCGACCACGCTGTTGATCCACGTCGGATCCTTGTAATTCGGATCCCACAGATTGCGTGTGGAGCGGTTGCGCATCAGCGCAATGGCCGTCGAGTTGCCGTCCGCCGGTTCTTCGTACTCTTTGCTCTGCGGATAAAAGTGCAGGCTGAAGATGTCGACCGGACGACCGGCCTTCTTCCACTGCGTGAGCAGCCAGGGAATGTACGGCATGCCGCCGGTTTCTTTCAGCCGGTCGGGCGCCTGCGCGTAACCATGCGTGACCGAATACTGCTGATCGAAGCCGCTGTACAGATAGCCGTTCCAGCCCCACTCTTCAGGCGCGAGCACCTTGGCATGCGGATCAGCCGCCTTCACCGCACGCGAATAGGCGATCACCTTGGCGGCGATCTCGCTGGCGTGCGCCCCCGTCGGGTGCGAGTTGTTGTGAATCAACTGCCACAGACTTGGCTCGTTATCCATCGCGTAGTACTTCACGCCGCCCGCGTTGGCCGGACCGAACTGCTGCACCAGCGCGCTCACACGCGCCTGCTGGCTCGCGGGATCGTCGGGCACGGTGGCGTCGTCCGGATCGTTCACCACGGGCGTGCCGTCGCGCAGAATGCCGTTGCCGGCGTCGGTCATGCCGTCCACGTCGTGGTTCTGCTGCGGACCGTACTTCATGATGGAATAGCTCGCGAGCCGGTCGCGCGAGCGCGAGAGCGTAGCCACGCGGCCGAGCATGGAGATAGTGATGATCGGCTGCGCGCCGGCAGCCTGCGTCAATGCGACGAAACGGTCGCCGAACTGGTCGTTGATGTCCGTCGGATTCACCGGAAGACTCTCGTAATACCAGTCGCGACCGGCGTTACGCGCGTCGAGCCGCCAGTTGTAGGCCGATGCGCTGTTGCCGCCCGAGCGGTTCAGCGGCGCACGCAGATCCTGCAACATCGCCGTCGTGCCGAAATTGACGCCGTAGATCAACGGATTGATCGGATGGCGGTTCGCCGCCGCATCCACCGCGATCGAGACCGGCAACGGGCCGCCGGGCGTGGCTTTGGTACAGGCGGCAGACGATAGCAACACCGCCGCACCGGCGAATTGGATCAGGCGGGCAAATCCGATTCGCCCAATTCGCTCAATTCGCCTGGTAGGCGCACTACGGCGCGGCAACACGCGCATGAAGACTCCGGGGGACAGCACGATGATCGAATCCGCCTTCGCGCCAGATGTAGACGAAGATCGCCATAATGACCGCCGTTTCGCCTGGCGCAAGCGTTGGCGGATAGAAGAACGAGACCAGCAGCACGAAGACCAGATAGTCGTACAGCGCGCCGAGGAAATCGTCTTCGACTTCCGCGCGCAGGCGCCGGTAGAAAAACAGGCCGCGCAACTGAAAACACAGAATGACGAGCGCGCCGACCAGGCCGTACTCGAACACGATCCCCAGCCACGTGATGTCAGCGAGGAAGAAGAAGTGGTGGAAATACGTGGTCAGCGTGTCGCCGCTCGCGGGACTGATCGTGCCCACGCCGAACAACCAGCGCAGTGAGTCGTTGCCGAGAAAGCGCGTTGCGAGCTCCGCCGAAATACGGCGCGTGTAGAAGCCGGTTTGCGCATTCGCGCTGAAGATCGTGGCGAGATACCCCATCGAGAACACACCGACCAGCACGATCGGCGCCACGAGCATCAGACCGATGCGCGCACGCGGACGCGCCCAGACGAACGTGTTGATGACCAGCACGCCCATGATGCCGATCGCCAGCGCGCGCGACTTCACGATCAGCAACGCGACCGCCAGCCCGATCAGCACGCTGACCAGATAGCCGACGTTACGCTCGAAGAACGCACGGCGATAGCAGAAGAACAGCAGGATGAACGGGAAGTACATCGACATGCGGATACGGTGTCCGCGACTGTCGCTGGTGAAGAACGGCGCCTGCCCGAAGACGTAGGTTTCCTTGTACCAGTCGGCGGGCACCAGCAGCCACATGAGAATCAATGCGCCGACGATGACCGCGCCGAGAATCACGAAACTGCGCCCCAGCTCATGCAACGTGGGCTTGAGCATCAGGAGCAGCGCCAGAAAAGAAAAGAAATACAGAATCGGCAGCAATTTCACCTGCGCTGTCACACTGGTGAAAAAACTCTCGTTGAAGTAGATGACCGCAGCGAAGCTCGGCACAAGCACCAGCCATGCAAAGCTCAGGAGCACCTGGCGCGTCAGCGGGAAGCGCGGCTGGCTGCCCAGGCGCAGCACCAGCGGCAGCGTCAGCACCGGGAACGCCTTCGAGAGCGCCCACAGCGGGTAGAGCGCGGAAATGTAGTGAAACGTCTGGCCGAAGAGCGGCAGAAGCACCACGAGGCACCCGACCACGAAGGTGCGCGGCAGGCCGCCCGCGAACACGGCCGGCAGGTCGTCCGGGACTGGCGTCCCGTGCGTCGCTTCGGGCGTGTTACCGGGGCGGGTATCCATGTCGAGAGGTGGCTGCGCGGCTGTCACGAAGCGGTTGAATTCGGTGGTTAGACTGGCACGATTTGCCCCGGCAACGGCGAATTCGCCGCATTAGACCGGAATGGGCCGGGATCGGCCGGAATCACGCCGGGTGTCGCGAATCGCTCGCGACGCACGGCACCGGACGATCAGAAGCTGCGAGCGCCGTTGATGTCGTAGTTGACGTTCTTGTTGAACGGCAGCCCCTTGTTGATGTACTGGTCGACCCACAGGTCCACTTCGGCGATCGCCGACTTCGGCACGAAAATCGTGTCGTTCGACTGCAGAACGATGTCCTGCGCCGGATCGCCCTGCTGCGTGAGCGCCTTGACGTCGATCGTGCGCAACATCGGACGGCCGTCCGGGCTGCGGCGAATCAGCACGATTTCGCCGGTCCGTGCGGTATCGAGCAGGCCCTGGGCGGTGATGATCGCCTGCATCACGCTCATGCCGGGCGTGAGCGCGAGTTCGCCGGGCTTGCCGACTTCACCGCCGACGAACACGTGTGCGGCGGTCTGCGTCACGGCAACCATGGCCATCGCGTTCGCGGTCATGTGGTTGGCCGCGAGCGCGCGGTTGACCGTATCGCCGAACTGCGCAAGCGTCTGGCCGGCTGCCGGAAGATTGCCGGCAAACGGCATGGCGACGGTGCCATCGGGCGCGATGCGGCCCTTGTAGTTGAGTTCGATGTTAAAGGGCAGCACGACGGAAATGTCGTCGCCAGCCAACAGTCGATAGGGTGACGGGGAGGTCGAATCGACCCAGGTCGCGAAGCGGTCGGATTGCTGGTATTTGGTGTCGACCCAGGTATGGGTGCAGGCCGTCAGCGTCGTCAGCGCCATCAGCGCCAATACGCAGGCCGGGCGAAGCATGTTCATGGGACAGATGGCACGAGGCCGGGGTGGTTGCACGGTCTGGACCGTACTCTAGTGCACTTCTGCCGTCTCGCCAAGCGCGATAAATCGGCGTCGGATTTCGGATAATGCTGGATTTGGGGGGACTTTCCGGGGACTTTTTTGCGTAAGATATGCGCCTTGAAACCATCAACCGTGGCCGGGCAACCTTTCTGCTTCTTGCATCCCTATGGCAATTTCGACTCGAGCAAGGCCTGACCGTCACGCCGCGGTCGTCGACGTGACGATCCGGGATTATCTCAACACCCTTTTTTATTACCGCAAGATCGCCACGACGGTGTTTCTCGCCATCGTGGCGCTCGGCGTACTCGTGGCCCTCTTCGTGCCGATTCCGTATCGCGCTCAGGCCACGCTGCTCGTCCTCAATGCGGGCTACTACGACCAGACGAACAATCCGAACGGCGGCGTGTCGCTGCAACCCCCGCCGGGTCAGCTCAACGGCGTGGAAGCACAGATTCTGTCGAGCCCCGAGCTGCATCGCGACGTCATTCTGTCGAAACTCGGCCCCGGCGCGACGGCGAGCGACATCGACCGCGAACTGCAGAATTTCGAGAAGCGCCTGCACATCGAGCAGAACGACCTCGCGAACACCATCACGCTGACGTACTCGGACACCGATCCGAAAGCGGCAGCCGATGCGCTCGCGCGTCTGCTCGACAAGTACTTCCGCCAGCGCGCCTCGATCTTCACCTCGGGGCGCGTCAATCTGCTGGTCAGCCAGCGTGACGATGTCGGCAAGCAACTCGACAAGGCCGACGCGGATCTGCTCGCGTTCCAGAAGAAACACGGCATCGTGAAGATCGACGACCAGACCTCGCGCGCCGTGCTGCTCGAATCGCAGCTCGTGCAGCGCAAGCTGGAGACCGACGCCAAGCTCGCGCAGGACCGCAGCGAACTGAAGTCGCTGCAAACGTCCACGAAGGAAGTGCGCTCGACGATTCCGATCTACACGGACGACTCCGAGACCAGCCGCGCGATCAACATCCTGCAAGGCTCGCTGAGCGAGCTCGAGAACAAGCGTGCGGACTACGCGTCGCGTTACATGGCGACCTCCCCGTTCGTCGTGCAGCTCGACAAGCAGATCGCCGACATGCGCGCGAACATCGCGAAGCAGCGTCAGGAGATGATGACCGCGACACGCCTCGGTCATAACAACTACTACGACGTGGTGCAGGAGCGTCTGGCGGTGCTCAACGCGAGCATTGCCGGAGGTCTCGCGCAACAGGCTGCGCTCGATGCGCAGATCAAGGAAACGCGCGACAAGCTGCAAGGCATGAGCGACGTGTCGAGCCAGTTGAGCCAGCTGCAGGCGCGTCGCGACATTCTCGCGGACAGCTTCAAGGACCGCTCGCGTCAGGTCGAACTCGCGCGGGTGCAGCAGGGTCAGGTCAGCCAGATCAACGGCACCAACGTGCGCGTGATTCAGGCGCCGTTCCCGCCGTCGCAACGCAGCGTGTCGGCCAGTCTGCTGATCGCCGCCTCGATCGCCGCCGGTTTGCTGCTCTCCGCACTGACAGTGCTGATCCTGTCGAGCCTGCGTGAGACCTTCCTGAGCCCCGAACAAGTCGAGCGTGCCCTGCTGTTGCCGGTGGTGAATGCGCCGGTCCTGCTGGGTGGTGAACGGCGTGGTGCGGCAGCGGGTGTGGCAGGTGCCGCTGGGGGGATGGCGGCTGGCGTCGCGAACGCGGAACCCGCCTACTCACGTCCCGCTCACCTGGCTTACGGCCGCATGATCGCTGCGATCAACAGCAGCACCAGCGCGCATGCCAAGGTCGTCATGGCCTTGTCGACGGGCAAGAACGATGGCCTCTCGTCCGTCATTCAGGGTCTGACAAGCGAACTGGAACACCGCTCGGGCAAGCCGATCCTGATTCTGGACATCGCCTCGACGCCGGACGCGCCGATGTATGGCAAGCCGAACGCACAAGGGCTGCTGGCATGGCCGTCGAATGGCGGCAGCGGCACGGCAAGCACCGATGCCACGGCACCGGTCGCCGCCGACGAATCCAACGGCATGCTTGCGGACATCGTCTTCACGCGCGTCGAGGGTCACAACATCGTCGTGGCGCAGCCGCGCAGCGGGTCGATTCCGTCGTCGTGGCAGCAAGTCACGCGCCTGTTCGACGCGCTGCGCGACTCGCACGACTACATCGTCGTGCATGCTCCGCCGTCGAGCCAGTCGTTCACCGGCATCGAGAACGCGTCGCTGGCCGACGCCACGGTGCTCGTGGTGCGCGCCGAAGCCACGCGCAAGCCGGTCATCGCCGGCCTCAAGGCGCAGGTGGAAGACGCAGGCGGACGACTCATCGGTGTGGCGCTCACGCATCGTCGCGGATATATTCCGAGCTTCATCTACCGGTTCTTCTAGCCGTCGGTTCAGACCATCATGCAACAAATCAGCGCGATCCTGCCGATCAAGACCCGAGGAAGGCATTACGCCGACAACATCGGCCGTTGTGACATCCTCTTCTCGTCGCTGCGCCACTTCACGACGCCGGACCTGTTCCATCGCTTCGTGATCATCGTGCCGCACGACGAAGTCGAGGAAGTGCGCGGCTACGCCAAGGCGTGGTCCGACTTCCCCATCGAGGTGATCGACGAATCGCTGTACATGGGCGCGTTCAACGAGTTCTCGCAGCGGCACCAGATTCGCAACTGGCATCGGCAGCAGATCATCAAGATCAACGCGCCGGAATGGATCGAGACCGAGTACTTCCTGATCTTCGATCCGGATTGCTTCGCCACGCACGCGTTCGACTACGACTCGCTGATCTCCGACGGACGGGCGATCACGCACCTCAAGGGGCGCAGTGTCGAGCCGTATTACTGGGAGGCGTCGGCCAAGCTGCTCGACGTCGATCCGCATCTGGACCGTGAAGGGGTCTGGTGGACGCCCGCGACGCTCTCGCGCTCGCTGTGCCTGTCGTTGCAGGAGCGGCTCGAAGCCGTGAACGGCACCGACTGGAAGCGCGTGCTGCTCGCGAACTACGCCATCGACTGGACGGAATACACGCTGTACTGGCTCAACGCCGAGCGCGCCGGACTGCTCGACAAGTACCACACGCAAGCGGTGCCGCCGCAGCGCACGCTGCACGCCGACGAAAGCGTGTGGTTTGCCGACAAGATGCAGGAGTGGGACGCCGCGCATTACTTCGCGCCGGAGAGCGACGGGCTGTTCGCCGTGGTTCAGAGCAACACGAAGATCCCGCTCGATCAGGTCGTGGCGAAGCTGTCCCCGTACTTCCCGATCAAGATTCAGCCGTATGAGCGGCACGTGGATCCGGCACTCAAGGGCGCTGAGTTATACTCGGCGGTCGTACGCAAGGGACTCAAGATGCTCAAGAAGGTGTTGGGCAACGGCGCGGGCATCAAATAACGCCAACCGTCCCAAAGATCAACAGGACCCGATTCGATGAGCAGTACGGGCAGCGCCAAAGGCCGGATGGTCGGCATCGAGATGCTGCGATTTTTCAGCGCGTTCGCGGTGCTTATCTGGCATTACCAGCATTTCTTCTTTCAGCCGCAGACGGCATCCATCGAGGTGGTTCGCAGCGCCCAGCCGCTCTACGGGCTGCTGCATCCGTTCTACGATTTCGGATGGCTCGGGGTCAATGTCTTCTGGACGATCTCCGGCTTCATCTTCTTCAATCGCTATCTGACGAAGATCGCGGCAGGCAAGGTCTCCGGCGGTCTGTTCTTCCTGAATCGCTTCTCGCGGCTCTATCCGCTGCACATCGTGACGCTCGTCGCCGTGGCGCTATTGCAGGCGTATTACGTGCAGCACAATGCGGCGTTCTTCATCTATCCGTACAACACGCCGTACGACTTTTTCGTCAACGTCATCTTCGCGTCCGGATGGCTCACGCCTTACACCGACTCGTTCAACGGGCCGGTATGGAGTGTGTCGACGGAAATCGTGATTTACGTCGCGTTCTTCCTGCTGGCGCGGTTTTTCCGCATCGGACTGGCGTGGACGCTCGCGATCATGTGCCTTTCGGCCGCCGCAGGTGGTCTGCTGATCCATCAGCACGTCAAGGGCAGCGAAGCGAACATCGTGTTCTGCGCCTTCTATTTCTTCATGGGCGGCGCAGTGCATCTGCTCTACGAGCGGTTGCGCGACGTGATCGAAGCGCACCGTCGGGCGACGGTGTTGCTGTGCTGTGCGGCGTATGTGGGGTTGATTGTCGTGTGCGCTCTCTTCGGCGGCACGAAGTATCTGGCGGCCACGGTGATCGCGCCGGTCTCGATCGTGCTACTCCATGCCATCGAGCCGTGGATACCGGAGCGGTTGGCGTCGCCCATCGCCAATCTCGGCAATACGACCTATTCCAGCTATCTGATTCACTTCCCGCTGCAACTCACGACCGTGATCGTGCTGCAACGGCTGGGGATGTCCAGCGCGACGGTGGCGATGAACCCGTGGTTCCTGGCGGCGTATCTGATCGTCGTATTCGCGCTCGCCCGAGTCGTTTTCCGGGTGTGGGAAGCACCGGCACAGACGTTCCTTCGGCGACGTCTGGCCTGGATCGGCGCTCCCGCGAAAGCGCGCTGACGACGGCCGGGCGGTCGATACGGCGTCGGGTGAACAAGGCGCGCGGCAGGCTGACGCCGTGCACGCCCGCAGGGCTCAATGATGATGATGGTGGTGATGCGACCAGAGCGGATCCATCGAATCGACGAACGACGCGACAGCATCCTTGTCGCCCGTGGCGTGACGCATCAACTGGCCGCACTTGCACCAGCCCTGATAGGGCGTGATATGCGAGCAGGCGGTCGTCTTCTGCAAATACAGCGTGACGGGTTTCGCGCACTTGGTGCACTTGAACTTGAGGGTCAGGGCAGGTTTGCTCATCGGAGATCCATAGCAAAAAGCCGGATGTCGTGAAGACACCCGGCTTTTTTGACTTTGTACTGCGTTTGTACCGCGCGCATATCGTGTCGACGAATCGCGTTAGCGAATCTGACGCCGGTCGGCTTCGATGTGTCGATTGTCACACCGCTACCGTTGGATGGCGTCCCCTAGGGGATTCGAACCCCTGTACTCACCGTGAAAGGGTGATGTCCTAGGCCTCTAGACGAAGGGGACAAAAATCGTCATTCGTTTGGTGGAGGTAAGCGGGATCGAACCGCTGACCTCTTGCATGCCATGCAAGCGCTCTCCCAGCTGAGCTATACCCCCGCGCGAAGAGGCGTGACTATAGCGCATTTCCTGACAGTCCGCAACTTTGTCGGCCAATAGCCGTCACGCGAGGCGAGTAGAATCCGCAACGCGGCATGGCCGGCGATCGTCGCCGCTTATGCACGTTTGTGTACGTTCATGCCATTTGACGGGACCCTCTCATGAAAACAGCAGTCGCGCTGGCGCTGATGCTCACGGCAGGCTGGGCGCATGCCGAGAAAATCGGCGACGTCAGCACCGCATTCAAGTTTCTCGGACCGGATCACAAGATCGTCGTTGACGCCTATGACGATCCGAAGGTGCACGGCGTGACGTGTTACGTCTCACGCGCGAAGACCGGCGGCCTCAAGGGCATGGTCGGTCTGGCCGAAGACAAGGCGGAGGCATCGATCGCCTGCCGCCCCGTCGGCCCGATTTCGTTCTCAGGACCACTGCCCAAAGAGGAAGAAGTCTTCTCCGAAGGCTTGTCGCCGCTGTTCAAGAAGCTGCGCATCGTGCGCATGGTCGACAAGACACGCAATACGCTCGTCTACCTCACCTACTCCGACAAGCTTATCGACGGCTCGCCGCAGAACAGCGTGACGGCTGTCCCTGTGGATCGTGCCACAGCGATCCCGATGAAGTGAGCCGACGGTGCCCGAGCGGGCACTGCGCGGCCGTCGTCAGCCACGCAGCAGCCCGAAACGCCTGAGCTTGCGGTACAGCGTGTTACGGCTCACCCCGAGCCGTCGCGCTGCGGCACTCACCTGCCCCTGGCACGCGTCGAGCGCAGCACGCAGCGCCTGACGCTCCGCCGCCTCCAACGGCGCTTCCCACGGTTCGTCCGGGGACGCATCGGCCGACATCCGGGCGTCACCCAACGCCTGCGCTTCACGCAACTCGTCCGGCAGATCATCGAGCGTGACGATGCCGCTCTCACTGAGCGCCACCAAGGTCCGGATCACGCTGCGCATCTGACGCACGTTCCCCGGCCAGCCATAGCCACACAGGCACGCCTGCGCGTCCTGCGTCAGTTCAATCGCGCCATGCTGACCGTGCGCCCCGGCCTGCGCCAGCAGACGTTGGATCAGATCGATCTTGTCTTCGCGCTCACGCAGCGGCGGCACCGTCACTTCGAGGCCGCTCAGCCGATAGAACAGATCCTCGCGGAATTGCCGCTCGGCAATACGCTCGGCCAGATCGCGGTGCGTCGCGCTGAGCACGCGGATGTCGAGCGGCACCGGCTCGCCGCCACCGAGCGGCGACACCATGCGTTCCTCCAGCACGCGCAGCAGACGTGTCTGCATCGCGAACGGCATGTCGCCGATCTCGTCGAGGAACAGCGTGCCGCCGTTCGCTTGCCACAGCTTGCCGTTCATCCCCTCCTTGCGCGCTCCCGTGAAGCTGCCGCCCACGTAACCAAACAACTCGCTCTCGATCAGCGACTCCGGAATCGCCGCGCAATTCAACGCGACGAACGGTCCCGCCGAGCGGGCACTGCCCTCGTGGACAGCGCGCGCGAACACTTCCTTGCCGCTGCCCGTCTCGCCACGAATCAGCACCGGCACGTCGTGCGCGAACACGCGGCACGCGCGAGAAAAAGCGCGTGACAACGCGGGATCGGCGAACGGTGCGATCGTCTCTCGTGCAGAGGGCTTCGATACAACATGCGACGTTGCTGATGTCTCCGGCAAGCCACGATTGGCACGCGCGGGCGCACGCAACATCGCCAGCAGCGCTTCCCCTGCACTCGTGCGAATCGGCCAGCAGGCACTCGGCGACGGATGCGCCTGCGCGACCAGCGCGTCGAGTGTCTGCGCAAACCATCGGTCGATCCGTGTGCCGACGATCTCCTCTCGCGTCGCCCCCAGACAGTTCAACGCACTCTGATTCGCAGCGAGCACGCGGCCCGCATCGTCGAACGCGAGCAGGGCTTGCGCGAATCCGCCGAGATGATCGGCCTGCTCCTGCAATTGCAGCAGCCATTCGTCGCGATAGTGCTGGAAGAAATACTCGCTCTCCACGACCTTGGCCGAGAGATTGACGAGGGCGAGCGTATGGAACTGGCTCTGCCGCGTGACGTCTGCCGTCGTGGACGACACATCGATTACCGCGAGCAGATCGCCCTGCGGCGCGAACACCGGGCTCGCCGTGCAAGTAAGCGGCGTGTGCAGCGCGCGGAAGTGATCCTGCTGGCAGATGATGACGGGCGCGCGCTCGACGGCACACGTCCCGATACCGTTCGTACCCTCGCACGACTCGCTCCAGTCCGCCCCGGGCCACAGGCCAGCGCGGTGAAAGGCGTCGCGCGTGCCGTCGTGCAGACGGGAATCCACGATCACGCCGTCCGGGGCCGTCAGCAGCACCGCCTGACGCGGATTCATCAACTGACGCTGCAACCGTTCCAGCACGGGCATGGAGACGTGACGCAGGCGCTCCATCGCGCTACGTCGCTCGCGCAGTTGCGACGATTCGAGCACGCGCGGCGCCATGCGTGCGCCCGGATCGAGCGCGTGCGTGTCGAGACAGCGTCGCCACGAGCTGGCGATGTTCGGATCGGTCGCAGCGCCGCCCGCCGGCGGCTGGCCCTGCGCGACACTCAGCACACGACGCGCGTGTGCGGACTCGGTAGTTGGTGGCATTGGTCGTCTCCCCCGTGCCGGGTGATCTGATGATCTTGTCGTCGTTCCCGAAGCATCTCCCATGCCGGGGGCGTTTGCAATGCGCGATGTCAATCGGAAGACGCCAGCCGATTGAGGGCCTCGGGCAGGCTGTCACGCTCGCGATACAGAGGGTGTCACGGGACGGGACAAACGTGTCACGGATTCGGCACACGTTGCACCGCAACACGCGCCGGAAAAGCGGGCGGACCGGCGTCAACGCGAGATCCGGCCCGGGTGGCCCGCGACTTGCTTGGTGACTCTCGCGCGGCTGGCGAACGACCGGCTGCCGACACAACGATATCCGGAGACACAACATGCGATACACGCCTCCCGGCACGCCCGGTGCCCTGCTGACCCTGCAACCGCGTTACGAGAACTTCATCGGCGGAAAATTCGTGCCCCCGGTGGAGGGTCGTTACTTCGTCAACACCTCGCCCGTGACCGGCGCAGTCATCGGCGAATTCCCGCGCTCCAATGGCGCCGATATCGAACTGGCGCTCGATGCGGCACACGCCGCGGCCGCCAAATGGGGGAAGACGTCCGTTCAGGCGCGCTCGCGCATTCTGTTGCAGATTGCCGATCGTCTCGAATCGCAACTGGAGCGCTTCGCCGTGGCGGAGACGTGGGATAACGGCAAACCGGTGCGCGAAACGCTCGCGGCCGACCTGCCGCTCGCCGTCGACCACTTCCGCTATTTCGCCGGGTGCATCCGCGCACAGGAAGGCACCGCCGCCGAGATCGACGAGCATACGGCCGCGTATCACTTCCATGAGCCGCTGGGTGTCGTCGGTCAGATCATTCCGTGGAATTTCCCGCTACTGATGGCCGCGTGGAAGCTCGCCCCGGCGCTGGCAGCTGGCAACTGCGTGGTGCTCAAGCCCGCCGAGCAAACGCCGCTCACGATCACGCTGTTCGCCGAACTGGTCGGCGATCTGCTGCCGCCCGGCGTGCTCAACATCGTGCAGGGTTTCGGCAAGGAAGCCGGCGAGGCGCTGGCGACGAGCAAGCGCATCGCCAAGATCGCGTTCACCGGATCGACACCGGTCGGGAACCACATCCTCACGCGTGCCGCCGCCAACCTGATTCCGAGTACGGTCGAGCTGGGCGGCAAGTCGCCGAACATCTTCTTCGACGACATCATGCGCGGCGAGCCCGAGTTCGTGGAAAAGGCCGCAGAAGGTCTCGTGCTGGGCTTCCTCAATCAGGGCGAGGTGTGCACCTGCCCGTCGCGTGCGCTCGTGCAAGAATCGATCTACGAGCCGTTCATGGAAGTGGTGATGAAGCGTGTCGAGCGCATCAAGCGCGGCGATCCGCTCGACACCGACACAGCCGTCGGCGCACAGGCCTCGCAGCAGCAATTCGACAAGATCCTCACGTACCTCGACATCGCGCGCAAGGAAGGCGCACAGGTGCTCACGGGCGGAGGGATCGAGATGCTGGACGGACCGCTCGCCAGCGGCTTCTACATCCAGCCGACGCTGCTCAAGGGCGATAACCGCATGCGCGTGTTCCAGGAAGAAATCTTCGGCCCGGTCGTCGGTGTAACGACATTCAAGGACGAAGCCGAAGCGCTCGCCATCGCGAACGACACCGAGTTCGGACTCGGCGCAGGCGTGTGGACACGCGACATCAACCGTGCCTACCGTATGGGCCGCGGCATTCAGGCCGGACGCGTCTGGACCAACTGCTATCACCTCTATCCGGCGCACGCAGCGTTCGGTGGTTACAAGAAGTCGGGCATCGGCCGTGAAACACACAAGATGATGCTCGATCACTATCAGCAGACGAAGAATCTGCTCGTGAGTTACGACGTCAATCCGCTCGGCTTCTTCTGAGTCGAACGTCCCGAGTAGTGCCTCTAGTTCCGCCTGACCTTGCAGCAGATCAAAGACGCATCGCGTGACGAGTGCGATGCTGTCTTTGATGCCTGCAAAAGATGATTCCGGACACCGCGCATCCCCCTGCTGTGCGCCGTTGCGCGCACGCGGTGTGCCCCTCACAGAACAAACAAGGAGCATGACGATGAGCACGACATTCTTCATTCCCGCCGTCAACATGATGGGCGTCGGCAGCCTCGACGAAGCGATGGCCGCCCTGCGCCAATACCATTTCCGTCGCGCCCTGATCGTGACCGACGCCGGCCTCGCCAAAGCGGGCGTGGCCGAGAAGGTTGCGAAGCTGCTCACGCAGCAGGACATTCAATCGGTGTTGTTCGACGGCGCGAAGCCGAACCCGACCGTCGCCAACGTTGAAGCCGGTCTGGCGATCCTCAAACAGAACCAGTGCGACTTCGTGATCTCGCTCGGTGGCGGCTCGCCGCACGACTGCGCGAAGGGCATCGCGCTGTGCGCGGCCAACGGCGGCCATATCTCGGATTACGAGGGTGTCGACCGCTCGAAGAAGCCGCAACTGCCGCTCGTCGCCATCAACACGACAGCGGGCACGGCGAGCGAAATGACACGGTTTTGCATCATCACGGACGAAAAGCGGCATGTGAAGATGGCCATCGTCGACCGTAACGTCACGCCGTTGCTGTCGGTCAACGATCCCGCACTGATGGCGGCAATGCCGAAGGGCCTCACGGCAGCGACCGGCATGGACGCCCTGACCCACGCGACCGAAGCCTACGTGTCGACGGCAGCCACCCCGATTACCGATGCGTGCGCGCTCAAGGCCGTTACGCTGATCTCGCAGAACCTGCGGCGCGCGGTGTCGCACGGCGACGACATGACGGCACGCGAGAACATGGCGTACGCGCAGTTCCTGGCGGGCATGGCGTTCAACAATGCGTCGTTGGGCTATGTGCATGCGATGGCGCACCAGTTGGGCGGGTTCTACGATTTGCCGCACGGCGTGTGTAATGCCATATTGCTGCCGCACGTGGAAGCGTTCAACGCGAGCACCAGCGCCGGGCGTCTGAAGGATATCGCGCAGGCGATGGGCGAGAAGGTCGAGGGCTTGAGCGACGAAGACGGCGCGAAGGTCGCGATTGCCGCGATCCACCGCCTGTCGAAGGACATCGGCATTCCGTCGGGACTCGCAGAACTGGGCGCGAAGGAGGCCGACGTGCCCACGCTGGCGGCCAACGCCATGCAAGACGCCTGTGGCTTCACGAACCCGCGTCGTGCGGAACAGGCGGAAATCGAAGCCATCTTCTTGCAGGCGTTTTGATGGGTAGCGACTGAGCAGTTGAAACGAACATGGGCTACGTGACGTCACGTAGCCCTTTTTACGTTACCGTTCAGGCCATCGCCTGAGCGCCCGGAACCGGCTCGCGCCGACGCATCCGCCACCAGATCAACACGGCGACGAACGCTTCGAGCGCCGCCACGATCCAGAGGCCGCCGTTGAAGCTTCCCGTCGCGTCCTTGACGATGCCCAGCAGATACGGCGAACCGAACCCGGCCAGATTCGCTACCGAGTTGATGAACGCCACGCCCATCGCCGCAGCACCGCCCGCGAGATAGGCGTTCGGCAACTGCCAGAACACCGGGATCGCCCCCATCGTGCCCGACACCGCAACCGCGAGGCACAGGAAGGCCGCCACACCGTTGCTCCCCGCGAACCACCCGACACCCGCCAGTCCGCACGCCCCCACGAACACCGGGATCGCACAATGCATGCGCGCTTCGCGTCGCTTGTCTGCGCTGTAGCCGATGGCGATCTGGAAGATCGCGCCGAACACGTACATCACCCCCACGAGCAACCCGATGTGCAACGGATTCGTCGGTCCCAGCGCACGCACGATGGTCGGCGCGAAGAACGACAGCGTCGCATTAGCCGCCACGATCCCGAAGTAGATGCCCGTGAGCAGCCACAGCTTCGGGCTGCGCACGGCCAGCATGAAGCTGTGCTCACGTTTGCCCGCGCTCTTACGGTCCTTTTCCAGATCGGCCTGAAGCAGACGCTTTTCCTGCTCCGACAACCAGCTTGCCTGCTCGGGCTTGTCGACGAGGAACCACACCGCCAGAATCCCGGCGAGTACCGTTGGCACCCCTTCGAGCAGGAACAGCCATTGCCACCCTGCCCAACCGTTCACGCCATGCATGCCGTTCAGAATCGCGCCGGCCAGCGGTGCGCCCACGACCGACGAGACCGCCGACGCCGAGATGAACCACGCAAACGCTTTCGCGCGACGGTGCGCCGGAAACCAGAACGTCAGATAAAGGAGTACGCCCGGCTGGAAGCCCGCTTCGAACGCGCCCAGCAGGAACCGCATCACATAGAAGTAGGCCGGTGAGTGCGTGAACATCATGAGCACGCAAATCGTGCCCCAGCCCAGCGTAATGCGTGCGAGCGTACGCCGCGCACCAATGCGCAACAGCAGCCAGTTGCTCGGAATCTCCAGAAAGAAGTAGCCGAGAAAGAAGATGCCCGCGCCAATGCCGTACACGGTCTCGCTGAAGCCGAGATCCTGCTGCATCTGCAACTTCGCGAAGCCGACGTTGACGCGATCGATCCACGCCAGCATCCACAGCACGAAGATGAACGGGATGATCCGCCACATGATCTTCTTGTAGATCGGATCGAGCATGTCCTGCGATGGATTCGCAAACGTGTGGCTTGCGTCGCCAGCGCGCGAAGGTAACGGTGGGTTCATTTCGACTCCTCCCCGGAGCAGCATGGTCCGACGCGCATTCTTTCGGCCGCGCGCGGTGTGATACGTCGACGTCGTGATGTGATCGGCTAACGGTTCGATCGAGGTCTCATGACGATAGAACGCTGCGTTGCGGCGTCAGGCCGCTTCGCCCAGATGCATCGCCTGAAGCAACGCACGACAGGCGGCGGGTACCGGCCCGATCACCGGGGTCGAGAAGCGCTCACCTAACGCCTGCGCCGCCTCGCCCAGCGGTCCGCCGCCGATCACCACGGCCTGCGCGCCGTCTTCATGCAGGCAGGCCTCGACAGCGCCGGCGAGACCGCGCTCCAACTGCGACGGCTGATCGCCCAATGCGAGGGGATCGCCGGTCGTGAATCGCGAGCCGGTGAAGTTCGCACCCAGTCCGAGCTTCCTGACGTTCGATGCAATCGACTCGGCCAGTTGCGGTGTCGTCGTGGCGATGCCGAAGCGTCGTCCGCCGGTCGCAGCCTCACGCACAGACGCCGCGCCGATGCCTACGACCGGAACTTCCAGTTGTGCCCGCAGCGCATCGATGCCAGGATCACCGAAGGCCCCCACGATCACCCCATCCGCCTGCGCGGCGAGTGCCACGATGTCCGGGTCGTTCACGGCGTCTGCCGCCACGGCCAGATCCCGCTCGTCGACGATCATCGGCGCGCCGCGCGCGACCGTCGCACCGATGACCGCCGGTGGCGACGTCATCGCACTCGCGAGATACGCACGTGCGATGTCGACCATCATTTGCGTCGTCGCCGTCGACGTATTGGGGTTGATGAGCAGGATATGTGTCATGAAATTCTCGGCGAGTCGTGAGCAGCGAACGCTGCGGAAATATCAGGAGGCGTCAGGAAGTCGCGGATGCCGACACGTCTGTCGACGAACGACCGCTAGTAGTCGGCGTATCGGTGTCGCCCGGTGCTTCCGGGCCATCGATCGGCTTGCCGAACGTCTCCGGTGCGAAGGTCAGCGCGATGGCGAACACGGCATACATCCCGGCCATCATCCCGAACATGCCGCCAATGCCGTACTGATCGAAGACGCGTCCGGCGACCAGCGGCATCGCGGCGCCTGCCAGCGTGCCCAGCGCCAGAATGAATGCCGTGCCGAAGGCGCGCACACGTGTTGGGTAAAGCTCCGGGGCGTAAATCCAGATGGACGTGTTGAGCAACAACACGCAGAACTGGAACGCTGCACCGAACACCAGGATCAGCGGTTGCGACTTCGACAGAAAGCCGAAGCACAGGCCGATCACGCACGCGGCGATGGCACCGAGCGTCAGTACGCGCTTGCGGGGAAAACGGAAGCCGAAGTAAGACGCGGTGATCGCACCGAGCAAGCTGCCCGACTGCATCACGATGGTGAACACGAAGCTCTTGCTCAGCGTGTACCCCTGCGCCATGAGAATCGTCGGCATGAGCGTCAGCACCGAGATCTGTGCACCGTACGTCATGCACACGGCGATACCGACCGCCACCGTGCGCCGCGCCAGCGGTCCCACGAACACCTCTCTCAGACGGACTTTCTCAGCGCGATGCGTCCCCGCCACGGCCTCGCTCAGGTAACGCCTGGCGTCCTTGCCTGCGGACTTGCCGAGCTTGCCGGACGCCAGAATGTTGAGCACACGGTTCGCTTCCTCTACGCGGCCTTTGGAGAGGAGAAAGCGCGGCGTCTCCGGAATGAAGCGGCGATACAGCAGCACGAAGAATGCCGGCAGCACCAGACAACCGAACAGCCAGCGCCAGCTATCCGGCCCCGGGAAGAAGGCGAAGACAGCCAGCCCGAACGCGGGGGCGAGCATATTGCCCAACCCACCCCCTGCGACGTTGATCGCGCCTACGGCCACACCACGGAAGCGCGACGAGCAGAACTCGGCGAGCATCGTGACGGCAATCGAGATCTCGCCGCCGAGACCGAAGCCGACGATGAAGCGTCCGGCAGCGAGCATCGAGTAGTTCGTGGCAAGCGCGCAGATCAGCGCGCCCAGCGTGAAGAGCATCAAGTTGATGCTCAGCATCGTGCGACGCCCGTAGCGGTCGGCGATGTAGCCCGAACCGAGCCGCCCGATGGCCGCCGCACCGAAGGTCAGCGTGTTGAGAAAGCCGATCTGCGTGGCCGAGATGCCCCAGTACTCGCGCAACAACGGCCCCACGAGGCCGACGGCATTTTGCTCGAAGACGTCGAACAACACCCCGAACAGGATCAGCGCGAGGATTTTCTTGTGTGACGGCGTCACCCCGATGTCGTCGAGCGCCCGTTCGAGCTGCTGCAACCTGGGTTCCGACGAGGATACGACCACTTCTGCGCCCATCGTAAAACTCCCTGCGCCGTGACTGGCGCCTTGCGACCGATTTGCCTCGCCCTCGGGTGAATCCTGTTTCGTTAATATTTTTTCAAATTATTTGTTTTTGAAAATTATTTTTCATATCAGGGTTTCACCCGACGCTTTTGCGACCGTCAGGGCGAGCAACGTCCTTGGCCAGACGTGCCAACGGACGAGCAGGAAATCGGGGGAGATGCGAGAAAGGCGGGAGAGGCCTGCGAAGGGAAAAGCAGGCCGGGCGCCCGGGGAGCCGGCGAGCTACACGTCGCCAGATATCCCCTCGCCGGCGGTTGCGTCAGATTTCGTCGAGCGAGTCGTGGAACGCTTCCACGAGGCCTAGATGACGACGGCCCGGATTGCCTGCCTGTGTCATCACCTGCGTGACGATCAGGTGGCACAGGCCGATCACAGCGGTGTGATTATCGAGAACGCCGGGCCCCTGCACGTCGCATTGCAGCGACCACTTCGCGGGCGTCTTTGCGGCAGCGGCACGCTCGGTGCGCTCAGAGATGTAGACGAGATTCGGACACGCCTTCGCGAGTTGCGCAACGACGGTCGGCATCTGACGCACCCGGCGTCGCAGCGCGAAGACGATCACGACATCGTCGGCGGTGATGCCCGCGAGATGCTCGCCCAGCGTCTCACCCGCGCCCGGAATCGCCTGCGCGCTCGGCACGATTTGCAGCAACTGCCAGCGCAGATACATCGCCAGCGGATGACTCGACCGAAACCCGACGATCCACACCTTGCGTGCCGCGAGAATCGCCGCTGCGATCTGTTCGATTTCGGTGGACGAGAGCCGACGGTAGGTCGCCTCGATGTTGGCGAGGCTTTGCAGGCGTTGCGCGCCGACGAGATCGTCGGTTGCCGCTTCGGTGACGGGCGCCGTCGCGGCCATCGCCAGCGGAGAGCCTGCGCGCTGCTCGGCGCGCACGTGTTTGCGCGCGTCGTCGAACGACTCGTAACCCAGACGTCTCACGAAGCGCGTGACGGTCGCGTTGGAGACCTGTGCGAGCGCCGCCAGTTCCGAGGCCGAGTACCCTGCTAGATCGCCCGGCAAATCGAGCGCGAACTCCGCCAGACGTCGCTCTGAGGGCGAGAGCTGATCCAGTTGGTCCCGAATCCGGCCGACGAAGGACTTCTTCACGTGAGATGCCATGAGCGTTTGCGTGGTTAGGGCGAGCTATTGTCACCCGATGACGCGCCGATGCCAATCTGCGCTTTCACTTTCGTGCGCGTGGCGTCGAGCATCGACAGCGAACGCGCGCGGTCGGGCTCGCACCGCGCGAGCGAGATCGCGCCCACAAGCTCGTTCATCATCGAACGCGCCGTGGTGTCCGGATCGGGGACGTTCATGGCGGCGAGCTTTTCCGCCATCGCCTGCGTCAACGTGCGCACCCCCGCACTGAAGACCGCCTGCACGGCGGGCGACATGCGCGGCACATCCGCCGCAAGCGCCGCCATCGGGCAACCGAGCGGACGCTGATCCATGCGCTCCACCGACAGATAGTGATCGATGAACCGACTCAACCCTTGCTGCGGCGTGACGCCTTGCGTGACCTGCTGCCAGCGCGACAGGCTCCCTTCGAACATGTGTGCAACGGCCGCCTCGATCAGCGCGTCCTTCGACGAAAAGTGCGCGTAGAAGGCGCCGTGCGTGAGGCCCGCCTGACTCATCACGGCCGCCACACCGACCTTGTGGGGTCCGTCCAGACGAATCGCCTGCGACGCCTCGTCGAGAATCCGTTCGTAAGACTTCTGCTTGTGATCCGTGCCGTAGCGCATGGCGCCGATCCTCCGTTCGCCCGAATGTGCCGAGTATGCCCCCTGTGAGACCGACGCCCGATGTCGTGACGTCAGGCGTCTCGAACACACTCAGGAAATTCATAGTATGATAACCATCATATCATAAAACGCAGCGGCCCAATCGACCGTTGCGGCCCGGCTGTGTGCTGAGCGAACCGTCAGGAAACGTTGTCGTCGCCCACAGTCTTCAACAACCGTCGAAGGAGCTTCAACGTGAAAATTCTTGTCTTGGGTGCCGGTGCCATCGGGGGCTATTACGGTGCGCGTCTGGCGCAGGCGGGTGCGCAGGTCACCTACCTCGTTCGGGAAAAGCGAGCGGAAGTCCTCGCGCAACGAGGGTTGACGATCAAGAGCGAACTGGGCGACGTGCAGCAGGCGGTCGCCACGGTGACGAGCCGAGACGTGAAGCCCGAATACGATCTGGTGCTGCTCGCGTGCAGGACCTACGACCTCGACAACGCCATCGAGTCGATCGCCCCCGCGATGGGCGACCGCACCGTCATCCTGCCGTTCCTCAACGGCATGTCGGTGTATGAGCGTCTCGATGCGACGTTCGGCAAGCATCGCGTGATGGGCGGCGTGTCGTACATTGCGACCACCCTTTTGCCCTCGGGCGAGATCCTGCATCAAGGGCCGGGGGACAACGTGATCGTCGGCGCGCGTACGGAGACGATGCGCACGCTGGCGCAGGACGTCTACGCTCTCTTCGCGAAGTCGAAGGGCACACGCGCCCTCAGCGAGACCATCGAGCAAGCGCTGTGGAACAAGTGGATCGCCGTATCGTGCGCGGGCATCATGACGTGCCTGATGCGCGGCAACGTCGGTCAGATCATGGCGACCCGCGACGGTGAGGCGCTGATGCGTCGAACCATGTCGGAAGGCCGCGCCATTGCGCAGGCCGAGGGGTATGCGCTGCCGGAAGCGGCCGTCAAGCAGATGGAGGCGTTGCTGCTGGCGCCGAAGTCGCCGTGGGCATCGTCGATGGCGCGCGATATCGCGTCGGGCGCGAAGCGGCTGGAAGCCGATGCCATCGTGGGCGATCTGGTCACTCGTGCGGACAAGCACGGGCTCGATGCCCCGATGACGCGTGCGGCGTACTGCCAGTTGCAGGTTTACATGGGGTAAAGCACGTGGGGTGACGTGAGGTGAGTTGTCGACGACGCTGCCCGATAGCCCGGCAGCGTCGCCTCATCTCCGTCACCCGATACGACTACGGCTCAGCCCCGTCACGGCTTGCAAGATCGCCACGCGGGCCTGACCGAGAATCTGCCCCTGCCACACGGGGTCGTCGAAGCAGAACGCCGAATGCACGGCTTGGCGGATGGCCGAGGCCTGCGCGTCCGGCGCATCGGGATGCCGTCTGAGCCAGGAGTCGGCGCGCAGCATGTGCAGCATGTCGATGAGCGGCACGGTGCCGTATTCGATAGCCATCGCCGTCACTTGCGCATCCGGTCGTGCGGTGCGCAGCGTGTCGAGCAACGGACCACCCACGTTGGATGCCACCGTCGTCCCATCCACCGGACTCGCGAGGTCGGCGCCCCACCACGCGCGCGCGCGGGCAAGCTCATCGGCGTCGAGTCCGCCTACGCAGATCTTCTCGCCATGTCCCGGCGGGCCGAGCCCGGTGTGGAAATCGATCCACCCGATGGCGTCGCAATCTGCCGCGTGCGTCTCGATCAGCGTGCGCATCAGCCGGGTGCTCCAGACCGGCTGGCGTCCGCCGTAGAACAAGCCGTCGGCGAACGCATACTGGCCGATCGTCAGCGCACGTTGATAGGCCACTGCGCCGTGCACTTCGATGTAATCCGCAATCGCGCGCACGTTGTCGTTCGAGGGCGGCCAGGTCGGCGGCACGAGCAAGTCGTGCAACTCGCCATACGCCTCGTTGACGGGCAGCGCCTGCGTGAAGTCGATGCTGTTCCGGTTCAGGTCGACGTTGTCCTCGTTCGTACGCGACAGCCACGAGAAGCCGTAGGGATTGATCGCGTGCACGACGAGAATGGCCACGTTGGCGGCCATCAGACGTCCCTGCAATCCCGCATCGCCGAGCAGGGCGATTTGCGCCGCACTGCCGCAGAAGCCTTCGACACCGTGGGTGCCCGACGTCAGAATGAGCAAGCGCCGCGCGTCGGACGGCCCGAGCCGCACGACATCGGTCGACAGGGACTCGCCTTCGCGCCCGACGAGATCGGGAATCACGTGGCTCGTCACCTCGACGCCCGCCTGACGCGCAGCGGCCGTAAAGCGCTTGCGCGCTTGTCGGTAGCTTTCAGAAAACGGACTCGTGGCCATCTCGTCTCAACCCACCAGGAAAGCTTCTGCCAGACGTACCCAATAGGTCGAGCCGAGCGTCAGCACGTCGTCGTTGAAGTCGTAGCTCGTGTTGTGCAGCATGCACGGGCCGAGACCGTGGCCGTGGGCGCGGTGATCCCCCGTGCCATTGCCGATGTACGCATAGCAACCGGGGCGCTCCAGCAGGAAGAACGAGAAGTCTTCGGCCCCCATCGTCGGATCGATGGGATCGACAACGTGATCGCGTCCCACGATCTCCTTCATCACGTTGAGCGCAAACTGCGTCTCGGCGGCGGTGTTCACCGTCGGCGGGTAATTGCGGATGAACGAGAACTCGACGGTACAGCCATAGGCAGCGGCCGTGGATTCGCAGAACTCACGCATGCGCGTCTCCACGAGATCGAGCACTTCGAGCGAGAAGGTGCGCACGGTGCCTGCCAGCGTGGCGGTGTTCGGAATGACGTTGATCGCCTCGCCCGCCTGCATCTGCGTGATGGAAAGCACGGCGGCGTCGATGGGGCGCTTGTTGCGCGTCATGATGCTTTGCAGCCCCGTGCCGATCTGCATGGCGGTGAGCACCGGATCGATGCCGTCGTGCGGCATGGCGGCGTGTGCGCCCGTACCTTTGACGACGATACGGAATTCGTTGCTCGACGCCTGCGTCGCCCCCACGCGCGCACCGAAGCTGCCGGCGGCGAGTCCCGGCCAGTTGTGCAGCGCGAACACGGCATCGACGGGGAATTTTTCAAAGAGACCGTCTTCGAGCATGGCCTTCGCGCCGCCACCGCCCTCCTCTGCCGGCTGGAAGATGAAGACGATGGTGCCGTCGAACGTGCGGTGTGCGGCGAGATGTTGCGCCGCGCCGAGCAGCATGGCCGTGTGACCGTCATGACCGCAGGCGTGCATCTTGCCCGCGTGTTTCGACGCGTGCTCGAACGTGTTCAGCTCCTGGATCGGCAGCGCGTCCATGTCGGCGCGCAGGCCGATGACCTTCTTGCCGGTGCCGTTGCGCAGCACGCCGACGACGCCCGTCTTGCCGAGCCCGCGCGTGACCTCGATACCCCACGATTCAAGCAGCTTCGCCACGATGTCGGACGTACGCGCTTCTTCGTAGCGCAGCTCGGGGTGCGCGTGGATATCACGTCGGATGGCTTGCAGTTCGGCCGAGCGTTCGGCGATTTCGGGAATGATGGACATGTGAGTCGTCTCTTGATGAATGCCCCGGATGGCGCGACGCGTGCCGGTCGAACCGACGATGTCGATGGCGTCGGTTGTGTCGGCCGGTCGGGCCATTGGACAGGGGCAGGTTTGGGAGGCATGTGACGGGCGCACCGGCGAAATCCATCGCCGGGCGCCGTGATGTCGTGCGGTAGTGCAGATCGTTCGTTGGTGGTGTTCGCGGCGGTTCTCAGAGCAGCGGCTGGCGCGAGCGGTCCTTGAGCAGCAGGATCGTGACGAGCCCCACGGCAGCACCGAAGATGCCGTAGTACACGACGGCGAGCTTGTCGCCCGTCCAGCCGATGAGCAGCGTGGCGATGGCGCCGGCGAATCCGCCGAAGATCATCACGGCGAAGTTATAGCCGATGGCCATCGACGTGGCGCGCACCCGCGAGGGGAACAGTTCGCACACGAACGCGCAGTAGGAGCCCTGGAACAGACCGAGAGAGAGCATCAGGCAGCACTGCACGAAGATCAGCATCGGCAGCGTCGGCACGTGACTCACGGCGAGGAACAGCGGATACGCGATGATCAGGCTGATGAGGGCCGAGGCGGTCATCGGCTTCTTGCGGCCGATGGCGTCGGAGATGCGGCCCGACGCGAACGTCCCCACGATATAGGCGATGGCCGCACACAGCGATGCGATGACGCTGCTCTTGAACGGAATGCCCAGCGACTTCGTCGCGTAGCTCGGCATGTAGTAGTAGAAGATGTACGTGCCGATGGTGCCGTACACGGTCAGACCGAAGCCTGCCACGACCTGACGCCAGTGGACGGTGATCGATTCGAGGAACGGCGAGCGCTTCTCGGCGTGCTGGTGCTTGCGGGCGTCCTTGAAGACGGGCGACTCGTCCAGACGCGAGCGCACGTAGAGGCCGACGGGCACGATCAGCAGACCGATCACGAACGGGATACGCCAGCCGAAGGCGTCGATCTGTTCGGGGGTCAGTGCCTGCGTGATACCGATCGAGACGATGGCGCCGAGCAGCATGCTGCATGCCTGCGCGATCATCTGGAAGCTGCCGTACACGCCGCGGCGCTCGACCGGCGCATGCTCGACGAGGAATGCCGTTGCGCTGCCGACTTCACCGCCAGCGGAGAACCCCTGAAGGAAGCGGCCGATGAGCATCAGCACGGGCGCGGCCATACCGATTTGTGCGTATGTCGGTGCGAAGGCGATCACGGCGACGCCGAGTGCCATGACGGAGATCGTCAGCAGGAGTGCGGCCTTTCGTCCGTGTTTATCGGCGTAGGCGCCGAGGACGATGCCGCCAAGCGGACGCGTCAGAAAGCCCACACCGAAGGTCGTCCATGCTGCGAGCAGCGCGGCCGTGGGGTTATCGCTGGGGAAGAACTGGCGCGCGATATTCGCGGCGAAGAATGTGAAGACGGTGAAGTCGAACCATTCGAGCGCGTTGCCGATGGTGGATACCGCGATGATGCCGACGTCGATACGCTTTCCCGAGCGCTCGCCGACGGCGGAGTTTGCGGCGCCGTCGCGCCCAACCGAAACTTCCATGGGGATACTCCTCTTCTATGAAGTGTTTTCGTGGCAAGCCGACCGCACTCGCTTCGCCCCATTCTGCTTGTGCCAAAAAACCAATAAAAGCTAGAATTTGTGATCCTTCATCGCAACTTTTTTGATGAATTGATCGGTGAGTTGGGAGACGGGTTTGGTGGCAGTTCGGGGGCGTTTCGGGGTTATTTCGAGGTTATTTCGAGGTTATTTCGGGGTTGCCTTGAGGTTGCTTTCAGGCGTCGGGCGAGATTGGGTCCGGGACTGGAGCGAATTCGAGGACTGACGCCGTGTGAGTCGGTGCGGTTGGGGATATTCAACAACGAGCGAACTATGAGCAATTTGCGATTTATGAGGACGTTTGCGGCGGTCGCGAGACACGGTTCGTTCGCATCAGCCGCCGAACATCTGGCGATGACGCAGTCGGCGGTGAGCATGCAGATGCGGGCGCTGGAGGAGGAGTTCGATCACCCGCTGTTCGACCGTGTCGGGCGTTCCGTCTCACTCAATGCCATGGGACGTGTGCTGCTACCACACGCCGAGCAGTTGCTGACGCAATACCAGACGATGCGCATGCTGGCCGCCGGGATCGAATCGACGGCGGGACCGGTGACGATTGGCGCGGTGGAGTCGGCGGTGAGCGCACTGGCGCGAGCGGTGACACAGATCAAGCAGGCGCAACCGCATCTGGAAATCCTGATTCAGACGGCCCGCTCGATAGAACTAACGGCAAAGCTCGACGCCGGCGAGATCGATTGTGCGGTGCTGGTGGAGCCGACGGGACGGCGTCCGGCGGGCGTCAGGTGGACGCCCTTGTATCGGGAGCCGTTGGTGCTACTAGCCTCCTCGGCATTGAAATCGGCGTCGGCCGCGAAGTTGCTGGAGACGGAGCGGTTTCTGCGGTTCGACCGCACGCAACGAACCGGCGCGCTGATCGATCGTGCCGTGCGACGTCAGCACGTGAAGGTAAGCGACTTTCTGGAACTGAGTTCGATTGAAGGGATCGTTGCGCTGGTGCGGCAACGTGTAGGTGTTGCCGTGGTGCCAATGCTGAGAAGCGCCACATGGGCGCAGGAAGACTCGCTACGCATCGTTCCCCTGCCCGGGGTGACGGAGCAGCGGAGTATCGGACTGCTGGAACGCAACCGTCACGACAAGATGGGGATCACGACGGCAATTGCGCAGCAGGTGATGGCGCAGGGGTGAGGGGGCGTCATGCCTAGAATTGAGCAGCTTTTCACTGGGTCAATACACGATCAAAAAATTCCTATAAATATCTTATTTCATGATGCTACAAGCGATCCATCATCTCGCACCCAGATAATTGCGGGGATACTATAAAAATAAACAGCTAATTCAACATCATTTTCGTCTTTTACCTGCGGCGGCCACCGCGAACGGAGCTTTTTAACGATTACTCCCGGTGGTTCCCGCCAGTGTGCACTCTCGTCAAATATTGTTAGGCTCGGGTGAGGATTTTTAGGCGAAACATAGCAGTCAGCACCAGGAGCAATGAACTTCACTCGGCCCTTCTCGAGCAACTCATAAACAACGCCGAAAAATGCCTCCTTTTTCTCCTCAAAAGTCATTTTTGGGTTCCACGCCCCGATCGAACTAAATAATCCGGAAATCCACAAACCGAACGAGTCTCTTAAGATATCGTCTAGGTGTTCAACGCCTGTCACTTGATCCCTCATCTAACAAATTTTATCTCGGGGTTGTAAGTTGTCCCCGTTGCTGCCTTAGGTATATCAATCGTCCACGCTTGCCCCGTTTGGCTTGATGATGTGGAGAAATCGCGCAGCGTGAAATTACCATTAGGGGTGTTGACGACGTATATAGTCCCCTTACCAGGAATCACTCGAGCGGGTGGCATCTTCGCGATCCCAACAAGTTCGAGAAAATACGCCTGCACTTGAGATTCTGTGGCACCGGCAAAAATCGCCGCATTACCAACGTTTGGAGCTTCGGAAAACGATACACCACCAATGTTTATAGTGCCCGGCGAATTCGACGAGAACAAGTTCTTTGTCTGCTGCAGCGCAGATACTGTCGCTCCGGCAGAAGATTGATTTTGATTGACGTAAACGTTCGGTAGGTCGATATCGCCACCGGCGGATACTCCAGCAGAATTCGATGCGCCGGCGCCCGCTGGACGTGTGAAAACCCCACGAGCCCCAACAATCAATCGCCCGATAAGCCATCCACCCACCAAACCGAGTACACCTGACCCCACGGTGGTTGCCGCGACACAACCTGTCGTCTGACAATCTGGGGTGTTCTGTACGAACTGCTGCAAGCTTTGGCCATTCAGATACAACTGTGCAACGTCATTACGCGCGGTCTGGCACGCCGCACTATCTCCACCGGGCACACACTGTGTCGCAACATCCAGCTTCGCTTGAATATACGCAGTCTGGGTCGCGGTCAACGTATCTCGATAGCAATTCATACTCTGCCCGCTACAAGCCTGCTTCTGGGCAGTCAGATACTGATACTTTCCACTCAGCGCATTGTTCGTCGCCTCGTTCTGCGCGGCAGTCGCACCAGCGTTCGGGTTCTGACCCAATAGCCCAGACAAGCCTGCGCCCGACAGCCCTGCCATCAACGCTATCCCCGCGTTAATCGCCGTATTGTCGTAACTGACCGTCTTGGTGATCGTGCCGTCACCATTGTCCGTATACGTGACGGTCTCCGCACCGTTGTACAAGGCGTCACGCAACAAAGGACTGAGCACCGCGCTGGTCGCTGCGCCAATCGCCCCTCCTCCGCATCCAGTGCCAGACGCCGCCGAGCTGGCACATCCCAATGCAGCGTGCGCCCCCACATATCCCAGTTGACCTAGCGTCTCCGGACCCAGCGACCCAATCTGATACGCCAGCGCAGCACTCAGATTGCTGACCCCGCTGGTCTTCAACGCATCAAGGAAACTCCCTCCCTGAATCGTCGACTGCACACCCGCTTGAATCGCCGACTGACCGAAAATCGCCAAACCTTGCGAGAGTAGTTTGTCCGCTGTCGTCGCCGCTGCGTTTCCTGCTGTACCGCCGACATAACTCGGATTAACGCCCGCCAAACTACTCAAGCTGTTGCTCGAACCGCCCAACGTTGTAACGCCGAGCCCTTCTCCCGCTGTGTACGTTATGCCGTTCAGCAATCCCGCCGTAATCGCGCCAGACAATCCGCTCGTGACTACCGAGCCGAAGTTGATCGATCCCGTCGTCGCCAATTGCGTGAACGCGGAACTCGTCATCGCCGTCAGACCTGCGCTCAATGCGATATTGCCTAGCCCTGCGCCAATCGCGATGCCTTCTGCCGTCGTCCCCGCCGCGGCCATCATCGTCGCTGTACCCGCCGTCGCGCCCGCGAGGTTACCCACCATTGCCGAGAACATCGGTCCCAACACCGCCGACATAGCGACGGCTGCGACGATCATCCCAACCTGCTGAATCCCGAAGTTGCCGCCCTGCTTTACGAAGTCCGTGTGCAGATCGTTTTGCAGGGTCTGCTGCACGAAGTTGTCGCCCAGTTGTGCGGCGACGCCCGCGATGAACGCTTGCGTTGCAGCTTGGTCGACTTCTCCGTTCTGTCCCAGCAGTTGCAGTGCGCCGCCGATCTGGTTGAACTGATCGACGTTTAGCGTCAGCCCGCCCGCTGCTGCACTCATGAAGCCGCCCGGTTGCACCATCGTGCCGGTTGTCTTCAGGTAACCCGCGTCCTGGATGTAGCTCCAGATCTCACCGACGTCCACCACGTTCGCGCGGTTCGTCAGCGTGCCGGTGTTTACCGTCAGAGAGCCACCCGACGTGATCGAGCCCGTGTTCAGGATGCTGCCGCCCGTCGCCGTGCTGCCGAAGTTCAGCGACAGATCGTTGCTCGCCAGAATCTGGCCGCCTGCCGACAGCGCCGTGAAATTCTCCGGCAGGTACACCTGCGGCATCAGTGCCGTCACTGTCGGGCACTTCGCGTTGCCCGTTGCGGCGCAACCCGGCTCGGGCACCGTCTGCTCGACGTACCACAGCATCGGTTGCGACAACCCTGCCACCTGCTCAGGTGTCAGCGCTTGACCCAACTGGATGTTGTTCGTCTTCGCGTACTCCACCGCGTTGCCGTACAGCACCAACTTCTGCTGGTCGTTCACCGTCAACTGCGACGTGCTGTCCGTCGACAAGCCATTGATGAAGCTCGCCTTGCCCGTTTGCGTCAGGGCGGCTTGCTGGAGTTGGATTGCCTCTTGTTGAGGCGAGAAGTAGAACGTCGTCGTGCTCGGTTGCAGCGACGCTGGCAGATTCGAAATCAGTACTTGCGGTGACACCGGATCGAGCGTTGCTCCCAATCCGCCCACGATGTAGCTCGGCCCGTTCTGCTGGCCCGTGGCCCCCGTCAGAATCGACGACCCTGCGCCGCCCAGGCTCGCCGGGATCGTCAGATTCAGACCACCGTTTGCCGGAGCCAGACTGATCACCTGCGGTGCGTTGCCCACCTGCGGCGTGTACGTGTTCGCCGTCGTGATGCCGTTGATCAGGCTCGTGCCCGTGAGCGACACCGACTGGCCCACCACGTTGCCCACGTTGACGATCTGACCGCCCGACGTCACCGTCAGGTTCGGTGCCTGGATCGTTGCGGCGATGTTGCCCACCGGCGTGGGCGGATTGATGACACCGCCTACGCTCGTGTACGCATCGCCGTACAGGGACGTACATTCCGCAGCACTGCCGCAACTCCACACGTCGTGACGTTTGTCCGACTCGAACATCCCCGTCTCTTGTACCCAATGCGAGTGCCAGTAGGCGTTGAGCGTCTGCGCGCTGTTCACTACGGGGCCGCTGACGTTGATCGTCGCGTTAAGGCCCGCCGTGATCAGGCTGCCGACGTTCGTCAGCGACCCCGCATTGATCGTCAGGTTGTTACCGGCACCGATGATCGACGAGTTGCCTGACTGCTGATCGACGTATGCTTCGCAGTAACTCTCCTTGTAGCCACCCGCAGTCATACAGCCCGAGTACTTTTCGAGCTTGCCGTAGTTCTCGTGCACCTGCACCGGCGGAGGCAACGTGTTGATGATGCCGCCCGCAACGTTCAACGTCAGGTTGTTACCCGCGAGGATGTTGCCCGACGTGTTCGTCAGCGAGTCCGCCGCTGTCGTGCCCGTGGCAGACGAGCCGACACCGCCGATCACGAGATCGTGACCCGCGATGAGATCGCCGTATTTGTTGTTGATCGTGCCCGCCGCAATCGTCAGGTTGTTGCCTGCGATGATCGCCGCGTTGTTCTGCGCGAAGGTGAATGATGTGGTGTTCGGGTTCTGCCCGCGAACGTCGTTGCCCCGGTAACAGGCGATGTTGCTCGTGCCCGCAGCACATCCGGCTTGCGACGAAAACTGCTGGGTATTCCCCCCTTGGTTGGTAACGCTCGCCGCGAAAATATTGACGTTGTTCTGGGCATAGATCATGCCCTCGTTCACCAGATTGCCGCCGTACAGATTGAGTGTGTTGGCCGCAGTGATCAGACCAAGCGACGTCGACCAGGAAATCGTCGACGTCGATGTCGGCGCAGCCGATCCGGTAGCGATACTGAATGAGACCAGTTGATGCGCCTGCTGCGCATCACCCAGATTCTGGTTCTGATAAGCCGGCACTTCAATCGTGCCAAGCGACGCGAGCTGTGCCAGAAACGCCGAGTATTGCCCCTGATCTACCGAGTTGACGACGTTGCTGGTCGTCGTCGGAGATACCGCGCCATTGGAGAGCGAGCCGACATTGAGCGTCATGTTACGGCCCGCGGCGATCTGCCCGCCTTTATTCGACAGACTCGCGGTCGTCAGCGAGATGTCGCCGCCCGCGATCATCACGCCCGCCGCGCCCATTTGCATCACCGTGGACGTCTGATTCACCGTGGGCAATGCAATCGCGACCGACGCTTGTGCACCCGGAATCGGCGCACCGCTCATCTGCCAATAGTCATAGTCGACGGCGTTGTCGCCAACCATCCGACTACCCCGCAGCTTGTTCATGTAGAACGTGCCGGAACCTGTCACCGGCGCGGCTGTACCAGCGTTACACGCCAGCAGAGAACCGGTAACCCCCGAACAACGGTCTCCGGTCCACGGGCTGACGTCGTCCCGCTTACCTTCCAGCGTAACGCCCGTCGGAGAAAGCAGGTCGCCGAGTGTTGCCGTAGCCGAGACATTCTTCCAACGCACATTCATGTCCCCTTCGCCACCGCCCGGCCCTTCGCTCAGCATCGAACTCCGCATGCCGATCACCGCACTCCAGATCAGACTCGGGTCCACCACCGTGGTCGTGGTGGTCACCGCACCCGACCCGGCCGCCTGATCGTTCACCACGGCTCCCGCATTCACCGTCAGGTTGTTCCCCGCGATGATCGTGCCGCCGATGTTGTTCAGCGTGCCCGGCATGTTGAACGTGATGTCGCCGGCGGCTTGCGTCTTCGCACCGATGTTCGTGAAGTTGCCGCCGGTCACGCTCAGGTTGCGGTTCGCTTCGATCACGCCACTGTTGACGACGTCCCCCGTCAACGACAGGTCGCGATCCGCGTGAATCGTCGCACCGGCACCATTGATGAGCGCCGCGTTCACCGTCACATCGCTGCCGCCGATCACGCTGCCGATGTTGGTGAACCAGCCATTGCTCGACAGCGTCAGCGCGCCATTGCCCTGAATCGTCCCGCTATTGATGAACGACGCCAGCCCCGTGAGCGAAACGTTAGCGCCGCCCAACTGCAACATCCCGGTGTTGTTGATGGCGTTGGCCGTGATCGACATCGTCCCGCCCGCTTGCAGCGCACCGCCCGTCACGTCGAATGTCGCGGCGCGCATCGACGCGGCAAGGTTGCGTGTCGCGGCAAGCTCGCCGCCCGCCGTCGTCACTGTGTCCGACCCGTTGACGGTCAACGCAAGATCCGCGCTCGCGGGCGTCGCGCTCGTGACATCACCCGCCAGAATCATGCCACCGTTGTTGTTCAACCCACCGACGTTCAGCGTGACGCCGTTCGCGCCCAGCAACGTGCCGCTGTTGGTCAACGCCCCGCCGCCCGTCACAGACGTCGTATCGCCGTTCATCAACCCGGCATTGGTAATGTTGCCTGTCGCGTTCAACGTCAGCGCCTTCGTCGACGCCAGTTGTCCCCCCAACTGGTTGACGATGTTGCCCGCGCGAATCGACAGCGGTCCCGCGCTGAGCACCGAGGCGCCCGTCGAGTTGGTGAACGTGCCGGTGCCTGCGTCGAACGTCGTCGCACCGTTGATCAGTGCGAGGCCGTGCGTGCGGATCCACTGCGTTGCCGTGACGTCCAGCGAACCGCCCACGATCATTGCGCCCGTGTCGACGCGCGCGCCCGCGAGCTTCGCGCCGTTCGTCACGAAGAGTTGCCCACCGCTCGCGTCGAACGAATCGGTCGCGGTGGCGGTGAAGGCCTTGGATGCCGTCGTCGCGCCGGTAATGACGACGTTTCCGCCTGTGAGCGCCATGTCGCCCACGACGGTGTTGGTGCCGCCCATCGTCAACGTCTGGCCCGCATGCAGCGTGACGGTGTCGTTACCGGACACGTCCACCACGCTCAGATTGCCGCTTTGTGCAGTGAGCGTCATGGCGCCCATGCTCGACAAGCCTTGCAGCGCGCTCAGATAGGTCGCTGCCGTCGCGTCGAGTGTGCCGCCGACGAGTGTCTTGCCAAGCGTCAGGCCGCCCGCCGTGCTCGCGAGCGTTAGCTTGCCCATCGACGTCAGCGCCCCGAGCGACGCATCGCCTTGCGCCTTGATGCCGAGATCGCCCGCCGTATCCACACTGCCCAGCGTCAGCTTGCCGCCCGAGGTGATCGCGACATCCTTGCCGAAGGTGAGCGCCGCGTTCGTACCAGCGATATCGCCGCCCGATTGCAGCGTCGCCAGCCCCTTGCCGATGAGATGCCCGTTGAGGGTCATCGCGCCGCCCGAGGTCAGCGTCGTGTCGCCATTGATCTGGCCAACGGTCTGCCCCGAAGTCTGCGCGCTGCCGAGCGCGAGCGCGCCGCCTGCGGTTGCCGCGAAGTTCTTGATGGCGGTGATCGGCCCGGCGAGCGTGAGGTTGCCCCCGGTCGCCGTGAGTGCGATGTCCTGATTCGCCGACAACGCACCGACCACGCTCAGGTCGCGTGCTGCGGTGACGGTCACACCGTCGCCCGCCGTTACCGCACCGCCCAGAACGACATCGCGTCCCGCCCCGATGGTCAAGCCGTTACCCGTGGCGATATCGCCCGTCACCCGGACGTCGCCCGTGCCGCCCGCCGTCAATGCCGCGGACTTGCCTGCCTGAACGGACCCTACCGACAAGTCGCCCGACGTGGACATCGTCAACGCATTACCTGCGACGACAGCGCCGGTGACTTGCGTCGCCTTGCCCGAGGTCGTGGTGAGACCGCCATTGCCGAACGTCAGCGAGGTTGCATTCAGATTGCCGCCTGCCTTCAGCACACCGGCCACGGCGTCTGCCACGTCGGCAGCGACGCCGCGCACATTGCCCAGCGTCATGTCGCCGCCCGATATCAGACGCACGAGGCCATTCGCCGTCGTGTCGCCCTGCATCGTCAGCGACTTGCCAGCATTGACGGAGAGATCGCCCTGCGCGCCGACGTTGCCCGTCGAGATCGCACCATTCGATGCCGTCAACGTGAGGTTGCGTTCCGACGCGGTGTCGCCCTGAAGACGAATGTCCCCCGACGTAGCGGTCAGCGTGACGTTGTCACCGCCAACGGTTTTGCCGGTCACCGACACGTCGCGCGCGCCGGTCATCGTCACGGTGCCGAGTGCTACGGCATCGCCGCTCACGCCCACGTCGCCACCGCCTGCGGTGCCGTCCGCCGTGACCGTCAGCGACTGCGTCGCCTGCACGTTGTGCAAGCCTGCATCGTTTGCGGCGTGGATGTCGACGTTCTTGCCTGACAACGTGCCCGTCAGCGCGGTGTTGCGTCCGGCATTCAATGTGACGTCACTGCCGAACACCGTCGCGCCATCGCCGTTGATGTCGTTACCCGCGCGCAATGCGCCGATACCTTGCACACTCGTCTGCCCGGCGAGCGTCAGGTCGTTGGCTGCCGAAGCGCGCAAATCGCCCTGGAGATTCAGCTTGCCGCCAAGCGACGCATTGCCGCCACTCGTCGCCAGCAAGGCGCCTGCCGTGGTGATGTCGCCGCTAATGGCGAGATCCCCCGTGCGCGTGAGCAACGACAGGTCGCCCAGCGTCAGGGCCGATCCGGTGACGGAGAGATTGCGCTGCGCGATCAGCTCGCACGCGGCGCCGCACGTCACGCTGCCCGCCAGCAGCACGTCGCGCGCTGCCGTTGCCAAGAAGGCGTTCGGCGACGATACCGCGCCGTTGAAGACGATATCGCCCGGGCCACCCAATACACCCTGCGCGCCCGCCGTGCCGGTCGTCGTCACCTTGATCCCGGCGGCGGAGTTCAGCACACCGAGCGTGGCATTGCCCCCCGCCGTCACGTCGATGCCATTGGCTTGCACGCCGCCCGTCAACTTCGTATCTCCGGCCGAAGCGAGCGTCGCCGTGCCCGTGAAGACGGCCTTGCCACTGCCATCGCCCGCGTCGAGCAGTGTGCGGCCCGCCGTCAGATTGGCGTTGACGCCGACGAGGACGGCACCGAGTTGCAGATCGCGACCTGCGTTCACCGCGATGTCGCGCAAGGCGCTCGTCGATGCGCCCAGCACGACGTCCTGCGCGGCACCGATGGAGACGTTCCCCCCGCCGCTGATGCCACCGCTGGCGAGCACGCTGCCGCCGCGTGCCGTCAGAAGTGCGTCGCCGACCGACTGGATCGCACCGGTCACCTTGATGTCGCGCTGCGCATCGAGCGTCGTCGTGCCGCCACCGCCCAATGTGCCGGTGACGCCGATGTCACGCGCAGCCTTCAACGACACGACGCCAGAGGCCCCCGTGCCGCCATTGACCGTGATGTCGCCGCCGCCCGCGAGACCGCTGGCGGTGAGCGTCAATGCGGCCGTCGATTCCGCATTCCTGACAGCGACGTTGTTGCCCGCCGTGATCGTCAGACCGCCGCCTTGCAGCAAGCCGTCATGGGCGACATCGCGGGTGGCGCTCACATCGAACGCACCCGTGAACGATGCCGTCCCAGCCCCGCTCACGTCGCGACCGGCATCGATCCGGCCTGTTCCCTGCCCGTTGATCGTGCCGGTGACGATCGTGTCGCGGCCCGACGTCAGCGTCGTATCGCCCGACACGACAGTCTCGCCACCCATCGCGACATCCGTGCCCGCCGACACGCCAAGCCGGTTACCCACGCCCAGCTTGCCCTGCTGATTGACGCTACCTTGCGTCGCCGTCAGCACGATGTCTTTAGCGGCCTGCACCGTGCCCGTGACATTGACGTCTCGCGCGCCGGTCAGCGTCGCCGTGTCGCCCGTCGCCAACGTGCCCGCCACGGTCACGTCGCGCGCCGCGCTCGCCTGCACTCCACCGACCACATTCGACGTGCCGTTCACCACGACATCGCCACCGCCCGCGTTGCCGCTTGCCGATACCGTGAAAGCGCCGTTGGACGTGACGCTCGACACCGTGGCACTGTTGCCTGCCGTCACGCTCACGCCATTGCCCTGCAACACGCCGGACAGGTTGACGTCGCGATTCGCACTGAGCTTCGCGGTATCGGTGAATGCCGAAGCACCGGCACCGACGAGGTCGCGCCCGGCCTGCATCACACCCGCCAATCCGACCAGCGCGCCGCCGAGCACGATGTCTTGTCCGGCCGTCACGGAAGCGTTGCCGATGGCACTCGTCTGCGGTGCGCCCAGCGTCACCGTCTGCCCGGCGTTCAGCGTCAACTGGCTGTTCGTACTCAGATTGGCGGTCGTCGACAGATTGCCGGACGAGGCCGTCATCGCGACATCGCCCACGGCCGTCACCCCGCCGTCGATCCGGACATCGCGCCCAGCCGTGACGCCGAGCTTGTCGTTCGCTGCGATGCTGCCGGTCGAGGTGACGAGCATGTCGCGCGCCGCGCGCAACGTGGCAACGCCGAACGACGCAAGCGGTCCCGCCACACGAATATCGCCGCTACCATCGAGACCGTTAGCCATGACGTCGAGCGTGCCGCCTGCCTGGACGTCGCCAAGTGTGACCGCGTTGCGGCTGGTGACGACGAGGTTCGCGGTCTGCAACTTGCCGCTCAGCGTGGCATTCGCGCCGGACGTCAACGACGTATTGCCGAGGAAGTGCGCACCACCGGTGATATCGAGATTGCCCCCGGCGTCGATCGTGCCCAGCCGTTGGCCGGACACATTACCTGCGACGCGTAGATCACCACCGGATTGCAGATTGACGTCGCCCGCTGCGGTCGCACTGCCCGCCACATCGAGCGTCGTACCGGCGTTCGCCTTGAGGTCCGCGCTCGCTTCGATAGCCCCAGGCACCGTGATGGCATTGCCCGCGGTAATCGACAGCGTCTTCGTCGTGCCCGCCGTTTGCAGCGAGCCTGCGACGCCAACGTTGCGCGCGGCGTTGAGCGTCACCGCGCCGCCACCGGCCGTCGTACCGTTGATGAGGATGTCGCGCGCCGCGTCGAGCGCCGCCGCACTGTAGAACGACACTTTGCCTTGCAGTGCGATATCACCACCGCCGGCCGTGCCCAACGCCCGCAGCACGGCCGTGCCGGTGCTCTGCATGTCGTTCAGCAACAGGCTGTTCTTCGCTTCGACGTCAAGCAAACCGGCCAGCAGCGTGCCGGTTAGCGAGACGTCGCGATCTGCGCGCAGCATGGCGGTCGTGCCGAAAGCCAGCTTGCCTTTGCCGGTGATGTCCGTACCCGCGCTAAGGGCGGCATCTGCCTGTCCGAGCAGCGTGCCGTCGACGTTCAACGCACCGTCTGCGCTCAATCGCGCGGTGCCCGTCGACGCGATATCACCCTGCACGTCGAGTCCGCCCTTTGACGTCATGTCCAACTGCGCGCCGGAGGCCAGCGTGCCATCGATACGCGTGTCGCCGGTGGATTGCGTCGACACGGCACTGTGCCCTGTCAGACGCGCACCTTGCGCAATCTGGAAATCGCCGCCGGTCACGACGGTAACGTTGCCGTTCGCGCCCGTGCTGTCCGTCACGACAAGACTGCGCGCGGCGTTTGCGGCGAGCGTGCCGGCTACCGTCACCGGCCCCGTCAGACGGATATCGCCAAGCGATGCGTCCTGCGTCGCCAGCGACAGATCGCCGCCGACTTGCGCTTCCTTGAGCGTGAGCGCCTTACCCGCGTTGAGTGTCGTGCTGTCGTTGGACTGGAGGTTGGCGAGCGTCAGATTCCCGCCCGCCCGGAGGTCCATCGCCTTGCCCGACTGAAGCGATCCCGTCGACGACACGTCGCCGGACGCCGTCAGACGATAGCCGGTCTCGCCGAGTCCGGTGCCGGTGAGCGCGACGTTTCCCCCACTGGTCATCTGCACCTGCTGCTGCGCCGCGTGGTTGGCAACGGTCAGATCGCCGCCGGACGACAGCGTGAGATCGCCGGCAGTCGACGCCAGATCGCCCGCCATGCGCACGCCGAGTCCGGCCGTCGTGCCGATCACCTGAATCTGTCCGGCGGTCATGGCGCCGAAGCGCGTGGCGTCGATGGCGAAGGCCTGCCCATTACCGCCATTGGCGAGCGCGCTCTGCACGGCCTGCGCCGTGTTTGCAGCGCCATTCGACGCCGTGACGTAACGCGTGCCGGTGCCGTCCACCGAGCCGGTCAGCACTTGCTGGTTGCCGGTGATGACGTTGATGCGCGTTCCCGCGTACAGCGGCGCATTCACGCCGACCGTCTGCCCGATCAGATCGATGCTACCGACGGTGCCTTCGATGCCGCTGCCCGGACCGTTCACACCAGCGTTGCCTTCCAACTGAATGTGGCCGCTGGTCACGTTGTAGCCGAGGGCCGTGGCATGGGTAAAGTCGGTCGGCGTGCCACCGGGGCCGGTAAGGAACTGCGGCGTACCGGTCGTCAACGTCACGCCGATCGTGTTCGTGAATCCCGCGCCCCGCACGGAGATACCGTTCGGGTTCGCGATGATGACGGTAGCCGGCGCACCGAACACTTCGAGCGGGCCGTTCAAGGCGCTCGCGTAAGCGCTGCCCGACGACGTCACCTGGTTGACGATGGTGCTTGCCGTGCGCCCTGTGAGGTTCGGGTTCGCGGCAATCGCGCCGCCGTTGAGCGACGTGCCGTTGAGCAGGCTGTTGTTAAGGATCAGGCCTGCCGCGTCGACGTTGAAACTCTGATACTGGTTGAGCGAGATCCCGGCCGCATTCGGCGCAGTGATGTTGACGACCGGCACACCGGCGCCGCTCGTGGTGATCTTCGGCGCGAAGACGACGGGGGCAGTCGGGTCGGTAATCGGTGCGGCCATTGCCTCACGCATGCCCACGTGAACACGCAATGTGGCGAGCGAGCGCAATACCGTCAACGCCGTCTCGTCGAAGCCCGGGCGGTTGGCAGCAAGTTCACGCGCGGCCGACTGACTGAGTTCGAACGTCACCGAAATCGGGCTGACGAGCAACGTCAGCGCCACGCTGGCCGCAATGGCGCGTTGCCACAGGCGGATCGCAGGCTTCTCGTCGAGACCGGGCAGCGGCGTGCTGTCATCGACCTCGGTCGATTGACGTACGTGATTCCCGACTTCGATGATCTCTCGCGAAGTTGCCTTCATGACGTGCCCTGTTTTTTCAATGACTTGCGCTGCCCGACAACGCCGCGCGCACAAGCGATACGCAGCCGTTCGCCGCGACGCTCACGATGGCCTTGGACGGCCCGCGACTCGTTCGGTGATGCGAAGCTTTCGACCCGCAGCCTGTGAGTCGCGCCCCGACGAGGTCCACGACCCACGGCCGAAGGCCAACGATTACTGCTGAATGCGTGCGCTCTTGACGAGATCGCCGATGATTTGCGCGGTCGCCTTCTCCATCGCGACCTGCTCAAGCTGCTTGCGCAGCAGTGGTGCGCTTTCCTCGAACTTCGGAATCTGCGTGGTGCGCTTGTCGTCGACACGAAGAATCCAGAGCTGGTCGCCGAGCTTCAGCGGCTCGGCAGACACGGCGCCCTTCGGCAGCTTCACCAGTGCTTCCGCAATCGGTTGCGGCCAGTTCTGCGTATTGCCTGCGCTGATCGGTGTCTTGAACGAGACCCAGTTCAACTGACCGCCTTGCGCGGCATTCGGGCCCTGGCTGTACTGGCGTGCCAACGACGCGAAGTCGGTGCCTTTCTTGAGTTCGTCGAGCACTGTCTGTGCCGTGACGGCGTCTCGCACTGCGATCACGCTCGCGTGGTACTCGTTCTCGCCCAGCGTGGCGACGACGGCGTCGTACTTCGCCTTCACGTCGGCATCGCTGACCGGCGCGGCGTTGAGATGTTCGGTCATGTAAGCGCGCGTGACGATCATCGTCTTCGCCGCTTCGAGGGCAGCCTGTACTTCAGGACGCGTCTCGTAGTGCTGCTTTTGCGCCGCCTGCTTGAGCAACTCGTTGGCAATCAGTTGCCCTTTGAACAGTTCACGCAACTGCGGACTGTCGGGCTGGCCGCTGGCCTTGACCATGGCGTCGACCGACACCTTCGAGATCACGACACCGTTGACGCTCGCCACGGCGTCCGTCGGCAACGGCTTGTTCTCGGATTGGCTGTCGGCGGTACCGGCGGATTTGCTCCCCGACTTGACCGACGACGGCGCCGCAGCCGATTTCGCGGCCATCGCCGGACCGGTGACAACGCTCAACACTGCGCAGACACCCGCAGCCACCCACACACGACTGAACTTCGCTTTCATGACAACCTCTCCCGCAACGTTGACGGACACCGCGAGCCGAGCGCCCGCACGTCCGCATCTTCCAATTCACCCCGCCCAGTTGAGCGTGACGAGAACGACACTGCCTTTCGGCCCAAGCGACGCCGGCTGTACGAGGGCGCGTCCGGCCATCAACTCGCCGGAAAACGTCTGCCCACGGAACTGCCACTGCGCGCGCACCCCTACGCCTGCGCCGACAAGCGTCGGCCAGCCGGCTTCGGCCACCAGATGCGCCTTGCCGCCGTCGAGGAACAGATACGGTTCCCAGCGAAGTCCCTGCCAGACGGGGGCGTTGGCCCACACCGCCTCGTTGCGGACGTAGAAACCGCTGTCTCCGGCGATGCCGCCTTGCAGAAAGCCACGGACGGAATCCGTGCCGCCGAGGAATATTTGCGCGTTGCCGAAGAGCGCTACGGGGCTGTATTGACCGGTGAGTGAGGTGCGCCACGTCCAGTAGGTCGGACCGAGCTGGGCAAGCGGCATCTGGACGGTGGTGCTGGCGTCCAGCTTGGTGAATTGCGCGTGGGCGTCTTGTTTCTGAATGCCGTCGAAGTCTCGCGTGGCGTCGAGCCACGGCAGGCCTTGCGAGATGCCGAGCGAGGCCGTCAACGCGCCGGGCAGGCCATTTCGCGTGAAGCGCCAGAGGCCGGAGACACCGACGCGCAGGATCGTGAGGTCTTGAGGCGAGAGGGGAATGTCGTTGACGTCACGCTCGGTCGACAGTTTGGTCAGCGTGGCATCGAGACTCAGCCGCCCGCTCGACGACCGGGTGAACACGGTATTCCATCCGAATATCTGACTGAGCGTGCGGCCATAGAGCAATGCGGTGCCGCCGATGATCTGCTGGTATTCGGAGAGCGCCGCCGTGTAGCTGAACGTCTGGTAGCCATAGGGCACCGCCGCCGAGACGACGAGCGCGTTGCTGTCGCGCGTGCCCGTGTAGGCGAGACTCAGGGACTCCTGCAAGCCGATGACGTTGGCGGCTTCCACCGAGGCACGGGTGCGCCATCGTCCGGTTGCCGTGCTGCCATAGTTGTCGACACCGACGTTGTAGTTCAGCCGGCTGCCGAACGGGTTCTGGATCGCGACGATCGACTCGCCTGCGGCCTGCCCGGGCAGGATCTGGATCTGCGCCTGATTGCGGCGCAGCCGGTTGATCTGATCGACGCCCTGTTCGAGCGCGGGAAGTTCGAGAACATCACCGACCGAGGCGGGGAAGGCCCACGCGGTGCCGGCGTCCGTGAGCAGACCGCCGCCGTCGCCCGGTTTGCCGTCTCCCGTCGGACGCAGCGCGCCACCGTTCAGCGTGAAGCCGCTGATGCGACCGGCCACGAGCGTGATGGCGAGCGTGCCGGACGACAGGTTTTGCGGCGTGGCGAGGTAGGCGCGCGTGGTGATGAGGCCATTAGCCACGAAGGCTTCCGTCAGACGTCGCAGCAGCAGATCGATGCGGCGCCGACCAAGCGATTTGTGCAGGAAAGGCGCCGCGATGCGATCGAGTTGCGACTGACTGAGGACGGCATCGCCTTTGAAGACGATATGGTCGATGCGGAAGGTCGGCTCCGGATCGGGGAGCGTTTCGACGTCGGCGTCTGCCGGGAGATCGGGCACTTGCGACGCCGCGCCGGGGGCCACTTCAATCTGCGCGGGTTGGCGATCGAGTTCACGCTGCAACTCGCGGTTGCGTTGCTCGTCGAGCAGACGCTGCCCAGGGTCCTGTTGCGGGACGATGCCCGGAGGGAGTGCAGGCACGGGCGGCAGACCCGGTGGCGTTTGCGCGAATGCCGGGGACACCATCCACACGACGGCGAGCGTGGCGGCGATGCGGCGTGCGGAGTGTACGCTGAGACGCGTTCTCAAGGTCATAAAGGTCATAACCCGAACCACGTCGTCAGACCGAGATGAGTGCCAATGCGCGCAGGTTCACGGTACGGCACGTATGCCGTCTCGATGCCCTGCGGCGCGCGCACGCCCTTCGCGCCCGTGATCACGCCGCCTTTGACGACACCCCGTCCTGTGAGCAGGACTTCACCCGATGCGGCCGAGAACAGACCACCGTCGTTCTGGGCGTAGATGGCGGCCCAGTGGTTGCCGAACCACGCTTTCAGCCCACGTGTGCCGTTGTAGGCCGTGTAGCCGAGCAAGCCCTGCGCCGTGACGAGTGGTGCGTCTACCGTCAGATCTCCGCCCCAGGCGATCACGTTGCCGCCGACGTTGCTGGCGCTTTGTCCCGCGTGCAAGGTGATGCTGCCCGCTGCCTGCATCTGCCCGCCGTAGGACGCCGTGGTGCTCGACGCCACCGCCTTGCAGAAAATGAAGCACGAACGCTGATACGACGCCTGCCCTGCCATGACGGCCTGATTGACGAGGTCGCTCGTGGCCGTCACGCGAATATCGCCGCCGTTGGTCAGCACCGTGCCGCCGTTGTTGTAGACGTTACGGCCGGAGAGTGTGACGTTGCCCGCGTCGGCAATGATGTAGGAGAGCTGGCCGGGCGCCGGAATCGCACCATAGTCGACGGAGAAGCCTTCGTCACGTGTCGAGAAGAGGAGCCAGCGGCGGCCGCTGGTCGCATAGGCGGTCGAGACACCGCCGTTGGCGCCCTCGATGTGGGAGATGACGTTGCTGAGATCGCCCTGCGCCTGCATCGATACCGATTGGTTCGATTCGATGCGCGCATTCAGGTTGACGATGTTGCCTGCGGCGCGCATTACGACGTCGTCGTTCACACCGAAAATGACGCCGAACGCGCCGCCCGGATTGCTTGGGTCCGATGTGTTGGTGATGGTGCCGGTTGCGTCTAACGTGATCGCGCCCGCCGACGACGTCAACGCGGAGTCGCGCGACACGCCCTGGATCAGGCTACTGACGTTCGTGACGTCACCCTGACTGTTGATCACGATGCCGCTACGCGACGACACCAGCGTCGACTGGATCGCACCGGCATTGGCGATGAACACGCCGTGACTCGACAGGTTGATCGAGCCACCGGCGAGTATCGAGGCGCCGCTCAGGGTTGTCTGTCCCTGCGACTGCCATGACAGGTTGTTCGCGACATTGATCTTGCTCGATGGCGCCAGCATCACGTCGCCCGCAGACGTCAATGTGAAGTCACCGGCATTCGCCATCAGCGCCCCGGCATGACGCACACCCGCGCCGAGGTCGGTCGTCAGCAACTGGATACGGCCCGAGGTGATGCTGCCGTTCGGCTCCACGTCGAGCGCGATGGCGGCGGGATTCGCTTGCTGGTTGTTGGCGAGCGAGACCCAGTCGTTGTTGTTGTCGTCCGGCGAAAAGCTGGTGTTGAGCGAGACCTTGCTGCTACCGGCGATCACGCGCACGTAGGCCGTGGGGGACGAGAAGTCGTTGGTAATGGGCGCGCTGACCTTGACGGTCTTGGCGATGAGTTCCAGCCCGATGAGCGTGCCCGCGAGACCGCCGCCCGCCACCTCGATGGTTCCCTGACTGGTGTTGAGCACGACGTTGCGCTGGTAGAGGCCGGGGGCGACGAGCACGTCGGTGAACGATACCTGCCCGGTGCTCAGCGCGACGTGGCCTGTGTTGACGAACGATCCGCCGTTGACGGTAATGCCGTTCGGGTTCGCGAGCACGACGTTGGCGCGCGGCCCGGTCACGGCGATCTGCCCCTGAATCAGGCTCGGCGACGTACCCGTCACTTCGTTGACGATGGTTCGTGCGTTGACGCCTGTGTTGTTCAGCGTCGCGCCAGCGCGATCGACGTTAAAACTGGTGTAGGTGTTGTGCGACACCCCGTAGACAGGGGGTGCGATGGCGACGTTCTGGCGGCCATCGGGACCGACGGTGACGGCAGTCGCCGTGCCGCCATCCGGGACAATGCCCGCGGCGTGACAATGCGCGGCCGCGACGAACATCGTCGTCAGGCCGAACCTAGTTACGCTTCGAAACTGCTGAAACCGCCGAATCCCCGAACTGCGTGTGGTGTGCCCGTCAATCTCGCCGGCCAACGGCGAGACTTCGCGCGTTGATTGCCAAGGCATCTGATCTTTCGTTTCTAGTTGTTTTACTGCTCGCAACATCCGACGGCCGTCACGAATGTGGCGCATCGCCACTTCGTCGACGTTCCCCGAACAGCCCATCGCGCGCCGGCTATCGTGTTGTGCCAGCTTTGCGCAACGTGCCGCGCCCGTCGGATTCCTAGCTGGTGAGAACCAGCCCAGAGAGAGCATTACGGATGCAGATTGAGATTTCTTTAGGGTTGCGACGTGATTTTTTTACATTTATTTGCGCACAGTCGGTATTGACTTGGATGATTGACCGAAGGGATGTTGCTGCGACCTCCATCTACGTTACGGTGCATAACATGATCGTATGCCATTGATTTATATATATTTCATTGGAACCCAAACGCTTACCGTATTGACATGAAATCTTGCGCAATTGACTATTTTTCAATAGGTGAATTTATTGTTTTCATAGAAATATTTCGGATTCCGGCGATAAGTCGACTCGTGACGACTAGGCATTCCGAATCTGCATGTCATACCGACCAGGTGACGCTCATCATCGTCGAGTGAGACGCCAAAGGTCCGGCGGAGCGTAACGGAGCTGGAGAAGATACTTGGCACACCCCACCTCAGCTAGTGGAAGCGATGCGCGGGGAGGAAGGGTTTGCTACGTCAGAATGGACCGGTCAAAAAAACGCGAACTTGCTCGTCTTCATGGCATGTCTTCCGTTTCAAACTGTCAAATTCATGCCGGATTTTCTACTTTTCAGCGGCACTGCTTTCTGGGGTAGGGTCAATTGTGGCCACTCTCAATCATTGATTAAATGCTACCCCTGTCCACTAAATCCTGGTAACTCCATTTGTTGTTTGTGCTATAGCCGATTTCGTACCCGAAAATATTGCAGAATTGCCACGATCCAGAAGACTAGAGCCATGAGAGAACCACGAATCAGAACGAACCGTACGTCTTCCATTCCCCACCGATACGCTCCACCGTAAAACATTACAGCCATCAGGACAGACGATACTTTGATCGCCGCGAAACATAGCATCGACAGGGCATAGGCCAATAGCAGTAGGAGCACTAGACGCATCAATTTTTTGCAGACTCCATTTGTAGTGGTCAACCCATCCCGGCTCACGCGTTATCGGGCAACGCTAAGAGACCGCTTCAAAATGACTATTACGTACGTACGAAGATGTTCTAGCAAGCGAGGGAGCAACTGAGTTTGAGGAGGGCTTTATGAGCGGTGCCTTACCCTTTACGGCCCACCTTCTCTAGGCAACGCCCACCCCCACATGAGTAGTTGAAACTCAGCCAATCGGTCTGCTACGTCCGCAAATTCAGGTATTTCCGACTCTATCTCCCAGCGTTCCAGCCAGTCCAGATGACGAGGTTGCATTATCAATCCCGCCTTCGTGTCGGATATCGCTTCGAGCAACGGCGGATAAGTTGCCAAAAAATCCACGTCCTTACTTTTGCCGTGATTTCTTTGAAGCGCGACCTCAAGCATTTCCGCATGCTCTTTCAATTTGACTGCATTCATTGCCTCAGACCTCTAATTTCCCCGATCTTGTTCGCGTTCGGATCTGTCCATTGACTGCGATTAGGGACCAAAACCTGTTGGGCGCCTCCGGGGGCAAAGTACGCTCCCTGTTGCACAGGCACAACTTCACTTGTGAACACCGTCGCGGGGGATCCCTGTTTCGGTGTCATTGAGTACACGTCAAACCCAAACTGCGAGCCTCTAATTCCTTGCTCTGCCGGGAGGCCCAACCTTGCCGCGATTTGATTGGAAGGAAGTTTGGATAACGAGTCATATTCTGCTTTCGTCATAAAGTAGGCAGAACTGTTACTGATAACATCGTTGCCGTTGATAGCCTTTGGCACCAACTTTATCAACTGGGTATCCGCCCCAACGGCGACCGCAGTAGGTAATGCAGTCCCGGTTTTTATAAGGCCGGCGGCGTAAACGTAAGCGCGGTCAAGAGGCAGTCCAGATAACACATGTGAATCCACAATAGCTTGCGCCTGCGCCGTCTTCATTAGTTCGGCAGAAGGCTGCAATCCCAGGACACCGAATTTCTCGGAAGGAATGTAAGACAGCCGAGATAGGTCATTCAATGCCGCAGTTTGTTTGGCCGAAATATTTTCCAGTACTGAACCCGTTAATGCCCCGCCCAAGCTAATTGCAGCATAGGTGAACGCAGCCGTCTGGGGACTTAGCCCCACACTCAGCAAGGCCTGCTTGCCATAAGTTGAATTAATGTCGCCGGTGTAGTGGTCAACCCATCCCGGACATTGAGTCAAGTTTTTCTTCTGCTACCGCAGGAGCTAGCCTCTCGTCGCACACAACCATTTTTCGTCAAACAAACAACATGGATGACAGACTCGGTGCCTCCTCCCGTAGGAATCTAACATGCACCTTAGAAAAAAAACCTTTTGATTGCCATAGCCCCCAAGATTGCGCACGCTATGGCAACACATACCCAATAGACGGTCCGATCTTTTGAACTCATTTTCTCCCATTGCTCTGGGGTTGGTCCTCCGCCTGCAGCCATAATTACCTCCCTTATTTCAACGGTTCCGTTACCTGAGTGGAATGCCCCCAAGGCTGTACGCCGACGGTGAGCGGACCTAGCGTACCGATGCCCAATTCAATCCCGGTCGCCCCTCCGTACGAATGGGTGATCGCACCACTAACGTTAACCCTAAAAGGTGTTGGAATGGAAATGAACATCTGATTGCCATCCCCTGCAAGGAAACTGCTAGTTCCTTTGGCGCTGTCAACACCAAAGATCCAGCCAACGGTGGCGCTTAAACCAGGCCGCCAAGAAATTGAAGATGGATTTGTTTGAGCCACGCCTCCTGATAGATAGGTAGATCCATCGTAGAAATTGATGACGCCGGTCACAACCCCAGATAAGGTCCCGGTATTCAATGTTCCGTAGTCGGGCTTAAGACCACGACCACTTGTGCCCAACCCTGCTGAATAGTCCCCCGTATTAAATCCCGGTGAAAACGGCCCGTTACCTTGACTATTCGGCAAATCGGCATGCGAGCGCCCAATACTCTCAGACGACGATACGTTCCAGCTGTACGGCGAACTTCCTCCCCCAGTACTCGCTGCGATCAAGTCGCGCAACGCATCGGGAGGTGGGGATAGCATCGCAGCATCCTGAACAAGATACTTGTTTCCGGACGCATCGACGAAAACACGCATGCCGGTACTATCGTAAATCTCCTTTGCCTTCGTGTCGGAATTGAGCGGCACTAGCATCCCTGTCCATGCGGTCTCGCCATAGGCGCTGTTATTGGCCGAGCGCATAGCATTTTTAATTTGATCTATCGAGATCGGAGATCCATCTTGGTTGACGATGCCTCTCCGCCTTGCATCCTCTAAGACTCTCTTAGCAAGCGCCTTTTCATCCGGATGCAACTGCCGATTAAACCGATCGACGTTATACCCGGTAAACGCCCCAGAACTCCCACCAACCGCTGCTCCCACCGCAGTACCAACGCCCGTCGCCACGATCTGGGCCAGCGCTTGATCGATGTCGGCGTTGCCTGTCGGATGAGCCTTCTGAATGTTCTCGCTAAGTTCGTTCAGTGTCCCGCCGAGCTTCGACGTCAACCCCGCGCCTAGCGCACCACCGAGCGCATTCCCGCCGCCTAAGCCCGCGATGATGGCGCCGCCCGCCGCGTGCATTGCCGCACGGTAGTCGCCGCCCTCCTTCCAGTCGTCGGCTTCCTTCTGATACTGCGCCTTCAATTCCGGATCGGTCGTGGCGTCGGCCAGCTTTTGTGCCGCGTCTCGCTTCTTATCTGCATACGTCCCGATATCGCGTGCCACCGCTTCCCCAGCCGCCGTCGCCGCCGCCATCAGACGTGACTGATCGTTAAGCAGGTTCTGCAAATCCGGTGTGCGGTTCACCGTTTCATTCAGATTCGACGTATCGCGATTCAGGCTCGCCAGATCCTGCGTCTGGTTCGCGCCGTTCGTCAGCGTGATCGTACCTTCGCTCACCCCGCTGCGCGTCACGCCTCGCTCACTACCGCTCTCCGACTGCGGCAGCATCGGTGCAAGGCCGCCCGTGTTCTTGCCCGAACTCGGCCCCGTCGTCCGCTCGTTTGCACCGCCATTGCCGAACGAGCCCCCACCGCCAAAACCGAAGCTGTTCGCGCTGTAGTCGGAATGGTTCTGGATGTCGGAGAACGTCAACGTGCCCGTCGTGAGTTGATTCTTTGACGGGTCTGCCGTACTGGCGATATACGAGCCTTTCAGATCCGTATTCCCCGCGACATTGATGTCGAATCCGCCAGAGCCCGCCTGAATCCCCGCTTGCTCAACCACACCCGCATAGTTGCCGCTCGCGTTACCGCGCGAATAGCTGAAGCTGCCCGAAGCGCCGCCCATGCTCGCGCTGAACCCGCCGCCCATGCTCTCTTGGTGCGCTGAACTCTCGCTCGTGTCTTGCACGCTGGCGATGTTCAGATCGCCGCCCACACGCGCAATCACCTTGTCCGCATTCACATTGCCGCCGACGATATTCGTATCGCCGCCGCTCACAATCACCGCAGTGTTGCTCGCATTGATGTGGGAGTTGTTCTGGAACGTCGAATCCGAGTTGGCGTCGCCGTTGGACTTCGAGAACGATGCCGATACACCCCAGCCACTCGTGCCAAACGACACACCGAAGCTGCCGCCCTTCGACTCGTTATCGCTGCGCGTCGACTCCGTGTCCTTGCTGCTGAGAATATTGACCTGGTTGTTGGCTTGCAGGAGAACGTCCTTCGCATCGATGTTCGAGCCGATGATGTTGACGTTACCTTTGCCCGACGCCGCGTCGCCAGTGGCGACAAACGCCGTCGTGCCGCCCGATCTGATGTTGCTCGACACGTTCTGCGTCGTATCGACGGATGATGTCGATCGGCTGCTCGACGAGCCAAAACTGAGCTCGACTTTGGCCTCCGGTGTTTTGCCTGCTTCGAGCATACTCAGCGCACCTTTGGCCTCGCCGAATGCACCCACCGCGCCACTTGCCGCAGCATACCCACGCAGCGCCGAGACACGCGCATCGCCCCCCGAATCCACCGCAGCCTTGACCTGATTCGTCACGTTTTGCACTGCGTCGATGACCGGCGACTTCACTGCCAACGTAAAACCCGAGCTCTTGAACTCATGCATCTCGTCATGATGCTGCTGATTAAGCGCAGATTCGATCGTGACGTTCTGACCGATGCCGGTGATATCGCCGGCCGCCATGATGTCGCTGCCTCTGACCCGCAGGTCGTTGCCCGCCACGATACTGACATTGCCGTTCAGGCTGCCGACCATGCTGCCTGTCTGCGTCACGCTGCTGTCGTTAGTCTGGTCACGTTGCTCGTTCTTGCCGTACGAAATACCCACACCGCCCGACGAACCCAAGCCAGAACTCTTCTTCTCGTAAAACGAGCTGCTCTGGCTTTCGTTCTGCGCCGACTCGATGCGCACATCGCGTCCGGCCTGCAAAGCGACGTCCTGCGTGCCAACGACCGTTGAACCACTCACGACGAGGTCCTGGCCCGCCGACACGCCCACTGCATTGCCGGACACGGTCGATCCGACCGCAATCGTCTGATGTGAGCTGGATGACGACGTCTCCTCCGTTTTGGAGAGAAATCCGGAACTGCTATCGTGCTGCCAATTCCGACTATCGTGGGTCTCCGTCACCGTGCCTATATTGACGTCCCCCGTCGCCGCCAATGCGATGGTTCCATTGCCCTGCGACGACACGGATGAACCCAGCACCGACAGATTTCCGGTGCCTGACGAGGCCGCGACCGGACTGATCTGATACGCGCCGAGCACGCCACCGACGGCACTCGCCTGCCCCGCGCCGATCAGCACGTGGTTGCCCCCGCTCACAGACGCACCATTGACCGCCTCGTCCAGCGACGACTTCGTGTACTGCAACGTGCCGCCGAAGGAACGCTCGTCGTGCGTGTGCGAATCCTTGACCGCCGTGACCGTGACGTCATTGCCCGCGAGTACCGTCGCATTGCCACCTGCGGCTACTGTCGTTCCGCTCAACGTGGTGTCGCGCCCTGAGACCGTCGTCAAATTTCCGCCAGCGGAGATCGCACTGCCGACGTTCTGCACAATGACATCACGACCACCGTTCTGCCCATCGGTCGTACCGACGATCTGCGACTGACCGACCGTCAATGTGTTGGCATTGATGTCGCGTCCCGCCGCAACCACCACAGCGCCATCGCTGGCGATCGCGCCCGCATTGAGGGTGACGTCGCGCGCCGCCACGGCGGTGGCGCTGTTCGATCCCGAGATGATGCCGACTGCACCGATACCGGTGGCCGATGCGGACGACGTAAAGCTGCCACCGTTGTCCGTCCCTGCCGTCTGCGTAAGCGTGGTGGATTCGTTGATGAGATCGCGGCCAGCCTGCACCACGACATCCTTGCCGCCGATGCGCCCGCCGGTGTTCCGGATATCGCCGAGCGACGAGAGCGCGGTCGTGCCACCGCTACCGATGACGCCGAGGTTGACGATGGCGTCGCCGAGAATCGTCGTCGCGGTGTCGCTGACGATCTGGCCACTGTTATTCACATCGCCCGTCGCGGCGAGCTTAACGCTGCCGCCCGAGACCAGCGCGCCCGTGTTCGTCAGATCGACGGTATTGGCCTGCGCCAGGTATACCTGCGGCACGAGCACGGACTGCACCGAGCCGTCGGGCAGCGTGACGTCTTGCGAGACCAGCCACACCATGTCGCTGGTCAGTTGCTTCATCTGAGCATCCGACAGCCCCACACCCACGCTCAGGCCAAATTGCTTTCCGTACGTCACACCGTTGTTGAGCAGCGCCGTGTATTCGTCGAGATGGTTGGTGTATCCCGCGAGCAGTGTCTTGCCGGTCAGCGCCGTGATCTGATCCCGCACCAATTGCGTTTCATAGAAGCCGTCGCCGATGCGCTTCTGCGTTGTCTGCGGATCGAGATTCAGCCCAGTGAGCATGTAGTCGCTGGAGATGAATTTGCCGTAATCGGTGAAACGCGAATCTGTGGCGACGAGATAGGTCTGCCCCGGTGCCGAACGCAATTGGAACAGCGCGTTTTTTGGCAAGGTCAAGCCGGGAATCGCCTGCGCAGACGAGCCGAGCGTCTGACGGTTGGCCACCGCGCCCGACAAGTTGCCCAACTGGGTTCCCGCCGCATTCCCCCCAGTCACGCCTGCGCTACCCACGGTGTTACCGGAAGGGTCCACGCTCGACACCGTGATGTTCCGACCAGTGGATTGCACTGACTGATTGCCCACGGCAATCGCCGGAAGCGATGCAAGTGTGGTCGGCGGCAACGGCGTGACGGGGTAGGCCACCGTCTGCTGGTCACTGTCGCCGCCCGATTTCTGATGCCAGTAGAAGGTCGACGTCTGCGTCTGTGTCACTGTCTCCTGCAAAGTGATGCCAACGTCGTTGACGGACCCGCCGGTCGCTCGTCGAATCAGATCACGCCCGGCCGTCATCGTCGACGACTGGTTGTTGATCGCACCGCCATCGGCATTGATGCGAATCGATCCCTGTGCCTGTAGCTTCGCTTCGGGAGATGCACTGATGAGTTCGTCACGCGTTCGTGTCGTCGTGACGATGCGCGTGATTTCGTTGTAGTCTCGCTGGTCGATCCCCAGATCGCCGCGGGAGATTGCCTGATCCGGCCGGATCATCGTGTTCGGGTCCCAATCCGGCCAGAACACGACACGGTAGCTGTCCCCGTTATCGACGATGCTGTTGAAGTACTGCGTCGGGTTCTTGCCGACGTCGCGCGTCTTGGTTGTCGAAGCGCACTGACCGTGATCGTCGCACGGACCCTGGCCTTGCGTCGTCATGTCCTGATACGACTCTTCGAGCGGCTTCGTCAGACTGAAGGTCTTCGCCGCGAGATTCACATTCGTCACCTGCGACTTCGGAATATCGACGGTCAGCGGTCTGGCAAGCGTCTGCAGCAGAGACGACGATATCGGTGCCCGGCCCCCGCTCCAGAACCATTCGGGGAACGTCAGGCTCATGTGCATCAGCGTTTCATCGCCACCCGTCAACCCCGCCGTGTAGAGACTGAAGCCCTGCGTCGTGGACTGCGGCGTTCCCGGCTGCGTCACGATGCTGGTGCGGGAGTTGTTGATGACGCGAGCCGCAATGTCCAGATTGCCGTCGGCAACGATGTTGGCCGAACGGTTGGTCAGCAGCGCCATCTGATTGGCGAGCAGCCCCTGCCCGTCGCGCGTGCCGTCACGCGCAATCTCGATGTCGCCTGTGCTGTAGAGCAATGCCCCGTCGTAGTTGGAGACGGAGTTGGACGCATATAGCGCGAGCCGCCTCGCGCCCCCCATAATCGCGGACGCGCTGCTGTTCTCGATATCGACGGCATCGATCTGCACGTCGTTACCCAGTACACCGTAGCCATTGAAGAAGTAGTTCGCCTTGAGCCGCACCGTATCGCCACTGATGTTGCCGGTATTGGAGAACAGGCTCGCAGCACTCAGTTGTGTCGTCGTCGCATTGATCGAGCCATTCGCGTTATTGACGATCTGGGCGGCTTGTACGTCGAGCGTGCCGGGCGCCGTGAGCGTGCCATCGTTGGTGAAGCGTCCCGTCGACGTGAGCTTGAGGATGCCGTCCGCACGCAGACGGTTGGCGGATGCGTTCACGTAGTCGCCGATGGCAGCAAGCGTCAGATTGCGACCCGCCGTCATTTGTCCCGCACCGTTCATGGCGCCGCCTACGCCCACGTCGCGGTTCGAGCGAATGACGCCGCTACCGTTATCGAGCGAAGCGACCTGCAACGAGACGTCGCCACGACTCTCGATGGTGCCGCCCGCATTGTTCAAGCGTGCGGTGGCTTGCGTCACCGTCAGTGACATGCCGCCGAACAACTGCCCCGCCGAGTTGTCGAGCAAGCCGACGACACCCAGCAGAACGTCTGCACCGCCAATGATCTTGCCGCCGGCGATGTTGCTCAGCGACGCCGCATTGACGTTCAGTTTGCCGTTGCCACCGATCGTTCCTCCGGCATTGCTCACGTCCCGAACAGCCGTCACGGTCGTATCGCCGTCGCCTGCATTCGTCAGTTGCCCGGACGCGTTCGCGACACTACCGACTGCTACCGTCAGCGTATCGTGTGCGCCGTTGGCACTGATGCGGCCACCGATATTGGTGAGCGTGCCGTTGGCATTCAGCTTGATGGCACCACCGGACTGCATCGATCCCGCCGTGTTGTCGATGTCGGTGCTCGCCGAAACCGTCAGACTATTCGCGCCGTACACCACACCGCCACTACGATTGACGATGTTCGCAGCGGCGGTAAGCCACACGGAATCGCCCGCACTCAGCTCGCCGCCCGTGTTATCGATACGCGCCGCCGAGATCCGGAGCGCGCCCAGACTTCCCAGCAGACCGGCTAGGTTTGTGACGTCACCCGTCGACACGACCGACAAGGTGCCGTTGCCGAGATGACTAATCTTCCCCTGGTCGTTGACCAGTTGTCCGACGTTCAGCGCCAGCTCGGCGGCCTTGGTCGCTACCGTGCCAGCACTGTTGTCCAGCGCGCCATCGACTTTGATGGTCTGACCCGAATCGCCGTATTGCTTGATCTCTCCCGAACGGTTGGACGCATCGCCCGACACCGACAACGACAAGGTGTCCGCGTCGATCAGCCCATGATCGTTGACGAGTTTTCCAGCGCGAAGGGTCGATGTCGTCGCGGAAATTACGCCCTGACGATTGGTCAGAGCACCATCGGCGCTCACATCGATTTGTGCGCCGGAGAGTGTCCCGTTGGTGTTGTCCAGTTGCCCGGACGTAAGGGTCATCGTCGTCGCGGCAACGAGTTGCGCGGCATTGATCAGGGAGCCGGCATGCAGGCGCAGGTCGCCGTTGGTGCCGATGACCCCGCCGGCTGCGCCGAGTCCGTTCGTGCCCGCCGCGTTGCGCAATTCGCCGTCGATGTCGATCGAATTGCCGTCGCCACCGAGCGATACTACGCGCCCGGCGGTGTTGTTCAGCGACGCACCCCTGACCTTGAGAAGCCCACCCGATTGCATCAAGCCGCGCTGGTTATCAAGACTTGCCCCGGTGACGTCAAGCCGCGTTCTCGCGGCCGTTTGTGCATCGGTGTTGTCGATACTGCCCAGCGCTGTCAACGTGATCGTGTCGGCCGCCAATGCCCCGTTGGCATTGAGGACGCCTTGCGCGGCCTTCACGCTCAGCGCGTTGGAAGCCGCGACAATGGCGCGCTGAAGGTCGATATCGCCTGCCCGCGACGTCAGCGACAAGCTTTGACTCGCATCCGTACGACTGCCGGAAAGGTCCAGCGCATCGGCGACGAATGTCATGTCGCCGCGAGCGACGTTGCGCCCGGTCGCGACCACCTTTCCGGAGGCCGTCACACTCAGATTGCCCGTGAGTGTCGGCTGACCAGCGGTGTCGATACCGGCTCCGAGCGTGCCGCGCGACGTCAGACCGGCGGCCTGCGCGATCAGATTCCCCGATGCGCTCAGCACACCGCTGTTATCGAGGATGCCGCCGGAGCGGATGTCCGCCAATCCGCCCGCATAGACGTTGCCCTGATTGTCGATGCCTGCCCGAGCGTTGAGGCCCACATTGCCCGTTGCTTCGATCTTTCCAGTCGAGACGAGCTTGCCCTCGGTCGTCAACGTGAGATCGCCAGCCTGCGCCGCAATCACGCCCTTGTTGGAAACGCCGACACCATTTTCCGTGCCCACGAGAAAGATGCGCTGCGCGTACATCCCGCCTAACTGACCGACGTCCACTGCCACGTCGGGTGCGACACCGTCGCCCGCCGTCTTCTGCACCGCAAGCGTTTCGTGATCGACACGATTCGTGCCCGTTACCACATTGAGTTGCTTTGCATGCAACGCAGCGTTGACCTGAACAGCGCGTGCGATGAGGTCGACCTGATCGACATTCGCCGCGTTCAGGCCGTCTCCCTGAATCACCAGACGCCCGCCATTGACCTGATAGCCGGCCAGGCTGCCGTCCCCGCCCATGATCGGGATACCGGTGGTCAGTACCGCACGCGTGGTGTTGATGAACCCGCCACCGTCGACCATGATCCCCGCGCTGTTCGCCACGACGACCTGCGCAGCCTTCCCGGCCACCTCAAGGTAACCACGTAACTGACTCGGCGAATTGCTGTTGACCTGATTCAGGATGACGCGGGCAGCCTGATCTCGCGCCAGATTCGGGTTGCCATTGACATACCCGGCCTGTTGCGTGTTCACGATCGTTGGCGAGTTATTGAGAATTACGCCTTGGCGCGGCACGTCGAATTGCGAGTAGACGTTTTTCGACACCCCGGCCGCCGTCGGCGCAGTGATGTTGACTTGCTGCAGTCCGTTTGCCGTCTGCACAACACCGGGCGCATTGGCTCCCGGAGCCGCGACGACCTGCGCGCGAACTGACACCGGCGCAACAACCTGCGCCAGAACAAGCGCGCGCACCATGGCGCGCTGGAGGCCGCCCTCTGCCCGATTTCCCCGAATCACGCCGTGGGCACGGCGATTGACTTGTGATTTCATCTGATCTTTTGTACGACTATTTTTAGTAGGGTCTTCGCCCGATTTCTACTTCTATCGATACAAACTTCGCATGTCGAATAGTACTCAATAATTTAGTATTTGTTTGTACAACTAAACTGCCTTTATGAAATAGACTTTTACCTGTAACATTCCGATAAATAAATAATCCAAAGCAAATAGCACGGGGATCATGTTAGAGTCCGACGCCTGATTTCGGCGGTCCACATCGGGACACGCCGCTCACACTTTGCTTCGCATTCCACCCCCCATCTTTGGATGGCGCGATAACGCTCGCCCTAGCACCGCGAATCACCACCGCCGCTTCGCAATGAATCTCGCTTCGCACCGCTCCGTAACGAATGTCCGTCGCCTGCTTTGCGCGCTGGCGGTGTCGTTCGCTTCGCTTCCAGGCGTTGCCCTTGCGCAAGCCGCGCCGCCGGCCGTAGATGCCGCCGCGACAAACGCCCGCCAGCAGCAGTTGCTTGAACAACAGCGCCAGGCGCAGGAACGCGCCGCCGCGATCAGTGCGCCAACGGTGCGCTCGGCGATTCCCGCTGCGGATGGATTCCCGACGCTTCCCGTAGAAGCCCCATGTTTTTCGGTCGAAAGATTTTCGCTGCACGTTCCAGAGATACTCCGCAAACGTGCGCAAGCCGCCGGTGCGTCATCGCTTCCTCTCGATCCATTTGCGTTCGCTACGGACTGGCTTGCGCACTATCGGGGCGAATGCGTCGGCCGCGAGGGCATTGCAGCGATAACAGCCGGGCTTACCAGGGCGATTCTGGCCAAGGGCTATGTGACAACACGCGTTCTCGTGCCCGAGCAGGACCTCACGACGGGAGAACTGAAGCTCACGCTCGTTCCCGGCCTCGTCGGGGACATCCGCTTCTCTGATGCATCGCAATACGGCACTTGGCAAACGGCGTTCCCCACACGCCCAGGCGATCTCCTCGAACTGCGCGATCTGGAGCAGGGGCTTGAGCAGATGAAGCGCGTGGCGAGTCAGGACGTGACGATGCAGATCGTGCCGACGGAAGCGCCCGGAGAAAGCGATGTCGTCATCGACGTCAAGCGAACAAAGCGATGGAGCGTCGTCGCCTCGGTCGACAACTCAGGGTCTCGCGATACGGGGAAATTGCAGGGTAGCCTCGCCCTCGGCATCGACAATCCCCTGGGTCTGAACGACATCCTGAATGTCGGCGCGACACATGATCTGTCGTTCGCTGACAAGCGCTTCGGATCGAACGGATGGAATGCTTTTTACTCGATTCCGTGGGGGTTTTGGACTGCGACTGTGGCTGCTTACGCCAATCGGTATAACCAACAAATCGCAGGTGTGAACGACACTTTCGTGACTCGTGGACAGTCGCAGAATCTCGATTTCAAACTGTCGCGGGTACTTCAACGCAGCCAGAGCAACGTGCTGAGTGCGCACGTTCGGTTAAGCAAGCGCTTTGGACGCAGTTTCCTCGAGGATGCAGAAATCGATCAGCAGTATCGGAACAATACTTTCATCGAGTTCGGTATCTCGAATCGTCGCTACATCGGTGTCGGGCAATTCGACGGCACCCTTGCTTATCGTCAAAGCGTGTCGGGGCTCGGGGCTGCGCCGGATAACGCCTTGCCTGGCACGCCAACGTATCGCTTCAAGATGGCGGTACTTGACGCGAACCTGTCACTGCCGCTCGGTCAATTGCCACTTCGCTACGTCACGACATTTCACGGGCAATTCACCGGCGACGTGCTGCACTACATCGACGACATGAGTATCGGCAGCCGCTATACCGTTCGTGGATTTGACGGTGAATCATCCCTTGCTGCGGAAAAGGGCTTTTACTGGCGCAACGAATTGCAGTGGGCACTCAGCGCGTCTGGCGTATCGCTCTTCGCCGGTGTGGATTACGGGCGTGTCAGCGGCCCCAACGCGCAGTACCTGGCCGGGACACAGCTTGCGGGCGCAGTCATTGGCGTACGCGGCAATACCAAGCTCCCATTCGGTTTTGTCACTGGTGAAGTCTTTGCCGGCACCCCAATCTATAAGCCAACTTCGTTTCAAACCGCACACGCTACTGTCGGATTCTCGCTTACCGCGCAGTTCTGATCGCGCACGGCGAGCGCATCCCAGCCCCAAATCGGGCGAGCCACTCGCTCAGGAATCCTGCCTCCTAATCAGGAAACGCCAGATTATTGCGCCTAACGCGCCGCCGACAAGCGGCGCCGCCCAAAAGAGCCAAAGCTGACCGAGGGCGTCAGTCCGGGCAAAAAGAGCGACTGCTGTCGAGCGTGCCGGATTGACCGATGTGTTGGTCACAGGGATCGAGATCAGGTGAATCAACGTCAGCGCCAGGCCGATGGCCAGCGGACCGAACCCGACAGGCGCGAGCTTATGCGTCGACCCAAGAATCACAATGAGGAAGCCGGCGGTTAGCGTGATTTCGATCAGCGCCGCCGATAACAACCCGTAGTTCCCCGGCGACAAATCACCATAGCCGTTAGACGCAAATCCGCCGGGTTCAAAACCGGGGGCGTCGCTGGCGATGACGTAAAGCAGTGCGGCGGCGGCCACGCCGCCGATCACCTGTGCGGCCCAATACGGGAGAACATCGCGCCAGGACATTCGCCCTGCGGCCGCTATGCCCAGCGTAACCGCGGGGTTGAAATGTCCACCGGAGATACCGCCAACGGCATATGCCATCGTCAGCACGGTTAGACCAAAAGCTAGTGCAACACCGGCAAAGCCGATACCAAGATTCGGAAAACCTGCCGCAAGCACCGCACTTCCGCAGCCGCCGAACACGAGCCAGAAGGTCCCAAATAACTCCGCAGTCAATTTCATTTTCATAGCAAACGCTTTAATTCAGGACTTCTTAAAACTTTTGGCTTCGCGTATATGCGCCGCCGACCTGCATCGCGCATCAATCCAGGATGAGATTTAATGACATCTGCGGCGATTTTTTACATGCAGAATGCTGGCCTTTTCCTGTTAATTCCCCGCAGTTGCATGGCATTCCGGATCACGTGTGCCCCGGAAATATCTACGCAATTTACGGCCACAACAGTATCAAAACTACTCCGCGGCGAATATGGGATTAGGCCCATTCTTGAAAGGAGAGGGGCAGACTTCCGCGCGCGTTCCGGGCTCGCGAAATCACAGGGGCGTGGAATTTCACTGCGCGAGCTGGATTGCGCAACGACCGAGCTATCGGAACCACGACGCCGTTGGGCGCCAGGAACGGGCCGATAAGGACGTTGAACGCGTGACGCTCCGCGAAGTTCTTCGTGCCGCGTTCAGTGATGGTGACGAAGTGCTCACGACCGGTGCCCTGTCGTCAGCTCGACGGCCTCGCAGGGGCATGGTGATTCACGACTCGCGCGGCAACGGCTTGAAAGGCCATCGCTGGGGACCAGATTGGAAACGCGTTGGTGATTTTAGAAACGCAAAGGGGTTACGAGAAATCTCGTAACCCCTTGCTGTATTTGGTGCCGGCTGCAGGACTCGAACCCGCCACCTGATGATTACAAATCAACTGCTCTACCAGATGAGCTAAGCCGGCGAAGTCGTGTATTGTAACCGATTCACCGGTCACTGCGACTACCTGTCAGTGCAAAATCGTTCGCTTTTGCTGTCATGCCGTGCGATGCCGAAAAAAGCATCACGCCAGCAGACCGGCATCGCGAATTACTTCACCACCTTCAGATGTGCGCGTCCGGCGTTGCCGCCAGCCGGGCTATTGCCGCCCGGGCGCGTCGGATCCGGATCGTCCTCGGCCAACTCCTGCGCCGGCGGTACCGCTTCCAGCTCCGGACTTTCGTCCGCACTTGCCTGCTTGTCGACCGGGAAAGCCATCCCCTGACCGTTCTCACGAGCATAAATCGCCAGCACGTTCGGCACCTGCACTTCCACCTTCTGTGAGATACCGCCGAAGCGAGCGCTGAATTCGATCCAGTCGTTGCCCATCTGCAAACCGCTCGTGGCGTCGAAGCTGATGTTCAGCACGATCTCGCCATCTTTCACAAACTCGCGCGGCACCCGCGTTTTGGCATCGACATGCACGGCCAGATACGGCGTGTAACCATTGTCGGTACACCACTCGTACAACGCGCGCAGTAAATAAGGCTTGGTAGACGTTTCAGGCATATAACCAACGTATCCCGCCGCGAAACCCGTCCATCTCACTCGACAGACCGGCATCGCCAGCGGGCAAATCAACACATTAACGACGCATGACCTTTTCGGACGGCGTCAGTGCTTCAATGTACGCCGGACGGCTGAAAATCCGCTCGGCATACTTCATCAACGGCGCAGCATTCTTCGACAACTCGATGCCGTAGTGATCCAGACGCCACAGCAGCGGTGCGATCGCCACGTCGAGCATCGAGAACTCTTCACCCAGCATGTACTTGTTCTTCACGAAAATCGGCGCCAACTGCGTCAGACGATCGCGAATCGATTGACGTGCCTTCTCGTGATTCTTCTCCGCAGCCTTGCCCTTCTCGTTCTCGAGCGCGCTCACATGCACGAACAACTCTTTCTCGAAGTTGAACAGGAACAGGCGCGCACGCGCACGCTGCACCGGATCGGCCGGCATCAGTTGCGGATGCGGGAAACGTTCGTCAATGTACTCATTGATGATGTTCGATTCGTACAGAATCAGGTCGCGCTCCACAAGGATCGGCACCTGACCGTACGGGTTCATCACCGCAATGTCTTCCGGCTTGTTGAACAGATCGACGTCACGGATTTCGAAATCCATGCCCTTTTCGAACAGAACCAGCCGGCAACGCTGGGAGAAGGGGCACGTCGTGCCCGAGTACAAAACCATCATAGCGCGTCTTCCTTAAAAACCAACGGGGCCGGGGCGGGAAATCGACGCTTCCCAAACCCTGGCCCCGTCGTACAGACGTTATTTTACTTCACGTCCTTCCAATAGGCCGAATTCAGGCGCCAGGCAAGTACCGTAAAGAGTCCCAGGAACAACAGAACCCAGACACCCAACTGCCGGCGCGTTCGCTGCGCCGGTTCCGACATCCAATCCAGATAAGATACCAAATCCGCCATAGCAGAATCAAATTCCACCGGCTTCATCGTCCCTTGAGTGATCTGCACGAACTGCGCCGGACCATGCTCCGCGCCCTCCACGTGCTTCAAACCCCGCTGTCCCTGCAACTGCCAGAACGGGTTCGGCATGCCCACATTGGGAAACGCCAGGTTGTTCCAGCCCGTCGGACGGGAATCGTCCCGGTAGAAGGTACGCAAGTAGGTGTACAGCCAGTCCGTGCCGCGTGCCCGGGCCTCGACCGACAGGTCCGGCGGCGCCGAACCAAACCAGTCCTTGGCGTCCGCCGCGCGCATGGCCACGGTCATCGTTTCGCCGATCTTGTCGGTCGTAAAGAGGAGATTGTTCTTGATCTCCGCTTCCGAGAGCCCCAGATCCTTGAGACGCGAATACCGCATCGACGCCGCCGAGTGGCAGTTCAGGCAGTAATTCACGAACAGCTTGGCGCCCCTTTGCAGCGATGCCAGATCGTCGATGCGATTGGGCGCAGTGTCCAGCGCCCCGCCTTCTTCAGCCATGGCCGGCGCCGTGAAGCCACTCAGGAGCGCCAGGATAAGCAACAGTTTTCTCATCTTGATATCCCTAGTCGTCGTTTGAGTGCGCTCAGTGCGCCGCGAAGGTCACGCGCTCCGGCACCGGCTTGAAGGTGCCGCGCTTGCTCCACAGCGGCATCAGCCAGAAGAATCCGAAGTAATACAGCGCACCGATCTGCGAGATGGCCGTCTTCACGGGCGTGGGGCCCTGAATCCCCAAATAGCCCAGCACGAAGAAAACGACGACGAGAATACCCAACAGCACCTTGTGGAATCCCGGACGGTAACGGATCGACTTCACCGGGCTATGGTCCAGCCACGGCAGGAAGAACAGCGTCACCACCGCACCGCCCATCACCACCACGCCCCAGAACTTGGCTTCCGTCAGGAACATGAACACCAGCAGCAACACGACACCGCCGGACGCCGCAACCTTGGTCGTCGCCGCGGCCTTGCCCTTGATCCACCAGACGGCGGTAACCAGCACCGCAACCCCCATCAACACGTACTTGAAGTCGTCGGTCGTGGCCCGCAGCATCGAGTAGAACGGCGTGAAATACCACACCGGGGCGATGTGCGGCGGGGTCTTGAGCGGGTCGGACGGAATGAAGTTATTGGCTTCAAGGAAGTACCCGCCCATCGTCGGCGCGAAGAACACGATGGCCGAGAACACCATCAGGAACACGCCCACGCCCATGATGTCATGCACCGTGTAGTACGGATGAAACGGAATGCCATCGAGCGGCCGGCCGTTGGCGTCCTTCTTGTCCTTGATCTCGACACCGTCCGGGTTGTTCGAGCCGACTTCGTGCAGCGCGATGATGTGCGCGACGATCAGCCCGATGAGCACCAGCGGGATCGCGATCACATGGAACGCGAAGAAGCGGTTGAGCGTGGCGTCCGAGACGACGTAGTCGCCGCGAATCCACAGCGACAGGTCCGGACCGATGAACGGGATGGCCGAGAACAGGTTCACGATCACCTGAGCGCCCCAGTACGACATCTGGCCCCACGGCAGCAGATAGCCCATGAACGCTTCTGCCATCAGGCACAGGAAGATCAGACAGCCGAACACCCACACCAGCTCGCGCGGCTTGCGGTACGACCCGTACAGCAGCCCCCGGAACATGTGCAGATAGACCACGACGAAAAACATCGAGGCGCCCGTCGAGTGCATGTAGCGGATGAGCCAGCCCCACGGCACTTCGCGCATGATGTACTCGACCGACGCGAACGCGAGGTTGGCGTCGGGCTTGTAGTTCATCACCAGAAAGATGCCGGTGAGGATCTGGATCACCAGCACCAGCATGGCCAGCGAGCCGAAGAAGTACCAGAAATTGAAATTCTTGGGAGCGTAATACTCGGACGCGTGGTCCTTCCAGAGCTGAGTGAGCGGGAACCGGCGATCGATCCAGCCCAGCAAGCCCGTCGTGTCGACCTGTTTGTCGGCGGCCATGATTACGCTTCTCCTTTTTCGTCTTTACCGATCACGATCTTGGTGTCGTTCACGAACATGAAACGAGGAACGTCGAGATTCATTGGCGCCGGCTTGTTCTTGAAGACGCGGCCGGACATGTCATAGGTCGAGCCATGGCACGGGCACAGGAAGCCCGGATCCTTGCCCAGCGCTGCCTCGGCGCCCGCCTGGTACGGCCCGGAAGGAATGCAACCCAAATGCGTGCACACGCCGATGACCACGAGGAGGTCCTTGTGCTCGACGCGCGCCCGGAATTCGTTCTTCGCGTATTCGGGTATCGGGAAGGTGAACGTCAGCTTGGAGTCCGGATCGGCCAGCTCAGCCGTCACTTTGGACAGCGAAGCCATTTCGTCCGGGGTACGACGCACGATCCAGACGGGAAGCCCCCGCCAGGCCACGGTCATCTTCTCGCCGGGCTTCAGGCCGCTGATATCGGCTTCGACGGGCGCGCCGCCAGCCTTGGCACGCTCCGAGGGTTGCAGGGAACTGACGAAAGGAACCAACGTTACAACGCCGCCCACGCCTCCAGCTACGGACGTTGCAATCAACAGGTTCCGGCGGTTGCTGTCGACGGCACATTTCTGATTGTCACTCATCACAAGCCCCACACGGTTGAATTTGTATTTCCGTCAACCTTAAATCATACGCGAGCGTAAATGCCTGAAACAACGGCAAAACGCCCCAGTCTCCTAGTGGTTTTCGCGTATTTTCAAAGGATTAACGTACCCTGCGGGTGGCTACCGCCCACCCGGGGTTTCGCTTCTGGGATGCTGCACGAGAACCGCTATGATCGCCGCTTTCGTTGACGCGTGCACGACATTTAGTCATCATTTTCCTTGTCTCGCCCCGGTGACATCGTGCGTGGCCTGTGGCAATCGCGTGACATTGATGGACGTTTTGATCGACGTCGCCGATGCCGTCATCCCGAGACCCGCATGAGATTACCGGTCAAATCAATGCCAATTCGAGATGGCTGGTGCAGCGATGCTCCCCCCGGCCATTCATCAAAATCAGCGGAGGAATGGCATGAGCTTCATGTCGGAATTCAAGGAATTTGCCGTCAAGGGCAACGTGGTCGATCTGGCCGTCGGTGTGATCATCGGCGGCGCGTTCGGCAAGATCGTCGATTCGGTGGTCAAGGACCTGATCATGCCGATCGTCGGTGCGATCTTCGGCGGGCTGGACTTCTCCAGCAAGTTCATCCTGCTGGGTTCGATCCCGCCGGACTTCAAGGGGAATCCGACGTCTTACGCCGACCTCACCAAGGCCGGCGTGGCGGTATTCGGGTACGGCAACTTCATCACCGTGGCCCTGAACTTCCTGATTCTGGCGTTCATCATTTTCCTGATGGTCAAGCAGATCAACCGCCTCAAGCGCCCGGCGCCGGAAGCCGCAGCCGCCCCGGCCCCGACGCCGGAAGACATCGTTCTGCTGCGCGAAATCCGCGACAGCCTCAAGAAGCAGAACGGGTAAAGCTCGGGCATCAGGTGTCCCATGGGGCCGGTCGGCGGCATGCTGGCCGCCCTTGCCCCCGCTCCCGCCAAGGGTCTCGGCAGATCACTCCCGTGCGCCCCCCTTGGGACGAGCGGCGCTATCAGGCCGGGTTCGGCATATCGAAGAAGCGATGTTCGAGACCGAACCGCCCGGCGAGATGCTCGCCAACGGCCCTCGCGCCGCCGCGCTCGGTCGCATGATGGCCCGCCGCGAGATATCCCACGCCGCTCTCCAGCGCGAGATGTTGCGTCGGCTCGGACACTTCACCGCTGATATACACGTCCGCCCCGGCAGCAATCGCCGCTTCGAAGAAGCCTTGCGCCCCGCCCGTGCACCACGCCACACGGCGAATTTCGCGCGCCGGATCGCCCAACATCAGCGGCTTGCGTCCCAATTGCTGATCGACGTGAGCGGCAAGGGCGGCCAGCGTCGTCGGTTGCGCCGGCGTGCCGAGCCATCCGAGTTGATCGGGGCCAAAGCGGCCGCCATCATCGGCAAACCCCAGCAATTTACCGAGTTGTGCGTTATTGCCCAGCTCGGGATGCGCGTCGAGCGGCAGGTGGAAAGCAAACAGGTTGATGTCGTGACCGATCAGCAGCCCGAGACGCTTGCGTTTCATCCCGGTAATCCGGGCATCTTCGTTCTTCCAGAAATAACCATGATGAACGAGAACAGCATCGGCGCCCCAGTCTCGCGCGGCCTCGAGAAAGGCCAGACTGGCGGTCACGCCGGTGGCGATCTTCTGGATCTGGTCGCGCCCTTCGACCTGTAGGCCGTTGGGGCAGTAATCGCGAAATTGCGCGATTTGCAGGGTATCGTTCAGATACAATTCGAGTTCAACACGATTCATATAAGGTCTCGCTCTTTCATGCTCAGACGCTTCTGGCTACTGTTCGCGCAAGCGGTCACCGTGCTGCTTGCGTTGCTCTTCATCATCGCCACTCTCAAGCCTCAGTGGCTGCAACGCCAGGGTTCGTTCGGCAAGCAACTGGCCAATCCGATCATCGCCTTGCAGGAAGTCGCACCAAGCCTGTCCGACAAGCCGGCAACCGGCTCGTACGCCGACGGCGCGCAAAAGGCCATGCCCGCGGTCGTCAGCATTTTTTCCAGCAAGGAACAAAAGCAGAATCGCGATCCGCGCCTCGATGATCCGCTGTTCCGCTATTTCTTCGGCGACGGCGGCGGCACGGTGCGTCAGGACCCGGTGTCGAGTCTCGGTTCCGGCGTGATCGTGAGCAGCGAGGGCTATATTCTCACGAATCACCACGTGGTGGACGGCGCCGACGAGATCGAAGTCGCGCTCGCCGACGGTCGCAAGGCTCGTGCAAAACTGGTCGGCAGCGACCCCGAGACCGATCTGGCCGTGCTCAAGATCACGCTCGACAATCTGCCCGCCATCACGCTCGGCAGGATGGATCAGGTGCGCGTGGGCGATGTGGTGCTCGCCATCGGCAACCCGTTCGGCGTCGGTCAGACGGTCACGATGGGCATCATCAGCGCGCTGGGCCGTAATCACCTCGACATCAGCACGTTCGAGAACTTCATTCAGACGGATGCCGCGATCAACCCCGGCAACTCGGGCGGTGCGCTGGTGGACGTGAACGGCAACCTGCTGGGCATCAACACGGCCATTTACTCGCGTAGCGGCGGCAATATGGGCATTGGCTTCGCGATTCCCGTGTCGACGGCCCGCTCGGTCCTGGAGAGCATCATCACGACCGGCGGCGTCACGCGCGGCTGGGTCGGGGTCGAGCCGCAGGACATCACGTCCGATATCGCCGAGTCGTTCGGGCTTCAGCAGGATTCGGGCGTCATCGTCGCGGGTGTCGTGCAGGGCGGTCCGGCCGACAAGGCGGGCGTTCAGCCGGGCGATATCCTGACGAAGGTGAACGACGAGTCGATTCGCGACACGACCGAACTGCTCAACGTCATCGCCCAGATCAAGCCGGGCGCGCAGGCCAAGCTGCATGTCACGCGCAAGAAGAAGGAGCTGGACCTGACGGTGACGATCGGCAAGCGTCCGCCACCGCCCAAGCGTGCGGTGCAGGACGACGAGGACGGCAACGACGAAAACAACGCCGACTGATCGGAACGACGCCCGGACGGATGTCCGGCGTCGGAGCACTGCCCCGGAGAAAGACAAGACGGCTGCGCTTCGGCGCGGCCGTTTTCGTTTGAGCGCCCGTGGACACGTGCCGTGACGTCTTAGCCGAACGACTGCCGAGCGCCATCCACGAATCGGCGCGCCGGTGACAGGTGCCCGGAGCCGTGCGTCGTGCGTCGTGCGTCGTGCGTCGTGCGTCGTGCGTCAGTATCTGCGGACAACAAAAAAGCACGGGACGATACCCGTGCTTTTTGTGGCGATGCTGCTTGGGAAACGGTCCCGCTGCATTACCGCCCGATCGGACGATTACGACGTGGCTTCCCCGTTCCCTTCGCTGTCGCTCTTCTCACCGCTCTGCGGCTGCTGTCCTTGCTTGATGAACAAACGGGCGGCAATCAGGCCGAGTTCGTAAAGAATACACAGCGGCACGGCGAGCAACAGTTGCGAGAGGATGTCCGGCGGCGTCACCACGGCCGCGAGCACGAACGCCCCGACCACCACGTACGGACGAATCTGCTTGAGCTTTTCGATACTCACCACGCCCATGCGCGCGAGCACCACGACGACCACCGGCACCTCGAACGTCACGCCGAACGCCATGAACATCGTGAGGACAAAACTCAGGTAATTGTCGATATCGGTGTTCATCTCCGCGCCCAACGGCTGGTTGTAATGCGCGATGAAGTGGAACACCGTCGGGAAAACAAGGAAGTACGCGAACGCCATGCCGATCAGAAACAGCGTGTAGCTGCTCACGACCAGCGGCATCACCAGCTTCTTTTCATGCTGATACAGGCCCGGCGCGATGAACGCCCAGATCTGATAAAGCACGATCGGCAGCGCGATCACGAACGCGACCATCAGCGTGACCTTCATCGGGACGAAGAACGAACCGGTGATGTCGGTGACGATCAGCTTGCCGTCGGCCGGCAGCGACTGCGTGAGCGGACGGGCAAGCAGCCGGAAGATGTCCGGCGCCCAGTAGACCAGCGAAAGGAACACCACGATCACCGCCGTACCCGCACGAATGATGCGGTTACGCAGCTCGATCAGGTGCGAGATGAAGGTCTCTTCGGCGCCCCCGTCGGGGATTTGTTTCTCGTCGCTCACGTCGACTTATCCAGGAATGAAGCCGGCACAGGGCCAGATGGCGGGAAGTTCGGGCGGTTGATCTCGGAAGCTCGCGCGGGGGTCTCGGCAGGTCTCGGAAGGCCTCGTGATCCCTCAGAAGAACTTGACGGGCCGGCGCAGCCTGGCCGGTGTGTGACGCGCCACGCGTGCCGCCCCCGACTGTACGCGCGTACGCGTGGTGCTCGCCTGCTTGAACCAGATGGGCGTAGCGGCACGACGCACGCGCCAGTTGCGGCGCTTGGTCGACGCACGAATGCTCGACGTCACCACCGGTTCGGCGAGATAGCTGTCGGAATACCCGGTCGCGGCATCGGTGCCGCCACCGGCGATTTCGCCGGAGGACGTGCCGGTCGCGCTCGCCCAGGCGTCGTTAAGCGACGCCTCCTGCTCATGCAACTGCTTCTGAACGGTGTTTTGAGCGCTGCGGGCCGCGTCCTCGAACTGGGTGCGCATATTGCGCAGCTCGTCGAGTTCCATCTCGCGGCTCACTTCCGCCTTCACGTCGTTGATGTAGCGTTGCGCGCGCCCGAAGAGCGCGCCCGCCGTGCGAGCGACCTTGGGCAGACGCTCAGGACCGATCACGACCAGCGCAACCACGCCGATCAACATCAGTTTGGAAAGACCGAGATCGATCATGTCGACGCCGGCTTAGCCTTGCTTGTGATTGCTCGCGTCCTTGGCCTGCACGTCGATGGTGGTCGAATCGCGCAGTTCCTTGGCAGCCGCCGGGTCTTCCTTGGCACCGGGGGCACCTTCGCCTTCCTTCATGCCGTCCTTGAAGCCCTTGACCGCTCCACCGAGGTCGCTGCCGATGTTACGCAGCTTCTTGGTGCCGAAAACCATCATCACGATCACCAGCACGATCAGCCAGTGCCAAATACTCAACGAACCCATGACCACTCTCCTTGCGTTTGCTGACCTCTGCCGCTTCGCGGCGAGGTTTTATCGAGCCCGACGGCCGGCGGCCTCATGGCCTGCCGCGCCGTGCGCTGTGTTTGCCCCGTGTTTCGCGACCACGTGCCCCATTGTGGCACATCACACGTCACGTCCAGCATCGTAACCGGGCACGGCGCCGGGTAGAAATAAATGTTTCGTGAAACCTTTCCCGATGCGGGAGCGTTGCACGTTCCCGGCATATAACGCGGCAAGATGTCGCGTTATTCCCGGAAAACCCGTCTTTCCTACGCGCTTACATGCGCTTCCATGGCCGAGGCCCGGCCAGAATGTGCATGTGAAGATGATAAACCTCCTGGCCGCCGCCGGGCCCGGTGTTCATCACGACGCGAAACCCGTTGCCCTCGATGTTCGACGCATCGCCGTCGAAGCGATACCCCTGCTCCGCCGCCAGCTTCGGCGCGAGCAGCATCATCTTGCCCAGCAGCGCCTGATCTTCCGGTTGGCAGTCTTGCAACGTGGCGATGTGCTTGCGCGGCACCATCAGCAAATGCAGGTCCGCCGCCGGATTGATGTCCTTGAACACCACGACATCGTCGTCGGCGTAGACCTGAGCGCTCGGGATCTGCCCGGCGACGATTTTGCAGAAGATACAGTTGTCATGCGTCATGCGTGTGTCGTCCTCTATGGCTCTTTGTACTTTGCGTGGGATCGAAGCGTCGCCCTGCCGTCAGACGCGCTTCACATACATGGGTTTACCGTCGTTCAGATAGAGCCAGCCCTTGACGATCCGGTACAGCGTCCAGATGAGCAACGCCCAGAGAATCGCAAAGCCGACAAGCACGAACGCCAGCGCGAAACCGATCACGCCCCAGACCACCGACCACCAGAAGGTGCGGATCTGCCAGGTGAAGTGGGAAGCGTAAAGCGTACCGACCGCGTCGTCGCGTTTGATGTAGTTGATGATGATGGCCACGATGGCCGTCACGCCGCCCGTGAGCCAGAACAAGGCATAGAGCGCGTAGAGCACGTGCGTGAGCTTGCGCATCGCACGCTCCTGCTCCTCGGTAGGCGCATTCACGATATTGGGCGGTTGAGCGGTATAGGAGGTATAGGGATGGTCCGGGCTGCCGGGGGAGCCGGACGAGCCGGGGCTATGCGGATCGTTCATGAAGCGCCTCCTACTGAGAGCCTGCGCGCCCCGACGTCACGAAACGGTCGGGGCAGCAGTGTCGGACAGATGAAAATGTCGCCGGCAAAACCGCAGAATCAGTCCGCGTGTTCGCCGCGCGTACCGCGTTGTGCTTTCTCGACAAGTCCCGACAATCCTTCGCGGCGCGCCAGCTCGGCGAGCACTTCGTTCGGACTCAGGTCGTGATGCGCGAGCAGTACCATGCAGTGGAACCACAGATCGGCAGTCTCGTTGACCAGCTTCTGACGCAGATCGTCGGCCCCGCCAATGCGGATGTCCTTGGCCGCGAGCACGACTTCCGTGGCTTCTTCGCCGATCTTCTTGCAAATGGCGTCGTCGCCCTTGTGGAACAGACGGGCAACGTACGACTTGTCCGGATCGCCGCCGCGGCGCGAGGCGATCACTTCGGCAACACGCTCGAGCGTATCGTTCATGGTGCTCACTTGTCGTAGATCTTGCTGGGGTCCTTGAGCACCGGCTCGACGGTGGTCCACTGACCTTCCTCGACGTTGCCCTCGAACTTCTGGAAGAAGCAGGAATGACGGCCGGTATGGCACGCGATCCCGTCGTTCTGCGTCACCTTGAGCAGCACCACGTCTTCATCGCAATCGAGACGGATCTCGTGCACCTTCTGCACGTGGCCCGACTCTTCGCCCTTGTGCCACAGACGCTTGCGCGAGCGCGAGTAATAGACGGCTTCGCCAAGTTCCACCGTGCGCGCCAGCGCTTCCCGGTTCATCCAGGCGAACATCAACACGTCGTTGCTGCCGACTTCCTGCGCGATCACGGGCACGAGGCCCTGCGCGTCCCAACTTACCTTGTTCAGCCAATCCTGGGTCATGATGCGTCGATTTCCGTTCAGAGGCGTACCGAAATGCCCTTGTCGGCCATGAAGCGCTTCGCTTCGCCGACCGTGTGCTCACCATAGTGGAAGATGCTCGCTGCGAGCACGGCGTCCGCATGGCCTTCGGTCACACCGTTGGCCAGATCGGCCAGCGACCCCACGCCGCCCGAGGCGATCACGGGAATGCTCACGGCATCGGACACCGCACGCGTGAGCGCCAGATCGAAGCCGCTCTTGGTGCCGTCGCGATCCATGCTCGTGAGCAGGATCTCACCGGCGCCCAGCGCCTCGATCTGCTTCGCCCAGGCCACGGCGTCGAGGCCTGTGTTCTTGCGCCCGCCGTGCGTGAAGACTTCCCAGCGCGGCGCTTCGCCGTCGGCTGAGACACGCTTGGCGTCGATCGCCACGACAATGCATTGCGAGCCGTACTTGGCAGCCGCGTCGGCCACCAGTTGCGGGTTCGCTACCGCCGACGAGTTCATGCTGACCTTGTCGGCACCCGCGTTGAGCAGACGTCGCACGTCCGCCACTTCGCGCACGCCGCCGCCCACCGTCAGCGGGATGAAGACCTGCGCGGCCACCGCTTCGATGATCGGCAAGATGAGGTCGCGTCCGTCGGAGGTCGCGGTGATGTCGAGGAACGTCAGTTCGTCGGCGCCCTGCTCGTCGTAACGGCGAGCGATCTCGACAGGGTCGCCCGCGTCGCGAAGTTCGACGAAGTTGACGCCCTTGACCACGCGGCCGGCCGTCACGTCCAGACACGGGATGATGCGTTTAGCGAGAGCCATGATGTTGGCAAGCGAGACGGCGCTAGCCGTCGTCCCGCTTATGCCGCTCCTTCGGAAAGCTCGTCCGCACGCGTTTGCGCCGACGAGAAATTCAGGTCGCCCGAGTAGATAGCACGGCCGCAGATGACGCCTTCGACGCCTTCACTTTCGACCTTGCACAGGGCATCGATATCGCCCAGATTCGACAGGCCGCCGCTGGCGATCACCGGCACCGTCACGGCCTGCGCGAGGCGCACGGTCGCGTCGATGTTGATGCCCTGGAGCATGCCGTCGCGGCCAATGTCGGTGTAGATGATCGACTCGACGCCGTAATCCTCGAACTTGCGCGCCAGATCCACGACTTCGTGGCCGGTGAGCTTGCTCCAGCCGTCGGTGGCGACCTTGCCGTCCTTGGCGTCGAGGCCGACGATGATGTGGCCGCCGAACGCGCTGCACGCATCGCGCAGGAAGCCCGGGTTCTTCACCGCCGCCGTACCGATGATGACGTACGACAGACCGTCGTCGAGGTAGCGCTCGATGGTACCCAGGTCACGAATGCCGCCGCCCAGTTGCACTGGGATGTCGGCGCCCACTTCCTGAATGATGGCGCGGATGGCCGCTTCGTTACGCGGCTTGCCAGCAAATGCGCCGTTCAAGTCCACCAGATGGAGACGGCGCGCGCCCTGATCGACCCAATGTCGGGCCATGGCGGCGGGGTCCTCCGAGAATACGGTGGCTTGATCCATGTCGCCTTGTTTGAGGCGAACACATTGACCGTCTTTAAGGTCGATGGCCGGGATGAGCAGCATAGGCAATCGTGAAACGTCGCTAGTGGGAAGTAAAAGGGATTCGCGAAGTACGCGGACAACACAAAACCGACCCCGGTCTTGCCGGACAACGGCGCATCGGGATCGGGTTCATCAACATGACACAGTATAAGCCGTGATGGAGAGCACGCTCTGGGAGGAAACCGGGAGCCACCATACCGCACGGGATTTCATCAGGGCTTCCACTGCGCAAAATTGCGATAAAGCGCAAGGCCGGCCTGGGCGCTCTTTTCCGGGTGAAACTGAGTGGCGAAGATATTATCTTGGGCCACAGCACAGGTAAAGGGCACTCCGTAGACCGTCTCGCCGGCCGTCAGTTCGGGCTTGGCGGGCACAACGTAGTAGCTGTGCACGAAGTAGAAGTAGCTGTCGTCGGGCACGCCGGCCCAGATCGGGTGACCGCCCTGCGTCTGGCGCACACGGTTCCAGCCCATCTGCGGCACCTTGAAGCGCGAGCCGTCGTCCTGCACCTGGCCCTCGAGGTCGAAACGCACCACGCGCCCCGGCAGCAGGCCGAGCGCGGGCGTGTTGCCCTCGTCCGACATGTCGAACAGCATCTGCTCGCCCACGCACACGCCGAACATCGGCTTGGTGGCAGCAGCCTCGACAACCGCCTCGCGCAGCCCCGATTCGTTCAGGCAGCCCATGCAGTCGCGCATCGCGCCCTGACCCGGCAGCACCACGCGGTCGGCGGCGCGAATCTCGGCGGCGTCGCTGCTGATGCTCACGTCGGCCTCGGGGGCTGCGGCCCGCAGCGCCTGATAGACCGAGCGCAGGTTGCCCATTCCGTAGTCGACAATCGCAATCTTATTCATCTCAAACCCGGCAGCAGTATTTTCAAACCATCGATAATGAATTCCACGGCCAGCGCCGAGAGGATCAACCCCATCAGACGCGTGCCGATGTTGATGCCCGTGCGCCCGAGCCAGCCTTCGATCCGGCTCGCACTGCGCAACGCCACCCAGCACACCGCCCCGACACCCACGCCGATCGCCATGAGCGCCAGAATCTGCGCCCAGCCGTGCGCGCGTCCCGAGTAGATGATCACGGTACTGATCGTGCCCGGACCGGTCAGCAGCGGGATCGCGAGCGGCACCACGGCGATGTTCGGCCGCTCCTCCGCTTCATGACGCTCTTCCGCCGTCGCCCGGGTGTTGCCCGTCTGCGCGTTGATCATGTTCACCGCCATGAGCAACATGATGACCCCGCCGCCGACTTCCAGCGACGCAATCGAGATGCCGAAGAAGCGGATGATCGTCTCACCGAACAGGCCCGACCCCGCGACCACAAGCGCCACGGCAATCGCCGCGACCTTAATCGTATGGCGCTTCTCTTCGCGCGTCTGCGCGGATGTCAGGCTGATGAACAGCGGGATCGCCCCAAGCGGGTTGATCAGCGCCAGCAGCGAGATGAAGAACTTGAAGGCGTCGAGCGTCATAGGAGGCCACCGGACGATCCGGAGCGCATGGGGCACGATCCCCGGCGTCCGGCCGGTCGATGAATCTTCGCAGGGGCGCCGGACTTTCGTCCGGCGGGCTATCCGGCGCGTGACGCCGTTCAGGCTGGCATCACGAACCGCTCACAGACCTTTCGCAACCTTCAGAGGCTACCCTTCGTGGACGGCACGACACCCGCCGCACGCGGATCGATCTCGACCGCCATGCGCAATGCGCGACCGAACGCCTTGAACACCGTTTCGCACTGGTGATGGGCGTTGATGCCGCGCAGGTTGTCGATATGGAGCGTGACGCCCGCGTGATTCACGAAGCCGCGGAAAAATTCGATGAGCAGGTCGACGTCGAAGTTGCCCACGCGAGCACGCGTGAAAGGCACATGGAATTCGAGGCCCGGACGACCCGAGAAGTCGATCACCACGCGCGAGAGCGCTTCGTCGAGCGGCACGTAGCTATGGCCGTAGCGCACGATACCTTTCTTGTCGCCGATGGCCTTGGCAACCGCCATGCCCAGCGTGATACCGACGTCTTCCACCGTATGGTGGTCGTCGATGTAGGTATCGCCCTTGGCCTCGATATCCATATCGATGAGGCCGTGGCGCGCGATCTGGTCGAGCATGTGGTCCAGAAACGGCACGCCGGTATCGAGGGTCTTACGGCCGGTGCCGTCCAGGTCGATCTTGACGCGTATTTGCGTTTCGCTGGTATCGCGAACGACTTCCGCAATGCGCATGATGGTGAGTTCTCGTCGTATAGCTTGTTAGAGCGATGCCGCCAGGGCGTTGACCATGGCTGCATTCTCCGTGGGGGTACCGACCGTCAATCTGAGGCAATTGGCCAGCAATACGTGCATTTTACCCACGTTTTTGATCAACACCTTGTGCGCGAGCAGGCCAGCGTGGGTTTTGTCGGCTTCCGGCACACGCACCAGCAGGAAATTGGCGTCGCTGGGGAACACCGTCACCCCGGGCAGCGCCGCCACGGCAGCCGCCAGCCGCGCGCGCTCAGCGCGCAATTCGGCCGCCTGGGCGTCGAGCACGTCGAGATGATCGAGCATGAATTCGGCGCATGCCTGCGTCAACACGTTGACGTTATAGGGCGGACGCACCTTGTCGAGCTGGTCCAGCCACTCGCTGCTGCCCGCGACATAACCCAGACGAATGCCCGCCAGGCCGAGCTTCGAGACGGTGCGCATGACCAGCAGGTTCGGGAATTCCATCACGCGCGGCATCCACGTCTTGCCGGCAAACGGCTGGTAGGCCTCGTCGATCACCACGAGCCCATTGCCGGCGGCGCGCACCAGCGTCTCAATATCCGCGTCGGCGAACAGGTTGCCCGTCGGGTTGTTCGGATACGCCAGATACACCACCGCGCCCGGGTGCGCCGCGATCGCACCCAGCATCGCCGACATATCGAGCGAAAAATCGGGACGCAGCGGCACGCCGACGAACTCGATGCCCGCAAAGCGCGACGACATCTCGTACATCACGAACCCCGGCATCGGCGCGATGACCGCCGCGCCCGGACGCGCCGTCGCCATGGCGATCATGCTGATGATTTCGTCCGAGCCATTGCCCAGCAGCAGCTTCGCCCCGGCCGGCACGCGCATCGTGCGGGCGAGCTTCTCCAGCAGCGCTTGCGGACGCGGCGCCGGGTAGCGGTTGAGCGCCACGTCGGCCAGCCGCTGCCCCAGCGCGGTGCGCAGCGCATCGGGCAGGCCGTAGGGATTCTCCATGGCGTCGAGCTTGAGGAAGCCGCTGGCATCGGGCACGGGGTACGTGCTCATGGCGAGCACATCGGGGCGGATCACTTGGCTGACGGACATGGCGATGAGTGTGAGGGAATGACGTTGGCCGAAGATGAGTGTCAGTTGAACGCGAACGTGAGCAACCCGGCGTCCGCACCGTCGATCTTGACGGTACAGCGTCGACCGGTCTCAACGCTGCCGAGCGCATCGGTAATACGCTGCACGCGCACGCCCGTCTGCCACGACAACGCCTGCGCCACGGCCGGGCTCACCCGGGTCCGAGACTCCTCGGCTTCGCAACGCATGGCGACGAGCCGGTTGCCCACACGGCCGAACACGCCGTGCGCGACCTCGTCGTCGGTGCCGCGCAGCGCGGTCTTGCCGTCCAGCCGCAGCACGTAGACGTCGTTATCGAACGCCTGACGTCGCACGCACACCGTCATCTTCTCGACGGAAGCGCCTTCGAACGTAGCGTGCTGACAGTAATTACCGGCCGCATGCGCGGCCGTGCTGGCAGCCAGGCCGAAGCCGAACAGGCCAACGATGGACACGACAGCGCGCAGCACAGCCCGCATCAAGCGGGCTGGCAGCGGCAGCAACAACAGGGAAAGGGAGGCGTTTGCGCGGGTCCGACGCCGGGCCGTGGCCGGCGTCGTTTGACAATACGCGGGCCGCAGGGCGTCGTCGCGCATGTCAGGACTCGTGGTGCAGACGGTATTCGGCGCTGCGCGCGTGCGCTTGCAGGCCTTCGCCGTACGCCAGTTCGGCCGCGATCTCGCCGAGCATGCGGGCACCGCCCTCGCTCACTTCGATGAGGCTCGAACGCTTGATGAAGTCGTACACACCCAGCGGCGACGAGAAACGCGCAGTGCGCGACGTCGGCAGCACGTGGTTCGGACCGGCACAGTAGTCGCCCAGGCTTTCGCTCGTGAACTTGCCGAGGAAGATCGCACCGGCGTGGCGGATCTTGTCGCCCCACTGCTGAGGCGTCTCGGCGGAGATTTCGAGGTGCTCGGGCGCGATCACGTTGGCGATCTCGCAGGCTTCCGCCATATCGCGCACCTTCACGAGCGCGCCACGGCCTTGCAGCGATGCGGCGATCACGTCGCGACGCGGCATGTCGTCGATCTGACGCTCCAGCGAGGCGTACACGCGGGCGATGTACTCGGCATCGGGGCACAGCAGGATCGACTGCGCGAGTTCGTCGTGCTCGGCTTGCGAGAACAGGTCCATCGCGACCCAGTCGGGGTCCGTCGAGCCGTCGCAGATCACGAGAATTTCCGACGGACCGGCGATCATGTCGATACCGACGGTACCGAACACACGACGCTTGGCCGCGGCCACGAAGGCATTGCCCGGGCCGACGATCTTGTCCACCGCCGGCACCGTCTCGGTGCCGTACGCCAGCGCGCCGACCGCCTGCGCGCCACCAATGGTGAACACGCGGTCCACCCCGGCGATGTGCGCCGCGGCGAGCACCAGCGGGTTCTGCACGCCATCCGGCGTGGGCACGACCATGACGATTTCCTTGACGCCCGCCACGCGCGCCGGAATGGCGTTCATCAGCACGGAAGACGGGTACGCTGCCTTGCCGCCCGGCACGTAGATGCCCACGCGATCGAGCGGCGTGACCTTCTGGCCCAGCACCGTGCCGTCGGACTCGGTGTACTGCCAGCTATGGCTGCCGCATTCGATGCGCTGCTTCTCGTGATAGGCACGCACGCGCGCGGCCGCAGCTTCGAGGGCTGCCCGACGCTTCGGCTCAAGGCTCTCGAGCGCGGCGGCCAGCACGTCGGCCGGCAGTTCCAGCGCCGCCATGTCGGGCGCGCTCAGACGGTCGAACTTGTTGGTGTATTCGATGACGGCCGCGTCACCGCGGGTCTTCACATCGGCGAGGATTTCAGCGGCCGCACGGTCGATGGCGGCGTCTTCGCTCGCCTCGAACGCGAGCACGTCGCGCAACTGCTTCGCGAAGCCTTCGGCGGTCGAATCGAGTTTGCGAATGTCGAGTTTCATACTGTTTGCCGGGACGCCTGCTCGAAGGCATCCAGAATAGGCTGCAACGACTCGCGCTTCAACTTGAGCGCAGCCTGATTGATCACGAGGCGGGACGAGATGTCCATGATCTCCTCCACTTCCACCAGATTGTTGGCCCGCAGCGTGCCGCCGGTGCTCACCAGATCGACGATCGCGTCGGCCAGCCCCACGAGCGGGCCCAGCTCCATCGAGCCATACAGCTTGATCAGGTCGACGTGCACGCCCTTGGCGGCGAAGTGCTCGCGCGCCACATGCACGTACTTGGTCGCCACCCGCAGGCGCGCGCCCTGACGTACCGCGTTGGCATAATCGAAGCCGTTCGGTACAGCCACAGACATGCGGCAACGCGCAATGTTCAAATCGATCGGCTGATACAGACCGCCGCCGCCGTGCTCGATGAGCACGTCCTTGCCCGCCACGCCGAAGTCGGCCGCGCCGTACTGCACGTACGTCGGCACGTCCGTCGCCCGTACGATGATGACGCGCAGGTTCGGATCGGTCGTCGGCAGAATCAGCTTGCGCGAGGTCTCCGGGTCTTCCGTGACTTCGATGCCGGCGGCTGCCAGCAACGGCAGCGTCTCCGTAAAGATACGCCCTTTCGAGAGCGCCAGCGTCAACGGTTGGGCTAGCGGCTTGGCCGACGTAGCCGACTTGGCGGAACTCATGCAATCTCTCCCTGGCGTGCTTCGACACGCCGGATTCGCGCGCCCACGGCGCACAACTTGGCCTCGATACGATGATAGCCGCGATCGAGGTGATGAATACGGTCGACGAGCGTGCGGCCATCGGCCGTCAGCCCCGCGACGATCAGGCTGGCGGACGCACGCAGGTCGGTGGCCATGACATGCGCACCGGACAGGCGCTCGACGCCCGAAATGCGCGCCGTGTTGCCTTCGATACCGATATTCGCGCCCAGACGCGTCAATTCCTGCACGTGCATGAAGCGGTTCTCGAAGATCGTCTCGACGACCTGCGACGCGCCTTGTGCAATGCAGTTCAGCGCCATGAACTGGGCCTGCATGTCGGTCGGGAACGCCGGGTACTCGGACGTCCGGAAACTCACCGCCTGCGCGCGACGATCCATCTGCACGCGCAGCCAGTCCGCACCGCCGGTTACGTTCGCGCCGGTTTCCCGCAGCTTCTCGATGACGGCGTCGAGCGTACCCGGAACCACACGGCGCAGCGTGATATCCCCGCGCGTGGCAACTGCCGCGCACAGGAACGTGCCCGCCTCGATACGATCGGGCACGACGTCGTGCGTCGCCCCATGCAGACGGGCCACACCCGTCACCACCAGACGATCGGTGCCGATGCCTTCGATCTTCGCGCCCATCTTCACGAGCAGATTGGCCAGATCGGTCACTTCCGGCTCGCGCGCGGCATTGGCCAGCACGGTCACGCCGTCGGCCAGCGTCGCCGCCATGAGTAGGTTTTCCGTACCCGTGACGGTGATCATGTCGGTCACCAGCGTCTCGCCGCGCAGACGCGACACGCGCGCGACGATGTCGCCGTGCGTGAGCGTGATCTCGGCGCCCATCTTCTGCAAGCCCTTGATGTGCTGATCGACGGGCCGCGCGCCGATGGCGCAACCGCCGGGCAGCGACACACGCGCTTCGCCGCAACGGGCGAGCAGCGGGCCGAGCACCAGAATCGACGCCCGCATGGTCTTGACCAGATCGTAGGGGGCTGCCGGTTCGGTGATGTGCGAAGCATCCAGCGTCACGGACTCGCCGTGGCGCTCGACCTTCACGCCCATGCGCGCGAGCAGCGTGAGCATGGTACGCACGTCATGCAGATCGGGGACATTGCCCAGCACCAGCGGCTCGGCCGTCAACAGGCTTGCACACAGAATGGGCAGCGCCGCGTTCTTCGCACCCGAGACCGTAATCTCGCCTGCCAGCCGCTCGCCGCCTTCGATTTCCAGGTGGTCCGCGGCCACTCGCTCGCCGGCGACAGTCTCACCGTTGCCGGCGGCGCCAGCGCTTTCTTGCGTAATCCTCATTGCGCCTGATACTCCGCCGGCGTGAGCGTCTTCATCGAGAGCGCGTGGATTTCGGCCTTCATGCGATCGCCCAGCGCGCCGTACACGAGCTGGTGGCGCGCGATGAGGCGCTTGCCTTCGAACTGTGCGCTCACGATGGTCGCGAAGAAGTGCTGACCGTCACCTTCGACGGCCACGTGCTCGCAAGCCAGGCCGGCTTCGATGTACTGTTTGATTTGTTCGGGGGTAGGCAGCATTGCTGATCCTGGAGAAGTTCAGTGACGCAGTTTGTAGCCGCGGCGCAGCAGATTGAGCGCCACGGTTGCGAGTATCAGGAAAGTCGCACCGACAACGGTGAGGCTCGTCGTCGGGGCCACGTCGGACACGCCGAAGAAGCCGTACCGGAACCCGTCGATCATGTAGAAGAACGGGTTGAAATGCGAGACAGCCTGCCACAAAGGCGGCAGCGAATGAATCGAGTAAAACACGCCCGCGAGGAACGTCGCCGGCATGATCAGGAAGTTCTGGAACGCGGCGAGCTGGTCGAACTTCTCGGCCCAGATGCCCGCGATCAGCCCCAGCGTGCCGAGAATCGCCGCGCCGAGGAAGGCGAAGCTAATGATCCACAATGGTGCGGCAAATGTGAGATGCGTGAACGTGACCGTCACCACGAAGACACCGAAGCCGACCGCCAGCCCGCGCACGACCGCTGCCAGCACGTACGCACCGAACATCTCCCAGTGCGAGAGCGGCGGCAGCAGCACGAACACGAGATTGCCCGTGATCTTCGACTGGATCAGCGACGACGAACTGTTCGCGAACGCGTTCTGCAACACGCTCATCATCACCAGCCCGGGCACGAGGAAGGACGTGTACGTGATCTGGTCGTAGACCTTCACGCGATCTTCGAGCACGTGGCCGAAGATCATGAGATACAGCAGCGCGGTGAGCACCGGCGCGGCCACGGTCTGGAAGCTCACCTTCCAGAAGCGCAGCACTTCCTTGTAGAACAGCGTGCGAAAGCCGATCATGCCGTCACCTCCTGTGCACGCGAGCCCGACATGATCTGCACGAATACGTCCTCGAGATCGGCCTTCTGAATGTCGATGTCCTCGACGATACCGCCCGCCGCACGGCAGGTGGCGAGAATGGATTCCACTTCGTCGCAGCCCGACAGACGCAACGCGAACTGATGCCCGCCCGTATCCTGGCCGTCGACCAGCAACGGACGCAGCTCGGCAGGCAACGTGCCTTGCTTGAAGCGCAGCACGAGGCGCGTGCCGGCGAACCGCTGCAACAGCGACGCGGTACGTTCGAGCGCTACGACTTCACCGCGCTTGAGCATGGCGATGCGGTCGCACAGCGCTTCGGCTTCTTCGAGGTAGTGGGTGGTCAGCACGATGGTGTGACCTTCGCGATTCAGGCGCGAGATGAACTTCCAGAGTGTCTGACGCAGTTCGACGTCGACGCCGGCGGTCGGCTCGTCGAGCACGATCACCGGCGGGCGATGCACCAGCGCCTGCGCCACCAGCACGCGTCGCTTCATGCCGCCCGAGAGCTGACGCATGTTCGCGTTCGCCTTGTCGGTCAGATCGAGGTTAGCCATCACTTCGTCGATCCAGTCGTCGTTACGCTTGAGTCCGAAATAGCCGGACTGAATACGCAGCGTTTCGCGCACCGAGAAGAAAGGATCGAAGACGAGTTCCTGCGGCACCACGCCGAGCTTGCGACGGGCGCTGCGGTAGTCGCGCACTACATCGTGACCGAGCACGCTGATGTTGCCCGAATCCGCGCGCGCAAGGCCCGCGAGAATGCTGATCAGCGTAGTCTTGCCCGCGCCGTTGGGCCCGAGCAGACCGAAGAATTCGCCTTCTTCGATCGAGAAGCTGACGCCTTTGAGCGCCTGCAACGCCTGATAGCGTTTTTTGACGTTACGGATTTCGATGGCGGCCATGGACTGCACGCACCCGTATCGACGGGTACGCCATTATTGTTTTTGGGATCGCATGCACTGCCATGATGGCAACGTCGATGCCCGGGAGGGGGTCACTGCCCAAAAGTCGGCAGAAAACCCCTGATTATAAAGGAAGCCGGTGGCGGCCGTGCTCACACCCGGGGGTCCGGCGCTGTAACCCCGGTAACGCAGGGATCGCGCCCAAGGTGCCTCACGGTGACTGCACGCCACCGCACATTCGCGCCAGTTCGCGCACGCCCATAAAAAAAGCGCCGTTCGGAGACGGCGCTTCTTCGTCAGGCGGCAGTGCGGCCAAACGAATCAGCTTGAGAGCAGATGGTCGACACCGTACACCAGCGCGAGACTGGCCAAGCCTGCCGGCAAGTTAGTGAACGCCAACGTCGCGCCCCGCCGACTCGCGTGACGGCGCAACGCCAGCAGCACCGCCAGCGCCGACGAGTCGAAACGCGTGAGCCCGGCGCAGTCGACCTGGGTCTCGCCTGCGTCGATGCGATCGATGGCCTGCGCGAGGACGTCGCCGGCAGTATCGTGAGTCAGGTCGGTCTGCAACGCGAGCATGGACTTACTTGCCACCTGCGAGTTGTTGGTTACGCTGGGTCAGGAACTGAATCAGCCCGTCGATGCCCGACTGGTTGATCTTCTCGCTGAACTGCGTCTTGTACGTCTGGATCAGCCAGGCGCCGAGCACGTTCAGGTCGTACAGCTTCCATTCGCCGGTTTGCGTCTTGTACAGACGGTAGTCGAGCTCGATCGGCTGACCGTTGTTGATGACGCTGGTGTACACCACGGCGTCGGTATCGCCGGGCTGACCGCGGAACGGCTTGTAGTCGACCTGCTGATCGCGAATCTGTGCGATGGCGCCGGCGTACGTGCGCAGCAGCAACGACTTGAACTGCGCGGTGAGTTGCTCACGCTGTTGCGGGGTGGCCTGGCGCCATGCCGGGCCGGTGGCCAGCTGCGTGGTCTTGGTGAAGTCCGCGTGCGGCAGGATCTTCTGCTCGACCAGACGCGTGATGCTGTTCAGGTCGCCCTTCTGGATGTTCGGGTCGCTCTTGGCGGCGGCCATCACTTCGGTGACGGTCTGCTTGACGAGCGCATCGGGGGCCTGAGCCTGTGCCATCGCCGAGCCAGCGGCGGTGTACGTCATGAAAGCCATGACGGGAATGAGCCAGAACTTCTTCATTGTGGACTTCCTCTTTCGAGTGACGAGTGTTGCGGGTTTGGATACCCGCGTCGCGTCGGGAGTTCTCGGAATGACGGCAGTGTCGTGTAACAAACTGTTGCCCCGCCATCGGGCAGGACATCTGCCGTCGACGCCCCGGCCTGCGGGGCGCCCCTTCATTTTTTCAGATCGACGCCGAAGGACTTGCGATCGACGACGCTAGCGACACATCAGCGAGTCGCGACCGGTAACATCAGCCGCTACCGGCGACTATCGAGACCCGCTCAGCGACGGAACGGCAGCCCCCCCGGCACCATCTTGCCCGGCACCGGCGAACCTTGCGGCACTTCCGACTCGCCTTGCGCGCCCGAAGCCGGCGCTGGTGCGCTGGCACCGGACGCAGGCTTGGCGGGCATCGGCTGACCGCTCGTACCGCCGGCTGCCCCGGCCGCACCTGCGGCACCATCTTCCTCTTCGTAGTTCGGCAGGGAGGCGTCGTTCGATGCACCGCCGTTGATCAGATACTTACGACGGGCCAGATACGCATCGCGCGTGAACGAGTACGGATCGAGCGCAGCGGCTTCGAGCAGGTTCGACGCGTCGAGCAGGTTGGCGCGCGTGTTCACGAGGCGAACGCCATACAGCGAGTAGCTCACCCAGTCCGGCTTGATGTACGAAGTCGGGTCGATGAACATGTTGCCGGCCATACCGACCGTGTCGCGCACCGTGCTCGGGCCGAGCAGCGGCAGCACGAGGTAAGGACCGTCAGGCACGCCCCACTTGCCCAGCGTCACGCCGAAGTCCTGACTGTGCTTGGGCAGACCGGCCGGCGTAGCGAAGTCGACCAGACCGCCGACGCCGAACACCGTGTTGATCGTGATACGCATCAGATCCTGCACAGCGGCCGTGACTTCCAGCTGAAGCAGGTTGTTGGCGAAGTTGTATACGTCGCCCACGTTGGAGAAGAAGTTCGTGACCATGTCACGCGCCGGTTCCGGCACGGTGAAACGGTAACCCTTCGCGACCGGCACGAGCACCGCTTTGTCGAGCGTGTCGTTGAACTTGTACATCGAACGGTTGAAACCTTCGACGGGGTCGGCGGGATTGGGATTGGTGACGGTGGCGCATCCGGCCAGCGCCAACGCGCCGGCGGCCAACACTGCCGAAGTACGGAAGCTGGTCATTTTCTCTTATTTTCCTTGGGTTGCCGTTGCTGCCCCTGGCGCCGGTGCGGGTGCCGTCGCCGGTGCCGCCGAAGCGCCGCCCGATTGGGCGCCGCCGGCGTCTGCTGCCTTGTTGTACAGGAACTGGCCGATCAGGTTCTCGAGCACGATGGCAGACTGCGTGAGCGTGATCGTATCACCGCCCTTGAGCATCTGATCATCACCCCCGGGTTCGAGCCCGATGTATTGCTCGCCGAGCAGACCCGACGTCAGAATCTTCGCCGACGAGTCCTTCGGGAACTGATATTGCGAATCGATGTTGAGCGTGACGTCGGCCAGGTAGCGCTTGTCGTCGAACTGGATCGACCCTACGCGGCCCACCACCACGCCGGCACTCTTCACGGCAGCGCGCGGCTTCAGACCGCCGATGTTGTCGAAGCGCACCGTCACCGGGTATGTATTCGAGAACGAAAGCGAACTCAGATTACCGGCCTTGAGCGCGAGGAACAGCAGCGCTGCGAAGCCGATAACCACGAACAGGCCAACCCAGAAGTCGAGGGGGTGTTTTTTCATTGTGTCAGTGTGCGCAAACTGTCTGTCTATCTATTGGCAGGCGAGCCGGCCCGTTAGCTGAACATGAGAGCCGTGAGCAGGAAGTCGAGGCCGAGAACCGCCAGCGATGCCTGCACGACCGTACGCGTCGTAGCACGCGACACGCCTTCCGGCGTCGGCTGTGCTTCGAAGCCCTGATAAAGCGCAATGAACGTGACGGCAATGCCGAACACGATACTCTTGACGACGCCGTTCGCGACGTCCGACCACACGTCCACGCCGCCTTGCATCTGCGACCAGAACGCGCCGGAATCCACGCCGATCAGTTGTACGCCGACGAGATAACCGCCGAAGATACCGATCGCCGAGAAGATCGCCGCGAGAATCGGCATGGCGATGACGCCCGCCCAGAAGCGCGGCGCGACCACGCGGGCGATCGGATCGATCGCCATCATCTCCATCGCGGTCAGTTGTTCGCCCGCCTTCATCAGACCGATCTCGGCGGTGAGCGACGTACCCGCACGCCCGGCGAACAACAGCGCCGTGACCACCGGTCCCAACTCGCGCACCAGCGAAAGCGCCACGAGCAGACCGAGCGCCTGCTCCGAGCCGTACTTGTTGAGTGTGTAATAGCCTTGCAGGCCGAGCACGAAGCCGACGAAAAGCCCCGAGACGGCAATGATCACGAACGAGTAGTTACCGACGAAGTGAATCTGATCGGTCACCAGACGCGGCCGGCGCAGCAACGCGCCGCTCGACGTGAGCATGCGCAGGAACATGCGGGCGCCGTAACCCAGGCGCTCGACGTGGCCGCGAACGAAACTGCCGATAGTGGTGATCATGCACGCGCTCCGATGCCGAAATCTTCCGCCAGCGGCGGCGCGGGATACTGGAACTTCACGGGGCCGTCCGGCTGGGCGTCGATGAACTGGCGCACCGTCGGATCGTTCGAGGCACGCAGCGCATCGGGCGAACCCTCGGCGGCAATGCGGCCTTCGCTAATGAAATAGATGTAGTCGGCGATGGCGAACGTCTCCGCAACGTCATGCGACACGATGATAGACGTCGCGCCCAGCGCGTCATTGAGCTTACGAATCAGGTTCGCGGTGATACCCATCGAAATCGGATCCAGCCCGGTGAACGGCTCGTCGTACATGACGAGATCCGGGTCCAGCGCGATAGTGCGGGCGAGCGCCACACGACGCGCCATCCCGCCGGAAATCTCGGCCGGCTTCATGTCGCGTGCGCCACGCAGGCCCACGGCATTGAGCTTCATCAGCACGAGATCGCGAATCAGGTCTTCGTCGAGACGGGTATGCTCGCGCAGCGGGAATGCGACGTTGTCGAACACCGTCATGTCGGTGAAGAGCGCGCCGAACTGAAACAGCATGCCCATGCGACGACGCAGGCGATACCAGCCATCGCGATCGAGCGTGGAGACGTCCGTGCCGTCGAAGTCGACTTCACCGCGACTGGCATGCACGAGCCCCCCGATCAGGCGCAGGACGGTCGTCTTGCCGCAGCCCGAACCGCCCATGACGGCAATGACCTTGCCGCGGGGAAACCGCATATTCAGCCCGGAAAGCACGAGACGTTCGCCATAACCGAAGCTGACGTCGCGTAATTCGAGCAGATTTTCCGGATTCGGGATAGGCACGTTTCAGATCTTATAGTGCGGCGCAAAACGCCAATTATAGGGGGGATTACCAATCGATGCCGTCCAAGCCCAATCGGCGAAAGCAAGGAACGGCGTAGCTCGGCGGGATTTTACAGGTCCCGCGCCGGTTCGCCGCATCACGTTCCAACGTGCGCAACGATGCAAAAACCTAACGGTGGCAAGGACTTATCTGCACGCGTCGGGACACCGGTGTTGCGCCGTTGCTACAATACGACGTTTCACGCAATAAATCGTTGATCGGGATGTCATCTCCCAGCCCCAAGCCTTTCCCTCCCATACGGTCGCATTCTGCGGTGACGCCGAACTTTCGGATCCGTCCGATGCGAATCGGCGACCTTCCCCACGTACTGGCAGTGCAGGCACTCGCTTACGGTGAGGTCATGCTCGAATCGGAAGCCACGCTCGCGTCGCGATTGCGACTGTCGCCGGGCACCTGCTGGGTCGCGGTCGATGCCGGGGTGACCCGCAACGACATTGCGGGCTATTTGTTCACGCACCCGTGGCATCTGAGCGCCCCGCCGCCGCTGGACACCATTCTCGACACCCTGCCGACACGCGCCGACTGCTGGTACGTGCACGACATGGCGCTGGCGCCGCGCACCCGGGGCGCGGGCGTCGCCGGTCAGCTCTACGCGGCCGCCCTGAGCGACGCGCAATCGCTCGGCTTGCAGGCATCGGCCCTTGTCGCGGTGCAGCAGTCACAGGGATTCTGGGCGCGCTTCGGCTACGAGGTGATGGCAGACGTCTCCCCGCAAATCGCCGCCAAACTCGCAGGCTACGGAAACGGCGCGGTATTCATGACCCGCACGCTGTAGCCTCCCGATCCTCGGCTGACGCCATCTCGCGGCCTGCACGGCACCGTCGCTGCGCGCATCACCGAACGCTCAGGACACGACCGGCTCAAGCCCGTCGCGCGAATGCCTGCTGCATCCCTTTCACCGCACCCGCCACATCGGACGCTTCCGTCACGGCCCGAACGACCGCCGCACTTCCCACACCGGTAGCGAGCACCTGTGACAGATTGGTCGCATCGATGCCGCCGATCGCCACGAGCGGGTAATGCGGTGCGATGAGCTTCACGTAACGCGCGAGCTTCGCCAGCCCTTGCGGGGCCGTGGCAATCACTTTGGTCGTGGTCGGAAACACGGCGCCGACGGCCAGATAGCTCGGACGGAAATGATGCGCGGCCAGCATCTCGTAATAGCCGTGCGTGCTGATGCCCAGACGCATGCCGCTCGCGTGCAGTGCGGCGACTTCGTCGGCCGAGAGCGCCGCCATGTCTTCCTGACCGAGATGCACCCCGTACGCCCCGGCTTGCGCGGCTTCGCGCCAGTGATCGTTGATGAACCACGCGCTGTCACGCGTCACACGTCGTCCGGCGGCAACCGTCCGCTCGATCTCCGAGCGCAACCTGGGATGCGCCGGATCCTTGATGCGCAATTGCACCGTGCCGACCTGAAGTTCGGCCATGCGCTCGCACCAGTCGGCGTCGGGCAGCACCGGATAGAGCCCGAGACGCGCCGGGCACTCGGGGAAGCGTCCCGGCGACGGCACTTGTCCGAGCACGGTAGGAAACGTCTCCAGCCGGGTCGGCCATGCGCCCAACGTATCGGCATCCCCTTCATCTCCCTTGCGCGCATGACTGCCGTCGGTGCGCCAGGCGCGGGCCAGCACGAGCGCATCGTGGGGTTCGAAACCGCAGTCGAGGAACGCGGCAAACGCCGGGAAGAACGACGGATCGTCGACGCCCGTCACGCGATAGACGCCGTCGCTCGTGTAGAGCGTGTCCTGCACATGCCCCTGCGCCGTCGCGCCGGTGCACAGCACGACCGCGCCGCTCGCACGCCACGCCTCTACCTTGACGGATGCCATCGTGCCCAACCCGTGCTCGGGCACGAGCGGCAGCCAGACCACGTCACCTTGGGTTGCGGCTTCGGGCGTGCTGGCATGCAGACGCCAGTCAGGCGACGTTGCGCTCGACGGCCACGGCGCGAGCCGTGCGCGAATCCCGTCGGCCGCCTGCCGCCATGCGTTCGCGAGAGGTTCGTCGGTAGGCAGGCACTGGACGTGCGAAAGCCCGGCGGCGCCAGCGTGCGTCGTCATGAAAAGTCCTTGTTGGTCTGATGTCCGGCAGTGGTCTGTCTGTGCAGGTCGCGATCAGGCGCCTGTCTGATGCCAGAACGGCACCCCGACGACCGGCGTGCTCGCTTCGGCGCTCTCGCGCTCGGCCATCGGCCCCGCGAGCCATGCGGCACGTCCGGCCTTGATCGCCCCGGCGAACGCCCCGGCCATCTCGACCGGCTGCGCGGCAAGCGCCACAGCGGTGTTGAGCAGCACGCCGTCGTAGCCCCACTCCATCACCTGACAGGCGTGCGACGGCAGGCCCAGACCCGCGTCGACGATCAGCGGCGTGTCCGGCAACCGGTCGCGCAGCAGACGCAGGCCATACGGATTGATCACGCCCTTGCCCGTGCCGATCGGGGCGCCCCACGGCATCAGCGCCTGACAGCCGACGTCCAGCAGACGGCGGCACAGCACCAGATCTTCCGTGCAGTACGGCAGCACCTTGAAGCCGTCACGAATGAGTTGCTCGGCCGCCGTCACGAGACCGAACGGATCAGGCTGAAGCGTGTAGTCGTCGCCGATGAGTTCGAGCTTGATCCAGTCGGTCTCGAAGACTTCGCGCGCCATTTGCGCCGTCGTCACCGCCTCCTCCACCGAGTGGCAACCGGCGGTATTGGGCAGCACCGGCACCGCCAGGCGGCGCAGCGTCTCCCAGAAATGCCCTTCGGACGCCTGCGCGCCCGTGCCCGACAACTGACGGCGCAACGCTACCGTCACCATGCCCGGCCGGGCGGCGTCGATCGAGTCGTTAAGCGCCTGCAGCGACGGGTAACGCGCCGTGCCGAGCAGAAAGCGGCTGCCGAAGCGGGTGTCGTAAAGCGTGAGCGCGTCGCGCGTGCTGCTGGCGGCCACGTTGTTCGATTCCGTGAATGCGTTCATTTCAGCCTCCGGCCACCGGTTGCACGACGTCGATCTTGTCGCCCTGCGCGAGCGCGCGCGCGGCGTATTGCGTCTTGGGCACGAACTGCCCGTTGATCGCCGCCGCGAACGGCGGTTTGGCGCCGTAGGCGGCGAGCGCCTCGGCCAGCGTCGCGGTCTCGGCCACGCTCAGTGTCTGTTGATTGATATGGATGTCCATCGCCTGCACCTTCCTCTCATGCCTGACGGAACAAGTCCGGCCAAGGCCGGCTCGCTCGCCACGTCTCCCAGTCGAACGCTTGCCCGATGCCCGTTGGCGCGCCCGTCGTTTGCATCAATGCCTGCGCCAGCGCGCAGGCTTCTCCCGTGACCGCCGGCGCCAGCAGATAGCCGTGACGGTAAAGACCGTTCACGCGCAGCAACCGCGCCCCGTCCCACTGCACACGCGGCAGATGGTCGGGCAGCGCCGGACGGCAATTGACGTTCAGCTCGACGATACGCGCCTCGCCGAACGCCGGATTCAGCGAGTGCGCAGCCGAGAGCAGTTCGAGCGCCGAGCGCACCGTCATCGGCGACATGTCTTCCGATTCGAGTTCGGTCGCGCCGATCACGTACAGATCGTTTTCCTTCGGTGCGATGTAGATCGGATAGCGCGGATGCAGCAAGCGCACCGGGCGTCGCAACCCGATCCCCGGCGCGTGAATGCGCACCACCTCACCGCGCACGCCGCGCAGTTGCGTGAGCGCCTCGCGGGCGCCCAGCCCCCGGCAGTCGACGACCAGACCGGCGTCGGGATATTCGCCTTCCGCGATCTCGGTATGCCAGTGCAGCTCGGCGCCCGCCTTTTCCAGCCCGGCGGCAAGTGCACGCAGTAACTGGCGGTTATCCAGTTGCCCTTCGTTCGGCAGCAGCCACCCTTCCTGGAAGCGCCCGGCGAGCGCCGGCTCGACCTCTTTCAGTTGCGCGCCCGCAATGCGCTCGACGCCACCGCGCAGCAGTTCCGGCGGCGCGTTGGCGCGCATGCGGCGATCGAACATGACGGCTTCGGCGCGGTCGGGCTGATGCCACACGACCAGCGTGCCGTTGCGTTGGAAGAAGACGTGTTCGGGCAGTCCGTCGATGAGTCCGGGCCAGCGCTCCAGACCGACGGCGCCCATCTCGACGATGCTCGGCTCGGCCACGGCGGCTTCGGCCAGCGGCGCGAGCATGGCGGCGGCCACCCAGCCGGCGGCTGACGAGCCATCGGCGTCGCCCCGCTCGTAGAGCGCCACGCGCGCACCGGCGCGAATCAGTTGCCAGGCCAGCAGACGGCCGGACAGCCCGCCGCCCAGCACGGCGACGTCGGGACGCCCGGCAGGACGTGAAGTGGCCGCGCTCATACGTGCTTAGCCGTGGAACGCGTGGAGCGCGCGCAAGCCATCAAGGCGCGCAGGCACTCACGGGAATTCGAAGGGTGTTGTGGAAGGCAACGCATGGGGTCCTTTCCTCATGAAAGCAAAGGACGAAACGGTGTTGGACACCTTACCCCACTGGAGGAGTCGGAAACTTCCCACGCCGGTATTACCCGGGTCGGGTGCAAAGGGTCTCTCTCAGCCCCGCATGATCTCTGACATGGTGACGCATGGTAAGCCATCGCCTGCGTCCCGCCTACGTCAGTTACGGAGCACCCCTGTTTCGCCCGGAGCCATTACAACATAGATGCCGACGCCCGTGCAAGCTGGCTTCCCGGGCGTTTGCACGCGATTTACCGTACTTGGCGTCTCGTTTTTCGACGAATCTCCTGGCCCTTGTAACGGTCCGTAAACTGAAAATCCCCGTCACACGCGTCTCAGGCCGTAAATCGTGCAACGCACCATCGGGAACTGCGGTCCAATCAGCCAAAGATGGCGCCCGACGGCGCTCGACAACGTAGCCACACCGCGGCCGCGCCGCCTGACGATCATGGCCAAGACGCCGATGTCCCCCACACCGCCCGCCGCCCCGGCCTCTGGCGTCACCGCCACGCCTGCGCCCAGACCGCCGAAGCATCCCAGCGCGTGGCAACTGATCCGGCCGTATTGGGTGTCCGAAAAGCGCTGGGAAGGCCGACGGCTGCTCGCCCTCGTCATCGCGCTCAATCTGGCGGTCGTGTTCATCAACGTGCGACTCAACGCGTGGAACGCCAGCTTCTACGACGCACTCGACAAACGTAACTGGCCGGTCTTCAAGTCGTCGCTCGCCGAGTTTGCAGTGCTAGCGTTCAGCTTCATCATCATCGCGACGTTTCGTACCTACTTCCGGCAGATGCTCGAAATCCGCTGGCGTCAGTGGGTCACCGACGCCAACCTGACCAAGTGGTTCGCCCATCAGGCGTATTACCGGATCGAGCGCGATCACCTCGCCGACAACCCCGACCAGCGTATTTCCGAGGACATCCGCACGCTCGTCAGTTCGTCGCTCGCGCTGTCGCTCGACCTGCTCACGACGCTCGTCTCGCTGTTCTCCTTCATCACCATTCTCTGGACGATTTCCGGCGCGCTGTCCTTCGCCCTCGGCGGCATGAACATCACGATCCCGGGCTACATGGTGTGGGTCGCGGCGTTGTACGCCATCGTCGGCTCGTTCTTCATCTTCAAGGTCGGCCGCCCGCTCGTGGGGCTGAGCTATCGCCAGCAGCAGGTCGAAGCCGACTTCCGTTTCCTGCTGGTGCGTCTGCGTGAATCGGCCGAGCAAGTCGCGCTCTATCGCGGCGAAGGCGCGGAGTTGTCGCGTCTGAAAGGCGCGTTCGGTGCGGTGCGCGATAACTGGTGGCAGATCATGGTCGTGACCAAACGCCTGATCTTCGCGAACTCGATCTATGCGCAGATCGCCATCGTCTTCCCGATCATGGCGGCCGCGCCGCGCTATTTCGCGGGCGCATTCACGCTGGGCGTGCTGATGCGCATCATCGGCGCCTTCGGTCAGGTGAGCGACGGCTTCTCGTGGTTCGTGAACAGTTTCCAGACACTGGCCGACTGGAAGGCGACAATCAACCGTCTGCGCGAATTCACGCGCGTGATCGACGAAGCCCCGCAAACGGCCCAAACGGCCCAGAAGGGCGGCATCTCGGTGGCGACGGTCAACGACGCCCCGGCCTACGCGGCGGCCGACCTTACGCTGTCGCTGCCCAATGGCACACCGCTGACGGTGGCGGGTTCGTTCGCGTTCGCGCCGGGGTCGCGCTGGCTGGTTCGCGGACGCTCGGGCTGCGGCAAGAGCACCATGCTGCGCGCGCTCGCGGGGCTGTGGCCGTTCGGCAGCGGACGCATCGAAGTCCCCGCCAACGCCCGCGTACTCTTCCTCTCGCAGCAGAGCTACCTCCCCATCGACACACTCAAGGCCGCGCTGGCGTTCCCGTCGCCGCCCGACACCTTCACGGACGCCGAATGCCGCGACGCATTGAGCGCGGTGAATCTGTCGCAATACAGCGACGAATTGCAGACCTCCGCGCACTGGGCACGACGCCTGTCGGGTGGCGAACAACAGCGACTCGCCGCCGCCCGCGCATTGCTGCAAAAGCCGGACTATCTGTTCCTCGACGAAGCGACCAGCGCGCTCGACGTCGAGACCGAAGCGGCCGTGTACGACGCCCTGCATGCCCGGCTGCCGGGCACGGCCATCGTGAGTGTGGCGCATCGGGAAACGCTCGGTCGCTTCCATCAGCACACCATGACGCTGCCGGCACTCGGTGGCGTCGAGTCGTCGCCGGTGGCGGCCGCGAGCTAGGTTGTCGATGTCGATCGGCACGATGGATCGGACGCCGGGGAGCACGCAGGCACGGGCGCTGCGCCCCGGTTGGTTCACTTCATAAATAATATTGACGCGTCTGGTCCGGCGCGCCGGGCGTTTGGCATAATCACGAGCACCCCTTAGGCTTCACCCGGGCTCACCGTGACTACCCCAGTTTCTTCATCCGGCCAGCCGATGCCCGTGCAGCCGCCCGCCGGACGCACCATCGTCGTGACCGGCGCCGCCTCCGGCATCGGTGCGGCCATCGCCCGCCGCCTCGCCTCCCCCGATTCCCGTTTGCTGTTGCACACCCGTGGCGCGTCAGATGAGAGTCAGGCGCGACTGGCGGACGTGCGTCGCCATTGCGAAGCCCTCGGTGCGCACTGCGCCGTGTGGCACGGCGATCTGACAGACACCTCGATGGCGGCTCGCCTCGTCGACGCCGCACACGACGCCTTCGGCCCCATCGACCAGTGCGTGAGCAACGCCGGTTTCGCAACGCGCCAGTCCGTGGCTGACATCGACGACGAGGCCTTCGCCCGCACGCTCGCCGCCATGCCGGGCGCGTTCGCCGCGCTGCTGCGCCACGCGCTGCCCGACCTGCAACGCTCGCCATTCGGGAGCGTCGTCGCCGTCAGCTCGTTCGTCGCGCACCGCTTTGCACCGAATCAGCCGGGCTTTCCGGCGACGGCCGCCGCCAAGGCCGCCATCGAAGCCCTCGCGAAAAGCGCCGCCGCTGAATACGCGCGCGCTGGAGTGACGATCAACTGCGTCGCGCCCGGTTACACGCGCAAGGACAGCGGCCACTCGGCGATCGATCCGGCCGCATGGCAACGCGCCGCCGATGCCACGCCGACCGGCCGGCTGTGCGAGCCCGACGACATCGCCGCGCTCGCCGTCTTCCTGCTCGGCCCGCACGCCCGGCAGATCACCGGACAAGTCATTCATGTCGATGGCGGTCTCACGCTGTGATGCCGTCCGCGATCCGTCATACCGCCATTAGCCACCCGCTTTCCCGAGTCAGACGTGGACTCAAACATCGATGCCATGCATCGAATGACAATCACCACACGTCACGCACATAACGACAAGCACACGATCCACCGAGGAGTCTTCATGGCATTTTTTTCCTGGTTCAACGAACTCAACACGAAGGAGCGCAAGGCCCTGTATGCGGGCTTCGGCGGCTATGCCGTCGACGCATTCGACTTCATGATCTATTCGTTCCTGATCCCCACGCTCATCGCCGCATGGGGCATGACGAAGGGCGAGGCCGGCATGATCGCGACCAGTTCGCTGATCTCGTCGGCGGTGGGCGGCTGGCTCGCGGGGATTCTCGCGGACCGCTTCGGCCGCGTGCGCGTGCTGCAATGGACCATCGCCACGTTCTGCCTGTTCACGTTCCTCTCCGGCTTCACGAACTCGTTCTGGCAGTTGCTCGTCACGCGCACGTTGCAGGGCATCGGATTCGGCGGTGAATGGACGGTCGTCACGATGATGATGGGCGAGATGATCCGCTCGCCGCAGCATCGTGCGAAAGCGGTCGGCACCGTGCAAAGCAGTTGGTCGGTCGGCTGGGCTGCCGCCGCGCTGCTGTACTGGTTCTTCTTCGCGGTGCTCGACGAAGGCACGGCATGGCGTGCGTGCTTCTGGATCGGCATCGTGCCGGCGCTGTGGATCACGTATGTGCGCCGCAATGTGTCGGACCCTGAGATCTTCACGCAGACGCGCCGCAAGATCGCCGAAGGCCAGTTGCAGGGCAACTTCACCCAGATTTTCTCGCGCGACCATCTGAAGACGACGATCCTCGGCAGCCTGCTGTGCACCGGGATGCTCGGCGGCTACTACGCGATCACCACGTGGCTGCCCACGTATCTGAAAACGGTGCGCGGTCTGTCGGTGTTCAACACGAGCGCGTACCTGATCGTGCTGATCGTCGGCTCGTTCGTGGGCTACATCGTCGGCGCGATTCTCTCCGACAAGCTCGGACGCCGCGGCGCATTCATCTTCTTCGCCATCGCCTCGTTCGTGCTCGGCATGGTCTACACGATGCTGCCCATTACCGACAGCGCCATGCTGTTGCTCGGCTTCCCGCTGGGCATCGTCGTGCAGGGGATTTTCGCGGGCATCGGTGCGTATCTCACCGAGCTGTATCCGAACCACATCCGCGGCTCGGGCCAGGGTTTCTGCTACAACCTTGGGCGTGGCATCGGCTCGTTCTTCCCGATTGCCGTGGGCACGCTCGCCCAGACCGGCTCGCTCGTGAAGGCCATCGGCATGGTGGCGGGCGGCGGTTATCTGCTGGTCGTCGTGTGCGCGTTGCTGTTGCCGGAAACGCGCGGCAAGTCGCTCGTCACGACCGACTTCGTGCATTAAGTTCGCCAGATGGCAAAACGGGACGCCGGATCGAACACCACGATCGACCGACGTCCCGCCGCCTCACCGGATAGCCATTTGTGTAAGCCAGCCCTCCGGAACCGCTTCAGTGCGCGCCGCTTATGTCGTTCTTTGCAGCGTCGCCACCTTCGTACCCCCGCCTACACACTGCCTGCCGTCGCCTCGGGCAAAGTGCCCGCCAATGTTCCGGCTAATGATCCGGCATAAGGCGTTTCCGGCAATCCCTGCACGCCGCATCGCACGGCAAATACGTGACCGTCGTGTTCGTTCGCGTTCGTCCCCGGACGAATGGACGTCACGAACAGCGTATCGAAATCTCGCCCCCCGAACGCGCACATCGACGGCTTCGACACCGGCAGCACGATCTCGCGATCGAGCGCCCCCGCCGGCGTGAATCGCAGCAGACGGCTGCCGTCGTTGGCACACGTCCAGTAACCGCCGTCGGCATCGACCGCCGCGCCGTCGGGGCGTCCCGGATACTGGTGCATGTCGACGAACAGACGCCGGTTGCTGATCGCACCGCGCTCGGCATCGAAGTCGAACGCCCACACGCGACGCACCGTCGGATGCGAGTCGCTCAGATACATCGTGCGGCTGTCCGGCGAGAAACCCAGACCGTTCTGCGTCACCAGACCGTCGACGAGCGGAGCGGACAGCCGTCCCTGCGCGTCGAAGCGGAACAGCGAACCTGCGTCGCTCGCGAGCGACATGTCGGCGACCATCGTCCCGGCCCAGAAGCGGCCCTGACGATCGCAACGTCCATCGTTGAAGCGCATGCCCGACGCCGGAAACACCGGCGCAGCGAGCCGTTCCCACGCGGACGTCGGCACCTGCCCCGGCGCGCCCAGCCGCACCGCGAACAGCCCGGTCTCGCACGCGGCGAGCAACGTGCCCGACGCGTCGAACGAGAAGCAGGCGACCTGCTCGGGGAATGTCCACTCGCGATGCTCACCGTCGGCGGGCGTCACGCGATGCAATTGCTTCGCGGGAATGTCGACCCAGTAGAGCGCCTGCTCGTCGGCGCGCCATAACGGGCTCTCGCCGACGGCGTGCGGCGCCGCACGCGACGGTTCGAGTCGCTCGATGGAGACGCCCGAGACACCCGACACGCCGGACACACTCACGCCTTCGGCTCCATCGGCCCCATCAATACGAACGGGCCGCCCTGGAAGCGCTGCGTCCAGTCGTCCATCTGCGGGTCCGGCGCCTTGGCCGGGAACAGACCGGCGAACTCGGCCGAGCTGTCTTGCGCACGGAAGCCGAGGAACGCCGCCTTGGTGTTGTCGACCCACAGCGTCGGGTTGTTCGACACGCCGTAAATGATCGCGTGACCCACACGGTTCGTGAACAGCGAGCAACGCACGAGTTCGACGAAATCGCGATAGCTCAGGTACGTCACCATCATGCGCGGGTTCTTCGGTTGTTCGAACGACGAGCCGATACGCAGACACACGGTCTCGAGACCGAAGCGATCGAAGTAGTAACGCGAGAGGTCTTCGCCGAAGCACTTCGAGATGCCGTACATGCCGTCCGGACGGTGCGGTGCGTCGATGTCGAGCACTTCCGTCACCGGATGGAAACCGACCGCGTGGTTCGAGCTGGCGTAGACGATGCGCTTCACGCCTTGCTTCTGCGCGGCGCTGTAGACGTTGTACAGCCCGAGGATGTTCGCCTGCATGATGTCGTCGAACGGCGCTTCGACGGACACGCCGCCGAGATGCACCAGGGCGTCCACCCCTTCGAGCAACGCATGGACGGCCGCGCGGTCGGCGAGGTCGACCTGCATGGCTTCTTCGTGCGAAGCTGTGTCGGTGATCGGCACGATGTCGCTCACGCGCACGATGTCCGCCCACTCGGCGAGTTTGCCGCGCAGTTGTTTGCCGAGATTGCCCGCTGCGCCGGTCAGCAGAAGACGACGGAAGGGTTTGCCGGAAGTCTGGCTCATAGTGATTCCTTATTGCTCCTGATTCATCGGTAAATCGCGATGCACGCTTGCCGCGCACGGCTTGTGGGTGACATCGCTACAACAAAACCGACGCCGCGCCGCACACCCAAGGGGGAGTGTGCAGCGCGGCGTACGTCAAATCTTCGGGTGACGATGGCGGGAATTGCGTCGTCCCGCATCATCGCACCGGACAGGCGAAGTTCGCTGGCTAGGCATTGGCCGTGCGACTCACGTCGACCTGGGTACGCGGGTTCACCGGCGCCGGCGTGGCCGTCCCCGAGATATGGGGCTTGACCACCGTCCACAGAATCACCGCGCCGATGATGTCGCCCAGGCCCAGCGCCACGAAGAACGGTGCGTAGCCCACTGCCGTCACAAACGTGCCGATCACCAGCGTGAAGAGCAGGTTGCCGATACCGGCGGACAGGCCCGCAAGGCCCGTGACCGTTGCCACTTCGTTACGCGGGAACAGGTCGGCCGACATCGAAATCACGGTGACGGACAACGTCTGGTGCGCAAAGCCGCCGAGGCACAGCAGGAAGATCGCCATCATCGGGTCTTTGACGAAGCCCACGCCGCACATCGCCGTCATGACGAGCGCGCCGATGGTGAACACCACGCGCTTGCCGTTGAAAATGGTGATCTTGAAATGCTTGTTCAGCCACACCGACACCGTGCCGCCCATCAGGCAGCCGATATCCGCCGCCACGAACGGCAGCCAGGCCGTGGCCGCAATCGTCTTCAGGTCGAAACCGCGCGCCTGATTGAGGTATAGCGGCATCCAGAACACAATCGTGCCCCACACTGGATCGGCGAAGAAACGCGGCAGTGCGATACCCCAGAAGTTGCGCTGACGCAGGATCGAGAGGAGGTTCGGCTTGCGGGCGTCTGCGGCGGCGTCGACAGCACGGCCTTCGTTGATGTAGTCCGACTCCGCCTGCGTGAGTGCCGGGTGATCGGTGGGATGGCGGTAGAACGCGAACCACAGCACGCCCCACACGAGGCCCAGCGCGCCGGCGATCACGAACGCCGTCTCCCAGTTGTAGCGCAGGATCGACCACGCGATGAGCGGCGGCGCGAGGATTGCCCCGATGGACGTGCCGATGTTGAAGATGCCCGCCGCGAGCGCGCGCTCCTTCGTCGGGAACCAGAACGCGGCGGCACGCATGCCCGCCGGAATGAACGACGCTTCGGCCAGACCCAGCAGACCGCGCAACACGAACAGGCCGATCCAGCCGTCAGCCAGACCGTGCAGCATGCACACCACCGACCACATCACGCCGCAAATCAGGAAGCCCAGGCGCAGGCCGATGCGGTCCATCAGATAACCGGTGATGGGGGCACCGATCGGATACAGCACAAGGAAGGCGCCCGTGATCCAGCCATATTGCTGGGTCGTGATGTGGAGATCCTTCATCACCGTGGGGGCGGCAACGGCAAGCGAGCTGCGTGCGAGGTAGTTCATGACCGTGCCGAGCGTCAGCAGTCCGATCATCCACCAGCGCAGGCCTTTGATCTTCAGTGCCATGATGGCTGTCTCTCTCCGTGGATATTTTTATGGCAAGCGAGTGGCTTGCTTGGAGAGGCATCCTACGTGAGACGATGTACGATGACAATGCTGAATTACGTCGTTTACGGATAATCCCCAGTCTTTTCGACGATTTGCGATGTCAGCGCCAAAAGCCTTATCATGCTTGAAGTTTGCACATGTTGGGAGAGTTTCTTCGCATGTGGAGGCGTCACAGTGACGTCCTGTTGTATGACGTCTTATATTTAGCAACCTACAGAATTTCACAGACCAAAGGGCGCTTGACGACCGGCGGCCTCACCAGGGGAACAGGCAAGAAAAAACCGTCCGGACGTTACCATCCGGACGGCTTCTTCACAGCGACGCAGATGCCTACCTCCGCGCCCCCTCCTCTCAACCTCACAACCACCCCGTATTTGTGGTTTTGGCAGGCATTACCGACACACCAGCTGAGTCATTCAGGCCCGGCGCACCCGAAGAAGGTGCGCCTCGAAACACTTGCCGGGACTCAGCGCGGCAGTTCCGAGTGGCCCATCAGGAACTCGTCCACCGCGCGGGCGCACTGGCGACCTTCACGAATCGCCCACACCACCAGCGATTGACCGCGACGCACGTCGCCGGCCGCGAAGACCTTCGGCAGGTTCGTCGTGTAGGCGCGCTCGCCTTCGGTCGACGAACGCACGTTGCCACGCGCATCCTTATCCACGCCGAACGCGTCGAGCACCGTTTGCAGCGGCGAGACGAAGCCCATGGCCAGCAGTACCAGATCGGCCTTGAGTTCGAATTCCGAGCCCGGCACTTCCTGCATCTTGCCGTCTTTCCATTCGAGACGCACGGCGATCAGCTTTTCGACCTTGCCGTTCTTGCCTTCGAAGCGCTTCGTCGCCACCGACCAGTCGCGCTCGCAGCCCTCTTCGTGGCTCGACGACGTGCGCAGCTTGGTCGGCCAGTACGGCCACACCATCGGCTTGTTTTCCTGCTCCGGCGGTTGCGGCAGCAGTTCGAACTGCGTCACGCGCTTGGCGCCATGACGATTCGACGTGCCCACGCAGTCGGAACCGGTGTCACCGCCACCGATCACGATCACGTTCTTGCCCGTAGCCAGCATCTGGTTCGCCAGCTTGTCGCCCGCGTTGACCTTGTTCTGCTGCGGCAGGAATTCCATCGCGAAATGAATGCCTTCGAGTTCGCGGCCCGGCACCGGCAGATCGCGCGGCTGTTCAGCGCCACCGGCGATGACCACGGCGTCGAACTGCGCCTGCAACTGCTCCGGCGAGATCGTCTCTTTGGAGAAGTTGTTGATGTGCGCTTCGGGGGCGTCCTTGCCCACGTAGACACCGGTGCGGAACGTCACGCCTTCGGCTTCCATCTGGCGCATGCGGCGATCGATCAGCCACTTCTCCAGCTTGAAGTCGGGGATGCCGTAACGCAGCAGGCCGCCCACGCGATCGTTCTTCTCGAACACGGTGACGTCGTGACCGGCGCGCGCGAGCTGCTGCGCCACCGCCATGCCCGCCGGGCCCGAACCGACGACGGCGACCGTCTTGCCGGTCTTGTGCCGGGCCGGTTGCGGCTCGACCCAGCCTTCGCTCCAGGCCTTGTCGATGATCGCGTGCTCGATCGACTTGATGCCCACGGCGTCGCTGTTGATGTTCAGCGTGCAGGCCGCTTCACACGGCGCCGGGCAGATACGTCCCGTGAATTCCGGGAAGTTGTTGGTCGAGTGCAGCACCGAGATGGCCGACTTCCAGTCCTGGCGATACACCAGATCGTTGAAGTCGGGAATGATGTTGTTGACCGGGCAACCGTTGCTGCAGAACGGAATGCCGCAGTCCATGCAGCGTGCGCCCTGCACCTTTGCCTGATCGTCGGAGAGCGCGAGCACGAACTCCTTGTAATGCTTGACGCGTGCCAGCGGTGCTTCGTACGACTCGCTCTGGCGCTCGAATTCGAGAAAACCTGTGACCTTGCCCATGTTTCTTCAGTCGGAAAGTTTTGTGGTTACCGTGCCTCACCCGCGCGCGGCACGCCTGCGGGGCCCTCACCCCGCGCGGCGTTGCCGCGCCAGCGGACTCAGGCCGCCAGTGCTTGTTTGTCGCCCGCCTTGGCCATTTCGCCCAACGCGCGTTTGTATTCGCTCGGGAAGACCTTTACGAACTTTCGGCGTGCGCCGTCCCAGTCTTCGAGCAGCGCCTTGGCGCGCGTGGAGCCCGTGTACTGGAAGTGACGCTCGATGAGCTCGCGCAGCAGCGCCTCGTCCGTCTGGCCGCGATGCCACAGGCCTTCGCTCACGGTGCGCTCCTGCTCACCGTGCGGCAGCACCGGATCGAGGGCGACCATCGCCGTGTTGCACTTGGCGGCGAACGTGCCGTCGACGTCGTACACGTAGGCCACACCGCCCGACATACCGGCAGCGAAGTTACGGCCAGTCTCGCCCAGCACGACCACCGTACCGCCCGTCATGTATTCGCAACCGTGGTCGCCCGTGCCTTCCACGACCGCCGTGGCGCCCGAGTTACGCACGCAGAAACGCTCGCCGGCCACGCCGTTGAAGAACGCTTCGCCTTCGATGGCGCCGATCATCACGGTGTTGCCCACGATGATGTTGTCTTCGGCATTGCCACGGAAGTCGTTGGTCGGACGCACGATGATGCGGCCACCCGACAGGCCCTTGCCCACGTAGTCGTTACCGTCGCCGACCAGATCCAGCGTGATGCCGCGTGCGAGGAACGCGCCGAAGCTCTGACCCGCCGTGCCCTTGAGCTGCACGTGGATGGTGTCTTGCGGCAGGCCTTCGTGACCGTAACGCTTGGCCACTTCGCCCGAGAGCATGGCGCCGACCGTACGGTTACGGTTACGCACCGGCTGGATGAACGAGACGTGCTCGCCCTTCTCCAGCGCCGGCAGCGCCTTCTCGATCAGTGCGTGATCGAGCGCACCGGCCAGACCGTGGTCCTGCGTCTCGACGTGCAGACGCGGCACGTCGGCTTCCACTTCCGGCAGATAGAAGATACGGGCGAAATCCAGACCCTTCGCCTTCCAGTGCTCGACACCGGCCTTGGTGTTGAGCAGATCGGCCCGGCCGATCAGGTCGTCGAACTTCGCGATGCCCAGTTGCGCCATGATCTCGCGCACTTCCTCGGCCACGAAGAAGAAGTAATTGACGACGTGTTCCGGCTTGCCCTGGAATTTCTTGCGCAGCACCGGATCCTGCGTCGCAACGCCGACCGGGCAGGTGTTCAGGTGGCACTTGCGCATCATGATGCAGCCTTCGACGACGAGCGGCGCCGTCGCGAAGCCGAATTCGTCGGCGCCGAGCAAGGCACCGATCACCACGTCACGGCCGGTCTTCATCTGACCGTCGGCCTGCACGCGGATACGGCCGCGCAGACGGTTGAGCACCAGCGTTTGCTGCGTCTCGGCCAGACCCAGTTCCCACGGCGTGCCGGCGTACTTCACCGACGAGAGCGGCGAGGCACCCGTACCACCGTCGTGACCGGCGATCACCACGTGATCGGCCTTGGCCTTCGCGACACCGGCAGCCACCGTGCCCACGCCGACTTCCGACACGAGCTTCACCGAGATCGACGACGACGCGTTCACGTTCTTCAGATCGTGAATGAGCTGCGCCAGATCTTCGATCGAGTAGATGTCGTGGTGCGGGGGCGGCGAAATCAGACCCACGCCCGGCACCGAGTAACGCAGCTTGCCGATGTATTCGGTCACCTTGTGACCCGGCAACTGACCGCCTTCGCCCGGCTTCGCGCCCTGCGCCATCTTGATCTGGATCTGGTCTGCGGAGACCAGATAGTCTGCCGTCACACCGAAGCGGCCCGATGCGACCTGCTTGATCTTCGAGCGCAGCGAGTCGCCGTCTTGCAGTTCGATGTCGGTCTCGATGACGTCGCGACCCACGATCGAAGCGAGCGATTCGCCCTTCTTGATCGGAATACCCTTGAGTTCGTTGCGATAACGACGCGGATCCTCGCCGCCTTCACCCGTGTTCGACTTGCCGCCGATACGGTTCATGGCGACGGCCAGCGTAGCGTGCGCTTCGGTCGAGATCGAGCCGAGCGACATGGCGCCCGTGGCGAAACGCTTCACGATGTCCTTGGCCGATTCGACCTGATCGAGCGGAATCGCGCGCTGCGGATCGACGCGGAACTCGAACAGACCGCGCAGCGTCATGTGACGCTTGCTCTGGTCGTTGATGAGGTTCGCGTATTCCTTGTACGTCTGGTACGAGTTCGAACGGGTCGAGTGCTGGAGCTTGGCGATGGCATCCGGCGACCACATGTGGTCTTCACCACGAATGCGGAACGCGTATTCGCCGCCGGCGTCGAGCATGTTCGAGAGCACCGGGTTGTCGCCGAAGGCGTCGCGATGCAGACGTACCGCTTCCTCGGCCACTTCGAAGATGCCGATGCCGCCGACGTTCGACGCCGTGCCCTGGAAGTACTTCTGGATCAGTTCCTGCGACAGGCCGATGGCTTCGAAAATCTGGGCGCCCGTGTACGACATGTACGTGGAGATGCCCATCTTCGACATGACCTTGTGCAGGCCCTTGCCCACGGCCTTCACGAAGTGCTTGATCGCCTTCTCGGGCGTCAGGTCGCCGCCTTGCTTGCGTGCGATCTGCGCGAGCGTTTCCATCGCCAGGTACGGGTGGACGGCTTCCGCGCCATAGCCCGCAAGCAGTGCGAAGTGGTGAACTTCACGTGCCGAACCGGTTTCCACCACGAGACCCGTGCTGGTGCGCAGGCCTTGTGCGACCAGGTGCTGGTGCACGGCGGACGTGGCGAGCAGCGCCGGCATGGCGACTTGTTCGCGGTTCGTCAGACGGTCCGAGACGATGAGGATGTTGTAACCCGACTTCACGGCGTCGACCGCTTCGGCGCACAGCGACGCGAGGCGGGCTTCGATGCCTTCCTTGCCCCACGCGACCGGATAGCAGATGTTCAACTCGTACGAGCGGAATTTGCCGCCGGTGTACTTGTCGATGTGACGGATCTTCGAGATTTCCTTGAAGTCCAGCACCGGCTGCGACACTTCGAGACGCATCGGCGGGTTGATGTTGTTCGTGTCGAGCAGGTTCGGCTTCGGGCCGATGAACGACACCAGCGACATCACCATGTTTTCGCGGATCGGGTCGATCGGCGGGTTCGTCACCTGCGCGAACAACTGACGGAAGTAGTGATAGAGCGTCTTGTTCTTGTTGCTCATGACCGCGAGCGGGCTGTCGTTGCCCATCGAGCCCACGGCTTCTTCGCCGTTGATCGCCATCGGCGTCATCAGCACCTTCACTTCTTCCTGCGTGTAGCCGAATGCCTGCTGCAAGTCGAGCAGCGGCGTTGCCGTGTCGTGATGCACGCCGGCTTCCTCGACCTTCGGCTCGATCTCGTCGAGCTTGATGCGCACGGCGTCGATCCAGCTCTTGTACGGCTTCGCGTTGGCGAGGTTGTCCTTGAGTTCCTTGTCGTCGATGATGCGGCCCTGATCCATGTCGATCAGGAACATCTTGCCCGGTTGCAGGCGCCACTTCTTGACGATCTTCGACTCGGGAATCGGCAGCACGCCCGATTCCGACGCGAGAATGACGACGTCGTCGTCGGTGATCACGAAACGCGCCGGACGCAGACCGTTACGGTCGAGCGTGGCGCCGATCTGACGACCGTCGGTGAACGCGATGGCGGCGGGGCCGTCCCACGGCTCCATCATGGCGGCGTGGTACTCGTAGAACGCGCGGCGGTTCTCGTCCATCAGCGTGTGCTGTTCCCAGGCTTCCGGGATCATCATCATCACGGCGTGGGCGAGCGGGTAGCCGGCCATCGTGAGCATTTCGAGACAGTTGTCGAACGATGCGGTGTCCGACTGACCCGGGTAGATCAGCGGCCACAGCTTTTGCAGATCGTTGCCGAGCACGGCCGACGAGATCGCGCCCGTGCGGGCATTGATCCAGTTCACGTTGCCCTTCACGGTGTTGATTTCACCGTTGTGCGCCACCATGCGGTACGGGTGCGCCAGCTCCCATGCGGGGAACGTGTTTGTCGAGAAACGCTGGTGAACGAGGGCGAGTGCCGAAACCGTGCGCGGGTCGGCCAGATCGCGGTAGTAGCGGCCGACCTGATCGCACAGCAGCAGGCCCTTGTAGACGATCGTGCGCGCCGACATCGACGGCACGAAGTATTCCTTGCCGTGCTTGAGTTTGAGCGCCTGAATACGGTGGCTGGCGGTCTTGCGGATGACGTACAGCTTACGCTCGAGAGCGTCCGTCACCATGATGTCCTGACCGCGACCGATGAAGATCTGACGGATCACCGGCTCGGTGGCCTTCACGTTGGGCGACATCGGCATGTCGCGATCGATCGCGACATCGCGCCAGCCCAGCACGACCTGACCTTCGGCCTTCACGGTGCGCTCCAGTTCCTGCTCGCAGGCCAGGCGCGACGCATGTTCCTTCGGCAGGAAGATCATGCCCACGCCGTATTCGCCGGCGGGCGGCAGGGTCACGCCCTGCCTGGCCATCTCTTCGCGGAAAAACTGGTCGGGAATCTGCAGCAGGATACCTGCGCCGTCCCCCATCAGCGGGTCGGCACCGACGGCGCCCCGGTGATCGAGGTTCTCGAGAATCTTCAGACCCTGCTCGACGATGGCGTGGCTCTTCACGCCCTTGATGTGCGCCACGAAGCCGACACCGCAGGCATCGTGTTCATTGGCCGGGTCGTACATGCCCTGTGCGTCCGGCGCCAAGTACGCCTCACCCGGCAGCGCTGCTGCCGTCGCAATCGGTTGTTGTTTCTTTTCCACGAGTTACACCGTCTCTTGGCGAGGCCGCCGCGCGCATGCTCGTCGCGGTCGACCGGGTTAAGTGGGGTTGGCCGGGCAGGCCAGCGCTGCGGATTCGCGTGCGTCGAAGGTCGTTCTCGTGCGTCGCCACAGGGGGCCGACTCAGCGCGCACGGTTTTCCGCATCGCACCAATCGGCCGAAGTTGGAATATACGCCATGAAATTCACAATGACAAAAGAATTTAAAGGGGTCAGATTCCAATTAAAAACCGCACCAAAAGCAGGCTTGTTTTTATTGGGGTCGGATTAAATTCGTGCGCAAGCGGATCGATAGAAAAATCCGTGATTTCAAATGCTTGGCGACGAGAGGAAGGGGAAGCGGCAGGCCGGAACCGACCTGCCGAAAAACAACGTCAGAGGGCTGAAGGCGTCGATTTGCGGGGGCGACCACGCGTCAGCGGACTCACCCGGCGATTGGCGGCCAGCGACATCCGGGCCTGATACTCGGGTCCGCCGAGGAGCCACCCCTTTTGCGTTGCTGTACGCAATGCGTCCACCTCGTGCGCCGGCAGTGGAATCGAGAACCCCTCCGCGTAAGCCCGTTGACGCTCGAACGGCGTATTGCCCAGCGCCCAGTAAAGCGCGTGATCGGTCACCAGACTGTCGACGGTTAGGCCGACGTGATGGTTGTAACTCGACCACAGGTAGTTACCCGGAGCATCGACCAGCCCCGCGCGCACCGGATTGAGTTCGACGTAACGGCTGGCGAGCAGCAAATAGTGCTCCGCCTCGATCACCGTGGCGCGATACCGGCCCTCCCATAGGGTGCCGGTGCGCTGATGACGCCGGTTGAAATAGAGCACGTAATAGCGGCCGACCGCCTGCAATGTCGCCGGCAAGCTGCGCTCGTCATTGGGTGTCGCGACCAGGTGCAGGTGGTTCGGCATCATGCACCAGGCATGAATCGCCAGACCATTGGCGCGCGCGGCGTCGCGCAGACGCTCGTGAAAAACGCGCCGATCCTCGTCGTCGACGAAGATGGCCTGCCGGTTATTGCCACGCAGAATCACATGCTGCGGCTGGCGCGGAATAAAGAGTCTCGGTAATCGGGCCATGCTGATTCAAATGTAATGCTTTAAAGCTCGACATCACGATTCACGAGAGAGATTTACCATGAAAAATCTCTTTAAATACTGATATCTAGCCAAACCCCGTCGATTCGTACAAAAGTTCTAGATCCGACGATTGCGCCCTGAAATCCCAAGCGCATAATGCATCGAAAAATAAATAAATAATCTTGGGAGGAAAGACAAATGACAACTCGGACCTATCGGTCCGCGGCGTGCCTTTGCGCGCTCGGACTCGGCATTTCCCTGGCGTCCACCAGCGCCAGTGCACAACAGGCCGGCGACAACGTCGTCAACCTCGGCTGGTTCCACATTGCCCCGCAGGACTCCAGCAAACCCATGACCACCAGCGTCACGCAGGAAGGGCTTACGCCCACCCTCGTGCCTTCGAACTTTACTTCACCTGGCAGCGGCGCGAAGGTCAGCAACGCCGATACCCTCGGCCTGGTCGTCACGCACTTCTTCACCGACAACATCGCGCTGCAAACGGTGGCGGGTGTTCCCGCCAAGTTCAAGCTGACCGGTCAGGGCGTGATTGCGCCCCCAGGACTGGCCGGCGCGCTCACGAGTATCGACCTCGGCGCGGCACAAAACAACCCGATCGTGCAAAGCGTGCGCCAATGGAGCCCGGCGCTCGTGCTTCAGTATTACTTCGGACAAGCCAATTCGACGTGGCGCCCTTTTCTGGGAGTCGGCGTGAGTTACACGTTCTTTACGAACGTGAATCTCAATCCGAGTTTTGAATCGGCGCTGAATCAGAATTTCGGCAGTGTGCTCGCTTTTACTTCCGGTCATAACGGTCCTACGACCGTCGAAGCCAAATCGTCGGCCTCATGGCAACCGGTATTCAATGCCGGCGTTTCTTATGCATTCGACAAGCACTGGGTGGCGAGCGCATCGGTCTCCTACTTGCCACTCAAAACCACTGCGAACATCAAGATCAAGGCGCAGGACGGAACAGTACTCTCGTCCTCGGACGCCGAAATCAAGCTCAATCCGATTGTGACGTTCGTATCGCTCGGCTACAAGTTCTAAACCCAGCAGGCGGGACGCTAATTGCGTTCCGCTAGCTGCGGCCAGAATATCGGACTCCGCAGTGAATTCCTAAAGCGTGCCTGACATATAAAGGCGCGCTTTTCTTTCGTCCAGCGCTTTTTTCTAAGGGCATTCCATAGGTCGATGCGCGGATACAACACCATTAGAGCGTGACCTCCAGACTCTTGCTATCCGCCACTTTGCACGGTCGGCATAATGGCCCTGAATTTCATTTAACGAAATTCTCGACAATAAAGAATCTTGAGCAGGAGACGAATCGATGAAGTTGAAGCATTTGACGATTGCTGCCGCGGCTATGCTGACGGCATCGGGGGCCGCCTTCGCACAGCAAGCCGGGGATAACGTTATCAACCTGGGTTGGTTCCATCTCTCGCCCCAGGTTTCGAGTGATCCGCTGCACGTGACCGGTTCGAATGTTCCGGGTCTGGCGGGGCTCGTGAACAGCCGTCTGGGTAATACGGGGGCTCAGGTCGACGACGCAGATACGCTCGGCCTCACGCTGACGCACTTCTTCACCGACAACATCGCAGTGGAAGGTGTTTTCGGGATTCCGCCGAAGTTCCGCCTGTACGGTCAGGGCAATCTGGCGCTTCCGGGCGGCGGATCACTGGCGTCGGCCAAGCAGTGGAGCCCCGCCCTGTTGCTGAAGTATTACTTCGGTCAGGCTAACGACACGTGGCGTCCGTTCGTCGGTATCGGTGCGAGCTACTTCTTCTACTCGAACATCGAACTGACGCCGGGCTTCCAGTCGCTGGCCAGCAACGCACTGACCGGTGGCCCGGGCGGAAACACGACGGCCTCGCTGACGAACTCCTGGGCACCGGTGTTCAACGCGGGTCTGAACTGGAACGTCGACAAGCACTGGACGCTGGCATTCTCGGTGTCGTACATCCCAGTGAGCACCACGGCCAAGCTGACGACGACCCGTGGCCCGATCACGACGACGAGCGAAGCCAAGGTCAAGCTGAACCCGGTGGTGACGTTCCTGTCGCTGGGTTATCGCTTCTAAGCTGCTGCAGTACAACGGAAGACGCGTCAAGTTGTACCAAAAACGCCGCCTCGTGCGGCGTTTTTGCATTTCTGACACTCCCCGTCATCGATCGCCCCCCAAGTCAGCGCATTCCGACACCATCTTCAGCCAAACGGCTGCAACTTTCTTTTTTGGCTGGCTGTCTTTCCAAGGTGTACGCACGCAAGCGGGCCGCGCCATAATGGCCGCTCGCCTCAGGGTTCCACCGGCGTCGGTCTCCCCCAGGTCTACCGGACGCCGCATTTCAATACCACCTCTTGGGAGTCTGAAAATGGGAATTGCCTCGAAAGCGGAAACGGCCCTCAACAGCGGCCTGGAAGATGCACGCTTCGCCGGACGACGCACGGCACGCGCAGCGCGCCTCGCGAGCAGCGATGTGTCCTCCCGCGTAAAGGATCTGCTCGACGATCTGGATCACGCATTGTCCAACGCCAAATCGGCGTCTGACGTCGAAGCACTGCGAGCTGAAATCGGCGACAAGTTGCGTCAGGCGCGCAGCGATTTTGGCGATGCACGTGCCAACTTGCGCCACCGCGCCAACGAAGTCTGGGAAGAAGCCGATGGGTACGTGCATGAACGTCCGTGGCAAACGGTCGGAACGGTAGCGGCGGTCGCGTTGGTCCTCGGCTTTATCGCCGGGCGCAGCTAATCCGTCGTTGCGGGATTCGCGACGACGCGAAGCCACCCATCGCTTCGTTGTCGCGGTAGTAATGCAAACAGCCGGCCATTGTTTATTGCCGGCTGTTTTTTATCGTGGGCTTGGTCGTCATCGCGCCCACGCCGTTAGGATCTCAATCGGGATCTCAGTCGCTCAGAGCGTCGGCTCGACGGCAAAGAGTCTTCGGTATTCCTTGATCGCGTAACGATCCGTCATCCCTGCGACGTAGTGGGCGATCCAGCGAGGCTGATCTGCCGGATTCTCTGGACGGTAGTTCGGCGGCAGCAACCTCGGGTCCGAGAGGAACGCGTCGAACAATTCCTGCACGATGCGCTGTGCCTTCGCGGCCATGCGCATCACGAGATAGTGCCGGTACAGGTTATCGAACAGAAACCGTTTGAGGCTGCCCGCCTGCTCCCGCATTTCGGGGCTGAACGCCACCAGCGGGCCTGAAGCGCGCACGTCATCCATGGAGAATGGCGACGCGTCTGCCACGCGCTGACGCGTCGTCGCAATCAGGTCGACGATCAGCGCGTTGATGATACGGCGGGTGGTTTCATGCACCAGACGACGCCCCGAGATGTCCGGCCACTCGCGCCTTGCCTCGGCGCAATAGCGATTCCACAGCGGCACTTCGTCGAGCTGTTCCAGCGCCAGCAAACCCGAGCGCACACCGTCGTCGATATCGTGATTGTTGTAGGCAATCTCGTCCGCCAGATTGGCGATCTGCGCTTCGATGCCGGGCTGGCGCCCCTTGAGAAAGCGCTCGCCCAGTTCACCGAGTCCCCGCGCATTCGCGCGTGAACAATGCTTGAGAATGCCCTCTCGCGTCTCGAAGCAAAGATTCAGGCCGTTGAAACCACCGTAGTGCTCTTCGAGTTCATCGACCACGATGAGGCTCTGAAGGTTGTGCTCGAACCCGCCGTATTCCTGCATGCACGCGTTCAGCGCGTCTTGTCCGGCGTGACCGAAAGGTGTGTGCCCGAGGTCATGCGCCAGCGCCACCGCTTCGACGAGGTCCTCATTCACCCGCAAATTCCGCGCAATCGAACGGCCGATCTGCGCGACTTCGAGGCTGTGCGTGAGACGCGTGCGGAACAGGTCGCCTTCGTGATTGACGAAGACCTGCGTCTTGTACTCGAGGCGACGAAACGCCGTCGAGTGAATGATGCGGTCGCGGTCACGCTGGAACTCGGTCCGCGTGGAGGGGGCCGCTTCCGCGAACCGCCTTCCACGTGACGCGTTGGAGCGCGCCGCATATGGGGCAAGCGACGCTTCGTAATCGATCATCGCCAGCCCTCCATGCTCAGACGTTGGCGCGCAGCGTAGCGCGGAGTTCGGCATCGGGCACGCTCGTCATGAACGCCTGCCCCAACCGGTTGAGCAGCACGAAGCGGATATCGCCGCCTTCGGCCTTCTTGTCGACACGCATGAGATCGATGTAACGGTCTTCGCCGAGATCCGGGCCGACGACCGGCAGTTTGGCCGCTGCGACCAGAGCCTTGATGCGGGGCACCATGGCGTCGTCGATGAATCCCAGGCGGGCCGACAGATCGGCGGCCATCACCATACCGCAGCCCACGGCCTCACCATGCAGCCACTCGCCATAGCCGAGCCCGGCTTCGATGGCATGGCCGAACGTGTGCCCGAAGTTCAATGTCGCGCGCAGTCCCTGCTCGCGCTCGTCGCTGGCCACAACGGCGGCCTTGATCTCGCACGAGCGCTGCACGGCATACGTGAGCGCCGCCGTGTCACGACCGTTCAGCAGGTCGATATTGGCCTCGATCCAGTCGAAATACTTCTCGTCGGCAATCACGCCGTGTTTGATGACTTCCGCCATCCCCGCGGCCAGTTCGCGATCGGGCAAGGTGGACAGCGTACCGATATCGGCCAGCACAGCGCTCGGCTGCCAGAACGCACCGATCATGTTCTTGCCCAGCGGATGATTGATCCCCGTCTTGCCGCCCACCGAAGAATCGACCTGCGAGAGCAGCGTCGTCGGTACCTGCACGAAGGGCACGCCGCGCATGTAGCAAGCGGCCGCGAATCCGGTCATATCGCCCACCACGCCGCCGCCCAGTGCGATCAGCGTGGCCTTGCGGTCAGCCTGAGCGCCGAGGAGCTCGTCGAAGATCAGGTTGAGCGTCTGCCAGTTCTTGTGGGCTTCGCCATCGGGCAGCACGGCGGTCACGACACGCTTGCCCAGCCGTTGCAGCGTTTGCGCAACCTGCTCGGCATACAGCGGCGCGACGGTCGTGTTCGTGACGATCACGGCATGCGTGCCGCGAATGTGCGGCGCAAACAACGCGTCCTGCTTCAGCAGTTCCGTGCCGATGTGGATGGGGTAGGCGCGCTCGCCAAGCTCGAGTTTCAGGGTAATCATGCCGCTTTCATGCCACTTGTTGGCTTGTTGTCATGTTCAGCGATAACGGTCGATGTCGGCCGATATCAGCGAGGAAAGGTATCACGCCCGGATGCCAGCGGCTCGGAAGGCACCGCACCGCCAGCGCTCGTCTGAGGCAAACCGATGTCACCTACGCTCTGCTGTCCCGCGTGCGCTGCGCTCGATATTGCACCGGAAGCACCGGGGGTATCGGTAGTACCAGAGGCATCAGGCATATCGTCACCGGCGCGGTTGGCGTCGTTGACATCCACTTCGCCAACGGCGTCACTGGAGCCGACAGCGGGATGCAGCGACGTCGTATCGCCTTGCGCCCCTTCCGGCATCTCCGAGGCGTCCGACGCCTCAGAAACCGCGAGATCCGCAGCGCTCGGAACGATGCCCGCGACTTCCAATTGCATCAGCACCATGTTGACCAGGGCGTTGACGCTCGGTCGTCCTGTTTCGATGATGAACGTCGCGCATTCGCGGTAAAGCGCATCGCGCTCCTGATAGAGCTGTTCGAGTCGTGCACGCGGATCGGCGGTTTGCAGCAACGGACGATTCTTGTCGCGACGTGTGCGCAACCAGAGGTCATGCGGATTGGCGCGCAGATACACCACCGTTCCGCGCGATTTGATGTACTCGCGGTTTTCCGCGCGCAGCACCGCGCCCCCGCCGGTGGCAAGGACAATTCCGCTGCGTTGAGTGAGTTCGTCGATGGTCTGGGTCTCGCGCTGACGAAAGCCTTCCTCGCCTTCGTGCTCGAAGATGACCGGAATGCGCACGCCGGTACGCGCCTCGATCTCATGGTCGGAGTCATAGAACTGCCGCCCGAGACGTCGCGCGACGGCGCGTCCAACCGTGGTCTTGCCCGCCCCCATCAGTCCGACAAGTATTACGTTTTCCAGCATAAATCGCTGATATTTGGGTTCCAATCCCTGATGATACCGGTATCTGCGTCGGGCGTGCGGAACGCGTCGCCTCGGGGAACACCCCGATGAGACGGGGATGCGCGGCCGGCAGGTCATCGAGAATGGGGCCTGGAATCGGGTCTCGCACGCTCTCCGTCACGGGCTCCGATAACCGGGAAGGCCCGACGGACGGCCTCCCCATCGGGCGAACAGCCGACTCAAGGCCGCTCGCCTCGGCCGACGCGTCGGCCTCTCGGCTGCCCTCCGGCACCACACTCGGCGTAAGGAACACCAGCAATTCCGTCCGGCGGTCTTCATTGGCGCGGTTACGGAAAAGCGCGCCGAGTAGCGGCACCTCGCCCAACCATGGCACGGCGGCACGACTGTCTCGGCGCACCTCCTGATAAATCCCGCCGATGGCGACCGTCCCGCCGTTTTCGACCTGGACCTGCGTGCGAACGTGCCGGGTATCGACAGCAAACCCCTCGACCACGGCCTGCCCGACACTGTCCTTTCGTACGTCGACGTCGAGAATCACCTGACCGTCCGGTGTGATCAGGGGAGTGACCTCCAGCCGCAACGTGGCTTTGCGAAACTGGACCGAGGCCACACCGCGACGTCCGCTACGCGTCTGATACGGCAACTCCGTACCCTGCTCGATGAGCGCTTGCACCTTGTCAGCGGTGACGACACGCGGCCGCGACACGACCCGCCCTCGGCCGCTCGTCTCCAGCGCAGAGAGTTCCAGTTGCAGAAAGCGGCTTGCGGACCGCCCGAACAGCGTGATCGCGAGGCTTGGCGGCGTCACACCTGCCAGCGCCGCCGCAGACAGCCCGACGTCCATTGCGCTACCCGGTGCGCTCGTTTCATCGCGATTCGTGCCCATCCCACCGGGCCCACCTGCCCCGCCAAATCCTCCAGCCTCCCTGTTCCCCCGACTCCCTCCGGCCGCGCCCGTCGAATCGGGTGCAAGTCGGAAATCGCCTGCACCGGTCGCAGCCGACAGCCGGCCTTCGGTACCCCCTGACCCGGCGCCCCCCTGACGCCCGGCAAGCCGCACCCCAAGCGACTCGCTGAACCGGTCATCCGCCTCGACGATGCGCGCCTCGATCAGCACCTGGCGGACAGGAACGTCGATGCGGGCAATAAACGACGCGAGCGCGTCGAGCTTTTCAGGCAGGTCAGTCACGAACAACTGGTTCGTACGCGGATCCGCGATCAGACTGCCACGCGAGGACAACAATCGCTGCCCCTTGCTGTCCTTTTCCCCAAGAATGATGTCTCTCAGCGCCAGCGCACGCGGGTAGTTCAGCGTAAAGCGCCGCGCCGCCAACGGCAGCAGCGCTTCGCGTTTCGCCGCCGCTTCCAGTTGCGTCTGCTCGTCGGCCAGCAAATCAGTGCGAGGCGCAATCCAGTCCACGCCATTGAGCGATTGCACACCGAGTCCCGCACTTCGGATCATGACGTCGAACGCCGTTGCGGCAGACACCCCCTGCACCTCCATGTCGAGACGCCCGGTCACGCGCTCGCCGATGACGACACTGCGCCCGGTCAGACGTGCGAACGCCCTCAACGCCTCGCCGGTCTCCACGCCACGGAGTGTCACGTCGACAGAGGCCGTGTCATGTTCAGGAGATGCGCCATCGCGCGTCAGCGCCTGATCGCGCCACGTCGCCGTGAGTCCGGTCGGGCCGGCACGCTGGAGGACGAGCTGCCGGGAGCCCAGACGCATCGAACCGACAGGCCCCGCCTCGTCGACCGACGCCGCCGCTGTTGACGCGACCATCGTGACCGCGTCCTGCGCCGCGCGGCGGGTTAGCGGCGTGCGAAAGACATCGATCGTATCCGAGGGCATTTGCCACTGCCGAGGCGGCTCAGGCAACGCGGGCCACGTCAGATTCGCCTGCACGTTGACCCGCCCCAGCTCGTCGGGACGCTGCCAAAGATAGGCGGACACCATGACGGTCAACGTCGCTTCCGTGTCTTCGGAATGGGCGGTGCCGCCCACCGGACCGGTGGGCATTCGAGGCCCTTGAATGGCAAACTGTCCGACCGCAAGGTGGCGCGGCACGGTGTCGATCTCGCCAAGCCAGCCAAGCAAGTTGGCGACAGTCCCCCGAACGCGCATCTCTGCCCGCTCGACCATAAGATCACCGGACGTTTCAGAGGGCCCCGGCCGGGCGAATTCCAGCACCAGCCCTGAACCTGCAACAAGCCGCTCAAGATCGGTACGCCAGGCGGCGACAGCCTCATCTGTGTCGTCGATTTCGTCGTTCGAGTCACTAGCGTCGCTCCGCCCGATCGCGCCCGCATCATTGCGCGTCTCACCACCCGTCGCCCACACCAGCGCGGACGGATCGTGCGATGCATGCTTAGACATTTCGGTTTTTCCCTTCGTTGTGCCTCCCTCCGCCATCGGTCTGGCGATCGGTAACAACCGTCGCCAGGCAATCGTCTCCGCCTCTGCATTTCGCAGCCGCGCGGCAATATCCGGCAGCCGACGTGCCGCGTCGTTGGCTCGTTCCAATGTTTGCCGCTCGACATCCAGATCGTTCCTCAAGGTCGCCCACGTCGGCAGTCCCACCAGCCACCATATCGACCAAGCCAGCGCGAGCCCGGCCATCCCGGCCAGCACCGCCAGCGCCCACTGCACAGACAATGCCCACTCTGCCGGCGAGATAGCCGTCCATCGACGCCATAGCGTGCCCCATCGCTCGCTCATGTCATGAAACGTGTCGCGAACGTCGTCCGGCGCGTGTTTGTCACCGTACATCGGGCACCTCCTCCGTTACCGGCCGATCAACGTCGGCATCGACGTCGGTCACTCCCGCCAACACCACCGGCGCAGGCACCTGCCGGAGTTCGATGCGTAACGTGAAACGACGCACGTTGGGCATAGCGGCAGACGCCTGCCCGGCGGCCCATTGCCGTCTGACGCTTTCCGGCACCACGCTCGACTCCACTTCTGCAACCTTGCGCACCCACGGTAACGCGCGCAACCGTTTCTGCGTCTCTCGCACACGCGACTGTGTCGTCGCATAGCCCTCCAGTCGCAGGTGCTCGTCGACCGTCTTCACCAACGTCAATCTGACACCGTCGGCACACGCCCTCATGACGTCCAGCAATCGCTGCGCGGCAGGTTGCCGCCGCCCGACCAAAGCGGACGTTGCCCTGCGATGCGCCTGCATCTCGCCAAGCTTGCGCACCGTGGTATCGAACGCCCTCACCTCGGCACTCAACTTCTCGCTCGCCGCTCGCAATGCCACACGTTGCAACTTCGACTCCCGACGTTGATGCTCATCCCAGGCAATGGGTCCCAACGATGCGAATGCGCCACACGCAGCAATACCCAGCCAGATACGCCATTGACGGCGGAAGTCGCGCTGTCGTCGCTGTGCCAACGTGGGAAGGAAGTCGAGCGGCGGCAATTCAGCACTCATTCGCATGACATGCCTCGCATCGACATGGCACGCAATGCGAGCCCAAACGGCACGGTGAGTACCGTCCGCTGCGCTGGCGCGTGGAAACGTGACATGGAAGAACCTGCGGGCGTCAGATGGCTCAGCGGATCGAAAGGACTGATTTCGACACCACATGTGGCGGCTATGGCTACGCAGATATCCTCAAGTTCGCTCGGACTTGCCCCTCTCGCCGTCACGTGAAGGATTTGCGGGACGACAGGCAACGCCCCCAACAACGTCCGCACTACGCTTGCCAGGGCTTCTGAATGGGCATTGACGCCGTCAAACCGCTCGCGAACGTCTGCGACACATGTCTGCCCGTTGAAAACCGCCAGATCGACCTCCTGCGCGTCGATTTGTAGCAACGCGACGGGCGGGACATTTGAATGTGCCGCCGACGCGGATTCCGGCGTCGATACGCCATGCATCTTCGTTCGGGCCCATCGGAATGCCCGACGCCCCGCCCTGTGCGCCGCATCCATTGCATGCGTGCGCAGCCCCGCCATTTCCAGCAAGGCAACCCTGTCATCCGCCAACGCCGCTTCACACGCGTACAACCTAAGGCGATGGCTGCCGGGCTCGGCCCACGTCACACCGATACGGCTTCTCGAATCGACAGTGCCGTCGCCGGGCAACAGCAGGGCAGCGCGCCGCTCGCACCATGCACGTAGCACGCGCGGCGGCAGATCAGCGGGATAGTCGATGACCTGGGTCCTGAGTCCCTGCGAGGGAAGCGCCACGACAATCGTGTCACCCTGCAAATCCTGCGGTTCGATTTCCAGCCGCTCCAGCAACTCGCCCAGCCTGCGCGCCAATGCTTCCGGCTTGGCAATCTGTGCGCCGTTCAACATGCCATCGTCGATGACGGCACTCCCACAAGCACTCAGCCCCCACGGCTCTCCCCCTGTCGTGCGTGCCATGCGAACGAATTGCATCCCCCCCGCGTCAAAGTGAATACCGCAAGCGCCGCCGTCGTTGCGGGGCAACGCCGCCGCCAGTTGATTGCCCACGTAACGCACACCGCGCAAAATCGCTGCGACCATGATTGCCTCCCGTCTCTCGCCCTATCGATGCGATCGATGCTAGCGGGCACGGTGCGACCGTCCAATCGGACGATTCCGAGTCTCGGCGTTAGCACGGCGAGAAAAATGCGCTTTCGGAATTTGCGCCGTTTTTCACTCGGCGGATTCTTAGTCCTCATAGGCGCGAACTCCGATTTCGGGGAGCTGCCGAGGGAGGTCACGGGTCGTTCGTTATAATCGGCCCATCGTTTTTTCCGGTTCCCCCATGGCAAGCACACCCCAAACCGAGACACCCCGCGACAAGCGCCCGCCCAAACCGCGCCGCTCCATCTGGCTGCGCCTCGCCCTTTGGTTCGTAGGCCTTATCGCCGCGATGGTCGTATGTGGCGCGTTGCTCGCGGGGTACATCCTGGTGGTGATGACGCCGCAATTGCCGTCGCTGGACACGATCGTCGATTACCGGCCGAAGATTCCGCTGCGTATCTATACGGCCGACGAGATCCAGATCGGTGAATTCGGCGAGGAGCGCCGCAATCTCGTGCGCTTTGCCGACATCCCCGATGTCATGAAGAAAGCCGTGCTCGCCATCGAGGACGATCGCTTTTATCAGCACGGTGGCGTCGACTTCATCGGCATCTTCCGTGCGGGCGTCGCCAACTTCACGCGTGGCGGCTCGTCGCAAGGGGCCAGTACGATCACCATGCAGGTGGCGCGCAACTTCTTCCTGTCGAGCGAGAAGACATACACGCGCAAGATTTACGAGGCGCTACTCGCCTACAAGATTGAATCGCGCCTGTCGAAGGATCAGATTCTCGAGCTGTACATGAATCAGATCTATCTCGGCGAGCGTGCTTACGGCTTCGCCAGCGCGGCCCGCGTGTATTTCGGCAAGGACCTCAAGGACATCACGCTCGCCGAAGCCGCGATGCTTGCCGGACTCCCGAAGGCACCGTCGGCCTATAACCCGATCGTCAATTACAAGCGCGCTCGCGTGCGTCAGGAATACATCCTCAAGCGGATGTATGACCTTGGGTATGCCTCGAAAGCCGAATACGAGCAGGCCATCGCGCAGGAACTGGTGGTGCGCGGGCTGGGTAGCGAATTCAGCGTGCATGCCGGCTATGTCGCCGAAATGGTCCGTCAGTTGCTCTACGCACAGTTCAAGGACGAGATTTACACGCGCGGCTTCAACGTCTACACGACGATCAATTCAGCCGATCAGGAAGCGGCTTACGAAGCACTGCGTGCAGGCGTGATGGCGTATGAACTGCGCCACGGCTATCGCGGCCCGGAAGCCAACATCGATTTGCCGAGTGACAAGGACGAGCGCGAACAGTTGATCGACGACACACTGGTCGAGCATCCGGACAGCGGTGACATGGTCGCGGCGGTCGTACTGTCGGCAGCCCCGCAGCAGGTCAAGGCGGTTCTGCTCAACGGCGACGACGTCACCGTCACGGGCGACGGGCTGCGCTTTGCGGCAACCGGTCTGAGCGCCAAGGCGCAACCGAAGCAGAAGATTCGCCCGGGCTCGGTCATCCGCGTCACGAAGGACGCAAAGGACAACTGGCGCATCGTGCAGATGCCGGACATCGAAGCGGCGTTCGTGTCGCTCGATCCGCAAAACGGCGCCATCCGCTCGCTGGTCGGGGGCTTCGACTTCAACCGCAACAAGTTCAACCACGTGACGCAAGCATGGCGTCAGCCGGGATCGAGCTTCAAGCCGTTCATTTACTCGGCTGCGCTCGAGAAGGGTTTTGCCCCCGCCACGATCATTAACGACGGCCCGCTGTATTTCACGGCGGCGCAGACGGGCGGGCAGCCGTGGGAGCCGAAGAACTATGGTGGCGGGTTCGACGGACCGGAGCCGATGCGCGTCGCACTCATGCGCTCACGCAACCTCGTGTCGATTCGTATCCTGCAAAGCATCACGCCGGGGTACGCGCAGAAGTTCATCGGCCGATTCGGCTTCGAGGCGGACAAGCATCCGGCCTACCTGCCGATGGCACTTGGCGCAGGCATGGTCACGCCGCTGCAAATGGCTAGCGGTTATGCCGTGTTCGCGAATGGCGGCTTCCGGGTGAACCCCTTTATCGTGGCGCGCATCACCGACTCGAAGGGCAACGTGATCATGGAGGAGAAGCCGACACCGGCAGGTGACGAGTCGATTCGGGCGATCCCGGCACGGAACGCGTTCATCATGAATTCGATGCTGCACGACGTGGCGACACGCGGCACTGCGGCCAAGACCAACGCACTCAAGCGCAGCGATCTCGCCGGCAAGACCGGGACGACGAACGATTCCCACGATGCGTGGTTCGCCGGCTATCAATCTCAGCTGGTGGGCGTTGCGTGGATCGGCTTCGATCAACCGCGCAATCTGGGGGATCGCGAAACCGGTGGTGGTCTGGCACTGCCGATCTGGATCGACTACATGTCGAAGGCGTTGCGCGGGGTGCCAGAGTCGACCCGTGCGATTCCGCCGGGCGTCATTCAGGCCAATGGGGACTATTTCTACGACGACTATCCGCCGGGGCGCGCCGTCAGCACGGTGGGGCTGAGCGCTGACACGGCACCGGACGGCTCGGCATCACCGGGACCGTCGGGCGCGCTGCCCGGCCAGATGCCGGCTCAGCCGGGCGCGGTACCTGCACCGTCGCACGTGCCGTCACCGGCACCAGCGCCGGTCGATCGTCAGGAGCGACAACGCATCCTGGATATGTTCAACAGCAAGCCCTGATATCGCTCAGGGCTTGCGGACTGGCTTGGGGGCGGCCGTTAGGCCGGTAACTCCTCAGCCAGCCTGAAACGTCACCGTCTCACCGGCTTGCTGCGATGCGAAGCGCGACAGGGCTTCGAACAACTCGGAGTCGTCGCGCGTATCGCGCCATTTGTCGCCTTTCAGGCGGAAATGGAAACCGCCCGAACGCGCAGCGATCCAGATCTCGCTCATCGGCGTTTGCACGTTGACGATGATCTTGCTGCCATCTTCGAATTCGAGCGTCAGTACGTTGCCCGTACGCTCGCAATCGATATCCACGTCGCTGTTGTCGACCACGCCTTCGACAGCCGCTTCGACCTGCGCCAGCACTGCCTCTGCGAGCGCCAGGAATTCACTTTCCGTCATGCTAAACTCCACGGTTTGCGTCATCGTTTGCATGCCGCACCACGCGGCGATACCCCCATGACTGCACCTATTCGAACCTGCGCGATTGTAGCGTCGATTGCCCTTCTGAGCGCACTGGCCGGTTGTGGCCAGGCCGGCCCGCTGTACCTCCCGGCGCCTCCCGTGAAACCGACGCCGCCGCCAGGTGCGCCGGTCCCGCCGCCGCCGCGTGTGGCCGAGCCGCAGCGCGGACCGTCGGTCGATGTGCCGCCGGCAACCATGCAACCGCCAGCCAAGCCGGAGTGAGCGGAATAAGCGAAAATTTGCCGACGATGGCCGACATCCGCGAGATCGGCCTCGACGCGCCGGGGCGAAATCCCCCCGACGCGACCGGCGCCCCCTAGTTGCCCAGTTGATTACCGAGTTTCTGCGATGTCCGACGCCATCTTCTCCTACCGCGACGACGTACTCCACGCCGAGGGCGTAGCCCTCCCCGCGCTTGCCGAACGCTTCGGCACCCCGCTCTACGTCTATTCGAAGGCGGCCCTGACGCAGGCCTATCAGGCCTATGCCAAGGCATGCGAAGGCCGTAACGCGGCAGTGCACTACGCAGCCAAGGCCAACTCGAACCTCGCAGTGCTCGGCGTCTTCGCCAAACTCGGCGCAGGCTTCGACATCGTGTCGGCCGGCGAGCTCGCGCGTGTCATCGCCGCGGGTGGCGATCCCAGGCGCGCCGTGTTTTCCGGTGTCGGCAAGCACGCGGACGAAATGCGCTACGCATTGGAAAAGGACGTGTTCTGCTTCAACGTGGAATCGCGCCCGGAACTCGACCGGCTCAATGCAGTGGCGGGGCAGATGGGCAAGCGTGCACGTGTCTCGTTGCGCGTGAATCCGAACGTCGACGCCAAGACGCACCCCTATATTTCCACAGGCCTGCGCGGAAACAAGTTCGGCGTGGCCTATGAAGAAGCGTTCGACGCCTATCGTGCGGCGGCCGCCATGCCGCACCTCGAAGTTGTCGGCATCGATTGCCACATCGGGTCGCAAATCACCGAGATCTCACCGTATCTCGACGCCGCCGACAAGGTCCTCGATCTCGTCGAAAAGCTCGAAACCGCAGGTATCTCGCTGCATCACATCGACGTGGGGGGTGGTCTGGGCATCACCTATACGGACGAAACCCCGCCGGATATCACGGCATTCGCCACGACGCTGCTCGACCACATCGCCAAGCGCGGTCACGGCCATCGGCAGGTGCTGTTCGAACCGGGCCGCTCGCTCGTGGGTAATGCCGGTGTACTGCTCACGCGCGTGGAGTTCCTCAAGCACGGCGAGACCAAGAACTTTGCCATCGTCGACGCGGCGATGAATGATCTGGCGCGTCCGGCAATGTACGAGGCGTATCACCGCATTGACCCGGTCGCACGCCGCACGGGCGAGGCAAGTACCTACGATGTCGTCGGCCCCGTTTGCGAAAGCGGTGACTGGCTCGGTCGCGACCGGGCACTGGCCATCGAGCCGGATGATCTGCTCGCGATTCGCTCGGCCGGCGCTTACGGCTTTACGATGAGCTCCAACTACAACACGCGTCCGCGTGCGGCCGAAGTCATGGTCGATGGCAACGACGCCTATCTCGTGCGCGAACGCGAGACGGTCGAATCGCTGTTTGCCGGCGAGCGGCTGCTGCCCGGCAACGTCTGAGTTCGCGGCCTGCGCAGCGCCCAGATCACGCGGGCGCCAAGCAGGCCCGCCACAACGATCGCATAGATCGCCGGTTGGGCAAGGTCGTTCTTGCCCGCCTTCATCCACCAGTAATGCAGGATCGCTAGCACGGCAATCGCGTAAATCGCGCGATGCAGTTGTTGCCAGCGCCGCCCGCCCAGCCATCGCACCATCGCGTGCGGGGACGTCAGCGCCAGCGGCACCATCAGCACGAACGCCGCAAACCCCACGGTGATAAACGGGCGTTTGCCGGTGACGTCGCGCAAGATACTCGTCCAGTCAAACCACTGATCCAGCCAGAAATACGTCGCGAAATGCAGCGCGCCGTAGAAAAACGCGAACAGTCCGAGCATGCGTCTGCATCGCAATAACCAGGTCATGCCGGTCATGCGGCGCACGGGGGTGATGGCCAGCGTGATGCAAAGCATCACCAGCGTCCAGGTCCCTGTCGATCGGGTGATGAATTCGACGGGATTTGCGCCCAACTGGTCCGTCACGCCATAGATGACAAGCCGCAGCAGCGGCACCAGCGCGAGCAGGAAAACCACCGCTTTGACACACACGAGCCAGCGTTGCGCGGGACGCCTGGTAACGCCGGCACGGGTCGCCGGGCCGACTGTCGGTGTCGCTTGCGCATCGTTGCGCCCGTGCCCGGGCTCGCCGGACGAATGAGAAGGGGATGTCGGCACGGCGTATCCGCTGGGAAGCTCAGAAGAATTTGCGCAGATCCATGCCCTGATACAGGCTGGCGACCTGTTCACCGTATCCGTTGAACATCAGTGTCTTGCGCTTGGGGGTGAAAATGCCGCCGTCGCCAATGCGACGTTCGGTAGCCTGACTCCAGCGCGGATGATCGACTTCCGGATTAACGTTCGAGTAGAAACCATACTCGTCCGATGCGGCACGATTCCAGCTCGTCAGCGGCATTTTCTCGACGAAACGGATCTTCACAATGGACTTGGCACTCTTGAAGCCATATTTCCAGGGCACCACCATGCGTACCGGCGCGCCGTTCTGATTCGGCAATACCTCGCCATACAGACCGAACGTCAGCAGCGAGAGCGGGTGCATGGCTTCGTCCATCCGCAAGCCTTCCACATACGGCCAGCTCAACACCGGATACGACAGCCCGGGCATCTGCTTCGGATCGGCCAGCGTGACGAACTCCACGTATTTCGCGTTGCCCGTAGGCTGCACCTGTTTGATGAGCTCGGACAGCGAGTAGCCAATCCACGGAATGACCATCGACCAGCCTTCCACGCAGCGGTGCCGATAGACGCGCTCTTCGAGCGGCGCCAGTTTGAGCAACGCATCGAGGTCGTAGACCTTCGGCTGTTTCACCGCTCCCTCGATGGCCACCTGCCACGGACGCGGCTTGAGCGTGCCTGCACGCCGCGCCGGGTCGGACTTGTCGGTGCCGAATTCGTAGAAGTTGTTGTAGGTGGTGACATCCTTGATGTCGGTCGGCTTGTCGGTGACGACATATCGCGTATTGCGTGTCGCCGCGAGCTTGCTCAGTCCGGTGCCCGGGCTGTCAGCCGCAAAGGCGCCCGAAGGCAGGAGGCCCAGTGCGGCGCCCCCGAGGCCCGTCAACCCGACGCCTGAAGCCTGCAGGAAACGCCGTCGCCCGGTCGCCACGTCACGCGGCGTAATGTGGCTCGCCGGGATGTTCGCCCCGCGCAGAAGCGACTTGTTCGTACTCATGATGTGCCCTCCAGGCTCGCCTGATGTGCCGATATTGCCGAGATGCCTCGTGCCCGGTATGACTGACGCGCGATTGACGTCGTTCCCGAGGTGACACTGCGGGAAATCATACGTCACGATGAAAAAAGCCGCCGGCACCTCGGTGCGGCGGCTTTTCGAGCCCGAACGGCCTGGATCGCCTGGATCGTCTAATTCAGACGCCAGCCTTATGCGTCAGAGCTGTCCGTAACTATGCAATCCCGACAGGAACATGTTCACGCCAAGGAACGCAAACGTCGTGATCAGCAGCCCCGTCAGCGACCACCACGCGGCGACCACGCCACGCAGCCCCTTCATGAGGCGCATGTGCAACCACGCTGCGTAGTTCAGCCAGACGATCAGTGCCCACGTCTCCTTGGGATCCCAGCTCCAGTAGCCCCCCCAGGCGTCTGCCGCCCAGAGTGCGCCGAGAATCGTCGCAATCGTAAAGAACGCAAAACCGACGGCGATCGCCTTGTACATCACATCGTCGAGCAATTCGAGCGATGGCAGGCGCGACGAGAAGAACCCGCTATCGACCGGCTTGCCCTTCGCAACCAGACGTTTGTTCTCGCTCGACTTGAGCAGATACGCCACGGCCACCATCGCCGCCAGTGCAAACGTGCCATAGCCGATGAAGTTCGCCGGCACGTGGATCTTCATCCACCAGCTCTGAAGCGCGGGTACCAGCGGCTGGATCTCGTAAGCGCTGCGCGCCACGCTGTACCAGAGGTTGAAACCCACGGCCGCGCTGATCACCAGCAACACGAACGGTCCGAGCGAGCGCGTTTCGTAGCGTTGCTCGTAATACAGGTAAAACAGCGCCGTGATCAGGCAGAACAGCACGAACACTTCGTACAGGTTCGAGATGGGGATGTGACCGACGTCCGCGCCGACGAGATACGACTCGTACCAACGCACCATCATGCCGGTGAAGCCGAGCAGCACGGCCGCCCAGCACAACGACGAGCCCACACTCGCCCCGAACGGCGAACGGGCCACCAGGCCGCCCCAGTAGAAGAGTGTCGACAGGAAAAACAGCGCGCTCATCCACAGAATGGCGGACTGACTCGACAGAAAGTACTTGAGAAAGAAGGCCTGATCGGCGCGCGCGAGATCATGGTGATACATCCCGATGCCCGAAAGCGCGAGGATTGCGATCCCGGCCATCAGCCAGCGCACTGAGCGCCAATGCCAGCCAAGCACGGCAAAAGTCGGCACCGCGAGCACCAGAATCGTGTGCTCGTAGTAATCCATGTAGTGACCGTAGCGGTTGAGCGCGAAACCCGCACCGATCGCCAGCGCAAGCGCGAACAACCAGTCGCCGATACTGCGGCGGCGCAGCCACGAGATCTCTGAATAGCCCTGGGATAACTCCATTTGTCTCACCCTCATCGTTTTGTGACGATCTCGTCCATCTCCGCCTTCGTGCGGGCGAATTCCTTTTCGAAGTCCAGTGTGCGACGCGTCGTCGACACCGCCATCAACACCGAACTGCCACCCTCCGGCGTGTCCTTGACCCACAGCCACAAACGCCGCTCGCGCACGTAGAACATCGAGAAAATGCCGAGCACCAGCAGTAAGCTGCCAAGATACACGATCTTTTTACCCGGGGATCGCGTGAGCTGAAAGACGCTGGCCTGGATTTGCTCGAACGAATCGAGCTGCAGGAAGACCGGTGCGTCGTACAGGAAATTGTCGGACAGCGCGTTGGTAGCCGTATGCACGAATCGCTCGCTCTCCGGCGCCGGCGCCATTTCGGGCTGACCGGCCTTCTCGCGGGCGACCTGCCAGAGCTGCCAGATCGCGCCGTCCAGAATGCGTCGGAACATGACCGCTGCGTTCGACTGCTGCTCCGGCGGTACCTTCTCGTTCACGAATTCGGCGATCGCCTGCAAACCGCCCGTCGCATGGCCATCCTTGCTCGCCGGAATCGCCCCCGCGAACAGATCCAGTTCACGCTTGGCACTCTCCTGCAACTGACCACGCAGTTCGGCAGACGTTTGCGCCGGCAGCGACTGCGCCGCGAACCGGCGCGCAGCCTCGCCGCGGGCACCGTCATCCTGAAGGGCGGCGCGCAACAGCATCCATTGCTTGACGGAGCCATCGGCGTCCGCCGGGATGCGCAGATACTGGAACGGGCCATCCGGGGTGTCACGCACCCCCGTCATGAATACACGCTCGCCGTCTTCCACCATAATCGGCAGCATGTAATTGCGGTACTCCTTCGCCTGACCGCTACGGTCGCGTACCTTGTACTGCACGGACGGGCCGACGTTGCGCAGGTCCTTGCTCAGATCGGAGCGCGCGCCGGAACCGAGTTGCGCACTCAGGTCATCGCGCAGCGACTTGCGGGCCACGCCGCGCACGTCGCGCTCGCCGCTGCCATTGCTGATGTTCTCGACGTTGATGGCGCGGAAGTCGCTGAACTCGACCGTGTACTCGTCCTTGCCGGCCGCACCGCCGCGCAGTTGGGTCGAGCCGCCGATGTCGCCGGAAAACGCGAAGGTACGATCCGTCGCGCCGCGCATGGGATAACCGGTGAGCTTCAGTTTGCTGCCGCCGTCCTCGAAGCTCGACTGATAGATCGCCACGCCCTTGTAAATGAACGGCTCGTTGACCTTCACAGTCGCGTCCATCGTCTTGCCGGTCTCGGGGTCGGTGACCACGATGTCGCTCGCGAAGAGCTTGGGCATGCCCGTCGAGTAGTAATCGACGTGGAATTTCTTCAGTTCGATGGCGAACGGCAGATCCTGCACCACCGAGCCATCCTGAAAATTCAGAATCGCCGTCGTCGATTTGCCGCCTTCCGGCACGAATGCGTAGCCGCGGAAAGCGGGGTTATTCGGCGAAAGTCGATGCGTCTCCGGAATCTGCGCGATCACGGCATTGCCTTGCAGCGGCGATTTGCCGAACAGCGCCATCTGGGCACGAATCAGCAGATCGCTGTCCACGAGGCCACCCAGACAGATGATGACGATCGCACTGTGCGCGAAGATGTAGCCGATCTTGTTGATCGCACCGGCTTTCGCGGCCACGAGCGTCGCGCCTTCGCGCTCACGCACGACGAAGCGGTAACCGCGATGTCCGAGATAGCCCGTCACCCGCTTGAGCAGATCGACACGCGACAACGGCCCGACGTATTCGGCCTTGTGACCGAACGCACGCAGGCTGCCTTCGCGCACGTGGTCGCGCCAGCTCCGAATGTCCGCGATCATCTTCGGCGCGTTGCGCACGATGCACAGCGTCGTCGACGCCATCAGGAAGAAGAGGATCAGCAGGAACCACCACGAGCTGTACACGGTGTACAGCCCGAGCGAGCGAAAGACGTCGGCCCAGAACGGACCGAACTGATTGACGTAATTGGGGTAAGGGTCGCCCTGCTTGAGCACGGTGCCAACGATGCTGGCAATCGCGAGCACGGTGAGCAGACTGATGGCGAAGCGCATCGAGCTGACCAGCTCGACGCCGTCGCGCACCCATCGTTGCGCTCCCTTGATCTGCATTCCGGAGGTACTGATGCTCATCCTGTTTCCGACAACAAAAAAGGGCGGGGACGCGTATCTCACGCGCCCGCCACCCTGTGTATGCTAAACCAGTTCGCTCCCGTCGCTCTGCGGCGCCGTGACTGGTTTCGTTATAAGTCAGCGAATATACCCTGACGTTCACATGGTGTCAGGGCAGGGCTCCCGATCATCACGCTTAGCGCAGACCGGCGATGTAATCCGCGACGGCTTTGATTTCCTTGTCTGACAGACGGCCACCGATCGTGTGCATCGGCGCGTTGTTGCCGCGCGTTTCGTCGCGGAACGCCACAAGCTGAGCCGCGGTGTATTCCGCCCACTGACCGGACAGACGTGGGTACTGCGACGGCATGCCTGCGCCCGTCGGGCCATGACACGCGGCGCAGGCCGGCACGCCCTTCTCCGCGATGCCGCCACGGTAAATCTTCTCGCCGAGCGGCACAGTGTCCTTGTTGCGGGCGGCCCCCGGTTTCGCCGTCTGTGACGCGAAGTACGCCGACACGTTGCGCATGTCCTGATCGGAGAGCGCCGCGACCATGCCAGCCATGATGGGGTTATTACGCGCGGGAGTCTTGCCGGGCTGCGCCTTGAAGTCGACGAGCTGCTTGTAGAGATATTCGGAATGTTGACCGGCCAGCTTCGGATAAGCCCCACCGGTGCTGTTGCCGTCGGCCGCGTGGCACGCGGCGCAGACCTGACTGGCAATGGCCTGTCCCCGGGCCAGATCGGGTTTGGCGGGCGCCTGAGGCTCGGCGGCCTGTCCTGCACCGCTCAGAAGAAAGCATGCCAGCGCCAACGGTGTTGCAGCGAGAGACTTCCACACTCCTCGGTTCATTCGCACACCTTATATCTGTTTTGTCGGGAAATCGGTCGTTCGAACTCACCGTCCGACGCCGCGTTTCTCCTCCAACCTCACGGCGCGCGAGACGTTCGGGCAAGCCCTGGCAAGGCCAAGGTTAACTTTCATATTGTACAATAAAGACTTTCCCCGGCTTTAGGGGATTCCATGTAGAAGGCCGCAGAACGGGGCTTCCCGGCCTGTCGCCGGCGGGCGTCGAACCTGCCGTTTTTGCGTGCCTGCGCCCGCGTTGCAGCCCGATGCCAATGGTTGCTGCGCTCCCCGGTTTCCGTCATGTCCCTACTTCATCAAGCCCGCTTCTTTACGACCGTCAATCATCTGCGCGACCTGCCGCCCACGGCCGTGCCCGAGGTCGCCTTCGCGGGCCGCTCGAACGCGGGCAAGTCCAGCGCGCTCAACATCCTGTGCAATCAGAAGCGTCTGGCGTTCTCCAGCAAGACGCCGGGCCGCACGCAACACATCAACTATTTCGAGATCGCTCACCTTGAGCACCTTTATGGCTACCTCGTCGATTTGCCCGGTTACGGCTATGCCGAGGTCGGCGGCGGCGTAAAGGTGCACTGGCAGCAGCTTCTCGGCGACTATCTGGTGCAGCGCCCGCAGTTGCGCGGCCTGGTGCTCGTGATGGACTCGCGCCGTCCGTTCACGGACCTGGACTGCGAGCTCATCGACTGGTTCATGCCGACGGGGCGCCCCATTCACGCGCTGCTGACGAAGGCCGACAAGCTCACGCGCCAGGAATCCACGAACGTGCTGCGCGAGACGCAAAAGCGCCTGTCCGCGTTGCCGCGCACCGATGGCCTGCCGTCCGACGATCCGTCTGTGCCGGCGCAATTCACGGCGCAGTTGTTCTCGTCGCTCAAGCGGACCGGTGTCGACGCCGCGCAGCGCGTGCTCGAGGACTGGCTCGCCATTCCGGCACGAGACACTGCGAAAAAGTAAGCCTTTCCTCGTCGGATGTCTCCCGCAGATCCGGCACATCCGGCGTATATCCTGACGTATCCGACGGGTGTCTTGCCGCGATGGCAAGACACTGACATCCGGTTCCGGTTTAGCGTTTTAAACGCCATTTTCGCTTGGCACGCCAGCTTTCTAAGGTAGACGTTCAACGCACATACCGAGCGCGACAAATCGTCGCGGCGGGCTGGGCCCTACATCGGTTGGTTCTGAACTGGATCGATGACGCGAAGCGACAGAGGGCGACCATCGTCCGAATGGACGATGCCGAAGAGAAACCGACAGAACGTGCGGCGTTCAGGGACGTTGCCTGACCATTGCCCGGACGTTGCAACGATTCGAGCGCACATAAAAAAACCGCCGTGTAGGCACGGCGGGTTTAAATAAGCCTTATCGTAGAACGACAGGCGCCCGCTCAGGGAGGAGAAGCGGGGGACGTCACACACAGTGCGAACATCCGGTTGGTATGATATACCATGCGTTCGAAAGTTTCCCGGCAAGCGCCCTTTTTTGCGCGCCTTCCCTCTTACGGAATCGTTGAGCCAGTCGCAACGACATCACCGTTTTCGGGACACGTCAAAACAACCGACTCGTGGCAATTTCCGACGCGCCATTCTTCGTCCAAAGGACCGATCGCATGAGTTCCTACCCCCTGCTTCGCCCGCGCCGCATGCGACGCGACGACTTCTCGCGCCGCCTGATGCGCGAAAACCATCTGACTTGCGACGACCTCATCTATCCGGTGTTCGTGCTCGAAGGCGAGAAGCGCCGTGAAGCCGTCGATTCGATGCCCGGCGTCGAACGGGTCTCCGTCGACGAACTGCTGCGCGTTGCCGACACATGCGTCACGCTCGGCGTGCCCGTCATCGCGTTGTTCCCGAACATCGAAGCCTCGCTCAAGACACCCGATGGCATCGAAGCCACCAACCCTGACGGTCTGATTCCTCGCGCCATTCGCGAGCTCAAGCGCAATTTCCCGGATCTCGGTGTGTTGACGGACGTCGCGCTCGATCCGTACACGAGTCACGGTCAGGACGGCGTGCTCGATGAGAACGGCTACGTCATCAACGACGTGACGACGCGCCTCCTCGTTCAGCAAGCGCTCACTCAGGCTGAAGCCGGCGTGGACATCGTCGCACCTTCCGACATGATGGACGGTCGCATCGGCGCGATCCGCGAAGCCCTGGAAGCCGGCGGCTACATCCACACGCGCATCATGGCGTATGCCGCCAAATATGCATCCGCCTTCTACGGCCCGTTCCGCGACGCCGTCGGCTCGGCGGCGAACCTCGGTAAGAGCAACAAGATGACTTACCAGATGGACCCGGCCAATTCGGACGAAGCGCTGCGTGAAGTCGCACTCGATATCGACGAGGGTGCCGACATGGTAATGGTCAAGCCGGGCATGCCGTATCTCGACATCGTGCGTCGTGTGAAGGATGAGTTCCGCTTCCCCACGTATGCCTATCAGGTGAGCGGCGAATACGCGATGCTAAAGGCCGCCGCGCAGAACGGCTGGCTCGATCACGACAAGGTCATGATGGAGTCGCTGCTCGCTTTCAAGCGTGCGGGCGCCGATGGCATCCTGACGTACTTCGCGCTGGACGCGGCACGCCTGATTCGCTCGCAAGCCTAAGCGAGCGCCTGCCGATATGGTGAGCGGGGACGTCGGACTGACGTTCCCGCCGAAAACGAAATATCGGCAATTTGTGGCGCTGTCCGATACCGCGACATCCACCTGAATAGCCGCATCAAACGGCGGGGCCGTATGCCTTGTCGAGGCTTCGGAGAAATTGATCCGCAGACTGAGCCCCAATGACGCGCGTCCCGGCGACTTCCTTGCCGCTTGCGTCGAAGAAGATAATCCCCGGCGGCCCAAACAATCCGAAACGCTTGAGTAATGCCTGATCGTCGGCGTTGTTGGCCGTCACGTCGGCTTGCACGAGCACCATTTGATCCAGACGCGCTTTGACACGCGGGTCGGTGAAAACAAAGCGCTCCATTTCCTTGCAACTAATGCACCAGTCCGCATAGAAGTCGAACATCACCGGACGCCCCGCCGTCGCCACCACCTGATCCAGCTCGGCGTTGCTGCGTACACGCTGGAACTTGACGCCTTCCGTTGTCGGCGCACCCGCATTGGCGCTCCCGGAAGCTACCGTCGACAACCCCGCCAACGGCATCAATGGATCGCGCGCGCCGGCCGCTGCGCCCACCAGAGCGACGGCCCCCAACAAGGCAACGGCAACGCCCAGGCCCTTAAGCAGACGACGGGCACCACTCGCGCCATCCGGTAAGTTGTCGAAAACGCGCATGAACGTGGCGGCAACCAGCAGGAGCACACCTGCCCCCAGCAACAGCACAGGCGTTGCCAGCAGCGGACGAACGATCCACAACGCCACACCGAGCAGAAGGAAGCCGAAGAAGCGCTTCACACCGTCCATCCAGGCCCCGGCGCGCGGCAGCAATGCACCGCCTCCACCAGCCAGAATCACGAGCGGTAACCCCATACCCAGCGACAGGGAGAAAAGCGTTGCGCCGCCGAACACCGCGTCTCCGGTCTTGGCGATGAATGCGAGCGCCGCTGCCAGCGGTGCCGTGACGCATGGGCTGACGATCAGCCCCGACAACACGCCCATCATCGCAGCGCCAATCCATTGCCCGGATTTTTGCTGGCGCGCGGCGTTGTCGATTCTGTCGCGCAATGCCGCAGGCAACTGAATCTCGTACATGCCGAACATCGACAGCGACAGGATGACCATCAGTAGGGCAAACAGTGCGAGGACCCACGGTGCTTGCAGGAACGCAATCAAACCTTGCCCGAGCAGGCCGGCGGCAACCCCGATGACCGTGTTCACAATGGCCATACCGAGGACGTAGGCGATAGCCAGACGCACCGCCTTGCCCCGACTCGCTTCCTGCCCGGCCACGATCGACAACAGAATCGGCACCATCGGCAACACACAAGGCGTGAAAGCTAATCCAACTCCGAGCGCAAAAAAGATAGCCAGAGCGAGCACAAAGCTACCGCCCGAGAGAATGCGCTCGGCTTCGCTGTAATCTTCGCGAGCCGACAACCATCCGCCCGAAGCGTTGGCGGGCACAACCGGCGCAGCGGCAGACGCATCATTCGCCGCCGACGAATTACCGCCCAACAGCGCCTGAGTTGCTGCGCCGGCGCCCGGCACCACACTCGCCCCACTCCCACCAGCGCTGCCCACCGCTGCCGCAGAGATCTTCAGCGGTTTGTCCATCGGCGGGTAACATAACCCCTTGTCCGCACAACCCTGCATGGTCACATTCAGCGTGAACGGGCCATTGGCCTTGCTGATCGGGATACGCACCTCGATCGGCTCGTGGTACACCTCCATGTCCTTCCCGAAAGTCTCGTCATGCTTGACTTCGCCTTTCGGAAATTCCGGTGTACCGAGCGTTACCGCAGGATTATCGGCAGCAAACGCAAATCGCTCCCGATAGAGGTAATAGCCCTTGGCGACTTCGAAGCGCAACAACACAGCCCCGGGCTGTTCCGTCTTCGACACCTTGAAGGCGACATCCGGGTCCAGGAAATCGTCGGCGGCATGGGCACGCCCCACGCCCACTGTCAGCACGATCAACAGCATCATCAGCGCGAACGACCACAGTTGCTGAGCGCGATGCTTCATTGCCTCACGGGTGAAGCCATGCGCTCCATCGAGCCCCGGTGCTGCCATCGTCTTCAGGTCAAACATGCAATTCCCCCCGCGTCTCATCCTCGACCCAACGCGCATACGCGGGCAACGCCACACTCGCCGGCCATGCGACGATCTCCGGGACGTCATAAGGATGGTGTTCTTTGATGTACTGCTCCAAAGCGCTGTAGCGCGCGGCAGTCGTTTTGATCATGAGCGGCACTTCGACGCTCGTTTCACGTTTGCCTTGCCAGCGATAGCTCGAGCGCACCGGCGCCAGTTGCTGGACGCATGCCGCCAGACGGCCAGCTAGCATGCCGTCCGTCGCCGCGTCGGCGCTAGCCTCGTCAGGGAAGATCGTCATGACAATAAGAAGGGCATCCATGATGTGCGGTAGACCGTTCAAGCGTAAGGTTGTTCACTGTACACCGACACTGCGGAACATGTGCGCATGGCAGGTGATTTCCAGACGCGTCCGAGCACTCGCTCAGACAACACCTCAAAATGAAAAAAGCCAGGTCGATGACCTGGCTTCTTCTTTACGGCTGACAGTCTTGAAAGACCGTTGCGCGAATCGCTTACTCAGCGACTTCCGGCGCTTCCGTGTCAACTTCCGGACGATCCAGCAGTTCGACGAAAGCCATCGGCGCATTGTCACCCACGCGGAAACCCATCTTCAGGATACGCAGGTAGCCGCCCGGACGGTTGGCAAAACGCGGGCCGAGTTCGTTGAACAGCTTCGTGACCATGTCACGATCGCGCAGGCGGTTGAACGCCAGACGACGGTTAGCCACGGAGTCCTTCTTGCCCAGCGTGATGAGGGGTTCGACGACCTTACGCAGTTCCTTGGCCTTCGGCAGCGTGGTCTTGATGGCTTCGTGCTGGAGCAGCGAGTTCGACATGTTACGCAGCATAGCCAGACGGTGGCTGCTGGTACGATTCAGTTTACGCAAACCATGACGGTGACGCATTTCAACTTTCCTTTAAACAGAGTTTTCGACCAAGCTCTTCTATCGGTGACAAACACCGCGGGCCGGTACCTTCGCATTCGGCCGTATCGGAACACTCCGACGCGCCGCACTTACGTAGCAACACGGCCGCCCAAGGGCGGCCATGTCATTACACTTTACTTCTCGAGACCAGCCGGCGGCCAGTTTTCGAGTTTCATGCCGAGCGTGAGACCACGCGAGGCAAGCACTTCCTTGATCTCGTTGAGCGACTTGCGACCCAGGTTCGGGGTCTTGAGCAATTCGTTCTCGGTACGCTGGATCAGGTCGCCGATGTAGTAGATGTTTTCGGCCTTCAGGCAGTTGGCCGAACGCACCGTCAACTCGAGATCGTCCACCGGACGCAGCAGGATCGGATCGATCTGCGGCGCACGCGACGGCGCTTCGCTGGTAGCTTCCGTGCCTTCCAGCGCAGCGAACACCGACAGCTGGTCGACGAGGATGCGAGCCGATTGACGGATCGCTTCTTCCGGCGACACAACACCGTTGGTTTCGATGTTCATCACGAGCTTGTCCAGGTCGGTACGCTGTTCCACGCGGGCCGATTCGACCGCATAGCTCACGCGCTTGACCGGCGAGAACGACGCGTCGAGGACGATACGGCCGATAACCTTGGCCGACTCGTCGCCATAACGGCGCACGTTACCCGGGACATAACCACGACCCTTCTCGATCTTGATCTGAACGTCGAGCTTGCCGCCCTTGGCCAGATGCGCGATCACGTGATCGGGGTTGATCAGTTCCACATCATGCGGCACTTCGATATCCGAAGCGCGCACCACACCTTCACCATCCTTGCGCAGCGTAACGGTGACTTCGTCACGGTTATGCAGCTTGAACACGACACCCTTGAGGTTCAACAGGAAGTTGACGACATCTTCCTGAACACCATCGATGGTGGAATATTCATGCACAACGCCGGCGATCGTCACTTCGGTCGGCGCATAGCCCACCATCGACGACAACAGCACGCGGCGAAGCGCGTTGCCCAAGGTGTGGCCATAGCCACGTTCGAACGGCTCCATCACGACTTTGGCGTGATGCTCACCGACCGGCTCAACCGCAATGATCTTGGGCTTCAACAAACTGGTTTGCATAGGTTTCCTTTTCAATACCCTCGGCTCGTTACACCGATAAGGCTGATGGGTGACAACCTGCACGGAACGCAAAACGCGCCGTGAGGCGCGTCAAGCATCATACGGATTAACGCGAATACAATTCGACGATCAGGCTTTCGTTGATGTCGCCCGCGATATCGCTACGTTCCGGCAGTGCCTTGAAAGTGCCTTCCATCTTCTTGGCGTCAACCGAAACCCAGATCGGGAAACCGACTTGCTCAGCCAGCGTCAGTGCTTCTTGAATACGCACTTGCTTCTTCGACTTTTCGCGCACGGCGATCACGTCGCCGGCCTTGACCTTGATCGACGGGATGTTCGACACGACACCGTTCACCACGATTGCCTTGTGGCCAACGAGTTGGCGCGCTTCAGCGCGCGTCGAGCCGAAGCCCATGCGGTACACGACGTTGTCCAGGCGCGACTCGAGCAGTTGCAGCAGGTTTTCACCCGTGTTGCCCTTGACGCGGTCGGCTTCCGCGAAATAACGACGGAACTGACGCTCAAGCACGCCGTAAATACGCTTGACCTTCTGCTTTTCGCGCAGCTGGTTGCCGTAGTCCGACGTACGAGCACCCGACGTGCGGCCATGCTGACCCGGCTTGCTATCCAGCTTGCACTTGTCGGCGAGCGAGCGACGTGCGCTCTTCAGGAAGAGGTCAGTACCTTCACGACGGGAGAGTTTGGCCTTCGGGCCGATATAACGTGCCACGGTTGTTCCTTTATCTCAAAATTTGACGTAATGAACTTTGTCCACTACGCAAGTCCGGTACCAATGTACCGGACGGTGGTCTTAGAAATTACTACGCGCACGGCCGAGACCGTGCGCGAACCCGCGATTATAGCAGGATTTTCTGAAGCGTCTTAGATACGACGACGCTTCGGCGGGCGGCAGCCGTTGTGCGGGACCGGCGTCACGTCCGAGATGGCCGTGATCTTGATACCCAGCGCATTCAGCGCACGAACCGCCGATTCGCGACCCGGGCCCGGGCCCTTGATGCGAACTTCGAGGTTCTTCACGCCGTATTCCAGTGCCACGCGGCCAGCCGACTCAGCAGCAACCTGGGCAGCAAACGGGGTCGACTTACGCGAACCCTTGAAGCCCTGGCCACCCGACGTCGCCCATGCCAGCGCATTGCCCTGACGATCGGTGATCGTGATGATGGTGTTGTTGAACGAAGCGTGGACGTGCACGACGCCTTCTGCAACGCTCTTCTTGACCTTCTTGCGAACGCGCTGCGAAGCGGCGTTGTTCTGTTGCTTAGCCATGAGTTCCTATCCTCTGGTTACTTCTTCAGCGAGACGCCGGCCTTACGCGGGCCCTTACGGGTACGCGCATTGGTACGGGTGCGCTGACCGCGGAGCGGCAGGCCCTTGCGGTGACGCATGCCACGATAGCAGCCCAGATCCATCAGGCGCTTGATGCTCATGGTCACTTCACGACGCAGATCGCCTTCGACCGTGTATTGACCAACCTGGTCACGCAGCTTTTCGAGATCGGCGTCGTCGAGGTCCTTGACCTTCTTCGAGTACGCCACGCCAGCGGCGTCGCAAATCTGACGAGCGCGCGTGCGACCGACACCGTAGATAGCCGTCAGGCCGATAGCGGTGTGCTGGTGGTTCGGGATGTTAACCCCTGCGATACGAGCCATTCGTAATTCCCCAACTAAATAGCGTTAAAGGCCGATTAGCCCTGACGTTGCTTGTGGCGCGGATCCGAGCTGCAGATCACGCGCAGCACGCCTTTGCGCTTCACAAACTTGCAATTGCGGCAGATGCACTTAACAGATGCCAAAACTTTCATGACAATTCCCTCTCTCTAATCACTTCGCCCGGAAGACGATCCGCGCACGCGACAGATCGTAGGGCGTCAACTCTACCGTCACCTTATCCCCAGGAAGGATGCGGATGTAATGCATCCGCATCTTGCCGGAAATATGTCCGAGTACTACATGGCCATTTTCCAGCTTTACCCGGAAGGTGGCATTGGGGAGGTTTTCAAGGACCTCACCCTGCATTTGAATAACGTCGTCTTTCGACATGATCCCGGATCAGCGAAGCGTCATGTTATTGCCGCCCTTGAAATTCGCCTTGCGGAGCAGCGACTCATACTGTTGCGACATCACATACGACTGCACTTGCGCCATGAAGTCCATCGTCACCACCACAATAATCAGCAGTGAGGTTCCACCGAAGTAGAACGGGACATTCCAACGCAACACCAGGAACTCAGGCAGCAAACACACCAGGGTGACGTATGCTGCGCCGGCCAGTGTGAGGCGCGTCAGGATCTTATCGATATACCGCGCCGTCTGGTCGCCCGGACGAATCCCCGGGACAAACGCTCCGCTCTTCTTCAGGTTCTCGGCGGTCTCCTTGCTGTTGAACACCAGTGCGGTGTAGAAGAAGCAGAAGAACACGATCGCCAGTGCGTAGAGCATCACGTAGATCGGCTGACCCGGCGACAACTTCGCCGCGATGTCCTTGAGCCAGCGCGCGTTATCACCCGCACCGAACCAGTTCGCGATCGTTGCCGGGAACAGGATGATCGACGATGCAAAGATCGGCGGAATCACGCCTGCCATGTTCAGCTTGAGCGGCAGGTGCGAAGCCTGACCACCGTAGACCTTGTTGCCGACCTGACGCTTCGCGTAGTTCACAAGGATCTTGCGCTGACCACGTTCCACGAAAACGACGAAGAACGTCACGAGTACCACGAGGGCACAGATCACGATCGCCGAGAACGGACCGATCGAACCGGTACTGACGAGCTCGAACAAGCCACCCACAGCGTTCGGCAAACCGGCCGCGATACCACCAAAGATGATGATCGAGATACCGTTACCAAGGCCGCGTTCGGTGATCTGCTCACCAAGCCACATCAGGAACATCGTGCCGGTCACGAGCGTGATCACCGTCGTCAGGCGGAACAACATGCCCGGATCGACGACGAGCCCCGGCTCGCTCTCCAACGTCACCGCGATTGCAGCTGCCTGGAAGAGCGCAAGCACCACCGTGAAATACCGGGTGTACTGCGTGATCTTGCGTTGTCCGGCCTGGCCTTCCTTACGCAATGCTTCCAATTGCGGCGAAACCATCGCCAGCAACTGCATGATGATCGACGCCGAAATGTACGGCATGATCCCCAGCGCGAAGATCGTGAAACGCGACAACGCACCGCCAGAGAACATGTTGAACATGCCCAGGATCCCGCCCGACTGGCGCTGGAACAACTGCGCCAGCTGATCGGGGTCGATGCCCGGCACCGGGATATGCGCACCAATACGGTAGACGATCAACGCCAGCAGCAGAAAAACCAGCCGCCGGCGCAGATCCGCATACTTCGGGCCCTGCGTACCAGGCTTAGCGAGATTAGGAGACTTGGCCAATGATGGCTCCGGGGTGTCCTAACTTACTCAGCGACCGAACCGCCAGCCGCCTGAATTGCCGTGAGCGCACCCTTGGTGACGCCCAGACCCTTCACAACGACCTTGCGGGTGATCTCGCCCGAGGCGATGATCTTGGCCGACAGCGACAGCTCGCTCACCAGACCGGCCTGCTTCAGCACCAGCAGATCGATCTCGTCGACCGGCAGGCTGTTCAGATCGGACAGACGAACTTCGCCCACGAAACGACGCGTCAACGACTTGAAGCCACGCTTCGGCAGACGACGTTGCAGCGGCATTTGACCGCCTTCGAAGCCCACCTTGTGGAAGCCACCCGAACGCGACTTCTGACCCTTGTGACCACGGCCGGCGGTTTTACCCAGACCCGAACCGATGCCACGGCCGACGCGGCGCTTGGCGTGCTTGGCGCCTTCTGCCGGCTTAATCGAATTCAATTCCATTTTGCCCTCGCTCAGTCGACGATCTTCACAAGGTACGAGACCTTGTTGATCATGCCCCGCACAGCGGGCGTATCCTGCAACTCGCTGACCGAATTGAGGCGACGCAGGCCCAGGCCCTTGACGGTGGCGCGATGTTCTTCGCGCGTACCGATCAGGCTCTTGACCAGCTTAACTTTCACAGTTTGCTGCGACATATTGATCACCCTTAGCCGAGGATCTCTTCCACCGACTTGCCACGCTTGGCGGCGATGTCAGCAGGAGTCGATTGTTTCTTCAGGCCGTCGAGCGTGGCGCGGACCAGGTTGTACGGGTTCGTCGAGCCAAGGCTCTTCGTCACCACGTTGGTCACGCCCATCACCTCGAACACCGCGCGCATCGGGCCACCAGCGATCACGCCGGTACCGTCCTTCGCCGGCGACATCAGGACGCGCGAGGCGCCATGCTGGCCGAGAACGTTATGTTGCAGGGTGCCGTTCTTCAAGGCGACCTTGAACATGTTACGGCGGGCTTGTTCCATTGCCTTTTGAACGGCAACCGGGACTTCCTTCGCCTTGCCCTTGCCCATGCCGATGCGGCCATCGCCGTCACCAACCACGGTCAACGCGGCAAAACCGAGAATACGGCCACCCTTCACAACCTTCGTGACACGGTTGACCGCGATCATCTTCTCGCGAAGGCCGTCGTCGCGTTCGTCAGCCTGAACTTTCGCTTGCATCTTTGCCATGACGGATCCTTACTTAGAACTTGAGGCCGGCTTCACGGGCTGCGTCGGCCAAAGCCTTGACGCGACCGTGATAGCGGAAGCCCGAGCGGTCGAAAGACACGCTTTCGATGCCGGCAGCCTTCGCCTTTTCGGCGATACGACGACCGATCAACGCAGCAGCGGCGGCGTTGCCACCCTTGCCTTCCTTGTCGCCCAGTTCCTTGCGCACTTCGGCTTCCAGCGTCGAAGCGCTGGCCAGCACTTGCGTGCCGTCTTCCGAGAAAACTTGCGCGTAAATGTGCACGTTGGTGCGATGCACGGAAAGGCGATGCACCTTCTGAGCTGCCAGCTTGATACGAGTCTGGCGAGCGCGGCGCACACGAGATTGTTTCTTGTCCATGTTTCGCACCCTTACTTCTTCTTGGTTTCCTTGAGGATCACCACCTCGTCCGCATAGCGGACGCCCTTACCCTTGTAGGGCTCGGGCGGACGGTAACCGCGAACTTCCGCAGCCACTTGTCCGATGCGTTGCTTATCAACGCCCTTGATGATGATCTCCGTCTGCGTCGGGGTCTCTGCCTTCACGCCTTCCGGCATGGCATGCACAACATCGTGCGAGAAACCCAGCTCGAGCTTCAGGTTGTTACCTTCAGCCTTGGCACGGTAACCCACGCCAACGAGTTGCAGCTTCTTTTCGAAACCCTTGCTCACACCGGTCACCATATTGTTGACCAGTGCACGTTCCGTACCATACAGCGCGTTCGCTTCGCGGCTTTCGTCGGCCGGGGCGAAGGTGATGGTGCCGTCTTCGATCTTGACGTTCACGAGGGTGTTCACGCCGCGGGTCAGCGAACCCAGGGCACCCTTGATCGTCAGCACATTGCCAGCCAGCGTTGCTTCAACGCCCTTCGGCAGTGCAATGGGACTCTTACCTACTCGAGACATTTCAACTCTCCTCGGTTAGGCCACGTAGCAGATGACTTCGCCGCCCACGCCGGTGGCGCGTGCCTTGCGATCCGTCATCACGCCCTTCGGGGTCGAGACGATTGCAACGCCCAGGCCGTTCATGACCTGCGGGATGTCGTTGCGGCTCTTGTACACACGCAGACCCGGGCGCGAAACGCGCTCAAGGCGCTCGATCACCGGACGGCCAGCGTAGTACTTCAGTGCGATGTTCAGCACCGGCTTGGTTTCTTCTGCTTCAACCGCGAAGTCTTCGATGTAGCCTTCGTCCTTCAGGACCTTGGCGATCGAGACCTTCAGCTTGGACGAGGGCATCTTCACCGATGCCTTCTCAACCATCTGAGCGTTGCGGATGCGAGTCAGCATATCGGCGATAGGATCGCTCATGCTCATGGTGCTTCTCCTATTACCAGCTTGCTTTGGTCACGCCCGGGATTTCGCCACGGAAGGCGATTTCACGGATCTTGTTACGGGCCAGGCCGAATTTGCGGAAGGTACCGCGCGGACGACCGGTCAGCTCGCAACGATTGCGTTGACGCGTCGGGTTGGCGTTACGCGGCAGCTGTTGCAGCGCCAGACGTGCTTCATAACGCTCGTCTTCCGACTTGCTGGTGTCTTCGATGATCGCTTTGAGGTCAGCACGCTTGGTAGCGTACTTCGCCGCCAGACGGGCGCGCTTCTTTTCGCGTTCGATAAGTGCCAGTTTAGCCACGATTACCTCAGTTACGGAACGGGAATTTGAACGCCGACAGAAGAGCCTTGGCTTCTTCGTCAGTCTTCGCAGTCGTGGTGATGCTGATGTTCAGACCACGCAGTGCGTCGATTTTGTCGTACTCGATTTCGGGGAAGATGATCTGTTCCTTCACACCGATGTTGTAGTTGCCACGACCGTCGAACGCACGACCCGAAATACCACGGAAGTCACGCACGCGCGGCAAAGCCACGGTGATGAAACGATCCAGGAATTCGAACATACGCTCGCCGCGCAGCGTCACCATCGTACCGATCGGGTAACCTTCGCGGATCTTGAAACCGGCGATAGCCTTGCGAGCCTTCGTCACCACCGGCTTCTGGCCGGCGATCTTCGTCAGGTCGCCAACGGCGTGCTCAATGATCTTCTTGTCAGCCACGGCTTGACCAAGGCCCATGTTCAGGGTGATCTTGGTGATGCGCGGCACTTCCATGACGGACTTGTAACCGAACTGCTTGGTGAGCTCGGCGACAATCTTGTCCTTATAGAATTCTTGCAAACGGGCCATTATCTATACTCCCTGCGACTTAGGCACCGACGACCGCACCGGTCGTCTTGAGGAAGCGGACCTTCTTGCCGTCTTCGACCTTGATGCCCACGCGCGACGGCTTGCCATTGGCATCCACCAGCGCCACGTTCGAAACGTGGATCGGCATCGTCTTGTCGACCACGCCACCTTGCGTGCCCTTCATCGGGTTCGGCTTCACGTGCTTCTTGGCAACGTTCACGCCCTCGACGACCAGCTTGTCACCATCAACGGCGAGAACCGTGCCACGCTTGGCCTTGTCCTTGCCCGTCAGAACGATGACTTGGTCACCCTTGCGAATCTTGTTCATGTGTCGGCTCCTTACAGCACTTCCGGGGCCAGCGACACGATCTTCATGAAGCGTTCGGTACGCAGTTCACGCGTAACCGGCCCGAAGATACGGGTGCCGATCGGCTCGAGCTTGGTGTTAAGCAGCACGGCGGCGTTGCCGTCGAATTTGACCAGCGAGCCGTCCTGGCGACGCACGCCCTTGGCGGTGCGCACGACCACTGCGTTGTAGATTTCGCCCTTCTTGACGCGACCACGCGGGGCAGCATCCTTCACGCTGACCTTGATGATGTCGCCAATGCCGGCGTAGCGACGCTTGGAGCCGCCCAGCACCTTGATGCACATCACTTCGCGCGCACCGGTGTTGTCGGCTACTTCGAGCCGGGTTTCAGTTTGAATCATGGTGTTATCTTCCCAACTTAATCCGACACCTGGGCGTCGGTCAGTCTTGGTCCCCGTCAGCACCAAAGGGTGCCGTTTGGGTTGAGTCGTTCAAAAGTGGACAACCTTGCTACCTCGACCAGACCCGTAGAGGATACGAATCGGCTTCGGAAGCCATCCACTCCCTTGCGAAACCAAAGACCGGTTTTGGCGAAAGAAGCGGAAAGTCCGGAATTATACAATGATAATTCCGGACTTGCAAGTCAAGCCTTCGCTTCAGACTGCCTTAGATGATACGGGCAGCTTCCACGAGACGGGCAACCGTCCAGGCCTTGGTCTTCGACAGCGGGCGGGATTCTTGAATCTCGACCAGGTCGCCTTCCTTGTACTGGTTGGTTTCGTCGTGCGCGTGGTACTTCTTCGAGCGCACGATGTACTTGCCGTAGAGCGGGTGCTTCATTTGACGCTCGATCAGCACGGTAACCGTCTTGTCCATCTTATCGCTGACGACGCGACCAACGAGGGTACGCTTCAGCGAAGTCTTAGCGGTATCGTTCATTTCTGGCTCGCCTTCTCAGTCAACACGGTACGCACACGCGCGATGTCCTTGCGCACCTTCTTCAGCTGGCTGGTGTTGCTCAGCTGTTGGGTGCCCGCTTGCATGCGAAGACCGAATTGGGCCTTCAACAGATCCGACAGTTCCTTGTTCAGGCCGTCGACATCCTTGGCACGAAGTTCGGATGCTTTCATTTCAAATTCTCCCTTCAGGCGCCAAGGCGACGTACGAAGAACGTCGTCTGAATCGGCAGCTTGGCTGCGGCCAGGCGGAACGCCTCGCGCGCCAGCGCTTCATCCACACCGTCCATTTCGTACAGCATCTTGCCCGGCTGAATCTCGGCGACGTAGTACTCCGGGTTACCCTTACCGTTACCCATACGCACTTCTGCCGGCTTTTGCGAGATCGGCTTATCCGGGAAGATACGAATCCAGATACGACCACCACGCTTGATGTGGCGGGTCATGGCACGACGAGCAGCTTCGATTTGACGAGCCGTCAGACGACCACGACCGACCGCCTTCAGGCCGAATTCGCCGAACGACACTTCGTTGCCACGGGTGGCGACGCCAGTGTTACGGCCCTTCTGCTCTTTGCGATACTTTCTGCGTTTCGGTTGCAGCATGATTATTCTCCAGTCTTGGCGTCGCCTTCAGGCTTGCCAGCCGGACGGCGTGCACCACCGCGCTTCGCACCGGCCTTGTCGCCAGCGTCGTCACGACGGGGGCGACGGTCGCCCGGACGCGCGTTGCGGCGCGGACGCTTTTCTTCGGCCGGCTCTTCAGCCACCGGAGCGTCGTTGCGGCCCAGCGTGTCACCCTTGTACACCCACACCTTGATACCGATGATGCCGTACGTCGTCTTCGCTTCCGAGGTTGCGTAGTCGATGTCGGCGCGCAGGGTGTGCAGGGGCACACGACCTTCACGGTACCACTCGGTACGAGCGATTTCGATGCCGTTCAGACGGCCGGCGCTCATGATCTTGATGCCTTGGGCACCCAGACGCATCGCGTTCTGCATCGCGCGCTTCATTGCGCGACGGAACATGATACGGCGCTCGAGCTGCTGAGCGATCGAGTCGGCGATCAGCTGCGCATCGGTTTCCGGCTTGCGGATTTCTTCGATGTTCACGTGCACGGGCACGCCCATGCGCTTTTGCAGCTCAGCCTTGAGGATTTCGATGTCCTCGCCCTTCTTGCCGATCACAACGCCCGGACGCGAGCTGAAAATCGTGATGCGAGCATTCTTGGCCGGACGTTCGATGACCACGCGGCCAACCGAAGCGTTCTTCAGCTTCTTCTTCAGGTAATCGCGAACGCCGATATCTTCCTGCAGCATTTTCGCGAAATCCTGGTTGTTCGCGTACCAACGCGAAGCCCAGTTACGACTGACAGCCAGACGGAAGCCAGTCGGATGAATTTTCTGTCCCATCGTGACCCCTTAGTTGCCCAGCGTCACAGTGATGTGACAGGTTTGCTTCTCGATGCGGTTACCACGGCCCTTGGCGCGCGCGGTGAAACGCTTGAGCGAGGTCGCCTTGTCAACGAAGATGCCCTTAACGCGCAGCTCGTCAATGTCAGCACCTTCATTGTGCTCGGCGTTGGCGATAGCCGACTCGAGCACCTTCTTGATGATGACCGCGGCCTTCTTCGGCGAGAAGGTCAGAACATTGAGCGCACGCTCCAGCGGCAGGCCGCGGATCTGGTCAGCGACCAGACGCGTCTTCTGCGCCGAGATACGGGCACCGCGATGAATTGCTTTCACTTCCATGATCGGCCCCTTATTTCTTCGCCTTCTTGTCGGCCGCATGGCCCTTGAAGGTACGGGTGAGTGCAAACTCACCCAGCTTGTGGCCGACCATGTTTTCCGTCACGTACACCGGCACGTGTTGACGGCCATTGTGTACGGCGATCGTCAGGCCGATGAAATCGGGCAGGACGGTCGAACGACGCGACCAGGTTTTGATCGGCTTCTTGTCACGCGATGCGGCTGCTGCTTCCACTTTCTTCAGCAGATGAGCGTCGCAAAACGGACCTTTTTTAACAGAACGAGTCATTTGCTAGCTCCAATTAACGCTTCTTGCGACGCTGAACGATCATGCTGTCGGTGCGCTTGGTCGAGCGGGTACGCTTACCCTTGGTATGCTGACCCCACGGGCTGACCGGATGACGACCAGCAGCCGTACGACCTTCACCACCACCGTGCGGGTGATCCACCGGGTTCATCGCCACACCGCGAACGGTCGGGCGAATACCGCGCCAACGCTTCGCACCGGCCTTGCCCAGTTGGCGCAGGCTGTGCTCTTCGTTACCGACTTCACCGATGGTCGCACGGCACTCGATGTGCACGCGGCGCACTTCACCCGAACGCAGACGCACTTGAGCGTACGTGCCTTCGCGTGCCAGCAGCATTGCCGACGTACCGGCGGCGCGGGCGATTTGCGCACCCTTGCCCGGCAGCAGTTCAATGCCGTGGATCGTCGTACCGACCGGAATGTTACGGATCGGCAGCGTGTTGCCAGCCTTGATCGGAGCTTCCGAGCCGCTCACCACTTGCTGGCCGACGGTCATGCCCTTCGGTGCAAGGATGTAACGACGCTCGCCGTCGGCGTAGCACAGCAGTGCGATGTTCGCGCTGCGGTTCGGGTCATACTCAAGACGCTCAACCTTCGCCGTGATGCCGTCCTTGTTACGACGGAAGTCGACGATACGGTAGTGCTGCTTGTGACCGCCACCCATGTGACGGGTGGTGATGTGACCGTTGTTGTTACGACCAGCGGTCTTGCTCTTGGTATCGAGCAGCGGGGCGAACGGCTTGCCCTTATGCAGATCCTTGTTGACGACCTTGACCAGCGAACGGCGGCCCGGCGACGTCGGTTTCGTTTTGACGAGTGCCATGATTACTTGGCCTCCGCTTCAAAATTGATTTCCTGACCCGGCTTCAAGCTCACGTAAGCCTTCTTCTCGTGGTCGCGACGACCCATGAAGCGGCCAAAGCGCTTTTGCTTGCCCTTACGGTTCAGGATTTGCACCGACTCGACTTCAACCTTGAAGAGAAGCTCAACTGCAGCCTTCACTTCTTGCTTGTTCGCGTCGCGTGCAACTTGGAACACCACTTGTTCATTCTTGTCAGCCACCAGCGTCGCCTTCTCGGAGATCACCGGCGCGAGCAAGACCTGGTACAGACGATGGTCGTTTTTACGCACGTCGCTCATGACAGCATCTCCTCAATCTTGGCGATCGCGCCCTTCGTCAGCAGCACCTTCTTGAAGTAGATGAGCGACAGCGGGTCGGCGAAACGCGGCTCGGTGACGGCAACGTGAGCCAGATTACGCGAGGCCAGGAACAGGTTCTCGTCCACGCTATCCGTGATCAGCAGCACCGACTCAAGACCCATGGCCTTGATCTTTTCAGCGAGCAGTTTGGTCTTCGGGGCATCAAGCTTGATGTCTTCGACGACCGACAGACGACCTTCACGGGCGAGCTGCGACAGAATCGAGCACACACCAGCGCGGTACATCTTCTTGTTGACCTTGTGGGTGAAGTTCTCTTCCGGCGAATTCGGGAAGATACGGCCACCGCCGCGCCACAGCGGGCTCGACGACATACCGGCACGAGCACGGCCCGTACCCTTCTGACGCCACGGCTTCTTCGTCGTGTGCTTGACCTGTTCACGGTCCTTCTGCGCACGGTTGCCGCTGCGGGCGTTGGCTTGATAAGCCACCACAACCTGATGGATCAGCGCTTCGTTGTAGTCACGGCCGAACACGACGTCCGACGCGTTGACCGCAGCGCCTTCCTGACCTTGCTCATTCAGGAGCTTCAGTTCCATTGTTACGCTCCCTTCGCGAGTTTGGCTTTGACGGCCGAGGTCACGAAAACCTTGCCTTCGTTGGCGCCCGGAACGGCACCCTTCACGAAGATCAGGCCACGTTCAGCGTCAATGCGCGCGATTTCGAGATTCTGCACCGTCGTGGTGACGTCACCCAGGTGACCCGTCATGCGCTTACCCGGGAACACACGGCCCGGATCCTGCGCCATACCGATCGAACCCGGCACGTTGTGCGAACGCGAGTTACCGTGCGATGCGCGGCCCGAAGCGAAGTTGTAACGCTTGATGGTACCGGCGTAGCCCTTACCGATCGAGGTGCCTTGCACGTCGACCTTCTGGCCCACTTGGAACAGATCGACGCCAACGACTGCGCCCGGCTGCAGTTCAGCAGCTTTGGCAGCGTCAACGCGGAATTCCTTGAGGATTTCACCGGCTTCGACACCCGCTTTCGCGAAGTGACCGGCGGCGGCTTTGACCACGCGCGAGGCGCGGCGATTGCCGAAAGTGACTTGAACGGCGGTATAGCCGTCCGTTTCATCCGTCTTGATTTGCGTCACGCGGTTGTTAGACACGTCGAGCACGGTGACGGGAATCGAATCACCGTCGTCCGTGAAAATACGCGTCATGCCAACCTTGCGACCGACAAGGCCAAGGCTCATGATTTTCTCCATTCCCGACTGCGATTGGCCGGGGCTAAATGACAAAAGGATGGTCCACGGACGTGGGCCATCTTTTCAAAACTACACTTGAGCCCGCCATTATAGGCGGACTTTTATCGCTTGACAAGTGTTGCTAAATCACATAACAAAAGCCCCGCCGGGTCCAGCATTGGCGGGGCTTTCAAGAGCGAAACCGCTCGCAAGCCTTACTGCAGCTTGATTTCGACGTCGACGCCAGCCGGCAGGTCGAGCTTCATCAGTGCATCAACGGTCTTGTCCGTCGGATCGACGATGTCCATCAGGCGTTGGTGCGTGCGGATTTCGAGCTGGTCGCGCGACGTCTTGTTGACGTGCGGCGAACGCAGGATGTCGAAACGCTCGATACGCGTCGGCAGGGGCACCGGGCCCTTGACGATTGCGCCAGTGCGCTTGGCGGTTTCGACGATTTCAGCTGCCGATTGGTCGATCAGGCGATAGTCGAAAGCCTTCAGGCGGATACGAATCTTTTGGTTTTGCATGGAAATTCTCCAAAGAGCATGGCAACCCTCGTTCGGGCGCCGGGTAAATCACAAAGAGCAAAAAACCTGCGAGAAGCGGTTACCGGCGAACCGGCAACCGCTTCATCAGATCGTCAATTAGGCAACGATCTTGGCAACGACGCCCGAACCGACCGTACGGCCGCCTTCGCGGATTGCGAAGCGCAGACCTTCGGTCATGGCGATCGGGGCGATCAGCTTGACAGCGATCGACACGTTGTCACCCGGCATCACCATTTCCTTGTCGGCCGGCAGGCTGATCGAGCCCGTCACGTCCGTCGTACGGAAGTAGAACTGCGGACGATAGTTGTTGAAGAACGGGGTGTGACGACCACCTTCGTCCTTCGACAGCACGTACACTTCGGCCGTGAATTCCATGTGCGGCTTGATCGAGCCCGGCTTGGCCAGAACCTGACCACGCTGAACGTCTTCACGCTTCGTACCGCGCAGCAGAATACCGACGTTGTCGCCTGCCTGACCTTGGTCGAGCAGCTTGCGGAACATTTCAACGCCCGTGCAGGTCGTCTTGTCGATGTGCGGCTTGTCGCCATCCATCTTGATACCGACGATTTCGATTTCTTCGCCGACCTTGACCACGCCCGACTCGATACGACCCGTCACCACCGTGCCGCGACCCGAGATCGAGAACACGTCTTCCACCGGCATCAGGAACGGCTTGTCGACAGCGCGCTCCGGCGTCGGGATGTACGAATCCAGTGCGTCGGCCAGGTTCATGATGGCCACTTCGCCCAGCTCGCCCTTGTCGCCTTCCAGTGCCAGCTTTGCCGAACCCTTGATGATCGGGGTGTCGTCGCCCGGGAAGTCGTACTTCGAGAGAAGTTCGCGCACTTCCATTTCGACCAGCTCGAGCAGCTCGGCGTCGTCGACCATGTCGCACTTGTTCAGGAACACGATGATGTACGGCACGCCAACCTGGCGGGCCAACAGGATGTGCTCACGCGTTTGCGGCATCGGGCCGTCAGCGGCCGAGCAAACCAGGATAGCGCCGTCCATCTGGGCAGCACCGGTAATCATGTTCTTGACGTAGTCGGCGTGGCCCGGGCAGTCAACGTGTGCGTAGTGGCGCGTAGCCGTTTCGTACTCGATGTGTGCCGTGTTGATCGTAATGCCGCGTGCCTTTTCTTCCGGCGCTGCGTCGATTTCGTCGTACTTCTTCGCTTCGCCGCCGAACTTGGCCGACAGAACCGTAGCGATAGCAGCCGTCAGGGTGGTCTTGCCGTGGTCAACGTGGCCGATGGTACCAACGTTCACGTGCGGCTTGGTCCGCTCGAATTTTTCCTTTGCCATTTCCGAATCCTCAGATACTGAATAGACGATTTAACAGTGTGATGAGCGTCGCACCTCATGGTGCGAACGCCCCTCAATTCAATTACTTGCTCTTGGCGCTGATGATGGCTTCGCTCACGTTCTTCGGAGCTTCAGCGTAGTGCTTGAACTCCATCGTGTACGTGGCGCGACCTTGCGTGGCCGAACGCAGTGCGGTCGAATAACCAAACATTTCCGACAGCGGGACTTCAGCGCGCACGATCTTGCCGCCGCCAACCATGTCGTCCATGCCCTGGATAATCCCGCGACGGCTCGACAAGTCGCCCATCACGTTACCCATGTAGTCTTCCGGCGTTTCGACTTCCACGGCCATCATCGGCTCGAGGATGACCGGCTTGGCGCGGCGCATGGCTTCCTTGAAAGCCATCGAACCGGCCATGCGGAACGCGTTTTCGTTCGAGTCCACATCGTGGTACGAACCGAACGTCAGGTGAACCGTGACGTCGACCACCGGGAAGCCGGCGAGAACACCGCTCTTGAGGGTGTCTTGAATACCCTTATCAACGGCCGGGATGTATTCACGCGGAATCACACCACCCTTGATCTCGTCGAGGAACTTGTAACCAGCGCCTTGCTCGCTCGGCTCAAGCGTAATGACAGCGTGACCGAACTGACCACGACCGCCCGACTGCTTGACGAACTTGCCTTCCACGTCGGCAGCCGTTGCGCGAATGGTTTCGCGGTAGGCAACCTGCGGAGCGCCGATGTTGGCTTCCACGCCGAATTCGCGCTTCATGCGGTCCACCAGAATTTCGAGGTGGAGCTCGCCCATACCCGAAATGATGGTCTGACCCGATTCTTCATCGGTCTGCACGCGGAACGACGGATCTTCCTGCGCCAGGCGGTTCAGGGCGAGGCCCATCTTTTCCTGGTCGACCTTGGTCTTCGGCTCGACAGCCTGCGAAATCACCGGCTCCGGGAACACCATGCGTTCGAGCACGATCGGTGCCGACGGGTCGCACAGCGTGTCACCGGTCGTTGCGTCCTTCAGGCCGACAGCAGCGGCGATGTCGCCAGCGCGCACTTCGTCGATTTCCTCACGCTGGTTCGCGTGCATCTGCACGATACGGCCCAGGCGTTCCTTCTTGCCCTTGACCGAGTTCAGCAGCGTGTCGCCCTTGTTCACGACGCCCGAGTAGACGCGGAAGAAGATCAGCTGGCCGACGAACGGGTCCGTCATGATCTTGAACGCCAGCGACGAGAACTTCTCTTCGTCCGAAGCGCGACGCTCAGCCGGCTGTTCCTTGTCGTCCGTGCCCTTGACCGGCGGAATATCCACAGGCGACGGCAGGAAGTCGATCACGGCGTCCAGCATACGCTGCACACCCTTGTTCTTGAACGCGGTACCGCACAGCATCGGCTGGATTTCGCATGCGATGGTACGCAGACGAATGCCTTCGATGATGTCAGCCTCGGAGAGGTCGCCCTCTTCCAGGTACTTGTTCATCATCTCTTCGCTCGACTCGGCAGCCGCTTCGACCATGCCTTCGCGCCACTTCTTCGCGTCGGCAGCCAGCTCGGCCGGGATGTCCGTGTAGTCGAACTTCATGCCCTGGGACGCTTCGTCCCAAATGATCGCCTTCATCTTGATGAGGTCGACCACGCCCTTGAAGCCTTCTTCAGCGCCGATCGGCACCACCACCGGCACCGGGTTTGCCTTCAGGCGAGTCTTCAGCTGGTCGTAGACCTTGAAGAAGTTCGCGCCGGTACGGTCCATCTTGTTGACGAATGCCAGACGCGGCACGCCGTACTTGTTGGCCTGACGCCAAACCGTTTCCGACTGGGGCTGCACGCCACCCACGGCGCAATACACCATGCAGGCGCCATCGAGAACACGCATCGAGCGCTCGACTTCAATCGTGAAGTCGACGTGACCCGGGGTGTCGATGATGTTGATGCGGTGCTTTTGATAGTTGTTGGCCATGCCGGACCAGAAGCAGGTCGTGGCAGCCGACGTAATCGTAATGCCACGCTCTTGTTCCTGCTCCATCCAGTCCATCGTCGCCGCGCCATCGTGCACTTCACCGATCTTGTGGTTCACACCGGTGTAGAACAAAATGCGCTCGGTCGTCGTGGTCTTACCTGCGTCGATGTGAGCGCTAATACCGATGTTGCGGTAGCGCTCGATAGGGGTTGTACGAGCCACTTTAAGCCTCTTTCAATGTAGCCGCCATTTTTGAGGGGGCTACTAACACAAACGGGCGAGGCGCAATTTCTCATGCGCACCCGCCCCGGTTTCTGCTCTAGGTACTGCTTGCCAGCGTCAGAAGCGGAAGTGCGAGAATGCCTTGTTGGCTTCGGCCATGCGGTGAACTTCGTCACGCTTCTTCATGGCGCCGCCACGGCCTTCCGAGGCTTCGATCAACTCACCTGCGAGGCGCAGGGCCATCGACTTCTCGCTACGCTTTTTCGCGGCCTCACGCAACCAACGCATCGCCAATGCCATACGACGCGACGGACGCACTTCGACCGGAACCTGATAGTTTGCACCGCCAACGCGGCGGCTCTTGACTTCAACCACCGGCTTCACGTTACCGAGAGCGGTGTTGAAGATTTCCAGCGGATCCTTGCCCGCCTTGGTTTGGATCTGCTCGAAAGCACCATAAACGATGCGCTCTGCAACCGACTTCTTGCCGGCAAGCATGAGCACGTTCATGAATTTAGCGACATCAACGTTGCCGAACTTCGGATCGGGCAACACTTCGCGCTTGGGGACTTCGCGACGACGCGGCATGATTTCTTCCTTAATAAATTCAGTCGGAGCCTGGCTCCAGGCCACCTACTAGCCGTTTTTCGGCCGAGTGACCACTTACTCAGTGACGATGTACCACCATCACCGAACGTATATCCGCCAAGCCGCTTAGGCCTTCGGACGCTTCGCGCCGTACTTCGAACGGGCTTGCTTACGGTCCTTGACGCCTTGCGTGTCGAGGCTACCGCGCACCATGTGGTAACGCACACCCGGCAAGTCCTTCACACGACCGCCGCGAATCAGCACGACCGAGTGTTCCTGCAGGTTGTGGCCTTCACCGCCGATGTACGAAATGACTTCGAAACCGTTCGTCAGGCGCACCTTGGCAACCTTACGCAGAGCGGAGTTCGGCTTCTTCGGCGTCGTGGTGTACACACGGGTGCACACGCCGCGACGCTGCGGGCAGTCCTGCAGTGCCGGGCTCTTGCTCTTGATTTGAGCAGAGGTGCGCGGCTTGCGGACCAATTGGTTAATCGTTGGCATTGTGATTTCCTAAACGTGTCAAAAGCATGAAAGCCAAGGCGGGCCGTCATGCGACTTTACTGCGTGCTCCCCGGCGACTCTTGCGGATTGTCCGCATCTAAACGCTTGATGCATAAGCACTTTGCATTAGGCACAGGCATACCGCCGGAAAAACCGGAGCCTGCGACTATACCTGCGACCTACGCAAGTGTCAACGCACTCTCGCGCAAATCTTCCACGTAAGTCGTTGATTGTTAACGTTCAAACGTGGCGCCAGGCGCCCGTCCGAGATGCGGCGCCCCCTCTCGAATTCAAGACTTGCGATGCCCATGTATGCAAACTACACTGCATACACCGTGTTTTCATACACAGAAATCCATACATAATACGGACATTGCGATGGAAACCTCCCACGACACGCTGCGGGCCACGTTCTGGAAACCCGCGTTGACCGCAGGCAAAGGCCCACGCTATCTGCGTCTTGCCAGCTTTATCGAGCAGTCCGTTGCCGACGGACGTCTGCGCCCCGGCGATCGCTTGCCGGCGCAGCGCGAGCTGGCGTCGTGGCTGGGTATCGATTTCACGACGGTCACCCGTGCCTACAATCGGGCGCGCGACCGCAGTGCCATCGAGGGTCGTGGTCCGCTGGGCACGTTCGTGAGTACGCCTCGCGTGGCGCTCGATCAGGTGCTGGATCTGGGGATGAACATCCCGCCCGCGCCGGCGGGCCTGTTTCTGGGGGAACTGCTGCAAAAGGGCGTCGACGAAGTGCTGCGGCACACCGACGCCTCGATGCTCATGGCCTACCAACTGGGTGACGGCGGTGTCGCCGACCGTCAGGCGGGCGCACTCTGGCTCACGCCGATGCTCGGTCAACTCGATCCGGCCGACGTGCTCGTCTGCCCAGGCGCGCAGGCCACGCTCGCCGCGCTGCTACTCATGGATACAGCGCGCGACGAAACCGTGCTGTGCGAGCCGATCGTCTATCCGGGCCTGCGCAGCGCGGCACGCTCGCTCGGTCGGCAACTGGAGAGCGTGGAAAGCGACGACGAGGGCATGCTGCCCGACGCCCTCGCCGCCGCCGCACAGCAACATCGCGCGCGCCTTGTCTATCTGAATCCCACGCTCCAGAACCCGACCACCCGCACGCTGTCCGAGCGCCGCCGCCGTGAACTGATCGCCGTCGCCGACCGGCTCGATCTGACGCTGATCGAAGACGATCCGTACTGGCGACTCACCCCGGACGCTCCGCCGCCGCTGGCGCGTCTCGCGCCGCACCGCGTGCACTACATCTCCACGCTCTCCAAGTGCCTCACGCCCGGCTTGCGCACCGCATACGTCCGGCTCGCGAGCGGACGTCAGCGTGACATCTTCCTGAGTACGTTGCACTCGTTCGCGCTGATGGCGCCGCCCTTGATGGCGGGGCTTGCCACGCAATGGATTCACGACGGCACAGCCGATCGCATCATGGATGGCGTCAAGGAAGCCGCCGCTCAACGTCAGGCCATCGCCGCCGAAATTCTGGGTGACGGGCAGGCCCGACCGATGCCGGGCATCCATTTGTGGCACGCGTTGCCCGCACCGTGGACGGCCCGCGAGTTGACGATCGCCGCGCGCGCCGAAGGGCTGGCCGTCACGCCGGCGGACGCCTTCTGTCTGAGCGCCGACGCGCCCAACGCCATCCGGATTTCGCTCGGTGGGGTACGCGATCCGGAGCGTCTTGCCAGCGCGCTCAAGCGTCTGAGGTCGTTGCTGCGCGAAGCGCCGCCGAGCCTGCGCGCGGCCATCGTCTGACGACAAGGGCGAGATCAGGAAGTCGGGATTGCGAACGCAGGCGTCCCGACGCGACAGCCCGAATTCGCGCAGCGGCAATACTCCGGCCACCACGGGAAAAGGCCCGTGACCTCAACCGGAGTTACAACGATGCCCCATGCTTTCGGCGGATGGTTGGCAGGCGCCATGGCGTTGCCCCAGGTGTCCCAGATATGGAACGGCGCGCCCGCCCCACAGGCGCATGTCCACGAACTCTCGACGACGCTCGCGCAGGTCAGCGTCGCCCCCCTCGCCCTCAGTACGACGCCCGTCAGCCTGCCGAGCCCACAACCGCCAGCGGCCTCGACGACCCAACGTCACGACTGGTCACGCCCACCCATCACCCGCGCGCAGGTCTTTGCGGAACGGCTGACCGACGTGCGGCCCGTGTGCGTCGTGGGAAGTCATGACGACCGAGAGAATTGCCTGCTCGACCTGCCACCCGGCGTGCATCTGGATGTCAGCGCGGCGCACCTCCTGCTGGCTGGCTGCGAGGCGTCGCTCCCGGTCGATTTGCGGACATCGCTGGCAGACGAGGGACGAAACGCCCACAAGCTGGACCGCGCGTTCCTCAAGGCGCACGTCGCCGAATCTCATGGCCGTTACGCCATTCCGACGCTGGAACGTCGCCTGATCAAGCGCTTCAATCAGATCTCGCCGGGGATGCTGCGGCTGCTGAACAGCACGGGGGCGTACATTGAAATACCGCAACTCTCGTTCCAGCACACCCTGACGAGCCAACAGGAAGCCCATCGGCATGGCATTCACGTCCCGTTCACCGACCGCGAGTTGCACATCCCGACAGGTGAGCCGAGGGCGCACGACGCAATGCTGGGGGCCTACATCCGCATTCCGACCGATGGCCAGACGCACACCTTGCTCGTGTCGCTCATGTCTGCGCTGACAGTCGAGCTGATCCGGCAAGACCCGCGGGCGCATGTCCATGCACAGCGCGACCGGATGTTCGGCAATGTTCCCGCCCACTTTCAGTCGACGAACCTGAAGATGCGCCGACTGCCACACGACGGCAATATCGCGCGCGCACTCGCCACGCATCTGCATGACGGGCATCGGCGCTACGGCGAGTTCGCATATGGGGCGTCGCGCGAGGTGCTTGCACCTACGTCGCATGCGGATGTCCGACAGCGCACCTGTGCGCCGCCTTCACCGCCTTCACTGCCTTCACTGCCTTCAGCGCCCTCAGCGCCCTCAGCGCCCTCAGCGCCCTCAGCGCAAGTGTTCACCACGCCCCCCAATTCCGCCCCGTCGACGCCCGCCAGACAAGACACCCCGCCGGCCCCGCGCAGCCGTCGCCTGTCGCGTCAAAACAAGCTTTCCGTCGAGGAACTCGCACAGGCGATTGCCGAAATCGAAAGGCTGGACAAGCAATACAAATCACAAGCCCGCCCGCGTTACGGCCGATAACGGCGACATCGCACAAACCGCAAGGCAGCGCGATCGGACGGGACGGATGACGGCACCCTGGCGCGAATGGCGGCTGGCGGCCGCCGACGCCAACTGAGCTGATCGATTGACGGCGGCGGCCCGCGCGGCAAACGCACCCGCGCCACGCGGGTCAGGCGTCAAGCTATCGAAACTCGCAGTCGTTTCTGTCGCGTCGGACGTAGCCGCTGTCACTCGCCACGTTTTACTTGCCGCGACGAATTCGTACACTCCCACATTTCAGCGGCCGCATTCGCGCCGCACGCGCTGACACGAGTCCTTTATCCGCCATGCAGGCAAGTTTCGAGAAAGACAGCATTCTGGTGCTCGATGTCGACGGCACGCTGACCGATTCGGTTCGCATCCATCAGCGCGCCCTGCTCGGCGCCATGGAGTCGCTGGCGTTCGAGGCACTGAACACGGATTGGGGTAGCTATCCCCATCACACCGATACCGGCATCCTGATTCACGCGCACGCTGAGAACGGCCGCGCACTGCCGCAACCGCACGACCTCGCCCGCTTCGAGCACGAGATCGACGAACGCTTCACCGCTCTGCTCAACGCCCACGGACTGGCGGAGATTCCGGGCGCACGAGCCTTCGTCGAGGCGGCCCACCGCTCGCGCTGGGGCGTGGTGTTCGCGACAGGCGGCATCCGTCAGGTGAGCCACCGCAAATTGCGTTCGGTCGCTATCGATTACACGGACGCCATGCTCATCACGGCGTCCGAGTACAGTTCGCGCGAGCAACTCGTCTCGGAAGCGATCAAGCGCGCGCAGGCCGGTTACGGCATCTCGCGCCCGCGCGCCGTGGTCTCGATCGGCGACGGCATGTGGGATCTGAAAGTGGCGCGCCAGCTCGGCATCGATTTCGTCGGCATCGGCTCGAAGCGCCAGCGCTCACCGTTGCTCGACGAAGGCGTCCCCGTCTACGACGACATGTGGGACGCCATGCACTGGCTCAATCCGAGCCGCGGGCGCGCGTCAGGTACTCGCTTGGCGTCACGCCCATAAAGCGGCGGAACATGGTGGAAAACGCGCTCGGGGTGTCGTAGCCGACTTCGAGCGCCACTTGCGTGATGGGCCGCCCGGCCCCGAGCAGCGGCAACGCCCCCAGCAGCCGCATTTGCTGACGCCACTCCCTGAACGGCAATCCGAACTCCGTCATGAAGCGCCGCTCCAGCGTGCGGCTCGACGCCCCCACTTCGACTGCCCAGTCCTGAAGACTGCGCGCGTCGGCGGGCATTGTCAGATAGGTATCGAATATCTTGCGCAGACGCACGTCGCGGGGCACCTGCAAGTGCAGCGGCGAGTCGCTCTTCCACTCGACTTCTTCGAGCAGCAGCGCGATGACCAGCGCGTCCTTGCCGTGCGGCGTCCAGTCGGGAGGTAGCGTCATCGCGCGCAGAATCAGCTCGCGCAACAACGCAGAGACGCGAATGACGACGGGCGAGTCGGGCGCCGTCATGCCACATCGCTCGACGTCGACATAGATCGTGCGCAACTCCACTTTGCCGCGCATCCGCACTTCATGCGTGACTTCCGCCGGAATCCATAAGGCGCGTTGCGGTGGAATGACCCAGAACGACGTGTCCGTGCGGACTTCGAGAATCCCTGTGCTCGCATACATCAATTGCGCGCGCCGATGGCTGTGAGGACGCACCACGTGGCCATCCGGATAGTCTTTCGCCAACACACCGACGGGACGGTCGTGAGCCTGAAACTCCAGGGGAATCGCACTGGTGATCGGCATTGGGGCCAAGCCTCAATAAGGCAAAACGGCGAAAATTGGGACATAAAGGGGGATATCGCCAGCGTAACACCGCCCACTCGCGCCAACCAAGCCGAATCCCTTACCGCGTCATTGCAAGCCGCGCACCGCTCAGAACGGTTTGACGATGACCAGCACGACGATCAGTGCCACCGAAATCAGCGTGACGGGCAGTGCGCGTCGGAACAGGGCCGGCGGTTGCTGACTGCCGTCGCGCTCCAGTCGCCGCAAGGTGGCCGACAGGTGTCCGTGCAATGCCGAGACGACGAGCACGAAAACCAGCTTTGCCATGAGCCACGGGGCGTGCCACCAGTTCGCCATGATCGCCAGCACCGGCCCCGTAATCCACACCACGATCAATGCGGGTGACGCCAGTCCGTAATCCGCGCGGCGCGCGGCCCGACGCCACTCGGGCTGGGCCAGTCGCCCACCCAGCGCCATCGTGACCAGCCCGGCGACGAACGCCATCACCGCCATCAGATGAACAGCCTTGATCCACAGATAGAGCATCGACGGTCTCCTTGGGGATTCGAATGATTATTTCTATCTAAGCAAGAGTTGCTTGTAATAAGTCGTCTTTATCGCAAAGAGTCGCGTTAATACACTTCAACTGTCGACGATGAATTGAACATCGCCCCCTTCAAAAGACAGGAGAATCATCATGAAGCGCACCCTTATTACCTCGGCTCTGGTTTCCGCAATGCTTGCTGTGTCGGCCGGTTCGGCCTTCGCCAGCGACGCCTTCGACGGTCCGTCGGAATTTTCGTGGGTCCCGCAAACCAGCGTGCTGACCCGCGCCCAGGTTCGTGAAGAACTGGTTCAGGCACAACAAGCCGGTCTCGTGGTGCAACACGACGCCGTGTATCCGAAGGCAGCCCCGAGCGCTCAACCGGCAACGGCCAGCGCCCCGGTCACGATCGGTTCGGTTGGCGGCCAGCAACGCGCCGGCACGACCTACTTCGGTTCGTAATGTAACTCGCCGCGCCGCGTACCTCTCCTTTGACGAGAGGCCGCGGCGCGGCGCGCGTTCTGCGCATAACGACGCACCGGTCCGCGGGTTGCACAGTGTGATCTCCGGTCTTCCCCGACCCAAGACTCCTGTCGCTGTGCGTAGCGGTTCCACGCACAGGACTTTGCCCGTCGCTCCGGCGACGGGCTTTTTTAGCCGGGAAGCCCGCGAACCCCGTCGTTCACCGACGCTCAGCCCGATGATCCGCGCAAGAACGAAGAAGCCCGCCGAAGCGGGCTTCTTTGCCATGTGCCACACGCATCGCCGCCCCGCATGACCGCGCAGGCAGCGAAACACGCCCGGCGACTGGCGAGGGACGAAACGCCCGATTACTTCGCGAACGACTTCGCGAGGAATTCGAGCGCGCGGCCGTGCGCCAAAGCGGCCGACGGCTGATGATACGACCCGCGCGACCAGCAGTTGAAACCGTGATCAGCGCTCGGGTACACGAACACTTCGGTGTTCGGGCGCGATTTCACCGCGTCGCTCACCTGCGTGACGATATCCGGCGTGATGTGGGCATCGAGCGCGCCATAGTGGAACTGCGTCGGCACATTCAGATTGGCCGCTTCGCCCAGATAGTTGTGGATGCCGCCGCCGTAGTACGGCACTGCGGCATCGACCAGCCCGCGCGCTGCGCTCAGATACGACAGCAGACCGCCGAAGCAGTAACCGATGGCGGCGACCTTGGCGCCAGCGTCGAGCTTGCTGCGCAGCGCTTTCACCGTGGCTTCGATATCCTTCACGGCCTTCTCGACATCGACCGACTTGCGCAGCTCCAACGCGCGCGCCATGTCGTCACCCGCATAGCCGAGTTCGATACGGGGTGCGGCGCGCCAGAAGATGTCCGGTGCGAGCACGACGTAACCGTCCATCGCATATTGATCGGCCACGCCACGAATGTGTTCGTTCACGCCGAAGATTTCCTGCACCAGCACAACGCCCTGGGCGTTCGTCGTCTTACCCGTCGGCGGCAATGCGAGGTAGGCGTCGAAGGTACCATCTGCGGTTTCGACTTTGATCCATTGACTGTTCGACACGGAAGTTACTCCATCAAAAAGGGGGAAATGCCTGCGCCCTGACATCGTGCAAACGCCCTTGGGGATCGGACGTGGCCGTTTGTGACGGCCGGACGCAGTGAGGCCGGATCAGTATAGGGATTTTTCCCTTCACGCACAGCGGATGAAGATGCCCGCCGGATAAGGCCTCTCAGCATGCTGTCCCGCGAACCGGGCGCATGTCGCTCGCAATTCTTCCTGGCCTCGTGCTGTGCGTCCCCTGCACTGTTTCGACGGACGAACCCACCCACGGCCGGATATCTCACATCGAAAGAAGAACGGCCAATCGCTGCGCCATGCCCGTCGCCCCCTCATGGCAACACGCACTTATGCGGCAAGCGCGGCTTCCAGCAGTTTCACCACGCCACCGAAACCGGCGACCTGCGCCGAATCGACACCGTAGAGCGCGCTCAGCGACGGGCCGGGGTTCAGGTAGTCCACCCGCACATCGTCGGCCGACGCCGCCCACACCATCACCTTCAACGGCAGTTCCAGTCCGGCATGCGGATTCGCAGCCATGACCGGCGTGCCGCCCTTCGGATTGCCGAAGAGCACCAGCCGCGTCGGACGCAGCGATGTCCCCGCCGAGGCCGCCGCCGCGCTCTGATCGATATCCGCAAAGATGGTCATGCCATGCTGCTTGAGCGCGTCGATCACGCGCGTGAGCGTGGCGTAGAAATCCACCGGGCTGCGCAGCGACGTCACGGTGGCGGGATGCGCGAATCCGGAATCCTGGGATCGTTGGCGCGATTGACCTGCATCGGTTGTCATGAAGGCTCCTTGGACGCTGAGGCAACACCGACAGGAAGCGCCCCGAGGCCGCTCGTGCCTGGCTTGAACCGCGGCGCCGGGATCGCATGCGTGTCGCGACCACGCCAGTGTACCGCCGCGCGCCCCGGCCCACCGGGAATGACATGACTGGCAGCATGCCGGCTTCACTCCCGGCTTCACTCCCGGTTGTGCACGCCTTACGCGGTTTGCTACCCCACGCTTTGCTCGCTCCCCTGTGCACCTTACACGTCGTTACCGCGCCGCTGTCGACGGCGTGTTGCGCGTTACGCTTGGCCCCGTCGTTCGATACTTTTGCGAACGCATTCGATACGGAGTCCATATGATTAAGTTTTCCATGCGTCATACCGTGGGCGCGCTTTCCCTGATGCTCGCGTTGACGACCCTTGGCACCGCGAGCGTGAGCGCCACCGCCGCGACCACCCCCGCGACCACCGATACGCTGCCTCCGGCGCGCGCACAAGGCGCCGTGCAGACCGCCGATCTGCGCAACACCGGCGAGATGCCGCCCCCACCCCCGGGCATGGGCCCGCACGGTCCGGGTCCGATGGGACCCATGGGACCGGGGGGGCCGCGCGGCCCCGGATTTGCCGCCATGCGCACGATCGAAGAGATTGCGCACCTCTACCGTGTCGGGGGACATCCGGAGAACGTCCTGCCGTTCTATCGCGAAACGCTGACGCAGACGCGCGATCCGATGCTGCGCCACCATCTGCGCGAGGCCATTGCTCGCGAGGAGCTCAAGCCTGCCGACACGGCGGCGGCCATCGCAACGCTGCGGGCACAACTGAGCGAGGACCTCGCGACGTTGCCCGCACCGGATGCCAAATGTCGCTAGGCGCGCCCCCTCCCCAACCGTCATTGCCGTGTATCGGGGGGGAAGACGTGCCGACGTGCCGACGTGCCGGCAGTCCGGTCAACGGGCACTGCGCCCGTCCGGCCCGTCAGGGCCGCCTGCCGCGTCAGAACAGATACTTCGCACCGACGTTCACGAGCACGCCGCGCATACCGGCGGTGCCGAAGCTCTTCTGGTACGACACCCTGCCGTATAGCGAGAAGCTGTCGCCCTGCACGCTGTTCACCCACAGCGAGAACAACATCGAATCGCCGTACTTGCCGGTCTGAAACATCGTCTCGCCGACTTGTACGCCCGTGCCGGCGACAAACGCGTGGATGACGTCGACACCGAAATACGGCGTCACCCGCCCTGTCCCGACGTCGAACGCACGCGTAAGACGAACGCCGAAGCGCCAGGTGCCGTTCTCGGTGAAGTGTTTGAGCAGATTGCCGCCGACCTGAATCGCGCTGCGAATCAGTGATTTATATTTTTCATTTCGGCATGCTTATCGTAATTTTAATTACCGAAATGTGGCGTTCTCGCCTCGGCGTTGAGCCGAATCATTGAGAGGCCGCACGACGCCGATTCGCTATTCGCGCGGCGTCTTCATGATCGTCTCGTTCCACTGCGGCAGCCACGCCAGCAGGAACTCGGCGAAGCCTTCGGCCGCCGGCGACGCGGCCCGGGACAGCGGACGATACACGCATACCTGACGAATCGTCTCCGGCGCGATCACGCGGCGCATCACCAGCCCGAACGATGGCGCGAGCGCCGCCACGTAACCGGGCGTAAGCGTCGCGGCAAGCCCCTGCGAGGCCACGCCGAGCGCCGTCGTCACGTTATCGACGACATCGATGGATGTGATCCGTGCATCCGGCGGCGCCGACAGCCGCATCTGCGCGACGCTGCGCTCGTGATCGCGTCCGGCGGCCACGAGCGGCGTGTCGCGCAGGTCCGTCCATCGCACACGCTTGCGTTGCGCGAGCGGATGCGACGGCGCACACCACAGCACCCAGGGACTGTCGAATGCAGGCGCACCGGCCACGTGCGCCCCCGTCGCCCGATTGGGTCCGATGGCGATGTCGAGATCGCCGTTGGCAACGTGATCGATGAGCGCATCGACCGGCGTATCGACGACCCGCACCACCACTTTCGGACGCGACGCCGTGTACTCGCGAATGGCCGCCGGCAACGCCATGCTCGCGAGCACCAGCGGCGCGCCCGCACGCACGATACCGGCGGCGCGATTGCGCAGGTCGTCGGCCGTCTTCTCCGCCGCCTGCACATGGCGCAGCACCGACTCGGCCGATGCCAGAAAATCCCGTCCCGCGCTAGAGAGCGCCACCCGTCGCGTGGTGCGGTCGAAGATCCGAAAGCCGATCACCGATTCCAGCTCGGCGACCAGTTGACTCACGGCTGACGACGTGAGGCCGAGGCGATTGCCCGCCTCGGCAAAGCTATGCAATTCGGCGATAGCGACCAGAGCTTCGAACTGGCGCAGCGTCACACGGGTCAGGGGCATGGCGTTTCGATTATCAAGTTTCGCTTACGAATGGACCAGAATCGATTGATTGTTCCGCAAAGGGGCGTCGCCCACAATCGATTTTCAAAATTCCCCACAGCGTTTTCCGACAGACCCTACCTGCTGAGTCCACCCAGCATCGAGACGGAGCGAGACCCCATGTTTTCCCACGTCGACGCCTATCCCGGCGATCCCATTCTCAGCCTGAACGAAGCGTTCGGCCACGATCCCCGCCAGCACAAGGTCAACCTGTCGATCGGCATCTATTTCGACGACGACGGCCGTCTGCCGGTGATGCAGGCGGTACGCGACGCCGAGTCGGCGGTGCTCTCGGACATCGGGCCCCGCCCCTACCTGCCGATGGCAGGCACGCCGGTCTATCGCGATGCAGTGCAGGCGCTCGTCTTCGGTGAAGACAGCGCCGCGCGTCGCGAGCAGCGCATCGCCACGTTGCAGACGCTGGGCGGCGGCGGGGCCTTGCGTGTGGGCGCGGACTTCCTCAAGCGCTACTTCCCGCAAAGCCCCGTCTGGATCAGCGATCCGAGCTGGGACAACCACCGCGTGGTGTTCGAGAGCGCGGGCTTTCCCGTGCAGTCGTATCCGTATTACGACGAAGCGACGGGCGGTCTGCGCTTCGACGCCATGATGGACACGCTGCGCACGTTGCCCCCGCACAGCATCGTGCTACTGCACGCGTGCTGTCACAACCCGACCGGCGTCGATCTGTCGTCTGCGCAGTGGCAGGCGCTGGTGCCGGTGCTGCGCGAACGCGGACTGATTGCGTTCGTCGACATGGCTTATCAGGGCTTCGGCGACGGGCTCGACGCCGATGCCTTCGCCGTGCGCGCCTTGACGGACGCGGGCGTGCCGACCGTCGTCGCCAATTCCTTCTCGAAGAACTTCTCGCTGTATGGCGAGCGCTGCGGCGCGCTGTCCGTGGTTTGCGCGACGGCGGACGAAGCGTCGCGCGTGTTCGGTCAGTTGATGGGCGCCGTTCGGGCGAACTACAGCAATCCGCCCACGCACGGCGCGCGGCTCGTCGCCCAAGTGCTCACGACACCCTCGTTGCGACGCGCGTGGGAGACCGAACTCGACGGCATGCGCACGCGTATCGCCACGATGCGCTCGCAGATTCACGCGCGTCTCGCGCCGCATGTGAGCGGCGAGAAGCTCTCGCGTTATGCCTCCCAGCGCGGGATGTTCACTTACACGGGGCTGTCGGCGGATCAGGCGGACACGTTGCGTGAGACGCATGGCGTCTACCTGCTTCGCTCGGGACGCATGTGCGTGGCCGGGCTCAACACACGCAACGTCGACACCGTGGCGCAGGCCATCGCGCATGTGCTGACGCGGTGACGCCACTGCCGGACCTGACACGACCATCGGGCAACACACGGCGCGCATGCCCGCCACCACAGTGCATGCAGACCACACGCGGGCGACCGCGACATAAAACAAGACTGCAAGATTGGAGACGACATGAATACTGCTTCGGCTACGGGCGTTGGCATCGATCGAGGTGCCACCTCCGCCCCCTCGCACACCTGGCGTGCGGTGATATCGGCGTCCATCGGCAACGCGCTGGAATGGTTCGATCTCGTCGTGTACGGCTTTTTCGCCGTCACGATCGCCAAGCTCTTCTTCCCTGCGCACGACGACACGACATCGCTGCTACTGACGCTCGGTACCTTCGGCGTGTCGTTCTTCATGCGTCCGCTGGGCGCCATCGTGATTGGTGTCTATGCCGATCGTCGCGGGCGTCGCGAAGCGCTGACGCTCACCATTCTGCTGATGATGGCCGGCACGGCGATCATTGCGTTCATGCCCACGTACGAAACCATCGGCGTACTCGCGCCAATGGGTATCGTGCTGGCACGCATGATTCAGGGCTTCTCGGCGGGTGGCGAGTTCGGCAGCGCGACGGCGTTTCTGGCCGAGCATGCGCCGCAACGGCGCGGCTTCTTCGCGAGCTTCCAGGTCGCGAGTCAGGGGCTGACGACACTGCTGGCCGCTGGCTTCGGTGCGGTGCTCACCAGCACGTTATCGCCGGAGCAGATGCAGAGTTGGGGCTGGCGCGTGCCGTTCCTGTTCGGTCTGATGATTGGCCCGGTGGCCTATTACATTCGCCGTCATGTGAGCGAGACGCCGGAGTTTCTGGAGTCGGAACCGACGCAGACGCCGCTGCGCGATACGCTGGGTCATCAGAAGATGCGTCTGCTGCTGGCCGTGGGCGCGGTCGTCGTGGCGACGGTGTCGACGTATCTGGTGCTGTACATGCCGACGTATGCGATCAAGCAGTTGGGCTTGCCGGCGTCGGTGGCATTTGCGGCGACGCTCGCCACGGGCATCGTGCAGATGATCCTGTCACCGGTCGTGGGCGCGTGGTCGGACCGTGTGGGACGTGCGAAACCGATGATGATCGCTGCGGCCTTGCTGCTGGTGTCGATCTGGCCGATGTTCTGGCTGCTCACCACGCACCCGAGCTTCGGCATGATGCTCGCGTTGCAAACGCTGCTGGGCGTGTTGATGACGATCTACTTCGCACCGTTGCCGGCGTTGGCCTCGGAGATTTTCCCGGTGAAGACACGCACGACGGGCCTGTCGCTGTCGTACAACCTGTCGGTGACGTGCTTCGGCGGCTTCGCCCCGTTCATCCTGACGTGGCTCATCACCGCGACGGGCAGCAAGCTGGCCCCGAGCTTCTACATGATGGCCGCCGCCGCCGCGGGCCTGATCGCACTGAGCCAGGTGTACCGGCATACGGGCGTGCGTTAAATGGCTAAGGCAACAGAGAGGGCGTAAGAAATGAAGAAGGGCACCGCAACGGTGCCCTTAGAGCGCTTTGAGATGCTGGAGAAGATCTGGCAATGCGATCTGAATAGTGTCCCAAACCACATCGAGGTTGATGTCGAAATACCCATGAGCGATGCGGTTACGCATGCCGCGCATCGCACGCCAGGGAATGTCGGGATGGGATTGGGCGAACTCGCTGTGCTGGTCCATGACCTTGGTCGCCGCTTCGCCGATGATAATCAGACTCATCACAACAGCTTGCTGCGTCCGCTTGTCATGGAGGAAGTCTTCCTTCGACAGACCATCAACGAAATCACATGCGTCGGCAGCCGCCTGACGCATGTGATCGAGATAATCCGGCAAACGCGACTGACTCATACCGGCCGTGCCTCTGCCAGCACAGAGTCCCTGAATTTGACGGGCAAATCCAGCGGGGTCAACACGTCGACGTGGATGCCGAGCATAGACTCCAGTTCGTCCTGCAAGCCGCCCAGATCGAAGAGTGTCGTCCCCGGCAAGGCATCGACCAGAATGTCGAGATCGCTATCGTCGCGATCCGTGCCATGCAAAACGGACCCAAAAACCCTGGGATTGGACGTGCGATGACGGCGTGCCGCTTCGCGGACGGCAACGCAATGGCGTTTCAACAGAACTGACGGTCGCATAGCTCACCTCACTTGCGTGGCTGACTCACCTTACCGGCGATAACCGTCAATATAACCCATGCATCCGCCCGAAGAGACGGGTCAGACCGAGCAGGGCGTCGATGTTCGGGGTCGGCACCGACACGCGCTGGCCGATCTCGCGCACGACGCCGACCAGCGCGTCGAGCTCGATCGGGCGGTTGGCTTCCACATCCTGCAACATCGATGTCTTGAACGCGCCCAGCTTCGCCGTCACCTGATGACGGTCCTCCGGCGACTGGTCGATCGCGCAACCGATCTTCGCCCCGATCACTGCCGCCTCGCGCATCGCCGCCGAACAGAACTCGCGCACCAGCGGGTCGTCCAGCAGACGGTCGATGGTCGCGCCCGTGATCGCCGACACCGGGTTCATCGTCAGATTGCCCCACAGCTTGTACCAGATGTCCAGCCGCACATTCTCCGACGCCTTCGCCTCGAACCCCGCCCGCGTCAGCAAGCCCGCGAGCCGCTGCACGCGCTCGCTGCCGCCACCGCCCGGCTCGCCGATGATGAGCCCCCGGCCCATCTTGTGATCGACCAGCCCCGGCTCCGGCGTCGAGGCGCTCGCGTGCACCACGCAACCGATCACGTGCGCCAGCGGTATGGCCGCACCGATCGCGCCGTCCGGATCCACGCTCGTCAACGGTGCGTCGCCAAACGGCGCCACCCCCTTGCAGAACCACCACGGCACCCCGTTCATCGCCGGCAGCACCAACGTCTGCGAGCCAAGCAACGGCACCACCGACGCGGCGACCTGCGCCAGTGCCGGTCCCTTCACCGCAATCACCACCAGATCCTGCTCGCCCAGCTTCGCTGCATCCTCCAGCGGGTGCGCCGCCGCCACGGGCGCCGTGGCGAGCGACTCGCCCTGCCGCACGCGCCAGCCGCGCTCACGCAGCGCCGCCAACGTCGCGCCGCGCGCGAGTGCGCTCACCTGCGCCTCCCCCGTCGCGGCAAGCTTCTGCCCGATCAGGCCACCGATGGCGCCTGCGCCAATGATCGTCACCTTCATCCGTTCACTCCGGTTGTTGTGCCGCGAGACGATAGTTCTCCTTGAATCGCTCCGGCACACGTTCGTCGAAACCCAGCGCCACCCGGCGCACTTCCGGACTGTCGCCCGGCGGATGCCCCACCCCGAGCGCCGCCGCCCGCGGCGCATCGATCTGCACCACCCGCCCCGAGAGACGCCCCAGCCCGGTGATCTCGCACTCCACCAGGTCACCCGCATCCACCGAGCGGGAGTGGCACGGCGTGCCCATCAGGATCACGTCGCCCGGCACCAGCGTGATGTGCCGCGCAATGTCCGCGATCACGTAATGCGGGCCCCAGATCGTCTCATCGCCGATGTGCGCTTCCTGCACCACGCGCCCGTTGCGATACGTGCGCAACGTCTGCTCGAACAGGTTCACCCCACGTACGATACCCGGCCCGATGGGCAGCAACGTGTCCGCGCCCTTCACCCGCAGCATCGAGCCCTGATCCGTGTCGCGAAAGTCCTGCAAGCCCATGTCCAGCGCCGGACAGAAACCCTCGATGTAATCCCACGCCTCATCGGGCAACACGTTACGGCACGTGCGCCCGATCACCACGGCGTACTCGCTTTCGTAGTTCAGATACCGGCAATCCGCCGGCTTCAGAATCTGACCGCCGTGACCGTTCAGCGACGTGGGCGGTTTGGTGAAGTATGTCGGCGTGTCCGTGGGCTTGGGCTTGTTACGCGTCTCCATGCTACGCGAGCGATACGAGATATGCACCGCGATAATTTTCGACGGATCCACGGGCGGCAGATGCGTCACCGTTTGCGGATCAACAAGACGACCGTCGTCGAGCCGCAGCAAGCCCTGCGGGTCGCCTCGGGCGTCATCAGCCTCGACGATCGTGCCCCAGAACGCGCTGCCGCCGAGCAGAATGCGTCGACGCTCGACACGCGGGCCGCGCATCACCTCGGGGAGTGCCTGTAACGGAAATTCGAAGTCCATCGTCGCGCCTCGTCAAACGGTGTCGAACCAGATGTGCACGTTGCCCGTGCCACGCGCGTTCTCGTAATCGGACAGCACCGTGCCCGCACTGCGGCAATCGGCGCCGCCGAGCGCCCCGACCATCTGCAAGTAATGCGCGCCGTGCGCTTCCCACGGACGCTTCCGGTAATCCGTATCCCAGTCGGCCAGAATCCGGTCGTGACGACCCTCGCGAAACGCTTCAATAGCCCGTTTGTCGCTCTCGATGTTCTCCGGACGCGACACATTGCTCTCATGGAAGATGCGCGGATGATTGGGCTTCCAGTCGAGACCGTTGAACTTGTGACTCAACGCGCCCGACGCCAGCATCACCACACGCAGATCGCTGCGACGAATCGCTTCGCCGATCACCTCACCCGATTGCAGGAAATGATGCGTATCGCAGTTCTGGCACGAACTCACCGTCACGATGGGCCAGGCATCGAGCCGCATCTGCTTGATGACGTTGATCGTCGGATAGTGACGCGGCAGATCCGGATGCTGCACCGCCCGCGCCCGCACGCTGCGCTCACGCGCCACGCCGTCGATGGCGAGCGCCAGTTCGGGGTGACCGCGATAGTCGTACGGCACGCCGTGCAGATACCACGGCATCTCGTCCGAGACATACATGCCCGAGTAACGCGGCCCGCCGTCGATCAGGTGATAGCCGGTCGTGAACCAGTGCGAATCGAAGATCACGATGACGTCCGGGCGCACCGCCGCGATGCGCTCCCGCACGCGCGCATACCCGGGAATCAGATCGGAATCCGCTCCCGCCCCCTGCAACACACGAAACTCCTCACACTGCATCAGGCCGGGGTGATGCGACACCAGCGCCGCGCCGACGATCTGTCCCATAGTGCTCTCCTCTCATCCTGTTGTTTTGCGGGCCGTCGCACACGTGTGGCTGCGGCCCGATAGAAGCCCGATGACCACGCAGATCAGCGATGGCTGAAGCTGGCCTTGAACGGCTGTTTCGGTACGACGACATCCTTCACGTCGCAGAAGAATTCGAAGCTCCAGTCGCCACCTTCGCGCCCGACACCGGAGCGTTTGATGCCGCCGAACGGCGCGGCCAGATCGCGAATACCGAAGCTGTTGATCCAGATGAAGCCGGTGCGAACACGCTCGGCAATCGCGATGGCATGCGCCTCGTCCCCATAGCAGACGCCGCCCAGCCCGTAGTCGGTGCCGTTGGCGAGATCGACGACTTCCTCGTCGCTCGTGAATGTCTGCAACGTGAGCACCGGGCCGAAGACCTCCTGCTGCACGATCTCGTCGTCCTGACGCAGATCGGTGAGCAACGTCGGCGCGAAGTACTGCGCACCGAAGGAATGCGGCGCACCGCCCCACAACACGCGCGCCCCGCCGGCCACTGCGCGCTCGACGAATACCTGCACCCGTTCGAGCTGGCGCATGTGGATGATCGGGCCGACCTCGGTCGCCGCGTCGCGCGGATCGCCCACGACGAGGTTCGCCACCACGTCGCGCAGCTTCGCAGTGAACGCCGCGGCGACGTCCGCATGCACCAGCAACCGCGTGCCCGCGAGGCACACCTGACCGGCATTGCGATACATCAGCGCGGCGGTGGCTGCTGCGGCATCCAGATCGGCGTCGGCCAGCACAATGAACGCCGACTTGCCGCCGAGTTCCAGACTGCACGGCACGAGATTGGCGGCAGCCGTCTTCGCGATCCATTTCGCGGTCGCGACCGACCCCGTGAACGAGATGCGCGCGAGACGCGCGTCGCTCACCAGCGCCGCCCCGGTCGTTGCCCCCGCACCCTGCAACAGATTGAAGACGCCCGGCGGCAGCCCGGCTTCGTGTGCGCAATCGGAGAGCAACGACGACGTCAGCGGCGCCCACTCCGGCGCTTTGAGCACCACGGTATTGCCGGACGCCAGCGCCGGGCCGATCTTCCACGTCGCGAGCATCAACGGCGAATTCCACGGCGTGATCACGGCGACCACGCCCGCCGGGTCATGACGCACGAGATGGCGCGCCTGTGGCGTCTCGATGACACGGTCCTGCAACGTGAGCGCGTGCTCGGCGAACCACGTGATGTTCTGCATGGCACGCGGCACCACGCCGTGCGCCATGCGTGAGCGCAGCACCCCGGCGTCGGCGCTCTCCAGCGTGGCGAAGGCGTCTGCACGGCGGCCGATGGCCTCGGCGAAGCGCTGGAGATACGGTTGACGTTGCGCCGCACCGAGCGCCGCCCACGCGGGAAACGCTGCGACCGCCGACGTCACCGCCGCGTCGACATGCGCCTGATTGCCGCTCGCGATCTCGCCGAGGAGTGTCTGGTCGATGGGCGATACACACGCGAATGTCTCGTCGGACGCCACGCGACGGCCGTCGATATAGTGATCCGGCGATACCGGTACGCCGGCAATCTCGATAGGGGGAGTGCTCATGCCATGTCTCGTTAAAAAGGGCTTGGGAGTCGGATGGCGCTCGGTGTCCTGCACCGCCATTCGCCTGTCGCTCACGCGCCTGCGTCGCGGGCGCCGTCGGTGAACTTGCTTGCCAGCGCACGACTCGCGCCCGCCAGCAAAGTCGTGTCGATGCCCACCGCGATGAACGTCACGCCGAGGTCGAGGTAGTGACGCGCCAGCGTCTCGTCGACACACAGGATTCCCGCCGCTTTGCCCGCGCGACGGATGCGGGCGATACCGTCCTCGATGGCCTTGCGCACTTCCGGGTGCGTCGCCTGACCGAGATAGCCCATCGACGCCGCCAGATCCGCCGGGCCGATGAAGACACCATGCACGCCGTCGACGGCGGCGATCTCGTCGACCTGCGCGAGAGCGTCGGCGGTCTCCACCTGCACCAGCAGACATGTCGTGTCGTTCGCGGCGTGCAGGTAGTCCTCGTAACGATTCCAGCGCGACGAGCGCGCCAGCCCGCTGCCCACACCGCGCGTGCCTTGCGGCGGATACCGTGTGGCGCTGGCCAGATCGCGCGCCATCGCGGCGGACTCGACCATCGGCACGAGCAAGGTCGTCGCGCCGATTTCCAGCACCTGCTTGATGAGCGCGGCGTCGCCATGCGGCAGACGCACCACCGGGTGCGTCGGATAAGGGGCGACGGCCTGCAACGTCGCGAGCATCGTGCGCAGGTCGTTGGGCGCATGCTCACCGTCGATCACCACCCAGTCGAAACCGCTGCCGGCACACAGCTCGGCGGCGTAAGGCGTCGCCAGTCCCATCCACAGGCCGATCTGTCGCTGGCCCTGCGCCAATGCCTGCTTGAATGCGTTCGGGGGTGTTTTCATGAGGTTGGCTCCATGGCACTCGATGGGATCGGTGTGCCCGATAGCGTCAAAATGGCCGTCCCCGACGAGGGGCCCTGGCCGGAATCCGTCGTCAGACGAAGCGCACGCCGATGGCGCCAAGCGGGCCGTAGTCGGCGTGGAAGACGTCACCCGCCGCGCATGCCACCGGACGCGTGAACGATCCGGCAAGGACGATTTCGCCCGCCTGCAATCCTTCGTCGAAGGCGCCGAGTTTGTTGGCAAGCCACGCGACACCGTTCCCCGGATGGTTCAGCACCGCCGCGCTCAGGCCCGACTCTTCGATCACACCGTTGCGGTAGAGCAGCGCGCCCGCCCAGCGCAGGTCGATGGCGTCAGGTCTGACCGGACGCCCGCCGAGCACGATGGCGGCGTTCGCCGCGTTGTCGGCAATCGTGTCGAAGACCTTGCGCGGCGCTTTCGTCTCGCGGTCGAACAGTTCGATGCGTCCGTCGATGAGTTCGAGTGCCGGCGTGACCCACGCGGTGGCGTCGAGCACATCGAACAACGTGACGCCCGGTCCCTTGAGCGGCTTGGCGAGAATGAACGCCAGCTCCACTTCGAGACGCGGCACGATGAAGCGGGCCGCTTCCAGCGTGGCACCGTCGGCAACGAGCATGTCGTCGAGCAGCGTGCCGTGATCGGGTTCGGTGATCTGCGCGGCCACTTGCATCGCGCGCGACGTCAGGCCGATCTTGTGCCCGATCACGCGACGCCCCTCGGCGAACTTCAGCGCCAGCCACGCCTGCGAAATCGCGTAGCTGTCGGCAATCGTCATCTCGGGATAGCGACGCGAGAACTGCATCACCGGGGTGCGGGTGCGCTCGGCCTCGTGCAACTCGCGGGCAAGGGACTGATGAATCGCAGGGTCGAGCCTGGGCATCGCGATGTCTCCGGTTGTCTTGGTTTTTCGTCCGACGTTTTTGTCCGACTTCTACGTCCGGCCTTCACGTCTGAACAGTCCCCTATTCTTGCGGCCCGCTGCGCCACCCACAATCAATCGATTCTGGGCGATTGATAAGCAAAACTGGATAATCGGATGCCCTTCAGTGGTGTCCGGATCGCCCCTCGATACCCCCACTGTCGCAACGCCGCCACACCCTAATCTATTCGTTGAATCAGGTTCGATAAAACCGATCACCCCCATTTCGTCCGACTTCTCCCGGTCTTTGAAGCCCTTTCCACGATAACGTCGTGCTTTCTCGACGACACCTGCCCCCTCACCCATGACTCGCGACCAATAGCTACCTGCATTCGCCCATACCCATTAAAAATGAGAGTGATTTGCATTTATAATCCGCGACGCTTTATTACAACGCATTACGTCACGACATATAACGATCCGACTGCCGCGGCACCACGTCTTCGCGCGTCTTTGCCAGCGGCTCGCTCGCCACACATTTGCAGTCACGAAGGTCAGCCAAGATGAAGATGTCCGTAAGTCGCCGTGCTCCTGCGCCCGCCGATACCACTCATATCGCCCGCGCTCAGGGGATTCATCGCTTCACCGCCCACACCCGTGTGCCCCGCGCGACTGCTTGCGCTGCGGCCTTGCTCATGGCAACGCTCGGCACCGCCCATGCGCAGCAGGCGACGACCGCCGCCGAAGCGAAGGCCGATGTGGAACTCGGCGCCGTCAATGTCTCGGGCGACTGGCTCGGCACGGGGCTGGACAACAGCGCCAAGACGTTCCCCGGCGCGCGCACGGTCGTGAAGAAGCAACAGATCGAAGAATCGGGCGCCACGAGCATCGGCGACGTGATGCGTCGCATCCCGGGCGTGCAGTCGACGGACAACTCGGGCACCGCCGGCAGCGCGATCTCGCTGAACATCGGCGTGCGGGGTCTCACCGGCCGTTACACGCCGCGCTCGACCGTGCTGCTCGACGGCATTCCGATGGCGGTCGCGCCGTACGGCCAGCCGCAGTTGTCGTTCGCGCCGGTCAGCCTGTTCAACATCGAGAGCATCGACGTCGTGCGCAGTGGCGGTGCCGTTCGCTACGGTCCGCAAAACGTGGGCGGCGTGATCAACTTCAAGACTCGCTCGATCCCGAATACGCCGGGCCTGACGGCCGATGCCACGGTGCGCGAGAACATCTACACCGCCGGTGGCGGCGCCAACACGCAATACAGCGCGTTCCTCGGCACGCAGATGGACAACGGTCTGGGCCTGGCGCTGCTGTACTCGGGCATGACCGGCCGCGACTGGCGCAAGGGCAGCGACGAGCGCGTGAACGACGTCGCATTGAAGTGGCGCTACGACATCACGCCGAGCCAGCAGGTGTACGGCAAGCTCTCTTACTACGACGTGAAGTCGAAGACACCCGGCGGCCTGACCGTCGCACAATTCAACGCCGATCCGTTCCAGAACACGCGTCCGAACGACTACTGGAGCGGCAACCGCACCGGCGTCGACTTCGGTTATCTGAATACGATCTCCGAGACGCAGGAATTCGAAGTCCGCACGTTCTTCAACTCGAGCTATCGCCAGAGCACGCTGGTCAACTCGACGTTCACGTCGACGACACACCAGCCGCGTAACTACGAGACGTTCGGTTTCGAGCCGCGCTTCACCCAGCGTCTGTTCTTCGGCCCGACGGCGCACGACGTGACCGTGGGGTACCGCTACATCCATGAGCGCTGCGACGACAACAACTGGACCACCACGCTCGCCACCGGCAAGAACTCGGCCACGCAGACGTTCAACAACTACACCAGCGCGAACGCGTTCTATATCGACGATCGCATGGCGTGGGGCAACTGGCGTCTGACGCCGGGCGTGCGTTACGAAATCATCAACTCGCAACGCGTGGACAACGCCAGCAACGCCACCTTCCGCTCGGATAACAACAAGGCGTTGCCGTCGGTGAACCTGTCGTATCTGGTGAACAGCGCGTGGACGGTCTTCGCGGACTACAGCACCTCGTTCGGTCCGGTGCAGAACACGCAATTGAACTCGATGTCGGCCACGAACCCGCTGGAGCCGGAACTGGCCCGCACGTATGAAATCGGTACGCGCTGGACGGATAGCCGCTGGAAGGCCGAGCTCACCGCGTTCAAGATGAAGTTCGACAACCAGATTCTGCAAGTGCCGGGCATCGTCCCCGCGACCTTCCAGAACATCGGCGCGACGAACCACGACGGTATCGAAACCGCCATCGATTACACTTTTGATCGCGACAGCGTGCTGCGCGGCCTGAACGTGTACGCGAACTTCACCTACACGCGTGCGATCCAGAAGTCGGGGGCCACCGCCGGTCTGGACGTGCCGTTCTACTCGCGCTTCACCGACACGCTCGGCGCACGCTACACGATCGGGCAGTGGACGTTCAACGTCTCGACCACGCACCAGAGCTCGCAGTACTCGGACCTCGCCAACACCGAAGCCGAGTCGGCCGACGGCAGCAACGGCAAGGTGCCGGGCTTCCGCCTGTGGAACCTGCAAGCGAACTACAAGATCCCGTTCTACAAGAACGCCGATGTCACGGTGGGCCTGAACAACGTCTTCGACAAGCGCTACTACACGCGTAACGTCGACGGCAACGCAGGCCGCATGGTCGGTGCGCCGCGCATGGTCTACGTGCAAGGGCACTTCGGGTTCTGATCGACGCCTGAGCAAGCGAAACCCCGCCCGGATCCGAGGGCGGGGGTTTCCTGTCAGATCAGCTTCCTTCTCTTCGGATTTTTCGGCTCGTAGTCGAGATCGCTCGAGTCGTCGTCTTCCTCCTCACTCTCATCACTCTCCTCGTTATCTTCCGACGCTTGCGACGGGTAGCGAGCATTGCGGCGAGCGCGACGGGGGAACATGTCCTCTTCATCGTCCTCGATATCCGACACCTCGTCGTCCCGGTCCGAAGCCGATTCATCCGATGCGCTTTGCGGGTCGATTTCGTCGAATTTTCGCTTCCGGTTGAGACTGCTCTGGATCTCGTTCGATATCGCGATCGTCACACGGTGCTTCAGTGCGACCGCGTCGGCATAACGTTGCGGCTTTTTCGATGGCTCGGCACGTGCCCGCTTTTTCGGGTTTCGTTTGCCCTGCCGGCGCTTCTTCTCCTGCTTCTCGGCTTTGCGGCGCAGGCGGTCGGACTCGACGAAGGCGTCCATCTCAAGCGCCAGATCGCGGGGCAGCCATGACGGGCGATTCGATGCCAGTGTCAGCATCTCCTTCTCGACCCACAAGTCGGCGTCATCGACTTCGGTCTGCGCACTCAGCGTCTTTTCCTCTTTCTCGACGTCCAGTAGCCGCCTGGGCATGGTGCCGCCGGCGAGCGTGCCGATGAAGTCGCGAGCGCCGCCGATGTCCGTCACGGGGCCAGTGCTCGGTGGCCAGTCGTCTTCCTCCTCGTCCTCCGGCTGATAACGGGCAAACTGGTCCGCCCAGTCCGTGGTCGACGTCGTCTGGTCCTTGTCCTGATCGAACAACCGAAGCGGCTGGTCGCCATATCCCGCGCGACGAAGGATCAGATAGGCATAGGCACGGCTCACCCGCCCGTTGGTGTCATGCAACGGATGCAGCACGCTGATCTGCTGTTGAACACGCGCCGCCAATCTGGCAATGCCATCTTCCTTTTCTTGCTCCGGGTCGACTTTGCGGCGCCCCTTCGGCCTGGGTTTCGGGGCAAGGATATCGTCGAATTCCTGCTTGCTTCGCGCCAGTAATTCGCCCAGCGCCGACGCCTTGTCCTCCTGCCGGTAACTCACATTGAACAGGCCCTTGTTGGCCTTTCCCTTGATGCTAGTCACCGAGAGGCCGTGATCGGTCAGCGTCTTTCGCTCCGGCGACGTAAGCTTCGCCGGAGCCCCCCAGAAAGACGGTTCCTCGTCTTCGGTAATGAACTCGACGCCACTGCTGGTTTCGCCCGACAAACGCGCCGTCACCGTGCGGAATCCCTCGATCGTCCAGATGTCGATGCCGTTGTCGGTGATGACGTCGTGCCACGCCTGCGCAGTCTTCCTCCCATAAGGGAATGCGAAGCTGGCGTCATGCTGCCCCTCCACGGTACCGCCGGTACTGTTGGAGATGAACCATGATTGCGTGCGCTGATCGATGTCCACGTCACCCAATCGTGTCAGCCACCGGTCGTTGCTGTTGAGCAGCGCTTCCTGACTCTGCTTGACCGCGTTGATCTGCGACGTCGACTGACCTTGCTCGACCATAGTGACGAGCCGAGTCACGCCCGCCCCGAAATTGCCGGCTTCCACGCTCAGGATTTTGAACGTCGCGCTGGCCCGGAAGACGACCTCTCGCTGCCCATGCCCGATATCCGGCGCCACGGGGCTGATCGGAATGCCGTTCATCCCTTTGGCGTAGATGCGGTAGCGATCCATCTGAGCGCCCTTCTTTGTCATGCCGCTTTTCGAAAACGCAACGGTCCCGCCCGCAGATTCACTGGCGCTCAGCGGCGTTCCCTGGCTGAACAGTTTGCCTGGCTGGAGCGAGTCGTTTCTCGGATAGGCCGCGTACAAGGTGCCCTCGATGGGTGCAATCCGCGCCAGCGTCGAATCCAGCAACGCGATGTCGTCGCCTTCGTGCTTCGGATTCTCACTTTTGGTCGAGATGTCGGCATCCATGCCCACATTGTTTTTCTGCACACCCGTCGCGGGCGACGCCCACTTGGTCAGAATGTCCAGCGCATTCTTATCCTGCTTCGCGTCCAGATGCTTGTACAACTGCTCGTCGCGCTGACGCAGGAAGGGATGATCCTCGATCAGTTCTTTGCGCTTCGTCCAGTCGATGGTCGAAACCTGACTGTACTTGGGCGGGCGGTAGGTGTCGGTATCGAGCGCTTTGCCCGACCTGATATCGACGATCGTCTGAACGTATGCGCCTTTGTCGGGCAACCCCGCTTCGGTGCCGATGGCGCGTGCGTCGCCGCGCAACGCGGCGAGATGGCTGTATAGCGCAACGAGGTAGTCGTTGTCCTCATCGGGCGTGTGGCTGATCAGGTCTTTGAGCTCACGCATCAATACGGCCGGCTTGTCCTTGTTTCGCAGCAGCATTCGCTTCTGCTGGACAGTCAGGTTGTCCCATGTCGTGAAGTCGACAGTTGGCAGGTGCTCCTCGAATTCACCTGGCTCATCGGGGTTCCAGGGTTGCTGCGCCTCGTCCGACTCCTCTCTTGCATAGGGAAAGATCGTCTGAAAATGCCTTGCGATGGCCGTCTGATGTTTCTTGACGTCGAAGCGTGACGTCATCGGAATGGCGCTGGCCGCCTGATCGAGCAGGCTAACGTCGTTCTTGGGATATTCGGACAGAGGTTTCGGCGCTTTGGCTCCGCGGCGCCCGGGGGGCGTCCGGGACGGTTTTGGCCGGAATGGCGCCAGCATTGCCCACGCCAGTTCGATGTTGTCCGGCAGCGTGATGTGTTCCGAAGACGTCTCGGCAGCGATCCACGTCCGCCGTATCTCGTCGAACGTCAGTCCGCTGACGTGCTTGAGCTTCGTCAGAAAGGCATCTTTCGTGTACTGCCGTTCGACGTCCGCCGAAAAATCGACGACACGCTGGATGGGAGCGGGGGATGAGAGTGGCGACGGCGAGGAGAGGCGCGGGACGGACGCCGACGGCACGGCCAGCGCCTGCTGCTGTGCCACCGCACGCGTGCGCGGGCTGGCATCGATGGTGGCACGCAATTGCGCGTGGGTGCGACTGGCCGGGCGATTGTCGGCGAGCGCGGAAGTCCCGGCGAGCGCATCGCCGACGACCGGCACACCCTCGGTGCGCACGCCCGTCGCAGGCCGTTGAACCTTCTCCCCATCGCTCATCGCTGCCCCGCATCATCCGTGTTTTTTATCGAACAACGTCTGCTGTGCTGCGCAAGTCTTTGTCATGCGGCTCGCCCCACCGCCGGGGCGAACTGAACTGCCGCGTGCTTACTTCGTGCGGCCGTAATCATCCTGGAAGCGCACGATGTCGTCTTCGCCGAGGTATGCCCCCGACTGCACTTCGATCAGCTCCAGCGGCACCTTGCCGGGGTTCTCGAGACGGTGCGTCGTGCCGACCGGGATGTACGTCGACTGATTCTCGGTGAGCAGAATCGTGTTCTCGCCATTGACCACGCGCGCCGTGCCTTTCACGACCACCCAGTGCTCCGAGCGGTGGAAGTGCATCTGCAAACTCAGTGACGCGCCCGGCTTCACCACGATCTTCTTCACCTGAAAGCGATCGCCCACACAGATGCCTTCATAGTCGCCCCACGGACGGAACACCCGTTGGTGGAAGACCGACTCCGAGCGACCGTCGGCAACGAGCTTCTCGACCACACGTTTGACGTCCTGCACGTGGTCCTTCGAGGTGATCATCACGACATCCGGCGTCTCGACGATCACGAGATTCTCCACGCCGATGGCCGCGACCATCCGGCTCTCGCTGCGCACGTAGCTGTTCTTCACGCCGTGCACGATGGCGTCGCCGATCAGGCTATTGCCGTTCTCGTCCTGCTCGGCAATCTCTGCGACCGCCGACCACGAACCAATGTCGTTCCATCCGAGCCCCTCGGCGTCGACCACGGCGGCGTGACGGGCTTTCTCCATCACGGCGTAGTCGATCGAGTCGGACGGGCAGGCCTCCAGGCTCGCCTTGTCCAGACGGAAGAAGTCGATGTCGACCGCGCCCTTGTCCACGGCAGCCGTGACCTGCTTGAGCATTTCCGGTGCGAGGCGTTCGAGCTCCGCCAGATAGGACGACGCCTTGAACATGAACATGCCGCTGTTCCAGTAGCAGTTGCCGGCGGCGATCAGCTCGGCCGCCTTGGCAGCGTCGGGCTTCTCGACGAACTGGTCGATCCGGTAACCGCTCGCGCACGCTTGCGTAGCGGCACCGCGTCGGATGTAGCCGTAACCGGTGTGCGGCGACGTCGGTGGAATGCCGAAGGTCACGAGGAAGCCATCGTCGGCAAGCGTCTTCGCAGCACGCACGGCCTCGTGGAACTTCGCTGTGTTCGCGATGGCGTGATCGGAGGGCAGCACGAGCAGCGTGGCGTCGGCGTCCTGGCGCAGCGCGATCAGCGCGGCTGCGGCCACCGCCGGCGCCGTATTGCGCGCGACGGGTTCGAGCACGATGGCGCCCGGCGTCGTATCGATGGCGCGCAATTGTTCCGCGACGAGGAAGCGCTGCTCGTTGTTGGAGATGACCAGCGGTGCGGCAGCGCCGCCCAGCGTGCCGATGCGTTTGATCGTCTGCTGGAGCAATGTGTCGGAACCGGCAAGTGCGAGGTATTGCTTGGGATAGCTGGCGCGCGACAGGGGCCACAGGCGGGTACCGCTACCGCCGCACAGGATGACAGGAGTGATTGCCATATTCCGGATCGTAGAAGGTCTTGAAAAACTACGTCACATCGCTTTGAGCAAGCGGAAATTATATCGTTACTTCAAGTACTTAAAATAACATTGCGACGACATCCGCATGTCGCGCGCATGCCAGTCGCGATCACTTTTACCGTCGCGCAAAAGAAAAACGGCACCCCGCAAAGGGTGCCGTTCTCTTGATGCCTTGCGCCAGTCCGGCGGTGCCCGCTTTCGCAAGCGCCGCCGTGCCTGGGACTACCGTCTGGCTTACTCTGCCGTCGGCTCTTCCACCGAAGTGGGGATCGGGGCAAACGCCTCTTCCAGAGCGATCTGGTCGTGACGCTCGCGATCCGACGTTTCGCGGGCCTTGCGGGCCTTGTGATACGCCAGACCCGTACCTGCCGGGATCAGACGGCCGACGATGACGTTTTCCTTCAGGCCACGCAGGTCGTCCTTCTTGCCCATGATGGCGGCTTCGGTCAACACGCGCGTCGTTTCCTGGAACGATGCGGCCGAGATGAACGAGTCCGTCGACAGCGATGCCTTCGTAATACCCAGCAGCACGTTGTCGTACTGCGCCGGACGCTTGTCCGCGGCATTCATGGCGTCGTTCTCGTAGAGCATGTCCGAACGCTCGACCTGCTCGCCGATGATGAAGCGCGTATCGCCGTTGTCGGTGATCTGCACACGACGCAGCATCTGGCGAACGATCACCTCGATGTGCTTGTCGTTGATCTTCACACCCTGCAAACGGTACACGTCCTGAACTTCATCGACGATGTAGCGCGACAGTGCTTCGATACCCTGCAAGCGCAGGATGTCGTGCGGGTCGGCCGGGCCGTCCACGATCATTTCGCCCTTGTTCACCACCTGACCGTCGTGCACCAGCACCTGCTTTTCCTTCGGAATCAGGAACTCGTGCTGGTTGCCGTCCAGATCGGTAATGACCAGACGCTGCTTGCCCTTCGTGTCCTTACCGAACGACGTCGTACCCGTGACTTCGGCCAGAATGCCGGCGTCCTTCGGTGCACGCGCTTCGAACAGTTCGGCCACGCGCGGCAGACCCCCGGTAATGTCGCGGGTCTTCTGCGCTTCGGTCGGGATACGTGCGAGCACTTCGCCCACCGGCACGTGCTGACCGTCCTTGATGGTGATCAGTGCGCCCACCTGGAAGCCGATCGTCACTGCGTGATCGGTACCCGGGATCTTCACTTCCACACCATTCTCGTCGAGCAGCTTGACCTGCGGACGCACGTTCTTCGACGCCGGACCACGACGCTTCGGATCGATCACGACCAGCGTGGACAGACCCGTCACATCGTCGATCTGCTTGGCAACCGTGACACCTTCCTCGACGTTCTCGAACTTGGCGAAGCCGCCGTGTTCGGTAATGATCGGGCGCGTCAGCGGATCCCACGTACCCAGTTGGGCGCCGGCCTTGACCTGCGCACCATCCAGTTGCAGCAGCGTGGCACCGTACGGCACCTTGTGACGCTCGCGCTCACGGCCATGATCGTCCGTGATCAGGATTTCACCCGAACGCGAGATCGCGATCTGCTCGCCGCGGCCGTTGGTCACGTAACGCATGGTCGCCGTGAAACGAACCGTACCGTTCGACTTGGCTTCGATCGACGAGGCCACTGCCGCGCGCGATGCCGCACCACCGATGTGGAACGTACGCATCGTGAGCTGCGTGCCCGGTTCGCCGATCGACTGCGCGGCGATCACACCGACCGCTTCGCCGACGTTCACACGCGTACCACGGCCCAGATCGCGGCCATAGCATGCGGCGCACAGACCGAAACGCGTATCGCAGGTCAACGGCGTGCGCACGCGCACTTCGTCGATACCCAGCGTTTCGATCATTTCGACGACGTCTTCGTCCAGCAGCGTGCCGGCTTCATACACCGTTTCCTGCGTCTCCGGATTCACGACGTCGGACACCGCCACGCGACCCAGGATACGGTCACGCAGGGCTTCGACCACTTCACCGCCCTCGACCAGCGCCTTCATCACCACGCCGTTGCTCGTGCCGCAATCGTCTTCGACCACGACCAGATCCTGCGTCACGTCGACCAGACGACGCGTCAGGTAACCCGAGTTTGCCGTCTTCAGTGCCGTATCAGCCAGACCCTTACGTGCACCGTGGGTCGAGATGAAGTACTGCAACACGTTCAGGCCTTCGCGGAAGTTCGCGGTAATCGGCGTCTCGATAATCGAGCCGTCCGGCTTGGCCATCAGGCCACGCATACCGGCGAGTTGGCGAATCTGGGCGCTCGAACCGCGAGCACCGGAGTCGGCCATCATGTAAATCGAGTTGAACGACTCCTGATCCACGGTGTTGCCATCGCGGTCGGTCGTCTTTTCCTTCGAGAGCTGCTCCATCATCGCCTTACCCACGGCGTCACCGGTAGCACCCCAAATGTCCACGACGTTGTTGTAACGCTCTTGCGCCGTGACCAGACCCGACATGTACTGACGGTCGTATTCCTTGACCTTCTTCGACGCTTCGCCGATCAGCTCTTCCTTCTTCGTCGGCACGAGCATGTCGTCGACGCAGATCGAGATACCGGCGCGCGTTGCCAGGCGGAAGCCCGACTGCATCAGCTTGTCGACGAAGATCACCGTCTCACGCAGACCGCAGCGGCGGAACGCCGTGTTGATCAGCTTCGAGATTTCCTTCTTCTTGAGCGACTTGTTCAGCACCGAGAACGGCAGGCCCGGCGGCAGAATTTCCGACAGGATCGCGCGGCCGACGGTCGTCGGGTACAGCGTGATCTTCGGCGTCTTCTCGCCCGTTTCCGGATCGACCGTGTACTCCGTGATACGCACGTTCACACGCGAAGCCAGTTCGACTTCCTTGTTGTCGTATGCACGCAGCACTTCCGAGACGTCGATGAACGACAGGCCTTCGCCGCGGCCGTTGATCTTGTCGCGGGTCGCGTAGTACAGACCCAGCACGATATCCTGCGACGGCACGATCGACGGATCGCCGTTAGCCGGGAACAACACGTTGTTCGAGGCCAGCATCAGGGTACGCGCTTCCATCTGCGCTTCGAGCGACAGCGGCACGTGAACGGCCATCTGGTCACCGTCGAAGTCGGCGTTGAACGCCGCGCAAACCAGCGGGTGAAGCTGAATTGCCTTGCCTTCGATCAGCACCGGCTCAAACGCCTGAATACCCAGGCGGTGCAGCGTCGGTGCGCGGTTCAGCATGATCGGATGTTCGCGGATCACATCTTCGAGGATGTCCCACACCACCGCCGTCTGGTTCTCGACTTCCTTCTTCGCGGCCTTGATGGTCGTGGCCACGCCCATCACTTCCAGCTTGTGGAAGATGAACGGCTTGAAGAGTTCGAGCGCCATCAGCTTCGGCAGACCGCACTGATGCAGCTTGAGCGTCGGGCCCACGGTAATCACCGAACGGCCCGAGTAGTCGACGCGCTTACCCAGCAGGTTCTGACGGAAACGACCGCTCTTACCCTTGATCATGTCGGCCAGCGACTTGAGCGGGCGCTTGTTCGCACCGGTCATCGCCTTACCGCGACGGCCGTTGTCGAGCAGCGAGTCCACGGACTCTTGCAGCATGCGCTTTTCGTTGCGCACGATGATGTCCGGGGCCTTGAGCTCGAGCAGACGCTTCAGACGGTTGTTACGGTTGATGACGCGGCGATACAGATCGTTCAGGTCCGAGGTCGCGAAGCGGCCACCGTCGAGCGGCACCAGCGGGCGCAGTTCGGGCGGCAGCACCGGCAGCACTTCGAGCACCATCCACTCGGGCTTGATGCCCGAGCGCTGGAATGCCTCGAGGACCTTCAGGCGCTTGGCGTACTTCTTGATCTTGGCTTCCGAGCCCGTGGCTTGCAGCTCGGCGCGCAGATGCTCGACCTGCTGGTCGATGTCGATCGAGCGCAGCAGCTCGCGCACGCCTTCCGCGCCCATCTCGGCACGGAATTCGTCGCCGTATTCCTCGACCTTGTTGTAGTAATCCTCCTCGGTCATGATCTGGCAACGCTTGAGCGGCGTCATGCCCGGTTCGAGGACCACATACGCTTCGAAGTACAGCACGCGTTCGATGTCGCGCAGCGTCATGTCGAGCACCATGCCCAGACGCGACGGGAGCGACTTCAGGAACCAGATGTGCGCGACCGGCGAGGCCAGTTCGATGTGGCCCATGCGCTCACGACGCACCTTGGCCAGCGTCACTTCAACGCCGCACTTCTCGCAGATCACGCCACGGTGCTTCAGACGCTTGTACTTGCCGCAAAGGCATTCGTAATCCTTGATCGGACCGAAGATCTTTGCGCAGAACAGACCGTCGCGCTCGGGCTTGAAAGTCCGGTAGTTGATCGTCTCCGGCTTCTTCACTTCACCGAACGACCACGAACGGATCTTGTCCGGCGAAGCCAGACCGATCTTGATCGCGTCGAACTGTTCGTCCTGCTGGACTTGCTTGAATAGATCGAGCAAAGCTTTCATTGCTTTCTCCTATTTGCCTGAACGCGATTAACCGCGCTCCAGGTCGATATCGATACCGAGCGAACGGATTTCCTTGACCAGCACGTTGAACGATTCCGGCATGCCGGCATCGATCACGTGATCGCCCTTGACGAGGTTTTCGTACACCTTCGTACGGCCCGTCACGTCATCCGACTTCACCGTCAGCATTTCCTGCAGCACATACGATGCGCCGTAAGCTTCCAGTGCCCACACTTCCATTTCACCGAAGCGCTGACCACCGAACTGAGCCTTACCGCCCAACGGCTGTTGCGTCACCAGCGAGTACGGACCGGTCGAACGTGCGTGCATCTTGTCGTCGACCAGGTGGTGCAGCTTGAGCATGTGCATGAAGCCGCAGGTAACCGTACGCTCGAAGGCTTCGCCAGTGCGACCGTCGAACAGCGTGACCTGGTTCTTCGACTTGGTCATGCCGAGTTCCTTCGCGATGTGATCCGGGAACGCCAGATCCAGCATGCGACGGATTTCCTCTTCATGCGCGCCATCGAACACCGGCGTCGCGAACGGGACACCGTTCTGCAGGTTGCGAGCGAGCGACATGACTTCGTCGTCCGACAGGCTGTCGATATCTTCTTGCTGACCGCTCTCGTTGTAGATCTTCGTCAGGAACTTGCGAACTTCCTGGACCTTGGTGTGCGCTTGCAGCATTTCGCCGATACGCCAGCCCAGACCCTTCGCTGCCCAGCCGAGGTGCGATTCGAGAATCTGACCCACGTTCATCCGCGACGGCACGCCGAGCGGGTTGAGCACGATGTCTGCCGGACGGCCATCGGCCATGTACGGCATATCCTCGATCGGCACGATCTTCGAGACCACACCCTTGTTACCGTGACGGCCGGCCATCTTGTCGCCAGGCTGCAGACGACGCTTGACCGCCAGGTACACCTTGACCATCTTCAGCACGCCCGGCGGCAGTTCGTCGCCTTGCGTGAGCTTCTTGCGCTTTTCTTCGAAGGCGAGGTCGAACGAGTGACGCTTCTGCTCGATCGATTCCTTGATCTGCTCGAGCTGTTGCGCACCTTCGTCTTCCGCCAGACGGATGTCGAACCAGTGGTAGCGATCCAGATCGGCCAGGTATTCCTTGGTGATCTTGGTGCCCTTGGCGAGCTTCTTCGGACCACCGTTGGCCGTCTTGCCCACCAGGAAACGCTCCAGACGCTGGAATGCGTCGCCTTCCACGATACGCAGCTGGTCGTTCAGGTCCAGGCGATACCCCTTCAGTTCATCGTCGATGATCTGCTGAGCACGCTTGTCGCGCTGAATGCCTTCACGCGTGAACACCTGCACGTCGATGACGGTACCGCTCATGCCCGACGGCACGCGCAGAGAGGTGTCCTTCACGTCCGAAGCCTTCTCGCCGAAGATCGCGCGCAGCAGCTTTTCTTCCGGCGTGAGCTGGGTTTCGCCCTTCGGCGTGACCTTGCCCACCAGCACGTCGCCAGCTTCGACTTCCGCACCGATGTACACGATGCCCGACTCGTCCAGACGGCTCAGTTGCACTTCCGCCAGGTTCGAGATGTCGCGCGTGATTTCTTCCGGTCCAAGCTTCGTGTCGCGAGCGACCACGTTCAGTTCTTCGATGTGGATCGACGTGTAACGGTCTTCCGCAACGACACGTTCCGAGATCAGGATCGAGTCTTCGAAGTTGTAGCCGTTCCACGGCATGAACGCGATCAGCATGTTCTGACCGAGCGCCAATTCACCCAGGTCGGTCGACGCGCCGTCGGCGATCACATCGCCTCGCGCCACCTTGTCGCCCACTTCCACGATCGGGCGCTGGTTGATGTTGGTGTTCTGGTTCGAACGCGTGTACTTGATCAGGTTGTAGATGTCCACGCCGACTTCACCGGCGACGGCTTCATCGTCGTTCACACGAATCACCACACGGCCTGCGTCGACGTAATCGACCACACCGCCACGGAACGCCTGCACGGTCGTGCCCGAGTCGACAGCCACCGTACGTTCGATACCCGTACCGACGACCGCCTTTTCCGGACGCAGGCAAGGCACGGCCTGGCGCTGCATGTTCGAACCCATCAATGCGCGGTTCGCGTCATCGTGCTCGAGGAACGGAATCAGCGAGGCAGCGACCGAGACGATCTGCGACGGGGCCACGTCCATGTACTGGATGCGGTCCGGCGTGACCATCAGCGTTTCGCCGGCTTCACGCGACGACACCAGTTCGTCGGTGAGTTCGCCGCTGGCGCCGATCGACGCGTTCGCCTGAGCGATCACGTAACGACCTTCTTCAATGGCCGACAGGTAGTCGATCTGGTCGGTGACCTTGCCGTCCACCACCTTGCGGTACGGCGTCTCGAGGAAGCCGTATTCGTTCAGGCGGGCGTACAGTGCCAGCGAGTTGATCAGACCAATGTTCGGACCTTCCGGCGTCTCGATCGGGCACACGCGGCCGTAGTGGGTCGGGTGCACGTCGCGGACTTCGAAGCCTGCACGCTCGCGCGTCAGACCGCCCGGGCCCAGTGCGGAAACACGACGCTTGTGCGTGATTTCCGACAGCGGGTTGGTCTGGTCCATGAACTGCGACAGCTGCGACGAACCGAAGAACTCGCGAATGGCCGACGAAATCGGCTTGCTGTTGATCAGGTCGTGCGGCATCAGGTTTTCCGACTCGGCCTGACCCAGACGTTCCTTCACAGCGCGCTCGACACGCACCAGACCGGCGCGGAACTGGTTCTCGGCCAGTTCGCCGACGCAACGCACACGACGGTTACCCAGATGGTCGATGTCGTCGACTTCGCCGCGGCCGTTACGCAGATCCACGAGGATCTTGATGGTCGCGAGAATGTCGTCGTCTTCCAGCGTCATCGGTCCGAGCACTTCGTCGCGGCCGACACGGCGGTTGAACTTCATACGACCCACCTTCGACAGGTCGTACGCTTCTTCGCTGTAGAACAGACGGTTGAACAGTGCCTCGACCGCATCTTCGGTCGGCGGCTCGCCCGGACGCATCATGCGATAGATCGCGATACGCGCGGCCGTCTGGTCGGCGGTTTCGTCGATACGCAGCGTGGCCGAGATGTACGAACCCTGATCCAGATCGTTCGTGTACAGCGTCTGGATATCCGACACGCCCGACTCGCGCAGCTTGACCAGCACGCTTTCGGTGATTTCGTCGTTGGCGTTGGCGATCACTTCGCCGGTGTCGCCATCGATCACGTTCTTCGCGAGCACACGGCCGAGGAGATAGTCTTCCGGCACCGAGATGAACTTGGTGTTGGCGTTCTCCAGGTCGCGGATGTGCTTGGCGTTGACGCGCTTGTCCTTCTGGACAATGACCTTGCCTTCGCGATCCGTGATGTCGAAACGTGCGACTTCACCACGCAGACGCTCCGGCACGAACTCCATCTGCGCGCCTTCCGGCATCAGCTTGAAGTTGTCGAACACGAAGAAGTTCGCGAGGATCTGTTCCGGCGTCAGGCCGATCGCCTTGAGCAGGATCGTGACCGGCATCTTGCGACGGCGGTCAACGCGGAAGTACAGGATGTCCTTCGGATCGAATTCGAAGTCGAGCCACGAGCCGCGGTAGGGGATGATACGCGCGGAGAACAGCAGCTTGCCCGAGCTGTGCGTCTTGCCCTTGTCGTGTTCGAAGAACACGCCCGGCGAACGGTGCAGCTGCGAGACGATGACACGTTCCGTGCCATTGATGACGAAGGAACCCGTCGAGGTCATGAGCGGAATTTCGCCCATGTACACTTCCTGTTCCTTCACTTCCTTGACTACCGGCTTGTTCGGCGATTCCTTGTCGAGAATCACCAGACGAACCTTGGCGCGCAGGGCCGAGCAGAAGGTCAGGCCACGCTGTTGACATTCCTTGACATCGAACGCGGGAGTGCCCAGCAAATAGCTGACGAACTCAAGGCGTGCGAACCCGTTGTGAGAAACGATCGGGAAAATGGAGGAGAAGGCTGCTTGCAGACCCTCCGGCTTCCGCTCCGATGCAAGCGCGTCGGCTTGCAAGAACGATGTGTACGAGGCGAGCTGGGTGGCCAGCAAAAACGGCACCTTGTGCACGGTCGGACGCTTCGCAAAACTCTTGCGAATGCGTTTCTTCTCGGTGAAGGAATAGTGCATTACGATCTCCGAATCACTACGCTGACGACGACGGCAGGCATCGTCAACGGGTGTTCATCGACTGAGACCAGACGTCCCCCACGGCGGGCTTGCCGCGGAGCAACGAGCTTGGTGGTTGGCCGCTACCAACCGCTGGCTGACGGCGACGGATGCCTGTGTTGCCCGTCGCCCGACCAAACTTGCCTTCTGCAGTCGCTTCAGAAGACAAAGAGAAAACCGTTACGGGCGTTTGCACGCTTGCCGTCGCGATTTTTTCTTTGGCCTCTCGGTTGCCACTTTCCCGCGGCGAACTTGCCGCTGTCGCACATCCCAGTGACGGAACACGCGTTTGAAACATCGCCAACCATTCGATATGGGGCGAAACCACTGTTATTTCAACAACTTGGCGAAACTTTACGCTGGCTTTCGAATTTGGATTCCCGATTTTGGGATTTGCATCTCCTGAAAGCACAAAAAGGCTGACGACATTTCGTCGCCAGCCTTCCCTACGCGCAGAGCCGAATTACTTAACTTCGACCTTGGCGCCGGCTTCTTCCAGCTTCTTCTTGGCTTCGTCAGCAGCAGCCTTGTCGACGCCTTCCTTGACAGCCTTCGGAGCGCCATCAACCAGATCCTTGGCTTCCTTCAGGCCCAGGCCGGTGATTTCGCGGACGGCCTTAATGACGCCGACCTTGTTTGCACCGACTTCTGCCAGGATGACGTTGAATTCGGTTTGCTCTTCAGCAGCAGCAGCACCGCCGCCAGCACCAGCCGGGCCAGCAACTGCCAGGGCAGCAGCCGACACGCCGAACTTCTCTTCGAACGCCTTGACCAGGTCGTTCAGTTCCATAACCGACATCGCGCCTACGGCTTCGATGATTTCGTCTTTCGTGATTGCCATTTGTAAAACTCCTAGATTGTGTTCGGACCGAAGTCAGCGATCGTGTAACCGAAGAGAGAATTAAGCAGCTTCCGCTTGCTTCTTCTCTGCCACGGCAGCCAGGACGCGAGCAAAGCCGGAAACCGGCGCTTGCATGACACCCAGCAACTTCGCGAGCAGTTCGTCGCGGCTCGGGATCGAGGCCAGCGCTTGCACGCCTGCCTTGTCCATCACCTTGCCGTCGTACGAGCCGGCCTTCAAGATCAACTTGTCGTTGCCCTTCGAAAAGTCGTTCAAGACTTTCGCAGCGGCTACGGGATCCGTCGAGATACCGTAGATCAGAGGACCGGTCATCTGCTCAGCCAGGTCAGCAAACGGGGTGTTTTCCACCGCGCGGCGTGCCAGCGTGTTCTTCAGAACGCGCAGGTAGACGCCTTGCTGACGCGCATTGGCGCGAAGCTTCGTCAGATCGCCAACCGTGATTCCGCGATATTCAGCCACAACGATGGTCGAAGCGCCGGCGACTTGCGCCGAAACTTCTGCCACGACGGCTTTCTTATCATCAAGATTAAGTGCCACGGTTAACCTCCAAAATTGACATCACCTCATGGTGATGCCGTTCCACTAACGGCTTACCGACATGTCTGGAGTTTCAACCCCCGCACCCGGTTTCCCTGGCACGACGGCTTGACTGCATAACTTGTTCGGGTTCGCCATCTGCGTTGGCTGGCGTATTAAGGGAGCGTCAGTGAATGCCCATTCCCGCCAACGGTCTTTGATAACCGGAAGCGATTTCCAAAGAAGCCGCTTCCGCCCAAAGTCTTTTGCTACCGGCTTTCGATCTCCAGGATCTCAGCCATCGCAGGGGACGCCATCACCCTGCGATTGCGATGATGTCGCTTAGGCCGACAGGCTGGCCTGATCCACGCGCACGCCAACGCCCATCGTGCTCGACAGGGCGATCTTGCGCAGGTAGACACCCTTGCTCGAAGCCGGCTTCGACTTCGTCAGGGCTTCCAGCAGGGCCGAAAGGTTCTGCTGCAGTGCTGCCGGTTCGAACGAAGCGCGACCGATCGTGGCGTGGATGATACCGGCCTTGTCGACGCGGAATTGCACCTGACCAGCCTTGGCGTTCTTCACTGCCGTGGCCACGTCCGGGGTCACCGTACCGACCTTCGGGTTCGGCATCAGGCCGCGCGGGCCGAGGATCTGACCCAGCGTACCGACGATACGCATCGTGTCCGGCGAAGCGATCACGATGTCGAAGTCCATGTTGCCGGCCTTGATCTGCTCGGCCAGGTCTTCCATACCGACGATTTCAGCGCCGGCAGCCTTGGCTTGCTCAGCCTTTTCGCCTTGGGCGAAAACAGCCACGCGAACCGACTTACCGGTACCTGCCGGCAGAACGACCGAACCGCGAACCACTTGGTCCGACTTCTTCGCGTCCACGCCCAGCTGGACGGCGACGTCGATCGACTCGTCGAACTTGGCGCTTGCGCATTCCTTGACCAGGGCCAGAGCGTCGCCGACCGGGTACAGCTTGTTGCGGTCGACCTTGGCGGCCAGTGCTTGTTGACGCTTAGAGATCTTAGCCATTACAGACCCTCCACCGTGATGCCCATCGAACGTGCGCTGCCAGCGATGGTGCGAACCGCGGCGTCCAGATCGGAGGCGGTAAGGTCAGGCATCTTGGTCTTCGCGATTTCTTCCGCTTGTGCGCGGGTGATCTTGCCCACCTTGTCGGTGTGCGGCTTGGCCGAACCCTTTTGCAGGTTGGCAGCCTTCTTGATCAGCACCGTTGCCGGCGGAGTCTTCAGGACAAACGTGAAGCTCTTGTCTGCGAAAGCGGTGATCACCACCGGAATCGGCAGACCCGGTTCGAGGCTCTGCGTTTGGGCGTTGAACGCCTTGCAGAACTCCATGATGTTCAGGCCACGCTGACCCAGGGCCGGGCCCACGGGGGGCGACGGGTTGGCTTTACCTGCAGGAATCTGCAGCTTGATAAAGCCGATGATTTTCTTTGCCATGGTTTACTCCGTAACGAATATGTGGCGCATATTCGGGGTTGAGTCATAGCGCGCTTTCGCCGGCAAACTGGCTACTGACGCTCCTCGGCGACGGGTGTCACCAACGCAAAAACGCGCCGGACGTCGCGCCGGCGCATTTTATTCTTAGATCTTTTCGACTTGTCCGAACTCCAGCTCTACTGGAGTTGCCCGTCCGAAGATGGTGACGGAAACACGGAGGCGGGATTTTTCGTAGTTCACTTCTTCCACCGAGCCATTGAAGTCCGTGAAAGGACCGTCCTTGACTCGAACCAGCTCGCCCACTTCGAACAACGTCTTGGGACGCGGCTTTTCAACCCCATCCTTGATTTGCGACATGATCTTGTCGACTTCTGCCTGACGAATCGGCATCGGGCGGTTACCCGTACCACCGATAAAACCGGTGACCTTGGGGGTATTCTTCACCAAGTGCCACGATTCGTCCGTCATTTCCATCTCGCACAGCACGTAGCCGGGGAAGAAACGACGCTCGGTGACCTTCTTATGGCCAGCCGTGGTTTCAACAACTTCTTCAGTCGGCACAAGAATCTGGCCGAAGTAGTCTTGCATGCCCTCACGCGTAATGCGCTCTTGCAGTTGCTTGGCTACGCTTTTTTCCATGCCGGAGTAGGCATGAATGACGTACCAGCGCTTTTTGCTCGGTGCAGCTCCGGTATCAGACATATCACTTCCAGCCAAGAATCAAAGAGAACACGGCCCATTCAATCGTTTTGTCGCTGATCCACAGATACAGCGCCATCACGATGACGAACACGAAAACAATCGCGGTCGTTTGGGCGGCCTCTTTACGGGTTGGCCAAACGACCTTACCCACTTCCCGATACGCATCCTTAGCGAAGGCCATGAAGCCTTTGCCCGTTTGCGACATCAATGCCACAAAAGCTGCGATTGCCAGAACGACGACGATGGCAGCGACACGCACATAAAGTGCCTGTTGCTCCAGGGCGTAGAACGCCACGACGCCAGCAATCACCAGCAGCCCGGCCAGAGCCAGCAGCAGCTTGTCGCCAGTCGTACGTACAGTTTCTACGGGAGAATTCGCCATTTCCAGCTTGCAGACAGTTGTTTGGCAGGGGCAGAGGGAATCGAACCCCCAACCTTCGGTTTTGGAGACCGACGCTCTGCCAGTTGAGCTATACCCCTAAAACAGCAGAGGGGCCAGCCGCCAAAAGCTGACCCCGTAAGCGCGGACCGTTAAGGTTCCGGCTTAAGCTACGATCGTTGCAACCACGCCGGCGCCGACGGTGCGGCCACCTTCGCGGATTGCGAAACGCAGACCTTCGGTCATGGCGATCGGAGCGATCAGCTTGACCGTGATCGAAACGTTATCGCCAGGCATGACCATTTCCTTGCCTTCCGGCAGGCTGATCGAACCCGTCACGTCCGTCGTACGGAAGTAGAACTGCGGACGATAGTTGTTGAAGAACGGGGTGTGACGACCACCTTCATCCTTCGACAGAATGTACACCTCGCCCGTGAAGTCCGTGTGCGGCTTGATCGAGCCCGGCTTAGCCAGAACCTGACCACGCTGAACTTCTTCACGCTTCGTACCGCGCAGCAGAATACCGACGTTGTCGCCAGCCTGACCTTGGTCGAGCAGCTTGCGGAACATTTCAACGCCCGTGCAAATCGTCTTGACCGTCGGAACGATACCGACGATTTCGATTTCTTCGCCGACCTTGATCACGCCCGATTCCACGCGACCCGTCACCACCGTGCCGCGACCCGAGATCGAGAACACGTCTTCCACCGGCATCAGGAACGTCTTGTCGATTGCACGTTCCGGCGTCGGAATGTACGAATCCAGTGCATCGGCCAGGGCCATGATGGCCACTTCGCCCAGTTCGCCCTTGTCGCCTTCCAGCGCCAGCTTGGCCGAACCCTTGATGATCGGCAGATCGTCGCCCGGGAACTCGTACTTGGTCAGAAGTTCACGCACTTCCATTTCGACCAGCTCGAGCAGCTCGGCGTCGTCGACCATGTCGCACTTGTTCAGGAACACGATGATGTACGGCACGCCAACCTGGCGGGCCAACAGGATGTGCTCACGCGTTTGCGGCATCGGGCCGTCAGCGGCCGAGCAAACCAGGATAGCGCCGTCCATCTGGGCAGCACCGGTAATCATGTTCTTGACGTAGTCGGCGTGGCCCGGGCAGTCAACGTGTGCGTAGTGGCGGTTAGCCGTTTCGTACTCGATGTGCGCGGTGTTAATCGTAATACCGCGTGCCTTTTCTTCCGGTGCAGCGTCGATTTCGTCGTACTTCTTGGCCTGACCGCCGAACTTCGACGACAGAACCGTAGCGATAGCAGCCGTCAGGGTGGTCTTGCCATGGTCAACGTGACCGATGGTGCCGACGTTCACGTGCGGCTTAGTCCGCTCGAATTTTTCCTTTGCCATTTCAGACTCCTAACGGGTTATCTATTGCCGAGTTGCTCGGCATGTTGATTGCCGCGCTTTCACTATCTTTTGGTGCCCATGGGCAGGATCGAACTGCCGACCTCTCCCTTACCAAGGGAGTGCTCTACCACTGAGCCACATGGGCGAATCCTGTACTGCTACTTCGTCTGCGCGTCACCTGGAGCGGGTGAAGGGAATCGAACCCTCGTCATAAGCTTGGAAGGCTTCTGCTCTACCATTGAGCTACACCCGCTTGGATTCCGACTCTCGCCACTTGGTAACAAGCGCCGGGAACTCTTGTTTCCGGCGCTCATTACTTCCGCATTCTGGTGGAGGAGGTTGGATTCGAACCAACGTAGGCGTAAGCCAACAGATTTACAGTCTGCCCCCTTTAGCCACTCGGGCACCCCTCCGCAGAGAATTTGCAATTATGGAGATGTCCCCCCGCCTTGTCAACACCTTCCACGCATTAAATATGCAGTTTTTGTGCCTGCGGCTCACCAAAATTTCGAAGCGTGCGGCAAGTTGTTGATTTTTCTGGATATCGGCAAGGTGGGAAGGTACTCGTTTGCGTCGTCAAACGCCGGTAAACAGGCGCCGGCGCCATACGTCGAGATGGCGGTTGAGACTATCCCGCCCCATATGGAATTCACGGCGCAGTTTCTGAGTGAGAGATCGCTTTGCCTTCTGCCGGCCGGTGATCGTCGTACCAAGGTCGTCGCCCCGGTCCACCACGATATCCGGCGACATCGAGATCATGCGAATCCCATGCTCCCAATTACGATTGATCATGTCGTCGACGGGGTGAATCATGCGTCTTCCATACCCCAGGAGCGCCAGTGCAGCCTCCCGACGAATCAGGTAGCCCTGCGTCCCACCGGGCTGCTTGCGATGATCGTGAAGCAAACTACCGTCTGGCAGCTGCGCAACCTTCCAACGCCCCGCAGACCCCGCGTCCTTCAGTCGCAGGATGCCCCATTGCACGGAAGCGTCCAGCGCCAGTACCAGACGACTGCCGAAATCTGGCGTCAGATCGATGTCGTCCTCCAGTACGCACCAGGCGTCATCGTTCGAGCGCGCAAGTTCTTCCCAGATGCGGTAGTGGCTGTCATAACAACCGACCTCTCCGAGCGTCAGGTGGCTGGCATACGTCCTCAGGCGAGCCGTCACATCGTATGTCGCAGGATATTCCGACATGCGCTCCGCATCGAAGAACCGAAATGGAATGCCGGCCTTCTGTAGTTGCCCAGTGATATGGGCACGACGATCATGGCTGTCGATCAGCGACACGACGACCACTGGCGGCAGTTTTAGCCCCGAAACCAACATTTTGCTATCCCCGTTTTTTTGTTCAGTCTCCGAAACTAATAGACGTCTCGGTTTGGTATTTAAAACGGGCATAGCATAAACGCCAAATATGTCGCATTGCGCTTAACGTCATTAATTTGGGCCCCCGCTGACAAACAGGGATTGTCAGCAGGGGCACTTCCCCCCACATCACGTCTCTTCTCGCACTAGCGCAGGAAATGCCCCGAAAGGGTTGCGCATACTGGCTCGGCCAGAGAATATGGATACGTGACTGCGACACGGGAGTACGAGAAGCACCCCTCGAATTCATCAAGATGAACTCGCTGTGATCTTGCGATGAGCCAAACAACGCGAGGACTGATGCCCCGCTTCTGCGGGCTCGGGGTAATCCGATCGCGCAAGAAACTGTCGGTAAGCGCCCGATTGCATATTCGATGGCGAGCGATATCAAAGTCAGAATCGATCCACCGAGGAGCGTCCGGCGCATTCAGCGGAGTCATCCGATCGAGGTCAGGTAGATCGTCACCGACGCTGGAACGTCAGGCTGTCGACCAAGCATCTGGTTTCAATGAAATGCAGCGCGTCGTCTTTCTTGAATTGAAGAAATCGACCTGCAGCGAACGCAGTTTGCCTAATCGGGCACAAATCGCATGACAACAAAATGCGTAGTCCGCTTTCGAAAGCTGT
>NZ_CABPRV010000010.1 GCF_902459735.1 Pandoraea capi
TCGTCCGACTCGATCAGGATCGCGCGATCCGCGCCGATCGCCAGCGCCGTGCGCAGCGTCTCCTGCGACTGGGCCACACCCGCCGACACCGCGATCACTTCCGTCGCCACACCCGCCTCTTTCAGGCGCACCGCTTCTTCCACCGCGATTTCGTCGAACGGATTCATCGACATCTTCACGTTCGCAATGTCGACGCCCGTGCCGTCGCTCTTCACCCGAACCTTTACGTTGTAATCCACTACCCGTTTGACCGGTACCAGGATCTTCATGAACTCGCTCCAAAGTTACGTTTACGTCAATCCGCTGCCATTATAACCACACGGCGAATGACGCATTATTTGCATATTTGAGGCATTTTGTGGCAATCATTCATGAAATGCTCTGGCATTGCCACGGATGCTCGATCCTGCGAAAAACGGCGCCGGTGCCTGACAGGAAGCGCTTGTGCGCCACGCCCTCACCCCGAACGATCGTGCTATTTTTATGCAAATCCTCTTGCGCAGCCAGTTTCCTCGTGGTGCGTTTCCTCTAGAGAAAACACACCGGCGCGCGCACGCCTATGATCGAATGGCGCACCGGTAAAACCCTCGACACGACTGTCGACGACCCCACCGATAAATCGCACCGCCGTCGCACGCACGACGGCCACCCGGCCATCCCGCCAGGAGGAGACATGACAACGCATTCGGAATCGCGTCTGCAAGCCAGCGATGGGCTGACGCTCCACGTCCATACGTGGCAGCCGGAGGCCCGCGCGGGCGACATCGATAGCGCGCCGCTACGCGCAGTCGTCGCCATCGTGCACGGCATGGGCGAACATGGTGGACGGTACGCGCGTCTGGCTGAGCACTTCGCGTCGCTCGGCATCGCGACCGTGACCTACGATCTGCGCGGGCACGGCCGCTCAGGCGGCGCGCGCGTCTACATCGATCGTTTCGACGACTATCTCAACGACACCGAAATCTTTCTCACGCACGTCCGCACGACGTTCGGGCCGACGCCGCTGTTCCTGCTCGGCCACAGCATGGGGGGTGCCATCGCCGCGCTCTATACGATCACGCGCGCTCCCGCCAACGTCAGCGGCCTGATGCTCAGCAGTCCGGCGCTCGCGCCGGGTGAGCCCGTCTCGCCGTGGATGGTGAAGGCCGGACGCTGGGTGTCGCGCTGGCTACCGAAGGTGCCCGTCTTCAAGATCGATCCGACGGCCATCGCTCGCGATAACGCCGTGGTCGATGCGGCGAAAAAAGACCCTCTCAACGCGTATCGAGGTACCCCGGCGCGCACGGCAGCCGAGCTGCTCGACGCCATGGCGCGCATTCACGCCAACGCAGACGCCCTGCACTTGCCGCTCTACATCTTCCACGGCACGGCGGACCGGCTAACCGCCCCATGGGCGAGCGAACAGTTCCACGGCAACGCCGGCTCGCAGGACAAGACCCTGCGGCTCTACCCGGGCCACTTCCACGAAACGCTCAACGATCTCGACCGGGAAAAAGTCATCGAGGAATTGACCGCCTGGCTGGTCGCGCATCTGCCGCAAACGCAGGCACCACAACGCGACGCCTCCGGACTATCGGCACTGGAGATGGATGCCATGCAAGGGACTCGCACGGCCAACACGCCGCGAACGCCGTTCGGTACGCATCACCGCATCTGATCGGGTCACAGTCAGCCCGAATGGGCGGGTTCGGTGCGCCTGAACCCGCCCTGCAAGCAGGGTCTCGCATTCCGATCCCTCACTGCGCGCTACACTGAAGCTGTGTGGATTCGCAAGGAGCCTCCGGCATGCAAGCGCAGACGAAATACTCGCCGCAAACGGTCACCGGCATGCATTTCTGGACGCCGACGATCTTCAGCATCAAGACGACCCGCCCTCCCGGCCTGCAATTCACAGCAGGCCAGTTCGTACGGCTCGGCCTGCCGGGCGACGACGGAGAACTGATCTGGCGGGCGTACTCTTTCGTGAATTCGCCTGCCGAGGATACGTTGGAGTTCTACGTAATTACGATTCCCGAAGGCCAGCTCACGCCACGACTGGCACAACTCAAGGTCGGCGACGAGGTGCTCGTCGACCATACCGCCTACGGCTTTCTCACCCTCGATCGCTTCACCGGCGGCGGCGACCTGTGGCTACTCGCCACGGGCACCGGACTGGCGCCCTTCGTTTCGATCCTGCGCGATCCCGACGTGTGGCAACGCTTCAAGCGCATCTTCGTCGTGCACAGCGTGCGATGGGAGCGCGACCTCGCCTATTACGAAGAACTCAGACATTTCTCGCATCCGGATGTCGATCCGTCATGGGTCGACAAGCTTCACTTCGCGGTTAGCGTGACGCGCGAGCAAACGCCGGGCGCGTTATATGGACGTGTCACGACGCTACTGTCGTCCGGCGAACTGGAAAAGGCGATGGGCGCGACGCTCGATCCCGCGACGTCGCGCATCATGGTGTGCGGCAATCCCGACATGATCAAGGAATTGCGTGCCTGGTTTACCGGCAACGGATACGCGGTCAGCCGTACGGCGACGCCGGGACCGTTGGTGCTGGAAAAGCAGTGGTAATGGTGGAGCGCATCCGGTGGATGCGTGATTCACAGCGGTAACCGGAGAAGGCGGGAGACGGCGGGGAGACGGCGAGAGACGGCGCTCAGTCCGTCGGCTTCGCCCAGTCGGGCGCCCGCTTCTCGATGAATGCCCGCACGCCTTCGAGCGCACACGCGTCCATCATGTTGCAAGCCATCGTCTGCCCGGCCATCTGATACGCAGCCTCGATGCCGGTCTCGGCTTGCCGGTAGAACAGCCCCTTGCCCGCCGCCACCGCCGCAGCGGGCTTGGCAAGAATCGAGCGGCATAGCGCCGCCACCTCGGCGTCGAGCCGCTCCATCGGCACCACCCGATTGACCAGTCCGCGCTCGCGGGCCGTCTGTGCGTCGATGAAGTCGCCGGTCAGCAGCATCTCCATCGCCTGCTTGCGGGTGAGATTGCGTGAGAGCGCAACGCCGGGCGTCGCACAGAACAGGCCGACATTGATGCCGGAGACGGCAAAGCGCGCCACCGACGTCGCGACCGCAAGATCGCACATCGCGACCAACTGACACCCTGCCGCCGTCGCGATACCGTGCACCCGTGCGATGACCGGCTGCGGCATGCGCTGCATCGTCAGCATCACGCGCGTGCACTGATTGAACAACGTCCGGTAGTAATCGAGCGACGGCTCCGCACGCATCTCCTTGAGATCGTGTCCCGCGCAAAAGGCCGGACCGGACGCGGCCAGCACCACCACACGGGCGCCGTCGTCACGAGCGATGTCGTCGAGCGCGCCTTGCAGCGCGTCGAGCATCGCTTCGGATAACGCATTGAATTGACGCGGACGATTGAGCGTGAGCGTTACCACACCGGCCAGCTCACCTTCGCCGTGAGTGACGAGAACCAGCGGCTCGGGCGCCGCCGTCGCTTGCGATGACGTCATGTCGTCTCCTGCGCCGCACGTTCGCGCCGCGATGAACGCTGCGCGCCGGCCGCTATCGATCTATCGGATCAATCGAATCTACCGAGGGCCGGCGTCCGGACGTCAGACGTCGGCGAGCACCTTCAGATGCGCCACGACACTGCGACCGAGCGCGGAGAGGTTGTAGCCGCCTTCGAGGCAGCTCACGATACGCCCCTTCGCGTGGCGATCCGCGATGGCCTTCACTTCCTTCGTGATCCACGCGAAGTCCGCTTCGGTCAGGCCGAGGCCGCCGAGATCGTCTTCACGGTGTGCATCGAAGCCGGCCGAGAAGAAGATCATCTCGGGACGGAATGCGTTGAGGCGTCCCAGCCAGCCGTACTCGATGGCCTCGCGCGCCGCCATGCCGGACGTGCGTGCTTCAAGCGGAATGTTGAGCATGTTCGGCGCCGGATCGTTGGCGCCGGAGAACGGATAGAACGGGTGCTGGAAGATGCCGCACATCAGCACACGCTCGTCGTTGCCGAACGCGGCCTCGGTCCCGTTACCGTGGTGCACGTCGAAGTCGACGATCGCCACGCGCGACAACCCGTGGACTTCCAGCGCGTGGGCCGCCGCAATCGCCACGCTGTTGAACAGGCAAAAGCCCATCGCACGCGTGGGCGTGGCGTGGTGACCCGGCGGACGCACACTGCAAAATGCGTTGTCGAGTTCGCCGCGAATCACCGCATCCGTCGCCGCGACCGCTGCCCCCGCTGCGCGCGTTGCCGCACGCCACGAATACGGATTGAGCAGCGTATCGGGATCGATCGGGAAGTACCCGGATTCGGGAATGTTGTCGCGGATAAAATCGATGTGATCCTGCGTATGCACGAGCCGCAGGCTGGCCTCGTCGGCCGCCGGCGCTTCACGGCGTTCGAGCAGACCGTCGATGCGACCGGCAATCAGTTGGTCCTCGATGGCGCGCAGCCGCTCGGGGCATTCCGGATGCCACTCGCCCATCTCGTGACGGACGCAATCGGGATGTGTATAGAACCCGGTAGCCATTCGTTGTGTCGCCTATCGCTTCGAATCGTTTTATTGGGACGGGCGGGGGATGCCCGCCGCGCCGTGGTCTCCACGTCCGGTAGCGGCCGGATGCGGAGCCTGACTCGCGCCGCGACGACGTGACTGACAGTCGTCAACAACACTCGCAAACGCGTGCCGATGGCCGGCATCCCCCATGAACACTGTCACGGACAGTGCACAGGCCTTAAGGTATCACAGGTGCACTCGGTTATACTGCCAAGCAGTCTCCCAGCAGACCCGTGACAGCCGGTTAGGGCCGTTCTCCCGAAATTCGGGACGGCAGGAACTGGCATGAATGGTTGGCGCTCTAGGTAATTACGCACGTCGAGTTACCTTTCGATGAGGACCGAATCAACGCAATGCGATTCGACATCGACAGGCCGCGACGAGAGCATCAACGCGACTAACGTGACGATGGCCGCAAGGGCCGCGTCGCATTCGGACTTCATACAGGCCTGACAGACAGCATGACATCACCGGTACGGATGTACGATTCACTCCCACGTTCGATGCGCGCGATCAGCGCGTTCAGTATTGCGCTGTGCATCGGCGCGTTTGCACTGACAAGCGTAAGCGCGCACGCGCAAGCCCGTGGCAAGCAAGCGGCGCAGACCGAGTTCGAGGAAGAAGTGGTGCCGCAACGCTATGCGGCCAATCCCGAGGTCGACGCATTCATCAACGACATCGTGGCACGCGACGGCTTCGATCGTACCGAGTTGCAGAAGGTCTTCTCGCGCGTGGTTTTCTCACAGACGGCCGCACGTCTTGCTGCGCCGCCCGCCACGCCCGGCCAGAAAAACTGGACGAATTACGAGAAGCGTTTCCTCGACAACACGCGCATCAACGGCGGCGTGCGCTTCTGGAATCAGAATGCGGCAGCACTCTCGCGCGCCGCTAAAGAATACGGTGTGCCCGAAGAGATCATCGTCGCCATCATCGGTGTCGAGACGATCTACGGGCGCAACATGGGCAACTTCCGCACCATCGATGCGCTCACTACGCTCGCGTTCGACTATCCGCCCGCGCGCAATCGTTCGGAGCGAATGGCGTTGTTCCGCAAGGAACTCGAAAACCTGCTGCTCTACGCACGTGAGCGCGGCGTCGATCCGTTCAGCATCTATGGCTCGTATGCCGGCGCGATCGGCATTCCCCAGTTCATGCCGTCGTCGATCCGAAACTTCGCGGTCGATTACAGCGGCGACGGCAAGATCAATCTGACGACGGATGTCGCCGACGCCATCGGCAGCGTCGCCAACTTCCTCAAACAGCACGGATGGCAGCCGGGACAACCGGTCGTGTGGAACATCGCCGCCGATCGCGGCAGTCAGGGGCTGGCCGAGGCGGGCGCCGATGGACAACCCGAACCGCATTGGAAGCTCGGCGACTTCATCAAGGCCGGCATGCTGATGAACGAACCGCGCCTCGATGTGGGCTCGGCGCTCGACACGCCGGTGCTGATCGTCGATCTGCCGACACCCGGACAGGCCACGCAGTACCGCATGGGCCTCACGAACTTCTACGTGCTCACACGTTACAACCGCAGCTTCTTCTACGCGATGTCCGTGTACGACCTGGCAGACGCCATCAAGGCCGCACGCGCGCCCTGATCGTCGGGAGACTGGCCCCCACAACAGCCGTCACCGACCAACCTCGGTCGTCGGGCATGAAAAACGGGACCCTCGGGTCCCGTTGCCGTTTGATGCCTTGCGACTCGACTTACGCCGGGAACACGCCCGTCGACAGGTAACGGTCACCACGATCGCAAACGACGAACACGATGGTCGCGTTCTCGACCTCATGCGCGAGATTCAGCGCGATCTGGCAGGCACCGGCAGCCGAGATGCCGCAGAAAATGCCCTCTTCTGCCGCGAGGCGACGCGCCATGATTTCGGCTTCGGCCTGCGTCACCGAGACCGTACGGTCCACGCGGGCGCGGTCGAAAATCTTCGGCAGATAGGCTTCCGGCCACTTGCGAATCCCCGGAATACGCGAGCCTTCGGCCGGCTCAGCGCCGATGATCTGCACCGACTCGCTCTGCTCCTTCAGGTACTGCGAGACCCCCATGATCGTGCCGGTCGTGCCCATTGCGGAGACGAAGTGCGTCACGCGGCCTTCGGTATCGCGCCAGATTTCCGGGCCGGTCGTCTCGTAGTGCGCGAGCGGGTTGTCGGGATTGGCGAACTGATCGAGGATGATGCCGCGCCCGTCGCGCTCCATCTGCTGGGCGAGGTCACGTGCGTACTCCATGCCGCCCTTGACCGGCGTGAGGATGATCTCGGCACCGTAGGCGCCCATGCTCTGGCGACGCTCGACGGAGAGGTCTTCCGGCATGATGAGGACCATCTTGTAGCCACGCACGGCCGCGGCCATCGCCAGCGCAATGCCCGTATTGCCCGAGGTCGCTTCGATCAGCGTGTCGCCCGGTTTGATGCGCCCGCGCTGCTCGGCGCGCTTGATCATCGACAACGCGGGACGATCCTTCACCGATCCCGCCGGGTTGTTGCCCTCGAGCTTGCCGAGAATCACGTTGTTGCGGCGGCGGATTTCGTCGTCGGGCAAACGCACCAGTTGCACCAGCGGCGTGTTGCCGATGGTGTCTTCGATAGTCTTATAGGCCATTGCACTAAGCTTTTTTCGGTCGGGAATCGAAACATTCTAATCCACCGGCCATGACCTCGCTCAGGGTAAGGTCTCGCGGCCAGCGATCGCTATCGTGAGCACCCGGCGAGATCCGATGTCCGAGACGGCGCGCCAAACACAACGGGGAGCCGTCTGGCTCCCCGTGTACCGGGCCGACCCGGTGACAGGCATGGCGTGCCTGGCGCGTGCTCACTGCGCCAGCAACCAGCGCACGTAACGCGAAACGCCTTCGCCGACCGTATAGAACGGCTGCTGATAGCCGCCGGCCTGACGCAGATGTTCTACGCTCGCCTGCGTGAAGCACTGATACTTGCCGCGCAGCGCGTCCGGGAACGGGATGTATTCCACGATCCCCTGTTTGACCATCTCGTCGAGCGACAGCGGCGCTTCACCGGCCTCCTCGCGCAACGTGTTGATCACGGCAATCGCGATGTCGTTGAACGGCTGTGCGCGCCCGGTACCGAGATTGAAGATGCCGCTGCGCTCCGGATGATCGAAAAAGTGCAGGTTGACCTTCACCACGTCTTCGACCGACACGAAGTCACGGCTTTGCGTACCCGCAGCGTAGCCGTTGTACTCGCCGAAGAGCTTCACACGGCCATTGGCACGGAATTCGTTGAAGTTGTGGAACGCCACCGACGCCATGCGGCCCTTGTGCGCCTCGCGCGGGCCGTAGACGTTGAAGTAACGGAAGCCGGCCACCTGACTCGGCAGCTTGCCGCCCGCCTCGCGCATGGCGCGGCGCACGATCTGGTCGAACAGAAACTTCGAGTAGCCGTAGACGTTCAGCGGTTTTTCGTACTCGCGCGTCTCCACGAACGTTTCCGACGCGCCATAAGTCGCTGCCGACGAGGCATACAGGAAAGGCACTGTCTGCGTCTGACAGGCCTCGAACAACGCCCGCGTGTAACGGAAGTTGTTCTCCATCATGTAGCGGCCGTCCGTCTCCATGGTGTCGGAGCAGGCGCCTTCATGGAAAATGGCGCGCACGCGACCGAATTCCCGGCGCTGGAAGCGCGCGACAAAGTCGGTCTTGTCGAGGTAGTCGCTGATCTCGCAGTCGACCAGATTGCGGAATTTGTCCGCACGCGTGAGGTTGTCGACCGCCACGATGTCGGTCTCTCCGCGCTCGTTGAGGGCTTTGACGAGGTTGGCGCCGATGAAGCCCGCGGCGCCCGTCACGATGATGGTCATGTCAGCTCGGAAAAGAGTTCGGTGTAGTCGACGGTCGCGGTGCCCAGCTTGCCCACGACGATGCTGCCCGCACGATTGGCGAGCACGACGGCCTGCGGCAGAGGCAGACCGGCGGAAAGCGACGCCGCCAGCGTGGCGATCACCGTGTCGCCCGCGCCGGAGACGTCATACACTTCGCGCGCCTGCGCCGGCACGTGCAGCGCACCGCTTTCGGTAAAGAGCGTCATGCCCTCCTCCGAGCGCGTGAGCAGCAGCGCTTCCAGCCCCAGCGATTCGCGCAGATTCTGTGCCCGCGACGTCAGATCGTCCTCCGAACGCCACACGCCCACGACCTGCTGCAATTCGGAGCGATTCGGCGTGAGGATCGTGGCGCCGCGATAGCGCTCGTAATCGCTGCCCTTCGGGTCGACGAGCACCGCCTTGCCTGCGGCGCGCGCGGCTTCGATCATCGGCTGGACATGCGTCAAACCACCCTTGGCATAATCCGAGAGCAGCACGACGTCATAGCTCGTGAGCAACTGACGATACTGATCGAGCACCGCCAGCAATACCTCACGCGCCGGCTGATTCTCGAAGTCGATACGCAGCAGTTGCTGCTGACGCGACACGATGCGCAGCTTGATGGTGGTCGCGAGATCGGCGTCGCGCGTCACGAAAGCCATCACGCCACTGGCGTCGAGCATGTCGACCACGCGCTCGGCGGGCTCGTCCTCGCCCAGCACGCAGAGCAGGCCGGCCTGTGCCCCCAGCGACGTCGCGTTGAGCGCCACGTTCGCGGCCCCGCCCAGACGCTCTTCGTTGCGCTTGACGTGCACCACCGGCACCGGCGCTTCCGGCGAAATGCGATTGACGTCGCCGAACCAATAGCGGTCGAGCATCACGTCACCGACGATCAGCACCCGGGCACGGCTGAACGCCTCGCGGGGTACGCTGGGCACGCCCGGCGCCTGAACCGTACGGGTAAGCGAAGTTGCCGTCGAATTCATCCGTCGTTCCTCGAAAATCAGGCGGATTCGCCCAGACCGCGACCGATGCCGTGGTATTCGATACCCAGTTCCTGCATGGCTTCCGGGTCGTACAGGTTACGGCCGTCGAAGATCAGCGGCAGCGACAACGCCTGCTTCACCTTGGTGAAGTCCGGGCTGCGGAAGGCCTTCCATTCCGTGACGATGACCAGCGCGTCAGCGCCCGTCAGCGTGTCGTTCTGCGTGGCGCAGAACTCGATGCGACTGTGGGCCTTAGCGTCGTCGGCAAAGTCCAGCGCAACGACTCGGCGGGCTTCTTCCAGCGCCACCGGGTCGTACGCACGCACGCTCGCGCCACGACGCACCAGCTCCGCGATCACACGACGGCTGGGCGCTTCGCGCATGTCGTCGGTGTTCGGCTTGAACGCCAGCCCCCACAGCGCGAACGTCTTGCCCTTCAATTCCTCGCCCAGACGCGCCACGATCTTGTCGATCAGCACCGTCTTCTGCGTTTCATTGACGGCTTCCACCGCGTTCAGAATCCGTAGCGGCAGACCGTAGTCTTCGGCGGTACGCACAAGTGCCTGCACGTCCTTCGGGAAGCACGAGCCCCCGTAGCCGCAACCGGCGTAAAGGAAGTGATACCCGATGCGCGGGTCCGAGCCGATGCCCTGACGCACGTCTTCGATATCCACGCCCACGCGATCGGCCAGATTGGCCAATTCGTTCATGAACGAAATACGCGTTGCCAGCATGGCGTTGGCGGCGTACTTCGTGAATTCCGCCGAGCGAACGTCCATGTACAGCGTGCGCTCGTGATTGCGGTTGAACGGCGAGTACAGGCGCTTCATCATCGCTCGCGCCTGCTGACCGTCGGCGTCGTCATCCACGCCGATCACGATGCGATCCGGACGCATGAAGTCGTCTACCGCCGCACCTTCCTTCAGGAATTCGGGGTTCGAGACGACCGAGAACTTCACGTCTTCGCTACGCTTGGCAAGCTCTTCTGCGACCGCGGCACGCACCTTGTCTGCCGTGCCCACCGGCACCGTCGACTTGTCCACGATCACCTTGAAGCTCTTGGCGTAACGGCCGATGTTGCGTGCTGCTGCGACGACGTATTGCAGGTCGGCCGAGCCGTCTTCATCGGGCGGCGTGCCGACCGCGATGAACTGCACGTCGCCGTGCGCCACGGAAGCCTCGACATCGGTCGAGAATTGCAGACGGCCCGCTTCGCGGTTGCGTGCGATGACTTCCTGGAGGCCCGGCTCGTGAATCGGCACGCCGCCGTTGTTCAGGATCTCGATCTTGCGCGGGTCGACGTCGAGACAGAACACGTCATTACCGACGTCTGCGAGACAGGCACCCGTGACAAGGCCGACGTAGCCGGAACCGATGATGGTGATCTTCATGATTTTGCGATGTTATGAAACTTATGTTGCTGCCGGCACGTCGGCACGGCGCGGCGTGTACGTCTCCCAGCCGTTACAGCCGGGGCACTGCCAATAGAAAAGTCGGGCGCGGAATCCGCACTGGTCACAGACATAGCGCGGCAACGACTTGGTGCGCTGCGTAATCAGCTTGCCCATGAGTTGCAGGTCCGACTGCGTGTCGCCATGCGCGGTCGCTGCATGCGCTTCGAGCAAACGCGCCATACCGGGGGCGCTCGGCGCACGGTGCATCTGCTCGCGCATCAGCTTGAGCGCGGCGTCCGGGCCGTCGAGCGACAACGTCTTCTCATAGACGATTTCGAGCAGATCGTCCGACGGGTTCTTGCGCAAGGCGTCACGCAACATGGCCAGCCCTTCCGGCGCCCGGCCCAGGGCCTCGAAGGCCTTCATGACCCGCTTCGCAGCGAGCCCGAGGTACATCGGATTCTGTTCCTCGATCGTGCGCAGCACCCGCAGCGCGCCCTCGGCATCTCCGGCGGCGAGCAGCATGTCGCCGCGCAGCAGCGGCGCACGCACGTTGGCCGGATTCACGGCGAGCGCGGCGTCCAGTTCACGCCCGACCGCCTCGGTATCTTTGCGTTGCAGCGCTTCCTGCGCCAGCTCGCAATGGAACTGGGCGATCTCCTTGCGGTAGGACACGGCCGGATCGAGATCCGTCAACGTTTCGGCTTCCGCCAGCGCTTTACGCCACTCTTTCTCGATCTGATAGATCGTGAGCTTGGCATGTTGCGCTGCCTTCGCGTACGCGCCGGTCTGCAACCGGCTGAAAGCGTCTTCGGCACGATCGAGCAGCCCCGCCTTCAGGAAATCGTGGCCGAGTTCGTACAGCGCATGCTCGTGATCGGCTTGCGGCAGATCATCGCGCGAGAGCAGGTTCTGATGGACTCGAATGGCGCGTTCCGTCTCGCCGCGACGGCGGAACAGACTGCCGAGTGCGAAGTGCAGTTCGGTCGTTTCGGGATCGAGCTTGGCGACTTCGATGAAGGCGTCGATGGCCTTGTCCGGCTGTTCGTTCAGCAGGAAATTCAGACCGCGGAAATAGGATGCCGGCAGATTGCGGCTTTCCGAGAGCAGACTGCGCAAATCGAGTCGCGCAGCCACCCAGCCGCAGCCGAAGATCACGGGGATGGCAAGTAGCCACCAGACCTCGAATTCCATGAATGCGTGTTGTCGTTGAAACAGTCGATGAGGATGACGAGCGTCGTGCGCCGCGCCGCGTTATACCGGCGGCAGCATCGGCGGCTGATCGCTCGCCTCGGGATCACGCTGGGCACGGGCCAGGTCGCGTCGCGTGCGACGCAGTTCAAGGCGTTGGCGCATCAGGCTCGGCAACGTCGCGAGCACGCCGATGACACCACCGACCACAAAAAATGCCAGTCCGATCATGATGAGCGGTGCTGTCCACGTATGCCCCAGGAACAGGTTCAACGTGACCTCGCCGGTGTTGGCCAGCGCGAGAGACAGCAACACCACGAATACGATCAGACGAACGATCCAAACAATCAGCTTCATGCCGAAAGGCTCCTGCGGCAGGATTGCCGTATGTTTTGCAACTTGAGCCGGCAGCACGAGGCGTCGAAGCCCTGAACGCAGCAGGCCAGCACGTGGGCGTATTGTACCGGATGTGCTCTGCGAGGCGTCGTTCCTGCAAAGTGCTTCACATTTCCGGCGATTGTCCGCACCGCCCCCCCTTGTCGATCGTCAGATACAAAAAAAGCGCCCGAAGGCGCTTTTCTTGCGTAGTAGATCCCAAAGGGCCTTATTGGTCCGACGCCTTGTGATCAACCCGCTCTCGCAACTCCTTGCCGGGCTTGAAATGCGGCACGAATTTCTCCGGCACCATCACTTTCTCGCCCGACTTCGGGTTGCGGCCGACGCGCGGTGGCCGACGGTTGAGCCCAAAGCTGCCGAAACCGCGGATTTCGATTCGATGACCGCGCGCAAGCGCATCGGCCATCGCGTCGAGAATCGTCTTCACCGCGAAATCGGCATCCTTGAGCACCAACTGGGGAAACCGCGCCGCCAACTGGTTGACCAATTCAGACTTGGTCATAGGCCTTGGACCTTACTGATTCTGGCTGTCCAGCTTGGCCTTGAGCAGGGCACCGAGGTTCGTGGTGCCGCTCGCTGCCGAGCTATCCGACGACATCTTGCTAATCGCTTCCTGTTGCTCGGCCGAATCCTTGGCCTTGATCGACAGGTTGATGTTGCGCGACTTGCGATCGATGTTGACGATCATTGCGTTGACGGCTTCGCCTTCCTTCAGCACGTTACGGGCATCTTCCACACGGTCGTGCGAGATTTCCGAAGCGCGCAGGTAGCCTTCCACGTCATCGCCCAGCGACACGACAGCACCCTTCGGGTCAACGGCCTTGATGGTGCCGTCAACGATCGAGCCCTTGTCGTGGATCGCCACGAAGGTGTTGAACGGATCGCCTTCGAGCTGCTTGATACCCAGCGAAATGCGTTCCTTCTCGACGTCGATGCCCAGAACCACGGCTTCGACTTCGTCGCCCTTCTTGTACTTGCGAACCGCTTCTTCGCCAGCTTCGCTCCACGACAGGTCCGACAGGTGGACCAGGCCGTCGATGCCGCCCGGCAGACCAATGAACACGCCGAAGTCGGTGATCGACTTGATTGCGCCCTTGATCTTGTCGCCCTTCTTGAAGTTGCGCGAGAAGTCATCCCACGGATTCGGCTTGCACTGCTTCATGCCGAGGCTGATACGACGACGGTCTTCGTCGATCTCGAGCACCATGACTTCGACTTCGTCGCCCAGCTGGACAACCTTGGTCGGCGCAACGTTCTTGTTGGTCCAGTCCATTTCCGACACGTGAACCAGGCCTTCGATGCCCGATTCCACTTCGACGAATGCGCCGTAATCGGTGATGTTGGTGACCTTGCCGAACAGGCGGGTGCCTTGCGGGTAACGGCGAGCAATGCCTTCCCACGGATCTTCGCCGAGTTGCTTGACGCCCAGCGAGACGCGGCCCTTCTCTTGATCGAACTTGAGGATCTTGGCGGTGACTTCCTGGCCAACCGACAGAACTTCGCTCGGGTGACGCACACGACGCCATGCGATGTCGGTGATGTGCAGCAGGCCATCGATGCCGCCGAGGTCGACGAACGCGCCGTAATCGGTGATGTTCTTGACCACGCCCTTGACGATCGCGCCTTCCTTGAGCGTTTCGAGCAGCTTGGCGCGCTCTTCACCCTGGGTGGCTTCGATCACGGCACGGCGCGACAGCACAACGTTGTTGCGCTTGCGGTCGAGCTTGATAACCTTGAATTCGAGGGTCTTGCCTTCGTACGGGGTCGTGTCCTTGACCGGACGCGTGTCAACCAGCGAACCCGGCAGGAATGCACGGATGCCGTTGACCATCACGGTCAGACCGCCCTTGACCTTGCCGGTGATCGTACCGGTCACGAGGTCGCCCGATTCGAGGGCCTTTTCCAGTTGCAGCCACGAGGCCAGACGCTTGGCCTTGTCGCGCGACAGCACGGTGTCGCCGTAGCCGTTTTCCAGGGCGTCGATCGCCACGGAAACGAAATCGCCGGCCTGAACTTCGACCTCGCCCTGATCATTCAGGAATTCTTCGATGGGGATGTACGCTTCGGACTTGAGGCCGGCGTTGACGACCACGAAGTTGTGGTCAACCCGAACGACTTCAGCGCTGATGACTTCACCAGCACGCATGTCTTGACGGGAGAGCGACTCTTCGAAAAGCGCCGCGAAAGATTCGTTGGTCGAGGTTTGCAGGTCGGACATAAAAGTGGATTACGCCGCTGACGTCCATCTCCCGAAGGGGGCTGACGAGAACGTGCAACGGTTGGGTTAAAGGTTAGACAAAGCCAAGCCAGGTGACTGCATGAAACACCCGGTCAGGCGCCTTGCGGGTACTGCACTTGCGCGAACCATTCGAGCACCTGAGCCACCGCCTGATCGACGTTAAGCCCCGACGTGTCGAGTACCCGCGCACCCTCTGCCGGCCTCAGTGGCGCCTCGGCACGGGTACGATCCCGCGCATCGCGCGCCTCAAGATCCAGCATGAGACTGTCTATGTTAGCAGAAAATCCTTTTTCTATCAATTGCTTATACCGCCTCTCGGCACGCGCCTGTGGCGTGGCGGTCAAAAACACCTTCAAATCGGCTTCCGGGAAGATCACCGTTCCCATGTCACGACCGTCCGCCACCAGCCCGGGCGCGGTCTTGAAGCCTCGCTGGAGCGCCGTCAGCGCCTGCCGGACAGCCTTGTGCACCGCAATACTGGATGCCCGATTGCCGATCGCTTCGGCACGAATGGCGTCGGTCACATCCTCACCTGCCAACCAGATACGCTGATCGCGGAAACGCACGTCGAGCGTCTCCGCGAGGACGGCGAGGGCGCTCACGTCGTCGGGGTCGATGCCGTGGCGAGCGCTCGCCAGCGCGGTCAGCCGGTAAAGTGCCCCACTGTCGAGGTAATGAAACCCCAGTTCGTCGGCCACCCGGTGCGCCACCGTCCCTTTACCGGATGCCGTCGGGCCATCTACCGTAATGACCGGAATCGAGTCGTCCACCACCGTCAAATCAGGCATTCCTTCATCTCTGTCTATCCAACACATTAAAAAATAAAACTTCCCATCCAAATAATAATGATTATCATTTAGATATGGACGCTATTTGCGCCGCCGGAAGATGTGACTGCCATGCAAAGCCGCGATTATCCCTTAGCCGGCCCCGAATGGGTGCCGCCGCCCGATCCGCAAAACCCGACACCGCGCCGAGCGCAGCGCTGGATGGGGTTTGCCGGGGCGGGCACGCTCATCGCCGTAGGCTATATGGATCCGGGCAACTGGGCCACGGCGATCGCGGGCGGTGCCCGCTATGGCTACACGCTGCTGAGCGTAGTGCTGCTCTCGAGCGTCATGGCGTTGTTGTTGCAATGGTTGGCCGCGCGCGTCGGTCTGGTGACCGGACGCGATCTCGCGCAACTCTCACGTGACCAGTATAGCCGTCGCACCTCATTGGCGTTATGGGGACTTTGCGAGATTGCCATCATCGCCTGCGATCTGGCTGAGATCATCGGTAGTGCAGTCGCGCTGCAACTCCTGTTCGGTCTGTCGTTACCGGTCGGCGTCGTGCTCGCCGGCTTCCTCGCCTTTGCCATGCTGGGTTTGCAGGGGTTCGGACAGCGTCGCCTCGAAGGCGCGGTCGCTGCCTTGATTCTGCTCACTGCCGGCTGCTTCGCCGCGCAGCTCGCACTGGCCAATCCCGATTGGGGTGCCGCGGTCTCCGGCCTGCGCCCGCGTAGCGAGATCGTCGCTCAGGCCGGCATGCTCTGGCTGGCGGTGGGGATTCTCGGGGCCACCGTCATGCCGCACAACCTGTACCTCCACTCGGCGCTGCTTCGCATGCGTGGCGAAGCGATGCCCGTACGCACGCCCGCCACGATGAACCGGGCGCTGAAGACAACCCAGTGGGACACCACGCTCTCGCTGGGCTTCGCCTTTCTCATCAACGCCGCACTGCTGATACTTGCCGCTGCCGTGTTCCACGCCAGTGGCAACACCGCCGTGGAATCGCTTGGCGACGCGCACAAGTTGCTCGCGCCGTTGCTCGGCAGTCAATGGGCGGGTGTCATGTTCGCGGTCGCCCTGCTCGCCTGCGGCCTGAACTCCACCGTGACAGCCACACTCGCCGGTCAGGTCACGATGGAAGGTTTTCTGAATCTGCGCATGAAGCCATGGCAGCGCGCGCTCATCACGCGGGGATTGGCACTGATTCCGGCGCTGTTGATCGTTGGTCATGGCGGCGAGGCCCAGACTACGAACCTGCTGATTTTCAGTCAGGTGGTACTCAGCCTTCAGTTGCCGTTTGCCGTGATTCCGCTCGTCCGGTTTGCCGGTGATGCCAAGTTGATGGGGCAGTGGCGTGTTCGCGGCGCGCTGCTTGCCAGCGCATGGCTGATCGCCGCCGCCATCGTCCTGCTTAATGGCGTTCTGCTCTGGCAAACGATGACGGGACAGGCGTGACGGCCATCGGCGCGCAACGTCCGGACTTGTTCGTTGGGCCTCCCCCGCCATGACAAAGGCCCGGCGTTTCATCGATTAGGTGCGCCGCCCCGCCTCGGAAGTCGGCTAACGCAGCGTTGCGAGACGCCAGAAGGTCATACGCTCGCCCTAACGGAACACGGCTGAGCATCCGCAGAAAAGAGGCTCCAGCGCGAACGACAGGGCACTAGGAATGCGCAAAGCCCGATTCAGCTCCGCGCGAGATCGCAACGGTACCGAATCGGGCCTGCCGGCACCAAGCAAATTACGAAGCGACGCGCGAAAACTCGGCGAAGTACGTCGGGAACGTCTTGGCGACGCACTTCGGATCGTTGATCGTCACAGGCACCCCACCCAGGCTCACGAGCGAGAAGCACATGGCCATGCGGTGATCGTCGTAGGTGTCGATCGCCGCATTCGGCGTCAGCGTGGCGGGCGGCGTCACGCGCAGATAATCCGCGCCCTCTTCCACTGTCGCGCCGACCTTGCGAAGTTCGATGGCCATTGCAGCCAGCCGATCCGTTTCCTTCACGCGCCAGCTGGCGATATTGCGCAGCGTAGTCGTGCCGTCAGCAAAGAGCGCAGCCACGGCAATCGTCATCGCGGCATCGGGGATGTGATTGAAATCCATATCCAGCGCACGCAGCTTGCCCGAAGGGGTATCGATGCCATGCACTTCGATAGCATCGTCATGCAGCGTCACGCGCGCGCCCATCGCTGCCAGCGCGTCGACGAAGCGCACGTCGCCCTGAATACTGTCACGGCCCACACCCTCTACACGCAGCGGGCCACCACCGATCGCGCCGGCCGCCAGAAAGTACGACGCCGACGAGGCATCGCCTTCCACGCGAATCTCACCCGGGCTCCGGTACTTCGCGCCATCCGCACCCGCCGCCGGCAGGGTGAAGCGCGACCAGCCGTCCTGACGCACGTCGATACCGAACCGGCGCAGCAGTCGCAGCGTGATGTCGATGTACGGCTTGGAAATCAGTTCGCCTTCGACTTCGACGACGATCTCGCCCGTCTCCGACGGCAGCAGCGGCAGCGTCAGCAACAACGCCGTCAGGAATTGGCTCGACACATCGCCGCGCACGCGAATCGGCGTCACGGGCGCCTTCACATCGGCCGGTTTGATGTGCAACGGCGGATAGCCGGCATTGCCGAGATAGTCGATCTGGGCGCCAAGCTGCCGCAGTCCGTCGACGAGATCCCCGATCGGACGCTCGTGCATACGCGCCACGCCAGACACCTCATAGTCGCCATGACTCAGCGACAACGCCGCCGTCAGCGGACGAATGGCGGTTCCCGCATTCCCCATGAACAGCTTGGCCAGCTTCACCGGAAATACACCGCCGCATCCCTCCACGATGAAGTCACGCGAATCGCCGACCTGAGTGCATTTGACGCCCAGCGCAGCGAGGGCGTCGAGCATGACCTGCGTGTCGTCCGACGCAAGCAGTTCACGCACACGCGTCGTGCCGCGCGAGAGCGCGGCGAGCAGCAGCACACGGTTCGAGATACTTTTCGAGCCGGGCAGTCGAAGCGTGCCTTCGGCGTGGCCGTACGGGCCAAGATCGAGCGTTTCCATTACTTTTCCTGTTGCTTGGCCCAGTCCGTTCGCGCCTGGCTGGTGCGGGCGAACACGGCCTCGAGACCGGCGCCATCACCGGCATCGATCAATTGACGTAGCGCGCCGAGGGTCGCGAGATAACCATCGAGTTCGGCAAGCAAGGCGTCGCGATTCGCCACGCAGATGTCGCGCCACATTTCGGGATTCGACGCCGCAATGCGCGTGAAATCGCGAAAACCGCCGCCAGCGAACCCGAACTTCAGTGCGGCGTCCGGCGCGTCGAGAATTTGCGCAATCAGCGCATACGACAACACGTGAGGCAAGTGACTTACCGAGGCAAACACGCGGTCATGCTGTGTTTCGGTCATCTCGGAGACGCGCGCGCCCGTCGCCTCCCACATCGCACGCACCCGCGCGACGTCGTCGCTGCGGTTGCCCGACTGAGGGCACAGCACGACGCGGCGATCACGATACAGGTCCGCCTTCGCCGCATCGACGCCCGACAGTTCCGCACCGGCAATCGGGTGCCCTGGCACGAAGCGCCACGCGTCGTCGCCAAGCGCAGAGTGTGCTGCGGCCACAGCGTCTGTCTTAGTGCTACCCGCGTCGGTCACGATCGTATGACCGGCCAGATACGGACGAATCGCGGCGAGCAGCGCGGGAGTTTGTGCCACTGGCGCAGCCAGCAACACGATGTCGGCGCCTGCGACGGCATCCGCCATCGACGATGCAGCCCGGTCGATCACGCCAAGTTCACATGCGCGAGCGAGCGACGCCTCGGTGCGTCCTACTCCCACGACTTCCTTCACGACGCCAGCCGCTTTCAGCGCGCGCGCGAGCGAACCGCCGATCAGACCAACGCCGCAGATAACGAGCTTATTCAGACTCATGGTGTCTTTCCCCGGCGTCACGCGGAACGCGGGTACGAGCCGAGCACCTTGCAATAGGCCGCGTTCTGACGCAGCGCGTCGAGTGCCTTGGCGACGTTCTCATCGTCGCGATGCCCTTCGAAGTCGACGTAGAAGTAATACTCCCAGGCACCGCTCTTGGCCGGACGCGACTCGAAGCGAGTCATCGACACACCATTGTTGGCCAGCGGTTCGAGGAGCGCGACGACAGCACCCGCGCGATTCGGCACCGAGAGAATCAGCGACGTCTGATCACGGCCGCTCGGCGCCGCGTCCTGCGTGCCGATCACGACGAAGCGCGTGCGATTGTGCGGATCGTCCTGCACGTGCGAGAACGCGATCTGCAAGCCATACTGCGTCGCCGCCGATTCACCGGCGATGGCGGCAATGGCCGGATCGGCCGCTGCCATACGCGCGGCCTCGGCGTTGCTCGACACCGCCTGACGCTCAAGCTGCGGGAAATGCGCCGTCAGCCAATGCTGGCATTGGGCCAGCGACTGTGCGTGCGAGCAGATGCGCGTCACACCGTCGAGCGTGCCCGACAGCGACATCAGGTTATGGTGAATCGGCAACGCCACTTCGCCGCCAATGGTCAGGGGGCTTTGCAGCAACAGATCCAGCGTGCGCGAGACGACACCTTCGGTCGAGTTTTCGACCGGCACGACGCCGAAGTCGGCACTGCCAGCTTCGACGGCACGAAACACTTCGTCCAGCGATGGGCACGGCAGCCCCTTCACGCTCTGACCGAAATAGGTCAGGGCAGCTTGCTCGCTATAAGTTCCGGCGGGGCCGAGATAGGCGACGGTCATCACCTTTTCCAGCGCGCGGCTGGCCGACATGATCTCGCGCCAGATGGACGCCAGATTGTCGCCATACAACGGACCGTCGTTGGCTTGCTGCAAGCGGGAAATCACCTGCAATTCCCGCTCGGGCCGGAATACCGGCGCACCAAAGCGCTTCTTGACCTCACCCACTTCGAGGGCGACAGCCGCGCGTTGATTGAGCAACTTGAGTAGTTGCGCATCGATAGCATCGATTTTCTCGCGCAAAGGGCGCAGCGATGCGTTCAGATCGTCTTCCATGGAGCGTATTGTCTTCTTGCTAAGTGACATGATCAGGCGGCTCGCGGCGCACAGTCTTTCAACCGTTGCGCCGGCCGCCCGCCCTCGTCAGCCGTGGCTGCGCTCGAATTCACGCAGATAGTCGACCAGTGCCTCGACGCCGGCAAGCGGCATTGCGTTGTAGATCGAGGCGCGCATGCCTCCCACGGACTTGTGGCCCTTGAGTTGCAGCAGGCCGCGCTCGCGAGCGCCGGCCAGGAATGTTTCGTTCAGTGCGTCGTCGTGCAGGAAGAACGGCACGTTCATCCGCGAACGGCAGTCCGGAGCGACCGACGTACGATAGAAATCGCTGTCGTCGAGGAAACCGTACAACAGCTCCGCCTTCGCCTTGTTCACCGACTCCATCGCCGCGAGGCCGCCCTGGCGCTTGAGCCACTGGAACACCAGCCCCGCAATGTAGATCGCGTAGGTCGGCGGCGTGTTGTACATCGAATCGTTCTCGGCGACCGTCTTCCAGTCGAACGCGCTCGGCGTGAACGGCAACGAACGGCCGAGCAGGTCGTCGCGCACGATCACCATGGTCAGTCCCGACGGTCCGATGTTCTTCTGCGCGCCACCATACATCACACCGAACTTCGACACGTCCATCGGACGCGAAAGAATGTGCGACGAAACGTCGGCGACCAGCGGCACGTCCGGCAGACCGACGGCCGCCAGGTCCGGCGTCCAGAAATACTCGACGCCATGGATCGTTTCATTCGTACAGATATGGACGTAAGCCGGGTCCTTGGACAGCTTCCATTCATCGACCTGCGGCAGACGCGTAAAATTTTCCGCTTCGGTGCTGACCGCGACGTTGACGTCGCAATACTTGCGCGCTTCCTTCTGCGACTTGACCGACCACGAGCCGGTCACGACGTAGTCCGCCGTGCGACGTTCGTTCGCACGGGCACCGCCCAGCAGGTTCATCGGGATGATCGCGTTCTCGGCGAGCGCCCCACCCTGCATGAAGAGGATCCGGTAGTTGTCCGGTACCGCGAGCAGCTCGCGCAGATCGGCCTGCGCCTGCGCCAGAATGCTCATGAACTCCCGGCCGCGATGGCTCATCTCCATCACGCCCATGCCGGCACCCTGCCAGTCGAGCATTTCCTCGGCTGCCTGACGAAGAACCTCTTCAGGCAGCGCCGCCGGACCGGCGGAAAAATTGAAAGCGCGCGTCATATTGGTTTTGCAGCAGTAAAAGTGAAACGCAAGCCGACGGACATTGACCCGTGCGGCTTGCGTTTCACGTCTTGCGAGGACTCGCGATGTGGCCGGGATATCCCGTCCGAGCGGCGGCGGCGGCAAAGACCCACTATACCGCCAGTTGGCCCTTACGTGCGGAGGCGGGCCGTAATTCCGGCGCAGGATGGTCGTTTCCCGGAATATTCCGAGCAGAACCTGCCGGCAAACCCCATCAATGCAAAATGGCCGTTTGCGATCTCTCGCAAACGGCCATTATCGGTCAATCCCCGAGGGATCGGCCGAAATTTACTTCTTGGCCGGCGCCTTCGGTGCCGACTTGGCAGCCGCGGCGATTTCGGCGTCAGCTTGCTTGCTGGTCGCTTCGATCGATTGCGGCATGTACTTCTGCATCAGACCGCCAACCACTTCCTGGCCGACCTGATCCTGGACCTTGATGTACTTCTGGCCCACCGGGCTCTTGTAGAACGCCGTCAGACCCTTGATTTCGTCGGTCGTGTAGAACTTGCCGTAGGCGTTGTACTGAGCCTGCACAGCGTCGTTCTTGAAGGCGTCGGTCGTGAACACCTTCCCTGCGCCGTCAACCAGCTTCTGCACCGAGTTCTGTTGCAGCGTCGGGACGATCGCCTGCTTCTGAGCATCGGTCAACGTCTTGTTTTCGACCAGTTGACGCTCGAGCACTTGCGGCGCCAGTTGCTTGGCTTGCCCCTGAGCACCTTCACCAATGGCGGTGACGAGCTTGTTTGCGTCGATGGCTTCCAGCAGATCCTTGATGGCTGCCTTCTTGTCCGCGTCAAGCGGAGCGCTCTGCTGAGCCATTGCCATTGCCGGTGCTGCGAGCAGCAGCCACATCCACTTCTTGACGTTGCGTTGCATAGTAATAGTCACTCCAAAATTCGTCAGTTTCCACCGACGATAAATAGATGCATCCTCGCCTGGGCACTTCACTGCATCGGGCCAGATTCTACTGACTTTTCGGGGCAATGCACCCCTAGATTACATCGAGTTACGCCGGTATCACTCCGTGACATCCGTGTCCGGTGTCTCGTCGTCGCCCTGCGCGTCGCCGTTCTCGGCAACTTCGGCATCGGACTCAACGATACGTTGCAGACCCGAGAGTGTCGTACCTTCGTCCAGGCTGATCAGCGTCACGCCCTGCGTGGCACGACCCATTTCACGAATCTCGGAGACACGCGTACGAATCAGCACCCCGCCGGTCGTGATCAGCATGATCTCGTCATCCGGCTCGACCAGCGTTGCGGCAACCACACGGCCGTTGCGCTCGCTCGTCTGGATCGCAATCATACCCTTAGTGCCACGGCCGTGGCGGGTATATTCCGTGATCGACGTGCGTTTGCCGTAGCCGTTCTCGGTTGCCGTCAGCACCGACTGCTGCTCGTTTTCGGCGACCAGCAGCGCGATGACCGTCTGACCGTCTTCGAGCTGCATGCCGCGAACACCACGCGCTTCGCGGCCCATCGGACGCACGTCGTTCTCGTCGAAGCGCACGGCCTTGCCAGCGTCGGAGAACAGCATGACGTCATGCGCCCCGTCGGTGATGGCCGCGCCGATCAGCACGTCGCCGTCATCGAGATTCACGGCGATGATGCCCTTCTTGAGCGGACGGCTGAAGGCCGCGAGCGGCGTCTTCTTGACCGTGCCCAAGCTCGTTGCCATGAACACGAAGCGATCTTCCGTGTACTCCTTGACCGGCAGCACCACGTTGATCTTCTCGCCTTCCTGCAACGGGAACATATTGACGATCGGACGGCCGCGCGAGTTCCGCGAACCTTGCGGCACTTCGTACACCTTGATCCAATAGACACGGCCACGGTTCGAGAAGCACAGGATCGTGTCGTGCGTGTTCGCGATGAACAGCGTATCGATCCAGTCGTCGTCCTTCGTCGCCGCCGCCTGCTTGCCGCGACCGCCGCGCTTTTGCGCACGATACTCGGACAGCGGCATCGACTTGATGTAACCCGAATGCGACAGCGTCACCACCATGTCCTGCGGTGTGATGAGGTCTTCGGTATCGAGTTCGGTCGCGTTGTGTTCGATGGTCGAGCGGCGGGCATCGCCGAACTCGGCACGCACGGCGGTCAATTCTTCGCTGATGATCGCCGTCACGCGCGGCGGGCTGGCCAGAATGTCGAGCAGGTCGGCGATCTGCGCCATCACTTCCTTGTACTCGGAGACGATCTTGTCCTGCTCGAGACCCGTCAGGCGTTGCAGACGCATCTGCAGAATTTCCTGCGCCTGCGTTTCCGACAGGCGATACAGGCCGTCGGGCTGAACGCCGACCGCCGCATCGAGCCCTTCCGGACGATAGGCGGCCAGACCGCCCTGCGTCTCGCTGTCGGCACGCGCGAGCATCTCGCGCACGACGGACGAATCCCACGACTTCTCCATCAACGCCGCCTTCGCGATCGGCGGCGTCGGGGCGGCCTTGATGATCGCGATGAAGTCGTCGATGTTAGCGAGCGCTACCGCCAGACCTTCGAGCACGTGGCCGCGCTCACGGGCGCGGCGCAGTTCATAGACCGTGCGGCGAGTAATCACTTCGCGGCGATGCGCCAGGAAGTGGACCAGCATTTCACGCAGGTTCAGCAGCTTGGGTTGGCCGTCGACCAACGCCACCATGTTCATGCCGAACGTATCTTGCAACTGCGTGTGCTTATAGAGATTGTTGAGCACAACCTCGGGCACTTCGCCGCGCTTGAGTTCGATCACGACACGCATACCGCTCTTGTCGGATTCGTCGCGGATGTCCGAAATACCTTCCAGACGCTTCTCGTTGACGAGTTCCGCGATCCGTTCGAGCAGTGAGCGCTTGTTAACCTGGTACGGGAGTTCGTCGACGATGATCGCCACGCGCTGGCCGCGATCGATGTCCTCGAAGTGCGTCTTGGCACGCATCACCACGCGGCCGCGGCCGGTGCGATAGCCTTCGCGCACGCCCGAAATGCCGTAGATGATGCCGGCCGTCGGGAAGTCCGGCGCCGGAATGATCTCGATCAGCTCATCGACGGTCGCTTCCGGATTCTTCAGGACGTACAGACAGCCCTCGACGACTTCGTTGAGGTTGTGCGGCGGAATGTTGGTCGCCATACCGACGGCGATCCCCGACGAACCGTTGAGCAGCAGGTTCGGGATACGCGCAGGCAGAATGAGCGGCTCTTTTTCGCTGCCGTCGTAGTTGGGTCCGAAGTCGACGGTTTCCTTGTCGATGTCGGCGAGCAGTTCGTGACCGATCTTGGCCATACGAACTTCGGTGTATCGCATGGCGGCGGCATTGTCGCCGTCGACCGAGCCGAAGTTGCCCTGACCGTCGACGAGCATATAGCGCAGCGAGAACGGCTGCGCCATGCGAACGATGGTGTCGTATACAGAAGCGTCGCCGTGCGGGTGGTACTTACCGATGACGTCACCGACGATACGTGCAGACTTCTTATAAGCACGGTTCCAGTCGTTGTTCAGCTCGTGCATGGCGAAGAGTGCACGGCGGTGAACCGGCTTCAGGCCGTCACGCACATCCGGCAAGGCGCGGCCGACGATCACGCTCATGGCGTAATCGAGGTACGACCGCCGCATTTCTTCTTCGAGCGAAATCGGGAGAGTTTCTTTGGCGAACTGATCCATTATCCGTGTCTATCAAGCCCTAATCGCGATAGGCGGCTGCCGGCGATATGATCGTGCGATTCTAACATGCCCGTCATAGGCATCCGAAACGAGCGTGATGCGATGCACAAGAGATGTCTGACACGCCAAAACGCCAAACAAGGGAAAGAAATGAAACGGTTGGCGAGGGGCCTCAAAAGGTGTTGCGCTCAAACCACAACTGCGCCACGACCGGCGGCAAAGCAGGGGTTTTTCTCGCGACCGTCTGAATCGCTATGGCAAAATGCCGTGGCATAAGTTAGACATTATTCGAAGTGCATGGGCCATGCTTTCGCGCACTTGCCAATGTTATACTTCGAGCGATGTAAGACTTTGGTTCTGTCGTCTAGGCTCGCAGTAAACCTGCGGTAATCTCATTTCGAGAGGAGAAATATGAATAAATTCGCTAAGCTCGCGATCGTTGCAGCTACCGCAGTGATGGCTGCTTCGGCTATGGCCCAAAACTACGTCCAGACCGCTCCGGGCCCGATCGCGGCCTCGAAGCAAGCCGTCAACGACAACTGGGTGAACGGCAGCGGCGAGTGGGTTTGGAAGAACGGCTCGGACGAACTGTGCTGGCGCGATGCCTTCTGGACCCCGGCCACGGCCAATGCCAAGTGCGATGGCTCGATCATTGCACAAGTCGCAGCCCCGGCACCGGCTCCGGTCGCTCCGGTCGCTCCGGTCTCGCAAAAGGTCACGTATCAGGCTGACGCACTGTTCGACTTCGACAAGGCTATCCTGAAGCCGGCTGGCAAGCAGAAGCTGGACGACCTGGCTGGCAAGGTTCAGGCGCTGAACCTCGAAGTCATCGTCGCTACGGGCTACACCGACCGCATCGGTTCGGACAAGTACAACGACCGTCTGTCGCTGCGCCGCGCACAAGCTGTGAAGGCATACCTGGTCAGCAAGGGCGTCGAAGCCAACCGCGTGTACACGGAAGGCAAGGGCAAGCGTAACCCGGTTACGACTGGTTGCAACCAGAAGAACCGCACGCAACTGATCAGCTGCCTGGCTCCGGATCGTCGCGTGGAAGTTGAAGTCGTCGGCACGAACAAGTAATACGGTTCACCGACAACGAAAAACCCCGCCTCGGCGGGGTTTTTTTTCGTCCGTCTTCCTTCGCCGGCCTCCGGACGTGACGGACGAATGCGGTCTCCGGTGACGTCAGGCTTCGCTTCCCAACTGGGGGTACTGCCGCCTCACCATGAAGGACATCAACGCCTTCACCGGACGGTCACGCCACCACGAGCCCGTCTCCAGCGGCTTAAACATCATGCGCGTTGCCGCCTCCACTGGCATGTACTGCTTCATGACATCGCCCGACATCGACAGGAAGGCATCCCAGGTCATCGTCTCGAACGGCGGGGACGATCGCCAGAAGTGGTTCAACGGTTCGAAGGCGAACGCGATGTCCTCGTCACGCACCAGTTCACTTCGCGCCACCATCGTGCGCAGCCGGCTGATCACGCCGTGCTGCTCGATGGCGTTATACCGGTCGAAGGTCTTGCGGAAGTACCGGTAGTGACCGACCTCCTCGCTGCTCAGCTTGTGCATCATCTGCTTGAGCTCCTCGACCGGCATATACGATTCGAGGCAGCGGTAGATCATGGCTGTCTGCGTCTCGGTGACGCAGCGCGACAAGGCCTCCAGCGCCAGCGACGGCCGCATGTACTGCACATCGCATCGGGGTTTGTAGCGCGCGAGAAACGCGTCGTAAGCCGGGGCCCAGTCGAACTCTGGCCAGACGCGTGCGATATAGTCTTTGGCAAGCCGCCCATGCTCGACTTCTTCAGGCAGCCAGGTGTCCTGAAGCCAGGTGCGCATCTCGTCGTCGTCGCCATACATCTGGTTGAGCGTGGAGACGAACTCGGGGACACTGGTTTCGATAAACGACACCGTGGCGAGGGAATAGAAGATGAACGCGTTGCTACGAACAGACGGCTCTGCTGCCATGACTCACTCTCCTATCGGCATAGGCGGTTGAACATGTCCATGGAACGTCACGCAAAGGTCACAAAGGCATAGTATAGGAATTGGCCCAATATCGCAGTGCGGCAACCCATCCATAGCCCATGCCCCGCCCCGGGATCCTCTCGGGTCGTTCAGGCTGCGCTTACCTCGCTGCTATCGACCCGCATTCCGTCCGACGCCAACCGCAAGCCATCCCGAACACTGAAACGACATGACGCAACGATACTGGCTGATGAAGTCCGAACCCGAAGAGGCAAGCATCGACGACCTCGCCAACGCCAAACAGCAGACCCTTGCGTGGACCGGCGTGCGCAACTACCAGGCGCGCAACTTCATGCGTGACGACATGCGCGTGGGCGACGGGGTGCTCTTCTACCATTCGAGCTGCGCCGTGCCGGGTATCGCCGGTCTGGCCACCGTCGCCTCCACCGCGTATCCGGATCCAACGCAGTTCGACCCAAAGAGCCCGTACTTCGATCCCAAATCCAAGCCCGAGTCGCCGCGCTGGTTACTCGTAGACGTCAAGCTCGATCGCAAGACCCGACTCGTGCCCCTGACCGAAATGCGTCAGACACCGGAGCTCGACGGCATGCTCGTGCTGGCGCGTGGCAACCGGCTTTCGATTACACCGGTCGCGCCGGAACACTGGAAGTTCATCAGCAAGCACTTACTTAGAGCGTGAATTGCAGGAAGGATCCCGAAAGGGAACCAAAATTGTTGCGATAGCGTCTGTATAACGTTGCCGCCCAACGCATAGCACGTACTTACTTGCAGGCTATCGGTCGGCAACCGGTCAAACGTTCGCCATCAAGATGCGAACTCACATTCGAAAAAGGACATCACTATGCGCAAATCTCTCGCCGCTGCTCTTCTCATTGCCACAGCCGCGAATGCGGCATATGCCCAATCGGGTGACGAGTCGGCACGTCAGGTCTCCGGCGTGCTGGGTCTCGAAGCGAGTGCCACGAAGGAAGTCGAGCAGGACACCGTGCACATCACCATGTCGGCACAGGAGCAAGGCCCCGATGCCGCCACCGTGTCGCGCAACCTCACGCAAAAGGCCAACAAGGCGATGTCCGTCGCCAAGAGCCAGAGTGTCGTCGAAGTGCAGACCGGCAACGTGTCGCTCTACCCGTCGACCAACCGCGACGGCAAGATCACGGCATGGCGCGGCCGCACCGAACTGCAGATGACGTCGAAGGACTTCGGCGCTGCGTCGCGTCTGGCCAGCCAGATCTCGGATCAGATGCAGATGGACGGCGTGTCGTTCTCGCTCTCGCGCGAAGCGCAGGAGAAGACGCAGGCCGAGCTCACCAACCAGGCCATCCAGGCGTTCCGTAATCAGGCGCAGAACAACGCGAAGGCGTTCGGCTATAGCGGCTACACGATTCGTCAGGTGCAGGTGGGCGCGAACGCGCCGATGATGCCGCGCCCCTATGCGATGAAGGTGATGGCCATGAGCGCGAGCGCCGACGCCGCGCCGCCGATGCAACTCGAAGGCGGCAAGACGCAAGTGACCGTGACGGTCTCGGGCACCGTGCAAATGAAGTAATGAAGTAATAAGGTAAGACCTGCCGACGGCGCGAATGCAGCGCCGATCGCAGCAATGAAAATGCCGCCTCATCGAGGCGGCATTTTTTTCATTTGAATCGATCGCGCAACACGTTTTTCTGCACCTTGCCCATCGTATTGCGCGGCAACTCGCTCACGACGTGCACGCGCTTGGGCACCTTGAAGTTGGCGATACGCTGCTTGAGTGCATCGATGACGGCGCGCTCGTCCGGTGCTCGCACACCCGCTCGCGGCACGATGACAGCGACGACGGCTTCGCCGAAATCCGGATGCGGCACGCCGATCACGGCAGACTCGGCCACGCCTTCCATCTCGTCGATGAAGCCCTCGATCTCCTTCGGGTAGACGTTGTAGCCGCCGGAGATGATGAGGTCCTTCGAGCGTCCGACGATATGCACGTAGCCGTCCTCATCGAACTTGCCCACGTCGCCCGTCTTGAAGAACCCGTCGCCGGTAAATTCCTCGGCGGTCTTCTCCGGCATACGCCAGTATCCCGCGAACACGTTCGGCCCCTTGACCTGAATGTGGCCGATGTCGCCCTGCGCGCTCGGTTGCCCGTCGTCGCCGACCACACGCACCGTGACCTCCGGCAGCGGCACACCGACCGTGCCGGCACGACGTACCTTTTCCGCCTCGCCGTGATACGGATTGGAGACGAGCATCACCGTCTCCGACATGCCGTAGCGCTCCAGAATCGTATGCCCCGTGCGCTCGCGGAACGCATCGAACGTCTCGCGCAACAGCGGTGCCGAGCCGGAGATGAACAGTCGCACGTTGCGACACACGTCGCGATTGAGTCCAGCCTCCGCGAGCAGGCGGACGTAATACGTGGGCACCCCCATGAAGACCGTGGCGCGCGGCAACTGATGCAGAACTTCCCTCGCATCGAACTTCGACAGCCAGATCATCTTGCTGCCCGAATACAGCGCGGCGTGGCTTGCGACGAACAACCCATGCACGTGGAAGATCGGCAGCGCGTGCAGCAGCACATCGCCGCCTTCACGCTCTCCCCATCCCCAGAAGGCATGCAACACCCGCGTATTGCTCGCCAGGTTGCCGTGCGAGAGCATCGCGCCCTTGCTCCGGCCGGTGGTACCCGAGGTGTAAAGAATGGCCGCGAGGTCGTCGGGCGAGCGTGGCACCGTCTCGAACGTGTCGCCGAACCACGCGGCACGCTCCAGCAGCGAACCGGTGCGGTCATCGCCCAGCGTAAAGACGTGCTTCGCGCCATTCGTGAAGGCGATCTTCGATACCCAGCCGAAGTTCGACGGGCTGCACACCACGACGTCCGGCGCTGCATTTTCGACGAAGTAAGCGATTTCGCCTTCGCGGTAGGCCGTGTTGAGCGGCAGATAGACCAGCCCCGCGCGCAGCGTGGCGAGATACAGCAGCAGCGCCTCCGGCGACTTCTCGACCTGCACCGCCACGCGGGTGCCCGGGCTCAGGTCCAGGCTCGCGAGCAGGTTGGCGATGCGGGCACTGGCCCGTTCGAGGTCGTCCCAACTGTAATAAAGTCCTTCGGGCGTCTCGATGGCGCACGCCGTTTTGTCAGTGGGAAAACGTTCGGCAAAGAGTCGGTAGAGGTTGGCGTCTTGCGTCATAAACAGAACCGGATTCAGAACAATGGATGCTTCAGGGTGAAATCGAATACAGACCGCGAATACAGACCGGAGCGCCTCAGCGTCCCCGGAAATCGGGCACACGCTTTTCCAGAAACGCGGCCACACCTTCACGGTGATCGTGCGAGTCCCAGTACGAGAAGGCCATCTGCCACTCGGCCTCCGATAACGGCGGCGCGCTTGGCGCGAGCCGGGCGATCAGCCACTTGTTCAATTGCGCGGCGAGCGGCGCTCCGGCGGCAACGCGTCGGGCGCAAGTGTAGCCTGCTTCTTCCACCGCTTCGTCTTCGACGACGCGCGTGAGCAGTCCCTTCTCCTTCGCCTCCGCCGCACCGAACACACGACCTTCCAGCAGAATTTCGAGCGTCGTGGCGCGTCCCGCGAGCGCGAGCACCCCGCGCAACTCACCGGGTGCCATGGGAAAGCCAAGCTTGTTGATGGGCACGCCGAAGCGCGCTCCCTGCGCAGCGATACGCAAGTCGCAATGGGCCGCAATCTCCAGCCCGCCGCCCACGCAAACGCCTTCGATCAACGCCACGCTCGGATGCCGACAGCGCGCCAGGGCGTCGAGCGCCGGGCCGATGACCTCGCCGTGATAGCGACGCAGCGTATCGTAGCTGCCGCGCTCCACCGGGAACTCCTCGATGTCGGCGCCCGCAGCGAAGTGACCCTGCGCACCCCGGATGACGATCGCACGCACGCGGGGGTCGTCGTCGAGCGTCTGCAAATGCGTTCGCAGCGCGTACCACATCGCCACCGAGATGGCGTTAAGTTTGCCGGGATTGGAGAGCGTCAGCGTTACCAGTCCCTCGTCAAGCAAACTGTCGTCGCGCAGAACTTCGCTCACTCGCGCCTCCATGATGGTTTTCATGCGCTCATTCAGTACACTCACTCAGTACGTTCACAGCAAACGCGTCACCGCGCGTCCGACGGCGGGTTTGCCATCGATCAGCCGTTGCAGATTCGCGTCGAGCTCGTCCGGCTCGTAGAGATAGTTCACCATCATGCTGCACGATTGTTTCGCGCCCTTCTTCGAAAGGTCGGCGTGCCAGTTGATCCGTTCGACGCGCGCGCCATTACCGAGGTGAAAGCGCGCGACCGGATCGCGGGGCTGACCCCGCACGGTCTCGCGAGCCAGATAGTGCGCCGCCAGCGATTCGCCCAGCGTGCGTTGCAGCGCCTGCACGCCCTTGCGCTCGGGCGATGTCTGCAACCACGCCATCACCTGCGCGCCCGACGGCTCCCCCGCCAGCGACGGCTCCTGTGCCAGCAGCTTCAGACGCTTCGGCCCGAGTACTTCCGCGAGCGCAGCGGCGCTCAGTTGCCGCAGCCAGTCGTTGAAGCCGGGGATCGGGGAAAGCGTCGCGAAGTTGCGCAACTTCGGGAAGTCGACATGCAACTCGTCGATCACGCGCTTGAGCAGGAAGTTGCCGAAGCTCACCCCACGCAGCCCCGGCTGCGTGTTCGAGATCGAATAGAAGATGGCCCAGCGCACGCGGCGCAAGTCTTCGAGCGGCGCCTGCTCGTCGAGCAGCGAATGCACGTCTGCCGCCATGTCCGGCACGAACGCCACTTCGACGAAAATCAGCGGCTCGCGCGGCATACGTGGATGGAAGAATGCGTAGCAGCGACGGTCGGAATCGAGCCGGTTGCGTAAATCGGCCCACGACGAAATTTCGTGCACCGCTTCATAGCGCATGAGCTTTTCGAGCAGCGACGCCGGCGAATCCCACGTGATCGGATGCAACTCCAGCAGGCCGACGTCGAACCACGTCGAGAAGAGGCTGCCAAGATCCTCCTCCAGCGCCGCGAGCCCCGGCAGTGCCGCCCGGTGAGTCAGCATGTCCGCGCGCCAGCGCACGAGGAACGGCAACCCGTCGGGCAACGCATTGAAGCGCTTGAGGAACCGGACCCGTTCGCTGCCGAGCGCTCCCGCCAGTCCGGTGGCGGCACGTTTCGCTTCCTTTGCGTCCTTGCTGTCCTTGCTGTCCGTAGCAGACGCTGCGTCGCTCGCACAGATATCCGCGACGACCGTGAGCAACGCGAGTTGCTCTGCGGCGGACGCCGCGCTGTAGCGCGTCATGAAGTCGCGTGCCGCCTCGTTGGCCGACGAGTCCGTCAGCCGCGCCGACAGACACTGTGTCAACTGACGGCGCAACGCGTTCTCCGCGCGGGCCGACAGTGTCGCGGCGACGACCTTGCCGTCCGCTTTGCCGTCTTTGCCATCCTTGCCGTCTTTCGGTGAGCCGCCGCCGGATTTTCCGCCGCGTCCGAACCACTGTCCGAGGCGCTCGCCGAGCGACGGCTTCGCTGAGGGCACCGGCGCGCTCACGTCCGCCACGCTCTCCGGCGCACTCCTTCCGGGCAAAGAGGACGCAGAGGATGACGAGGGCGACGATGACGCCGAAGCGGACGATGAAGTCCCCGACGACAAACTCAGCGATACCGGCACAGACATTGCGGACATGATCGGCTCATCCTTCATGGCTTCCTCACAAGAGATTCCGGCCCCGCCCTCACCCCATCAACTGATCCGGGAGCCACAGCGACAACCCGGGCATCAGACAGATGAGCACGACGGCGACGACCATCAACACGACAAACGGCATCACGCCCCAGACGATGTCGCGCAAGGCGATATCGGGCGCGGTGTTCTTGATGACGAATATGTTGAGACCGACGGGCGGGTGAATCAACCCCAGTTCCATGACAATCGTCATGATGACCCCGAACCACACCAGATCGAACCCGGCTGCGCGCAGCGGCGGCAGAATGATCGGCGCGGTCATCAGAATGATGCTCACCGGCGGCAGGAAGAAGCCCAGCACGACCACCATCAGCAGAATGGCCGCGAGCAGCACCCAGCGCGACAGTTGCAGCCCCACGATCCACTGTGCGGCCGACTGACTGATGTGCAGATAGCTCATCACATACGAATAGAGCAGCGACATGCCGATGATGAACATGAGCATCGTCGACTCGCGCAACGTCCCCGTCAGAATCGGGGCCAGCTGGCGCGGCTTCCACATCCGGTAGATCACGGCGATGAGCGCGAGCGCCAGCAGGCCGCCTAGTCCGGCCGTCTCCGACGGCGTGGCATAGCCGCCGTAGAGCGCCGCCATCACACCGATGAGCAGCGTGACGAACGGCAGCACGCGCGGCAGCAGCGCCAGCTTCTCGCGCATGGTGGCCGGTGGCTCGGTCGGGAACGGCGACGGCGTGCCGTCGCGCGCAAGCGCCACCTGCGCGTTGGCGTACTCCTTGCGGTAGCGCCACGCCGCGTAGCACGAGAACAGCGCCACGAGCAGCAGTGCGGGCACGATCCCTGCAAGGAACAGACGCCCCAGCGATTGCTCGGCGGCCACCGCGTACAGGATCATCGTGATGGACGGCGGCAGCAGAATGCCCAGCGTGCCGCCCGCGGCGATGATGCCTGCGGCAAAGCCCGGCGAATAGCCGCGCTGACGCATCTCGGGAATCCCGGCGCTGCCGATGGCCGAGCACGTCGCCGGACTCGACCCGGCCATGGCCGCGAACAGCCCGCAGGCGAAGACGTTGGCAATGCCGAGCCCGCCAGGAATCCGTCGCATCCAGGCGTGCAGCGCAAGGTACAGATCCTGCCCCGCGCGCGATTTTCCGATGGCCGCGCCCTTCAGGATGAACAGCGGAATCGACAGCAACGTGATGCTGGCCATCTCCTCGTAGACGTTCTGCGTCACCGTATCAAGCGACGACGCCGGCATGAAACCGAACATGAACGCCACCGCCACCGCCCCCAGGGCGAAGGCGATGGGCATGCCGGAGAACATGGCGACGAGCGTTGCGCCGCCATACAACAATCCGATCGTGAGCTCGCTCATGCGTGCCCTCCCGTGCGATCCGGGCCGCGATGCGCCGCGTCGTCCCCCGTTCCCCTCATGCCCCTCGTGCCCGCCGTCATCTCGCAGGCGCCAATCGCCACTTGCAGCAGCAACTGCACAGTAAGCAGCGTCATGCCGAACGCCATCAGACCGTACGGAATCGATAGCGGCGGCCCCCACGTGGAGCTGCTCGTCTGGCCGTCGACATAAGCTTCCCAGAAGAGCGTCCACGACTTCCACGCGAAGAAGCCGCAGAACGCCAGCGTCAGTATGTCGACGATCCAGCGCCGCACCCGATTCACGCGCGGCGAAAGCAACGTGGTAATCGCCTCGATGCCGATGTGCCCGCGCAAGTGCTGCACGTGCGCCGCTGACACGAAGGTCGCACCGACCAGCAGGAACACTGCCGCTTCGTCCTGCCAGTCGGTCGCGAGCTTGAGCACATGCCGCGCGAAAACGCTGTAGCTGAGCACCAGCGCCGCGCCCACGAGCGCCAGCATGCACACGACCATGAGCAGACGGCTCACGCCCTGCAACAGGGCGTCGAGCCGCCGCAGCAGGCGCGAGCGTGCCACCGCCGGCTCCGCGCTCGCGACGGCCCCGCTCATGCAGGCACCTTCTCGGCCAGCGCGAGCAGCTTCGCGCAGGTGTCCGACTTGCTCGCGTAGTCCTTCCACGCGGTACGCCGGGCAATGTCGCGCCACTTCATCACCGTCGCTTCGTCGAGGTCGTAGACCTTCGCGCCCGCCTTGGTATAGACGCTGGCGATCTGCGCATCGTCCGCCTTGGCGGCTTCCGTGCCGAACGACTCCAGCTCTGCGCCGACTTGCAGAATGACCTGCTGCTGGTCCTTCGGCAGCTTGTCGAAAATCTGCTTCGACATGAGCAGCGGCTCCAGCATGAACCAGTAGGACTTGTTGCGTCCCGTGGTCAGATGCTTGGAGACCTCTTCGAGACGGAAGGACATGAGGCTCGTGGAGGATGTCATCGCCGCATCCATCGCCCCGGTCTGCATTGCCGCGTACAGTTCGTTGGACGGCAGCGAAATCACGGCCGCACCGGCTTCCTTGAGCATCATGTCCATCTCGCGGCTACCGCCCCGCACCTTGAGCCCCTTGGCGTCTTCCGGTGCGACCAGCGGCTTGGCACGGCTTGCGACCCCGCCCGCCTGCCAGACCCAACTGACGATCACGATGTTCTTTTCGGCGAGCACGTCGGTGAGCACCTTGCCGATTTCGCCGTTACGCCAGGCGTTTCCTTGCGCGTAGGACGTCACCAGCCCCGGCATCAAACCGATGTTGAGCTCGCGGACTTCACCGCCCGCGTAGGGCAGTGGATAGAGGGAGAGGTCGAGCGCGCCGCGTCGCAACGCGGAGAACTGCGCGTTGGTCTTCATGAGCGAACTGCCCGGATAGACCTGAAACTTCAGCGCGCCGTTGGTGCGCTTCTCGACCTCTTGCGCGAACTTGCGACACAACCGGTCGCGGAAGTCGCCTTCGGTCAGCGTGCCGCCGGGGAACTGATGGGAAATCTTGAGCGGGCCGGTCTGCGCGAATGCGCCGCCCCAGGGGCTGGCGAGTCCACCGGTCACCAGCGCCGATGCGGCGCCGAGCATGAGTTGCCGCCGCAGCGGGGAAGGGGTTGTCTCCATGGCGTCTCCTGTCACTTTTGTCAGCGATAGACCCGCGAAACCCGGTGCCTGACATCGCTCGCAACAGGGCGTCCCTAACGGCGACCCCCCGCGGCAAGTGCACCACCGGCTCGCCGGCACTGCATGTACGGATGACTGCTTTGTTTTGATATGACGAGTGCGCGAGTTGCCGCTCTCGGGTTCAAATCCTATAGTCAATCTGTCACGGTGTATACAAAATGACCCATTAAAAAATACACTTATGGCGTTTACCCCGATCTTCAGCGGGGACATCACGCGCTACTTTGACAACCATGTCCCCCCCAAACGGCCCCGTCTGACGGGATCGAAACCCGACCGAGCGAGATCGTCATGCCCGTAAAACCCAAACGATCGGAAGCGCTGCGACAGGCCATCGAAGAGAAAATCGCTGTGGGCGAGTACCCGCCCGGCATGCGGCTCGACGAGGTCGAACTGGCGACCGCGTTCGGCGTGTCGCGCACGCCTTTGCGCGAGGCACTGATCCAGTTGGCGTCGTCGGGGGTCATCGAGATACGGCCGCGTCGCGGCGCCGTCGTCTCGCAGATCGACCCGCAGCGGCTATGCGAAATGTTCGAGGTCATGGCCGAACTCGAATCGATGTGCGGACGTCTGGCGGCGCGCCGCATCACGGAAGAAGAACTGGACGAGTTACGGCGCACGCACGAAGCCAGCCGCGCGGCGGCCGAGGCGCGTGACATCGACACGTATTACGAGGTGAATGCGCATTTCCACGCGCTGATCTATCAGGCGAGCCACAACGCGTATCTTCAGGAGACGGCGTTGCAACTGCATCGTCGGTTGCGCGTGTATCGGCGGCTGCAATTGCGCGTGCGCGACCGGCCGCATCAGTCGTTTTCGGAACACGACGCCGTGTTTCACGCCATTGAAGCCGGCAATGCAGACGCGGCCGCCGAACATTTGCGTGCTCACGTGACCGTGCAGGGCGAGCGGTTCGCGGACCTCATGGCGTCGTTGCACGCGCTGGCGCGCAAGACGGCTTGAGCAGATCGAGCCGCCTCACCCTTGCACCCATTCCATCCTTCACATCCTTGACACGCCTTACGCCTTCCCCCCCGCCAGTGTGCTCAACGGTGTCGCCGAACAACGGCCCTTGCGTGGCGCGCATGACGCAGCGGTTTGCGACAATGTCATCGCACGGCATGCTTGCCGGCGATGCAAGGCTGCGAATCATGGCCCCCTGCCAGTAATGCAGCGCAGCCGCATTGACCGACCACCCCGCTTCGAGCAGGCGTGTGGCCAGCACTTCGCACAAGTGCTCGCCGCCCGACGACTCGTGTTGTCTCCGTCCGTCGCAATCCATGCATACAGGGCAGACAGCGTATTTTCGATCAGCCCGTAGCGCGGCGCGAAGGTCCGATGCGTTGAGGCTCCGGCCAGCGCGATCGGATCGTATCCGTCACGCGTAATCGCATCGAGCCGACCACCGTGCGCGATGAAAAACACCTTCATTGCGTCGCCCCGCCCGGCGAGCGCCGCGTGGTGCATCGCCGTACCACCCGCCACGTGGTCCAGACCGCACGCCGGTCCACTCACGTGCTCGCATGACAGCGGCTCGTTCGGATCGGCACCATGCCTGAGCAGCACGTCGAGCACGAGGGCGGGCGCGCTCACCGCGTCGCTGGGAGGGGTGCGGCTCGCACCGCACACCATGGCGGACGCAGGCAGCTCACCGGCCCTCACGAATGCTCCTGCCTGGAGAGGTTACGCCCCCGCTGGGCGAGTTCGTCGAGAAAGTCGAGAAAGTCCGCGCCGAACGCGGCAAGCGTGGCGAAAGAATTGTCGCGGGTCGTCGAGCGTTGCGACGCCCCCTGAAAATCGGGCATCCGCTGCGCGACATGTAGCGCTTTCGCAGCCTCGTCACCTTCGTTGGCGACACCCCGGCAAATCGCTACGCGTTCGCACAGGTCCGTGATCGACCCGAACCCTTGCTGTGCCCCCAGCCACTGCATTCCGCCCCGTCCCTTTGTCTGTCTGAAACGCACGACGTCCTGACAGGCCGATGCCTTGGCACCCATCGGTCACGTCGACACGAAAAGCTTACCCGCAGACAAACGGAACCACATGTAGAAATCGATCAACGACGCGAGGCGATGGCTTCGTGAATGCGCGGACCCTGCGCAGAAAAGACAACGGGCCGCCGGAGTGATCTCCGGCGGCCCGTGATGCATTGCAGGACCGCTGATTTGTGTGAACCGTGGCTATGCCGCCGACGCTGCCTGCTGGCGACGATACGACCACACCAGCATGATCACGCCCGCGATGATCATCGGCAGCGAAAGCCACTGGCCCATCGACAGACCGAACGACAGCAGGCCGAGGAAGGCATCCGGTTCGCGCGTGAATTCGGCGAGGAAGCGGAACAGGCCGTACCCCACGAGGAACATGCCCGAGACCGCGCCGACCGGACGCGCACGACGCGCAAAGCACCACAGCAACACGAACAGGGCCACGCCTTCGAGCGCAAATTCGAACAACTGCGACGGGTAGCGCGGCAAGCCATGGAACTGGGCGAACACCATCGCCATCGCGTTGTCGGCCATCGCCTGCGGATGCGCCAGCGCCCACTGGGCGTCTTCACCTGCCGCCTGCGGGAACAGCATCGCGAAACGCGAATCGGGCGACGTCACCCGTCCCCACAACTCGCCGTTGATGAAGTTGCCAAGACGCCCTGCCGCCAGCCCCAGCGGGATCATCGGCGCAATCAGGTCAGTGCCTTCGAGCAGCGAATGCCCGCGACGGCGCGTGAACAGCCACATCGCGACGAGCACACCGAGGAAGCCGCCGTGGAACGACATGCCGCCTTCCCACACCTTGAAGATGTCCAGCGGATTCGCCAGATAGAACGACAGCTTGTAGAAGATCACATAGCCCAGGCGTCCGCCGAGAATCACACCGAGCACGCCGTAGAACAGCATGTCGTCGAGGTCCTGGGCCTTCCAGCCCTGCGCCGCAATGGACGGCTGGCGCACGCGCAGGCGCCCCACCAGCAGGAAAAGAATGAAGCCGACCAGATACATCAGGCCGTACCAGCGGATAGCGAGCGGGCCGAGATGAATCGCGACCGGGTCGAATTGAGGATGAATCAGCATGGATCAGAAGAATCGATTCGTGAACAAAAGTTCCGCCAGGGAGGAAGGGAATGCCCTTCTTCAAGCCGTCGCCGCCGTCGGTCGTGGCCGCAGGCCTCGGCGATCCGGCACGCGCCCGCAGGACTGCCGCAGGCGACGGCGCAGGCAACGGGATGGGCAGCACAATACCACGAGCGCACGACGTCGCGACATGCCTGCCGACCGTCTCCACGATTGCAAGGTGGATCATGGATCGTCGACGGCTCAGGTCTCGAGCGTCGCGCCCGGGGGCGTGTGTGCGACCCCGCGCGCGGTCTCCAGAAAGCCTTCGAGCACCGGCGTCACTTCGGCGGTGCGCCACAGCAGACCGGTTTCGATGAGCGCGCTCGTCTCGCGCAGCGCGCGGTAGGTCACACCGGTGCGTCGCAGATGACACAGCGACTGCGGCACCAGCGCCACCCCCATGCCCGCCGACACGAGACTCACGATGGTCTGCATTTGAATCGCCTCCTGCCCCACGCGTGGCGTGAGGCCGAGCGCCGCATAGCACCCCATGATGATGTCGTAGAACGCGGGCGCCACGCGGCGCGGGAAGATAACGAGCGGTTCGTCGGCGAAATCGGCCAGACTCACCGGCGCCCCGGGGCCGCCGTGCGAGGTGTCGGTATCGGCACCGTCTTGCGTGCTGCCGCGCCCGGCGGGCAGTGCCAGCATCAACGGTTCGCGAATGATCGGCAGGTACGACAGCTCATTGGCGTAGCGTGCGGGCACCGGCGGGATGAAAAGGCCCGCGTCGATGCGTCCGTCCATGAGCGCCTCGACCTGCACGTCGCTCGTCGCTTCGAGAAGTTGCAGGCGCACGCGCGGATACCGCTCGCCGAACTCCCGCAACAGCGGCGGCAGAATGCCGTAGTCCGCCGTCGAGACGAACCCCAGCGACAGTGTCCCGACCTCGCCGTGCGCCAGCCCTTGCGCAAGCGCGGGCAGCGCATCGGCGTCGGCCAGAATCCGCCGGACTTCGGGCAGCAGTTGCCGCCCCACGGCGGTCAGCTCAACCGAACGGTTAGTCCGCACGAACAATGGCGCGCCGAGCGAGGCCTCCAGCGCCCGAATCTGCTGCGAGAGCGGCGGCTGGGTCATCGAGAGGCGTTGCGCGGCACGCCCGAAATGGCGTTCTTCGGCCACGGCGACGAAGTATCGAAACTGACGCAGGTCCATGATATGTTTTTCGACTCAATCCGAGTCAAATAATATATTTGACAAGCATCCAAGGAAAGACGAATCTTGACGTCCGGCCGGATCGACCCGCCGTCCCGCCGTCCTGAAAGGGCGACGGTTCGACGAATCGCGCTGTAAAGCGCCGCACGGCCCCAGGTTTTCCGTTGACCCCACAAGCACAAAGCGTTTCAGAGACGACCATGCCTCAATACCGTTCCCGCACCTCCACCCACGGCCGCAACATGGCCGGCGCCCGCGCCCTGTGGCGTGCCACCGGCATGACCGACGACGACTTCGGCAAGCCGATCATCGCCGTGGTGAACTCGTTCACGCAGTTCGTTCCGGGTCACGTGCACCTGCGCGATCTGGGCGCCATCGTGGCCAAGGAGATCGAAGCGGCGGGCGGCGTAGCCAAGGAATTCAACACCATCGCCGTGGACGACGGCATCGCCATGGGTCACGGCGGCATGCTGTACTCGCTGCCGTCGCGCGAACTGATCGCTGACTCCGTCGAATACATGGTCAACGCGCACTGCGCCGACGCCATGGTCTGCATCTCCAACTGCGACAAGATCACCCCGGGCATGCTCATGGCCGCCATGCGCCTGAACATTCCGGTCGTGTTCGTCTCGGGCGGCCCGATGGAAGCCGGCAAGGTCAAGAACGGCGACGGACAGGTCATCGCCAAGATCGACCTGATCGACGCCATGATCAAGGCCGCCGATCCGAAGATCAGCGACGCCGAAGTGGCCGAAGTCGAGCGCAGCGCCTGCCCGACGTGCGGTTCGTGCTCGGGCATGTTCACCGCCAACTCGATGAACTGCCTGACCGAAGCCATCGGCCTCGCGCTGCCGGGCAACGGCACGATCGTCGCCACGCACGGCTGGCGTCGCGGCCTGTTCGAGCAGGCTGGCCGTCTCGTGGTCGACCTGTGCCGTCGCTACTATCAGGAAGACGACGCTTCGGTCCTGCCGCGCAACATCGCCACCAAGGCTGCCTTCGAAAACGCCATGGCGCTCGACGTCGCCATGGGCGGCTCGACCAACACCGTGCTGCACTTGCTCGCCGCCGCGCAGGAAGCCGGCGTCGACTTCAAGATGGCCGACATCGACCGCATCTCGCGCAACGTGCCGTGCCTGTGCAAGGCCGCACCGGCGACCGACAAGTACCACATCGAAGACGTGCACCGCGCCGGCGGCATCATCGGCATTCTGGGCGAACTCGCTCGCGGCGGCCTGCTCGACACGTCGTGCGGCAACGTCCACAGCGGCACCCTCGGCAACGCCATCGCCCAGTGGGACGTCACGAACGCCGCCAATGACAAGGCGCAAACGTTCTACAGCGCCGCCCCCGGCGGTGTGCCCACGACCATCGCCTTCAGCCAGTCGTCGACGTATCCGTCGCTCGACCTGAATCGCGAAACCGGCTGCATCCGCGACAAGGAACACGCGTACACGAAGGACGGCGGTCTGGCCGTGCTGTACGGCAACCTCGCCGAGAAGGGTTGCATCGTGAAGACGGCCGGCGTGGACGAAGCGCAATGGGTCTTCACCGGCCGTGCGCGCGTGTTCGAGAGCCAGGACGACGCCGTCGAAGGCATTCTGGGCGACAAGGTCCAGCCGGGCGACGTGGTCGTGATCCGCTACGAAGGGCCGAAGGGCGGTCCGGGCATGCAGGAAATGCTGTACCCGACGTCGTACCTGAAGTCGAAGGGCCTGGGCAAGACCTGCGCCCTGTTCACGGACGGCCGCTTCTCGGGCGGTTCGTCGGGCCTCGTGATCGGTCACGCCTCGCCGGAAGCGGCCGAAGGCGGCACCATCGGTCTGGTGGAAGACGGCGACGTGATCGAGATCGACATCACGCAGCGCAAGATGCATCTGGCCGTCCCGGACGAGGAACTCGCCCGCCGCCGCGCCGCCATGCAAGCCCGTGGTGACGACGCATGGCAGCCGATCGGCCGCGAACGCGTGGTCTCGCAGGCCCTGCAAGCCTACGCCGCGCTGGCCACCTCGGCCGACCGTGGCGCCGTGCGCGATCTGTCGCAACTGAAGCTGGGCAAGCGAGGATAATTCCACCGGTACCGTCAAGTACGGTCATCGGTCGGATCGGGAGGGGCACGCACCCGTGCTCCTCCCGTGCAACAAGACAGCAATGGCATGAAGCGGTACGCCGGAAAATCGGCCGTACCGTCGGCAGGACAGCGTGATACAACAACGCCTATGTGCGACGCTGCGACAGCCCGTGGCGTGGCGCATCCCCACAGGAGAGAGACGTCATGGCATTCAACCGTCGTTCGCGCAACGTCACGCAAGGCGTGGCTCGCTCGCCCAACCGCTCGATGTACTACGCGCTGGGCTACAAGGAAGAAGACTTCGACAATCCGATGATCGGCGTGGCCAACGGCCATTCGACGATCACCCCGTGCAACGCGGGGTTGCAGCGTCTGACCGACGCCGCAGTGGACGCCATCAAGACCCACCAGGCCAACCCGCAGACCTTCGGCACCCCGACCATCTCCGACGGCATGTCGATGGGCACGGAAGGCATGAAGTACTCGCTCGTCTCGCGTGAAGTCATCGCCGACTGTATCGAGACGGCCGTGCAGGGCCAATGGATGGACGGCGTGGTCGTCATCGGCGGCTGCGACAAGAACATGCCGGGCGGCATGATTGCGCTGGCTCGCATCAACGTGCCGGGCATCTACGTCTACGGCGGGACGATCAAGCCGGGCAACTGGAAGGGCAAGGACCTCACCATCGTCTCCTCGTTCGAGGCCGTGGGCGAATTCACCGCCGGGCGCATGACCGAAGCCGACTTCAAGGGCATCGAGAAGAACGCCTGTCCATCGACCGGCTCCTGCGGCGGGATGTACACGGCCAACACGATGAGTTCGTCGTTCGAGGCGCTGGGCATGTCCCTGCTCTACTCGTCGACGATGGCCAACCCCGATCAGGAGAAAGTCGACTCGGCCGCCGAATCGGCCCGCGTGCTGATCGAAGCCGTCAAGCAGGACCTCAAGCCGCGCGACATCATCACGCGCAAGTCCATCGAGAATGCGGTAGCCCTGATCATGGCCACGGGCGGCTCGACCAACGCCGTGCTGCACTATCTCGCCATCGCGCATGCGGCCGACGTCGAGTGGAGCATCGAAGACTTCGAGCGCATTCGTGCGCGCGTTCCGGTCATCTGCGACCTGAAGCCGTCGGGCAAGTACGTCGCGACCGACCTGCACAAGGCCGGTGGCATTCCGCAAGTGCTCAAGATTCTGCTCGACGCGGGTCTGCTGCATGGCGACTGCATGACCATCACCGGGCGCACCATCGCCGAAGAGCTGAAGGAGGTGCCGTCGGTGCCGCGCGCCGATCAGCACGTGATCTTCCCCATCGATCGTGCGCTCTACAAGGAAGGCCACCTGGCCATTCTCAAGGGCAATCTGGCGGAGGACGGCGCCGTCGCCAAGATCACCGGGCTCAAGAATCCTGTGATCACCGGCCCGGCGCGCGTGTTCGACGACGAGCAGAGCGCGATGGAAGCGATTCTCAGCGACAAGATTCAGGCGGGCGACATTCTGGTGCTGCGCTACCTCGGACCGAAGGGCGGCCCGGGCATGCCGGAGATGCTCGCACCGACGTCCGCGATCATCGGCAAGGGGCTCGGCGAGTCGGTCGGCTTCATCACGGACGGCCGCTTCTCGGGCGGCACCTGGGGCATGGTCGTCGGGCACGTGGCGCCGGAGGCGTTCGTGGGTGGCACCATCGCGCTGGTGAAGGAAGGCGACTCGATTACCATCGATGCCCACAAGCTGCTGTTGCAACTGAATGTGGCCGACGATGAACTCGCCCGCCGTCGTGCCGCGTGGAAGGCACCTGCACCGCGATACACGCGTGGTGTTCTGGCCAAGTACGCCGCACTCGCACAACCGGCCAACAAGGGCGGTGCGACGGGCTGACGACAGGCCCACGTGACGGGTCCCCGTCACGTGACCTCCCCGGCCCCCCGCCTGCGGACTACGGCGCGCTTCGCTCACCCGGCGAACGCGCCGTTTTTCATGCGCCGCCATGCGTCTTCATGACACGCCGAAGCGCGGGTTCGCCGCCGTATAATGGCGCGTCGATGCGCCTGCCCCAAACCCTTAGGCCGTTACCCTGTCGCCCCATCCTTCGTGGACGACTGCGGACGTCCCCCTCCGGCAGCCTCGCATCGCGAATCCATCAAAGGTCATCGGTCGGGGAGTACCAAATGAAGGGATTGACCGGCGTTTGTGCCGGCGCGATGTTGAGTGTCTGGCTGACGCTCGCCACTGGCGCGGCCTTCGCGCAAGGCGACACGACATCAGCCCCCGCGTCCGACGTGCCCGATGCACGTGCGATGGAAACGCTTGCCCGCGCCCGCAACTGCATGACGTGCCACGCGGCCGACAGAACGCTGCTCGCACCGTCATACCGCGACATCGCGAAACGCTACGCCGGACAGCCGGGCGCAGCCGATGCGCTCGCACGCTCGATTTCCGACGGTAGTCAGGGGAAGTGGGGAAAGATTCCGATGCCGGCGAGCCTGCAACTCGCCCCGGGTGAGGCCAACCGGCTCGCGCAGTGGATTCTCGGGATGGCGCGCCCGTCACGCTCCTAGACCGGGCGGCAGGAACCCCAACGGGCGACAGCGCCAGACGTTGGCCTCATGCGCCAGGGCGAAGCGAGTCCCCGCCTGCGCAACTGCACATCACCCTTGCGAGCGCACCTGCTTCGCGACCTCTTCGATCACCGCCTGACGGATGCGATCCGGCAGTTGCGCCTGCAAGGCGTCGGCGACCTGCTTGCCGATCAGTTGCACGAGCCACGACGTCTGATCGATCAACGCGTCGTGGCAGCGACGCTCCACCATCGTCGTGATCTCGTCGGCCAGTTGCAGCGTGAGCCGGGCGCTAACGCGCTCGGCAAAGACCGCCACATCGGCCGGCACGCCTTTTTCCGTCGCTTGTACCGCCTCGTCGGCAGAGGCATCGGCCGTGTCCGGCTGCGGCGTCCCTTCGCCCGGCGCGAGCACTTCGGTCAGCGTGGGAATGCCGGGATCGTTGCGCTCGGGCTCGTTCGTCACGGTCAACCTCGTTGGTCGTAGTTGTTCAGGGTGTAGCCCCGGTCACGGTAGAAACGATAACGCTCGCGAGCGCCGGACAAGTCTTCCGGGGTGTCGCCGATGATCTCCACAACGCGCTCGAACCGGGCGAAGTGCGTGGGCACGCTGCCCGCCAGATTCAACAGCACCTGATGGTGCTGAGCCTGCTCGTCGGGTGCAGCCAGCACGACCGGCGTCTTTGCGGCGAGCGGATCTCGGGTGAAGCAGTGCGGCACGAACTCCAGCGGCGAAAACGTCCACAGGGCCTGATCGAACGCGCGCAGCACGTCGGGTTCGCCAACGACCACGAGCGTCTGCCCGGCCCCGTAGACCTTGCGCGCGAACCGGCACGCGTATTCGAGCCGGTTCGCCACATGCGTGTGAAAGTCGACGCGGGTCACCGGGCCTCGCGATCGATCAGGAACTGCGTGAGCAACGGCACCGGACGGCCCGTCGCGCCCTTGGCCGCGCCATTCTTCCATGCGGTACCGGCGATATCCAGGTGCGCCCACTCGTACTTCTCGGTGAAGCGCGCCAGGAAGCAAGCCGCCGTCACGCTACCGGCCGGACGCCCGCCGATGTTCGCCACGTCGGCGAAATTCGACTTGAGCTGCTCCTGATACTCGTCTTCGACCGGCAGACGCCAGGCGGTGTCGCCCGTCGTGCGGCCGGCTGCCAGCAGTTCGTCGGCGAGGGCGTCGCTCTTGGAGAACAGCCCCGAATTCACGTGGCCCAATGCGATGATGCACGCGCCAGTAAGCGTGGCGACGTCGATCACCGCTGCCGGCTTGAAGCGCTCGGCGTACGTCAGGGCATCGCACAGGATCAGACGGCCTTCGGCGTCGGTATTGAGCACCTCGATGGTCTGACCGGACATGCTGGTCACGACATCGCCCGGCTTGGTCGCCTGACCGCTCGGCATGTTCTCCGTGGCCGGCACGATGGCGACGACGTTGAGCTTGAGGCCCATCTCGGCGACCGCACGAATCGTGCCGAGCACCGAACCGGCGCCGCACATGTCGTACTTCATCTCGTCCATGCCCTCGCCCGGCTTGAGCGAGATGCCGCCCGTATCGAACGTCACGCCCTTGCCCACGAGCACGATCGGGGCCTGCTTGGCGCTGCCCCCTTCATACTTGAGGACGATGAACTGCGGCGGCTCGACCGAGCCACGGGCGACCGACAGGAACGACCCCATCTTGAGCGCCTCGATCTGCTTCGGGCCGAGGATTTCCGACTTGAGCTTGAATTCGCGGCCGAGCTTACGGGCGGTGTCGGCCAGATACGTCGGCGTGCACACGTTGCCCGGCAGGTTGCCGAGATCCTTGGTGAGCGTCATGCCGTTGGCAATCGCTTCGCCATGCCTGGCGGCCAGCTTGGCGGCCTTCAGATCGTCCGGGGCGACCGAGAAGACGACCTTGCGCAGCGCGGTGTTGGCGGGCTCCGCCTTGCTCTTCATCTGGGTGAAGCGGTAGGTGGCGTCGCGCAACGCGATCACCGAGGCGCGCACGGCCCAGGCGGTGTCCTGCGTGAGCACCTTGGTCTGCGGCAGGGTCCAGAGTGCGTCCGTAGCGCGCGAGGCGAGCACGGCGCGAACGGCGGCGCGGGTGGCTTCGTTGAAGTGCTTCTGCGAGAGCTGGTCTTCACGGCCCAGACCGACGAACAGCACACGTGCCGGGCTCCAGCCGGCGACTTCGTGCAGCATCAGGGTGCTGCCGAGCTTGCCGTCGAGTTCGCCACGCTTGACCATGCGGGCGAGCAGGCCCTTGCTCGCGGCGTCGAGCGCCTTGGCGAGTCCTGCGAGCGGCTGCTGCTCGAACACGCCAACCACCAGACATTCGGTCTTTGCGTTGGCGAGACCGGCTTGGCCCGCCTTGGTCGAATCGAAGGCTTTTGTGCTAAAGTCCATCGCGCTTTCCTCGGGTAAAATTCGTACGAGCCGCAATTATCCGCTTTTTTCCGCGCTCGCCCAACCGCGAGAGCACCCCAACCGTCATCACATGATTTTTCAGCGTTCCCTGCAGCGCGAGCTGAACTACACCGCCGGGGCCGTCTTCATGGTGCTGATCACCGTCATGCTCACCACCATGATGATCCGCATCCTGGGCTTCGCCGCGTCGGGGAAAGCCGATCCGCGCGATGTGCTCGTGCTCATCGGCCTGGCCGTGATCGGCTACCTCGCCGTCATTCTGATCGTGACGTTGTTCGTCTCGATCCTGTTCGTCCTCACCCGTTGGTACCGCGACTCGGAAATGGTCGTGTGGTTCGCCTCGGGCCTGTCGATCACCGACTTCATCAAACCGGTACTGCGCTTTGCCGCGCCCTATCTGGCTGTCGTGACGTTCTGCGCACTGGTGGCGTGGCCGTGGGCGAACCAGCAGATCTCGCTGCTCGAAGCGCGTTTCGCCCAGCGGGACGACGTTTCGATGATCTCCCCGGGCCAGTTCCGCGAAAGCGCCGCGAGCCATCGCGTGTTCTTCGTCGAGACGGTCTCCGCCGATGCCACGAAGGTCCACAACGTCTTCGTCTCCGGCACGGAAAACGGCAAGGTCAACGTCGTCGTCTCGAAAGACGGTCATATCGAGACGGCCAAGGACGGCAACCGCTACATCGTGCTGGAAAAAGGCCGCCGCTACGACGGCGTGCCCGGACAGCCCGACTACCGCGTGATGGAGTTCGAGCGCTACGGCGTGAAGATCGACAATCCGACGGCGGCCGATCCGGACAATACGCCGACCAAGGGCGTGCCGACGGCCCGCCTGTTCCGTGAAATCCAGAACCCTATCTTCCGTGGCGAAATCGTCTGGCGCATCGGCCTGCCGTTGCTGGCACTCTCGCTGGTCCTGCTGGCGGTACCGCTCGCCTACCAGAACCCGCGTCACGGTCGAACCGTCAACCTGGTCATGGCCGTGCTGATTTATCTGGCGTACACCAACCTGCTGAGCCTGTCGCAGGCATGGGTGGCGCAGGAGCGTCTGCCGCTGGCCGTCGGCGTGTGGCTGCTGCACGCGCTGGCACTGGCCATCATCGTGCTGCTTTACCTGCGCCGCGTGCGCTTCCGTGGCCTGTTCGGCCGTCGCCGCAATCACGGCGCCGGCGGGGCGCGTGCCTCGGGAGGTGCCCGATGATGCGCGTCTACGAGAAGTACTTTGCCCGTCAGATCTATCTGGCGTTCCTGTTCGTGCTGCTGGCGTTCGTCGGCCTGTTCGTCTTCTTCGATCTGGTCAGCGAACTCGGTGATGTCGGGCGAGGCGGCTACCGCTTCCAGCATGCGCTGGCTTACGTGCTGCTGTTCGCGCCGCAGCGCATGTACGAAATCATTCCGGTCGCCTCGCTGATCGCCGCCATCTATGTCTGCGCGCAGCTGGCCGGCAATTCGGAATTCACCATCTTCCGCGTTTCGGGACTGTCGACGGGGCAGGCGCTGCGCTCGCTGCTCAAGATCGGGTTCCCGGTGGTGCTCATGACCTTCGTCATCGGCGAGTACATCGCGCCGAGCGCCGAGCAACTGGCACAGAAGATTCGCCTCGAAGCCCTGGGGAGTTCGGTCTCGGCGGGCTTCCGTTCAGGTGTCTGGGTGAAAGACACCATCGATCAGGACGGTCAGCGCGTGACCCGCTTCATCAACGTCGGCACGCTCAATCCGGATAACACCATCGCCAACGTGCGCATTTACGAGTTCGACGACAAGTTGCGGCTCGACAGCGTGCGACTGGCCAAGCTCGGCCAGTTCGATGCCCCGAATTACTGGAAACTGACGGACGTATCCGAGACGGTCTTCGCCGCGACGACCGACGCCACGACCAGCACCGACCCGCTACGCGCCCTCGTGCAGAGCAAGCAGGTGCACATCGACACGGTGCAGATGCGCTCGGAACTCACGCCGCAGATCCTGTCGGTGCTGATGGTCTCGCCCGACAACATGGCGATCGGCAGTCTGTACCGCTACATCGGCCACCTGAAGGAAAACCAGCAGAACACCGACCGCTACAACCTCGCGCTGTGGCAGAAGCTGCTGTACCCGTTCGCCGTCTTCGTGATGATGGCGCTGGCGCTGCCGTTCGCCTATCTCCATGCGCGCGCCGGGGCCATCGGCCTGAAGGTGTTCGGCGGCATCATGCTCGGCATGAGCTTCCAGTTGCTCAACAACCTGTTCTCTCATCTGGGGCTGCTCAACACCTGGCCGGCGTGGTTCACGGCGGCCTTGCCATCGCTGCTCTATCTGGTGCTCGCCATCGGGGCGTTGCGCTGGGTCGACAAGCATTGAGGTGACGACGATGCGCGGCAAATCCGGTGTCGTTCTCTTCGCCCACGGTTCGCGCGATCCGCGGTGGGCCGAGCCGTTCGAGCGCCTGCGCGACCAGTTGGTCGCGCAGCGCCCCGACGCCAACGTCAGCCTGGCGTTTCTCGAACTGATGACGCCCAGTCTGGCCGATGCCGTCGACGCACTCGTCGCACAAGGCAGCGCCGACATTACCGTCGTGCCCGTCTTTCTCGGTCAGGGCGGCCACGTCCGGCGCGATCTGCCGGTGCTCGTCGACGCCTGCCGCGCCGCACACCCCGGCGTCACCCTGCGCGTGAGCGCTGCCATCGGCGAGGACGCCGCCGTGATTCAGGCGCTCGCGACGTACTGCGCAGGCGAACTGGATCGCCGCTGACCACAGACGGATTCGCCCGGCGTTTCCCGCCACAACTCCACCTCAGCTCCACCTCCGCTCCTCCTTCCCCTTCCGCTCCCCCTCCCTTGCGTCGTCGTTCTGACATTCGGTATGCCAGTGCCTTGTGTCGTCGCACCGCGTACTCACATGCACGTACCGGGCCGCCTCCCAATCGTTCGCGTTGCACGGCGTTGACCACAATTTGCAAGTTGCGGGGGGGCTCCCCCGGCAGACTTTCGCCGTACGCCCCGTGCACACGCCCACTGGCGCAGTCCGGTCACATGCGCTGTACCGCGGGCCTTTTTTCGTCGACGAAAGTTCCGATATGCCCGCCACCCTACCCAACGCACTGACGACACACACCTTCGCGCCGAATCGTCTCGATAGCCTGGACGGCCTCGCTAACGCGACGAGCCACGACACGCGTTACGACATTGCCCGATTCAATTCTCTCTCCACACGAGCCTGCGCAATGCTCGACGAGCCGCCCGAAGCGCAGCCCGCGCTGGGGCTGATGCTTCGACTGACCGAGCAGGGTATCCCCGTCGAGGACCTGTCCAACGATGGAGTGTGGGCGCCGTTTGCCGGGTCATCACGCAGCGACCTCGCGTGTACCTCGGTCATGTCCGCACGGGACTCCTGCGCGCGTGCGCGCTGGTCCCATCGCACTACTCGCTGGAAAACATGATCGGCTTGTTCAACCATCAAGCACGATTGCTGCCTCAGGAGTCGTTCTGGCTCATGTCCGATCTTCAGGAAATCGGCAGCATGACAGCCCGGTACCTGGACACACCGTCACTGAACGTCGGCATCCAGACGCTAAGCACGCTATTCGATGGCCCGAGCACCGGAGCACGCGCGTTCGAAGTGACGGCAGGTACCCGCACCCTGATGCTCGGACGCCGTCTTCAAGCGGAAGGCGAAACACAATACTACTTCGTGGACCCTGCGGCGGCCATGGTCATGCACAACGACTATCCGACGCTGCTCGGACTCGCGCGCGCATATCTCCGCAATGGCGAGTGACTACGGCGTGGTCAGTGAAGACGGCGCCTACACTGTCGACGCCAGAGAGCTCGATCTGGTCTGGCTTGACGAGGTGTATCTGGTGCGCGAGTACACCGAGCCCGTGCTGATTCGGGTAGCGATGCGTTTTGTTTGACCATGCGTGTTTGCGCCGAGGGTCAGCCCCCGGTTACCCCCATCACCTGAGTCCTGAGCCGACGGAGGTTTCGATATGCAGGTAAACGCAGCAGGAACGCGGACGGCAGCGACGCCACGTGCCGGGTTTGACGAGACATCCGTCGAAACGCCTGCCCATCGCACGGTGGCAGACGTGACAGGTTTCCAGGCGCTGTCCACGTCGGCTTGCACGATGCTCGGCGAGTCACCGGAAGCCAGCACGGCGTTGGGTCTCCTGTTACGGCTGGCTGCACACAACGTCCCGGTCGAAGACCTCGCCGCGCTGAATGACAACCTCATCGAACGGATTGCCGACACGTTCGGCGACGATCCGTCGCGGGCGACCTACCTTCTCGACAGGCTCCCCGGCGAACTTGCCGGACGAAGGCCAGAGACGCCCGTAGCGGAAGTCTGTGAAGCACTACTCGACGAGATCGTCCAGCCCGATCCCAAATCGTTCGAAGCATGCGAGACAACGTCTCCCCCACCAACGCCCGGCTTCGGCAGTGCATGGTGGCGCTACTTTCGCGACTGGCGAACGTCGATCGTCAAGGCGTGGCAAACGTTTCTACTGCTGGGTAGCGGGGCGTGTGCCGACGATCGCGGCATCACGCTGACGAACACGTCGACGAGTCCGTCGCGCGGTTCGCACGACGTGCCCGCATTGGATTTCACCCGCAGCGGAAAGACAGGGTACTTGCTGGGATTGCTGTTCCTGTCGTCGGGATGTCATCAACAGCGCCCGGGGCAGCCGGACCGACTGCCGGGTGCATTCCCCGCATCGAGCGAGCCGATCGCCGGCGACGCCGTCTTCGATGTCCCCGAGGACATCACCGCGATGCCCGAAGCGGACCAGACGATGCTCGACCGTATCAGCCGGATAATCGCGGACTCGACTCGCCTCGCGACGGCACTCTCCATGCCTGCCGCCGGCGCGCTGCACGCGACACTTGAACGGCTCCGGTCTCTCCCGTCATGCGGCTTACCTGCCGTGAACGCCTACCTGCCTTCCAGACCGGCCCTCCTCGTCACGAACGGCAAGGCAAACGCGTCGCCCTTCCCCGGCATGTCCGCCTCGCCGGAAATGCAGCATCTGATGAATGTCGCCCAGTTGTGGCGACACCGTGTCGCGGCCCACCAGGCGCTGCATGCGCGGTTCAGCCCGATGCTCACGTTCACGCCCTTGCCGACTGAGGAAACGCTGCTTTACGGCCTGCTCGGTGACGCCGACGAACTCCGCTCGTCCAATGTGACCCAACTCAGGCTCAGGCGCCACATGCCGTCTGAAAACGGCGGCCGGACCAAGCGGGTGACGTACTGGTCGCTGCCGGACGCGGCCAACCACATCCGTGCCGGCAAACTCAACCTGACCGAAGCGGACGCGGACGTCGACTTCGATGTTTGCGTCGAGACGCCGGAAGGCGCCGTCTACGAAACGCCCTCGCTCCTGTCGGCGACGCGATTGGGTGAGATCGTCTCGCGATGGATCGTGGCGTGCCGGGAGCGAGCCGCCAGGATGTGGAACCCGTCCGGCGATCTGACGCAGCGGGCGAACGCCAGCCTGACCACTGCGGTGAGCACCGCTCTGGCGGCAGGCGATCTGTCGCTGGCCCGGAACAACGGGGTTCTCCCCAATCGGGCCCTGCATCTGGGACAAGCCGCACTGGCCAACATTTCGCTCTCGGACGATCCGTCGAACCACGTCTTCACCTCCCATCGGCTGGAGTTCTCCGTACGCATCGGCAATGGCACGTGGCAGACGGCCACGCCTGCGGGCACGTGCGTGGTCAGTGCGCCGTCCGCAAACGACACCACGCTGCTCTACGTTCAAGGCGACACGCAATCGTGGCGAGCTTATGCGTCCAAACAGGCATTGCTCGACGACATCGGCAACAACGAAGCGGCGCTGCTCAACCTGCTGTGCGACCGTCTGCCGCTATCGCTGCGCCGGTGCGCCCAAACGCAGGTGCCCACGATCACGCTGCGGCATCAACAGGTCAAACAGCCACTGGAACTCGCAACGCAGGCCACGCTCGCCACGATCGCGGCGGACGGCCCGCTACCGCTCGTCGGCACGCACACACGCCCTCGCCTCGCGCAATATCTCGCGTGGCTTTCCGGCGCGAACTCGCCCGCTGTGGCGCTCAGTCTGCAACAGCGCCGGGCGCAGATGCGTTCCGACAACCCTCGCGCCGTCGGCAAGTTGCCCGAAGTGTCGCTGCGTGACGTCTCGGCAATCGGTCACCTCGCGGATCTGCGACACCGGGTATCGTCATCGATCCCGCGCGTGCGCCTCATGACACAGCACCATCTCAGAGCGCAGTTGAAGCGGTGCGGGGCGCATCGCATCGACCCCGACACCGTTTATGTCAAAGTCGGTTGGCTGGAAGCAAGATCGCTCACCGACGTTGTCCTCAGTGCGTCGCTCGACACGGACAAGTTCGCCGACCTGCCGCTGCTCGTGCAGGGTGCTCACGGCCTGCAAAACATGGCTGGTTCGGGCCGCGCGCCTGTCTTCAAAGATGTCTTCGACAGCGCGTCTGCCGAAACCCTACGGACGAAACTCGACAGCGCCAGCCAGACGTTCTGGGACACGTCGCGCGATCACGTCCGCAACGTCATCAAATCCGAATTCATCGCGCAAGTCTGGTTACACCGCACGCATGGACAGATGTCGGACAGTCTGGTCACCATCGCGTCGCACATCGCCGGCCCCATCGAACTGCGTCGGCTAAACGGTGAATACCTCGCACAGGTCATCGAAACACCGGGGGTGGAGCGGGAGTGGTTGCGCATTGCCGGGCGCGCTACCACGCTGATGCTCGCATCGATCGCCGGGCAGACGCCATGCCTGTTGATCGCCCCCTACTCCGAAGGCCTGCGCGTGTATGGTTTCGACGATCGCTCGCAATTGACGACGTGGTTCGATCAGCAAATGCGCAACGATACGACGCGGGCGCGCATCGCATCGACACTCTCCGAATTCACCTTGCCCGACGCCGCGTGGCTTGCGAAGGCCAGTCTCGACGACAAGGGAGCGCGAGAGACACTCGCGCGCGATACTTTCACAGCGGTAGCATCGGCGTATGAGATGCGTCAGCAAACGCATTGGCAACATGACGCGGGCACGGAATCCGGCACGCGTCCCGTGCTGACGATCATGGATCTGATGGCGAAATTCGATCTGGCGCTGGGCGTGGGCACCTGGCTGCTGCCGGCAGCCCGTCCGATCAGCATCGCTTACTCTGCGGTCGACATGGGGGTCGGCGTAATCAGCATGGTCGGCGGCCTCATGACCGACGATTCGGATTTGTCCAGGCAGGGGTGGCACTCCGTGCTATCCGCCATCGGTGCGCAAGGCATGAGAGCGGCGCACTTTCGGGCGCTCATGATACTGAAGGGCGACCTGCGCTACAGGTACTTCGTCGCCGACGCCCCGCGCGAAGAGGAGGCCCTGATCGAGGGCTTGCACCGCGTTGCCGGCAGGTTCTATGCGGCCATCGACTCGGACACGCGCGCCTATTTGTCATTCGATGAGATGACCGGATTTTTCCGCATGATCGACGCCGATCCGGGCGCATCGGTCAGCGACAGCGCACCACTCCTGACGCGCTCGCCCAGCGGTCACTGGCACGTCCCGGTGCAATCCGAGTTTCAGGTGCCGGCGCTGGATGAGCCGCAAACGGCGTGGCGTATCGATCAGGGCTTCCGGGCTCGCCACGATCAGTTGCGTGATGCACGTCATGCCGCCTTCGAACGCGCCCGTCGCGCGGTCACGAGTTCGGGCACCTCCGGCACGCACACGCAGCTTCGCTGGCAATTGCGGTTGCGCAAGCTCGAATTTCTCGATCTGTCGGAGCAAGACCTGGAAAGACTCGGCACGCTGGCCGGGCGCATCGACTTTCTGCAAAACGTGGTGGATGCCGCCGAACCCTTCGTCATCAGTCCGCTGTCCAGCGATGCGCAGCGTCTGGGCGCGGTATATCGGGAAGTGATCCAGCGCCCGCGCGTCTACATCAGCCACGTGCATGCAGGACTGATGCGCGCGTGTGCCCTGGTGTCGCCGTCACTGCGAATCGAATCGATGGTAGAGATGTTCAATCGCATCGGCCGATGGCCGCCCTCGGTCACCAGCGACTATGTCAACGATCTCAACGAGTTCGGTCAGGCCACGCTCAGCTACATCGAGTCGCCACCGATATCGCTCGGATTCCCCAGTCTGGACACACTGTTCGATGGCGCACGACAAGGCGCCCGGGCGTATGAAGTGACAGCAGGCACGCGCACGCTGTTGCTAGGTCGGCGTATGCGTGACACCGGGGCTACGGAGTATTACTTCATGGACCCGGCTGTAGCGATCATCGTGCATCCGGATTACGCGAAGCTACTGAGCATGATGCGCGCTCACCTCAATGCCATGGCGAGCGTATACGACCTGATCAGACGGGGCTCGGTGCTCGCCATCGAGACGAAAGAAATCGACTTGTCCAGGCTCGCCAACGTGATGCTGTACCGCGACTATACGGAGCCGGTGCTGGCGCGCGTTGCCCTGCACATTTGACGTCGATCTCACCTGACGGCCCATATCCCGACGATCCCGACGATCCCGACGATTTGAACACTATCTGCAAGCTGCTGCATGGGTGCGCCGACAGACTGGTGTCGAACGACCGGCGCGCCATGCTTCACGTCACACACGTCGGCCCCATGTCATTGCACGGCAGTTCCTCTCCGATGGGAGCTCAGGCATGTTTCCAAACGCAACCCGTGTGTCTCCTGCGGCAGGCGCCTTGGCCCCCCGGCCAGTCGACTCCGAACGCATGGTGCACACCAGCCCACTCGCCGGGATCACCCGCTTCGACCGGCTGGCCTCGGGGGCGAATGCCATCGTCGACGGGCCCCCGGAAGCCCAACCCGCCCTCGGCCTGATGCTCCGCCTCGCGGAAGTCAACGTGCCGCAGCACGATCTGGCGGCATTGAACGATACGCTCATCGGCGAGTTTGCCGACGTGTTCGACGAGGCGCCGCAACTCGCCATCCACCTCGTGAACATGCTGCCCGAAGCGCTCGCTCGACGGACACAGCGGGAAACGGTCGAAGACGTCTGTCGTCGCCTCCTCAGCCGACGTTCACTGCGCGATCTGGCGCGCTCACTGACTCGCGAGCACGTGCCGAGCGCAGAGTCCGCCCGTTACGGCAGCGCCTGGCATCGCTACTTTTGCGAGTGGCGCGAATGGATCACGGGGGCATGGCAAGACTTCCTGCTGCTCGGGAGCAAGACGCCTGTGCACGATCCCCGATTCACGCTCGCGCTCCCACATGAAGTCGAACCAACGCAGGTTGCTCTCCTGCCGCGCCTCAAGCGTTCAGGGAAAACCGGCTGTGCGCTCGGGCTGCTCTACGCCACATCGCTGGCGCAGTACCGGCCCGATAGCGGGCAGACGCCGTATTACGCGCCGCCCTCTGCCTTCGATGGCATACCCGACCTGCCATCGCAGAGCATCTCGCCAGCCACCTCCGAGACAGCCCTTCTCGACCGGCTCGCGCAGACGTTTGCCGATGCCTCCCGCTATGTGGCCGATGCTGCGGCCCCGGTGTCCGCACAGGTGGACGCCGCATTGGCAGCCATCTCATCGTTCACACCGCTCGCGTTGCCGGGAGTCGATGGCGCGACCACGGCGTCTCCCTTGATCATCAAACGCACGGCCATCGACGCATCGCCCGCGACGACCGAGATGCGCGCCTCGCCTGCGCTGCAAAGTCTTTTCGACATTGCGCACCTGTGGCGACACCGTGGCGCCGCGCACACGGAGCTTCATAAGTCGTTTTCGCCGTTGTTGACGTTCACGGCGCCACCGTCGGAACGCACGCTGCTCGACGGGCTGCTCGCCAACGCGACAGAATTTTCCGGGATCGACCGGACCGAGCTGAGACTAAGGCGCCACGCACCGGCCAAAAATGGAGGACGTCTGCAGCGCGTCACCTACTGGCCGCTGCACGACGCGGCCGAACTCATTCGCTCGGGCCAGTTGAACATCACCGCCCCGGATGACGGCGTGAGCTTCGATGTCAGTCGCATGACGCTCGCCGGTGCCGTATATGAAGCGCCCACCGTCATGACCTCGACGCGATTCGACGACATCGTCAGGCGATGGCGCACGGCGTGCGACGACAGATCCGCGAAAACGTGGGAGTCGCCGCCCGAACTGGCGACGAAGGCAAATTCAAGCCTCACGCAGGCCATCGGCACCGCGTTCGCGCTCGACGAACTGTCGCTCGGTTACACGCATGCGCTGATCGGCAATCGGCCGTTCTATCTGGGACAGAGCGCACTGACCAATCTGTCGCTGTCAAACGATGCGTCAGGCATCTTGTTTGCCACCCATCGCCTCGAATTTACGATCCGTCAGGAGGAGAAAGACCACGTCGTCGCCCCCGCCGGGAGCTGTGTCGTGACAGAGCCGGCGGGCAATGGCACGACGTTGCTCTATCTGCAGGGAGATGCGGCGGCGTGGCGTGCGTTCGCGTCGCCGCAGGCGCTGTTGCGCGACATCGAAAACAACGCACTCGGTTTGCGCAACACGCTGTGCGAACGGCTCCCGCGTGCCTTTCAGACCGAGGCGTTGAACGGTATCCGCGTCACGAAACTGAGCCGACAGACAGCGCAAGGGCCCGTCGCGATGGCGATGCAGGCCACCCTGGATACCGTCAAGGCAGAGGGTTCACTACACGCGAGTCACCACGATACGGGGCCGCGCATTGCGCAGTACCTGACATGGCTCGCGGGCGTGAAGTCGGAGACCGTGGAGCAGGGCCTGCAGGCACTCCGGGAGCAGAGTCAGTCCGCAGGCGTGTCGTTGCCGGGCCAGCCGGTCAGCATCACCTTGCGCGACGTCAATAGCGTGGCCCACGTGGAATTGCTGAGATACGACATTTCGACGGCCGTTCCTCAGGTCAGACAGCTCGTGCGGCGCCACCTCGGCCGCCGGCTGACGACCCTTGGCGTAACACCAGCCAACGGCGATCTGATCTATGTCCGCGCCGCAGGGCGCAACGTGCAATCGCTGACCGAGGCCGTGATGCTCGGCACGGTTCCGTCGGAAGATACGAAACAGCTCACGCTGCTTCTCCCGGAAGTGGGCAGCCAGTACACCTCCGTGTACAGCGTGAAAAAACCGGCCCAACAACCCTTGACGGTGAATGACGTCCTGGATGAGGGCTCGATGAATGAACTGAGGCAGCACATCGATCGGGCCGACGCGAAGTTCTGGGAGACATCGCGCGGCAAAGTCCGCAAGGTGCTCAAGTCCGAGTTCATTGCGCAGGTGTGGATGTCCCGGAGCCGACAACGCATGTCCGTGGATCAGGTGCACATCGCGACACGGATTGCCGGACCGATCGAAATCGGCCGGCTTGGCAGCGATGACCTCGACAACGAAATCAAGACCCCCGAAGTCGAGCGGGAGTGGCTCTGGGTGAGCCAATGGAAATCCCGGCTGATGCGCGTCTCGATTCCGGGTCGCTCGCCCTGTCTGCTGATCGCCCCCTACCCCGGTGGCATGCGAATCTACAGTTTCGATGACCGCGACCGGATGTCCCGGTGGTTCACCGAACAAGTTCGCAGCGACGCGACGCGCGAGCGCATCGTCAGCCTGTTCGACGGCGCACCCGGCAATGCCACGTGGTACAACGCGCCGAGCATCGACATGCGAGGCGTACGCGACACCACGTCGGTCGACACCTTCACCGCCATCGCATCAGCCTATGAGACGCAGCACAATCACCCCGCGCCCTCGACCGTGAAGTCCGAGTACCGCCCGGTGCTCAACTTGATGGACAAGTTCTCGAAAGTCGATCTGGCTTTCGGGCTGGGCAGTTGGGCACTGCCGTTCGCACGCCCCCTCAGTCTGGCCTACTCGGTCGTCGACGCCGGCGTCGGCGCCATCGGCATGGGCGTCGGCTTGGCAACCCACGACAGCGCACTGTTCAAACAAGGGTGGGAGAATTCCTTATCCGCGATCGGGGCGCAAGGCATCGCAGCCTCACGTTTCAAGGTGATGTTGTTTCTGCGCGGAGACGCCCGCTACAAGTATTTCGTATCGCAGGCCCCTCGCGCCGAAGACGCGCTGATCCTCGGCCTGCACCGCGTGGACGGCAGGTTCTACGCCGCCATCGACTCAGACACGCGCGCCTACCTCTCGCTCGATAGCAAGACCGGCTTTTTCCGCATGGCGCCGGAATCCGCCTCGGAAGCGATCAAGGAAGACGCCCCGCTCCTGCGCCGTTCGCAATCGGGGCGCTGGCATGTCGTGACCCAGGCGGATTTTGCGGCGCCCGAGCTGGAAGATCCGGACACCGCCTGGCGCATCGATCAGGGCTTTCGCGCCCGCTTCGACGAATTGCGCGATTTGCGCGATCCGGTCTTCGAGAGCGCGCGGCGCGCCGTGACAAATGCAGACACTGCGGGCAACGCCATCCCGCTGCAATGGCAACTGCGCCTGCTGAAACTCGACTTCATCGACCTTTCGGTGACGGACGCCGAAACCCTCGGCAAGCTCGCCGGGCGCATCGACTATCTGCAAGACGTACTGGATGCTGCCGAGACGTTCGTGATCAGCCCGCTATCCGACGAGGCAACACGGCTGGGAGCGCTCTACAAACCGGTCACGCAGCGCGCACGGGTTTATCTCGGGCATGTCCGTAACGGACTGTTGCGGGCGTGCCCGCTCCTGAGCGAGAACTTCCCGGTTGAAACGGCGGTGACCGTCTTCAATCGCGCGGCAGCACTGCCGCCATCCGCCACGGAACGACTCATGCAGGATCTCAGCGAACTAGGACGTATCGAGCTCAAGTATTTGCCCCAGCGATCCCTCTCTCTGGGCATCGAGACACTCGACACACTCTTCAACGGCGCACAGGACACCGAGCGTGCGTTCGAAATTTCGGCCGGAACCCGCACGCTCCTGATGGGCCGGCACATTCGCACTGGCGCCGCTGCGCAGTACTACTTTCTCGATCCGGCGCTAGCCCTCGTTTCGCACTCGGACAGCCGGACGATCATCGACGTTGTGCGCACGCATCTGAATGCCATGGCGGGTCCATACGAACTGGTCAGGGAAGGCGGAGCTTATGCCATCGGGACGAAGGAAATCGATCTGACCTTTCTGGCAAACGTGCACCTGTTTCGTGACTTCAACGATGTGGTGCCGGTACGCGTCGCCCTCCGACTTTGACTTTCCCATCGACTCAGCCCAACACTTCACAGGAGTTCTTGTTATGCAAATCGGTCTGAAGCACGGCCCAGACCGCACGCCTTTGCACAAACGGGAAACGTTGTCGCGCATCATGAAGCACCTCGATGCGTTGTCTTCACAGGCCGGGGCCACAGCAGCGCTGCGAAGCCTGATCGATGCGGTAAATCAGCGCGGACGAAGCGTGTCCGTCGAGGACGTCGTCGACAGGCTGATGACGCGAAAAGGCGCGCGCGACGTGCAGCGATCGATGGATCGTGCGAAGGCACTGGTGGCGTCTGTGGATGCGAAGGGCGAGCTCTCGATTGCCGAGCTCATCGGGGAGGTCGGTCTCTCGATGGGACTTGCGAGACTGATCGTCATGCAGGGACATCCCGTGACGAAAGGGCTCGCGATCGTTGCGCTGGCGATTCAAAGCTTCCGATGGGGCGGCGTGCACGATCCGCACCGACACCTGCGCGAAATGCACGGTATCGAACACCCGAACCCTGGCATTGCCGCCGTTCGTATGCCGAACGTCGGTTGAGTTGTGCTTTGGGTGTGCTTTGGTGTGCTTTGGTGTGCTTTAGGCCCGCTTACGCGGCCGCCGACACCGGCGGTTGCGTGTCGGCGTGCGCCTGAAGTTCGGGTTGCGCCAGCACGTCGGCAAACGCCTCGCCGACCAATATCACGCTGGGTTGCGAACTGTCGAACCACGAGACGGCAACGCCGTCGCGCAAGTCGGCGAGCGTCATGCCGATGCGGCGCTCGCGTGATGTCGTCACCGACTCGACGATCGCCACCGGGGTCCCCGGCGACTTGCCCGCCCCGATCAGTTCCGAGGCGATGCGCGCGGCGGCGTCGCGGCCCATGTAGTAGACGAGCGAATCCGCAGACGCGTCCTGCGCGATCTCCGGCGATCCCGGCGCGCGGCTTTGCGTGACGAACGCCACGCTGCGCGACACGCCGCGCAGGGTCAGCGAACGTCCGAGCGAAGCGGCACTGGCGAGCGCCGCCGTGATGCCCGGCACGACCTCGACCTCGACCCCTGCGGCTTCCAGCGCGCGCAGTTCTTCGTCTGCCCGGCCGAATAGCATGGGATCGCCGCCTTTCAGGCGCACGACCAGCCCATGTGTACGGGCGTGATCGATCAGTTGCTTGTTGATGAATTGCTGCGCGCTGGAGAGCTTGCCGCAGCGTTTGCCCACGGCGACGAGTTTCGCCTGCGGGCACAGCGCGAGCATTTCCGGTTCGACGAGCGCGTCGTGAAGCACCACGTCCGCTTGTGCCAGCAGACGTGCGCCGCGCACCGTGATCAGGTCGGCGGCACCCGGACCAGCGCCCACCAGATAGACCTTGCCCGGTCGTTGAACCGGTTGCGATTGGGGTGCGTGCGTCGTCGTCATGATGCTGCCGTCGTTTCGTGGGTCCGTCGATTTTCTTTGCCGGCACCGGCGCGCTCATGCGCACCGCGTGCCGTGCCAATGCGAGACTACGTGGGCGAGGCGACCGGAATCAGGCCGCCAGCGCACGAATCATACCGGCTGCCACCGTGTGGTGGGTTGCTTCGTCGATCAGCACGAAGGCGCCCGTGGCCGGGTTGGCATCGTATGTGTCGGCCGCCACCGGCTTTTGCAGGCTCAATTGCACGCGTCCGATATCGTTCATGGCGAGCGTCGTCTTGTCCGTGCCGTGCGAGAGCGTGCTGACGTCGAGCACCGTGTCCACGCTGCCGATCTTCACGTATACCGTGCTGGTCGCTTGCTTGAGCAGGTACTTGCGTTGCGGCGCGAGCGCGTCTTCGTCGAACCAGCAGACGTCTGCGGAAAGCTTACGCGACGGCTCCAGCGAGGAGTCCGCGCCCACGAAGGTATCGCCGCGCGACACGTCCACGTCTTCCGTCAGACGGATCGTCACGCACTGACCGGCGAACGCTTCTTCGATCTGGCCGCGCGGGCCGACGATTTCCGCGACGGTAGCCGTGCGGCCTGCGGGCAGCACACGCAACGATTGCCCCACACGTACCGAACCCGATTCCACGCGGCCCATGTAGCCACGGAAGTCGTCGGCATGCGAGCCGTCCTGACGCGCGACCAGTTGCACCGGGAAGCGCAGCTCACCGCCGGTCTGCGCGACCGGCAGCGATTCGAGCACGTCGAGCAGCGGCTCGTCCTGATACCACGGCATGCGCTCGCTCGCGTACACGATGTTGTCGCCCTTGAGCGCCGAGACCGGCACGAAGCGCACGTCCTGCAAACCGAGGCGCTGCGCCAGTTCGAGGTACGCCGCGCGAATGTTGTCGAACGCCGTCTCGCTGTAGTCGATCAGGTCCATCTTGTTGATGGCCACGATCACGTGCTGCAAACCCAGCAGCTTCACGATCGCGCTGTGACGCTTGGTCTGTGCGAGCAGTTCGGTGCGCCCGTCCACTTCGGTCACACGCGTGGCATCGACCAGAATGATGGCGGCGTGCGCCGTCGATGCGCCCGTGACCATGTTGCGCGTGTACTGCTCGTGGCCCGGCGTGTCGGCGATGATGAACTTGCGGCGCGCCGTCGTGAAATAGCGGTAGGCGACGTCGATGGTAATGCCCTGCTCGCGCTCGGCTTCGAGGCCGTCGGTCAGCAGCGAGAAGTCGATGTCTTCGCCGGCGGTGCGCTTGTGCTTGGCGCGTGCGAGAGCGGAGAGCTGGTCGGTCAGCACCGACTTGCTGTCGTACAGCAGACGGCCGATCAGCGTGCTCTTGCCGTCGTCGACGCTGCCTGCCGTGATGAAACGCAGCACGCCGAGGTCTTCCTGATGCGGGGTGAGGCTCATGATCTTTTCAACTCGATTGCTTGGCCCCGGAGCGATGCGGTGTGTCGCGCTGCGGGCCGGTGTGTCTGAACGTGGATCTGATCGCGGTGCGTGCCGGCGAATCAGAAATACCCTTGCTTCTTGCGCTGCTCCATCGCCGCCTCGGACGTCTGATCGTCCATGCGGGTGGCGCCGCGCTCGGTGATGTCCGTCACGGCCGTCTCGGCGATGATCTCCACCGGGCTCGCGGCAACGCTGGCCACCGGGCACGTGCAGCTGATGTCGCCCACGGTACGGAAGCGCACCTGCGCCAGTTCGCTCGTCTCGCCATCCTGCTTCGGCGTGAGCGGCGTGACCGGCACGAGCAGCCCGTTGCGACGCACGATCTCACGCTCGTGCGAGTAATAGATCGACGGCAGATCGAGGTTCTCGCGCGCAATGTATTGCCACACGTCCAGCTCGGTCCAGTTCGAAATCGGGAACACGCGCAGGTGCTCGCCCTTATGCAGACGGGCGTTGAACAGGTGCCACAGTTCCGGGCGCTGCGCCTTCGGGTCCCACTGACCGAATTCGTCGCGGAACGAGAAGATGCGCTCCTTGGCACGCGCCTTTTCTTCGTCGCGACGGGCGCCGCCGATCATGGCGTCGTAACCGTATTCGTCAATGGTTTCCAGCAGCGTGACGGCCTGCGCCGCGTTGCGCGAATCGTTTTCGCGACGCAGGCGCACCGTGCCGCGCGCGATCGAGTCTTCGACGTGGCCGACGACCAGCTCGGCGCCCAGCGCCTCGGCGTGACGATCACGGAACTCGATCACTTCCGGATAGTTGTGGCCCGTGTCGATGTGCACGAGCGGGAACGGCAGTTGGGTCTTGCGGCCCGGGCCGAGACCGAACGCCTTGAGTGCCAGGTGCAGCACCACGACCGAATCCTTGCCGCCCGAGAAAAGCAACGCTGGCTTACGGCACTCCGCCACGACCTCGCGCAGGATGTACATCGATTCGGCTTCGAGCCAGTCCAGATGATCCATTCGCGAGCCATTGGCCTGCGCAACTTCGTGCATCGCACCCATAGTGTTCCCTTCCTTGACGATTCCGAGTGATTCCGAATTTTTCGAGAGTCTTGTTGCCCGATGTGCGTCAGTGTCGTCTGTCCGTCACATCGTCTTCTATCTTGTTGCCCGGCATTCCGCTCGATCAGTTCGACTGCACCGACACCGGGATCTTGCTCAGATTGCTCGCGTGCAGCCCGCACTCCTTGCTGTCGCGCGACTCCCACCACCAGCGCCCTGCCCGGCTGTCTTCGCCGGGGCGAATCGCGCGGGTGCACGGCTCGCAGCCGATGCTCGGATAGCCGCGTGCGTGCAGCGGGTTGACCGGCACGTCGCGCGCGGTCAGGTAAGCCCACACTTGCGCTTCGGTCCAGTCGAACAGCGGGTTGTATTTGGCGATGCCACGGGCGTCGTCCTGTTCCGCGAAGGCCAGTTCGCCGCGGGTGACCGATTGCTCGCGACGCTGGCCGGTGAGCCAGGCGTCGGCGTCGGCGAGGGCACGACCCAGCGGCTCGACCTTGCGGATCTGGCAGCACGCCTTGCGCAGATCGACGCTCTCGTAGAACGCGTTCGCACCATGTTCGGTGACGTACTGCTCGACGGCATCGGTGTGCGGCGCGTATTGCACGACGTCATAGCCGTAGCGCGCCTTGATCTTGTCGATCATGCCGACCGTCTCCTCGTGCAAACGACCGGTGTTCAGCGTGAAGACGGTGATCGGCAGTTGCTGACGCAGGATGACGTGCGTGATGAGCATGTCTTCGGCGGCGAGGCTGCTCGCGAACTTCACATTGCGGTGCGAACCAGCGATGCGGGCGAGTCGCTCAGCCAGCACGGCTTCCATTTCGTCGAGCAACGCCATGTCCTGATGCTCGGCATCGGCCACGCCCGACGGTACGGCTGCCGGGGTGGGCTCCCAGCGGGATTCGTTTCGCATGTCGCGAACTCCTTGTTTTATGTGGGGTGTCAGCCGACCAGCTTGACTGCCGCGAGCGTGAGCGTCGCCGCCAGCGCCGCGCGTACGATGCGCTCGGGCAGATGACGGGTGAGCTTCGCGCCCAGTCAGATCCCCGGCAGGGAGCCGATCAACAGACTGCCGAGCAGTGCCCAGTGCACCGTCTCGAGCCAGATATGACCCAACGCGGCAATAGCCGTGAGCGGCACCGCATAGGCGATATCGGTACCGGCGACTTCGGCCGGTTCCAACTGCGGATACAACATCAGGATCAGCGTCGCGCCCACGGCGCCTGCGCCAATCGAGGAAATCGTGACGAGCACGCCGATAACCGCGCCGACGATCACTGTCGCCACCGCCTGCGAGCGCCCCGTCAATTGCCAGTTCGGATGCGCGCGCAACGCCGCGAGCAGCTTGGCGCGAAAGAGCAGCGAGAGCACCGTGAGCAGCACCGACGCCGCAATCGTCAGCTTGATGACGTGCAGCGCCGCCTCGTCGATACCGCCCAGACGCTTCAGGAACAGGATGGTGACCAGCGCCGCCGGCAGTGCGCCAAGCGTGAGCCGACGCACGATGTGCCATTTCACGTGGCCGTGCGAGCGGTGCGCGACCGTCCCGAAACTCTTGGTGATCGCGGCAAACGCCAGATCCGTTCCCACGGCGACAGGCGCGGCGTAGCCCAGCAGGAGCGTGAGCAGGGGCGTCATCAGTGAGCCGCCGCCTACACCGGTCAGGCCGACCAGCAGGCCGACGCCAAATCCGGAAAGGGGTTCGAGCCACAGCGACATGAATGACGTTCCTGGTGGGTCCTAAATGCCTGAAAGGAATAACGTTATCGAAACAGTGGCACCCACTGTAATGAAAAGGCTATATACTTCAAACGAATTAAAAATTGTTTGTATATTTTCTAAAGTTATACAAATGAACCTGCACCAGTTTCGTTTCGTGCGCGAGGCCGTCCGCCAGAACTTCAACCTGACGGAAGCCGCAAAAGCGCTCTTCACCTCCCAACCGGGTGTTTCCAAGGCCATCATCGAGCTTGAAGAAGAGCTCGGCGTGGACATCTTTGCCCGTCATGGGAAGCGCATCCGTAACCTGACGGAACCCGGGCGCATCATCTTCGAGTCCGTGGAGCGGATTCTGATGGAGGTGGAAAGCCTCAAGCGGATCGGCAAGGACTACGCGGCACAGGATCAGGGCAGCCTGACCATCGCCACCACGCACACGCAGGCGCGCTACTCGCTGCCGCACGCCGTGGCCGAGTTCAAGAAGCGCTATCCGAAGGTGCGTCTGTCGATTCTGCAAGGCAGCCCGACGCAGATCGCCGAGATGGTGCTGCACGATCAGGCCGATCTGGCGATCGCCACCGAAGCCATCGCCGGCTATAAGGATCTGGTGTCGTTGCCCTGCTATCAGTGGCAGCACGTGGCGGTGGTGCCGCCCGATCACCCGCTGCTGCAATTGCCGTCGGTGGGCATCGAGGATCTGGCCAAGTACCCGCTGATTACTTATGACCCGCAGTTCGCCGGACGCGCCAAGATCGATCAGGCGTTCTCGCTGCGTCATATGCAGCCGGACATCGTGCTCGAAGCCATCGACGCGGACGTCATCAAGACTTATGTCGAGCTGGGACTGGGCGTGGGGATTCTGGCGGGGGTGGCATTCGACCCGGAGCGCGACCGCAACCTCCGGGCCATTCAGGTCGGTCACCTTTTCGGCACCAACGTGACGCGCGTCGCGCTCAAGCAAGGCGCCTATCTGCGCGGCTATGTCTTCACGATGGTTGAATTGCTTTCACCCATCCTTACCCGCAAGCTGGTAGAACAGGCGTTGCGCGGCGAGCACGAGAGCTACGAGCTTTGAAGTATTCCGGATGCCGCCAGCGGTGCTCAACTCTCGGGCACCGCTGGCGGCATCCGGTCGTCAATACGCCGAAACACAATCTCCCGGCGACATCTCCGAGACGTATTTTTTCCGGCTGGTCGAACGCTGACGGTGCGGTATGCTTATGCGATTCGACCAAAAGGAGACCTCATGCGCTCAACGCTTCGCGGCATTCGCCTGTCGGGCCTGCTGCTCACTCTGACCCTGACCGGTGTGGCGACGGCCGCACGCGCCGACCTGACCGTCGGCATCGACCTGTCGTCGACGGGACCGGCGGCGGCCATCGGTATTGCCAGCAAGAACGCCATGCAACTCTGGCCCGATCAGATCGGCGGGCAGAAGGTGCATTACGTCTTTCTCGACGACGCCTCGGATCCGGGCACGGCGGTGAAGAACACGCGCAAGTTGATCAGCGAGAACAAGGTCGACGTCATCGTCGGGCCGAACATCACGCCAAGCGCACTGGCGATGCTCGATCCGATTTCCGAGGCGCAAACGCCGATGATCACGTTGATCGGCTCGGCAGTCGCGGTGGAGCCGCAGGACGCAAAGCGTCGCTGGGCGTTCAAGATGGCCGCGAACGATTCGGCGATGGCCGACGTGATGACGCGCTATATGGCGAACCACGGCATCAAGACGGTAGGCTTTATCGGGTTTGCCGATGCCTATGGCGATAGCTGGCTGAAGGAATTCACGAAATTTGCCGAATTGCGCAAGCTGAAGATCGTGGCGCAGGAACGGTTTAACCGCACGGATACGAGCGTCACCGGGCAAGCCCTGAAGCTGATGTCGGCCAAACCGGATGCCATTCTGGTGGCCGGTTCCGGCACCCCCGCGGCCCTGCCGCAGCGCACGCTTCAGGAGCGCGGCTATACCGGCAAGATTTATCAGACGCACGGTATCGCGACCTACGACTTCGTTCGTGTCGGCGGCAAGGATGTCGAGGGCACGTTGTTCCCGACGCAGCCGGGCGTGGTCGCCAAGACGTTGCCTGCGGGACATCCGGCGCGCACGGCAGCGTTGGCGTTCACGAAGAAGTACGAAGCCAAGTACGGCACCGATACCGTGACCCAGTTCGCGGCCGATGCCTATGGCGTGTGGGATTTGCTCAACGATGCCGTGCCGCGTGCAGCGAAGGTGGCGGCGCCGGGCACCCCGGCGTTCCGCGTAGCGTTGCGCGACGCACTGGAGTCGACGCATAACCTGGCGATTCCCAACGGCATCATGAACCTGAGCCCGCAGGATCACGTGGGGCTGGATCAGCGGGCGGGCGTGATGGGACAGATCAAGAACGGCAAGTTTGTGTTCGTCTCTGACTGATCATTGGACGTCTGCCATTACCGTCGCCGGGGGAGCCGAGAGGCACTTGGCGGCGGAGAAGAAAAGCGCATGCGGCGGGCTTGTGGCCGGGGCAAATTTCGGTCATAATCTCGCCTTCGTCCGGTAAGCCATCAGGTTTTTCGAACGACTCACGCTGCGACACCGTTCGGTGCCCGCACACCTGCCCAGGTGGTGAAATTGGTAGACGCAGGGGACTCAAAATCCCCCGCCGCAAGGCGTGCCGGTTCGATTCCGGCCCTGGGCACCAGACACACTTGCAAGAAAATTCGGTAGCATTCGAGAACCCGCGACAGATAACGTCTTCGCGGGTTTTTTGTTTCCCGCATTCTGCGCGCCATCACGGCACGTGCACTACAGGACGCGCTCACGGCCGCAGGACGTCGTCCACGACGAAAATGACACCTCCGGAGAGACCTGGTCGGCGCAAATATTTGCGATTGACTGCATCCAAAGCGGCATCTCGTGTGTAGAGAGAGTGATGCTCCCGAATCTGGAGCGTCGACCTTATCAAACGGACACAGGAGTTTTGCCATGAAGCGCATCGTCTTTGTCAGCTTGACCGCCCCCCTCCTTCTTGGCGCTTGCGCCGCAAACATGTCAATGCCCAGTGCATCGGCACCGGTCGCCGATGCCGTGAAAGTGCCTGACGGCCATCGCGTCGCCATGCAAACCGTAGGCAAAGGGGAAATCCTGTATGAGTGCCGGGAAAAGAAAGAGGCGATGGGCCAGTTCGAATGGGCCTTCGTCGGGCCCGACGCCGTTCTGGTCGATCGATCCGGAAACGCTGTCGGCAAGTATTACGGCCCGCCCGCCACGTGGGAATCCCGCGACGGCTCTAAGGTGACGGCGACACAGGTGGCCGTATCGCCCGCAGGCACTGGAAATATCCCGCTGCAATTGGTCAAGGCGAATCCCGCGACGGGGACCGGCGCGATGCAGGGCATCACCTACATTCAGCGGCTCGCGACCCAAGGTGGCACTGCGCCGACCTCGCAATGCAGTATGGCCACCAAAGGCGCGAAACAAACCGTCAAATATCAGGCTGACTACATTTTCTGGAAGGCCTCTTGATAGGATTACGCGACAACGTCATTTTTCGGAAAACGTAGTCGACCTTCGGCGGCATGTGCCAACGTGTCGCCGATCGCTTCCGAGAGGTGCCTGTGCACGAAAAGACGGACGAGTTTGACTACGAAGCCTCGATTGCCGCATGCGCTCGGCAAGACCCAAAAGCATTGCGGCAACTCTATGAGCAGGACGCCGCTTATCTGCTAGGCGTCGCGCAACGCATCGTGCGCGACCGGCAACTGGCTGAAGATGTGGTGCACGATGCGTTCGTGAAGGTATGGACGCAAGCGGCGACGTTCGATGCCAGGCGCGGTGCCGGCCGCGGGTGGATATTCAGCATTGTCCGTCATCAGGCGCTCAACACGGTACGGCGTCGGAATCAGGAGGTCGATGTGGACGAAGACACGCTCGACGCCCATGTGAACGCCACCCCAACGCACGTTCCGAACGCGTTTTCTATCGCTGCCGATCCGCTGATGCATGGCCGTCTGGCCCAATGCCTCGAACGGCTGGACGCCCCCCGTCGGGCCAGCATCCTTTACGCGTATCTTGACGGCTACTCGCATAGCGAAATCGCCGAGCGCCTCCGATCCCCACTGGGCAGCGTAAAGGCCTGGGTACGCCGTGGCCTGCAATCCCTTCGTGAGTGCATGGAATGACGCCGGAAGAACTCAGCGCGCTTGACGAACTTGCAGGCGAATATGTCCTCGGCACTCTGAGCTGGGAGCGCAGACGCGCCGTGGAATCGCGGCTACGGCATGAGCCTGTCCTTGCCGCAAGGGTTGCCCTGTGGGAGTCTCGCCTGCAACCGTTGGCCGACACCGTCGCTCCGCTTACGCCATCGGTGCAGCTTTGGCAGCGCATTAGCCGAAGCGTTTCGGTCACGCGGCATTCGATATGGTGCCGCTGGTGGGACGATATCCGGTTCTGGCGGCTAGCCTCCGGTGCCGTGACCTGCATGGCGCTGGTCCTTGCGGTCATTTTAGGTGTGAAGGACCGCACACCAACGCCCCGATTCGTCGTTGTCCTGGCGTCGCCGCAGGATAAGAGCCCGGGCTGGCTGGTGCAGGTCGGGGCGGATCGGAAACTGCGCCTGATCCCGCTGAAGTCCGAACCGACACAGGCGGATAAGACATTACAGCTATGGACGAAGGCGGACGGATGGTCCGGTCCGGTTTCGCTGGGATTGCTACGCGCCGGGGAGCCTGTCGAGGTTTCCATCGAAAATCTGCCACCGCTCCAGCCGAATCAGTTGTTTGAAATTACGCTGGAGCCGCCACAAGGCTCACCCATCGGTCGGCCCACCGGGCCCATTCTTTCGATCGGGCGTGCGGTGGCCACTTAATGAAGCGCACTCCCGTTGCTTCCAAGGGCCTTCCGGCTCGGGGGCGATTCATGACCCGTCTTTTCAGGACACCACCAGACGGGTCGCCCAACTAACAGTTTAGTAGCCTGACCTTGCCGACTGATTCGAAATCTTGCCTTCCTGAGCCGAGTCCGCATTAGCTTCCGCCACGCAGGCAATGATGTCTATCGCTTCCAGTATCTGCTTCCGAGAGATGTTCAGGTACGGAATCGCGCGAACCCCGTCCGGGCCGGACGGCAAGACATGAAGCCCTTTCTCGTAAAGCTTTTCTACAAATTGCCCCGCAGGAAGACTGGTCACACCAAACCGAACAATGTTCGTCTCTACCGTTGCGACATCGAGAACTATGCCGGGCAAATTGGCGATTCTGTGCGCGAGCAACTTCGCATGTTCGTGGTCTTCCTGCAAGCGATCACGATTGTGACGCAGCGCAAATAATGCCCCTGCGGCAATAATGCCGGCCTGACGAAAACCGCCGCCGATCTGTTGCTTGAAACGACGGGCGCGAGCGACAAAATCTTTCGAACCCGCCAACGCGGAACCTACGGGTGCACCCAACCCCTTTGAGAAACAAACACTCACTGAATCAAAGTGCTTGGCGTACTCTGCCTCCGGAATACCTGTCGCGGCTGTCGCGTGCCACAGTCGCGCGCCATCAAGATGCAGCGCGATTCCTCGTGACCGAGCCATTTCGCATACACTCACCAACTGTTCGTACGGCCAAATTTTCCCGCCCCCAATGTTATGGGTGTTTTCCAGGCATAACAGCTTCACAGGCGCGGGAATCGTGCTGGGGAAAAATCGGTGAGAAACGCCCAGCGCGTTGGCAACGTCGTCCGGCGAGAAAACGCCGCGGTTGCCAGGTAAGAGACGAGGCAGTACGCCCGAAAAAGCAGCGGGCGCCCCGCCCTCCAGAATGTAGACGTGAGCATTCTGGTCAAAGAGGACGGCATCGCCAGGTTCCGTGTGCGCCCGAATGCCCACTTGATTGGTCATCGTGCCCGTAACCATGTAGACGGCATCTTCTTTACCCAGTAGCGCCGCGACCTCCCGCTCTAACTGTTTTACTGTTGGGTCGTCACTATAAACATCGTCGCCCACCACGGCAGAAGCCATGGCGCTACGCATAGCTTCTGTAGGCTGACTGCAAGTGTCGCTACGCAAATCGATCATTTCGTGACTCCCAATTCGGCCGGTGAGTCGACATTGTGTGCTGAAAAAAAACGCACATTTTGGACAATCTTGCGGATATTATTTGCGCGCCCTGCCGGGCGGAACCCCGAAAAACCGGCGAAACTCACGACTCAGATGGCCCTGATCGCAATATCCAACCTCCAAGGCAACCTGGCGTAACGGCAGCCCCCTTAGCAGGAGTCCTTTGGCTAGGGCGACACGTCGCTGAATAAGGTAAGCATGCGGAGCGATCCCAAGCCACCGCTTGAACTCGCGCAACAGATGGAATGGACTGACACCGACAACGCACGACAGATGCTCAAGCGACGGGTTCGTTGTCAGATTCGCATCGATGTACTCACGCGCCCGTCGGACAGCGCCAGGCATTGCCAAAGGGTGCCGCAAACGTCCAAGGGCACCTCCATGCCTGAGCGTCAACTGAAACATGGCAGCCGTCAGGCGTGAGCTTTTCTCCAATTGACTGGCGTCCGACGACTGGGAGCAACGATGAGCCGCAAGCAACAGTTGCATTGTCTCGGGGTCGTCAATAACAAGATCCGGAAAATAGGGTTTACCCTTTAGACTCGGGTCGTACGCCTGAAGCAACAAGAGGAACTCATCTGCCGGGATGTACGCCATTCGATAATCCCAGCCCCCCTCGATCGCAGGCCGCCCCTCATGAACACTACCTGGGTTGATCGCACAGATCGTTCCCTCCGGCATGACTGAGCGCCGACCCTGACCATCGAGGTAGGCTTGGGCGCCTCGCTCAATCACGCCGATGGCATATTCATCGTGCACATGTGGCGGAAACTGATGTGTGGGGTAGCTTGCCGCCATAAGCTCGGCATTCGCGAAGCTCGGCTCACGCCATAGCTTCACTTGATTGCATCGCAAAGCACGCATCGTAGCCATAATCGTTTCCCGATCCGCACCGCATTCGTGCATATCCCTACCCACCGAAAGCGCTAGCTAATTCGCCTACACTTCGACCGCGAAAGCCGTAGCCTCGCCCCCACCGATGCATAGCGCTGCGACCCCGCGTTGAAGCCCCCGCCGGCGCAACGCATGCACTAGCGTCACGATCAAGCGAGCACCCGTTGCCCCGATCGGGTGGCCGAGAGCGCAAGCACCGCCATTGACGTTCAGCCGATCACGTGGAATTGCCAAATCCCGTGCGGCTGCCATAGCCACCACCGCGAATGCCTCGTTGATTTCATAAAGGTCCACATCGGTGGTTTGCCAGTTGACCTTGTTGAGCAACTTGCGAATTGCCGGGATGGGCGCCGTCGTATACCAAGCCGGGGCGTGACTGAAAGTCGCGTGTCCACGTATCGTCGCGAGTATCGGCAGCCCCTCCCTTTCAGCGGTCAAACGTCGTGTCAACACCATCGCCGCCGCACCGTCACTGTTTGCAGATGCGCTGGCTGCGGTAATGGTTCCGTTCTGACGAAATGCGGGCTTTAGACTCCGAATTCTCTCAGGCGACACTTTCATGGGATGCTCGTCCTGCGCAATTACCTTCGATTCGCCTCGCTCCAATACGGTGACCGGCGTAATCTCATCTGCAAAGGCATGACTTTCAATTGCGTTGCGAGCCCGCATCAGTGTCTCGATCGCATAGTCATCTTGTTGTTCTCGATCGAAACCATATCGCTCCGCCGCTGCCTCGCCGAAGTCGCCCATCGAGCGCCCTCTTTCGTAGGCATCCTCGAGGCCATCCAGGAGCATGTGATCAACGACTTGATTGTGTCCCATGCGGTATCCGCCGCGCGCAGCAGGCAAAAGATAAGGGGCGTTCGACATCGACTCCATGCCGCCGCACAACACGATGTTCGCTGAGCCGGCCAGAAGCAGGTCGTGTCCAATCATCGCCGCCTTCATTCCCGAACCACATACCTTGTTGATCGTCGTGGCGCCTACGGCATCGGACAACCCCGCTGCGCGCAAAGCCTGACGAGCTGGCGCCTGTCCCACACCCGCAGTAAGAACACACCCCAAAATCCCCTCGTCAATCTGCTCTGCGCCCAATCCTGAACGTTCGATGACGGCCTGAATTACCTGAGCACCAAGGTCAGTCGCACTGACGGATGATAGATTTCCTCTGAATCTCCCTAGCGGAGTGCGAGATGCGGCAACGATAACAACGGGATTCACTTCGTCCATGTCAATGCTCCAAAATCGACTCAGGCAGATCAGAGTCGTACGCGAAACCAAGCCTACTCTTGATGCGGTTCAAGTTGATCAAGCGGTTTCAATCTCTTCAGCGTCGACGCGGAAGGAAACCGACCAGGAACAAATGCATGCGTCTCTCGCGCGATCACCTTGCCAGTGTTGCGATCCACAAGCACCGGGTCGACATCCCTCCCCGTCGATCGGTCTACAAAATCAATCCCCCATTTGTGACCTTCTACGTGCTTGCGCCCCCAGGCGAAAAGCGCGATCAAGACGGGGGAAACATCTCTCGCACGATCGGTAATCCGATACTCATCACGGCTCGACTCCTGCCCTGAACGATGCTTTTCAAGCAGCCCTGAGGCAACCAGATCTGCTAGCCGACGCGTCAGGATGGTCGGCGAAATGCCCAGACTCTCCCGGAACTGCTCAAATCTTGTAGAGCCTTGGAGTGCGTCACGCAAAATTAGCAGGCTCCACCATTCCCCGACGTGCTCCAAGGCCAACGCAACAGGGCAATCCATAGACGTAAACTCTTTTCGTTTCATGCTCGACACCACCTGAGAATCAAGTCAGCACATGTTAACCTGCTCACTTAACGCCCGCTGCGGCACGCGTGAGGTGATTCCGATCAGAACGCGAACGGCCATCTACCCGCCAAGCTCCCGACGAACAACTCGACGCATGGGTCAAGAAGGGGTACTGGCCCGAATCAAACAAACCGTCGGTTGCGGCTTGAAGCTCACCGCAAGGTCTGGCACATGTCATCGAGGCATGTCACGAAACGCTCTCGTTGTCATTCGCAAAGGGAACCGGTGTAGCGTCCAAATAGCATCGCGTGTAACGCTATGACTGCTGCGTTTTCAACCTTCGTTCCCGCCAGAAAAAGCCAACAAGAGCCGAGGCTCCCGCAATCCAGAACGCCTCGGCAAACGCATTGGCGTTTGATCCCAGGGTCATGACCAATAGGCTCGTGCCAACCGTCGTCCCAAGTTGACGACTCATATTGATCACACCGCTGCCTGTTGAGGCCAGATCAAGCCCCAAATCGGCAACGCCGATGGCAAACAAGTTAGGAAATACAAGCCCGACGCCCACTCCGGCAAAAATCCACGCCACAACGAACCATGCGACGCTTGCTTGCCGACTAACGACAAGGGCAAGTGCAAATGACGAGCAAGCAAGCACCACAGCGCCCAACTTGACTCGCCGATACAACCCGGCCAAATCGGTACGCTTGGTCAAGAGCGAAATGAGACCCACGACGCACGGTCCGGGAGCGATCAGCAAGCCGACGACCATCAGGTCTTTGCTGACGGCGGCCTCCAAGTAAAGTGACGCCCCCAGAAGCAACGCACCGAATGACAACGACATGACAAAGATGGTCATCAGTGCATACCCCATATGCGGCGCGCAGAGCAGCGCACGCGAGACGATGGGCGTCGGATGTTTCGCCACTCGTCGGCAAAGCAACAGCACGGCAAGAAATGCCGTGAGCCACGTTGCCAATGCCGGCAACGTCTCTCCCCACCGACTTGCATTCACGAGCCCAAGCGCAACGGCCCCTGAGGCAACGATCAGCAACAGGCAACCCAATAGGTCAAATCGATCTGCCCTTGCCACCGGGGGTTGCGCGGGAAGGATATAGGCGCCCAAGAGTATCGCGACCAAACAAACCGGCACATTAATCAGAAAAATCCACGGCCAGCCATATGCCGCCAAGAATCCGCCGACAACGGGACCCGCTGCCCCCGCAAGTGCACCACTTGCCGCCCAGATACGAACCGCGCGGGGTCTAACCTCGACGGGAAACGCCGCCACCACAATCCCCATGCTGGCCGGCGTCAGTAGCGCAGCGCCAGCGGCCTGAATACACCTGAAGACGACGAGAGCCTCGACCCCATGGCTTGCGGCACATCCAGCGCTGGCCGCCAGAAAGATCATCAAGCCGGCGAGAAAAGCCTCCTTTTTGCCGAGAAGGTCCGCCAGGCGGCCAGCTGGCACGAGCAGTGCCCCGTAAAAGATCGTGTAGCCATTCAAGACCCAAGCCAGATCGCTCAACGGCACCAAGGGCATGTCGTGCCCGATCGCCCCAAGGGCAACGTTGACGACAAACATGTCCAGCGAGGCGATAAATACCGCCAGGCTCAGCACAAAGATCATCCACCGCTCTTTCGAATACATGAAAGTTGAATTCAAAGGTTCCGCAGCCTTGCCGTGACGAGTGGTCCGAAAGCGCTATTTCGATTCGATCGCAGAATTACGCCCTCAAATACTATCATCATAGTAGTGATTGGCGGGTGCTATTTTCGTGGGGATATCGTTCGAACTACGTCGATGCTTGTGTGGAGGACGCCGATGGCTCGGATGAGGACGCGTTTCACTGCGGATTACCGTTTCACCGGTCGAGCGGCCGTGTCCTCGCCTTACTGGACGGTATCCACGCGATTGCCGTGACCTTGGCTGCGAGTGTTTCCGACCTGCGAGCGCTTTTCCCCGGATTCGCAGTGTCAGGACGCTAGCCGGCATCACTCCCGTCCTGCCGTTTGTGCGCCTCATCGACCACGACCACCTTGCCAAGCGCGTGGCGATCTTTCGACATGTGGTAGTAGCGTTTCATCGTGCCGTGAATATCGGCGGCCGAGACTAGCAGTGTCCCGCCAAAGGTCTGATCTTTCGATTTCCGGCCGTCAGGCGCCTTCGCGTAAAACTGCTGCGACGCGCCATCGATCAGCGGCATCGCGTCCATTAGCGAGCGCCTTGTTTCATCCGTCATGTCCATCTGCAACCTTTGGTCGACGTCGCGCGGCGACGGACCTAATGCACCGATCGGCATGCGCGTGGCGATGGATCGCACTCGGGTCAAAGGCAATGATCCAGCCTTCGCCGTACCGGGCAACGCTGGAAACGTCAGGCTCAGGCGATTGAGCGCATTGATCCACTTTTGCCCCTCGCCGGAATTCCCCGCCGCGTTCAGATCCGAGTGATGCGTCGCGACCACGAGATTCGCATGCCGATACAGGCTGCCGAAAATTCCACCGTCCACGCCCGTCTTTCCACCGAACGCATTCTTTGCGTACTGCGTCCCCGACTCCTCGTAACTGCCACCCATGTCGTTTGAATGTCGGACGTAGTCTGCAATCGCTGCGGGCAACACCTGCTTGCGTGCGCCGTCTACACCGTCGACCCAGACGCCTTCGTTGCGAAACACGCCCGCGACGCGAACCATGTCTTCGGTATTCACCATCACGGCACAAGCGCGGCAGTAGCTGAGCAATGCATCTTCGGATAGCGCATGCCGGCACGCGACGACAAACGACGGCGCCAGCGTCCCGTCGCGCGTCGTGTGTGCTTTGATTGTGCCCCCGCCATGTTTGCGCAACGCATAGCGCAGCAAACTGTCGTCGTCGACGAATCCGACGTCGGTCAACTTTGCGAGCAATAACCGGTTGCGACTCCTCTCGGCCCCGGGCGGGCAGTACCTGAACTCGCCAAGCGCCATCTCCTCGTTGACCGTCAGACAGGTATTTCCCGTCAGCGCGCGCATCAGCTCCAGATACAGATCGAAAGGCTCCTTTCCCGACGGCGTATGGATGTGTATCAACATCCATGTGGCGAGGGCGCCAATGTTCACGCTCGAATTGAATGGGCGGCCATCCGGCATGAGCGCAGGATCGTTGTAGGGCAGCTCGGACGGTTCCGATGCAATGTGCTGCCGGTAGTGTTCCGGCCGATCGCCCATCAAGCGAATCGCCAACGCCATTGCCATCGGCTTCGACATGCTCTGCTGCGAAAACCGGTGATGAGGATCTCCAACGCTGACGATCTGCCCCGTCTGCGTGTTCATCAACGAGATCGCACGCTTATCGGCACTCGGCGTGGTACCTGGAATACCCTGAACCGGCGCCCCCTTGCCAACGGGCGACATGCGAGCGCGAATCACTTCGTCCAATAGCGTCGTGTCCACGACGTAAATGGGCCCCCTACCGACACCGCAACCGGCGACGTCCCGCAAACCGCCGCTCACATTGCGTGAGCCGAGGAAATCGCGGGCTATCTCGGTGTGTTTGGGTCGACGCGGACAATCGGTGGCAACAACGTCATGCGGGGGAATTGCGGGGCTTGGACGTAAGACTTTCAAGAAGCATCCCTGAACCAATTTTTGTACGACCAGACTATTCGTCTGGTGCCGCCGTCCGATTCCATAGCTCGCTCATCGCCGATGACATGCCGCGTGCGAAGCCGCGATCAAACGCCACCCCGACGGCCGCTGTCTACGTCAATACGCCGGCGCGCCGCCTGCCAAAGGATTACGTAATTTCTTAAACGGGCACTGAGTCGCGTCTCGCGTCAGCCAAGATTGTCGCTTTCCCGACGAACGCCCGACATTCCTCTGAGACGCGCCTACCACGTGGATTTGCGCATCCGGCACAGCAACGCCCGCATTTGTGAAAAACGCCGAAACCTGTCGGGTCCGGCGCTCCCGCACTTCCTATTCGGATGAAGCTGAAACTCAGGTCACTTCGCGCCTGACATCATGACCTCGCCCCCCAATCCAATTAACTCCCCGGGAAGTGACGGAGACTTTCATGACCACTTCGAAAGACAGCAAGCACGTGAAACACAATGGGACAGGCAAGAAAAGACCCGATGAGGCGCCCATGCCGAAATTACCGAAATCGTTAGCAAGAGAGGGCTATGTCGTCTGGTTTCATGACCACGGAAAGTACCTTGGGCTGGCATGGAACGACACGGCAGCGGAGATCGAAAAGGCTCACGTCACGGATGACGATCACGCGATCTACTTCGAGACGTTTGCGCAGGCGGCGGTCGCATGCGACAAGTTCGTCAGTCCTTGCCGGGTGCTCCATTCGCCCGGTCACGGAAAACGGCCAAAGCTTATGGGTTAGCCGGGAACGATGGCTCGTCGGGGACGACGAGCCATGACTTCTGATTGCACTTCCCGACGCATGGCCGCATGTCACGCAAGACCTTGGCAGACGCTTGCGATTACCCGGCCTTCGAAACGAAATGCGTCGCGGCCACCAGCGCCGTGCCGAGCGTGACCATCGTACCGATCAGCCGCCACGTCAGCGCATGCAACTCACGATGCACCGTCGCGAACTCCTTATGCATCTCGCTTCTGAGGCCACCAACCTCCTGGTGCATTTCGGCACGCAGCGTGCCGATCTCCTTAGCCAGATCCTCTTTGGTCGCGAGGGTGGGCAGAATCGCTTCGACCGACGCAATGCGAGCCTGCAACCTCATTTCGTCGTGTCTGGATTTGGTATCTGTGTGGCTAACTTTCAAACGTGTAAATCGCGAATCAATTTTCCGGAGTGTTCCCATCTTCATCACCACCTTCTGTCGCATCGTCCCACCTGATATCTCAAGTGGCGACGCGTAAAAAAACGAAGTGCAGTGCGAGAGATTCGGTAGGAAATCAGCGGCTTTTTCCATGGCTTTACGATACCGAACGGTTCGCTCTCGTCACTGCATGGAAACCACTCTATCCCGTCGTTCGGGACTTTCGGCGCTACGTAGTCTCCGACATCGGCTCGCCGAGATAGGCGACGATCTCCTGCGCCGTCGCGCGCGCACTACGCATCACGCCAATCAATGTCGCCGACGCGTATCCCGTCCACTCGCCATAGCCGACGAGCCAAAGTCTGAGCTCATCGACACTTCGTGTTCCGGCAACGCGAATACGTCCGTCTTCCTGCGTCAGCGGTAGCGACTGCAAATGCCCCAACGCCGGTCGAAATCCTGTGCACCAGATGACGACATCGACCGCGGAAAACGCGCCATCCTCCCAGATCACGCCATTCTCCACGAAGCGAACGAACGGCCGCACCGACTGCAACACGCCGCGCTCGCGAGCCGCAAGTACCGACGGCACCATGACGATATGCCCGAGCCCATTGTCGGGATAAGGGTCCGGCGACCCGCGCTGTGCCGCCTGCCACCGGGCGGTGGCACGCTCGAACAGCACGCGCCCGTCGACGTCATCCGGCAAGAACGATGGCGGACCCAGCGTGACCCAGGTCGCATCACTCACTCGCGACACCTCGGCATAGATCTGCGCGCCGGAATTGCCTCCACCGACGACCAGCACGCGCGCACCGCGCTGCGCTTCGGCACCGTCATAGTCGGCGGAATGCATCTGACGTCCCTGAAACGAGGCTTGCCCCGGATACGAAGGCACGTAGGGCGACCGCCACGATCCGGTCGCACTGATCACCGTGCGTGCCAGCCAGTCGCCGCGATCGGTGCTCACGCGTAATCCCGCTTCCTCGGCAACGACACGCCCCACACTCACCGGACGCATCACCGGCACCTCATAGCGCGCCTCGTATTCGCGCAAGTAGGCGACCACCTCATCACGCGACGGATAATGCTGCTCGCCGCCACGCATTGGCCACCCGGGCAACGAACTCCACTGCGCGGGAGAGAACAATTGCAATGACGGCCATGCACGCTGCCACGCGCCACCCGCTGCCGACTGATCGTCGAGCACCACATAGTTCACGTGCCAGCGACGCAGAAAATACGCCGTCGCCAACGCCGACTGTCCACCACCGATGATGAGCGTGTCGACGTGGCGTGTCGATTTCCTCGATCCCGTGGATTCATCGGGTTCTCTCACCTCTCGCCCCTCGGCGGAAACGTCTTGTCGGCTCATTCGGCATCCTCTTCATCCGGTGGCATACGCGGCCCGACCTGCCGGAAATACCGCCCCGGAGATTCGCCGAAGGCGCGGCGGAACATCGCGATGAAATTGCTCGGCGTGGAATACCCCAGCGAGTCGGCAATCGTGCCGACCGGCTCCCCGTTGGCCAGTCGTTCGAGCGCACTCACCAGACGCGCCTGCTGTCGCCACTGTGTGAACCCCATGCCCGTTTCGGCGACGAAAAGCCGCCGTGCCGTACGCGACGACACCCCGGCATGCTGCGCCAGCATGTCGAGCGACGCCTGCCCGCCCAGATCGTCGAGCACGGCACGCGCCACGCGCACCACCCGCGCATCGGTCGGCATCGGCAACCCCAGCGGCTCCGCCGGTGCACGCGCGATCTCGTCGATCAGCACCTGTGCGAGACGCGCCTCCTCGTCCGTCAACGCATCACGAGATGCCCACGCCACCGCCCGCTTGACCAGCGCCGCCAGCAACTCGGACACGCCCACCACGCGTGGCGTCGATGGCAACACCGTCGCGGCGCTCGGCGCCACCAGCACGATCCACCCGCTCACCACACCGGCAAACGACACGCGGTGCGTCACGTTCGGCGGAATCCATCCCGCACGGTAAGGCGGCAGCACCCACGCCCCGTAAGGCGTATGCACGTGCACGAGGCCCGAGTGAATACAGAACAATTGCCCGCGCACATGCGAATGCCAGTCGAGCTCACGCGTGCCGATCTTGAAAAGGCTTCGCTCGTGATCGCTTCCGCCGAACGCCCACACGGGCGGACCGTCCGGCCGGTCGTTCGGCTTGTACCGGGCGAATGGCGAGTTCTCCAGCGACATCATCGGCACGTCGGACTTCCTGCGCGACTGCGCGGTCAGCGGGAGCGAATCGAGGGTGTCATCGGGAGGGAGGGAATGGATGGGACGAACGGGATCGGCAGGGGTGGCACACATACGTTTGTCCGATTTGCATTGTTTTATGACCAAACGATGTTATCAGGTCAGCGCCGAGCGCGCAGACAATGAGCGAAGTACTACACTCAGCCGCCTTCGGGGGGCACCTTCACGATCATGTCAGCCTTGCATGTCACCATCATCGGCGCAGGTCTGGGCGGCCTGTGTCTCGCTCAGGGCCTGCGTCGCGCAGGCATCCCGTTCGATGTCTATGAGCGCGATGCCGCCCCCGAAGCCCGCTTCCAGGGATACCGTCTGCGTATCGACGCCGACGGCCTCGACGCCCTCACCCAATGCCTGCCCGACGGCCACGTCGAGCGCGTGCGCGAGCGCGCAGCGGCGGCCCGCACCGGCGGCCGCTTCGTCACGCCACAGCTCGACGATGCCGACGTCGTCCTGCCGCCCAGTTGGCACGACGCGCATACGGATGAGAGCGTCACTGCACATCGCCGCCGAACGGCGGCAGTCACGGCACGCCCGGCGCCGCACGTGCCCGAGATTCCGGGCGACGTCAGCGTGCATCGCCAGACGCTTCGGGAAATCCTGCTCGACGGCATTCTCGACCGCGTGCACTTCGGGAAGACCTTCTCCCGCACGACCACGGCCGAGGACGGTCGCCGCATCGCGCATTTCGAAGACGGCTCCCACAGCGCACCGGGGCTGGTCGTGGCGGCGGACGGCACCCATTCCCGCGTTCGCGAATACGTGTTGCCCGGCATGACCCCGCGCGACACAGGCAACGTCTGCATTTACGGACTGACACCGGTATCTACCGCCTTGCTCGTTCTGATGGACGCGCACGGCGAAGCCACGACGATGGAAGGCAGTACGGTCGTATTTGCCGACGGCTTCGCGGTCGTCATCGAGGCGATGCTGTTCCGTCGTCCGCCGGTCAACCCACTGCCGACGCCAGACGTCGCGTGTCCGGCCCGCATGCCGCTCTCGCCGGTTGCCGACTATCTGTACTGGGCCTTCATCGGCCCCTCCCAGACATTGCTGGGCACGCCTCGCACCGGCATCGGGCTGGCGGACAATGCGCCGCTCAATCGCATCGAAACGCTCACCGCCGGTTGGCATCCGCATCTGGAATCGCTGTTCTCGCACGCGGTACCGGAGACCATCCGGACGATGCCCGTGCGCAGCACGACCAGTCCGCTACCCTGGCAGGTCGAGAACGTCACGGGGTTGGGCGACGCTGTCCACACCATGAGTCCCGCAGGCGGACTGGGCGCCAACACCGCCTTGCGCGACGCCGCCCGCCTCGCCGAACACCTGCACGCCGTGGCGCAGGGCCGCATGCCGCTGTCGCAAGCACTTGCCGACTATGAACGCGACATGTGCGAGCGCGCGCGAGAGGCCGTCCGGCTGGCCGATGCCGGCGCCGCGTTGCTCAACGCCCGTCGCCGTTCGCCGCAGCAATCCCGGGCGGTCGCCGTGGATGCCATGCAGTTATGAGACGTTGGCGCTCCCGTGTTACTTTTACGGCAACGTGACTGCGCGCGAGGAGTGACCATGTACACCGTAATGGGTATCACGGGACGCGTCGGCGGCGTCATCGGCCACGATTTGCTGAAGGCGGGCGTGCCGCTGCGGGCTGTCGTTCAGGACCCCGTCAAATCGAGCCGATGGGCGACGCTCGGCGGTGAAATCGCCGTTGCCGAGAATGGCGACGTCGATGCCCTCACCAATGCCTTTCGCGGCAGCGAAGCCGTGTTCGTCATGCTGCCGCCGAACGCTGACCCCGAGCCGGACTTCTCGCACGCCCGCCATCTGATCGACGCCGTGCGTCAGGCGCTTGCGGCTACGCGTCCGAAGCGCATCGTCTGCCTGTCGAGCATCGGCGCCGAGGTCGAAGTCCCCACGTTGCTCACCGCACTGCACATGTTCGAGACGGCGATGGTCTCGCTGTCATTGCCGGTCACGTTCCTGCGTCCGGCGTGGCTGATGGAGAACTTCGCGTGGGACATTTCGCCCGCCCGTGAGCGCGGCGAGTTTCCGAGCTATCTCTCGCCCGTGGACCGCGCGATCCCGATGGTATCGACCAACGACGTGGGCCATTTCGCCGCACGGGCCATGCAGGAAGATTTCAGTGACGAACGGATCTGGGAGATCGAAGGTCCCGAGCGTTATTCACCGGACGATATTGCCGCCGCACTCGCCCGCACGCTGGTTCGCGACGTGAGTGCCGAGGCCGTGCCGCGCGCGGGATGGGACCCCCTATTCCGTGCGCAGGGCATGCGTAACCCGCTGCCGCGCATCCAGATGCTGGACGCCTTCAATGACGGCACGTTCCGGTTCCGGGATGACGGCAAGCACGCCTTGCGGGGCGACGTCACGCTTCTCGATGCGATGGCCGCGCTGGTTCGGGAAACCTGACTCGCCACCAACGGCTGCCGCGGCGGCTCATCGGGCATCGCCCGGCGCGCTGCCACAAACGGGCGTCTGCGCGAGCAGGTCGCGCCACTGCGCAGCCCAGTCACCGTCGTGAGACAGGCCGGTCACCACGGACGTCCTGACGCACGCACCGCCCACAGCCGCAGCAAAGCGCTTCGCGACATCCGGCGGCACGACCGTGTCTTCGGCGCTGCTGAAATGGATCTGGGGAATGCGCGCAACCCGGCTGGCGACTGCGATGGGATTGCGCGAATCGGGCATCGCCGAGACATGATGCAATTCGTTCACGTACTCGACGTCGAGATTGCCCGCGACCGTTCGTAGCGAAGCGACATCGTGTCGACGGGCCGCGAGCAACACCGCAATCGCGCCGCCCCCGGAGAACCCGACCAGTTCCAGCGGCTGCCCCGGCACAAGCTTCGCCAACTGGCTGATTTCGGCGTCCATCGCATCGAGCACTTCGGGCGCAAAGCGTTTGCCAGTCCAATAGGCGATGCCACAACGCGGGTTGTCTGCCATCGGCGTGAACTGACAGGGGCGCGCGAGGTAGACGACGTTGGCAGACGGATCCGCTGCGGCCAGCGCGAGCCCGGTTGCTGCGACCGGCGTTGGGTCCATCGACGGTTCCGTGCGCGACACCCACGCCAACCCATCGCCCTCGATGTAGACCCGCAACGGCCTGTCCGGGCGGGTCACGCGAGAGAATGCCGTCATCCGGAAGTCCCCGGCCGCCAGCACCTCGCGCTTCAGACCAGCGGGCTGCGCGATCGCTTCGGCATGGGCGTTGCGATCGAGGCTCGCGCAGCCTGAGATGAGCGCCACTGCGCTCAAGGCCATCGCCCCCCCGGCTCGCCTGGCCCACTCCGCCCATCGCCGCGTGCCCATTCGCGCATCGCTCGCCATCGTCATTTCCGTCATTTCTCGTTGCTTCCCGCCGGCGTCCATCGAGCGACGAACTGCGTCAAATCGCGCGCCATGCGCTCGATCACCGGTGCCCATTGGGAGACCCCCGGTTGACGGAATAGTCTCATGCCGGGATACCACGGCGAATCGTCCCGCCCGAGTAACCAGCGCCAGTCCGGCACGTAAGGCAGCATCACCCACACTGGCCGCCCCATGGCGCCAGCCAGATGGACGGGTGACGAATCGACCGAAATCAGCAGGTCCGCGAGATGGAGAATCGCGGCCGTGTCCTCAAAGTCGCGAATCTCGTCGCTCAACGACACCATCGTCATGCCTGCGGGCGGCGTATTCGCCTGCGAAGCCGCGGGCCCCTTCTGAATCGACAGAAACGTGGCGCCGCTCGCACCCAGCGGCGCCAACTGATCGAGCGCCACCGAGCGGTTCCTGTCGTTCACGTGCTCCGGACGCCCGGCCCACACCACTGCCACCCATGGCTTCGGCACCTCGGCCAACCGTGCACGCCAATGCGCCACGCGCGCCGGATCTGCGCGCAGATAGCCGGTATTACCCGGCAAATCGGCAAGCTTCAGGCCCATGGCCATCGGCAAGCTCATCAACTCGCAATGCTGATCGAACGTCACGGGCAACGTGCCGCGAGCGACGATATCGGCGTCGCCCCACATGCGTCGTGCGATCGACAGCGTCTCGGGATTTACCTCGAAAATCACCCGCGCCTGACTCCGCTCCCTCGCCCACAACGCCATGCGCATGAACTGGAACGTGTCGCCATAACCCTGCTCGTCGTGGATGAGCAACGTTTGTCCGGGAATCGGCTGACCGCTCCAACGCGGACGCTGCACCTTACGTTCGATGGACTGCGTGTGCTCCAGACTGTACCGGTAGCGGTACTCCTGCCAGCCGCGTTCGAAATCCCCCAGCAAGAGCAGCGCCTCGGCAAGATCGAATCGGTTGGACAGATCACCCGGCACCTGACGCGCAAGCATCGCCAGCACGTCGCGGCCTTCCTCGGCCTTGCCCTGTGCACGCAAGGCGACCACCAGCAATCGCCACATCGACATCGGCGCCGCACCGGCGGATACGACCTCGCGCAGTACCGCTTCCGCGCCCGCGAAGTCCTGCGTTGCGATACGTTGGGCGGCCGTCTCGTGAATGGCAGCGAGATCCTGCATCGCAGGCGCTTGTGCTTCACCGTGAACCGCGTCCGATGATTGTGCAGATACCGACTGCGCGGCAATGTCCGCCTCCACGGCCGCCAGCGTCGCCCGCAGGTTGGCGTTGTCCGGTGCGAGCTCGACCGCAGCGCGAGCGCTGGCCAGCGCTTCGTCGAGACGGCCCACCAGACGCAAAATACTCGCGCGAGCCACGAGCGTCGAAGGATGTTGTGCGGCGAATGCCGACATCACCTCGACAACCTGTAACGCCGACGCCACATTGCCCCGAGACAACTCGATGTCGGCAAGATTGCGATACGCGTCGACAAAGCTCGGCGCGATATCGATGGCACGACGGGCCAACGTCTCGGCGTCGTCGAATCGTTGCTGCACGCTGAGCAGCGACGCGAGATTGCTGAGGGTGTCGGCCCGGTGTGGATCGAGGGCAAGCGCGCGGCGGTAATGCGCTTCGGCCACATCGAAGCGACGCAGCAAACGCGCGGTATTGCCCAGATTGTTCTGGGCATCGGCAGAGCCGGGCTCCAGCTCACCCACGCGGGTCAGACAGGTCAGACTCGGTTCGAGCTGCCCGGCCTCCTGCAAGGCGATGCCCAGATTGTTCCACCCGGCCGCGAACGCCGGATCGATCTCGACCGCGCGCCGCCCGGCGGTCACGGCCTCATCCAGACGGCCCGCCTGCCGGTACATCTCGGCAAGATCCGACCAGCAGGCGGCGTGCCCGTTTGCCGCACGGCAGGTCGTCTCAAGATGCCCGATCGCCATGTCGCGCTTGCCGAAGGCATGCGCCATGAGCCCCAGAAGATAATGCGCATCGGGATGTTCGGGAGCGACTTCCAGCACGCGCCGGCACAGGCTTTCGGCCTGCTGTGCCTGTCCCGCCTGCCAGTGCGAATTCGCCAGCGCCATCGCCTGCGCGAAGGTCAACGTCTGCGGCGCGGTCTGAGAAGCGGACTGAGAAGCGGACTGAGAAGCGTCGTGGGCCGGATCGGAGGACGCCGACGAGGATGCGGAAGCGGAAGACATCGGATAACAACCGGGAGAAAGGCAGGAGTCGGCCGGAAACGTCGTCAGGCCGCGGGCACTGCGTGATACTTCCACGGCGGTCGCAGCCGTGTCAATGGCTGCGACCGCCGGGTCTTGCCCACGCGCCTCAGACGATCAGAAGCGCTGTTGAACGCGCACGATACCGGTGTGCGACACGAAGCCCGAGCCCGCTTGCAGATCGTAACGAATCGACGCGCTCAGGTTGTTCGCGCGCATGAGCGTCACGCCCACCGACATCTCGGCCAGATCCGACACCGGGGTTGCCCCAACGGTAGTAAAGCCCGTCTGACCGGTCGGATCCGCAGCAAAGCTCGCCCCGGTGGTCTGACGCGTGCGGTTGTACTCGTGCACCCAACGCAGGCCGAACTCCGGCGTCCACGTGCCCGACGACGTCTCGAACGGCAGCGCAATCTTCGCACCCAACGCACTACGCACCGAGCTGCTGCCCGCACTACCCACCGACAGCGCCGTGCCGTTACCGCCCGTTTCCGTGTAGCTGTTCTGGTTCAGATAGCTGTACGTGATGCTGGCGAGCGGCGTGACGATGGCACGACCCAATGCCAACGGCCAACCGAATTCGGCGCTCGTCGCGTATTGCTGACCGTTGAAATTGCCGTTGGCCATGCCGTTGAAGCCTTGCATCGACACGAAGCGCTTCGAATCGTAACGCTGCAACACGACCGAACCCGTCAGGTTCACATACCACGGCTCGCCGGTGTAAGCGGCATAGCCGATCAGACCATAGCCGTTCACGCTGGTGGAATTGCCCGCCGTGCTGCCATCGTTGTTGATGACCGTGCGCGAGAACTGGAAGGCCCCCCCGGCACGCACGTGGTCGCCGAACGCGCGGTCTGCACCGACGAGCAACCCACCGTAATTCGCGCTGTAGCCATCCACACCATCACGTGCCGACTGGCTCGCATGACCGCCGAAGGCTTGCCCCCACACGGCCCAGTTGGCTGCGGCATCGCCCGTCGCAACACCGGTACCGCCCGCTTGCGCCACGCGCAGGCCGTTGACGTGCGAGTTCACGACGCCCAACGAGTCGAACGTCGCCGCACCGGCCGCACGCGTATTCTGCGCAGGCGCGAGTTGCTTGCCGACCCGGTTTGCCGAATCGCTGGAGCGATCGCTCAGCGAGCCGAGCGTCGCGTTGAACAGGTTGAGCAGTTGCGGATCGCTCACGCCGGTATATCCCAGCAAGCCTCGCAAGGCCGACACGGCGTTCGGCGTCGACGCGATCGTCGAATTGGTACGCGGATCGAATGCCGGCAGGCCGGTGTTGTTGCCGTTGCCCGCTTCGGGGTTCGACCCCGTGCCGCTGCCCCCGCCAACGCCCGACCCCGCGCCATTGTTGATACCGCCATTGCCAGAGCCGTTATTCGCCCCGGTACCGTTAGCGAGCGTCACCACCAGGTTCTTGTGGCTGCCGTTGGCGACTTCGGCGCCGCTGGCATCAAGTGTCGTCGAACCATTGACGCGATATACCAGCGAACCGGCGTTGTAGTTGGCCGTGCCTGCGGTGTCGATCACCACGTAGCGCTGACCTGCCGCGAAGTTGTAGCCCAGCGATTGCAGCGCCACGCCCGATCCGGCGGCAAGCGTCGTGTTTCCGCTCACCACAAGACGCCCGTAACCACTGTCGGTCGTGGCATCGCCAGTCGTGACCGCATTGCTTGCCACGCCGATTTGCAGCGTTGCGCCAGCGGACTGCGCGTAGTTACCCGAGACCTGAATCGCCTTGTTGATCTGAAGCACCGAGGCTTCGTTGTAGGCGGTACGCGTGCCTGCCAGATCGAAGTTGTTGCCGACGACGAGATTGCCGCCGTTAAAGCGGACATCGGCATTCGTGCTCACGATCGTGCCGCCATACGTCGGACCAAAGCTCGTGATCGTGCCAAACGTGCCATCGGTCGCACCGGCAATACGCAGATCGTTCGGCGAACGGTTGATGATCCACCCGGCGATCGTGCCCGCGTTATTGATCTGACCGATCGAGGACGTTGCACTTTGATTCGAGATAGCACCGCCCAGACCGGTGATTACGCCACCGGCGAGGTTGTTGATGGTGCCGATCGCGTTGGCGTTGTAGATACCGTAATAGCCTGCCGTGAGCGTACCGGCGTTGTTGATCGCGCCAATCGTGCCGCCGTAGGACGTTCCATTGACCGTCGTCCAGTCGTTGACGATACCCGACGAGTAGGAAGAATCAGTGGCGGTGATGCGTCCGCCCGCCAGGTTGTTGATCGTACCGATCGTGCCGCCGTAGTTGCTCAGCCCGGAGAAACTGCCCACCACGGTGCCGCTGTTGGTCAGGGTATCGAGCGTCGAGCGCGGTGTGACGTTGCCCGACGGCGCGAGCATGATGCCGGTGTAGCCCGTAATCCGGCCACTGTTGTTGATCGAACCGATCTGGCCGGTGCTCCACAGACCCACGCCCGTCGAAATCGTCGAGGTGGACGTGATGGTGCCGGTATTGACCAGCGTCGTCAGCACGCCGGTGTTCGCAACACCCAGTCGGCCACCAGTGATCTGCCCGCTGTTTTCGAGACGCGTCAGGGCCGTCGTGCTGTTCACCCCGGCCATGTTCTCGGAGAGCAGCGTGTTGTTGTTGACGAGCGTGCCGATCACGCCGCCGTTGTAGATCGCCGAATCGGTCGTGCCGGTCGCATGGATCAGACCGTTGTTCGTGACGCGACCGATGCCGCCGCCGTTGCCGCCGACCGACAGCGCCGACGTTCCGGTCAGCGTGCCATTGTTCGTCAGCGTGCCGAGCGAGCCGTTGATCGAGCCGAAGGTCGTGCCGGTGATGGTCAGGTTCGCACCGTCGTACGCCCAGTCAGGTGCAACGCCCGTGGCGACACCCGGTGTGAGCGCCGTCGTGCCGCCGATGGTGCCGATGTTGGCCGGCGCAAAGATCGTCACGACCAGATCGTTGTTGCTGCCATTACCGACCTTGGCGCCGCTCGCGGCAAGCGCGGGATAGCCGTTCACGCTGTAGCGCAGCGTTCCCTCGTTGTAGATCGCCGAACCTGCCGTATCGATCACGACATAGCGTTGGCCTGCCGCGAAGTTGTAGCCCAGCGATTGCAGCGCGATGGACGAGCCCGGCGCAATGTAAGTGTTGCCCGAGACGAGCAGACGCCCATAACCGACATCGGTCACGAAATTGCCCGTCGCGAGCGCACCGCTGGCGACACCGATCTGCAAGGTGCCGTCGGCTCCCTGCGAATAGTTGCCGTTGACGTTCAGCACCTTGTTGATCTGAAGCACCGACGAATCGTTGTACGCCGTGCGGGTGCCGGCGAGATCGAAGTGATCGTCAACGACCAGCTTGCCGCCATTGAAATGCACATCGGCGTTCGTGCTGACGATGGTGCTGGGGTACGTCGGACCGAAACCGGTCAGCGTGCCGAACGTGCCGTCGGTCGCGCCGCTGATGTACAGCGTGTTCGGCGAACGGTTGATGATCCAGCCGGCAATCGTGCCCGCGTTGTTGATCTGACCGATCGACGACGTCTGCGACTGATTCGAAATCGCGCCACCCAGCCCCTTGATCAGGCCACCGGCGAGGTTGTCGATCGTGCCGATGGCGGCGTCGTTGTAGATGCCGTAGTAGCCGCCCGATATGGTGCCCGCGTTCTTGATCTGGCCGATCGATCCGCCCGCCGTATTGGTCACTGCAGCGATGTCCGCCGTGGTGCCCCCCGTGGCGAGAATCTGTCCGCCCGACTGGTTGTCGAGCAGACCGAGGTAGCTGGCACTGTTCACGACCCCCTTGTTGGTGCCGGTAATGGTGCCGCTGTTCGTCAGCGTCCCCATCGACGGGTTCGCCAAACCGGTCTTGGTGGAGATGACACCGTAATAGCCCGAGATCAGTCCCGTACTGGTGTTCGTCAACGAGCCGAATTGCGCGGAGTTGAGCACACCGTAGCCATTAGCGGCCTGAATCGTGCCCGAATTGAGCGCCGACGTGAGTACATTGCTGTTGTTCAGACCTTGCGATGCCCCCGTGATCGTGCCGGAATTCTCGAAGCGCGTGAGCGTGCCGCCGTTGTTGACACCGCCGAACACCGCCGTCGACACCGATCCACGGTTGACCAGCGTCCCGATCGTGCCGCCGTTATAGAGACCTGAGCTACCCGAGCCGGTCGCGGCAATCACGCCGTCGTTCTCAAGAAGTCCGATATTGGCCGCCGTCGACGTCGACAATGCGTAGGCGCCAGTCAGCGTGCCAGAGTTCGTCAGCGTGCCCATGCCGCCCGTGATCGTGGCGAATGAGGTACCGGTGACGGACAGGTTCGTGCCGTCGTAGCTCCAGTCCGGCAGCGACGCCGACGGCGTACCCGCCACGAGCGCGGTCGTGGCCCCCATGGCGCCGACATACGGCGCCGTGACCGTGACGACGAGATCCTGATGACCGCTGCTGAAGACGTTCGCCCCCGTGCCCGACAGGTGCGGCGCGCCGTTGACGACGTAACGCAACGTCCCTTCGTTGTAAGTGGCGCTGCCCGCCGTGTCGATCACGACGAAGCGCTGGCCTGCGGCGAAGCTGTATCCCAGCGACTGCAAGGCGATGGTCGAACCCGAGGCAAGGCTGGTGTTACCCGAGATCAGCAGACGGCCGTAACCGGTATCGAGTCCGATATTGCCCGTCGTCACTGCGCCGCTGCCGACGCCGATCTGCAACGTGCCGTTAGCACCCTGTGAGTAGTTGCCGGTGACGAAGATCGGCTGGTTGACCTGCAACACGGACGCGTCGTTGAACGCCGTGCGGGCATTGAGAAGGTCGATGTTATCGTTCAGCAGCAGGTTGCCGCCATTGAAGTGCAAGTCGGCAAACGGGCTCGCCAGCGTCCCCATCGAACCGCCGTAGCCGGTCAACGTCCCGAACGATGCGCCCGACGCCCCGGCGATGGACAATGCCTGATTCCCGCCGTACAGGATGTTGCCGACAATGGTGCCGGCGTTATTGATCTGCCCCACCGAAGCGTCCGAAGACGGATTGGTGATCGCTGCGGACGCCCCGGTAATCACCCCGCTCGCGAGGTTGTTGATCGTACCGATCGAATCGACGTTATAGATGCCATAGACGGCGCCGGAGATCGTACCGGCGTTGTTGATCGTGCCGATCGTACCGTGCACCTGCGCCGAACTGATGGTGGCACTTCGGTTAGCGATGCCCACGCCGATCGTGCCGTTCGTGCCCGTAATCAGTCCGCCGCTACGGTTTTCCACGGTCGTAATCGACGTGCCACTGTTGGAAATACCCGTTTCCGTTCCGACAATGGTGCCGCTGTTGATCAGCGAACCAAGTTGCGGATTCGGCAAACCGGTATTGACCGCCGCGATGCCGAAAATGCCCGAGATACGGCCGCTGTTGTTGAGTTCGCCGAACTGCGACGTATTCAACACGCCATATCCGGCGGTCGCAGCAATCGATCCGGTATTGACAGCGGACGTCAATGTGCCGCTGTTGTTCAAGCCTTGCAGGAACCCGGTGATCGTGCCGCTATTCTCGAACTGGGAAATCAGGCCACCGTTGCCAATACCGCCAAACGTGCCCGTCGTCACCGATCCGCGATTGACGAAGGTGCCGATCGTGCCGCTGTTGTACGAGCCGGAGCTGTTACCGGTCACGTTGATCGAACCATCGTTCTCGACGCGTGACACATTCGCTGCCGCAGAGAACGACAAGGCATACGTACCCGTGAGCGTACCCGCGTTCGAAATCGTGCCGAGGCTTCCCGTGATCGAGGCAAACGTCGAGCCGGAAATCGTCAGGTTCGTACCGTCGAACGCCCATGCGGGTGAGGTGAACGGATCCGGCTGCCCGCCGAACAGCGTCGTCAGGCCATCCATCGTGGCGACGGGGTTCACCGGTACGGCGAACGCCATTCCCGTCCCCATCGACGCCACGGCCACCGCCGCCACAGCGGCTGCCTTGCGCGCCCGACGGCGATCGACAGAGCGCGATTTTCCACCGTGGCCGCTGGCCACTTCCGAGGCCACCTGATACATGCCCAGACTGGCGCTCCACACCACGCGATAAATGTGATTCATTTGATTTCCCAGGGTCTTTGTTTTTATTGATGCACGAGTGTCTGAATTCGGAACGGCTGGCGCGACTTTCCGGGAACTGCCAACGATCAGCACGATGCGCATAGGCAAACGCAAACACTCCGCCGCATGAGCGAAGGGCATCGATGTCTGTCGGACTGAGACTTCGGCGAATTGCCGAAGACGGCGGAAAAGCGGAAAGCGCGGTAAGGAGCGCTATGGCCCCATTTCGCTAATGGCGGAGACAGGCTTCGCGAAAGGTGGAAACGTTGGCACGGCCTGTGCTTGACACAGGCGTATCGATTTGGCGAGAAGCGATACGAAACATTCGGACTACCCCGTTATTATTGGCGAACGCGTTGCGTGTGTTATTTCTGGTAATTTTCTTTATCGACCGAATCCTTTCACACGCTTACCCGACTGTCAATCGCCAAACCGAACAACATTTTAAATATATGATTTCATTGAGATAAAAAGAGATTCACAAAACAACACCGCTCTCTGGAAAATCCTCTTCAGATCATTACAAGCCAATAATAAAAGGCAGCCCACTCTCATGGCGCCGCCTCCTATTTGTGCACAACGGTTTGTATGCCTAGAAAAGCTTACAAGTGCCTTACTTGCTCTCCGGAATAAACTGATTCGTGTAAAGCGACTCCACCGGCTGCGCTGAACGCACCACCTTCTTGTCGACGTACGAGTTCTGCACGTGAGCCACGATGGCCGGGTCGAACTCTCCCGGACGCAGGCGGCTCGGGAAGACATACTTCGCATAGTAAGTCAGCACCTTCGTCACGAAATCCAGCTTGTCGGCGTAGGTCGGCACCGCCGCTACATAGGCTTTCGACGCGGCCACCGGGTCGGCCTCGATCTCGCTCATCGCTTTCATCGTCGCCTTCACGAACCTCGCAATGGTCTCGGGATCGGACGCGATCTTCTTGTCCGATGCGATGATCGCCTGCCCCATGCCCGGCGTCAGTTGATCCGTCGGCCGGTAGTGCACCTTGACGCCGGTCTCCTCGACACGAGCCCCCCACTCCGGCGTGCCGACCAACCCGTCCGAGCGACCGTTAGCGACGTCCTGCCAGACGCCGTTCGGCCCGCCCGCGTATATCGTCACGTCGCTCTTGCTCAATTTGCCTGCGGCCAGAATGCCCAGCGTGACGTAATACGACGTGTCTTCGTACGACATGACCGACAACGTCTTGCCCTTCAGGTCGCTGGCCTGCGCAATATTGCGATCCGCCCGCGTGATGAACTGATGCAACGGGTGTCCGCCGAGCAACGCCACACCTTTGACGGGAATCCCGTTGTTACGCAATATGATCGCCGTGTCGCCAAGCGCGTCGCCGATATCGCCGTTGCCCGCCGCCAACTGCTTGCCGACCGCAGCGCCGCCGTGCACGGTGATCCATCGGATCTTCAGCCCCTCCTGCGCGTAATAGCCCTTGCTTTGCGCGAGCATGAACGGCGCGAACGCCAGCTCGCCCGGCGGCGCCGCGAGCAGGAACGTCACCTCCTTGAGCGGCGCTGTGCTTTGTGCCTGAGCCGACCATGCCGTTGCTCCCAGAACACCCGCAACCCACATACCGCGTAGCACCCGCCAGCCCCTCGCCATCGAGCCGAACCCGCTCAGTTTTGCCTTTACGTTCACCTTGTCCTCGCGTTCTTGAAGTTATGTTTCGGATGAACCACACCCAACGTTCACATCCCGATCCCATCGATCGCTACGTGTCCGCTACGCCTTGCTTGCCTTATCTGCTTCGTCGCCTCGCGCTTCGCCCGCACCGTGCACCGTGAAGAACTTCGCGCCGCGCATCTTCTGCCCCACCGCCTGTTCGTACGCCTCGCGCACGTCGTCCGGCTGCCCGGCCTGCCCGAAGAAGTCGTGCAGATAAGGCCCGAGTAACGGATGCGCCGACAGTGCCTCGCGCGTGAGCCCCGTCAACATCTCCTCCCGACAGGCAGACGGCAGGAACACGCGCTCATTCTTCGCAGGATCGGTGATCAGGCCTTTAGGCGCAGCGCCACCGGCCACGGCTTCAAGCTCCTCGAAGAACTTGCGGCGCATCATCACGATGCCGCGGTCGCTCGCGCCCAGCGTTTCCTTCGAGCGGTCGGTAATGCGCCCCTGTCCGACCCACGCGGCGAAATCCTGATTCGCCACGTGCGACGTGATCCAGTCCCCGTTCTCGTCATACAGCGGGCCGTACCACGTCGGAATGCGTGTCTGGACATAAGGCTCCTGCTCCTTCGGCACCCGATTGAAGACCCAGAACACCGACAGCGTGTTTTCGTCGTCGATGGGCACGCGCCACTCGAAGTGATGCCCAAGATAGAACCCGTTCGGCCACAACGTCACGCGTCCTACCGTCCACATGACGTTCTCCTCAGTCTCGGCCGCGCGCAAACGCTTGTAGACGAAGCCATGCTCGAACTCGTCGTAAGTGGTTTTCAGGTGAGTCGGCACGTAGGTGGCGCCGGTGTCTTGCTGACGCGCCGTCCAGTTGTTGTGCGTCCATTCGAAATGCACGGGATCGATAGAGTTTTCCTGGCACTGGAACCAGTTGCAGGGAATCTCGGCCATGACCACTTGCGCGAAGCCATGCTCGTAACTGAACGGCTCCCAATCGGGTAATTCCGGCGCGGGCAGCGGCCCCATGTACACCCACAGCAATCCGGCTTTCGCGCGAACCTCGTAGGCGGTGATGCGCGTTTTCTGGCGCAGCCGCGCCGTGGGATCGACGATTTCCTCGAACGGCTGATGCGTGCACGCGCCGTCACGACCGAACTCCCAGCCGTGATACGCGCAGCGCAGCCCGCATTGCTCGACGATGCCGAACGCGAGATCCGCGTTGCGATGCGGACAGCGTCGCTGCACCAGTCCGTAGTTGCCGGACAGATCCTTGTAGAGCACGAGGTCTTCGCCGAACAACCGGATCGGACGAACGGATTTGCCGTCGAATTCCGACACACCCGCAATGGGATGCCAATAGCGCCGCAGGTAGTCGCCCATGGCGGTGCCCGGACCGACTTCGGTGAGGAGTTTGTTCTTTTCTTGGCTAAGCATGATGGCGTCTCGAATGGCAGGGAGATGGCAGGGAGATGCGACGATTTTTGATCGCAAGACGCGCGCAAGGAACTACCGCAAAATTCAATTGAGTTGCCGTTCGTCTCAACCGCACGGCCGCCCCACAAAAACAATGCGAGACGTCATGGATCAACTGAGCGAAGTTCTGGCGGATGTGCACGCCACCGCCGTCGTCACCGGTCACTTCACACTGCACGCGCCGTGGGCGTTCGATAAGGAGGCCGTGCAGGGCATCCCCTTCCGGATCTGCCGTGGGGCGTCATGCTGGCTGCACGTCGAAGGGGAAGACCCCGTGTATATCCGGGAGGGCGACGTCGTGTTGTTGCCGCGCGGCAGCGCGCATCGCATGTCGAGCACGCCGGATGTACCCGCCGTCCCATTCAACGACCTGCTCGCCGAGCGCGGCATCACGCCACGCTCGGACACGCCGTTGGCGATGGTCGTCGGCGTTGACGGCCCGCTGTGTGAGTTGCATACCGCCATCGTGGGATTCGCCTCCGCGCACCGGCATCCGATCTTCGCGATCCTCCCGCCCATCATTCACATCCGCCACGACGATCCGGCGGTCGCCCCATGGCTCAAGGCAACGTTGCAGACCTTCATCGAGGAGTCGATGGCATGCAAGCCCGGTTGGATGATCGCGGCAGCGCGCCTGTCCGACGTGCTGTGTGTCCAGATGGTGCGCGCGCACGTGTTGCAGAACGAACGCGTGGGCGCCCACTGGCTCAAGGGATTGCTCGACAAGCAGGTAGGACGTGCCGTGCTCGCCATTCATCGCGAGCCCGCTGCCCCTTGGGATGTCCGTCAACTGGCGGAGCTGGCGGGCATGTCGCGTTCGCGCTTCGTCGCACGCTTCACGACGCTGATCGGTAGCGCGCCGATGGCGCATCTGACGGGCGTGCGCATGCATCTCGCAGCCGAGGCGCTGGCGACGCGCACACTGCGCGTGGCCGAAGTGGCAGACAAGGTCGGCTACACGTCGGAGAAGGCGTTCTCGCGGGCGTTCAAGCGCTGGGCGGGCGACACGCCACGCGCCTTCGGGCGGCGCACGCGCGATCTGCTCGATGCGAACTCGCCCGACGTGCCGGATACGGCAGGCACCGCGAACATGCACTAGCGCCGAGCGACGCTCAGCACGTCCGGCGGGCTTACGCTACACTCGCCGGACCCGCTGTGGTCACTTGCTGCCCCTCTCCATCGACAGGAATTTTCATGAGCACGAACATCGAAACCATCGCCCTCAACCGTAACGACGGCTCGTCCGCCACGCTGGCCGATTACGCAGGCAAAGTGCGTCTGGTCGTGAACGTCGCATCGAAGTGCGGCCTGACGCCGCAATACGAAGGGCTTGAGCGCCTTTACGAAGACAAGCGGGCTGCCGGTCTGGAAGTGCTGGCATTCCCCGCCAACAACTTCAAGGGTCAGGAGCCGGGTACCGACGCCGAAATCCTTGAGTTCTGCACCACGCAATACAACGTCACCTTCCCGCTGTTCGCCAAGCTCTCGGCGCTGGGCGACGACCGTCACCCGCTCTATACGGCACTCGTCGACGCGCAACCTGAAGCCATCGGCGAAGGCCCGTTCCGCGAGCGTCTGAAGGGATTTGGCGTCGAGCGCGAGAACCGCGCCGACGTGCTGTGGAACTTCGAGAAGTTCCTGATCGGCCGTAACGGTCAGGTCGTGGCCCGTTTCTCGCCTGATGTGAAGGCCGACGATCCGCGTCTGGTCGCTGCCATCGACGCAGAACTGGCCAAGTAAATCGCGTCATGGGGGTTCCTGCCCCCGATGCCACCGCGCCGACGACACGGTCGCCGGCGCGTGACGCACGCTCAACATCCCCCTCGTCACACGCCGGCCCCCGCTTCTCGCGACAACTCGCGAATGCAGACGCGTCGCCCCCCCAGGTCCGACGCGTCTACGATGTACCGACTCAGCGCTTGGCCGTGTCGGTCATGAACTTGCCGGTCGGCGCTTCGCCGCCCTTCTTCTGGCGACGCGTATTGCCATCCAGCCCGCCATCCACCGCCCACTCCGCGAACACCGTCGGTCCCGGTTCAAAATCACGCGGCTGCCACTCCGGCGTAAGAATATCCTCGTCCGCGTAGTACTCGATGAGGGCGCCGCACGGGTTTTTGAAATACCAGAAGTACGCCGACGAAATCGGGTGACGGCCCGGTCCTAACTGGGTTTCCCAGCCACAACGGTCGATGTGCATGCCGCCGCCGAACACTTCGTGGATATCGCGCACGGTGAATGCCACGTGGTTCAGACCGCGTTTGCCGTTGGGTAGCGCCAACAGGAACAGATCGTGGTGGCCGCCATGCGGCGCGCAGCGCATGAAGGCGCCGCGATCCGGATATCGGTCCGACAACTCGAAGCCGAGCTTGTCTTCGTAGAACGCCTGCGTCGCCGCCAGCGCATTCGTGAAGAACACCACGTGACCGACTTCGATCGGTTGCGCACGCTCATACACCGGACTCGGCGTATTCACGCGTTGCGCCGGCAGTCCCCACGGATTGGTCGGCGCGCCCTGCACGTCGAGCGCCCGCTTGCTCGTCACCGTCACACGCACGGCCAGCCCGTTTGGGTCGATACAGCCCGTCGCGCCGTCCTTGAAGAAGTAACCCGGCTGATCGGCGAGACGGTCGGCAACGGCGGCGACTTCCTCGGCCGTCGTCACGCCCCATGTCACCTCGCGCAGCGTGGGGCCGTCCTCCATGGCGGGCGGCAACGACGGATCGTCGTGGCGCACCGCCAGCACGCGGCAGCCGTTGAGCGTTTCGAAGTGCGCGCCATTGGCGTCGGCCGCCACTTCGGTCAGGCCCCAGTCGGCGAGAAACCGGCGGCAAGTGCCGAGGTCGGTGACCCCGTAGATAATTTGTTCGATGCCAAGAATCGTCATGACAGTCTCGGGAAAAGGTTCTGGGTCAGGAGATTCACAGATCCAGCGTCAGGCGGTCGCCTTTGCAACCGGACACGCAGATCATCATGACCTTGTTCGACGCGCGCTCCGATGCACTGAGCACCGAGTCGCGATGATCGGGACATCCGTCGAGCACGCGCGTCTCGCACGCGCCGCACACGCCTTCCATGCAGCTATGTTCGGCGTCGATACCGGCAGCAAGCAAGGTGTCGAGCAGCGTCGCACCGGCCGGCACCGCGATGTCCTTGCCGGACTTCGCGAGGGTCACGACATAGCCTTCGGACGTTGCCGGCGGCGGCGCGTCCGGCGCGGCGGCGAAGCGCTCGATGTGCACGTTGGCGATACCCGTCTCTGCACACGCTGCTTCGAAGGCATCGAGCATCACGCCGGGGCCGCAGCAGTACGCGTGCGTGCCTGCCGGTTGGTCCGCCAGAAATGCCGCGAGCGATGCGGGCTTGCCGTCATGCTGCTCGTCGAAGTGATACGTCACATCGCCGCCCAGCGCGTTCAACTCATCGACGAAGGCCGCTTGCGACGCCGTGCGCGCGCAGTACAGCAGTTTGACGTTGCGCCCCAGCGCGCGCAGACGGCGATACATGCACAGGATCGGGGTGACGCCGATACCGCCCGCCACCAGCACCGTGTGCTCGGCGCTCTCCATGAGTTCGAAGTGATTGCGCGGCTCGGAAATGTCCAGCGTCATGCCGACGCGGAAGTTGTCGTGGATGAAACGCGACCCGCCCCGGCTCTTCGGGTCGGCCAGAATGCCGAGCACGTAGCGGTTAGTCTCACCGGGCGCATTCACGAGCGAGTAGCTGCGCACCAGTCCGCTCGGCAAATGCAGATCGATGTGCGCCCCCGGCGTGAAGGCAGGGAAGGCCGTGGCGCTGCCCGCCACAGGCACGAGTTCGATGCTCATGATGCCTGCCGCCTCGAAGCGAAGCGTGCGCACCATTGCCGACAGGTTTGACTTGCTCATAACACCGCTCTCTGATGTTGCTGATCTTCTTGATGGCCGCGCGGGTCAGCCCGCCACGGACAAATCGATGTCGAGACGCGCAAACGCCTCGATCTCCACACGCAATTCCGGAAACACCAGCGCGCTGACGGCCACCAGCGTCGAGCACGGATACGCGCCGCCGTTGACCGCCACGTCCGCAAAGAACTCGCGGCGCGCACGCCCGACCTCATCCTTGTCTGCGATGTCGGTCACGTACACCACTAGCTTGTAGATGTTTGCGAGACGTCCACCGCCCGCCTCGACCAGCGCGCGAATCTTGCCGAGCACGACGAGCGTCTGCTCGTAAGTCGAGAGCGGCGCTTTCGCATCGCGCGTGGCCGGATGCGCCGTCATGCCCGACAGGAGAATCTCGTTGCCGAAGCGAATGCCGTTGCTCCACGTCGCCGTGCCCAGGTCGGGCACGGCCTGCGCGCGGATGCGTTCAGCCTTGAGAGGTGGATCGATCTGCATGCTTATCGTGCGCTCCGTACCCGTTATGCCTTGCCTTGCTGGAGACGTTCGAGTTCCGCCTTCGCCAGATTCTTCAGGTGGCGACGCAGACGCACGATGCCCATGTCGTGCTGGTACAGATGTTCGTTCTGGTTGGCGTCCGGCTCCATGTCTTCGAGCATCACACGGTCCTGCTCCAGCACGGCCCAGTGACGTGCTTCCAGACGGTTGCGATACAGGAAGCGCCACGTGTCGCGCTGCCAGCCGTCGAGCTTGCGGCAGCGCCAGTGGAACACGGCGGCGAGCGTCGGCGAAATCGGCGTGTAGCTGCCCACGATCACGAAGTTGCCGCCGGGGCCGCCCGTCTTCGGATACGGAATTTCCAGACGCATCCAGTGCGTGCCGGTGTCCGCCCATTCGGTCCAGTCGAAGTTCACGTCGCGCTGGCCTTCCTTCTCGAACACAAAGCCACGGTCGGTGTCGCGAATGCGGAATGCCGCCGAGTTGTCGCCCTCGGCCATCGAGTGAGACTGCTTGTGCAGATACGTGCCGTGCATCGGGTCCATCACGTTATCGAGCACGTAACGGTAGTCGCCCTTCCATTCCGTGTAGCAAAGGAACGAGGAGAATTCACCGTCGGCGTCCAGTTCTTCGGGCAGCACGAGCGGGGGCGGCGTGTCGATGTTCTCGGTGGCGTTGTAGAGCCAGACGGCATCGTTACGTTCGACGATGTGGTACGCCTGCGTCGGGCGCGAGCCTTCGAGCTTGCAGCCCGGGCTGCCCGGCACACGCATGACGGTGCCGTCGCAGCGCACCTGCACGCCGTGATAGCCGCACGCGATACGGTCGCCCATCACGATGCCCTTCGACAGCGGGGCGCCACGATGCGGGCAGTGATCGTCGAGCGCGTGCACCTGATTGTCCTGATCGCGCCAGAACACGAGCTTCTTGCCGAGGCGGCGCAGCGAGACCGGCTCGCGGCCGATCATGCCCGACGGGCAGATCGGGTACCAGAGGTTTTTCAGGCCGCGCTCCAGAATGGCGTCGGCGGTAAGAATGGGCTGTTGCGTAGTCATGGGGGACGTCTCCATCGCGCGCATCGCCCGCCAACGCCTGCGCGGCGGGCGACGATCGCGCTGTCTGATGTAATTACTCTTCGGCCAGTCGGGCGATCTGCGCTTTGTAGACGTCTTCCGTCCACACGTCGCCGTCCTGCGGGCCGGGGCCGGTGCGATTCAGATAGGCGACGAGGCCTGCGAGATCGTGAGTGCCGGCGGCATAGGCGCGCTCGATGGCGTCGCCCAGCAGGCTTTCATACTGCGTCGGCACGTGGCGACGCGCCTGATGCGGTTCGAGATAACGGTCCATCATTTCCCTCCATTGCGAACCCGTTCGCGAATGCGCGCGTGCACGGGTACAAAGTCGTAAGTCGGATAGCATTCGGTGCGGAACACGCCCCACGCCGAGCGCTCCAGCTCGACGTTCACTGCGGGCAGCAAGTGCGGCGGCAATTCCAGCGTGACGATCTGGCCGAAACCCATCGCCACCGTCCAGGACACCACCTTCACGCCGGCGGGCGGGAAGCGTTCCCACCATTCGGCCGCCTTCAGGCGCTCCTGAAAATCGTCGAGATTGTTCGACTGATCGTGACGCAGGAACACCGTCAGCAACATCGTTTCGGATTGGGCAGCAGCCGGTGCGGTATCACTCATCGCTGGCCTCGCCTTACTGCACGAACTGGTTGGTGAACAGATCGTCCACCTTCGATTTCTCGCGAATGACCTTCTCCTGCGCGTAGAAGTCTTGCAGCTTCGTCACACGTGCCGGGTCGAATGCCCCCAGACGCTGTTGCCCCGGGTACACATTGCGGGCGTAGTACGTGAGGATCTTCTCGATCTCGGCTTCCTTGCCCTTGTAGCCCGGCACGGTGGCGCAGTATTCCTTCGCGGCACCCGCCGGATCCCGCATGATTTCGGCGACCGACTTGACCGTCGCGCGCACGAACTTGCGGATCATCTCCGGCTTCTCGGCAATGGTCTTGTCCGAGGCCAGAATCGCCTGCGCCATGCCCGGGAAGTACTTGTCGGTCGACGTCATGGTGACCTTCACGCCCGCGTCTTCGATGTTCTGCGCCCACTCCGGCGTGCCCACCATGACTTCGGCCTTGCCGGTGGCGACCTGCTGCCACACGCCGGCGGGACCAGCCCCCTGAATGCGGGCGTCGTTACGCGTGAGACCGGCGGACGCGAGCAGACCGAGCGTGGCGTAGAAGCCCGTGTCCTGATAGGCCAGCACCGTGATGGTCTTGCCCTTCAGGTCGGCAGGCGACTTGATGTTCGCGTCGTCGCGCACCACCAGTTGGTGCAGCGTGCGGCCGCCGAGCAGCGCCACGCCCTTGATCGGAATGCCGTTCGGACGCAGCACGATCGGCGTGTCGCCCAGACCGCCCCCCAGATCGCCGTTACCCGAGGCGAGCTGCTTGCCGACGTCGGCGCCGCCCTGCACCGTCAACCAGCGAACCGACAGACCTTCGGCGGCGTAGTAGCCCTTCTTCTCGGCCAGCATCAGCGGCGCGAACGCCGGCAGGTTCGCCGGTGCCGGCAGCAGATAGGTGATCTGCTGGGTCGCCGGCTGCTGGGCCATGACCGGTGCGGCCACGCCCGCGAGTCCGGCCACGGCGCACAGGCCTGCCGTCAGGAAGGCGCGACGCGCCAACGATGCACGGAAAATCGACAACATATCTTTGCCTCGCTCAAGTTTCGGATGACCGCGATGCCCCGTGCATCGCGGCTTGCCACCATTCGCTGCCCACGTCAGACCCGGCCCGCCCATGCGAGCGGGTGATCGTTCATGCCCCAGTAAAGGCTCTTCTGGTTCGTGTATTCGAGCAGCCCCAGACGTCCCTTCTCGCGGCCCATGCCGCTTTCCTTCCAGCCGCCGAACGGCGTCGAGATCGAGAACTGCTTGTACGTGTTGATCCAGATGGTGCCCGTCTCCAGCGCGCGGCCCATGCGCCAGGCGCGCTTGTAGTCGCGCGTCCAGATACCTGCGGCCAGCCCGTAGACGCTGTCATTGGCTTCGCGCAGCAGATCGTCTTCGTTCTCGAACGGCAGCACGGCCAGTACCGGTCCGAAGATTTCTTCCTGCACCATGCGCGCCTGATTCGTCAGCCCTGCGATGATGGTCGGCGCATAGAAATAACCCTGCTCGCGGCGATCGCCCACCGGACGCTCTCCGCCACACAGCAGACGCCCGCCCTCTTCCAGACCGATCGCAACGTAACGCTCGATCGATTCGCGATGTGCCGACGTGACCAGCGGCCCCATCTGCGTGTCTTCGCGCAGCGGATCGCCCACGCGCAACTGCTTCGCCCCGGCGACGAGACGCTCGACGAACGTGTCGAAAATTGTCTTGTGGACGAACAGACGCGAGCCGGCGATGCACGATTCGCCCGACGAACTGAAGATGCCGTAGAGCACACCGGCCACGGCGTGGTCGATATCGGCGTCTTCGAACACGATGGTCGGCGACTTGCCGCCCAGTTCCAGCGACACCGGCATGAGCTTTTCCGCCGCCAGACGGGCAATGCCGCGCCCCACTTCGGTACCGCCTGTGAACGCCACCTTCTTCACTTTCGGGTGACGCACCAGAATGTCGCCAATGACCGAACCCTTGCCCGGCAGCACCGACAGCACGCCGCGCGGCACACCGGCGGCCTCGCAGATGCGGCCGAGTTCGAGCGACGCGAGCGGCGTGACTTCCGCCGGCTTGAGCACGACGGCATTGCCTGCGGCCAGCGCCGGGGCAAGCTTTTGTGCGTCGGAGGCAATCGGCGAATTCCACGGCGTGATGGCGGCCACCACGCCCAGCGGTTCGTGCACGCTCATCGTCAGGAAGTCGCCGCGCGACGGCGTCAGCGTCTCTTCCAGTGTTTCCAGGCACGAAGCGAAGTAGCGGAACGTGCCCGCCGCGCTCGCCACGAGGGCGCGCGTCTCGCTGATCGGCTTGCCGTTGTCGCGGCGTTGCAGATGCGCAAGCGCTTCGGCGCGTTGCGTGATGCCGTCGGCCACGCGATGCAACACGGCCGCGCGCTGATGCGGCTTGAGACCGGCCCAGTCGGCGCGACGCCAGGCGGCGTCCGCGGCTTCGACGGCTTCGACGGCGTCGTCAGCACCAGCGGCCGTGATCTCGGCGTTGACGCTTTCGTCCGCCGGATACAGGCTCTGGTAGCGCTTGCCGGTACCGGCACGCCACTCGCCGCCGACCAGAATGTCGCTCGAAAACCCTTGCAGCAAATCTTGATGGCTCATGAGGCTTTTCCTGCTAGATCACACAGTTCGCCACGCGGTTGCGCAGCGCGCGAATGGCCGAATAGGCCGTCAGCGCAGAGGTCTTGGGGTTATCCGGCAACGGCTTGCCGCACATCTCCAGCGACATCTCGCCGAACGCGCCACGCGCCGCGATGTGATGCACGTTGCGCGTGGTCGCCGGGTCGGCGATCAGACGCACGCGCGTCGCATCGAGGCCCAGACCGGCGATGGCGACGGTGGCCGCCACGTTGGCGTTCTTCGGGTACAGCCGCGCGGCGTCGCGCGCGCTGCCTTCGAAGATCACCGTGGCCGTGGTGAGCGTGGCGAGATCGCAGACCTGTTCGGCGGGCGTGCCCTGCCAGCCCATCGGCGGCTTGCGGCCGGTGTACAGCACTTCGTCCAGACCGCCTTCGCGGGCGGCGGCAATGGCGTCGATTCCGCCGATGGCCCCCGAGAGCAGCGTGACGGTGGAAGCGCCGTCCTTCGCTGCCTGTTCAAGCGCGGCGAGTAATTCCGAATCCGAGAGCGCGCCGATCGATGCCACCGCACAGTCCACCCCCGACTTGAGCAGCGGCACGACATGGCCCGACAGTGCGCTATGACCGGCGCACTCCAGCACGAAATCGGGACGGCTCGTCAGCGCCTGCGCCGACGACACCACTTCGGTGCCCTGGCGCACGCTGCTGCGCACGCGCTCGGCGGCATCTTCCGGCACGATCACGTGGCCCACGCGCAGATACGGATCGCTCGCGCACGCCTCGTAGACCTTCGAGCCGATCGCGCCGAAACCGATCAGCGCCACATCCACGGGACGATGGTTCAGTTCATGCATTCGCAGGCTCCCGTACCGGCGGACCGGCAAAATGCGACGCGAAGCTGCCGACCGACAGCATGTCGACTTCGAGCAGCACCGGACCGTCGTGCGCGACGGCGCGGGCAACCGCACCTTCCGCCTGATCGATGGCCGTGATGCGCTCGTGCTTGAGTTGGAGGCTGGCGCAGAACGCGGCGAAGTCCGGCTGATGCAGTTGCACGTAGTGACGACGACCGCCGTACTGCGCGTCCTGAATGTTGCGGATCACGCCGTAGCACTGATCGTTCATCAGCAGAATCACGACCGGCGCCTTTTCCTGCACTGCCGTGGCAAGTTCGCCGACGTTCACCATCAGGCCACCGTCGCCGCACAGCGCAACGGTCTTCTTCGCATTGCCTGCGAGTGCCGCGCCGATGCCCATCTGCATGCCCTGACCGATGCCGCCTCCCAACGCGTGCACACCGGCACGCGGCGAGAAGATCTTCAGCAGACGGTTGCCCCACGTGCTGTTCGAGATCGTGACGTCGCGCACCCAGTTGAAGTCGCGACCGAGCGCGCCTTGCAGGGCCGCCACGAGTTGGCGATACGGGCCAAGGCCTTCGGCGACCTGCTTGACGGCAGCGTCGCGAGCGGCCGTGAGATCGGCGTGAAACGCCGGATCGACCGACAGACGACCTTGCAGGCGGTCGGCCAGTGCGTTCAGCACGGCGGCGGCGTCGCCCTGAACGAACAGGTCGTTGCGATAACCACGGTTGTCGGCAAGACCGTCGGCGTCGACGCGATACAGCGGACGCGGCAGCGCCAGCTTGTACTTGAGCGTTTCGTTGCCGCGCAGACGCGAGCCGACCACCACGATGGCGTCGCACGTCTTGTAGAACTTCTCGACCGTCGGGTGGATGTTGAACGCGCCGAGCGTCGCGGCGTGGTCCTCCGGCACGATGCCGCGACCCTGCACGCTCGTCACGACACCGAAGCCCATCTCGACCAGACGCTTGACCGCGCCCTCGGCACCGCGTGCACCGCCGCCCAGCCACAGCAGCGGACGATGGGCCGACGCCAGCTTGTCGGCCAGTGCAGCCACGCGGGCGTCGTCATGCGTCGGCACCGGGATGTGCGGCGCGGCGAGATCGGCCGGCCAGTCGATTTCGGCGGCCTGAATGTCGATGGGAATCTCGACGCTGACCGGACCGGTCGGTGCGGTGAGTGCTGCGCGCACGGCTTCACGCACGGTCGAGAGCGCCGTGTCGACGCAACGCACCCGGTAGGCGGCCTTCGAAATCGAGTTGAGCATGCTCAGCTGATCCGGCGCTTCGTGGATGTACGCGAGATCGCGGTCGAGGAATTCGGTCTCGATCTGGCCCGTGATGTGCAGCACCGGCGTGCCGGCGGTAAGCGCTTCGACCATCGCCCCGGCCGCATTGCCTGCGGCAGTGCCCGTGCTCGTGAACGCGACGCCCAGACCACCGGACACCCGCGACAGGCCATCGGCCATGTTCAGGGCGCCGGCTTCGCCGCGTGCGCCGACGTAACGGATCTTTTCGCGACGCGCGATGGCGTCGAGGATCGGCATGTTGTGAATCGAGATCACGCCGAATGCAGTCTTCACACCGCACTGTTCGAGAAACGCCGCGATGACTTCGCCGACGGTGGTTTTGTTAGACATGTCTTGCCAAGCCTCCGGAAACATCGATATGGCTGCCCGTCGTATAGGACGATTGCGGGCTTGCCAGGAAAAAGATCGCTGCGGCCGCCTCTTCAGGCTTGCCCAGACGTTGCAACTGGATTTGCTTCTTGCGTGCAAGCTCGCCGGTCCACGCTTCCCACGTCTTGCCTTCGCCTTGCGCGGCAAAGCGTCGACGCCACTGGCCCGACTCCACCAGACCGATCAGGATCGAGTTGACGCGCACGCCGTCGGGGGCGAATTCGCTCGCCATCGAGCGCACGAGGTTCTGCACGCCGGCGCGCGCCGACGAGGTCGCCACCATGTGCGGCTCCGGTTGCAGCGCGAGCAGCGAGTTGACGCAGACGATGGCGGCGTCGCCCGTCTCGCGCGCGGCGTCGCGCAGCATCGGCAGGCACGCCCGCGTGGTCCGGATCACGCTGAAGTACTTCAATTCGAGCTCTTCGCGCCAGGCATCGTCGGTCGTGTCGGCGAACGTCGAGACACGGCCCTGACCGGCGTTGTTGACGAGCATGTCGAGACGGCCGAACTCGCCACGGATACGCTCGGCCAGCGCGGCCACGTCGCGCTCGTCAAGCACATTGCATTGCGCAGCGATGAGGCGCGCGTCGGGGTGACGCTCGCGCAGATGCGCTTCGGCTTGCGCCAGACGCTCGGTGTTGCGGCCGCAAATGGCGACGGCAGCGCCCGCGTCGAGCAGACGCTCGGCGGTGGCGAGCCCGATGCCGGATGTGCCACCCGTCACCAGCGCCGCGCGTGCGGAAAGGTCGATCTTGATCATTTCAATCCCAGTGACTTCATGTAAGGGGCGGTCTGGCCGTCGCTGCCCGGCCGATAATTCAGACGGTGCGAGAGCGCGTCGGCGGCTTCGCGCACCTGTCCGATCAGGCCCGCGTCGAGCATCGACGCATCGATGTTGGCGCGCGGAATCGTGACCGTGATGGCCGCGCAGATGCGCCCAGCGTCGTTGCGCACCGGCGCGCTCACCACGCTGATGCCGCGCTCGAACGACGAAGCGGAGACCGCGTAGCCACGTTCGGCGTCTTCTCGTACGCGTTCGAACAATTCGGTGAGCGTCTCGGGCGTTTGCGGCGTGAACTTCTCCAGCGTCTTTTCCGGATACAGCGTGCGCAGCTCGGACAGCGTCAGGTCGCCCATCAGCACGTGACCGTGCACCGTGGCGTGCGCCGGCAGACGGGTGCCGACGTTCACCTTGATCGAGTTGAAAACGCCCGCCACGCTTTGCGCCTTCGCCACGAACACGATGTCGCGACCGTCGCGAATCACGATGTGCGAGGTCAGTTGCGTGGCGTCGCGCAGCCGTTCGATGATGGGAATGCCGAGATCCGTCAGTTCCAGCGAACTGAGGTACTCGAAGCCCAGACGCAGCACGGCCACGCCCAGACGGAAATTCTTTTCGCCGCCTGCGCGCTCAAGAAAGCCCATGGCTTCGAGCGTCTGCAACAGGCGGAAGACAGTCGTGCGCGGAATCCCCAGACGCTGCGACAACTCGGGTGCGCTGAACACCGGCTCGCGCGGCGAGAACTCCGTCAGGATGCGCAGCCCGCGCTCCAGTCCCGGCACGAGATAGCGCGACTCGGTCGGTGCGCCTTCATTGCCCTCATTGACCTCTGCGGCTTCCTCGCCATCGACAAGCGTTGACGACGCGAGCGAGGTTTCGTCTTCCATGAGCGCTTCGCGCTTCGGTGTCACCGGTGCCATCTCAACGCGCTCCTGCCGTAACACGTCCGAGCCACGCGGCAAGCGCAGCGTTCAGAACGTCCGGCGTTTCGATATACGACGCGTGTCCCGCGCCGTCGATGATTTGCAGGGGCACGCCCGCCACTTTGGCGATGGCATCACAGGCCGCAGGCGGCGTGATGCCGTCGTGCGCACCCACGGCAACGGCCACCGGACCGGCGTGGGCAGCGACGTACTGCGCGAGGTCGCCAGCGACGTCGCCGTTCGAGAGCAGATGCGTCGCCTGACGGTAGCCGACGGGCTGCACACGGGCCATGTTCCACTTCACCCAGGCGCGCGGCAGATCGGCGGCGTCGGGTGCGACGAGGTTGTCGCTGCGCTCACGCGCCATGCCTGCCGGTCCGAGCTTGTCGAGCATCGCCAAACGGCCATCGCGCTTCGATGCACGCACTTCTGCGTCCGCACGGCCGTAGCCGTTGGCCGGCGAGCAGAGAAAGAGTCCGCGCACGCGCTGCGGCGACCGGCTCGCGAACTTCGTCGCCATGATCGCGCCCAGCGAATGGCCGACCAGCGCGACGCGATCCAGCCCCAGCGCGTCGAGCCAGGCTTCGAGCGCATCGGCATAAGCATCGGCGTGCGGTTCGGCATCGGCGACGTTCGACGTCTGGCCGTATCCCGGGGCATCCCATGCGTACAGGGCGGCGTCCAATCCCGTGGCGTCCAGTTGTGCGATCCACGATGCGGCGCCGGAGCCGATGCCGTGCAGCATCACGACCGGCAGGCCTGCGGCGTTCGCGACGCCCGCGCAGCGATAGCCGACGGTACCCGTGCGCGTGGCGACGGTGCGGTACGCAAAGGCGTCGAGGCGCACGCGCAGTGCGGCGACGGCGGCATCCTCTGGCATCTCTGACACTTCGGACTGAATGGCTTCGACTTGCATGGCTTCTGGCTGAACGTCTGGCTTGGTGAATTCCTGCCGGTGCGGCGTGCACGGCGCGATTCCGCTTCGCGCACGTTGCACCGGACTTCTGCCGGGCTTACTTCGCTTCGCGCTTGATCTTCGCAAGCGGCGAGTCCGGCGGATACGTCGGCGTGACCGGCTTTTGCGAGCCGAGCATCACGCACATCAGCGCGTCTTCGTCACCGATGTTGATTTCCGTGCGGTACACGCCCGGCGGGACCGAGATCAGGTCGCGCTCGCCGAGAATGGCTTCCCACGTCTGTCCGTCGCGCTCGCAGATCACTTTCATCTTTCCGCGCATCACGAAGAAGATTTCCTCGACGTCCATGTGGATGTGGCTCGGGCCGATGTTGCCGGCCGGAATCACCATCGTGGAGAACGTGAAGTGACCGGCGGGCACCGTGTTGATGTCCTTGGCCACACCCGTGCCGCCCGTGCCGACATAACGCATTTGTGCACGGCGGTACTTCGGGTCGTAGTCCGCCTGGAACTTGAGGGCGTCCCAGTCGTACTTGCGCGTCGAGAAACGCGCCACGCGGGTGTCCAGCCAATCGCCGAACGTCTGGCCCTCGGCCTGTGTCCAGCTTTCGACGGCCTGCGGCGTCGCGGTGTTTTTTGCTTCGGCTTGCGCCATGGTGTGACTCCTTGAAGGCATGACCAATGAGATTGGAATGTGAGTGGCTCGTCAGGGCATGACGAAGCCGCCGTTGACCGGCAGAACCTGACCGGTCACGAAACGGGAGGCGTCAGAGAGCAGGAACAGCACCGGGCCGATGACGTCGTCGGGCACTTGCGCACGCGGCAACGCGCGGCCTTCCAGATAGTGGCGATGACGCTCGGCCGGCACGTACGCCGTGGCTTCGACTTCGACGAGACCCGGCGCGATGGCGTTGACGGTGATGCCGTCCGGTCCGAGTTCGCGGGCGAGCGAGCGCGTCATCGACATCACGGCGCCCTTGCTGGCGGTGTAGGCGAGCAGACGCGGCGCGCCCCACAGCGCGGTATCCGAGGCGATGTTCACGACACGCCCCTGCGTCGATGCGCGCAGAAACGGCAGCGCCGCCATCGTCATGAGCCACGTGCCGCGCACGTTGACGTTCATCACGGCGTCCCACGTCTCGATGCTCAACTCGGTGGCCATCTTGCCGCCCGAGTTGGTGATCGCACCGTTGTTGACGAGGCCGTCGATGCCGTCCATGCGTTGGGCGGCAGCCTGCGCGGCCGCTTCCACCGACGCCGGTTCCGACAGATCGACACGCACGAACGACACGGCATGACCGGCATCACGCAATTCGGCGGCGAGCGCTTCGCCCGCCTCCACTGCGATATCGGCGATCGTCACTTGTGCGCCGCGCGCGACGGCCGCACGCACGAAGCCTTCGCCGAGCCCGCGAGCGCCGCCGGTGATCAGCAGCTTCTTGCCGTCGAGCGGCGCGAGCGTTGCAGGGTCAAGCGCGAGGATGGGCAGTTCGTTCACGATGCATTCCTTATGACGTCGTGCGCTTACGCGATGTTCATGGCGGCGCGCGGCACGTAATGCAGTGCGCGACGTTCCAGCCAGACCACGGCCGCGTAGGCGGCAATACCAATGACGGTCAGCCCGGCGATGGCGACGAACACCATCGCGGTATTGCCCTGCCCTTCGCCGTACACGAGCAGATAGCCCAGCCCACGGTCGCCGCCGACGAGTTCACCGACGGTCACACCGATCACGGCCAGCGTCGAGGCGATGCGCAGACCAGCAAAGAGCGCCTGCATGGCCGACGGAAACTCGACGAAGCGGAAGATCTGCCAGCGACGGCCGCACAGTGCGCGCACCAGATTGACCATGTCCGGATCGACCGAGCGCACCGCGCCCAGCACGTTGATCATCACGGGGAAGAAGACGATCAGCACGGCGACGAGGATCTTCGGGTAGATCGTGTAGCCCATCCACATCACGAACAGCGGCGCGAAGGCCACCTTCGGCGCGATCTGCAACGCGAGGATGTACGGCGAGAGCATGGCTTCGGTCGAGGGCGAGAGGCCGAGAATCACGCCGATCAGCACGCCGAGCGCCGAACCGATCACAAAGCCTGCGATCACTTCGAGCGCCGTCACGCCGATGTGCAGCCAGAGGTTTTCGACCTCGAACATGCGCACGCCTTCGATCAGGGTCGACGAGAGCTTCGGCAGCACGAATTCGGGTACGCCGAACGCCGTCGGGCCCCATTGCCACACGGCCGCGAAGATCAGCAACAGCAAGACGCTGCCGGCGGTCAGTTGCGTTTTGGAGAGGGATTTCATAGCGGAGATTCCAGTGTCTTGTGCGTAGTTCGCAGGTGCGTGCGGCAGTGCGATCAACCGAGGTGATCGTCGCGACCGACCTTGAGCAGTTCCATCAGATGCGCGACGTACTCGTTCATCCCGGCCTGCTTGCGGCGTTCGATGGGGTTGTCGCGATGCGGCAGATCGACGGTGATTTCTTCGATGATCGTGCCCGGACGTTCGCTCATCACGAACACACGATCCGACAGCGCAATCGCCTCGGCGAGGTCGTGGGTAATCATCAGCGCGGTCTTGCCCTCGGAGGCGAGCATCTGCGCGAGATCCTGCTGGAGCACCATCTTGGTCTGCGCGTCGAGCGCGGAGAACGGCTCGTCCATGAGCAGCACGTCCGGCTCGACAGCCAGCGTGCGTGCGAGCGCCGCACGTTGGCGCATGCCGCCCGACAACTGGTGCGGATAGTGATTCTCGAATCCCTTGAGATGGCAGCGCGCGAGCAGCGCTTTGGCGACCTCTGCGCGCTCGGCCTTGCTGCGGCCGCGGATCTGCATGCCCAACTCGACGTTCTTCTGAATCGAGCGCCACGGCATGAGCAGATCTTTTTGCAGCATGAACGCGACTTGTTGCGACGGCCCGCGCACCGGCTTGCCGGCGAGCGTCACCTGACCTTCGCTCGGGGCATAGAGGCCGGCGCCCATGTTCAGCAGCGTGCTCTTGCCGCAGCCGCTCGGGCCGATCAGCGAGACGAACTCGCCGGCCTTGATGCCGATGGACACGTTCGAGACGGCCGTCATCTCGCCCTTGCCCTGGCGATTTTTGAACCGACGCGTGACGCCGCGGTACTCGATAGCGAACGGCAACGGCGTTGCCGCCGGCTGCGCCTGACGTGCGTCGGCATAAGCCTCGGCTACGTTTGCGTCCTTCAACTGAATCGACCTGAGCATGGGAAACCACCGTGTTTCTGGATGTTCAACTTGCTTCGGGCAGTCTGCGGCGTCTGTTCACGTGCACGACTTGCCAGCCTGTCTTTCTCTTTCGCATCACGTTTCATTGGTGAAACGTTGATTTACTTATGGATCAATTATAGGGAGTGGCAAGCGCAGTCAAAATTTTTTTTGCCTAGGGGAAACCCGAATTCATCGGAGTGAAGCGGGAACATTCGAGCGCTCGGCGATAAAAAAACGCCGGCGAGCGATAGCCCGGCCGGCGCGTCAAGAGAGACCACTGGGTGAATCAGTGCGTGTCAGAACGAGTGATGCACACCCGACATGATCACAAGCTGGTTGGACGTCGACGACGGGCTGATCGTGTTGATCGCCGTGACCGCGCCATTGCCGCTGGCGTATTGATAGGCGCCGCTCACGTACACCTGCGTGCGCTTCGAGAACGCGTAGACATCGCCAAGGCTGACCTGCGTCCAGCGCTTGCCGGACATGTTCGTCGTGGCCGCACCGAAGGTGATCGTGTTGGCGACGCTCGTCGCATAGTTCACGCCACCGTCGAAGGCCTGATACGTGTCGCTGCCGCCCGGCGACTGGAGTTTCACGCGCGTGTACAACGCGTGCAGCAGCCAAGGCCCGAAGCCATACGAAACCCCGGCGCCCATGTTTTCGACGTTCTGCGCCGCGTAAGTCGCGACAGGCTGCCCCTGGAACGTGGCGCCACCGAGCACGGCGACGTTCGGCGTGCGGTCGTTTTCGTTCGAGTACACCGCAGACGCCTTGAAGCCGCCGTTCGTGTAGTTCGCCGCCACACTCCACTTGCGCCCGGTGGCGAAGTTCGTCGTGTTGCCGAACGAGATCATCGCGCCGGCCTTGAACCCCTTGAAGTCCGGTGTGACGTAGCGCACCGAGTTGTCGGTCTGCACGACGGACGTGTTGGCGAGTTCATCGAGATTACCCGGGTGGAACATGTACCAGTTCATGCCCAGATAGGCCGTGCTGAACGGGCCCAGCCAGTCGAAGTTGAACGAGGTCATGTGACCGATGGTGACGGTCCCCATCCTGTCCGACTGCAAGCCGACCCACGACTGGCGGTTGAACATCGCGCCGGCCTTGAGGGTGTTCCCCGTGAGCGTCGAGAAGCCGTTTTCCAGCAGGAAGATGGCGCGATTGCCGCCGCCGAGATCCTCCACGCCGCGCAAGCCCCAGCGATCCGGTTGTGAACCGCCCTGTTGCGCGATCCAGTTCGAACTGCCGCCCTGGTTGTTCACGAATGCCACCCCGGCATCCATGCTGCCGTACAGCGTGACGTTGCTCTGCGCGTGCGCTGCGACCGGCACGCCCGCAGCCAGCAGCATGAGCGCCGCCAGCTTCGTCATGCCCGGGATCCGCCCCATCGGAAACCGCTTCATCTGTGTACTCCCGTCGTTCATTGATGTTCCATGATTCGAAGACGATGGATACGTCCGGCATGGCGCATCGACCGGCCAGGCCCAGCCGGTCACATCCCCATACACGCCCACCCAATTACGTTCCACCTGTGAAACGTTGGATTACTTATGAAACCAACTATGCGGAGCTTAGGCCAGGAGACGCGCGACATTCGCAGCGGAGATACACGAATTGATGATCGGAAATTGGCGTGATAACGCGCGTGCTTCGAACCACGGGTGAACCATCGTCATAGTGTTTTCAGGGCATCGGCCGTCCCGTTCGCGTTGCCGGAAGTCCCGAACGACGGGCGTTGCGCGTTGGATGCCGGCGCTCAGGATTTACCCGAGGAGGGGTTGCAGTCCATCGAATCAAAAACAATAATATTTGAACATCATGTTCATATTTGAACGTTATATTTTTTCGATTCATCGTCTCTTTCGTTAAATTTCGTTAAATTTCGTTAAAGGATGTCCCCATGCAAGCTCCTCTCATCGGCATCAACGGTGCCGGCATCGGCGGTCTGGCCGCTGCCATCGGTCTGCTGCGCGCAGGGTTTCGTGTGCGCGTGTACGAGCAGGCGGCACAGTTCGCCCGGGTCGGTGCGGACATCAACCTGACGCCGAACGCCGTGCGCGCGCTCGACGGTCTCGGCGTCGGCGACGAACTGCGCAAGACGGCCGCACAGCCGAGCCATCGCATCAGCCGCACGTGGGACTCGGGGGAGGAGACGTCGCGTCTCGAGATGGCGCAGATGGCCCAAACGAAGTACGGCGCGCCGCAGCTCACGATGCATCGCGCTGACTTGCTGCAAGCGCTGGAGCAGGCGGTGCCGGCCGAATCGATCGCGCTGGGCGAGAAGCTCGTGTCGTTCGAAGCGCCGGGCGAAGGTCAGACCGGCAGCATCCGCCTGACGTTTGCCGACGGCACGCACGACGACGTCGACGTGCTCATCGGCGCGGATGGCATTCACTCCGTGGTGCGCACAGGCCTGTTCGGCAAAGAGTCGCCGGAGTTCACGGGTGTGGTGGCCTATCGTGCGGTCGTGCCGGCCGACAGACTGAGCGGTGTGCCGAACCTTGGTGCGTTCACGAAGTGGTGGGGCCCCACGCCGTCGAGCCAGATCGTGACGTTCCCGCTCAATCTCGGCCGCGACATCTTCGTGTTCGCCACTACCCCGCAAGATAGCTGGACGCTCGAATCGTGGACCGCGCCGGGCGATGTGCACGAGCTGCGCGCCATGTACGCCGACTACCATGCACAAGCCCGCGCACTGCTCGACGCCTGCGACAGCGTGCTCAAGTCGGCGTTGTATGTGCGCGATCCGCTGCCGCAATGGTCGCGTGACCGGGTCTCGCTGCTGGGCGACGCGTGTCATCCGATGATGCCGTTCATGGCGCAGGGCGCGGGCATGGCGATCGAAGATGCTGTGGTACTGTCTCGCCACCTGACGCAAGCCGGTCCGACGGCAGATGCCGCAACGCTCGCCGACGCGCTGGCGAAGTACGAAGCCGCACGCCGCGAGCGCACGGCCCGTGTGCAGATCGGCTCGCGCGGCAATCAGTGGCTCAAGGAAGGCGGAAACGCCGACTGGGTCTACGAATACGACGCATGGCAAGTGCCGCTCGCGGCTTGAGGTCTCGCGGGCCGTCTCTCTCCGGCCCGACGCCAAACGAATGGAATCGAACGCATGACGAAAGCATCGCCTGCTGACGCACTCACCACCGGCACGTCCGGCATCGACGCACAGGACACTGCGCCGACCGGTCTCGTGACGCCGGTCATGCGCGCGCTGAAGTTGCTGCGTTACGTGGCCGACGGCGGCTCGACGGCGAACATGAGCGACGTCGGCCGGCGTATCGGGGTGAACCGGGTGACGGTCATGCGTCTGATCGAGACGTTACAGGTCGAGGGGGTGCTCGAACCCCTACCGCACGGCGGTCACCGTCTCGGCCTCGGCTTTCTGACGCTCGCCGCCAGCGCGCTGGCCGGTGAAGATCATCTGGCAACGGCACGCCGCGTGCTCACCCGGGTGACGGGAGAAACCGGCCTGTCGAGCTATCTGACGGTGCTCGACGGCGCACAGGTGCGCTACCTGTTGTGCGAAACGCCAGCCCTGCCGCTGGTCAGCAACATTCGTGCGGGCAGCCGGGTGACCGCCCATCTGACGGCGCCGGGTCGCGCGTTGCTCGCGCATCTGAGCACCGAGCGCCGCCGCGCCCTGCTCGGTGCCGAACCGCTCGCAGCCGCCACGGCACAAAGCGCGCGCACCTACGCCGTGCTCGACGCTCAATTGGCCCGTGACCGTGAAGCCGGATGCGCCTGGAGTCAGGACGGCTTCGAGGCAGGCATCGACGCCTGCGCGGCCGCCGTGCTCGATCCTCACGGCAGGCCATTGGCAGCCCTGAGCGTTGCCGGACCGCGCACGCTGGTCGGCACCGATGCCGCGACGCGCGAGCGTACGGCCCGCGTCGTCAAGTCGGGCGCGGCCGATCTCGCCGTATTACTGACAGACGCGCCAGCTTTCGTCGCCGCAGCAGAGCGCGCCTGACGCACACCAACGGGCGCGATGCCTTGGCTTGCGGGACATTCAGGCTGCGTGAGCGCCTTCGTCATCACGGCGAAGCGACGCCGATGTGTCCATTACACGCACCGAAACGGCCCGCTGCGTAACATGCCGTAACGCCGATTTCGCCTTACGTTCCCCTCTCGACGCCCCCCGGGCGTCGCGATCGCTTGTTAGGATTTTCCCACCGGACAGAGGCATCGTACCGACGACAGATGTGCCGTCGGCGTGCGGATGTCCGCTTAGCGGCGAGTCCAATGAGAAACAATTTTCCGTGGTGGCAGCACGCAGCGATGGCTGGCGGGCGTTGGGTACAAGTTTTGAGCGGGGGACTGCGTCATCCTGTCGCACTCCTGTTTATTAACATCTTCATTAGAGTTATCGCTCAACTCCACCGTCTCACTCGAACAGCCTTGAAACCCTTGTTTTAAGCGGGTTTCGATGCTTTTCATTCTTCGCAATGCATTGTTGCGCCGCAAGTGGTTACTCCTGCGACGTGGTCGTCCTACCTTAGAGGCGTAGGCGGTGCCGGACTCAAAGATGAGCCGGCCGACCACCAAGAAAAAGCAATGACAGGAGAAAAATCATGACACGCACCCTTTCCCATCTGATGATCGCCGCAACCCTTGGGCTGGCCGCCGTTCCGGCCGCTTTCGCAGGCACTGGCGGCAACGGATATCCGAGCGAAAACTTCTTCTGGCAATCGGGCGTGTATAGCGAAAAGCTGGTCGTGCCGCGCGCTCAGGTGCGTCAGGAACTGATGGATGCGCAAGGCTCGCTCACCCAGACCGATAGCCAGTATCCGGTGCTCAAGACCTACGGCACCCCGGTCAGCGGCCACGTGCACGGCTCGACCGAATTGATGAACTCGACTTATCGGGGCAATTGATCTGAGCGTCCGGTAAGGCATTCGCACCCCGCCCATCTCGGCGGGGTGTTTCTTTTTGGCGACGGGATTTGTTGCGCGTCGATGGATCAGACGGCGATGGCAGACAGCTTCCGCTCGCCCAGCGGCGTGACGCGTAACGCGCGTGCCTCGCGTGTGGGTTCGAGCCATTTGGCGTCGAGACAGGTACTGAGAAGCGCTGCACCCAAAGCGCCGCCGAGATGCGGCTTGCGTTCGCTCCAGTCGGGGCAGGTGCAGGCGAAACGACGGCGTCGTGCGCGAGCCGTATCGAGGTCGACGCCCAGGGCCGTCAGCCCGCCCACGCCCTCGTCGGTCAGTGCGACGTCGCTTCCGTCGATCCGGATCCAGCGGCTGTCGTGCATCCGGGAGAAAAGATCGACGGCAACTTCCCCGGCGAGATGGTCATAGCAGGTGCGGGCATGACGCAACGGCACCGGCGTCGCACGACTCACCGGCACCGCACGCGGCCGAAGCTCTCGCGTGGCAAGCACCGCACTGGCCAGCGCCTCGATAGCGGCCGCCGTCTCAGGCGTGGCGATGCGGAAATAACGATGACGTCCGCGCGACTCCTGCGCGAGCACGCCGCCATCGACCAACCGCGCAAGATGCCCGCTGGCACTGGACGGGGAAAGCCCCGCGACAAGCGCCAGCTCTCCGGCAGGACGCGCCGAGCCGTCCATCAATGCCCAGAGCATGGTCATGCGGCCAGCGTCGGCCAGAAGCGCGGCAAGGGAGCTAACGCCCGGGGTCGGGTCACGTGCGGTGTCCACGGCAGGACTCCATTGAAGAATATGCATCGCAGTATAGGCCCGGCCATGCGTTCAACACTTCAGCACGTGATGAAACGTGCCGGTCGTGCCAGAGCGCATGCTAGGCACCATCGACACTCGTTCTCCCGGTCCTCGCCATGTCCTTCGCTCTTGCCAACGCGGCTTCACCATCCATCGACGCGCCCGCGAATCCCATCGACGCCGTCGTCCATCCCGACCCTTACCCTTACTACGCGACGCTGGCCGAGCGACGTCCGTTCGGTTTCGACGCATCGCTCGGCATGTGGGTGGCGGCCGGGCCCGAAGCGCTAGCTGAAGTGCTGCGGCATCCGGCTTGCGGGGTGCGTCCCGCCGGTAAGGTGATCCCGCCGGCGTTGGCAGACGGTCCCGCCGGAGACTGGTTCGGTGCGCTCGTGCGCATGAACGACGGCGCCGCCCATGGCGCGATGAAGCCGTGGCTGGCCACGCGGCTCGCTGCGCTGCGCACCGACCGGGACGCGCTCGCCCGACTGCACGACGCCGCACAGGCCGCCTGTGCCGATGCCTACCTTGCTCAGGGAGAAGCGCCCGCCGCGCGTCTCGACGACTTCGTCTTCCGGCAGCCGGTCTACGGACTCGCCGCGTGGCTGGGTGTCCCCGCTGCGCAGTGGACCGAGGTTTACGAAGACGTCCATCGACTGGTTGCCGCGATGGCCGAATCCGGCAAACCCTCGCCGAACGCCAACGTGCTGGCTCTCGGTCACCATGCCGCCACGGCACTTCGGCGACACGCCGCGCGTTGGCTCGACAACGACGCTGCGCCCGGTTCATGGCTGCGCGACACCGCCCGCAGCGCAGCGCGCGATGACGGCATCGACTTCGGCGTGTTGAACGCGAACCTCGCCGGTCTGTTCACGCAGACGCACGACGCCTGCGCCGGGCTCGTCGCCAATAGCCTTCGACGGCTTGCCCGCACTGCGCCGACGGACACCGCGACCGGCCCATCGGCAGGCAACTCGACAGGTTCCGTTTCCCCCGGTATGCGCCACGCCATCCAGATCGTGAGCAACGTCATCCGTTTCGATCCCCCCGTGCAAAACACGCGCCGGTTCCTGCATGCGCCCGCCGTCATCAGCGGGCACAAGCTCTCCATGGGAGACGTCATTCTCGTCGTGCTGGCATCTGCACCGTCGGGCCCGGCGTCCGACGACGTCGCCTGGACGTTCGGACTAGGCGCCCACGGGTGCCCGGGACGCTCCCCCGCCAGCACGATCGCGGCTGTCGGCGTGCAGGCGATTCTGGAGAGCGGGGTCGATCTGGCCACCGTCGCCGATGGTTCGGCTTACCATTCGCTGGCGAACGCGCGTATCGCGAGGTTTTCCGCGTAGCGGCTGACACGTCGGAACGGCATCGCCAGCCCGAATTTCATTTGTTTTATTTGATAAAACTTTAATTTCATCAGACAAAACAAATCTTCAAATTCGAAAACCTTGTAAACACAAGGCTTTGCAGGCGGCCGAATCGCGCTTCCGGGAATTCGGGCAGGATGGCGCTTTCCCCCTCGCCCATCGTCATCGCGCCATTCCGACGCGCGATGAATGCGCGACCGTCTCCTGCGCCGCACTCATGTCCGACACACTTACCGACGGCATGCCGATGCCCGCACGGCTCTGGGCCGTTGCGACCGTCATGCTCGCGATCTCGCTTTCGGTCCTCGACAGCGCCATCGCCAACGTTGCGCTGCCGACCATCGCACGTGACCTGAACGCCAGTCCCGCCACGTCGATCTGGATCGTCAACGCGTACCAACTCGCGATCACCATCTCCCTGTTGCCGCTCGCCGCGCTGGGCGAAATCGTGAGCTACCGGCGCGTGTACACCGTGGGCCTCGCGCTCTTCACCGTCGCCTCGCTGGCCTGCGCACTGTCGGACTCGCTCGTCACCCTGACGCTGGCGCGCGTGGCACAAGGCTTCGGCGCCGCCGGGATCATGAGCGTGAACACCGCGCTCGTGAAGGCCATCTATCCGTCACGCTGGCTCGGACGCGGCGTCGCGCTCAACTCGCTGATCGTGGCGTTCTCGTCCGCCGCCGGGCCGACCATCGCCGCCGGTGTCCTGTCCATCGCCCACTGGCCGTGGCTTTTCGCGATCAATGTCCCGCTGGGCATCGTCGCGTTCGTCATCGCCGTGCGCTCGCTGCCCGACAGCGCGCGCGCCTCGCATCCATTCGACTGGACGGGCGCCCTGCTGAGCGCACTGACGTTCGGGCTGCTCATCTCCGGGATCGATTCCTTCGGTCACGGACAGGAACGCTGGCTCGTGGCGGTCGAACTCGTGGCCGCCGTGGTCATCGGCACGGTGTTCGTGCGACGCCAGCGCAGCCAGCCCGTGCCGCTGTTGCCCGTCGATCTGCTGCGCATTCCGATTTTCGGGCTCTCGATCTGTACGTCGATGGCCTCGTTCTGCGCGCAGATGCTCGCCTTCGTCTCGCTGCCGTTCTTCCTTCAGGACACGCTCGGCTTCGATCACGTGCAGACCGGCCTGCTGATGACGGCGTGGCCGCTCACCATCGTGGTCGTCGCTCCCTTGGCCGGACGTCTGCTTGAACACTACAAACCGGGCCTGCTCGGCGCGATCGGGCTGGCCACGTTCGCGCTGGGGCTGCTCGCGCTCGGCTTGCTGCCTGCACAACCGACCTCGCTCGATATCGTCTGGCGCATGGCGTTGTGCGGCTTCGGCTTCGGTCTGTTTCAGTCGCCGAACAACTACGCGATGCTCATGTCCGCGCCGAAACATCGCACCGGTGGCGCGAGCGGCATGCTCGGCACCGCCCGCCTGACCGGACAGACGACCGGTGCTGCGCTGGTCGCGCTGGTGTTCAGCGTGGCGCCGCAAGGGTATGGCACGCGAGCCTCGCTGTATGTGGCTGCAGCCTTCGCGGCCGTCGCCGCCGTCGTCAGCAGCCTGCGCACGCTGCCCTCGGCCCAGCCCGATGCGAAATCGTCGAAATCGTCGGTCTGAGCGCATTCATGCGGCCGACCGTCCGGCCGTGCTACACTGCCGACCTTTTACGGCTCGCCCGCGCGAGCCGCAAATGCCATGAGTTTCTGCGCCATCGATTTCGGCACTTCGAATTCTGCCGTCGCCGTGCAAAGCGGCGGCGCCATGCGTCTGGTCGAACTGGAAGCCGGCTACGGCACACTGCCCACGGCCGTGTTCTTCAACGCCGACGAAGGCGGCCGGGCGTCGTTCGGCCGTCAAGCCGTCTCCGACTATATCGATGGTTACGACGGGCGCCTCATGCGCTCGCTCAAAAGCCTGCTCGGCTCCTCCCTGATCGAAAGCACCACCGACCTCGGTAACGGTTCGGCGATGCGCTACATCGACATCATCGCCACGTTCCTGCGTCATCTGCGCACGCACGCCCTCAAGGCCGACGGCGGCGAACTGCGCCATGTGGTCATGGGGCGCCCGGTCTTCTTCGTCGACGACGACCCCAAGGCCGATGCCGCCGCACAACGCTCGCTTGAGCAAAGCGCGCGCGACGTGGGCTTCAAGGACGTTCAGTTCCAGTTCGAACCGATCGCGGCCGCCTTCGATTACGAGTCGCGTCTCACGCAAGAGCAGCAAGTGCTCGTCATCGACATCGGCGGCGGTACGTCGGACTTCTCGCTGGTGCGTGTCGGCCCGGAGCGTGCCCGTCATCTGGATCGCAAGAACGACGTGCTCGCGCATCACGGCGTGCACATCGCGGGGACGGACTTCGACCGCCGCATCGAACTGGCGACGATCCTGCGCGAACTCGGCTACAAAGCACTTGGCCCGGATGGCAAGGAAGTGCCGAACCGCATTTACTTCGATCTGGCCACGTGGCACCTGATCAATACCGTCTACACGCCCAAGCGTGTCGGCGAGCTTGCGCTCACGGCCCATCTCTATGCAGATCCGGCGCACCATCGTCGCCTCATGCGCACCGTCGAGCAACGCCTTGGACACGCGCTCGTGGGCCACGCGGAAGACGCCAAGATCGACGTATCCGCCGGTGGCGAGACCCGCATCGATCTTTCGGTGATCGAGCGTGAACTGAGTGTCGCGTTCTCGGAAACGGCGCTGGTCGACGCAGTCAGCGACGAGATCGCGAGCATCACGGCCGGCGCCGTGCATACGGCATCGCTCGCCGGGCTGCGTCCGGAAGACGTGGATGCGTTGTACTTCACCGGCGGCTCGACCGGCCTGCGTTGCCTGTCCGGTGCGATGTGCGCCGCCTTCCCGAAGGCCACGCCAGTCTTCGGCGACCGCCTCGCCAGCGTGGCGCTGGGTCTCGGCATTCACGCCAAACGCGTGTTTTCCTGAGCACACGGCGACGCATCGGGCAGACGATCCACCAGACCGTCACTGCCACCAACGAAAAAGCGCGCGACCGGAAGGTCAGCGCGCTTTTTTCATGCCGTCAGGCAAGGCAAGTTACACCAGCAATTGCCAGAGCAACAGCGTCATCACCAGACCGACGACGGATACGATCGTCTGCAAGACGGACCAGACCCACAGCGTCTCCTTGAGCTTCAGGCCGAAGTACTCGCGCACCATCCAGAAGCCCGCGTCGTTGACGTGGCAGAAGAACACCGAACCCGCGCCGATCGCCAAGGCGATGAGCGAGCCCTGCACCGGCGGCAGATGCATCACCAGCGGCGCGACGATGCCCGCCGTGGTCGTGGTAGCCACCGTCGCCGAACCGGTCGCCTGACGCAGCGCCACGGCGATCAGCCATGCCAGCAGAATCAGCGGCATGTGCGTGCCGACGGCCACCTTGCCGATGGTCGTGGCGATGCCTGCCGTCACCAGCGCCTGCTTCAGACCGCCACCTGCACCGATGGTGAGCAGCAGCCCGGCAATCGGCGGCAACGCGCGACGCAGCGTCTCGCCCACGCGGGCGCGCGGCAAACCACGCCCCCATCCCAGCACCACGATCGCGACGACGACCGTGAGCGCCAGCGCGATGATCGGCTCGCCCAGGAAGTTGAGCGCGTCGAACACCGGGGTTTCCGGCGTGAGCGCCACCTTGGCGAGCGTGCGGCCCAGCATGAGCACCACCGGCATCAGAATCACCAGCAGCGCCGCTGCGAACGGCGGCGGGGCGACGTCGTCGTCGCGCTTGGTGAACAGATCGCCGAGTTGTTGCGGCGCTTCCACGTGCAGACGCGGTGCGAGCCACATGCCATACAACGGCCCGGCGAGAATCACCGCCGGGATGGCGATCAGCAGACCGAGGCCCATCGTCATGCCCAGATCGGCATGCAGCGCCGACACGGCGATCAGCGGTCCCGGATGCGGCGGCACCAGCGCATGCAGCGTCGTCATGCCCGCCAGCGCAGGGATCGCGACACGCAGAATCGGCGTATTCGCACGACGCGCCATCACGAAGATGATCGGCACCATCATGACGAGGCCCACTTCGAAGAAGAGCGGCAGGCCGATGATCATGGCGACGAGCGCCATCATCCACGGCAACGCCGACCCTTTGGCGAACTTGAGCAGCACGGTCACGATCCGGTCTGCCGCCCCGGTGTCGGCCATCAACGCGCCTAGCATGGCCCCGAGCGCGATGATCATGCCGGCGTCGCCGAGCAGGCTCCCCGCCCCTTTGCTGAACGAACTCGCCACCGCTTCGAGCGGCAAGCCTGCGCCTAGCCCTGCGATGAACGTGCCGATGAGAATCGACAGGAACGGCGAGAGCTTCAGCGCGCTAATGAAAACGATGATGGCCACGAGGCCGACGAGACAGGACAGCAGAAGGCGAGTGTCGTGCGCTGCCCAAGGCACGACGTGGTTGACTATCTCCACGATGATCCTTGATGACGAGAAACGAAAACACCGGTGCGCAGCGCGCAGCCGGTGTCTGAGGGGATTGTGCTACCGGAGTCGGCCGCGTGCACGCACGGGCCGCAACGCCCCGTGATACGGGGCAGGCGGGGGGCGGCGGCGAGTTTCAATCGACGAAACATCGCGGCCGCCGGGTCGCGTTACTGGAACGCGACTTCGTTGAAACTGCGCAGCTTGCGACTGTGCAGCCGGTCCAGACCGTTGTCGCGCAGCAGCTCCATCGCCTTGACGCCGATCTTCAGATGCTGATCGACGCGCTCGCGATAGAAGCGGTCGGCCATGCCCGGCAACTTCAGCTCGCCATGCAGCGGCTTGTCGCTCACGCACAGCAACGTGCCGTACGGCACACGGAAACGGAACCCGTTGGCGGCAATCGTCGCACTCTCCATATCGAGCGCAATCGCGCGGCTCTGGCTCATGCGTTGCACCGGCTCGCGGTGATCGCGCAATTCCCAGTTGCGGTTATCGACGGTCACCACCGTGCCCGTACGCATCACACGCTTGAGTTCGAAGTCGTCGAGTTGCGTGACATCGGCCACGGCGCGCTCCAGCGCGACCTGCACCTCGGCCAGCGGCGGCACGGGCACCCACAGCGGCAGGTCGTCGTCGAGCACGTGGTCCTCGCGCACATACCCATGCGCGAGGCAGTAGTCTCCCAGACGCTGAGAATTGCGCAGCCCCGCGCAGTGTCCCAGCATCACCCACGCGTGCGGGCGCAGCACGGCGATGTGATCGGTGATGGTCTTCGCGTTCGACGGTCCGACGCCGATATTCACCATCGTGATGCCCGTATTGTCGGGACGCACCAGGTGATACGCGGGCATCTGCGGCAGACGCGGCGGCGCCATGCCCTCTTCGGCTCGCGCGTCGAGGTTCTGATTCCAGTGCGTGACGTTGCCCGGCTCGACGAATGCGGTGTACTGACTGCGGTACTCGCGCAGCGCGGGATCGTCGGTGTCGCTCATCAACTCGCGACCCAGTTCGACGAATTCGTCGATATAGAACTGGTAGTTGGTGAAGAGCACGTAATTCTGGAAATTCTCGGGCGAGGTGGCCGTGTAATGACGCAGGCGATGCAGCGAGTAATCGACGCGCGGCGCCGTGAACAGCGCCAACGGCAGAATCTCGCCGGGCAGCGGATCGCGCGTGCCGTTGACGATGCTGTCGTCCATCTTCGCCAGATCGGGCACGTCGAACACCGTGCGCATGGCGCGCAGGTGCGTCTGATCGAGATCGCCCTCGAGATACACGCCGTCCTGATAGGCGAAGTGCACCGGAATCGGTTCGTCGGAGACGCCGACTTCGAACGCCACGCCATGGTTATGGGCAAGACGCCGAAGCTGCTCGATGTAGTAGTTCTCGAACAGATCGGGGCGGGTGACGGTTGTCTGATAGCTGCCCGGGCCCGACACGAAACCGTAGGAGAGGCGCTTGTCGAGCTGGGTGATGTCTTCCGTGGTGATGCGGATGAACGGGTAATGCGCGCTCACGCGACGCACCTGATCTTTCTGCTTGGAGAAGCGCTCGAAGGCGGCGCGAAGATACGCCGTGTTGGCGTCGTAAATCGTCTTCAGGTAGGCGACGGCTTCCACCGGATCTGCGATCGATCGGGTGGCATGGACCGGTTCTTGTTCGGACATGCGCAAACCTCTTCTGTCTTTTTCATGATCTGGAGTATGCGCCTATTGTGACACGACTGTACGACATCTGCGGGCTATTGAAGTCCGTCGATTCCCATTTTCCGGGGCGACGAAAACGCAGGAAAGTGCAAGAACGACGGGGAACATTGCAGAAGGACGTCGGAGGACCGAAGGCCGGGAAATCACGCAGTGCCCGGGGCGATCCCGAACAGGATTTCACACGGGCATCCCGGCCGGGATGACACACGAATTCCCGGCCGGGACAACCGACGCTCAGTCTTCCAGACGCATCCCGACCTTCAACGTGACTTGCCAGTGCGCGACCTTGCCGTTCTCGATATGGCCACGCGTTTCAGTGATCTCGAACCAGTTCAGATTGCGCAGGGTCTTGCTCGCGCGCTCGATGGCGCCGCTGACCGCGTCTTCGATGGATTTCGTCGACGAGCCGGTAAGTTCGATCTGCTTGTACACGTGATTCGTCATGTCAGTCTCCGGGTTAGGTAAGGAGACTTCCCATGCTAGGCGCGGACTACTGTGGCCGCAAGTCGGTGAATTCCGACAAACCGCCGTCGGTCGATTCGGCAGCGTCGAGCCGCGTCGGGGGTGCACCGTCGTTCGTGCTTGCCGCACCCACGGCATCCGCCGAATCACGACGCAGCATCGCGGGCACGACCGTGTCGAGCGGCGTGGGCACGACGTTGTTGAGATTGCGCTGCACTTTTTGCAGCAACTGCGTGAGCTGCACGGCTTCGAAGGCGGTCAGGCCATGCAGCGCCTCGTCGCGGACGTCGTCGGAGAGCTTGCGGGCGATCTGTAGCTGTGCAACGGCCGTACGCGTGACGAACAGACGTTCGATCCGCGGATCGCGCGCATCCGCACGGCGACGCACCCAGCCCGCCTCTTCCATACGTTCCAGCGTGCGGGCGAGCGTCTGCGGCGGGGTTTCAAGGATGTCGGCGAGCACTGTCTGACTCACGCCGCGATTGACGGAGAGATAGGCCAGCAAACGACATTGGGCACGTGTCATCGGCAGCGTGCGCTGTGCAAACTGCTCGAAGCGGCGCCCGAACAGACGTTGGATGTCTGCCACGAGAAAGCCGAAACGTTGGGCGGAATCGGTCACTTTCATATGCCCATTATGCTGAACATGTTTAGGGATATCAAGGCGGCGAAGATTCGGCGTCCGCAGCATCGCCGCCGTTTTCCCCAACATGACCAACGCGGCGATCCGTCCCTAAATACGGTATTCGGCGAGATCGGATACGATCCGCCGATGCACACGGCAAGGCATCACGCTGCGGCGGGCGTTCCCGAATCCTGACCGCTGCCGTGACCGAGCCAGTCGAGCGCGCCCTCGCCGGCGGTTTCCGCCCCCGGCCCCGCCCGTCGAATGGCAACGCCCACAGCCAGCACGTCGATGGCAGCGAGATGCAGAATGCGCGCGATCATGGTGACGTGTGCCCCCATCGTCTCGACGTGATCGTTCGGCAACACCAGCGTCGCCTTGCGCGCGAGCGGTGAATTGCGTGCAGTCAGCGCGATGACCTTCGCACCGCGCGTGAGCGCGATGTCGACGGCGCGGTTCAGATCCGCCGAGCGGCCCGAGGCCGAAATCGCCACGACCACGTCGCCCTCACCGAGCAACCCCGCCGACGCTTGCAGCAGATAAGGGTCTCCATAGGCAATGGTCGGTTTGCCGAAGCGGAAGAACTTGTAGTGGGCGTCCTGCGCGATCACGCCCGAGTTGCCCAGCCCGTAGAACTCGATACGACGCGCGCCGTCGAGCAGCGTCACGGCCGCCTCCACGGTGCGAGCGTCGAGATGCTCGCGCATTTGCAGAATCGACGACACGGTGTTGTCGAGCACCTTGGCGCTGAACTCTGCCGCCGTGTCGCCTACGTGCACCTGCCCGTGACGCACCGGCAGCGTGCCCGTCAGCGCGCTCGCGAGCTTGAGCTTGAAGTCCGAGAGTCCCTGACAGCCCAGCTTGCGACAGAAGCGAATGACCGTGGGCTGACTCACCCGCGCCAGACGTGCGATCTCTGCAACCGGTTCGGCGAGCAGTGCACGCGGCTGCTTGAGGGTCAGTTCGGCCACACGTTGTTCCGCCGGACTCAGACGATCGCGCAGACGATGCAGACGGTCGATCAGCGCGCCCGCACCAGCCGCGTGTGTGCCGAGTTGCTCGGCAAGGATCGCGGACGTACCGAGAAACGCCGGATGATCGGCCGTGATGACGTACGTCGGTATCTTCTTCAGATAGGCCTCGAAACGTCCCTTGGCTTCGAAACGCTGGCGGAACGGCGAATCCTCGAACAACTTGCCGAGCTTCGGGATCACGCCACCGCCGAGGTACACGCCACCGACCGCGCCGAGCGACACCGCGACGTTGCCCGCGAGCGTGCCGAGCATGGCGCAGAAACAGTCGACGGTCTCGCGCGCCAGTTTGTCGCCAGACTGCGCGAGCTTGACGATGGCCGGCGTCTCCAGCGAGTCGACACGTTGTCCCGCACGCTCGGCCAGCGCCTGATAGACGAGTGCCATACCGGGGCCAGCGACGAGACGCTCGAACGAGACATGCGGAAAATGCTTCCATGCGTAGCGCAGAACATCGATCTCGCGCTCGTCCGCCGGCGCGAACGTGGCGTGACCGCCTTCGCTGCCGAGCGCGATCCAACGGTCGCCGGCAGGAATCAGGCCCGACACGCCGACACCGGTGCCCGGCCCCAGCAGCCCCAGCACACCATTCGGACGCGGCTCGCCACCGCCGACCGGATGCTTCTGCGCATCCGTCAGGTAGGGCAGCGCCATCGCCAGCGCCGTGAAATCGTTGACGACCAGCAACGTCTCGAAGCGCAGCGCGCGGCGCGTTGCTTCGATGGAGAAGTGCCAGTCGCGATTGGTCATGCGGATCTCATCGCCTTCGATCGGATTGGCGATGGCGATGGCGGCGTGTTGTACCGGTTCGGCGTGATCGGCGTCGTCGAGATAGGCGCGGATGACCTCCGGCACACCGGCGTAGTCGTCGCAGGCGTAATCGCGGATCTCGACGAGGTCGCCCGGCGCAATCTCCAGCGCGAAGCGGGCGTTGGTGCCGCCGATATCGGCCAGCAGGCGCGGGCCGCTCAGATGCGGCGGATTATTCCTCACTCCAGAAGACATCGATCTTGACTCCTTCGCGGTGGATCAGCCGGGAGATGGCGTTGTCCTGTTCGTCTGCCTGTGCGGCTTCGAGCACGGCGCGCTTGGCGTGCCCCTGAATTTGCAGGAGTAGGCGATCGCAGGCGGCGAGCGCGGCGAGCGACCACGACACGCGTTGATACGGCGCGCGCTGCGGCTGCACGAGAACGAACTTGTCGTGGGTGGTGACGGCGTCGTGCCACTGAGGGGCGTCGGCAAACAGCGATGCCGTATGCCCGTCCTCGCCCATGCCGAGCACGCAGACCTGCGGCACGCCGTGCGTCCACGTGTCGTTGAGCGTGCGCACCTGCAAGGCGGCGGCCGTCGCGGTATCGACGAGCGGCAGCCAGCGCGCGCCCGTCGCGCCGGGCAGTAACGTCTCGCAGAGCAGACGCGCGTTGCTGTCGGCGTGGTCAGGTGGTAACCAGCGATCGTCGACCAGTGTGATGTCGACGTTGCGCCACGCGACCGGCAAGCGCGCAAGCTGCGAGAGAAACGCCCGGGGGCTCGTGCCGCCGGACACGGCGAGCAACGCGCGCGGACGAATCGTCAGCGCTTCGTCGATGCCCGCGACGACGGCGTTCGCGAGGGCGTGCGCCTGGGCGTCGCGCGTCGGAAAGGTGCGCCAATGAATCATGCGTGTCTGCCTCCGTTGCCTGGGGGTGGACGTTATCAGTTGTCCTCTTCCACCCAACTCGTGCCGTACTGCGTGAGCAGCGCGCTCGCGGCGGGCGGCCCCCACGTCCCGGCGGCGTATCGCTTCGGTCCTTTGTGCTGACGCGACCAGTACGCCTGAATCGGCGCCACCCAGCGCCACGCCTGCTCTTGCTCGTCGCGTCGCACGAAGAGCGCGAGACGGCCGTTGATGACATCGAGCAGCAAGCGCTCGTAGGCATCCATCCGGTGTCCCTTGAAGAACTGGTCGAATGCCAGATCGAGGTGCACCGATTGCAGGTTCATGCCCTCGCCCGGCTGCTTCGCCAGGCAATAGAGACGAATCGATTCGTTCGGTTGCAGGCGAATCACGAGACGGTTCACACCGGGCTGCGCGGTCACATCGCCAAGCAGCGGATACGGCGTCGCGCGATAGTTCACGACGATCTCCGCCACACGCTCGCCGAGCCGCTTGCCGGTGCGCAGGAAGAACGGCACGCCTGCCCAGCGCCAGTTGTCGATGTCGGCCTTGAGCGCCACGAACGTCTCCGTCTGACTGTCGGACGGCACGCCCGGCTCGTCGACGTAGGCCGGCACCGCCGACTTGCCGATCGCGCCGCCGCCGTACTGCCCGCGCACGACATTGCGCGCGACGCTCTCGTCGTCCAGATGACGCAGCGAGCGCAGCACCCGCATCTTTTCGTCGCGCACGGCGTCGGCATCCATCGACAGCGGCGGCTCCATGGCCACGATGGCGAGCAGTTGCAGCAAGTGATTCTGCACCATGTCGCGTAGCGCGCCGGTCTGTTCGTAGAACTCGCCGCGCCCTTCGACACCGATCTCCTCGGCAATCGTGATCTGGATGCTGTCGATCAGTTCACGCCGCCACAATGGCTCGAAGATCGCGTTGCCGAAGCGCAGCGCCAGCAGGTTTTGCACCGCCTCTTTGCCGAGGTAGTGGTCGATCCGGTAGATCTGATCCTCGCGGAAGATCGCGCCGACGGCGTCGTTGATCGCCTCCGACGAGGCCAGATCGTGCCCCAGCGGCTTTTCGAGCACGATGCGGCTGTTCTCGTTGAGCTTGGCGCTGCGCAAGCCTTCACAAATGGGAATGAACAGCGACGGGCCGGTCGCGAGATAGAAGATGCGTACGCCGGGACGCTTCGACAGCCGGTCGGCCAGCACCCCGAATTCGGCTTCGCGGCCGAGATCGAGCGGCATGTAGTCGATGGTGGCGAGAAAGCGCCGCCACGCGTCTTCGTCCCAGACATCCGGTTTGATGTGCTTGCGCACGTGTTCTTCGCACCAAGCGTGATATTCCGCCGCGTCCATCGGCTTGCGCGCAATGGCGAGGATGCGGCCGGTATCGAGACCGCTAGCGAGTCCAGTGTCGCCTGCCGGCTCCGGCCCGAGCTGCCCGGTACGAAAGGCGCGGAACAACGACGGCAGCACTTTGCGCAGCGACAAATCGCCGGTAGCGCCGAACAACACAAAGGTATAGGGTGAAGGCGTGTTCATGACAAGACGTCCACGTGTCACTGGGAGAGCGCAACTTTGACACTGCATTGTAGTTTAACTACACTGCAAATCAACAAAATCTCGTGGTTTGACTACATCGAATAGTCCCATTCCCCGTCCCCCGTCCCGGAATCACCATGACCCAGTCTTCGCACAATGTGTCCCTGCATCCGGTGGTAAAACGCGTGACCGAGCGCCTGATCGAGCGTAGCCGGGCGTCGCGTCAGGCGTATCTCGACGGCGTGGCGCGCGCCACCGAGGGTCAGCCCGGCCGAGAAAAGATCGGTTGCGCCAATCTGGCCCACGCGCTGGCCGCCGCGCCCGCCGACGACCGCCTCAAGATCCGCTCCGAACGCACGCCCAACATCGGCATCGTCACCGCGTACAACGACATGCTCTCGGCGCACGCGCCCTTCGTCGAATTCCCCGATGTCATCAAATCCGCCGCACGCGCGCATGGCGCAAGTGCGCAGGTGGCCGGCGGCGTACCGGCCATGTGCGACGGCGTGACGCAAGGCTATGCGGGCATGGAGCTGTCGCTGTTCTCACGCGACGTGATCGCCATGGCATCGGTCGTCGCACTCTCGCACCAGATGTTCGATGCCGCCATGTTCCTCGGCGTGTGTGACAAGATCGTGCCCGGTCTGGTGATCGCCGCGCAGGCGTTCGGCCACCTGCCCGCCGTGTTCAGCCCCGCCGGGCCGATGCCGTCGGGATTGCCCAACGACGAGAAGTCGCGCATCCGGCAGGAATACGCGGCAGGACGCGTAACGCGCGCCGCGCTGCTCGACTCGGAGCTCGCCGCGTATCACACTGAAGGCACCTGCACGTTCTACGGCACGGCCAACAGTAATCAGATGCTCATGGAGTTCATGGGCCTGCATCTGCCCGGCTCGTCGTTCGTCAATCCGCACACGCCGCTACGGCATGCGCTGACGCAAGCCGCGACTGCCCGCGCGATCGCTCTGGCGAAGTCGGGCATCAACACATCGCAGATTCTGGATGAGCGCGCGTTCATCAACGGCGTGGTCGGGTTGCTCGCCACCGGCGGGTCGACGAACCACACGCTGCACCTCGTGGCGATGGCGCATGCGGGCGGCATTCTGCTCGACTGGCAGGACTTCGCCGAACTGTCGGACGTCACGCCGTTGCTCGCCCACGTCTACCCGAGCGGCAAGGCGGATGTGAACCAGTTCCACGCAGCGGGCGGCCTGAGCTTCCTGATTCGCGAGCTGCTCGATGCCGGTTTCCTGCACAACGATGTGACGACCGTCATGGGGCACGGGTTGCGCGCCTACACGCAGGAAGCTTTCCTGCGCGACGACGTGCTGTCCTGGCAGGAAGCACCGACGGAAAGCCTCGACGAAAACATCGTGCGCCCCGCGTCGCGACCGTTCGCACCGGAAGGCGGGCTGCGCATGCTCGCGGGCAATCTCGGCCGCGCGGTCATCAAGTCCTCCGCGGTCAAACCCGAGCATCAGACGGTGCGCGCCCCGGCACGCGTGTTCTCCGATCAGGAGTCGGCGCAGGCTGCGTTCAAGGCAGGCGAACTGACGCGCGACGTGATCGTCGTGGTTCGCTTTCAGGGGCCGCGCGCGAACGGCATGCCCGAGTTGCACAAGCTCATGCCGATGCTCGGCCTGTTGCAGGACGAAGGGCATCATGTGGCACTCGTCACGGACGGGCGGATGTCGGGGGCGTCCGGCAAAGTACCTGCTGCGATTCACCTCTCGCCCGAGGCCGAACAGGGCGGCATGCTCGCCCGCGTGCAGGATGGCGACATCATCTCCATCGACTGCGCGACGAACACGCTTCGCTGCGAAGTCGACGACGCCACGCTCGCCGCCCGCACGCCGCAGGCCGTGCCGCAGCGGCCGTTCGATCCGTGGCGTAACCTGTTCGGTCTGTTCCGCAACAACGTCGGCGCGGCGCCGCACGGCGCGTGCGTGCTGTTCAACGACGCCGACTATCCGAAGCAGGCGTGATCGCGCGACGGCGTTGAGGGAGTTGAGGGAGATAAAGTAATAAAGGGAATAGAGACGAGACCGTAAAGACAGGCGTCGAAATCTTGACGCCTTTTTTACCCCGGCGTCCCTAGACTGGCCTCGTTGTCACTTCAGTCGTTAAACGACACGTTGCCATGCCTGCTATCGCTCAACGCGCCAGCCTTGAACCCCCCGGTGCGAATACCGCTTCCCTCCCTTCCGCCAACGCGCTCCGTGCTTACGGCGCAACGCAGACGTCGCCCGCTGCTGCACGTGCCTCGGTCACCACGGCCAGCCCCATCGCCGCTGCTACGCCAGCCAGCACCGCCGCCGCACCGTCCACCGACGCCTTCTCTGCTGCGCGGCAACGCAATCGATACAACCCGCGTGCGCGCCTCGACGCCACACTCGACATCACGCTCAGCCGTGCCGCCGTCTCCTCGCTCGCCGTCACGCTGGCGATGAGCCTGCCGCTGCCCTGGCGCGTCGAGACGATTCGTCCGATCCGCCGCGACACGGCTGCCGTCGTGTCGATTGCCCTGCCGCGCGTCGAAGCCTCCCGTGCGATGGACGTCGTCATGCAGTCGCTGCCCGAAGCGGAATTCGGGGCGCTGCGCCTGCGTCCGTCGGCCTGATGCCATAGACCCGATCATCGAATCGTCCGAATCGACAGAACGAGCGGCGTCGGGCAGTGCGCCGGCGCCATTCGTCAAATACCGCATCTTCCGGTTATGAACACAGCCATCTTCCAAGGCGTGTGGGTTCCCCTCGTCACGCCAATGACCGGCGCCAATGGCGCCCAGATCGATCACAACGCCTTCGCGCGTCTGGTCGACTATTACCTCGCTGCCGGCGTGAACGGTCTGGTCGTGGCCGGCACCACCGGGGAAGGCACCCTGCTCAATGACGACGAACGTCGCTGGCTCGCCGAGACGGCCTGCCACCTCGCTCACGGCCATGCGCCGGTGCTCGCGGGGGTGGGTGCCTCCGATACGTCGAACGCCGCGCGTCAGATCCGCAATCTCGACGATCTGCCGCTCGCCGGTTATCTGGTGCCGCCGCCGTATTACCTGCGCCCGTCGCAGGAAGGCATTCTCTGGCATTACCGCACGCTCGCCGCCGGCACGCGCAAACCGCTGGTGCTCTACAACGTGCCGCTACGCACGGGCGTGACGCTCGGCGTGGAGACGATTCGCGAACTGGCCTCGCATGAAGCGTTCGCCGCGATCAAGGAATGCGACGCACATCCGCTCACGCACCTGCCGTCGCAAGTGACCATGCGCGTGCTGTGCGGCGACGACATGCAGATCCTGCCCGCGCTGCAAGCGGGTGCGGTCGGATGCATCTCCGCTGCGGCGCATATCCGTCCCGATCTTTATCTGAAGCTGATCCGCTATGTGCGCGAGGGGGACATGGATCACGCGACCAAGCTGTTCAACGGCATGAAGCCATTGATCCGGCGTCTGTTCTCCGAGCCGAATCCGGTCGCGATCAAAGCGGCGCTCACCTCGCTCGGCCTGTGTACGCAGACGGTGCGCCGTCCGCTCATGCCCTGCTCCCCAGCGCTGCGCAAGGATATCGACGCGCAACTCGAAGTGACGATGGCCTTCTGATTCGCCACATCGACCTCATGCGCCTGCGCCCTCGCCACACGACTTCCTCCGCCCTCACGACAGGACACTCGTCATGGATGACATCGAACAGCGTCACCGCACCGTCGCCCGTCTGCTGATCAAACTCTCGGGCACCACGCTGGCACGGCTGGCGTATGCCACCGGCATTACGGGCAATACGATCTCGCGATGGGTGCATGGCGATCCCTGTGCGCTCGGGCCGCAGGGGCGCGACAAGCTGTTTGCCGCGCTCGGCGTGCGCAGCGACGGCGTGAACGTGCGCTTCGCGCATCGCGCTACGGGGGCCGCGCAACCGGTCTTCCAGATCAACGGTCTGGTGCAGGCCGAGCGCTTCGCCACCCTCGCGGCGCTGACCTCGACGCCGTTCGTGGCCGCACGCGAGACGTGTCAGGGACACACACTGGTGAGTGTGATCACCGACATCACCGGACAAACGACGGCGCTGCTCGTGGGCACGCGCGAAGCGCTCGACGAGTTGTATGCCGAACTCGGCATCGCCGTCTCGCCCCGGCGGCGCTCGGACCCTCACGATCATCCCGACCGTTTGGAGGCCGACCTCCGTCCGTATCCTTCGACTCGCACGACGGTGCGGCTACACTCGAACTGACCGTAATCTACGTAGCGCCGCCGGAATGCCCGACTTCCCCTGACGTTCCCCGGCGCAACGCATGCCGCGTAACGACATCCGGCATCCGGCATCGGCTGGATGCCGCGCGGCGATCCATCTTTGGCCCCCCGTCAACTATGGAGCGTGTCATGACGACAAACCGCATCAACAAGCGCCTGAAGGTGTATGCCAAGGACGGCTGGCAGGACACGGGATACAAGGTCGGCGCACAAGACGCCCCGAAAGTGATCCTGCGGGCCGAAGGCGAATGGTGCACGCGCACCGACGACCGCAAGTTCGGACGCCGTGATGCCAACGGCCGGACCCCAAACTCCGGCGCGACGTATCTTCACAAGGTCTCGGGCGACAAGGCATATCCGTACCATGGCGGCGATGCCCTGATGGGGCAGTTGGTCGGACGCTTCGGCGAGAGCGGCGAACCGTTTCTCGTCGGCAATCACAAGTCGTTTCGCGTAGAGGGCATGCCGAAGGATGTATCGCTCTGGCTATGCTGCAACGACCCACTTCATAGCGCCAAGCAGGACAACGATGGCGCGCTCGACGTCACGCTGGAACTCGACGACGCGCGCGACGTCTTTGCCCCGCGCCCGCAACACTTCGACCGTCCGTCCGGCACCTGGGTCGACGACTGAGCGACATGCGGCACGGCACCGAGCCAACGTCCAATGAAAAAAGCCAGCGGCGAACGACTCGCCGCTGGCTTTGCTGCGACGGGGGGAACGATCCCGTGAGGCGCGCTGCCGCCGGATTCGCAGTTCCCCGACACCTATCGCCAGTACCTCATTGCCATCCGAAGCGGCGCGCGAACATGCCCTTCATCAACTGCGTGAGCACCGCGTACGCCAGCAGGATCGCGGCGAGCATCGGGAAGTAGGCGAGCGGCAGCGCCTGCATCCGGAACGTCTCGGCGAACGGCGACATCGGCAGCATGATGCCGATCAGCATCACCGCGCCCGTCATCAGCAGCAACGGCCACGCCGCACGGCTCTGGATGAACGGCAGACGGCGCGTGCGGATCAGGTGCACGATGAGCGTCTGCGAGAGCAGTCCTTCGACGAACCAGCCGGACTGGAACAGCGTCTGATGCGCCGCGCTGTTCGCGCCGAACAGGTGCCACATCGCGACGAACGTCAGCACGTCGAAGATCGAACTGATCGGGCCGAAGAACACCATGAAGCGCGACAGATCCGCCGGATTCCAGCGCTGCGGCTGCGTGAGTTGTTCGCTGTCGACGTTGTCGAACGGAATGGTCGTCTGCGACAGGTCGTAGAGCAGGTTCTGCGTGAGCAACTGCAACGGCAACATCGGCAGGAATGGCAGGAAAGCGCTCGCGATCAGCACCGAGAACACGTTGCCGAAGTTCGAGCTGGCCGTCATCTTGATGTACTTGAGCATGTTCGCGAACGTGCGACGCCCTTCGATCACGCCCTGCTCCAGCACCATCAGGCTCTTTTCGAGCAGGATCAGATCGGCGGCTTCCTTGGCGATATCCACCGCCGTATCGACCGAGATACCGATGTCGGCCGCGCGCAACGCGGGCGCGTCGTTGATGCCGTCGCCCATGAAGCCGACCACGTGACCGTTCGTGCGCAACATGCGCACCAGTCGCTCCTTGTGTGCCGGCGTGAGCTTCGCGAAGACGTTCGCGCGCTCGACCGTCTGCGCGAGTTCGGCGTCGCTCATCGATTCGATATCGTCGCCCAGCACGCAGCCGGTTACCGTCAGTCCGACTTCGCGGCAGACCTTTGCGGTCACGAGATCGTTGTCGCCGGTGAGCACCTTGACGTCGACACCCGAGGCGGCCAACGCCTTGAGGGCCGGCGCCGTCGACTCCTTGGGCGGATCGAGGAACGCGATGTAGCCCACGAGCACGAGGTCGCTCTCATCCGCGATGCCGTAGCTATCGCGCACCGGCGGCAGATGACGCGACGCCACGGCCACCACACGCAGCCCCTCGGCGTTCAGGTCCGCCGTCACGCGACGCAGACGCGCCAGCACGTCGGGCGTGAGCGGTTCGATGTTCGCGCCATGCTGCACGCGGCTGCACACCGACATCACCTCTTCCACCGCGCCCTTGCAGATCAGTTCGTGGTGATCGCCGCTCTCGCTGATTTCACTCACGACCACCGACATGCGGCGACGCTGGAAGTCGAACGGGATTTCGTCGATCTTGCGGTAGCGGTTGACCACGTCCAGCCGTTGATGCAACTCGGCATGATCGAGCACCGCCACGTCGAGCAGGTTCTTCAGGCCGGTCTGATAGAAGCTGTTGAGGTAGGCGTATTCGAGCACGTCCTCCGAGACGTTGCCCCACACGTCGGTGTGACGCTCCAGACAGATCTTGTCCTGCGTGAGGGTGCCGGTCTTGTCGGTGCAGAGCACGTCCATCGCGCCGAAGTTCTGGATCGCGTCGAGCCGCTTGACGATCACCTTCTTGCGCGAGAGCACCACCGCGCCCTTGGCGAGCGTGGCCGTCACGATCATCGGCAGCATTTCGGGCGTGAGGCCCACGGCCACGGACAGCGCGAAAAGCGAGGCTTCGAGCCAGTCGTGCTTCGTGAAGCCGTTGATGAGCAGCACGATCGGGGTCATGACCAGCATGAAGCGGATGAGCACCCACGACACGCGGTTCACGCCTTGCTGGAACGAGGTGACGGTCGGCTGCTGCGCCGTCACGCGTTGCGCGAGCGAGCCGAAGAACGTGCGGGCGCCGGTCGCCACCACGACGGCGGTGGCCGAGCCGCTCACGACGTTCGTCCCCCTGAAGGCGAGGTTGTCGTATGCGAGCGGGTTGCTGCCGCCGGTCTGTGCGGCGTGCGCGAACTTCTCCACGGGCAGGGCTTCGCCGGTGAGCGCCGATTGCGACACGAACAGGTCTTTGGCGGCCAGAATGCGCACGTCCGCCGGGATCATGTCGCCCGCGGCGAGCAGCACAATGTCGCCCGGCACCAGTTCGGCGAGCGCGACTTCCCGGCCCATGCGGCCAATACGACCTATGTGTCGCACCTTGTCGGTATCGGCCACGCCGTCGCCCGGCGCTTCGCGGCGCAGCACCGTGGCCGTGGTACTCACCATGGCCTTGAGCTTTTCCGCCGCCTTGTTCGAGCGCGCTTCCTGCACAAATCGCAACACCGTGGAAATGATCACCATCGACGCGATGATGATCGTTCCCTCGGTGTCGTCGGTCGCATAAGACACAGCAGCCAGTGCAGTGAGCAACAGGTTGAACGGGTTGCGATAGCAGTTGAACAGATGACGCCACCAGGGCAGCGGCTTTTCATGCGCGACTTCGTTCGGGCCGACGTGCGCGCGCACCGTGGCGGCTTCGTCGTCGGACAGCCCCTCGCGTGTCGTGCGCAGGCGCGCGAGCAGGCCCGGCCCGGTGTCGCGCGCGGCGTCGAGCAGACCTGGCGGTGCCTCGTGCCCGTGCGCGGGCGCGTCGAGGGTTTCGAGCATGTCGCGGCGACGGAAGAAGCGCAGGCCGAGGCGCGCGCCAAGCACCGCAATCAGTCGCTCGCTGAGCGTGAGAGCTTGTTGCATCGGATACATCCTGAAAATACGGATGGGGCGCCCGACAAACGCGGCGCCCCGTGAAAAACGACGAGGCGCGAAATCAGTCGCGTCTGGCTTGCCCGCGGCCGCGAACGAACGACCGCAGCCACTGCCCGGCACGCGTGAGCGCCCCGGTGTGCCCGGCCGTTTCATGGGCCTCGACGGCGTCCGGGTGCGGATCGACGTGATAGTGATGCAGGCACTGGGACGGCAGCATGAGCGCTTGCGGATTGCCCGAGCGAAGGGTCATGGAGTAACGGAACACGATGAATCTCCCGGCCACACGGCAGCGGTCCGTCACAGGCGTATCGCTCGCGTCTGTCCCCGGTTCAGGGAAACACACGAACGCACGCGCACGACGGGACAGCCCGAGCGGCAGACGTAAAACCAATAAGGGAGCGTGCTACGAAAGACGGACGCTATCGATACGGCCCAACGAAACCCCTCGTCGCACAAACGCTGCGGCTAAAGGGGGCAGACCATCGAAAGGAACGTCTGAGGTGCGCGCCAACCCGACAATGCGAGTTAGCGGCTGGGAAGATCCCGGGGACTAACTCGCGGTGGTGGTGTCGACTTCGGTCGACCGGCAACTACCACTAGAACTACTGTCCACGGAAGGACCTCCTGAGAGCTATGACGGCGCGATTTTACCCTCGAGTGCGTCGAAAGAAAAGTGACAATTCAACGTGTTACAAAATGATGACAAAAGCCCTTTCCTCCGGGCGGCGGCTCGGCCAGAATCTGTCATCCAATCGTCACAAACCGCCCGCCGGCGGCCGACGGCCCGCTGCGGCGACGGTCATCCGTCCCCCCGACAGCCGCCCGAGCGCCCGGCACGCACTCGATCCCCCCGGACTTCATGGATTCGCTCAACCGCGCCCTCTTCCTGGCCATCAACGCCTCCCCCAACGTCAGCGAAGGCGAACTGGCGCTCGCCGTCTTCCTCGCCAAGTATCTGATCCTGCTGCTGCCGATCGGGCTCGCCACGCTGTGGCTGGCCGGCGGACGGGATCGCGAAGGCGCGGTGCATGGGCTGCTGGGCGTGGGCCTCGTGCTACTCGTGAACGCTGTGATCGGTTTTGCGTGGTTCGAGCCGCGTCCGTTCGTCGTCGGCCTCGGCACGAACCTGCTGCCGCATGCGCCGACGAGTGCATTCCCGAGCAATCACGGCGCGATCATGTTCACGTCGGCCTTCGTGCTGATGGGCACGGTCGCACGCACGCCGCGTCTGCTTGGCAAGCTCCTTCTGATTTGTGCGCTGCCGGTGTGCTGGGCGCGCGTCTATCTCGGCGTGCACTGGCCGGTCGATATGTTCGGTGCGCTGGTCGTATCGATCGTCGTGGCGCTTATCATGCGCACCGCGAGTGCGCGCGAGACGAGCCGCATCGTCTCGGCCATTCTCGAAGGCGTCTACCGTCGACTGATGGCATGGCCGATCGCACGCGGCTGGCTGCGTCGCTGAACACGACATTCAGGACGTAAGCACGGCGGGACTGCGGGGACTGGAGAGACTGAAAAGACTTGAGGGACTTGCGGGACTGATGAACTGCGGGAAAGACGCGAGACAGAGATGCTTGGGAGAACTCGGGAGATCCGAATCTCCCAATGGTGCTGGGCAGATGTGAATCAGCGGTGGTATTCGCCAGCGGCTTCCGGCTGGTAATCGAGGCCGAGCAGTTCCAGCTCGATCAGGTGACCGCCCGGCACTTGCCAGTGAATCGACTGGCCGATACGCAGCCCCAGCAGCGCGCTGCCAACCGGCGCCAGCACCGAAATACCGTTTTCCGTGGCCGCGAGATGTTGCGGATACACGAGCGTTACGCGATGCTCCTGCTGCGTGGCGAGATCACGATAGCGCACCACCGAATTCATCGTGGCGACGTCGACCGGCATTTGCTCCGGTTCGACGACGCTCGCACGGGCGAGCTCTGTTTCGAGTGCCTCCACATACGGCAATGCCGTGCGCGGCGCATTCTCGATGACCGAATAAAGACGATCGAGGTCGAGAGACGAGACAGTGATCGAAGGACGTTGCGAGTTGACGGTGGACATGTCGACGGGCCTTGAATTTCCTTGGGCGTTGAGTAAAGGTGCCTTCAATCTAACAGAAGCCCCGCGCGGGGAGAAGTCCCGGACCGGGGCGCCATCCGCTAGAATCGACGCATTAAAGTGAATAGGCCCCGCGCCGCAAAGCAGAAGTCATGTCCGAAAACACTACGAATGCCGCGCTGTTCGAGCGCGCTCAGCAAACCATCCCCGGTGGCGTGAACTCGCCCGTACGCGCCTTCCGCTCGGTCGGCGGCACGCCGCGCTTCATCGCCCGCGCTCAAGGCCCCTACATGTGGGATGCCGAAGGCGTGCGCTACATCGACTACATCGGCTCCTGGGGCCCGATGATCGTCGGTCACCTGCATCCGGAAGTCGTTGCCGCCGTCCAGACCGCCATGTCGCAAGGCTTCAGCTTCGGCGCGCCGACGCAGGCCGAAGTGGTGATGGCCGAAGAAATCTGCCGCCTCGTGCCGTCCATCGAGCAAGTGCGTCTGGTGTCCTCGGGGACCGAAGCGACGATGAGCGCGCTGCGTCTGGCACGCGGCTTCACGGGCCGCAACAAGATCGTCAAATTCGAAGGCTGCTATCACGGGCACGCCGACAGCCTGCTGGTCAAAGCCGGTTCCGGCCTGCTGACGTTCGCCGATTCGACGCGCAACGCCCCCTCGTCCGCCGGTGTGCCGCCGGAAGTCACGCGCGACACGCTCGTGCTCGAGTACAACAACGTCGACCAGCTTCGTGAACTGTTCGCCGGTCAGGGCAGCGAAATTGCGGCCGTGATCGTCGAGCCGGTCGCGGGCAACATGAACCTCGTGCGCGGCTCGCGTCATTTCCTCCAGACGCTGCGCGAACTGTGCACCGCGCACGGCGCCGTGCTGATTTTCGACGAAGTGATGTGCGGCTTCCGCGTCGGTCTGGGCGGCGCGCAGGCGCTTTACGGCATCACCGCCGACCTCACGTGCCTTGGCAAGGTCATCGGCGGCGGCATGCCTGCGGCGGCCTTCGGCGGACGCCGCGACATCATGTCGCATCTGGCGCCGCTCGGTGGCGTCTATCAGGCGGGCACGCTCTCGGGCAACCCGCTCGCCGTGGCCGCCGGTCTTGCCACGCTCAAGCTGATTCAGGCGCCGGGCTTCTATGAAGACCTGGCCAAGCGTACGTCGAAACTGGTGAGCGGGCTCGTCGATGCCGCACAAGCGGCCGGTGTGCCGTTCTCGGGCGACAGCGTCGGCGGCATGTTCGGTCTGTACTTCCGCGCCAGCGTGCCGCAGAGCTTCGCCGAAGTCACGACGTCGGACGTGGCGCGCTTCAACAAGTTTTTCCACGCCATGCTCGATCGCGGCGTCTACCTCGCTCCGAGCGCGTTCGAAGCCGGCTTCGTCTCCGCCACGCACGACGACGCGATCATCGATGCGACCATCGACGCCGCGCGCGACGCGTTTGGGACGCTCGTGTGAGTGCCGTGAGGCGCTCACTACCATTTGCACTGTGGCGCTTTCCACGTATTGCGTAGTCCGCCGGATGTCCGTCCGGCCATAACAAGGGGAAACATCATGCAAATGCTGCTGCCGATCAAGCTCCGTCAATCGTTCCTGCGCTGGCTCACGCTGGGGCTGCTCGCGTCGTTGCTCTCCGCTTGCGGATACAACGAGATTCAGGTCAAGGACGAAGCGGTCAAGGCGTCCTGGAGCGAGGTCGTCAACCAGTACCAGCGCCGCGCCGATCTGGTGCCGAATCTGGTGAATACCGTGAAGGGCTATGCGTCGCACGAGCAGGCAACGCTCACCGAAGTGATCAATGCCCGCGCCAAGGCGACGAGCATCACGGTCACGCCCGAGACGCTGAACGATCCGGAAGCCTTCAAGCGCTTTCAGCAAGCGCAAGGGGAATTGTCCGGTGCACTCTCGCGTCTGATGGCCGTCTCGGAGAACTACCCGAACCTGAAGGCCGACGGTCTTTTCCGCGACCTGCAATCGCAGCTCGAAGGCACGGAAAACCGCATCACGGTGGCGCGAAATCGCTACATTCAGTCGGTGCAGGACTACAACGTGTACGTGCGTCAGTTCCCGAACAACCTGACCGCCAAGGTGTTCGGTTACGCCACCAAGCCGAACTTCACCGTGGATAACGAGAAGGCCATTTCCACGGCGCCGGCCGTCAAGTTCTGAGGATCCGGCCATGATGGCGGCTACGACTCTGCCGAAGCGTTTGTTGTGGACGTTGTGGGCGCTGACGCTGGCCGCCCTGTGCTGGCTGGCGCTGCCGGCCAGCGCCGAAGCGCTGGTCGCGGTGCCCGCCCTCACGGCCCGCGTGACCGACCTGACCAACACGCTCACGCCCGAGCAGCGCAACGCGCTCGAAACCCAGCTCGCGCAGTACGAGCAGCAGCGCGGCAGCCAGATCTTCATTCTGATGCTGCCGAGCACCGCGCCCGAGACCATCGATCAGTACAGCATTCGGGTGGCCGATGCGTGGAAGGCCGGTCGCAAGGGCGTCGATGACGGCGTGATCATGCTCATCGCGAAGGACAATCCGAACGACTTGCGCAAGATGCGTATCGAAGTCGGACGCGGCGTGCAAGGTTCGCTCACCGACGCGATCTCGGGCCGCATTCTGCGCGACGTGATGGCGCCCTACTTCCGTAGCGGCGACTTCTTCGGCGGACTGGCCGCCGGCGTGGCCGCCGTGCAGGCGGCGATGAACAACGAGGCGCTGCCCGCGCCCAACCTGCCGTCGACACGCGCGCCGCATTCCGATCTTTCCGATTTCCTGCCGTTGCTCTTCATCGTCTTCATCATCGCCATGGTGGTGATCATGGAGGGCCGCCGACGCTTTCAGGGCCCGGGACTGCCCGGCGCCAATCCCAACGATCCGCGCTCGCGCGTGCTGACCGGCCAACGCGGACGCATCGGTCCCGGCGGCTTCGGCGGCGGTATTGCGGGCGGGCTCGGCGGTGGGTGGGGACGCAACGACGGCGGCGGCTTCGGTGGCGGCGGCGGTGGGGGTGGCTTTGGCGGCGGAGGCGGCGGCGGTTTCGACGGCGGCGGCTCCTCGGGGAACTGGTGACGGTAATGACGACAGCACACGAGAAGGAAATCGCGATGTCACAGAAGCCTCACGATATCTCGCGCTGGCTGCGTCACGCGGGAACCTGGCGCGCGCACGCCCGCTGGCTGTTTCCCGACGACGCCCTCGATACGCTCGAAGCGTCGATCCGCGACTCCGAGCGCGAGCATCGCTGCGAGATCCGTCTGGTGATCGAAGCCGCGATGCCGCTCGCGGCCGTTTGGCACGGGCAAACCTGCCGTCAACGCGCCGTTGCGCTGTTCCATCAGTTGGGGGTTGCACACACCGACGCGCGCACAGGCATACTGCTGTACATCAACATCGCCGATCACGACATCGAGCTGGTTGCCGACAAGGGCGTCAATGCACTGGTGAGCAGTCACCGATGGGACGCCGTGGTCGCGCAGATGAGCGCAGGTTTCCGTGACGAACGTTATGTCCAGAGCGTGCTCGACGCGCTGAACACCCTGCGCGGCATTGCGCGCGAATCCCTGCCGGCGCAAGCCGGCGCAGCACCGGACAATGCCTTGACCGACCGGCCGCTGATGCTCTGACGATCCGACGTCTCATGTTTTCCGATCAGGATTTTGCATACATGCGCCGCGCGCTGGCACTGGCCGAGCGCGCGATGTTTACTACGACGCCGAACCCGCGCGTCGGCTGTGTGATCGTGCAGGACGGCCGCGTCATCGGCGAAGGGCTCACGCAGCCCGCCGGACAGGACCACGCCGAAGTGCAGGCGATGAAAGACGCACGCTCGCGCGGTGAATCGGTGCGCGGCGCGACCGCCTACGTCACGCTCGAACCGTGCAGTCACTATGGCCGCACGCCGCCGTGCGCCAAGGGCCTCATCGAAGCGGGCGTGAAACGCGTGATCGCTGCGATGGAAGATCCGAATCCGCTCGTCGCCGGACGCGGCCTCGGCATGCTGCGCGAAGCGGGCATCGAAGTGCGCTGCGGCTTGCTGGAGCAGGAGGCGCGCGAGATGAACATCGGCTTCATTGCCCGCATGACGCGCGGCACGCCGTGGGTGCGCATGAAGGTCGCCGCCAGTCTCGATGGCAAGACCGCGCTGAACAACGGCATGAGCCAGTGGCTGACCGGTCCGGCCGCGCGCGCCGATGGCCATGCATGGCGCGCACGCGCCTGCGCCATCCTCACCGGCATCGGCACCGTACGCGAAGACGACCCGTCGCTCACGGTGCGCGAAGTGGAAACCACGCGTCAGCCGCTGCGCATCGTCGTCGACTCGCGTCTGGACATCTCCCCGACGGCCAAGGTGCTCGCCGACGGCAACGCGCTCGTGGTCTGCGCGAACGGCGATCCGGATCGCGTGTCGCGTCTGCGCGATCTTGGCGTGAGCGTGCTCGATCTGCCGAACGCGAACGGCAAGGTCGAATTGTCCGCGCTGTTGCGCACGCTGGGGGAACGTCAGTTCAACGAGATTCACGTCGAAGCCGGCTACAAACTCAACGGCTCGATGCTGCGCGAAGGCTGTGTGGACGAACTGCTTACGTACATCGCACCGTGCATCGTCGGCGATGCACAGGGCATGTTCAATCTGCCGGCGCTCACGTCGCTCGACGACAAGCTCGCCCTCGAATTCACCGACGTTCGTATGATCGAGAGCGACCTGCGCGTGATGGCCCGCGTGAAGCGCTGACGTTGGTGCGCGGCGACGCGGGACCTCACGGTTTCGTCATCGTCTGCGCCATCCAATGAAAACGGGGTGTGCCGCGTCGCTACGACCGGCACACCCCGTTTTGTCTTGCCAGGGTAGCGAACGCCGCTACCCGATCGCGCGATCAGACGTGGAAACCCACGCGCCCGAGCGACTCCATCTCGACCGACACGTACTGGCCCGGCTTGATGTACTCGGCCGGCGTCGCACCGCCCGCCATCACGATCCAGCCCGCCTGCAACGGCTCACCGGCCGCCGCCGACAACCGTGCCGCGGCCACCAGCGAACGCAGCGGATGACCGAGCAGCGCAGCGGTGGAGCCGACTTGCACAGTACGGCCATCGATCGTCATCGCCAGTCCCAGATTCGAGAAGTCGACGTGCGGGTCGTGCCAGGCACCGATCACGAAACCGCTCGACGACGCGTTATCCGCAATCACCTCCGGCAACGTGAACTTGAAGTCCTTGTAGCGCGAGTCGATGATCTCGATGGCCGGCGCAATCGCCTCCACCGCCGCGAGCGCCTGCGGGCCCGTGACATTGCCTTCGAGCGGCTTCTTCAGGATGAACGCGATTTCCGGCTCGACACGCGGATGCACATAGCGCTTGAAGTCGATGGCCGTGCCCTCTTCGACTTGCATGCCCGATGTCAGACGCCCCCAGATCACGTCCGAGAGTCCCATCTGGATCATCTTGGCGCGGCTGGTGAAGCCCATCTTCACGCCGACGCGCGCCTCGCCACGCTCGGCGCGGCGCGCGAGCGACGCAGCCTGAATGGCGTAGGCGTCGTCGAGCGAGAGGCGGTTGTCCGTGTCGAACTGTTCGACTTCGTGGGCGAAATGCGCTGCATCGTCGAGCAGCTTGGCGTAATCGTGGATGTGGCTCATCGTGCAGCCTCGCTGGCAGGTTCAAAGACGGCGCGGACCGAGCCCAGGCCGTTGATGCGGGTCTCGAAGATGTCGCCCGGCGTGACCACGGCCATGGGCCCGAGCGCGCCGGACAGCACCAGATCGCCCGCCCGCAGCGGCGTGCCCACGGCCGCCATCGTGCGTGCAAGCCACACTACGGCGTTGATCGGGCTGCCGAGGCAAGCCGCGCCCGCCCCCACGGACACCGGCTCGCCTCGGCGCTCCATTACCATGCCGCACATGCGGACGTCGAATTCGGACAGCTTTTTCGGCGTGTTGCCGATCACGTAAGCCGACGACGACGCGTTATCGGCAATCGTGTCGGTGATGCGGATATTCCAGTCGGCCACACGGCTACCGACGATTTCCAGCGCCGGCAGGGCGTACTCGATGGCGTTGAGGACATCGAGCTGCCCCGGATTCTCGACATTCAGATCACGGCCGATGACGAAGGCGATCTCGGCTTCGATCTTCGGTTGCGTGAGGATCGAGGCGGGAATCGGTTCTCCGTCGCCATAGCCCATGTCGTCGAACAACATGCCGAAATCCGGCTGGTCGACGCCGAGCTGCTTCTGCACGGCGACCGACGTCAGGCCGATCTTGCAGCCGACGATGCGGCGGCCTGCGGCCAGCCGACGCTCGGTGTTGATGCGCTGGATCGCGTAGGCGTCGTCGATGCTCAAAGGCGCGAACGTGTCGCGCAGCGGGGCGATGAAGCGGTGCGAGCGCTCGGCTTCGAGCAGCGCGTCGGCCGCCTGCTGAAGACGTGCCTGCGTGGCGGGATCACGCGGTGCGTTGGACGTTGCGGCGCTCATTACGCGCCTGCCTTGGCCGGCGCGGCCGGCTCGTCCTTGGTGCGCTCACCCACGGCCCAGTGCGCGGCCGGCACCTGCGTCGCATAGACGCGAATCGATTCGAGCGGCGCGCCGAGGGTCTCGTGCACCGTGCGTGCCACGGCCTTCACACAGGCCTTCACGGCGGCGTCGTCACGACCTTCCACCAGATTGATATGTACGATCGGCATGTTGGTGTCCCCTGAAAATGCCCAAACGAGACCTGAACAAGGGTCTCCGTGTGGCCATGATGCGCGCGCGACGAGATACCGTCCAATACCGATTTCCGAGAATCCGATACCATTTCGGTATCAAGATGGAGGACGTCTCATGGATATCAGGCAAATGCGGTACTTCCTGGCCGTGGCGCAGGAAGGGCATTTCGGCCGCGCGGCCGAGCGGCTGAACATGGCGCAGCCGCCGCTCACCCGTCACATTCACGCGCTCGAAGCGCAGTTGGGCACGGCCCTGTTCATGCGCACGCCCAAGGGGGCCACGCTGACCGCCGCCGGGCAGACGCTGCTCGCCGAAGTGCCCAACATCCTGTCGCTCACTCGCCGGGCGGAGGAGCAGACGCGTCTCGCGGGCGAGGGTTACATCGGACGGCTCGACGTCGGCATCTTCAGTTCGGGCATTCTCAACGTGATTCCGCGATTGCTGGCGAGCTTTCACACCGAGCGCCCCGAAGTGAAGATCGGCCTGCATAACCTCTCCAAGACCGAGCAGATCGCCGCGTTGCGCGAGCGGCGCATCGCCATCGGCTTCAATCGCCTGATTCCTGACGAGCCGGATATCGTCGTCGACTGGATTCATCGCGAGCCGTTTCTGGTCGCGCTTTACGAGGGGCATCCGCTATGCAAACGGGCGTCGCTCACGCTCGCCGATCTCGATAACGAACGGATGATTCTGTACCCGAACGCGCCGGTGCCCGGCCTCGCGGAGGAGGTCACGGCGGCCTTTCGTTCGGAAGGCGTGACGCTGCGCGTAGAGCAGGAAGTGGAAGATGTGGTGACGTCGATTGCGCTCGTGGCGAGTCGTTTCGGCGTGTGCGTCACCACCGAATCCGCGGCCAACCTGCGTTTGCCCGGCGTGGTGTATCGCCCGTTGAAGTCACAACGGCTACGCTCGATCGAACTGAACTGCATGTACCGGCGCGACGACGAGTCGCCGATCCTCGCCGCGTTTCTCGCGCTCATGCGCCAGGCGCGCAACCAGCGTTATGCCCTGTCGATGTAGGGAAGTGGTCTCTTACGCAAGATATCTGCGTGGATATCGGCGCATGGATGCAAACATTCAGACATTGGATTTCAATGCGGCACGGATTGTATCCAAAATGTCCTGATGCGTAATCCATTGTCATCATTCAACGTGGCCCCGATTTGTCGATTGCCTTCACACAGGCCGCAATTTCAATCTGCGTAGTACTACGGAGTATTGCTGTGACGACTCTTATTTTTTTCTTATGACCCTTTTGAAAGCCTTTATCCATGCGGGTTTCGGGATGACTCAGGATACCTGTTTCTATTGATGAGCTTATTACGCTACTATGGCGCATCGTTCGCGCCACCCATGGCCAGAATGATCCAATACCGACCAGGTTCAGCAGTCGATTAAGACTACCGCAACGCCGGGTAGTCAAAAAATACAAATCAAGGAGATGTCCACAATGCAGTTCCGTCACAAATCCCTGTTCGTTGCCGCTGCTCTCGCCCTCCTCGGAACGGCCGCCAACGCCGAGACCGTCAAGATCGCCATCGCCGGCCCGTTCAGCGGTTCGGTTGCCCAGTACGGCGATATGGTCAAGGCCGGTGCCATGACGGCCATCGAACAGATCAACGCCGCTGGCGGTGCGAACGGCAACAAGCTCGAAGCTGTGTTCATGGATGACGCATGCGAACCGAAGCAGGCCGTCGCCGTCGCCAACAAGATCGTCAGCCAGAAGATCAAGTATGTGATCGGTCATGTGTGCTCGGGCTCGACGATCCCGGCATCGGACATCTACGAAAACGAAGGCGTGGTGATGATTACGCCGTCGGCCACGGCCCCGCAACTGACCGAAGGCAAGAAGCGCCACTTCATCTTCCGTACGATCGGCCGCGATGACCAGCAAGGTCCGGCTGCCGCTCAGTACATCATCAACAAGGTCAAGCCGAAGAAGGTTGCCGTGCTGCACGACAAGCAGTCGTACGGTCAGGGTATCGCCACCTCGGTGAAGAAGGATCTGGACGCCGCCAAGGTGCCGGTCGTGCTGTTCGAAGGCATCAATGCCGGTGACTCGGACTACTCGGCCGTGATCACCAAGCTCAAGGCGCAAGGCGTGGACTTCGTGTACTTCGGCGGCTATCACCCGGAAATGGGTCTGCTGCTGCGTCAGGCACGTGAACAAGGCGTGAAGGCCACGTTCATGGGACCGGAAGGCGTGGGCAACAAGGACGTGACGGCCATCGCCGGTGCGGCCTCGGAAGGCATGCTCGTGACGCTGCCGGCCGACTTCGCTGCCGATCCGGCCAACGCCAAGCTGGTGAAGGCTTTCGCCGATGCCAAGCGTGACCCGAACGGCCCGTTCCAGATGCCGGCATACACCGGTGTGAAGCTGATCGCCGACAGCATCGCCGGCGCCAAGAGCACGGACTCGGAAAAGGTTGCCAAGTACCTCCACGCCAACACGTTCGACACGCCGATCGGCAAGGTTGCGTATGACGCAGCCGGTGATCTGAAGTCGTTCAAGTTCGTGGTCTTCACCTGGCACAAGGACGCTACCAAGACCGCCGCCAACTGATTCCCTGACGCTTTACTGGCCAGCGAATCACCCCCAGCCGCCCGCCGACCCCGGCGGGCGGCTCGCATTCGCGCTCGGCCCCCGCTAGTCGCGAGGCTTCCCGCATGAACGAATTTTTCCCACAGCTTGCCCAGCAACTGGTCAATGGCCTGACGCTGGGCGCGATCTACGCGTTGATTGCCATCGGCTACACAATGGTCTACGGCATCATCGGTATGATCAACTTTGCCCACGGCGAGATCTACATGATCGGCGCCTATGTCGGGCTCGTCACACTGACTGCAATCGGAACGGCGGCGGGCTACCCCTTGCCGCTCGTGCTGGGCGCAGCGCTGCTGGTTTCGGTGCTGATCACGGGCCTGTACGGCTTCGCGATCGAGCGGGTGGCGTATCGCCCGCTACGCGGCGGACCTCGTCTCGGACCGCTGATCTCCGCGATCGGTATGTCCATCTTCCTGCAGAACTACGTGCAGATCGGTCAGGGCGCGCGTGACGTTTCCGTGCCGATGCTGATCTCGGGCGCCATCGATATTCCGATGGGCGACTTCACCGTGACCATTCCCTACGCCCGCATGTTGATCGTCGGGGTGACGGTGGCACTGATGATTCTGCTCACGCTGTTCATCGCGAACTCGCGCATGGGCCGCGCCTGCCGTGCCTGCGCCGAGGACATGCGCATGGCCAACCTGCTCGGCATCGATACGAACCGCGTGATCTCGTTCACGTTCGTACTCGGTGCCATGCTCGCGGCCGTGGGCGGCGTGCTGATCGGCCTGACCATCGGCAAGCTCAATCCGTATATCGGCTTCATCGCCGGCATCAAGGCCTTCACGGCGGCGGTGCTGGGCGGTATCGGCAGCGTTCCCGGCGCCATGCTGGGCGGCGTGCTGCTGGGGCTGGCGGAGACGCTCGCCTCGGGCTACATGCCCTCCGAGTACAAGGACATCGTGGCGTTCTGCCTGCTGGTGCTGGTGCTGCTGTTCCGCCCGACCGGCCTGCTGGGCAAGCCCGACGTCGAGAAAGTCTGAGGTCGACCATGACACAACAACTCACCCTCAAGTCCGGCGCCGCCAACGGCGCACCGGCAGGAGAGACGCTCAAGGGTGCGGTCATCGCCGCAGTCATGACGATCATCCTCACGGCCCCGATCCTGGGCCTGCAACTGAAGCTCGACGGTTACAAGGTCGTGCTCGAACAACACTGGCGTCCGGTCTGGATCGCGACGGCCGTGGTGTTCGTGTTCCAGTTGATCAAGCCGTTTCTGGTGCGCACGAAGCGTGCCGTGAAGCTGCCGGCCATGCCCGCGATGGGGCGCCGTCAGCAACTGACCGCGATGTGGGTACTGCTCGCCGTCGGGCTCGTGTGGCCATTCATCGGCTCACGCGGCGCGGTGGACGTAGCGACGCTCGCCCTCATCTACTGCGTGCTCGGCCTCGGCCTGAACATCGTCGTGGGCTTCGCCGGCCTGCTCGATCTTGGCTACGTCGGCTTCTACGCAGTGGGCGGTTACACGTACGCACTGCTCAACCAGTACTTCGGTCTGACCTTCTGGGAATGCCTGCCGCTCGCCGCACTCATGTCGGCAGCCTTCGGCTTCCTGCTGGGCTTCCCGGTGCTGCGTCTGCGCGGTGACTACCTGGCCATCGTGACGTTGGGCTTCGGCGAAATCATTCGCCTGCTGCTCAACAACCTGACCAGCCTCACCGGTGGTCCGGACGGCGTGTCGGGCATTCCGAAGCCCAGCGTGTTCGGTCTCGAGATGGCGCGCTCGTCGAGCGTGGAAGGCGTGAAGACGTTCCATGAACTGATCGGGCTCGAATACAGCGGCTCGCACATGGTGATCTTCCTGTACCTGCTCGCGTTCGCCCTGGTCGGCTTCACGCTGTTCGTCACGAGCCGCCTGATCCGCATGCCGATCGGCCGTGCCTGGGAAGCGCTGCGCGAAGACGAAATCGCCTGCCGCTCATTGGGCCTGAACCCCACGCGCATCAAGCTCTCGGCGTTCACGCTGGGCGCTTCGTTCGCAGGACTGGCCGGCGCGTTCTTCGCCGCCCGTCAGGGGCTGGTCACGCCTGAGTCGTTCACCTTCATCGAGTCGGCGCTGATTCTCGCGGTGGTCGTGCTCGGCGGCATGGGCTCGCAGATCGGCGTGATTCTCGCCGCCATCCTGCTCACCATCCTGCCGGAAGTCGCGCGCGACTTCGCCGAGTACCGCATGCTGATCTTCGGTCTGGTGATGGTGCTGATGATGATGTGGCGTCCGCAAGGTCTGCTGCCCGCCACCCGCCCGCATGTGGAGTTGCCGCAATGAGTGCAGAACTGTTGAAACTCTCCGGCCTGCAGATGCGCTTTGGCGGTCTGCTCGCCGTCGATGGCGTCGAGTTCGACGTCCGCAAGAACGAAGTCTTCGCGATCATCGGTCCGAACGGCGCCGGCAAGACGACCGTGTTCAACTGCGTTGGCGGCTTCTACCGTCCGACCGGCGGCTCGATCGTGCTCGACGGCGACAACATCACCGGTCTGCCGAGCCACATGGTCGCGCGTCGCGGGCTGGTGCGTACGTTCCAGAACATCCGTCTGTTCCGTCAGTTGACGGTCGTGGAAAACCTGCTGGTCGCACAGCACATGACGGTGCACAGCGGTTTCCTGCAAGGGCTGTTCTCGACGGGGGCGTTCCGTCGCGCCGAGCGAAGTGCGCTGGAGCGCGCCAAGATGTGGCTCGACCGGCTCGGCCTCACGCCGGTCGCCAACCGCGAGGCAGGCACGCTGTCTTACGGACATCAGCGCCGCCTGGAAATCGCGCGTTGCATGATCACCGAGCCTCGCCTGCTCATGCTCGACGAACCGGCCGCCGGTCTGAACCCGCAGGAAAAAGTCGAATTGCAGCAACTGGTCGACAAGCTGCGTCACGAGTTCGGCATTTCGGTGCTGCTCATCGAGCACGACATGAGCCTGGTGATGGGGGTCTCCGACCGCATTCTCGTGATGGAACACGGCAAGCCGATCATGACCGGCAAGCCCGACGAGGTGCGCCGCGACCCGCGCGTCATCAAGGCCTACCTCGGGGAGGAATAATGCTGAAGCTGGAACAGATCCACACCCACTACGGGGCCGTCGAGGCGCTTTCCGGCGTGTCGATCGAAGTGAACAAGGGCGAGATCGTCACGCTCATCGGGAGCAACGGCGCGGGCAAGACCACGCTGATGATGACGGTGTGCGGCACGCCTCGCGCGTCGAGCGGTCGCGTCATGTTCGAGGGCAACGACATCACCGCCCGTCCCACGCACGAAATCATGCGCATGGGGATGGCGATTTCACCGGAAGGGCGTCGTGTGTTTCCGAGCCTGACCGTCATCGAGAACCTGAAGATGGGCGGCTTTTTCGCGTCCAACGATGAAATCGATGCCGGCATGGAACACGTCTTCAAGTTGTTTCCGCGACTCGCGCAACGCGGCAAGCAGCGTGCGGGCACGATGTCCGGCGGTGAGCAGCAGATGCTGGCGATCGGGCGCGCGCTGATGAGCCGTCCGCGTCTGCTGTTGCTCGACGAGCCGACGCTCGGCCTCGCGCCGCTCGTCATCGCACAGATCTTCGACATCATTCGCGCGATCCGCGAAGAAGGCGTGACGGTGTTCCTGGTCGAGCAGAACGCTAACAAGGCACTGCATGTGGCCGATCGCGGTTACGTGCTCGAAACCGGGCGCGTCGTGCTCGCCGATTCGGCCGACAACCTGCTGGCGAACGACGACATCAAGCGCGCCTATCTGGGCGCTTAAGTCGGACGCCGACGATGCAAAAAAAGGGGATGCGCCTTCGGGCACATCCCCTTTTTCATTGACCAACGACGTTGTGCGCGGCGTCGCGGCAATCGTCACTTCATCAATTCGACCAACTGATCCAGCGCCTTGCCCCAACCGTCGTGGAAACCCATCGCTTCGTGCTGGGCGCGGGTCGCTTCGTTCCCGTGAATCGCAATCGCCGTGTAGCGCGTGCCCTTGCCTTGCGCTTCCATCAGCACGGCCGCGGTGAACTGGAAACCGCCATGCTCGGCCTCCGGTGCCGGCGCCGGACGGAAACCGGGGAGCACCGCATTCGTCCACACGAGCCGCGAGTTCTCGATGACTTCCAGATAGCAACCGACGTTCGGGAACTGCTGCCCTTCCGGCGAGCGCATCACGGTATGGAAACGGCCGCCGGGGCGCAGATCGATCTCGCATTCCACCGTCTGCCACGGCGCGGGCGTGAACCACTTCTTGAGATGCTCCGGTTGCGTCCAGGCCGCCCAGACGCGCTCGCACGGCACGTCGACGTAACGCTCCAGCACCAGATCCAGCTTCGGGTCGACCGAGAAAAGCGTGGCTTGCTTTGCGAGGCTCATGTTCACGTCTCCTTCATCTGCAATAGATAGTCATCGAGTTGATCGAGGCGGCGCGTCCACTTGTCGCGCTGCAACTGGAGCCAATCCTGCGCGCCCACGAGGGTCTGCGTCTCCAGCGCATACGTGCGCACACGCCCGGTTTTTCGCGAGACGACCAGCCCGCTCTCTTCCAGCACGCTCAGATGCTGGGAGAACGACGGCAACGCCATCGAAAACGGGCGCGCCAGCTCGCTCACGGACGCCGGGCCCAATGTCAGGCGCTCGACGACCGCACGTCGAGTGGGATCGGACAACGCCTGAAAGATTCGATCGAGAGGGATGGATTGGTTAGCCATGCGCCTGACTATAGTCGCCGCAATTACTTAGGTCAATGCCTTTGTATTGATGCTTTTCCGTTGGCCGAAGCCCCAGATCGAACGCTGGCGCGCACCGGCTTGGCGTAGAATAGAGCCTTTCCAAATTCAGCCCCGCGTTGCCGCTATGCCGTTGGCCACTACAGAAGAAATCATTGCCGAGCTGAAGGCCGGCCGCATGGTAGTCCTCGTCGATGAGGAAGATCGTGAAAACGAAGGCGACCTGGTCATGGCAGCCGAATTTGCGACGCCCGAAGCCATCAACTTCATGGCGAAGTACGGGCGTGGCCTGATCTGCCTTACGCTCACGCAAGCCCGCTGCAAGCAGCTCAATTTGCCGCTGATGACATATCGCAACGGCACGCAATACGGCACGGCCTTCACGCTGTCGATTGAAGCCGCCGAAGGCGTGACGACGGGTATCTCTGCCGCCGATCGTGCGCATACCGTCAAGACCGCGATTTCGCGCGACGCGCGTCCGGAAGACATCGTTCAGCCGGGTCACGTGTTCCCGATCATGGCGCAGCCCGGCGGCGTGCTGGTGCGCGCCGGTCATACGGAAGCCGGCTGCGATCTGACCGCCATGGCTGGCCTTACGCCTGCTGCCGTCATCTGCGAAATCATGAACGACGACGGCACGATGGCGCGCCTGCCGCAGTTGCTGGAGTTCGCCGAGCAACACAACATCAAGATCGGCACGATCGTCGACCTGATCCACTATCGCAGCCGCACCGAATCGATGATCGAGACGGTGGCGTCGCGCGAAATGCAGACGGCATGGGGCCCGTTCCAGGCAACGCTCTATCGCGACAAGCCGAGCGGCAATCCGCACCTCGCGCTGGTGCGCGGCACGCCGTCCCCCGATGACGAGACGCTGGTGCGTGTGCACGAGCCGCTGTCGGTCATGGATCTGCTCGAAACCGGTGTGTCCACTCACTCGTGGACCCTCGCCGGCGCGATGCAGGCGATTGCCGAAGCCGACAAGGGCGTGGTCGTGCTGCTCAACTGCGTGGAAACACCGGAGCATCTGTTCAATCAGTTCGAGGCGCTCGACGAAACCGAGAAGGCCGCGCGCGCCAAGCGCCGCCCGGTCGACTTCCGTACACATGGCGTCGGCGCGCAGATCCTGCGCGAGCTGGGCGTCGGTAAAATGCGTGTGCTGTCGAGCCCGCGCAAGATTCCCAACATGGCAGGTTATGGCCTCGAGGTCACCGGTTTCCAACCGATGCCCGGCGCCACGGCGGCCTGAGCCAGACCCTTTATCGATGTTCCGCCCAACGCAGGCGGGACATCATCTTGCCGAGCATCGCCTGTCTCGGGTGTGCCGGTACAACGTTGGCCGCACCGCCTGGACGGTACTTTTTTGAGGAAGCCCATTATGGAAATCGGACAATACGAGCCGGAACTCGACGGTGTAGGTCTGCGCATCGGTATCGTGCAGGCGCGATTCAACAATGCGGTTTGCGCCGCCCTGCGTGAAGCGGCCGTCGCCGAACTCGAACGCCTGGGCGTCGACGGCGAAGACGTATTGCTCGTGACGGTGCCCGGCGCGCTGGAAATCCCGTTGGCGCTGCAGAAGATGGCCGAATGCGGCCAGTTCGACGCGCTCATCGCACTCGGCGCGGTGATTCGCGGCGAGACGTATCACTTTGAGCTGGTGTCGAACGAAAGCGGCGCCGGTATCACGCGCATCGGCCTCGATTTCGGTATCCCCATCGCCAACGCGGTGCTGACGACCGAAAACGACGAGCAAGCCGAAGTGCGCGCCGCCGAAAAGGGTCGCGATGCGGCCCGTGTGGCGGTGGAAATGACCAATCTGCTCGAAGCCATCGACATGCTCAGTGGCGAAGAGGGATCGGATGAAGACGAAGACGAAGAAGAGGAAGATCGGTAATGAAGAGTGCACGGCGCCGCGCGCGCGAATTCGCGCTGCAAGGAGTGTATCAATGGCTGATTTCGCGCGGCCACGCGAGTGAGATCGATGCTCACCTGCGCTCCACCCCCGGCTACGACAAGGCGGATCAGGTCCTCCTGGAAGCTGTGCTGTACGGCAGCATTCGCGAGGCCGATGCCTTGTCGCAGCAACTCCAGCCCTATCTGGACCGGCCGGCAGCCCAGTTGTCGCCCATCGAACACGCCGCGCTGATCGCCGGTGCGTACGAACTGATTCATCTTCAGGACGTGCCGTACCGTGTGGTGATCAACGAGGCGGTCGAAGTCGTGAAGACGTTCGGCGGCCCGGACGGCCACCGTTTCGTGAACGGCGTGCTCGACAAGTTCGCTGCGGAAGTGCGCCCGGTGGAAGTCGCCGCCAACCGCAACGGCGGTCGCGGCAAGAGCGCCTGACGTCAGCCCCCGTCCGGATACAACCCTCCCCCGCCCCCCCATGGACCGCACGCCCAATCTCGCTCCCGCGCTGACACTTGCGCAACGCGTCGACGATATCGCCCCCTTCCACGTGATGGAGCTGGCCAAGCAGGCCGCACTACGCGAGAAGGCCGGGCACCGGGTGATCCACATGGGGATCGGCGAGCCGGACTTTACGGCGCCCGAAGCCGTCATCGAAGCAGCCGCGAAGGCCATGCGCGACGGCCGGACGCAGTACACCGGCGCGATGGGCATTCCGGCGTTGCGTGAAGCGATCTCCGGCTACTACCGTAGTTTCTACGGTGTGGATGTCGATCCGTCGCGCATCGTCGTGACGGCCGGCGCGTCGGCCGCGCTCGTGCTGGCCTGTGCGGCGCTCGTGGGTGTCGGCGACGAAGTCCTGATGCCGGATCCCTGCTACCCGTGCAATCGTCACTTCGTCTCGACGTTCGACGGCAAGCCCGTGCTGATTCCGTCGGGACCTGCGGAGCGGTTTCAACTGACGGCCGAGCGAATCGAGTCGCACTGGGGCGCGAAGACGAAGGGCGTGCTGCTTGCCTCGCCATCGAACCCGACAGGCACGTCCATCGAGACGGATGAGTTGGCTCGTATCGTCCAGACGGTGCGCGCTCGCGGCGGCTTCACGCTCGTCGACGAGATCTATCAGGGGCTCTCCTACGACGGGAAGCCCACCACGGCACTGAGCTTCGGCGACGACGTGCTGGTCGTGAGCAGCTTTTCGAAGTACTTCAACATGACGGGCTGGCGTCTGGGCTGGCTGGTGGTGCCGCCGGCCATGGTGCCGACGTTCGAGAAGCTCGCGCAGAATCTGTTCATCTGTCCGTCTGCCGTGGCACAACATGCGGCAACGGCGTGTTTTCTCCCGGAAACCCTGGCGATCTACGAGGAACGCAAGGAAGCGTTCCGTCAGCGTCGCGACTACGTGGTGCCGGCGCTGGAGCAGCTCGGGTTCAAGGTACCGGTCATGCCGGATGGCGCGTTCTACGTGTACGCCGACTGCACGGGCGTCGCTCACCGCGATGCCGGTGACAGCGATCGCCTGACACAATCGCTGCTGCAACAGGCAGACGTCGTGCTCGTGCCGGGTCTCGACTTCGGCTTTGCCGAGCCGCGTCAGTACATCCGCCTGTCGTACGCCACGTCGCTCGAACAATTGCACGAGGCCATGGACCGGATCGGCAAGGTGTTCGCGGCGGGCTGAATCAGCGCTGTCGACACACCGGGGGCCATACCGTCTTACCGTCGCCCAAACAAAAAACCCATCGAATCGCTTCGATGGGTTTTTTGTTGGCTGTCGCGGTGCCCTTCTATATAGATAGCATCGCAGGCCGATGGATGCGCCGGCCGTGGCGCATCACGCGAGGTCGTCGACCCTTTCAGGTCGCTCGGGGGCAATCAGGCCAATCAGGCCGCCGTGCTGTCGTCCGCTTCGAGCGGCTTGGTGGCCGAAGCCGCCTTGCCGTTCGACGTCGACGCTGCCGGCGCGGGCACCGATTCCGTCGAGGCATCCGACTTGCTGCCGGTCGAGACCGGCTTCGCCACCGGCTTGGCCGAGCTGACCATCACCGGCGCCTGCGGCTCGTTCGGCGAGACCTTGCGTCCCATGGACACGCCACGCAGACGATCACGCTCGGCGAGCACCTTGGCACCGTAACCGCCGTCACCGGCGCTGGTCGACCCGACATACAGACGCAGACCACCGGCGAGCGAACCGCCGCGTGCGATGCATTCCTTCAGAATCAACGCGCCGACCTTGATGTTGGCCAGCGGGTGCAGCGCTGCTTCCGGACCGCCGAAGTATTCGAGCTTGTCCTGATGCACCTTCGACATGACCTGCATGAGGCCCTGCGCACCGACGGTGCTTTCAGCGTACGGGTTGAAGCCCGACTCGATTGCCATGACGGCGAGCAACAGCAGCGGGTCGAGACCCACTTCCTTGCCGGTCGAGTAAGCCGCGCGCACGAGGTTACCCGTCACGTCACCCGCCACGCGATAGCGGCGTGCGAGATAGTCGGCCACGGCGATCTGCTCGCGCGTGTCGAGAACCTTGGTGGCACGCGCATCGGCCGCCACACGCTGGTTCGGAATATAAGCTGCGAGAACCGCAGCCGACGGGACGTGTTGCGCAGCCTGCGCCATCATCGTCGAGTCGGACGGGGTGCCCTGTGCGAGCGTGCCGCCGTTGGCGCCCTGGCCGGCCGCATTGGCCGTACCGGTGGCTGCCTCGAGCAGCGGACCCACGCGCGACGCCAGATCGGCGCGCCACGTCGGTCGGGCCCACAGCGCCAGCGTGCCAACCACGGCAACCAGACCGACCGCGCTGGACGTATACAGTCCAACACGACCGCCGTGCCATGCCAGGCGACGCCAATCGCGGCGAGCCACGGCTACCGTTGCCGCCCCGCGTGCGCGAAGCGCAGCGAACACGGCCAGTAGCCAGGGTGATAAACCAGACTTCTTCATACTACGTACTCCGGTTACGCCGTCACCACGGGGTGGCCCCGGGGCGTAAGGAAGTAAGCCGGTATGCCCGCCAGGCATCCCGTGAAGCGCTTACTTACGGCATATGGAACGAGGCGGTGCATCGTGTTTGTCATGGACGATGCCGCTACCGCCGCAGCGCGCCGACCTGTTCAGGTCTCCGGCGCTGACGAGCTATCGCTCGCGCTGCTTCCTAAAACACTGGCTTCCCGACCTCGGTGAGAAAACCAGCCACTGAAAATCCACGTCGATGTTGTAGTTGTCGCTAAGCTTGAGCGGGTCGGCCTACCCGTCATCGAAGCCGCCTTTCTGGATTCAACGGGCGGATTGTAGCAGTGATATATAAACCGTCAATACTATTATTAGTCGAAATGATTACTAAAAGTAATTTGTAACGGCTGTTTTGCCGTGACGTTCGGACACCTTGGCCGGTAAAATGCCCTGCCTCACCCCGCGTTTACAAGGGTGTTCTCCCAACTTTCATCGATTTCAAACGACCGTTTACTCCGGTCGTATGAATTTCGTAAAAATTTTTGGTAACGGTTTGTTTCATGAAATATCTCGATCTTCGTGACTTCACCGCGCAACTGGAGCGATCCGGCCAGCTTCGTCGCGTAGACGTGCCGGTCTCGCCGGTGCTTGAGATGACCGCGCTTGCCGATCGCGTGCTCAAGGCAGGGGGGCCAGCCCTTTGGTTCGAGCGGCCGACCGGTTACGACATGCCGGTGCTCGCCAATTTGTTTGGCACCCCTGAACGTGTCGCCTTGGGCATGGGTGTCGACGACGGGGACAACGCGCTGAGTTCGCTGCGCGATATCGGTCGCCTTCTCTCGACACTCAAGGAACCCGAGCCGCCGCGCGGCCTGAAGGACGCCGGCAAGTTGTTCGGCATGGCCAAGGCCGTGTGGGACATGGCACCCAAGGAAGTGAGCAGTCCGGTGTGTCAGGAGATCGTGTGGGAGGGCGATGAAGTCGACCTCTCGCGCCTGCCGATCCAGACCTGCTGGCCTGGCGATGCCGCACCGCTCATCACGTGGGGTCTGGTCATCACGAAGGGGCCGCACCGTAAGCGTCAAAACCTCGGGATTTACCGTCAGCAGGTGATCAGCCGCAACGAAGTCATCATGCGCTGGCTTGCTCATCGCGGCGGTGCGCTGGACTTCCGGGAGTTTGCACAGGCCAATCCGGGCAAGCCGTTCCCGATCGCTGTGGCGCTCGGCGCTGATCCGGCGACGATGCTCGGTGCCGTCACGCCCGTTCCCGACACGCTGTCCGAGTATCAATTTGCCGGCTTGCTGCGCGGCAGCCGTACCGAACTGGCGAAGTGCGTCACGCCGGGGCTCGAATCGCTACGCGTGCCCGCGCGCGCCGAAATCGTGCTCGAAGGTTTCATTTACCCGTCCGAACAACCGCCCGTCGTGCCCGAAGGTGCGCCGCCGGCGCCGTCGCGAGGCGCCACTGCCGGTTATCAGCACGCGCTCGAAGGCCCCTACGGCGACCACACCGGCTATTACAACGAGCAGGAGTGGTTCCCGGTCTTCAAGATCGAGCGCATCACAATGCGCCGCAACGCGATCTATCACTCGACCTATACCGGCAAACCGCCCGATGAGCCGGCCGTGCTCGGTGTCGCGCTCAACGAAGTGTTCGTGCCGCTGCTGCAAAAGCAATTTCCGGAAATCACCGACTTCTACCTGCCGCCCGAAGGTTGCAGCTACCGGATGGCCATCGTGCAGATGAAGAAGGCGTATCCGGGGCACGCCAAGCGGGTCATGTTCGGCGTGTGGAGCTTCCTGCGTCAGTTCATGTATACGAAGTTCATCGTGGTGGTGGATGAAGACGTCGATATTCGCGACTGGAAGGAAGTGATCTGGGCCATCACCACGCGGGTGGATCCGACGCGCGATACGACCCTCGTCGACCAGACCCCGATCGACTATCTCGATTTCGCCTCGCCCAAGGCGGGGCTTGGCTCGAAGATGGGGATCGACGCGACCAACAAGTGGCCGGGGGAAACTTCGCGCGAATGGGGGCGTCCGATTGAAATGACCGCCGACGTGGATGCACGCATGGCAGCGCTATATAAGGATCTCGGTCTGTAAAACAGGCATCGCGATCCTCTGCCATGCCGAACGCCGGCGCCCGTCGGGTTGCCGGCGTTTTCATGGGTGCCGCCCGCTGACGCCCCCCCCCCGAGCCTTTGATGGATGGGGTTCGCAGCGGCCGTCACGAATGCCTCGCACGGCTGGAGTAAGCTGGCAGCCTACGGACAGGTCAGCCGTGCAGGCCGTAATCCCGCATTCGTCTCGTGATCCTTCGGGTCATTCGTCTCGTTACCTGCGGCTTCTGTCCCTGCGCGCTTTACCGCGTCAGTTACCGCTTTCGTTGCTATTTCCGTCCTCCGCGTGGCGCTGCCTCCCCAGAGCGCGCCGCACGGCTATCGAAAGGAGCCGATCGTGTCATCATCCCGCCCGCCTCATGCCTCCCGGCAATCCAGCGCTGCGGCCAAAGCGCATCCTGCCCTGGCCCGCCTGAAAGACCCCGAACTGCTCAAGTCCGACGCCTACATCGATGGCGACTGGACGCCTGCCGATTCCCACGCCACCTTCGTCGTCAACGATCCGGCGACCGACGCCGAGATCGCCCACGTGGCCGACCTTGGCGCCAAGGAGACCGAACGCGCGCTGGTGGCCGCCGAAACCGCCCTGCCGGAATGGCGCAGCAAGACGGGCAAGGAACGCGCGCGCATCATGCGTCACTGGTTCGACCTCATCATGCAGGCGCAGGACGATCTCGGCGCCATCATGACCGCCGAGCAAGGCAAGCCGCTCGCCGAGGCCAAAGGGGAAGTCGCCTACGGGGCGTCGTTCATCGAGTGGTTCGCCGAGGAAGCCAAACGGATCGACGGCGACGTACTCGCCTCGCCCGAAGGCGCCAAGCGCCTGATGGTACTCAAACAGCCCATCGGCGTCTGCGCATCGATCACGCCGTGGAACTTCCCCATCGCGATGATCACCCGCAAGATCGCACCGGCCATTGCGGCGGGCTGCACCATCGTGGTCAAACCGGCCCGTCTCACCCCGCTCTCGGCGCTCGCGCTGGCCGAACTGGCCGACCGCGCGGGATTGCCCAAGGGCGTCTTCAACGTGGTGACGTCGAAAAACTCGTCGGATGTCGGCAACGTCCTCACGTCCAGCCCCCGCGTGCGCCATCTCTCCTTCACGGGTTCGACCCCGGTGGGAGCGAAGCTAATGGAGCAATGCGCATCGACGATCAAGAAAGTCGCACTCGAACTGGGCGGGCTCGCGCCCTTCCTCGTTTTCGACGATGCCGACGTCGATGCGGCCGTCGAAGGCTGCATCGCCTCCAAATTCCGTAACGCCGGCCAGACGTGCGTCTGTGCGAACCGCATCTACGCACAAGACGGCATTTACGATGCTTTCGTCGAAAAGCTCACCGCCGCCGTGAGCAAACTGCGGGTGGGTAACGGCTTCGAGCCGGGTGTCGCGATCGGCCCGCTGATCGAGGACGCGGCCATCACCAAGGTCGAGCGCCATGTGGCAGACGCCATCGCCAAGGGCGGACGCGTCACCGTCGGCGGCAAGGTCCTGCACGGCCGCTTCTTCGAGCCGACCGTGGTGGCCGACGCCAGCGCGGACATGCTCGTCGCGCAGGAGGAAACCTTCGGCCCGGTCGCCCCCGTCTTCCGGTTCAAGGACGAAGCGGACGGCATCCGCCTGGCCAATGCCTCCGACTTCGGTCTGGCCTCGTACTTCTTCGCCCGTGACGTCGGGCGCGTCTGGCGCGTGGCCGAGGGGATCGAGGCCGGTATGGTCGGCATCAACACGGGGCTGATCTCGAACGAGGTCGCGCCGTTCGGTGGCGTCAAACAGTCCGGTCTTGGACGCGAAGGGTCGAAGTACGGCATCGACGAGTACCTTGAAATGAAATATCTCTGCCTTGCCGGCCTCTGAGTTTCATCTGACCCTTTAACAATCTGTAATAGTCGGATTCTCACGGCGCGAGCCGCGCCGTGACTGGCTTGCGCCCAATTCGACCTAACGTCGGCAAACGGGATGCCATTGTGAAAGTGTTACAAAGTCCCACAGACCCGCGCCGGCTCGGGTAGAATCGCGCTTTTTTTCGCGAACGGCGACTCCGACCCCATTTCGGGGGCCGCATGCTCCCCCTGCGGTGCCATCGGAACCCGGTCGTTTTTCGCGAAACCGATCAACAGAAGTCGCGTCCGTCAGCGCTACCCCCGCGCCGTCATGCTCCTTGTGACGGTGAATGGCCTGCCGGCGTGTCCGCCCTCGCGCAACGTGCCCTTCCCGACCACCGGGCGGCCGTTTGCTCCCCCCGGGCGTGGAGAAGACAGAATGGACAACAACCCATCCCTCATGCGCAACATCGGGCCGTTCGCCCTGATGTTGACCGGTCTCGGCTCGATCATCGGCTCCGGCTGGTTGTTCGGTGCCTGGAAGGCCGCCAAGATCGCCGGTCCCGCCGCACTGCTCGCGTGGCTCATCGGCGCCGTCGTGATTCTTGCCATCGCCCTGACCTACGCCGAACTCGGCGCGATGTTCCCCGAGTCGGGCGGTATGGTCCGCTACTCGCGTTATTCACACGGCAGTCTCGTCGGCTTCATCGCCGCGTGGGCCAACTGGATCGCCATCGTCTCGGTGATTCCGATCGAAGCCGAGGCGTCGATCCAGTACATGAGCACGTGGCCGTACGACTGGGCGCATGCCCTGTTCGTGGACGGCACGCTCACCACGAGCGGTCTGACGTTGTCGGCGTTGCTCGTGATCGTCTACTTCATGCTGAACTACTGGGGCGTGAAGCTGTTCGCGCGCGCCAACACGGCGATCACGCTGTTCAAGTTCGCGATTCCGGCCCTGACCATTGCCGGTCTGATGGTCGCCGGTTTTCACCCGGGCAACTTCAACATCGCCGAGCATGGCGGCTTCGCGCCAAACGGCATGTCGGCCGTGCTGACCGCCGTCGCGACGTCGGGCATCGTGTTCGCGTTCAACGGCTTTCAAAGCCCCGTGAACCTCGCGGGTGAAGCGCGCGATCCGGGGCGCAGCATCCCGTTTGCCGTGGTCGGTTCGATCCTGCTCGCCACCGTCATCTATCTGCTGCTGCAAGTCGCATACATTGGCGCGCTCTCGCCCGAACAACTGGCGGGCGGCTGGCACATGGTGAGCTTCAGCTCGCCGTTCGCCGAACTCGCGATTGCCCTTGGCCTGAACTGGCTGGCGATCGTGCTGTACTTCGACGCGTTCCTCAGCCCGAGCGGCACCGGCACGACCTACATGGCCACGACGAGCCGCATGATCTACGCGATGGAGCGCAACCGCACCCTGCCGGCGATTTTCGGCCGCGTGCATCCGCTGTACGGCGTGCCCCGTCCCGCGATGTGGTTCAACCTCGCGATCTCGTTCGTCTTCATGTTCTTCTTCCGTGGCTGGGACTCGCTGGCTGCCGTGATCTCGGTGGCCACGGTGATCTCGTACCTCACCGGTCCGATCAGTGTGATGGCACTGCGCCGCTCGGCGCCGGACATGCACCGTCCGCTGCGCCTGCCGGGCCTGTCGCTGATCGCACCCTTCGCGTTCGTGTGTGCGTCGCTGATCCTGTACTGGGCGCGTTGGCCGCTCACCGGCCAGATCATCGTGCTGGTGATCGTGGCGTTGCCGGTCTACTTCTACTATCAGGCGAAGGACAAGTGGCAGGGTTTCGGCCGCGACCTCAAGGCCTCGTGGTGGCTCATCGGTTACCTGCCGTGCATGGCGCTATGCTCGTACATCGGCAGCAAGGAATTCGGTGGCCTCGGTCTGCTGCCGTACGGCTGGGACATGGCGATCGTTGCGCTGCTGTCGCTCGTGTTCTATCACTGGGGCGTGAAGGCCGGTTGGCGTACCCCGTATCTGTCGGAAGAACGTGAGCAGGACGCCGCCAGCATGGACGGCATGCCCGCGCTGTCTCACTGAGCCACAGCGTCGCGCGTCATCCAACGAAAAAGCCCGCCAATCGGCGGGCTTTTTCATGGCCGGCGACCGCGCGAGCCGCTTACCGATGCGCCCGCCGACGCTCGATGAACAAGCTGTTGCCGAGCGCGCGCTTGGCCATCTTCTTCGCATCGGCTGCGGCGGCAGACACTTCCACATGAGACGGGAAGCTCTCCGGCGTGACGGCGACCACACCGATCGACAGGCTCGTGATCGGATGGAAGATGACCATGCCGCGACGATCCTCCGCCTCAAACCCACCGGCCGCAATCTGATCCGGATGAAAGTACTCCGTCACTGCCTCGCCGAAACGCGTGAGCGCTTCGCGGCAGCGGGCTTCCCAGTCCGGGCTGCGGAACAGAATCAGAAAATCGTCACCGCCGATGTGCCCGAGAAAGTCGCGCTCGGGATTGCGCACGGCCATCAACACGCGGGCGACGAGTTGAATCAGGTCGTCACCACGCCGATAGCCGAATACGTCGTTGAACGGCTTGAAGTTATCGAGATCGACGTAGCACGCGTGAAACGATTGACGCTCACCGATCATGCGATCCATGTAGTCGTCGATCGGCACGTTGCCCGGCAGCAGGGTGAGCGGATTGGCGTAACGTGCGGCGTCGAGCTGCATGTCGGTGATGTGGCGCATCAGCGCGTGTCCCTGCGCCACGCCGAAGTATCGCCCCTGGTCCGTCACGATGAAACCGGCGGCAATCTGACGACTCGCCCCTTCGGCGATCATTCGACTCAGGTCCTCGACGCGCGCCGCCTTGTCGAACGTCAGCGGGCGCGGTTCCATCACCGCCGAGCACGGTTTGCGTCCGTACAGTTCGCGCGTGAACGGACGCGCAAACCGCCCGATCAGCGACGCCCGTCCGATCAACCCGACGGCCCGCTCGCGCTCGACCACCGGCAGCACTTCCAGCGCCGGGTCGCTCTCGAAGCGGGCCACGACGTCCTCGCTGCGCGTGTCCGGCGACACCGGCGCCACGTACGACGCAATACGCTCGAGCGTCACGTTGCCCGCGCCCAACTGGCTCGGTTGCTGATGCACGTACGCGCGACGCTCGTTCACCACTTCCTGCACGTTAGCGGTAATCGCGCGCTGCGGCTGCGCCTCGGGACGCGCGATGAAATAGCCTTGTCCGAGGAAGATGCCCAGATCGCGCACGACCTGAAGCTCCTCGGCGTGCTCGATGCCTTCGGCGATCACGCGCGTGCCGCTCGTCTCGGCAATCTGGCGCATCGAGCGCACGAACTGAAGCTTGACGGTGTCGGTGTCGATCCCATCGACGAAATGCCTGTCGATCTTGACGTAATCGGGCCGCAGTTCCGACCACAGACGTAAGCTCGCGTAGCCCTCTCCCATATCGTCGAGCGCCACTTCGAAGCCCAGCGCGCGATACGCCGTGAGCGACGCGCGCGTACTCGCCAGATCCAGTGTCGGGGCGTGCTCCGTGAGTTCGAGCACCACGCGCTCGGGCGGCAGCCGGAACGACTGGAGCATGGCGAACGTCTCGTCCAGACCGAGCGATTCGCTCACCCCACCGCCAGGCAATGCGCGTGTCACGGGGCCGATATTCAAGAACAGACGTTCGGGCAGATCCTGCTCGACGAACCCCCGCAGCACCGTGCGACGACAGGCGAGTTCGAGCGGTCCGAGCAAGCCGTGACGACGTGCCGCGGCAAACAACGCCATCGGCGAATGGATCGAGGTGCCGGCAGGCCCGCGCACCAGTCCTTCGTAACCGGCGACTTCCGACGTCCGGAAGTCGAGAATCGGCTGGAAGACGCAGGTCAGGCCGATGCCTTCGCAAAGCTCGGCAAGCAACGACACTTCGTCAGGTTCGACGAAAGGAGCCGTCGGTGCAGAAGAAGCGACAGGAGATGGGGATAGGGAAGTCGAGCCGGCGGGTGCCGACTGTGCATCGTGCGCCGCCAGGGCGGTGCCAAAGCGGTCCTGCGGACGTATCCCGGCAACTGCGGCAGGCGGGAGAGGGTTCAACTGAGACTCCGTAAGTCGGTGCGGTGCGCCGGCATCATGCAAACAGCGTTACGTTGTGCGGGCATCTGACGGGCACACGCGCACGCACCGCAGGCATTCCACCCCGATGAAGTCTCACCCGTTCCCCGTGCTTCGCGTGCGGTCGCTGCTCTTTGGCCCATGTCCGCGTCTTGTGACGGTGCCCGTGGGCACCCTCTTTTACTTGCCGTTCAGGCTATCGCCGTTATTTGACAAAACGGTGACAGCATCGGAATTGCCACAAATACCTGGACGATGCCTCGCCCATTAAGGGCATTGCCGCAGCCGTCTGAAGCGATGGCTTTGCGCGTGCCAGGAAGGCAACGCAGCGAAGATCCCCGTCAAGTGGCGCTTCTGGACTCCGCCGACGTCCGGATCGTCATGGCGGCGACCCCGGCAACGACACACCCGAGCCCCAGCCAGGCTGACGTAGATAGTGACTCCCCAAGGAACACGACGCTTATCGCGACGCCGATGGGAACACGCAGATAGGCTTGCGCGGTAGTACCGACCGACCCGAGTGTCTGTACGAGTCGAAAGTAAATCACGAACGCGATCGCGGTCGAAAAGAGGGCGAGTGCTGCAAGCGCCATCAGTGATTGCCCCGAAGGATGGAGTGTCCAGGGACGGTCAACCAGCAGACTGGCTGGGACAAGCAGGGTCGCACCGACAATCAGCGAACCCGCAGCAGGAACGGCTGGCGAGAGCCCTGCGAAGGACCGTCCGTAGATCGCCGCCGCCGCATAGCAAACCGTCGCTGTAACGATCGCCAGTTGTGGAACCAGTTGCTGCCCGAGTCCTCCGAATGCGCTGACACCAACGACCAGGCATATCCCGGCAAGCCCCGAGACGACGCCGAACGACTTGCGCACTGTCATGGGTTCATGGCGAGTGATAAGCCATGTTCCGAGAAATGCCATGACCGGCGAGGCCGAGTTCAGGATCGTCGCCAAACCCGCGTCCACCGAACGCTCGGCCCATGCGATGAGCGTAAAAGGAACGACGCTGTTCAACAACGCCTGCACGAAGAAACGACGCCATACAGCGGGATCGCGCGGCATTGAAATACGCTGAACTCTCATCCAGAGCAGCAAGACCGATCCGGCAATTAACGTTCTCGCCGCGATGAGCGTTAGCGGGGGAATCGTAGCGACGCCGATTTTGATGAATGTGTAAGATGCGCCCCACAGTGTCGAGAGCGTCAGGAGCAACGTCAGATCAAGAAAGGCGTTGGGTTCGCTCGTCGCGGTTGTGCGTGTTTGCGCCAATTCGTTCTCGCCATGAAGGGGGTCGGGATCCACGCGGCTTGTGAGGCGCCGGATGAGGTGGATTATGCGAGCGCCCTCGGCGCTAACGCTTCAGCCTGGCGTGAAATGTGGATCGCCGCTACGCCGAATGGCGGCTTCGGGTTGTGAATTCAACCGGTGGATGCAACACACTGTGCATCCACGAATCGACCGCTTTGACGGGGCCCAAAAAAACGGCAACGCCGTAAAGCGTTGCCGTTACCGCAGAGCTCGCCGTCGGACGGTGAACCGTCCCCCGGCGTCCTCAAATGCGTTTGCGCACGATGACCGATTACCAGGCCGTCACGACCGAGCCACCGAACTTCTGCTCGATGAATGCCTTCACTTCCGGCGAGTGGTAAGCCTTGATCAGCTTGGCCACCCACGGCTTGTTCTTGTCGGCCGAGCGAATCACGAGCACGTTGGCGTACGGGCCATTGGCGTCTTCGATGGCGATCGAATCCTTCTTCGGGTTCAGACCGGCTTCCATCGCGAAGTTGGTGTTGATGACGGCCACGGCGACGTCGTCGAGCGAGCGCGGCAGTTGGGCGGCGTCCAGTTCCACGAACTTCAGCTTCTTCGGGTTTTCGGCCACGTCGATCGGCGTTGCCTTCAGGCCAGCGTCAGCGCGCAGCTTGATAAGACCCTGCTTTTGCAGCAACAGCAGCGCACGGCCGCCGTTGGTCGGGTCGTTCGGCAGCGACACCTTGTCGCCCGTCTTCAGATCGGCCAGCGACTTGATCTTCTTCGAATAGATGCCCATCGGGAAGATCACGGTCTTGGCGATCGATTCGAGCTTGTAGCCGCGATCCTTCACCTGCGCGTCGAGGTACGGCTGGTGCTGGTAGCTGTTCACGTCCAGATCGCCCGACGACAAGGCCGCGTTCGGCTGCACGTAATCGCTGAACTCGATGACCTTGATGTTCAGGCCGTCCTTGGCCGCGACCTTCTTCACTTCGTCGAAGATCTGGGCGTGCGGGCCGCCCGTGACACCGACCTTCAGATTGACCGCGTCAGCCGCCGTAGCGGTAGCCGCGAATTGCGTAGCGAAAACCGTAGCGGCACCAACTCCTGCCAGCAGCTTGAAAAGCGTACGACGTTGCATGGAAAACCTCGCGTGTGTGAATGAAGTGCCGGACTCGTCGGTCCGGCGACATTGTTATGTGGGACGTATTACTTGTGGCTCAGCCGACGCACCAGCCAGTCGCCGAACGTCTGCACCAGTTGCACGAAAACGATCAGGATCAGCACGACGGTGATCATGACTTCCGGCAGGAAGCGCTGATACCCGTAGCGAATCCCGAGATCGCCCAGACCGCCGCCGCCGATGGCGCCCGCCATGGCCGAATAACCGACCAGGCTCACGAACGTGATCGTCAGACCGGCCACGATGCCGGGCAGCGCCTCGGGCAGCAGCACCTTCATGACGATCTGACCGGTCGTCGCGCCCATCGACTGGGCGGCCTCGATCAGGCCGCGATCGACTTCACGCAGGGCCGTTTCCACCAGACGCGCCACAAACGGGGCCGCCGCAATCGTGAGCGGCACCACCGCTGCCATCGTGCCGATGGACGACCCGACGATCAGTCGCGTGAACGGAATCACGGCCACCAGCAAGATGATGAACGGCGTGGAGCGCACGGCGTTGACGAGGATCCCGACGATGCGATTGGTCGGCAGGTTCTGCAACACGCCGTTACGGTCCGTCAGATACAGCAGCACGCCCAGCGGCACGCCCACGACAGCACCGATCAGACCCGAGATCCCGACCATGATGAGCGTCTCCCAGAACGACGAGACGAACAGATCGAACATTTCACTCCACATGGCTCAGCTCCTCGACAACCACGCCTTCACTGGCGAGGAACGCCATGGCTTCGGCCACACGGGCCGGTGTGCCGCCCGCCATCACGGCAAGCGATCCGAATGCCTGCCCCTGGATCTCGTCGATCTGGCCATGCAGGATGTTGAAATCGAGTTCGTAGCGGCGAATCGCCTCGGACAGCAGCGGCTGGTCGACGCCCGCGCCCGAAAACGCCAGGCGGTACAGGTGATCGTGACCGTTACCGATACGCGACGCCACGCGCTCGCGCACACCCGCGGGCAATTCCTGCGCAATCACGTCGCCGATCAGCGCACGGGTCACGTCGTGACGCGGACGCAGGAATACGTCGATCACGGCCCCTTGCTCCACCACGCGGCCGGCATCGAGCACAGCGACGCGGTCGCAGACCTGCTTGATGACTTCCATCTGGTGCGTGATCAGCACGACCGTCAGGCCCAGTTCGCGGTTAATCCGCTTGAGCAGGTCGAGAATCGAGCGGGTCGTCTCCGGATCGAGCGCCGACGTGGCTTCGTCCGAGAGCAGCACTTGCGGCTCGCTGGCGAGCGCGCGGGCGATGCCCACACGCTGCTTCTGGCCGCCGGAGATCTGCGACGGATAGCGGTCCTTCTGCGCCGTCAGGCCCACGAGTTCGAGCAACGGCAGCACTTTGCCGCGAATCTCGGCGGCCGACATGCCCGCGAGTTCGAGCGGCAGCGCCACGTTCTGATAGACGGTGCGTGAGCTGAGCAGGTTGAAGTGCTGGAAGATCATGCCGATGCGTCGACGCGCCTGACGCAGGTCGTCCGCCGACAACGACGTCAGATCCTGACCGTCGACCCGCACCGTGCCGTCGCTCGGACGGTTCAGCAGGTTGATGACACGCACGAGCGTGCTCTTGCCGGCGCCGCTTCGGCCGATGATGCCGAAGACTTCGCCACGCTGGATCGACAGGCTGATATTGGAAAGCGCGTCGATCGGCCCCTTGGGTCCAGCGAAACGCTGGGTAATGTTCTGGAGTTCGATCATGCAAAAAAATAGCAGCCCCACTGCAAAACCGCCCGCAGTGCCGCCGCCAAGACTCTATTTAGCGCAAAGGCGACATTCTAGCCCAAGCGCCTAAATAGTTGAAAATAATAAAATTTGATCTCTTTATATGGATTTTAGGAGGTAAGGAATCGATGACCGCCAACGGGCGAAGTCAGGCCTGCCGACCGGTCGCAAATTCGTCCAGTACCTCGATGACCCGGTCGAACTCCAGCGATTTGTCGAAAAAGTACTGCACACCCAGTTGCTGGCAGCGTTTGCGGTACGTCGCCAGGGCGTAATTCGTCAAGACGATGGCCATGAGCTTTTCCAGCATTCCCGTGTCGTGCAGATACGACAGGACGTCCATGCCCGAGCCGCGCCGGAGCTGGATGTCGACGATGACCGCGTCGAAAGAATCGTTTTCCAGGGTGCGAACCGCGTCATCGGCCGTCTCCGCCACACCTGTGACCTCGAGCATCCCGGTCGATCCGAGTGCTTCGGACAGGCTCTCGCGAATCACCGCCGAATCTTCGATCAGCAGCACCTTCAGGGGCAAGCGGGACCCCGTAAGCGTTGCCGCGTTCCCGGTTGACATGACAGCCTCTCTATCAACTTATCAAACCGTTCTTGAGCGCATACAGCGTCAGGTCGGCATTGGTTTTCAAATGCATCTTTTCCAGCACCCGCGCGCGATAGGTACTGACGGTCTTCACCGACAAATGCAACTCGTCGGCGATTTCAGTGGGCGTACGCCCCTGAGCGAGCTTGCAGAACACCTGAAACTCGCGCTCCGAGAGCTGCTCGTGCATCGGTTCGTCGACCGGCTTGTCAAGCTTCTGCGCCAGCAGGTCCGCCGTGACTTCGCTGACATAACGGTGACCGCGTGCGACCGTGCGAATCGCCCGGATGATTTCCTCGGGCGCCGCGTCCTTCATCAGATAGCCATCGGCCCCGGCGCGCAGCAGATTCACCGCGTATTGCGCTTCCGGATAGGTCGACAAGAACAGGACACCCTGCTCGGGTCTCAACTGCTTGATCACGCGCAGGGTGTCGATGCCGTTCTTGTCAGGCATGGCGATATCCAGCAGCACGACATCGAATTCGGTTTCTCGCACGGCACGAATCACCTCGTCCCCGCTCGCGGCCTCGCCCAGCACCTCCATATCCGACTCGTCGGCGATGAATTGCTTGAAGCCGGTACGAACAATGGCGTGATCGTCGGCAATCAGGATTTTTATTGTCAGTGACATCTAAGCTCCAGAGACTGTCCCCGTCGGCCTCCTGGCCGCGCTCGAACGATTTCGGTACGCGTGCCATGGCCGTCACTCCCGGTCGAGCAGATCCCGCATATCGTCGGCATGCTCTTCCTCGACAGAGAGGATTTCTTCGAGCATGCGACGCGTCGTGGTATCCCGGTCGCCCAAATAATGAATCATCTCGCGGTAACTCTCAATCGCAATACGTTCTGCCACGAGATTTTCGCGAATCATATCCCGCAGGCTGGTACAGGTAACGTACTCGGCGTGGCTGCGCGACGACAGGCTGTCGGGGGAAAAATCGGGCTCGCCGCCCAGTTGCACGATACGCGTCGCAATGCGATCCGCGTGATCCTGCTCCTGGGCCGCGTGCTCGGCGAATTCGGCCGCTACCGGCTCGGCATGAATGCCGGTGGCCATGAAATGGTGACGCTTGTAACGCAGCACGCAGACCAGTTCTGTCGCGAGCGCGTCGTTGAGCATGTGCACGACCGCGTCGCGATCGGCGCGGTAGTCCTCCGTGACAGCACCGTCATCGAGGTGCTCACGGGCACGCTCGCGCATGGCGCGAACGTCGATTTCGAATTCATCACCCGCGTGCTGGCTGTGACCATTACCGGTCATCGCGTGCTTGGTGCGCTTGGCGTGCTGTTTGGCTTGCTTGGCGGTATGCATTGGCGAATCCTCCTGTAGCGGTTTGTGCGTCGGACGGGGTTACGAAGGGAACCATGGGAACCATAGGAACCGTGGGGACGCGCGCGCCGGATGCGGCGAAGGGCGGCTATTGCCGCCCCGCGTTCCCTGACGGTGACTATCGTCGGACCACCCCGAAGAGCAGCGTGACCAGAAAGATCACCAGGAAGATGAAGAACAGGATCTTCGCGATTTCGGCGGCACCCGCAGCGATTCCCGTAAAGCCGAAAACTGCGGCGATCAACGCGATCACGAAAAAAACGACGGCATAGTGAAGCATCGCAACCTCCTTGAATGGTGATGGCTAGTCGACGATCTTCTTGGCGACGGTCAATCCAAGCAGCAGGAAGATCACGAACAGGACCAGGAACAGAACGAACAGAATCTTCGCGATCCCGGCCGCACCCGCAGCGATCCCGGTGAAGCCCAACAGACCGGCGACGATGGAGATCAGTGCGAACAACAAAGCCCACTTCAACATGGCGTTCTCCTTGTTTATTGCTTCATTTCCCGGAGACTTTTCCGGCTCCCCGTGGCTGGCACGTCTCGCATCCGGGGGGATCGACGATCCTGATCGCCCACATATGAAGCGCGTGAAGCACAGGGCGCTGAATGAATAGTAGAAAAACGCCGCTGGCGGGACTGCCCGCGCGGCGCTGGTTTTTACGTAGGAATTGGCTGACAATTGCCCGAAAGGTGCAGTTTTCGCCGTATTATCGAAGCACCCGACGTCGCCTTATGCTCTTGCACGTCGCAGGATATCGGGCGGCAAGGCCATCGCCGCATTTCGACATACGCCCGCCAATCCCCTATCAACGCCACTCAAGGCCCCCATCTCCCAATGCCCCGATTTACGTCCTGGTTGCGTCGCAGAAGCTGGATCATCGCCATGATCGCCGCGATCGTCATCACGGTCGGCAGCCTGATCGGGCTGGAATCGGCGCACCGCCGTCTCGCGTCCACTTACGAAAGCGCGCTGCAAAACATGATGGCCGCCAACGAGCTCAACGAGATCATTGCGCGCACATCGACCGTGGTGGCGAGTCAGCGCGGCTATCTGCTCACGAACAATCCGGTGTATCTCGATCCGTATCTCTCGGCCGTGCGACGCATTCGCGACCTCTCGGCACTCATCATCCAGCACTATCAGGATGTTGGCGACGATCAGGCCACACGCGAATTCGCGCGGGTCATGAAAGTCTTCTCCGAGCGCATTACGGCAATGGATACGGCGCGTGCCGCCGTCACGCAGGGCGAGATGTCGCTTGACGAAGCGCTCTCCCCCTCGAGACTGGGCATCGGGACGATGGAGCCCGTGCAGACCGGCATCACCGATCTGTACAACCGCGAACTGGCGCGGGCGCGCACGGCGCAGGACGACGGCCGCTTCGATCAGGCCATTTCGGCCGTGAGTGCCGGGGCCCTCTCGGTGCTGACGATTCTGCTGTTCGTACTGTTGTTCCGCTCACTCGGCAAGCAGATGCGACAGGAGCAACTGGCGCGCGATCAACTGCACGAGCAGCAGGCGCATCTCGACCGCCTCGTGCGCGAGCGCACCGAACAGCTCGACGAGCTGGCCACTCACTTGCAGAACGTCAGTGAAGATGAAAAGACGCGCCTCTCGCGCGAATTGCACGATGAGCTGGGCGCTATTCTCACTGCGTGCAAGATGGACGTCACGTGGGTGCATCACAAGGTGCGCAGCGTCGATCCGGTCATTGCGGAAAAGCTCGCACGTGCGCAGCGCAATCTCGACTCCGGCATTCAGATAAAGCGTCGCATCATCGAGAACCTGCGCCCGACCGTGCTTATCAACTTCGGACTCGTCACGGCCCTGCGCTCGCTCTCCGAGGAGACGGCCGATCAGCAGCACTGGCAACTCGATCTCGATCTGCCGGAAGAAGACTTCGCGTTACCCGAGTCGACGGCCATCGTGCTGTTCCGCGTGGCGCAGGAGGCGCTCACGAATGCAGGCAAGTACGCGCGTGCCACGCAGGTACGCGTGGCGCTGGCGTGCGACGACCAGCGCGTAAGACTCGAAGTCATCGACAACGGAATCGGCCTCACTTCGGATCAGTTCAACAAGCCCAAAACGCACGGCCTGTTCGGCATGCGTCAGCGCGTATCCGCCAAGGGCGGGCGCATCGACATCCATTCGCTGCCGCAGCGGCTCGGTACCGAAATTCAGGTGGTGCTGCCGCTGTGCAATCCGGCAGACGCCCTCGAAATCGCCACAGAAGTGACGGAAAGCACCGAGTTCACCGAACGTCCTGTCACCCAGGCACCGTCGGCGACCGCCGCCTCCGCCGACGACAAGACCGGCGAGCCGTCCTCCGGCACGCCGGCGCAGCCTCCACACCCGCCAGTCGGAATGCACTGACAGCCCAACCCGACTCCGCCTACACCGCGACGAAAGCGCGGCTGACAGCGCGAACCCTTCGCACTCCCTACCATGGAATCACCTGCCAACGCCCTGCGGGGCGCGGTATGTGAATCCAACCCACCATGATAAGGAGTTGCTATGAACTCGGATCTGATCAAGGGCAAGTGGAACCAGCTCAAGGGCGAAGCAAAGAAGCAGTGGGGCAATCTCACCGATGACGATCTGCTCAAGATCGAAGGCAATCGCGACAAGTTCGTCGGCGTGATTCAGGAACGTTACGGCAAGGCCAAGGCCGATGCCGAGCGCGAAGTCGACACGTGGAACAACCAGCACAAGCTCTGGTAATCCGGCGTCGCGGCGTCCATAGCGCCCTCGGGCCGCTCACGCAGGCCGAGCTCGCCGGGAGGTGAGCCACGGTCCTCCCCTCGCGCTTCCCATGCGCCTCGAACGACAACATCTCTCCAAGGAGAAATCAAAATGAAACGATTGATCGCCATCGCTCTGCTTTCGGGCTTCGCACTGGGCCTCGCCGGCTGCAACACCATCCACGGCGCAGGTAAGGACGTCGAGAAGGGAGGCGAAGCCATTCAGGGCGCCGCCGACCGTAACAAGTAACGATTGCCGCGCTACGCCGCCCCCTGGCGTGGCGCATCCCCCGGTTGCCCCCCAGCGACACACCGGATCCCTCGGATCCACGACACGCGGCGCTCGACGTCGCGCCTCATGCTCGCCAAATCCCCAGCCAAGGAGGACTCTGAGATGTCACATCGAATCGCCATGAATGTCCTGACCTGCGCCTGCATCGCGGCAGCAGGCATGCTGAGCACCACGGCAGCCAGCGCGGCCGATGCCGCCGCCAAGGACCGGTACGACGCCGCGCAGAAATCCGCCGAAGCGGACTACAAGGCCGCCGCCGCGCGTTGCGACGACATGAAGGACAACGCGAAGAAGATCTGTGTCGAAGATGCGAAGGGCAAGGAGAAGATCGCCAAGGCCAACGCAGAAGCCGACTATAAGCAAACGCCCACGGCGCGCTACGATGCCGCCGTCGCCAAGGCAGACGCGGACTACAGCGTCGCCAAGCTGCGTTGCGACGACAAGAAGGGCAACGACAAGGACGTCTGCGTGAAGGACGCCGACGCCGCCAAGACCAAGGCCTATGGCGACGCCAAGGTCATGCGCACGAGCCGTGAATCGTCGAAGGACACCATGGCCGCACGCCAGGATGCCAACGCCGATGCCAACAAGGCCCAGTACAAGGCCGCCATGGAACGCTGCGACAGCCTGACGGGCAACAGCAAGGACAGTTGCGTCGCCGAAGCCAAGACGCGCTATCACCAGTAAGCAGGGCCGTCGCCGAAATTCCCCAAATTTTCGCGGACGGTCACCCAGGTTTGGCAGGGAGGAGACGGCGTCCCACGCGAATATCGCTGGACGCCGGCAACGGGCGAATGCTGCGCAAGTGGCATTCGCCCGCTGTTTTTGTGCGACACGCGCCAGCGCCATGTAAATGAATGTAACAAGTGTCGCGCAACGACCCGCTCTGCGCGGTCGGTGCGCGGCGGGGCGATGTCAACCGAAACCAGCGCAAAGCGTTGATTCTGCATAGAATAAGGGCCTGATACACACGTTTGGCGGCCGCTTTTCTACGCCCGAACGTTCCCCATACCCCTCCCGTTCGCATACTTTGCAACAATTGCGACAGGACCGCGTTTCGGAACTTCAGTAAAGTAAAGCCAAGGAATCTGACGAATCAGGGTGCCGGCGGGCACCGGGCGCGTCGAGCGGCATGGTGCCGTTCGGGCGCTGTCATCAGTACGCTGCCAAGTCCGCAGGAGAAATGTCATGAAAACCAAGTTTGCCGCCCTTGCCATCGTCGGGGTCGCGCTCGCCGCGGGTGCGATCGGAACGGCGCAGGCTCACGTCTCGGTCGGGATCGGCATCGGTGTACCGCTGATCGCGCCGGCCCCGGTCTATGCGCCGGCCCCGGTGTATGTCGCGCCGCCCCCGCCGGTCTACGTCGCCCCGCCGCCGCCCGTCTACGTGGCGCCTGCGCCGGCCTATTACGGCCCGCCACCGGTGTATTACGGTCGTCCGTACGGCGGCTATTACGGGCGTGGCTACTGGCGTCATGGCCGCTGGTACGGCTATTGATCGACGGCTGCCTCCGGTACATCCGGCATCGAATGAAAAACGCGCCGCCGACGGCAATGTCGGCGGCGCGTTTTGTTGATGACGCCAGCGCGTGTGAAGTGTCAGCGCGCCACGCGATAGGCGATCCGGAAACCGCCCCAGTGCCGCCCGTTCACGTAAATCGGCGCAGACGCATCCTTCATCACGACAAACTCTCCGCCGCCCATGTCGCGACGATACGTTTGCAGCAACAGCGGTTTGGTATTGCGTCCGGCTGCCGCCCCGGTGCGATCGTTGAACAGCCGTCGGTTACGGCAATGCGCGGCGTTCCATACCGGATCGTTCGTCGGCGCCTGCGAAAACTTGCGGTTATGCGTGGGCAGATAGCCATTCTCGTCGACGGCCGCACAGAAGGTGATGCGCTCGTTCATGCCGAGTAGCGGCTCCTGAATCGCGGGCAGTGTCTCGTCGGTAAAGCGCGTGAAGCGCGCCATCAACTGTTGCGGGTTGGATCCGGGAATCGGCTCGTAGCGCCGGTCGAACAGTTCCTGCTCGCTGATCTTCCCCTTGGCCAGCGCCGCCTCGAAACTTTCCCCGACCTGCCGGGCCGCGCGACGCACCGCGCGAATGAACGGTGTGTCTTCGGTTTCGACGTCCGCTTCGGCAATCAGGCCAATCAGGTGCTCGGAGACTGACAGCAGACCGTTGATACGCTCGCGCGCGCTTTCGACGTGATCGGCCGAATGCGTCACGCCATCGGCCATCTCATCGACGTGCGCCGCGAGCGTGTTGCATTCGTTTTCGATGGCTTCGCTCGCCTGCGCAATCTGTCCCGCCTGACGGTCGAACGTATCGAGCGCGCTGCCCGCCGTCTCGATCACGCTGGCGATGGCGCGCGTGCCTTCGCGGGCATCGTTGGCGCGCGCGACGTTGGCATTGCTCTCGCGCATGAGACGTTCGGTGCGCTCGCCAAGCGCAGCGAGCGTGTGCTCGATCTGCTGCGTGGCCTCGGCGGTCTTGCTCGCGAGTAGCTTTACCTCCGTTGCAACGACGGCGAAGCTGCGTCCCGCCACACCGGCGCGCGCCGCTTCAATGGCCGCGTTCAGGGCAAGCAGGTTCGTCTGCCGGGCGATGACGGAAATGCCTTCGGCCACTTTGCCGACGTGATCGAGCGCTTCGCGCAGCCCGGATATCTCGTCCGCCATACCGGAAACGCCTTCGACCAGCCCGTGGATCGACGCAAGCGATGCGTCTGCCGTGCTGCGCGACGCCGAAATTTCGGCGCTCGCGCGGTCGGCGACATCACGCGCCTCACGTGCGGCGCTGGCAATGCGCTGATTGCCTTCGCTGGTATCGGTCGCGGCGCGGCGAAGCTCCTGGAACACCTCGGCCTGTCGCTTGATCCGGACGGCGATTTCATCGACATTACCGGCGATATCGCACAACTCCACCCCGAGGGTGCCCGCGTTGGCGGCCACCTCGCTCATGATGTTGACGGTCTGCGCGGCTCCCCTTGAGCGCGTGAATAGCCCCATCGTCAGTCTCCTCGCATCTCTGATCTGCTTGTTATGACGAGGGCGGGACGGTCGCCGGAACTGCCGAAAAACGTAAAACGCCGGGTAGACGTCTGCGCCACACGTTCGGGTCTCTGTTGACCCTGTGTCGAAAAGTATAACGGGAGAAAAAACGGCCGACTTGAGGGTTTCTTCGCGTGGTTTTCACCCACTCAGGCCGTGTTTTCCCTGCACTTTCGACGCTTTTGATGTTATGCGGCCACACTCTCACGCACGGCTTACGCGGGACTTACGCGGAAGATAGGCGGGACATGCTAGGCGGGACATGCGCGAGACATACGCCGACCTCGGACCGCATCAGGAAGCGCCATCGTCGCTATTGCCGCGATCAGCCCCCGCCACCGCACGGCGCAAGGCCTCGCCCACGGCGATGACCAGATCCCCGGCATCGCGGCGGCGCAGCAGGGCGACTTCGCTGCCGGCATCGGCGTCTTCCAGCGCCACGCGGCAGACGTCCGATCCGGCCAGCGCGGCCAGGCTCTCAGGCACGACGGCAACCCCGAAGCCGGCCGCGACCAGATGAACGAGCGTCGCCTTGCGCGAGGTAGCCACGGCCGCCGTGGGGAAGAATCCATGCTGCTGGCACAGCTGCGCCACGCGGTAGCTCAGCCCGCCGCGCTCGCGATGCGGCAGCGAGACGAACGGCGCCGAAGCGAGCGCCGCCACACTCACCGACGCTCTCGACGCCAGCGCATGCCCCTTCGGCACGAGCAATAGCAGACGCTCTCGCGCCATCGTCTCGCAAACGAGCGTCGGCGCGGGGCGCAGTACCGGCAATCGCACGAGTCCGACGTCGATCCGTCCCGCTTCGATCTCGTCTTGCTGCTGCTCTGACGACAACGTCGAGATATCGACGTTCACCCCGGGATGCGCGCGCAGATGCGCGTATAGGGCCGCCGGCAGCGCCCCGGCAAACGGCACCGAGCTGGAATGCGCGAGTCGCACCGTACCCTGCTCGCCGCGCGCCACGCTGCGGGTGAGCGCCACGGAGCTTTCGAGTTCGGTAAGCACGCGTCGCGCTTCGCCCACGAATGTGCGACCGGCGGGGGTGAGCGTCACCCCCTTGGAGGAGCGTTCGAGCAGCACCGCCTGCAATTCCCGCTCCAGCTCGGAGATCTGCCGGCTCAAGGCGGATTGCGCGACGAAAAGACGCTCCGCCGCCGCGCTGAACCCACCCGCGTCGACCACTTCGAGGAAATACCGCAACTGCCGCAGCGACACCATGACCATGCCGTTTCGAGATCGAATATCGCCACATTCTATATTGGCGCGACACCCTCACGCGGCCCTAAGCTGACGGAAAACCCGCGTGCCCTCGGTCTACGCGGCCCGCAGCTTCTCGTCCTGACCTCCGTCGAAACGTCCCTCCGCCGCCATGCTTTCAACGCTGTCCACCGCCCTGCCCGACACCCTCGCTACGCTGACGGCCGCCCTTCCGACGCCGGGCCACTGGCTGCTGATGAGCGCCGCCCTGGTCGTCGCGTATGTGATCTTCGGCGTCGCGGGCTTCGGCACGGCGCTCGTCGCCAGCCCGATCCTCGCTTACGCGATGCCCGTGGCGCAGATCGTGCCGATGCTCGCGCTGCTCGACTTCGGCGCGGCGTCGGGCAACGTGGTGCGCAACGCGCGCGCAGCGGATACGGACGAACTCAAACGTCTGGTGCCCGCGCTCGTGCTGGGCAGCCTGATCGGCGGCGCATTGCTGCTGCACCTGCGCCCCGACGTTCTGCTGCGGGCGCTCGCATGGTTCGTTTGCGCCTACGCGGTCTTTGCGCTGATCGGGCCACGCGCGACATCGCGTCTGTCGCAGGCGTGGGCGGTGCCGTTCGGCGCGCTCGGCGGCATGTTCGGGGCGATGTTCGGCAGCGGAGGGTTCGTCTTCGCGATCTATCTGACGAGCCGGTTGGAGCGCGTCGAAGCCATGCGCGTGACGCAGGCGACGCTCATCGGTCTGAGCACCCTCGTGCGCGCCACCTTGTTCCTGTTCGCGGGGGTCTATGCCGACGTGTCGATGCTCGTCACCGCGGTCTCGCTCATTCCCGCAATGATGGTCGGCATGTGGGTCGGCAAGCACATCACGCTGCGCCTCTCGCGGCAGCAGTTCGTGAGGGCGGTAAATGTCGTAGTACTGGCTGCGGGCATCGCTTTGCTGATCCGCAGTCACTGACCGTTCTCGCTGTGGGTTCGCGCTGTGGGTTTCTCGCGGTTCGATCAGCGAGGGTCGGGTATGCTGACGGCCGTTCTCACCTGATCGTCTCGCGACGCCTCCGTCATGTCCCTGCCTGCCCTGCTGGTTTTCGGCGAAGCCCTTACCGATCTGATTCGCCAGCCGGACGCCGAGGGTCGCCAAGGCCAGCAAAATCGCCAATGGGTGAGTCGCGCGGGCGGTGCGTGCTGGAACGTCGCACGCGTGAGCGCTGCGATGGGCGTAGCAACGGGTTACGGCGGGGCGATCAGCACCCACGCCCCGTTCGGTACCGAATTGCTCGCCCTGTCCCGTGACGCCGGACTGGACGAGCGCTACTGGCAAGCCGTCGATGCGCCACCGCTCGTGGCTGTCGTGCATCGTCACGATCCCCCCGCGTACTTCTTTCTCGGCGAAGGCGCCGCCGATCTGGCATTTGATCCCGGCGCATTGCCCGACGGCTGGCAAGACGCCGCCCATGTCGCCCACTTCGGCTGCATCAGCCTCGTGCGCGAACCGCTGGCGGGCACGCTGCTCGACCTCGCGACGCAATTGCACGCGCGCGGCGTCGCCATTAGCTTCGATCCGAATCTTCGCAATCTGATGGGGCCGGACTATTTCGCGACGTTCGCACGCATGGCGAAACTCGCCACGTGGCTCAAGTTGTCCGTGGAGGATCTGCGCGGCCTGTATCCCGCGCGGACCGACGTCGATGCACTGGCAGACGTGCGTCGCCTCGCGCCGCAGGTTGACATCCTGCTGACGGACGGCGAGCGCGGCATGCGACTCTTGCTGGCCGACGGCACGACCCTCGTCCAACTCGCCTATCCCGTGGATGTGGCCGATACCGTCGGCGCGGGCGACGCCGCCATCGGCGGGTGGCTCGCCAGTCGGTCACGCGCACCCGAGGCCCCCGTGACCGACCATTTGCGGCGCGCTGCGGCGGCCGCCGCCCTCGCCTGCACCCGTACCGGCGCGCATGCGCCGGACTGGGATGCGGTCGAGCAACTCATCGCCTCACGACGTCCCCTCTGAGCGCCTTTCGTCACCCGCGCCAATCATCCGAATAATGGCTATGATGAGAGCCAATCATCACCATAGCCGATAAATTCGACGATATGACGCCGGACCAATTGCTGACATTCGCGACGGTGGCCGAACTGGGCAACATCAGCCACGCGGCGCAGGCATTGCACCTGTCGCAGCCCGCGGTCTCCGGACAGTTGCGGCTCTTGCAGGAGTCTTTCGGCGAGCCGCTCTACCGGCGTGACGGACGCGGTATCCGCCTGACGGCCGTCGGCGAGCAGGTCGCGGTGTACGCCAACAAGCTGCGTCAGGACTACCGTCAGGCGATCGCACTGCGCGACAGCCTGCGCGGACTCGAGACCGGCGCGCTGCACATCGGCGCCAGCACCACGCCCGCGAGCTACCTGTTGCCGTACGTCATCGCGGAATTCCACCAGCGCTACCCGGCCGTGGCGCTGCACATCATCGACGGCAACACCAGCGAGATCGTCGCGCAGCTCGACCGGCTCGACGTGGCCTTCATCGAAGGCGCGGTGCCGCCGGGGTTGTCACCGGAGATTGCGGTGCGTCCGTGGCGTGACGACGAGATCGTCGCGATTGCACGCGCCGACCATCCGCTCGCGCAAACGCCCGAGGGAGCCTCGTTGCAGGCCATCGCCGCCTATCCGCTCATCATGCGCGAGCCTGGGTCCGGCGTGCGGGCGCTGGTCGCGCGCGCGTTCTCGGTCTCCGGGCTGGAGCCACGCGTGGCGCTCGAACTGGCGGGGGTGGAAAGTATCAAGGAAGCGGTGCGCGCAGGGATGGGCGTGGGTTTCGTCTCGGCAATGTCGATGCGCCATGAAGACGCCGCGCTCGCCACCGTGCGCATCGATCCGCCGCATGGCCTGAAGCGCCTGCTGACGGCGCTCGTGCCGCATGCCGATGCCTTATCGCGCCCCACCGAGCGCTTTCTCGCGCAATGCTTCGCAGGGGATGCCACCGATCCGGCCGCCTTGCGGTGACACGTGACGAAGACCCCATCGTACGCCGCACGGCACTCGTCGCACCGCGAACCGGACCGGCGCGCCGAACCGGCCTCCTCCGGTCCTGCTTCAAATCGCTTTCAAGTCATTTGAAATCCCACGCCATCTGCTCGGCCACCGACGTCGACTCGGATGAGCGCACGCATACGTCCAGGTAATCGGTGACCGACGGCGGTGGCGGCGTGCCTTCGGACAGGAGACGACGGTTGTCGAACACGTAGTCGAGCGCCGCGAACGCGCCGTAGCGTCGCAGCGCCTTGGCCATCAGACGGCTGTTGCCGTGTCCGAGCTGACGCGCCAGTGCGGGCGTCAGACGGTCGATCTCGGTGTCTGCGATATGACGGAAGCGCTCGCCCAGCGGCGCCACGCCACGCGCCTTCGCCAGCGCCGCCTCGATCTCGCGGATGGTGCGCGCACTGCCCTCGCCCGCCGACACGTGATACAGGTCGTGACGCAGACGCGGCAGGAACGCCAGATCGATCAGCGCATCGGCGCAGTAGTCCACAGGCACCACGTCCAGCCGATCGTCCAGTCCACAGGTAAAGGCGCCGAGCAACTGCACCATCCGAAACATCCAGAAGATGCTGCCCGACGGTTCGCATCCGAGACGCGTGTGCCCGACCACGATGGACGGCCGCGCGATCACCAGCGGCAGGCCCGGCCACTCCTTGCGCAAGCGCCGTTCGGCTTCCGCCTTGGATGCCGTGTACGCAACCACCTGATGATCGGCAAGCGCCAGTTCGTGCGATTCCTTCACCAGCCCCGAGAGCGAATCGCCGCAAGCCATGGCCGTGCCGACGTGTACGAAGCGCTCCAGCACCGGTGACGCGGCCACCGCACGCGCGAGCGCCAGCGTGCCGCTCACGTTCACCGTGTTGAGCTGCGGATGCGCGGAGAAGCTGGCAATCGCACCGGCGTGGATCACGTGCGTGACGCTGCGCATGCGCGGGTCGTCGTCGAACGTCATCGGCTGCGCAAGGTCGCCGCACACGATATTCGCTTCGGTCAGCGTGAGCCGGTGGACGGGCGCGACGCGAAAACGGTCCATGGCGGCGCGCACGCGGGCAAGACCATCGCTGCTGGTGCGCGCACGCACGAGCAGCAACAACGACGGACCGAAGCCGTCCTTGAGGAGTTGGGCGACAACGGCGCCGCCCACAAAACCGGTACTGCCGGTGACGAGAATTCGCATGGCTTGGGCCTCGCAACACTAGGGGAAACGAAACCGCGACGTCAGAACGTGTAGTCGAGCGTGGCGGCGACCTGATAGTTGGTCTTCTTGAAAACGATGGGACTCTTCGACGCGTTGCCGGTGTAGCGCATCACACCGCCCGCGACCGTGGTACTCCAGTGCTTGGTGAACTTGTGTGTCCAGTTGGCGGTGAGGCTCACGCCGTACAGACCGCCGCCCGGCGCGTATTGCCGGTAGCCGGAGCTCAGGCTCTGATTGGCCGTCACACCGAAATAGGTCTGTGCATACTTGCCGCTGGCGAAGTGCGCGGCCGCACCGACGCCGACCGAATCCGCCGCCGACTGATAGACCACGCTGTCCACCGCGAAGCGATAGACGTTGCCGCGATCGCGGTTGGTGAGTGGAACGTCAGTCGCCACACTCACGACCGCCAGATCGCCGATGGCGTAACCGGCCTGCAGCGTGGTGAAGAGCGAGCCTTTGATATCGCCCATGCCGCGCAGCTTGTCGGAACCGGCATCGAGCCCCTTGGGGTGGTCCTTGCGACCGCCGTCGTACGACAGCGCCGCGGACACGAAGAAACCGGCCGGTAGCGACAGGCGATAGCCGATGCCGCTCAGTCCGACGAACACGCCGAAAGGCGTTTGCAGCGCGAGATTCAGCGCAGGCGTGGCGTGGTATTCGTCGCTGCCCATGTAGCGCGGCGAATACCCGACGCCGCCGCCGATGGTGAACTCATAGCCGCTGTCGGCTGCATTGGTCGGCAGGCTCTGATCCTGCTGAATGCCGCTATAGCGTGCCGGCTCGACGGCATACGCCTGCGAAGCAATGCCGGCGAACAGCAGTCCCGCCGCACCGGCCGCTGCAAGTCGATGCAGATGGCGATGGCGTTGCTCGCGTTGCGCCGTGCGAAGGTGGCACGCTGAGTTGCGGGCTGAGTTGCTGTGGCGGCTTTTCATGGCACTCCTACAAGATCCGATAAGTGTTTGAATTTCGATTGCGGGGGTTGGCATTGCGATCGACGGATGCAGACGGATGGATCGCAAGGTGATCGCATAGTAGGAAAGAAGCCGCCGCGTGGCTGTTATCCGATTTAGGAGAGTTGTGAACAAATGTTTTCATTTGTTCGCAGGTTTGAAACGTCCGCCCGGCGGGGCTTTCGGGCAGTAAAATGCGCTTCACCGGAGTGCCGCCGATGGCGTGCGGCACCGCACAACAGGAAAGGAATACCGGCCATGTACCGAGTCTTGCTGGTCGAGGACGATGCGCGTCTGGCCGCACTCGTCACCGAATATCTGCACGCCTACCGCTTCGAAGTGGCGGTCGTGGGCGATGGCTCGCGTGCCCTGGAGCGTTTTCGCGCGTTTTCGCCTGACATCGTGGTTCTGGATCTGATGTTGCCCGGCATGGACGGCATGGAGATCTGCCGCCAGTTGCGCGCGGTCAGCGCCACGCCGATTCTCATCCTCACGGCGCGCGAGGACACCTACGATCAGGTCGCCGGCCTGGAGGTCGGCGCGGACGATTACGTCGTCAAGCCGGTGGAACCGCGTCTGCTGCTCGCACGCTTGCGCGCCTTGTTACGACGCGCCGTGCCGATGGCCGAGGTGGAAGTCGAGAGCGACGACGGGCTCACCTTCGGGCAGTTGCGCATCGTTCCGCGCGATCGCATGGTGTTCTGGCGTGGGGCGAGCGTCGAATTGAAATCGAACGAGTTCAGCCTGCTGCTGATTCTGGCGCGGGGGGCGGGGCGTGTCGTCACGCGTGATGAAATCCTCCAGCAACTGCGCGGGATCGAATTCGACGGCATCGATCGCACGGTGGACGTGGGCATTTACCGGTTGCGCAAGCGCTTCGAAGACACCGATGGCGAGCCGCAACGTATCAAGACCGTTTGGGGCCGGGGTTATCTGTTCAGCCCGTCCGCCTGGGAGAGTTGACGCATGTTTCGCGTGCTTTTGAAGTTGTACGCGCTGGTCGGCATCTCTGTCGTCGCCGCGATTCTGATCATCACCTACACGTTCGGCCATCTGTTCATGGACACCATGAACCGCTCGGCGCAGACGCAACTGGGCGGCTACGCGTGGCTCATCAACGAGAAACTTGCCGACATCCCGGAATCCGAATGGCCGCAGTTCATCGCCGAATTTGCGTCGAAGACGCAGGACACGTTGGAGCTCAAGCCGCTCAAGGACTTTCCTGTCGAGCGTGAGTATCTGCGCCACGAACTTGAAGCGGGATTGCCGATCGTCAACGGCACCGACGGCGAGCATTACGCCATGCGCCTGCGCGATTCGCAGTGGGTATTGACCTCCGCGAGCGGCACCGACCTGAGCATGAAGCAAATCAACTACCTGGCCTATGCGGTGGTGGCGTTACTGATGCTGATCGCGGTCCTCACGTGGGTGCGCTGGTACTGGTCCGATCTGAAGTCGCTGAACCGGGCGGCGATTCGGTTTGGCGAAGGCGATTTCAGTTCACGGGCGAAGGTGTCGAGCTTCTCGAACCTCACGGCGCTGGTGGGCGTATTCAACACGATGGCCGATCGCATCGAGCGTTCCATCAAGACGCAGAAGGACATGATCAATGCGGTGTCGCATGAACTGCGCACACCGATCGCACGGCTGGATTTCGGGCTGGAGATCTTGCAGCAGCGGCGTCACGACGCCGATGCCGATGACCGGATCAATGCGCTCAAGGGCGACATTCGCGAGTTGGACGAACTCGTCACCGAGTTGTTGTCGCTCGCGCGTCTGGACCAGATCACGGCGCCGCCGACGCGTCAGTGGGTGTCGCTGCGACTGATGTTCGACAGTCTCGCGGCGAACTGCACGGAAGTGCTGGCGGCGCGCTCCATTGCGCTGGACATCGCGGCGGAGCCGGGCGCCGATCGGGTGGAGGTCGAGCCGAAGCTGTTGGCGCGGGCGGTACAGAACCTGCTCAACAACGCGATGCGACATACCTCGCGACGCATCGTTTGCGGGGCGAAGACGAGCGAGAACGGTGAGATCGTGATTTACGTCGACGACGATGGCGAGGGTGTCCCGGCGCCAGAGCGTGCCCGCATCTTCGAGCCGTTCCATCGTCTGGACAGCAGCCGCAATCGCGCGACGGGCGGCTTCGGTCTGGGGCTGGCCATCGTGCGCCGCATCGCCCTGCTCCACGGCGGCCGCGTGGGCGTCGAAACCTCCCCCCTCGGTGGCGCACGCTTTACGATCACCTTGCCGGCTAATCATTCGGCTTCGTTCGGCCCGACGCTGTGAGCGCCGACCGCATCACAGGCTTGTCGCGTTATTCAATTGCAGAAAATTAGCGTTTCTCGTTAGTTTGTGCAATTAAATAACGCACCCTCCCCTCATTTCCCTCATCCCCCTTAACGGCCGCCACGCCCGGTCGGCCAATGCGCCCCCCCCTCCTCGTTGGGATGACGATGCATTGTCATTTTCACGACATGTTGGCCGCTTACATTGGCGGCTCAATTTAATCCCAAAGAGGACCTTGTCATGAAACCCAACCTCCGCATCGCGGCGGCCGGGGGCTGTCTGGCGTTCGCCAGCTGCCTGCCCATGCCCGCTCTGGCTCAGTCTCACGTTCAGCTCTACGGGCTGATCGACTCGGGTGTCGAATTCCTTACCAACGCCGACAAGAACGCCGCCGGCAATACCGTCAGCCTCTCGCGCATTACTTCGGGCAACCTCGCAGGTTCGCGCTGGGGTATCAAAGGCACTGAAGACCTCGGTGGCGGCAATAAAGCGTTCTTCCTGCTCGAAAACGGCTTTAACCTCGCCAGCGGTCAATCGCTTCAGGGCGGTCGCGAGTTCGGACGTCTCGCCTACGTCGGCCTGTCGAACAAGTCCGTCGGCGCTTTCTCGATCGGCCGTCAGGGCGGTGTGTTCCTCGATTGGGTTTCCAAGTTCAACCCGCTCAACAACGCCGTCTACGCCATCAAGATGCAAGACACGGCGTTCTCCGACCGTCTGGACAACAGCCTGCGCTACACCGGCAAATTCGGTGACTTCGAAGGCATGATCCAGTACTCGAAGGGCTACGACGACGTGAGCTTCGGCGCCGCCAGCACCACGCCGGGCGACAACCGTCGCGCGCAGGTCGTCGATGCCGGTATCCGCTACGCCAACGGCCCGCTGTCGTTCGTGATCGCCTACGACCAGAAGAACGGCGGATCGACGCTGCCGAACGCCGCCATGACCTCGAAGGTCGGCGGGTACGAAGGCAACATGGACCGCCGTATCGCCGCCGCCGTGCGGTACTCGCTGCATAGCGTCGATCTGTACGTCGGGTATCGCTACCTGAACGCCAAGGCCATCCACCTCTCGGCACTGAACAAGAGCCCGGTGGAAGCGTCGAGCTACTACTGGATCGGCTCGACGTGGCACGCCACGCCCGCCGTCGACCTCTCGGCCACCGCCATGTATCAGGACTTCTACGGCACGAACCGTGATCCGCTGTCGTTCCAGGTCAGCGCCGACTACAGCTTCTCGAAGCGTACCGACGTCTACCTCAACCTCGGCTACGTCTTGAACCGCAACGGCTCCGATCTCGGTCTGAACGGTTTCGGCACCAACGTGGTCGCCGGCAAGAACCAGTTCGGTACGATGGCCGGCATCAAGCACACGTTCTGATGACGAGCGACACCCGCCCTTCGCAAGACGGCACGACGCCGTCGCGCGCGGGCGTGTCCGTGTCGCTGCGCGCGCTGCACCAGACTTTCGGTGCGGCGCGCGTGCTCGACGGCATCGACATCGATGTCCCGGCCGGCACCACGACCGCCCTGCTCGGCCCCTCGGGATGCGGCAAGAGCACCCTGCTCAAGCTGCTCGCCGGCCTGCTCGCCCCCACCGGGGGCGAAATCCATTTCGACGATACGGTGGTTGCCAGCGCCAGCGTGTGCCACGCCCCCGAATTGCGCTCGCTCGGCATGGTCTTTCAGGACTACGCCCTGTGGCCGCACATGAGCGTGGCCGCCAACGTGGCGTTCCCGCTGGAGATGCGCGGCGTGAAACGCGCCGAGCGCGCACAACGCGTCGAAGACGCGCTCTCGCTCGTGGGACTCGCAGGTCTGGGCAACCGTCGTCCACAAGCGCTCTCCGGCGGCCAGCAGCAACGTGTCGCCCTCGCGCGCGCCATCGTCTCGGCGCCCCGTCTGCTGCTGTTCGACGAACCGCTATCCAACCTCGACCGCGATCTGCGCACGCGTTTGTGCGCCGATATCGGCGCGCTGCTCTCGCGTCTGGGCACCACCGCTGTCTACGTGACCCATGACCGCGAAGAAGCCGAAGCGCTGGCCGACCAGATCGTGATCCTCGCCCACGGGCGCGTTGACAAACGTATTACGAGGTAGCCCATAATGCTCCACCGCAAAATTATCGCGACACTCACCATGGCCTTTGCTGCAAGCGTCGGCGCGCAACATGCGCATGCGCTGACCGTCTATACCGCCGGCCCCGGCAACCTCAGCAAGAAACTCGCTTCGGGTTTCGAGAAGAAGACCGGCATCAAAGTCGATGTCTTTCAGGCCACGACCGGCAAGGTGATGGCCCGCATCGAAGCCGAACAGGCCAACCCGCGTGCCGACGTGCTCATCTCGGCCTCGTGGGATACCGCACAGGATCTGGAAAAGCGCGGCTGGCTCGCCCCGTTCCAGAGCGCCAACGCTTCGCGCGTGCCGGCCCCGTTCAAAACAACGCACTACGTCGCGCAAGGTCTCTCCGCACTCGGCATCGTGTGGAACGCCAAGTCGGGCACGCCGGAACCGCACGACTGGCGCGACCTCACCAAGCCCGCTTATCGCAATCTCGTGACGATGCCGGACCCGGCCCTCTCGGGCGCATCGGCCGACCTGTTGCTGGGGCTGCAAGCGCGTCTGGGCAACGAAGCGTGGAAGCTCTTCGACGACCTCAAGCAAAACGGCATGGTCGTCTCGGGTCCGAACGCGCAAGCGCTCAACCCGGTGCTGCAAGGCGCGAAGGCGGCCGTATTCGGCGCGGTCGACTACGTCGCGTACGCGGCAGCGGCCAACGGTGAAGCCGTGAAGGTGCTCTTCCCGACGAGCGGCACGGTCATCGCACCGCGTCCGATGATGATTCTGAACACGTCGAAGCAGCAGAACGAAGCGCGTCAGTTCATCGATTACGTGCTCTCCGAAGAAGGCCAGCAGATGGTCGCCGAAGCGTGGCTGATTCCGGCGCGCGAAGACATCGCCATCAAACGCGCCTCGTTCAAGGATCTGCGTCTGCTGCCGCAAGGCGACGCGCAATCGTCGAGCGCTTCGCGCGCCGAAGTGCTGGCACGTTTCGCAAAACTCAACGGCCAGCACTAACGGTGAAATCGCTCCGACTTCTTCCCACGGCGACCGTCGTAGCGCTCGCCGTCGTGGTGGCGTTGCCGGTCGCGTTCGTTCTGTTACAGGCAGTCTTCCCGCACCTCGCACAGGGCTCGCTGCGCGCGCCCTTCTCCGCTGTCTGGCCAACGCTGTCGCATAGCGACACGTTGCCGCTCGTCACCAACACGCTGCGACTGGGCCTGTCGGTGGCGCTCGGCACGGCGCTGGTCGGCGGTGCGCTCGGTGCGGTTCGCGGTCTGTTTCATGTACCGGGCGCACGGCTCTGGGATCTGTGCTTCCTGCTGCCGTTTCTGGTGCCGCCGTACCTCGCGGCACTGGGCTGGATGCTGCTGTTGCAAACGGGCGGCTACGCCCAGCAACTCACCGGACTCGACGCCGGACGGTTCCTGTTCTCGCTACCTGGCCTCGTCTTCGTGATGACGCTCAACATCTTCCCCGTCGTCTACTTCGCCGTCTCGCGCGCACTGGCCACGACCGGCTCGCGGCTGGCTGACGTCGCTCGCGTGCATGGCGCCTCGGCATGGCGTGCGTTCCTGCGCGTGACGCTGCCGCTGGCGTTACCGGCGTTCGCGGCCAGCCTGCTGCTCGCGTTCACCATGGCGATCGAAGAGTTCGGCGCGCCTGCCGCGCTCGGCGCGCGTGCCGGGTTCTCCGTACTCGTCACGTCCATCGAAGGCCGCTTCGCCGACTGGCCGATCGATCTGCCCGGCGCATCGATCCTGTCGGTGGTGCTCGCCGTGCTAGCGCTGTTCGCGTTCGTATTGCAGCATCGACTCGCGGCGGGCAAGGACTTCGAGACGCAGACGGGCAAGCCCATCGCGTCGCCGCCCCGTGCGTTGGGACGCTGGACGGTCCCCGTCATGCTTGGCTTCGGCGCAGTAGCCTTGCTCGCCACAGCCGCACCGCTGTTCTCGATCCTGGCGACGGCCTTCTCCGGCACGCTCTCGGGCGGGCTGTCGATCGCCAACCTGACGACGGCGCACTTCACGGCGTTGCTCGGTCAGGGCGCGGAAGGGCTCGAAGCGCTGGCGACGAGCCTGTCGCTGGCACTGGGCACGTCACTGGTCACCGGCGTACTCGGGTTCCTGTGTGCGTGGTGCGTCGTGAAGTCGACGATGCGTGGACGCGTGCTGATCGACGGTCTCTCGCTGCTGCCGCATGCGCTGCCGGGCATCGTGGTCGGCGTCGGCCTGATCCTCGCGTGGAACCTGCCGTTCTGGCCGGTCACGCCGTACAACACGTGGGGCATTCTGTTGCTCTCGTACTGTTGCCTGCTCCTGCCGTATCCGGTGCGATACACGAGCGCCGCGTTGCGTCAGATGGCGGCCTCGCTGGAAGCGGCGGCACGCGTGCATGGCGCGCCCGCGGGCGTCACGCTGCGACGCATCACGCTGCCGTTGGTGATGCCCGCGCTCGGCGCATCGCTGATGATCGTGTTCGCCATCGCCTCGCGTGAACTGGTGACGTCGCTGCTGCTGGCGCCGAGCGGCGTGCAGACCGTCTCGATCTTCGTCTGGCGTCAGTTCGAACAGGGCTCGATCGGTCAGGGCATGGCAATGGGCGTCGTGTCGATGGCAGTGAGCGGCACGCTGCTCATGCTGGCATCGCTGCTTGGCAGCAAGCGCGAGAGCACCGCCTGATCGGTGAACACGGGCAGATGGCCGTCTTGCAACGGCCATCTGCCCTGTCCATACCTCACACTCGCCCGTGCGCTCGCCCCATCACCGGCGCCAGCGCAGCGGACGCCGCAACGGGTGCCGCTGCGGTCCGGTCGCGACCCACATCGTACTCGCGCCAGCCGCACCAGCCGCACCAGCCGCTACGATCCGTTCGCCGGACAGCGCGGCCGCTTCATCCTCTTCATCCTTGTCGACGGTCTTGCTGGTGTCGATGAATAGCGCCGCAATGACGCCAGCACCGAGCAGCGCCGCCGAGATCGTGAACGGCACGTTGTAGCTGCCGCTCGTCTCGATCAGATAGCCGAACGCCACGGGCGAGATCATGCCCGCCAGCCCGAAGCCCGTGTTCATCATGCCACCCGCCGTGCCGGCGTACTTGCCCGCGATGTCGAGCGGAAGCGTCCACAGCACCGGGTTGGTGATTTCGAGGAAGAAGAACGACGACGAGAGCAGCAGCACCGCCACCATCGGATCGGACACCATCGTCATGGGCAACAGGAACGCCAGCGATCCGCCCATGCCGACGACCAGCACCGACACCCGCGCGAAACGCAACCGGCCTGTCATCTTGTAAAGCTTGTCGGAGACGACCCCGCCCAACGTGTCGCCCACCACGCCGGCGAGCAACGGCAACGCCGTGAACAAGGCCAGTTGCTTGAGATCGAAGCCCTGCGATTCGCGCAGATACGACGGCATCCACGTCAGATAGACCCACAGCAGCCAGCCGTAGCAGAAGTCCACGAACGTCACGAGCCACATGCGGCGGATGAGCTTGCGCCAAGGTGTCGACGCCCGTTTGGCCCGCTCGCAATCTCCCGAACGATAGCCGATCTCCGCAGCCTCTTGCGGCGTCACGCGACGGTGCTGCTCCGGCGTGTTGGTGAAAACCTTCATGTACAGCACGGTCCACGCGAGGCTCACCACACCCAGCACGATGAACGCTTCGCGCCAGTCGAACGCCACCACAATGGCGAGCACCACCGGCGGCGTAATCGCCCCGCCAAGACGCGCAAAGCTGTGAGTGATGCCCTGCGCAAACCCGCGCTCACCGACAGGCATCCAGTAAGTGAAGGCACGCGTGGCGGTGGGAAACGCACCGCCCTCGCCGATGCCCAGCACGAAGCGCAGCACGACCAGCGTCACGATGCTGCCGGCAAATCCGGTGGCAAGCGTGGCCGCGCCCCAGATCAGCGAAAGCACCGTCAGCACCAGCTTCGGCCCGTAACGATCTGCCAGCCATCCGCCGAAGATCTGCATCGCGGCATACGGATAGGCAAACGCCGAGAACACGAGGCCTAGCTGCACCGTCGTGAGCCCCATCTCCTGTCGGATGAAGGGGCCCGCAACCGCAATGTTGACGCGATCGATGTACGAGATGAAATACATCAGGCACATGACCGCAAGAATGATGTGGCGCGTCTTCACGCGACCGGTACGCTTGTCCATGTTGTCTCCTATGTATTTACGTCGCACACGTCATGCGCGTGCGATCGTGTCCTGCATGACGGGGGACATCGCCCCCCTTGCACTACGAATCACGACGGTTGCAGCAATTTCAGCCGTTGCACCTTGCCCGACGGGCCACGGGGCAACTCGGTTACGAAACGAAACTCCTTGGGGGTCTTGTAGCGGCCAAGCGTTTGCAGACAGTGCTCGCGAAGTGCCTGCACATCGGGTGGCGTATGGCCGTCGGCATGCGCCGCCTCTCTGAGCACGACGAACGCCACGATCTCTTGCCCGTAGGCCGGGTCGGGCACGCCGACGGCTGCCGCTTCGAGCACGTCGGGGTGACGCAGCAACGCTTCGTCGATCTCGCGCGGGGCGATGTTCTCGCCGCCTTTGATGATCAGTTCCTTGGCGCGTCCGGTGATGTAGAAGTAGCCATCGTCGTCGCGATAGCCCAGGTCGCCGGTACGCAGCCAGCCGTCGGCCGTGAACGCGCCGGCGGTCTCCTCCGGCCGCTTGTAATACCCGCGCATGACCTGTGCGCCACGTAGCACCAGCTCTCCGGTCTCGCCCGGCTCCGCTTGCGATCCGTCGCGCCGGACGACTTTCGCTTCCCCACCCGATGGCAATCCGATGCTGCCGATGCGTCTTGCCTTGGCGTCGAACGGGTTGCTGAAGACCGGCGCGGCCGTCTCGGTCATGCCCATCGTCTCGATGATGCCGATGCCGAACCGCGCCTCGAACGCACGATGGTGATCGGCAGGCAATGCCGCCGATGCGCTGCGGCAGAATCGCAGTCCAGCCAGCGCAGCGCGCTCCGGCACGTCGCCGTCGTGCAGGCCGTCGAGCAAATACGCCACGATGGTCGGCACGACGTTGATCCACGTACAGCGTGTGGCCATGACGTCGCGCCAGAAGGTGCGTGCGGAGAAGCGGGGCGCCATCACCACGGAACCCCCGTGAAACAAGGGCGTGAGCAGCGTCACCACGAGACCGTTGATGTGATACAGCGGCAGCGACGCCAGCACGCGATCGTCCTGCGTCAGCCGATGCTCCGCACTGATGAAAGCCGCATTGGCGAGCAGATTCCGATGCGAAAGCAGCACGCCCTTCGGCACGCCGGTCGTCCCGGAGGTGTACATGAGCAACGCAATGTCGCTCCCGGCCAACGAGGGTGCGGCGTTGCTCACATCCAACGCCGGGATGTCCGGCAAGCCGGACGCCTCCGGCGACGTGCACACCAGCGCCACAGGCCGCGTCATGCCCTGCGCTCGTGCGGCCTCCACCGCCTGCACGACCGCCGGGAGCATCGCGTCGGAGACGAAGATCACACGCGTCTCCGAGTGCTCGATGATGTATTGCAGTTGCGTCGGCTGACACAGCAGATTGACGGGATTGACGATCAGACCGCAGTACATCGCGGCGAGGATGATGCGCGCCGTCTGCGGCCCGTTGCCCATGCAGACGGAGACGATGTCGCCTTCGCGCAGCCCGGCGTCGGCAAAGCGACGCGCGAGCGCACGACAATCGTCGCGCAAGGCTTCGAACGTCAGTGCCGCGCCCGCCCCTTCTCCCTCGGTCAATGCGAGCAGATACGGTCGTTGGCCATACGCAGACGCCTGTGTATCGATCAGTTCGCGCAACGTGTCAGCAGGCGTGGCGACCGGCTCGCGCGCCGCAACGACGGCGGCGGTCGCTACCGGATTCGTGGGCGCGTTCATCGTCCGAATCTCCCGAAGTAGTCGGCGAGCAGATCGTCGGCGTCCGGCACTTCGGCGGCGATGGGGTAAGCCACGCGCGTGACGTTGAGATACTGGCGAAAGCCGAGGTTCTCGGTGAAGTTGTTCTTCCCCCAGGTGCCGCATCCCATCGAGAGCGAGAACGGCAGACCGTTGTCGAAATTGCCGCCGGTGGCAAAGCAATGCGCCTGATTCACGATCACGCGCGCGACCGGGAGCGTTTCGCCCAGATGCACCGCCTGCGCCGGGTCCGCACTGTGCAATCCGACCGAATGCCCCGCACCCATGTAGTCGTAGAGGCGTGCGACGAGCGACGTCGCGTCGTCGAAGTCCTTCGCGCGATAGACGGTCAGCACCGGCGAGAGCTTTTCGCCGGAGAACGGATGATCCGCACCGGTCCCCGTCTCTTCGACCATCAGAAAGGCGGGGCGCTGCGCGGCCACGTCGTGAAGCCCGGCGATTTCCGCAATGCGTTGCGCGGACTGCGCCGTGCACTGGCCCGAGAGCTTGCCATCCACCCACATGACCTGCGCCAGTGCGCGCTTCTGGCTGGCGTCGAGCAGCACGCCGCCCGCGCGACGCAGCGCATCGAGCATGGCGTCGTAGATACCGTCTTCGATCACCACACTGTTCTCCGACGAGCAACTGGTCGCGTTGTCGAAGGTTTTCGAGCGGGCGATCTTGTCGGCGGCATCGGTCAGATCAGCGCTCGACGTGACGATCGACGCCACATTCCCCGCCCCGACGCCGAACGCCGGCGTACCACTGGTGTAAGCCATACGAACGTTCGCCTGCGATCCGGTCGCGACGATCAGATCCGCCTGACGCATGAGCGAAGCCGTCGCCGCCTTGCTGATCGGCTCGGGCAACATCTGCACGAGATCCCGCGACAGACCCGCCCGCTCGAACTCGGCGTGAATGAACCGCAGCAGCAACGCGCATGCGCTGTAACCCTTGGGTGACGGCGCCACGATCACCGCATTGCCGCACTTGAGCGCGTTGACGATCTTGTTCGCCGGCGTGGCCGCCGGGTTGGTCGATGGCGTAATCGCCGCCACGACGCCGACCGGCCGGGCAATCTCCACGATGCCCTTGCGGGTGTCCTCGGCAATGACACCGTGCGTCTTGCGTCCGTGCAGATCGCGCAGCAGGCCGAGTGTCTTGCGGAAGTTCTTCTGGATCTTGTCGTCGACGTTGCCGAGCCCGGTGTCGCGCACGGCCAGTTCCGCCAGTTGCCGGTTGCGCGACGGCGCCATGATGGCCCAGGCCGCCGCGCTGGCCGCCGTGTCGAGCGCGGGTTGCCCGCCCGCCGCGAAATCGCGCTGCGCCAGTCTGGCCCGCGCGATCAGTTGCCCGACCATGGCATCGACATCGGGTGCGCCAGTGTGCGTGTCCGAGGGGAACGACCGAGGGTTCTGTGACGCAACGACCGCGCCGGGAGCCCGTGAATTCATGAGACGCCTCCTGTGGTTTTTCGATTGGGTTCGTGTGACCAATCTAGTCAACCGCGGTCGCGCCGCCGGTCTCAAATTCCCGGTCAACCCGGACACCGTCGGCGGGTGTACAGGGTGCCTCGAAATTCGGGACCGATGAAGTCCGCAAAAGCGATGAAACCGATGCACAATCAGGCTCAGCACCGCACGCAACGACGAGATTGCCAAGCGGGCAAGGCATCAAAGAGACAAGGGGACGAAGCCAGACCTCAGGAGGCGACATGACGGCATCGAATCAATCGAACGCAGCCGCAGTGCGTGCGTTTCGCGTGCTCGAAACTCTGGCAGACGCAGGCAGTCCGCTGTCGATGATGGACCTCGTGAACGCACTCGGTCTGCCGAAGCAGACGGTGCATCGCATCCTGACCCAGCTCAAGGATGCCTGGCTCATCACCCGAAGCGACAACGACCGGCGCTACGAATGCTCGCCACGCGTGCGGGCGCTCGCCGTGAACGTGCTGATGCAGACCGGGCCTGCCGCCGCGCGTCACGGCCTGCTGCAACAACTCGTCGCGAGCATCGGCGAGACGTGCAATCTCACGATGCTCTCCGGCAACGATGTGATTTACGTGGATCGTGTGGAGACGGAGTGGCCGCTGCGCATGCATTTGCAACCGGGATCGCATGTCCCGCTGCATTGCTCGGCGAGCGGTAAATTGCTACTGAGTTTCTTGCCGAAGGAACGGCGCGAACATCTGATCGACACGCTGCCGCTGCGCCGTTTCTCCGATCAGACCTTTACCGATCGCGACGCGTTACGCACGGAGTTGCAGCACACACGCCGTCGCAAGATGGGCATCAACAATCAGGAACACTTGCAGGGATTGATCGCGATTGCCGTGCCGGTGCTGCTCAACCGCAATCGCGCGTGCGCCGCCATCGCCGTGCAGGCGCCCATCGGCAGGCTGACGCTCGACGATCTGCTCGCCTTCGAGCCGGAGCTTCGCTTCGCCGCCGAAGAGACGGCGAGAACGTTCCGTAACTGAGCCACGATGGGGTTATCGATGGGTGTCAGTGCATGTTGACGAGCGTGGAAGGGCGCGTCGTCAGTTGCCGTGCACCAGCCGCTCGAACAGATCTTCATCGCCCATCTGACCGCCCTTGAGCAGGATCTCCATCCCGTCGAGCGTGGCGCAGTCGCTGCGCAGGCGGCAAAGCGGCGCACCCGCCGAGAGGGTGCCGGCATAGGTCAGCCCCCACGCGTCCAGTCCGCGCACCCCGTGGCTCGATGTGTCGCCTCCGGCAATCGCCGCCCGCGAGACAGGCGCCGCTTGCAGCACTTTCCGGAGCAGACGTCCGCCCGCCTGCGCCAGTGCCAGCGCGGACACGGACGCACCATCGCCCTCACGCCCGGCCGACGGCACCGTACACGCCAGCGTATGCCGCCCCGCCCGCAGATGTTGCGTCAGTTCGTCGGCCACGGAGGCCAGATAGCGTCCATCGCCCTGCACCAGACGCGCCGCGTCGAGACGGACGATTTCGAACGATCTGGCCGCACTCACCTGCCTTGCCGTCACCGGAGACAAGCTCCCAGCGAGCACCAGCACCGGTCCGCTTGCGGCGGCGACACGTTCCGTTCGCGCCGCTCCCGCCGTTTCCGGCGTCTGCGGCGTGGCGCCTCGCGTCATGGCGCTCGACAACGCCTGCGTCACGCTGCTAGGCCCTACCGCCAGCAACGGCGCTTGCTGAGCCTGTGCCCAAAGCACGGAGCCGATCTCGGCGAGATCCGATGTCGCCGCGACATCCCAAAGCACGTTGACGACACCCGACGCACGCAACGATTCAAGGCGCGAGGTGACCTGCGCGATCCGCGCCACGGCGTCTGCCTCCGTGACTCCCGCCGAGGGCACATAGCCGGTCCACGGCATCAGCCCGATGTCCGACACCCCTTGCGCAGCGAGATGCCGCCGCAAATCGGCTTCGTGCATCGGCGTCACGGGATGACGACTCATCGTCGGATGCCGGTCGAGACGAAACACCTCGCCCCCCGCGCCTGCTGCGGCGAACAGATTGCCGAACAGACAGTACCGCCCGAGGTTCGGCTGCCCCCCGACGATGGCCGTCCACTGACTGGGCATCGCGGGGGCGAGCGCGCGCATCGCTTCGCCGATGCTGCCCACGTCCGGCCCGCTGTCGAAGGTCGAGCAGGTCTTATAGTGCAGCACCGCCGGTTTCAGGCGACGCGCCAGGTCCGCAATCGGGCCGAGTTCGTCGCGCATGGCGGCGGGTGCCAGCGAGCGCGACACCCCGGCAATGCCCAGACAGTCGAGCGCGCCCAGCGATGCCAGACGCGCTTCATCCGGCGGCCCGAATAGCAGCACACTTCGCAAACCCGCGCGCGCGGCCGTCGCCAGCGCATCGGTGGCGCCGGTGAAATCGTCTCCGTAGTAGAGCAGTTGCGGGCGATGCATCGCGTCGGCCGTAGCTTCAATCGTGTCGATGGGCATGACGGCGCTCCGCTCAACGACCGAAGCGCTGCAACGCCGCCGCCAGTGCCGGTGAGTGCAAGGCGGCCGCTTCGAGCGACTCGCCCTCGCGCACCGCCTGCCATGCGTCGCGCAGGCTCTGTACACCGGCGGCAGGGCCGTCCGGGTGAGCGAGGATGCCGCCGCCCGCCATGAAGAGCAGATCGTCGCGACGCACCGCACGCCAGGTCGCAGGCACCGTGCCCGCCCATTGCCCGGAGGAGAACGCCGGCATGACGCGATCGTCGATGTCGCCGTTGCCGGGGGTATCGAAGGCCAGCGGCGTGTAGCAGTCGTGCGCCGATTCGACGACCTCGTCATCCGGCTGCGAAAACTTGCCCTGCAAGCCGTGCACGTGCATATGGTCGACACCGGCCAGACGCCACAGCGCCTGATACGCCTGAAAGCCGATGCCGAGCATCGGCGCCCGCGACATCGCGCCGAAGCCGTTGCGATGCCCGTGGATCGCCATCCCCGTGTGACGACGTAGCGTCTGCACCGCCGAGAATCCGCACCAGTTCAGGCTGACCATCACGCAATTGCCGCCTTCGCGTCGCACGAGATCGGCGTGACGCAGCATCGCCTCCGTCTCGTCAGTGATGTTGAACGCCACCATCACCTGCTTGCCGGTGCGCTCCCGATGCGCGCGCACGGCCGCCATGACCGCCGGCACCCGCAGCGCCAGCGGTGCATGGACCGGGTTAGCGCATACCTCGTCGTCTTTGATGAAGTCGACGCCTGCGACACACAGGCGCGCCACCAGCGCTGCGGTGTCCTGCGCACTCATGCCGACGTTCGGTTTGAGAATCGTGCCGACCAGCGCCCCGCGCGCCACGCCCGTCGCTTCGCGCGTGCCGGCAATACCGCAGCGCGGAAACTCGAACTGCTTGCGGTAGGCCGACGGCAAGGCGATGCGTTCGAGCCGCATGCCGGTGACTTCGCCCAGATCGTAAAGATTGCCCGCCACCGTAGCAGCGAGCGTCGGCAGGTTGGCGCCGATGTTGTCACAAGGAAAGGCGATGCGCACGCGCGCCCGATGCCAGGGACCGGTGACACCGGGTCCGCCCTTGCGCTCGAGAAACGCGTTGGGCAGCGACGGACGCTCGACGTCGCCGACGAAATCGACGGCCTGCACGACGGCGCGGGCGCGCTCACGCAAGGCATCGGTCTCGCCTTCGACACGCGTGAACGTGCCGCACGACTGCTCGCCGGCCATGACTTCAGCCACCTTGCGCGGATCGAGGGGCGTTTCGATCAGATACGTGGCGTTGAGCGTTGCCGTCATAGCGTCGTCAGATCCGGAAAGGGACGAACGGGATCCGTGCCGTCCCACGCGGCGGCGGCCTCGCGAATCATCGCGAAAAGACGCCCCTTCGGACCGGCGACTTCCGACAGTTCGATGGTGGTGCCCGGGTGACAGCCGGGTTCGGCATTGCGATCTTCGAAGTAGACGAAGCGGCCGTTCTCGCCCACTTCGCCGCCCATGCAGACCTCGAAGCCCGCCGCCTGCGCACGCGCCAGATCGGCATCGAAGTCCTGCGTCCAGTACGCCACGTGTTGTGCACCCGAGCGCCCCGCCTGGAGAAAATCCCGATACATCGACGGCACGTCGTTGCGAATCTGGAGCAGCTCGATCTGCAAGCCGCCCGCGTTGGCCAGCGCCACCGAGTTATGCGGCTCGAAGGACTCGCCGCGATAGGTGTAGTTGCGAATCGGCACCTTGGGGTTGTAGTACCACGGCCCTACGCCCAGCACATTCGACCAGTAGGTCATGGCCGCTTCGATGTCGGGCACGATATATGCCACCTGGCGGATTTCGCCGAAGAATCTGCTCATGGATCGTGTTGTATCAGTGAAGAAAACCTGTGGAGATCCACGGAATGGCGGCCACGCAGATGAGGCCGACGATCAGCGCCACCAGATAGCCCCAGATCGCGCGCATGCCTTTGGCCGGATCGACCTTGCCGATGGCGCACGCCGCGTAATACCCCACGCCGAAGGGCGGCGCGAACAGGCCCAGCCCCATCGAGAGCACCACGATCATCGCGTAATGCACCTCGTGCACACCGACCGCGCGCGCAATCGGAAACATCAAGGGCCCGAACAGCACGATGGCCGGAATGCCTTCGAGCACGCTGCCCAGCACGATGAACGCGATCACCGAGACGAAGATGAAACCCGCGCTACCGCCCGGCATGCGCTCCATGGCGGCGGCCAGATCCTGCGCGAAGCCCGACTGCGTCAGCCCCCACGCCATGCCCGTGGCCGCGCCGATGATGAAGATGATCGCGCCCGAGAGTGCCGCCGTCTCGATCAGCATCGGCAACAAGCGGCGCGTATCGAACTGGCGGTAGATCAACAGCCCCGCGATCACCGAGTAAGCAATGCCGATGGTCGAGACTTCCGTCGCCGTGGCAATCCCCTCGACCACCGCCGCCCGAATCACGAACGGCAACGCAAGCGCAGGCAAGGCGTAGACGAAGGCACGCAGCACTTCGCCCTTCTTCGCCTTTTTCACGCCGGAGAGGTCTTCATGGCGATAGCGCCACCATACGACGCAGCACAGCGCGATCCCCAGCACGACACCCGGCAACAGCCCGCCGGTGAAGAGCGCCGCAATCGAGACGCCGGTCACCGAGCCGATGGTGATCAGCACGATCGACGGCGGAATCGTCTCCGTCTGCGCCCCCGTGGTCGAGAGCAGTGCCACGAGATCGCCCGCATCCGCGCCGCGCTTCTTCATCTCGGGAAACAGCACCGGGGCGATCGCCGCCATATCGGCGGCCTTCGAACCGGAAATGCCCGACACCAGATACATCCCGCCGATCAGCACGTAGCTCAGTCCGCCGCGCACATGCCCCAGCAAGCTCGCAAGGCATTGCACCATCGCGCGCGCCATGCCCGTCATCTCGATCAGCAGGCCGAGGAAGACGAACAACGGCACCGCCAGCAGGATCAGATGCGACATGCCCTCGTCCATGCGCCCCACGAGCACGACCAGCGGCGTGGTCGTCGTCAGGGCGAGAAAGCCGAACGTGGCGAGCGCGAACGAAAATGCAATCGGCACGCCCGCGAAGACACAGGCCCCGACCACGCCAGCGAAGAAGATCACCAGATTCCAGCGCCCGAGCGGTTCGAGCACGGGGCCGAGCAGCCAGAACCCAAGACAGACCGCCGCGACTACCGCCACGGCCTGCACGGCCTTGACGAGCGGCGCCGTGCGCAACAGCCGCAACACGGCCACCAGCAGCATCAACGCGACGCCGACCGGAAGCGCCGCCGCGCGCCACGCATTGCTGATTTCCAGCGCGGGCGTGACCACGAACGCTTCCTCTGACGCGTACTCGTATGCGGGATGCACGATCAGCATCAGGAACGCCAGTGCAGCGGCAATCGCCAGCACGTCGAGGAATGCGCGGGTCTCGGGCTTCGCTTTGCCGACGAACGCCGTCATGCGCATGTGTTCGCCGCGTCGCAACGCGACCACGGCGCCGAGCATCGACATCCACAGAAACAGGATGCCGGCCAGTTCGTCGCCCCAGACCAGCGGCGCGTGAAACGCATACCGGGCGATCACACCGGCGAGCATGACCACGATGTCGGCGAGCACAAGCAGCGCCGCCGGAATCTCGGTCAGCCACCCGATGGCACGGTCGAGTCCGCCGACGAACGCGTGCCAGCCGCGTTGCGGCGGCACGTCGCGCAGGGTTGTGTCCCTGACGTCCCCGGCGCCCCCGGCAGGCATGCCGTTCGGGGAGTGCGCATGACGGGGCGTCATGTCACGCTACCTTGCCGGCCGTGGCTTCGAGCAACGCCCACGCCTGTGCACCGAACTTCTTCTGCCACTCGGCGTAGTAGCCGGACTTTTGCAACTGCGCGCGGAACGTCTCCGGCGATGCCGCATTGAACGCCAGCCCCTTGGACGCCAGTTCGCTTTGCAGACCCGTGTTGAGCTTGTAGACGTCTTCGCGCTGCTTGATCGCCGCTTCGTTGAAGGCGCGTGCAACGATGGTCTTGAGGTCATCGGGCAGCGCGCGCCACGAACGGCCGTTGACCACGAGGTGATACCCGTCCCAGCTGTGATTCGTGATGGCGCAGTACTTCTGCACTTCGTAGAGCTTGGCCGTCTGCACGATGGCCAGCGGATTCTCCTGCGCATCGACCACACGCGTTTGCAGGGCGGAGTAGACCTCGCTGAACTGGAGACTCGTCGGCGACGCTTGCAGCGATTTGAAAAGCGAGATGCCCATCGGGCTGACCGGCACGCGAATCTTCATGCCCGAGAGATCGGCGGCTTTCGCGATGGGCCTGTTGCCGCTCGTGATCTGGCGGAAGCCGTTGTCCCACATCTTCTCGAACGTGTAGAGGCCGGTCTTCGCAAAGGCCTCGCGAATGCTGTTACCCAATTGCCCGTCGACGGCGTGCCACACCTGGTCATAGCTGGAAAACGCAAAGCCCACCGCCGTGATCGCGCTGATCGGCGCGAGCGTGGCGATCACCATCGTGCCGGCATTGAAGATGTCGATGCCGCCGTTACGCACCTGCGCGAGCATGTCGGTATCGCCGCCAAGCTGGTTGTTCGGAAAGACGCGCAGTTCCATCCGGCCCTGACTCTCCGAAGCGATGCGCGCGGCGACTTCTTGCGCGCGTACGTTCAGCGGATGACTGACCGGCAGGTTATTGCCGTACTTGAACACGTATTGCGGCGCAGCGGCGCGCGCCATGCCCGGCAGCGCACCGGTCATGCCGGCAACACCCAGAGCGGGCAAGGCGGACAGCGCGCGCAGCACGTTGCGGCGGCTCTGAGAAGTGGAACGGGTCATCTGCTTGTCTCCTGATATTGTGGTTTTCAGCGCGAGCGCCGGCGCAGCGGCCGGACGACGTCAGGCGCAACGCGCGTGCATGCCGCCGTCGACGAGCAGTTCTACACCATTGATGTAGCGCGCTTCGTCCGACGCCAGAAACACAGCCGCATTCGCAACGTCCCAGCCATCCCCCATGCGACCGGTCGGGGACAGACGGTTGCGCGCATCCACCATCTCGTGCGCGCTCTGGTAAAACCCGGAAATCTGCTGATAGATGTGCGGCGTGTCCATCACGCCCGGCAGAATGCAGTTCGCACGAATGCCGCGCGCCGCATATTGCAGCGCCACGCTCTGCGTGAACGAATTCACCGCGCCCTTCGACGCCGCGTAGGCGCAGTAGGCATAGCCCGTCCAGCGAACCCCGCCGAGCGCGCCGATATTGACGATCGCCCCGCTGCCCTGCGCCTCCATGACCGGCAGCACTGCCTTGCACGTGAGAAACATGCTCTTGACGTTGACCGTCATCACCCGGTCCCACACGGCTTCGGTCGTCTCGACCGGCCCGCCTTGCGAGGTGATGCCGACGTTGTTGTGCAGGATGTCGATGCGCCCGTAAGTCTCCATTGCAGCGGCCACGACACGCTCGACGTCGGCCAGCGCGGTGACGTCGGCGGCAATCGCGATGGCGTCGTTGCCTTCGCTCACGATCACCTCACGCGTGGCGTCGGCAGCGGACTGCTGAAGATCGACGGCGACGACCTTCGCGCCATGCCGGGCGTATGCCACGGCGGCGGCCTTGCCGTTGCCCCATCCTTCGCCGATCGATCCCGCACCGAACACCAGCGCCACCCGGCCCTCCAGCCTGCGCGGCACCGGCTCACCTGCTCCCGCCATGACAATGTCTCCTGTTTCTGTTTGTTGTGGTGCCGCGCTCGTATGACGGTCTGCCATGCATCGACCGCCATCGCATTCGGGCTCAGCTGTTGAGGTCGTACGATAGGGCGCAATACCGCGATCGCTCAATCCGATTTCATGATGTGTTTTGATGTGATTTGATGAAGTATGCTGTGATCCACAATGCCGGGACGATCCCGCACAGCAACACATCGGAGGCGCATGAGATGAGACGCAACATGCCGAATCTGGCCGACATCGCACGGCTGGCGGGGGTATCCACGGCCACGGTCGACCGCGTGCTGCATCGCCGCGAAGGCGTGCGCCAGACGACGGTTCAGCGCGTGCTGCAAGCCGCCGGCGAACTGAAGTACCTGCCGGAGCCAGCGCTCGAAGCGGTGCGTTCGACGCCTGCGACGCAAGTGCTGTTCGTCCTGCCCGGGCGCAGCAGCAAGTTCCTGCGCATGCTCGGCGAATGGGTGCAATGCTCGCAGACGCAATGGGCGCCGTATCACGTGAACTGTCGCGTGCAGTTCATCCAGGGGTTCGATCCCGATGCGTTGTCGACGGCGTTGCTGCGACGCGGGCGCGAGTGCAACGGCGTGGCCTTCATGCCGCTGGAGCACCCGAAAGTCCGCGAAGCCGTGGACACGCTGGCCGATGCGGGCGTGGCGGCCGTCACGCTCGTGTCCGATCTGTCGCATTCGCGCCGCATCGCCTATGTCGGGCTGGACAACGGATCCGCGGGACGCACGGCGGCGTATCTGATCGCCCGGTTCGTCGGTACGGACAAGCCCGCCAAGGTCGCGCTCATCGCCGGGTCGCTCAGCTACAAGGCGCACGTGGAGCGCGAAGCCGGCTTCCTGCAACTGTTCGCCGAACAGTATCCGCACATGCAGGTCGTGGGGTTGCGCGAAGGTTATGACGACGAAGCGGTCAACTACCGGCAAACGCGCGCACTGCTCGAACAGCATCCCGACCTCGCGGCGATCTACAACATCGGTGGCGGGTCCGAGGGCGTCGGGCAGGCGCTCAAGTCGCTGGGCAAGCAACACAAGGTGGTCTTCATCGGACACGGCCTCACGCCCGACACGCGCGCCTTGCTCATCGACGGGTCGATGGACGCCGTCATCACCCAGAGCCCGCAGAGCGCCATCATGAACTGCGTGCGCATATTTGCCAACTTGCGCGAGAAGCGCGACTTGTCGGCGGGCATCGAGGCGAATCGCAGTCAGGTCATCTTCCGGGAAAACCTGCCCTGAGCGGCAGCATTTTCCACGCGTCGCGCTGCGTTGCAGCATCCTTCCGGACGTCCCCGTGATTCCGTTCGGACTGCCTCCGACCTGATGCTCCACGCCCGTTTCGCCACCGCGACACCCGCGTGCACACCTGTCCATTAGTTGTACAGGTGTCATCCCCTAGCGCGCACAGCGATCGTTCGAAAATCCCTTCCAATCATCGAGATACTGGCGTTTCGAGACACTGGCACCGAACTTGCTGATCCCTGTGGGCGACGACGTGAAAGTCGCGCCGCATTCCCCCTCGCACAGGTTGATTTCAATTTCGTTATCACAAGGATGCCTATCGTGGACAAGATCGAACATCTCGAACGTCAGATCAAGGAACATCACGCGACGCTTGCACATCACCCGGTTTTTCACTCCATCGAATCGATGCAAGGTCTGCAGACGTTCATGGAATGGCACGTCTTCGCCGTCTGGGACTTCATGTCGCTGGTCAAGCGCCTTCAGGCCGACCTCACGACCATCACGCTGCCGTGGATCGCCCCGCGCAACATCCACGCCGCGCGCCTGATCAACGAGATCGTGCTCGGCGAGGAATGCGACGAGACGCCGCAAGGGCCGATGAGCCACTTCGATCTGTACCTTGCCGCGATGCGCGATGTGGGTGCCGATACGCGTCAGATCGAAAAGCTCATCGACCTGCTGGTCGCCGGTCATAGCGTGAGCGCTGCACTTGCCGCCGTCGAAGCCCCCGCCCCCGTGCTTCGATTCGTCAATTCGACGTTCGCCACCTGCTACGAAGGCAAGACGCATCAGGTGCTTGGCAACTTCTTCTATGGCCGCGAGAACGTGATTCCCGACATGTTCCGCACGCTGCTCGACGGCTGGCAGATCGACCCGAAGAGCGTGCCGCTGCTGACCTTCTATCTCGAACGTCACATCGAAGTGGACTCCGGCGAACACGGCCCGGCCGCGCGCGCCATGATCGTCGAGTCCGCACATAACGACGAACGTCTGCTCGTCGAAGCGCTGGAAGCCGGGCTGCGTGCCATCGACGAACGCCTGCGTCTGTGGGACGGGCTGCACGAGCACATCGTCGCGACGCAAAAGGAAGCCGTCGCTGCCTGAGTTTCGAAGGCTGCAAAAGGTTCGACGGGTGGCCACGTTCCGGTGTCTGCGCGCACAGCGCACGCCGGTCCCGCCCCCGTCTTCCCGAGCGCATGCCGGGAACTGCCAGTCGAATGCCCTCTGCCGTCCCCCATCTTCCGAGGCAACGCCATGTCATTGCAGAGTTACGTCAGTCACGCTGACCAATGGGAACAACGCGCCACGATCCGTTCGCGCCCGCGCCGCATCGTCGAAGACGACGATCTGAGCTACTACCCGGTCGAGCGCCAGCCGCTGTACGCACATCCCGCCGTGATCGACGCCGGTCGCGAGGTGCAGGACTACATCCTGCTGCAAAGCTTCTACAAGTACATCAACGACGTCATCATCTTCGAGACGGAAATCGTTAACCGCACGGCGCTCGCCATCGCCAAGTCGCGCTTCCCGTTCGAGTTTCCGTTCGCCTGCCGCAGCGACGCCATGTCGGTGGTCATTGACGAGAACTACCACGCGTACGTCGCCATGGATTACCTCGACCAGGTCGAACGCAGCACCGGCATCGGCCCGATCGAGCAGAACAAGGAAATCGAACTCTCGCGTGCGATTCCCCGCGCCATGGAATACGTGCCGCCGCAATACGCCGCCGGCATGGAACTGCTCGGTGTCGCCATCTCCGAGAACACCGTGACGGCCGAGGTCGCCGCCTTCTCGCGCGACACCACGCTCAAGCGCTCGGTCAAGGGCGTGATGGCCGACCATCTGGCCGACGAAGGGCGCCACTCGGTCTTCTGGATCAATCTGGTGAAGCTGTACTGGTCGGAGATTGACGAGACGGCACGCGTCGAACTCGGCAAGGGATTGCCGTTCTTCCTGCGCGAATACCTCACCAACGAGCTTCAACTCGAATTCGACCGGCGTCTGATCGACACGCTCGATCTGCCTGCCGCCACGCGCGAACAGATCGCGAACGACATGGTCGGGGCATATCCGATCACGAATCAGCATCCGATGATCGTCAACATCCGCAAGTTCTTGAAGATGGCGGGCCTGCTCGAGCATGAGCCCACGCGCGCAGCCATCGCGCAATACCTGTGAGGAACGAGTCATGAGAGCGATTTCCTTCGCCATTGCGGGCAACAACCGCCTCGGGGCGCGCCTGTTCGCCGCCCTTCACGACATGGGGCACGACGTGACCCCGTTGAGCCACACGGGCGGCCCGCTCACGGAGATGGCCGAGCAACTGGGGGCGTTCGTCCCCACGCCGGGCACCGCGCCGCTCGCCGTCGAGTGGCGCATCGACTGTGGCGACATCACTCCGGAAATCGCCTGCACTGCGCGGCAGGTGCTCACGTTCCGCGCCTACGCGCCTGCCTTCCCGCCCTCACGCGCATCGCTCACATGGCAATGGCCCGGGGCGAAAGGCGACATCGACGTGGCGACGGCCGAATGTGACTTCGGCAATCCGCGTTGCGGCGCCGACCTCGTCGCGCAAATCGATGCCGAAGCCGAAGCCATGCTCGTGGATATCGTCAGCCAGCTCGGTCGCGACATCCTGACGCCCGAAGCGCTCGCCTCGCGCGCCGTCGCCGAAGTGCCGCCGGGCAGCATTGCCCTCGATCTGCACCGTTTGACGGGCTGGCATGCGAGCAACGAAACGGCGCGCACGATCGCGCTGGAGCCTTCGCTGCCGGAAATGGTCTCGCGCCGCGCACTGGCTGCCCCCACCGCCATCGCATTGCGCGACGAACACGGCGATGTCGATTACCGGACCTTCGTCGCGGCGTCGATGAAGCTCGCGATCGATCTCGCCGCACTGCTGCCGAAAACCACGCCGGACGACGGCTCGCCGCATGTCGTCGCCGTACGCCTGCCCAAATCGCGACTGTTGTACACGGCGATCCTCGGCGCGATCGGCGCGGGTGCGGCCTATGCGCCGCTCGACCCGTCGTTCCCGCCCGAGCGCGTGCGCCAGATCCTCGAACAGAGCCGCGCCGCCTGCCTCATCACCGACGACGATTTCGACACGAGCATCCTCGACGGCCTGGACATCAAGGTCGTCCGGCTGCGCTCGCTCAATGTCGCGAACGTGGCCATCGGCGTGACGGCATGGCCGGTGGAGCGGGTCGAGGATCGCGCCAATCGCTGCGCCATCACGATCTTCACATCGGGTTCGACCGGCACGCCCAAGGGCGTGATGCTCACGCACCGGAACATCGTTCACTTCTGCCACTGGTATCGCGACTACATCGGCCTCGACGCCAGTTCGCGCGCGTTGCAGTTCTGCACAGTCGCGTTCGACGTCTCGCTGCTCGACATCTTCCCGACGTTCCTCGCAGGTGCGACGCTGGTGATTCCGACCGAGGCGCAACGCCACGCGCTCGACGACCTCAGCTCGCTCATCGAACGCGAAGCCGTCACGCACGCCTTCCTGCCGCCCGCCTTGCTCGGAGTCATGCCTGACGCGCAGTGGCCGGCGCTGCGTCACCTGCTCACCGGCGGCGACGTGTGCTTCCCCGACACGATCGCCCGCTGGAGTCAGGGACGCGAGTTCCACAACATCTTCGGCCCGGCAGAGTGCACCGTGCTCGTCACCATCGCGCGCCTGAAGGCCGGTGACAGCAACCGCCTGATCGGTCGTCCCATCGCGAACGTGCGCTGCTACGTGCTCACGGAGACGGGACAACCCGCGCTGTCCGGCGAGCCGGGCGAACTGTGCGTGGCCGGCGCCGGTGTCGCCGACGGGTACCTGCACCGCCCGGATCTGACCGAGCGCAGCTTCGTGCCGAATCCCTTTGCCGATCCGATGGGCACCTGGCCCTCGGCGCGCGACGAGAAGCTCTATCGCACGGGCGACATCGTGCAATGGGACGACGACGGTCTGCTGCACTTCGTCGGACGCCGCGACGCGCAAGTCAAGATTCGCGGTTTCCGCGTCGAACTCGGCGAGATCGAATCTGCCGCGCTGGCCACTGGCCTCTTCGGCCAATGCGCCTGCGTGGTCGACGACAGAAAGCGCATCCGGGGCTTCGTCGCCCGCGCGCTGACGGCCGGCGCCACGGGTGACGCGCTGCGCGACCTGCTCGTGGCGCGTCTGCCGGACTACATGGTGCCATTCGAGATCGTCGTGCTCGACGCGCTGCCCGCCACGAACAACGGCAAGATCGACCGCAGTGCGCTCGCTCGTCTGTCCGTGCAGCGTGCCCTGCCAACCGACGCCGCAGCGCAGGAACCGCTCACCGAGACCGAGACGAATCTGCGTGCGCTGTGGGCGCGCCTGCTCGATCTCGAACCGTTCGAGATCGGCCGCGACGACTCCTTCTTCAACCTCGGCGGCCACTCGTTGCTCGTCTCGCGGCTGATGCTCGCCGTCAAGAAGGAGTTCGGCGGCAACGCACCGCTGGCGCGCTTCATGGAACGACCGACCATCGGTGCGCTCGCTTCGCTGCTCGCGAACGACGACGTGAACAAGGGCGAACGGATTCCGCAGCGGGTCTTCGACGACATGGCGCTGCCCGACGACATCCGTCCGGTCGACGGGCTGCGTCCGGTGGCGGATCGCGCACGCGCGGTGCTGCTGACCGGCGCGAACGGCTTCCTCGGCACGTTCATCGCCGCCGAGCTGATCGCACAGACCTCGGCGACCGTGCATTGCATGGTGCGCGCCGCGAGCCAGAAGGAAGGGGAAGCGCGGCTGGCTCAGGCGTTCCAGGCCAACGGGCTGGCGTCGCTCGCCGGTCATCCCCGCTTGAAGGTCGTTCTCGGTGACCTGACCCAGCCCCGGCTCGGTCTGTCGCCGGAGACCTGGCGCACGCTCGCCCACGACATTGACGCGATCTATCACAACGGCGCGCACGTCAACCACGTCTACGACTATCCGTATCTGTACGACGCGAACGTCGGCGCGACGCTCGAACTGTTGCGCCTCGCCTGCGAGTTCCGCAACAAGTCGATGCACTTCGTCTCGACGCTGTCTGCCGCGAGCGCCGTGGATGCCAACGGTCACGTGCTGGAGCAGGGACCCGCGCGCAACGCCCCGGCTTTCGTGAACAATGGCTACAACGTGACGAAGTGGGTGGCGGAGCATCTGGTCTGGGAGGCGGCCGAGCGCGGCATCGATGCGACGATCCTGCGCCCCGGAAACATCACGGGTGTCGCGGGCACGGGGCTGTGCCAACCGACGCGCAACCGTATCCTGCTGCTCGTCAAAGGTTCGCTGCAACTGGGCGCCGCGCCCGCCGGCGACACCGACTTCGACTTCACGCCGGTGGACTTCCTCGCGCGCGCCATGGTGCGTTGCACGACCGATCCACAGCGCGAACTGCGCGTGTTCCATCTCCAGAACCCACAACCGCTGACGTGGGAGGACTATCTCGGCGCGCTCGCGCAGTGCGGCTACTCGCTCGCACTGGAGGAGCCTGCCGACTGGCGTAACCGGCTGACATCCATCGACGAGAGCAACGCGCTGTTCGACGTGGTCGCGTTCTATCTCGACGACAGTCAGGAGGACATCGGCGACATGGCGCGCATCGAACATCGGGAGACTGCGCAAGCACTGCAACGTCTGGGCATCGCGTATCCGCGCAAGGATGACGCGCTGCTCGCCCATCACTTCCGCTATCTCATCGACAGCGGATTCCTGCCCGAGCCGGGCGGCAGCGGTACCCGGCGCACCGAACGCGAGACGGAGACGGCATCTGTCGCCTGATCGCCCGGCCAATCGTTATACCCATTGATATTCGCGCAGTCCCTTTTTTCCTGTCGAGGAGTTCATCATGCTGCAAAAAGTCCGCACCGAACTGCAACCCGATACGCTGATCCACAACCTGACGACGACGGTCCACGCCGGCGTTGCGGACCTCGATGCCTCTGCGCGCGATGTCTGGAACATCGTGGGCCGCTTCGACGGCTACAACCGTTTCGTCACGGGGCTGGAATACATTCAGATGACCGGTACCGCGACGGGGCCGCGCTCGCTGCGTCACAAGCACTTCACCGGCGGCGATCTGGTCGTGGAGCAACTCAACACGCGTGACGACGACGCCATGACGATGAGCTGGACGCTGATCTACACGACATTCGACATCGGCAACATGTGGGCGTCGATGGAAGTCGTGCCGCGCGGCGACAAGGCCTGTACGGCGACCTATCGCATCGTGGGCGAAGCGCGCTCGGGCAACCCGAAGGATCAACCGGCGTTCGACGCCTTCGCCGTCGGCTTCCTAAAGATGGCGATGGACAACCTGCGCAAGATGTTCAACGAGTGATCGTTCGGCGGTGCCGGCGCGGGTGCTGACGTTGACCTTCCTCGTCGATCTCCCTCGCTGGCATCGCGCATTCGTCTCATGCTTGCCGCCCCCACACGCCGCATCGTGGGGGCGATCCTTCCTCATTTCGCTTCGTCACGGACCGCCTCATGGACAGACATCTCCCGCCCGCCGGCCGCTGGCAACTCGCGGCGCGCGCGCAACGCATGCAGCCGTCGGCGCTGCGTGAACTCCTCAAGGTCGCCGAGCGGCCCGACATCATCTCGTTCGCGGGCGGTCTGCCTTCGCCCTATGCGCTGCCGGTCGAACGCCTTCAGGCGTCGGTCGAGCGCATTCTGCAACGTGATGCGGTCGGTGCACTGCAATACGGACCCTCCGAGGGCTACCTGCCGTTGCGAGAGGCGATTGCCGCACGGCTCACGCGCCAGGGCGCCGCTGTCAGTCCTTCGCAGGTGCTCGTGACGACCGGCTCGCAACAGGCCCTCGATCTCGTCGCACGCGTGCTCGTCGATCCCGGCTCGCGCGTATTGATCGAGACGCCGACGTACCTCGGCGCCGTGCAGGCACTCGCGCAGTACGAGCCCGTTTTCGAAGAGGTGCCGGCGGACGCCGCAGGACTGCTTCCCGAGCGCATGGATGAAGCGTCGATGCGCAACGCGCGACTGCTCTACACCCAGCCGAATTTCCAGAACCCGACGGGGCGCACCCTCGCGCTCGATCGGCGAATCGCGCTGGTGTCGAAAGCCGCACGCAACGGCTTGCTGCTCGTCGAAGACGACCCATACGGTGAACTGGTTTATAGCGGTGTCACGCCACCGTCGCTGCTTTCGATGGCGCCAGACAGCGTCGTGCATCTCGGCTCGTTCTCCAAAGTCATCGCGCCCGGCTTACGCGTGGGTTATGTCGTCGCGCCCGAGGAATTGATGGTCAAGCTGCTGCAAGCCAAGCAGGCGAGCGATCTGCATACCACGGGCATCACGCAACGGCTCGCGCATGCCCTGCTGACCGATGGCGAATACGACACCCATCTCGACGCCATTCGCCTGCGCTACCGCGCGCAATGTGCTCTCATGCTCAAATGCCTCGCGGAGCAGATGCCCGAGGGCGTGTCCTGGACACGTCCCACGGGCGGCATGTTCCTCTGGGTGACGTTGCCGGCCGGTATCGACAGCGCGAGCCTGTTCGACGATGCGCTCGCACGCGGCGTCGCGTTCATTCCGGGCGCGTCGTTCCACGCCGTCGCGCCGAAGGCCAACACGATGCGCCTCACGTTCACGACCGCGACGCCTTCGCAGATCGAGACCGGCATCGCACGTCTCGCACAGGCCATCAAGGCGCGACTTCGCACGACAGAAGCCTGTCTCACGGTCTCCTGAATCACCGTCTCCCGAAAACCCACCCCGAACGCCGTCGTCGCCGCTACGCCTGCAATCTCCGTGACGACGGCGTCTTACGCACACGCCTGAAGCGTGGCGTCGGAAGGCTCGAACAATCCGAGGTTTTGCGCCGTCTGCACGAAGCGTGGCACGCAGGGATTGCTGCTTTTCTCGTTCCACACGAGCGCCACGTCGATGTGCGGCGCATGCAGCAACGGCACGAACTGCACGTTCTCCGCGCGCGTGCTGCGCATCGAGCTATGCACGAGCGCCACGCCAAGCCGCTGTCCGACGAGATTCACGATCGTTTGCTGGAAGTTGGTCTCGAGCCGCACGCGTGGCGAAAACCCCGCCTGACGGCAATGCTCGGTAATCGTGTTGTGGATGAAGGGCGACGCCTCGCGCGGCGAGATGATGAAAGCGTCATCGCGCAGCTCGCCGATGGAGATCGCCGTGCGGGCCGCAAGCCGATGTCCGGCGGGTAGCGCCGCCACCAGAGGCTCGCGAAAGATGGTTTCCGTGCACAGTTCGTCGGTCGCATCGGAGGAATACATGATGCCGACGTCCACTTTCCCGCAGCGCAACTGATCGGCCAGTTCGGTCGGAATCGTTTCCTTGAGTTTGACTTCGATACGCGGAAATGCCGCGGCAAACGCGCGCGTGAGCACCGGCAACACACTGCACGCGACGGCAAACATGAAGCCGGCACAAAGCATGCCGGAATCGCCAACCTCGGCAGCACGCGCATGCGAGCGTGCCTGGTCGAGCGTGGCGAGCACCGAGCGGGCATCGCGGTAGAAACGCTGTCCTGCCGCGGTGAGCGCGACGCTGCGCTGTGTGCGTTGAAACAGTACAACGCCCAACTCCTCTTCGAGCATCGCGATCTGACGCGATAACGGCGGTTGCGAGATATGCAGCAGGTTCGCTGCGCGCCCGAAGTGAAGTGTTTCAGCCAGTACTACGAAATAGCGAAGTTGCCTCAGTTCCATGGAGCCTTCTCCCCCTGTAAAGAACATCGGTTTCTATTCATAGCGAACCGGTATCAGTCATCGCATCATATGGTATTGGAGACCTCTCGAAAATCGAACTATCCTTGGTTTTGCTTTATGGAGCACCCCCACGGCAGTCGCCACGATGCGATATTGCGCCGCCAAACGCAGCGCTCGCCAATTCCTATAAAGTCAATGAGAGACGCTATGTACGCCCACGATCCGCTGGCCCGTTCAAACGCAAACTTTCAGTCTTCGTCCAGGCCATCGCTCGATCGGCTCTGCGGTAACGACTCCTCAATGCTGGCGACCCTTGCCCGTGCCCGACTGCTCATCGATCGCCAGCTTCCCATCCTGATTCTCGGAGAAACCGGTACCGGCAAGGAATACCTCTCACGGGCGCTGCATGACTACAGCGCCCGCCGTCGCGCCAGCATGGTGTCGGTCAACTGCGGCTCGATCCCGGAAAACCTCATCGAAAGCGAACTGTTTGGCTATCAACGCGGCGCATTCTCCGGCGCGCTCAATACCGGCATGAAAGGCAAGGTCGTGCAGGCCGATGGCGGCACACTGTTTCTCGACGAAATCGGCGACATGCCGTTCGCACAACAGACGCGTTTGCTGCGTGTGCTTTCCGAACGGGAGGTCACGCCTATTGGTTCCGCCACGCCCGTGCCCGTCGATCTTCAACTCATTTGTGCGACGCACCAGAACCTGGAATCGCGGGTTCAGGCGGGCGCGTTTCGCGAGGACCTTTACTATCGAGTCGCCGTCGGCATCGTGCATCTACCACCACTACGACTACGGCAAGACCGCGCCTGGTTGCTCGATACGATGATCGTCGCGGAGTCGCGCGGCAACGCCGGCTTCGCATCGCTCGACAACGAAACCCGTGAGCTGTTGCTGTCCTACTCGTGGCCGGGCAACCTGCGTCAAATGCGTGCTGCGGTTCAGTACGCGTGCGCCGTCAAAAGCGACGACACGATCCGGGTGCACGATCTGCCGGCGAATCTCGTGCAAAGCGCGACAGCTGCGGCCACTCGTGCAGCGGCGCCGGTCACCTCGCTGCCCAGCCCACCCGGCAATATTCAGATTGCCCCGATCGCAACGCTCTCGGCCATTGCCAACGGCGAGCGCGAAATCATCATTCGCGTGCTGTCGTCGCGGCGCTGGAACATCTCGGCAGCCTCCCGCGAACTCGGCATCTGCCGCACGTCGCTCTATCGCAAACTTCGCGAACTTCACATTCCTCACGTGCGCGACATGGGCAGCGACGTCTTGCTCGGCTCGGAACGCTAAGCCCGTCGACGGGCGGCGATGTGTGCCGCCCGTCTTCCTTACTGCTGTCTTACTACCCTGCTGCGTCTTTCCTGGCTTCCTCTGCCTTATGCCGGGTCGGCCAGCAGCGCCATCATGGCCGTCGCTTTGTAACGAGATCCGGTCGTCGCTCCTGCACCGAAGTGCGCGTCGAGCGTGCGCGTCATGGCGGGGTCGAGGTGCAGGCTCGCCGCTCCCAGGTTTTCCTCCAGACGGCTCACACGACGGGTGCCGGGAATCGGCACGATGTCGTCGCTGCGCGAGAGCAGCCACGCGAGCGCCAGTTGTGCCGGTGTTGCGCCGATCTGTGTCGCATAGCCTGCGAGCGTCTTCGCCAGCTTCACATTCGCGTCGAAGTTTTCGCCCTGCAAACGCGGGTCTGACGTACGTCGGGAATCCCCTTCCGGGAAGTCCTCTGCGCGGCGTGCCGTGCCCGTAAGAAAGCCGCGCCCGAGCGGTGCGAAGGGCACGAGCCCGACACCCAGCTCGCGCAGGCACGGCAGGATCGACGCTTCCAGATCGCGATGCCAGAGCGAGTATTCGCTTTGCAGCGCGCTGACCGGATGCACGGCGTGCGCGCGGCGAATCGTTCGCTCACCCGCTTCCGACAATCCGAAGTAGCGCACCTTGCCTGCCTTGACGAGTTCGCCGACCGTGCCTGCCACGTCCTCGATCGGCACATTAGGATCGACGCGATGCTGATAGAGCAAATCGATGTAATCGGTACCCAGCCGCGAGAGGCTTGCATCGACCACCTCGCGAATGTGCTCGGGACGACTGTCGGCGCCCGTCACCGCCCCATTCTCGAAGCGGAATCCGAACTTGGTCGCAATGATCGCCTTGTCGCGACGCCCCTTGAGCACCCGCCCGAGCAGGCGTTCGTTCTCGAACGGTCCGTACACCTCTGCGGTGTCGAAGAAGTTGCATCCCATCTCCAACGCCCGTTCCAATACGCGAACCGACTCGGTGTCGTCGGAGGGACCATAGGCATAGCTCATCCCCATGCAACCGAGTCCAATAGCGGGGACTTCCAGTCCCTGATTCCCAAGCCGGCGTGTTGGCAGCATCGCAAAACTCCTGTGGTGTGGTCGTGGGTCCGGCGTCACGAAGTTGACAGTCAGGCGACACCGGTACGTCGTCATCACCATGCAAGTTTCGAACCATTTCGGTGTTCGCCAGCCTGATATTTCCCTCAAGCCTGAATCGCAATGCGTACCACCCTCTCACAACCCGCATGCCTGCACGCGCTCATTGCTTCGAACGAGGATTCATCGTGTGCGGGATGTCGTGAGCATCGTGCGCCGCGAGACGGATTTTCTCCCGTCGAAATGACCGTACAGCTGTCCGGCACTGCGACACCTGTCGCACGTTGCGACAGGTGTCCGTGCGTGTGAGCGCGCGTCGAACACTTGGCAGGCGTTACGAACGCCGCCGCGCGAGGCAGCCGGTTCACGATGGCATTCAAATTGCTTGGAGTCCGTCATTTGTCTTCGCCGCCGAAGCGGCGCACGACACACGATGACAAACGACAATACGGCCACGCAAACCCATGACAAGCCGAGCGGGTCAGAGGGGATCAACACACGCCATGCGTTCAGCACGCTCGCTGGACTCACCGGGCTGGCGCTATACGGGACGTCAGCCAGTGTGCTGGCTCGCTTCAGGGGATGGACGGCACATTTGACGCCGGACGAGCGCAAGCGCGCCGACGCCTTTTCCCGACCGGCCGATCGGGATGATTATGTGGCGGCACACATCCTTGCGCGCGTGGCGGCAGCGCGCGTCACGGGCTGCTCCGACACGCCGGGGGCCGCTGCGCGCACCTATATCCTCGTGCAGCGCTGCGAACAATGCGGCGGTGCGCACGGACGCCCTCGCCTGCCCGCCCATCCCGGCTTGCATGTCAGCCTGAGCCACACCCGGGGGGCGGTCGCGGCAGCATGCGCCATCGCGCCGGTCGGCATCGACATCGAACACTGGGACGAAGCGCTATCGCTCGACATCGACCTGCCGGGCGTGAACGCGCGCGAGCGCAGTCGACTCGGCGCGTTCGCAAGCGTGGCATTTACGCATCACGCGCCGTCGCCGCGTGCGCTGGCGTGGCTGCGTCTGTGGACGCGCAAGGAAAGTCTCGTCAAGGTCGGCGGCACCACACTGGAAAGCATGAGCGCCATCGACCTCTCAGGGCTGCCGATGAGCGAAACGCCGCTGCGCGTGTGGCAACGCCGCGTCACCCACGACATCTGGAGCATGACGGACTGGCTCGACCCAATGCTACGGATTACCGGCACGGTGTCGGGCGCTGGCAATGTCAGCGTCGAGCGTATCGACGGATGAGCGACGCAGGCCGGGCGGCTGACGTCGCACGGAAAAGCAAAACGCCCATGCACGACGTCATGGGCGCTTCGCGTACTGCATGTCGATCGGTGCTGCGGTCCTGTGACCGCAACACCCTCGTCGGGATCAGGCCGCCACGGCGGCGGCTTCCGCCACCATCTCGTCTTCGACCGAACTGAGCATCAGATGCTCGAACGCGCCGAGCGATGCCTTGGCACCCTCGCCAACGGCGATCACGATCTGCTTGAACGGCACCGTCGTCACGTCGCCCGCCGCGAACACGCCCGGCACGGACGTCGCACCCTTGGCATCGACTTCGATCTCGCCATGACGCGAGAGCGCGACCGTGCCCTTGATCCACTCGGTGTTCGGCACCAGACCGATCTGCACGAACACGCCTTCGAGCGCAATCGTCGAACCCTCGCCCGTGGCACGGTCGAGATACGTCAGACCGTTGACCTTCTGGCCGTCACCGACGATTTCCGTCGTTTGCGCATTCATCAGCACGCGCACGTTCGGCAGGCTGCGCAGCTTGCGCTGAAGCACTTCGTCGGCGCGCAGTTGCGTGCCGTATTCGATCAGCGTGACTTCCTTGACGATGCCCGCCAGATCGATCGCCGCTTCCACGCCCGAGTTGCCGCCACCGACCACGGCAACGCGCTTGCCCTTGAACAACGGGCCATCGCAGTGCGGGCAGTAGGCGACGCCACGATTGCGGTATTCGCGCTCGCCCGGTGCGCCGATTTCGCGCCAGCGGGCGCCGGTCGCCAGTACCACGGCACGGGCCTTGAGCACCGCGCCGCTGGCCAGATGCACTTCGTGAATCTTGCCGGGGATCAACGCTTCGGCACGCTGCGTGTCGATTACGTCGACGTCATACGACTTCACGTGCTGCTCCAGCGCCGTGGCGAACTTCGGCCCTTCGGTGTGCGTGACGGAGACGAAGTTCTCGATCGCCATCGTGTCGAGCACCTGACCACCGAAGCGCTCGGCGACGACGCCCGTCACGATGCCCTTGCGCGCCGCGTAAATGGCTGCGGCGGCCCCTGCCGGTCCACCGCCCACGATCAGCATGTCGTAGACCGGCTTGTTCTCGAGCGCCTTGGCGGCACGGGCGGTCGCGCCCGTGTCGAGCTTCGCGAGCAGTTCCTTCACGCTGGTGCGGCCTTGCGTGAACGATTCGCCGTTGAGGAACACCGTCGGCACCGCCATCACCTGACGTGCTTCGACTTCGCTCTGGAACAGCGCACCGTCGATGGTGACTTGCTGGATACGCGGATTGATGAGCGCCATCACGTTCAGTGCCTGCACGACTTCCGGGCAGTTCTGGCACGACAGCGAAATGTACGTCTCGAAGCGGAAATCGCCATCGAGATCGCGAACCTGCGCGATGGTGTCGTCGTCGAGCTTGAGCGGATGACCACCGACGTGCAGCAGCGCGAGCACCAGCGACGTGAACTCATGACCCATCGGCAACCCTGCGAAACGGATGCGCGGCGCCTCACCCGGCGTGCCGATCGCGAAGGACGGACGACGCTCGTTGGCGTCATCACGCGACACGACGGCAATCTTGTCCGACAGCGGCGCGATCTCGTCGACCAGCGCCTTCATTTCGGCAGACTTGGGGCTATCGTCGAGCCACACGGCGATCTCGATGGGGCGCGTGACTTTCTGGAGGTACGTTTGCAACTGGGCTTTGAGGTTCGCGTCCAACATGGCTTTGTTTCCGTCTCGATAGGGTGAGCGAGGTCCACCGCGTCGGCCGTCGGCTGGCGCAGATGAGTTGTCGGGAATTCGGGGTTGGGTGCCGGCGCAGCGGGGTTTAGGGGGACCCGCGCGCCGGCAGGACACGCCGCTCTGTGACGGGAGCGGCGCTTACAGCAACGAAACTACGATGCGGTTTCGGTCATGCGTGACGCTTAGATCTTGCCGATCAGGTCGAGCGACGGGCTCAGCGTTTCAGCGCCCGGCGTCCACTTGGCGGGGCACACTTCGCCCGGGTGAGCGGCGATGTACTGAGCGGCCTGCACCTTGCGCAGCAGTTCCTTGGCGTCCCGGCCGATGCCGTTGTCATGGATTTCGCACAGCTTGATCTCGCCTTCCGGGTTGATCACGAACGTGCCGCGCAGGGCCAGACCTTCTTCCTCGATCAGCACGTCGAAGTTGCGCGAGATCGCCAGCGTCGGGTCGGCAACCATCGGGTACTGGATCTTCTGGATCGTGTCCGACGTGTCGTGCCAGGCCTTGTGCGTGAAATGCGTGTCGGTCGAGACGCTGTAGATTTCAACGCCCAGCTTCTTGAATTCTTCGTAGTTGTCGGCCAGATCGCCAAGTTCGGTCGGGCACACGAAGGTGAAGTCGGCCGGGTAGAACACCACCACCGACCACTTGCCCTTCAGGGTCTCGTCGGTCACGGTGATGAAGTCGCCATTTTGGTAGGCGTTGGCTTTGAACGGCTTGATCTGGGTGTTGATGATCGGCATGACGTTGTCTCTTGGACGGGGTGGAAAGTGTTGCCAGTATGCCGAATGCTATCGATCAATTGAAATTGATTCTTAGAATCTATGCGATTAAGCCAGACTATCGATGTCGATAGCCTGGCGGCTATGGCCTCGCCGCGCCCCCCGGCGGCGGCCATGCGGACAAGGGGGGCGTCAGGCCTTGGGGTAGCGCACGGCACGCACCTTGCCGCTGGTTGCACCGCCGCAGTAGAAGGTCCCGTGTCCGTCGTACTCCAGGCCGCTCACGACCACGCCATCCGGCATTTGCACGCGCTTGAGGACTTCGCTGCTGGTCGGGTCGACCTGACGCAGCTCGCTCTGTTCGTTCTCCCACGTGCCGTGCCACAGTTCGTCGTTCGCCCACGTCACGCCCGTGACGAAGCGGTCGGACTCGATGGTGCGTAACACGCGTCCGTCCGCCGGGTCGATTTGCAGGATGCGGCGGTCGCGGTACTGACCGACCCACAGGCTGCCTTCGGCCCACGTGAGCCCGGAGTTGCTGCCCCGGTCGGCGGGCGCCGGGATCGAATGCAGCACGCGACCGGTCGACGGATCGATCTTGTCGATGCGCGATTCCGCGATTTGATAGAGATGCTTGCCGTCGAATGCGGTACCGGCATCGCTCGGCGCGTCGAGCGTGCGGCTGACTGCGCCGTTAGACGGATCGAAGGCCACCAGCGCTTCGCCGGTAGCGGCCCATACCTGCCGTCCGTCGAAGGTCACGCCGTGGATGCGATCGAAGCCCGGGAACGGACCATATTCGCTGGTGATGTCGGCCGCACTCACGGCGGTCGTTTGAAGGCGGCTTTGCTGCTGGGGTTTGCTCGTCATGTCAGGCTCCTGTCTTCTGTAGAGACGCCACGTTCGGCGTGCAAGTCCACTCTAGCCAAACGCCCATCCGGCAGGGAGTAACAATATCGTCGTGAATTCGGTGAGCGGAGGCGCCATCCAGCGACGCGCGCGCGCCAGACCGATTGCGCGCACCCGTCCCTGCGTCTCCAGCTCGCTCAGCGCACGCTGCACCGTGCGCTGACTGGCGCCGAGGGCCAGCGCGAGCGCCGACGTCGACCACGCGGCGCCGTCGGCAAGCAGCGCAACGAGCGATGCCCGTTCGCCATCGATGGGCGGAAGCAGCACGGCGACATCCGGTTCGCTTGCCATGCCTGCGCGGCCACACGGTCGCAGCGCGAAACCGGCCGCCGTGGCATCGATATCGGCGATGCCGCGAAGCAGCGTACGCAGACGCCCGATCTCGACGCGCAGACGTGCGCGATGCGTCTCGTCCATATCCTCGGGACGGCGCAGGTGAAACGCTTCGGCGATCAGGCGTTCGCGCGAGGCATCTCCCGGCCAGGCGCGGGCCAGCGTCAACGCGAGCGTGAAGAGCACCGGACGCCTCGCCAGCGGACGCCACACATTGCCCGTGCCGACACCACGACGGCAGGCGTCGATCACCAGCGTATCGGAGTGCACCAGCGCTGCGGCGGTTTCGATCGACACCGTCTGCTCTCTGCCGCGCTGCCACCGTCTCGCCGCGGGGCGCGTCAGCACGTCATGAAGACCGTCGATCTCCGCGCGCAGTGCTGGCACACCGGCGGTGTCGGCGGCGGATCGCGCGCGGCCAAGCGCATGACGTGCGTCGTCGACGCGCAGGGTGCGCAGCGCCAGTTCTGCCGCAATCAGGGCATGCACGGCAACGAGACGTGCCGGGATGTCACTGTGGGACACCTCATCGAGGGCCTGCGCCGTCGCATCGAGCTTGCCCATCAGCAGCAGACGCCGGGCCACGATGAGCCGCGCGAGCATGGCGTTCGGTGCGTCGCCATGCGATGCGAGATACGCCGCCGCCGTCTGCAATGCGCGAAGGGTGCCGCCGATGTCGCGCATGGCGAGCGCGACTTCGGCGTCGGCGACGACGCACCGTGCCCGCGCAAGTGCTTCATGTGCACCGAAGCCACGCGCCGCCCGCTTGAGCAGATCGCGGGCGAGGGGATAATCGCCGAGCTGCGCCATCGCGATTCCGCGCAGCGCAAGCGCCGGCGGATCGTCGCGAAGGGCGACACGGCGCAATGCGCCAAGCGGATCGCCCGCGGCCAGCGCGCGGGCGGAAGCGGCAAGGAGGGAGTCCATCGCGGGATATTACCGCGCGACCTCTCACTCCCCGCCTCTGTGCCTACGACGGGCGCGCCTTCGACGTGCCGTCATCAGGCAGACGCTAAGGCAGACAAGCAGCGCAGGATTACAATCGAGGCATCCCGACGCGAGGTAAGCCATGCCAAACCCATCGCACAAGGCGCACGAGGCGCACGACCACGATCATCCGCACGGCAACGGCAGCGATGGAGACGGCGACCACGATCACGCTCACCACACGCACGCCGGACACAGCCATGCGGGACACAGCCACGCAGGTCATAGCCATGCCAGTGGCGTGACCGATCAGCGGCGGATCGGCATCGCCTTCGTGCTCATCGCGGTTTTCATGGTGATCGAAATTGTCGGCGGCCTGCTCTCCGGCTCGCTTGCGCTGCTCGCCGACGCCGGCCACATGGTGAGCGATGCGGCCGCGCTCGCTTTTAGCTGGATCGCGATTCACTACGGCAAGCGACCGGCGACGCTGCAATTGACCTACGGTTACAAGCGGCTCGAAGTGCTGGCGGCATTCGTCAACGGATGCGCGCTGTTCGTCATTGCGGGATGGATCGTGATCGAAGCGATCCGACGGTTTACCGAGCCGGTACCGATTGTGGGGACGACGATGCTTATCGTGGCGTTTGCGGGGCTGCTCGCGAACATCGCCGCGTTCATGGTGTTGCATGGCGGCAACCGCGAGAATCTGAACATGCGCGGCGCCTGGTTACACGTGCTGGGCGACATGCTGGGCTCGGCAGCGGCGATCGTCGCGGCCGTCGTCATTCTGCTCACCGGCTGGATGCCCATCGACCCGCTGCTGTCGATCTTCGTGGCGGTCATCATTCTGAAGAGCGCGTGGGGCATCGTGAGGTCATCCGCCCACATCCTGCTCGAAGGCACGCCCGACTCGCTCAACCCTACGGAAATCAAGGCCGATCTGGAGGCCACGGTCACACAGGTGCGCAGCGTGCATCACATCCACGCGTGGTCGATTACGGGCGAGCGTCACATGATCACCTTGCATGCCGTGCCCGCGCCCGGCGCGAGCACGCGCGACGCCATGGTCGCCGTGCAGCAACGGCTGGCCACGCGCTTCAACGTGGAGCACGCCACGATTCAGATCGAAGACGCGGCATGTGAAGCCCAATCGCCGTGTAACGAGCGAGACGGATGACGCCGGCGGTCACGGCCCGGCGAGCGTTGCGCTTCGCCGGGCCGCAAACGTGCATTACCAGCGATACGTCACGCCGAGCTTCACGACGGGGTAGAAGCGAAGCCGGTCAGCCTTGTCCTGAAGCTCCTGACGCTGTGCATCGACGGTTGCCTGTCCGACGATGGCAGTGATGAACGGCGACACGTTGAGGTCGACCTTCGGCCGGCCGTACGCGACACCTGCGTCGAACGACATCGACCAGCCGGGCGTGCCTTCCGGTGCGTGGCCGAAACCGATACCGAGATACGGGCGCACCGTCGGCAGCTTGATACGGCCGGTCACCGATTGCCCCGCCGTCGGATAGGCTACGCCGCGATAGACATAGACGTCCTGCACCGCGTGGCCCACGAGATCGACATGGTCGTTGCCGACCAGCACGCCCGCCGTCAGGCGAAACGGTAACGTTGCGGGGGCCGGGAAGAAGTCCGCATAAATGCCGCCGTGCAGGAAACGCGCCTTGCCGTTGTAGCGCACTTCACCGGCCGTAAAGCTATGCGACAGCGCCAGCCCATTCACGTCGGCACGCGCACCGATATGACGCGTGATACCGACACCCATACCGTAGCCCAGACCTTCGGTGCCCACGGTGCCGTACATTTCGATGGCGTGCGCATGCGCCGTGCATGCGAGCGTCGCCACGGCAAAAGCCATTGCCTTGCAGTTCATGTGTTACTTGCAACTCAAAAAAGGGGGAGAGGCGTTGGAGGACGTTAGATGGCGTTGGGCCACGTCAAGAACGAGGATTGGCGAGCGTCGGCTGACAACCCGGATCGTCGAGACGGCGAACCGCGTTCGCGCATGCCCGTGTCGATCGTCGTTGCAGAGGGTGAGATCGCGTAGCAATAGGCGCGACCGGTCCTACGGTGTATTCCGAAATCAAACTTCACTACATTCCCCGCTGAGATGTTGCGCCCCTGACGTTTGCCGTGGTATCCGGCATCGTTCTGGTTTAGTGCCGCGATGCTAGCACGCGGCCTGTGACAGTCAGATTGGCCGTGAGCATGCGTTGCCGCCGCACAACAAGCGCGGGGCCGGGACGACGGATCGACGGTCCAGGCGGAGCCGATCCGGGGTATCCGTGCTCAGGAAGGCGTTTGAAACGTGGGGTTCAGCGTGGCGGAGATTCGCCGTCGTCACGGCAATCGCTTCCCGCGCATTGCCGTGGGGCGCCGCGCGCGTGCGCGCCCGGTCCGGACGACGTGCCCTGACGTCCGAAACCGATCTGCTGAAAGACGCCGCCGCCGATTTCGAAACCGGTGGCGTAGTGATAAGCGGCAACGGTCGAACCGAGTGCCACCGACAGCAACAACAACGTTCCCGTACGCCAGCGGCGTCGGACCGTGGAAGCCATGTCTCCTCCCTGTCAGAGGTCGGCCCGCTCGGAGGACGCCTGCGCCGGCTAGCGGCGATTGGCAAACCACACTCCGGCACTGCTACGTCCTGGCGGGGATCGAGTTTCCAGTAACGACTGAGTCTCGTTTTTTCGCGATTCTGCACGCGACCGCCCAGATTTGTCACCCCGGCTATCCCTAAGACCGTCATTTATATCGCAATGTGATATATTTTTCGGCTTTCAGACGTCTCCCATATTCTTAGCCGCTGACTTATGACTGCATCGACTCCCCCGGACCATCCGGCGCAGCAACATGCCCCCGAAGTGCCCGACGCGCCGATCACAGCGCACGCCCTGACGAAGAGCGACTTCGAGGCGCTCTCGGAATTTCGCTATCGGCTGCGGCGCTTTCTCAATTTCAGCGAGACGGCGGCACGCGAGGGAGGCATCACGCCGCAGCAGTATCTGTTGTTGCTGCACGTCAAAGGTATCCCGGGGCGGGAGTGGGCGTCTATCAGTGAATTAGCGGAGCGGCTTCAGGCCGTGCATCACAGCGTGGTTGCGCTCGTTGCCCGCTGCGAGAAGGCCGGGCTCGTCACGCGTCGTCAGAACGAGAGCGACCGGCGCGTCGTGGAAATTCATCTGTCCCCGGCGGGCGAAGCGTGTCTGGCGAATCTCGCGGCCCAGCATCGCAACGAACTGAGCACCTTCGCCGACATCTTCCACATTCGTGGCGTCCATCTGTAATCCCGGTACCGTCATGGCTTCTGCACCTCACTCCACTCCGGCACAGGCATCGGCGTCGACACACGCCCCGATGCCGCTTCCCGCGCATGCGCGCGATTTCGCGCGCGCGCCGGGGCTGCCGCGCCTCATTGCTCTGGCGGCCGTCATCGGCTTCTGCGGTGTGCCCGCCGCCTGGCTGCTGCTCAATCTGATTCAGGGGTTCACCAACCTCTTCTTCTATCAGACGCTCTCGTTCGCCGCGCACTCGCCGTCGCAAAACACCCTCGGCATCGCAGTCATTGCCCTGCCCGTCATCGGCGGTCTGATCGTCGGCGTCATGGCGCGCTTCGGCAGCGACAAGATTCGCGGACACGGCATTCCCGAAGCCATCGAGGCGATTCTGTTCGGCAAGAGCAAGATGTCGCCGCGCGTGGCCGTGCTCAAGCCGCTCTCGTCCGGCATCGTGATCGGCAGCGGCGGCCCGTTCGGCGCGGAAGGCCCGATCATCATGACGGGCGGGGCCGTCGGCTCGCTCATCGCACAGTACTTCCACCTGAGCGCCGCCGAGCGCAAGACCTTGCTCGTGGCCGGCGCCACGGCGGGCATGACGGCAGTCTTCGGCACGCCGGTCGCCGCCGTGCTGCTGGCCGTGGAGCTGCTGCTGTTCGAATGGCGGCCGCGCAGTCTGCTGCCGGTGATCGTGGCGTGCGCCGTCGCCGGTTTCGCCCGCCCGCTGCTGCTTGAAGCCGGGCCCCTCTTTCCGATGACGACACCCGCCGTCTCGCCCATTGCGCTGGTCTCCTGCCTGATTGCCGGGGTGTGCGCGGGCCTGCTCTCCGCAGGGATGTCGCGCGCGCTGTACGCCATCGAAGACGCCTTCCACAAGCTGCCCGTGCACTGGATGTGGTGGCCTGCCATCGGCGGTCTCGCCGTGGGCATTGGCGGCTATCTCGAACCGCGCGCGCTGGGGGTCGGTTACGACGTCATCGCCGATCTGCTTGCCGGACATTTCACGATGCACGCCGCGCTCGCGCTGCTGCTCGTCAAGGCGCTCATCTGGGCGATTGCGCTGGGGTCATGCACGTCCGGCGGCGTGCTCGCGCCGCTGCTCATGATCGGCGCAGGCCTCGGCACGTTGCTCGCACCCGTGCTGCCCGGCGGCGACATCACGCTCTGGGCGCTCGTCTGCATGGCGGCCACGCTCGCAGGCGTGCTTGGCGCACCGCTCACGGCGATCGTCTTCGCACTGGGACTGACGCACGACGTCAACGCCCTGCTGCCGCTGCTGCTGACCTGCGGCGTGTCCTACGGCGTCACGATCTGGATCATGCCGCGCTCGATCATGACGGAGAAGATCGCGCGACGCGGACGCCACATCCATCGCGAATACGGGGTCGATCCGCTGGAGCGCCTGCACGTGGGCGAACTGATGACACGTGATCCGGAATCGCTGCGTGCCGAGATGTCCATCGAAGACACCGCGCAGCAGGCGTTCGGTGCGAGTCAGCGTCATCGCGCCTACCCGGTCGTCGACGCGTCGCGCGCCGTCCTTGGCATGGTCGACCGGCAGGCGCTCACCCGCGCGCAGACGCAGGGACTGCAAACGCTCGGGCAGTTGTATGGCGTGAATCCACCGCTCGTCGCGCTGCCTTCGGAGACCGGGCGCATCGTGTCCGCACGTTTGGCCGCGCATCAACTTGAGCGTTTGCCGGTCGTGAGCGATGCGACGTCACGCAAGCTCGTCGGCATCATCAGTCGCAGCGATCTGGTGAAACCGGCCGAACACTGGCGCTCAGAAGAAGAAGTGCGCGAGCGCATGCTGCATCTGGGACGCAAGCGCGTCTGAGCGTCGAGATCCATCGGCACGTGGCGTGCATTCGTACAAGGTTGACGCGCGCCACGTCGTTGATCCACCATCGGGGACTTGATCCCACCGACAACGCACCGCCGCGTGCGTCACTCTCCGATGGCGACGACCCGATCCCCCAAGACGCCGACTCCCGCCACCGACGACAAGCGCATTCGCATTGGCGTCGGCGGCTGGAATTTCGCCCCGTGGCAAGGCACGTTCTATCCCGAGAAGTGGCCCAGGCGCCGCGAACTCGAATATGCGAGCCGACACCTCACCTCCATCGAAATCAACAGCACGTTCTACGGCTCGCAAAAGCCTGCGACGTTTCGCAACTGGTTCGAAGAAACGCCAGACGACTTCGTGTTCTCAGTGAAGGCGTCGCGCTACGCCACGCATCGCCGCGTGCTGGCCGAAGCGGGCGACTCCGTGGCGCGCTTCTTCGACAGCGGCGTGCTGGAACTGGGCAGGAAACTCGGCCCGGTGAACTGGCAATTCGCACCGACGAAGACGTTTGACGCGCAAGACTTCGAACACTTCCTGAATCTGCTGCCGACAACGGCGGGCGGACACACGATCCGTCATGCGCTGGAAGTGCGTCACGAGAGCTTTGCGACACCCGAGTTCGTCGCGTTGGCGCGCAAGTACGAGATGGCCATCGTGCTCGCCGGTGATGCCAAGTTTCCATGCATCGCCGACAGCACGGCGCCGTTCGTCTACGCGCGGCTGATGGGCACGCAGGAGCGCTACAAACTCGGTTATGCCCCGAAGGCGATGGCGCAATGGCTGGACCGCGCGACGACGTTCGCCGCCGGTGGCATGCCTGACGATCTCGACACCGTCGCCAAAGCGCCGCTCAAGGCCAAACATCGCGACGTGTTCCTCTATGTCATCAGCGGCTTCAAGGAGCGCAACCCGGCCGCCGCGATGGCGATGATCGACGCGCTTGGGAAGCGCTGACGTTCCGCCCACGCTCTGCCTGCAATAAAAAACGCGGCGCATAAGGCGCCGCGTCCGGTACAGCAACAGCACGGTCAATCGTCGATCCGTCGATCAGTGCATCGCCGCGGAATTACGGGCTTCGGCAGCGTTCTGCGCCGGCACGTCGCCGCGCGTGCGCTCCCATGCGTTCTTTGCGAGCAGTGCGATCGTCGCGATCACCGCCGGAATCGCCAGCAGCGAGAACGTCGCGGAAAATCCCAGATGACGGCGCACGAGTTCCGCGCCGAGCAACGCACCGGCGATGCCGCCGAAGCGTCCGATGCCGAGCATCCATGCCACGCCCGTGGCACGGCCATTCGTCGGGTAGAACATGGCGGCCAGCGACGGCATCGACGATTGCGCGCCGTTCATCGCCGTGCCCGCGAGGAAGATCAGCGTGACGAGCATGCCGATGTCGCCGATCGCCTGCCCGACCGCATACACCAGCACCGCCGTGAGCGCGTAGCCGACCGCCACCACCTTCTGCGCGTTGAACTTGTCCATCAGCCAGCCCGACAGGATCGTGCCGATGCCGCCACCGAGCGGGAACAAGGCCGTAATCAGTGCGGCGCGCTCGACCGTGAAACCCGCGTCCTTGAACAGGATCGGCATCCAGCTGGTGAGCAGATAGAAGATCACGAGGCCCATGAAGTAGGTCACCCACAGCATCACCGAGCCAAAACCGTACTGCTTCGAGAGCACTACGCCGATGGCCGAACCGGCGCGCTTCGGCGCGGCTTCATTCACGGTGAACGTGTTCACATCGTCGAACGACTCGCCCGCGATACGCGACAGGATGCGACGCACGCGCGCCACCGGCTTCTGCTTGACCACGAGAAACTTCACCGACTCCGGCAGGCACGCAATCAGCAACACCGAGAGCACCAGCGGCAGCACGCCGCCAAGCACCAGCACGCTATGCCAGCCGAAATGCGGAATCAGCCACGAGGCCACGAAACCGCCAACGGAAGCGCCGAGCGGAAAGCCGCAGAACATCGTGTTGACGATCACGGCACGGCGCGCTTGCGGCGCGTATTCGGAAATCAGCGTCACGGCATTCGGCATCGCAGCGCCGAGTCCGAGGCCCGTTAGAAAGCGCAGCACGGTCAGCGTCTGAAGATCCTGCGCGAAGGCCGTGGCAAGACTCGCCACGCCGAAGAACACCACAGACAACACGAGTATGGTCTTGCGGCCTGCCTTGTCGGCCAGCGGCCCGGCGAAGATCGCCCCGCCTGCCAGCCCGAACAGAGCGGCCGAAAGCACCGGGCCGAGCGAGCCCTTGTCGATATGCCATTGCTGCACCAGCGACGGCGCGATGTAACCGATGGCGGCGGTATCGAAGCCGTCGATGGCCACGATGAAGAAACACAGGATCAGCACCAGCCACTGATAGCTGGAAAAGCGCTGAGCGTTGATGTAGGCGGGCACGTCCACCGTGCGCGGATGATTCATGACGCTGTCTCCTCGGGGCGCGAGCGCTCCGTTGTTCATTCCATTATTTTTTTGGAAATCGATCACCGCCGGTGCGCATCCGTGTGTCGGGGGTGGCGCGCGCAGGGGGTCTGTCCGTCCTGCCGTCTTGATGCGGCATCGCGGCTTGGCGGCAAAGCAGATTTCTGCCGCTAATGTACGTCCATATCCCGCCTGTCGAAATGATCTTTCGTCAGGCCATCCATAACGGGCGGTTATGCGTGACGCCACCGGTGGCGGTTATAGCACACCGGTGGTGTGGTCCTTGAGACGGTGGCCACGGCCCGCCGCCCCATCAGGCCCGCTCAGGCCCGCCCAGACCCGTTCAAACGGCTCCGGCTCAGGCAAGCGGCAGGCCGACGTAGTTTTCCGCCAGCATCAGCGACGCCGCACGCGAACTCACCACGTACTCCAGCTCGGCGCGCTGCATCTGTTGCTCGAACGGCGTAGCGTCGTCCAGACGATGCAGCATGCGGGTCATCCAGTACGAGAAGTGTTCCGCACGCCAGATGCGCTTGAGCGCCGCCGCCGAATACCCCTGCAACGCCGCCTCACTGTCGCGGTGAAAGAAGTCGTCGAGCGCGTGCGACAGCCGCCAAACGTCGGCCACCGCGAGGTTCATCCCCTTCGCGCCGGTCGGCGGCACGATGTGCGCCGCGTCGCCCGCGAGAAAGAGACGTCCGTACTGCATCGGCGTGGCGACGAAGCTGCGCATGGCAACCACGTTCTTCTGGAAGATCGGACCTTCCGTGAGACGCCAGCCGTCGTCGCTCTCCGTGCGCGTGTGCAGTTCTTCCCAGATACGCGCGTCGCTCCACGTCTCGGCGCGCTCGTTGGGATCGCACTGGAAGTACATGCGCTGCACCGTCGGCGAGCGCGTACTGATCAGCGCAAAGCCTCGCTCGTGTGCAGCGTAGATCAGTTCGTCCGACGACGGCGGGGCCTCGACCAGCACGCCGAACCAGCCGAACGGGTACACGCGCTGGTATTCCTTGCGCACCGACGCGGGCATGGCCGGACGGCACACGCCGTGGAAGCCATCGCAGCCGGCGATGAAATCGCAGGTGAGGCGTCGCGGTTGTCCGTCCACGGTGAACTGCACGCTCGGTTGCGTGCTGTCGACATCGTGAACCGACACGTCCGAGACATCGAACAGGATCTCGCCCTGCGCCGCCTCACGCGCCGCGATCAGATCCTTGATGACCTCGTGCTGCGCGTAGACCGTGATCGAGCGCCCGGTCAGCTCGGTCAGCGCGATGCGATGACGCTGCCCGCCGAAGGCCAGTTCGACACCGTGGTGCACCGCGCCTTCACGGCGCATGCGCTCACCCACGCCCGTGTCGTTGAGGATGTCCATCGTGCCCTGCTCCAGCACACCGGCGCGGATGGTCGACTCGACCGCCGCACGCGAGCGCGATTCGAGCACGATCGAATCGATACCCTTGAGATGCAGCAGATGGGAAAGCAGCAAGCCGGCGGGACCAGCGCCGACGATGACGACGGGGTAATGGGTGCGCATAGGTTGTCTCCTGTGATTGCACCGCCCACGTCCGGCACACCTGCGCCGGGCATCTCGCGACATGAATCAGGCAAAAGGAGGAAGCCCCGGCAGCGGACGAATTGCATTTCTTGGTTGTCTCACGCTCGCTGCCCCACTTAGGACTACGCGTAAACACGCATGCCCGCGCGCCTGTCCTAAGTGCTTTTTTAACGCCTTGTCACGAGGGGCGAATGCGTCATATCTTATGGAGCGCGCACGTCGCGTTGAATGGATGAATCGGCGACTTTCTTGTACTTTTTCGACAACTTCGACCAAGGGAAAACCAGTATGTCAGGCGCGTCATCCCGGCTGCGCGCGGCGCGCGAGGCGATTCCGGAATTCTCGTTGTACGGTGAGTTGACCGAAACCGACAGCGGCGACTTCGTCCATATCGAATGGATCGAGACACGCAGCCGTCTCTACGACTGGCATATCGATACGCATCGCCATCTGGGTCTGTTTCAGGTGCTCGCGATCTTCGAAGGCAAGGTCGAGGCAAATGTCGACGATGCGACGTGGGAAGTCGAAGGTCCCGCCGTCATCACGGTGCACCCGTCGGCCGTGCACAACTTCCGCTTCTCGCGCGGCGCGCACGGCTTCGTACTCACCATGGCGCAGAGCGTGCCATTCGACGCCGCCATCGGTGCGGATGCCGACATGACCTCGCTGCTTCGCAAACCGTGGCTGTTCGCGCTGGCCGATGCGCCGCAAACACGCGATCGTCTCTACACGCTGCTCGGTCTCATCATGGACGAGTTTTCGCGCCCGCAACTGGGGCACGCGGAAATGGTCGGATGGCTCACGCGCAGCGTGCTGCTATTGCTCGCACGCCTGCATGCGCATCACGATTCCGCCACGCGCACGGGACGCACGGAACTGGATCTGTTCGCGCGGTTTCGCGCGCTCGTGGAAACGCACTACACCGAAGCGTGGGCCGTACCCGCCTACGCCGAACGCCTGCATGTGACGGAGAGCAAGCTCAATCGTCTGTGCCGGCGTATCTCGGGCAAATCGGCGTTCGATCTGGTGCAGGATCGTCTGATGCTCGAAGCGCGGCGCAAACTCATCTACATTCCCGCGCCGGTCTCGCACGTCGCCTACGAACTCGGGTTTCAGGACCCGGCGTATTTCTGCCGCGTGTTCAAGCGCCATGTCGGCGTGACGCCGTCCGCCTTCCGGCGTACGGCGCAACACGCGCATCTGGGCGACGACTCGGCGCTGTCCGCAGAACTGTTGCCCTGATGTGGCCCGGGCATCCCGCGAGGGCGACATACCAAGGTGACTGACGATCGCGCCGACGGAACGACATCGGCGCCATCGCAACCGCTCAGCCGCGCAGGAAGCTCAGCAACGCGTCGGTCACGGCAGGGGCGCACTCGATGTTCGACAGATGCGCCCCGGGCACGATCACCTGCTGCGCGCCACGAATGCGCTCGACCATCGCCGTCGACATGGCCGGCGGCGTCGCCAGATCGCCGGCGCCGGTCACGATCAGCGTCGGCGCCGTGATCGCGGCGATCTCGTCCAGTTGATTCATGTCGCGCACCGCCGCACATGCCGCGGCATAACCCGCCGGGGCGAGCGAGCGGAACATCGCCTTCATCCGTTCGACGGTGGCGCTCTCACGCTGCGCATATTCCGGCGTGAACCAGCGCGACACGACCGCATCGGTCACGGCGGTCATCCCATCGGCCTGCACGGCACGAATGCGGCCGTTCCACACGTCCTCGGCGCCGATATGGGCCGACGAGCACACGATGGCGAGGCGATCCAGACGCTGCGGCGCGTGAATACCCAGCCACATGCCCGTCATGCCGCCCATCGACACGCCGGCGAGACTGGCGCGCTCGATGTCCAGTGCGTCGAGCAGGGCGACGACGTCGCGCCCCAGTTGATCGATCACGTACGGCCCGGGCGTGACGGACGAACCGCCATGCCCCCGCGTGTCGTAACGGATCACACGGAATTCACGTGCAAGCGCAGGCACTTGCGGCGCCCACATCTCCAGCGTCGTGCCCAGCGAGTTCGAGAGCACGAGCGCTGGCGCATGGTCGTCGCCATCGATAGCCACGCGCAGTTGGGCATCGCCCACGTCGATCAAACGTTCCACGGTCATTTGTCTTGTCCCCTCAACCTTGCGCGTCCGGCGCAGCGGATTTCGATGCGCGCGTCGTCGATCCCGGCTCGGCGGCTTCCATCTCCGCGAAGACCTTCTCGGCATCGTGAATCGCCTGATTGGCGGCGGGCAGGCCGGCGTACAGCGCGGCATGCATGAACAGCTCCTTCATCTCTTCGCGCGTCACACCGTTGTTGAACGCGGCGCGCACGTGCATGCGGAATTCGTCGCCGCGATTGAGCGCGATAAGCAGCGAGAGCGTGATCATGCTGCGCATGCGGCGCGTGAGGCCCGGGCGGGTCCAGATGTCGCCCCAGGCGAAGCGCGTGATGAAGTCCTGGAAGTCGTCGTTGAACTCGTTGCGGCGGGTGAGCGTGCGGTCCACGTGCGCGTCGCCGAGCACGCCGCGTCGCACTTCCATGCCGTTGTCGTAGCGTTCCTGATCGTTCATTGGGATGTCCTGCCGGAAGGTGAAGACGGCGCGGCCGTTGCCACGTCCACCTGTGCGAGCACACGGCTCACGAACGTGTCGGCAGCGCCGAGATAGTGTTGGGGATCCGTGAGGCGTTCAAGCGCCTCGCCGGACAGAATGCGGATGATGTCGGCGTCCTCGCGAAGCACGTCGAGCAGGTGACGCCCCTGCGCGAGCGCATCGCGACAACGGGCCTCCACGCGCCGATGCGCTTCGAGTCGCCCCATCGATTCGCCGAGCGCCATCGTCACGGCTTCGGCCATGATCAGCCCATGGGTGACGTCGAGATTCGCACGCATGCGAGACACGTCGACCGTCCAGTCCTGCACGAGCGTGCGCGCCGTCGCCAGCGCACCACCGCACAGCATGAGCAGTTCGGGCAAGGTCTCCCACTCCGCATGCCAGGTGCCGAGTCCGCGCTCATGGTCCTGTTGCATCGCGCCGAACAGCGTGGCGACGAGTTGCGGCGTGCGCGCGGCGGCCGCGAGGATGGCCGCGCAGCCGACCGGGTTGCGCTTGTGCGGCATGGTGGACGAGCCGCCGCGCCCCGGGCCGGAGGCTTCCGCGATCTCGCCGACTTCCGTCTGCGTGAGCAGGGCCGTATCGCGAGCGAACTTACCCAGCGAGCCGGTCAGCGACGCTGCCCAGCTTCCCACGCGCACGATCCGGTCGCGCTGCCCGTGCCAGGGCGTCGCCGCGTCCGACAATCCGAGGTGACGCGCCAGCGCCGCCGCCACCGCGGGGCCGTGCGTGCCGAGCGAGGCCAGCGTGCCCGCCGCACCGCCGAACTGCACGCAAAGCACCTGATCGCGCACGCTCGTGAGGTCGGCGCGCGCACGCAGCAATGCGTCGAGCGTGCCGGCGAGTTTAAGGCCGAAGGTGATGGGCAAGGCGTGCTGAAGCCACGTCCGTCCGATCATGACCGTGGTGCGATGCTGGCGCACTTGCGCCGCGAGTTGCTGAATCAGCGCGTCGAGATCGGTGCCGAGATCGTCGAGGGCGCCGCGTATCTGTAGTACGAGGCCGGTGTCGATGGCGTCCTGACTGGTCGCGCCCCAGTGCACATAGCGGGCGGCGTCGGCGTCGAGCGTCTTCACGCGCGCAGTGAGTTGTTTGATCAGCGGGATGGCGAGGTTGCCCGCGCAGGCAGCCGCGTCGCGCAGCGCCTCCCAATCGAGGTCGCCGGCGCGCGCGGCCGCGGTAATCGGCGCAACGGCGGTGGCCGGGATCAGTCCCGTTTCGGCTTCGGCGGCGGCCAGCGCCACTTCGAAGTCGAGCATGCTCTGGAGCGTGGCGTCGCGGGAAAATCGCGTCGACACGGCCGCGCCGCGCAGCAAGGAATCAAGCAGTTCCGTCATCGGGAAATCGATGTTAGGTGCGTTGTTGGTGCGTTGCAAAATGCAGATACGGCCACGGGCTGCCGGCATTCGCATGCCGGCAGCCCGAAGCCGCGCCAGTTCTGGTCTGACGTATCGGTTTAGGTTGCCGATGACGGGTGCGACATCACAGGTCGAGGAACACCGTCTCCTCGTCCCCCTGCATACGGATGTCGAACCGGTACGTCACCCGTCCACCGTTCGTCTCACGCCGGGCGATCAGCGTGTGACGACGCTCGGCCGGCACTTGTTGCAGCACGGGGTCCAGCGCGTTGGCCGCAGCCTCGTCGTCGAAATAGATACGCGTAAACAGATGATTGAGCAAGCCCCGCATCGTCAGCACGACATCGATGCGCGGGGCATCTCCCTGCACAGCCGCGCCGGGCTTGACGGTCTCGATGACGAAACGGTTCTCGGCATCCGTACCGGTACCGCAACGGCCCGCCCCGGCGAACCCGGTGCGCTCGATATCGTCGGCCGTCTGCACGTAGCGCCCATGGGCGTCGGCCTGCACGATTTCAATCAGGGCATCGTTGATCGGATTGCCCGCGCCGTCGAATACCTGACCGATCAGACGGATGTGCTCCCCGTCAGCGCGATCGCTCGCGACGACCGGCGTGAAAGCGCTCTTGAAGTCGTACAGGTATTGTTCCGGCGACAGGCCGTAGGCGAAGTATGGACCGACGGTCTGCGACGGCGTTTGCTTGAGATCTGACGTGTTGGACATGGCTCAGGACTCCATCGGCGTTTGGTCGGCACCGCGCAACACGATGTCGAATTCGTACCCCAGCGCGTATTCCGGCTCGGTGATATCCATCGAGAAGCGCGCAATCAGGCGGTCGCGTGCCTGCGCCGGCGTCGCCTGGAAGATCGGGTCGTAAGCGAGGAGCGGATCGCCCGGGAAGTACATCTGCGTCACCAGCCGGGTCGCAAAGTAGTGCCCGAACACCGAGAAGTGCAAATGCTGCGGACGCCATGCGTTGTGGTGGTTCTTCCACGGATACGCGCCCGGCTTGATCGTCAGGAATTTGTAGCGTCCGTCGGCGTCGGTCATCGCGCGGCCGGCGCCGAGGAAGTTCGGATCGAGCGGCGCGTCGTGCTGGTCGACCTTATGGACGTAGCGCCCGCACGCGTTGGCCTGCCACAGTTCCACGAGCGTGTTCGGCACCGGGCGGCCGCCTTCGTCGAGCACACGGCCGGTGACGATCATGCGCTCGCCCAGCGGTTCGCCATTACGAACGGCATTACGCGTGAGATCGCCGTCTAGCGCGCCGATGATGCCATTGCCGTAGACCGGCGAGCGCAGATCCGCGAGGTTCTGCCTGACCGGCACGAGCAGTTGTTTGGGCCCGCGCAGCGCCGTGGACTTGTACCCGCTGTCAATCAGCCTGGGATGGGAATCCCAGTCGCGGGGGCGCAGGACGGTTGTCGTCTTCGACATGGTCTCACTCCATTTTGTGTTGACTGATCTGGCAGGCACGTTGGCCGGTCGCCAGCTTGTTTTCGACACTATATCCATAATCAACGGATATATTTATTGACATTTTCTTAGGCTTTTCATAACTTTCCGGCATGGAAAGACACCTTCTCGACGGGCGCATCAAGCTGCGGCATCTGCAATGCCTGCTGGCGGTCGCGCAGCATGGCAGCTTGCAGCGCGCGGCCGAAGCGCTGTCCATTACCCAACCGGCCGTCAGCAAGACGATTGCCGAACTGGAAGGCCTGCTGGGCGTGCGTCTGTTCGACCGGGGCCGCAACGGCGCCCGGCCCACCGCGCAGGCCGAATTGTTCCTGCGGCATGCGGGCGCCAGCGTGAGCGCGCTGCGTCAGGGCATCGACGTGCTTTCGCGCGCCGTCGGCCAGACCGGCGGCGTGATCGAGATCGCGGTATTGCCCACGCTGGCCGCCGCGATGATGCCCGGCGTGCTCGAAGCCTTCCGGCGCGAGTGGCCCGGCATCGTGGTGCAGGTGCACACCGGGGCGAACCAGCAACTGCTCACCCAACTGAAATCCGGTCAGGTCACGCTCGCCCTCGGGCGCATGTCCGACCCGGAAGGGATGGCGGGGCTCACCTTCGAGCACCTGTGCGCCACGCCGCTGTGTGTGGTCGTGCGGCCCGAGCATCCGCTCGTGCAGCAACGCAGCGTGTCGATGGCCGACATTGCGAACTATCACGTGGTGCTGCCGCCGCACGGCACGATTCTTCGTCACACGGCCGATAGCTTCCTGCGCGCGCACGGCGTGGGCACGCTGGACGACTATTCCGAGCTGCTGTCGATGTCGCTCGCGCGCGCCATGACGCTGCGCGACGACGTCGTCTGGATCGCCTCCGAGATCACGGTGCAGGACGATCTTGCCGATGGCGCACTGTGCGCCCTGCCCTTCGCGACGAAAGGCACAGAGGAGTCCATCGGCATTTTGTGGCGCAACGACACGGTGCCCACACCGCCCGAGCAGATGCTCATCAGCGCCATGCGCGAAGCCGCGCGCGTGCGCTACGGCATGCCGGGGCTGCGCTGAGCGCGTTCGCGACATGTCGCGTCAGGCGGCAGCTTGCGCCGACGCGCCGCCCGACAGTCCCAGCATGCGTGCCGCGTTGTCCTTGAGCAGCAGCGGTTTGACGTCATCGCGAAACCCCGCCGTCTCGAAGTCCTTCAGCCAACGATCCGGGGCGATGAGCGGGAAGTCGGAGCCGAACAGCATCTTCTCGCGCAGCAGCGAATTCGCGTATTGAATCAACTCCGGAGAAAAGTACTTCGGCGACCAGCCCGACAGATCGATGTAGACGTTCGGTTTGTGCAGCGCGATCGACAGCGCCTGCGATTGCCAGGGCCATGACGGATGCGCGATCACGATGTTCATGTCAGGGAAATCGGTCGCGACATCGTCGAGATGCATCGGCTCCGAATACTTGAGACGCAGTCCGCCGCCGCCCGGCATGCCCGAGCCGATGCCCGAATGCCCGCTGTGAAACACCGCCGTGAGTTTGTACTCGGCGATGAGTTCGTACATCGGATACGCCATGCGGTCGTTGGCGAAGAAGCCCTGCATCGTCGGATGGAACTTGAAGCCGCGCACGCCGAACGCCTCCACCAGTCGACGCGCCTCGCGCACGCCCATGCGGCCCTTGTGCGGATCGATGCTCGCGAAGGCAATCATGATGTCCGGGTTTTCCTGCGCGAAGCCCGCGATCTCCTCGTTCGGAATGCGCCGGCGACCGATATTCGCTTCGCAGTCGACGGTAAACATCACGAAGCCGATATTACGCTCGCGATAGTGCGCGATGGTCTCGGGAATCGTCGGACGGCGATTCTGCTTGAGCACCGTGCCGAAGTACTTGTCGGCGGCATCGTCGAACGCCTTGCCGAACAGGTCGGGCGGCTGGCAGCACGACACCTCCGCGTGCACATGGGTGTCGATGGCGACGAGTGTCTCGAGATTCATTGTGCCGTCTCCGGATCTTCGAGCTGCGCCGCGACGATCGTCATGGCGAGACGCGTCTGCGGCCAGTCGAACTTCAGCCAATAGCGGGCGGCGCGTGGCTTGCCGCCGTCCGTAACATCCGCCATCGCGGCTTGCGCCCACAGGCCTGCCATCGACAGTCCATGGACCACGCGCATGACTTCACCCGCCGTACAGAGCGCGGCACGAGGTGACGTCTTCGCCAACGCGACGAGGCGCGGCACCAGCGCCGCCCAGGCGTCGAGACAGGCAGGTACGTCGGCGAATCCGTGCAGCCTGTCGAGCGCCATCGCATCGTTCACCGTCCGGCGCACCCACCCCAGCCAATGCGCGAGCGCAGCCCCTTCGTCCTTGACGATCTTGCGCATCAGCAGGTCGACGGCCTGAATCTCGTTGGTGCCTTCGTAGATCATGGGAATGCGCGCGTCGCGCACGATCTGCGAGATGCCGGTCTCCTCCACGTAGCCGTAGCCGCCGAAGACTTGCAGCGCGTCGCTCGCGCCCCGGAACGCCTGCTCCGTGAGCATCGCCTTCACCACCGGCGTGAGGAGCGCAGCGAGGGCATGCGCCTGCGAGCGAGCCTCGGACGTCTCGGCATGATGTGCCTGATCGACGGCTAACGTAGCGCGGTACAACAGCAACCGCGCACCTTCGACGGCGATACGCTGACCTTCGAGCAGACGCCAGACCGCCGGATGCTGCGCAATGGGTGCGCCGGCAGATGGCCCCTGCGCACCCGCTACCCGCGACTGCACGCGTACCTGGGCATGGCGCACGGCCATCTCGCAGGCGCTTTGCGCGAGCCCCACGGCCGACGCACCGACATGCAGACGCGCCGAATTCATCATCGCGAACATCGCCTCCAGACCGCGATGCGGCGTACCGACGAGATAGCCGGTCGCGCCCTCGAACGCCATCGAGCAGGTGGCGCTGCCGCGAATCCCCATCTTGTGTTCGATGCCTGTGCAATGCACCGTGTTGCGCTCGCCGTTCGCCAGCACCTTGGGTACGAGAAAGAGCGTCAGTCCACCGCTGCCGCACGAAGCGTCAGGCGTGCGGGCGAGTACCAGATGCACGATGTTGGGCGTCAGATCCTGCTCGCCGCCGGAGATAAAGAGCTTCTCTCCCGTCACACGCACGGTCCCTTCGTCGGGCGATCCCACCCATTCGGCCCGCGTACGAATCTGGCCGAGATCGCTACCCGCCCCCGGCTCCGTCAGGCACATCGTCGCAAGCCATTCACCGCTGACGAGTGGGCCGAGCCACGCGTCGCGCAATGCCGGGCTGCCGAAGCGATTCACGCACTCGTAAGCGCCGTGGAGAATGCCGGGATACATCGTCCAGGCGAGATTCGCCCCCGACGTCAGTTCCTGCACGGCGATCTGCGCGACGAGCGGCAGCCCTTGCCCGCCCAGCGACGGATCACACGGCAGCGACGGCCACCCGGCCTCTCGATACTGACGATAAGCGTCGGCGAACCCAGAGGGCGTGCGCACCTCACCGTCGCGCCAGCTACACCCCTCCCGGTCGCCGATGGCGTTCAGCGGCGCGAGCACCTCACGAGAGAAACGGGCCGCTTCGTCCACTACCTGCACGAGCATGGTCGTATCGAACTCGCGATACGGCGCGAGGCACGACAACGCCTCGCCGATGCCGAGCCGCGACAGTACAAACGCGATGTCGTCGGCCGCACTGCGCAATTCCGAACGCGGCATGTCAGCGCCTCACCGGCGCGAGGATCACGCATTTGTCACCGGCCTGGGCCGCATGCAGCATGTCGACCGTGGCCGCACGATGATCCTGCACCGCCCGCTGATTGATCGATCCCTTGTCGGTGACCTCGCCGCGATCGAGCGATGGCGGTGTGTCGAGCAGCACAAGCCGCGCCACGCTAGTCGCGCTTCCGCTCGCACTCGCGTTGAGCGTTGCGAGCAGCGCCCTGAACACCTCGCGCACGGCATCGGAGGCCAGCACCTCGGCCATCGGCGCGTCACTGGCCAGACCGCTCAGACGGCGGCAATCGTCGACACGCGGGAAGATCATCAGCCCGATATCGTCGCGATTGATGCCGGTGATTACAGCGTCCTGCACATACGGCGCGCCTTCCGAGATCACGCGGGCGCGCAATGGCCCCACGCTCACGAACGTTCCTGAACTGAGCTTGAAGTCTTCGGTAATGCGGCCGTCGAATTGCAGACCCGCTTCCGGGTCGGCCTTGTCGTAGAACGCGGCGGCGTCGCCCGTGCAGTAGTACCCCTCTTCGTCGAAGACCGGGTCGGACGACTCGTGCCGCCAGTACCCTGCCATGACGTTGGGCCCGCGAAAGCGCACTTCGAGCTTGCCGCCGACCGGCGCGAGCTTCACTTCGCAGCCCGGCGCCGGTAGCCCGATGTACCCGGCGCGCATGATCGGCCCCGTGGTGAACATGCAGCTCGGCGACGTCTCCGTCATCCCCAGCCCCGACATGATGCGGATGCGCTCGCCGCAATGCGTCTCGGTCACGCGCTCCAGCCGGTCCCACGCGGCTTGCGACAAACCGGCGCCGCCGAAGAAGTAGAGATTCACACGCGCAAAGAAACGCTCGCGCAATGCGGCGTCGCTCTCCAGGGCGATGGCAAGATCTTCCCATCCCTTCGGCACGTTGAAGTACACCGTTGGCGAGATCTCGCGCAGGTTACGCAACGTCTCCCCGAACTTGCCCGCGACGGGTTTGCCGTCGTCGATATAGAGCGTGCCGCCGTTGTACAGCGCGATGCCGACGTTGTGACTGCCGCCGTAGGTGTGATTCCACGGCAGCCAGTCGACCAGCACCGGGGGCGCTTCGCCGAACGTCGGGAAGGTTTGCAGCAGCATCTGCTGGTTGCTGCACAGCATGCGCTGCGTGGTCGGCACGGCTTTGGGCGCGCGCGTCGAGCCGGACGTGAACAGGATCTTGGCGACGGTCTCGCCTGTGACCTGCGCATGCGTGGCGTCGATGTTGCGCGGCACGACATCGAGCAGCTCGCCAAAGGCCAGCGTGCCCTTGTCACCGTCCGCTGTGACACGGATGACGCCATTGTCCAGCACGGCGTCCATCGCGCGACCGTAGGCTGTCGCGTCGCTCGCATAGACAAGCCCCGGACGCAGCAAGCCGAGCGTATGGCGCAGCTTGCCGTAGTCCGTCGACACGATGGAATACGCCGGGGAGATCGGCGCGAACGGCACGCCCGCGTACATCGCCCCCAGCGCGAGCTGAAAGTGTTCGAGATCGTTGCCCGAGAGAATCGCGATCGGACGCTCCGGCGACAGCCCCCGGTCACGCAATGCCTGCGCAATGGCGCGCACGCGCAACAGCATCTGCGCGTAGGTGATGCCGAGCCACTCGCCATCGGCCCCGCGTCGCGCGATCAACAGCCGCTCCGGATGCTTCGCCGCGCCCGAGACAAGCCGATCCGTCAGCCGCTCGGGAAAATCGCCCAGCGCCTCGCGCGAGCGCAGATACCAGAACTCGCCGTCACGCCGGACTTCGACACCGGGATTCCCGATGGCGACTTGCCGATACCGGTGCCCGGCCATGTTGTTGCCTTGACTCAAAACGCTGTCTCCTGCCTAGTGCCTGCATTGGCGCATCGCGACGCTTTCTCGGTAGCGTTCGCGCGCGCCCTCCTCATCCGGCGATCATCCGCCGATCTTCGGGCGATGGACGCAATCAGATCGGGTAATGGCGCGGTGTCGTCTGCACGGTGATCCAGCGCAGTTCGGTGAATTCGCCGATCGACGCCTTGCTGCCGAAACGCCCGTAGCCGCTGGCTTTCACGCCGCCGAACGGCATCTGCGCTTCGTCGTGCACCGTCGGCCCGTTGATATGGCAGATGCCCGATTCGATGCGTCTGGCCAATTGCAGCGCGCGCGAAACGTCTCGACTGAAGATCGCCGCCGAGAGACCGAACTCGCTGTCGTTCGCCACGCGTACGGCCTCCTCGTCGCCCCGCACACGCTGGATCGTCACCACCGGACCGAACGACTCCTCGCGGTAGAGCCGCATCGCCGGCGTCACGCCGTCGACGATCGCAGCCTGCATGATCGCGCCGTCCACCCGACAGCCGAGCGGCAGACGGGCACCGTGTTCGCGCGCATCCTCCACCAGTGCCGCCACACGCGAGGCCGCCTGCGCACTGACCATCGCGCCGAGCACGCTGTCGGGCGACGTCGGCGATCCGGCGTGCAACGTCGCGGCCTTGGCCGCGAGCTTTTCGACGAACGCGTCGGCAATGCGCTCGTCGACGATGACCCGCTCCGTCGACATGCAGATCTGCCCCTGATTGAAGAACGCGCCGAAAGCCACTCCGTCGACGGCGGCATCCAGATCGGCATCGTCGAGCACCAGCACGGGGGCCTTGCCGCCGAGTTCCAACAGCGCGGGCTTGAGATGCTCGGCCGCGAGGCGGGCTATGATGCGGCCCACGTGCGTCGAGCCGGTGAAGTTCACGCGTCGCACGGCGGGATGCGCGATCAGCCGGGTGACGATCTCCCCGGCATCCTGCGGTGCATTCGTCACGACGTTGACGACGCCGTCGCCCAGCCCGGCCTCGTGCAGGCAGGCGCCGATCAGCGCGTGCACGCCGGGACACTGCTCGGACGCCTTGAGCACGACCGTGTTGCCGCAGGCGAGCGGCATGGCGAGTGCGCGCGTCGCGAGAATGACCGGCGCGTTCCACGGTGCGATGCCCAGCACCACGCCGACCGGCGAACGCACGGCCATCGCGAGACTGCCGGGAACGTCGCTCGGAATCACACTACCGTCGATCTGCGTCGTCATGGCTGCCGCTTCGCGCAGCATGTTGGCCGCGAGCATGACGTTGAAGCCGTACCAGTTCGCCATCGCGCCGGTTTCGGCAGCGCCGACGGCGATGAACTCCGCGGCGCGGGCGTCCATGCGCTCGGCCGCAGCGAGCAAACGCTGACGGCGCGCCGTCGGCGAGAGCGCGGCCCAGGCGGGAAACGCGGCGTGTGCGGCATCGACCGCCGCATCGGCATCGAGCACCGTGGCGGCCGGCGCACGCGTGGCCACTTCGCCCGTCACCGGATCGACCCGCTCGAACGTCGCACCGCCCTGCGCGCCGCGCCACTGGCCGCCGATCAGCATCTGCACTTCATGCATTGCGCTATTCCTCTTTCACTCGGTCACTGAACGATGCCGTACATCAACGCTTGTAGGCCTGCAGACCCGGCTTGATCGACTTGTCGTCGAGGAACTGCTTCAGTCCCTGCTCCCGGCCGTGCTCAGGATCACGCAACTGCGCCTGATCGAGCTTGGCGTACAGATAGTCTTCGCATTGCTCCCACGTGAGTTCGCGCGAACGCTTGAAGCCGTGCTTGGCCGCGCGCAGCACCACGGGGTTCTTCTCCAGCAGCTTGGCGGCGAGCGCCAGCGTGGCATCGCGCAGTTCGGCGAGCGGCACGCTCTGGTTCACGAGGCCCATGTCCGCCGCTTCGCGGCCCGTGAAGGTGTCGCCCGTCATGATGTAGTGCAGCGCGCGACGATGACCGACGGTGTCCGCCATCGCCTTGCTCACCAGATTGCCCGGCGGAATGCCCCAGTTGATTTCCGACAGACCGAACACGGCGTCGTCAGCCGCAATCGCCAGATCGCAGGCCACGAGCGGCGAGAAGCCGCCGCCGAAGCACCAGCCGTTGACCATGGCGATGGTCGGCTTGCCATACATGCGCAGACGGCGCCATTGCCAGTCCGACGCATCACGGCGAATACGCTCCTGCACGATCTCCGGACCGCCATCGATCTCGCGGAAATACTCCTTGAGATCCATGCCAGCCGTCCAGGCAGCGCCCGCACCGGTCAGCACGACGACCCGCGCGTCGGCGTCGAGTTCGAGCGCGTCGAGCACCTGATTCATCTCCGTGTTCAGCGTCGGGCTCATCGCGTTGCGCTTCTCCGGCCGATTGAAGGTGACCCAGCCAATGCCCCCCTCCACCTTCACGTCGATCGTCTTCCAGCGTCCTTCGTATGCATTCATTTTGCGTAATTCCCAAGTGTCCGGGGCAACCGGCTCGCGCGCCGGGAGTGGCGCGCGGCGTGCCCAAAGTGTTCTCACGGGGTTACCGAATCGGTACCGACGTGTTGTCGTCAGACACAATTTAATATCAGGCAACCTTACATTGCAAGCGTGACGTTTTCAGGGGAAACCCTGAAAGTCTGTCAATGCCTGCGATCAGAACGTGTGACGCATGCCCAGCATCACGCCGGTCTGGCCCTCGCCTGCGGGCGGCGTGGTGCCGCCGCCACCGCCGCTGACCGAATACGCGGCATGGGCGCTGTTGAAGAGGTAGGCCGCCTGCGCGTAGACCGCCGTGCGCACCGAGAACGAATACGTGGCCCGAAGCGTCGTCATGGTGCCGCGCGTGTCGTGATCGCTGTTGATGATGCGGTAGACCTGTCCGTCGACCAGCCAGGCATGGGTGATGTTGTACGCCGCACCGAGATAGAACAGGTTCGAGTGCGTGTTGGCGGCAGACGTCGAGACATGACGCCCCAGCCAGCCTCCGCCGACCTTGAGCGCGCCGTACTTGTAGTACGCGCCGAGGGTCGTGCGCGTGTCCTTGTCACTGCTACGGATGAAGGCCGTCGTGGCCTGTCCGTCGAAGAAGTTCGCCGCCGCGTTGGTGCCGCCGCGCTGTTCTTCGTACGAGGCGGCGACACCGAAGTTGCTGGCATCGTACTTGAGCATGACCGACCAGTCGCGGCACTGCACCGACTGGCCCGGCACTTGTCCCGCGCAGGTGCCCTGCCCCGGCGAGTTGCCGGTGCCGGCCGAGTCGCGTCCGAACGAATAGCCCGCCCCGAACGTCAGCCCCTGCCAGCCGACCTGATACGTCACCGAGTTGTCGGTGCGCGCGTTGGGAATATAGGCGTCGAACGAGCCCATGCCGTAGATGTCCGGTCCCAGAATGTCGGTGCCGAGCAGTGCGTAATACGTCATGGTGTATTGGCGACCGAACGACAACGTGCCGTAAGGCCCCTTCACGCCCACGAACGCCTGACGGCCGAAGAGGCGTCCGCCCTGCCCGAGATCGCCGCCACGAATGTTGAAGCCGCTCTCCAGCTGGAAGATGGCGGCGAGGCCCCCGCCAAGGTCTTCAGACCCGCGCAGCCCCCAGCGCGACGGCAACTCCCCGGTCACGCCCGGCATGCGAACGACCGAGCCGTTCGGGCTCGCGTGCGATACGTATTCGATGCCGGTGTCGACGATGCCGTACAGCGTGACGCTCGATTGCGCGGCAGCGATGCCAGGGACTGTGACGGCGGCAAGCGCCACGAGTGATGCGAACGTGCTGCGAGAGGTGAGGCAAGAGGGGCGATGAGGACGCGGAAGTGCCATGGTTGTCTCCAGGTTATCGATATCGTTATGTGTGTGCTGCAAGAAAAAACGCGACGGCGGCAGTCGTTTGCCATCCGTCGCGCGCAAGCGGGCCAACCAGTGTCCGGCGCGAAGCCGGTTCAGTCAGCCGCGCGGGGACGACGGATCAGCATCAACGCCGCGAGTGCGGCGACAACGGTGACGGGAATACTCGCGCCGATCACCACGGCCGCGCTGCTGCCGACGGCGAGCAACATGCCGGCGGCCAGCGGACCGACCACGGAACCGATGCGCCCGACAGCGACGGCGGCGCCCACGCCGGTACCGCGCATCGCTGTCGGGTAGTAGGCTGCGGCCAGCGCATATAGCACCGACTGGCCGCCGATGATGAACATCCCCGCGAAGAACGCCGCCGCAGCAAGTACGCCGAACCCTTGCGCCGCCGCCAGACCGACGAGCGACGCGATCATGCCGAGATACATGCCGCCGATCACGAACGACATGCGTGCCCGGTCCATCAGATAGCCGAGGCCCAGCACTCCCACAGCACTGCCGACGTTAAAGAGAATCTGCACCCAACCGATTTCGCCGCGTGCCAGACCGCGCGAGCCCATCAGCGACGGCAACCAGTTGAGCAGGAAATACAGCACAATGAGCGTGCAGAAGTAAGACAGCCAGAGCTGCACGGTGGACACGCCGCGCCCCTCGGAGAACAGCACCGTCGTCATCGGTGCCGGGGTCGCACGCTGCCCTTGCGACGTCGCGGTGGCGAACGCTCGCGACTCCGGCAGGAACCATGCGAGCAACGGCAGCAGCAACAGCGGACCGACCCCGCCCACATAGAAGATGTGGCGCCAGTCGGCGTCGCTTACGGCCAGCATGCCAATGGCCGCCGCAATGCCGCCGCCGAGCGGAATGCCGCAATACATGATGCTCACCGCCGTGCCGCGCAGGCGCGGCGCGACCGCTTCCGACGACAACGCGATGAGATTCGGCATGGCCCCGCCAAGTCCGATGCCCGTGAGCACGCGAACGATCACCAGCATCCAGAAGTCCGACACGAAAGCCGTGGCGATCGACAACACCCCGAACAGCGCCGCCGAGAGCATGAGCACCCGCTTTCGGCCGATGCTGTCGGCGAGCCGCCCGCCGACCATCGCGCCCGGCAGCAGACCGAAGGTACCCGCCGAGAATGCGATGCCCATCTGCGCGACGCTCAACCCGAACTCTCGTGCCATGCCGCGCGCCGCCACGCCGACCGATTGCAGGTCCAGCCCCTCCAGCAGCGCTACGGCGAAACACAGCGCGAGCGTGAGCGCGACCGGACTCGCCGCGCTCGCTACACCATCCGCCCCCAATGGCAACGCCTGAACGTTGCCCTCCCGATTCGATTCCATGCTGTCTCCTGTCATCTTCTTTATGAACGTCGGTCGCCACCCTGCAAGCTCAACCGACACCGGAAGCAACACGCGCCAACGCTCGGCACCCAGCTCGACAATTAATCAGGAAACCTGATATTAAAGGCGAACGTGTGACGGCGCGACAACACCGCGATAGCGGTGCATCGCTGTCGTCTTAGCGGGTCACTGGGATGCGGTCGTGCAATGCTCGTGCCCTTGCTTTCGGCAAGATACGGGGCTCGATCCGGTAGATCTCAGGCCGGCATCGTCGAATGCCGACCGGGGGTGACGGACTCCATTTAATATCAAGCAACCTGACAATACAAGCAATCGGCAGGTCGGGACAAACCCGGAGTCAGTCGCGCAGATTGCGCACGAACATTTCGAGATGACGTTGAATGGCGGCGGCGTCTTCACGCGGCACACCCGCACGCATGCGCGTGTCGATTTCCTTGGCGACGGCTTCGCATTGCGCGAGCACACGACGGCCTTCGTCGGTCAGTTGCAGCAACACGATACGGCCGTGATTGGGATCCGGCTCGCGCGTGATCCACTGGCGCGACGCCATGATGCTGACCACTTCGTTGGCCGACTGCGGCGTGATGAACGAGCGCTGTGCGAGTTGCGCGTTGGAGAGCTTGCCGCGCGCGTCGAGCACGGAGAGCGCGGTGAATTGCGCGAGCGTGAGGCCCAGCGGCGCCAGCGCTTCCGACATGTGGCGGCGCAGCAAACGATCGAGACTCGCGATGACGTACGTCAGGCGCAGCTTGGAGCGACGCGGACGCGCATCCGACGTCGTGTCGGCCGTCCCATGCGCAGCTTCAGCCCCGGCATCGTGCGCGAGCGCATCGGGCAAGGAAGACGAGGAGGAAGCGATGGCAGCCGACGACGTGGCGGCGACAGACTTCTTTTTCTGTGGGACGACGCTCATGATGAGAAAGCGAGAATGCGCAGATTTTCGCGTGGTACGGGAAAGTCAGCAGTGTAACGCCGCCACCGTGCGGTGGCGACGGTCTGCCCGCGATTCATCCCATCGATGAGCGGCATGAGCGTCAGGCGCCGTCGGTATCCCCGGCTCCCCTCAAAGCCGGAAGTCACCGAATGTCCTGCACACTCGCATTGCCGGTTTTAGCTGGCGAGCTTGCGGAACGTCTCGAGCACTGCATCGCCCTTGAACGGCTTGACGATCCAGCCCTTCACGCCGGCCGCCTTGCCGCGCTCCTTCATGGCCGGACTGCTTTCGGTGGTGAGCATGACCACGTTGACGGAAGCGTTCGCGAGTTCGCCGCGAATCTTCTCGACCATCGTCAGGCCGTCCATGTTCGGCATGTTCACGTCGCTGATGACCAGACGCACGCCCGGGCTTGCCTTGATCTTCGCCAGGCCGTCCTTGCCATCGACGGCGGTGTCCACGTCCAGGCCGTTCTTGCGCAGAAAACCGGCGACTTCGTCGCGCACGGTGCTCGAATCGTCGACCACGAGAATCTTCGACATGGTGTTGTCCTTGTGTGTAAAAGTGAATGTGCAGTGACAGGTGTCGAGCCGGAATCTCAGAACAGTTCCAGCGCTCCGGTCTCGACGGGCTCGGCCGTGCCCTGTGCCGCCTCGCGAAACGCTTCGGGCGACCAGTTGAGGCTGAAAACGAAATGCTGATGCAGCGTGACGATCTGCCCGCTCACCGGATCGGTCAGGCGGTAGACGAAGCACAACTGCGGGTTGTCAGTGCCGAACGTGATGTACTTCTGCTTGTGATTGATGAGCAGCGGCACCTGCACCTGGGTGCGGTCGACGGCCAGCGGATCGCCCATGTAGCGATTCTTGAAAGCGCCCCAGACGAGGTTCGTCAGCTCCCCCAGCATGCCGTTCAGTTCGCGAAAACCGGCCTGCCCTTCGCAGCGCCCGGTGTGCTCCAGCAACTGCATGAACGGCACCTGCTCGGCCTGCATCATCATGTAGCCGCGGCACCAGGCGCTCTCGAGCGGAATCAGGCTGAACACTTCGCCGAAGATGATGCGATCACGCACCACGCTGGGCGAATCGCAGCTCACTTCGATGTCGCCGAACAGGCCGCGAAACACGCCGTCGGTGATGTCGATCATGCCGCGCACAAGCGCGTCGGGGTACTCGTGCTCGACGCTGTCTTCGAGGATCAGGAACTGGCCGACCGACTCGCGGGGGGTGCTTCGGTTCATTGTCGTAATTTCCTAGAGCGTAGTACGGAAAGCGCGTAAGAGGCGAGAGGGGATGCGGGCTGCTACTCGGCAGCGAAGCGCGGCCGTCTCAGAACAATTCGAGTTCGCCGCCGCTGTCCTGCGTCTCGCTGACTTCGGCGTTGAAATCCAGCGGTGCATGCGCACAGACGCATAGCGTGGCGGCAAGATTGACCGAGCCGTCGAGCGTGATGTCCCACGACGCCAGATGATTCGGTTTGAGCTGCATGAGGTGAGGCACGCAGCGCGCGCTCAGCACATACGGGGTCGACATGCCGAGATCGGGGAAGTAGCCCAGCAACTCCTGATTGATCGCCCCGCAGCACAGGTTGCTGATTTCGAGAAAGGCCTCGCGAAACGACTTGTCCTGATCGTCGCCCACGAAGTACGCCTTCGTCGCGTCGTCCTCGTCGAAATGCAGCACGAGCAGCATGCGGAAGTCGATGCCCGAGATGGTGAGCACCACCACGTTGGCATGACGCACGGTGAGCGCCACGCCATCGTCCTGCACCGATGCGTCGCCCTTCGCGCTGTAGCGCACGCCGAGCGGCGCGATGTCGCACGGCGAATCGACTGAGCGCGCGAGACGCGTGCGTGCCGCCTTGTGGAGAATGCGTTCGAAACTGTCGCGAGCGTGAGCGCTGATCACAATGAAACCTGTTGGCTGACGGATGCTTGAGAGAAATAACGACACGTAAGACAACTCAATGGAGACGGGAATGCAGTTGCTGCGCCAGCGCCTCGACGCTGGAGAGCGACGCCGCAATCATCTTCCCGCCCGCCTGAATGTCCTGGAACGTCGCGGTCGTCGTGACGTCGTTGCGATGCAGGCTGTCGCGATAGCTCTTCGACAGTTCTTCCGAGCGCGTGGCGAGCGCGCGCACTTCGCTGGCGACGATACCGAAGCCGCGGCCGGCCGTCCCGGCGCGCGCCGCTTCGATGGACGCGTTGAGCGACACGATCAGCACGTGGCGCACGATCGACGCCAGCTCGTGATTCTTCGCGTGCATGTCCTGGTTCTGCGTCATCAGCGAAATCATCTGCTCGTGCCAGCGCTCGAAGGTGGCCGCCAGTCCCCGCAGGCGCGCCGCTTCCCCGGCAATGCGCTGCGCTTCGCCCTGCCACATCGCCTTGGCTTCGAGCACGACAGCTTCCGACTTGAGCGCCGTTTGCAAATCCTGCTCGGCTTGCGTCAGCTTTGTCTGCAACGTGGCGATGGCGTCGTCGTGCGTTTGCGCGAGCGCGTCCTTGTCGGCGAGCGCGACACGCTCGCGCTCAAGCGCCTGCTCGAGCGCCTCGTCGTGCGTCTTCGTCAGTGCGCGCCAGTGCGCCGTGGCCTGCGCCATGCGCCAGCGATGCACGATAAAACCCACAGCGCCCGCGCCGACGATGCCCGCAAGCGCCCCCGCCAGTAGCCATTGAACTGCTTCCATCCGTGCTTCTCCCTGAACGCCATCGACGCCTGAAACGCCTATGCCGTCCCTACATTCATCACGCAAAAAATGGCGCGGCGGCTGCAAACCTTTCAGGTCTGCGCCGCCTCGTCCATCGTGCTTGTCGAGTGCTCGGGCGTCAGACCTTCCCGGTTTGGGACAGGTCGTCGTGCGACTTGTCCGGGGCCGCCTTCGTGTCTGCGCCCATCTCCGCATTCGTTCCCGCGTTCAATCCCGCATTCAGTCCCGCATTCAATCCAATACGCGGCACGACAGCGTCCAGTGCGGGCAAATCGACGGCGTCGGCGGCAACGCTATTCAGGTCGAACCCGTCGACGACGAGGTTATCGGGCAGGCACACCACTGTCTGGAACTGACGGAACTCGGCGCCCTTGCGCTCGTCGGTGAAGCGCAGTTCGATGCGGCCATGTTCGCGACGCACGAAGTCCTGCACCGCATCCATGCCGACACCGCGCCCGGAGACTTCGGTGACTTCCGAGGCCGTCGAGAAGCCCGGACGGAAGATGAACTGCGCAATCTGCTCGTCGGTGACATACGTCTCGGCGGTGATCCAGCCGCGCTGCACGGCGATGCTGCGAATCCGGTGCAGCGCGAGCCCGCGACCGTCATCGGTCAGCGTGACTTGCAGCATGTTGTGATCAAGGCCCACTTCGATGTCGATGGTGCCCGCGGCCGGCTTGCCCTTGGCACGACGCTCGTCCGCACCTTCCAGCCCGTGGTCCATCGAGTTACGCAGCAGATGCATGAACACGTCGCGCAGAATCCGCACGGCCGGGGCACGCAGGCGGTAGCCGTTGTCGTCGATCCGCACGGCCGGGGCCGGTTTTCCGAGTTCGCCGGCCAGCGACGGCAGCGAGTCGAGCACACCGCCCAGCGCTTCGCCGACGCCTTCGGTACCGAGCAGACGCAGGGTCTGGTGCACGGCGTCGCGCATGGCGACCAGTTGGTGCAGATCGTTCGGATCGGCCGCTTCGAGCATGCGCAGGCTGGCGCGGATGTGGGCACGGTCGACCACCATCGATTGCTCGTCGGCAGCACGCCCCGGGCCCTTGCGGCCAAGGCTGATTTCGTTGATGTGCGCGTAGGCGTCGACGGCCTCACGCACGCGTTCGAGTTCGCGCATCATGCCGTCCTGATCCCACGGGCGGGCGACGTCCGGCGCGCGCAGTTCGTGATAGCTCTGCTCGGTCTCGTGCACGACGTTCGTCAGGTATTGCAGGTTGTACGTGCGCGCATTGCCCTTGATCGTGTGCATGTTGCGGAACAGCTCGGCGATGGCCGCGCTGTCGGCCTGCGAGTGCTTGCGGATGATCCGCTCGTTCTCGCGAATGAAGTCCGACGAGCTTTCGATGAAGTGATGGAACTTCTCCTGGCTCACCGCCAGAATCTCGCCGATCATCTCCAGACGCTGCTTCTGCTCGTTGGCTTCGGCGGCGAGTTCGCGCAACTCGGTCACATCACGCACACACAGCATCAGTCGCAGGATCGTGTCGCTTTCATCGGTGATCGCCGACCACGTCAGATCGAGTTGCTTGATGCGTCCATCCGGCATGCGCTTGCCGATTTCGCCGACCAGCAGGTGTTCGTTGAACGCGAAGTTGATGGCGTCCTGACCGATGCACGCGTCGATGGCGGCTTCGACTTGCGAGAGGGCGTCCGAGCCGAGATCGCTGTCGCCGAAGACCAGATCCATCACGCCGCGACCGGCAATGTCCTGCGTCTCGAAGATCGCCTCGAGATAGGCGGAATACTCGCCGTGCACCTTCGAGCCGTCGACCACGGTCAGAATGCCCTGCTGCATGTTCTGCAACATCGCCTGAATGTCGGCCGTCTTCTGCTTGAGCTGTGCGGAGCGTTCCTGAATCTTCTCGATCATGCCGTTGAACGCCACGATCGAATGTCCGATCTCGTCCATGCGGCCGACCGGCACCCGGCGGGTGAAGTCCTGGCTGTTCGCGATCTCGCTCATCATCGCCTGCATGCGCGAGAGCGGGCGCGTGATCTGGCGGTACAGCAACGCGCCGATCGCCGTGAGCAGCACGATCGCCAGCCCTGTCACGATGCCGATGGCGGTCGTGGTGGTCGAGAGCGTGTCGTTGAGCGTGGTGATGGCCGAGTCTTTCTGGCGGTTCTTCTCGACGCGCAGCGTGTTGACCACGCCTTCGAGTTCGTCGCGGTACTGCGCGACCATCGCGAAGAGGAACGCCTGGGCCATCTCGGTTTTACCGGCCTGCTTGAGCTTGGCGGTGTCGTTGATGGCGTTGAAGTAGTTCTCGACACTCTCGCGGGCCTGCGTCACCAGCCCCTTCTGCGCGTCGCTGGCGGCGCCTTCGGCCTGACGGGCGAGCGACTGGTCGATATCGCCGCGCAGCTTCTTGAGGTTGTCGAGCGCCTGTTCGACGACGGTGTCGTCGGGCGCGTAGACCAGCGTCATGGTGGCGATCTGCACCGCCTTGACTTGCGAGACGAGATCGGCGGAAGCCAGCGCGCTGGGCACCACCCCTTCCGTTACCTGTCGGACTTTCTGAGCGCTGGCGCGCGTCTGGTAGACCGCGTAGCCGCCGATGATCGAGAGCGCGACGAACGTCAGGATCACCAATAGCGTAATTCGATGACGGATGGTCATTGCGTCATTTCCCCGGGTCGCACCGGCGCCCGGTGCCACGCGTGAGTTGACGCAGTAGATCGGCCGCCGAATTAGTTTGTAGATTCCTCGTGCGCCGTGATTATTGCGGGTGAACTGTGACGATTCGATGAATCAACAGAAGCTTCACGTCGAGCCAATGCCGTACCACCGTGTAGGAATCCGAGATGAGCGAGTGCGTACTGACGGGGATATCCCGGGCGACGGAATGAGGTTTCGGTCCTCACACCGTCCCCCGGCCTGCTTCTTGTCCGCCACCTGTCCGCTACCGGTCGACGACACCTCGGAGCGAGGTCATCCAACGGGCAACGAACAGGGCAGTCGATCAGGCGCCGATCAGTAACCGGCAGCCAGACCGTCGCGACGGCTGTCGCTCGCGGCCACGTAGCCACGCTCCGGATCGTTGCGATCCAGACGCCAGATGTACTGGCCCGAGCCGAAGTCCATGTACGGATCGTCAATGGACTTGAGCTTGTGGCCGAGCGCCACCAGCCCGTCGACGGTCTCGCGATTCATCGTCGATTCGATATCGACGGTGAAGTCGCGGTTCACTTTCCAGCGCGGCGCATCGCAAGCCGCCTGCGGTTGCTGACCATAGTCGAGCATGCGCACGACCGATTGCAGATGCCCCTGCGGCTGCATGTCGCCGCCCATCACGCCGAAGCTCATCACCGCCTCGTGCTGGCCGTTCACCTTCTGCGTGAGGAAGGCCGGAATGATCGTGTGGAACGGACGCTTACCGCCCTCGACCACGTTCGCCGACTTGGGATCCATCGAGAAGCCGCAGCCACGGTTTTGCAGCGCGATGCCGTAGTCCGGCACCACGACACCCGAACCGAAGCCCATGTAGTTCGACTGGATGAAGCTGACCATCATGCCCTGCTCGTCGGCCGCCGTCAGATAGATCGTGCCGCCGGACTTCGGCATGCCGAAATCGAAATGCGTCGCCTTGTCCGGGTTGATCAACTTCGCGCGCTCGGTGAGATAAGCGTCGTCGAGCATCTGCTCCGGCGTCACCTCCATCGAACGCGGGTCGGCCACGTACTTGTAGAGATCGGCGAAGGCGAGCTTCATCGCCTCGATCTGCAAGTGCTGCGAATGCACTTGGTCGACGGCATGGCTGGAGACGTCGAACTTGTCGAGAATCCCCAGCGCGATCAGCGCAGCGATCCCCTGCCCGTTCGGCGGAATCTCATGCACGGTATAGCCACGGTAATCCTTCTCGATGGGCTTGACCCAGTCCGCACGATAGCCGCGCAGGTCTTCGGCCGTCATCGCGCCGCCGTGCTCGACGTTCCACGCCGCGATACGCTCGGCGATCTCGCCTTCGTAATAGGCGCGCGGGCCTTCCTTGGCGAGCAGACGCAGCGTGCGCGCGTGACCCGGCATGCGCATCATCTCGCTGGTCGTCGGCGCGCGGCCGTTCGGCATGAATGTCTGCGCGTAGCCCGGCTGGTTCTTGAGCTCCGGCACGGCGGCCGCCCACTTGCGCGCCACGATGTGCGCCACGGCGTGACCACGCTCGGCGATCTCGATGGCCGGCGCCATCAGGTCCGCGAAGGGCAGCTTGCCGAACTTCGCATGCAGGGCTTCCCAGCCGGCGATCACGCCGGGCACGGTCACCGTGTCGAGACCCCGAATCGGCTGCTTCGCGATGCCGTGCTCCTCACCGTACTTCTTGCGGAAGTAATCGACGTTCCACGCGCCGGGCGCCGTGCCCGAGGCATTCAGGCCGTGCACTTGCTTGCCGTCCCACACCAGCGCGAAGCAATCCCCGCCCAGACCGTTGGATACCGGCTCGACGATGGTCATGCACGCGGCGGCGGCAATTGCGGCATCGACGGCATTGCCGCCCTGCCACAGGATGCGCAGACCGGCCTGCGCCGCGAGCGGATGCGACGTCGATACGATGTTGCGGGCGAACACCGGCATACGCAGTGTCGGATACGGGTTTTGCCAGTTAAATTGCGTCATGGGAGTCGCTGCTGTCCTTTTATGTATGTTGGTTTGTTGGTTGGAAGGATTCTGCCGGGGTCGGACGCTTATTGCTCGCGAGGATCCAGCGCATCGCGCAGACCGTCGCCCAGCAGGTTGAAGCCAAGCACCGTCAGGAAGATGGCGATGCCGGGGAAAATGGACATCCAGGGCGCCTGCTCGACGAAGTCCTTGGCCGTGTTGAGCATGGAGCCCCACGACGGCAGCGGCGGCAGTTGCCCCAGCCCGAGAAACGACAGGCTCGCCTCGGCGATGATCGCGGTGGCGACCGTCAGGCTGGCCTGCACGATGATCGGCGGCAGCACGTTCGGCAGGATGTAGCGCACGATGATGCGCGCGTCCGTCAGGCCGATGGCGCGTGCGCCTTCAACATATTCTTCCGCCTTCACGGTGAGTGCCTGCGCGCGTGCGAGCCGCACGAAGCGCGGCATGGCCGACACGCCGATGGCGATCATCGCGTTCGTGAGACTCGCGCCGAGAAACGCCGCCATCGCAATCGCCAGAATCAGGAACGGGATGGACAGCAGTGCATCGGCCAGTCGCGAGACGATAGCGTCGACCCAGCGGCCGAAGTAGCCCGCGAGCAGGCCGAGCGGCACGCCGATGATCACCGCAATGCCCACGGACACGACACCCGCCGCAAGCGAGGCGCGCGCGCCGAAGATCATGCGCGCGAGAATGTCGCGGCCCAGTTCGTCGGTGCCGAACCAGTGCAATGCACTCGGTGCCTGACGCACCGTCAGGAAGCTCGTCGCAATCGGATCGTAGGGCGAGATCCATGGCGCGAGCAGCGCAATGAGCACCGCAAACGCCACGATGATCGCGCCTGCGACCGCCGCCTTGTTGCGCATGAACTTGCGCAGTCCGCGATAGCGCCGGCGCGGCAGTCGCTCCGCGCTCGCACCCGGCACGGGAGACGACGCAGACCGATTCGCCTCTGCGCCCGCGGGTGTCGTGGATGACGTCTGAATAGCAGCCATAGTCGAAGAGGTCTCAGGCGCGACGCAGGCGCGGGTTGAGCAAGACGTAAAGCACGTCGGCCAGAAGATTGAGCACGATGAAGCTCACAGCCGTCACCAGCACCACGCCCTGCACGACCGCGTAGTCGCGATTGAACACGGCGTCGACGACCAGCTTGCCGAAGCCCGGAATCGTGAAGACCTGTTCCGTGAGCACCGCGCCCGCCAGCAGCTCGCCGAACAGCAACGCCAGCACCGTCACGATGGGAATCAGCGCATTGCGAAATGCATGCTTGAGCACCACCGTACCGCGCAACAACCCCTTGGCACGCGCCGTGCGAATGTAGTCGGTGCGCAGCACGCCTAGCATCGCGCTACGCGTGTGGCGCATCAGTTGCGCACCGAGCGCCGCCCCCAGCACGAACGCGGGCATCACCATCGTCTTGAAGCTCATCCACAAATCTTCGCTCGGCGGCACGTAGCCAGACGACGGCAACAACTGCCAGCGCACGGAGATCAGGAAGATGAGCAGAATGCCGAGCCAGAAGTTCGGGATCGACATGCCCGAGAGCGCCAGCACATTGGAGCCGTAATCGATGGCTTTGCCGCGATTGGCCGCCGACAGAATGCCCAGCGGAATGCCGATGCCGATCGCGATGACCAGCCCGAACATCGCCAGTTGCAGCGTGACGGGCAGCTTCTGGGCAATGAGCGACGTGACCGGTTCACCTGTGCGCAGCGAGTTGCCGAGATCGCCGCGCAGCACGCTGCCGATCCACAGCGCGTACTGCGTCGGCAGCGGCTTGTCGAGGTGATACTTTTCGCGCAGCGCGGCGATGACCTGCGGGTTTTGGTCCTCGCCGGCCATCGCGAGCACGGGATCGCCGGGCAGCATCTTCTGAAGCCCGAAGATCATCATCGACACGATGATGAGCGTGGGAATCGCAACCAGCGCACGATGGACGACGAGGCGCAGCATGGCGGCAGTCCCCTTAGCCCTTGAGGCTCACGCCGCGCAGACGGATCAGACCGTCCGGATAGGCGACGAAGCCCTGCACCTTCTTCGTGAGCACATACGGCCACGGCTGCACGTACAGGTAGAGGATCGGGTCTTCGTCGGACAGGATCTTGTTCGCAGCGTCGTACAGCGGCTTGCGCTCGGCGACCGTGGATTTCACCCGCGCGTCGTTCAGCAGCTTGTCGACGTCGGCATTGCAGTACTGACCGTAGTTCAGGTTGCCCTTGCACGACACGAACTGATGCAGGTTGCCGTCCGGGTCCACGCGGCCCGACCAGCCGTTGTAGAGCACGTCGAAGTCGCCGCGGTGCGCGGCGTCGAGCGCCGCCGCATAGTCCATCGGACGCAGCTTCAGCGTGATGCCCGACTCGGCCAGCATCGCCTGCAACATCTGCGCCATCTGGTTCGAGACGGTGCTGTTGCCGAAGCTCAGCGTCACCTCGACCTTCTCGAAACCGGCCGACTTCAGCAATGCCTTGGCTTTGGCGACGTCGCGCTTCGTGGTCTTGATCGACGTGTCGTAATACTGGCCCGAATGCGGCAGCGCCTGATTCGCGGGCGTGAAGATGCCGCCGCCGATGACCTGATTGATGGCGTCGCGATCGATCGACAGATCAAATGCCTGACGCACGCGCTTGTCGCGCAGCGCCTTGTTGGCGTTGGCCGCGACGTTGAACGTCAGACCGTAGTACCCCAGCCCGCCCATCGAGATGAAGGTGAGGTTCGCATCACGCTTGACCGACTTCACATCCGACGGCGAGAGACGCTCCAGCATGTCGAGCGAGCCCGAACGCACGTTCGCCAGACGCACCGTCGTATCCGGAATCGGCAGGTAGATGACCTTCTGGATGGGGTACTTGTCGGCCTCCCAGAAGCCCGCGAATTTCTCCAGCACCACGCGGTCGTTCTGCACGCGCTGCACGAACTTGTACGGCCCCGAGCACACCGGGCGCGACTGCACGGCGGCGTCGTCCTTGAGCGTGTTCGGCGCGAGCATCATGCCCGCGCGATCGGACAGCGTGGCAAGCAGCGCCGAATCCGGCGTCTTGAGCACGATGTTGACGGTCGAATCGTCGACGACGTCCACATGGTCGATGGACGACAACTCGCTCTTGCGGTTGCTCGCCGGCATGGTGCGCGCGCGGTCGAGGTTCGCCTTGACGGCGGCCGCGTTGAACGGCTCGTCGTCGTGGAACTTCACGCCCTTGCGCAGTTTGAACGTCCAGGTCTTGCCGTCGGCGCTCACATTCCACGCGGTTGCGAGCATCGGCACGAACTTCAGATCGGTGCTGATATCCACAAGCGAGCTGCACAGCGAGCGAAGCACCATGCGGTCGACGACCTGCGAACTGCGCGCCGGATCGAGAGAACCGATGTCTTCCTGCAAGCCAATGCGCAGGGTGGACGGCGCGGTCGATTGCGCCATGACCGAAGCCGCGCCGGTCGTCAGAGCCGTCGCCAGTACAAGATCGAGCAGAACGTTGCGCATGCGTGTGATCCCTTGGTTGTGTGAGGGTGTGGTGAAGATGGTGTTATGCACCGGACATGGAATTCGCGACGGCTGCGTCGGCCTGCGCTTGTCTTGCGCGATACAGCGCCAGACGCTCGCCCAGCTTTTCGCTCGGTGCCACCGCGCGTGCGGGGCTCGCGCCGGCGTTCTGGATCTCTTGCCAGAAGTGGCAGGCAATCTGTCGTCCGTCGGGCAGCACTTCGGTGATCGGTTGTCGCTCGCGACACGCGGCACGCGCATGCGGACAACGCGGATGGAAGCGACATCCGGGCGGCGGTGCGGTCGGGCTCGGCAGCTCGCCGCCGAGCGGCGCGCGCTCACGACGCAGATGCGGACGGCTCGCCGGAATCGCCTGAAGCAGCGCCTGCGTGTAGGGGTGCAGCGGGTTGTCGAAAAGCGCATCGGCGCTTGCGAGTTCGACGATCTCGCCGAGGTACATCACCGCCACACGGTCGCTCATGTGACGGATGACCGCCAGATCGTGCGCGACCATGATGAGCGTGAGGCCGAAGTCGTGCTTGAGCCGTTCCAGCAGATTGATGACCTGCGCCTGCACGGAGACGTCCAGCGCCGAGACCGGTTCGTCGCCGATGATCACGCGAGGCTCGCCGGCCAGCGCCCGTGCGATGCCGATGCGTTGACGCTGGCCGCCGGAAAACTCATGCGGAAACCGCTGCGCGTAATCGGGTTGCAGGCCGACGGTGCGCAGCAGCTCGGCAACACGCTCGTCTTTGGCGCGACCTTGTGCCAGACCGTGCAGCCCAATCGGCTCGCCGATCAGGCCGCCGACGGTCATGCTCGGATTGAGCGATGCGAACGGGTCCTGAAAGATGATCTGAAGCTCCCGGCGCAAACGCCGCATCGCATTCGCACCGAGCGTCATGATGTCTTCGCCCTGATAGCGCACTTCACCGCGTGTGGCGTCGAGCAGACGCAGCAGCAGACGGCCCAGCGTCGATTTTCCGCAACCGGACTCGCCGACGATCGCGAACGTCTCGCCCGCCTGCACGGCGAAAGACACGCCATTCACGGCATAGACCGTGGGCGCGCGCGAGAAGCCGACGCGGTGACCGCCGAAGTGCTTCGTCAGGTCGCGTGCTTCGAGAATCGGCACCGGCGACGTGTGGGGTGTATGCGGCGTGTGATTGGCACTCATGCGGCCACCTCGTCACGAACGGACGGCGGCGGTGTCAGCGCCTCGACCGGGGCAAGCCAGCAAGCCACCCGGTGCGCGCCCGACAACGTGCGCTCGGGGGGCGCTTCACGCACGCATCGCGCCTCGGCGAACGGACAGCGCGGCGCGAAGCGACACCCGGCAGGCATGCGCTCCGGCGACGGCACCGAGCCGCGAATCGTCGCGAGCGTGCCCTCTCGTTTGCCGATGGACGGTATCGCGCCCATCAGACCGATGGTGTAGGGATGCTGCGGGTCATCGAAAATCTCGCCCACCGTGCCGTACTCGACGATGCGCCCGGCGTACATCACGGCGACGTCGTCTGCCACTTCGGCGACCACGCCCAGATCGTGCGTGATCAGCACGACGGCCGTGCCGGTCTCGCGTTGCAGCGTCTGGATGAGCGTGAGCACCTGCGCCTGGATGGTGACGTCGAGTGCCGTGGTGGGTTCGTCCGCAATGAGCAGCGCGGGCCGGTTGGCGAGCGCCATGGCGATCATCACGCGCTGGCGCATGCCGCCGGACAGCTCGTGCGGATAGTTGTCCAGTCGGGTCTCCGGCGCAGGAATGCGCACGAGCTTGAGCATCTCGAGCGCTTCGGCCCGTGCTGCGCGCCGGTCCAGCCCGCGATGACGCCGAATGCCCTCCTCGATCTGATGACCGATGGTGAAGGACGGATTGAGCGAGGTCATCGGCTCCTGGAAGATCATCGCCAGACGATTGCCTCGCAGATCGGCGAAGTCGCGTTCGTCCAGCGCGAGAAGGTCCTTGCCTTCGAAGACGGCCCGCCCGGCAACGACGTTCGCGGGCGGGCTGGGCAGCAGGCCCATGAGGGCCAGCGACGTGACGCTCTTGCCGCATCCCGACTCGCCGACGATGCACAGCGTCTTGCCGGGATGCACGGCGAACGACACGCCGTCGATCAGATTCGGCGCGTCGGCCGCCTTGGAGAACTTCAGCGACAGTCCGGTGACATCAAGCACCGGCCCAGCGTCTGCGGGCATGGTCATGGGGCGCGTTGTGTGGGTCGGTCTTTCTGCCCTCTCGCCCGGGAAACCTTGGCTCGCCGGTCATGAGGGATCTGCATGACACGATTATGTCCCCCACGGAAGCAAAAGAAATATTAATATTTCTTTTTCATGCTTAAGTAATTTTTAACATTGGAACGCCCATCGAAATGCTCACGTTGCGCATGTTGAAAACGTTCCGGCTGGTCGCGCAAACCGGGTCGTTCGCTGCGGCGGCCGAGCGTGCCGCGCTGACGCAGGCTGCCATCAGTCTCCAGATGCGGGGATTGGAAGACGCCGTGGGCCAGCGACTGTTCGACCGGCGCGGACGCCAGATCACGCTCACCCGTCAGGGGCGCGATCTGTTTCCTCGCGTCGAGCAGATTCTCGCGCTGACCGCCGAACTGACCGCCACGCCCATCGACGCCATGCAGGGCCCCGTAACCATCGGTGCGGTGGTGTCCGTCATCGGTGCGTTGTCGCTCGTGGTCGCGGAATTGAAGACAGCGCATCCCCGGCTCGACGTTCGCCTGACGTCGGCCCGCTCCGACGAACTGACCGATCTCGTGGAACAGGGGGAAGTCGATATCGCCGCCGTGGTCGGCCGCGCGGACGACGCGCATGCCAGCGGTCAGGACGGACTGGTGTGGACGCCGCTCTACACCGAGCCCATGGTGATGGTGGTGAACCGTGAGGTCACCGAGCCGGACCCGCAGCGCATTCTCGACGCCCACGCGTTCCTGCGCTTCGACCGGCGCGTTCGTACCGGGCTCGTGGTGGAGCAGGCATTGCGCGCGGCGAAACTAAGCGTGACGGAATATCTGGAGCTGAACTCCATCGAGACAATCGTCGCGCTGGTACGCAAGAACGTCGGCGTGTCCGTGCTGCCCTTGCTGCATCGAGGCGACTGGCAGTCCGATCCGTCGCTGCGCATCGTGCCGATCGCCGAGCCGCCGTTGCTGCGCACCGTCGGCATGATTCATCGCGCACACGATTCGCGCACCTACAACATCACCGCCGCCATCGCGGGTATGTTGCATGACGTGTGATCGATGTCAGTCGCGCGTCTCCAGTGCCTTGTTGATGCGCAGCGCCAGCAGTGTGCACACCGCGCCGGAGAGCAGATAGCCGCTCACGGCGATCAGCCCGAATTCAGCCGACAACCCGAGCGCCACGAGCGGCGCGAACGCCGCACCGAGCAACCACGCGAAGTCGGTCGTCAGCGCCGCCCCCGTGTAGCGAAAGCGCTGCTCGAAGTTCGACGTCACCGTGCCGGCCGCCTGTCCGTACGACAGACCGAGCAGGCCGAAGCCGACCAGAATGAAGATGTCCTGACGTGTCGAGCCGCCGCCCATGAGGAACGGTGCAAATAGGGCAAAGATGGCGATAAAGATCGCGAAAAGGCCCAAAGTGGTCCGGCGTCCGATGCGGTCGGCGATGCGTCCCGAGAGCACCGTACAGATAATCGCGATCACCGCGCCGCACAGCTGCACGATCAGCACGCTGTTCAGATCCTGCGTGTTTTGCAGCGAAATCCATGACAGCGGAAAGACCGTCACGAGGTGGAACAACGCGTAGCTCGCGAGTGCCGCAAACGCGCCGAGGAAGATGTTGTAGCCCTGCGAGCGCACCATCTCGCGCGTGCTGATCGGCTCCAGTTGTCCTTCTTCGAGCATGGCCGTGTATTCATGCGTGACCACCAGACGCAGCCGCGCAAAGAGCGCCACCACGTTCACGGCGAAGGCGACATAGAACGGATAGCGCCAGCCCCACGTGAGGAAGTCGTCGGACTCCAGACTCCAGTGCAGGAACAGGAACAGCGACGCCGCGATGATGAACCCGATCGGTGCGCCCAACTGCCCCATCATCGAATACCAGCCGCGACGCTGCGGCGGTGCGTTCATGGCGAGCAACGACGGCAGCCCGTCCCACGACCCGCCGAAGCCGATGCCCTGCACCAGCCGGAAGAACGCAAGCAACCAGATCGCACGATCGCCGAGTACCGCGTGCCCCGGCAGGAAGGCCATGCCGGCCGTGGCCGTACCGAGCACGAACAGCGCCGCCGTGAGCTTCACGCTGCGTCCCCAGCGGCGTTGCACGTTCATGAACAATGCCGTGCCGAACGGACGCGAGATGAAAGCGAAAGAGAAGATCGTGAACGAGTACAGCAGACCGTGCAGCCCGTCGGCAAATGGAAAGAAGACGTGTGGAAAGACGAGCACGGCAGCGATGCCGAACACGAAAAAGTCGAAGTACTCGGAGGCGCGTCCAACGACCACGCCAACCGCAATTTCCTCCGGCGCGATGCGGGACTTGCTCCCGTGATCGTGCGCCGTCGGTGCGGCGGGTACGCCCGGCGTGGGCGAATGATGAGCACTGCTTGACATTATCGGACCCCCTCACGGATCGGGCGGATCGGGATGGCGCGGGCTGACGATGAAACACTCGTGCCAGAAAAGCATCGCAGGTATCTCAAGTTACCGCCATAGGGTTTACCCTAAATTGCTGCATGCGGGAGGGCAGTCCATGATGGTCACGGTCTAAGGCTACGGTTCCATCGATCGCAGCATGACTTCCCCCAAGTTCCCTCGCGGGGTACTTTTGCTCCCCGCCTTCGCCCTCGTGGCGTTGTTGTCCGGCTGCAATACCGTTCTGATGTCGCCTTCGGGGGATCTCGCGGTGAGGCAGCGGGACATCATTATCATTTCCACCGTTCTGATGTTGCTGATCATCGTGCCGGTGATCGTGCTGACATTGCTGTTCGCCTGGCGATACCGGGCATCGAACAAGAACGCCGTCTACACCCCCGAGTGGGATCACTCGACGCTGCTCGAACTGCTGATCTGGGCCGCGCCGCTGCTGATCATCATCGCGCTGGGTGCGCTCACGTGGGTCAGCACCCACAAGCTCGATCCGTACCGGCCGCTCGAACGCATCGACGCGAAACGCGAGATACCGCCCGACACCCGGCCGCTCACCGTGCAAGTGGTGGCGATGGACTGGAAGTGGCTGTTCTTCTACCCCGATCAGGGCATTGCGACGGTCAATGAACTGGCCGCGCCTGTCGACAGACCGATTCGCTTCGAGATCACGTCGACGACGATGATGAATTCGTTCTTCGTGCCTGCGCTGGCCGGTCAGATCTACGCCATGCCGGGCATGGAAACGAAGCTGCATGCGGTCATCAACAAGCCCGGCGTGTATGACGGCTTCTCCGCGAACTACAGCGGCGCGGGCTTCTCGGGCATGCGCTTCAAGTTCCACGGCATGACGGCGGACGAATTCGACGCGTGGGTGCGACAGGTCAAGGCACGCGGCGAGAACCTCTCGCGCGACAAGTACGAGGCGCTCGCGAAACCGAGCGAGTGGGTGCCGGTGAAGTACTACGCCGATGTGGCGCCCGATCTCTACGACGCGATCCTGAACCGTTGTGTCCAGCCGGGGCAGACCTGTCTGAAGGACATGATGGATCAGCCCAATCACTCGCATGCCAGCCGGGCGCGCTCGCGCAGCACCGACGCCTTGCTCTCCGACGCCATGTGCACCGCACAGAACACCGTACAGTTCGCGTCGGAGGCCAGACGCGTTCCCGGCACCGCGCTTGCGCAGTGATGGACCACCGCGCCCAACCGTCGACAATGATGCGCCTCGCGCGCGAATGATCCCAGGTTCGAGCTTATGGACATCGTCAAGCTGATCTTCGGCCGCCTCACGCTAGAGGCCATCCCGTACCACGAACCGATCCTGCTCGCGACCTTTGCGGGCGTGGCGATCGGCGGCATCGTGGTGGTCGGCGTCATCACCTATTTCAAGCTGTGGGGCTATCTCTGGCGAGAGTGGTTCACGAGTATCGATCACAAGAAGATCGGCATCATGTACGTGATTCTGGGCATCATCATGTTGCTGCGCGGCTTTGCCGACGCCGCCATGATGCGCATGCAGCAGGCGGTCTCGTTCGGCGACAACATGGGTTATCTGCCGCCGCACCACTACGACCAGATCTTCACGGCGCACGGCGTGATCATGATCTTCTTCGTGGCGATGCCGCTCGTCACGGGGCTCATGAACTTCGTGGTGCCGTTGCAGATCGGTGCGCGCGACGTGGCCTTCCCGTTCCTCAACAACTTCAGCTTCTGGATGACGACGAGCGGCGCGGTGCTCGTGATGATGTCGCTCTTCGTCGGCGAATTCGCACGCACCGGCTGGCTGGCTTACCCGCCGCTCTCGGGCATTCTGCAAAGTCCGGACGTGGGCGTCGACTACTACATATGGGCGTTGCAGATCGCGGGGGTCGGCACCTTGCTCTCCGGGATCAACCTGCTCGTGACCATCGTGAAGATGCGCGCACCGGGCATGACGATGATGCGCATGCCGGTGTTCACGTGGACCTCGCTGTGCACCAACGTGCTGATCGTCGCTGCGTTCCCGGTGCTTACCGCCGTGCTCGCACTGCTCGCGCTCGATCGCTACGCCGGCACCAACTTCTTCACGAACGATCTCGGCGGCAACGCCATGATGTACGTGAACCTCATCTGGATCTGGGGCCACCCGGAGGTCTACATTCTCGTGCTGCCGGTGTTCGGCGTGTTCTCGGAAGTCGTCGCCACGTTCTCCGGCAAGCGGCTCTTCGGTTACGCGTCGATGGTCTACGCCACGGTCGTGATTACGGTGCTGTCGTATCTCGTGTGGCTGCACCACTTCTTCACGATGGGCTCGGGCGCGAGCGTGAACTCGTTCTTCGGGATCACGACGATGATCATCTCGATACCGACCGGGGCGAAGATATTCAACTGGCTGTTCACGATGTATCGCGGGCGAATCCACTTCGAAGTGCCGATGCTCTGGACGGTCGGCTTCATGGTGACGTTCGTGATCGGCGGCATGACCGGCGTGCTGCTCGCCGTGCCGCCCGCCGACTTCTCGCTGCACAACGGTCTGTTCCTGATCGCCCACTTCCACAACGTGATCATCGGCGGGGTCGTGTTTGGCGTGTTCGCTGCCATTACCTACTGGTTCCCGAAAGCGTTCGGCTACAAGCTCGATCCGTTCTGGGGCAAGTGCTCGTTCTGGTTCTGGTTCATCGGCTTCTATGTCGCCTTCATGCCGCTCTATCTGCTGGGCCTGATGGGTGTGACGCGCCGCGTGAGCCACTTCGACGATATGTCGCTCCAGATCTGGTTCCAGGTCGCCGCCGTGGGGGCGCTGCTCATTGCCATCGGCATCGGCTGCTTCATCATCCAGCTCGTGGTGAGCTTCATGCGCCGCGATCAGTTGCGCGACGACACGGGCGATCCGTGGGGCGGACGCACGCTGGAATGGTCGACGTCGTCGCCGCCGCCGGTCTACAACTTCGCCTTCACGCCGCTCATCCATGACAACGACGCGTGGTGGCAGATGAAGCAGCACGGCTTCAAGCGTCCGGACGATGGCTTCATCCCGATTCACATGCCGAAGAACACCGGCGCGGGCATCATCCTCGCGGGTCTGGCGACGGTGTGCGGCTTCGGGCTCATCTGGCACATGTGGCTGGTGGTGATCGTGGCATTCGTCTCGCTGCTGGCGGTGGCGATCGGCCACACGTTCAACTATCACCGCGACTACTACATCCCGGCCGACCAGGTCGAACACACGGAGGCAGCGCGCACGCGACTGCTCGCCCAGCATGTCTGAGACGACCGCACCCTTCCCGGCAGGCGGCGCCCCGCTCGGCGGCGGCGCCCATGCCGCTCACACGCCCGCGCCCCCGGGCGACGCCAGCCTGAAGTTCATGATGTCGACCGACTACCACCCGCCGGGTGGCACGTTGCTCGGCTTCTGGATCTATCTGATGAGCGACTGTCTCGTCTTCGCCTGTCTGTTCGCGGCGTACGGCGTGCTCGGTCGCAATTACGCCGGCGGACCGACCGGGGCGGAGTTGTTCGATCTGCCGCTCGTCGCGCTGAACACCACGTTCCTGCTGCTCTCCTCCATCACGTATGGTTTCGCAATGCTGGAGATGCAAAAGCGCCGCCAGAGCGCGGTGACCGCCTGGCTGATCGTGACCGGCCTGCTCGGTGCGGCGTTTCTCTCGCTGGAACTGTATGAGTTCGGGCACCTGATCCATGAAGGCGCGGGGCCGTGGCGCAGCGCGTTCCTGTCGTCGTTCTTCACGCTGGTGGGCACGCACGGGCTGCACGTCACGTTCGGCATCGTCTGGCTGATCACGCTGCTGGTACAGATCGGCAAGCACGGCCTCACCGCGCCGAATCGCCGTCGTCTGATGTGTCTGTCGATGTTCTGGCACTTTCTCGACGTCGTGTGGATCGGCGTCTTCACGTTCGTCTACCTGATGGGAGTGCTGCCGTGAGCACCCATGACTCCACCCTGCACGGTGCCGAGGGGCACGACCACGACCATGATCACGATCATGGCGACGAAGGACCGCACAGCACCCTGCGCGGTTACGCGACCGGCTTCATCCTGTCGGTCGTGCTCACCGCCATTCCGTTCTGGTTCGTGATGGGCGGCGTGTTCGAGAAATCGAGCACGACCGCGATCATGATTCTCTTCCTCGCGGCCATTCAGATCGTGGTGCACATGATCTACTTCCTGCACATGAACGCGAAGTCCGAGGGCGGCTGGAACATGCTCTCGCTGATCTTCACGATCGTGCTGGTTGTCATTACGCTCTCGGGCTCGCTCTGGGTGATGTATCACCTGAACCAAAACATGATGCCGGGTATGATGCAGGATACGAAAAACCTCCCTTGAACGGCATTTCCCTTGAGCAGCGATCGACTTCACAATTCGGGGGACGCACAGCGTCCCCCGCGCGCTTCCGGCGCCCCCGCCCAACCTTCCCCCCTGCGGCTGGTCATCCTTGGCGTCATCACGCTGGTGCTCGTGAGCGTGTTCGCCTCGCTCGGCACGTGGCAGTTGCAACGCCGCGCCTGGAAGCTCGACCTGATCGAGCGAGTGAACTCCCGCGTGCATGCGCCGCCGTCCGCCGCGCCGACACGCGCACAGTGGCCCGCCGTGAACGCGGAATCCGACGAATACCGCCATGTATCGCTCACCGGCACCTACCGGTTTGACAAGGACACGCTCGTGCAAGCCGTGACCGATCTGGGCGGCGGCTACTGGGTGCTCACGCCGCTGCACACGGCAAACGGCGGCGACGTGCTCGTCAATCGCGGCTTCGTGCCGCCGGGCTGGAAGGAATCGGTGCCGCCGGCCCCCGCTGGCGAAGTCACGGTCACGGGCCTGCTGCGCATGCCTGAGCCGGTCGGCGGCTTCCTGCGCAAGAACGTGCCGTCGGAGAATCTCTGGTATTCGCGCGATGTGAGCGCGATTGCCGCCGCGCGCGGGCTCTCGCAGGCCGACGTCGCGCCGTATTTCGTCGATGCCGACGCCAAACCCGGCACCGGCGACAGCACGAACGCCATCACCAACGATGCCGAAGCCGTCACCAGCCGCGCTCAGTCCCAGGACCGCGATTACCCGGTCGGCGGTCTTACCGTCGTGCAGTTCCCGAACAACCACATGAGCTATCTGCTGACGTGGTATGCGCTGGCGATCATGTCAGCCGTGGCCGGCTGGTTCGTCATCCGGCTCGAAATGCGCAAGCGTTCGGCCTGAAGTTCGGTCTCACGTCCGTTCGACCTCGACGCGAATTCATCCGCCCGCCTGCGCCACCCTATCGATGGCCAGGGCTATTCGCGTCGCAATCTCCGGCAGCCGCGCCTCTTGCAGCGCGGCGTAGCCAAGCACGAGCGCAGGCGCCATCGCCTGCGCTCGCGTGAACTCCCTGAGCCCTTCCACGAAAACACCCTGTTCGCGCAACGTCGCGACGAGCGCCGCCTCATCCATCGGCGTCGGCAGCCAGAGCACGAAGTGAAAGCCGGCGTGCTCGCCAGTGACGCGACACGGGGTCGACATCCGCGCGCGTAACGTTTCGAGCAGCAGATTACGACGTCGCAGATAAACGCTGCGCGACGCCCGCAGGTGTCGCGCGAAATCCCCGGCGTCGATATAGCTCGCCAGCGCCATCTGCTCGATGAGACTGTTCGCTCTGCCCGATGCCGAGCGTAACCCCGCAATCCGCGCGAGCAACGCCGGGGGCGCCAGCAGGTACCCGATGCGTAGCGACGGAAACAGCGTCTTGTTGAAGCTGCTGCAATGGATCACGCGGCCGTGCGTGTCGATGGCCTTGAGTGCGGGTAACGGCGCGCTGCCGTAGCTGAACTCGCTGTCGTAATCGTCCTCGACGATCCACATGTTGCGCGCGACAGCCCACGCCAGCAACTGCATGCGACGATTGATCGACATCGTCGTGCCGAGCGGCGCCTGATGCGCCGGCGTGACGTAGGCGATGCCCGCACGCCCCGCCCCCGCACGGTCAGCCGCTCCCACGACGAAGCCTTCGTCGTCCACCGGCACACTCACGCAACGCGGCAACGGCGCGCGGATCAGCGACGACAGATTCTTGTAGCCAGGATCTTCGAGATAGAACGCGGTGGCATCGTCGGCCAACACCTCCGTTACCAGATCGATGGCATGGCGGATGCCCGTCGTCACAACGATCTCGGCGGCCTCGCAAGCAATGCCGCGTGTCATGCGCACATAGCGGGCGATGCTCTCGCGCAGCGGCAGGTAACCGCGCGGATCGGTGTCGGCGAGCAGCTCTGGTGTCGCCGTGCGCAGCGCGCGATTCATGTGCTTGCGCCAAACGGGCAGCGAGAACAGCGCGGCATCGGGCGAGCGCCCGGTCTTCGAAGCGAGCGACGCCGCGTTTTCCGGCAACGGTTCAGGCGGGGCGACGCACGGGTTCGCCCGATCCGTGGACGCCCTCGCGCCCGGCAGGTCCGCGACCACTTCCGTGCCCGCCCCCACACGACTCGCCACATAGCCTTCGAGCGTCAGTTGCTCGAAAGCGAGTTCGACGATCCCCCGCGACACGCCCCAGCGCTCGGCCAGCGTGCGTGTAGACGGCAGACGGTCACCGCGCCGCAATGCGCCCGCCACGATGCGCTCGCGCACACAGCGATACACCCACGCCTGACGCGTCTCCTTCTCATGACGGTCGGAGAGCGGCAGTTCGAGCGACTGGCTTAAGTGACGACGGCGCATAGGGCGATGGATTCGTGAGCGAGCCTGGTGGAGGTAAAACGTGACGTAGGCATCTTGTCGGCAACCGGGCTCATTCATAGTGGCCCAATCAAACACCCGACAAATGGCGCTTCGAATTATACAAGTTAGACCTTATCCTTGATGCCATGACATCCGTTCCGTAGGTTGCAACGCGAACGGACGTTCCCCCCAAGCCAAAACAATCAGTGGAGAAATTCGATGGAGTTGACGGAGCTGGCTCGACGCGAGGCGGTCGGAGCAAAGTACAGCGTCGAGGCCATGAAGCGGGCGCAGGCCCTCACATGGGAAGCGACCGAAAAAATCGCCGCCATCATCAAGCCCGGCATGCGTGAGTCGGAAGCCATTGCGGCCGGTAAGGCGCTGCTCGGCACGCTCGGCATGGACCGCATCTGGCATCCGGTGTTGATCCGCTTCGGCGAAAACACGTTGCGCACCTTCAGCGAACGTAGCGATAACGACCCGGTGCTCGGTGACGACGACATCTATTTCATCGATATCGGCGTGGTGTTCGGAGCCCATGAAGGCGACTGCGGCTTCACCCGCACGACCGGCACCGATTCCGAGATGCAGCGCTGTGCCGACGACGCGAGGCGCCTGTTCGACATCGTGCACGCCCACTGGCGCGCCGAAGGCGTGACCGGACAAGCGCTGTATGAGTTCGCGAAGACGCAGGCCGAAGCGATGGGCTGGGTCCTCAACCTCGACATCAAGGGCCATCGGGTGAGCGACTTCCCGCACGCCATCCACAAGGGCGGCAGGCTGGCCGATCTGGACGGCACGCCCAGCAGCGGCCTATGGATTCTCGAGATCCAGATCGCCCATCCGACGCGTGCCTTCGGCGCCTTCTACGAAGACCTGCTCATCTGATGTTCGTGTGATGCTTATCGGATGATTCCGGCCACGCGCCGCGAGAGCGGCGCGGCCGGGATTCCATGGGCAGCCCCGACGAAGACCAAGAAATACCCAACAAATACTCAACACGCAGTTCAATCTGGCTCAAGCCGCCATTCGCGGCTCAAGACTTGAGCGCAATCTTCGCTGTCGTCACCCCATGCTCGCCATGACACTACGCACGTCACAACGTAGTGATAACGCAACATCATCGGGCGGTTTCCGAACTTTTCCTGCTGTTTCGCCTCGCGATCCTCACCGTTTCGACGGACAAATCCCCTCCGGCATCTGACCCCAAATCACGTCGAGCGCACGTCATTGAAGGCTCGCATGCTGTTTTGCCAATTGTCCAGAGCCACCCGGTCGCGCGTCGTGGCCCGTCGCCCGGACTTTTGGCACATCTTTCCCCAATTACCCGTTATGCGTTAACGTTCGATGGTCGACGGATATTTCCCAATGTACGACACACCGGCAGCGGAGACGTCACCCCGGCGCTGTGCCACTCGCTCAGGCACGTGCACGAGGGTGAGCTGCCCGTCGTGCGTCCGTCGAATGTGGAGTTGAAGTCCTCCGCAGTTGAAGTCCCTTTCTATCTCGCTTACGACAAGAACCAAAGAAAGACGATGAAAAACCCAACCTTCACCAAAGCTCTCCTGGCCACGGCGCTGGCCGGTGCGCTGTTCAACGTTCACGCGGCATCGCAGGCTCCGGTCGGCGCGGAGAACGGCATGGTCGTGACGGCCCAGCACCTCGCGTCGAAAGTCGGCGTCGATGTGCTCAAGGCCGGCGGGAATGCCGTCGACGCAGCCGTTGCCGTGGGCTATGCACTCGCCGTGGCGTACCCGGCAGCGGGCAACATCGGCGGCGGCGGCTTCATGACGATCCAGCTCGCCGACGGCCGCAAGACCTTCCTCGACTTCCGTGAAAAGGCCCCGCTCGCCGCGACGGCCAACATGTACCTCGACAAGGACGGCAACGTCATCAAGGGCGCCTCCACCACCGGCTATCTGGCCGTGGGCGTGCCGGGCACCGTCTCGGGCATGGAATACGCGCGCAGCAAGTACGGCACGAAGACGCGTCAGCAACTGCTCGCGCCTGCCATCACGCTGGCCGACAAGGGCTTCGTGCTGGATCAGGGCGACGTCGACATGCTGTGGACGTCCACCAAGGATTTCGAGAAGGACCGCGCCAACTCGGGCGCCATCTTCCTGAACAAGGGACAGCCGTTCCAGCCGGGCGAGCGCCTGGTGCAGAAGGACCTCGCACGCACGCTCAAGCTGGTCAGCGCGAAGGGCCCCGACGGCTTCTACAAGGGTGAAGTCGCCGACAAGCTGGTGGCATCGATGAAGGCCGGCGGCGGCATCATCACGCAGGCCGATCTCGACCAGTACCAGACGCGTGAACTCGCGCCGGTCGAATGCGACTACCGCGGCTATCACGTGGTGTCGGCACCGCCCCCCAGCTCGGGCGGCGTGGTGATCTGCGAGATCATGAACATTCTCGAAGGCTACCCGATGAAGGAGCTGGGCTATCACTCGGCTCAGGGCGTGCACTACACCATCGAAGCGATGCGTCATGCTTACGTCGACCGCAACAGCTATCTGGGTGACCCGGACTTCGTGAAGAACCCGATCGCGCAGTTGCTCGACAAGAACTACGCCGCCAAGATTCGCGCCGCGATCCAGCCGCAGAAGGCCGGTATCTCGCAAGAGATCAAGCCGGGTGTGCCGCCGCATGAAGGCAGCAACACCACGCACTACTCCATCATCGACAAGGACGGCAACGCCGTGTCGGTCACCTACACGCTCAACGACTGGTTCGGCGCGAAGGTCATGGCCAACGGTACGGGTGTACTGCTCAACGACGAAATGGATGACTTCACCGCCAAGGTGGGCGTGCCGAACCTGTACGGTCTGATCCAGGGTGAAGCGAACGCCATCGGGCCGGGCCGCCGTCCGCTGTCGTCGATGAGCCCGACCATCGTCACTAAGGATGGCAAGCCGGTCATGGTCGTGGGTACGCCGGGTGGCAGCCGCATCATTACGGCCACGCTGCTGACGATGCTCAACATGATCGACTACGGCATGAACCTGCAAGAAGCGGTCGATGCGCCGCGCTTCCACCAGCAGTGGATGCCGGAAGCGACGAACATCGAGCCGTTCGCCCTCAGCCCGGATACGCAGAAGATTCTGGAAAGCTGGGGCCAGAAGTTCGCAGGTCCGCAGCCGGCGAACCACATTGCAGCGATTCTCGTGGGCGCCCCGTCGCTCGGCGGCAAGCCGATCGGCAAGAACCGTTTCTATGGCGCGAACGATCCGCGTCGTAACACGGGTCTCGCACTCGGGTACTGATGCACGATCCGGTCCGGACATCGTCCGGATCGTCGGCGATGCAAGTGATCGCCAATGAAACGGGGCCGCAATCGCGGCCCCGTTTTTTTGTCCTCGAATCTCCCGGGCTTCGTCTCAGCGACGATGATCGACGCGACGTGCCAGTCGTTCGCCCGCGCGCTGCACCAGTGTGACCAGCGCCACGAGAATGACGATCACGTTGAACATGACGCTGGTCTCGTAGCGCTCGTAGCCATAGCGCACCGCAAGATCGCCGAGCCCGCCCGCGCCCACGGCGCCCGCCATCGCCGACGCACCGACCCTCGCAATCACCGTCACCGTCGCACCGCCCAGAATGGCGGGCAAGGCTTCCGGCAACAACACGTGCCGCACGATGTGCCACCGGCGGCAGCCCATCGCGCGGGCCGCTTCGATCAGGCCCGGGTCGATCTCGCGCAGACCGACCAGCGCTTCGTCGTCGAGCGATGCGATGTCCACGCCATCCACCTTGATGTGGCCCACGCCCGGCAACTCCAGCGCGTTGATCGTGCGCAACAGCGTGGACTTGCCCGCGCCGCTGCGCCCGATGATGCCGAAGCTCTCGCCGCGTTGCACCGCGAAGGAGATGTCTTGCAGCACAGCGCTCGATGCGCCCGGATAGATCTTGCCGAGTCCGTCGAAGGTGATGTGCACGACCTCGCGTGCGGCTGCCGTAGGCAGACGGGTGACGGGGGCTGCGCTGGCGTTTCGTGTCGCCATCGTCGGCTCCTCGTAGGTGATGGGCTGGATATCAGGTATGGGGGTGTGGGGTGTGCGTTCGGTTCAGGACGTCGGGACATCAGAACGCCGGGACCACCGAGCCTTGATACTTCGTCTCGATGAACTTGCGCACTTCTTCAGACTGATAGGCCTTGACCAGCGGCGCGACCCACGGAGCGTTCTTGTCCTTCTCTCGCACGGCGATGATGTTCACGTACGGATTGTTCTCGCGCTTCTCCACTGCGATGCCGTCGCGCGTGGCGATCAGGCCCGCCTGATAGGCAAAGCTGTTGACGATGGCCGACGCGTCGAGATCGCCGTTGTTGAGCGCCTCGTTCGGGCTGGCGGTGCCGCTCACGACGATGGGTTCGACGTTCAGGCCACGCGATTTCGCGACCTTCGTGACCACTTCCCAGATTTCCTCGTCGACGCCGCCACGCACACCGACCTTGAGCGGCTTGTCGGCCGCGTGGGCCGCCATCGTCCCCAGCGACCCCACCGTGCCGATGGCGAATGCGATCGAGAGACTGCCGAGCAGACGAAACAATTGGCGGCGTTGCATGAAAACTCCGCTTGATGTTGGTATCGGTGACGCCGGTTGAGGCGAACGCACAGTGTAGGAAGCGACGCCCGGGAGCGTCCAATAACCAATTGCGTAAAGCTAATGGGTCGCCGCGCAAAGAGCATTCGTGCGCCGAAGGTTCTGCACATGTAACTTTTTGTAATACGCGATCGAGAAATTCAGGAACTCCTCGCTGACGCGTCGTCCAACAGGTTTCCCCGTGAATTGCGTCCGTGCTCTGTGTGGCGATGCCTGCCGCGCAGCGCGGCTTTTTTGCCGACGCGAATCATCCGCCCACCGCTTGTCTCTACGGAACCTCGCGAAGATGTCCGCCTTGTGGTACCCGCTGCTCAGCCCGTCCCTGCCCCGCCTTTACCGCCTGTCGCCTCGCGCCATTGCCATCGCCCGTCTGGTGATGTTCGGCGTCATTTTGCTGATTGCGGGGCTGCCGGTGAGCGACGCGCTCGCTGCCAACGCACATCACACGAGCACCGGCAAACGCCGTCACGACGTCGTCAAGAAGAAAAAGCCCGTGGCAAAGAAGGCCAAGGCAGCCCCGCAGCGCAAGGCGACGGCAAGCGCCTCGCGCAAGCGTGCGGCGAGTCATTCGGCGAAATCGCGGACCGCGCGGGGCGCGAAGAAGGCTGTGCCGCCGCGTCATGCCAAGGCGGCGAGATCGACGGCCCAACGGGCGCCAACGACAGCCAGACGCAAGGCAGTGCCCAGAACGGCGGCCGTTGCGGGCGCCGGGAGTGTGGCGGCAGGGACGGCCGCGGCTGCGACCAGCACGGCGCCCGCTTCTGCACAAGTGAGTACCGACGCCAAGCCGCGTCTGCTTGCGCGATGTGGCTTCACGCCAGCGTCGCGCAAGCGGCTGTTCTCAAAGGCCGTCTATATCGTCGACGAGAAGACCCACACGCCGCTGTTCGCGCGCAACGCGGATCAGGTGCGCCCCATCGCGTCGCTCTCGAAACTCATGACGGCGGTCGTCTGGCTCGATAGCGGCCCGGCCATGCGTGCGCCGCTGAGCGTCACCACCGCAGATCTCGACACGCTCAAGTTCACGCATTCGCGTCTGGCGGTGGGCTCGACGCTCTCGCGCGCCGACATGCTGCACATCTCGCTGATGGCCTCCGAGAATCGCGCAGCGGCAGCGCTGAGCCGCGACTATCCGGGCGGACGTCCCGCGTTTATCTCGGCGATGAATGCCAAGGCACGCCTGCTCAACATGCCGAATACACGTTTCGAGAACTCCACGGGGCTCTCGCCGCGAAACGTGTCGACGGCGCGCGAACTGGCGCGACTGGTGCGCGCGTCGAACGGCTATCCGCTCATTCGCCGCTACTCGATTGATAACCAGCAACTTGTGCCTACGGGCAAAGGACAGTTGCAGTACGTCAATACGAATCGACTGGTGCGCTACGGGAAGGTCCACGCGAGCGTGCAGAAAACCGGCTTCATCAACGAGTCGGGACACAACATGGTGATGCGCGTGCTGGTGCACAAGACACGTCCCGTCATCGTGACCATGCTCGGTAGCGATACCCCCGAAGGCTCACGACTGGACGGTGTGCGTATCGCGCATTGGTTGTCGTGTTCGTTGCGGTAGGTGCTTGTGTAGGGATGAAGACGACCGGTTAGCGCTTGCGTGCGTGCCAACGTCCCCAGATAGCAGTGAGGAGCAGCAACAATGCCCCGGTGCCGATCACGGCGTCGAAGCCTTGATTGAAGGCCGTGTTGGACAACGTCGTGAGCGCGTCGGCCATTCCCGGCGACAGATGCTCGGCGACGATCTGGGCTTCATCGAGGCTATCGCGCACGGTGTCGGGCAACGAAGCGACTTGCGGCACATCCATCGCGCGGCCGTAGACGAAGGTCAACAAGCTGCCCATGAACGTCACGCCGAGCGCGCCACCGAGTTCGTACGACACCTCCTCCACCGACGCGGCCATGCCCGCGCGCTCGGGCGGCGCACTCTGCATGATGGTGTGCGAGGCGGCAGTCATCGTCGCCCCGACGCCAAGCCCGAGGATCACCAGCGCGAGTCCCCACAGGACGAATCCGGAATCACGCAGGAATAGATAGCCCGCCATGCCGGCGGCCGACATCGTCAGCGAAATCGACAGCAAGCGCGTACTTCCCATGCGCGGCAGCATACGTCCCGCAATCGGCCCCGCGACGAACGCCGCCAACGACAACGGCATCCCCGCCAGTCCGGCGGCAAGCGGCGAGTAACCCAGGACCAGTTGCAGTCGCTGGCTGAACACCAGTTGCATGCCGATCAACGCGGCAGCGGCGATCAGTGCTGCGGCAACGGCGCCGGCGAACACCGGATTGCGGAACAGTGCGAAGTCGAGCAGTGGGTGCTCGCTGCGTTGCTGACGCTTGACGAACGCCCACAGGAAGACGGCGCCGACGAACACCGCGACGCCGACCGTCGTCCAGTCGGGTGACATCTTGCCTGCGCTCTTGATCGCGTACGTCACGCCGATCAGACCGACCATGAAGAGCAACGAGCCGAGCCAATCCCATGGTTGCGTCGACGTCGCCCCACGATTCGGGATCAGCCACCAGGCCACAGGCAGCGCGATCAGCACGATGGGTACGTTGATCAGAAAGACCGAACCCCACCAGAAGTGTTCGAGCAGCGCCCCGCCGACGATCGGGCCAAACGCCGCGCCACCCGAGGCGACCGACGCCCAGATACCGATAGCGAGCGCTTGCTCATGCGGATCGGCAAAGGTCAGGCGAATCAACGAAAGCGTCGCGGGCATCATCATCGCAGCCCCCACACCGAGGAAGCCGCGCGCGACGATCAACACATTGGCGCTCGGCGCGAAGGCCGCAGCAAGCGACGCGATACCGAAAACGACGAGGCCGGCGAGAAACAATTGCTTGTGGCCAAGGCGGTCACCGAGCGTGCCCATGCCGAGCAACAGACCCGATACGACGAGTGCGTAGGCATTGACGATCCACAGCTTGGCGGAGGCCGTCGCTGCGAGATCGTGGGTCAGACGCGGCAGTGCCGTATAGAGCACCGTCATGTCGATCACGATGAGCAGCAGCGCCACCGACACGATAGCCAGTACCCACCAACGACGGGTGTCGCGAGTGTGGGGAACCGGATGTGTTGAGGTATGCAGACTGGACATCGGAAAACTCCTTTGCTTCTTCGCGCCGGTCCGGTTGTCTGCGTGACTTCCGAGCTATCCGGCGCATTCATTTATTTCTAGGGAAAACCCGCATCATCCATCAATAAATCAATTGATAAAAGTTAGATTTCATCTGAAAAGCAGATGGATGTAGGCAGCATTCTGCGTATGGCGTTTGTGAGACGGGGATGAACGAGGTTACGCGGAGATGCACCCTTCACAGGGTCAGAATCGAACGACTGTTCTAGCGCGCGCGTCAAGACTGGCGATACACCACGTGGACGCATACAATCTGCGCCACATTCCCATTGGGCGAAAAATCCCCCCGATTCGTACATGGCATCTCATCCGACCCGAATTCCCGACGCCGTCTCGCTTCCCGAGCTGACGGTGCGCGGCATGATCCTCGGTGCGTTGATCACCGTAGTGTTCACCGCATCCAACGTATATCTCGGCCTCAAGGTCGGTCTGACGTTTTCGTCTTCGATTCCCGCTGCCGTCATTTCGATGGCCGTATTACGGGCGCTGCGTGGCGGCAACATCCTCGAGAACAATATGGTGCAGACGCAGGCGTCCGCAGCCGGCACGCTCTCGTCGATCATCTTCGTCTTGCCCGGTTTGCTGATGATCGGGCATTGGCAAGGCTTTCCGTTCGGCCTGACGCTGGCGATCTGTGCGTCGGGCGGCATTCTCGGTGTGCTGTTCACCATTCCGCTGCGACGCGCGATGGTCGTCGACAGCGACCTGCCTTATCCCGAAGGTGTCGCGGCGGCGGAAATTCTGCGCGTCGGCAGTGAGGGGGACGAAGGCACGCCTTCGGCTGGCAAGAAGGCCGCGACGGGTAACGAATCCAGTGGCGTGCGCGAGATTGCGTTCGGCGGCGTGGTGTCGGCGCTTTTCGCGTTTGCCACGGCGGGGCTGAAGGTGCTCGGCGAGAGCATCACGGCGTGGATTCCTGCGGGTGCCGCTGTCTTTCGTCTCACGACGGGTTTCTCGCTCGCGTTGATCGGTGCCGGCTATCTCATCGGTATCGTGTCCGGGCTGGCGATCCTGCTCGGCGTTGTGTTGACGTGGGGTATCGCGGTGCCGGTGCTCACTTCCATCACGCCGAATCCCGATGGCGTGGCGATGGCCGCGTTCGCCAACGGGCTGTGGCAGCACAAGGTGCGCTTCATCGGCGCCGGCGTGATCGGCGTGGCCGCTGTCTGGACGTTGATTACGTTGGCAAAGCCGATGGTCGATGGCGTGAAGACGTCGTTTGCCGCGTTGGGTAAGTCGCGCGGTGCGCGCGGGGCAGGTGCGCCGGCGCGAACGGAGCAGGATCTGTCGCCGTATTGGGTGATCGGACTGACGTTGCTGTGTGTGGCCGTCTGGGTCGTGACATTCGGAGTCTTCCTGGCGGAGGCGCCGCTGTCGTTCGGTGCGATCGCGACGTTGGTCATTTGCAGCGTGGTGTTTGCTGTCGTCTTCGGTTTTCTGGTGGCTGCCGCGTGCGGCTACATGGCCGGGCTGGTCGGATCGTCTGCCAGTCCGATTTCGGGCATCGGGATTGTGGCTGTGGTGCTCGTCTCGCTGCTGATTCTGAGCGTCAGCCAGGCGAGTGGGTTGCTCGACACGGGCGCGGGAAGCAAGCTGGCGATTGCGTTGGCACTCTTCACGACGGCTGCCGTCATCGCTATCGCGACCATCTCGAACGATAACCTTCAGGATCTGAAGACGGGTTGGCTTGTGGGGGCGACGCCGTGGCGTCAGCAGGTGGCGTTGCTCGTCGGCTGCGTGGTGGGTGCGGCGGTGATTCCGCCGGTGCTCAATCTGCTCTACAACGCGTACGGCTTTACGGATGCGTTGCCGCGTCCCGGAATGGATCCGTCGCAAGCGTTGTCGGCGCCGCAGGCGATTCTGATGACGGCGATTGCCAAGGGCATCTTCACGCACCAGCTCGACTGGTCGATGTTAGGCATTGGGGCGGTGCTCGGTCTCACGTTGATTGCCATCGATGCGGTGTTGGCCAAGCGCGGTGGTGTTGCGCGTGTACCGGTCATTGCCGTGGGTATTGGCATCTATTTGCCGCCGACGATCGGTTCGGTGCTGGTGATCGGTGCGTTGTTGGGGTGGATTGCGCAGCGTGTATTGAAGGCACGTGCGAAGGCGAAGGGGGAGGATTACGGCCCCTACGCGGAAGCGGCGGAGCGACGCGGCGTGTTGCTGGCGTCCGGCCTGATCGTTGGCGAAAGTCTCGTGGGTGTTGCGATGGCGATGGTCGTCGGTTTCACCGGCTCGGACGCCCCGCTCGCGCTTGTCGGCAGCAGCTTCGCCCCGACGTCCGAATGGCTCGCACTGATCGTATTCGTCGGCATCTGCGTAGTCATCGTGCGTAGGGTCCTGGCCACAGCGCGCTAACGAATTGCCGCACCGACGACCAACGTCGTCGGCTAGCTGCCTAGCTGTTTCAGTTGTCTTTACGAGTCGATGCCCGGCAGATTGAGGGCATCGACTCGTATCTCCCCGCCTCTCAGTCACACGACGATGGCAGCGGTATCCGCAAGTTGGTAGCCGTCTCAACGACGGTGCTGCCCCGCAGTGCGTCATCGTCCCAATCCACCGAAAATCATCGTTACCCTGCGGGTCATTGTCGACTTGCAGCCTGGTATCAGTTCAAAGCGCCGAAGCCGCTGCGATCTTTTCAAGCCGCAGTGCTCTTGGGTGCTATCCCCGAGATCGACAGTGGCGGAGGCCACGCTGCGATTAGGTTGGGAGCATTGGAGGGCATTACGTGGCGTACACCGAGATAACGGAGCGCGTCGTCTTCTTCCGGACGCTTCGTGGAAATCAGGCTAGCCGACACCGGTGACCTGCCCCCTTCAATCGGGCCAATGGGCTTCTAGCAAAGTCCCGTTAAACCAACTCCTGGAAAGCGGCAGGAGCGTCCGCGGTTGCTCGATGTTTCGCCGCAAACTCTGACGGCGCAAGGT
>NZ_CABPRV010000011.1 GCF_902459735.1 Pandoraea capi
TCGCTGTCGTTGCGAGAGACGAGATATTAGTGAAAACCCCGAACCTTGGCAACCCCTTTGTGAAAATAATTTGAAAAGGGCAAAAAAAGGCCCGCGTCGTGGGCGGGCCAAGATCCATGAGACAGGACACATGGAGGAGACGGATTCAATGTATCCGGGCTCCCCCCGGCGACGCAACGAATGAAATCGCATATGCTTCCTGAAAGCCTGCCTATATGGAAAGGCTGTCCCGGCGTCGATTCCCCCTTCCTCGCGGCTTCTATATATATAAGAGCGTTCGAGATGCTCCCTTCGCAGGCCCCCCGCCGCTTTCCCTCTCGCAGCCCTCAAGCGCCGGGGTTACGCGAGTCGCCTCGTTGGTATGCCTCTGGATGGCGGCGCCTGGCTTCGCTCATCCCTCTCTTACTAGTCTTCGCTGCCTGTACATCGGTGCGGCCGCCGCCGGAGCCTTCCCAGTGGACGTCTCATACCCCGGCGACGACGCCCGGCGCGCTCGCCTCGGCATTGGCCCCGGCCATTCAGGCGCACGCGGGCCAGTCCGGCTTCCAGTTGCTGGCGACAGGCTCCGCCGCGTTCACCACGCGTCTCGCACTTGTCCAGGCGGCGCAGCATAGTCTCGACGTGCAGTACTACAGCGCGGGCGAAGACATTACCGGCCGGCTGTTATTGCAATCGTTGCTCGACGCCGCCCATCGAGGCGTGCGCGTTCGCATGCTGGTCGACGACATCAATCGCCGTCACACCGATCCGGCCTTCGCCGCGCTCGACCAGAGCCCCAACATCGAGATCCGTGTTTTCAATCCGTTCGGCACGCGCGACACCACGCTGCTCCAGCGCGCCGGGAATCTGCTCACGCAGTTCGATCAGTTGAACCGCCGCATGCACAACAAGGCGCTGGTGGCCGACAACCAACTGGCCATCGTTGGCGGACGTAATCTGGGCGACGAGTATTTCGACGCCAACCCCGACCTCTCCTTCCGCGACTTCGACCTGCTCTGCGCGGGCCCCGTGGTAGAAGCCATCTCCCGCAGCTTCGATCATTTCTGGACCAGCCCGCAGTCCTATCCCCTGAAGCAAGTCCAATCCAAAATCGATAACGAGACGCTGGACGCCAGCCGCGACGCCCTCGCCGAGCACTGGCGCAACGCCGACAATGTCCCGGCCGGTCACGAGGCGCTCCATCAGCCGCCCCTCGCCGCCAGCCTGCGCGACGGCACGCTCCCCCTCTTCTGGGCGCCGGCTGAACTCGCCGCCGACACCCCCGACAAGCTCGACGCCCCTGCCGCCGAGACAAAAAGCGCGCCCGCGGACAAACTCCGCCAGCTTGCCGCGAAAGCGCAAAACGAAGTCCTGATCATCTCGCCTTACTTCGTGCCGCTCGACGGCGGTGTCCGATTCCTGTCGACGCTGGCACAGCGCGGCGTCAAGGTTCGCGTGTTGACGAACTCCCTCGCGGCGACCGACGTCGTGCCGGTCCACGCTGGCTACGCCCGCTACCGTCCGGCGCTATTGCAAGCTGGCATTGAGTTGTATGAGTTCAAGCCGATCCGGAGCGACGACGGCGAGCGTCAGCCCCGCCGGGTGACGTTCGGCGGCTCGTCCCGGGCGAGTCTGCACGGCAAGGCCTATGTGATCGACCGGCGTGACGTCGTGCTCGGCTCGTTCAACCTCGACCCGCGCTCGGTACGTCTGAACACTGAGTTGGCGATCGTGATCCACAGTCCGGAATTCGCCGAACGCATGGCACGTATCTTCGAGCGGGCGACGTTGCCCCGCACGAGCTTTCGCGTCGAACTGGCGCCGGCGGGCACCACGCCGCCAACGTCGACGCCACCGACCGTGCCCGCGCTGCGTTGGGTAGGCGAGGAGAACGGTCAGCCGCGAACGTTCGACGTCGAGCCCTACGCCTCCTTCTGGCGTAACGCCGTGGCAGGCGCCTTCACTTTGATGCCGAGTGACGACTTGCTCTGAGTCGTAGCTCGCAGTCACGGGAAATCCGTATCGCCGTCTGCATCATCCATGTACCTCCTGCATCGCCCTGATCGCCGATATCGCGCCCATTGAGGTCGCCCATGCAGCGGCAGCCGCCCCGAATGGCGCAGACGACGGCGCAAGCAACGGCCGAAAACGCCCGGCTCAAGACAAAAAACCCGCTTGCGCGGGTTTTTGTAGATTCCGGTGGTCTCACACAAGAGAGGCGGGGTACCTACCTAGTGTCGCCACCGGTATGAGTGCTGGCAATCCGTTTCCACCGACCGCAGCCGCCGTCAGAACTCGAACGTCGCCGACAGCGTTGCCGAGCGTGCATCGCCGATGGCGACGACCGTCTGGCTCACGCTCGACGGGTAATACGTCTTGTTGAACACGTTCTTCACATTGAGCTGATAGTGGACGGGATGGCGTCCGATCTTGGTGTCGTACGTGGCGAACACGTCGGCGACGAAGTACGCCGGCAGCGTGAAACTGTTCGCCGAATCTCCCGGACGCGACCCGATATACCGCCCGACCGCGCCAAGCCGCAGGTTGCCACTGCCGTCGCCCAGCATCGGCCCCCAGTCATAGACGCCAGCCAGCGACGCCGTATGTCGCGCCGCATTCACCAGCGTATTGCCCGTATATAGCGGATCGTCGGTGGTCTTCGCGTCGGTGAACGCATAGCTCGCGATCACGTTCCAGCGCTCTCCGATCCGTCCCGACACGTCCAGCTCGACACCCCGCGAGCGCGCCGCACCGGACGTGCGCCAGTCGAGCGTGCTGCTCCCCGGTACCGCCTGCGACACGAGCACGTTGCGCTTGTCGATGTTGAACACGGCCAGCGAACCGCTCAGCCCGTTCGGCATATCCAGCTTCGCGCCGACTTCATACGACTTGGCATGCTCCGGCGGCACGTTCGAGTCGATGACCACGCCCGTCGACAACGGCGCGATGGTGGACGTCGGCTTGAGCGACTCCGAATAGCTGCCGTAGAGCGACAGGTAGTCCCGCAACTTATAGACGACGCCCGCACGCGGCAGCCACTTCGAATCGCTGATATCGGTATTGGCCTTGAACGGACGGCCCTTACCGGCGATCTGGCTGTACGTCAGCAGGCGAACCCCACCCACGACGATCCATCGATCGGTCACGTGGATCGCGTCCTGAAAGAAGACCGACGCGTCGTGCAGCGTATCGGTCTGATCGCTGTCGCTGGCGGACACCGTGGTCGGGATCACCTCGCAGCCGTAGACCGGATTCAGGTACGAGAACGTGCACTTCGCCGCCTGACGAATCAGATCGCGCCGATAGATGCGGCGATACTCCCAGTCGCCGCCGAACTGCAGATCGTGTCGCATGCCCGCGAGGGTCACCTTGCCGTCGAGGTACGCCGTGCCGAAGCTGTCGGTGCTGTCCGAGCCGAGCGTGCCGTCGTTGCTGCGCGAGACGATACCCGTCTTCGAGTTCACCCCAGTGATACGCAGCTGCCCCGCATCGTAGGTCTCGGTGTTGTAGCTATAGCCGAAGTGGGCCTTCCAGTCCGGGTTGAACTGATGATCGACGGTAATCTGCGCCAGATGCGACTGCCCCCGCATCTCGTTGTGCACGTCGTCCAGACGTTCCCGCGCCGAGATCGCCAGTGGCCGGTTCGTCGCCGGGTCGAGCGCCGTGCCACGATCGAACGGCGTCAGGAAGTTACGGTATTCATAGGAGGCGACGACCTGCGTGTCGCGTCCGTAATAGGCAAGCGTCGGCGCAACGAGCGTCTCGCGCTGCGAGCCGAAGACGCGCCAGTACTGCTGGTTGTTCTGATCCACGACCAGCCGGTACGCCAGCCCCGAATCGCCGATCGGACCGGTCGTGTCGAGCGTCTCTTCCACGCCGTTCTTGCCGTGACCGTAGGTCGTACCAGCCACGCTCACCGCCGTATAAGGCTTGAGCAGCGGACGTTTGCTCACGACGTTGATCACGCCGCCCGGGTCCATGATCCCGTAGAGCAGCGACGTCGGCCCCTTGAGCACTTCGACCGAATCGGCGTTCGCGTTCAGCCCGCGTCCCTGCACGAGCGGCATGCTGTTGTGCATGATCGAGCCGTCGCGGTTGCCGCCGAAGCCGCGTTTGAGCAGCGTGTCCTGCGTACTCGCCAGCGTATTGCCCTGAACAATGCCGCTCACGTTGACCAGCGCGTCGTCCAGCGTACGGGCGCGCTGGTCGGCCAGCACCTGATGCGGCACGACGTTGACGACCTGGGGGATGTCGAGCACCGGCGCGTCGGAGCGGGTGACGTTGGCGTCCACCGGCATGCGGTAAGCGTCGGACCAGGCCTGCGCCCGCACATGCGTGGTCGGCAGCGCGACGTCGCCCGAACCACCACCGGCCGCCATCGTCGCGGCGACGGGCGCCGCCTGTGGGACCAGCGTATAGCCCGCGCCCTGCGGCGATGCCGTCAGCCCCGTGCCCGCCAGCAACTGTCCGAACGCGCCCGGCACATCGAAACGCCCCTGCACGCCGGGGCTTTGACGGCCGGTCGTCAACGCGGGGGTGTATGTCAGCAGGATGCCGGCCTCCCGGCCGAAGCGCGTAAGCACGGCGTCGAGCGGGCCTGCCGGGATGTCGTAACTGCGGGCGACGGCGGCACTGGCTGTCGTCGCGGGCTGGGCCGCCGTCTGTGCGTGAGCGACGTCGGTCCAGAACGTCGACGCGAACGAGGCGAACGTCAGGGCGACGCCCGCGCAAATGCGGTGTCGATGCCAGCCGGTGGTAGCGGCGCGGGTGCACTGAAGGTGCGGGAAGTCCGGGATGTGCGGCGATTCAGGTAAAGCGACGGCCATGATGATATCTCGTACAGGCAAGAGAGAAGGTTTCACTTCCCTTGTCACGCGAGACCGACGAAACAGCTCACTGACCGTAGAACAATGCGAAAAAAGTTTGTCGTGACCGGCTGTCGACCGATCGGACCATCGCTCAGCCGCTGCGAGCGGCCACCGCACGAGAGCGGGCGAACCCCGTCGGCACACTGCCCGGCACCTGCGCCGCACCGTCTGCGGCAACTTCGCCCGACATCAGCCCCGTGGTCCGACCGTCACCCAATAGCGCGTGACGGATGCGACCGACACCGGCAGTGCGTGCGGCAGCACGCCGAGAATGGCGTCGGTGTCAGCCAGCGGATAAGTGCCGGACACGCACAGCGACGCCACCGCCGGATCGCAGCGCAGATAGCCGCGACGGTAGCGCGACAGCTCGGAGAGAAAGGCGTCGAGCCGCATGTCGACGGCCACGAACATGCCGTCGGCCCACGCGCCGTCGCCGTCCGCCAGCGGCAGCACCGGGCCGACGCCACCGGCATCGAACTGCGCCTGCTCGCCTGCGTGGACGATCCGGATACTGGCCGCGTCGCTGCCTGATACCTTTGGCGTCACGCGCACGGCGCCCTCGAACACCTGCACCGAGACGTTCGCCGCGTCTTCCGTCTGCCGCACCACGAAACGTGTGCCCATCGGCCGGAGCGTGCCGTGCACGGTCGCCACTTCCAGCGCTCGTGGCGGCACGTGCCCGGCGTCCTTGCCGGTGGTCACCATGATTTCGCCTTCCACGAGCCCGATGCGGCGCACGTCCCCCTCCATCGACAGCCGCACGGCGCTGCGCGTATTGAGAACGAGCGTCGTACCGTCGGTCAGACGCAGCGTGCGCCGCTCGCCCACGCCGGTCCGTGCATCGGCACGCAGCCGCTGGACCGTCAACGGATCGCTCGCTACCCACGCGCCGGCACCGACGAACAACGCGCCGGCGATGGCCTTTACCGCCATGCGACGTGCCCGCGAACGCGGCGCACGCAACGCGGCCTGCGCGACTGCGGCGCCGAGCGTGCCCGAGACATGCCGCATGCGGGCGTCGGCATTTTCAATATGACGCCACGCGCGCTCGTGCTCCGGATGCGCCTCACGCCAGCGGGCGCACGCCGCGCGCAGCGTGTCGGTGGCGTCGCCGCTTTGCAGCGTCACCCACCACTCGACAGCCTGCTGCGCGATCCCGGCGTCGAACGACGAAGCCAACGAAGCCGCGCGCGTCATGCCGTCCCCATCGCGAAGAAGCACTGCGTACCCGCCCGCACCAGATGACGCTTCACCGTCGCCAGCGAAATGCCAAGCTCGGCGGCAATCTCGGTGTGGGTCAGCCCATCGAGCTGGGCCAGCAGGAATGCACGTTTGACGAGGGGCGGCAGGCCATCGAGACAGCGGTCGATTTCGAGCAGCGTCTCGAGCACGATGGCGCGCTCTTCGGGTGACGGGACGAGGACTTCCGGCTGCTGGGCGAGCGCGTCGAGATAGGCGCGCTCGATCTGTTCACGACGCCAGTAGTTATAGAGCACCCGCTGGGCGACGGTCGTCAGGAACGCGCGCGGCGATGCCAGCACGCCGGGCGGGTCGCGTTCAAGCAGACGAACGAACGTGTCGTGCGCAAGATCGGCCGCGCGGTGGGAGCAGCCGGTCTTGCGGTGCAGCCAGCCATGAAGCCAGCCGTGGTGATCGGTGTAGAGTCCCTGCAACGAAGTGTCGCGTTGCAGTGTGTCGTCGGCGGGCATACGCCCCTCCTGTCCCCGGGCCAGGTGCGGCCGCGAGGCTCAGGCACCGTTTTGCAAATGAGAATCGTTCGCAGTATAGCAAACAAGTCCGGGGCACACGGGGCGGCCTGTCGCCCGTCGTCGCTACGCGTGGTGCGTATGCCACAACGGGCTGCCGGCGGGCCGACGAGTCCGAGGGTACGGATCGACGGCCGACCGGCGACAAATCAGTAGTAGCTGTCTTCGAGCAGCATGTCTTCGAAGAACGCGCCGAAGCGGTTCTGCGGATCGCGCAGGTGAATCTCCAGGATCCAGCGCATGGCCGACGGCGTCGTCTCGAAGTCTGCGAGCGAGCCTGTGTGGATGGCCGCGTGCGGGAAGTCCGACACGCGGTGCCCCGGCAAGTCGAAGTTCAGTGTCCAGCCCATGCGGCGGGCGACCTCGTCCGCGTGGGCGTAGAGTGCCTGCCCCGTCGAACCTTCACGCTGCCACTTCTGGCGAACGTCGTGGAACAGCGCCTCGGCGTCGCTGGCGCAGCGTTGGTATTCGGCATGCTCGCCGACGACGAAGCTGGCTCCGCCGTCGCCTTCCCACGCTTCGAAGCGCGGCGCGATGTCGATGAAGAAGATGTCGTGCTCGCCGAGCACCACGCCCGGTTCGGACGGCTGACGCATCGGCTTGAGCGTATTGCTGCCGAAGCGGACCCGCGTCGGGTGCCAGCTCAGTTCGAGACCCGCCGAGACGAGCACGCCTTTAGCCATGGCGACGGCGTCTTCTTCGACCATGCCGGGTCGCACGTTGGCCGCGATATCGCGGATCGCGGCGCGGGTCTTGTTACGGGCGGCGAGCATGCCGTCCACGGAGAATGCCGGGCCGACGCGCTCGGCGAGCGAAGCTTCGTCCGGATAGCGGACGGCGGAAGCATTGGCTTGAATCGACATCGATAACCTCACAGGGTGCGCAGTGTTGGGGGGCGCGACGATCGTTGCCGTCGCTCACAGCGATTGTCGAAGCCCCGCGCCCGCACACCGGGCGGCGCCAACGGTCCGATTGCGCCAAGCAGCGGCATCTTCGCGCCAGCCGTCGGCCGAAGTGTTGCCGATGCGCCGCTTTCTGCCAAAATGGGTCGCATCGCTGCCAGGGCGACGGTGCGACTGGGCACCGTTCACCCGCTTCGTACCTCATTTCACGCGCCCTTTCGCTTTCGTTCCCCGTTCGCTCATCTTTCTGCCGACACTACCGACCTCGAATCGCCATGATCCGTAACGTCGCCCTCCTCGTGTTTCCCGGCGTGCAGTCGCTCGATGTGAGCGGCCCGCTCGACGTCTTCGCGGAAGCCAACCGCTTCTTGCTCCCGCGCGATCAATATCAGACGGAAGTCATCGGCACACAGCACGGCGCCATTGCCTGCTCGAACGGGATGACGCTGCTGCCGCGCCGTCACTATCAGGATGTGGGCGGGCATGTCGATTTGCTGCTGGTCGCGGGCGGCCCGTCGCTATTGACGGACGACCTTGGCCCGAACGTCTACCGCTGGCTGAACGACATGGTCCCGCGTGCACGACGCTACGGTTCGATCTGCAACGGCGCGCTGATCCTCGCAGCGGCGGGATTGCTCGACGGCAAACGCGTGACCACGCACTGGAACGACGTCGACGTGCTGGCCGAGCGCGCCCCCGGGGCGAACATCGAAGTCGACCGGCTGTTCATTCAGGACGGGAGTCTGTACACCTCGGCGGGCGTCACGGCGGGTATCGATCTGTCGTTGCATCTGCTCGCGCAGGATCACGGACAGGAGGTCGCGCTGAACGTGGCGAAGCGTCTGGTGGTCTTCACGCAGCGCGCCGGCGGACAGTCACAGTTCAGCCCGTATCTGACGCCGTACGCCGAACCGAATTCACCCGTCGCGCAGGTGCAGCAGTATGTGCTGGCGCATCTGGCCGAACCGCTGTCGGTCGGGGATCTGGCGGCGGTGGCGAAGATGAGCGTGCGTAACTTCTCGCGGGTGTTCGCGCGCGATGCGGGCGTGACGCCCGCCGACTTCGTGAGCGCCGCCCGCGTCGACGCAGCACGGGTGATGCTCGAGAACGGCAACGCGCCGCTCAAGACCGTGGCCTGGGAATGCGGCTTCGGCGATCCGCACAACATGCGCAAGGTGTTTCAGCGCCGTTTCGGCGTATCGCCGCAGCAGTACCGCGAGAACTTCGGGCAACCGCAGGGGTAAGGAAAGCCCTGCGGTTTTGTCATCACACGTCAGCGCTTGCCGGACTCACCGGAAGAAGGCGAACGCCGCGAGCGCCAGCATCACGATCAGCGCACCGCCGATACGCGTGGCGATCTGCGCGAACGGCATCGGCTCCATGCGGTTCGCCGCCGTGAGGATGGCCACATCGCCGGTGCCGCCCAGACCGCTATGCGTCGCATTGACGATGGCGGCTTCGACGGGATACATGCCGACCCATTTCGCGACGAAGAATCCGGTCAGCACGAGCGACAGCACCGTCGAGACGGCCGTCACGATGTTGATCCAGTGAAAGGCCGTGACGATCTGGCCCCACGGCGTCATCGCCACGCTGATCGCAAACATCAGCGGATACGTCACCGCCGTCGAGAAGAAGCGGTACATGAAGCGAGCGCCACTCGTGCAAGCTAGTCGTCTACCGCGACGGCGAGGTCGTGACGGTGCGCACCCGTTTGTCCTAACAACCTCCCCGGCCTAATGGAAAACATTTATTGACCGACCGGCCGGTCGGTTTATAATGCGTTCCATATCCCCACATGCCGCGGAGGCCTTCCTCTATGTATACGCAAGCCATCGATCTGGCCGGCAACAGCCCCAAGGGTGTGCGCACCCTGAGCGATGCAGAGCAGGCGCAGCAAGCTCGCTTCGACGAACGCGTCGCCGCCGAACAGAAGATCGAGCCGCAGGACTACATGCCCGCCGAGTACCGCAAGACGCTCGTGCGCCAGATCTCCCAGCACGCGCACTCGGAAGTCGTCGGCATGCTGCCGGAAGGTAACTGGATCTCGCGCGCACCGAGCCTCAAGCGCAAAGCCATTCTGCTCGCCAAGGTTCAGGACGAAGCCGGCCACGGTCTCTATCTCTACTCCGCCGCCGAAACGCTCGGTACGTCGCGCGACGAGATGATCGACGCGCTGCACTCCGGCAAAGCCAAATACTCCAGCATCTTCAATTACCCCACGCTCACGTGGGCCGACGTCGGCGTGATCGGCTGGCTGGTCGATGGCGCCGCCATCATGAACCAGGTGCCCCTGTGCCGCTGCTCGTACGGCCCGTACGCGCGCGCCATGATCCGCGTCTGCAAGGAAGAGTCGTTCCACCAGCGCCAGGGCTTCGACGCCCTGCTCTCGATGATGAGCGGCACGCAAGCCCAGCGCGACATGGTGCAGGAAGCCGTGAACCGCTGGTGGTGGCCGGTGCTGATGATGTTCGGTCCGAGCGACAAGGAGTCGATCCACAGCACGCAGACCATGAAGTGGGGCATCAAGCGCATCTCGAACGACGACCTGCGTCAGAAGTTCGTCGACGCCGCCATCGAACAGGCCAAGGTGCTCGGCGTGACCTTCCCCGACCCGGATCTCAAGTGGAACGAGAGCCGTCGCGCCCACGACTACGGCGAGATCGACTGGAGCGAATTCTGGCGCGTCGTCGGGGGTGACGGCCCGTGCAACAAGGAACGTGTCGGCACCCGCGTGGCGGCCCACGAGAAAGGCGCCTGGGTGCGCGAAGCCGCCCTCGCCCACGCTGCCAAACAGCGCCAGCGCGCGCAGAAGCAGGCCGCCTGAGCGCTCGTCGCCAGTCACGCCGCCCTCACAAGACATCAGGAACGATCATGACGCAAGCAACTAACAAGGAATGGCCCCTCTGGGAAGTGTTCGTGCGCAGCAAGATGGGCCTCGAACACAAGCACAGCGGCAGCCTGCACGCCGCCGACGCCGAAATGGCCCTGCGCATGGCGCGCGACGTCTACACGCGCCGCCAGGAAGGCGTGAGCATCTGGGTGGTGCCGTCGGTCGCGATCACCGCGTCGGCACCGGAAGACAAGGCCGAGCTGTTCGATCCGGCCGCCGACAAGATCTACCGTCACCCGACCTTCTACCAACTGCCGGAAGAAGTGAACCACATGTAAGCGGCTGCGCGCCGACCGACCCGACGAGGTCCCCGGCGCGCCCCAAGCGAGACCCCAGAACATGAAACCGACGCAGGAACATCTGTCCTATCTGCTGCGCCTCGCCGACAACGCGCTGATCCTCGGTCAGCGCAACGCGGAATGGTGTGGTCACGGCCCCGTGCTGGAAGAGGACATCGCCCTCACGAACCTGAGCCTCGACCTCATCGGTCAGGCACGCATGCTGTATCAGCACGCCGCCAAGCTCGAAACGGCACTCACCGGCTTCGCCAAGCAGGAAGACGATTACGCCTTCTGGCGCGACGAATTCGCCTTCCGTAACTGGACGCTCGTCGAACTGCCCCACTACGGCCCGACCGCCGGCACCACGGCCGCCGAGCGCGACTACGCCGTCACCATCGTGCGCAACTTCCTGTACTCCGCCCTGATGGTCGAAGTGTGGCAAGCCCTCGCACAATCGGCGGACGAAGACCTCGCCGCCATTGCCGCCAAGTCGGTCAAGGAAGCGCATTACCACCTGCACCACGCGCGCGACTGGCTCGTGCGCTTCGGCGACGGCACGGAAGAATCGCACCGCCGCGCGCAGGCCGCACTCGACTATCTCGTGCCGTACATGAACGAGATCTTCAAGCGCGATGCCCTTGAAGACACCGTGACCGCCGCCGGTACGGGCGTCACGATGGCCGACCTGAAAGACGCGTGGCAAGCCACCGTCAACGACGCCCTCGCCGAAGCCACGCTGACGTCGCCCGTCGGTGGTGCGTTCGAGAGCACGGGCAAGTTCGGCCATCACTCCGAGCACATGAGCTATCTGCTCGGCGAGATGCAGGGACTGGCCCGTCAGCATCCGGGCGCCAACTGGTAAGCCGCCCGCGCACATCATGCACAAGACGAACCTGTTTGCCGACGCGATGACGAATCTGCCGCTCACGCCTGCCGTGGCACCCGACGTGCTGACGCCGGCGTCGGCCGCATCGTTGCCGCTCGCCTGGCAAACGCTCGAAGCCGTGCCCGATCCGGAAATTCCGGTCGTGTCGATTCGGGAGCTCGGCATTCTGCGCGATGTGCGCGTGGTCACGAACGATCAGGGCGCCACGGCGTTCGAGATCGTAATCACGCCGACGTATTCCGGCTGCCCGGCCATGCAGCAGATCGCCGAGGACATTGCCGCGGCCATGACGCGCGCCGGCCTCGGCCCGTGGCACGTCAAGACGGTGCTCGCGCCCGCCTGGACGACCGACTGGATCAGCCCGGAAGCGCGCGAAAAATTGCGCGGCTACGGCATTGCACCGCCGACCGGCACGCACGCCGTCTCCGCAGACGCCCCGCGCAAGATCACGTTCTACGGCCGCCCGAAAGACGGCGTGCCCTGCCCGCATTGCGGCTCGCACGATACCGAAGTCGTCTCCGCCTTCGGCTCGACCGCCTGCAAGGCGCATTACCGTTGCCGTTCGTGCCAAGAGCCGTTCGACTACTTCAAGCCATATTGATGGCCAGATTGACCCGATAGGGAAGCCTACGATGACGACCCCGCAATTCCATTCGCTGACGATTCGCGAAATCCGGCCCGAAACCGCCGACGCCATCTCCATCGCCTTCACGGTGCCGGACGCCCTGCGCGACGCCTATCGCTTCACGCAAGGCCAGTTCCTCACGCTCAAAACCGATATCGACGGCGAAGAAGCCCGTCGCTCGTACTCGATCTGCGTTGGCGTGCCCGACTATGAGGCCACCGGCGAATTGCGCGTGGGCATCAAGCGCGTGCCGGGCGGCAAGTTCTCGAACTTCGCGAACGACCAGCTCAAGCCAGGTCAGCAAATCGACGTGATGACGCCGGACGGGCGTTTCTTCACGCGACTGTCGGCGGACAACGCCAAGCATTACGTCGGATTCGCCGGCGGCTCGGGCATCACGCCGATGCTCGCGCTCATCAAGACGACGCTCGCCGCCGAGCCGGACAGCCAGTTCACGCTCGTCTATGGCAACCGCTCGGTGCCCGCGATCATGTTCGCCGAAGCGCTCGAAGACCTGAAGAACACGTATCTGGGCCGACTGCGCCTGTATCACGTGCTCTCGGACGAGGCGCAGGAAGTCGAGCTGTTCAACGGTCTGCTCAACGAAGAGAAGTGCGCGGCGTTCCTTGAGACGCTGATCCCGGCATCGAGCATCGACGAAGCCTTCATCTGCGGCCCCGGCCCGATGATGGACGCCGCCGAAGCTGCGCTGGCCGCCGCCGGCGTCGCCAAGGAAAAGATCCACGTCGAGCGCTTCGGCGTGCCGTCGCCGCAAGCGGGCGTGAAGCCTGTCGTCATCACCGACGACACGCCGATGGCCGAGCTGGTTGTGGTCATGGACGGCAAGGAGCGCCGTCTGCGCCAGCCGTACGAGGGCCAGAGCATCCTCGACACCGGCCTCGCCGCCGGCCTGTCGCTGCCGTATGCCTGCAAGGGCGGCGTGTGCTGCACGTGCCGCGCGAAGGTGCTCGAAGGCGAAGTGGCAATGGACAAGAACTACACGCTGGAAGATTACGAAGTCGAACAGGGCTTCGTGCTGACCTGTCAGGCGCGCCCGCTCACCGAGCGCGTGGTGGTGAGCTACGACGAGCGCTGATCGGCCGGGAGGGCAGTCTTCCTCATATTGAACGCCTGTTTGCCGTGAGGTGCGAACGTCACCTCATCGCAGGCGAAAGCGGCATGAAATCCCGCCAATGCGTCGATTATTTCCGGCATTACGGGAGCGTCAACCCGAGGTAGCGGGAATACCGTAAACTACCGGGCATGAATACCATCCATGTCGTCTGTGGCGATATCGCCGCGCAGCAATTGCGCGCGGCGATGGCGCAAGCGCAACGCGCCGACCCTGTCCTTGTCCTGCGCGACGATCTGGCCGTTGGCCCGCTGCGAGAGATCGACGAGAACGAACGGCAGCGTGCCGCGTTCTGGCAGCGCGTCGCGCCATCGGCCGGCCGGGATTACGCAGGCGACTTGCGCGAAGAGCTGGCCTCGCTGCAACGGCTCGTCGAAGGCGACAATGCGGTAGTTTGCTGGCATGGCGACAGCGCGTCCGATCAGTTGATGTTGCGACGCGTCGCCTTCATGCTTCGCAGCACGCCTGCCCGCCTGAACGAGATTGTCCTGCGTGGCAGCGATCTGTCACCTGACGGCAGCGCGGGCGACGCCAACCGCCGCACGAGCGTCGGCATGTACGCCCCGGCAGTGCTGGCCGAACGGTTTGTGCGGATCGCCCCGATTTCGCTGCTTCGCATCGGTCGTCTGTCGCTGGAATGGCGGGCGCTCAAGCAAGTGAATATGCAGGTCAGACGCTGGGTGCACAACACGTTCGAAGGCGCGACGTTCGCCGAGATCGACGATCAGATTCTGGCGCGCGCCCCGGTGGCATGGACCCCGATGGCCGCGTTTCTCGGCGAACTGATGCCCCGCATCGAGGGTTTCTTCGCCACCGACAGTTTTCTTTTGTGGCGCTGCCGCGAACTCGGTGCGGCAGGCCGGCTAGCGTTACGCGGCGACACCACGGCCGCGAGCGCGTGCGATTTACGACTGGAGTAACCCCCGTTTATGGCACGTACCAAAGCGCCCGATCACGAATCGCAGCGCGAACAGATTCTCGACGTCGCCGCCGACGCCTTCGCGCGCGCGAGCTATCCGAGCACGTCGATGTCCGAACTGGCCGCCGCCTGCGGCACGTCCAAGGCCCGTCTCTATCATTACTACGCCAGCAAAGACGCCATCCTCTTCGATCTGCTGGAGCGCTATACCAAGCGCCTGATGCTGATCGTCACCGAGGTCGAAGCGCTCGGCCAGCGACGTGGTCTGTCGGAGCGCGACACGTTCCACGAGCTGATCCGTGCGTTCCTCGATGAGTACGAGACGTCGCAGACGCGTCACATCGCGCTGCTCAACGACGTGAAATTCCTGAACGACGAGCAACGCGAGATCGTCCTCAACCGTCAGCGCGACGTGGTTGCCGCGTTTGCGCGCCAACTCACCCGGGCGTTCCCGGAGCGCGTGGCCAAGCACAACCAGACGGCGCTCACGATGATGCTCTTCGGCATGATCAACTGGACCTTCACGTGGCTCAAACCCGGCGGCCGCATGCGCTACCGCGACTTCGCCAACGAGGTCATTGCCGTGCTCGAACACGGTCTGGCCGCCCCGCTGCCGGACGGCATCGAAGCCGCGATTCCCGCGCCTGCCACGCCATCGCGCCTCTAAAGATTGCAAGTACTCACTCACACAAAAAGGGCGATATCTCGCCCTTTTTTGTTGCCTCGCAGCAACTGCGTTGTGACGGCTGTTCGGTGTCAAAGCCAGAAAAGACGCCATTCTTCAGCGACTTAGACGCTTCCCTCCACAGGCGATTATTCTTTTCCTAGGGTTTTTACCTACCCGATCGGGTATAATTCTTTTGCGTCGCACAATGCAGTGCACGCACTAAAGAATACTCAAGGATTACGCCATGACTGCCCCGAACCACACGCCCGACGTCGCACACGCGACGGTTGCCGCCAACGAGCGGTCAAGCGTGCTGATTCGTGAGCTCACCTCCGGCGACATCCACCGACTCCAGCGCCATTTCCTGGCGCTCGGCGAAGAAGACCGCCTGCTGCGTTTCGGTCAGGCCGTGTCAGACGATGTGATTACCCGCTACGTCGCCAGCCTCGACTTCTCCCGTGACAGCGTGTTCGGTGTCTATGACGACAACCTCGCACTCGTTGCCGTGGCGCACGTCGCGCAATTGCCCGAGGGCAAGAATGGCCGTGTCGCAGAATTCGGCGTCTCGGTGCTCGAATCCGCGCGTGGGCGTGGCATCGGTTCGCGTTTGTTCGAACGTGCGTCGATCCATTGCCGCAACAAGCGTGTCGATACCCTCTACATGCATTGCCTGTCGCGTAACGCCCGCATGATGCGTATCGCCAAGAAGGCTGGCATGGAAATCAACTTCGCTTACGGCGAAGCGGACGGTTACCTGAGCCTTCCCCCGGCCGACACGCAGTCGATGCTCTCGGAAATGATGCAGGAGCAGATCGCGGCATTCGATTACGCGCTCAAGCGTCAGTTGCGCAACGCCCGCCGTCTGGTCGGCGCGATTTTGCCGAATCAACGCGCTGCCTGAGTGAGTGCCTGAGCGCGTCCGGGCGAACATCCCGCACTCGCGCGCAACCGCGCGTCTCATGAAAAACCCGGCCTTGGCCGGGTTTTTTGTCGTCGTCAGAATGACAGCATGACGCTTGCCGATTACGGCAACGGCAGCGCCGTCGTCTCTTTCAACTGATCGAGGACAAAGCTGGTTTTGACGTCGACCACGCTCGGATGCACGAGCAACTGCGTCTGCATGAAGCGCGAGAAGTGCGCCATGTCGCGCACGTGCACGCGCAGCAGGTAGTCCATGTCACCCGCCATCGCGTAACAACCGACGACCTCCGGCCACGAATCGACCACGCTGCGGAAGTGCTCGATGACCGAGCCTCCCTGCCCGTCGCCGGGATGCCGCTTGTCGAGCCGCACATTGACGTAGGCGAGCAGGCCAAGCCCCAGACGCGTGGGCTCCAGCAGCGCCACGTAACCGCGAATGACGCCGGCCTCTTCGAGACGGCGAATGCGGCGCAGGCACGGACTCGGCGAGAGCCGCACCTGTTCGGCGATTTCGAGGTTGGAAAGGCGCCCGTTACTTTGCAGCAAGGCGAGGATGCGCCGATCGATCTTGTCCAACTCCAGCTTTGACATATCTCTCCCTGTTATTGGTATTTATGCGCAATATTATTGCGCAACTCACCAGATATAAGGAAGTGTGATGCGGGTATACGTGGTTACAAGAGATTACAACGCAGTCGAGCAATACCGAAGGGAAAAGAAAAAGGCGCTCGCCCGGTGGGGCTGCGCCTTTGCGGTTCGGGAGTGTAACGCTGTCTGACGGGTATGGCCGCCGGGCAACGCACTCAGGTGGATCGGGCCGAAGTCACGAAACCAAAACGTGACTTAGCGGCGCTGGAATTCTCGCGGATCGATCGTGCGCTGGTCGAGCGGGCCTTCGTAACGCTGCGGCGTTTGGGTCGTGCGCTGCTGCGTAATCGGAGTGGGTTCGGCCGTCTTGTCGCGCGCCAGCTCATCGGCGCGGGCGACGCTCACTTCCAGGGTCAGGAACGAAGCGGAAACCAGCAGGAATTTGGCGATGTTTCGTTGATTCACAGTGACTCCTTCTTGCGTATCGCTTTATTTGTAGCTGCGTGCTTTCGTTGCACGCTATGGAACGTACCCAACGTGTCGGTCATACCACCGTGACGCATCGGGTAACGCATTAGTAGGCATTCTGCCAACTCCGTTCCCTGAAGCCCCGAACCGTTACACGTTGTTACCCGTGTGTCAGATGACGCCGACAAACGTACCATTGTCGACACAATCACGACACAATCGCGCCATTTTGAAGCCAAATCCCAAAATACGAATGCGGTTCAATGCCGCACCTGCCGCTTATGTGGGGGTGTCCGAAAAGAACGCCAGACAGGGTTTACGCCAGCCGTCTTACGTTTACGTAAACGTCATAATCATCGCTATACTGCGCTCGTTCGGAAACCTATGAGACGTTGCCGCCACCATCAGGCAACGCCATGACACCGGTGATACCATGGGTCCGACTGGCAACTGCATCACGAAAAAAGGCCCCGCCCACTGGGTGACATCACGCACGTGAACACTCGGGACAAGCGACTAAAAGGCCGGCATTCACGCTGCCGTCCTGCTTCACGAGAGCGGGAGGGGCAGGAAATTTTTGGCGATCCCAAAATCAGTGAGAGTGAGGAGCACACCCCATGAACGCCCCCGTCAACCCGAGTTTGCTGGCCGCACTAGAATCGGTCACGCTCGACGACAAGTACACGCTCGAGCGCGGTCGCGCTTACATGAGCGGCATCCAGGCCCTGGTCCGACTACCGATGTTGCAGCAGGCACGCGACGCCGCGGCCGGGCTCAACACCGCTGGTTACATCTCGGGCTATCGCGGCTCGCCGCTCGGCGGTCTGGATCTCTCGCTATGGAAGGCCAAGCAGCACCTCGCCAGCCATAACATCGTCTTCCAGCCGGGTCTGAACGAAGACCTCGCCGCCACCGCCGTGTGGGGCTCGCAGCAGGTCAATCTGTATCCCGCCAAATTCGATGGCGTGTTCTCCATGTGGTACGGCAAGGGCCCGGGCGTCGACCGCTCGATGGACGTGCTCAAGCATGGCAACTCGGCAGGCTCGTCCAAACATGGCGGCGTGCTGGTGCTCGCCGGCGACGACCACGCCGCCAAATCCTCGACACTCGCGCATCAGTCCGAACACGTTTTCAAGGCCGCCGGCATTCCCGTGCTGTTTCCATCGAACGTGCAGGAGTACCTCGATTACGGCCTGCACGGCTGGGCGATGAGCCGCTACTCGGGCCTGTGGGTTTCCATGAAGTGCGTGACGGATGTCGTCGAATCGTCGGCCTCGGTGCTGATCGATCCGCATAACGTCGACATCCGCCTGCCGGAAGACTTCATCATGCCGCCCGACGGCCTGAACATCCGCTGGCCCGATCCGCCGCTGGTGCAGGAAGCGCGCATGATCGACCACAAGTGGTACGCCGGTCTTGCCTACGTGCGCGCCAACAAGCTCGACCGCGTGACGATCGATTCGCCCAACGCCCGCTTCGGCATCATGACCGGCGGCAAGGCGTATCTCGACGTCTGTCAGGCGCTTGCCGACCTCGGGCTGGATGACGCCACGTGTCAGCGCATCGGCATCCGTCTCTACAAAGTAGGTTGCGTGTGGCCGCTCGAAGCGCAGGGTGCGCGCGCGTTCGCACAAGGACTTCAGGAAATTCTGGTGGTCGAGGAAAAGCGTCAGATCCTCGAATACCAGATCAAGGAAGAGCTGTACAACTGGCGCGACGACGTGCGCCCGCGCGTGTACGGCAAGTTCGACGAAAAGGATGGCGCCGGCGGCGAATGGTCAGTGCCGATGGCCAACTGGCTGCTGCCCGCCCACTACGAACTCTCGCCTGCGCTGATCGCCAAGGCCATTGCCACGCGGCTGGAAAAGTTCGAGCTGCCGAGCGACGTGCGCGATCGCATCGCGACGCGCCTGCGCGTGATCGAAGCCAAGGAACAGGCGCTCGCCAAGCCGCGCGTCGCGGCCGAGCGCAAGCCGTGGTTCTGCTCGGGCTGCCCGCACAACACGTCGACCAACGTGCCCGAAGGCTCGCGCGCCATCGCGGGCATCGGCTGTCACTACATGACCGTGTGGATGGACCGCAAGACCGACACCTTCTCGCAGATGGGCGGTGAAGGCGTGCCCTGGATCGGTCAGGCGCCGTTCTCGTGCGACGAACACATCTTCGCGAACCTCGGCGACGGCACGTACTTCCACTCGGGCTTGCTCGCGATTCGCGCAGCGATCTCGGCGAAGGTCAACATCACTTACAAGATCCTGTACAACGATGCGGTCGCCATGACCGGCGGCCAGCCGGTCGACGGCACGCTCACCGTGCCGCAGATCGTGGCGCAGGTCGACGCCGAAGGCGCCGAGAAGATCGTCATCGTGACCGATGAGCCGGAGAAATACGACGGCGTGAAGCTCGTCGGCGACGTTCCCATCTATCACCGCAGCGAACTCGACCGCGTGCAGCGCGAGTTGCGTCTGGTGAAGGGCACGACGATCCTGATCTACGACCAGACGTGCGCGACCGAGAAGCGCCGCCGCCGCAAACGCGGTGCATACCCGGACCCGGCCAAGCGCGTGGTCATCAACGAGTCGGTCTGCGAAGGCTGCGGCGACTGCTCGGTGAAGTCGAACTGTCTGTCGGTCGAGCCGCTGGAGACGGAATTCGGCACGAAGCGTCAGATCAACCAGTCAACGTGCAACAAGGACTTCTCGTGCCTGAACGGCTTCTGCCCGAGCTTCGTGACGGTGGAAGGCGGACAGCTTCGCAAGCCGAAGACCGCGCAGGTCGACAGCAGCGGCCTGCCGCCGTTGCCCGAACCGGCGCTCCCGGCAATCGCGCGTCCGTACGGCATTCTGGTGACGGGCGTGGGCGGTACGGGTGTGGTCACGATCGGTGGTCTGCTCGGCATGGCGGCGCACCTGGAGAACAAGGGCGTCACCACGCTCGACGTGACCGGTCTCGCCCAGAAGGGTGGCGCGGTGACGAGCCACGTGCAGATCGCGCTGCAACCGGAAGACATTCACGCCACGCGTATCGCCATGGGCGACGCACGCGTCGTGATCGGCTGCGACGCCATCACCACGGCCAGCGACGACACGCTCTCGCGCGTGCAGCACGGCGTGACGAACCTCGTCGTGAACAGCGCGCATACGCCGACGGCCGAGTTCATCCGCAACCCGAACTGGCGCTTCCCCGGTTCGAGCACGGAGAACGATATCCGTGCGGCTGCCGGTGACAACGTCGATTTCGTCGACGCCAACCATCTCGCGCTGCGTCTGCTCGGCGACACCATCTACACGAACCCGTTCGTGCTGGGCTACGCCTGGCAGAAGGGCTGGGTGCCGCTGTCGTACGCGGCGCTGGTGCGCGCCATCGAACTCAACGGCGTGGCCATCGAGAAGAACAAGCAGGCGTTCGAATGGGGACGTCGCGCAGCCCACGATCTCGCGACCGTGCGCAAGCTCGCGCAGCAGAACGAAGCGCCGGAATCGTCGGCCACGGGCGGCAAGCTCATCACGCTGCATTCGCCGCGCGCGCTCGACACGCTGATCCAGCGTCGTTACGACCAGCTCGTGGCGTATCAGGATCGCGCGTATGCCGAGCGCTTCAAGCAGACGGTCGATCGTGTGCGCGCTGCCGAATCGGCCCTGCCGAACGACGTCTCGCACATGCCGCTGACCGAAGCTGTCGCCCGTGCGCTGTACAAGCTCATGGCGTACAAGGACGAGTATGAAGTCGCGCGTCTGTACACCGACCCGGCGTTCATGAAGAAGATCAACGAGCAGTTCGAAGGTAACTTCTCGCTGCGCTTCCATCTGGCGCCGCCGTCGCTGGCCAAACACGACGACAAGGGACATCTCATCAAGAAGGCCTATGGCCCGTGGATGATGAAGGCGTTCGGTATCCTCGCGAAGTTCAAGGGCCTGCGTGGTGGCGCGTTCGACATCTTCGGTCGCACGGAAGAGCGTCGTATGGAACGTGCGCTGATCGGTGAGTACGAAGCGCTGGTGACGGAGCTCGTGACGCATCTGAACGAGCACAACCTGTCGCTCGCCGTGCAACTCGCCGAACTGCCGCAGGAGATGCGCGGCTACGGCCACGTGAAGGAGCAGAACGTGGCGGCGACGCGCATCAAGTGGACGAAGTTGCTCGCGCAGTTCCGCGACGGTGGCTCGCACCGTGTTGCGGCGTGATGCGCAGCGTGACTCGGGCTTACGGCTTCACGGCCTGGTGACTTAAGACCGTCGAAGCCAAGCCACTGCCCAAAGAAAATCCCGCCGACGCGCAAGCGTACGGCGGGATTTTTTATGCGCTTCCGGCGGACGCGCGCATCGGGGCCGTGCCCTTCTGGCGCGTCCGCCTGAGCGTCAACGCGTGACGTTCGCCGCAGCGACGGCCGTCATGTTGATGATGCGGCGCACGGTCGCGGCCGGTGTCAGGATGTGAGCCGGCTTGGCGCAGCCGAGCAGGAACGGGCCGACCGTCACGCCTTCGCCGCCCGTCATCTTGAGCAGGTTGTACGTGATGTTCGCCGCTTCCACGTTCGGCATGACGAGCAGGTTGGCTTCACCGGACAGACGCGATGCCGGATAGGCTGCGCGACGGATCGTCTCCGACAGGGCCGCGTCGCCGTGCATTTCACCGTCGACTTCCAGTTGCGGCGCACGCTCGGCGAGCAGTTCGGCGGCGTGCGCCATACGCTGCGCCGATGCCGACTTCACGCTACCGAAGTTCGAGTTCGACAGCAGCGCCACCTTCGGGGCGATGCCGAAACGCTCGATTTCCTTCGCGGCCAGCACGGTCATCTCGGCGAGTTGCTCCGACGTCGGCACTTCGTTGACGTACGTGTCGCTGATGAACAGGTTGCGCTTTTCCAGCATCAGCAGGTTCATCGCCGCGTAGTTCTCGACACCCGCTGCACGACCGAGCACCTGATCGACCACATCCAGATGGCGATGGTACGTATCGATCATGCCGCAGATCATGCCGTCGGCTTCGCCCAGATGCACGAGGATCGCCCCGATCAGCGTGTTGTCCTTGCGCATGGCGGCCTTGGCGACTTCCGGCGTCACACCGTGACGCGCGCCAAGGTTGTGATACGCCTGCCAGCAGCGCTGATAGCGCGTGTCGTCTTCCGGATTCACGACTTCGAAATCGACACCCGGCTTGAGCTTCGAGCCGATCTTTTGCAGACGCATTTCCACCACGGCCGGACGACCGATGATGATCGGCTTGGCAATACGTTCGGCCAGCACGAACTGGGCGGCGCGCAGCACGCGCTCGTCTTCGCCTTCGGCGAACACGATACGGGCGGCGTCGCTACCGAAGCGCGCACGCGCGGCAGCGAAGACCGGGCGCATGATGAAGCCGGTGCGGTACACGGTCGTGCCGAGTTCTTCGCGGTAGGCGTCCATGTCCTTGATCGGACGCGTGGCCACGCCCGAGTCCATGGCAGCTTGTGCCACGGCAGGTGCGATCTTGATGATCAGACGCGGATCGAACGGCTTCGGAATGATGTATTCCGGGCCGAATTCGAGCGACTGGCCTTCATAGGCGCGCGCGACTTCTTCGCTCTGCTCTTCTTCCTGCGCCAGTTCGGCGATGGCACGCACGGTGGCGAGCTTCATTTCTTCCGTGATGGTGGTGGCGCCCACGTCGAGCGCGCCACGGAAGATGAACGGGAAGCACAGCACGTTGTTGACCTGGTTCGGGTAGTCCGAACGGCCGGTCGCGATGATGCAGTCCGGACGCGCCGCCTTGGCGATTTCCGGGCGAATTTCCGGTTCCGGGTTGGCGAGCGCGAGAATCAGCGGCTTCGTGCCCATCGTCTTGACCATGTCGGCAGTCAGCACGCCGGCGGTCGAACAGCCGAGGAACACGTCGGCGCCGTTGCTGGCGTCGGCCAGCGTACGGGCTTCGGTCGCCACGGCATAGCGCGCCTTGCTCTCGTCGAGCTTGTCGCGGCCCGTGTGGATCACGCCCTTCGAGTCGAGAACGAGAATGTTCTCCTTCTTGAGGCCGAGATTCACGAGCAGGTCCAGACAGGCGATCGCGGCAGCGCCGGCGCCCGAGCACACCAGCTTCACCTTGCCGATATCCTTGCCGACGACCTTCAGGCCGTTGAGGATAGCGGCCGAGGCGATGATGGCGGTACCGTGCTGATCGTCGTGGAAGACCGGAATCTTCATGCGCTCGCGCAGCTTCTTCTCGATGTAGAAGCACTCGGGCGCCTTGATGTCTTCGAGGTTGATGCCGCCGAGCGTGGGCTCGAGCATGGCGATGGCTTCGACCAGCTTGTCCGGGTCGTGCTCGGCGAGTTCGATGTCGAACACGTCGATACCGGCGAACTTCTTGAACAGGCAGCCCTTGCCTTCCATGACCGGCTTGGCGGCGAGCGGGCCGATGTTGCCCAGACCCAGCACGGCGGTGCCGTTGGTGATCACGCCGACGAGGTTGCTGCGCGACGTGTAGCGGTTGGCCGCGAGCGGATCTTCTGCGATGGCTTCGCAGGCGTAAGCCACGCCGGGGGAGTAAGCCAGGGACAGGTCGATCTGGTTCGACAGCGGCTTGGTCGGCGTGACCGAGATTTTGCCCGGACGCGGGTTCTCGTGGTACGCCAGGGCGCTTTGCTTCAGTTGTTCATCCATATCTCGATACCTAATGACTTGGCGACGGCCGGGCCAGTGCCGCATGGGGGTGCAGGCGGGCTCGACCGTCTTTTGACGGATCACGGCGGGGGGAAGAAGCCGACCGGAGGGATTCGACGATTGTGTCGTCGACGGGGTTCTTCTCAGCGCGATGGCGTGATGACCATCGCTTCCCCGGTCCTGAAAGCCGCGCTCGCGCGCGTCTGATCGGGGGACTGACAGTGGCCGGTGTGCACCGCAGGACGCAAAGTGTACACCCTCAGATGAAACCTTGATGCTGCACGCGCAGCAGGGCGACGCGTGCAGCGCAATACGTAAATTGTCTTACTGCAATGCCTCGCCGCGACGCTCCGGAATCAGGAACAGCGTGGCCAGAATGTCGAGGACGTAAATACCGGCAAGGAAGACGAGCGCGATCTTGAACGAGAACGCCGCAGCCAGCGCACCGACCGTCAGCGGTCCGAAACCGCCCACGGCACGACCGATGTTGAACAGCACGTTTTGCGCCGTTGCACGGGCCGCCGTCGGATACAGCTCCGAAATCAGCGCACCGTAGCCGCCGATCATGCCGTTCACGAACATGCCCATCACCGCGCCACCGATCAGCAGTGAGAACTGCGACTGAAGCTGCGCGTAGACGAACACCATCACGACCGCACCGATCTGATAGCCGATGAACGTGGGGCGACGGCCGAAGCGATCCGCCAGACGGCCGAACAACCAGATGCCGAACGCCATGCCGAGCACCGTCACTGCCGTCCACATGGCCGACTTGGTGAGCGAGTAGCCGAACGTCTTTGACAGATACGAGGGCATCCAGATCATCAGGCCGTAATAGCCGAAGTTCTGCACCGAGCACAGAATCGCCACGCCGAGACTGGCGCGCGTGGTGGCGCCGTCCTTGACCAGCAGCTTGAGCGGGGCGCGCTCACGTGGTTGTTGCTGCTGCGCGAGGAACATCTCCGGCTCGCCGAGCGTGCGGCGCATGATGAAGGACACCACCGCCGGCAGCAGACCGACGGCGAACATGCCGCGCCAGCCGATCACCGGCAGCAGCAACGGCGTGAGCAGCGCAGCGGCGAGCACGCCCGCCTGCCAGCCCAGCCCCACGAACGACGACGCGCGCGCCCGGCGCTCCGGCGCACAGGCTTCCGCCGCAAGCGCCATGCCGATGCCGAACTCGCCGCCCAGACCGATACCGGCGATCGTGCGGTACGCCAGCAGATCCCAATAGCCCTGCGCCAGCGAGCACAGACCGGTGAAGACCGCGAACAGCAGAATCGTCCACGACAGCACGCGCACTCGGCCGAAGCGGTCCGACAGCATGCCGAAGACAATGCCGCCGACGACCGCGCCGATGAGCGTCCACGTCACCAGCGCACCCGACTGGGCGCTGGAGAGCGCCAGGTCGGCAGCGATCGCCGGCAGGATGAAGCCGAGAATCAGCAGGTCGAAGCCGTCCATGGCGTAGCCGACCGCCGAGGCCCACAGGGCGCGGTTCGCATAGGCGTGGTCGTGCTTCGCGGCAGCAGGGGCCGGAGCTGCCGGTGTGGCAAGAGAAGGCGAAGAGTCGTGAGGCATGGTGGCGTGTGGATGGCGTCTGATCGGGTCTGAATTTCGGCGAGAGTGTATGCCTGTCATAAAGGCTCGGCAACTGTCTCTTTTTTTGGATTCATCTATCGTTGCCATTTTTTCATATGCGCCGTGCGCGCACACCGCGCGTACTCACCCATCGATAAATGTACGCTCAGTGCATAATTGGCCTCGCATCTGCTGAAACTTGTGGCATAATTCGCGTTTAAGCGCAGGCGAGTCGTTGCAAGACGTGCCGCCCGCCGCCTCAGCAGGTGTTTTTGCCGCGCACAGTTATTCATCTACGTATAGCGCACGGTATGCCGCTGACTCACCCATGACTCCTGGCTGCACGCCGCACGGCGGGCAGCTACGCTAAGGAACCGCATCATGATTGGCATCGACCGCCAGGCGATTTCCGACATCACCGCAAAGATCCTGCTCGAAGTGGGCGCGGTGCATTTCAACGCCGAGAAGCCGTACATCTTCACCTCGGGCTGGGCCAGCCCGGTCTACACCGACTGCCGCAAGCTGATCTCGTACCCGCGCGTGCGTCGTACGCTGATGGATTTCGCTGAGGCCGTCATCATTCAGGACGTGGGTTGCGAGCAGTTCGACACGGTCGCCGGCGGTGAAACCGCAGGGATTCCGTTCGCTGCCTGGATCGCTGACAAGCTGATGCTGCCGATGCAGTACGTGCGCAAAAAGCCGAAGGGTTTCGGCCGCAACGCACAGATCGAAGGCGATCTGCCGGAAGGCTCGCGCGTGCTGCTCGTCGAAGATCTGACGACCGACGGCCGCAGCAAGATCAACTTCTGCAAGGCCCTGCGCGAAGCCGGTGCGAAGGTGAACCACGTGTTCGTGGTGTTCCACTACGACATCTTCCCGGAAAGCCGTCAGGTGCTGAAGGACATCGACGTGGAGCTGCACTCGCTCGCCACGTGGTGGGATGTGCTGCGCGTGGCCAAGCAGCAGAACCACTTCGACACGAAGACGCTGGACGAAGTCGAGAAATTCCTGCACGCACCGGCCGAGTGGTCGGGCGCGCACGGCGGTGCCACGTCGTTCCCGAAGGACTAAGTTCTTTGGCCATACGAATGGCAACGCGCGTAGTATTCGCTTGAGAGGCGAGAACGGTCAGCCCCTAACCCGGCTGGCCGTTTTTTTGCTGCGGGCCCGCCATGCTTCGTACGACGAATTGGCGATTTCTCATCTGCGGGAGGGAATACCCATGCTGGCTTCGGTCGTTGCCATCAGCATCGGCGCCGCACTCGGTGCGTTGCTGCGCTGGGCGCTCAGCGTACAACTCAACGCCATCCTGCCTACGCTTCCCCTCGGCACCCTCGTCGCCAATCTCGGCGGCGGCTACCTCATCGGCGTTGCCGTCGCGCTGTTCAGCCACATTCCGTCGATACCGGTCGAATGGCGGCTGTTCGTCGTGACGGGGTTCCTCGGTGGCCTCACCACTTTCTCCACGTTTTCCGCCGAAGTCACCGAATTGCTGCGCGAAGGCCATTTCGGCGCGGCGTCGCTGATCGTGATCGTGCACGTAGGCGGCTCACTCATCATGACGCTGCTCGGCATGGCCACAGCCACCTTCCTGGTGCACTGGCTGCGCCCGGCGGTGTAGGCGGGCGGCTAGTCAGCAGACAAGGCGGACGAGTACGAACAAGGACGAACACACGCGAACGATGAGGGACGGTGGATCGACGAGGCGTGCAGGACGTCTCAGGCAAGCAGCATGACGAGCTTCACGTCGTCGTGCCCCGACAACCGGAACGTGACCTGCGCGAAGTCGATGTCGCCCCGCTCGGGATGATGAAAACCGCGCCGCCCGCCTTCACGCTCGACAACATCCTGCTGCGACCAGAGCGCCGCGAACACCGGACTCTCCCGCTGCAAGGCATCGGTCAGCGCCCGCACGGGCGTGTCGTCCAGATACGCGCTGCACTCGGCGCGGAACTCGGCCACGACGCGTCGCGCGCGACTCTCCCAATCCTGAATCAACGTCCGTGCAGCGGCATCGAGAAAGATGTAGCGCAGCAGGTTCTTCGTGCCGGGGGTGCCGATGGTGCCGGTGGCACCGGTCGCGCCGGATACGTCAGAGACCCCGGCGGTATCGGACACGTCGAGCCACCCACGGAAGATGTCGGCGGCGGCATCGTTCCATGCCAGCACATCCCAGCAACGGTCCAGCGCGTAGGCGGGCGCGGCCACGGCCGCCACCGCGGCCTGCACCTGCGCGGCGGCGTGATGCGGCAGCGGCTCCGCGCCGCGCTCCGGATCGCGCTTGCCCGCGAGATCGAACAAATACGCACGCTCGGCGCGCGAGAGACGCAACGCACTGGCGACGGCAGCCAGCGCCCCCGCCGAAATCGACACCTCCCGCGCCTGCTCGATCCACGTGTACCAGGTCGAGGACAACCCGCATAACTGCGCCACCTCCTCGCGGCGTAGCCCCGGCGTGCGGCGGCGTCCCATCGGCGGCAAGCCGACGGCCGCAGGCGTCAGTCGCTCGCGGTGCGCGCGCAGGAAATCGCCAAGCGCGCGACGCTGACGCGCGTCGTCCGCATGCGATCCCGACTCGCCCGGCGGAGTAGGATGCTGAGGAGGATGAGAATGTGAGGGTATGGGGGTAGTTTTCATACCAGGATAAATAGGCAACTTGTACCGGTATTGATGAGCCATTATCGTGACACTCATCGATGTCGCGCAAGCCCCCGACACCGGCACATTCACCCTCAACGTTCCGCCCCACATACGAAGGAGACGCCCGTGAGCGACACTCGCCGAACCGCAGCCACGCCTTCCCACGACTCGCACAACGCCGTCGTCACCGGCCAGTTCGGCCCGCAGGCGTCCGCCTATCTGACGAGCGCCAACCATGCGCAAGGCGCGGATCTGGAGCAGCTTGCCAGCATCGCGCGTGCGCACGCGCGCGCTCAGGTCCTCGATCTCGGCTGTGGCGCGGGCCACGTCAGTTTCTTCACTGCGCCTCACGTGGCGCGCGTGGTGGCTTACGACCTCTCGGCCGACATGCTCGGCGTCGTCGCCGGCGAAGCAGCCAAGCGTGGCCTGCAGAACATCGACACGCAACTCGGTGCGGCCGAATCGCTGCCGTTCGACGATGCAAGCTTCGATCTCGTCTTCAGTCGTTACAGCGCCCATCACTGGGCCGACGTGGGCGCCGCGTTGCGCGAGATGCGCCGGGTGCTCAAACCGGGCGGACGCGTGGCGATCTGCGACGTCGCCTCCACCGGGCAGCCTCTGTTCGACACGTACCTGCAAGCGGTAGAGGTGCTGCGCGACACGTCCCACGTGCGCGACTACTCGACGGGCGAATGGCTGACGATGGCCGCAGGCGCGGGATTCTCGGTGGCGTCGGTCACGCCCCGATCGCTCGAACTCGACTTCAAGACGTGGACGACACGCATGCGCACACCGGAGCCGATGCAGGTCGCCATTCGCGCATTGCAGACAGCGATGGCCGACAGCGTACGCGAACACTTCCGGATTCAGGACGACGGCTCGTTCACGCTCGACACGGTCACGCTCGAACTGATCGCCGGTTAATCTGGGCTGGGCCGGGTTGGGCCGGGTTGGGCTGGGTTGGGCCGGGTTGGGCCGGGTTGGGCCGGGTTAAGCCAGGTTAAGCCGCCATCGTCGCCACCCTTCGCCACCACCATTCGCCGGTACGGCATCGACGATGCATCGATGCCCCGTCGCCGAACGACAAAGGGCGCTGCCTGAATCGACGTCATCCGTCGTCTTCAGGCAGCGCCCTTCATGCATGGCACATCGGGAGAGGCGAGTGAGCGGCGCTCGCGCGATTACTGCACGCGTATCGGCCCCTCGCTGTCGTTCTCACCGCTGATCTCGGCGGCATCGGCCAGCAGGGCTACGTAGTGACGCAGTGCCCGCGCACGCGCCTGTTCGTACAACTGCGCGGCGATGCGATCGGCCACGCGCTCGAACGGCGGCATACGCCCTTTCACACGCCGCTCGATCCGCACGACATGGAAACCGTAACGCGTGTTGACGAGTCTTGGCAGCACCCCGAGCCGGTCACCGCAGAACAGCACCAGCTCGAACTCCGGCGCCCCGCTGCCGCGCGCGAGCATGCCGAGACTGCCGCCGTCGCGTGCGGATGGGCAATCCGACATCGTCTGCGCCACCGTTTCAAACGACGACGGCTCGGCGAGCACGGCATCGAGCGCCGATTGCGCACGTCCCAGCGTGCTGGAGACCGGTGCGCCCGCAGACAACGCGAACAGAATGTGACTGGCCTGCACCTTGTCGCCGATGCGGAACTGCCCGGCGTGATCGTGAAAATAGGCGCGACACTCCGCCTCCGACGGACGCCGCACCTGCACATCTCGCGTGAACAGCGCGTCGACGACAGCGGCGTCGCTCTCGCCTTCGTCCTCCGCCAGCAAACGCAGATCGCGCGCCCGCTGTCGCAACAATTCACGGCTCACGAGCGCACGCTGCGCTGCGGCTTCCGGGTCGACCGCGTCCCGATGTTGATCGATCTCATCGGCGACGCGGCGTGCGTCGATGACAATACCGTTGACACGCAAAGACATGACGGACTCCACCAAAAACGTTCACGGTCACAGCGCTCATGCGTCTCATGAGGCTCGCCGGCAACTTCGTCGAAGCGGCAACGGCGAGCGGACATGCCTTCGTCAGAACGCGTTCTGAATACGCCGATAGGCGCGCGCGAGCTGCACGTTCGTACGGCTCACCGACTCGGAGAACTCACGCGCATCGACCGTGACCTTCGGGATGGTCGCGAGATCGGTCTCGCGGCTGATGTGTGTGGTCGAGGGAATATAGAAATTCTCGGGAATATCGCGCCCGTCGACCACGCTGTTGTGCCGTACCACAACGCCGTCGTGCACGACGCAGTTGAACAGCACCGAGTTGAAGCCGATGAAGACGTTGTTACCGATGACACACGGTCCATGCACGATGGATCGATGGGCGATGGACGTGTTCTCGCCGATGGAAACGCGTGCGCCGTCTTTCGAATGGATCACGACCCCGTCCTGAATGTTGGAATTGGCGCCGATCACGATCGGCTCCATCTTGCCGTGCTCATCGACCTCGTCGGCGCGCAGCACCGCATAAGGCCCGATGAAGACGTTCTCGCCGACGATGATCTGGCCGCACAAAATGGCCGTGGGATCGACAAACGAGGTCTCGTGCACCACGGGATAATCCCCGCGCGGATTCTTTCGCAACATGCTTGAGTAACTCCAGACCGCTCGCTCGTACGCCGGACCACGTCACAAAACGCCGCGCGCACCCGATGGGTACGCGACACGTTCGTGCCGATGCGGGTCACGTCGGAATACGCCCTGTGGGCGAGCGGGGGAAAGGGAACACGGACGGGCGCCGTGAGGCAGACTCTCCCACCGCTGCGAACGGTATATCGATGTTTTAGGCGATGGGAGACAGAAAGGCAAATGCCCGCGATGACGGAGCGGACACCCGTTGCGTGTCGCACACAAGGGTGTGCGACACCGGAAAAACTCAGTGCGTGGGACGCGTTGCCGACGCTTGCGATGCGTTCGCGTCGTTGGCCGTGCCCGTCGGGCGACCGCGCCAGTAGCCCGCAAGGAGCGAGCCCGACAGGTTGTGCCAGACGGAGAAGAGTGCGCCCGGCAACGCGGCCAGCGGCGTGAAGTAGATCTTGCCGAGCGTGGCGGCAAGCCCCGAGTTCTGCATGCCGACTTCGATCGCCAGCGTGCGGCAGATCGATTCGTCGAAGCCCAGCAGACGGCCGCCCCAGTAACCACCGGCCAGCCCAAGTCCGTTGTGCAGAATCACGCCGACCATGACCAGGGGACCCACGGTGGCAATGTTGCTCTGGTTGGCGCCGACCACAGCGCCGATGATCAGCACGATGGCGACCATCGAGACCAGCGGGAGAATACCTTCGATGGCACGCACCAAACGGCCGAAGAAGTGATTGATGAGCAGACCGGCGCCGATCGGCAGCGCCACGATCTGAAGGATCGACAACAACATGCCCTCGACGTCCACCGTAATCGAGGCATCGACGTACAGACGCGTGAGCAACGGCGTCGCAAACACGCCGACGAGTGTCGACATGGCACTGATCGTGACCGAAAGGGCCACGTCGCCTCGGGCGAGATAGATCATGACGTTCGACGCCGTGCCGCTCGCTACGCTGCCCACAAGCACCATGCCCGCAGTCAAGTCGGGGGGCATGTGCAGCACGCGTGCAATGATCCAGGCGGCCAGCGGCATGACCAGATAGTGCAGCACCACACCCGCAACGATGGGGGCGGGACGGGTGAGCACTCGCTTGAAGTCGTCGAACGTGAGCGTGACGCCCATCGCGAACATCACCACGGTGAGCAGCGCCGTGACGTGCGGCGTAATGCCGGTGAAGCTGCCGGGCGAAAAGAAGGCAAAGACGGACAGCAGCGCAGCCCACAAGGGGAACAGCCGGGTGACACGGGCGATCATGAGAGTCTCGGGCGCAAAAAGTTAATATTTTACTTATTTTGCGCAGACCGCCCGTCAGGGTCGACCCGGAGGCACGCTGGGTACCTGTCGAATATGAGCCGCACGTATCGCCAGATGAACCATGGCACACGTCGTCGCACGCGTTGCCGTGCACGTCTTCACGCGAATGGCTGCAGGTTTGCTGACTGACGTTGCGACCGGTGTCATGACCGGTGTCATGGCACGTGTCGCCGCATACGGCATGACCCTGACCGCTATCGCGAAGTCGCTTCGCGGCTTCGCGCAGTTCCATGCCGCGGCTCAAATTCATCGGAATGTTGAGCCGCGTGCACATCGTCGATACCTCGGCGAAGCGCTTAGTCGCGCTTCGATTTGCCCATCAGCAGGGCACCGCCGGCACCGTCGCGGCGAGCCGGTCGCGCACCGCGCTGACCGAAGTCACCACGCTCGCCTCCGCCGCCACCCTGCCCGCGCCCGGTGTTCTGTGCGCCTTGCCCCTGACGCGGCGCACCCGAGCCTTGCGACGTGCGGGCCGGTGCGCGTTGCGAATCGCCCTGCCCGCCCTGACGTTTGGCCGGCTGACGCTGGCTGGTCCCGACATTGCCGACGTTGATGCCATTCCCACCATTGGCACCGTTACCACCATTACTACCATTACCACCCTTGCCACCGCCGCCCTGACGGCCACCGCGTTCGCCTTCGAGGCGTGGCTTCGGCGGCTTCGCCTCACCACCCTGACGCGGCGCACGGCCACCGTCACGCGATTCGCGCGGTGCACGAGCCGGTTGACGGGCTTCTTCTGCCCCGCCGCCGCCATTGCGCCCACCACGACCACCACCCGCGCCACGGCCATTGCCTTGCTGATTCTTGCGAATCGGCTGCGCCACCGCGTGCGGATCCGGCTCGAAGCCCGGAATCACTTCACGATCGATGGTGCGCTTGATGAGACGCTCGATCTGCTGGAGCAGCAGATGTTCGTCCACGCACACGAGCGAGACGGCTTCCCCGTTCGCCCCGGCGCGGCCCGTGCGACCGATACGGTGCACATAGTCTTCCGCCACTTCCGGCAGATCGAAGTTCACCACGTGCGGCAACTGGTCGATGTCGATGCCGCGCGCGGCGATATCGGTCGCGACCAGCACTTGCAGCGTGCCGCTCTTGAACTCGGCGAGCGCGCGCGTTCGTGCGCCCTGACTCTTGTTGCCGTGAATCGCCAGCGCGGGAATGCCGCCCTTCGTGAGTTGTTCCGCCAGACGGTTCGCGCCGTGCTTGGTGCGCGTGAACACGAGCACCTGGAACCAGTTGTGCTCGCGCACGAGATGTTCGAGCAGTTCGCGCTTGCGATCGCGATCGACCGGGTGAATCTTCTGCGCGACGGTCTCGGCCGTCGTGTTGCGACGCGCGACCTCGATCAGCGCGGGCGACTTGAGCAGGCCGTCGGCGAGTTGCTTGATTTCGTCGGAGAACGTGGCCGAGAACAGCAGGTTCTGACGTTTCGCGGGCAGCGCCGCCAACACCCGTCGGATGTCGCGAATGAAGCCCATGTCGAGCATGCGATCCGCTTCGTCGAGCACGAGAATCTCGACACCCGACAGATCGACGGTCTTCTGCTGCATATGGTCGAGCAAACGTCCCGGCGTGGCGACGAGGATGTCGACGCCGCGCGAGAGTTGCTTGACCTGCGGCACCATCGACACGCCGCCGAACACGGTCATGGAGGTCAGACGCAGGTACTTGCCGTATTGCGTGACGCTTTCCTCGACCTGTGCGGCCAGTTCGCGCGTAGGCGTGAGCACGAGCGCACGCACGGGACGCTTGCCATTGGCGGCGGCCGGACGCGCTCGCGACGAGAGCATTTGCAGAATCGGCAGCGTAAAGCCCGCCGTTTTACCGGTCCCGGTCTGGGCACCGGCGAGAAGATCGCCGCCTTGCAGGACGGCCGGAATCGCTTGCAGTTGAATCGGAGTCGGCTGCGTGTAACCGAGATCGGCTACCGCACGCAGGATGTCGGCCGAGAGGCCGAGCGTTTCAAAAGACATATAAAGACCAATGCGCGGACTCCACGATGTGTGTCCCCGCGCGTATCGATGTTGTTTGTTCTTGATGGAATGCCCGCGTCGGGCGTGCGACGCGCATCGCGCTCATCCGGGCGATGCGTCTGAAGACGCCTGCAAGACAACCCGCCGGCGAATGAAACTCTGCGGCTTGGCGGGCAAGACCGTCGCGGGTACGGCCGTGTCTTGAAAGCGCGTAGTTTACCATGCGCCCTTTCCCAAGTCAGTCGCCATTGCGCTTGACCTCGCGGCAACGCGCCATTCGCGACCCGATATTTCAGACACCGACATAGCCGTTCACGCAAATCGCCGCGTTTTCTTACGTGGGATGTCGTGCGACGCTGCGCGCGGCGTCGCACGCCCCTCGCAAGTCGTTACACTGACGCCATTGCCCCGACACCGCGCCCCCTGAACCGTGCCCGTGCGGGGCCTTCCTGCCACGAGACGATGCCGTGAAATTCGACCTGACCGATTTGCGTCTGTGCCTGCTGGTTGCCGAAGCCGGCAGCATCACGGGCGGCGCCGAGCGGGCGCATCTGACGCTGGCCTCTGCGAGCGCGCGCATTCGTGGCCTCGAAGAGACGCTGGGGGTTGCGCTGTTCATGCGCCATCGTCAGGGTGTCATTCCCACGCCCGCAGGCCGCGCCCTTCTCGTCCATGCACGCCGTGTTCTCGCACAGATCGAGCAGCTACGCGGCGAACTCGGCGAATACGCCGCAGGCCTCAAGGGCAACGTGCGCATCGCGTCCAATACGGTCGCCATGTCCGAATTCCTCCCCGATCTGCTCGGCGCGTTTCTCGCAGAGCATCCGAATGTGGAGATTGCGCTGCGCGAGCAGACGAGCCCCGCCGTCGTTCAGGCGGTGCTCGAAGGCGCGGCCGACATCGGCGTCGTGTCCGACTGGATCGAATTGACGGGACTGGAGACGGTGCCGTTCCGGCAGGACAGACTGGTGATCGTCACACCGCCGGGCCACGCGCTGGCCGCGCGCGATGAGGTCGCGTTCGTCGACGTGCTCGACGCGGAGTTCATCGGCTTGCCCGAGCAGAGCGCGCTGGCCGAGCATCTCGACGGGCACGCCAGGCGTGCGGGGCGTCCGCTGCGGTATCGCCTGCGTCTGCGCGACTTCGACAGCCTGTGTCGCGCGGTCGCCGCCGGTGCCGCACTGGGCATTGTTCCGCTGAGCGCCGCCCGGCGCTCGGCCGCCACCCTGGGCATCGGCATCGTGCCGCTCGTCGATCCGTGGGCACTGCGCACCCTCGTGTTGTGCGTGCGCGAGCGCGACGCGCTGCCCGTCTACGCCCGACAACTCCTGGAACGTTTGCAAGCCTCACCCGCCGAGGCGGGCGACACCGCCGCCACAAACGAAAACGGCACGACGTAATCGTCGTGCCGTTCCGATCGTGCAGCGCTGCCGCACTGCCACGCAAGCGCTCGATCGTTACATCGCCGCCGGGCGCGACGCGCCTCGCCCACGCAGCAACGCGTAAAGAATGATCGCGCCGAACGTAGCGCAACCGATACCACCGAGCGAGAAGTTGCCGAACTTCAGCGTGAAGTCACCGGCACCCAGCACCAGCGTGACGGCCGCCACGATCAGGTTGCGGTTATCCGAGAAATCCACCTTGTTCTGCACCCAGATGCGTGCGCCGGCGACCGTGATCAGACCGAACACGACGATCGACACGCCGCCCAGCACCGGCCCCGGAATCGTCTGGATGATCGCGCCGAACTTCGGCGAGAAGCCCAGCACGAGCGCGAGCACGGCGGCGACCGCGAACACCAGCGTCGAGTAGATCTTGGTGACGGCCATCACGCCGATGTTCTCGGCATACGTCGTCACGCCCGTGCCGCCGACGCTGCCCGACACGATGGTTGCCAGCCCGTCGCCCAGGAAGGCGCGTCCCATGTAACGGTCGAGGTTCTGGCCCGTCATGGCGCTCACCGCCTTGATGTGCCCCAGGTTCTCGGCCACCAGAATGATGGCGATGGGCGCGAGCAGCACCATCGCTTCCGGCTTGAACACCGGGGCGGCGAAATGCGGCAGACCGAACCATGCGGCGTTCGCCACGACGGCGAAGTCGATCGGCTTGCCCAACCCCATGCCGTTCGTCAGCACGGCGTACAGCACGTAGGCCAGCAGCAGCCCCACGAGAATCAGCAGACGCTGCACCATGCCGCGCGCGAACACGGCCACGAGGCCGACGCACAGCACCGTCGCGAGCGCCATCCACGTGTCGAAGCTCGTGGCGGACACGCCCTTCACGGCGACCGGTGCGAGGTTCAGACCGATGACGGCCACGACCGCGCCCGTCACGACCGGCGGCATGAGCGCTTCGATCCAGCGCGTGCCGACGACCATCACGATCAGCCCGATGACGGCGTAAAGCACGCCGCAGGCAATGATCCCGCCGAGGGCGACGGGGATGTTCATGTTCGGGCCGCTGCCTGCATAGCCCGTCACCGAAATGACCAGGCCGATGAACGCGAAGCTGGAGCCGAGATAGCTGGGCACGCGCCCGCCGACGAGCACGAAGAACAGCAGCGTGCCGATCCCCGACATGAAGATCGCGAGGTTCGGATCGAAGCCCATGAGCAGCGGGGCCAGCACGGTCGAGCCGAACATGGCGACCACGTGCTGCACGCCCATCGCGATGGTCTGCGGCCACGCCAGACGCTCATCGGGCGCGATCACGCGCCCGGAGGCCGTGTCCTGTTGCTGCCACTTCGGGAAGTAACCCTCTGACATGTTCGATCTTCTCCTGTCTGTCGTGCCGTATCGTGGAATCGGTGTGTGAGGTCCGCATCGCCTCGCCGGGGGCATGGCCGGGTACCCGGCAGGTACGCGATCGGGTACGCGGGCGATGGGAAAAACTGGCCGCAGTGTACGGAGCGCCCGCACGGAAGGCAAGGCGAGAAATATCGGCTACCTGAGACGTTAGCGCTTGGCGAGTCCCTGAAGAATCAGGTCGGCCAGCCCGATGTAGTTACCGTCGAAATGATGACCGCCGGGCATTTTCACGATCTGCACGCGCTTGGGATCGAGCCCCGGGCAATTGCTGTCGTCCTCGTCCGCGCCGTAGACGCACATCGCCATGCCGTCGGGCAGCCGCTCCACTTCAGGCCGGATCGGCAGCCCGTTCTGGCTCGACATCACCCAGTTGGTCATGCGGAATTCGAAGTCAGCCTTCTGGCCGAGCCCCATCAATACGAGCAACCCCACGCGATCGCGAGCGACGGGCGGCAGCCGGTTGACCATGAACGGCAACACGTCTGCGCCTTGCGAGTAGCCGATCAGAATCGCGCGCTTCTTGTTCCAGCGGGTCTGGTAAAAGCGCATGAGACGGTCGATGTCGAGCGCGCCCGACGCCGGCGTGCGCGCCGACCAGAAGTAGCGCAGCGAATCGACACCCACGACGGGAATCCCGTGCGCCGCCAGTGCGCCGGCGACGTCGCGGTCGAGTCCGGCCCAGCCGCCGTCGCCCGAGAGCAGGATCGCGAAGGTGTCGGCCAGATTCGCAGCCGGTTTGCCCGTCGCGGGCACCTCGATCACCGGCAGGTCGGCCACCGCGGCGGGCGGGCGCGCCGTACCCGCCACGTGATGGGCATTCAGCCGACGGAAAGCGTTCTTGTACTGCGTTACCCAATCGGCCAGCACCGGTGTGGACGCCGCCCCCGGCGTCGTGGTGATGCCGCTGGTGTCCAGCGCGCCAAGGCTGCCGGCCAGCCCGCCCACGAGCCAGCTCGAATTCGGTGTGCGCGCGGCGAACTCCTGAGCGACGTGGTCCGAGCAGCGCGGGGCGCGTCCGGGACTGCCCGGACCCGCGGCGGGGCCGCCCATCGCCAGCCACGGCGCGCTCATGACGGGGGCGGGCAGCAGACGCATCGGCGCGCCGCCTGCGGTGTGCGTGATGCCGCGTCCGAAATGCACGCCTTCGCCCTGACACAGCGGACGCGACATCGGCAGCACCGGACAGAAGTCGACCGACAACGCTCCCGAGAACGTGTCGCTCCCCGCCTGCGCGAGCATCGCGTAAGCGAACGTGCCGCCCACCCCGTCGCCCACGAGAATCGGCGGCGTGTAGCCCGGCAGTTTGACGGCCGCTTCGACCCATCGGCCGAAGTTGTCGAGATCGCCCGCCGCGTAGACGCACGCGATATCGTCCTTCGTGTAGTTCGCCATGAGCCGTGCGGTATCGATGCCCGCTACCAGCGCCCCGGTGTCGGCCAGCGCGCGGGCCATGCGCTCGGCGCGTGGCGTCCAGCCGTCGTCGTCGGAGAAGAACAGCACCGTGGCGTTCGGCTCGCCCTGCGGACGGAAGATGGGAACGTTTTCGAAGCGCCCGTGCGTCATGATCTCGGGCGCGCCGGTCCCTGTCATGCCGCTGGCGTTGGCGCTGCGGAATGCCGCCGCGCTGGCTGCGGCCGCAGCGGCTTGCGGCATGACGGGTGCCGGCGCGCTCGAATCGGCGGCGGACGACTGTGCCACCGGCCCCGCCTTCGGCGCGGGCTTCAGTACGTTGAGAGGATTGCTGCGGGCCTGTGTCGACGGCGACGTCTGTGCGAGCACGGCGGGCGACGTCAACGTCATGGCGATCACCGTAGCGGGCATCAGCGCACGGAGCATCGCGCGTGTCAGGGCTGTCAGGCATGTCAGATGCCGCACCCCACGCGTGAGTCTCCTTTGACGTCCCGCATCGGCATCGTGGCGCATTGCGCTCCGGTTGCCGCCCTCAATACCGCCCGCGTAGCCGCCCGCCTGTCCATCTGCTGCCATCGTCACTCCATTCGCGTTGCGCGTCATTTCGCAATCATCCCTTTCCAGCCGCCGCCCACGAGCGACGCCACATCGGCGAGCGTCAGCATCGGTGCGATGCCGCCCGGCGTCATCAGATAGCGTGTCTCCCATTGCGGATCGAACTTTTCCTTGAAGCTGCGCAACCCCCGGAAGTTGTAGAACCGCGCGCCGTGCGCAAACATCATCCGGCCAAAGCGATGCCAGCGAGGCGCGAGCTGGTGCGTCTGCATGCCGGACATCGGCGCCATGCCGAGGCCGAAACGCTGATACCCCTGCGCCTTGAAATGCAGCATCAGCTTCGCGAACAGGAAGTCCATCGTGCCCGGCGGGGCATCAGGCACCTGACGCATCAGATCGATGCTCGCTTCGATGCGCTGCACGTCGGGACACATCAGCGTGGCGAACGCCACGAGCCGTCCCTCGCGACGCACGAGCGCCACCGGCTGACGGGCGACGTATGCATCGTCGAACGCACCCAGCGAGAACCCCTTCTCGCGCGTGTGCTGCCGGGCCAGCCAGGCCTCCGACACCGGGCGCATTTCGGCGAGATACGGCGCCACCGCTTCGGGCGGCACGATCTCCAGCGTCAGGCCCTCGCGTTCGCCGCGCGTCACGCCATGACGCAGATTCGCGCGACGCGAGCCTTGCAGACCGAAATCCGGCAACGAGACGAACGCCTCCTCGCCGAGCTTGAACGCGCGTAGTCCGGCGTCGATGTAGAGCGGCAGTGCCTGGGGCCGCGTCTTGTAGAACGCCGCGCGTCCCCCATGCGAGTCGGCCAGTTCGATGAAGCGCCAGATCAGCTCCGGCCACTCCTTCTGATCGCCGACCGGGTCGGAGAGCGACACCCACGAGCGGCGATGCTTCGCGTACATGATGAAGGCGTTGCCGGATGGCGAGAACAGGAAGCTCTTGTCGCCCATGAGCGCGAGGCACGCATCGGCGGCGGGTTGTTTGCGCACGATGGCCTTCGCGCGCGCCAGTTCGTCCTCGGTGGCGGGCACCATCGCGCCCGGCGACTGGCGCAGCAACTGCCACAACGAGAGGCCAAGACCGATCACGGCAACGACCATCAATGCACGCATCGAGCGCGGCGCGTCGCCATCGAACGTAAACTGCCACCAGAGCTGATTCGCGTAGCCGACGCGCCGGTACGACATGAACATCAGCCAGGTACATGCGCCCAGCACCGAGAGCACGGCAATGATCCAGCCCGGCTCGAACGATTGCGTGAAGAGCGACGAGCGCCGGTCGAACTGCTTGCGCGAGACGAGCAACAGTGTCGCGAGCACCGCCAGCACGAACAGCTCCGACAGCGCGATGCCCTTCGGAACGGCCAGCACCGCCGCGATGACGGTCAACGCCAGCGAACCCCACCACGCCGCGTCGAGCCGGTGCAGCAGACCGCGCGCCAGGAACAGCATCGACAACCCCGCCACACTGCCCAGCAAGTGCGACACCTCGACAAGGAGCAACGGCACATGACGGCGCAGGAAGTCCTCGGCGTCGCGCGTGGCCGGCGTCACACCGGAGATCAGCAACATGACACCGGCGACGAGCGTGAGCGCCGCCAGCAGGCCGGGGAAGAGGCGTACGGCCGCACGTCCGATGGGGGCGGCGGGCCCCTGACGAAGCTCGAAACCGGCCAGCAGGCACGCGGCGAGCATCAACGGCAGCAGGTAGTAGATGCCGCGATAGAGCACCAGCGCCCCTGCGACCTGACTGATCGGCGCATGGCCGTTCGTTGCGAGCAGGATCACCGCCTCGAACACGCCCACGCCGCCCGGCACGTGGCTGAGCACGCCGAGCGCCATCGCAATCGCATAGAAGACGACGAAGGTCGGCAGGTCGACCACACCGGCGGGTAGCAGGCACCACAGGGCCGCAGCGGCCATGCCGAGGTCGGCGGCGGAAATGACCAACTGACGCAAGGCCAGCCGTAGCGGCGGCAACGGCATCGACCAGCGCCCGAAGACCGCCACAGTGCGTTTGCGTGCGCACAGCACAAGGAACGCCACCGTGCCCGCGAGCAGCAGCAGGGCGAACAGTTGCAGCATCCACGCGGGAATCGGCACCAGCGCCGAGACGCGCGACGCCCCCCACAACATCCCGAGCGAGCCGAACACCGTCATGCCGAGGCCGAACGCCCCGGCGTTGAACGCGACCGCCTGCGCAACCTTCGAGGCATCGACGCCGGCGGCGGCATACATTCGCATGCGCACGGTGCCGCCCGTGAGCACGCCGAGGCCAACGGAGTTGCCCAGCGCGTAGGCGATGAACGAGGTCAGCACGACCGTCGAACGCTTGACCTTGGCCCCGGCAAACGCGAGCCCGGAGATGTCGTAGCCGGTCAGTGCCGCGTAGCTCGCCAACGTTGCCAGCATGGCAAGCACGAGCCGCGTCACCGGTGTGTCGTGGATGGCCGCGATCACGTTGTCGTAATGCACGTGCCGCAGCATGTGGTGCAACGCGTCGAAGACGAACAGACCGAGCAGGAGGACACCCGCGACGATCAACCACGGACGCGCCGCGCTCAACGGGAAGCGTCGCAGCAGACGAATGGGTGCGGGGAGCGCGAGCCAGGCCGCCTCTACCGGCGATGGGGCCGGGGAAGACGTGTCAGACGCGCCGGAAGTGCCGCTCGCGGGCGTGGCGGGGTTACCGGGTGTATCGGGAATACCGGGAATACCGGGACTACCGGGTGTATTCGGAATATCGGGCGGGTTGCCGTCGCCCCCGCCGGCGGCGGACGCCACAGCGCTGGGACCTGCGTTGGCCGTGGATGTCGAGGAAACGGCCAGAGAAGAAGCGTTATCGGCGGGCCGGCTCGGGCGCGCACGGGGCGGTTCAGTCATGTTTCGGTCGATCCTTCGGCCGGCACGACGTCATCTGCGAGACGCCGCCCTCACGGCCTGTGGGCGAGTCGGCGCCTGTCGGTCGGGGAGATAGCTTACACCGCGATGCGTAACAGGTCTCGCGGAGGTCTTGCCGGTGCACCACTGACACGCGCGCCGCCGTCAAGCTTCCATCGACGGCAAAGCCCCGTGCGACGGGCGTTTACCCGTCGATCTCCTACGATCTCTCGCGACTTGAGGCAGTTTTCGCAGCGCAATATCGGTGACGTTCGTCAGCACAGCCCCCGTCGCGCGGGTGCGGGACGGCACGATTGCGTCCGACTATTGATCGATTGGCGCGATATATGCAACTTAATGTAAAATGCGCGGGTTTTACTGGGTACTTACCCGAAGTTTTTCCTAAACTTCGATTTCGAATATCGCCGCAGTGCGGCACGTGTGCACTCCGAACCATTCCGACTCCGAAGAGAGTCGATCCGGGGTTCGAAGTTTTGTGCACGGGGGGAGTGAACGAATGAACGTCGTACGGCGCCGCCGTCCGACAGGGGCACGTAATACACAAAAAGCTGCGCAGTCGGCCATGCGGCGCAATTCGCATGCCATTGCGCAAGCTATGGGGCACGCTGGCGCGTCTGCACGCCGTGTTGTCCTGACGATCCTGTTGGGCACTGCCACATTCATGAGCACGAGCGTCGCGCTCGCGCAGACATCTCAGTCACCGCTGACGCCGGCCAATGCCGAGCCGTCGGCGACCGGTGCCGCCACGGCCAGCGCCAACAGTGCGGTCGTCGCCCTGCCTTCGTCTGGGGCGGCCACGGCGATCAAACCGGCGGTACCGATCGGTCAGTCGACCATCACGCAGGGGGTGGCGCAACTCAAGGAGCGCTACAACCTCTCGCACGTCTGGCTGCGTACCGAGACGGACGGTGGCGTTGCATTGGAGGCCGCAACGCCGGGCGACGACGTCCAGCAACTGCTGCCCGTGGCCAGCTTGTCGAAATCGGTGACGGCCATCGGCATTGCGCTGCTCGTGCAGCAGGGCAAGCTATCGCTGGATGCCAAGCTCGGCGAGTTGCTCGACGTCTACTCGAAACAGCACGGCAAGCCGCTCGACCCGAGCTTGCGCGAGCTGACCGTGCGGCGTCTGCTCGCGCACCGGGCGGGGCTCGCGACGAACGGCTTCAACGATCCGGTCAACGGCCTGTTCAGCGGCCTGGCGATTCGTCGCGTGGGTGGCAGTGCCGACTTCTTCAACTATCTCGACGCGGGCGACGCCGGCCACTCGACGGGGCGTTCCGACTTCGTGTATTCGAACGTCTCGTATCTGTTGCTCGGGATGGTGATCGAAGCGGTATCGGGCGAGGACTACAAGGACTTCTGCGAGAAGTTCATCTTCGCGCCGCTCGGCGTGACGGATGCGAAGCTGCCGGACAGCTGGCGTCTGCTGGCGCCGTTCGCGGGCTGGCAGATGTCGACGGGCGCGTTGCTCAAGGTGTGGCGTGTGTTCGACATCCGCCGACCGAGCCTGCTCACGGAGAAGACGCTGCGCGCGCTGTTGCTCGACAAGCAGTCGGGGCCGGTGAACTCGGATCGTGATGTGTATTACACGCTGGGGGTGTTCATGCTGCCGGGTGCGGGCGACCGGAGTTATCGCATCAGTCACGACGGCATCGCGGACTTTTTCCGCACCCAGTCGACTTATTACACGGTGGTGGAAAAGACGGTGCCGGGCGACAGTTGGGCGCTGGTGGTGTCGCCGATTCCGTCGCGCGGTCAGTTCGGCGCGATTCAGCGCGACGTGCGCCGGATCATTCGTCAGGCGCGTCTGGTCCCTTGAGGCCGGTTGCGTCGGTCCTGGCGACGGCATCGTCGCCGGGACCGCAAAGATCCGTGAGATCGCAAACGTAGGTCCCTGCGATCAGACCGCGCTTCTGCGACGCGGTCAGTTGCTTGATGCGGTACTCGGCCCGCGAGGCCGCCGAGCGATCGGCAAACGAGAGCGAGAGCAGAATGCGCGAGGGCGGATACGCCCGCGTGAACCGCGCCCCCTTGCCTGCGACATGCGCCGCATAGCGCGCCTCGACGTCAACCGTTATCCCGGTATAAATCCGTCCACCCGCACACTCCAGCAAGTAGAGAAACCATGGTTTCGGTGGTGGGGTGACGAAGACTTCGTCTTCGACTCTGTTAGTTGCTTCTTTCACGTTCAACGCACGCTCACTCACTTGACGACCAGGGCGGCAGCGCCGACAGAAGCATCGCCCACGACGACTCACCTTCCGTTCGAGCCAATCTGGCGCAAAGCGGCCAATTTACTCCCGAAATCGCAACTTTCGAACGAAATGATTTCATTATTCCCGCGAAGTCGCATCTTGGGGTAACGTCACACATCCACTGGCCCAACACGAAAACGACAAGCGCCATGACCGAGTCCGTTGCACCGGAGACACCTCACCCATCCCCGTCCGCGCATGCGGCCGACGCCGCGCGACGCGAGCGCTTGCGGGCTCGCCTGCGCGCACTCGGTGGTTACGCCGCCTATGCCGCGCTTGCCCTTGCTCTCTGGGCGGCGAGCCACGGTAGCACAACGCTGGGATTGTCGCCGACGGCTGCGCAGGCCGCCGTGCTCGTGCTCTTCACGATCGGCGCATGGGCGTTCGGCCTGTTTCCCGAGCCCGTCACGACCCTCACCTTCTTTCTGCTCGCCGTGCTGCTCCACGTAGCGAAGCCGGAGGTGATCTTCGCAGGCTTTCACTCGGCGGCGTGGTGGCTCGTCTTCGGCGGCGCCGTGACCGGGCTCGCCGTTCGCACGACCGGCCTGGGTTCGCGTCTGGCATCGACCGTCTTCGCACTCAAACGTCCGACGTACCCGCGCTACGTGGCGTCCGTGCTGATCGCGAGCGTGGGGCTCGCGTTCGTCATGCCTTCCACGACCGGGCGCATTCTGCTGCTCATCCCCATCGTGCTCGCGCTCGCGGACCGCATCGGTCTCACCGAGGGACGTCGCGGCCGCACCGGCCTCGTGATGATGGTCGCCGCCGCCAGCTACATGCCGCCGACGACGATCCTGCCCGCGAACATCCCGAACAGCGTGTTGATGGGCGCCGCCGACTCGTTCTACGGCGTGAAGCTGCATTACGCGCCGTACCTGCTGTTGCACTTCCCCATTCTCGGCGCGCTCAAGGCCGCGATCCTGATCTGGGTCGTCTGCCGGCTGTTCCCGGACGACGGCCCGCTCACGAACACTGCCACCGCGACACCTCCGCCGTTCACCGCCGACGCGCGACGTCTGTCCATTCTGCTCGCGCTCGCACTCGCCGGCTTCGCCACAGACGCCTGGCACGGCATCTCCCCCGCGTGGATCTCGGTGGCCGCCGCCATTCTCTGCCTGCTGCCCGCGATTCACATCGTCACGCCAAAGATTTTCACCGATCAGATGCAGATCACCCCGCTCATCTACGTGGCGGGATTCCTCGGTGTCGGTGCGGTGGTCGCCGATACGGGACTCGGAGAGAAAGTCGCGCGGCTCTGTCTGGATGCCGTGGGCATGGTGCCCGGCACACCGGTCATCAACGCCGCATGGCTGATCGCGATCGGTGCGGCCATCGGTCTCGTCGCCACCCTGCCGGGTCTGCCCGCCGTGCTCACGCCGCTCGCGGGGCAACTGTCGACGGCAAGCGGCCTGCCGCTCTACACCGTGCTGATGCTGCAAGTGCCGGTCTTCTCGACGGTGCTGCTGCCGTACCAAAGTCCGCCGATGATGATCGCGATGCACCTCGGGGGCGTGGGGATGCGAGACGGCACGCGTCTGACAGTGGCGATGACGCTCATCACGCTCGTACTGCTGTTCCCGCTCGATTACGTCTGGTGGCGCGTGCTAGGCATGCTGCCGTAGTCCGCCACCGCGCTCGACGATGTGCCGCGCGTCGTCATGTGACGCGTGGGCACGCCGTGCGAATCGCGACAGAACACGAGCCAGCGATCGCCGTCTTCCTCACGCCAGAATGCGCCCTCGCGCTCGAGAATTGCACCCAGCCGCAAACGCATGTCGCGGCGCTTCGGGTCGCTCACGCCCGGCAGGATCATGCCGCGCACGTAGCTCAGATGGGGCACGGTGCGAAGCAGCGTCCGGATCAGCTGACAGAAACGCCGCACCGCATGCTCGCCGGATCGGGCTTCGGCGTGAAGCCGAAATTCGGTGATCGTCAGCACGTTGCCGGCGGCGAGCTTCTCCAGACGAAGACAAAGGGACAACTCGCCGTTTTCGACGCGTTGTCCCTTGATGATATGCATGCGTTCGCAAACCTCTGCGCGCGCCGTGAAACGGTGAGTCCTGAAAAATGCCGCAACGGCGCGCTCGCAGACTGTCATGGCTTAGCGAATCGTGTCGTACATCTTCGTGACCTGCTGTCCGATCATGCCGTACATCGAACGCGACACATCGCGGATATCGGCACTCGTCGCGTCGATCCGCTGACGCAGCCGCTCGTTGGTTCGCCGGGTCTCCTCCGAGAGCGACATCTCGAACTCGCCGAGCACGTCGTTATCGCGACCGGCCAGCGCGTCGTCGTTGGACACCACGTCGAACGGTGACTTCACGAACTGACTCGCACCCTTGGTCGTTTCCCCCACCGCAGTCCCCACCACGCGCAGCTTGCCCAGCTCACCGCCGAACCCGGCGGCGCCGGAACCGACGCCCCCGACCAGCGAGAAGCTGCCGGAGACGATGCCGCCGATGGCCGACATCAGGCCCGAGTTGTAGTGCGACCGGTTGGCGTTGAACTTCTCCGCGCGTGCCGTCAGCCCACGCTCGAACACCATCGAATCGTGACGCGTGCGGTAGGCCTGATCGGTGTTGCGCTCCGCGACCCGCATCGAGAGGAACAGCGCGATGAGCATCTGCGCCGATTGCAGGCCGTCGACCTGCTCGCGAAGGCGCGGCACAACGCCCGTCATACGCGATGTGCCGACGTTCGCCTCGCCTGCCGTCGAGCGGTGATTGATGCCAGATGCGACGTCGCCCGCCGAACCGAAATTCGCGAAGGTGAAAGCGCAATGCATAGTCGTCGTCATGTCCTGCTCCAGAATGAGTCGGCACGACGTGTCGCCGTGCCGTGGATTTCAAATGATTTCAATGTGTCCGGGTGCCTTATGCGCGCGCCGACGACGCCGCCATCCGGATGCGCATCTCGCCCGTCTTCTGCACCTGCTCCCCCGTGGATACGGCAATGTCGTTCTGCTGCCCCACCAGCGTTTCCATGCGCTTTGCCGTCTGCTTCTTGTCGTCGCCGTTCATCTGCATGAGCATCTGCAACCACATCATGTCGACGGAGAGATCGCGCGCTTCGTTCTGCAATTTCGCGCGCTGCACGCCGACGATGCCTTGCCCCAGCGCATTGGCGCCCGCGAACGTGCCGCGCACCGCGTGGGACAGCGACCACGAACCCCGCGCCAGCGCGAAGTAGCCTTGCGTGTTCATGCGCGACGTGAACGAGCGGGTCAGCCCCTTCGCGCTAACGCCCTTACCACGCGCGACCTGTTTGGCCGCCGTCTTCGCCACTTTGTCGAAGGCGCGCGACGCCATCTTTTCGATCATCTGCTGCGTGAACTGCTCGGCCATGCGGTTGAACCCCGCACGCGCCAGCCGACGTGCGCTCTGCGTGCCGCTCTGAAGCAGCGATCTGCCCACGCGCTTGCCGACTTCGTTGCCGATCACATAGCCGATCTCAGAGACCACCCGCGTCTTGATCGCATCGACGGCGGCCTTGTCACCCGACTTCACCGCTTGCTCAAGCGCTTCGGCAGCACCGGCCTTGAAGACGCGGCTGGCGGCCTTCGTCGTCGCGCGCTTGGCGAGGAACCCCTTCACCGACGTGCCGAAGCCCACGACCATGCCGAGCATCTGGAACGCCAGTTGCGCATGCCCCCACTTGGCCGCTTCCTTCTCGTGATACGCCGCGTTCTTCGGATCGGTCAGCGCCATCGTCTTGTGATAAGCCGCGCCCAATCCCGCGATCCCCGCGCCGACGTCGGCCACGCCGCCCGCGATCATCATGGGATTCATCGTGAGTACGCCCGTCACGACCTTCACTGCGCCGACCACGACATCGACGGCGGCGATGAGCCAGTCGAACACGACCCCGAAGATGCCGCCCTTACGGGCCTGATTCGCGTCCTCGGTTTTCGCATCCATCTGCTCGCGATACTTCTGAATGTCTTCCTGACGTAGCTTGTCCTGCCGCTCTGCGAGCAACTCCAGGGCGCGCTGCGTCGACTTCGCCGTATCGCCCAGCGAGTCCATCGCGATCATGGACGCCAGCATCGCAAGCGTGGACGGATCGACGTTTTCAAGCGCGGCGAGATCCGAACCCTGCGTCGATCCGTTGGCAAGACTCGACGACCGCAACGCGCTCGCAGCCAGGCCACTGCCGATGGTCAGCAGGCGGTTCAACATGCGGGAGAATGCGTCGTTGGCGTCGCGCCAGTCGGCGCCGCCCGGCGTGTCGGGGGTGAAGTCCTCGGTAGCGAGCCAGTCCTGGCGCTGTCGACGGGCGCGAGAGGCGTCCGCAGATTCGAGCGCTTCCTGTGTCCCGTTCCCCGTAGACACCGCGTCGACGCCACCGGCTGCAATCGGCGCGTAGCCCGCGCCTATGGAGTGAATGACTGTCATGATGAAGTGGGTTCCGTGTTGCGGTTGAGTGCGTCGCACCGGCCCCGGGCCGAGCGCGCGAGTGTTTCGTGTTGGGGCAGTTGTGCGCAGATACGCAGCGTCGCGCGATACGACAGTCCCGCAAAAGCGAAATTGCCCATGTGCTCGTAACTGATTCCGGCGAGATAGGGCGGACGCGGATCGGATGCACAGATCACGCCCGCCTTCGCGAAGCACGGCAACGCCTGTTCGTGCTGTCCGAGACGCTGATAGCAAAGCCCCAGCCCGTACCAGTCGTCGAACGACCATTGGTCGAGCGTCGCGAGAATGAAGTACACGCGCTGAGCGCGCGCGACATGCCCTTCACGGAAGCGCTGCGCAGCGTAGGCCCGCACACTTGCGATATCGGCCTCATCGAGATCTGCGAGCATGCGCAACGCGCCGCCGCGCTCGAAGAACCGCGAGAGAATGGCCGGCGCATCGGGGGGGTGCTCGCCAGCGTCAACCGACGATGCGACGTCCGGGACCTCCGGCGTGCTCACGTGCGCATCGACCCGTTGATCTGGTTGAGCTGCGAGCCTTGCGACGAGTAGATGGTGTTCACGAGCGTCGACGCGCCGTTGTATTCCTGAAGCTTCTTGTTGATCTTGATCTGATCGACGGTACGGCTGTCGGACGCCTTCTCGACAAACCCTTCCGCCGCCGCCTTGAGCGCACGAAGGTTCGCGGCAGAGTATTCGTTATTGGTACCGGTCGGCGCCTGATAGCCGCTCTCGCCGAGGCGCTTGCTGCGGCTCTCCCATTGCATCAGCGTCTTCTTCGTTCCGTTCTGGTCGACGGTAATCTCGATGCTGTGCTTGTCGAAGAAGCCGCGCACCCCATCGCCGAGCGCGACCTTCTTCGAGGTATCCGAGCCGATGTCGTTGATCAGCGATTCGATCTGGTTGGCGGCGTCGCGCGCTTCCTGCCCTTCCTTCTGGCGGCTTTGCATCTCCTGAATCATGTTCTGCGCTTCGCCGTTGTTCATCTCCATCATCAACATGGCGTAGGCGGCGAGCGTACCGTGGAAGTCGAGCTTCTGGACCACGCCGCCGATGGAGACATCCCGGATCAAGCCGCCCATGAGCGGACTATTGAACGAAGCGGTACGCAGCGACGAGTTCGTGCCGGACACAAGAGTCATAACGTTGGGTTCCTGAAAAATGAGGTCAATCGAGACAGCGAAATGCCGGTCGTGGGCGCAGCTCAAATGCTGCTCACGAGCCTTTTCATGATTTCGCCGAGTTTGGAGACGACGGCGTTGTACAACGTGAGGGTGTTGTCGTAGCGGGTCACAAGACGCTTGAGTTCGATCTGCGCGCTCGTGCTCGACGCGCCATCGTTCGCCGCGAGCGATTGAAGCTTCGCGCCAAGGCTTTGCAGACCCACTGCATCGAACGACGCCTCCGCCGCGTGCGAAGCCACCAGTCCGTGACGCACGGCAAAGTCACGCAACGGCTGTGGCAACTGCTGCGGACTGCCGCCCGCGCTCACCCGCTTTTCCATCGCTGCCACCGATGCGACAAACGCACCCGCCTCGCGAGCGACAGCCATGCGAGCCTGCGCGTTCGCCAGCCACGCGTTCGCTTGCGTCTGCAAGTCACTCAGACGGCCGTCGGCCACGGCGATCGTCGAGAGCAACGGATCGTCGGAACGGGAAACGGCGGAAGGAAGCGACGCGGTGCCGGACACGCCCGGTGCATGGAAATACATGCGCGACGCCTGCCCTTGATGTCGATAGATCATGAGCGGCTCCGCATCAGGCGCACGTCCGACGCCGAAACGGCGCGCGTTTGATGGGTTGCCCCGGCTTTGCGTCACCGTGCAAAGCGGACGTTGGGGACGTCGGGGACGATGGAGACGATGCGGAGAACGAGGATGCCGTCGACGAAGCGGCCGACGCGCACGCCATCGGCGAGTCGGCCATCAGACGCTCGACGCTATGCGTGAGCGCCGCCGACATGCGACGTATCTCGCGCTCGTCGCGCCGGAAGTCTTCGCTGTGCACCAGCGCTTCGAGTCGCTGAAGTTTTTCGCGGGCCTGCGGTGTATCGGTCGCTTCGAGACGTGCGACCTCGTCGAGTACCGACTGATACTCCTGCATCTGCCGGTGCAGCTTCTGCCCCACGCCTCGCATTTCGGCGCATACGCGCTCGTATTGGGCGATGACATCGTCCGTCCCCGCGGACTCGGGTACAGCGTGGGAAGGTTGTTGCGACGACTCAGACATGAAAGCGCCTCCGTACGTTGCGGTCAGTCAATTCAGACATGTCGCATCGTACGGAGGCGTGAGGGAACCGCCTTTGCAAAGCCCGTCATCGCTTCCGGGAACCGGCCTCACTTCAGTCATTTCCCAGTGACGCCGAAGTTACGCGCATCGCGTTGCACGATGCGCTGTCACTTTATCCGGCGGGACGTGCCGACGAAGCCATCACGTCGACGTCCGCGTCTGCGGTGATCGAAGGGCGTTGCCTTAACTTGCGCTTACGCCTGACCGAAACCGCCGCCTCCCGGGGTCTCGACGACGAAGATGTCGCCCGGCTGCATCTGCGTACGTCCGATGTGCGCCAGATCCTCGCGTGAACCATCCACGCGTTCGACGTAGTTCGCACCGAGCGCCCCGTTGCCGCCGCCCTGCGCGCCGAACGGTGCGTGCACTCGGTTATTGGAGAGGATCGACGCGGTCATCGGCGTCAGGAAGCGAATGCGTCGCACCGCGCCGTTCCCGCCTTGCCAGCGTCCCTGACCACCCGAGCCCGTACGAATGCGGTGGCTTTCCAGACGCACCGGATAGCGCCACTCCAGCACTTCCGGATCGGTCAGACGCGAGTTCGTCATGTGCGTCTGCACGGCGTCGGACCCGTTGAAGCCGTTGCCCGCTCCGCTGCCGCCCGAGATGGTCTCGTAGTACTGATACGTCTCATTGCCGAACGTGAAGTTGTTCATCGTGCCCTGGCTCGACGCCACACTGCCCAGCGCACCGTAAAGCGCGTTGGTGATCGCCGACGACGTCTCCACATTGCCCGACACCACCGCCGCCGGGAACACCGGATTGAGCATCGAGCCTTGCGGCACGATCACCGTCAGCGGCTTCAGGCAACCGGCGTTGAGCGGGATATCGTCATCCACCAGCGTACGGAAGACGTACAGCACCGCCGCCATGCACACCGCACGCGGCGCGTTGAAGTTGTTTGGCAACTGGGCCGACGTACCGGTGAAATCGATGGTCGCGCGCTGCGTGGCCTGATCGACGCGAATCGTCACTTCGATGACGGCACCGTTATCCAGCGGATAGCGATAGTGCCCGTCGGCGAGCGCACCGATCACGCGACGCACGGCGGCTTCCGCGTTGTCCTGCACGTGCCCCATGTAAGCGAGCACGACATCGCGTCCGAACTCGCCCACCATGCGGCGCAGTTCGTCCACGCCCTTCTGGTTCGCCGCCACCTGGGCGCGCAGATCGGCCATGTTCTGGTCGATGTTGCGTGCGGGATAGCGTGCGCCGCCGAGCAGTTCACGCGTCTCGCGATCGCGCAGTTCACCGGCAGCCACGAGTTGCCAGTTATCGATCAGCACGCCTTCTTCTTCCACGTGTGTCGAGTCGGGCGGCATCGAGCCCGGCGTGATGCCGCCGATATCCGCATGGTGACCCCGCGAGCCGACGTAGAACAGCGGCTCGGGCGCGCCCACGCGCGTGGCGTCGTCATCACTCGCGACGAACACCGGCGTAATCACCGTGACGTCCGGCAAGTGCGTGCCGCCGTGATACGGATCGTTGAGCATGAAGACGTCGCCTTCGCGCATCTTGCCGCGATTGCGCTCGATCACGGTCTTGATGCTCTCGCCCATCGAGCCGAGGTGCACCGGCATGTGCGGGGCGTTGGCGATGAGATTGCCATCGCGGTCGAACAACGCGCAGGAGAAGTCCAGACGTTCCTTGATGTTCACCGAGTACGCCGTGTTTTGCAGACGCAACCCCATCTGCTCGGCGATCGACATGAAGAGGTTGTTGAAGATTTCCAGACGCACCGGATCGGCTTGCGTACCCAGACCACGCTGGGTCTCGCGCGGCACCACACGCGTGAGCACGAGATTGCCCTGCCCCGTCATTTGCGCTTGCCAGCCCGGCTCGACCACCGTCGTACCGCTCTTTTCCGCAACGATCGCCGGACCGTCGATGGTGTCGCCCGCGAGCAGCGTGTCGCGCTCGAACAGCGACGCTTCGTGCCACGTGCCGCCCGCGTACAGCTTCACCTGATCCACCGGCTGCGGCACGCCCGACGTGCGCGCTTGCAACGGCGTGATATCGACGGGGGCGTCCGACAGGCCGATCGCCTCGACCGACGCCACTTCGACGATGAGCGCCGCGCCATCCATCAGGAATGAGTAACGCTGACGATAGGCGGCTTCAAACGCGTCACGCATTTGTGCCACGCTGCCGAACGGCACAGCGATCGCCGAGTCCGTGCCCGCGTAGCGCACGTGAACGCGACGCACCGTCTCGATGCGTGCGGGCGGCACGCCTTGCGAGAGCAGCACGTTCACGGCTTCGTCGGCGAGCGCGCCAAGCGCGTCTTCCAGTGCGACGAGACCGTCGTCCGCCAGCGGCGCTTCGATCATGCGCTCGCGCATGGCGGTCTGATCGGCCAGCCCCATGCCGTAGGCCGACAGCACGCCTGCCAGTGGATGCGCAAAGACCTTCGTCATACCGAGTGCATCGGCCACACCGCAGGCATGCTGACCGCCCGCGCCGCCGAACGTCGTCAGCACGTAACGGCTCACATCGTGACCGCGCTGCACGGAGATCTTCTTGATGGCGTTGGCCATCGCGCCGATGGCGATTTCGAGGAAGCCTTCCGCAAGGGCTTCAGGCGTCTGACGACGTCCCGTCGCCCGCTCGATCTCGGCGGCCAGCGCGGTGAACTTCTCGACCACGACATCGCGGTCGAGCGGCTCGTTGGCGTTCGGGCCGAAGACCTTCGGGAAGTGTGCCGGTTGAATCTTGCCGAGCATGACGTTGCAGTCCGTGACCGCCAGCGGGCCGCCGCGACGATACGCCGCCGGTCCCGGATTCGCACCGGCCGAGTCCGGCCCCACGCGCAGACGCGTGCCGTCGAACGACAGCACCGAACCGCCACCGGCGGCCACCGTGTGGATGCTCATCATCGGTGCGCGCATGCGCACACCGGCGACCTGGGTCTCGAACACGCGCTCGAACTCGCCGTTGTAATGCGAGACGTCCGTCGACGTACCGCCCATGTCGAAGCCGATCACGCGTTCAAAGCCCGCAGCGCTCGAAGCTCGGACCATGCCGACGATGCCACCCGCAGGACCCGACAGGATGGCGTCTTTGCCCTGAAAGTTGTCGGCGCGCGTGAGCCCTCCGCTGCTCTGCATGAATTGCAGATTCACACCGGGCATCTCTTTCGCGACCTGCTCGACGTAGCGGCGCAGAATCGGCGACAGATACGCGTCGACGACCGTCGTATCGCCGCGCGAGACCAGCTTCATCAGCGGCGAGACTTCGTGGGACACGGAGATCTGGGCGAAGCCGATGTCGCACGCCATCGCCGCAAGCTTCTTTTCATGCAATTGATAGCGATAGCCGTGCATCAGCACGATCGCCAGCGCACGAATGCCCTTGGCGTAGATGGCTTCGAGCGCGAGGCGCGCCGCGTCGAGATCCAGCTCGCGCACCACTTCGCCGTGCGCCCCGACGCGCTCGTCGACTTCCACCACTTCCGCATACAGCGCTTCGGGCAAGGCGATGTCGAGATCAAACAGACGCGGGCGATTCTGGTACGCAATGCGCAATGCGTCGCGAAAGCCGTGCGTGGTCACCAGCGCGAGCGGTTCGCCCTTGCGCTCAAGCAACGCGTTGGTCGCCACGGTCGTGCCCATCTTCACCATGTCGACCAGCTCGGGCGTGATCGGCTCGCCGACCGCCAGTCCCAGCAGATGACGGATACCGGCCACCGCTGCGTCGCGATACTGCTCCGGGTTTTCGGAGAGCAGCTTGTGCGTGACGAGCGAGCCGTCCGGGCGGCGCGCCACGATATCGGTGAAGGTGCCGCCACGGTCGATCCAGAACTGCCAGCGCGAAGCGGTCTGATGCGCAGGGGCGCGGTTTTGGGCGGAGGGCGTGAGAGCGTTCGTCATGGTGTCACTCGCAAAGCAAAGGTCAAACGAGAATCAGAAGAGAGAACGACACGTTGTCGTATCGTCTCCCGTTATCGGTCTTTCAATTCGCAGTCCGAAACACAGGACGCACGAATCCCGGCGCGGATCCATTCGGAGGTCACCGGACGGATCCTCACACTAGCGATTTCGCTATCGGGAGAGGTTCAACAGAGCGCATCTGACGCGGCAGCGACGGCTGCCGCGGTGGATCATTGGCACATGTCGTGCGGTCGTTCGGCGATCAGTGCGTGCGTGTCTCGAGCGAGTCGAGTTCACGACCGCGCGTCTCGGGCAGCGTGAGCGCTGCGAGGATCAGCACGCCGTACGCCACACCGGCGAAGATGCCGATCGTCGTCCCGAGACCGTACTCTTTCGAGAGCATGCCGATCAGGAACGGGAACAGCGCACCGACGGCGCGGCCGACGTTGTAGCAGAAACCCTGGCCGGAACCGCGAACACGCGTCGGGAACAGCTCCGTCAGGAACGCCCCCATGCCGCTGAAGATACCCGAGGCGAAGAAGCCGAGCGGGAAGCCGAGCCAGAACATGGCGCTGTCAGTCAGCGGCAGCGACGTGTACGAGAACGCGATCACCATCGAGCCGACGGCGAACAGAATGAAGTTCGGCTTGCGACCCAGACGATCCGTCAGATACGAGCTCGCCAGATAGCCGACCCACGAGCCGAAGATGATCATCGCGAGATAGCCGCCGGTGCCCATCACCGTGAGATGACGCTCCGTCTTCAGAAACGTGGGCAGCCACGTCGTGATCGCGTAGTAACCGCCTTGAGCGCCGGTCGTCAGCAGCGCCGCACGGATCGTCGTCGACAGCAGCGCGGGGCTGAAGATCGCCGCCATACCGGGCGCGTCCTCCGACTTCGTCTGCTTGGCCTTCTCCTTCTGGTACACCTCCGGTTCCTGCACGTAGCGACGGATGAACAGCACCAGCAGCGCGGGCAGCAGACCGATCAGGAACAGGGCGCGCCAGGCGAGATCGCCGGGCATCAGCGAGAACAGCACCGAGTAGAGAATCGCCGTCAGACCCCAGCCGATGGCCCAGCCCGACTGCACGAGACCCACGGCTTTGCCGCGATCGCGAGCGCGAATCACTTCACCGATGAGCACGGCGCCGGCCGTCCATTCACCCCCGAAGCCGAAGCCCATGAGCGCGCGCGCGGCGAGCAGTTGGTGGTAGTTCTGCGCGAGACCGCACAGCCCGGTGAACACGGCGAACCATAGCACCGTGAGTTGCAGCGTGCGCACGCGGCCGATGCGGTCCGACAGAATGCCCGCGACCCAGCCGCCGAGCGCGGAAGCGAGCAGCGTGAGCGTGCCGATGAAGCCCGCGTCGGCGAGGCTGATGCCCCACGTCGCGACCAGCGTCGGAATGACGAAGCTCAGCATCTGGGTATCCATGCCGTCGAGCATGTAACCGACCTTGCAGCTCCAGAACGCGCGCTTTTCGCGCGGCGTGGCGTCGCCATACCAGCCGAACAGGCTGCCGCTGGCTTCCGCGGGGGCGGAGGCATTCGACGCTGCGGGGGGCGCGAGTGGGGTTTTGCTTTCCATGAGAAAAAGACTCCGGTGATGTCCTGACTTGCCGTGTGTTGCACTCGGGCCGCGCTCATCCGATAGGCGTGAGTCGTCACCGGCGGGCAACACCTCTCCCGCCGCAGCCCTTCATGGCGCGGTTCTTTTGTTAATACGTGATACTTGTTGACGCGGGTGATGCAGGGGTTGATGCGATGCGAAGACGAATGTCCCGAAGCGAATACATCACATCGAATACGTTGTGCAAAAACGTCGAAAGCTCACTCTCGACGCGCCCGGACACTCGCACTCATGCAAGCCGCCCCGTGCGCGCCGGTGTCGCCATCAGAAGACGGCAAGCGAGGCGTTCGGAATATCCGTCATCAGCATGTAACCCGGACGATGCGCAATCGCGAGCGGCAGCTTCGCACCCATGAGCGCCGTCTGCGGGGTCACGCCGCAGGCCCAGTACACCGGCAGTTCGCCATCGCGAATGGTCACGGCGTCGCCGAAATCGGGCTTCGACAGGTCCTCGATACCCAGTTCGGCCGGATCGCCGATATGGATCGGCGCGCCGTGCACGCCGGGAAAACGCGTGGTGATCTGTACGGCACGAATCGCATCGGCGCCCTTCATCGGGCGCATCGACACGACCAGCTCGCCGCCGAACTTGCCTGCGCGCTGGTTGGCGATCCTGGTGCGATACATCGGCACGTTGCAGCCTTCGTCCACGTGACGCAGCGGAATGCCCGCCTTGGCGAGCATGTCCTCGAACGAGAACGAGCAACCGATGGCGAACACCACGAAGTCGCTCTGCCAGAACTCGGCGAGGTTATCGACCTGTGCGTCGAGCTTGCCGTCGCGATAGACGTTGTAGCCCGGCACGTCGGTGCGGATATCGACCTCGCGACCCAGCGACGGCACGTGCCATTGGCCCGGCTCGCCCACGCCCAGCAACGGGCACGCTTTCGGGTTGCTCTGACAGAAGCGCAGGAAGTCATGCGAGTGCGCCACCGGCAGGATAGCGAGATTCGCCTGCGCGAAGTCGCCGCAGTAGCCGGCCGTCGGACCACGGAACTGCGCCGAGCGCACCGCCTGACGGAATTCGTAAGGCGTGATGGTCTCGCGCTGCGAAGTGAAGTCGTGCGGGGTGGCGCGTTGGTTCATGACGGATCCTGCATCCTGCGTTTTGGGGGAGATGCCATGGCGGCATCGGATAGGCAGAAGCATAGAAAGAAAAAAAAGTTATCGCTAACGAGTTTTTGTTCGCACCGCCGTATAGAATTTCTTAACGACCTCGGGGGTTTTCCCGAGGTTCGTTGCATTTATTTTCACTGCCCCGTTCACCGTACATTGCGTGATTTGGGCAGCTTCCCAGCTCGCAGCCCCTCATGAACACGCGCTTTCTCGAAACGTTCGTCACGCTCGCCGTCCTGCGCAACTTTCGCGCGACGGCCGCCGCCCTGCACGCCACGCCGGCTGCCATCTCGCAACGGCTCAAAGTGCTCGAAGAGGAATTGAAGACGGAACTGGTCGATCGGGAAAGCCGCGAGTTTCGTCTCACGCCGAACGGCGAATATCTGCTCGGGTATGCGAAAGCGGTCGTGGAGGCGGCGCGACGTCTGCAAGCGGCAGCGTCAGGCGAGAGCACCTTGCGCGGACGGTTACGGCTCGGTGTGATCGAGACCGTCGTGCATAGCTGGCTGCCGAACTACCTGCGACGCCTCGCCGCCGACTACCCCACCCTCGAAGTCGAGTTGACGGTCGACGTCTCCGTGCAATTGCAGCGCCGCCTCATGGCCGACGAACTCGATCTCATCATTCGCGTGGAAGGCAGCGACGACAGCAGCGTGGTGTGCAACGCCCTCGCCAACTATCCGGTGCACTGGATTGCGCGCAAGGGAATGTTTCCGAACACGCGCAGCGGGCTCGCGAAGCAAGTGCTTCAGCATCCGATCCTGACGTATGGGCGCGGCACGGCGCCGCATCGTGCGCTCGAAGACATCGTGGCCAAGCTCGCGGGCGTGCACGGCGTGCCGCTCTCGGAAACGCGCGTGACCGGATCACCCTCGATTGCCGTGATCGTGCAGCTCGTGCGCGACGGCTTCGGCGTGGCGGCGATTCCGCGTCTGTTCGTCGACACGCTGATCGCGAATGGTGAAGTGGTGGAGTTGCCGTTGCAGCCCGCACCGCCGTCCATCGTCGTGTCGATGTCGCGCCGCGCCGATGCGCCACTCTTCGTTCACGGCGCGGCGACTGCCGCACGCACGGCATGCGCCGAGTACTGCCAGAAAAGCGATCGTCGTCTGGTGGAATTGTTGTGAGGGCTTGAGGTATTCAGGTCTGCGTGCGTCTGCGATTCAGCGGAAATGCGCCAATCGCGTGACGAACGTGAAATCGGCTTCCGCCGCCATCAACGCCATGAGCACGAGCAACGCCAGCGGCGGAATCAGGATCGCGTAGACGAGCGCGAGACGCTCCCATCGCATGTGCATGAACACTGCCACGATCAGGCCCGCTTTCGCGACCATCAGCGCGAGGATCAGGCCCCATCGCAGCACGCCTTGCAGGTTCGCGTAGTCGACGAGATACGAGAGCGTCGAGAGCACGAACAGCAGCCCCCACACCTTCAGATAAAGGCCAACGGCGTGTTGCTGTCCGGTGTGTTCCACCGGCGTGACCGGGGGTGCCGGCGACGCAGCGTCGGCCGGTGTCGCAGCGGATTGCATCGCTCCTCCTACCAGAGATAGAACAGCGCAAAGATGAACACCCACACGAGATCGACGAAGTGCCAGTAGAGGCCCGCGATCTCCACGAGTTCGTAGTTGCCGCGTCGCTCCAGCGTGCCGTTGAGCACTTTGCGCATGACGGTCAGCAGGTAGATCACGCCCGCACTCACGTGTAGTCCGTGAAAGCCGGTGATCATGAAGAAGCACGCGCCGAACTGCGCCGCCCCCATCGAATTACCCCACGGACGAATACCTTCGTGCACGATCAGATTCGTCCATTCGAACGCTTGCATGGCGACGAAGGCGATGCCGAGATACGCCGTCGCCAGAATGCAGGCGGCGGTCTTGTCGCGGTCGCGTCGATAGGCGTAGTTCACCGCCATCGCCATCGTGCCGCTGCTGGTGATGAGCACGAACGTCATGATCGCGATGAGCAGCAGCGGCACCGGATGACCGTTCACGTTCAGCGCGAAAATCTCCGCCGGATTCGGCCAGGGCGCGGTCGTCGACATGCGCACCGTCATGTAGCCGATGAGGAAGCTGCTGAACACGAAGGTGTCCGAGAGCAGGAAGATCCACATCATCGCCTTGCCCCACGGCACGCGAAACGCTGCGCGATCTCCCGCCCAGTCGGTGACGACACCGCGCCAGCCGTCCGGCGGCTCGGCAGTCGTGGCTGCTGACGACGAAGTGTTCACGATACGACTCCTATGCAACGCCTCCCGGCTCGGCCCGGCACCTGCGGATCACGGGATCACGCGCCGGTGCCGCAAAGCCGCTGCGCAATCTCGGGCGTGAGGTTGACGATGGCCGCGAACAGCACCACCCACAGCACGAACAGAAAGTGCCAGTACTGTGCGGTCAGCGACAACCGTTGCGCGCGGGCCGCATGTGACATGCGATGCGACGCGAGCAACGCCCACGCCACCATCCCGCCGAGCAGATGCAACGCGTGCAGGCCGGTGAGCAGGAAGAAGAAGCTGTTGGCCGGATTGCCGCTCACGCCATAACGACGCATCGTGAGGTCGTGCCACACCCAGACCTGCCCCACGATGAACCCCAGCGCCAGCACACCGCTCGCGCCCCATTCGCGTCGCGAGCGACGCAGTTCGCCGTGGCGGGCCTGCGACGCCGACGATTGCATCACGATGCACGCGGCGGCCAGCAGGCCGGTATTCACCCACAGCGCATTGACGGGCGGCAACGGGCGCCAGTCACCGAGACTCATGCGCATCACGTACGCCACGAGCATCAGCCCGAAGAGCATGCCGATCACGCCCATGAGCCACCAGAGCGCGACCTGCGATGCCGACCGTCTGCGCGGCTGTGCCACGGGTGCGCCGCCGGGCGGCATGGGGGGCCAGGACGGAACGGGTTTCATGGCGTCGCTCCTTTCGGGGCATCCGGCGGTGGCGTGCGTGATGCGGGCGGTTCGGATTGCCCGGGTGGCGCGGCGGGACGGCGATGCAGCGCCGCCGAGTCGCCATGCACCAGCGTGGCCGGGCGTCGCGGGTCCGGTGCGAGGTTCTGCGGCACGAAGTCGTCGATATCGCCCGGCACGCTGTACTCGTACGGCCAGCGATACGCCACGGGTAGCAGCGGACCCCAATTGCCGTGCACGGGCGGCACTTGCGGCGTCTGCCATTCGAGCGACGCCGCACGCCACGGATTCGCGCCGGCGAGCTTGCCGTGCCGCACGCTCCACGCGAGATTGAACAGGAACAGCAACTGTCCGAGCGCCACCCCGAACGCCGCCACCGAGATGTAGGTGTTCATCGTGTGCGCCGAGTCGGGAATGAAGCTGTAGTTCTGAAACTCGTAGTAGCGACGCGGCATGCCGAGAATGCCGAGGTAGTGCATCGGGAAGAAAATGGCGTAGGTGCCGAGAAACGTGATCCAGAAGTGCCACTGCCCGAGGCGGTCGTTAAGACGTCGGCCGGTCACGAGCGGATACCAGTGATAGATGCCGCCGAAGATTACCAGCAGCGGCGCCACGCCCATCACCATGTGAAAGTGCGCCACCACGAAGTAGGTGTTCGACAGCGGCATGTCCACGCTGACGTTGCCGAGGAACAGCCCGGTGAGGCCGCCGATACAGAAGGTGCTGATAAAGCCGATGGCGAACAGCATCGGCACCGTCAGATGGATGTCGCCGCGCCACAGCGTGAGCACCCAGTTGTAGACCTTGATCGCGGTCGGAATCGCGATGATGAGCGTGGTCGTCGCGAAGAGAAACCCGAAATACGGATTCATGCCGCTGATGAACATGTGGTGCGCCCACACCACGAACGACAACGCGCCGATGGCGAGAATCGCCCACACCATCATGCGGTATCCGAAGATGTTCTTGCGCGCGTGCACGCTGATCAGATCGGACACGATACCGAACGCGGGCAGCGCCACGATGTAGACCTCGGGGTGACCGAAGAACCAGAACAGATGCTGAAACAGCAGCGGGCTGCCGCCGCGATAGTCCAGCGGCTGCCCCAGCGATACGATCGCCGGCATGAAGAAGCTCGTGTGCAGCGTCTTGTCGAGCAGCATCATCACGCCGGAGACGAACAGCGCCGGGAAGGCGAGCAGCGCGAGCACCGTCGCCATCACGATGCCCCAGACGGTCAGCGGCATGCGCAGCAGCGTCATCCCCTCGGTACGCGCTTGCAGGGCTGTGGTGACGTAATTAAGCCCGCCCATCGTCGCGGCGACGATGAAGATCACCAGGGAGATCAGCATCAGCACGATGCCCCACTCCGTGCCCGGTGTGCCGGGCAGGATGGCCTGCGGTGGATAGAGTGTCCAGCCGGCGCCGGTCGGGCCGCCCGGCACGAAGAAGCTCACCATCAGCACGACGACGGCGAGCAGGTAGACCCAGTAACTGAGCATGTTCAGGAACGGGAAGACCATGTCGCGCGCGCCGACCATGAGCGGAATCAGGTAGTTGCCGAACCCGCCGAGGAACAGTGCGGTGAGCAGGTAGATCACCATGATCATGCCGTGCATGGTGACGTACTGGTAGTAATGGCTGGCGTCGATGAACGAGAACTTGCCGGGGAAGCCGAGTTGCAGACGCATGAGGTTGGACAGCACGAGGCCGACCAGTCCCACGGCAATGGCCGTACACGTGTACTGCACGGCGATCACCTTGTGGTCCTGACTCCAGACGTATTTCGTCCAGAAGCTTTGCGGGCCATGCGCACCTGAACCGTAGCCCCCTGCGTGGGCGGCGGAGTTGTCGTTGTCGGCATTGCCTGTCATGACCAACCTCCCGGTGAAATCGCTACGATTTCCTGTGATTGCCGGTGCGCGGCGCACAAGCGCTCATCGCACCGGACCGTCTATGGCGCCGGACGGATCATCGGCACGCTTGGCTGGACCGGCCCGGACGGCTGCGGACCGGTGGACTGCCGCGGCGGTATCGCCAGCGGCGGCGCCGTTGTCCTTGAATCGTTCTGCAACGGCAGGCCGGGCGTGCCGCCCGAGCGGCGCGCGGGCTGCGACGGCGCCTGAGCGCCGTTGCCCGACGACGGCGATGACGGTGTGAGCGGCGCGTACTGCGCCGGCGGACGCGGTGTCAGCGGCGTGTTCTGCGCATTCTGCGCGAGCGTCAGCGCGGCGGTTTGCGCGGACGGTGAGGCGTGTGCGGCGCCCGACGCCATGGCCAGAGGCAAGATCGCGACGGCAGCGGCACGTTGAAGAGGTTTGAACATATCGACCGAAGAAAAGGCTATGGGTTGAGTCGGTTGAGCTGACTGAGCTGACTGAGCTGATGGAGCTGATGGAGCCGAGGGCGCGGGGGCATCCGGCTTCGCCGACGGGCTCGCGCCCAGCGTCCGGATGTAGGCAATCAGCGCCTTCAGTTCGTCGTCGCTCAGCTCCACTATAGGCATGATCGGCGCAAAGCCTCTGGGTACCCGCGCCGTTGGATTGCGGATGAACGTGGCGAGGTAAGCCTCGTCGACGTGCGCGGAGCTACCGTCCTGAAACGTCTCCGTCTTGCCGTAGAGACCGTGCCATGTCGGTCCGACGCCGGGCGAGCCATCCACCGAATGGCAGCCCGCGCATCCCTTGGCCTGCGCGAGCAGCTTGCCCTTCGCCGCAAGCGGATCGGCCGCCCCCGCCCCGGCGTGCTTCGCCTGCAATGCCGCGAAGGTCGGTAGTGTGGCCACCCAGGCGTCGTAAGCGGGCTTGTCGTCGACGACCACCACGCCGCGCATGTTCGCGTGCCCGACGCCGCACAGTTGCGCACACAGGATGTCGAAACGCCCGGTGCGCGTCGGTGTCAGCCACATCTGCGTGACCATCCCCGGCACCATGTTCATGCGCGTGCGAAACGGCGGGACGTAGAAATCGTGCAACACGTCTTTGGCGCGCAGCAGCAATTTCACCGGCTGCCCGACGAGCAGATGCAGCTCCGGGGCATCGACGATGCGGTTGTCCTGATTGGCGGGATCCCGGGGATTCAGGCCCAGCGGATTGTCGGCGGTGACATATTGGGGGTCCGAAGTGCCCAGCCGCCCGTCCGGTCCCGGCAGCCGGAAGCGCCATTGCCACTGCTGGCCGACGACCTCGACCACGCGGGCGTCTTTCGGCGGATCGATGAGTTTGGCGTAGACGAACAGTCCGGGGGCGAGCATGGCCGCGATGCCGATGGTGGTGATACCGATCAGCCAGGCTTCGAGGCGGCGGTTATGGGGCTCGTACGCCGCCCGATGCCCGTCGCGATGCCGATAGCGAAAGATCGCCCATGCCACGAAAAGATTGACGACAACGAAGGCCACGCCGGTGATCACCAGCGTAATCGTGAGGGTGTCGTCCATCTGCCGCCAGTTCGACGCCAGCGGGGTCAGCCACCACGGACTCCAGAAATGAAAAGCGAGCGCGGCAGCGACGACGACGATCAGGAGGACGGGTAGCGCCATGGCACGCTCGCCCTCTCCCGCGCATACCGACAGGACAATGGGCCGCTTAACAGCACTATCGTTATCATTGGCGCCCTCCTCTACGTGCGGCAACCAATGTGTGTCGGGGGTCGCCGCAACGCCGTAGCCAAGAGCGGCGGGGGCCGCCATTTCTGGCTACGTTTCTAAGGCTAGTTCGAGAATGCCGTCTGTCAAGGTAGGGTGAACCGAGTGGCGCCGTATACGCAAAACGGGCCGCCAGGCCCGTTTCAATCTCGTTGGTAGAGAGAACTTACGACGTTGTTGCAGTGCGGCGCTCGAAAAATCTCAGCACCGTCGAATACAGCTCCTTGACGTGGGTCTGATCCGCGGGCGCGTACTGCGCGACGCCTGAACTGAAATACGAAAATCCGGTTTGCTGGTGCATACCGTTCTTGATCGCCACGAAGGCCACTTCCGGCGCGAGCGGCCACTCCTTTGCATCCAGGGTCACACGTAGATTTGCATCGATTTCGTGCGGGTAGGTCAGCGTTACGAAGAGGCTGTCCCCGCGGTTATCGATCTCGCCGAATATCGGAGTGCCGTCCTTGACTGTCGTCACGCTGAACAACCGCGCCTGTGCAGCTGCGGCCTGCTCGGCGGAGTCGAACGTCAGCAGGAAGTCGCGTGTCATGCGAGGCTGAATCGACTTGACGCGAATCCCGAGCTTGTCCATGAAGCTCGCATGATCCTTCAGGCGGTAGTAATACTTCACCCGGTCGTACGGCTTTTGCGACAACCCTGTGGCAACAATCACTTCCGTGTTCTCGAAGCTGAGGTAGTCGGCGACCAGCCGGTCGTAGACCTCGAGCATTTCCGCAATCGGGTCGACTTCTCCCGACACGTACCACGCCGGATTCGCAATCTTCGTCTTGCCCTTGACGATTCGGGAGTTGAAGAAATAGTGGTGCTGGATGTGCGCGCCGGCATTCAGGAACACGGTGGAAAAGTCGGGCGCATTCGCACGGAACAGTTTCGCGTGAATATCGTGGAGCAAGAGATCGAGCACGAGCGCCTTTCTCCACGACGCTCCCTTGCTCGTGGCCACGAGCTTGGCATACAGGCCATAGTGCTTCGGCTGCGCGAAACGCAGCAGCCCCAATGCGAGATGCATGGCGCTCTTGAACGTAATGCGCGCCTGAGCGTTGTCGTTGACCGTCTGCGACACGGCTTCGGTCAATACACGACTCCACCAGGAGCCATCGCTCGGTGTTGCCGTCCACGGATCGGGAATGAAATATGCCGGCGCATTCAGACGATTTTCCGCGTTCATTGCGGACACGCAGCCGACCCGCAGGCCGTTGCGCTCAAGCTGCTCGAACAGTTGCGGCACATTTGAACCGACGATGTCGCCGAGACGGAAAATGCCATGTTCGGCATACGTCTTGCCACTATGCACCGAAGCCCATTGAATCCAAGGCTCGATCTCCTCGTAGTTCTGTTCGCAGGTGGAACGAACACCCGCACCCGAAATCAGCTTTGCCAAAGCGGGGAAACGGCCCGGGTACTCCCGGACGTAATCTGCCGCGATATCGAAATTGATTTCGTTCAACTCGACGAGAACGAGTCGTTTACGCACTGAGGATTGTGAACTATGCATGTTTTAGCAGCCTTGCATATATTGCCAGCGTTGTATTGGTGACGGCTTCGATGCCGAATTTCGAAATAGAGAGACGTCGACCTGCCTCACCATAGCGTTCACGGCGTGCTCGGTCATTGATCAGCGACAAAAGCGCTGCTGTCAGCGCTTCGGTGTCCCGAATCGGTACCAGATCACCGGTTTCGCCATTGACAATCGCCTCGCGACATCCGATAGCGTCGGTTGTGACGACGGCACATCCCGCGGCGGCGGCCTCGAGAAGCGCCTTGGGCATGCCTTCCCGATATGACGGCAAGCAGACGATACTTGCCTCGCGGAACCACGGCGCAATGTTCTCGACGTGCCCGAGGAACTCAACCAGCCCTTCGGCTTCCCACTCGGCAATCTGCTCTCGGCTAACGCTGGTCGGATTGCCATAGTCCGCCGCGCCTGCCAGAACAAAACGCCAGTCCGGCGCTGCCGCTTTGATCGCCCGTGCGGCATTGACGAACTCAATGACGCCCTTGTCCTTGAGCATGCGCGCGGGCAACATCACGATCGGCGTCTTCCGTTCGATCGGCGCGTCGATGAAAGCGGACAGTTCCACGCCTGAACCGGGAATCAACGTAATCTGCGCTTCCTTGACCAGCCCCTGCGAGAGCAACGCCGCTTTGTCGTCAAGATTTTGGACTATCACTTCCAGGTTTTTGTGCCCGTAAGCAAACCGGGCCAACTGACGGTACACCATGCCGATGATGCGGCGTTTCCAGCCACCTTTACCGGCGTCCGTCTGCGCGAAACCCACCCCTGAAATTGCCAGTACGACCGCTTTCACACCATTGACCCGCGCAGCTAGACCGCCATACAGCAATCCCTTGGGGGACGCGCAGTGCACCAGGTCGGGTCGCGACCGTCGCATGGAAAACACCAACTCCAGCAGCCCCCTGAGTTCCAGCAACGGATTCACACTGGCACTACGAAAGGCAACGCGCTTGTGAGCGATGTTCGCTTTGCTCAACACGGCTTCGGCGTGCGGTTCCATCGAAGCACTGCCCGCCTGTCCCGTGAGGAGATCCACCTGATAACCCGCCTTGCGCGCCCCAATGGCGAGCGGAAGGCGGTGCGACACAAAAAAGGCTGCGTGGTTGATCACGTAAGTGATGTGCACCTGACGACTCATCGCTCCTTCCCTTCCCGTTTTCTTTGCACTTTGGGGCGTATTTTAGCAGGCGGACTAGTGCCGCATGCCGCGTCGACGTATGTCATGCAGGTCATCCCTGTCGCGACGCTTCGAACCACGCCTGGAACATCAACACATCCCAAAGCTGATACTGCCAATTGCGTTGTCCGCTCAGATGCTCCTGCCAGCGCCGACGAATCGGTTCCGGCTGGAAAAACCCCTCGGCCCGCAAACGCGACTCGGACAACAGCGACTCCGCCCATTCACGCAGCGGTCCACGCAACCATCGATCGAGCGGCACGCCGAACCCCATCTTGGGACGCTCGATCAGTTCCCGCGGCACATGGCGATACAGAATCTCCCGCAATGGCCACTTGGTCACGCCATTGCGCAGCTTGTACTCAAGCGGAAGCGACCATGCGAACTCCACAACCCGATGGTCGAGGAAGGGAACGCGCGTCTCGAGACTCACACTCATCGCGGCACGGTCGACTTTGGCGAGAATATCGTCTGGCAGATACGTCACCATATCGAGCGCCATCATGCGCTCGACGTCACCAAGCGCATGCAGCGCTGCAGATTGATCGGTAAATTCACTAACCGGTTCAGCCGCGCCGATCACCACACGATCCGGCTCGGGCCAGTGGGAAACCATGCCGCGATACAAATCCGAGACGGTCTCGTTACCTAGCAGACTGGCTCCCTTGTGCAGCTTGTCGCCCGCCCGAGCCACGCCAAACCATGCCCCCACCTTGTCCAGACCTAGCGGAGGGATAGCACTGATAGCGCTCGCAGCCAGCATACGCAACGGTTTCGGTACCCGCGAAAGCTTTCCCCAGAGGGCAGCGGTCATCTGATACCGGCGATAGCCGCAGAACAATTCGTCACCCGCATCGCCGGAGAGTGACACCGTCACGTGCTCGCGCGCCAGTTGGCTCACCAGGAACGTAGGGATCTGCGACGAATCCGCGAAGGGCTCCGAATACATCTGCGGCAAGCGCGGAATGACCGCAAGCGCCTGCTCAGGCGAGACGTACAACTCCGTGTGTTCCGTGCCGAGATGTCTGGCGACCGCCTTCGCATGTTCGGCTTCGTTGTAGCCCTCTTCATGAAAGCCGATCGTGAATGTCTTTACCGGTCGCGAGGACTGCGCCTGCATCAATGCAACCACCGTGGACGAATCGATCCCCCCCGACAGAAAAGCGCCCAGAGGAACGTCGGCCATCATCTGTTGCCCGATCGCATCCATCAGCAGCGTTTGCAGCGCGTCGACCGCTTCGTCGGCACTCCCCCGGAAAGGACTGGCGGTACCGCGCAGAGCGACGTCGATTCCCGACCACCAGGTTTTGATTTCCGGCTCGGGGCGATGCACCGAGACCGTCAGCATATTGCCCGGGGCCAACTTGCGAATGCCTCGATAGATCGAGTGCACCGAGCCAATGCAGTTGTAACGCATATGCAGCGCCAGTGCGTCCCGGTCGACTTCCGCACCGAACGCCGGGTGACGCCGCAGCGCGGCAAGCTCGGAGCCAAACAGGAACGCAGCCTGGCTACCTGTGCCCTGCCAGCCGTAGTACAACGGCTTTTCGCCGAGCCGATCGCGCGCGAGCGTCAGCGTGCGCTGCTCGCGGTCCCAGATGGCCAGCGCAAACATGCCAACCGCCCGATTCAAGGTCGCTTCGATACCCCAAACGTCGAATCCGGCGACGAACGTTTCAGAGTCGGAGTGCCCACGCCATTGCGCGCCCCCTCCGTCACGCTCCAGTTCGGCGCGCATCGCCAAGTGGTTGTAGACCTCGCCGTTGTAGATCATTACGTAGCGGCCACTCGGCGAAGTCATCGGCTGCGCCCCCGCGGGCGTCAAGTCGACGATGGCGAGGCGGCGGTGCCCGAGCGCGATGTGGTTATCCGCATCGACCCACGCGCCCCCTGCATCCGGGCCGCGATGCAGGATGGCATCGGACATCGCCCCCAGCCAACCGTTCATCTCGTTCGCGCCGGTTGCGCCAGCCATCAAAAATCCTGCGATTCCACACATGAGTCAGCGTCTCGAAAAAAAGAAGGGCAAATCAACATCCCCAAACCCGACAGACGGGGCATGTCATTCGCCCGGCAAGAGGATTTTCCTCATGTCAAGGTTGGTTCACAGGCTCATGTTGCGGCGCCACCCTCTCTGACCTCTTTGTCGCAAGTGCCGAGCGAGAGAAGAAGAACGGCGACAACGCGATCGACATCCAGATCACGCCAGACGTCGTGTAGTAGTCGTAAAACACCGATAACGACAACACCGTCATGTTGACGGCCGCCCATGCGCGCAACAGTCCATTCCCGGTCTTGCGATAGGCTCGGTCCAGCGTGCCGGAAAGCAACCCGATGAGAAACATCGCGCAATACAGGCCAACCGTTCCATAGTCGATGAAGTACACGCCAAACATTGTGTAGACGTTGGTCGGCAGCGGCGTGAACACGTTCGGCAGAATCGTCGTCGGCGTGAAGTCGAAGAAGTTCGCCAGAATCGAGTGAATTGGATAGAACGACAGGAAGTAGCCGTCCAGCGTACCCTGCCCCATTAGCAAGGCGTCGAATGCATGAAGCGGTGCCGCTGCATAAACGACGAACCCCAATTCCGCCGTCGACTTACCCACGATCTGCCCGATCAGCGCAAAACCGTAGAAGAGAACTGAGACAACGACCGCGACGCGAATCGTCACATTGAGATTGATCCGCTTGGGCAGCATCCAGAAGTAGAACGCCGTCAACGCGGACACAAACAAGGCGGAGCGCGCTGACGACAGATAGATGTTGAAAATGACCGCCATGACCGCCAGCGCGAGGCTCATCGCGTTGAAGCGACGTCGATACGCGATGATGTAAGCGGGCATGAGGAACAGAAAGAAGTTACCTAGCGACAACCCCTTAATGGCATTCTGGCCGCCCTCTACCGTCATGATGATGCGATATTGCATCACCGAATCCGGCAGGAAAAACCCCGGGCCGACCATCAGATAACGATCGAGCAACCCAAGCAGGAAGAACAGCCAGAACATTGCCAGAAACGTGCGATGCGCCGCATGCTCCCGAAGTCCGAGCCGGGAAAACTGACATAACGCCCCGATCGCACCCAATCGCGTGGCAACCCACGCCGTGGGCCAATAGCCGACGTAAAAGCACACCAGACCGATCAGCATGACCGACCAGTAACGGTCGCTGAACGGATAAAAGATCCCTGCGTCCCACGACAGAACATGCGCCACGAAAAGCACGCCGGTCAGAACCATCCAGGCGCTGGCCCTCATGGCTTCACTCGCCCCAGGGTGAGCAGCGAAATCGCAATCGCCCCGAACGCCTCGATGGTAGGCCAGACCTTGATACTGGCAAACAAGGCACGCAGATAATGCTTGCGCCCGTCGAGTCGGCGCAACAGACGGAGATGAATGGAGTAGCTGCGCAGCGCGTCAAATACATATTCGGGATGATTGACGGCAACCCAGTTGGTCGTATTGAGCGCATCCAGAATGGCCTGGCGATTCAGTGAAGACGATGTCGACGTCGTGTTCGAATCATGACGACGGTACTTCGCCAACACCTGGTTCACATAGCCGATGCGCCCGCCGTTGACCGTCGTGGCAATCCACAGCAACCAGTCCGATGCGACCGGAAAGGCTTCGTTATAACCGCCGGGCGGGAGCGACTCCCGCCGGACCATGACGGCATTACCGCCTGCAAAGCAGCCATGCACGATCAGCTCGCGCACGGTGCCTTCGCGAGCCGGGTTCTTTCGGCCGTTGTAGTAGCCGAGCACTTTGCCCGTAGCGGAATCGAAGATTTCCAGGTTGTGGTAGCACAGCACGCAGTCCGGATGCTTTCGGAAGTAGTCGACCTGTGCGTGAATCTTGCCGGGCAGCATGACATCGTCGCCCGCATGGAAGGCGACAAAATCGCCCGAGCACAACGACAGCGCGATATTGGCATTGCGCGTGATGCCAACGTTTTTTTCGTTCAGATTGACGGTGAAAATGCCCGGATACTTCTCGGCATAGGCTCGCACGATGTCCTGCGTTCCGTCGCGGGACGCGTCGTCGGACACGACGATCTGAAGATCGTCGTAATTCTGATCGAGTACGGAATCCAGCGACTCCCGGATGAACTTCGATGCGTTGTAAGTCAGAACCAGTACGCTGACTTTTGCCGGGCGTTTGTCGTCATGCATGATGCGCGCGTCCCAAATGCTTGATAAAAAATCCGTTGATCACGACGGACAGCAATTGCCCGCTAACAAAGGTCGCTACCGTACCCGTCACCCCGAAGCGGGCCGTCAGGAAGTAGCCCAGCGGAAGCATCAGCGCGCCCGTCACGATAGTCAGTGTCGATGTCGCGGCAAAGTAACCGAACCCAATCCAGAATGGTGCCATCACCAGACTCAGGAAAAGTCCGGGAGCGCCAAGGACCAGCAAAATGTATAGGGTGCCGACGTTTGCATATTGCCCGTGAAAGAAGCGCTGTGCGGCGAACCAAACGACACCGACCGAGAGCACCGCGAGCAGACAATGCACCGCCAGCCCCTTATACAGCACGCCACGGAAGCGCATCCAGGCTTCCTTCGCGCCAAGTTGCGGCACCAGCTTGTAAGCAAACTGTGCAATCGCGAAAGGCAGGATCGAGAGGGCCGTCAGCAATTGGACCGCAATCTGATATTCGGACGCTGCCTTGGCGCCGGCGAGTTTGAACGCAATCAGCACGTCGACACCACCGAAGATTACGGTGCCGATGATGCTGGGATGCAGTCTCACCGATTTTTTCAGCATGCCCAGGAACGCCGCCCATTCGAACGTCAGACGGATGTCACGGCGACGAAACTCCGAGACCAGCCCCACGCAATACCCGAGCACGATCACCAACTGGCCTGCAACCAGCGATGCGAGCACTTCCACCGCGTCGAGATGCCCTCTGAGGAAGCCCATCACCAACACACCGCCCCACGCTACCGTCTTGCCCACCACGATGGCTTTGTTGCCGGTGTTGAGCCGTCCCAGCGCCGTCAGGAACGCATAGAAGTACAGTTCGAGGACAAATATCGGCAAACCGATCGCCAGAAGCAGCAGATAAGGTTCGACATAGATTCGCCGGAAGTCGTCTGACACACAGCCGTATGCATACAGCGCGAGTATCGCAATCGCGGGAAACACGACACATCCGACAAGCAGACTTCCCCCGATGTCACCGACCGACTGCTGTCGGCGCTCGCCGATCTGGTGGATGGCGATTTGCCCGAAACTCAGAGAACTCACAATCGACACGGTCTTCAACAGTGAAAAACCGGCGATATAAACCCCTCGATCAACGGGCCTCATCCACGAGGTCGTGATGAGCAGAAGCACCAGTTCCGAGCCGAGTACGTAGCCACGCGAGAACCCTGAGCCAAAAATCGCGCTGAGGACGTCTTTCTTACTCAAAGCATTTCCTTGATAACGCGGCGCTCACCGGCGCCCCGGTCCGGGGTCGAAGCAGGCCCGGGATTCAGGCGCGCCGGCGCTGGTGCTGTCACGTCGCACTGTCGGGTTGCCAGATTGCGCCGGCAATCACGGCGCGTTGCGCATGTGGATAGAGAATCCCGTTGCCGTCCAACGATGCCGGCGTTACAGGCTTTTGGCCACGCTTTCAATCACCGTTCGAATATCGGACTCGGCCATCGTCGGCCCCATCGGAAGGCTCAGTACCTCATCGTGGATGGTCTCGGAGATCGGGAATGCCCCCTTACCGTAGCCGAGATCGACATAAGCGTCCTGCAAATGCGGAGCGATCGGATAGTGGATCAAGGCCGCGACACCGTGCTCCTTGAGGCGCTGAACCATCTGATCGCGCTGCTTGGTACGAATGACATACAGGTGCCAGACCGGGTTCGCGTCGCTCATGACTTGCGGGACGACGACGTCGCGCAGACTGTCGGAGTAGGTCGCGGCGATCTGACGGCGAATTTCCGTCTGAGCGTCGAGGTGACGAAGCTTGACGCGAAGGAAGGCAGCCTGCATCTCGTCCAGACGCGCGTTGTACCCGCGCATTTCATGCTTGTACTTGATCTGGGAACCGTAGTTGCCGAGCATGCGCACCTTGGTGATGAGGTCGGGATCGTTGGACGTCACCGCACCGCCGTCACCCAATGCGCCGAGATTCTTTCCCGGATAGAAGCTGAAAGCAGCCGCGTCACCGAGCGACCCGGCCTTACGTCCCTTGTATGTGGCGCCATGCGCTTGTGCCGCGTCTTCGATGACACGCAGTCCATGCTTCTTGCCGATGGCGACGATCGGGTCCATATCGGCCGGCTGACCGTAAAGATGAACCGCGATGATCGCCTTCGTGCGCTCGGTAATCGCAGCTTCGATCTTCGCAGGATCGATGTTGTACGTCTCGATCAACGGCTCTACCGGGACCGGCGTCGCACCACAATAGGTAACAGCCAGCCATGTCGCGATAAACGTGTTGGACGGCACGATGACCTCGTCGCCCGGGCCGATATCGTATGCGCGCAGAATCAGATGAAGCGCATCCAGGCCATTGCTGACCCCAACGCTCCCCGACGTCCCGCAATAGCTCGCGAATTCCGACTCGAACGCAGCCACTTCCTGACCGTGAATGAACCAGCCGCTGTGCAACACTCGGTCGAAGGCTTGCTTCAGTTCGCTTTCGAGGGCGAGGTTGATTCCCTTGATATCGAGAAATTGAATCATGCTTACAAGTCCCATTCGTAAAAGTCGTGAACCATTCCGCGACCGCCGAAGCCTTCCTTCTGTTTGATCAAACCTTCATTCAGAAACTGGCCTTGCTGTTCGGTGGAGATGCCGAAACTCAGATACTGCTTTTCGGAGAAAGTGTTTTCGATCAGATTGACCAGCAAGAAATCGAGCGCGCCCAAGGCCCGGCCTTCGTCCGAGGCCGCCATGTACTGGGTATGTACCCCGGGGCCAAAATCGAATACCAGCGATGCGGCGAGCAGTCTGTCTTCCAGGAGAACGCCGAAAAGCCGGATATTCTCCGGAAATCTCGATTTGAGCAGTCGGAGTTCCGCAACGGAATGCACCGGCGAGCTACCGAATCGGGCCAGGACGGAGGCAAGCAATGCGTGGAAGCCCTCCGTATCGTCGATCTCTTCGAAACGCGCACCGGCCTTCGGGGCCTTACGCGCCGTATTCTTCCGGGAATCGCTGAACTTGGGGCGAGTTGCCAGTTCAATCACCGACGACAGATCCCGTCGGTAGAGCCGTGCGCTCATTCGAAACAGCGCGTAGAGATCCTCGTCGGCGGGATACGTGTGAAACACGCGCGGCACCGGCTTATAGACGACCTTTTGGAAGCCCGCCGCCTTGAAGTGCTCGGCGAGCGTGTCGAACATGCTTAACACCGTCGTCGCATGCACGTCTTTTCCGTAGATCAACCCGCCGTATGTCAGACCACCGTGGCTCACTACGCTGTCGCCATGCGCGCTGCACGGGAACACCGCGACCACCTTGCCATTCTCCTGAAACAGGAGCGAGCAGTCCGTAAAACGGTCTGCGTGATAATCCATGTAATCGCGCAGATGGAGAAAGGTGCCGTTCTTCGAATTGCGCACGACACCGTCCCAGGCATCTTTCAGCTCAGGGCCGTAACGCGTTACCGAGCCCACGGTCATGCGAGCACAACCTGGTTACCGACAGCCGCGCCGAAGCCGTTAAGCCCCATCTTGTTGCCGTTGTAGATCATGAGCGTCTGACCGGCGTCGCTGATCAGCGTCGGGTAGCACAGCGTCTCGGAATCCCAACCCGATTCGGACGGCGCAATGCCAAGGCTCGAGTCGTCGCGCTCCCACTTGATCCCGTCGTTCGAACGGAAAAAGCTTGGCGTGTATTCGCCCGAAATAGTGCCCTTGGTCGCATACATCACGTAGGACCCATCGGCGACCTTGTAGACCTTCGGACGGCCGATCCGGTATTCCGGCGAAACGGCTTCCACGCACGTCACGGCCGAACGCGGGATATTGAGAAGATCCTTCGTCTCGGTGTAGCAGATGTGATACTGCGGGTATGGGACGCCGTTGATCATCTCCCAACCGTCGCCGCGCGCGAACCAGATGCGCCAGACACCATTTTCGTAACGCGCGGTATGAATTGCGCCGATCGTGCTCTGGAAACGGTCCCGCTCAAGGATCGGCGATTCGCTCAGGCGACGGAATGTCTCGCCGCCATCCTCCGACAACGCCACACCGGAGAACGCAAGAAACTTTGCTTTCCTGACGAGTTGAAAACCGACGTAAAACAAATAGACGCCGGACGGCGTTTTCACGACATCGCCCATGATGACGCCGTTGTCGTCGAAGCATCCGTCGCGGCCGATGTCGAGCACCGGCGTCTTCGAGACGCCAAGAATTCGCGACGGATCGCCTGAAGCAATGTCCACGTAACCAATGCGACTCACGCCTTCTGCGTCGCGAAATCCGGCGAACACGCGAATCGTTTCATCATTGAGACGGAACGGTTGCGGCGTTAGCGCCGAGTTACAAAACCATTGCTGGTTCGTGTATTTGGCGGCGTCGAACACCAGCCCCAGTTTGTTCCACATGACGTCCCCTCAGATCCCGGCTTCGAAGCTCGATTTACCCGGGACGGCCCGGGCCGGGCTGCCGGCGTAAATACGTTCGGCTTCCGTGTCCTTTGCGATATGACTGCCGGCCGCAATCAAGCAATTCTCGGCAATGCGAACGTTGTCGTTGAGCGTTGCATTGACGCCGATGAAGGTACCGGAACCGATATCGCAATAGCCGGAAATCACCGCATGCGAAGTGACGAAACAATTGTCATGAATCACGCTGCGGTGACCGACGTGATTGCCACTCCAGAGAATGCAGTTATTGCCAATGGTCACGAACGGCTGGATCGTGTTCATTTCGAAAATGAACGAATTCTCGCCGATGGTGGCATTTCGCCAGACGAACGCACGGCTGCTGACGTAAGTCGCGAACGAGTAGCCCTTCGCTTTCAGATCCTGATAGAAGCGGGTACGCGTGCGGTTCATGTCGGATGCCGGAATGCCCGTGAAGGCGAGATATTCGCCAGCCGGGAAACGAGCCTCGACCTCCTCATAAGGGACGACCGGCAGATCGTATAGCGTCGGCTCCTTGATGTATTCCTTGTTCACGCAGAAGGCGACGACTTCGTAATCACTGTCGTACGTGAAGTATTCGTATGCAATCTGAGCAAATTCGCCTGCGCCGACGATGAAAACTTTCTTAGCTGTCATGCGATTCTCCCTTTGCGATTTCCAGGAACTCCTTGTAGTCGCGAATGTAGTCGGACTCGTCGTAATGGGCGTTGGCCAGCACCATCAACACGCAATCCGGCGAAAAGTCATACATTTCGCGCCACATCATGGATTCGATCAGCAGGCCCTGCGCCGGGTTGTCCAGAAACAACTCCACACGCTCACTGCCATCGTCCAAGAGAAAGCGGCATTGCCCACGCACGGCAATCACCATCTGTCGGAGATTGCGGTGGGCATGCATGCCGCGCTTGATCCCTTCCTTCGTACCGAAGAGGTAATAAACGCGTTTGATTTCGAAAGGCACGTTGCGCTGGTCTTCCAGCGCGATCAGCGCGCCACGATCATCGCCGTGCTTTTGCAATTGAACCAGCTCGATTTCCATCTCCAGCTCCCTTCGCGAATCGCTTTTTCAAAAGTATCGCCGGTGCCGACGCTGTCGGTATCCGGGTGCCCCAGCGCCGTCAGGCAGGGCGCGTTTCCAGAAAATCGACGTACCAATCCATCGCTTCTTTCAGGCCTTCGCCAATACGATGTGTCGGCTGGTAACCCAGCAACCGCCGCGCTTTGTCGATGTCGGCGAGCGAATGACGCACGTCGCCCGCGCGGAAGTCCCGGTAGACGGGCTGCGCGTTATTCAGGTGCGGATACTTCGCGGCGAGGTTTTCGCGCAGATGATGGTAGAGCTCGTTCAGCGTCGTACGATCGCCGACGGCGACGTTGTAGACCTGATTGATGGCCTCATCGTTCGTGACGGTGCCGGCAAGCAGATTGGCCTGAACGGCGTTGTCGACATAGCAGAAATCCCGGCTCGTTTCGCCGTCGCCGTTAATGAATACGGCTTCGTTACGGGCAAGTGAGGCGATCCACTTGGGAATGACGGCTGCGTAGGCGCCGTCCGGATCCTGACGGCGTCCGAAGATATTGAAATAACGCAGGCCGATTGTCTTGAGCCCGTAGGTACGGGCGAATACATCGGCGTACAGCTCATTGACCAGTTTGGTCACGGCGTAGGGTGAGAGCGGCTTTCCGGTCTTATCTTCCACCTTCGGCAGCCCCGGATGGTCGCCATAGGTCGAACTGCTCGCCGCGTAGACGAAGCGACTCACCTTGGCGTCGCGCGCCGCCACGAGCATGTTCAGAAAACCGTCGATATTGTTCTGATTGGTATTGATCGGGTCGGCAATGCTGCGCGGCACCGACCCCAGCGCGGCCTGATGCAGCACGATGTCCACGCCGTCGCATACCTTTTGGCACGTCTCGAGGTCGCGAATATCACCCTGCACGAAGCGAAAGTTCGACCATTGTCCGGCGGAAACCTGACGCTGCACCTCGTCGAGATTCCGTTGATGCCCGCCGCTGAAGTTGTCGAGACCGACCACACGCTGATTCAGCGTGAGCAGCGCCTGAAGCAGATTGCTGCCTACAAAACCCGCGACACCGGTGACGAGCCAGGTTTGCGGGGTGGTACTGAGGTGCAATTTAAGATTGTCGAAAGCTGTCATTCTTACAGTCTCAGATCGGATTGGCTCGCCGTGAGCACGTATTTCAGGTCGTAGAGCACGCTGGTGGTCTTACCGAAAGCACGAATGGCGTCTGGCCCCATCGCCTTGAACTGCTCGTGCGCCACCGCGAGAATGATCGCGTCGTAGCTTCCCGGAACCGGCGACTCGACCGGCGTGATGCCGTACTCGTGATGGGCCTCTTCGGCGCTCACCCATGGATCGTAGACATCGACCTCACAGTTGTAATCCTTGAGCTCTGCCACGATGTCCACGACGCGCGTATTACGCAGATCGGGACAGTTCTCCTTGAACGTCAGCCCCATGACGAGCACCTTCGCGCCTTCCACATGGATGCGCTTCTTGGTCATCGCCTTGACGAGCTGCGCCACGACATACATACCCATGCTGTCGTTCAGGCGCCGGCCGGCCAGAATGATTTCGGGGTTGTAGCCGATAGCCTGTGCTTTGTGCGTGAGGTAATAGGGGTCCACACCGATACAGTGACCACCGACCAGACCCGGACGGAACGGGAGGAAATTCCACTTGCTTCCCGCCGCCTTCAGGACGGCTTCCGTATCGATTCCCATCTTGTTAAAGATGAGCGCCAGTTCGTTGATCAACGCAATGTTCAGATCGCGCTGCGTGTTCTCGATGACCTTGGCAGCTTCTGCGACCTTGATGCTTTCTGCCTTATGGGTGCCCACGGTCACGATCTCGTTGTAGAGATCGTCGACAAGCGTTGCAATCTCAGGCGTCGAACCAGACGTGACCTTCTTGATCGTGGTGACCCGATGTTCCTTATCGCCGGGGTTGATGCGCTCAGGGCTGTAACCACAAAAGAAGTCGACATTGAACTTCAGGCCGGAATATTTTTCCAGCACGGGCACGCAATCTTCCTCGGTGCAGCCGGGATAAACCGTCGATTCATAAATGACGATATCGCCCTTTTTGAGCACTTTCCCAACCGTTTCGCTGGCTTTGATGAGCGGCGTCAGATCGGGCCGCTTGAAGTCGTCGATGGGCGTGGGCACCGTCACAATGTAGCAATTGCATTCACGAAGATCGTTCACGTCCGTGGTGAACGAGAGATGCTTTGCCTCAGCAAGCTCTTCTGCGGTCGTCTCCAATGTGGAATCGTTGCCGCCCTTCAATTCCCCGATGCGACGCTGATTAATGTCGAAACCGGTCACAGAGCGTGTGCGGCCGAACTCTACAGCCAGCGGCAACCCCACATAACCCAGCCCCACAATTGCAAGTCTCACACCCGCTAGATTCATAAATCGCTCCACGACCCCGGATACCAAAATCCGAGAGGTTACCAATTTCAGCTTTATCCACCTGCATCGGGTGAACGCAAAATGGATGCAGATGCTACCAGATCAGAGATCGACTTTACGATCGTCTTACGACTGCCATTACGGCATGTATTTCTTATGCAGCAAGCATTTAGCTATGTTGCGTCGGAATTTCGTCGCCGACTTCGCACTCTCTTTTAAGTGCTTCTATTTCTTCTTTTAGTGCTTCGTACTCGTCCATCTTGCGCTTGAGAAAGCGACTGGTGAGCGCGGCGCGCTCAGCGACGCCGCTTGGCGTCAATACATAGACGTAACCGAACTTGTTCTTTGAGTGAGCGAAGTTTTGCATCTTCACCCATCCCTTGAGCATGAGCGCTTTGAGACAGTAATTGAGGCCGCCGACGCTCACGCCCAACTTCTCCGCCAACTCACGTTGCGTCAGATCCGGATTTTCCTGAAGAATGCGCATCACTCGGAAGTACGTATCTTCCTGCACTTTTGCTTGACGGCTCGTCATGGGGTGGCGGTCCCTCTGGATTGACTGATTCGACGCGGGAATTCACGTCGGCGGATCGATACAGCACACCCCGGTGAGCGCCGCGCCATGGCAGCCGCCCAACGTTTCGGCGGGTTTTGTCAAAACTTGAACAATTCTACCTGCCGTGCAATACCAAGGACAAGCGCGTGACAAGATATTTTACAAATCCCCGTCTCCCGCATGACGGCTGGGGCAGCGGGAGACGATCCCACGACGTCAAGGCGCGCTCGTGACATCCGGGGACAACAGAATTGACGATGAGACGAATCGCTGCGGAATGGAAACGACCGAACCCGATAGCCAGCGAGAACAGCAACGCAGGGGAGCGGGAAAGCCGGATGAGGCAGAGGAGGGGGCGCTGTGCGTAAGACGCGGCGCGCCGTGAAGCGATGTGGTGGAGCGGAGGAGGATCGAACTCCCGACCTTCGCATTGCGAACGCGACGCTCTCCCAGCTGAGCTACCGCCCCACACGAAGCTTTGATTATATCGATTTTTCCGAGCACGGCGAGCCGCCGACAAAATTGCTCGGGAATACCGTCATGCCGGGCCGCCAGCCACATTCGGCCGTCGGCCCCGCGGGCTCAGATCGCCCCCAGATTCCCCTTCATTCCCTTGATGGCCGGGACCTTCGGCGCTTTCGCCACGATGGTCTTCTGGGCCTTGAGGTAACGCGCGACGACGTCCCACACCGGTTCGCCCTGCGCGCCTTCGGCCACCGGCGCCCAGCCGGCCACCTTGTATGTCTTGCCCGCCTCGATGAGCTTGCCGTTCAGACGCATCTCCGTAATCCGCTGCCCCATCGGCGCCATCGGATCGATGACGTAATCCATTCCCCCCACGCGCACCATGTCGCCGCCCTGCTGGTAATACGGGTCCGGGTTGAACAGGTTGTCCGCCACGTCTTCGAGCACCGTCTTGATGGTCTCGCCGGTCATGGGCGTGAGCGTCGTGTACGGATAGGTGATCGCCGTCTGATCGAGCAACTGTTCCATCGTGATCGCCTGCCCGGGCAGCAACGACGTGCCCCAGCGGAAACCCGGGGAGAAACCGATCTCGGCGTCCTTCTCGGCCATCACCGCATCGAGCAGCAACTGGTCGAAAGTGCCGTTGAAATTCCCCCGGCGATACAACACGCCCTCCGTCACCGCCAGCGGCTCGGCCAGCTTCGCGGCGAATGGCGCGCGCACGCGCTCGATCAGCGCCTGCATCTGCGTGTCCGCCGGCAGCAGGTTCGCGAACACCGGCAGCAACTTGTAGCGGAAGTCCACGGGCTTGCCGCCCTTCACGTCGAAGTCCAGCACGGCGAGGAACTTGCCGTTCGAACCGGCATTGGTGACGAGCGTCTTGCCGCCGGCATTCTCCACCACCACCGGTCGAGGTACGCCATCATGGGTGTGGCCACCGAGAATCGCGTCGATGCCGCGCACGCGCGACGCCAGCTTCAGATCGACGTCCATGCCGTTGTGCGAGAGCACGACCACCACCTGCGCGCCCTTGCCCCGCACTTCGTCAACCATCGACTGCAACCGCTCCTCCTGAATACCGAAGGTCCAGTCCGGCACAAAGTAACGCGGGTTCGCGATGGGGGTGTACGGGAACGCCTGCCCGATGATCGCCACCGGCACGCCGTTCATCGTCTTCATGGTGTACGGCGCGAACACCGGGTCGCCAAAGTCGTTCGTCTGCACGTTCTGCGCGACGAAGTCGATCTTGCCCTTGAGCTGCTCCTCGACGACCGACTTCACGCGATCGGCGCCGTAAGTGAACTCCCAGTGCGCCGTCATGACATCCACGCCGAGCGCCAGCGTGGCGTCCACCATGTCTTGCCCCTTCGTCCACATGGCCGTGCCGGACCCCTGCCACGTGTCGCCACCGTCGAGCAGCAGCGCGCCGGGGCGCGACGCCTTCATCCGCTTGACCAGTGTCGCGAGGTGAGCGAAGCCGCCGACCTTGCCGTACGTGCGCGCGGCGGCAGCGAAATCGAGATAGGTGAAGGCATAGGCGTCGGGCGTGCCGGGACGCAGACCGTAAGCCTTGAGGAACGCGTCGCCCACCAGGTGAGGCGGCTTGTTGGCCTGCTCGCCGATGCCCAGATTGACGCTCGGCTCACGGAAGTAAATCGGCAGCAACTGCGCATGGCAGTCGGTGAAGTGCAGCAGGTGCACGTTGCCGAACTTCGGCAGGTCGTAGAACACAGCCGCCGCTTTCGCCGCCGCCGTCTCGTGATGCGACAGGGCCATCCCGCCAGCGGCCGCCACGGCCAGCACCTGCATGAACTCGCGTCGATTCATTTCGTCTCCATGGCACATGCATGTGCAGTGCGCCGATCTTGTCGTTATCCGTTCGTCTTCCATTGAGCGACGATGACGTCGCACCCATGGCGCAGCCGCTGTCATGCGTCGACGGTTCGCCCGGCCGGCCCGGACCGACCTGTCTTACTTGCCCGCGTAATCCGCGAGCGCCGCCACGTCCTCGCCGAACATCTCGCCCACTTCCTTGCGCAGCACGCGGCCGTCGCGGCCGATCACGTAAAGCTCCGGCAAGCCACGACGTTTGCCGAGCGCCGCCTGCCACGCGTCCGTCTCCATCCCCGCCGGGAACGTGTACTGGTGGGCCTTGAGGTAGTCGATCGCCTCCTGCGGCTTCTTGTCGATGGAGAGCGTGACGATCTGGATCGGCTTGCCGCGCGTCGCGTCGTAAAGCTTCTGCAGATGCGGATTCTGCTGCGCGCAGAACGGACACCACGACGCCCAGTACTCCACGATGACCGTGCGATCCCGGAACGCGCTCGCCGGCATCGTCTTGCCATCGAGCAACGTGAGCGACGGCAGCGACACCGTGTCGCCGACCTCCACCGCGTGCGCCGGTGCACTGGCCATGGCAGCCGCCGCGCCCAGCGTGACGACGAACACCGCCAGCGCACGCGGGGTCACGCGACGCATCGAACCGATCAGGGATTTCATGCTGGACTCCGGAAGGCGGTGGCGGCGCGCGCCCATCGCAAGACGGGAAACGCCGCCGCGCACCATGACGACGCGCCCTACTGGTTGACCGGCGAGGCCGGATCGAGCAGCAACGCCATGACATCCTTCAACTGCTGTTCCGTCAGGATGCCTGCCGCACCGAAGCGTGGCATGTTCGAACACGCCATGTAGCTGTGCGAGTCGTAGATCTTCGCCCACGTGTACTTGACGACTTCGGGCGAATCGCCGCGCAACTTGCCGTAGTTGTAAAGCGACGGGCCGATGTTGCCGAACGAGATCTCGGTCTTCGTCAGTTGATGGCAGGCGTAGCAGTTGCCGCCGTTGACGGTGTCGGCCTTGTCGGTGAACTGCTTGCCGCGTCCGTTCTGGGCGACCTTCTCGCCGGCCTTCCAATCGCCGAGATACGTGCCGTCGGCCGGTGCCTTGACGTTCGCCAGCTCGGCCTTTTGCAGACGCTCGGCGATCTTCGCCGGCATCGGCTTCACGGCGTACTGCGTGCAAAGCTTCTGCAGTTCGCTCTGGTCGATGCGATCGAGCTGAGCGATACCCTGGCCACGGAACGAGTCGCGCAACTCCTGCACGACAGCCGCGTCGGTGGTGCCGGTGACGAGCTTCGCGCCCTCACCCTGAGCGAAGGCCGCGCCGACGACGAGAGCCCCGGCCGCTGCCAGCGCGAGCCCCGTCGCGCGCAATGCGAATGTTTTCATGGGTGTGCCTCGTGATCGGTCAGCGCTTCAGGCCGGGGGCGTCCATCTTGCCGCCGTTGGCCATCACACCGAGGAAGGTAATCAGATCGATCGACGCCTGCGAGCCGTAATTCAGCGCGGGCATGCGCTGCTGGCGGAAACAGTCGTACATGCGCCACTGCATCGTGCGCAGCGCGCCTTGCGAGACACGGTAGCCCGGCCACGTGGCGAACGCCTGACGCGCCGCCGCCGGCTTGGTCAGGTTCGGCAGATCCTGAAGACGAATGCGTTTGTCGTCGGCGCCATGGCACGACGCGCACGAGAAATCGTACGGACCGGCACGGTAATAGAAGATCTTCTGGCCGCGCGCGTAGGCTTCCTTCTCCTCCTTGTGCGACTGCGGCACACGGATCTGCGCACCGCGCGACTGTCCTGCCACGTAAGCCGTGAGCGCTTCGAGATCGGTCGGGTCCTGACCTTCCTTGGAGAACGGCTGCTTGATGACGTCGGCACGCTTGAAGCCTTGCAGATTCACCATGCATTCGACGATGCGCGACTCGGCGTCGAGCACGCGTTTCGCATCGGGAAAGTAGCGCGGCAGTTGCGCGTAGGCGTCTTTCACCACGCCGGCGCCGAGCCCGAGGTCACACTGGGCGAGCGACACGTTGTTCGGGCCGCGCGGCGTCTTCCAGAGCTCTTCGCCGCGCATTTCGATGAGTTCTGCCGGGTTGCCGTCGGCCAGCATCTCGCGATATTGCGCGATGGCGTCTGCCGTCGAGCTGTCGGCGGCCAACGCAGTGGCTACGGGAACGCTGGCGCCCGCGACGGCGAGCATGCCGCCGAGCACGGTGCGACGCAGCCATGCGGAACCGCGAACGGTCGCAGGGGTGGTCGCCTGTGCGCTATGTTGCGCATCTTTCATCTGGCTCTCCTCTTTGTGGGGTAGGTGGGTGCGACACACCCCCGGCATGCCGACTCAGGCGACGGTCACCTCGTCGGTGCGCGAATCGCCCTTGTTGTCGGTCCACGTGACCGCAACCTTGTCGCCCTTCTTACCGCCCTTGAACTTGAACGACATGAACGGATCCTTCGACACGGCCGGACCCCATTCGGCGGTGAGCACCGTCTTGCCGTTGCAGGTGACCGTGACCGTCTGGATGAAGTGTGCAGGGATGATGTTACCGGAAGCGTCCTTGCGCTGGCCGGTTTCCATGATGTGACTCATCAGCGCCTTGACCTCGACGACACCGCCGGCCTCGGTTGCGCGAATGCGCATCGGATTACCCATGTTGTGCTCCTCTAGCCTTATACGATGTGTCGCTCAACCGCCGCAGCCGCCCAGCGTGACCTTGATTTCCTTCTCGGCCACGAGGTACTTGTTGTCCGCCTTGACGAGCGCGTAGACCTTCGACGTCTGCCCCATCTTCACGCGCGTGGTCACCGACGGCTCGGTGCCGTCCGGAATATCGAACGATGCCGCGAGCGTATTCGGATTTTTCTCGATCAGGATCGCGATCGATTGCGTGTTCGGTGCCTTGCTCGTGACCGCCACCGGCACGACCGCGCCGTTCTCGGCGATGTCGGGAGCCGTCAGCACGACCAGGTCGCTGGGGCTCGCGCTCGTGCCGCCGAGCGCCTTGACCGTGTCGGCCACGCTCTTGGTGGCAAACGCCGCCTTGTTCCATTCCACCTGTGCCGCGCGGGCCTCTTCGGGCTTGATCAGCCCGGCGGCCACCGCCAGTCCCATTACCGCGGAAAACCGCAGCATGTCGCGTCGCTGTTGGTTCATCTCTGTGTGTTTCCTTCTCTGAAGGCCGCCGGTGCAACGGTCATGACATCACGACCTGCACCGGCCGCCGTTCGCTCGCCAGGTACTGCGGCGAGCCCCCTGCCCCGGACTTACTTCGCCGGGGCGCCCGCCAGAACCCAATCCACCAGGATCTTGGCGTCGGCATCCGACAGGTTCGGGTGCGCCGGCATCGGGATCGGACCCCAGACACCCGAACCGCCACCCTTCACCTTCTTCACCAGCTTGGCCACGGCATCCTTGTCGCCCTTGTACTTGGCGGCGACGTCCTGATACGACGGGCCGACGAGCTTCTTGTCCACGGCGTGGCAACCCATACAGGCGTTGGCAGCAGCGAGTTTGGTCGCAGCGGCGACGTCGACGCCGGCGTGAGCCAGCGAGGTGCCGGCCAGCATGGCCGCAGCGATCAGCATCTTCTTCATTCTTGCTCCTTCGGTTTGTGTAGGGGACGGGGTCCTGCGGCGGCACGACACATCGTCGGCGCATCCGTCGGACACCCTGCCCGCTCAATGTGCACCACGAAGAATCCAGTCGACCATCGTACGGACATCGGTTTCTGCGACCTGTGATTGCGGCGGCATCGGCATGCTGCCCCAATTACCGGCACCTCCGGCACGTATCTTCGCCACCAGTATTTCAGTCGCATTCGACTGCCCATGGTACTTGGCGGCGACCTCCGAGAAGGCGGGCCCGATCTTCTTGTCGGTAACGCCGTGACAGGCCAGACAACCGTTCTTATCCGCAAGCGTTGCTGCCGGTGACGTCGCAGCGGCGGTTTGGGCCGGCGCGTCCGGACTCGCCATGCCAAGCGTGGCGAGGGCCGCGGTCTTGCGCACCGTCGCATTTTGCGCGGCGGTGCCCGACAGCGGCGGCAGCTTCGTATCGACACCACGCACCGGGCCGATGACCCGGTTCTGCGCGGCCAGATCCCCATGTGCGTCGCGGGCGTACGCAGGGAGTGCGGACGTCACGATACCAGCCTCAGGGCAATCCTGCATACACGCCTTGTTATGGGTATCCGGTTTGTCGCCCACGCGCCACATGCCATGCGCACGCGTCATGCCGTTGCGATTGGGCATGCGTTTCTGCACGTCGCCGATGTTCTTGTCGGACAGCACGAAGTCCGCCGGCACGATCTCGCCGAGATTCAGGATGTAGGCCGTCACGGCGTACACCTCGTCGGGCGTGAGCGAGCGCGGCGCGTTCCACGGCATGGCGCGACGGATGTAGTCCCAGATCGTGGAGACCGTGTCGACCTTCATGAGCGTGGTGCGCACCGGCTGGTTGTTCGCGCGCAGCGACGCCACGTGCCCGGTCTTGATGTCGTCCGCCGTGGTGCCGCCCACCAGGGGGTTGAAGACTTCGTTGCTCTCGCCGAAGGTGCCGTGGCACGAGGCGCAGCGCGCATCGAAGAGCTTCTGTCCGTCCGCGACCGAACCCTGCCCTTTCGGCAAGCCTTTGAAATCGGGACGCACGTCGATGTCCCACGCGCCCAGCTCCGCCGGCGTCGCTTCGCGGCCGATAGCGGCCATGCCGGTCGGCGCCTTGACGGGAGACGCGGGCGTGGCGGCCATCTGTGCAGACGCAGCGGACTTATTCGCCGCCGGCGGTGCGGCGTGCGCTGGCGATGCGAACCATGCGGCAATCGTCATGCCGGCGAGCGTCAGGGCACCGGCCCACAGACCGGCCACGACGAGCGCCTGCGCCCGGTGAAGCCACCGCGCGGACTTCCCGTGCCGAGCGGCAGACGCGGGCGTCGGCACCCCCGCCGTCATCGCCATGGCGGCCCGCTGGCGATCAGTCGACGTGGACATTGGTCACCTCCCCGTTCTGCGCCACTTGCCACGTCTGGATCGCATTGTTGTGATAGATCGACTTGGTGCCGCGCACGTCGCGCAGTTGCCGATAACGCGGCTGTACGAAGCCGGTCTCGTCGACCGCGCGGCTTTGCAGCAATGCGGGCGAGCCATCCCATTGCCAGTCGAAATTGAATCGCGTGAGGCACTTGGGCAGCACCGGCGATTCGAGTCGCGCAGCGCGCCACGATTTGCCGCCGTCGGTCGACACGTCCACCCGTTTGATCCGCCCACGCCCGGACCACGCCAGCCCCGTCACGTTGAAATAGCCGCGATCGAGCAACGCCTGCCCGCCCGAGGGCGACGTGATGACGGATTTGCACTCCTGAATCGACGTGTACTGACGGTGCTGGCCGTCCGGCATCAGGTCGACGTAGTGGCTCGTTTCATCCTTGGTATTCCAAGGGGCGTCGCCCACCTTGATGCGACGCAGCCACTTCACCCACGACACGCCCTGCACGCCCGGCACGACAAGGCGCAGCGGATAGCCGTTCTCCGGGCGCAGCATCTCGCCGTTCATGCCCCACGCGACGAGCACGTCGGAGAGCGCCGCCTCCATGGAGATCGTGCGTGTCATGCCCGATCCGTCGCCCCCCTCGGCAAGCACGAACTGGCCGCGTTTGGTGTCGGCGCCCACGTCGTCGAGCAACACGGACAGCGGCACACCGGTGAATTCGCAACACGACAGCATGCCGTGCGTGTACTGGACGGTCGGCACGGCGGCATTGCCCCACTCCATGCCGGTATTCGCGCCGCACTCGATGAAGTGCATGCGGGAGACGGATGGCAGACGCATGATGTCGTCCATCGTGTACACCTTCGCCTCGCGCACGAGCCCGTGCACCATCAGGCGATGCTGCGTCGGGTCGATCTCCTGCCAGCCCTGGTGATGGCGCTCGAAGTGCAGACCGCTGGGGGTGATGATGCCGAACAGTCCTTGCAGCGGCGTGAAGGCAACGGACGCCTGCGCCGTCTGCGTGAGACCCGGCGACTGACGCCGTTGCAGGTTCGCTTCGAACTTCGATGGCATACCGTACGGCCGCGCCGCCACGGGCTGCCCCAGCGACGTCGCCCACGGACGCGGCTCGAGAATCATCGGATCGCCGGCGGCCGACGGGGCGTCGGCGGCGAAGGCGGCGCCACCCGCGAGGGCGGCACCGGCGGCAAGAAAACTGCGTTGCAGGAACCCGCGCCGCGCCGGGTTCATCCCGTTGCGGACGATGTCGTCGGCCAGCGGGCCGTCGACGAAATTCTCCGGCGCCCGGCGCAAACGGCCGGCTCGCGATACGCCATCGCTGATCTTGCTCACCCTGTCTCCTCGCGTTTTGTGGCGTGCGCCAGCGTCGCGAGGACACCGGCGGCTACGAACGATTGACGGGCACGCGGGCCTCGTCTGCGTTTTCTTGTCGCGCTTTGTTACGGGTCTTGCCGTGCTGCTGTGATACGGTCCTGCTTTGCGCTATGGCGCCTTTTAGCTCCCGCGCGGCATGAAGCCGTCCACGGCACGCTCCGGCAGCGCCTCCTCCTCGATTCGGCCAGCCACCTGCACGCACACCGCGCGACAGATCTCGACCACCCCGGTATCCGCAATCGTGTAGTACACCTGGTTCCCGTCGCGACGCCGCGAGAGCACGCCCGCCTGATACATCGCCCCCAGGTGCCGCGACACGTTCGTCTGCGACGAACCCACTTCCGTCACCACTTCGTTCACCGAGCGCTCGCCCCCGCACAGCGCGTGCAGAATCCGCAGCCGCGTCGGCTCGGAGAGCAGGCTGAAGTAGTGCGATACCTTTTCGAATACGCGATCGAGTTCTTCCATGACGGTCAGTCTTCAAATTCGTGCGAAGGCACAGAGAAGTTCGTATATGCCTACATACGCATATACGGATAATCAAAATAACGGGCGACGGAAGCAAGCTGCACTGCAACACGTCGGACACCGAGATATCGTCGTCGCCACCCGGCATTTCAGCGGCGATCCAGGCGTTTCCATGTATACCGCCGGATATAGCGCGCGACGCTGCATGCGACTGCGAGAGGCCCGTTTGCACCGGCGCCGAAACGCACATCGGAGCGCATGGCGGCATGGCGCGTTCAGGCATCAGGGAAAAACCCGATAAAAAAGATGGCGGGAGACGACGCGAGAAAGCCACGGATGGGATGGATGAGGCGGATCAGAAGTAGATGAGAGCCGGGTAATTGGCAAGGCGCGAGCCAGAGATGGCGAGTGCTGTGACCGCCATCCCTGTCTCGCGCTCGCCGATTTACTCGAACTGATACGACCAGTTCGCGTTGAAGCGCAGCGGACGGTTCGGCGAGTTCGTCGGCGCATCGGCCATCGGTTTGGCCACCGACAGGTCGAGCGTGTAGTACTTGCTGTCGGAGATCCGCACGCCCAGCCCCACGGACGCCAATTGATTGTGGAACAGTTGGCCGTAGTTCAGATAGACGCGCGCGGTGTCGAGCAGCAGATACGGCTGGATCGTCTTCAGATAGCGGAAGTCGGTGCGGAACATCCGGTTCAGCTCGATCGACGCGCCCCAGCCCTTGTCCCCGGCAATTTCCCCGGCGGGATAGCCCAGACCGAAGCGCTGCCCGCCGAACGTGGCCTGCTCGGACGTTGGCAGCGTGTTGCCGCTGTACTGCGCCCCGGCGGACACGACGACACCGAACTCCCACGGCAGCACCACGCCCTGCTTGGCGTCGAGGTTGAAGCGCCAGAAGGCGAGATCGTACGGCCCGAGAATCTGCTGAATGCCGGCGGGGTTCGTCGTATACGACTGGCTGGCGCCCATCCCGTTGAAGCCCTTGAACACGCCCAGCGTGGCGCTGCGCGTCTGCTTCTCCGTGACCTCGTTGTATGCCAGTTGCACCTGCGTGGCGCGCACGTTCGTCTGGGAGTTGATGTTGTTCGGCGAATTCGGCACTTCATAGCGATCGCGCGAATTCACGCCGTACATGCCGCCGCTGACCGTCAGACTGCGCTGATTATTGAGCAGGATCGGGTACGACAGGCTCACCGCCACGCGCTTGGTATCGAGATGGCGCGTGAGTCCGGCGAGCGCCTGATCGTCCGGCTGTCCGCGATAGTGCGAGGCATCGAGGCGCGCCTGAAGCCCGTTCGAGCCCAGCGGCTGCACATACGACGCCGCGTAGAACTCTTCATCGTTATGGCCCTTCGGCGCGATGGCCGTGAGCTGGATCTGCTCGCCGAGCGGCGTCAGCGCATTGCTGGTTACCGTGAAGACGCCACGAATGCCCGGGTTGTTGTACGTGAGCGATGTGCCCAGCGCGACGGGTTGACGCGACACGTCGAGCGAGAGTTCGGTCGCGCCGTCGGTCTGCGTGGGCGGCTGCACGTCGGCCTTGATCTTCATGCCGGGCACGAGCGTGAGCAGGTTCAGGTAACGCTCGAACGTCGCACGCTTGAGCGGACGCTCCGCCTCGATGTGCGCCGCGATGTCGCGCAGTCGCTGTTCGGACGGCCCCGGCGTGCCGGTGATCCTGGTGCTGGAGATATACCCTTCGACGACCGTCACGCGAACGAAGCCGTCGTTGAAATCCTGCGCAGGGACGAAGGCGAACGACAGCAGATAGCCTGCGTCCTGATACATCTTCGTGACCTGATTGGCCTTCTCGACCAGATCGCCGATGGACACTTCCTTACCCGCCAACGGCGCAAACAGGCCTGCGACCTGCTCGAACGGCAGCGACTTCACGCCTTCGATACCGAAGCGCTGTGGCGTGATCTTGCGCGCGAGCAGCGACTTGAGGGCATCCTCCTGCGTCGGTGGCTGAATGTGAATCGTGGGTGCGGCGGCTTTGGGCGCCTCGATCTTCGGAATGCTTTGCATCGGATCGCCGCGCACCGGACTGGCATCGGCCCAGGCTTGTTGCGAGCCGAGCAGACTCAGGGAGCCAAGCGAGACGCAAACGGAGACGGCGACACTGCGGATACTGGGAACGCGATGAACACTGTGATTGCGAACAGACTTGACCGAGCCCTCACGCGCGACGCGTGACGCAAGACGGGACTCTCCCTGGCGATGCGCCATCCCTATGCCCCCCAACGCTTATTTTTTCGTGGAGCCAGTGTAACCGCGAGGGGTGAGGCCCCGTCAACAAGGGAAACCGGGGGTTTGCAGCGCACGGACAACACGGCGCATGGGCGCTTCGGACAGGGGTAACCGGGGCGTGCCTTTGACGTCGGTTTCAGCGCTTAGAGCCAATCCTCCAAACGCGATTGCGCAGCGTTTCCAAACCCTTCAGGAGCACGATCGATGCCGCCGGAATCCGCATCAGGCCAGCATGTCGGCCCAGATCCCCTGTGCCCATGCGAGTCCCAGCGCGAATTCGTCCCGTGTGGCCCGTGGCGACGCGCCGCCGGTGCCCGGCACTGGCATCATGGTGCGCTGCGACACGTCATAGCGATGCACGCTCGCCACGTGCATCGCTTCGGTCGACGAAACGAACGTGTAGCAGGTGTTGCTGTAGAGCGGTTCGGGATTGACCGGCCTGCCGGACAACGCCGCCACGATGGCCGCCGCACAGACCTTGCCGTGCTGGTTGGCCATGTGGCCGGACTTGGGCATTTGCGGCGCGATCTGGATGGCGTCGCCAAGCACATGGATGTCGGGCTGCGCCTTCGACGCGAACGTCAGGAAGTCGACGTCGCACCAACGACCGTTGGCCGTCGCCAGACCGCTGCGCACGGCGATATCGCCCGCGCGCATCGGCGGGATGACGTTCAGCGCGTCGGCGCGCACTTCCTCGCCCAGTTCGAAACGCGCCAGATGTTGCTTGCCGTCTGCCGCGACCTCCGTGCAGTTGAACTGCGGGTGATACTCGACGATCCCTGCGAACTGCGAGCGCCAGACCTCCTGAAACTGTTCCGCTTCGGCCAGCACCTGATCGTTGGCATCGAAGATGAGCACTTTGGCGCGCGGATTGTGTTGCCTGAGCCACGCGGCGGCCTGACATGCTCGCTCGTAGGGTGCTGGCGGACAGCGAAACGGCGCTTCGGGAATCGTGATGGCGAACACGCCGCCCTCGGGCATTGCCTTCAGACGGGCGTGCAGCAGCGCACTCTCGCGGGCGTCCGTCCAGCCGACGGGAAGCGCTTCGCGAACCACCGGGTCGTTCAGCCCGGCAATGGCTTCACGCCGAAGCGACACACCGGGGGACACGATCAGCTTGTCGTACGGCAGCGTTGCGCCATCGGCCAGCCGGACCTGCTTGCGCTCGGCATCGATGGCCTCGGCGCGCGTACGCCGCCATGTCACGCCGTGCCGCGCGACGAGGCGGTCGTATGGCACCGTGAGATCGCTCACACGCAAGTTGCCGCCGACGACGAGGTTCGACAGGGGTGACGAAACGAAGGCTGCGCCCGGTTCGACGAGCGTGACGTCGAGGGTGTTGCCCGACAGCACACGCAGCGCCTTCGCGGCCGTTGCCCCACCGAAGCCGCCGCCGATGACCACGATGCGGGCGCTCCCCTTGACCGGTGTCGGCCAGAGCGGCGCCGCGACCGCCGCCGGGACATGCGACATCCCGGCCAGCGCAGCCATGGAACTCAAACCGAAAAGGAGTTGGCGACGATCCATGATGGGCTCGCTATCGTGGCGCTGTCGGTCGTGTGGCGACGGGTGGCTTCGCGGCGGGCCGCGTAGCGACTGGCTGTGCAGCGACCGGTTGTGTAGCGAAGTACGCGGCGATACGTTGCAACTCGTCGTCGCGATAGCCTTTGAGCAGTTGCGGCATCAGCGTGGCAGATTGCCGTCCGTCGCGCATGGCCTGGAGCGAGGCCATCATTGCCGTCGCCGAGCGCCCTTCGAGGGCGCGCAACGTCGCCTTGCCCGCATGCACCGGCGCGGCGGCATTGTGGCAGCTCATGCAGGCCATGGCCCAATCGCGGGCTTGCCAGTCGGGTTGGGAGGGCGTGGCCGCCGTCGCACCGGCCATCGCAACGCCCGGCATGACGAGCCAGCCCCCGACGGTTGCCGAAACGAATACCGCCACGAGCCGCTGCGTCACACGAGAGTGACGCAGCAGCGCGTGGCGGTTCGGTGTCGGGCGATGGCCCAAACGGGTGCGCAAGAGGAGGTGATCCGCAGCGCGGTGGATCAGTTACCCGTCTTGGTCGACGGTCCCGGTTTGACCGGACCTTCGCTGATCGGCGCCGGCGACGACAACGGTCGGGCCGTGACCGTATCGTTGCCGATCGGGGTGGCCGTAACGGTCGCGGCGTTGCTGTCGTCGGCCTGTGCAGGCGCCGGGTTCTTTTCGGCTTCGGTCGACAGACGCTGCGCCTCTTCCGGCTTCACGTACTCATACAGCTTCACGACCTTCTGCACACCGTCGATACGGCTCGCCACATTGGCGCCGATGGTGCCCTCTTCCGGAGAGACCAGCCCCATCAGATAGACGTCGCCGCGCTCGGTCACCACCTTGAAGACGTTGGCCGAAATCTCCTTGGTGTTGATCAGGTTGGCCTTGACCTTGCTGGTGATCCACGCGTCGTTGGAGCGCGAGCCGAACGAGCTTTTCGGTCCGATGGCGAGTTCGTCGACGATACCGCGTACGTTGCTGATCTGTTTGACGATGTTGACCGCAGCCTGCTTGGTGGCGTCGTTCGGGACTTCGCCCGTGAGCAGCACGCGGCGGTTGAAGACGGTCACGTTCACGTGAACGGCGTCGTCGGTCAGCGTATTGGCGATGTTGGCTTCGGCCTTGACCTGGATTTCGCGGTCTTCCGTCTGCGCGCCGACCGAACGCCGGTCGGTGGCGACGAGTGCGCCCGTGGCGGCGCCGCCGAGGATGATGGGGGCGCAACCCGCGAGGGTCGCAGCAATCAACACTGCCGCTGCAAGCGGCTTAACAACGCCTTGGACGCGTCGGAAACTCATCGGGCTTTCTCCTTATTGGATTGTCGAACGGGACGGCCCCCGCCGCGCCGAATCGGCACCGCCCGCCCCCGCGACCCGGTGCCCGTCACATGATCTTGACGCCTCAAGATGACAATAGGTTCACTCGTCGCCCAGCAGTTCCGAGTCGATCAGATCGCACAGACAGTGGATCGTGAGCAGGTGAACTTCCTGAATGCGGGCGGTACGCAAAGCCGGCACACAGATGTGGACGTCCAGTTCCCAGAGCGCGTCGCTGACCTTGCCGCCGCCTTTGCCGGTAAGCGCGATCACGTGCATGCCGCGCTCATGAGCCGCCTCGATGGCCGCGAGCACGTTGCCGGAGTTACCGGAGGTCGTGATGGCCAGCAGCACGTCGCCTTCCTGGCCCAGCGCGCGGACCTGCTTGGAGAAGATGGCGTCGAAATTGTAGTCGTTGCCGACGGCCGTCAGAATCGACGAGTCCGTGGTCAGTGCGATGGCCGGCAGTTCCGGGCGCTCGCGCTCGAAACGACCGACGAGTTCTGCCGCGAAGTGCTGGCAGTCGGCGGCCGAGCCGCCGTTGCCGCAAGCGAGGATCTTGTTGCCGTTGGTCAGCGCTCCGACCATGACTTCCGCCGCGGCGGCGATGGGGCCTACGAGCGCATCGCGCGCGGCCAGCTTGGTCTCGACGCTATCCGTGAAGTGTTTCTGAATTCGTTCGATCGACATGGTCGTTTGCCAGGGTGTCGCAAAAGCTGCCTGCCTTGAGCAGCGTCCCCTGGGGCGCATCTGCCGGGCCGGCCTACGAATGCCGTGCATGGTGAACACACGGCAATTTCGCAAGTGTAACAGGGGTGGCGGGCGCGGGTTTCCTCAGAGATCGTCGGCCCGGAAGGCATCCGGCAGCCAGTTCACCACGGGCGGCCGCCCGTCGAAGGTCACGACATCGAAGCGGCAGCGTGCCGCCGGACGCCGCAGCAGATAGTGCCGTGCGGCCAGCATGAGGCGTCGCCGCTTGGCGTGCGTGATGCTCTGCGCGGCACCGCCGAAGTCGCTGCGCGCCCTCGCGCGGACCTCGACGAATACCAGCACGCCGGCCCGATCCCGCATAATGAGGTCGATTTCGCCGCCCCGGCATTGATAATTGCGGGCGACGAGCCGCCAGCCGCGCCGCTCCAGTAGCGTCTGCGCGCGGTTCTCGAACGACACTCCTAGCTGATTCGACATGGTTGTTCCGATGTTTTCCCTGACCGGCCACGCCGGTACTGTTCAAGATCCGACGAGCGCCGCGCCTCGCGTGCGTGCGCCCCAGAACGCGGGAGTCCGATGCGATGGATGAACGCCTGATGTCGCTGGCCGAGGGCCAGCATTACCCGGCGGGCACGCTCTACGTGGTGGCCACGCCGCTGGGCAATACCGCCGATATCACCGTGCGGGCGCTGCATATTCTTGGCATGGTCGATGCCATCGCCTGTGAAGATACGCGCAACAGCGCGTTGTTGTTGCAGCGTTACGGCATTGATCGGCCGTTGATTGCGGCGCATCAACACAACGAGAACGAAGCGGCGACACGACTGGTGGAGCGCCTGCGCGGCGGCGAGCGTATTGCCTATATTTCCGACGCCGGCACCCCTGGCATTTCGGACCCTGGCGCACGGCTTGTCGACGCGGTCCGCGCTGCGGGCCTCGGCGTGGTGCCTGTGCCGGGGGCGAGTGCGGTGATCACGTTGCTGTCGGCCGCTGGCGCGTGGGTGGAGACGTTCACGTTCGTGGGCTTCCTGCCGTCGAAGGCACAGCAGCGTGCGCAAGCCATCACGGCGCTGTCCGGGTCCACGGCAGCGCAGGTGTTCTACGAAGCGCCTCACCGCATCGTGGAGACGGTTGCCGCACTGGCCGATGGGCTGGGCGGCGAGCGCCGGTTGCTGATCGGGCGCGAGCTGACCAAGCGCTTCGAAGACATCCATGAGTGCGCGCTGGGCGAAGGGGTGGCGTGGCTGAAGGCGGACGCCAACCGTCAGCGCGGCGAATTCGTGCTCGCCGTCTCCGGCGCGGCGGCCAGCGCGAGCGACGACGGCGTGGATGCCGAAGCGCAGCGCGTGCTGGCGTTGCTGGTCGCAGAGCTGCCGACGAAAAGCGCCGCCAAACTCGCCGCAGCCATCACCGGCGCCCCGAAGAATGCGCTTTACGAGCGCGCATTGGCCCTGAAAAACGGCTGAACGATCAGCGCCGCGAGGCGTGCGTCAGCCGACAATCTACGCCGCCGGAAAATCGGAAGTTTCCGGCGAATTTCTCGGTAATTCCCCAAACTTCCGCGCCGATAACCGACTCAAGGAGTGGCGTGCCCTCAACGCCTCCGTTCAACGACAGTTCAAAGCGAAACTCGCCCAGCGGCTACGGCAGCCTCATGTACCGGCGAGTCGCCTGAGAGCGATAACAGGTAACGCCTTGTCAGGACGCAGAAACGACGATGCCCCCGGAAGGCCGGGGGCATCGTGTGTGGCATCTCTCAAGCGGCGGCGGCAGACGCGAACGTCTCACCACCGCGCATGACCCTCAACTCAACAGCAACGCATCGTCGTCGAGTTGTTCACCGCGCGTGCGCTCGAACATTTGCAGCAGGTCCGGCACGTCGAGGCCCTTGCGCTCCTCGCCGGCAACGTCGAGCACCACCTTGCCCTGATGCAGCATGACGGTACGCGTGCCGTAGTCGAGCGCCTGGCGCATGCTGTGCGTGACCATCATCGCCGTGAGCTTGCTCTCCTCGACGATGCGCGCCGTCAGTTCCAGCACGAACGCAGCCGTCTTCGGGTCAAGCGCCGCCGTGTGTTCGTCCAGTAGCAGAATGCGCGACGGCTGCAACGACGCCATCAGCAGACTCACCGCCTGACGCTGCCCGCCCGAGAGCAGACCGATGCGATCCGAAAGACGATTCTCCAGCCCGAGATTGAGCAGGCTCAGCTTTTCGCGGAAACGCTCGCGCAGGTCCTTGTTCAGCGCGAAGCGGAAACTGCGACGCTCACCGCGTCTGACCGCCAGCGCCATGTTCTCTTCGATGGTCAACGCTTCACACGTCCCGGCCATCGGGTCCTGAAACACGCGCGCGACCTGATTGGCGCGCTGCCACGCTGTTTTCTTCGTGACGTCGTTGCCGTCGATGGAAATCGTGCCGGAGTCCACCGACAGATCGCCGCTGATGGCATTCAGGAACGTGGACTTGCCCGCACCGTTCGAGCCGATCACCGTGACGAACTGGCCCGTCGGGATTTCCAGCGTCATGCCGCGCAGTGCACGGTTTTCGATGGGCGTGCCCGGATTGAAAGTGATCTTGAGGTCTTTTGCGCTCAACATGATCAGGCACCTCCGTTCTTGCGGGCGAACAGCTTGCGACGCGTTGCCGGCAGCACCAGCGCCACCGCCACGAGCAATGCCGTCACCAAATTGAGGTCCTGCGCCTTCAGACCGATGAAATCGCTGTTCAGAGCGAGCGCGATGAAGAAGCGGTACAGCACCGCACCGATCACCACGGCCAGCGTCGTGAGAATGAGGCGTCGCGCCGGGAGAATCGTCTCGCCGATGATCACCGCCGCCAGACCGATCACGATGGTACCGATCCCCATCGAGATATCGGCGCCGCCCTGCGACTGCGCGAACAGCGCGCCCGCGAGCGCGACCAGCGCGTTGGAGAGCGCCATGCCCGCCAGAATCTCGCGGCCAGTGTTCACGCCCTGCGCACGCGCCATCCGCGGATTCGCACCGGTCGAGCGCATCGCGAGACCCTGCTGCGACGAGAAGAAGTAATCGAGACCGAGCTTCACCACCACCACGACCAGCAGCAACATCGCCGGGCGCAACACATAGTCCGGCAGCCAGGCCGGTGCGTTCTCCGGCAACAGCATCGTGAAGACCGTAGGCGACGTGATCAGCGGCACGTTCGGTGCACCCATCACGCGCAGGTTGACCGAGTAGAGCGCGATCATCATCAGGATACTGGCGAGCAGATCCATGATTTTCAGGCGCACGTTCAGCCAGCCGGTGATGAAACCCGCTGCGGCGCCGGCCACCATTGCCACGGCAGTCGCCGCGAACGGATTGGCGCCGTTGGCGATCAGGATGGCTGCCGTCGCACCACCAAGCGCGAAACTGCCGTCAACCGTCAGGTCGGGAAAATTGAGGATGCGGAAGGAAATCAGCACCCCGAGCGCCACGAGGCTGAAGATCAGGCCGATCTCCAGTGCGCCCATGAGAGAAAAGAAGGACATTGTCGTAATTCCACTGCGCAAGACAGCCTGTGCCGGGTCTCGACACTGGCGCCCGCACGGCCGAGTCGGCCAGTTCAGGTCATAGCCGGTCGTTGTGCGACCGCGTTTCGGGGGGAGCCATCTCGCCCATTCGATAGGAAAAGAGCGGCGGGGACAGATCGTGTCCGGGCGCCGCCCTGTCGCTTGCCGGTGTCGCAAACGGTCGCTCGCGACATCGGCACCCCGCGCGTGACTCGCGCGCGGGTTTCCTGCTTCGTTCTATTTACTCTTTGATGACCGTCTTGGCTTCCTTCACCAGATCGTCCGACAGCTTCACGCCTTGCTTCGCGGCGGCGGCCGTGTTGACGAACAGTTCCAGATTCGAGCTGGTCTGCGAGGCGATCGAGCCCGGCTTCTCACCCTTCAGGATGCGGCCCACCACCTTGCCCGTCTGACGGCCGAGGTCGTAGTAGTTGATGCCCAGTGCCGCGATGGCGCCGCGCTTCACGCTGTCCGTGTCCGAAGCGACGAGCGGGATCTTGCGGTCGTTGGCGACCTTCACGAGCGACTCGTATGCCGACACGACGTTGTTGTCCGTGTTGGTATAGATCACGTCGACCTTGCCGACCAGACTGTTGGCGGCCGAGCTGATGTCCACGGTACGCGGCGCAGCGGCGGTCTTGAGCGTGAGGCCGGCGGCCGGCAGTAGCTTCTCGAGCTCCTTCACGACCACGACCGAGTTGGCTTCACCCGGGTTGTACACCATGCCCACGGTCTTCGCGTTCGGCACGACACGCTTGATGAGTGCCACCTGCTTGTCGAGCGGGAGCTTGTCCGACACGCCGGTCACGTTGGTGCCCGAGGCGTCCCAGCTCTTGACCAGTTGTGCGGCGACCGGATCGGTCACGCCCGAATACACGAGCGGCACCGACTTGGTCGCGGCAGCCACGGCCTGCGCCGTAGGCGTGGCGATACCGATGATGGCGTCCGGCTTGTCACCCACAAACTTGCGTGCGATCTGCGCGGCGGTACCGGTGTTGCCCTGTGCGCTCTGGTATTCCCACTTGAGGTTCTTGCCGACCTCGTAACCTTCCGCCTTGAGTTCGTCCTTCGCGCCGTCGCGAATGGCGTCGAGTGCCGGGTGCTCCACGATCGCCACGACGGCCACCGACTTCGTCTCCGCCGCGAATGCCGCGCCGGTCGTCCCCAACAACGTTGCGGCCACTGCGCACAGCACGGTGCGCGTGGCGAATTTACCCATCGTCGACATCAAAACTCCTCCAGGAATGCTCTTGATAGTAGATATCGGTGCGCCGGGCCCGGGTCTCCGCGAGCCTCTTTCGGATGCACACAAAGCGTGCACCTGCGCGTGGGGCACAGTCTACCCACATCCCCGGCAGCGAACAACGGTTGCCAACGCAACTTCCCGGGAAGCCCGTGGAACATCGGATTGCGCCCAAACGCTGGCAGATTGATGCGGCAATCGGAAAAAAAATAGCCGATTCGGTCGCGAGCGTTCCAATGTACGCACGTTCATGCGACGCGTTCAGCCAATGAGATTCACTGAAAAACGAAACAATGCGCAGTAATTCACCACGGATAGGCGCTTTTTTCACAATAAAAAGGCGACCGACGTCCCACTTTTTGAGAGGGATCGGCATCTATTCAGAATGATGTTCGGAATTAACGCTATGGAAGTTGCACCAGATTGCGCAGCGAATGCGCGCGTGCGGACTTCAGGGTGCGTTGTTGCTCTCGTCGAGGCCGAGGGCAGCGACTTCACTGCGCGACAGGCGGCGGATTTCGACCTTGGCGTGTCCGGCTCGAATAAAGTCGAGCTGTTTGGCCGCGCTGTAAGAGAGATCGATGATGCGATTGCGGGAGTACGGGCCACGGTCGTTGATCTTCACGACGACCGTCTTGTTATTGGCGACGTTGCGCACCAGTGCGAAGCTGCCCAGCGGCAACGTCGGATGGGCGGCCGTCGCCTCGTTCATGTCGAACGCTTCACCGGTGGCAGTGCGCCGGCCGTGGAAGTTCTTGCCGTACCAGGATGCCGTGCCCGTCTGGAAGAAAGTCCCCGCATCGGCACGCAGACGCGCTTCGCCGTCGCGATCCGGGGCATCGGGGTCACCGGGATTGAGGCCTTCGTTGCGATACGTGCGGCCCGGCCAATGCAGATCGAAGCTGGAGCCGACCGGGGCATTGGCTTCGCGCGCACGGGCGCGCGCGCCTGTCGCCGAAGTGGCGGCAGCCGTCTGGCTGGGGGGTTCGAGCGGCGTTGTGCAGGCTGTCAACGTCAGGGCGAGGGCGCAGCAGACCGCGAACCGTGTGAGCATGTCGCGTGTTCGCATAGCCCGCAAGTCTAACACGACGTAAAAATCAACCCATCAGCGAGCGTTCACTTACTCGCTAAGACTTGATTACAAAGCGTTACCTCAATATGGGCATCCCCCGCCGATAAGCGCTTTGCGAAAGACCGCATATCGACACCGGGCAAGGCTGCGGGGTGGCACGCGGGGTACCGCGACGCGCGACGGGTCGCCGGGCCGAATACAATAGACAAAAATCGCGTCCCCGATCACTCATGAACGTCACCCTGATTCCCGTTACGCCCTTCCAGCAAAACTGCACCCTGCTCGTCTGCGACGCCACGAAGCGCGCTGCCGTGGTCGACCCCGGCGGCGACATCGACCGCATCGTGGGCGAGATCGAACGCCAGGGCGTAACGCTGGAGAAGATCTTCCTCACGCACGGCCACCTCGACCACTGCGGTGGCTCCGGCGCCCTGGCGGCCAAGTACGATGTCCCCATCGAAGGCCCGCATCCGGACGACGCCTTCTGGATCGACCAGCTTCAGGCGCAAAGCGCGCGCTTCGGTTTTCCCGAGCCCGAACCGTTCACCCCCGATCGCTGGCTGGGCGACGGCGACACCGTGACCTTCGGCGACGTAACGCTCGACGTCTTCCACTGCCCGGGCCACACGCCGGGTCACGTGGTGTTCTTCTCGAAGGACGAACGTCTGGCAAGCGTGGGCGACGTGCTCTTCGCCGGCTCCATCGGCCGCACCGACTTTCCGCGCGGCAATCACGCCGATCTGATCGCGTCGATTCGCGACAAGCTCTGGCCGCTAGGCAACGACGTGACGTTCATCCCGGGTCACGGCCCGGTGTCCACGTTCGGGCAGGAGCGTCAGACGAACCCGTATGTGGCCGATGCGGTGCTCGCCCGGAGCGCCTCATGAGCGAGGCGATGTCCCGGACCCCGTCGCGCATCATTCCTGTCGACGAGGAAATTTTCGTCAGCACCGACGTCGAAGCCGACGGCCCGATTCCCGGTCCGCACTCGATGCTCAGTTTCGCCTCGGCGGCCTACACCGCCGACAAGGAGCTGATCGGCACCTTCAGCGCCAACCTCGAATGCTTGCCGGACGCGAAGGGCCATCCGCTCACGATGAAATGGTGGAAGACCGAACCCGAGGCGTGGGCGGCATGCCGCGTCGACCCGGAGGATCCGGCCAAGGCGCTCAAGGCGTATGTGAAGTGGGTCGAGAAGCTGCCCGGCAAGCCGGTGTTCGTCGCCTACCCGGCGGGCTTCGATTTCACCTTCATGTTCTGGTACATGATGCGTTTCGTCGGTCGTTGCCCGTTCTCGTGGTCCGCGCTCGACATCAAGACGCTTGCCTTCGCGATGACCGGCATGCCGTATCGCAAGTGCATCAAACCGCGTCTGCCGCAGGTCTGGCTCGATCCGCTGCCGCATACCCACGTCGCGCTCGACGACGCCCTCGAACAAGGCGCCCTCTTCTGCAACATGCTCGCCGAGCTGCGTGAACAGCAAAAGACGCTGTCCGAGTTGCCCGGCTGGCGCGGCGCAGGCCTGAGCGTCAGCGCCGATACGCCGGTGTTCGGCTCGGCCGCCGCGAAAGTGGCTGGAGAAGTGGCAGGGGAATCGACTGAAGCCGCGCAGGAGACCGACGTCGCCAACGACGCCGAATCGCCCGTCACCGGCCCCGGTAAGGACAGCACAGCGCATCGCTGATTCGCGACTGCCTGAATAAGAGAAGGGCGCGAAGTTCGATACGTCGCGCCCTTCTCTTTTTCCAGCCTTGGCAGACGGCTTACAGCACGTCGTTCACGAGTTCCGGCGGGCGGGCGATCACTGCCTTCTTGCCGTTCACTACGATGGGACGCTGCAACAGCTTCGGATGGGCGGCCACGGCCGCGAGCAGATCGTCGTCGCCCAGTGCCTCGTCGGCCAGCCCCAGTTCCGCGAATTCCGTCTCGTTGCTGCGGATCATGTCGCGCACGGGCACATCCAGCAGCTTGTGCAGACGTTTCAGATCCGCCAGCGTCGGCGGCGTCTTCAGATATTCGACGACTTGCAGGTCGCCACCCGCCTGGGAACCCTCGACGAGCGCCAGCGCCTCGCGCGACTTCGAGCAGCGCGGGTTGTGATACACGGTAATCATGGTCACTCCAATGCGTCCAAAAAGCGTCCGGCGTGACAGGACAACGAGGGGTCAGCAATCGCTCGATGCAGCAACGATGCCCTCGCATCCCGCGTCACGCCTGGGACGTGCGCTCCGAGTATGCATGGTATCGTCGGATGCCGCTAGCTACGGCCACCACGGACATCTGATCCGGCAACTCAGGAGAAAGTGACATGGCAGGACGCTTCATCAGCATCAAGTCGCGCGACGGCAAGACGTTTCAGGCATATCTGGCAACGCCGGACAGTAAAGGCGTTAGCGAGGGCAAGGGCCCCGGACTGGTGCTCTGTCAGGAAATCTTCGGCGTAAATGCCTACATCCGCGAACTGGCGGACCGCTATGCAGAAGAGGGCTACGTCGTTCTCGCGCCCGACCTGTTCTGGCGCATCGAGCCCGGCATCGAACTCGGTTATTCGTCCGGCGACTGGCAGCGCGCGTTCGCCCTGTTCCAGAGTTTCGACGTCGATCTCGGCATGGAAGACGTGGGCGCTACCGTCGACGCGCTGCGTGCCTTGCCGGAATGCGTAGGCGGCGTGGGCGTGGTCGGCTATTGCCTCGGCGGCAAGCTGGCCGCGCTGTCGGTCACGCGCACGAGTGCGGATGTGGCCGTCAGTTACTACGGCGTGGGGCTGGAGCAGCACGTCGACGAACTCGCGGGCGAGCATCCGCCCCTCGTGCTGCACGTCGCCGAGCTCGACAAATACGCGCCGGCCGAAGTGCGCGACACGCTGACCGAGCGGCTCGGCAAGCATCCCAACGTCACCCTGTATCTGTACCCGGACGCCGATCATGCGTTCGCGCGTCCCGGCGACCACTTCAACCGCGCCGCCACCCAGCTCGCCCACCAGCGCACCATTGGTGCGGTGCGCCGCACCATCGGGCCGCATTTCGACTTCGCGTCGCTGTGGGAAACGCATTGCGCATACGAATTTGCCGTCCGCGAGATCGATCCGTTGATGAAGACGATGGTGGCGGAGCCCTACGTCAATCACATTCCGACGATGACGGGCGGTGTCGGCCATCAGCAGTTAGCGCATTTCTACCGGAATCACTTCGTCAACAGCAACCCGCCCGACACGAAGCTGATTCCGATATCGCGCACGATCGGCGCGACCCAACTCGTCGACGAACTGCTGTTCTGCTTCACCCACACGACGCCGGTGGACTGGATGTTGCCGGGCGTGGCGCCGACGGGACGCCGTGTCGAAATTCCGTTGGTGGCCATCGTACGATTCCGGGGAGACAAACTGGAGCACGAACACATATATTGGGATCAGGCGAGCGTACTCGTGCAGATCGGCCTGCTCGATCCGACAGGGTTGCCGGTCGCCGGCGTGGAGACCGCGCGCAAGTTGCAGGACGAGAATCTCGCGTCCAACAGCTTGATGCCGAACTGGTCGTTTGGCACCAAGGCGCAGTAGATTGACCGCCGGCGAGCGCCGGCGTTGCAGTGAAGCGGTCGTCCCTCCCCGGCGAGGGGACGGACGCCGCGCAGCACAGGTCGTAACAACAAGAAAAAGTGTCGCGAACGTTGCGGGAGACAAGTCATGAATACGCAACCTTCTCAGCGCGCGTGTGCGCGTCATGTTCGTCATGCACGCCGCGCCGCATTCACCGGATGGTTCGCCATCCTCTCCGGCATGTTGCTGGTGACCGGTTGTGCGAATCCCGATTTCGAGCCCAAGAAGCCACTCGTCCTCAATTTCCCGCTCGGCCAGCCGCCCCTGTCGGGCCTTGATCAATACAAGGTGGCGGCGGCGCAGCGTGTGACCGAGGTCAATGCCCGGGAGATCACACCCGGCAATCCGCAGCCGATGTTGCGCTCGGTCGTCTCGCTCGAATACTGGGTCGATCGCGGTGGCAATGTCACACGCGTGGCCCTCTATCGCAGCAACGGCGATCATGAAGCCGAGCGAATCGCCATCGCCAGCTTGCGACGGGCGAGCCCCTTGCCGGCACCGAGCCGGGCGCTGGTGGACAGCAGCGGACGTGTGCGTGCCGTCGAGACCTGGCTCTTCAACAACGACGGCCGGTATCAGCTGCGTAGCGTGGCCGCGCCGCAGATCGACGGGCAGTGATATCGTGACAGGCATCCGCCCGCTTTGCCCGGCCCGCTCGGGGCAACGGATAGGGGGCGACGGAGATGCTCATGCCGCGATTTGCTGCCAACCTGACCCTGCTCTATCAGGAAGTCCCGTTTCTCGATCGTTTTCAGGAAGCGGCGAGCGATGGCTTCAGAGGTGTCGAATTCCTGTTTCCGTACGAGCATCCCGCACAGGAAATCCGCAAGCGGCTGGATGATGCCGGGCTGACGCAAGTCCTGTTCAACGGTCCGGCGGGCGACTGGGCGAGCGGAGAGCGCGGCATCGCGGCGTTGCCCGGTCGCGAGGCACAATTTCGCGACGGGATCGAACTCGCACTGGACTACGCCGATGCGCTAGGTTGCCGGCAGTTGCATGTCATGGCCGGTTGCCCCGACGCCGCCGAGTCGCCCGAGCGATGCCGCGCAACCTACCTCGAGAATCTCGCCTACGCGAGCGGTCAGGCCGCGGCACACGGTGTGACCGTACTGATCGAACCAATCAATCCGCGCGACTTTCCGCGCTATTTCCTCACGCGCCAGGATCAGGCGCACGCCATTCGTAGCGAAGTCGGTGCGAGCAACCTCAAAGTCCAGTTCGATGCGTACCACTGCCAGATCGTCGAGGGCGATCTGGCGATGAAAATACGCCAGTCCATCGACCATATCGGCCACGTGCAGGTCGCCGGCGTGCCGGCCCGACACGAGCCCGATACCGGCGAGGTCAACTATCCCTTCCTGTTCCGTCTGCTCGACGAACTGGGGTATGCCGGGTGGATCGGGTGTGAATACCGCCCACAGGGGGCGACGCGCGCGGGACTTGGCTGGCTCAAGCCGTGGCTCAGAGCGACGGCCAATCGATAGATCGCGACCATCCCGACGCACTTTCGCGTCACGTTTGCGTCACGTGTGCGTCACGTTCCGGGGGATTACGCAGACGTGAATCGATTTCCGAAAATCAATCGGAGGTCGAAGCATTGTGCGCTGCGAAGCGATATATCCGAGACAGGGTCGGAGAAAGTCTTAGGAAAGATGTAGGACGAATCAGGCAAAAAAATGGCGGGACACACGGGCCCGCCAAAACCACACGCTACGGGGTTAGCGCGAGGAGACCAGATTCGGAGCACTGCATCGAACCACCTTGCAAATTGCGCCGGGGGACGCGTTTTTGCCGATACAGTCGCGCTGCTGTGTTACCGGGGGATAAGCACTTCAGCGTTGAGATGCATTGTGGTGGAAACGTATGGAGGGAGGGGTAACAAAGTGTTTCAGGTTGTAACACCTAGCGCGTTTCACCGCCGCCGTGAATCGCGCCTGCGCCTTGCGGCACAAGGCTCTGCGCTGAGACACAACTTTCCATATTTTGTTCGTCATCCTGAATAACTCGCCATCCGAGCCATCCGCTCGACGTCCATCCGACCCCGGCAAGGCAATCCCTCTTCGCCATCGATACCTCACCGCTATCAGCACCCAATCCCGGCTGAGGGTCGGTGATAGCGTCTCGGCCGCTCCACTAGCGGCCATCTCCAGTCATCGTCGACAAACGCACCGCATCCTGGCGTCCCGAACGCAGGTGTCGGCAATGTGCTAAGTTCAAACTTTGTGCGTGGCAACAAAGTGAGCAATGGAAACCATTGAACGTTTGGGGCAGATCCTGGCGCGTGACCGGGTGATCGCGGTTGTGGGCTTATCGCCGCGACCCGACAGGCCGAGCTTCACCACCTCGCGATACATGCAACAGCATGGGTATCGGATCGTGCCGATCAACCCGCAGGCCGCCGATTCCGGCGAAAAGATTCTGGGCGAGACCGTCTACGCCAGCCTGACCGACGCGGCAGAAGCCCTTCGCGCCGAAGGTCTGCGCATTCAGATGGTCGACTGCTTTCGCCGCAGCGGCGATATACCGCCGATCGCGACAGAGGCTGTCGCCATCGGTGCAAACAGTTTGTGGATGCAGTTGGGCATCGAGAACGACGAAGCGGCGGCCGAGGCATTGGCGGCCGGGCTGGACGTCGTCATGGACCGCTGCGTCAAGATCGAGCATCAGCGTTGGTTGATGCAAGGCGGCGGGTTGTCCGAACCGGGTGGCCAACAGGCCGCCGGCCGCTGACACGTCAAACGCTTGTGCCGAGCGTCGTCCCGAAAATAGAAAAAGCCGACGGTTCAACGTCGCCCTCCGACTCCCTCTAACGTCAACATCTCGCTGCCATGACCATCGATGCCGATCTGCTCGCCTATTACGACTTGATGGCGCGCAAGTACCCCACTCCCGAAAACGCCCCCGCGCCAACGCCGCAGGACGTGCGCGCCAAATTCGCCACCGTCGCCGTCGAGGCGCTGCGTCCGTTGCCGGCGGGATTGAAAAGCGAGACGTTCGAGATTTCGCTGCCGGGTCGCAATCTGCGGGCGAGGCTCTATCGGCCGGAGGGTCGCGTCGTCCCGCTGGTCGTGTACTTCCATGGTGGCGGCTGGGTCGTTGGCGATGTCGACACGCACGGAACGGTCGCGGCCTTGCTCGCGCAGGATGCCGACGTCGCGGTACTCAGTGTCGATTACCGGCTGGCTCCGGAGCATCCGTTCCCGGTGCCGGTCGACGACGCGCGTGAGGCGTTGGCGTGGGCGGCGGAGCAGCGCGCCCGGCTGGGCGTGAGCCTGGACCGGTTGGCGGTGGCGGGCGACAGTGCGGGCGGACATCTGGCGGCACAGGCGGCGGCGTGGTTCAACGACAGGCATCCGGGCATGGTAGGTGCGCAATTGCTCATCTATCCGGTCGTGCAGTATCGGTTCGACACGCCGAGTTACGAGCGTCTGGCGGATGGCATTGGACTGACGCGAGACGAAATGCGTTGGTACTGGAAGGAATTTCTGGGTGGCGTGGAGCCGGCGGAGAGTGATGTGCGGGTCAATCTGATGGCGGAAGCGCCGCGTCATCCGTTGCCGAACAGTTTGGTGATTGCTGCGGAATACGATCCGTTGCATGACGAAGCGGTGGCGTATGCGCAGTTCGTTGCGCGTACGGGATCGCGGGCGGAGGTCATCGAGGCGGCGGGTTTGACGCATAGCTTCGCGCGATTGCAGCCGTTCGTGCCGCAAGCGAGGATGGTGATGCACGACGCCGCGCAGCGTCTGCGCGAATGGCTGGGATAAACCGGGTCGAGTACAGGACGGCCTGAGAGCGCTCGAACCCCGCATGCCCGAACGGATTCGAGTCGAGGCTGCGGAAGCAGACGACCCGAAGGCGTTTGAGCCGTTGGCGAGGATGCAGATGGCCGAGGAGGTTTAGGGTTTCGGGGGTTAAAACCCTGGGCAACACAGGCCGGAACAAAGGGGACGCTTACCGCAGCGACTTTTAAGTTGGAGCGCAGGGAAGCGTCCCCCTTGTTTCGGTGTCGCTGCGTTTGGGGAGAACAATGCAGCGGTGAATCAGCGAATCACTTCAGCCATTTATCGACAACGCTCTGATACTCACCGGTTTTCTGAGCGAGATTCAGCCACTGATCGACGTAATGCTTGAAGACATCGTCGCCACGGGGCAGCAGATAGGCCTTCTCGCCGAACTGAAGCGGTTTATCGGGATTGACGGGACAGAGTGCGGGGTTGAGCTTGTGCTGGAGGAGGGTTTCGGAGGAGTCCGTCACCATCACATCGGCTTTCCCGTCGGCGATTTGCTGGAAGATCGTGACGTTGTCCGGATAAATCGTCAGCGTGGCGTTCGGCAGGTATTGGCGGGCGAAGCGTTCGTTGGTGCCGCCGGGGTTGGCGATGGCGCGGGTGCTGGGTTTATTCAGATCGGCGAGCGTCTGGTACTTCGCCACGTCGGCGCAGCGAACGATGGGTGACTTGCCGTCGACCATGACCACCTTGCTGTAATAGGCGCGCGCGGCGCGATCGAGCGTGACGGACACGCCGCCGACGACGATGTCGCACTTCCCGGCGGTGAAATCGTCCATCAGGCCTTTCCAGGTCGTCGGGACGATCACGGGTTTCACGCCGAGCGACTTGGCCAGTGAGGCGACGAGATCCACGTCGATGCCCTCGAACTGTCCGTCGGGGCGGCGGTACGAATAGGGTTTGTAGTCGCCGGTTGCGCAAGCGCGCAGCGTGCCGGACTTCACGATGTCGTCGAGCCGGGAGTGGACGGCGACGGGGGCCGCGGTCGTTGCCGTTTGCGCGTGAGCGGCAGTGGTGACGGTAGCGACGGTGGCGGCGGTGAGAATCGTAGCGACGAGGGTCGTGGCGGAAGCGGCGAGCGCCGTCCCCGTCACGAAGGCCGCGCGGGCGGCCGTCTTCATGACTGTCATGCTTGTCTCCGTATTGTTCTGTTGGCGTGGTGACGCCCTGACGTTCCGAGCCGTCTGACGCGACTCGTGGACCTTCATACTACTGTCCGGCCGCGCCCGCGCCAACCGTCGCAAAAATGAGAAGTTTCCGAGCGCCGGGCTCAGGATTCACTGCCCGGTTCAAGCCCGATGCCAGCACTTATCTGCGGCATAACAGCCCGCCACGCGACCGGCCCCGGGATACCCGAGTAAAATGGCCGCTTGCCCAACCCCTTCCTACCACCGCTGCGACGTGTCCCAAGCTCTGCAAAACGATACTTTCCTGCGCGCGCTGCTGCGCCAGCCGACCGAGTACACGCCGATCTGGCTGATGCGCCAGGCGGGCCGGTACCTGCCCGAATACAACGCGACCCGCGCCAAGGCCGGTAGCTTCCTCGCGCTGGCGAAGAATCCCGCCTACGCCACCGAAGTGACGCTTCAACCGCTCGAACGCTTTCCGCTCGACGCCGCGATTCTGTTCTCGGACATTCTCACCATTCCCGACGCCATGGGCCTCGGCCTGTCGTTCGAAGCCGGCGAAGGCCCGCGCTTCGCGCATCCGCTGCGCACCGAAGACGACGTGCGCCGCCTGCGTGCCCCCGACCTCGACAGCCTGCGCTACGTGTTCGACGCCGTCGCCGAAATCCGACGCGCACTGAACGGCCGCGTGCCGCTCATCGGCTTCTCAGGCAGCCCGTGGACACTCGCGTGCTACATGGTCGAGGGCGCCGGGTCGGCCGACTTCCGTACCGTCAAGACGATGATGTATGAGCGTCCCGACCTGATGACGCACATTCTCGAGACGAACGCGCGTGCCGTTGCCGCCTATCTGAATGCGCAGATCGAAGCGGGTGCGCAAGCCATCATGGTGTTCGACACCTGGGGCGGCGCACTGGCCGACGGTCTGTATCAGCGCTTCTCGCTGGCGTACATGAAGCAGGCGCTCGAAGGCGTGCATCGCGAGTGGAATGGCGTACGCATTCCGCGCATCGTCTTCACCAAGGGCGGCGGCCAGTGGCTCGAAGCCATCGCCGACACGGGTCCCGATGCCATCGGGCTCGACTGGACCGTGGATCTCGCCGCAGCACGTCGTCGCGTGGGCGATCGTTGTGCACTGCAAGGCAATTTCGATCCGACCGCGCTGTTTGCGGCCCCCGACGCCATCCGCACTGAAGTGCGACGTCTGCTCGACGCGTACGGTAATGCGCCGGGTCACGTATTCAACCTCGGGCACGGCATCTCGCAGTTCACCAACCCGGAACACGTCGCGGCACTCGTCGACGAGGTTCACAGCTATAGCCGGAAGCTTCGCCAAACGGCGTAAAACAGGCGTGGATAGTCGTCGGCACTTCCCCGCACAAGCGGTGATGCGGGTTCGCGGGGCATTTCGCTCTGCAAACCCAACCGCCGTTTCAAGCAGGGAATGTCAAGCGAAAAGCGGTCGAATAACCCCTCCAATTTTCGGAGTTGTCCCGAAGACTTATGCACAAATTCTCGCTGCGCCGCCGCAAGTGAGAGACGAATGGAAGGGGTCGTCGACGTCATTCATAAGCTATTGATCAAAAAGCATTTTTGAATCTGGCAAAGTCGGGACGCCGCGCGACGCAAAGACCGTGCGACGAGGCTGACGGGAGAGAATCCCCACAGTTCTCAACATAGTTATCCACAAGCGATTCGAACGCACTGGAAAGCCGACTCAAATCCGGGGTTTACCGGCACTTCTCAGGATTCACTTTAAGTTTGACCCGCGCCGACGATCTCTCCGCTCCTGCGTCAACCGCTTCGTCCGACGACGCGCACGACACGCTGTTCCCGGTGACCGGGCCGCGCGGCCCGGCACCCGCCATCGCACGTGTCGCGCTCGACACGCCGCTGCTCACCCTCTTCGATTACCGTCTCGATCAGGCCGCGAGCCCCGGCCAACTGGTGCAAGTCCCGTTCGGACGGCGACAGGCCGTGGGCGTTGTCTGGGAATTGACGCAGCGCAGCGAAGTCGACCCGAAAAAGCTGCGGGAAGTGACATCCGTCTGGCACGAATTGCCCCCGCTCGGCGACGATTGGCGCGACCTGATGCAATTCGCGTCACGTTACTATCAGCGCGGCGTTGGTGAAGTCGCATTGCCTGCCATCCCCGGCCATCTGCGCACGCCGATGCGCTGGCCGCGACTGCTCGCCCAACGCGGCGTGCAGCGCTACCGGATCGCCGACGGCGCGCTTGGCACGTTGATGGAGAACGTGCCCGCCCGTCTGCGGGCACAGCGCCGACTCGCCGAAGGACTCGCACAGGCAGGCACACTCGATGCCGACGAAGCCCGCGCCCTGTGCTCGAAGGCGGCGGACGTGCTCAAGCAATGGGCCGCCGCCGGCTGGGTCGTCGTCGAGACAGTGCCGTTTCATGAAGCCGTTCGGGACGCAGACGACACCGGTGAGGATGACGAACCAGCAGCATCCGTCGACGGCATGGCCGATGTGCCGGACGACAGCAATGCCACCCTCAGCGGCACGAACGAGACGAAAACGCTGACGACAGGACAAGCCGACGCCGTCGCCGCCATCCATGACGCTCTGCTCGCGGCAGGCGCTCAGTCGCTCGAATCGCCGGGTGCCGAGCCGGACAAGGACACACCGGCGTGCGCACCCTTCCTGCTCTATGGCGTGACCGGCAGCGGCAAGACGGAAGTCTATTTGCGCGCCGTGGCCGAAGCGCTGCACACGCGAGCGTCGCGAGACGCCCAGGTGCTCGTGCTCGTCCCGGAAATCAATCTGACGCCGCAACTCGAAGGCGTCTTCCGTGCGCGCTTCCCCGACGAGACCCTTGTCACGCTGCACAGCGGGCTGGCCGAGGGCGAACGCGCGCGGCACTGGCTGGCCGCGCATCGCGGCGAAGCGCGGATCGTGCTCGGGACGCGTCTGGCCGTGATGGCGTCGATGCCGCACCTGCGTCTCATCGTCGTCGACGAAGAGCACGACCCGTCCTATAAGCAACAGGAAGGTCTGCGCTATTCGGCCCGCGACCTTGCCATCTGGCGCGCGAACCGGCTGCGCATTCCGGTCGTGCTCGGCTCGGCCACCCCCTCGCTCGACAGTTGGAACCGCGCCGAACAGGGCCGCTACGTGCGTCTCGCCATGCCCGAGCGCGCCACGCCCGACGCCGTGCTGCCGCGCGTGTCGCTCATCGACATGGAGATCGAACGCAAGCGGCAACGCGTGGTGCACGAAGGGCTCTCGCAGCCACTGCTCGCCGCGATCCGCGCACGACTGGAAGCCGGCGAACAAAGCCTGCTGTTCCTCAATCGCCGTGGTTACGCGCCGGTGCTCAACTGCGACGCCTGCGGCTGGATCAGCGATTGCCGCCGATGCAGCGCACACATGGTGCTGCACAAGCCCGAGCGGCGGCTGCGCTGCCATCACTGTGGCGCCGAGGCGCGCATTCCTCACGCGTGTCCCGACTGCGGCAACCTCGACCTCGCCCCGCTCGGACGCGGCACGCAACGCATCGAAGAAGCCCTCGCCGAGCACTTCCCCGACGCGCGGCTCGCGCGTATCGACGCCGACAGCACCCGTCGTAAAGGCAGCGCTCAGGCGCTTTTCGCGCAGGTGCACGCGGGCGAAGTCGACATCCTGATCGGCACGCAGATGGTGGCCAAGGGACACGATTTCCGTAACGTCACGCTCGTGGGCGTGGTCAACGCCGACAGCGCCCTCTTTTCCCACGATTTCCGCGCGGCCGAACGTCTCTTCGCCCAGTTGATGCAGGTGGCCGGGCGCGCCGGACGCGCAGCACGCGCCGATGGCCCCGGCGACGTGCTGATTCAGACGCGCTACGCCTCACACCCGCTGTTCGCGTCGCTCATGCGTCATGACTACGCAGGCTTCGCGGCGCAGCAACTGGAAGAGCGTCGTGTCGCCCTGCTGCCGCCATATACGCATCAGGCGTTGTTGCGTGCTGAAGCCCGCAAGCTCGACGACGCCATGACGTTCCTCAAACAAGCCCGCGAGATCGCCGCGACGCCGGCGTTGCACGACTCGCGTATCTCGCTGTGGGACCCGGTGCCGATGACGATGGTCCGGATCGCCGGCACCGACCGCGCCCAACTGGTGGTCGAAAGTCCGCATCGCGGGGCGCTCCAGCGTTTCCTCACGCAATGGATGAGCGAACTGCGCGGGCTCAAGGCCCCCGTGCGCTGGCATCTCGAAGTCGACCCTCTCGAAATATAAAACGGTATATAACGTTCCGAAAATTTGACAACATCGGAAGAATCTCCGACGATGCAGCCGTAACCCCACGATAAGAAGAACGCTGCACGTCGAACGGTTCACGTCATCTGCAAGATAAGTTCGTCCTACAGGAGACATCCGATGAAGTCGCACGACCGAAGCGCCGCCCCCACGGCGCCGCAAGCTGTTACATCCCCTCTCGTTCCTCCCGAATACGCGTTTTCCGAATCGCCGCTCGAAACCGCCACGGCGGAAGTCTCGCGGCGTCGCTTTCTGCGCCGTGCCGGTGCGCTAGGTATCGGCGCCAGCCTCGCGGGACGCGCCCTCGACGCACTCGCGGCAACCGCCGCGCCGCAAACGGTCACGCTGCCCTTCGCGAACGGCGAGCGCGAACTCGTGGCGTATCCGCAAAAGCGCCCGCTGATCCGGCTCACGGCACGTCCGCCGCAACTGGAAACCCCCTTCGAAGTCTTCAACGACGGCCTGATCACGCCAAACGATGCGTTCTTCGTGCGCTATCACCTCGCCGGGATTCCGACCGACATCGATCCGGCGAAACATCGCATCCGCGTGGGCGGCAGCGTCGCCAAGCCGCTCGACATCTCGCTCGCGTCGCTGAAGAAGGACTTCGGCCCGCCCGTGGAAATCGTTGCCGTGCACCAGTGTTCGGGCAACAGCCGGGGATTCTTCGAGCCGCGTGTGGGCGGCGGACAGATCGCCAACGGGGCGATGGGCAACGCGCGGTGGCGCGGCATACCGCTCAAGCGCATTCTCGAGCGGGCGGGCGTGTCGGCCGGGGCGAAGCAAGTCACGTTCGAAGGCCTCGACCGGCCCATCGTCCCTGCCACCCCCGAGTTCGTGAAGGCCCTCGACCTCGATCACGCGATGGACGGCGAAGTGATGGTCGCCTTCGCCATGAACGGTAAGGATTTACCGATGCTCAACGGCTTTCCGGTGCGGCTGGTCGTACCCGGCTACTACGGTACCTATTGGGTAAAGCATCTGGCCGACATCAACGTCATCGACAAAGTTTTCGATGGCTTCTGGATGGCCACGGCCTATCGCATTCCGGATAACGACTGCAACTGCGTCGAGCCGGGCAAAGCGCCGGAAAAGACGAAACCGATCGGGCGCTTCACCGTGCGCTCCTTCGTCACCAGCCACAGCGACGGTCAGCAAGTCGCGGCGGGCCGCGCGATGCGGGTGCGAGGCATTGCGTTCGACGGCGGTGAAGGGATTCGCGACGTGCAGTTCTCCGCCGACGGCGGCCAGACGTGGCAGGCCGCGAAGCTGGGCAGCGAGTTGTCGAAGTATTCGTTTCGCGAGTGGACGGCGTCGTTCACGCCACCGCAGGCCGGCGAGTACGTCCTGAAAGTCAGGGCGACGAATCGCGCCGGGGTGACACAACCGCTGCAATCGTTGTGGAATCCGGCGGGCTATCTGCGTAACGGCGTGGAATCCGTACGCGTGGTTGCGGCTTAAGGCGGGGGACGATCATGAAAAATCCGAAATTCACGCGTGATCTGACGCGCGCAGCAGCGCGGGCGCTCGGTCTGGCCGGCGTATTGGCAGGTATATTGGCAGGAACACCTGCCCACGCACTCGACATCAAGCTGCCGCAGGAAACGGCGCAGCTCAAGGCCTCGACGCTCGCGGGCCATCAGGCGGCCAGCGCCTGGTGCGTGATGTGCCACTCGGTGGACTACATCAACTCGCAGCCGCCAATGCCGTCGGCCTTCTGGAGCGCCGAAGTCACGAAGATGGTGAAGGTCTACGGCGCGCCGATTCCCGAAGATCAGGTCAAGCTGATTTCCGAGTACCTCGGCAAGGCGTACGGCAGCGACCAGAAGTAGCCGCGCAAAGGGCGCAACCCCAAAGCGACCCCGTCGGTGCAACCGCATTTTTGACTCTGGTTGCACCTCTTTCGAAACCCGGTTACGATGCCGCAATTCACCCGCTATGGGTGTCACGTTTTTGCGTCATCAGGTAACCCTCTCATGGCTAACACCACCCTCGGCGTCAAAGTCGACGACATCCTGCGCACGCGGCTCAAGACGGCTGCCCAGCAAATCGAGCGCACCCCGCACTGGCTCATCAAACAGGCCATCTTCGCCTATCTGGAGCGCATCGAGAGCGGCGCGCTGCCCCCTGAACTCAGTGGTGCAACCCAGTCGGGTACCGAGGTGATCGACGGCCATGCCGGCGACGACACCGTGCCGCACCCGTTCCTCGAATTCGCCCAGAACGTGCAACCGCAATCGGTGCTGCGTGCGGCGATCACGGCGGCGTACCGCCGTCCCGAGCCGGAGTGCGTGCCCGTGCTGGTCGGTCAGGCGAAGCTCGCACCGGCCACGGCTACGCTGGCATCGGACCTCGCACGCAAGCTCGTCGTCGCCCTGCGCGGCAAGAGCACCGGCGGGGGTGTCGAGGGACTGATTCACGAGTTCTCGCTGTCCAGCCAGGAAGGCGTGGCACTGATGTGTCTGGCCGAAGCGCTGCTGCGCATTCCCGACAAGGCCACGCGCGACGCCCTGATTCGCGACAAGATCAGCAAGGGCGACTGGCACGCCCACATGGGCAACTCGCCGTCGATGTTCGTCAACGCCGCCACCTGGGGCCTGATGATCACCGGCAAGCTCGTCACCACCACCAGCGAAGCCGGTCTCACGAAGGCCCTCACGCGCCTGATCGGCCGTGGCGGCGAACCGCTGATCCGCAAGGGCGTGGACATCGCCATGCGTCTGATGGGCGAACAGTTCGTCACGGGTGAAACCATTTCCGAAGCGCTGGCCAACAGCCGCAAGTACGAAGCGCAGGGCTTCCGCTATTCGTACGACATGCTCGGCGAAGCGGCGACGACCGAAGAAGACGCGCAGCGCTACTACGCGAGCTACGAGCAGGCCATCCACGCTATCGGCAAGGCCTCGGCCGGTCGCGGCATCTATGAAGGCCCCGGCATCTCGATCAAGCTCTCGGCGCTGCACCCACGCTACTCGCGCAGCCAGCACGAGCGCACCGTCTCGGAACTGCTGCCGCGCGTGCAGTCGCTCGCCAAGCTGGCCCGCTCGTATGACATCGGCCTGAACATCGACGCCGAAGAAGCCGACCGCCTCGAAATCTCGCTCGATCTGCTCGAAGCCCTGTGCTTCGACCCGGAACTGGCCGGCTGGAACGGTATCGGTTTCGTGGTGCAGGCGTATCAGAAGCGCTGCCCGTTCGTGATCGACTTCATCATCGATCTGGCGCGTCGCAGCCGTCACCGCATCATGGTGCGTCTGGTCAAGGGCGCTTACTGGGATACGGAAATCAAGCGTGCGCAGGTCGACGGCCTGGAAGGCTATCCGGTCTACACGCGCAAGATCTATACGGATGTCTCATACCTCGCCTGCGCGAAGAAGCTGCTGGCCGTGCCGGATGCCATCTACCCGCAATTCGCCACGCACAACGCCTACACGCTCTCCGCGATCTATCACCTCGCAGGCAACAACTACTACCCCGGTCAGTACGAGTTCCAATGCCTTCACGGCATGGGCGAACCGCTGTACGAGGAAGTCGTTGGGCCGATCGCCGCAGGCAAGCTGGCGCGCCCGTGCCGTGTGTACGCACCGGTCGGCACGCATGAAACGCTGCTCGCTTACCTCGTGCGACGTCTGCTGGAAAACGGCGCCAACACGTCGTTCGTGAACCGCATCGCCGACGAGACCGTCAGCGTCGACGAACTGATCGCCGACCCGATTTCGGAAGCCGAGAAGGTGCAACCGCTCGGCGCGCCGCACGCCAAGATTCCGCTGCCGCGTGACCTGTACGGCGTATCGCGCGCCAACTCGTCGGGCTTCGATCTCTCGAACGAACACCGCCTCGCGTCGTTGTCGTCGGCCTTGCTGGCCAGCGCCGGCACGCCGTGGCGCGCCGCTCCGATGCTGGCCGACGGCGAACGTACCGAAAGCACGCCGCGTGCTGTGCGTAACCCGGCCGATCTGCGCGACATCGTGGGTCAGGTCATCGAAGCGACGTCCGCCGACGTCGAAGCCGCACTCGCGCACGCCGTGGCCGCTGCCCCGATCTGGCAAGCCACGCCGGTCGAAGAGCGTGCCGACTGCCTGATGCGCGGCGCCGATCTGCTCGAAGCCCACATGCCCACGCTGATGGGGCTGTGCGTGCGCGAAGCCGGCAAGTCGTTGCCGAACGCCGTGGCCGAAGTGCGCGAGGCCGTCGACTTCCTGCGCTACTACGCCGCGCAGATCCGTCAGGGCTTCTCCAACGACACCCACCGCCCGCTTGGCCCGGTGCTTTGCATCAGCCCGTGGAATTTCCCGCTCGCCATCTTCGTCGGTCAGGTCGCCGCCGCGCTGGCCGCAGGCAACCCGGTCATCGCGAAGCCTGCCGAGCAAACGCCGCTCATCGCAGCCGAAGCCGTGCGTCTGATGCAGGCCGCAGGCATTCCGTCCGGCGCGCTGCAACTGCTGCCGGGCACGGGCGAAACCGTGGGCGCCGCGCTGGTCGCCGACGCCCGCACCAAGGCCGTGATGTTTACCGGCTCGACCGAAGTCGCACGCATCATCGCGCGCACGCTGGCCGATCGTCTGGACGCCAACGGTCGTCCGATTCCGCTGATCGCCGAGACCGGTGGCCAGAACGCGATGATCGTGGACTCGTCGGCGCTGCCCGAACAGGTCGTGTACGACGTGCTCGCTTCCGCTTTCGATTCGGCGGGTCAGCGCTGCTCGGCACTGCGCGTGCTGTGCCTGCAAGACGACATCGCCGACAAGACGCTGCACATGCTCAAGGGCGCGATGCAGGAGCTGGCCATCGGCAACCCGGACCGTCTGTCGATCGACGTCGGTCCGGTGATCGACGCCGAGGCGCAGAACGGCATCAACCGTCACATCGAACAGATGCGCGGCAAGGGCTTCCCGGTCGAGCAACTGACGCTGCCGGACGCCGCCCGTCATGGCACCTTCGTGCCGCCGACGCTCATCGAGCTGACCGACCTGAAGGCGCTGCAACGCGAAGTCTTCGGCCCGGTGTTGCACGTGATCCGCTTCAAGCGCGCGCAGCTCGACAAGTTGCTCGATCAGATCAACGGCACCGGCTATGGCCTGACGTTCGGCGTGCATACGCGTATCGACGAGACCATCGCCTACGTGACGGAGCGGGCGCATGTCGGTAACGTCTACGTGAACCGTAACGTGATCGGCGCCGTGGTCGGCGTGCAGCCGTTCGGCGGCGAAGGCCTCTCCGGCACGGGTCCGAAGGCCGGGGGTCCGATGTATCTGCCGCGTCTGCTGGCAACGCGTCCGGCGGCACTCGCCCCGGAACTGAATCGCAACGAAGCCGCGCTCTCGCCGCTGGTGAGCTATCGCGACTGGCTGCGTCAGCAACCGGAGAGCGCCGCCGCGATCGATCGCGTCGACCGCTATCTGGCGACGTCTGCCCTCGACGCCACGGCGGTGCTGCCGGGTCCGACCGGCGAGCGCAACACGTATGGTCTGGAGCCGCGTGGCCCAGTGCTGTGTGTGGCAGCGACGGCGCTCGGCGCACGCACGCAACTGGCCGCCGTGCTGGCCACGGGTAACAACGCCGTGTTCGCGGAGAGCGCTGCCACCCGCGAACTGGTGAGTGCGTTGCCCGCCGCCCTCAAGGGCCGGGCGTCGGTGCTCGCTGCCGGGGTGGACGCCGCCAGCGAAGCCGCCCTCGCCGCCGTGCTGTTCGAAGGCGATAGCGACGAACTGCGCGCGCTGAACCGTCGCATCGCAACGCGCAACGGCCCCATCCTCTCGATGCAGGGTCTGGCGCCGGAAGCTCTGGCCGCTGGCGACGACTACGCGCTGGAGCGTCTGTTGTGCGAACGCTCGGTGTCCGTCAATACGGCCGCAGCGGGCGGTAATGCCAACCTCATGACCATCGGCTAATCGCAGGTCGTCCGCCGGATTTAGCGACGTCTCCTCCCGGATTCGTCCTAAATCTGGCGGCCCACTCGCCTACGTCTTCTTCGTTCGTCTTCGCGTTTCCTCCGCTTCTCGCCCGCTTCTCGTCCGCTTCTCTCCCGCTACTCTCGCGCTTCTCGTCCCCTCTCACCACTTCGCCTCTGCCTCTCCCCGGCAACCCCGCCGCGCCCGCCTCCCCCGGATTTACCAACTTCTCCTCCGCCTTCCCGCGCCCAGTCACCGCTTCGTCGACGATCGTCCCGCAACGAATCGCGCGGTTATGCGGCGCACTGCGGGGAATGTTTGGCGTCACATTTCCGGATGCACCAGTGACGCACCGCTAAATGCGTAGATGCGCAATTTGAGCGATTTCGGGGTATCGTCGCGCCCGCCCCCGACATATAACGCGTCTCACCGCTTCAGCGCGGTTAACCCGTGCCGGCGACACGTATCGCCGGCCACCGCGGCCGTCAGTACGCGTAGCACCCCTTTCGTCATGCCGGAAGAGGCGCGACGCGCTTGTGCGCCGTACAAGGAGGCAACATGTCCAACGTGTCTGTTTGGAACCCCACGGCGGTGTCGTTCACCGTCTATTTGATATTGATGCTGGTCATCGGCTGGCTCGGTTACCGCTCCACCAACAATCTGTCCGACTACATCCTCGGCGGACGCCGCCTCGGCAGCTTCGTCACTGCGCTCTCCGCCGGGGCGTCCGACATGAGCGGCTGGCTGCTGCTCGGCCTGCCCGGCGCCATCTACGTAGGCGGTCTGTCCGGCGTGTGGATCGCCATCGGTCTGGCGATCGGTGCGTGGGCCAACTGGCGTCTCGTGGCCGCACGGCTGCGTGTGCACACCGAAGTCTGCGGCAATGCGCTCACGCTGCCCGAGTATCTGACGCAACGCTTCGACGACCGTAGCCATGTGCTGCGCATCGTCACGGCGCTCGTGATTCTCATCTTCTTCACGATCTACTGCGCGTCGGGCGTCGTGGCCGGCGCCCGTCTGTTCGAGACGATGTTCGGCCTCGACTATCACACCGCGCTGTGGATCGGCGCCGTGGCCACCATCGCGTACGTTTTCATCGGCGGCTTTCTGGCGGTTAGCTGGACGGACACGGTGCAGGCGTCGCTGATGTTCGCGGCGCTGGTCGTCACGCCGATTGCCGTGATCACCATCGACGGCGGTCCGTTTATCGCCATCGACGCCGTGACCGCCGTCCACCCGGCCCACACGGACCTGCTCGGCGACCTCGCCCCCGTCGGCGTGCTGTCGCTGCTCGCGTGGGGCCTCGGCTACTTCGGCCAGCCGCACATCCTCGTTCGCTTCATGGCCGCGCGCTCGGCCGCCGCGATTCCGAAGGCACGCCGCATCTGCATGACATGGATGGTGCTGTGCCTGACCGGCGCCGTCGCCGTGGGCTTTTTCGGACTGGCGTTCTACAGCGCACGCCCGGAACTCGGCGCCGGCGTGAACGCCAACTCGGAAACGATCTTCATCGCGCTGACGCAGCAACTCTTCACGCCGTGGCTCGCTGGCGTGCTGCTCGCGGCCATCCTCGCGGCGGTGATGAGCACCTTGTCCTGCCAATTGCTGGTGTGCTCCAGCGCGCTGACGGAAGACCTGTACAAGACGTTCGCGCGCGGCCCGGTGAGTCAGCGGCGCCTCGTGTGGATCGGTCGGACGATGGTGCTGGCCGTGGCCGTGATCGCCGTGCTGCTCGCGCTCGACCCGGAAAGCCGTGTGCTCGGCATGGTGAGCTACGCGTGGGCGGGCTTCGGCGCCGCGTTCGGTCCGTTGGTACTCGCCACGCTGCTGTGGCCGCGCGTCACGCGCAACGGCGCGCTCGCGGGCATTGTCGTGGGCGCGGCAACGGTACTGATCTGGAAGCAGTTCGGCTGGTTCGACCTCTACGAGATCGTGCCGGGCTTCACGTTGGGCGGGCTGGCGCTGTTCGTCGTAAGTCGACTGGACCGCGCACCGAGCGCCGCCGTGCTGGCCCGCTACGCCGCCGCCGAGACCCGGTTGCAGGAAATCCGCGACGGCAAGACGTCCGACACCGATGCGGTAGGCGGGTCGGGTGGCACCCAGGCCCCGGCGGCGCAACCGTCGCCATAACCCGGTAGCACCTTCTATCGGAATTTCTCCCTCTTGACCGGCGCGAGCAGCCATCCAATACTGCCGCGTCGGACGCATTTTGCGTTTGATTGCGATGAATGCCGTCCCGGGTCAACCGGCCTGGTAATGACGACGTTTCAAGAAAGGCGTGCCGCGGCGATCCCGCAGACACGCCACTCAACGACAAACACATGCAAGGAGAGGGTTGATGCAATCGAAGCTTACGGCTAGCGCCGTCGCAGTCGCGGGACTGCTTGCCGGGTTGGTCGCGTCCGGCGCAGCCAATGCGCAACAGGCGCAGGAAGTGAAGCTGGGTTTTGCCGCACCGCTCACGGGCGCTCAGGCCCACTACGGCAAGGACATGCAGAACGGCATCCAGCTGGCTGTCGACGAGTACAACGCCACCAAGCCGACCATCGAAGGCAAGCCGGTGAAGTTCGTGTTGCAGGCCGAAGACGATCAGGCTGACCCGCGTCAGGGCTCGCTGGTGGCGCAGAAGCTGGTCGACAACGGCATCAAGGGCATGCTCGGCCACTTCAACTCCGGCACGACGATTCCCGCCTCGCGCATCTACGCACAGGCTGGCATCCCCGAAATCGCCATGGCGACGGCACCGGAATACACCAAGCAAGGCTTCAAGACGACCTTCCGCATGATGACGTCGGACATCCAGCAGGGTTCGGTTGTCGGTACGTTCGCCGTCAAGAAGCTGGGCTTCAAGAACATCGCCATCGTCGACGACCGCACTGCGTACGGTCAGGGGCTGGCCGACGAGTTCGAGAAGGCCGCGAAGGCTGCCGGCGGTAAGATCGTGCGCCGTGAGTTCGCCAACGACAAGGCCGTGGACTTCCGCGCCATTCTGACCAACCTCAAGCGCTCCAACCCGGACGTGGTGTTCTACGGCGGCGCCGATGCGCAAGCCGGCCCGCTCGCCAAGCAAATGCGCGAACTGGGCATCAAGGCCACGCTGATGGCAGGCGAGATGGTCAAGTCGGACGCCTTCCTGAAGATCGCCGGCGACGCCGCCAACGGTTCGGTCGTTTCGCTGGCGGGTCTGCCGCTCGACAAGATGCCCGGCGGCGCCGCTTACGAGTCGCGCTACAAGGCCAAGTTCGGTGCGGGTCCGGAAACGTACTCGCCGTATGCCTATGACGGCGCGATGGCCATGATGTCGGCCATGAAGAAGGCCAACTCGACGGATCCGGTGAAGTACCTGCCGGTGCTGGCCAAGACGAGCATGCCCGGCGTGACCACGCGTGAGCTGGCCTATGACGCGCAGGGTGACCTGAAGTACGGCTCGATCACGCTGTACAAGGTCGTCGACGGCAAGTGGACCGTGCTGGAAACGGTCGGTGGCAAGTAAGTCACGCCATCACGCGCTTGCGATAGCGCGTTAAGCCACGCAAGACGTACATAGGCCGGTGAGGATGACTCACCGGCCTTTTTTCACTTCACCAGACGTCCTTGGGCAACCGCTCACGCAGTTCGGGCGGCATGGCGTCGCGCGTGAAGACGGGCTCCGCGACACCCGCCTTACGTTGGCGCTGATAGTCGTGCCACGCGACCCGCGCGTACTTCATCAGCAATCCGATCGCCACGAGGTTGATGAACGCCATCAACGCGGTGCCGACATCGGCCAGACTCCATACCATCGGCAAGCTCGCAACCGAGCCGAGCATGACCGCCAGCAACACGAAAGCGCGGAAGATGTTGAGCAGCCAGGGGCGTTGCGTCATGTAGTCCATGTTCACCTCCGCATACGCGTAATTGCCGAGCACGCTGGAGTAGGCGAGGAAAAACACGGTAATGCCGGTGAAGACGACCGCCCACTCGCCGAAATGCGTGGCAAGTGCGCGCTGTGTCAGCACCGATCCTTCCGGCGCAGCGCCCGGCACGAACTGCCCCGAAAGCAGGATCATGAAAGCTGTGGCGGAGCACACTACGATCGTGTCGAAAAACACGCCGAGCATCTGCATCAACCCCTGCTGAACCGGATGCTTCGTCGTCGCCACCGCCGCCGCATTCGGCGCACTGCCCATGCCGGCCTCGTTCGAGAAGAGTCCGCGCTTGACCCCCATCAGCACGGCCTGACTGACGGCATATCCGGCGATGCCACCCGCCGCAGGTTCCAGCCCGAAAGCATGACGCCAGATCATCGCGATCATGTCCGGGATCTCGTGGATATGCACGATGCAGACGAACGCTGCAAGGCTCAGATAGGCGACGGCCATCACGGGCACGATCCATTGCGCCATCCGTGCGACACGTCGCACGCCACCGTAGATGATCGGCGCTGTGAGCAACACCAGTGAGATACCGATCCACTGACGCTCCCAGCCAAACGACGCTTCCAGCGCTTCCGCAATCGAGTGCGACTGCACGGAGTTGAGCGCAAAGCCGAATGTGTAGAGCAGTGCGATGGCGAACACGATCCCGAACTTGCGCGATCCGAGGCCGAGTTGGATGTAGTACGCCGGACCGCCCCGGAAGGTGTCATCGCGATGCGGCACCTTGAAGATTTGCGCGAGTGTCGACTCGACGAACGCCGACGCCATACCGAGCAACGCCGTCATCCACATCCAGAAAATCGCCCCGGGACCGCCAATGGTCAGCGCGACGGCAACCCCGGCGATATTTCCGGTACCGACACGACTCGCCAGCCCTGTCGCGAAGGCCTGAAACGGCGAGATGCCGCCGGTGCTGCCCGACTTACGCAACAGGCAAACGCTGTGCGCCAACGCGCGGAACTGTATGCCGCCGAACCGCAAAGTGAAGTACAGACCTGCGCCGAGCAACGCGATGACAAGCGGGTAACCGGACAACACCCCCCCGATGGCATCGACCATCGATTTGAGCCAACTCTCCATAGCGATCGTCTCCTGTCGTCATTTCGAACAGCCTCTGTCCCGTTGAGGAAAAGGAGGCAAGGGAAGGAGAATCGCAAGAATCGAGCAGATTCGACAGATAGACGCGGCACTTTGCGCTTTTTCCTATCTGCGGATCATTCCTGGACGACGAGCAATAAAAAAGCCGCTCGGCATTCGCCGGGCGGCTCAAAGACAAGGCAAGGAGACATCGATGTGTAGATTAGCGGGGGAATGTGACTGTCATATGACGCTCATGCAACGCGCCGAGCTCACTTGATGACGTCCTTCCTGTCCCAGATCTCGCTCGGACTGCCGGCGAACATGGTGTTGATCTGACGCATGAAATCCGGACTACTGCTACCGTGGAACGTCGGAATAACCTTCACCCCCGAGTCACCGCTGCGAATCCCTTCGATAGCGCGTTGCTTCGTTTGGCCTCCGGGGTGACTGATCCAGCCAATGGAGAATTGGGAGATGTGTTTCGGCTCGTAGGCGAACACGGAAAGATTTTCCTGCCGGGTGACCAGACACAGGATCTTCCGTGACCTGTTGGCACGGGTGTTGATGAGCGCGCGCGCGTCTTTAGCGAACGAGACACCATCGAAGTAGTTGGAGAACTGGATGCGTCCGTCGCTCCAATACCTGTCCGTATAAAGGTGACCACGCCTCTCCCATTGGTCTGAGTTCTCGGGGTGACGAGAATCCGAACAGCCGAGCGCCCCTTTGATTTCGATGAGTGCGAGGTTGTCGGCGCGCACGCGGTTCCGACCACGGTTGTCGAGCCTTGACCCGTCAACCGGGATTTCGGCCAGCCAGAGCTGATTGCCTTGACGGGCCACGTCGGTGATCTCCTCCACCAGCTTGGTCGGCACATCCGTCACGCTTCGGGGCATGCTCGCAAGTTGCCACACCCAGGCATTGTTGCGGAACTGGCACGACAGCACTCTGCCGTCTGTATCCAGACTGATCCCATTGACGCTGCAACCGCCGCCCTCGATCGCGAGCTTATCTTTTTCGAACTCGACGATGCCTCCCATCGCCTTGAGTTTTTCTGACCGGACAGAGTCCGCCAACACCTCCTCCGCAGAAACCTTCTTCGCATCGTCGATGTCGTTGCCCGCCATCTGCAACTGGCCGCTCACCATGGCCCCCTTCTCGTCAGCGGATAAAGCACCGACCGTCGCGCTTTTCGCGGTCACCGTCTGCATGGAGAGTTTCCCCGAGCCTTCGATGTCTTTCGCACCGACGATGTCGCTCTTGGATTGCAGATTCAGCGTGCCATTAAAATTTGCGTCAGCCCCAACATCCAGCGAGCCCATCCTCAGATGTCCGTTGCCCTCGATATTCCCCACCCCCGCAATGTTGTGCCTAATGGGCTCGTTGGATGCGTCTTTCGCCTCCGCATCCGCAAAATTCAGATCGCCCGACATGGCGCGTGATCCGTCGCGTGAGACCGTATTGTTGAGATCCTTGGTCTGAGAACCGCCGCGCATGGCGAGCAACCCCGCAACGCCTCCTTTCGGATTGACGATCGGCAACACGCCCTCGGCCTGATCGATGAATCGGATCTGGCCCGGGTTACCGGACGTGGACAGACCACCGTATGTCCCGATCTTGCGTGCTGCAATGCTGGACATGTTGATGTCCGCGTCGGACGAGTACGTCTGCCGTATCGGTTCGGTCAGGAATGTCAGCGTTTCGATCCGACAGGCGTCCTTCACTTCGCACACGCGGTCGACGTGAATCTCGTACTGCCCCACACCGGGCGGCGGTTTGTCCGAGACGCCCGGCAGCCGCAACGCCTGAATCAACGTTGTGGCGTTCAGGTTCTCGAGGCGGACGCTGTTATCCGGCAGCACTTTGCGCCGGAACTCGACGCCGTTGATCTGGAGCGCATCCCCTCCCTTGCCCGACAGCAACTTGTCGATTTCCCCGTGATGCTTGACCGTGAACGTCTCGACGGCATTGCCGATGGTTTTGAGCGATTCCCCGATCCGCTCCGCCCGCTCGATGCGCATCTGGCGTGCCTGCTGAACACCCCAGAACGTAATCAGCGCACCCACGACAGCCACCGCAATCGCGGCAGACACCAGGAAAATGCCGGATTGTTTCCTTCGCATTGACCACCCCCTTTGAGAACGGCCGCCGCGACCTTGGACACCGGTGACGACGGCGGCTGAAAAATCCCGACATTCTCTGTGAGGGCACTCCGGCAAGCTTTGGCATTTGTGCGGCGAGTCTCTTGCGAGGTCACCAATTCGAAAGGCGGATCGCAAAAAACAAAAGCCGCGGGACTTTCGTCACGCGGCTCTCGTCGGTATCGACGTCAGGCCATCAGCACTCGACGATATTCACCGCCAGCCCGCCACGCGCCGTTTCCTTGTACTTCGTCTTCATGTCGGCGCCGGTTTCGCGCATCGTCTTGATGACGGAATCGAGCGACACATAGTGCGCGCCGTCGCCGCGCAGCGCCATACGGGCCGCGTTCACCGCCTTGACCGACGCCATCGCGTTGCGCTCGATGCACGGAATCTGCACGAGGCCGCCGACCGGGTCGCACGTCAGACCCAGGTTGTGCTCCATGCCGATCTCGGCCGCGTTCTCGACCTGCTCGACCGTGCCGCCGAGCACCGCCGCGAGCGCGCCCGCTGCCATCGAACACGCCACGCCGACTTCCCCCTGACAGCCCACTTCCGCGCCGGAAATCGACGCATTGAGCTTGTACAGGATGCCGATAGCACCGGCGGTGAGCAGAAAGTCGATCACGCCCTGCTCGTTCGCGCCGTGGACAAACCGGTCGTAGTAATGCAGCACCGAGGGGATGATGCCTGCGGCACCGTTCGTCGGCGCGGTCACCACGCGCCCGCCTGCGGCGTTCTCTTCGTTGACGGCGATCGCGTACAGGTTCACCCAGTCCATCACCGACAGCGGGTCGGACAGCGTGCGCTCTGCGCGTTGCGTCAGTTGACGGTACAACTCCGGCGCGCGACGTCGCACGTGCAACGGCCCCGGCAGTTCGCCGTCGGCTTCGTCGTTGCCAATACCGCACCCGCGCGTCACGCACGACTGCATCACGCTCCAGATGTTGAGCAAGCCACGACGGATATCGTCTTGCGCGTTCTCACCGTGATGCCAGACCAGTTCGTTTTCCCACATCAACTGGGCAATGGTTTTGCCGCTCGCGCGGCACATCTCCAGCAATTCCTTGCCCGTGCGGAACGGGTACGGCAACTGATCGTGCGCCGAGAGCACCTGCGCATTCGACGCGCCCGCCGTCACCACGAAGCCGCCGCCCACCGACAGATAGCGCCCTTCGCGCAGCTTGTTGCCCGCGCCATCGAACGCATGGAATTTCATGCCGTTCGGGTGCTCGGCCATCGCCTCGCGACGGTAGAACACCATGTGTTCCTTCTCGACGAATGGCACGTCGTGCTTGCCGAGAATCGAGAGCGCCTTTTCCTTGCGCAGCGTCGCCAGACGCGCGGCAATCGTCGACGGATCGACGGTATCGGGCGCCTCGCCCATGAAACCGAGCAGCACGCCCTTGTCGGTGCCGTGGCCCTTGCCGGTGGCCCCGAGCGAGCCGTACAACTCGGCGCGCAATGTCGCCACCTGCGGCAGCAATCCGTCGCGCTCCAATCCCTGCACGAACATCAGCGCTGCGCGCATCGGCCCCACGGTATGCGAACTCGACGGTCCGATACCGATCTTGAACAAATCGAAAACTGAAACGGCCATGACGCTTTCCTGAAGTTCTGATACGTTTTTGTGACGCCTCGAATGCCACCAGTCTGGCGCATCCGCGTGACATCCATAGAGACAAAAAGGGGCCAGCAATGTTTCTGCCGGCCCCCGTTTGTCGAATCTTCGCGACGTCTGTTACTCGTAGTCGCTCATCGGTACGCAGGCACAGAACAAGTTCCGGTCGCCGTAGACGTTATCGGCACGTCCGACCGGCGGCCAGTACTTGCGCTCACGCAACGCCGCCACCGGGTACGCCGCCTGGCTGCGCGCATACGCGTGCGTCCATTCGTCGGCGGTCACCACGGCGGCCGTGTGCGGTGCGTGCTTGAGCGGGTTGTCTTCGCGATCGGCGCGGCCTTCTTCCACCGCGCGAATTTCCTCGCGAATCGTGACCATCGCTTCGATGAAACGATCCAGTTCGTGCTTCGATTCCGACTCGGTCGGCTCGACCATCAGCGTGCCCGGCACCGGGAAGCTCATCGTCGGTGCGTGGAAACCGAAGTCCATCAGGCGCTTGGCCACGTCGTCTACCGTGATGCCGCTGGTGTCCTTGAGCGGACGCAGATCCAGAATGCACTCGTGCGCCACCAGTCCGCCCGGTCCCGAGTACAGCACCGGGTAGTGCGGCGCGAGCTTTTTGGCGAGGTAGTTAGCGTTCAGGATGGCCGTCTCGGTCGCCGCCGTCAGGCCCTGTGCGCCCATCATGACAACGTACATCCACGAGATCGGCAGAATCGACGCCGAGCCGTACGGCGCCGCCGACACGGCACCGATGCCGTGCGCATCACGTGAGTAGCCCGTCGAGCGCTGGTTCGGCAGGAATTGCGCCAGATGCGCGCCCACCGCGACCGGGCCGACGCCCGGGCCGCCACCGCCGTGCGGAATGCAGAACGTCTTGTGCAGGTTCAGGTGCGAGACGTCGCCGCCGAATTCACCCGGCGCACACAGGCCGACCATGGCATTCATGTTCGCGCCGTCGACATACACCTGACCGCCGTTGGCGTGCACGATTTCGCAAATCTGACGCGCGCCGGCTTCGAACACACCGTGCGTGGACGGGTACGTCATCATGATCGCGGCCAGGCGCTCGCGATGCTGCTCGGCCTTCGCTTGCAGGTCGGCCAGATCGACGTTGCCGTTCGCGTCGCACGCGACCACCACGACCTGCATGCCGGCCATCTGTGCCGATGCCGGGTTGGTGCCGTGTGCCGACGCCGGAATCAGGCAGATGTCGCGATGCGCTTCGCCGCGCGACGCGTGATACGCCTGAATGATGAGCAGACCCGCGTACTCGCCCTGCGAACCGGCATTCGGTTGCAGCGAGACGGCGGCGTAGCCCGTGGCGGCCACCAGCATCTGTTCGAGCTGATCGATCATCGAACGATAGCCGACGGTTTGCGTGGTCGGTGCGAACGGGTGGATCTGACCGAACTCCGGCCACGTCACCGGCAGCATTTCCGAGGTGGCGTTGAGCTTCATCGTGCACGAACCCAGCGGGATCATCGTGCGGTCGAGCGCCAGGTCCTTGTCCGACAGGCTGCGCAGGTAACGCAGCATTTCGTGCTCGGAGTGATAACGGTTGAACACCGGGTGCGTGAGGTAGGCGCTCTGACGCGTGAGCGTCACCGGGAAACCGTTCGTGACGGTGGCTTCGATGGCGTCGAAGTCCAGCGAGACTGCGCTCTTGCCCAGGCCTTCGGCGACCACTTCCCACAGCGCGATCACATCGGCGCGCGTGCTGGTTTCGTCGAGCGACAGACCCACGGTGTCGGCATCTTCGCGACGCAGGTTGAAGCGGCGCGCAGCAGCCACGGTGTGGACGGTGTCGGCACGACCGGCGACGGGCACCGTGAGCGTGTCGAAGAACGTAGCGTTACGCGGCGCGGCGCCCAGCGCGGTGAGACCGGCAGCCAGCACGGCCGTCAGACGATGCACACGCTCGGCGATGATGCGCAGGCCTTGCGGGCCGTGATACGCGGCGTACATGCTGGCCATGATGGCGAGCAGCGCCTGCGCGGTACAGATGTTCGACGTGGCCTTCTCGCGGCGAATGTGCTGCTCGCGCGTTTGCAGCGCCAGACGCAGCGCCGGCTTGCCTTGCGAATCGACCGACACGCCGACCAGACGGCCCGGCATCGAGCGCTTGAGTTCGTCGCGCGTGGCCAGATAGGCGGCGTGCGGGCCACCGAAGCCCATCGGCACGCCGAAGCGCTGGCTGTTACCGACGGCCACGTCCGCACCCCACTCGCCCGGCGGCGTGAGCAGCGTGAGCGAGAGCAGGTCAGCGGCAGCGATCAGCATGCCGCCCTTGGCATGGATGGCGTCGGCCAGCGCGCGATAGTCGCGCACGTCGCCGCCGACACCCGGGTATTGCACCAGCACGCCGAACGCATCGACTTCGGCGGCAGCCGCAGCCGGGCCGACCTGCACTTCGATGCCGAGCGGCCTGGCGCGCGTCTGCACCACTTCGATGGTCTGCGGCAGCACGTCGTCGGCCACGAAGAACGTGTTCGACTTCGACTTGCCGGTGCGCTTGACCAGCGTCATCGCTTCGGCGGCGGCGGTCGCTTCGTCGAGCATCGACGCGTTGGCGATCGCCAGACCCGTCATGTCGATGATCATCTGCTGGTAGTTGAGCAGCGCTTCGAGGCGGCCCTGCGAGATTTCCGGCTGATACGGCGTGTAAGCCGTGTACCAGGCGGGGTTCTCGAGCACGTTGCGCAGGATCACGCCCGGTGTGAACGTGTTGTAGTAGCCCTGACCGATGAATGATTTGAAGACCTGATTCTGGTCGGCGAGCGCGCGCAGTTGCGCCAGCGCCTGCGTTTCGGTCTTCGCGGCGGCAAACTCGCCGAGCGACGTCGAGAATTGCGTACCGTCGCGACGAATCGAGGCGGGCACGACGGCGTCGATCAGCGCGGCGCGCGACGCGTAGCCAAGCTCGGAGAGCATGGCCTGTTGTTCGGGGGTATCCGGGCCGATATGGCGCGCGGAGAAGTTGTCGCGCTGCTCAAGCTCGGCAAGCGAGCGGCGCGAGGCATGCAGGTCGTTCAAAGCATTCATGGGTCAGATCTCTCGTTCGATCACGGCAAGTGACGGCGGGGCAATATCGGTAAGATCGGTAAGTCAGCGGCACCGGGGGACCGAAGCCCTCCCGGCGCCGTGTGTCGGCATCAGCCGCCGATCTTCGCCGCGTATTGCTCGGCGTTCAGCAGCTTGTCCAGCTCGGCCGTGTTCGACGGCTTCACGCGGAACAGCCAGTTGCCGTAGGCGTCGCCGTTGATCAGGTCCGGCGAGCCCGGCACTTTCTGATTGACTTCGATGATCTCGCCGCTGACCGGCGAGTGCACATCGGCAGCCGCCTTGACCGATTCGATCACGGTCGAGGCTTCGTCGGCGGCGACCGTGCGGCCGACGTCAGGCAGCTCGACGAATACGATGTCGCCCAGCGATTCCTGTGCGAAGTCGGTAATGCCGACCGTCACGGTACCGTCGGCTTCGAGGCGGGCCCATTCGTCGGACTCGGTGTACTTGAGGTTATCGGGGATGTTCGCCATGTTGACGCTCCGGGATTCAGTGTTTGGGGTATTCGGTTTTCGGTAATTCGTGTCGCCGCACCGTGGCGCCGATCTCAGGCCACCACGGCCTTGCCGTGACGCACGAACGGTAATTTGACCACACGTGCGGGCAATTGCTTGTCACGAATTTGCACATGCACGGTCGCACCGTCCGGCACGCCCTTGGGCAGACGGGCGAAAGCGATCGATTGCTGAAGGCTCGGGCTGAAGGTGCCGCTGGTGATTTCACCGTCGCCTGCGTCCGTCACCACGACCTGATGCGCGCGCAGCACGCCGCCCTTGCCGTCGAGCACGAGGCCCGCGAAGCGCCACGTCTGGCCGCGCGAGAGCAGCGAATCCTTGCCGACGAACGTGCGCTCGCTTTCCTTCTCGACGGTCCAGGCAAGGCCGGCGTCGAGCGGCGACACGTCGTCGTCCATGTCCTGACCGTAGAGGTTCATGCCCGCTTCCAGACGCAGCGTGTCGCGCGCGCCCAGACCGGCCGGACGCACGCCGACTGCAACCAGCGCCTTCCACAGCGCCGCCACGTGGTCGGCATTCACGATGACTTCGAAGCCGTCTTCCCCCGTGTAACCGGTGCGCGCGATCATCAGCTCACCGAAGGCGGTGTCTTTGGCGAACGCAGCGTTGAACGGTTTGAGGGCTTCGCTCGCGGCCTGGCTGCCCGGCACGGCCTGCCAGACTTTGGCGCGGGCGTTCGGCCCCTGCACGGCCACGATCGACAGATCGCGGCGCGGGGTGATCGTCAGGCTGTAGTCGCCGTGCGCGTTGAGCTGACCGATCCACGCGAGATCCTTGTCGGCCGTACCGGCGTTCACGACGATGCGGAACCAGTCTTCAGCGATGTAATAGATGATGAGGTCGTCGATCACGCCGCCGCTCGGGTTGAGCATGCAGGTGTAGAGCGCCTTGCCCGGGGTTTGCAGCTTGTCGACGTTGTTGGCGACGGCGAAGCGCAGGAATTCGCGGCAGCTCGGGCCGTGCAGGTCGACCACGCACATGTGAGAGACGTCGAACATGCCGGCGTCGGTGCGAACGGCGTTGTGCTCTTCGATCTGGGAGCCGTAGTTCACGGGCATGTCCCAGCCGCCGAAATCGACCATGCGGGCGCCGGCAGCGCGGTGCGTATCGTTAAGCGGGGTGCGTTTGAGTTCGGTCATCGGGGCATCTGGCCGTCAGGCATCAAGGTTCATGAATTCCGGAAGATGTCGCCCCGCGAACCGCGAAAGCCACGCGCGACGCACCGCCCGAAAATGCAAAAAGGGGTCATCTCGACGACCGGCACTTGGCGCAGACAACTCATACGGCGCGTGCTGATGCACTTGCCCTGCGCAATGCCAGTTGGCGAGATGACCCCTCTGTCCTTGGTACCTGAGAGATTGCCCGGTACGTACTGACCGGCCCCTTCGGTGGGTTGCCCGCGTGTCTCGCACACGGCAACCGCTCTCCAGAGATCGAAGGCGATGCCCTCGGCGCGGCCGGTCCTTGATGCCTGAGAGTTTATGGGTATTACCCCTTCGGCGGCGCCGGCATGTGCTTCCCGGCGCGCTCTCCCGACCACGCTCGCGCACTTTACGGGGAAAGCCAAAGGCTGTCAATTTGCCGTAAATACGGTCCGGTTTTCCATACCTTTGGCGTCATGCCGTCAGCGCGATTCGCCGGGATTCGTGCCCGCCGGGCAGCCGTCCTTGCCCCAACGTCCGTTGCACACGGCCCAGATGCAGCGCTGCTTCGATATCACCTCGAACCAGCGATAGCGTTCGCATTGCGCAAGCGCTGCCGCGATCGTGGTGACGGCGGACGGCGCGGAGGCGACCGGCGAAGACGTTGGCGGCGGCGCCTCGGCCGCCGCGATCGGGCCGATGTCGCCGCCGTCGTAATGCGCGGGCAGATCGGCATTCGCGGTGGGGCGTGCGGTGGTGTCGGTGCCTTCGCGCCGGCTGAGCAATTGCATCATCTCGTCGGGCGCCGGTTTCGTGGCGGGCGGCGCAGACAGCGTGGTCGCGGCAGCGGTCAGGGCAGCCGTTGCGGCAGATGCCGAGAGCGGCGGCGGACTGACCGCACTGGCCGTGGCGGCCACCTCGGCAGCCGCGTCGGAAGCGGCGGCGTCCACGGCGGCGAGCGCCTGTGCACGCGCGGTCGCGGCGGATGCCTGACTGGTCTGATTGGCCTGATTGGACGGGCCGCCCTGCTGCGGCGTCACGACCGGCGCGTCGTTACCGGAATTGAAGGGTGTGACGGCGAGCCCGCCGGGCGGTTTGGGTACAGGGTCGACGTAAGGGGCGCGCAGATTCCACCAGATCCCGAGCAGGGCGATGGCCGCGAAGATGGCCGTCGCGATGACGAGTGCGCTATTGAGCCAGCCGGGCTCTTCGTTCGTCTTGTTCGCCTTGCCGCTGCGATGCCTCGCGCGCCTGGCAGCAGGCGACGCCGACGACGAGGTGTCGGCCGCTCCATCGTCGGCACCGGGCGACGGCGCACCCAGCGAATCGATCACGCCGATGGCACCGACCGCGCCGGCAGTGCCGGCCGCGGCGCCGGTGACGCCGGCCGCCGCAGCGGCACCCAGACCGTCATCCCGAAAGCCGGGTTCGGCGTCCATGAGTGTTGCGCCGCACTTCACACAGTGCAGCGCGCGCGTCGCATTGTTCGTCCCGCAGGTTGGGCATTGCACGGCGACCTCACCACGATGGCAACGTTCTTCATTATAGGCACCCGGTCGGCGTCGACGCCAGCACGTCCCATGACGTCGGCGGCCGCCCGTCGCGTCGACCCCACAGTCGACACTACACAGATGACACACGTTGGCAACGCCCTCGGCGTGTCACGGCGGCGTGCCACCTGCGTGATAGACTTGCCCACCACCCGGCGCATGCCCGTCAGTCGCCCGTGAGCCCTTGCCCCCGAGCACATGAGCCGCTTCCCATGAAGCGGCTGGACGTTCGGAAGACGTCGAGGTCGCGGGCCCCATCAGGCATGCCGCACGCGGCCATCGCTTTCGTTGTCGCTCCTCGTTCCCATCGCGTCACACCATGTCGTCCTTTCCGCTCAACCCTGCCCAGAACGAAGCCACGCACTATTTCGACGGCCCCTGCCTCGTGCTGGCCGGCGCGGGTAGCGGCAAGACACGTGTGATTACGCAAAAGATCGCGTGGCTCATCGAAGCGAAGGGTTTCGAGCCGAAGCACATCGCCGCCGTGACCTTCACGAACAAGGCCGCCGCCGAAATGCGCGAGCGCGTGGCCAAGCAGCTCGAAGGCAAGACACTCACCACGCCGGGCAAAGAGGGCCGCAAGGTTCCCGTCAATCAGCTCACCATCTGTACGTTCCACTCGCTGGGCGTGCAGATTCTGCGACGCGAAGCCGAGAACGTCGGACTGAAGCCGCAGTTCTCGATTCTCGACGCCGACGACTGCTTCGGCCTGATTCAGGAGCAGCTCGGCACCACCGACAAGGCGATGATTCGCGGCGTGCAAACGGCGATCTCGCTCTGGAAGAACGGCCTCGTGACTCCGGAAGTCGCGCTGGCCGCTGCCGAGACGGCCGACGAGCATCAGGCCGCCCTCGTCTATCGCAACTACATGGCGACGTTGCAGGCGTATCAGGCGGTCGATTTCGACGATCTGATCCGCCTGCCCGCCGAGCTGTTCGAGCGCGACGAGGAAGTGCGCGATCGCTGGCAGAACAAGCTGCGCTACCTGCTGATCGACGAGTACCAGGACACCAACACCTGCCAGTATCTGCTGCTCAGACTGCTCGCCGGGCCGCGTGCCGCGTTCACCGCCGTGGGCGACGACGATCAGGCGATCTACGGCTGGCGCGGCGCCACGCTGGAAAACCTCAAGCAGTTGCAGGTCGACTTCCCGACACTCAAAGTCATCAAGCTCGAACAGAACTACCGCTCGACGTCGCGCATTCTGACGGCGGCGAACAACGTGATTGCGAAGAATCCGAAAATCTTCGAGAAGAAGCTCTGGAGCGAACACGGTCTCGGCGATCCGATCACCGTCACCGCCATGAACGACGAAGAGCACGAAGCCGAGTCGGTCGTCTTTCGCCTGTCCGCCCACAAGTTCGAACGCCGCGCCGAGTTTCGCGATTACGCGATCCTCTATCGCGGCAACCATCAGGCGCGCATCTTCGAGCAGGTGCTGCGGCGCGAGCGCATTCCTTATGTGCTCTCCGGCGGTCAGTCGTTCTTCGACAAGGCCGAAATCAAGGACTTGTGCGCATATCTGCGCCTGCTCGCCAATCCGGACGACGACCCGGCCTTCATCCGTGCCGTGACGACACCGCGGCGCGGTGTGGGCAGCACCACGCTCGAAGTGCTCGGCAGCTTCGCGGGGCAGGCCAAGGTGTCGCTGTTCGAAGCTGTCTACATGGGGGCGGTCGAAGCGCGCTTGCAACCGCGTCAGCTCGACCCGCTGCGTGCATTCTGCGACTTCATCCAGCGCATTGCGGCGCGGGCGGCGCGCGACCCGGCCAACGAGGTCATCGACGACCTGATGGAAGGCATTCACTACGAGGCGTATCTGTACGACACGTTCGACGAGCGTCAGGCGCAGTCGCGCTGGACCACCGTGCTCGAATTCCTCGAATGGATGAAGCGCAAGGGCACCCGCAGCGAGACGTCGGCCACCGCCGAAGGGCTCGATTCGCTCGACGCGGACGACGACGCCAAGAGTCTGATGGAACTCACGCAGACCATCGCGTTGATGTCGATGCTCGAAGGCCGCGACGGCGACGATCCCGACGCCGTGCGTCTGTCGACACTGCATGCATCGAAGGGATTGGAATACCCGCACGTGTTTCTCGTCGGCGTGGAGGAAGGTATCCTGCCGCACCTTCGTGAGGACGAGGAAGTCACCGCCGAGAAGATCGAGGAAGAACGTCGGCTGATGTATGTCGGCATCACGCGCGCGCAACGCACGCTGCAACTGTCGTGGTGCAAGAAACGCAAGCGTGCCCGCGAGACGTACTCCTGCGAAGTGTCGCGCTTCGTGCCCGAGATGCAACTCGACGAAGCGCCGCCCCCGCCGCCCGAAGACGCCCCGATGTCGCCCAAGGACCGTCTCGCCAGTCTGAAGGCGATGCTCGCCGGCGGCGCGAACAAGACACCGTCGTCGTCCGGCGTCTGAGTCTCCGAGCGCCCGGCGCCCGCCTCTGCGCACAAACGAATAGCCCCCGCGTACGGGGGCTGGTCTGAGGAACGGCGACGTCCTTACCGGGGCTGTCGGCGGCGGCAGGCGCGCCGTGAAGCCAATGCTGGCTTACTGCTGGAAACGCTACTTGCCACTACCCGAAGACGTCTGGTCACACGCGGTGGCCGGGCTCGACGCCACGACAACGCCCGCAAGACCGGTCAAACAAAGCAGGACTGCCACCATCAGTTTTCGCATAGGCTCGCCTCCTCTCGTCGGATGAAATCAGTTGAAGTTTCACTATAGGAGCGCATCCTTTCGAAGACAAAGATATCTTGACCATCGACGCAGCGCGGGTGATAGTCGGTAAAAAACGGGCGAAACATAACGCAAATCGCGTTGATTTCGGCCCAATGCCCACACCTTCCTGCCGCGTCCGGCCATCCGATGCCCGACGCTCACCGCGGCGACGCGTGTGCGGCACCGATCCCCAAGTTTTGTGGAGCGTGGTGCGTGAGACTGCATATCCTGTCCGACCTGCATTTGTCCGTGGCGCCGCTGGCCATTCCCGACGTCGAAGCCGATGTGACGATTCTTGCCGGCGACATCAGCCGTCCGGCGCAAGCGATCGAATGGGCGAAGCAATTGCCACGCCCCGTCATCTACGTTCCCGGTAATCACGAGTTCTACGGTGCGACGCTCGCCGGCACGCTGGCCGAATTGCGACGTCTGACGGTGGGAAGCAACGTCCATCTGCTTGAGCGCAGTGCGTTGACGTTGGGCGGCGTGCGTTTCGTGGGGACGACGTTGTGGTCCGATTTCGCGCTGTACGACGCCGAGGGCAAACATGACGCCGTGGTCGAGGAGTCGCAGAAGTTCGTGCGCGACTTCACGCGGATTCGCATCGGCGACCCGGCCGCGCCGTGGTCCGACCTGCCCTTCTTCACGCCGGACGATTGCGCGGCGCTCTGTCGCGAGAACGTCGCCTGGCTCGCGCGAACGCTGGCCACGCCGCACGACGGCCCGACGGTGGTCGTCACCCATCACGCGCCGACACCCCAGAGCATTCATCCGCGCTTTGCGGGATCGCTCGTGAATCCGGCATTCATTTCGGATTTGACCTCGCTCATCGACCAGTCCGATGCCGTGCTGTGGGTGCACGGCCATACGCATGATTCGTTCGATTATCGCGTTGGGCACACCCGGGTGCTGTGCAATCCCCGTGGCTATTGCTTCGAGGGACGTGTGGAGAATCCGGCGTTCGATCCGCAGATGATCGTGCGCGTCTGAGCGTTCGTCTGCGTGTTCGTCTGAGACACGCATTGCGCGCCCGGACGGTGGCCCGGACAGGCCACGACCCCGGCTGTCGGTCTGGCCGTCGGACGTGAGGTACGCCGAAAACGTGAGCCAGCGTCGAAACGAAAATCCCCGCCGAAGCGGGGATTTTTTATTGCGGGATCGCCGATGGCGACGGCAGGCGCGGCGCTTACTTCGCGGCGCTCACCATGTAGTCGACGGCAGCCTTGACGTCGTCATCCGACGCACCTGCCGCGCCGCCCTTGGGCGGCATGGCGTTCAGGCCCTTGATGGCCGCATTGTGCAGCGTCTCGATACCGGTGGCGATACGCGGCGCCCAGGCGGCCTTGTCGCCGAACTTCGGCGCGTTCATCACGCCACTGGCGTGGCAGGCCATACAGACGGTGTCGTAGAGCTTCTTGCCGGCGTCGAGATTGCCGCCGGCGCTGGCCGCGGCGGGCGCCGCAGTCTTGAGCGACGCCATCGCGGCGGCGGCCGCAGCCGCACTACCGGCGTCCGCCCCCGAAGCTGCGGCCGGCGCCCCCGAGGCGGGCGCGGCAGCGCCGGGCGCCGGTTGGGCCGGCTGCGCCGGTTCCGGCAGCTTGCCGCCCGAGGCGTTCGCCATATAGACGATGGCGCGGCCGATCTCGTAGTCCGTCACGTCGTCCGGGCTGGTGCCCCCGCGCGCGGGCATGGCGCCTTTGCCGGCCAGCGCGATCTTGAGCATTTCGTCGTAACCGGGCTTGATGCGAGGCGCCCAGTCTTCGGTGGAGCCGACTTTGGGCGCGCCTGCGGCCCCGGAGGCATGGCAGGCCGCGCAAACCGCTTTATAGAGTTGTTCCCCGGTCTGGTAGACGCGCGGTGCGTTGGCATCCTTGATCTCGACGTGGGCCACGGGCGCGATGCGCTCGGCGATGGCTTTTTCGGTCATGGCGGAACTGCCGGCACCGGTCAGGGCGTTGTTGCCCACGTAATTGACCAGCAAGACGATGATGACGATGGGAACGAGAAAACCGGCAATGATGGCGGCGATGAGCTGCTTGGGTGTTTTGATCAGGGACTCGTGCTCGTTATGTGCTTCACTCATGCGGGATCTCTCAATAGTTTTTGTGGAAACCGAGTGCATCACACCGGATAGCTCGCATGGGAAGCTGGCACCATCCAGTCAAAATAACGAACCATTGTAGCAACAAACCCTCGGCCGATGACATGCCAAGGCGGTGCGCAGACGCCGCAAAAGTCCCGTATTTTCCCTAACTTACGCGAAAGCCAAAGCGGTGTTCCGCGTGCTTTCTGCGCAAAATGCGGCCGCGTTGCATGCACAGCAAAACCGCGCCCGATGGGCTTCCGATAGAGAATTGCCGCATTGTGGGGCATGGGAATGCACGGGGCATGGACGTCACGCGGCAAAACCGCTATGCTTCTACCTCTTTGCCTGCCGGTACGCGCGCTCGCGCATTCCCATCGGTGGTCAGCTTAGCGCCCGTAGCTCAGGGGATAGAGTATCGGCCTCCGAAGCCGAGGGTCACTGGTTCGATTCCAGTCGGGCGCGCCAATCTGCATCGTACGTTCCCCTCACCGGTTCCGCCCCAACCTTGTCGGCCATTGGGCGAATCTCGAAGGCTGTCGACGCCCGTGCGTGCCACGATCTGGCATCCGGTCGATGGCCCGGGGGACGATCCCGATCGTCACGATGCTTCGACGACAACGCGTAGCGCGCCATCCGCTCCCGACCAATGTGGCGCATGGATATTCGTTCGAACCTCCCGATTTTCTCCCAGAGCTTCTTACCCACACCGGCCGACGGCTGGGTCTCACAACCCGTTGCGCCCGCTGCCCGGCCCCGCCTCCCAGGAAAGCCCGTTCGCCAGCACCGGGTCTCATGTCGCCTTCGTCCGGCCTAAGCCCGTACCTGATGTCGCCCCATCTCGGGATCGACGGCATCGCCCGCACGGTTGGAATGCGCGCACGCGACGCCAGATTCCCTGAGCTCGCAGTGCAAGACCTGGCCGCCGTCTCCGGCGCCAACCCGGCGAATGTGAACCGACATGCACTCCGACAGGCGCGTGGACTGACGGTCAACAGGGCAGCGATCAGGCATTGAACGCGGGGCTTCGACAAGCGTCGCCGTCCGGCCCTTTCGCGGAGCCACCGGCGTCGCCTGTCGGTCGATATGCCGGCCGACATGACTGGGAGAGCAACATTCGATACGCGATGCGTCTGTATCTGACATGTCCAACGTTGACGCGAACAGAGATTGAAACGCTATCCGGCGCGACGCAAGCGCAAATGGATCGTCATCCGGTGTTTCACAAAGCGCACAGATGCACGCCAATCGGATCAAAGCGAACTACGCCGATCTGACCTGTGAAGAACTCGCCTATCTGGTCGGTTGCAGTACCTACTCGTTGAAATATCGCTTTCCCGACGTTGTCTCGCGGGGCGAGCCGGTATCGATCACGGCCCTCCCCGCAAAAAGGGAGGGTGAGAGCTATCGTGACCATGCGTTTCGAATTTTGCGGGTCCGATCCCCACATCCGATTCGCTGCACTCGCCAGGCTCGTCGGGACAAACGAGTCGAATCTCCGGGTCGACCCGAGATACTTCACCCTCACCCCCGCATTGCAAAACGTTCTCATGGCAACGCCACGACAACCGGACGAGACGAGATCCGATCACGCACGCCAACTGCATCGCCTGCATCCGACGCTCACGCCCACGCAGATCGCGAAGATCACCCGACTGGACGTCAGTAACGTGTGCAACATCATCAAACGCGCAGGTGCCCCGCATGGGCGCAGGAGGCGAAGACGTCCCGAACGGGTCATGCCGACCTTGCACGGCAACACGCCAGCGCCATCGCCTGTCCGGCACATTCACGCGTCGTCGCTCACGGGTAGCGCCAACGCGCATACCGAATACGCCACGCCCGTCAGAACACCACCAACCGATCCACAAGCTGCGCCATGCGCGAGTTCGACGCCGACCACGACTCCACCGTCGACGAGCGCCCATCGAAATACACCGTGTTGATGACGGAGCCGTTCTGGCTGAGGGTGAGCGTCGCGTAGGCCAGGTATTCGCTGGGCGCGTTGCCCCACAAGGAATTGCGCCACGCGCGACGCACGTTGTAATTGAGCACGACGCAGCCCGTGGGCCATGTGCCCGGACTGTAGATCGTGCTCACGATGCCGTATGCCCTCAGCCGCCCCTGAATCGCCGGCAACAGATCAGAGATGCCGTCCGACGGCAATTCGATGCACATGTTGTGCGAGAGCAATTCCGGCGCGGCCGCCTGCGTCGGCGGGGAGATCGACGGCAACTGGTCCGAGAGCACCACGCCCGTCGAGACCATCGTGGCGGCCACCTGTGCGGCGATTACCGGGGCCGGGGTGGCAAAAAGGCAGCCGCCCAGGGTCACGCTGGCCACAGCCGCCAGCGCCAGCACCATCGCGAGGCGCTTCATCAGAATGGCGAAACGTCGAGCAGAATCGATTGCAACCAGCCGCCGTTGCTGCCATCGGCAGTCTGACCGGCATCCACGCGCGCCACTTTGGCCTGCCCGACCTTGCTCGACGCCACCACGTTGGCCGGCGAGATGTCGAACTTGTTGACTACCCCGGTGAAGCGGAACGTCTCCATGTTGCGGCCCTGCATGACCTGCTTTTCTCCACCGACGACGTAGGCCCCGTTAGGCAGCACCTCCACGATCGCCACGGCAATCGTGCCGGTCAGCGCTGAACTCGACGTATTCGTGCCGTTGCCCTTGAAGCTGCTGGCCTGCTGGCCGATGTTGAACCAGCGCTCGAGCACCGAGTCGGCGCCGTCGGCCTTGGCGCTCTTGGCCGTCGCGCTCGCGCTTCGCGAGGTATCGCTCTGCGATTTGCTGCTGCCGGTCGAGTTCTCCGACACCGCAATCGTCAGCAGATCGCCGACACGATGGGCCACGGGCGTCTCGAACCAGTTCGTCGCCGTGGTCGGCTGGTAGATCGAGCCGGCCGTCTGGACGTTGGCCACACGCGGCATTGGCATGACGGCCATCGGCGTGGCCGTGACCTGCGTGCTGGCGCATCCCGAGAGGACGGCACTCGCGCCAAGGAGGCTCGCGATGGCCACGCACGTCGCCTGCCGCGCTCGCGCGCGGGTCACCCCGGTCATGACAGGGACGAGAACGGCACGCAGGCGCACGACACCCGCGAGCGGGCGCGCAAGGATCGACGGTTTCGACATGGTGAGGCGCCCCCGCGCCGGTCCCGGATGCCGTATCCGGATGTCTTTCGAAAGAGATGAACGATGAGCGGCCCGACGCACAGCGGCACGAAGCGTCGGAGGAGAACGGCTCGGCGGCCAGTCTCGTGATGGATAGTAAGAACCGGGCGTGCAGCCACTGCGCACAAATAGAGGAAAATTTGTGGAGGCCCGACGCGCCGGGCTCCGAAGCTGAGAGAATGGCGCGCCGACCTTGGCAGGGGCGTCCGCGCCCGCCAGATCAGCCCCGTTTCCCCTGTCGTTACCCGCGCGTCCGGCCCGGCTGTCCGGCGTTGCACTTAGCGAGACTTAACGAGACTCACCGAACGCATGAACTCAGGCATCACCCGCAAGCTGTTCCTCGCGATCTTCGCGACGGGCCTGGTCACGATGGCGGCCACGACGGTCGTCGTGCGCGCCGCCATGACCGGCCACGGCTGGCTGCGCGGCGACAACCTGATGTACCTGACGATTCTCGGCATCGCACTGCTCGGCGCCATTGCGTTGCGGGTGGCGCAACGTCTGCTCGTGCCCGTCACACCGTTACTGGAAGCCACCCACCGCATGGCGATGGGCGATTACAGCGTGCGCGCGCCCACGGCCGGCGCAGACGAACTCGCCCGGCTGGCCGTCGACCTGAACCGTCTGGCCGACACGCTCGCGCGCAACGATCAGGTGCGCCGCAACCTGCTCGCCGACATCTCCCACGAACTGCGCACACCGCTCTCGATTCTGCGCGGCGAGATCGAAGCGATGGAAGATGGCGTGCGCCCGCTCACGCAGGACGCCCTGGCGTCGCTACGCGTCGAAATTTCGCAACTGTCCAAGCTGATCGACGATCTCTACGAACTCTCGCTCTCGGACGTGGGCGCACTGACCTACGAGTTCGCGCCGGTGGATATGACCGAGCGCGTGGCGACGTCGGTGGCCGCCTTCCGCGACTGGTTCGAGGCCAAGGGCATCGGGCTGAACGTGCACCTGCCCGACGACACGCTTTTCGTGGACGGTGATCTGCACCGTCTCACGCAACTCATCGGCAACCTGTTTGAGAATTCGTTGCGCTATACCGACGGCGGTGGCGCGGTGCGTGTCTATTTGTCGTCGACACAGGCACAGTTACGGCTGGAGATCGAAGACTCCGCGCCCGGCGTGCCCGACGATGCGCTGCCCCGTCTGTTCGAGCGGCTGTTCCGCGTGGAAGCGTCGCGCAGCCGGCGCAGCGGCGGCGCCGGTCTGGGGCTGGCGCTGTGCAAGCACATCGTCGAAGCGCACGGCGGCCAGATCGTCGCGCGGCACTCGCCCCTGGGGGGACTGGCGCTGTCGATCACGTTGCCGCGTCATCACGACGCGGCCATCCCTACCCCTTCATCGACCTGCGCACTGAGCGCGGTCTCGAGCTGTTTCAGTACCCAAGCCCTGACGACCCTGACGGCTTTGAGTTAAGCCTGCCCTCCATCGATCCCTATGCAGAGCCTTACGCACACGCAGCCCGTTACGTCCCCGGTGGTCGCATCCGGGCCGGTATCCCTGTCGTCGACGGCGTCGCCCGTCGCCGCCCCCATGACGTCGATCACGTCGATGGCGTCAGCGCCGCCCGCGACGGCACTGGCCGACAGCGCGCCGATCCTGATCGTCGAAGACGAGCCGAAGCTCGCCGCGCTGCTCGCCGAGTACCTGCGCGTGGCAGGCATGCCCTGCCGCATTCTCACGGACGGACGCGACGTGCTGCCCACGGTGCGCGTGACGCAGCCGCGCCTTGTGCTGCTCGATCTGATGCTGCCGGGTATGGATGGCCTCGAAGTGTGCCGCGCCGTGCGCGAAATCTCCGAAGTGCCGATCGTGATGCTGACCGCACGCGCTGCGGAGACGGATCGTCTGCTGGGTCTGGAACTGGGTGCCGACGATTACATCTGCAAGCCGTTCAGCCCGCGCGAGGTGGTCGCGCGCGTCAAGGCCATTCTGCGGCGCGTTCGGGGCGCCGCCGCGCCGGTGGCCACGACCGCCAACACCGCAGCGACCCCGCAAACACCCGCGCTGGTCATTGACGCCGTGCGTCACCACGCGAAACTCGACGGTCACGAATTGCCGCTCACGCCGGTCGAACTGCGCCTGCTCGCCACGCTGGCCAGCCATCCCGACAAGACCTTCCCGCGCGCGCATCTGCTCGACCGGATGTACGACGATCACCGCGTGGTCGCGGATCGCACCGTCGACAGCCACATCAAGAATCTGCGGCGCAAGTTGCAGGCGATCCGGCCGGACGAGGAAATCGTGCGCTCGATCTACGGCGTGGGCTACCGGCTGGAGTTGCGCACGGATCGTCCGGGCACGGCGATGCCGGCCACGCGGCAAGTCGTCGCGGCTATCGACAATCCGGCTGCGGCGATGCCAGAATAGGCGCACCCGCGCCATCGCGGGGATCCATTGAGGAGAATGTCGATGCCACGCTGCACCGCCACGCTACCCCCGATGTTCCCGATGTCCCCGAGCCGCATCACGCGGCTCACGCACTTCCGATCTCTGCTCAACGCCACCGTCGCAAGCGCGCTACTCGGCGCCAGCGGCTTCGCCATGGCGCAAACCCCGGTGTGCTTCGACAGCGTCGGTCGCGCCCTTCCTACCGAACAATGCTCGCAAGCCGCCCGCGATCAGGCCGCCGCACAACAGGCGACCGCCAGCGCGGCGGAGCCCTCGAAGCGCGAGCATTGCAAGGCGCTCGCCGACAAGATCGCCAGCACACCTGACAAACCGGTTTACAAGCGCGATCAACGTGTCGATTCGCCCGCGGGCAATCGCGTCGACATTCCTACACGCACGAACCCGCGCAAAGCGCTCAAAGAGCAATACATGCGCGAGTGCACGTAGGCGGATGCCTACAATTTGACGAAAGATAGCGGCAAGTTAACGAAATTTATCTCGCTATTTTCTTGACAATGCCGATAGAGACCGCATAATCGACGTCACGCCGATGCGAAGTCGTCCGCGCTCGCGACCCCGCGAAATCGCGAAGTGAGCGACACGCTACGCCCTCTGGCCGGTCGATCAGGAAGCCGTCGCCGATGTCACAACATCGACATCGCGCGTTGCCACCCGCAATCACCGGCATCCATCGGATGCCGAACGACCGTCCTTAGCATTCGCTTCATGGTCCGCTTCATTGTCCGTTTAGCTGCCGCTGGTCCCCGCCTCCTCAGAGGCGATCTCATCGGCCTGACGTTTTATCCGCATCCACACCGTTCGCCGTATGGCAGCAATATCGCTGCACTCGGCACACGCTTTCCGGAGGGAGAAAATGCAAAAACGCGAATTCCTGATGAAAACTTCCGTCGCTGTTGCCGCTGCCGCCTTCGCGCTGGCCGGTTGCACGACGACGACCCCGTCGCAAGCCGACAAGAGCGACAACTCGGCAAGCGCCAATGTCAACAAGCGTCGTGAGATCGACGCCGCCGTGAATGGGGCGCTCGACAAGATGTATGCGTCCGTAAAGGGCTCGCGCGAACTGGTCAGCAAGGCGCGCGGCGTGCTCGTGTTCCCGTCGGTGCTGCAAGCCGGCTTCGTGGTGGGAGGCGAGTACGGCGAAGGCGCGCTGCGCGTTGGCGGCGCCACGCAGGGCTACTACAACACCGTGACCGCATCGTTCGGTTTGCAGATCGGCGCTCAGTCGAAGGCCGTGATCTTCCTGTTCATGACGCAGGATGCGCTCGACAAATTCCGGCGCACGGATGGCTGGACGGCCGGGGCCGACGCTTCGGTCGCCGTGGTCAAGATCGGTGCGAACGGCGCTGTCGACCTGAATACCGCGACCTCGCCGGTGGAAGTGATCGTGATGACCAACGCCGGCCTGATGGCCAACCTGAATATCGAAGGCACGAAGGTCACGAAGCTCAAGATCTGACGCCCGCGCAGTACCGTCGTCTCCAAAGGACAAGCGGCGCCTCCCTCAACAGGAGGCGCCGCTTTGCTTTTGCCGCAACAGGAGCCGACGCAATGCCTCGGCCATCCCGTTCACGCCGATCGTCACTCGTTCGAGAAGGCCGCCGGACGCCACTTCAACAATCGCTTCTCCAGCGACGTCAGCAGCCAGTCGGCCCCGAGCGCCACCACGGCCAGCACGATCATCGCGGCGAACACGCCGCTCGCGTTGAACGCGCCCTGCGCGGTCGAGATCAGCAGACCGATGCCCTGCTTCGAGCCGAGGAATTCACCGACCACGGCCCCCACCAGCGCGAAGCCGAAGCTCACATGCAAGCTCGCGAGAATCCACGACAGCGCCGACGGAATCACCACCGACATCGTCACCTGACGGCGCGACGCCCCGAGAATCTGTGCATTCGCGATCATGTAGCGGTCCGCTTCACGCACGCCCTGGAACGCGTTGGCGAACACCACGAAGAACACCATCACCACGGCAAGCGCCACCTTCGACGCCATGCCCAGACCGAACGCGATCACGAAGATGGAGCCCAGCACCACGCGCGGAATCGAGTTGGCGATCTGGATGTAGAGACTGAAGACATCGGAGAGCAGCTTGTTACGGCCGAGCACGATGCCGCAGATCACCCCGGCCACCCCACCGATCAGGAAGCCCAGCACCGTTTCTTCGAGCGTGACGAGCACCTGCGTCCACAACGGTCCTTGCGACGTCCCCTCGACACACCAGTCGTAGATCTGCTGCACGATCAGCGTCGGCTGCGAGAAAAAGAACGGATCGATCCAGCCCACGCGTGCGGCCACTTCCCAGCCGCCGAGCCCGATCACCAGAATCGCCACGCGCAGGAATACCACCAGCGCCCGACGTTGTTTGATGCGGCGTTGCGCCGCCGCTTCCTCGCGTGCGAGATCGGCGTCGCCAATGCCCGCCATGCCTGCCATCACGGCCTGTTCACTCATGTTCATCTCCAAGGTTCAACCGATCTTCACTTCTTCACGCAGGTCCGCCCAGATTTCGCGGGAGATGTCGATGAAGCGCTGTTCGTAGCGAATCTCGGACATCACGCGCGGACGCGGCAGATCGATCGTGTACGTGTTCTTCAACGTGGCCGGGCGCGCCGTGAGCACGAACACCCGGTCGGCCAGCGCAATCGCTTCTTCGAGATCGTGGGTGACGAACACCACCGAGCCCGACGTCGACGACCACAGTTGCAGCAGCTCGTCCTGCATGAGCGTGCGGGTCTGCATGTCGAGCGCGGAGAACGGCTCGTCCATCAGCAGGATTTCGGGGTTGTTGATGAACGTCTGCGCGAGCGCCACGCGCTTGCGCATACCGCCCGAGAGCTGATGCGGATAGTGGCTGCCGAACTTGTCGAGCCCCACACGCTTGATCCATTCGTCGGCCTGCGCATACGCCGCGTCTTTCGACTGACCGCGAAACAGCGGACCGGCGGCGACGTTCTCGCGCACGCTGCGCCACGGGAAGACGGCGTCGTTCTGGAAGACGAAGCCGATACGCGGGTCGATGCCGTTGACCGGCTGCCCCATCACACGCACGCTGCCGGCGGTAGGACGCAGCAGCCCGGTGATCATCGACAGCGTGGTCGACTTGCCGCAACCGGTCGGCCCGACGATGGCGACGAACTCGCCACGCGCGACCGACATGCTGAAGTTGCGCAGCGCGACGGTGGCTTTACCGTCCGGCGAGATGAAGCGGCACGACACATTGTCGAATTCGATGGCGGGCGTATCACGCGACACGGCGCTTGCTGCGCGTGCCGGTGCCGTGGGGGTAATGGTCTGGGTCATGCCCGGCTCCTGGGTGACGTCGGAACGGTCGTTACGGTTTCTTGAGGCGACACGCTCCCGCACACCGGACAGTCGTCGGGTGCGGGCAGCGTCGCGTCGTACTTGGCTTAGGGACGGATCAAGGGCTGCGCGTCGTGGAGACCGCGCGCCGGTACTACAGGGTCAACTGGATCATCCGGGTCGCGGCGCAGGCGAATCACTTCACCTGATCGACGAACTCGTTGGTGTACGTCTTCGACAGATCGATGTGCTTGCCCTTCACGTTCGGATTGAACGCGGCGAGCACCTTGAGCACGGTCTCCGGACCGTCCTTCGGCATGCGGCCGTCCGGCGAGTACATCGGCAGCGAGTTCTGCAACGCCTGCACGTACAGCGCCTTGTTGCTGCCGTAGTAATCCTTCGGCATCTTCTCGGTGATCTCGGCCGCCGAATGCGTGTTGATGTACTTGAGCGTCTTCACGAAAGCGCGGGCGAGCTTCGCGGCTTCCGGCTTGTGCTTGTCGAGCCACGCGCGTTGCACGTACAGGCTCGACGCCGGGTAAGCGCCGCCGAGCGCGGCCACCGTGCCTTCCATCGTGCGCATGTCGACGAGCACCGCGGCGTCGCCCGTCTTGATCAGTTGCGATGCGGTCGGCTCGGTGGTCATGCCGGCGTCGATGCGGTTCTGCTTGATGGCGGCGATGAACGTGTTGTCCGCGCCGACCGGCAGCACCGAGTACTGCGCCGAGGTCAGGCCGTGCTTGGCCGCCAGATACTGCGTGAGGAAGTTCGTCGACGAACCCAGCCCCGTCACGCCAAGGGTCTTGCCCTTCACGTCGGCCATGCTCTTGATGGTGTCTTTGCTCTTGGCATTGACCAGTTCGACCTCACCCGGCACCTGACCGAAGACGACGATCGACTGAATCTCCTTGCCCTTGCTCTGCAAGTCGATGGAGTGGTCGTAGAAGCCGACCACGGCCTGTACGGCGCCGGCGAGCAGTTCGTTCTCGGCGTCGACACCGGCGGGCTGCGACAACAGTTCGACGTTCAGCCCTTCTTCCTTGAAGTAGCCCAGTTGCTCGGCAAGCTTGGCCGGCAAATAGATCATCTTCGTGATGCCGCCCACCATGATCGTGATCTTGCCGTTATCGGCGGCGAAACCCGGCGCAGCGGCCAGCGCCAGCGACGCGCCGACGACAGCGGCCAGAAGGGGTTTCACGAAGGCTTTCGGCGCACGCACGCCAAGGCTTGCTCGCATTGTGGTGTCTCCATCGTTTTAGGGATAATGGCTCAAGCTGCCGTTGGCGGCGCCGGCCGGCCTGACGTGAGCGATACACGCGGCCCGGGCAGCGGTCCATGGTGTTGGGTACGGTTTCCTCTGCCTTGCCACGAATTGTAGAAAAGCGAAGCTTTCATCAAGCTTTCGCGACATGCAGGTTTTCATCCCCCGCTCATGGGTGTTTACCCGCTGTTGGCGCGCTCACTGTTGGCGCGCTTGCATTACGCGGGCACACTCGCCGTCGCATTCTGCTTTCCCGCTATGAAACTGCTGCTGATCGAAGACAACGAGACTCTGGCCCACTGGCTCGCCCGCATGCTGCGCGACGACAACTTCACCGTCGATGCCGCGCGCGACGGCGACGCTGCCGATCGTCTGCTGCAAACGGAAACGTACGACGTGGTGCTGCTCGATCTCATGCTGCCCAAGCTCGGCGGCAAACACGTGCTGCGACGGTTGCGCGAGCGGCGCAACAACGTGCCCGTCATCATCCTGACGGCCAGCGGCTCGGTCGACGAGAAGGTCGACTGCCTGGGCGCCGGGGCCGACGACTATCTCGTGAAACCCTTCGAGGTGCGCGAGTTGATCGCGCGGGTCAAGGCGCTCGCACGGCGTCATGCGCCCGAACAGAGCGCCGACCTCGTCTGCGCCGATCTGAGCTATCACGCGGGCACGCGGCAGTTCACGATCGGCGGCGCACCGCTGGCGCTGCCGTCGCGCGAACACGCGGTGCTTGAAATCCTGATGCGCAAGCAGGGCAAGACCGTGGCCAAGAGCGCGCTGGTCGACGGCGTCTTCGGCCTCGACGACGAACCGAGTGCCGATGCCATCGAAATCTACATCCACCGTCTTCGCAAAAAGCTCGAACCGAGCCGGGCCGCGATCATGACCCTGCGCGGGCTCGGGTACTTGCTGCGCGAGAAAGATGCTTAGCCTTCGCGTCAGGTTGCTGATGTGGCTGATGCTGCCGCTCTCGCTGTATATCGGCGCGAGCGCGTGGCTGGCCTATCGGAGCGCTCACGACACGGCGGAACTCGTTCAGGACCGGGCGCTGCTCACGTCCGCGCAGGTGATCGCCGGCGAACTGGCCTGGGTGGACGGCGCGTTGCGCTCGGTCGTGCCGCCTTCGGCGCTGGAGCTGTTCGCGTCGCCGGCGCGCGACCGGGTGTTCTATCAGGTCATTACCGAAGACGGCCGGCTGCTGGCCGGCCCGCCCGACTTCCCGCATCCGCCGCTCTTTCCCGCGACAGTGCCGACTTATTCGAACGTGACAGTGAATGGAGAGCCGCTGCGCGCGATCAGTTTCGTGCGTACGATGTACGACTCGGGCAAGCCCCATCGGGTCGCGGTGATCGTCGCGGAGACGATGCATGCCCGAGATGAGATGCTCGCGCAGTTGTGGGAGCCGTCGCTGCACCGGCAGATCGCGATGGCAGCGCTGGCCGCGGTGCTGGTGCTCATCGGCCTGACGGTCGAGCTGCATCCGCTCATCCGGCTCAAGGATGAAGTCGCCGGGCGCGCGCCGCAGGAACTGGTGCCGATTCGCGCGGGACAGTTGCAGACCGAGTTGCGGCCCATCGTCGACGCCATCAACCTGTGTATTCAACGGTTGTCGGTGCAGGCGCAGCAACAGCGACGCTTCGTGGCGGATGCGGCGCATCAGTTGCGCACGCCGCTCACGCTGCTCGACACGCAGTTGCAGTTCGCCGCGCAGCTCGACGACCGCGCCGCGCTGGCCGACGTGCTCTCGGCCATGCAGACGAGCAGCCGGGGGCTGGCCGATCTGACGAACAAGTTGTTGCTGCTCTCGCAGGCCGAGGCGGCGGATACCCCGGCGTTCTCGCGCTCGCGCGTGGATCTGGTGGCCGTGGCGGCCGGGGTGCTGGAAGAACTCGTTGCGCTGGCGCAGCGACGCGATATCGATCTTGGACTGGAAACCACCGAGGCGCATGTGTGGGTGGCGGGCAATGGCGAGTTGTTTCATGCGATGGTCATGAATCTTGTCGACAATGCGATCCGCTATATCCACGAGGGTGGACGCGTAACCGTCGCTATCGATCGTCACGACAGCACTGCCCGCCTGCGCGTCATCGACGACGGACCCGGCATTCAGGCCGAGGCGCGTGCGCGCGTGTTCGAACGCTTCTATCGCAACGCGCCGCCCGGTCAGCCCGGCACGGGTCTGGGACTGGCCATCGTGAAGGAGATCGTGGCGGCCAGTCATGGCACGGTCACGCTCGCACCGGGTGACGGCGAGACCGGTGGCCCCGGACTCATCGTCACCGTGACGCTCCCCGTAGATTCGGAGACCGAAAGCAACGTCTCATCGGGCACGTCATGAGAAGCAGTTCACCGATGAAGCGCGTGGTATACCCGCGCTCTCGTCTGAAAGAAAATAACAATCGTATGAAATAACGCCGTCGATTCAGGCGTTATGACCGTTTTGGACCGAGAATGTCGTTTGAAACATACGCTCGACTGGATGCGCTAGGACAAACCCTGATATATTCGGGGTCTTCATAGAAATCCCCTCAAGCAAGCGAAAACTTCTTGATCCAAATCAAATAGTTACGCATCTCTGTCAACCATGCGGGTACCCGCCGCGTGTAATTGTGACGAAATGTAAAGTTTGTTAAATTGAATCTGGGTCTCGCCGCGTGGGTTGCGGCACGGGACTTTTTCTCTCAGGGATTTGCCTCCATGCCGTTTCTCGTCGATCCTGCCGCACAGGCTGCGAGACGTCGCGTGTCGCTTGACGACGCGCTGCATACGCGCGCCACGACGCCGCAGACATCGGTCATGGATCAGCCCGCCGCCTGCGAAGGTGCGCTCCCGGCAGAGCCGGCCTCGCGTGCCGCACGTGCGCCCGCCAAGCCCGCCAAGACTTCGCCCCGGCCGCTCGCCCAATCGGTGGCCCGCAAGATCGACGCGGCACGGGAAGCCGAGCGCACGCGTCTCGCGCAGGAAGTGCACGACGGCCTCGGCGCGCATCTCACCGCATTGCAGATGGTCGTGGCACGACTGGCGACCCGCGCGCCGGCTGACGCCGCCGAATGGCAATCCTTCTGCACCCAGATTCAGCATGTCGCCAATGCCGCACAGGATGCCGCCGACGAACTCGTCGGCCGCAACCGCCCGCCCGCGCTCGACGCGGGCCTCGTCGTCTCGCTGCGCGCCTGGTTGCGCAGCTTCGGCGAGCAAAGCGGTCTCACGTGCATCTGGCGTTGCGAAGACGTGACGCGCGAGCGCGTCGCGAACCTCACACCCGACGCGGTGCTCGCTTTATATCGCATCGCACAGGAAGCGCTGACCAACGTCGCCCGCCATGCCCGCGCCACGCGCGTGGTGGTGGCGCTCGATGGCAGCCACCGTTCACTCAAACTCACGATTTCCGACGACGGTTGCGGGCTCGCTCGCGGCGCGCGTCGCAAGCAGGGACATTTCGGATTGGTTGGTATGCGCGAGCGCTGCACGGCGCTCGGCGGCATGCTCCGTATCGGCAGTGTTCAAGGATCGGGGACGCTCGTGAGCGCACGACTTCCCTGGCATCAGATCCTGCCTGCCCCGACCGGCCAGCACGGCCCGGAATCGCTTGCTCTTCTTGGATACGCATCATGACGCTTAGAGTGCTCATCGTCGACGACCACGCCATCGTGCGCCAGGGCGTCCGGCAATTGCTCTCCGATAGCGGCAGCATCGCCGTCATCGGTGAAGCCGACTGCGGCGCAGAAGCGCTGGAGATGACCGACGCAGCCCAGTGGGACATCGTCCTGCTCGACATCTCGCTGCCCGACACGAACGGTCTCGAAATTCTCAAGACCTTGCGGCGCAAACACCCGCGCCTGCCAATCATGATCTTCAGCATGTACGGCGAAGGTCAGTTTGCCTTACGCGCCCTCAAGGCCGGCGCCGCCGGTTACCTGAGCAAGCGCTCGAACGCCCAGCAACTGGTCTCGGCCGTTCGTCAGGTGGCGGCAGGTCGCAAGTACGTGAGCCCGATGGTCGCCGAGACGCTCGCCGACTATCTCGGCCCGGACGCCGATCAGCCGCCGCACGAACGCCTGTCCGACCGCGAATACCAGACGCTGTGCATGATCGGCTCGGGCAAGCGTCTGACCGACATTGCCAACGCCCTGTCGCTCTCTGTGAAGACGGTGAGCGTGTATCGCACCCGCCTGCTGGAAAAGATGCGCCTGAACAACAACGCCGAGCTGACGTATTACGTCATGCAACACGGGCTGGTCAGCGCCGAGATGGGACCGGTCTGCGCCTGAGCGCCTGAACGCTCAGGGCACGGCATCACCACATTTCCTGCCAGATTCCTCCGGGAATCATTAGAACTAAGTACTCACTTCGTGGCCCGCCGATGCGGGCCACTTGCATTTCATTCGCCGCTCACCGCGCTTGCGAAGAATTTTCACAGCGTCGGAAAAATATTTTCGACGCCTGCCAACGGGCGTCACGGCTTGAGAATTCTTTGCCGTCCGACCGGGTGCCACGGCGACACCCTCACCTCTCGGAGCCTTACAGGACAAGAATAGGCGGTACATTGCCCCTTTCCTTGACGGATCAATCGTGGAGGAATTTCGTAGACTGGCCCGATAGCGTTTTTCCGACATCGACCTGCCAAGTCGAAGGGGGCGGTCGAAGCATTTTGCAAAACCACCCTAAATTTTCCCAAAGGGCGTCCGATATCCCCTACAACGGCGGCTTTCGGCGATTGGCTGGTGAGCCAAAGTTACGGCGCTTAAGCCGGAGCCAAAAAATTTTGGGAAAGGAGTGGCTAAATGTCATCTGTCATCAATACCAACATCTTCTCGACGATTGCCCAGCGTAACCTGAGCACGTCGCAGTCCGCCCTGCAAACGTCGATCACGCGTCTGTCGTCGGGTCTGCGCATCAACAGCGCCGCTGACGATGCCGCCGGTCTGGCCATTACCGACCGTATGACGTCGCAGATCAACGGTCTGACGCAAGCACAGCGCAACGCCAACGACGGCATCTCGCTGGTGCAGACCGCTGCTGGCGGCCTGTCGTCGATCTCGGACAACCTGCAACGTATCCGTACGCTGGCAGTGCAAGCGACCAACGCCACGAACTCGGCGTCGGACCGTGCTGCTATCGACCAGGAAGTTCAGCAACGTCTGGCGGAAATCACCCGTACGGCCCAGCAGACCCAGTTCAACGGTCTGTCGGTGCTCAACGGCTCGATGGGTACGGCGAACTTCCAGGTTGGCGCCAACGCCGGCCAGAACATCTCGGTCAGCCTGACGCAGAACATGTCGGCCAGCTCGATCGGTGGCGTTGCCCTGGCAACGGCGACGACGGCTGCCAAGTTCGGCTCGATCACGCTCGACGCTGCCAACACGCTCACGGTCGGTGGTACGGCAGTGGCAAGCGGCACGTACAACACGGCTGCCGACCTGGCCGCCGCGATCAACACCGCCGCAGGCACGAACATCGCCGCCGCCAACGCGACGACCGGTGAAATCGACTTCACGAACACGACCGCCGCTGCCATCAACATGGCAACGACCGGCCTGACCGGCATCACCGTGCCGGCCACCCTGGCTGCAACGACGGGTACGGGTTCGTCGACCGGTGTGAAGACGGCTCTGTCGCCGCTGACCCTGACGGGCACGGACCTGACGCTGCAAGCCGCCGGCGCCACGACCGCCACGTCGATCACCGGCACGTTCAAGTCGGTGGGCGAACTGGCTGACGCCATCAGCGCCAGCGGTAGCGGCGTGACGGCTTACGTCGACTCGACCGGCAAGCTGAACCTGGTGTCGAGCCAGAACTTCACGGTGGCCGGTACGGCCGCCAAGCTCACGCAGATCGGCGTCGCTGCCGGTACCTCGGCAGTGAGCGGCAGCCTTTCGACGGCTAACGCACTGACGGCTGACTCGGCAACGAAGCTGGTCGCTCAGATCGACGCCGCCATCGGTACGGCCGACTCGTTCAATGCAACGCTGGGCGCCATCCAAAACCGTTTCCAGTCCGCAGTGAGCAACCTGTCGGCGACGACGCAAAACCTGACCTCGGCACGTTCGGGCGTTCAGGACACGGACTACGCAGCGGAAACGGCCAACATGACCCGCTCGCAGATCCTGCAACAAGCAGGTATCTCGATGCTGTCGCAAGCCAACCAGCTGCCGCAACAAGTGCTCAAGCTCCTCCAGTAATAGCGGAGTCGTACTTGAACACTCCCGGTGAGCGCAAGCTCGCCGGGTCGACGGCGGCGTCACTGCGAAACGGTGCCGCCGCCGCCTGTTTTACAGGCCATCGTGTTTTCCAGCGGGCCGGGTAGTAACGATCAATTCAACGGAGTGAGAGCAAATCATGGCAACTTCTAACGGACCGGGCACTATTTCCTCCCCTGGGATTGGGTCCGGGCTGGACGTCAATGCACTCGTCAAGAGTCTGATGACACCTGCCACGAACAAGCTCACTCTGCTGCAAAACCAGGAAGCGGCGTACAACACGAAGCTTTCGGCCATCGGCCAGTTGCAATCGGCGCTCTCCGCCTTCCAGACGTCGCTGGGCACGCTCTCCAGCGCCGCCCAGTTCCTCCAAGTGGCAGCCGCGGTCGGAGACAACACGATTTTGCAGGCCACGGCGGACTCCACGGCGAACGTCAGTCAGTACAGCGTCAACGTCACGCAGTTGGCGCAGGCGCAAAGCCTGACCACGACCGGCTTCTCGAGCCAGACGAGCACGATCGGCACGGGCGCATCGACCAAGGTGACGATTACCCTTGGCACGATCACGGGCGGCACCCTCACCGACGGCAAGTACACGGGCGCGAGCTTCGCAGCCAACGCCAGCTCCTCACCGATCAACCTGACGATCGACAGCAGCAACAACTCGCTGACCGGCATTCGCGATGCGATCAACGCCCAGAACGGCGATGCCGTGGCGACGATCGTCAACGACGGCAGCGGCACGCCTTACCGTCTCGTGCTGACCTCGAAGACCACGGGTCAGAACATGAGCATGAAGATCGATGTGGCCGCCGGCGGCGACCCCACGGTCACCAACCTGCTCGCCAACGATCCGACCGGCACGCAGAACCTCACGCAAACGAGCGCGGCGCAGAACGCCAACCTGACCATCAACGGTCTGGCGGTCACCAGTGCGACGAACACCGTGACCAAGTCGGTCACCGGTGTCACGCTCACGCTCTCGAAGACCGGTTCGACCACGGTCACGACGAGCCGCAACACGTCGGCCGTCACTCAGGCCGTGCAGTCGTTCGCCACGGCATACAACACGCTGCAAACGACGATCGGCAAGCTGACCGCGTTCGATTCGGCCGGTAACGGCGCGAACAACGGTCCGCTGATCGGCGACTCGACGGTTCAGCTCGTGCAGAACCGTCTGACCCAGATTCTCAACGGCAAGCTGCCGGGCGTCGGCTCGACGGGCCTCGCCTCGCTGGCGCAGGTCGGCGTGGGCTTCAACAAGGACGGCACGCTCTCCGTCGACACAACGGCGCTGAACAAGGCGATGTCCTCGCCAAACGGCTTCAACGCGCTCGCCTCGTTGTTCGCGACCAACGGCCAGACGACGGACTCTCTGGTGAGCTTCACCAGCTCGTCGAACGCCACGCAGCCGGGCCAGTACGCCATCAACATCTCGCAGGCGGCCACGCAAGGCACGACGACCGGCGCGATTACGCTGGGCGCGACGACCACGATTGCCGCCGGCAGCAACGAACTCCAGGTTTCGCTCGACGGCAACATCGCCAGCGTGCTGATTCCGCCGGGCACCTACACGCAGGACAAGCTGGCGGCCGCCATCCAGGCCGCGATCAACGGCAACAGCAAGTTCACCACCGCCGAGTCCGGCGTGTCGGTCGCCTCGAACAACGGCATTCTGACGATCACGTCGAACCGTTACGGCTCCGCCTCGAAGGTCGTCGTCACCGGCGGCTCGGCGTACAACCAGTTGTTCAACGGCAACAACACGACAACGGGTAAAGACGTTATCGGCACGATCGGCGGCTTTGGCGCGACCGGCAGCGGTCAGACCTTGACCGGCAATGCGGGCACGCCGGTCGAAGGGCTCAAGCTCACAGTCTCGGGCACGGCTACCGGCAGCCGCGGCAATATTGGTTTCTCGCAAGGCTTTGCCTCGCTGCTCAACACGCAGGTCACGGATTTTCTGAGCGCCAAGGGCGCTGTCACGAGCGCGACGAACAACCTGAATTCCTCGATCAAGCAGATCAAGCAGCAGGAATCGGACTGGCAAGATCAGATGACGCAGATGCAGAACCGTTATCTGGCTCAGTTCACGGCGCTGGACGCCACGATGGCCAAGCTGCAAAACACCAGCGACTACCTGAAGCAGGTGCTTGGCGGCGGCTCTTCGTCGTCGTCCTCGAAGTAAGCGTCGGAGAGACACATGTACGGTCAGAACGCCGCCAATGCGTATCGCAAGGTCGGGCTCGAAACCGGCGTCGTCGCCGCGAGCCCGCATCAGCTCATCGTGATGCTGTTCGACGGTGCCAAGGCTGCGCTCACCAAAGCGCGTATCCACTTCGAGGCCGGTCATATCGTCGAACGCGGTCAGGCCATTTCGAAGGCGATCGAGATCATCGGCGGCCTGCGCGACGGATTGAATATGGAAGTCGGCGGGGAACTGTCGCGCAACTTGCGTGATCTCTACGACTACATGGGACGACGTCTGCTCGAAGCGAATCTCGAGAACGACGTCGCCAAGATACAAGAAGTCGACACCCTGCTTGAGACGATTGCATCGGCCTGGCGAGCGATCGCGCCGAGCACCGGCACGGGTGCCCCCGCCGTTCAGGCGGGCACCGGAGTGCGCTATGAATGAAGCGACGACTTTGCTGAACTGCTACGAAAGTATTGCCGGCCTCACGGAGCGTATGCTCGGCGTGGCGCGCGACGGCGACTGGGATGCCCTCATCGACCTCGAAACGCAGTATCGTGCGCAGGTCGATTCGATCAAGCAGCTCGACGCCGATCTGCCGCTCTCGGACGACGAGCGCTCGCGCAAGCATGCGATCATCCGCCGTATTCTGGCGGATGATGCCGCCATTCGCGATCTCGCGGTACCGCACCTGGCGCACCTCGACGCCATGATCAACAGCACGCGCCGTCAACGTGCCCTGCACGAAGTCTACGGCCTGAACCTGGGCGCCTGACGCGCGACGCGCGTCACGTCGTCCGCATCTCGGAGTAAGGCATGGCCGGTCTCGACTCGGTTCTGGCCACGACGCTCGCCCGGCGGCTCGATTCGTTGCTCGGTATGGGGCAAGGCGTCTCCTCGACGACGGCCCCCAACGCCATTGCCGGCTCGCAGCCGTCCGGCGACGCCACCTCCGCGCTCGGCGATCTCGCCACCAAGACTTCACCCACTGCGGTTGCCCTGGGCAACGCGACGTCGCAAGCCGCGGCGCGCGCGCCCACGCCGATCCAGCAGGCGACACTCTCGGCGGCAGCGCGCACCATCGATACGATCCTGCGTCTCGCCCCCGACTCGCCCGGCCCTGTGCAAGCGAGCGCGCCGGTGTGGCCGGCGGCCCCCGGCACCGGTGCCCCGGCGCTGGCGCCGCTGGTCGCCGCAGCGCTCAAGGAAGCGCTGTCGACGAGCGGGTTGTTCTACGAATCGCATCTGTCGCAATGGGCGTCGGGCAGCCGTTCGTTCGAACAGTTGCAGGCGGAGCCGCAGTTGCGCTGGCCTGCGTCGGCCAATCTGGCGGCACAGTTGCGTGCCGCTGGCGCAGACGCCACCTTGCCGGGCCCGGGGCCGCTCACGCGCCTGCTCGGACCGGCGGGCGGCGAAGCGGCTTTGGCGACGGGGTGGCCTGCATTGGGTCCATCTACCATGTCATCGGCACTGACGTTGCCGACGGCGACTGCGAATCCTGCGACTCCCCCGCCCGGTGCACCGGCGCAGGCTGCGAATGCCGATGCTGTCGATGGGGGCCTGCGGGCTAGCGCCAATCTTCCCAACACCGCGACCGCGCTGGCGCATGCCGCGAGCGTGGCGCATACGACCAGCGGTGTGCTGCCGACAGGGCATGATGGCGGGGACCCTTCGCTGGGTGCCAATGCCGCGACGAATCCGCAGCAACACGGTGCCGCCGGGGCAATCGCCGCCGTGGCGAACACGCCCGCGGAGAGCGTGACGCTCGTGCGTCAGCAGCTCGATATGCTGGTCAATCCCCAGTTTCAATGGAACGGCATGGCGTGGCCGGGTGCGCCGATGGAGTGGCAGGTCGAGGAGCGCGCGGGCCAGCAGGCGCCGGGCGAAGCGGCTGCGCCATCCACATGGCACACGCATTTGCGTCTCACGTTGCCGTCGCTGGGCACCATCGACGTCACGCTCGGCCTGTCGGGCCAGCAATTGCAGGCGAAGCTGCTGACGGATTCGACCGCGTCCACGGATGTGCTGTCCAACGAAGGCGAAGACTTGCGTCAGCGGCTGGCGTCCGTCGGCCTGATTGCGAGTCAGTTGTCGTTTGGCGCGCTCAGCGAAGTCGATGACGCGACGCAGGCGTCGGATGCCGCGTCGGCGATCAGTGCAATGGCGAGTGCGCATGCGCAAGCGCCGATGTCCGATACCGAGGTTGCCGGTTTGCCGGTCCCGGTCAGCGAGGAGACGCCCAACGTACCGAATGCCGGAGGTAACGCATGACGTTGCCACCGGAGCGTCGCACGGCCGTCGCGCTCGCCTACGGCGCGAAAGATTCGGCCCCGCGTGTCGTGGCGAAGGGATACGGCCTGCTCGCCGAGACGATCGTGCGCACGGCGCGTGAGCACGGTCTGTACGTGCACGAATCGCCTGAGCTGGTGAGCCTTCTGATGCAGGTCGATCTCGACCAGCGCATTCCGGCGCAGCTTTATCAGGCGGTCGCCGAGCTGCTGGCCTGGCTATACAAGCTCGAAGCGGGCCGTGGCGGCAAGCCGCCCCCGCTGCCACCGGGCGTGCTCCCGCCTGAAGTCCCGACCGACGCCCCGGCGTCCGCCACACCGCCAGCGCCAACGCCGTCGACCTGACAACGCAGGCGCTAGGTCTTTCAGCGCACGCGCGGCGCATGTGGGGCGTGAAGTGTCCGATTTCCCGACTATCCCCTGACTGGCGCCGTGCGCTCGGAACGCCCGTGGCGTATGGCACACGAGAATTTTCATTCGCCCCAAAACCTTTCCGACGACCGCGCGTAACCTGCGCGCTCACTAGCATTTCCTGTGAGAGCGGCCAATCGAACGGCTGCATGCAATCCCTTGCTCACCCTCTTTGGATCAGGAAATGGACGGAATCTTAAGCCCCTTCAATCCCGGTGCCGGCGCAGCGCCGCCCGCACTGACCGGTCGCGAAGACATTCGCGAAGAAGTGCGCATCTGCATCGAACGACTGCGGATCGGACGTCATGCAAACGGGCAGTTGCTGGTCGGGCTTCGCGGTGTCGGCAAGACGGTGCTGCTCGAACGTCTGTTGTTCGATGCCGAGGAACAAGGCGCGATCACGATCCGCCTTGAAGCACCGGAAGTGCGGTCCCTGCCGGGGTCGATTGCACCGGCCCTGCGCGTGGCGTTGCTACGCATGAACCCCATGCATGGGGCGGCGGCAGCCGTGTCCCGGGGTCTGAAAGCATTGGCCGGTTTCGTGACCGGACTGCGAGTCACCTACGGAGATATCGACGTCGGACTCGACTATCCCCCGGAGTCCGGACTTGCCGATTGCGGCGATCTCGAGCTGGATCTTTGCGCGTTGCTGGTGGAAGCGGGACAAGCCGCTCGTGCAGCACAAACCGTACTCGCCATGTTCGTCGACGAGCTTCAGGGCATGCCACAACGCCAGTTGTCCTCGTTGCTTTACGCGCTTCATCGATGCAACCAGCTCGGGCTACCCGTCATCCTCATTGGCGCGGGGCTTCCGCCAATGATCAAGCATATCGGCGATGCCAAGTCCTATGCCGAGCGGATGTTTGAGATTCACGACCTGGGACCGCTATCGAATGCCGCCGCAAGGAGCGCGATTACGATCCCTGCCGAGCAAGCCGGGGTGAACATTGCCACGGAAGCGCTGGATGAAATCGTCGGACAAACCGGGGCCTACCCCTACTTTCTGCAACAGTGGGGCAAGTTGGCCTGGAGAGTCGCGCGCACCAGTCCCATTACGTCAGACCACGTGCAGCAGATATCGGATTCCGCCATCGACGCGCTCGATCGAAATTTCTACCGGCTCCGATTCCAGCGTCTGGCGCTTATCGAGCGCCGGTATTTGCGCGTCATGGCAGAACTTGGCGAAGGGCCTCACGACCTGAACGTGGTTGCAGAGAAGTTCGGCAAGCCCGCGCAAGCGCTTGCCGCCGTTCACGAAACCCTCATTGAAAAGGGCATGCTTTACACGTCGATGCAGGGTGACGCCGCCTTCACCGTGCCGCGCTTTCATGAGTTTCTGAAACGGGTCATGCCCGCACCGGCATATACCGATGCGGCGTGCTCTCATGACAGCATCGAGATACCAGGACTAGCGTAATGGGCGTCGGTCGTGGTTTATCGGGGTTCAGACCCCGGATTCGGCCGAGTGCGTGCGCCGTCGGCTCAACAACAAAAAGCCCCATCATCGGACGGGGCTTCTGGGTACCGCCACAGCAGGCTCGGTATCAGACCTGCATGTTCATCACGGTTGTGTAGGCCGAAACAAGCTTGTTGCGAACTTGCAGGCTCATCTGGAAGCCGATGTTGGCTTTTTGCATATCGACCATGACATCGTTGAGCGCCACGCCCGGTGTGCCCATTTCAAACGCCTGTGCCTGCGCTTCGGCGCCCTGCTGGGAAGCCGACACGCGCTTGAGCGACGCTTCGAGTTCGGAGGCAAAACCGCCCGTCTTCGACACGGAACCCGCGCCGGCACTGGTCGTGCCCATGATCGAGCCCGCCGCCTGCGACGCTACGCCGCCCAGCTTTTGCAGTACCGATTCGATCCCCGGAATGGCCATGATCCTTGTCCTTGCTTGTCTCGTCGACGATGCGATGAAGATGCCTGAAGCTGTATTAACGACGCCGGCACCCCGCCAGTCACGCGAATTTCGCGCCAACCCCACCGGTATGCCTTTTATCAGTCACGTCGGAGCTTACCACCGCTTGGCAAGCCCTCAATAGCCTAATTAACGGGAAAAGACCCGCCTAATCCTCAGAACGATTCCACATTCGTCAACGAATAATCAGGACCATCGGCATCGTGCGCACCGGCAACAGGATTCTTTCCAATCCTTAAGCCCCCCAGGGACGTGAGCGCAATGCCAAGCGTACCCGGAGAATTCTGTCGCATGTTAGTGAGCACTTCCACCGCGATGAACGTCATGTCAACGCCTCTGGCGTGGAGCCGCGCATGAATGCCGCCACCCAGACGGCCGACGTCGCCGCCAAGCCGCCCCTGCTCGCGCAGCTGCGCTCGCGTGAGCGCCTGCCGCTGCTGATCGGCGGCGCGGCGCTCGTCGCCTTGCTGATCGCCGTCTTCCTGTGGAGCCGTGCCCCCGATTACAAGGTGCTGTATAGCAACCTGAGCGATCGCGACGGTGGCGCCATCATCACGTCGCTGCAACAGATGAATGTGCCGTACAAGTTCGCCGAGGGCGGCGGGGCCATTCTGGTGCCGGCCGAACAGGTGCACGACGTCCGTCTGCGTCTGGCCTCACAAGGCCTGCCCAAGGGCGGTCTGGTCGGATTCGAGTTGATGGACAACCAAAAGTTCGGCATCAGCCAGTTCGCCGAACAGGTCAATTATCAGCGCGCTCTCGAAGGCGAACTCGCCCGCTCGGTCGAATCGCTCTCCGCCGTGCAGGCCGCCCGCGTGCACCTCGCGATCCCGAAGCCGTCGGTTTTTGTGCGTGAACAGCAAAAACCGAGCGCCTCGGTGCTCGTCACGCTCTACCCCGGTCGCGTGCTCGACGATGCGCAGGTCAGCGCCATCGTGCACATGGTCGCGTCGAGCGTGCCGGAACTGCCCGTCAAGAATGTCACGGTGCTGGACCAGAACGGCAATCTGCTCTCCGCCCAAAGCGGCAACGCACTGGGTCTGGACGCCAGCCAGCTCAAGTACGTTCGCGAGCTCGAACAATCGTATGCCCGTCGCATCGAAGCGATCCTGAACCCGATCGTCGGCCCGGGCAACGTGCATGCGCAGGTCACAGCAGACGTCGACTTCAATCAGGTCGAGCAGACGTCGGAGAACTACAAGCCGAACTCGGGCGAGCAAGCGGTCCGCAGCCAGCAAAGCAGCGAGGCGACGCAGATCGGCGCGAACGCCGCAGGCGGCGTGCCGGGCGCTCTGTCGAACCAGCCGCCGGGACAGGCCACCGCGCCGATCACGCAGCCGCAACAGCAGCAGGTCGCCCAGCAAGGCGCCGCCACGCCGGGTGCCGCCAGTGCGCCGCAAGGTCCGCGCAGCGATCGCAAGGACGCCACGACCAACTACGAAATCGACCGCACGATTCGTCACGTACAACAAGCAACCGGCGGCCTCAAACGTCTGTCGGCAGCGATTGTCGTGAACTACCGTCCGGGCACGGATGCGAAGGGCAAGCCCGCCATGGTGGCGCTCACGCAGGCGCAGCTCGACCAGATCCAGAATCTGTCGAAGGAAGCCATCGGCTTCTCGGGCCAGCGCGGCGACACGATCAACATCGTCAACAGCGCCTTCACGGTCGAGGAAGATCCGGAAGCCAACCTGCCGTGGTGGCGTCAGCGTCAGAACATCGAACTGGCCAAGCAGGTCGGCAAGTGGGTGCTCATCGGTCTGATCGGTCTGTATCTGTGGTTCGGCGTGATTCGTCCGGCCATCCGCAAGCACCTGACCCCGCCGCCGCCGGCCGAGCCGACGCTGGCCGGTGCCGGCGGTGGCGGCGCGGCCGGTGCCGAAGGGGCCGATGGCGAGAGCGCCGACGGCGAAGTTGGCAAGCGCGGCGAAATCAGCGCCTACGAGCGAAATTTGCAGTACGCGCGCCAGGTGGCGCGACAGGATCCGAAGATCGTGGCAACGGTAGTCAAAGCATGGGTGGGTGGTGGCGATGAGCGCGGCTGAGGGACTCCAACGCAGCGCCATCCTCCTGATGTCGCTGGGCGAAGATGAAGCGGCCGAGGTCTTCAAGTACCTCGCCCCGCGTGAAGTACAGAAGCTCGGCGCGGCGATGGCCTCGCTGCGCCAGGTCACGCGCGATCAGATCGCGGACGTGTTGCAGGACTTCGTGCTCGAAGCCGAACAGCATTCGGCGCTCTCGCTCGACTCGTCGGAATACATTCGCTCGGTGCTCAACAAGGCGCTCGGCAACGACAAGGCTGCGGGCCTGATCGAGCGCATTCTGCAAGGCGGCGACACCAGCGGCATAGAAGGCCTGAAGTGGATGGACTCCACCGCCGTGGCCGAGCTGATCCGCCACGAGCACCCGCAGATCATCGCCACGATTCTCGTGCACCTCGATCGCGATCAGGCATCGGAAGTGCTCGCGCTCTTCACCGAGCGTCTGCGTAACGACGTGGTGCTGCGTATCGCCACGCTCGACGGTATTCAGCCGGCTGCGCTGCGCGAGCTGAACGACGTGCTGACGAAGCTGCTCTCGGGCAGCGAAAACATCAAGCGCAGCCCGATGGGCGGCGTGCGCACCGCGGCGGAAATTCTCAACTATCTGGGCGGCGTGCACGAAGAGTCGGTCATCGAAGCCGTGCGTAACTACGACTCGGACCTCGCGGCGAAGATCGTCGAAGAGATGTTCGTGTTCGAGAACCTGCTCGACGTGGAAGACCGCAGCATTCAGGTACTGCTCAAGGAAATCGAGTCAGAGTCGCTCATCATCGCGCTCAAGGGCGCGCCGGCCGAGCTGCGCGAGAAGTTCTTCAAGAACATGTCGGCCCGCGCGGCCGAACTGTTGCGCGAAGACCTCGAATCGCGCGGCCCGGTGCGAGTCTCGGAAGTCGAGTCCGAACAGAAGAAGGTGCTGCAAGTGGTGCGGCGCCTGGCCGATCAAGGCGCCATCATGATCGGCGGCCGCGGCGACGACGCGTACGTGTAACGCAACGGGGCCCACGCGTATGTCGACCATCATCCCGAAAGAACGCCTCTCCGCCTGGCAACGCTGGGAGATGGCATCGTTCGACCCGCCGCCGCCCCCGCCACCGCCGCAACCCAAACCGCCCAGCCCGCTCGACGACCCCGCGCTCGTCGAACAGATCGCCGCGTGGCGCGAGGAAGCCCGCGCCGAAGGTCACGCACAGGGCTACGCCGCCGGCCACGCCGAAGGGTATGCCGCAGGTCAGGCCGCCGGCCAGCACGAAGTCGACACGCGCGCCGCCCAACTCGCTGACATCGCCCACGGTTTCGGCGACGCGGTGAACGCCATCGACCGCGAAGTGGCCGAGCCGCTGCTCGGGCTGGCGCTCGACATTGCGCGTCAGGCCCTGCATCAAACGCTCACGATCCGCCCGGAAACGCTGCTGCCGATCGTGCGCGACCTGCTGGCCAACGATCCGCTGACGGGCTCGCCCCGTTTGCTGCTGAATCCGGAAGACGTCGAACTCGTCGAATCGCATGTCGGCGTGGAACTGCGTGCCGCCGGCTGGACCGTACGCGCCGACCCCACGATCGAGCGCGGCGGCTGCAAGGCCGAAGCGGCCAGCGGCGAAGTCGACGCCACCATCGCCACCCGCTGGCAGCGCGTGATGGCCGCCCTGGGCAAGGATCTGCCATGGTAAACGTCGAACTCACCCCACTCGCCGCGCATGCGCCGGTGCTGCCCAGCACCGAGAATACGCAGGACCCGGCGACGCCGTCGCCCACCCCGGCGAACGACGGCACCACGCCTTCGGTGCGACTGTGGGATGAGATCGACACGACCACGCACGCGGCGCAGGCCGGTGCGCTGCAACCCGACGATCACGACGACAGCGATGTCGTCGATCCGTCACTGGATGCTGACGACACCGCTGCCGATAGCGATGCCGATGCGGCGGCGTCCGCGCCGAAGACCGCCGGGTCCACGCAACACAACGCCCTGAATCCCCGCGAGATCGCACGCGACGCGCATCTGCGCCGCTGGCAGAACACGCTACGCGAGCGCATCGCCCACGTGCACGCCATCGAGCCGACGCGCCGATGCGGCCGCCTCACCCGAGCGGCCGGTCTGGTGCTCGAAGCCGTCGGCCTGCGTCTGCCGGTCGGTGCCGGTTGCCTCATCGAACTGCCGGTGCACGACGCCTCGCGCGAACCGGCCACGGCCGAAGCCGAAGTCGTCGGCTTTGGCGGCGATCGCCTCTTTCTCATGCCCCAGACGGAAGTCGCAGGTCTGCTGCCCGGCGCTCGCGTGTTTCCGATGGAGCCCGCCGCCGACGGCCCGCTGCCGTCGCAACGCCACAATGGCAAGCGCCTGCCCGTGGGCGAGGCGCTGCTCGGTCGTGTGGTCGATGCCGCGGGTCGTCCGCTCGACGACTTCGGTCCGCTCGGCATGACCGACAGCGCCTCACTCGCCTCGGTGCCGATCAACCCGCTGGGTCGCGCGCCCATCGAATCGGTGCTCGACGTCGGCGTGCGCGCCATCAACTCCCTGCTCACCGTAGGGCGCGGTCAGCGCATGGGCCTTTTCGCGGGTTCGGGCGTGGGCAAGAGCGTGCTGCTCGGCATGATGGCCCGCTTCACGCAGGCAGAAGTCATCGTCGTGGGTCTGATCGGCGAACGCGGCCGCGAAGTGAAGGACTTCATCGAGAACATTCTCGGACCGGACGGTCTGGCGCGCTCCGTGGTCGTGGCTGCACCGGCCGACGTCTCGCCGCTGCTGCGGTTGCAGGGCGCGGCGTACGCCACCACGCTGGCCGAGTACTTCCGCGATCAGGGCAAAGACGTGCTGCTGATCATGGATTCGCTCACCCGTTACGCCATGGCCCAGCGTGAGATCGCGCTCGCCATCGGTGAACCGCCTGCCACGAAGGGTTATCCGCCTTCCGTGTTCGCCAAGCTGCCCGCGCTGGTCGAGCGCGCCGGTAACGGCCCCGACGGCGGCGGCTCGATCACGGCGTTCTACACCGTGCTGACCGAAGGCGACGACCAGCAGGACCCGATCGCCGACTCCGCGCGCGCCATTCTCGACGGGCACATCGTGTTGTCGCGTCAGCTCGCCGAGTCGGGTCATTACCCCGCCATCGACATCGAACAATCGATCAGCCGGGCCATGGCCGCACTCATCGACGACGCGCAGTTCGACACGGTGCGCCGCTTCAAGCAGATGCTTTCGCGCTACCAGCGCAACCGCGACCTCATCAATGTGGGCGCGTATGCGCCGGGCAGCGACCCGATGCTCGATCAGGCGATCGAGCTCTATCCCCGTCTCGAAGGCTTCCTGCAACAGGGAATGCGCGAACGGGCCAGTTATCCGGACGCCGTGCAGCAGTTGCGCGGTCTGTTCCATTAATTGGAGGCGGCCATGAATTCCACCCTGCCCCTCAAGTTGCTCATCGAACTCGCCCAGAAGGACGTGGACGAAGCTGCGCGCCTGCTTGGCGAGCGTCAGACGCAACGCGCCGAGGTCGAGCGTCAGCTCGAAGCGCTGCGTCAGTATCGTCACGAATACCGCACGCGCATGCAGACGGCGACGATTCAGGGCATGGCGGGCTGCGACTGGCGCAACTTCCAGCAATTCATCGATACGCTCGATACCGCCATCGGACAGCAGGCCATGCTGCTCCAGCAGGCGGAAGAGCGTCTGGCGGCCGCGCGCCGCGAATGGCAGGCGCAGCAGCGCCGCCTGAACTCCTTTGGCACGCTCGCTTCGCGCGAAGAAGCCCGCACCGCGTTGCGTGTGGCGCGCCGCGAGCAGAAGGAAAACGACGAGTACGCCGCGCGCAGCCTGCGCCGTCGTGCCGAATCCCCGATTTGAAGGAATAGGTGAGCCCACTATGTCGATTCTGAGCTTCCTGACCGATGCCGCTGGCGCAGCCAGACAGGCCGTGAGCGGTAACAATCGCGCCGGATCGTCGAACAGCGACGACGCCAGCGCATTGCCGTTCGCCACGGTGCTCTCGCAACAGACGCGTCAGAGCGTTCAGCCGAGCGCCGCCAGTACGAACAACAACGCTGCGCAGGCCAATCAGACGAATGCGTCCGACGCCGCAAACACCAGCACCAAATCGACGGATAACGCGTCGAACACCCAGGCTGGCCAGACGGCGCAATCGGGCCAAACGACCGCTTCGAACAAACCGTCGAAGTCGAATACCGATGACGGCAAGGACGACGAAGACGACGCACAGGCCGCCGCCCCGGGCGATCCGGCCGCTGCACTGGCCGTTGCGCTCGCCGCAATGAACAACGCACCGCTGCAAGTCACGACACCCGTCGCTGCGACGACAACCACGGACGCGACCGTCACCGACGGCAAGCCCGGCACGGGCGCGGCCATCACCGCCGCCGTGACCGGTGCGATGCAGGCCGCAGGCGCTGCGCAGTTGACGGGCCAGCCGCCGGCAGGCACCGATACCGACGCCAAGGCAACGACCACGGCAGCCGCGCCCGCTGCGCCCGTGAAGGGCACGGTCACGCCCGCGGCCGCCACGAACAGCCCGACGGGCGGTATCTCGCTCGACACGCTGGCGAAGAACGCCACGTCCGCACAAACCGCGACCACCGCGCATCCGGCTGCCACGGACGCCAAGGCCGCCCCGCTGGTCAGCACCGACGCGCAGACGGCCCAACGCATGGCCGATGCCCTCGCACAGGCGCAAGGCAACCGCGACAGCGCGACACAAGCCGCGACCGCCGCAACGCAGGCAGCGGCTCAGGCCGCGCAGGCCGCAACCCCTGCCGTCGACGCCCAGCCGCAACTGCAAGCACAGGCCAATTTGCCCGCCGCGCTCGCTCTGAACGCACGCGTCGGCACGCAGGACTGGAACAACCAGCTCTCGCAACAGGTCGTGTGGCTCTCCAGCGCACACGCCCAGACGGCGCAACTGAGCCTCAACCCGCCGGATCTCGGCCCGCTGCACGTGGTGCTGAACGTGGCGAACGACTCGGCGCAGGCGATGTTCGTCTCCCAGCACGCCGCCGTGCGCGACGCCGTGCAAGCCGCGTTGCCGCAACTGCGCGACAGCCTTGCCAACAACGGCATCGCGCTGGGCAATGCGACCGTGAGCAGCGACAGCTCGCAGCAACAGGCCTTCGCTCAGCAAAGCGCGAACGGTAACGGCAACGGGAATGGCGGCAATGGCGGAAATGGCCGTGGCACGTCGGGCTTCGGCCAGACCGACGACGGCCCGATCGCCACGACGGTGAGCGTGCCGGTGCGCGCCAGCAACGGTTTCGTCGACACGTTCGCGTAAGCCTGTCCGGGATACCGGTGACGGCGACGTCACCGACGTATCTCCGACGTTACCGACGTCGCTTCGCACGGCACGGCGTCCATGCGTCCCGAAAACAGGCACAAGTACCGGCATCCGTGAGGTTGTACGTCCGTGCCGTCGGCCCCGACAGGCCGCGACCGCGTGACGCAGCGCATCACGCTGCCCTAAAGCAAGCGGGTTTTTCTGCCGTTAAGACAAAGACGCGAGTTAGACGCGATTGTCCCTTCTTTTCGGCCGATCACCCCCTGGCGGGTTGGCCGACAATCATTACCCAATAGCAGGCGAATACATGGCAAATCCCGCACCGACGCAAGCCGCGGCTCCCTCCGGAGGGGGCATGCGCAAATGGATTCTGTTGATCGTGGCGGTTGCGCTGATGGCAGCGGCCGGCGCGGCAACGGCCGTGTATTTGCTGACCGGACGTCACGAAACGGCAAAAGCACCGCCGCCGCCCCCACCGCCCGTCTTTGTGAGCATGGATCCGTTCACGGTGAATCTCCAGGGCGACGACGGGGAACGTTATCTGCACATCGGCCTGTCGCTCAAGGTAGCCGACGCCGAAACGCAAGCCCGCATCACGCAGCACATGCCCGAAGTGCGTAGCCGCGTGTTGTTGTTGCTGTCGTCGAAGCAGCCGCAGGATCTGGCGACGATCGATGGCAAGCGCCGTCTGGCTAGCGAGATTCGTACGTTGGTCGCGCAGCCGTTTGCCGCCAACATGCCGCAGCAAGCCGTGGGCGACGTCCTGTTCACCGCGTTCGTAATTCAGTGAGTGATTCATGGCGCATGAGGAGTTCCTGTCGCAGGAAGAAGTCGATGCCCTTCTGAAGGGTGTCACCGGCGAACAGGATGACCGGTCGGAGTCGGAAGATCATTCCGGCATCAGGCCATACAACATCGCGACGCAAGAGCGCATCGTGCGCGGGCGCATGCCCACGCTCGAAATCATCAACGACCGCTTCTCGCGACTGTTCCGCATTGCGCTGTTCAACTTCATGCGCCGTAGCGCCGAAATCTCGGTGAGCCCGGTGCGCGTGCAGAAGTACAGCGAGTTCATTCGCAACCTGCCTGTCCCGACCAACCTCAATCTGGTCCACATCAAACCGCTGCGCGGCACGGCACTGTTCGTGTTCGATCCGAACCTCGTGTTCCTCGTGGTGGACAACCTGTTCGGCGGCGACGGCCGGTTCCATACGCGCGTCGAAGGGCGCGACTTCACGCAGACCGAGCAGCGCATCATCGCGCGCCTGCTCGATCTGGTGTTCGAGAACTACGGTGCCTCGTGGAAGCCGGTGCACCCGGTCGAATTCGAGTACGTGCGCGCCGAAATGCACACGCAGTTCGCCAACGTCGCCACGCCCAACGAGGTCGTGGTCACGACCACGTTCGACATCGAGTTCGGCTCGGCCGGCGGCGAATTCCACATCTGCATGCCCTACTCGATGATTGAGCCGCTGCGCGATCAGCTCTCGAGCCCGCTGCAAGGCGAGACGCTCGAAGTCGACAAGCGCTGGGTGCGTCTGCTCTCGCAACAGGTGCAGGCCGCCGATGTGGAGATCGTGACGAATCTGGCCCAGATCGACATGACGCTCTCGCAGTTGCTCAACATGCGCGTGGGCGACGTGATTCCGCTCGACGTACCAGAGGTGCTTGAAGCCAAGGTCGACGGCGTGCCCGTGATGCACTGCAATTACGGCGTCTTCAATGGTCAATACGCGCTGCGCGTGAACCAGATGATCAACCATTCGCACAGCGATTACACGAAGGACAACGAGTGATGAGCGATACCCCTCAAACGCCCGGTGACGACGCCCAGGCCATGGCGGACGAGTGGGCCAGTGCCATGGCGGAGCAGACCGCTGCCGAGCCGCAGCCCGCCGCAGCCCCCCAACCGGCTGCCGCCCCCGTGTTCCAGCCGCTGGCCGCCACTGCGGGTAACCCTGCAACGGCGACACACAACGACATCGATCTGATCCTCGACATCCCGGTCCAGATGACCGTGGAGCTGGGCCGCACCAAGATCGCCATCAAGAACCTGCTGCAACTGGCACAGGGTTCGGTGGTGGAGCTCGACGGCATGGCCGGCGAGCCGATGGACGTGCTGGTCAACGGATGCCTCATCGCCCAGGGCGAAGTGGTGGTCGTGAACGACAAGTTCGGCATCCGCCTGACTGATATCATCACGCCATCCGAACGCATCCGTAAGCTCAACCGATGATTGCAACGAAAGTCCGCGGCAAGCCCGTGCGGCGTGCTGCGGCAAGCACCGCCACGACGGCGGCGTCCGCCCGTACCGTCGTTCACGCCGTCCACGCCGTTCAAGCCATGGCGCGGCGCCTGCCCTCTCCCATCTGCCCGGCCCGTCTGATCGCCGGCGCGGTCTTCGCCGGCTTCGGCGGTCTGTTCGTCTCCAGCGCCCACGCTCAGGGTGCCGCCTCGCAGGCGGCGGCCGTACCGAGCCTTGGCGGCGCAGGCATCGTACAGACGGGCTTCGGTCTCGTGCTCGTGCTCGCACTGCTGTTCGGGCTGGCCTGGCTGGCCAAACGCTTCGGGCTGCAACGACCGCTGGGTGGCGGCAACGTACGTATCGTAGGTAGCGCCGCCGTGGGACAGCGCGAGCGCGTGGTGGTCGTGGAAGTCGCGGGCGACTGGGTCGTGCTCGGCGTGGCGCCGGGACAGGTCCGCAGCCTGCACGTCATCGACGCCGATCGCGTCGCCGATCTGCCCGCCGCCCCCGCTGTCGCCCATCCGGGGGCTCAGGCCAATCGCGCCGCGCAAGCCTTTGCGCAAAAACTGCGCGAATCCATGAAGAAGGACACCTGATGTCGCGCGGCATGTCGTTGGGGCAAATGGCTGGCTGGGCCGCGGCGCACGCTGCGACGCCGTCCCATCGGGGCACGCCCGACCGGGCTTCGGGTCGATCCCGGCTCGCGTCAGGTCTGCCCGGTCTGGCGCTCCTCGGTCTCGTTTGCCTCGCCTGCGTGCTCTGTCTGGCATGGCCGGGCACGGCGTTCGCGCAGGCCACCTTGCCGGCGTTCACCACGACACCGGCCCCCGGCGGCGGACAGACGTATTCGCTGTCCGTGCAGACGATGCTGCTGCTCACGTCGCTGGGCTTCCTGCCCGCGATGTTGCTGATGATGACGGCCTTCACGCGCATCATCATCGTGCTCTCGTTGCTGCGCCATGCCATCGGCGTGACAACCTCGCCGCCGAACCAGATCCTCATCGGACTGGCGCTGTTCCTGACGTTCTTCGTCATGTCGCCGGTCTTCGATCAGGTCTACACGAACGCCTATCAGCCGTTCGCCGCGAACAAGATCAGCTTCGAGCAGGCGATCGACACCGGCGCCAAGCCGTTCCATTCGTTCATGCTCAAGCAGACCCGCGAAGCGGACCTCGCGCTCTTCGCCAAGCTTGCCAAGACCCCGCCGATGAACGGTCCCGAGGACGTGCCGATGCGCATTCTCGTGCCCGCCTTCGCCACGAGCGAGCTCAAGACGGCATTCCAGATCGGCTTCACGATCTTCATCCCGTTCCTGATCATCGATCTGGTGGTCGCCAGCGTGCTGATGGCCATGGGGATGATGATGGTCTCGCCCTCCACCGTGTCGCTGCCGTTCAAGCTGATGCTGTTCGTGGTGGTCGACGGCTGGCAATTGCTGCTGGGCTCGCTGGCCCAGAGCTTCACGATGTAGCGGGGAGGCCACCGAGATGACTCCGGAAACCGTCATGGCGCTGGCCCATCAGGCCATGCAGGTGTGTCTGCTGCTCGCGGCCCCGCTGCTGATCGTCGCGCTCGTCTCCGGTCTGCTCGTGAGCCTGTTTCAGGCGGCCACGCAGATCAACGAAATGACGCTGTCGTTCATTCCCAAGCTGCTCGCCGTGTTCATCACGCTCGTGATTGCCGGGCCGTGGATGCTCAACCTGATGGTCGACTACATGCGCCAGTTGCTCACCGGCATTCCCGGCCTCGTCGGGTAAGCCGTCCGGCCTTGATCAGCTTCACTTACGACCAGCTCTCGGGCGTCATCGCGACGTTCCTCTTCCCGTTCGTGCGTCTGCTGGCGCTGTCCTTGACAGCGCCGCTGTTCGGCGACTCGCGGGTGCCGGGTACGGTCAAGATCGGTCTGGCGGGCATCGTCGCGCTCACGCTGGCGCCGGTGATCGGCCCTGCGCCGGCCGTCTCGCCGTTCTCGTGGGAAGGTCTGTGGATTCTCGTCCAGCAGATGATCATCGGTGCGGCGCTCGGCTGGTGCATGCAGATCGTGTTCTCTGCCGTGAGCATGGCGGGCGACTTCGTCGGCCTGCAAATGGGGTTGTCCTTCGCCACGCTGCTCAACCCCAACGCCGACGGCAGCACTGCCGTGCTCGGCATGTTGCTCAACGTGGTCATCATGCTCGTGTTCCTCGCGACCAACGGGCATCTGGTGATGTACGCGACGCTGGTCCAGAGTTTCGACGTGTTGCCGATCTCGAGCACACCGTTGTCGGTCGGCGGCTGGCATTACCTCGCGATGTTGGGGGGCCAGTTGTTCACCCTGGCGCTGATGCTCTCGCTGCCGCTCGTCGCGGCGCTGCTGATCTGCAATCTGGCGCTGGGCATTCTGAACCGTGCCGCACCGCAGCTGAACATCTTCGCGGTGGGCTTCCCGCTCACGCTGGGCGTGGGTCTGGTGGTGCTCGAACTGATGATGCCGCGCATTGCGCCCGTGATGGACCACTTCAACGCCATCGGCATCGACATGATGATCCGCGCGACCGCCGCGTTCGTACCCAAGCCCTGAGCGGCGGGGCTTTCACGATTCCCGCCTTTCCCTCGACGCGCATCGGCGCATCGGCGGTTAGGCACTCGCGACCGACAATTCCAGTCGTTTGCCGAGCGCGGCAAGCGCCGAGGCGATGGTGTCGATTTTGGTCACGTGTGAAATGTCCATGATGCGATTCACGTCTTGCGGGCGTGTATGCAAACGTCGAGCCAGTTCGGACGGCGTTACGCCCTGAGAAAGCATTTCGTTCAACAGCAACACTTTGGCCGACAGACTGGCCGATAGCTCAATCAGGTCTTGCCCCCGCCGCGCCTTTGAAGGTGCTGGCACAGGGCGTTTGTCTTCGAAATAAAAATCCATCGCCGTAGCCAGTGCATCGGCGGCTTCCGCTAGCGCGTCCTCACGCGTATCTCCTTGCGTGATGGCTTCCGGAATATCGACGAATGTCACGACGAAACCACCATCGTCCTTGTCGGGAGTGAGCGTTACCGGATATCTCAACATTTTTCTCTCCATGTGCGGGGGGCGGCGGCGAGCGGAGGGAAGGCCCCTTCCGGGGCCTCCCCTCATTTCAAGTTCAATTGCTTCAGAATCGCCTGCCGGGTGCCCTCTTTCAGTTCCTTGCTGGGGTGCCTCGGCAGGGTTGTTTGCTTGCCGTTCAGGTAGACCTTCGTATGGCGATCGCCTTCTACAAAGGTGGCCCCCTGCCCAACTAGCCAACGCTTGAATTCGCTCTGTTTCACTACCTCCCCTGTCCGATCAACATTCGACAATGATAAGCAAAAATGTTTATTTCAAGGGAGTTTATTTAAACAATTTTGCTTATTTAAGAATCAGCCTATCCAATGATGGCCACGTCTTCGACCTATCGGCGAGCGAAGGCCTGCTCAACGCTCAAGCGATTGATTGCGCGGGGAAGACGGCAACCGGAATCGCCTAGATCTTTCATAGGCCTCAAGAATGCACAAAGCCCACAGACAATGCTGTGGGCTTCGTCGACATTCCGGCCACCCGCGCGGGTGGCCTGTCCATCATTGCAGCAGCTGGATCAGAGCAGGCTGAACAGCGACAGCTTCTGCGTCTGAATGAAGGTCTGCTGCGAGGCTTGCAGCGACGCCTGCTGCTGCGCGAACTGGCTCGTCGCCGAGATGATGTCCACGTCGAGCAGATCCTGCAACTGCGACGTGTACGCCAGATCGTTGGCGCTGCCGATGTCGTTGAGCGTCGACACCTCGTTCATGCGCGAGCCGACCGTCGTGCGCACCGTCGTCACGTTGTCGTAGCTGTTGCTGAACATCTGGTTGAACGTGGTCAGCGCGTTCGTCATGTTGGCCGAGCCCGACGGACCCTGCGCGCTGATCGGCGTCTTGAGCGTGTTGATCAGGGCTTGCAGGTTGTCAAACACGTTCGTGCTGGACTTGCCCGGCGGATCCACCTTGAAGGTGTCGCCGTTGCCGGGGTCGCCCGTGAACGTCACCGATTTGCCGGCGAACGTGATCGGCTGGCCCGACGTGTACGCGCCCGTGACGTCCGGTACGGTCGTGTCCGTCAGGTCCTTGACGGTGTAGTTAGTGGTCGGCGGCGTGGTCGTGTTGTCGATCGCGAAGTTGATCGAGAACTGATGGTTGGCGCCCGCATTGGTCACGTCGGTCGTCGAGACCGGCGTGTACGTCGCCGTGCCCGTGTTCGACAGACTGCCGCTGATCACCGTGCTCGCCGTGGCCGGCTGGATCGCCTGGAAGATGTTCGAGCCGATGTCGTTGATCGGGATCTGACGGTTCGGGCCGACCTGGACATACCGGATACCCGTGTCGCCCGCATAGCTCGCGCCGGTCGGCGTGGCGACGTAGGCCGCCGAGTTGCCCATGAAGCCCGAGAACAGGTACTGGCCGTTCGCGTCGGTCGTGTTGGCGAGCGAGAGCAACTGCTGGAAGCTCGATTGCAGATCGGTCGCGATCGCCGAGCGATCGTTGTCGTTGAGCGAGGCGCTACCGGCCGCCACGACTTGCGACATGACGTGCTGCAACGTGTTGACGATGCTGCCGAAGGTCTGGTCTTCGAGCTGGAACGCCGTCGTCGCCGAATTGCGGTTCGTCGCGTACTGCGCGTTCATGTCCTTGTCCTGCGACACGGCCACGGCCTGCGCCGACGCGAGCGGATCGTCGCTCGGCGTGGTCACGCGCTTGCCCGACGAGAGCTGCGCCTGCGTGTTGAGCAGATCGGAAGTGTTGCGGCTCATGGCCGACGCTCCCTGATCGAAAATCATGCTGGTGCTGATGCGCATTTTGTCGTCTCCTCAGCCTTAGTTGACCATCTGCAGAATCGTGTCGAACAGCTGCGACGCGGTCTGGATGACCTTCGAGTTGGCCTGATAGAGCTGTTGGAACTTGATCAGGTTGGCGGCTTCTTCGTCAAGGCTTACGCCGGAATTGGACTGCTGGGCGGTCTGCGCCTGCTGGAGCAGCGTTTGCTGCGCAGCGCTCGTCGCCTTGTACGTGTTCGTGGTGGAACCGACAAACGAGACCAGATTGGCGTAGGCGCTGGCGTAGCTGTCCTTGCCGCCGACCTTGGTCTTGTCGTTTTGCAGGGCCGAGAGCGCCAGCCCGTTGCGGTTGTCCGTCGTCGCCCCCGAGGCGTTCGGGGCAATGGTCAGCTTGTCGCCGTCTGCCGGGGTGCCGCTCACGTTCACGGTCATGCCGCCGAGCGTGATCTTCGCGCCGCTCGTGGCGTCGTAAGGCACCGTGTCGCCCGCAGCGTAGGTCGTCGTGGTGCCGTTCACGGTCACCGTCATCGGCGACGGCGCCAACAGCGTGATCGCTCCCGTCGTCGCGTTCTTGCTGAACGTGAACGTGACGGGCGACGTCAGCGGTGCGGCCAGATAGTTGGCATCGACCGTGCCCTGATCGGTCTTGAGCGAACCGGTGTTGGTCGACGGCGTGGACGCGAGAATCGGTGCGGCCAGCGCAATCTTGCCCGGGTCAGTGATCGCCACGCCGATGTTGCCGGCGGCGTTGCGCGTCGGCTCGATGGTGAAGCTGTCGCCGGCCACCATGTTGCCGACCGTGACGTTGAAGCCGTCGTCGAACGTCTTGCCGCCGCTGTCCGTGAAGGTCAGCGGAGCACCCGGCGTGGCGGGGGCCGGTGCAGTCCACTTCGCGCCGTCCGTCTGGCGGGTCATGGTGTAGTTCGTGCCGTCGTACGTCACCGTGTAGTCGCTGGCCGTGACCTTCGACGCGTCGGTGATCTTCGAATTGAGTACGGCGTTATTCGAGTTATTCGCGTTGGCGACGATGGTCGGGTTCGGCACGGTAAAGACATTGCCGCCGAGCTGGCCGTAGAGGTCGAGCCCCAACTGGTTCTGCGCGTTGAACGTGCCGGCGAGCGACAGGCCGATCTGGCCGAGCGAGTTCTGGGCCTGCGTCAGCGCGCCGCTGCGGAACGACAGCAGGCCGGCGAGCGAGCCGCCGGTAATCGACGATTCCGGCACCGGCACCTTCGTGCCGCTGGGCGTGACGTACGCGATGGTGAGTTCCGACGGGTCGTTGGTCGACGCCATCGTCGTGAGCTGGTACGCGGAATTGCCCGTCACGAGCGACTGGCCGTTACCGACATAGACGTTGTACGTGCCGTCTTGCGCCTTGACCACGTTGGTCTGGATGATGGCGTTGAGCTGGGAGACGGCCAGATCGCGCTGGTCGAGCAGGTCGTTCGGCGTGGCGCCGCCGCCATTGGCCTGCGCCTGCACGATGGCGTCGTTGAGCTCGGCGATCTGCTTGGCGTAGACGTTGATCTGGTCGGTCGACTGGGCAATGCTGGCGTTCGTGCTGCTGCGCAGGGTGGACAGCGTGCCCGAGAGCGACTGGAACATGCTGGCGAGCGTCTGTGCCGACGACACGACCGTCGCGCGCGTTGCCGAGTTGGCCGGGGCCGACACGATGTTCTGCAAGTTCGTGAAGAACTGGCTCATCGTGGCCGAAAGACCGGTCGTCGAGCTGCCCAGCGCGTTGTTGATCTGCGAGATCTGCTGGTAGTACGTATTGAGCTGGCTGTACTGGGTTTGCGCCTGGTTCGTCTGGTTCGACAGGAACTGGCTATACACGCGCGAGACGTCGTTGACCAGCACGCCCGAGCCCAGATAGCCGACACCGGCGTACTGGCTGGCCGCCTGAGAGTAGTCGACGATCTGACGGTTATAGCCGGCCGTGCCCGAGTTGGCGACGTTGTTGCCGGTGGTGCTGAGGGCGAACTGGGCGGCGTTCAGCCCGCTCATGCCAATATTGATTAGGCTCATGATCTCGCGGCTTGAGTTGGGGGCGCGCCCTGCGGCAAAAAGTCCGATGCGCACCGTTACCGATGTGTTTACGGCAGCCCGGCGACAAAATTGAGGCCGTCGCCTGGCTTGTTTTCGTCCCGTTTTCCGTCAGCTTCCGGCGGGAACCCGCGCCATCCCCGGCAGATCCCGTTGATCCTTCTGGTCCCGCCAGTCCTGCCCCCACGCCACCCGGCGCGGCCTCACCCTCAGGTGAAGTGCTTCATGACCTTCATCAGCTTGTTGGCGTACTGCGGATCGGTCGCGTAGCCGGCCCGTTGCAGATTGTTGGCAAAGCTGGCGGCGTCGTTGGCGCTCGCCACGACCGACGAGTAACGCGGGTTGTTCGAAATCAGGTTGGCGTAGTCGGCGAACGCCTCGTCGTACGAGCCGTAGGCGCGGAACTTGGCCATGACCTTGCGCGGCTGGCCGTTCACGTACTCGGTCGTCGCCACTTCCACGGTCGGGCCGTTCCAGTTCTTGCCCGCCTTGATACCGAACACGTTATGGCTGGTGCTACCGTCCGCACGACGGATCTCGCGCTTGCCCCAGCCGGACTCCAGCGCCGCCTGACTCAGCATGAAACGCGCCGGAATACCGCTGTTCGCGCTGGCGTTCTGTGCCGCGCTGGCCATACGGTCGACGAACTCGCCGGCGGCTGCCGGGGCGCCGTCGGCCACGCCGATCGCATCCGCCGCGTTGTAGGCACGACCGGCCAGCGACTGCTGACGGCCCGTGGCCGCCGGCGGCAGCGTGGTACCCGTCTTGGCAAGCTGCTTGAGCATGAGGTCGGCCAGACCGATGCCCTTGTGCGACGCCAACTGCTGCGCGAGCTGATCGTCGAGCATGCCGTTGAACATCTTTTCCTGATCGCTGCCGAGCAGGCCGCCGGACATGGTGGCGTCGCGCATGCTCTTGACCATCATCTGCGTGAAGACGGCCTCGAACTGCTTGGCCGCCTGCTGCGTGGCCTGCGGCGTTTGCTGGTGCGCAGCGGCACGCAGGGCCGTGAGCCCTTGCATTTCGTAGGCTGCGCGTTGCGTCAGATCGGGCAGGTTGTTGCCTGCCGCACCGGTCAGGCGGTTGCCGTCGGCCATATCAGATGATCTCCAGATCGGCGCGCAGGGCGCCCGAGGCCTTCATGGCCTGCAGAATCGACATCAGGTCTGCCGGACTCGCGCCCAGCGAGTTCAGCGCCTTGACGACGTCGGCGAGGTTGGCGCCCGCTTTGACCATCTTGAGCGCGTTGCTCTCCTGTTGGACGGAGATTTGCGAATTCGGGGCCACGACCGTCTGACCGCCCGAGAACGGCGCCGGCTGGCTCACATTGTTCTGGGTATCGATGACGACCGACAGGTTGCCGTGCGCCACGGCGCATTGCTGGATCGTCACGTTCTGGTTCATCACCACCGAACCGGTACGGGCGTTGATGATGACGCGTGCGGCCGTGTTGTCCGGGCGCACTTCCAGACTTTCGAGCTGCGCGAGGAATTGCACGCGCGACGACGGATCGGTCGGCGTGCGCAACAGGATCACGCGGCCGTCGAGCGCCTGCGCCGTGCCGTAGCCAAAGCGCCGGTTCACGGCATCGACCACGCGCTGCGCGGTCGAGAAGTCGGTGGCGTTGAGCTCCATCTGCACGGTGCCCGGCTGGCCGCCCATGGCGGTCGGCACGGCCCGCTCGACGATGGCCCCGCTCGGAATCCGGCCCGAGGCCAGTTGGTTGATGGTCACGCTCGACCCATTGGCCGATGCGCCCGCGCCGCCGATCAGCAGGTTGCCTTGCGCCAGCGCGTAGACCTGCCCGTCCGGGCCCTTGAGCGGCGTCATCAGCAGCGTGCCCCCGCGCAGGCTCTTGGCGTTACCCATCGACGAGACCACCACGTCGATCGCCTGACCGGGACGCGTGAATGCCGGCAACGTGGCCGTCACCATCACGGCGGCCACGTTCTTCAACTGCATGTTGGTGCCGGGCGCGACGGTAATCCCCAACTGCGAGAGCATGTTCGTCATGCTCTGCACCGTGAACGGCGTCTGGGTCGTCTGGTCGCCCGAGTTGTCGAGACCGGCGACGAGGCCGTAGCCGATCAACTGGTTGTCGCGCACGCCCTGAATCGACGCCAGTTCCTTGAGACGCTCGGCATGCGCCACGCCGGGTGCGAGCATGGCGGCTGCACCGGCCACGCTCACGGCTGCCGCCACGGCCAGCGTGCAGACGCTGCGGCCAAGCGATTGGCGCGACTGACGCAGAGGGCGAAGGTTGGGCGCGCGGCGCGACGGGAACGGCATGATCGACATCAGAAGGGCGAAACGTTAAGGAAGAAGCGTTGCAGCCAGCCCATGGTTTCGGCTTCGTTGATGTAGCCCTTGCCACGGTATTCGATGCGCGCATCGGCCACCTGCGTCGAAGGCACGGTATTCGCGCCCGAAATCGTCTGCGGGCTGACGATGCCCGAAAACTTGATGTACTCCGTGCCCTGGTTGATGGCGATCTGCTTTTCCCCGGCGACCGCAAGGTTGCCGTTGGACAGCACTTCCATCACGGTCACGGTGATCTGACCGGAGAACACGTTGTTGGCGTTGGCCGCGCCCTTGGCGTCGAACTTGTTCGCGCCACTGGCGTCGAGCCCCTGATTGTTGAGCACGCCGCCGATCACACCGGGCGTCTGGTTCAGCGTCAGCGTGCCGCTGCCGGCGCGCGTGGTGTTGGCCGCCGAGTTCTTGCTCGCCGCCGTGTTTTCGTTGATGACGATCGTGAGGATGTCGCCCACGTTACGCGGACGGCGATCCTCGAACAGCGGACGGTTCGAGTACAGCGGACGGTAGATCGAGCCTTCCGGATCGGCCGCCACCGGCGGGGGCGGCGGACGCGTGGTCGTCGGTCCGTTGACGACCGGCTCCTGCGGCACGTAGGCGCAGCCCGCGAGACCGGTCAACGCAGTGGCGGCCACGAGCGCAAGAAACCGCGCGAGGCCTGCGCTGCGTTGCTTTTCGGTCTTTCGTGCGGACATATCGACGTTCATTCCCAAGTACTGACTACGTTTGCGGCGCAATGACGCGGTGGTGCAATGGCCCGGCATGCCGGGCCGCAGCTTACATCTGCGTCAGACGTTGCAGCATCTGGTCGGATGCCGTCACGGCCTTCGAGTTGATTTCGTAGGCGCGCTGCGCGGAAATCATGTTCACGAGCTCTTCGACCACGTTCACGTTCGACGTTTCGACGTAGTTCTGGTTGAGCACGCCCGCGCCGTTGGTACCCGGTTGCGCCACGTTCGGCGCGCCCGAGGCCGCCGTCTCGGCGTACAGGTTCTCGCCCATGCTTTGCAGGCCGGCGTTGTTGATGAACGTGGCGAGCTGGAACGTACCGATCTGCACGTTGGCCGTGTTGCCCGGCTGCGTGACCGACACCGTACCGTCGCGCGCGATGGTCAGCGACAGCGCGTTGGCGGGAATCGTGATCGCCGGCTGAATCGGATAGCCCGACGCCGTCACGAGCTGGCCGTTGTTGTCGACCTGGAACGAGCCGTCGCGCGTGTAGGCGGTCGTGCCGTCCGGCATGAGCACCTGGAAGAAGCCGTCGCCGTTGATGGCCACGTCCTTCGCGTTGTTCGTCGACGTCAGGTTGCCCTGCGTGAAGATGCGCTCGGTCGCGGCCGGACGCACACCCGTGCCCAGTTGCAGGCCCGACGGCAGCAGCGTCTGTTGCGACGACTGCGCGCCCGGCTGGCGGATCGTCTGATACAGCAGGTCCTCGAACACCGCGCGGCCTTTCTTGAAGCCGTTCGTGCTGGTGTTGGCGAGGTTGTTCGAAATCACGTCCATGTTCGTCTGCTGGGCATTCATGCCGGTGGCAGCGATGTAGAGCGAACGGATCATTGGATGTTTCTCCCCGTGTACGGTGGCGGTGCGCGTTCTCGCCGCTGGCGAGTCCTGTGCATCCGACGCCGGTTAGCTGAAGTTCAGCAACTGGTTGGCGGATTGTTCGTTGGTATCGGCCGTCTGCAGCATCTTCATCTGCATCTCGAAGGCCCGCGACTGCGAAATCATGTTCACGAGACCGCTCACCGGATTGACGTTGCTGGTCTCGATCGAGCCCGCGACCACCACGACATTCGGATCGACCTGCGCCGGTGCGTTATTGGCCTGACGGAACAGCCCGTCGTCACCGCGCACCAGATTGCCTTCCGGCGGATTGACCAGCTTCAACTGCCCCATCACGGCGATGGAGTTGGGCGGGTCGCCCTGCCCCAGCGCCGAGATCGTGCCGTCGGTGCCCACGGTCACCGACGCGCCCGGCGGCACCGCCGCAGGCCCGGCGTCGGTCATGACCGGCAGTCCGTGCAACGTGATCTGGCCGTCAGCCGTCATTTCGAGGTTGCCGCCACGGGTGTAGGCTTCGCGGCCCTGCGCGTCGCGCACGGCCAGCCAGCCCTGTCCCTGAATCGCCACGTCGAGCGCGCGACCGGTCTGCTGCATGGCGCCGGGCGTGAAATCGGTGCCCGGCGTAGACGTCGTAACGAACGTGCGCGTACCCGTCGAGCCGTCGGCGGCGCGCACCGGCGCCTGACGAAACGCCGAGAGCTGGGCGCGGAAGCCCGGCGTCGAGACGTTCGCCAGATTGTTGGCGGTGGTCGATTGCTGCTCCATCGCCTGCTTCGCACCGGTCATGGCCACATAGATCAGACGATCCATCGACGCCCCTCCTGCAAGTTACGCATACGCGCTCGCTCCGTCTTACAGGTTGACCATCGTCTGCATCAACTGGTCTTCCGTCTTGATCGTCTGCGCGTTCGCCTGATAGTTGCGCTGCGCGGTGATCATGTGGACCAGTTCGGCCGTCAGGTCGACGTTCGAGGCTTCGACGGCGCCCGCCTGAAGCTTGCCGAGGTTCGTGCCGCCCGGCACGCCCACGATCGGAATGCCCGAGGCAGCCGATTCCGACCAGAGGTTGTTGCCCAGCGGGATCAGGCCGTTCACGTTGTTGAAGTTCGCCAGCGCGACCTGACCAAGCACCATCGACTGCGTGTTCGAGTACGTACCGACGATGGTGCCGTCGGCGTTGAACGTGAAGCCGGTCAGGCGACCCGACGAGTAACCGTCCTGCGTGAGCGTGTTCGGCGTGTAGCTGTTACCGAACTGCGTGGTACCCGTGAGGTTCAGCGTCAGGTTGCCCTGTGCCGCGCCGTTGCCGTAGGTGATCGTCGGCAGGGTGATCGGGCCGGTCACGGTAGCGCCGGTCGAGTCCGTCTGCGAGATCAGGCTACCCGACGAGTTGAACGTCAGCGTGCCGATCGGGCCGGCACCAACCTGTGTCGTGCCGTCGACCGAGGCGTACACGGTCCACGTGGCGTTGTTGGTCGTGGCGTCGACGCTCGTCTTCTTGAAGTACAGGTTGACGTCGTGCGAATTGCCCAGCGAGTCGTAGACCTTGAGCGACGTGGCGTTGGTGTACGAGTTCGGATCGGTGATCGAGAACGGCGTGGTGTTGATGGCGCTACGCGAGTCGAGGTTGAACTGACCTGTGATCTTCTTGGTGGCCGTCGGGGCCAGATCGCCCGTCGGGATTTGCAGATCGACCGGCGAGACGCTGTTGATGATGCCGTTCGGGCCGGCCAGATAACCGGTCAGGTGATCGCCGTTCGAATCGACGATGAAGCCGTTCTTGTCGAGCGAGAACTGGCCGTTGCGCGTGTAGGCGATGGTGCCGTTGTTCGACACGCGGAAGAAGCCGTTACCCGAGATCGCCAGGTCGAGCTGACGGTTCGTGACCGTGATGTCGCCCTGCGTGAATTGCTGCGCGATCGCTGCCACACGCGTACCGATACCGACGGTGTTGTTCCCCGCGCCGAACAGCGAGTTCGCGTAGATGTCGGCGAATTGCGCCTGACCCTGCTTGAAGCCGACAGTGGCCGCGTTGGCAACGTTGTTGCCGATGACGTCCAGGTCCTTGGAAGCGGCGTTCAGGCCGCTCAATCCGGTCGAAAAGGCCATGTGTTACTCCTGAAATTCGGTTGTCGACGACGGGTGTCGCAACGCAATCGTTGAGTTCGGTGAAAGACTTACGTCGTGATGGAGTCGGTTACAAAATTTCGCGCACGTCGGAGAGCTTGATGTTCGAGCCCGTGCCCACGTTGAGCAGCGGCGAGCCGGTCGTGCTGGCCACCACGCTTTGCACCTGGGCGTACGAGAGCAGCGTCGGCGTGACGGCCTTGCCGTTGGCCGTTGCCGTCACGCTCAGCGTGTACTTGCCGTCGGCCACATCCACGCCGGCATCGTCCTTGGCATCCCACGTCAGGGCCTGCACGCCGGCGTCCAGCGCGCCCGCGTTCACGGTGCGGATGGTCTTGCCGGTGCTGTCCTTGATCTCGATCTTGACCGTATCGGCGTCGCTCGGCAGCTCGAAGCCGAACGGCGTGGCGGTCTTCGTGACCGTGCCGTCGTCGGCCTTGGTGCTGCCCACACCGATGTTGGTGCCCGGAATCAGCACGCCCTTGCCGACCAGCGCCGCCGCTTGCAGGCTCTGCGTCGAGTTCAGTTGCGAGGTGACCGACGAGAGCGTGGTGTTCAACTGGGTGATGCCCGAGACCGTGCTGATCTGCGCGAGCTGGGACGTCACCTGCGAGTTGTCCATCGGGTTGAGCGGATCCTGGTTGTTCATCTGGGCGACGAGCAACTTGAGGAAGCTGTTTTGCAGATCGTCTGCGCTGCCGGCCGACGAATTCGAGCTGCTGCTGTTCGCCGTCCCGTTGATCGAGTCGAGGAAGTTCTGCGAGAAGTTGCCGGTGTTCGACGTATTGATGCTGGCCATCTTTCTGGTCTCCGCGCGGCCCCTTACTGGCCGACCGTGAGGGTTTTGAGCATGAGCGTCTTGGCCGTGTTCAGCGCTTCGACGTTGGCTTGGTAGGAGCGGGAAGCGGAGATCATGTTGACCATCTCTTCCACCGGATTCACGTTGGGCATGGTGACGTAGCCCTGGGCATTCGCTGCCGGATTCTTCGGGTCGTACACGGTCTTGAGCGGTGACGGGTCGTCGACCACGCCGGCGACCTTCACCCCGCCCACGTCGGTGCCCGTGACCGGGTTGACCTGAAACACGACCTGCTTGGCGCGGTACGGCTGGCCGTCCGGGCCGGTCACCGATTCGGCGTTGGCCAGGTTGCTGGCCGTCACGTTCATGCGCTGCGACTGCGCAGTCATGGCCGAGCCGGCGACGTCGAAGATGCTCATGAGTGGCATGGCGCTTACCCTTGATTCGTGATGGCGGCCAGCATCGTCTTGATCTGGCCCGTCAGGACCGTGAGGCCCGTCTGGTAATGCACGGCGTTGTCGGCAAAGTTCACACGCTCGGCATCGAGTTCGACGGTGTTGCCGTCGACGCTTTGCTGGTAAGGCACGCGGTAGAGCAGCTCGGGGCCGCCCATGGGCGGGGCGCTCGTGACGGCGCGCCCGGCGATGTGGCGCGAGGACGTGCGCGAGAGCGACACGCTCGACTCGGTGGCGAGCTGCTGCTGCGCGCTGCGCTCGACGGCCTGACTCAACGCGTTATTGAAGTCGACGTCGCGGGCCTTGTATCCGGGCGTGTCGGCGTTGGCGATGTTCGACGAGATCACCTCCTGGCGATAGGCGCGCATCGACAGCGCCTGCTGGGAGAATCGCAATGCCGCGTCCAGTTTGTCCATGATCTCGTCTCGCCTGATGCTTGCCTTGATGCTGGGTACTTGGGTGATGCAAAAGAAACCTTGCCGTCGCGCTCGCGGTGCCTGCCCGGCCGTGTACGGCTTGATGTGGCGGGCCGATACAGCAAGCAATGAGCGGTCATGCGCTGCGCAGACGGGATGTCCTGCCGGGTCCGGAAAAAATACGGACCTTTTGGCATGCTTCGCATCGTATGCGTACCCCCTGGGATTCAATCGGAGGAATAGGAAGGAGATTGACCGCCATTTCGAGCCATGCCCTGTCGCGGGACATCTCTAGAATGGCTTCCTGACGGCATCGGGCGGGGTTCGCCCCCCAGGCACAGGGACACTGCCCGGTGTCGTCGGCTTCACAGCTTGAAGTGGGTTGAGTGCCGGATGCCCCGAAATCATCTCGGGCAGCGGCCGCAAGGAGAGTGAGCATGGCAGGCAAATCCGGCGACGGTCTCGCCCGTGCCCCGCGCCCGCAAGGCGAACGGGGCGGCCAGCGCGCGCGCCTTCGATCGGTCCTGTCGGGCTTGATGACTGCGACGCTCGGCTTAACAGCCTTCGGCATCATGGTCGGCCCGGTTTGCGCCGCCGCTCAGAACGCCGTGAACCCCGGTGTCGCCACCGACCCTGCCGCGCAGAACCTCGGCAGCACGCTCGGTCCCGGCGCCATCGTCATCCCCGGTAACAATGCCGCCGCAGGCGGTGTCGCGTCGAACGTGCCGAGCATGGTGCGTCCGGTGACGGCGAACGCCGCGCCCGCACAGCCGCAAGCCGTCGCGGTGCAAGCGCCGCAAGTCGCACAGCCCCAGGCATCCCAGTACCAGAACACCCAGGTCATCCGTCAGACCGCCGAGCGGTTTCTGCGCGAGCAGACGACCGGCCTGCCCGGTCAGGTGAGCATCACCGTGGGCGAGTCGGTCTCGGACCACATGCCCGCATGCATGGCGCTCGAACCCTTCCTGCCGCCCGGTGCGCGCCTGTGGGGAACGACGAGCGTCGGCGTGCGCTGCGTGGGGGAGCGTCCGTGGACGCTGTATCTGCAAGCCCGCGTGAGCATCAACGCCACGTACTTCGTCGCCGCCCGTCAGATCAATCCGGGCGAGACGATCGGGCCGAACGACCTCTCCCCGCGTCAGGGCGATCTCACGTTGCTGCCGCGTACGGTCGCGACCGATGCCGGCCAGATCGTCGGCACGGTGGCGGTGAACCGGATCACGTCCGGTCTGCCGATTCGCTCGGACCTGCTGCGCAGTGCGATTGCCGTCCAGCAGGGACAAACCGTGCGCGTGGTCTCGCGTGGCTCAGGATTCGAAGTGAGCACGGAAGGTCAGGTGCTCACGCGTGCCAGCGCGGGCGATCCCGTACAGGTGCGCACCCGCGCCGGACAAGTCGTCAGCGGCACGGTAAAGACGGGAAAAAACGGCAACGTCGAAGTCGAAGTTGCTCTATAAGTGATCGCTCACTATCATTAAGTATTCGCTGAAATCACCCGGGCACTTGAACTGGTAACAGGATGTTACTTGCCTAAAGTTATGGCGGATAATGCCGTTACACAGGCAGGTTTCTGGGGAAAGCACATGAAAATCGAACCACCCGCCAATCCGTTGACTGGTGTCGGCGCAGGCAAGGCGACGACCGATCGGACGACGACCGGCACTGTGAATGCTGATGCGACGGCTGCGCCTTCGGCGAACGTCGGCGGCGGCGCGAACGTGAGCACGAGCGCGTTGTCGTCGGAGATGCGTGCGTTGCAGGACGGGCTGGCGAAAACGGGCACGGCGGATATCGACGTGGCGAAGGTAGAAGCGATCAAGGCGGCGATCGCCAATGGCCAGTTGGCCATCGACACATCCAGGATTGCGGACGGTCTCATTGCGACCGCACGCGATTTGCTCTCTGCGCAATCGAAGTCATGACAACCGAAGCCCTGCTGAACGCCCTATCTGTCGAGACGACCGCTATCGGTACGTTTTCGGCATTGCTCGGGGAAGAACAGCAGGCATTGGTGAGCGGCACGCTGGACGCGCTGCCGGAGCTGACCGAGCGCAAGACGCGCGCGGTCGTGGAACTCTCGGCGCTCGGTCGCGAGCGCGACGCGCAGTTGCAGGCGTTGGGCTTTACGCCGGATGAAGCCGGCGCGACGGCGGCGGCAGCGACCGACGCCCGCATCGCCACGGCATGGAACGCACTGCTTGCCGCAGCGGCCGAAGCCAAGCGCGCCAACGACACGAACGGCTTGCTCATCAATACGCGCCTGACCTACACGCAGCAGGCGCTGAACGTCCTCTACGGCCCGACCAACAACGCCCCACTCTACGGCCCCGACGGCCGCACCACCCCGCGCTCGAGCGGGGGCAGCGTGACGGCCTGATCGGCCTGACAACCCAACCCCAATCTGGCGTTGACTGAGCGCCCTGCCTTAGCTGAGTGCAAGTTTGAGGCTCGCCAGTCGATTCAGGCTAACCCCCATCTCTGCAGCTTCGATGACTAACGCACGATGTAGCGTTGGCGGAATGCGCACGCGGAATTCCCCGCTGTAGCGGTGTTCTGCGAGCGGCTCCGGGACTTTTTCGCCGTTAGCCCGCATATCTGCGACAACCTCGGTGACCGTACTGCGAATGCCATCCAACGCGCCTTCCGGTGTCTTATCCAGCCATGAAAGTGACGGAAACTCTGCGCACAATCCCACATGCTCGCCATCTTCGGGCGACCATGTCAGGCGATAGGTGTAGTGATTGACGTTCATGCTTTGCCCTCGAATTTGCGGATGGCATTTAACACTTGGCGCACCTGACGTTGTAGACGCGAGGTCGACGTGGCGGCATAAGGCGCGCGCTCTGGATATCGCAGGGGAGGCACAACTCCTCAACGCGTACTTCAGCAATAGTGAGAATCGAGATGACTATCCGGTTCTGTACGTGATTCGAGAGTTTTCCGGTGCCGCACGTATTGGTGACGCGTCCGAAATCGGCATCGTTGGGGATCCCTTGTCACGCCGATACGTCGCACATCGACCACATCGACAACGAACTCAGCATTTCACGGCAATCAGCGGGCGCTCCTGCCTAATGAAGGGATCGATGCTAGTCGCTTGGCCGGGTATGCGAACGCAGTAGGTACCGTTTGGCGTTTGGACACGCTCCACTCTGGAACCATCCGGCCGGATCTCACTAGTTGCAGCACCGGACGCCCATCCTTTACCAAGCGCGGCTTCGAATGCCTTTGCGACCGAGTCGCTCCCCGTCCCAAGTCTCGTCTCTTCTTTACCATCGCTCGTGGTCGATTGACTTATGACGGCACGTTCAGCGGAATTCACATCATTCGCACTTCTTGATGGACGAACGAGGTCATGGATGGACTCCCGCCAATTGGTTAAGGGAATCTCTTGTTGATCAGGAGGGGAAGTTCTCTCGTTAACCACTGGCTTCGTTGGCGAGCGACTGCCGATGGTCGACGTCTTATTGCCGACGTTTGTGCGGCCGTTGGGAACATGTTTTTTCTTGTCCTGTGGACTGCCCAGCCCTTTTGGCAAAGAAATTTGGGAAGCAGGGCTTTCAACGAATGTAACGATCATCGCGGGGGTAGCTCCTGCTTTATCAGGGACGTGCCCCCCGTGCGGAAGCACAATTGCAAGCAACAGGTGCAGCACGACGGATGTCGATACACAGACCATCAGCAACCATGGGTCATGTCCACTTCTATTTGATCTATCGACATGAATCATGGGATTAGAAGAGATGGCGCAACCATCGCTGTCCGTCGCGCTTTACAGCTCTTTAGTTGGATTCCTTGAAGTAGTGATACGTGTGCACGTTGCCGTTCCAGTGATAAGAACAAGCCATCTCCCGATCCGCACTACTTCTATAGGTGTTTGGTATGTCCTGCCCAGGCTCAAACAAATCTCTCGCGACGCCGCCAAACGAATCGAGTAACGCCCGATTCCACACAGGAACCACTAAATCAGAAGATTTCGAGTGCATGCTTAAACCTCGCTAATGGAGTGAATTGGAATAACGCGGGGGGCCTTTTTAGCTGTGCCTCGCTTGGGAGGCACCAGGATTGGATCTAATCCATCGGTCATATGCCACGCATTCCTCTTGCCAGCGACAATCGACAGCCGCTCCAACCGTTCCGCGACGTGTTCATATATTTCGTATAGGCCGGGACAATAGTAGTCGCGTGAATTTATGTCCCCCGTGAATTTATAGGCTCGAGACATACACCCTCCGTGACATACGTGCTGCCACTTGCATTGAGCACACTGGGGATCAATGGCCCGTGTTCTGAAGGCGATTGCGCGATCACTGTTGACGACCTCGGCAAGCGGCATCTTGGCAATGTTTCCGAGCACAGCCGCGGCATTCCCTGACATGGACGCACACGGATAGACGTCTCCAACCGGGTCGACCGAAAGGTTGAAATCGGCGCAATTCGACATTCCAATGCAGTCTGCAGGCTTCCCGTAAAGAATTGCCCGTGTCTTCACGACGAAATCGTGCCCATAGACGTAGTCGTCCCCCGCGCTGATCCAGTCGTCATACATGGATATCCACGCTCGCGCATACTCTTGGGGACTAATACTAAGTTCGTCGTAGTGGTCGCGAGCCGCTCCAGATAGCGTCAACGGAATAACGTTAAAACCGAGTCGATGCTTCGAAAGAAACTGCAAAATCTCTTTCGTATGAGTGATCGTTGCACGATTGAGAACGATACAGACCCCTGGATTGAGACCAACGGACCTCAAAGTCTCCAGTGCTTTCCAAGTTCTCTCGAATGACCCGGCACCGGAGCGATAGACCCTGAATCGATCGTTGATTTCTTCTGGACCATCGAGGGACAGACTGACATCGAATCCTTGGCCCGCGAAGAATCTCGCCCACTCGAGATCAATGAGTGTGCCGTTGGTTTGGACACTATTAGTGAACCGGACACCGTTCGCGAATGTTTTCTGAAACTCAATGATCCGCTCGAAGAATCGGCGTCCCGCGACTAGCGGTTCGCCTCCATGCCAAATGAAATCAACCTCGTCGACGCTCTCGTATCGCTTCGCCAGTTCAAGAGTTTCCCGAATCGTCGCTCCTAGCGTCTCCACGTCCATTACCGGCTTGCGAACGTCGTCGTTATAGCAGTACGTGCATGCCAAATTGCATATATGCGTGGGCTTCACCACGTTCACCAACCGCATGTCCCCCTCCCGAGTCCGTTGTTAACGACCACCTCGACATTAGGGGGAAGATGTACCGAGTCGTTAGCGGCAGAATACCGCTCGAATCGGATGAGTGGCCTTGGGAATTTTCCGTTGACTGCAATGCTGTACACCCGATGCAGTCCCACGCGACAAAACAAAAACCCTCGGGAGTTTTTATCTCACCGAGGGTTCGTCAATGGCTTCGGCATTGCGCCGACTCAACGTTAACTCAATTCGCCGACGTCCACGCCTTCTCGCGCAACGTCGCGCGAAGACGCGAGATCGCCTGACTGTGCAACTGGCAGACGCGGGACTCGCTGACTTCGAGCACCGCGCCGATTTCGCGCAGGTTCAGGCCCTGTTCGTAGTACAGGCTCATCAGCAACTTCTCGCGATCGGGCAAGCGGTCGATGGCGTCGACCACACCGCCGCGCAAACCTTCGTCGAGCAACATCGTCAGCGGGTCCGCGCCCGGATCGGCGCAGATGCGATCGATGAACGGCTCTTCGTCCGCCGATTCGAAATCTTCGTAATAGATCAGCTGGCAGCCGTGCACGTCCTGCAACATCTGCTGATACTCGGTCAGACCGATCGACATCTCGCCCGCAATCTCGCTCTCGGACGGTCCCCGCCCAAGACGCTGCTCCAGACGCTGCACCGCCTTCTCGATCTCACGCGCCGTCTTGCGAATGCCGCGCGACGCCCAGTCCAGCTCGCGCAACTCGTCGAGCATCGCCCCGCGAATGCGCTGGCTCGCGTACGTCTCGAACTGCGCGCCCTGCGTCTCCTGGTACCGGTTCGCCGCATCGAGCAGCCCCAGCATGCCGGCCTGAATCAGATCTTCCAACTCCACGCTGGCCGGCAGCTTCGCCATCAATTGCAGCGCCAGACGGCGCACCAACGGCGCGTATTGGGTCAGCGTGTCGTTCGTGTCGACCTTCCCGCGCGCGGTATACATGTTTCCCTCCGCTTCCTCTCGACGCGTGCCGTGACGCTCAGGCCGTGTGCGCGCTCGCCGCGCCCACGCCATGCGTCATCTCGCCACCGCGATCGCCGCCGATATCACCGATCCCCGTCGGACCCGTCTCTCGCATGGCGAGCGGCCAATGCGTCACCTGCGACGCCAATTGACGATACGCCACCGCCGCCGGCGCCATCGGGAAGGCATCGACCACGGTGCGCGTCAGATGCCGCGCACGCATGACCTGCCGATCCGACGGCACGTGTCCCGCCAACTCCAGCGACACCGCCAGATAACGGCTCGCCGTCGTGGCCAGATTGCGGCACACCACCCGTGCCTCCATATCCTCGGCCCGATTCACCAACACCCGGAACTGCGCCAGCGCATACTCGAAATGCGCCTGCTTGATCCACGAATACGCCCCCGTGATCGCCGCCGGCTCACACCCCAGCACCACCAGCACGTCGTGCGCATGCGCCGCGAGCGGGCTCAGCACACCGCCGGTGTGGGTGCAGTCGACGACCACGACGTCAGGCTCGCCCGCCGTCAACATCGGCAACGAGTGCTGCGGATCGATACGCTCCGGATGACGATGCGCCACGGGCACCAGCACCACGTTGTCGCGCGTGTGTACGCGAATCGCATCGGACGACACGCGTCCGGCAATCACGTCATGGATGTCGCCGCGCAGCGGCAGGCCGAGCGCAGGCGCCGCATGGCCGCTCTCGTCGGCCAGTACGACATCCTGACCGTGATGGGCCAGCGCACTGGCCAGATTCAACGCAACACTCGTCTGACCGGCTTCAGGCGCACTCCCCACCACCGCGACGATACGCGTGGTGTGACGCGCCACCAGACGGCGCAGCCCCTCAGCTTGATCGAGTACGAGTTTAACCAAAGCAGGCCTCGCCTGAAGGTTGAGCAGGCGCGAACAGCCCGCTGTAATTGGGATCGACCCCGCGCACCACGGCCGGCAAATCTTCCTCGGACGGTACGAACGGCGAACCCGTCACCGGTGCCGACAACGCCGTGTCGATCAGGAACTGCCGGTCGGCCACGTGCAGGTTCTCCGGCACGCGCTGTCCCGTGGAAACGTAATGCACCGGCAAACGGTGGCGAATCACCGTATCGAGCACCGACCCGAGATTGGTCGTCTCGTCGAGTTTCGTCAGAATACACCCGGCCAGATCGCCACCGCCCTCGGCGCTGGCACTGCGGTACGCATGCACCACTTCGTTGAGCGTGTCGCCATGGCTCGTCGCATTGAGCAACAGCAGACGCTGCACCGGCGTCTCCGCCCCGCACAGCATCGCCACCTGCTCCGGCACCGTGCGGTCGCGCTGGCTCATGCCAACCGTGTCGATCAGCACCATGTGCTTGTTGCGCAGCTCGGTCAGCGCCAGACGCAGGTCCGTCGCATCTTTCACCGCATGCACCGTCACGCCGAGAATCTTGCCGTAGATGCGTAACTGCTCGTGACCGCCGATACGATAGCTGTCGGTCGTGAGCAGCGCGAGCTTCTCCGCGCCATGACGCATCACACAACGCGCCGCCAGCTTGGCCGTGGTCGTGGTCTTGCCCACGCCCGTCGGCCCCATCAGCGCGTACACGCCGCCGCGATCCATCAGTTCGTCTTCGTTCGGCATGATGGGCAGGTTGCGCTTGAGCGCATTCTTCACCCAGTCCAGACCGCTTTCGCGGTCGCTGCCTTCGGGCAGATGTTCGAGCAACGCGCGGCCCAACTGCGCCGAGAAGCCTGCCGCGAGCAAGGTGCGCAGAATCTCGCCCTGTGCCGGCGAGCGACGTTGCTTGTCGTTCCACACCAGTCCGGCGACCTGCTCTTCGAGCAGCCCGCGCATACTTTGCAACTCGCCCATCATCGACTGCGCAAACGCGCTCGTCGCTGCGATGTCGTTCGCCGCGCTCGCCTGCGGGGCGGAGACCGGGGGCGCAGCCGGGCGCGGACGCGGCCGATGCGTCGGCATGTCGCCACCGGCCAGTGCGTCCAGATCCTCTTCCGCCAACGCCACGATCTCGACGCCGTTAGCGACCGAACGATTGGACAACACGACCGCATCGGGTCCGATTTCCTCGCGAATCTGGCGCAGTGCGTCGCGGCACGTGCCCGCAAAGAATTTCCGAATCTTCACGCTTGACCTCCGATGAGTGCCGTCATTTTCACATTACGGGTATCTGGCACTTCCGCATACGACAAAACCTTGAGCTGCGGCAGGCTGCGACGCAAGAAGCGCGAGAGCAGCGAACGCAGCGGATGTTGAACCAGCAATACCGTCGGCAAGCCCTGACGCTCCTGACGCGTCACGGCCGCCTGGGTTTCACGCAACAACGTGTCCGCGAGGCCCGGCTCGAGGCCGGTGCCACCGCCGGCCGACAACGCCTGCGTGAGAATTCGTTCGAGATTGGCGTCGAGCCCCACCACTTCCAGATCGCCGCTGCCCGGAAACACGCTCTGCGTGATCGCGCGACCCAACGACAGACGCACCAGCGCCGTGAGGTCGTAGGGGTCCTGCACGCGCGCGCCGTGTTCGGCGATGGTATCGATGATGGTGCGCATGTCGCGAATCGGCACCTGCTCTTCGAGCAGGTTTTGCAGCACCTTCTGCAACGTGGTGAGCGCGATGGTCTTCGGCACCAGGTCTTCGATGAGCTTCGGCGCGTCCTTGCCGATGCGCTCGATGAGCTGCTGCACTTCCTGACGTCCCAGCAATTCGTGCGCGTGGGCGTTGATCAGGTGATTCAGGTGCGTGGCGACCACCGTCCCCGCATCGACCACGGTGTAGCCGTACGCCTGCGCCTGATCGCGCTGACCGACGTCGATCCACGTGGCCGGCAGCCCGAACGCCGGATCGCGCGTCGGCGTGCCTTGCAGCGGCGCGCTGACCTGTCCCGGGTCGATGGCCAGCAACTGGCCCGGATACGCTTCGCCCTCGCCGATGATCACGCCCTTGAGCGTGATGCGGTACTGGTTCGGCCGAAGCTCCAGGTTGTCGCGAATGTGCACCACCGGGGCGAGAAAGCCGATTTCCTGCGCGAACTTCTTGCGAATGCCCTTGATCCGCTTGAGCAGTTCGCCATCCTGATTGCGGTCGACGAGCGGGATCAGGCGATAGCCGACTTCCAGCCCCAGCGGGTCGACCAGCGCCACGTCGTCCCACGAGGCTTCGGCCACTTCGGCCGGCGCCTGCGCGGCCACCGGCGCCGGGCGCGTCGCCTGCACCTTGGCCGCCGCGGCCTTGCGGAACTGCCAGCGGGCGAGCGCGCCGAGCCCCAGTGCGAGCAGCAGGAAGGCAAAGTGCGGCATGCCCGGGATCAGCCCCATCAGGCCGAGAATCGCCGCCGTGATACCCAGCACCTGCGGGTTGCTGAACAGTTGCGAGACGACCTGCTGGCCGACGTCTTCGTCCGTCGCCACCCGCGAGACGACCACACCGGCGGCCGTCGAGATCACCAGCGCCGGGATCTGCGCGACGAGACCGTCACCGATGGTCAGCAGCGTGTAGTTCTTGGCGGCGGTCGCAAGGTCCAGATTGTGCTGGACCACACCGACGATCAGCCCGCCGATGATGTTGATGAGCATGATCAGCAAGCCCGCGACCGCGTCGCCGCGCACGAACTTGGAGGCGCCGTCCATCGAGCCGTAGAAGTCGGCTTCCTGCGCGATCACGGCTCGGCGCTTGCGGGCCTCCTCTTCGCCGATGAGACCCGCGTTCAGGTCGGCGTCGATGGCCATCTGCTTGCCGGGCATGGCGTCGAGGGTAAAACGCGCGCCCACTTCGGCGATACGCCCAGCGCCCTTCGTGATCACCATGAAGTTGATGACCACGAGGATGATGAACACCACGATACCGACGGCGTAGTTGCCGCCGACGAGGAAATGGCCGAAGGCCTCGATCACCTTGCCGGCGGCGTCCGGGCCGGTGTGGCCTTCGAGCAGCACCACGCGGGTGGACGCCACGTTCAGCGACAGGCGCAGCAGCGTGGAGAACAGCAGCACGCTCGGGAACGCCGCGAAGTCGAGCGGCTTTTGCGTGTACATGCTCACGAGCAGCACCATCACCGCCAGCGCGATGTTGAACGTGAACAGCAGATCCAGGATAAACGGCGGCAGCGGGAGGATCATCATGCCCAGAATCATGATGATCAGCACCGGCGCGGCGAGCGACTTCAAATTGCCGCCGAGGAGCATTTGCGACGTGCGCAGCAGCTGGTTCGCGCGTGGGTTGAGGTTCATTCGTTACACTCGTTTCGACCCGAGGCGCCGGGGCGCATCGAGTTCTGCCGGCACCGGCAGGTCCGACGGGGTCATCGGCTCGACGCCCCCCTCGGTACGCCAGCGGCGAAGCTGGAAGACCCACGCCAGCACCTCGGCCACGGCCGTGTACAGCGTGGCCGGGATTTCGTGACCGATTTCCACGTGACGGTGCAGGGCACGCGCCAGCGGCGGGGCTTCGAGAATCGGAATGCGGTGCTCCGCAGCCATCTCGCGGATACGCTGCGCGACCAGATCGGTGCCCTTGGCGAGCACGCGCGGCGCGCGCATGTTGTCCTTGTATTCGAGGGCGACGGCAAAGTGCGTCGGGTTCGTCACGATCACGTCGGCCTTGGGCACGTCCTGCATCATGCGACGGCGCGCCGCCTGACGCTGCAACTGCCGGATGTGCGCCTTGACGTGCGGATCGCCCTCGGTTTCCTTGTTCTCCTGACGCACTTCCTCTTTGGTCATGCGCAGCTTCTTGTAGTGCTGCCAGATCTGGAACGGCACATCGATGGCCGCCACCAGCAGCAACGACGCCACGATGAACGCGCAGCACACCACGATCATCTCGCCCACGTACGGCAGCGCGGCGCGCGGCGGCTGGGTCATCAGGCCCATCACGGCGTCTTTGTCGCGGGCAATCGCCCAGTACGCCACGGCGCCCACCAGAATGGTCTTCGCCACCGCCTTGATCAGCTCGACCAGTCCCTGCGTGGAGAACATACGGCCCAGCCCCTTGAGCGGGTTCAGACGGCCGAAGTTGGGGGCGAGCGACTTGGTCGTGAAGAGCCAGCCGCCGAGCGCCATCGGCGCCACGATGGCCGCGATCACCAGCAGACCGAGCAGCGGTGCGATGGCCATGAGCGCGTCGGCGCCCGAGTGGGCGGCGTACGACAGCATGCGACGGGTGTCCATCGCCGTGCCCGGCTCGAACTGCATGCCGTGGCGCATCAACTGTGCGAAACCCTGCGAGATACGGTCGGCCGTCATCCACATGCCGGCCACGCCAGCGGCCAGCAAAGCGAACGTCGAAAGCTCGCGCGAACGCGCGACCTGACCCTCCTCGCGCGCCTTCTCAAGGCGCCGGGGGGTCGGTGATTCCGACTTTTCGAGATCGCTTTCCTCAGCCATGCCCTATCCACAGCGGGCGGACGAACCCACCCTATCGCGACTGATTATCGCGGTAACCGTCAAGTCACAAAGGGGGGAATAGAGGCGGGATTGGGCGGTATATTGGGGCAGACGTCGCGAGAACGTCGGGATCGGGGGCGCGAATGTAGGGAAAAGCCCTCACCAGACGGGATTCCGCCAGCCGGTTGAGGGGCTGGCGGAGGTTTGCATCGACGCCGCAATCACGGGCTCAGCCGCCCGCGACGATCCGGCAGACGTCAGAAACCGAGGCTCGCGAGCAGGTCGTCGACCTGACCCTGATCCGACACGATGTCGGTGCGCCCTTCCTTCTTGATCTGCGGCCCGTTGAGCAGGGAATCTTCCGCTTCCTTGCGCTTTTCGGGCGGCATGTTCTCGAGCAGCGTCTGGAGCAGATGCTTCTCGATCTCCTGCACCACGTCCATGATCTTCTTGATGACCTGTCCGGTCAGATCCTGGAAGTCCTGCGCCATCATGATTTCCATCAGATGGTTGTTGGTCGCGCGGGTGTCGTCCGGCACGCGACGCAGGTAGGTGCGGGTCTCGGTGACGAGCTTGCGGGCGTCGTCGAGTTCGAGCGGCTGGTCGAACCACTTGGCCCAGCGCTCGTCGAGCGCGTTGGCGTCCGCTTCGAGACGGTCCTGAATGGGCTTGGCCAGCTCGATCGCCGTCAACGCCCGCACCGCCGCCTGTTCGGTCATGGTGGCGACGTAGTTCAGGCGGTCGCGTGCATCCGGAATGGCCTCGGCGGCCTGTTCCAGTTGCTTGTCCAGACCGAGTTCGCGCAGGTTGTCGCGCAACATGCGCGTCAACTGCCCGATGCGCATGAGCATGCGCTCGGCCGGATCCGCCTCGCCGGTCACGTAAGCGCCGCTGGGCTCACCCGGCCATTCAGTGCTCGACTCGTGGGTCACGTTCAGGCCCCCGTTTTTTCCATTTTCTCGAAGATCTTGCCCAGCTTCTCATCGAGGGTCGCAGCCGTGAACGGCTTGACCACATACCCGCTCGCACCGGCCTGGGCGGCGGCGATGATGTTTTCCTTCTTGGCTTCGGCCGTCACCATCAGAACGGGAAGCTTCGAGAGGTTGGGATCGGCGCGGATTTGCTGGAGCATCGTCAGGCCGTCCATGTTCGGCATGTTCCAGTCAGACACCACGAATTCGAAGCTGCCGCCGCGCAGCTTGGCGAGCGCCGCCGCGCCGTCTTCCGCCTCGTCGACATTCGAGAAACCCAGCTCCTTGAGCAGGTTTCGCACAATGCGACGCATCGTCGGGAAATCGTCGACGACCAGGAACTTCATGTTCTTATCAACCATCATCACTCCAATTCTGCCGGTCCCCCTCGGGGGGCCGACGATATTCATGGGCAAATTCCGCCGTCACTCAGTGCCCTGAGTGTGGACGCAAATCGCTGCGGACCATACGGCGAAAAAACGCCAAAAACCGAACTATACCCGTTGCGTGCGTTCGCCGAATTTCGCGACCTGATGAAGCACTTTTCGGGCCATCTCGTGCAACGGCACCACCTCTTCCGCGCCGCCCATCGCAATGGCCTCGCGCGGCATGCCGAACACGATGCAGCTCGCTTCGTCCTGCGCGAACGTGTGCGCACCGGCGCGGCGCATCTCCACGAGGCCGGCCGCACCGTCGCGGCCCATGCCCGTGAGAATCACCCCGATGGCGTTACGTCCCGCGTGCACGGCTGCGGAGCGAAACAATACATCGACCGACGGCCGATGTCGATTCACGGGCGGCGCCGGATCGAGCAGCGCCACGTAGTTCGCGCCGCTGCGCGAGAGTTGCAGGTGGGTGTCGCCGCCCGGCGCGATATACGCATGCCCTGGCAACACACGCTCGCCATGCTCGGCTTCCTTCACCGTGATGCGGCAAAGCCCGTTCAGGCGCTGTGCGAACGACTTGGTGAAGCCCGCCGGCATGTGCTGCGTGATCAGAATCGCCGGCGCGTCCGGCGGCATCGGCACGAGCACTTCGCGAATCGCCTCCGTGCCGCCCGTCGACGCGCCGATGATGATCAGCTTTTCCGTCGAGACCAGCGGGTTGCGCAGCATCGGCGCGGCTTCCACCGGCGCCGGCGCCGCATTCTTGGGCGGCGCGCTGCGCACGCGGGCGCGCGCGGCAGCACGAATCTTGTCGGCGATCATCTCGCCGTATTCGAGCATGCCGTCACGAATGCCCAGACGCGGCTTCGTCACGAAGTCCACTGCCCCGAGTTCGAGCGCGCGCATCGTGACCTCCGAGCCACGCTCGGTCAGCGACGACACCATGAGCACCGGCATCGGACGCAGGCGCATGAGCTTCTCGAGGAAGTCCAGCCCGTCCATGCGCGGCATTTCGACGTCGAGCGTGAGCACGTCCGGGTTGTGTTGCTTGATCAGGTCACGCGCCACGAGCGGATCGGGTGCGGTCGCCACGACGGTCATGTCCGGATGCGCATTGATGATCTCCGTCATCAGGCTGCGCACAAGTGCGGAATCGTCCACGCACAGGACTTTGATTGGTTCGCTCAAGCCTCCTCCATTTTTCGGTTGTCAGGCCCCGGCCGAGGCTTGGCATTTCTGGCCGGTGGCGCAAAGAGTTCTACGGAGCCCCGTACTTCGCGTGCACGCAAACGCTGCGCGTACGCCTGTTCCCGCTGGACGATGGCCGGATCGCCCCGATCGCCCAGCTTCTTGACCATCACCCGCCCGGTGCGCGGCAAAAAGCACACCTTGCGCGGATGCGGTCCGAGCAGATCCTGCGCAGTCACGCGAATCTGCTCCATCTCGAGATAGCGCAACACGAAATTCGCATTGCGATCGCCGATATTCAATGTGGTCATGCCCGCGAGCACCGCGCCGCCGCCGAAGACTTTCGCCTCCAGACGCTCGCGCCGCGCGCCGAGCTTGATCAGCTCGTTGATGAGCATTTCCATCGCGTAGGCACCGTAACGCATGGACGCCGAGAGTAACCGGTCGCGCTCGCTTTCGCCATCGTCGGGCAGCATGAAATGGTTCATGCCGCCGATGCCCGTGACGCTGTCGCGCACACACGCGGCAACACAGGAACCGAGCACCGTCACGAGCATGATGTCTTCGGTCGTGACGTAATACTCCGAAGGCAGCAACTTCACCGCCTGCGTGTTGAACGCATTGTCGAAGTAATGGTTGGTCGCCAGCGCTTCGGCCAGTGGCTGTGCCATCTCAGGCTCCCCGTGCGCCTGCACCGGCCAGTTCGTACACCGTCTGCCCACGCAGACGGAACGCCCGGCTCACATACGTAAAGTTTTCCGAGTGGCCCGCGAAGAGCAGGCCATCCGGCTTGAGCAAGGGCACGAAGCGCTCCAGAATGCGCGCCTGCGTGGCCTTGTCGAAGTAGATCATCACGTTGCGGCAGAAGATGACATCGAACGGCCCGCCGATGTGCCACGACGGCGCGAGCAGGTTGAGCGGTTCGAACGTGACCAGTTGCTGCAATTCGGGACGCACCTTGATCTTCCCCGAGTTCGCCCCCGTGCCGCGCAGGAAGTGCCGACGCAGTTGTTCCTGCGAAAGCTTGCCGGTCTGCTCGCCGTTGTAGACGGCGGCGGAGGCGCGCGCGAGCACCTGGGTGTCGACGTCGGTGGCGATCACGCTCGCATTGGGACGCGAGCCGAGCGTGTCGACCAGCGTCATCGCGATCGAATACGGCTCTTCGCCCGTCGATGCCGCACAGCACCATACGGAAATCGGTTTGGCGCGGTTGCGTACGAAGTCGGCCAGCAGAGGGAAGTGGTGCGATTCGCGGAAGAACGACGTGAGGTTCGTCGTCAGCGCGTTGGTGAACGACTCCCATTCGCTGTCGCCGGTATCGGCTTCGAGCATGTCGAGGTATTCGGTGAAGCTCGTCATGCCGAGCGCACGCAGGCGCCGGGCGATGCGGCTGTACACCATCTCGCGCTTGTGCTCGGCCAGCGCAATCCCGGCACGCTGGTAGATCAGGTTGCGAATACGGCCGAAGTCGGCCAGCGAGAAGGCGAAGTCGCGCTCGCCCGAGAGGGCGGCACCGCTTGCGCGCGCGAAATCCGCGCTGCGCGAGCCAGCGTCGCCGTCGGTGCCGGAGGCACCGCGACGCGTCAGATGCGAGGTGTTGCGCGAATCAGTCATGGTGTCTCACTTTGTCACGGCGTCACGTGCCCGCCGATCCCCATTTCCACTACTAAACTGCCGACGTCGTTACTGCTAAACCAGCGATGCCCTTGCGCTGCGCTGCCCGGCTCATGCCGCGCGAGCCATCGGTCGCGGTGTGCCGTCGCGACCCGGCGTACCGAGCGCGTGCACGCTGCCTGCCGCCGCCATACCGCTCACGCCCCCCATGCCGCCGGTCTGGAACACCGACACCGCCGCGCGCAACTCGTGCGCCTGCGATTCCAGCGCCCCCGCAGCCGCAGCTGCCTGTTCCACCAGCGCCGCGTTTTGCTGCGTGACTTCGTCCATCTGCGTCACAGCGCGGTTGACCTGCTCGATGCCGCTCGACTGTTCGGCAGACGCCGCCGAGATCTCGCCCATGATGTCCGTCACGCGTTTGACGGCCTGCACGATCTCTTCCATCGTCTGACGCTGACGCGCCACCAGCGCCGTGCCGTCCTGCACACGACGCGACGAATCTTCGATCAGCGCCTTGATTTCCTTCGCCGCCGCCGCACTGCGCTGCGCCAGCGTGCGCACTTCGCCGGCCACCACGGCGAAGCCACGTCCCTGCTCACCCGCGCGGGCAGCTTCCACGGCCGCGTTCAGCGCGAGAATGTTCGTCTGGAACGCAATGCCGTCGATCACACCGATGATGTCGACGATCTTGGTCGAGCTGGTCGAAATACCGTCCATGGTCGCACCGACCTGCCCGGAGACTTCCCCGCCGCGCGTGGCGATCTCGGACGCGTTCACGGCCAACTGGCTCGCCTGACGCGCGTTGTCGGCGTTCTGGCGCACGGTGGCGGTGAGTTGTTCCATCGACGACGCGGTCTCTTCGAGCGACGCCGCCTGTTGCTCGGTGCGCGCCGACAGATCGGTGTTGCCCGCCGCGATTTCGTGCGCAGCCGTCGTGATCGACTCGGTACCTTCGCGGATCTGCGAGATGGTGCCGGCGAGCGTGTGCTGCATGCGTTGCATGGCGTACAGCAGGCTCTGCGTATCGCCCTGCGCCACGTTCACATGGCTATGCAGATCGCCGCTCGCGATGCGATGCGCGATCTCGGACGCATATTCGGGTTCGCCGCCGAGGCTGCGATGGACGTTGCGGATGATCATGATCATCGCGGCCGTGACGATGGCGCCGATGACGAGCAAGGCGATGCCGAAGCGTGCGAGCGTGGCGTAGAAGGCCTCGTCGATATCCTGCACATACACGCCGCTCATCATTCCCCAGTCCCACGGCGCGTAATACTTTACGAACGAGAGTTTGGCGAGACGCTTGTCGCTGCCGGCAACACGCCCGAAGTAGTCGACGAAGCCCGCGCCCTTGTCCTTGGCCACGCGCGCCATTTCGACATAGAGCAGCTTGCCGTTCGAATCCTTGTAGGTGGAGACGTCCTTGTTCACCAGATCGGCGAGCGTCGGATGCATGAGCACGGTCGGCCTGGTATCGAAGATGACCACGTAGCCGTTGCCGCCCTCGCCGTAGCGCATGGCTTTCAGGCGCGCCATCGCCTGCTGTTTCGCCTCGTCGACGGTGATCTTGCCGGCCGCCGCCTGCGCGGCGTATTCGCGCACGATGCCATCGGCGCTCGTGACGATGTTCTCGACCGACGCGCGACGCTCCGACGTCATCATGCCGCGCTCATGCCACGCAGCCCAGCCGCCGAGAATCAAAAGACCCAGCCACATCAGCGCGAGCGCCGACCAGAGTTTTGCCTTGAGACTCAACTGCATCATGATGTGACCCTCCACCACCCGCCTGCCCGGGCGCTGCACTGAGGTGCGGCGCGCACGACGGCGTTTGTCTTGCCGATTGTTGCCACTTGCCGACACGCGCCTCTGGCTTCCCCGCGATCCTGCTGCGCGGGGAGAGACGCGTGCACCGTTCCTGTAAGTTGTTGCGTGACTGCGTTAATGCGCCTTCGTTACGCGATCAGAACGTTTCCCAGTCGCCGTTCGCGTCGTCCGTGCCGGTGCGCGCAGCAGCCGATGCTGCCGGTGTCGCCGCGGGGGCAGGCTTGCGCAACGGTGCCGGTGCGGGCGTGGCCTTGGGCGCAGCCGCCGGGGCCGACGCTGCTGGCGCCGCCGCCTTCTTCACGGCCGCCGGACGTGCGACGGGCAGCGCCGCCAGCGCCGGGGCGACATGGCTTGCAGCCGCCTGGCTGGCGTCGACGCGGAACACCGACACCGTCGTCTTCAGACGGTTGGCCTGCTCTTCGAGCGAGCCGGCGGCAGCCGCCGCTTCCTCGACCAGCGCCGCGTTCTGCTGCGTGACTTCGTCCATCTGCGTGATCGCGCGGTTGACCTGCTCGATGCCGCTCGACTGTTCGGCAGAGGCTGCCGAAATCTCACCCATGATGTCGGTCACGCGCTTCACGGCCTGCACGATCTCGTTCATCGTGTGGCCCTGCTGGGCGACGAGCGCCGTGCCGTCCTGCACGCGACGCGACGAGTCTTCGATCAGCGCCTTGATTTCCTTCGCGGCCGCCGCACTGCGCTGGGCCAACGTACGCACCTCACCGGCAACCACGGCGAAGCCGCGGCCCTGCTCGCCGGCACGCGCGGCTTCCACCGCTGCGTTCAGCGCCAGAATGTTCGTCTGGAACGCAATGCCGTCGATCACGCTGATGATGTCGACGATCTTGCTGGAGCTCGTCGAGATGCCGTCCATCGTTTCGCCGACCTGACCGGACACCTGACCGCCACGCGTGGCGATTTCGGAAGCGTTCACGGCAAGCTGGCTGGCCTGACGGGCGTTGTCGGCGTTCTGACGCACGGTGGCCGTCAGTTGCTCCATCGACGATGCGGTCTCTTCCAGCGATGCAGCCTGTTGTTCGGTGCGGGCCGACAGATCGGTGTTGCCCGCGGCGATCTGCTGCGCGGCGGACGTGATCGACTCGGTGCCCGAGCGGACCTCGGCGACGGTGCGCACGAGGCTGTCCTGCATGTGCTTCACGCCCTTGAACAGACGCCCCGTCTCGGTGTCATTCCACACGTCGATGCGTTGCGTGAGGTCGCCGCCGGCGATCTTCTCGAAGTGCTTGATGGCGTCGTCGATCGGGCCGACGATGGCGCGCGTGAGGGTGACCTGCGTCACGATGCCGACCAGCAGGCCGACCGCCAGACCGATGCCGACCATCCACATCACCATCGTGTAGCGGGCTTGCGCCTGAGCGTAACGGGTCTCGGCGTTCGTGACCTGCATGTCGGCGAGGGTCGTCATCGCCTTGGTGTAATCGGCGAACAGGCGCGGCACGTCCATGACCGTCTTCGCGTGGAAGTCGGGAATGTCACCCGATTCGATGGCCTTGAGCGCGGGCAGAATGCCGTCGTTGTTCACCTTGCCGCGTGCCGCAACCACGGCGTCGGCCAGGCCCTTCTCCTGATCGCTCATCGGCAGCGCTGCGTAGGATGCCCAGGCATCGTCCGCTTTCTTGAGATTGGCACGTACGCTCTCGATGGCCGACTTGATCTCGGTCGGATCGGCAATGAACTCGATACGCGACAGCGTCACGCGCGCGCCCAACGTCGAGATCGTCGTCTGCGCGAGCGAGCGCGCCGACGCCATGTCGTTCGTATAGATCTGTTGTAGCGATGCGTTGCTCTGTCGCAGCGAGATAAGTCCCACCGCTGCGCCGACAATCAGCAGCACCATGAAGAGTCCAAGCGCCAGCGTAAGCCGTGCCCGGATGGTGACATTCTTAAACATAACGACCTCTACCCCGTGAAGACCGGCCTCTGACCGGTATAGCCATCACAACAATCTCGACTCTTGGCCGACGCTTTGCATCCACGTACCGTCAAAACTCTTCCCAGTCGCCCGGGTCACTGGTCTTTGCCGTCGACGTTGTACCCGTCGATCCGCCGGCCGGGGGCTTGCCCCGACGTGCTGCCAGTTGCAGCACCTGTGCATCTTCCTGTGTGTCCGTCGCAGCGGGCGACGTGGCCTGCGGGCGACGTGTCGCCGTTCGCGTCGCCGCGCCGCCTGCGCTCGCGCGCGCCGGTGCCGCGCCCGCCTGAGCGGTCTGCGCCACGGGTGCGGCGTGCGTTGCCTGTGCTGCTGCCGTCGTCGCCACCGGCTTCGATACCGGCTTCGATACCGGCTGGCGCGTGGTCATCGTGCTGGTGTGTGCGATGGCGTGGCGAGCGCTCGGTGCGCCGGCCGCCTGGAACGCGTCGCCGACCCGGAAGACGGACACGGCGTCGCGCAGACGGTGCGCCTGATCTTCCAGCGATCCGGCCGCAGCCGCCGCTTCTTCGACCAGCGCCGCGTTCTGCTGCGTGACTTCATCCATCTGCGTCACAGCGCGGTTGACCTGCTCGATACCGCTCGACTGCTCGGCAGACGCCGCCGAGATCTCGCCCATGATGTCCGTCACGCGCTGCACGGCCTGCACGATCTCGTCCATCGTGTGACCGGCCTGCGCCACCAGCGCCGAGCCGTTCTCCACGCGCCCGACCGAGTCTTCGATGAGGACCTTGATTTCCTTCGCGGCGGCGGCACTGCGCTGCGCCAGCGTGCGCACTTCGCCTGCGACCACGGCGAAGCCGCGACCCTGCTCACCCGCGCGGGCGGCTTCCACGGCCGCGTTCAGCGCCAGAATGTTCGTCTGGAACGCGATGCCTTCGATCACACTGATGATGTCGGCGATCTTGTGCGAGCTCGTCGAAATGCCCTGCATCGTGTCGACGACGTTACCCACGACCTGACCGCCGCGCGCGGCGATCTCCGAGGCGTTCACGGCCAGCACGCTCGCCTGTTTGGCGTTGTCGGCGTTTTGCTTGACGGTCGCCGTCAGCTCTTCCATCGACGACGCGGTCTGCTCCAGCGACGCGGCCTGCTGCTCGGTACGCGCCGACAGATCGGTGTTGCCCGCTGCGATTTCGCGCGAGGCGATGTTGATCGATTCGATGCCTTCACGCACGTCCGAGACGATGGACAGCAAGCTGTTCTTCATCACCGTCAGCCCGAACAGCAACTGGCCGATCTCGTCGCGCCCGGTGCCTTCGGCCTTGCCCGTCAGGTCGCCCGCCGCGATCTGCTTCGACATGGCCAGCGCCACGCGCAGCGGATGATTGATCGCTCGGCGCAGAATGCTGCCGAGCACGAACAGCATGATGATGCCGCCGATCACCGCCACCGCTGTCGCCGCGCGCACCAGCGTGTGTTCCTTCTGCGCCTGCTGATACAGATCGGTGGCCTGCGTGAGTTCGAGGCGCGTGAGCGCGTTCAGCTCGTCGCGCATCGGGCCGTAGGCCGGCTTCACTTTTTCCAGATACGTCTGCTGCGCGCCCTCGGCCGAACCGACCCGCAGCATCTCGACCGTCTTTTGCAGACCGTCGCTGGTGAAACGCTGACGAATCACGTCGAAGCGCTCGGCCTGCGCCCGCGTGTTGGCGTCGACCGTCTTCATGTACTCCGCCCACTGGCGGTTGATGTCGTCGAGACTGCCTGCGATCTCGTCACCCGCGCGCTTCATCGTGTCGAGGTTCGGGCTGCCGACGGCCTCGGCCACGAGCCACACGTCGCGATCGAGCTTCTGTCCGATCGTGCCCAGCGTACTCACCGGCACCATGCCGTTCTGATACACCTGCAACAGCTTGGTGTTGCTGCTCGACACGCCCCACAGGCCCAGCCCGCCGACGATCGCAAGCAGGACCGCGCCGAGCACAATGATGCCGGTCAGCCGTGCGCGCAGCGTGTCCAGACGCACACGACGCGCGATCGCGGCAATGCCGCCACGCTCGACCTGGCCGCCCCGAATGCGCAGGCTGCCAGCCTGTCCGTTGCGAAAGCGCGCGTAGATGTCTTCGGCTTGCGCAGCGGCGCCTGCGGCCGGACGCACACGGACGGACGTATAGCCCACCACCGCGTTGTTTTCCAGCGTCGGCGTAACGGTGGCCAGCACCCAGTAGAAGTCGCCGTTCTTGCGGCGGTTCTTGACCAGCCCGGTCCACGTGTCGCCGCGCTTGATCGTCTCCCACAAATCGCCGAAGGCCTCGGCGGGCATGTCGGGATGGCGAACGATGTTGTGCGGCGACCCCAGCAGTTCGTCGCGCGAATAGCCGCTCACCTCCACGAAGGCGGGATTGGCGTACGTGATCCGCCCCTTCAGATCCGTCCGAGAGATCAGGTACTGATGCTCGCCGATGACGAATTCGTTCTGGGTAACGGGCTGGTTATCGCGCACGTGCTCGGTCTCCGTGGACTGGGGTGAGTGGGTTATGTCTGTAAGGGTGACGCGGCGGGTGTCTCGGCCCGCCTGCTGATTGGCACTTTGGCGTCTCGCTGCCGTTACCGGTCTGACTTAGCTCGCCAGACGCTCGATGAGCGCCATGTCGTCGCTGGTCATCAACTTCTCGATGTCCATCAGGATCAGCATGCGGCCTTCGACCGTGCCCAGCCCCGTGATGTACTCGGTGGCCAGTTGCGCGCCGAACTCGGGCGCCGGCTTGATTTCGCCGCGAGCGAGCGTCAGCACGTCGGACACGCCGTCGACCACCATGCCGACCACGCGACCCGCCACGTTCAGAATGATCACGACCGTCTGCGTGTCGTATTCGACGCGACCCAGACGGAACTTGATGCGCATGTCGACGATCGGCACGATGATGCCGCGCAGGTTGATCACGCCCTTGATGAAGTCGGGGGCGTTGGCGATGCGCGTGACCGCGTCGTAGCCGCGAATTTCCTGCACCTTCAGAATGTCGATGCCGTACTCCTCTTCACCGAGCGTGAAGACGAGAAATTCCTGGCCGTCGCCATCGGTCTGCATGGCGCCTGCGTGGCGCGACACGGCCTGCTCTTGCGAAAGGTTGTCCATCTAACGCGTCTCCGACTTCAGTTGAAGATGGTGGCGACGGCCGACCGCTGACCGCGCTGGAGCGCCGCCACGTCGACGATCAATGCCACACTGCCGTCACCCATGATGGTGGCGGCGGAAATACCGTGAATACGGCGGTAATTGGTTTCGAGGTTCTTCACCACGACTTGCTGCTGACCGACCAGTTCGTCGACGAGCAACGCGAAGCGGCGCCCTTCGGCTTGCAGAATGACGATGATCCCCTGCGTCGGATCGAGACGCGCCTCGGGCACGTCGAACGCGCGGTACAGCTCGACGAGCGGCAGGTACTCGCCGCGCACCAGCACGACCTGGCCTTCGCCGGTCACCGCACGGATGTCGTCGCGACGCGGTTGCAGCGACTCCATCACGAAGTTCAGCGGCAGGATGAATATCTCCGGGCCGACCTTGACGGACATGCCGTCGAGGATGGCGAGCGTGAGCGGCAACACGATGCGGATCGTGGTGCCCTTGCCGCGCGTGGAGAGAATCTCCACGTGGCCGCCCATCTGCTGGATGTTTCGCTTGACGACGTCCATGCCCACGCCACGGCCCGACACGTCGGTCACGGCTTCGGCGGTGGAGAAGCCCGGCGCGAAGATCAGTTGCCAGACTTCCTCGTCGGCCATCGAGTCGGACACGTTCATGCCCTGCTGCTGCGCCTTGGCGAGAATCTTCTCGCGACGCAGCCCCGCGCCGTCATCGCTCACTTCGATGACGATGTTGCCTCCCTGATGCGCGGCGGACAGCACGAGCTGGCCCACCGGGTCCTTGCCCGAGGCCACGCGCAGTTCGGTCGTCTCGATACCGTGGTCGAGGCTGTTACGCACCAGGTGCGTGAGCGGATCGATGATGCGCTCGATCAGGCTCTTGTCGAGTTCGGTCGCCTGCCCGAACGTGACGAGTTCGATCTGCTTGCCGAGCTTGGTCGCGAGATCGCGCACCAGACGCGGGAAGCGCGAGAACACGTAATCCATCGGCATCATGCGGATGGACATCACGGCTTCCTGCAAGTCGCGCGCGTTGCGTTCGAGCTGCCCCATGCCGTTGAACAGGCGGTCGTGCAGCATCGGATCGAGGCTGCTGGCCGTCTGGGCGAGCATGGCCTGCGTGATCACCAGTTCGCCCACGAGGTTGATGAGCTGGTCGACCTTTTCCACGCCCACGCGAATCGAGCTGTTCTCGTGACCGGCAGCGCCGCCGGCGGCGGGCGCCGCGGCACGCTTTTCGGGCGGATGATGCGCGCCGTTTCCGCCACCGGAGGCGGCGGCCGGCGGTGCCGCAGGCGGCACGACGATCGGCTCGGCCGCAGGCGGCGGCACGACGGCTTCGGTCGCAGCCGGTGCAGCAGCGACCGGCGCCATAGCGGCGGGCACTTCGATCGGTGCGGACGCGGCCGGGGCCGGGGCCGGCGTGAAGATTTCGGACGTCTGCACCGGGGCGGCAGCCGGTTCCGGTGCAGGGGCAGGCGCGGCCACTGCCGACGCGTCCTGCACGTCGATCTGCGACGGTTCGATCACGAAGCAGCACACGGCGAGGATGTCGTCGGCGTCGCAGGTGGTGTCGAGCCACAGGTGCAGCGCGTCGCCGACCGACTGGCGACCGGCCACGGTACCGAGGTTGCCCAGTTCTTCCGCGAGCAGCGTCTGATCCTTTTCGCCCACGCCGGTGAGCGTGACCTTCAGGCGTGTCTGGCCCGGCGGGATGGCGCCGCTCGGCGCTCCGCTGGCGTCCGTTGCAGGCTCGGCCGCTTCAGCCGGTGCGGCCGGAGCCGCAACAGGTGCGGGAGCTGCGGACTGCGTGAACGGCGAGGTAGGTGCCGCGGAAACCGGTGCGCCCTCACCTTCGGCGGCCAGTTGCTGGAGTACGGCGCAGATGCGCTTCATCGCCTCGGCATCGGGCTCACTGGAGGCGCGGTAGGCATTCAACTGTTGATGCAACACGTCTTTGGTTTCCAGGAAGGTATCGACCATCTCGGTGCGCAACTGCAATTCGCCTCGACGTGCGCGATCGAGCAAGTTTTCCAGCAAGTGTGTGGTTTCGGTCAGCGCGGTGAAACCGAACGTCGCAGCGCCGCCCTTGATCGAGTGCGCCGCCCGGAAGATCGCGTTCAGTTGCTCGTTATCGGGCGCGCTGACGTCGAGTGCAAGCAGGAGGTGCTCCATCTCAGCGAGCAACTCTTCCGCTTCATCGAAAAAGGTCTGGTAGAACTGGGTGATATCCACCGGTTTCCTCGTGCTAACTTGGTTGTGCCATCGACGCCGTCGACTTCATCGTCAAGCGCCTTCGCCGACGAGCGAACCGACCACGTCGAGCAATGCTTCAGGGTCGACCGGCTTGATCAGCCAGCCGCTGGCGCCCGCATCGCGGGCGGCCGTCTTGTAGGCGCTGTCGACTTCCGTCGTCAGCACCAGAATGGGCGTTTGCGCGAACGTGTCGAGCTCGCGCAGCGCGCGGATGAGCGACAAGCCGTCCATGCCGGGCATGTGCTGATCGGTCAGCACCAGATCGAAGCTCGCGTTCGACGCCAGCGCCAGCGCTTCCTGCCCGTCGCGGGCGGTCGTCACGGCGTAGCCGGCCTCGTCGAGCGTTGCCGCCAGAATCTGACGCATCGACGCGGAATCGTCGACGGCGAGAATCGTGTTGCGAATGGCCTGCATGCGTCTCCTCTTGTCGGTTATCGCGGACTCGTGCCCGGCGCCGTGGGGGCTGTCGGCGGTGCGGGGGGCGCGGGCAGATTCGGCACACCCGGCACGGCCGGAAGCTCACCGCTCATGGCTGCGCTCACCGCGTTGCTGCCTGCGCCGCGTACGTTCGCGGCGTCGATGGTCGGTTGATCGACTTCGTGCTTGACCGACTGCTCGGCGCGGCGGTTGAGCACGATGATGCTGATGCGACGGTTGATCGGGTTGTAGGCGTCGTCGCGATCGAGCGGCACGGTGGACGCCAGTCCGACCACGCGCAGTACCTTCTCGCCATCGAGACCGCCCGCAATCAGTTCGCGACGCGACGCGTTCGCGCGATCTGCCGACAATTCCCAGTTGCTGTAGCTCTTGTCACCTTGCGCGTACGCCGTGGCGTCGGTGTGACCGGACAGGCTGATGCTGTTCGGCACGCCGTTGAGCGACTTGCCGATCTCGCGCAGGATGTCGCGCATGTACGGCTGCACCTGCGCGCTCGCATTGGCGAACATCGGACGGTTCTGGTCGTCCACGATCTGGATGCGCAGACCTTCCGTCGTCACGTCGATGAGCAGTTGCTTGCGGAACTGCTTGAGCGTGGGGTTACTTTCGATCGCTTTCTCGATGCGCGCTTTGAGATCGCGCAAACGTTGTGCGTCGGCACGCTCGGCCATCTCGGCCGTGGTCGCGTTACGCGCGCGTGCCTGATCGCCGCGCGCCTTCTGGCCGTCGGTACGCGTGGTGTCCGTGCCGCCGCCCGGGATCACGCCGCTGTTGTCGGCGGCGTTACGTCCGCCGGTGAGGGCGACCTTGAGCGGCGTGCGGAAGTATTCCGCGATACCGGTGAGTTCCTTGCTGCTCACGGAGCTGAGCAGCCACATCAGCAGAAAGAACGCCATCATGGCCGTCATGAAGTCGGCGTACGCAATCTTCCACGCGCCGCCGTGATGGCCATGCCCGCCGGCTTTGCGGCGCTTGACGATGATGGGCCGCTCTTCTTTCTCGCTCATTGCGCTCGCCCGTCAACGTGCCTTGACCTGTCGCACGTGCTCTTCGAGCTCGGCGAACGACGGACGTACGGTGGAATACAGCACCTTGCGGCCGAACTCGACCGACAGGGCCGGAGCGTAGCCGTTCAGGCTGGCGAGCAGCGTGACCTTGATGCACTCGTAGAGCTTCACCGATTCGTTGATGCGGTGTTCGATGAGTTGCGCCAGCGGCGAGATGAAGCCGTAGGCGAGCAGAATGCCGAGGAAGGTACCCACGAGCGCCTGCGCGATGAGCGCGCCGAGCACGGCCGGCGGCTGGTCGGCAGACGCCATCGTGTGCACCACGCCCATCACGGCCGCCACGATCCCGAAGGCCGGCATGGCGTCGCCCGTCTTTTGCAGACAGTGGGCAGGCACTTCGCCCTCATGGCGGTACGTTTCGATTTCGTGATCCATCAGGTTCTCGATCTCGAACGCGTTCATGTTGCCGCTGACCATCAGTCGCAGATAGTCGGTCAGGAATTCCATGATGCGCGGCTCGCCCAGAATGCGCGGGTATTGCGAGAACACCGGGCTCGATGCCGGATCTTCGACGTCCCCTTCGATGGCGAGCATGCCGTCCTTACGCGCTTTCGCGAGCAGCACGTACAGGAGCGCCATCAGCTCCATGTACAGCTCCTTGGTGTATTTCGAGCCCTTGAACAGCATCGGCAGCGCTTTCATCGTCGCCTTGATCGCCTTGCTGTTGTTGCCCACCACGAACGAGCCGACGCCCGCGCCACCGATGATCAGCAGCTCGGTCGGCTGAAACAGCGCGCCCAAGTGGCCCCCGCCAATGACGAAGCCGCCAAAGACCGATGCCAGAACGATGATGTAACCAATGACGACAAGCACTGCCGGATACCTCTCGCAAAAATACGTCTACGGAAAAATGTCCTTCCTGTTCAGAGGGCTTAACGGCAGACACGCAGGGAAACTGTAGGGGCGGGATTACCTCAGGGTGTTCTCGTCGGGCGGCCCGTTCAGGCGGCCAATGGGGAAATGTCCGAGTCCGGCTCGGCGGATGCCACGGCCGGCGCCAGATCGGCGGCGTGCGCGTGTTTTGCTTTCCGGGTCTTTCCGGCGCGCGACGGCGGCTGGCACAGGCCGCAAACGTACTGACCATGCGGCTCGTGGGCGTGAGTGACGAAGTGACCGCCGCAGCGCGTGCAAGGCGTCATCTGCAACATCTTGCTGTCGAAGAAGCGCACGAGCGTCCACGCCCGGGTAAATCCGAGCACCGCTTCCCAACCATGTAATTCCACGTGTTCCAGGTACAGGCGGTAGGCCTTCACGATGGCCTCGATGCCCTGGCAGCCGCCGTATTGCACGAGGTGGCGGTAGATGTTGTGGAAAAGCGACGAGTGGATGTTGGGCAGCCACGTCACGAACCAGTCGGTCGAGAACGGCAGCATGCCCTTGGGCGGCGAGGCGCCCTTGAGTTCTTTATAGAGTTTGATGAGCCGGTCGCGGCTCAGGCTCGTTTCCGCCTCCAGCAACTGGAGGCGGGCGCCGAGTTCGATCAGTTCGATGGCCAGCTGAATCTCGCGGGCCTCGAGAACGACGCTTTTGGTACGCATATACAGGCTTCCTGGCAAATCACGCCAAGCGCAGTCCACTCATACGACAGGGACGGCGCGAGGCGTGCGTCGCGTATGTCGTACGTTCAGCCGATCTGCTCGACGGGCTGACCCGCGAGCAGAATCGAAGCGTGCGACTGCTGCATACCCACGTCTTTCGCGCCGTGCGTGAGGCTCGAAAGAATCACGTGGTCGTCGAATCGAAATCGGCACAAGAGCTGGTTCGACCCCGCGAACTTGACGAGTTGAGCAAGGGTCAGGCTGCCGAGGACGTCGGCAAGCTGGTCGCTGATGCCCAGGCGGAACATTGCCGCCGCGCGATCCTCACGGATCAGGCGTTGAGCCAGGACGAGGTAGGAGAGATTCAACTCACGAATCTCATTCAGTGTTTCGCTGTTTCGCATGCGGCCCCCCGGCGCAATGGATGAATCTGGCGGTACTACTGTCTATTCCCTCGCATTGTGGACAAGGGCGAAAGATAAAGAAATCGGAGAAAAACTACAGAAGGGAGCAAGAAAAGCGGAAGTTTTTTGTAGGAATTTTTCCTACACGCGAGGCGCGCAGCGATCCGACGACGCGCTCGGGGGGAACGTTCGGTGACAGAGCGTGAACGCTTCATGAAAGTGTCACGAAGCTACGCTCTACTACTTGACTGTATTTCGGCGGACTTTTGCCGAACTTTAGCCATCCTTGCAAAAAATTTCAGGGGGGCTTCTGCGAGGATTGGCTGATTCGTACTTTGCCTATTTCGTAGGCACCGGAACAGCCCAATTACAAAGTGTTACAGATGTAGTGGGGCGCGCCGAATTCTAAGTTTGGAAGCGGCGCTCTGGTTCCGGTTCCCGAAGATTTGCAGGGAATCGCGAAGCGTCATCTTACAAATCCTTCCAGGCGCGCTCGTCTCGTTATTCCGGTTTCGTCAGTTGATACGTACTGACGCCCCATATCCCGCGACGTTCCCGCCGTCACGTCTTGACGATGCGTTGAGGAAAACTACCGGACGGGGATCCTTCGTGTAGGACAAACCGGCGGCAGGATCTCGTCGACATCCACAGCCGCCAGGTCCGGAGCATCAAACCGCTGCCGTCATCCGCACAGGGCGCACCCGATCGTACGACTGAGCGCGGTACACCCGTCAGGCAGTGCCCGCCGCAGGCGGCAGGGCCGGTCCGGCACGGCGGATCAGCACCGTGTGGAAGCACCACGACAGCACGCCGCACACCGCCATGACGGCGGCCATCGGCACCGCCGAGCGCGCGTGCAACAGACCGACGGCGGCACCGGCGCTGGCGGCGGCGAGGAACTGCAATGCGCCTAGCAAGGCCGATGCGGCGCCCGCGCGTTGCTGCTGACGGTTGAGCGCTTCGGCAATGGCGTTCGGCTGCGAGAAGCCGAGGCTTGTCACGTAGGCGAACAGCGGCACCATCAGTCCGATGAGTCCGCCGAGCCGCAGCGCCGCCACGGCCAGCATCAGCAAGCCGAGAATGGCGACGAGATTGTTGGTCCGGCGCAACACGGTAGCCGGCCGACGCGTACGCAACAGGTACGCGTTGATTTGCGAACCCGCGATGATCCCGCAGGCATTCAGCCCGAAGAGCCAGCCGTAATTTGCCGGATCGATGCCGTACAGGTTGATGAAGACGAACGGCGAGCCGGTGATGTACGCGAACATCCCCGCCTGGGAGACGCCGCCGGCCAGCGCATTGCCCATGAACTCGCGATCGCGCAGCAACGCCCCGTAGTTATGCCACGCCGTGGCCAGCCAGTTGCGCGCCTGCTTCGCCGCCTGACGCGTCTCGGGCAACCAATAGACGGCCATCGCGAAACACATCGCCCCGAACACCGTCAGGCCCCAGAAGATCCAGCGCCAGCCAACGAAGTTGAGGACTTGCCCGCCGACGAGCGGCGCGAGAATCGGCGCTGCGCCCATGATGAGCGTCATGCGCGACAGGACGCGCGCCACCGTCCCCGTATCGAACAGATCGCGCGCCATGGCCCGTGCGATCACGAAGCAGGCGCACCCGCCGACCGCCTGAATGAAGCGGCTGAAGATCAGCGTCTCGATGTTCGGGGCGAGTGCGCAGCCCGCCGACGCGAGCGTGTAGAGCGCCAGACCAGCATACAGCGGACGCTTGCGACCGTAGCGATCGGCAAGCGGGCCGTGCAGCAACTGGCCGAGGCCCAGCCCGATGAAGAACGATGCGAGGGAGAACTGCACCGCCGCGTCCGTCGTATTCAGTTCGCGCGCGATGCTCGGCAACGCCGGCAAGTACATGTCGATCGACAGCGAGCCGATGGCCGACAGGATGCCGAGAACGAAAACGGTGCGGAAAGTTTGAGCGGGCATTGAGCGAAACCTAGGGTAATCCCGAATGATACGGCATTCCCCCCGGCTTCGCTTAAAAAATAAGCAGAGAATGCCCGAGCGCTTTGGGCATCCTCCGGCGGGTCGTCGGCGTCAGGCCGTCTTCGCTTCGTGAAGTCCCAGCGATTCGACCATCTGCTCACGCATGATGAATTTCTGCACCTTGCCGGTCACCGTCATCGGCATTTCGTCGACGAACCGGATGTAGCGCGGGATCTTGTAGTGCGCAATCTGATCCTTGCAGAACGCCCGGATATCGTCCTCCGTCGCGCTCTGTCCCGGTTTGAGCACGATCCATGCGCAGACCTCTTCGCCGTACTTCGCGTCCGGCACGCCGAACACCTGCACGGCCTGCACCTTGGGGTGACGGAACAGGAACTCCTCGATTTCGCGCGGATAGATGTTCTCGCCCCCGCGAATGAGCATGTCCTTCACCCGGCCGACGATGTTGCAATAGCCGCCTTCGTCGAGCGTGGCCAGATCGCCGGTGTGCATCCAGCCGTCGCGAATCGCTTCGCGCGTGCGCGGTTCGTCGTCCCAGTAGCCCTGCATCACCGAATACCCTTTGGTGCAGAGTTCGCCCTTCTCGCCAACGGGCACGATCTCCCCTGCGGCATCGACGAGTTTGACTTCGAGGTGTGGCTGCACACGCCCGACCGTGGTCACGCGCTTCTCAAGCGGATCGGTCGTCGTGGTCTGGAACGACACCGGACTGGTCTCCGTCATGCCATAGGCGATCGTCACTTCGCTCATGTGCATCTGATCGATCACGCGTTTCATCGTCTCGATGGGGCAAGGCGAGCCGGCCATGATGCCTGTGCGCAGCGTATCGAAGTGGTAGTTGCCGAAGTCCGGATGATCGAGCTGCGCGATGAACATCGTCGGCACGCCGTGCAGGGCCGTGCAGCTCTCCTCGGAGACGGCCGCCATCGTGGCCTTCGGATCGAACGCTTCACTGGGGAAGATCATCGTCGCACCCGTCGACACGCAGGCGAGCACGGCGAGCACCATGCCGAAGCAGTGATAGAACGGCACCGGAATGCACAGGCTGTCACGCTCGGAGAAGTTCATCGCCATGGCGATGTAGCGACCGTTGTTGACGATGTTGTGGTGCGTGAGCGTCGCGCCTTTCGGGTTACCGGTCGTGCCGCTCGTGAACTGGATGTTGATCGGCTCGAAGCAGTCGAGCCCATCGGAGATTTTGCGCAGCGCGTCGAGGTTGGCATCGGCGCCGAGCGTCACCACGTCGCTGAAATTCATCATGCCGGGGGTGGTCTCCATCCCCATGCGGATGATGGTGCGCAGCGTCGGAAACTTCTCCGACTGCAACTGGCCGGGGGCGCACGTCGCCAGTTCGGGCGCGAGCACGTTCAGCATGTCGAGGTAGCGCGAGGTCTTGAACGACTCCGCCGCGACGAGCGCCTTGCAGCCGACCTTGTTGAGCGCGTAGTCCAGCTCGGCCATGCGGTAGGCGGGGTTGATGTTCACGAGAATCAGCCCGGCACGCGCGGTCGCGAATTGCGTCACCAGCCACTCCACGCGATTCGGCGACCAGATGCCGACGCGGTCGCCCTTCTTCAATCCGAGGGCAATGAGCCCGGCGGCGAAGGTATCGACGTGTGCGATGAACTCACGCCACGTCCAGTCCACCCCCTGCTCGCGAAACACGACGGCCTGACGCTCCGGAAACTTCGCCGCCGTCTCGGCAAGCAGTCCGAATACCGTCAACGTCGACAGCGGTACGGTGGTATCACCCTTCACATACGACAGTCCATTACGAGGTACAACGCCCGCACCTTCCCGGCTTTCCATGCTTTTGTCTCCTGAAGCACTGCTGAAGTGGTGAATGCTGTCGCGTGACGACGATGACGCCGTCCGCCCCGGTGACGCGCGGTGAGGTCGAGGTGGCGGACGCTGTTGGCGCTGCTGGCCCGATTGGCACAAATCGCACAAGTCGCACGAATGGCGCGGGTGGGACCTCCGGTGCTTTTGGCACCTCAGCCACGGGGGTTCGGCCAATACTCGCCGACGGGGATTACGTCTCGCTGACGAAGGGCCTGCCTATCGCTGATATCGCTGATTCAAGCGATGGAAAGCTTCTCTTCATAACAATAGCGCGTCACACAGAATTGACGTTTACGTTAACGTAATTTAAGTGACGAATCGAGTGGGGATGGCCCTGATGCAAGCCAGTCGCACCCCGTGTGCCGTGTGCCGTGTGCCGTGTGCCGTGTGCCGTGTGCCGTGTGCTCGGGTGCTCGGGTGCTCGGGTGCTTGGGTGCTTGGGTGCTTGGGTGCTTGGGTGCTTGGGTGCTTGGGTGCTCGGGTGCTTGGGTGCTTGGGTGCTTGGGTGCTTGGGTGCTCGATGCTCGATGCTCGATGCTCGATGCTCGGTGCTCGGTGCTCGGTGCTTGGGGCACCAGACGCCGATCGTGAGTTCAACGCTGCGGACGCGCAAAAACAAAAGCCTCAGACATTCTCATGTCCGAGGCTTTCACCGTCTCGACGTCACGACGCACGTTTTTTCAACGCTTGCCACAACGCTTTGACTGACATTGCACGGCGCGCGGGCCGTACAACGCCGGAATTTACTTCTTCGAGCGCAGCTTCGAGATCGCAGCGAGTTGTGCCATCGCTTCGGCCAGTTCGGCCTGAGCGGTTGCGTACTCGATGTTCGATTCCTTGTTCGACAGCGCTTCTTCTGCACGGCGCTTGGCTTCGTTAGCCTTCGCTTCGTCCAGATCCTTACCGCGGATGGCGGTGTCGGCGAGCACGGTCACCGTGCCCGGTTGCACTTCGAGAATGCCGCCTGCGACAAAGACGAAGTCTTCGTTACCTGCTTCGTCCTCGATGCGCACCGCACCCGGCTTGATACGCGTGATCAGCGGCGTGTGGCCGGGCAGAATACCCAGCTCGCCGGCTTCGCCGGGCAGCGCCACAAAGCGCGCCTTACCCGAGAAGATTTCCTCTTCCGCGCTGACGACGTCTACGTGAATGGTTGCCATAATCGCTCCCGTTGAGTGTGATGAAGCGGCAGGCGCGCCAGTCCGGACGTTGCCGTCCTCGCTTCGCTACCCCGCCCCGCAACAGTCACCTGCCGGACTTCGGTGGCGTCTCTCGCGAGACCCCGCCGTTGCCCGGCACTCAACCGTTTACTGCATCTTCTTGGCTTTTTCGAACGCTTCGTCGATCGTGCCAACCATGTAGAACGCCTGCTCCGGCAGGTGGTCGCACTCACCGTCGACGATCATCTTGAAGCCGCGGATCGTTTCCTTGAGCGGAACGTACTTGCCCGGCGAGCCCGTGAACACTTCTGCCACGTGGAACGGCTGCGACAGGAAACGCTGGATTTTACGCGCGCGGGCCACGGCGAGCTTGTCGTCCGGCGACAGTTCGTCCATACCCAGAATCGCGATAATGTCGCGCAGTTCCTTGTAACGTTGCAGCGTCGATTGCACGCGACGGGTCACCGTGTAGTGCTCTTCGCCAATCACGTTCGGGTCGATCTGACGCGAGGTCGAGTCGAGCGGATCGACTGCCGGGTAGATACCCAGCGAGGCGATGTCACGCGAGAGCACGACGGTTGCGTCCAAGTGACCGAAGGTGGTTGCCGGCGACGGGTCGGTCAAGTCATCGGCAGGCACGTACACGGCTTGCACCGACGTGATCGAACCGGTCTTGGTCGACGTAATACGCTCTTGCAGCTTACCCATTTCTTCAGCCAGCGTCGGCTGATAGCCCACGGCCGACGGCATACGGCCGAGCAGTGCCGACACTTCGGTACCGGCCAGCGTGAAACGGTAGATGTTGTCCACGAAGAACAGCACGTCGCGACCTTCGTCACGGAAATGCTCGGCCATCGTCAGACCGGTCAGCGCCACGCGCAGACGGTTGCCCGGCGGCTCGTTCATCTGGCCGTACACCAGCGCGACCTTGTCCAGAACGTTCGAGTCCTTCATTTCGTGGTAGAAGTCGTTCCCTTCACGGGTACGCTCGCCCACACCGGCAAACACCGAATAACCGCCGTGTTCCTTGGCGATGTTATTGATGAGTTCCATCATGTTCACGGTCTTGCCCACACCGGCGCCACCGAACAGACCCACCTTGCCGCCCTTGGCGAACGGGCAGATCAGATCGATAACCTTGATGCCGGTTTCGAGCAGTTCCGTCGACGGCGACAGCTCGTCGAATGCCGGAGCCTTCTGGTGAATCGAACGGGTGTGTTCCTTGGCGATCGGACCGGCTTCGTCGATCGGACGGCCCAGCACGTCCATAATGCGACCCAGCGTCGGCTTACCGACCGGCACCGTGATCGGCAGACCCGAGTTTTGCACCGTCATACCGCGGCGCAGGCCTTCGGAGGAACCCAGACAGATGGTACGAACCACGCCGTCGCCCAGCTGTTGCTGGACTTCGAGCGTCAGTTCCGAACCTTCCATGGTGAGCGCGTCGTAGATCTTCGGCATGCTGTCGCGCGGGAACTCCACGTCGATAACGGCGCCGATGCACTGTACGATCTTGCCTTCAATCAAAGCAGTACTCATCGCTTTTCCTTTAGATACTCAAATTCATTTCGCCTTACGGCGCATCGGCCCGTGCCACCGCTTACACTGCGGCGGCGCCACCCACGATTTCGGACAGTTCCTTCGTGATCGCTGCTTGACGGCCCTTGTTGTAGACCATCTGCAATTCACCGATCACGGTCTTTGCGTTGTCCGACGCGGCCTTCATGGCCACCATGCGGGCGGACTGTTCCGACGCCATGTTCTCTGCGACTGCCTGATACACGACAGCTTCGACGTAACGCACCAGCAGGGCATCGACGACCGTCTTCGCATCCGGTTCGTAGATGTAGTCCCACGAATGCTGTGCCGGCACCGCGCTCGCTTCTTCCGATTCGCCTTCGAGCTTCTCGGGCAGCGGCAGCAGTTGCTCGACCACGGCTTCCTGCTTCATCGTGTTGACGAAGCGGTTGTAAGCCAGGTACACGGCGTCCAGCTTGCCTTCGGCATACGCATCGAGCTGCAACTTCACAGCGCCGATCAGCTTGTCCAGGTGCGGGGTGTCGCCCAGTTGCACGACATGCGATACCACCTTCGCGCCGATACGGTTCAGGAAGCCGAAGCCTTTGCTACCGATGGCGGTAGCCTCGATCTTCAGACCCTGTGCCTCGATTTCCTTCAGCTTGTTCACCACGGCACGCAGCACGTTGGTGTTCAAGCCGCCGCACAGGCCCTTGTCCGTCGTCACCACGATGATGCCGGCGGCTTTCGCGTCGGCATGCTTCACCATGAACGGGTGGTGGTATTCCGGATTCGCCTGGCCCATGTGCGCCGCGATCTGGCGCACCTTGTCAGCGTACGGCCGGGCATGACGCATGCGTTCCTGCGCCTTGCGCATCTTCGACGCGGCCACCATTTCCATGGCCTTGGTGATCTTGCGCGTGTTTTGCACGCTCTTGATCTTGCCGCGAATTTCCTTCATTCCAGCCATTGCTTACTCCTTGTCTCGGCGCGACGTTCGTTGTTGCCTGAGCATCGCGCCTTCCCGGGTCCGTTGAATAGTTACCGATTCAACCGGATTAGTAAGCGCCGGTCTTCTTGAAGTCCTTGATCGCAGCGTGCAGGGCAGCATCGTCGTCCTTCGAGAGATCTTTGGTCTCTTCGATACGACCGATCAGCGCGCCGTGGCTGGTCTTCAGAACTTCGCGCAGACCCTTTTCGAACGGCAGAACCTGAGCGATTTCGAGATCGTCCAGATAACCGTTGTTGGCGGCGAACAGCGACACGGCCAGTTCCCACACTTGCAGCGGCGCGAATTGCGGCTGCTTGAGCAGTTCCGTCACGCGGCGGCCACGCTCGAGCTGCTTGCGGGTCGCTTCGTCCAGGTCCGAAGCGAACTGCGCGAACGCAGCCAGCTCACGGTACTGTGCGAGGTCGGTACGGATACCGCCCGACAGCTTCTTGATGACCTTCGTCTGCGCAGCACCACCCACACGCGACACCGAGATACCGGCGTTAATTGCCGGACGGATGCCTGCGTTGAACAGGTCGGTTTCCAGGAAGATCTGACCGTCGGTAATCGAGATCACGTTCGTCGGAACGAATGCGGTCACGTCACCGGCTTGCGTTTCAATGATCGGCAGTGCCGTCAGCGAACCGCTTTGGCCCTTGACGGCGCCGTTCGTGAACTTCTCGACGTACTCTTCCGAGACGCGAGCGGCACGCTCGAGCAGACGCGAGTGCAGATAGAACACGTCACCCGGGTAAGCTTCACGGCCCGGCGGGCGGCGCAGCAGCAGCGAGATCTGACGATAGGCCCAGGCTTGCTTGGTCAAGTCGTCATAAATGATCAGCGCGTCTTCGCCGCGATCGCGGAAGTATTCGCCCATCGTGCAACCGGAGTACGGTGCGATGAACTGCATGGCGGCCGAGTCCGAAGCGGTGGCGGTCACGATGATCGTGTATTCCATCGCGCCGTGCTCTTCGAGCTTGCGCACCACGTTCATGATCGACGAAGCCTTCTGGCCGATCGCGACGTAGACGCAGGTCACGCCCTTGCCCTTCTGCGAAATGATCGTGTCGATGGCCACAGCGGTCTTACCCGTCTGACGGTCACCAATGATCAGCTCACGCTGGCCGCGGCCGATCGGCACCATGGCGTCGATAGCCTTCGTACCGGTTTGCAGCGGTTGCGAGACCGACTTACGCCAGATCACGCCCGGAGCAATCTTTTCGATTGCGTCGGTTTCCTTCGCGTTGATCGGACCCTTGCCGTCGATCGGCTGGCCCAGTGCGTCAACGACGCGGCCCTTCAGTTCCGGACCGACCGGCACTTCCAGAATGCGGCCCGTGCACTTGACGGTGTCGCCTTCCGAGATGTGCTCGTATTCGCCCAGAATCACGGCGCCGACGGAGTCGCGCTCGAGGTTCAGTGCCAGACCGAACGTGTTGCCCGGGAATTCCAGCATTTCGCCCTGCATCACGTCCGACAGGCCGTGAATGCGGCAGATGCCGTCAGTCACCGAGATCACGGTGCCTTCGTTACGGACTTCGGCGCCGCTATCGAGACCTTGAATCCGGCTCTTGATCAGTTCGCTGATTTCAGAGGGATTGAGTTGCATATGTGCTCCTGATATTCAATTCTTGCCGTCGCAGGCGTATCGCGCCGGCCTCAGGCCGTCAGCGACGTCCGCATAGCCGCCAGGCGGGCGCGCACCGAAGTGTCCAGCACCTCGTCGCCAACCACCACACGCACGCCACCGATAAGCGACGGGTCTACCGTCACGCTCGGGTTGAGCTTGCAGCCGAACTTGTGCTCGAGGCCCTTGACCAGCGAGGTCAATTGCTCGCCTTCGAGCGGGAAGGCGCTTTCGATCGTGGCGTCTGCCGAACCGGCAGCAGCGTTCTTCAACGCTTCGAACTGTTCGGCGACTTCCGGCATGGCTGCCAGACGGCCGTTTTCGACCACAGCGGCGACGAAGTTGCGCACTTCGGCGTCGGTCGATTTCACGGCGGCGGTCAGCACATCGACAACTTGCGACGGCGAGACCTTCGGATCGTCGGCCAGATTGGCCACTTCGGGCAGCGCTGCCACTTGCGCCAGTTCGCGCACGAGCTGCGACCAGCGATTCAGATCGCCGGACTTGGCCACGCGGAACAACGCTTCGGCATACGGACGAGCGATGGTTGCGAGTTCGGCCATGATCAGAGCTCTGCCTTGAGTTGGTTCAGCAGGTCGGCGTGGGCCTTGGCGTCAACTTCACGCTTCAGAATCTGCTCGGCGCCCTTGACGGCCAGACCGGCAACTTCTTCGCGCAGCGTCTCACGAACCTTGACGGCCTGATTCTCGGCTTCTGCCTTGGCGTTGGCGATGATACGGGCCGCTTCGGCTTGCGCCTGAGCCTTGATCTCTTCAGCCACTGCCAGTGCACGCTTTTCGGCGTCGGCGATACGCTTCGCGCCTTCGTCGCGGGCTTCCGCGAGGGCTTGCGTGGAGCGCTTGTTGGCGGCTTCGAGTTCAGCCTTGCCCTTATCGGCGGCAGCCAGACCGTCAGCGATTTTCTTCGCGCGTTCGTCGATAGCCTTGATCAGCGGCGGCCACACGAACTTCATCGTGAACCATGCCAGGATCAGAAACACGACGGTTTGCGCGAACAGAGTTGCGTTTATGTTCACGGTGTTTCCTTTCGGTGATGCGAGTCGATTGGCAAAACAGCGCGCCCCATTGTGCCAGCTGGCTTGGGCGCGCCGTTCATGTCCAGTTGGCCGCGCGGGTCAATGCGCGACCGGCCGAAAGAAACTTAAGCGAGGCGCGACAGCAGCGGGTTCGCGAAGGCGAACAGCATGGCAACGCCCACACCGATCAGGAATGCAGCGTCGATCAGGCCGGCCAGCAGGAACATCTTCGTTTGCAGCGGGTTCATCAGCTCGGGCTGACGGGCGCACGCTTCGATGTACTTACCACCCATCAACGCGATACCCAGACAGGCGCCGATAGCACCCAGACCGATGATGATGCCGATTGCAATGGCGGTCAGACCCTGGATGTTGGCGATGAAAGCTTGCATGATTACTCCTTTTGGTTAGAGACTTGAAACTTTAAATTTGAAAAACTGGAAAACCGAAAAACTTAACTTCCGCAGTGACCGATCAGTGATGGTCGTGCGCCTGGCCGATATACACCAGCGTCAGCATCATCATGATGAACGCCTGGAGCAACACGATCAGGATGTGGAAAATCGCCCATGCGGTGCCGGCAATGACGTGACCGACAAAACCCAGCACCGACGCATCCGCGCCAAAGCTCCAGATACCGCCCAGCAGAGCGATCAGCAGGAACACCAGTTCGCCGGCGTACATATTGCCGAACAGTCGCATACCGAGCGACACGGTCTTGGCACAGAATTCGATGATGTTGAGCAGCAGGTTCGGGATCCACAGCAGGAAGTGGTTACCGAACGGTGCGGTGAACAGCTCGTGCATGAAGCCGCCTGCGCCCTTGATCTTGAAGCTGTAGAACAGCATCAGGATGAGCACGCCGACGGAGATACCGAGCGTGCCGTTCAGGTCGGCCGTCGGGACGATGCGGTGATGCGTGATGATGGAGCTCAGACCCACCCACTCGATCACCTTCGACGGCAGATCGACCGGCAGCAAGTCCAGCGAGTTCATGAGCGTGACCCAGACGAACACGGTCAGCGCGAGCGGAGCGATGAAGGCACGATTGCCGTGCACGATGCTCTTCGATTGGTCTTCGACCATTTCCACGAGCATTTCGACCGCCGACTGGAAGCGGCCCGGAACGCCAGCGGTTGCCTTGCGTGCGGCCATCCACAACACGAAGCAGCCCAGAACGCCCATCGCGATCGACCAGAACATCGTGTCCCAGTTGATGATCGAGAAATCGACGATGCTAGTCTGATGCGAGCTCGCAAGGTTTTGCAGGTGGTGCGAAATGTACTCCGACGGGTTCGGAGCGTGGCCGGCTTCTACTGACATAGCGATCAAACACCCAATTATGAAAATCCGCACACGGTAGCGTGTCGACGCGTGAGCGGCATTTCCACCGCTACTTCAGTGCCATCGCAAGCCAATAGACCTTGAGCGTAAGCACAAAGGTGACCAGCAGCGCGACCCAGTGAACCCCGGGAAATGCGAACGCTACCGCCACCAATAACGCAATCGTCGTTGCTACCTTGATCGCCTCTCCCGTCACCAATGCGCCAACGGAGAGACGATCACCTGAAATTCTTAGCCGCAGCGCAAATAACGCGCCCGGGATCCAACCTATCGTTCCACCCAGCCAGGCGGATATCGCCGCGTTTTTTGGCGACGCCGAGAGTATCCACCAGGCCAGTGCCGCAATCAGCGACAACAGCACCTGGGCTCCCACCACCCTGAATGGAGTCACACGGGATGCGCGCCCCACATCGGGACCGAACAGGCGCTCGGCCTGCGCACGCGTGAGCGGAACGATGACTTCTGGCTGCTGCTCGTCGTCCCAAGCCTCTGATGTTGCATGTGCCGGCGCTTGCGGTTTCGGTTCCAAGTTCGACCGTGTTTTATCGGTCATCTCGTTGCCTCCCCGCCCGACTCGTGCAAACGAATGGGCTCTTCAAGCAGTTAAACCCGCGAGATTTTACGGGAAATTACGAAGCTCAGTCAATCTAAACGCGCAACAAATTCGCCGAAACTGCACAGTGCATGCTTCGATTTGGCGCCAACTCTCACGGAGCGCAATTTTCCTCATGGTGCAGCGCGGCATTACGCGCAAACGCCGCACAATCCCCGCAACTGACCTGCGTTCCGCGCGCGATCAGACCCATTTCAGTGCAACGAACCCAATGAGCAGTGCCAGCAGATAAAACGGGATCGAAAGGTAGTGAAAGTGCCACCAGATTTTTCTCGATTTCGCCATGCGCAATGCAATCAGGTTCGCCAGCGATCCCACGGCGAGTCCGAAGCCGCCCACCGCCACACCGTGAGCCAGCGCCGGCCAGTTCCGCGTGTACTCCGCGAGCAGGATCGCTGCGGGAACGTTACTGATGAATTGTGACAACACCGCCGCCACGCCATAAGCCATCGCCCCGCTGGTGAAATCCAGATGTCCCAGTGCGGTGCGCACGAACGGCAACGCCGCAGCCCCCCGCAGCACCACGAACATCAGCACGAAGATCGCGAGCAGCAACCAGTCGATGCCGAGCACCGCGTTGCGACGCGCGATCAGCAGCACCACGGCCACCCCTGCACACGCCCACGCGGCGAAGCCGTGATCGGCGAGCGTGACGAAAGCGACGAACAGCGCCAGCGCCGTCCACAGCAACGGCCAGCGCACATCGTGCCGGGGGCCCTGCCGCTGGAAATGCAACGCACGCGAATCGAACGCAAACGCGCACACCGCGAGCAGCAAGGCCATGAGCGCGAGGGTGATCGGCGTCATCATCACGACGTACGCGCCGAATCCCATGCCGCTGCTTTGCCAGAGGAAGAGGTTCTGCGGGTTGCCGAGCGGCGTAAGACTGGAGCCGGCGTTGACCGCCAGCGCGAGGAAGATGATCAGTCGCTCGATGCGTACCGGTGCGATCCGCGCGAGCGACTGCGCGAGCGGCACGACGGCAAACAGCGCGACATCGTTGGTGAGCAGCGTCGATAACGCCGCAGCGAACGTCACCATCAACAATGCCAGGCGACGCTCCGTGCGAAACGCGCGCAGCAACCGTTGTGCGAGCCAGTCGAGAAAGCCGCTCTGATCGATCGCACGCGTGAGCATCAGCAATCCGGCCAGCGTCAGGATCGTGTGCCGATCGATGCGCCCGAACAGTTCGCCGACGCTCGCCGGTTTCGCGATCTGAAGCGCGACGAATGCCGCGAGCAGAATGAGCAGCACCTTGTCGTCACGCACACGCTCATAGGTTGCGTGCAATGCACGCATGATGCGCGACGCGGTGCCAGTCGCGCTTGCGGTCTGTGCAGAATCGCTCGGATCGCTCACGGCAAAATGATCAGGATACCGAAATTATTAGATTGACTCGGCGCGAATGCGCGCGAGAATGCCGTCGAGCGCGTCGAGGCTGCCGAAATCGATCGTCAGTTGCCCGGCGCCTTTGCGGCCGACCTTGATCTTGACGTTGGACGCGAGCAGGTCCGACAGTTCTTCTTCGAGTCGCGTCACGTCACGCCCGCCCTCTTCCGCCGAACGACGACGAATGCCATCGCCTTGCGGCTTGAGCGATGCGTTCACGATGCGCTCGGTGTCACGCACCGACAAGCGCTTGTTCACGACCTGATTCGCCAGCGTGATCTGCGTGGCCGCGTCGACGGAGAGCAGCGCGCGTGCGTGCCCCATATCGAGATCGCCGGCGAGCAGCATCGTCTGCACGGGATGAGCGAGATTGAGCAGACGCAGCAGGTTCGACACTGCGCTGCGCGAGCGTCCGAGCGATTCTGCGGCCTGCTCGTGCGTGTAGTTGAATTCACCGAGCAGACGCTGAATGCCCTGCGCCTCTTCGAGCGGATTCAGGTCTTCGCGCTGAATGTTTTCGATGAGCGCCATTGCGGCGGCGGCTTCATCGGGTACGTCGCGCACGAGGACCGGAACTTCGGTCAGCCCTGCGATACGGGCGGCGCGAAAACGCCGTTCGCCCGCAATAATTTCGTACTTCTCACCCTCGACACGACGCACGAGGATCGGCTGCATCAGCCCCTGCACGCGAATACTCGCGGCGAGCTCCTGCAACGCCCCTTCGTCCATACGAGTACGCGGTTGATACTTGCCTGCCTGAAGGCGTTCGAGCGGCATCACCGAAGGTGCGCCTTCGGCACTCGCCTCTGCTGCACCGTTGTGGTTATCGGCGTGTGCGCCCAGCAGCGCTTCGAGGCCGCGGCCCAGGCCCTTTTTTTTCAGTGCGTTGGTCTTGGTCGCCATGACAATGCGTTCCTGCGCGAATGCGCCTTACATAGTTTGAATGCGCGCGATCATTTCCGCGCCGAAGTCCAGATACGCCTTCGCGCCGCGCGAGGCGGGATCGAAGACGACGCCCGGCATGCCGTAACTCGGCGCTTCGGCGAGTCGCACATTGCGTGGAATGATCGCGTTGAAAACCTTGTCGCCAAAGTGCGACTTGAGTTGCTCCGACACTTGTTGCTGCAACGTGATGCGCGGATCGAACATCACGCGCAACAGACCGATCACCTTAAGGTCGCGATTCAGATTCGCGTGCACCTGCTTGATCGTGTTGACGAGGTCGGACAGCCCTTCGAGCGCGAAATATTCGCACTGCATCGGAATGATTACGCCGTGCGCGGCGCACAGGCCGTTCAGGGTGAGCAGCGAGAGCGTCGGCGGGCAGTCGATAAGCACGAAGTCGTAGTCGCCGTCGACCTTCTCCAGTGCCTGCTTCAGGCGCGTATCGCGATTCTCCAGCGAGACGAGTTCCACGTCGGCACCGGCCAGTTCGCGGTTCGCCGGCACAACGTCGTAATTGCCCGACTCGGAGCGCTGTGCGCTGGTGGCCACATCGATACCATCGACAAGCACTTCGTACACGCTCGTCTCGAGCGCGGCCTTGTCGATACCGCTGCCCATCGTCGCGTTGCCCTGCGGATCGAGGTCGACCAACAAGACACGCTGCCCGTGCGACGCCAGTCCGGCAGCGAGGTTCACCGTGGTGGTCGTCTTGCCGACGCCGCCCTTCTGATTGGCCACGCAGAAAATTTTCGCCATGCCGATGTAGTCCTCCGATTGCTGCCGTGTTGATGCGATTGATGCAGATGATGCCGGGATGCTGCCGGCGAAAGCGAACCTGTCCTGATGTGCGCTGCGGATGCATCCCGCTAATTCGATTATCTGAGCAAAGCTCAGTTATTGCCTGATGCTGCGTGTCGGCCGGTGTGCGATGCGCCGGCGGAAGTGCTCAGGGCGCGGCCTTCTGCGGCGTCAACACCAGTTTGTCGGTGTCGTAGCCTTGCTTGCGCAACTGGGCACGCATTTGATTCAGTGTGTCGTCGTCGATCTTCGGCGTGCGCGAAAGAATCCAGAGATACTCGCGGCTCGGCTCTCCGACAGCGGCATACTGATAGTCACCGTCGAGCACGATAACCCAGTAGTTCGCCCAAAGCCAGGGAATCCAGCGCAGCCAGTCCGGCGCGAACGTGACCTTGAAGCGTGCCGTGCCGGTACCCTGCCCGTCGGTGCGCGCAACACCGGAATCGCTCGCCCACGAACCGTCCTCCTTGCGACATTTGTTCGTGACATCGATCCTGCCGTCCGGTCGCGCGGCGTACTCTGCCGTCACGTCCGACACACATTTTCGCTCGAAGAAATTCGGGTAGCGTGCTATTTCGTACCATGTGCCGACATAGCGCGCTTTATCGATCTTCTGTACGGGACGCACGCGTGTGGTCAACGATTCCTGACCGGATTGCGCCCACGCCACCGCTGCAACCACCGACAATCCGACCATCACCGCGCCGGCCCAACGAGTCATTCGGGTCATCCCGTTACCTTTACGCGGAGCAAATGACGCTCGGCGTCGAGAAATGGCACATGCAACGCCAGGCGTTCGACGAGCTCACAGCCTTCGGGCAATGCTAACTCGCTCTCGGCGGCGACACCCTTCATCGCCCAAAAGCTGCCCGCAGGGGCGAGCAAATTACGAGCGAGGGTGACGAAGTCGGACAACTCGGCGAAGGCGCGCGACACGATGGCGTCGAACGGCGCAGGCACTTCCTTGCCCACGACGAGCGATTCGACGCGGCCGGTCACGACCGTCAGATTGGTCAGCTTGAACGTTGCGCGAGCTTGCGTGAGGAAGGCGGTCTTTTTATGGACGATGTCGTTCACCGTCACCTGCCAGTCGGGACGCACGATCGCGAGCACGACACCGGGCAGTCCACCTCCGGAGCCCACATCGAGCACATGCGAAATCGGCTCACGATCCAGACGCGGCAAAATCGACAGCGAATCGAGAAGATGCTTGATGACCATCTGTCGCGGGTCGCGGATCGAGGTCATTTGCAACGAAGCGTTCCACTTCGCCAGCAGCATCTGATAATCGAGCAGGCGCGCCTGTTGTTCGGCATCGATCGACAGACCGAGTCGGTCGATCCCATCGGCCAACAGCGTAGCCAGTTCGTTGCCGCCCGAGGCGGCATGACGCGAAGCAGTCATGAGGTCTCCGCGTCAGGCAGCGTGCTGGCCGCCGTCGTCGCCATCGGCGGCAACGCTGGCGGCGGCATTCGCTTGCTCCGGCGCACGACGGCGACCGAGCCCCTTCTTCAGGTGAATCATCAGCAACGAGATCGCGGCAGGCGTCACCCCCGAGATTCGGGATGCCTGACCCAGTGTCTCCGGGCGTTGCGCGTTCAGCTTCTGACGCACCTCGATCGACAGCCCACGCACATCGTTGTAGTCGATGCTCGCGGGCAGCACGGTGTTCTCGTTGGCTTCCTTGCGCACGATTTCATCGGCCTGACGGTCGATGTAGCCTTGATACTTCACGGCGATCTCGATCTGCTCACGGATCTGGCTGGCTTGCAGCGTATCGTCGGCCAATGCCGTTTCCGGCGCCAGACGTCCGCCCTGCACGGCCATCAGTGCGTCGTAACCGACTTCCGGGCGACGCAACAAATCGGCCAGCGAGTATTCGTGGTCGATGGCCTTGCCGAGCAGCGGCACGGCATCTTCCGCCGGGAACGTCTTCGGATTCACCCACGTCGATTTGAGACGTTCTGTTTCACGTGAAACAGCGTCGCGTTTCCGGCAGAACGCTTCCCAGCGAATATCGTCGACCACGCCAAGCTCGCGCCCCGCTTCCGTCAGACGCATATCGGCGTTGTCTTCCCGCAGCGAGAGGCGATACTCCGCACGGCTGGTGAACATGCGATACGGCTCGGAAACACCGCGGGTAATCAGATCGTCGACGAGCACACCGAGGTATGCCTGATCGCGACGCGGGCACCATGCCTCGCGGCCCTGCACTTGCAGCGCGGCATTGATGCCGGCGAGCAGCCCTTGTGCGGCAGCCTCTTCATAGCCAGTCGTCCCGTTGATCTGGCCGGCGAAGAACAGACCGGAGATGACTCGGGTTTCGAGCGAGCTACGCAGGCCACGCGGGTCGAAGTAGTCGTACTCGATGGCGTAGCCAGGACGCAAAATGTAAGCGTTCTCCATCCCCTTCATCGAGCGCACGAGTTCGAGCTGCACATCGAAAGGCAAGCTGGTCGAGATACCGTTCGGGTAGTACTCGTTGGTCGTCAGACCTTCGGGTTCAAGATAGATCTGGTGCGATGTCTTGTCGGCGAAGCGGTGGATCTTGTCTTCGATGGACGGGCAATAGCGCGGGCCGACGCCTTCGATGACACCGGTGTACATCGGCGACCGGTCAAGCCCGCCCCGAATGATGTCGTGGGTGCGCTCGTTGGTATGCGTGACCCAGCACGGCACTTGGCGTGGGTGCTGCTCGGGACGTCCGAGGAACGAGAAAACGGGGACCGGATCGAGATCACCCGGCTGCCCTTCGAGGACGGAGAAATCGATGGAGCGGCCATCAATTCGCGGGGGCGTACCGGTTTTCAACCGCCCTTGCGGCAACTTCAACTCTTTGAGTCGAGCGGACAAGGTGATGGCTGCCGGATCGCCGGCGCGGCCACCCACGTAGTTGTTCAACCCCACGTGGATCTTGCCGTCGAGGAACGTTCCGGCCGTCAGCACGACGGCCCGGGCGCGGAAGCGCAACCCGACCTGAGTGATGGCGCCGACGACGCGCTCGCCTTCGACAATAAGATCTTCGACGGCTTGTTGGAACAGCCATAAATTCGGCTGATTCTCGAGGCGATGACGGATGGCCTGCTTATAGAGAAGGCGATCGGCCTGTGCACGTGTGGCACGGACCGCTGGGCCTTTGGACGAATTCAGTATACGAAACTGAATACCGCCTTCGTCGGTCGCGGCGGCCATGGCCCCGCCGAGCGCATCGACCTCTTTGACGAGGTGGCCTTTGCCGATCCCGCCGATGGAGGGATTGCAGCTCATCTGGCCGAGCGTCTCGATATTATGGGTGAGCAGAAGTGTCTTACAGCCCATGCGGGCCGAGGCGAGCGCAGCCTCGGTGCCGGCATGGCCGCCACCCACCACGATCACGTCGAACTCGGTCGGATAAAGCATCGCAATATTGCCGCTAGCGGCAAACTCTCTGGATTCGGTAATTGCGGAATTATAGCGGTATTGCGATGCATCATTTGTAACCACGCAGTTGTTTCACGTGAAACGTGCGTGGAAAGTGACGGTTTTGGGGACTGTTTCACGTGAAACGTTGGCCCCGAAACCACAACCTCAGATCACTCCCTCGCCCTCACCCACCTCCGGGCAGCGAAGATTACCGGCGCCCCGACTGCGTTCCAACTTAACGTCACTCTGTCAGGGCACCGGCAATCTCCGCTAAGCTCACGTCCGAGCGCAACCGACGCGATGTTCCCGCTCGTGTTTCACGTGAAACGTTTGATGGGCAGAGATGCTTTCAAGCGCGCAGCGTGAGATGCCTCCCCCGAAACCACAACCTCAGATCACTCCCCCGCCCTCTCCGACCTCCGGGGCAGCGAAGATTACCGGCGCCCCGACTGCGTTCCAACTTAAAGTCACTCCGTCAGGGCACCGGCAATCTCCGCCAAGCTCGCGTCCGAGCGCAACCGACGCGATGTTCCTGCTCTTGTTTCACGTGAAACGTTTGATGGGCTGGGATGCTTTCAAGCGCGCAGCGTGAGATGCCTCCCCCGAAACCACAACCTCAAATCACTCCCCCGCCCTTATCCACCTCCGGGCAGCGAAGATTACCGGTGCCCCGACTGCGTTCCAACTTAAAGCACTCCGTCAGGGCACCGGCAATCTCCGCCAAGCTCGCGTCCGGGCACAACCGACGCGATGTTCCCGCTCGTGTTTCACATGAAACGTTTGATGGGCTAGGACGCTTTCAAGCGCGCAACGTGAGATGCCTCCCCCGAAACCACAACCTCAAATCACTCCCCCGCCCTTACCCACCTCCGGGCAGCGAAGATCGCCGGTGCCCCGACTGCGTTCCAACTTAAAGTCACTCCGTCAGGGCACCGGCAATCTCCGCCAAGCTCGCGTCCGAGCGCAACCGACGCGATGTTCCTGCTCTTGTTTCACGTGAAACGTTTGATGGGCTGGGATGCTTTCAGGTGCGTGGCGTGAGATGCCTCCCCCGAAACCACAACCTCGGATCACTCCTCCGCCCTCACCCACCTCCGGGCAGCGAAGATCGCCGGTGCCCCGACTGCGTTCCAACTTAAAGTCACTCCGTCAGGGCACCGGCAATCTCCGCCAAGCTCCCGTCCGGGCACAACCGACGCGATGTTCCTGCTCTTGTTTCACGTGAAACGTTTGATGGGCTGGGATGCTTTCA
>NZ_CABPRV010000012.1 GCF_902459735.1 Pandoraea capi
CGATTTCTTCATGACAAGGTTTCTCCTGCGGCCTTGCCACTAACTTTACAGTGGGATACTTCCGAGGGGTAAGGTCAGATACGAGCAGGCGTTGGCAGGTGACCTCGGGCCTTACGAGGCAGGGAGGATGCTCGTAGCCTATTGCGACGTTCGTGATATGCGCGGCGATTGGACTGTTGAGGCTTTTCGCGACCAGGTTGAGAGGCGAACGCTAATCACTGAGTGGTTAAAACATGGTGATCTTCAGGCTGCGGTTCGGTTGCCGAAGCAAGCAGATGGAACCCCGAAGCCGAGCAGGCTCTATTGCGAGAATCACAATCCCAAACGATCCGATGATTCGCGACGAGCCTATCAGCGAGATCGACGGTTCGTCGTTGAGTTTGAGCATGTTCAAGCGGAAATCTGGGCAAGGGACGCCGACAAATTGCCTCGGTGGGACTTAGAGGCACACGCCCACATCCGCCAAGAGGCCTATGTGATGCTACAGGCGATGAAGTCACCGACGCGGCTAATCGATAATCTGATTACGCAAGGGATTACGAAGCAGTCCGATCTCGCAAGGGTGCTTGGGGTTTCGCGGCAAGCTGTTTCTGCGGCGTTAATAAAGCGCGGTGGAAAGTAATCGTGGTCAATGCTGGGCGGCGATTTGGCCTGTAACAGTCAGGGGCGAGATGGTCCAATCGACTTGACGAATATGAGGCCTGCATCGTCAACATCAACCGGCTCAATTCGGCCATCGGGGTACTCGCGCACCAGTTCGTCCGTGCCAGGGTAGTCATAATAAATGCAGCGTCCCTGGCTTAAATGAAACCTAGCTTCGCTGTCGTCATCGCAATCGCTCTCGAGGTCGCGGATGATCGCCAGGGTCACTTCATCGTCTTCCTTGTTCTCATTCCACATCATGTCCTCGCCGATGTTCGCTTTAAGGGGTGTCTATTTCACGTCAACAAAAAGTTAACAAAAAATCAGCAGCGCGCTCACGCCGAGTCAACAATCCGTTACCAGTTGTGTGATTGTCCGTAACTGACGATCGTATTCTTGCGAGCATACAAATGACGCGAAATTTAAGAGTTTGTATGCTCTTAATTTTGTTTAATTATCAATCGGTTAGCTGGGAGAGTTGACGCGATGAGCATACGCTCTTTATGTTCCACTAGCTTTAGTTTCGGGGGCTCGGTTCTCGCATGCGAGAACCGAGGGTAACGTGAGTAGCCGAGTAGGGTAGGAGTTTCCTCAACGCTCAAAGGCTAAGAACGGAATCGGACATATGCGCCGACGAACGGTTTCCACTCGAGGTCGCGTTCATATCCTCTGAGCGATTTGAAGCAGGTTCTTTGATGGCGCTATCAGCAAATATTGGGCAAAGTTGAGCGACACGTTGCTCAATTAACTCGTTTCTCGACCGCGCCGTGATCTGCACTTAGTTCACTTGGCATCGCCGATGTTTGTACCACTACCCCCAGAAGGGGGGGATAGCCAAGGCGGCACCTCGATAGTCGGTATTGTGCCCTTGCACGTTAGGTCGGCAACAAGGAAGTCGAGCCACGCCGGTTCCGAGTTTGGGCCGCTAGCTTTAAAGCCCGGTTGTTGATGGCGGTCATTCTGCCAAGCTGAAAATCGCTCACGAACGGCCCCGGGGTCGCTAAAGTAGGCGGAAAATACGTCGAGTTTTTTACGGCTATCGGGTGTCTGCACTCCTTGGGCATAGTCTTGGCGCAGGTCCGATAAGGCTTTGAAGAAGTGGTCGGGGCTGCGCGGCCCACTACCGTTGTCAGGGAAGATCTCCGCATGAAACAGCGCTTCACTCCTGGCGCACTTCGTCTCATCTTTCCATGCAGATATCATTTGGCCAGTACTTTGATTTGGTTGCCGCATTGCCTTAGACATGCCCTTCGCGTTTTGGGCTCTGTCCATGACTTCAACAACAGGTAGGTAGGCCACTAGGGACATTGGCTCGGGTAATAACTGTGGCCGAGGTTTGCCGCTGACGACGTGGATGGGGTCCAGATCAACTACTACCAAGGCTTGGTCGCGTTCGGACAATGCGCCTTGCCCATTCGCCTGCAGGATGCCCCTTTGCCAGCCGTGATATGGCGTCAGTAAGTGGACGACGCCAGGCTGTTCGGAGTGGCGCGCAACAGAGTCAATGCCGATGAAGCAACTGCCACCTCGAATCCCAGTGTGAACCGCATTGCAAAAGACTGTGGCCGTTCCCGACGCCAATACACTGGCCTGACCTGCGTGCCAATAGTCATTGCTCCGGCTCGTGCACGCTGGAACCAAGAGTACCGACCGACGTTCGCGGTGAGCTTGCACGACTGAAAGCCACTCGCCAATAGCACGGATATCTTTCGAAACAGAGTCTTCGGCGCCAGCTGAACTCCCAAAGAATAGCTTCATCATTCTGGCGAACTCCTGCACCAAAGGTCTGCGGTTGGCTGGACTGGTAAGCAGGAAGAGCTCGGAACAAATCAACTCCATGCAATATCGCAGGTTTGGCGACTCGTGCACTAGTGCGTTGATCAGCGCGTTGATTTGGGAACCAGACCATTCTTCCCTTTTGATAGCACTAAGCTCGCTTAAGACATTGTCTTCGGTGTAAAGAGGTGCTAGCGCGGAGCGCGACGGGCGGAACAGTTCATGCGCGGCGACCGCTCTATACTTTTTTGCGCGTTGAAACTGAATCGTAGCGCTCTCGGGATCGAGGCCAAATTGTTGGCTTAGGTTGTCGTCGGGTTTCCACAATAAGGTGAGCTTTTCCTGCAGATGTTGGAGCTCATCATGTGAACTGAACTCGCGAAAAGTTCCAGCCAATACGGCCAGCCCTTTATAGCGACTGCGGAGTTCATCTTTTAGCCAATCAATAGTGTCGGACCGAATCGAGACCTCTGGAAGCACTAGTAGATGCACCCCCAGTTCATGACAGGCCTTCAATGCTTCTCCAATTAATACCCTGCGCCGGTGTTCAGGCCATGAGACGACACTTATGTGTTTGGCCCAACGGGATTCTGAGCCACGCTTTGCTGCGCGGTCCACATCCAACAGGTCCCCGTCATTGAGTAAGCTGCGAAGCTCCTCGCGGGCACTTTTGCCCAATGGCAGGCCCCCAAGCCCAACTTCGGCTATCGGGTGCTTATAGCTGTCGTCCACTCGCCATTGGAATAGAGCTACGCGAAAATGACTGCTGGCACGCTCGTTTTCAGGATCGCTCGACTCAGAGCGCGTACTGCGCATCTTGCGCGACATGACCTGCTGAGCGCTAAATTCGGCAGCGATTACTTCCGCTTCGATCCGTCTGGCAGACTCGATACTATCTTCCGCGCCCACAGATTGATTGACGGCGTCGTTCGGATCCCACGACATAGCCCTTGTATTCTCCGAGGCCGGAACATCCGAGACTGGTTTAGCGTCAGACACTGCCGGTTCCGCGGGCACGGCGTTGATCCGCTCAAGGTCATCACCCACTGAAGCAGACAGTTTCCACTGTCCCAGCTTGAAGTCCAGTGTATGCACTGCCACAAGGTCGTCGCCGGCAATGCTGCGTGTTTCTGACCATACCGATAGCAACCGTCTTCCGTTCTGTTGCTTCTCTACGCCATCAGTGCCCAAGCTCGTGAACTGCGGCTTAGAGATTTGCCAGCTCGCATTGCTTGCATCGGTGAATTCGTCACTGTGTGGGTTGCGTCGAAACTGTTGAGCTTGCTGGCGCACGACACGCAGACCCAGCAACTCATCCAGCTTGCGTAATGCGCACGGCAGGGTGGTGATCAGTGCATCACAACGCTGTGAGGTGAATCTAGGCAGGGCGTCAAAGGGCCAAGGTTCGTCAGCTTCGTCCGGGCCGCCGGGTTCGCTTTGCCAAGCACTCAACTGTGAATACACTTGCTTCAATTCCAACACGTCGAAAGCCTGAGGGAAATTTGCGTCGAGCAATCCGATCAGGGCTAGCATCCAGTGCCAGGGACTCGCACGGCAAAGGGAGGGCCAATCAGCGTCTTGAAGCCATTTGCGCATGGCACTGTAGTCGTGCTGCGGATCTAGACGCGCCATATCGGGTATATCCCAGGTGACGGGGATATTGAGGCGTTCGGGCATGCGGTTCGAGCCCTGCTGCGCTGTCAGTCCCCACAGCGCGGCCACGCTGCCGCGCAGACCGATACCTGTGGCGGCTAGTGCAAGTGCAACGCGCAGCGGGGGCGCCGGGGCCTTGATATTGGCACGCGGCGACAGCGCCTGATCCAGCGCCTTGTACAGAGCCAGCATCAACGCAAGCTCCGGCCGCAACGCCCCGACATGAGTCGATGCTTGCTCCAGTTGAAGCCCTTGCAGTGCCCATAATGGCAGCCTGGTAAGCACCTCAGGAAAAACCTGATGCAGCACCTTGCGTAAATCGCCGCCGCCGCGCATCTGCAGGCGAAGCGCCATGGCGCGGGTTTCGGCCTCTACGATAATCAAATGACGCACCTGCTGATCCAGCGGCTGATCGGCTGGGAAACTACGGAGCAGTGTCAGGGCTCGCGTTACCGTGCTTGGTAGCGCTGTCTTGTCAGTCGAGGCCGATGTGGCGTCGATCTGCGCCTCTGATATGTATGCGCCCTGCAACTTGCGCAACTGCTGACGAAGCACGTAATTTTCGATGAGGGCACGCTGACTTGCTGCTTGTGCGTCCGGTAGTTCGTCGGGGCCAACTTCCTCGTCCGCCCATTGTTCGTCTCGGTGGCCTGTCTCACCCGCCATATCGCCAGCAACGCCTAGCACATCCGCCACGGCCCAACCGACTCGCCACAGATTGGCGTTCGTTTTTGGCACGTTCACCGTGCGGACACGGTCGTCATGGTCATGGAACCACGCATTCACACCCAGCACCTTGCAATCCACCGGCTCCGCTAGTAGGCGTAAGACATTTTGTTCACCGTCGCTAGAGGTGAACAACTGCGGCCTAAAGGGGACGTATACACATTGGTCATTTTCAGGAGCCAGCGTGCGGTGAATGACCAATAGCGCTTCAAACAAGCGGGCAGCCCTGAGTGTGGTCGGTGTGTCGTTTTCCTCAGGGGCATTCAAATCGAGCGCACCGCTGCTTCTGTCGACAGCCAACTTATCTGTTGCACATTTAACTGGTTCGAAGCCTAGTGATTCGAAAGCAGATTCGATTGTCGTGTGAGCATTTAACACGACCTTAACAAAAGACTGCGCTGTGACCGGCGATGGCGGCACTGAATACCGATATATGTGTCTTCCGCTGCCAGGTATAGGTGCATCTACTGCGTAGAGGGATGTAACGGTTTCCTTTGCGACTGGTAGGTGTGGAATCAATTGCGGACGCTTATCGTCGGCGAGTCCGACCAACAAATTTGGAAATCTAGACAGCGCATCAAGTCCAGAGCTTCGCGGCACGCAACTGAGTACGAAGTCGATTGCTAGAGCCAATGCATCGTCGCCAATGTGTCCAGTCCGGCCATGCCCTTTTTCGCTCCCTAAGTGCTGACACACGTCCAATGCGAGTCTGTCACCAAGATCGATCGAAGGCGCCTCAATGTTGCGGTCCTTGATTGATGCCAACGGGTCTCGAACACCGTCATCCTCCGTCACCGCGCTAATGCGCTCGGCCGCCAGACAGAGCCACTCTATGGCTGTCACGCTGGTTCCGTGTTGCGCCTCAACGAAGTGCCGTGCTGCAGGTGTTCCCGCCAGGCGCCGGGCCTTGCGCGCTACCAGGCGAGCGCGTCGCCGAACGTGCGAAAAATTCTCTGCCGGCCTGACCGCGTCAAAAAAGCCCACTTGACAGACCACTACGGCCAGACGCTGACGCTTCACTCTGTTTTTTGGCAGTTCGGTCAAGGTCTGGTCGTTCTCCTGCCATGGGTTCGGATCTAATAGCTTGTCCAAGCCCTCCACTGCATAAAGCCAATGGTAGCCTCGCAGTTTGAACGCGTCGGCCCAGTCATGACCTTCACAGACGTTGTCCCACAACTCCCAGAAGCGACGCCAAACAGCAACTCCATCACGGCCAAGCTGAGCGTCATCTTGTTCGGCCGTTACCTGCCACCACAGCCAGCGGGCGCACAGGCCTAAGTCATTGGGCCTCAAGTCGGGCGCCAACATAGCAGCCTTGACTTGCGCCTCGATTCGTTCAGGGCTAGCCATCAATGCGGGGTGACGCAACATCTTCAATGCGCACTGACGGTCAACTGTAGGCATGTCCTCACCCAAGCCCCAGCCGGCCTCGCCATCTCCCATCAGTGGTGGCTCCCACGCAGGTACCGATGCAGCCAAACCACGCCCCTCATTGAGCTGACGCATCACCTGTGTCGGAGAGCCGGTGCGCACTCGATCACCCTTTTGGATCAGCGTGATCGACAGTTTTGCGGCCGTGCTCTGGAGAGTCTCGCGCAGCTCGGTGAGCAACGCTTCGCTATCTGCAAAAAGCACTATGTCGTCCACGTAGCGCGCGTAACCTGCGCGCGGGCGTAGCAAGCCATCGGTGCCCGGCTGAGCGGTCCGGCGCATGAACTGGCGTGCCGCATCGTCCACAGGAAACAAGGCAATAGTGCCGATATAGGCCGATAAAACGGGACCCTGCGGAATGCCAATGGCTTCGTCACCTCGTTTAGTTGAGCCGTCTCGCTGTGGATCTCGAAACTCGTAGCCGAAAAGCAGATCGCTGAAAAGTCGCTCTAAGGCGACGTCTCGCTCGGCGGGGTCCGCCACGTCGTTAAGCCCGAGTACGTTAGCGAAGTCCTGAGGCACGCCGCCGATGGCCAGCGCTCTGCGTAATGGCTGCAGCAAAGCATCTCGCACCACGTAGCGCTGAATCGCATCGTAGTAGCGCTCGGCGTCCAGTCGCAGCACGTGCACGCGTGGCCCGATCGCGTGGCACTGTTCCGCAAGGTTGGCCATGAATTCGCGCCAGCATTGGCCAAAGGGGCGGAACATTCCCTGATCAGATGGTGCCTTGTCGCCTTCAAGAACATCCATGTCAATCTGATAGCCGAAGCTCAGGGTTGCTGGCTCGCCTAACTCTAGATCCGGCTCGTTGAGAGAAGCGAAAGGGCCGGTCACCATCACCTCCTGTCGCGAGGCGTACCAACGTACCGCTGGAATGCTGGCCGAGAAAGTCTGACCACTTGCACTCAGTCGATCATGTCGCTGAGTAAGCAACTCGTTAAGAAGCAGTTGTTGTAGGTGCAAATCGGCTGGATGCGGCATGACTTTGCGACGCGGGTCGTTAAGCACCGTGCCGAAGGCCAGCTTGCGGGGCAAGTTAACCGCATCGTAGGGGGCGGCCTGTCGCCAGTGAGTGTCTGGCCCCCCAATTGTCGCGCGAAGGCGATTCAGGGCGATCTGATCAAAGAGGCGAGCGTTACCACCTAACGTTAGCCACACCTCTTCGTCACAGGGTAGTTCGCCGCGCCTCGCACCATGGTAGGCCAGAGTTCTAGCGAGGGCTGCGCGTTCGTACTCACCGTCGAGAAATAAACTGCGCCCGAGGTACGGTTTGCCCCCTTCCTTACTCGATAACACCTGTTGCAATTCATTTGCCCAAGCCCAAGGGGGGATGTGCTCTAGGCGCTTCACCATTTCATCCGATGATCGGCGCCCGTGTATTTTTTTGACGGCTAACGCAGTCCTGAACACGGCGCGCTCACGCACCGATGCTGCAAGTTGACCCCAGCGCTGATCCTGCAGTTCGGATGTATCTTGGCTGCCCAAAGCTGCCACTAGCAATGCGGCTTCTGCGGGCAAGTCGTAGCGTTGTAACCATGTTGCAACGTCCTCGTGGGACTTGAAATCGCGCAGACTGGAGTCCGGATCCTTGCCGAGCGCTGGCTGAGTGCGCCAGGGCATACCAACCCAGCGCAAGTTCACCCCAGTCAGGCCCATAAGCTCACGGACTAGTCGCTCCGTGCCTCCAAAGCCGGCTGGGTCGTTGTCTAAAAAAATGCAGAATGTCAAGGGGGCTGAGGTGGATGGCTGATCCTCTGAAAACTTCCGCAATAGCTCGAACTGCCCTTTGCCGAGGCTGATACCCATCAGCGCAACGGAGTTATGACCGAGGGCCTGTAGCCGCAACGCGTCTAGAAAACCCTCCACTAGATAGAGTGTTGCAGGTCTTTCATTCTTTAAATTGTCGGTTAGGGCCGCGAAGGCTACGGACGCGTTGAATAGATGTTTGGACTTTTCAAATCCGGATGTGAGCAGATACTTCGGAACGCCTTCGGGCGGCACGTTTAGTAGTGCTCGACCAGCAAAGCCGACTACTTCGGGACGTTTGACATTTGTGTTGCGAATGGGGATTACCACGCGGCCGTCATGGAAGCAGTCTTGGAATTGGTCTGACAAATCCAGCTTTAATTGGTCTGCTTTGGACGTGGACCTCAGACGTTTGATCAGCCCCAACCCCTCCAAGCCATCGATCAGCTCGGCTTGTTCTCCGAGGTTCTTGGCTCGCAACCCATCGACCAATACTCCACGAGTGATGCAGCGCAGTCCCTGGCCATGGAGAAAGTCGGCATCGAACGCACGCGCTTCGCACCAAGTCTCGAACCGCTTATTGTCATGGCGCTCGTTGAAAATTCGCAACGCAAAGTTCAGTGCAATTTCGCTTGTGGCCTCGCGTTGGGCTTGAGGCGAGGGCTGGTTGCGCGGACTCTGGATGCCAAACTGCTGGGCTATCCACTGCACGGCTGGAAGGAACTCCACCCCCTGAACCTGCTTCACAAGCTCAATGGCATTGCCATGTGCCCCGCAGGCAAAGCAATGGTAGTGCGCCGACGAATTGCCATCGGCCGTAAAGAGGTTGAGCGATGGTCGAGTGTCCTGGTGGAACGGGCACAGCGACCGAGTTTGCGCCCCGCGTCTTTCAATTTGCATGCCGAGGCGCAGTGCCACGTCCTCCAACGGCACTTTTGTCAATAGGTCACCAATGTTGTAACGATCCACAGCCCCTCCAGATTATTTTGGATTCATGACAAATATTTTATCAGGGCACGTAGAACAATGAATCATTGTCTCCGGTATTCAGCGACCAACAAAAGTTGCATGGTGGGCGGGAGTTGCTTGTTGCAGCTGATGACCGTAGGCTTGTCGTGGTGGGCCCCTCCATCGGTGCATGCCGGGATTGCCACGTCGATGTTGTTGCGGAACGACTTATCAAGTCGGTTGAAGTGGGGGGGATCAAGCGGAGTAACTGCCCGAACCGGACTGCTGCGACCCGGGAAGTTTTTGGGTACATTGATATTTTAAACTGCCGGATTACTCGGTGTGGATTTTGTTTGGAAAATAATATTTAAAATTATGTAAAAATTATTTCGATAAACTAAATTTTGGAAATTTTTCCGATTGCTCAGTTCAATAATGTTGGGAATGATATTGCGAGAAAATGGGAGGGAAGCATTGTTTCATTTCGCGCAAAGAAGGAGTTTAATGATTGCAAAATATTGACTATGGGTGGTGGATTTGTATTAAATTACTATGGAAGTCTTTCAATAGCCACCGCAGCGCATGTGGTTTTAGAGTACAACAGGGGATTTGGCTTGGGGGTGCGAGTTGGTGGTCAACATCTCTCGTTGGACTCCGTTGAGGCTTTGTTAAACAAAGATCAGGACATTGCGTTCATTCCATTCTCAAATGATTTTTTAGGGAGGAAATACTATCCCCTAATCGCGGGAAAGAGGGATGACGCCATCGCCACTTCGTCATTTATGATTCTTGGATTGCCAGAGTCAAGGAATCGTCTTGATATACGTGATTCTCGAGCGACGTTCAATATGCTTAACGTCATGGTTCATAGTTTTGAATATGATAGGAAAGCTGGGGATCTTATTTTTCCCTACGATCCCAAGAGTGTATTTATAGAGCCCGGGAGTTCACAGAAGAATATCGGTTCGCTTCGGGGGCTAAGCGGAGCTCCCGTCGCCCAGATACTGATTGTCAAGAAAACTGGTGCATTAACTTTACGTCCCGTAGGCGTTTTCAAAGAGTGGCGGCAGCACTCCGTTAAACGCTTGGTGGCGAGCTCTTTCCGAGATTTCTCCGATGAGCTTGACGAAATGATCGATGCAGGAGATTTTGCAGCTACATCTAATTTTTCATATATTGATGTTGTGTGATGAAAAATACGGGTTGGGAAAATAATTTTTAAGCGATTCTTTATGAACAGAAAACTCTCCGTAGAGATTGATCGATCGACATGGCCAGGTCCGGGAATTCGACCGCTATTTCCGAAAAGTTTCACGGGCGGAAGCAGTTCTTACGACCTAAACATTCCTGCGATGTTGATGGTCATCGGGTATCTGACGACGCCGACTTCTTCAACGGGTGTTTCGCTTAGCGAGTTTTGGGCGTGGGTACGATATCTTGCTGCGATATCGAATGAGCCGCACATAAGTTTGACCCGGAGTTTCTCGGAGCTCGACGCACATCAGAAGACTATTTTGAGTGACGACTTCGGTATGGGGGTTCCGATGCTCTGGTTGTTCGATAAGCTTTCGTTGACAGCGGTGGTTGACGGCAGGTATTTCATGCAAAGAATTGCAGCATCGGTTGGTGCGACACAAAAGCGGACTGCAAAACGAGGTCCGAATAAGACGCCTGATTTCGTTGCGCGAGATGTCGCCGGTCGATGGCATGTCATTGAATGTAAAGGTACGCAGTCAGGTCCTGAGTACAGTCTCAAGCAGCTCGGGGCCAAAGGTCTTGTGCTCAGTGGGGGCGTTGCTCAGAAGCGGTCAATCCAGTTTCCGAAAGGACATACCGGTCAGCGACTTGTCTGTGGGCTGGACATTGACGTTGAAGGTGGGAGGACAGGTGTCCTCCGGATCGTAGATCCTGAGCCAGAAGACCCATTCGAAATTGCAGCAAGCCAACTTATCCTCGCCGAAGACGCTGCGAATCGTGGGGTCATGTCAAAAGCGCTGCGTCTGGCTGGCTTTGATATCACAGCAGGAGCGGTTGCGTCACCATTTGGTCGTCGGCCGGATGCAACGCGCGCAAAGTCGTCCAGAGCGGAACGCGTTCGACAGGAAGAGGCGGCGATGCGTGATCAAAGTTCGCGAGATGAGCTCCGCGACAAGGTAGATCATCCAAACGTATTTAATGGACAATTTCGCGGACGGGAAACGCTCATTGAACTACCTCGGGGCGTCTGGGTAGGTGAGCAGCATGTAAAGCAGGTGATCATCAGGCAGGGCGTAAATCGCGACGCCTTGGCCGCGCTTGAAGAGCAACCTACCGTTGAGGATTTGGTAGACGGGGAACGCGCGCCGTGGGCCAAGCTAATGGGAAGAAGCATTATTGAATCAGATGGAATGGTGGCGACGATGAAAATCGGCGACGTGTTTCGTTCCGAGATGATTCTGCAAGAGCGCAATGGGTGACCTGGCAGAAAGTCGCGCTAAGTAACCTACGATGCCGGCGGGTTTGATTGATACGCGAGCGATTGCGGCATGGAACGCGTTGGCGAAAGCACCGCTATTAGCGACCGCGACGGGGTACAGTTCCGGTACACCCATGACGTTCACCGAACTCTAGAAAATTACGCTAACCTATTGTCACGTAAATACTTTTCGATGTTTCTGCTTACGGTCGCCTTCCCTTGATTTTCCTAGGCATCCACAGTTAGCTGCAAACTCATAATCCCTTGGTCGCTGGTTCGAACCCAGCACGGCCTACCAGGAATAGGGCCAGCAGACGATTGTCTGCTGGCCCTTTTTTGTTGTCCGAACTAATGTGACTGACATGGAGCACAAGACGATGGAAGTAGAAGACGGCGTGATCGAAGCCCTTGACGAGTCGCGCGGGCGGTTCGTTGCACGCTTTGCTTCCGGGCGTTATGCGGCATTCGAGCTGGTGCGACAGCCAGGGCAGGACAAAGGTGTGGGGCGTATCGCCGTCGGCGATTCGGTTCGCGCGGCACCAGCCAGCACCGGAAAGATAGTGATGCTGAGCATGTCGCGAAAATTGCCGTTGCTGGTGAACGGATTGACCGGTTCGACTAGTCAGAGCGAGTGCCTTCGCCTGATGGGCGAGTAGCCTATCGCCCGGTTTCGCCCCTCAAGTCGGCTGCTGCTGCGTGGTGCAGTGAATTCCGCCGCCACCGCCCGCAATACCGTCGATATTGAGTTGGACGATTTCTCGTTTGGGAAACAGATCGCGCAAGGTGTCCCGCGTGCAGTTATCCGCCTCGCGATCGCCGAATTGCGGGGCGATGACGGCTCCATTGCATACATAAAAGTTGACATACCCGGCGGCGAATTCGTCCGACTCGTACGTGCTGCGCACGCTGTCGGGGCCGGGCAGAACGACCACTTGCAGTGGGCGTCCAGCGGCATCGGTCGCGTGACGCAGGATGTCGAGATGGCGCTTCGTGACGGCATGATCGTAAGATGACGTATCGTTGTCCAGATGGGCGATCACCACGCCCGGACGCGCGAATCTCGCGTAGAAGTCGGTGTGCCCGTCGGTGATGTCCTTCCCGGCGATCCCCGGCAACCAGATGATCTTGCGCAGCCCGAGCAAGCGCATCAACTCGCCTTCGCAAGCGGTCTTGCTGAGTCCCGGATTGCGATTGCGGTTCAGCACGCAACTCTCCGTGATGATGGCCGTGCCGTCGCCATCCACCTCGATACCGCCGCCTTCGAGCACCAGACGCGTCGTCAGTCGGCGCACGCCGGCTTTTGCGGTAACGAACGCGGCGACTTCGGCATCGTCGTCGCAAGTCTGTTTGCCGCCCCAACCGTTGAAGTTGAAGTCGATCCCGGCCAGTTCGCCGCGACGAGTGCGTACGAAGACGGGGCCGGTGTCGCGCATCCAGAGATCGTCGATGGGCTGGACGATCAGGTTCACCTTGTTGCCGCACATGCGGTGCGCGACGTCGTAGTCATCTTCCCGAACCAGCATGTTGACGGGTTCGAAACTGCCGATCGCTTGTGCGATGCGCGCAAGCCCTTCCTGCGCCGCGCGCTGAAGGCGACGCCCCCACACATCTTCGCTCGGACCGAATGCCATCCATGTTGCGGCATGACGCTCGCCTTCGTCCGGCATGGTCCATTCGGACGACGATGTCCCGGCGGCGAACGCAGCACCCGTCAGCCCGCTCCCCAAAGCGCTCGCGAGCATCGTCGCCCCGGATACCGTCAATCCCGTCTTCATAAACCCTCGCCGTGTCGGCATGACCTGATTCTCTTGATGATGTTGTGCACGATGACGCCATGAAGTGACCGCGTGTGCGTTGGCGGGTCAGGCAGTTCACGCAGTTTGAGGCACATCATCGATAAATAAAAATGAGTTGTTTTGCTATTATCGATCAACTTTTCTCATATCTCGGGGCGTGCGATGCATCGTCAGCGAATTCCTTCCCTGAAGTTGCTCATGGGCTTCGAAGCCGCGGCGCGCCACGGCAATTTCTCGCGTGCGGCGGACGAATTGCACGTCAGCCAGTCGGCGATCAGTCATCAGGTGCAGCAACTGGAGGAGGAGATCGGGCAGCCGCTGTTCCGGCGTGTGGGGCGCGGTGTCGAACTGACGGTGGCGGGGGAGGTGTTACAGCGCAGCGTGCAGCGCTCGGTCGATACGCTGCGCAGCGGGCTGGGGCGCATTGCCACGTATCTGGACCCCGGACTGGTGGTCATCGTGGGGCCGGCGCAGGTGTTGCACGGCTGGCTGAGCCCGCGTCTCGACGATCTGCTGGCGCATATTCCGTCGCTATGCCCGATGCTGTCGACGGACGAATCGGCGCGTTTCATCGACGAGATGGACATCGATATCGCCATCAGCGACCGTCCGCTTCAGCAAACCGGGTTGACGCAGACGCCATGGCTGCAAGACGAGTGGGTGATCGTGGCCGAGGCGACGTTGGCGGAACGCCTGACGCGCGTGCCGCTGTCAGCGCATGTGCAGGCGACATCGTTGCTTTGCCTCGAAGAAAGCTTCACGCGCGACGATACGGCATCGCTGTTTCGGGAGCGGCTGGCGTCGTTTCGCAAGCATACGATCTACGACGACGAGCGCCTGCTGCTCGACGCCGCGCTGCGAGGCCGGGGCATCGCATGCATCTCACGATTGCTGGCCGATGAGGCGTTGCGGCAAGGGCGTCTGTGCCGGCTCGACGGCTATCCGGGCAGCGAAGGCCGCACGTGGTGGATCTCCCGCGCCGCCGGAGAACCGCGTTCGCCGGCGGTCAAGGAAGTCTTCGATTGGTTGATGCTCGAAGCGCGAGGCGTCTAGCGTATTCATGGGTGAAATGCCGGCGGCATTCGATCCTGCCACCGGCATTGCCTGGGACTTGCGCCCCACGATAGCTGTCAGACCACCACTGTCTTACCGTCAGGGCGTCCGAGCTTCGGTCCGACGCCGGGCCTCACCTGCAACATCGCGAAGACGCCGATGGCCGTCGCGACCGCCGTGGCGATGAACATCGACGAATAGCCGTACTTCGCCGACAGAATGCCCGCCAGGGTCGGTGCGAGCACGGACGCAATGTTCGCGATGAAGTGCATCAGGCCGCTGAACGTACCCACGCGCGACGGCGCCGTGTCGATCACGACGGCCCAATACACCGAGTTCGGCAGCGCATTGAGCGCATTGCCCAGCGTCATCAGGGCGATCACGGCCCACACGCTCTGCGCTTGCGACACCAGCAGGAAGCACAGCGTCGTGCACGTCAGCGACGCGGCGGCGAACCAGCTGCGCGCGATCACCAGCTTGCCGGTCTTGCGGTACAGCCAGTCGGAGATGCGCCCGCCGAGCAGCACCGTCACGCACGCCCCCGTCCACGGAATCATGCCGATGTACCACAGCGACGACAGCGTGAAATGGAACTCGTCCGCGAGATACTTCGGTGTCCAGGTCAGCAACATGAAGTTGACGTAGATGAACGCGAAATAACCGATCGAGTTGAACACCAGCGTCTTGCTCCTGAAGAAGCTCCACCACGGCATTTCGCTCGCCGCAGCGGCGGACGACGACGGCTGCGCCGGGCGTCCCGCCTGAATCAGCGCGACCTCGGCCGCATTCACGCGGGGATTGTCTTCCGGACGATTCGTGTAGACGCGGGCAAACAGCGCGATCAGCACGAAGCCGGCTACGCCGAGCACCACATACATCGTGCGCCAGCTATCGGTGAGCAGCAGCAGACCAACCGCCACCGGGGCCGTGAGCAGCGCGCCCAGCGGCGTGCTCAGCAGCCCGATCGACACGGCGAAACCGCGCTCGGACGGCGACGCCCACGCCGACATCGTCTTGTTGATGATGGAGTAGGCCGGTCCCTCGGCGAAGCCGAACAGCACACGAATCGTGGCGAAGCCCGTGAGCGCCGAACCGCCGAAGAGCGCCACGCCGATATCGCCCGCCCAGATCATCGCGATGGCAAAGGCCGACCACGCAATACCGGCGATCACCCATACCTTCTTTGCGCCGAGCCGGTCGGCCAGCGCACCGCCGAACAGTGCGCCGAACATATAGCCGTAGCCGAAGTAGCCGAGCACGGCCCCCCATCCCGCACGATCGAAGCCGTATTCCGCCGTGATCTGCGCGGCCGAGTACGAGATCGCGCCCCGGTCGATGTAGTTCACGAGGGCGATCACGACAATGAGTGCGAATACCGCGAACCGGTATCGGGTCGCCCCGGCGGCCGGATGGCCCACAGTGGTTGGTTGCATGACATCTCCTGATATGGGTTTTCTCTGGGGGAGCGCCGCGAAGCGCACAATGCCCTTCGCAAACGATTGTCGATTATATATAATGCACAATGCATAGCAATCGAAATTAAAATCGTCTCTACTCACCTGATCCCTCTGCCATGATCGATTCGTCTTCCACGCCCACCACGCCTGCCATGCCCTCAATCCCTGCTTCGCTTCCGACGGTTGCCGTCGCCTCGCTCGGTGGCACGATCAGCATGACGCCCTCCGAAGCGGCCGGTGGCGTCGTCCCGACGCTCGACGCCACGCAACTCGCCCGCTCCGTACCGGGCCTCGCCGAGGTGGCGGTCATCCGCACGACATCGTTGCGTCAGTTGCCGAGCGCCTCGCTGGGCTACGACGATCTGATGGCGGCGCTCGCGTGGGCTGAGCAGGAGGTCGAGGCGGGGGCGAGCGGTGTCGTGCTCACGCAGGGCACCGATACGCTGGAGGAGACGGCATTTCTGCTGGATCTGTTCTGGAAGTCACCGGCGCCGCTGATCGTGACTGGGGCGATGCGCGCGCCGCAGGCGGCCGGTGCCGACGGTCCTGCCAACTTGCTGGCGGCGGTGCGTACGGCCTGTCATCCGGACAGCGCCGGTCGCGGCGTACTCGTGGTGATGAACGACACGGTGCATTACGCACGCTGGGTCAGCAAGAGCGACGCACTGGCGGTGCAGGCGTTCGCATCGCTCGACGGCGGTGTCGCGGCGCGCCTCGTCGAAGGGCGTCCCACGTATTTCCATGGCGCTGCCATGCGTGCGCAGCCGTTGCCCCGACCCGTGCGGGCGTGGCCGAAAGTCGCGCTGGTGACGGCCGTTCTCGGCGATGACGGCGAACTGGCGGAGATGGCGGTGACGGGAGGATACGAGGCGCTCGTGGTTGCCGCGCAAGGGGCGGGGCACGTCTCGTTCGGCTACGCACAGCGCATCGGCACGCTGACGTCGCGGGTGCCGGTGGTGATCGCCAGTCGTGCGGCAAGCGGCTCGACGGCGTCGCAAACGTACGGCTACGTCGGTTCGGAAATCGATCTCGCGCGACGCGGCGCCCATCTGTCGGGCTGGCTGTCGCCGCTGAAGACGCGACTGCTGGTGACGGCGCTTCTGGCCTCGGGCACGGCAGCCGGTGACCTTGGAGAAGCGTTGGCAAATTGGAGTAAACTCACGCGTCGATAAATCCTCACACGGCCTTCCTTTGAAAAGCACGTCCTCCGCATCCGGCGCCGTCGGTTCGTCCGTCACTTCGGGCCGCCGCCGGCTCACCGCGTATCAATATGCCATCGAGACCCTGCGCACCGAGATTCTGCAAGGTCGTCTGAAGGCGGGGGACCGGTTGCGTCAGGACGATCTCGCGCGTCGTCTCGACATGTCGACGACCCCCGTGCGCGAAGCCTTGCGCACGCTGGTCTCCGAAGGGTTGGTGTTTTTCGACGTGCATCGCGGTGCGGTGGTGCGGGGGCTCACGATCGACGACGTCAACGAGATCTACCGCTTGCGCATGACGCTGGAGCCGATGATGGCCGAGCAGGCGATGGCGACGATGCGCGAGGAAGATATCGCGCACGCGCAGGCGCTGCATGCCGAGATGCTGGCGACGACCGATGTCGTCAAGTGGACCGAACTGAATCAGGCGTTTCACGCGGCGCTGTGGGCGTCGCAGGACAACTCCCGTCTTGCCCATCTGATCAAGACGTTGCGCGATGCGTCCGGGCCTTACATCGCCTTGTCGCTCTACATGCGGCCCGTGCACGTGGACGTGAGCAATCGTGAGCACGAGTCCATGCTCGACGAGTACCGCACGCGTGACGTTGCGGCAGCGCGCAAGCACACGCACGCGCATCTCGACGCGACGCTGCGCATCATCGTTCAGGCCATCGAGCAGACCGAAGCCGAAGCGGCAGCGAACGACTGACGTCGCGCGGATCAGGCAGCACCGACGCCGCCAGCGACACCCCGGCCCCCGACGGCAGCGTCCGGGGCCTTGTTTTTGCCCGGGGGGCCGAGCGGCGGGAGGGGCGAAATCCGTCATATGGGGACATCCGTCGTCACTTTGGGGACACGGGGGGCAGCATGCGCACGCAAGCGTGCGCGGCAACGGCAGAATCCGGACATCCGACGCAAGTCGATACTCAATGTTTGGAGTTTTGTATGACGCAGGCACGCCCCCAGCACCCCCCTTTACCCGACGCTGGCGCACCGGGACGAGCACAATCGGTCAGGCATTTGCCTGTTGGCCTCTTCGGCTCGGTCATGAGCATCGCCGGTCTGTCGTTGGCGTGGCGAATCGCGAGCAAGCAATACGGGATCCGTGCGTCCATTGCCGATGGCATCGGTATCGTGGCGTTGATCGCCTTTGCGGTGCTCGTCGTTGCCTATCTGGCCAAGACAGTGAAACATCCGGAGGCCGTCGCCTTCGAGTTCACCCATCCGGTACTCGGGAGTTTCTTCGGCACGGTGGGGATCAGCATTCTGTTGCTGTCGAGCGTGCTCGGACGCTATAACGCGCTGTTGCATGAATGGGTTTGGCTCTTCGGCACGCTTGTGACGCTGGGGTTGAGCGTCGTGATGATTTCCCGCCTGTTCAATGGCAACATGGCGCCGACGTCCGTGGCCCCGGCATGGTTGATTGCCGGTGTGGGCAGTCTGGACGTTGTCGTCGCCGGCGGGCAGTTCACCTCAGGGTGGGGGCGCGAGCTCAACCTGTTCGCGGCGGCTGTCGGTGGGGTGAGCGCTTTGGTGTTCTTCGTGCTGATCTTTTCGCGGCTGGTGCATGAGGCGCCGCTCACGGGCGCGACGCGTCCCTCGAAAATGATCCTGACGGCGCCATTCAGCGTTGGCTTCATCGCCTACGTCAACCTGTCGCATCACGTCGACATGTTTGCCGCGCTGCTCTTTTACTTCGCTCTGTTTCTCTTCGCGGTCATTGCCTATCGGCTGATCACGCGACCCGCGCCGTTCTCGCCGACGTGGTGGGGCATCGGATTTCCGATGGCGGCGTTGACCAATGCGTCATTGATCTATGCCGATGCGGTGGGCGGCGCGGGACTGACAGCGATTGCCGCGATCATGCTCACCTTGCTGAGTGCGGCCGTCGCCGTGCTTGCGGTACGCACGCTTCACGCACTTGCCACAGGGCGGTTGTTGGCGGCGTGAGCCAGACGTGAGCCCGGGGTGAGCGGCGAGTGAGCGGGGGGGGCTGTCAGGGGGACGCCGTGGCATCGGTGCGCTCGTCCGAGGCGACACGAGAACGAAACGTCTCCCGGTAGGATTTCGGCGTCGTGCCGAGAACTCGGGAGAACGTGCGGCGCAAATGCGTCGCACCGTTGAAACCGCAGCGAAACGCCACCGTTTTGAGTGGCACGTCGGTTTCTTCCAACAGCTTTCGCGCGAAATCGACGCGGACCTGCTCGACGAACACCGACGGCGTAACCTTCGCGTGCTTGGCGAACGCACGTGCAAAGGTGCGTCGGCTCACACCCACGGCGTCGGCAATATCTTCGATGCTCAGCAATTCGTCGATGTGATCGGAGACGTATTTGAGAACTTTGGCCACGAGTGAATTCTCGTTTGGGCCAACCGCAAGATAGGGGCTGTACTGCGACTGCCCACCGTCGCGCCGAATGTAGACGATCAGCCGCTTGGCGACTTTTACTGCCAGATCGTGCCCCCAGTCTTCTGCAACCAGCGCCAGGCAAAGGTCGATGCCCGCAGCGACTCCGCCGCATGTGAACAGGTTGCCGTCGCGCACGAAAATCTTGTCGGGGCGCACATTCAGATGTGGAAACTGCGTCTGCAACCGCGTGGCGTGGTCCCAGTGGGTTGTCACTTCGCGCTCGGACAGGAGGCCGGCGTGCGCGAGCAAGAAGACGCCGTTGCAGATTGCGCCGAATTTCGTCGCACCATGCGCGCGCAAGCGAATCCAGTCGGTGAACGTCGGATCGGGGCGAAATTCCGGCACTCTCGGGCCACCGGAGACCAATAAAAGATCGCTCTCCGAATGAAATTCGCGGTAGTCGCAGTGGACCTTGAATTCGATCCCGCTCGAACATCGCACGCTGTCGCGGCGCTCGCCTACCAACGTAATGTCATAGCGATCCTGTTCGTTCAACAACAAGTTGGCTTCGGCAAATACGTCGAGCGGGCCTGCCACATCGAGCGCTTGCACGCCGTCAAAAACAACCAATGTCAGTTTTTTCACGTCGAATTCGGGTTAACACCTAAAGTTTCTTCGGCGGCTGCCGTAAATGCCTGGGTGGATTCTCCCACCTCGTGGAGCCGGTAGCCTGGGTGCCGGTCTTCTGTCTTTCGATCCCCTAGCCGCAGGCCTGCCTCGACAGCATGACAGTATCTTCGCTTAGAACACGCATCATTCTGATCGCGTGTGCCACCGTCATTGGTGCACTGATCCTCTCCGGCATTACCACTTACGTCATCGTGCGCAACAGCATGATGTCCACTATCTCCGACACGCTCGACGCCGTCGCCCGTGGCAACACGCTGGCCGTGGAGCGCTGGGCTGCTGCCAAGGGCCAGTCGGTCGTTGGCACCGCTGCTGCCGTCGAAAAGGGCGAGCAGGGCGTGGCCCTCACGAAGCTGCTTGGCGCGACCAACGGCTTCCCGATCTCCAGCATTGGCTGGAGCGACAAGTCGTATTTCTCCAGCGGCCCCACGCCGCCCGACTACGACCCGACCGCACGCCCCTGGTACAAGGGCGCCACGTCCGCCGGCAAGCTCACGGTCGTCAAGCCGTATGCCGACATTGCCTCGGGCAAGCTGTACGTATCGTTCGCCGCGCCGATTCTGCGCGGCGGTCAGACGCTTGGTGCGGTGAGCGGCGCGGTGCCGCTCGACGCGGTGCAGGACGTTGTCAAGGCCGTGCACCCCACGCCGTCGAGCCTCGCCTTCGTGGTCTCGCGCGACGGTCTCGTGATCGCGCATCCGGACGAAAAGCTCATGCTCAAGCAGTCGAGCGATCTTGCAGCCGCGCTCACGCCCGACGCGCTGGGCAAGATGGAGCATGCCGCCAACCCGACGGAAGTCGAACTCGGCGGCGCAGCAAAGCTGGTCAAGGCGCAGCCGGTGCCGGGCACCGACTGGCTGTTCGTCGTCGCCCTCGACAAGGCGGAAGCCACCGCCGGGCTGTCGCGCGTGCTGAGCGGCACCGTCATCTCACTGATCGTGCTGACGCTGTGTGCGATCGGTATCGCGAGCTTCTTCACGTCGCAGGCCTTCCGTCGTCTGTCGCAAGTGCGCGACGCGATGGACACCATCGGTTCGGGCGGCGGCGATCTGACGCGTCGCCTCGATGTCATCGGGCACGACGAAGTCGCGCAGATCTCGAAATCGTTCAATGCGTTCGTCGACAAGGTCAGCACCGTCATGCTCGACGTGCGCTCGGGCGTTCACGGCATGACCTCGGCGACGAGCGAAATCGAGATGGGCAACCGCGATCTGTCGCAACGCACCGAGGCATCGGCCGGCACGTTGCAGGAGACGTCGGCGGCGCTCACCGAACTGACGGCGAGCGTCAAGCAGACGGCCGAGGCGGCCGAGCATGCCACGCGTCTGGCCAATGATGCGAGCGACGCCGCCGCGCGTGGCGGCGACGTTGTCACGGGCGCTGTCACGACGATGAGCGAGATCGCGAAGTCGTCGGAGCGCATTACCGAAATCATCGGCGTGATCGACGGCATTGCGTTCCAGACGAACATCCTCGCGCTCAACGCGGCGGTGGAAGCCGCGCGTGCGGGCGAACAGGGACGTGGCTTCGCGGTCGTGGCCGGGGAAGTGCGCACGCTGGCGCAGCGTAGTGCCGCCGCCGCGCAGGAAATCAAGACGCTTATCGAAGCCTCGGTGCAGAACGTCAAGAGCGGCACGCAACGCGTGCAGGCGGCGGGCGACACGATGGGCGAAATCGTCGATGGCATCGCGCGCGTGCGGCGTTTGATCAGCGAGATTCATACGGCCATGATGGAGCAGAGCACCGGCATCAGCCAGATCGACCGCAGCGTGGCCGAGATGGATCAGTCGACGCAGCAGAACGCCGCGCTGGTGGAAGAATCGGCCGCCGCCTCCGCCATGCTCAGCGAGCAGGCGCGCAATCTGGCCGAGACGGTGGCGCTATTCCAGTTGCGCGAGCACAGCCGTCATGGTGTGACGGTCATGCACACGCCGCACGGCGGCCGCCCGCCGCGTCGCGACGAGCCGGCACTCGCGGCCTGAGTGTCCTGGCGCGCTGAGTCGCTAAGCGTCGAGGCGCACTGAGTCCACTTCGCAGACTCGCCCCCCCCTCCTTCGACACGACCGGCGCTGGCGCCGGTCGCTGCCCGCCCGCCGGATTCTGTCGCACAATAGACCGCACGCCGGCGGCGCATTCCCCCATCTCGAATGAACGCGGCAACGCCGACGTGTCGTCCACGTCGGGATCGCCCGCATTGCGACGTCGTTTTCCGCCGGCGATCATTCCATCATCTGGAGGAGAGACGTCATGGCGAATCAGCAATATTCGGGCGGATGTCATTGCGGTGATTTGCGCTTCACTGCAAATATTGATTTGTCCAAAACAATTACGTGCAATTGTTCTATTTGCAAAAAGCGCGGATTGATTCTCGCATTTACACCTGTCTCGGAATTCTCTCAAACGGCAGGCGATGGGAAAGCACGGGAATACCTTTTCAACAAGCATGTGATTCGTCACCAGTTCTGTCCGAATTGCGGTGTCGAAGCGTTTGCGTTCGGTCAGATGCCCGATGGCACGAAGATGGCAGCGATCAACGTGCGTTGCATCGACGACATCGACCTCGATACGGTGCATCCGACACCCATCGATGGCGCGAGTCGCTAATCCGGCATTTCGGTCGATAGATTATTAAATATATGTTGATGGATATTTATTAATCGAAAGTTTGTCAGGAGAAACAGGGGGCGCAAAACGATTGATATGCAATTGATTTTCTGTTTTTTGAAATGTTTCGAAAGTCATTGCGTGAGAATCAAGGGGTTATTGGCTCAAGATTGTCGAATGCTCACCCGTTATGGCATGCGATTGTTATCGTTTTGTCGCATATGGAGCGGGCATGAAGTTCTTGGGCAGTCTCAAAATCGGCACACGGTTGAGCGTCGGGTTCGCCATCACGTTGGTTCTGTTGTGCATCGTGGGCGGCATGGCGGTCTTCCAGGCGTCGCGCATTTACGGCGGTACGCGCGACCTCGCCGATAACTGGCTGCCCAGCGTGCAAACGCTCGGCACGGCGCAGGCGGCGGCCAACGCCACACGTCGCGCTACGCTCGCGCTGCTGCTGTCCACCGACGAGACGACGCGCTCCGACGAGACGGCCAAACGTCAGGCGGCCATCGACAGCATGAACAAGACGCTGGACGCCTACAAAGGCATGATCGCCTCGGACGAAGATCGTGTGGCCTATGAGGCCGTGCGCGACGCCTGGACCACCTATCTGGCCGTGGACAACCGCGTTGCCGAGCTGGAAAAGGGCGACAGCGATTCGAAGGTGCTGGCACGTTCCGTCGCCATGGCCGAGGCGACCAAGCCGTTTTCGGTGCTCGCCGAGAAGCTGAGAGCCCATGTGGAAGTCAATCGAGCGGGCGCCGCGCGCGCGACCGACGCGGCCGCCAGCAGCTATCGCGCCGCGTTCATCGCCACGATCGTCCTGATTCTGCTGGCGCTGGCCGTAGCAACGTTCATCGCCTGGCTCATTACGCGCTCGATCGCGGTGCCTATCGGTCGCTGTGTGGAAATTGCGCAGACGGTGGCGCGCGGCGATCTCAGTTCGCGTATCGACGTACAGGGACAGGACGAACTCGCGCAATTGCTCGGCTCGCTGCGCGACATGAACACCCGGCTCGCGCAGGTCGTGGGGCAGGTGCGCAATACCAGTGAAAGCATCGCGACTGGCTCGGCACAGATCGCGGCGGGCAACACCGATCTGTCGTCACGCACCGAACAGCAGGCCGCTTCGCTGGAGGAAACGGCCGCGAGCATGGAAGAGCTCACGACTACCGTCAAGCAGAACGCGGACAACGCCGAGCAGGGCAATGTGCTGGCCTCGAACGCGTCGCAAATCGCCCAGCGCGGCGGCGAAGTGGTGCGTCAGGTCATCGAGACGATGCGCGGAATCTCGGACGGCTCCGCCCGCGTGGCCGACATCACGAGCGTGATCGAGGGCATTGCCTTCCAGACCAACATCCTGGCGCTCAACGCGGCGGTCGAGGCGGCGCGCGCAGGCGAGCAGGGACGCGGTTTCGCCGTTGTCGCCGGGGAAGTGCGAACGCTCGCGCAGCGCAGCGCCAACGCCGCGAAGGAGATCAAGGAGCTGATCGATGCCTCGACGCGGCAAGTCAGCGACGGCACGAAGCTGGTGGCCGAAGCCGGCGGCACGATGGACGAAGTGGTCCACGCCGTCAAACGTGTCACCGATCTGATGGCGGAAATTGCGGCGGCGTCGACCGAGCAGCGCACGGGCATCGAGCAGGTCAATCAGGCGGTGATGCAGATGGATACCGTCACGCAGCAGAATGCGGCGTTGGTGGAAGAAGCCTCGGCGGCGGCTCAGTCGATGGCGGCCCAATCGGGCGGCCTTCGCGAGTTGGTGTCGATCTTCCGGATCGACGGCACGACCGCTCAGGCGTCGCGCATGATCGCGTGATCGCATGATGGCGCAGGGTCCGTGCGGTGGCGGCTGTCGTTGAGACGCGCTGCCGGACCTTAAAAAACGGCTCGCCTGCGTGTGCCGGCGAGCCGTGAATGCCGGAGCGCTCTCACCAGCGTCCGGCCCATGAGACCGCATGCGTCTCACGTTCTTCTCGGCACCGGCGAGTCTTGTGGACTGCGCCGATGCCGGCCAACCGGTGTCCGGCCGCCCGCCCCCCGGCGATGGCGTCCGGCACCGATGTCGGTGATGTCACCCGGCTGTGTCGGCCGCTGGCTTCATCCGACGGTCTCGATCGCTTCCGTCGATCCCGTTATTCCCATCACTTGCCCGCCAGCATCGAGCCACGCTCGCGCAGGTTGACGTGCAGATCGAAGGCGTGCTCCAGCGCGTGAGGCGTCTGACCGCCGTAGCGCTGCGCGTCGCGGTAATACTCGCGCAGCACGTCGCGGTAGCTCGGATGCGCGCAGTTGTCGATGACAAGATTCACACGCTCACGCGGCGCCAGCGTGCGCAGATCGGCCAGCCCTTGTTCGGTCACGATAATGTCGACGTCGTGCTCGTTATGGTCCACGTGCGGCACCATCGGCACGATGCTCGAAATCTTGCCCTCCTTGGCGATGGACTTCGTCGCGAAGATGGCCATGCGGGCATTGCGGGCGAAGTCGCCGGAGCCGCCGATGCCGTTCATCATGTGCGTGCCGCCGACATGCGTCGAATTCACGTTGCCGTAGATATCCGCTTCGAGCGCGGTGTTCAGGGCGATCAGGCCCAGACGACGGATGACCTCCGGATGGTTGCTGACCTCCTGCGGGCGCAGCACCAGCTTGTCGCGGTAACGCTCCAGATGCTTGAACACACGGTCCTGCACCACCTGCGACACCGTGATCGACGAGCCCGAGGCGAACACCATCTTGCCGGCGTCCATCAGATCGAACGTCGAGTCCTGAAGCACTTCCGAGTACATCGTCAGGTCTTCGAACGGCGAATCGATGAAGCCGGTGAGCACCGCGTTGGCGATCGTGCCGATGCCCGACTGGATCGCGGGCAGCGTGCGGGGCAGACGTCCGCGCGAGACTTCGTGCTGGAAGAATTCGATGAGATGGCCGGCGATGCGCTGCGTGTCGGCGTCGGGCGGCAGCGCATTGGAGGCGCTGTCCGGCGTATCGGTGATGACGATGGCCGCGATCTTCTCAGGCGCAATCTTCACCACGTTCGTGCCAACGCGGTCACGCACGTCGACGATGGGCAGCGGCGCACGGTGCGGGCGCTGACCCGGAATCCAGATGTCGTGCATGCCCTCGAACGCGAGCGGCTGCGCGAGGTTGATCTCTACGATCACCTTCTCGGCGAGGATCGCGAAGCTCGCCGAGTTGCCGACCGACGAACTCGGCACGAGTCCGCCGTCTTCCGTAATGGCGACCGCCTCGATGACCGCGACATCCAGCTTGCCGAACTGGCCGGTGCGCAGGAATTCAACGGTCTCGGAAAGGTGCTGATCGACGAACATCACTTCGCCGCGATTGATCGCGCTGCGCAACGTGGTGTCGACCTGGAACGGCAGCCGTTTGGCGAGTACGCCCGCTTCCGTGAGGGTCTTGTCCGAGTCGTGCCCCAGCGATGCCCCGGTGATCAGGGTGATTTTCATCGGGTTGGCTTTCGCCCGTCGGGCCAGAGCGATCGGCATGTCCTTGGCGTCGCCGGCGCGGGTAAATCCGCTCATGCCGACCACCATGCCGTCGCCAACGAGCCTGGCAGCGTCGTCTGCGCTCATCACCCGGTCGCGTAGCGACGCCAGGCGGATGCGATCTTCAAACATCGTGAGGCTCCTCGTGTCTCTTCTCTAAGTCTCTTTTTCGAATCTCTTGAATTCTCGGCGCGACCGCTTTGGGGGAGCCGGTTTGCGCTTGACTCGAAGTGTATTGACCCATCGGTCACATTTCCAATATATTGAACAAACGATTTGCATACTTTTCAAGTATTGATTGAGAAAAGCCCGACGGCATCGGGCTGACCGGGGAGTGGTTATGGAATTGCGGCATCTGCAATATTTCATTGCTGTCGCGCAGGAGCGTCATTTCACGCGGGCGGCGGCGCGTGTGGGGATTCAGCAGCCTCCGCTGAGCTTGCAGATCCGGCAGTTAGAAGCGGAGCTGGGCGGCCCGTTGTTCGTGCGCTTGCCGCGCGATGTCGTGCTCACGGAGCTGGGTGAGGCATTTCTGCCGGAGGCACAGCAAATTCTCGAGCGAGTGGCGCGGACCAAACGGCGCATGCAGCAGATTTCACGCGGCGAAGCGGGGCAGATCCGTATCGGCTTTGCCGGTGCGACGTATTTCGAACCGCGTATTCCGGCATGGATTCGCGACTTCCGGGGGCGTTATCCCGAGGTGCAACTGCATCCGCAGCAGAGCAACACCGCGAGTCTGTTGAGCGCGCTGCTCGACGACGCCGTCGATGCTGCGTTTATCCGCACGCCGTTCGAGGTGCCGGACGGCATTGTGAGTGTGCGCGTGGTCGACGAGCCGATGGTGCTGGCGTTGCCGTTGGGGCATCCGATGAGCGCGCGTGAGCGAGTGCCGCTCGCCGCGCTCGCGCAGGACGAGTTCATTCTGCTGCCGCGCGACATCAGTCCAGCGTTGTACGACCGTACGATTGCGGCATGCGAGGCCGCAGGGTTTCGTCCAAAGCTGGGGCAGGAGGCGCCGCAGATCACGTCCATCGTGCCGATGGTCGCGGCGGGTTTCGGGGTGTCGCTGGTTCCGGCGTCGGTGAGTCAGATCCGCACGCCGGGCATGGGGTTTTGGCCGATCGAAGCGCCGGCGGGAGAGGCGCCGTTAGCGCCCATCAGTCTGGCGTATCGCGCCGACCATGGTTCGGCGGCGCTCGATCGCTTCATTGCGATGATGCCCGCAGACGTCGCCGGAAATGCGGGCGTGCGCGACGCGAGTCAGTGATAGCCGCGTTGACGCGGGCCCGGCAGGGCATCGTCGCTGGTCGGCTCCCAGCCGTTCGCACGCAACCGGCCGATGAGCAGCGGATGGATCATGACCGCGTAAAGCAGGCACGTCGCGGGCAGCGAAAGCGCCAGTAGCGACTCTTTCCAGAGCAGCGCCGGGCCGATGGCGAGCAGCGTCCACAGCAGCGCGTGCCACGTGAAGCCGTACGCCAGCAGGTAGAGCGGGCCGAGGAAGAAGGCGGCGATGCAGGACAGATACGATATCTCGATGACGTCAGCGTTCGCCGGATTGCGAAATTTGAGTGTCATGGCGAGGTCCGATGTCGTATCGAGAATGCGGGAGTCGGCAAGGTAACCGAGTGCCGACCCCCTATCGTCCCACTCGAAAATCCCCTTGGCGCGCGGTGCAGCAGGCGATTGTCTGGCAATCCGATGTATCGCCCGGGCAGTGCGCTACACTGCGGACAAGCCCCGGCAAGGGGCACTATCGTGGACGCCACTCTCCATGCAAACGCTCAGAAGGCTGACCCGCTGGTTGCCGGTGCTTGTCGGGGCCATGGCGGGCATGCTGGCTATGCTGTTGATTGGGCAGGTCGCGCAGACCCGTGTCGACGATTTTCGCCTGCGAAACTATGCGCAGGACATCATGGGGTTCATGGGCGATGCGTCGATTTCCAGTCGCAACGCGTTGCAGGACGCCATGTACAGTGGCGCGCTGCCCTGTACCGACGCCGACATCCTCTCGCTGCGCCGTGTCGCCATGCGCAGCCCTTATTTCCATGACATCGGTCGCGTTCATAACTCGCGCCTGTTGTGTACCGCCGTGGCCGGCAGGCTGGACCCCGCGCCCGAACTGCCGCCGCCGAGTCATGAGACGCGCACGGGCGTGAAGCTCTGGCACACGCTGACCGGCATTGTCACGCCGGGCGTGCAGGTCAATGCGATTGGTCTGGGCGACGTGGTGGTGTTCAGCCCGCCGATATTGCCGACACGGCTCGGCACCCCGGCGCCGGGGGTCGCGTCGGTGGCGTCGACAGGCGATATGCGCTTCCAGTTCTGGCGCGCGGGCAAGTTCGAGGACCAGCAGCGCATCACCCTCGGGCAGACCTCCCGCTGGCTCGACATCGGGTCGCTGCGGCAGTATTCGATGTGTTCGAGCAGCGTTGATGTCTGTGTGTCGGCTGTCTACACGTCGTCGCGACTGGTGGCCAACCCCTGGGGGCTGCTGCTTGCGCTGCTTACGGGGGCGGTAGCCGGTGGCGCGGTGGGCATGTCGTGGCGTTCGCGCCGGCGCTACCGCATGTCCATCGACTGGGTGACGCAGCAGGCCGCCGAGTCGGGCGGCATCCACCTCGTCTACCAGCCGCTGGTACGATTGCGCGACGGCAAGATGGTCGGCGTGGAAGCACTGGCACGCCTGAACGACAGTACGGGCACCCCGATTTCGCCGGACATCTTCATCCCGATTGCCGAGCGGCAGGGGGTGATCGGGCTGATCACGCGGCAGGTGGTGCGCAAGGCGCTGATCGAAATGCACGGGCGCGTGTTGGCCGATCCGGAGTTTCACCTAAGCATCAATCTCGCGGCGACGGATGTCGTCGACCGGACCTTCCACACGTATCTGAATCACATGGCGGCATCGCTGCGTGTGCCGCGCGCGCAGATTGCGCTGGAAGTGACGGAGCGCTCGACCGACAGCATGACGAAACTGCGCGAAGCGCTGGACCGGCTGCGCATCGATGGCTATCAGATTCACATCGACGACTTCGGCACCGGCTTTTCCAACCTCGCGTATCTGTCGACGCTGAACGTCGATGCGCTCAAGATCGACCGCATGTTCACGCAGGCGATCGGCAAGGACACCGTGGGCAGCGCTATCGTCGATCAGATCTGCAAGATGGCGACGCTGCTTGACGTGGACATCATCGTGGAAGGGTTGGAAACGCAAGCGCAGGCCGACTACATGCTGGCGATTCACCCGGACGCGATCGGCCAGGGATGGCTGTTCGGCAAGGCGGTCACCGCCGACGATCTGATGCCGGAGCCGGGGATGGCAGTGCAGGCCTGAAGCACCAGATTAGGCAAATTACCGAGAATAACGACAACGATTCGGGACTACAGTGAAATCACCGTGGTCCTGATGTGCCCCCGACCTCCACGGACTGTCCGGCTCGCCGCTCTGGCGGGCCGCTTTTTTTTCGACTCCTAGTCGAAATTCATGAACATGTTACGATTTCCCAAAAAAGCAGCGTTGGCGAACCGGTCCGCAGCTGCCGTTTGAAAGAAGGGGACTTATGACAGATTCGTTCAAATTCAACTGGCATTACGTCAGTCATACGCCGCCAGGGCGGCCATTCGACCTGGCAGGCGCCATTACCCCGCGCGCCGACAAGCGCTTCGATGGCGCTGTCGACGCCTATTGCGACGGGGATTACATCGGTCGATGCGAATTTTCGTGCATCGACGCGGATTGCGCGTCCGATGCCGCAGCGCAGATTCGAAAACGTATCGAGTGCCGCATCGAGGATCGCGTCGCGAAGGAACGTCAGACGTCGCACTGAGATTGCGCGGGCCGCGTTGCCTGAACCGTCGACGACGGTTCAGCGCCAGCGGTGGCAGCAACGACCTCCCCATCCTCCCCAACCGCGCCCCCACGACACGGAAAACGACACGTTGCTGAGCCAGGGCGATGGGGCGAACGCCGGGTAGACCGGTGCGTACGCCGGATAAGCCGGGTAGGCCACGGGGTATGTCGCGTATGCCGGATAGGCGGGATATACGGGATAGGTCGCGTAAGCGGGGTCTGCCACATAAGCGGCCGGACTTGCGGCGGCACCCGGTGCGGCTCTCGACGACGGTGGCGGGACGTAATCCGGTGGCACCGGCGATCCGTTCGGATAGTTCGGGTAGCGCGGATTGGCGGCTGGTGGTGTCTGTGAGGCGGGTGGCCGATAGTCCGGCGGCACCGGTGAGCCGTTGCCCGGCTGGAAGTCGGGCGGGACGGGCGAGCCGTTCGGATACTGCGGTGGCGGCGTTGCGCGCACTGGAGCGGCGGCAACGTTAGGCGTCGGGATCGGCGCAGTCGTCACGTCGGTGCTACCGATCGACCCCGGCGCGGCACGCATGGCTTGCGGCGCAGCGGGGGTGGGCGAAAGCGTCAATGCGCCGCCCGGATACTGCACGACATAGCAGCCGGCGAGCGGCAAAACACAAAGCAGGGTGGCGAGCGGCGCGATTTTCATGGCGTCGAGTGTAGCGCAGGAATTCATGCGCGCTGCATCGCTGCCCGCGCGATCGCATTACGTTCCGTTAGCCCATCCGCCTCGTCCCCTACGAATCCACCCTCACGATATCGACAGGCAAAAAAAAACGGCCAGCGCGTTGCTGGCCGTGAAATCCACCAGGAGGAGGTGGAGGAGACAGGTGCAACTATATCAGGGAAATCCCTAGACGGGTAAACCTTTGGCAAAAAAATCTGTAGAAAAACCACATCTGCGACAATTCGCCGCTTTTTCCCGCGCTGATCGCCCATTTCCACGCCCCGTATAGCCTTTGCGTACATCGGGAGGGCGTTCTCCTATCGTTGGTATGGAGAAAAACCACAAAAACGCGTGCCGTTTGCCAAGACGATGCATCCGGCATCGTCCCGCGACGCTTCCCTCTGCCCCGACCTTGGCATCCGACGAGAATTCGGCCCGCCTCTAAGTGTTAACACCAAGCATTGATTTACGTTGGGAGAGATAAACTTCCGCAAAGCGTAATTTACGTGCGCGAGTGGATGGCACCGTTCGTCCTTCGATCCTCGGCACGAAATGCCACGCTGCCCGAACGGGGCGGCGCGGTGCCCGCGAGGCAACGTCAGTCATCAGCAGTCAGAAAGCCGGCGCCTCGACCGGGACGCAATACCACGAAGTTGCAAGAACGTTTGGAGACAGCATGAAAGCAGCAGAAGTGAATGTGGGCGCATTGATCGACGACAGTCGGCTGGGCGCTTATCAGTGGTGGGTGATCGCGTTGTGCGCGATGTGTCTGGTGGTCGATGGTTTCGACGTGCAGGCCATGGGTTACGTGGCCCCGGTGGTGATTCGCGAGTGGGGCATTGCCAAGGAAACGCTTTCGCCGGTGTTCGGCGCGGGGCTGTTCGGCATGCTCGTCGGTTCGCTCACGTTTTCGGCGCTGGCCGACAAATTGGGGCGTCGTCCGGTGCTGATCGGCGCGACGCTGTTCTTCTCGGTGTGCATGATCGTCACGGGATTCGCCAACACGATCACCGAACTGGTCGTCTGGCGCTTTGTCGCCGGTCTGGGGCTCGGTTGCATCATGCCCAACGCGATGGCGCTGGCCGGTGAGTACAGCCCGCGCCGTATCCGCGTCTCGCTGATGATGATCGTGTCGTGCGGCTTTACGCTGGGCGGTGTGGTCGGCGGCCTGATTACGGCGGCGATCATTCCGAGCCTCGGCTGGCGCGCGGTGTTCTACATCGGTGGCGCGATTCCGCTGGTGCTGGGCGTGCTGATGTGGATCTCGCTGCCCGAATCGATCCAGTTCCTGATGTTCAGGAAGAGCGACCGTGCGCGTATCCGCAAGCAACTGTTGCGCGTCGCGCCGACGGCAAATGTGCCGGCCGACGCGCACTTCGTGCTCAACGAACAAAAGGCCCAGGGCGTGCCGTTCATCGAACTGTTCAAGGACGGTCGCGCCCGTGTGACGGTCCTGTTGTGGGTCATCAACTTCGCCAACCTGCTCGACATGTACTTCCTGTCGAACTGGCTGCCGACGGTGATTCGCGACGCCGGCTATTCGACGCAGGTCGCCGTGATGGCGGGGACTGCCCTGTGGGCGGGCGGCGTGATCGGCACGCTGCTGCTGGGCCGTGTGATCGACCGCGTGGGCTTCACGAGTGTGCTGGCCGTCACCTTCCTGATCGCGATTGCCGCGACGGCCGCGATCGGCAATCCGGTGGTGATGGTGTCGATGGTGACGGTCTTCATCGCGATCTTCTTCGCGGGCTTCTCGATCATCGGCGGTCAGCCGGCGCTCAACGCGCTGGCGGCCACCTACTATCCGACGTCCCTGCGTTCCACGGGCATTGGCTGGAGCCTCGGCATCGGCCGTATCGGATCGGTGCTGGGCCCGGTGCTCGGCGGTGCGCTGATGCATCTGCAATGGTCGTCGTCGTCGCTGTTCCTCGCGGCGGCCGTGCCGGCATGTGTCTCGCTGATCGGTGTGCTCGCCATCGCTCGTACGCAACGCAGCGACGGCGGCAATCTGCGCGCGGCCACGGCGAGCTGAGCCTTCGACGGCGGACGATCAACGCGGTGAGGCGGTGAGGCGGTGAGGCGGTGGCGTGGTGGCATGAGCGACCGATCCCATGTCACGCCATAAGCAGCGGTTAAGTTTGCGATAACCATCGAGTATGAAAGGGCGACGCCCGCCGGCGTTATCATGGCGGGCGTCGTCGTTTTCGCGAAATCTCTCGCGGCGCCGACGGGATTCGCACAAATAATCAGAACGATAAATGACCTCGACGTCCGAACTCTCTCCCGCCTTGCCTTCCGAGCGTGTGCTGCTGGGCATTCTCGGTTTGTTCATGATGATTGCGCCCGCGTCCACGGATATGTACCTGCCGGGGCTGCCGACGATGCGGCACGAGCTGGGCGCGAGCGCGGCGGCCTCGCAGCTCACGCTGTCGTACTTCTTCCTGGGCTTTGCCTTCGGCCAGTTGGTCTGGGGGCCGCTTGCCGATCGCTTCGGACGCCGCAAGCCCATGGCCGCCGGCATTGCGCTGTACATCTTCGGCAGCATCGGCTGTGCGTTCGCCGACAGCATCGATCACATGATGATGTGGCGCTTCGTGCAGGCGCTGGGCGGGTGCGCCATGCCGGTGATCGCGCAGGCTATCGTGCGTGACGTCTACGGGCCGCGCAACAGCGCGCGTGCCTTCTCGATCATGCTGCTCGTGATGAGCGTCGCGCCGATCGTCGCGCCGCTGGTTGGCGGGCAGATGCTGCGCTTCACGACATGGCGCGTGATCTTCGGCATTCTCGCGGTCTTCGGTGTCGGCGCGTTGCTGGCGCTGTGGCGTCTGCCGGAGACGGGCGACGTGAACGTCCGCCAGTCGGGAGGGCCGCGCGCGATTCTGATGTCCTACTGGCATTTGCTGCGCGACGCCCATTTCGTCGGCTACATGGTGGCGGGCGGTGCGGTGTTCGGCGCGTCGTTCACCTACATTACGGGCACGCCGCTGGTGTACATGGAGTATTTCCACGTGTCGCCGCAGTTCTTCGGCGTGCTGTTCGGCATCAATATCGTGGGCATGGCGGCGATGACGATGTTCAACTCGCGCCGCGTCGGGCAACTCGGTGCGTACCGGTTGATGCGTGTGGGCATCATCGGCTGTGCGATCGTCACGTCGGCGCTGTGCGCGGCCGTCTGGCTGGGGCTCGTGCTGTTGCCGTTGATGGTCGTGATGCTGTTCCTGTTCATGTCGCTGCGCGGCATCATCACGGCGAACTCAGTGGCGGGCGCGCTCGCGAATCACCCGACGCGGGCCGGGGCGGCGGCGGCGCTCGTCGGCAGTGTGCAGTACGGGTTCGGCTTTGCTGCGGGCGGTTTGCTCGGTCTGCTCAACGACGGCTCGCCGCGCCCGCTGGTGAGCGTCATGTGCGGCTTCGCCCTGCTGGCGCTGATTGCGCTGTCGACGATGCTGCGCAAGCCGCACGGTGCTCACTGAGCGCGCGATACGCTCGATTTCCTCGACACGCCAGCGACGTAAGCCGGCGAAGCATAAGCGAAGGGGCGCCGTGGCGCCCCTTCGTATTTCCGTGCAGCCTGCTTCAGGTGTGGCCCTTACAGCGCCAGCACCAGCTTCTTGCCGCAGGCGCGCGAGCAGCACGACATCATCTTCGTGTTGGCATCGCGCTCGGCGCGTGTGAGCACCACGTCGCGGTGATCCACGTCGCCCTCCAGCACCTGCACTTCGCACGAGCCGCACAGCCCTTCTTCGCAATCGCTCTGCACGTCGATGTTCGCGGCACGCAAGGCGGTGAGCAAGGTCTGATCGGCAGGCACCATGACGGTAATGCCCGAGTCCTTCAGCGTGACTTCGAACGCCTGTTCCTTTTCGGGATCGAGCGTGCCGAGCTGCGACTGGAAGTGTTCGACCCGCAGCGTGTCGTCCGGCCAGTGCGCGCTGCACTGTGCGAGCGCATCGAGCATGCGCACCGGACCGCAGGCATAGACTTGCGTGCCGTTCTGCGGCGTGGCGAGCAGGCTCGCGTAGTCGGCGCGTCGCCCTTCGTCCTTGACCCACAGATGCAGGCGCTCGCCATGCAGCGCCTGAAGCTCGTCGAGCAGCGCCATCGTGCGACGGCTGCGACCGCTGTAGTGAATCTCGTAATCGATGCCCAGCGCCCTGGCGCGACGCGCCATCGCGGCAATCGGCGTCACACCGATGCCACCGGCCACGAAAATCGCGCGAGGCGTCGTCTCGTCCAGACGGAAGTGATTGCGCGGGCCACGGATGCGCAACCGGTCGCCCACGCTCACCTGCGTGTGCACCCAGTTCGAACCGCCACGGCCTTCCGGCTCGTGCAGTACGGCAATCTCCAGCGCACCGGCGTCTGCCGGATCGCCGCAAAGCGAGTACTGGCGCGACAGACCTGTCTCACCGCATTCGATATCGATGTGCGAGCCCGGTGCCCAGCGCGGCATGGCGCGGCCGTCCGGCGCGACGAGGCGCAGCTTGACGATGCCCTCGGCGACCGGCGTCACGGCTTCGACCACGACCGGACGCGTGACGCTGTGTCCCGACGGCTCGCCGATACGCACCGGCGACTGACGCGTGAGCACGGCAGGATCGTCACGCTCCGGATTACGCGCCGGATCCCACTCGACGAAGACGTGCTCGGGGCCACGGAACGACGTGTTCGGCACATACGTGAACGTCTGCTGCGCGAGCTTCATGTGCGGCAGACGGCGCGTGAATTCTTCGAGGAAGATCTGCATCTCCATGCGGGCGAGGTTCTTGCCCATGCACTGATGCGAGCCGTAACCGAACGTCAGTTGATCGCTGGCGTTTTCCCGGCGGATATCGAAGAGGTCGGCGTCGGCGAAATGCCCCTCGTCATGGTTGGCGGACGACGTTACGATCAGCAGCTTCGACCCGGCGGCGATGTCGATGCCGCCGATGTTGACGTCCTTCGTCGCCAGGCGCCGCCACGCGGCGACCGAGCCGTTATGGCGCAGACATTCTTCCACCGCGTTCGGAATCAGCGAGGGGTCTTCACAGATTTCACGCCATACGTCCGGATGCGAGAGCAGCAGCTTCATCGCGTTGGCGGTCGCGTTGGCCGTCGTTTCGTGGGCGGCCACGATCCCCGCCATCATCATCGAATGGAGGTACGAATCGGTCACGACTTCCGGGTGTTCCTTCTGCTTGCGAATCCCGTATTGCATCCAGCCCGGGCCGTCCGGGTTCTGACGCATCTTGTCGAGAATCTTGCCCGCCAGTTGCCAGAAGTTGCCCACGGCGTGCGCCACGGCGACCTGCTCCTCGGGCTTCGGACGTCCCCACGTGTTCACGGTGTGCGCAATCGAGTACTCGCGCAGCTTGTCCATGTCTTCTTCGGGCACGCCGAGGAAGTGCAGCGCCACCGTGAGAGGCACTTCCCACAGCATCTGATCGACGAGATCGGCCCGGCCGTCGTTGACGAAGCGGTCGACGTACTCACGCGCGAGCTGGCGCACCAGCGGTTCGTGATGCTTGAGATGCTCCGGCGTGAACGGCTCCATCAGCACGCGGCGGCGCGGCATGTGCGCGGGCTCGTCTTCGTTGACCAGCGTGCGGTTCAGCGCGAAGCCGTACGAGGCGAGCACGGTGTTGGCTTCCGGCCCGGTCGGCGTGATCTTCTCGAGCGCGATCGATGGGCTGAAGGTCAGGTTGTCGCGGAAGATCGCCTTGATGTCGTCATAGCGCGTAACGACCCAGTAGCCCAGCTTCGGGCTGTAGAACACCGGCTCCTGCTCACGCGCCCAGCGCACGTATTCCGGCGGGTCTTGCTGATAGCCGTCCTCGAACGGATCGAAGTCAGCCGCGCGGGCGCTCACCGGGCAGCCATTCGGTGCTGTCTGCGCCGTCGGTGCCGTCGTTTGATGGAAGGGGCAACCGCTCGCGCCGGCAGGCGCGCCGGTCGTGGCATTTGGGGTGGGGGAAGTCGTCTGGCTCATCCGCTCGCTCTCTGAGGCTCTCTATTGCCTGTTGTCCGGGCTTTGTCGGGACTTTATCAAGGCTTTGTCAGGCTATCGTGCGTCGGCGAGTCTTGCAGGACACCACCGGACACACACAATAGATCCAGTGTAGAGGAGCGTTGCCATCCGGGCAGTGTGCATCGGGCGATGACCGGCACAGGTACCCAAAATCGGCAGGGTTGTCTCCTCGGTTCGATGTGATACTCCGCATGCGCATGGAAGCCCGGCACGCTGACACATTCTCTGAATCTGTTAAGCGTAAATATAATACGCATAGCGTAAATTAGTGGACTGGGGTTAACCTCTAGACGGGTCGATACGAGGTAACGATGATTTGCATCTTAAAATCTCGCCGATGACGACAAGCAAACGACCCACAGCAGGCCGCCCGCGAAGCGCGGCCGCGCTTTCCCGCACGACACACGCAACGGATGGCACCGATGCCGCCGCGCAGGATGCCATCGACGCGCCGCGTGAGCGCGGGCGCCGACAGCGCGTGCAGTCGGCCGAGACCGGCATGGTCGTGCTCAAGGGGCTGGCTCGTCTGGGCGGCCGGGCGAGCCTCACCGCGCTTGCCCTGCATGTGCAGCAGAGTCCCGCCAAGGTTCACCGCTATCTGATGAGTCTCGTGGAAGAAGGGCTCGTCGCGCAGGACGCCGACTCGCAGCAATATTTCCTCGGACTCGAAGCCATGCTCATCGGCGTGGCAGCCATGCGGCAGGCCGATCCGGTGCGGGCCGCCGAACCGGCGCTCGTGCGTCTGCGCGAGGCGTTCGACGTCACCTGTTTCATCGCCGTCATGGGCAACAAGGGGCCGACCATCGTCCGCTTCGAGGAGCCGGGTCTGCCGGTCACGATCAACGTGCGAATCGGTTCGGTGATGTCGGTGCTCTGGTCCGCCGCCGGTCGCGTCTTTCTGGGGCTGCTCGACGACCCGCAGGTGCTGGCGATGGCGCAGAGCGAGTGGGCACATGCCACCCCGGAACATCGCGCACAACTCGATGCCAACGATCCGATCGGCACGTTGCGGGCGTCGGTGCGTGCGGTGCAGGGGGCGAGCGTGCGCGACACGAATCTCACGGGCATCAGCGCGATTGCCGCGCCGGTCTTCAATTACGACGGGCGGCTCGTGGGTGTGATCACGGCACTCGGCGCGACGGGGGGCTTCGATCCCCGCATCGACAGTCCCATCGGTCAGGCCGTGCGTCGCGAGGCGCTGGCGGCCAGTCACGCGCTGGGCTACCGGCCACCACTGCCCGCCAGCGCCTGATCTGGCGTTCCCGTCCCCCGTTCCCCGCATATCGCTTTCACGCCGCTCATCCGCGTATCTGTTCCGAAGGGCGGATGAAATCGACGAGCCGAGACGCTCCAGAAGATGGCGGTCGCGCAAGCGGCCGCATCTCCTGCTGCGGCGCGGCTTCTGACCTGCCAAATCGGGTGCATTCCCAAGCATTTGTCACTCCTTTCGCGTAGACGCTTGTGCTATCATTTGATAATGATTCTCATTACCAAATGAGTGATTTCCGATAGCCCTGCGCAAAGCGGGGTGAATTATCGGGAATCACGTCTGTGGAGGTCGTAATTGTTGATGTTGAAACGAACGGTCGAATCGACACCGCGCGTCGCATCGATTCCGACACCTTCCATGACTTACGTGCCGCTCGGGCAGTTCGGACAGGGCGACCGGAAGCTCACGGGTGGCGCGCAAAAGCGTGCGCTGGCGAGCAGCGATGTCGAGGCGCTCGGGCATGCGGGGGACACCGGCGCGCAGGCGCGCACAGCGGCCGCTTCCTCGCCGCAATGCGGCAGTGATGAGCTATGGTTGTGGCGTTTTCTGCTCGCGGGGCGTCCCTTCGGGGCGACGGGGGCGGCAGCGGGCGGGCCGGACGACGGCGCGACGTGGCTATCGGCGGCCGAGCACTCGCTCGCGCGTCGTCTGCCGCGCACGCAGATGCGCCACCGCTTCTTGTCTGAGCGCATTGCCCTTCGCTGGATCTTCGGCCGCTGGTTCCGGTGTACGCCGGCGCAGGCGCCGGTGCCGGTGGCGACACCCGGGGTGTCGTCGCTGGAATGCGACGGTCCGCACGGCAAGGTCTGGATCGATATGGCGCACGCCGGGCTGTGGCTCTTTGTGGCGATGGGGCAGGGGCCGGTGGCGCTGGCCGCTCATGCGCCGACGCCCGTGGGGGGCGAGGATGCCGTCTCCGCTGCATCCGCCGTCTCCGTGATCGCGCAGGCGGGGGCGTCGGCCGCGGCGCTCGATCCCTTTGCGGTGGCGCGCGACGCCGCGCATCGTGCCTGTCTGGCGCGCCTGGCGGGGGAGGGCGAGGCGTTGGCGTCCGGCGCCGACATTCCGCTGCTGGCGCATCCTTACGTGAGCGTGCCGTACGCCGGCAGCACACGCTATCTCTACGACATGTCGGTCAGTTCGCGACTGACGGTGGTGGCCGCGCGCGACAGCATCGTGCATCGGATGCGGGCATTCGGTTGGCAGAACTGACGTTCGCTTTCCGTATTTATGGCCGCGCATATATCGATATGCTGCGGCGCAAAGGCAGGGGTCCTGAATTTGCGATATTCTGGCCGGCTGTTTGACCGGTCGTTTCGCCATTCGCCTGACGATCGTCTCGCTATCCGCTATCCGCTATCCGCTATCCGTCATCGACTTCCTGGAGAAGAAGCTCATGCACCGTCGCTCGCTCGCCGTCGTTCTCACCGCCCTTGCCCTGCCGCTGGTGCCGCTCGCGGCGCAAGCCAAGCCACTCACCGTCTGTACGGAAGCCAGCCCGGAAGGCTTCGACGTCGTGCGCTACAACTCGCTCACCACGACCAATGCGTCTGCGGATCCGGTGTTCAACCGTCTGGTCGAATTCGATGCCGCGCAGGCGAAGGTCGTGCCGAGTCTGGCGACGAAGTGGGAAGTCAGCCCCGATGGTCTGACCTACACGTTCACGCTGCGCCCGAACGTGAGCTTCCACAGCAACGACCTCTTCAAGCCCACGCGCGCGTTCAACGCCGACGATGTGGTCTTCACCTTCGATCGCATGCTCGACGACAACGCGCCGTGGCACAAGCTCACGCCGTCGGGCTTCCCGCATGCGCAGTCGCTCTCGCTGGGCAAGCTGATCAAGTCGGTGCAGAAGGTCGACGACAACACGGTGCGCTTTACGCTCTCCGAGCCGGACGCCGTATTCCTGTCGATGCTGTCGATGGGCTTCGCGTCGATCTATTCGGCCGAGTACGCCGACAAGCTCGTCGCTGCGAACAAGACGGACGAACTCAATGCGCGTCCGATCGGCACCGGGCCGTTCGTTTTCCGCAGCTATCAGAAGGACAGCGTGGTCCGCTTCGACGCGAACAAGGCGTACTTCGGCGGCGCACCGGCGTCCGAGCGTCTCATCTACACGATCGTGCCGGACGCCGCCGTGCGTGCGCAGAAGGTCAAGGTCGGCGAATGCCAGATCGCGCTCTCGCCCAAGCCGCTCGACGTGCAGGCCGCGCGTAGCGACAAGGCGCTCAAGGTGGTCGAGACGCCCGCGTTCATGACGGCGTTCGTCGCCATCAACACGCAGCACAAGCCTTTGAGCGACGTGCGTGTGCGTCAGGCGCTGAACCTCGCGTTCGACAAGCCGAGCTACGTCAAGCAAGTGTTCGAGGGCACGGCTACGCCGGCCGTCAACGTGTACCCGCCGAACACGTGGAGCTATGCGAAGAACGTCGCCGACTATCCGCACGACATCGCGAAGGCGAAGAAGCTGCTCGCCGACGCGGGTTTCCCGCAAGGCTTCGAGACGACGATCTGGACGCGTCCGGCAGGCAGTCTGCTCAACCCGAACCCGCGTGTGGGCGCCGAAATGCTGCAAAGCGATCTGGCAAAGATCGGCGTGAAGGCACAGATCAAGACGGTGGAATGGGGCGAACTGATCCGTCGCGGCAAGGCGGGTGAGCATGACCTGCTGTTCATGGGCTGGTCGGGCGATAACGGCGATCCGGACAACTTCCTCACGCCGCAATTCAGCTGCGCGGCGGTGACGTCGGGCACGAACTTCGCGCGCTTTTGCGACGCCAATCTCGACAAGCTGATCAGTGACGGCAAGCGCACGCACGACGTCGCCGCGCGCACCGCGAAGTATCAGGCCGCGCAGAAGACCATCAAGGACGATGCGTTGTGGATTCCGCTCGCACACCCGGTCGCGTCGGTGATCACGCGCGCGGATGTGTCGGGCTATCGGGTGAGCCCGTTCGGTCGTCAGGACTTCTCGGCCGTGAAGGTCAAGTAAGGTGCAGGTCGGGGGCGAGTCGGCGCTCACGCCGGCAGCGAAGCCTCGGCCGCTCGTGTCCTTAACGAAAAAAAGCCATGCATGGCTTTTTTGCTGGCGACCGGATGTGTGGAACGTCAGGCGTCCGGTGCGCTCTCGGCTTCGCCGATACGGAAGACTTGCGACAGATCCCAGTCCGCCATGCCGCGATCGGCGGCGTCCTTCAGCAGACGGCGCACTTCGGGCAGCACACGCTGCACCGTGGCGCTCGTATGCGCCAGCTCGGCAATCGCGTCGAGATCCTTGAGAATCACACGCACGGTGCCCGTGGCGAAGTCGGGCGGCGTAACCATGCGCGGCCACAGCGTCTGCATCAGCACGGAGTCGGCCCAGCCGCCTTGCAGTGCCGACGGCACGGCCGCCGTGTCGATGCCGCTGCGCTTGGCCAGCACGAAGGCCTCGGCCAGTCCGGCGAGCGTCGTCGCGACGATGGCCTGATTGGCGAGCTTCGTCGTCTGGCCGGCGCCGATGTCGCCCATGCGCGTGACTCGCGACGAGAACGCGCGCAGCACCGGTGTGACGGCTTCGATGGCGTCGGCGGGGCCGCCCGCCATGATCGCCAGCGTGCCCGCTTCGGCGCCGCCCGTGCCGCCCGATACCGGGGCGTCGATCCAGACGCTGCCGGTGCTCTCGTGCCAGCGCCTGGCCAGGTTGCGCGTGAGGGCGGGGGAGAGCGTCGAATGATCGACGATGAAGCGCGGCGGCGTGGCGGCGTGCACGAGTCCGTGCTCACCGAACACGACGTCCTCGACGGCCTTGCCGTCGCCCAGACACAACAACGCGATATCGACGCATTCGCCAAGCGCCTGCGGGGTCACGCAGGCGATGGCGCCGGCATCGAGCAGGGCGGCGAGTTTCGCGGTGGAACGGTTCCAGACGGCGACGTCGTGGCCGGCAGCCAGCAGGCGCCGCGTCATCGGTTCGCCCATGCGGCCAATGCCGCAAAAGCCTACGCGTGGGGTAGTCATCAATTCGGGTCCTCGTGGGTTGGCGTCTCCCCGATGGAGGCTTCGTAGGGCCATGGCACGGCCCCCGAGTGCGTGACCGCGCCCAGCTTGGCCGGCCGCACAAGCGCTTCGTACTTTTCCAGTACGCCGCCCAGACGACCGCGCACGAACGGTTTGGCCTCGGCGGCCCGCGCGGCGAGTTCCTCGTCGGAGAGTTCGACGTCGAGCTTACCCTTGATTGCGTCGATGTGGATGGTATCTCCGTCTCGAATCAAGCGAATCGGTCCGCCGGCCGCGGCTTCGGGGCCGACGTAACCGATGCACATGCCGCGCGTCGCGCCTGAGAAGCGACCGTCTGTGAGCAATGCGACCTTCTCGCCCATGCCCTGCCCGTAGATGGCCGCAGTCACGCTCAGCATTTCGCGCATGCCCGGGCCGCCTTTGGGACCCTCATTGCGAATCACGAGCACGTCGCCTTCACGGTAGGTCTGTGCCGACACCACGGCCATGCAGTCTTCCTCGGTCTCGAACACGCGGGCCTTGCCCGTGAACTTCAGTTGCTTGAGACCGGCGGTCTTGAGTGCTGCGCCGTCCGGCGCGAGGTTGCCGCGCAGCACGACCAGCCCCGCGTTGGGCGAGAGCGGTTCGGTGTGCGGCTTGACGACACGGCCGTCCGGACCGGGGAAGGCGCGCAACGCCGTTTCCAGCGTTTCGCCGGTCTGCGTGAGTGTGTCGCCGTGGATGTGGCCGCCCGCCAGCAGCGCGTTGAGGACGGCCGGTACACCGCCGACATGGTGCAGATCGACGGCAAGATAACGTCCGCCCGGTTGCATGTCGCCGATGAGCGGCGTGCGGGCGAGCACTTCGGAGACGTCGTCGAGCGTGAACTCGATGCCTGCCTCGTGGGCAATCGCCGGGATGTGCAGCATGGCGTTGGTCGAGCCACCGGTAGCGGCCACGGCGGCGCAGGCGTTCTCCAGACTCTTGCGCGTGACGAGATCACGCGGCAGCGGACCGCCGTTGCGCAGGGCACGCATCACGTTCTCGCCCGCCCGACGCGCAATCGCGATCCTTTCGCTGTACACCGCCGGCACCATGGCCGAGCCCAGCGGCGCGAGGCCGAGCACTTCTGCGACCATCGCCATCGTGTTCGCCGTGAACTGGCCGGGACACGAGCCCGCCGTGGGCGTGCAGCGCTTTTCAATGCCGCGCAGCGTCTCGGCGGACATGTCGCCGCGTTGCGCCGTGCCGACCGCTTCGATGGCGGTGAGGATCGTGGCCTGCGAGCCGTCCGGGGCCACGCCCGGCAGCATCGCACCGCCAAACAGGAAGACGCCGGGAACGTTCACGCGCACCATGCCCATCAGAATGCCGGGCAGCGTCTTGTCGCAACCGGCGACACCGACGAGGGCGTCGTAGCAATGGGCGCGCACGAACAGCTCGACGCTGTCGGCGATCGTCTCGCGCGAGACCAGCGAGAAGCGCATGCCCGAGTGATTCATCGACGTGCCGTCCGAGACCGAGATCGCCGAGCCGCGAATCGGCACGCCGCCGCCGGCCGCGACACCCAGCCGGACGTTGTCCGAGATCTGGTTGAGCGACATGGAGCAGGGCGTGTTCTCGCCGAACGTGTCGACGATGGCGACGAACGGTTTGTCGATGGCGGCGTCGTCGAGGCCGGTGGCGCGCAGGAAGGCGCGGTGCGGCGTGCGAGTGATGCCTTCGGTGACCGTGCGGGAGCGGTGTTTGTGCAGATCAGTCATGGGGGGCTTCCTTTGATGTTCTTGTACGGACTCGCGGACTCAGGTGTTGAGCAGCAGTCCGTTCTCGATGGCCAGCACCTGACCGGTCATCGCCGGGGCGCGTGCGGCGAGGAACCACGCGAGTTCGGCGATCTCGGCGGGCTGCGAGACGCGTCCGAGCGGCGAATTCTCCCGCATGCCTTCGACGACGTGCCCATAAGCGTCGTCGCCGAGTACGCGCCGCAGCAGGCCGTCGTCGACCATGCCGGGCGCGATGGCATTCACGCGCACCTGCGGCGCGAGGTTGCGCGCGAGCGACAGCGTCAGCGCGTTGACGGCGCCCTTGGACGCCGCATAAGCAATCGACGACCCGGTGCCGTTGAGCGACGCGAGCGACGAGATGTTGACGACCGACGCATACGACGCTGCCGATCGGTTCGCAGGGCGCTCGCGCAGCAGCGGGGTGGCCGCGCGCGTCATCTGGAACATGCCGATGAGGTTCACACGATAGATGCGCTCGAATTCGGCGGCATCGATGGCGTCCAGATCGCCGTGGGGGATGACGCGCGTGGTGCCCGCGCTGTTGACGAGTGCATCGAGCCGTCCCCAGCGTGCGCCCACGGCATCCGCCATGCGGCGACACGCGGCGTCGTCACCGACATCGGCATCGACGACGAGCGTTTGCGCGCCGGCATCGCGACACTGCGCGGCAACCGCTTCGGCTGCGGCACGCGTGCTGTCGTCGAAATTGTTGATGGCCACGGCCCAGCCGTCCTGCGCAAAGCGCAGGGCGGTGGCCGCGCCGATGCCCGTAGCGGCACCGGTCACGAGACAGACGGGAAAACTCATGCATGACTCCGTTGGGGCTTGAGCGACATCACGAGGCACGCACCGCCGACCAGCGCACACGCCAGCACGATCATGCCCGGCAGCAACTGGCCCGTGCTGTCCTTGAGAAAGCCGATGACGTACGGGCTGACGAAGCCCGCGAGGTTGCCGGTCGAGTTGATCAGCGCGATGGCGGCAGCCGCGCCTGCGCCGCCCATCATGGCCGTGGGAATGCCCCAGAAGACCGGTGCGATCGAGTTGATGCCGATGGCCGCGACGATCAGGGCCGCCATGGACCACCACAGATGCTGCGCGAGCAGCACGGAAGCAAGCATGCCGGCCGCGCCGAGCAGGCAGCACACGGCCACGTGCATGCGGCGTTCGTTGTGACGGTCGGCGTGGCGCGCGATCAGAATCATCGCGACGGCGCTCACGAGCGACGGCACCGCCGAGAGCAGGCCGATGTTGCCGAGGTTCGCGACACCGGCGGCGCGAATCATCGTCGGCAGCCAGAACACGAGGCCGTAATTGCCCATCGCGATGCAGAAGTACAGCAGGCCGAGCAGCCACACCTTGGGGCTGCCGAACACCTCACGCACGCTGTGCTGAGCCCGCGTGCTGCCGTCGGCGGCGAGGTCCTGGGCGAGCAGGCGCTTTTCTTCGGCGCTCAGCCACTTTACTGTCTCGATCTTGTCCTGCAACACGAAGAACGCTGCGATGCCCACGAGCAACGAGGCGATGCCTTCGATCAGGAACAGCCATTGCCATCCCGAATAGCCGTGCATGCCGCCGAAGTGCAGCATGATCCAGCCCGAGAGCGGACCGCCGATGGCGCCCGATACCGGAATCGCGACCATGAACAGCGCAATGATCTGCGAGCGCTTGTTCGACGGGAACCACGACGACAGATACAGCACGATACCGGGGAAGAAACCCGCTTCGGCGACGCCGAGCAGGAAGCGCAGCACGTAGAAGGACGTCGGTCCCTGCGTGAACATCGTGAGGCAGGAAATGATCGACCACGTGACCATGATGCGCGCGATCCACATGCGGGCGCCCACGCGATGCAGGATCAGGTTGCTCGGCACTTCGAAGAGGAAGTAGCCGAGGAAGAACACGCCCGCACCCGCGCCGTAGACCGTCTCGGACAGCGAGAGGTCGGAGAGCATCTCCAGCTTGGCGAAGCTCACGTTCACGCGGTCGATGTACGCGACGATGAACGCCAGGAAAAGGAACGGGATGATGTGCCAGGTCAGCTTGCGGTACAGCGCGTCGCGCTGCACGGGATCTAGCGTGATCGGGGCGGCATGCGGCTGCGCGCCGCCCGAAAGGGACGTGCTCATGGGTGTTGTCTCCGAGGTGCGTGCCATGCGGCACGTCGAGTTATCTGGCAGCGCGTAGCGTCGGATGGGGTTCGCGCGACTGGCCCCGCGTTCGGTGTTCGGTTATACGTCGACCGCCTTGCGGTGCCGGATCGGGATCCCGGAAATCCGGGCCAACGGGCTCGGATAGGGTTGGAAATCGAAACGAAAATCCCGCCAAACGCTAGCGCTGCTCGATCGAAGGGTAAAGCGAGGGCGGTTGCCTCGGCAAATCACACTTTGCGCATCCGGCATTACCATTTGGTTATGATGTCGACGATCCGCTGCCGAGTAACCGGCATTTCCGATCGTTCGGATGTTCGACGGTTCGACCGTCCCCGCCATTGTCTTTACCGTTCTGAGCGCCATGACCATGACCGACAACTCGATCGAGCGTTTCTTCCGCAGTGGCCTGAAGCTGGGCCACCTGCGCATTCTGGTGACGCTGGGCGAGCTGCGTCAGGTCACGCGTGTGGCGGCGGCGTTTCACGTCACGCAGCCGGCCATCTCCAAGCAGATTGCGGAAATCGAGGAGGCGCTGGGCGCGCCGGTCGTTCGGCGGGTGGGGAATGCGGTCGAGCTGACGGGGATCGGGCGGGTGCTCGTCGAGCGCGGGCGCGAGATCCTGCGGCAGATCGAACTTGCCCGCCGGGATGTGAGTGCCTTGACCGCCGGGACGGCGGGGCACGTGCGCTTCGGCGCGGTGGTGACGATTCCTCAGCCGCTGATCGCGCACGCGGTGGAGCTATTCACGCGACGCGCGCCGAACGCTTCGTTCTCCTTCGTCGAAGCGACGCTGGACCGGCTTCTGAAGATGATGGACGAAGGCAATCTCGATCTGGCGCTCGGACGCAATCGTGTGGCTGGCCATATGCCGGAGATGCGCCACGAATCGCTGCATCACGAGCCGTTCGTCTTCGTCGTCGGGACACGGCATCCGTTGGGTGGTCCGGACGCCGCCGTCTCGTGGGGCGACTTGCAGACGGTGCGCTGGATCACGCCGATGCGCGGCTCGCCGGCGTTCACGACGATGGCCGAGATTCTGGCCGAGCATGGGGTGACGTTGCAACGTCCGGTCATCGAGTCGAGTTCACTGGCGCTGAACCTGTCGTTGCTGCGTGGCGGCGAGTTCGTCTCGATCCTGCCGCTCTCGCTGGCGCGGCGTTATGTGCAGCGCGGCACGATGCGGGTGTTGCCGTTGCCGCCGCTGGCGCCGCTGGGCGAAGCGATTCTGTACTGGCGCGAGGACACGACGACGCCCGCCGCACAACTGTTTGCCGCTTGCCTGCGGGAATCGTCGGCGGAGTTGATCGACGCGAACTGATGCGTCGTGACGAGGCCATTGCACGACGAATGCGACGAATGCATGACGGGGGTGACTGTGGCTGACGTCGAGGAGGTGGTGTATTTGAGCGTTTTGGGAAAGCGGGAAATTGCCCATCCGCGCATGCCTAGACTGGCGCATCCATGAACGGATTTGTCCCGGAGGCAAACTATGAAATTCCGCACCCCACCTGTCTCGCTGCGTGTCTTGAGCGCTTGTGCACTGGCGGCGACCGTGGTCGTCGCAACCGGATGCACGGCCCCCATGGGCAAGCCGACGCCGGTCACGCAACCTGTGACGTCGCCAGCGAATCCCACGATCCTGCCTGTGCCGGGGCCGACCCCGCAGCCGGCGATCCAGCCGGTGCGGCCGACATCGCAGCCGACAATTCTGCCGGTACCGGGTCCCGCGCCGCAGCCGGCCATTCAGCCGGTGCGCCCGGCTCCGCAGCCGTCGATTCAGCCTGTCCCGTCTGACATCCCCAAACCCACGACCTTGCCTTCGGGGCCACAGCCCGTTGTTCGGGATGCGGTGCCTTCGGCGCTGAATAATCCCTCGCGTCGTCCTTGCACCGCCGAGTGGTTTTCCTATCTGGAAAAGCACTACGCTGCGGTTGGCGATGCACAGGGGCACGGCCCGGATCTGGGCAGCGACGAGTGGTTAAACGCCTTCGAGCGCCGTCGTAACCTGCCGTCGACCAGCGCGCTGCCGCGAGAGCAGCGCTGCGCGACGCTGGCGCGTGAACTGGACTATCGCAACTGATCGGGCATAGGTGTGCGCCTGTCACATGAGAGGGCGCACACGGAATAGTTTTCGGGGCCGCCCGGGCGGCGGCCCTCATCCCCTCGAATCAGGGCTTGCGCTTGCTGCGACCGTTCACGCCGACAGGTTTGTCGGTGGACTTGCGTGCGCCCGACGTGGGCTTGCCTCCTGACGCGGGACGCGTCTTTTTTGCGCCGAACGGATTTCCGCTCGACGAGCCGCCCGTAGTCTTGACCTTAACCTTGTCCTTGCCAGCGATCTTGCCAGCGTTGCCGCCGGTCGTCGGACCTGGCGGGAATTTCGGTTTCTTCGGCTTTTTGGGTTTCTTCAGAATCTGACCGCTTGCGTCGGTCTGCGGCACGCGATGTTCCGCTTCGAAGCCGGGCACCTCCTCGCGACGCAGCGTTTGTCGGATCAGCGCCTCGATGGCGGCGAGTTGCGGCGCTTCGTCGGCGCACACGAGGGACACCGCCACGCCGCTGGCGCCGGCGCGTCCGGTGCGGCCGATACGGTGCACATAGTCCTGCGCCACGATCGGAAGATCGACGTTGATGACGAGCGGCAAATCGTCGATATCCAGCCCGCGCGCGGCCACGTCGGTCGCGACCAGCATGTGAACCTCACCCGTCTTGAAACGCTCCAGCGCCCGCAGGCGTGCCGGTTGCGGTTTGTCGCCGTGAATGGTGTCGACCGAATAGCCTGCGTCCTGCAACATGGCTGCCAGATAGTCGACGCCGTTGCGGGTTTTGACAAACACCAGCGCGTGCGTCCACTGGTTTTCCGCGATCAGGTGCATGAACAGATCGGGCTTGTTGCGCTTGTCCACGGTCACGACCCACTGCTTGATGCGGCTGGCGGTGGCGTTCGGCGTGCTGACGCTGACATTGACCGGCTGGCGCAGCACGCGCTGCGTCATGGCGCGGATGTCATCGGTGAACGTGGCGGAGAACAGCAGCGTCTGACGTCTGGCGGGCAGGGCGTCGACCACGGCATTGAGCTCACGTGCGAAGCCCAGGTCCAGCATGCGATCGGCTTCGTCGAGCACGAGGGTCTGTACCTGATCGAACTGCACGGCGTTCTGCCGGTTGAGGTCCAGCAGGCGGCCCGGCGTGGCGACGAGCACATCCACGCCCTTGCGCAGCTTCATCATCTGCGGATTGATGCTCACCCCGCCGTAAGCGGCGAGAAAACGCAGATCAAGCCCTTTGCCGTACGTGAGGAAACTTTGCAGGACCTGTTCGGCCAGCTCGCGCGTGGGCACGAGGACCAGCACGCGCGCGCGATTGCTGGATACAGCCGGGCCTTCCTGCACCAGACGCTGCAACAGTGGCAGCGCGAAGCCTGCGGTCTTGCCGGTGCCGGTCTGGGCTTCGGCCATGACGTCCTTGCCGCTGAGCACTGCCGGAATTGCAGCGGCCTGCACCGGGGTCGGTGTCCGGTAATTGAGATCCTGCAAATTCCGCAATAACGGATCGATCAGGCCGAGCGAGGCAAAAGACATGAGCAGAGGGCGATGGATGCAAAAACCGTAATTCTAGCGGTTACTGCGTCCATCGCCGTGCAGGTCCGCCCGCGCGGGTGCGCGTGACTGGCAGTTGCTTGCCCACGAGGCGCCCGGTCGGCAATTGTGGGCTTTGCCGCTTGCTCACCCATCGTTGCCCGCGTCTATCGACCGTCCATGCGCCTGCGCCGACCTTCGGCGGTGCGCATGGATGGCGTCACCGTCAGGCCGCGCGGGCGGCAACGTTCACGCCGTAGCGTTGGCCCGGTGTGCGGTTGCTCAGACCGCCCGACATCTGGCGACGTGCCGTGTCGAACGATGTCCACTCGGCGCCGTCCTGCAACGGCGGGATCGTGACGCTCTCACCCTGGTCGAGGCCAGACAGCGCTGCGTCGACCAGATCGGCCGACGTCATCAGCCATTCCTGCGGCAACTCGCTGTGCGACTTGCCCGCGACATCCCAGAACTCCGTCACCGTGGCGCCCGGCAGCACGGCTTGCACGCGCACGCCCGTGTCGGCGAGCTGATGCTGCAACGATTGCGAGAACGCCAGCACGAACGCTTTCGAGCCGCCGTACACGTCGTTGAGCAACTCCGGCGCGATGGCGACGATGGAGGCGATGTTGATGACGGTGCCGCGTCTGCGGGCCACGAAGCCGGGCACGGCGGCATACGTCAGCCGTGTGAGCGCGGTGATGTTCACTTCGATCATGTCGGTCATGTGCTCGACATCCGCTTGCAGCAGCGGCGCCACTGCGCCGAAGCCCGCGTTGTTGACGAGCGTGTCGATGGTGGCATCCTCGCGCAACCGCGCGGCAACAATGTCCTGACCCTCGCGGGTGGACAGGTCGGCGCTCAGAATGTCGATCTGACGACCGGTTTGCGCGTGGATGCGCTCGGCGACGTCGCGCAGACGCGCCGTGTTGCGAGCGACGAGAATCAGATCGTGCCCGCGTCGGGCGAGGCGGTCGGCATAGATGGCGCCGATACCCGACGAAGCGCCGGTGATCAGGGCGGTGCCCGGGGAGGTTTGGGACGTTTGGCTCATGATGGTTTCAGTTCCTGTGCGTAGGGTCTTCGGACGTCGATAGCGTCGCCGGACGGCAAGCGGGGTTGTCGGCCTGTCTGGCGTGTCACTGCGTCGATGGCTTCTAGTGTGGTGCGCACGGTGTTTGTCTGAAATGACTAGAAAACCTCCTTTTCAGACAAACTTGTCCGACGTGGCCGCCACCGGCCCACTACAATCGACGCATCGGCCGCCGCGCGGTCGTGGCCGCCCGTGCCCGGGTGGGTGTCCCGTCCTCTGGCGATCTCCTTGCCGTGGCCTTTCGCGCCTTTTTCAGTCATGACGAAACGTATTGCGCTGGTGGTGTACCCCGGTTTCCAGATGATTTCGCTGGCGGCCATGTCGGTCTTCGAGATCGCGAATTTCGGGCGCGACGTGCCGCTCTACGAGGTGTCGACCGTCTCGGTCGAGGGCGGGCTGATCCGGGATTCGGCAGGCATTTCGGTGGCAACGGAGGTCATCGGGCGCAGCCACTACGACACCGTGCTGGTGGCCGGAGCGACCTACGTCGTGCCGACGGAGCCGGAACTGGTCGAGGCGCTGAAGCGGCTCGCGCCGAAGGTGCGGCGCATCGGGAGCATTTGTTCGGGGGCCTTCGTGCTTGCGGATGCCGGTCTGCTCGAAGGCCGCCGTGCGACGACGCACTGGGGCCAGGCGAGCGCGCTGCAACAGCAACACCCGGACGTGCTCGTCGAGGACGACCGCATCTACGTCAACGATGGGGCGGTCTGGACGTCGGCCGGGATGACCGCCGGTATCGATCTGGCGCTCGCGCTGGTCGAGGCGGATTACGGCAGCGAGATCGCGCGTGAAACGTCGCGGCTACTCGTAGTGCACTACCGCCGCACCGGCGGACAGTCGCAGTTCTCCACACTCTCCGCGCTGGAACCCACGTCCGATCGGGTACGTGCCGCGCTCGCTTATGCCCGAGAGCACTTGCGCGAACCGTTGTCGGTCGAGCAGCTTGCGGCGCAGGTGCATTGGAGCGCGCGGCATTTCAGCCGTGAATTCACGTTGCAGACCGGACTCACGCCGGCAAAGGCCATCGAGAAGCTGCGTCTGGAGGCGGCGCAAGCGCTGCTCGAAGCCGGGGAGGCGTCGATTGCGCGTGTCGCGAACGTGACCGGATTCGGTGACGAAGAACGGATGCGGCGCGCGTTCGTGCGCACGCTGGGCAAGCCGCCGCAAGCGTTGTTGCGTGAGGCGCGCGAACGCATGCGCGCCTGAAACGTTCGATCTGCCCGCACGCGGCTCATACCTGTTTCATCCCCCGTTCCGCCCGCGTTCATGACGAATTCGTCCATGCGGTCGAGTGGCTTTTTGCGCCCCGTGGCTTTGTAAGCGTTTCATGAACGATACGTTTTCGACAGGGTGTCCCTCGATGTCTCGCAAATTGAGTTATTAATTCTTTTTTAATCAATGGGTTATATCGTCTGGCACGGAATTCGCGTATTTGAATCGTGTATGGCGAAGCGCCAACCTGGATCTTCCGCTGGCTCTTGGCAAGGGACTCCTGTGCCTCGTTGCACGGGTGGGCTCTCTATTGCCCGCGTTTTCCGCTGATGCGCTCTCGTCGTAACGCCGCACCTTTTGGCGGGGTGCGGCGTGTTCCGAAGTGAGTGTGTGCGCGTGCGCGGGGAGGGGACCATGAACGGGTTCAAGGCGACTTTGGTGGGGGCGGCCGCAGTGGCGATGCTGTGCGGCATTTCGATCAATGCGTCGTACGCTGCCGGTGGCGGCGGGGGTGGACGCGGCGGTGGCGGCGGCATCGGCTTTGGCGGTGCTGGCGGCCTGGGCGGGTTAGGCGCATTCGGCGGCCCGAGCGGCCCGGGCGGCGGTGTGGGCATCGGTATCGGTGGCGCAGGCGGCTGCGGCTGCGGCGGGCACGGCGGCGGTCCCGGTGGTGGCGGCGGTGGCGGCGGTGGTGGCGGCGGCGGCGGCGGTGGTGGTGGCACCGGCGGCGGCGGTGGGACTGGCGCCAGCGGTGGCGGTGGCGGAGGCGTCGGTGCAAGTGGCCCGGGCGGGCGCGGCATCGGTGGCTCGGCCGGCGGTAACGGATTGGCAGCATTCGGCGGGCCGAGCGGTTTTGGCGGCGGCGGCGGATGTGCAATGAACGGCCAGGCAGGCGAGGAGCCATGTCCCTGAGCCAGTCGCGGGGAGGAGCCTGCACGCGTTCGGCACAGCGCGTGCAGGCGCTGGCCCTCGGTATCTCGATGGTATAACGAGTCTCGCAGGTTGTTCGTCGGTTCCTGACGCGACCGGCTGACGGCGTTGCCGTTGGCCGTGCCACCCCCCCCGGCCCGTGATCAGGCTGTTCTCCCGGCGAAGCGCCCCTTCGGTGATCCGAAGGGGCGTTTTTTTATGATGTGCGCAGACTATCGGAACGAAAAAGGGGATATCGAAATGCCGATTATGTATTTCGTGTAAACCCGCATTTGTGGCAGCATCCGGTTTCCGGGTCGCGCGAAAGGACTGTCCGCCGCGCGCGACCGTAGCGGGCCCATCAGGTCCGCCGTGACTCGCAAAGATGCCCAACAGGCGTCGGTTCCTATAAGCAAAAAGGAGAAATCGCACATGCTGTCCCGTCAACTGATCAACGCGTTCCTCGGCGCAACGTTTGCGCTCGCATCCCTCGGCGCTTCGGCCCAGACGGCCGACAAGCCCCTGAAAGTCGGCACGATGGCCGGCTCGGACGCCCAGATCTTCGAAGTCGTGAAGAAGGTTGCCGAAAAGCGCGGCCTGTTCATCAAGATCGTCGAGTTCAGTGACTATGCACAGCCGAACGCCGCGCTCGACGCCGGCGATCTGGACGCCAACGGCTTCCAGCACAAGCCGTTCCTCGACAGCCAGGTCAAGGATCGCGGCTACAAGATCACCACGGCCGGCCTGACCTACGTCTCGCCGCTGGGTTTCTATTCGAAGAAGTACAAGTCGCTGAAGGATCTGCCCAACGGCGCCCAGGTCGGTATCCAGAACGATCCGTCGAATGGCAATCGCGCGCTGCTCCTGCTGCAAAAGGAAGGGCTGATCAAGCTGCGCGCCGGTCTGGAAGGCAAGAACGCCACGCCGCTGGACATTGCCGAGAACCCGAAGAAGCTGAAGATTCGCGAACTGGAAGCGGCACAACTCCCGCGCGCCTTGCCGGATCTGGATGCCGCGTCGATCAACACGAACTTCGCCGCGCAGGCCGGTCTGGTGCCCAAGCGTGACGCCATCGCCATCGAAGACCTGAAGGGCCCGTACGCCAACCTGATCGCCGTGCGCACGCAAGACCTGAACAAGCCGTGGGTCAAGCAACTGGTCGATGCCTATCACTCGGACGAAGTGAAGCAATTCATCGACAGCCAGTTCAAGGGCGCGCTGATTGCAACGTGGTAAGCGTGAGCGAACGAATCGGTGCGCAACACGCGCATCGAACGCCGCAAACGAGCAACCGGGGTTTCGACCCCGGTTTTTTTATGCCCGTCTGTCGCGCGGACATTGCGTGTCTCGCGTCATCGCACTTTGCGGCGCTGGCACGAAAGCGTTTGACTAGAATGAAAGCGTGATTCCTATCGACGGGAGGCCGCCATGTCCATGATCAACATTTCGATGATGCTGGTGGCGCTGCTCGTCGGCTTCGCCATCGGCATGCTCGTGGATCACTTCTGGGTGACGCATCACGACGAGCCGTCAGAGCACAAGCGTCTGGACTGGCATGAGATGTGGGAGCGCATCCGTCATCAGCACTGAGCGGCGTCCATCGTTTCCAGATGCGGAGTGCGCCCGCGCCCGTCATGCGTCGTTGCGAAGTTTGCGCCAGAGCGTCGAGCGGCTGATGCCGAGCGCTTCGCATGCGGCATTGCGGTCGCCACCGCACGCGGCGAGCGTCGAGTGGATGCGGGCAAGCTCCTCGGCGGCGCGGCGCTCGCGTCCGGTCAGCGAGGCGGGGGTCTGAGTGGCGTGCGTGTCCTGCCCGGTGAGCGCTGCGATCTGCCGTTCGGCTTTCGTTCCTGAAACATCGGGGGATGGTCCCGTTGTGCGTGCACCAAGTTCCGGCGCGATTTCCATCAGACGCGCCCGGCTGACCTCCCGCGCGTCGACCACGTCGGCGCAAACCACCGCGATCCGTTCCAGCAGGTTTTCCAGTTCCCGCACGTTTCCCGGCCAGCGATAGGTCGCGAGCAGCGGCAGCAGAGAAGCCTGTAACGCGTCGACACTCATGCGCGCGCCGGCGCGGGCGAGGGCGCGTTCCAGAAAGAGCGGCGTGAGACGGGGCAGGTCGTCCATACGTTCGCGCAGCGGCGGCAGCACCATGCGCAGAATATTCAGCCGGTAGTAGAGGTCTTCGCGGAATTCACCGGCGGCGACTTGCTGGCGCAGATCGCGGTGCGTCGCGGCAATCACGCGCACGTCGCACGGGATCGGCTCGTTGGCGCCCAGACGAAGCACTTCGCGCTCCTGCAAGACACGCAGCAGACGCGTTTGCAGCGGCATCGGCATCTCGCCGATCTCGTCGAGAAAGAGGGTGCCGTTGTGCGCGGTCTCGAACAGACCCGCCTTCCCGCCGCGCCGCGCGCCCGTGAACGCACCGTCCTCATAACCGAACAACTCGCTCTCGAGCAACGTTTCGGGAAACGCCGCGCAGTTGATGGCAACGAACGGATAGTCGCGCCGGCGGCTCGCGTTGTGGATGCCTTGCGCCAGCAGTTCCTTGCCTGTGCCGCTCTCGCCGTGCACGAGCACGGTGGAGTCGGTCTGCGCATATCGGCGCGCCAGCGCGCGGGCCTGTGTCATGGCGGCGGAGTCGCCGATCAGATCTTCGAGACGGTAGCGTGCCACGAGGTGTCGCGGGCGATGACGCGAACGCAGCGACCGGTCCACCCGGGCAAACGATTGCGAATCCTGACAGGTTAGCAGCGCCCCCGTGAGCGTGCCCTGATCGAGCAGCGGAATGCGGTTGACGACCCACGTCTTGCCCGCCATCGACACGATGGCTTCGAGTTCTGCGCTCGCGCTCTCCAGCGTGCGGGCGATGTCGAGCGCGGGGGCGATGGCGTCGAGGGGGCGCCCGACCGCGTCGGCCACCGTTACGCCGAGCATGCCGGCCATCGAGGCGTTGATTGCTTCGATGCGTCCGTTCAGATCGACGGCGGCCACACCTTCGTGCAAGTGTCGCAGCACCGTGTCGAGACGCTCGCGCCGCTGCGCTTCGATGCGTCCGAGGCGCGCGACTTCCAGCGCCGTATCGAACGCGGCGCGTACCGAATCCTGCGAGTAGAGAAAGATGCCGGTCAGCCCGGCGCGCTCGGTCAGTTGCGTGACCAGCCCCGGGCCGACGATGACCTGCATGCCCTCGTCGCGCAGGCGGTGCACGAGGTCTTCGGCATTCTGCGCATCGACGTAAGTGTGCTGGGCGATGTCGATATGAAAGGCGCTCTTGAAGCGCTCGAACTCGGCGGCCGGACGCGCGTAGGACACCAGCGCGATGCGCGAGTCGGGCGACGTCGACGGCAGCGCGCGTCGCGCGCGGGCCAGCGCATGCATGACGTCCGAGCCGGTGACCTTCACGAGCACGACGGGCAGTGCCAGGCGCTCGCGCAGGAAGTCACCGTTCGATCCTGCCGCGACGATGCCGTCGACACTCCCGGCGGGCAGCCGCTCCAGTGCTTCGATGACCGCCTCGTAACCCTTGTCGATGATATGCACTTCGGCTTGCGCGGCGTAGTCCGGCACGATGTCGCGATACAACTCGCCGAGCTTGCTGATGCCGACCGCCCAGATCACCGGCTTTCGCATGGCGGGCATCGATCCCGCGCGCGCCGCGCTCAGGGCGCCCGACGCGCCGACCGGCAGACGGGAAGGCAGGTCCGGAGGGATCGAATTCGGCATGGCGGGATGCGGGGTGTCGGAGAGTGTTGGCGTCACATCGTAGCATGTTGCGACGATGTGTTTCATTTTGCGTTTCAAAATGAAATGTTCTGAGACGGGATGCCCGCCAATCGCGGCATATTTACCTTGACGTAAACGTCATGCCGGCGAAGAATTTCCGTCGACAAATGAAGGCCTTAGGCCTGCAGAGCCATCGCATGTTCACAGCCATAGTGCAGGCTGGCACGTCCGTTGCTAAGTCGTAACCGCTACTCAACCCACGTGCGACGCTGCGGTGTCCTACCGCGCATCGCGCAAGACACGACCGAGGGACTCAAGTGACGCAAACCATTCGTTCGGCCGGCGCCGCCTTCCGCGAGGCCGTCAAGACCGAGCAACCGTTGCAGGTTGTCGGCGCGATCAACGCCAACCACGCCCTGCTCGCCAAGGCGGCCGGTTTCAAGGCGATCTATCTCTCGGGCGGCGGTGTCGCCGCCGGCTCGCTCGGCTTGCCCGATCTGGGGATCTCGACGCTCGACGACGTGCTCACCGACGTGCGCCGCATTACCGATGTGTGCGACCTGCCGTTGCTGGTGGATGTCGACACCGGTTTCGGTCCGTCGGCCTTCAACATCGCGCGCACGGTGCAATCGCTGATCAAGTTCGGCGCAGGCGCGATGCACATCGAAGATCAGGTCGGCGCGAAGCGCTGCGGCCATCGTCCGGGCAAAGCCATCGTGACGCAGCAGGAGATGGTCGACCGCATCAAGGCGGCCGTGGACGCGCGCACCGACGAGAACTTCGTGATCATGGCGCGCACCGACGCGCTCGCCGTCGAAGGGCTGCAAGCCGCGATCGACCGTGCCTGCGCATGCGTCGAAGCGGGCGCCGACATGATCTTCCCGGAAGCGATGACCGAACTGCCGATGTATCGCCAGTTCTCCGACGCCGTGAAGGTGCCCGTGCTCGCGAACATCACCGAGTTCGGCTCGACGCCGCTTTTCACCGTGGAAGAGCTCAAGAGCGCGCAGGTCGGTCTGGTGCTGTATCCGCTCTCGGCATTCCGCGCGATGAACAAGGCGGCGGAAAACGTCTATCACGCCATTCGTCGCGACGGCACGCAAAAGGCCGTGCTCGACACGATGCAAACCCGTGCCGAACTCTATGAGAGCATCGGCTACCACGCCTACGAACAGAAGCTTGACGCGCTGTTCGCCCAACAGAAATAACGAACCCCTGATCCTGGAGGAATGAGCATGAGCGAGACGACTGCCACCGGCTTCAAGCCGAAGAAATCCGTCGCCCTGTCGGGTGTGACCGCAGGCAATACCGCGCTGTGTACCGTGGGCCGTTCGGGCAACGATCTGCACTATCGCGGCTACGACATTCTGGATCTGGCGCAAACCTCGGAATTCGAAGAGATCGCCTATCTGCTGGTCTACGGCAAGCTGCCGACGGTGGCCGAGCTGCGTGGCTACAAGGCCAAGCTCAAGTCGCTGCGCGGTCTGCCCGCCGCCGTCAAGGACGCCCTCGAAGCCGTGCCCGCCGCCGCTCACCCGATGGACGTGATGCGCACGGGCGTGTCGGTGCTCGGCACCGTGCTGCCGGAGAAGGACGACCACAACATTCCCGGCGCGCGCGATATCGCCGATCGTCTGATGGCGAGCCTCGGCTCGATGCTGCTGTACTGGTATCACTACAGCCAGAACGGCGTGCGTATCGACGTGGAGACGGACGACGACAGCATCGGCGGCCACTTCCTGCATCTGCTGCACGGCGAGAAGCCGTCGGACCTGTGGGTGCGTGCGATGCACACCTCGCTGATTCTCTACGCAGAGCACGAATTCAACGCGTCGACGTTCACCGCGCGCGTGATCGCCGGTACGGGCTCGGACATCCATTCGGCCATCACCGGCGCCATCGGCGCGCTGCGCGGTCCGAAGCACGGCGGCGCGAACGAAGTCGCCTTCGAAGTGCAGAAGCGCTACAACTCGCCGGACGAAGCCGAGGCCGACATCCGTCAGCGCGTCGAGAACAAGGAAGTGATCATCGGCTTCGGTCACCCGGTCTACACCGTGAGCGATCCGCGCAACAAGGTCATCAAGGAAGTCGCCCACGAGTTGTCGAAGGAACAGCAGAACACCGCGATGTACGACATTGCCGAGCGTCTCGAATCGGTGATGTGGGACGTCAAGAAGATGTTCCCGAACCTCGACTGGTTCAGCGCCGTGAGCTATCACATGATGGGCGTGCCGACCGCGATGTTCACGCCGCTGTTCGTGATCGCGCGCACGTCCGGCTGGAGCGCGCACATCATCGAGCAACGCATCGACAACAAGATCATTCGTCCGAGCGCCAACTACACGGGACCGGAAGACCAGACGTTCGTGCCGATCGAGAAGCGCTGAGTACCCACGCTCGACGCTCGACCCTCGGCACCGATGGGCTCTCTGTGGGCCGATCGGCGCCGGGGCGTCTCGATCCAGCGTCTGCCGTTCCTACCGTCCCCCATACGCGTCAAATCCATAACACCGCGACATGAACACCGCCTACCGTAAATCCCTGCCGGGGACGTCGCTCGACTATTTCGACGCCCGAGCAGCTGTCGAGGCCATTGCGCCCGGCGCGTACGACACCCTGCCGTACACGTCGCGCGTGCTGGCCGAAAACCTCGTGCGCCGCTGCGAACCGGCGGCGCTCACCGACTCGCTCCGACAACTGATCGAGCGACGCCGCGACCTCGATTTTCCGTGGTTCCCGGCACGCGTCGTGTGCCACGACATTCTGGGGCAGACCGCGCTCGTCGACCTCGCCGGGCTGCGCGACGCCATTGCGGCGCAAGGCGGCGACCCCGCACTGGTCAATCCGGTGGTGCCGACGCAACTCGTGGTCGACCACTCGCTGGCAGTCGAATGCGGCGGTTTCGATCCGGACGCGTTCGCGAAGAACCGCGCGATCGAAGATCGTCGTAACGAAGACCGCTTCGACTTCATCAACTGGACGAAGAAGGCGTTTCGCAACGTCGACGTGATCCCGCCGGGCAACGGCATCCTCCACCAGATCAACCTCGAGCGCATGAGCCCGGTGATTCAGGTGGCGGATGGTGTGGCGTATCCCGACACGCTCGTGGGCACCGACTCGCATACGCCGATGGTCGATGCGCTGGGCGTGATCGCCATCGGCGTGGGCGGGCTGGAAGCGGAGAGCGTAATGCTGGGCCGCGCGTCGTGGATGCGTCTGCCGGATATCGTCGGTGTCGAACTGACGGGCAAGCCGCAGCCGGGCATTACCGCGACCGATATCGTGCTGGCGCTCACCGAGTTCCTGCGAAAGGAAAAGGTCGTGTCCGCCTATCTGGAGTTCTACGGCGAAGGCGCGTCGAATCTCACGCTGGGCGACCGCGCGACGATCTCGAACATGGCGCCCGAGTTCGGCGCGACGGCGGCGATGTTCTACATCGACGCCCAAACCATCAAATACCTGAAACTCACCGGTCGCGACGACGCGCTCGTCGCGCTGGTCGAGACCTACGCGAAGCAGACCGGCCTGTGGGCCGACAGCCTGACGAACGCCCAGTACGAGCGCGTGCTCACGTTCGATCTTTCGAGCGTGGTGCGCAACATCGCGGGACCGTCGAATCCGCACAAGCGTGTGCCGACGAGCGAGCTGGCGGCACGCGGCATCAGCGGCAAGGTCGAGAACGAGCCGGGGCTGATGCCCGACGGCGCGGTCATCATTGCCGCCATCACGAGCTGCACGAACACCAATAACCCGCGCAACATGATTGCGGCAGGACTCTTCGCGCGCAACGCGAATCGCGCCGGCCTCGTGCGCAAGCCGTGGGTCAAGAGTTCGCTCGCCCCGGGCTCGAAGGCCGTCACGCTGTATCTGGAAGCCGCCGGTTTGCTGCCGGAACTGGAAGCGCTCGGTTTCGGCGTGGTCGCGTATGCCTGCACGTCGTGCAACGGCATGTCGGGCGCGCTCGATCCGGTGATTCAGCAGGAAATCGTCGAGCGCGATCTGTATGCCACCGCCGTGCTCTCGGGCAACCGCAATTTCGACGGCCGTATCCACCCGTATGCGAAGCAGGCGTTCCTCGCCTCGCCGCCGCTCGTCGTGGCTTACGCCATTGCGGGTACGATCCGCTTCGACATCGAGAAGGACGTGCTGGGTGTCGACGCCGACGGCAAGCCGGTGAAGCTCGCCGACCTGTGGCCGAGCGACGAAGAGATCGACGCGATCATCGCGAACAGCGTGAAGCCGGAGCAGTTCCGTCGCGTGTACGAGCCGATGTTTGCGGCGTCCGTGGCACAGGGCGAATCGGCCGAGCCGCTCTACGACTGGCGCGAGATGAGCACGTACATCCGCCGCCCGCCTTACTGGGAAGGCGCACTCGCCGGGGAGCGCACGCTGCGCGGCATGCGCGCGCTGGCCGTGCTGGGCGACAACATCACGACCGATCACCTCTCGCCGTCGAACGCCATCATGGCCGATAGCGCCGCAGGCGAGTATCTGGCGAAGATGGGCCTGCCGGAAGAAGACTTCAACTCGTACGCCACGCACCGCGGCGATCACCTCACGGCGCAACGCGCCACGTTCGCGAACCCGACGCTCAAGAACGAGATGGTCGTGGTCGACGGTCAGGTGAAGGCGGGCTCGCTCGCGCGCATCGAACCGGAAGGCAAGGTCACGCGCATGTGGGAAGCGATCGAGACGTACATGGCGCGCAAGCAGCCGCTCATCGTGATTGCCGGGGCCGACTACGGTCAGGGCTCGTCGCGCGACTGGGCGGCCAAGGGCGTGCGTCTGGCCGGTACCGAAGCCATCGTTGCCGAAGGCTTCGAGCGTATCCACCGGACCAATCTGGTTGGCATGGGCGTGTTGCCGCTCGAATTCAAGCCGGGTACGAACCGCAAGACGCTGGGCATCGACGGCAGTGAGACGTTCGATGTCGTTGGCGAGCGCACGCCGCGCGCCGATCTGACGCTGGTGATCCATCGCAAGAACGGCGAGCGTATCGACGTGCCGGTCACCTGCCGTCTCGATACGGCCGAAGAGGTGTCGATCTACGAGGCGGGCGGGGTGCTTCAGCGCTTCGCGCAAGACTTTCTGGAATCGTCGCAGGCCGCGGCATGAGGGGAGACGTGATGGCACATCAGCCGCAAATCCGCATTCCCGCCACGTATATGCGTGGCGGCACCAGCAAGGGCGTGTTCTTCCGCTTGCAGGACCTGCCCGCCGCCGCGCAGACGCCGGGCGCCGCGCGCGACGCGTTGCTCATGCGTGTGATCGGCAGCCCCGACCCGTACGGCAAGCAGATCGACGGCATGGGCGGGGCCACGTCGAGCACCAGCAAGACGGTCATCATCGCGAAGAGCGAGCGGCCGGACCACGATGTGGACTATCTGTTCGGGCAGGTCTCGATCGATCAGAAGTTCGTCGACTGGAGCGGCAACTGCGGCAATCTGTCGGCGGCCGTCGGCCCGTTCGCGATCAGCGGCGGGCTGGTGGATCCGGCACGGGTGCCGCGCGATGGCGTGGCTGTCGTGCGCATCTGGCAGGCCAACATCGGCAAGACCATCGTCGCGCATGTGCCGATGACGAACGGTGCGGTGCAGGAGACGGGCGACTTCGAGCTCGACGGCGTGACGTTCCCGGCCGCCGAAGTGCAACTCGAATTCCTCGATCCGGCCGCCGAGGAAGAGGGTGACGGCGGGGGCGGCGCGATGTTCCCGACCGGGCATCTGATCGACGACCTCGAAGTCCCCGGCGTGGGCACGTTCAAGGCGACGCTTATCAATGCGGGAATTCCGACGATCTTCCTGAACGCCGAAGACATCGGCTACAAGGGCACCGAATTGCAGGACACCATCAACAGCGACCCGAAAGCGCTCGCCATGTTCGAGACGATTCGCGCTCACGGCGCCATTCGCATGGGGCTGATCAAGGACGTGTCGGAAGCGGCAACGCGCCAGCACACACCGAAGGTCGCGTTCGTGGCGAAGCCTGCGGGCTATACGGCGTCGAGCGGCAAGGTCGTGAATGCCGGTGACGTGGACCTGCTGGTTCGCGCGCTGTCGATGGGCAAGCTCCATCATGCGATGATGGGCACGGCGGCGGTGTGTATCGGCGCGGCCGCGTCCATTCCGGGCACGCTCGTGAATCTGGCCGCCGGGGGCGGCGCACGCAATGCCGTGCGCTTCGGCCACCCGTCGGGCACGTTGCGTGTGGGTGCAGAGGCCAACGAGGCGGGCGGCGAGTGGACGGTCACGAAGGCCATCATGAGCCGCAGTGCCCGTGTGCTGATGGAAGGCTGGGTCCGCGTTCCGGGAGATGCGTTCTGACGAGGCGCTGATCCCCGTCACAGGAGGTAGTCGATGTCTGCAAATGAATCGAGCGTTCGGAAAAATTCACCCATTTCGAACGTGCGCCCCTCGCCCGACAACGTGCTGACCCACATTGTCGACTACGTCCTGACCTACGAGATCCGCAGCGATCTTGCCTTCGATACCGCGCGTTACTGCCTGATCGACACGCTCGGGTGCGGTTTCGAAGCGCTCTCTTATCCTGCGTGCACCAAACTGCTGGGCCCCATCGTGCCGGGCACCGTCGTGCCGAACGGGGCGAAGGTGCCCGGCACGCCGTATCAGCTCGATCCGGTGCAGGCCGCGTTCAGTCTGGGCGCGATGATCCGCTGGCTGGACTTCAACGACACGTGGCTCGCCGCCGAGTGGGGGCATCCGTCCGACAATCTCGGCGGCATCCTGATGACGGCCGACTGGCTCTCGCGCACAGCGGTCGCGCAAGGGCAGCCGCCGCTCACGATGCGTCATGTGCTCGCGGCGATGATCAAGGCGCACGAGATTCAGGGATGTCTCGCGCTGGAGAACTCGTTCAATCAGGTCGGGCTCGATCACGTGGTGCTGGTCAAGGTCGCATCGACGGCGGTGGTCGGCGAGATGCTGGGCCTCTCGCGCGACGAGCTGATCAACGCGCTTTCGCTGGCGTTCGTCGATGGACAGAGCCTGCGCACGTATCGTCATGCGCCCAACACCGGCAGTCGCAAGTCATGGGCCGCCGGGGATGCAACGAGCCGCGCGGTGCGTCTCGCACTCATGGCGCGCACGGGGGAGATGGGGTATCCGTCCGTGCTGACGGCGAAGACGTGGGGCTTTTACGACGTGCTGTTCAAGGGCAAGCCGTTCGCCTTTCAGCGGCCTTATGGGTCGTACGTGATGGAGAACGTGCTGTTCAAGATTTCGTTCCCCGCCGAGTTTCATGCGCAGACGGCTGCCGAGGCTGCCATGACGCTGCACCGGCAACTGGCGTCGATGGGGCGCCGCGCCGAGGACATCCGCTCGGTGAAGATTCGCACGCATGCGGCGGCGATTCGCATCATCGACAAGCAGGGGCCGCTCGCCAATCCGGCGGATCGCGATCACTGCATTCAGTACATGGTCGCCGTGCCGTTGCTGTTCGGACGCTTGACGGCATCCGACTATGAGGACGACGTGGCGGCCGACCCGCGTATCGACGCGTTGCGCGCGAAGATCGTCTGCGAGGAAGACCCGCAGTTCACGCGCGATTATCACGATCCGGACAAGCGCTCGATCGCCAACGGGCTGAGCGTCACGCTGAACGACGGCACCGTGCTCGACGAAGTACTTGTCGAATACCCGATCGGCCACAAGCGGCGTCGCGACGAAGGCATGCCGTTGCTCGTGGAGAAGTTCAGAACGAACCTGGCGCGCCGCTTCGCCGCCCGCGCGCAGACCCGCATTCTCGACGTGGCGCTCGACCGGCAACGACTGGAGACGATGCCGGTGCATCAGTTCGTGGATTTGATGGTGTGATGCCGACGGCATCCGGCGCGAGGCGCGACACCGGATGCCGATCGATTACATCGCGGATGCGTTGTCGCCCGCGACTACCGGGCGGCGCAGTCCACCCGCCCAGTGAAGCGCCAACGCGAGTGCGCCCAGCACGACACCCAGTGCGACGACGCCCGTCCATCCGAAGCGCGCCATCAGCCAGCCGCTGACGGTCGCGCCCACCGCGCCGCCGAAGAACGTCGCCGTCATGTAGAGACTGTTGATGCGTCCCTGCGCTTTCGGGTCGACGGCGAACGCACGCGTCTGGTTGGCGACGAGGCCCGCCTGCACGCCGATATCGAGCACGATCACACCGATCACGAGCAACGCGAGCGACACGTTTGCGCCGCCGAGCACCAGATAGGACAGCGTGACGATACCGATGCTCGCGCCGACGATGCCGCGCGGGCCGAGCTTGTCGGTGGCGCGTCCGCCAAGCGACGCCGCGAACGCACCCGCCGCACCGATGATGCCGAAGCCTCCCGCCCACGCGCTGCCGAGGTGCCACGGTCCGCTCGCGAGCAGCGCGGCGAGGTTCACCCAGAACGCATTGAAGCAGGCCCACAACAGCGCCTGAATCATCATCGACTCCCGAAGCGGGCGATGATCGCGGGCGAGCGGCCACAGCGAGGCCAGCAGGCGAGCATACGAGAGGTCGGTGCTCGGACGTCCTTTCGGCAACAGCACGGCCGCCGCGAACCACACCGGGATCATGAAGGCTGCCTCCATGCCGTAGACGGCACGCCAGCCGAAGGTCTCGCCGACGATGCCGGCAATCGTGCGTCCGAGCAGAATGCCAACCATGATGCCGCTCACCACTGTGCCGACGGACCGGCCGCGTTGCTCCGGGCGTGACATGACGGCCGCGAACGGCACCAGTTGCTGCGGCACGCAGCACACCACGCCCAGACTGAACGACGCCGCGATCAATGCCCAGATGCCGGGGGCAAAGGCGGCGGCCAGCGCAAAGCAGAAGGCGAGGGCAATCTGCACGAGCACGAGCTTGCGGCGGTCGTAACGGTCGCCAAGCGGCAGCAGCAGGGCGAGGCCCGACGAGAAGCCGAGCAACGCGGCGGCGGCGACGAGATCCACCGTCCCCAGATCGACGTGCATGCTCGTCGCAATCAGGGGCAGGATCGGCTGCGTGCAGTAGATGTTGGTGATCACCGCACCTGCGACGATCGCCATCATGACGATCTTGCTGCGCGACGCGATCTCGGGCGGCGGTGCTGCAGCACTGGGCGTGCTGGGGGAGGTCGGGGTGTTGGGCGATGGCATATTGCGTTCCTGTCATGAAGGTCACCGGATGTGGACGCCCGTCGAGTCAGACCTACACGGCCGGATAGGGCCGGACGGTGCCTGACGGTGCGGTACCACGTTTGATGACGGACATTACGCGCTTGCACCTATGTAGAGAATCCATCAAGATCAGGAATCATCTTTCCGAAATTTGGTAGGGTCCATGAATCGGCTCGAATCGATGTCCATCCTCATCGCGGTGGTCGACGCGGGAAGTCTGTCGGCCGCATCGCGTCGCCTCGGCATGCCGTTGGCCACGGTCAGTCGCAAGGTGGGAGAGCTCGAGGCGCACCTGAAGACCCGGTTGTTGCACCGGACCACGCGTCAGTTGTCGCTGACCGAAGCGGGCAGCGCCTACGTGGCGGCGTGCCGCCGGATTCTCGAAGACATTGGCGAGGCCGAGCGGACGGCGACGGGCGAGTACGTCACACCGAAGGGGGAACTGGTACTCACGGCGCCGGTCGTGTTCGGTCGTCTGCATGTGCTGCCCGTGGTCGCGGAATTCCTGGCGCAGTATCCGGAGATCGACGTGCGTCTGATGCTGACCGATCGTGTCGTGCATCTGATGGACGAACACGCGGACGTCGCGTTGCGCATCGGCGATTTGCCGGACAGTTCACTGGTGGCGAGGGGCATCGGCGCGGTGCGCCGGGTGATCTGCGCGAGTCCCGGTTATCTCGCGGCGCATGGCGTACCGCAGCGACCCCGGGACCTTGAGGGGCACGCTTGCATTACGTTCGAAGTGCTGGCGTCGCGCCGGGCGTGGGAGTTCGGTGAGGGCAGAACCGGGCAGTCGGTGCCGATTCACTCCCGGTTGGCGGTAAACACTGCCGAAGCCGCGATCTCGGCCGCCGTGCTCGGCGTGGGGTTCGTGCGCGTGTTGTCGTATCAGGTCGCGCAGGCGCTCGGCGACGATGCCTTGCGCGTCGTGCTGAAAGACTTCGAAGCCATGCCGCTTCCCGTCAATCTCGTGCACAAGGGGCAGACGCCGCTGCCCCTGAAGTTACGTGTCTTTCTCGACTTCGCCGCACCGCGCCTGCGGGAGAGGATCGCCGGACTCGGCTGACTCTCCAGGGGCGCGACGCGACGTGCGGTGCTCAGCCCTTGTGCGTATAACGCAGGCGAGTCATCTGTTCGGCGCTGTCCGCCAGCAGGCCGGCGGCGTCTGCGATGGCCTTCTCGAGCGTGGTCGGTCCGAACGTCAGCGAGAAGCATCCGGAGAAGACGCGCGAGAGATTGTCGAGCGCGCTGCGGTCGATGGCGCCCGAGAGCAGCGACGCCGTCGCGCCCGCCTTGATGGCGACCTGCGCGGCGATCATCGGGGTCTTGCCCGACAGCGTTTGACCGTCGCTGCGGCCCTCGCCGGTGATGAGCCAGTCAGCGCCTTCCACCGCTTGCGGCAGACCGACGCGTTCCGCGACCACTTCCGCGCCGGAGCGGAATTGTGCACCCAGCAGGTGCAGGGCGAAACCCAGACCGCCTGCGGCACCCGCGCCTGCACGGCTGGCCGCTTCGCTGGCGTTGAACGCACGATGCGCATGACCGGCGAAGTGGGCGATGGCGCGGTCGAGCGGTTCGACCTGCGCTTCGCTCACGCCCTTCTGCGGCCCGAAGATGGCCGTCGCGCCTTGCGTGCCGTTCAGCGGATTGTTGACGTCGGACATCGCCACCAGTTCGCAGTCTTTCAGGCGAGCGTCGAGTCCGTTCAGATCGATCGAGGCCACACGATGCAGCGCGGCCGGCACCGGCGGGACCTCTTCACCGGCTTCGTTGAGCAGGCGCGCACCGAGGCCGACGAGCAGACCGGCGCCGCCATCGTTCGTGCTGCTGCCGCCCAGACCGATGAGCACGCGTCGTGCGCCGGTGTCGAGCAGGGCGCGCAGCAACTCGCCGAGACCGATCGTCGAGCGCTCGGCCACGGGGGTCTGCATGCCGACCGGGTCGGTGATGCTCACGACGTTGGCGCTCTCAAGCACGCCGGTGCCGTCGGGCATGACGCCGTACTCGGCCGTGACTGAGGCGTTGCCCGCGCCGCGCACCGACAACGGCACGCGACGTCCGCCGGCGGAGAGCAGGGCATCGAGCGTGCCTTCGCCGCCGTCGGCCATCGGGCGCAGACGCAGATCGGCCTGCGGCAGCACGCGGGCAATGCCGGACGCGATGGCTTGCGCCACTTCAGGCGCGCTCAGCGAACCTTTGAACGAATCGGGGGCAATAACGATGATCGGGGCTTGCGCATTGCTGGACATGGAAATCGGGACAGTCGCAAAAAGTGATTCGGGTTGGCAGGATTCACGTGCGCCGCAGGTGAAGACGCGGCCCGCTTGTTGTTATCGCTTATGGCGTACCGGCAGGACGGTGAGTCCGTAGTCCGGCGGGCGGGGTCGCACGCTGGCTTCGCTGCTGGATGGGACGCGAAGCGGTGCGACGCAGTGTGACAGAAACCGCCAATATACGCGATTCGGGCCGGCGCGCATTGCGCGAATTGCCATGCTATGAATAACACGAGTAAGATGAGCGCCAATCGGCAATGCGTCACCCGACAGGCCGCAGGTTTCGCAGATTCGTTTGCGAAACTGGCGCGTGAAACGGGCGTGCGCGTGAGTGAACAACAAGCCGGTCAACATCAATGAACAAGACGGCGCGCGTGGCGGCCCGGCACGGATGCATCAAGACATCCCGTGGCTGCCGGAGATGGCGCGCCTCGACCAGATCCTGCATGACGTCAAGATTTCGCCCGGCCTGCCGTGACAGCCGGAGACTGCCAGTTGACGCGACGCGTGCGGCAACGATTTGCAAGTGTGGAGCGGGGCCATGAACCGGGGCATCAACACGAATTTCGGCACGGTGCGCGATGCGCAGCGCGGTGTCGTGCGGGCGGCGAGCCTCGCAAGTCTGGCGCTGGCGGTGCTGCTCGCCGGGTGCGCGCAGACCGCGCCGGTCGCGGCCAAGCCTGACGATCCGCCGGTGGGCAGCGTCGCCGACGTCGCACCGGAAAACGTAAAAGTCGAGACGTTGCCTGCCTATCGCGACACGATCAGCGATGCGCGCGCCAATGGCGCCGTCTGGCAGGGATCGTCGAAGAAGACTTTCCCGCGCGTGAGCGCCTGCACCGCGCGTCTCTGGAAGAAGCAACTGCCCTACGCCCGTTTGCAGCGGGTCAAGGCGGGTGTGGGACAGACGCTCGAACTCTCGTCTCAGGACGACGGCATTCTCGCCATTCTCGACCTCGCCCCGCGCAAGCCGGGCAGCGAAGGGTCGCTCTACCTCGGCTCGACGGGCCCGCAATCGCTGGCCGACGCCGTGCGTCAGTGCCTCTGAGGGCTTCCCGGCGTCTTCGCAGGGACCAATTCAGGCTCGCGCAGACGCCGTCGCGTCATCGGGCGGTGGCGGCGTCGGCCCGGCTGCCATGCTGTTGTCACCGCGACGTCATACAACGGCGGAGTATCATGACGGCGAACGCGCGGCCGGTCGGGCGGCGCGAAGGCTATTACCTGTGTGCGTGCCGATGTCCTCTACCGAATCTGTCGAATCCGCCGACCCTGTCGATGCCCTCGACATCCCCGAAGGCCCTGCTGCGACGGGTGATGCGACACAGGCGTCGCTCAACCCGCGCCAGCAATCGCTTTTCGACGCGGTTCGCCGCGATGGCTTCCTGACCGTCGACGAACTGGCGGCGCGCTTCGACGTCACGCCGCAAACCATCCGCCGCGACATCAATTTCCTGGCCGAACGCAAGTGGGTGCGGCGCTACCACGGGGGCGTCGGCTTGCCCGGCGGCGCGGAGAACGACGCGTACGACGCCCGTCAGACGCAACTGGCCGACGAAAAGCGTCGCATCGCGGTGCGTCTCGCCGAGCAAATTCCCGATCACGCCTCCCTCTTCATCAATCTGGGCACCACCACGGAAGCCGTGGCGCGAGCGTTGTCGCGCCATCGTGGTCTGCGTGTCATCACCAACAACCTGCACGTGGCGGCGATGATGAGCAACTACGCCGACGCCGAGGTCATCATCACCGGCGGCGTGGTGCGCGCACGCGATCAAGGCGTGACGGGCGAGGCCACGCTCGATTTCATTCGTCAGTTCAAGGTCGACTTCGGCATCGTGGGGATCTCCGCCATTGACGCCGACGGGACGTTGCGCGATTTCGACTACCGCGAAGTGCGGGTGGCCGAAGCGATCATCGCGCAGTCCCGTACGGTGTTTCTGGCCGCCGATCACAGCAAGTTCGGACGTCCGGCGCTCGTGCGGCTCGGCCATCTTTCGCAAGTCGATGCGTTGTTCACCGACCGCCCGGTCCCGGCAGGCATGGAGGCGGTGATTGCCGAGGCCGGAACGCGGGTCCACGTGGCGGACTGACGCCGCCCGGACGCGTGCGATGACGAATGTGCGAACGCCCACATCGGGACGTTGAAATGTGCGAATTCGAAACTCATGTGGCGTGATCTGTTAGAATTCGAATGTTGATGTTCGAAAACGAACATTTTCAGAGCGTTTGCGAAAATTCCGAACATTTCTAACATTCCGAGCTTTCGTGAACCCGTTCGACCTTTTCCCTGATTTGCCCCCGATATTGGGAGTGACGACGTGCAGACACCCGCGCAATCCCCAGCCGTGAACGGACTGGCCTCCACGACATCTTCCGCAGCCGCTGCGCCTGCCGCCCCGTATGACCTGCTGGTCGTGGGGGGCGGCATCAACGGTACGGGCATCGCCCGCGACGCCGCCGGTCGCGGCCTGCGCGTGTTGCTCGTCGAGCAGGACGATCTGGCGTCGCATACGTCGTCGGCCAGTACCAAGCTGATCCACGGTGGCCTGCGCTATCTCGAGTACTACGAGTTCGGGCTGGTGCGCAAAGCGTTGCAGGAGCGCGAAGTGCTGCTGCGCGCCGCGCCCCACATCATGTGGCCGCTGCGTTTCGTCATGCCGCACATGCCGAATCTGCGCCCGGCCTGGATGATTCGCGCGGGCCTGTTCCTCTACGACCACCTCGCGCGACGCGAGATTCTCCCCGGTTCGCGCGGCATCGATCTGCGTCAGCATCCGGCAGGCGTGCCGCTGCGTCGCGATCTGACGCGCGGGTTCGTGTACTCCGACGGCTGGGTGCAGGACGCACGCCTTGTGGTGCTCAACGCGCAGGATGCCGCCGAGCGAGGCGCAACGGTGCTCACGCGCACGCGTCTGACCGGCGCCGAGCGTGGCGAACACTCCTGGACGGCGCATCTCGAGACGACGGCGGGCGAGCGTCAGACCGTGCGTGCGCGCGCCATCGTCAACGCGGCCGGACCGTGGGTCGGTCACCTGCTGGGCGACGTGCTGCGTCAGGAGGCGACGCATCGTATCCGCAACGTCAAGGGCAGCCACATCGTGACGCGCAAGCTGTTCGATCACGACCACGCGTACATCTTCCAGAATCCCGACAAGCGCATCATTTTCGCGATTCCTTACGAGCGCGATTTCACGCTCATCGGCACGACCGATCTCGAATATCTCGGTGACCCCGCAACGGTGGCGATCAACGACGACGAGATCGACTACCTCTGCAAGTCGGCCAGCGAGTACTTCACGAAGGCGATTACGCCGGCCGATGTCGTTTGGACGTACGCGGGCGTGCGTCCGCTGATGGAGGAGGACGTCGCCAATCCGTCGGCGGTGACGCGGGATTACAAGCTCGAACTCGATGCCCCCGGCACGCGCGCACCACTGCTGTCGGTGTTCGGCGGCAAGATCACGACCTATCGTCGTCTCGCGGAAGAGGCGATGTCGCATCTTCATGGCGCGCTGGGCTTTACGCACGGCGACTGGACGGCCGGCGCACCGCTGCCGGGCGGCGACATGGCCGAACCGGACGCCGGCGTGTTCGAGACGTCGCTGCGTGCACAGATGCCGTGGCTGCCGGCGTCGCTCGCGCAGCGCTACGCCCACACGTATGGCACACGCACGCACGTGCTCGTGGGCGATGCGAATTCGCTCGACGGTCTGGGGCAGCGCATCTGCGGCGATCTGTACGAGGCCGAACTGCGCTATCTGGTGCAATACGAATGGGCGCGCACTGCACAGGACGTGTTGTGGCGCCGGACCAAACTCGGCTTGCACGTCGGCAAGGAAGGCGAGGCCAGCGTGGCCCAATGGTTCGAGCAGCATCTGGCCATGGCCGCCTGAGCGCGTTGGCCCAAGTGGTGACCTGAGCGCCACACAAAGCAAAGAGCGGCCGCCGTCCAGTGCGGCCGCCATCGCATCAAGGAGACGAAGACAATGTCAGGAGGCGCGTACATCCTCGCGTTCGATCAGGGCACCACGAGTTCGCGAGCGCTACTGTTCGATCGCGACGGTCATGTGGTAGCGATCGCACAGAAGGAATTTCGTCAGATCTATCCGCATCCCGGCTGGGTCGAGCACGACCCGCGCGAAATCTGGTCGACGCAGGCCGGTGTCGCCGCCGAGGCGTTGACGCACGCCGGTGTGGCCGGCAGCGACATCGCGGCCATCGGCATTACGAATCAACGCGAGACCACGATTGTCTGGGATCGCCGCACGGGCGAGCCGGTGTACAACGCCATCGTGTGGCAAGACCGTCGTATGGCGGACTTCTGCGAGCAGCTTCGTGCGCAAGGCAACGAAGCGCTGGTCGCGAGTCGCACCGGTCTACGCATCGACTCCTACTTCTCGGGCAGCAAGATCCGCTGGATTCTCGATCATGTCGACGGCGCGCGCGAGGCGGCCGAGGCGGGCCATCTCGCCTTCGGTACGGTCGATAGCTGGCTGGTGTGGCACCTCACGGGCGGCAAGCTGCATGTGACGGATGTGTCGAACGCCTCGCGCACCATGCTCTTCAACATCCACTCGCTCGAATGGGACGACGAACTCCTCGCGTTGCTCGACGTGCCGCGCAGCATGCTGCCGGAGGTGCGCTCGTCGAGCGAAGTCTACGGGCATACGGCCACGCCGCTGTTCTCTGCGCCGGTGCCGATCGCCGGCATTGCGGGCGATCAGCAGGCCGCGTTGTTCGGTCAGATGTGTCTCTCGCCCGGCATGGTGAAGAACACCTACGGCACGGGCTGTTTCATGGTCATGAACACCGGCGACAAGCCGCAGGCGTCGAGCCATAACCTGCTCACCACGGTCGCGTGGAAGATCGGCAACCGGGTGGACTACGCGCTCGAAGGCAGCATCTTCATCGGCGGTGCGGTCGTGCAATGGTTACGCGACGGACTGGGCATCATTCGTCACTCGCGCGATGTCGAAGCGCTGGCGACGAGCGTGCCCGATGCCGACGGCGTCGTGCTCGTGCCCGCGTTTGCCGGACTCGGCGCACCCCACTGGCAGCCGCACGCGCGCGGCACACTGTTCGGCGCCACGCGCGGCACCACGGCAGCCCATGTGGCCCGCGCCGCGCTCGACAGCATCGCTTTCCAGACACTCGACGTGCTGCGCGCCATGGAGGCCGATGCCGGTCTGCATGTGTCGGAGTTGCGAGTGGACGGCGGCGCAGCGGCCAACGATCTGCTCATGCAGTGGCAGGCTGATCTGCTGGGGGCGGATGTCGTGCGTCCGAAGGTGATCGAGACGACGGCCGCCGGTGCGGCCTACCTCGCGGGACTGGCCGTAGGCTATTGGCCCGACATCGACACGTTGCAGCGCCAGTGGCAGTTGCAGCAGCGCTTCTCGCGCAAGCTGTCCGAGCAGGAGGTCGAGCGTGCGGTCGGCGGTTGGCAACGCGCGGTGCGCGCGGCCAAGGCGTGGGCCGAAGATAGCTGATGGATATCTGATAGCGGGCAGAAAACGTGCCGACCGGCTGCCGTGCGCCATGCCGACGACAGCCACGCGCTGAAGTCACCGGACGGCGTCGCCTCGCCGAAGTGTGGCTTCAGCGCAGCGCCCGACCGGGCGCGACATGACGGCGATCGCCAGCGGCTTCGTGCCGACGGTGTCGCCAGCTTGCACACCGCTCGCGCGGATGACGACGGGCCGACTTGGCCGGGCTCGCCGGTGCGAGCGATCTGACGCAGGGACTTAGGGCGCAAGGCCCGGTGCGGCGCATTTGCATGATCCTCTCCCTGATTCGATTCCCTTGTCCGATCCGACCGGCCGGCGCGGCGTCTTTGACATCTGACGCTTCACGCGCCGTCGGTCTCTGGTGCAAATCCGTCCGCACCCGGGGCGCTCCCGGCGAGGGATAGGCATCGGGCGTGCCGGGGCCATGTGGCGTGCATGGCGTGATTCCCGAGGCAGTCGGCCTGGCGAAGAGACTTCCCCGGGGGCGGACGGCTTGCCACCTCATTAATGCGAGAAGCATGCCAATGCTCGCAACCTATTGAATCGTCAGAGAAGTTCGACGAGCACGGTGGCGAAATTTGCGCTGTGCAGCGAAAAACGTTTCAGGATTGAACGACCGGAAGGCACGCGTGCGGCAAATGTTTCACGCGAGGCAGCGGTGCATGGGGAGACGACGGCGTTGCGTCAATGAGCGATGGTGAGGCGATGCATGAAGAAGCGAGTGAAGACGCGCGTGACGGCAAATTAGGCAATGCACTTGACAGTCAATGCCGGCGGGCGATTGCGCCGCCGGCAGGGGACTTATGCAAAGGGTTATCAACAGTTGCTGTGGATATCCTTGCCGTCACGTCAGGCAACCCCTGACGGGGCTCGCTCAGGCGGCCGGTTTCTGGCCGACGGTGAAGGCGATCTCGCCCACGCCGGCGACGCCGGCGCTCACCTTGTCGCCCGGTTCGAGCGGACCGACGCCGGCGGGCGTGCCGGTGAAGATCAGATCGCCGGCTGCGAGCTTCACGCTGCGCGAGATCTCGGCGATCAGGTCGGGCACCGACCAGATCAGTTCGTTGAGGTCGCCCGTCTGACGGTTCTCACCGTTCACGTCGAGCCACACGCGGCCTTCGTTCGGATGACCGACGTCGGCCACGGCGTGCAGCGGGCCGCACGGTGCCGAGGCGTCGAACGCCTTGCCCCAGTCCCACGGCCGACGCGTGTCCTTGGCCTGCTGTTGCAGATCGCGACGGGTCAGGTCCACGCCCACGCCATAGCCCCACACCAGCGACAGCGCATCGCCCGCATCCACGTTCTCGCCGTCGGCGCCGATGGCGACAACCAGTTCGATCTCGTGATGCAGCTCGCTCGTGAGCGGCGGATAGGGCAGCGTGCCCTCGGCGGGCACGACGGCGTCGGCCGGCTTCATGAAGAAGAACGGCGGTTCACGGTCCGGGTTGCTGCCCATCTCGCGGGCGTGTGCGGCGTAGTTACGGCCGACGCAAAACACGCGGCGCACGGGGAAGCGGGCGTCGCTGCCGGCCACAGAGACCGACGCCTGGGGCGGGGCTGAAATAACGAATTGGCTCATGAGAAGACTCTCGAACGATGTGAGACGCATACCAACAACAAACACAAACCGACGTCGTCCGGGACAAGCCCGGTGACGACGTCGGGAATTCGGATGGCCTGACCGACGCGCCGGTCCACGGCCTGGCCGCTGACTCGCGGTTACTTGGCGAACACCTGCGACATGTCGGCGAACGCCTTGAACTCCAGCGCGTTACCCGACGGGTCGTAGAAGAACAGCGTCGCCTGCTCGCCGACTTGCCCGGCGAAACGGATATGCGGCTCGATCACGAAGCGCGTGCCCGCCGCGCGCAGCCGGTCGGCGAGCGCGTGCCATGCAGGCATGTCAAGGATAACGCCGAAATGCGGGACGGGGACGTCGTCGCCGTCCACCGGGTTGGTGATGCGCTTGCCGGCGTCGTCCGGCGACAGGTGCGCGACCAGTTGATGGCCGAAGAAGTCGAAGTCGATCCAGTGATCCGAGCTCCGGCCCTCGGCACAGCCCATCACGTCACCGTAGAACTGGCGGGCCGCAGCGAGATCGTGGACGGGAAAGGCGAGATGGAAAAGAGGCGTGGCCATAGGGGACTCCGGTGCAATGTGGGGTTGAACGACGTCGTGCATAGCGCGTATCGCGATGGGTGCGTCGATTTGCTGTAAATTCTATCCATCGATAAAAATAATCAGAAACGAATAATTCGACCGCTCAGCATAGAAATTTTCGATCCATGATCCGCTACCTGAAAACCTTCGTCACGGCTGCCGAAACCGCGTCGTTCTCGGCGGCCGGCGCGCGTCTCGGGCTGACGCAATCGGCCGTGAGCGCCCAGATCCAGCGTCTCGAAGACGACCTTGGCGTGCAACTGTTCGAGCGCACCGGGCGCGCCGTGTCGCTCTCGGACGACGGGCGACGTCTGCTGGCGCAGGCGCAAGGCGTGATTGCGGGCTATCAGGCGATGCGTGGGGACGCCGGGGCGCAGGGCGGGCTGGCGGCGCTCGCGCCCATCCACGTCGGTGCGATCCTCACGGTGCAGCTCGGTCTCTTGCCCGGTGCGGTACAGCGCTGGACCGCGCTTGGCGCCATGCCGCATCTGAACATCGTGCCCGGCATGTCGGTGCAACTGCTCGCGCAACTCGACGCCAAGGAGCTCGATCTGGCGGTGATGATCCGTCCGCGCATCGGGGTGCCGGCCGACATGAAGTGGCTCACGCTCATGCACGAGCCGTACGTTGCGATTGCGCCGAAGGGCACGCGCGGAGACGTCGCCGACTGGGCGTCGGCGCTGCCGTTCGTGCGCTACAACCGGCGCTCCTACGGTGGCGATCTCGTCGACCGGTACTTGCGACGTCACCGGCTGTGGGTGCGTGAGGGCGTGGAGCTCGACGAGCCCGAAGTGATTCTGCGCATGGTGCGCGCGGGACTCGGATGGTCCATCGTGCCGGCCACGCTCATCGGTCTGCCGGTCGACGCGAAGGCGTCGGGTGCGCCCGCTCGTGGCGCGCTGCGGGGCCGCAGTGCCAACGAGCCCGACAACGTCGCCAAAGCCGCTAAAGCGGCATCGGGCGTGCAGGTGCTGCCGCTGTCAGGCGCGCCGCTCACGCGCGAGCTTGGGGTGCTGGTGCGTCAGTCGGCGCTCAAGCGTGCGCCCGTGGGTACGTTGATGAAATGTCTTAGCGACGAGGCGGATTCGCAGGGCTGACGTCGTCGGCGGTGCGGGGTGTGACATCGCCGTTCCCTGCCGATGACGCCATCGTCGCGCCTCCCAGCGCTTGCCACAGCGCAGCGGTGTCCACCAGCCGCGCGCCTTGCGTGTCCAGCCGCGCTCGGAGCGCATCGAGTGCCTGACGCTGGGCGTCCAGCAATGCCAGATGGCTGATGCCCCCGACACGGTAACGCTCGCTTGAGATTCGGTACGCGTTCTCGGCGCGCTGCGCGGCGTCGGCCTGTGCGGTGAGCTTGTCCGCGTCGGCTTCGAGGGCGCGCATCGCGTCCGCTACTTGCGCGAGGCCCAGCAGCACCGTGTCCCGATACGAAGCGAGTGCCGCATCGTACGCGGCGATGGCCGAGCGTCGCTGGGCACGTAGCTCGCCGCCGCGAAAGAGCGGTTGCAGCAGGTTCATGCCGAGGTTCCAGATGTTGATGCCATCGCCCAGATCGGCCGTGCGCATGCGCTGGGTGCCGAAGCTGCCCGTCAGGGTGAATTGCGGATACAGGTTCGCCGTCGCCACGCCGACATCGGCACTCGCTTTATGCAGCAGTGCCTGCGCGGCCTGGATGTCGGGCCGCCGTTGAGCCAGCGTCGACGGTAGCGAGACCGGCACCGTCTGCGGCAATTGCAGCGAGGTGATGTCGATGGCTGGCGATGTGAAGGCGCCGGGCGCCTGACCGACCCAACGTGCCAACTGATGATCGTATTGCGATATCTGCAAACGAAGCCCCGGTAATTGCGCTTCCGTTTGCGCGACCAGCGCAGCCTGATTCTGGACGTCGAGCGTTGCCACGCCTCCGACGCGCTCACGCGAGCGTGTTATGTCGAGCTGCCGGCGTTGTGCGACGAGCATGCCTTCGAGCGCGGCGAGTTGCGCGCGAGCGCTGGCCTGACGCAGCGCGGCGGTGACGACATTGCCGGCGAGCGAGAGCCGTGCCGCGTCGAGTTCGAAGCGTTGATAGTCGACTTGCGCGGCCAGCCCTTCGAGCGCACGGCGATTGCCGCCGAAGACATCGAGCGTGTAAGACACGTCCACACTGGCGTTGTACAGCGTGAACGGCCCGGGGCTGGGCACGCTGGTAATACCGAACGACGCGAGGTCGACCTGCTCGCGCGTGCCCGAGAGTTTCAGATCGGCCGATGGCAAGAGCCGCGCGCCCGCCTGCGCGCGATAGTCCTCCTGCGCCTGCCGCAGCTTGGCTTCGGCCTGTCGCAGTGTCGGACTGTCGTCGAGCGCCTGCGCGACGAGCGCGTTCAGTTCGGCCGAGCCGAAGCGTGTCCACCAGGCGGAGGGCACGTCGGCATCGGTCGTGAGCGTCTGACGTTGACCTTGCGGTGCATCAAGGTTCAACGTACCCGAGGTCGTATCGGGCTGTGCGCCGGTCGTGTATCGCGCGACGGCCGGGGTGTCGGGCGTGTGGAAATCGGGGCCGACGGCGCAGCCCGACAGCGCAGCGGCGAGCGCGCACACCACGATCAGCCCGCCCATCATGGCGAGCGTCGGTGGGCAAGAGGTGAGGCGCGAAAGCGCGTGGCGGGCGGCTCGCATAGGCGGTTCAGTCGAGCGTGCGTTTATAGAATCTGACGGCCACCGTCATGAGCACGGCGCAGAAAACGAGCAGCGGCCACAGATCGTGCCAGGCGTCCGCCCAACCGTTGCCCTTGAGCAGAATGCCGCGGATGAGCCGGTTGAAATACGTCAGCGGCAGCACGTTGCCGATCGCCTGCGCCCACGCAGGCATGCCGCGAAACGGAAACATGAAGCCGGACAGCAGCATGTTCGGCAGAAAGTAGAACACGGTGAGCTGCATCGCCTGCAACTGGTTCTGCGCGAACGACGAGAGCGCGATACCGACCGTCAGGTTGGCGGCGATGAAGACGAGCGCCGACAGATAGATGGCGATCACGCTGCCCTCGAACGGCACGTGAAACACGAAGCGCGCCGCGATCAGGATGATGCTCGCCTGAATCAGACCGATGGCGATGTACGGCACGATCTTGCCCGTCATCACTTCGATGGGCAGCACCGGTGTCGCGAGCAGATTCTCCATGGTGCCGCGCTCACGTTCGCGCACGATCGCCAGCCCGGTCATCATCGCGAGCGTCATGGTGAGGATCACGCCCATCAGGCCGGGAATGATGTTGTACTGCGTGATGCCCTCGGCGTTGTACAGACGGTGCACCTGCACGTCGAACGCACTCTGCCCGCCTGCCAGCCCGGCCAGTGGTCCGGTCAGGTCCTTCTGCGCGACGGACTGCGCGATCGCGGGTAGTGCACCGAGCGCGGAGGCCATCGCCATCGGGTCGGTGGCATCGGCTTCGACGAGCAGGGCGGGGCGCTCGCCACGCAACAACCGTCGCGTGAAATCGGTCGGGATATTGAGCACGAACTGCACGCGGCCCTGTGCCAACGCAGCGCGGCCCGCCTCTTCGCTCGACAGCGTTTCCGTGAGGCGGAAGTATTCGGAGTGCTCCATTGCAGCGACGAAGCTGCGGGTGAACTCGCTGTCGTCGTGCATCAGCACGGCGGTGGGCATGTGCTTCGGATCGGTATTGATGGCGAAGCCGAAGAGCGTCAGTTGCACGAGCGGCACGGCGACGATCATGGCGAACGTCACCCGGTCGCGCCGCAGTTGCAGGAATTCCTTGCAGACGATGCTCCACCAGCGGGCGATGGAGAACCCGAGCGGCGCGCTCACGTCCCGTCTCCGAAGTTGTCCCTGGCGTGGCTCATCAGATAGATGAACACGTCTTCCAGACTCGTGTCGATGGGCGTTACGCGAAGGCCGCGCGTGTCGGCCAGATCGCGAAGCAGTTTGCCCAGCGCGTCGGCATCCGTGCCGCTCACGTGCAGGGCGCTGCCGAATGCGACCGTTTGCGCCACGGCGGGTTGCTCGCGCAGTTCCCGGGCGAGATCGACGAGATCGTCGCCATGCACGGTCCACGTCGACAGGTGCTGGCTTTCGATGACTTCCGCCGCCGAGCCTTGTGCCAGCAATTCGCCGTACGAGATGTAGGCGAGCTTGTGGCAGCGCTCGGCTTCGTCCATGTAATGGGTGCTGACCAGTACCGAAATGCCGCGTGCGGCCAGCTCGTGCAGTTCTTCCCAGAAGTCGCGACGGGCGGTCGGGTCCACCCCGGCGGTCGGCTCGTCGAGCAGCAGGACCTGCGGCTCGTGCAGCATGCACGCCGCCAGCGCCAGCCGCTGTTTCCATCCGCCCGAGAGCGAGCCCGTGAGTTGATTGGCGCGCGCTTTGAGGCCGAGCCGTTCGATGGCCTGCTCGACGGTGTCCTTGCGGTTCGGCATGCCGTACACGCGGGCGACGAAATCGAGGTTCTCGCGAATCGTCAGGTCTTCCCAATAGGAGAAGCGCTGCGTCATGTAGCCGACGTGCCGCTTGATCTGCGCACTCTCGCGCACGATGTCGAAGCCCAGACACGTGCCGCTGCCGGAGTCGGGCGTGAGCAGGCCGCACATCATGCGAATGCAGGTGGTCTTGCCGCTGCCGTTCGGTCCGAGAAAGCCGAAGATCTCGCCGCGCCGGACCTGCATCGACAGGTCCTTGACGACGTGCTTGTCACCGAAGTGCTTGTTCAGTCCACGCACGTCGATGGCGAGTTCGTTGGGGCTGTCGTGGCTGTCGTGGCTATCGTGGATGTCATGCCCGTTGCGCGCGCCGTCGGCGCCTTCGCCGGACGTCGGGGCCCCGTCGCGCGTCGAGGCGGCGAGGCCGGTCATCGACGACTCACCTGCACCGGCTGCCCGGGGTTGAGCTTGATCGCGTCGGCCGGGGCCGGATGCGCCTCGATCATGTAGACGAGCTTGTCGCGCGTGTCGTTGCTGTAGATGACGGGCGGCGTGTATTCCGCCTGATTGGCGACGTAGCTGATACGGGCGTCGACGCCCGCGCCGCAGCCGTCGCAAGCGATATGCACCGTCTGACCGGCATGCAGGTCGCCGAGCGCGGCTTGCGGCACGAAGAACCGGACCTTGATGTTGGCGGGCGGCAGAAGCCGCACGACGGGACTGCCTGCCGCGACCCACTCGCCCACGCGATACATCGTGTCGTACACGCGCCCCGGGGCGTTGGCTACCGCGTGTTTCTGCGCGAGTTGCCAGTCGGCCTGCGCCAGCGACGCCCGCGCCACGTCGACCTGCGCGGCCTGTGACTGACGCTGCGCCTCGCGCCCGGGCAGCCGGGCGACGGCCAGACTGCTTTGCAACTCCTGGACTCGTGCTGTGGTGCTGCGGGCATCGGCACGGCTGGCGTCGAGCTGCTCGCGCGAGATGCCACCGGCGGCGTACTGCGCCTGATCGCGGTCGAACTGGGTGACGGCCTTGTCGCGCCCGGCAATCGCCTGCTGGAGTTGCGCGGCCGAGACGGCAATCTCGTCGGGGCGTTTGCCGGTGCCGAGATCGCGCAACTGGGCTTGGGCACTCGCGAGCGTTTCGCGGGCGTGGGCCTGTGCGGCGATCTCGAAGGTGGCTTCGAGATCGAAAAGGGCGTCGCCCGCTTTGACCTGTTGGCCGCGCGCGACGGAAAGCGTCTGCAAGGTGCCGGCCTGCGAGGAGGCGACATAGACGAATTCGCCCTCGACGTAGCCCTGCCACGGCTTGGTGCCGCCGTCGCCGCAGCCTGCCAGCAGGGCGAGCGTCGCCACGGCAGCAAGGGTCATCGCGTTAGTGCACATGCGTGGGGTTGCCGACATGGCGCGCCTCGTGCGTTGCGGGTGTCCGCCGCCACCTTAGCGCAAAAGCGAGAGGCGAGGCAATCGGGACTGGCTCGGCATAAAGTGGGCATCAGGTCGGCATCAGGTCGACGCAAAGGGCATGCCTGTCAAGGTGGCTTTCGGCGTGCGATGAGACTCTCTGTTATTGTGCGCACATGTCCGGCGGCGCGGGGAGGCGCGAGCGGTGTTGGCGCAGCGCCCCGGATCCAATGCAACGGAGCTTGATTGATATGTCTCACGACACGTTCGACGAAAACGACTGGAAGCGATTCCTCAAACACATCGGCGAAGACCCGAACCGCCCCGGCCTGCACGAAACGCCGGCGCGTGTACAGAAGGCATGGCGTCAATGGACGGCCGGCTATGACCAGGACCCGGCCGAGGTGCTCAAGGTCTTCGAAGACGGCGCCGAGCAATACAACGAATTGATCGTGGTGCGCGGTATTCCCGTCTACAGCCATTGCGAGCATCACCTCGCACCGTTCTTCGGCAAGGCGACGATCGGCTATCTGCCCAACGGCAAGATCGTCGGCCTGTCGAAGCTCACGCGTCTGGTCGATTGCTTCGCGCGTCGTCTGCAAGTGCAGGAGCGGTTGACGACGCAAGTCGCCGAAGCGCTGATGACGCATCTGCAACCGAAGGCGGTCGGCGTGGTGGTGTCATGCCGTCACATGTGCATGGAAAGCCGTGGCATTCGCACGGCCGGTGAGGAAACGGTGACGTCGTCGATGCTCGGCGAGTTGCAGCCGAATCTGGCGCTGCGCACGGAATTCCTCGCCCTCGCTCGGGACAAGTGATCGCGCAGCGGCTCGCGCCTTTCTGCGCGTTCGACTGACGTGTTCGACTGACGTGTTCGATTTACACGTTTAAATCGTGACGCTCTGAAACGAGAAACGCCAGCGGTGGATGCCGCTGGCGTTTTCTTTTGAGGCGTCGCGTTCGCATCGAGGGCTCGACCGGCAAGGTTTCCCGGTCGACGTCACGTCACCCGTGACTTCAGCAACCTCAGCGACCGTAGCGCGCCACGATCGTCGAGCCGTTCAGCGTGTGACCGGCGAGCCTGGCTGCAAGGCCGTTGGCGTCGAGCCCGGCAGGCAGATCGCCCGGGGCGATATCGGTCGCCGTCACCGTGATGATGTAGTGATGCGGCGTGTCGCCGACCGGCGGGCAGGCGCCGCGATAGGCCTCGGAACCGGTGATGTTCTTGCCGACCGTGATGTTCGGGCCGGTTTTCTCGCCAGCGCCGGCGGGCAGCGACGTCATCGATGCAGGGATGTTGTAGGCAATCCAGTGAACGACACCGCCACCCTTCGCGCCATCCGGATCGGTCATCTTGATGACCACGCTGCGCGTACCCTGCGGCAGGTTCTTCCATTCGAGCGGCGGGCTCTTGTTCTCGCCGCCGCAGGCGTCGAGGCCAGCGTGAATCGCAGGCAGCAGGGCGCTGTCGGTAAATGCACTGGATGAAACGCTCATGCCTTCCGCACGTGCCGTGCCGGCGAATCCGGCAAGCAGGGTGACGGCCATGGCCGCGGCCCCTGCAATGCGCGTCACGTTCGGGGATGAAAGCCGATTCATAAGCTGGCTCCTATTTGGCAGTTGCAATGATGAGTTTGAATGGTAGTGCAAGCAGGGCCGTGCCCGCCACACCCGCGCACCAGAGCGCCACGAACCATCCCCAGCGAATCCACATGAGCTGCCACGCCGGGCGAGTCATGTCAGGGGTGTTTGTGCCGTCGCGCTCGCGTTGGCGGCGCACCCCGGGACGTACGAGATCAGTGATAGTGCGCATCGTGTGCCACCTTGCCGCGAAAGACCCAGTACGCCAGCATCGTGTAGGCGAGGATCACAGGAATGATGAAGGCCGCGCCCCACATCGTGAACGAGAGACTGGAGTGCGGCGCGGCGGCGTCCCACAGCGTGATGCCCGGCAGAATCGCGTACGGGTACGCGCTGATGAGCAAACCGCTGTAGCCGAGAAACACGAGACCGATCGCGAGCCAGAACGGCGTGGCGTCGTGCGCGCGTTGCAGCACGCGACGCATGGCCAGCGTGGCACCCGCGACGACGAACGGCACCGGCAGGCATCGCCAGAACCATTGGCCGTCGAACCAGCGTTCGGCCACGAGCGGCAAGCGCAGCGGCGTCCACAACGAGACGATGGCCATGGTGGCGACGAGCGCGATCGTCAACGGCCACGCGAGCACGCGCAGACGACGTTGCAGATCGCCCTCGGTCTTGCCGATCAGCCAGCACGCGCCGAGCAGGGCATACGTGACGAGCAATCCGAGACCGGTGAACAGATTGAACGCCGTGACCCACGCGAAGGCATCGCCGGCAAACTGTCCGTGCTCGACGGGAATGCCCGACAGGTAGGCGCCGAGGGCCACGCCCTGGAAGAACGTCGCCCCTGCCGAACCGCCGATGAACGCGAGGTCCCACCACTGCCGCGTGCGACGCGACTTGCCGCGAATCTCGAAGGCCACGCCGCGGAAGATCAGACACACGAGCATGAGCACGAGCGGCAGATACAGCGCGGAGAGCAGTACCGAGTAGACCATCGGGAACGCCGCGAGCAGACCGGCGCCGCCGAGCACGAGCCACGTCTCGTTGCCATCCCAGACGGGGGCGACAGAATTCATCATCGTGTCGCGCTCACGCGCGTCGGGGAAGAACGGGAAGAGGATGCCGATGCCGAGGTCGAAACCGTCGAGCACCACGTAGAGAAAAAGGCCGAGCGCGATGATGGCGGCCCACGCCAGGGTCAGATCCATGAGAAGTCTCGCTATGTCCGGTAAGTGTCGAAGCGTGCCGATGCGGTTCGAAGTGTGTCGGGGCGTGTCGGTATGAGCGCGTGTCGTTGCAACCGACGACGATCAGGTCGCGTGCGCGCTGTCGGTGTCAATGCGTCCTGACAGCCCCGACATGGCCGGAATCGCCTGCGGCCCGTGGTGGACGTCATTGGTATGCGATGCGCCCGCCGAGGCGTCCGGCGCGCGGTTCGGGGGCGGCGTCACGTCAGCCCCGACCGGTCCGCCGCGCAGAATTTTCAGCAGGTAATACACGCCCGTGCCGAACACGAGGAAGTAGGCGAGCACGAGCACCAGCAGCGACACCTGTACCTGTTGCGCGCTCACCGGCGACATGGCGTTCGCCGTGCGCATCACGCCGTACACGACCCAGGGCTGACGTCCTGCTTCGGTCGTGACCCATCCGGCGAGCAGCGCAATGAAGCCGGTCGGCGAGAGCAGCAGCATCACGCGGGCGAAGTTGCGCGAGGCGTAGAGCGTGCCGCGACGGCGCAGCCACAGTGCCGCGAGCGCCGCGCCGATCATCGCCAGACCCAGACCGACCATGATGCGGAAGCTCCAGAACACCAGCGGCACGTTGGGGCGCTCGTCTTTCGGGAATTCCTTCAGGCCGCGAATCTCGCCGTCCCAGCTATGCGTGAGGATCAGGCTCCCCAGATGCGGCACTTCGATCGCGTAACGCGTGGTCTCGGCCTTCATGTCGGGCCAGCCGAAAAGGTTGAGCGGCGTGCCGCCGGTCTTTGTCTCCCAGAGGCCTTCGATGGCGGCGATCTTCGCCGGTTGATGCTCACGGGTATTGAGCCCGTGCAGATCGCCGACGAAAGCTTGCAGCGGCGCGAAGATGAGCAGCAACCACATCGCCATCGAGAACATCGTCTTGACGGCCGGGTCGCGACGCCCGCGCAGCAGGTGCCACGCGCCGGTGCCCGCCACGACGAGCGCAGCCACCACGAACGCGGCAATGCTCATATGCGCGAGTCGATACGGGAAAGAGGGGTTGAAGATCACGTCCCACCACGACAGTACGACCACGCGTCCGTCGACGATCTCGTATCCCTGCGGCGTTTGCATCCAGCTGTTCGACGCGAGAATCCAGAACGTCGAGATCAGCGTGCCGATGGCCACGCAGAGCGTGGCGGCGAAGTGTGCGCGCGGACTCACGCGATGCCAGCCGAACAGCATGATGCCGAGGAACCCGGCTTCGAGGAAGAACGCGGTCATCACTTCATAAGTGAGCAGCGGTCCCGTGACCGCGCCGGCGAAGCTGGAGAAGCCCGACCAGTTCGTACCGAACTGATAGGCCATCACCACGCCGGAGACCACGCCCATGCCGAAACACACGGCGAACGCCTTCGACCAGAAGCGGCACAGATCGAGATAGTGCTGCTGACGTGTCTTGAGCCAGAGCCCTTCGAGTACGGCGATGAAGCTCGCCAGACCGATGGAGACGGCGGGGAAAATGATGTGAAACGAGACCGTGAACGCGAATTGCAGGCGTGCGAGGTCGAGGGCATCCGGAACGGCAGTCATGTTGCGCTCTATGTATGCAATTAAACCCTGTCTTGTATGGTGATAATCTTGTGATTTCACCACTTGTTTGCATGCATATTAGACGTTGCTGCGTCGCAGCACGCGTGACAAGTCGTCACATGTGGCGCATTGACGCGGGATCTGCCATCGACCGAATTTGCGCTATTTGTATGTTTTTAATGGGGTTTATGTCTGTAGGTGGTGCGGCGTCATGTCACATGTCGTCAAACGTGACGACGCAGCGTCGGCACTCGCGTCGATGCGTCGCACGGCTCAACTGAGCAATCCGGCGCCGATGTTGATCGACAGGCCGAGCACCGCCAGATTGAAGAAGAACGAGAGGATGGCCTGTGCGAGAGCGGCACGTCGCATGCGGCGCGACTTGAGCGCGATGTCGGCGGTTTGCGACGCGACCGCGATGGTGAACGAGAAGTACAGGAAGTCCCAATAGTCCGGATCGCAATCCCGGTCCGGCCAGGCGAGCGCATACGGCGACTCGGTATCGGTGAAGTACAGTCGCGCGTAATGCAGCGTGTAGATCGTCGGGACGAGAAACCAGCCGGCGATGAGGGTGGCGGCAGCAAACAGAACATGCTCAGAGGCGTGCGATGCACCCCCGGCCTTCGCGCTCGCGAGAATGTGAACGATGGCGGCCACGCTGGCGATCGCCGACAGACTGACGACACTCAGCACGATGACCGCGCTCTGGTCCTCCTGCTCGGCGAAGCGCTCGATGCTGCGTTTGGGGGCGGTGACCATCATGAACCAGATCATCGCCAGATACGACCATGCTCCGGCGTTCCAGCCGATCAGCACGCGGGTGACGGTGCTGAACTCTCCCTTGACGACGACCTGCACGAACAGGCCTGCAACGACGCCAATCACGATGGCGATGAGCAGTCGCGGGTGGAAGCGGACCAGATGCGGGAAAAGCTTGGCGTTCATGAGCGACGTCCGGGCGGAGCGTGGCAACGGGTGGATCGATTATCCCTCAAGGGTGCCATGCCCCGGTTCGGCGCTTCAGCGTGACAGGACCATCGAGACGAAGATGGCGTTGTTGATGGCGTGGATGGCGATGGGTACGGCCAGTCCGTGTGTCTTCTTCGCGAGCCAGCCGGTTGTCAGGCCGAACAGGACGAAGAACACGAAGTGTTTCGCATCGAAGTGCACGGACGCGAAGATCACGGCCTGCCAGACGTTGGCCGCGGCGAAACTCATATGGCGGGTCAGGCCGCCGAGCAGACAGCCCCGGAAAACGAACTCTTCGACGATCGGCACGGCAACGGCGATCAGCAGGTAAGCGAGTCCGGCGCCGCCGGCCTGCCGCGCGCTGAGTACGATGATTTCGTTCCAGACCGGCTTGTCCGCCGTCCCCGGCATGCCATGCCTTGCCATCACCCAGGCGCTGAATGCCGCGATCATGAGCAGAATGGCGGGCCAGATGAACCAGCGCACCTTCCACGTGCCGTAGCCGGGCCACTGGCGCCAGCCGAACCTCCAGACGGTATGGGCGAGTGCGAGCGAAATGACGCCAAGCGTGACGAAGTGAGCGATGGCCAGCTTCGGCTGCAACAGCGACGCTCCCGTCGCCGCGACCGGATAGGCCGATGCCACCCGTCCGAGCATGAACACCGGGATCACCCAACTGGCGAGGCAGAACACGGCGAGTCCACACCAGGCATGCCGCAGGCCGATGCCGTCGAAGATCGCCGGGGTCGGACGGCCTTTGCGGGCGCGCACGGTTCCGACATAGTGCACCGGAAACATCAGCAGGCCGGGCACCAGCGCGATGCACAGACCGATGGCGAGCAACGTCAGCGCCAATCCCGCAAAGGCAGGATGCAGGGCCGCCGCCGGGTCGATCGTCAGCAGCACGGCGTACGACTGGGAGAGCGGCCAGCGGTTGCCCTTGTCATGTTCGAGCGACGATTCGATAGCCGCCGCCGCAGCTTTGCCGTCGCCGGCGGCGAGCGCCACGGACAGACGCAGCGCGCGGTTCTGCGTCAACTCCGACGCGCTGGGCGGCGTATCGGAGAGCGCACGTTGTGCGCGGGCGGGGTCACCGGCCTGAAGCCACGCGCGTGCGCTGGTGTACGGATCGATCTTCAACCCGGCCTGCTGCATTTGCAGCAGGAGGTCGCGCGCCGTGGTGCCAGGCAAGACATCATGCGCGGTGTTGATGCGGGCGTTGGCGAGCCAGGGGACCTTGGGCGCCGGGGCCGCCATCAACATACGCTTCGCTTGCGTCTTCTCTCCGTTCGACGCGAGATAGCGAACGGCCAGCAACAGCACCGGGGTATCGGGGGCCAGCATGGCGGCTTCCACCGCTTGCTGGCCCGCGTTGCGCTTGTCTTGCGTCGCCTCGTAAGCATTGGCGAGCGCAGCATGCAACCGGGCGCGGTCCTGCGGCGACCACTCGGCCGATGCCGCCAGCAGAGGCGAGCCTTGCTCGATGAGCGCTTTGCCGTACGTGCTTTGCAGTAGATATAGCGCGACCTCCGGAACGTTGGCGAACTTGTCGGTGAGCGTTTGCCGGCAGGCGGAGAAATCCGTTTGCGCTTGTCCGGCCCAGCGCAGGTCCTCCGACCAGGAATAGGTCTGCATGAACTGACAACGCGCCAGCGCCAGCTTCGGATCGGCGGGGTGCTCGCGCACGGCCGCGTCGAACGTCGCGACGATCTCGCGATACTTGGCGAGCGACGCGTCATCGACTTGCTGCGTCAGCGTGTCTTGCGTCAGCAGCGGGGTGCCCTTGGCGGGGGCGGCGGTGGAAAAGACGGGCAGAAGGCCGAGCACGGCCATCGAGAGCTGGAGCAGGATGCGGTACACGCGAGATTTCCCGGGATATCGTTGTCGTCGACTGCGCTCGCAGTCTGTCTGAGGGCATAACGACCCCAGCATGCCTGAACTGAAGCGAGGCCGGCTATCGGGAAACGATGCGCCATCTGGAGCAAGTCTTCGGAAATCGTCACGCGTCGTCGCTTGCCGTCGTGCGGGGTGGGGCGCACGTTAATGGTGCGCCGCCGCATCGCGATGCGGCATTGTGCCCGTTGTGATGTCATGGAGAGGGCGGCCAGCGCTCGCGCCGATTGCCCCTCATTGCGGCATTTCCCGCGCGCCGTACTCCCGCAAAAGCCCCGTGAAATGGACATCTCCCGCGTTTTGTTCCGTACATGACGCCCACTTGGCACGCCAATTGCTAATCCTTGCATAAGGCCAACGGCGGCTGAGTAAGGTAAGCGAAGACAAGCGAATTTTCTGCACCGCATGCATGACCCCGCGAGCGCGGGGATTTCGGGGCAACGGCGTCCCGAAGCTACAGGTCTGTTTACAGGCCGACGGCTTCGGGACGCTTTTTTTTTTGGCATCCGCACACGAGGGTATCCATGAGCACGCTCACGCAATCGTTGAAAAGTGGCAACTGGCGCGCGCTGGTTGCGTGTTTTCTCTACTTCGACACCGGTTTCACCGTCTGGGTGATGCTCGGACCGCTGGCCCCGTTCATCGGCAAGGACATTGCGATGACGCCCGCACAGACCGGCTTCCTCGTGGCCGTGCCGGTGCTGGGCGCCGCGATCCTGCGCGTCACGCTGGGCAATCTCTATCAGGCCTACGACGGCCGCAAGATCGCATTGATGGGGCTCGTACTGTCGGCCATTCCGTCGGTCGTGCTGCTGCTGATGCCGGGCACGCCGTCGTACACGTTGCTGCTCGTGCTGGGGGTGTTCCTCGGCGTGGGCGGTGCGAGCTTCGCCGTGGCCTTGCCGATGGCGGGCAGCAACTATCCGCCGAAGGTGCAGGGTCTTGTGCTTGGCCTCGCCGCAGCGGGTAACGTCGGTGCCGTGCTCGACGGTTTCATGTTCCCGGGACTGGCCGAACACTTCGGCTGGGCGCGCGCCGCCGGTGCCGCGCTGCCGCTGCTCGCACTCGCCGGTCTGGCGCTGGTGTTCTGGGCCAAGGATCAGGGCGTGAAGTCGGGCAGTGCGCCGCGTGCGTTCTCGAGCTTCTTCATCACGGTGTTCGGGCTCGTCGCGCTGGTGTTGTGCGTGCATGCGGGCGCTTTCGGCGAAGGCAAGGCGGGCGTGCTGCTGCTGCCGGTGCTCGGTGCGCTGCTCGCCATCGCCGTGTTGCCGCGTCACTATCGTGGTGTGCTCGGTGAGCGCGACACGTGGGTCATCATGCTGGTCTACAGCATCACGTTCGGCGGCTTCGTCGGCATGTCGTCGTATGTGACCACGCTGCTGATCTCGCTGTACGGCATGCCGCGTCTCGAAGCCGGTCTGTTCATGTCGCTGCTCGCGTTCCTCGGTGCGCTGGTGCGTCCCATCGGCGGTCTGGTGGCCGACCGCATCTCCGGCGTGCGTGCGCTCGTGTTGCTGCTCGCCGCCATCTCGGTCATCGACTTTGTGTTCGCGGCATGGATGCCGCCGCAAGGCGCCGGTATCGCGCTGCTCGTGCTGATCTACCTGTGCTTCGGTCTGGGCAATGGAGCGACGTTCCAGCTCGTGCCGCAACGCTGGCAAGGCAAGACGGGCCTGATGTCGGGCATCATCGGTGCAGCCGGTGGTATCGGCGGCTTCTATCTGCCCGTGATCATGGGCATCGCCAAGGAGTCGACGGGCAGCTATCAGATGGGGTTCGCCACGTTCGGCGCATTGGCGGCGCTCGCCTTCGTGCTGGTGGTTGCGCTGCGCACGCACTGGATGTCGTGGGCCTTGCCCAAGGAAGTGGCGGGTGCGCCGGTGCTCGCCGGTGGTGTCGCGCACGTGGAATAAGCGCGGAACAAGCGTCGCTCGCAGATTGTCGTGAGCTGACGCCCGCAGGGGCAGCACCAAGGCCCGTCGATGCGCAGGCACGACGGGCCTTGGTTTGTGCGAGACGCATCGCATAGACTGTCGGGCAACATCGTTTTCCCGCAGGAGCCACCATGCGTCTGGGCGTTCCCAGTCTCTCGGCGTTGCAGGCCTTCGAGGCCAGTGCCCGTCATCAGAATTTCGCGGCAGCCGCGCAAGAACTCGCACTCACACACGGCGCCGTCTGTAAGCGGGTCGGGGAGTTGGAAAAGCACCTGGGGGTCGCGTTGTTCGAGCGTGTCCGGCAGCGGCTCGTGCTCACGCCTGCCGGTGCCGAATACGCGAAACGCATTCGCGTGCATCTCGATCAGATTCGTCGCGACACGCTCGACGTCGTGCAACAGGGCCGTGAGTCCGAGCTGGACATTGCCGTCGGCGTGACGTTCGCCGCGCAGTGGCTCATTCCCCGGCTCGATGACTTCTATGCCACCACGCGTGACGTGCGTCTGCATATTCTCGGGCGCGATCAGCCCGTGTTCTTCGACGATTCCGCATTCGATGCGGCAATCTACTTCAGCACGCGGCTATGGCCCGGCATGCCCGGCACGGCGCTTGTCACCGACGATTCGCTCTTGCTCGTGGCCGCACCTCGACTGCTGGCGGGGCGCACGTCATTGACGCTCGACGAGGTCGCCGGGCAGTCATGGATCTGCCCGCGCGATCTCCCTCGCGTGTGGGACGACTGGTTCGCCTCGCAAGGCGCGACACACGCGTCGGAGATCCGGCCCCAACGCGGTGCGCAGCGCTACGACATGTTCATCATGGCGATCAACGCGGCAGTCGCCGGACTCGGCGTGGCGTTGCTGCCGCGTGTGCTCATCGAGCGCGAACTCGCGAGTGGCGCCCTGGTGCAGGCCCACGCGCATACGCTCGCCAATCCCCAGACCATCTACTTCTCGTATCCGGCACAGCGTCGCGACTGGGCGCCGTTGCGTCAGTTCGACGCCTGGTTACGCCGCGCCGTCGACGGGTATCTCGGCGAGCGCGTCAGCGAACGGACCTGATTAGCGGGGCGACCGGAGTTCAGGGCATTCGCGCAACACTTGCTCGTAGAGGCCCTGATAGCCGAGCCATGCCACATAGTCCGATCCGAGCAGACGGAAGACCTCGCGGGCTTCGGCGTCGGAGAGTACTTCGAGCGGTCCCGCGGCTTCGGCCAGCAACTGGACCTGCGCGCATCGCTCCATTGCGAGGAAACGGTAGGCCGCGGCATCGACGGACGAGCCGACGGTGAGCAACCCGTGATTCAACAGCACGGCGGCACGCTGATGCCCCATCGTCTGGGCGATGCGACGACCTTCGTCGGCGCCGAGAACGAGCACGTCGCCACGGAACAGCACGTGGTCTTCGAAGAACAGGCACGCTTCCTGATTGATCGGCGCGAGATGGCGCGTGCGTGCGGAGAAGGCGCGGCCGTGGGTCGTGTGCGTGTGGGCGGCGGCCGTCACGTGAGGCAGGGTGGCGTGAATGCCGGCATGGATGGCCATCGCTGCGGCATTGACCGGACCGTCGCCGTGATGCAGGCCGCCGGCTTCGTCCACCAGAATCAAATCGTCGGGATGAATCGACGAAAAGTGCTGGGCGTAGCGGTTGACCCAGAAACGGTCGTGAAACTCGGGGTCGCGCACGGTGATATGCCCGGCGATGCCTTCGGCCAGCCCGAAGCGCGCGAAGATACGAAAGGCCACGGCAAGCCGCAGCTTCCGGTCGGCGCGTTCGTCTTCCACGTTATCGAATATTTGCGGCTTGGGCAGCGGTGCGCCCAGCGGCGTGGGGATCGCAAAGGCGGCAAAGGCGTCGTGCGGGGAATTCATGGGGGCGCTCCGTCGAATGGGGACGCCGTGTCCGCTATGCGGGCATCGGCTTTCCCGGAATTGTCCCCGCGCGGGGGCGGCAACGTCTATCGACGAAAAGTCACTGGTCAGGGACCTGCCACGGCTATCGCCCCCGGTCGTTCATTCCCCCTTGCGGAACAGACCATTGAGCGTTGCACCGCTGGCGGCGCCGTCGAAGCCGTCGAATCGACCTTCGGCCAGCGCTTGCGCCGCATGCATGAAGCCGCCCCATGCGGAGCGGGCGAGCGCACCGCCGACGCTCACGCGGCGCACCCCGAGGCTCGCCAGCGTTTGCAGGGTGAAGGGCGATGTGGCGCCGACGAGCACGTTGACGGGCTTCGGTGCGACGGCCGCCACCACGGCGCGGATCTGCTCGGCAGACTGGATACCCGGCGCGTAGAGGCAGTCGGCGCCCGCTTCGGCGTAAGCCTGCAATCGTTTGATGGTGTCGTCGAGATCAGGCACGCCGGCGAAGAAGTTCTCCGCGCGACCCACGAGCAGCGTATCGCCGCCGGTCTCGTCGATGGCACGGCGCGCCGCCTTCATGCGCGCGACGGCTTCGTCGAGCGGGAAGAGCGGTTCGTTGTCGTTGCCCGTCGAGTCCTCGATGGACAGACCGGCCACGCCGGTGGCGACTGCCAGCTTCACGCTCTGCGCCACGTCGTCGGGCGTGCTGCCGAAGCCGCTTTCGAAGTCGGCGTTCACCGGCAGGTCGGTGGCCTCGACGAGGGTGCGCAAATGCGCCAGAACGCCGTCGCGCGTCACGCCGTTGTCGGGGTGCCCGGTCGACCAGGCGAAACCGGAACTGGTGGAGGCGATCGCCTGAAAGCCGGCATGTTCGAGGTATTTGGCGCTACCGGCGTCCCACGGGTTGGGGATGACGAAACAACCGGCGAGGTGAAGCTCTCGAAACGCGGCGCGTTTTTCGGCGATGCTGCGTGGCATGGCATGTCTCCATAGAGGGCGCAGTTCGCGATGCGCTGCGCACGGAATTTTCCGATCATCGCGGTTTTGCGACGCGCTCGCAAGGCAGATTCCCCATGCGCGTGCAGGCATGCCGACGAATGGCGACCGACGAACGGTTTTGTCGAGCGTGGCGACAGAAGGGGGAACGCGGTGTCCCGTGCCGCGCCGGTAATCCCCGGTAACAACTTTTTTGCGGCAACGCCGGAATAAGCGCGCTTCAACCGGCGTTATGCCATCATCTTCCAGCGTATTTTCAGGACGTCCAACGTGAATTCTCAGCCTCCTTCAGTCTCATCGGCGTCTGCCGGCAAACCCCGCGTGGCCCTGTACGAAGATCCCAAGTACACCCGTGTCGCCATGCTGCTGCATTGGGCGGTCGCGCTGCTGATGCTCGGCAACGTCGCGATCGGTCAGACGATTGCCTTGCTGTCCGACGCCACGCTCGAAAAGATCGACGTGCGTTTCTGGATCGATCTGCACAAGTCCATCGGCATCACGGTACTCGGCCTCGCGATTCTGCGCATTCTGTGGCGCGTTACGCATCGTCCGCCCGAGCTGTCGCACGTTTTCGCTTCGTGGGAGCGTGCCGCAGCGCATCTGGTGCATTGGCTGCTGTACGTGCTGATCTTCGCGATGCCGCTCTCGGGCTGGGCGCATGACTCGGCATGGGTGGCCGCATCGACGCACCCGCTGGTGCTGTTCGGCTCGGTGCCGTTCCCGCGCATGGGCTTCCTGATGGCGATGAGCGACGCGAGCAAGGACTACTGGCACGGCGTGCTGGGCGACGTTCACACGTATTGCGCCTACACCCTCTATGCGTTGCTGGCGCTGCACATCGGTGGTGCGCTCAAGCATCAATGGATCGACCGTCACCCGGTGATCGGCCGGATGCTGCCGTGAGCACGGAGCAGAACCAAGACATGACACCGACTATCGAGACGGGCGTTTCCCGACTGGAAGCGTTGCGCGAACAACACTCGCCGCGCTTCACCTTGCCGCCGACGCCCCTCGCGAGCTGGCTCGTGCATACCGGCGTTGCCGTGCTGTGGTGCCTGTTGTTTGCGCAGGCGTTCTTCCTCAAGGGCGTGTTCGCGTGGGGCACGGGCGTGGCGTATGTCGTCTACGACACCGTGCTGCTGGCGTTCGTCTTCTGGCAGGCGTGGCGCCTGATGCGCCCGGACCCGGATGAGACCTGGGGCAACGCCGCCGATGCGGCCGCGGTGCGCCTCACCCTCGGCGTGGTCGTGGCGGCGCACAACGAAGCGGCGGCGCTGCCGGTGACGTTGCGCTCGTTGATGGCGGGCCGTCAGGTCCCGGATGCCATCGTGATTGCCGACGACGGTTCGCACGACGGCACCGTCGCCTTGCTCACGGGCGACTATGGTCTCGTCGATCCGGGTGTTGGCGGGTTGAGTGCACCGAGCACGCGTTATCCGAACCTGCGCTGGCTGCGCGTGCCGCACGGCGGCAAGGCGAAAGCGCTCAATGCCGCGCTCGTCGGTATGGACACCGACATCGTCATGACGGTCGACGCCGATACGCTGCTCGACGCCGGCGCATGTGCGGCCATGCACGATGCGTTCGCCCGTCGCCCGCGTCTCGTGGCGGCCACGGGGGTCCTCACGCCGGTGTGCGGCGACACCATGAGCGCGCGCGTTTTGCAGTTCTTCCAGACGTACGAGTACATCCGCAACTTCATCTCGCGCTTTGCGTGGATGCGCGCCGACGGCCTGTTGCTGATCTCCGGCGCTTTCGCGTGCTTCCGGCGCGAAGCAGTGCTGGCCGTGGGCGGCTTCGATCCGGCCTGTCTGGTCGAGGATTACGAACTGATCCATCGTCTGCGCCGCTACTCGGTGGCGCATGCGCTGCATTGGGAAGTGCGTGTCGTGGGCGGTGCACAGGCGATCACCGATGCCCCGGGCACCCTGACGAGCTTCCTGCGTCAGCGTCGCCGCTGGTTTGCGGGCTTCCTCCAGACGCAGTACTGGTATCGCGATATGGTCGGCAACGGCCGCTACGGCAACCTCGGTCGCTGGATGCTGCCGGTCAAGGCGTTCGACACGCTTCAGCCGATCTACGGGCTGACGGCCTTCGCGCTGCTGGTGACGTTCGTCTGCGAAGGACATTACGGGGTCGTGCTGCCGGTCTCCGGGATCATTCTCGGCAAGATCGTCATCGATCTCGGCTTTCATCTGTGGTCGGTGCATGCCTATCGCCGCTGGACCGGGCACAGCACCGGCACGAGCCTCGGGCTGGCCTTCGTGGCTGCGGTGCTGGAGCCGTTTTCGTTCCAGTTAATGCGTCACACGGGGGCGGCGATGGGCTGGGGCCATTTCCTCACGGGACGTCAGCGTTGGGGCGTTCAGGTGCGACGCGGTATCCTGTCGGGCGAGCGCGGTGCGGAGGTGCCCCGCGACAGGTGATTTCCCGGCAGTTTTCTCTCCCCGATGATTCGATCTTTGACGTGGTTGGCGATGGTGTGTGCGCTTGGCGCCGTTCTGGGCGCCGTAGGGTGCACTTCACCGGCGCCGAAGCCGGCAGGCCCTGACTACGCCGCGCAGGGCGGCGCTGCCGAAGTGCGTGGCGACTGGGATACTGCCCGACGCGCCTTCGGTCAGGCGGCGCTGGTCGCGGACCAGTCCGGCTGGCCGGCGTCGCAACGCGCGGCGGTACATTTCGACTACGGGCGGGCGCTCGGCGTGACCTGCTATTACGCCGAAGCTGAGCGCGAGTTGAGTCAGGCCTACGATCTCGACATCCTGACGGCGCGCTATCGCTACCCGGCGCTCGTCGAACTGGCGCGGCTGGCATTGGTGCAGCGTCAGTTCGGCGTCTCGGTCAAATACTTCGGTCGTGCACTCGGCACGCTCGACCGTCTGGAGGCGGCGCGCAAGGTGCCGTTCGCCTACGCCGAGTTGCTCGACGACTATGCACTCGCGCTCGGCGGGGCGGGCGATGCGGAAGCCGCAACGCGCATCATCGATCGTGCCGCCAGGGTGCGGGCCGATCTCGGCGACGACGCGCGCCACCAGCCCACCTCTCGCACGCCGTACGGCAGTCACTGCGGTTCGTTGGCTGCACAAGCCGTCCAACAAGCCGCCGGGCCATCGACCCAACAAACCGCCGTACCCTCGGCAAAGCAGGCACGATGAATCATCTGCGCGTGCCGCTCGCCAGCGTTGGCGACTTCGACGAAATCATCGACGTTCGTACGCCGCTCGAATTCGCCGACGATCACATCCCCGGCGCCATCAACGCCCCGGTGCTCAGCAACGAAGAACGCATTGTCGTCGGCACGATGTACAAGCAGGTCTCGCCGTTCGACGCCTCGCGTGAGGGCGCGGCCATGGTCGCGCGCAACATTGCGCATCATCTCGATACGGTGTTTGCCGACCGGCCGCGCAACTGGCGTCCGCTCGTGTATTGCTGGCGCGGGGGCATGCGCTCGGCGTCGATGACGCTGATGATGAACATGATCGGCTGGCGGGCGCGTCAGCTCGAAGGCGGCTACAAGACCTATCGCAGCGATGTCGTGGCCTCGCTTGCGACATTGCCGCCGACGCTCGACTACGTGGTCCTCGCCGGACACACCGGCTGCGGCAAGACACGTCTGCTGCACGCGCTGGCCCACGCCGGGGCGCAGACGCTCGATCTCGAAGGCCTCGCCGTGCATCGGGGCTCGCTGCTCGGCGCGATGCCCGACGCGCCACAGCCGTCGCAAAAGGCTTTCGACACGCGGTTGATCGGTGCGCTGCGTGCGCTCGATCCGGCGCGTCCGGTGTTCGTGGAAGCGGAGAGTCGTCGCATCGGCCTCGTGACGCTGCCCGAGTCGCTGATGACGGCGATGCGCGGCACCATGCGCTGCGTCGAGGTCAGCGTCGCCATCGACGAGCGTGTGGCATTGCTCACGCAGGAGTACGGTCATCTGCTTGCGCAGCCGGAGGCGTTTCGCGCGCAGTTGCTGCGGCTCGTTCCGTTGCATGGCAGGGCGGTCGTCGACCAGTGGCTGGCGATGCTCGATCAGGGGCAACAACGCGAACTCTCCGAAGCGCTCATCACGCGGCACTACGACCCGGCGTACACGCGCAGTTCGCGCAAGCTGCTCAAAGGGCTGACGCAGGCGATGCCGTTCGCGTTTCATCCCGTCGCGCAAGACCTGCGCCCGCAGGCACAGGCCCTGCTCGCCGTCATTTCACCGGCAGACAGATCTTCGTCTGAAGCTGTGCCGCCGGGGTCGAACGCGGGTCGTTGAGGTACTGCTCGAACATCGGGAAGTTGGCCGGTTCCAGCCCGCTGTTCGGCAGCCACTCCGAAAAGAGCCACTGATACGGCTTGCTCATCTCGTTGTACGGGCCGGTGTACGTCAGCACGGCACATCGTCCGGCCGGAATCTCGAACCTTTCCAGATCGCCGCCAATGTCGGCATTGCTCGCAACCGACACGCCGGCGAGCGAGCGCAACTGTTCGGTCGGCACCTGTTCCGGATCGTCGAAATAGACGCCGAAGCCGGTGGTGTCCGGTCGCGCCAGACCGTGCGCGGCGGCCAGCATGAAAACGCGGACGAAGACGGGGCCGATGGCCTGGTAGTCGCCGCTGTGTCGCAGCGCGGCAAGGGTCGTGGCGGGAAACGATTCGACTGAGATCGGGTACATGTTGGGCTCCTGAGGATCGACGGGATCGGAGCGGGTGTCCCGATAGCGTCCCGGCGGCATGCCGAAGAACGCACCGAAGGCCCGGTTGAACGCGGCGTCCGACGTATAGCCGGCGCGCGACGCCACAACGCGCATCGAATCCTCCGAGTCTGCCAGCGCGATGGCTGCACGATGCATGCGAATGCGCTGCACCGTGCCGTTCACCGTCTCGCCGAGCAACGCGCGGTAGACACGATGGAAGTGATACGGCGACAGGCAGGCCAGTTCGGCGAGGTGGTACAGATCCGGGGGACTCTCCGGATGACTGGCCAGCCAGCGCAGCACAGGCTCCATGCGTTGGGCGTAGCGAAGACGGGTCTCGGGTTTCATTTGCGCTCCTTGGACGCCAATGTAACGACCGGCACTTTGCCGATTTTGCGATTTTCGCGCGACGGGTCTTCGCTGGCGGACGGCTGCGGCGGCCGATCAATCGTTAAACATTCCCTTGCGGATGATGGCGTGCACGCCCCAGTTGCCATTGACGACCTGCGTCACCCCGAAGTCGACGGACACCGAGAGTATCGCAGTGGCTTCGTCCTCGGTGAGCCGTTTGACTTGCATGAGAAAGCGGCGCGCTTTGAGGAAGGCGTCGCGCAGGGCGCTGTCGAGCGTCGATTTCATGTAGATCTGGCTCTGCGCCTTCTGTCCCAGCTCGGCGAGATGATTCGGCGAACTGAAGCCATGGATGATCCACTCGGTCGGGGTCTCGACCAGCGGATAGGTCAGGTCGGCATACGGTGCGCTCGCCTTGATCGCCGCCTTCTTGTGCAGGATCAGCTGGATGTTGCCGGTGAGCGAACACTCGATGGCGGTGCCGCCGAGTTCGGCGTCGCCCTGCGACGCGTGCGGGTCGCCGACGGACAGCAGGGCACCCGGCACCGCGACCTTGAGGAACACGCTTGCGCCGCGCGTCACGCGCCAGTTGTCGAGATTGCCCGCGTAGCTCGACGGCGGAATCGAGTCGATCAGGCCGTCCTGTGCGGGCGCCACCGCCAGCACCCCGAAGTGTGGCCGCAGCGGGATTTCGACATTCCGGAGCGTGCGGTAATTCTTGGTGATGCGGGTGTGATCGACCGGCACGCCCGGATAGTCGATGGTCGGATGCACCACGCCGAACGGGTCTTGCTGCGGTGTCCAACGGAAGCTGTAGATGGCGCGTGCGACGTCGCTGCCTTCGTCCATCGATTCGTTGCCGGTGCCGTCGTGGCAATCGATCTCGAACACCGTCACGACTTCGCGCTCGCGCGGCAGCGTGAGCATGTCCTGGTAGTGGAAGCCCCACCATGTCGAGGCATGGCTGCCGAAGGCCTTGCCCGCGAACTCGGGGTTGGCGCTCGGGCGGGGTTGCAGGTCCAGAATCCGGACTTCGAGCACGTCGCCGGGCATGGCGTCTTCCACCGCGATGGGGCCGGTGCAGATGTGCACGCCGAAACCTTCGCCCGCACCGCGTCCGTAGACCGACGCATCCATCGGTCCCGCGCCGCGCCGGTCGACGTTCTTCTGCGTGGCGGTCCAGTGAAACACGCTCTCGGCGCCGGGGTCGCCCTCGATCATGCGCGCCCAGTCGTCGGTCGCGTGTTGCGTCAGGGTCTCGATGGTGACCGTGTCCCCGGACGCCACCGTCAGCACGGGCGCAAGGTCATGACTCAGATAGCCCCAGTGCACTGAGTCGCACGTTGCGCGCAGGTAGTGATGGCGGCCCGCGTCGTGGGGGAGCGCGCGGCGCAGCGCGTCACCGCCGGGCTTTGCGTCGTGCGAGGGCAGACGGACGTGCGCCGCGTGGGCGGCATGAGGCGCATGGGGGGAGAGTCCGGCGGGCACATCCGGATGGCCGCGCGAGATACGGGCGCGCTCCGGCAGCACGCGCTCGCGCAACGCCTGATCGCGGCTGGCTTTGGGCGACACGCCAAAGCGCTCGCGAAATGCCTGGCTGAAGTACGACGGATCGTTAAACCCCCAGCGATAACAGATGTCCGCCACCGTCAATTGCTCATACGCCGGATTCTGCAAATCCGCGTGGCAGCGCTGCAAACGGCTGTTGCGCAGATAGGACGAGAAGCTTTGTCCCGCGTCTTCGAAGAGTTTTCGCAAGTAACGATCCGACACATGCTCGTCTTTGGCAATCGTGCTCAACGACAGATCGGGTTCGGCCAGTCGCGCCTGAATCCGGTGACAGATGCGCGTGAACACGATGGTGCGCGACGTCGACAGAGGCGAGGCCTGCGGTCTGACGGCCGTCAGTGCGCACGCGAGGCATTCGAGGATCACGCGCTCAGCGGGTTCGAGCGCATGCGGATCGGCGTCGTGCATCGTGTCCAGTTGCCGGGCCAGCCCGCTCAGCAAGCCGCCGAACAGACCCGACACGCGCTCGGGAAGTTTGCACGCGTGCGTTGGCGGCGCTGCGCCAAGACGCGGGGCGATGAGTGCATGACGCACATGCACCGAAATCAGCCGGAACGGCGTTCGGGCGACGAGATCGGCGCTGTGCGTGCCGGGGATGCAGGCCATGTCGCCGGCCATGAGCGTCTCGCCCTCGGGCACGCCCGCGCCGGTCAGCTCCGCCTGACCGTCGAGCAGCATGACGAGCAGGAAGCCACGCTCGCCGCCTGCGCGCGCCGACACCGTTTGCGGCGTGGACGCGATCACCGACAGTTCGATGCCGCCGGGGGTGCGATGCGTGAGCAGCGTGCCGTGCAGCGGCTGGGCGTCGGAGGGGGCGCGAAAATGCAGGCGGGCGTCGAGCAGGCGCGCTTGCCACGCAGGCCCGCGCTGATCCTGGGCGTAGGACTCGGTTGAGAAGTGCGCGCGATCCAAAATCCGGCCTCCTTCGGAAATGACGACGGCGGCCCGGCACGGCCGTCGTCGACCGTGCCGGGGCCACACGTCAGACGTGCAACTGCGCTAGCCGAAGTGTAACTGGCCGCGCATTGCCGCCACGAAAGCAAAGCCGACGAACGTGCCGACGATGGCGAAGATGCCGCCGAGCACGTTCGGCGCGGGAATCGGCGCCCGCACGCCGGTGTACAGCACACCGGTGACGAGCCCGACCGCCGCCGCCTGCAACTCGGTCGCCCCGAGTGTGATTTCGACCATGATGCGCTCCTCAGGACTGACGGGCAGAAGGGGACGAAGACGATGCCCCGGCGCCCGACAGGCTGTCAGCGGGCGGACGTCCGAACGTGACCGAGCGGCGCCACACGTTCACGATCAGATAGCCCAGATACGTGAAGATGATGGCGAAGATGCCGCCGAGCACATTCGGTGCGGGAATCGGCAGATCGAGCCACGAGTACAGCGTGCCCGTCACCAATCCGACGATCAGGGCGACAAGCTCGTTGCGCCCGACGTAGACGTATTGCATGGGTGGATCCTCCGCGTGCCGTCAGGACTTAATCCGACTTGGGCGTCTTGGGCGGGAACATGCCGCGCGGCATGGTGCAGTGCACCCCTTGCGTGCCGTCGACGACCTGCGTCACGCCGAAGTCGGCCGCCACGCTCATGAGCGAGTAGGCGTCGTCGCGTGACAGTCCCTGCTGGTCGGTGAGCAGCGTGATCATGTCGCGTGCGGCGTTCTTGCCCGCTTCGTCCAGATCCTGATGGAAGCCGTGCACGATCCAGCAGTCGGGGGTTTCCAGCAGCGGCGAGGGGAACTCGAAATCCTTGCGCAGCACGACCTGGAACAGCACGTTGAGCGAGGCTTCGATGGCGGTGCCGCTGATTTCGCCGTCGCCCTGCGAGATGTGCGGGTCGCCGATGGAGAAGAGCCCGCCGTCGACCTGTACCTTGTAGTACATGGTCGCGCCGGCGCCGATGCGCCAGTTATCGATGTTGCCGCCGTGCAATCCCGGCTCGACGGTCGTCACACGGCCCTGCGCGTCGGGGGCGACGCCTGCCGTGCCGAGGTGCGGTCGCACGGGCACACGCACGCCGGCCAGTGCCGGTTGCTTGCAGCACTCACGATGGTCGACGACCTTGCCCGGTGTCGTGAGCTTGCCCGGGTAGTCGTAGGCGTACAGCGCGTGAGCGGTGTTCGAACGGTTATCCAGTTCGTAGATGGTGACGCGTTCCTTCTGGAAGTCGTCGTAGAGTTGCCCCCAATGTGCGGCGACGTTCGCGCCGAAGCGGAAGCGGGGAATCATCTGGAGATAGCGCACTTCGAGCATGTCGCCCGGCTTCGCGCCTTCCACATAGATCGGGCCGGTCATGATGTGCACGCCCGGATTGCGATCTTCGTGGGGAATCTTGTCGTAGATGGCGCGCACGGCGTCGTCCATCATCAGATCGGGGGCGTCGCCCGCGTGATGCGTGACGGCTTCGGCGCGAATGAAATCGCCGCTCTTGATCGTCAGCGCCGGTTTCTGTGTCGCGTCGAAGTAGCCCCAATGCACCGTGTCGGGCCGTGCGGGAAGGTCGTGAAGCATGCCATGTCTCCTGAGAATTTTTGTCGGATTGCCCGCAAACACTGTTCACGGTGAAGTCATGGTAGTGCCCGACAAAAACGCACCATTAGGAGCGTTTGACACCTTCTCTATTGCTGGGAGGAACTAACGTTTACCCGTGCTGCGCCGCCCGCCCGCGTGCCTCCAGCTGGGTGTAGATGTCTTGCGACAGGCCCAGCAACGTTTGCCGGTCGATGCCGCCCGAAATGGCATAACCGAACGTCTTGTCGACCCAGTAGAAGACCTTGACCGGCCCATCCTCATAGAAGCGGAATGCCGCCGGCTGACCCTCCACGCCGGCCGGCGAGATGCACACGGTGATGCGCTCGCCTGCGTCGTTGCGATACATGTACTGGATGACGCGCTCGTCGCTGTCGGGCAGTGCGCGCCCGCCGCTCAACTGGAAGCCGCGCGCGCTGAGGTCGGGCGCATGCGCGGTGGTCTCGAGACGGCTGGCGATCCACTGCGAGAAACGGGCTTCGGTCTGTCCGTCCACGCCCGACGGACGCTGGATCTCGGGCATGTAGACGACGTGGGCGATGGCCGCGCGCCGGGCAAAGCGCACGGCGCTGTCCGCGACCGTGACGGCGTTCGCTGCGCCACCGATGCCACCGGTGCCGCCGGTCATCGCCAGCGACGGCGCGGCGGGCGACGGTGCCGACCACATGCGGTTGCCTTGCACGCCGATGCCGATACCGACGACCAGCGCAGCGGCCAGTCCTGCGAAACGTGACCAATGCGGCCAACGCCGCTGGTTAGCGGCGCTCGTGCGCCGGGCTCGCTGTGGTTCCGCCAGTTCAGGCGCATCAGGCGCACCGGGCATCTGCGCCGGACGCGGCTGCGGCCGTTGCAGACGGGCGGGAATCGGCTCATCGAGCACGTCGTCGTAACGGGCGTGCAGTGCGCGCTTGAGCGCGACGATCTCGCTCACGGCCGCCGCCAGCGCGGGGTCCTCGGCGAGTGCGCGGTCCAGCTCTGCACGGCGTTGCGGCGGGAGTTCTCCGTCGACGTACGCGTGCAGTTCACTATCGTCGATCGTATGGGTCCGGTCGTTCATCGCACCACCTTCAGCTTCGCAGGTTGACCGATCCCGCCGGACGGCGCGATGCCTGACATCAGATCGCGCAGCCGCTGCCTGCCGCGCGAGAGGCGCGACATGACGGTACCGATGGGCACTTGCAGCGACGAGGCGACATCCGCATAGCTCATGTCTTCCAGTCCGACGAGCAGCACGATGGCGCGCTGCTCGGCCGGCAGGTGCCGCAAGGCTTCGTCCAGGTCCCGGATTTCGAGACGGCGTGCGGGGTCGACCGGCACGGCGACTTCGCGCTCGGCGATGTCGGTTTCGTCCAGCGACACGTGTGCTGCCTGCGCGGGCGCGCGCCGCTGCTGATTGAGAAACAGGTTGTGCATGATGGTAAAGAGCCATGCGCGGGCGTCGGTGCCCACTTCGAACATGGTGTGACGGCTCAGCGCGCGCTCCAGCGTGTCCTGCACGAGGTCGTCGGCCAACTCGGGGTTGCCCGTGAGCGCGCGCGCATACCGCCGCAGGCGCGGAACGTGGTCGTACAGCTGGTCGCGGATGTCCATGCTGTTAATTGAGGCCTGGGGCCGGGTGGTTCGGGGTCATCCGAATGAGGATCGGGGTCATATTCGGGTCAACACCTTTTCCCGACAGCTTATTCCATGCGACGGAAAAATTTCGGGCGTCGGGGAATAAGCCGGTGCGTGGGGTGTTCTACCTTGATGGCAACGCCCTTTTGAGATTCCCGAAAGTCGCACGATCCCCCCGACGTCATCCCAAGGAGCCTCCTTCGTGACCGAACCTTCTCCGTCTGACCCCCGAGCCATCTGCGTGCCTTGCCGGGCGGCGGCCATCGTCGCCGTCGTCGGCCTGCTCGCCGGTGGCTTCGCCTATGCCGCCGGCTGGCTGACCCCGCAGCGCCTCAGTGCGAACACCGTCATCGACACCTTCGAGACCAATGCCGGTGTCCACGAGGGCTTTCGCCGCAATCACGCGAAGGGCCTTTGCGTGGACGGCTATTTCGAGAGCAATGGCAACGCCGTCGCGCTTTCGAAGGCCGCCGTCTTCGCGCCGGGCCGCACGCCGGTGACCGGACGCTTTGCGATTCCCGGCCCGAACCCGACAGCATCCGACAACAGCGTGCCGATTCGCAGCATGGCGCTCATGTTTACGCAGGCCGACGGCCAGCAATGGCGTACCGGCATGAACACCACGCCGCTGTTCGCCGTGCGCACGCCAGAGGAGTTTTACGCCCAGCTTGCGGCGTCGCGCCCCGACCCGGCCACGGGCAAGCCCGATCCCGCGAAGTTGCAGGCGTTTTTCGCAGCGCACCCCGACACGCAGGCGTTCCGCGATTGGGTGAAGGGGCATCCGCCGTCGTCGAGCTACGCCAATGCGGCGTACTACGGCATCAATGCGTTCTATTTCGTCGACGCCGATGGACAGCGCAAGGCGGTTCGCTGGTCGATGCAGCCCGAATTGCCGTTCGACACCGTGTCGGACAAGGAGAAGGGGGAAGCGAACTACCTCGCCGGGGAGCTGTTCTCGCGCCTGAAGCAAGGACCGGTGCGGTGGCATCTGATGCTGACGGTGGCGCAGCCCGGCGATCCGATTGACGACGCCACGCGTCAGTGGCCAGCCACGCGGCAGCAGGTCGATGCCGGTACGCTGGTGCTCTCGCAGGCGACGTCGCAAGATGACGGCGCCTGCCGCGACATCAACTTCGATCCGACGATCCTGCCTTCGGGCATCGAGCCGTCCGGCGATCCGCTGCTCGCGGCACGCTCGGCGGCGTATGCGCTGTCGTACAAGCGTCGCACCCGCGAAGAGGCGCTGAGTGGCGCGCCGTCGGTCAAGACGTCTGCTCAGGGAGGTGCCCAATGACTCGTGCCCATCGTCATTTCAGTCCACTCCAGCGCTGGTTGCACTGGAGCATGGCAGTGGCCATGCTTGCCATGCTGTTTATCGGCGTGATCATGGTCAGCACGCTGTCTCAGGCGCACACGTTGCTGATCGCGTTGCATCGGCCACTGGGTATCCTGATTCTCGCGCTGGTACTGGTTCGCATCATCGTGCGGGTGACGCGCGGCAGTCCGCCACTGCCCGACAGCGTGCCGTCGTTGCAGCAGACGGCAGCGAAGGCGTCGCACATACTGCTCTATGCGTTGATGCTGATCATGCCGCTGATCGGTTGGGCGATGGTGTCGGCCGGTGGGTATCCGGTGACGCTGTTCGGCGCCTATCATCTGCCGCCGCTGGTGTCGACCGACGCGCGTTTGTTCGCGCTGCTGCGTGCATTGCACACGTGGCTCGCCTTTGCGCTGTTCGCGCTGGTGATCGGGCATCTGGCCGCCGCGCTCATGCACGGCCTGATCCGGCGTGACGGCGTGTTCTCCAGCATGGCGCGGGGCCGGTGAACGAAACGCTTTGAGGAGCAGCCCCTTCGGTGTGCTGAGGGGGCGGATGACCCGGGGATTCAGGAACTTAGCGCCGATTCTCCCGCGCGTCCCGGATCGCGTTCAGTTTGGCGGCGATGCGTGTGGCGTAAGCGTCGCGAAGGGCCGGTGTGGCCGAGTGATAGGCGCCGATGGCGGCCCACGTGTTGCCGTACTTCGCCATCTGACGTTGCAGGTGCCACGCGGCGATGTAGACGCTCTTGCACGGCACCATGAGGTCGTCGGTACCAATGCCGAAGCGCGCCAGCGCTTCCAGATGCACCGAGTTGATCTGCATAAGGCCGTAGTCGACCGACCCGTTCGTGTTCGTGCGGCGGGCGTCGGGCCGGTTGTTCGATTCTTCCCACGCGATGGCGCGCAGCACATCGGCGTTCACGTGGTGATAGGTCGCGGCGTCGTCGAAACAGTCGGCGTGCGACGGCCGACTCATGGTTAGCGCCACGATGGCGAGGCCCGCGAATGCGAGCGTGCGTGAGCGGTAACGACGCGGGACGAATCGGTGGTCAGGCGGATCGAGAGGAAGGCTCGGGCGCATGGGGCGTCAGAAGTCGGTCTTGGATTGCGGGGCTGGCGATGACGAGAACGGTGAGGCGGACGGCGGCGATCCTGCCGACGCATTGCCTGACGTATTCCCTGGCGTACTGCCGAACGAACTGCTCTGCGGACTGTTGAAACTGCTGCCGAAGCCATTGCCCCCGAGGGCGGTGTTGCCGACGTTGGCATTCGGCGAGTTGGATACGTTCGAGGGGCTTTGCGGACCTCCGAACGCATTGCCGACCGGATTGTTCATCGAATCGTCCACCGGTGTCCCGGGGCCGGACCCCGGCGTCGGGGTAGACGGCAGCACGACCGGCGTCGCTGTCGCCGCCGAGAAGCGCCAGTCGTAGTAGTGCGTCTTTCCCCCGAATGTGCCGAATTGCTCGTCGAAGTGGCCTGCCTTCAGGGGCGTTGCCGACGAGCGGCTGTACACCTCCAGCACGCCTTTGTTCGTCGTCACGTACGTTATGCCCCAGTCCGTACTGCCGGTGATCGGGTCTGCGAAGATCTTGCGCAAATAGCGATGCGGCGTCGGAAAACGCGGATCGAGCAGCAGCGCAGCCAGATTCGGCGGCTGCGGCAACTGACCGGCGGGTGTGGCGTCCGCATAGGCCCGCAAGGCGTCGCTGAACTGGGCCCCGATCTCCAGCAACTGCGCTTCGCGCGCGGCCCGTTGCCATAGCGCACCCACGCGGATGGTGAGCGCCGCGACCAGTCCCAGCACGGCGACCAGAATCAGCAGCCCCACGTAGGTGAAGCCACGCTGGGCGTGACGGGCGCGTCGGCCGGCGCGTGCGCGTCGTTCAATAGTCCGCATACGCCTTGCCCGCCGGGTCGGCGCCCGTCGCACCGCTCTTCACGCAGCACACGCCCTTGTCCTCGACCGCGGGAATCGCACCGGGCGGTGGCGTCGGGGTGGAGGCGCCGAAGCGTGCCGATTCCTGCGCGGCGCGCGTCGTGGCAAGAATCTGCGCACTGGGGTCCTGCGCGGCGTTCTCGGCCAGCGTCATGGTAATCCAGGTGGTGTCGCTGCCCGTCACCGGGTCGACGGGCACGGCGCGCAGATACTTGCGCTCGACCAGCTCGTTCAGATTCGCGGGATAGTGGCCGGTGTCGTCGAAATACTGGTCGATGACCTTGCGCAGCGTGCGCAGATTCTCGGCCAGCACGGTGTTCTTCGCCTTGCTGATGGCGGGCACGTAGTTCGGGATCATCAACGTCGCGAGCGTGGCGATGATGCCCAGCACCACCAGCAGCTCGATCAACGTGAAGCCGCCGCAGCGGCGCGCGCCACGAGCGCCACGCGATGCACGATGGGATCGGGACGAACGGGTTTTCGGTATGCGGTTCATGTCGAAGTCCACGCAGCAGTGTCTTTCCCGGTGTCGTTACCAGAGCCGATAGGGCACGCCGTTCAGGCTCACGCCCTGCGACAGCGTGTAGACGTCGTAAATGTCCTCGCCCTCGGCCGGCGTGTCGGGCGGGCTCGCGTAGCTGCGCTTGCCCCATGTCTGCGAGTCCGTGAGCGAGTCGTCGTTGTTGAACGGATCGCGGGGAATGCGTCGCAGGAAGTACTGCCGTTTGCGCTTCGGATCGCGCATGTCAGGCACGCCCTGCACGAGAATTTCGAGCGAGGGCGGGTAGCCCGTCTCCGTGGCCTTCTTCTCCATGTGCCCGGTATCCCACGCGCGCTTGTAGGCATCGATGGCGTGGCGGATTTCGCGCAGATCGCGCGCAAGCTCCTGTTCCTGGCGACGCTGCACAGCCAGTTGCGATACCGGCACGGCGAGCGCGGCGAGCATGGCCATGATGGCGAGCGTGACCAGCAGTTCGATCATCGTGAAGCCGCGTTGGCGCCCGCCACACGAGCGTTGTGTGGCAGGGCGAGCACAGCGCGGCAGGCGAGGCGTCGGCATCGGTATCAGCATCAGCGCGGCGCGGGGGCACCGCCCACGGGCACCGGTTGTTGCGACGAAAGCGGCACGGGGTCGCTGGTCGGACCGAGCACGGTCGTGGGTGTCGGTGCCGGCGGCGGCACGGGATTGCCGGGCGGGGGCGGCACCGCACCGCCGGCAGGGGGAGCGGCGGCAGCGGGCGGCGGCAGCGGCGTCACCGGTGCCGGTTGCGTCGGCGCAGCCACAGCCGGTGCGCCGTGCGACGCCTCGTACAGCGACAGCCCGTTGGCCGCCACAGCGGCACCGCCGGCCCCTGATGTGGTCATGACGACACCCGGTACAACAGTCGCCGCTTGCGGGCGCGGCGTAGCGTCCGGCAGTGCCGGTGCGGGACGACGACGGAAGTTGCCTTGCGTGCCGGACAGGAACTCGGTGGCGCGCTCGGCGGGGCGCACTACGTTGCGCACGATGTGCGGGGTGATCGACAGTACGATCTCGGTCTTCTGATCGTTGTTCGTGGTGTTGCCGAACAGGCGTCCGAGAATCGGGAAGTCGCCAAGGCCCGGAATCTTGTTGCCCGAGGTCTGCTCCTGATTGTTGAGCAACCCGGCGAGCACCTGATTCTCGCCGTCCTTCAACTGGAGAACGGTCGAGGCCTGACGCGTGCCGATCTGGAACACGGTGCTGCCGGAGTTCGTCGTCGTCTTCGCGCCCAGGCTGCTGACTTCCATCGAGATACGGATGCCGACCTGATCGTTCATGTAGATGGTCGGCTCGACATTGAGCGTGAGGCCCACGTCGATATAGCTCACCGATTCCGACGCGAAGGCGCCGACCCCGGCCCCCACGGTCGTGGAGATGACCGGCACCTTGTCGCCGATCAGGATCTTCGCCTTCTCCTTGTTGCGCACGCGAATGCGCGGGTTGGCGAGGATGTTGGTGTCGCCGTCGGTGGCATTGAGGTTGACGGTCGCGGATGGCGAGCCGACGCCGACGCTATTGCGCGTGGGCGAGAGCAGATCGGCCAGCGTGAGCGCCGCGCCGCTGCCTGCTGACGACAGTGGCGTGAGCACCACCTTGTCCGGCCACTGGATGCCGAGGTTCTGCAAGCGGCTGCGCGTGATTTCCATCACTTCCACGTCGAGCACGACTTCCGGCTCGGCGCGGTCCTGAAGCGCGACGACCTGCTCGGCGACCTTGATCGCCTCGGGGGAGTCGCGCACGATCACCGCATTGAGCTTCTCGTCGACGACGATGTCGGTCGATTTGGTGAGCGTCTTGAGCGAAGCGGCGACGAGCTTGGCGTCGGCATTGTTCAGGAAGAACGTGCGCACGACCATTTCCTTGTACTCGCGTACCTTCGCGGGCAGATTCGGGTAGATGAGCAACGTGTTGTTGTCCATCACCTGCTGTTCGAGCTGGTTGGTCACGAGCAGGAAGTACAGCGCCTGCTCCACGGTGCTGTTGCGCAGGGCAATCGAGACCTTGGTGTCCGCCTTCAGGTCCTTGTCGAACACGAAGTTCAGCCCCGAGCGCTGGGCGATGACCTGAAACACCTGACGCAGGGGCGCGTCGCGAAATTCGATCGACAACGGCTGACGGTAGGCGTCGGACAGTTCCGCGCTGAGTACCGGTTGCGCCGCGCGTGACTCCACTTCGGCGAGCATGGCCCGGGCCGCGTCGTTGTCGGGCCGCTCGCGCAGGATCTGTTCGAGCGTCTTGCGCGCGGCGTCGAAACGTCGCTCGTCCATGGAAATCGACGCCTGCTTGATCATGCTCTGGTGACGCAGCAGGGCGTCGAGCGTGCGCAGATCGGCTTTCGCCTTCTCGTTGTTCGGATCGAGATCGAGCGCGCGCTTGAACCACGGCCGAGCGGCTTGCAGCTTGTTCGCCGTCATCTCCTTCTCGCCGTTGGTGATGAAGTCGAGCAAGGTCTTGTCGCGCGCGTTGATGTAGATCAGGCGGTACTCGCCGTTGGCCGGATCGCGCTGGCTTGCTTCCTGCAATTTCTTGAGACCGGCCTCGGGCTGGTCATGAGCGATGAGGTCGCGACCGTCGCGCAGCGCCATTTGGGCTGCGCAACCGGAAAGTGCGAGGAGGGCGAGCGCAGCCGTCGCGCGCAGGGTCACGGTCCGGGCCGAAAGTGACGATGGCGATGAATGCGACGACGAAAAGAATGAAGCGACGGGCAACTTCACTGCACGCCTCCGATATCCAACTCTTGCTGCTGGTTCATGGGGATGTAGATGAGCGACAGGCGAGGCGGCTTGATCGACTCGACGCGGTACACGTCGTCGACGACCGAGTTCTCATGCACGATGAAGGTCCTCTCGCCGCGCGCCAGATAGACCTCCCAAGCCCCGGCGGCCTGCGCCTTGCCGAGATACGTGAACGGCATCGGCGGCGCAGTGGGCGGCAGCGGTGCGAGGGGCGCGGGCGCGGATGACGGCGCGGGCGGCGGTGGCCCCCAGTTCTGACTGGCGAACAGGCGCGCCGATGATGCAGGTGCTCCGTCGGTGTCGACGAGATGCTCGCGCGGCATTGGGGCGACGATGGACGACGCCCCGACGCTCGGGCCGCTGCCCGAGACGAACGCGCGCACCTGCGTGAGCAGCTCGCGTCGATAGGCGGCGAGGTCGTCTGCGTCGGTGCGTGTGTTCGCCGTGGCGGATGCCACCGCAGCGCTTGCGGCCATCGCTTGACTGGCCGGGGGAGTCGGACGCACCCGCGCGTGCGTGACCGGCAGCGCAGGCGAGACAACCGGCGCGTTCGACGACGTATCGAGGAACGGCAAAAATGAAGGATCTGCGAGCGCAGCCGCAATGCTGGCGGCGAGCGAGCCCCACAGCAGCCATCTACGCCGCGTCATGGGGTACGCACCGGGCCGTCCCGGAGATAGAGCGTGAAGCGCACCTGCGCGCTCACGGCGGCGTCGCCAATGGCGTCGCGCTTGAAGTTGATGTCCTGCAAGGCCGCGAAGGGCAGCGTCTTCAGCACTTCGAGCACGAAATGCCAGATGGCGTCGTAGTTGCCCTTGAGCGGCAGGACGACCTGACACGTGGCGACGTGCGCGGCGTTGTCGTAGCCGTACTGATACTCGCCCTGCTTGAGCGTGAGGCCATTCTGCTTCGCCAGATCGAAGAACAGCTTGATGTGCAGATCGTTCTGCCGACGGTTGCCCAATGTCTCGAAGAACGCCAGCAGTCCGGCATCCACGGGGGCCGATCCCTGAGATGGACCGGACGGGCGGCGCTTGCCGGAGACTGCGGTCACGACCGACGACGTGTCGTCTCGCGTCAATGCCAGACCGAACGCCGCGAGCGCCGTCAGCGAACACAGCAAGCATGCGAGCACTGCCGCTCGCGCGACACCCAGACGGGCGAACGCGATGCGCGCGCGCAGCAACGGCGCAGTCGGTCGCGCAGGCAGACGCAGGTTCAGTGAGCGGCCGATACCGTCCATACGGCCTCCAGGACAAAGCGAATCGGACGGTTGATGTCCTGTTCGTTGATTTCGTGATGCGTCAATTGCACGTCGGAGAAGAAGGGCTGTTCGCGCAGCACACGCAGGTAAATGATCATGTCGTCCGGGGACGTCGTCTCTGCCGTGATGCGCACCGAATGCCGGTTGACGTCGGGGGCGAGCGAGAGCAGGGCGACGTTCGCCATGGCCGAGGCGTCGAGTGCATCGCGCAGTTCGCGCCACGGCAGATTGAGCGTGCGGGCGATGGCGTTGATGGCGTTCGCCTGCGCCACCGGCACCACGATGGGGGCGACCGGTGGATTGGCGCGAGCGTGCGCAGCCTCACGTTGTGCAACGCGCTGTGCGGCCGCTTGCCGCGCCTGACCGCGCACATAGACGCGGTAGCCGAGCACGGCCGCCACCGTGGCGATCACGATGGCGAGCGCCAGCACCACGCACCAGCGCGGTGACAGTTGTCGTAGCGTGCGCTGCCAGCCGCGCGGTGCGAAGTCGATGGCGATGCGTGACATGCCGCTCATATCAGCGCTCCGCCCGTCGCGAGGATGTCGGCGGCTTGCCAGTCGTGTCCGTCGCCGGTTTCGCTGGTTTCATGCACCGCCGCCAACGCCAGCGCGTTCACATGCAGTGCCGCGAGCGTGACACGCGCGTCGTTCGGCACGGTGCCGCACAGATGCAGTGTCGTGGCCGGTATGACCCCCATGAGCATGGCGGTGCGCGCCAGCGTCTGGGCGAGCCAGTAGATGTCGCGATCCGATGGCATGGTTACCTCGTGAATCGCATGCAGTCGATGGTGCGCGTCGCGACCGTTGGTGATGCCGATGCGCATCAGATCGTCATGCATGACGGCAAACCAGCCGGGTGTGCGACATTGCCGCTGCCAGCGGTTCCACGCACGCACGAATTGCGGCGCGATGCTCGTGACGGGGACGCGGCACGCCTGCGCCGTCACGATCAGCGTATCGACGAGTGTACGAGGCAAAGCTGCCGTGCAGAACGGATGCGTGACTTGCCAGTCCCCGGCGATCTGCCAGTGCTCGGGTGTCTCGCCGAACAGATTGGCAAAGCGCAACATGGCGGCGCCCTCGATGTCGGATGGGCGTGTCGCACCGGCGGGCGGCGTGGTCATCCACAGGCGTGCGAGGCGGTCGTCGAACACGATGTCGAGCGTGGCGCGACGCGCGGCATGCTGGCTGAGCAGATCGTGCACGGCGTCGCGTAGCGCAGGCACATACGCCTCGCCGGAGAATGCCGCGAGCGACGACGAGCCGAGCACCCGCCACGTCTGCAACTTCTGCGACTTTTGTTCGCGCAGTACCAGACTTGCCGCATCGCGCGACACGCCCAGATGCAGGGATTGCGCTCGCCATTCAAGCATTCGTCGTCACCCGTCGCACTTCTTCCAGCGTGCTGTCGCCCGCGCGCACCAGCATCAGTGCGGCGTGGCGCAGGCTGCGTGTGCCGTTCGCGTGCGCGGCGGCCTTGATCTGGCGGATCGGGCGCTTGTCCACGACCAGTTCGCGAAGCTCGTCGTTGAGCATCAGGATCTCGGCAATCGAGCGGCGTCCCTTGTAGCCCGAGCCACGGCACTGCGAACAGCCGCGAGCGCGCATGAAGCGGAAGTCGGCGACGTCGGCGCGCGTCAGGCCGACGCTGGCCAGCTCGGCGTCGTCGGGCGTCGGGGCGTCTTCCCGGCAATGCGGGCAGTTCACGCGCATGAGCCGCTGGGCCCAGATGCCGTTGAGCGCGGAGACAAAGGCGTAGGGGTCGATCCCCATGTGATTGAAGCGGCCGAACACGTCGAACACATTGTTCGCGTGCACGGTGGTGAGCACCAGGTGACCCGTCAAGGCCGATTGCACGGCGATTTCCGCCGTCTCGCGGTCACGGATTTCGCCGACCATGATCTTGTCGGGGTCGTGACGCAGGATCGAGCGCAACCCTTTGGCGAAGGTCAGGCCCTTCTTCTCGTTCACGGGGATTTGCAGGATGCCCGGCAGTTGGTACTCGACCGGGTCTTCGATGGTGATGATTTTCTCGCGGCCGTCGTGAATCTCGGTGAGCGCGGCGTAGAGCGTGGTCGTCTTGCCCGAGCCGGTCGGGCCGGTCACGAGCAGCATGCCGTACGCTTCGCGCGCGAGCGCCCGCAGGCTGACGAGCGACGCCGGATCGAAGCCGAGCGCTTCGAGCGTGAGGGCGCCGTACGCCTCGATCATGGCGCGCTTGTCGAGAATCCGGATCACGGCGTCCTCGCCGTGAATGCTCGGCATGATCGAGACGCGCAAATCGATGTCGCGCCCGGCCGCCTCCACGCGGAAGCTGCCGTCCTGCGGAATGCGTCGCTCGGCAATGTCGAGTTCCGCCAGCACCTTCAGACGCGAAATCGCCTGCTCGGCGAGGTCCGTGCCGCGTGCCGACGCTGCGTGATCGAGTACGCCGTCCACACGATACTTGATGGCCAGTCCGGTCGCCGTGCTCTCGAGGTGAATGTCCGACGCGCCCGCCTTGAGGGCGTCGTATAGCGTCGAGTTGACGAGTTTGACCGCCGGACTTGCGCCTTCGGCAACGCTGGCGAACGACAGGCGAGTCGACGTACGGTCGCTCCCCACGCTCTCGCCGTCTGCGGAGACCACGTGATCGATGGCCCGCGCCGTCTCCTCCTGTTTGGCGAGGTAGGCGCGGAGGTCGTCGGTCAACGCCAGCGCGAAGGGCAGGGGCGCCGGGGTCGACGCGCGCGCGCCGAGCCAGACACGCAAGTCCAGATCGAAGGGATCGCTGACGACGCCCACGAGCGCGCCGTCCGCACGCGCGAGCAGCACGCAATGGCGCTGCAAGGACTGCGAGAGCGATACCGTGTCGAACGCCGGTTTCGCGGCGAGCATGTCGGCCAGATCCATCACCGGCAAGCCCAGTTGCGTGCCGAGGGCTAGCACCACGTCACGCAGGCCGCCGCCCGTGAGCGAGTGCAGCGCGGCGACGAGATCCTGTCCCGTCTCGCGCTGAATCTCGCGGGCGCGGGCGACCTGTGCGGCGTCGATGAGCGTGTCGGGAGGGCTGAGGTCGAGCGTGCTCACGAGAGATCTCCCGCCAGATCGAAGATGGGCATGTAAAGCAGGATCACAATGGCGCCGACGACAAGGCCGATGGCCGCCATGAGCACCGGTTCGAACGAGCGCGTGAAGCGGTCGATCCAGCGGTCGATTTCGCCGTCGTAGAACGCCGCTGACTGGGTGAGCATCGGCCCCATCTCGCCGGTGCGTTCGCCCACGCGCAGCATGCGCAGCGAGATCGGCGTGGTGAGGCCCGCGGCTTCGAATGCCGTGGACAGCGGCGTGCCCGCATCGACACTTGCCGACGCAGCACCGAGCGCGGCACGCAGATTGACGGACGCCATCGGTTGCACGGTCGCCAGCGCGCGCAGGATCGTGATGCCGCCTTCGAGCAGCATGCCGAGCGTGAGATACACGCGCGCCAGTTCGTAGATGCGCACGCGCTCACGCAGCACCGGAATACGCGAGAGCAGCAGCACGACACCGCCACGGCTTTGCAGCCGTCGCCAGAGCATCACGAGCGACAGCACGAAGGCGCCTTGCGCTGCGAGGAACAGCGTGGTGTGCCCGCTCACAAGCTGCCCGAAGTCGAGCATCAGTTGCGAGGCGAACGGCAGTTGCCGCCCCGCGCCCTGATACACCTCGGCGAAGCGCGGCACGACGTACATCATCAGGAAGAAGCTCACCGCACCGCCGACCGACATGAGAATGCAGGGATAGATGGCGGCGCTCACGACCTTGTTGCGCACGCTGTCCACGCGCTGCTGATAGTCCACGTAGCGGGCCAGCGAACGTGGCAGATCGCTCGTGCCTTCGGCGGCCTGCACGATGCCGACGTAAAGCGGCGGGAAGATGCGCGGTTGTTCGGCAAGTGCCGCAGAGAAGCGCTTGCCCGACGACAGGCTTTCGAGCAGCCGGTGCAGACATTCGCGAACGCCCGGATTGCTCTCCTTCTCGTGCAGCGCCTGAAGCGATTCGACCACGCCAAGCCCCGCGTTGATGAGCGCGAGCAACTCCTGGCTGAAGAGCACCAGCGAGAGCTTCTTCGCACCGGTCACGCCTTTGCCGCGACCTAAGCGACTTAGGGGCAACCCGGACACTCTGACGGTCCGGACTTCGCTCACGAAGCGGCCGTCGGCCTGCGCGCGACGGCGCGCGTCCTCGGGGCTGTCTGCCTCGATACGAAGGGTCTCGATCGTGCCTTGCTGGCCTATCGTGCGGACGTCGAAATGCATGCGCCGGCGGGTGTCGCGAGTGGGCCGTGCGCTTACTGCGAGACGATGTCGGCGTCGTCGCCGGTGCCGCCCGGCTGGCCGTCGCGACCGTAGGACATCACTTCGTACTCGCCCTTCGTGGCAGGCGACGTGTATTGATAGGCATGGCCCCACGGGTCGAGCGGAATCGCCTTTTGCAGATACGGGCCATTCCACGCCTGACCGGCAGAGGTCGGCGCGACCATCAGTGCATTCAGCCCCTCGGCCGTGGTCGGATAGCGGCCCACGTCGAGACGATAGGCGTCGAGCGACTTGGTGAACGCATCGATTTGCGCTTTGGCCACCGTCACTTCGGATTTTCGCAATTGCGCAAAGTACTTCGGTCCGACATATGCCGCGAGCAAACCGATGATGACCACGACCACGAGCAATTCGAGCAGCGTGAAACCTCGCTGAGCGCGACGTTGACTGAAGGCGGAGGCGCGACGGCGGGCAGGCAGGCTGAATTTCATGACGCGTGAGCTCGAAGTGAATGTGACGGCGGATCGTTGCCCGAACTAAACGACGTGGAAGACACATCGGAAAAATCGGCGAACAGAATGCGGGCCGAACAGAATGCGGCCGCACGCATCATCGTGGAATTGCGAAGGGTCGGGAAGATGTAAATCCCTCAGCAGTGAATTGCAAAAAATTCAGTGCGAGGAAGCGCGAAGAAGACAGGGATCCGAATGTCTTCGCGCATTTACCAAGTCGCGGGTGGTTTGTCCTACAGTGCAAATTTGAGGATTGTTGCGCTGCATCCAAAGTCGCCTTGTCGGCGCTGGGGGCGCGAGGATTTCACGGTTTTGGTGCTTGAGAATTCAGCGCCTTGCGAGGTCGTTCAAATGAAAACTATTAATGACACTCGTGAAAAATCCGCCGCGCAAAGCCAACTTAGTATTGCGCCCGAAGTGGGTCAGACCACTGCAACTCGTTTGGAGTTCAATCTAACCGTCGACATTTTTCGAACGCATCTCCGGTGGTCTCGAGATGGCGGGAGCGAATGTTGCACGGGTTCAATCGGAACCACAATGACGAAATGAGAAAACGACACTCATTAGCGTGGACATGCACCGGGCTGCTGCTCGCGTGGATGTTCCTGATGGCGGGCACTGCCACGCCTCAGACGAACGCGGGCGCGGCGCCGATACCCATACCGGCGTCAGGACGCGTAAAGATCAACCTCGGCGCCACACCCTGGAAGTTCCTGGGTGATGACTCCACTGCCTACGCACAGCCCGGATTCGACGACTCCGGCTGGAAGAACGTGGGGATTCCGCACTCGATGAACGAGAACAGCATGTTCTCGAACACGCAGAGCGGTGGCGATGTGCCCAATGGGCGCGGCTGGTATCGCAAGCATCTCAAGCTCGACAAGTCCTATGCTGGCCGCAAGGTCATCATTGAATTCGAAGGCGCGCACATGGGCGCGCAGGTCTACGTCAACGGCACGCCGGTCAAGGGCAGCAGCGTTCGCAGTCCGGACGCCACGCACGTGATCGGCTTCCTGCCGTTCGCCATCGACATCACCAACATGGTGACGGCCGACGGCGTGACCGACAACGTGATCGCCGTGCGCGTCGCGGCCAACGGCGACTGGTTCGAAGATCCGGACTTCTCGGGCGCGTTCCGCTTCGGTCAGGGCGACACGGGGATTTTCCGTCCCGTGTATCTGTACGTCACCGATCCGGTTCACATTCCGTTGAACGACTACCCGGTCATGCAGACGTGGGGGACGCACGTCTCCACCGTGAGCATCGACAGCCCGGCCACCGACGGCTCGGGCACGGCGGCGTCGGCGAACATCCAGATCGAAACGAACGTGCTCAACGAGTCGGGCGCTGCGCAGACCGCACAGGTCACCACGCAGATCGTCGACGCGTCGGGCACGGTGGTCAAGCAGGCAAAGGACGATGTGGTCCTGCCGCCGAATGCCGGCCCGGGCTATCACCCGACGCTCGTTCGTCAGAATCTGGTCGTCGACAAACCGACGCTCTGGTATCCGAACAACGTGCCGCGCGGCCGTCCGTACATGTACCGTGTGTTCCACATGGTCAGCGTGGGCGGTGTCGTGGTCGATGCGACGGAAAGCCCGCTCGGTATCCGCCTGATTACCTGGGACAACAACTTCCCGAGTATCAACGGCTACCCGACCCACTTGTGGGGCGCTTCGGGCCGCTACGACTATCCGGGCCTCGGTACTGCCGTGCCGGAAGAGCAGCAGTGGCGCGATCTGCGCTTGCTGGCCGATGCCGGCGGTAACCTGTACCGTCCGGGCCACTCGTCCTCGAGCACCGAATTCCTGGGCGCGGCCGACGCGCTGGGGATCTTCGTCGTGCAACCGAGCGGCGACGGTGAGAACGGCTTCAACGATTGCTACCAGTTGGCGTCGCCGACGGCGGACTGTCCGCAGAACAAGATCGACAAGTACGCGCTGAAGCTCGAACTGCATCGCGACATGATCCTGCGCGATCGCAACAACCCGTCCGTGCTGGCCTGGGAAGCGAACAACGGCATCATGAACACCTCGTTCGCGCCGCTGCTCGCCGCCATCGGCCGTCAGTGGGATCCGGTCAACACGCGCGCACAGGCGGACCGTACGCCGAACGCACTCAACGGCGACATCCTGAGCTGCTCGCGTCAGGGTTGCGAAGTTGGCGTGAAGAACCAGTTCCCGAACAAGCCGGCCTGGTCTGCCGAATACTGGGGTCGTGGCGAGTTCCGCGAGAACTACGACTTCGAAATGGATCAGGTGGCGTCGTTCCTGAACGACTGGCGCAGCGGTGTTCTGGTCAACGCTTTCGGTATCGCTCACTGGTATCTGGCGGATACGCCGGGTGAAGACAGCTTCTACTGGAGCGGCAAGACCTACGACGCGAAGCTCAATCCGACCGGTCCGATGGTCCGCTCGCTGGGCGAATCGATGACCGACGGCAACCGCTTCCCGCGCTTGCTGTACTACGCGTATCAAGCCGCGTGGACGCCGTTCTCGATCAAGCCGGTGGTGCATCTTGCGAACACCTGGAACCGTAGCGGTCCGGTGCGCGTGAACGTGTTCAGCAACTGCCCGGCCGTGCGTCTCGTCATCAACGACGTGGTGCAGGGCGCCGATCAGAAGCCGAACAACCTCTCGACCTCGACCGACAATTCGGCCGGCACGACCACGGGTCTCGTGGGGCAGGCGCACTGGGATGACGTGCAAGCGAACGGCGGCCATATTCAGGCGCTGTGCGTGGACGGCTTCGGTGCACAGGTGACGTACAACGGCCGCCCCGTGCTCGACGAGCAGTACACGGCCGGCGTGCCCGACCACATCGTGCTGTCGGTGGTGCCGGAAGTGCTTCGTCCGAACGGTCAGTCGTTCCAGGTCACGGCCAACGGCTCCGACGCCGTGTTCGTGACGGCGATGGTCGTCGATGCCAAGGGCGTCGTCGTGCCGAACGCTTCGAACCTCATCACGTTCTCCGTCGACAACACGGCAGTCGCGAACTATCGCGGCGGCTGGGATCACATCGTGACGATGGACAAGCCCGCGAGCTATCACGCGCCGGGCGACCATGAGCTCGCAGCCGAAGGCGGTCTGACGCGTATTGCGATTCGCAGCACGTTCCAGACGGGCCACGTGAACGTCACCGCAACGTCGCCGGGTCTGGGCAGCGGTACGGCCGCGTACGACGTGCAGGCCCCGGTCATCGTGCCGGTCCAGGCTGCCACCTCGGCACCGCAAATCGTGGTGCAGCCGGCCAGCCAGCAGGTCAGCGTCGGTCAGCCCGCTCACTTCGATGTGACGGTCTCGGGTGCCGCGCCCATGCAGTTCCAGTGGCAGCGCGACCATCAGGACATTCCGGGGGCGACGGGCAGCAGCCTCGACACCCCGGCCGCTATCGGCGACGACAACGGCCATGTCTACGGTGTACGTGTTCGCAACGGCGTTGGCGTCATCACGTCGAACGATGCCGTGCTGTCGGTGATTCCGGCGCGGGCGGTGACGATCGACACGCCGCCGGCCGCGCAGACGGTGTTCGTCGGCCAGACGGCGACGTTCAGCGTCGCGGTGACCGGCTCGCCGGTGATCGAGTACCAGTGGTTCCGTAACGACGTCGCGATCGATGGCGCCAAGTCGCCGACCTACACCACCCCGGTGCTGGGTCCGGACGACGACGGCGCGATGTTCAAGGTGTTCGTCAAGAACCCGCTGGCGCAGGTGACGTCGACCCCGGTGGCCCTCAAGGTCAACGCGGCGACCGTGCCGACGATCACGACGCCGCCGGCCAACACGGTGGCGATGCTTAACCAGAGCGCGACCTTCACGGTCGTGGCCGATGGTTCGAAGCCCCTGCATTACCTCTGGAGCGGCCCGACGGGCGTGGTGGGCGGCGATTCGCCGAGCCTCACGATCGACGCCGTCGCCCCGAAGGATCTGGGCAAGTACACCGTCACGGTGTCCAATGCCTCGGGCAAGAGCGTGACGAGCGATCCGGCAACGTTGAGCCAGGCCGCACCGGGCGTGAACCTGGCGCAGGGCAAGCGCGCGTTCGCCAGCAGCTATCAGGATCCGCAAGGCATGCCGGCCAGCAACGTGACCGACGGCAACGTCAGCTCGCGTTGGAGCTCGGACCAGAAGGATGGCGACACCGCATCGATCACGGTCGACCTCGGCGCGCCGATGCCGGTCAACCGCATGATCCTGCGTTGGGAAGCCGCATACGCCAGCTCGTATCGCATCGAAGTGTCGAACGACAACGTTCAGTACACGAAGGCCTATGAATCGGCGGCCGGCTTCAGCGGTGGCGTGGACGATTTCACGTTCCCGCTGGTGACCGCACGCTATGTCCGCATGGTCGGTCAGAAGCGCGCGAGCACCTATGGTTACTCGCTGTATGAAATCGAGGTCTACAACGTCCCGAACTGTAACGACGGCGGTCTCTATACCAACGAACGTTACACGGTGCTCAACCCGGGCGAAGCGCAGGACAAGGCCAGCACGCTGATCTGGAACCGCAAGCAGTACGCGACGACGGATCCGAACCACCAGTTCACGCAGCTTTCCGCTGCCGACTACTGCGCTGCACAGGGCAAGCGCCTGCCGACGCGCGACGAAGCATTGTCGATCGCCGGCAACAACAGCGCCGCGTGCGCCTTCCCGGAAAAGTGGACGACGTGGACGTCGACGCTCCTCGCCACCGACCAGCGTCAGGCTTACCTGATCACGTCGGCCGGTGAAGATCGTCAGGGTCTGGTCGACAACGCTCCGGGCTGGGTGCTGTGCGTCTCGGGCACGGCGCAGGTGACGGCGCCGACGGTGTCGGTGCAACCGGGTGACGTGAGTGCCACGCGCGGTACGTCGGCGCACTTCGGCCTCGGCATCAACGGTTCGGCCCCGCTCACGTTCAAGTGGTATCGCGTGGCGAAGGCCGGTGAGACCTCGGATACGCTGGTCTACACGTCGTCGGAGCCGATCTACGACACGCCGGCGGTCAAGCAGGAAGATGACGGCTCGCAGTACTACGTCATCGCCAGCAATGCCGCAGGCAGCGTCACGAGCCAGAAGTTCAAGCTCACGGTGACGGCGCCCCAGCAGGATCCGGGCGGCAACAACCCGCAGGTGCCGCCGCCGACGATCGTCACGCCGCCGGTGAGCCAGTCGGCCGCCATCGGCAAGACGGCAACGTTTACGGTGAGTGCTACCGGCAACGGTACGCTGTCGTACCAGTGGTATCGCGATGGCGCGCAGATCGACGGCGCCGTGTCGGCGAGCTACACCACGCCGGCCGTCAAGCTGGAGGACAACGGTGCGCAGTTCACCGTGCTCGTCAGCGCCGGCGGTGCAAGCAAGCTGAGCGACGGTGCCACGCTCAATGTCGTGGATGGCGTGCCGTCCAACGATACGAACCTCGCACTGGGCAAGACGGTGACGTCGACGCCTGTGGAAAATCCGGGCTTCGGCGCGGCGACGAACGTGAACGATGGCGACATCGCGACGCGCTGGTCCTCGCTGTTCCAGGACAATCCGGATGCAGACAAGGCCAACATCACGATCGACCTCGGCAAATCGCAGGCGGTCAATCTGGTGCGCCTGAAGTGGGAAGCCGCTTACGGCAAGCAGTACCTGATCCAGGTATCCGACACCGGCAACGACGGTGACTGGAAGACGGTCTACACCCAGAACACGGGGCGCGGCGGTACGGAAAACCTGTCGTTCCAGACGGTCTCCGCACGCTATGTCCGCATGCAGGGTGTCAAGCGTCAAACGCAGTACGGCTTCTCGCTGTTCGAGTTCGAAGTCTATGGTCCGCAGCTGAGTTTCGATCAGCAGCCGCAGCCGCAATCCGTGCAAGTGGGCCAGCCGGCGCACTTCACGGTGTCGGTGATCGGTGCGACGAACCTGTCGTACACGTGGTTCCGTAACGGCCAGCAAGTGGCGGTGACGGCCAACCCGTCGTACGACACGCCGGCCACGACGATGGACGACGATGGCGCGCAGTACGGTGTGGTGGCTGATGACGGTAACTCGAACATCACCAGCACGCCGGCGAAGCTGACGGTGACCCCGGCTACGGCCGGGGGTGGCAACAACGGCAACGACGGCGCCCCGCCGCAAGGCGGCACCGGTGATGGCGGTAATGGTGGAAATGGTAGCGACGGCAACAACGGCGCTACCGCCGTGAACCTGGCACTCGGCAAGCGCGTGTCGGCCAGCGGCGCTGAGAACCCGCAAGGTACGCCTGCGACCAACGCGGTCGACGGCAACGCCGACTCGCGCTGGTCGTCGGACTTCAACGACAACGCATGGATCGCCGTGGATCTGGGTGCCCCCACCCAGATTTCGGAAGTCCAGTTGCGTTGGGAGCGGGCTTACGGGACGGCGTACGAGATCCAGATCTCGGACGACGGCAACACGTGGCGCAAGGTCGGCGGCCAGTCCGCCGGTCAGGGCGGCACGGAGCAGGTGTCGTTCACGCCGGTCACCACGCGCTTCGTGCGCATGGCCGGCAAGCAGCGCGCCACGCCCTACGGCTACTCGCTGTTCGAGTTCGAAGTGTATGGCCCGGCAGGCGGTACCGTTCCGGTGAACAATCCGGCCACGGAAACCCCGTCTGACGACAGCAGCAACGGCAACCTCGCGAAGGGCAAATCCGCCTTTGCGAGCGGCGCCGAGAACGACGGTACGCCGGCACGTTTTGCGGTGGACGGTAACCAGGGTACGCGCTGGTCGTCGGACTTCAACGATGACGCGTGGCTCGCTGTCGATCTGGGCGCTTCGGTGCCGGTGTCGAAGGTGGTGCTGCGCTGGGAGCGTGCTTACGGTGCGGCTTACGAGATTCAGGTGTCGAACGACAACCAGAACTGGACGCGTGTGGCTTCGCAGCCGAACGGCCAGGGCGGTGTCGAAACGGTCTCGTTCGCAACCACGTCGGCGCGTTACGTGCGCATGGCGGGCGTCAAGCGCTCGTCGCCGTACGGTTATTCGCTGTTCGAGTTCGAAGTGTACGGCCCCACGGACGGCAGCACGCCGCCGCCGCCGCCTCCGCCGCCGTTGCCCGTTATCTCCGGCCAGCCGGCCAGTATCACGGTGCAGCAGGGGCAGACGGCTCACTTCGCCGTCGCGCTCGCCAACCCGGACGGGATGACGTATCGCTGGCGTCGTGGTGGTGACCTGATTCCGGGCGCCAACGCGTCGACGTACGACACGCAGCCCACGACGGCCGCCGACAACGGCGCGACGTTCACGGTCGACGTGACGAACTCGGCCGGTCAGACGGTGACCTCGTCGGCGGCAACGCTGACGGTGACGCCGCCGCCGGTGACGGGCGATCCGGGCAACACCAATCCGCCGGATGACGGCACCATCCCGAACTATCCGATCTATCCGAATCAGGTCGGCGTCGAACTTCGCAACAACACGAAGGGCGCTTACACGGACGATCAGATCTACGTGGCGGTGATCGCGCATGATCCGGCAAACAACGGTCGATTCGTATATCTGAAGGCCGATGGCACGATCGTGCCGATGGCGGTCGAAGATAACGATGCGCCGGGGCACCTGACGAAGAACGGACAGAACTTCAGTAACTACTTCTTCACGCTGGCACAGGCGAAGCAGTTGAAGTTCCCGAAGATCTTCGGCGCGCGTGCGTTCGTGGCATTGGGTTCGCCGCTGTACATCAAGATCAACAAGGATGAGGCCGGCAATCTCGGCTTTGCAGGTCCCGACCTGCGCAACCCGACGGATCCCAACATCGATGTGCTCTTCGACTGGTATGAATTCACGTACGGCGACAACGGTATGTGGTTCAACAACACGCAGGTCGACCAGTTCGGCTTCCCGCTGACGGAAGACCTGTACGGCAGCAACCGCACGACGCACGTTCGCTCGGGTATCACCGAGTCGCGCGCTTCGATCTTCGCGGCGTACCAGAAGGAAGTGCCGGCAGAGTTCCAGCCGATCAACCCGTCGCCGCTGCGCATCGCCGCACCGAGCAAGGGTGGTTTCGACGCGGGACAACCGAACGGCAAGTACTTCGACGGGTACATCGACAGCATGTGGGAGTACTACCGTACGCACACGCTGACGCTGTTGATGTGGGGTAACGCCCGCAAGTTCGTCGGCCAGACGGTCGGCGACCAGTTGGTGTTCACCGAAGTCGATCAGGGCAACGGCGCCTTCGTGGGCGGCAAGTACTACGTGAACCATCCGAACACGCAGGACATGCTCGAAGCGAAGGGTCCGCTGGCCTCCGGCAATGCGACGGAGCTGGCGATCGAAGCGCAGGTGGCGGCCGCACTGAACCGCCACATCATGGAAGACGACACGCAGTGGGCCGCACCGTCGTCGACCTGGTATGCCAAGGCGCCTTACAACGCCTACGCGAAGTTCTGGCATGACCACAGCATCGATCGCAAGGCCTACGGTTTCTCGTATGACGACGTGTCGGACCAGAGTTCCACGCTGGTTTCGCCCACGCCGGAGCACCTGATTCTGGGGATCGGCTTCTGACGATTTGAGGTTGTGTAGCAAATAGACGACGGGATGCGCAGTCATGGCATCCCGTCGTTTTTTCTGTGAAACGCCCGTTTGCCGCATGGTCTGGTCATCTATACGTGGATGAGCCGTATTGCGGCCGGTATTGAAGGGAATTTGGAATGATTTCTATTCTTTCGATACACCGACTTGTGAATAATGCGAATCTTTCAGCCTGTTGCCGTGGTGGTGAGTGAACATGATGCAGTTCGAGCACGATTCGGGGTTTGCACGTTTGCTGCTCCCCATGCTGCCGAAGCTGTGGACGTTCGCGCTGCGGCTGACCGGCGATCGTCATGACGCCGAAGATCTCGTGCAACGCGCCTGCGTGCGTGCACTGGAGCGCGCCGACGCCCAACTGCGGCCCGACAGCGCACCGCTGAACTGGCTCTATTCCATCGTCCATTCCCTCTGGCTCAACGAACTGCGTGCGCGCAACGTGCGCAATCGCGGCGGTGTGGCCTGGGACGACGCGCTGCTCGAAAACATTGCCGACTCCGTGTCGGGATTGCCGGACGAGCACGTGGGGCACCGTCAGATCGTGGACGCCGTCGAGCGCTTGCCCACGCCGCAGCGTGTGGCGTTGTTGCTCGTGGCCGTCGAAGGCTTCAGCTACCGCGAGGCCGCGCAGATTCTCGATGTCCCGGTCGCGACCGTCATGGGTCGCCTGTCCGCCGCCCGTCAGCGCCTCGGCGTGCAGTTCGATGTCGCGCCGCGCCGGCGCAGCGGCGTTGGCGTGGGTGAACCCCCCACGTAATGACGTAATGGTGATCACCGACCAGACCCTCCTGTCTTACGTGGATGGCAGCCTGAGCGACGATGTGAACGCGAAGGTCGAAGCTGCCATTGCCCGCTCGCCCGCCCTCGCGGCGCGTGTGGCGGCGTTGCGCGCGTCCGATCTGCCGTTTCGCGCCGCGTATGACGACTGTTTTTCCGAACCGGTACCGCCCGAACTCGTGTCGACGTTGCGCACGCTGGTGCGCGGACGCACGACGCTCGATGTTCCCTCCCATGTGGCCAGTGCCAACGACGCGCGCTTCGCGCGTGCGCGGCATCGCGTGCACGTGCGCAGCCGCAGTGCAGTCCCACGTCGCAGCTCGCTCGATCGCGACCGCAACGGCGGCGAGCGCAGCGGGGCGAGCGCGCGTCGGCGCCCGGGCGCTATCTGGTGGCAGATCGGTGGCTTCTCGGCCGGTGCGATGGCGTTTGCCGTACTCGTGGCCAGCGCCGGTGCGCGCTTCCTGACCGACGGCCCGGCACCGACCCCGTTGCCGCTCGCCCGGGCAATGGTGGCCGCCGGTAATCTGGACGTCGACAGTGTCGTGGCGTCGCCGCCGGAAGCCCCCAACGTGTGGCATGGCTCGTACGAGCCGTGGGTGCGGGCGTTCGTGTCTTATCAGACGCTGATTGCACGTGCGACGCTCGACCCGCTCGACGACGAGCCGGCCGAGGCGATTGCCACGGTGCGTGCGATCCGTCATCGCGACGACATCCCGCTGATCGTGCCCGATCTGCGTCGCGCGAACATGGAGTTCAAGCGCCTGCAACGGTTGCAGTTCGACGGCCGGGCCGTCGTGCAGATTGCCTATCTGCCGCGCGAGGGACCGCCGGTGGCGCTGTATGTCGTCAAGGACACGCGTCTGGATCACGGGCCTTCCGCACAGGTCATTCCCCCGATGGACACGGTGACGTGGCGTCGCGATGGGCAGATGTTCGCTTTGGTCGCTCCCTCCGGGTCGAGCGATCTCCTGCCGATCGCCCGGGCGCTCGCCAACGACGTCGTGCCGGTGCTCTACGACGGTGGCGCTACGCCGCCGGGTCTGCAAGCCGGTGGTGTCTTGCAGCCGTTCACCGATGTGATGGCAGACTCCCCCCTTTCTCCGACTTATGAATCTCGTTGATTTTTCTTCCCCCGCATTTTTCGACAATCCCTATCCCGTCTACGAACGTTTGCGCCAGGCTGGCGATCTGGTCCCGATCGGCCCCTCGCTGATGATGACGGGGCGCTACGATCTGATCGAAGCGCTGCTGCACGATCGCCGCATGGGCAAGGCCTACATGCCGAGCGTGATCGCCCGGTACGGCCCGCTCGCGACTGAGCAGCCGGTGTTTCGCGCGATCAGCCGCATGTTCCTGATGGCGAACCCGCCGGAGCATACGCGTTTGCGCACGCTGTTGATGCATTCGTTCAATGCGCGGCGTATCGAAGACCTGTCGAACGACATGCACGAGCAGGCTGCGCGTCTCATCGAGGCGATGCCCGCGACGGGGCCGGTCGATCTCATGTCGTCTTACTGCACGCCGCTGCCGTTGCGCATCATCTGCCGCATGCTCGACGTGCCCATCGAAGACGGTCAGGTCCTTGGCGAAAGCGCCGCGGCGCTGGTGCGCGCGTTCGATCTGGCGCCGCTTGACGAAGCCGGGCTGGCACAGGCCAACAAGGGCGCCGTCACGCTCGAATCGTATTTCGACCGGCTGTTGCGCGTGCGCCGCCGGGCGCCGGGCGACGACCTGCTCTCTGCGCTGATCGTGGCGACGAGCGGCGAGGGCGGTCTGTCCGACGAGGAGATCGTCGCGAACATGTTGCTGCTGTTCGTCGCGGGCCATGAAACCACGTCGAACATGCTCGGCAACGCGCTGATTCACCTCTACCGCGATCCGGCCCAATGGCAGGCGTTGCGCAGCGATCCGTCGCTCACGCAGGCGGCCGTGGTCGAGGCAATGCGCTTCGACAGTTCGGTGCAGATGGTGGCCCGCACGGCGCTCTCGCCAGTGCGCGTCGGGGATGTCGCCATCGAGACCGGCACGACGGTGTTCATGCTGCTGGGCGCGGCCAACCGGGATCCGGCCAGATTCGAGGACCCGGATCGCTTCGACATCCGTCGCGAGAATCACGGTCGACTGATCTCGTTCAGCGCCGGCATTCACCACTGTCTCGGCGCGCGGCTCGCGACGGCGACGCTGCAAATCGCGCTCGACAAGCTGCTCGGCAGCTTCCCGAAGCTCGAGATCACCGGGCTCGACGACTTGCGCTGGCATCGTCGTCACAGCCTGCGCGGCGTGGCGTCGCTGATGGCGAATTACTGAGCGGTCGACCGCGACGCCGCGTGGCGTCGCGTCGTCTCTGACCCGCCTGTAATGCAAATCGGCCCGTCACGACAAAGCGTGACGGGCCGATTCGTTTTGGCGGGAGCACGCTCAGGCGCTCACGCGGTCTGCCCGGAATGTCCGGGGCTCACTCTCTTACGGTATTACTGCCCGATATGCGAAGGTGCGTCGGTGTCGTACACGGCATAGAGCTTGGTGTAGCCCTTGGACTCGAACACGCCGGTCCAGCCCTTGGGGAGCGTGACGGCTTCACCGGGGCCCGCCTCGACGACCGTGCCGTCGCTCGACGTGAACTTCGCGCCGCCGGTAAGGAAGACAAGCAATTCGGTGTACGGATAGCCGGGGGCCGAACGAATCTCCTCGCGCACCGGACCGGACTTGAACACGCCGGTCTGGAATGCCTTGTCGGGCGAGGTGAAGGTGGTCACATCGACGGTGTCGTTGCCGTCTTCATTCTCGTGCACGGCATCGGCGCGCTCGAACACCGGCCCCGCCAACTCCTGCTTGTTGACCTTGATGGGGTGCAGCGGTTGCGCGACGGCGCCGCCCGCGTAAAGGGCGAGCGTCATCAACGCGGCGGCCGCCAGGGATCGATTGGATCGATAAGGGCGGCGGGTTCGATGGGAACTGCGTTGCAGCATTGTCGTCGTCTCTGTTGTCTCTATTGTCGTGCGTGCGCCCGAGCCTGCTCCCGGCGGCCGCGAGCGTGGGCCGTGCGGCCGGGCGAGAGCATATCAATCGCGCGGGGCTTCAGGCAAGGCTTGCACGCGCGGCGCGGCACGCGTGATCCGGCGCGGGCGCGCGCCAAGGCAGTAGCCCCCGCCGTACACTGCACGCAGCACGAGACCGTGTTCGCCGCGCAGACCGAGGCGATTGCGCAGGAGATAGACGTGCTGTTCGATGCTGCGCGCGGCCGCCGCTTCGTCGCTGCGCCAGATCAGCGACGCGATGCGGGCACGGCTCACGCGCATGTCCGGCGCCGAGAACAGCAGCCACGCGAGTGCAAACTCGCGCGCCGTGAGCTCGACTTCGATGCCGTTCACTGCAACGGTGTCGCGGCCCCGGTCGAGCTGGTAGGCGCCGACTTCCAGCAGGTCGTCGCTGCGGGCCGCGTTGGCTGAGGCGCGCCGGTGGAGCGTCGTAGCCAGGCGGATCTGCAACTCGGCCACGTCGACGGGGAACGGCAGCACGTCGTCGCACCCGGCGCGAAACGACAGGTCGAGCATCCACGACGGCGTGCCGAAACCGATGACCGGCGCACCGGCACTGCGCGTGCCCCGACGGCGGGCGAGTACGCCGTGCAAGTCCAGAGGGCCGAGCGCCGCATCGACGAGTACCGCCGAATACGGAATGCGCGAGGCAGCCACAAGATACTGGGCGGCGTCGTCGAATCGCTGACAGTCGCCGTCGGCGCTGAGGCGGTTGCGAATGGCGTCGTAGAGCCCGATGTCTGACGTTAGAACTGCAAACTTCACTTCATGCTCCTATTGCCGAACTCAAATTCGTTGTTTCATGCATCTGGCGCGCCCGAAAGAGATGTTGTCGGGTTTCGCGTTGTCATGCTTAAAACACTTCAGTCCGCCAAAAGAAACTTGAGGATTTTGCATCGACCTGTTGAAAGCCTATCGTAATTGATAGGGGTGCTAGTTGACGGATTCCGATAATCCTGCGCCCAGCTTTGGTGCGTGGGTCGTCGATGCCTCCCCGGGTGCGATATTTTCCGCGTCCGGGTCGGTCGTCAATCGATGGCCGGCCAGTTCCGCATGCAACCGGTCGCGGTCCAGTTCGCCTTCCCAGGCGGCAATGGCAAGGGTCGCCACGGTGTTGCCGATGACGTTGGTCAGCGCCACGACTTCGCTCATGAAGCGGTTGATGCCGAGGATCAGCACGAGACCTGCTACCGGCACACCGGGAACGACGGCGAGCGTGGCGGCGAGAGTAACGAACGCTGCCCCCGTGACGCCGCTCGCGCCCTTGGATGTGACCATCGCCACGGCAAGAATCGTCAGTTGCTGTGCCCACGTCAGTTCGATGTTCGTCGCCTGCGCGATGAACAGCACCCCCATCGTCATATAGATATTGGTGCCGTCGAGATTGAAGGAGTAGCCGGTCGGAATCACGAGTCCGACGACCGGACGGGCACAACCGAGCCGTTCGAGCTTGCGCAGCAGCAAGGGCAGCACCGGCTCGCCGGAACTGGTGCCCAGCACGATCAGCAACTCTTCCTTGAAGTAGGCGAGCAGCCGGAAGATGTTCACGCCAATGAGACGGGCGATACCGCCGAGCACCACGATCACGAACACGGCGGCTGTCAGGTAGAACGTGCCGATGAGCTTGAGCATCGGCAGCAGCGACCCGACACCGTACTTGCCGATGGTGAATGCAATGGCGCCGAATGCGCCGATGGGCGCGAGTCGCGTGATCATGTGCACGATGCCGAACAGGACATGCGAGACGCTGTCGACGAAGCGCGTGAACACCTGTCCCCGTTCGCCGCCGTGGGCGAGCGCGACCCCGAAGAGCATCGACACCAGCAGGATTTGCAGGATTTCGCCGCGAGCAAATGCCGACACGAGCGTATCCGGAATGATGTGCATGAGGAACCCGACGGCGGTTTGCTCATGCGCCACGTTCGCGTAGGCCGCGACGGCCTTGCTGTCGAGCGTGGCCGGATCGATGTCGAGTCCGGCCCCCGGGCGGAACAGATGTGTGGCCAGCAGTCCGAGCACCAGCGCGAACGTGGACACCACTTCGAAGTAGATGAGCGCCTTGCCGCCGACGCGGCCGATTTTCTTCAGGTCGCCGACACCGGCGATGCCGCTTACGACCGTACAGAAGATGACCGGCCCGATGATCATCTTGATGAGTTTGATGAAAGCGTCGCCCAGCGGCTTCATGTCGATGGCGAGGGCGGGCCAGAAGTGGCCGAGCAGGACGCCCGCCGTGATGGCGGCGAGCACCTGGACATACAACTGTCGATGCAAGGGTTTGGTCATGATGTCTCCTGAGGATTCGGGGTGGCCGCGCTGGTCATGGGACGACGCGGTCTCGGGTTGTCTTTTGGGGCAGGCGGATACGGGGCGGCGCAGCGTTATGCCGTGCCGATATCCGCCAGACGGCGGGCTGCCGCGATGACGAGGGCGTCGTTGCCCCGGGCGCCGACCACGGACAGGCCGACGGGTGCCTCGCCGCCGGGGCCGTCCGAGGTGGCGACGCGTAGCCAGGGCAGGCTCACTTCGGGCAGTCCCGCCAGTCCGGCGATACATAGGTGGCGCTGCGCTCGGCTGCGATGCGTTTCCAGTGCGTCTTGCGTGGCATGTCGGGCGGGGGCTGCGCCGGGCGACGTCGGGAAGATCAGCACGGCGTGGGGATCGTCCAGCACCCGCGCCAGATGCTGCATCGCGTGTACGCGCGTGCGTTGCGCGCGAGAGACGTCTTGACGCGAGACCGCAGCACCTGCGAGAAAGCGCCGCAGGACATCGGGGGCGAGCGAGTGGCCGTGCTCGCGGACCCAGTGCCCGTGCTGTTGCCAGATTTCAGCGCCTTGCAGCCATCGATGCGCCTTCGCCCAGTCGTCGAGCGGCAGTTCGCCTTCGGACAGTGTCGTGAGCGACATCGCCATACCTAGCCGGGCCAGCAAATCCGGTAGCGCGGCACGCACGGCCGGGTCGCAATCGGCAATCGCATCGAGCACGATGTGGCAATTGAGCGACGTGGATGCCGTGTCTCTCAGGGGCGGCACGACCTCTTCCGTCAGCACGGTGAAGACGCTGGCGAGTGTGTCGGCATCTCGCGTGAACCAGCCGGCGGTATCGAAGCTATGCGCGAGCGAGAAGCCGCCGCGTCCCGCAATGCGACCTTGCGTCGGGCGGATGCCCCACACGCCGCAATGACTGGCGGGAAGGCGACAGGAGCCGCCGCAGTCGGTACCCAGACCGATGTCGGCAAAGCCTGCTGCGACGGCGGCGGCCGAGCCGGACGACGAGCCGCCGACGATGCGTCCCGGGCTCGCGGCATTGTCCGGGGTGCCGTAATGCGTGTTGATGCCGAGCAGGCTGAAGGCCAGCTCATCGGTCACTGTCTTGCCGATCCATTGCGCGCCGGCTTCCAGCAAGCGGGCGACGATCAGTGCCGTCGAGGTGGCGGGCGTCTGCTGCCCGAGCCAGAGTGGGTTGCCTGCACCGAGGCGTTGGCCTTCGACGTCGAAAACATCCTTGACGGCCAGACGCAGGCCGCGAAGTTCGTCGCTCGACGCCACCACGTGAGGCGCGATACCGAACCCTTCCGCCACGAACGCATTGGCGTGGCCGGGTTGGAGCAGCGTTGACTGGCGGGTGAGAGAGGCGGTCGGCATACGGGGAGTTCCTGCAAGGGCGTTGGGTGTGAGTGGTGCGACGCGGTGTGAGGGCCCGAATATCGACGATCTCTACGATCTCGAAGATGTCGGAATTGGCGCATGAGCCCGGTGAGGGCCGCGTGCCCGAATGCGTTGAAGTATCGGAAAATAGGGGGCGACACAGAAGCGAGCATTGGCGAACGGAGCGTTCGGCACACACGAACGGTGGGTTTTGCCTCGACGTGCCGATGTCCTCATGCCCTGACGTCACGACTTCCTCAAACCCTTCCGATTCAGCGATCTGCGAGACCAGCGATGCACTACGACCTGCAAGACCTGCGTGTTTTTCTGGCGGTAGCCGAGGAGGGCAATGTGTCGCGCGGCGCCCGGCGCTGCCACCTCGCTCCGTCGTCGGTCAGCTTGCGCATTCGCGGGCTGGAGGAGGCGCTCGGCGTGACCTTGCTGGAGCGGCAGGCGCGCGGCGTCACGCTCACGCGGGCGGGCGTGGTCATGCTCGAACATGTGCGCCGCTGTATCGCCCAGCTAGGGCAGATGCATGCGGATCTCCTGCCGTTCGCACAGGGCGCAGCGCAGCACATCACGCTCTTCGCGAACAACAACGCCATTCACTCGCACCTGCCCGACGATCTCGCACGCTTTCTGAGCACGCACCCGCGTGTGCGTATCGCGATGGAAGAGCGACTGGGGACGGAGATTGGCGGTGCGGTCGCCGCCGGGCAGGCCGATCTGGGGATTGTGGCGCTGGGGCCCGATCATCCCGATCTGACGTATCTGCCGTACCGGGAGGACCGTTTTGTCGTTATCGCGTCAGCGCAAAAGCCCATGGCGCGCAAGGCACGTGTGCGTCTGGCCGATTGCCTCAAGGAACCCTTCATCGCGCTGCCGAACGGTACGGCGTTGCATACGTACCTGATGAACCAGGCGGACGCGCTGGGTGCCCGGCTCGACGTCTGCGTACAAGTCTCGGACTATCCGGCCATCGTGCGGCTGGTCGCCGCTGGGGTGGGCGTGAGTATCGTGCCGGTTTCGGTGATCGCGCCGTCGGATCGCGAGACGCTGGCCGTCATCGAATTCAACGAGCCGTGGGCCGAGCGACATCACCGCATTTGCGTCAGACCGGAAACGCTCGCCCGGCACCCCGTCGTGCGTGCCTTCATCGAAACGCTGACCGGGGCGCCGCTGCCGGACTGAGTCAGTGCCGCGTCAGTCGTCGAGCAACGCGATCATGCGCTGCTTCGTGTAGTCGACGAACGCCTGCGCGAGTCGCGACGGCGGGTGCTGTGTCGAGGTGACCAGCGAAAAGCCCGACATGACCATAGGCTCGAAGGGCTTGACGATGACGCGTCCGGCTGCGTAGCGCGCGGTGACCTGATCGATGATCGCCACGCCCGCTCCGTGCTGCACCAGCACGCAGATGGCGGCCGACAACTGCGACTCCGCGCTCATCACCCGGTCGATCTGCCGCTCCGCGAAGAGCCGGTCGATGTACATCCGGTTATCGAATTCCTTCGGGTAGGAGATGAACGACTCGCCGCTCAGATCCTCCGGGCGGATCACGTCGCGGTCCGCAAGCCGATGACCGAGCGGCAGGATGCACCGCATCGGGGCGCGATGCAGCGTTTCTACATCCACGCCCGCATGCGTGAGGGGGTGCGCGATGAAACCGACGTCGCAGCGTCGGCCCACCACCATATCGACCACGATGCTCGACGCATGAATCAGCAGCGTCGTGCTGATGCCCGGATGCTCCCGCATGAAGCCGGTCAGCGTCGTCGGCAGGAACTCCAGCGCGAGCGCGGGCGCCCCGGCGATATGCAGCGAGCCGCGCCGTAACGACTTGATCTGCTCTGCCGTCTGCGCAATGCGGTCGATGCCCGCAAACGAGCGCTCCACCTCCTCGAACAACACCATCGCCTCGGGCGTCGGATTGAGCCGACCGTTGCTTCTGTCGAATAAGGAAAACCCTACGTCGGCTTCCAGATCGTTGATCAGGCGCGTGACCGCCGGCTGCGAAATATGAAGCATGTCCGCCGCGCGGGTGACCGTCTGGCGCAGGATCAGCGCACGAAATGCCTCCAACTGCCGGATCTTCATCGAAGCCTCGTCTCCCTGCGCCATAACATTTACGTATGGCGGAGCAAAAAAATGTGATTTGACCCTGCGTGTGTCGAAAATGACCCTACGAAAACCACGCAATAGTTTGATTTTTTTTCGTAATGCCGGGCCATAACATCACATAACACTGCATCACGCAAGGAGCTTCCCGATGAAGACTGTTGTTCCCCAAACGTTTCGCAAGCTCGGTCGCACCGCTGTCGTTTGCGCTGCTGCCGGTCTCGTTTTTGGCGCTACCGCTGCGCACGCCGACACCACGCTGTACGTCGGCGCCTATGGCGGGTCGTTCGAGCAGATGCTCAAGAAGGACGTTATTCCCGGCTTCGAACGGGCCAACCCGGGCACCAAGGTGGTGATCGTGCCGGGCGATTCGACGACGACGCTCGCGAAGCTCCAGGCGCAAAAGGGCAAGGCCGGTATGGACGTGGTCTTCCTCGATGACGGTCCGATGTATCAGGCCATTCAGATGGGCTTCTGCGGCAAGCTCGCCGACGCGCCGGTCTATCAGGATCTGTACGACATTGCGAAGTTCAAGAACGGTAACGCCGTGGCGGCCGGGCTGATCGCCACGGGTATCGCCTACAACACGCGTCTGTTCCAGGCCAAGGGCTGGCCGGCGCCGACGTCGTGGAAGGAACTGTCGGACCCGAAGTACAAGGGCAAGCTCGTGATGCCGAGCATCAAGAACACCTACGGTCTGCATGCCTTGCTCGTCGAGTCGAAGCTCAACGGCGGCAGCGACGCGAACATCGATCCGGGCTTCAAGGAGATGGAGAAGATCGCGCCGAACGTGCTGTCGTTCGATCCGTCGCCGGGCAAGATCGCCGAGCTGTTCCAGGCCGATGAAGTTGCGATCGCCGTGTGGGGCAATGGCCGCGTGCAGGCGCTGCGTCAGCAGGGCATTCCGGTCGAATTCGTCTATCCGAAGGAAGGCGCAGTCGCGCTCGGCATGGGTATGTGTGTGGTCGACAAGTCGGCCAACGACGCACTCGCGCAGAAGTTCATCCAGATGATCCTCTCGCCGCAGACGCAGGCCGTGCTGGCGGAAAGCCAGGGCGTCGCGCCGTCGAACAAGAAGACGCAACTGTCGATGGCCGTGGCCGCACGTGTGCCGTCGCCGGCGCAGATCGACAAGCTCGTGCGCGTCGACTGGGACGTGGTGAACGCCAAGCGTGCCGACTGGACGCAGCGCTGGAATCGTCAGATCGAGCGTTGAGTCGTTGGTTGAGCCTTCATTTGAGCGTCCGTTGGAGAACACAAGCGTCATGAGCACCCGCACCCCCACAAGTACAACTGCGACGACGCCTTATCTGCGCGTCGAACAACTCGGCAAATGCTTCGGCGACACCGTCGCCGTCGAGGGCGTCGATCTTTCGATCGCGCAGGGCGAGTTCATCTCCTTGTTGGGGCCGTCCGGCTGCGGCAAGACGACCACGTTGCAGATGATCGCCGGCTTCGTGACGCCGACGTCCGGCCGGATTCTGCTCGAAGGCCGCGATCTGACGCCGGTGCCGCCGGAAAAGCGCGGGCTCGGGATCGTCTTCCAGAGCTACGCGCTGTTTCCGCACATGACCGTGGCGCAGAACGTAGCGTTCGGTCTGGACATGCGGCGCGTTGATCCCGGCGAGAAGCAACGCCGGGTGAAGGACGCGCTGGAGCTGGTGCACCTCGGTCAGCACGCACAACGCTATCCGCGCGAACTCTCGGGCGGGCAGCGTCAGCGTGTGGCACTGGCGCGCGCGATGGTCATCGCGCCGCCGGTGCTGTTGCTCGACGAGCCGCTCTCGAACCTCGACGCCAAGCTGCGCGAGCAGATGCAGGACGAGTTGCGCGCGATTCAGCGCAAGGTCGGTACGACCACCATCATGGTCACGCACGATCAGGCCGAAGCGCTCGCCATCAGCGACCGCGTGGTGTTGCTCAACGCCGGGCGTGTGGTGCGCATCGATACGCCGCACGACGTGTATGAAGACCCGCGCGCCACGTTTGCGGCGAGCTTCATCGGGCAGACCAATCTCATCACCGGTCAGCTCGACGTGCGCGGCGGTGTGGCGTTGCTCGAAGTGCAGGGGCTGCGGCTGGTGCTGTCGCCTGCGCAGGCGGGACTCGCGTCGGCGGAGGCCGCCAATGCTGCCAATGCTGCGGTCACGTTCTGTCTGCGTCCTGAACGGATCCGGCTGACGTCGGCCGCTGCCGGGCGCGTGCCGGGGCGCGTTGCACAGCGCAGCTTCCACGGCAACCACTGGCTGCTCACCGTGTCGACCGCGCTGGGCGATCTGCGCGTGCTCGTATCGAACGACGGCGTGGTCGCCGCCAATGACGGCGATGCCGTCGGGCTCGACTGGGCCGACGACGCCCTGCGTCTGGTACAGGAGAGCGCATGAACGCCGCGACGTCCACGCCACCGGGCGCGAGTGCCGTGCAAGCGGCGAAGCCGTCGACGGCGGTCTCCCCGGAGGTCGCCAGCCAGCGGCGTGCCGCCTGGACGCTGGTCATGCCGGCCACGCTGTACTTCCTCGTCTTGCTCGCCGTCCCGCTCGTCCTGACCTTCGTGCTGAGTCTGCATGGCTTCGATCCGAATTCGGGGGGCATTCTGCCGACGGTGTCGTTGCAGCATTACCTCGACATCGTCACGGACAGCTACTTCTACGAGATCTTCCTGCGCACGTTGCTGTTGTCGGTCGGCGTCACGCTGCTGTGCGTGCTCGTCGGCGTGCCCGAGGCGTATTTCCTGTTCCGCATGCGTGACCCGTGGCGCTCGCTGTGCCTGGTGCTCGTGCTCGGTCCGCTGCTGATTTCGGTCGTCGTTCGCACGCTCGGCTGGTCGATTCTGCTCGGCCGTGAAGGGCTCATCAATACGGTGCTCACGAAGCTCGGTCTCGTCGACCATCCGTTGCAGATGCTGTTCACGATGGGCGCGGTCACGGTGGCGCTGGTGCATGTGCTGGTGCCGCTGATGGTGCTCTCGGTGTGGACGTCGCTCACGCGGCTAGACCCGGCCGTGGCCCATGCCGCACGCTCACTCGGTGCGGGGCGCGCGACGGTGATGTGGCGGGTGGTGTTGCCGCAGATCACGCCGGGCATTCTCTCCGGCAGCCTGATCGTGTTCGCCCTGACGGCCAGCGCGTTTGCCACGCCGGCACTGATCGGTGGCCGTCGTCTGAAGGTCGTGGCGACCACGGCGTACGACGAATTCCTCGGCACGCTGAACTGGCCGCTGGGCGCGGCGATCGCCATCGTGCTGCTGATCGTCAACGTGCTCATCATCAGCGGTTACAACCGCGCACTCGAGAAGCGCTTTACGCGCCGTCTCGGCTGACGGGAGGCCCTCACATGTCTTCGCAAGATTCTCAGTACGACCGCAACGGCCTCGGTGCGCTCGTGTTCCATGGGGTATTTCTCGTCTTCATCCTGGCGCCGCTGGTCGTCGTGTGTCTGGTGGCCTTCACGCCGGACAACTTCCTCTCGATTCCGACGCAGCACTTCTCGTTGCGCTGGTTCAAGTCGCTCATGGGCGACGAGGATTTCCAGTCGGCATTGCGCACCAGCCTCTGGCTGGGCGTGATGTCCGCCACGGTGTCGACGGTGCTGGCCGTGCCCACCGCGATGGGGCTCGCGCGCTATCGCTTTCCGGGGCGCGACGCGATCAACTCGTTCCTGCTCTCGCCGCTGATGATTCCGCCGGTGGTGCTGGGTATCGCCTTCCTGCGGCTGTTCACGCTGCTGGACATGGGCGGCTCGTTCGAAAGTCTGGTCGCCTGTCACGCGTTGCTCATCTTCCCGTATGCCCTGCGTCTGATCATGGCGGCGCTCGTCGGTCAGGCGGATGAAGGCGAACGTGCGGCGCGCTCGCTCGGCGCGGGGCGCTGGACGACCTTCCGCCGGATCACGCTGCCGGCGATCCTGCCGGGTGTGGCGGGCGGCTGGGTGCTGGCGTTCATCAACAGTTTCGACGAACTCACGGCGACGATCTTCGTGACTTCGCCCGAGACGATCACGCTGCCGGTGCGCATCTACATGAACATGAGCGAGACGGTGGACCCGAGCGTGGCAGCGATTTCGACGCTGCTCATCGGCCTGACGCTCGCCGTGATGCTGGTGCTCGATCGCATCTACGGATTGAACAAAGTTCTGGTTGGAAATCACTAAAACATGCAAAAGACATACGATATCGCCGTCATCGGCGGTGGCCTCGTCGGCATGGCGATTGCCTACGGGCTCGCCAAGCGCGGACAACGCGTCGTCGTTTGCGATGGCGAAGACAACTCGCTGCGTGCCGCTCGCGGCAACTTCGGGTTGGTCTGGGTGCAAGGCAAGGGAGGCACCTGCACCAACTATGCACGCTGGTCGCTGCACTCGGCGAACACCTGGCAGGGCATGGCCGACGAGCTGTTTGCGCGTACCGGTGTGGACGTCGGCTTTCAACGGCCGGGCGGCTTCAACATCGCGCAGACCGCCGAGGAGCTTGCCGTGAAGGTCGAGAGCATGCGCAAGCTCAAGGAAGCCGAGCCCGCGCTCGTCTACGAAGTGCTCGATCACGATGCACTGGCCGAACGTCTACCGGCTATCGGTCCCGACGTGCACGGCGCGATCTATTCCCCGAACGACGGCCACGTGAGCCCGCTGTACACGCTGCGTGCGCTGTTCGCCGCGTTCGAGCAGGCGGGTGGCGAGTATGCGCCCAACGGCCGTGTGACCGACATCCGTCATCTGGGCAACGCCTTTCGCGTCAGCATGGGCGACGTGTCGTTCGAAGCCGGCCGCGTGGTGCTTGCCGCCGGACTGGGCAATCGCGATCTCGCACCGATGGTCGGGCTCAATGCCCCCGTCAAGCCGCTGCGCGGGCAGATTCTCGTGACCGAGCGTGTCAAACCGTTCCTCGACTATCCGACCATCTATGTGCGTCAGACCGTTGAAGGCTCCGTCATGCTCGGCGACTCGGCCGAAGACGTGGGCTTTAACGATGGCGTCACGCCGGACGTGCTCGCCGACATCGCGCGGCGGGGCATTGCACCGTTCCCCATTCTCAAGAATGTGCGCGTGGTGCGCGCGTGGGGCGCGTTGCGCGTGATGACCGCCGACGGTCTGCCGATCTACGAGGAATCGGAAGCCTGTCCGGGCGCCTTCCTCGCGACCTGCCACAGCGGCGTGACGCTTGCCGCTGCGCATTGTGAAACCATCGCGCCGTGGATTCTCGGCGCCGAACGCCCCGCGCTTCTGGATCATTTCTATGCCAAACGTTTCGCTGCTTAAGTCGCTGGCGCGCAAGGATGGCGCGACGGTGCGGATGTTTATCGAAGGGACGCCGGTCGATGTGCCGACGGACATGAACGTGGCGGCCGCCTTGCTCTTCGCGGGTGTGACGGCCTGCCGCACGACGCCCGTGACCGGCAGCGACCGCGCGCCGTTTTGCATGATGGGCGTGTGTTTCGACTGTCTCGTGGAGATCGACGGGGTACCGAACCGGCAGGGGTGCATGACGCCCGTGCGCGAGGGAATGCAGGTACGTCGCATGGATGGCGCAAGGAGTCTGGCATGAGCACGAAGCACGTGGATTTGTTGGTCGTCGGCGCCGGACCTGCGGGACTGGCGGCGGCGCTCGAAGCGAAGCGTCATGGACTGGAGCCGCTGGTCGTCGATGAAAACGCGCTGCCCGGCGGTCAGATTTACCGCAGCGTGAACCGCTCGCCGCTCGCCGATCCGGGCGTGCTCGGGCCGGATTATCTGCGCGGACGCGCGCTCGTCGACGCGTTCACCGAAGCGAACATCGCCTACTGGCCGCAAACGCTCGCCTGGCAGATCGGCGCGGACAAGCGCGTCTCGGTCACCCGCCAGAGTGCGGGCGGCGGCACGCTGCAAATCGAAGCGGGCGCGATCGTGCTCGCGAGCGGCGCACAGGAGCGCCCGTTCCCGATTCCGGGATGGACGTTGCCCGGCGTGATGGGTGTCGGGGCGGCGCAGACGTTGCTCAAGGCCTCGGCGCTGGTGCCGGATACCCCGGCCGTGCTGGCGGGCTGCGGCCCGTTGCTCTACCTGTTCGCGTGGCAGCTCATCAATGCCGGCGTGCCGGTGCGGGCGATTCTCGACACGGCCGAGGCGAGCGCGCGCCGCGAAGCGCTGCGTCACGCAGGCGGCGCTTTGCGCGCGCCGTCCTATCTGTTCAAGGGCTTCAAGTTGCTGAGCGCGATTCGCGCGGCAGGCGTACAGCATGTCAAGCACGTGTCGTCGTTGCGCGTGCTCGGCAAAGCGCAGGCAGAAGCCATCGAATATGTCGTGGACGGCAAGACGCAACGCATCGATACGGCCCTGGTGTTGCTGCATCAGGGCGTGATTCCGAATACGCAGGTCACGCGCTCGATCGGTTGCGATCACGTATGGGATGAGGCACAGCTGTGCTGGCGTCCGAAGACCGATAGCTGGGGCGAGACCAGTGTGCCGGGCATCTTCGTCGCAGGCGACGGCGCGGGCATCGGCGGGGCATTGGCGGCGGAGCCGTCCGGGCGTCTCGCCGCCGCTCAGGCCGCCATGAAGCTGGGCAGGCTCGATGCCGCCAAGCGCGACTCGCGGGCGTTGTCGCTGCGTCGCGAACTGGCCTCGCACACGTCGATCCGTCCGTTCCTCGACGCGCTGTATCGACCGGCCGACGGCTTTCGCGCGCCGGCTGACGACAGCACCATCGTGTGCCGTTGCGAAGAGGTCACCGCAGGCGACGTGCGCCGCATGGCAGGTCTGGGGTGCGTCGGACCGAACCAGACGAAGACCTTCTCGCGCTGCGGCATGGGCCCGTGTCAGGGCCGGTTCTGCGGCATGACCGTGGCCGAACTGCTGGCGCAGGCGCAGGGCTGCCCGGTGCCGGAAGTCGGCTACTACCGCATCCGTCCGCCGATCAAGCCGGTCACGCTGGGTGAGCTGGCGTCGGCGATCGAAGCCCCCGAATTCCTGAGTGAACGCGCAGGTTTCCCCAAGTAGGTGAGACGGTAAACGCCTTTCATCTACTCTTTTTATTCCTTTTGGAGACGTGGTAATGAGCGATATTCAACGTCATCACACGAATGCACGGATGAGCCGTGTGGTGGTGCATAACGGAACGGTCTACATCGGTGGCCAGACCGCCGACGACCGTAGTCAGGACATCACGGGTCAGACACAGCAGGTGCTCGCGAAGATCGACGGCTATCTGAAGGACGCCGGTATCGACAAGTCGCGACTGTTGTCCGCACAAGTGTGGCTCAAGAATATCGAGTCGGACTTTGCCGGGATGAACGCCGTGTGGGACGCCTGGACGAGCCCGGGCAACACCCCGACGCGCGCGACGGTCGAGTCGAAGCTGGCCGCGCCGGACCTGCTCGTCGAAATCGCCGTGATCGCTGCGGCGAAATAACAGGTACGGCATCGGCAGTACGAAAGACCCTGGGCCCGCAGATCATCTGCGGGCCTTTTTCATCGGGCGCAGCCGCATCGTGACGCGGTCACCGCTGGAACTCTGTGAAACGGTCAACGCACTGGTGAATTTAATGCTTCCAATGAGCGTCGCGATGTTCGGCTGGAAGTCAGCGAGCGCAGGCATAATGCGCGAGCCGGCACATTATCGGCAGCAAGTCGGCACATTTATCTCATTTTTCGAGCGAATTCGGCACGAACTACCGTGTATCCGCCGAAAGCTCAGGCGACATGACGGATCCATCGACAGACCAGCCCACGCGTACTCAGGCCCAGAAGGCGCGAGACTTCTCGCGCCATGTGCTGGGGCTGCGCAGTCTGGGATGTGTCCTGAGCGCTATCGCGGTATTCACGGCCATCCAGCGGGCCGGGGCGTCGCACGTCGGCTATGGGATCTGGGCGCTCAACGCGTTTCTCTGGCCTGCGTTCGCCCACGTCATCGCCATGGCGTCGCCCGATCCGGTCAAGGCCGAGCGGCGCAATCTGCTGTGCGATTCGGCCTTCGGCGGCGGCTGGGTGGTCGCCATGCAGTTCAGCGGTGTGCCATCCGCCGTGCTGGTGTCGGTGCTGCTCATGCACAACGCGTCCATTGGCGGGTACCGGATGTTGCGCGACGGCCTTCTGGCACTGATCGTCGGTGCGCTCCTGACCGGCACCGTGCTGGGCTTTACGGTGCAGACCCGCATTGAGCTCCGGGAGTTGGTGGCGAGCCTGCCGCTGCTGCTGATCTACCCGACGCTCGTCGGACTCGCGAGTTTTCGTCTGGCGAAGCGCTTGTCGAAAAGCGAGCGCACGCTGCGCCGCATCAGCGATCAGGACGATCTGACGTCGCTGCTCAATCGCCGATCCTGGATGCGAGCGCTCACGAACTGCTTTGCGGACAAGCGACTGGGACGCACGGGCACCGCGAGCATCGCGCTGATCGATATCGATGGTTTCAAGGAAATCAACGACCTGCACGGCCATCTTCAGGGCGACTCGCTGATCCGGATTCTGTCGGATGTCCTCTCGACCGAACTGGGCAGTCATGACGTCATCGGTCGATATGGCGGTGACGAATTCTGCGTACTGTTCGACGGGCAATCCGCCGAAAAGGCACGCCGCAAGCTGGAGAAGGTCTGTGCCGTGTTTTCGGATGCGACCCAAGGGCTCGACGCGTCACGCAATGTGACGCTGAGCGTCGGGGTGGCGAATTACACGGTCAATCTTGTGTCACCGACGTCGTGGCTGGCCATGGCCGATCACGCGTTGTACACCGCCAAGCGCTCGGGGAAAGACCGGATCGTCATTGCCGATATCGACGGTGGTTTCGAAGGCGTGGTGCTCCGCTGACAGCGGTGCCGTGCCGGGACACCGCGATTGACCCCGTCAAGCGGGGAGCAGGACGACGGCATACCGACGCCGCCCGTCGCCCATCTGCGTGTTCACCTGAGTGCAACTTTCGAATCCGGTCGTGGCGCTTTTGATTGACGGATCACGAGTCGCAGTGATTCGGAAGTTTCTGTAACTCTTGTCGCGTGTTCTTCCGCATCATGAAGCCTCGCCCCGTGGGGGCCTTTCTTCAAAGGAGGCATGGAATGACTGCGACACGTGTGGACTACCAGCGATGGATCTCGCTCAGACAGCGGGTGCCCGCTAACGAGTACCCGGTGCATCCGCTTCCCGAGAAACTACCGCGACGCGGCTACGTCGTCTGGTTCTACTTTCGGAACGAGTTCTTCGGTTCGCAGTACGACCCAAAGTTGAATATCTATGTGAGCGATCACGTCAAGAATCCGTGGGAAGCGGCCTTTCTCGAAACGAAGACCGAGGCGCTGGACATCGCGCGCCGCATGATTTGTCCCTGTCTGGTGCTGTTTGCCGCCGGCCCGCTCGGCCCGGTGACCGCGGTGGCCTGATGATTGAGGCCTGAGCGTTGAAGCCTGACAGGCAGCAGGGAAGGCGGTCGATGCGCTGACGCCCGCCCTCAACGTACGTCATTCACTCAAGTCCTTCTGCCCTTTGACGCGAACGAGAGCGACTGGCAACGCCGACGGCCTTACGCCGCCGCACCACGCGCCAGTCGCTGTGCCAGCGCAGCTTTCACCTCGGGCCATTCGTCGTCGATGATGCTGAATCGCACCGAATTGCGCTTGCGGCCATCCGGCATGATGCGTTCGTGCCGGACAATGCCTTCCTGTTTCGCGCCGATGCGCAAAATTGCAGCGCGCGATTTCTCGTTGAGCTCATCCGTCGTGAATTGCACGCGCACGCAACGCATCGTCTCGAACGCATAGGTCAGCAGCAAGGACTTGGCCTCGGTGTTGATGCTCGAGCGCTGTGCCGACGCACTGACCCATGTGTGCCCGCTTTCCTGCTTGCGGTGATGCCGTTCGAGGGGACGGAGTTCGACGCTGCTGCCGAGCCGCGTGGGCCGGAAATCGATGGCCGGGCAGGCAAGGGTAGACATGGAACGCGCGGTTGGGGTGAGAAGGCCTACATGCCGAATTCGCGCAGGCCTTCGAGATCGAGAATCGTCAACACCCCGTAGTCTACCTTCACCAGCCCGGCCTGCTCCAGCACCTTGAGCGCGAGGTTCACGCGTTGCCGCGACACGCCGGCGAGATAGCTCAGCTCCTCCTGCGAAATCTGTACGGTGTTGTCGTCCGACGGATAAAGGTTCGGATTGAACATGGACGACAGCGAGCGTGCCACGCGGGCGTCCGTATCGAGCAGACGTTCGTGTTCGACCGCCGCAATGAACTGTCCCAATCGCTCATTGAGTTGCAGCGTGAGAAAGCGATTGAACGGGATGCTGGTGTCGAGCAGCCAGTCGAACGTTGCGATCGGCATATGCGCGAGAACGGAATCGCGCAACGCCATGACGTCGTATTTGCGAATCTCGTGCTTGAGCACGGACCCTTCGCCGAACCATGCCCCGGCCGGCACGCCGGTAAAGGTCACGGACTTGCCGCTCGCCGAGGCCGTCGTAATCTTCACGAGCCCTTCGATCACGCCGAACCAGGCGTGCGTCGGGTCGCCCTTGCGGCACACGTAACCGCCGTTTTCGACCGGGCGCACGTGGATTTCCGCCATCACGCGCGCGCGTTGTTCCGGTGTCAGTCCTTGCGCCCACACGCTGCGCTGCAACAAGCTTTCGAGCGACATATAGGGACTTTCCCTTGATTGTCATCCTGGTGACAAACCCGTCGTGAGCCATGCGGTATCTTGGCCCTGCCTGGTAAGCGAGACAAGCATTCACGGTGCTCTGAAACGGCGCCGAAACACAAGTATAGAAGCTGAAATTTACCCGGCATATCGGTAGTCGCCGTAGTCGCTTGTTGATGACATTTGCTTTATTGCTGTACGCGCTGTATGGCATTCCAAATCAAAAAATAGCGTCGGACGAAGACGCTGCGAGCCACAAGTCGCGTGCCGCAAGCACGCGAGCCGACCGAGCCACGCCACTCCCCCTCGACTGACGTCGAAATGTGGCGAGACACAGGAGACTGGCATGCAGGAGCGGACTACCTTCCCGCGATTGTTGCTGGCGCATGCCGCGACACGGGGCGCCCGCACGGCGTATCGGGAAAAGGATCTCGGAATCTGGCAAAGCTGGAGCTGGCAGGAGGCTGCGCAGGAAGTGCGCATGCTCGCCTGTGCGCTCGCGGCTGCCGGGTTCAAACGGGGTGACAATCTGGCCATCGTCGGTAACAACCGCGTACGACTGTACTGGGCGATGACGGCCGCGCAGGCGCTCGGCGGTGTCGCCGTGCCGCTGTATCAGGACGCCGTTGCCGCAGAAATGGCGCACGTGCTCGAAGACGCGGAGATCGACTTCGTCATCGTCGAAGATCAGGAGCAGGTCGACAAGATGCTGGAGCTGCGCGAGCAGGTGTCGCGGCTGTCGCACATCATCTTCGAAGACCCGCGCGGTCTGCGCAATTACCACGCCGCAGGCTTGCAGTCTTACGATGCCGCCCTGGAGCTGGGGCGCACGTTCGACGCGAAGCATCCGCGGTACTTCGACGACGCCGTCGCCGGTGTGGACCCCGACGATACGGCCACCATCCTCTACACCTCGGGCACGACGGGAAAGCCCAAAGGCGTGTGCCACTCTCACGCGGGGCTGATCGGCGCGGCGTATCACGGCAGCACCTTCGACCGGCTCGGCCCGGGCGACGAAGTGCTGTCCTATCTGCCGATGGCCTGGGTCGGCGACCACCTCTTTTCCTACGCACAGGCGCTCGTGGCGGGCTTTACCGTGAACTGCCCCGAATCGCCCGACACGATTTCGACGGATATGCGCGAAATCGGCCCGACCTACTACTTCGCGCCGCCGCGTGTGTACGAAAACGTGCTCACGCAGGTCATGATCCGCATGGAGGACGCGAGTCGTATCAAGCGCAGGATGTTCGCGCATTTTATGAACGTGGCGAACCGCTGTGGCGCCGCCGTGCTCGACGGCCGGCCCGTGCCGGTGCTTGACCGGCTGCAATACGCGCTCGGCAATCTGTTCGTGTACGGCCCGCTGCGCAACACGCTCGGCATGAGCCGCATCCGCACGGCGTACACCGCAGGCGAAGCCATTGGCCCGGACCTGTTCCGTTTCTATCGCGCCATCGGCATCAACCTGAAGCAGTTCTACGGGCAGACCGAAACGTGTGCTTACGTCTGCCTGCAACCGGATCGTCAGGTGCGCTTCGACAGCGTGGGACCGGTTGCGCCGGGCATGGAGATCAAGATCGCCGAGAACGGCGAGGTGCTCGTGCGCGGTGTGGGGCTGCTCAAGGAGTATTACAAGCGCCCGGACGCCACGCGCGAAGCGCTCGACGAAGCGGGCTACTTCCGCACGGGCGACGCCGGCATCATCGACGCCGACGGGCATCTGCGCATCATCGACCGCGCCAAGGACGTCGGCAAACTCGCCTGCGGATCGCTGTTCGCGCCCAAGTACATCGAGAACAAGCTCAAGTTCTTCTCGTATATCAAGGAAGCGGTGGCGTTTGGCGATGGCCGCGACGGTGTCTGCGCGTTCATCAACATCGACATGGATGCGGTCGGCAACTGGGCCGAGCGGCAGAACCTCGCCTATGCCGGCTACCTCGATCTGGCCAGCAACCCGCTCGTGGCGGATCTGATCCTCGGTTGCATCGAGCAAGTCAATGCCGATCTCGCGAAGGAATCGGCCTTCGCCGCGGCGCAGATTCAGCGCTTCGTGATTCTGCACAAGGAACTGGACCCGGACGACGACGAACTCACGCGCACGCGCAAAGTGCGGCGCGCATACATCGCACAGAAGTACGACGTGCTGATCGACGCGTTCTACACGGGTAAGGCGTCGCAGTTCATCGAGACGCGGGTGAAATTCGAGGACGGACGCGAGGGCAGCGTGAGCGCCACGCTGACGATTCATCCGGCGCGCGTGGTCGGGGTGCGAGCCCCGGTCGACGACCCTGCGCCTGCGACATTGCGCTGTGCGGCCTGAGATGCACGGATTCACGACACTCGTGCGCGTCGTGAACCCCAGGCCGCAGCGTTTGCGCCGACCCGCACTGACTTCAGCCCGGCATTGCCGCAGGAGACGGTATGAGTGAGCCCCGCAAGACTGGCGACGTTTTACTCGATTTGCAGCACATCAGCTTGTCGTTCGGCGGCGTGAAGGCGTTGACGGACATTTCGTTCAACGTGATGGCGCACGAGATCCGCGCCATCATCGGCCCCAACGGCGCCGGCAAGAGTTCGATGCTTAACGTCATCAACGGCGTCTATCACCCGCAGCAGGGGACGATCGTCTTTCGCGGCGAGGTTCGTCAGCGCATGCATCCCACGGCGGCCGCGCGGCAGGGGGTGGCGCGCACGTTCCAGAACATTGCGTTGTTCAAGGGCATGTCCGTGCTCGACAACATCATGACGGGACGCAACACCCGCATGCGCGCCGGACTGCTCGCCAGCGCGATCTGGTGGGGCAAGGCGCGGCAGGAGGAAATGGCCAATCGCGCGAAGGTCGAAGCGATCATCGACTTCCTTGAAATCCAGCACATCCGCAAGACGCCGGTCGGCCGGTTGCCGTATGGCCTGCAAAAGCGCGTCGAACTCGCGCGCGCACTGGCTGCCGAGCCCGAGCTGCTGCTGCTCGACGAGCCCATGGCCGGCATGAACCTCGAAGAGAAGCGCGACATGTGCCGCTTCATCCTGGAAGTGAACGAGGAGTTCGGCACGACGATCGTGCTGATCGAGCACGACATGGGGGTGGTGATGGACATCTCCGATCGCGTGGTGGTGCTCGACTACGGCAAGAAGATCGGCGACGGCACACCGGCTCAAGTGCGCACCGACCCCGAGGTCATTCGCGCGTATCTCGGCGCGTCACATGGCATGCCGGCGGCTGCCTGACGGTAGACCGCTGCCGACGCATAGGTAACCTGGAGACATCGATGCAGTTCTTTTTCGAAATCCTTATCGGCGGTCTGCTCTCGGGCGTGATGTATTCGCTCGTGGCGCTGGGCTTCGTGCTGATCTTCAAGGCGTCCGGGGTCTTCAACTTCGCGCAGGGCGCGATGGTGTACTTCGCGGCGTTGTCGGTCGTCGGTCTCATGGAGCGCGGCCTGCCGCTGTGGGCGGCAGCCGTCGGCGCGTTCGTCGTCATGGTGCTCATGAGCATGGCCACGGAACGCTTCGTGTTGCGCAAGCTCGTGAACCAGTCGCCCATCACGCTGTTCATGGCGACGATCGGCCTGTCGTTCTTCCTCGAAGGCCTCGCGCCGCTGCTGTGGGGCAACGAGGTGCGTCCGCTGTCGCTGGGCATCGTGGACGAGCCCATCGCCTCGATCATGGACTCGACCGGCGTGCTGGTGAGCAGCTTCGACCTCGCCGCCGCCGGTATCGCCGCCGTGCTGGTCGCACTGCTGGCGTTGTTCTTCAAGGCGACAAGCATCGGCCGCGCGCTGCGCGCGGTGGCCGACGACCATCAGGCGGCGCTCTCGCTGGGCATTCCGTTGCAGCGTATCTGGGTCGTGGTGTGGAGCGTGTCGGGCTTCGTCGCGCTGGTGGCGGGCATGCTGTGGGGCTCGCGTAACGGCGTGCAGTTTGCGCTCACGATGACGGCGCTCAAGGCGCTGCCCGTGCTGATTCTCGGCGGCTTCACGTCGATTCCGGGCGCCATCGTCGGCGGGCTGATCATCGGCGCCGCGGAGAAGCTCGCGGAAATTTACGTGCCGCAGTTGTTGCAAGCCCAGTTCGGTGGAAATTTCGGCGGCATCGAGGGCTGGTTCCCGTACGTGTTCGCGTTGCTGTTCCTGCTGGTACGCCCGGAAGGGCTGTTCGGCGAGCGGCACATTGACCGCGTCTGAGCGGTGAGCGATCCATCCGGAATGTCCGCGTAAGCATTCATTGCAGAGGCCACACATGTTCTATCGCGAAGCTGGGCAGTTCAAGACGTCTTACGTTGCCGACAGCCAGATTTTCCCGATCCGGCAGGACCGCATCGCCGTGAGCGCCGTGCTCGTGGCGGCGTTCGGGGTGCTGCCATGGATTGCCTCCGAATACTGGCTCACCGCCATCCTCGTGCCGTTTCTCGTGTTCTCGCTCGCCGCGCTTGGCCTGAATCTGCTGACGGGCTACGCGGGGCAGTTGTCGCTCGGCACGGCGGCATTCATGGCCGTGGGCGCTTACGCGTCATACAACTTCCAGTTGCGCATCGAGGGCATGCCGATTCTGGCGTCGTTCGCGTTGGGCGGCGTGTGTGCCGCGCTCGTCGGCATTGCGTTCGGGCTGCCGTCGCTGCGCATCAAGGGCTTCTATCTGGCGGTGGCGACGCTGGCCGCGCAGTTCTTCGTGCTGTGGGTGCTGACGAAATTTCCCTGGCTGTCGAACAACAGTTCGTCGGGCGTGATCACGGCGCAGAAGATCTCCGTGTTCGGCGTAGACGTCGACACGCCCGTGCGCAAGTACCTGTTCGTGCTGGGCGTGGTGACGGTGATGGCGCTGATCGCCAAGAATCTCGTGCGCTCGCATATCGGTCGCGCCTGGATGGCCGTGCGCGACATGGACGTCGCTGCCGAAGTGATCGGTATTCCGCTCATGCGCGTGAAGCTGCTCGCGTTCGCGGTGAGCTCGTTTTACTGCGGCGTGGCCGGCGCACTGTACGCGTACTGCTATCTCGGCTCCGTCGAGCCGGACGGCTTCTCGCTCGACCTGTCGTTCCGGATTCTGTTCATGATCATCATCGGTGGCGTGGGCAGCATTCTCGGCAGCTTTCTGGGCGCGGCGTTCATTCTGCTGCTGCCGATCCTGCTCGACAGCACCTTGCCGAGCATCGCCACTTTCCTGCATCTGCCGTTCACCAACGCGACGGTTTCGCACATCCAGATGATGGTGTTCGGCGGTCTCATCATCTTCTTTCTGATTGTCGAGCCGCATGGGCTGGCGCGGCTGTGGCAGATCGCCAAGGAGAAACTTCGCATCTGGCCCTTCCCGCATTGAGGTTCGCCAAGCCGGCACGTATTCACGTATTGCCGGTGCAAGTTCGGGCATACACAAAACCACAGATGGAGACACAGCATGAACACGAAACGGTTGACGACATCGTTGGGCCTGGCGCTGGCGCTCGGCACGGGGGCGATGGGAGTGGCAGGGACGTCGTTCGCGCAGTCGAACGAGCAGTTCATCGCGCTGGCGGACTATCGCGTCGGTCCGTATGGCGCCAACGGCCAGTCGTTCTATGGCGGGTTCATCGACTATCTTCAATACGTCAACCTCAAGAACGGCGGGGTGAACGGCGTCAAGCTCACGTGGGAAGAGTGCGAGACCGAGTACAACAACGCCAAGGGCGTGGAGTGCTATGAGCGTCTGAAGGGCAAGAACCCCGTGACGAAAGGCACCGCCTATCACGTGATGGCGACGGGCATTTCGTATGCGCTGATCGACAAGACGGCCACCGATCAGGTGCCGCTCGTGATGATGGGCTACGGGCGCACCGACGCCGTGGACGGCAGCGTATTCCCGTGGGCGTTCCCGCTGGTGACGACGTACCAGATGCAGGCGTCGGCCATCATCAAGTTCCTCGCCGACAAGAACGGCGGATCGCTCAATGGCAAGAAGATCGTGTTCCTGTATCACGACTCGGCGTACGGCAAGGAGCCGATCGTCGCCATGCAGGCCGAATCGAAGATTCACAAGTTCAACCTGATCGAGATCCCGGTGGCGCATCCGGGTAACGAGCAGGGCGCGCAGTGGCTGCGGATTCGTCAGGAGAACCCCGACTACGTGGTGTTCTGGGGATGGGGGGTGATGAACCAGACGGCGCTCAAGGCGGCCCAGAAGGTCGGCTATCCGCGCGAGAAGATCATCGGTAGCTGGTGGGCTGGCTCGGAGGAAGACACGATCCCGGCCGGTCCGGCGGCCAAGGGCTACATGAGCGCGACGTGGAACGTGGCGGGCAAGCAGGTGCCGCTCATCGCCGACATCGAAAAGGTCGTGTACGGCGCGGGCAAGGGGAATATGCAGGACCCGTCGAAGGTCGGCTCGGTCCTGTACAACCGTGGCGTGTCGGCTGCCGTGGCGACGGTCGAGGCGCTCAACACCGCGCAGAACAAGTTCGGTAAAGGCAAGGTCTCCACGCCGGTGCAGGTGCGCTGGGCGCTCGAGAACCTGAACATCGATGCCGCCCGTCTCAAGGCGCTCGGCGCAACGGGCCTGCTGCCTGACATCAAGACGAGCTGCGAAGACCACGAAGGCTCGGGCAAGGTGCGTATTCAACAATGGGACGGCGCCAAGTGGGTCATGGTGTCCGACTGGATCGAGGGCAATCGTCGTCTGATCCACCCGCTGTTCGAAGCGTCGGCCAAGCAATACGCCAAGGAAAAGGGCATGACGCCCGCCTGCTTCAAGGGGTAAGGAGGGGGCAATGCCCCTCGCTGATGCGGCATGACCGTACGTAGCAAGGGCGAGGGGCGCATCGAGACATCGGACGATCCGGCGGGGGGATGCCACCGCCCGCCGGTCCCGGCAGCAACGATTGCGGAGTCACGCATGGAAGCGAGTTTGCGCGTCAATAACATCGAAGTCATTTACGACCACGTCATTCTGGTGCTCAAGGGCGTGTCGCTGATCGTGCCGGAGGGCAAGATCGTGGCGCTGCTGGGGGCCAACGGCGCGGGCAAGAGTACGACGCTCAAGGCCATCTCGAACCTGCTGCATGCCGAGCGGGGCGAAGTGACGAAGGGGACGATCGACTATCGCGGCGAGCGGGTCGAGAAGCTCACCCCGAACGGGCTCGTCAAGCGTGGTGTGATTCAGGTGATGGAGGGGCGTCACTGCTTCGGCCATCTGACCATCGAAGAGAATTTGCTGACCGGCAGCTATGTGCGCCACGCGTCGCGCGGTGCGCAGCAGCACGCGCTGGAGCGCATCTACGCCTATTTCCCGCGTCTGAAGACGCGCCGCAAGTCGCAGGCGGGATACACGTCGGGCGGCGAGCAGCAGATGTGCGCAATCGGGCGCGCCATGATGGCGCAGCCGTCGATGATTCTGCTCGACGAACCGTCGATGGGCCTGGCGCCGCAGATCGTCGAGGAGATCTTCACGATCGTGCGCGATCTGAACCAGCGCGAGAACGTCAGTTTCCTGCTGGCCGAGCAGAACACCATGGCGGCGCTGCGCTATGCCGACTATGGCTACATCCTCGAGAACGGTCGCGTCGTGATGGACGGCGACGCCGACGTGCTGCGCGATAACGAGGACGTCAAGGAGTTCTATCTCGGCATCGCCAAGGACGGCGCGAGCAGCGCGGGGAGTTTCCGTAACGTCAAGAGCTACCGGCGTCGCAAGCGCTGGATCGCCTGAGCGGATAGACAAACCCACCCGAACGCACCCGAAAGAACGCCGGCATGTCCAGACGCTGCCAGGGGCATGGCCGTGCGCGGGTCCCTGAATCCTGATCGCCTCATCGTGGATATGAACCAATACTTCGATACGCTGGAAACGCGTGCGCCGGCGCTTCGCGAGCAGGCGCTGCTCGCCGCGCTGCCCGGGCAGGTGGCCCACGCCCGCACGCATGCGGCCTACTTTGCCGAGACGCTGGGCGACGTCGATGCGAGCCAGATCGGTTCGCGCGACGCACTGGCCGGCCTGCCCGTCACGCGCAAATCGGATCTGTCGACCTTCCAGCAGCGGCACCCGCCGCTGGGCGGTCTGAACGCGACGCCGGTCAGCGGGCTGGCTCACGTCTATCAATCGCCCGGTCCGATCTATGAGCCGGACGGGCGCGGCAGCGACTGGTGGCGCTTCGCGCGGGCGATGTTCGCGGCCGGATTGCGCGCGGGCGATCTCGTCTACAACACGTATTCGTATCACTTCACCCCGGCGGGCATGATGATCGAGACGGGGGCGACGCGTCTGGGCTGTTGCGTGTTTCCGGCGGGTGTCGGGCAGACGGAGCTGCAACTGGAAGCGATTCGTCATCTGCGGCCGGTGGCGTACGCGGGCACGCCGTCGTTCCTGAAGATTCTCATCGAGAAGAGCGAGGCGGCAGGGGCGGACATCAGCAGCATCCGGCGCGCGACGTTATCCGGCGAGGCGCTGCCGCCATCGTTGCGCGAGTGGTTCAATGGGCGGGGGATTACGGCGCGTCAGTTGTACGGCACGGCGGATCTCGGGCTGATCGCGTTCGAGAGCGACGCGCAGGCGGGGCTGATCGTCGACGAGAACGTGCTCGTCGAGCTGGTGGAGCCGGGCGGCACGAAGCCGGTGGCGGACGGCGAAGTCGGCGAGGTTGTGGTCACGAACTTCAATCCGGACTATCCGTTGATCCGGTTCGCGACCGGCGACCTGTCGGCGATCGAGGCGGGCATCAGTCCGTGTGGGCGAACGAACGTGCGCCTGAAGGGCTGGCTGGGGCGCGCCGATCAGACCGTCAAGGTGCGGGGCATGTTCGTGCATCCGGGGCAGATCGGCGAGATCGGCAAGCGCTATCCGGAGTTGGTTCGCGTGCGTCTGCGGGTCGAGGGGCGTGTCGGCGACGACCGGATGCGACTGCTCTGCGAGACCACCGATACGCCGCCGGAAGGGCTCGCCGCGCGGGTTCAGGAGACGTTGCGCGACGTGACGCGTTTGCGCGGCGAAGTCGACTTCGTCGCCGCAGGCTCGCTCCCGGCGGACGGGAAGCTGGTGGAGGACGCGCGGGCTTACGACTGATTGACCCCGAACGACACTGACGTCTTTCATCGACAAGGCGCGCGAGGTATGAGCCTCTGCGCGCCTTGGCATTTTCGGGCGGCGTGGCATAGCGCCACGCCGCTTCGATCACAACTTCGCTAAGGCTGCCGGCGCTTGCTGGCCGACGGGCGCGTCCGCCGGCACGGTCTTGCGATGCGTCGACCCGGCCAGCAGGATACCGAGTGCGGCGAGTATCGCGGGAAGGGCGAGCAGCGAGAACAGCCCCGCGTTGCTCCAGCCGGCGGCCAGCAGAATGGCGCCGCCGAACGACCCCGCGACCGCGCCGATCCGACCGATGCCGAGCGCCCACGCCACGCCCGTCGCCCGGTTGGAGGTCGGGTAATAGGCCGAGGCGATGACGTTCGCACAGACCTGAGAGCCGCTGACGCAGAAGCCCGTCACGAAAATGCCGATGGCCAGCCAGGTGGCGCTGCCCGCGACCGCCAGCGAGGCCAGCGAAATGGCGCCCAGCACGTACGCCGCCGCCACCACCTTGTATGGATGGAACCGGTCGATCAGCACGCCGAGCACAATCGCCCCCAGCACGCCGCCGCCTTGCAGCAAACCGGCAAACATCGACGCCTGCTTGAGCGTGAGCCCGCTACGCTGGGCGAGAATCGGCAGCCAGTTGATGAGCAGATACAGCAGCAACAGGCTCATGAAGAACGCCAGCCAGAGCAACAACGTGCCGCGTCGGTAATCGCGATGAAACAGTTGCACCACGGGCGAAGACGGCAGGCGGTCGTCGGCGGCGACGAAATGCAGACCGGCGTGCATGCGCCCCGGCGCGACGCGCGAGAGAATCGCTGCGATCCGGGCCTGCGTCCCACCGCGAATCGCGAGAAAGCGCACCGATTCCGGTAACGTGAACCAAAGCACGGGCACGAGCGCGAGGGGCAGCAGCCCACCGAGCGCGAGCAGGCCGCGCCAACCGATGCCGGCCACCAGATACGCCGTGACCACGCCGCCGAGCGCCGAGCCGAGCGAGAAGCCGCAGAACATGAGCGTGAGCAGCGTGCCGCGACGCCGTTCGGGGCTGAATTCCGAGGTGAGGGTGATGGCGTTGGGCATCGCACCGCCGAGGCCCAGTCCCGTCAGAAAGCGCATGGCTATCAGCCATTCGAGGTTGGGCGCCAGCGCCGCGCCCACGCTCGCGGCCCCGAAGCCTGCTACGGACAGGATCAGCACCAGGCGGCGTCCGATGCGATCGGCCGCCGGGCCGCTACAGAACGCCCCGACCATCAGGCCCAGCAGCCCGGCGCTGAATAGCGGCCCGAGCGAGACCATCGACAACTGCCACTCGCTTCTGATGTGTGGCGCGATGAAGCCGATGATGGCGATGTCGAAACCGTCGAGCGCGACGATCAGAAAGCACATCGCGCTGATCATGATCTGAAAGCGCGAGACGGGACTCGCGTTGATGAAGTCCCGCACGTCGACGGGCGAGGATCTGCTGGTCGGCTGTTCCATGAAAGTGTCTCCTGTCTGTGCTTTTTTGCTTTGTCGTGGGCTTGTGAGGGCAACCGCCGCTACGCGGCGTGCCCGTGGAGCGAGGTGGCGCCGCTCGCTTCCACTTGCGCGACGAACGCTGGATCGCGCTCGCGCAGGTCCTCGTGCGTCACACGTCCGGTGCGCAGCATGTAGTCGTAGGCGAAGCTCACCGGGTCGAGGTGCATGCGTCGATCGACCGATTCGTACCAGTCGAGGCTTCGCCGGGCGGCATCCTGAAAGCGATCCGACGCGCTGCGGCGGCTCCGCTCGAACGCCGCGAAGGCCGCCGGTACGTCGTTGCGATTGGCGCAGATCGCCTCGAACAGCGCGATGGCGTCCTGCATCGCCATGCGGGTGCCGGAGCCGAGCGAGAAGTGCACGCTACGCAGCGCATCGCCGAGCAGCACGACATTGCCGTGCGACCAGCGGGCATTGCTGACCACGCGTGCCTGAAACCAGTGGGAGCGGTTCGTCAGCAACGGGTGACCGCCCAGTTCCTCCGCGAAGGTCTGCTCGCACAAGGCGCGGCTTTCGTCCTCGGTCGCGGTGTCGAGGCCACACCGTGCCCACGTCTCGGGATCGACCTCGACGAGGAACGTCGAGCGCTCCGGGCTGTATTGGTAGGCGTGCGCCATGAATACGCCGTGCGGCGTTTCGCGGAAGATCAGCGACACCGGATGGAACAACTGCGAGGTGCCGTACCACGCGAACTTGTTGCGGCGTTCGTCGAAGCTCGGTGAGAAGTGCTCGGCCATGCGCGTGCGCACTTCGCTGTTCACGCCGTCGGCCGCGATGATGACATCGGCGTCAGGGAGTTGTGCGGGGTCCATGATGTGGCTCTGATAACGCACGTCCACACCGGCGTCTTCACACGCCTGTTGCAGCACGCGCAGCATGTCGATGCGGGAGGTGCGCGAGAAATGGTTGTTGCTCAGGCGTACCGGCACGCCCTGATGCACGATTTCCATGTAGTCGCAGCGGGTGTGGTGCGCGGTGAACTTCCGGAAGAAGGCTTCGTCGGCTTCCTTCAGAAACGCGAGCGCGATGTCGGAGAAGACAACGCCCCAGCCATAGGTCGCGTTCGCGGCATTGCGTTCATGGACGACGATCTCGTCTTCCGGATGACGCTGCTTCATGAGCAGCGAGAAATACAGGCCGGCGGGCCCGCCACCGATGACGGCGATTTTCATGAGAATCTCCTCTAAGGGGGATGCAGATCGATGGAGTGAGGCTCAGGCCGCTTGCACGCGTCGGGATGCGTCGGTGTCGGCCAGCAGCGCGCCCGCATTCGGCACGACCGGCGCCAGCCCCAGGTGATCGAGCATCTGGCGCACCGTGCTCACGGCCGTCGACGTGACGGGCAGCCCGATGCGGTCCTGTGCGATCTGGATGGCAGGCAGCGAGGGCATTTGTACGCAGGCCGAGAGCACCACGGCGTCGGCGTTCGCGGTGTTAAGTCGCTTCACGTCGTCGAGCAACTGCATCGGGTCGCGTTGCCCGACGGCGAGGTTGTCGGGAATCTCGAACGACAGGGCGTCGAGGACTTCGATGCCTTCATGCTCGATGTACTCGACCACGGCTTGCGTGAGCGGCTTCATGTAGGGCGCCATGAGCGCGATCTTGCGGGCGCCGAGCGTCTTCAGCCCGGCGACGAGCGCGCCTGCCGAGGTCATGATGGCGGCGTCGCAATGGTTCTCCCGGGCCACCTGCTGCAAGTCGGCTTCGACCTGACGGTGATAGCCCGGTCCCATGGCCATGATGGCGACGAGGCAGGCCGTGCTCATCACGTCGACGCGAGCGTCGGCCAGTTCGGCCGCGCAGCGCAGACCCTGACGATTCATAGCCTCCAGTTCCTCTTTCACCACGCGGTGCATGCGCATCCGGCTTGCGTGGAACGTGAAGCGCTCCGGCAGCATTTGCTCGCGTGCGCGCAGCATCGCGGGAATTTCGGTTTCCATCGTGGTGTTCGAGCTGGGCACGATCTGGCCGATGCGGAAAGGGCGTTGCGTCATGTCGGGTCTCCGGCGAATGTCGGGAAAGTGGGGGCGGATGCCGCGACGCCAGGGGTGCCGGCGGCGCAGTCGGTCCGGTATCGTTCGAGCGCCGTGCGCAGCACGGGCGGCATGTCAATGGACTCGCGCGCGCCCCGCTGGATGCAGATCGGCGTGAGCTTCGCGATGAACGCGACATCGCCCTCGGCTTTGCGTGCGGTCATCTGCAAGGTGAAGGTTCTCGTGCGGATGTCGGCGACCTCGACCGTGACGTCGAAGACATCGTCGGGCCACAGGGAGCGGCGGAAATCGAAGTCAAGTGCGCGCGTGGGCGTGCCGAAGCCATGCCGGTTCTTGACGGCTTGGGGCGTGCCGCCGAACAGCGAGCCGTAGAACAGTTCGGCAATCGAGATGACGTAGTCAGAGAAGGTCGCGGTATAGACCACGCCAGCCGGATCGCACTCGCCCCATCGCACCTGTCGGCGCACCACGAACGGTTGCTCGCTCACCACGTATTCGGTGCTGATCATGCGCCCTCCCTAGCGGGCTGGCCGGCGCTCTCGTGCGGGGATGTCTCAGCCGCGATCCGGGCGGCAATGGCCGCGCGCAGCGACGCCTTGTCGACCTTGCCGACACGCGTGACCGGGAACTCGTCGACGATTTCGATGCGCTCGGGGCACTTGAACTTCGCCAGTCCGTGGCCGACGAGAAACGCGACGAGTTCGCCGACCGTCGGCGCCCGCTGCCCGGGGCGGAGAATGAGATAGACGCAGCCACGCTCGCCGTAGACCGGGTCCGGCATGGCGACCAGCTTGGCGTCCGCAACGGCGGGGTGATGGCTGACGAACGCCTCGACTTCCTCGCACCCGATCTTCTCGCCGCCGCGATTGATGTTGTCGCGAAGGCGTCCCTCGAAGGCAAAGCAGCGCACGCCGTCGACGATCCGCTCCGTCACCATGTCGCCGGTGCGCACGAAGCCGTCGGGCGTGAGCGTCTGCGACGTGGCTTCGGGGGCGTTGTAGTAACCGCGCAGGCTCGACGGGCCGCGAAAGCAAAGCTCGCCCGGCGTGCCCGGGGCGACGGCCGTGTCGCTGCCGGGAAACAGCACGCGGATCTCGTCGTCCTCACAGCCGGAATGCCCTTGCGTGTGGTGCCGCAAATTCGCCGACAGGCGTGCGCCAGCGCCCATGAGCAACCCTTCGGTCGTGCCGTAGAGGTTGAAGCACGGCACGCCCAGATGCGCTTCGAGCGAGTCGGCACGGCTCATCGTGCCGAAGAGTTGCAGTGAGGACAGGTCATGTCGGGCGACATCCTTGTACGCGATCATCTGCGGCGCGACCGGACCGATCGACAGCCCGTGCGTCACGCGATGGGTCTCGATCAGCGTGAGCATGCGGGCGATGTCGACGCGCGGCATCAGTACGGTCGTCATGCCCGCGACGACGGTCGAGACGAGCACGTAAAGCTGACCGGCGTTGTGCAGCAACGGCAGCGACCAGATCATGCGGCTGTGCTCCGTCATGCCGATGTGCTGCATCCACGCGAGCGAATGGCCGATGTACTCGGCATGAAAGCGCGGGATGATTTTGGGAACCCCGGTCGTGCCGCCGGAAAGCTGAAAGCTCAGCACGTCTTCGCTGCCGATCGTCACACCCGCCAGTACCGCGCGGGCTTGCTCGATCGGCATGGCGTCGATCAGCCGGTCGATGGCGGCGTATCCGGCCACGCCTGCGTGTGCCGTCGTGCCACGGGCGACGAGCAAATGCCGCAGCGAAGCATGGCGATCCATCATCTGACGGGCGAATCCGACGAGATCGAATGCCGAGAAATCGGCCTGCACGAAGTAAGCGCGCGCGTCCGATTGGGTCGCCAACTGGCCGATCTCGACTTCCCGGTATTGCGGCACCGCGCATACCGGAACGACGCCCGCTTTGTATGCGCCCATCAGGGCGACGACGGTGTCGATGGTCGTTCCCATCTGAAAGATCGCGCGATCGCCGGGGCGCAAGCCCACTTCGAGCAGGGCCGCGCCGAGCCGTTCGCTGCGATCGTCCAGCTCGGCAAAGGTGAGGGTGGCTTCGTCACTGAGGTAGGCCGGGCGTTCGGGCACGCGCGCGGCGGTGGCGCGCAAGGCGTCGCCGAGCGTGGTGTCGCGCCATGCGTTCGACGCGAAGTACCGCCGCGCCAGATGCGGCGGACAGTAGGTGACGCCGTCGATAGGGTGATAGATACCGCTCATGTTGTCTCCTGCACCACGGTTTTCATTGTGTTGTGACGTGTTGACGGTGCCCGTTCAGCGGCCCGGCGATTCCGCGGACCCGGCGCGTGGTGCAATGCGTACGGTGTCGCGTCCGTAGCTCTCGATCTGGCCGTCGAGCCCGCCGGTGAAGAGGCCATACCAGACGGCGGGTTTCAGACCGAGCGCGCGGCGCTCGAACGCGATCGGTACGTCGCTCGAAATCACCGTGTAGTCGCCCGCGGTCTCCACGCGGCAAGACGCCATCTCGCGAGCCGTCTGCGCGAACGTGGCGAACTCGGGAACGTTCAATACAAAGATATGCAATGCGCGTGCGTTCATGACTGGCGCTCCGGGCGAAGGGCGTTGAGGTGGTGTTGCGCCTTGCGCTGCCACACGGTGTCGATGCAGGTATTGGGCTGACCGCTCGCCAGCCCTTCGTCTTCGATCTCCATGGCGGCTTCAAGCGTGAGCGCGGCGTCGCGGGCGTCGATATCGGCCAGCGGGCGAAGCTTGCGCGTGATCTCGATGAAATAGCCGTTGGGGTCGCGGAAGTAGATCGATTCGATGACTTCGTGGGCGGTCTCCGCCGAGACTTCGACGCCGCGCGCTTCCAGTCGCGTTTTCCACGCGTGGAGTTCGTCCTGCGAGTCGACGAGCCATGCGGTGTGCGTCGCATCGAATACGTGATCTTCCGGCAGCGGGGCACGTCCGGGCCGCTCGCTGAGCGACGCCGGTTCTTTGGCGCCGAGGTAATAGAAGAACGCAATCGTGCTGCCGTTGCCGCTGTCGAAGAAGAAGTGCAGGAAGTCGGGGTGCGTTGCCGGCCCCCAGCCCCGGGCGGAGATGGTGTGGGTCAACGGCAGGCCGAGGACGTCGCGGTAGAACTCGACGGTTTGCCGCAGCCGCCAAGTCGGGCGGGCAGTGTGGTCGACGCCGTGCAGGCGCAGGGCGAGATCGGTCGCCGGAATGTCGTTCAGTTTCATAGCGGGTTCAGTAGAGGCATTGGGGCGTCAGGGAAGACGTCGATTCATGACGGGAACGTTTCGCGCAGCCAGTCCCGGAGCAGTCGGCCGGCAACATAACGCCCGGCTTCCTCTCCTTCGGCCAGCGCACGACCGTGATGGTCGCCTCGCACGCGGCGATGCGATTTATGCGACGTGCCGAGGCGCTCGTAGATTTCGGTGATCACGCTGGGAAAGCACGCCTGATCGCCGGTGTACTCGATCAGCAGCGTGGGTTGCACGATGGCGGGGGCGGTCTTCGAGAGCAGGGCATTTGACGACAGGCCGGACCACGTCGAGAGCCAGGCCTCGGGGGAACACACACGGCCAAAGCCGACGGAGCCGTAATTCGACGTGAAGGGGTCGCTGCCCCACAGCGAGCCATAGCGCCGGTCTGACGGATCGAGCGTCAGATCGAAGCAGCGCAGGTCGGCATCGGTACGCCAGATCGTCATCAACGGCGTGTGCGCGGCCATGCGGTGCAGGCGTGCGTCGGTATTGCCGGGGGCGCGCTTCAAACGCTCGCGTGCGCCCTGACGTGCAGCGATCAGGTCGCGCGCGGTGGCGTCGAGTCGGGCAACGCGCGCGGCCTGTGCTGCGCGATAACGCGTGACAAAGTCGTCGGTGTAGCGGGTCTCGGTGGCACCGTCGGCGCGACGGGGGGCATAACCGTTGGCGGTGTCGAATGGATCGAGCGCCGGATCGACGCTCAACGCGTCGTGCTCGTTGGTCACCGAGGGATCGATGCACGTTTGCAGCAAAGCGCCCTGACCGGGGTGCGGCGCGACGAACACCACGCCATCGATCTGCGGCATGTCGAGCGCAGCCAGACGCGTCGGGCGTCCGCCCGGGGTGCGTTCGATGCGCTCGGTCGGCGCGAGATTGGACTGCTGCACGTATAGCGCATACAGGCCGCTGCCGCCCGAGTTACCGAGCAGCACGATCTTCCTGAACCCCGCCTCGCGCAGAAACTGCATACCGGCGGCGACGTCGTAGAGCGCGAATTCGTGTTCGAGCCGCATGTCGTTGCCGACCGAACGCGGCGCCTGCGTCCAGGCGGCGAATCCGGCCTCGACGATGTCCGGAATCAGGTAATGGCAGGCCATGAATTCACGCGGATGCATGATGCACACCACCGTATCGGCCGAGCCTGCCCCGTAAAGCGAACCGCTTGTGGCCGCGCCGTCTGCCGTGCGCAGCACGACGTTGCGTGTCGTCGTGCCGAGCGGCAGATCGCGCGGGTTCCAGTCCGTGTTCAGAAATCCTGCCGTCGCGGCCTGTCCTGCGGCGCGAGCCGGTTGTTGATGACTCATCTCTCCACCTCCTTTTTTTACATGCTAGTCCAAATTTTTACAAAGTAGTAAACATTTTTGACGAAATTTGACGTTTACGTAAAAACCCGGAGATGCCGAGGTGTAGTGCTTTTCTGGTGAATAGGATTCGGTTATCGTGGGTGCTTCTGACACAAGCGTCAAAAATTGAACGGACATTGGCCATGAGCAAGACGCAGACGAAAAGCGACGCGCTGCGGGAGAACATCCTGGATGTCGCGACGAAGCTGTTCATCGAGCGCGGGTTCGACGGCACGAGCTTCAACGACATTGCCGACGTTGTCGGCGTGACCCGCCCTGCGCTCTACTACTACTTCAAGAGCAAGGAAGCGATCCTTGAAGTGCTGACGGCGGTCGTCACGCGCGCCGCCGGCGATCTGGTGTCGGAGGCATTGCCCGAAAATCTGCGGCAACCATCGGCCATGCTGAGGCATCTCGTGCTCCGGCATGCGCATCTCATCCTCACGCACCCGCTGCAATTCCGGGTCGTGGAGCGCAATGAAGACAACCTTCCGCCGGAGCAGCGAAAGCTGGCGGAGCAGTCGCGGCGCGCGGTGCTGGAGCAATTCCGGCACGCCATCGAGCTGGGCATCGAGCGCGGTCAGTTTCGCGTGATGGATGCGAGGGTCGCGGCGTTCTCGATCATCGGGATGTGCAACTGGACAGCGTGGTGGTTCACGCCGACGGGCTCGCGAAACGCCGGGGAAATCGCAGAGCAGATTGCCGACATGGCGTTGCGTTCGGTCGAGCAGGAAGCGGGACGTCAGTTGAGCGAGCAGAGCGCAGCGGGCGTGTTGAAACTGCTGCGCGACGATATCGATCTGCTTGAAAGGCACATCAAGTCGTAGGCATTCCGTCGTCGTTTCTCGTAGTCTCGACAGGCAAAACACGAAGCGAAAATCCCGCTAACGTTATCTCCCTCGTGCGCATTTGCATGCGCGCGCCCCGCATTCATCCAAAGCGCAAATCGTTGGTTCCCCCGGCGTCGTCCGATGCCTCGGATGGGCTCGCCCGCCTGCGTTGCCAGTGCTACGGCTTCTGCGCAACGACACCCACAACAGTCATCAGGCGGTGCACTCAGGCCATCGTTCATACGTCACGTAACACGTACTTTTGGGGGAATGCGTTATGGCGGAAGCCACCACTACACCGCAGCCGACGGCGCTGCCGTAGCCGGTGGCGCGATCACCGAAGCGCTGATGGCAGACGGTATCGGCAAGCTCGCCGCCGTCTACGTCATCAGCCTGTTCGGTTTCGTGATCTGGGTCGGATTGCTGATCTCGTGGCTGTTCTTCCACGGCGTGAAGCCGCCGTTGGCCTGACACTGTGCCACCCTTTACTGATTCGCCGTCTTATTCGAGGAGTCCTATTCGTATGTCCGATCTCAACGAACTGTCGAAAAGCATTGCCGAAATCCCGGAAGAGCCGTTGCTCCCCATCGAAAAGAAACTGATTGCGGGCAGCCTCACGCTCGGCATCGTCTTGCTGATCGTGCTCGGCATCGTGAATCACTTCCTGCCTGTCGCCTCGGTCTGATCACGCTGTTCTGAATCGCCGCCCCGAAACGGTGCATGCAGCACCGTGTTTCGGGGCGGTTTGCTTTTGGGGCTGCCGGCGAGGTGTAGTGAGGTGTACGAAGGGACGATGCTGACAAAAACGCATCACCCGATAATTTAATGTTGCTTTACCGCTGGCGCCGGGTGTCCGAATAATACGCGACCCTCTTTGCGGCTCGCACACGCAGGTCAAAGATCCAGGCTTCGGCCAATAACACTTCGCAGTCGACGAAGAGGGGGATAACAGGTTCCGAAAACATCACCCCCGGAGACAATGATGTCGGAGTTGAATCATTCGCAAGACAAATCCCGTCAGGCGCGTCGCGCCGCCCTCGGCGCCTTCATCGGCACGACCATCGAGTGGTACGACTTTTACGTCTACGGTACCGCTGCCGCATTGATCATCGGCAAACTGTTTTTCCCCTCGGACGATCACCTCGCACAGACGCTGCTCGCGCTCGGCACGTTTGCGTTCGGCTTTTTGCTGCGTCCCATCGGGGCGATCGTCTTCGGGTACATCGGCGACAAGATCAGCCGCAAGTCGTCGCTGCTCATCACTCTGCTGTTGATGGGCGGATCGACGATGTGTATCGGTCTGCTGCCGACGTACCAGTCGATCGGCATCTGGGCGCCGGTACTGCTCGTGCTGCTTCGTCTGGCGCAAGGCCTGTCCGTCGGCGGCGAGTGGGGCGGAGCGGTGCTCGTGGCTTCGGAGGCGGCGCCGCCGCATCGCAAGGCGCTTGCCGCATCGATGGCACAGATGGGCTCGCCGGCCGGTTCGTGCCTCGCGACGTTGACGTTCATGGCCATGAGCGACAACTTCCTGATTAACGGCGGATGGCGAATCCCGTTCCTGCTCAGCGGCGTGCTGCTGATCGTGGGGTTGTTAATCCGCATGACGCTCGAAGAGAATCCGGAGTTCATCGCCGCTCGCGAGCGGCAGAAGAAGATGAAGGAAGCGAGCGCGCCGCTCACCAATGTGCTCCGACAGTTTCCGCTGACGAGCCTTTGTGTGTTCGTCGGTTCGTTTGCCGTGGCGGGTGTTTATTTCCGCAACATCTTTGCGCTGAACTGGGCGACGGGCACGTTGGGCATCGACAAGAGCCTGTTCCTGAGTGCGTTGCTGGCGGGCGCTTTCGTGCAGATTTTCGTCACCCCTTGGCCGCGATGATCGCCGACAGGATTTCCGTACAACGGGCACAGATCATCTTCACGGTGTTGTACCTCGTTTGTGTACCGGTGCCGCTCATCGCGCTGATCAAGGACGGTAGCGCGGTCAGCGTGTTTGCGGGCGTGATTCTCTCGTATGTCGGGCACGGCCTGTATTACGCCACGCTCTCCGGATTCTTTACGACGTTGTATCCGGTCGAGTTGCGTTTCACCGGCATCTCGTTCGGGTATCAGCTCTCCGGTGCCTTGGTGTCGGGCATCGTGCCTTTGGGGGCCGTTGCGCTGGTGAGCGCCTATTCACCGAGCATCCTGCCGATCCAGCTTTTCTACTCGGCGTTGATTCTCGTCAGCCTGGTGGCTGTCTGGTACGGTCCTCGGGTCGCGCGCAGGGAACTGCGTAATCGCCAGTTGCCGGAAGTCTCGTCTGTCCCTGTCATGGACGCGGTGAAAGGGCGCTAACGCGCCGTCCAATCGACGGAAGGCTTGCTATGCGGGGACCGTGGTGAGCCTTCCCATCCCCATTCCTCTCATTTGAAACATATGAAGTTGCGTGATGGGGTTGCTGTGCTCTATCATGTAACTTTAAAAGTTTCTTGTGTGGGGTGATGTCGCTCGATTTCATCCCGTTGCTTAATGGGAGAAATGCGAATGCAGGAACCATTCGAAGTGATCATCGTGGGCGGCAGCTTTGCTGGCCTGTCTGCGGCGATGCAGTTGGCGCGTGCGCGTCGTCGTGTGCTGATGATCGACGCCCGTCTGCCTCGCAACCGCTTTGCACCGCATTCGCACGGTTTCTTTGGACTTGATGGGGTCTCGCCGTCGGAGATCGTCGCGACGGCGACAGCGCAGTTACTGAAGTATCCGACAGTGACAGTGATCGAGGCCGAGGTGCGAAAGGTCTCCGGCGCGCTTGGGTGTTTCCGCGTTGCGCTGGCCGACGGCGCGCAGCGTGAAGCGAGTCGCCTGATTCTCGCAACTGGGGTGAGGGACGTGTTGCCGCCGATACCGGGGATTGAATCGCGATGGGGTGTCGGTGTGTTGCATTGTCCGTATTGTCACGGCTTCGAAGTGGCAGGCCGACGACTGGGCGTGCTGGCGACGCATTCATTGTCGGTGCATCAGGCGATGCTGATCCCTGATTGGGGGCCGACGACGTGGTTCACGCAAGGCATCGTCGAACCCGATGCGCAAGAGGCGGCGCTGCTGACTGCGCGCGGTGTCGTTGTCGAGCGCACGCCGGTGGCCGAGCTGCTTGGCGAGGTGCCGCACATCGAAGCGGTGCGCCTGGTCGATGGCCGCGTTGTGCCTGTCGACGCGTTATTCATCACCCCCCAATCCGCTATGGCGAACGATCTCTCCGTGCAACTCGGTTGTGCGATCGACGAAGGGCCGCTGGGCCCGTTGATTCGTGTGGGCGACTGGAAGGAGACCACTGTGCCGGGCGTCTTTGCCGCGGGCGATGCGTCGAACGCCATGACGAACGCCACGTTCGCGTCAGCGGCAGGCGTGGCGGCGGGCGTTGGTGCGCATCGATCCTTGATCTTTGGTCGCTGAACTCGATCAAGCCCCGGTCAGGTGTCCTGTGCAAGCGATCTGAGCAGCGTCGGCACTTTGTCCTTGCTTGTGCTCTGCACGCGAGAGATGAGGGCGTGGTCCACTCGCTTCAGGCCGTAGGTGCGCGAGATGTCGTCGTGCATACGACGCCAGAGGTGGGTCGTCATTTCCGCATCGACCATGGCCCGGTGGGCACGGCCGGTCTTCGGGAGTGCGAGCAGATCCGCGAGGCTGGAGAGCCGGTGATTCGGTGCGTTCGGATAGAGGCGCCGCGCGGTCAGCATCGTGCAGGCGAACGCATGATCGGCGCGTGTGCCCAGCATGGCGAGTTCGGCTTGCCAGAAGCGTTTGTCGAACCCGGCATTGTGAGCGACGACCGGGCATCGACCGACGAACGCGGCCGCCTCGCGCATCACCTGCGCCACGGGCGGTGCCGACGCGATCATGTCGTTCGTGATGCCGGTCAGTGCTGCGACGTCCGACGGAATGCGCCGTCCGGCGTTCATCAGGCTCTGATAACGGTCGACGATCTGCCCGTCGCGCAGGAGGATAACGGCGATTTCCGTTGCCCGGTCGCCTTGAGTGGGCGAGAGGCCGGTGGTTTCGAAGTCGAGGATCGCTACTGTCTGCATGCCGCTTCTCAAGCGGGGCCGCCGCAATGGCGGCACCGTGGTTCAAGGTCGAAATTTGTTTGCGATTCTACAGCGCTTCTGCCGCCGGTCCGAACTTCGATGGCGCGGGCAAACTCCGCAGAAACTCCACGATTTGTCCATAGCGCCGAGCGCGACGGCATCTACCATCTCCCGGGATATTCGTCGACAACGGTAAATTCGCTCACGTAATGAAAACCCTCAAAGTCCTGTCCCGTGTCACCGCTGCGTTGTTCTGTGCTGCATTTCTGTCCGATGCGTCGGCGTCCACCGTGCCCGTTGCCATGATTGCAGCTAGTCCTGTGAAGGCCGCGCCGGCGAATGTGCCTGCACACTGGACACCTCATGTTTCCGACACCTGGCAATGGCAGCTTCGGGGCAAGATCGATACGTCGTACGACGTGAAGATTTACGACGTCGACCTGTTCGATGTGGACCCGTCGACCATCGATGCGCTCAAGCGCGCGGGCCGCAAGGTCGTGTGCTACTTCTCTGCGGGAAGCTCGGAGGACTGGCGGCCGGATTTCCCGCAGTTCAAGGCGGCGGAGATGGGCAAGCGTCTTCACGAATGGAAGGGCGAGCGCTGGCTGGACATTCGCTCGGAGAACGTTCGGAGGATCGTTAAGCAGCGCCTGGACCGGGCGGCGGCGAAGGGGTGTGACGGTGTCGAGCCCGATAACGTCGACGGTTATGCGAACGACACGGGGTTTTCGCTGACGGCGCGCGATCAGCTCGACTTCAACACCTTCATTGCCAATGAAGCCCATTGGCGAGAGCTCGCCGTCGGACTCAAGAACGACGTGGGCCAACTCGCCGCGCTTGAGCCGTGGTTCGATTTCGCCGTCAACGAGGAGTGCAACGGGCACAAGGAGTGCGAGGGCTATGCCGTCTTCACGGCGAAGAACAAGCCAGTGCTCAATGCGGAGTATTGGCTGCCGTATCGAACGCCGGCATTGCAACGCACGCTGTGCGACGCGGCGAGCCAGTCCAATTTGCGCACGCTGGTGCTGGCCAGGGAACTCGATAACAGCTATCGATTTAGTTGCGACGGCCGTTGATGCATCTCTGTGATCAATAAAAAAACGCCGCTAGCCATTGGCCAGCGGCGCTTTTTTTTCATCAGGCTACGGCGTAACGATCACGCCGCAGTCCGACAGCACACTTAGATCTGCACCGTGTCGGCGACTTCCTTGAAGTCTTCGATCTGGTCGAAGTTCATGTACTTGTAGATCTTGTCGCCGTTGCTGGCGAGCACACCCATGTCGGCCATGTACTCTTCCTTGGTCGGGATCTTGCCCAGACGCGAGCAGATCGCTGCCAGTTCCGCCGAGCCGAGGTACACGTTCGTGTTCTTGCCCAGACGGTTCGGGAAGTTACGGGTCGACGTCGACATGACCGTGGCGCCCTCGCGCACTTGTGCCTGGTTACCCATGCACAGCGAGCAGCCCGGCATTTCGGTGCGGGCACCGGCCGTGCCGAACACGCCGTAGTGACCTTCTTCCGTCAGTTGCTTCTGGTCCATCTTGGTCGGCGGCGCGACCCACAGCTTGACCGGAATGTCGCGCTTGCCTTCGAGCAGCTTGGACGCAGCACGGAAGTGACCGATGTTTGTCATGCACGAACCGATGAACACTTCGTCGATCGTGGCGCCGGCAACGTCGGAGAGCGTCTTCACGTCGTCCGGGTCGTTCGGGCAGGCAACGATCGGCTCATGGATGTCCGCCAGATCGATTTCGATGACAGCGGCGTACTCGGCGTCGGCATCCGGCGACAGCAGTTGCGGGTCGGCCAGCCATTGCTCCATCGCCGCGATACGGCGTTGCAGGCTGCGCGGATCCTGATAACCCTGCGCAATCATCCACTTGAGCAGCGTGACGTTGCTGTTCAGGTACTCGATGATCGGGTCCTTGTTCAGGTGCACCGTGCAACCGGCAGCCGAACGCTCGGCGGAGGCATCCGACAGTTCGAAGGCTTGCTCGACCTTCAGGTCGGGCAGGCCTTCGATTTCCAGAATGCGGCCCGAGAAGATGTTCTTCTTGCCTTGCTTGGCGACCGTCAGCATGCCTTGCTTGATGGCGTACAGCGGGATCGCGTTGACGAGGTCACGCAGCGTGACGCCCGGCTGCATCTTGCCCTTGAAGCGGACCAGCACCGATTCCGGCATGTCCAGCGGCATCGTGCCGGTGGCGGCGGCGAAGGCGACCAGACCCGAACCTGCCGGGAAGCTGATGCCGATCGGGAAGCGGGTGTGCGAGTCGCCGCCGGTGCCCACGGTGTCGGGCAGCAGCATGCGGTTCAGCCACGAGTGGATCACGCCGTCGCCCGGACGCAGGGCGATGCCGCCGCGGTTGCTGATGAAGTTCGGCAGCGTCTGGTGCGTCTTCACGTCCACCGGCTTCGGATAAGCGGCGGTGTGGCAGAACGACTGCATGACGAGGTCGGCCGAGAAGCCGAGGCAGGCCAGATCCTTGAGTTCGTCGCGGGTCATCGGGCCGGTGGTGTCCTGCGAGCCGACCGAGGTCATCTTCGGTTCGCAGTACGTGCCAGGGCGAATGCCCTGACCTTCCGGCAGACCGCAGGCGCGACCGACCATCTTCTGTGCCAGCGAGAAGCCACGGCCGTTGTCGGCCGGTTGCTGCGGCAGGCGGAACAGCGTCGAGGGGGCGAGGCCGAGGGCTTCGCGTGCCTTGGACGTCAGGCCACGACCGATGATCAGCGGAATACGGCCGCCAGCGCGCACTTCGTCGAACAGCACGTCGGACTTGACCTGGAATTCGGCGATCACGGCGCCGTTCTTCAAGGCCTTGCCTTCGTACGGACGCAGTTCGACCACGTCACCCATTTCCATCTGCGACACGTCGAGTTCGATCGGCAGGGCGCCGGCGTCTTCCATCGTGTTGTAGAAAATCGGAGCGATCTTGCTGCCCAGACACACGCCGCCGAAGCGCTTGTTCGGAATGAAGGGGATGTCTTCGCCCGTGAACCACAGCACCGAGTTGGTGGCCGACTTGCGCGACGAACCCGTGCCGACCACGTCGCCGACGTAGGCGACCAGATGGCCCTTTTCCTTGAGCGATTCGATGAACTTGATCGGGCCGCGCTTGCCGTCTTCTTCCGGCGTGATGCCGGGACGCGCGTTCTTGAGCATGGCCAGCGCGTGCATGGGGATGTCCGGGCGGGTCGTGGCGTCCGGTGCCGGCGACAGATCGTCGGTGTTGGTTTCGCCCGTGACCTTGAACACGGTGATGGTCAGGCTTTCCGGCACTTCCGGACGGCTCGTGAACCATTCGGCGTCCGCCCAGCTTTGCAGCACGGCCTTCGCGTTGGCGTTGCCCTTGTCGGCGAGTTCCTTGACGTCATGGAACTGGTCGAACATCAGCAGGGTTTTCTTGAGCGCATCGGCCGCGACGGCGCCGACTTCGGCGTCCGGCAGCAGTTCGATCAGCGGCGCGATGTTGTAACCGCCCAGCATCGTGCCGAGCAGTTCGGTGGCGCGTGCACGCGAGATCAGCGCGCAAGCCGTTTCGCCCTTGGCGACGGCGGCCAGGAAACCGGCCTTCACGCGGGCGGCTTCGTCCACGCCGGCGGGCACACGGTTCGTGATGAGGTCAAGCAGGGTTTGTTCTTCGCCGGCCGGCGGATTCGTCAGCAACTCGACCAGTTCGGCGGTCTGCTGGGCCGTCAGCGGCAGGGGCGGGATACCAAGCGCGGCGCGAGCGGCCACGTGAGCACGATAGTTTTCAAGCATGAGGAGACCTGCTGATGTTGCGTTTCGGGGGAGGTTTTGAGGCCTCCAAGGCTCGTTCCAGTACTGCTTTTGGCGAGATTTTAGTCCCTATGGCAGGTAAGGTCAAATGTCTTATGTCTTATATAAGACTTAAAAGCGACAAGGCGGTCGATGCGGTATCGGGCGACGGCATGCGGTGCTGGTGAGCCGGGTTGCCGGTTCGGGCGCAGCGCCTATCGGTTAAGCGGCGAATTCAGGCGAAATACTGACCGGGCGTGCGCCCGAGCGACTTGCGGAACATTTCGATGAAGCCGGTCGTGCTCTCGTAGCCGAGTTCGTTGGCCACCGCCGAGACCGCGCGGCCTTCGGCCAGTCGGTAGAGCGCTTCCTGCAGGCGGACATGTCGCCGCCATTCGTCGAATGTGAGGTTGAGTTCGCGCGTGAACAGGCGCGACAGCGTGCGGGCGCTCGCCCCGACATGATCGCCCCATTCCTGCAAGGTGCGATTGTCCGACGGCTCGCGCAGAAACTCGGTGCACAGTCGCGCGAGGCGGCGCTCGCGGGGAATCTCCAGCGAAAGCGGCATTTCGTCGATGAATTCGAGTTCGTCGCGAATGATCTCGAAGAACTTGTCGACGTGGCGTTTGCGCAGCAACGGTTCTTCGGTGGAAGCGGCGCGCAGGATCAGTTCGCGCATGAGGTTCGAGACGACCAGCGGTTCGCACGTCTTGGGCAGATCGGCGACCGCGTGCGGAGAGATCAGCAGATTATGCATGCCGAACGAGGCCCGCCCCCGCACAGCGTGCAAGGTCATCGGCGGAATCCAGACGGCGCGCTGCGGGGGCACGACCCACGTGCCGCGCGGGGTGTCGACGCACATGATGCCGTCGCCGCCGAAGAGCACCTGACCGTAGGGATGCACGTGCGGCTCGACGCCGCCGCCTGACGGGAACTCGAACGCGAGCCCCACCATGGGGGCTGGCGAGATGCGGGACTCGAAGAACTCGACATCCTGCGCGGTAATGATCCGGGTCTGCATGACTTGCCCCATGGCCGAAAGGGAGAGAGATGCCCGTTTCATTTTTTCTCGAACCCTCAACGCTGGACATGGGGGTAAACATGGGGATGGCGGGGTGAAGCGAGGTCAAGCGAGGTCAAGCAGGGTGACGCGAGATAAAGCACGCAACGCGGGAAATGGCGAGTTTATGCAAATGGCGAATCAGGGCCAGGTCAGGTGAGACGGGCGGTCCCGCGCCGGCGGGCCGCCCGGTGAGTCGTTGCGGGCCTATTCGAGCGGCTGGCCGCGGGTTTCGGGCATGCGCAATACTGCTACGACCGTGAGCAGGTTGAGCGCGATCAGGTAGGCGGCGAACCATCCCAGATGGCCGTGATCCGCGAGCCAGTTTTGCAGATAGGGGGCTGTGCCGCCAAAGATCGCCACCGTCAGCGAGTAGGGGATGGCTACGCCCGTGGCGCGAATGCGCGTTGGGAACAGCTCGGCGTAGACGGCCGGGGCGATGGCGGTCCATGCGGCGAGCACGACCAGCCCGCCGCAGATGGCAAGCGTCAACCGGGCAAACGAGTTATCGATGAGCAGCAGCAACGGCACGATGACGAGCGCCGAGCCCCCCGCGCCCAGCAACAGGTTGGGCTTGCGGCCGATGCGGTCCGAGAGCGCCCCCCACAGCGGTTGTACCGCCATATAGACCAGACACCCGATGGTGAGCGCCCACAACCCCTGCCGGGCGTCGACTCCCTTGAAATGGGTGCCGAACGTGATCGCCCCCGACATCCAGGTATTGAACGTGAGCGTGGGCCCGGCGGTCAGCGCAATGATCCGCAGCACCGACGTGCGGTGTTCCCAGATGGCCTGCACCATCGTTTGCTCGTGCGTGCCCGAGCGCGCGTCATGTTGTTCCTGCTCGAAGGCCGACGTCTCCTTGAGTCTGCCTCGCAGGAAGAGCGCATACACGCCGAGCGCCGCGCCGAAGAAGAACGGGATCCGCCAGCCGTAGCGGGTCATCTCGTCTGCGGAAAAGACTTCCGTGAGGATGAGTCCGACCGCAGTGGCCAGCAGCGAGCCGCCGGTAATCGCAATGAACATGCTGCTCGACCAGAGTCCCCGACGTTGGACGGGGGCGCTTTCCACGAGGAACGTGAACGAAGCGCCGATTTCGCCGCCCAGGCCGAAGCCTTGCAGCAGACGGCCGAAAACGAGCAGGGCGGGCGCCATGACGCCGATCGACGCGTACGTGGGCGCGACGGCGATCACGAGACAGCCGGCGGCCGTCACGGCCATCGAGGCGACCATGGCGAGGCGTCGTCCCCGGCGATCCGACAGCCAGCCGAAATAAATGCCGCCGATCGGGCGCAGCAGAAAGCCGACGGCGAAGACGGCCAGTGTCGAGAGGAAGGCGGCGGTCGGGTCCTCCGCGTGGAAGAACTGGGTCGAGAAGTAGCGGGAAAAGAGCACGAACGACGCAAAGTCGTACCACTCCAGCGCGTTGCCGATACCCGCGCCCAGAATGACCGATTTCGCGGGCGACGCACGTTCGTTGTGCGGCACGGCTCGCAGGGTCGCATCCATGGTGTTGTCTCCTGTTGGCTGATCGTTGTCGTAGGGGATTGAAGGCCCACCTCAACGTACCGCTTCCCGGGCATGGCGGACACCGCTGCCGGGACAACACATATCGCAAAGCGGACAAAACCAACGCTTTCGATGCTTCCCGTCCTCCTGCACTTCAAGCACATCCAGCGCTTCAATCGCTTCAACCGCCGCCGTCACCTTGGCCGGATTGGTGGACCGCGTGTCCCGATGGCTGCATTGCCCCAGCGCGCGGCTGCCGACAATGAAGGTATTGCGGTTCACTACCAGCCCAAGGAGGGCGCTGCTCCGATGAGAGTGATCGAGTGCGATGTCGTGGTTGTGGGCGGGGGAGGCGCCGGCACCTATGCGGCGCTGCGTCTGCACGCCCTGGGTCTGAAGCCAATGCTGATCTCCAAAGGGCTCGTAGGCAAGAGCGGCGCGTCGATCATGGCCGGCGCCGTGATCGTCGGCTCGAAGATGCTGGGCGGTACCGAGGAGAACGCGGCCAGCTCGCTCGAATTCTTTGCCAAGTACTACAGTCACTTTCTCGTCGATCAGTCTTATCTGGCGGCGGCGGGGCAGTGGATCGAGAACACGTTCTATCCGGAGATGGAGTCGCTCGGCTTGCTGTTCTCGCGCGACGACAACGGCAATATCGCCATGAGCCATTCGCCGGTGCGGTGGGCCGTTGCGCCCATGCAGGGGCAGACCGGCATTCTGCTCATGGATATCCGGCGCAAGCAGTTGCAGGCGCTGGGCATTCCGATTCATGAAGAGTGCGTGGTCACCTCGCTGCTACGCAATGCGAATGGCGACGTTTGCGGGCTGGTGGCCCTCGACTACGTGCGTGGCGAGTTGTTCGCCGTGCAGGCCAAGGCCGTCGTCATGGCGACGGGGCATGCCGACCGGCTGGTGCGTCGCTCGACCGGCACGCGCGAGCAGACCGGCGACGGCATTGCGCTGGCGCTGCGCGCCGGCGCCGAGATGACCAATCTGGAGATGCAGTTCTGGCACATCAGCGACTTTGCGAATCCGCCGACGTGGCAGCGTCTGCACATCTATCCGAATCCGCTGGTGGGCACCGATCAGAGTTCGCGCGTGTACAACGCGCAGGGCGAGTGCTTTTTCGAACAGTCGCGCGATGCGCCGGCCGCGCTCGCCCCCTACACGCTTCAGGTCAAGCGGCTCACGCAACAGGTGCTGGCAGGAAAGGCGCGCTTTAGCGGCGGGTATTTCACGTCGTACAGCCACGTCGATGCCGATGTGCTGCGGCGCTATCAATATGCAGGCTCGGCGTTCGAGAAGCTGGGGCTCGACATCACGCGAGACAAGGTTGAAGCACGCACGACCATGCACTACCGGCAAGGCGGGATCGAGTCCGATCCGCACTCAATGCGCACGAGCGTTGCGGGGTTGTGGGTGGCCGGAGGCGTGGGGGCGCATGTCACTGGCAGTCTGGCCGTCGCGATCTACGACGGGGGGCTCGCCGCAGAGTCGGTCGCCGGCAATCTGCCGACCGGACACCGTCACGACGAATTCACTGCGCAGCAAATCCGCGACGAGGCGCACCGGGTGGAGGGACTTCGGGTCGGGGCCAGCGCAGGCGGCAGCGCCGCACAGGCGGCGGGTCAACCGGGCATCGCGCCCATGCACGTCAAGACGGCCATCTGGGACGTGATGGGCGAGGCGTACGGCCTCATCAAGAGCGGACAGACGATGCGCGACGGACTGGCGCAGCTCGATGCGCTTCGCAAGCGCGAGTTGCCGCGCATGACGCCGCCGAGTGCCTCGCGCTGCTTCAACACTGCGTGGCTCGACGCACTGGACGTGCACAACCTGATCGACGTCTGCGACGTCACGCTGCGCAGCGCGCTGCGGCGCGAGGAGAGTCGCGGCAGCTTCTATCGCACCGACTTCCCTTACGTCGACAACACCGAGTGGCAGTGCAAGAACATCGTGGCGCGCGACGGCGCTGATTACCGGTTCCGCAAAGCGTCGTATCCGGCGGGCACGATTGCCCCCGACTTCGCGCGGCAGGAGTACTTCAGCGTGCCGTGGTGAGCCGGACCCAATCATTCTTACCGAGGGGACACATGTATTCGGACGTCAGGCAATTTCAGGGAGAAGTTGGCAAGACCGGCGGCAAATGCGACGGCAATTGCAGTGGCAGCGAGCTGACTATGGTGACGCTGCACGTCTCGCGTTTCGATCCGCAGACGGATGCTGCGCCGTACGTACAGACCTTTCAGGTGCCGCACGTGCCGCACATGCGCATTATCGATGCGCTGAACTATGTGCAGGAAACGCTCGGCGTCGACATCGGCTACCGCTGGTATTGCGGTACCAAGAAGTGCGGCACTTGCGCGGTGCGCATGAATGGCAAGGAAGTGCTCGCCTGCTGGGAGGCGGCCGAGGCGGAGATGTCTCTTGAACCGCTGCGGCACTTGCCGCGCATTCGGGATCTCGCGGTGGATCGTGGGCCGGCCGAGGCGAAGCTGGTGTCGCTGCAAACCTGGCTTCAACGCGCGCGTCCGTATGGCGGCTTTCCGGAGCCGGTCGATGCGGCCAACGCGGCGAGCCTCAGATCGACGATGGATTGCCTGAGCTGTCTCGCGTGCTATTCGGCGTGCCCCGTGCTCGATTTCCCGGACGAAATCGCGTTCGCGGGACCGGCCCCGCTGGTGCACCTCGCTCGCGTGGCGCTCGACGCTCGCGACGACGCCTCGCGTGTGTCGACGATTCTGAAAGAGGCGCACGTGCACCACTGCGTGAGCTGTTACCAGTGCGAGGCGGTGTGCCCCGCGCATATTCCGATCGTCAGCGCGGCCATCGAGCCGCTCAAGCGCATGGCTTACGCGAGCGATCCGCAGGCGTCATCGCACACGCGCACGTTCATGGAGATCGTTTCGCGACGGGGGCGCATCGAGCCCATGCTGCTCGTGCTGGGCACGCGCGGCTGGCGTGCGGTGTTGCAACGTCCGGCGCGCACGCTCAGGTTACTGCTGCGCGGCAAGGTCCGCCCGATGGCGGCGCTGCTTCGCAGGCCGGTGGCGGGCATCGAAAAGATCCGGCAAATCTTCTTCCGTTGAGGGATGGTCATGCGAATTGCTTTTTATCCGGGGTGCAGCGCCCGAACGACGTGCGGCGAGTTGCTGCTGGCGACGCAAGCGGTAGCCGATCGTCTCGACATCGAGCTGGTCGCGCTGAGTTCTGCGACGTGTACCGGCAGTCGTGAGATTCGCGCCGCCGATGTCGAGCGTTTCGTGGCGCTCAACGTGCGCATCATCGCGATGGCCGAGGCGCAGGGGCTGGATCTGATGACGATCTGCAACACCTGCACGTTGAATCTGATCGAAGCGAAGCAGCGGGTGGACGACGACCCCGCATTGCGCGAGCGTGTGAATGCCAGGCTGGCGCAGGAGGGGCTCACGTACCGGGGCACGGCGCGCATCACGCATTTTCTCTGGTATCTGCTCGAAGCGGTCGGCGAGGCGAGGCTGCGTTCGTTGGTCAGAACGCCGCTGAGCGAGCATCGGATCGCGGCGTTCTACGGTTGTCATATCGTGCGCCCGCCCTCGCTGTATGGCGATACCGACGCGCGGGAGGTGCGCTCGATCGAGACGCTGGTGCAGATTCTCGGGTGCTCGACCGTCGAGTATTCCGGCAGAACGTCGTGCTGCGGCTTTCACTGCTCAGCCCAGAGCGACGTGATCCCCGTCAAGCTGAGCGGCCGTCATGTGGCCTCAGCCAAGGCCGCAGGGGCCGAGGCGATCGTGACGCCATGCCCGCTGTGCCATACGGTGCTCGATACCTATCAGGACGACATGGCAAAGGATCTGGGCCAGTCGCTGGACCTCCCGGTGCTGCATTTGCCGCAATTGGTCGGGCTCGCCCTGGGGCTCGACGCCGAGGCGCTCGGGCTGGGACGGCACGTGGTGCCGGTAAAGCCGATTCGATGGGCGCGTGAGCAGGCGTCATAACCCCGGGCCGTCCCCGGCCGCTCGGCGGGCTACGGAGATTTCGTCATGGGATGTAACCGGCGGGAAGGCTGGAACGAACTGAGTCTTACTTTGCCTTTCCTGCCGCCCGCGCGGCATCCCCATGACATCGACTCACCATTTTTCCTGCACGATGTGCGGCAAGTGTTGCCATGATCTGCGATTGCCCGTCGATACCGGCGAGGCGCTGCAATGGATCCGCAACGGCGGCGAGGTGCAGGTGCTGTGCGAGGCGATTCCGTGGCCGGCAGACCCGGAGAACCTCGACGGGATGGCCGGGTACAAGCGCGAGCGGTCCGTTGCTGCGATCAGCGGCGGGTTGCCGGTGCGCGTGGTGATTACGCTGGTGGCGGCGTTCGAGGGGGCGTGTCCGCATCTTGAGCCCGATATGAAGTGCGGCGCGTACGAGGTGCGTCCACGCGTCTGTCGCATCTATCCGGCAGAGGTGAATCCGTTCGTGCCGTTCGTACCGATGGAGAAGGCGTGCCCGCCGCAGGCGTGGGCGCCGTCGATGCCGCGCCTGATGACCGACGGGACACTGGTCGATGCGCCGACGGCGGCGCTGGTGGTGCGCTCGCGTCAGGCGAGCGTAGAGGACATGGGGCGCAAGGCCTGGTTGTGCCATCGTCTCGGCGTGTTCGTAGCGTCGCTGGCGAACGAGGGCTTCGCGGTGCATACGCCGCCCTCGCACGCGTTGGAGTCGGCACTCGTCGAAGTGCAGGGGATGGGCATCGACGCCGATTCGATCCATCAGGAATGGATCTTCCTGACGAACCGGTCGCCCACGCGGGATGTCCTTCAGGCCGCCGGGGCGCTGGCTGTGCTGCCGGGCGACGGTCTGCCGGACACCATCGGCTATCTGCCGTTTCATCCGGCGGGGTGATCCGCCGGACGATATTTTTCTCAGGCGATGTAACCGGGGGAGGTTTTCCAGCGAACTTACCGAATTGTGGCGTTATAAGATTCCGGCTGATTTCCGGCTGACGTCGGGTGTGAGCGACCGCTCGCCTGGCGGTGGCCGTGGCGTTGAGGTCGATGCATGCGATATGTCCGATATGCACGACCGGCGACGTCGCAAGTTCGCCCCTGTCGGGCGGCCATGGACCGGGAATCGACGCATGCCGTGATTCTGGAGGCTGGACCTTGTATTCCGCAGAGCCGCGCCTGAAAGCCCTGTTTGCCAGCGGGCTTTCCGGTAATTCGGCCGACTATCGCTCGTTCCTCATCGAGCTGACCCGACACTTGCGTGGCTATCTCCGCAAGCGGATTCCGCATTTTCGCGACGATACGGAGGATCTCGTTCAGGAGATCCTGCTGGCCGTGCACAACGCCCGTCATACGTTCCGCCCGGACGAGCCTTTGACGGCGTGGGTCCATGCGATCGCCCGCTACAAGCTGATGGACTTCTTTCGCGCCCATTCGAGACGCGACGCCCTGCATGAACCACTGGACGGCGACGAGGACATCTTCGCGTATGCCGACGATGAGCCAGCGGAGGCGCGGCGTGACATTGGCGCGCTGCTCGCGCGGTTACCGGACAAGCAGCGGTTGTCGATCGAGCATGTGAAGTTGCAGGGGCTGTCGGTGGCGGAGGCCGCGCATCTGACAGGATTGAGCGAGTCGGCGGTAAAGGTCAGCATCCATCGCGGGCTGAAGGCGCTGGCGGCATTGGTGAGGGGCGCGATATGAGAACGGATGAATTCGTGAACCTCCTCGCGGCAGGGGAGTCGCCTGTGCCGCGCGGTGTGGCGGCCCGACGGTTTTCCGTGGCGATTGCCGTTGCGCTGGTGGGCGGGGCGGTGCTGATGCTGGCGCTCTACGGGATTCGGCCGGACATCGGTCTGGTGGCCTGGACGCCGATTTTCTGGGCGAAGGTGGCGTTCCCGATGAGTCTGGCCGTCGGCGCGGCGATTGCCGTCGGCCGACTTGCGCGACCGGCAGCGCGTGTGGGCATGGGGCTGCCGTTGATGAGCGCGCCGGTGCTCGTCGTCTGGCTGGCTGCCGCAGCGGTGGTGGCGACGGCGGTGCCGGAGGCGCGCCTTGGCCTGCTCCTCGGGCAGACGTGGCGCTCGTGCCCGTTCAACATCCTGCTGCTGTCGACGCCGGGCTTCGTCGCCATGATCTGGGCGATGCGAGGGCTGGCGCCGACGCGCCCGCGTCGGGCGGGCGCTGCGGCGGGATTGCTGGCGAGCGCCATCGGCACGTTGGTCTATTGCCTGCATTGCCCGGAGATGAGCCCGGCGTTCTGGGGCCTGTGGTACGTGCTCGGCCTGTCGCTGCCCACGCTCATCGGTGCGCTGCTCGGGCCGAGGTTGCTGCGTTGGTGAGGGAGGCACCGGTCAACACCCGTCAACGTGCATTGGCGCGAGGCTTGAGCAAACCCGACAGCCCGACGCGATGCAGCATTTCGGCACGAAGGCGATCGAGTACGGTGAAGCCGACGTCCGCACCGTCTTCCGACGGATCGATATGCACGCGAAACGGACGTTTGCCGAACGCGGTGTCGACCACTTTTACGATGGCGTCGGCCACGAGGCTGGCGTCGGCGTCTTCGGGCACGATCTCGGCGAAGGCCTTCTGGACTTGTTCGCCGAACCCGGCATAGGGGCCGGCTTCGTATTCGGCAACGCGCGCCTGATCGGCTGGCGTCGTCGAATGGGCGAAGTGGTTTGTCCCGTGGGTGAAGGCGCCCGGCACGATGATCGATGTCTCGATGCCCCAGCGAGAGAGTTCACGGGCGTACTGCACGGCAATCGCATCCATGGCCGCCTTCGCCCCGAAATACGGCGCCAGATAGGGCGGCGTGCCACCGGCAGAACTGCTGCTGGACACCCAGACCAGCAGCCCCTGACCCTGCGCGCGCAGTTGCGGCAGCACGGCGCGGTTGACCCGCTGGGCGCTCAGGACATTGACGTCATAGAGTTGCGCGTACTGCTCCGGCGTGAACGCCTCGGCTGGGCCGAACACCATGTGACCGGCGTTGTGCATCACGACGTCGATGCGGCCGGTGTCGGCGATGACCTGGGCGACGGCGGCGTCCACCGAGGCCTGGGATTGCACGTCCATGTCGACGGTGCGCAGGTCTGCGCCGTTGCGCTTCGCAAAGTCGGCCATCTGCTCGACGACCGGGGCGTTCCGGCCTGTCGTGTTGCGCATCGATGCGTAGACGGTGTGGCCGGCCCGGGCGAGCGCTTCAGCGCTAAGGCGGCCGAAGCCGCTCGATGCGCCCGTAATGAGGATGATCTTGCTCATGGTGATTCTCCTTGGCTGATTAGGTAGTCGGTGACGAGGTTTCGGTATTCGATAGCAAGGCGGACGGCACTCAGACCATGCCGCCGTTGGCGCGCAGCACCTGCCCGTTGATCCAGCTCCCGACAGGGCTGGCAAGGAAGGCAACGGCGTGGGCGATGTCGTCGGGGGTGCCGAGGCGTTCCAGCGGGTTCATCTTCGCCAGCCGGTCGATCAGTTCGGGCGACTTGCCGTTGAGGAACAGGTCGGTGGCGGTCGGGCCGGGGGCCACGGCATTGACCGTGATCGAGCGGCCGCGCAGCTCTTTCGAGAGGATGGCCGTCATCGTCTCCACCGCCGCCTTCGTTGCCGCATAGACGCCATACGTCTCCGGCTTCAGCCCGACCACACTGGTGGACAGATTGATGATCCGGCCGCCGTCGCGCAGTCGGCGCGAAGCCTGACGCAACGTGTTGAACGTGCCTTTCAGATTGATGGCGATCTGGCTGTCGAACAGGCTGTCGTCGCTGTCGGCAAGCGTGGCGAGCTTCATGATGCCGGCGTTGTTGACCAGAACGTCGACGCCGCCGTAGGCCGCTTCGGTGGCGTCGAACAGGCGCGCGACGTCGGCGGGCTTGCTGACGTCGGCCTGCGCGCTGATGGCGCGGCCACCGGCGGCTTCGATGTCAGCGACGAGGCGTTCCGCTTCTGCGGTGCTGCCTGCGTAGTTGACGACGACGGTGAAGCCGTCGCGCGCCAGATGACGCGAAATGGCGGCGCCGATACCGCGCGACGCGCCGGTGACGATGGCAACTTTGGTGAGGGAAGTCATGGCAGTTCTCCGATTGAGACCGCGGGATCGCGGCGTTGAGAGCACTATGCGATCTTTCGGTTCAGAGATAATCGGTGTACATTGCACGTCACTGTTTCCTTGTGGCGAACAATAACGGATCGGGAGAACGCGTCATGGACCGTCTGGATGCCCTGCGGCTTTTCGTCCGAATCGTGGAGCGGCGCAGTTTCACCCTGGCCGCGAACGATCTGGAGATTCCCCGCTCGACGGCGACCAAAGTGATCGCGGAGATGGAGACGCGACTGGGCGTGAGGCTGCTTCAACGCACGACGCGTGTGGTGCGTCCGACGCTTGACGGCGAGGCATTCCACCTGCGGTGTGTGCGTATCCTTGACGATCTGGAAGACGCCGAAGGGGCATTTCGGGGCGCGCACCCCACGGGGCAGTTGCGCGTGGAAGTGCAGGGCACGCTGGCGCGTCATTTCCTGATGCCGGGCCTGCCCGCGTTTCTTGAGCGCTATCCGCAAATCGAGTTTTCAATGAGCGAAAGCGATCGATGGGTGGATCTCGTGCACGAAGGCGTGGATTGCGCGGTGCGATATGGACATCTCCCGGACAGCGATCTCGTGGCGCGGCGTGTCGCGACGTTGACGCGACTGACCTGTGCAACACCCGGCTATCTGGCGAAGTTCGGCACGCCTGCCAGCATCGATGCGCTCGATGGGCACCGCATGGTGGGGCTGCGCTCCATTACGACGGGGCTGGTGACGCCTCTGGAGTTTGAGCACGCGAACGGATTGCAGACGCTGTCGCTCAAAGGGCCGCTCATCGTGACCGGCACCGAGAGTTATCTCGCCGGAATCCGGCTGGGCCTTGGGATTGCGCAGGTCCCGCGTTTCCATGTCGAGGACGATCTGAAAACCGGCAAGCTGATCGAAATTCTGGCGGATGCACGACCCCCGTCTGCCCCGGTGTCGCTGCTCTATTCGCGCAAACGTCAACTGTCGCCGCGTGTTCGCGTCTTCCTGGAGTGGGCGGGCGACGAATTCAAATCGAGAAACGTGTCGCTTTGACTCGGCGGGAGCATGCCCGCCCGTCAATGCTTCCCCGGTGTGCTGCCGCTGTTCTGAAATTTCCGTTTGCAACATTTCCATATTTCGACTAAATTCGAAATATGGAAACTAACAACGTACTCACTGCCCTGGCGGCGCTCGCGCATTCCGTCCGACTTACGGTCTTCCGCTTGCTGGTCCAGGCGGGCCCCGAAGGGTTGCCCGCCGGCCGCATTGCGGAACTGATGGAGATGCCGGCGTCGTCTTTGTCGTTCCATCTCAAGGAACTGCATCGCGCCGATTTGCTGACGAGCCGTCAGGAAGGCCGCTCCATCATCTACATGGCGCACTTCGAGACCATGAACGGATTGCTCGGCTACCTCACGGAAAACTGCTGCGGCGGTGTGCCGTGTTTGCCTGATGCCGCCTGCAAGGTTGGCGAAACGGCCGGGAAGTCGCGATGAGCCTTTCGCAAAAGGCGGTCGTCGCGCCGCCACCGCCAGCCATCGGATTTTTCGAGCGCTACCTCACGGTGTGGGTCGCATTGTGCATCGTCGCAGGGGTCCTGCTCGGTCAATGGCTGCCGGGGCTTTTCCAGACCATCGGCACGATGGAAGTCGCGCAGGTCAGCTTGCCGGTCGGGCTGCTGATCTGGGTCATGGTCATTCCGATGCTCATCAAGATCGACTTCAGCGCGATGGGGCAGGTGGCCGGACATTGGCGCGGCATCGGCGTCACGCTGTTCGTGAACTGGTTCGTCAAACCGTTTTCGATGGCGCTGCTGGGCTGGATCTTCATTCGCCATCTGTTTGCCGGGTGGCTGCCTGCGAATCAGCTCGATAGCTACGTTGCCGGATTGATCCTGCTCGCGGCGGCGCCATGCACGGCGATGGTTTTCGTCTGGGCGCAGTTGTGCAAAGGCGATCCCTATTTCACGCTGTCGCAAGTCGCGCTCAACGACGCCATCATGATTGTGGCCTTCGCCCCTGTCGTGGCGCTGCTGCTCGGGTTGTCGTCGATTACCGTGCCCTGGGATACGTTGGTGATCTCGGTCGGGCTGTACATCATTGTGCCGGTCGTGATCGCGCAGGTCGTTCGCAAAGCGTTGCTCGCGCGCGGCGAGGCCGCCTACCAGCGAGTCGTCGGCGCACTGGGGCCGTATTCGGTTGCTGCATTGCTTCTCATGCTGGTGCTGCTGTTCGGCTTTCAGGGCAATGCCATCGTCAAGCAACCGCTGATCATTGCGCTGCTGGCGATTCCGATCCTCATTCAGGTGCTGTTCAATTCCGCGCTGGCCTACTGGCTCAACCGAAAGTTGGGGGTCGTCCATTGTGTGGCGGGGCCGTCGGCGTTGATCGGCGCCAGTAATTTCTTCGAGCTGGCGGTCGCCACGGCGATCAGTCTGTTCGGTTTCCAGTCCGGCGCTGCGCTCGCCACCGTGGTGGGCGTGCTGATCGAGGTCCCTGTGATGCTGCTGGTCGTCGGCGTCGTCAATCGATCGCAACGCTGGTATGAATCGCCATGAGGCAATGAGAGAGCATCATGTCCGTCACTATTTATCACAATCCCGATTGCGGGACGTCGCGTAACACGCTGGCGATGATTCGCAACGCCGGTATCGAGCCCACGGTGATCGAGTATCTGCGTTCGCCGCCGGACCGCCAGACCTTACAGTCGATGATTTGCGATGCGGGCCTGACGGTGCGCGACGCCATTCGGGAAAAAGGCACGCCTTACGCCGAGTTAGGGCTGGGTGATCCGTCGCTGTCCGACGATGCGCTGCTCGCCGCCATGCTCGCGCATCCGATCCTCATCAACCGGCCCTTCGTGGTGACGGCGCTGGGCGTGCGGCTGTGTCGCCCGTCGGAAGTGGTGCTCGACATTCTGCCGTCGCCGCAGAACGGGGCCTTCGTCAAAGAGGATGGTCAGCCGGTGGTGGACGCCGACGGCCGGAGGATTGCGTGATGTCCGACATGCTGAATATGCCGAACATCAGGGAGTCCGTCTTCGATATGCCGGACCTTTCCAAGCTCAATCCGGTGACCCCCAGCGCCCATCCGCCGCGAATTCTGCTGCTTTACGGCTCGTTGCGGGCCACGTCGTACAGCCGGTTGTTGGTGCAGGAAGCGGAGCGAATCCTCCGTCGTTTCGGTGCGCAGACGCGCATTTTCGATCCCGCAAGTTTGCCGATGGCCGATAGCGTGTCGGCGGATCATCCCAAGGTGGTGGAGCTGCGCAAGCTCTCCGAGTGGTCCGAGGGGCAGGTCTGGTGCAGTCCGGAGCGTCACGGCACGTTGACGGCGGTCTTCAAGAATCAGATCGACTGGTTGCCGCTGGAGATGGGCGGGGTGCGCCCCACGCAAGGCCGCACGCTTGCCGTCATGCAGGTCAGCGGCGGTTCGCAGTCGTTCAACTCGGTGAATGCGCTGCGCGTGTTGGGGCGGTGGATGCGGATGGTGACGATCCCGAATCAGTCGTCCGTGGCCAAGGCGTATCAGGAGTTCGATGCGGATGGTCGCATGAAGCCGTCGCCGTATTACGACCGGGTGGTCGACGTCATGGAAGAGCTCTACAAGTTCACGCTGCTGGTCAGAGACCGGAGCGAATATCTTACGGACCGGTACAGCGAACGCAAGGACGCAGCGCCTGCGGTTGCGGCGTCGCTGGCCGCAGCCGCCATGCGTCATGAGGCTGCCGCGCAAGCGAGCGACGCTGGCGCAAGCGACGCCGAATAACGCACCCGTGCGGCCGCGACAGAGATGGCGCCGCGCTATTTGCCCGGTGGCGTCGCGAGCCATGCTTTCTTGTCCGTCCTGAGCGCCCACGCTTCGGCATCGGGCAGCGGTGTGACCGGTTCGTCGGCTTGCGGATAGACGCCGGCGAGCCGGGCGTTTTCCTCGGCAAACCATCTCTGATCGGGGCGCAGCTCATAGTCCGGCACGATCGCGCCTACCGGGCAGACGATGACGCAAGTCGTGCAATTGACGCACACGGCGGGGTTGATCACCACGAATTCCGGCCCGACGTGAAAGGCGCCGACGGGGCATGCGAAAACGCAGTCCCCGAAGCGGCATTTGATGCAGGGTTCCGTTACGACGCAAGTCATTGCGTGTCTCCTCATTCGCGCGGCGCACGAGTGGCGCGCACGCAAGCGCTAACGCGATGGCCGTCGCAATCGACGGACCATCGCAGGCGGTTCGTCTGCCAGCGCCATCTGGTCAGCGTTCCCCGATCACTTACGGCGTTTCCGAAAGATTCTCCTGATAGGTTTCACGCGCGGCCCACGTGGCGACCAGCGTGATCAGCCCGAGCGCTGCCATGAGTGCGGCGACGGATTCGATGTGTCCGGTCCTGGCGAGCAGCCAGGTGGCGGCCATCGGCGTGAGTCCCCCGCCCAGCGCGGCGGCGATCTGCACGCCCAACGAGGCGCCGCTGCATCGCACACGCGTGCCGAAGAGCTCCGGAACGAAGGCCGCTTGCGGCCCGAATAGCGTGGCGTGCCCCAGACTCATGCAGACGGCCATCGTGACGATGACGGCCGTATGGCTGCCCGTCTGAACGAAATAGAAGAGCGGCAGCGAAGCGACGATCGTGGAGAAGGCGCCGAAAAAGTACAGCGGACGCCGGCCGATCCTGTCGGAGAGCCATCCGGCGAGCGGCACCGTCACGAACTCCAGCACGGCGGCGATGAGCACGCCGTTGAGCATGACGTCACGCGGAATGCCCACGACCTGCGAGCCGTACATCACGACGAATACGGACAGCAGGTAAACCCACGCCACTTCCGACACCTTCAGTCCGATGGAGATGAACAGGCTGCGCTTGTACGACCGGAAGACTTCGACCAGCGGGAGCTTGATGGCGTGTTCGTCCTTCATGGCACGCAGAAATTCGGGGGATTCGGTCACGCGCAGACGGATCAGCAGACCGACGAAGACGAGCGCGATACTGACCATGAACGGCAGGCGCCAGCCCCAGGTGAGGAACTGCGCGTCGGGCAATCGGCTCACGAGCGCGAATGCGGCGGTCGATAGCACGATGCCAAGCGGAAAGCCCACCTGCACGATGGCGCCGTAGAGTCCGCGCCGCCCGGGCGGGGAATGCTCGATCACCATCAGCGCCGCACCACCCCATTCGCCACCGAGCCCGATACCCTGAATCACTCTGAGGAAGACCAGCGCGAGCGGCGCCCAGACGCCGATGTGATCGTACGTCGGCAGCAAGCCGATCAGAAACGTGGCGCCGCCCATCATGAACATGGTGATGACGAGCATGGTCTTGCGCCCGAGCTTGTCGCCGAAATGGCCGAAGATCGCGCCACCCAGCGGGCGTGCGACAAAGCCGGCGGCGAAGGTCGCAAGCGCCGCAATCGTCCCCACCAGCGGATCGAACGCGGGGAAGAACAGTTTGTTGAAAATCAGGGCCGCTGCTGCGCCGTAAAGCAGAAAGTCATACCACTCCACCGTCGTGCCGATCACGCTCGACAACATGATGGTTCGCATTCGAGATCGCTCGGCGGCGGCCGTCCGGCTGGCTGCCGTCTGTAGCGAGTCCAGGTGTTCTACGCCCGTAAGTGCCATTTCCCTTCTCCAAAAAATGAATGCGCCGTCTTGACGCGGGACTTCGGTCCTGCCCGAGGAACACAAACATGAAACAAGCGTAGCCCTGATAAAAAACAAATCAAAAATAGTTTCATAATCGTAAACACTGATGTCTTGTTAGGAAACACGGACGTACAGTGCAGCTAACCCCCCGTCGGCACAGGCGGGGCGATTCATCCAGTCAAGGAAACGAAGCTATGGACACGAATGAAGCGATGGCAGAGAACACTCCTGCGAAACATTTCAACCAGCGGTTGCAGGGAAAGCTGGAGCCGACGAAGGGCGGGTCCGTGTACGTCGACCCGAAGTCGATGGAGTGGCAGAAGTCCCAGTTCGACAAGATCTGGATGAAGGTGCTGTACCGCAACGATCAGGAGGGGGAGATGACGGTGTTGCTGAAGTGGGAGCCGGGCGCGACGCTGCCGTTTCACCGTCATCCGGAAATCGAGCAGAGTTTCGTGCTCGAAGGGTCGTTTTACGACCACGACGGGATCTGCCGGGCAGGTGAGTATGTGTATCGCGTGCCGGGGTCGTTGCACGAGACCCATTCCGACGAAGGGTGCTTGCTTCTCGCCGTCTACCGCAAGCCGAATACGTTCTTCAATGCGGTCGCTGGTTTCGAGAACAAGAAGTACTGATCGGAAACATCAGCACCAGTGTGGTGCCGAGAGTTTCCCAAAAGGGTTACAATCGGGGTGTTGAACGGTGCACCTTCGAGACAGGGTGTGCCGTTCGCGCTTCCTGGAATCCGGGCACACACTGGAATATGACCAAGAAACAGACCGCAGCACACATCCGTTCCATCGAAACCAACGGCGAGTTGTTCAACGACGATGAAGAGGCCGTCTGTCGCAGACTGCGTGCGCTTCGCACGGAAAAGGGACTGACGCTCGAAGCGCTGGCGGCGCTCTCCGGTTTCACGAAGGGATACCTGTCCCGGATCGAAAACGGTGGCAAGGCGCCTCCCATCGCATCGCTGGCGAAGATCGCGCGGGCCTTGGGGCAGGAGTTGAGTTGCTTCTTCGTCGACGACGTCACCAGCACGTCTGCCCGACTGGATGAGTCCCGCGTCTCCGTGGTGCACAAGTGGGAGCGCAAACCTGTGACGCGCGGCGGTTCGGCGTTCGGGTACGACTATGTCAGTCTGGCGCACAAGCGCGCCAACAAGCTGATGGAGCCGTTTGCGTTCACCTTCCCGGCGTCGGGCGACGTCGACCAGTTCTTTCAGCACGCGGGCGAGGAGTTTATCTACGTGCTGTCCGGCAAGGTGGCGTTCGAGGTCATGCTGGGCGACGCTAAGCGAACCTATACGCTCGAAGCCGGTGACAGCATCTACTTCGACTCCAGTCTGCCGCATCGTGGCTACAGCCTGGAAGGCGAGGCGCAAGCGATGGTCGTCATGCAGGGGGCGGCCGAGGGCGAGGTGGGCGAGCACTGACCGGCAAGGCCCGCGTTCAGGTCATGGGGATGCCATGGCCGGACGTGGGCGACGATGGAGGACGGGGTGATGGGTGCGGTGGAAATTCTCTTATTTAATTCGGAATCCGAATTTTATTCGCAATGATTTGCCCTGATTTCTCCTGGGAGATGCCAATTGAAAGTCGCCGTAGTGTTGTATGAGGCTGTTGAGCCGATTGATCTTGCCGTGGTGGGGGTGTTGTCCATGGCGACCCGTGTGACCGATCAACTTGAATATTTCACGGTCGCGGAGCAGGGGGGGGCGCTCGCGTTGCAAAACGGGTTCACCGTGCAGGTCGATCACGACTTTGCGTCGGCGCCGCCCGTGGACGTAGTGATCGTGACGGGCGGTCCCGGATGGCAGGCGCAGGCCCAACATCCGCCGATGCTCGATTTCGTCCGTGGTCGGTACGCTGCCGGTGAGGGGGTGGCGAGTGTCTGCACCGGCGCGATGATTCTCGCGGCAGCGGGTTTGCTCGACGGTAAACGCGCGACGACCAAGTTCGAGGTGACGCCTGCCGAACGGCCGCCGCTGACAGTGTTGCGTGAGCGCTTCGGTATCGCCTCGACCGAGGCGCTGGTCGTCGATGAAGGACAGATCGTCACCGGCGGGGGCGTAACACTGGGGATCGACACGACGTTGTATCTGCTGCAACGCTTTCTTGGGGCCGATGTGGCGCGGGACACGGCGCGGATCATGGAATATGCGGCATCGTGGGAGGCCAATCGGTTACGGCTCCCCGTTATCGTTGGCGCATCGGGCGCGTAGGACTGATCGCAGGGCTGATGATGCGACGCCATTTTGCCTTTCGCAGAGATCGGCGATAATGGGCGTCCGTCGGCAGACCGGACGTTGCTTCGCGCACTGGGGCACGCCTGTGTCGGCGTCTTAACTCAGAGATTCGCTATGCGTGACATCATCGACGGCTTCCTGCGATTTCAGCGTGAGGCCTATCCTCAGCGTGCCGAGCTTTTCAAACAGCTCGCCACAAGCCAAAACCCGAAAGCGCTGTTCGTGACATGTTCGGACAGCCGCGTCGTGCCGGAGCTGCTGACGCAGCGTGAGCCCGGTGAACTGTTCGTCATCCGCAACGCGGGCAATATCGTTCCGTCGTACGGCCCCGAGCCCGGTGGCGTTTCCGCGACCGTTGAATATGCGGTCGCTGTGCTGGGCGTCAAAGACATCGTGATTTGCGGTCACTCGGACTGCGGCGCGATGGGGGCCATCTCGCGGTGCACGTGTCTGGACCATATGCCGGCGGTCGCGAACTGGTTGCGCCATGCGGATGCCGCGAAAGTGATCAACGCAGCGCACTCGTTCGATACGCCGCATGCCAAGCTCGACGGGCTGGTGCGGGAGAACGTCATTGCTCAGTTGGCCAACCTGCGCACGCACCCCTCCGTGGCGCTGGCGCTGGAGCAGGGGCGCATGAATCTGCACGGTTGGGTCTACGACATCGAGACTGGCGGCATCGAAGCGCTCGACGGCGCAACGCGTCAGTTCGTCTCGCTGGCGGATTCGCCGACGACCGTGGCGGTGACGTCGCGCAATCTCGACGGGCGTTAAGTTCGGGAAGCCCGCAGGTCCGGGTTTTCAGGCGACGCCAACTTCGTTGTCTTGAAAACGCGACGCGCGGGTGAATGTCGGTCAAGCGGTGTCCCTGACGGGCGCGCTACATTTCGGGCGTGGAATGCGATCTGCAAGGATGGCATCCACGCCCGAAGTGCTTTCAGATCTGCTGTTGGCCGCCGTCGACGAACAATTCGATGCCGTTGACGAAGCTCGCGTCGTCGGAGGCGAGGAAGAGTGCGGCGCTGGCGATTTCGCCGGGCTCACCCAGACGTCCCATCGGAATCTGCGCGGCGAGATAATCGGCGAGGCCCTGACGTTGGGCGGCGTCGTTGCCAGCGAGATCCAGCAGACCCGGCGTACGGGTGGCGCCCGGGCTGATCGTATTCACACGCACGCGGCGGTCCTTGAGATCGAGAATCCAGCTACGAACAAAGGCGCGTACCGCGGCCTTCGACGCCGAATACACACTGAATGCCGCCGTGCCTGCGCTGCCCGCGGTCGAACCCGTGAGAATCACCGACGCGCCTTCGGCAAGCAGCGGCAGTGCTTTCTGCACGGTGAACAGTACCCCCTTCACATTGCGATCGAACGTGTCGTCATAGTGCGACTCGGTGATGGCGCCGAGCGGCAACATCGAACCGCCGCCGGCGTTGACGAACAGCACGTCGAGACGTCCCTTTTCCTTTTCGATCTGCGCATAGAGCGCGTCGAGTTCGTCGAGTTTTGTGGAGTCGACGTTGACGCCCGTGGCGCTGCCGCCGGCTTCGCGAATGCCGGCGACTGCGGTATCGAGTTCTGCCTGACGGCGTCCCGTGAGATAGACGTGTGCGCCTTCTGCCGCGAAACGCTGTGCGGTGGCGAGGCCGATCCCGCTGCTGGCGCCGGTGACGAGTGCGATCTTGCGGTCGAGCTTGCTTGCCATGATGTTTCTCCTTCCATCCAGTGAGTGAGCGCGCGAGGTGTTGCGTGCTGCGATGTAAGGAGAATATCGACGCCCCGATCTTTTCGAAATAGAATCAATTGCAAACAAACGTTGCAAAAATGAAATGATGAGGGTGAATGGCGAAGCTACCTGACTTCGAAGGATTGGCGATGTTCGCGAAGGTTGCCGAGGAGGGATCGTTTGCGGCGGCGGCGCGGACGATGGGGGTTTCCGTGGCGACGGTGTCGCGTGGCGTTGCGCGGCTGGAGGACCGGCTGGGCGCGCGGCTCTTCAACCGTACGTCGCGGCAGCTTTCGCTGACTGAGTTCGGCCGGACGATCTGCGAGAAGGCCGGGGAGATTTACCGTCAGGCGGAGGAGGCGGAAAGCGCTGCTCGGGAAATGTCGGTGAAGCCGCGGGGGCTGGTGCGTCTGGCGGTGCCGATGGCGTTCGGGCTGCGCTGGGTCGCGCCGCTGCTGCCGGGGTTCTTCCGGGCGTATCCCGAGGTGTCTATCGACCTGCACCTGTCGGATGCGCCGGTCGATATCGTGGCGGACGGATTTGACGCGGCGCTGCGTATTGCCGCGCTGCCGGATTCGTCCCTGGTCGCCCGACGGTTGTGTGCGGTGACGCAATTCGTCGTGGCGTCGCCTGCGTATCTGAAGCGGGAAGGGCGGCCGGTGCACCCGCGAGAACTCGCGGATCGGCCGTGCCTGTCTTACGCGTACCGCGCCCGCAGTGATGTGTGGCGTTTCACGAACGACGCGGGGGAAGAGGAGGCCATCAGCCCGAGGGGGCAACTACGCGTGACGAATTCCGAGGCGCTGCTGCCGATGTTGCTCGACGGTCTCGCCATCGCGGAATTGCCGGAGTTCATGGCGGGTGAATATCTCGCCGACGGACGCCTCGAAGCGCTGCTGACCGACTGGTCGCTCACCAAAGGTGGTTTGTACTTCGTCACGCCATCGGCGCGAGCGCGCCCTGCGAAGGTGGCGGCGCTGTCGGACTACTTCGCTGAGCATCTTTCGGATCCGGTTTGGCGGTGGCCGAAGTAGCGGTGTTAGCGGAGGTGGGCGCGTGCCTGACGTCGCGGCGTATAGACGGCCCGGCCTTCATCCGTTGCCGACCTGAACGTCGGCGGCGCAGGAGGGGAGTCTTGATGCATCGAGACCGCGAGATAGGAATGCCACTTTCTGCCGAGGTACCACCTGTGTCGCAAAGTCGGCATCTGCCGGGATCGGTTCCCAGAAGAACCCAAGTTTGAAAATCGGCAGGATGTTGAATTTCCTTGATCGAAAAATTCCTCTGTTGCGCTTGAATTCACTGTATCTGTCACCTTTGAATTCTCGATGTACAGACGTAAATGGAAGTATCCGTTCCGCAATGTCTGAAAATAGAAAATCTGGATGAGATTCAGAAAATTTCTTGAGCGCATCGAATTGGTCCGATGTCGCCAGGAGGAGGTTCGAGTCCGTAACTACAATCGGGCGGACGATCTTAGTCGCGTATGATGAAAATCTAGACGAAGTTGTTCCAATTGATTTTCGAACTGGTGAACTGAAGGGATAGCTGGAAATATTCGCGCGGATTGGGGCGTGTTAAACCTTGTTAGGGGCTCAATCGCAGGATCGTTTGTGCCGCTCCAGGGGCATGCAGTGCGCGTTGCAAAGCACCACCCACAAACGTCAGTAACCACTATCAAGAAAACCAAGAAATTCTGGCGGAGGCGGTGAGATTCGAACTCACGGAAGGGTTACCCCTTCGCCGGTTTTCAAGTCTGGCTGGGAAAACGTTGTGGGGTAAGGGGTTAGGTGGTCGATTGCTTCGAAATCGGCGGGACGTGACCGGCTGGAAACCCGCGTGTTTACTGGGGGTGGGGAAAGCGTTGCGGAGCAGGATTTGAGGGGGGGGGGGAGGTTGCGGGAAGTCAGGAAATTTCCTGATTTTTTGTCGTCACAAAAAATAATTGCCGATCAAGAATTTCTGTGGGTACAATAAATGCCCATGGATATCAGTTTCGACCCAGCGAAAAGTGAACGGAATGTGCAGGAACGGGGTTTGCCGTTCACGAGCCCAAGACTTCGAATGGGACAGCGCTGTGATCGAAGAGGATGTTAGAGTCGACTACGGCGAACGCCGTTACCGAGCTTTCGGGTACATCGGTGAACGGTTGTTCGCGTTGGTCTTCACGCATCGCGCAGAAAAAATACATGTCATCAGCTTGCGCAAGGCGAATTCGCGAGAGGTGAAACGCTATGCCCAAACTTAAGCCCGGAACGATCCTCCCCACTCGGGTTGAGGATGCCAAACTTAAAAAACAGAGTCGTCAGGATTTAGATAATCCTGAGTGGACGAAGAAGAACTTCGCTAAGACGAGGCCTGCGAGCGAGGTATTGCCGGGGATTGTCGGTGAAGAAGCGGCTGAGAAACTGTTGCGGCCTCGCGGACGACCGAAGGCCGATCAGACGAAGGAGCGAATCAACATTAGGCTGTCGCCGGAAGTTGTCGAATACTTCAAGGCATCTGGTCGCGGGTGGCAAACGAGAATCGACGTAGTGTTGCAACAGTTCATTGCCGAGCATCCGCATTTGGTGTGATGGGTGACTTTTGCTGGCGGTTCATTCATGAATCAGTCTGATTTTTCAGTGCTACTTTCGTACAGAATGAACTGCTTACCGAACCCAAGTTTGCGAGCAATTCGCCGGGGGCCGGTATTGATGACGACGTCCATGGGCAACTGAGTAGAGCGAGCCTCGTTGTATGCCGTGATCAATCTGCTAGGGTATGTCTTGACGCCGAGTCGCTTGAGCACTTGGGGTGCAAGAACTTCGATCGGACGCACGGGGATTGGTCTGCCTGATAGGACACTGCGTTTTGCCTTTGCGTACACCCCAAACCCTAATCTGACTATCGCCCCCGCGTCGATGAGTTCTCGGAGCGCGCGGCTAAGACTCGCTTCGCTTCCCAATGACGCGAAGTCGGAACGCAAGAAGACTATTGCGCGTCGCTTACGTATCGAAGCTGCCAGTTCGTCTTTTAGGCTCATGCTCGTCCTCATGGTGTTTGGACATTTGGCTTTCAACAGCAATGGACGAAGGCGTCTCGATTGCCGTATTACTGATACGTTGCATGGGTACGATAGTTGACCCAAACCGTGCTGCAAAAGCATTTCAGTTCGGTAGGTGGAGATGCCCGGGCGCTCAGGAAATGGCGATTCTTCAGATACGTCCCAAGACTTTCCAAAGGATTCGTCCGAATAGCGCGACAAGGTGTAAAGTCGCGCCTCCTAGCCGTTGTCATGCGGTTCTCGGGCCAATATTCTCTAATCGTCACGTCCCAAACGTGACCGGGATTTGCAGCCCGACAACGAGTTCGAGGGCACACGGCCGCGATGTTTGCGGCTATCGTGTGCATGACCACCGCGCGTCTTCTGTGGGTGGGCTTGGATTGGGACACCGTCAGGTGTGCCGTTGAACCTTGTTCGTTGCGGTCTGCAAACCTAGTCCAATGCCCGCCCACCCTCCTACTGGATGTGTGAGCGGGATTCAAACGGTTAGCAGGAGTGCCCCGCATGAAATCCCTCGTATCTACTTCCCCCTCGGTTCGCGACTCGCTCGACAAAATTCATAGCCTGTCCGAACGTCTCGTCGCACTCTGCATGGTCGCGGCAAATTGACCTGCCCCCTGCAAACAGGGCCAGCCGGAGTCTAGTAAAGTTCGTTTTCGGAGAAGAAGACGAACATGAAGAAGCGATT
>NZ_CABPRV010000013.1 GCF_902459735.1 Pandoraea capi
GAGGACTCGAACCTCCACGGTGTTACCCGCTAGTACCTGAAACTAGTGCGTCTACCAATTCCGCCATCTGGGCCCCGCCAGCTCGCTGTGTTGCTTGCTCGCTGCGAAGAAGTGAGATTATGCGTAGGGGGCGCGGGAGTGTCAACAGATTTGTGTAAAAAGTTTTCTTTTCTCTCACGCACCCGGATCACCACGCTCAAATTCCGCACAGGTGGCAGTTTTCATGAGGTTTGCCGTATGATTGTCCCTGACTGTATGACGCCGCTCCCCGCGCGTCATCCAACTCCACGGACCGTCGGGCGCATGGTGCGCCACTCGGCCGGACTCAACCGGCACAGTAACGCTACCGACCTTTGAGCAAATATCCCTATCCGATCCCGAGCCGCGAAGAAATCCTCGGTGTCCTGCGCACCGCCGACTCCGCGCTGTCCGCCAACGATATCGCCGAAGCCCTCGCCATCAAAAAGCAGGAACGCGAAGGCTTCTTCAAGCGCCTCGCCGCCATGGAGCGCGATGACCAGATCCGCCTCGATCGCCGCGGTTACTATCAACTGACTCACCCCTCGAATTTCATCGCCGGCCGCGTCATCGGCCACCGCGACGGGTACGGCTTCGCCGTGCGCGACGACGACGGCGACGACCTCTTCCTCCCCAACGAGGAGATGAAGAAGGTCATGCACAACGACCGCGTCCTGCTGCGTATCGCCGGCTATGACCGCCGCGGCCGCCCGGAAGGCCACATCGTCGAGGTCGTCAGTCGCGCCAATACTCATGTCATCGGGCGTCTCCTCAACGAGAACGGCGTGATGATCGTCGCCCCTGAAGACAAACGCATCGGCCACGACATCCTCATCCCGCCCCGCGCCCAAGGTAAGGCCAAGGTCGGACAGGTCGTCTCCGTCGAACTCACCGATTACCCCAGCCGCTACAGTCAACCGATCGGCCGCGTCTCCGAAGTCCTCGGAGATATCGACGATCCCGGCATGGAAATCGAAATCGCCGTGCGCAAGTACGGCGTGCCTCATCAGTTTTCCGCCGAAGCGCTCGCCGCAGCCGGTGCACTCCCCGACGAAGTCCGCGCCCCCGATCTGCGTCATCGCATCGATCTGCGCGATGTCCCCCTCGTCACGATCGACGGCGAAGACGCCCGCGACTTCGACGATGCCGTCTACTGCGAACCCGCGAAGGTCGGCCGCAGTAACGGCTATCGCCTGATCGTCGCCATCGCCGACGTGTCGCACTACGTCGCCCCCGGCGGCCCGCTCGACGCCGACGCCCTCACGCGCAGTACCTCCGTCTACTTCCCGCGACGCGTCATTCCGATGCTCCCGGAGAAGCTCTCGAACGGACTCTGCTCGCTGAACCCGGACGTCGATCGCTGCGTGCTCGTGTGCGACGCGCTCATCGCCCCGAACGGCGAAGTGAAGGCCTATCAGTTTTATCCGGCCGTCATCCACTCCGCCGCTCGCCTGACCTACACGGAAGTGGCGGCAGTGCTCGGCAACACGAAGGGCGCCGAAGCCCAGCGCCGCGCCAATCTGCTGCCGCACCTCCAGAATCTGTACGACCTCTACAAGGTGCTCGCAAAGGCCCGCAAATCGCGCGGCGCCATCGAGTTCGATTCGACGGAGACGTACATCGTCTGCAACGCGCAGGGCAAGATCGAACAGATCCTGCCGCGCACACGCAACGACGCGCACCGCCTCATCGAGGAATGCATGCTCACGGCCAACGTGTGCGCTGCGGATTTTCTCAAGCGCCACAAGCAACCCGGCCTGTACCGTATTCACGCCGGTCCCTCGGGCGAGCGCCTTCAGGTCCTGCGCACGTTCCTCAAGACTCTTGGGCTCTCGCTCGGCGGTGGCGACGAACCGGCCACGTCCGACTATTCGGAACTGATGACGCAGATCGAGTCGCGTCCCGATGCACCCATGCTCCAGACGATGCTGCTGCGCTCGATGCAGCAAGCCGTCTACAGCCCGGACAACATCGGTCACTTCGGTCTCGCTTATCCGGCCTATACCCACTTCACGAGCCCGATCCGACGCTACCCCGACTTGCTCACGCATCGCGCCATCAAGGCGATTCTCGCGGGCAAGAAGTACGAGCCGGAAGTGCCCGAAGGCGTGGAGCTGACGACGGGCCTGTCGCCGCACGCGCGCAAGCTTCAGAAAGACGACGACGCGGCGAAGAACAAGAAGTCGCCGGCCGCGAGGAAGCGCGATGCGATCTGGGATGAACTCGGCCTGCATTGCTCCGCCAACGAACGCCGTGCCGATGAAGCGTCGCGCGATGTGGAAGCCTGGCTCAAGTGCTACTTCATGCGCGACAAGCTCGGCGAGGAATACGGCGGGACGGTCAGCGCCGTCACGTCGTTCGGCATCTTCGTGCAACTCGACGATCTCTTCATCGAAGGCCTCGTCCACGTCACGGAACTCGGCAGCGATTACTTCCAGTTCGATGAAGTCCGTCACGAACTGCGCGGCGAACGCACCGGCATTCGCTACCGTCTCACCGATCGCGTTCGCGTGCAGGTGAGCCGAGTGGATCTCGACGCGCGCAAGATCGACTTCCGCCTCGTGCGCGAGCCGAACGCCCGCTCGCTGGCGAAGACGTCCGGACGTAGCGAGCGCGGTGGTGCACCTGCGCCGTCACCGGCTGCCGGCACGCCCGGTGTCGCCGGTTCGGCCAGCCCGGGCCCGACCATTCGTCAACTGCCCAAGGGCGGGGCGTTGCTTAACGGCGTGCAACCTGCGCCGGCGGGCAAGCGTCCGGCCAAGCCGAAATCCGCAAAGGTGAAAGCAGCGCGCGCCGATCGCGGCGCCGTGCCTGCCAAGCACTCCGGTGGAAAAGCGCCGGCCAAGCGGCAAGGCGGTCAGGGAGGGCAGGGAGGGCAGGGAGGGCAGGCGAAGAAGCCGCGCCGGTAATGCAAGCCATGCGTTTGCGATATGAGGCGAGCCGTTTGCAGTAATATGGGCGCCTTTGTCGGCAACGACCGGCATCGGTACCCGCGATGAAGTGCGGCGGCGGTGGCCCTGATGGGCTCCCGCCGCCGCGGTGCTTTTGGGGCCTGCCCAGCGCCGAAGGCACACGCTATTTTGAGGATGCAAAATGAGTAAATTGAAATTGCTGTTCGGCTTTCATGCCGTCACCGCGCGCTTGCGTCACGATGCGACCAGCATCGAAGAAATCTTTTACGACCCGAGCCGCCGCGACCGCCGCATGACGGACTTCCTCAAAGCCGTGGAGTCGTTCAAGAACGCCCCGGGCGTCAAGATCAAGGTGATTCAGGCCGACGGCAAGCGCCTCGACGGGATGGCCGGATCGTCGCGCCATCAAGGTGTCGTCGCTCAGGCGCAGGAAGTGTCGCTGGCGCTCAACCTCGATGAGCTGCTCGACGGGATTTCGGGCGACCCGCTGTTGCTCGTGCTCGACGGCGTGACCGATCCCCACAACCTCGGCGCCTGCCTGCGTGTGGCAGACGGCGCCGGCGCCCACGCCGTAATCGCCCCGAAGGATCGCGCCGTTGGCCTGAACGCCACCGTCGCCAAGGTCGCCAGTGGCGCGGCCGAGACGGTGCCGTACATCATGGTGACGAACCTCGCGCGCACGCTGCGCGAACTCAAGGACCGTGGTATCTGGGTCGTGGGCACGTCAGACGACGCCCCCGCCGACATCTACGGTACGAAGCTCACCGGCCCGATGGCGATCGTCATGGGCGCCGAAGGCGAGGGGATGCGACGTCTCGTCGGCGAAACCTGCGACGAACTCATGAGCATTCCGATGGCCGGTGGCTGCGAAAGCCTGAACGTCTCCGTGGCGAGCGCCGTCTGTCTGTATGAAGCCGTGCGTCAACGTACGGCGGCAGCGAAGGGCGCCAAGGGCGCGAAGTCCTGATCCGGACCTGCGCCCCGCGCCGCCGGGGTGCAGGCGATCTCAGCTCGGGGTGGCGGGGCTGTGCCGACCCGCACCCGTTTGCGGTTCAGTGATCGATTGCAGCAAACTGTGCGCGCTGCCGATGCCGCTCGACGGGGTTGCGATGTTCCAGCCGTCCTGCGTCTTGTGAACGACATCGACCCCCATGATCTTCTGAAAGATGATGGCGGAGGCGTCGTGGAGCAGCGGATCGAATGCGCTTCGCAGCGCAACGATCGGTGCCAGAGGCCTGTTCGCCTGTGGCGCGTTCAACGTTGACCCACCCGGGGCGGACAGCACTTTCGTCAGCGAGGGGCAGGACGTTGCCGGCGTCTTGGAGAGTTCGATGACCTCGACAGATTCGCTTCGAACGGGGCCGTCGATGGTCTCAGGTCGGCACTCCGGTGAATCCTCGTCTTCGCTGGAGGACGGCGCGCGCCCGGCTGCCGCGCTTGCGACAAGGCGACGCGTTGTCAAATGATGTTCGACCGTCACTGACAACATCCCGGGGGCGGTAGTGCTTAAATCGAGCGGTAGCTGCGATGCACCGCATTGCCGGCTTGCCGGACTGAGATCGAGCGCGGCGTGCAAGCTGACGTCGTGCGGGTGGGCGGGATGGATCGCACGTGGGCGAACGAGTGACCCCAGGGGCGGTGGCGATGCGCTCAAGCGAAGGGTGGGGCCGAACTGATAGGGGCGTAGTTCTCGCGGCGCGTTCAGCAATTCACTGACCAGTCGTTTCTTGAAATGTTTGGCAGTCTGCGTCGCCGTCGTGACAGCACGCTGAACCTGCGCGGAGACGGTTGAAGTCGTAGGAGACGTCGGAGAAACCATGGTGATGGGTGGCGGAATGGGATCGCTTGGTGGCTGTCATCGGAGACAATGCAGAGCACGCCGGGCGAAACACACCGAAGAGAGTTGAGGTGTCGCGAGTGTTGCGAGGGGGAGGTGTGCGACCTTTCGGAAATCGCTCAGCGAGGGTGTCGGTTGCGGCAGACTTGGCCGCCGTTAGGTAGCGGGATGCCGTGACGCCGTGGTTTGGGGGAAGTCATCGCCGCGCGCGCGGCCTGATGGCCGCGGCGTGTGCGTTATTGCGAGGTATATTGCGTTGACTCTCGCGTTGATTTATCGCGCTGCGGCGATCAACGCTTCGAGCTTGAGGGCGTCGGCGGCAAACGCGCGAATGCCTTCCGCGAGCTTTTCGGTGGCCATGGCGTCGTCGTTCAGTGCGAAGCGGAACGAGGGTTCGTCCGTCTTCACGCGTTCGATGCTCGCGTTGCGCGCTTCCTTCACATCGAGCTGACGTTTGACTTCGCCTTCGGTGGTGCGCAGTTGCTCCAGCAGCGCCGGGCTGATCGTGAGCAGATCGCAGCCGGACAGCGCCAGGATCTGGCCGGTGGAGCGGAAGCTCGCGCCCATCACTTCCGTGTCGTGGCCGAAGTGCTTGTAATAGCGATAGATGCTGGCCACCGAGCGCACGCCCGGATCGTTCTCGCCGGCATTGGCCGCTTCGTCCCAGTTGGCGCCGGCCGATTTCTTGTACCAGTCGTAAATGCGTCCGACGAACGGCGAGATCAGGCGTGCCCCGGCTTCGGCGCAGGCGGCGGCCTGAACCAGCGAGAAGAGCAGCGTCATGTTGCAGCGAATGTTGTCGCGCTCGAGAATTTCGGCGGCGCGAATGCCTTCCCACGTCGACGCGATCTTGATCAGCACGCGCTTGCGCTCGATGCCTTCGGCTTCGTACATCGCGATAAGCTTGCGGGCGCGGGCGACCGTACCCGCCGTGTCGAACGACAGACGGGCGTCGACTTCCGTCGATACGCGCCCGGGCACGATATCGAGAATTTCGCGACCGAAGGCGATCAGCAGGCGATCGATGATCTCGTCCGTCGATGCCGAACGATGCTCGCCGACCACACGCGTGAGGATCGGGCGATAGGCGTCCTTCTGGACGGCGCCGAGAATCAGCGAGGGATTGGTGGTCGCGTCTTGCGGCTTGTAGGCGTCCATCGCCTGAAAATCGCCGGTGTCGGCGACCACGATGGTGTGACGCTTGAGTTGGTCGAGCAGATTCATGAGAGCGGCCTTGCGAGAAATGCACTGCGTGACATGAGGCATGCCGGGCGACGAAAAACGGCGCGCCACGCCCGACTCCGGTAAACTTCCGACTTTACCAAACTTTGCCGGAAATCCCCATGACCCAGGACGAACTCAAACGCTTGGTTGGCCAGGCAGCGGCCGACTATGTGAACCAGCACGTGCCCGAGGGCAGCGTGATCGGCGTGGGCACCGGGTCCACCGCCAACTGCTTCATCGATGCGCTCGCCGCGCACAAGAGCCGATATCGCGGCGCGGTCTCCAGTTCCGAAGCGAGCACCGAGCGTCTGCGCAAGCATGGCATCGAAGTGTTCGACCTCAACCAGATCGACAGCCTGCCGGTCTATGTCGATGGCGCCGACGAAATCAACGCGTTGGGCCACATGGTCAAGGGCGGTGGCGGGGCGCTCACGCGTGAGAAGATCGTGGCGTCCGTGGCGCGCGAGTTCGTCTGCGTGGTCGACGCCTCCAAGGAAGTCGCCGTGCTAGGCGTCTTCCCGTTGCCGGTCGAAGTGATTCCGATGGCGCAGGCAAGCGTCGCGCGTGCGCTCGAAGCGCTCGGTGGCAAGCCGCAGGCGCGTGTGCGCGCCGACGGTAGCCCGTACATGACCGACAACGGTTGTGCGATTCTCGACGTGCACGGCTTGCAGATCATCGATCCGGTCGCCTTCGAGACGAAGGTCAACCAGATCCCCGGCGTGGTGACGGTCGGCCTCTTTGCACAACGCGGCGCAGACCTTACCCTGATGGGTACGCCGTCGGGCGTTCGTACGATCAACTACAAAGACTGATCTCAGGAGGGCAGGATGGCTGGATCCCGTCGTCTTCCCGAAACCTGGTTCCGCCGCGGCCTCTGGCTGATCGCCGTGTTGTTCGCGGCGTTTCTCATTGGCCTTGGCGGTCTCGTCGTCGACAAATTGCCTGGCGTGGCGGCTCCCCCGACACTGGCGTCCTTCGTCGATGTCGCACAGGCCCAACGCGCCGATGCGGCGATCAAGCAGGCGCAGACACAACTGGAAGATGTCGAGAGCCAGTTGGAGACAGCGCGCCTGCAACTCAAGGCGCGCAGCACGGCTTACCGCAATGCCCGCGAGTCGTTCAACGACTGGGTGGCGACACGGACGGCCACCGCGCAGGCCAGTCAGGACGCCGAACTCATCTCCCGCACCCGGGCGCTCGATACGCTCAAAGCCGCCGAGCGCGACGCACAGACGCAGGTCGACAGCCTGGAGTCGAGGCAGTTGGAGGCTCAGCGTGCGGTGCAATCGACGCGCGAGGCACGCTTTGCCCTGAACGAAGCGGCGAGCGAGCAGTTGGCGGCGGTGCAGCGTTCGCAGGAATTGAAGGTGTTCGGCATCCGGCTGGCGTTGACGCTGCCGTTGCTCGCGATTGCCGGCTGGCTTTTCGTGCGTCAGCGCAAGAGCACGTGGTGGCCGTTCGTGTGGGGCTTCATCTTCTTCGCGCTGTTCGCATTCTTCGTCGAACTGGTGCCGTACCTGCCGGATTATGGCGGCTACGTGCGATACCTCGTGGGCATCGTCGTGACAGTGCTGATTGGCCGATACGCGATCGTCTCGTTGCAGCGTTATCTCGCACGGCAGAAGGCTGAAGAGCAATTGCCTGACGAGGAGCGTCGTAAGACGTTGTCATACGATCTGGCGCAGGCGAGGTTGGCGAAATCGGTGTGTCCGGGCTGCGAGCGGCCGGTGAAGCTGGACGATCCGGATCGCGACTATTGCGTGCACTGCGGCATTTGCCTGTTCGACCATTGCGGCACGTGCAAGACGCGCAAGAACGCGTTTGCGCACTTCTGTCACCACTGCGGGGCGCGTTCGAAGGGCAATGGTGGCGCGCCGAATGACACGCCACCAAATCCTGCCCCCGAAGCGGGTTCTTACTCGGCAGCGGCCGGCGGCGGCACGTAGCCTTGCGCCACGTCGGCGCCATCGCCGAAGAAATACTTCTCGGTTTGCTTGACGAGATACTGGCGGGCGCGCGGATCGGCCATGTTCAGGCGGTTCTCGTTGATGAGCATCGTCTGTTGCTTGAGCCATCCGGCCCAGGCTTCCTTGGAGACGCTTTCCCAGAGGCGTTTGCCGAGTTCACCGGGCATCGGGGGGAAATCGAGACCTTCGGCTTCTTTGCCGAGCTTGATGCATTGAACCATGCGGGCCATGAGGGGACTCCTTCGTGATCGTCGTATGTGTGTGAATGGGTGGCTGGCGCGCATTCACCGGATTGCCGCCTTGGCAAGGGCGGCCGGTGGGTCGAAGCGCTGGCCGATATCCGGATATGGGGGCAGGGGCGCGCGATGCAAGGGCGGTTGTCGAACCTTCGCCGCGCCGCCCCTGACCCTCCTGAAATTACAGCTTCTTGATGAGCACCAGCGAGCGGCGCTGCCAGTTGTAGAGCCGGCGCCGGTCGGCGGGCAGATCGTCGACGCCTGCCTTGACGAAGCCGCGCTTGAGGAACCAGTGCTCCGTGCGGGTCGTGAGCACGAACAGGCGTTCCAGACCGCGCGCGCGGGCGCGCTGCTCGATGTGCTTGAGCAGACGTTCACCGTCGCCCGATCCCTGAGCTTCCGGATCAACCGTCAGGCAGGCCATCTCACCAATGCGCTCCGTCGGATACGGGTAGAGTGCGGCGCAACCGAACAGGCGCCCATCGTGCTCGATAACCGAGAAATGATCGATGTCGCGCTCCAACTGGTGACGGCCGCGCCGCACCAGCGTGCCGTCGGCCTCCAGCGGCTCGATGAGTTGCAGGATGCCGCCGACGTCGTCGATGGTCGCCTCGCGCAGGCTTTCCAGATTCTCGTACGAGATCATCGTGCCGACGCCATCGTGCGAGAAGAGTTCGAGCAGCATGCTGCCGTCGAGCGAGAACGGCACGATGTGGGCACGGCCCACGCCAGCACGGCAGGCGCGCGTCGCATACTTCAGATAGAACGCCGAGTCGCGGTCGATCGTGCCCTGCGACTGCATGCGCTGGGCGTCTTCGAGCGTCAACTCACGCTGCAACTCGTTGTATTCGTTGAGAACGCCGGGCGTCTCGGTGATGAAGATCAGCTTGTCCGCGCGCAGTGCAATCGCTGCCGACGACGCCACGTCCTCCATCGTCAGATTGAACGACTGCCCGGTCGGCGAGAAGCCGAGAGGCGAGAGCAGCACGATCTTGCCGTTCGCGAGCGACAGGCGAATCGATTCCGCGTCGACCTTGCGAACCACGCCCGTGTGCTGGAAGTCCACGCCGTCGACGATCCCGACCGGGCGGCCCGTGACGAAGTTGCCCGACACCACGCTGATGCGCGCGTTGCCCATCGGCGTGTTCGGCAGCCCCTGGCTGATCGACGCCTCGATGTCCAGGCGCAACTCGCCGGCGGCTTCCTTTACGGCTTCGAGTGCGGCGGCATCCGTGATGCGCAACTGCTGGGCAAAGTGCGATTCGATATGTCGCAGGCGCATCTGCTCTTCGACCTGCGGTCGCGAGCCGTGCACCAGCACGATGTGCATGCCCATGGCGCAGAGCAGCGCGACGTCCTGAATCAGGGAGTCGAGCCCGCCTGCCGCGACCAGTTCGCCGCCAAAGGCGACCACGAAGGTCTTGTCACGGAATGCATGGATGTAGGGGGCGACCGAACGCAGCCAGTCTACGAACTGGGCTTGATGGGCGGTCTCTTCGTCTTGGAGGGCGGGGTCGGGTTCGGTCAGCATGGGTGTACGTGCGCAAACATGCGCAGATTATATAATGCGCGCCCATGGCAAGTGATGAACGAAATCGACAATCTCAGCCCCCGAAGCCGAAAGTGACGGCGCCGGGGCAGACGCGTGCCCGAACCGCAGGCACGTCGCAAACTTCCGACCCCGGGAATCCCGTGAGGACGGGCAAGCCGCAGCCACCTGCGCAGCCGGCCGACAAGGGCCGCCCGACGAAGGGCGGTACCGGCACAGGAAGCCCGGGGCAGCCCAAAGGCGCGCGCGCAGACAGTGGGCCGACGGCCGGCGCACGCCGTGCGTCACCCGCCGAGCGAGAGGCGGAACGCGTCAAGCGCGACGCCGAACGCTTGGCCGCCCGGCAGGCCGCTGCCAACCGTGTGCCGGAGATCATCTTCCCCGAAGCGCTGCCGGTGTCCGGCCGACGCGAGGAGATCGCGCGCGCCATCGTCGGCCATCAGGTCGTGATCGTGAGCGGTGAGACCGGCTCGGGCAAGACCACGCAGCTTCCCAAGATATGCCTGGCGCTGGGGCGCGGCCTGGGCGCGGGCGGCACCGGCCTCATCGGTCACACGCAGCCGCGCCGGATCGCCGCCTCGGCCACGGCGCGCCGCATTGCCGACGAACTGAACACGCCGTTGGGCGAAATCGTCGGCTTCAAGGTGCGCTTCAACGACACGCTCTCGAATGGCGCGTCGGTCAAATTGATGACGGACGGGATTCTTCTCGCCGAGACGCAGACCGATCCGCTGTTGCGTGCGTACGACACAATCATCATCGACGAGGCGCACGAGCGCAGTCTGAACATCGACTTCCTGCTCGGCTACCTCAAGCAGTTGCTGCCGCGCCGCCCCGATCTGAAGGTCATCATCACCTCGGCGACCATCGACGCCGACCGCTTCGCCCGCCACTTCGGCACGGGCGAGGGGGATGCGCTGCGTCCGGCACCGGTCATCGAAGTGAGCGGACGTCTGTATCCGGTCGAGGTGCGATATCGACCGATTCAGGACGACGTGCGCATCGCGAACGCCGAGGGACGTGATGGACGTGATGGACGCGAGGGCAGCCGCGCCAGTGCGCGCGACCGCGAACGCGATCTGATGGACGGCATCGTCGATGCCGTCGACGAACTCTGCCGCGAAGGCTCGGGCGACGTGCTCGTCTTCCTGCCCGGCGAGCGCGAAATTCGCGAGGCGGCCGAATCGCTGCGCAAGCACCATCCGCCGCACACCGAGATTCTGCCGCTGTTCGCGCGCCTGTCGGCGACCGATCAGGAGCGGGTGTTCAAGCCGTCCAACGCGCGACGCATCGTGCTCGCCACCAACGTTGCCGAAACGTCGCTGACCGTGCCGGGTATCCGTTACGTGGTCGATGCGGGCACGGCGCGCGTGAAGCGCTACTCGTACCGCAACAAGGTCGAGCAGTTGCAGATCGAGTCGATCTCGCAGGCGGCGGCCAACCAGCGGGCAGGGCGATGCGGCCGTGTGGCCGACGGCGTGTGTATCCGTCTGTACGACGAAGCCGACTTCCAGTCGCGCGCGCGCTTTACCGATCCGGAAATCCTGCGCTCGTCGCTCGCCGCCGTCATCTTGCGGATGCAGTCGCTGCGACTCGCGAAGGTCGAGGAATTCCCGTTCATCGAGCCGCCCCCGGGCCGCGCCATCGCCGACGGCTACCAGTTGCTGAATGAACTGGGGGCCGTCGACGACGCTAATCAGCTCACCCCGCTCGGTCGCGAACTGGCGCGACTGCCGCTGGATCCGCGCGTAGGTCGCATGATCCTCGCCGCGCGCGACCAGCAGTCGCTGCGCGAAGTGCTGATCATCGCCAGCGGTCTGGCCGTGCAGGACCCGCGCGACCGGCCGATCGAAGCGCAGGACGCCGCCGACAACGCCCATAAGAAGTTCGCCGACGAGCGCTCCGAATTCCTTTCCTGGATCAAGATCTGGAAGTGGTTCGAAGACGCCATCGCGCACAAGAAGTCCAACCGTCTGCTCGCACAGGCGTGCCGCGAGAACTTCCTGTCGCAACTGCGGCTGCGCGAATGGCGCGACGTGCACAGCCAGCTGCTCACCGTGGTGCGTGAGCAAGGCTGGCGCCTCAACGAGTCCGAGGCGACCTACGAGCAGGTGCATCTGGCCTTGCTCGCGGGGCTGCTCGGCAATATCGGCTGCAAGGCCGACGACGATCCGCACTTCCTCGGCGCGCACGGCATCAAGTTCCACATCTGGCCGGGGTCCTCGCTCGTGAAGAAGGCTGGGCGCTGGGTGATGGCCGGCGAACTCGTCGAGACGAGCCGCCTCTATGCGCGCTGCATCGCCCGCATCGAGCCCGAGTGGATCGAGCGCGTGGGCAAGCATCTGGTGAAGACATCGCTGTCCGACGCGCACTGGGAAAAGAAGGCCGCGCAGGTTGTCGCCTACGAGCGCGGCACGCTCTACGGTCTGACGATCTACGCGCGCCGACGCATGAACTTCGGCCCGCGCGATCCGCGTCGTGCGCGTGAGATTTTCCTGCGTAGCGCCCTGGTCGAAGGCGAATGGGAGACGAAGCTCCCGTTCTACGCGCACAACCGCAAGCTCATCGCGGACATCGAGCAACTCGAACACAAGTCGCGTCGTCAGGACGTGCTGGTCGACGACGAACTGATCTACGCGTTCTACGACGCGCACGTGCCCGCCGACCTGTACGACGGCGCGAGCTTCGAGCATTGGTATCGCGAGACGTCGAAGGGCGCGCCGAAACTGCTCTATCTCGTGCGCGACGATCTGATGCGTCACGAGGCAGCGGGCGTGACGACCGATCTCTTTCCGAAGAAGACGGCGATCGCGGGCATCGAAATGGCGCTCACGTATCACTTCGAGCCGGGTACGCCGCGCGATGGTGTCACGCTCGCCGTGCCCCTCTACGCGCTCAATCAGGTCGACGCGCGCCGCTGTGAGTGGCTGGTGCCGGGCATGCTCAAGGAGAAGGCGCACCTGCTGATGAAGTCGTTGCCGCAGAAGCTGCGCCGTCACTTCGTGCCGTTGCCGGAATACGCGGCAGGCTTCGTCGACCGGGCGACGTTCGGGCAGGGGGCGTTGCTCGACGCCCTGATGGCCGACGCGCGCGAGTTGACCGGCGTCATGCTCAAGTCGAGCGACTTCAAGCTGGAAGTGCTCCCGGCGCACCTGTCGATGAACTTCAAGGTGATCGACGAGCATGGGCGTCAGCTCGGGATGGGGCGCAACCTTGCACAACTGCGCGCCGAGCTCGGCCAGCAGGCGCAACGTACCTTCCAGCAACTCGCGGCGAAGAGCGGGGCGACGCCGACCGGTGTCGTGTCGGCGGGGGCGTCTCAAGGAGTTCAGGCAGGTCAGGGGGCTCAAGGGTCGCAGGCGCAAAGCGGGCGTGATGGCGCGAAGGCCGGTCAGTCGGGCAAGGGGACTGGCAAAGTCGCGGCGCCAACCGCTTCGTCGTCGGCGGCCGTCGAACCCGGTCGTTACGACAACCTCACGACATGGAGCTTCGGCGAACTGCCGGAAATGCTCGAGATCCGCCGGGGCGGTCAGACGCTGTTCGGCTACCCGGCGCTCGTCGACCGGGCAGACCATTGCGATCTGGAAGTGTTCGACGACCCGGACGAGGCGCAGCGCCAGCACCGTGCCGGCCTGCGACGTCTTTTCGCGATCCAGTTGCGCGAGCAGGTGAAGTACCTCGAGAAGAACATCCCCGGTTTGCAGCAGATGGCCATGCAATACATGAGTCTCGGCACGCAGGAGGAACTGCGCGACCAGATCGTGGATCTGGCGCTGGAGCGCGCCTGTTTGCAGTTGCCGTGGCCGAGCGACAATGCGTCGTTCGTGGCGCGCAAGGACGAAGGGCGAGGACGTCTGACGTTGCTCGCGCAGGAGATCGCGCGGCTGGCCGGGCAGATTCTGGCCGAGTACGCTGCGCTACAGAAGAAGCTGGCGCAGGCCAAGCCGTTCGCACAGGCGTACGCCGATCTGACGGCGCAGTTGCAGCGGCTGATCGGCAAGCGCTTCCTGATCGACACGCCGTACGCGCAACTGGCGCATTTCCCGCGCTATCTGAAAGCGATGGCGGGCCGTATCGACAAGCTCAAGGCCGATCCGACCCGCGACGCACGCGCCATGAGCGAACTGGGGCCATTGCTGCAAAACTGGCAGCGCGCGACATCGCAACGACGCGATCACGGCGACGTGCGGCTCGACGAGTTTCGCTGGCTGCTCGAAGAGTTGCGGGTCTCGCTCTTCGCGCAGGAGTTGCGCACGCCGATGCCGGTGTCGGTCAAGCGTCTGCACAAGGTCTGGGAGGCGTTGCAGCGCTGACATGGCGTGGCAGTATGGCGTGGATGTCGCGCTGTTGGGGACACCCTGGCCTGCCGCGATTTGCGCCAGATCATGAAGTGCTGGAATCGTGTTTCGCCTGATCAAAAAATGTAGGCGGGGCGCGCCTTGGCGGTGCGTTCCCGGCCTACAATAGCGAGACTTTTTCCAGAGACTTCGTGATGCGCAAACTTCTGCTCGCTGCCGCTCTGGCAGCTTCCTTCGGTCTCGCAGCGCTGTGCGCTCCGGCCCGGGCGGCCGCCCCGGCGCCCGACAGCGTCGTGGTCGTGCTCAACTCGGCCGACGCCAGTGTCAGCCTGATCGACAAGGCCACGCAGAAAGTGATTCAGACGTTCCCGGTCGGCAAGGAGCCGCATCACCTGATGGCGACGCCCGACAACCAGTCGCTCATCGTCGCCAATTCGGTCGGCAACAACCTCGTCTTCCTCGATCCGAAGACGGGGCAGATCCAGCGCAAGATCGAGAACATCGAGGATCCGTACCAGATCGGTTTTTCGCCGGACAAGAAATGGTTCGTGGCAAACGCGCTGCGTCTGGATCGTGTGGACGTGTATCGCTTCGACGGCAAGAACCTGAGCGTCGCCCAGCGGATTCCCATCAAGAAGATGCCGAGCCACCTCGTGTTCACGCAGGACAGCAAGCTCGTGTTCATCTCGTTGCAGGAATCGAACGAGGTCGCCGCCATCGACCTGGCCACCCAGAAGGTGATCTGGAAGATGAAGATCGGTGACAGTCCGGCGGGCGTGTGGCTCACGCCGAACGACAAGTATCTGCTCGTGGGCATGACCGGTGCGGACTATGCCGCGGTGGTCGACTGGCGTAACCAGAAGGTCGTCAAGACGATTCCGACGGGCAAGGGCGCGCACAATTTCCGCTCGCTCGCCGACGGCAAGCATGTGCTGATCTCGAACCGGGTGTCGAGCACGATCAGCATCATCGATCAGGATTCGCTCACCAACGTGGGCAACATCACCGGGCTGCTGCCGGGGCCGGACGACATGGAACTCACCGCCGACAAGAAGACGCTGTGGGTCACGTTCCGCTGGGCGCGCAAGGTCGGCATCATCGATCTGGCGTCGCGCAAGCTGATCAATACGATTCCGGTCGGACGCTCGCCGCACGGGATCTATTTCTACGACCGCGCACCGGTGCTGTAACATCAAGGCCTTACTCCCAAGGCTCTGCCGAACGGGTGTCCTCGCGACGCCCGTTTCGGTTCGTACAGCACCTGAATGAACGATATTCTTCGCGCGCTCGGCCGCGCGCTCGTGAGTCTGCTGCATCCGCGCATGCTGTGGCTCACCGCAATGCCCTTCATCGTCTCCGGTCTTCTCTGGGGCGCCGTGATCTGGTTCGGATGGGAACCGTTCACCGATTTCCTTCGCGTCTGGCTTGAACAGTGGGAATTCACGCAGTGGATTTACCGCTTCTTCGGCTATTTCGGGGTGGACAGCGTGCGCATGGCGCTCGCGCCGTTCATCCTGGTGGCGCTGCTCGTCCCCCTGATTGTCGTGACCGCGCTGCTGCTCATTGCGGGATGGTCGATGCCGGCGGTGCTGCGGCATCTGTCGCGCCGTCACTTCATTCATCTCGAAGCCCGGCAGGGCGGCTCGTTCTGGGGCAGCCTCGGTCAGTCGCTCGGCGCGACGGTCGTGTTCCTGATCGCCGCGCTCGTCACGCTGCCGCTCTGGCTGGTGCCGCCGTTCTTCGCCATCGTGCCGCCGTTGCTGTGGGGCTGGTTGACCTATCGCGTGATGACTTACGACGCGCTGGCGTTTCACGCGAGTCCGGAGGAGCGGCGCAGGCTGGTGCGCGAGAAGCGGCTGCCGTTGCTCGTGATCGGCGTGGCTACCGGTTTGCTCGGCTCGTTGCCGACACTGCTGTGGGTCTCGTCCGTCATCATGATCGTGCTGTTCCCGGTCATTGCGCTGCTGGCGATCTGGCTGTACGTGGTGATCTTCGTGTTCTCGGCGCTGTGGTTCGCCCACTATTGCCTGCGGGCGTTGTCGCGCATGCGGGCGGAAGAGGCGCACCGCGAGCCGGTGTTCGCCGGAACCGTGCTGCCGGTGACCGGTACGCCGACGTCCGAGAGCGAGGATCTGCCGCCGGCGCAGGCATTGCCGGAATCCCCGAAGTCCCCGGAGTCTCCGCTGTTGCCGGGGCCACGCTCCCCCAACGGTTCGCCGTGAAAGTGGCACAATCGTCGAACGGCACGCGCCCGAGGCTCGGCGCGACGCAATCCCCCAGGCACTGACGACAAGAGAAAGGAAGCATCATGGCGGTCGGCATCATCATCATCGGCGACGAAATCCTCTCGGGACGCCGTCACGACAAGCATCTGCCCAAGTTCATCGAATTGCTCACCGAGCGCGGCATGCAGCTTGGCTGGGCCGAGTATGTCGGCGACGATCCGGCGCGCATCACGGCCACGCTGCGCCGCACGTTCGCCAGCGACGACATCGTGTTCGTGACCGGCGGCATCGGTGCCACGCCGGACGACCACACGCGCCAGTGCGCGGCGGCGGCGCTCAACGTGCCGCTGGCGCTCACGCCGGAAGCCGAAGCGCTCATCATGGAGCGCATTGCCGACACGAGCCCCGATGGCGTTGCCGACATGTCGCTGCCCGATAACCGCCATCGTCTGAAGATGGGCGAGTTCCCGGTCGGCGCACGTGTGCTGCCGAATCCGTATAACAAGATTCCGGGGTTTTCCGTCGAGCAGCATCACTTCATGCCGGGCTTTCCGGTGATGGCGTGGCCGATGATGGCCTGGGCGCTCGATACCTACTACGCCGACCTGCATCACCTGACGAGGCACGCCGAGCGTTCGGTGCTCGTGTTCGGACTGGCCGAATCGACGCTCACGCCGCTCATGGAAGCCATCGAAGCGGAGTACGACGGCATCAAGGTGTTCAGCCTGCCGAGCGTGGGCGACGCCGAACGTGGCGCGATTTACGCACGTCGTCACATCGATCTGGGGGTGAAAGGCGATCCGACGCTGGTCGGTGCGGCGTTCGAACGTTTGATGGCCGGCGTGAACGCGCTGGGCGGCGAGATCGTGCATCCGGCCGAGGCGGTAGCGTTGCCGGAAGGGACGGTGCCGTCGGTCAAGTGACGATGGGATCGTGAGTCCGTCGAGGGGCGCCTCATGCGTTCGGCGGCGGTCTGAGCGGATTTGAATCGCGAAACGGCGCTTGCCTCGATGGGGCAAGCGCCGTTTTGTTTCCGCGGGCAAGGCATGCTGGCGGGCACACGCGCGTTACCAATCGTCGCGCCGCCGTGGTTGGCAAGCGGCTAGCCGCTTGCCGGTGCGTGGACTGCCGTGGCGGCGTGACTTACAACCCGGTCGGAAACTGGTCAGAACCCGGCGAGCACGAGCTTGCCGATGGTGCGGCCGCCTTCGAGTTGCGCGTGGGCGCGTCGCAGGTTGGTGGCGTTGATCGGGGCCAGCACCTCGCCGACCGTGGTGCGCAGCGTGCCGGCATCGACCAGTCGTGCGACTTCGGTCAACAGCTTGTGCTGCGCGATCATGTCGGACGTCTCGTACATGGCACGCGTGAACATGAACTCCCAGACGAACGCGGCGCTCTTGCTCTTGAGCAAACCGATTTCGAGCGGCCCGGCGTTCTCCACGATCGAGCAGATCTTGCCTTGCGGGGCGACGGCCTCGGCCATCGCGGGGAAATGCGTGTCCGTATCGTTCAGGCACAGCACGAAGTCCACCTGGGGCAGGCCGATGGCCTTCAACTGCGTGGGCATGTCCTGATAGTGATCGATGACGTGCTGCGCGCCGAGCTGACGGCACCAGTCCCCCGATTCCGGCCGCGAGGCCGTCGCCGCGATCGTCAGTTTCGCCAGTCGGCGGGCCAACTGAATGGCGATGGACCCCACACCGCCTGCGCCGCCCACGATCAGGATCGACTTGCCCTCGTCGCTGCCGTCCGGTGCGATGCCCAGGCGATCGAACAGGGCTTCCCACGCGGTGATCGTGGTGAGCGGCAGCGCGGCCGCGTTCGCAAAGTCGAGCGACGTCGGCATGTGGCCCACGATCCGTTCGTCCACCAGATGGAATTCGCTGTTCGCGCCGGGGCGCGTGATGCTGCCAGCGTAGTAGACCGGGTCGCCGACCTTGAAGAGAGTCACGTCCGGCCCGACGGCGGCGACGGTGCCGGCGGCGTCCCAGCCCAGCACGCGCGGTGCGGATTCGGTCTTGTCCTTCGGGGCGCGTACCTTGGTGTCGACCGGATTGACGGAAATGGCTTCGACCTTGACCAGCACGTCGCGGCCAGCGGGTGTCGGGGTGGGGAGTTCGATGTCTTCGAGCGACTTCGGGTCGTCGATCGGCAGGTAACGGGTCAATCCAATGGCTTTCATCTGCTTTCTCCTGAAGTGGTGGCCCGTCGCCCGCCTTGTGGCGAACTGGCGACGCGCCGAATCCGATAACGAGAGATTACGGCTAGTCGATTGCTTTGATAATTCGGATAATGCGGAAAAGATTTTTTGGAAATTCCGATAAATGTCATTGGACCTCGATACCGTAGCGTTGTTCGTTCGGGTTGCCGCGCTGGGAAACGTGTCGGCGGCGGGGCGCGAGCGGGGGGTGTCCCCGGCGGCGGCCAGCACGCGTCTGGTGCAACTGGAGACCGCGCTGGGCGCCCGCTTGCTGCACCGGACGACGCGGCGCGTCGCGCTCACGCAGGAGGGCGAGGTGTTCCTGCTGCAGGCGCAGGCGTTGCTCGCGGCCGAAGCGCAGGCGCTGGCGAGCGTCGGGCAAGGGCTGGCTGCGCCGCAAGGGCGTTTGCGGGTGTCGTGCTCGTCGTCGTTCGGGCGGCAGCACGTCTCGCCCGCGTTGCCGGCGTTTCTCGAGCGCTATCCCGGGATTTCGCTGGATTTTCGGCTCACGGACCGTGTCGTCGATCTGCTGGAGGAGGGGGTGGATCTCGCCATCCGTGTCGGCGCCCTGCGGGATTCGACGCTGGTCGCCCGAAAGCTCGCGTCGAATACGCGCACGTTGTGTGCGTCTCCCGCCTATCTGGCGGCGCACGGCACGCCGCGGCATCCGGGGGATCTCGCCGCTCACGACTGTCTGATTCTCGGGGATCAGCGCGACTGGCGCTTCGAGACGCCGGGCGGCACGTTGAATGTGCGCGTGAGCGGGCGTCTGGCTTCCGATAACGGCGAGGTGTTGCGCGACGCGGTACTCGCCGGCATCGGCATTGCGCTCAAGTCGACGTGGGATATCGGAGCGTATTTGAAGCGCGGCGAACTCGTGCCGGTGCTGCCCGCGTACCCGCTGGCGGAGGAGGTCGCCATCTGGGCCGTCTATCCGAGCCGGGCTTTCGTGCCGCCGAAAACCCATGCGCTCATCGAATTTCTACAGGAACGTTTCGGTCCTGTGCCGTATTGGGATGCGGAGGCCGGCGTCGACAACGGAACCGCGTTGAGACGGTGACGTGGCGGGGAGTGCCTCAATGCAGACGATGGGTACGAGGCAATTGCGTGCCCGTATCCTCGTGGCCGATGGCGGGGCTGGCGTGGTGCAACACGAGCCGCCAGCCGTCTGCCTCCTTCAGGTAGACGTTGGTTGCCAGCACGAACGCATACCGCGCTTCCGGACGGGTTTCGACCTGGATCTGCTCAAGCACGTTATGGACGGCGCACAACGGGTTGTGCGCGACCTGAAGGTGGCTGACCGTTACCTGAAGGCCACCTTTGGTAAGAATTTGCCGCCAACTCGCGCGTACGGCTGCGGGGCCGACCTGGCGGGGGCCCGAGGGATGGATGCAGACGACCTCCTCGTCTTCCGACCAGACATCCATCAGCGTATCGGTGTCGCCGGCGCGCAACGCTTCGTAGAACGCGTGCTCGGCGTCTTCCGGGCTAAGAAATATGGTTGCGGGCATAACGACGGCCTCCGTCGGGGTCCAACGCTCGAAACACCGCCCGGCGGATGTGCCGCGTGGTGAACGCGCCGATTATGGAGGGTTTGCCCGGGCTTGTCGAACGCGCGACGGATTGGCGTCGCCGCGGGTCGTCATGGCGGGCAGCAGGGGCCTGATTTGCCCGGCGGTGCTTGCGGGCGCCGGATTGGCTCATGTGCCGAAAGCCCGGGGCTGGCCGATGGGCGCGTTGAGCGAGGTTTGATCTGGCGCAAGGCATCCATCGGGCTGGGCCGGTAGCTTATGGGTAACGCAGAAGTGCCGTCCGAGCGAGTGGACGGTAACGAAACGAGCGAAACGAGTGAATCGTGCGGGGAAGTTAGGGGAAGTGCGAGCCGGTGAGGGGGCGCAGGAGCGGGGGCGCTCATGCGCCCCCGGACGCCGGATCAGCAGTGATGCACGCCGGCGAGCTCGCGCAGGGCGACGCCGTCGATGATCTTGACGTGACGCTGGCGGATTTCGATCATGCCGTTCTGCGCGAAGCGCGAGAACAGGCGGCTGACCGTCTCCAGCTTGAGACCGAGGAAGCTTCCGATTTCTTCGCGGCTCATGCGCAGCACGAACTCGTTCGCCGCGTAACCGCGCGCCGACAGCCGTTCCGACAGATTCAGGAGGAATACGGCCAGACGTTCCTCGGCACGCATCGTCCCGAGCGCAAGCAGTTGCTGGTGCTCGTTACGGATTTCCTGACTCATCAGGCGATGCAACTGGCGTTGCAGCGACGGTACCTGGCGCGACAGCGTCTCCAGCTCGTTGAAGCGGGCGATGCAAAGTTCGCTGTCTTCCAGTGCGACGGCGGTCGTCGGATGATGATTGTCTGCGACGGCGTCCAGACCGATCAACTCGCCCTGGAGGTGGAAGCCGACGACCTGCTCGCGGCCGTCGGGGGCCGTGACGCAGCTCTTGAGCGACCCGAAACGAATGCCGTAGACGGCGTTCAGATCATCGTTGGCGTGATAGAGCACTTCGCCCTTCTTGAGGCGGCGGCGCTCGCTTACGAGTGCGTCAAGTCGTTCCAGCTCCGGCTCAGGGATGCCGACGGGCAGGCAGAACTGCCCCAGTGAGCAGGTGGAACAACGAGGCTGGGCAACCGGAATGGGGTTGCCGGGAATGCGACCGATCTCGGTGGTCATGGTGGCCCCTGAAGTTATTTTGAAAGTTTACCATGAGGCGTCGACTCGCCATTTCGGCTGGCGGGACGCCGAGGTTTCGACGATGCTTTACGGGCGTCAGTGTTTCAGTAATAATTGCGCACATACCGGACGTCCGTCTCGCCGCACTATCGGCCTGGGCGTTTTCCCGGCAGGTCGTTTCGAAGCATTCTGGTCGCGCCGCCGTCACTACGACCGAACACAAAAGGGCGCGCGCTTATGCGAAGCGGTTGTTTTTTCGATCGACGACCGTTTCTCGTGTTCCAAGCATCCATTTATTCCTGATACCGGGTTGCCAAGCCCCCGGTCTGCTTAGTCGCACATGAATACCCAAGAGGCGAAACTCGTCCTCGAGACCGCGTTGATTTGCGCGCAGGAGCCGCTCAAGGTCGGCGATCTGCGCAAGCTCTTCAATGACGCCGTGTCCGGTGACACGGTGCGCGCGCTGCTCGAGGAAATCCGCGTGCAATGGGATGGCCGAGGTGTGGAATTGGTGGCACTGGCCACCGGCTGGCGTTTCCAGAGCCGTCCGCGCATGCGTGAATACCTTGACCGCCTCAATCCGGAGAAGCCGCCGAAGTACTCGCGCGCCGTGATGGAGACGCTAGCGATCATTGCGTATCGCCAGCCGGTCACGCGTGGCGATATCGAAGAGATTCGCGGCGTAACGGTCAATACGCAGATCATCAAGCAGCTCGAGGATCGTGGCTGGATCGAGGTGATTGGTCACCGCGACGTGCCGGGACGCCCCGGCCTGTACGCCACGACCAAGGACTTCCTCGACGATCTGGGCTTGCGCGCGCTCGATGCGCTGCCGCCGCTGGAAGATCCGGCGGCGCAGGCGCAGATTGATTTGCTCGCGCAGCAGAACATCGAATTCGGCGAGCGTGCCGAGGGGGATGACGGTGACGAGGCGGTGTCTGATGATGCGCCGGTCGCCGACGCCGAAGCGCTCGCACTGCTGGCGCAGACACGCGCCGACGATCTGCCGCTCGCACAAGGATTGCCGGAAGATCAGCGCCCGTTACCGCCTGGCGGCGACGCTGGCGAGGCGGTGACGGAAGAGGCCTTGCTGGACGCCGTGTTGGCCGAAGCCGAGCCTGAATCGTCGCCGGATGCCGGGAAGCCGGTCGCGACGGACGTTGTCGTCGATACGTCGGACGATGCCGAGATTGGCCCGTCTGCCGAAATTTCCCCGGATGCCGAGGAACTCGACGAATCGGCGCACGTCAGTGAGCAGGACGGCGGGCCGCAAGGCGATGTGTCCGGCGTGGCCGATGTGAGCGATGACGATTGGCGTGACGAGGTATCGACCGGGCTCGATGGCGAGCGGTCGGATGACGACGTCGCGCAATACAAGGAATTTTCCGAAGTATCGGAGGCTGCGGTTCCTGTCGGCGAGGATTCGCCGCAAGATATGCAGGACGCCGGTACGGAAGAAGGCGCGACGCATGCGGCAGATCCCGCAGCGTCGTTGGCGCAAGAGGTTTCCCCGCACGCTGTCGACTCGGCAGCGAACGAAGCCGCTGCCGGGCAGCCCACGCCCGGTGCGCTGGATGACGACGAGAACGACGGGGACGACAAGAATCTCGTCACCGGTACCTGAGGCGGCGGCGCCTGGCGCCGTACTCACCCGAAGGGCCGTTTGCGATAAGAACGAAGCCGCGGCACGCATTTGCCGCGCATTCATGGTGCGAACACGGATCAGGGCAGCGATTTACGCCTGCCCGCAACGATCCCGTTTTCCAATGAGGTTGTGTTGAAACAAAACGAAGAATCCCAGGACCTGCACGCACGCGATGCCGGTGCCGATGCACGTTCGCCGGAAGGCGAGGGCGGCGATGAAAAGGCGTCGCGCCGCGGTTTGCGCCGTGGTCCGCGCAGTCTGATCGCCCGCCGTCGTGCGGCCCAGCAGGCCAAGCGCGAAGGCGACGATAACGGCGAAGTCGCCGGTTCGGACGCAGCGCAAGGTGCGTTGTCCTTCGATGCGCCGCAGGCGCAGGCGTCGGGTGCCGATGGCGCGCCTTCGGCGGCGCAGGGGCGTGCTCGCACGAGCTCGCGCAAGCCGCGTGGCGCGAAGCGCGACGATGTGCAGCCGTCGCAGCCCTCTGGTGGCGCCAATGGCGCTGCACCGGGCGGTCGTGCGCAGCGAGGTGCGCAAGGCGCGCAGGGCGGTCAGGGTGGTCAGAGCCCGTCCGGCAAGCCACAAGGCCGTGGTCGCAAGGGGCCGGCTGGCGGTGCGCGGGGCAAGGGCGGCGCCGGCAATGCTGGCAATTCGGGTGATGGCGATCTGTTCGCGTTCGTCACGTCGGGTGGATTCGACGCGGAAGACGGCGAAGGCGATAACGCAGCTTCGGCACGCGCTCAGCGCGGCCGCCGCCCGGCGGACCGTCGCGTGCTGTCCCCGGACGACGAAGCGCCGAAGCTGCATAAGGTGTTGGCCGAAGCCGGCATGGGTTCTCGTCGCGAGATGGAGGAGCTGATCCTGGCCGGTCGCGTCTCCGTGAACTCGGAACCGGCTCACATCGGTCAGCGCATTCTGCCGACCGATCAGGTTCGTATCAACGGCAAGCTCGTCAAGCGCCGTATCACCAGCAAACCGCCGCGCGTGCTGCTGTATCACAAGCCGGCAGGCGAAATCGTCAGCCATTCCGATCCGGAAGGGCGCACGTCGGTGTTCGATCGTCTGCCGCCGATGAAGACGGCCAAATGGCTCGCGGTCGGGCGTCTCGACTTCAATACGGAAGGTCTGCTGATCCTGACGACGTCGGGCGATCTGGCGAACCGCTTCATGCACCCGCGCTATGAGATCGAGCGCGAGTATGCGGTGCGCACCGTCGGTCAGTTGAGCGAAGCGTCGCGTCAGCAACTGCTGCACGGCATCAAGCTGGATGATGGCGAGGCCAACTTCCTGCGCTTGAAGGACGGCGGTGGCGAGGGCTCGAACCACTGGTATCACGTGGCGCTGGCTGAAGGTCGTAACCGCGAAGTGCGTCGTATGTTCGACGCCGCAGGGTTGATGGTGAGTCGTCTGATCCGTACGCGTTACGGTCCGCTGACGCTGCCGCGTGGCCTCAAGCGAGGCCGTTACGAAGAAATGGACGAAGCGCAGGTGCGCTCGCTGTTCGCGGCGGTCGGCATGAAGGTGCCGGGGGCGGCGTCGGACGAGAAGGGCGCACGCAACGGTGGTCGCGGCGGCAAGGCCGGCGCACCGAAGGAGCCGCGTCGTCAGCCGGATCCGATGCAGACGGCCCTTGGCGTGTTCGCTCGCGAACCGGGTCAGTCGCGTCGCCCGCGTGCCAATCCGCTGACGGCGTTCGTCGGTCCGAGCGGCGGCTATCCGGGGCAGACGCCTTCGCCGCGTGGCGAGGGTCGCCGCTTCGGTGGCGGTAACGCAGGCAGCGGTTACGGCGGCCAGTCGCGTGGCGGCAATGGCGGTAATGGTGGCGGCGGTGGTAACGGCGGTTATGGTGGTAACGGCGGCAATGGAAACGGCAATCGCAGCCGCGGCGGAAATCGCGCGAGTGGCGGTGGCGGGAACCAGGGCAACCGTGGTAACCGCGGCGGCAATCGATCCCGCTGAGTGGGCGCCCCGATTTTGCAGCGCGGCAAGGTAGCAACGGCGCTCGGTCAAGACGCATTTCCGCCGCCAAGCGTTGCAAATCGGGCCAAAACCATATAAAATCAATGAATAAGCTGGTTTGCGTGTCGGGCGTTCTGCTGCGACGCGCACCTCATGCGCAATGAGGCTGTAAGAAATGGGCGTTTCGCCCATTTTTTTTTGCCGCGAGCGTTTTGCGCGGCCGATGCCGCCGTGTCGGGGAGTGGGTGTGCCGACTCAGGTACACCGGCCCGGACGGTCGAGGTGGGCATCGTGCGACGTCCCATGCGGGGCGCGCAGACATGTCGGGCGCTGCTGATGCGCGCGAGTTTTTCTAGGGTGAGCAAAGTTGCAATTGCCAGAACTGATCGAGACCACGGTCGAAGGCCTGGGTTACGAGCTGGTCGATCTTGAGCGTGCCGGCGGCGGACTGCTGCGCGTATACATCGACAAGCCGGAAGGCATCACGATCGATGACTGCGAGACGGTGAGCCGTCAGCTCTCGCACGTCCTGATGGTCGAGAACGTCAATTACGACCGACTTGAAGTGTCGTCGCCGGGGCTTGACCGTCCGCTGCGCAAGCTGCGTGACTTCGAGCGTTTTGCCGGCGTCGAAGTGAGTCTCACGTTGCGTGTGCCGCTTGAAGGCCGCAAGCAGTTCCGCGGCATTTTGCAGGCGCCGCAAGGCGAAAACTTGAGCCTTGAATTCGAAGGCAAGGGCGGCCCGGCGCTGCTCGAATTCACCCTCGCGGATATTGACCGTGCGCGCCTTGTGCCGCAGATTGATTTTAGGAGTCGCAAACGATGAGTCGCGAAGTATTGCTGTTGGTCGATGCGCTCGCGCGCGAAAAGAACGTCGACAAGGATGTCGTGTTCGGCGCGCTTGAAGCAGCATTGGCTTCGGCCACCAAGAAGCGCTACACCGAAGACGTCGACATTCGCGTGCACATCGACCGTGAGTCGGGCGAGCACGAGAGCTTCCGTCGCTGGCTGGTAGTGCCGGACGAAGCGGGTTTGCAGGAGCCGGACAAGCAGATCCTGTCGTTCGAAGCCAAGGAAGAAAATCCCTCGATCGAAATCGGCGAGTTCATCGAAGAGCCGGTGGAATCGGTCGAGTTCGGCCGTATTGGTGCGCAAGCTGCGAAGCAAGTCATTTTGCAACGCATTCGCGATGCCGAGCGTGAGCAGATCCTGTCGGACTTCCTCGAGCGCGGCGAAAAGATCATGACCGGTACGGTCAAGCGTCTCGACAAGGGCAACCTGATTGTCGAGTCGGGCCGTGTCGAGGCGCTGCTGCGTCGCGATCAGCTCATCACGAAGGAAAACCTGCGTATCGGCGACCGCGTTCGCGCGTTCATCGTGAAGGTCGACCGTACGGCTCGCGGCCCGCAAATCGAACTCTCGCGTACCGCTCCGGAATTCCTGATCGAACTGTTCGGCATGGAAGTGCCGGAAATCGAACAGGGTCTGCTGGAGATCAAGTCGGCTGCTCGTGATCCGGGCGTGCGCGCCAAGATCGCCGTCGTGGCGTACGACAAGCGTATCGATCCGATCGGGACTTGCGTGGGCATTCGCGGCACGCGTGTTCAGGCGGTGCGTAACGAGCTTGGCGGCGAGAACGTCGATATCGTGCTGTGGTCGGAAGACCCCGCGCAATTCGTGATCGGCGCGCTGGCGCCAGCGGCGGTGCAGTCGATCGTCGTGGACGAAGAGAAGCACAGCATGGACGTCGTCGTCGACGAGAACGAACTGGCAGTCGCGATCGGTCGCAGCGGTCAGAACGTGCGTCTCGCGTCGGAACTGACGGGCTGGCAGATCAACATCATGACGCCGGACGAATCGGCCGAGAAGCAGAACGAAGAGCGCGGCACGCTGCGCACGTTGTTCATGCAGCGTCTCGATGTGGATGAGGAAGTGGCGGACATCCTGATCGAGGAAGGTTTCTCGAGCCTGGAAGAAATCGCCTACGTGCCCCTGAACGAAATGCTCGAAATCGAAGCATTCGACGAGGACACGGTGCACGAGCTGCGCAATCGTGCGCGCGACGCACTGCTCACGCAGGCGATTGCCACCGAGGAGAAGGTCGAAGGTGTCGCACTCGATCTCAAGAGCCTCGACGGCATGACGCCGGAGTTGCTGGCCAAACTGGCCGAGCATGAAATTCAGACGCGCGATGATCTGGCCGAACTGGCTGTCGACGAACTGACCGAAATGACGGGCGTCGAGGAAGAAGCTGCCAAGGCCCTGATCATGAAAGCGCGAGAGCACTGGTTCCAATGATGACCTGCCCCGGCATGCATATGGAACAGTGAACTTTGAAGTTAACCGCAAGGCGCCTGGCCTTGCTTGAAGAGGTTTGAATGGCGAGCATCAACGTAGCCCAATTTGCTGAAGAACTGAAAATGCCGGCCGGCGTGTTGCTGGAGCAACTCAAAGCCGCCGGCGTGGACAAACTCAGCGCCGACGATTCGGTGACGGAAGCCGACAAGGCCCGTCTGCTGGAGCACCTGCGCCGATCGCACGGCGCTGGCGACGGCGACAAAAAGAAGATTACTCTGACGCGTCGCCAGACCTCGGAAATCAAGCAGGCCGACGCGACCGGTAAGGCGCGGACGATTCAGGTCGAAGTGCGCAAGAAGCGCACGTTCGTCAAGCGCGACGACGTCGCGGAGGGCGCTGAGAACGCTGCAGCGGCTGCCGAAGACGAAGCCCTCCGTCTGCGCGAAGAAGACGCACGCCGCGAAGCGGAGCGTCTGGCAGCGGAAGCGGCCGAGCTCAAGCGTCGCCAGGAACAACTGGAGCGCGAAGAGGCCGAGCGTCGCGAGCGCGAAGAGAAGGAAGCTGCCGAGCGCCGTGTGCGTGAGGAAGCGGAGCGCGTAGCCGCGGCAGCGAAGGCGGCCGAAGAGCAGAAGGCGAAGGCCGAAGCCAAGGCAGCCGACGCTGAAGCCGAAAAGCAGGCGCAAGTGGAAGCCGACAAGGCAGCCAAGGCCGACGCCGAAAAGGCAGCGCAGGCAGCACAAGCCGAGAAGGCCGCTGCCGCCAAGGCCGATGCCGAGCGCGAGCAGGCTCGCAAGGCGAGCGAAGAAGCCCGTGCAGCCGCCGAAAAGGCGAGTGCAGCGGCTGACAAGGCGCGCGCCGAAGAAGAAGCGATTCGCAAGCGTCGTGCCGCGGCCGAAGCCGAAGCCCGCGCGATTCGCGAAATGATGAATGCACCGCGTCGCGTGCTGAAGGCACCGGAGCCGGCACCTGCTGCCGCCGCACCGGCGAAGCCGGATGCTGCGAAGGGTACGTTGCACAAGCCGGCCAAGCCGGAAGGTGCGGCTGCCAAGCCGGCGGACAAGAAGCCGGCCGCCGCGCCGGCCTCGACGACGGCGGGTGCTGCCGACAAGAAGGACAAGAAGCCGGGCGCCTGGCAGAAGGACACCGACAATCGCAACAAGCGTGGCGGCATGAAGACACGCGGCGATACGAGCGGTGGTTCGGATGGCTGGCGCGGCGGTGGCCGTGGTGGCCGTCGCGGCGACCGTCATTCGCAGGATGACCGTCAGGCATTCCAGGCACCGACCGAACCGGTCGTGCGTGATGTGCATGTGCCGGAAACGATCAGCGTTGCCGATCTGGCGCACAAGATGTCGGTCAAGGCCGCCGAAGTCATCAAGCTGATGATGAAGATGGGCCAGATGGTGACCATCAACCAGGTGCTCGATCAGGAAACGGCGATGATCGTGGTGGAGGAACTCGGCCACCGCGCAATCGCCGCCAAGCTGGACGATCCGGAAACGCTGCTCGACCTCGGCAACGACGTGACGGAAGCCGAAGCGCTGCCGCGTCCGCCGGTGGTGACCGTGATGGGTCACGTCGACCACGGCAAGACCTCGCTGCTGGACTACATCCGTCGCGCCAAGGTGGCGTCGGGCGAAGCCGGCGGCATTACGCAGCACATCGGTGCGTATCACGTCGACACACCGCGCGGTACGGTGACGTTCCTCGACACGCCGGGTCACGAGGCGTTTACGGCCATGCGTGCTCGCGGCGCACAGGCAACGGACATCGTGATTCTCGTGGTCGCGGCGGACGATGGTGTGATGCCGCAGACGAAGGAAGCGATTGCCCACGCGAAGTCGGCCGGTGTGCCGATCGTGGTGGCGATCAACAAGATCGACAAGCCCGAAGCCAACCCGGACCGCGTGAAGCAGGAACTGGTGGCCGAAGGTGTGGTGCCGGAAGAGTACGGTGGCGATTCGCCGTTCGTGCCGGTGTCGGCCAAGACGGGTACGGGTATCGACGATCTGCTCGAGAACGTGCTGCTGCAAGCCGAAGTGCTGGAGTTGAAGGCACCGGTGGAAGCGCCGGCCAAGGGTATCGTGATCGAAGCGAAGCTGGACAAGGGTAAGGGTCCGGTCGCCACGATTCTGGTGCAGTCGGGCACGCTCAAGCGCGGCGACATGGTGCTGGCAGGCCAGGCTTACGGTCGCGTTCGCGCCATGCTGGACGAAACCGGCAAGAACACGAAGGACGCAGGTCCGTCGATCCCGGTCGAAATCCAGGGTCTGTCGGAAGTGCCGGGCGCCGGTGAAGAAGTGCTGGTGGTTCAGGACGAACGCAAGGCACGTGAAATCGCACTGTTCCGTCAAGGCAAGTTCCGCGATGTGAAGCTGGCCAAGCAGCAAGCTGCGAAGCTGGAGAACATGTTCGAGCAGATGGCCGAAGGCGAAGTCAAGACGCTGCCCCTCATCATCAAGGCAGACGTTCAGGGTTCGCAGGAAGCACTGGCGCAGTCGCTCAACAAGCTCTCGACGCCGGAAGTGCGCGTGCAGATCGTGCACGCTGCGGTCGGTGGTATCAGCGAAAGCGACGTCAACCTGGCAACGGCTTCGAAGGCGGTCATCATCGGCTTCAACACGCGTGCCGATGCACTGGCCCGCAAGCTGGCCGAGTCGAACGGTATCGATATTCGCTACTACAACATCATCTATGACGCAGTGGATGAGGTGAAGGCAGCAATGTCGGGCATGCTGGCGCCGGAGAAGAAGGAAGAAATCACGGGTATGGTCGAAGTGCGTCAGACGTTCAAGGTGCCGAAGGTCGGTACGGTGGCCGGCTGTATGGTGCTCGACGGCTTCGTCAAGCGTTCGTCGCACGTGCGTGTGCTGCGCGACAACGTGGTCATCTTCACGGGCGAGCTGGATTCGCTCAAGCGCTTCAAGGATGACGTCAAGGAAGTCAAGTCAGGCTTCGAGTGCGGTCTGTCGGTGAAGAACTTCAACGACATTACGGAAGGCGACCAACTGGAAGCGTTTGAAATCACGGAAGTTGCGCGCTCGCTGTAACGCGATTTGCACAATGGAAGTGGAATGGCCCACCAAGCCGGGAAACCGGTGGCGTGGGCCATTGCATTACTAGCGAGTATGTTATGGCAAAGAAACGTGGCGTTCCCGGTCGAAATCTTCGCATCAACGATCAGATCCAGCGTGATCTCTCGGAGTTGATTCAGCGCGAAGTGAAGGACCCGCGCATTGGGCTGGTCACGCTGCAAAGCGTGGAAGTGACGCCTGATTACGCGCATGCGAAGGTGTTTTACACGACGCTCACCGGCGATCCGAAAGCGACCGGCGAAGCGCTCAACGAAGCCGCAGGCTACCTGCGCAATCTGCTGTTCAAGCGCTTGCACATTCACACGGTGCCGACGCTGCATTTCCACTTCGACCAGTCGATCGAACGTGCCATTGAGATGTCGCGTCTGATCGATACGGCCAACGCCACGCGTGCGAAGGAAGATGCGCAAGCCGACGACGATGCCGACGACGGCGTTGAAGGCGATCACAAGGAAGACGACGGCAAGTAAGCCGTCGATTGACACCGTAGCCTGCCGGGCTGGCGCAAAGCGAGTCCGGCGGTGTTGCGATGCCCGAGCGCTGTCGATGCGCGCCGCGGCGTTACCCCATTCGAATTTCTCAAGTCATTCCCACACATGACGGACCCGCGTTCGCAGGCACCCCGCCAAAAGCTCCCTCGTTTCCCGCTCGACGGTGTGTTGCTGCTCGACAAGCCGCTGGGGTTGTCGTCCAACGATGCCTTGATCAAGGCCAAGCGTGCGCTTCAGGCGCTCAAGGCCGGTCACACGGGCACGCTCGATCCGTTGGCGACAGGGCTGTTGCCGCTCTGTTTCGGTGAGGCGACGAAGTTCTCGCAGGACTTGCTCGAAGCCGACAAGACGTACGAAGCGCGAGTGCGTCTGGGGGAGACCACAACGACGGGCGACGCGGAAGGCGAGGTGCTGCAAACGCGTCCGGTACAGGTGGACGAAGCCGCGATTCGTGCCGTATTGCCGCGCTTCACCGGGCCGATTTCACAGGTGCCGCCGATGTACTCGGCACTCAAGCGCGACGGCAAACCCCTTTACGAGTATGCCCGCGCCGGTCAGACCATCGAGCGAGAGGCGCGGTCGGTGACGATCCATCTGCTGGAAATGACGGAATGCGCGTTGCCGGCGGAGAACGAATTCACGTTCCGCGTGACGTGCAGCAAAGGCACTTACGTGCGTACGCTGGCGGAAGACATCGGTGAAGCGCTGGGTTGTGGGGCACATCTGCGTGCGCTGCGACGTACGGCGGTCGGTCCGCTCACGCTCGATGGCGCCGTGACGCTGGAAGCACTGAACGCGCTCGATCACCCGCAACGCGTCGAAAAGCTGGCGCCGGTCGATGCACTGCTCAAGACGCTGCCCGCCGTGTGGCTCGACGACACGCTCGCGAAGCGCTTCAGCCATGGGCAACGTCTGCGTCTGGACGACCTCCGGTGCCCCGCCCCCTTACGTGCATGTGCTGCCGAGCACGACAGCATCGAAGTCAAGGTCTACGCCGAAGCCAACGCCGACACCGCTGCACGTCTGCTGGGCGTTGCACGCCTCGACGGCGAAGCGTTGCTAACACCCCAGCGGTTGCTCAAGACGCAGTGATGGGAGGCGGCGCTGGTGGCGCCGCGCCGCAATTCAGAGCGGATTGACGTTGTCAGCTTGAAGCCCTTCGGGACCGGCCGGGCGATCAGAAGATGCGGTGAGAAGCGGGCGCAATCGAATCGGAAGCGCGGGACGCAAAACGTCAGGCCACCACTTCCCGCACGTTGACTGCCAGCAAATAGGCGTCTGCGCGCGTGGTCTCGTACTCGACGATCTGGCCGGTGCGAAGCTCGGGCGTGCCGGGCACGCATATTTCGGTCTCGTGGACGAAAACGACTTCGCTACCGTCATCCGGGGTGATGAATCCGTATCCTTTGTCCGGGAAGTAATGCTTGACCGTTCCGCGTGGCATCGGCGGCTTTCCTCCGAAACGACAAATCTGCAATCTATTCGAGGGGATGATGAGACGTCCGGGAGTTGCCATGCGCGCTGAAGGCAGTCTCTCCGGAAGTCTCGATTCGGCACCCATACCGGTAAAGGCAGACGGCGCGGGCCGTCCACCCGACCCCGTCAGTTCGTGACGTTTTCCGGCTTGAGTTCGACGATGGCGTCGAGCGCTGCCTTCACGTCCATGGCGTACTTGGCCAATGCCTTCTGCTCGTCGGTTTTCGGCTCGAACGACGGCACGCCCACCGGGTGATTGCTCTCGTCGACGGCGACGAACACCATCAGGCAATCGGTCGTCTGGCGCAATTCGCCCCACTTCGGATCGCCGGCGTGGACCGACACGTGGATGTGCATGCTCGTGCGGCCCGTGGCCACGATGCGTGCGCGCAGTTCCACCAGATTGCCGACGAGAATCGGGCGGCGGAAGCGAATGTTGCCGACGCTGACCGTCACGCAATAGCGGCCCGACCACGTGGCGGCGCAAGCGTACGCCACCTCGTCGATCCATTTCATCAGCGAGCCCCCGTGCACTTTGCCGCCGAAGTTGACGGCGGCAGGCTCTGCCAGAAAGCGGAAGGTGACTTCGGAGCGTTCGATCGGGTTCTGCGGGGTAGTCATGATGTTTGTTTTTGCTGACGGATAGTACTTTCCCGGCCGTTCGGCGGCAGAGGCAGCGCACGCGGCATATTGCCGTGGGGGCATCGGGCCGGGGGATGCGCAATGATACTGCGATTGCGTGACATCTGCCCTCGCATGGAAAACGGCGCGGATCCGCCTCATGCATGGGCATGGCAGCGGAGGCGGTGCTGGAAAGCGAATTACGCAAGCGTTCGGGCATAGGGCGGTGCACAGTGCTCGCGTCGGGCGGTGGGGCGTCGGTCGAGGCGCTGCCGTCACGCCGTCACGCCGTCACACCGTCGCAATCAGTTGCAATCAGGCGCGATCAGTCGCAAGCGCAGACAGTCAGCCAACGCGCGGGAAGTCGACGAGACGCTGACGGGGCACGCACAAGCACGGGGCAAGACGAGGACATGCAGCGATGATCTCAGGCATCGGCGGGCCGCAATGCGCACCGTTTCACGCTATCCCTATCGAGGCGGACACCTGCAATGTGCCGGGAGACATCCCGCAAGCGCGCAGCATGGCGACTTCGTCTCATGCATCCGAATTGCCTGAGTCGAGTGATTTCCGACCGATCGAATTATCGGATGATCCCCTGAACCCGGTTCCCGAAAGTCAATCGGTGGCTGAAGGGTTCGAGGACGTAGCGCGCATTGAAGCAGAAACGGACGCGTTGCTCAGAGCGTGGCAGCTTCGTGAGGCGCACGGTGAAAGCGGTCGCGGCGAGGTCATCGCGGCGAACGAGGGTAACGAAGAACACGTTGCAATCGTTATCGATCCCACCCCGGACGCCGCCAACACCGCCAATTCCACGTCGAACTATTCCTGCCTGCTCAGCAGCGTCGTGCTGACGACCCATGTCGCGAGCCTGGTGTGCCAACTCGTGAGCGTGGCGTCTCCGTACTTCATGCCGGACGTCTTCGCCCGGCTTTCCGGCGAGATGGTGTGCGAACGAGTGCAGCCCACGCAGCGCAGAGTCGCGCGTGCCGTGCAGTGCAAGGTGCTGCGAATCGGTAGCGCCGTATTCACGCCGGGGATGTTGCTGTCGCCATACTTTGCGGCGCTGGCGCTGAGTGATCTCGTGTGCTGGAGTGTCGAGTTCCGTCGACCGGGAAGCTTGCCGTTCCAGGGGGACAGCCTTGCGAATCTGGTGGCGTGGATCGACAGGCAGGGCGGATTCGCAAAACTGCTCGACGTACTCGGCTCCGCAACGTCGGGGGAGCGGGTGGAAAAGGCAGAAGGGGCAGAAGGGGCAGAAGGGGCAGACGAGGCAGACGGGGCGGAAGGGGCGGAAGGGGCTTCACCCTCGCGCTCGCTGCCCGGCCGCCTGATCACGCGCATGCGCAACGAATTACGCAAGACACTCGTATCGCACGGCGATCCGGCATGGCAAAAGGCCTTCGCCGTGCGGGTGCGGCAGGCATCGGCGGCGCTGTTCGTCGGGCTGATCGCCCGTTTGCCGTTCAGCGACGATACGACGTCGTTGCCCGACGGTCTGCTCGACTTTTATCTGTGGCTGGAAAAGGCGGGCGGTGCGACCAAACTCGCTGCCGCAGGCTCGGAGTCGCTCGTCAAGCCGTCTGCCCCGAAGGCATCGGATGAGGCATCGGACGATGCGGCGGTAACCGACGACGATCTGCAAAGCATCCGGATCGATGCGCGTGAAACTGCACCTGAGTGATGGAGGTGGAGGTGGAGGCGGAGATGGAGACGGTGATGGTGTTCGTCGTCACGCAAAATCGCAAGGACATACAAGACATCAACGAGCGACGTCCGCTATCCTGCGCATCCAGTGGTTATTGCAGGAGTGGTTGTGTCTGGATTGTCTTCTTCGGCTGCGTCGTCACAGCAGTCCGATGTCAAACTCGAAGTGGCGCGCGGCATGCGCGCGTCGTTGCCCGTCATGCTCGGTTTCGTCCCCTTCGCCATGGTGCTTGGCGCGCAGGCCACCCAGAAGGGCATGCCCGCGTGGCTGGTGCCGCTCATGACCGGTATGAACTTTGCCGGAGGATCGGAATTCACCGCCGTTCACCTCTGGTCTTCGCCGCCGCATCTCGCGCTGATCGTGGCCATGTCGTGCCTCGTCAATTCGCGTCACGTCCTGATGGGCGCGGCGTTTGCGCCGTTGCTGCGTCATGTGCCATTGCGTCGCGCATTGCCGTCGCTGTTCCTGATGTGCGACGAAGCCTGGGCGATGGCGTTGGCCGATACCCAGGCGCGTAAGGCGGACCGCATCAGCCTGCCGTATTACCTCGCTGTCGGCGTGAACCTGTGGCTCGCGTGGATCGCCTTCACGGCCCTCGGTGCGGTACTGGGGCCCGTGCTCGGCGACATTGAACAGTACGGTTTCGATATGGCGTTCACCGCCGTCTTTCTCGTGTTGCTGCGGGGGATGTGGCGCGGCATGCGTAAGAGCTTGCCGTGGCTGGTGAGTCTCGTTGCCGCAGCGCTCACGTACCTTTACGTGCCGGGCTCGTGGTATGTCGCGGCGGGCGCGGTGGCGGGACTGCTGGCCGCCGTGCTGATGGAGCCACGCAATGTTTGACGTGCTCGATTCGCTCAATGCCGCCACGCTGCTGCCTGTGGCGACGGTCGCGCTCATGGCGGCCACCACCTATGCCACACGCGTCGTGGGCTTTCTCTTGTTGCGCGATCGTGTGCTGAGTCCGCGCATGCGTTCCGTCATGGAGAGCCTGCCGGGATGCGTCCTGATCTCGGTGATCGCGCCGTCGTTCGTGGCGGATCGGCCTGCCGATCTCATTGCGCTTGCGGTGACGTTGCTCGTCGCACTGCGCTGTTCGCTGCTTCCGACCGTCGTCATCAGCATTACGGCGACCGCCGCGCTGCGTTATCTCGTCGGATGAAAAAAACCCCGCTAACTTCAGCGGGGTTCAAGAAGTGCCCGGTAGTACAGAGCAGGGCCGGGCACTCGGGGGGAAGCCTGTTGCGTCAGTGGGCGCCCGCGGCAGCGTCGCCGCCACCTCCGCCACGGATCGGGCGCGTAATCCACACCATCGCGATCATCAGCACGAACAGCACCGCCGAGATCCAGAAGATGTCGTTCGCGCCGAGCATGGCCGATTGTTGCGTCACCAGCCGGTCGATGTAGCCGTGCGCCTGCGGTGTCGACATGCCGAGCTGATTGAGCGACTGCACCGAACCGTTGAACGTGGCGTCGTAGGGCGTCAGGTTTTCCGTGAGCTGCGCATGGTGCAGCGAGATACGGTTATCCCACACGGTCGTGGCGATCGACGTCCCCACGGCACCGCAGGTAATCCGCACGAAGTTCGACAGACCCGCTGCGGCCGGAATGCGATGCCCCGGCAGGCCTGACAGGATGATGGCCGTGAGCGGGATGAAGAACATCGACATCGGCACCCCTTGCAGGAAGGTCGGAATCATCAGCGTGCGCGTGTCGACCAGCGTGTTGAAGTGCGAGCGCAGCAGGAACACGAGGGCGAACAGCAGGAACGAGACGGTCACGACCCAGCGCGCGTCGAGCTTGGGCAGGAACTTGCCGATGATCGGCGACAGGATGATCGCGAACAGCCCCACAGGCGCCATCACCAGACCGGCTTCCGTTGCCGTGTAGCCGAGATAGATCTGAAGCCACTGCGGCAGGATCACGAGGTTGCCGAAGAACAGCCCGTACCCCACGGAAATGGCGATCACGCCGCCGGTGAAGTTGATCCGCTTGAACAGTGTCAGGTCGACCACCGGGTGCTTCTCGGTGATCTCCCATATGACGAAGAAGCAGAACGACACGAGTGCCACGAGCGCCAGCACGACGATGGTCGATGAGTTGAACCAGTCGAGTTCCTTGCCCTTGTCGAGCATCACCTGCAACGAACCGACCCACAGCACGAGCAAAGCCAGACCGACGGTGTCGATCGGCTTGCGCTGCGTTGGCGTTTCACGCTTGGCGTAGATCAGCCAGGTGACGTAAGCGGCGCCGATGCCGACCGGGATGTTGATGTAGAAGATCCACGGCCAGTGGTAGTTGTCCGAGATCCATCCGCCGAGAATCGGGCCCATCACCGGGGCGACGAGCGTCGTCATCCCCCATAAGGCAAGGGCCATCGAACTCTTGGCGGGTGGGTAGCTCGAGAGCAGCAGCGATTGCGAGAGCGGGATCATCGGCCCGGCCACGGCGCCTTGCAGCACGCGCGCCGCGAGCAGGATTTCGAGCGTCGGCGCCATGCCGCACAGCCACGAGGCCAGCACGAACAGCAGGATCGACGAGATGAACAGTCGCACTGCGCCGAAGCGCTCCGTCAGCCAGCCGGTGAGCGGCACCGAGATGGCGTTGGCGACGGCGAACGACGTAATCACCCACGTCCCCTGGCTCGATGAGACACCCAGGTCGCCGGAGATCGCGGGAATGGATACGTTGGCAATCGATGTGTCGAGCACGTTCATGAACGTGGCGAGCGACAACGCGATGGTGCCGAGTACCAGTTGCCCTCCCGAGAGCGGGGCAGGAGCGTTTTGAGTTGCCATGAGATGTCAAAGGGGGTGGGGGGCACCCCCCTCCGATTTACAGGGGACGTGCGCGGGCCGGCTGATTGCGCGTGTCGTTGGCACCGCCTGCGCTGGCGCCTGCATTGGCGCTTGCACCGGCGTTCTCGGTGATGATCCTGGCGACGATGTCGTCGGCGTCGTGACCGACCTTGTCGTACACGTCGGTCGAGTACACCGGCAGGGTGGGCGCTTCGCCCAGTTCCTTGCCATCGGTGTTACGCACGTTGACCTTGACCTGCATCGACAGACCGACACGCAGCGGATGCTGCTGCAACTGCTTCGCGTCGAGCGCGATACGCACCGGCAGACGTTGCACCACCTTGATCCAGTTGCCCGTGGCGTTCTGCGCCGGCAGCAGCGAGAAGGCGCTGCCCGTGCCTGCGGAGAAGCCTGCGACCGTGCCCTTGTACTCCACGGCCGAGCCGTACACGTCTGCCGTGAGGGTCACCGGCTGACCGACGCGCATGTGGGCGATCTGCACTTCCTTGAAGTTGGCATCGACCCACACTTCGTTGAGCGGCACCAGCGCCATGAGCGGCGCGCCGGTCGCCACACGCTGGCCGACCTGCACCGAACGCTTGGCCACGTAGCCGTCCACCGGGGCAGGGATCGACGTGCGTGCGTAGTCGAGATAGGCAGCGCGCACCTTGGCAGCCGCCTGCTGCACGTTCGGATGCGTGGTCACCGACGTCTTGTCAGTCAGCGCCTTGTTCGACACCAACTGGGCGCGGGCCTGTTCGAGCGCGGCTTGCGCGGTCTTCACGGCGTCCTGGGCGTGGGCCAGTTCTTCGCGCGACACGGCGCCCGTGGCGATGGCCATCTCGCGACGCTTCACGTCGGCCTGTGCCTTCGTGAGTTCCGACTCGCGCATGGCGACGGTGGCAGCGTAGGCATCGTTGTTCACGAAGTACGTGCGCACCTGACGCACCGTCTGCGCGAGGTTCGCCTCGGCTTGCAGCAACGCGACGCGCGCGTCGGTCTGGTCCAGCGTGACCAGCGGCTGGCCGGCCTTGACCATCTGCGTGTCGTCGACCTTCACGCCGGTGACGGTACCGGCCACCTGCGGCGTGATCTGAACCACGTTGCCGGCGACGTAGGCGTCGTCGGTGTCTTCGTAGTAGCGCGCGTACAGACCGTAGTAAGCGCCGTAGCCGATGGCTGCGATTGCGATCACGGCCGTCAGCGTCAGCATCATGCGGCGGCGCTTGCCATTGTTCTGCGCCGGCTGGGCAGGCGCTTGTTGTTGGTTCTCGCTCATCATTTGCTCCGTACTAATCTCTCAATGTGCTTTTGACGTTTGTCTTGTTTTGTGTGGCGCTCAGGGCCTCAGTGGGACTGTGCGCTGACGGATTCGCCGTCCGTCTTTGCCGGGCGTTCCTGCCCGACGACGAGGCCCGCGGCCTGTGCGTCGAAGCCGCCGCCCAGCGCCTTGATCAGACCGATCTGCTGGTCGCGGCGGGCGAAGTCGATATTCACGCGCGCCTGTTCCTGCGCGAGCAGCGACGACTCGGCGGTGAGCACGGTCAGTTGCGGCGTCAGGCCGGCCTTGTAGCGATCGATGGCGAGGTCGTAGGCGCGTTGCGCGGCGTCTTGCGCCACGCGTTGCGACACCATCTGCTTGTCGGCCGAACGAATCGACGACATGCGATCGGCGATGTCGCCGAGGGCCTTGTTCAGCGTGGAGTCGTAGTTCGCCACGGCGCTCTCATAGGCCGCGTACTGACCCTTCAGGTTGGCGCGCAACCGGCCGCCGTCGAAGATCGGCAGCGAGATCACCGGGCCGGCCTGGATGTTCTGGCTGGTCGGATCGATCAGCTTGCCCAGCCCGAAGGTGGAGAAGCCGAACGCGGCGTTCAGGTTCACGTCCGGATAGAAGCGGGCCTTGGCGACATCCACGCCCTGAAGCTGCGATTCGACGCCCCAGCGTGCCGAGACGATGTCCGGGCGACGGCCGAGCAGGGCAAGCGGCAGGTTATCGGGCAGGGCAGGCGTGGCCAGTTGGGCGAGCTTCGGCGGTGCAATCTCCAGACCACGATCCGGACCCTTGCCAAGGAGCACGCCGAGTTGATGGCGCGTGAGCAGGATCTGGCCGTCGAGCTGGGCGAGCTGCGTCTGAATGTCGGCGCTGTTGCTGTCGGCCTGCTTCTGCTCGACTTGTGTGTCGAGCCCGGCGCGCACGCGATCCGACGTCAGCTTGCCGAGGTTCTGGCGTTGCTTGCCGATGCGATCGAGCACGTCGTGCAGGGCATATTGCTGAGCCAACTGGTTGTACGCGCGGGCCACGGCCGTCGACAGGGCGAGACGCACTTCCTGATCTTCGGCTTCTTCGGCGCGCTCGGCCGACGTGGCCTGTGCGCGTGCCGAACGGTTCTTGCCCCAGAGATCGAGCTCCCACGACAGCGAGGCGGTCAGATCGCCCTGCGTGAACCAAGTGCCGCCGTAACCCGGCGGGTAAATGGTGTTCTGGGTGAATTGCGTGCGATACACGTCGCCCGAGAAGCCGACCGACGGCAGCAGCGCAGCGGCTGCGCCTTCGGTCTGTGCCTGCGCGGCCTTAAGACGGGCGGCGGCCATGGCGAGATCGGGGTTGCCGACGAGGGCTTCGTCGATCAGGGAGACGAGTTGCGGATCACCGAAACGCTGGGCCCAGTCGGTGCCCGGCCACTGGCCGCCCTCGGAGGGCAGGCTGCGCTGGGTCTGATACTGATCGGGCGTGCTGATCTGCTTGTCGCTATGGATGCCGGCGAAGTTTGCACAACCGGCAAAGCCCAGCGTCACAGCCGCCAGACAAATGGCGGAAATCGCTGAGCGGGCCCGCAGATGCGGGAGGAATGGTGAGGCCGCTTTCATCGCAAAACCTTTACGAGTGAAGTCTTGTACTGACAGTAATCGGGAAACTGCTGCTGGCGAGGCCTTGAAATAGTGGACTCGACAGGCTTTTTCGAAGGGAAATCAATGGATTCCGGACGTTTTCAGGATCGGTTCGCCGACGTCATCCGACTTCGCCGTTGGCAATCACCCGTCGCAGCAGACTCTTCAGAAATCCCACTTCTTCCACGCTGAAACCACGCATCAGATGATCGGCAGCGCGCGTAAAGATGTCCGGCATCCGGTCGGCCATGGCATAGCCGGCCTCGGTCGCACTCAGGTTCACGGTGCGTCGGTCCATCTTGCTGCGCTCGCGAACGAGCAGTCCGTGGGCTTCGAGCCGGTCGAGCAGCCGGGTCACGGCGCTGGCATCTATACAGTAGTCACGCGCCAGATCGGCCGCTGTCTTGCTTTTGCCCGTCGCCACCTTGTAGAGCATGGTGGCCTGCGTGCTCGTGAGACCGTACTGCGACGTTTCCTTCGTCAATTCCGCCAGGATCAACTGACGCACACGCGCCACCAGGTACCCGAGCGAATCGTCGATGTTGTAGCCGTCACGTGGGGGATCGGCTTGCGGCGCTTCCGGCTGAGACGTCGGCACGGTCGCGGAGGAAGTCACAGGAGGTTCGGACATTTTCGTGCTGCTGCAATAGTTGACTTGTCACGATTATAGCGGGTACTTAATTAATTTCAAGTCGATGCAATAGTTGACTAAGCAAATATTGCGATGAAAATTAGACGAAATGCTCTAGGATGGTGCGCTGCGGGGGAATCCGAGGGACGCGGAAGGGGAGGATGTCACCCGGAAATTTCGTGACGCCCGTGAGTCAGCGAAGGGCGGCGTTGTTGCAATGCAGAAAGGCCATGACGCGAGACGCATGCAAGTGGTAGAATCGCGGATTCTCCAAAGGCTTTTTCGAGCACCTCTTTCATGACCCGCGCTCTCCGTAATATCGCCATCATCGCGCACGTCGACCACGGCAAAACCACGCTCGTCGACCAGTTGCTGCGCCAGTCGGGCACCTTCCGCGAAAACCAGCAAGTCGCTGAACGCGTGATGGACTCGAACGACATTGAAAAAGAGCGCGGCATCACGATCCTCGCCAAAAACTGCGCCGTCGAATACGAAGGCACGCACATCAACATCGTCGACACGCCGGGACACGCGGACTTCGGCGGTGAAGTGGAGCGTGTGCTCTCGATGGTCGACAGCGTGCTGCTGGTCGTCGACGCCGTCGAAGGCCCGATGCCGCAAACGCGCTTCGTGACCCGCAAGGCCCTGGGCCTCGGTCTGAAGCCGATCGTCGTGGTCAACAAGATCGACCGTCCGGGCGCACGTCCGGACTGGGTCATCGATCAGACGTTCGACCTGATGGACAAGCTCGGCGCGACCAACGAACAGCTCGACTTCCCGGTCGTCTACGCTTCGGCCCTGAATGGTTTCGCGAGCCTTGATTCGAACGTTCGCGAAGGCACGATGAAGCCGCTGTTCGACGCGATTCTCGAACACGTGCCGGTGCGCGACGCCGATGCAGACGCGCCGCTGCAATTGCAGATCAGCTCGCTCGATTACTCGACGTTCGTCGGCCGTATCGGTATCGGCCGTATCACGCGTGGCCGCATCAAGCCGGGCCAGCAAGTCGTGATGCGTTCGGGCCCGGACGGTGAAATTCTCAAGCGCAAGATCAACCAGGTCCTGACGTTCAAGGGTCTGGAGCGCGTGATGACGGAAGAAGGCGCACAAGCCGGCGACATCGTGCTGATCAATGGTATCGAAGACGTGGGTATCGGCGCGACGATCTGCGACGTGGAAACGCCTGAAGCGCTGCCGCTGCTGACCGTCGACGAACCGACGCTCACGATGAACTTCTGCGTGAACACGTCGCCGCTCGCCGGCCGTGAAGGCAAGTTCGTGACGAGCCGTCAGATCCGCGACCGTCTGGACAAGGAACTGAATCACAACGTGGCGCTGCGCGTGAAAGATACCGACGAAGATTCCGTCTTCGAAGTGTCGGGCCGTGGCGAACTGCACCTGACGATTCTGATCGAGAACATGCGTCGCGAGGGCTATGAACTGGCCGTGTCGCGTCCGCGCGTGGTGCTCAAGGAAATCGACGGTGTGAAGCACGAGCCGTACGAAATGCTGACCATCGACCTGGAAGACGAACATCAGGGCGCGGTCATGGAAGAAATCGGCCGCCGCAAGGGCGAAATGCTGGACATGGTGTCGGACGGCCGTGGCCGTACGCGCCTCGAATACCGCATCCCGGCACGTGGTCTGATCGGCTTCCAGGGCGACTTCCTGTCGATGACCCGTGGTACGGGCCTGATGAGCCACATCTTCGATGCCTACGCCCCGCTCAAGGATGGTTCGCTGGGTGAGCGTCGCAATGGCGTGCTGATTTCGCAGGACGACGGCGCTGCCGTGGCCTATGCATTGTGGAAGCTGCAAGATCGCGGCCGCATGTTCGTGTCGCCGGGCGACGCGCTGTACGAAGGCATGATCATCGGTATCCACAGCCGTGACAACGATCTCGTGGTCAACCCGATCAAGGGTAAGCAGCTCACGAACGTGCGTGCGTCGGGTACCGACGAAGCCGTGCGTCTGGTGCCGCCGATCGCGCTGAACCTCGAATACGCCGTGGAATTCATCGACGACGATGAGCTGGTGGAAGTCACGCCGCTGACGATTCGCCTGCGCAAGCGTCACCTGAAGGAACACGAGCGCAAGCGCGCCTCGCGCGAAGAGAAGTAAAGCCGGCGACGGTGTGCGCGGTGCGATGGATGTGAGTTCATATGCCGCGATGCCAGTCTGTTGGAAGAAAAGCCGGTGCCTTGCGCCGGCTTTTTTGTTTGCCGTGTCCCGTCTCGTTTGTCGTTTTGATGGTGTCTTTGCTCGCGCCGAGTGCTTGAGGGCAATGTCCCATGTGCGCCGGCGGTCAATCCCCCTGGGGATCGTGACGTGCCTTTGCCGGATGATCGGCGGAGCCATGCCAGATCCATTTCGTTGACGCTTGTGAATCGTTCACCAGACATGACCGAATTTGTTCGAACCGAAATCCGAGGCCGCATCGGCTTTATCACGCTGGCACGTCCGAAGGCGCTCAACGCGCTCTCGCACGACATGATTCGTGCGATGGCGTCGGCGCTTGCCGAATGGCGCGACGATCCGGCGGTGCTGGGTGTGGTGTTGCAGGGCGAAGGAGAGAAGGGCCTGTGCGCTGGTGGAGACATTCGCTATTTCCATGAGGCGATCGGTGCCGGGCGCACGGACATCATGGATTTCTTCACCGACGAGTACGTGCTGAACTACACCATTGCTTCGTATCCGAAACCGTACATCGCGCTGATGGATGGTGTCGTGATGGGCGGTGGTATGGGAATTTCACAAGGGGCTGCGCTGCGTATCGTAACGGAAGCCACGCGCATGGCGATGCCGGAGACGGCTATCGGTCTGTTCCCCGATGTCGGCGGCGGCTTCTTTCTCGCGAACCTGGCGGGTCATCTCGGTGAATACCTCGGGACAACGGGTGTCGTGTTTGGCGCTGTCGACGCATGCGAAATCGGTCTGGCCGACGTGGTGCTGCCGCGTGCCTCGCTGTCGGCACTGTGCGAACACCTCGCCAGCAGCGATTGGCCTGACAGCGACGCCGTGCTCGACGCCGCGCGGCGTTTCTGTCGCGAAAGTCTTCCCCCGGCAGGGCTCGCGCCAGGCAAGCTGGCACTGTTGCGCGACGTCATCGACGAGCACTTCGCGCTGGCCGACATGCCTTCGATCCTGAAGGCGCTCAAACTCGAAGCGCGTTGCGAGTATTCAGGTTGGGCGGAGGAGACGGAAGACCTGCTGCGTACCAAGCGCTCGCCGCTCATGGTGTGTGTGGCGCTGGAACAGGTACGTCGCGCACGCAAACTGTCGCTGGCGGACGAACTGCGCGAAGAGTGGTTGATGATGCGCAGTGTCTTCAACCTCGACGGTCGCATGGGCGCCGAAGGCGTAGAGGGCATTCGCGCAATGGTGGTCGACAAGGACCACAAGCCACGTTGGCAACACCCGAGCATCGAAGCGGTCAAGCCGGAAGACGTCCGGCGATTCTTCGACGGCGAACGGTGCGGCGCAGACAATCCGCTACGCGACCTCGGCAAGTCGCCCGAATAAGCCCGCGCTCGCCCTCGATCGATGTATCGGATCTGCGATCCGGCATCGTCGGTAGTTTCGAGGTTTTGAGCGCAAGCCGACGATTCCATCGGCGATACCGTCAACAAGTCCGACACGCGCGTGCTACCTCTGCGACCAGGGGCGATGCGTGGGTCGTCGGTGGCACGACTGAGGTTACACCGCCGCCTGACAGAACTGTTCGCCGACGGCCTGATCGAGCTTGCGGCAAATGTCTGCGAACGTGCCGACCATCACGATGTGCGACATATCGCGATAGACGCGCACGTCATGACTTTTCTCTACCGCCTGGCTGTCACGCCGCGCTTGCGGTTCGCGCAGATCACGCGATGCCTTGCCGGCTTTTCCGGCGGGGCAGGCGCGACGCGTGGCCGTCGCCATGGCCGCCGCAATCGTGCGTGGCAACGTTGTGGTGCGAGTGCGCGCGGGCACCGTGTAGGAGCGGGCGATGGCGGGGGCTGATGCGAACGGGCCGGACAACGCCGACAGTCCGTACACCGCCGAGAGTCGCGTCTGTGACGACACGCGCACGCGCGGTTGACCAAGCGACGTACGCAGCAAACCTAAGAGTCGAGCCATGATGCGATCCTTCTTCCAATGCGGGTCAGAGGGACGTGTTCTGCTGTCTGGTGAATCTTTGATGGCGCGGCGAAATCCGGTGCAAGAAGGCTTCGCAATGCGTCATCACAAATCACGGGCGCAGCAGGGCACGGGCGCCGGACCCAGCCCGGCGCAGTCGGAAATGCAAAAACTTCAGGGAGTGGGGCGACGCGCTACGTTGCTACGTCAGGCCGCCCCGGTATTCGCGCTGAACGACCGTCAGAGATCGTTATTGCGGATCAAGCCGACCGCAATCCCTTCCAACGCAAAATCACCACTGCCTTCGTCGACATTGATGTTTTCGAAGTCGGGGTTTTCGGCAATCAGTTCGACGCCGCCCTTCACGCGGTGAAAACGTTTGACGGTCACGTCGTCGCCGATGCGGGCCACGACGATCTGGCCTTCACGTGCGTCTGCGGCTTTCTGAACCGCGAGCAGATCGCCGTCGAGAATGCCGGCATCGCGCATCGACATCCCGCGCACCTTCAACAGGTAGTCAGGCTGGCGCGCGAACATGTTCGGGTCGCACTGGAAGTTACGTTCGATATGTTCCTGCGCCAGAATCGGGCTACCCGCAGCAACGCGCCCGACCAGCGGCAGCGACAGTTGCATCAGGCCCATATGCGGCAACGTGAACTGGTGGGCGCCACCGGCGTCGTCAAGACGCTTGAGGCGAATGCCGCGCGACTGACCGGCCGCAAGCTCGATCACCCCTTTGCGCGCCAGCGCCCGCAGGTGCTCCTCCGCAGCGTTGGCGGAAGAAAAGCCCAGCTCGGCGGCAATCTCCGCGCGCGTCGGCGGAAAGCCGGTGCGTTCGATCGCTTGCTGAACCAGTTCGTAGACCTGCTGTTGACGGGCGGTAAGTTTGATCATGGCATCACTGTATGGAAGCACAGGTGGCTGTATTTTTGTACAGTGTTTGCAAAAACGCAAGGGAAAACTTCATGTAGTGGATGAAGTTCCTGCCACACGTCCCCGGCGTTGGGGCGTTCGGATAGCCCGGCACGGCCATGCGACGGGCTTCCCGTCCTGGGAGGCCCGCCGCGGATGCCTTGGCGGCTGACCTGTCCATTCGGACGATGGTGAGCGTGCTGCCCGCGTTCTCTACGCGTACACGCAATCTGCGGCGTTTGAATATGACGTGGTTACGCCGCCGCGGCGTCGGCCGTCGCCACGGTAGTATTCATCAGGCCGCAAACCACTGGCGCAGGGCATCCCTCAGACCGTCGACATCATCGGCGCGATCGCCTTCATTGCGCCATGCAATGCAGGTGTCGGGGCGCAACAGCATCGACGGCCCTTCGCTCACCGTCACGCAACGAACGCTCGGAGTCACGGCGGCGACGATCTGCGATGCGCGTTGCCAGGGCGTCGCGTCGAGCAACACGCCGTTGCCTTCCTGCATGGCGTCGTAGAGGTAGACGCCATCGGCAAGCTGCCAGTCACCCGCGAGTCGACCGATGTCAGGATGGTGGGCTTCGGTGGCACCAAGGTCGTAGCGTGTCGACACACCGGTCATCATCTCGCCGATGAAGCGATTGACGTCGTCGAAGTCCATCAACCGGGCGATGAGATCGCGCATCGCCCCCGATTGCGGATCGGGCCGCAGGATCGCCACCTGCGCACGCGTATTCGCCAGCACTGCTTCGGCCACGGGCCGGCGCTCGGCCGTGTAGGTCGAGAGCAGGCTGTCCGGCATGTCGCCCCGGATGACGGCGGCAAGTTTCCAGCCGAGATTGGCGGCGTCGAGCAAGCCCAGACTCAGACCCTGCCCACCGAAGGGGGAGTGCACGTGGGCAGCGTCGCCGGCGAGAAACACGCGCCCCAGCCGGTAGGTGTCGACGAGTCGCGTGTTGTCCGCCCATCGGCTTGCACTGTGCAACGTGCTCACGCGGACGTCTTTCCCGCTGGTGCGGCGCAGGACTTCCTCGATCTCCTCTCGTGTCACTGGCGCCTGACGGTCGGGGGGCGGGCCGGAAAAGTCGAGCATGAAGAGGCGTCCGGGCACCGGGCCGTAGCAGAACACGCCGTGCGCCGTGCGATTCCAGCCGACAGGGACCAGCAGCTCCGGATGGTCGACATCCGCGATGGCTTGGTAGAACGTGAGCGTCGGCTCGGTGCCGGGGAACGCAAAGCCGCTCAACTTGCGTACGGTGCTGCGTCCGCCGTCGCAGCCGATGAGGTAATCGGCCCGAAGATGACCGTCGCCTGACGGCGAAGTCCAGCGCACTTGCACGCTGTCGTCCGATGCCTCGACGGCGGTGATGTCGTGCTCGCGACGTACGTCGATACTCAACGCCCGCGCCCGTTCGGCCAGCATCGCTTCGAGGCTTGGCTGATCGACATGCCGAGGCCGGCGATCAGCATCGGCCTGAGCGTCGCGCCGAATGAGGGAAAGCCCGGCGAAATGGCCATTAAACTTTGACGCGCGTACCCGCAGGTCCGACCCCGTCTGTTCGGTGAACGCGCGCATGGCGTCAGCGCCGCGCGCCTGCGCCTCGTTCACGGCAGCGCGCATGCCGCGCCGCAGTAGCGCTTCGCCTGCCAGTGGCCCGAAGGAGAGCGCCTTCATCGCCTGACTTGGTGAGGCCAGGCGCTCCAGCACGACCACTTGTGCACCGCCGAGCGTCAGTTCGATGGCGCTCAACAGACCGACCGGCCCGGCACCCGCAATTACCACATCAATGTGTTTCGTCATATACTTCGTATATAAATGTACTGAGTATATGTAAACTAGATCATCGGAAACGACATGTCAACGCCAACCGATTTGAAATCACTGAGGTCACGCAAGCGCCTTGCCACGCGACAGGGCATTTCCAACGCGGCGACGCGGCTTTTCCACGAGCATGGGTTCGATCACGTGACGGTGGACCAGATCGCCGCCGCCGCCGACGTGGGCCGCATGACGGTTTTCAATCACTTCCCGCGCAAGGAGGACATGTTCTTCGACCGCGACGAGGAGGGGCGTGACGCGCTGCGCGAGGCGATCCGTGGGGGCGCTGACGGCGTATCGCCGGTCGAAGCGTTGCGTCTGCTGGCGCACCGGCTGGTCGCGCAAGGCAGCCCGTTCGTGGACTTCTCGGCACAAAGCCAGGGGTTCGTAAAGACGATCGAAGGCAGCGAAACCCTCAAGGCGCGTGCCCGGGCGATTCGGGACGAACTGGCCGACGTGGTGGCGCAGGCTCTGGCCGAGCGCGCCGGATGGGCGTCGCCGGACGTGCAGGCCCAACTGGCGGCCGCGCTGCTACTCGCGGCCTGGACGGTCGCCTTCCTGCACGCGCACCGGACTTTCCGGGAAACGCAGGACACCGCTGTCGCCCAGAAAAGCTTCCTGAGCCTTGTGGATCAAGGCGCAGTGGCGATCGTGACGGCATTGGCAGGCTCCCCTTACGTCTGACGGACGGTATTCATCACGCGAAAAGCCCTCTCACGGGGTGTTCGCGGTCATCAGCACAAATTCTCTAATCCTTATTCCGGCATAAACAAAACCGAAAATATTATTTTTAATTATTTAGACGGACTCATAGACTGGCCTCCTACACACGAGAAGCAAACAAGGAGTGCAAGTCATGAGCAAAGCAGCACGGGGATGGAAAGCTAAGAAGCTGGTAGTCGCGCTGGGCGGTCTGACATTGGCCGCCGGCATGACGATTCAGGCGCAGGCCGCAAGCCTGTCGCTGCTCAACGTGTCGTACGACCCGACGCGCGAGCTGTACGCCGATTACAACAAGGCTTTCGAAGCCCATTACAAGCAAGTCTCCGGCGACACGGTGACGGTGAAGGCCTCGCACGGCGGCTCGGGCAAGCAGGCCCGTACCGTGCTCGATGGCGCACCCGCCGACGTCGTCACGCTCGGCATCTCGGCCGACATCGATGAACTGGCTTCCGCCGGCCTCGTGAACAAGGACTGGCAGAAGCGTCTGCCGGACAACGCCACGCCGTACACGTCGACCATCGTGCTGCTGGTGCGCAAGGGCAACCCCAAGAACATCAAGGACTGGAACGACCTCGCCAAGCCGGGCATCAGCGTGGTGACGCCGAACCCGAAGACGTCGGCCGGCGCTCGCTGGAACTACCTCGCGGCCTGGCTCTACGCGCTCAAGCAACCGGGCGGTAATGAGCAGAAGGCAAAGGAATTCGTGGGGGCGATCTATAAGAACGTCGGCGTGCTGGATTCGGGCGCGCGTGGGGCGACCACGACCTTCGTGGAGCGTGGCATCGGCGATGTGCTGATCGCCTGGGAAAACGAAGCGCTGCTGTCGGTGAAGGATCTCGGTCCGGACAAGTTCGACATCGTGGTGCCGTCGTCATCGATCCTGACGGAGCCGCCGGTGGCCATCGTCGACAAGAACGTGGACAAGCACGGTACCCGCAAGGCCGCCGAAGCCTATCTGCAATGGCTGTACTCGCCGCAAGGTCAGGAAATCGCCGCGAAGCACTTCTATCGTCCGCGTTCGCCGGAAATCGCCAAGAAGTATGAGGCGCAGTATCCGAAGCTCAAGCTCTATACGGTCGACGCCGATCTGGGCGGCTGGACGAAGACGCAGGCCAAGCACTTCGCCGACGGCGGCATCTTCGACCAGATCTACACCAAGAAGTAATCAGGCAGGGACCTTCGCATGAGTACCGCACTCTTTCCTCTGTGGCGTAAGCCAAGTGCCTTGCCGGGCTTTGGCCTGACGATGGGCTACACCGTCGCGTACCTGAGCCTTGTGGTGCTGGTGCCGTTGCTGATGGTCTTCATCAAGGCAAGCTCGCTCGACTGGGCGAGTTTCGTCACCGCCGTGAGTTCGCCGCGCGTGCTGGCGTCGTACCGCCTCACGTTCGGCATCTCGCTCGCGGCGGCGTCGCTCAACGCCGTGTTCGGTTTCATCCTGGCGTGGGTGCTGGTGCGCTACACGTTCCCGGGCAAGCGCTTCGTCGATGCGCTGATCGACCTGCCGTTCGCGTTGCCGACTTCGGTGGCGGGCATCGTGCTCGCCGCGATCTACGCGCCTAACGGCTGGGTCGGACGCTGGTTCGAACCGCTCGGTATCAAGATCGCCTTCACGCCGCTGGGTATTTTCGTGGCGCTGACCTTCATCGGTCTGCCGTTCGTCGTGCGCACGCTGCAACCGGTGCTCGAAGAGTTCGAGCGCGAGCAGGAAGAAGCGGCGGCCTGCCTTGGGGCCACGCGCTGGCAGACGCTGCGTCACGTGATTCTCCCGGCGGTGTTGCCGGCGTTGCTGACGGGTTTTGCGCTGGCGTTTGCACGTGCCGTCGGCGAGTACGGCTCGGTCATTTTCATCGCGGGCAACATCCCGATGGTCTCCGAGATCACGTCGCTGCTGATCATCACCAAGCTCGAACAATATGACTTTGCCGGCGCGGCGGCGCTCGCCGTGGTCATGCTGCTGATCTCGTTCGTGCTGCTGTTGCTCATCAATACCCTGCAATGGTGGCTGCAACGTCGTCATTCGGGCCGTCGTGCCAGCGGTTTGTAACTGGCTGACGTCACCAGGCACAACACACAGATCACGCACAACCCGGTCCGCCTTCGAAGAGAACGTTTCGATCATGTCCGATTCACTCACACTGTCGCGCGCCTTGCCGCAAACCGCCAAGGCACGCCAATCCGATCCGACCGACGAGCCCGCGTTCGTCAAGGCCATTCTCATCGGCGTAGCGCTGCTGTTCTTCGCGCTGTTTCTCGTGCTGCCGCTCGCCTCGGTGTTCGTCACGGCGCTAGGCAAGGGGGTCGCCGCTTACTGGGATGGCCTGACCAACGACGACGCGCTGTCGGCCATCCGCCTGACGCTGTTGATCGCGGTGATCGCCGTACCGCTGAATCTGGTGTTCGGGGTCGCGGCATCGTGGGCGATCGCGCGCTTCGAATTCCGGGGCAAGAGCGTACTGACCACGCTCATCGACCTGCCGTTTTCCGTATCACCGGTCGTGGCCGGGCTGACATTCCTGCTGATCTTCGGACGTCAGGGGCCGCTGTGGGATTTTCTCGACGCGCACAACCTGAAGATCGTGTTTGCATTGCCGGGGCTGGTGCTCGCGACGGTGTTCGTCACGTTCCCGTTCGTCGCACGTGAACTGATTCCACTGATGCAGGCGCAGGGCAGCGAAGAAGAAGAGGCGGCGCGCGTGCTGGGCGCGAGCGGCTGGCAGGTGTTCACGCGCGTGACGCTGCCGAAGATCAAATGGGGTCTGCTGTACGGCGTGATTCTGTGTAATGCCCGTGCGATGGGCGAGTTCGGCGCGGTGTCCGTTGTCTCGGGCCATATCCGCGGTGAGACGAACACGCTGCCGCTGCACGTGGAAATTGAATACAACGACTACCACACGGTAGGGGCTTTTGCGGCGGCGTCGATTCTCGCGCTGCTGGCATTGGCAACGCTGGCCTTGAAGCTCTGGGCCGAACACAAGCTGGCGCAGGACAAGGCGGCGCGTCGTGCAGACGCCGTGCAGGCCTGAAGCGCCATCTCCGGCATCGTCAGATCAAGCATCGAGGAGCAAGACAATGAGCATCCAGGTACAACAGGTTTCGAAACGCTTCGGCGACTTCAACGCGCTCGACGACGTCAGTCTCGAATTCCCGACCGGCGAACTGGTCGCGCTGCTCGGGCCGTCGGGCTGCGGCAAGACCACGCTGCTGCGCATCGTTGCCGGGCTGGAATTCGCCGATGCCGGGCGCGTGGTGCTCAATGGTGAGGACGTGGCGTCCGTGGGCACGCGTGAGCGCCAGGTCGGTTTCGTGTTTCAGCACTACGCGCTGTTCCGTCACATGACGGTGTTCGAGAACGTGGCATTCGGTCTGCGTGTGAAGTCGCGCCGCGATCGTCTGTCCGATGCCCAGATCCGTGCCAAGGTGCATGAGTTGCTTGGTCTGGTGCAACTGGACTGGCTGGCCGATCACTATCCGGCGGAACTATCCGGTGGCCAGCGTCAGCGTATCGCGCTGGCCCGTGCGCTTGCGGTGGAGCCGAAAGTGCTGCTGCTCGACGAGCCGTTCGGCGCGCTCGACGCCAAGGTGCGCAAGGAGTTGCGCAGCTGGCTGCGCCGTTTGCATGACGAGCTGCACATCACGACGATTTTCGTCACGCACGATCAGGAAGAGGCGCTCGAAGTCGCCGATCGCATCGTGCTGATGAATCGCGGCAAGGTCGAACAGATCGGCGCGCCGCAGGATGTCTATGACACGCCGGAAAGTGCGTTCGTCTACGAGTTTCTCGGCGCGGCGAACCGGCTCTCGGGTGAGTTGCAGACGCACGATTTCATTGCCGATGCGGGCCAGTACCGCGTGACGGTGCACAAAGACGACTTGCCGGCGGTGCCGCAGGACGGGCGGGCAATTGCGTATGTGCGTCCGCACGATCTGGCGCTGGTCAATGCGAACGATGGCGGTCCGGGGATCGACGTGGCCGTGCGTCGCGCGATTCCGCTGGGCGGCACCGTGCGCGTGGAGCTTGCCGCGCCCGGCGACGCCGTGTGGGAAGCCGAACTCACGCGCTCGGGCTGGAAGGCGCTCGGCGCGGATGCCGGCACCCCGGTGCGCGCCGTGCCGCGTCAGTTGCGGGTGTTCTCTGCGCAGGCATGAGTTGCCGGTGGGAGTCGCAGGCAAGGGGCCGCACACGGTGACGTTGCATGACATTGCGTGATGTCGGGCGGCATCGATCGACAGGACAACAAGTTGTACGTATTCAAACAGACGTGGCAGACATCGTCGACGTCATGGACAGACAAGTAACAGGGCGGAGTTAGATCATGAATTTCCAGCAATTGCGCTACGTGCGCGAAGCGGTGCGCCAGAACCTTAATCTGACGGAAGCGGCGAGTGCGCTGTACACGTCGCAGTCGGGCGTGAGCAAGCAGATCAAGGATCTGGAAGACGAACTCGGTGTGGACGTGTTCGTGCGTCGCGGCAAGCGCCTCACCGGCCTGACCGAGCCGGGCAAGGCGGTGCTGCAACTGATCGAGCGCATGCTGCTCGACGCCGAGAACCTGCGCCGCGTGGCGCGCCAGTTCGCGGATCAGGACAGCGGGCATCTCGTCGTGGCCACGACCCACACGCAGGCGCGTTACGCGTTGCCGCAGGTGATCAAGCAGTTCACCAGCGTCTACCCGAAGGTGCATCTGGCGCTGCGCCAGGGCAGCCCGCGCCAGATTGCGCAGATGGTCATCGACGGCGAAGCCGACATCGGTATCACGACCGAGGCGCTCGACCGCTTTCCCGATATCGTCACGTTCCCGTGCTATTCATGGCACCACGTGGCGGTCGTGCCGAAGGACCACCCGCTTGTGGGCCGCGAGAACGTGACGCTCGCCGACATCGCCGAATATCCGATCATCACGTATGACGGCGATTTCACCGGACGCTCGCACGTGGACAAGGCGTTCACCGATCAGGGACTGGTGCCGGATATCGTGCTCACCGCGCTTGATACGGATGTCATCAAGACGTACGTGGAACTGGGGCTGGGCGTGGGGATCGTGGCGGCGATGGCCGTCGACCCGCGCAAGGACCAGGATCTGGCGGTGCTGGAGCTGGACAACGCGTTCGAGCCCAGCACCACGCGTATCGGCCTGCGTCGCGGGGCGTTCCTGCGCTCGTATGCTTATCGGTTCATTGAGATGCTCGCACCGGCGCTCAAGGAGCAGGAAATCTCGACACAACTGCGCGAAGCGCTGGAATTCGCGGCTTGAATGGCCCCCTGAAGCCGGATCCCGCTCTCGTGGCGGGATCGATATTTTCAGCGATTGGGAAGCGGGGCAGTATTGGATACAATCGCTGGCATGACCTTGACCTCATTCAACCCGATTCCTCACTACACCGTGTCCTCCGGTGAGCTGCCGCGCATTGCGCTGCTCGCCACGGGCGGCACGATCGCGGGCAGCGCGGCCGACGCCACGCGCACCGCCGGTTATCAGGCCGGGGCGCTCGGTGTTCAGGACCTGCTCGCCGCCGTGCCCGCGCTGGGCAACGTCGCGCATATTCACGCGGAACAGGTCGCGCAGATCGACAGCAAGGACATGAGCATGTCGCTGTGGCAGAAGCTCGCCGCACGCGTGAACGCCTTGCTCGCGCAGCCTGATGTGGCTGGCGCCGTGATTACGCACGGCACCGATACGCTCGAAGAGACCGCGTATTACCTGCATCTGACGATCAACAGCCGCAAGCCCGTCGTGCTGACGGCGGCGATGCGTCCGGCCACGGCACTCTCGGCCGACGGTCCGCTCAATCTGCTCAACGCTGTGCGCGTGGCGACCGATCCGATCTCGGGCGGGCGCGGCGTGATGGTCGCCATCAACAACCAGATTCACTGCGCGCGCGACGTCATCAAGACGAGCACCTACAAGGTCGATGCGTTTCACTCGCCGGAAATCGGCGTGCTCGGCTGGGTGCAGGACGAACGCGTTGCGTTTCAGCGGGAACCGCTGCAATACCACACCGTCGAGAGCGAGTTCGTCGGCTTGTCCGGCGAATTGCCGGCGGTGGAAGTGGTGTCGAGCTATGCGGGTGTGTCGCGCATTGCCGTCGATGCGCTGGTGGAAGCCGGTGTGCAAGGCATCGTGGTCGCAGGCACCGGTAATGGTTCGCTGCACTTGTTGCTGCAACAGGCGCTGGCCGAGGCGGTGCAGCGCGGGGTGACGGTCGTGCGCGCGTCGCGTGTGGGCAGCGGCCACGTGATGCATAACGGTGCCGCGCCGGACGATCAGTACGGCTTCGTGAGCACCGGCAATCTGCATCCGTACAAGGCGCGCGTGCTGCTGATGCTGGCGTTGCAGGCCGGTGTGCCGCGCGAGCGCATGCAGAGTCTGTTCGACGAGTACTGATCAAAAAAATACGGCGCCAGTCGCACTTTCGCTCGACTCGCGCCGTGACGCTCGGCAGGGCGTCTGTGGACGTCCTCGCCAGTACACTCTGGTACTTCTCTCACTTCTCCCTGCTTTTTTGCCTGCGGACGGCTTTTTTCTGTCAGCCGTTTGCTTCGTCTTCTCGCGAACTACGCGGTGCGACACCCGCCATGCCGCCATGCCACGCATGACGGCGTTACGGCCGACGGGCGCCTGTCGTTCCTTTGATGGTCTGCCGGATTACGCGACGGTATGGTTCGCGAGCATTTCCAGCGCACGCACCATGCCCGAGTGATCCCACGCTGCGCCACCGTTGGCGGCACAGGCGTTGAACAGTTCTTGCGCGGTGGCCGTGTTCGGCAGCGACACGCCGAGGGTCTTCGCCGTCTGAAGCGCCAGGTTCAGATCCTTCTGGTGCAGGGCGATACGGAAGCCCGGCTCGAAGTTACGCTTGACCATGCGCTCGCCGTGCACTTCCAGAATGCGCGACGATGCAAAGCCGCCCATCAGCGCTGCACGAACCTTGGCGGGATCGGCACCGGCCTTCGAGGCGAACAGCAGGGCTTCGCCCACGGCTTCGATCGTCAGGGCGACCACGATCTGGTTGGCGACCTTGCACGTCTGGCCTGCGCCGCTTTCGCCCACGAGCGTGATGTTCTTGCCCATGAGTTCGAAGAACGGCTTCACGTCGTCGAACGCGGCTTGCGAGCCGCCGACCATGATCGACAGCGACGCGGCCTTCGCGCCCACTTCGCCGCCCGAGACCGGTGCGTCGAGGTATTCGCAGCCGAGTGCCTTGATCTTCTTGGCGTATTCCTTGGTTTCGATCGGCGAGATCGAGCTCATGTCGACGACGATCTTGCCGGCGGAGAGGCCTTCGGCCAGACCGTCCTGACCGAACAGCACGGCGCCGACGTCAGGGGTGTCGGGCACCATCACGAACACGATATCGGCGCGCTTGGCGACTTCCTTGGCCGACGTGCAGACGGTGGCCTGACCATCGATCAGGTCTTGCGGGGGCGTGCGGCGCTCGTACAGGAACAGCTTGTGACCGGCGTTTTGCAGATGCTTTGCCATCGGCGCGCCCATGATGCCCAGACCAATAAAACCGAGTTGTGCCATTTCGAGACTCCTTGTTGCCAAAGTTTGAAGTGTTGTTGCCGGGCGCCGGACGAGCAGGGCGCCAAGGCGTGAGCGGCATCGATGCCGTGCATGCCTTGTGATTGACGCGTCCCCCGGACTCCGGCCGCATGCCCCCTGCATGCGGCCGGCGGGGCCCTTCCTCGTCGAAACCCGGTCGGGCGGCGCGACGCACCGGATGCGCCGTCACCGTCATGTCTTGCGCACTGCGCCGGGGGAGGCGAGGTGCGGTTGAACCGGGGGTGTGCGGGTCAGGCTCGTGCGTTCGTGCCGCTCAGGCGGCTTCGCGCAGGCCCGCAGCCTTGAACCAGCCGAGGCCGTCGGTCGTGGTCGTCGCGGGCTTGTACTCGCAGCCGATCCAGCCCTGATAGCCAATGCGATCGAGGAACGCAAACAGGTACGCGTAGTTGATTTCGCCCGTGCCCGGTTCGTTGCGGCCCGGGTTGTCCGCGAGTTGCACGTGAGCGATGCGCGCCAGATTCGTCTCGATGGTCTTGGCCAGTTCGCCTTCCATGCGCTGCATGTGATAGATGTCGTATTGCAGGAACAGATTGTCCGAGCCGACGGCGTCGAAAATCTCCAGTGCCTGCTTCGTCCGGTTCACGAAGAAGCCGGGAATGTCGTACGTGTTGATCGGCTCGACCAGCAGACGGATGCCTTCGGCTTTCAGGGCGTCGGCGGCGAAGCGCAGGTTGCCCACGAGCGTTTCCGTGGCGGCTTGCGTCGACAGGTCGGCGCTTTGCTTGCCCACGAGGCAGTTCAGTTGCTTCACGCCGAGCGCCTTGGCGTAGGTGATGGCTTCGCCCACGCCGTCGCGGAACTCGGCCACGCGATCCGGGAAGATGGCGATGCCGCGCTCGCCCGCATCCCAGTTACCGGCGGGCAGGTTGTGCAGCACGAGGTCGAGCTGATACTGGTTCAGCTTGTCGGCGATCTGGTCGCGGTGAAACGCGTAGGGGAACAGAAACTCCACGCCGCGAAAGCCCGCTGCGGCGGCCGCCTTGAAGCGGTCGAGGAACGGCACCTCGTTGAACAGCATGGTCAGGTTGGCGGCAAATTTCGGCATTGCGCTGACTCCTCTCTCTTTTTTAGGGGGTGGTTTCGACGATTCGATACAAGGGTGATGCTTGGGTGAGCCGGGGTACGACTGGGTGTCGCCAGGTATTGCGTGGTATTGCTTGATGTGGCTCGGTGCTGCTGGATTGCGGAGCGCGTGCTTTGGCCGTTACGGGGTCTAGCCGAAAGCGGAGGGGACGCACGCGCCCCGCAAACCGTTGGCAGTGCTGGCGGACTTAGGCCGACACTGCGTCGTCTTCTTCCACGACGTCGATGATTTCTTCGAACTCATTGACGTTGTTGATTTCCGTGCCCATCGCAATGTTGGTCACGCGCTCGAGAATCACTTCCACGATCACCGGCACCGAGAACTCGGCCATCAGCTTGCGGGCCTGAGCCAGCGCCGGCTGAATGTCGTTCGGCTGGAACACGCGGATGGCCTTCACGCCGAGGCCTTCGGCCACCTTCACGTGATCCACGCCATAACCGTTCAATTCCGGCGAGTTCACGTTCTCGAACGCGAGCTGCACGCAGTAGTCCATGTCGAAATTGCGCTGCGCCTGACGGATCAGACCCAGGTACGAGTTGTTCACCACGACGTGGATATACGGCACCTTAAACTGGGCAGCCACGGCCAGCTCTTCGATCATGAACTGGAAGTCGTAGTCGCCCGAGATCGCCACGACGTCCGACGACGGCGATGCGACCTTCGCGCCGATGGCTGCCGGCACCGTCCAGCCCAGCGGGCCGGCCTGACCGCAGTTGATCCAGTGGCGCGGCTTGTTCACGTGCAGGAACTGCGCAGCGGCGATCTGCGACAGACCGATGGTCGAGACGTAGCGCACGTCGCGGCCGAAGAACGCGTTCATTTCCTGATACACGCGTTGCGGCTTGATCGGCACCTGATCGAAATCGGTACGACGCAGCATGGTGCGCTTGCGCTTCTGGCAATCGGCGACCCATTGCGAACGGTCCGGCAGACGGCCCGCGGCCTTCAGTTCCTTGGCGACTTCTACGAACAGGGTCAGTGCCGCCTTGGCGTCGGAGACGATGCCGTAATCGGGGCCGAACACGCGACCGATTTGCGTCGGCTCGATATCGACGTGCACGAACTTGCGACCCTTGGTGAAGACATCCACGCTACCGGTGTGGCGGTTCGCCCAGCGGTTGCCGATACCCATCACGAAATCGGAGGCGAGCATCGTCGCGTTGCCGAAGCGGTGCGACGTTTGCAGACCGACCATGCCCGCCATAAGCGGATGGTCGTCGGCGATGGTGCCCCAGCCCATGAGCGTCGGCACGACCGGCACGTTGACCGTCTCTGCGAACTCGACGAGCAGATCGGCGGCGTCGGCGTTGATCACGCCGCCACCCGAGACGATCAGCGGACGCTCGGAGGCGACCAGCATCTGAATCGCCTTCTCGATCTGGGCACGCGTGGCCGCAGGCTTGTACACCGGCAGCGGTTCATACGTTTCGGGATCGAATTCGATCTCGGCGACCTGCACGTCGAACGGCAGATCGATCAGCACCGGACCCGGACGGCCCGAGCGCATCAGATGGAACGCCTGCTGGAACACGCGCGGCACGAGCGCGGGTTCACGCACCGTCACGGCCCACTTGGTGACAGGCTTGGCGATCGACTCGATGTCGACAGCCTGGAAATCTTCCTTGTACAGACGGGCGCGCGGTGCCTGACCCGTGATGCAAAGGATCGGAATCGAATCGGCTTGTGCCGAGTACAGGCCGGTAATCATGTCCGTGCCTGCCGGACCCGAGGTGCCGATACAAACGCCGATGTTGCCGGCTTCCGCACGGGTGTAGCCTTCGGCCATGTGCGAGGCGCCTTCGACGTGGCGTGCGAGCACGTGCTCGACGCTGCCGGCCTTGCGCAGTGCCGAATAGAACGGGTTGATGGCGGCGCCGGGAACGCCGAATGCGGTAGTGATGCCTTCCTTCTCCAGCACGCGGACGGCGGCCTCTACGGCGGTCATCTTGGCCATGTGACTCCTCCAGTGAGTAATAGTGAATCGTTGTTGGAGGTCACTTTAAGCCGGTACGATTTGTTTGATAAGATCACAAAAGATCGTTTTTTTAAGAACAAAAAGTATCGAATGGAGACGCGATGGACCGTTTCAAACAAATTGAAACCTTCGTGCAGGTGGCCGAGGCGGGCAGTCTGGCCGCCGCAGCCCTCAAGGAGGGGGTCTCGCCGGTGATCCTCGGGCGGCGCATCGACGCCCTCGAAAAGCGACTCGGCATCAAGCTCATGTACCGTTCCACGCGTCGCCTGGCGCTCTCGGAGGAGGGCGGCGCTTTTCTGGAGCGTTGCAAACAGTTGCTCGGCGACTGGGACATGGCGGAGAACGAGATCAGCGCCGGGCGGCATGCCGTCTCCGGTCACCTGATCGTGTCCGCCCCGGCGGCGTTCGGTCGCAAGCACGTGGCGCCGCACGCGCCCGCGTTCCTGCGCCTGCACCCGGAGGTTCAGATCTCGTTCAATCTGACGGACCGCGTGGTGGACATCGTGCGCGAAGGCTACGACATGGGGATCCGCATCGGCGGCTCGGTCGATCCGAACTTCGTGGCCGTCAAACTCGCCCAGAACCGGCGTGTGGTGTGCGGCACGCCCGCTTATTTCGCACGGCACGGCCGTCCCAAGACGCTGGAGGATCTGGCCAAACACAACTGCCTCGCGTTCAATCTGCAAGGCGGACAGCAACGCGGCTGGTACTTCAAGCGGCAGGGCAAGCTGGTGACGACACGCGTGGCGGGCAATCTCGATTGCAACGACGGGGAGTTGCTGCACCGCTGGGCGCTCGAAGGGCTAGGGCTCGGCTGGCGCTCGACGTGGGAGATTCAGCGCGAACTGTTGTCAGGCGAGCTGGAAACCGTGCTGGACGAATACGCACTGCCAGACTACGACATTCTGGCCGTCTATCCGCAGCAGCGCTTTCAGCCCGCCCGCGTGCGGCTCTTCATCGAGCAGTTGCGGCAGATTTACGCGCGTCCGAACTACTGGCTGGAGAACGGTTGACGTGATGGGAAGGCTGTGAGGACACCACCGAGAGGGACGGGGACGGGGCCGGGAAGGGCGCCGGAAAGCATCGTGTGGCGGGCACCGATAGGACGGGTGTTGATGATCGACATGAAATCCGCTAGAATCGCGGGTTCTGCAACCTTGCTGCACTGGTTCTGACGCCCAGGCAGCTTTGTCCATAAGGAGCAACATATGCGTCATTATGAAATCGTATTCATCGTTCACCCCGATCAGAGCGAGCAAGTGCCTGCCATGATCGAACGCTATCGTGGCACGGTCGAGTCCCGCCAGGGCAAGATCCACCGCGTCGAAGACTGGGGCCGTCGTCAACTGGCCTACATGATCGAAAAGCTGGCCAAGGCTCACTACGTTTGCATGAACATCGAATGCGACCAGGAAACTCTGGACGAGCTGGAACACGCATTCAAGTTCAACGACGCCGTTCTGCGCCACCTCGTCGTCAAGATGAAGAAGGCTGAGACCGCACCGTCGCCGATGATGAAGGAAGTGGCCCGCGAAGAAGCCAAGAAGGCTGTCGCGACGCCCGCGACCGAAGCTGCTGCTTCGTAATTAGCGCACCGGAACGCATCAGGGTGCCAACGGAAACATTGACCGCGTGAATCGCCTACGGCTCGAGGCCAGCATCGTCGAAATCGGCACGCTGCGCTACACCCCGGCCGGGCTTCCCGTCATCGATGTCACGCTGGCGCACGAGGGAACAGCCGAAGAGGCGGGCGTAGCCCGTCAGGTCGAGTTCTCGATACCGGCAGTTGCGATCGGTCCCATCAGTGCCAAAGTCATGGCGTTGGGACTTGAGAAACCGGCTCAGTGGGCTGGGTTTCTGGCAAAGAAGCATCGCAATAGCCGCACCCTGGTGTTTCACATCACAGCATTGCAAGCATTTGAAAAGGATTGTTGAACATGCCGCGTCCTAACGGTAAAAACAAGAAGTTTGATCGCCGCCGCCAACAGCAAAACCCGCTGTTCAAGCGCAAGAAGTTCTGCCGCTTCACCGTCGCCGGTGTCGAGCAGATCGATTACAAGGATGTCGAAACGCTGAAGGACTTCATCGGCGACAACGGCAAGATCACCCCGGCTCGCCTGACGGGCACCAAGGCGCACTACCAGCGCCAGCTCGATACGGCTATCAAGCGCGCGCGTTTCCTGGCGCTGCTGCCGTACACCGATCTGCACGGTGCTTAATCGCCAGTCGACGAAGGAGAATAGATAATGCAAGTGATTCTGCTGGAAAAAGTCGTCAACCTGGGTAACCTGGGCGACATCGTGAAGGTCAAGGACGGTTTCGCACGTAACTTCCTGATCCCGACGAAGAAGGCTCGCCGCGCCACCAAGGACGCGATCGCCGAATTCGAAGTTCGCCGCGCCGAACTGGAAAAGGCTGCCGCCGACAAGCTGGCTACGGCGCAAGCCGAAGGCGAAAAGCTGTCGGGTCTGACCGTTCAGATCGCACAGAAGGCCGGCGTTGACGGTCGTCTGTTCGGTTCGGTCACCAACTTCGACATCGCCGAAGCCCTGGGCACCCAAGGTTTCAAGGTCGAGAAGATGCAAGTGCGTCTGCCGAACGGCCCGCTCAAGACCGTGGGTGACTTCCCGGTTCAAGTGGCACTGCACACGGACGTCGTGATCGACGTCACGGTGTCGGTGCTGGGCGAGCACGCCTAAGTCGTACCCGCGTCAGCTTCCCGACGCGAATAAAAGACGGAAGTCGGTCTACCGGCTTCCGTTTTTTTATGTCTGTCCGTTCTGTTGCTGTTCCGTCATGCATGGCCGCCGGAAGATCCGGTTGCCGGTCATACGCCGATCTACGCCGACCGCCTTCCGGTTGCGCGCTCGCCTCCATCCACGTCACCGTTCGATAGCGCCACCTTATGCTGCCTCCAGGGAAACTGCTGAACAAACCACGCTCGGAAAAATCGTCGCGCAAGCGGGATTTCGCCGGGGCTGACCGGGATCGCGGGGACGGTATAATGCCCGGCATGAACGCGCCCGATCCCCAGCTCGATTCACTCAAGGTGCCACCGCACTCCATCGAGGCGGAGCAATCCGTGCTCGGCGGTTTGCTGCTCGATAACAGCGCCTGGGATCGTATCGGCGACTTCCTGTCCGAACACGATTTCTATCGGTACGACCACCGACAGATCTATCAGCACATCGGTCGCCTGATCTCCGGCGATCGTCCTGCCGACGTCATCACCGTTTTCGAATCGCTCACTTCCGCCGGCAAGGCCGAAGATGTGGGCGGGCTCGCCTATCTGAACGCACTGGCGCAGAACACGCCAAGCGCGGCAAACATCCGTCGTTACGCCGAAATCGTGCGCGACCGTGCGGTGCTGCGCAAGCTCGTGACCGTGGCCGACGAAATTGCCTCGGATGCTTTCAATCCGCAAGGCAAGGAAGTGCGTCAGATGCTCGACGAGGCGGAGGCGAAAGTGTTCGCCATCGCCGAAGAGGGCTCGCGCAGCACGAGCGGCTTTCTCGAACTGCAACCGCTGCTCACGCAGGTTGTCGAGCGTATCGACGAGCTGTACCACCGCGAAGGCGGTAGCGACATCACCGGTATTCCGACGGGCTTCGTCGATCTCGACCGCATGACGTCCGGTTTCAACGGTGGCGACCTGATCATCGTGGCCGGCCGCCCGTCGATGGGTAAGACGACGTTCTCGATGAACATCGGCGAGCACATCGCGGTGGAGGAGGGGTTGCCCGTTGCCGTGTTCTCGATGGAAATGCCGGGCACGCAGCTCGCCATGCGTATGCTGGGTTCGGTGGGGCGTCTCGATCAGCATCGTCTGCGTACCGGCAAGCTGGTCGACGAAGACTGGCCGAAGCTCACGCATGCCATGCAGAAGATGAACGAGACGCAGTTGTTCGTCGACGAAACGCCGGCGCTCAATCCGATGGAATTGCGTGCGCGCGCGCGGCGTCTGGCGCGTCAGTGCGGCAAGCTCGGTCTGATCATCATCGATTACCTTCAGCTGATGAGCGGCTCGGGCGGCGGTGAGAACCGCGCCACTGAAATTTCCGAAATCTCGCGTTCGCTCAAGGGCCTCGCCAAAGAGCTGAACGTGCCGGTGATTGCGCTCTCGCAGCTGAACCGAAGTCTCGAACAGCGTCCCAACAAGCGTCCCGTGATGTCGGATTTGCGCGAATCGGGCGCTATCGAACAGGATGCCGACATCATCCTGTTCATCTATCGCGACGAAGTCTACAACCCCGATACCCCAGACAAGGGCACGGCCGAGATCATTATCGCGAAGCAGCGTAACGGTCCTATCGGCCACGTGCGCCTGGCGTTTATCGGTGCCTACACGAAGTTCGACAATCTGGCCGGCCCACAATACTGACGCCCGATTTCCACCTGTTCGGATGCGCGTGCGGTAACGTATGCCTCCGACGAGGTAGAATGTGACGTTTTTGTGTCGACCCGTCCCCTATCAATACCCGGAGTTTCCCCATAATGTTCGGTCGCTTCATGCCCACCGAGGGCAAGTTCTTTGACCTGTTCAACCAGCACGCGGCGTGCATGGTGGCAGGCAGCCGTGAGCTGTCCACCATGCTCAACGACCTGCCCAACGCCGAGGCACGTACCGTTGCCGTGCAGAACAACGAGAAGAAAGCGGATCGCATCACGCACGAGACCATCGACTTGATGCACAAGACGTTCATCACGCCTTTCGACCGCGATGAGATCCATAAGCTGATCAGCACCATGGACGACATCCTGGATCTGATGGAAGACGTGGCGACGGCCGTCTGGATGTACGACATCAAGAGCGTGCCGAGCGAGGCCCGTACGCTCGGCGAGATCTGCGTGAAGTGCTGCGAGCGTGTGCAAAGCACGGTCGCACTGCTCAACGACATGGATCGCGCGCGCGATATCCTGAAGCTTTGCGAAGAGATCGACGGCCTCGAATCGGAAGCCGATCGTTTGCTGCGCGCATCGCTGTCGAAGCTGTTCCGCGAAGAGGCGGACGTGAAAGAGCTGATCAAGCAGAAGGCTGTGTCCGAATTGCTCGAATCGGTGACCGATAAGTGCGAGGACGTTGCCAACATCATCGAAGGCATTGTGCTGGAAAACGCCTGAGCGGAGACTTTCGATGGCAACGCTGCACATCAGCCTCTGGCTGGTCGGACTCTTGGTCGTTCTGGCGCTCCTGTTCGACTTCATGAACGGTTTTCACGACGCCGCCAATTCGATCGCTACGGTCGTCTCGACGGGCGTGCTCAAGCCGCATCAGGCGGTGGCTTTCGCCGCCATGTTCAACGTCATCGCGCTGTTCGTCTTTCACCTGAAAGTCGCGGCGACGGTGGGCAAGGGCACGGTACACCCCGAGATCGTGGACCACTATGTGATCTTCGGTGCGCTCGTCGGTGCGATCGCCTGGAACATCATCACGTGGTACTACGGTATTCCGTCGAGCTCGTCGCATGCCCTGATCGGTGGTCTGGTCGGCGCCGCGGTGGCCAAGGCGGGCACGGGGTCGCTCGTCGCGAGCGGTCTGCTGCAAACCGTGGCATTCATTTTCGTTTCGCCGCTGCTCGGGTTCGTGCTCGGCTCGTTCTTCATGCTGCTCGTGTCGTGGCTGTTTTTTCGCACGCCACCGGCACGTGTGGACCGCTGGTTCCGTCGTCTGCAACTGGTTTCGGCCGGGATGTACAGTCTGGGGCACGGCGGTAACGACGCACAGAAGACCATCGGTATCATCTGGATGCTGCTGATCGCCGCCGGTCTGTGGCCGCAGGAAGCGGCTGAACCGCCGCTGTGGGTGATCATCGGCTGCTATCTGGCGATCGGTCTGGGCACCATGTTCGGCGGCTGGCGGATCGTGCGCACGATGGGGCAGAAGATCACGAAGCTCAAGCCGGTTGGCGGTTTCTGCGCCGAGACGGGCGGGGCGTTCACGCTGTTCTTCGCCTCGTGGCTTGGTGTACCGGTCTCGACCACGCACACCATTACCGGCGCTATCGTCGGGGTGGGCGCCACGCGCAAGCTGTCCGCTGTGCGTTGGGGTGTCGCGGGCAACATCGTCTGGGCATGGGTGCTGACGATCCCGGCATCGGCCTTCATTGCCGCCATCGCGTGGTGGGTCGGCAAGCAGTTCCTGTGAGATGAAACGCTGTCTGACGGCGCTTTTCTCGACGTGCAAAAAAGCGGCTTCGGCCGCTTTTTTGTTGTCCTCTGATCGGATCGGCGAGTCGGGCATTGCGGTATTGATGCGCCCGACCGAGTGACGAAAGGCGGGGATGGCGCCGCCATGCGCCCGTGTGCGGCTAGGTGAGTGACGACGTCCCGGCATCTCCCGTCGCTTCACGATCTTCCATCAGCATGCTCCTCAACCGTGCCCGCCGACGCTCCAGATCGGCAATCTGCTGCTCCAGCGCGGCCAGCCGCTTGCGTTGCGTCTCCGAGCGGATTGCTGGGCAGTCATCTGAACTGGGATGCGCAGACGAGTAGCCCGCTCCTGGAACGTTACCGTCTGATCACGTTCGATCTGCGTGGGCATGGACAGTCGGGCAAGCCGGAACGTGCAGACGCCTACACCGATGGTCGCCGTTGGGCAGACGATCTGGCCGCTGTGATCGCAGGGTCGGGAGCGAGGCAGCCCGTCATCGTAGGATGGTCGCTCGGTGCGGCGGTGGCCACGAACTATCTGGCGGCGTATGGGGACACGCGAATCGCTGGCGCGATTTAGGTCGGTGGGGTGATCGAGCTGAAGGGATCAGATCGTGCTGCATCCCGAAATCTACCGGGACGTGACATCCGCCGATCTCAGAACTCATCTAGACGCCGAGAAAGCCTTCCTGAAGCTGTGTTTCGAGACGCAGCCGGACGCCCCGACATTCGACCGCCTGCTAGCGAATGCCGCTCTGGCATCGTTCGACATGCAGCGCGTGGTGCACCGGATGACGGTGGACGCACCGACAGGGCTCGGGGCAATGCATAAGCCGTTGCTGCTGATCTACGGGGAGCGTGATGCGCTCGTCAAAGCGGGGTCGTCCGCGCAGCGAGCCAAGGCATTGGACCCGGCGGCCAACGTCAGCGTCTATCCTGGCGCGGGGCACGCCCCGTTTGTCGAATCGCCGGACCGCTTCCCGCGATCTGGCGGCATTTATGGATGCTGTGGCGTCGTATTGAACCCGGATCGGGGATCCCATTGAGATGACAAATCGCCTTCATCGGGATAATCAATTTCAATAGTTAATTACGATTGATTATCATTTGTTAATAGTATTTTATCGAGCAACGAAGGAGGCGAATATGACCACTTTGATTCAGGCTTTGCGCAACCGCCCCCTTGGCTTATTGATGGGCGCAGCGATCAACATCGGCGGGGCGGCGACCTTGCTTGCGCACCTGCGCTGATCCGGCCCGGCCGGCGGGATGTCTCCCATCGGGCGAGCGGTTTTACATCGAGCTGTTGGCGAAGCGGGCGATGGGATCGTCGTCCTGTGCCGGCGGGGAGGCGAGTCCGGCGGTGTTGCTGGGGGTCTCCAGCGGCACGTTCGGCAGCGGGGCGGCAGCAGGCGTTTGCGCCACCGTCGCCGGCGCCGTGCGATTGACGTAGGTCGTGTTGCCTGCCGGGGCCTTATTGGCGGCGACACGTCGCACGCCATCGATGCGCTTCGCCCAATACGGGATGAAGATACTCTCCAGACGCACCGTGCCACCCGAGTTCGGGGCGTGCACGAATTTCCCCTGACCGACGTAGATGCCCACATGCGAATGCGCGCGTCCCGTCGTATTGAAGAAGATCAGATCGCCCGAAGCGAGATCGTCGCGTTCGAGCACCGTGCCCACGCCACTCATGTCGGCGGTGGTGCGTGGCAGATTGACGCCCGCGGCACGCGCCACGACATAGCGCACCAGTCCACTGCAATCGAAACCTGAGTCAGGGGTATTGCCGCCGTAGCGGTAAGGAATGCCAACGAGGCTCATCGCTTCGAGCGTGATTTCCTCTTGGCCGGCGCTGCGCTCGGGGCCGACTGTGCGGTTGCCGTAGTTCGCGTTCCCCCCTTGCCGGACTGACGGGCCGGACGAACACGCGGCCACGAGCAGCGTGACGGCGAGCACGCCGGCGCTTCGCCACGGCAAGCGCGCCAGCGTTGTCGACGTCACCGACAATGTCGTGGATCGGGCCATCAGGCGAGTCAGAGAGCGATGCATGCTCAGAGGGCGCTGGGTTCGCATGCGCAGAGTTTACGACGCTTACCGCCCGAATGCATCGCAAAAGTACCGGAATCCGTGCGTTTTGTGGCATCGACGTCACAAATTCGCGGCTTGCGGGGCGATATCGTCATTCGGTCGCCATGTGTGTTGATGGACGACCTCGACGTCGGACCTTCATGCGAAGCCAATAAAAACGGCGCCCGAAGGCGCCGTCTTGTCGTACATCGAAGCCCTCGATGAGGGCGGACGTCAGAGAATTTCCGCGGCGTAATCCGCCAGACGCGAACGTTCGCCGCGCGCGAGCGTGACGTGCCCGCTGTGTCCCCAGCCCTTGAAGCGATCCACCACGTAAGTGAGGCCCGAGCTACCTTCGGTGAGGTAAGGCGTATCGATCTGCGCGATGTTGCCCAGGCAGATCAGCTTGGTACCGGGGCCGGCGCGCGTGACGAGCGTCTTCATCTGCTTCGGCGTCAGGTTCTGCGCCTCGTCGATGATGACGAACTTGTTCACGAACGTACGACCGCGCATGAAGTTCATGCTCTTGACCTTGAGTCGCGAGCGAATCAGTTCCTGCGTGGCCGCACGGCCCCATTCACCGGCGGAGTCGTCGGTCTTTTGCAGCACTTCGAGGTTGTCGTCGAATGCGCCCATCCACGGTTGCATCTTCTCTTCCTCGGTGCCCGGCAGGAAGCCGATATCTTCACCGACGGGCACGGTTGCGCGCGTGATGATGATCTCGTTGTAGCGCTTCTCGTCGAGCGTCTGCGCCAGACCGGCGGCGAGCGCCAGCAGCGTCTTGCCGGTGCCGGCCTGACCGAGCAATGTGATGAAGTCCACTTCGGGATTCATCAGCAGGTTCAGTGCGAAGTTCTGCTCGCGGTTGCGCGCCGTGATGCCCCACACGTTGTTCTTGTGATGGCCGTAGTCACGCAGCGTTTGCAGCAGCGCCGTCTTGCCGTTGATTTCCCGAACCTGCGCGTAGAAGGGCGCCTCGCCGTTGTTCGTCTCCAGATAGACGAACTGGTTGATGAGGAAACTCGCGCAGAGCGGCCCGGTGATGCGATAGAACGTGGTGCCGGTACGGTTGTCCTGCCAGCTTTCCATGCCCTTGCCGTGCTTCGTCCAGAAGTCCGGCGGCAGCGCCATCACACCCGAGTAGAGCAGATCGCTGTCCTCGAGCACCTTGTCGTTGAAGTAGTCCTCCGCAGGCAGGCCGAGCGCATGCGCCTTGACGCGCATGTTGATGTCTTTCGACACCAGCACGACCTGACGATCGCGGAACTTGTCCTGCAACGCGCGCACGACGCCCAGAATCTGGTTGTCGGCCTTGCCTTGCGGCAGACCTTCGAGCGGCGGCACGTCGGGCAGGTCGGTCTGGAAGTACAGACGCCCGGTGGCGTCCTTGTTGCCGAGTCGCGAGAGCGGAATGCCCTCCGCCATCGACTTCGTGCCGCTTTCCGCGACCAGCCCGTCGAGCGTGCGGCTCACCTGACGCGCATTGCGCGCCACTTCCGACATGCCCTTCTTGTGATTGTCGAGCTCTTCCAACGTCATCATGGGCAGATAGACGTCGTGCTCTTCGAAGCGGAACAGGCTGCTCGGGTCGTGCATGAGCACGTTCGTGTCGAGCACGAAGAGCTTGGCCGGCTCCTGATCCTTGCCGCGTGTACGTTTCGAACCGGGCCCGGTCGAGGGTGATTTGACCGCCTTGAGCGAGGCGCCGGCACCGGTCGAGTCGGCCTTCGGAGGCGACTGGGGCGAACGCGCGACAGGCGACGGCTGTGGAGCAGTCTGCGTCGCCGGAGCGGGTTTGGGGACGACCTTCAATTCAGTCGCGCCGGCAGCACCGGCGGCACCGGACGTTTCGCCCAGTGCATGTTGTTCAGACGAGGGAATCGGTTTCTTGGCCTCCGTGCGCGAAGGTTTGAGGCGAGTGGGGAATTGTTCCGGGGCAAGCAGCGAGCCCGGTTTGGTCGGCGCCGATGGCAATGGCATAGATTTCCCGTTCAAGAAAACACAACACTACTCGGCCGGGACAAACGGCAATACATCACGTCCCGGCAACAAAAAAGCCGCCTGCCCGGACGCACCGGAGAGGCGGCTTGGCTGAAGGCGCCGCCGTGGCGACGCCTGCAATAGTCTCGTTCAATGCGCTTGATCATTACGGCCGACTATAACGTCTCTTGCCGTGCTTGTATAGCGTCGGATGCCCTCACTGGCGGTCGCATCGACCTGAATGCAACAGCCCACCGAATAGCGCTCGCGCGCATGCCCGATGACCGCCGGGGCGGACGTCGTCCACGCGAGATTCGCTCAGAGCGCCTGCACTGCGGCGAGCACTTCCGACACGTGATCCGGCACGCGCACGCCGCGCCATTCCTTGCGCAACACACCCTTGGCGTCGATCAGGAACGTGCTGCGTTCAATGCCAAGATGTTCTTTGCCATACAGTTTTTTCAGCTTGATGACACCGAACAGTTGGCATACCGCTTCGTCGCCGTCCGAGATCAGCGGGAAGGGGAGTTCCAGCTTGTTCTTGAAGTTCTCATGCGAGCGCAGGCTGTCGCGCGACACGCCGACGATCTGGGCGCCGGCGGCCTGAAACTGGTCGTAGCTGTCACGGAAATTCATGCCTTCCGTGGTGCAGCCCGGCGTGTTGTCCTTCGGGTAAAAGTAGATCACCACCTTCTTGCCGCGATGGGCCTTGAGCGAAAAATCGCCGCCGGTGGCAGGTGCGGTGAAATCGGGCACGGGAGTGTCGATGGCTACCGTCACTATGGTCTCCTTGGGTGGCCTTGCCAGGCCGGTTCGGGAAAAGGTTGTCGAATTCGGGGTCTTGCGAAATCCGGTGCGCGGGTCGGGACGCGTCGATCGCCCCGGCGTCAGGCAGCCGCCTGGCCTTCGAGAATCAGGTCGCCCGAGCGACCCGGTATTTCGCCCCACACTACCGGGTGTGCCGGCAATGCGTTGAGATCGAGCGTCTCGTAATATTGACCCATCGTGATCAGATCGTGGCCCTGACGACGCCATCCGGCCAGCAACTGACGGAACAGCGGCGCCAGCTTCTGCCCTTCGAGTTCTGCGTGAAGCGTGAACACGTGATCTTGCGCCGGATCGCGAGTCAGGGCAAGCAGGTGTTCGGCAACACCATTGATGTCGCGGCCGTCGATGCCGAGCAGTTCGTCCACCGTCGGCAATGTCGTCGGCATCTGCACGTGCTTCAGACGCACGCCGTCCACGATCGGGTAGTGGGGGGCGTTGCCGCGTCCGTCGGACGAATACTTCATGCCCCAGGCGTCGATCTGGCGAAATGCGTGATTGTTCATCTGCCAGCCGGCGGCGCCGTGGGTCAGCGGCGGGGCACCGAAAATCTGTGCGAAGCGGGCGTGGGCCTGCGACATCTGATGCTGCGTCCAGGCGGCGTCGCGCGTGCGCACATTGTCCTGCCAGTACGTGTGGTCCCAGGTGTGGATGCCGGTCTCATGTCCGGCGCTCTGCACGGTGCGCATGACGTCGGCCGCGCGCTTGCCGATGTCCGGCCCGGGCAGCAGGGTGCCGTACATGAGCGTCTTGAAGCCGTAGTGTTCGACGACCGAGGTGCGCGAGACTTTCTTCAGGAAGCCGGGGCGGAAGACTCGCTTGAGTGCCCATCCGGTGTGGTCCGGACCGAGGCTGAACAGAAACGTCGCCTGTGCCGCGTGCTCGGCCAGCGCGGCGAGCAGGTTGGGAACGCCTTCGCGTGTGCCGCGCAGCGTGTCGACGTCGATCTTCAGGACAATCTTGGCCATAGCCGCCCTTGAGGAGTGGTGCATCGAAGACATGGCCCGCGTGGCGCGCGATGTCTCGAATGTCGAATCAGTTGACTGGATGCATTTCCGACGTCCGAAGCCGAGGCAGCGACAGCGGTCGAAATAGCGTCAAAAACGTGAAGTCAAACGCGTGGAGTCAAAAACGCCCGATGCGCCGAGGGCGCACCGGGCGTGTCGTGCGACGTCCGGACAATGCCACGATCATCTCGATGCCGTGGCACGCCGGGCCGGGGCACAGGCGTTATTCGCCTTCGACCAGACGACGCGCTTCGGCGACGTGACCGCGATACGCTTCGAAAATCTTGCGCAGTGCGTCGTCCATCGACGTGGTCGGCTTCCAGTCGAGTTCCTGCATGGTGTTGTCGATCTTCGGCACGCGGTTCTGCACGTCCTGATAACCGTTGCCGTAGTAAGCGCCCGACGAGGTTTCGACCAGTTGCACCTTCTTGGCCGTCTCTGCGTATTCCGGGAATTCGCTCGCCAGCTGGAGCATCATGTTGGCCAGTTCGCGCACCGAGAAGTTGTTCGTCGGGTTGCCGATGTTGTAGATCTTGCCGCTGGCGACGTTGTTCTTGTTGTCGATGATGCGAACCAGTGCATCGATACCGTCGTCGATGTCGGTAAAGGCGCGCTTCTGGTTACCACCGTCGACCAAGCTGATGTTCTCGCCGCGAGCGATGTGGCCGAGGAACTGCGTGACCACGCGCGACGAGCCTTCCTTCGGCGTGTAGATCGAGTCGAGACCGGCGCCGATCCAGTTGAACGGACGGAACAGCGAGAAGTTCAGGCCTTCCTGCATGCCGTAACCCCAGATCACACGATCCATCAGTTGCTTCGAGCAGGCGTAGATCCAGCGCGGCTTGTTGATCGGGCCGTAGATCAGCGGCGAGTTTTCCGGATCGAATTCACCGTCGGTGCACATGCCGTAGACCTCGGAGGTCGACGGGAACACCAGATGCTTGCCGTACTTCACGGCCGAGCGCACGATCGGCAGGTTGGCTTCGAAGTCGAGCTCGAACACGCGCAGCGGGGCCTTCACATAGGTGGCCGGCGTCGCGATAGCGACCAGCGGGAGGATCACGTCGCACTTGCGAATGTGGTACTCGACCCATTCCTTGTTGATCGTGATGTCGCCTTCGAAGAAGTGCATGCGCTCATGGTTGATCAGATCGCCGAGGCGGTCGGTCTGCATGTCCATGCCATAAACTTCCCAGTCGGTCGTCTCCAGGATGCGCTTCGACAGATGGTGGCCGATGAACCCGTTAACACCGAGAATCAGGACTTTTTTCATATTACGGTCAGTGATTGAGCTGGGAAAACTGTTCCGGCGTGACAAGCTTGCCGTCCAGCGTTAGTTCATGAATGACGATGGCATTTCCGTCGCCGCAAATGCCGAGGAGCGCATTATCCACTACTTGCAGTCCACAGGGCAAACCGGCGGGGGCGGGCGAGCGTGACAGGCGAGCTTGCGTGACCACCCAGCGACGATCCGCCACGTCGGTAAATGCGCCGGGATAGGGGGGCGCAACGGCGCGAATCAGGTTGTAGACATCCTGCGCTGGCCGATGCCAGTCGATGCGACCATCTTCGGGCTTGCGTCCACCGAAGTAGCTGCCGGCGGCGAGGTCGTTCGTGTGACGCGGGGCCGTACCCGCGAGCAGACCCGGCAGGCAGCGCCAGAGCGTCTGTTCCGCGGCGACCGTCACCTTCTCGAAAACCTCGCCAGCCGTATCGTCCGGGAGGATCGGTACCGACGTCTGGTCGATGATCGCCCCGGCGTCCGGCTTCAGCGCCATTTCATGCAGCGTGGCGCCCGTTTCGGTTTCGCCTCGCAAAACCGCCCAGTTCACCGGCACACGGCCGCGATACTTCGGCAGCAGCGAACCGTGCATGTTGAACGCGCCTTGCGGTGCGATTTCCAGCACGGCCACCGGGATCATGTGGCGGTAGTAGAACGAGAAAATAAAGTCCGGCGCCACGGCGCGGATGCGTTCGGCGAGCACGGGATCCGCCGGATCGTCGGGGGTGACGACCGGGATGCCATGCTCGGCCGCGACACCGGCGACGCTACCAAACCAGATGTTCTCGTTCGGATTGTCCTGATGAGTCACCACGAGAGCGACGTCGACGCCGCGAGCGAGCAGCACTTGCAGGCAACGAACGCCGACGTTGTGATACGCAAAAACGACGGCTTTGGCAGACGTTGCGCTCATGACGTGTGCGATCCCAGTTCGGTCGCCCCCGTGCTCAGCGTAGCGCTTTGCCCGCCGACGGCTGCGTGTGCCGTGTGACCGGTGGCCTGCGCTTCGAGCACCGCTTGCACCAGATAACGCGGACGCTGGCGGACTTGCTGATAGATGCGGCCGATGTACTCACCGAGCAGGCCCATGCCGAACAGAATCACACCGAGCAGGCAGAATGTCACGGCGAACAGCGTGAACACCCCCTGGACTTCCGAGCCGAACAGGAAGCGTCGCGCGATCAGCACGATGAACAGCAACCCCGACGCCGCGGACAGCGAGATGCCCACGCCCGAGAGCCATTGCAGCGGCACGACCGAGAAGCCGGTCACGAGATCGAAATTCAGACGAATCAGCGAGTACAACGAGTACTTCGATTCACCGGCGAAGCGTTCCTCGTGCGCGACATCCACTTCCGTCGGATTCTGTGCGAAGGTAAAGGCCAGTGCCGGGATGAACGTGTTGATTTCGCGGCACTGATTGACCGTATCGACGATGTGGCGGCTGTAGCCGCGCAACATGCAGCCCTGATCGGTCATGCGGATGCGCGTGATGCGCTCACGAAGACGATTCATGGCGCGCGAGGCGTTGCGGCGGAACCACGTGTCCTGACGATTCATACGCACCGTGCCCACGTAATCGTGCCCGGCGGCCAGTTGTGCCACCAGTTTGCCGATCTCTTCCGGCGGGTTCTGGAGGTCGGCGTCGAGCGTGATGACCCATTCGCCGCGCGTGTGCTCGAAGCCGGCGAGAATGGCCATGTGCTGGCCGTAGTTGCCGTTGAACAGCACGACGCGCGTCACGTCCGGACGCGCGCGATATTGCTCGGCAAGCAGGGCGGCCGAGCGGTCCCGGCTGCCATCGTTGACGAACACCACTTCATAGGTCACGCCCAGCTTGTCGAGCGCCGGGTATAGCCGGTCGAAGAGCGCGCCGAGGCCGGCCTCTTCGTTGTATACCGGGATGACGACAGAGAGTTGTGGTCGATTCATTTTTTGTGATCAGCGCAAATAGCATTCACGGCTTCGCAGACGCGCGCAACGTCGGCATCCGTCATGGCAGGGAACAGCGGCAGGGTCAGGATTGCACGGCCCAGACGTTCCGTATGCGGGAACTGGCCGTCCTTGAAGCCCAACGCACGATACATTGTAAACAGGTGGATGGCCGGGTAGTGGACGCCGCTGCCGATGCCGCGCGCCTTCAACTGCTCCATGAAGCCAGCCCGATCAATGCTCAGGCGCTCCAGCGGCAGTTCGATCTGGAACATATGCCAGTTCGAATTCGTGAAATCGGCATGGGGCAGGCCGACGCCCAACTGGACGGCGGCGCCGCCCGCGAGCGTATCGAAATACAGACGTGCCAGTTCCGTACGGCGGGCGTTGAAGGCCGCCAGATGCGGCATCTGCCCCAAGCCTACGCGTGCGGCCACATCGGTGAGATTGTACTTGCCGCCGAGCACGTCCACATCCATACCGTCGAGGCCGAAGCGGGTCACGCCCTGGAGGCGGTATTTCTCGGCCAGACGCGCTTCGTCGTCGGTATTGAACACCAGCGCGCCGCCCTCGATGGACGTGAGGTTCTTGTTCGGATGGAAGCTGAACGACACGAGGTCGCCGAACGAGCCGATACGCTTGCCGTTCCAGCCCGATCCCATGGCCTGTGCGGCGTCTTCGACGACACGCAGGTTATGACGGCGAGCAATGTCGTACAGCCGGTCCATATCCACCGGCAGGCCGGCGAGATAAACGGGGATGATGGCCCGAGTCTTGGGCGTGATCGCCTTTTCGAGCAGGTCGAGGTCGATATTGCGCGTGGCCGGATCGACGTCGACGAACACCGGCGTGGCGCCGACTTCCAGAATGACGTTGGACGTTGCGACCCACGACAGCGGCGTGGTGATGACTTCGTCGCCGCTTTGCACGCCGGCGATACGCAGGCCGATTTCGAGCGTGGCGGTGCCCGAATTGAAGACGCGCACCGGACGGCCACCGAAATATTCGGACAGTGCCTTTTCAAAGGCCTGCACTTGCGGGCCCGAGGTGATCCAGCCCGAACGCAGCACTTCGGACACGCCGTTGATGGTCGCGTCGTCGAGCGTCGGGCGCGTGAACGGGAGGAACGGTTGATTCGGTTGGGAGGTTGCCGAGTCGCTCATGATGTATGACTAACCCTCAAAGTAGCTCGAACATGCAGGGGAAGCTGCATGAGATGCGCGCCAGCCCACGGGATCGCCAGGATCGACGGGGGCGGCGCATCCGGTGATTGCGCCGGACGGGCAGACTTAGCTGCGCGCCAGGATATAAACACCCACAAGAATGATGCCGATTGCCAGGATCCGCTGCATCGACAGGGTCTCGCCGAACAGATACCAGGCGGCGAACGCATTGACGACGTAGCCCAGCGACAGCATCGGATAGGCAATCGAGACTTCGACGCGCGAGAGCGCCAGAATCCAGACGACCACGCTGATGGCATAGCAGACGAGCCCGCCCATGATCGGCAACTGTGTGGCCAGTTTGATGCCGATCGGGACGATATTGGCACGCGTGAACTCAAGTGCGCCGATGGTGTTGGCGCCCGCCTTGAGCAACAACTGAGCGCACGCGTTGAGCAGCACGCCCGTGAGAATAAGGGAAAACGTCGCGAGATTCATGGAACGTTTGTGAACGTTTGTGAATAATTATGGATGCCGTCATCGGGCCGGGAAAACCCAGGCGGCGTTATTTTACGTTGTCTTCGGGCCAAGGCTTGGAGATTACGACCCGCCTCGCATCGCGCGCGATGATGCGCATCGGCAGATGCTCGGCTTCCAGCTTGCCGAACGTGTCCGGATCGACCAGCGCGAGCGCCTTCGGATCGGCCCGCCAGCGGGCGTAAAAGGCGTCGAGCGTCGGCAACCACTTCTGCGGCTCCTGCTTCACGCCGAACTCCAGCTCATCCGGGTGCTGCACCATGATCATCGTGTGCCCGAGGTAGTAGGGCATGGTGTGATCGAGCACATTCACCGAATAGAACGGCACGTCGGGGCCGAGGCGTTGCATTTCCGCCTTGATGGCCGGCACGAGCAGCACCCCCGTGCTCTGACGGCCGAACACTTCGTGACCCATGCCGCCGATCGTCACGAGCACCAGCATGCCGCCGGCGAACGTCAAGAGGGCGCGGCGTGCGCTGTGACGTGCGAGACGCCACGCGACAAGCGTACCGATCAACCCTGCGCCGAGCGCAAAGTACAACCAGACCTGGAATGCCTTGTACAACTCGTTCGGGTTGCGCACGCTGCCGGCACGTCCGACGAAGATGGCGACCATCACCAGCGCGGCGATCAGGAGGATCGCGTAGCCGGCCATGTGCACACGTACGGTGTCCCGACGCAATTGCGCCAGATACAAGCCGAAGAGCAGGGCCATCGCCGGGGCGATCGGCAGCAGGTACGAAATCAGCTTCGAGTGCGACGCGCTGAAGAACACGAAGATGAAGGCCGACCACACCCACAGCATCACGGCCGGGGCGAAGCCGTTGGGCTGACGCGGCATGCGCCACGTTGCGCGTAGGGTTCCGGGCAGCACCGACAGCCACGGCAGGAAGCCCACCAGGAACACCGGCACGAAGTACCACGGTGCGCCATCCCGGTTATGACCTTCCATCGCAAAGCGGCGGAAATGTTCGTTGATGAAGAAGAAGTCGAAGAACTCCGGGTTGCGCATCTGGACGAGCGCGAACCAGGGCGTGGCGATCGCGAAGAAGACGATCAGGCCGCTGCCGAGGTACAGGCGGCGCCACAGGGCCCAGTCGCGGGAGATCAGGGTGTAGAGCACCAGCACGGCCCCGGGCAGCACGATGCCGACGAGCCCCTTGCTCAGCACGGCGAGCGCCATGGCGGCCCAGCACAGCCACATCCAGCCGCGCACGGCTGGGCGCCCGATACCGGGGCGTTGCGCCAGCAGCAGCGCGCACAGCGACAGACCCATGAAGAACGACAGGCCCATGTCGAGCACGTTGAAGTGCCCGAGCAGCGACCACAGCGGCGCGGCGGCCAGCGCAGCGGCCGCGAACAGGCCGACGCGGGCATTGAACACGCGGCGTCCCGTAAAGCCGACCATCAGCACGCCGGCAAAGCCGGTCAGGGCGGTCCAGAACCGCGCCTGCCATTCACCGAGGCCGAAGGCCGCGAACGTGAGCGCGTTCATCCAGGTTTGCAGCGGCGGCTTTTCGAAATACTTGTAACCGTTGTATCGCAGCGTGATCCAGTCGCCGGTCGTCCACATCTCGCGCGCCATCTCGGCGTAACGGCCTTCGTCGCTGGCAATCAGGTGGCGATAGTCGAGCACGCCGAACCAGACGAGTGCGAACGCGAGGAGCAATAGCCAGAAGGCGGCAGGCGAGAGCGGATAGGCCGCGTCCGGCGTGCCGGTGCTGCCGGTGGCGACAGAAGGAAAGGGCGCGGGCGGCGCGAGAGGGTCGGCGGCCGATGGGCCGGAACTGAGCGGGCGGCGGCTCACTCAGTCGCCTCAGTCTCGATGAGCACGGCCAGGACGACGCGGCGTCCCTCGCTCATCAGGATGTTGTACGTGCGGCAGGCGGCTTGCGTGTCCATCGAGTCGACGCCGATGCGCTGGCTGGTCAGCGCCGTGGTGAGGCGCGGATGGGCGAAACGCAGGCGGGCGCCGCTGCCGAAGATGACGACTTCGGGGTCGAGGGCGCGCAGCGCTTCGAAGTGCGAGGCGTCGAGCGCGTCGAAGCGGGACACCGGCCAGGGCAGGACGTCTCCCTCCGGTGCAATGATCACGCTTTCGTCGTAACGAACCTTGTTGACCTCGACATAGCCCGGGCCATAGCCGGTGACCGTGTTCAATGCTGCTTGCGACGGGTCTTGATGCAGTTTCACTTTCGGAGATTCCCTACCCAGTGGTGGCTGAGCGATCGACAGATCGTCATGGATGCGGCGGGTGACGGACTCGCTAACGGGCGGGCATCTTGCCTTGCATGCCGCAAACCGTCAATGATGCATTGCCGAACTCTGTCATAATTGGCTAAATTATAGCTTTTTGCCGTACGCAGCACGGCAAAACCGTTGCAGTGCGGCATTTTTCACTTCATCCCGCCTGCGACTTCAGCGGATTCCCGGCCTGTCCGGATTCCTGCGTCGCCCGCCAAGACCACAACCGCCGTGAAACCGATCCTCAAATCGCAGAAATTGCAGAATGTCTGCTACGACATTCGTGGGCCCGTGCTCGAACATGCCAAGCGCATGGAAGACGAAGGTCATCGCATCATCAAGCTGAACATCGGCAATCTGGCGCCGTTCGGTTTCGAGCCGCCTGACGAGATTGTCCAGGACATGATCCGCAATCTGCCGAATTCGGCAGGTTACTCCGATTCCCGGGGCGTGTTCGCGGCGCGCAAGGCGATCATGCACTACTGCCAGCAAAAGCGCATCAAGGACGTTCAGCTCGACGACATCTACCTCGGCAACGGGGCGTCCGAACTGATCGTGATGGCCATGCAGGCGCTGCTCAACGACGGCGACGAAGTGCTCGTCCCCGCGCCCGACTACCCCCTCTGGACGGCGGCGGTCAGTCTGTCCGGCGGCACGCCGGTGCATTACGTCTGCGACGAGCAGGCCGACTGGCAGCCGGATCTGGCGGACATCCGCAAGAAGATCACGCCGAACACGCGCGCGATCGTCATCATCAACCCGAACAATCCGACCGGCGCGCTCTACTCGGACGAACTCCTCAAGGACATCGTCGCGCTCGCCCGTGAGCACAAGCTCATCATTTACGCCGACGAGATCTACGACAAGATCATTTACGACGGTGAAGAGCACACGTCGATCGGCTCGCTGTCCGAAGACGTCCTCACGATTACCTTCAACGGTCTGTCCAAGAGCTATCGCGCATGCGGTTACCGCGCGGGCTGGATGGTGGTGTCCGGCGACAAGGGCCCGGCGCGCGACTATATCGAAGGGCTGAACATCCTCGCTTCGATGCGCCTGTGCCCGAACGTGCCGGGCCAGTACGCCATTCAGACAGCGCTGGGCGGCTATCAGAGCATCAAGGACCTGATCGTGCCGGGCGGCCGTCTGTATGAGCAGCGCGAGATCGCGTTCAATATGCTCACTGCCATTCCGGGCGTCACGTGCGTGAAGCCGAAGGCGGCGCTCTATCTGTTCCCGCGTCTGGATCCGGCGGTGTACCCCATCGACAACGATCAGGACTTCATTCTCCAGTTGCTGCTCGAAGAGAAGGTCCTGCTGGTGCAGGGCAGTGGCTTCAACTGGATGCATCCCGACCATTTCCGCGTAGTGTTCCTGCCTCACGAGGGCGACCTGGAAGACGCCATCAGTCGCATTGCCCGCTTCCTTGACGGTTATCGCCGTCGCCACGGCAAGTGATGCGCGCCAACCGATTTCGACTTTTGAGTAAAACTGCATGAAACCGATCAAATTGGGCCTGCTCGGCCTCGGCACGGTAGGCTACGGCGCCTTCCAGGTACTGGCTCGCAACCAGGAAGAAATTCAACGTCGCGCCGGCCGGGGGATCGAGATTACGAAGGTCGCGGTTCGTAACGTCGAACGCGCCAAGGGCCTCGTGGGCCACGCCGCCGTGGTGACCGGCGATCCGTTCGAGGTCGTGAACGACCCCGCCATCGATGTCGTCGTCGAGACCATCGGCGGCTACGACCTCACCAAGGAACTGGTGCTCAAGGCCATCGAGAACGGCAAGCACGTGGTTACCGCCAACAAGGCGCTGCTGGCCGTGTACGGCAACGAAATCTTCGCTGCCGCGCGCAAGGCCAACGTGATGGTCGCGTTCGAAGCCGCCGTGGCCGGCGGTATTCCCATCATCAAGGCGTTGCGCGAAGGTCTCACGGCCAACCGTATCCAGTGGATCGCCGGCATCATCAACGGCACCACGAACTTCATCCTGTCGGAGATGCGCGACAAGGGCATCGATTTCGACGTCGCACTGGCCGACGCGCAGCGTCTGGGTTATGCGGAAGCCGATCCGACCTTCGACATCGAAGGCGTCGACGCCGCGCACAAGCTCACGCTCATGAGCGCTATCGCGTTCGGCGTGCCGGTGCAGTTCGACCGCGCCTACGTCGAAGGCATCACCAAGCTCGCCGCGCTCGATATCAAGTATGCGGAAGAGCTCGGCTATCGCATCAAGCTGCTGGGCATTACGCGTCGTGCGGAAGCCGGCATCGAGCTGCGCGTGCATCCGACGCTGATTCCGGCCAAGCGCCTGATCGCCAACGTGGAGGGCGCCATGAATGCCGTGCTGGTGCAGGGCGACGCCGTGGGCGCCACGCTGTACTACGGCAAGGGCGCGGGCGCCGAGCCGACGGCCTCGGCCGTGGTGGCTGACATCGTGGACGTTACCCGTCTGCAGACGGCTGACCCGGAGCACCGCGTGCCCCATCTGGCGTTCCAGCACGACTCGCTGTCGGACACCCCGGTGCTGCCCATCGACGAAGTCACCACGAGCTACTACCTGCGTCTGCGTGTGGTCGACCGCGCCGGTGTGATGGCGGAACTCACGCGTATTCTGGCCGATCTGGACATCTCCATCGACGCGCTGCTGCAGAAGGAATCGCGCGAAGGCGAGCACCAGACCGACATCATCATCCTGACGCACCAGACGCTGGAAAAGCACATCAATGCGGCCATCGCGAAGATCGAAGCGATGGATACGGTGCTCTCGAAGGTCACGCGTATTCGTATGGAAGCGCTGAGCTGATCTCCACGCCGAGCTGAGCGGGCCCGGAAATCGGGCGCCGCTCCAAGAACCGATACGACAGGACACGATTCCCATGAAATACATTTCCACGCGCGGTGCGGGCCTGACTTCGGGCGAGCCGCAATCGTTCTCCAGCATTCTGCTCGGCGGCCTGGCCCCGGACGGCGGTCTCTATCTGCCGACGGCATACCCGCAGGTGACGGCCGACGAACTGCGCGCCTGGCGTCAGTTGTCGTACGCCGAACTGGCGGCCCAAGTGCTAACGAAGTTTGCAGGCGACATCCCGGCGGAAGTGCTGGCCGACCTGACGAAGCGCACGTACACCGCCGAGGTGTACCGCAACGTGCGTCCGGGCGAAGACGCTGCGGACATCACGCCGCTGCTGCCGCTGGGCGTCGAGAAGGACACGCAGCTCTCGCTGCTGGCGCTCTCGAACGGCCCCACGCTGGCGTTCAAGGACATGGCCATGCAGTTGCTCGGCAATCTGTTCGAGTACGCACTGGCGCAGCACGGCGATGCGCTCAACATTCTGGGGGCGACGTCCGGCGATACGGGTAGCGCGGCCGAGTACGCCATGCGCGGCAAGGAAGGCATTCGCGTCTTCATGCTGTCGCCGGCGGGCAAGATGAGCGCCTTCCAGACCGCACAGATGTACAGCCTGCAAGATCCGAACATCTTCAACCTGGCGGTGGAAGGGGTGTTCGACGATGCGCAGGACATCGTCAAGGCGGTCTCCAACGATCACGCCTACAAGGCGCGCTACAAGATCGGTACCGTCAATTCGATCAACTGGGCGCGCGTCGTGGCGCAGGTCGTGTATTACTTCAAGGGCTACTTCGCAGCCACGGGCGGCAAGTCGGGACAGGACGGCGAAGTGTCGTTCACCGTGCCGTCGGGCAATTTCGGCAACGTCTGCGCCGGTCACATCGCGCGCATGATGGGCCTGCCGATCCGCAAGCTGGTCGTGGCGACCAACGAAAACGACGTGCTCGACGAGTTCTTCCGCACAGGTCGTTACCGCGTGCGCAAGTCGGCCGAAACGTTCCATACCAGCAGCCCGAGCATGGACATCTCGAAGGCATCGAACTTCGAGCGCTTCCTGTTCGATCTGCTGGGCCGCGACGCCACCGCGACGGCCGACCTGCTCTCGAAGGTCGAGCGCGAGGGCGGCTTCGATCTGTCGGGCAGTGAGGCGTTCGCCCGCGTGACCCAGTTCGGCTTTGTGTCCGGACGCAGCACGCACGCGGACCGTCTGGCGACGATTCAGGACGTGGCCAAGCGCTACGACATCGTGATCGATACCCACACGGCCGATGGCGTGAAGGTCGCGCGCGAAGCGCTCGAACCCGGCGTGCCGATGGTCGTGCTGGAGACGGCACAGCCGGCGAAGTTCGCCGAGACGATTCGCGAGGCGTTGCACCGCGAGCCGCCGCGTCCGGCCGGTTTCGAGCAACTCGAATCGCTGCCGCAGCGTTTCGATACGGTGCCGAACGATGCCGAGCGCGTGAAGGCCTACATCGCGGAGCACACCGGCCTGTGAGCCGTCGTTCCATGAATCGGGCGCCTTATTACGCTTTATGTGCGTTAGCGGTAGGGCACCCCATGACTTCCGGGCCATTTGCATGCTGAGTACTCAAGAAGCTCTCGACGCGGTGTTGGCCGCGGCGCGTCCGCTCGATTCGCGCGAGACAGTCGATACGCTCGCGGCGAACGGCCGTGTGCTGGCGGCCGATGTCGTCGCCACGCTCGATGTCCCGCCGATGGACACGAGCGCGATGGACGGCTACGCCGTGCGTGTGGCCGATCTGCGCGGCGCCGAGACGGTGTTGCCCGTCTCGCAGCGCATTCCCGCCGGGCACGCCCCGCAGCCGCTCGCCAGCGGCACCGCGGCGCGCATTTTCACGGGAGCGCCGGTGCCGCCGGGCGCGGATGCCGTCGTGATGCAGGAGCAGTGCGAAGCGCGTGACGATGGCTCGGTCGTCATCCGTCATACGCCGCTCGCGGGTGAGTTCGTCAACCGACAGGGCGCCGACATTCGCCGTGACAGCGTGGTGCTGGCAGCCGGTACCCGGTTGCGCGCGCCGGCGCTGGGTCTGGCGGCGTCGGTGGGCATCGCGAAGCTTCAGGTCGCCCGGCGTCTTCGCGTGGCCGTGTTCTTCACCGGCGACGAACTGACGATGCCCGGCGAGCCGTTGCGCGCCGGCAGCATCTACAACTCCAATCGTTTCGTGTTGCGCAGCCTGCTGGAAAATCTGGGCTGCGAGATGACCGATTACGGCATCGTGCCTGACAATCTGGCGGCCACCCGCGCGATCTTGCGCGACGCGGCGCGCGGCAACGACCTGATCATCACGTCAGGCGGTGTCTCGGTCGGCGAGGAAGATCACGTCAAGCCGGCGGTGGAAGCGGAGGGGCGTCTCAATCTGTGGCAGATCGCGCTCAAGCCGGGCAAGCCGCTCGCGTATGGCGAGGTCAACCGGGCGAACGGCGAGACGGCGCATTTCATTGGCCTGCCGGGCAATCCGGTGTCGAGCTTCGTGACGTTCCTGCTGTTCGTGCGCCCGTTTATCCTGCGTTTGCAGGGGGCGGCGAACGTCACGCCGCGCCGTATTGCGATGCGCGCCGATTTCACGCAGAAGAAGGCGGACCGCCGCAACGAGTTCGTGCGCGCCCGCATCAACGATCAGGGCGGCCTCGACGCCTTCCCGAATCAGAGTTCGGCGGTGCTGACCTCGACCGTCTGGGGCGATGGTCTCATCGACAATCCGCCGGAGCATCGCATCGAAGCGGGGCAGACGGTGGCGTTCCTGCCGTTCTCCGACCTTCTATATTGAGAGACAGGGGTGCGGCCCGCAAACCCGGGCGGCACGCCGGACAGACTATGCAGATCGATCTTCGCTTTTTCGCCAGTGTCCGCGAGGCGCTGAATGTCGCTGAGGAGCACGTGGATGCGGTGCCCGCAGGGGTTGCCACGGTGGGAGACGTGCGCGAATGGCTGTGCACGCGCGGCCCGGTCTGGGCCGAGACGCTCGGGCCGCAACGCTCATTGCGCATGGCGTTGAACCACACGATGGTGCCGGCGTCCACCCGCCTGACCGAGGGTTGCGAAGTCGCATTCTTCCCGCCGGTGACCGGCGGTTGAGCTAGAGGGAACGAGATTCCATGCCGATTCGTGTTCAGACTGAAGATTTCGACCTGTCGGAGGAAATCCGGCGTTTGCGGGCGGACGATCTGCGCGTGGGCGCTGTGGCGACCTTCGTGGGTACCGTGCGCGACCTGAACGACGGCAAGGATGTCTCGCGCATGACGCTCGAGCACTACCCGGGCATGACGGAAAAGGCGCTGGAGGCCATCGTCGTGCAGGCGCGCGAACGCTGGCGTCTGTTCGATGCGCTGGTGATCCACCGGTATGGCGAACTGGGGCCGGGCGATCAGATCGTGCTGGTGGCCGTGACGTCGGCACATCGCGGGGATGCGTTTGCCGCGTGCGAATTCATCATGGACTATCTGAAGACCGAAGCGCCGTTCTGGAAGAAGGAATCGACGCCGCAGGGCGAACGCTGGGTCGACGCCCGCGAGACCGATACCGCCGCCCGTGAGCGCTGGGCGAGTGGCGAGAAGTCCTGAGACGACTTTGAGCGCCCCTTAGCGCCCCTTAGCGCCCCTTAGCGCCCCTTAACGGTTCCTAAACCGTCACCGGTCCCTTGGCCGCGGGTCACTCATGTGGCCGTGCCGGCCGCCGCTGCTTGATGCTGTCGAGCAGCGCCCGTTGCGCCGGCGGCAGCGTGTATTCCCATCCGAACAGGTTCAACTGAAGGCTTTCCGCGATCCGGATCGCGGGTTCCGCGAAGGAGAAGGCTGCCTGCGGTTCGAACAGCTTGTCCAGCGTGTCGAAGAATAGGGCGAGCCAGCGGCTGAAGTGCTCGCCGCTCAGATGACCGAAGGGCTGATGGGCCTGCGTCACATTGCCGCGGTAGCGTTTGGCCCCGAGCACGATGCTGGACCAGAACGCCACCATTTTCTCCAGATGCATGTCCCAGCGACCTTCGAGCGCCTGCCGAAAGACGGGGCCGAGCAGGTCGTCGTCACGAATGCGCCCGTAGAACGTATGGACGAGCAGGCGCACGGCGTCTTCGTCGATCTCGGACAGGCGGGCCGCAGGCCATTCGAGGCGGTTCGGGGCGCCCGGATCGTTGGCTTCGGCGTTGATTGGGTGGGAAATCTGGGTAGACATGTCGACGGACAGCCGAGCCCGCCATGACGGGAATCCGGGCTTCCGGCCGTCAGGAGGACGCATGGTGCGGCGTGCTGAAAATGGCTATTATGAGCCTCAAACCCGGGCGTGTCCTGCGGTTGCCTCAAGGCATGGACCCAGCGCACGCCCCGACGCAGCCAACGCAACGAGAGGGCGCCATGCCCTCGCAACAAGCCCTGAAGCCGGCCCCCGTCCGGCATTGCGCGAAATGTCAAATGTCGCGCTGTAATGCCCCTTGAAACCACAGGGGATTGTCCGCACATCCGATCCAGAGAGATTTCTTACCGGAGCACTAGATGCGACAAGACAAATTCACCACGCAGTTCCTGGAAGCGCTGGCTGATGCCCAAAGCATGGCAGTCGGTCGCGACCAGCAATACATCGAGCCGCTGCACCTCCTCGCCGCGCTGATCGCACAACCCGAGGGCGCCGCGCGCTCGCTGCTGCAACGCGCAGGCGTGCAGGTTCAGCCGCTGGCGCATGACATCGAGACGGCGCTGGCCAAGCTGCCGCAGGTGCAGGGCACCGACGGCAATGTGCAGGTCGGCCGCGATCTCGCAGGCCTGCTCAATCAGGCCGACAAGGAAGCGCAGAAGCATGGCGACAGCTATATCGCCAGCGAAATGTTCCTGCTCGCGCTCGCCGACGACAAGGGCGAGACGGGCAAGCTGGCTCGCGCACGCGGCCTGACCCGCAAATCGCTGGAAGCCGCCATCGAAGGCGTGCGCGGCGGCGCTTCCGTCGATAGTCAGGATGCCGAAGGGCAACGCGAAGCGCTCAAGAAATACACGCTCGATCTGACCGAGCGCGCGGCCGCTGGCAAGCTCGATCCGGTGATCGGCCGCGACGACGAAATTCGTCGCACGATCCAGATCCTGCAACGCCGCACGAAGAACAACCCGGTGCTCATCGGCGAGCCGGGCGTGGGCAAGACGGCCATTGTGGAAGGCCTTGCCCAGCGTATCGTCAACGGCGAAGTGCCGGAGTCGCTCAAGAACAAGCGCGTGCTCGCGCTCGACATGGCCGGGTTGCTGGCCGGCGCGAAGTTCCGCGGCGAGTTCGAAGAGCGTCTGAAGAGCGTGCTGAACGACATTGCCAAGGATGAAGGCCGCACGATTCTGTTCATCGACGAAATTCATACGATGGTCGGTGCAGGCAAGGCTGAAGGCGCGATGGATGCGGGCAACATGCTCAAGCCGGCGCTCGCGCGCGGCGAGCTGCATTGCATCGGCGCGACCACGCTGGACGAATATCGGAAGTACATCGAGAAGGATGCCGCGCTGGAGCGCCGTTTCCAGAAGGTGCTCGTCGAAGAGCCGAGCGTCGAGGCGACCATCGCCATCTTGCGTGGCTTGCAGGAAAAATACGAACTGCACCACGGCGTGGAGATCACCGACCCGGCCATCGTGGCAGCGGCGGAGCTGAGCCAGCGCTACATCACCGATCGCTTCCTGCCGGACAAGGCCATCGACCTGATCGATGAGGCGGCGTCGAAGATCAAGATGGAAATCGATTCAAAGCCGGAAGTGATGGACAAGCTCGACCGTCGTCTCATCCAGTTGAAGATCGAACGCGAAGCCGTCAAGAAGGAAACGGACGAAGCCTCGCAGAAGCGTCTGGCGTTGATCGAGGAAGAGATTTCGCGTCTGGAGCGCGAATACGCCGATCTCGAAGAGGTGTGGACGGCCGAGAAGGCCGCCGTGCAGGGCAGCGCGCAGGTCAAGGAAGAGATCGACCGTGTGCGTGCCGAGATCGCAAAGCTGCAACGCGAAGGCAAGCTCGACAAGGTCGCTGAGCTGCAATACGGCAAGCTGCCGCAACTCGAAGCCCAGTTGAAGGACGCCGACGCCGCCGAAGCCGCGGGACAGCAGTCGCAGCCGCGTCTGTTGCGCACGCAGGTGGGCACGGAAGAAATCGCCGAGGTCATCTCGCGCGCCACGGGCATTCCCGTGTCGAAGATGATGCAGGGCGAGCGCGAAAAGCTGCTCAATATGGAAGGCAAGCTGCACGAGCGTGTGGTGGGGCAGGACGAGGCGATTACCGCCGTGGCCGATGCCATCCGCCGTTCGCGCGCCGGGTTGTCGGATCCGAACCGTCCGTATGGTTCGTTCCTGTTCCTGGGGCCGACCGGTGTGGGCAAGACCGAGCTGTGCAAGGCGCTCGCCATGTTCCTGTTCGATTCGGAGGATCACCTCATTCGCATCGACATGAGCGAGTTCATGGAGAAGCACAGCGTGGCGCGTCTGATCGGGGCGCCGCCGGGCTACGTCGGCTATGAGGAAGGCGGTTATCTGACGGAAGCCGTGCGTCGCAAGCCGTACAGCGTGATCCTGCTCGACGAGGTCGAAAAGGCGCACCCGGATGTCTTCAACGTGCTGCTGCAAGTGCTCGACGATGGCCGGATGACCGATGGTCAGGGACGCACCGTGGACTTCAAGAACACGGTGATCGTGATGACGTCGAACCTCGGGTCGTCGATGATTCAGTCGATGGTCGGCGAGCCGCAGGAACGGATCAAGGACGCGGTGTGGACGGAGATCAAGGATCACTTCCGTCCCGAGTTCCTGAACCGGATCGACGAAGTCGTGGTGTTCCACGGACTCGACCAGAAGCATATCGAGTCGATTGCCACGATCCAGATCGAGATCCTGCGCCGACGTCTGGCGAAGCTCGACATGAATCTCGAAGTCACCAAGGCGGCGCTCACGCATGTGGCGCGCGAGGGCTTCGATCCGGTGTTCGGGGCGCGTCCGCTCAAGCGGGCGATTCAGCAGGAGATCGAGAACCCGGTCGCCAAGCTGGTGCTCGCGGGCAAGTTCGGGCCGAAGGACACGATCCCGGTCGACTGGCGTAATGGTCGCTTCACTTTCGAGGGTGAATCTGCCGCGAAGGTGAGCGAGCAGACCGAAGCCGCCGCCGAGTAAGGCGTCGGCCGGCGTTATCGCCGGAAATGCAGGTCGTCATCCCCGCGCTTCGCAAGGAGCGCGGGGATTTTTTTCACCGCGTTGCGCTAGCTGACAGCCCCGTTGGTCCCTCGCCGGACGGTCGGCGGCTCGCGTGCATCGTCATGTCACAATCCTCGGCGAAAATGCGCGACCGCTGCGGTCCTTGCGGTTGCTGCGACTGCCGTCACCATCGAATAGCGGCCGGACGTGATGGGATGCCCCCGGAAACGACCGCTGTCATTCGCGCCATCCGGCAACCGTTGGCGAGGATCGCCGTCCGTTCGTCGCAAGCCGGATGTGCCGGGTGCGCCCGCGTCCTATCGTCACGCCATGAATCAACCTGACGAGGACATCATGGCGACGATAGTGGCGATGCATCTGGGGGCGGCGGTGACGGCGTTGCTGGCGGGGGCAGGCATTCTGCTCGCACCGCGAGGCACACCGCGACATCGGTGGCTGGGGCGTCTGTGGGTCGTGGCGATGGCCGCGACTGCCGCGACGAGCTTCGGTATTCGCGAACTGGAGAAGGGCCATTTTTCGTGGCTGCACGCGCTCGCCATGTACGTGCTGGTGAGTCTGGTGTTTGCCGTGAGGGCGATCCGGCAGCACCACGTCGCCGCGCATCGCCGTCAGATGCTCGGCCTGTACGCCGGGCTGGCGATTGCGGGCATTGCCGCCGTCGTGGTGCCGGGGCGCACGCTCAGCGTCGCGCTCGCCCAAGTGTGGCAACATGACGTACCGCCGGGGGGATCTCCCGCGCCGGGGCCCACCGATGCCCGGCATGGCGACAATAGCGATAAGCAGGCAGGTGCATTAAAACAGACGCAAATTACGCCGCATAAACCAACGCAAACCCTCATGACGTCCGCATCGACGGTTGAGAACGACGCAGCCGCTGCGACGTGGATCGCGGCAGCGGGAGGGGCAGGGCAATGAGTTCGACGATGAAATCTCCCTCATCCGTACAGACTGAGCACGCCGGCGCTCTCGGGACGTTGCGCGGCCACGGGCATCGCTTCGCTCGTGAGTTGGCCGGCGTCCTTCTGTTCAATACGGTTGTGGCGTTCCTGCTATGGGTGATCGGCTTCGGCGGCACGTTCTGGCAGAACCTTGTCTTCAGTCAGTGCATCGGCATTGCCATCACACTGTTCATCGACGGTGGCCGCCGGGTGATCTGGGGCGACGCCCGACCATCGATGCCCTGGTTTTTGACGCTCGTCGTCGGCGGCTGTGTCGCCGGCCTGGTATTGGGCATTGCGACGGGCACGGCGTTGCTGGGACTGCCGCTGTCGATGTGGCGGCCCGTGAACGGTCATGCCTTGCCGCTGGCGTTGCTGATTGCGCTGATCGCCTCGGCGATCGGCAGTTATCACGGCTGGTCGCGGGCGCGTATCGCGCAGTTGCGCGAAGCGGCAGCGCAGCAGACATTGCGTGAGGCGGCCGCTGACAGGCAACTGGTGCATGCCCGCCTTCAGACACTGCAAGCGCAACTGGAACCCCACTTTCTGTTCAATGTGCTGGCCAATCTCGACTCGCTCATCGCGAGCGATCCGGCGCGGGCGCGCGTGCTGCTCGGGCATCTCAACCGGTTCCTGCGTGCCTCGCTTGCGGCGACCCGTGCCGATGCGACGACACTCGCCGACGAGTTTGCGCTGCTCGATGCCTTACTGGCGATTCAGCAGGTACGTTTCGGCGAGCGTTTGCGTTATACGTTCGATCTGCCGGACGAATGTCGCGCGGTGAGTCTTCCGCCGATGCTCGTGCAGCCGCTGGTCGAGAACGCGGTCAAACATGGTGTGGAACCGCTGTCCATGGGCGCAACGGTGACCGTGAGCGCCCGGCTGGAGCTTGCGGGGAGCGGTGAAGCATCGGGCATGACGTCCGGCGTGGCATCCGGCATAAGGTCCGGTGTGACGTATGTCGTGCTTCGGGTAGCGGACGACGGCGCAGGTTTCGCCGTCGACACGGCCATGGCGTCTGGCGGAATCGATACCGACCGTTCTGCACGTACCGCTGGTATCGGTCTGACGAATATTCGGGAGCGCTTGCGGGTGCTCTATGGCGACGAGGCGCGCCTCACGCTCAGTGAAGGCGTGCCGCAGGGTGTCGTCGCAACGCTGCGTTTGCCGGTGAGGGCGTCCGTAGGTGCGGACGCCGTCGGCAGTGCAAGCGGTACCCAGGTTTCTAGTCGCAGAGAGTGGAGTGCATGACATCCCCCGTCGCCCTGATTGCCGAAGATGAACCGTTGCTCGCCGACGCGCTGCGCGCCATGCTGGCGCAGGCGTGGCCCGAGTTGCAAGTGCTGCCCGACGCATCGGACGGCACGTCGGCGATTGCCGCCATTGCGCAAGCGCGTCCGGATGTCGTGTTTCTCGACATCTCGATGCCCGGTGCAACCGGCATCGACGTCGCCCGCGCTTGCGCCCGGCTGGCCCATCCGCCGCAAATCGTGTTCGTGACGGCTTTCGACCGCTACGCACTCGATGCCTTCGACGCCGCCGCCGTCGACTATCTGCTCAAGCCAGTCGAGCCAGAGCGACTCGCGCGGACGGTGGCACGTGTACGCGAGCGCCTGGCTGCCCCAACCGGTGACACGCTCTCCCAGTTGCTGACGACGCTGCGCGCGCATCTGGAGACCGTGCCGTCAGCGACGGCGGCGACAAGCGGCGCGCCGGGCGCGCCGGGGGCGAAGAGTGAGAACGGTGCGCATGACCGTCATGGGGCCAGCGGTGCGAATCGTGTGCCAGGCACGAAGCCGACGGATGGCGCCACTGGCGCACTCGGGGCACCGACGATGCCACAAGCCCCTCGCGAGTACCTGCAATTCGTGCGGGCTTCCGTGCGCGACGAGATCCGCATCGTGCCGGTCGAGGAAATCTGCTTTTTCGAAGCGGCGGATAAATACGTCGTCGTGGCAACGGTCGATGGCGATCTGCTGATTCGCACGAGTTTGCGTGAACTGCTGCCGCAGCTCGATCCGTCGCGCTTCTGGCAAGTGCACCGCAGCACCGTGGTCAATGTCGGCGAGGTCGTTAGCGCGCAGCACACGCCGCTCGGCCGTCTGACCCTCAAGCTCAAGCGACGAAAAGACCGCGTGGCCGTCAGTCGTCAGTACGCTCACTTGTTCCGCCAGATGTGATGTCCGGCGGCGTGGCGAAGAAATCGGTCGGGGTGCGTCCGAAGGTGCGTTTGAACATCGCGGAAAACGCGCTCTGACTCCGATAGCCCAGTTCGCGGGCGATGCGAGCCAGCGGGTAGCCTTTCGAGGCAAGCGGAATCGCCTGCGCCAGGACAGCCTGCTGGCGCCACTGCACGAAGCTCATATTCAGTTCCTGCCGGAACAGGCGTCCGATGGTGCGCGGGCTCGCACCGGCATACCGTGCCCATTGATCGAGCGTCCAGGCGCGCGCCGGATCGGCGAGCATCGCGTTGCAAAGCGTGAGCAGCCGTTTGTCGCGCGGCAGAGGCACCTCCAGCGGTAGCGGAGATGCGCGGCGTAATTCGTCCAGAATCAAACCGCCGAGCATTTGCTCGCGTGGCGTGTCGAGATCCTGCTCGGGGACGTCGATGGCGGCGATCAGTTCGCGCAGCAACGGCGAGACTTCCACCACACGACAGTGATCGAGGCCGGAGGGAATGACCTCGGGATGCACGTAAAGTGTGCGCAGATACGACGGCTCATTGACCTGAAGGCTGTGCTCGATATCGGGCGGAATCCAGATGGCGCGCGATGGCGGGACGATCCACGCGGCGTCTGCGACGGCGATCTGGATGACGCCGCGCGGCGTGTAGGCGACCTGCGCCCAGGCGTGTCGATGGTTGGGCACGCGAATACCGTCGCTCAACGGCCGCGCACGCAAGCGTACCGGGCGCGCTCGCGTCGGCGCGAAGGCTTCGGGCACGACATAGCTGTCGAACTCGCTTTGGATGGCGGTGGGCGGCTCGGCATCCATTGGACCGGATGGCTCGGGCGCAAGATTCGGCATGGCGTGATCGCGACAATTGGGATTTTTGTAAGTGTAAACTCGTTGCCTGTCACTTTCGATCCGGACCCCCGACATGACGACTGCCTCGCCCGATACTTCGACGCCTTCTCCCGCGACCGATCCGCAGGGCGACGCCGTGCACGTCTTCGTCTATGGCACGCTGCGTGCGGGCGAGATCAACGACATGATGCGTGCGGCGGCGCGTCACGGGATTGCGGCGCCGGTGTTCGTCGGCGCCTCTGCGCTCGGCGGACGCCTCTACGATTTCGGTCACTATCCGGGCATGGTGCTGGACGGGGCGTCATCCGGACAGGCCGAGCAGGTTACCGGTGACGTCTATCGCATTTCCCCGGCGTTGATTCCCGTACTCGACGAAATCGAAGCCGTCTACCCGGGCAAAGCGGGGTTGTTCGTTCGTGAGATGCGCGACGTGACATGCAACGGTGCGACATACGCTTGCATCGTCTACCCCGTGGGCGAGTCGGCGGTGAGCCAGCTTCCGCAGATTTCCGGCGGCGACTGGGTCGCCCATCGCCGCGCACGGGGTTCGAGCGCCGCGTGAGTGTCATGGGCAGCGTCCGGCGCCTGTTATCGGTTTCGGTGTGGCGGAGGTGACGATGAGAGATGCAAACCGAAGGGATTCAGCGATGTGCCGACGTCATAGTGATCGATGTCGTCGTTGCGTTTGAGCCAACGCGTCAGACCGACCGTAAACGGCAACATCAGCCATTGCAGTGCGCATTTGAAGACGAATTCGAGCCCGGCCATGCGTGCCATTGCGTCGACATCGAGCACGTAAGCAAACGCCACGACGACGAAGACGACTGAGTCCAGCAGCGCGGCAAGCGCATTGCCTGCCATCAGACGAAGGCTCGCCAGTCGGCCATGCATCGCGACTTTCATACGCACCAGCGTCGCGGCGTTGGCGAACTCACCCACGAAGCATGCCGACACGGACGCCAGAAACATGTGGGCGATCGACTCGAACCAGCGTCGCTGAACTTCATCGGTAAAGCCGGTTTGGGCTGCCCAAGCCGGGTCGGTCGGCAACATGGCCATTAGCCATAGGAACGCCAGCATTGCCAGATTCGCACCGAGGCCTCCCCATATCACCAGGCGGCTGATGCGATAGCCGTAGACCTCCGTCAGCGCGGATGAAAACAGATACGCCAACGGAAAGCTGATCAGCGCGGCGGAGAAAGTGAGCCGGAATGGCTCACCGGCGAGGCGCCATGGGAGCGTGACTTCGCACACCCGCGCGCCCAGCGCGTTCGAGATCAAGAGGAAGCTGACAAACCCGATCGCCAGCACGATGACGGCCGGCGTGATCCGTGTAGTCTGAGGTGTGAGCGTGGCGTCGGCGTCGGGTGGCTCGGAAAGCGCCGCGGAGAATCTCTGGGTAGGGGCTGTCATTGGCGAACGGTGCGCAGGTTGGTGATGGCGACCGCGTGTGTCGATCGGACCGGATTGATGTCGAGCCCGTGGCGTCGGGTGAAGCGAGCGCCGACCGTCAATCGCGACGGTGTGCAGCGCGTGAGAATATCGGAGAAGAGCGTCTCCACGCATTGCTCAATGTATAAAGCGCTGTCGCGGTACGACAGGACATACGCCATGAGCGAGCGTCGGCAAATGGCGGCGCCTTCGTGTTCGACCCATACCGTTCCGTAGTCGACGCCACCGCCCAGCGGACAACGCACACTTAACAGGTCTGAGGTCAGACACTCATGAACGGCGGACGTCGACGGCGCGTCGGCGTCCCGGCGCTGACGCAATAGCTTGGCATCGACACCACCGCGCACCAGCGGGACAGGCTCCGTGTTCAGCGTTTCCGAGTGAGGACCCGCCATGGCAGTACTGCGAACGGCCTGGCGAACGGGAGTGGTCCGAACAAGAACATACGCGTTGAGGCAGCGCGACAGTTCTCCGGCGATGTGGGCTTCCAGAGCGTCCGACGATTCGAAGCGGCATTCGCGGAGTGTCAGGAAGTACCGCTGGGCATCGGTCATCTCAAGCGTGAAAGGCGAATCGCACGGAATGACCAGTTCGACGACGGCGATTTGCGGGCGCTCGTGCATGTCCAGCCAACTGACCTCGTAATGATTCCAGAGATCGTAACCGCGCGAAGCGATCGCGGGCAGGGCGCTCTGACGCTGAACGTGACGCCTCGGAAGCGGGTGTAACGTGTGGCAAAGGACTGGCGCGGGCAACGTTGAATACGACATATCGTATGAAGGCTCCGTGAGTACGACGCATGACCTTATCGAACGGGGTTTCTCGGCTTCAATACGACGATTCCGAAAACACGCGGTACGAATCCATCTTTGGGCGAGTGCCTGGGCGATTCCGGGCGGGCGACCTGATGACCTTGTGATCAAAATGATCAAGGGGCTCTGACCCGAGCGCGTCATGTCCGATTATGACCAGCGTCGCGGGTGACGTTGTGGGACGATTCAGGCATCCCGATTCTTTCCGGGCGGCCCCGCGTGCCGTCCGTCCGACCATGCGTTCATCCGATATAGCCCGTTTGCTGACGCTCTCTGCCATCTGGGGCGCGAGCTTTCTTTTCATGCGCATCATCGTGCCCGCGCTCGGGCCGCTACCCACTGCGTTTTTCCGCGTCACGCTGGGTGCCGTCGGTCTGGCTGTGATCTTGCTGGTACTGCGCGTTCGTTGGGAGTTCAAAGGATTGCTGGGGGCGTCGATGCTGCTCGGCGTCATCAATTCCGGCATCCCGTTCGTGATGTACTGCCTCGCCGCACGTGTGCTGCCCGCCGGATACTCCGCGATTCTCAACGCCACCACGCCGATGATGGGTGTGGTTATCGGCACGCTGTTTTTCCGCGAGCGCCTGACCGGGGCGAAGAGCTGGGGCGTGGTGCTCGGGCTGATCGGTGTGGCGGTGCTGACACGCACGGGCCCGGTCACGATGTCGGGGCCGGTCCTGATGGGCGCGCTCGCCTGTCTGGTCGCCACGTCCTGCTATGGGCTCGCGGGCTATCTCACCAAACGCTGGATCACCGAAAAAGGTGGCCTCGACGCCAAGCTCGTCGCTTTCGGCAGCCAACTGGGGGCCGCGGTGGTGCTGCTGCCGTTCTTCGGGTACGTGAGCGCAACGTCCGGTATGCCGGGGCCGACGACCGCCGGCGTCTGGGCTGCGATGGCCGCGCTCGGCTTCCTGTGCAGCGCCGTCGCCTATATGTTGTTCTTCCGGTTGATTGCCGATCTCGGGCCGCTGCGCTCGCTGACCGTCACGTTCCTGATCCCGCCGTTCGGCGTGCTGTGGGGGGCACTGTTTCTGGACGAAGCCGTCACGATGGCTCACTTCTTCGGCGGCTGCTTCATCGCCGTGGCTGTCTGGCTGGTCTGCAAGCCGCCCAAGACGGTTCCGTCCACACGCCGAGCCGCGTCCTAGAGCATGCGTAGCGCGGCCTCGACGCGCGCGCAGAACGTCTCCAGTCACTCACCCTCGGGACGATAGCGTCCCTGGCGAGGCAAATCTTCCAAAGCCGATGACCTGTGTCATCGGCTTTTTTCATGATGTGGAATGCCTTTGCGGTGCGTAAAAATTTGCGCTGCTTGGCACAACCCAGCAATTTCAGGAAGGAAAATAACGTTTCATATTGAGAAATTATTTATTCAAGTATTTGATTTATATATATAAAAAATCTTCAATGAGACGCTGATTCGTTCTGTTGCGTTGCATGAGAAATCCCTAAACTCTTATACAAGACCTGCCGATCTGGACACGCCGAAAGCGGTCAACCGCAGTCGCGGCGATCATCGGGCAGCAACGGATTACCCCCTTTATATCTGTATCGAGAAACCAGGAGAGATCATCATGACGACGCGCCAAGAGCAAGTGAAGCAACTCGAACAAGACTGGGCGACCAACCCGCGCTGGAAGGGTATCAAGCGGGGTTATTCGGCCGAAGACGTGGTGCGTCTGCGCGGCTCGATTCAGCCGGAACAAACGCTGGCGCGTCGCGGCGCCGAGCGCCTGTGGAGCATGATCAACGACGAGCCGTTCGTGAACGCCCTCGGCGCGCTCACCGGCAATCAGGCCATGCAGCAGGTGAAGGCCGGTCTCAAGGCCATCTACCTGTCGGGCTGGCAAGTTGCCGGCGACGCCAACGTTGCCGGTGAAATGTACCCGGATCAGTCGCTGTACCCGGCGAACTCGGTGCCGCAGGTCGTGCGCCGTATCAACAACACCTTCACGCGCGCCGATCAGATCCAGTGGTCGGAAGGCAAGAATCCGGGCGACGAAGGCTATATCGATTACTTCGCCCCGATCGTGGCCGACGCAGAGGCCGGTTTCGGTGGCGTGCTCAACGCCTTCGAACTGATGAAGGCGATGATCGAAGCGGGCGCCGGCGGCGTGCACTTCGAAGATCAGCTCGCTTCGGTCAAGAAGTGCGGCCACATGGGCGGCAAGGTGCTCGTGCCGACGCGCGAAGCCGTGGCAAAGCTGGTGGCGGCGCGTCTGGCTGCCGACGTGCTGGGCGTGCCGACGGTGCTCATCGCCCGTACCGATGCCGAAGCGGCCGACCTGATTACCGCCGACGTGGATCCGCTCGATCAGCCGTTCTGCACCGGCGAGCGCACGGTCGAAGGCTTCTACCGCACGCGTAACGGTCTGGATCAGGCCATTGCTCGCGGTCTTGCCTACGCACCGTACGTTGACCTGGTGTGGTGCGAAACCGGCAAGCCGGATCTCGAGTTCGCCAAGCAATTCGCGGAAGGCATCCACAAGCACTTCCCGGGCAAGATGCTTTCGTACAACTGCTCGCCGTCGTTCAACTGGAAGAAGAACCTCGACGACGCCACCATCGCCAAGTTCCAGAAGGAACTCGGTGCGATGGGCTACAAGTTCCAGTTCATCACGCTGGCCGGCTTCCACAGCCTGAACTACTCGATGTTCAACCTGGCTCACGGCTACGCCCGTCGTCAGATGAGCGCCTTCGTGGAGTTGCAGGAAGCCGAATTCGCCGCAGCCGACAAGGGCTTCACGGCAGTCAAGCACCAGCGCGAGGTGGGTACGGGCTACTTCGATGCCGTCACGCAAACGATCGAGCGTGACGCATCGACCACGGCCCTGAAGGGTTCGACGGAGGACGAACAGTTCTTCGACGAAAAGAAGGCGCAGGTCAAGGCAGCCTGACCGGGCTGAGGGAGGGTGCGATGCGCCCGCAGGACGACGATGCGCGTGGGGGCGCATGGCCGGCCGGCGGAACGTATCGTGTCGAGACGATCGCGCGTCCGGCTTATCCGGCCGGGGCAGACCTGACGGCGTTCCCGTCGCGGTGAGGGCTGCAAGCACGCCTGAACGAGAGAAGGCTCGTGAGCTTATCCGGCTCACGGGCCTTTTTTCATTGCCGCTTCAGATCGATGACTCACGTTGTCGGGCAGGCATTGCGCCCGGTAAACCGGGCCGGCCACGACCCTGTGCGTTCGGCATCACACGAGTGCCGCACTCCCGGACGTGCGTTGAATCGCTTGCGGCGACTGCCCGAACGCGCGCAAGAATGCCTGACGCATGCGTTCCCGGTCGCCGAATCCTGTCTCGCGCGCAATGATTTCGATGGGATGACGCGTGGTCTCCATCATCAGTCGCGCCGCTTCGACGCGCAGCCGCTCGACAGCCTTCGCGGGCGACTGGCCGGTCTCCTCACGAAAGACGCGACTGAACTGGCGTGGGCTCAGTCGAGCCACGTCAGCCAGCGTCTCGACCGACAGCGGGGCGCTTAGATTCTCCCTGGCGTACGTGAGCGCCATCTGCACCCGGTCGGACTTGGCGTCGAGTTCGAGCAACGCCGAGAACTGCGACTGCCCGCCGCCGCGGCGCTGGTACACGACCAGCTTGCGGGCAATCTGTCGCGTCGTCTCCAACCCGAGATCCTTCTCCGCGATGGCCAATGCAAGGTCGATGCCCGCCGTCATGCCGGCAGACGTCCATAGCTGTCCATCCACCACGAAGATGCGATCTTCGTCGAGCAGAACGTCGGGGTAAAGCTGACGGAATTCCTGCGCGTGAAACCAGTGCGTGGTCGCGCGTTTCCCGTCGAGCAACCCGGCAGCCGCCAGCACGAAAGACCCCGTGCAGATGGAGGCGATGCGCCGGCTTTCGTTCGGCGCGTTGCGCAGATAAGCGAGCAGGCCGGGCGACGGCAGTTGGCCGTCGTTGCCGCCGGCGACGATCAGGGTGTCGTAAGTCGAGTCCCGGAGCCGGTCGGTGTTGACGGAGAAGCTCTGCGAGGTCATCACGGGGCCGCCGTCCTCGGACACCAGCCGGAACTGATAGATGCGCTCGCCTCGCAAGACGTTGGCGTACTCGAAGACGCTCGCCACGGAGAGACTCATCGCCTGGAATCCGGGGTAGACGACGAGGCCGACGGTATGCATGATCGTTGCTCCAGAGAATGTCCTGATTTTTGGAATATACAGGATTCAAGACGTATCAATGGATTTTCAGGTCATTTTAATTGACCTAAATCATTGCATCTACGTCATTGAGGATGTTTTGCATCGGTACCAGAATGACTGTCATCCCGGCAGCCCGCCGGAGCCATTTTCCGAACGAGAAACGAATCATGACGACGACTGAACAATCCCCGAATCCAGTTTCCACCGCATCGTCGGTGCCGACCACGAAGGGCACGGCGCTGATCACGGGCGCCTCCGCAGGGATCGGTGCGGTATACGCCGACCGTCTGGCGCGACGCGGCTACGACCTGATTCTCGTCGCCCGCAACGCCGCACGTCTGACGGCACTCGCCGAGCGGCTGATCGCGGCAACCGGGCGCTCGGTGAAGACGCTTGCCATCGACCTCAACGACAAAGCCGAACTCGCGACCCTCGAAAACGTGCTGCGCGACGACGCGAGCATCACGCTCCTCGTGAACAATGCCGGCGTGGGATCGGTGGCGTCGGTGCTCGATAGCGACGTCGACGAGATGAGCGCGATGATCGACCTCAACATCACGGCACTCACGCGTCTGACCTACGCCGTCGCACCCGTCTTTGCCGCGAAAGGCGCCGGCACGATCGTCAACATCGCGTCCGTCGTCGGCATCGCGGTCGAGGCACTCAATGGTGTCTACAGTGCATCGAAGTCCTACGTGCTGAGTTTCGGTCATGCCCTCCAGCGCGATCTCGCGAACAAGGGGGTACGCATTCAGACCGTGCTGCCGGCGGCGACGGCGACCGAGTTCTGGGATGTCGCGGGATACGCGAAGCAAAAGGAAGCGGCGAGCACGATGAGCGCCGAGGATCTGGTCGATGCGGCGCTGGTGGGGTTGGATCAGGGAGAAACGGTCACGATCCCGACGTTGCAGGACGGCGACGATTGGGCGCGATGGGAAGCCGACCGGCGCTTGCTCGCGCCCAAGTTTTCGAACGCGAAGCCGGCCCCGCGCTACCGTCTCGACAATGTGGCATCGAAATCGGTCTGACGGTCCGCAAGTCGGGCAAACAGAAGCAGGACGCCACCCGCGCTCACGCGGGTGGCCTGATGGCCCTGATACGTACGGTGCTCAGTGCCGGATCAACGGTAGACGAGTACCGGGATCTTGGAGTGCACGAGCACGCGTTGCGTCTCGCTGCCGAGCAGCAGGCTCGTGAGACCGCGCCGACCATGCGATGCCATCAGAATGACGTCGCAACCGTGACGTTCCGCGGCGTCGATGATGCCCAGATAGGGCGCTGGAAACGTGGAACTGTCGCGCTCGAACGGCACGCCTGCGGCGGCCGCCGCTTGCGCCAGACCGTCGAGATGCGCGCACGCTTCTTCGGCGATCCTTTCACTGAACGTTGCCGGGGCTTCGAGCACGTATTCGCTGAAGGGAGAGTAGGGATACTCGGCGAGACAACAATAGCCGGTGACTTTGGCGTTGAGGGCTCGTGCCAGTTCGAGCCCGCCGGTGACGGCTTTTTCGGATAGCTCCGAGCCGTCGGTAGGAATGAGGATATGGGTAAATAACATATGGCCTCCTGCGCATCGTCAGCGGAACCTTCGATTCGATTCTATGGCTTTGGCGCGTTGCAGCAACGGGGGCAAACCCGGTGGTCATGCATGATGTCGATAATTGAGACGCTTATTACGTAGTAAACGTTCCGTCGCATGGTGGCGTCGGATCGACGCACGTCTCGGTACGCACCGCCCGGCACTCACCGTGCGAAGCCCCATGCTCAGCGTTGGTGCAATTCTCCTGACGCCATGCCGCCCGGCAGCGGTTCATCTTGCCAGTATGCCGAACTGCTGTAGTGATGCTTGAGATGGTCGATGAACAGACGCACGCGTAAGGGCAGGTGACGGCGTTGCGGGAACACGGCGTGAATGCCGATAGGCGGCGCGGCAAATTCATCGAGCACCGTGACGAGCCGACCGGCGCGGATATCGTCACCGACTTCCCACCACGAGCGCCAGGCGAGCCCGTAGCCCTCCAGACACCAGTCATGCAGCACGGCACCGTCGGTGCATTCCATCGTCCCGCTCACGCGGATGGTGACGACCTTGCCGTCTTGCGAGAAGGTCCAGCCGCGTTGCTGGTTGGCAGTGGCGCCGAACGCCAGGCAGTTGTGACGGGCGAGCGCCTCCAGCGATTCGGGGCGGCCGTGCCGCGCGAGATAGGCGGGCGCTGCCACGCACACGCGCCGGTTCTCGCCGAGTCGCAGCGACACGAGACTGGAATCGGCCAGTTCGCCCAACCGGATCGCGCAATCGAAGCCTTCGTTCACCAGATCCACCAGCCGGTCGGAGAGATCGAGCGTGACGGTGACGTCCGGATGCGCGCCAATGAACACCGGCAGCAGCGGGGCGACGTGCCGTCGACCGAAGCCGGCCGGCGCCGAGAGACGCAGATGTCCGCTCGCTTTCACGCCTCCCGCAGACACGGCGGCTTCGGCGTTGTGCATCTCGTTGAGAATGCGCTGGCAGTCTTCGAGAAAGGCGGAGCCCTCGAAGGTGAGCGTGACGCGTCGAGTCGTGCGCACGAGCAATTTCACGCCCAGGCGATATTCAAGCGCGTCGATACGCCGCCCGATCACGGCCGGGGCCACACCTTCGAGCGTCGCGGCGGCAGACAGACTTCCCTTGGCGGCCACGGCAACGAACGTTTCGATTTGTTTGAAGCGATCCATGGCATGGATTATGTACTAAAAAGTCATAGATAAAGTGATTTTCATGCATCTTTATGATGATTAACTTCAATAATAAAATCGACAGTCAATGCTGACGAGCCGCGTGGCTCGCGGCATTGACGGAGATGCGTGCCTTACCAGCCCAACGAGGCGGGAGGCCCCGCGCAAAGCCCCTGATGTTCCCCCTTGCGGCGCACCTCTTACATAAATCGAGCTGTTGGAGATCCCTGATGCCCCTGAGCCTGCCCCCCGGCATGCAACTGCATGTCGACGCCACCGATATCCGTCCCGAGTACGAAGCCATTCTGACGCCCGAAGCGCTGGCCTTCGTCGCCAAGCTGCATCGCGCGTTCGAATCGCAACGTCAGGCGCTGCTTGCTGCACGCGAAGCGCGTGTCGCCCGGCTCGACGCCGGTGAAGTGCCCGACTTCCTGCCCGAGACGCAGGCGATTCGCGACGGCGACTGGCGCATCGCGCCGCTGCCGGCGGCGCTGCAATGCCGTCGCGTGGAAATCACCGGTCCGGTCGAGCGCAAGATGATCATCAACGCGCTGAACTCCGGCGCTGACAGCTACATGACCGACTTCGAGGATTCGAACACCCCGAACTGGCACAACCAGCTGCAAGGTCAGATCAACGTGCGCGACGCCGTGAGCGGCACCATCAGCCTCGAACAGAATGGCAAGCGCTATGCGCTGAACGACAAGGTGGCCACGCTGATCGTGCGTCCGCGCGGCTGGCATCTGGACGAAAAGCATGTGAGCGTGGACGGTGTGCGCGTGTCGGGCAGCCTGTTCGACTTCGGTCTGCATTTCTTCCATAACGCCAGGACGTCGCTCGCGCGCGGCTTCGGTCCTTACTACTATCTGCCGAAGCTGGAGAGCCATCTCGAAGCGCGTCTGTGGAATGACGTCTTCGTGCTCGCGCAAAACGAACTGGGCGTGGCGCAGGGCACCATCAAGGCGACGGTGCTCGTCGAGACCATCCTCGCGGCGTTCGAAATGGACGAGATTCTGTACGAACTGCGCGAGCATAGCTCGGGCCTGAACGCCGGTCGTTGGGACTACATTTTCTCGTGCATCAAGAAGTTCAAGGTCGACGCCGATTTCTGTCTGGCCGATCGCAGCCGCATCAACATGACGGTGCCGTTCATGCGTGCTTATGCGTTGCTGTTGCTCAAGACGTGCCATCGCCGCAATGCACCGGCCATCGGCGGCATGAGTGCGCTGATTCCGATCAAGGGCGATCCGGAGGCGAACGAAAAGGCGATGGCGGGCATCCGTAGCGACAAGGCGCGCGATGCGACGGACGGTTACGACGGTGGCTGGGTCGCGCACCCGGGACTCGTGCCGGTCGCCATGGAAGAGTTCGTGAAGGTGCTGGGCGAGCGCCCGAACCAGATCGACAAGCAGCGCGACGACGTGAGCGTCAAGGGCCGCGATCTGCTGGAGTTCAAGCCCGAAGCGCCGATCACCGAAGCGGGGCTGCGTAACAACATCAACGTCGGCATCCATTATCTGGGCGCTTGGCTTGCCGGCAACGGTTGCGTGCCCATCCACAACCTGATGGAAGACGCGGCCACCGCCGAGATCTCGCGCTCGCAAGTGTGGCAATGGATTCGCTCGCCCAAGGGCAAGCTCGAAGATGGTCGCAAGGTCACTGCCGAACTGGTGCGCGACCTGATTGCGCAGGAACTCGTCAACGTCAAGGAACTCGTGGGGCAGGTCGCGCCGACGTACGATCGCGCCGCCGTGATCTTCGAGCAGATGAGCACGAGCGAGGACTTCGTCGACTTCCTCACGCTGCCGCTGTACGAAGAGGTCTGATGCGTCAGACGCTGGCCCACTGACGGTATGTGAGGGCAGTTGCCGAACTCGCGCGGTATGGAACTGTATCGCGTGAAAATCGGCAGATAACGCAACACGATGGGACGATGGCGACATCGTCCCATTTTGTTTTCGCGCTGCTTTGTCTTGTTTGAGGCACCGCGCTACACTGAACTTTGCTGTATTGGTCCTCGTCCTACTCGTCCGCGCTCGCATCGTCGGCGTGCGTCGGCTGATTGTCCGTCGCGCCTGGCGTTGCGTTCCACCGAGTCACGCTTTGATCATCGTTCACGTGAGGATGCCGATGCCACCCGATATTCCCGAGGTTCCGGACACCGTTTCCAGCGCACAACCCAAGCGCGTATCGCAGCGCGCGTTGCGCGGTCCGGGCAAGGTCGTCGAGACCATTCCGACGTCGCCACGCGGTTTGTACCCGCCCATCGAACCGTTCGAAAGCGGCATGCTCGACGTCGGTAACGGGCACCAGATCTACTGGGAGCGGTGCGGTAATCCGAAAGGCAAACCTGCCGTGTTCCTGCACGGTGGCCCCGGTGGCGGATGTTCGCCGGAGCATCGCCGGTTGTTCGATCCCGCGAAATACTGCATCACGCTGTTCGACCAGCGGGGTTGCGGCCGCTCGTTGCCGCACGCGAGCCTCGACTACAACACGACCTGGGATCTGGTCGACGACATCGAAGCGCTTCGCACGAGATTCGGCTATGCACAATGGCTCGTTTTCGGCGGGTCATGGGGTAGCACGCTGGCGTTGGCGTACGCGCAGGCACACGTCGACCGGGTCAGCGAACTGGTAGTGCGAGGCATTTTCACGGTGCGACGCGAGGAGTTGCATTGGTACTACCAGAAGGGCGCGTCGTGGCTGTTCCCCGACCGTTGGGAGAAGTTTCTCGCGCCGATCCCGCTCGAAGAGCGCGGCGATCTGATGCGTGCCTATCAGAAGCGTCTCACGCATCCCGACGAGGCCCTGCGCATCGAAGCGGCACGCGCGTGGAGCATGTGGGAGGGCGGCACGATCACACTGTTGCCGGACGATCAGCTTGCCGAAGCCTTCGGTGATCCGCATTACGCGATTGCCTTCGCGCGCATCGAAAACCATTATTTCGTGCACGACGGCTTCCTCAAGCCGAACCAGTTGATCGGTGGCGCGCAGGTGCTGCGCGACGTCCCCGGCGTGATCGTGCAGGGGCGCTACGACATGGCGACGCCTGCGCGAACGGCGTGGGATCTTCACAAAGCGTGGCCCGAGGCAGATTTCTATTGGGCCCCCGATGCCGGGCACGCCTTTAGCGAACCGAGCATCCTGCACTGGCTGATCGAGGCGACGGACCGGTTCGCGGCGAGCTAGGGGTAAGGCGGACGAGGGGCGGGATCGTCGGTTTCTGCAATCGTCGGCAGGAACGGGGTGAGAGGGTGACGTGGTTATCTTCTCAGGACGACCACTGCCATGCTACCGCCCCTCGGCCCCTCGTCTATTGCGTTGCAACCTGCCGAATCGTCGGCCGTCTGCCCGACGCTTCACGACAAAAGTCACGCGTTGATCGTTGCACTGGAGGCGAAGATACGATCGCCGGATGGCGCCGGTGTTGCGGACTTCGAGGCGTTCCTGGCGGACATCGAAACCATTGACGAAGTGTCGGATGCCGGGCTGCGTTGGGCGCAGGGCCGGGATGCGCATGATCTGAGCGGGCTGCGCAAGGCGCTCGCATTCTGCCAGCTTTCGGCATACCCGGACGGGCGGCAATATCTCGTAGATCGGGCGAGTCACTATCCCATCGAAACCGGAGAGTGCAGCCTTCGGGTATTCAGGCGTCTTTCGCCGGAACTGCGGGCCGAGATGCTTTTTCAGTCCGAGGTCCCGTGGTGTCGATTCGAAGATGCGGTAAAAGTCTTCAACGATGGCCTGATTACGGTGAGAATTCCACGGACTTCGTGGTTCGTGCCCATTCTGCCAACCGGGGCGAATAACGCTGAAGGCCGTATTACGGCTGGCGAGATGTTGACGTTCCTCAGAAAACGCTTCACCTTTGGCCCGACGATCGGTGAGTCGATAGCCCTGGCGAGAACTGGCCTGACCCGGGATGCGGGGCAGGCACTCGCGGACTGGCATCTCAAAATTGCCGGAGCCTATGAAACGGCGGGGCAGCCGTCCTCCGCAGCAATGGAATATGTCTCTGCGTGTGAGGTCGCCCTGAGCGTCGATGTATTTCCCTACCTCTTGTGCGGGGTCGCCGGGGCGGTGCGCGCTTTGGAAGATTGTCGCTCGGTGGGCGTCATCTACCAACAAGGGCGTCGTCTTCTGGGGTTGCTGGACGTTCGCGGTCTTCGATTGATGTCTGCCGAGGTGGCACTGCTGGTCGCAAGCAGGCTGGACCACCTGGAGGCGTCGCCATTGAACAAGGCGCTGCGCGAGAATGCATCTCCTTGTTTCGAGCGTTTGGGGTTGCCGGTGGGTCCGGGTCTGAGCGTGGCAGTGCTGGCACCGGCGATTCGCAGTGCCATTGCGCGGCGCAGCGAGGCGTTTGTCGGTGATGCATTGCGTTTCGGGGCGTACAGGATCCGGTTTGTTGATATGGGAGATCCGCACGCAGGTATTGATTTTCGCGAGGACGCGGAGCAATCCTGGATGCTACTGGCGAGGCGTCATCCAACACCCGGGTGTGACGGAGTCTTCGATGTTGTGGCCTCGGAGACGGGGAACAGGGTGAAGGAGACTCACGTCCATCCGCAGACAAAGATGCGGGTGGTGGAGGGGGAGCTATTTCAGGGTATGTTGGTTCTCGACATGCTACAGGCTGCTGGTGGTGACGTTCCCGAATTGAATTGGCTTGAAGTTCTTGCTCAGGCTTTCCGGGAGCGCGCCGGGCCTGCCTCGCAATCTCCCGCAGCCGTGTCGCCACCTGTCATGCTGGACGAGCGTCTTGACGTTGATGTATTGAGCGACGCTACGCAGTCCACCTTGGGATTGCGTCGACGCCACGTGCGCTGATTCGGCGGTGCGTCGAGTTGACGTCAATCGCCCGCACAAACGAAAACCCCGGCATCGACGACGTGCGTCGATGCCGGGGTTTTGTGTCGATCCATGCGAAACCGGTTCTCACCGGTCTCACCGACAAAAGCGTTGCTTAGTCGCCGCGACGCTTGTTGAAGCCACCGCCGTTGCCACGATTGCCATAGCCGCGATCCTGACGTTGGCCGTCGAAGCTGCGGTTGCCGCGGTCTTGACGATAGCCGCCGCCTTCGAACGAGCGGGTGCCACGGTCCTGACGGCTGTCGTCGAACGGGCGCGGCGAACGACGCTCGAAGCGGTCCGTGGACGCGCCGTTCGAGAAGCCATTACCGCCACCGTTACCACCATTGCCGCTGCCAGCCTGCTGGTAGCCGCCCTGATAGCCGCTGCTTTCGCGACGCTCGAACGGTGCACCGGCCGGCTTGTTGCCGCCGAAGCGCTGGCCGCCCTGATAGCCGCCGCTGCCGCCGTTACCACCGCCGTAACCGCTGTTGCCACCGCTGCTGCCGTGACGCGGGCCGCTGTTGCTCCAACGGCCGCCACCGTTACCCTGACCATGACGCGGACCGCCACGGCCCGGACCCGGGCGCTTGCCGCCGGCGCCAGCCTTCGGCGGCGAGCGGCGCGGCTCGAAGCCGGCCACGATGTTCACCGGCAGCGGTTGACGCGTGTAACGTTCGATACGGCGCACAGCACCGATTTCGGCGTGAGCGGCAAGGCTCACGGCCACGCCACGACGACCGGCACGGCCCGTACGGCCGATACGGTGGACGTAGTCTTCCGCGAACTTCGGCAGGTCGTAGTTGAACACGTGCGTGATGCCCGGCACGTCGATGCCGCGTGCGGCGACGTCGGTGGCCACCAGCACGCGCACACGACGCTCGCGCAGTGCGCGCAGCGTGCGGTTACGCACGCCTTGCGGCATGTCGCCATGCAGTGCAGCGCTGTCGAAACCGGCTTGTTCGAGTTGATCGGCCAGCAGGTCGGCGTCGCGCTTGGTCGACGTGAACACGATGGCCTGGTCGAGCGAATCGTTACCGAGCAGGTGCGTGAGCAGGCGATCCTTGTGGGCGCGATCGTCCACATAGTGCAGCGTTTGCTCGATGTTCGCGTTGGTGCGTTGCTCGCTGCCACGCGTGATCTCGATCGTTTCCGGATCGCGCAGCAGACGGCGGGTGATTTCACCCATGCGGCCGTCGATGGTGGCCGAGAACAGCAGCGTCTGGCGCGTTTCCGGCGTGGCGTCGACGATAGCCTGAATGTCATCGATGAAGCCCATGTCGAGCATGCGGTCGGCTTCGTCGAGCACGAGCATCATCAGTTGCGACAGATCGATCTTGCCGCTGGAGATGTGATCGAGCAGACGGCCCGGCGTCGCCACGATGATCTCGGGCTGCTTGGCCAGCATTTCGAGCTGACGCGGGTAGGGCATGCCGCCCAGAATGCTGACCGTGCGCAGACGGCGCAGTTGCTTGCCGTACGTATCGGCAGCGGTCGAGACCTGTTGAGCGAGTTCACGCGTGGGCGTGAGCACGAGCAACAGCGGCTGAGCGGCAACGCGACGCACGCGCTGGCCCTTGCGGGGCTTCTCACCGGGGGCAGCCGGCTGGTTGCGCGGATGCGCGGCCGGGGCGCGGTTGTTCAGCTCGCCGGCCGCTTGCATTTCGGCGAAGCGGTGAATGGCCGGCAGCATGAAGGCGGCCGTCTTGCCCGAACCCGTCGGGCTCGATACCAGCAGATCGCGGCCCGCCAGCGCAGCAGGAATGGCGCGCTGTTGCACGGGCGTCGGGTGGGTGTAACCGGCGGTGGTCAGTGCCGAGAGAATGGCTTCGTTCAGGCCGAGTTCGGCGAACGTGGGCTTGCCGTCGTCGTCGCTGGCGACCTCAATGGCAGGCTTTTCGTTTTCTTCGGACGACGGGAAATACGTCTGCGCGATGGCAGACAGCTTGGAATGCTGTTCCATGAATCCTCTTGCGGATTGTAAGGTTATGTCGGGGCGTTGGCGCCAATCGGCAAACCCAATTCGTCGCAAGCAGGAAGCAAATCGCGGATGGGGCAGAAAGCGGATCGAAATCCGTATCGTAAGCCAAGGGACGGTGGCGGGTCGTTCTTAAGAACGCCAGTACCGGCAAGAACTACAGCGGCTTATCACAGGATTGGGGCAAAACGCAGTTATCGTCGCCAGGCGGGGAATCACATAAGGCCCTGCGAGGCGAAGCGCGCATTATATACCTGTTTTAAAAATAATGCACGTTCGGATTTGCACGGAGTGGTGGGGCCCCCGCGGCGGGGGGGGCTCCGGCGCCTCCGATCCGTCGCCAGTCCGAATGCCAACCGGCCCTCAACCGTCAACCGCTGCCTGGACCGATTCGCTCGCCATGCCGGACGCTTAGAGCCGGAGATGTCGAGGATCGGCGCGATCTCGCTAGATTGCGCGGCGTGCGCCCGATTACAATAGCGCCATGTCTTCGATTACGCTTCTCGCCCTCGATACCTCGACCGAGTTCTGTTCGGTCGCCGTGTATCGTCACGATGCCGCGACTGGCGCACCGGCCCTCGTGGTCGAGCGCCATCTCGATACCGGCCCCGTCTCCAGTACCCACATTCTTCCCGCTGCCCGCGACGTGCTGCGCGAAGCCGGCGTGATGCTGGCCGAGTGCGATGCCATTGCCTTCGGCGCGGGCCCCGGTTCGTTCACCGGATTACGTACGGCCTGTGGCGTCGCGCAGGGATTGGCCTTCGGCGCCGGATTGCCGGTGGTGCCTGTCGGTACGTTGCTCGCCTGTGCGGAAACTGCGCGCGCCATGCGCGTGGGTACGCAGCGGGTGCTCGTGGCGCTCGACGCACGAATGAACGAGGCCTATTGGTCTGATTACGTATGGGACGACGCGTCCGGCGACTGGCGCGAAATGCAGGCGCCGTCGCTCGATGCGGCCGAGCAAGTCCGCGCGCCGGACACCGATTTCGTCGTCGCGGGTAATGCCGTGACGGCGTTCGGCGAGCGTCTGCAAGCCAGCGTTCAGGCGCAGGCCGTGCTCGCCGACGCCATGCCGCGTGCCCGTTACGTCGCCGAACTGGCGGCGCGGGCGTTCGCGCGTGGAGAGGCGATTCCCGCCGATCAGGCGATGCCCGTCTACATCCGCAACAAGGTGGCGCAGACGACTGCCGAGCGTGAAGCGATCAAGCAGGCGGCAAGTCAGGTCGACAGCAAGGGGGCCACCTGATGCGTCAGGCCGGGCCCAACCATTATTCGCCGATGACGCTGGCCGATCTCGACGAGGTCATTGCGATTGAAGTGCGCGCTTATCCGTTTCCGTGGACGCGTCAGAACTTCGCGGATTCGCTCGAAGCCGGGCACCGCGGCGTGTGTCTGCGAGCGGTGGACGGCACGCTGCTGGGTTACTTCCTGCTGATGCCGGTCGTCGACGAATCGCATTTGCTCAATGTGTGCGTGACGCCCGAGATGCAGGGTAACGGCCTGGGCGTGCAGTTGTTGCAAGAAGTCGTGCGGGTCTCGCGCGAGTTGGGGATGGGCGGCGTGCTGCTGGAAGTGCGTCCGTCGAACATGCGCGCCTTGCGCATTTATGAGCGTTTCGGTTTCGAGCAGATCGGCCGACGCAAGGGATATTATCCGGCGAGCGGGCGTCGTGAAGACGCTATCGTGATGCGCCTGTCGTGGGAGACCGATCGTGCCGTGGCCTAAAGCGATTCTGGAAGAGTTCGGGCTGTGGCCGGTGTGGATGTCGAACGACGCCGTGGCGAACGCAGCGGCATCCGCCGTCACTGCGGACGAAGGGGATGTCGCGACGCTTGAGGCGTCTCCCATGCAAGTCGCCGAGATTTCTCCGACAGTGGTGCCGGGCGAGGAGTCGCCCCCATGGGATATGCCGTCTGCGGTGCCGTCGGCCGGGATGGCGCGGCCCGCGACGCGCGCTCCCGCGCTCGGCGACGCCCCTGCGGCCCCCGTACGACGCGAAGTTGCGCCTGCCCCCGTCGCGCGCGAATCGAACCGCCGCGCCGCCGACATCCCGCCCGACGACGTACCGATGTGGCTCGATAGCGATGGCTTCGGTGATGGCGATGCCGCTGCCGATGCTGCGCTGTGGTCGATCGTGCGCGATGGCGCTGAAGACACGCCTTCGCGACCGAAGTTGCCGGGCGTCGAAACGCTGGATTGGGATGCGCTGACGGAGCGGGTATCGAATTGCCGCCTCTGCGGGCTGTGCGAAAAGCGTACGCAGACGGTGTTCGGCGTGGGCGATCGCGAGGCCGACTGGCTGCTCGTAGGCGAAGCGCCGGGGCAGCAGGAGGACTTGCAGGGCGAGCCGTTCGTCGGTCAGGCGGGCAAGTTGCTCGACAACATGCTGCGTGCGTCAGCGTTGCAGCGTGGCGAGAACGTCTATATCGCGAACGTGCTGAAATGCCGTCCGCCCAACAATCGTGATCCCGAGCCGGATGAGGTCGCGAGTTGCGAGCCGTATCTGAAGCGTCAGGTCGCGTTGCTCAAGCCGCGCGTGATCGTGGTGATGGGGCGCTTCGCCGCGCAGAGCATCTTGCGCACGCAGGCGAGTATCGCCAGCCTGCGTGGACGAGTCCACGAATACGAAGGGGTGCCGGTGATCGTGACGTACCATCCGGCCTATCTGTTGCGCAGTCTGCCCGACAAGGCCAAAGCCTGGACGGATTGGTGCCTGGCGCGGGCTACCTACGAGGCGGTGTGCGAAACGACTCTGGACGACAAACCTACGGCGAACTGATAGAAACGCTGCGCGAGGCGCCTGTGCGCGACCTCGCGTGGTTATTGTTGTCCGCCGATCTGCTCAGCGCCGCGCGGTTCCCGGCGGCGCTGGCGCATTTCCAGGATGCTGACGCTGCGTCGGTGCGTGCACCCGCAGATGGGGACGCGCATCACGCGGCGACTGTCGCGCAATCCGATGGGGCCGACGTGCATGCGTCTCTCGTCGACGCATCCGCGGCCTCCGCCGTCGCCGCAACCTCCGCAATCTCCAGAACTTCCGCAACCACAACGACCTCCACGACCTCGCCGTCTCGTGCCCTGCGAGACTGGTTGCTGGCTTGCGACGCTGATTCCGAACCGCTGCGCGAAATGCTCGCGCGAGGCGAAAGTCATCGCCTCGGGCGTTACGCGGAGCAATTGCTGCACTTCGCGCTCCTTCACAGTCCGGATTTCGACTTGCTGGCGGCAGGCCTGCAAGTGCGAGATGCCCGGCGCGGCAACATGACGCTGGGCGAGTGCGATTTCCTGCTCTCGCGACAGGCCGATCGCAGGTTATTGCATTGGGAACTTGCGGTGAAGTTGTACCTGTATGTGCCGCCCGAGACATCGTCGCCGCCGCTCGATGAGCGCGCTGTCCAGTTTCGTTGGCTGGGGCCGAATCTCGCCGATAGCTTTGCCGACAAGGTGGCGCGACTGCTGGGGCACCAACTGCGGTTGACCACGTTCGACGCCGTACGCAGCGCGCTGCCCGCACCCGGACCGTGGTTGCCGCAGGTGTATCTCAAGGGCTGGCTCTTTCATCCGCTGGGCCAAGACGGACGGTTGCCGCGGGTGGCGTCCGACGGGCACGGCAGGGGGTGGTGGGCGACGCTCGACGAGTGGTGGTCGCATGCGGAATCGACGCAATCGGCGCAGCAGGCGCAGCGGTGGGCGATGCTCCCGCGTGCCCGTTGGCTCGCTCCCGCGCGCGTGGAGGCATCGGCGGCGCTATCGCTGGACGCCATGCGTGCGCGGATCGAAGCGCACTGGCACGAACGTGGGGTGGCCGAGCCGTTGCTGATCGTCTCGTTGCGGAGACGGACTGAGGGCGGGAGTGAGGCGGGGGACCACCGCGATGCGTCTTCCGGCGGCACGTCCGACTGGTTCGAGCACGCGCGTGGGTTCATCGTGCCGGATTTCTGGGCGCCGCGCGCCCGTCATCGTATCGAGGAGTTGAGCGAACGAGCCGAAGCGGCTGCCCGCAAGGTCATTGCACAGTCCGCCGATGATGGCGCGCCGTCGATCTGACCTTTTCGATCTGAGTGGCGTCGAGGCTGACGGGCGTGGATGACGTCAATCGGAAGCGATGCGGGTGGCCGTCGTTCGTCGCCTGGCGTGCGATGATCGTTAAGCGATGAATTAGGCGACGACGCGGGCGACGACGGCCCGCCGATGAACGAGGCTCAGCCTTTCGGCCAGACCGCGTGGAAGTGGTGCACCGGCCCGATGCCTTTGCCGATGCTGAGGTCGTCGCTCGCTGCGAGGGCGCCGTTGAGGTAGGCCTTGGCGTCGCGCACGGTGTCCGACCAGCCGTCGCGCCGCGGACGCAGTGCCGCAAGCGCCGCTGACAGCGTGCAGCCTGTGCCGTGGGTGTTGTGGGCGGCGATGCGCGGCGCGGTGAAGCGCTCGACGCCAGCCTCGCTCACGAGCCAGTCCGGACTCAGATCGCCGGCCAGATGCCCGCCTTTGACCAGCACGTTGCGCGCGCCGAGCGCACGCAGGGCTTGCGCCTGACGCTCCATCTCGCGCTCATCCGTCGCCGCGTCCACGCCCAGCAACGCTGCCGCCTCGGGCAGGTTCGGCGTAATCAGATCGGCCAGCGGCAGGAGTTCGTCGCGCAGGGCAGCTACGGCATCCGGCTGCAACAACGCATGACCGCTCTTCGAAATCATGACGGTGTCGAGCACCACGAAACGCGGCTTGTACTGACGCAAACCGGCGGCGACCGCACGCACGACATCGGCGTTGGCCAGCATGCCAAGCTTCACGGCGTCTACATCGAGATCCTGGAAGACCGCATCCATCTGCGCCGTGACGAAGCTCGCCGGCGGCGTGTGAATGCCCGTCACCCCTTGCGTATTCTGTGCGGTGAGCGCCGTGATCACGCTGGCGCCGTAAGCGCCGAGCGCGGAAAACGTCTTGAGGTCGGCCTGAATGCCTGCGCCACCGCCGGAATCGGAGCCGGCGATGGTGAGGGCGATGGGGACGGACGACTGACGCGTCGCGTGACGCGAGGAAGGCGATTGCGAATTCATATCAATGCTTGACTTCGCCGATGAGCGCGACGGAATCGAACTCGCGCTGATTGGCCTGGTGACGCTTCATGACGAGGTACATCGTGCCCGACACGAACACACCGAACAGAACGATGACGACCCCGACCGGCACGTTGAACCAGATCAGCAGGGCGTACAGGCACAGCATGATCAGCACCGACAGATTCTCGTTGAAGTTCTGGACGGCAATCGAATGCCCGGCAGAGAGCAGCACGTGACCCCGGTGCTGGAGCAGGGCGTTCATCGGTACGACGAAGAAGCCCGCGAGTGCGCCGACGATGATGAGGAAGATGTACGAGACGATCAGATACAGCGGCACCTTCCATTCGGTGCCCCACGGCAGCAGGTCCTTCGAGAAGAACGCCATGGCCATCACGGCGATCCCCATCGCGATGCCGACCGGCAGCACGGACAGCGATCGTTTGAGCGGAATGCGCGAGGCGGCCACGATGGCGCCGATGGCCACACCCACGGCCGACACGGCTTGCAGAATCGCGCCTTCCGAGAGCGTCATGCCGAGCGCTTTTTCCGCCCAGCGCAGCACGATGAATTGCAGCGTTGCACCTGCGCCCCAGAACAGCGTGGTGACCGCAAGCGAGATCTGGCCCAACTTGTCGCGCCACAGGGTGACGAAGCAATCGGCGAAATCGGAAACGAGCTTGATCGGATTGCGCTCCTGACGCGCATAGCGTGCGCCAGTATCAGGAATACGCAGATTGAACAGGGCGGCGATGACGTAGATCCCCATGATGACGACCATCGAGGCCATCGCGGGCGAATTGATCACCTCGGGCGTGTGGTGCAGTACCCAGGCCGATATGTGCGGACTGATGAGCGCGCCGCCGAGCACGGTGCCGAGAATGATCGAACTGACGGTGAGTCCTTCGATCCACCCGTTCGCGGCGACCAGTCTCTCGGCCGGCAGGAGTTCTGTGAGAATGCCGTACTTCGCGGGTGAGTACGCGGCCGCGCCGAACCCCACAACACCATACGCAATCAGCGGGTGTGAGCCGAACAGCATCATCAGACAGCCCGCGACCTTGATCGAGTTGCTGATGAACATCACCTTGCCCTTGGGCATCGAGTCGGCGAACGCACCGACGTAGGCGGCGAGAATGACGTACGAGAGAACGAAGAAGAGTTTGAGCAGCGGCGTCATCCACTGCGGAGAATGCAGATCCTTCAGGAGGGCAATTGCAGCAATCAGCAATGCATTGTCGGCCAGCGACGAAAAAAACTGCGCGGCCATGATGGTGTAAAAGCCTTTCTTCATCGGTACTTGAGTCGATCCCGTGCGGCGTAAAACTTGCGTGTCTCGGTTGTCGGAATCCGCGGCATCCCCGAGGGATATCCATACGGGAAGAAACCGGGCTTAAACACAGGGGTATCTGCGCTGATCAAGCGTGCAAATGACGTCAATGGACCGTATATTCGGCCTTGAAGCCCCCGTGTCGGGCGCCCGGTCGCCCTCGGTCTGAGACCGATATTGTTATCGGGATAAAGATTTCGGCAAAACAAGTTGTGCGCACGGCTTTATAACACGAAAATATGCCGATGCGTTATGCCGCCGGCCTGTGCCGGCGAGCTTCTCCTGAGATTCGATCCTCGCCATGCCCCGTCCAATCAAAGTTTCGATTCATACCGCAGCACTTGCCCACAATCTCGATGTCGCCCGCCGTCACGCGCCCAACGCCAAGGTATGGGCCGTCGTGAAGGCCAACGCCTACGGGCACGGCATCGAAAACGCTTATCCCGGATTGCGCGACGCCGACGGTTTCGGCCTGCTCGACCTCGACGAGGCCGTGCGTTTGCGCGAACTCGGGTGGGCCGGCCCCATCCTGCTGCTCGAAGGTTTCTTCAAGCCGGAAGACCTGGCCGTCATCGATAAATACGGTTTGACGACGACCGTGCATAGCGACGAGCAACTGCGCATGCTCGAAACCACGCGGCTGAGCAAGCCGCTCAACATCCAGCTCAAGATGAACTCCGGCATGAACCGTCTCGGTTTCGCGCCCGAGCGTTTTCGCGCTGCGTGGGAACGTGCCCGCGCGATTGCCGGCGTCAGCCAGATCGTACTGATGACGCACTTTTCGGACGCAGATGGCGATCGCGGCATTGCCTATCAGATGGAGACATTCGAGCGCGGCGCGTGCGACGTGCCCGGCGAGCGCAGCCTCTCCAACTCCGCCGCGACGTTGTTCCATCCGAGTGCGCATGGTGCGTGGGTGCGTCCCGGCATCATGCTGTACGGTTCGTCGCCGAAGGGGCTCGAAGTGACGGCGGCGCAGCTCGATCTGCAACCCACGATGACACTCGAAGCCGAATTGATCGGCATTCAGGACGTCCCGGCCGGTGGCACGGTGGGGTACGGCAGCGTGTTCAAGACAGACGCGCCGATGCGTGTGGGCACCGTGGCGTGCGGCTATGCCGACGGCTATCCGCGTGTGGCGCCGACCGGCACGCCGATTCTGGTCGACGGAGTGCGCACGCGCACGATCGGCCGCGTGTCGATGGATATGCTGTCCGTCGATCTGACGCCGGTGCCGCAGGCGCGTGTGGGTACGCCGGTCACGTTGTGGGGACGCGGTCTTTGCATCGACGAGGTGGCGGCTTCGGCCGGCACGCTCGGCTACGAATTGATGTGTGCGGTGGCGCGTCGCGTGCCGCTTCACGCTTTCTAAGCGTCACCACAGGAATTGCTGCATGGCTAAAGCCAAGACCGTCTACATCTGTACCGAATGCGGTGGTCAAACCCCCAAGTGGGCGGGGCAATGCCCCAACTGCAACGGCTGGAACACGCTCGTCGAATCGGTGGCGGAAGCGTCCACCGGGCATCGTTATCAGTCGCTCGCCAAGAGCACGCCGGTGCGCAAGCTGGCGGAAATCGAAGCCTCTGACGTTCCGCGCTTTTCCAGCGGTGTGAGTGAATTCGACCGCGTGCTGGGCGGCGGTCTGGTGGCGGGCGGTGTCGTGCTGATCGGGGGGGACCCCGGGATCGGCAAGTCGACGTTGCTGCTGCAATCGCTCGCGCATCTCGCGCGTGAACGACGTGCGTTGTACGTGAGCGGCGAAGAGTCGGGGGCGCAGATTGCGCTGCGAGCGCAGCGCCTCGGCCTCGGTGCCGCAGGTGAGGGCGGGGGTGAGCTGGATCTGCTGGCGGAAATCCAGCTGGAGAAGATTCTCGGCGCGATCGAATCCGAGAAGCCCGACGTGGTCGTCATCGACTCGATTCAGACGATCTACTCGGAAGCACTGACATCCGCCCCCGGATCGGTAGCGCAGGTTCGCGAGTGCGCGGCGCAACTGACCCGCACGGCCAAGCAGATCGGCGTGACGGTCATCATGGTCGGTCACGTGACGAAAGAAGGTAGCCTCGCCGGGCCTCGCGTGCTGGAACACATTGTCGATACGGTGCTGTATTTCGAAGGGGATACGCATTCGTCGTACCGTCTGGTCCGGGCGTTCAAGAACCGCTTCGGTGCGGTGAACGAGCTGGGGGTGTTCGCGATGACGGAGAAGGGGCTGCGCGGCGTGGCCAATCCGTCGGCGCTGTTCCTCTCGCAGCATGAGCAGAGCGTGCCCGGGTCGTGTGTGCTCGTGACGCAGGAGGGGACGCGCCCGCTGCTCGTCGAAGTGCAGGCGTTGGTCGATACGGCGCAGGTGCCGAATCCGCGGCGTCTCGCCGTCGGGCTGGAACAGAACCGACTGGCGATGTTGCTGGCGGTGATGCATCGGCACGCGGGCATTGCGTGCTTCGATCAGGACGTGTTTCTGAACGCCGTCGGTGGCGTGAAGATCACGGAGCCGGCGGCGGACCTGGCCGTGTTGCTTGCGATTCACTCGTCGCTGCGTAACAAGCCGCTGCCGCGTGGCATCGTCGCGTTCGGCGAAGTTGGCCTCGCCGGGGAGATCCGGCCGAGCCCGCGCGGCCAGGATCGTCTCAAGGAAGCCGCCAAGCTTGGCTTTTCGATTGCGATCATTCCGAAAGCGAATGCGCCGAAACAACCGATCGATGGGCTGGAAGTGCACGCCGTCGACCGTCTGGAACAGGCGATATCAGTCGTGGCCGGTTTGTGATGCCACAGACATGAACGAAAAAGCCGCTTCGATGCGAAATCGAAGCGGCTTTTTTTACACCGGGATTGATGCGGCGGCGTCGGGGGGGCAGGGAATTTCCGACATCGGACGTATCTGTCCGTGCTCCCGTGCTCCCGTGCTGTCTGGGTGATCTCGTCAGACGATCTGCTCGATGGCTTCTTGCGCTTCGAGCCACTCGGCTTCCACATCCGCGAGCTTGGCCGTGACCTCGGCTTGCTGTTTGAGGCTGTCGGTCAGAAGCGTCTTCTTCTCCGCCTCATACGTGCCGCTGTCGGCGAGAATCGCGTCCAGCTTCGCTTTCTCATCCGAGAGCTTGCTCATCGTCTGCTCCAGCTTCTCGATCTTGCGCTGCAACGGCTTGCGTAACTGGGACAGACGCTGACGCTCCTGTGCCTCCGCGCGTTTCTGATCTTTGCGATTGACGCCGTCGTCACCCGCGTTATCGCTGCCACCGCTGCTGGCTTCCCGCGCTGCCGCGCGTTGATCTGCTGCGTGTTGCAGCAGCCAGTCGCGATAGTCGTCGAGATCGCCATCGAACGCTTTCACTTCGCCGCCCGCGACCAGCAGGAACTGATCGGTCGTGGCACGCAACAGGTGCCGATCGTGTGAGACGAGAATCAACGTGCCGTCGAACTGGGCGAGGGCCATCGTCAGTGCATGACGCGTTTCGAGGTCCAGATGGTTGGTCGGTTCGTCGAGCAGAAGCAGATTCGGCTTTTGCCAGATGATCAGCGCCAATGCGAGGCGTGCCTTTTCGCCGCCGGAAAACGGGGCAATCGATGCCGTCGCCATGTCGCCCCGGAAGTTGAAGCCACCGAGGAAGTCGCGCAACTCCTGCTCACGCGTGTCTGGCGCGAGACGCTGCAAGTGCTGCAACGGCGAATCGTCATGACGCAGCGTCTCGACCTGATGCTGCGCGAAGTAGCCGATCTGAAGGCCCTTGCCGGTCTTGACCGTACCGGCCAGAGGCGCAAGCGTGCCGGCCAAGGTCTTGATGAGGGTCGACTTCCCCTGACCGTTGGCGCCGAGCAGGCCAATGCGTTGCTCGTTCTGCACCGACACCGTGACGTGCGGCAGGATGATCTTGTCGCTGCCGTCGTCGAGCGCATAACCGCATCGCACGGCTTCGAGCACGAGCATGGGATTCGGGGCGCTGTCGGCCGGACGGAACTCGAACGTGAACGGCGACGCCACATGCGCGGGCGCAATGCGCTCCATCTTCTCCAGCGCCTTCATCCGGCTTTGTGCCTGTCGGGCCTTCGACGCCTTGGCCTTGAAGCGCGTGATGAACGACTCCAGATGGGCAATCGTCTTCTTCTGCTTCTCGAATGCGCTTTGTTGCAGCGTCAGTTGCTGGCCGCGCAGGATTTCGAACTGGCTGTAGTTGCCGCCGTAACGCTTGATCTGCTGGTTCTCGATGTGCAGGGTGACGTTACAGACTTCATCCAGAAATTCGCGGTCGTGGGAAATCACGATCAGCGTGCCCGGATAGCGCTTGAGCCAGTCTTCGAGCCAGACGATGGCATCGAGGTCCAGGTGGTTGGTCGGTTCGTCGAGCAGCAGCAGATCTGACGGGCACATCAGCGCTTGCGCCAGGTTCAGACGCATGCGCCAACCGCCGGAGAAGCTGGCGACAGGCAACTGGGTTTGCGCGAGCGTGAAGCCGAGGCCGAGCAGCAGGGCTTCGCCACGCGCCGGGGCGGTGTAGCCGTCGGCGTCGGCGAAGGCGGCGTGCGCTTCGGCCTGGGTGTGGCCGTCATGTGCGGCTTCGGCGGCGGCAATGGTCGCTTCGATCTCGCGCAGGCGCGTATCCCCGTCGAGGACGTAGTCGAGCGCCGTGCGTTCGACCGCGGGCGTTTCCTGCATCACATGCGCGACGCGCCAGCCGCTGGGGACGAAAACGTCGCCGCCATCAGCGTGCAGTTGTCCGCGCAGCAGGGCGAACAACGTGGATTTGCCCGCGCCGTTGGCGCCAACGAGGCCGACGCGCTCGCCCGGGTTGAGCGTCACGGAGGTGTCCTCGAAGAGCGGCTTCGTGCCGCGCGCGAGGCTGAGGTGTTCGAATCGGATCACAGCGGGAACGGCAGCGCGGGCGAGCACGAGAGTGCCGGCGGGCCGCCGTGTTGAGCGGAAAAACGCGTATTTTACCGACTGTGGGCGAATTGTCTGCGGAAATCGTCGAGTGGCATCGCGGCGTGTGCCGCAGGCGCAGCTTGCTAAAGGCGACGGCGCCCTTGTGAAAGCCGTTTGTCAGTGTGGTGAAACATTTGACGAGGCAAACCGAAAGCCGTTTGCCTCGCGCAGGTCACGCGCGCGGGACGCAGCGCACGCTACAAAATCGGGGCGAACAGTCGCGACACGCGCATCACGATCTGACGCCATTTCGGAATCTTCCGAAAGTCGTCTTTGTTCAGGAGCGTGGCGTGTTCGAAGTCGTTGGTCAGCATATAGGCGACGTCGTCCGCAAACGCCCGGTCGACGGTCAGCAGCATGAGCTCGAAGTTCAGGCGGAACGACCGGTTATCGAGGTTCGCGCTACCCACTGCGGCTGCGCTGTCGTCGATCAGCACGACCTTCTGATGAATGAAGCCGTGGTGGTAGCGATAGACATTGATGCCGCTGCGGGCGGCTTCGTAAGCGTACGAGGTCGTCGCTTCGAACACCACGTAGTGATCGGGCCTGTCGGGGATCAGTATGCGGACGTCGACACCGCGTAGCACCGCCAGACGCAGCGCCGAGAATACTGCTTCGTCCGGCACGAAGTAGGGGGTGGTGAGCCACACGCGCTGTTGCGCGGCGTTGATCGCGGTGACGAAGAACAGCGACGATGTCTCCAGACGGTCGGCCGGGCCGCTCGGCACGACCTGGCAGTGCATGTCCTCGCCGGACGCGACAGGTTGCCGGTTCAATTCCGGTACCGTACCCGTGCACCAATGCCAGTCTTCGGCAAAGGCTCGCTGGATACCAACGACTGCGGGCCCGCGCACCGAAATATGCGTGTCGCGCCACGGCGCGAGCGGTGGCTTTTCCCCGAGGTACTCGACCCCGACGTTGTGCCCGCCGATGAATGCCTCGTTGCCGTCGATCACCACGATCTTGCGGTGATTGCGGAAGTTCAACTGAAAACGGTTGACGAAGATGCCGCGCTTCTTTGCGGCGAACTCATGCACCTGCACGCCGCCCTGGCGCAGCTTTTCGCAGTAACTGCGCGGCAGATCATGACTGCCGATGCTGTCGTAAAGGAAATAGACCTTCACGCCGGTCGCGGCACGGGCCAGCAAGTGTGCGGAAAGTGCGCGACCGAGGGCGTCGTCCTTGACGATGAAGAACTGCACGATGATGTAGTCGCGTGCACGGTCGATGGCGGCGAAGATCGCGTCGAACGTGGCGCGGCCGTTGACCAGCAGCCGAACACGGTTGCCCGCTACGAAGGACATGCCGGTCATCGCAGTCAGCGAGGCGAACTCCGGATGGGCTTCCATCGCGACGGGCGGCTCGCCGCTCCATTGCGTCTCTCCCATGCGCGATTGCAACGCTTCATTGCGTGCTCGACGCGCCTCTACATAGCCGACGAATTTCGAGCGGCCGAGGAACAGATAGGGGATGAGCGTGAGATACGGCATCGTCACGAGCGATACGGCCCATGCCACGGCGCCTTGTGACGTACGAACCGTCAGGACCGCATGGATCGCAGCGGCGATCCCTAGGGCATGCAGACAGGCGACGGCAAAGCCGACGTCGAGCCAGTTGAGCACCATGACGGACTACCTTCCTCCATGCCGTGAGTCGCGCGGACCCGGGAACCCGAGTGTAACCGGGGTGCGTGAACTTAGGCGAGGGGGAATCGGCGGACATGCCGGGACATCGATGTCCGCCGGTGTTGCCGTGGATTCAGGGAAGATCCGCGGCTTGTACCAGAAAGACCATGTCGTCGCCGGCGCTGGTTGCCAGCCACGTGATCGGCAGGTCAGGGAATGCCGCTTCGACGAACTCGCGCTCGTTGCCGATTTCCACGACAAGCACGCCATCGTCCGTCAGATGTTCGCGAGCGCCTGCAATGATGCGACGCACGACATCCATGCCGTCGTCGCCACCCGCCAGCGCCAGGCGCGGTTCGTGAAGATACTCAGCCGGCAGCATCTGCATCGAACCCTCGTTCACGTACGGCGGATTGGTGATGATGACTTCGTAGCGCTTGCCTTCGGGCAGCGGGGCGTACAAATCGCCCAGGTGAAGCGCGACGCGATCTTCGAGGCCATAGTCCGCCACATTGATCCTGGCGACATCCAGCGCGTCCGGCGAAATGTCGACGGCATCGATCTGTGCCGCCGGGAATGTCTCCGCCGCGAGAATGGCAAGGCAGCCCGAGCCGGTGCAGAGTTCGAGGACGTCTGCAACGTTTTCGGCATGGTTGACCCACGGCTGCAACGCATCTTCGAGCAGTTCGCCGACGAACGAGCGCGGCACGATGACGCGCTCATCGACGTAGAACCGATGGCCGTGCATCCATGCTTCGTTCGTAATGTACGACGCAGGCACACGCTCGCCGGCGCGGCGATTGATCACCGACAGCGCGCGCGTGATTTCCTCGGGCAGCAAACGTGCGTCGAGAAACGGATCGAGCGTATCGATGGGCAGATGGAGCGTGTGCAGCAGCAGGTAGGCGGCTTCGTCGTAGGCAGACGCCGAGCCGTGACCGAACGCAAGCTCGGCTTCGGTAAAGCGCGACACTGCGTAGCGCAGCAGGTCGCGCAGCGTCTGGAAAGGGTGAGGGGTCTGGGTCGTCATGATGATGGATTCGCCTCGCACACCTTACGCGACCAGGCGTTTCAGCACGCCACGATAGACGTTCTTGAGCGGCTCGATGTCAGCCACGGCAATGTGTTCGTCGATCTTGTGGATGCTGGCGTTGCACGGGCCGAATTCGATCACCTGCGGGCAGATGCGCGCAATGAAGCGGCCATCCGACGTGCCGCCGGTCGTCGACAGTTCGGTCTCAAGCCCCGTTTCCTCGCGAATGGCGCTCGACAGCGCGTCTGACAGATCGCCGCGCGGCGTGAGAAACGGTTGACCGCTGATCGACCAGTCGATCGTGTAGGTCAGACCGTGACGGTCGAGCAGTTCATGCACGCGTTGCTGGAGCCCGTCAGACGTGCTGGCCGTCGAGAAGCGGAAGTTGAACATCACCATCAACTCGCCCGGAATGACGTTAGTCGCGCCGGTGCCTGCGTGGATGTTCGAAATCTGCCAGGTCGTCGGCGGGAAGTATTCGTTGCCGTTGTCCCACACGGTCTGCGTCAGCTCGGCGAGCGCCGGGGCGAACACGTGCGTCGGGTTTTTGGCGAGATGTGGGTAGGCAATATGGCCCTGCACGCCTTTGACGATGAGCTTGCCGGACATCGAGCCACGGCGGCCATTCTTGACCATGTCACCGAGGCGCTGGCTGGACGTCGGTTCGCCGACGACGCAATAGTCCAGACGTTCACCGCGTGCCTGCAACGCTTCGACGACCTTCACGGTGCCGTCGGTGGCGGGGCCTTCCTCGTCGCTCGTCAGCAAAAAGCCGATAGCGCCCGCGTGGTCCGGATGCTGGGCGACGAATTCCTCCGAGGCGACGACGAAGGCGGCGAGCGACGTTTTCATGTCGGCAGCACCACGTCCGTAAAGCATGCCGTCGCGATGCGTCGGTGCGAACGGGTCGGAATGCCATTGCTCGACCGGGCCCGTCGGTACGACGTCGGTGTGGCCTGCGAAGACGAGCAGCTTGCCGTCGGTGCCGCGCGTGCCGCGCTTGACGGCCCACAGGTTGGTCACGCCGTTCGAGGCGATAGTCTCGCACGCGAAGCCGATCGCCGTGAGGCGGCGCGCCAGAATGGCCTGACAGTCGCGATCTTCGGGCGTCACCGAGTGACGGGCGATCAGTTGCTCGGTAAGCGCCAGCGTGGCGCCTTGGGAGGAAGTCATGAAATCAGAATCGTGAAGCGTAGCTGTCGGGCGTGAAGCCCACGGAAACCTTGCCGTCGGCCACCAGCACAGGGCGCTTGATGAGCGACGGGTTTTCGATCATCAGGGTACGGGCGACCGATTCATCGGCCGCCGCAGCCTGTTGCTCCGGCGTGAGCTTGCGCCACGTGGTGCCCTTGCGGTTGAGCAACGTGGCGAGCGGCACCTGAGCGAGCCAGGTGCCCAGCAGTGCGTCGTTCACGCCCGCCTTCTTGAAGTCGTGAAAGTCGTACGCCACGTCATGCTCGTCGAGCCACGTGCGCGCCTTCTTCACGGTATCGCAGTTGGGAATGCCGTACAGCACCGCTGTCATTGCCTGAACTCCTGATGTCGCAATTGCAGAAACAAGGCGCGAGGCAGGCACGTCGCATCACGCCGTGGTCGGCGCTACGACACCCGCCTCGCAATACCGCGCTGGCTTATTCGCCGCGCAGCAGATCGTTGATGGCCGTCTTGGCGCGCGTTTGCGCGTCGACCTTCTTCACGATCACGGCGCAATACAGGCTGTACTTGCCATCCTTCGACGGCAGGTTGCCCGGCACGACGACCGAACCGGCCGGCACGCGGCCGTAATGCACTTCGCCCGTTTCACGGTCGTAGATCTTGGTCGACTGGCCGAGGTACACGCCCATCGAGATCACCGAGTTTTCTTCGACGATCACGCCTTCCACGACTTCCGAGCGGGCGCCGATGAAGCAGTTGTCTTCGATGATGACCGGGTTGGCTTGCAGCGGTTCGAGCACGCCGCCGATGCCCACGCCACCCGACAGGTGAACGTTCTTGCCGATCTGGGCGCACGAACCGACGGTAGCCCACGTGTCAACCATGGTGCCTTCATCGACGTAAGCGCCGATGTTGGTATATGACGGCATCAGCACGACGTTCTTGCCGATGAACGAGCCGCGACGGGCCACGGCCGGGGGCACCACGCGGAAGCCGCCGCGTGCGAAGTCTTCGGCGGTGTAATCGGCAAACTTGCTCGGCACCTTGTCGTAGAACTGGCTGAAGCCGCCGGCGGGCATCACGGCGTTGTCTTCGAGGCGGAACGACAGCAGCACGGCCTTCTTGATCCACTGGTTCACGATCCACTGGCCGTCTTGCTTCTGGGCGACGCGCAGTGCGCCGGCGTCCAGTTCGGCGATGACGTGCGAGACAGCTTCGCGGACTTCGGCGGGGGCGGACTTGGCCGAGATCTCGGCGCGGTTTTCCCAAGCTTGGTCGATGATGGTTTGCAGTTGTTGCGACATGGCGAGAATCGTTTGCAGTGAGGATTAAAGGGATTGGCAGAATTGCACGATGCGCTGTGCGCCTTCGGTGCATTCGTCCACATCGGCCACGAGGGCGATGCGCACATAGTTTTCGGCCGGGTTGGCGCCGTGCGCCGCGCGTCCCAGATAGGATCCGGGCAGTACGGCCACATTGTATTGCGCCAGCAACTGGCGCGTGAATTCCGTATCGGACAGGCCGGTCTTCGCATCGACCTTCGCCCACAGGTAGAACCCGGCGTCCGGCAGGCGTACGTCGAGCACCTCGGCGAGCATCGGCGTGACCGTCTGGAATTTCTTCAGATACTTGCTACGGTTCAGACGCACGTGGGCTTCGTCGTTCCACGCGGCAATGCTCGCGGCCTGCACGGCCGGGCTCATCGCGCAGCCATGGTAGGTACGGTAGAGCAGGAATTTCTTGAGGATGGCGGCGTCGCCAGCAACGAATCCCGAGCGCATGCCCGGCACGTTCGAGCGCTTGGACAGGCTGGAGAACACGACCAGACGCTCGAAACCACGGCCCAGTTGGTGCGCCGCAGCGAGACCACCCAGCGGCGGACGCTCTTCGTCAAAGTAGATCTCGGAATAGCACTCGTCTGAAGCGATCACGAAGCCATACTGGTCGGACAGTTCGAACAGGCGCTTCCAGTCTGCCAGCCCCAGCACGGCGCCAGTCGGATTGCCCGGCGAGCACAGGTAGACGAGCTGGACGTCGCGCCAGACGTCGGCGGGCACCGCGTCGTAGTCCGGTGCGAAGTTGCGTGCGGGGTCGCTGTCCGCGTAATAAGGCGTAGCGCCGGCGAGCAGCGTCGCGCCTTCGTAGATCTGGTAGAACGGGTTCGGGCACAGTACCCGGGCGCCCGGCTTGCCACCGTCGACGACGGCCTGGGCAAACGAGAACAGGGCTTCGCGGGAGCCGGTGACCGGCAGCACTTCCGTCGCCGGATTGACGTTGGGCAACGCGTACCGGTGTTCGAGCCAGTGGGCGATGGCCGAGCGCAGCGGCTCGCCGCCTGCCGTGGCGGGATAGTTCGAGAGACCGCCCAGCCCTTCGATCAGGGCTTCCTTGATGAACTGCGGCGTGGGGTGCTTGGGCTCCCCGATGCCGAAGCTGATGGCCTTGTACGCGCTCGCGGGCGTGACGTCCGCGACGAGCGACTTCAGGCGTTCAAAGGGGTAGGGCTGGAGCTTGTCGAGTAATGGGTTCACTTGGATTCAAACAGACTCAGGGCTAGGGGTCGCAACGCCATTCATGGCGTCGACGAGCAAATTCGGGGCCACCCGGGGCCGCACAGGGCGACTGGGCGAGATCTGGGGCGCGTCGGTGCGCAATGCGACACCGTACCTTTCAGGCGGCAGATCCGGCGCACGGCAAGCCGGATATCGACCTGCGCTTATCCGTTTCATCACGCGAAAGGGGTTCCCGGACGCGTTCAAGAATGGCAAGATCGGTAAAGCGAAAATTATACCGTCACGGCGCCCACAAAGCGCGATCACCGCGTAATTCAGCACATTCCGAGGCGCCAATAGGGCAAGTCTGCGGAGTATCTCAGGTTTTTCAGGAGTCAACAGCATGACCGTAGCCGGTAACGGCGCGCGTGGACCGGAGTCGGCTGGGTCCGGCGCCGCCAGCACCTCTTTGGGCACACGAGCCGCGCCCGCTCTGGCCATTCTCATCGGATCGTCCGTATGGGGGCTGGCCTGGTTTCCCTATCGGATCCTTGCCCAATGGGGCGTAGCGGCCGTACCCGCACAGATATGCACCGCCTCCGTGGCCATCCTGCTGCTCACGGTGGTCTATCGCCGCTCGCTCGGCACGCTGCGATGGTCCTGGCTGCTCGTCGGCGTGGCGTTCGCCGGCGGCACAACCAATGTCGCGTTCGTCTGGGGCACGACCCACGGGCATGTCATGCGGGTGTTGCTGCTGTTCTATCTGACCCCCGTGTGGACGGCGTTGTTTGCTCACTGGCTGCTGGGTGAGCGCGTGGGGCTGCGCGGCGTGGGGCTAATAGCGCTCGCGCTGGGTGGCGCCGGGCTGATGCTCTGGTCGCCTGAACTTGGCTGGCCTGTGCCGAACAACCCTGGCGAGTGGGCGGGGGTGATTGCCGGTGCGGCGTTCGCGATGAACAACGTGTTGCTGCGGCGCGTCAGTCAGTCGCTGCCGGATGTGCGCGGCGAAATGCGCAGCTGGACGCTATATCTTGGCTGCGTGGTCGGCGGTCTGCTGGTGCTGCCGTTCGACGGCGGCGTGCAGAGCGGGCAGGCCGCCGTCTCGGCGCTGACCTCGAGCGCTGCGACCGCAGCGGTTGCGCTGGCGCTGGGGTGCACCATCGCGCTGACCAACGTCATCGTTCAGTTCGGGCTGGCGAGGGTGCCGGCCAATCAGGCCGCGCTCATCATGCTTTTCGAAATCGTCGTGGCGGCGATCTCGTCGTGGTGGCTGGCCAGCGAGGGGCTGGGGGCGCGGGAAATCACGGGCGGGTTGTGCATCGTGGCAGCCGGCGTGCTCTCCGGAATTTTGCCCGATTCGCGGCGTTGTAAATCCGCGACGGCGGGGGATGCGATGGTATGATGCGTACCGTCGCTGTATCGCCGTAAGCAAGGCGGAAAGCAGCAAGAAATTTGCAGTAATGCGGCCTGCCCACGCCAGCGTGCGCAGGCCCGACAGGACCAGCTAGCGCGTCTGCGTCTTTCCCATCATTCAATGACCGATAAAGCGAACCTGCCGTGCGTCTGACTTCCATCAAACTCGCTGGCTTCAAATCCTTCGTCGACCCGACGAACTTCGCGGTGCCTGGCCAACTGGTCGGGATCGTCGGCCCGAACGGGTGCGGCAAATCCAACATCATCGACGCCGTGCGCTGGGTGCTCGGCGAGTCGCGCGCCTCGGAGCTGCGCGGCGAATCGATGCAGGACGTGATCTTCAACGGGTCGACTGCCCGCAAGCAGGCGAGCCGCGCCAGCGTCGAACTGGTGTTCGACAACAGCGCCGGGCGCGCCGCCGGGCAGTGGAGCCAGTACGCCGAAATCGCCGTCAAGCGCGTGCTCACGCGCGATGGCACCTCCAGCTACTACATCAATAACCTGCCGGCCCGCCGCCGTGACATTCAGGACATCTTCCTGGGGACCGGTCTCGGGCCGCGTGCCTACGCCATCATCGGGCAGGGGATGATTTCCCGGATCATCGAGGCCAAGCCGGAAGAACTGCGTGTATTCCTCGAGGAAGCCGCGGGCGTTTCCAAATATAAGGAACGTCGTCGCGAGACCGAGAACCGGTTGCAGGACACGCGAGAAAACCTCACGCGCGTGGAGGACATTCTTCGCGAACTCGGCACGAACCTCGAAAAGCTCGAATCGCAGGCCGTCGTCGCCAATCGATTCAAGGACTTGCAGCGCGATGGGGAGGAGAAGCAGCAACTGCTCTGGCTGCTTCGGAAGAACGAAGCGCAGAACGAGCAGGAGCGTCAGCAACGCGCCATCGAATCGGCGCAGGTCGATCTCGAAGCGCAGATGGCGCGCTTGCGCGGCTCGGAGTCGGACCTCGAGACACTGCGCGCGGCCCACTACACGGCCACCGATGCCGTACAGGCTGCACAAGGCGCCATGTACGAGGCAAACTCGGAAGTCAGCCGTCTCGAAGCCGAAATTCGTTACGTCGTCGAGTCGCGTAATCGCGTGCAGGCCCAACTGGCGGCGCTGACGTCGCAGCGCGAGCAGTGGCAGGCCCGTTCGGCACAGTCCGAAGAGGAACTGGCGCTCGCCGAAGAAGAACTCATCATTGCGGAAGAGCGTGCTGCGACCGCACAGGATCAGGCCGCCGAGCAGAATGAGGCGCTGCCTGCGCTGGAATCCGGTTGGCGCGACGCGCAGAACCTCCTCAACGAACAACGTAGCGAGATCGCGCAGGTTGAGCAGAGTCTGAAACTCGAAGCCGCGCATCAACGTAATGCCGATCAGGCATTGCAGCAGTTGCAACAGCGTCAGGAGCGTTTGCAGGGCGAAGCCCGCGGGCTCGACAAGCCTGATGAGGCCGAGCTGGAGATGCAGCGCGGCGACCTGGCCGAACATCAGGCGATGCTCGAAGATGCGCAGGCCGAACTGGCCGACGCACAGGAGCGTTTGCCGCGCCTCGAAGCCGAGCGTGCCGAAGCGCAGGCCCGGGTGCAGTCCGAGGCGGCGACGATTGCGCAGCTTGAGGCGCGTCTGACGGCGCTCAAGCAACTCCAGGAAAGTGTGCAGACGGAAGGCAAGGTGCAGCCGTGGCTCGACAAGCACGAGCTGGCACAACTGCCGCGTCTGTGGAAGAAGCTGCATATCGAGCCGGGCTGGGAAAACGCGCTCGAATCGGTGCTGCGCGAGCGTCTGGCTGCGCTGGAAATCAGCAACCTCGACTGGGTGAAGGCCTTCGCGAGCGATGCGCCGCCGGCCAAGCTGGCGTTCTATTCGCCGCCGCCTGCTGCGCGTCCCCAAGAAGCACCCGCGTCGCTGCGCCCGTTGTTGGCATTGTTGCGTATCGACGATCCGGGCCTGCGCGCGGTCTTGCAGGAATGGCTCGGCCATGTGTTCGTCGCCGATGATCTGGCGCAAGCCATGACCGCGCGAGCGCAACTGCCCGAGGGCGCGTCGATTGTCGTCAAGGCGGGCCATCAGGTGACGCGTGTCGGCGTGCAGTTGTATGCCGCGGACTCCGAACAAGCCGGTTTGCTCGCCCGCCAGCAGGAAATTGAGAATCTCGGCAAGCAACTGCGCGCACAAGCCTTGCTCTCCGACGAGGCCAAGTCGGCGGCGGTGCGCGCTGAGGCTGCGTACAGCCAGGCGGCGCAGGCGCTGACGGAAGTTCGTGCCCGCGCCGAGCGTGCCACGCAACGTGTCCACGCCCTGCAGATGGACGTGCTCAAGCTCACGCAAGCTTACGAGCGCTATAACGCCCGCAGCACCCAGATCGACGAAGAGCTGCGTGAAATTGCTGCGCAGATCGAAGAGCAGCTGGCCATGCGCGCCGAATCGGAGGCGAACTTCGAGCAAAGCGATTCGCGTCTGGCGGAATTGCAGGCCACGTTCGAAGACGGGCAACTCGAGTTCGAATCGCTCGACAGTCAACTGTCCGATGCACGTAACCGCGCCCGTGAGCTCGAGCGTCTGGCGCAGGAAGCGTCTTACGGTCAGAAGGGCATCTCGAGCAAGATCGACGAACACCGTCGCAGTATCCAGACGGCGCTCGAACAAGCCGAGCGCCTTGTCGTCTCGATCGAGCAGGCGCAGGCCGAACTCGCACAGATTACCGAGCAGACTGTGGAAAACGGTTTGCAGGACGCCCTCGAACTGCGTGCCGAGAAGGAAGAGATTCTGGGCGCAGCCCGCATCGAACTCGATGCCCTGACGCAGAAGCTGCGCCAGAGCGACGAAGAACGCCTGGCGGCCGAGCGCGGGTTGCAGCCGCTGCGCGATCGCATCACGGAATTGCAGTTGAAGGAGCAGGCGGCGCGTCTGAATCGCGAACAGTTCGTCGAGCAACTGACGACCGCCGAAGTCGACGAAGAGGCGCTGTCGGCCAAGCTGACGACGGATATGAAGCCGTCGTATCTGCAAGGTGAAGTGACTCGCATCAACAACGCGATCAACGCACTCGGCCCGGTCAACATGGCCGCGCTGGAAGAGTTGGAGACGGCGCGCGAGCGCAAGGTCTTCCTCGATGCGCAGTCGGCCGACCTGAACGATGCCATCGAAACGCTCGAAGGCGCCATCCGCAAGATCGACGAAGAAACGCGTGTGTTGCTGCAAGGCACGTTCGACGAAGTGAACAAGCATTTCGGCGAGCTGTTCCCGATGTTGTTCGGCGGCGGACAGGCGAAGCTCATCATGACCGGCGACGAAATTCTCGACGCGGGCGTGCAAGTCATGGCACAGCCCCCGGGCAAGAAGAACTCCACGATTCATTTGTTGTCTGGCGGAGAGAAGGCGCTCACGGCCATTGCGCTGGTGTTCGGGATGTTCCAGCTCAATCCGGCGCCGTTCTGTTTACTCGACGAGGTCGACGCGCCGCTCGACGACGCCAACACCGAGCGCTACGCCAAGATGGTGGCGCGCATGTCGGACCGCACCCAATTCGTATTTATTTCGCATAACAAAATCGCGATGGAAATGGCCAATCAGCTCATCGGCGTCACCATGCAGGAGCAAGGGGTGTCGCGGATCGTGGCTGTGGACATGGAGTCTGCGATCAATCTGGCCGAGATCGCTTGACCCCGCGCCCACGATGGAGAAGAGAGAGGAACGCCGCGCATGAATGAACTGCAGCTGAGCTTGATTGCCGCAGGGGTAGTGGTACTGCTGGGGGTCGTGGCCTATAACGCCTGGCAAGGCAGCAAGGCACGGGCACGCATACCGCGTCGGATGCCGGTCGACGGCGCCGGCATCGATGCGACCGCCGGTGCGCCGGATGCCGACGACGACCGCCCGTTCATCGAACCGACGCTTTCGCCGCCGCGCGTACCCGCGCAATCGGGCGAGCGCCGTGAACCGACGCTTGGGCCGGCAACGGCTACGGCGACGACGTCGGTGCAGGACGCTTTTGCCATCAATGAAGATGCTTGGGATGCACCGCCGGCGGCTCGCAAGCGTGCTGCGCAGGAGGCCGCCGCTCGCGCTGCGGCCGAGGCGGGTGGTGCCGGGGAGTCGGGTGAGTCGGTAGCGACAGCAGAAGTTGCTGATGCCGAATCGGCCGCCCGGCAGGAAGATGACGCCGTAGCGCGCGATGTCCAGGAGGCCGATGCGGTCAGCGCCGTGGCACGCGTCGACGCGGAACTGGCGGCTGACGATACGGTCGACGCGGCGGCGGCTGGTGCTGCCGCTGCGGCGGCCGGGGCGTCGGACCGTGTCCCCACTGCCGTCACGACCGCGCCGCCCGCCGCTGCCGATGCGGTGCCGTCGACGCAGGGGGCTGCGGCCGTGCGTCCGGCGACGCCGAGCGGCCCGCCTCCCATCATCGACGAGCGTATCGATTGCATCGTCGAGTTGCCGTTGGCAAATATGGTGGCTGCGGAGCGTCTGATGCCGCTGACGGTGCGCATGCGCCGTGCGGGCAGCAAGCCGGTCAACGTGGAAGGCCGTCTGGACGAGGCGTCGTCCTGGGAGCCGATTCGCACGGGTGGACGCTATCACCAACTGCGTATGGCGGTACAACTGGCCAACCGCGCGGGTGCACTGAACGAGGTGGAATTCTCCGAATTTTCGAATCTCGTGCAAACGCTGGCAGACGCCGTCGACGCCTTGCCGGAACTGCCCGACATGATGGAGACGGTGGCCCGAGGCCGTGAACTCGATGCGTTCGCCGCGCAGTGCGATGCTCAGTTGTCGGTCAACGTGCTGTCGGACGGTGCGCCGTGGTCGGCGAACTACGTGCAGGCGGTCGCGACGCAGGACGGTTTGCTGCTCTCGCGCGACGGCATGCGCTTCGTCAAGCTCGACGCCCGGCAGAATCCGGTGTTCATGCTGCAATTCGGCGACACGAACTTCCTGCGCGACGACCTCACGTACAAGGGCGGTGATCTGATCACGATGCTGCTCGACGTACCGGTTGCCGACGAAGACCTCCTGCCGTTCCGTCTGATGTGCGATTACGCACGCTCGATCGGGCAACGCATTGGCGGCCGGGTTGTGGACGATCAACGTCGCCCGCTTTCGGATGCTGCACTGCAAAACGTCGACAAGCAGTTGCTCAAGCTGTACGAGCGCCTTGAAGCACGTGGGCTTCCGGCGGGTTCGCCTGTGACGCGCCGCCTGTTCAGCCAGTAAATTCAGGGCCGACGCGACAACCGACGATACCAAGCCATTCGTTTTCGAGTCGCGTTCGATGCACGCCGTTCACCGTCGGGTGAGCGGCGTTTTTGTTCCGATTGATTCCACCTATCGACGGCGCGCAGGTGCGCGCGTCGAAGGCATAATGTTCTGACTTCTCGTACCCCGAGTCTTGCACGCATGTCCCAAACTTCCGTTCCGGGTCAGGGCGCGAACGCCCCTACGACTGCCGATGCCACGGCAGCTGCCCAACGCGCTGCCGAGTTGCGCATCGAGTTGGCACGTCACAACCGCGCGTACTACGAGGACGACGCACCGCTGATTCCCGACGCCGAATACGATCGTTTGTTTGGCGAACTGGTCGCGCTGGAGAACGATTTCCCAGCATTGCAGCGCGCCGATTCGCCGACCCAACGCGTGGGTGGCAAACCTGTCGACGGATTTGCGCCGGTCGTGCACCGCGTGCCCATGCTGTCGCTGAATAACGGCTTTGCCGACGAGGATGTCGAGGCGTTCGATCGTCGTGTGTCCGACGGGTTACGCGACGCGACGCCTGCGAATGCCGCTGGTGTGGCGAATGCACCGTCCGATGATTTGTTCGGCTCTTCGGTCGAATACGCCGCCGAGTTGAAGTTCGACGGGCTGGCCATTGCCTTGCGGTACGAACAGGGCGTGCTGGTGCAGGCCGCGACGCGTGGTGACGGTACGACCGGGGAGGACGTCACGGCGAACATTCGCACGGTCAAGACGATTCCATTGAAGCTCGATACCGAACAACCGCCCGACGTGCTGGAAGTGCGCGGCGAGGTACTGATGTTCCGGGCAGACTTCGACAAACTCAATCAGGCACAGGAGGCGGCGGGCGAAAAGGTATTCGTCAACCCGCGCAATGCTGCGGCCGGGAGTTTGCGTCAGCTTGATTCTAAGATCACGGCCAAACGTCCGCTGTCGTTCTTCGCTTATGGCGTGGGCGAACTGGTTGGCGTATCCATGCCGGAAACCCATTCGGCGTTGCTCGACTGGTACGTCACGCTGGGCATTCCGGTGAATGATCGTCGCGAGGTCGTGAAGGGGGCGGACGGGCTACTGAAGTTCTATCGCGCCGTGGGTGAGGCGAGAGCGTCGTTGCCGTACGACATCGACGGTGTGGTCTACAAGGTCAATCGTCGCGACGAGCAGGATCGTCTCGGTTTCGTCTCACGTGCGCCTCGCTTTGCACTGGCCCACAAATTTCCGGCGCAGGAAGCGCTGACGACACTGCTGGATATCGAAGTGCAGGTGGGACGTACGGGGGCGATCACGCCGGTCGCCCGGCTGGCGCCCGTGTTCGTGGGGGGCGCGACGGTGACGAACGCCACGCTGCATAACGAGGATGAGATTCGTCGCAAGGACGTGATGATCGGCGACACCGTGATCGTGCGTCGTGCGGGAGATGTGATTCCCGAGGTGGTCGGGTCTGTACTGGATCGCCGCCCGGCGGACGCCCGCGCCTTCGTCATGCCGACGGAGTGCCCGGTGTGTGGATCGGCCATCGAGAAGCTGCCGGACGAAGCGATTGCCCGTTGCACGGGCGGCCTCATTTGTGCCGCGCAGCGCAAGCAGGCGTTGCTGCATTTTGCGCAGCGTCGTGCGCTTGATGTCGAGGGGCTCGGCGACAAGCTCGTGGAGCAACTCGTCGACCAGCAGATCATTCGGACGCCCGCAGATTTGTTCAAACTGGGCGTGGCGAAGCTGGCGGCGCTGGATCGGATGGCCGACAAGTCGGCGTCCAATCTCGTGGCGGCATTGGAGAAGGCGCGTCACACGACGTTGGCGCGATTCATCTTCGCGCTGGGCATTCGCCACGTGGGCGAGGCGACGGCCAAGGATCTCGCGCGTCATTTCGGCAAGCTCGATAATCTCATCGCAGTGTGCAAGCGAGACTCCGATTTGACGGAACTGCTGGCGGTGCCCGACGTCGGACCCATTGTGGCCGAGTCGATCAACAATTTTTTCTGCGAAGATCATAATGTCGAAGTGATCGAGCAACTGCGCGCGGCGGGCGTGACCTGGCCGGAGTCGGAGCCGGCTGCCGTGGCGCCGTTGCCATTGGCAGGCAAGACTTTTGTGCTGACGGGTACGCTGCCGACGCTCTCGCGAGACGAGGCGAAGGCAATGCTCGAGGCACAGGGCGCAAAGGTTGCAGGCTCCGTTTCTGCAAAGACCGACTACCTGGTGGCGGGCGCGGAAGCGGGCAGCAAGTTGGCGAAGGCTGAGGCGCTGGGTGTGCCGGTGCTCGACGAAGACGCTATGCGCGCGATGTTGGCTGCGCTTTGATGTGAGGATCCAACCGATGATTCGCGACATTCTGAAGATGGGCGATCCGCGTTTGCTGCGTATCGCCAGACCTGTCGAACACTTCGGCACGCCCGAGCTGGACGAGCTCGTCGCCGATATGTTCGAAACCATGAAACATGCGAACGGCGCAGGACTCGCCGCGCCGCAGATCGGCGTCGATCTGCAGGTGGTGATCTTCGGCTTCGAGCACAACGAGCGTTATCCGGACGCGCCCGAGGTGCCGGAGACTGTACTCATCAATCCGACCATTACGCCGCTCACGCAGGATATGGAGGAGGGGTGGGAGGGGTGTCTGTCGGTACCGGGACTGCGCGGCATGGTCAATCGCTACTCGATGCTGCGTTACGAAGGGTTCGATCAGCAAGGACGCGCCATCGATCGCGTGGCCGAAGGCTTCCATGCCCGCGTGGTGCAGCACGAGTGCGATCACCTGATCGGCAAGCTCTATCCGATGCGCATTACCGACTTCAGCAAATTCGGTTTCACCGAAATCCTGTTTCCGGGACTCGATCCGAATAGTGACGACTGAGGCACACTTGCCCCGGTGGCAGTGGATCGACGATCGCTGCTGAGTTGAATGAAAAAGCCCGCCTTCAAGGCGGGCTTTTTCATGACTGCGTTCGATGAGTCGAGGGCCGATCAGAACCCTTCGCCGGTGCGCAGATAGCGCCATTCACCGACGGGCAGGTTGCCGAGCGTGATGCGTCCCATGCGCACGCGCTTGAGGCCGGTCACGTGCAAACCGACCAGTTCGCACATCCGGCGGATCTGACGCTTCTTGCCTTCCTTCAGGACGAAGCGCAACTGCTCCGGATTCTGCCAGTCGACTTGCGCCGGCTTGAGCGGCTGATCGTCGAGTTCGAGTCCGTGGCGCAGCAGCGCAAGGCGTTCGGCGGGGAAATGGGCTTCCACATTCTGCGTGTGTTCGTTGTATGAGACACGCACGAGGTACTCCTTCTCGATATCCGAGTCCTCACCGATCAACTGCTTGGCGATACGGCCGTCCTGTGTGAGGACGAGAAGCCCGGTCGAGTCGATGTCGAGGCGGCCGGCAGGCGCGAGGCTGCGCAGATGGGAGGGAGAGAAGCGTACACCGGCGTCGTCTTCGGCCCAATGGTGTTCGCTTGTCACGAGCACCACTGCGGGATCGTAACCGTCTTCCGCTTGCCCGGAGACATAGCCCACGGGCTTATGCAGCAGGATGGTGACACGGTTGGCCTGTTCCTTTTGTGCCGCATGGACGACCGTGATTTCCTGCGTGGGCAGGATCTTGGTGCCGAGTTCCTTCACCACTTTGCCGTCGACACGCACCCAGCCTTTTTCGATCCACTCATCTGCTTCGCGTCGCGAGCAGAGGCCGAGTTCGGACATGCGCTTCGACAGGCGCAGCGAGCCTACCGCGTCGTGATGGACCTTGATGTCGTCTTCGTCATCGCGCTCGACGCGTGGTGCACGGGCCGGGCGCGTAGTGCGCTGCGCCGGATTCTCGCGATCGTCACGGGCGAAACGTCCCCGGGGGGCACCTTCACCGCTACGGCGCGGGCGGTCTTCGTCAAAGCGACGCGGCGCACGGTCATCGAAATCACGTTTGGGCGGGCGAGCGAAATCGCCGCGAGCACCACCTTCGGTATTGCGGCGCGGGCGGTCCTCATCGAAGCGACGTGGTGCTCGGTTGTCGAAGTCTCGCTTGGGCGGACGAGCGAAATCGCCGCGAGCGCCACCTTCGGTGTTGCGGCGCGGACGGTCCTCGTCGAAACGGCGCGGTGCGCGATTGTCGAAGTCACGCTTGACCGGACGAGCGAAATCGCCGCGAGCGCCACCTTCGGTATTGCGGCGCGGACGGTCCTCGTCGAAACGGCGCGGTGCGCGGTTGTCGAAGTCACGCTTGGCCGGACGAGCGAAATCGCCGCGAGCACCGCCTTCGGTATTGCGGCGCGGACGGTCCTCGTCGAAACGGCGCGGCGCGCGGTCGTCGAAGTCGCGCTTGGGCGGGCGAGCGCCAGCAACGCGCTCGCGCTGACCACGTGCCGGCGGGCGTTCGCCCGTCGCACGCTTCTCATACGGCGCCGCGCCACCCGCCGGTTTGCGAGGTGCGGTGCTGTTTCCTGCCGGACGGCGTGCACCCGTCTGCGCCGAAGCATCGTCCGCCGGACGAGGACGTGCCGGCTTCCCGGCAGGCTTCCTGGGCGCACCATTGGCGTCGAGCATTGACGCAGGCACCGACTTGGTCGGACGACGCAGCGCGCCGGACGAACGCACAGGCGCGCGAGTCTTGTCGAGGGTTCGGGGGTGTTTCGCGCTCAGTTTGGCGCGGGGGGTATCGCTCATGGTTCCAATGCTTCGAGTAATTCGGTCTCGACGGCAATTTGCAGGCGGCTGTCCTGCAAGCGGCTGCCATCGAGGAGGAACGTGTCTTCGACACGCTCGCCGAGGGTATTGATGCGGGCGGTTCGCACGCTAACGCCATGACGCGCAAGCACGCGAGCGACCGCGTATAGCAAGCCGGTGCGGTCGTTGGCCGACACCGACAGCAGGTAGTACTGGCCTCGCTCATCGGGCCGCAGGTCGACGCGCGGTGTGACCGGGAAGCTGCGCGAGCGTCGAGGCAAGCGCCCCTTGCTCGGTTCGGCCAGCGGTTCGGGGCGCGTCAGTAGCGATACCAGTTCACTTTCCACCAGATTGATGATGTCGCGATAACTGGTGTCGAGGCCAGGGTCGGTCAGCAGGAAGCTATCCAGTGCGAAACCCTGACTGGTCGTATGTACCTTGGCGTCGAGAATCGACAGGCCCTTGCGCTCAAAGTAGCCGCAAATACGCGCGAACAGATCGACTTGATCGCGCACGTAGACCAGCACTTGCAGTCCTTCGCCAATCGGTGACGGACGTGCTTTCACGATCGGCGATTCACTATCGACATGCCGCCACAGATGACGCGTTTGCCAGGCCACGTCAGCCGGGTCGTTACGCAGGAAATACGCAACGTCCAGCGTATTCCACAACGCTTCCTGTGCGCGCTCGGGCACCGTGTACAGGCGCAGTAATCCGAGTGCCTCTTCCTTGCGCGTTTTCAGTTGCGAATGCGGATCTGGATTGGCGCCGCCCAGCACCTGTAACGTCAGTCGATAGAGGTCTTCGAGCAGCTTGCCTTTCCAGGCATTCCACACCTTTGGGCTTGTGCCGCGAATGTCGGCCACCGTCAGGAGATAGAGCGCTGTGAGGCGCCGCTCGTTTTCCACCTTTTCTGCGAAGCGGCGGATGACTTCGGGATCGGTGGTGTCCTGCTTCTGCGCGACGGTGCTCATCGTCAGATGTTCACCGACGAGCCAGACGATCAATTCCGTGTCTTCCCTGGAGATGCCGTGACGCATGCAGAACGTTCGCGCGTCGACCATGCCGAGTGTCGAGTGATCACCGCCGCGCCCCTTGGCAATGTCATGGAAGAGGGCGGCAATCGTCAGCACCCACGGACGGTCGAAGTTGGCGATCAACTGGCTGCAGAACGGGTACTCGTGCGCGTGTTCCGCGACAGCGAAACGACGAATGTTTCGCACGACCATCAGGATGTGCTGATCGACCGTGTACACGTGATACAGATCATGCTGCATCTGCCCCACGACACGACGGAAATTGATCAGGTAGCGGCCCAGCACACTCGTCTGATTCATCAATCGCAAAGCATGGGTGATGCCCTGCGGTTGCTGGAGGATGGCCAGGAATGTGCGACGGTTCTCCGGATCGGCCCGCCATTGTGCGTTCATCAGTTCGCGAGCGTTGTACAGCGCGCGTAGCGTTCTGGCAGACAACCCTTTCACGCCGACGACCTGCTCGTAGAGCAGGAACGTTTCGAGAATCGCATTCGGATGACGCTCGTACAGCTCGTCGTCCACGATTTCGATCATGCCCTGCTTCTCGACGAAGCGCTCGTTGATAACGCGGGTAACGCCGCTGGTCTGCGGAAACAGGCGCGCTTCCACGTTCAGCAATAGCACGGTGTTGAGCTGCGTGACGGCTTTCGCTGCCCAATAGTACCGACGCATGAGCTGCTCGCTGGCCCGCTTCGTCGTCGTAGCGTCGAAGCCGAGGCTTTGCGCGAGCGCCGTCTGAAGGTCGAACACGAGAACATCCTGGCGTCGTCGCGCGAGCAAATGCAGGCGGGCACGCAAACCTTTCAGGAATTGCTCGTTGCGCCGCAGTTCCTTCAGTTCGCGGTCCGTCAACAGATCGCGTGCGGATAGCTCTGCCCAGCTGTTGCCGAGGCCAGCGGCCTTCGTCATCCACAGTATGACTTGCAGGTCGCGCAATCCGCCCGGGCTTTCCTTGCAGTTCGGTTCGAGGCTGTAAGGCGTGTCCTGATACTTGGCGTGACGCTGGCGGATCTCCAGTTGCTTGCTTCGGAAGAACGCGAGCGGGTCGAGATCCGCCGAGAAGCGTTGCTGGAACTCGTCGAAAAGCGCCTGATTTCCGGTGAGAAGCCGCGCTTCGAGCAGGCTCGTTTGCACCGTGATATCGGCGTGCGCCTCGGAAATGCACTCGTCGACGGTTCGCACGGAGGAGCCGATCTCAACGCCAATGTCCCAGAGGAAGCCAATGAAAGGCTCGACGTGCGAGGTCAGCGCGTCGGCTTCAGCGCTGCGATGCAACAGCAGAATGTCGACATCCGAATACGGATACAACTCGCCACGCCCGTAGCCACCGACGGCCACAAGCGCAAAGTCCTCTGGCATCTGGAATTCGACCCAGGCATCGCGCATCGACTGATCGACGGCGTGGGACAAGCCGTGCAGAAGCACGTCGATCTTGCCGTGCGTGGCGAAGCGCTCGACGAGTTCCGTCTTGCGGTCCTTGAGGGCCTGACGTAGCGGTGAAGGGGCGTGTGCACGTGCGTGCATGGCGGCTTCCAGAGGGTGGATAACGACTGAGGCCGAAAAGTGTCGGGGCCGGGCGACCGCCGACATTGCCGGCGGCCGGACGATGATTGCTCAGACGGATGCTGCGAAAGACGCTACATACGAGGACCCCGGCGGCGGCGGCGGCGTGAGTGCCGAGTGCGTCAGCACCTCATGGCCGGTTTCGGTCACGAGGATCGTGTGTTCCCACTGTGCCGACAGGCTGCGATCGCGTGTCTTGACCGTCCATTGATCAGGCATCGTCCGAATTTCTCGCTTACCCGCATTGATCATCGGCTCGATGGTAAAAATCATGCCAGCCTGCAATTCGAGGCCAGTACCTTGACGTCCGTAATGCAGAATCTGCGGATCTTCGTGGAAGACCTGACCGATACCGTGGCCGCAATACTCGCGCACTACGCTGTAACCCTGTGCTTCGGCGTGCGTCTGAATCGCCTGTCCGATGTCGCCAAGACGTGCGCCCGGGCGGACCTGATTGATGCCGAGCCACATGCACTCGTAGGTCACTTGCGCCAGACGTTTCGCGAGAATCGTGCCGTCCCCGACGATGAACATTCGGCTCGTATCCCCGAAATAGCCGTCCTTGATCACCGTGATGTCAATGTTCAGGGCGTCGCCGTTCTTGAGGGCTTTCTCGCCGGGAATGCCATGGCAGATCACGTCATTGACCGAAATGCATGTGGCTTTCGGGTAAGGGGGGTAGCCGGGCGGCTGGTAGTTCAGCGGTGCGGGAACCGTGCCTTGTTCCTTGACCATGAATTCGTGGCAGAGGCGGTCGAGCTCCCCGGTGGTGACGCCGGCGCGCACGTGCGGCGTGATGAAATCGAGCACTTCGCTGGCCAGACGGCAGGCGACGCGCATCATTTCAATGTCGTGGGCATTCTTGAGGGTGATAGCCATTGCGGAATCGGGCAAATTGCGTAAACAGTGACGCATTATCGCATCAATGCCAGGTTTTGGCCGGCTTTTAGCCTTGCCTGGCGCGGATTTCGGAGCGTTCCGAGGGGCGGTTTCGCCGATTCCGAAGGCGTCGTCGGAAAGGCTGCCCGATTGGCTGGCAAGCCGCGCAAACCGGGCATTTCCGGCTTGTCATCGCAAGTTCACATGCCGCTTGAGTACAGGGGCGCTGCGATGCTATAATCTCGGGCTAAGTCGAGGACGAGTTGTCAATAAGGTCGAGGGTTTCCCCTCGGTTTTTGGCGAGTTTCATCGAGATTTTGACGCAGTTGGCCCCAATTTGGTGCTAAATGGCGTTCGATCCGGTGAAAAAGCCTGGCGATGTTCGCTTCATCGACTTGGAACTTTTGAAATCGCGGGCCGGCGCACCCAGGGTGCCCGATCTTCGCAGGCGGGTCATGCAAAGCTGTATGGCAGTCTGACGAAACGGGTACGGCAGCCGGTCTAAGACCTAACCCTCACGGAGAATCACATGTCTGTCACGATGCGTCAGATGCTGGAAGCGGGCGTCCACTTTGGTCACCAAACCCGTTTCTGGAACCCCAAGATGGCCCCCTATATCTTCGGCCATCGCAACAAGATTCACATCATCAACCTCGAAAAGACGTTGCCGATGTACCAGGACGCACTGAAGTACGTGCGTCAACTGGCAGCAAACCGCGGCACGATCCTGTTCGTGGGTACGAAGCGTCAAGCGCGTGACATCGTGGCCGAAGCCGCGGCACGTGCCGGTATGCCGTACGTCAACAACCGTTGGCTGGGCGGCATGCTGACGAACTTCAAGACCCTGAAGTCGTCGATCAAGAAGCTCAAGGACATGGAGCAGGCGCTGGAAGCCGGCGAGCAAGAGCGCATGAGCAAGAAGGAAGCGCTGCTGTTCGATCGCGAAATGGCCAAGCTGCAAAAGTCGATCGGTGGCGTGAAGGAAATGGGCGGCATGCCCGACGCCATCTTCGTCGTCGACGTCGGCTATCACAAGATCGCCATCACCGAAGCCAACAAGCTGGGCATTCCGGTGATCGCTGTGGTCGATACGAACCACTCGCCGGAAGGTGTGGACTACGTGATCCCGGGTAACGACGACTCGAGCAAGGCTGTCGAGCTGTACGTCCAAGGCGTCGCTGACGCGATCCTCGAAGGCCGTGCAAACGCCGTCAAGGAAGTCGTTGAAGCCGTTCGCGGCGAAGGCGACGAGTTCGTCGAAGTGAACGAAGAGGCGTAAGCGGCCACCGCTGCGTAACAAAAGGGGCTGCTTGTGGCGCCCCTTTTTTTTAGTCCGATTTCCCCGCGTCGGGTGTGCGGGTCGCCAGGGGCGGGCGGTGAGGCCGTCCGAGCGATGCCCTTTCCCGACTGATTCGATATACAGGAGTAACGATATGCCGGCAATTACTGCAGCAATGGTGGGCGAACTGCGCGCCAAGACCGATGCGCCGATGATGGAGTGCAAGAAGGCGCTGACCGAAGCCAACGGCGACATGGTCCGTGCTGAAGAAATCCTGCGTGTCAAGCTGGGTAGCAAGGCCAGCAAGGCCGCGAGCCGTATCACCGCAGAAGGCGTGATCTCGGCTTACATCGATGGCGGCAAGGGTGCCGTGGTCGAAATCAACTGCGAAACCGACTTCGTCTCGAAGAACGACGACTTCCTGAAGTTCGCCAACGACCTGGCCAAGCTGGTCGCAGAGAACAACCCGGCTGACGTCGCTGCCCTGTCGGCGCTGCCGCTCGACGGCAAGACCGTTGACCAGATTCGTGCCGACCTGATCGGCAAGATCGGTGAAAACATGACGATCCGTCGCTTCCAGCGCTATGAAACGTCGGGCAAGCTGGCCGCTTACCTTCACGGCACGCGCATTGGCGTGGTCGTCGAGTACGAAGGTGCGGATGCTGAAGTCGGCAAGAACGTTGCCATGCACATCGCCGCCATGAAGCCGGTCGCTGTGTCGGGTGATCAGGTTTCGTCGGAACTGATCGAGAAGGAACGCAAGGTTGCCGCCGAAAAGGCTGCCGAATCGGGCAAGCCGGCCGAGATCGTCGCCAAGATGGTGGAAGGCAGCGTGCAGAAGTTCCTGAAGGAAGTCTCGCTGTTCAACCAGACGTACGTGAAGGACGACAAGGCAACCGTCGAGCAGATGCTCAAGGCCAACAACACCACGGTCAAGGGTTTCACCATGTTCGTGGTCGGCGAAGGCATCGAGAAGAAGCAGGACGACTTCGCTGCCGAAGTGGCTGCGCAAGTGGCCGCTGCAAAGCAGTCGTAATTCGCGCAGTACCGTAGTATCCGGGGGCGGCGGTGCCGTCCCCGTTGTTTCATCCAGAATACCCCAACAGTGCCCGACCAGAATTCTTAAGGACCGCCATGTCTACTCCTTACAAACGCGTACTTCTCAAGCTCTCTGGTGAAGCCCTCATGGGTGACGATTCGTTCGGTATCAACCGCGCAACCATCGAACGGATGGTTGGCGATATCGCCGAAGTCGTTCGCCTGGGCACGCAATTGGCCGTCGTGATCGGTGGTGGCAATATTTTCCGCGGTGTGGCTGGTGGTGCCGCAGGCATGGACCGCGCTACGGCCGACTACATGGGGATGCTCGCCACGATGATGAACGCCCTGGCGTTGCAGGACGCCATGCGTCACGCCGGCATCGAAGCGCGTGTGCAATCCGCGCTGCGTATGGACCAGGTCGTCGAGCCGTACATTCGCCCGCGCGCGATCCGCCAACTCGAAGAAGGGAAAGTCGTGATCTTTGCCGCCGGTACGGGCAACCCGTTCTTCACGACCGACACGGCTGCGGCATTGCGCGGCTCGGAAGTCGGCGCAGAAGTGGTGCTCAAGGCGACCAAGGTCGACGGCGTGTACTCGGCCGATCCCAAGAAGGATCCGGACGCAGTAAAGTACTCGACCATCAGCTTCGACGAGGCGATCTCGAAGAACTTGCAGGTCATGGACGCGACGGCTTTTGCGCTGTGCCGCGATCAGAAGATGCCGGTGCGCGTTTTCTCGATCGTGAAGCCGGGTGCGCTCAAACACGTCATTCTCGGCGAAGACGAGGGAACGCTCGTCCACGTTTGAGTTCAAATTGCGGCGTCCGCGTGCATTGGCGCGCCGACGCCGTATCATTTATGTTTGCGTAACAAATTTTAGGTTTGGAGGTTGCCATGAGCGTTGCTGACGTCAAGAAGAATGTCGAGCAAAAGATGAAGAGCTCGATCGAGTCGTTCAAGAACAACCTGGCGAAGATTCGTACCGGCCGCGCACACGTGGGTCTGCTCGATCATGTCCAGGTCGATTACTACGGTTCGATGGTGCCCATCTCTCAAGTGGCCAACGTGAGCCTGGTCGACGCGCGCACGATTGGCGTGCAACCGTGGGAAAAGAACATGGTGGCCAAGGTCGAGAAGGCGATTCGTGAGTCGGATCTGGGTCTGAACCCGGCAACGCAGGGTGACCTGATTCGTGTGCCGATGCCCCAGTTGACCGAAGAGCGCCGTCGCGAAATGACCAAGCTGGTCAAGTCGGAAGGTGAAAACGCCAAGGTTGCCGTGCGTAACCTGCGTCGCGATGCCAATGAGCAGCTTAAGAAGCTGGTGAAGGACAAGGAAATTTCGGAAGACGACGAGCGTCGTGGTGGTGACGACGTTCAGAAGTTTACCGACAAGTTCGTCGCCGAGATCGATGAGCTGGTCAAGCAGAAGGACGCCGAGATCATGACGGTCTGAGTGCCTCGGCACTTACCGCACGATCTCCGCAGACTTTCGCGCTCGACTCTCGCGCCGTATCTCAATGGGTTTTCTCAGCTCTACGCTTTCTGCTCCAGAGACAGCGAGCATTCCGCGCCACGTTGCCATCGTCATGGATGGCAACGGGCGTTGGGCTACCAGTCGTAAATTGCCCCGCGTGGCGGGGCACAAGCGCGGCGTTGATGCCGTGCGCGAGGCGGTGACGGCATGTGCTGAGCTCGGCGTCGAGTACCTGACCCTGTTCGCGTTCAGTTCCGAGAACTGGCGTCGTCCTCAGGATGAAGTCTCGACGCTGATGCAGTTGTTCATTCTCGCGCTCGAACGCGAGGTGGGTAAGTTGCACAGTAATGGCATCCGTCTTCGCGTCATTGGCGCGCTCGAAGCGTTCGAGCCGCGCATTCAGGAACTCGTCCGGCGGGCAGAGGAGCGCACGCAGGACAATAAGGGACTGACGTTGACCATCGCCGCGAACTACGGCGGGCGATGGGATATTCTCCAGGCCGCTCAGAAGCTTGCCGCGGCGCGCGTTGCGCAGGGCGGGGCGTCGGCACTCGAGTCATCGTTCTCAGAGGACGACCTCGCGCCTTATCTCAGCATGGCTTATGCGCCGGAGCCGGATCTCTTTATCCGCACCGGCGGCGATCAGCGCGTCAGTAATTTTCTGCTTTGGCAACTGGCGTACACTGAGTTGTATTTCACCGAAGAATTCTGGCCGGACTTCAACGCCAATACGCTCAAGCGGGCCATCGCCGAGTTTCAGCAGCGCGAACGCCGTTTCGGCCGTACCAGCGCTCAAGTCCAGAACCCCTCGGGACAATCCGCCTGATGCTCAAGACACGCGTTATTACCGCTGTCGTACTTCTCGCCATTCTTTTGCCCGTGATCTTCGTCGGTACGCCGGCGCAGTTCGCATTGCTCGCGGCCGTCATCGTGGCTGCCGCGGGTTGGGAGTGGGGGCGACTGGTCGGACTCAACGGCACCGGTGCGATCTTCTACGGCGCACTGGCCTTGCTCGGCGTCGGGCTGACTTGGGGTGGCGGCTGGACGTTGTCTTCCATTTGGCTCAAACCCGCCGCAATCTTCTGGCTGCTCGCAGGACCTTACACACTTGCGCGCAAACCGGCGACGAAGGGCGCATGGCGCGGCCTGTTGTTGGTCGCCGGGCCCGTGGTGCTGATTGCTGCGTGGCAAGCACTTTGTCTGGCGCGTGAGCGCGGCGTGGCTTTCCTGCTCTCCGTGCTCGTGATCGTGTGGCTCGCCGACACCGGCGCGTATTTTGCCGGCCGGGCGTTCGGCAAGCGCAAGCTTGCGCCATCCATCAGTCCGGGCAAGTCCTGGGAAGGTGCAATCGGTGGTTGGCTGTTGGTGCTCGTGGTCGCGGCAGTGGTGCTCACCAGCGGTCTGCAAGCCCCCACGATCGTTTCCTATCTCGCCAGCACGCAGGGCCTCGCACTCGGCGCATTGACGCTCACGGTCCTGGTCGCCTTTTCGGTCGTGGGCGATCTGTTCGAATCTCAACTCAAGCGGCAAGCCGGCGTGAAGGATTCCAGCGCGCTGCTGCCCGGTCATGGCGGCGTGCTCGACAGAATCGACGCGCTCCTCCCGGTGCTACCGCTGGCTCTGCTCTTCGTCTGATCATGTCGCAACGTCTCTCCATTCTTGGCTCCACAGGCTCTATCGGCGTTAGCACGCTCGATGTCGTGGGGCGTCACCCCGATCGCTTCTCGGTCTACGCACTGTCGGCACACCGTAACCTCGACCGTCTGTTCGAGCAGTGCGTTGCGCATCGTCCGAAAGTCGCGGTTGTCGCAGATGCCGAAGGCGCAAGCGTCCTCTCGGCTCGACTGGCCGAAGCCGGATTGAAGATCGATGTGGCCTATGGCCCGCAAGCGCTCGTCGATATCGCGGAAGCGGCGGAGCCTACGATGGTCGTCGCGGCGATCGTCGGTGCAGCAGGCCTTCAGTCGACGCTCGCCGCCGCACGTGCGGGCAAGCGAATCTTGCTGGCGAACAAGGAGTCGCTGGTGCTGTCCGGTGCGTTGTTCATGGCCACGGCCGAGCGCGCAGGGGCCACCTTGCTGCCGCTCGACAGCGAACACAACGCCATCTTCCAGTGCCTGCCGCAGGTCGCTGGCGAAAATCGGATTTCCACGCGTGGCGTGGAAAAACTGGTCTTGACGGCTTCGGGCGGTCCGTTCCGGGAGCGCGAACTGGCGTCTCTCGATAACGTCACGCCGGACGAGGCGTGCGCCCATCCGAACTGGGTCATGGGCCGGAAGATCTCGGTGGATTCGGCCAGCATGATGAACAAGGGCCTGGAGGTCATCGAGGCTCACTGGCTGTTCAATATGCCGCCCGAGAAGATCGAGGTGCTGATTCACCCGCAAAGCGTGATTCACTCGATGGTGACCTATACGGATGGCTCTACGCTGGCGCAACTCGGTAACCCCGACATGCGTACGCCGATCGCCCATGCGCTTGCGTTCCCGGATCGAGTGACGTCGGGCGTGCCGGGGCTGAATCTTGCTGACATCGGCAAGCTGACGTTCGAAGCGCCGGATCTGCGTCGTTTCCCGTGCTTGCGTCTGGCATTCGACACGTTGCATCGTGGTGGCACGGCCGGCGCGCTGCTCAATGCTTCGAACGAAGTGGCGGTGGCGGCGTTCCTCGATGGACGTATCCGTTTTACCGCGATTGCACAGGTTGTCGAGCAGGTGCTCGACGCCGTACCGGTAGGCGAAGCCACGTCGCTCGACGTGGTGCTCGAGGCTGACCGCCGTGCACGTGAACTGGCGGCGACCATCGTCGCCAAGTTGCCTGCGCCGGCGCGTTCCTGACGCCGCTCATCATGTCGTAACGTCTCCGGGGCCCGTCTGCTCATGAATTTGCTGACCACGTTGCTTGCGTTCGCCATCGCCATTGGCGTCCTGGTGGTGTTCCATGAGCTGGGCCACTACACCGTCGCGCGATTGTGTGGTGTGAAGGTGCTCCGGTTTTCCGTGGGTTTCGGTGCACCATTGCTCAAGTGGACGATGGGCCGGGATCGCACGGAATGGACGATCTGCGCGCTGCCGCTCGGCGGCTATGTCCGTATGCTCGACGAGCGAGACGAGACCCAGATCGTGGCGCCGGAAGACCGTTCCCGGGCGTTCAATCAGAAATCGGTCTACAAGCGCTTCGCCATCGTCGCCGCAGGGCCGATTGCCAATTTCCTTCTTGCTATTGCGCTTTACACGGGCCTGAATCTGGCTGGCGTGACCGAGCCTGTGGCGCGCATTGCGCCGCCGGCGGCGGGCACGCTTGCGGCTCGGGCGGGGTTCTCGGGCGGTGAACTGATTACCGGTGTCCGTGACAACGGGAGAAATCCCGATGAGGCGGTCGGGGATGAAACGGCTGTCCGCTCCTGGGAAGATCTTCGCTGGCGTCTCGTCGATCCGATGATCGAGGGGCAGCGCGTGACACTGGTCGCCCGGACGCGGGACGGTCGTGCTGAATATACGTTGGATGCGGCTGGCCAGCACTTCGACGCCGACGGCGAGCAGGACTTCATGCAGCGTCTGGGGCTCGTGCCGTCGGCACGGGTCAAGGTCGGGCAGATCATGGCGGGTGGGGCGGCGGGGCTTGCCGGGCTGCGCGTAGGCGATGAGATCACGGCGGTGGATGGCAGTCCCGTGGCGTCGGCCAAGGCGCTTGTGGATGCGGTGCGGGCGCATCCGGGCAAGCCGATGACGCTGACCGTGCGCCGCGATGGCGCCTTGAGCAACGTCACGCTGACACCGAGCGCCGAAGCAGACCCCGCGACGGCGGGTGGTGCGCGCGTCGGCAAAATCGGAGCGGCCTTGGCCAGTCAGGTCGACTCGGTGACGGTTCGTTACGGATTGTTTGAGGCGATCGGACGAGGGGCGCAGCGTACGTGGGATGTGACGGCGTTCAGCGTGCGGATGTTCGGGAAAATGATCACCGGGCAGGCATCGCTCAAAAATCTCAGCGGACCGGTCACGATTGCGGACTACGCGGGACGTTCGGCGCGGCTCGGGCTCGATTATTTCGTAGCCTTTCTGGCGCTTGTCAGCATTAGCCTGGGCGTATTGAATCTATTGCCGATTCCGGTTTTGGACGGTGGCTATCTGTTATATTATGCGGTCGAAGCGATTACCGGTCGGGCAGTTTCCGAGCGGTGGCAGGGCGCGCTGCAACGAGTGGGCATCGTTTGCATCCTTGCGCTCTCTGCCGTAGCACTTTTCAACGACCTGTCGAAGTTGCTGCACTAGGACAGCGTCACGTGCCTGCCGGTCGCAGGCAAATCCGAGTTTTTACGATTCAATTGTTTCTTGGGGAAGCAAGTTGTCGAATAAATACCACCTTGTTCCGAAGACCCTGGTGATTGCGGTTCTGGCGGCACACAGTTTTCTGGCACGCGCCGTCGAGCCCTTCGTGGTCAAGGATATCCGAGTGGAGGGCTTGCAGCGTATTGAACCCGGTACCGTGTTTTCGTACCTGCCCGTCAAGCCGGGTGACAAGTTCAACGATGATAAGGGCACCGAAGCAATTCGTGCCCTTTACGCTACGGGCCTGTTCTCCGATGTGAGCGTTGAAGCGCAGGGCAGCGTGCTGGTGGTGCACGTCAACGAGCGTCCCGCTATCGCTTCCATCGACTTCCTCGGCATCAAGGAATTCGACAAGGACGGTTTGAAGAAGGCTCTGCGCTCGGTCGGCCTGACCGAAGGTCGCACCTTCGACCGTAACCTGCTCGACAAGTCGGAGCAGGAACTTAAGCGTCAATATCTCACGCGCGGTTACTACGCAGCCGAGGTCAAGACGACGATCACCCCCCTTGAACGTAATCGCGTTGGCATCCAGTTCGCCGTGACGGAAGGCCCGAAGGCCACGATCCAGCAGATCAATTTCGTCGGCAACAAGGCATTCTCCTCGTCGGATCTGACGGCAGAAATGGAGTTGGGTACGCCGAACTGGCTGTCCTGGTATTCGAAGAACGACCTGTACTCCAAGGACAAGCTGACGGGCGACCTGGAAAAGCTGCGCTCGTTCTACCTGAATCGCGGGTATCTGGAATTCAACATCGACTCCACCGACGTTTCGATTACGCCGGACAAGGACCAGATGTACCTGACGATCAACCTGCACGAAGGTGAACCGTACAAGGTGTCGGACGTCAAGCTCTCCGGTGAGATGCTTGGGAAGGAGGACGACGTGCGGAAGCTCGTGCAACTGAAGGCTGGAGATACGTTCTCGGCTGCCAAGCTGCAAGCGAGCACGAAGGCCATTTCCGATCTGTTGGGCAACTACGGCTTCGCCTTCGCGAACGTGAACGCTCAGCCGACTATCGACCGCAACAACCACACCGTTGCGCTGACGCTGACGATCGATCCGGGTCGTCGCGTGTACGTTCGCAAGATCAACATCGTGGGCAACTCGCGTACGCGTGACGAAGTCATTCGCCGCGAATTGCGTCAGCTCGAAAGCTCGTGGTACGACGCCGACCGCCTCAAGTTGTCGCAGGACCGTATCAACCGCCTGGGTTACTTCACCGACGTGAACGTGACGACCGAGCCGGTTGCCGGTTCGAACGACCAGGTCGACCTTCAGGTGAAGGTGGAAGAAAAACCGACCGGTACCATCAACATCGGTGCGGGCTTCTCGTCGACCGACAAGGTGGTGTTGCAGGCAGGTATCAGCCAGGACAACGTGTTCGGCTCGGGCACGTCGCTGTCGGTGAACGTGAACACCGGTAAGACGTACCGTACCCTCGCCGTGACGCAGGTCGATCCGTACTTCACGGTCGACGGCGTGAGCCGTATTACGGATATTTACTATCGTACGTACCAGCCGCTGCTGCTGACGAGCGATTCGGATTTCCGTATCAATACGCTCGGCGGTAACCTGAAGTTCGGTGTGCCGTTCTCGGAAGTCGACACGGTCTTCTTCGGTTTGGGCTTCGAACAGACGCGTCTGCATCTGACGAGTGATGGCACGACGCCGCAGCGCTACATCGACTATGCGAACCAGTTCGGTTACGTCAGCAACAACTACCCGCTGACGGTGGGCTGGTCGCGCGACTCGCGTGACAGCGCGCTGATCCCGAACCGTGGTCACTATCAGCAGGCCAACATTGAAGTCGGTACGCCGATTGGGACGACCAAGTACTTCCGCGCTTATTACCAGCACCAGTACTACTATCCGGTTAGCCGCGGCTTCACGCTGGCGTTGAACGGTGAAGTCGGGTACGGCCACGGGTTGGGCGGTCAGCCGTTCCCGATCTTCAAGAACTACTTCGCCGGCGGTATCGGTTCGGTGCGTGGTTACGAGCCGAGCTCGCTGGGTCCGAAGGACACCAACGGCGAACCGCTGGGTGGTGCATCGAAGCTGATCGGTAACGTCGAACTGACGTTCCCGCTGCCGGGCACGGGTTATGACCGTACGCTCCGCATCTTCACGTTCTTCGATGGTGGTAACGTGTTCGATAACGGCCAGGCGATTACCGTTAACAACCTGCGCTATTCTTACGGTTTCGGCCTGTCGTGGATTTCGCCGATTGGCCCGCTCAAGTTGTCGATGGGCTTCCCGCTCGTCAAGAAGACGGGCGACCAGTATCAGAAATTCCAGTTCCAGGTCGGTACGTCGTTCTAACGACGGTACTTCGACCGGTTCCGAATGTTTCATCGTTGTAAGGGGTAATACATTGAACGGTATCCGTAAGCATTGCCTTCGCGGCGTCGCCGCGGCGTTGCTGGCCGGGGTCGCATTTGCGGCTTCGGCTCAGGATGCGCGCATCGCCGCTGTCAATTCGGATCGCATTCTGCGCGACTCCACGCCGGCCAAGGCTGCGCAAGCCAAACTCGAAGCCGAGTTCTCCACGCGGGACAAGGCGTTGCAAGATATGGCTCAACGTCTCAAGGCGATGTCGGACAAGCTCGACAAGGACAATCCGACGCTGAGCGACGCCGAGCGTGCCAAGCGTCAACGTGATCTGGCCGCTGCCGACACCGAGTTTCAACGCAAGCAACGCGAGTTTCGTGAAGACCTGAACCAGCGTCGCAACGAAGAACTCGCCGCCGTGCTCGACCGCGCTAACCGGGTCATCAAGCAGATTGCGGAAGCGGACAAGTACGATCTGATCGTGCAGGAAGCGGTCTATGTGAGCCCGCGTATCGACATCACGGACAAGGTGCTCAAGACCCTGAACGCAAGTTCGGGTAGCACCAGCGGCAAGTGACGGGTGCGCAGTCCATGTCGGGATCGTCGTCCGCTCCATCCGTTCCCTCCGTCACGCTGGCGCAGTTGATCGCACGCTTCGGCGGCGAACTCGTGGGCGACGAAAACGTGAGCGTCGACGGTCTTGCGCCGCTTGATCGCGCAGGTGCCCGTCAACTCGCCTTCCTGTCCAATCCGTTGTATCTCGCGGAAGTGCCTAACTCGGGCGCTGCCGCCGTCATTCTTTCCAAAGCCGACTTCGATAAGCTGCCTTCGCACGAAGGCCGCGCGTGGATCGTCGCGCCGAATCCGTACGCCTACTTCGCGCGGGTCGCGCAGATGTTTGCTCAGGCGGCTACGCCGGTGCCGCCTGCCGGGATTCATCCGAGTGCCAGTGTCGATCCGACAGCCGTGGTGCCGGCATCCTGCGTGATCGGACCGAACGTCGTGATCGAGGCCGGTGCGCGGCTGGGTGAGCGTGTTCGCCTGATGGCGAATGTGTTCGTCGGTCGGGGTACGACGGTAGGCGACGATGTGCTCGTTTATCCGAACGTCACGCTTTATCACACGACAGTCATCGGCGCCCGCTGCGTGATTCAGGCTGGTGCCGTGATCGGCTCGGACGGGTTCGGTTTTGCCCCCGATTTCTCTGCTACAGGCGGCGAATGGGTCAAGATTCCCCAGGTCGGCCGCGCGGTGATCGAGGACGATGTAGAGATCGGCGCATCCACGACGATCGATCGCGGCGCCATGGCCGATACGGTCATCGAGCGCGGTTGCAAGATCGACAATCTGGTGCAGATCGCGCACAACGTGCGTGTCGGAGCGTTCACGGTGATTGCTGCTTGCACGGGCATTGCCGGGAGCAGCACTATCGGGAAGTTCTGCATGCTGGGCGGTAACGTCGGTGTTGCCGGTCATGTGACGATCGGCGACAAGGTGATCGTCACCGCCAAGTCGGGCGTGTCGAAATCGATCCCCGGCCCGGGCACATTTACCAGCGCATTCCCGGCAATTCCGAACGCCGAATGGAACAAAAACGCGGCCATCATGCGCAATCTGGACAAGATGCGCGATCGCGTGCGACAACTTGAAGCGAAGGTCAAGGACCTGCAAGACAAATGAGCGAGACCACTATCAATATCGACATCCACAAGATCATGAAGCTGCTGCCGCATCGGTATCCGATGCTGATGGTGGATCGCGTGATCGGACTGGAGCCGCACAAGAACATCAAGGTCATCAAGAACGTGACGATCAATGAGCCGTATTTCACCGGCCATTATCCGCAGCGTCCGGTGATGCCGGGCGTGCTGATCGTCGAAGCGCTGGCGCAGGCCGCTGCACTGCTGACGTTTTCCGACGAACCGGTGCACGACGAGAACACACTTTACTATTTCGTAGGGATTGATAACGTTCGCTTCAAACGCCCGGTCGAGCCGGGTGATCAGCTTGTGCTGGACGTCGACTTCGTGAAGCACAAGCGCGCCATCTACTGGTTCAAGGGGCGCGCGATGGTGGGAAGCGAAGTTGCTGCTGAAGCCGAGTTCATGTGCATGGTCAAGAAGAACGGCGAATAACCGGAAACGAGACGCTCATGACGAACATTCATTCCACCGCAGTCGTCGATCCGAAGGCACAACTGGCGGACGACGTGGTCGTCGGCCCTTATGCGATTGTTGGTCCGAACGTGACGGTCGGCGCCGGTACGCAGATTCTCGCGCATACGGTTGTCGACGGTCACACGACGCTGGGCGAGGGCAACAAGATTGGCCCGTTCGCGTCGATTGGCGGTAGTCCGCAGGATATGAAGTATGCGGGCGAGCCGACCAAGCTCGTCATTGGCGATCGCAACACGATTCGCGAGTTCACGACCATTCACACCGGTACGGTGCAGGATGGTGGTCTGACCGGCGTCGGTAACGACAACTGGATCATGGCTTACGTGCACATCGCGCACGATTGCCACGTTGGCAACCACACCGTGTTTTCGAGCAACGCGCAATTGGCCGGTCACGTGCATGTCGACGACTGGGCCATCATCGGCGGCATGACCGGTGTGCACCAGTTCGTGCGCATCGGTGCTCACGCCATGGTGGGCGGTGCTTCGGTGCTAGTGCAGGACGTGCCGTCATTCGTCATCGCGTCGGGCGACCGCGCGGTGCCTTACGGCATCAACGTCGAAGGCCTGCGTCGTCGCGGCTTCTCGGCCGATGCAATCACGGCCCTGCGCCACGCCTACAAGTTGCTTTACAAGAGCGGATTGACGCTCGACGAGGCCAAGGTGCAAATCGAAGCCTTTGGCAATGCGGGTGCGCCGGACGTCTTCGAAGCGGTCCGTTCGCTGCTCGACTTCCTCAACGCAAGCACGCGCGGTATCGTGCGCTGACCTATGCCGCCGACCCTTCCCGGCGCCGGCCAGCGAACCCTGGCGATGGTGGCCGGGGAGCTGTCGGGCGATCTCATTGCCGGCAATGTGCTTGCCGGCCTCAAGCAGCGTCTTCCGGCCGACATCGCGTACGCAGGTGTCGGTGGGCCCCATATGGCGGAAGAGGGCTTCGACGCCTATTGGCCGATCGACAAGCTCTCCGTCATGGGTTACGTCGAAGTCATCAAGCATCTGCGCGAGATTCTCTCGATTCGCAAGCAGCTTCGCGAGCGCTGGCTCGCCGAGAAGCCGATGGCGTTCGTCGGCTTCGACGCACCCGACTTCAATTTCGATCTCGAAATCAAGCTGCGTGAAGCGGGGGTTCCGACGATTCACTTCGTCAGCCCGTCGATCTGGGCGTGGCGTGGTGGGCGGATCAAGAAGATCAAGCGCGCCGTCGACCACATGCTGTGCCTGTTCCCGTTCGAGCCGGAGATCTATCACCGCGCAGGCATCGACGCGACCTTCGTTGGCCATCCGATGGCCGACAAGATTCCGATGGTGCCTGATGTCGCGGGTGCGCGAGCGAAGTTTGGGCTCGAAGGCGATGCGCCTGTCGTGGCGATCCTCCCGGGCAGTCGTACGTCTGAAGTGCAGCGCCTGACGCCGGTGTTTTTTGCCGCCATGCGTCTGCTCGCGAAGCGCGATCCCTCGATTCGTTTCGTGCTGCCGGCAGCAACGCCGCGCTTGCGTACGCTGATGCAGCCGATTTTCGATGCACATCGCGATCTTCATCTGACGGTGATCGATGGCCGCGCGCCGCTGGCCCTGGAGGCGGCGGACAGCGTGCTTCTCGCCAGTGGGACGGCCACCCTGGAAGCTGCGCTGTACAAGAAGCCGATGGTCATCTCCTACAAGGTGCCCTGGCTGACGGCGCAGATCATGAAACGACAGGGCTATCTGCCTTACGTCGGCTTGCCTAACATTCTTTGCGGCGAGTTTGTCGTGCCGGAATTGCTGCAACATTTTGCGACGCCCGAGGCACTCGCGGACGCCGTCTGGAAGCAGTTGACGGACTCGGCGTTGCGCGAATCGCTACAGGCGCGCTTTACGAAGATTCACGAGCAGTTGCGCCAGAACACGGCGGCACGCTCGGCGGAAGTGATCGAGCGCGTGCTTCGTGAGAAGGGGCGCATATGAGTGAAGACGTCAAAGTGCGTCGAACGGTACGTAAGTCGCCATCGGGCAGGGGAGCGTCACCGGCATCGGTTGCGCCTCGGGCGCGCGCAAGCGCCAAGGCGTCAGCACCGCAAATGATGTTCGATCTGTTCGCGGATGTCGCGGGCGATCTGACGTGCGGTGTTGATGAAGTCGGGCGCGGACCGCTGGCGGGTCCTGTCGTCACGGCTGCGGTCATCCTCGATCCGTCGCGCCCGATCAAGGGGCTGGCCGATTCGAAGAAACTCACGGCGTTGCGACGCGAAGCACTGTACGAGGAGATCGTGGAGCGCTCGCTCGCGTTTTGCATCGCCGAAGCGAGTGTTGCCGAGATCGATTCGCTGAACATTTTGCACGCGACGATGCTGGCGATGCAGCGCGCGGTGAACGGTCTGTCGCGCGTGCCGGCATTGGCGCTCATCGACGGGAATCGTTGTCCGGCGCTGCCGATGCGCGCGGAGGCCGTCATCAAGGGCGACGACAAGGTGCCCGCGATTTCGGCGGCGTCCATTCTGGCCAAGGTGACGCGCGACCGTCAATTGGCCGCGTTGCATGAGGAGTTTCCACAGTACGGTTTCGACGAACACGTCGGATACGGTACGCCGAAGCATCTTGCAGCGCTGCGTGCACATGGACCGAGTCCGCATCATCGTCAGTCGTTTGCGCCGGTGCGCGAAGCGTTTGAAATTTTCGGCACGCTGACGGTGTCGCGCATGGTGCGTTCGTCATGAAACTCATCAGCTCTAAAGACAATCCGTTTTACAAGCGCCTGAAGCAACTGGCGCAGTCGAATCAGCAACGACGTAAGCTGGGGCAGACGCTACTCGAAGGCGTACACCTTGCGGACGCCTACCTGGGGGCGCTCGGACAACCGCTCGTCTGTGTCGCGGCGGAGTCGGCACTCGAAAATGCCGAAGTGGCGCATATCTGGGCGAAGGTCGATGCTGATCGCCGTGTGTGTCTGCCGGATGCGCTGTTCGAACCGTTGTCGACGCTCGTCAATGGCGTGTCGCTGCTGTTCGTCGTGGAGATGCCGTCAGGGCATTTGCCTGCGTCGCAGACTACCGACTGCGTCATTCTCGACGCTGTGCAGGATGCGGGGAACGTTGGTTCCATCTTGAGAAGCGCCGCGGCTGCCGGTGTACACGACATCTATTGCATGTCGGGTACGGCACTCACGTGGTCGAGCAAAGTGTTGCGCGCCGGGATGGGCGCTCATTTTTCGCTAAATATCGTGGAGCATTGCACGCCGGATTCGCTGGCGCCGCGTTTGTCGGTGCCGCTATTGGCGACCAGCTTGCAAGCGAGTACATCGCTTTATGAGCAGGACTTGAGCGCCCCGGTGGCCTGGGTATTCGGGAACGAGGGCGCGGGTGTTTCACCGCACTGGCTCGATCGGGTGCAGACGCCCATCCGCATTCCGCAACCCGGCGGCATGGAGTCGCTGAACGTCGCCGCCTGTGCGGCGATCTGTCTGTTCGAAGCGGTGCGACAGCGGTTGTCGTAACGACGTTCTTCAGTCTTGGGACGTGGCAAAAGGGACGCTCATGGCGTCCCTTTTTACTTCTTTCTTATTTCTGTGTGCTTCTGCGCAGGGCTCGACGTCGTTAGTAAACGTCGCGCTCCAGCTTGATTTCCTGAAGGATCGTCGTGGCGATTTCTTCGATCGACTTATGCGTCGAGGACAGCCACTTGATGCCTTCACGACGCATCATGGCCTCGGCCTCGTTGACTTCGTAACGACAGTTCTCGAGCGATGCGTATTTGCTGCCCGGGCGACGTTCGTTGCGGATCTCCGAAAGACGTTGCGGATCGATGGAAAGTCCGAAAATCTTGTCCTTGTACTGATCGAGCGTGGAGGGCAGTTTCTCGCGCTCGAAATCATCGGGAATCAACGGATAGTTGGCGGCTTTTACGCCATATTGCATGGCGAGGTAGAGCGTCGTCGGGGTCTTGCCGCTACGCGACACGCCCACGAGAATCACGTCGGCGCTCTGCAGATTCTTGTTGGATTGTCCGTCGTCGTGCGCAAGTGAGAAATTCACCGCCTCGATCCGGTTCTTGTACGCTTCGCTATCGGCGTTCTGGTGAACGCGCCCGATGGCGTGCATCGACTTCAGGCCGAGTTCCAGTTCCAGCGGTTCGATGAACGTTTGAAACATGTCCAGGATCACGCCCTGACAATTGCGCAGGATTTCGTTGGCCCGGGCATCCACCAGCGTGCTGAAGATGATCGGACGTACGCCCTCGCTCCGATACATTTCGTTGATCCGTTGCGCCGTTTCATAGGCTTTATCGACGGAATCCACGAACGGAACGCGAATCTGACGGAAACGCATCTCGAATTGCGCGAGGATCGAGTGCGCAAACGTTTCGGCGGTGATCCCCGTGCCATCGGACACGATGAAAACGGGCCGCGTGGCGATGGGTTTGGCCAGTGCGGCGGGCGTGCCAGCGGCGGGGGACGGGGAATTTCCGGGAGTGGTGGCGTCGCTCATGCGCAGAATCGCAAAATGGTGCATTGCACGGTAGAATAGCGGCAACTTGTTGGATAAGCAATTGCGCGACCATCGCGCGAAGTTCCGTGGAAGCCCCGTCTGGTGGGGTGTTCCGGGAATTGGCGGTGGTTCGGAGCCAGTCGTCGGGCGCTAGCCCCTGGCACTCGACGATACCAAAGCGCGGCGTAGGCGCCATCACAGCGCGATTCCTTATCCAACAGGTCGATCGGCCCATGTCAGTCCCAGCCGATCCATCGAGAATTTTTTTTTCTTACTTTAGGGGCTTTTATGACTAACGCAGCACACGACGGCGCCTACGTGGTGCCGTTTGAGCATCTGCGCATGACCGACGTCGAGTCGGTCGGCGGCAAGAATGCATCGCTTGGCGAAATGATCAGCCAACTGGCCAACGCAGGGGTTCGCGTGCCGGGTGGCTTCGCCACGACGTCTTTCGCATTCCGCGAGTTCCTCCAGCACAACAACCTGACCGAGCGCGTTGCCAAGCGTCTCGAGGGCCTTGACGTGGACAACGTCAAGGCCCTCGCTGAGGCCGGTGCCGAAATCCGTCAATGGATCATCGACGCGCCGCTGCAACCGCAGCTCGAGAAGGATATCCGCGAGCAATTCGCACGCATCACGGCCGACCAGCCGGACGCGTCGTTCGCGGTGCGTTCGTCGGCCACGGCCGAAGACCTCCCGGATGCGTCGTTCGCCGGTCAGCAGGAAAGCTACCTGAACGTCGTCGGCATCGAAGACGTGCTCGATCGCATGAAGCACGTGTTCGCGTCGCTGTACAACGACCGTGCCATTTCGTATCGCGTTCACAAGGGCTTCACGCACGCCGAAGTGGCGCTGTCGGCCGGTGTGCAGCGCATGGTGCGCTCGGACTGCGGCGCGTCGGGCGTGATGTTCACGATCGACACCGAATCGGGCTTCCAGGACGTCGTCTTCATCACGGCCAGCTATGGCCTGGGTGAGACGGTCGTGCAGGGCGCCGTGAACCCGGACGAGTTCTATGTCTTCAAGCCGACGCTCAACGCCGGCAAGTACCCGATCATTCGCCGTACGCTGGGCTCGAAGCTTGTCAAGATGGAATTCACGCAACCGGGCGAACCGGGCCGTGTGAAGACCATCGACGTGCCGATGGAGCTGCGCAACCGCTACTCGATCACCGACGACGATTGCGCCGAGCTGGCCAAGTTCGCGCTGATCATCGAGAAGCACTACGGTCGTCCGATGGACATCGAGTGGGGCAAGGACGGCAAGGACGGCAAGATCTACATCCTTCAGGCGCGTCCGGAAACCGTGAAGAGCCAGTCGGCAGGCAAGGCCGAACAGCGCTTCAAGCTCAAGGGTGATGCCCCGGTGCTGGCCACGGGCCGCGCTATCGGCCAGAAGATCGGCGCCGGTCCTGTGCGCGTGATCATGGACCCGAGCGAAATGGAACGCGTGCAGCCGGGCGACGTGCTGGTTGCCGACATGACCGACCCGAACTGGGAACCGGTGATGAAGCGTGCGTCGGCCATCGTGACGAACCGCGGCGGCCGTACCTGCCACGCGGCCATCATTGCGCGTGAACTGGGTGTGCCGGCAGTCGTGGGTTGCGGCGACGCCACCGACGTGCTCAAGGACGGTGCGCTGGTGACCGTTTCGTGCGCGGAAGGCGACGAAGGCAAGATCTACGACGGTCTGCTCGAGACCGAGGTCACCGAGATCCAGCGCGGCGAAATGCCGAAGATCCCGGTCAAGATCATGATGAACGTGGGCAACCCGCAACTGGCCTTTGATTTCGCGCAGCTGCCGAACGAAGGTGTGGGTCTGGCGCGCCTCGAGTTCATCATCAACAACAACATCGGTGTGCACCCGCGCGCGATTCTCGAGTACCCGAATATCGACGCCGACCTGAAGAAGGCGGTCGAGTCGGTGGCTCGTGGTCATGCGTCGCCGCGTGCGTTCTACGTCGACAAGCTGGCCGAAGGCATCGCCACGATCGCTGCGGCGTTCTATCCGAAGAGCGTGATCGTGCGTCTGTCGGACTTCAAGTCCAACGAGTACAAGAAGCTAATCGGTGGTTCGCGTTACGAGCCGGACGAAGAAAACCCGATGCTGGGTTTCCGTGGCGCGTCGCGTTACATCTCGGAAGACTTCGCTGAAGCCTTCGAGATGGAGTGCCGTGCGCTCAAGCGTGTTCGCGACGAAATGGGCCTGACGAACGTCGAAATCATGGTGCCGTTCGTGCGTACGCTGGGTCAGGCAGAGCGCGTGGTCAACATGCTCGCCGATTACGGTCTGAAGCGCGGTGAAAACGGTCTGAAGCTGATTATGATGTGCGAAGTGCCGTCGAACGCCATTCTGGCCGACGAGTTCCTCGAGTTCTTCGATGGCTTCTCGATCGGTTCGAACGATTTGACGCAGCTCACGCTGGGTCTGGATCGCGATTCGGGTATGGAATTGCTGGCGAAGGACTTCGACGAGCGTGACCCGGCGGTGCAGTTCATGCTGAGCCGCGCGATCAAGGCTTGCCTGTCGAAGGGCAAGTACGTCGGTATCTGCGGTCAGGGCCCGTCGGACCATCCGGACCTGGCTGAGTGGCTGGCGAAGGAAGGGATTGCGTCGATGTCTCTCAACCCGGATACGGTGATGGAGACGTGGCAGCAGCTCGCCAAGCTGACGAAGTAAGCTCGACGAGAAACGCCTGAAATAGGACGCGTCCGAGCGGCATCTCGGATGCGACCGAAAAGCTGGGCATTCCCTTGGGATGCACGCGCTGGTCGGTACGTTTCATGCTATAAACCCCGGTATTACACCGGGGTTTTTTGTTTTTGGGAGTTGCAATGGAGCAGGCTTGGCTTTGGTTCGGCGTTGCCGGATTGATCGTGGTGCTGGAGCTGGCGAGCGGGACGTTCTATCTCCTGATGGTGGCGCTCGGCGTCGCTGCCGGTGGTGTTGCCGCGCTGCTGCGCGCCGACTGGCCGTTGCAATGGGTGACGGCAGCGGTGGTGGCGGGTGTGGCGGTCTGGGTGCTGCGTCGTAGCCGGTTCGGTAAGCGCCGCATCAAGGTCGATGCGTCGGCAGACCCCAATACCAATCTCGATATCGGCCAGCGACTGCGTGTGGAGTCGTGGCGGTCTGATGGTCAGGCTCGCGCCATGTATCGTGGCGCCGAGTGGGATGTCGAGCTGATGCCGGGCGAAGCGCCCGATGCCGGATGGTTCGTGATCCGGGAAGTGCGCGGCAGCCGGTTGTACGTCGTGCATGCCACGCCCTAAACGGAGGTAACGGGAACTCAGGGATGTCAGGTGGATGGGATTGTCGTGCCAGCGGGCGTCGACATGCGTCGATGCTCCTGACCCCAGCGAACACTTAGTCTTTACCGCTGTCTGAGAGCAAGACCTGCTATCGCGGGTGACAGGAAACCAGTCTGCTAGTGGGGCAGACGCTTTCGGGGGAAAACATGATATCCAACGTCGCATTTATTCTCTTCATCATCGCGGTGATCATTGCAGCGCGCTCGATCAAGATCGTGCCGCAGCAGCACGCATGGGTGGTGGAGCGTCTGGGCAAGTATCACGCGACACTCACTCCCGGCATGTCGATCGTCGTGCCATTCGTGGATCGCGTGGCTTACAAGCATGTGCTCAAGGAAATTCCGCTCGATGTGCCGAGCCAGATCTGTATCACCAAGGACAACACGCAGTTGCAGGTCGACGGCATTTTGTACTTTCAGGTGACGGATCCAATGAAGGCGTCGTATGGTTCGAGCAACTTCATCGTCGCGATCACGCAGTTGGCGCAAACGACGCTGCGTAGCGTGGTCGGCAAACTCGAACTGGACAAGACGTTCGAAGAGCGCGAGTTCATCAACCACAGCGTGGTGAATGCGCTCGACGAGGCCGCCGCGAACTGGGGCGTGAAAGTGCTGCGTTACGAGATCAAGGATCTGACGCCGCCCAAGGAAATTCTGCATGCCATGCAGGCCCAGATCACGGCAGAGCGTGAGAAGCGTGCGTTGATCGCGGCGTCGGAGGGGAAGAAGCAGGAGCAGATCAACCTGGCCTCCGGTGCGCGTGAAGCGGCGATCCAGAAGTCGGAAGGTGAACGTCAGGCGGCGATCAACCAGGCGCAAGGGGAGGCCGCAGCGATTCTTGCGGTGGCGGAGGCCAACGCCGAAGCCATTCACAAAATTGCGACGGCCATTCAGACGCAGGGCGGCATGGAAGCCGTCAACCTGAAGGTGGCCGAGCAGTATGTCGACGCGTTCAGCAAGATGGCGAAGACGAATAACACGCTGATCGTGCCGGGCAATCTGTCCGACATGAGCGGGATGATCGCTTCGGCGCTCAAGATCGTGCGCGGCACGGAAGGCGGCTCAGGCGTGCCGCCGGAAGGCAGTGCGGGTGGCTTTGGTAACTCGGGGCGTCGCTGAGCCATGTCGCGCAGCTCTGGGCGCTCGCCGATAAAAGGCTGCACTGAGCCTTCGTGACTGAGCATCGGTCTGGCAGTCGTTCGAAGGTGCATGGCATGCACGCGCGACCGCTGTTCGGCTGAAATGAAAATGCCGCTTCGACGCAAATTGAAGCGGCATTTTTTCTGGGGTTCTGCATGTGACCTCGACGTCCTGTCGTGGTCAAAATCGCTTGATCGAACGTCGCCGGTTTCTTCGGAACGCTGACTGAAAACGTCATCGTCGCGCCACGGCAGGCGCTGGTCCGTCTTTCCCAGCGTCTTACGTGGGGTTGCGCATCAGTCGTGCCTTCTCACGGTTCCAGTCGCGTTCCTTTTCCGTTTCGCGCTTGTCGTGCAGCTTCTTGCCCTTGCCCAGGCCGATCTCGCATTTCACGAGCCCCTTGCTGTAGTGCAGGTTGAGCGGCACGAGCGTGTAGCCGCGTTGCTCCACCTTGCCGATGAGTTTCTTGATTTCGTCGGCCTTGAGCAGCAGCTTGCGGGTGCGCACGGGGTCGGGCGTGATGTGCGTCGAGGCCGATTGCAGCGGGCTGATATGCGCGCCGATCAAAAAGATTTCGCCATGTTTGATCACGACATAACCTTCCTTGATCTGCGCTCGTCCAGCGCGAATCGCCTTGACTTCCCATCCTTCAAGCACGATCCCGGCTTCGTATCGTTCCTCGATGTGGTAGTCGAAGAAGGCCTTTCTGTTGTCGATGATGCTCATGGATCCTTGGCGGGTAACTTGGTCGGACCCGGTGAGTCGGGCTCGGGTAAAATAGCGATTTTAACAAAGAGTCTCGGCAAGAGGCGGCCTGCGACACATGCCGGATCGATGCGATATCGATAGCGGATGTGCCGCGTGCATACACCTCGCCCGACAGACGATGGCCGAAGTCAGTAAAACCGTTCTCGTGCATTTCTCGGACGCGCAAATGTACGACCTGGTGACCAATGTCGCCGATTACCCCAAATTCCTGCCGTGGTGCGGTGGTGTCGATATTCGTCATCAGGACGAGCACAGCATGGAGGCGTCGCTGATCATCGACTTCAAAGGCCTGAAGCATTCGTTCGCGACGCGTAACACCCAGGAGCGTCCGCACTCCATCCAGATGCACTTCGTCGAAGGGCCTTTCAAGCGTTTTCACGGCACCTGGAAATTCACGGCGCTGCGGGAGAACGCTTGCAAGATCGAATTTTCGCTGCACTACGAATTTGCGAATTTCCTGCTTGAGAAGGTGATCGGCCCCGTTTTCAGTCACATCGCCAATACGTTCGTCGACGCGTTCGTCAAGCGTGCGGAGACCGTCTATGTCAAATGAGGTGACCGTCGAAGTTTGCTACGCATTGCCGGGCGAGCAGACGATTATCCCGCTGGCGTTGCCTGTTGGCGCCACGATGCGCGATGCCATTGAACGTAGTGGTGTGTTGCAACGCTTTCCCGAGCTGGATATCGCCCGGATGAAGGCCGGGGTGTTCGGGAAGGTGCGTGCGTTGGACGCTGCCGTCGATGCGGGCGATCGTATCGAGATTTATCGGGGGCTCAAAGCCGATCCGAAGCTGGCGCGCCAGCGACGCGTCGAGAAAGTGCGCAACGAAGGTAGTCGTGAAGGGCAGAAGTGGCTGGGGAGCAGCCGGCGCGGTAGTTGACGCGGGGTGTTATCCGCGTCCTGTGTCTCCCGGATACTAATGCGGTGGTGGTTTGGCGTGCAACCGGACCGACGCGCTGACACCCAACAGCAGCAACACAATGGCCGCCAATTCCAGCAGGCGCGGCAGACGCTGTTCGTAGACGAATCCATAAACGAGTGCGAACAGCGTTTCAAACACGATCATCTGTCCCGACAGCGTTAGCGGCAGTATCCGGCTCGCGGCGTTCCAGAACGCGTTGCCGATGGTCGATGCGCCGATGGCAACGGCAATGTTCACCATCAAAAACATCTGCCAGTCACGAGGCGCACCGGCCGCTACCGGGTGCGGCAGCAATACCGCCGGGATCGCCAGCGCGATGGCCAGCACACCCGTCGCGACTCCTGTCAGCAACGACCATTCCTGACTCGTGAAATGTCCGAATTTCGCGAGATATCGGGCGTTTGCGACGGCATACCACGTCCAGCTCACCAGCGCGCCGACCGCGCAGACGATGCCGATCAGCGTCAGACGCCAGTCACCACCGCTGGCGGCGGCATGCGTGAAGACGTCCACGTTGATGCACGCGATGCCTGCCGCGATAAGCGCCAACGGTCCGGCGAGCTTCGACAGGGGGAGGGCGCCGTGATCCCGGCTTCCCACCAGCGTCACGGTGACAGGAAGCACGCCGACGATCAGCGAGGCCGGGGCGATCCCCGCCATCTGGACTGCGGCGGCCACAAAGAGGTAGTAGACGAGATTGCCGACGAGACTCAGGCGAAACAGGGCGCGCCAGTCGTTCCCCGTGACGGTGTGGCGCAGGCGGGGCCAGAGCGGCGCGAGCAGCACGGCGGATACCAGTCCATACAGAACGTAGCGTGCCGCCGACAATTCCAGCGGCGAGAATCCGGGCAACTGGCGCGGTGCCAGAAACACCAATCCCCACAAGGCGCCCGCTGCCAGTCCGTAAGCAATGCCTTTCCCCATGGAACTCCTGTTCGTAGTTGGTTTGGCCGAGGGCCGCAGCGTCATGCCGTAGGCGGCTGAGCCCGTTGACCGGGACGCCCGTTCGGCCACGTGCTGTGTCGCACCCGTCGAAGTGGTGCCAGACGGCGTCGGCAGGCTCGGGAAGGGCGCAAGAATAGCACTCGGTCATGGCGCAGCGCTTGTGAAATCCTGCACCCGACGGGCGCGACGGCACGCGGGCGTTCGAGGCTGGAGATCGGGACGACAGGGTTTGAAACGTGGTCGACGCGAGGGACGGCGTGCGTCAGGCTGGCGTTGAACCGGATTGTCGGGGAAAAAGCCCCTTGACATGTGGGGCAGACGTGCCATGCATTCGCCGATTTCTGTATAATTCGGTTTTGCGCCTATAGGATTTGCCATGCGTCTGATCCAAAAAGCACTCACATTCGATGACGTGCTCCTCGTCCCGGCCTACTCTGCCGTTCTCCCGCGCGACACCAGCCTGAAAACCAAGCTCACGCGCAACATTACCCTGAACATGCCTTTGCTGTCGGCCGCCATGGATACGGTGACCGAAGCGCGTCTGGCCATTGCCATGGCGCAACAGGGCGGTATCGGCATCATCCACAAGAATCTGAAGCCGGCCGAGCAGGCGCGGGAAGTCTCGAAGGTCAAGCGTTTCGAGTCGGGCGTTCTGCGCGATCCGATCACGATTCCGCCGCACATGAAGGTGCGCGATGTGATCGCTTTGTCGCGCCAGCATGGCATTTCCGGTTTCCCGGTCGTGGAGGGCGCGCAGCTCATCGGCATCGTCACGAACCGTGACCTGCGGTTCGAAAGCCGTCTGGACGAGCCGGTGCGCGTGATCATGACGCCGAAGGAGAAGCTCATCACCGTGCGTGAAGGCGCTTCGCCGGCAGACGCCGAGCGTCTGATGCACGATCACCGCCTCGAGCGCGTGCTGGTCGTCAACGATGCCTTCGAACTGCGTGGTCTGATGACCGTCAAAGACATCACCAAGGCGACGGAATACCCGCTGGCGAGCAAGGACGAGCACGGCAAGCTGCGTGTGGGCGCCGCCGTCGGCGTAGGCCCGGACAACGAAGAGCGTGTCGAACTGCTGGTGGCTGCCGGCGTTGACGTCATCGTGGTCGATACGGCACACGGCCATAGCCAGGGCGTGCTCGACCGCGTGCAATGGGTCAAGAAGCATTTCCCGCAAATCGAAGTCGTGGGCGGCAATATCGCCACGGCAAGCGCCGCGCTGGCGCTGGTCGAGCATGGCGCCGACGCCGTCAAGGTGGGTATCGGCCCGGGCTCCATCTGCACGACGCGTATCGTCGCTGGTGTTGGTGTGCCGCAGATCACGGCCATCGCCAATGTGGCCGAAGCGCTCAAGGACACGGGCGTTCCGCTGATCGCCGACGGTGGCATTCGTTACTCGGGCGACGTCGCCAAGGCACTGGCTGCAGGCGCGCATACCGTGATGATGGGCAGCATGTTCTCCGGCACGGAAGAAGCGCCGGGCGAAGTGTTCCTGTATCAGGGCCGCTCGTACAAGAGCTACCGTGGTATGGGTTCGGTCGGAGCGATGAAGGACGGCGCGGCTGACCGTTACTTCCAGGATCCGGCCAACAACGCCGACAAGCTCGTGCCGGAAGGTATCGAAGGTCGTGTGGCGTACAAGGGCAGTGTGAATGCGATCCTGCATCAGCTGACCGGCGGCATTCGGTCGTCGATGGGTTATCTGGGTTGCCCGTCGATCAAGGATCTGCATGAGAAGGCAGAGTTTGTCGAAATTACGGCCGCCGGCATGCGCGAGTCGCACGTGCACGACGTCCAGATCATGAAGGAAGCCCCCAACTACCACGTGGAGTAAATGCCCATGAAGGCCATGTTGCGTACGGTACTGTTCCTCGATGCGGCGCTGAATCTGGCACTTGGCGTGCTGCTGATCGCGTCGTTCTGGTCATCGCTGTATGCGGCCATCGATGTGCCTGCGCCGTCGCCAGTGCTTTATGCACAGGTGCTCGGCGTGGCCTTCATCGGCTTGGCATGGCTGCAATGGCACGCCACCGTGAATGGCCAGTTGACGGCAACCGTCGCCAAAGTGACGGGGCATATCAACTGGGTCAGCGGTGCGTTCGTGCTGGGCTGGCTCATCTCCGGCCAGTTGGTGGTGTCGAGTGGCGGCAAGCTGATGCTGGCCGCGCTCGGGGCTGTCCTGCTGGTGGTCGGCGGTATTCTCGTCAAGCTGGCGTCGAGCGTGCGCACGAAAGAGCGCGTACAGGCGGCGCAGCAGGTTGGCGAGCGGGTGCGTGGCGGTGTGGTGAGCGATACCCGCCGCGATGCACCGACTGCACCGGCTGACTATTCCGATGCCCGGGTCGTCGACGAGACTCGTGGCACGCGCGCTGAGCCGCGCATGGAGCCGCCCCGTGGCGGCTCCGCATCCGTCAATACCACGCCGGTCGCGCCCGTGGGCGCCACCGGCATTGTCACGCCCGTGCCTTCTGCCACGGCGCCGACGTCCAACGAATCCACTTCATCCGTACCTCACGATGCACGACAAAATCCTCATTCTTGACTTCGGCTCGCAAGTCACCCAGCTCATCGGACGCCGCGTTCGCGAAGCGCACGTCTACTGCGAGATCCATCCGAACGACGTTTCGGACGAATTCATCCGCGAATTCAATCCGAAGGCGATCATTCTGTCGGGTAGCCACGCGAGCACGTACGAGGATCAGGATCTGCGTGCACCGCAGGCGGTCTGGGATCTGGGCGTGCCGGTGCTGGGCATTTGCTACGGTATGTTTGCGATGACGGTCCAGTTGGGCGGTCAGGTCGAAGCCAGCAATCATCGTGAATTCGGCTATGCCGAAGTGCGTGCGCATGGTCACACGCCGCTGCTCGACGGCATTGAGGATTTCCGTACGACCGAAGGTCACGGCATGCTCAAGGTGTGGATGAGCCACGGCGACAAGGTCACGCAACTGCCGGAAGGCTTTGTGCTGATGGCGTCGACGCCGAGCTGCCCGATCGCCGGCATGGCCGACGTGAATCGTCATTACTATGCCGTGCAGTTCCATCCGGAAGTCACGCATACCGTGAAGGGCCGCGAGTTGCTCGAACGTTTCGTGCTGGAAATCGCCGGGGCGAAGCCGGACTGGATCATGCGCGATCACATCGAGGAAGCCGTCAAGGCGATCCGCGAGCAGGTCGGTGACGAGGAAGTGATTCTGGGGTTGTCGGGCGGTGTCGATTCGAGCGTCGCGGCGGCGCTGATTCACCGTGCCATCGGCGATCAGCTGACGTGCGTGTTCGTCGATCACGGTCTGCTGCGTCTGAACGAAGGCCAGATGGTGATGGAGATGTTCCAGGGCCGTCTGCACGCGAAGGTCGTCCATGTGGACGCTACGGCGCAGTTCATGGGCCACCTGACGGGCGTGACCGATCCGGAGCAGAAGCGCAAGATCATCGGTCGTGAGTTCGTCGAAGTGTTCCAGGCCGAAGCGAAGAAGCTCAAGAACGCGAAGTGGCTGGCGCAGGGCACGATCTATCCGGACGTGATCGAGTCGGGCGGTGCGAAGACGAAGAAGGCGACGACGATCAAGAGCCACCACAACGTTGGCGGTTTGCCGGAGACGCTGGGTCTGAAGTTGCTGGAGCCGCTGCGCGACCTGTTCAAGGACGAAGTGCGCGAACTCGGCGTGGCGCTGGGTCTGCCGCACGACATGGTGTACCGTCACCCGTTCCCGGGCCCGGGTCTGGGCGTGCGCATTCTGGGTGAAGTGAAGCAGGAGTATGCGGATCTGCTGCGCCGCGCCGATGCGATCTTCATCGAAGAGCTGCGCAACACCGTAGAGCCGAACAGCGGCAAGACGTGGTATGAACTGACGAGCCAGGCGTTCGCGGTGTTCCTGCCGGTCAAGAGCGTTGGCGTGATGGGCGATGGCCGTACGTACGAATGGGTCGTGGCACTGCGCGCCGTGCAGACGCAAGACTTCATGACGGCACACTGGGCCCACCTGCCGCACGACCTGCTCGGCAAGGTCTCGAACCGCATCATCAACGAAGTGCGCGGCCTGAACCGGGTTGTCTATGACATCTCGGGTAAGCCGCCTGCGACGATCGAGTGGGAGTGATCCCGCGTCGTCTCGTCTAGGTAGGTGCAAACCGACTGCTCAAGCCCGCTTCATTGCGGGCTTTTTTTCGTCTCGAATGCCTGTCAGGGGGAATGAAGATGTCTGAACGTCCAACCGTTGCGCTCATTGGTCCGGGGGCTATTGGTACCGTGATTGCTGCCGCGTTGCATGAAGTTGACCGCACGCCAGTGCTTTGTGGGCGCACTGCGCATGCGCAGTTGGCGTTGCGTCATGACGAGGGCGAAATCGTGGTGCCGGGTCCGGTGTTGAGTGATCCGGCAACGATTGATCACCCGGTCGACGTAGTGTTTGTCGCCGTGAAGACGACACAGGTTGCTGACAGCGCCGACTGGCTGGCGGCGCTATGCGATCAGAACACCGTGGTATGCGCGCTGCAAAATGGTGTCGAGCAGCAAGCGCAGCTCAAACCCTATGTCAACGGCGCAACGGTGCTGCCCTCGGTTGTCTGGTTCCCCGCGCAGCGCGAGGCCGATGCTTCCGTCTGGCTGCGTGCGAAACCACGTCTGACCTTGCCCGACGTGCCGCAAGCGACACGCGTCGCCGATTTGCTGAGCGGTACCCGCTGCGCAGTCGATCTGTCAGCCGACTTTACCTCCGTCGCCTGGCGCAAACTCCTGCAGAACGCGGTCGCAGGCCTGATGGTGCTGGCGAATCGTCGCGCTGGCATGTTCTCGCGAAGCGATATCGCAGGCCTGGCGTCCGCCTATTTGCACGAATGTCTGAGCGTGGCCCGAGCAAGCGGTGCGTCGCTGAGCGACAGCGTTCCGCAGGAAATCCTCGACGCGTTTCAGCGTGCACCCGCCGATTTAGGCACTTCCATCCTTGCCGATCGACAAGCCAATCGTCCGCTTGAGTGGGATATCCGAAATGGCGTCATCCAGCGTTATGGCCGCCTGCATCACGTTCCTACGCCGATCAGCGATGTGGTGGTGCCGCTGTTGGCGGCTGGTAGCGAAGGGCCGGGTTAAATGCTTTAGAGGTTAGGGCAATCGCCGCAGGGCTCCGGCGAGTCGACGCGATCTTACGTCCCGATGGCGACGTGCAGAACTTGCCGTGGTCGTTGCTCAGATGCTGACAGCAAAAATGACGGGCGCATCACCGCTCGTCATTTCGCAACGCCACTCGCAACGGCATCCTCTGCCGCATTCTGCTCCGCTTCCCGATTCTGCTTCGCCTTGGCCAGACGCCAGCGCGTCAATTCATCCGCTCCCGGACCTTCCACAATCGCGATATCCGGCCCGGTCACCGGCTGACCGGTGCTCTTGTCGATGAACGCCAACTGAACGTCCGCGCCCGTCTTCCGGTTGACGATCTTCAGTGACGGGCCATTCGTGCCTGCCATCGCCATCCGATCTCCGAGCTGCGACATCAACGCCATCATCGGGGCGATCTGACGCCCCTTGGGCGTGAGCCAATACTCGAATCGCTCCGGATTCGTCTGATAGCGGCGCCGCTCCACCAGGCCAGTGGCCTCCAGATGCTTCAACCGGTCACTCAGTGTCGCGTTGGTCACGCCGGACGACTGACGGAAGTCGTCATAGCGGTGCAGGCCGATCACGAGATCACGCAGGATCAGCAGACCCCAGCGATCCCCAATCGCACCCATCACACCGGCGATGGAACACACCATGCCGTCAAATCCTTTCGAGCGCATGTCACGGATCTCCTCGCGGTTTCGAATCCCCGAGTGGGGAAACTCTGATTATAAGAACTACCTCCGTCGACGGCAACAATCCAGTAAATGAGCGACGTTACGCGCTGAATATTGAAAGAAACGAAGAATTCGTAATACGACCCCGCTTGCACGAATTGTAACTCTTATAATAAGATTGACTATCGAATTTGCCAATTGACTGGCACCGCCACCCATCGCGGACCTTGTTGTCACGTGACGTCTGACGGAATACCCGCGTCCGAAAGGGCGCATTTACCGAAGCTTCAAGCCATGGAAAAAACGCCAGACCTCACGCGCCGCACTTTGATGAAGGCCACCGCCACCATTGCCGGGATCGTCCCCGTGATGACTGCGGCAACGACCGCGCTCGGCGCTGAACAGACACCCCCGGCCGCGCAGGCCGCGCCGCTTTCCGGCGGACCTGCACCGCAGCCGACAACGCTCGCCGAAGTTCCACTTAGCGCCGATGTCACGTTGACGGTCGAGCGTCGTGGACAGATCGCGTTGCTGGGCCTGAATCGTCCGGCATTGCAAAACCGCATCGATCCCGACACGTTTCGCGCGCTGGCACGCGCCTTGTACGACTTCGATCACGATCCATCATTGCGGGCCGTGGTGCTGTACGGTCACGGCGAGCACTTCTCGCATGGCATCGACGTCGATGCCTTCCGCAAGGCCTCGGCCGCTGGCAGTCCGCTTGTCGGCGTGCCGCGTATCGTCAATCCGCTCAACTACGGGCCGGGCCATCGCACGAAGCCGTTAATTGTCGCGGTGCATGGCGATACGTGGAACATGGCGCACGAACTGTTCCTCTCGGCGGACATCCGTATTGCTGCGGCAAATACGCAGTTCGGTCAGGACGAAAACACACACGGACGGTTTCCGGGCGGTGGCTCGACGGTGCGTTTCGTTCAGGAAGCGGGGTGGGGCAACGCCATGCGCTACATGCTGACCGGCGATCACTGGACGGCAGACGATGCGTACCGCATGGGCACGCTGCAAGAGATTGCGGAGACACCGCAAGCTGCGCTTGAGCGAGCCATCGCAATCGCTAACAAGGTCGCAGCTTGCGGCCCGCTTGGCGTGCAGACGACGCTGGCCTCGGCGCACCTCGCCATCGATGCGAGTCAGGGGCCGGCATTCGCCGCGCTCGGGGCGCAGTACGGCGCGGTGTACCGCACGAACGATTTCATCGAAGGTGTCACGGCCGAGGCACAGGGCCGCGCACCGGTCTTTCACGGCAACTGATCGCCGTCCACCGCAGGTGGCGTGCAGCGCGGCCAATGCGCCGCGCTGGCGCGCACTGCATCTGAACATCCACATCCATGCCCCGGGAGGGAACGCGTTATGACGTCTCACGCTACGTCCAGAATTTTCGTCGTCGGTGGCACCGGCGCACAAGGCTTGCCGGTGATCGGTGCGCTGGTCGCCGACAAGAAGTACTTCGTGCGGGTGCTCAGCCGCGATGCCAACTCTCGACGCGCCCGCGAATTGCTGGCGCTCGGCAACACGGAGATCGTCGAGGGTACGTTTGCGGACGAAGCCACATTACGTGCAGGACTGCGTGGTTGCGACGGCGCCTTCATCAACATCGACGGCTTCAACACCGGCGAACGGACCGAGATGTACTGGGCGATTCGCTGTTACGAAATTGCCATCGAAGAGGGCATCCGGTTCTTCGTCTACGGCAATCTGGATTACGCGCTCAAGAAGGCCGGGTACGACTCGAAATTTCGCACCGGTCACTACGACGGCAAGGGCCGCATCGGCGAATGGATCCTGTTTCAGAACCAGACAAATCGCGAGCGTATGGGGGCTGCGGTGTTCACCTCCGGGCCGTACATGGAGATGGCCATCGCGGCCATGACGCCGATGTCGCCCTCAGTGGAAGACGGTGTCGTGACGTGGCGTGTGCCGCTGGGCGACGGCGCGGTGCCGCACGTCGCCCTCGATGACTGCGGCTATTACGTGCGCTGGCTCTTCGACAACCCGTCGCGCGCGAACGGGATGAACCTCGAAGTCGCCATCGAGCATGTGCATTACGCGCGGCTTGCCGAGGCGTTCGAAGCAGTCACAGGGCGCCCCGCGCGTTACGTCGACACGGCCGTGGACGACTATTGGCAAGGCCCGCTGGCGGCGTCCGCCGGGCGGCCCGCCGGTTACAACGCAGACCCGAAAGACAAGAGCACCATGAGTTTTCGCGACAATTTCACCGGGTTCTGGAATGTCTGGAAGCACAACGTAATTGCGCGCGATTACGCATTGCTCGATGAGATTCATCCAAATCGCATCCGGACCGTGGAGGCGTGGCTGCGACGGGAGCAGGAGAAGGGGCTCGCGCTCGGCAAAGGCGGACTCTGGGAGCGCGTGCAGCCGGAAAACTGGTTCCGGCAACCGCCATTGCTCAAGCTGGTCGAGGATCGGGGGCAGGGCGCGCTCTGATCTCCCTCACGCGCCCGGCGGAATCGTGCCTTCGATCATCGTGAACTGGCCTCCCGTCTGCTGCGAGGACAACAGCACCCGCATCGAAACGCCAAGGAATAAATAGGTAGGGGCCGAACGTTCTACTACGGACGGCAGCGAAGCAACGGATGTCATCTCGAACTCTCGATTGGCAGGACACGACGAAACCCGGATATCGGGCGGACGTTCGCATTAGCGCACACCACCCACCGGTCGACAGGCCGGATCCGGCGATTCGCGACCTAAAATTCCGTTCGTCCTGAAAGTCCGAAAGGTCCTGGAAGACGCGTCGGCGCATTCACCACAACCAAGGGCACGCAGGGGCAGTAATGGCAGGAAGACCCGCATGAAACCGGAACGCATTACCGCGATTCGCGATGGAAAACGTGTGCCGTTGTTCGACGGCGAACCGCTCGGGCTGCATTCGCCGTCGCCGACGCTGCTCATCGAAACGCACGAGGTCCCGTCCGACATGCCGCTCTCGCATGTCATCACCGAACAGATCGCCACCCTGTTTCTCGACGCGGCGCACATCGATCACTGCTCCGACAGCTTGCCGCCTGAGCGCCTCGTGGTGCCCGCAGGTGCCGTGGCACTGTCGTTGCGCGACGAAATGGAGACGGTACGCTGGGTGCGGCCAGCACGCGTGGTGAGTGTGCGCATCGACGACCGCGTGCTGGCGGAGGCCTCGCTTGCCGCCGGCCGGAGCGGGCGGGCGACGGTCATGCCCGCCAGCAGCGTACAAAGCGCGCAACTGACGATGCTCATGGGCGCACTTCATGCGGAGCAACGCGACGGCTTTCGCAGCGGTCGACTTTTCCTCGACGGCATCGAGCAGGCGATGGCGGCAACGCTGGTCGGTCACCACGCGTCTTGCGCTGCGTCAGAAAGCGGTGGGGGGCTGACACCTGCGCAGGCCCGACGCGTGGACGATCTCGTGCGTAGCCGGTTGGATGGCACCGTCGCGATGGCCGAACTTGCGGATTGCGCGGGTTACAGCGTGTCGCACTTCACGGCGCTGTTCCGGCAGACGTTCGGTACCACGCCCCATCGGTATGTGACGCGACTGCGCATAGAGCGCGCGATGACGCTGCTCGCCAAGCCGCATTGGTCGGTACCCGATGTCGCCATCGATTGCGGCTTCCAGACGACGCAGCACTTTGCCCGTGTCTTTCGGGCAGTCACCGGCGTTTCGCCGGGGGAGTTCCGGCGTCGCGGCTGATGTGATGTGATGTGACGTGACGTCAGGTCTTCTGCGTCGGATTCGTCGCCCGGAACCACGTCACCAGAAAGTCCGCCAACGCTCGCGTCTTCGCGGAGAGATGGCTTTTGGTCGGATAGACGAGCTTGATGTCGGCTGGCGGTAGCGCCCAGTCGACCATGACGGCGCGCAATTGGCCTGACGCGAGATACGGATGGATGTCCCACATCGAGCGGATGAGCATGCCGTGTCCGTCCAGCGCCCATGTCGTGGCGGCGGCACCGTCGTTGGTACTCAGCATGCCGCGTACCTTGACCGTCTCCTGACGATCGGCCTGCCGGAAGTGCCAGGTCCCGTAGGTCTCGTCGCTCTCGCGAATCACGATGCACTGATGCGCCGCCAGATCCGACGGGTGCACCGGCTCGCCCGAGTCGGCCAGATAGCTGGGCGATGCGCATAGCACCCGCGCGTTCGGCATCAACTGCCGCGCCGTCAGACGGGAGTCCGGTAGATCGCCGAAGCGGATCGCCGCATCGAATCCTTGTTCGACGAGATTCACCGGACGATCCGTTAGATGCAACTGCACCTCGACCTCGGGGTACTCGCGGGCAAACGCAGAGAGCGCCGGGGCGATGTGCGTGCGTCCGAAGCCGAGCGTTGCGGCCAGTCGCAGCAGGCCGCGAGGCGAGGTCTGCGCGCCGGTCACGGCGTGCTCCAACGCTTCGAGTTCGCCGAGGATTCGTGCGCCGTCCTGCAAGTACATCTCGCCTTCGGGCGTGAGGCTGATGCGTCGCGTCGTACGATGCAGCAATCGCACGCCGAGCCGATGCTCCAGTTGCGCCAGCCGACGGCTGACCGCCGGTGGCGTAATGCCCATCTGCTGGGCGGCAGCGGCCATGCTGCCTTCCTTCATGAGCGTCGCGAAAAAGCGCAGATCGGAGAAGCCGTCCACTGACATGTCGATTCGTGCATTGCAATTAAGAATGAAGTGATTTTGAGTCACTTTATGTCGTTTTGCATCAAATATAGGATGTGCATGACACGCGGCCGTGCGCCGCTATCTCATCAAACTCGCATCGAACCCGCACCGAACCTGACGGCAGAAAAGGGCCTATGACCTCCCAAGCACTCTTTCCCGGCTTCACCGCTTATCGTTTGCCGACGTCTGACGGCCAGCATATCCATGCGCTGACCGGTGGTAGCGGCCCGGCGTTGCTGATGCTGCATGGACACCCGCAGACGTCGGCCATCTGGCACAAGGTCGCGCCTGCGCTCGCCCAGCATTTCACGCTGGTGCTAGCCGATCTGCGGGGATATGGCGACTCCGCCAAGCCTGCGGGCGACGCCGGGCATACGGCTTACAGCAAGCGTGTCATGGCGCAGGACATGGTGGCCGCCATGCGCGAGTTGGGGCATACGTCGTTCTCGGTGTTGGCTCACGACCGGGGCGCGCGCGTTGCGCATCGACTGGCCGCCGATCATCCGGAGATCGTTGACCGGGTGGTGCTGCTCGACATTGCGCCGACGCTCGCCATGTACGAGCAGGCGGGCGACGCCTTTGCGCGGGCTTACTGGCACTGGTTCTTCCTGATTCAGCCCGCGCCGCTGCCCGAGCGTCTGATCGAAGCGGATCCTGCGGCCTATTTGCGTGACGTGATGGGGCGGCGGAGCGCCGGATTGGCGCCGTTCGACCCGCGCGCGTTGGCGGAGTATCAGCGCTGCCTGTCGCTGCCGGGCGCAGCGCATGGCGTCTGCGAGGACTACCGCGCGGCGGCTACGATCGACCTCACGCACGACCGCGAGGATCGTGAGGCAGGGCGCAAGTTAGCGATGCCGGTGCTGGCGCTCTGGGGCGAGCAGGGTGTCGTGCATCGCTGCTTCCAGCCGCTGGCGGAGTGGCAGCGCGTGGCGTCCAACGTGCGCGGGCACCCGCTGCCTTGCGGTCACTACATTGCGGAAGAAGCGCCGGATGTGTTGCTGGCAGACGTACTGCCGTTTCTGCTTGAGGGACGCTAAGCCCCTTTTCACGCGGTGACGGACGAGAGGGCGATGAGGGCGATGAGGGGCTCGCGAGTGCGAGCCGTCCACCCCCATCCGCCCCCATCCGCCCCCATCCGCCCCCATCCGCCCCCATCCGCCCATCACGCAGATTTGGGTTCGTCAGACCGAGCGGGTCAGTCCGCCGTCCACACGAATGTTCTGTCCCGTGATGTAGCCAGCGCCGTCGGACGCGAGGAAGGCCACCGTCGCGGCGATCTCCTCCGACTTGCCGTAGCGCTGCATCGGCACGCTCTCACGGCGCGTCTCCTGCTGCGGCAGACTGTCGATCCAGCCCGGCAGAATGTTGTTCATGCGGACGTTGTCCTTCGCATATTGGTCGGCGAAGAGCTTCGTGAACGAGGCCAGCCCCGCGCGGAACACGGCCGAGGTCGGAAACATCTCGCTGGGCTCGAACGCCCATGCCGTGGAAACGTTGATGATCGTGCCCGCGCCTTGTTTTTGCATGATCGGCGTGACGAGCCGGGTCGGGCGGATCACGTTCATCAGGTACGTGTCCATGCCGCGATGCCAGTCTTCATCGCTAATGTCGAGGATCGCGGCGCGCGGACCGTGCCCGGCACTGTTGACCAGTACGTCGATACGTCCCCAGCGCTCCACCGCCAGATCCACCAGTTGCTTCAGCGCGTCGTTCGACTGATTCGATCCGGTGACGCCCACACCGCCCAATTCGGCCGCCAGCGCCTCGCCCTTGCCGGACGACGACAGAACGCCGACCTTGAAGCCATCTGCGGCCAGACGTCGAGCTGCCGCAGCGCCCATGCCGCTACCGCCCGCCGTAATCAACGCCACTTTTTCTACTGTCATGCTGATATCCTCCGGATACGCCGGCGCTCACCCCAACGGTGGCCGGATGTCGTCAAACATGTGCAACAGCGTAACATCGCGACACGGACTCGACGAATCAGATTTCGACAGTTGATGCAGTAGAAAAACTACACCATGGCGCTATGACCGACACTCCTGGCCGACTCCCGTCACTGAACGCCCTTCGCGCTTTCGAGGCGGCGAGCCGGCATCTCAATTTCCGGCTGGCTGCCGAAGAGCTGGGCGTGACACAAGGCGCGGTTGCGCAGCAGGTGCGTGGTCTCGAAGCCGAGTTGGGGATGAAGCTCTTCGAGCGACATCCACGCACACTGTCACTGACCGAGAACGGGCGGCGCTATGCGGGCGGGGTGCGGCGCGCATTCGAGATGCTCACGGAGGTAACGCAGGCCTTGCGTCCGGAACCGTTGCGTCTGACGATCAGCGTCACACCGACGTTCGCCTCGAAATGGCTGATTCCACGGCTTCCTGCATTCCTCGAAACCCATCCCGACATCGATCTGCGTATCCTCGCGACCGACCGGCTTTCGCACTTTCACAGCGATGCAGTCGATCTCGCCGTGCGCTACGGACGTCCGCCCTTTGGCGGTGGACTGGTCGTCGAGCCGCTATTCGAGGAGGTGCAGATTGCGGTGGCGTCGCCGGGCGTCGTCGCTGACGCGGGACATCCCCGTGAGACGGACGACCTGCGGGGGCACGCATTGCTGCATGACGCCCATAACGCCTGGCCGCGATTCCTTGAGTTGGCGCTGCCGCAGGCACCGCTGTCAGCGGCCAAGAACGTGAGATTCAATCAAACGGCACTCGCGATCGACGCCGCCGTCGCCGGGCAGGGGCTGGCGCTGGCACATCGGGATTTCGTGGCGACGGAGATTGCGGCGGGCCGTCTGGTGCGGCTGTTCGACACCGAACTGCGTACCGGTGCGGGCTTCTACATCGTGTATCCACGTCGCGCGCGTCATGCCGGGCAGATCGCGGACGTTCATGAATGGCTTTTGCGGGAAGCATCGTCTGCGCGTTAGGATTGCGTTTTACGCAACGACCGCGGAAGGTGCCATGTCGTACCCCGATCTCAATCTGCTACATGCCCTCGACGTGCTTCTGGAGGAGGGGAGCGTAGTCGGCGCTGCCCGACGCATGCACCTCAGTCCTCCCGCAATGAGCCGCACGCTCAGCCGGATTCGCGAGGCGCTGGGCGATCCGGTATTCGTTCAGGCCGGCCGCAAGCTGGTGCCGACGCCGCGCGCGCTGGCGATGCGCGAGCAGGTTCGTCTCGCGGTCGAGCAGGCAACGCAGGTGCTGGCGCCGGGGGGGAGCGTCGACCTGGGAACGTTGGAGCGGCGCTTCAATGTGCGGGCGAACGACATCTTCGTCGGCCTGCATTCGGGGCGATTGCTCGAAGCGATGGCCGAGGAAATGCCGCGTGCCATGCTGCGCTTCGCGCCGGAAGAGGACGATGTCGACGACGAGGCGTTGCGTAGCGGACGGATCGATCTTTTCATCAGCGCGTCGCGCAAGCTGGGGCCCGAGATCCGCGTGCAATCGCTCTTTACGACGAGCTTCGTGGGCATTGCACGTCAGGATCATCCGATTTTCGACGAAGACATTACGCCGGAGCGGATCACGCGATGGGGTCACATCGGGGTGTCGAGGCGTGGCAAGTTCGCCGGGCCGATCGATGGTGCGCTGGAAGATGTGGGGCTCAAACGTCATGTGGCGCTGGTCGTGCCCACGCCGTCCACCGCGCTTTTTGCCTTGCAGAACAGCGACTTGCTGCTCGCACTTCCCTCGCATCTGGCAGAAAGCGCCGTGGCAGCGGGGATGCGTCTGCGTCAGTTCGATTTTCCGGTGCCGCTGGAGACGGTCGTGCTGACACAGGCATGGCACCCGCGTTTTCAGGCCGATCCGGCGCATCAGTGGTTGCGTCGCACGATCCGGCATATCTGCGAAGCCTATTAGCGCCTTCAAGCAGACGAAATCTTCAAATCGATGCGTGTAACGCAATCATTGATTCCAATCAAGTCACTATTCGCATCTATGCCCCCGACCCTACAGTAATGAGTATCGTTACTGTCTTCGAGGGTCATCGTGTCACCCACGCCTGCTTCGGCAACTTCTCCCAGCGCATTTCGCGAGATGTGGTCGCACCGGCTTCTCGCGGGTCTTGCGCGGTTGGACATCACATCCCCTCGTGCTACGTACGTCAGCCGGTCGATCGTTGCGGCGTGGCTGGCGCTTTGCGTTGCCTATCTTCTCGAACTGGAAATGCCGTTCTCGGCGGCGACGACGGTATTGCTGGTCGTCAATCCGGTTCAGGGTGCCGTGATCGGCAAGGGCGCGTGGCGGGTGCTCGGCACGCTCGTGGGTATCGTCGCATCCTTTGTGCTGATGTCGGCCTTCGCCGAGATGCCGTGGCTCTTCGTGCTTGGGTTCGCGACCTGGCTTGGCGTGTGCGTTGCGGGCATGACGATGCTGCGGCACTTTCGCGCATCGGGTGTCGTGGTGGCCGGATATACGGTGGGTCTCGCTACGTTCGGTGCGCTGACGCATCCGCATCTCGCTTTCGAGCATGTCATCGGTCGCGGCTCGACCGTCATGGTCGGCGTGGTTTGCCTGTCGCTGGTCACCGCGCTGTTCAGCCGACGCGGCGTGCGCAGCAAGCTCGACGCGATGCTCTCGCGACTGGCGACGCGTGCGGCACAGACGATCGCCGCTGATAGCGAGAAGGAAGGCGCGGCAGCGGCCGCTGGGGCCGATGATCTGCGGCGTCAACTGATCGCCGAGATTTACGGTGTCGACGATCTGTTGGCCGTTGGCAAGGCCGAATCGGTGGATCTGGCGCACCGTGCCCACGCCGTGCGGCATGCGATGGCGTCGCTGTTTGCTGCGCTGACCGCAGCATCGGCAGGCGGCATGTCGCGGCCTGCGCCGTCGGCATTGCGGACTATGCTGACGCACGCGTGGCAAGATGCGGCGCAAGCCATCGGTTCGGGTCCTGAAGGGCTTGAACATGCGGCGGATTGTCTGCGCGAGGCCCGCGCAAAGCTTCGCCGCGCGATGGCCGACGTTGCATCAATATCCCCTGAGACGCTCATCGCCCTTGATCGCCTGATCGAGCAGATCGACGATTATCTGGCGGCGCTCGATGGTCTCGCGTCTTTGCATCGTCCGCGTCCTGCGGGTGGTGGGGTGACGGTCCGCTTTCATCGTGATCCGCGCGCTGCGTTGCAGAACGGCGTACGGTCGGCGCTGACGCTGTTTGCGGCCGGTGCCGCATGGATTGTCACGGGCTGGCCGCACGGGGACATGATGCTTCTGATCGTTGCGCCGTATTGTGCGTTGCTGGCAGCCGCGCCAAATCCAGTTGCCGGCGCGTGGCAGTTCGTTAAGGGCACGCTGTTCGCGGTGCCCGTCGCCTTTGTGTGCGCGTTCTACGTATTGCCGCACATCGAGGGGCTGCCGTTACTGCTCGTTGTGCTTGGGATGTTCTGGCTGCCGGGCATTTATGCGACGACATTGCCGAAGCATAGTTTGGCAGCGCTTGCGTATCTCGTGGGCTTCAATACGCTCACAGCGGCCGATAACCCGATGCACTACGACGTGCCGTTGTTTCTCAACTGGTCGCTCGCCTGGATTGCCGGCACGTTGCTCGCGTGGCTGGGATTTCGCGTGTTGTTGCCGCGTGTCTTGCCGAAGGATATTGCGCGATTGCAAAAGCGGATCCGTGACGAAGCCTTGCGTGCACTGTGGGGGGCGGCGTCATCGATCTCGAGGCATTCAGCGGGGCCGGGGATCGACGTCGGAGGGCGGCTGTCGTCGGCGCGTACTTCAGCCCGTGCTTCAGCCCGCGTATGGCAGTGGCGTCAGCAGCATCGCATCGCGCAACTGGGTGCCTTGCGCAAGGCGCAGCCGGAGGCCATGCGTCGCGATGTCGACGACGCGCTCGCCAGTCTCCATCTCGGTCGTGAGGCTTGGCGCCTGCGGGTGTGGATGCTGCGTGATGGAGGCGAGGACGGCAATGAGGGGCACGCCGAACCGGCACGAATGCCCGTCGCCCGGGAGGTTGTGGCAACGGCGTTGGCGCGGATGTCACGACGCACCCGCGCCGGGCGACCTGCATTGGCCGCGCGCCATGCGCGTTACGCGGCGCGGCGGTTGGCGAGCCTGCAAGCGGCGCTTTCGCTCGCTACGGATCAATCCTTGCCGTTGGCGCGTCTCGTCGCGGCGCTCACCGATATCGCTGAGCTGCTCGACGCTCACGCAGCGTACTTCGCATCTCGTCCGACAGACCGCACTCATGCGCAATGAATCCGTCATGGTGCTCATCCTGCCCACGCATCTCGTCGAACGCTTCGACGGCCGGCCAGTGGGCTTCGCACAACCCTTGCTCAATCGTTCTCATGCTCAGTGAAGTGGCTGTCGCCGGCATCTATCTGCCGCCGTTTTTCGTCTATGCCTGCATCGCGTTGCCGGTGTTTCTCGGGGTTCGCTTCGTCATAACGCGTGCGGGCGTGATGCGCCACGTCTGGCATCCGGCGCTTTTCGAGTTCGCCCTCTCTCTTTGTCTGGTTTCCGTGTTGGTGCTTTATGTCTGATCGAACGATGTGGTTTCGTGCCGTCGCCAAGGCCGTGGGTACGCTCGCCGCGGTCGTAATCGCCGTGGCGCTCGTGGTGACGCTTTGGCGCGCCTATGTGGTCGCTCCCTGGACCCGCGACGGGCGAGTCAGTGCGGAAGTCGTGCACATCGCCCCGGAAGTGTCCGGCACGGTGCTTGAGGTGGCCGTCGCCGACAACCAGCTGGTCAAGCGCGGTGACATGTTGTACCGGATCGACCCTGAGCGCTTCCGTTATGCCGTGGCGCAGGCTGAAGCGCAACTGAGCGCGGCAAGCGCATCGCTGCAACAGAAAACGCAGGACGCGAAGCGTCGGCGCGGCATGGACGATCTCGTGCCCGGCGAAGACATTCAGCGCGCGAATCAGGCGGTTGCCATCGCGCAGGCCGAACAGCGTCGTGCACAGGTGGCGCTCGATGTTGCGCGTCTGGATCTGGCACGCACCGAGTTGCGGGCCCCCGCAGATGGATATGTCACACATTTGCGTTTGCGTCCCGGCGATTACGCGGTGGCGGGGCGCGGCAACGTCGCGCTGATCGACGCGCATCGCTTCTGGGTCACGGGCTACTTCGAAGAGACGAAGTTGCACGGGATTCGCACGGGCGCACCGGCACGCATTCGGCTCATGGGCTTCGACGACATGCTCGAGGGGCACGTCGCAGGCATCGGTCGGGGGATCACTGACGTCAACGAGCATGCCGACGCACAAGGTTTGCCCAGTGTCGAGCCGACTTTCAGCTGGATACGGCTGGCGCAGCGCATCCCTGTGCGGATCGAAATCGACCGGGTGCCGGTGGGCGTAATGCTTGCCGCCGGCATGACGTGCAGCGTCGACGTTGGGCGCGCCGATGCCGGGGCAACACCGAAAGGGCGCCTCGCCGGTTTGCTAATGCGATGGATGTGACGCCATGAACATCGCATTGATTTCGCATCGCACGTTGCGTACACGGATGTCGAGGGTACCCGCATGCCTCGTACTCGCGGGCGTGCTGACGACGGCCGCTTGCACAACCCTCGGACCGGACTACCATGCGCCGTTCACGGACGTCCCGGCGCAGTGGCACGACGCGCGCGACAGCTTCGACACGAGCGGCCCGTTCGATGGCGCACGTCTGCGCGACTGGTGGCGATCGTTTGGCGATGCGACGCTCGACCGGCTGGTCGATGTGGCGCTGGCCAATAACCGCGATCTGGGGATAGCACAGGCGCGTCTGGTTCAAGCGCGTGCCGAGCGTATGCGTATCGCCGCAGATCTCGGACCGACGGTGGCTGTGGGTGGCACGGCACAGGCATTGCGATCGAGCAAGCGCCTCGACTGGCCGCCGGGTGTGGGCCAATCGCGGACGTGGCAAATGGGATTCGACGCCAGTTGGGAACTGGATGTCTTCGGAGGTACGCGTCGTGCGGTGGAGTCTGCCGACGCGCGTGTCGAGGCGGTGGCGTTCGATCGCGACGCGATTCGCGTGAGCCTGCTGGCAGAGCTGGCGGCCGATTACGCCACACTGCGCACGACGCAGGTGCGGATGCGAATCGCGCAAGACAACATCCGGACGTTACTCGAAGGCGAGCGCCTCGCGCAGCGGGCGTTCGCGCAAGGGCTGGGCACGTCTGCCGAAGTGGCGCAGGCGCGTGCCGAACGCGAGCTGGCACAGGCGCAGCCGCCTCGGTTGCAGGCCGAAGTCGAGCGCTTGAGTCACGCCATCGGCGTACTGGTCGGCGACTTTCCTGCGCCATGGCGCGATGTGCTCACCGCCCCGTCACAGATGTTGCCCGTGATGCCTGCGTTACCGCTGACGATGCCGTCCGAGGTCATTCGGCAGCGTCCGGACGTGCGTGCCGCCGAGCGCCGGTTCGCGGCGGCGACCGCGGCAATCGGTGTGGCCGAAGCCGAACGCTTCCCGCACTTCAGTATTCCGCTGAGCCTTGGGACCACGGCCAGTCTGATCCGGGACCTGTTCTCCGGCGCGAGCGTTGCGTGGTCTGCGGCGCTGATCGGCAGTCAGACGCTATACGACGGCGCTCGTGCGAAGGCGGGTGTCACGGCTGCGCAGGCGGAAACGGACGCGGCACGGCTTGCCTACGAACGCGATGTGCGGTTGGCGTTACGCGATGTCGAGGACGCGTTGTCCGGATTGCATAGCGAGCGTCAACGGCAGATCGCGCTGCGTGCGGCGCTCGACGACAGCCGGCAGGCGCTGGCCCGCACGACACGTCTCTACCAACACGGCCTGAGCGGCTATCTGCCGGTACTCGTCGCCCAGCGTGCTGCCAATCGCGCCCGCGATGCGCTCGCCGATAGTCAGGGTGCCGAGGTGCTGAGCGCCATTGCGCTTTACAAGGCACTCGGTGCCGGTTGGCAGCAGGACACGTCGACAGGGCAGGCGACTGCCCGTCAGCGCGTTGACGGCGAGGCAGGTTAATGGCGCTCGATCGACGCGTTGTGTTTCTCTTTTCTTCGGTTTGTTCTCACGGCTCAAGGAGCGAATTCCATGCCACTCGACCCCAATCTGTTCTCGATTCACGATATCCGCGAACTCCCGTTCGTCACCTTCAATCAGGAGGCCGCCGAGCCGGGCTACGCCCGCGACTGGGAGGCGGAGATGGTGGCGCTCGTGAAGCATGGCGCGCCGTTCGTGGTGGTCTACGACCAGTTGACGCGTGACGAAACTCACGAGGACCGCAAGCAGCGTGCCGTCTGGCTCAAGCACAACAAGTCCGCGTTGGCGGCGGTCTGCAAGGCGCTGGTGAGTATCGAGCCGGACGAGACGCGACGTGCGGCCATCCGCACAATGGGGGAGGCCGCAGTGAAGGCGTTCGGCATTCCGCATGAAGCGGTGGCGACGCGTGAAGAAGCGGAAGCGCTCGTCGAGCGGCTGACGACGAGCGCAGGTTGAGTCAGGTCGCAGCGATCGCCGTGATGCGGAAGGCGCGTCGGTAATGCGGTGCGTCTCAATGAGGCAGGCGTTGTGCGAAGCCATGCCGTTTGGCGGCGAACGCTACCCCCCACGCCGCTAACGCCAGCCACGTGAGCACATGCGGCAGCGCGGCGGCGCCCCAAGTTGACAGCACGGCGCCTCCGAGTACGCCACTCGCGGCGAACGACAGATTGAAGACGGTCACGAGCATCGATTGCGCTACGTTCTCATGCTCGCCCGCGGCATTCCCGAGCGCTGTCTGGAGGATCGTCGGTGCGCCGCTGAAACTCAGTCCCCACAGCACTGCGCCGACGGCGAGCACCGCCCATGACGCCTGCCACATCCCGAAGGCCACGATCACGGCGGCGAAGGTTGCCAGCGCCGTCAACGCGAGTCTGCGCAACCAGCGATCCACCCAAAGCCCGATCCCCCAGAGGCCGACGAGCGTCGAAATGCCGAACGCCGACAGGATCGTAGCGAGACGTCCGCTCATGCCGGAGGACGCGAGGAACGGTGCGACGTACGTGTACAGCGTGTAGTGCGCGACGACCCACAACATGACCACTGCAAGCACTGGACGCACGCCCGGCATGCGGAGTACGTCGATGACGGAAGCGCGAGCGGGGGATCCATGGTGGGTGCCGTTGCTTGCGGTGCTTGCGGTGCTTGCGATGGTGACGTTCGGCACGATCAGCAGCATCCAGCCCACGAGCGTGAGCGCGAACGCCGACAAGCCGCCGAACACCGAGCGCCAGCCGATCAGTTGACCGAGCGTGGTCGCCGCAGGCACGCCGATGGCAAGCGCCAGCGGAATCCCCAGCATGGCGAAGGCGAGGGCACGTCCCTGACGTTCGGGACTCACGAGACGCCGCGCGTAGGTCGCGATCTCGCTCCATGCCACGCCGGTCGCCAGACCCACCACGAAGCGGGCGGCGAGCGTCAAGGTGAAGTCCGATGAGAGCGCCGTGACGGCATTGCACAAGGCGAAGCCGAGCAGCGCAACGACCAGCACCGTCCGGCGCGACCAGCGATGCATCAGCACGGTCAGCGGCACGGCCCCGAGACCTGCGCCCAACGCGCAGAGCGTGACCATCTGGCCCGCCCAGGATTCGGAGATGTGAAAACCGTCGGCGAGCTGCGGCAACAGCCCGGCCGGGACCGTCTCGTTGGCCGCCGCTACGAAGGTCGCGAGCATCAACGCGGTCAGCGAGGCCCAGGGGGTGGCGTCGGCACGAGGTGCGACGGCAGTCGGGGGTGTGGGAGAACTGGGGGAAGTCGAAGAAGCAGACATGGTCGATCGTCGAGCGTAAATGTCCCGAGGGGGACGATGCCGGGTAGTCTGCCGATTCGGCTTGCTTTTGATAATCTGTCGAAAATTTGAATAACTTTCAAATGTAGATAGAAAATGGCGACCGATCAACTGGGTGACATGCGCTTGTTCGCGACGGCGGCGACGCTCGGCAGTCTTTCTGCGGCGGGGCGCAAGCTGGGGCTCTCGCCCGCGGCGGCGAGCGCCCGGCTGGCGAAGCTGGAGGCGTCGTTGCAGACGCGGCTGTTCGTACGCACCACGCGTCAGTTGCGCTTGACGGAGGAAGGGCGCGTCTACCTCTCGCACTGTCTCGTCGCGTTGCAGGCCATCGACGACGGCGAAGCGGCGCTCCAAGCCGGGTGCGCAGCAATTCGCGGCAAGATCCGGTTGTCGGCGTCGACCGATTTCGGGGCGCACAAGCTTTCCCCCTGGCTCGACGAATTCGTGGCGCGCTATCCGGACATCCGGCTATCGCTGACGCTGACCGACTCGATCTCCAATCTCGTGCACGACGATGTCGATCTCGCGATCCGCTTCAGCGAACCGGCGGATGGCACGCTCGTGGCGCGTCGTCTCGCACCGATGTGCCGCGTGCTGTGTGCGTCGCCGGACTATCTGGCGCGTCACGGCGAACCGCAGACCCCTGAGGCGTTGTCGGCCCATCGGTTCATCGTGCTGGTTACGTCTTCCGGGCCGCTCAACGAGTTTCATTTCCGCAAGGACGAAGCGACCTGGCAGTTCACCGTGCCGATGGCGCAAGCCTGGGAGACGAACGACGGCACGATAGCGCGCCGCTGGGCGCTCGACGGACGGGGTATCGTCCGAAAGACGTTGTGGGACGCCGCCGACGATGTCCGGGCCGGACGGTTGAAGATTCTTCTGCCGGATTTCATCGCCACAGAGGCAGGCGTGTATGCCGTGCGGCATCGCACGCGTTACATGGTGCCGCGCGTACGTGCGCTGCTCGATTTTCTGATCGAGCGTTTCGAGCAGGAGGCCGTGACCTTGCCCGAGGCTTGCGCGCGCTGAAGGCAGATCGGTCGACGCGAACCGTCGTCCGGGGCGGCAGGTGCCGTTACTTGTCGGACGTGACTTCATGTCATGATACGGCATGGCCCAGATCCCGCTCTTCCCGCTCGGCAACGCCTTGTTTCCCGCTGGGGTGTTGCACTTGCGCATCTTCGAGGTGCGCTATCTCGACATGATCAAACGATGTCTCGCCGATGGCACGGAGTTCGGTGTTGTCGTGTTGCGACAGGGCAGCGAGGTGCGCCTGCCCGACAGCGTGGAGGAGCCTGCGATGATCGGCACCATGGCGCGCATCGAAGACTGGCGCGCGCCGATGCCGGCGTTGCTCGAACTGGTCTGCCGAGGCACGACGAAGTTCCGGCTGTCTTCCGTCGAGCTTGGGAAATACGGCTTGTGGATGGGGGAGGCGGACCTGCTGCCTGACGACGCCAACGTCGCCATTCCCGACACCCTGCAAGTCAGTGCGGATACCCTTGGCAAGCTGATCGCGGGGTTGCAGCGCGATCCGGCGCGCGCTGCGAAGCTGCCACTTGCGCCGCCTTACCGTCTCGACGAGTGTGGCTGGGTGGCCGATCGCTGGGCAGAATTGCTCCCGCTGCCTGCCCACGAGAAAGAGACGCTGCTGGGCATCGACGACCCGGTCGCGCGGCTGGCGCGCATACAGGCGTTTCTCACGGATCACGGCGTGTTGTCCTGATCGCGTCGCGGCCGGTCGGCATATGCCGATATGCCGATGCGCTGTGTCGATTTCCCTTGCGCCCCGCCGAACAGGCGATAATGTCGCCTGCTACGAATTCCCATGCCGTCGCCGGGCGCGACGGCGTCGTCACACAAATCCATGACAGTTCAAATCAACGAAGAACTCAAGGCGTACATCGACCCCCTCACGCCTGACGAATATGGGGCGCTCGAACAAAGCCTGCTCGCCGAAGGTTGCCGCGACGCGCTCGTCCTGTGGGGCGATGTGCTGGTCGACGGCCACAACCGTTACGAAATCTGCCGCAAGCACGACATCGAATTCCGCACGGTGCAAAACCCGTCGTTCAAGTCGATGGACGACGTGCATCTGTGGATGATCGACAACCATCTGGGCCGCCGTAGCGTCTCTGACTACCAGCGTGGCGTGCTGGCGTTGCGCAAGAAGACGATTCTCGAAGCGCGCGAGACGCCGGAGGCGCCGGCGCAAGCGGCCGCCGCGACACCGGTGGCGGATGAGGTGTCGGCGGGGGAAGCCACGAAGTCGTCGATCCCCGCGCACACGATGGCGCTCACGCGGGCCGCCTTGGCCCGCGCGGCGCGTCTGTCGAGCAACACGCTGGGGCAGATCGAACAGATTCACAATGCAGCGGCGCCCGAACTCGTGGACGCCGTCAAGCGCGGTGAGGTGTCGATCAACGCGGCTGCTGCTGTGTCGACCCTACCGCAGGCGGCGCAGGTCGCGGCCGTGGTCGCGGGCAAGCAGGAGCTGCGTGAGCTGGCCCGCTCGGTGCGTGAGGCGCGCCCGGTCAAGCCGCGCAAGAAGAAGGAAGACGAGATTGCCGAGGACGACGATGGCACGCCGCCGTGGGATACGAGCGCCGATCCGTCCGACGAGTTGACCCGTCTGTCGAGCGAGCTCAAGGCAATGACCGCCGAACGCGATGCGCTCAAGAAGAAGGTCGCGCATCTGACCATCGCGTTGGCGGAAGCGCGCGCGGGGAAATAAGCGGCGAAGGGCGCCGCTAGACGGGCCGTAAAGCGGGCTGAAAAGCGAGCCACAAAGTGGACGACAAGGTGGACGATAAAGTGAGCGAAGAAGTCCGCCGTGGGGAAGGGGCTGGCGTCGCTCCTGCTCGCTGCGCGTTGCACTCAGCCCCCTATCGTCTTCTCTGATAGAACCCCTTCGCGACGAGCGAAATCATGCGATTTTGGATCCATAATCGTATATTGGATCCAGTTATTGATGATTGGATCCAGAATCGCAATGTGGGTAAAAACTATGCTCTAATCGCGCCATATGCGAACCCCCGGACCCCAAGCACTTCATCAGGCCATCCGCGACACGCTTCGAGACGAGATCTTGAGTGGCGTGCTCCCGGGTGGATTTCAATTGCGTCAGGAAGCGCTCGCCGAGCGTTTCAATTCGAGCCGCGTGCCCGTTCGGGAAGCGCTACGTCAACTGGAAGCGGAGGGGCTCGTCACGCACCATCTGAACCGTGGTGCGACGGTGGCGAGCATGAATCTCGAACAGCTATGCGACATGCTCGACATTCGCGTAGCGCTGGAATGCCACGCGGCCAGACTGGCCGTGCCGAACATGGCAGAGCGCGATTTTCAGGCGATGGAGCAAATTCTCGCCAATTACTCGGCGTCTGAAGTTGTCTCCGAGTGGGCCGAGTACAACCGACGTTTCCATCTGGCGCTTTCGGCGCCTGCGAACAACCGTCGTCTGCGGATGTTGATCGAAGAGTATTGTCTGAACACCGACCGTTACTCGCATCTTGCGATGTCGCAGGCGACCGGCAAGGTGAAGCCGCAGCACGATCACTACGAGATCCTGGCGGCATGCCGGCGACGTGACGTGGCCACCGTGGTGTCGATGCTCGAAGCACATATCCTCACGACCCGCAACGAGATCAAGGCGATGGCCCGCGAAGACCTTAGCTTCCTGTCGCGCGCGGCGTTCTGAATCGGGGTGCGCCGGGATTCTCGTGATTCCCGGCGGTGTGGTGCTAAAGCGGGGCATGAATCACAAGATTGCCCCTCGTCACCCTTGTGACTCGGGTTTGCGTTTCGGCACGTAATTACCCCACAGTTTTTCCCCGTCGACGGTTTCGGTCTTGAACTCCGGACCGTTGTCCGTCATCGCCATTTCTTCCTTTTTGTACGCCTGCCACGGTGGCGGCACTTGCTGGCGATTCATCCAGAAGTGGACGTTTTTCTGCACACGGGGATCGTCCTTGTTGCGGTAGAGCCAGCGCAGCTCCGCGCCGGTGAACGAGCGGTTTTTCGTCTCGCCCGGTGCGAGATTGTCGCTGGACCCGGACGGCACGTCGACGGAGAAGTTCTTGTTGACGACGGCATCGATGTCCAGTGAGTCGAGCACGAAGTGCACATGTTTGTCGGCCACACGCGTTGCCCACTCCAGCCCACCTTTGACTTTTCGACGAATGGCGCTGTTGTCCTGTCCGCCGACGGCATTCGAGTACTTCTCATGCGTGCGGAGCGTCTCCCGGAAGGACTGCTCTTCGTCTGCCGGCATCTTCGGCGCGAGGGACTGTTCTTCCTTCAGGATACGGAAATCGTCGATCCGGCACGGCGTCATGCGGGCCCGAAAACGGTAGTCGATGTAGTGCTTGCGCCCGATCCCGCCGTCCAGACCTTTTTCGACGCCATACACGAGATCGCCCTTCTGAAAATTTCGATTGGGAAAGGGCGTTGCGTCGGCTGATGCACTGGCTTCGCCTGTCGTCGCTCTCGGCGCCGGACGTTGCGCCAGTGATGACAGGACGGGAGATACGGCGTGCGTCGTGGGCGCTGATACTGTCCCGGCGGCGGCTGGCGCGTTCTGTGTTGCTGCGCCGGAATGTTGGGAAATGGCGGATGGGGCGGAGGGGGAGGCCTCGGCAGCGGGATAGCTGCCGCTTCGGGCTGAGATCTTGGCGTTTGACATGAGGTGACCGTAGCGTTGTCTGATGGACGCATCGAGTATTAACCGACGAGGCGCCCTCGTGCGGCACCGACGCGAAGTCATGTCGTGTCTCGGGAAGTACCGGGAGAAGTGTCGAGGGACGTGCCGAAGAAAGGCAACGCTAAGGCTGAAAGTCGACGCTGTGCGAGAATAGCGCATTGCCGGTTTCGGCCAATTGCGCGGTGAGTGGCGAGTCTCGGAAGATGTCGGGATGTTCGGCGCGCCGCGGCTTTTCGTCAACGTTTCATGAATCGAGATTTACCTGCGACCGACGAGGCTTACATGGGGCTGGCGCTTGAGCAGGCGCGCGCTGCCATGGCGCAGGCCGAAGTGCCTGTGGGTGCGGTCGTCGTCTGCGACGGGCAGGTCGTGGCGGTCGGACACAACTGTCCGGTGAGTGGCCACGATCCGTCGGCACACGCCGAAATGCAGGCCTTGCGCGCGGCGGCAAAGGCATTGGGCAACTATCGTCTTCCCGACTGCGAACTGTATGTGACGCTGGAGCCGTGTGTAATGTGCGCCGGCGCGATCATGCACGCGCGCATCAAGCGTGTCGTGTACGGTGCGGCCGACCCCAAGACCGGCGCTTGCGGCAGCGTGGTCGATCTGTTCGCGGAACCGCGTCTGAATCACCATGCCGAAGTCGTTGGCGGCGTGATGCGCGACGAGTGCGTCGGCATGCTTCAGACCTTTTTTAGTGAGCGGCGCGCAGCAGCCAAGGCGCGTCGTTTATCGCTGGCTGCGAATGCTGCTGCCGCTACGACCTCTGATGCCGCTGACGCAGACCTGTCCTCCGTTCCCCCCTCGGAATCTTCCAATTGACGCAGACCAAGCTTGTCGAACTGATCGCCCCTTCGGGCTACGCTCCGTACGCCGACGTTGCCGCGCGCGGTGTCGCAACGCTGGAGAGTCTCGGTTATACCGTGAGCAATCGTGAGGCGTTGGCGCGACGTTATTTGCGCTTTGCCGGCACGGACGACGAACGTGTCGAGGAGATCAACCATCTCGCGCGGCGCGACCATCCGCTGCCCGAAATCGTCCTGGCGATGCGTGGCGGGTATGGGGCGGTGCATCTGCTTGACCGTCTGAATTACGGCGCGCTCCATGATCGGCTGTGCAATGCACCGGTCGCGATGGTCGGTCACAGCGACTTCACCGCGATTCAACTGGCGCTGCTGTCGCAGTCGCATGTGATCACGTTCGCCGGACCCATGTTGCTGGCGGATTTCGGCGCCGAGACACTGAGCGATTTCACGGTGGGACAGTTCGAGTCGGTGCTGCACTCGCCGACGCATACGGTTCAGTGGGCGGGCGACGGAGCGAGCGGCGATATCGACGTGTCCGGCACCCTCTGGGGTGGCAATCTGGCGATGGTGTGCAGTCTGATCGGCACCCGCTACCTGCCGCAGATCGACGGTGGCGTGTTGTTCGTCGAAGACGTGAACGAGCCGCCGTACCGGGTCGAGCGCATGTTGTACCAGTTGCATCAATCGGGGATTCTGGCGCGTCAGCGCGCATTGGTGCTGGGTGATTTCTCGCAGTACCGGGTGAGCGACTACGACAACGGCTACGACATGACGACCATGATCGAGAGCATGCGCCGTGTCATCGGCATTCCGATCGTCACCGAAATGCCGTTCGGCCATTGCCCGGACAAGCTGACGCTACCTGTTGGTGGACAGGCGAGGTTGCAGACGTCGGGAGCGCAAGTCACCCTCACGCTTACGGGATATCCCTATCTCGGCGCATGAGCGTGGGCTGAGCTGCCCTCAAGGGCCGGAAGCGCGGTAAACAGAAGCACGCCTGGGCGAATCCAATGCCCGGCGTGCTTTTTTGTTGCTCTGCAAGAAGTCGCTGAATTGCGGGCGTTGAATGCAGCTTGACGGGCGTTTCAAAGAAATTCGCGGCAACCCGGCGCTCAGGTGGACGTTCGTGCCGACGCGCGTCGGCGGCGACTTGCGCGGGTGTCGGGGGCGTCGGCGCGGGCGGACTATATCGTTAAGCGCAGCCTGAATATCTGAATATGGCTATGTCTCGCCCGACCGTATTTGGCTAAACTGCTTCGATCGTTCCGCCATCAGAAGGATGCCAAGACATCATGGCCAGTCACAGCACCAACGCCAAGGATTACCCCCGCGACCTTATCGGCTACGGCCGCCACGTTCCGTTTGCCGACTGGCCGGGACGTGCACGCATCGCCGTGCAGTTCGTGCTGAATTACGAAGAAGGTGGGGAGAACTGCGTTCTGCACGGGGATCGTGCGTCCGAGCAATTCCTGTCCGAGATCATTGGCGCCGCCGCTTACGAGGCGCGCCACATGAGCATGGAGTCCATCTACGAGTACGGTTCGCGTGCAGGTGTCTGGCGCATTCTTCGTGAGTTCGAGCGTCGCGGTTTGCCGCTGACCGTGTTCGGTGTGGCGATGGCCATGCAGCGCCACCCGGAAGTGACGGCAGCGTTTCAGGAGTTGGGGCATGAGATTGCGTGCCACGGCTGGCGCTGGATTCACTATCAGAACATGGACGAGGCGACCGAGCGCGAGCACATGCGCATTGCCATCGACATCTTCAAGGAAATGACGGGCAGCGCGCCGCTGGGTTGGTACACCGGCCGCGACAGCCCGAACACGCGTCGTCTCGTGGTCGAACAGGGTGGTTTCGTGTACGACTCCGACAACTATGGCGACGACCTGCCGTTCTGGACGCAGGTGCAGACCAGCAATGGCGACGTGAAACCGCATCTCGTCGTGCCGTACACGCTCGATTCCAACGACATGCGATTTGCCGCGCCGCAGGGCTTCAATACGGCGGATCACTTCTTCCATTACCTGCGCGACGCGTTCGACGTGCTGTACGCCGAGGGCGATGAAGCGCCGAAGATGTTGTCGATCGGCATGCACTGCCGTTTGTTGGGGCGCCCGGGCCGCTTCGCCGCGCTTCAGCGTTTCCTCGATCACATTGAGAAACACGATCGCGTGTGGGTGTGCCGACGTATCGACGTAGCGCGCCACTGGCAGGAACGTCACCCGTTCGTGGCGGCCTGATCGACAGTTCGTCCGACAGGAACCGCAAACCGTCGACGCTTGGACAGACGTGCCATGAAGGCACGGTGGCTGAGCTCGACATTGAAATCCGACAGGCGTCATCGGGCTGCGCGTAGCGCGTGGCGGGGCGCCACCTTTGTTCTCCAGGAGAGCAGTGAATGAATGCCCCGTTGCCTATGACCCAACGAACCGTCGCCCAGTTGTCGGCGCTGCCGCGCGCTGAATTCATCGCCGCGCTGGACGGCATTTTCGAGCATTCCCCGTGGGTCGCCGAAGCGGCTTGGGAAGATCGTCCGTTTGCGACCGTCAACGCGCTGCACGACGCCATGTGTCAGGCGGTCATCGATGCTGGCGAAGCCCCGCAACTCGCACTGATTTGCGCTCACCCGGAACTCGCGGGCAAAGCGGCGGTGCGAGGCGAACTGACGGCCGAGTCGACACGCGAGCAGGCCGGTGCCGGGCTGGACCAGTGCAGCGCGGAAGAGTTTGCGCGCCTGACCGAACTGAACGACGCCTACAAGACGAAGTTCGGCTTCCCGTACATCCTGGCGGTTCGCGGGCACACACGTAGCAGCATCATCGAGAACTTCGCCACGCGTCTGGAAAACAGCCGGGCGGATGAAATCGAAGAGTGCCTGCGTCAGATTTTCCGTATCGCCGGTTTTCGTTTGCAGGATCTCGTGCGCGACTAAAAGGCTCGCGCCGAATACGACAATTACGCCGGGTGCCGATGTCACTGGCGCAGTGAAGTATCGAAACCGTTTCAGACAATACCGAGTAACAAGGAGTTGGCATGGCCCTCGCCCCGCAAGACCCGAACGCACCGGAATTCGTGCGCCGTTACGTCAACCTGGCAGATCCGCGTCTGGGTGCACAGGCGCTGGTCGCCAGCGACGAATTCTTTGCGGCCAAAGAGCGCATGCTCAACCCAGAGCCGGCCGTATTCATCCCGGGCAAGTACGACGATAACGGCAAGTGGATGGATGGCTGGGAGACGCGTCGCAAGCGTGTGAACGGCTA
>NZ_CABPRV010000014.1 GCF_902459735.1 Pandoraea capi
CCAGACGCGGATCTGCCAGGTTGACGTAACGGCGCACGAATTCCGGTGCGTTCGGGTCTTGCGGGGCGAGGGCCATGTTGCGTTTGACTCCAGATAAAGGCGCCGACGCCGTCATACGCGGCGTCGGCTGGAAAGGCTTGTTTGTGCCACGAGGATCACGATTTCTCTCGTGATCCTCTCTGTTTTGCGATTCAGCGCGTCAGTGCCGCATTGGCAGGGGCCGCGCCTTCGATGCTGTCGTCGGAAGTCGAGACCGGTTCGTACGGCAGTACACCGTTGAGCACTTTGTGCGCTCGGGCAAAGTCGACGTCTTTTTCCCACGCGGCCACAACGAGCGTCGCCACACAGTTACCCAGCAGGTTCGTGATGGCTCGCGCGATCCCAACGAACCAGTCGACCGGCAGAATCAGCACAAGACCAATCACGGGGATGGCCGGAATGGCCGCCAGCGTCGCCGCGAGGATAACGATGGCCGATCCCGGAATGCCGTGCGCACCCTTGGATGTGAGCAGCGAGACAAGCACCACCAAGATCAGGTCGTGCATGGACAACGGGGTATTGGTCGCCTGCGCAATGAAGATGACCGCCAGCGTCAGATAGATGGAGAATCCATCGAGGTTGAAGGAGTAGCCCGTCGGTACGACGAGGCCAACTGTCGATTTCTTGATCCCCATCCACTCCAGCTTGCGCATGATCGCGGGCAACACGGCGTCGGACGACGCCGTACCCAGCACGATCGACAATTCTTCGCGGAAGTATTTGATGAACTTGAAGATGTTGAAGCCCGCAAGCCGCAACACGCCACCCAGCACGACAGTGACGAAGACGAAGCAGCTCAGATAGAACACGAGGACCAGCAAGCCCAGTTGTTTGAGCGACGACGCACCGTATTTGCCCGTGGTGAATGCTACAGCCCCCAGCACGCCCAACGGTGCGAGCCGGATGATGAACGCCATCACGCGGAAGAAGACGTGACTCAGGTCTTCGATGAAACGCGCTACCGGCCGCCCCCGCTCACCCAACGCCGCCAACGCGCATCCGAACATGACGGAAAACACGAGAATTTGCAGGATGTCGCCCTTGGCGAACGCATCGGTAATGGTGTCGGGAATGATCTTCAGCAGGAAGCCAGCCGTGTCTTTCAGGCTCTTGGCGTTTTCGGCATAAGCCGCCATCGAACTGGCGTCGAGACTGCGGATGTCGATGTTCATGCCCGCACCCGGACGCGTCACCCACGCCAGCACGGCACCGATCACCAGCGCGAAGGTGGTGATGATCTCGAAGTAAAGAATGGCCTTGATACCCACACGGCCAACTTTGCGCAGATCGCCCGCGCTGGCCATACCGCTCACGACCACACAGAAGACGATCGGGCCGATCACCATCTTGATGAGCTTCAGAAAGCCATCGCCCAACGGACGCAATGACTCTCCCAACTGCGGAAACCAAATGCCAAGCGCTACACCCACTATCAACGCAATGACGACTCGGCCAAACAACGAACGAAACAGCTTGGGCATGGTTTGTCTCCTCTGCCTGCGCAAATCACTCTCTCGGATTTCGCGATCTCTAAATCGAATGGACGGCTCTCGGGGGCTGATTCTGTACGGCGGTACGGCGGAACTGCGACCTTGCAAGGCAACGGCATTCAGTTGCCAACACCCGTATCGGACAATGTATGCTGACAAGTCATACCGGTCTGACCAGTGGTGTTATGGGGAATATTAGAAAGCCAATATAGTCCGGTCAAGATTTGTCTTTTGAGGGGAATCCCTAGGGTGACGAGATCCCTTGTCAGGCGCCGCGAGCTTCAGAGGATTCGTGCGGAAGTCCTTGTTTTACTAGGTGAATCCACTGAAATTCGCGTGAACTTCGCTTTCCTGCCCGGGGTCGCATTGGCATTGGGTGCCTTGTGGCGTGCGTCGGCATGACCGTCAAATTGCGCACGGAAATGAACGCTGTGACGCCGCGCAAGGCCCCCGAATCCGCCAATGCTTGTTTATCAGGGAGGCGTCATGCGAATGAAGGACACGGTGGTACTTGTCACCGGCAGTGCTCAAGGAATCGGACGTGCCATTGCCATCCGCCTCGCGCAGGAGGGGGCGCGCATCGTGGTGGAAGACCGGCTCGATAACGCAATGGCCGAACAGACGCTCGACGCCGTTCGGTCCGCCGGCAGCGACGGTTGTGTCATCGCCGGAGATGTCGGGCGTGTTGCTGATGACCGCGCGGTCGTCGAGCAGGCGGTCGCGCAAATGGGGCGCGTCGATGTGCTCGTCAATAACGCGGGTGTGGAGCGCCGGGCATCATTTCTCGATGTGACGGAGGCCGATTACGACCTGGTCATGAACGTCAATCTGAAAGGGACGTTCTTTCTCACGCAAGCTTTCGTGCAACACCTGCGCGATACGAAGCGCGGCGGCCGGATCGTGAACGTCAGTTCGGTACACGAGGAGTTGCCGTTCCCCCATTTCACGAGCTATTGCGCGAGCAAAGGCGGCATGAAGATGATGATGCGTAATCTCGCCATCGAACTCGCACCGCTCGGCATTACGGTGAATAACGTCGCACCCGGGGCCGTAGGTACGCCGATCAATCAGCAACTGCTGGCGAACAAGGCCCAACTCGATGCGCTCGTCGCAAATATCCCGCTCGCCCGCCTCGCCGATCCCAGCGAAGTTGCCAACGCCGTGCTGTTTCTCGCGTCGCCGGAAGCGAGCTATGTGACGGGAACGACGCTGTTCGTCGATGGCGGCCTGCTGTGGAACTACGCGGAGCAATGACCATGACGGACACGGCGCAACGCACACTTGCCTCCGGCGGTATGACGCCCGACGTCGCGCACTCGGCGCCCGCCGACGTCATGACCCCGGATGATCGGTATCGCGAACTGTTCGTCGCAGTGCAGTCGCAACGCGTCTTTCCCGACAGCAAGACGTTCGTGGATTGCGCGCCGCTGCTCGCTCCAGAGGAGATACTGCGCCGCTATCGTGAAGATGCCGGCAAACCCGGCTTCGATCTGTCGCGATTCGTGGCGTCTTATTTCACGCTGGAGCGCACGCCGCCAAGTCACTACGTGGCCGACCCGTCGCAAGGGCTCGTCGAGCATATCGATGGGCTGTGGGACGTGCTCACGCGCCAGCCGGAGGCGCATCCGGCCGATAGCTCGCTGTTGCCGCTTCCGCGCGCCTATGTGGTGCCCGGCGGACGTTTTCACGAACTCTACTACTGGGATTCGTACTTCACGATGCTCGGACTGGCCCGTAGCGGTCGCCATGATCTGCTCGTGAGCATGGCCGACAATTTCTCGTTTCTGATCGACACCTACGGCCATATTCCGAACGGTAACCGCACCTATTACCTGAGCCGCTCGCAGCCGCCGATGTACGGGCTGATGGTCGAGCTTTTCGAGTCGCATGGCGTGGCGCGCGCGCTGCGCTATTTGCCGCATTTGCGTCGTGAGTACGACTACTGGATGGAGGGCGAGGCGTTTCTCAAACCCGGTGAGGCTCACCGTCATCTCGTGCGATTGCCCGACGGCGCGCTCCTCAATCGCTATTGGGATGAACGCGATACGCCGCGCGAGGAAGGGTATCTGGAAGACGTGACGACGGCACTCGAAGCGCCGCACCGTGCTGCGGGCGAGGTCTACCGGGATTTGCGTGCGGGCGCGGCGTCCGGCTGGGACTTCAGCTCGCGATGGCTCAAGGACGCGAGCGACCTGTCGTCGATCCGTACGACCGCCATTCTGCCCGTCGATCTGAACAGCTTTCTCTATGCCACCGAGCGCCACATCGCCCGGCTTTGTGAAGCCGGTGGCGATGCGGACGGGGCGCAGGCGTTTGCAAAGCGCGCACAGGCCAGGCGGGACGCCATGACCCGTCACCTCTGGTCCGATGCCGAGGGCGCTTTTCTCGATTACGACTGGAAGCTCGGCGTGCCGCGTGCGCAGGTGTCGGCGGCGCTGGCTGCACCATTGTTCGTAGGGCTCGCGTCGCCCGAGCAGGCGCATCGCTCGGCAAGCACGATGGCGACGCGCCTGCTGGCCGCCGGTGGATTGCGTACGACCGAGGCGTCGAGTCTTCAGCAATGGGATCCGCCCAACGGCTGGGCGCCGTTGCAGTGGATCGCCATTCATGGCCTGCGCAAGTACGGCGAGAACCGTCTGGCAAACGACATCGCCCATCGCTGGCTTTCTACCGTCGGCTCGCTCTACGCCCGCGAGAGCAAGCTGGTGGAAAAGTACTCGCTTCACACCAGCGACGCGATGAGCGCCAGCGGCGGTGGGGGCGGGGAGTACCCGCTGCAGGACGGCTTCGGCTGGACCAACGGCGTGGTACGCCGTCTGCTTGGCGATCATCCGGAGCATCATGCCCATCGGGTGAGGGCGGTTTAAGGAGTAGGTGGGCAAAGGAGGGGGGCGACGGCCTGACGGGCGTGGCGGGCCTGGCGGGAAGGGCCATGGGCCTCGGCAGGTGCCCCATGTATAGGGCTTTCCCGGCGGATGACGGCGGCTTCGCGTGAGGAGAAATTTGGCGTCGTACAATGCGCAATACGCATACCCGCATTCCCTGTGAGGCCCCATGAAGCACTCGGCGCATGCCGTAACCGACGCCGCCGTCGCCACGATTCGCGAGCGCATCGAACGTCAGGTCTATCCGGCCGGCGCGATGCTGCCCTCGCAACGCCAGCTCGCTGAGGAACTGGCAATCAGCCGCGCCTCGCTGCGTGAAGCCCTGTCGACGCTCGAAGCCCTCGGCATGGTCGCCATCCGGCCCGGCAAGGGCGTCTATGTGAACGACGCATCGGCGCACATCGGCGTGGCATGGCGCTTCGCCGATCAGATTTCGCTCGCCGATACGTATCAGTTGCGCTACGCGCTCGAAGGCTTCGCGACCCGCCTCGCCGCGCTCGCCGCCAGCGCCACCGAGATCGAGTGGCTCACGGATAACGTGGAGTCGATGAGGTCCGCGCTGGTCGAGGGCGATGTCGATGCCGCCGCCCAACTCGACTTCGCGTTCCACCTGCGCATCGTGGGTCTGGCCGGGAACGCGGCGATCGCCGACATTCTGCGCGGCAGCACCGAAATCGTGATGGAGAGCCAGCGCCTGCCGTTCTATCAGCGTGAGCTGGTGCTTTCCACCTATCATGAACATCTGGAGATCCTCGACGCCTTGCGCCGCCGCGACGGTGCCGCCGCAGGTGCCGCGATGGAGCGCCATATCGTGCTGGCGGCCCAGCGGGCGGGCATTCACTTCCCTATCCCCTCTGCGTATCCGTCTGCCGGCGGGCTTCCCCTTCGGGAGAACGCAGAGCGTACTGGTGCTCCACACGTTCAGCTTTGAGATGAACCGGAAATGCGCTATACTTTGAAGGTTTTAGTCATTTAACCCTCACCCTAGCGCCTACCCGCCTGACATCTCGTCCGCCGCCCGAGCATCCGCTGTGCGCATATTCCGCGCAATTCCGGTGCCCGCGCTGATGTCATCGCTAGCGGACGATGGGGCTGGCAGCAGGGGTGAACCCTTCAGGAGTTTCCCGTGCTGCCGTCATTCCCACCCGCCATTCTCGCGCTCGCTGACGGCACGGTCTTTCGTGGGTACGCCATCGGCGCTGCCGGTCACACCATCGGTGAAGTGGTCTTCAACACGGCCATTACCGGCTATCAGGAAATCCTCACCGACCCGAGCTATGCGCGCCAGATCGTCACGCTGACGTATCCGCACATCGGCAACACGGGCGTCAACGGTGAAGACGTCGAAGCCACGAAAGTCCATGCCGCCGGCCTGATCATCAAGGATCTGCCGATCCTCGACTCGAATTTCCGCGCCGACAAGACGCTGTCGCAGTACCTGAAGGACGAAGGCGTTGTCGCCATCGCCGGCATCGACACGCGCCGTCTGACCCGAATCCTGCGTGACAAGGGCGCCCAGAACGGCTGCATCCTCGCCGGTGAAGAAGCCGACGAAGCCAAGGCGATCGCGCTCGCGCAATCGTTCCCCGGCCTCGCCGGCATGGACCTCGCCAAGGTCGTCTCCACCACGGAAACCTACTCGTGGACGCAGACGGAATGGCGTCTGGGCGAAGGCTACGGTGAGCAGAAGGATCCGAAGTTCCACGTGGTCGCGCTCGACTACGGCGTCAAGCGCAACATCCTGCGCATGCTCGCCGAACGCGGCTGCAAGGTCACGGTGCTGCCCGCCCAAAGCTCGGCCGACGACGTGTTCGCCCTGAATCCGGACGGCGTGTTCCTCTCGAACGGCCCCGGCGACCCCGAGCCGTGCGATTACGCCATCGCCGCGACGAAGACCTTCCTCGAACGCCGCATTCCGACCTTCGGCATCTGCCTCGGCCACCAGATCATGGGTCTGGCCGTCGGCGCAAAGACGCTCAAGATGAAGACCGGTCACCACGGTGCCAACCACCCGGTGAAGGACCTCTCGACGGGCCGTGTCGTCATCACGTCGCAGAACCACGGTTTCGCAGTGGACGCGAACAGCCTGCCGGAAAACGCACGCGTCTCGCACGTCTCGCTGTTCGACGGCACGTTGCAAGGCTTCGAACTGACGGACCGTCCGGCATTCTGCTTCCAGGGTCACCCGGAAGCGTCGCCCGGCCCGCACGACATCGGCTATCTGTTCGACCGCTTCGTGCAGTCGATGGTCGACGCGAAGCAGCCGGCGTAAGCCGTCGCACGACGAGATCAGGAAACAGGTAAGGGAACGCGCATCATGCTCGGAAACTCCATCGGCATCCTCAACCTCTGGACCTATCTGGCCGGGGTCGTGGTGGTCATTCTGCTGCCGGGACCGAACTCGCTCTACGTGCTGGCCGTTGCCGCACAGCGCGGTGTTCGTCAGGGGTATGCAGGCGCATGCGGCGTGTTCCTCGGCGACACCATCCTCATGACGCTGTCGGCGGCCGGTGTGGCGTCGTTGCTGCACGCGCAGCCGGCGCTGTTCTTCGTGGTGAAGTACCTTGGCGCCGCCTATCTGTGCTGGATGGGTCTGAACATGCTGCGCGGGGCCATCGCCAACGCACGCGCCGCGCGAGCCAATCCGGAGGCAGCGGCGCTGGCGCCGAAGCACGTCGATGCGGATCACCCGTTCAAACGAGCGTTGTTCATCAGCCTGTTGAATCCGAAAGCGATCCTGTTCTGCGTGTCGTTTTTCATCCAGTTCGTCGATCCGGGCTACGCCTATCCCGCCGTGTCGTTCGCGGTGCTGGGCGTGATCGTGCAGACGTGCAGTTTCCTGTATCTGAGCACGCTGATCCTGGCCGGTTACCGCCTGGCCGAGCACTTCCGGCAACGTCGCCGGTTGAGCGCCGGGGCAACCGGCGGCGTGGGCGCGTTGTTCGTCGGCTTCGGTGTGAAGCTCGCGACGGCGACGCTGAGTTAAATTTTTGTTGAGAACGTTATGCCAAAGCGCACAGACATCAAGAGCATCCTCATCATCGGCGCCGGCCCGATCATCATCGGTCAGGCATGCGAGTTCGACTATTCCGGCGCACAGGCCTGCAAGGCGCTGCGCGAGGAAGGCTACAAGGTCATCCTGATCAACAGCAACCCTGCCACGATCATGACCGACCCGGATACGGCCGATGTGACCTACATCGAACCGATTACCTGGGAAGTCGTCGAGCGCATCATCGCCAAGGAGCGCCCGGATGCCATTCTCCCGACGATGGGCGGCCAGACCGCGCTGAACTGCGCGCTGGACCTGCATCGTCACGGCGTGCTCGACAAGTACAAGGTCGAGCTGATCGGCGCATCGCCGGAAGCCATCGACAAGGCCGAAGACCGTCAGAAGTTCAAGGACGCGATGACCAAGATCGGTCTCGGTTCGGCCAAGTCGGGTATCGCCCACTCGATGGAAGAAGCGCTCGCCGTGCAGGCGCAGATCATGGCCGATATCGGCGGCAGCGGTTACCCGATGGTGATCCGCCCGTCGTTCACGCTGGGCGGCTCGGGCGGTGGTATCGCCTACAACCGCGAAGAGTTCGAAGAGATCTGCAAGCGCGGTCTCGACCTCTCGCCCACGCGCGAACTCCTCATCGAAGAGTCGCTGCTCGGCTGGAAGGAATTCGAGATGGAAGTCGTGCGCGACCGCGCCGATAACTGCATCATCGTCTGCTCGATCGAAAACCTCGACCCGATGGGCGTGCACACGGGCGACTCGATCACCGTGGCGCCCGCACAGACGCTCACGGACAAGGAATACCAGCTGCTGCGTAACGCATCGCTCGCGGTTCTGCGCGAAATCGGTGTGGAAACGGGCGGCTCGAACGTTCAGTTCTCGATCAATCCGAAGGACGGCCGTATGGTTGTCATCGAAATGAACCCGCGTGTGTCGCGTTCGTCGGCACTGGCCTCGAAGGCTACTGGCTTCCCGATCGCGAAGGTCGCGGCCAAGCTGGCCGTCGGCTACACGCTCGACGAGCTGCGTAACGAAATCACCGGTGGCGCGACGCCGGCCTCGTTCGAACCGACCATCGACTACGTCGTGACCAAGGTGCCGCGTTTCGCCTTCGAGAAGTTCCGCGAAGCCGATGCACGCCTGACCACGCAGATGAAGTCGGTCGGTGAAGTGATGGCCATGGGCCGCACGTTCCAGGAATCGTTCCAGAAGGCCATGCGCGGTCTTGAAGTCGGTGTGGACGGTCTGGACGAAAAGTCGACCGACCGCGACGAGATCGTGGCCGAAATCGGCGAGCCGGGCCCGGATCGTATCTGGTACGTGGGCGACGCGTTCCGTCTGGGCATGAGCCTGGAAGAGGTGTACGCCGAGACCGCCATCGATCCGTGGTTCCTCGCGCAGCTCGAAGCGATCGTCAAGAAGGAAAAGGCGCTCGGCGGCCGTACGCTGGAGAGCCTGACGACCGAAGAACTCCGCTTCCTCAAGCAAAGCGGCTTCTCGGATCGCCGTCTGGCCAAGCTGCTCGGTACCGATCAGACCGCCGTGCGCCGTGCACGTATCGCCCAGAAGGTGCGCCCGGTCTACAAGCGCGTAGATACCTGCGCTGCCGAATTCTCGACGAACACGGCTTACATGTACTCGACCTACGAGGAAGAGTGCGAAGCCCAGCCGACCGACAAGAAGAAGATCATGGTGCTCGGCGGCGGCCCGAACCGTATCGGTCAGGGTATCGAGTTCGACTACTGCTGCGTGCATGCGGCGTTGGCGCTGCGTGAAGACGGGTACGAGACCATCATGGTCAACTGCAACCCGGAAACCGTCTCGACGGACTACGACACGTCGGATCGTCTGTACTTCGAGCCGGTGACGCTCGAAGACGTGCTTGAAATCGTCGACCTGGAAAAGCCGGTTGGCGTGATCGTGCAATACGGCGGTCAGACGCCGCTGAAGCTCGCGCTCGACCTCGAAGCGAACGGCGTGCCCATCATCGGCACGAGCCCGGACATGATCGACGCCGCAGAAGACCGCGAGCGTTTCCAGAAGCTGCTGCAGGACCTCGGTCTGCGTCAGCCGCCTAACCGTACGGCCCGCGCCGAAGACGAAGCCCTGAAGCTGGCCTCCGAAATCGGTTACCCGCTGGTGGTGCGTCCGTCGTACGTGCTGGGTGGCCGTGCGATGGAAATCGTTCACGAGCCGCGTGATCTCGAGCGCTACATGCGCGAAGCCGTCAAGGTGAGCCACGACAGCCCCGTGCTGCTCGACCGCTTCCTGGACGACGCCATCGAGTGCGACGTCGACTGTATTTCTGACGGCAAGGACGTCTACATCGGCGGCGTGATGGAGCACATCGAACAGGCAGGCGTCCACTCGGGCGACTCGGCTTGCTCGCTGCCGCCGTACTCGCTGTCGGCCGAGACGATTGCCGAACTCAAGCGTCAGACGGCCGAAATGGCCAAGGCGCTGAACGTGGTCGGTCTGATGAACGTGCAGTTCGCGATTCAGCAGGGCAATGGCGTCGACACGATCTACGTGCTGGAAGTGAATCCGCGTGCGTCGCGTACGGTGCCGTACGTCTCGAAGGCTACGGGGCGCCAGCTCGCCAAGATCGCCGCCCGTGCGATGGCCGGCCAGTCGCTCACGTCGCAAGGCGTGGACAGTGAAGTCGTGCCGCCGTACTACAGCGTCAAGGAAGCCGTGTTCCCGTTCGTGAAGTTCCCGGGCGTCGACCCGGTGCTCGGACCGGAAATGCGTTCGACGGGCGAAGTGATGGGTGTGGGCCGTACGTTCGGCGAAGCGCTCTTCAAGTCGCAACTGGCTGCCGGTTCGCGTCTGCCGGCTTCGGGCACGGTGCTGCTCACGGTGAAGGATGCCGACAAGCCGCGCGCGGTCGAAGTGGCTCGCATGCTGCACGCGCTGGGTTACCCGATCGTTGCGACGCGTGGCACGGCGGCTGCCATCGAAGCGGCCGGTATCCCGGTGCGCGTGGTCAATAAGGTGAAGGACGGCCGTCCGCACATTGTCGACATGATCAAGAACGGCGAGATCGCGCTGGTGTTCACCACCGTGGACGAAACCCGCACGGCGATCGCCGATTCGCGCTCGATCCGTATGTCGGCGCAGGCGCATAAGGTCACGTATTACACGACGATCTCGGGTGCCCGTGCCGCCGTGGAAGGCCTGAAGTATCTGCAAAACCTTGAGGTCTACGACCTTCAGGGGCTGCACGCTCAACTGCCGGCGTAATTTGACGAAGTCGACGGTAGATTGATGCGGTACGCCCGGAGCGGCCGGCTGTTACGGCGGCTCCGGGGGAAAACGCAAAATCATGGCGCGTCCGCCGGGGAACTGATCTCCGGCGGGTGCGCCAAATGCTTTAAGCATGTATGAAATGCGCTTCGTCTGTGGCACAGCGCCGCGCGGCCGGTCCTCCGGTTGGCAGCGTCGGCAACTCTGCTACACTAGCGCAACATAGGTGTCACAGCCGCGGTCGAGCGGCGTTCGCAAAAAGTGCGAATGCGGCTTAGCTGCGGCAATTTTTTTGTCTTTCGGAACAACGCGCATGAGTACCATTCCTCTGACCAAGCGAGGCGCTGAGCTGCTCAAGGACGAGCTGCACCGCCTGAAGACCGTCGAACGTCCGAACGTGATCACTGCGATTGCTGAAGCCCGTGCGCAGGGCGATCTGTCGGAAAACGCGGAGTACGACGCCGCGAAGGAAAAACAGGGTTTCATCGAAGGTCGCATCCTCGATCTCGAGTCGAAGCTCTCGGCAGCACAGATCATCGACCCGTCGGCGCTCGACGCCGAAGGTCGTGTGGTCTTTGCCGCAACCGTGGAACTCGAAGACCTCGAGAACGGCGGCACGGTGCAGTATCAGATCGTCGGCGACGACGAAGCTGACCTGGAGCACGGCAAGATTTCGGTGAGCTCGCCGATTGCCCGTGCATTGATCGGTAAGTACGCAGGCGATGTGGCCGAAGTGCAGGCCCCGAGCGGCGTGCGCGAGTACGAGATCATCGATGTCCGCTACGTCTGAAGGGACGTCTGCCGGCGGTGCGCCCCGGCTGGAACGACTGTTCCGTCTGATTGCGACCGTCTGGTGCGGAAGTCAGTGGGCGATCGGCTACATCGTCGCCCCCACGCTGTTCGCCGTGCTGGAGTCACGCATGGTTGCCGGCACGGTTGCGGGACGGTTGTTTCACACGCAAGCCTGGATCAGTCTGGTGTGTGGCGTGCTGCTGGTGTGGCTGGCGACGGCGCTGATTTCGCGCTCGGCCGATGCCTCGGCCGCTCGCAGCTATCGCGTGCTGCGCTGGCTGGCGGTGGCGATGATGGTCTGCGTGCTGATCAGCTCGTTCGGCTTGCAGCCGTTCATGGCGTCGCTGCGGGAACAGGCGGAAGCATCGGGCGTCGATATCGGCCAATCGGCTTATGCGGCGCGCTTCGGTATGCTTCACGGCATTTCCAGCGGGATCTATCTGCTGCAAAGTCTGCTCGGCATTGCGCTGATCTGGCGTCAGCCGGTGCGCGGCTAAATGCCGCACGGGGTAGCGGTAGCGGCGGCGGGTGATTAGCCAGCGTCGTGACTTCGCCCAATAAAAAACGCGCCCGACAATGTCAGGGCGCGTTTTCTTGAGCGCTGGCGGATGGTGTGACATCCGCCGCCGCTCGCGACGCAGCCGTTAGACAGGCTTCGTCCAGGCTTCGACGTTACGCTGGCTCAGTCGTTACGCTGGCGCTTGACGCTGGTCTGGCGCTTCTTGGCGCGCTTGACGATGCCACCGGCAGTCATGCGTTCGTTGCCGGCAACCGTCACTTTCTTGACGGTCGGGCGACGTCCGGCATTGGTGCTGCTTTTGACGACCGTCACGGTGCGCGGTGCGCGTCCCTTGACCGTGGCGCCGGTGCCGCCGGACTTGCCGCGAACCGGCATCGGCTTTTCGTCCGGCGTCTCGCGATACAGAACGAGCAGCTTGCCGATGTGTTGCACCGGCGCTGCACCCAACTGGTCGCAGATGGATTCGTAAATGGCCACGCGCGCGTCGCGTTCGTCGCCGAACACACGCACCTTGATCAGTTCGTGGGCCTTCAGGGCGCCGTCGATTTCCTTGAGCACCGCCGGCGTCAAGCCGTCGGCGCCGATCAGAACGACGGGATTCAGCGCATGGGCGGCAGAGCGCAAGTCAGCGCGTTGCGCTGGGGTGAGGGTCAAAGCGGGCATAGAAGACAGACGAGACAAACGAGTTAGGATGCGCCCGCAAACCCGGGCCGGAGCGTCGGAAGCGACCGCCGGCCGACTAAGGGATTTTGGGCGCGCAAGGGCGTATTATCCTGCAAATTCGCAGTGTTTTTGAAGAATTATGGCAAAAAACCGTTTCAACCACGCGTGGTTGCACGATCACATCAACGATCCCTACGTCAAAATGGCGCAGCGCGAGGGCTATCGGGCCCGCGCAGCCTATAAGCTCAAGGAGATCGACGAGCAGGACCGGCTCATCAAGCCCGGCCAGGTGATCGTCGACCTGGGCTCGACGCCCGGCAGCTGGAGCCAGTACGCCCGTAACAAGCTGGCGGCGGGCAAGCGTGTCGACGGCGGTATCGACGGCACGATCATCGCGCTGGATATCCTGCCGATGGATCCGATAGCCGACGTCCACTTCCTCCAGGGCGACTTCCGGGAGGACAGCGTTCTCGAGCAACTCGAAGAAATTGTGGCCGGGCGCAAAGTCGACCTTGTAGTTTCCGATATGGCCCCCAACTTGTCCGGTGTGGCGTCGGCCGATGCGGCGCGGATCGAGCATTTATGCGATCTGGCGCTGGATTTTGCACAGCGACACCTGAAACCGGAGGGAGCGTTACTGGTCAAATGTTTTCACGGCAGTGGCTATAGCCAGATTGTCGAAAAATTCAAACACCAGTTCAAAACCGTGGCGCCGCGCAAGCCAAAGGCGTCGCGGGACAAATCTTCCGAAACGTTCATTCTGGGTCGGGGTTTGAAAAATCCGGCTTGATGCCCGTCAAACCAGCGCACTGGCGCTATGGTGGCGGTAGAGAATCACTATAGCGGTGCGCCTGCGAGTGGATTAGAATGAATTCCTGGCGCGAAGCGATTTCATGAAGGAGCAACGCTTTGAACAATAATATGTTTTCCAAAGCGGCGGTGTGGTTAGTCATCGCGCTGGTCTTGTTTACTGTTTTTAAACAGTTCGACAAGCCGCACGTCCAGGAGGGCGTGACGTACTCCCAGTTCATGGACGATGCCAAGAACGGCAAGATCAAGAACGTGGTGGTGCAGGGGCGCAGCCTTCAGGTGACGCCCAGCGACGGCCAGAAATACACCATCGTGTCGCCCGGCGACATCTGGATGGTCGGCGATCTCATGAAGTACGGCGTTCAGGTCTCGGGTAAGGCCGACGACGAACCGAACGTGCTCATGTCCGCCCTCTACTATCTCGGACCCACGTTGCTGATCATCGGCTTCTGGTTCTACATGATGCGACAGATGCAGGGCGGGGGTAAGGGCGGTGCCTTCTCCTTCGGTAAATCCCGCGCGCGCCTCATCGATGAGAATGCCAATCCGGTTACCTTTGCCGACGTCGCGGGCTGCGACGAAGCCAAGTATGAAGTCGGCGAACTGGTCGACTTCCTGAAAGACCCTCAGAAATTCCAGAAGCTGGGCGGCCGTATCCCCCGTGGCGTGCTGCTCGTCGGCCCGCCGGGAACCGGTAAGACCTTGCTCGCACGTGCCATTGCCGGTGAAGCCAAGGTGCCGTTCTTCAGCATCTCGGGTTCGGACTTCGTGGAAATGTTCGTCGGCGTGGGCGCTGCCCGTGTGCGCGACATGTTCGAAAACGCGAAGAAGCAGTCGCCGTGTATCGTGTTCATCGACGAAATCGACGCGGTCGGCCGTCATCGTGGCGCCGGTATGGGCGGCGGTAACGACGAACGCGAGCAGACGCTCAACCAGATGCTGGTCGAGATGGACGGCTTCGAAGCCAACTCGGGCGTGATCGTGATTGCCGCGACCAACCGCTCGGACGTGCTCGACAAGGCGCTGCTGCGTCCGGGTCGTTTCGACCGTCAGGTGTACGTCGGTCTGCCGGATATCCGCGGCCGCGAACAGATCCTGAAGGTGCACCTGCGCAAGGTGCCGATCGCCAACGACGTCGACGCTTCGGTCATCGCCCGCGGCACGCCGGGTATGTCCGGTGCCGATCTGGCGAACCTCGTGAACGAAGCCGCATTGTTCGCCGCGCGCCGTAACAAGCGCATCGTCGAAATGCTCGATTTCGAAGACGCGAAGGACAAGATATTCATGGGTCCGGAGCGCAAGTCGGCAGTCATGCGCGACGAAGAGCGCCGTGCTACGGCTTACCACGAGTCGGGTCACGCGGTGGTGGCAATGCTGCTGCCGGGCGCCGATCCGGTGCACAAGGTGACGATCATCCCGCGTGGTTGGGCACTTGGCCTGACGATGCAGTTGCCGGAGCACGACAAGTACTCGGAATACCGCGACACGATGCTCACGCAGATCGCCATTCTGTTCGGCGGCCGTGCAGCGGAAGAGGTGTTCATCAACAAGATGTCGACGGGCGCGTCGAACGACTTCGAGCGTGCTACCAAGCTGGCGCGTGACATGGTGACCCGCTACGGTATGTCGGATGCACTGGGCCCGATGGTCTACGTCGACACGGAACAGGATTCGATGTTCGGTCGCATGTCGTCCAAGTCGGTGTCGGAAGCGACGCAACAGAAGGTCGACACGGAAGTTCGCCGTATTCTTGACGAACAGTACGCGCTGGCCAAGAAGCTGCTGGAAGACAACCGCTCGAAGGTCGAGTCGATGACCGAAGCCCTGATGGAATGGGAAACGATCGACGGCGAGCAAATCGGCGACATCATGGAAGACCGTCCGCCGCGCCCGCCGAAAGGTGGCCCGACGAACGGTGGCGCTTCGGGTGGCAATCCGCCGCTCAAGCCCAGCAATACCCCGGCGACCGTCTGACGGACGCCAAGGCAGCCGAGAGGCTGCCACCCAGAAAGGCCGGCATCTTGCCGGCCTTTTTGCTTTCTGGCCCGACTCCAGGGCGATGAGGCGCGACCGGGACGCTCAAGGTCGGCGCTCAGGTCCTGCAATCCATCTCGTTCACGACCGTGAATTTCCGTGTTACGGAGTGTTTCCGTGGTCGATGTGACAGTCGATTCCGGTAACATTACGGCCATAAAGGCGTCCATCACCGCGGACGCGTCGCGCCCGGACCGGCTTGCCCGCTCGGGCCGCCATATGGGTCTTACTGAGCTACGAGCTTTCGAATGTCCACCGAGCAGTCGCAATCCCTTCCTCCTTCCGCCCCCGGCGCCGCACCGGCAGACGACATCGTCTTGCCGGCGGGCGCTGCCGGCGTTGCCGCACCGCCCGATACCTGGGCGCTCGGTCCCCGCTTTACGCTGGATGCCCGTCGGGTACACGTCATGGGCATCCTGAATGTGACGCCCGACTCGTTTTCCGACGGCGGGAAGTACGTTGCGCGTGACGAGGCGCTGCGCCACGCCGAGCAACTGATTGCCGACGGCGCAGACATTCTCGATATCGGCGGCGAATCGACCCGCCCGGGCGCGGAAGCGCTGCCGGAGGATGCTGAACTGGAGCGCGTCGTTCCCATCGTCGAAGCGTTGCGCGAGTGCGGCGTGCCGCTCTCCGTCGACACCTACAAGCCCGGTGTGATGCGCGCTGTGCTGGCTGCCGGGGCCGACATGATCAACGACATCTGGGGCTTCCAGCAGCCGGGCGCGATCGATGCCGTGCGCGAGAGCGACGCCGCCCTGTGCATCATGCACATGCTGAACGACCCGAAGACGATGCAGCGCGCGCCGATCTATACGGACGTCGTCACCGAAGTCGCCGCCTTCCTCGATGGTCGTGTAGACGCGCTGCTCGCCGCAGGTGTTGCGCCGTCGCGTCTGTATCTCGATCCGGGATTCGGCTTTGGCAAGAATCTCGCTCATAATCTCGCCTTGCTCAAACACCTGCGGGTGCTGTCGCGCGATGGGCTGCCGCTGCTCGTTGGCATGTCGCGAAAGCGCATGCTTGGCGAAATCACGGGACGCCAGACGCCGCAGGAGCGCCAGGTGGCCAGTGTGGCGGCTGCGATCTGCGCCGCTCAGCGCGGTGCGGCCATCGTACGGGTGCACGACGTCGCCGAGACGGTCGATGCGCTCAAGGTCTGGCAGGCCGTGCGGGACGCCGAATAAGGCGTCCGCGGCCGATCAAGGCGATCAAGGCAGTCCAGGCGGTGAATACGGCTCTGCGGCGACTGCGGCTAGCTCGTCTAAAGGCAGACGAAGGCAGCACCAAGGCACACAAAGCACGACAAAGAACGCATAAATGGGTGCGCGCGCACGGAACGTCAACTGGCGCGACGCTTCAACTGGGAACGATGCAACGATGAAACGACGCTATTTTGGGACCGATGGGATTCGCGGAACGGTGGGCGAGAGCCCCATTACGCCGGAATTCGTGCTGCGGCTGGGATACGCGGCCGGACGAGTGCTGGCAGGCAATCAGACGCTGGGGCGTCCCACGGTATTGATCGGCAAGGATACGCGTGTCTCGGGTTATATGCTCGAAGCCGCACTGGAAGCCGGTTTCGCGGCAGCAGGCGTCGACACCATGCTGGCCGGGCCGATGCCGACGCCGGCGGTCGCTTACCTGACCCGGGCATTGCGTCTGGCCGCAGGCGTTGTGATCAGCGCATCGCACAATCCGTACCACGACAACGGCATCAAATTCTTCTCGGCAGACGGTAACAAGCTGCCGGACCAGACCGAACTGGCGATCGAAGCCGAGCTTGAAAATCCGATGACCTGCGTGCGTTCCGAGCAACTCGGCAAGGCGCGTCGTCTGGACGATGCTGCGGGTCGTTATGTCGAGTTCTGCAAGAGCACGTTCCCGAATGACTTCGACCTGCGTGGCATGAAGATCGTGGTCGATTGCGCCAATGGCGCGGCCTACCATATCGCGCCGCATGTCTTCCACGAGCTGGGTGCGGAAGTCATTGCCATCGGCAATCAGCCCAACGGCTTCAACATCAACGAAGACTGCGGCGCCACCGCCCCGGACGCACTCATGCGCGCCGTGCGGGCCAACCACGCCGACCTCGGCGTAGCACTCGACGGCGATGCCGACCGCCTTCAGATCGTAGACGGCGCAGGCCGTCTCTATAACGGCGACGAACTGCTGTATCTGCTGGTCAAGGACCGTCTGGACAATGGCGGCGTAGCGGGCGCCGTGGGCACGCTGATGACCAATATGGCGGTCGAAGTCGCGCTCAAGGGATTGGGCGTGCCGTTCGTGCGCGCCAAGGTCGGCGACCGTTACGTGCTGGAGCAACTGTACAAGCACGGCTGGCAGATCGGTGCCGAGGGGTCCGGTCACATTCTGTGTCTGGACAAGCACACCACGGGAGACGGTATCGTCTCGGCCCTTCAGGTGCTCGCCGCCATTCGCCGCGCGGACAACAAGCCGCTCGCGAAGCTGCTCGAGGGGGTGCGCCTGTTCCCGCAGCACATGATCAACGTGCGCACGCCGGCCGGTTACGACTGGCAGGCCGATAAGCGTTTGAGCGCCGAGCGCGAGGCCATCGAGGCCAAGCTCGGCGATGCCGGCCGCGTGCTGATTCGCGCGTCGGGCACCGAGCCGGTGCTGCGTGTGATGGTGGAGGCGCGCGACGAGTCGCAGGCATCCGGCTTCGCACAGCATCTGGCGAACGTCGTCAAAGCGGCGGCGTGATGCCGACGTAATGCGCGCCTGATATACGCCCACGTTTTACCCTCCGGCGACGTCTGTCCAGACGTCGCCACCCACCTCCCAGCGTACCTGCCTACACCCCTCCCACGATGGTAACTGGCATCGCCAGGCGTTCACATTTGTGACAACCGCCTGAGCTTCGTCGGTGGATTTCCGACACCGTTTCGTCACTGTCACATCGCTGCCACAGGCCGAAATTGAGGGTTGCCAACGCCCTGATTTCATTAGGATCACTCCGAAACCCGCGCCAACTCTGGATCTCTCCGAAAATCGGGTTCGTCCGGCAACTCGCATGCAATATGACGATTCCGAGGCGACTCCATGACATTCCGGTTGTGAGCTTTCGAAGATGACACATTACTGTCACATTCGGAATCTATTCTTCGAGCCATCCACACGCTGTACCACACCAACTCGGAGAGATCCATGAAGCTGATGAAGACTGCGATTGCCGGCCTGGCTGGCGTTCTGTTCGCCGCTGGCGCGATTGCGGGCGAGATTACGGGCGCTGGCAGCACGTTCGCCGCACCGATCTACACCAAGTGGGCTGACGCCTATCAGAAGTCGACCCAGAACAAGGTCAACTACCAGGGCATCGGTTCGTCGGGCGGCATCAAGCAGATCCAGGCCAAGACCGTCGATTTCGCCGGCTCGGACGCTCCGCTGACCGATGAAGAACTCGCCAAGCAAGGCCTGTTCCAGTTCCCGACGGTGGTTGGCGGCATCGTGCCGGTGATCAACGTGCCAGGCGTGAAGGCTGGCGAACTCGTCCTGTCGGGCGAAGTGCTGGGCGACATCTACCTGGGCAAGATCAAGAAGTGGAACGACCCGGCCATCGCCAAGCTGAACCCGAAGGCCAAGCTGCCGGACACCGACATCGCCGTGGTTCGCCGCGCCGACGGTTCGGGCACCAGCTTCGTGTTCACGAACTACCTGTCGAAGGTCAACGCCGAGTGGAAGAGCAAGGTTGGCGAAGGCACCACGGTCAACTGGCCGACGGGTACGGGCGGCAAGGGTAACGACGGCGTCGCCGCCTTCGTGCAACGTCTGCCGGGCGCTATCGGCTACGTGGAATCGGCTTACGCCAAGCAGAACAAGCTGACGTACACGGCGCTGACGAACGCCGACGGCAAGACCGTCGAGCCGACCGCCAAGACGTTTGCCGCTGCCGCTGGCAAGGCTGAATGGTCGAAGACGTTCTACCAGATCCTGACGAACGAGAAGGGTGCCGATTCGTGGCCGATCGTGGCTGCCACGTTCGTGCTGGTGCATCAGAAGGCTGACGCCGGCAAGGAAGCGCAAGGCGCCGACGTGCTCAAGTTCTTCGACTGGTCGTTCAAGAACGGCGCCCAGACGGCTCAAGAACTCGACTACATCTCGCTGCCGGAAGATGTCCTGAAGCAGATCCGTGCTGGCTGGAAGGCGAAGGTTGCCGAGTCGGCCGCCAAGGCTGGCGTCTAAAGCGCCCAGCAATGAGGCCCCTGGCAATGCGATGCCGCGTTGTCAGGCGCTTTGATACCGGCAACACCCGCGCCGCCTGTTCCGAAGCCCGAAGCATGATCTGGCAACGGCTGGCGGCGCGCTCACGCTGAGACGACATCATGGCAGAAGCCACCAGCCCCCTCGCAACACCAGGCGCACAGCGCGCTCCGTCTTCCGTTGGCGACGTGCTCTTCGCGCTGCTCACCCGCGCCGCCGCCCTCATTACACTGCTGTTGCTCGGTGGCATTATCGTGTCGTTGATCATCAGCGCGCTGCCGTCGATCGAGAAGTTTGGCTTCGCCTTTCTGTGGACGAAGGAATGGGATCCTCCCGCAGAACAATTCGGCGCGCTCGTGCCCATCTACGGCACGATCGTCACGTCGGTCATCGCCCTGATCATTGCGGTGCCGGTGAGCTTCGGCATCGCCCTGTTTTTGACTGAACTCTCGCCCGTGTGGCTGCGCCGACCGCTGGGCACCGCCATCGAGCTGCTCGCCGCCATTCCGAGTATCGTCTACGGGATGTGGGGCCTGCTGGTCTTCGCCCCGATCTTCAGCCAGTACTTCCAGAAGCCGCTGGGCGCGCTGCTCGGCAACGTGCCGATCATCGGCGCGCTGTTCCAGGGCCCGCCGCTCGGCATCGGTATCCTGCCCGCCGGCGTGATCCTCGCGATCATGATCATTCCCTACATCGCCTCGGTCATGCGCGACGTGTTCGAAGTCACGCCCGTGCTGCTCAAGGAGTCGGCCTACGGTATCGGCTGCACGACCTGGGAAGTGATGTGGCGCGTGGTGTTGCCCTTCACGAAGACGGGCGTCATCGGCGGCATCATGCTGGGTCTCGGCCGTGCCCTCGGCGAGACGATGGCCGTCACGTTCGTGATCGGTAACACGAACCTGCTCGACAACATCTCGCTGTATTCGCCGGGTAACAGCATCACCTCGGCACTCGCGAACGAATTCGCCGAAGCCGGTCCGGGCCTGCATACGGCGGCCCTGATGGAACTCGGCCTGATCCTGTTCTTCATCACCTTTGTCGTACTGGCGCTGTCCAAGCTCATGCTGCTGCGCCTCGAGAAAAGCGAAGGTAAATAATGATGACCCAACAAGCGCTCGAATTGGAAACGCCTGCCGTGAAGCCCACCGACGCCTTTACCCGTGTGCGTCTGCAAGCGTATCGCCGCCGCAAGAACATGTTCGCGATCGCCATGTCGCTCGCGGCCATGGCTTTCGGTCTGATCTGGTTGCTGTGGATTCTCTACACCACGCTCTCGCTGGGCATCGGCGGCCTGTCGCTGTCGCTGTTCACCGAAATGACCCCGCCGCCGAACACGGCAGGCGGCGGTCTGGCCAACGCCATCGCCGGCAGTCTGGTGATGGTCGGTGTGGCCACGCTGGTCGGCACGCCGCTGGGTATTCTGGCCGGTGTGTATCTGGCGGAGTACGGTCAGAAGTCGTGGCTCGCGAGCCTCACGCGATTCATCAACGACATTCTGCTCTCGGCGCCGTCGATCGTGATCGGTCTGTTCGTCTACGCGCTGGTCGTGGCGCAGATGGGTCACTTCTCGGCATGGGCCGGCATCATCTCGCTCGCGCTGTTGCAGATCCCCATCGTGATCCGTACCACGGAGAACATGCTCAAGCTGGTGCCGAACAACCTGCGTGAAGCGGCGTTCGCGCTGGGCACGCCGAAGTGGCGAATCATCGTGAAGATCACGTTGAAGGCGTCCATTGCAGGGATCGTAACGGGCGTGCTGCTGGCGGTGGCGCGTATCGCGGGTGAGACGGCACCGCTGCTGTTCACGGCGCTCTCGAACCAGTTCTGGTCGCTGAACCTGAACCAGCCGATGGCCAACCTGCCGGTCACCATCTTCAAATTTGCCATGAGCCCGTTTGTCGAGTGGCAGTCGCTTGCCTGGGCGGGCGTATTCATCATCACCCTCGGGGTGCTGTTCCTGAACATTCTGGCGCGCACGCTGTTTGCCAAGAAGTAAAGGCGAAGGCAACGCCAGACGGCGCCGCGCGACATAACGCCAAGTTAAACGCATACCTGAAGGTTGAGACAGACCATGACGAACCCGACTCAAGAAATCAAGCTGCCCTCGAAGATTGAAGTCAAGAACCTGAACTTCTTCTACGACAAGTACCACGCGCTCAAGAACATCAACCTGCGCATTCCCGACCGTAAGGTGACGGCCTTCATCGGCCCGTCGGGTTGCGGCAAGTCGACGCTGCTGCGCACGTTCAACAAGATGTACGCCCTGTATCCGGAGCAACGCGCCGAGGGCGAGATCAACATGGATGGTGAGAACCTGCTCACCGCCAAGCAGGACATCGCGCTGCTGCGCGCGAAGGTCGGCATGGTGTTCCAGAAGCCGACGCCGTTCCCGATGTCGATCTACGACAACATCGCCTTCGGCGTGCGTCTGTTCGAAAAGCTCTCGCGCTCGGAAATGGATGACCGCGTGGAGTGGGCGCTGACCAAGGCTGCGCTGTGGAGCGAAGTCAAGGACAAGCTGCAACAGTCGGGCTACGGCCTGTCGGGCGGTCAGCAGCAGCGTCTGTGTATCGCACGCGGTATCGCGATTCGTCCGGAAGTCCTGCTGCTCGACGAACCGTGCTCGGCGCTCGACCCGATTTCCACGGGCCGTATCGAAGAGCTGATCGCTGAACTCAAGGACGATTACACGGTGGTGATCGTGACCCACAACATGCAGCAGGCCGCACGTTGCTCGGACTTCACCGCCTACATGTACCTGGGCGAGCTGATCGAATTCGGCGAGACCGAGAAGATCTTCATCAAGCCGGACCGTAAAGAGACCGAAGACTACATCACCGGCCGTTTCGGTTGATGCCACGAGGAAACCCGCGACATGAACGATAAACACCTTTCCAGCCAGTTCGATTCCGACCTGAATCAGGTTTGCTCGCGCGTCCTCGAAATGGGTGGCGTGGTCGAGTCCCAGATCGTCACGGCGATGCAGGGCCTGAACACGTTCGACCGCACGCTGGTCGACGAAGTGATCGCCAACGAGCATCGTCTGAACACGTTGGAAGTCGAGATCGACGAAGAGTGCAGCAAGATCATCGCCCGCCGTCAGCCGACCGCGCGCGACCTGCGTCTGCTGCTCTCGATCTCGAAGACCATCACGAACCTCGAGCGTGCCGGCGACGAAGCCGAAAAGATCGCCAAGCGTACCCGTCACCTGCTGGAAGACGGCGCCGCGCAGAGCGTGAATTTCGCCGAAATCAAGCTCTCCGGCGATATGGCCGCACAATTGCTGCGCCGCACGCTCGACGCGTTTGCGCGTCTGGATATCGTGGCCGCCGCCGAGATCGTGCGCGACGACAAGGCCATCGACAATGAGTTTCGCGGCTTCGTGCGAAAATTGGTGACGTACATGATGGAAGACCCGCGGACCATCTCCGCAGGCCTCGACTTCCTGTTCATCGCCAAGGCCATCGAACGTATCGGCGATCATGCGAAGAACATCGCCGAATTCATCATTTACATTGTCAAAGGCACCGACGTCCGGCACATTTCGCGCGAAGACTTGCAGCGCAAAGTGCAGGGCGAGTAAGACCGATAAGGCAAAAGACGCCTGACATTACTGAAGGTTTGAGAGGGAACCGATGCCTAGCAGCATTCTGATCGTGGAAGACGAGCCGGCGATTTCCGAGCTGATCTCCGTTAATCTGCAACACGCGGGTCACTATCCGATCCGGGCGTACAACGCAGAGCAGGCGCTCACGTTGATCAGCGACGTCCTGCCGGATCTCGTTCTGCTCGACTGGATGTTGCCGGGCAAGTCGGGCGTGACGTTCGCGCGTGAGCTGCGCGCGAACGAGCGCACCAAGCACGTGCCGATCATCATGCTCACCGCGCGCAGCGAGGAGCAGGACAAGGTGATGGGCCTGGAGATCGGTGCTGACGACTACGTCACCAAGCCGTTCTCGCCGAAGGAACTGATGGCGCGTATCAAGGCGGTGCTGCGCCGTCGTGCGCCGCAGCTGACCGAGGATGTGGTGAGCGTGAATGGCCTGAAGCTGGACCCGGCCACGCATCGCGTGACGAGCCACCAGGCGAGCGGCGACATCAAGCTCGATCTCGGCCCGACGGAATTCCGTCTGCTGCACTTCTTCATGACGCATCCGGAGCGCGTGCACAGCCGCTCGCAGTTGCTCGATCAGGTGTGGGGCGATCACGTATTCGTCGAAGAACGTACGGTGGACGTGCATATCAAGCGTCTTCGCGCCGCGCTCAAGCCGGCGGGGCACGATGCTATGATCGAGACCGTACGCGGCAGCGGCTATCGTCTGACGAAGTCGGTCTGAACTCCCACGAGTCGCGCCCAGTCGACACCTGCCGAGCCAATGCCGCTCCCACCCGCCGGGTGACGAGCGGCAAAATTTCTGTGCATCGTCTATGAATATCATCTGGGCCCGTGCGCTGGCGTTCCTGATCCTGCAAGCCGTCATTTCGGTGGCCATCGGCTGGATATTCGGCGCGAGCGCAGGCTACGTCACCGCGATCGTCCTGCTGGTGATACAGCTCTGCTTCAACGTGTATCACGCCCAGCGCTTATGGCGCCTGCTCGAGGCGCCGGTCTACGGCGAAGTGCCGAGCGCCATCGGGCTGTGGGGCGAAATCTACTACCGGCTGCACAAGCTGGCCAAACGCTGGCATAACCAGGTCAAGCAGGTGGAACAACAGCACGCACGCTTCATTCAGGCGATCCAGGCATCGCCTAACGGCGTGATCATGCTCGACGAACAAAATCAGATCGAGTGGTGCAACGCGATCGCCGAGACGCATTTCGGCATCGACGCCAAGCGCGATCTGCGTCAACAGATCACCCATCTCCTGCGCACACCGGCCTTCGTGCACTACCTGTCCTCCGAACGCTACGACGAGGCGCTGCTCATGCATCACATGGGCGAGAAGCGCAACAACGTGCTGTCGATGCAGGTGTTCCCGTACGGCGATAACCGCAAGCTGATCATCTCGCTGGACGTGACCGATCTCGAGCGTACCGATGCGATGCGCCGCGATTTCGTGGCCAACGTCTCACATGAACTCAAGACGCCGCTCACGGTGCTGTCAGGCTTTCTGGAAACCGTCGGCGAATTGCCGCTGTCGCCAGACGAGATCCAGCGCTATGTCGAGATCATGCGTCAGCAGGCCGGGCGCATGCAGAACATCGTGAACGATCTGCTCACGCTGGCGAAGCTCGAAGGCAGCGGCAAGCCGCCGTCTGACGACCGGATCGACATGGGCATGCAGATGCGCTCTCTGCGCGGCGACGCGGAAGGGCTCTCGCAGGGGCAGCACGTGATCGAAGTGACGGGCGCCGAAGGCGTCGATCTGCGCGGGGCAGAGGGCGAGTTGCACAGCGCCTTCAGCAACCTCGTGAGCAACGCCGTGCGTTATACGCCGCAGGGCGGCAAGATCCGCATCGAATGGGGGCCGACGAGCGATGGCGGCGCGCGGTTTGCCGTGATCGACTCCGGCCTTGGCATTCCGGCCGAGCACATCCCGCGGCTGACCGAACGTTTCTATCGCATCGATCGCAGTCGTTCGCGCGATACGGGCGGCACCGGTCTGGGGCTGGCCATCGTCAAGCACGTGCTCACGCGTCACCAGGCGGACTTGCGCGTGACGAGCGAGGAAGGGCGCGGCAGCACGTTCGCCATCCATTTCCCGCCCACACGGGTGGTGCATCGGGCGCCGGTCGATACGCCGTCGCAAGTGTCGGTGAACGACTAAATTCCGCAGAGCCAGTCGTAGAGAAGGCGTTCGATCTGATGGTCGAGCGCCTTTTTTGTCGAGCGTGAGGGCTGGCGGGGCGACGCAACGGGCAATAAAAAAGGGAGCGTTTACTCTCCGCTCCCTTACTCGTTGCGCCGCCAGTGCCCATGACAGGCACTCGTTCAATTGCCTGTCTGCACGTGCTGTGCGATCTCCTGCATCAGCACCATCTGGCTGTTGTAGGGCGTCTTGCCCGGCTTACGACGCACGTAGTTGCCGTCGGGGCGCATCAGCCACGACAGCGTGTTGTCGCGCAGATGCACCATCAGCCCCTCGCGAATTACGCGCATTTTCAGGCGCTTGTCGCGCACCGGGAACGCCACCTCCACCCGCCGGAAGAAGTTGCGTTCCATCCAGTCGGCGCTCGAGAGCATCACATGCTCGTCACCGTTCGCATAGAAATAGTAGATGCGATGGTGTTCAAGGAAGCGTCCGACGATCGAACGCACAGTGATGTTTTCGGACATATCCTTCACGCCCGCACGCAACGAGCACACGCCGCGCACGATCAGATCGATCTTCACGCCGGCGCGCGACGCCTTGTAAAGCTCGGCAATGATCGTCGGTTCGAGCAGCGCATTCATCTTCGCGATGATGCGGGCCTTCTTGCCGGCCGCCGCCGCTTCCGTCTCACGGCGAATCGCTTCGAGCAGGTGCGAGTGCATCGTGAACGGCGACTGCCAGAGGCCGTTCAGATGAGTCTGACGGCCAATGCCGGTGAGTTGCTGGAAGACGACATGCACGTCGGCGCACAGCGCTTCGTCGGCAGTCATCAGGCCAAAGTCCGTGTACAGACGCGCGGTGCGCGGGTGGTAGTTGCCCGTGCCGAGGTGGACGTAGCGTTTGAGGTGCGTCTTCTTGCCCTGGCGGGTGCGGCGCACCACGAGCAGCATCTTGGCGTGGCATTTATGGCCGACCACGCCGTAGACGACGTGTGCGCCGACGGCTTCGAGACGAGCGGCCCAGTTGATGTTCGTCTCTTCGTCGAAGCGCGCGAGCAGTTCCACCACGACGGTGACTTCCTTGCCGTTGCGTGCTGCTTCCATGAGCGCGTCCATCAGCGCGGATTCGTTGCCGGTGCGGTAGATGGTCTGTTTGATGGCGACGACATCGGGGTCGCGCGCGGCTTGCAGCAGCAGTTCGAGTACGGGCTGGAAGCTGTCGTACGGATGATGCAGCAGCAGATCGCCCTGATCGATGAGATCGAACATCGCAGGCGACGCACTCATGCGCTTGGGCAGCGCCGGCACGAACGGCACGAACTTCAGGTCCGGGCGGTCGACCATTTCCGGCAGCGGCATCAGACGCACCAGATTGACCGGGCCCTTGACGCGATAGCAATCCGAGTCGGTCAGGCCGCACTCCGTCTGGAGGCGCCGCACGAGGCGTGCCGGGGCGCCGGCGTCGACTTCAAGGCGCACGGCGTCGCCGAGGTGACGCGCCGGGAGTTCGCCTTGCAGCGCGGTGCGCAGATTGGTGATTTCGTCCTCGTCGACGAACAGATCGCTGTTACGCGTGACGCGGAACTGATGACAGCCCTTGGCGGTGAGCCCGGGGAACAGTTCGCTCGAAAAGCGCAGCATGAGCGAGCTGAGCAGCACGAAGCTGTTGGGCAGCGGGGCGAGCGCCGGCGGCATCGGCACCAGACGGGGCAGGGCGCGGGGGGCCTGAACGATGGCGAGTTCGGCGTCGCGGCCGAAAGCGTCCTTACCTTCGAGCTCGACGGCGAAGTTCAGGCTCTTGTTGAGCACGCGGGGGAACGGGTGCGCGGGGTCCAGCCCGATGGGCGTGAGCACCGGCACGAGTTCGCGCATGAAATAGTCGCGCGCCCATTCCACCTGGGCGTCGTTCCAGCTGCCGGACGGGTGAAAGGCGATGCCTTCGGCTTCCATCAAGGGAAGGAGGCTGTCGAACATTGCATACTGCTTTTCGACGAGTGCCTGTGCCCGTGCGCAGACTTGCGTGTAAACTTGCTGAAAAGTCATGCCGTCGGGCGTGAGCATGCCCGGATTCTCGCGCATCTGCTCCTTCAGCCCGGCGACGCGGATCTCGAAGAATTCATCCAGATTGCTACTCACGATACAGACGAAGCGCAGGCGCTCCAGCAAGGGCGTGGCCGGATCGGCCGCCTGGGCAAGCACGCGTTCGTTGAACGCAAGAATGCCGAGCTCACGGTTGAGCAACGGGTAATTCATATTGAACGTGCGAAAGACATGGGATTGGCGTGAATTCTTCATCCGTATTGTTACAGTTATATGACATTCACATTTGTCAACGACGTGTCATATTCGATTTGTAACTTATTCGTCATTTATTTGTCGAGTGCTCGTCATGCTTTTAAAGTTATGCATCGGGTAATTCGACATTCTTCGCTCAGGCGCACCCCCACATGAGTACCCCATCGCCCTTGTTAGCGGCCGTCGATCTCGGCTCGAACAGTTTTCGCCTGATCATCGGCCGCGTGGAAGAAACGTCCGCCGGCACGCAGATTTATCAGGTCGATGCGCTGCGCGAGCCGGTTCGACTGGCGGCTGGCCTGAACGCTGAGAAGTATCTCGATCATCCGTCGCAGCAACGCGGCTGGGACGTGCTCAAGCGCTTCGGCGAGCGCCTGCGCGGCTTCCATCCCGATCAGGTGCGCGCGGTCGCCACGAACACATTGCGTGTCGCCAAGAACGCACAGGACTTTCTCGGTGAAGCGCAGCGCGCGCTGGGCTTTCCTATCGAGGTGATTGCCGGACGCGAAGAAGCGCGTCTTATCTATGCGGGCGCGGCGCATTCGGTGCCCACGTGCCCGGGCAATCGTCTCGTGGTGGACATCGGCGGCGGCTCGACGGAATTCATCATTGGGCAGGACTACGAGCCGTTGATCATGGAGAGCCTGTACATCGGCTGCGTGAGTCACAGCCGTCTGTTCTTCCCCAGCGGCAATGTCGACGAGTACGCGATGAAGCAGGCCGAACTGGCGGCGCGTCGGGAAATTCAGATCATTTCGGCAACGTATCGTGAAGCGGGCTGGTCGCAGGCAATCGGCTCGTCCGGCACGGCGCGCGCGCTGGCCGAACTGCTCGAAGCCAACGGCTTTAACGATGGTGGTGTGCATGGTCTCACGCGCGGCGGGCTCGAACGCCTCAAGCGCGCGCTGATCAAGGCGGAGAACGCAAACCGTCTCAAGCTGGCCGGGCTCAAGCAGGACCGTATTCCGGTGCTGCCGGGTGGTCTGTCGATCATGTTGTCCGTCTTCAACGAACTCGAAGTCGACCATATGGAGACGACAGACGCCGCGCTGCGTCTGGGCGTGATGTACGACCTGCTGGGCCGCACGCAGCATCAGGACATGCGGGCAGTGACGGTAGAGCAGTTCGTGCGCCGTTACGGCGTGGATCGTGCGCAGGCCGAGCGGGTCGGGCGTCTGGCGATCTCGTTGTATCGTCAATTGCCGGTCGACGTGGCGGCTGGCGGATCGTCGGACGACGCCCAGGGCGACGGACGCGAGGAAGGCGAGGCATTGCTCAACTGGGCCTCGTCGCTGCACGAGATGGGGCTGTCGATTTCACACAGCGCGTACCACAAGCACTCGGCCTACATCGGCAGCAATGCCGATATGCCTGGCTTTTCGCGTCCCGATCAGGCGCGTCTCGCGGAGTTGCTGCTGGGGCATGTTGGCAAGTTGGGCAAGCTGGCGTCGCAGGCGCAGCAGGTCGACTGGCAACTGCTGTTCTGCCTGCGACTCGCTGTGTTGTTCTGTCGTCGTCGCACGGATGCCTTGCCCGACAGTATCGACGTCGAGCGCCTTGCCGACGGTTTTCAGGTGTCGGTGCCCCGTCAGTGGATCGATGCCAACCCGCTCACCGACTACAGCTTGCAGCGTGAGGCGCAGGAGTGGGAGAAGATCGGCATGCGCTACAAGGTGGTGTACGCCTGAGGCGCTGACGAGCGTTACTGCAAGACGGTGGTTCGAAACAAAAAGCCCGGCATTTGCCGGGCTTTTTCGTCCCTGTTGGTCTGACCCCGGGACTGAATACTTTGGGGGGGATGGTTGCCTGTCAGGCTTGTTGAAGCTTGCTTACCAGGTCGGGTCCGAGGAAGTGGCGCGCATAGCGCGGGTTCATGTCGGACAGACGGAACAGCGTGAGGAAGTCTGCGGTGTTGAAGTCGGGGTCCCAGGCCGGTGCGCCGCAGATGCGGGCGCCGAGGCGCAGGTAGCCCTTGACGAGTGCGGGCGGCTCGACGTCGAGTGTCGATTGCAGTTCGTCCACCGGCAGGGCGATGCGGGGTACGGCGTGGTACTCGGACGGCGCCATGGAGGTGTCTTGCAGCTTGCGATAGAGGCTGGCCGCATAGTGACCGCCGTCGGCCATCGGCACGCTGGCGCAACCGAGCATGGTTTCCAGGCCGTTACGCAGCATGTACTCGGCCAGACCGCTCCACAGTGCCATGATGACGGCGCCGTTGCGGTAGTCGGTGTGCACGCACGAGCGGCCGGTTTCGAGCATCTTCGGACGGAGATGGTCGAGGCGGGAGAGGTCGAATTCTCCTTCGGAGTACAGACGGCCGAGGCGCTTGGCTTGAGACGGGGGCAATACGCGATAGGTGCCGACGACCTTGAGCGAATCCTGATCGCGCACGATCAGGTGGTCGCAGTATTGGTCATATTCGTCGACGTCGAGGCCTGCGGGACCTTTGACCGACGCGCCCATTTCTTCGGCGAAGACCTGATATCTCAGGTGTTGCGCTTCACGAAGCTCGCTTTCGTCGCGTGCCCACGCCACAGCCAGATTCGGTTTGACAGGCGTTTCAGGGCGAGGAAGACGCCTCCGCGACGTGGGGGTCAGCGAAGAGAGCGGCATGGTGGGGTTCGGCAGGTCGCGCATAAAAGCCCTTTTTGTGACGGTCGCGTTGCGACGTACTTTAAAAAGCATCAATGTCGATTCCGTGAACGGTAGGCGACAATTCTATGACAAAACGCCCGTTGTCATGAGGCAACTCCTTAATATGGCGCCTTACATTGCCCGAACGACGGGGCTTTGCGACGTTTTTAGGGGGCGCTGGTGCAGTGGTGAAATCTTGTCAGATGAGATCGGGGTTAACGACGGCGCGCACCACGACCTGACTCTCGTCTTCGCGACGGCGGGAGGCGAGCCACCAGATGCCGCCTTTCTTGACGGTCCAGTACGCTTCCTGGCCGCTGAGCAGCAGGGCGGCGAGTTGACCCAGGGCGGGTTGATGGCCGACGAGCACGACGGTCTGGGCGGTGCCTGGCCAGTCGATGGCGCCGAGCAGGGAGACGGCGTTGGCGCCGGGGGCGAGGTCGCGCACGATGCGTGGGGTGGGCGTGAGGGCTTGGGCGGTCTGGACGGCGCGGATGGCGGGGCTGGAGAGAATGACGGCGTCGTCGGGCAGACGGGGGCGAAGCCACTGCGCGGCCTTTTCGGCCTGTTTGCGGCCACGTTCGGTGAGTTCGCGGGCGAGATCGGCCTGAGCGCTGAGGGCGAGGGCGGCGGGCAGGTTTTCGGCATCGGCGTGACGCCAGAGAATCAGGTTCATCGACACGGGTTCTGACATGGTGAACCTCCCACTATGGCGGGTTTTCGTGGCGGCGGCGTGACCGTCGGCGGGGCGGCAGGACGAGTGGCGCCCGATGATTGTGCAGCCGATATCGGGAAAATGCTCGGAATCTGCGCGACGATTTGACGCGGCGCAAAGAACCCTCTAAAATGCGTCCTCTTTCGTCGGAGCGTAGCGCAGCCTGGTAGCGCATCTGATTTGGGATCAGAGGGTCGTAGGTTCGAATCCTATCGCTCCGACCAAAAAAATCCTTGCAGTACAAGTAGTTACGGAACGCCCCATCGGGGCGTTTTTCGTTTGTCTAATCGGATTTCCCGCGGCGGCTCACTGCATCAGATTCGCCAGGTCGATCATCGCTTGTTCGACGCTGGAAGCTACGTCTGCGAAATCTGTTGCCGGATGCAAGGTGCCGCCGTGACGGATCACATCGTCGGACAGGGTGATCGACGGGGCCGTCGCCACAACGCGCATCTTTAGCGCCTGAGCGACCTCTCGCAGTTGACTGGCGCACTTCGTTCCGCCATGCCCGCCATATGTCACGATGGCCGTCGGCTTCTCTCGCCATTCGTCATACAGGTGGTCGATCGCATTTTTCAGCGCGGCCGGATAGCCCCAGTTGTATTGGGGGGTGACGAAAATCACGGCGTCGCTGGCGGAAATTTTCTCACTCCATGCGCGTGTGTGCGGCTGCGCATAGGGCGCTCCGCTCGCGGGCAATCCCGGCTCGTCGTCAAGCGGAAGATGCCACGCGCTGAGGTCTACGATCTCATACGCAAAATCCGTGCTCGACTGGCCGACATCGACGACCCACCGTGCGATGGTCGGGCAGTTTCGGCCTGCGCGCGTGCTGCCCATGATGACCAGTACCCGTTTTGTTTCACTCATTGCTTATCCATTAGTCGTTTGATGGAGCGCCTTTTTCGTGACCTGTGCAGGCGCCATCAAGGGAACGAAGCACAGCGCCAACAGCCCGACCGCCGCCATGAACATGAAGGCGTCGGCATAGGCGAGCGTTCTCGCCTGCCTTATCGCTGTTTCTGCCAATAGTGCTTGCGCCATAGTGTGCGCCTGCATCTCCGACACCCCTCGCTGAATCAGCATCGCCGTCGCGGATGTCATCCATTCATCGACTTGCAGAGACGTTGCGTAAAGGAAGTCGAACAACCGGCTCGAATGCAATTGCTCCCGCCACGCCAGTACGACGGTCACGAGGGTCACGCCCAGCGACATCCCGAATTGTCGGAACGTCATGTACACCGCGACCGCATCGAGCTGTACCTCTTGCGGCAATCGGGCCACCGTGCCGCTGGCGAGTGCCGACAGGACTGGCGAAAGACAGAAGGCATACAGGATCAGCGGCAACGCGAAATATTCATATGGCGTGGTGGTCGTGATCAGATGCGACATCAGCGACATGGATATCGTCAGAAGCACAAACGCAAAGGCAAGCACCTTTCGTGGCCCGAACTTGGCGACCGATCGTGTGACCAGTGGCCGAATGGCCGCAGCCGTCAGCGCATAGACACAGAGAACACGTCCTGTGTGGGTGGCATCGAGACGGGGGGAATAAACCGTGCGCAGAAATTCCGGCAGCGCATACGTGCTGCCTGACACGATGATGCCGGCAACCACCCCGAGCACAATGGAAGCCATGACATCGCGGTGTCGAAGCAGATCAAGACGATGCAGCCGCCTGTCGTTGCGATGATGTCGTTGCCATCCCACGAACAGGATGAGTGCCGACATTCCCGCCCATGCCAGTCCCCGAATCTCCGACGAGCCGAACCAGTCTTTCGCCTGTCCCCGACTCATCATGATTTGCGCACAGACGAGCGCTACGCCGAGCAGGAGAAGTCCGGGCACGTCGATTCCCCGGGAGCGTATGTCAGTGGGACGGACAACCTTCGGGAAGTGTCGTGTGAGCAGCCAGATGGCGGCCACGGCGACGACGATATTCGGCACGAAAAGCAGCCGCCACGTGTATTGGTCGGTGACATATCCGCTCACTAGCAATCCGAGTGCCGTCGACAGATAGATCATCATGGAGATGCGCATCATCGAGACGCTGCGTCGCGGGCGAGGAATCAGCAGATAGACGCTACCTCGCCACCACATCGCAAGACCTGCACCGGCAAATCCAGACACCGCACGCCATAGCAGCATGGCGCCGAAATCGGTGGCGAACGCACATCCCAGCGACGCCACCGCAAACACGACGATACTGCCCAGGATGTAGCGCAAATAGCCGATGTGGCGGGCGAGCCAGATGGAAACGGCCACCCCCAGAAACAACGATGTGCTGAAGGTAATCAAGAGCCAGCTGGCTTCGTCCTGCGATACGCCAAACGAGCCCGCCATGTCGGGCAGCACGAGATTGACGGCATCGAAGGTGTAGAACTCCAGCCATGCGGTCAGCCCGAGCCCGGTGAGAAGTCCCGCCTGTTTCCCATCGCCTTGCGATGCAGGCGCGGTAGCGGTTTTCAACGCACCGGATTGAAGAGAGGGAGAAGACGACATATTTGCAGAATTCGGAAATGACGGGATCGAGCCTTCAGTTTGAATCGCTCGTTATCTCGCCGAAACCCATCAATCTGCATGGGTTTATTCCGATTAGTGGAAATATGGGGCGTGCGGTGCTAGCATCCTTTCCGGTGAAAATAGCGTTGGCCCGAGGCAGGTCACTCGGCAGGAGGCGGTTTTGGACTCGATTTCCGAACTTGAGCTTTTTCAGGCGATTGTCGACAGCGGCGGCATTTCGCACGCGGCAGTGGCGTTGCATTCCTCGCCTGCTGCGGTCAGCCGACGCTTGCGACAACTGGAGACGCGCCTGGGGGTTTGTCTTGCGAATCGCAGCACGCGACGTTTCCATCTCACCGACGAAGGAAAGTTGTTGTACGAGCGTGCGGCAGCAATTCTGGAGTCGGTGCGTGATGTCGAGTCAGAAGTCTCTTCCCGAGGCACGGTAGCGCGTGGACTGTTGCGCGTTGGTGCGCCATCCGATTTGGGGCGTCGTCAGCTATCGACATTGCTGGCGCAATTCGCGCGTCTGCATCCGGGCCTTGAAATCACGCTGTTCCTGTCCGATGCCGGCATCGAGAACATGCTTGATGGCTGCGACGTCGCGCTGCGTTTCGGCTTACCTCGCGATGAAGGCATGGTCGCGCGTAAAGTCGCCACGTCTGACATGCTGCTGGTGGCGGCGCCGTCGTACCTGACGCAACGTGGCAGCCCGGCAACCCCGGAAGAACTGAGGGCCCACAATTGCCTTCGTCTGTTCCGACGCCATCGCGTCCCCGGCCCATGGCGGTTCCTGCAGCAAGGTGGCTTTGTGGACGTCAGCGTAAGCGGCACGCTGGGCAGTGCCGATGGGGCGATGTTGCGCGAATGGGCGCTGGCCGGAGAGGGGATCTCCTGCGAAGCGGAGTGGGACGTCTGCGAGGACCTCGCCGCCGGCCGTCTGGTCCGCTTGCTCCCGTCTTATCCGATGCCGCGCATTGATCTGTATGTCGTATTCGCACCCGGCAATCCGGTTCCTCCGCGGATTCGGCTGTTAGTCGACTTTCTGATCCATGAATTCGGCGGGCTGACTCACGCCTGATCAATCGCGTCGCTTCAAACCGGACTCGACGCAGATTGACCCAGAATCGACAGCAGGGAGTGAACGCCGGCAGAGATATCGTCGGGACGCCAGGCGGCCGCGATTTCGAGCCGGAGGTGCGCGGAGTCGTTCGCCAGTTCCTTGTACACCACGCCCTTGTGTGGGCTGTTTCTTACCTGCGCGGGCAGTAGCGTAACGCCCATGCCTGCGGCGACAAGACTCACCATGCTGGCCATCTGCCACGCATTGTGGCCGATTCGTGGGCTGAATCCGGCTTCGTCGCACGCCATCAGAAACTTGGCGTGCAGGCTCGGACTTCTGTTGGCCGGAAAGACGATAAACGAGTCGTCTGCCAGATCTTCGAGGCGCAAGGTTCGGGCCGCCGCCAGTCGGTGGTTTCTCGGCAGCACGGCAATGAACCGCTCCACCTCGACGATGCGCATATTCAGATCGGAGGCGTTGTTCAGCGGCACGCGAACGATGCCAAGATCAATCTTGCTCGCGTGCAGGCTTTCGATTTGCTCAACCGAAGTCTGCTCGCGCAGATCGACGTGAATGGCAGGAAACTTCGTGCGAAAGTCGCGCAGTATGCGGGGCAGAAACTCGTAGCTCACCGACCCCATGAAGCCGACGGTAATCCTGCCGATAAGCCCCTCGCTGGCCCGGCGGGCCGTGTCGATGGCGCGCTGCCCATGCGCCAGAAGTTCTCGCGCTTCCTCCAGAAAGGCCCCCCCCGCCGGCGTGAGCGACACGGAATGCTTCGAGCGGGCGAGCAACTGCACCCCCACCACTTCCTCCAGATTCTTGATCGCCTGACTCAGTGGCGGCTGCGCCATGTGCAGCCGCACGGCGGCACGCCCAAAGTGCAGCTCTTCCGCGACGGCAATGAACTGTGTCAGTAAGCGACCGGGGATCATGGTGAGACGAAATTCGTATCAAAGTGGACAAAACATGTATTGGACGAATCTTACCCAATCCCACACACTTTTCAAGCCGCCAGACACGCCGCCGGGACAGCGACGGTCTCCGGTTGCCGAATCGCCGCAAGAGTGATTCCGGTCCATCTTCACAATAAACCCCCTGGGGGAGACAAATGCTTGCACTAACCGGACTCATTTCGGTGCTGGCGCTATTGGCATTGATTCTGACGAAACGCATGTCGCCGCTCGCCGCGCTCATTGCCGTGCCGGTCGTCGCTGCGGTGGTCAGTGGTTTTGGCCTGCAAATCACGACCTTCATTCTCAAAGGCATTACCAGCGTCGCGCCCGTGGTGGGCATGTTCATCTTCGCCATTATTTTCTTCGGCGTGCTCACCGACGCAGGCATGCTCGATCCGATCATCAGCCGGATACTTCGGCTCGTCGGTGCGCGTCCCCCTCGCATTCTGATGGGCACCGCGTTACTCGCGCTGCTCATTCACCTCGACGGCTCCGGCGCAGTGTGCTTCCTGGTGACGATTCCCGCGATGCTGCCGGTGTACGAGCGCCTGAACATGGACAAGCGCTTGCTCGTCTGTATGGCCGCGCTGGGCGCCGGTGTGAATTTCCTGCCCTGGGCGGGTGTCACGATTCGCGCGTCGGTCGCGCTGCACATTCCGACCGCCGAGATTTTCGCGCCGCTGCTGCTCGTTCAGGGCGTCGGTCTGGTGTTCGTGCTCTTGATCGCTTATCTGCTGGGCAAGCGCGAGGAACGCCGGCTGGGGCTCGTGCACGATGGCCGGCCGTTCGTGGTTCCCACGCGCGAACTGTCCGAGCAGGAACTGGCGTTGCGCCGCCCCCGGCGATTCTGGCCGAATCTCGTGCTGACGCTGGTCGTGATGGGCACGATGATCACCGGCAAGGTCGATCCGGTCGTGATGTTCATGCTCGGAACCGTCGTGGCGCTATTCATCAACTACGCCAACGCCGACGAGCAGCGTCGCCGGGTGGATGCTCACGCGCCTGCCGCACTGATGATGGCAAGTGTCCTGCTGGCGGCGGGCACCTTCACCGGGATCATGTCCGGGACCGGCATGCTGAATGCCATGGCAAGCGAAGCCGTGCATTTGATTCCCGCCGGACAGGCGCATCACATTCCGTTCGTGATGGGCCTGATTTCGATGCCGCTCAGTCTTCTCTTCGACCCCGATTCCTTCTATCTCGGCGTGCTGCCCGTTGTGGCCGGCGCTGCGGAGCGACTGGGTGTGCCGCAGATCCAGGTGGCGCAGGCCGCGTTGCTCGGCCAGATGACGACCGGTTTCCCTGTCAGTCCCTTGACGCCGGCAACGTTCCTGCTCGTCGGTCTCGCCGGCATCGACCTGGCCGAACACCAGAAATTCGCGATCCCGTTCCTTTTCGCGACATCGGTCGTGATGACGATCGCATGCGTGATTCTCGGGGTCTTTCCACTATGACGGGGTCGTCCCCGTTCGATCTATCAGGCATCGATCTGCCGAGAAGCACGTCGGCGGCGATGCGAGAACACCGAAGTCATGGAGAAGGCAGATGAAGTCAGGGACGTGCGTAACGCCAGGCGCGACGTTGAAGGTGCGCTCATGAGCACCGAGCGAGGTGGGCCGCTTGCCGGCGTCAGGATCCTCGATCTGACGTCGGTGATCATGGGACCGTTTGCCACGCAGATTCTGGCCGCACTCGGGGCCGACGTGATCAAGGTCGAGTCTCCCGAGGGGGACAACATGCGTCACGTCGGGCCGATGAACCATGCGGGCATGGGGCATATCTTCCTGCACGCCAATCAGGGAAAGCGCAGTGTGGTGCTCGATCTCAAGGTGCCGGCAGGCCGTGAGGTCGCGGCGAAGCTCGTCGAGCGCTGCGATGTGATGATCTCCAACATCCGGCCCAAGGCGCTGGGGCGTCTCGGACTCGACTACGACACCCTGAAGGCAACGAACCCCCGGCTGATTCACGTCTCCTGTTGCGGATTCGGGCAGGACGGACCGAACGCGGCCCGTGCGGCGTATGACGACCTCATTCAGGGCGCGTCGGGCTTGCCGTGGTTGATGAGCCAGTCCGGTGCGCAGACACCGCGTTATGCGCCCACGACGCTCGCCGATCGCGTGACCGGGCTTCACGCCGTGTATGCGATCACGGCGGCGCTCTATGAGCGCGAGCGCTCCGGGATCGGGCAATCGGTCGTGGTGCCGATGTTCGAAGCCATGACCCAGTTCGTGCTCGGCGATCACCTCGGCGGTCTCAGCTTCGACCCGCCGAACGGCGACCCCGGCTACGCGCGCCTGCTGACCGAGCACCGCAGGCCTTACGAAACGAAGGACGGGCACCTCTGCGTGCTGATCTACAACGACAAGCAGTGGCGCGCCTTCTTCGCGGCGATCGGCGAGGGCGAGCGCTTCGAGAGCGACGCACGTTTTTCGACGCACACGAATCGCGCACAGCACATCGACGAGGTCTATGCGGAAGTGGCCCGGCTCATGCGCGAGCGGACCACGAACGAGTGGCGTGTCCTGCTCGACGCCGCCGACATTCCCAACATGCCGATGAACTCGCCGCGCGATCTTCTCGACGATCCGCATCTGTCGGCCGTGGGGTTCATCCGACAGGTCGAGCATCCGACCGAAGGTCGATTGCGCACGCCGGGCAATCCGACGGCATGGTCGCGTACCGCTTGCACCGAACCCTCTCCCGCGCCGGGGCTGGGGGAGCATTCGGCCGAAGTCCTTGGGGAACTGGGTTACACCGCTGCCGAGATTGCGGCGCTTCAGGTGTCCGGTGCGATGGGCAAGGGCTGACCCCGCCGGTCACCCGGGCAGTCAATGAACAACAGGAACAGACATGAATTTTGACCTTACGGAAGAGCAGCAACAGATCTGCGACGCCATTGAGCGCGTGTGCGCGCCGTTCGATGCCGATTACTGGTTGCGCAAGGACAGCGAAGGCGGTTTCCCGGACGACTTTCATCGCGCGTTGGCGGATGCGGGCTGGCTGGGCATCGCCATGCCGGAGGCTTATGGCGGCGCCGGGCTGGGGATCACCGAAGCCGCATTGATGATGCAGACGATCTCGGCGACGGGTGCGGGGTTGTCGGGTGCTTCCGCCGTGCATATGAACATCTTCGGTCTGCATCCGGTCGTCGTATTCGGCACCGAGGAGCAGAAGCAGCGCTGGTTGCCGCCGTTGATCGCCGGCAAGGACAAGGCCTGCTTTGCGGTCACAGAGCCGAACACCGGTCTGAATACGCTCAAGCTCAAGACGCGGGCCGTGCGCGACGGCGATCACTATGTCGTGTCCGGGCAGAAGGTGTGGATCTCTACCGCACAGGTGGCGAACAAGATTCTGCTGCTCGCCCGCACCACGCCGATCGAGGAAGCCCGAGGCACGCAAGGGTTGTCGCTTTTCTACACCGACCTCGATCGCACGCGAATTCAGGTGCGGGAGATCGAGAAGATGGGCCGCAAGTGCGTCGATTCGAACGAGGTGTTCATCGACGAGCTTCGTATCCCGGTGAGCGATCGGATCGGCGAGGAAGGCGCAGGCTTCGAATACATCCTGCACGGCATGAACCCCGAGCGCATTCTGATCGCATCCGAAGCGGTAGGGTTGGGGCGCGCAGCTCTTCAGCGGGCGGCGACCTACGCGAACGAGCGGGTCGTGTTCGATCGGCCGATTGGCAAGAATCAGGGCATTCAGCATCCGCTCGCGCGTTCGTGGATCGAACTGGAAGCCGCCAATCTGCTGGTGCTCAAGGCGGCGTCGCGCTACGACGCGAAAAGCAACTGTGCGGCCGACGCGAATGCCGCCAAGTATTTCGCTGGTGAGGCTTGCTTCAATGCCTGCCAGAACGCGATTCTCACGCACGGCGGCATGGGATTCGCGAAGGAATACCACGTCGAGCGATACATGCGCGAAGCATGGATTCCGCGCCTCGCCCCGGTCAGTCCGCAGTTGATCTTGTGTTTCATTGCCGAGAAGGCACTGGGCTTGCCGAAATCCTACTGAGGCGACGTCATGACCTGTCAAACCGCTGACATCAGCTCCCCGCATAGAGCGAGTGGCCGTTGGCGGGGTTTGTCGGTTGATTCCCGGTGCTGATGCCGGTACCCGCGCCGGTTTCGATTGCGGCGCTCGTGACCTGGCCGTTACCCGGCTGCGCGTCCTGTTTCGTAACGATTGCCTCGGCTCGCTGGATATTGGCGGGATAGTCGTTGTCGCCGACAAACGGTTGGTAGCCCGCTTTTTCGAGACGAACGAGGTCTGCCTGAACCTGAGCGCGCGTGAGCGGCGCGTCGTTGGCGGTCGCCGATTGAGCGAAAGCGGAGAACGGTGCGGCGATTGCGCAGGAAACCAGCAGTGCGGAGAAGCGTACTTTCATGATATTCACCTTGAGGGTCGGAGGCCGCTGCACCCGCAACTGGGGCAGTTCGGCCAGCCTTCGACAATGTTGCGAAGGGTGAACCCATTCTGCGCTTGGGCTTCTGACCCGAAAGTGACCCGATGATTACCGTTTTGTAATTTTTCGGGATCGACGAGGTGCCTGTGCGCGAAGCGCACCTAAGCACTTATCAGCACCGACGTGACCATCTGGGCGTTTTTCGTTTTTCGTTTGCGAGCGCAGACTTGACTCTCGCCTCCATGAAAGCAGGAGACGCAGCAGGCGCGAGCGCATCGACTGCCTCTGCGTCACCATGACGCACCTACGCGGCGCCAAGCCCCTTCAAAGATGATCTCGTAGCTCCCGCCAGCAACGACGCCAGTGTTGTGCCGATGGCGTCACATTTGCGTTCCTTTGTGTGACGTTTTTTAAGGGTTATAAGACCTTTGCGCCATCTTCGTCGGCTCGCATAATTTTCCCGAATCAGGCCGGAACGACGCAAATGCGACGACGTCCCGGGTCCTTCACTGGGTCAATCACGAGCAAAGAAAGGAACATGAAGATGAGACTTACCAACAAGTCGGCATTGATCACGGGCGGCACGAGCGGCATCGGTCTTGCCACCGCGAAGCGCTTCCTCGCAGAAGGCGCCCGCGTAGCGGTCACCGGTCGCGACGAAGCCGTGTTTGAACGCGTAATGGCCGAGCTTGGCGAGAACGCACTGGTCCTCAAGGGCGATGTTCGCTCGCTCAAGGACATGCAAGCCATTGCCTCGCAGGTGCAAGCGGCATTCGGCACACTGGACGTCGTATTCGCCAATGCCGGGTGGGCTTTCCCCTCCGCCGTCGACGACATCGACGAAACCCTGTACGCCGACATCATGGACGTCAACGTCAAAGGCGTTGTGTTCACGCTTCAGGCCGTACTGCCCGTGTTGCGCGATGGTGCATCGTTCATCCTCAATACGTCGTTCGTCGACCAGACCGGCAAGCATGGCATTTCGCTTACCGCAGCAGCGAAGGCCGCTGTGCGATCGCTTGCCCGTAGCTGGTCCTACGAGTTTCTCGACCGCAGGATCCGCTTCAACGCCATCGCACCCGGCGCGATGGAAACGCCTCTGATCGGCAAGTGGGGTATGGCCGACGAGGATGTCCGCAATCTCAAGGTGGAACTCGCGAAAACCATTCCCGTAGGACACATGGGCAAGGCCGACGACATCGCGTACGCGGCGCTTTATCTCGCCAGCGACGAATCCTCCTACGTCGTCGGCACCGAGTTGGTCGTCGATGGCGGAGCCTCGCAGCTCTGAGTTTTCGTTGCCCGATGTCGACGTCCATGCGCCATCGGCGCGCCGACTCGCCATCGCGGCATCTCCCAATCCCGCAGTCCAGCAATCCAGCAATCCCGCAATCCCGCAATCCCGCAATCCCGCAATCCCGATATCGTCCGCCAGACCATGCGCCGTGGCGGTTCTTTTAGTTGGCCCGCCCCAGGTGCGCCTGGTTACGGCCGCAGTGCAAGGAGAAATGATCTTGACCGACCAGAGCAAAAGTATCACTGAGGGGGAGCTACTCGGCAAAGCCGGCCATTCCCGTCGCGACGCCCTCAAGTTCGGCGGCCTCGCCGCGCTGGGTGCCGTCGTAGGAGGCGGCGCGCTACTTGGCCGCCCGAACCCCGCTTTCGCGCAGGCGGGTAGCAGAGGCGAACTTGCCCCGAACGAGCCGCTGAACATTCTGATCGTGAATTACGACGGAGGAACGCTTCTCGATTTCGCCGGCCCGAGCGAGATTTTTCATCGGCTGCCGAATACGAACGTGCGCTATGCAAGTCTTAAAGGCGGCAACGTGACGCTTGAGTTCGGGGTTGTTTACGGCAACACCGAACGCCTGGCCGACATCGACAAGACCGATCTGATTCTGGTGCCCGGCGGGTCCGATCTGTCGGCGCCGATGCGTCCGGACTATCTGACGCAGATCCGGCGTCTGGCCGACGGCGCCAAACACGTGACGTCGGTTTGCAACGGATCGCTCGTGCTTGCCGCAACCGGTGTCCTCAACGGCAAACGAAGTGCGTGTCACTGGGCCTTCGTCAACAAGCTCGCCGAGTATGGCGCGATCGGCGTGCCCGATCGTTTCGTGGAGGACGATAACGGTCGCTTCATGAGTGGCGGGGGTGTGACGGCCGGGATCGATTTCGCACTTCGCGTTGCCGCGAAGATGCGGGGACAACAAGCCGCCGAATTCACCCAACTGGCAATCGAATACGATCCCGCACCGCCGTTCCACTCCGGGCATCCTCGCGACGCAAGGCCGGAGGTCGTTGCGATGGTCGACAAAGAATTGCCCGGTGCGTCCAGAGGGCTTGCACGGATTCCTGGCGTTCGTTGAAACCCTTGCGGGCAACGCGTATTGCTGTGCAGTCGCTGCCCGAGTTTTTTGCAGCACCTATCCATGCAATCCAACATCGGAAATCAAAAGATGCGACAGATTCGTTTTTGTGTGGCGGTTCTCGCCGCCAGCCTATCGCTTTCTACATTCGCCGCGCAGACAAACGCCGGCCGTCTCCAGCCGCAAACCGAATCGGCAATCAAAGTGGAGAACGCGCGATGGGCACAAGCCTATGCGAGAGGGGACTACCAGGCCATCGGCCAGCTTTATACGAAAGACGGCTCACTTCTGCCGCCCGGCGGCGACAGAATCAAAGGTGCAGACGCGATTACCGAGTACTTCACCAAGGCGTCAGGCGGCTCGGCGCCCGATACCGTATCGTTCAGCAATTACGAGTTCTACGGTAACGATCAGGTCGTGACGGAAGTCTCGGACGCTGAGATCCATGATCCGAGTGGAAAACTCAAATATCGAGGGAAGCAGATTCTCATCTTCCTGAAGCAGGGCGGTGTCTGGAAGTTGCATCGAGACCTCTGGAATGCATCGGCACCCTGAGTCGGGGTAAGGTAATTCGTGTGCTTTTCGAGTCAGCCCATTTCGAATCATCGGCCTGGCTCGAACATGACGGCAGATGCCCGGCAGGCCGGTCAGCGCAGACCGAGGCGTCTGCTCTCACGTCGAATCGATTGCGGCGGGTGACCGCACAGCTTGATGAAGGCCCGGCGCATTCGGTCCGGATCGATGAATCCCACCGCCAGAGCGATCTGTTCGATCGGTTCGCTACCGTCTTGCAAACGCAACCGAGCCGCTTCGACGCGCAGCCGCTCGACCGCCTTGGCGGGGGTTTCTCCGGTTTCCCGGCGAAACGCCCGCCCGAACTGGCGCAAACTCAAGCTTGCGGCCTGTGCAAGCCGCTCGACCGGCAGGGCTTCTGCCAGATGCTCTCTTGCAAAGTTCAGGGCGATGCGAATGCGGTCCGATTCAGGCTCCATCTGCGACATGGCGGAAAATTGGGACTGACCGCCGGGCCGGCGATACGGAACGACCAGTAATCTCGAGACGGCGCGCGCGATGTCCGGACCCATATCTTCTTCGACCATCGCCAGGGCGAGGTCGATGCCGGAGGCGATGCCTGCCGATGTCCAGATGCGGCCGTCGGCGATGAAAATACTATCGCTCTCGACGCTGATGCGCGGGTAGTGAGACTGCAACAGCCCGGCATATCGCCAGTGCGTTGTCGCTTTCCGATCGTTCAACAATCCGGCTTCTGCGAGCAGGAATGCGCCGGTACACACGCTTGCGACTCGCGACGCCTTGCGATTCAACTTCCTCGCCGCGGCAACGTTCCCCGGCTCTCGCATCGGATCGATATCGCCACCCACGAAAATGACGGTATCGAATGCACGTCGGCCGACCGGCATTGTCTCGATGGGCAGGCCCGTGTTGCCCATCACGGGGCCCCCTGTCTGCGAGATCACGTGAAGGTCATACGGGGTGTGGCCCGCAGCAGTCGCTACCTGATGGAAAGCCGAAAGGGGACCGGCAAGATCAAGCGCGTCATGACCGTGACAAACAAAGAAGCCGACTCGATGCATGGCGGGCAGGTCACAGGAAATTCGAGATGGCCTATTCTAAGGGAATTATGGAAAAAGCGTCGCTCAGCCGATGTCGTGAAAATGGCTGTAGCCTCTCATTGACTTATCGGCGGGCCTCGATGATTCAGAACCGATAGGCGACCCGTACACTGCCTTGCTGCGCCGAGGCGTGCGTCGTGTTGATCAGGCCGTCATAGTTCAGCGACACGTCGAATCGTGTGCTCAGTCGCATCGTGATGCCTGCGCCCACCGTCAGATATCCGCGCAACGAAGACGCCCAGAGCGGGTATATGTCTGGGCAGGTCAGTCGGTTGTGAGATGTGTACGCGGACCATTCCGTAATCCTCGAATGATGTGAATTCAGAAAAAGTCGCAAAGTCGGTCCAGCGGTGCGATGACACGAGGCAATCGCAGAATTCCGGCCGTTAGCTCAGAACCCGACTTCCCGCTGCAACACCGCTGCGACGAAGCGAGCCCCTTCTACCGCGAAGCTCTGACGCCCGGCGCCGAGGTGAACGGTGCCGGTGATCTCGCGTCCGAGCCCGTTGCCGCCGCTGCATTGCCCGAACCGGACTTGCCACGTCGCCGTAAGAGGCACCAACTGGCGCGTCTTCGCGTTCTGCTCGGCGGGGATGGGGCCGCCATAGGGACTGGCGACCGACGGCGCGTCGAGCGTTGCCACGTTGACCTTGTCGATCGCATCGATCGTGCAATGACGCGCCCCCAACTCCAGCAGACTTCCGACGAAGGTGGCCGATTGCCCGGCCTTCAACCGCGCCACGTCGTCCTCGCCGACATAGGCATCCCCCTTTACGCCGCCGGGCGCAATGAGGTCGTAGATCCGTTCGCCGCGTGGCAGCCACGTGCCAGCCGCCTGTGCGTCGTCGTTGGCCTGTACCGTCCCCTCAAAGGGCGCGGTGATGGTCAGTTGCGCGATCTGGGCCTGTAATCCGGCAACAGTCTGTCGGGCCGACTCCCATCGGCGGGCGAGCGCCGTGCCCTGCTTTTGCAGCCGGTCGTCGAACGACTGTTGCTCGACTTCCCATCGCAGCATCGCTTCGTTTGTCGTTGCCGAGGCCAACTGTGCTTCCAGATCGGGTGATACCAGCACCGCGAGCGTCTCGCCTGCGCGCACATGCTGGCCGTCGCGCGCCGGGGGTGGCGTGTCGGCGACATACCCCGGGGCAACGGTGTAGAGCCCTTGCGCGCGCTGCGGCGCGAGCACCGCCGGCGCGCTCACCCCGGCATGCCAGGGCAGCACGAGGACACTGAGGAGCACCGCCGCCAGCACTGCCGAGCGACGCGTTTCACGACACCAGCGCAATTCGTCGCGCCGCTGCCACGTCGCCTGCGCCTCGCGCCACACCGGGCGCATGATGAACCAGCCGAACTCGACGCAGAACAACAACATGCCGAGCAGCTTGAAGAACGCGTGGTACACCACCAGCGCGATCGACATGAACACTACCAGCCGGTAAAGCCAGGTGGCGAACGAGAACGCGATCAGGAAGCGTCGCCGCGAGGCGGGGCAGGGCTCGGGTTGGGGATCCCCGAAACCGAACAGCCGCTCGCGCAGCCACCAGCGACCCAACGCGAACGCGCGGTCGTGCAGGTTCGGCATGTCGAGCCAGTCGGAGAGCAGGAAGTAGCCGTCGAACCGCATGAACGGACTCGCGTTGATCGCCAGCGTCGCCACCCACGTCGTGGTCGCGAGCATGAACGCTCCGGCACGCAGCGGTCCATCAGGCAACAGGCTCCACGCCAGCGTCGCGAAGGCGGCGAGCGCGACTTCGCTCAACATGCCTGCGGCGCCGATCCAGAGCCGCGCACGACGTCCCGGCACCTTCCAGGCTTCGGTCGTGTCGGTATAGAGCACCGGGAGCATCACGAGCAGCGCAATGCCCATGGTGGGCACGCGGCAGCCATAGCGCTGCGCCGTGAACGCATGCGCGAACTCGTGCAGGATCTTCGCGAAACCGAGCGCAATCCCCACGCCGATCAAGCCGCGCCAGTCGCTGTAGTTATGGAACGTATGGACGAACTCGTCCCAGTGACGCGACACCAGAATCAGTCCGATCAGCGCGACGAGCGCCACGACGACCCACGATAACGGCCGAAAGGCGAACCGCACATAGCGTTCGGCTGCGCGCAGGAACGGCATCGGATGCCAGAGCGGAATCCGGATCATCAGATAGTGCTTGAGCAGCCACATCGCGCGCGAGGTCTGCTGCGCGGCGTCGTGATGTTCAAGTCGTGCCGTGTCGGTGGCGTTCGACGACACCAGCAGATTCTGGTGACGCAGCATGCGCACCAGCGCCTCGAAATCGGCGAGCGTCGCGGTGAGCGTCGTTTCACGATTGACACCCTCGACGATCGCGTGCGCGTCGTCGAGCGGCCAGCGCGCAAGCAGCTCGAACGCCAGCCAGCCGATCTGGAAAAACCGGTTTGCCGCCGGGTCGTGGAGCATCCATGTCGGGGCGCCATCGGGCGTGGCGGCCCCGGGAGTCAGGGTGAGCTCCTGACGGAGCTGCGGAAGTCGGACCATGAGTCGAATCGAAGGGCGCGAGGAATTACCAGCCCAGCCACTGACGCGCGAGCGTCAACGGGCGGCGCAGCACGTAGTAGATAGCGGGGACCCACGGACCGCGAATCCGCGCTGTGCCCATCGCACCGAGCGGGGCCTGCTGTGCGCTTTTCCCGTCGACATCGAAGCTCGCGCGCACGCGATACGCCAGCACGCCCTCCGGCGTCGGTTCGGCGCGCCACGCGATGGAGTCGATCCGCGCGTCGTAGCTGGTAAGCGGCGAACTCTTGGGATAGAGCGTGAGCACCGCGCCGGGCTGCACGTCGATGTTGTCGGCGACCGGTAGCCAGGCCGTGACTTCGACATGCGCGGGGTCGGCCAGCACCAGAATCTTCTCGCCGACGGCCACCGCCTTGCCGGTCCACTCGTTCGGGTCGCTGAACACGGCCACGCCGGCGCGCGTCGCGTTGACGCTCACGCGTGCGAGCTGCCGCGCCGTGAAATCGAGCTCTGCGCGGCTCTGATCGAGCTTGCCGCGTCGCTCCGCCATGTCCAGACGCGTGCGGTCGTCGGTCACGGCAAGCTGTGCCGTCTGCCGGAACTCTTCCTGCGCTGCATCGAAGTTGGTGCGGGCCACCGCGTAGCGCGACTGCAAGGTCGTGGCGTCCAGACCGAGCAATGCGGTGCCGGCCTTCACCGGCTCATTCGGCTTCACGTACAGATGGTCGATGACACCGTCGAGCGGCGCACGCACCACGAACGGATCTTTCGGCGTGACTTCCGCCGGCGCCAGCACCGTCAGGCGCATCGGTATCAGGCAGATGGCGACGACGGCAATCAGCACACGGCGCTGCAACTTGCCGGGACGCAGCACGGCGCGCGCGCGATCGAGCCAGCGCGCACGCGGCGAGAAGGCTTCGAGCGCGTGCGCCCACACTTGCCCGAGTTCGCTCAGCAGGGCGAGATCGGTGGCGCTCCACGGCGTCTCGCGCGCGAAGACGATACCCCCGGCCGGATGTCCGCCGCGATAGGCCAGCGGCAGCCAGGCGCCGTGGGCCGGCCACCACTCGGCCCATTCCGCCGCGATGTGTGGTTCCTCTGCTGCGACGTCGTCCGCCGTGAAGACACGCACTCTCGGCTGTGCCGGCAGCACCGCCGCGTCGCGACCTTCCACGTGCGCGGCGGCCTCCTTCGGCGGGACCTCGGGCAACCCTTTGGCGAGGACCTTGCACAGCGCCCCGAGCCATTGCACGTACGGCGCGTTCGGATCGCTTTGCGGCAGGCCGGAGACGGCCGCCACGTGACCCGGCGTGTCGCCCCGCCACCACGCCGCCTGCCGGAAGGGCACGAGCGCCAGCGTCTCGTTGACGATCGTGAAGCCGAGTGTCGTCTCGCTCGTGGCCGCGCGCGCCCGGATCGAGAGTTGCCACAGCAGCGCGAGCTGCTGGCCATCGATCCGGATTTGCTGGGCGTCTTCGGCCATTTGAGTCTGCGTCATGCCGTCACCGCGCGAAGGTCGCCCAGCCGCTCATGCCCGGCAGTAGCTCGGGCGCGCTGCCGTTGAGGGCGGCCGTCACGTCGACGGTCTGCGTGACGGGATCGACACGCGCGCCAATGCGTACGACCTTGGCCGGATACGTCTTGCCCACTTCATCGACCTGCACACTGAGCGCATGACCGGTCCTGAGCCAGCCGAGCCATTTCGACGGCACGATCATCTTCAGTTCGAGATGGCTGGTGTCGACGATGGTCAGCAGCGGCTTTCCCGGCTCCGCGAACTGCTGCGGGGCGGCGCTGCGCTTCGAGACACGGCCGTCGAACGGGGCCGCGATCGAGCACTTGCGCACGGTTGCCTGCATGTAGGCGACGTCGGCCGCCGTCGACTTCTGCTTCGCCTGCGCCTGCTGAACCTCCAGATCACCGATGGAGCGCAGCGCCTGGAGCTTGCGGTTCGTCTCGAGCAGGTCACGTGCGCCGTCGGCATCGGCTTGCGCCTTGCGCAACTGCGCGCTGAAGAGCGAACAGTCGAGTGTGACGAGCGTCTGGCCCGCACGGAAGGCATCGCCGTCGCGGAACGGCAACGACGCGATCTTCGCGGCGACCTCGCTCGACACGTCCACCTGATCGCGCGAGACGAGCTGGATACGGATGCGCGAATCGTTGCTGTCGCCCGCCGTGGCGGGCGCGACTGGCGACGCCGCCGGCGGCGCGGCAGGCGCATTGCTGGCCGGGAGGCCGGGGACCGATCGCGCCGGGGGGTACGCGACCGGTGCGGCCTGCGGAGATGCCGCCGAAGCGGCATGCATTGCGACGAGCAGCGTGACGGCAAGCGCTGCCCGGTGATTCACGAACCACGTCATTTCTGCACGGCTCCCGTCGGCAAGGCTGCTGCAGCGGCAATAGTCGGGCCTGGCTGGGCGAGTGCGGCGGCCTGAACGCCATGCACCGCGATATCGTCCCAGCGCTTCTGTTCCTCGCCGATCGACTGGGTCAGCGACGCGATGTCGTTGCCGTTGAGCTTGGCCGGCACCGGATCGAGGCCCAGCGTGGCCAGCATCTGACCGTAAGCGCTCTCGAGTTCGCCGTAGCTTTGATAGAGACGCAGCTCGGACATCATGGCCGCCGTCGCCACGCGGATTTCTTCAAGCTTGCCCTTCGCGTTGGTTACCGTGGCGTTGTGCGTTTGTTCGAGGATTTGCTGGTCGACGTCATTGAGGCGCTTGAACAGGTCGAACTGACGCGTCTTGGCGCCGAGTTCGCTGCGCGCGACGTGTACCTGCGTGAGCACGGCCATGCTCAGCGCCATGCGCTGCATCTTCGCGACGTCGAGCTGCGCCTGCGCCGTGCCGCGAATGTTGCCCGCATTGAGCAGGTTCAGCAGGTTCCAGCTCACGCTGATACCGGCCGAGCGCCACGCGTTGTATACGAGGAAGCTGTTGCTGTCGTAATGCGCGCCGACACTGAGTTCGATGCCCGGCAACAGTTTGGCGATCGCCTTGTGCGTTTCGTTGACGCTGATCCGCTCGTTGTAGCTCGCTTCGACGAGTTCCGGGCGACGCTGCAAGGCCATGTCTTCCATGGCGGGCATGGCCATGTCGAAGTTCGGCACGCGGAACGCATCGGTCGCGGCGAGCGTGAAGTCGCGACCCGGCTCCAGGTTCATGAGCGAGGCCAGACGCGGCTTGGCGACTTCCAACTGATCGCGCACCGCTTCGAGCTGACGCATCAGGTCGAGCAGCGAGCGCTGATAGTTGAGCGTTTCGACCGGCGAGCGCAGGCCTTGCGCCTGCGTGGCGCGCGAGTCGTCCAGTGCGCTTTGCGCATCCGCGAGCAGCGGCCCGATACGGTCGCGCAGGCGCTGCGCACCGACGGCTTGCCAGTAGGCTTCGCGCACCTGCTGCATCATCAGTTGCACGACCTTGCGGCGGCGCTGTTCGAGCACCAGCAGGTGATCGGCCTGTTCCTTCGCTTCGAAGTAGCTCACGCCGAAGTCGAGAATGTTCCAGGACAGATTCAGATCGGCCGTGCGCGCGTTCTTGTCGGTCGAGAACGACGGCACCAGCGATTGCTCACGCGTGTAGAAACCTTCGGAGGACGACGCCAGATCGTGGTTGCGGTTCGTGTAGCCGGCGGCGGCCGTCAGCTTCGGGAGCAGGTCGAAGTTCGACAGGTCGAGCTGACGTTGCGCGAGCGCCTCTTCCATCATCTTCAGACGATGGTCGAGGTTGTAGCGAATCGCGCGGGCCATCGCTTCGTCAAGCGTGATCGGACCGGTGACCGGCTGCTGATCCGCAAACATGGTGGTGCGGTCGGCTTGTGCCGTTGCCGCGCGTTCGGCATCGGTGAACGGCACAGGCTTGATCGCGCAGCCGGACAACGTTGCGATGGCGAGCGCAACCGCGAGCAGGGCGGGGCGCGGCAGGCGTCCCTTGATCGGCTTGTTTTTCACTTCGACGGGTCTCTTTTTAAGTTGAGCGAGTTGAGTCTGGAAAGCTGGGATCACGAGCGGCCTCCCTTCGCGGCGTGCGAGTCGCCGGGGGCTGTCGCGACGTGGAGCGCGGCATGCGCGTTGGCGAACTGCGCGGCAAGCGATGCCTTCGCAGGCGGCAGCGCGGCGTGCGGTCGGGCGGCAGGTGTTGCCGGCGCGTTCGGTGCATGCGGTGCATTATTCGGTGCGCGCTGAGCGGGTGCATCGAAGTGCAGCGTCACCTCACGACGCGACAGATTGCCGGCTGCGTCGCGCACGAGCAGCGTCACCTGCATGGAGCGCAAGCCTGCCGGCGGCGTGCCCGTGAGCACGTCGTGCTCCACGTCGTAATGCAGCCATTGCGGCAGCGGTCCGCCGTCGGCCAGTGTGATCGCCACCTGCGTGTCGGCGGCGTCGCCGCTGGGTGTGGACGATGGGGTCTGCACCAACGGCGCCATCGAGAGCACGAAGGCCTGCCCCGGCTGACGTGCGGGACTGACATCGGCGGCGGGCAGCGTGCGTGCAATCGCGGGCGCTGGCACATCGTGCGTACCCGGCGGCACGATGGAATCCAGCGCGCTCACATGCGTGTCGCCGAGCGACGCATCGCTTGCCCCGTGCGCAGCGAATGTAAAGGTCGTCCGCTGGGGAATGACGCCGAATGGCGCGGGCGTGTCGAGGGCGCCGTTCACGATGATCGGATTCGAGACCCCGTCGCTGTGGCCGTTGACGTCCGGGACGATCAGCGGATTGCTCTGCCCGAAGACAATCGGCTGCGGCTGCACGTTGGGCACGTCGAAATGATTCGATGGCGTCGGCGGCAGGATCGGCACGCCCACCGGGCTTTGGCCGGCCTTGATTTGCAGTGTGCGTGACACTGGCGCGCTGTTGGCGGTGCCGTCGCCGATCACGAAGGTCAGCGTTCGGGCGCCGCTCTTGCTTTCGTTCTGCGTGTCGCGATACGTAATGGCCTGGATGGCGGCCTGCCATTGAGCAAGCGTCGCGGTGCCGCTCGCCGAGCTGAGCGTCATCACGCCATGCGCGGCGTCGTAGGTCGCTGTGATATCACCCGTCGCCGCGCCGGCGGCAAAGCTCAGCACGTCATGCGCCGGATCGAAGCCCGAACCGATCGAGACCGTCGCTGACGTCGGTGGCGTGTCGTTCCGGTCGATCAGCGTAATGCCCGTACCGATGGCGATGCTAGACGTCGCCTTACCGTCGGCCGTGTAGCTCAGGGTCGAGCCGTCCGTGCCGACTATCGGCGTCTGGTGCGTTGCCGTGACGCTCACATCGCGGGTGACCGCGAGACTGGACTTGGCGCCGTCGTTCACCGAGAAGCTGACGGTGCGTGTCGCCGTGTCGGGCAAGACCGCCGTATCGGTGTAGGTCACCGAGCGCAACGCCGCCTGCCACTGGGCGAGCGTAGCGCTCGCGCCGGTCGACGTCAGCGTGAGCGTGCCGTTGGCGGCATCGTAACTGGCGGCGATGTTGCCCATCGTCGCACCGTCGTTGACGAAGCCGAGCACGTCTTCGCCGGCGTGGAAACCGCTGCCGATCTGGAACGTTGCCGAGGCCAGCGTACCGTTGTCGAGATCCGAGACGACGATGCCGTTATCGACGACCACCGGTGTCGAGACAACGTTGTCGCCCGCCACGAACGGTGCAGCGCCGTTGCTGCTGCTGGTGAGCAGCGGCGTCTGATCGGTCGCGGTGATGGCGATGTTGCGCGAGTAGACGGGGCTGCCCTTGGTGCCGTCGCTGACCGTAAAGTCGATGGAGCGCGTGGCCGTGGCGGGTGAGATCGCCGTGTCGATGTAGGTAACGGAACTCAGGGCGGCCTGCCACTGTGCCAGCGTGGCGCTCGCACCTGCGGAGGTCAGGGTGAGCGTGCCGGTGGCCGCGTTGTAGCTGGCGGTGATGTCGCCCATCGTCACCCCGTCATTGGTGAATCCGAGCACGTCCTCGCCGGCGTGGAAGCCGCTGCCGACCTGCACGGTGGCCGAGGCCAGCGTGCCGTTATCGCGGTCTGACAGAATGATGCCGTTGTCGACCGTGATCGGCGTCGAGCTGCCGTTGTCCGCCGAGACGAACGAGACCGATCCTGAGCTGACGGAGCCAATGAGCGGTGTCTGATCGGTATCCGCGACCGTGATGTCGCGGCTCAACGCGATGCTGGACTTCGTACCGTCGTTGATCGCGAAGCTGATGGTGCGGGTCGACGTATCGGGCGTGATGGCCGAGTCGGTGTAGGTCACGGCGCGCAACGCGGCCTGCCACTGTGCGAGCGTGGCGCTGGCGCCGTTTGACGTCAGCGTGAGCGTGCCGGTGCCCGCGTCGTAGCTGGCGCCGATGTTGCCCATCGTGCCGTCGTTGATGAAGCCGAGGATGTCTTCACCCGCATGGAAGCCTGCGCCGATCTGGAACGTGGCCGAGGCCAGCGTGCCGTTATCCAGATCGGAGACCACGATGCCGTCATCGATCGCCACCGGCGTCGAGGCGACGTTGTCGCCGGCCGTGAACGGCACTGAGCCGTTGCTGCTGGTCGTGAGGATCGGTGTCTGGTCGGTCGCGGTGATCGTCACATCGCGCGAGAACACGGCGCTCGACTTGGTGCCGTCGCTGACCGAGAAGCCGATGGTGCGGGTGGCCGTATCGGGCGCGACGGCCGTATCCGTATAGGTCACGGCGCTCAGCGCGGCTTGCCACTGCGTGATCGTGGCGCTGGCATTGGCGGAGGTCAGCGTCAGCGTACCGGTGGCGGGGTCGTAGCTGGCGATGATGTTGCCCATCGTGCCGTCGTTGATAAAGGAGAGCACGTCTTCGCCGGCGTGGAAGCCGCTGCCGATCTGCACCGTGGCGGACGCGAAGGTGCCGCTGTCGAGGTCCGACAGGGTAATGCCGTTGTCGACGACAACTGGCGTCGACGGCGCATTGTCGGCGGCGACGAACGACGCCGAACCGGTGTTGCTGGAGCCCACGACAGGCGACTGATCGTTGTCGGCGACCGTGATGTTGCGCGTGAGCGTGGCGCTCGACTTGGTGCCGTCGCTGATGCTGAAGCTGATGGTGCGGGTCGTCGTGTCGGGCGTGATGGCCGTATCTGTGTACGTCACGGCTTGCAGCGCGGCCTGCCACTGCGCGAGCGTGGCGCTCGCGCCGGCCGAGGTCAGCGTGAGCCGGCCATGTACGGCGTCGTAGGTGGCGGTGATGTTGCCCATCGTACCGTCGTTGACGAATAACAGCACGTCTTCGCCGAGCTGGAAGCCGCTGCTGATCTGGAACGTTGCGGAGGCCAGCGTGCCGTTGTCGAGATCCGAGATGACGATGCCGTTGTCGATCGCTACCGGAGTGGCGATGGCGTTGTCTCCCGCAACGAACGATACCGGGCCAGTGTTGACGGTCGAGGCGATCGGCGTCTGGTCGGTGTCGGCAACCGTGATGTTGCGTGTATACGCGGTGCTGGACTTGATGCCGTCGCTGACCGAGAAGCTGATGGTGCGGGTGGTCGTGTTGGGCGTGACGGCCACGTCGGTATAGGTCACCGAGCGCAGTGCGGCCTGCCACTGCGCGAGCGTGGCGCTGGCGGTGGCCGACGTCAGCGTGAGCGTGCCGGTGGCGGCGTCGAAGCTGGCGGTGATGTTGCCCATTGTGTGACCGTCGTTGATGAACGACAGGAAGTCTTCGCCCGCATGGAAGCCCGCGCCGATCTGCACGGTGGCCGACGCCAGCGTGGTGTTGTCGAGATCCAGTAGCGCGATGCCGCTGTCGATGACGACTGGCGTCGAGATATCGTTGTCGGCCGCGACGAACGGCACGCTGCCGGTGCTGCTGGTCGAGATCAGCGGCGTCTGGTCGGTGCTCGCCACCGTGATGGTGCGCGCCAGCGTGTTGCTGGTCTGCGCGCCCGCGCTGAGCGTGATGTCGACGGTGCGCGTGGCGGTGTTCGGCGTGACGGCCGTATCCGAATAGACAACCGAGCGCAGCGCGGACTGCCATTGGGCGAGGGTGGCCGTGCCGCTCGACGACGTCAGCACCATCACGCCGGTCAGCGTGTTGTAGACGCCGCTGATGTCACCCATCGTCGAGCCGTCGTTGGTGAAGTTGAGCACGTCCTCGCCGGTATGGAGGTTGCCCGAGATCGAGATGATCGCGGTGTCCACCACGTTGCCGAGCGGGTCGGCGACCGACAGGTTCGCGTCGATGGCGACGGGCGTCGAGGGCACGTTGTCGCCGGCCACGAAGCTGACGCTGCCGCTGCTGGTGGTCGACAGCGCAGGCGCCGAGCTGATGACATCGATCGAGTACGTCGCGGGGGCGCTGGTCTTCACGCCGTCGCTAATCGTGATCGAGATCGCGCGAGTGCCGAGCGGCGCGCTGCTGCCGGTCTGGAATTGCAGATTGTCGAGCAGGCTCTGCCACTGGGCGAGCGTGCCGCCGGTGGAGGTGATCGTCAGGGTGCCGGTGGAAGCGTCGTAGCTCGGGCTGATACCGTTGGTCGGAATCTGTCCCAGGCCGCTGAAAGACAGCACGTCGCCGAGCTCGAAGCCCGAGGTGATCTGCACCGTGATCGTCAGCGAGACCAATGCGGACGGGCTGCCGATGTTCAGGTCGGTCAACGCGAGACTGCCGTCGATCGTCGTCGCCGAATTGCCCGGCAGGAAATCCTGACTGGTCGACGATCCGGTCGTCAGGACCGGTGTCTGGTGCGTCGCGACGATGCTCAGCGACTTCGTTCCGGTGACGCTCGTCTTGGTGCCGTCGTTCACGGCGAACGAGATGGTGCGTGTCGAGCCGTTCGGCACGGCGGCCAGATCGGTGTAGGTGACCGAGCGCAGCGCTGCGATCCACTGCGCAGTGGTCGACGCGCCGGCCGAGGTCAGCGTGAGCTTGCCGCTGCTGGCATCGAAGCTCGCGGTGATGTCGCCGAACGAACCGCCGAGCGACAGCACATCTTCGCCGGACACGTAGTTGCCCGTGATCTGCACGGTGGCCGACGCCATCGTGGCGCTGTCGCTGTCGGTGAGGATAAGGCCGGTGTCGATCGCCACCGGCGTGGACGGCGCGTTGTCGGCCGAAGTGAAGGTGGTCGTGCCGCCGCTGGTGTCGAGCAGCGGTGTCTGGTCGGTCAGCGCCACGTCCACGGTGCGGCTCCACGCGGTGCTGGTCTTGGTGCCGTCGCTGATCGCGAAGGTAATGACGCGCGGCGTGGTGTCCGGCACCGATGAGAAGTTCTGGAACTGGATCGAGCGTAGCGCAGCCTGCCATTGGGCGACCGTAGCCGTGGAGTTCAGCGAGGTCAGCGTCAGCACGCCGTTCGAGTAGGAGCCGTTGATGTTGCCCATCGTCGTCGGATTGCCGACGAACAGCAGCACGTCGCTGGAGTCCTGCAAGTTGCTGATGGTGACGGTGGCCGAGGTGAGCGTGCCGTTGTCGCTATCGGATACCACGATGCCACTGTCCACGGTGACCGGCGTCGAACTGGTGTTGTCGCCCTGCGTGAGCGTGACGGTGCCGCTTGAGCCGCTGATGAGCGGCGTCTGGTCGGTGTCGGTCACGGTGACGGTATCCGTCACGGTGGTGCTGGTCTTGACGCCGTCACTGATGCTGAACGTGACAGTGCGTTGCAGGGTTGACGGCGTGATGGCGGTCGACGTGTACGTGACAGCGCGCAGTGCCGCCTGCCATTGCGCGAGCGTGGCGGTGCCGGTGGGCGAGATCAGCGTGAGCACGTTGTTCGAGATGCTCGCCCGGATGTCGCCGTACAGCACCGTGTTGTCGTTGCTGAACGTCAGGAAATCGGTGGGCTGGTAATTGCCGGTGATCGTGACGGTGGCCGTGTGCAGCGGGCCGCCGTCGGCATCGGCCACGGTGATGGTGTTGTCGACCACCACCGGCGTGGAGTTGGTGTTGTCGCCCGCCACGAAGCTGGCGGTTTGGCCGCCGCCGCCGATCACCGGCGTCTGGTCGGTGTCGGTCACGCTGATGTTGCGGGTCGCCGCCGGGCTGATCAGGGTGCCGTCGTTGATCCGGAACGTGAGCACGCGCGTCGCGTTCGACGGCACGACCAGGTCGCTGGTGAAGGTGACGGCGCGCAGCGCGGCCTGCCATTGCGCGAGCGTGGCTGCGCCGCTCTGCGAGGTCAGCGTGAGCAGGCCGGTGCTGCTGTTGTAGATGGCGGTGATGTCGCCCATCGTCGCCGGGTTATTGATGAGCGACAGTTGGTCATGGTTGACCTGGAAATTGCTCGTGATCTGGATCGTGGCGCTCGCGAGCGTGGTGCTGGTGCCGTCCGAGATCGTGACGCCGGCGTCGACCACCACCGGCGTCGAGGGGGTGTTGTCGCCGGTCACGAACGAGGCCGAGCCGCCGTCGGTGACCACCTTCGGGCCGACCGTCACGACCACGCTGTGATGCAATGCCGCGCTGTCCTTGGTGCCGTCGTTCACCGAGAAAGTGATGTCGCGTGTGCCGCCCGTCGTGCCACTGGTTGCGGAGAAGGTCACGGCGTCCAGCGCGGCTTGCCATTGCGCGGCCGTCGCGGTGCCACTGCCCGAGAACATCGACAGCGCGTGCGTGCTCGGATTGAAGCTGGCCTGGATGTCGCCGTACAGCGTCGCGTTGTCGTTGGTGAAGCCGAGCGAATCGCCGGTCACGAAGCCGCTGGCGATGGTGACGGTGCCGGTCGCCAGCGTGGAATTGTCCGCATCGCTGACGTGGACGTTCGCGTCGACCGCAGTCGCTGCCGAGCCCGCGAGGTAATTGGTGCTGGCCGCGCCGCCTTCGGTCACTACCGGCGTCTGATCGGTCGCGGTGACCACGATATTGCGCGTGGCGACGTTGCTGACGAAGGTGCCGTCGTTGAACGAGAACGAGATGGTGCGCGTGGTGGTCGAGAGATTCGGCGAGGTTAGCGAGCTTGAGAACGTCACCGATTCGAGCGCGGCCTGCCATTCGGCGATGCTCGCGGTGCCGGCGCCGGTGCTGAGCGTCAGCGTGCCGGTGGTCGGATCGTAGGTACTGGTGATGCCGTTCTGTGCCGTGAAGTTGAGTACGTCACCGGTCACGAAGTTCGTGATCTGAACGGTCGCGGTCTTCGCGGTACTTGATCCGCCGTCGCTGAGCGTGATGCCCGGATCGACCGGCACGGGGGCGCCGCCTGTACCGGCGCCGTTATCTGCTGAGCTCCATACGGCGTTGCCGCTGCTGGTGGTGACGGCAGGGCCGGTGTCCTGATAGGTCAGGTTGTCGAGCGACGGCTCGAACGCGCCGGGGTCGTTCTGGTCGATCAGCGAGAACGAGACGATGTTGTTGAAGGCGCTGCCGAGCTGACTCGACACGGTGGCGCCGGGGAAACCGCCCACGGCGGCCGTGGCGAGCTGGATCAGTCCGCTTGACGTGCCGTTGGCGTAGTGCGCCTGAATGTAGAGATCGCCGTTGAACGAACTCAGATCGAAGCTTTGCAGGTTAAAGGTGTGGCCGTTAGCGAGCGAAATGGTGACGTTGCTCATGGCCGAGCCGCCGTCGGCATTGATCTCGAGCACACCATCGGTCGACGAATCGGTAATGTCGGTCGGGCCGTTCGGCGAGTTACTGTCGTTGTACGCGAAGGTGTTAGCGGCCTGATCGAACGTGTAGACGATATTGTTGAGCGTGAATTGCGCCGATCCGAGCGCCTGGAAGTCGTTGTTTGCGGCTGTATCGTAGGTTTCTACGGTCACGCCAAGCAATTCGTTGAACTGCGCTTCGGCGCTCGCCGACTCGTTCAACGCGCTATGGACCTTGCCGGCCTGATATTCGAGCGTCCAGTTACCGCCGAGGGACGTCGCACCGGTAGCGTCGGTCGACGCGGCGACGTTCAGATGCGTAATGCCGGCAATTTTCTGTACCAGCGCCTGCCCATCGGCCAACTGCGCGACATCGCAACCGTAAATCAGGAAGTCGCCGCCCGGCTTCATTGCCGCACCGATCTGCGCGAGATCCGCGGTGTAGGTCGACAGGCTCGACGCCGTCAGCCATGCCGAGCCTGCCTGGATCGCACCGTCGGCGCCGTGCGAGATCAGCGCGATCGAGCTAATGCCCTGATGCGTCTGCAAGTACTGAGCGATCTGGGCGAAGCCGTCGCTACCGCTATTGAGCACGACGTACTGCGTGCCAGTCGGGAAGCCGGAAATCAGCGTCTGGTAATTCGCCACGCTCGGGTCGATAAACACGACCTGGGTTTGTGTGAGTTGTCCGGCGTCGCTGGTGTCGTTCAGCGCAGCATTCGTGTGAAGCTTTTCCTGCGTGGTGTTCGGCGTGCCCGTGTTGTGCGTGTTCGACGTGTCGTTGCTGGCAGACGTCGGATCGCCAGACGTGTTCGACGTGTTCGACGTGCCCGAGGCGTTCGACGAGTGCGAGGCATGACCGCCATGCGACGCGCGCGAGGCGCTGCGATCGGGCGGGGCATTCACCGTGGCATTGCCTGTCGTGCGTGCCGACATATCCGCTTGCGCTTCAGTCGCGCCATGTCGCTCGGCGGCATGTGTGAGGTCGTGCGTATGCGATTGGGCGGCAACGGCAGCCACCGACGCGTCGTACACCACACGGGGCTCCAGGGCGAGCAAGAGCGGCGATGCCGCAACACGCGGCGCGTGACGATCGGCACTTTGCTTCTCGCGCGCGAACCAATGTTTGATGATCTTCATGGCAATGCTCTCCTTGCAGCGGCCTGCCTGCCCCAGGCTAACGCGCGGACAATATCGGGAAGCGCGACTGCGCGACCGGAGTTTGGTGTGGAACGAGCGCGTGCGTCAGCCGCGCGCAAGCACGGGCCGCTGCGCGAAAATCGCGCCGGCCCGGGCAATTCGGGAGATGCCTGATAGCAGACGAACCGGCGACGATTGCCAGAGACTTCGGCCAGTCGAATGGTTACGCTGAAGGCGATGAATCGGCAGTCCGGTCTGCCGTATCGATGACGGTGTCGCCGCTCGGCGAGACGACCGGCATCTGTCCGGGCGGTGCTCTCCGCTCGTTATTTTGGGTAGCACTAACACGTTACGTTTCCCCAGGCCTCGGCCCTGACGCCCATTCGTACGCTCACGCTGAACTTGTGGTCCGCGAGAGTCGGGCGTTTTTTCTTTATGTCGTCGGGCCGCGGCCGGTTCCCCCCGTATCGCGCCCTAACCCCTATTGCAAACACAGCTTCAACTGCGTTTTTCTTGTTTCGGAATTGTTGTTCTGTTAGAAAAAACAGTCCGAAAACTTTCTTAACTTCGACAGCTTTTTGTGTGCGCTAACTTATCCGACTTTTATGATGGCCGGGTGAAAACCTATAATAAATGATAGGCCGTTTTTCCGACGCGTTAGTGTAATCCCCGATACCTGTAATCTGCGCTACCAGAGAATTGATGGCATCTGTTCTGCATCATATTTCAAACATGTGTTTGAATTGCGTAGCGGGGAAAGTTGCCAGTATTGATGGGGTATTGCACAGTAAAACAAACGCTTAATTCTTGGTAGCTTGAATATTTTTTGAGGGATTTTTGATTTAAAAGATATTGCGTTAATGGTGAATTGAACTCGGTTTTTTAAATTTAAAATGAATGAAGAGTAATTGGCAGTTTTTGTCAAAAAATCGACATCGTCGGGTACCTGAGGTAATCGGTTTGATGCGTCGCTGTATCGGTATTACCGACGCAATGCGCGATTCATGAAGTGGAGGGTGCCTACGAGCGAGGTGGCAAGCATGACGAGGCAGGCCCAGGCGAAGCCGCCGGCACCGACCCGCGCCAGCAACATGCCCCCGATGGCGCCGCCCGCTGCGACCGCCGTATTCCATCCCGTCGTGTACATGGACTGCGCGACATCCATCGACTCGCCGGCCAGTCGTGAGAGGGCGGTCTGGGTGATCGTGGCAAAGCCGCCGGCAGCAAGTCCCCAGATCGCCACGCTGAGATACACCGCCAGTGGATTGGCGCGCCACGTGCCCAGCAGCACGGCCAGAATGAACACGAGAACACTGGCTACCGCGAGGCGCCGAAGCTGACGGTCGACCTGTGCGCCGACGAACCACAGGCCGACGATGGACCCGAGTCCGAAGACGAGCAGGACACGCTCGACATCCGCGCTCAGCCCCGAGGCTTGCAGCAGTGGCTCGACATAGATATAGAGGATGTTGTGAGCGGCCACGAACGTGAACACCACGAAGAGGACGCCGCGGATACCCGGACGCAGCAATATGCCTATGAGGGACAGACGCTCGCCCCGGCGTTGCCCGGGGAAGTCGGGCACGATAGCGAGCACCCAGACGGCGAGCAGCAGCGCCAGTGCCGACATCAGACCGAAGGTGCCCTGCCATCCGAGGTAACGCCCGAGCATGGCGCCGAGCGGCACGCCCAGCACCAGCGCGACGATGGCGCCGGCGCCCGAGATCGCAATGGCGCGTCCGCTCAGGTGCGGGGGTGACATACGAATCGCGTAGCCCGCCAGAAGCGACCAGACGACACCGCCGAACACGCCTGCGAGCCAGCGCGCGGCCAGCGAGAGCAAGTAGTGGCCGGAGAGTGCCGTGACCAGATTGACCGCCGCGAATCCGAGGAGGGCGGTGAGCAGTAATGGCCGGCGGCGCATGCCTTGCGTCAACATCGTGACCGGGATTGCGGCGAGAAGCGCACCGACCGCATAGGCGGTGATGAATTGCCCGGCCAACGCTTCGGAGACACGCAAACCTGCGGCAATGGACGATAGCAGACCCGCGGGCGCGATCTCCGTCAGCAAGGTAATGAAGGCGGCCATCGCGAGCGCGAGCAGTCCCCCCAGGGGCAAGTGATCGGCGTTCGGGCGATGGGCGGATGTGCTCGGAAGATTCATCAGGCGGTTTCCTTCGTGTGATGTGTTGCGGCTCGCGATGGAGCGCGATGCGGCAATACTGCGGGTGCATGCGTTGAAGAGAAACAGGCTAAAGTGAACAATACTTATGACACTCGCGTCATCAATGACGCAGCGATATGGAAAGTCTTGGCGCTCTGGATATCTTCGTGCGGGTCGGCGAGTCCCGCAGTTTCACCGCAGTAGGTCAGCAACTCGGGATTTCGGCGTCGGCCGTCAGCAAGGCGATTGCCCGGCTTGAGGACAAGCTCGGCACCCGGTTATTTCATCGCTCCACGCGAACCGTCACGCTGACGCCCGAAGGCATCACCTTTCTGGCGCGATGCCGGCGTATTCTGGGAGAACTGGAACAGGCGCAAGAGGAACTGGCGCAGTCTCAACGTTTGCCGCGCGGCAAGCTGCGTGTCAGCTTGCCTTCGGTCGGCCTGCTGTTCATGCCGCAAGTCGCGCAATTCAATCGGCAGTATCCGGACATCGAACTGGAGATCGATGTGACGGATCGTCTGGTGGACGTGATCGAGGAGGGTTTCGATGCGGTCATCCGAACTGGCGTGCCGAAGGATTCCCGACTCACCGCGCGCACGCTGGGCACATACCGTCGCATCATGGTGGGTTCACCGGATTATCTTAAGGCACGTGGCGTGCCGACGTCTCCCGAGGACTTGTCGCATCACCGATGCCTGCTCTACCGTTACCCCAGCAGCGGAAAGGTCGATGTGTGGCCGCTGGGTGAACTCGGGGAAAGGTGCTTTCCGGATCTGCCGGATTCGATGATCGCCAACACGCTGGAACCGCTACTCGTCTTTGCGGTGTCCGGTCTCGGTATCGCATGTCTGCCCGATATCGCCATCCGGCATCAGGTGGAGACCGGTGCACTGGTCCCCGTCCTTGACGCGTTCAATAACGACAGCACGACCTTGCGTGTGCTGTGGCCTGCCAGCAAACATCCGTCGCCCAAGTTGCGGGTTTTTGTCGATTTTCTGACGGACAACCTGATATAGACGGGCGTGCTGACGATGTTCCCCGGAGATGCCGGCGCCCCGGGGTAGCGTGGTGCAAATCCCTGCTCAGATTTTCCACGCGCGGCGCACACGCTCGCGAATGTCTTGCAAGCGACGCACGGGTTCGTTGGCGAAGACGAAGCGCAGGTAGCGATCTGCCTGCGGCCCCCAACCGGTCATCGGTGTGGCTGCCACTTTGCCGAGATCGAGCAGTTGACGCGAGGCGTCGGCAGGTTCGATGCCCAGACTTCGGGTGTCGATCAGCATGGACCAGCCGCCGTGCGGACGAATCACGGGGAGATCGGAGAGCGCATCCATCAGGAAATCGCTGCGATGCTCCCACTCGGCAACGGCGGCATCTACACCGTCGTCCACAGCGGTGAGCGCGGCGGCGGCGCCGTCCATCGCAATCCCGACCTGACAGACCACGTTGGACAAGCTGACGAGGCGCACGTCGTTCATGATCGACTCGGGGCCGACGATCCAGCCCACGCGCCAGCCGATCATTCGGTACTCCTTCGAGACCGCACCGATCGTGATCGTGCGCTCTCGCATGCCCGCGAGCGATGCCGGGTGAATGACGCGGCGCCCGCCGAACAACAGGCGTTCCATGGCGGCATCGTAGACGAGCCAGATGCCGCGCTCGTTGCAATGGTCGGCGATGGCCTGCCACTCGTCCCGTGTCGGGACATAGCCGCTTGGCATCGACGGCGACATGATGAGTAGCGCTTTCGTGCGTGGCCCGATAGCGGCGGCGAGGCTATCGAGATCGAGGCGCCAGCCGTCCGGGTTCGGGATCAGGTGAGCGAACTTCGGCACGCCACCACTGAGATGGACACGGTTGATCAGCCCGGCGTACGTGGGATCGGTCAGCACGACTTCGTCGCCGGGTTCGATGATCGATAGCAAGACGTTCAGGATGCCCGCGAGGCCACCGGCCGAGACGATACACTCTGTGGCCGGGTCGTAAGCCGTGCCTGCCGAATGTCCCACGCGCTCTGCGGCCGCTTCGCGGAGCGGTCGCAGACCGGTGAAGGGGAGATAGCTATTGGCCGCATCGTCGTCGATCGCTTCGTGCGTGCGCGCCAGCGCAGCGGCGGGAGGTCGAAGATCCGTGTCCAGATTCTCGAGCCTTAGAATGTCCGGATCGCCCAAAGCGTCTGCCGCGTCACCGACTCGATCCACGCCAATGCCGGGTATTTTTTGTAACCGTGATACCGTCATGTCGACCTCCTGGAATGATTTAATATATTAAAATGAAGAAATCAGTAGAAGGCAAGCTGTCTTTAACATCGTTGGCGGATCAGTTGCGCGAACGCATTGCGGACGGACGGTGGGCGCCCGGGACCCAACTCCGTCAGGACGCGATCGCGAAGGAGTTCGGCACCAGCCATATCCCGGTTCGGGAGGCGTTCGTGCAATTGCAGGCGAGTGGGTTCGTGACGATCGTGCCGAATCGCGGTGCGTTCGTTTCGGCGATGACGACGTTCGAGGCCTCGGAACTCACAGAAATGCGGGTGGCGCTGGAATTACTGGCGCTCGACGCCGCCATCGATGCATTCGGCCCGGAGGACGAAGCTGCGGCGCGCGAGATTCTGCGGGAAGACGAGATGGCGCCGGACGTCGAGTCCTGGTCGATCGACAACTGGGCGTTTCACCGGGCGATCTATCAGGCCAGTGGCCGACGCCACTTGATGGAGACGCTCGAAGCGATCTGGCGCAAGACCGATCGCTATCTACGGTTGGTGTGGCAACTGGAGCGCTATCAGGACGTGTCGTTCTCGGAGCACGTCGAGATATTGGAGGCTGTGCTGGCGCGTGATCGGCGCACGGCCAAGCGTCTGACGAAAGCCCACATTCAGTCGGCGGGCGACGTCATGCAGATGGCGCTTCGGGCGTCCCGGGCCGGTTGACCTGGCTAGCACGCAACGAGCCCGCGTCATCGTGGCGATGCCCCGCCGCGCCACCATGCGGCCAGCGTATCGAGCGCACGACGGGATGTCTGATCGCTCAGGCCACTGTGCAGCACCACTTCCGAGTCGGGCAGCGTCGGCAACCCCAATGAGGACCCGACGTCGAGCGCTCCGACCGGCGCCACGCTGTAAGGCATGGGCGCGACAGCCAATCCGGCGGACACGGCGGCGCTGATGGCGCCCAGACCACCCCCGAGGAAGACTTCGGTCCACGCGATTTTTGCCGCGTCCAGCGTTTGCGTCGCCACATTGCGGATACCGCAGCTCGGCGCGAGGGCCGCCAGTCTTAGTGGCTGCGTCGGATCGTGCGACCAGTGCGCTGCGGCGAACCAGCCCATCCGCTCTTTCAACAGTCTTTCTCCGCCGCGCCGGTTGTCTTCACGGCGCACGATGACAGCATCCATGGCGCCCCGTTCGAAAGCATCCATCAAGTTGCGTGACGCTTCGATGTGGACTTCGACGACGAGATTCGGGGCATGGACGTTCAGGTTTGCCAGCAAGGCCGGTAGACCGGGCCCCGCCACCTGATCGCTGATGCCGAGTGTCAACCGCTGCGTTGCCACTGAAAGTCCTCTGACTGCCATCTCGTGCGCCGAAACGAAATGTCGTGCCGGATGGAGAAACGTCGCGCCGTGCGAGGTCAGTTGCACTTTGCGCGGTGTGCGTTCCAGCAACCGATAACCCAGACGGTCCTCCAGACGCTTGATCTTGACGCTGATCGCGGCTTGCGACGTCCCGAGCGCTCTCGCGGCTTTGGTGAAACTGCCGAGATCGGCCGTCAGCACAAACGCGCTAACCGATTCGATGTCCAGTGTGGTCATTCATATCATCCGTATTGGTTATCTTAGAAATACTAATTCATATCTGTACGTTATCACTGACAGTCCACATACTTTCACCACCTTCTTATGTGGACGAAAGACATGACATCGAAAGATCCGCTTGAAGCGACGCCAACCGAAGTCGCCGGGGTGGTCGTATCGGCGCAAATCCTGCCGCCGGGATTGACGGCCGGGACGCCCGGGCGCACGGGATCTGCTGCCTCGTCGTGCGCGGGCAGGAGGGGGCCATGAGCATTGACGCGCAAAACGTGAGGGGGCCGGATGCCGCCGAGGCGGCCGGCGATCCGAACCGTTGGATCGCATTGCCTGTTCTGCTGACCGGAGCGTTTCTTCCGATTCTCGATTTCAATGTCGTCAATCTCGCGTTACCCGAGATCAGCCGCGATCTGGGGGCGACGGCGAGCGACACGCAGTTCGTTATCTCGGCTTATGCCGCCACCTATGCCGTGTTTCTCATTACAGGGGGGCGGCTCGGCGACTGGCTGGGACGCAAGCGCATGTTCATGGCGGGCGTGGCCGGGTTCACGCTGGCTTCCGTGTTGTGCGGCGTCGCCGGTTCGCCGGGCGTTCTGATTGCCGGACGCATGCTTCAGGGACTGACGGCGACCGTCATGGCGCCGCAGGTGCTGGCTTCCATCCGGGTGCTGTTCCCGGCGGGCGAACAGGGCACCGCGCTGGGACTTTACGGTGCGGTGTTCGGTCTGGCGAATATCGCTGGTCAGATTCTGGGCGGGGTGCTGGTGACGATACATCCGCTGGGACTCGCCTGGCAGGCGATCTTTCTCATCAACGTGCCCATCGGCGCGGCGGCGTTTTTCGGAAGTCTCCGATTCCTCGGCGACTCGCGCGCGGATCATGCCCAACGTCTGGATATCGGCGGCGTCATGCGTCTGTCGGCGGCGCTCGGTTTGCTCGTTTATCCGTTGATCGAAGGACGCGGTGCGGGATGGCCGTTGTGGATCATCGCCATGCTGGTGGCGTCGCCGTTCGCGTTCCTGATCTTCGTGCGATACGAGCATCGATTGGCCCGGCGCGGTGGTGCGCCACTCGTGGATCTGGCCTTGTTTCGCGAGCCGGGGCTGGCCGTTGGCGTGGCGATGGCATTGCTCTACTACATGCTGTCGTCGTTCTACCTGACGTTCTCGGTCTACTTGCAGGGCGGTCTGAAACTGACACCGCTCGATGCCGGCATGCGCACGTTGCCATTCGCCATTGGCTACTTCGCAGCGTCTTTCGTTGCGGCGCGCTTCATGCGATGGCTCGGCTCGCGGGCACTGACGCTCGGCTTCGGCGTGCAGGTGCTCGGCTTCGGCAGTGTGATCTGGGCCGTGACGGCCGCCCGGCTGCCGCTGGTCGAGTCGGGACTGTTCGTCGCCGGACTGGGGTACGGCCTGGTCATGCCGTCGGTCATCAAGGCCGTGATCGGCGGCGTCGAACCGCGTCACGCAGGTCTGGCTTCGGGCGTGGTGATCTCGACATTCCAGATCGGCGCGGCGCTCGGCGTCGCGATCATCGGGGGCGTCTTTTACAGTGCGCTCGGGGCGGCGCGTGACCTCACCGCCTATACCAATGCCTTCGCGCTTGCCCTGAGCTGCAACGTCGTGCTTCTGATCGTCGGCGGCATCCTGTCGACCCGGCTGCCACGATAGCCGACATCACTGACATCGCTCGCCCCACGCGACCCGATCCGCGCCGGTCACCGGCGCGGTACGTCACTGTCAATCGCACGACCCACCTGCGCGTCATCGTCATCTCATGCCATGCCATGCGGCCTTCGTCATGCAGTCGATGGCCTGCGCATGCCGTGACTCAACGATCATTCGTAAAGCGAATACTTCGATACATATTATCGATTTTGAAAATAAAGTCGCGCGACATATCGTGATTGGACAGGCGTCCGCACGCGCGTCGATGCGTCGGAGCCGATGAAGCGCCGGCACCCTCGTCGGCGTAACGAGGAGATGGATGAGACATGATGCACAACGAGATAGCCTCGTCGTCGCCGGGCGCGATCGATGCCGACGAGAGAAAGATCATATTCGCCGCGTCTCTGGGCGCGGTGTTCGAGTGGTACGACTTCTTTTTATACGGCGCACTGGCCGCCATCATTGCCACGCAGTTCTTCAGTAGCCTGAATCACACGGCGGCCTTCGTATTTGCGCTGCTGACGTTCGCGGCGGGTTTCATCGTCCGGCCGATCGGCGCGCTGATCTTCGGGCGGCTGGGCGATCTGGTCGGGCGCAAACACACGTTCTTGCTCACGATCGTCATCATGGGGTGTTCCACGCTGCTGGTCGGCGTACTGCCCGGCTATCAGACGCTGGGCGTGGCGGCCCCCGTCATTCTGGTGCTGCTGCGCATGTTGCAAGGTCTGGCGCTCGGCGGCGAGTACGGCGCGGCGGCGACTTACGTGGCCGAGCACGCACCCAGCGACAGGCGCGGCGGCTGGACGGCGTGGATTCAGACGACGTCGACGCTCGGATTGCTGCTGTCGCTGGTCGTCATCATCGCCGTGCGGGCGTTGACGGGAAAGTCGTTCGACGTCTGGGGCTGGCGCATTCCGTTCCTGCTATCAGGCGTGCTGCTGGCCGTCTCCGTCTACGTGCGCGTGTCGATGCGCGAGTCGCCCGCGTTCCAGAAAATCAAGGCAGAAGGACGCACATCCCGCGCCCCGCTGACTGAAGCGTTCGGTGAGTGGCGCAATCTCAAACTGGTGCTGCAAGCGCTGTTCGGCCTTCTCGCGGGGCAAGCCGTCGTGTGGTTTACCGCGCTGTTCTACGCGATGTTCTTTCTCACGCAGACGCTCAAGCTCGATACCGGTACGACCAATCTGCTTGTGGGGCTGGCGCTGGTGATCAGTTCGCCGCTGTACATCGTCTTCGGCAGGCTATCGGATCGCATCGGCCGCAAGCCGGTCATTCTCTGTGGCCTGTTTCTGGCCGCCGCAACACTCTTTCCGATCTTCCACGGACTCACGCACTTCGCCAACCCCGCGCTTGCCCGTGCCCAGCAGACGTCGCCCGTGGTCATCGTGAGCGATCCGGCGGACTGCTCGTTCCAGTTCAACCCGACAGGCACCGCGACGTTCGATAACGCCTGTGACGTCGCCAGACGTGTGTTGTCCGCCAACTCGGCGAGCTACGCGACGATCTCCGCCCCGGCGGGCGCGAAGACCGTCATCAGAGTGGGGACGGTGGAAATTGCCGCACCGTCGTTGCATGGCCTGCCGCCCGCGCAGGCCAAAGCCACCGAGCAGGCGTTCCGGGCGGCGACCGGACAGGCGCTCTCGCTCGCGGGATACCCGACGAATGCGGACCCCGAGGCCGTCAACGAACCCATGATTCTGGTCCTGCTGATCGTGCTGATGGCTTACGGGGCCATGACGCTGGGCCCGATCGCCGCCATCCTCGTCGAAATGTTCCCGACACGCATTCGCTACTCGGCGATGTCGCTGCCTTATCACATCGGTAACGGCTATTTCGGTGGTCTTTTGCCGACCGTGTGCTTCGCGCTCGTCGCACAACGCGGCGACATCTATTTCGGTCTTTGGTACCCGGTCGTCGTGGCGGCGATCTCCGGCGTCATCGGTCTGGTCTTCATCAAGGAGCCGACCCGCGATCAGATGTACGGTGACGACTAATTATTCACCATATCAATGGTGTGATGATAACAATCCATTTCATAAATAAATTGCGATTGTTTAGATTGGTCGGGTAGCGACTTCACGGTGAATTCGCAACGCCCAACCCAACAGGAGGCCATGACATGGCAGACGTGGAACAGTTGAAGCAGGACATCAAGGTAGTGATGTTCGACCAGTACGGCACGGTGGTGGATATGCAAGGCGGTCTGACGCAAGTTGCGACGCCGTTTCTGCGGGACAAGGGGTGGACGGGTAACCCGAACTCGTTCGTGACGTGGTGGCGCCGTACCCATTTCGAGAACTCGATGATCGATGCATTGCTGCACAAGGCGCACACGCCGTATCGCGAGATTGGCCATCGTGCCGTGTCGTACACGCTCGAACGTGCGGGGATTTCCTTCACGCGCGAAGAGGTCGAGTACCTGGTGTCCAACATCGAGAAGCTCAAGCCGTTCCCGGACGTACCCGAGGCGCTGGCTCGTCTCCAGACGAAATACAAGATCGTCGTGCTTTCCAACGGGGATCGGGACATGCTGGAGACTGCGAAGCAGTATCACCAGATTCCGTTCGATAACGTGATCTCGGTTGCCGAAGCCAATTCGTTCAAGCCGCATGTGGCGACGTACACGAAGGCCGCCGAGATCATGGGCGTGCGTATGGACGAGGTGCTGTTCGTCGCCAACCACGCGTTCGACTGTCTGGGGGCGAAGGCGGCGGGCATGCGCAGCGCCTTCATCGACCGTCGCAAGCGTCCGTTCGGCGGCACGCCGCATCAGCCGGATATCTGGGTCGACGACATGAAGTCGCTCGCCGACGTGATGGTCTGAGACAGCAGGTTTATAGGTGGCTGGCCCGGCGCAGAATGGCTTTGGCGCGATCTACGACCGGGCGATCGACCATGTGGCCATCCATCATGACGGCATGCGAGCGCTGGGTGGCGTCGATGACGCGATGCGCCCACGCGATTTCGTCTGCGGAAGGGGAGAATACGGTGCGTGCAACCGGCAATTGCGTCGGATGCACGCACAGCTTGCCCAGAAAGCCCAGATTGCGTTCGAACCTGGCTGACCGCTCGAAGGCTTGCAGATCCGCGATGTTCTCGGTGGCGCCGGCAATCGGCGCGGGCAACCCGGCGGCGCTGGAGGCCAGCACCATTCGTGCACTCGGATAAAAGAGGCCGACGTCCTGATCCGGGGGCAACGACAGTGCCGTCTGGAAATCCATGTTGCCGAACGCCACGCGGCAGAGCTTGCCGGTGTCGATGATCGATTCGACGTTGAGGATGCCGCGCGCCGTTTCGATCATGCCGACCCGAGGCAGCGACGCCGGTAACGCATTCGCGGCGGCAATCAGGTCATCGGCGCTGTTGACCATGGTGAGGAATACGCCCGCAATACGCTTATGAAAGCGGACGAGCGCCGCGAGATCATGCGGAAACTCGTCGCCGGTCGAAGGGTTGAGCCGGATGGCAACGCGTCGACCGTCGATGTTGCGCACGAACGCTGCCGTGTTTTCACGCGCCTGCGCCTTGTTCGCCCCGATGACCGAGGCTTCCCAGTCGATGATGACGACGTCGGCGTCATACCCCAGCGCTTTCTCGAAACGTTCCGGCCGGTCGCCGGGCGCAAAAAGAAACGTCTGGGCAGTAGCGAGGTTCGCAGCATTCCCACGGGAAGCGGGGCGTGGCGTATTGGCAGATGTCATGGCAAGTGCATTCCTTCGACGTTGACGTCGGCATCACTACATCGTTTGCGCGTTAAAGCACCTTCCAGGTCGACGTCGCGCTGGCCAGCAGCTTGCCGTCGGCGTCGCGGACGTCGGACTGGAGGAAACAGATCTGCCGTCCCTTGCTGCTGAAACGGCTGGTGGCGGTGATCTGCCCTTCGCGAACCGCGCGCGTGTACTGGATGTTCATGGCCAGCGTGGCGCCCGCGCCGACCTCGCGCCTGAGCAGGTGTCCCATGGAGATATCGAGCAATGTCGCGCTCACACCGCCGTGCAGCGAGCCCTGCGGGTTGAACATGAAGTCCCGCACGGTCATGGTGACGGTGCAGGTCTGATCGGCGTAAGCGACATGCATCCCATACAGCTTGAGCAGGAAGAAGGTGTCGAAATCCTGGTGATAGCTGCGCAGCGCGGCCTCGAAGGCATCTCGTGCCTGTGCTTCGTCGATTGGCTTGTCCATTTAGTCCCGAGTTGCCGGGGTCGGAAGGTCGCGCACCGTGCCCTGCGCGTGCAACGCGTTGATCGCGTCGTCAGACAGCCCGAGCACCGCGCCGAGAATTTCACGGGTGTGCTGCCCGAGCATGGGCGGTGCGAGCACCGGATTCAGCGGCTGGTCGTCGAGGCGCACCGGCGACGTAATGTTCTTCACCTCGCCGGCGACGGGATGCGGCATCGAGACGATCATGCCGCGCTGCGTGAGCTGCGGCGCTTCGCAGACTTCGCCCACGGTGCGGATCAGGCCGCAAGGCACGCCTGCCGCACCGAGCTTGTCGACCCAATGGCTTCGTGTGTTGCCACGGAGAATGTCGGTCACCAACGGCTTGAGCGCCTGACGATGTTTCACGCGCAGCGGCGCCGTGACGAAACGCTCGTCGTCGAACAGCGCCTTCGCACCGGTGACGTCGCAGAACAGCCGCCAGAACTTGTCGTTGGCCACGCCCAGATTGAGCCAGCCGTCCGATGCCTGAAAGGTCTCGTAGGGACTGATGGTCGGATGCTCGTTCCCCCGGCGGCTGGGAGACAGCCCCGTCGCGAAGTAAATGCCGGCGTTGAACGTCAGCAGCGAGGCGAGGGCGTCGAGCATGGAGATTTCCACGCAGCGTGCCACGCCGGTCTGCGCCCGTTCGTAAAGTGCCGAGAGAATGCCCTGAACCGCAAACAGGCCCGCGATCATGTCGGCAATGGACGTACCGACCTTGGTCGGCTGGCCACCCGGCTCGCCGGTAATGTCCATCACCCCGGCCTCGCCCTGAACGATCAGATCGTAGCCGGGGCGCTGCGCGTCCGGCCCTTGGGAACCAAAGCCGGAGATGGCGCAGTAGATAAGTTGCGGGTTGCGCTCGCGCAGCGTCGCGAGATCGAGACCGAGGCGTTGCATCGTGCCCGGACGGAAGTTCTCGATGACGACATCGGCGCTCTCCACGAGATCGAGCAGCAGCTTGCGGCCGGCCTCGTGCTTGAGATCGATGGCGCAACTGCGCTTGTTGCGATTGACCGACAGGAAATACGCGCTCTCGCCTTCGACGAATGGCGGCCCGAAAGCGCGGCTGTCGTCGCCGTGCGCGGGTTCTTCGATCTTGACGACATCTGCCCCCAGATCACCCAGATGCATGGTCGCGAATGGACCGGACACCACACGCGTCAGGTCGATGATGCGAATGCCCTCAAGTGGCCGCGCCGCCGCATGCGTCGCGCGGCCGTGATCGTCATGCGGGGCGTTGTCGGTGGACGGACGCAGGCCCATTTTCAGTCTCCTTTTGCACGAATCTCAGGGCAGTCTATCGAGGCCTAATTTATTTATGAAATGGATTTTTAGTATCCAAACATTCATATAGGATATGAAGCAAAGCCCCTGATCGAGAGGATCTGAAATGAATTTGCGCGCTGTCGATTTGAACCTGCTCGTGATCTTCGACGCCCTCATGCGCGAGCGCCACGTGACCCGCGCGGCGTTGCGCATTCCGATGAGCCAACCGGCCATGAGCAATGCACTGGCACGGCTTCGTCATGTCTTCCGCGACGATCTGTTCATTCGCTCCGGCGGCACGATGGAGCCCACGCCGCGCGCCATCGAACTGGGGGAGTCGGTGCGGCAGATTCTCCGGCAGACGGAGCGGTTGATGTCGAGCGACGTGAACTTCGACCCGGCCACGACGCAGCGCGAATTCACGGCGCGCATGTCGGATCTCGTGGGATGTCTGGTGCTGCCGCAGATTCTCGCGGCCATCGCCGAATCGGCGCCCGGCGTCACGCTCGATATCCTGCACATGTCGCCGGAGCGCACGATCAAGGGGCTGGAGAGCGACGAGCTGGACTTCGGTCTGAGCATGCAGCTTCAGCACGCCTCCAACATTCGCCGGCAACCGTTGTTCATGGATCAGATGGTGTGCGTGATGCGCGCGGATCATCCGCTGGCCGCAGGCAGGCTGACGATGAAGCGCTTTCTCGAAGCCGAGCATCTGCGTGTTGCGATGAGCCCGACGGATATCCGCTTTGTCGACAATGTGCTCGCCGATCAGGGATTCGCAAGAAAAGTCGTCGCGAAAGTCCCGCACTGGCTGCTGATTCCGCCGATTCTGCAAGAAAGCCATCTGATCGCGGTCATCTCCGGCAAGCTCGCGGCGCGCTTCTCGTCCGAGACGATTGCGGTCCGGCCGCTGCCGTTTCCATCGGAACCTTTCTCGTGGGATATCTACTGGCATCGCCGCAACGACAACAGCGCTTCGCATAAGTGGATGCGTGATCTGGTCGTCGGCGCGTGCTCGGCGATCTAGTCGCCTACCCGCGAGTGATGCGGTCGATACCCGCCCTCACGGGCATCGACCGGGAATTGCGCCAGCGCCTCAGAACTTATGCACCATGCCTACCCGTAGCACGGCTTGATTGCGTGAGGACGAGGCACTGGCGATGGCGCCTTCGAAGATGTCTGCGTGAGCAGCATCGGCATTCGCTCGCTGGAACGACGACATCGCGTACAGCTCGGTGCGCTTGGACAGCTTCTTGTCGATCACGACGCCGACGAGCTGATAGCCCGGCGATGTCCCCAGGTAGCCGACGCTGCCGGCCGTGTAGGTGTACTCGGCGCCTACCGTCCAGGAGGGCGCGAACTGATAGTTCGCCCAGACTTCGTAGTTTGTGAACGTCGCCGTCGCCGTTGTACCGTTCGCCTGACCGAACAGCGTGCGGGTGTAGTTGGCGCCAAGCGTGACGGCGTCGATATTCCACGTGGCGCCCAGCCCCCACTCCTGCAACGATGCCGGATTGCCGACATAGCTGAACGGTCCTGCTGCACCGATGGCAGCCCCGCTCGTGTTGGCCTGGAAGTTGCCGTCGGGGAACAGCGTTGCGGGATGTTTCGCTTGCAAATAGCCGGCCGCAATCAGCAGTGAGCCGATGCGATAGCGCGTGCCGGCGCTCCAGGTGCCTACTGTCGCCGTGCCGGGTGAATTCGAATTCGATAGCCCGAGCATGGCGCCGAATGAGAGGCCGCCGTAGTCGACGCTGGTGAATTTGATCGCATTATTCACACGGTACGAATCGCTTGTGTTGTCGATGTCGCTGGCATGCGCGAACATCGGCCCCCAGTTGCCATTGAAAGTGGTCGACTGCACGAAGTCTACGATCTCGTCGTACTGGCGGCCGATAGCGAGCGAGCCGAGCGAGCGGTCGCGCAGTTCGATATAAGCCTGCCGCCCGAACTGCCGTCCGCCCTGAAAAAGCTGACCGTTTGCCGAATTGAAACCATTCTCCAGCTTGAAGGCTATCGAGCGCCCGCCGCCGAGATCCTCACTGCCCGTGATCCCCCAACGACTGCCGTAGATGCCCGACAACGTGCCGTCGACCATCGACCACTGCGATTTGCCGCCACTATTGCTCACGTAGTTGATCCCGGTGTCGATAACGCCGTAAAGCGTCACATTCGACTGCCCATATGAAAGACCCGTCGACAACGTCAACAGTCCCAATGCCCACTTCGCACGCTTCATTTCACTTCCCCTTTACTCTTACGTGTGACATCAAAGATATATTTGGACTACTAATCGGCTTCGGCGTTATTAGAATTATTGGGTGTTTGCAACATGTGTCGGGACCGCCGCGCTACCTGGCGTTCAGTCCCGGTTCACTCAGGTGCCAGGACGTGACACGCTGATAGGCGCTGGCATATCGCAATAAAGCAAACTCGGATCCGGGGCGACCGATCAGTTGCAGTCCCACCGGCATGCCGGTGTCGTCGAAACCGATGGGCAGAGACAACGCCGGTACGCCGAGATAGTTGAAGGCGCGGTTCGAGCGAAGCAGGGCTGTCGTGAGCGCCACGGCAGCCTGCGGTTGATCCGACAGCGCGTCGATCGGCTGTGCCCGCACGGTCACCGACGGACAGATCAGCAGATCGTGTGACGTAAAGACGTGCGCGACGAATCTTTGCAGGCAGGGTATGCGTGCTTCGATCGCTCGCGCATAGGTGCCCGGGTCGACTCGCCCCGCTGAGTTCAGCCGCAGGCGGGTGGCTGGCGAGAGACGTTCCGGTGAGTGTTGCAAACGCTCGCGGTGCAGCGCGTGGGCTTCTAACGAGGTGGTTGCGGCGGCGTACGCATCGCAATGTTCGATCTCGTCGAGCGCGAGCGGATGCAACGTAGCCCCCAATGTCTCGAATACGTTCAACGCGGCGACCATACATTCAGACAGACCTGCGTCATGCATGTCGAAAAACGGATGGCGCGCGAGCGCGATGCGGCGCCCCTGCAACGGCAGGACTTCGCTGTCGGGCGAGTGCCTCTTGTTGTCATCCCGGGCAGCAGCGCCATTATCGGGACTGTCCGGGTCTACGAGCGCAGCAAGCGCCGCGACGAACGCCTGCGTAGCCGCGCTAGCCGAAGCGATATCGTTTCCCGTCGCGCCGACCGGACGACGAATGACGGAGAATACGCGTGCACAATCGTCGGCAAGGCGCGCCATCACGCCGATGGTGTCTTGCGAGCGGGATAGCGGCACGGAGCCGCTGGCGTCGATGCTCGCAAACGTCGGTTTAAGACCCACGACGCCGCACAGGGCCGCTGGAATTCGCACCGACCCGCCCGTGTCCGCGCCGAGCGCGAACATAACGCCGCGCCCCGCGACGGCCGCCGCTGCGCCGCTCGACGACCCGCCGGCGATCATTGCGGTGTTCCACGGATTTCGTACCGGCCCGTTTGCCGCGTGAAGACCGGTGGCGCCGTAGCTCAGTTCGTCGAGGGCCAGCTTGCCCAGCCCCACTGCGCCGGCTTGCCACAGCGCCGCGAGCGCCGGAGCCGGCGACAAATCGGTACAGAAGTCGTCGAATTGCGATCCGGCACGCGGCGGGGCCGTGCCGTCGGTGAATACGTCCTTATGCCCGAACGGCACCCCCGCGAGCGGTTTCGTGACGTCACCGGCAGGCGCGCCCGCAGGTGGGCTGCCGCCTTGTGCGACCCAGCAATGTGTGGCGTCGCCAACGCGCCGGGCGCTGACGGCAAACGCATTGGCGACATCGGCCGGCGTCAGTCGACCGGCCCGCAAGGCATGACGCAGCCCGTCGATCGACTGACTCAGGGCTTCGACTTCGACGGCTATGTCAGACATGGCCGTATTTCGCGAGCGCGTCCGCAAGGCTCAGGCCCTGCTGCAATTCCGCGCGGATGTGGCTTTCCTTGTCCGTGAGCCGCTCGGCTTCGACCAGCACTTCGTCGACTAACGCGGAAGGGATCACGATGACGCCGTCTTCGTCGCCGAGAATGAAGTCGCCCGGTCGGACTTCGACCCATCGCGAAGTGGCGCCACGCAGGCTGACGGGGGTTTGCCAGCCATCCACCTTCCATCGCCCGATGGACTGCACCGGCGTGCGATATCGCGCGTACAACGGGTACTCCTGAGCGCCGATCCAGCGCACGTCGCGAATGCCGCCGTCGATCAGCGCGCCGACGCTGCCGCGCTCTTTCATGCCAATGGCGATGAGTTCGCCGAAGTAGCAAATGCCTTCGCCGTCGCCGCTCCACACGGTGACCTCGCCGGGCGACACGCCGGCACAGGCCTGCATCTTATCGGCGTCTCCGCCCTGCGGGTACGGCATCATGTGCCCATGGATCGTGTACGCCCAGCCGGCGAGCTTGCCGGTGTCGGCCGGGTACGGCGCGAAATCGGCTGCCAGGCCCTGATCGAGGTGACCCATGGCATCGAGCACGTCGGCGACGTTCGAGGTATCGACGATCAGAAAACGTTGGCGAATCGCTTCTTTTTCTTCAGGACTACGAATTTTTTGATTGGCGTTCATTGCTTGCTCCTTGAGTTTCCGTATGTCAGATGCTGGGGATCATTCCGCCGTCGACGCGAATGACCGATCCATTGATGAACGAAGCGCGCTCGCTGGCGAGGAACGCGACCGTGTCGGCGTATTCTTCCGGCGTGCCATAGCGGCCGACCGGAATGCTGGCGATGCTTTGCCGGACGACCTCATCGACTGGGCGCGCTTCCCGGGTCGCGCGTGCTTCATCGAGTGCGCGAATCCGATCGGTGCCGATACGTCCGGGCAGCACCACGTTGACGCATACGCCATGCGCCGCGACTTCGTTGGCCAGCGTTTTCGACCAGCCGAGCAGCGCAGCGCGCAGGGTGTTCGACACGCCAAGGTTGGCAATCGGTGCGATCACGCCAGACGACGTGCTGGTCACGATTCGCCCCCAGCCCTTCGCACGCATGTCGGGCAGCACGAGGTCGGTGAGGTGCATGAGCGAGAGCACCATCGCCTCGAACTGCGAGCGCCAGGTTTGCGCCGCCACGCCGGCCGCGCCGGAGGGGGCCGGGCCGCCCGAGTTGTTGATGAGAATGTCGGGGGCGCCCAGCTCCCGCTTCACCGATTCAATCATGCTGTCCAGACTATCGATCTGTCCCAGATCGGCGACATAGCCGCTCGCCGTCCCGCCTGCTGCGCGGATCTTCTCCACGGTTTGCCCCAGCGCTTCTTCGCTGCGATCCGACACCGCGACCTTTGCGCCCTCACGCGCGAGGGCAAGTGCAATGGCACCGCCCAGTCCACCACCGGCCGACATGACCAGCGCGGTCTTGCCTGTTATGCCCAAATCCATGCCTGCTCCTTGTTCGTAATATCGATAACCGGCCGACCCGCGCTCAGGTGCCCACGCGCAGCGGGCTGCGGACCTTGCGCAGTGCGGCGAGCACGCTTTGTGCCGTGATGCGGCCGGTCTTGGGGTTCTCGGTCGGAATGTTCTGAATGCTCATCGAGAACGACGCCGCGTCTGAGTCGACCTCGATGGTGTGCGTGTTGCGGGTGAGCGCGGGGTCGGCCCAGATCTCGAGATGCGTGTCGTCGGGGCCGACGCCAGCCAATGCCAGCGCCACGACGACGTTCAGATTGGCTGGAAATCCCTTGGCGGCTTCACGTGCATTGCCCGAGAAGATGCGGATGGGCTCGGTAACGTCTTCGATCCGGATGTTGTTGTCGACCAGAAATGGCGCGCCGACCAGACCGCGCACGGGCTTTCGGGTGATCATGCGCACCGAACGGATCTTGCCTTCTGCCGCGGCGGTGACCGCGTCGAGGCCGAGCAGCGCGCCCGTCGGCACGATGATCTGGCCGCCGTGCTCACGCGCGAGGGCGACCAGATCCATGCGATCGAGCAAGGCGCCGCAGCTCAGTACGATGAGCGTCTTACCGGCGCGCAGCACCGGCTCGGCGATGTCTCCGACCAGATGCGCGGGGGCGCATTCGATCACGATATCGGCATGCTCGGCCAGTTCGCCGAGCGAGACCAGCGGCACCGGATGCTTCAGCGCGTCGATGGTCTCGGCTGCTTTGGCTGAATCGCGAACCGCGATGGCCGCCAGCTTCAGGCCGTATATCCCTTCGTCGAGGCGTGCAGCCAAGGTTTTGCCGACAGCGCCGAGTCCGGCGATGCCCACGCGTAGCTCGTTAAGGTTAGGCATATGTGCTCCTCTCATGTTGGTATGGATGTCACGCAGGTCGCGACGACCTCAAGGCATGTCGAGACTGATGAAATGGTCGGCAATGGCGCCGGTCGTCGTCAGCCAGATACGGTCACGATGCCGGACGATGTGTTCGAGGGCCCGCCGGAAGTGCCGAAGCCGGAACGGCTGCCCGATCAGGAACGCATGGATCGAGATGCCGAAGACGAGGGACTGTTGCTCGCTCTGCGAAAGCATCTCGTCGAAGTTGTCGATAATCATGTCGGCAAAGTCGGCGGCGCTGCCGTGATGCAGGGCAATCGCGGGAATATCGTTGACCTCGTGCGGGTAGGGCACGCTGAGGATGCGGCCTTCGCGCGTGTTGACCCAGACGGGCTGATCGTCGATTGGCCAGTCGAGCAGATAGCGATACCCGGCTTCTTGCAGAAGGTCAGGGGTCACGTTGCTGGGATTGACGCCGGGGCTCAGCCAGCCGGCCGGTGCACGGCCCTCGTGTTGCGCGATGGCTTCGGTGACGTCGCGAATGAGCTGACGCTCTCCAGCCTCGTCGAAGTCGTTCTGATGCTCGGAGTTCGTGCGGCCGTGTCCGAGTATTTCGTCGCCGCGTGCGCGCAACGCTGCAACGACCTCCGGGCAATGGTCGTAGCACTCGGCGTTGAGCAGCACGGACAGGGGAATGCCCAGCGCGTCACACATTTCGATGATGCGCCACACGCCGACCCGGTTGCCGTATTCGCGCCAGCCCCAGTTGTAGGTGTTCGGGTGCGGCAGGCCGGGCGAGTATGAGATGCCCAGTCCCGTGTTGTACGAAAAGTGCTCAAGGTTCAGACACAGGTGGACGGCCAGTCGGCGGCTCTGCGGCCAGTTGAAATCCGGGCGCGAGACGATGCCGGAGTAGCGAAAGCGGTCATGCGAAGGAAGCATCGGTAACCTCTGCAATTCGGTGAGATGAGAATGTCGTATGCGCCAGCGTGTGCGTTCGCGTCATGACGGGGCGTTGCATGTCATTGCGCATCATTACGCATCATTACGGGCGGTAGGACGCCGGTGCGCTGAGCAGCGACAAGTCGACCGTCGTGAGATTCTGCGCACTGATCAGGATCGAGGGGGCTTGCACGTCGCGTTGCACCGGCTTGTGGGCGGCAGCCGCTACGGCTTGCCGCAAGGCTTCGCGCCCTTGCGTCACGATCTGCTGTGCGGACGTGCAGACCAGATCGCCGCTCTTGATCATCTGCTGCGCCGTCTGGCTGAGGTTCGACGCACTGATCTTGACCTGGCCACGGCGCTGCGCCCCCTTCACCGCGATGAGGGCGCCGGCGGCCGAATCGTCGACTGCGTTGTAGATCCCGCCCAGATCGGGGAAGCGTTGCAGCCAGTTGTCGACCAGATTGATGGCGTCGTTGCGGGTCACGGCATTACGCGACTCCGCGACGACCTTGATGCCGGGGTAACGCGCCTTCAACGTGTCGAGAAACCCCTGACGACGCTGGTCCGCCCACGACTGCCCTTGTTGTTGCGAGATCATCGCCACTTCGCCCTTGCCGGCCATGGCGTCGCCCAGACACTGGGCTTGCAGGCGGCCCATCTCGTAGTGGTTCGCGCCGACGGTGGAGGCCAGTTTCGTGCTGGCCGGCAGGCTCGACAATCCGACCACGGGAATACCTGCCCCGATGGCGTGCTCGACCGCGCCTCGCACCGCTTCGCCGTTGGTTGCGCCGACCACCATCGCGTCAACCTTGCTCTCGGAGAGATCCTGAATTTGCGAAATCTGCGTGCTGACGTTGGCGTCACCGCCCGCGTTGAGCTTGACGAGTTTCACACCGAGTTTCCTGGCTTCATCCTCGACGCCGTAAGTCATCGAGACCCAGAACGAGGACGACAGGTCGGGCGTGGCGTAGCCAATCGTCACGGCCTTCTGCGCATGCGCGGTGCCCAACAGAGCCAGCATGAGGCTGGCGGCGAACATGGAGTGCTTGAGTTTCATGAGAGGTCCCCTTGGCAGGATCGTGCGTAGATTGCGGTTGAATGTTTGAGACGGGCGTCACGACGCCGAATGACGTTGCAGGCGGCGAAGTTGCTGCATCAGGAAATCCATCCCGCCGCATACGACGATGATGAGTCCGAGCACCAGTTCCGACATGAAGGGCGATGCGCCTATCAGATTCAGCCCGTTGAGCAAGGCTTGAATGAACAGCACACCGACGGCAACCTGCCAGACGCGCGCCCGGCCGCCCATGAGGGAGATACCCCCGATGACGCACGCGGCGATCGACTGCATTTCCATGCCGTTGCCGTCCACCGCCACGGCGGAGCCGCTGCGTGCGAGCAGCAGCACCCCTGCCGCACCGGCGAACGCGCCGCACAAGGCGTAAGCCGCCATGCCTGCCCGGCGCACCGGCACACCGACCAGTCCGGCGGCGCTCATATTGCTGCCGATCATGCAGAACCAGCGACCCAGCGGCGTGCGCATGGCGAGCCACCAGGCGAGCAGCAGTAACGGCAAGGCGAGCACGGTAAGCGCGGGCACGCCGAGCCACGTCTGGTAAGCGAGTGAATGCAGGTGGCTCGACTGGGGCAGAAGCAGGGCGTCGGCACCGCCCGAGGCGGCGGTGGCAACACCGCGCACGACGAGTGCGCTGCCCAGCGTGACAATCACGGGCTCGATGCGGCGGTACGCGACGAGATAGCCGTTGATCGCGCCGAACGCCAGACCGATGGCAATGGCAACGCCGATGGCGGCGGTATCGCCAACCCGTAACGCCGTCTGCGCGGCAACGATGGAAGCGAGGATGGCGACGGGACCGACGGAGATGTCGAAGCCGCGTGTCACGATCACCAGCATCTGGCCCACCGATAGCACGAGCAAGAAGGTGCTTTGCGACAGCACGTTGCCCATGTTGACCCAACTGGCGAAGCCGGGCGCCATGACCGCGAACACGACCCACAGCACCATCAGTGCGCCTACGCCGGACAGTTCGCGCAAGCTCAGCGTGCCGGGCAGTCGCGGGGCTGGCAGATGCGTACGCCGGTTCATGGTGATGCCGCTCATTGTTTTCTGGTTATCCATAGGTTCTCCGCTCATCCCGCACGGGCCGCGCGCACGCGTCGCCCGTTCATTCCTGTCTGACGCGCCAGCACCGCACCCACGATCACGATGCCCAGCAGCATGTTCTGTACGAGACTCGGCAAATTCAGCAGCACGAGCGCATTGACGACAATCGTCAGGATCAGCACGCCGATGAGCGTGTGCAGTGCGCCGCCCTTGCCACCGGCGAGCGGCACGCCACCGACAGCGCAAGCGGCAATCGCTTCGAACGGTAGCCCCGGATACAGATTCGGCTGACCCGAGCCGAGCCGTGAAGTGAGTACCGCACCCGCCGCCGCGACCAGCAGGGCATTAAACAGATAGGCGCCGACGACGCGACGGCGTACCGGAATACCCGCGAGTTTCGCCGCGGTTTCGTTACTGCCCAGGGAGAACAACTCGCGGCCGAAGCGGGTAAAACTCAAGATGACGCTGACCCCCGCGAAGCTTCCCAACGCAAGCCATACCGGTGCGGAAATGCCTAGCCATGTGGTTTGCACGAGCGTGGAGAAGTCGATGTCAGCCGGCGCGTCGAGCGGCATGCCACCCACCATTGCGCCGCAAAGTCCGTGCACGGCGATCATCGAGCCCAGCGTGACCAGAAAGGGCGGGGCCTGCATCACGCCGATCAACAGGCCGTTGACGAGGCCGAGCCCGAGGACGGCCAGCGTTGCAAGCGCGAAAGCGCCACCGGTGCCGTACTGCGCGCCCGTCATGACCGCTGTCACGCTGAACAGTGCGACGGCCGATCCGATCGAAAAATCGATGCCGCGCGCGATGATCACGATCGTTTGCCCCAAGGCAGCGAGCAGGAGAATCGACGCCACGCGCGAGAGGTTCGCGAGATTGCTGACGGTGCCGAAGCGAGGCACCGCGACCCAGCAAACCACCAGTAATGCCAGTCCGACCCAGAGTGCCGGCGGCACGCGTTCAAACCGCTGCATGGTGCATCTCCTGTTCGGTAGTACGGGCCGAGGGCACGGGCGACGTGTCGGCAATGCGCGCGATGACGTCTTCCAATGGCGTGCCGCGTGGTAGCTCACCCGCCGGGCGGCCGGCGCGCATCACGACGATGCGATGTGCAAGCGTGACCACTTCATCGGTGTCCGTCGATGCGATCACAATGGCGATGCCGCGCCGCGAGGCGTCGATCAGCGCGTCGTGGATCGCGGCGCGGGCGTGGACGTCAACACCGCGAGTCGGCTCGATCACCACGAGGACCGACAGGCCGGGAAGCACCAGATTGCGAATCAGCATGACCTTTTGCTGATTGCCGCCGCTTAATGCGTCGATGGGCAAACTGGCATCGGCGGGTTTGACACGCAACGCTTCGAACCACGACGCCGACGCCTGCCGCTCCATGCGCGCCGTCAGCACGCGTGCGCGAGCGATCGCGCCGAACGTCGAAGCCGCTGCGTTGGTGGCGCAGCTCAGGCCGGGCAGAATGCCTTCGGCGCTGCGGTCGGCGGGTACAAAACCCACGCCGTGCTGCATGAATCGCATGCGCGACGCACCGGCCAGCGCATGACCGTCGACCGAAATGTCGCCGTCGGACAGCGGGCGCGCACCGGCCAGCGCTTCTCCGACTTCGATGGCGCCGGCGCCCATGAGTCCCACGACACCCACCACTTCGCCTGCGCCGACGCTCAGTGTCAGATCGGAGAACCGCGATTGGCACGCCGCTTGCCGCACGATCAGACGGGGCGCACCGACCGACCCCGGATCGCGGGGTTCGCGCTCAGCCACAGGGCCGACCATGCCTTCGACGATCTGACGATGCGACAACGTGTGGATCGGCGCTGCATTGATCGCGGTTTCGCCATCTCGCAGAACAGTCACGACGTCGCAGATGCGGGTGATCTCACCGAGCTTGTGACTAATGAAGACGATGCCGAGTCCTTCGGCCTTAAGGGATGCCACTGCGGTGAAAAGGCGTTCGGTCTCATGCTCGTTGAGGGCTGCGGTCGGCTCGTCAAGAATGAGAACGCAGCATTGCGCGGCAACGCCTCGCGCGATTTCGAGCAACTGGCGCTCGGCCATCGACAAACTGGCGACCGGTTGACGGGCGTCGACATGAAGGCCGATCCGGTGCGCGACCCTTAGCAGGTCGTCGCGGTGCGCGCTGGCTGTACGGCGGCCGAACGGCTGTGCCCGAGCAATATCGAATGCCCGCAGGTTTTCTTCGACAGTCAGTTCCGGGAACACGGTGGCGTGCTGGTACACCGGCACGACACCGGCGGCGATGGCGTCGCGCACCGAGTGAAATTCACATCGCTGTCCCTGCAAAACGATCTCGCCTGCGTCGGGTTTGAGCGCGCCGACGAGCATCTTGACCAGCGTGCTCTTGCCCGCGCCGTTCTCGCCCATGAGCGCGTGCACTTCGCCCGATTGCACGCGCAAGTTCGCCTGACGCAGCGCCTGCGTCGCGCCGAACGATTTTGCGAGTCCACGGGCATCGAGCAGTGCCCGGGGGCGGTCGTTGATGGTCATTCTCTCCTCCTGCTTGCGCGTGATTGCGCTTTGCACGGGATCCATCGTTAGCCGCCAAATTTCCGTCTACAAACAATTTGATCGCCTCGACGCATGAGCTAGACTCATGCATGACACGACCTGATACTTCGACATCGTGAGACGAGATCTGCCCAATCTGCTGTCGTTGCGTGCCTTCGAATGCGCCGCACGGCATCTGAGCTTCACGGTGGCCGCCGACGAGCTTTGCGTGACGCAAAGCGCCGTGAGCCGGCATATCAAGAATCTGGAAGCCCATTACGGCGTAAGACTGTTCAACCGGCTCACGCGTGAAATCGAACTGACGGAGGCCGGGCAACGACTCTTTCGCACGGTGGAGAAGTCGTTCAACGCGATCGAGGTGGCTTCGCGTGAGCTGGCGCCGCGCGACGTCAAGCGCAGTCTGGTCGTCAGTATCCTGCCCACGTTGGCTTCGACCTGGCTGATGCCACGGCTCGCGAAGTTCACGCAACTGCATCAAAACGTCGAGGTTCGGCTGCATACGTCGATTGCCCCGGTGTCGTTCGAGCGCGACGGCATCGACATTGCAATTCGCGTGGGGAAACCGCCGGCGCAACGTCGTCGCAAAGGCGCGCCGCGTGTCGATCTGGTCATGACGGTGGAGTGGAAGGGCGTCAGCAACGACCGGCTCTTCGCCGACGTGTTGGTCCCCGTGTGCCGACCTGCGTTGCTGGGCAAACTGACGATGCTCGATCCGCCCGCACTACAGCGTCTGCCGCTCATCCACACCGATTCCCGTGCGCATGCCTGGGAAGACTGGTTCGGCACGCAGGGCGTGGCCTACCGGCCCGGGGCGCGCGATCTGCATTTCGGCCACTTCTTCATGTCGGTGCGCGCGGCGCTCGACGGTCGTGGCGTGGCGCTCGTGCCCGACGTCGTGGTCGAAGATCAGCTAGCGTCCGGCGATCTGGTCGTCGCTTCGCCTGCACGGGTAGCCAGCGCAGGCGACTACTACGTGATCTATCGGCGCGAGCGGGCGGACGAACCCGCGATTGCAGCGTTTCGCGAGTGGATTGCGGCCGAGAGTGCGCCTGTACTGGCCGCGCAAGGGCTCGTGGGTTGATCTGTTGTGTTGTCCGTGCGGGCATGAGCGCGTAAGCTTTGACGTCAGTACGGTGACCTTTGATCGCAGTGATCGCGATGATCGCGATGATCGTTGTGGTCGGCCCATTTTTTGTTCAGAGAGGCGGGTAATGACGTCGGCAATCGACACGGCAGCATCGAAACCACAACACGTGGGCCCCGTTGCGGCAACGATCGGTGTGGTTTTCAAAGACGGGCGAGTGCTGCTGGTCAGGCGCCGTAACGAACCGGACGCCGGATATTGGGGCTTCCCCGGCGGCAAGATCGACCGGGGCGAGTCGATCATGGCAGCCGCGACGCGCGAGATATTCGAAGAGACGTCGGTCACCGCCGACGCGGTGAAGACGTTCACGGCGGTCGATGTGCTTGATAAGGGCGAGGGCGGCGTTTTGCGCCATCACTTCGTGCTGATCGCCGTACTCTGCCATTGGGTCGCAGGCGAACCCGTGGCCGGCGACGACGCACTCGAAGCGCGATGGTGGGATCTGGATGCGCTCGACGACGCGGGACTTGTCATGAGCTTCGGCGTGATGGACGTCGTGCACGAAGCGTACGCGTTGTTGCACGTTCGCCAATAGGCACCCGACGGCGATACAGGCATGTGCGGGCGTCGCTTCCCACTTCACGACATATCCCCGTCTGTCAGTCCAGCAACTGCCGGAACGCCCGGCGGGTATCGTCCTGTAATTCGAAGCCGATGCCGGGGGCCTGCGGCAAATCGATCATGCCGTCTTCGATGCTCAGTTCGTGAGGCATTGCCTGAAATGGCGCGAAGGCCGATGGATTAAGTTCCGCCCCACCGAGATGCAGAGCCGCCACGACATGCAGCCCGAACAGGTGTCCCCCGTGCGGCCAGAAGGCCGTGCGAGGCCAGCCACGCCCGATCATGTCGATCACCATCTCGTAGTAATGCGTCAGCCCGTAGCAATGCGTGGGATCGAACAGGAGGATGTCCTGCGTTCGCCGCAAGCCTCCATGCAGATCGAGTAACCGCGCCTCGGCGCGCGAGAACAGCGCCTCACCGGCGGCGATCGGATGCCTGTAGATCGACGCCACGCGCGACAGCGTTTCGAAATCCAGCGGATCGCAGATGTCCTCGAACCACGCTAACCCAAGCGGTGCGAACGCGCGTGCGGCACGCAGTGCGTTGGCGAGGTCGTAGGTGTTCATCGCGTCCACGGCCAGATGCGATGGGCCTGCGAGCCTTGAGGCGGCGGTATCGATGCGCGCCAGATCCTGATCGAGATCGGTGCCCACCTTGATCTTGGCGCGGGTGAAACCGAGGTCGGTGAAATAGCGAATCTCGTCGGACAGACGGCGGAGATCGTCTTTGGGATAGCGGTATCCGCCACCGGCATAGACCGAAACGCGCGGGGGCAGTGCGTATTGGGACAGAAGTGCCGTGGACAGACCTGCCGGGGACAGACGTTCCGACACGTACCGATACAGCGGCTGGTCGGCGATCTTGGCCGCCGCGTCCCAGATCGCCATGTCGAGCGTGCCGACGGCAACGCAGCGCTCGCCATGCCCGCCCGGCTTTTCTCCCTGCATCATGACCGACCACGCGCGCAGCGGGTCCAACTCGTTGCCGGCCTCGTCGGACAGCGTGTCGGCCGCAATGAGGCGCGGTGCGAAGCGCTCGCGGATCAGGCCCCCTTGGCCGAAGCGTCCGACGGAAGCGAAACCGTAACCGACGACCGGCGTACCGGATCGCATGACATCGGTGGTCACCGCCACCAGACTGGTCGTCAACCCGCCAGACGCGATGGTGCTGTCGGCGTAGCGGGATATCGGAATCGTCAGTTCCCTGACGTCGATAATTCGCACGGTGTCTCCTCCTCCGCTCCTTTTGCGTCCTCGCCCGTCAGCACCGCGCGATCATGGGATTGCCTTGATCTCGTCGGATGCGTTCCGGTATTGCGTCAAGCGGTGTGCGACGCGCGTTCGATGGCTTTGACGACAGCCACCATGTCCTGCTCGCCGAAGCCCATCGACTCGGTTTGCGCGTACAGGTCACGGCAGACCTGCATGAGCGGCATGGTGATGCCCGCCAGACCGGCGGCATTCATCACCAGATCGCTGTTCTTCAACACGTCGGTGATGCTCGCCTGTTTTGCCAGATCGTTGTCTCGCAACTTGCCGATCTTGACGCGCGACACGGCGCTGCACATCGGACCGGCATCAAGGATCTCGGCGAAGCGGCGCATGTCCAGTCCGTGTCCGTCGGCGAAGCGTGCCGCTTCGGCCAGACCGGTGACCATCGTAATCAGGAACGTATTGACCGCCAGCTTCATGCGCAAGGCGCCGGGCACCGGCCCGCAGGTGAAGTGCTGGCGGCACATGGGGGCCAGCCGGCCGCTGATGGCTTCGACGTCTTCAGGCGCGCCCGACAGCATGGCGACAAGCTCGCCTTTTTCCGCCGGAATGCGCGAGCCCGACACGGGCGCTTCGACGAAGCGTCCGCCGACAGCGCGGATGTCGTCGGCCAACGCCTGCGAATACTCCGGTTCCACCGTCGACAGGTTCACGACGGTGTGTCCCTGGACGCGCGCGGCAAATGCCGGTGTGTTGCGTGCGAGCACGGCGTCGATGGCGTTGCCGTCCATGAGCATCAACATGACGGTCGTGCATCGGGCGAACACGGCGTTCGCATCCGGCGCGACCTCTGCGCCTGCGGCGGCCAGACGCTCGCACTTCTCAGGCGATCGGTTCCACACGACGAGCGGGGCGCCTGAACGGCGAAGATTCAATGCCATCGGCTCGCCCATCGTGCCGAGGCCGATAAATCCAATCGGTGCCATGTCGGTCATGGTTGCATCCTTTGTCGGTGCGCAGGTTCATTGGCTGGAAACTTTGCGGTCGACTATATTCGAATCCTATACTTATTAATATCGAAAATATCTTAAGTGATACTTCACAAAAACGGATGAATTCATGACGACACGATTTGACGTCGATGCATTGCGCACGATGGTGGCCGGGATCGATCTCGGCAGCTTCGCGCGTGCGGCCGTGCAATTTGGACGGTCCCAATCCGCCGTGAGCATGCAGCTCAAGCGTCTGGAGGAGCAGGCCGGTCAGGTGCTGTTCGAGCGGCAGGGGCGTCGGCTGGTCCTCACGGAAGCGGGCGACACGCTGCTGAATTACGGTCGCCGCATCATCGAGCTGCACGACGAAGCGGCGGTGGCGCTGGGGGCAAGCGCCTCCACCGTATCGATTCGCATCGGGCTTCCCCAGGATTTCTGCGAAGACATTCTGCCGATTGCCGTGGCCCGGTTCGCGCGGGTTCGTCCGGACGTACATGTCGACGTGCGGGCGGGCCGGAATTACGCACTCGAAGAAGAGGTGCGTGTGGGCAAGCTCGATATGGCCATCGCGTTCGCAGAGCCAGGGCAGTCGCGCACTGGCACGTTGCTCGCCACGTTGCCGCTGTATTGGTACGCGAGTCATCGGTTGCGCGGATGGCCGGATGCCAGCCAACCGGTACCGCTCGTGCTGTTCGATCATCCGTGCCTGTTCCGTCAGGCGGCGATGCGCGCGCTCGACGGCAAGCAACGCGCATGGCGGCTCGCGCTGACCACGCCGAGCCTGCCCGGGGTGTGGGCTGCCCTGCGTTTCGGGCAAGGGGTATCGGTGCGAACGGCGCACCGCGTGCCGCGCGGTATTCAGGCACTCAGGGCCGGTGGTTTGCCCAAGCTGCCCGCAATTGAATTACGGCTCTTCGAGCGCAGCCATCTGACAGAGGTCGGCGCCGAATTCGTCGACTTGCTCGCATCGGTCGTTCGACAGCGTGTTTCCGCTAAGTAGTGCGGGGGTAATGCCGGGCGGCGTCCCGGAATTCGGGGGGTATAAAACATACCGGTAAAAGACGTTGCCTTGCTAGGCGATAGCCAACCCTGAACAATCTTTCCAACGCAAATACCGCTATCGGGGCTTCTGACATCGCTCGCGAGGCGCCAGACGGACTGACAAGGAAGGAGCAGGCAATGCGCATATCTTTTTTACACACGATCGGGAGCAACGAGCGCCTGTTCGACGACACGGCCAGGAGCCTCGGTTTTTCAGAGGAAAATCTTCATCATGAACTTCGGCCTTACCTGCGCGAGGCGGTGCAGCGCGCAGGCACGATGCCGGCAGACGTAAAAGAGGAAGCGTGTCACCGTCTTCTGGCCCTGGCGGAGCAAGCCGACGCGGTCATTCTGACGTGTGCAACGCTTGGCGCAGCCGCCGATAGCATCGAGCACCCACCGGTTCCGATCGTGAGAGCCGACGTTGCGTTGGCCGTCGAGGCGAATCGCATCGGCGGAAAGATCACGGTGTTGTGCGCTGTCGAATCCACGATCGAGCCGAACCGAAAGCTCTTCGAGCGATACGCAAGCGACAAGACCACGTCGATCGATGTCGTCCTCGTCGAGCGTGCCTGGACACTTTTTAGTAGTGGCAGTGCCGACGATGCCCGTGAATGCTACGCGCTCGTTGCTGCGGCTGCGAACGATGCCTTCGATGCGGGGGCGGATGTCGTGGTCTACGCCCATCCCTGGATGGCGGCTGCACTGGCGCTTGCCGACGACGACCGGCGGCCACTCGACAGTGCTCATGCCGCGTTGCGTACCGTGATGCAGACGATGGATACCTCGGCATAGCGAAGCCGATGCCTGGTAGCCTGCTCATGATCGACGCCGCACACAACACTCCTCCTTTGCTGCGCTCCGTTCAGATTCAGGTCGAGGTGGTGCGACGGATGCCGCGTGATTGACATTTGATTTGGTACTCGCGGGGGGACAACCCCGTCTTTCGCCTGAACAGATCGCGAAACGTCCCGACGTCTTCATAGCCCACGCTTTGACTCAGTTCGCCAAGGGCAACCGGTCTCGATTCAAGCATGCGCCTGGCGAATTCGATGCGCAGATTCTGAAGATATTCCAGTGGCGCTTGTCCGGTAGCGTGCTTGAAGCGTCGGTTCAACGTGCGTTCGCTCACAGCAAGCGATGCCGCCAGTTCGCTCAGTCGGAAACGATGCCGGAGATTGGTTTCCATGCGCTTTTGCGCACGGGCGACGAGCGGGTCGGGATGGCCGTGCTCGCGTAATAGTGATGCGTATGACGTTGACGCACGCGAGGTGCGATGCATGTCGATGGACAGGGCCTTTGCCGTCGCACTCGCGAGCGTGTCGTTGGCGAGTGCCCCGACGAGTCGCACGGCGAGGTTGAGGTACGACGTGACGGCTGCGCTCGACATAATCCCGTCGTGAGACATCACGATTTCCTGTGCGCGTAACTCGACGGTCGGATGGCGAGAATAGCGAGGATAGCGACGCGCGAATTCCGCTGCCTGCTCACGTCGCAGGTCGACTGTCCGATCGTCCAGCAATCCTGCTTCCGCCAGCAGAAAATTCGCTGTGCAGTAAGCGGCCAGTATCGCGCCCGCGCGATGGTGCCTCCGCAGCGCGTCAGTTAGCGCGGCCATGGTTGCGTGACGGGCGATGAACTCGTCCATATCGGCAAGATAGGGCGCGGTAAGCAGGATGGCATCCGCGCGCCCGTCAGGCTCGATTTTCCCATCGACGGCAATCGTCTGGCCCGCGGCAGCCCTGACAGGTTGCCCGTCAGGCGACTCCACGCGCCATGCGAACGGCAGCGCCGGATTGTGCCGGTCGTGTCCTTTATCCCGCGCACTGATGCGATTGGCGGCATGAAAGACGTCGATCGGCCCGGCGACACCGGACGCCAGAATGCCGTCGTACACCCAGATCCGGATCGTTGTCGTCATCGTGTCCGATTTCCCACTTATGAAGGCCATTGTGCCGCTTACGTTTGTGTACCCGTGTCGCGAGAATGGTGACCGATTTCACCGCAAAAGGAGCGTTACCCCATGCCAATGATCGATGCACTCATTCCGCAGGATGCCCTGACACCCGAGGCCGAAAAGCGGCTCATCCACGATCTGACCGAAATTCTGATTCGCGCCGAAGGTTACGATCCGCAGGACCCCGTGGCCCGCGGCGTTACCGTCCTGAATCTGCACCGTCCGGCAGCCGTGTATTGTGCGGGCGAATTGTCGGCGCTGCCGCGATACCGTGTGATTCCGAGTGTGCCCGAGGGCCAGTACACCGATGCGTCGCGGGCACGCCTCGTCCACGAAATCACCGAAGCCTTCGCCCGGGCGGAGAACACGACGTTCGATGACGTTGCGCCGCGCGTCTGGGTTTTCCCGACGGAAATCCCTGAAGGTCAATGGGGCGCTCGTGGCCTCATTCGCCCGGTGGCCGACATTCACGCGTATCTGGTCGGCGACCCGCAGCGCCGCGACGAAGGCGAAGCTCGATTGGCGCGCCGTCGCCGGGAAAAAGCCCGCGAATGGCTCGCGGCCGCGTCCGACGCAGCGAACGCAAGCCGATAAGCCATGAGGCATGCCCCATCCGTCTGACCGGTGGGGCACCCGGCGGCACACACGTTCACGCGTCGGTGCCGCCGACATTTGCTGGCGTCGTGTTTCGCTTCAGCCGAAGTGCACACGCAGGCCGCACATGGCCAGTGTGATGACCGTGGCGGCGCATGCGGCGAGTACCGTGCCGACGACCATCACCATATCGCCACTTTCCTTGCGCTGCCGGTGAGCGAGCATGACGCCACGCGTGGCCGACCCGAGATGCGAGAGCAAAAAGAACACGGCAATGCTGTAGAGCGGCAATAGGCGAATGTTCCAGGGGTCGTGGATGAGGCCGGTCGGTGCGCCGATGGCGAACCCCCAGCCCGGATCAATGTGCTCGACGCCCCGCGCCAGCACCAGAACGGCGTTGGTGTGACTGATGATGAAGAACATCAGATAGATACCCGAAGCGATCTGGAAGGCGCGAAAGCGGTCGGTCGGTCGCGTCGTGAAGCGCCAGGACATGACGGCGCCGCTCATGATTTGAAAGGCAAACGCCGCGAGCAACAACGGTTCGACCAGCGTCGCCCGGTAAATGTGACGCAGTACGTGCATCACGACGCCATGCGCCTCGGCGCCCACCAGACCGACGAAATGGTTGGCGATGTGGCCGATCATGAACGTCACGAGTATCAATGCCGCGGCGATACCGTGAGCGACTCGTGTCCCGGCGCTGTATTTCGCGCTCGGCACGATGACCGGTGCGGTCCGGTCGCTCGTGGCAATCAGCACGGTGAGTCCCGCCCACATCACGCCCAGCAGCCAGATGTCCAGGCTGGGTTTGCCCACCATGTAAAGCACGACGCCCGTGAACGTGAAAAGTGGCGGCGCCGCCACCGCGAGAAATGCCGTGCGCCGTGCGTAAAGCTCTGCACGCGTGGGGTTGGGAATCGCGGCGAGCCACAGTGCGCTGATCAACGCGATCAGGGGCACGGCGAAGGCTAATAGCAACGAAACCGTCGCGCCGAGCCACGGCAAGACGGCACCCTGCGCCTGCGGGCCTTCCGTCATGCCGATGAAGCGGTGAAAGGCGATCAGCGGGAGCGGATAAAGCATGGCGGCGACGGGCGGCACTATCCAAAGGGGACGAAACCGCGTCGTGGCGTGCGCGGACCGCAGGGGAAATCCAATAGTCGACATGGCGAACTCTGAGGGGGAGATGCACCGCAGAATAGAAGCGTAATGGTCTGCTTAGAAGATCCATTTACCGCTTCTTTTGAGAGCCATTTAGATGCGTATCGGGTGATGCATCTCCCTAGCGGCAGAGCACGCGCGCAAGCGCGATCACGCCGGATGCCACGGCATCGCTGTCGATGGCGGCAAACCCCAGCACCAACCCGGGCGGCGCTTGCCGCTCGATCGCGTAGCGCGACAGTGGCCGCGTTTCTATGCCTGCGCATTCGGCGCGGCGTGCCACATCGGTGTCGTCGGAACCGGGGGCAAGGAACGCCGGCGCATCGAGGCCCGCTACGATCCGAGGTACATGCAGCGCGCCTGCCAAATGCCGGTTGACGGCGCTGCTCAACGCTTCGGCGCGCTCGCCGTACAACAATCGCATACGTCGAATGTGGCGTCCGAAATGACCTTCGGCGATGAATTCATGGAGGACGGATTGCGGGTCGAGCGGGACATGCCGTGCCGTCAGCGACAAGGCTGCGACGAATGAATCGAGCAACCGGTCCGGCACGATGGCGTATGCGATGCGTAACCCCGGAAACAGCAATTTGCTGAATGTCCCGCAGTAGATCACATGGCCGTAGTGATCGAGGCTTTTCAGGGCGGCGAGCGGGTTGCCTTCGAAGCGATATTCGCTGTCGTAGTCGTCTTCGATGACGATGGCGTCCCGATCTCGAGCCCATTCGAGCAGCGACAGTCGCCGTTCCAGCGCGAGCGGTGGTCCGAGCGGCGCCTGCCGTCCTGCTGTGACGTAGACGAGTCGCGCGTCGGGTGCATGCTGCCGCGCCCACTCGATATCCATGCCGCCCATGTCGACAGGTACGCCGACTACGCGCGCACCTGCCGCTTCAAGTACGAGGCGGGCACCGGGATAGCCGGGGTCCTCGATCCACGCAGCGTCGCCCGGATCGAGCAACAGGCGCGCGCTCAGGTCGATCGCCTGCTGCACGCTACCCAGCACCACCACGTTATCTGCCGTGCATGCGATGCCCCGCGATATCCCCACGTAGCCGGCAATCGATTCTCGTAGCGGTCGATATCCCTGTGCTTCGCCGTCGCAGAGCAGATCGCGTCGAGTGCGCCGCGAACGCTTGGCCGCGAGCCGTGCCCATAGCGCGAACGGAAATGCATCGAGATCGGGCTGGCTGGCGCGAAAGGCTCGAGCGGCATCCGCGCGACCGGTGATCTGAAAGGCGCTTCGCGAGAGCAGGCGGCCCCGGGACGATAGCGGGATGGTGTGCGCCGACGTGTCCTCGACATCACCGTTTTGATGGCCGTCGACGTGTGCCCGCGTGTTGCTCCGGGGACTCGACGGCCGTGTATTGCTGTTGATGCGCCGGTCTGGCAGTTCGGGCGCGACGAAGCTGCCGCGTCCGACGGTGCCCGCAAGATAGCCTTCTGCGGCAAGTTGCGAAAACACCCCCAGCACCGTTCCACGCGATAAAGCAAGACGCGATGCAAGATCGCGCGACGACGGCAGGCGTGCCCCTGGCAATAATCGGCCGGTCAGGATTGCGGCGCGTAGTTCGTCGTACAGCCATCGCTGCAACGGGACGCCATCTTCCCGCGGCGCCAGTGCCAGTTCTATCTGTTCGGCTCGGCGCATCGATGCACTTCCTATTTGGTTCAGTCAATGGTTCAGTCAATTTCGAAATAATGGACTTTTTTGGTAGCCATTAACAGCCCCCGACCGAAAGGCGCACTCATTTGCATCGCTTTGCCCCGGGGCCATCACACACTGATGTGCCACCACACCGTGTGCCGGTTGATGGGCAGGGCGCCTCGCCGGATTCACGACAGCAGGTGCTCGCTTGCACACTCCGTCACAACCCGCTTGAGTTGCGCCAGCGCGGGCGAGGTGTCCTGATGCCGTCCGTGCAGGCACAGCTTCACGGACGGTAGCGGGGGAAGGCCTTCCTGCGCACCGAGCCGTCTGAGCGACGAGGGAATGCCCGCTCCGGTTCGCAAGGTGATGCCCAGACCTGCGGCAACGCCTGACCACAGGCTTTGCAGACTGGCCGTCGTGTAGGCCAGTCGCCACGAAATGTTGGCGTTATCGAGCGCTTCGATGCCGGCGCGTCGGAAGAAACAGGGCGGGTTGTACAGGGCCAGGTCCAACGCGTGGCCGGGGCGGACGAGCGTGTCGGTGTCAGCGGGGCCGATCCACGTCATCGGCAGTGTCGCCAGCGGTTCGGCATCGGGGCGGTGTTCGTTGCCCATGACGAGCACGAGATCGAGTTCGCCGCGATCCAGTCGCTCGAGCAGTACGCCGTTTCGCTCGACGGCAACTTCCACGCGCACCACCGGATGCGTTTTCTTGAACCGTCCGAGCGCTGCCGGGAGCCACGTTTCGGCAAAATCGCCCGGCAGGCCGAAGCGGACGACGCCCTCGATGGACGCGCCGCGCACGGCCAGCACAGCTTCGTCGTTGAGATCGAGAATGCGGTGCGCGTAGGAAAGGATCATGTCGCCAGCGTCCGTCAGCGCGAGCCCGCGCCCCTGTCGGCGAAATAGCGGATGGCCGACCTGTTCCTCCAGCTTGCGCATCTGCTGACTGACCGCAGATTGCGAGCGGCCGATCCGCTCGGCGGCGCGATTCAGGCTGCCGAGCTGCTGGGTTGCGACAAACGTGCGGAGCGCGTCCATATCGAGATTAGGTAACGGCATCGTTCAGTTTTTCCGAATGATCGATGCCGAATTATCGCATTCATTGCACAGTTCGTCTGGCTATCATGGGTGCGGGTCATGGATTCGGTGGCGCTCGTCACGTACCTCCGCCTCTACCGATCAGGCCATTCTTTGCGTGCCATTTCGACCTGTCATGGAACGCGTTCATGGAGAAATTTTCGGTATGAGTAGCCAGACGATTTTCAAGCGCAGCATGTTCGTCGCCGTGATATCGGCGTGCACGTTGATGGCGGCCGCGCCGCGCGCAGACGCCGCTGCCATCGATCCTTCGTTCGTGGGAACGTGGACGCTGGTCGCGGCCGACGTTCAGCATCCTGACGGTTCGCGCGGTCGGGATTACGGCGCCGCGCCCAAGGGATTTCTGCTGATCGATGCGCAGGGCCATTACTCGTTGCAGATTTTCAAGGCGGAGCGCCCTCGGTTCGCCTCTGGAGACAAAGCCACGGGAACGCCCGAGGAATACAAGGCGGCCGTGATGGGATCGAGTACGCACATCGGCACCATCAGCGTCGATCAGGCGAAGGGCACGCTGACGTTTCACATTCAGAACGCTTCTTTTCCGAATTGGGAGGGCGAGCAACAGAAGCGCAACTTCGAGCTCAAGGGCAATGAGTTGAGCTATCGCGTGGTGCCGCGTCCCAATGGCGATGTGCCGATCTCGATCTGGCAACGGCTGAACTGATCGCGTCGACGGTCTTGCACGGGCACTCACATGCTTTTCATCGATTGAAAATCTTTTGAGCGGTCTGTGCCACTCCAGGCGCACGTCGGCTAGCGTTTTGCCCCCCCGGCGTGCGCGTTCCCACGCGTTGGTTATTTCCCGGAACCAACGTGTCTGCCTCGTATCAGAACGACCTGAGCCCCGGTCGTCCGGTCGCCCGATCTTCCGCCCGGCACGTACCTTGCTCTGTCGATCGCTTCGACCTTTTCATCGACGCTCGTCCACGTACGCCCGCGCCGCTTACCTGCGCGCACGAGGGCACGCGCGCGCCATATGCACGCCATACGCACACCTATGCAAGGAGGACACGCTTGCAAATCGGTACGCTCACATCGCTTAAGGCATTCGAAGGCATTTCACCGGCCGACTGGTTGTTCGCGGCTGTCACCATGTTGTTGAGCTACGGCATTCTGACTGGCGTGTTGCGGTTCGCGCTGGGACGATTCGGCGCGCTGTCGAGGCGCCTGCAATCGCCGGCCGCCAGCGTGTTCGCCGAGGTACTCGGGGCGACGCGCCATTTCGTGATCTTCGTCGCAGCGTTGCTCATCGGCCTGAAGATGCTCGACCTCGGCGACAAGTGGGACACTGCCATCGTGCATGGCTGGACCGTACTCTTATGCCTGCAACTCGCGTTGTGGGTGAATCGTGCGGTCGGCGCGTGGTCGACACGTCGCTTGCAGCATCGCGCCACCGTGCCGGATAACCCGGTGATCGTCACGATGACGGCGTGGACGGTGCGTGTGCTTGCCTGGGCCGTACTGCTGCTTGCGATGCTGGCGAACTTCGGTGTGAACATCACGGCATTCGTTGCCAGCCTCGGCATCGGCGGCGTGGCCGTAGCGCTCGCTGTGCAGAACGTTCTCAGCGACTTGTTCGCGTCGCTGGCGATCGGACTGGACAAGCCTTTTGAAGTGGGCGATTTCATCGTCTTCGGCGACGTGGCGGGGACGATCGAGCGCATCGGTCTCAAGACCACGCGCATTCGTAGCCTGAGCGGCGAGGAAATCGTCTGCGGCAATACCGAATTGCTCAAGAACACGCTGCACAACTACAAGCGCATGTCCGAGCGACGTATCGTGTTCACGTTCAGCGTGAGTTATCACACGGTGCCCGACAAGCTCGCGATGGTGCCTGCGCTGGTGAAGGAGGTCGTGCAGGCGTCGGGCAAAACGCGCTTCGATCGCGCGCACTTCAAGCAGTTCGGCGCGAGTTCGCTCGACTTCGAGGTCGTCTACTTCGTGCTCAGTCCGGATTACAACCTCTATATGGATTTGCAGCAGGACATCAACCTCGCACTCATGCGCGCGTTTCTGGCGCAGGACATCCGGTTTGCGATTCCGGCCAGTGTTCAGTATTTCGCGCAGGCGCCTGAGCCGCCCAAACCACCTGACGTGGCGTCGGCAACACACTGAGTCTGCTGGACGTCGCACACGTGCTGGCACGTTCATTGCGGCGTGGTAGGATCGATCGCATCCACGAGGATTCCGATCGTGGCTTCGACCTAATCCGGGCCTGCCAGGGGGCAGGTACATCAGGAGGCCAGTATGTCTGCCGAGCAGAAGACGTCGCATCGCGGGTTCACCATCATTACCGTTCTGGAACGCCTTTCGAAGGGGCGTGCGCGGCTCTCCGCCAAGGTGATCGCCAGCGACGACGACCACAAGCGACGTCTCGGTGGAAAGAAGCTGCTGCAAGCCAAGCGCTGGTTCGATCATTATGCGGACGATCTCGCCGCGCCGGTGATCGCGGGTCTGAAGCACACCATCGATCTCGAACTGGCTGCTGCGAAGGCCGCGCCGAAGACCGCCGCGAAGCCGACGGCGGGGGCTGTCGGTGTGAAGAACGAGAAGCCTGCGAAGGGCGCGAAAGCGGTGAAAGGTGTGAAGGCGGAGAAGTCGGAGGGCAAGGCCGTCAAGACCGTCAAGTCGGTTGATGCAGCCAAAGCGCCGAAGGCGGAAAAAGCGGCAAAGCCTGCCAAGGTCGTGAAGGTGGCCAAGGCTGGGAAGGGCGAGAAGGACAACCAGGTCGCCATGCCGACAAAGGCAGTGAAGGCACCGAAACCTGTCGTGCCGGCGAAAGCCGTCAACGGCGCCGCGCCGGTCAAGTCACCGGCGCGCGCACGCAAGCCCGTGACACGTGTCGCCGCGACCTCACGTCAGCGCGCAACGTCGGCGTGAGTGTCTCGCCGCTCAAGAATTGACCGTCACGTAATACCGATCGAAGATCACGGTTCCGACATTTGCGATACCTGAAACGGCGCACGCCATCCGGCGATGCGCCGTTTTTCATTGCGTCGTTGATATTTGCCATGGAGACAGGCGCGCGGTCATCGATGCGAAGTCGCACCGCATATTGCGAGCCGGTGATGGACATTATCAAGGGCACCGAATCATCGATGCCGCGCGTCGCATATGCCGGATATTTCATGTGTTGCAAATGCACCACTGACGTGCGACGTGTGACGCTAACGTGTCAGAATGCACCCGCTTGCAAGTGACCGGCGGTGCTATTCCTGAATAGGGAAAGCACCGCTCGTCATTTGGTGAGTACTCCATTGCATATGCGGTTGCAGCATCGTCGTCACACGGAACGAGGCGGCCGGTATCGGCAGGAGACGCCTGCGTGGCAGGCCACAAATATAAGACCACTATCAAAGAGGATAAAGATGAAGCGCTTCCAATTCACGGCGCTGGCGGCAGCCAGCTTCGCCGTTGCTGCGCCGGCAATGGCGCAAAGCTCGACGACCAACGTGACGCTGTACGGCGTGATCGATGCCGGCGTTGCCTACGTCAATAACGTCGCCAGCGGTCTGAACGCCAAGGGTGCACACAACTTCCAGGCCGTGAGCGGCATTGGTCAGGGCAACCGTTGGGGCCTGAAGGGCTCGGAAGACCTGGGTGGCGGTCTGAAGGCTGTCTTCGTGTTGGAAAACGGCTTTAACCTGATGAACGGCACGATGCTGCAAAACAGCCGCATGTTCGGTCGTCAGGCATACGTGGGTCTGCAAAGCGCACAAGCCGGTACCGTCACGATCGGTCGTCAGTACGACTCCGTGGTGGACTTCGTGAGCCCGCTCACGTCCGCCAAGCAGTGGGCGACGCAATACGGCGCGCACATCGGCGACATCGACAACCTGTACAACTCGTTCCGCGTGAACAACTCGGTCAAGTACACGAGCGCGAACTACAGCGGCTTCTCGTTCGGCGCCTTGTACGGCTTCAGCAACGAGCCGAACACCGGCAACGGCACGGGCTTCTCGCACAACAACGCCTTCAGCCTCGGCGCTTCGTACGCGAATGGTCCGCTGACCGCAGCCCTCGGCTACATGCACCTGTCGAGCCCGGGTACGGCTAACGGTTCCGGTGCCGTGTCGAACGACTACTCCAGCGCTACGGACATCTTCTACACGAGCGCCGTGGACAAGCACGACATCGCTGCGGCAGGTGTCTCGTACCAGATCCAGGCGGCCACGATCGGTTTCGTGTACAGCTATGCCAAGGTGAAGTACGTCAACCAGTCGTCGATCCGCGTGAACACGTTCGAATTGAACGGCAAGTACCAGATCGCTCCGAATCTGGTGGGCGGCCTGGCGTTCATCTACAGCGATGGCAGCGTGGGCGGTGCAACGGCACTGTCGGGCATCTCGAAGGGCACGAAGCCGCGCTGGTTCCAGATCAACGCCGGCACGACCTACGCATTCAGCAAGCGCACCGAAACGTACCTGAACGGCGTGTACCAGCGTGCTACGGGTGACGCAGTCGTTGCCGCGATCGACAACGTTGGTGGCCCGACGGGCACCGGCGCGCAATCGCAGATCGCCGTGATCGCTGGCGTGCGTCACAAGTTCTAAGCGGCTTTTCAGGCGGAATCTCGCGATTTCGGCTTGATTGGCGGGGAGGGCGCCTGACGTCCTCTTTGCCCGGAACGGGCTCTGTCATGTGCTGGCAGGGCCCGTTTCCCATGAAGGGGTAGCAAATCGTGTGCATTTGACGTCCTTTCTGTGTATAATCACGACCTTGTCCAAAATATGGGCATTGCGGGAAGCGGGGCTCACTGACGAACGATGAGCGCGCCGCTTCGCCATCAATCAACCGTTCAGCCAGTCTGGAAGGCGCGATACCGGGTTCGCAGATAGCGAGCTGGGGGTCGAAAGCCAATCGGGAGATCGCAGAGGAGGTGAGTCGCGGTCCCGCCGGATGTGGTGTAGTGCAGTCCGTAGCAAGTCCGTTCGTCGCGCCTGGCCTGGGGGATGTCTCCGGCAGGGCGGGGAATGGTGTCTTTGCGCGGTAAATCAAATTTACGGCTCTTATGGGGCCGGATTACTATTCGAGATATTGCATGACCAAGATCGTTATCAAAGACGGTGAACCCGTTGAAGTCGCACTGCGTCGTTTCCGTCGCGCCATCGACGGCACGGGCCTGATCAAGGAAGTCAAGGCACGCGCTGCTTACGAAAAGCCGACGGCTGAACGCAAGCGCAAGAAGGCGGCTGCCGTGGCCCGTCTGCGTAAGCGTCTGCGCAGCCAGACCCTGAAGAAGAAGATGTACTAAGCACCGGTTGCGCCGTATTGGCGCAATGCAGTGCGAAGTCGAAAAACCCGCCAGCTGGCGGGTTTTTTTATGGGCAGACGGCGCGGGGCGATTTGCTACACTCGTGGCCTGCCGTCTGTCTGACGCATCCCCCCTCACATCACAATAACCCCATGAAAACGTTGACCTTTGCCGCGCTCGACGCGTTGACCGGGCAAGCTGCGCAATCGCCCCGTGCCCGTATGAACCAGAACCTGCACGAATCGCTGGACGATTCGATTCAGCGTCTGGCGATTGCCATGGAACCTGAGACCTATATTCGCCCGCATCTGCATCACCACACGTGGGAGTTGCTCACGGCGTTGCGCGGACGATTCGTCGTATTGACGTTCGATGCGGCGGGTGTCGTTGTGGGGCGCCTGGTGTTGGGAGAAGACACGAGCGTGGTCGAAACGCCGCTTGGCACTCACCACACCGTGCTGTCGCTCGATCCGGGCGCGGTGATCTTCGAGGTCAAGCACGGCCCGTATCGTCCGTTCGTCGAGGCGGATTACGCGAGCTGGTCGGCACCGGCGGATACGCCCGAGGCCTCGGCGTTCATGACCTGGGTCAAAACGGCGCAAGTGGGCGATCGCTGGGCGGCGTGAGTCTGCCAACGCCGCGCCGCGCTGTCTGTGTTGGCGCGGCGATCGCGGACGTGTCCGGTGCGGCTGCAAGCCCTGCTAGGACCCGCTTCCGCTGAGAGGCACGCGTGCGCCCTTTCAACGCCGGCGCTGTGCAGATGTTGACGGGGCGATCAGCGTGTCCAGCCTTCAAACTCCGTTGCCATGGCGAGCAGTGCTGTGGCGGCGGCGTCTACCGCCCCGGGCCAGTCGTCGGCGGCGGGTGGCAATTGGTAGTGGCGGAGGTCGTCAGGTGAGAAGCGATCGTCGTTGCCGAAGTGGGTGCCGTGCCGATCATCATGATGCGACGCAGCCGACCGGGCAGCACCCAGACGCCAGACGGGGACGCCTAGGCCTTCGGCCAGATGGGCGTGCACCGCATTCAGCGAGATCACCAGATCGAGATTGTCGATGAGCGACGCCGCGTCGGCGAGGTCGTCGCAATCGGCGCGCCAGTCGATCCAGTCGACGGATTCAGACGGAATTGCAACAAACGCTTCATCTTCGGGCTGCCCCAGCGGTATCCACGATACGCCGGGCACGCGCAGCAATGGGGCTAGCGACATCAGTCGCGAGGCGTTTCCCATCGAATCCATCCATGTGTTGTCCGCGAAGGCTTCCAGTCCGGCAAAACCCACACAGAAACCATGCTGCGCCGCTGCGGCGAGCCGGTCACGCCAATGGCGGGCTGCGGTACTTGCCACGCGCAGAAACGGGCGTCCCGCGTGGGCATGGGCGGCTTGTGGCCCGAGCGTTCTGGCGAGCGTGGCAAGCGGGCAGCGAAGATCCCAGTCCGACACGTCGCGCGGCATGCGCGAGAGTACGACAACCCGATCCCCCATCGACCATTCGACGAGCCGGCGCGCATCGGGCGGCCCCACGAAGCCGATCTTGCCGAACCGGGCGGCGGCGGTTTCCAGATGGCGCAGTTGGCTGACCATCTCGGTATCGTGCCCGGTGCCGATGACGAGCAGATGTTGATGCAGCGTGTCGCCGCCACCGGTCCAATTCGGTAGGGGGCAATCAGGGTGAGGGCTGAGTGCGGCGCCGATCTGGGCCCAGGCATGGGCGATGTCCTTGGCGGCAGGGGCGTCGCTGGCATCGATTGTCGGGACTGCGCGCTGCGAAGGCTTCGTCATACGAATCCTGGCATCGAGAAGGGAACAGAAAATGTCGGGGATCGCGGCACCGGACGACAGGCGCGCGGCAACGTTACGGCCGGAGAATGCTGGGGGAAGGCACGAAGTGAATGATAGGGGCGTCGCGGGGTGCGGCTGTGCCGGGGTCTTTGCCCACGGGGTCGATTCGTTTGCCGGACGGCAAAATATTTGATATTTGAAGCAGATCGGGCGAGGGGATCAGGCCGGCCGTCGGGTGGTCATCCCGGGAGGTCTGGCGAGGCGATGCTGTCTGACGGGGGGGGGGGGCGATCTGCCGAGATCGGATTCGCCCCTCAAACATCGGCAAAAAAGCCGGGTTTGAGGGGGAAAGTGCGGGTAACGTCGATTTACTTCTTCTTCTTGCGGACGACCTTCTTGGCGGGGGCCGGAGCGTCGTCGTCCTGAACGGTCAACTGGCCGCCCGTGCCGAGGCCGCCGGCGACGGTTTGCTGCTTGTAGTTCTTCACGGCGCGCACGACGTTGTTGTACGAGTCGGTGAACGCCGCCACGATGACCTTGCCTTCGGCGGTGTTCGAGTAACCGCCGAGCGAGCCGCCGGCCGAGCTGCCGACGATGCGACCGAGCGCGCCGAAGTCCATGGCCGAGGCGCTGCCTTCTGCGGCGGCGATCTGCACGCTGGAGCGGTTGTCGATGACGGTCAGCAGGGTGCTGGCTTCCTTCGAGTTCATGCTGCCGGCGAGTGCGCCGATGGCCGAACCGATGCCGCCCGGCAGGAGGCCGGCGAGGCTGGCGCCGGCACCGCCGGCGTTGTTATTCGTGAACGTGATCGACGGGCTGATCGCGTAGTCGGCGGCGACCATCTTGCCCTTGCCGAAGTTCGACTTGCCGCGCAGTTCGCCGGATTCCTGGAGCGAGCGTTCGCCCATGATGGTGTTCATGCCGCGACCGCGATCGACCACGACGAAGCAGTTCGATTGCTGGACGAGGAGCTTGAGCACCGGCACGGTCGAGCCGAGCTTGTACTGGCCGGTCAGCACACCGTACCACGGGGCGGACGTGTCTTCGATGACGGCGATCGTACCCAGCGGGCGATCGCACTTCTCGAGCGTGGAGTTGGCGTTTTCGGAGTTTGCGCCGCCGGCCGAACCGGTGGCTGCCGTCTTGGCGCTGCTGCTCCCCTGGTTCATGGTCGAGCAACCCGCCATGATGCCGGCCGCAAGCAGCAGACCGGATATTTTTACGAGATGGTGTGCCATTTTCCTAGTTCTTTAGAATGTTGTTCTGGAAAGGGCGGCGCTGCCGCACCCGCATGAAGCCTGGGTTTCGGCCAAGTCGGTGACGCCGCCGAATGCCAGGAGTCCAAAAAAGCAGGAGTGAAAGTCATTTAGGGTAGGACTCCTATGCTGAAATGCTCCGTAAGAACATTCCGCGCCGCATGCTAGCACGGGCGTAAATTGCGTAGACCCTATCAAATTTAGTGGGGATTACGAATGGATTAGGTGGGTGCTTTCATTGGGATTAGGTGTGGATTAGGTAGAAACCATTAATCGATTTTCTAATCGCTCGCGAATGGACTTTGAAGCAGGGCACTGGAACGTGGTTGCCGGTTGGACGTATGGCGGCGCTGAGATGAGGCGACAGGCGAGCGTCGTGTCGAACGGAAACGAACAGCAAACAAAAAGCCCCGGCAGCGATCGCTGTGCGGGGCGTTTTCGTTTGGGGATGCAGTGAGGTGACGTCTCTGCGATACCGTCTTTTGGTCCCCCCGGCAGGAATCGAACCTGCATCTAGCGCTTAGGAGGCACTTGTTCTATCCATTGAACTACAGGGAGAGACTGGATGCTATCCAGTGGCGCGACACCCTCTGCAATCAGAGGTGCCGCTTTGTTTATGAGGCTTTCCGGGCGATTGTGATACCCCTAACGTATCACTTCGGAACACCTTATAACCTGCTATTTCACATCGCCATTGCTACTGTTTTGCTACGGCAAGTCGGGCGACAGTGGCATCGATTGCGCAGGTAGGAACGCGTTGGCGCACCCAAGTTCGACGCGAGGGCAAGAGTATAGCAAAAACGGTTCGGGCGAAGGCCCGTACCTACGCGCATCCACCCGAATGCGGCGCGCGCTTCAGTGCTTCTGCCATCCATCATTGAGTGAGCGTTGCGTGTCAGACGATGCCGCTCTCGCGCAGCCCGGCGATCTGCGTGTCGTCCAGCCCCAGGCGCTCGCGCAGAATGTCGTCGCTGTGCTGACCGAGCGTCGGCGGCGCGCGGTGGGCCACCGGCGGCGTCTCGCTCATCTTCATGGGACTGGCCACCAGACGCGCGACACCCCCGGACGGATGCGGCAACTCGATCGCCATCTCGCGCGCGAGCACTTGCGGGTGTGCGAAGACTTCCGGCAGCGTGTTGATCGGCCCGCACGGCACGCTTGCGACTTCCAGCCTGTCGATCCATTCGTCCTTGCCGAACTTGCGCACCATTTGCGCAAGGATCGGCACGAGCACCTCGCGATGGCGCACGCGCGACGGGTTGGTAGCGAAGCGTTCGTCGTCGGCCAGCGCTGGCTCGCCGCCCGCTTCCACAAATTTGCGGAACTGCCCGTCGTTGCCCACGGCGACGATGATCCAGCCGTCATCGCCCGTCTGAAACGTCTGATACGGAACGATGTTCGGATGCGCATTGCTCCAGCGCACCGGCGCCTTCTCGCTGGCGAGATAGTTGGTGTTCATGTTCGCGAGCATCGCGACCTGCGTATCGAGCAGCGCCATGTCGATGTACTGGCCCACGCCCGTGCGGTCGCGATGGGTGAGGGCGGCCATGATGGCGATGGTGGCATACATGCCGGTCATGAGGTCGGCGATAGCGACCCCGGCCTTCTGCGGGCCGCCACCGGGCAGCCCGTCGCGCTCGCCGGTAATGCTCATGAAGCCGCCAATGCCCTGCACGATGAAGTCGTAACCGGCGCGCGACGCGTGCGGGCCGGTCTGGCCGAAGCCAGTGACGGAGCAGTAGACGAGATCGGGTTTGACGGCCTTGAGCGAGGCGTAATCGAGACCGTACTTCGCCAGTTGACCGACCTTGTAGTTCTCGACGACGACGTCGCTTTGCGCCGCGAGCGAACGCACGATGGCCTGACCTTCGGGGCGGGAAATGTCCAGCGTAAGGGAGCGCTTGTTGCGGTTGGCCGCGAGGTAGTACGCGGCCTCTGTCGTGTCGCGGCCTTCGGCGTCGCGTTGGTAGGGCGGGCCCCAGCGACGGGTATCGTCGCCGGCGCCGGGGCGCTCGACCTTGATGACGTCTGCGCCCAGATCGGCCAGATTCTGCGTCGCCCACGGTCCGGCCAGCACCCTTGAGAGGTCCAGTACCCGGATATGACTCAGCGCACCCATCGTTCGCTCTCTCCTTGATTCTTGTCGTTTGACGGACGGTTCGCGCCAAAATTCGGAACATCGTTTTGCATTGCGGAACTTGTGGGCGAGAGTCTACGTCCGTCGGTTTGCGCATGACCAGCACCGTTTCGCACTGCGGTTGGCGGCACAACGCCGTGGAAAGATCGATTTCCCGTATAATCAAAAGTTTGCAAAATACCCCGCCAGGCTTAGCTCGCCCGGTCCCCACGCTCCCACGCACCCTATGAAAGTCGCAGACATTCGGGAAAAATTCCTAAACTTCTTCGAGTCGAAGGGGCACACCATCGTGCGCTCGTCGAGCCTCGTGCCGTCCAATGACCCCACGCTGCTGTTCACGAACTCCGGCATGGTGCAGTTCAAGGACGTCTTCCTTGGACTGGAATCGCGCCCGTACACGCGCGCGACCACGGCACAGCGCAGCGTGCGCGCCGGCGGCAAGCACAACGACCTCGAGAACGTCGGCTACACGGCCCGTCACCACACGTTCTTCGAAATGCTGGGCAATTTCTCGTTCGGCGACTACTTCAAGCGCGAAGCCATTCAGTACGCGTGGGAACTGCTGACGACCGTCTACAAGCTGCCGAAGGACAAGCTCTGGGTCACCGTCTATCAGGAAGACGACGAGGCCTACGACATCTGGGCGAAGGAAGTCGGCGTGCCGACCGAGCGCATCATCCGTATCGGCGACAACAAGGGGGCGCGCTACGCCTCGGACAACTTCTGGCAGATGGCCGACACCGGCCCCTGCGGCCCGTGCTCGGAAATCTTCTTCGACCACGGCGCTGACGTGTGGGGTGGACCGCCGGGATCGCCTGAAGAAGACGGCGACCGCTACATCGAAATCTGGAACCTCGTGTTCATGCAGTTCAACCGCGACGAGCAGGGCAATATGACGCCGCTGCCCAAGCCGTGCGTTGATACCGGCATGGGACTGGAGCGTATTGCGGCCGTGCTGCAACACGTTCACAGCAACTACGAGATCGACCTGTTCCAGCACCTGATCAAGGCCGCCGGCCGTGAGACGGGTGTGACCGATCTCGCCGCGAACTCGCTCAAGGTGATTGCCGATCACATCCGTGCGTGCTCGTTCCTGATCGTCGACGGCGTGATCCCGGGCAATGAAGGCCGCGGTTACGTGCTGCGCCGTATCATCCGCCGCGCGATCCGTCACGGTTACAAGCTCGGCTGCAAGAAGCCGTTCTTCTACAAGCTCGTACCGGATCTGGTGGCCGAGATGGGCGTGGCCTATCCGGAACTGGCGCAGGCGCAGCAGCGCGTGACGGACGTGCTCAAGCAGGAAGAAGAGCGCTTCGGCGAAACCATCGAGAACGGCATGGAAATTCTCGAAGGCGCACTGGCCGATCTGGCCAAGCGCGGCGTGACCACGCTCGACGGCGAACTCGCGTTCAAGCTGCACGATACGTATGGCTTCCCGCTCGATCTGACGGCAGATGTTTGCCGCGAGCGCAGCATCACGGTCGACGAAGCCGGCTTTGACGCCGCGATGGCGCGTCAGCGCGAGCAGGCCCGTGCAGCCGGTAAGTTCAAGATGGCGACCGCCCTCGAATACACTGGCGACAAGACGCGCTTCGAAGGCTACGACAAGCTGGCGCTCGAAGGCGCGAAGGTCACGGCGCTCTACGTCGATGGCACGAGCGTGGGCAAGCTGTCCGCCGGCCAGCAGGGCATCGTGGTGCTCGGCACCACGCCGTTCTACGCCGAGTCGGGCGGTCAGGTGGGCGATCAGGGGCTGATCGTTGCGGGCGGCGCACGTTTCTGTGTGTCGGACACGCAGAAGATTCAGGCTGACGTCTTCGGTCACTACGGCACGCTGGAATCGGGCGAACTGAAGGTGGGCGAGGCGGTGACGGCGCAGGTCGATGCCGTGCGTCGCGCACGTACCGTGCGTAACCACTCGGCCACTCACCTGATGCACAAGGCCTTGCGCGAAGTGCTCGGTGCTCACGTGCAGCAGAAGGGCTCGCTGGTCGACGCCGACAAGACGCGTTTCGACTTCGCACACAACGCCGCGATGAGCGCCGACGAGATTCGTCGCGTGGAAGATATCGTGAACGCCGAAGTGCTGGCCAACGCGCCGACCCAAGCTGCGCTGATGTCGTTCGACGATGCCGTGAAGGGCGGTGCCATGGCCCTGTTCGGTGAGAAGTACGGCGATGAAGTCCGCGTGCTCGACATCGGTTCGTCGCGCGAACTGTGCGGCGGTACGCACGTCACGCGCACGGGCGACATCGGTCTGTTCAAGATCGTGATGGAAGGTGGCGTGGCCGCCGGTATCCGTCGCGTGGAAGCGATCACCGGCGACAACTCGGTGCGCTTCGTCCAGAAGCTCGACGATCAGGTCAACGAAGCTGCCGCGGCACTCAAGACGCAACCGGCCGAACTGAGCCCGCGTATCGCGCAGGTGCAGGAGCAGGTGAAGTCGCTGGAGAAGGAACTGGCGGCGCTCAAGTCGAAGCTGGCATCGAGCCAGGGCGACGAACTGGTCGAGAAAGCCGTCGACGTGAGCGGTCTGAAGGTGCTGGCCGCGCAACTCGAAGGCGCCGACGCCAAGACGCTCCGCGAGACGATGGACAAGCTCAAGGACAAGCTCAAGAGCGCGGCGATCGTGCTGGCGGCGGTCGAAGGCGGCAAGGTCACGCTGATCGCGGGTGTGACGGCCGATGCGACGTCCAAGGTCAAGGCAGGCGAACTGGTTAACTTCGTTGCCCAGCAAGTCGGCGGCAAGGGCGGTGGTCGTCCGGACATGGCGCAGGCGGGCGGTACCGACCCGTCGCAACTGCCGCAGGCGCTCGCCGGCGTGCAGGGCTGGGTGGCCGGCAAGCTGTGATCGTTCGTTGGTGATTCGATCGTGCCTCGATCGTGATTCGATGAGGCGGCCGTGAAACGTTAGGTCGCCCCACCGGACCGATCGGGCAGGAACAAGCAAAACGCGCACTTCGGTGCGCGTTTTGCGTTTTGTGCCCGCAAGTCGTGTCTCGCTTCCGGTCTGCAGCGAGATGTTGACGCGCTACGATGGCCGCGTCGGCGTCAGGTGGCCTGACAGGCGGGCAGTACAGTTTCGTTTCCGGAAATGATGTGCGCGTGCCGGACATCAATGTTGCGTGCAGCGCGTGGCAATGCCCTGCGGTGCGCAGGGGAACCATCGCATCCGGCAATGGTTTGCATGTAAAGTATTCAATACGTTGCGCGCGTACGAAGAAATGCAGAAAACATCCAACGAAGCATTCGCGCGGCAGACGTTCGCTCTCGTTTGTTCTCATTCGCCTGCGGGCCAGCCATCGCCATGTCAGCCACACTCGCCAGTTCCGATCCGGTTTCCTCGACGTTGCCCCAACCCACACCAGAGCGGGCGGCGTGGCGCATTGCCTTGTCGTGCATGCTTGCGTTGTCGGTGGCCATGGGCATTGGCCGCTTCGCCTTCACGCCGATGTTGCCGCTCATGCTGCACGAGCACCTCACCGACATTCAGCACGGTAGCTGGCTCGCGTCGCTTAACTATGCCGGGTATTTCGTCGGTGCCCTTTCGTGTATGTGGTTGCATTTCACGCCGACGCTCATCATCCGTTTCGCGCTGGCCGCGACCGTCGCGCTGACGCTGGCGATGGGACTGCTCGAATCGTTTGCCGTATGGGCGGTCGTGCGTACGCTGGCGGGCGTGATGAGCGCATGGGCAATGGTGTTCTCGGCGGGCTGGGGTTTTCGCAAGCTGGCGGAATTGCGCATGCCGAGTCTGGGCGGCGTGATGTTCGCGGGCCCGGGTGCCGGCATCGTGGTGACGGGCCTGCTCGCAAGCCTGAACGAAGCGCTTGGGTGGCCTGCGCGCGGCGGCTGGTTGCTCTGTGGTGCTCTCGCGCTGCTGTTGCTCGCGCTCATCTGGCGGACGTTCGTTGCCGATGCGCCGAACATGTCGGATGCGGCCAAGTCGGCCGACGCCGGAAAATCAGCGCCTGCGCCCGCCATCAACCACGGCAGTGGCGAGAGCGTGATTTCCGTCACGATCCTGTACAGCTTCGCCGGGTTCGGTTACATCATCACCGCGACCTTTCTGCCGGTGATCGCGCGTCAGGCGTTGCCGGGCTCGCCGTGGCCCGATCTGTTCTTTCCGCTGCTCGGGCTCATGGTGATTCCGGGTGCCATCATCGGAGCACGCGCGCCGCTCACATGGGATAACCGTCTGTTGCTGGCGGTGTGTTACGTCATGCAGGGGCTGGGTGTCGGTATCGGCATCGTGTTTCCGAATGTCGCGGGCTTCGCCGTTGGCAGCGTGCTCGTGGGACTGCCGTTCACGGCGATTACCGTGTATGCGGTTCGCGAGTGCCGTCGTTTGCGTGGGGACAATGCCAATGGCCTGATCGGACTCGTGACGGCATCCTACGGTATCGGGCAGATCGTCGGTCCGCTGGTCGCCGCGCCGCTCGTGGCCGCGACAGGCGGTTTCACAACGGCGCTGCTGTGCGCCAGCGGCGTGCTGGTGCTCGGCGCGGTCGGCTTCGTGTGGGACTGGCGTCGGTCGCTCGAACGTGCGCCCTGAATCGAGCCGGCGCGGGCGAGCTGCGTCGGGATCTGCGTCGAACCGGCAACGCGCGAGACGCGCAGGTGAGCGGGCCGGACCCATCGCCCTGACATCGCTCGCAAGCCGTGTTCGTGATATCGGCTCATGGACCTTTCCAGAGAATTGCGTATGTCTTTTACCCTGAAGGCCGGCCGAAAGGCCGCCACCGTGATGAGCGACGAGGAACGCCGGATGCGCGTCGATCTCGCCGCCTGCTATCGCCTCGTTGCACTGAACAGCTGGGACGACCTGATTTACACCCACATTTCGGCGATGGTGCCTGGCGAACCCGGACACTTTCTCATCAACCCGTTTGGGCTCGCTTTCGATGAGGTGAGTGCGTCGAATCTCGTGAAGATCACCATGAACGGCGAGATCGTGGGCGAGAGCGAGCACCCGGTCAACGTGACTGGGTTCGCGCTGCACGGGGCAGTGCACGCCGCCCGCCCGGATGCGGTGTGCGTCATGCATCTGCACAATACGGCGGGCATTGCCGTGTCGATCCAGCCGCATGGTCTGCTGCCGATCTCGCAACATGCGCTGCGTTTTCACGAGCGCATCGGCTATCACGATTACGAAGGGCTGGCGTTCTCGCCGTCCGAGGGCGAGCGGCTCACGACCTCGCTGGGTCCGCACCCGGCCATGTTGCTGCGCAATCATGGCACCCTGACGCTCGGTCGCACCGTGGCCGAAGCGTTCGTGCTGATGGCAACGCTCATCAAGGCGTGCGAGATCCAGTTACAGGCGCTCGCCGGCGGCGCTGCGCCGAACCTGCCCAGCCCTGCGGTACAGGACAAGACGGCGATTCAACTGGAAGACGGTGGTGCGATCGAGGGCGTGCTGGAGTGGCCCGCACTGCTGCGCAAACTCGATAGAATAGATGCCTCGTTTCGCGATTGACGCATCCGCTGCCGGGGCGGATATCCGAAACGTGCGGCACCGCTGCGACTCACATCGAAGGGAGGGCGCGCAGGGAGTGCAGGACGCGCAGAGCGCGGCGTGGCCGAAGCCCGATTCCAAGAACGATATAAGGAGATAGATCGCAATGCCAACGTTTCACGTCGAGATGTTCGAGGGGCGTACCGTCGAGCAAAAACGCGCATTCGTCAAAGCTGTCACGCAAGCGGCGGTCGAGACGATCGGTTGCACGCCGGAGTCCGTCGACATCATCATTACCGACGTCAAGCCGGAGAACTGGTCTACGGGCGGCACGCTCTGGTCGGATCCGCGCTGAGCGGGGCGGTCGTCTACCGTCCGCTGAATTCGGTTAGGCCGGCACGGGTTGCCGGAAAGTCTGAGGCGGGGGCTCGTGTGGAGTCCCCCGTCGTTTTGAAGAGGTCGTCATGTCGCAAGCCCCGTCCCCGTCCGTACCGAACATCAACGCCGCAGCCGTCACCGCACCCAATGACGGCGCGTCGCAAACGCCTCAGCACTTCGCCTCGGACAATTACGCCGGGATATGCCCGGAGGCCATGCGATATCTGGTCGAAGCGAACGCCAGCGGTCACGAGGTCTCTTACGGCGACGATACCTGGACGCAGCGCGTGTGCGACGGCATTCGTCAACTGTTCGACACGGACTGCGAGGTCTTCTTCGTTTTCAATGGCACGGCGGCAAATTCGCTCGCACTGGCGTCGTTGTCGCAGTCGTATCACTCCGTCATTTGCCACGAACTGGCGCACGTCGAAACAGACGAATGCGGTGGTCCGGAATTCTTCTCCAACGGCGCGAAGCTGCTGACCGCACGCGGGCGGGAGAACAATGGCAAGCTTACGCCGGACGCCGTCGAGTCCGTCATCAATCGCCGTTCGGACATCCACTTTCCGAAACCGAAGGTCGTCACGCTCACGCAGGCAACCGAAGTCGGTACGGTCTACAGCGTCGATGAGATCAAGGCGATTGCGGCGGTGGCGAAGCGTCGCAATCTGCGCGTGCACATGGACGGCGCGCGTTTTGCCAACGCGGTGGCGACCCTGGGCTGTCATCCTGGCGACGTTACCTGGCGCGCCGGGGTCGACGTGCTGTGCTTTGGCGGCACGAAGAACGGCCTGCCGGTAGGCGAGGCCGTCGTCTTCTTCAACCGGGCGCTGGCCGAGGATTTTGCTTACCGTGTGAAGCAGGCGGGCCAGTTGGCGTCGAAGATGCGCTTCATTTCCGCGCCGTGGCTCGGCATGCTGGAGAACGATACGTGGCTGCGCCATGCGCGCCACGCGAACGATATGGCACAGTTGCTCGCGAGCCGTATTCGCAATATCCCCGGCGTGTCGATCATGTTTGAGACGCAGGCTAACGGCGTGTTCGCCGAACTCCCGGCGCATGTGATCGAGGCGCTGCGGGCCAAGGGCTGGCGCTTTTACACGTTCATCGGCGCCGGCGGCTGCCGCTTCATGTGCGCATGGGATACGCGTGTCGACACGGTCGAGCGTCTGGCCGCGGATATTCGCGCATTGAGCACGAAGGGGTAAAGCGTCACTCTCACTTCCGGCTGCCGACATCGGATGGCACGCCGGCGGTGATGCCCGCTCAGGCCTGTCGCGGCGCCGGTACGGTCGGCGTCAGAAAGCGGTGCGCCAGCGTGTGGTAGAACGACGGGGCAATGGTCCGCGAGACTTGTGTCGACAGTAGCGCAACGGCCATGAGCGGAATCACCATCTGATGGCCATCGATCATCTCCATGACGATCACGAACGACGTAATCGGCGATTGCGTGACGGCGGCCAGATAGCCGACCATGCACAGCGCAGCCATGGCTGGTAGCGGCACCACCGACGTCATGTGCGCCATGACGTTGCCCAGGCCTGCACCGATCGCCAGCGACGGCGCGAAAATGCCGCCCGGAATCCCCGACAGGTACGACACACACAGCGCGGCGAATTTCAGCACGGCGTATAACGGCGAGAGCGCGGTGTGCGATTCCAGCAGACCACGGGCTTCGGCATAACCGCTGCCGAATGTCGTGCCGCCCGAGGCGACGCCGATTACCGCAATGGCAAGGCCGCAAACCAATGCGAAGCGCACCGGGTGCGCGCGGCGCATGTCGACCAGTGCCCTGGGCATCCAGCGAGGTACGTTGAGCATCAACCAGCCGAATACACCTCCAGCTACGCCGGTGAGCAGACTCGCCACGATGAGCACGGGGATCAGCGTCCACTGAAAGTCGCTGATCGCCTTGATCTGGCCGAAGTACAGATAGTTGCCTTGCAGGCCGAGCGCCACGACGCCGGAGAAGATGATTGCCGTGATGAGCGTGCCGCTGTTGCGTGCAACGAAACTGCGGCTCAGCTCCTCGATGGCAAAAACGACACCCGCGAGCGGTGTATTGAACGCCGCTGCCAGACCGGCGGCCGCCCCGGCGAGCGTCAGTTGGCGTTCGATGTGAACGCTGCTGCGTCGATAGCCGCGACGCATGGCGTACATGAGCGAGGCGCCGATCTGTACCGTCGGACCTTCGCGTCCGATGGTGAAGCCGCAAAGGATGCCGAGAAACGAGACCGCCATCTTGCCGAACATGATGCGCAGCGTCAGCAGCGACTTCGACAGTCGCGAGTCCTGAAGCGTGGCAATTACCTGCGGAATTCCGCTGCCCTCAGAGCCCCTGAAGAACGTTTGCGTGAGCCAGATTGCCAGCGCTGCGCCAAGCGGTGTGACGATCAGCGGTAGCCAGAAGCCATGCGCGAGCATGCGCTGGAAGAGCTCGAAGCCGAAATCCACCAGTTTGGCGTACGCCACGGAGACGAGTCCGACGAGGACCGCGCCGAGCCAGAATACGCCGTAGTTGTGCCAGAGCCGGCGGGAGCGTCGCACACCGCGTTGGGTCAGTCGGGTCGACAGCGAGGCCGCAGGCGCGGGGGCTGACGAAGACGGCGAAGATGGCGAAGACGGGGAATCCGGAGTAGCGTCGGAAGAGGAGGCGTTCGGCGGAATATCGGACACGGGCCGTGGACGAAAATTGAAAGACGTTCGCCGATTATACGCCACGACATTTGTGGGCTTGGTCCGAAGACGTCTCGGAATTCACCGAATGTGCAGCGCGTCATGAGTTCATTTAAGATATTCGAATTCGCTGAAGAACGATCATGAACGAACTCATCTTTTGTCCCCGCTGTGCCTCAGCCCTTGATTCACGTGACGTGGCCGGGCGTATTCGCCGCGCCTGCCCTGACAACGCATGCGGTTTCGTCCACTGGGATAATCCGCTGCCGGTGGTGGCGGGACTCGTCGAATATCGCGGACAAATCCTGCTGGCGCGCAACGCGGCATGGACCGAGGGTATGTTCGCACTCATTACCGGTTTTCTCGAGCGTGACGAAACGCCGGAAGACGGTATTCGCCGTGAGATCAAGGAAGAAACGAACCTGGAAGCCGATGTGATTTCGCTGCTCGGCGTCTACGAGTTCATGCGCAAGAACGAGCTGATCATCGCCTATCACGCTGTGTGCGACGGCGATATTCGCCTCTCGGAGGAACTCGCAGAATTTCGGCTGGTGGCGCCGCATCAGGTGCGTCCGTGGCGAGCCGGCACCGGGCACGCGGTGGCCGAATGGCTGCGTCGACGCAATTTGCCCATCGAATACGTCGATTCCGCGCGCCTGTCGATCGCAGAGTGATGCTCGATAGGTGGGATTCGCAACGCGCGTGCGGACTCGCACGACGACTACGGTAGAATCGCGGTTTGCACGGCGAACCCGGCAAATGATTCGAACGAGACCGAAGAGAGGGACATGAGCATGGAATTTCAGAAAGAAGTTGACGCGAGCGGCCTGAATTGTCCGCTGCCGATTCTGCGTGCGAAGAAGGCGCTGGCCGAAATGCAGAGCGGAGAAGTGCTGCATATCATCGCCACCGATCCGGGCTCCGGGCGCGACTTCAGTGCGTTTGCCAAGCAGACCGGCAACGAACTGCTCGAATCGCGCGAAGAGGGCAAGACGTTCCACTTCTGGATGCGCCGTCGCTGATCGCGCGGCTACATTTCGGCATCCGCGCCGAACGTCGCGGTCGATATCCGCGCATCGCGATTCGGCAGGCATAAAAAAACCGACGGATATACCGTCGGTTTTTTATTGCACGCGTGTCGATGGAAGCTTAGATCAGACCGCCGTGCACGTCTTCTTGCAGATACTTGCGGAAGGCGTCTTTCAACTCCGGGTGACGCAGCGCAAACTCCACCGTTGCCTTCAGATAGCCCAGCTTGCTGCCGCAGTCGAAGCGCTTGCCGTTGTAACGATAGGCCAGCACGGCTTCGTCCTTCATGAGCTTCTGGATGGCGTCGGTAAGCTGAATCTCACCGCCCGAACCCGGATCGATCTCGCGAATGCAGTCGAAAATGCGCGGGCGCAGCACGTAACGACCGACGACACCCAGATTCGACGGTGCGTCCTTCGGATCCGGCTTCTCGACGATGTGTTCGAGCTTGACGATCTCAGTCTCGCCCCAAGTCTTGCCGGCAACGATCCCGTAGGAGCGACTTTGCTCGATGGGGATCTCTTCCACGCCAATGATCGAGCTGTGGTACTGGTTGTACAGATCGACCATCTGCTTGAGCACGGGCGGCTGACCGTCGAGCAGGTCGTCCGCGAGGATGACCGCGAACGGTTCATCGCCGACGAGCTTCTCGGCGCACAGCACGGCGTGTCCGAGACCGAGCGCTTTCGGCTGGCGCACATAGAAGCAATCGATGTGCGCCGGCTTGATCGAATGCACTACGTCGAGCAATGCCTGCTTGTTCTTCGCCTCGAGTTCCGCTTCGAGTTCGAAGGCCGTGTCGAAGTGATCTTCGATGGCGCGCTTGTTGCGGCCCGTAACGAAGATCATCTCCGTGATGCCGGCGGCCGCCGCCTCTTCCACTGCGTACTGAATCAGCGGCTTGTCCACGACCGGCAGCATTTCTTTCGGGCTCGCCTTGGTCGCAGGCAGAAACCGGGTGCCGAGGCCCGCGACGGGGAACACGGCTTTGGTCACAACGGCTTTCATTGGTATCTCCCTGATGAATTTTCAGCGTCTCAGGCGGGCAGGCGGGCAAGCTGTGCCTGCAATTTGCCGAGAACCGCTTCAAAGTCGACCAATCGTTGCTTCTCAAGTTCCACCACATTGGCGGGCGCGCGCGCCACGAAGCTCTCGTTGGAAAGCTTGCCGTGGCATTTCGCGATCTCGCCTTCGAGGCGCTTCACTTCCTTGCCGAGGCGCTCGCGTTCGGCGGCCACGTCGATTTCCACCTTCAATGCCAGCTTGTTCGCGCCCACCACGGCGAGCGGTGCGCCCGCAGCCTGTGCGTCGAGCGTGGCTTCGTCGGCCAGCACCTGAACTTCGGAGAGCTTCGCCAGCGTTTGCAGATACGGGGCGATCGACGTCAGGAACGGCACGTCGCCGGCCACCAGCAGCGGCACGCGCTGGGCCGGCGACAGGTTCATTTCGCCGCGAAGATTGCGGCAGGCGTCGACGGCAGCCTTCAACTGCTGCATCCAGGCTTCGTCGCCTTCGTCGATCTTGCTCATGTCGGCGACCGGATACGGCTGCACCATGATACTGGCTTCGCCCGCGGCCTTGTCGGCGGGATAGCGACCGGCGAGCGGCGCCACCTTCTGCCACAGCGCTTCGGTGATGAACGGAATGATCGGGTGTGCCAGACGCAGCACCGTTTCCAGCACGCGCAGCAGCGTGCGGCGCGTGGCGCGTTGTTGCGCCAACGTGCCGTTCTGAATCTGCCACTTGGCCAGTTCGACGTACCAGTCGCAGTACTCGTCCCACACGAACTTGTAGATCGTGCTGGCGATGTTGTCGAAACGGTAGTCGGCGAAGCCCTTGGCCACGTCGGCTTCCACGCGCTGGAGCAGCGAGACGATCCAGCGGTCGGCGCGCGAGAAGTCAAGCTGACCTTCGGGGCCGCAATCGCCCACGCAAGGCGCCATCCCGCAATCTTGCCCTTCGCAGTTCATCAGCACGAAACGCGTGGCGTTCCACAGCTTGTTGCAGAAGTTGCGGTAGCCTTCGCAGCGCGCCAGATCGAAGTTGATGTTGCGACCGAGCGTGGCCATCGACGCGAACGTGAAGCGCAGCGCATCGGTGCCGAACGGCGCGATGCCCTCCGGGAATTCCTTGCGCGTCTTCTTCTCGATGGTGGCGGCCTGCTTCGGGTTCATCAGCCCCGTGGTGCGCTTGGCGAGCAGCGTGTCGAGCGACACACCGTCGACGATGTCGATCGGATCGAGCGTGTTGCCCTTCGACTTTGACATCTTCTGACCTTCGGCGTCGCGCACCAGCCCGTGCACATACACGGTCTTGAACGGCACCTGGCCGGTGAAGTGCGTGGTCATCATGACCATGCGCGCCACCCAGAAGAAGATGATGTCGAAGCCCGTGACCAGCACCGATGACGGCAGGAAATGCTTCAGTTCCGGCGTCTGCTGCGGCCAGCCGAGCGACGAGAACGGCACCAGTGCCGACGAGAACCACGTGTCGAGCACGTCTTCGTCGCGCTTGAGCGCGCCGGTCGAGCCGGCGGCACGGGCCTTCTCGATGGCCTCCTCTTCCGTGTGGGCGACGAACACGTTGCCGTTTTCGTCGTACCACGCCGGGATCTGATGGCCCCACCAGAGCTGACGGGAGATACACCAGTCCTGAATGTTCTCGAGCCACTGGTTGTACGTCGTCGTCCAGTTTTCCGGGACGAACTTGATCTCGCCGCTACGCACCACGTCGAGCGCAGTTTCGGTGATCGACTTGCCCGGACGGAACGTGCCTTCGGGCGCGGGCTTTGTCATCGCCACGAACCACTGGTCGGTGAGCATCGGCTCGATAACCGTACCGGTGCGGTCGCTGCGCGGCACCATCAGCTTGTGCGCCTTGACCGATTCGAGCAGGCCGAGGGCATCCAGATCGGCGACGATTTGCTTGCGCGCGTCGAAACGATCGAGACCGCGGTACTTTTCCGGGGCGTTGTCGTTGATCTTCGCGTCGAGCGTGAGAATGTTGATCTGCGGCAGGTTGTGACGCTGACCGACGGCGTAGTCGTTGAAATCGTGTGCGGGCGTGACCTTCACGACGCCCGTACCGAACTCGCGGTCGACGTAATCGTCCGCAATGATCGGGATTTCACGATCGCACAGCGGCAAACGGGCCGTCTTGCCGATCAGATGCCTGTAGCGCTCGTCTTCCGGATGCACCATCAGCGCGGTGTCGCCCAGCATCGTCTCCGGGCGCGTGGTCGCGACCGTGAGCGTGCCCGAACCGTCGGCGAGCGGGTAGCGGATGTGCCACAGCGAGCCTTCTTCTTCCTCGCTGACGACTTCCAGATCGGACACCGCGGTGAGCAGCGTCGATTCCCAGTTCACGAGACGCTTGCCGCGATAGATCAGGCCCTGCTCGTAGAGCGTGACGAACACGTCGCGCACTGCGCTGGACATCTTCTCGTCCATCGTGAAGTACTCGCGGCTCCAATCGATGGAAGCCCCGAGGCGGCGAATCTGGCCGGTGATCGTGCTGCCCGATTGCTCCTTCCACTCCCAGACGCGCTCGACGAACTTCTCGCGGCCGAGATCGTGACGCGAGACCTTCTTGGCGTCCAGTTGACGCTCGACGACGATCTGCGTGGCGATACCGGCGTGGTCGGTGCCCGGCACCCAGAGGGTGTTCGCGCCCTTCATGCGGTGGTAGCGCGTCAGACCATCCATGATCGTCTGGTTGAACGCGTGCCCCATGTGCAGCGTGCCGGTAACGTTCGGCGGCGGCAACTGGATGCTGAAATCTTCACGGGCGTCGTCGAAAGTCGGCCGGGCATAGCCGCGGCGTTCCCATTCGGGGCCCCAGTGGGCTTCGACGTCCTGCGGCTCGAAGCTCTTGGCAAGCGTATTGTCGCTGTCGCTCATGGATTGAATGGACCGTGTAATGCGTGAAACCCTGAATTATAAAAGATTCGGTGCCATTTCCGTGTCGCCGCAGGATTTATAATCGGGCTTCACTCGAAATTCGTACCCGACATGCCCGATCTGCTCGCCAATCTGAACCCCGAACAACTGGCCGCCGTCACGCTTCCCGACGAGCCGGCCCTCATTCTCGCGGGCGCGGGTTCCGGCAAGACGCGCGTGCTCACGACCCGTATCGCCTGGCTGATCCAGCAAGCGCACGTCGGCCCGGCGGGCATTCTGGCGGTGACCTTTACCAACAAGGCGGCCAAGGAAATGCAGGCCCGACTGAGCGCGATGCTGCCGATCAGCACGCGCGCCATGTGGATCGGCACCTTCCACGGGCTGTGCAACCGCATGCTGCGCGCGCATTTTCGCGACGCCGGGCTGCCGCAGAGCTTTCAGATTCTGGATCAGTCCGATCAGTTGTCCGCCATCAAGCGAATGATGAAGGCGGCGAATGTCGACGATGAGAAATTTCCGCCCAAGAATCTCCAGTATTTCATCAATAACGCCAAGGAGCAGGGCCTGCGGCCGCACGAGGTCGAGGCCAACGACGCCTTCAACCAGAAGTTCGTCGAGCTTTATGCGAGCTATCAGGAGCAGTGCCAGCGCGAGGGGGTAGTCGATTTCGCCGAACTGTTGCTGCGCTGCTTCGAACTGCTCAAGCATAACGAACCGCTGCGCGTGCACTACCAGTCGCGCTTCCGACACATCCTCGTCGACGAGTTTCAGGACACCAACAAGCTCCAGTACGCATGGCTCAAGATGCTCGCCGGGACGAACGCCGCCGTGTTCGCCGTCGGTGACGATGATCAGAGCATCTACGCGTTTCGTGGTGCTAACGTCGGCAATATGGCTGACTTCGAGCGTGAATTCCGCGTTCGTCATTTGATCAAGCTGGAGCAGAACTACCGTTCGCACGGCAATATCCTCGACGCCGCCAACGCGTTGATTTCCAACAATGCCCGACGGCTGGGCAAGAACCTGCGCACGGACGCCGGGCACGGCGAGCCGATTCGGGTGTACGAGGCGGCGACCGATTTGCAGGAGGCAAGCTGGCTCGTCGAGGAGATCAAGGCGCTGGTCGCGCAAGGGCTGTCGCGTCAGGACGTGGCGATCCTCTATCGCAGTAACGCCCAGTCGCGGGTGATGGAGCATGCGCTCGTCGGCGCGGGCATCGCCTATCGCGTGTACGGCGGTCTGCGCTTCTTCGAGCGTCAGGAAGTCAAGCACGCGCTGGCTTATCTGCGTCTGATCGAGAATCCGAACGACGACACCGCGTTCGTGCGGGTCGTCAATTTCCCCACGCGGGGGATCGGCGCCCGCTCGCTGGAGCAACTGGCCGACGCCGCACGTCTGTACAACTGTTCGATGTACGCCGCGGTGCCTTACATGACGGGCAAGGCGGGCACCAACCTGCTGGCCTTCGTCCGGATGATCGAGCAGATGCGTCACGACACCGAGCGCCTGACGCTGCCGGAAGTGGTGACGCACGTCATCGACGCGAGCGGCCTGATCACGCATTACCAAACCGAGAAGGAAGGCCAGGACCGCATCGAGAACTTGCAGGAGCTGGTGCATGCGGCTACGGCCTTCATTGCGGAGGAGGGCTACGGGCTGGACGCCCCGGCGCGCCTGATCGCCATGCGCCCTGCGTTGCCGGGCGCGCCGGACGTGCTGGCATCGCCCGATGGCGTGGTGGATGCCGATACGCCGGTCGAGATGACGCCGCTGGCGGGCTTCCTGTCGCACGCGTCGCTCGAAGCCGGCGACAATCAGGCCGAGGCAGGGCAGGACGCCGTGCAACTGATGACGGTGCACGCGGCCAAGGGTCTCGAATTCACGGCAGTGTTCGTCACCGGTCTGGAGGAAGGGCTGTTCCCGCATGAAAACAGTGCGATGGAACTCGACGGCCTCGAAGAGGAGCGACGCCTGATGTACGTGGCCATTACGCGAGCGAAGGAGCGGCTGTATCTGTCGTTCACGCAGAGCCGAATGCTGCACGGCCAGACGCGCTACAACGTGCGCTCGCGGTTCTTCGATGAAATTCCCGAGGAGGTGCTGAAATTCCTGACGCCGCGTGCCCAGCCCGGCGCACGGCTGGGGCAGGCTGACCCGGCGTGGGGGCGTGACTGGTTTGCGCGACCGCAAACGAGCGCACCGAAAGACGAGTGGGCCGCCACGAAGTCGGAGAAGGCGCTGGCGGACCGTTCGCGGGCGTCGGAGACTGGCTTCAAACTCGGACAGGGCGTGTTCCACACCAAGTTCGGTGAAGGCAAGATCATCGGACTGGAAGGGGCGGGCGACGAGGCCCGCGCGCACGTGAAGTTCGGTCGTCACGGCGAGAAGTGGCTGGCGCTGGCCGTCGCGAAGCTTCAGCCTATCGAGTGACGATGACCGCAGGGCGCCGGTTCGCTGGCGGCCAGAATGGCATGCCGCCGGCATCTGGCCAGCGCCGGGCATGAAATAGGGCACCCTCGGGTGCCCTTTGTTTTTGCTGCGCGCTCGAAGTCGAAGGCTTACGCCTCGGGCGGCGCCACATTCGGATCGATGGCGCCGATCTCCTGCACCCCGAAGCAACCGCGATAGCTCGCATAGAACGAGCAGTACACGATGGCGGCGAACAGCAGGGACAGCGGCCAGATCACGAGCATCGCGTATTGAAAAACGCCCAGCACGGCCATGATGACCATGAGAATCATGGACGACACCATCGCGAGCAGCATCACGCACAGGCCGTAGACCACGAACGCGCGGAAGTTGCGCGTGCAGGCCGTCCAGCTGAAAAAGATGGCCTTGACCGGCGTAATGTCGTGCCACGCCACGAGCACCGGGGCGAACCAGAACAGCATGGCGACCGGAATGTAGGCGACGGCGAACGCCATGGCGGCGACCATGCCCGCAGTACTGTTCATGACGTCGTCGCGATTCATGTTGCCGTCGAACAGCAACTTGTTGATCAGATCGCTGCCGTTGAAGAGCGACGAAATCAGGTACGCGATGACCGTCGCCGCCATGTAGTAACCGCCGAGAATCAGCAGTCGGCGCGCGATTTCCTTGCCGTGGCCGCGAAACCCGTCGAGCAGGACCTGCGGCAACACCTGCTTGTTCTTGATGATGTCGCGACACGCGGCCATGAAGCCCACGGACAGGCCCGGGACGAGCACCAGCGAGATGAGTCCGCCGATGACCGGCACGAAGGAGATCACTAACGTGCCGAACAGGTAAGCGAACAGCAGGCTCATGATGGCGAGCGGGTTCTTGCGGAATAGCCAGATGCCCTGGCGCAGCCACACATAACCACTCTTCGGCGGGACTTCAAGCAATTGCATAGGGTTTGAAAGACTCCGATTGGGCGTCGGGTTACAGCCAGGGAATGGAAACGGCTTCGATGCGTTTGCGCAGGATTCGTTCGAAATGCCCCGGATCGTGCGGCTTGAGCATTTCCGCCGCCCGCGGCAAATGGAAATCATACAGGCGCGACACCCAGAACCGCAGCGCGCCTGCACGCAGCATGTCGCGCCAGTGAGACGCCTCGATGTCCGTGAGCGGACGCACGGTTTCGTAAGCGCGCAGCATGGCGTGCACCCGGGCGTCGTCGAGCGTGCCGGTCGCCAGGTCACAGCACCAGTCGTTGACTGTCACTGCGAGATCGAACAACCACTTGTCGCAACCGGCGAAGTAGAAGTCGAAGAAGCCGCCCAACCGCGGTGAACCGTCTGCCGCCGTATCGAACAGCACGTTGTCGCGGAACAGATCGCAATGGCATGGGCCGGCTTGCATCGCACGGTAATCGCTCGACGCAAAAAACGCTTCCTGATGCGCCATCTCGCTTTCCAGCAGGGCGCGCTCAGCGTCGCTCAGGAACGGCAGCACCTCCGGCGTGGCGTCGCGCCACCACGGCAGGCTGCGCAGATTGGCCTGTTCGAGCGTGAAGTCGCGGCCCGCCAGATGCATGCGCGCGAGCATGGCGCCGACGTGCGCGCAATGTTCGGCCGTGGGAGCCAGCTCCGAGCGCCCCGACAGTTTGGTGACGATGGTGGCAGGCTTGCCGTTGAGTTCGCCCAGAATCTCGCCGGCGCGATCCGGAATCGGATCCGGCACCGGTACGCTGTGATGCGCGAGATGCCTCATCAATTGCAGATAGAACGGCAATTGCGTAGCGGTGAGCTTTTCGAACAGCGTCAGCACGAACTCGCCGCGCTCGGTCGTCAGGAAATAATTGGTGTTCTCGATGCCCGAGCTGATGCCCCGGAAGTCGAGAACTTTCCCCAAATCGTAGCGTTGCAGCCACCGCTGAAGCTGCTCGGGCGAGACGGAAGTAAAAACGGCCATGCGTGCGTTGAGTGGATAAGACTCAGACAAACGGCCCGTGCGCGTGCAGCGGGCCGCTGGTTTGAGACAAACAGGAAGCTGGCGCGCCGCAATACCGCTGATACCGCCAGTACGACTTCGAGGGCGCGCGAATGAGTCAGATTACCAGAGTCGTCAGAACTTCAATCCGACGGACGGCAGACGATCGTTTTGCGACGTGTTGTCACGGGCGCGCGGCGCGTTGTCCGGCGGGGTCGTCAACTGGTAGTTGGTGCCGAAGCGGGAGTGCACATCGATCTCCGTGGGCTTGCCGCGATCGCGGTACTCGGTCACGGTGGTGCCCTGGTCATTGACGTAATAGCTCGGCTTGCGTTCCTGATTGACGTCCACCGACTGTGTGCTGGTCGCGGCGGCGCGGGCGTCGGCTTCGCGTTTGGCGGCCTGGGCGGCGGTTTCCTTGCCGTCCTGGGCAAACGCCTGGCCGACGAGCAGCAGGCCGGTACCGATCAGCAGGGGCAGGGCACGGGAAAAGCGCGTTTTCATCATTATTCTCCGAGGGCGGGAACGCATCTGCGACGCACAGGCGCAAACCGTGGCGTCGCAGTGGGTTCCAATGTGCCCATTCTATCAAACGTGCTCCACTTCGCATTGTGGAATCGCGTTGAATGCAGCGTGGTTCCTTGCCTGCGGGGCGGTTGTCGGTCCGCTGTGAACGTTTCGTGACAGCGCTTCATTCCGAAATGTCGGTGCCCGGTGTGGCGGGTTGTAGTCTTCTTATTTCTTTTGGTTATAAGAAAATCACGAAACAGTCGTTTTCATCGATGCTGCGCTCTGGCACTCTGCCACGTTGTCTCAATGGGTGGCCAGGTGCCACCCATCTGCATTCTGGAGTCTGAAAGTCATGTCGTCTTCCGCCGCCCCGGCCGCCCTCAAAACCGCGCCGCCTTCCCCATCGTCCTACAATGCCCGGCCCCTGACCGTGGCGCTGGTGCTCATCGTCATCGGTATCGCCTACCTGCAAGCGACGGTGGGACCGAAGCAGGCTGCGCTGGCGGGTGTCGGCGCGTTGCTTGGTGTGGCGCTTTATCACGCGGCATTCGGCTTTACCTCGGCGTGGCGCGTGTTCATCGCAGATCGTCGCGGCGCCGGGTTGCGCGCGCAGATGGTGATGCTGGCCGTGGGCGTCGCGTTGTTCTTCCCGGCGCTGGCCGAAGGCACATTGTTCGGCAACAAGGTCGTCGGGCTGGTCTCGCCGGTCGGTGTGTCCGTCGCGTTCGGGGCGTTCATCTTCGGTATCGGCATGCAGCTCGGCGGCGGCTGTGCCTCCGGCACGCTGTACACCGCTGGCGGCGGCAACACGCGCATGATCGTCACGCTCGCGGCATTCATCGTCGGCTCGGTCGTGGCGACGGCGCATCTGCCGTGGTGGGAATCGCTGCCGCACATCAAGCCGGTTTCGCTGGTGAAGGCGTGGGGCCTGTGGCCCGCACTGATCGCCAACCTCGCGTTGTTCGCGGCGATCGCCGGGTTCACGCTGTGGGCCGAGAAGCGTCGGCACGGGCGCGTGGTCGGTGTGCCGATGACGCGCAGCGCGAAGGGCACGCCCGCACTGCTGCGCGGTCCGTGGCCGTTGCTCTGGGGTGCGCTGGCACTGGTGCTGCTCAACTATGCGACGCTCGCGTTGGCCGGTCGCCCGTGGGGCGTGACATCGGCGTTCGCGCTGTGGGGCGCCAAGGCGTTCATGGCGCTCGGCGTTGACGTCGCGTCGTGGCCGTACTGGGCCAAACAGGCCAACGTACTCAACGCGCCGGTCACGCAAGACGTGACGACGGTCATGGATCTTGGCATCATCCTCGGCGCGCTCGTGGCGGCCTCGCTCGCCGGCAAGTTCGCGCCCGTGTGGAAGATTCCTGTACGCTCGCTGATCGCTGCCGTCGTGGGCGGTTTGCTGCTCGGCTACGGCGCACGTCTGGCGTACGGCTGCAATATCGGAGCGTACTTCAGCGGCATCATCTCGGGCAGCCTGCACGGTTGGCTGTGGCTCGTGGCGGCATTCTTCGGCAACGTGTTCGGCACGCGCCTGCGTCCGTTCTTCGGTCTGGAAGTCGAGACCACGCCGCGCGAGAGCGGCTGCTGATGCCGCAGGCGAGTCACTGACCGGCAGGCCGCTACCGCTACCGTCTGCCCATAAAAAACGGCGCTTGCGATTGCCTCGCAGCGCCGTTTTGCATTGGCGGATGGATGCCCGCAGGGGCGCGATCCGTGCGATTACAGATAGAACATCTTCTCGCTGGTTTCCGTCTCGGGCTCGATGTGGCCGTCGTAGAACGCGAACACTGCTTTGAGGATCTCGTCCGGATCGTCGATCACCTGCACGAGATCGAGGTCCTTCTCGCTGATGAGGCCCATCGGCAGCATCGACGAACGCACCCAGTCGAGCAATCCCTTCCAGAACTCCGAACCCACGAGAATCACCGGTACGTGACGTGATTTCTGCGTCTGGATGAGTGTCAGGACTTCAGACAATTCGTCGAGCGTGCCGAAACCGCCGGGCATGATGACGAAGGCGTCCGAGTTCTTCACGAACGTGACTTTGCGCGTGAAGAAGTGACGGAATCGCAGCGAAATGTCCTGCCATTGATTGCCCTTCTGCTCGTGCGGCAGCTCGATGTTCAGGCCGACGGTCGGGGACGCGCCGCCATGTGCGCCCTTGTTGGCTGCTTCCATGATGCCCGGGCCGCCGCCCGAGATGACGGCGAAGCCGTTGTCCGAGAACTTGCGCGCAATGGTCATCGTCAGTTTGTAGAACGGCGATTTGGGTTTGATGCGCGCGCTTCCATAGATGCTCACGGCCGGCCGGATCTCGGACAGGTACTCGGTCGCCTCGATGAACTCTGCCATAATCGTGAACATCTGCCACGACGCCCGCGCCTTCTTGGCGGTGGCGCGTTCATGGTCTGCCAACATGCGCAGACTCGGTATCTCTTTTCTTCTCTTGGTCATATGTCGGAACAGCAAAGTCTGGAAGGTAAGACGCTCTTATTGGTCGATGGTTCGAGTTATCTTTATCGAGCCTATCACGCCCTGCCGGATTTGCGCGGCCCTAGCGGCGAACCTACGGGCGCGCTGCACGGCATCGTCAATATGCTGCGCCGCATGCGTAAAGACGTTCATGCAGAGTACAGCGCTTGCGTTTTCGATGCAAAGGGCAAGACGTTTCGCGACGACTGGTATCCCGAGTACAAAGCGAATCGTCCGTCGATGCCGGAAGACCTTCGCGCGCAGATCGAACCGATTCACGAAGCCGTGCGTGCGATGGGCTGGCCGCTGCTGATGATCGATGGCGTGGAAGCAGACGACGTCATCGGCACGCTCGCGAAACGCGCCGCCGAGCTGGGCATGCGCGTGGTCGTCTCGACTGGCGACAAGGATCTCGCACAACTCGTGAACGACCGCGTGACGCTCGTCAACACGATGACGAACGAAACGCTGGACGCCGCCGCCGTCACCGCGAAATTCGGTGTGCCGCCCGAGCGCATCGTCGATTACCTCACGCTCGTGGGCGATACGGTCGACAACGTGCCCGGCGTCGAGAAATGCGGCCCGAAGACGGCCGTCAAATGGCTCACGCAATATGGCGATCTCGATCATCTCGTCGCGAATGCCGCGGACGTGAAGGGTGCTGTCGGCGAGAACCTGCGCCGCGCGCTCGACTGGCTGCCGATGGGCCGTAAACTCGTGACGGTAGCGCTCGATTGCGATCTCGCGCCGCAAGTCACATCCATCGAAGCCAGCCTCCAGACGCAGCCGGAAGACGCCGAAGTCCTGCGCGACTTCTTCTCGCGCCACGGCTTCAAGACGTTGCTGCGCGAAGCCGAGGCCACCGTGGCGACACAAGCCGGCGAACCGGCGCCCGCACCGGCTGCCGACACCATCGAGCGTCAGTACGAGGCGGTGCTGACGTGGGAGCAGTTCGATGCGTGGATGAAGATCATCGAAGCGGCTGAACTCACGGCGTTCGACACCGAGACCACCTCGCTCGACGCGATGCAGGCGCAGCTCGTGGGCTTGTCGTTCTCGTGCGAACCGGGACGCGCAGCCTACATTCCGGTCGCCCATCGTGCCCCGGGCGAGGTCGAGCAGTTGCCGCGTGACGAAGTGCTCGCGCGCCTGAAGCACTGGCTCGAAAGCCCCGACCACAAGAAGGTCGGACAGAACCTGAAATACGACGCGCACGTGCTGGAGAACTACGGCATCACGTTGCGGGGTATCGCCCACGACACGCTGCTCCAGTCGTATGTCCTCGAATCGCATCGCAGTCACGACATGGACAGTCTGGCGTCGCGGCATCTGGGCGTCACCACCGTCAAGTACGAAGACGTATGCGGCAAGGGTGCGAAGCAGATCGGCTTCGATGAGGTGAGTGTCGATCGCGCGACCGAATATGCGGCGGAAGATGCCGACATCACGTTGCGCCTGCATCGTGCGCTGTATCCGGACGTGGCGCGCGAAGCCACGCTCGAATTCGTCTATCGCGATATCGAAATGCCGACGGCGCGTGTGCTTCAACGCATGGAGCGTAACGGCGTGCTGGTCGATACGGCGCGTCTGGCTGCGCAAAGCGATGAGATCGGCCGCAAGCTGATCACGCTCGAGACCGATGCCTATGCGTTGGCCGGACAGCAGTTCAATCTGAATTCTCCCAAGCAGATCGGCGACATCTTCTTCACGCAACTGCAACTGCCGGTCGTCAAGAAGACGGCAAGCGGCGCGCCGTCGACCGACGAGGAAGTGCTGCAAAAGCTTGCCGAGGACTATCCGCTGCCGAAGGTACTGCTGGAGTATCGGGGCCTCGCCAAGCTGAAGTCGACGTACACCGACAAGTTGCCGAAGATGGTCAATCCGTCGACGGGGCGCGTGCATACGAACTACGCGCAGGCGGTAGCCATCACCGGGCGTCTCGCGTCGAACGATCCGAACTTGCAGAACATTCCCGTGCGCACGGCCGAAGGCCGTCGTATTCGCGAAGCGTTCGTGGCGCCGCCGGGCAGCCAGCTCGTGTCTGCGGACTACTCGCAGATCGAGTTGCGCATCATGGCCCACATCTCGGGCGACGAAAGCCTGCTGCGGGCGTTCGCGAACGGCGAGGACATTCACCGTGCGACGGCTGCGGAGATTTTCGCGGTCACGCCGCTGGAAGTCTCTTCCGAGCAGCGCCGCTACGCCAAGGTCATCAACTTCGGTCTCATCTACGGCATGAGCGCGTTCGGGCTTGCCGCGAACCTCGGGATCGAGCGCGACGCCGCCAAGCAATACATCGATCGCTACTTCATGCGCTATCCGGGCGTGGCGCGATACATGGACGAGACGCGCAAGAGCGCCAAGGCACGTGGTTACGTCGAGACGGTGTTCGGCCGTCGTCTGTGGCTGCCGGACATCAACGGCGGCAATGGCCCGCGTCGCCAGGCCGCCGAGCGTGCCGCCATCAATGCGCCGATGCAGGGCACGGCAGCCGACCTCATCAAGCTTTCCATGATTGCGGTGCAGCGCTGGCTGGACGATAGTGGTTTGCAGACACGTCAGATCATGCAGGTGCACGACGAACTGGTGCTCGAAGTACCGGATCACGAGTTGGCCGAGGTTCGCAAGCGTCTGCCGGAGTTGATGTGCGGGGTGGCAAAGCTGAAGGTGCCGCTCATCGCAGAAGTCGGTGTCGGCGAGAATTGGGAACAAGCGCACTAAAAATGCAGGCGAAATGCCCAAAGTGCGTTGATGGATGCAGATCCCAGCACGCTTTGGGAAGTGCCGCGATTCTGTTCACGCAATAGCGGAAATAGGGTGGCGGGTATACCCTAAGTCCGCACTCTGCGGTATGGTGAACGCTATCGCTGGTCGCGCTGATAGCCGACCGGTCAGACGGTTTTCCAAGCACGGGGAGTTATCGTGAGTGTGCATCGTATCGTTGTGGTCGGCGGCGGCGCCGGCGGTCTCGAACTCGTCACCCGGTTGGGCGACAAGTACGGGCGTGGCAAAGACGTTCAGGTAACGTTGGTCGACCGTTCTTTGTCGCACATCTGGAAACCGCTGCTGCATGAGGTGGCGGCGGGTGTCATGGATACGGCGACGCATCAGCTCTCCTATGTCGCGCAAGCGAACTGGCACCACTTCGAGTTCGCGACGGGCGAGATGATCGGGCTGGATCGGCAAGCCAAGACGATCCGCCTGGCTGCGGTGCCCGCTGCGGCTGACGAAGGCGAGGGCGATCTGTTGCCCGAGCGTACGCTGCCGTACGACACGCTGGTGCTCGCCATCGGCAGCACCACCAATTTCTTCGGCGTGGCCGGCGCGCAGGAAAACACCATTGCCCTCGATACGGTCGAGCAGGCCGAACGGTTCCGGCGTCGCCTGATGGCCGCCTGCGTTCGCGCACAGAACGCCGCCGAGACACCGGTCGCGGCTTCGGCGTCACCCGGAGTTCAGCCCGGCGGTGCGCTGCTGTCGCCGCCAGCGGCGCAACGTCCCAAGGTGAATCTGGTGATCGTGGGGGCCGGGGCGACTGGCGTCGAGTTGTCGGCGGAGTTGCGCAATACGGCGGAAGTATTGCGCTCGTACGGTCTGAGGCTCGATCCGCGCAAGGACGTGCGCATCACCATCATCGAGTCGAGTCCGCGTATTCTGAAGGCGTTGCCGGAGCGGGTGTCGGGCGCAGTTGCCGGGTTGCTCACGAAGCTCGACGTCGACATTCTGTGCGGCGATTCGGTGGCGGAGGTGCGTCCCAACGAGGTGACGACCACGAGCGGCAAGGTGTTGCCTGCCGACATCACGGTATGGTCGGCCGGCATTACTGCGCCGTCGGTATTGGGCACGCTGGGGCTCGCCGTCAACCGTTTGAATCAGATCGAAGTGCTGCCCACGCTGCAAAGCAAGACCGATCCGGACATCTTCGCGTTCGGCGACTGCGCAAGCTGCGAATGGCCGGAGCATGGCTTCGTGCCGCCGCGTGCACAGGCGGCGCACCAGCAGGCGAGCTTTCTGGTGAAGGCCATCGAGGCGCGCCTGAAAGGGCAAAGCCTGCCGACGTTCACGTATCGCGATTTCGGTTCGCTCGTCTCGCTGGGCAAGTTCAGCGCCGTGGGCAATCTGATGGGCGGGCTGATCGGCGGCAGCATGTTCATCGAAGGGCTGTTCGCGCGCGTGATGTACACGTCGCTCTATCGGATGCACGTGGCGGCGCTGCACGGCGTCTGGCGCATGATGCTCGACACGGTGGCGAACCGGCTGCGTCGTTCCACGGTGCCGCGTGTGAAGCTGCACTGACGCACGTATCGCCGAACGCGCTCGGGCTTGCTAGCGTTGGGCGATATTTTTTTGGCACAAGGGCCGCACAGGTGTTCTGCCTGTGCGGCGCTTGTGGCTTTGGGGTGTGTGACGGCTCTCGGTGGCGGTCACGCCTCGTCGTCGCGGGTCGACCGAGGGTGAATTTCCCCGGTCTTCGTTCCTAGTGCACGAGGCTTCACGCCTTTTCAGACAGTTCCGAGCGCCGATGCGCCGCTGTCCGAGTGCAAGCCGCTGGCCTCTCTAGTAATATCCGAACGTCCGGCTTCAGGCCGGCGGCTCATCACGCTTTCCCCGTTGGCAGAATTCCTGACCATTCTTTCATTGACGCTTTCTCCTGGAGTGCGACATGTCGCAAGCGGATCTGGATAGTCTCGTGCCCGAAGTGGCGCCGCGTAACCGTCGTGATTTTCTGAAGACCGCCGTCGGCTCGGCATTCGCGCTGGCCGTGCTGCCGGTGGCAGCCGAAACGATCACTACCGATACTCAGGGACTGGACGCCGGCGAGCACATGCTCGACGTGCCGGGCATCAAAATGCCGGTGTACTACGCGAAGCCGGCCGGGAAGACGCATCTGCCGACGATCGTCGTGGTCTCGGAGATTTTCGGGGTGCATCAGCACATTGCCGACATCTGCCGTCGTTTTGCCAAGCTGGGCTATCTCGCTGTTGCGCCGGAGCTGTTCGCGCGCGCGGGTGATCCGCAGTCGCTGGGTACGATTGCCGAGATTCAGTCGCAGATCGTCGCGAAGACGCCGGACAAGCAGGTGCTGAGCGACATCGACGCAACGGTCAAATGGGCGGTGGCGAACGGCGGTGACGAGAAGCGTCTGGGCATTACCGGTTTCTGCTGGGGCGGGCGAGTGGCATGGCTGTACGACGCACACAATCCGAATGTCAAGGCGGCGGTGGCCTGGTATGGGCGCATCGTCGGCGACAAGAGCGAGAACTTCCCCTACAACCCGATCGATATCGCTGGCAAGCTGCATGCTCCTCTGCTCGGGCTGTATGGCGGTAAGGACACGGGCATTCCGGTGGCGAGCGTTGAACAGGCGCGCGAGGCGCTGGCCAAGGGCAACGCGGCGTCGAAGGGTTCCGAGTTGAAAGTCTTCCCGAATTCGGGCCACGCGTTCTTCGCAGACTACCGCGCAAGCTACGTCGAAGCCGATGCGAAGGAAGGCTGGGCGCTTGCGCAGGCGTGGTTCCGCAAGCACGGCGTTGCCTGATGGCGTGCATGAGGCATGTGTGCCGTTGCATCGCGTGGGCCGGCGGTTTGCCTGACGCGGTAAAAGCTGGTTAAATCGCCGGCTTGCCTGCGGGAGAATCACCATCGACGCCATCTTTCTTTTCATCGTTATCGCCACGCTGGCTTCCGGCGTCCTGAGCCTGTTCGGGGCGGCGTCGTTGTCGCTTGGTCTGCTCTCGAAGCTCATCGACAAGATGGTCAGCTTCTCGGCCGGCGTGCTGCTCGGCACGGCGTTACTGCACTTGCTGCCCGAGAGTCTGGAAGCGCATGTCGACGCGCACGTCATCACTCGCTGGCTGTTGGGTGGATTGCTGGGGTTCTTCCTGCTGGAAAAGCTGGCGTTGCTTCGGCACAGCCATCATCACGAAGGCGACGGGCATCATCACGAGCACGGCCATGATGCGCACGAGGCAGGCAAAGGCGGCTGGATGATTCTGGTCGGCAGCGCGATTCACAATTTTGCCGATGGCGTGGTGATCGCGGCGGCGTTTCTGACGGACCCGCGTTTGGGCGTAGCGGCGACGGTATCGATCACGGTGCACGAAGTCGCACACAAGCTCGGTGACTTCATGGTGCTGCTCAATGCGGGATTCAAACGTCGCAAGGCGCTGGTGCTCACGCTGGCATCGAGCCTGACGGCGTTGCTGGGCGGTGTGCTCGGTTATTTCATGCTCGACCGTCTGCAAAGCCTGATTCCCTATTTGCTGGCGTTGGCCGCGAGTAGCTTCATCTACATTGCCGTGTCGGACCTGATGCCGCAGATGCAGCGTCGGACGTCTCCGCGCGATGCGCTGCCGCAGATCCTGCTGATTGCCGTGGGGCTGGCGCTGGTCGTGTGGCTCAATGGTCACGATCATGAGCATGACCATGGGCACGATCACGACAAGGGCGGGAGCGCGCTCGCGATGTCTGGGCGTGGGGCGACATCGTCAGAGATTGCAAGGCCGAATTGACCGGGTGCAGGAGTGCGCCTGCCATGTCGGCTTGGACTCGTGTGCTGCCTGCTGATGGTCGTCAGCTCTCACGGCTGACGACCGGCGGGATCGACCGTTAGCGGTATCGGCGGTATCAGCGGTGGTGAGCGGTCGCTGGCGGGCCGCGTGTCGAGGGGTCGCTTTCGCGTCACCCATGAGGACATGGCACACGGTTCGCAAAAAAGCCGCTTCGATGGATTTCGAAGCGGCTTTTTTTGTGCGGCGTCGGTGGCCGGTACGTGGCTCGTTGGTGCGGCAAGGATCGCCGTCCCGAGATCTCCCCGGCAGATTGCTTACGGCTGTGCGCCCGTCGCCACGGGGCGGCGCTTGTCAGCGCACCATTCGCTCCACGATCCCGGGTAGAGGCTGGCGCCATGCAGGCCGGCGACTTCCATGGCAAGCAAGTTGTGACACGCCGTCACGCCGGAGCCGCATTGGGCAATGACGCGCTCGGGCAAGCGATCGTGGCCGATCACCTGGACAAATTCTTCGCGCAGCGTGGCGGCCGGTTTGAAGCGGCCGTCCGGCCCGAGGTTGTCCTTGAAGAACCGGTTGGCGGCGCCCGGGATATGGCCACCGATCGGGTCGAGCGTTTCGTTCTCACCGCGATAGCGGTCGGGCGCACGCGCGTCGATGACGAGGCGTTCATGCGATGTAAGGTTGCGCTCGATTGCGGCCGCATCGGCGGTCGTCGCCAGCGGTTCACCCGGTGCGAAATCCCCCGGGGGCGGTCCTTCCGGCGGTGCGGCGTCGAGTTTGTAGCCAGCCGCTTCCCAGGCTTGCAGACCGCCGTCGAGGACCGCGACCGACTCGTGACCCAGCCAGCGCAGCAGCCACCACAGACGCGCGGCATACATTCCGCCTTGCGCATCGTAAGCGACAACCTGCTGTCCCTTCGACAGGCCACATGCCGCGAGGTGGCGTACCAGCGTGTCGCGATCGGGCAGCGGGTGGCGGCCGTTCTTGCCGGTTGCCTTGCCGGAAAGGTCACGTTCCAGATGTGCATAGAACGCGCCGAAGAGGTGGCCATTGACGTAGGCCGCTTCGCCGGCTGCCGGATTGGCAAGATCGAACCGGCAATCGAAGATGACCACCGGGGCGCCGCCACCGGCGGCGGTTTGCATCAGCGCATCGAGATTTTGCGGACTGATGAGCGTGGTGAAGTGCGTGTGAATCATGGCGTCTCCGCAGACGGGCGTGGGGGGAATCGTGCTGCGGCGATCAGGCGGAGGGTGACGGTCGGCGAAGTGCGGTCATGCCGCTCGCAACGATGAGCAACATGCCGATCCAGCCGGCCATCGCGGGCCAGTCGCCCCAGACAAGCATGCTGATCAGTGTAGCGAAGATTACGCCCGAGTACTGGAGATTCGCGGTGACGAGGGTATTGCCCAAACTGAACGCTCGGGTGAGCGCGGTCTGGGCGATGAGCGCTGCGATACCCACACCAAGCATCAACCCGGCCCCGCGCCAGGTCAGCGCGTGCATGCCGTCGATGGCGACCCATCCGAGTCCCAGCAAGACCCCGCCAGCCGAGAAGTAGAAGACGATGCGCCAGTCAGGTTCGCCGGCCGCGCCAAGTTCCTTGACCTGCATGTAGGCGATGGCCGAGAACACGCCGGACACCACGCCTGCGACCCCGCCGCCCCATGCCTGGCTGTCGATCGTGGGCTGCAACAGCAAGGCAACGCCGACAAATCCCGCGAAAATCGCCGCAACCAGGCGGAAGTCGGTGCGCAAGCTGCCACGAATGGCCGCCGTACCCATGACGATCAGGGAGATCCAGATCGGTGACATGTAGTTAAGCGTCATGGCCGTCGATAGCGGCAGTTGCGTGAGCGAATAGAACCAGAGGCCGAGAGAAACCACGCCGGCGGTACTGCGTTTGATATGCGAGCCAATGTGACGTGTGCGAATCGTCTGTCCACGCATGCGTGCAATCGCCAGCAGCACGATCACGCCAATAAGACTACGGTAAAGGACGATTTCGCCGGTGTTGTATTCGTTTGCCGCCAGCTTGATGAAGAGCCCCATCAACGTGAACATGAAGGCGGAGACCAACATCCAGAGCGATTGCATGGCGAATTGTGGCCAGTGACGGCGAGAGGGGGGCAAGAGGAGCGGTTAGCCGACGATGAGACGAGCGCGCGATTTCGGTATTTTGTGCCGAACGCCGGTGACCGCACGGCATCGAGGTCTTATGCGCGGTCATATCGAAAGCATGGAGACGATTCTAACGAAAACGGCGGGCACTTGGCCCGCCGTGTCGCGAATTTTCGGCAAATATTTAATTCAGTCTCGCAGCCACCACAGCGCGGTGCAAAAAACGCCGCCCCTGTCCTCAACCGAATGCTGCCGGCTTCTCATCGGGTGAGGCCGCCGATAATCCGACCCTCAGAAATCGCCCATCTGGCGACGCAGGAATTCGTGGAAGTGCTGCATGCCGTCTTCCATCGGGCTCTGGTAGGGGCCGACTTCGGAGACGCCGCGATTGAACAGAGCGCGGCGACCGGCGTCCATGCGCTCGGCGATCTCGTCGTCTTCGCGGGCGGTTTCCATGTAGGCGGCACGTTCAGCCTCGATGAATTCGCGCTCGAAGAGGGCAATTTCCTCGGGGTAATAGAACTCGACGATATTCGTCGTCTTCTGCGGGCCACGGGGAATCAGCCACGATACGACCAGCACGTGCGGATACCACTCGATCATCAGATGCGGGTAGTACACCATCCATATCGCACCGAAGTCCGGCGGGACACCTTCGCGGTAGCGCAGCAGCACGTCGTGCCACTGGCGATAGATCGGGCTGCCCGGCTTGGCGAGACCTTCGTGCACGCCGACGGTCTGGACGCTGTACCAGTCGCCGAATTCCCAGCTGAGGTCTTCGCACGAAACGAAGCTGCCCAGACCCGGATGGAACGGCACAACGTGGTAGTCCTCGAGGTAGACCTCGATGAACGTCTTCCAGTTGTAGTTACATTCGTGCACTTCGACGTGATCGAACATGAAGTTCGAGAAGTCGAGGTGGTGCTTCACGCCAAGACGTGCGAGATCTTTCTGCACATCGCGGCCTTCGGCTTCGAACAGCAGCCCATTCCAGCGTTGCAGCGGGAATTTGCCGAGGTTCAGGCACGGTTTTTCCGGGAAGTGCGGTGCGCCGAGCAGTTCGCCCTTCGTGTCGTACGTCCAGCGGTGGAGCGGACATACGATATTGGGCGTGTTCCCACGCCCATTGAGCATGACCGCCTGACGATGACGGCAGACGTTCGAGAGCAGTTCGATGCCGCCGTGCTCGCCCGCGCCATTGCGGACCAGCATGCGACCTTCCTGCTCGGCCGGCAGGGCGAAGTAATCGCCGGCTTCCGGGACCATCAGTTCGTGACCCACGTAACGCGGGCCATGTTTGAAAAGGACTTCACGCTCGCGGGCGAGGAGCGCCTCGTCGAAATACGTGTAGACCGGCAGTTGGCTCGAGGCCGGTTTCAGTTGCAAAGCGCTGCTTAGATTGGACATTCCCACTCCCGTCTAGCTTGAAAGCAGTGAACAACCCAACCATCGAAAAATCGATTTAGGGGAACCGATGATTATACCCGGTCTAGACACCCGGGGGCTGCTAAGTCCATGATTTACGTTAAATAATGTCCGAAAATTGTCGACGCGGCCCGATTTGAGGCAATTTACGCTCTGCGAGCTAGTGCGCTTTTGCCGTAAAATGGAACATTCGACCCGAATTTTGCGTTTATGGCCAAGACTGCAAAGTCGCAAGACGCGGCACCCGACGTGCCGCAAGACCTGCCCGAGACCTATGAGGCTGCACTCGCCGAGCTGGAAACGCTCGTCGGGCGCATGGAGGGCGGGGAACTGGGGCTGGAAGATTCGCTTGGCGCCTATCGGCGCGGCGCCGTCCTGGTGAAATACTGTCAGGGCCTGCTCGAGAAGGTGGAGCAGCAGGTCAAGGTGCTCGAAGGCGAGACGCTCAAGCCGCTCGAAGCGACACGCGACGAGTTCTAGGCGGCGCGTCCGAATTCGGCGATACAGCAACACGGCAAGGCGACCTACGACCCAAAGCGTCCCCGCGACACCGGGGCGCTTCAATAACACGCACGGCCCAAGGGGTACGTGCAGGATGAAGACGATGGCGGATCAGAATATCAAGGCCTGGATGCAGGCAGTGCAGGCCCGTGTGGAGCAGGCGCTCGATGCAGCGTTGCCGCAAGCCGCAGACGGCGGCTCGGCGCGACTCAACGAATCGATGCGTTACGCCGTGCTCGGTGGCGGCAAGCGCGTGCGTCCGCTGCTGTGCTTTGCCGCGGGTGAGGTCACGCAGGCGAGCGAGGCGGCGCTGGACCGCGCAGCATGCGCCGTCGAAATGATTCATGCCTATTCGCTGGTGCACGACGATCTGCCGTGCATGGATGACGACGATCTGCGCCGCGGCAAGCCGACGGTTCACGTGCAATACGACGAAGCGACCGGGCTGCTCGCCGGCGATGGTTTGCAAACGCAGGCGTTCGCCCTGTTGGGCGAGGCGAGCGGTGACCTGAGCGCCGCGCAATCGCTCGCGCTGGTGCGCGAACTGGCGCTGGCTTCCGGCGCGCTCGGCATGGCGGGTGGACAGGCGATTGATCTGGAGAGCGTAGGCATCAAGCTCACGCAGTCGCAGCTGGAAAACATGCACCGTCTGAAGACGGGCGCGTTGCTGCGTGCGTCGCTGCGCATGGGCGCGATCTGTGGCCGTGCGTTGTCGGACGACGAGACTGTCGCGCTCGACGCGTATGCCGCCGCTGTCGGTCTGGCCTTCCAGGTCGTGGACGACATTCTCGATGCGACGGCCGATTCGGCCACGCTGGGGAAGACGGCAGGCAAGGACGCCGCGAACGACAAGCCGACGTATGTGTCGCTCATGGGGCTGGACGGTGCGCGCGATTATGCTGAGAAGCTGCGCGCCGATGCGCATGCCGCGAGCAGCTCGCTCGGCAACGCAGATCGTCTGCGTGCGCTGGCCGATTACGTGGTCGATCGGATCAATTGATGGACGTAGACTGGTAGTTTGCCGTGGAAATGGTGAAATGCCGGCCAGCGTTGCCAAGTCACACATGGTTTTCTGAACGGCCTCGCCAACACGTCAGTCGCGCGTTGACGGAGCGGTGGCAGTAGCGATAAGCAAGGGGCAAGGAGGGTCGGCGCGATCTCCCCACAGAACGCACCGGCAGGAGATCGGGAACAGCGCACAGGGGGTGCTGCCCGATAAAGAACGCCTATATATGGAACGACGATGTACGAACTTCTAAATACTATCGATGACCCGGCCGATCTTCGGCGTCTGGAGCGTCGCCAACTCGCGCCGCTGGCCGAGGAGTTGCGTGCTTTCGTGCTCGAAAGCGTGTCGCGCACGGGCGGCCACCTGTCGTCCAATCTCGGGACGGTCGAGCTGACGATCGCGTTGCACTACGTCTTCAATACGCCGGAAGATCGTATCGTCTGGGACGTCGGCCATCAGAGCTATCCGCACAAGATCCTGACGGGTCGTCGCGAGCAAATGGGCTCGCTACGTCAATTCGGCGGTATCTCGGGCTTCCCGAAGCGCGACGAATCGCCTTACGACACGTTCGGCACGGCGCACTCGAGCACGTCGATTTCGGCGGCGCTCGGCATGGCGCTCGGCGCACGCACGAAGGGTGAGAACCGCTTTGGCATCGCGGTGATCGGCGATGGCTCGATGACGGCCGGTATGGCGTTCGAGGCAATGAACAATGCCGGCGTGCATGAAGATGCGCCGCTGCTCGTCATCTTGAACGACAACGATATGTCGATCTCGCCGCCGGTCGGCGCGCTCAATCGCTATCTCGCCCGCCTGATGTCGGGGCGCTTCTACGCCGCGGCGAAGAAGGGCGTGGAGAAGGTGCTGAGCGTGGCGCCGCCGGTGCTGGAACTGGCGCGCAAGTTCGAGGAGCATGCCAAGGGAATGGTTGTTCCGGCCACGATGTTCGAAGAATTCGGCTTCAACTACATCGGCCCGATCGACGGTCACGACCTCGATTCGCTGATCCCGACGCTCGAGAACATCAAGAATCTGAAGGGCCCGCAATTCCTGCACGTCGTCACGCGCAAGGGTTACGGCTACAAGCTCGCCGAGGCGGATCCGGTGCTGTACCACGGCCCGGGCAAGTTCAATCCGGCCGAGGGCATCAAGCCGAGCACGAGCAGCAAGAAGACGTACACGCAGGTGTTCAGCGACTGGTTGTGCGACATCGCCGCCGTGGACAAGCGCATCGTGGGCATCACCCCGGCCATGCGCGAAGGCTCCGGCCTTGTCGAATTCGAAAAGCGTTTCCCGGATCGTTATTACGACGTGGGCATCGCCGAACAGCACGCGGTCACGTTCGCGGGCGGTATGGCGACGGAAGGTCTCAAGCCCGTCGTCGCCATCTATTCGACGTTCCTGCAACGTGGCTACGACCAGTTGATTCACGATGTGGCGTTGCAGAATCTGCCGGTCGTGTTTGCGCTGGATCGTTCGGGCCTCGTCGGTGCCGACGGTGCCACGCACGCGGGCGCCTACGATATTCCGTTCGTGCGCTGTATTCCGAACATGGTCGTGATGACGCCGTCCGACGAGAACGAGTGCCGCCAGATGCTGTACACCGGCGTGCAGATCGACGGTCCGTCGGCGGTGCGTTATCCGCGTGGCGCTGGCACGGGTGCAGTGATCGAACAGACGATGACGGCGCTGCCGATCGGCAAGGGTATCGTGCGTCGCGAAAGCCAGGCGGAAGCCGGCCGTCGCATCGCGATTCTCGCGTTCGGCAGCATGGTCGCGCCGTCGCTGACTGCGGCGCAAAAGCTCGACGCCACCGTGGCCGACATGCGCTTCGTCAAGCCGATCGACGACGAACTGATTGCCCGCCTGGCGCAGACGCACGATTACCTCGTGACGGTCGAAGAGGGCAGCATCATGGGCGGTGCCGGTTCGGCTGTGGCCGAATCCCTGCTGGCCAGCGGCGGCCATCGACCCATACTACAATTGGGTCTGCCCGATCTTTTCATCGATCATGGTGATCCGGCACAGCTTCTGTCGGGGCTGGGTCTCGACGCCGCAGGCATCACCAAGTCGATCTGCGAGCGCTTCGATATTCAGCCGGCGGATGCCTCGCAGACCGCCGAAAAGGTGACGACGAAGCTCGTCGCCTGAGCGACGTCGGTGTCCAGAGCGTCAGAACGATCCGGCTTGCGCGCCGGATCGTTTCGTTTTGCATAGCGCATTCTTCATCCTGTGCCGGGGCCTCCGGCACATTCCCGTTGGCACTCGCCAGAGGCTCGTGAGCCGTGCGACGGGTACGTTTTGCCCATTGCCTCCCCCCCAGTCGGCTTGCCGGCAAAGAAGGAAACCTGATGAACCAGATGAACCCCGCTTTCATTATGCCGGACGTGCAGAGCAGCGTCGATACCCGGCAGATCCCGATTCAGCGCGTTGGTGTGCGCGGTGTGCGTCATCCGTTGTCGGTGCGTCTGGCCGACGGCGACGTGCAAGCCACTGTCGGCCTGTTCAATCTCGACGTACATTTGCCGGCCGATCAGAAAGGCACGCACATGTCGCGGTTCGTGGCGTTGCTCGAAGCGAATCGTGAGCCGCTGGATGTCGCGGGCTTTCGCGCGATGCTCGATGGCATGCTGGAGAAGCTTGAAGCCGAAGCCGGTCGCATCGAAGTAACGTTCCCGTACTTCATCAACAAGACGGCGCCGGTCTCCGGCGTGCAGAGCCTGATGGATTACGAGGTGACACTCACGGGCGACGTTCGCAACGGCGAGACGCGTGTGTGGCTCAAGGTGCTCGTGCCGGTCACGAGCCTGTGCCCGTGCTCGAAGAAGATTTCGCAGTATGGCGCGCACAATCAGCGTTCGCATATCACCATCGACGCCGAAATCGTGGGCAATATCGCTGTCGAGGCACTGGTGCGCATGGCTGAGGAAGAGGCGTCGTGCGAACTGTGGGGGCTGCTCAAGCGTCCGGACGAGAAGTATGTGACCGAGCGCGCCTACGAGAATCCGAAGTTCGTGGAAGATCTGGTGCGTGACGTGGCAACGCGTCTGAATGACGAGCCGCGTATCGCCGCTTACGTGCTTCAGGCCGAAAACTTCGAATCGATCCACAATCACAGCGCCTATGCCGTGATCGAGCGCGACAAGCGTATTGCCGCATGATCGATGGATGCCGTCAGTGATGCCGGCAGCGACAAAAAAACCGCTCCTCGGAGCGGTTTTTTCATGGCGTCTGCCTGAGCGTGACGATGATCGATCAGGCGCTTCGTACGATATCGGCCAGATCCCAGCGCGGGCGCACGGTGTACGCGTATTCGCTGTCGGCCTCGTCGGGCCAGTGCTTGAGACGCATGGCGCCCGCAAACGCGATCATCGCACCGTTGTCCGTGCAGAAGGCGAGGTCGGGGTAATGCACGCGATAACCACGACGGCGTGCAGCCTCGTTCAGCCCCGCGCGCAATTGGGCGTTCGCGCCGACACCGCCCGCGACGACCAGCGTCTTCATGCCGGTTTGCTTGAGCGCGGCCATCGACTTGGCGACGAGCACTTCGACGATGGCGTCGACGAACCCACGTGCAAGATCCGCTTTTGCCTGCTCACAGACGTTGCCGCCAAGATTGCGCACTTGCGTGAGCACTGCGGTTTTCAGGCCGCTGAAGCTGAAGTCGAGATTGCCCGAGTGCTTCATCGGGCGCGGCAGATCGTAGCGTCCCGGCGTGCCGAACTCGGCCAGACGAGAGACGGCAGGGCCGCCCGGATAGCCGAGGCCCAGCAGCTTGGCTGTCTTGTCGAAGGCTTCGCCTGCCGCGTCGTCCAGCGTTTCGCCGAGCATCGCGTACTGACCGAAGGCGCGCACTTCCATCAACTGCGTGTGACCGCCGGAGACCAGCAGGGCGACGAACGGGAAGTCGGGCGCGTCCGGTGCGAGCAGCGGGGACAGCAGGTGGCCTTCAAGGTGATGCACGCCGACGACAGGTCGATCCAGCGCGAAAGCCAGCGCATTGGCGACGCTCGCGCCGACCAGCAGCGCACCGGCCAGTCCGGGGCCCTGGGTGTAGGCAATCGCATCCACCGCGCTGAGCGGCTTGCCGGCCTGTGCCAGCACGTCTTCGGCCAGCGGCAGAGCGCGACGAATGTGATCGCGCGATGCCAGTTCCGGTACGACGCCGCCGTATTCGCGATGCATCGCAATCTGCGAGTGCAGTGCGTGCGAGAGCAGGCCCGCCTCGGTGTCATAGAGGGCGAGTCCGGTTTCGTCGCAGGAGCTTTCAATGCCTAGAACCAGCATGGCGGGAGGAGATGCGCGCGGCGTCAATGTCGATGGAGAACCGAGAAGTATACCAGTCGACCCCATCGGCTGCCGGTTACAATGCGCGCCATGGAAAAGTTCGATGTAGCGATCGTGGGTGCCGGCGCGGCCGGTCTGATGTGCGCGGCTGTGGCCGGGCAATTGGGCTTGCGCGTGGTGCTGATCGATCATGCGACGCGTCTGGCGGAGAAAATCCGCATTTCGGGCGGCGGCCGCTGCAATTTCACCAATATCAATGCCGGACCGGCGAATTATCTGTCGGAGAATCCGCGTTTTTGCCGGTCGGCGCTCGCGCGCTACACGCCGCGCGACTTTCTGGACCTGCTCAAGCGTCACCGTATCGCGTGGCACGAAAAGCATCGCGGGCAGCTCTTCTGCGACGAAAGCGCCGAAGACATCATCGAAATGCTGCGAAAAGAGTGCGCTGCGGGGCATATACACTGGCGCATGCCGTGCGCCGTGCACACGGTGGCGCATACGACCGCCGGCGGTGCGCACCCCTATCATCTGACGACAGATGCCGGGCATATCGCGGCCAAACGGCTCGTCGTGGCGACGGGTGGTCTGTCGATTCCGAAAATCGGGGCGACGGACTGGGGCTACCGGATCGCGCGCCAGTTCGGGCTGGATCTCGTCGAGCCGCGCCCGGCGCTCGTGCCGCTTATGTTCGATGCGTCCACGTGGGCGCCGTTCGCGGGCTTGTCGGGGCTGTCGCTGGAAGTCGACGTCAGCACTGGCAAGGGGAAGGACGCCGGTAACTTTCTTGAGGATCTGTTGTTCACGCACCGCGGGCTGTCCGGGCCCGCGATTCTTCAGATTTCCAGCTTCTGGACGCCGGGCCAGCCGATCACGCTGGATCTCGCGCCCTCGTCCGATATCGAGACGGCGCTGTTCGAGGCGAAGGCGACGTCCAAACGTCAATTGAGCAATCTGTTGGCGCAGTGGGTGCCGGCGCGTCTGGCAGACGCCTGGGTGGCGAACAGCGGTCTGTCGCCGCAGGCTCGCGTTCAGGAGTTGCCGGACAAGGCGCTGCGCGCTCTGGCGCAAGCGTTCTCGGGGTGGACGCTCAAGCCCTGCGGCTCGGAGGGATGGCGCAAGGCGGAAGTGACGCGCGGTGGCGTCGATACGCGGGCGTTGTCGTCGGCCACGCTGGAGGCGCGTGCGCAGCCCGGACTGCACTTCGTGGGTGAAGTCGTCGACGTCACGGGATGGCTTGGCGGCTATAACTTCCAGTGGGCGTGGGCCTCAGCCGTGGCGTGCGCGCGGGGGATGTCCGAAAGTATCCAGTCGGCCAAGGCTGGCGACAGCGTAGTCTGATGGCGAAGGTGGTACGTCTGAACGAGATCCGGGAGGACGGGGGCACCAGTAAGGCGACGCACTGTCGTAGACGGCCACTAGTGCGCCGTGCTACGCTCTCTCCTTCGTGGAGACGGCGTCATTTCAGTAGTATCGGTCGTTTCGGCAGGTGTTCGAAGACTCGTTTGAGACGCCTCCGAGGGATTGGCTGCGATATTGCGTCCGACACGTCATCGAAGACGAGCGTGCGAGAGGGCTTGTGTCGTGACGATCCGAGTCTCCGGCGAGCCCGCTTGTGATCGCATGTGTGATCGTTACCCCAAGCGGGTTTTTGTGCTTTGTGCCCCTGGAATCCTGCGCCAGCCTACCGGCGGCGGTGCGGGGCGGATCGAAGCCCACCGTCGCCGTCCTTTTCTTTGGGACGGCATGCACTACACTGAAACGTAATCGAATTCCGGAATCCCTGCTCATGAGTCTGAAAGAACGCATCAACGAGGACATGAAGACGGCCATGCGTGCCAAGGCCGCCGATAAACTGGGGACCATCCGTCTGCTGCTCGCGGCAATCAAACAAAAGGAAGTCGACGAGCGCATCACGCTCGACGATACGGCCACCGTAGCCATCGTCGACAAGCTGATCAAACAGCGCAAGGATTCCATCAGCCAGTTCCAGGCAGCCGGGCGCACCGATCTGGCCGACAAGGAGGCCGCCGAACTCGAAGTGCTCATGGTCTATATGCCGCAGCAGCTCTCGGCAGACGAAGTCGCGCAGGCGGTCAAGGCGGCAGTGGCGCAAACGGGCGCAGCCGGTCCGCAGGACATGGGCAAGGTGATGGGCGTGCTCAAAGGCCTGCTGGCAGGGCGTGCCGACATGACGGTCGTGTCGGCGCAAGTGAAGGCGGCGTTGGCTGCGTAATCCAGTGGTGCGGTACGGCGCCGTTGCGCATGCGACGGCCCGGCACTGCGTTGCGATGGCACCGATCCAGTGATTCCCCAGTCGTTTTTGCAGGATTTGCTCAACCGCGTCGATATTGTCGAGGTGGTGGGCCGTTACGTTCAGTTGAAAAAGGGTGGGGCGAACTTCATGGGGCTGTGCCCCTTTCATAACGAGAAGTCGCCCTCATTTACGGTAAGTCCCACCAAGCAGTTCTATCACTGCTTCGGGTGTGGCGCGCACGGCAGCGCGATCAGCTTCCTGATGGAGCATGCCGGACTCGGATTTGTCGAAGCTGTCGAGGAGTTGGCCCGTAATGTCGGGCTGGATGTGCCGCGTGAGGCGCCAATGCCGGGCGCGCCGGCACCTGCCGCGCAACGTGCGCAAACCCTTGGGCTGGTCGACATGATGACGCGTGCGTGCGACTACTACCGCAAGCAATTGCGCGGTGCGCCCGTGGCCATCGACTATTTGAAGCGACGTGGGCTGACCGGCGAAATCGCCGCGCATTTCGGGCTGGGCTATGCCCCCGACGCCTGGCAGAACCTCGAAGCCGCGTTCGAGAACTACCGGGACGACCAGTTACTCGACGCCGGTCTCGTCATCGAGAGCGAGAAAGGCGAGGCGGGCAGCACGAAGCGACGCTATGACCGCTTCCGCGACCGGATCATGTTCCCGATCCGCAATACGAAGGGGCAGGTGATCGCCTTCGGCGGACGCGTGCTGGATAAAGGCGAACCCAAGTATCTGAACTCTCCCGAAACGCCGCTCTTCAGCAAGGGCAGCGAGCTTTATGGGCTGTTCGAGGCGCGTCTCGGTATTCGGGATGCGGGCTACGTGCTGGTCGTCGAAGGGTATATGGACGTCGTGGCGCTCGCGCAATTGGGCTTTCCGCAGGCGGTTGCCACGCTGGGCACGGCCTGTACGCCGATGCACGTGCAGAAACTGCTGCGCCAGACGGAAACGGTGGTGTTCAGCTTCGACGGCGATGCGGCAGGCCGACGCGCGGCGCGTCGTGCGCTCGAAGCCTGTTTGCCGCATGCCGACGACAACCGGAGCTTCAAGTTCCTGTTTCTGCCGAGTGAGCACGATCCGGACAGTTATGTGCGCGAACACGGCACGCAGGCGTTTGCCGACGAGGTGTCGCACGCCATGCCAATGTCGCAGTTCCTGATTGGCGAAGTGACGGCAGGCAAGGAGATGCACCAGCCGGAAGGCCGGGCGAGGGCGTTGTTCGAAGCGAAGCCGCTTTTGCAGCAGATGCCGGCGAATGCGCTGCGCGGCCAGATCATCCACGCACTGGCCGAGCGGGTGGGAAGTTCGGTGGAAGAAGTGGCCGAGTTGTGCGAATTGCACATTGGCGCTGCACGCCGTCAGAACGCATGGGGCAAGGCGCCCGCCAAGCGCGAGAAACGTCGTGTGGTGGGCACCGAACACCGGGCTTTGCAGAATTTGTTGATGTTCCCGGCGCTCGGAAACGAATTGACCGAGGAAGAGACCAAGATTTTGCGGGAGAGGGGTCACCACGGCGAGATTTTCTCGGAAGTGCTGACGCTTTGCCGCGAAATGGGTGCACAGGCCGACTTTCGTTACATGTCGGATCGGCTGCGAATTTCGCCAAACTGGGCGAGTTTCGACGACATCATTCGCGAAATCCTCTCGTTTGAGGAAAATGCGCGCGATCTGATGCTGTTCGATCCTGAGGACGAAGCACAGGTCGAGCGCCGTGAAGAGCAAATCGCCTTGCGACTCACCGAGTTGCGTAGTGCGATCCGGCGCTTGCAGTACGACCGGTTGTGCGAAGAACTGGAGACGATTTTCAAGCGGACGTCGCTGACGTCCGATGAATTGCGTCACGCACAGGCGCTATCGCGCGAGCGTGACGAATTGAAGCGGATGCTGGCTACGGTCGGCACAGGGGGCGCGCGAAGTTGAGGTAAGTCCGCGTGCTATAATGGAAAGTTTTCAGTGGGCTGTTTTCTGGCAAGCGAGATCGCTATGGCAAAGATGACAACGACCAGCGGAAAAAAGACGGTTATCCCTTCACCGACGGCAAAGCGCGCGACCAGCGCGGCGGCGGCATCTGGTGGAAAGGGGGCGTCTCGATCTGCGAAAGCTGGCGTTGGAGGAAAAGCCGGTGCGGTGTCGCAAGCGACGAAGAAAACAGCCAGCCAGGCAAGTGCGGCGAAACGTACTACGCAAACCAAGGCAGCCGCCGGTGCCACGAAGGCGACCGGCAAGACGGCTGCGAAGGTGACCGATGTCACCAAGCGCAAGAGTGCGACCGCCACGACGGTGGGGGCTGCGAAGGCAGCCAGGCCGACGGTGAAGTCCGAGCCGCCCGCGAAGGTCAAAGCGACCGGGGCGGCAACGGCCACGAAGGCGACGGCAGGCGGGAAACCGCAGGCCCGACAACCCGCTGAAAAAAGCGCGAAGAGCGCAACTACCGCCAAGGCTTCGAGCCTGGCGGGCCGCAGTACACCTGCGACGAAAGCCCCACGCAAGACCGGGGCTTCCAGCAAACCGGAGGCAGTGGTGGAGGTTACGCCGACAGCAGTTGGGTCGGTCGTCCCAAAAGCACGTGGCAGAGCCGCGAAGACCGCGACCCCGGTGGAGCAAAACGTCGCAGCGAATACTAATGATCAACCCGTGAACGAAGATCAGACCAAAGTGGAAAAGCAGAAGGCGCGTGATCGCCGGGCAAAAGAGAAAGCACTGCTCAAGGACGCATTTTCCTCGCACCAGCCCGGTACGGCCGAGGAACTTGAGGAACGTCGTGGCAAGCTGCGGACACTGATCAAGCTGGGCAAGGAACGAGGCTTCCTGACCTTTGCAGAGATCAACGACCACCTCCCTGACGATGTGGTGGAAGGCGACGCGCTGGAAGGCGTGATCGCAACGTTTAACGACATGGGCGTTGCCGTCTACGAGCAGGCGCCTGATGCCGAGACGCTGCTGCTCAACGACAATGCGCCGAACGCTGCGACGGACGACGAAGTCGAGGAGCAGGCGGAAGCTGCGCTCTCGACCGTCGATTCCGAGTTTGGCCGCACGACCGATCCGGTGCGTATGTACATGCGCGAAATGGGTACGGTCGAGCTGCTGACGCGCGAAGGTGAAATCGAGATCGCGAAGCGCATCGAAGAAGGCCTGAAGCACATGGTGCAGGCCATCTCCGCATGCCCGACGACGATCGCCGAGATCCTGGCGATGGCCGAAAAGGTCGAGCGCGAAGAAATGCGTATCGACGAAGTGGTCGACGGCCTGATCGATCCGAATGCGGAAGCCAATGCAGCGGCCGCTGCCTCCGATGACGAAGACTTCGACGCCGATGCGGACGAAGGCGAGGAAGAAGAGGAAGAGGAAGAAGGCGACGACGAGGAAGATAGCGGCAGCGGCGGCGGTGCTTCGGCGGCGCAGGTCGAGCAGCTCAAGCGTGATTCGCTCGCCAAGTTCGCCGTGATTGCCGACTGGTTCGGCAAGATGCGTCGTGCGTTCGAGAAGGAAGGCTACCAGTCCAAGCCGTATGTGAAGGCTGGCGAAGCGATCCAGACCGAGCTGATGACGATCCGCTTCACGGCGCGTACGGTCGAGCGTCTGTGCGACACGCTGCGTTCGCAAGTGGACGAAGTGCGCAACATCGAGCGCGCCATCCTGAACATTGTGGTCGACAAGTGCGGCATGCCGCGCGCCGATTTCGTGTCGCGTTTCCCGGGCAACGAAACCAATCTCGACTGGATTTACACCGTCGTGGCCGATAACAAGGCTTACAGCTCGGTGGTCGAGCGTAACGTGCCGGCCGTGCAGGAACTGCAACAGAAGCTGATCGACCTGCAAGCGCGTGTGGTGTTGCCGCTGACCGAGTTGAAGGACGTCAATCGCAAGATGTCGGAAGGCGAGCGCCGTGCCCGCAAGGCCAAGCGTGAGATGACCGAAGCGAACTTGCGTCTGGTGATTTCGATTGCGAAGAAGTACACGAACCGTGGTCTGCAATTCCTTGATCTGATTCAGGAAGGCAACATCGGCCTGATGAAGGCGGTGGACAAGTTCGAATACCGTCGTGGTTACAAATTCTCGACGTACGCGACGTGGTGGATCCGTCAGGCCATTACGCGTTCGATCGCAGACCAGGCACGTACCATCCGTATTCCGGTGCACATGATCGAAACGATCAACAAGATGAACCGGATCTCGCGTCAGATTCTGCAGGAAACCGGTGTCGAACCGGATCCGGCGACGCTGGCCGAGAAGATGGAAATGCCCGAGGACAAGATCCGCAAGATCATGAAGATCGCGAAGGAACCGATCTCCATGGAAACGCCGATCGGTGACGACGACGATTCGCATTTGGGCGATTTCATTGAAGATACCGGCACGGTAGCCCCTGCGGACGCCGCATTGCATGGTAGTATGCGCGACGTCGTGAAGGACGTGCTCGATTCGCTGACGCCGCGTGAAGCCAAGGTGCTGCGTATGCGTTTCGGTATCGAGATGAGCACGGACCACACGCTCGAGGAAGTGGGCAAGCAGTTCGACGTGACGCGTGAGCGTATTCGTCAGATCGAAGCCAAGGCGCTGCGCAAGCTGCGTCACCCGAGCCGTTCCGACAAGCTCAAGTCGTTCCTCGAAGGCAATTGATTGCCGCTGAGCGAGCGCCGGTAGTTAAGGGCCGTTAGCTCAGCGGTTAGAGCAGGGGACTCATAATCCCTTGGTCGCTGGTTCGAACCCAGCACGGCCTACCAAAGAAGTAAGAAAGCCCCTGACGGTGACGTCGGGGGCTTTTTTTTAAATCAATGATTTGCGTGGGGATTTTTCTGTCGGAATCCGTGCTTTTTCGATGTCTTGAGAGTGTCGGTCGCAGAGCGGCACAGGGCTAAATTGCCTCTTCGGTACACTTTCAGTACAGTGAGGGAATTCGAGCACACGTCCGAGTACCTATGGCAACGATTGTCAAGACCGCATCCGGCACCTGGAAAGCCGTCATTCGGAAGGCCGGTTTTCCGACCAACGCGAAGACCTTCCGGCTGAAAAAAGACGCTGAGGACTGGGCTCGACGCACAGAGGACGAAATGGTCCGAGGGCTGTACGTGCAACGTGCGCCATCTGAGCGCCTGACGTTTGAAAAGGCCATCGCGCGCTATTTGGCTGATGTGACTCCAACGAAGAGACCGCAGACTCAAGCAGGTGAGCGCAAGCGATCTATCCCGTTGATCGCATTCTTCGGTAAGTATTCTCTCGCCGCTATAACGCCCGATATGGTCGCTCAGTATCGCGACAGGCGCTTGGCGGGAGAGGGGCGCATAGATTCTCAAGGCAATCCGATCCCAAGAGCGACGAATACCGTTCGCCTTGAGTTGGCGTTGCTTGGTCATCTTTTTACCGTTGCGCTCAAGGAGTGGGGACTGGGGTTGGGGAGTAATCCAGTGATGAACGTTCGGCGCCCGTCGCCGGGGCCGGGGAGAAATCGGCGACTAGATAACGACGAGTCAGCCCGTCTGCTAAGTGCGGTGGACAGCCATTCGAATCCAATGCTCGGTTGGATCGTTCGTATCGCATTGGAGACTGGGATGCGATCGTCGGAAATCGTCACGCTCCGATGCGGTCAGGTCGACGTCGGACGGCGCTTGGTGCGTCTGGTTGAGACGAAGAACACAATGCCTCGAACGATTCCCCTGACCACAGAAGCTACGACGCTATTCGAAGCTGCGCTTGGCAATCCGCTACGGCCAGAGGGGGTTGATCTCATCTTTTTTGGCGAGCCTGGGAAGGACGGTGTACGTCGCCCCTACAACTTCAATAAGGTGTGGATGCAGATCAAAAGCTCTGCCGGGTGCTCCGACTTTCGATTTCACGATCTCCGCCATGAAGCGGTGAGCCGGCTCGTTGAAGTCGGTTTGAGTGACCAGGAGGTGGCTGCCATTAGCGGCCATAAGTCGATGCAGATGTTGCGGCGCTATACGCATCTGCGAGCGGAAGATCTAGTGGCGAAGTTGGATAAGCTCCGAGGGGATGCGGGGTTATCCACATCCGACTTGGGTAGAGATAGGTAGAAGAAGGGTAGGGGTGATTTGGAGCCAAAAATGGGTTTTACTTTCATGGTGTTGCAGGCGGTGGGCGCGATGTAACCCCGAAAAATGGCGATGTAACCCCGATATTGAGCGACGTAACCCCGATGCGGCAGCGATGTAACCCCGATGGCTAAAGTCTGTTCCAAACTGCCTGAAGCATGTTCCTGGAGTTCAGCGCAATTCGTCCGCCCGCGATGAGTTCTACCCGTTCCAGTTCGCGAATTGCCTTTGACCTTACCCCTTGGAGTACACCATTCGTAAGTTAGTGGGCTTGCCGGCTTTCGGTTGATGCAATTGCCGGAATTG
>NZ_CABPRV010000015.1 GCF_902459735.1 Pandoraea capi
CGAACGCCAGGCTTTGCGGGTAATCGGTATGAGCGCCAGCGCCTATCGTTATCGACCGGTCCCGGACCGGAACGTGGTTTTGCGAGCACAAATCGTGGCGCTGGCTCAGCGGCATCGCCGTTATGGTTCGGGAATGATTTATCTGAAGCTGCGCCAGTCAGGGCAGGCGGTGAATCACAAGCGCGTCGAGCGTCTGTATGCGGAAGAGAAATTGCAGGTGCGTCGCCGCAAGCGAAAGAAAGTACCCGTCTCAGATCGCCAGCCGCTGGGGCGGCCGTCGGTGGCCAATCAGGTCTGGTCGATGGATTTCGTGTTCGACCGAACCGCCGAAGGCCGTGTGATCAAGAACCTGACGGTGGTTGATGATGCAACGCATGAGGCGGTCGCCATCGTGCCGGAACGGGCAATCAGCGGGAATGGACTGACGCGCATTCTGGATCGAGTGGCATTGCATCGTGGTCTGCCACAGGCAATTCGCACTGACAACGGCAAGGAATTTTGCGGTCGTGCGATGCTGAGCTGGGCGCACGTACGAGGTGTGAAGCTATTCCTGATCGAGCCAGGCAAGCCGAACCAAAACGCCTATATCGAATCGTTCAATGGGCGATTTCGGGATGAATGCCTCAACGAGCACTGGTTCACCAGCCTGTCGCACGCAAAGGTCGTGATCGAATCCTGGCGGCGGGAGTACAACGAGGAGCGACCGAAGAAATCACTGGGTGGATTAACGCCAGCAGCATATGCCCAGATACTGGCAGGAAAGCAGATACATTAACCCTCGGACTCCAAAGCCCGGTGCTACTGAATACGGGGAGACGTCGGCAATCCACCAGGCGTGGAAAGAAGAGATGGGCGCGACGAGGCTCATTGCGCTGGAATGCTTGCGGGGGGATTTGGGGGATCTGCGTCGCCGGCGGGGATTGTTGCCTCAGATGGACGGTGAGCCGCCTCGCTGAGGGAGCGGCGAGACCGTTACACGAATTGCATTGTGCTCAATGCACAACCCGCGTATAAGTGGTGTACCGAACATCAAGTCTGACTTTTATCGATCCAGCGTCGATCTCACTGATCTTTGCGAGACACTTCCGATCTCTGAATTTCTTGTTTGTCCGCCACTGGCGACCAGTCACGCATCCCGCGATGACAGTTCGCCGGGAAAACTAGGGGTTCACGTGAGTACCGGAATTGTTAAGTGGTTCAACGATAGCAAAGGGTTCGGCTTCATCAAGCCGGATGACGGCAGCGAAGATCTGTTCGCGCACTTCTCGGAAATCCAGCCTCAAGGGCGTACGGAATTTCGATCTCTCCAGGAAAATCAGCACGTCTCGTACGACGTCACGCGCGGCCCAAAGGGCTTGCAGGCCTCCAACATAAAGCCCGCGTAACTTCTTCCTTTGCTTTCCCGAATCACCGCGCATGCGCGCGGTGATGTGGATCTGCTCGCCCTGCCGGAGGAAATATGTCCCAAGGCACACAGTCATACAGGGGCTTTCGACTAGTAACGTTGGTGTTTCACGACCCCGCCGGAGATTCTTCTGGGAAGAAGCACGAAAGGCTGCTCGCCGTTTCTGTGCGCATAAGCCCAGACGATTCAGATGATCTTGTTCCGTCGCCGGAATCGCGAGTATTTCGGCTTGAAAGCGTTCTGTTTGATTCAATCGGCGACGCGCGGCGAGCCGGCGATAAATTTGGGCGCACGTTGGTCGATGAATTAATCGATCAGACTACGGCGCAAGCATCATGATGCTCGCCGCCCCCAACTGGTTTCTATACGCCGAATATACCCCTCCAGACAGGACGAGGTTCTGCTCAGTCCTCTCTATTGGGCGCGCAATAGCGATGAGCCAGAAAACCGCAGCCACACGATTTGCTCAACACGGTCGCATAGGCAAGTGGTTCCGTGAACGGTCCTTAGAAAAGCAACATCAGCCCAACTGAGTTTCGAGTTCAAGCGAAGCACCGGGGCACCCTAAAACTCTTATAGGAGCATGAAATGCTCGCCCTTTCAGCGAAGGCAATAACAGCTGCGCTACAGCACATCACCGAGAAAAGTCCTAAACAGCCGTCCGAGGCAGTCATTAACGCCTTGCTGGCTAGAGAACTGATCCATCGAGTTGGCAAACACTTCGAACCCACCCAGTTTGGCCGAGCATATTGTCGGCATGCAAATACGCTAAGGCCGTCGTGGTAACGCCTGCGCACCAGGTCAATTTCCGATGAAACCTGACGCACAACCGCACTGATCAATTACATCCAAGCTCTGCTCAACGGGGACGGATGATCGGGGCGAAATAGTCCTTGTAGACCTCCTCCCGCCACTCGCCCGCCGGCGCGACCACGCCGTAATTGTCGCTGAACAACTGCCGATCGGGAACGCGGTAGTTTGTGCACATATCGTCCATCCTGCGAAAACACGGTGACCCGGCGATTCAGTCCCAGTCTCTCTTGACTATAGAACCAACGGTGTGAGCCAGTTGGCCGCTTCGGGAAGTGAGTCGTGATAAGCAATAAGTATGTTGTGCACTGACCCGATCCCTGATGCTTTCGTAACCTCGACGAACTCAATCGATCTCTCGTCTCGAATGTCGGGGTAGATGTTCATGCTCATCTGACGTGTGGCCGCATTTAGCATTGGCGGCCCCATAACCGCGCACGCACAAGAAACCGAAAGCAACTCTATGCCTCGTCGCAAGTCTGCCTCTAACACGTGCCACCACTCATCAGAATATGCCTTGGGGTTTTGAGCGCTGTGTAGGCAAGCGGCAAGGCGCATGCCAATTGCACGTAGATCCTTGCCCACGGGCCCGAAAAATACGGAGTAAATGCGATCGGTAGTTTGAATCGAAAACTCACATATTTTCTGGCCAGTACGAAATGCTTGATCGAGATTTTTTCCGATCTTGGCTATTTCCCACATTCCCTTCCTCATCTTCACAATGTCTGCGTTCGCGTCCTTAATGTCATGAAGACGGCCCTCGATCCCCATCCGAAGTTCTAGCGCCGCGTATAGCAAGGAAGCCTTCCCTCCCTCTTTCAGCAGTGCAGAAGCCCTAAACAGGCAATCGATCGCTCTCGGCGAAAAAACTTCGGTCATTTGCTACAAGCCTCCCCCGTAAAGCGGGAAGGATAGCCGACACCTTCGACACCAAAATACTGTATTTTCATACAGCATTTCATGATAGTTTACCTCCCTAATCAGCACCACGAGGGAGGCCGCCGTGCGATATCCACACACCACCCGATTCGTCGTCATCCCCTGACGACCTCCGAGGCTACACACAGTGCCATTTCTTCGCAGGAATCGGCGTCTGGTGCTACGCCCTCCGCATGGCCGGATGGCCTGATGACCGACCTGTTTGGACCGGTTCCTGTCCGTGCCAACCTTTCAGCGCGGCAGGCGCAGGACTTGGGTTTGCTGACGAGCGGCACCTCTGGCCTCACTTCTTCCATCTCATCCGTGAGCGAATGCCTGCAACGGTCCTTGGAGAGCAAGTTGCGAGCAAGGACGTCGATCCTTGGGTCGACCTTGTACAAGCTGACATGGAAGGCTTGGGTCATGCCTTCGGGGCGCTCGCGTTCCCGGCTGCGGGCATCGGTTCTGGACGTGAAATTGCCGTGGAATAGCGCCTAATACTTCGCGGGACACTTTTGCGGAACGGGCGCTTCCCGTGCGCAAATAATGTGCAGTTATTAGGCTACGCAACGCAAAACCCAATCGGCATGCGCCTCTCAGGCGAGTGCGCACCCGCATGGGGTGCAGGTGGTCGGAGGTTCAAATCCTCTCGCCCCGACCAGAATTGAAAAACCCGCACAGTCATTGGCTGTGCGGGTTTTTTCATGGGGCAAAGCTAAATGACGCCCCGTGCTACGTCCCCGAACGCAGAAGCGCTTCGATCTGTGCCGCTTGACTAACCGGCATTGAACAGATGGAGTATTGCGGCCGGGAGCAGCGAAGGCCAATGCACGCCTCCGCATAACTGACCCGCTTGACCGATCGCGGTCCCTCGATAACGAAGCGACCTTTGTCGGTCCACTTGCCTTCGCGTGAAGCATCTACGCCCCACAGCGTGCAAACGGCGTCTCCGGCAGGTCCGCTGCATCGCCAGGTGGCGACGATCGCCGTCATGCCGGCACATATCGCCGTTTCATCCACGGGTTGCGCAAAGGCCACCCCGCTCATATAGGCCGATGTCAGAAAAAGTACAAGCTTACGCGCTGCAATCATTTGTGTTTGATTACTCAGCACCCCGACTCATCAATTATTTTTTTCCGAATATACCGGATGAATCCCCTGCATTTCAACTCGGGGAGTGTGCGTTCCAGTGATGCGTCAGATCGACCGACAAACCCGCACACAAGCTTCCCTCTGCTCCGCTTGCCATGCCCGCGCCCAATCCTCCAGTTCGGCCTCGGGCAGCGGCTTGCTCAGGAAATAGCCCTGCGCGAAATCGCATCCCAGCGCGCGTAGTTTCTCCAGCGTCACGGCATCCTCGATACCTTCCGCCACGATGCGAATGCCCATACTGTGGCCCAACGCGATCGTCGAGCGCACGATCAACGCATCGTTCTGCTCGTGAGCCATGCCCTTCACGAACGACCGGTCAATCTTGATCTCCTCCACGGGCATGCGCTTCAGATACGACAGCGACGAATACCCCGTACCAAAGTCGTCGATGGCAATACGAATGCCCATGCGATGCAGTCGCTCCATCGTAATCAGCGCCTGCTCGGGATCGTCCATCAAGGCACTTTCCGTAATCTCCACGCACAGCCAGTGCGGCGGCAGCGCGTGCTCCCGCAAGACCCGCTTCAGATAGTCCGGCAAGTCCGTATCCACGAGATCGCGTGCCGACAGGTTGATCGACATGCCGACCTCTACGCCCCGGGCATGCCACGCCGCGCACGTCGCGATCGCCTCGGCGGCCACCCATCGCGAGATCACCCGGATGAAACCCGTCTGCTCGGCAAACGGTATGAACTCCGCCGGCGGCACGATGCCGCGCTTCGGATGCCGCCAGCGCACCAACGCCTCCACCCGCACCGCCCGCCCATCCGCCAGATCCACCTGCGGCTGGTAGTACAGGTACAAGCCGCCATGCTCGATGGCATGACGCAGATCACTCATCAACGACAGACGGTCCCGGTCACGACTCTCCGTATCCGGCTCGTAGATGGCTACGCCCAGGTTCGAGCGCTTCGCCGCATACATCGCCAGATCGGCACGCCGCAGCAACGTATGCATATCCGACCCATGCTCCGGATACACCGCAATGCCGAAGCTCGCACCGACGTCGACCGTCTGACCATCCACGACGATCGGCACATCCAGCGCGCCCGCCAGACGCGTCGCACATTGGTGGGCCGCCGCCTGATCGCCGCCACGCACGAGAATCGCGAACTCGTCTCCGCCCAGCCGCGCGACCATGTATCCGGCGTCCTTCAATTCGGTGCTCAGCCGGTGGCCCGCTTCCCACAAGAGATGGTCGCCCACGTGGTGCCCCAACGTGTCGTTCACATCCTTGAAACGGTCCATGTCCATCAGAATGACGGCGAACGGTGCGCCGCCACGGTAAGCCTCCTCGATATCCGATTGCATCCGCTCACTGAACGCCGCGCGGTTCGGCAACCCGGTCAGCGTGTCGACGTAAGCGAGTTCCGTGATCCGCTCCTCGCGCTGTGCAATCGCATTGCGCATCGAATCGAAAGCGCGCGCCAGATCGCCGGTCTCATCCCGGCGTCGCAAGTCGATGGCCACCGTATCGTCACCGTAATCGCCCTTGCCGATGCGCCTCGCCAGATCGACGAACGACGCCAGCGGACGCGTCACGCTGCGCGCGATCAGCGCCGCCCCCAGGATCGAAATCACAATGCCGCCGAGCGTCAGCCACAGCAGCGTGGAGCGCAATTGACGGAAAGGTCCGGCCGCTTCGGTCACCGAGCGCTGCAACACCGCGACGACCGGGGCATCCGTGCCGGAGAGATTGACGACCTTGAGCGCATACCCGCTCACGCGCGACATTCTCGCCGCCTCCGTCACCGACACGGTGTGGCTCGCCAGCGCCGCCTGCAACTCGGTGCGATCCGCCGCACGCAGCGAACTCGCCACCACCTTCCATTGCCCCGATGCCGCCCGATGCACCAGCGACACTTCAAGCCCCGACAACTCGTGCATGTCGCGCGCGAACGCATCGTCCAGCGAGAAGCCCATCGTCACCCAGCCGATGACCAGCGGCGCTTTGACCGGCACACTCACCAACTCGTAAGCCCGTCCGTCGAGCATGCCGATCGACGAGACGGAAGTCCCCGCCTTGGCTCGTAATCGCCCGCGCGACGGCCCCGGCAGTGCCGGTGCCGCACCGTCGCCACGCACGCCCGAGATGCGCGAGTCGGCAATCACCGCGCCATTCAGGTCGATGAGCAGGGCGACGTCGGCATGCACGCGCTCCCGTACGTTCTCGAGCGCCGAATGCATCGTCACCGGATCGTGCAGCGCCACCGCCTCCCGGAAACCGAAGTCGGCCGTGACAACCTGCGCTACCTGTGTCAGCTCGTCCGCCTTGGTTTGCAACGCCCGGCAGAACACACGCTGCCCAACGGCAAGCTGCTCGTTGACCTGCGCCGCGGACGCGTCGTTGAGAGCGCGACTGGCCGTCATTTGCATCACGGCGAGCACGACCAGAATCAGCGCGACGAACACGAGCGTGATCTTCGTGCGCAGTCGATACCACCCGAGGCTCACGCCAAGGCGAACCATCCGGCTACGGAAGCGGAGAAATGCGGGAAAGAACTGCACGCCTCAGTCGCCACGCAGCGGGAGCACGAGGGAAAGCGGCGCGATGGTGACGCCCGGGGCAGCGGGCGCCGCTCCCGGCAACTGAAAAGTGCCCACGACCGTTGCCGACGCACTCCCGAGTCGTGGATGCCACACGGCGACCCGATACCGGCCGGCCGGTACCGTCGGCAACTCGCCGCGACCGCCGCCACCGGTCTTCGCGAAATACGGCGTGTCCACCACAACGACGTACGCAATCATCATGTCGTGGATGTTGCAACCGATGGTCACGACGCCGGGCTTGTCGAACACCACTTGCCTGGAGCCGCCACGATAGAGCTTGAGCTCGAAGCGCTTCGCATCGGAGAGGGAATAGACGTCGTGCGCGATGTCGTCACGATTCGGAAAATCGACGGCGGCGCCCTTCTGTACGACGGTGACCATGGGCATGAACATCTTCTGCTTCTGCACGATGGACGCCGGTGCAGGACGCCCCGCGGGCAGCTTTCCGTCTTCCGGGGTGAGATAAACGACGGCGTCGTCGAGGGCCGCCCCAGTGTTGTCTCGCACCTGAAAATCCTGTGCCCAGGCACTCGCACCGGACAAGGCCAGCGCCAATAACGTCAGACAACCCCGCGACAGGACCGCGCGCAGCGGCAGACGTTTTCTTGCGTTCATGATCTTATTGCTGTGTAAAACGCGCCTTCCCCTGCGGTGCCGACGCGGCGCGCACGGCTTCGGCTTTCCCTTCCATAACGACGCATACCCCCGAACTATTCCTACACGTCGTTAAGAAATTTGTCGTCGCCGCAGTATCCGTCAGGCGCCCTGTCGTTGCCCTTCAACGCCCCGTCAACCCGAATGCACGCTCAACCCTTCGGAAATGCCCGAGAACCCCGTGGAACGCCCGTAAACCCTCAAGAACGTCTGAAGCCCCTGCACCAACCGCCGTCCAACAAAAAAGGCACAAACCCGTCAAAACGCGTTTGTGCCCTTCCGTTGGTGTCTTCCTGCCCGTGCTGCTTTACCAGATGATCTCCGGAGAACGCTCCTGTCAGGCCGTCAGACGCGCCAGCAGCGTGCGCGGCCGCCCGGCGCGAACCTGCGCGGCAAGCGCCGCCTCGCGCCAGCGTGCCGTCGGCACCTCCGAGGGCGACAGCAGGCTATCGAAGCCGCAAGCCCACAACATCGCCAGTTGATCCGGCAGCAGCGGCCCCGCAGCGCGGATCGCGCCCTGGAAATTCCATTTGTCGCGCAGGAACTTCGCCAGCGTGAAGCCACGCCCATCGCGCGTCTTCGGGAACTCGATCACCACGAGTTCAAGCTGCGGCAACAGCGCGGCGATGCGCTCCGGATCGTCATGCCCCTGCACGCGGATACCGGCAGGCGCCACGCCCTGCTCGTTCGCGGCAAGCCACGCGTCGAGCGGCAGCACGCTTTCGCTGCGGGTTTCGTCCGAAGCGTCCGGCGCGAATTGCGCGTCGGCGCCAAGATAAGTCCAGACGTCCTCGGCCGGCAGTCCGTTACGATCAATCAACATTCAGAGCTCCCTTGAATTCTTCCGCGCCGACACGTCCGAGCGTATCGATGAAGCGCTCACCCTCGTGACGCAGATCGAGATAGCGTCCGAGAATGTTTTCGATCACCTGCGGCACGGCCTCGTACGACACGCCCGGGCCGAGAATCTTGCCGACGGCCGCGTTATCGTCCGCCGAACCGCCCAGCGTGATCTGATAGTTTTCCTTGCCTGCCTTGTCCACACCGAGAATGCCGATGTGAGCGACGTGGTGGTGCGCGCAGGCATTGATGCAACCGGACACATTGAGCGTCACCGGTCCGATGTCACGCTGCTGTTCCTCAGTAAAGCGCAACGCAATGCGCTGCGCCACCGGCACCGAACGCGCATTGGCGAGCGCGCAGTAATCCAGCCCCGGGCATGCGATCGCATCCGAGATCAGACCGATGTTCGGCGTCGCGAGCCCGGCCGCCTTCAATTGCTTCCACAGGGCATGCAGATCGTCGAGCTTCACGTGCGGCAGCACGAGGTTCTGCTCGTGCGTCACGCGCAGTTCGCTGAACGAATACTTGTCGGCCAGATCGGCCAGCACCAGCATCTCCTGCGCGCTGGCGTCGCCCGGAATCCCGGCGGCCGGCTTGAGCGACACGACGGCACTGATGTAGCCCGGCACCTTATGCTCGTGCGTGCAGGTATCGACCCAGTGCTTGAACGCCACGTCAGTCTTGTACGACTGTTCGTACGCGCTGGACTGCGCCGGCAGCGTGGCGAACTCGGGCAGGATGAAGCGCTCGCCGATGGCCTTGATCACGCTGTCCGCCAGCGGACGATGCGTCTGGGCGATGCGGGCGAATTCTTCCTCGATCATCTCGATGAACTTCGCCGGCTGCATTTCCTTGATGAGGATCTTGATGCGCGCCTTGTAGATGTTGTCGCGACGACCCAGCGCGTTGTACACGCGCAGAATCGCTTCGACGAAGCGCAGCAGATCGGCCTCGGGCAACCAGTCGCGCACCAGCGTACCGACGATAGGCGTGCGGCCCAGACCGCCACCGGCGTAAATCTGGAAGCCGACTTCGCCCTGCTCGTTCGTGCGCGCCAGAATGCCGATGTCGTGAAAACGCACCGCCGCACGGTCCGTCTGACCGCCAGTGATGGCGATCTTGAACTTACGCGGCAGATAGGTGAACTCTGGGTGGTCCGTCGACCATTGACGCAGAATTTCGGCATACACGCGCGGATCGATGACTTCATCCTTCGCGGCGCCGGCGAACTGGTCGGTCGTCACGTTACGGATGCAGTTGCCGCTCGTCTGGATGGCGTGCAGATCGACATCCGCCAGCGCCGACAGAATGTCCGGAGAATCGGTCAGCGTCGGCCAGTTGAATTGCAGGTTCTGACGCGTGGTGAAGTGCCCGTAGCCCTTGTCGTAACGATTCGCCACGAACGCGAGCTGGCGCAACTGCACCGCGCTCAACGTGCCGTAGGGAATCGCAACGCGCAGCATGTAACCGTGCAGCTGCAGGTACAGGCCGTTCATCAGACGGTAGACCTTGAAATCGTCCTCGCTCAGCTCGCCGCTCAGACGGCGCGCCACTTGCTGACCGAACTCCTTCGCGCGGTCCTTGAGGTATTCGCGCTCCGACGGATCGTAGCGATAGATGCCCGCGTGCTCGGGGGCCACGGTCAAGGCCGGTGCGTCCGCCAGCGCGGCCTGCACGCCGGCATCTGCCGCCTGCTTGCCGAGGTCTTCACGGACCGACGGGCCACGCGAACGCAGTTGTTCACGGAAGTCCACCGGCACAGGACCGGCGTCGCCGAGTTCGGCCGGACGCGGCACGGGATCCACGATCAGGTTGGCAGCCGCAGCGGCCTTGGCGGCCGCCTGCGCCTGCTCGAGACCGTCCGCATCGAACACGTGCGCCTGCGTCAGATCGTCTACCCAGTGGTATTGCTGGTCCAGCCAGACGACCAGACCGTCTTGGAGTCGGTTCGCCGAAATCAGATTGCCTGCATTCATTCGATGCTCTCAATGCTTGTCGTTTTGGTCGCGACTTAGTGGGAAACAATTCGCGATTAGAACTACAGGCTATCAAGCGGCGAAGGAATATACGAATATTGACTAGTTATGTCGTCATTACGAGATGTTGTTTGGCGAAAAATCATTGCGTATCACTGTATTTTTATACAGTAGTCATGCTACATTTCCCATCATTCAACTTCATCGTGAGGGACACCATGAGCGACGCCAAATCCATCAAGTTCATCGTCGTGCCATATCGCAAGAACAAGGACGGCGTGCTGCAACCCGGCGAGCTGCGTCAGGCGAGCACCGAATTCGGTGCAGTGCGTATCGCGCAGTCGATGGCGTCCGGGTTCGCGGGCATCGCCGCCTACGAGGTGCTGGTCGACGAAGAGGACGGCACGATGGATGCCCCGCGCGTTCTCTTCCAGGAAGGCGCCATTCCGGCGATGGCTGACTGAGCGGCGAGTGCCGGGCCTCACTCCGGGCGCGACGGACGGGCGATGCTGTCGAACGTTTTGGTCTGACGCGGATGCTGCATGTCCCGCGTATCGAGCGCCCGGCGCTGCGCGAGCACTTCCTGCGTGCTCGGCCCCGTGGCCGGACCATTGCGCTCGCTTGCCGTGCGATTGATGCTGGCGCTGGCGGCATGCGCGTCGGTCACGGGCGCGCTCTGGCCGCCGAGTGCCGCTACCGCCGGGCTCACAGCCGGTGTCTGATTCGATTGACGGATGCTGCCCAGATCGCCTGCGCCGAGATAGGACTGCGCATTGGCGTGACCGAAGATCAGCGCGCCGCTCAGGCACAGGCAAGCGGCGAAGAAGTGAGTGCGGTTCATATAGCCCCCCGTTTGGCGAATCAAGGCGTGTTTGTCGATGGCTGAATTGTCTCAGCCTCTGCGCACGGTGTCGCCTTGCATTAATCACAGTAGACGCCCCCTGCTCAGCCCATTGGCCGACAAGCGGATTGCATCGCCACCCTGAATCGCGCGATCGCAACCCCTCGGAACGTTCTGTGAGAGGGCGGCCGCCCGGTATCCGCTAACTCGACGGCGAATCCGAAGGCTCGTCGGGTGAGGGTGTCTTGCCCAGCACGATCGTGCTGATGCGATTGCGGCCGGACTGTTTCGCAATGAAGAGTTGCTCATCGGCCGCCGTCAGGATGGCCTCGGCGCTGCCGCACTCGCCGGCGACACCGGTCGCCGCTCCGACGCTGATCGTCACCATGCCTGCGGCACTCCCTGCGTGATCGATATGCAGGCGCTCGATGTCGCGCCGGACCTGCTCGGCCATCGTGGCCGCGCTTTGTGCATCCGTATCGGGTAACACCACAGCAAACTCTTCGCCGCCGTAGCGAGCCGCCATGTCGCTTTCGCGCCGCACATGGCCGCCGATATTCTTGGCGACGGCACGCAGCACGTCGTCGCCGACCGAATGGCCGTAAGCGTCGTTGAAATGCTTGAAATGGTCGATGTCCGCGAACAGAATCGACAAAGGACTGCCGGACCGCTTCGCGCGCCGCCATTCGGCCGCGAGTTTGGTGTCGAGCGCACGACGGTTCGCCAGCCCGGTAAGGCCGTCGGTCACACTCAGGCTCACGAGCCTTGCCGCAGCGCTCGAGCGCGTGCGTATGGCCGCCGTCAGCAACCACGATCCGGCGATCAGTGTGGCCGCGCATGTGATCGCGATGGCACTGAATATCCACACCTGTCGTAACCACTCGCGCATGAGCAAATGCGTCGAGGGCGTCACCACCACGTACATCGACGCCCCGGGCACTCGCACCGACCGGTAATCCAACGCACTCATGCCCTTCGGAAACGCGAGCGCCGCCGACAGATCGCCATTGCGCGCCGCCCCCCCTGGCAACGTGACCAGCGCCCCCGGCCGCGCGCCTGAGCAGGGATCGCAGGCCAGCACCGTCCCCTTCTCTTCCACGATTTCGATCGAGCGCAGGTCGGCCGAATCCACATCGCTGACCAACGTGCCCAGATGGTCGAGCCGCAGGGCCAGCACCGCCACACCGGCAAAGGTGTGATCGGGCGCCGCAATGCGGCGCGTGAGCGCCACCGACAACACGCCGCCATGGGTGCGCGACGCGTAAGGCTGCGAGATGTACAACCCGAGTGACGGACTGAGCGCGTGCGACCTGAAGTAATCGCGGTCTGCGACGTTCACGACCACATTCGGTTGCCCGTCCAGCGGCGCGGAGATACGGCCGGTCTTGTCGACGACGTAGGCATCGTCCAGAAAATCGCGACTTAGCGTCTGCCCGAAGCGCACCCGGTCACGCACGCGCTCCGGGAACAACGGTGTCGTGGGATCCTCTGCCTCACGGACCATCTCCTTGAGCAAGGTGTCGTAGACAGCAATGTTGCCGCCCAGACTCGTCGCCACGACCGATGCCACGCTCTGCGCCCGTTCGAGGGCAAACAGGTAGCGCGCCTGACGGTCCGCGCGCAGCAACAGCGAAACCCCGACCAGAATTGCAATGGCGATGGCCGTGCCGATCACGCCGACCATCGCCGGATAGTCGTCGAACTTGTCGAACAGCGCGCGCAGTCTCTGCCCAAACCAACTCCGGAACCCACTCTGTTTGCGAGATACGTCCGAGCGTGTAGTCATGACGAATGGCCCGACACGGTTACCGACTGGTGAACTAGCGAGGAAGCCTGCCCGTTAGCGCGAATGCCTGGCGTTGCGCGAGAAATCGTCGAGCAGCGGCACGATGGCCAGCATGATCAATACGACAGCGAGCGGAATTGTGGAGACGAACCCCAGATGCTTGAAGCCCAGCGCCCCCACGAGCCCGCCCATGAAGAAACTGCCCAACAAGGCACACAGCAGACGTAGCTTCTGCCGGTCGCCGGCCACGCGCGGCAGGTCCTGCGCCACGCCCGGCCGGTTCCAGTAGCTCATCTTGCCCAGCTCGATACCGATGTCGGTGACCAGCCCGGTGACGTGCGTGGTACGAATTTCGGCCCGGGAAATCTTGGTGATGATGGCATTTTGCAGGCCCATCACGTAGCACAGCAGGCCCACGGTCGCCGGCACGTAAAGCAACCGGTGATCCTCCAGATTGGCACCCATCATGCCGAACGTCAGCAACAGCATGGCCTCGAGCATGAGCGGCGCGGCATATTCGCTATGCGTGTGGTGACGTCGTCCCCAATGAATCAGCACGGCGGAGGTGGCCGCGCCCAGCAGGAACGCCACCAGCGCGCTCAATCCGGCGAGCACCAGCAGCAACTGGCCGAGCACGAGATTGTCGGAGAGCGAAGCGACGATACCCGACATGTGCGACGTGTACTGACCGACGGCCAGAAAGCCCCCGGCGTTGGCCGCCCCGGCCACGAAGGCGAGCGAACACCCCAGACGCCGGTTCGCCGCGTCCGTGCGCACCGGCTGGGTGAAACCGCGTAGATAATTGATCGGCATGGCGAGTGAGCGTCCCGGGCATCGCACTTGGGGTATTCTAATGCGCGTCGACGCAAAGTTGATGCAAAAGCGACGCCATTATCGTGCCATCGACGCGACACGACGGGGCGATGCGCCGACTTGTACGGGGGGAGACATAACAATGACCGAGTGCTACGCGTACATCAGCCGTGCGTTGCCGGATCTCGATCCGGTGGCGCTGTCCAAAATCATCGTCCACTCACGCGGGTTCAACGATACCCACGGCGTGACCGGTCTGCTGCTCTACGACGGCATGACTTTCTGTCAGTACATCGAAGGACCGGCGCAGGCGCTGGCCGACGCTCGTCAGCGCATCGAAGCGTCGCGCCACCATTGCGCCATCCAGGTGCTGCTCGACGGCACACCACGCCAGCCCGGCGCCTTCTCGTCCTGGAGCCTGGGCTATCTGGTGCTCGACGAACCCGCCCACGCGCTGCATACCTTCGTCATGCCGGCAGATCACGCGCAACTGATCGGGGCGTTCAACGTGCTCGCCGCGCAGGCGGACGTGATGTAACCCGCAGCATCGGCACAGCGCCGAACCACGCCAGCCAAGCCGCACAAACGACGACGCCGGGCCACCTGAGGTGCCCGGCGTCGTTGTTTCGAGGCCTGCGCAACGCCTGCGCGAACGATCGCGTCATGCGCAGCGATTCATACCATTGCGATCACTGCTCGATCTGACGGTTCCAGCGCTGATCCCACTGCGCGCGACGCTGGTTGATGGCATCCCAATCGACCGTCTTGATGTTCTTGGTCAGGTCGTCGAGCTTGCCCAGACGCTTTTGCATCGACGGCGGAACCGTCGCTTGCGGATTGGTCGGGATGTAGGCGCCGGCCGCCGCAGCCAGCGACTGGCCCTTGGCCGACAGCAGGTACTGCGCAAGCTTCTGCGCCATGGCGTTGTCCGGGCTGTTCTTCACGACGCACAGGTCGACGAGCAACTGCACCGCGCCTTCCTTCGGGGCCACGTAGCCGACCTGAATGCCCTTGTCCTGAAGGTCGCTCACGGCCGTCGGGGTCAGCGGGAAAATCGCGGCTTCGCCCGTCTGGATCATTTCCGAGAGCTTCGCCGAGTTCGGGATGTACTCGACGACGTTCGGACCGACGGTCGACGCCCACTTCGTGAAGCCCGGTTCGACGTTCGTCTCGCTACCGCCCCAGATACGGTTCAGCGCGAGGAAACCGTGCAGACCGAACGTGCTGCTCGATGCCGACTGGAACACGACCTTGCCCTTGTACTTCGGATCGGCGAAGTCCGTCCACGATGTCGGCGCCGCCCAGCCCTTTTCCTTGAAGAGCTTCGTGTTGTAACCGATACCGGTCATGCCGAGCTGCACGCCTGCGCCCATGTCGTCCTTCACGCGAGCCGAGGGCAGCAGTTCCTTGAGCACCGGCGCATCGTCGAGCTTCTGGCATACCCCCATGCTGATGGCGCGTGCCATCACACCGTCGTCGAGAAACACGACATGCATCTGCGGGCTGTTCCGGTTGGCGAGCAGCTTGGCGAGTACGTCCGACGACGTACCCGGCACCACCACGACCTTCACGTTGTTGGCCTTCTCGAATTCCGGAAAGACCTGACTCGTGTAAGCCTTTTCCATCGGGCCGCCATTCATGCCGATGTACAGCGTTTTCGACTGCGACCAGGCCGCGCTGCTCGCGCCCAATGCCAGCGCCGCAGCGCACATGACGACCTTACGGGATAGCTTCATCGTGGTTCTCCTTGCGTTTTCCAGGGTGTTAGGAATGTAGGTTGTGGACGGACTCAGAACGTGTGGCATGTCTCGGGTTCCCTCGTGTGCATCTCGTGTACATCAAGCGGCCGCGCCGACTTTCGCGAACCGGTCGACCGCAAAGGCATCGATCGGCGTAGCCGTCTGCCCTTGCGTGACCAGATCGGCCAGCACTTCGCCGACGCCGGGCGCCAGCAGAAAACCGCCGCCGCAAAAGCCGAAGGCATGCACCAGTTGCGGGGTGGTACGGCTCATCCCGATGATCGGGTTGTCGTCGGGCGTCTCGCCTTCCACGCCGCTCCACGTGCGAATCAGCAAGGCGTTGCGCAGCGCAGGCAACAACGCACACGCCTCGCGCATCACCGCGCGCGTGGTGTCGGCCGACGGCTGAGCGTACTCGCCGTCGCCGGTGCCGCGCCCGCCGCCGATCACGCAGTTACCGCGCTCGACCTGACGTGCGTAGACACCACCGCCGTAGACCCCAAGGCTGTGTCCGACGAAGCGGGGCAACGGCTCCGTCACCCACATGTTCGGATAGATGGCATGCATCGGCACACGCTCACCGAACGTCCCGGCGATGTGATTTGCCCACGCGCCGGACGTATTGAGCAGCCAGTGGCTGCTCACGTGCAGGGCGTCGCCCGCCTCGGGCTGAGCCGTGAGCTGAAAGTGCCTGCCGTCATGCGCGATCGATGTGATCGGGGTGCGTTCTCGAACGTCGGCACCAAGGGCACGCGCCGCACGCGCGAAGGCCGGCGAGACAAGACGCGGATTCGCATGGCCGTCGCTCATGCATAGCGAGCCGCCGACAGCCCCATCGCCCAGCCACGGAAAGCGCTGACGGAACTCGGCCCCACGAAACACCGTGGCGGACAAGCCGTAATTGGCGGCCATGGCGGACCACTGGTCGAGCGGTTCGAGGTCGCTCTCGCGACGCGCAAGACGCAGGTGCCCCGAGCGTACGAACTCGCCGTCGATACCGATGAGTTCCGGCAGACGATCCCAGACCCGCCGCGCACGCATTGCGAGCGGCAATTGCTCCTCGGGACGCCCCTGACAACGCACGCCGCCGTAATTGACGCCGCTGGCTTGCGCGCCGCAATAGCGTCGCTCGAACAGCGCGACCTTCAGGCCGCGCTCGGCCAACGCTCGTGCGGCCGATGCGCCGACCAACCCGCCACCGGCGACCACGACGTCGTAATGCAAGGTCTCACTCATCGCGCGCCTCCTCGGGAATGGCGGCGACGTTCTCGTCGAAAAGCATGGGGGCAATCGGAATCGGTTTGATCGGCGCCTGCGCACGCAGACGACCCACTTGCGCGAATGTCTGCCCGCTCGCCTCGGCGAGCACATGGCATGCCGCTTCGCCGCACATGCGGCCTTGGCAACGCCCCATGCCCACGCGGGTGAGCGCCTTGAGGCGGTTGATTTCGGTCACGCCGTCAAGACGCGCGCAATCGCGCAAAGTGCGGGCGGTGACTTCTTCGCAACGGCACACGAGCATGTCGTCGGGCCACTGCGAAGCCGGATCCTCCGGCAATGCGAATGCCTGCTCGATGCCTTCGCGAAAACGGCGGATGCTCGCGAGCTTGCGTTCGATGGTGGCGGCATCAGGCGCATCAGCCATGGCGGGCGCCGCGATGCCGAGGTCTTCGAGCAACGCCAGTGCCGCGCGGCGGCCGGCGAGTTCTGCGGCGTCGGCGCCGGCAATGCCAGCACCGTCGCCCGCCAGATAGATGCCCGGCTGCGAGCTGCGGCCTGCGGCGTCGCGCTCAGGCAGCCAGCAACGGTTGAGATCGTCGAAGACGAAACGGCAACCAGCCAGATCGGCGAGTTGCGTTTCCGGACGCAGGCCATAGCCCAGTCCCACCGCACTGCATTCGAGCGATTGGTCGCGGCCATCGCGCTGCCAGCGAATCGCGCGGACCCCGGCAGTACCGTCGATACCGTCGAGCGTCACGCCGGTTTCGATGCGCACGCCACGGGCGCGCAACCAGCCCACGTAGTAGACGCCCTTGGCAAACGTCGATGGCTGACTGAGCAGTCGCGGCGCAGCCTTCGCCTGCGTGACGAACGCGCTGGTGTCGAGCACCGCGACGACGTTCGCCCCGGCTTTCGCGTACTGGTACGCCACGAGATACAGCAAAGGTCCGGTGCCCGCGAACACCACGCGTTCACCGATGGCGCAGCCCTGCGCCTTGAGCGCGACCTGCGCGCCGCCCAGCGTGTACACGCCCGGCAATGTCCAGCCCGGCAACGGAAGCACGCGATCCGTCGCCCCGCTGGCAATGATGAGATGACTGAACGGCACGGCCGTTTCGCGTCCGCCATGCATCGTGTGGAGCCGCTTCGGATCGCACGCCCACACCAGCGTTTCGGGACGATAGTCGACCTGCGGCAGCAACGCGGCCATGGCGTTGTGGACGGTGTCGGCCTTGGCGGCTTCGAAGCCGTACAACGCCTGCTTGCTGCGCGCGAATCCCGCGTCGGCGGGCGGCTGACGGTAGATCTGACCGCCCCAGCGCATGTTTTCGTCGAGCACGATCGGGCGCACGCCGGCCGCAACGAGTGTCTGCGCTGCGCGAATCCCCGCCGGACCGGCGCCGACGATCACGACGTCAGCGCCATTCACGAGCGTCCGGTTTCCGGCGCGCTCATTCATGCGAGCCTCCGTGAATTTCGTTGACGTCGGCCGCACGCGTGACGATACGCATGCCGGCCTGCACGGTGGTGGAACATGCACGCAAACGCGTGAGTTGCATATCGCCGCCACCGGCCGTCGTCGTCTCGCAACGCACCCAGCAGTCCTGACAGGCGCCGATCAGGCAGAAGCCCGCACGCGGCGTGCCGCTGAACTCGCTGATGCGCACGTGACGCTGATGCGTGAGGATGGCGGTGAGCAGCGTGTCGCCCGCGAGCGCCTGCACCGGCTCGCCGTCGATGAAGAACGTGACCGGCGAGCGCGAGGTCTCGGCCAGCCGCTTCATTTGCGGATGGCCGGTCGTTTGCCCCGTCGCGCGCGACGATTGAGGGAATTGGGAAGAACTGGACATAGGAGTCGTCGTTGAGCGCGCGTTCAGTGCTGGCCGATCAGAATGCGATTCAGGCCGTAGATGCGGTCGAGCAGCAGCATCGCGCCGAGCGTCACTGCAATGACGAGCGCCGAGACGGACGCCATCATCGGGTCGATCGACTCAGTGGCGTACATATACATGCGCACCGGCAGCGTGACGGTTTGCGGCGCCGTGAGGAAGACCGACATCGTCAGTTCGTCGAAGCTGTTGATGAACGCCAGCAGCCAGCCGCCGGTAATGCCCGGCAGGATCATCGGCATGGTCACGCGGCGGAACGTCGTCCACGAACCGGCGCCGAGCGAGGCGGCCGCGTTCTCGACGCTGCGGTCCAGACCGCTGATCGACGCGAGCACGAGACGCATGATGAACGGCGTCACGATGATCATGTGCGCGAAGATGAGCGCGCCGAACGAGCCGGTCACGCCGAGCATCGCGAAGAAGCGCAGCAGTGCGATGCCGAGCACGAGGCCCGGAATCACCAGCGGCGAGAGCAGCAGACCGTTGAGGAAGTTGCGTCCTGGAAAGCGCGAACGGCCGATGGCCAGCGCGGCCGGCAGCGCAATCGCGAGCGAGAGCGTGGCCGAGATGAACGCGAGCTTCAGACTGGTGAAGAACGACGCGATGAAGTCGGGGTAGTCGAGAATCGCGCGGAACCAGCGCAGCGAGATACCGCGCGTGGGCAGCGAGAGCGTTTGTTCCGGCGTGAACGCGACCAGCACCACGATGATCATCGGGGCGAGCACGAAGAGAATGACGAGCGCGTGGAACGCGAGCGCCAGAGGACTGTTTTTGCGCATGATGGCGAGTGAGTTCTGTTCTGCGAAAGACCCGAGGGCCTTAGCCCATGCTTCGCGAATAGCGACGATCGAGCAGACGGTAGTACGTCAGCATCACGATCAGGTTCGCCACGAGCAGCAGCACGGCGATGGTCGCGCCCAGCGGCCAGTTCAGCGAACTGAGGAACTGGTCGTACACGGCGGTGGCGGCAACTTTGAGACGGCGTCCGCCCAGCAGGCTCGGAATCGCGAAAGCGCTGGCCGACAGACCGAACACCATCAGACTGCCCGAGAGAATGCCGGGCACCAGTTGCGGCAGCACGATGCGGCGCAGCGTGGTCACGGGCGACGCCATGAGCGAGAGCGCCGCGTTCTCCGTCTGCGGATCGAGACGTTGCAGCGACGTCCACACCGGAATCACCATGAACGGCAGCATCACGTGCGAGAGCGCCACGACGACGGCGAAGTTGGTGTACTCCATCTTGAACGGCCCGATGCCGATCAGCCCGAACGCCTGATTGATCAGGCCGCCGGAACTCAGCAGCATGCTCCAGCCGAACGCCCGCACCACGATGGACACGAGCAGCGGCGAGAGAATCACCAGCAGGAACAGCGAGCGCCACGGGTCACCCATGCGCGAGAGCACATAGGCTTCGAACGTGCCGACCACGGCGCAGATCGCCGTGACCGTCAGCGAAATGCCGAAGGTGCGCAGGAAGATCGTATGGAAGTACGAGTCGAACAGCACTTCCTTGTAGTTCTCGAACTGGAACGCCGCAATCGGACCGCTCGCCGGGTCGAACTGATAGAACGTGAGCGCGAGCGTCATGAGCAACGGAATGAGCACCAGCGCCACGAACAGCAGCATGGCCGGCGCACTCATCACCCACATCGGCAGGTAGGCATGCCACGGCGCACGCGTGGGGCGCGCGGTGTCCGTGTGCGGGACTTGCAGGGTTTCAGCCATTGGCGCACGCTCCCGCAGCGACGAAGCGCACCGATTCCGGATGCCAGTCGAGGCCGACCGGCGAACCTTCGTTCAACGGTTCGCCGCCTTCGTTCTGGCAGCACACGAGCACTTCGCCCAGCGCGCTGTCCACGCGATACAGCCACTGGCTGCCGAGGAAGAAGCGGCTCGTGACCGTTGCCGACAAGCGGCCGGCCGACGGCGCGCACAGGCGCACCTTCTCAGGACGCAGACACATCGTGATGGCATCGCCCACCGCCATGCTGCGGTCGCGCGGCGCCAGGTCCGAGAGCGCTGCGCGCTGCGTGAGTTGCGCGCCCAGTTCGATGTGCAGATGCTCGCCGTCGCGCGCGGCCACACGGCCGGCCAGCATGTTGGCCTTGCCGATGAACTGCGAGACGAACGGCGTTTCCGGACGCTCGTACGCCCGGTACGGCGTGTCGACCTGCGTGATACGGCCGGCTTCCATGACCACGACGCGATCACTGATCGACAGCGCTTCGGACTGGTCGTGCGTCACCATGATCGTGGTCGTACCGATCTTGCGCTGGATCGAGCGCAGCTCGAACTGCATGTCTTCACGCAGCTTGGCGTCGAGGTTGGACATCGGTTCGTCGAGCAGCAGCACGGGCGGCGCAATCACGACCGCACGCGCGATCGCCACACGCTGACGCTGGCCGCCCGACAGTTCACGCGGGAAACGGTGACCGAGGGCATCGAGCCGCACCAGCGCGAGCGCCTCGCGAATGCGGTCCTTGCGTTCTGCCTTGTCGACGCCCCGCATCTCGAGGCCGAAGCCGACGTTGTCCGCCACCGTCATGTGCGGGAACAGGGCGTAGCTCTGGAAGACGATGCCCAGGCCGCGCTTGTTCGGGCGCATGTTGGTGATGTCGCGCCCGTCGAGCGTGATGCGCCCGGTGGTGGCTTCGACGAAGCCCGCGATCATCTGCAACGTGGTGGTCTTGCCGCAGCCCGAAGGCCCGAGCAGCGAGACGAACTCGCCTTTCTCCACCGAGAGATTGACGTTCGAGACGGCATTGAGCTCGCCAAACGTCTTGGAAACATCCGTCAAAGTCAGAAAAGACATGGTCACTACCTTTGGGGCGCACATGCGCCACATGAAATGCAATTGCATCGAACAGTAGCGAGCCAAATTGCATGCCGCAAGATAACGATTCCATGAAATGAGATAAATTTTCAGATTATTTCGTTTGACGGAATATTTGACGAATGAATACGCCCTTTCGTTTCGTGTCAGCGTCTCGGGATAATCCCTAACTTATGATGATTATTGGTGGTTTTTGGGGGTTTCGAGACATCGCGTCAGTTTTCAAGCCATATCGGCTTGCGCTAGTATTCCGTTTGACGGAATATTCGAGACCCTGATGAGCACCTCCGATTCACCCCGCATGACCGACGTGAAGGAAGCGTCGCCCGCAGAATCCGCCGGCGCAGGCATCCTGCAACGCACGTTCGCCGTCATTCGCGCCCTAGGCGTCGCCAAACCCGAAGGCGAGCGCGTCACCCATATCGCCAAGGCCGTCGGCCTGAGTCAGGCCACGGTGCACCGGATTCTTCACGCCCTCATTGCCGAACAGGTCGTGGAGCAGGACGAGACGTCCAAGCTCTACCGACTGAGCATCGATTTCTTCGCCATGGCCGCGCAGGCGGGCAACCCGAGCGGCATGCGCACGCTGTGCCGCCCGTCGCTGCTGCGTCTGTGCGCAAGCCTCGGCGACACGATCTTCCTGCTCGTGCGCAGCAGTTTCGACGCGGTCTGTCTCGACATGTGCGAAGGACCCTTCCCGATCCGCTCGTTCACCGGTGACATCGGTGGACGCGTCGCGCTGGGCGTCGGTCAGGGCAGTCTTGCGATTCTGGCGTTCCTGCCGGAAGCGGAGCGCGAGGAGATCATTCGCTTCAACGTGCCGCGGTTGCGCGGCTACGGCGTGCTCGACGAGGTCTACCTGCGCACCGAGATCGAACGGGTGCGCCAGTTGGGGTATGCCGGAAGCAACAGCGGCGTGCTCGATGGCATGGCGGGGGTCGCGGTACCGGTCTTCGACCGTACGGGGCACGCTGTCGCCGCGCTGAGCGTCGGCACGCTGGCTGCGCGTCTGTCGCAGGATCGTTTGCCGATGGTGGTGGAATTGCTGCGACGTCAGGCCGAGTTGATCGGCCCGCAGACCAATCCGTTCGATGTCGCGATGCGCCGCCCGATGCACGGCCTCACGCGTGCGCTCACGACGGAGCCGCTGGCCTGAGCCGACGTTAAGCCGGCTCAGTTTCCGACGTCCCCCGCCCTTTCGACCGGCGATGATCGCTACGGCGCCGCCTTCGGGCCAGGTCCGACGAGATACGGCCTTTTGATGGCCGAAAATGACCGGCGCACTGCGCGCTCACCTGCGACAATCGCGAACGGGCACGGCAGCATCCGCCAGTCGGCCCTCAGTAGAGACAACGCTGGCAACAGCGACAACGGCGACAGGAACGGAGGGAAGTCATGGCATCGGGCGAACACGAGTACCGCGTCGAGGTGGAATGGGTCGGCAATGAAGGCAGCGGGACCTCGGGCTATCGCGCATACGGGCGCAATCACGAGATTCGCGCAGACGGCAAACCGTCGATTCCCGGCTCGGCCGACCCCGCCTTTCGTGGCGATGCAGCCCGCTGGAATCCGGAAGATCTGCTCGTCGCGTCCGCAAGCGCCTGCCACAAGCTCTGGTATCTGCATCTGTGCGCCGAAGCGGGCATCGTCGTCGAACGGTATCGCGACAACGCCCTGGGCACGATGATCGACACCGCGACCGAAGGACGCTTCACCCGGATCGTACTGCGCCCGCACGTTACGATTCGCGCCGGCGGCGACGTCGCGCTCGCCGAACACCTGCATCACACCGCGCACGAGAAGTGCTACGTGGCCAATTCGGTCAATTTCCCCATCGACTGCGAACCAGTGATTGAGACGATCGAGGTGTGAGTGACGAAGGTCGAGTGAGGGAGATCAGCGGCAGGCGAGCGAGCACCCTGCCGCACCGATCACGGCAGCAGCGCCGACGGCGGTCCCCAGCAGGAACGTTTGTGCCGAGCTTGCGCACCCCTGCAATCCTGTCGCCCCGACCAACAAGGCAGTGACGATCAGCCGGCGCATACGGTCTCCCATTTTGATGTTGGCGCATGGTAATGCCATGGGGTCGCGAGTGGCGTGATTCGTAAGGTCGAGAAATGCAAAGCAGCAAGGCTATTGACTCTCGCCTGGCCGCTTGATACGATCGGTTCACTTTCAAAACGCCCTCCCGGTCCGCCGGGAGGGCGTTTCGTTTTGGTTCCACCCAACTACATGGAACCTTGAAATGAAAGCAGCCTTCGACATCCACGCCAGCACCGGCAACCTCCTCGGCTACGTCCGTTACGGCGACGGCCCCACGCATGTGCTAGTCATGCACGACTGGCTCGGCGACCACACCAGCTTTGACACCGCTCTGCCCTGGCTGGACGCTCACGCCTTCACCTATGCCTTCGTCGACTTGCGCGGCTACGGGCATTCCATCGACATGACCGGCGAATTCACCGTGCCGGAAATTGCGGCAGATTGCCTCCGGCTCACCGATCATCTCGGCTGGCAGCGCTTTCACGTCATCGGTCACTCGATGACGGGCATGGTGACGCAACGGCTGGCGGCGGACGCCCCGTCGCGCATCGCGAGCGCCATCGCCGTATGTCCGGTGTCCGCGGCCGGCAACCGTCTTAGTCCGGAAGCGCTCGCGTTCTTCGCAAGCACGACGCAGGACGATGACGCCCTTCGACGACTGTTCAAGTTCGTCACCGGTGGACTCTCGGATACGTGGGCCGATCGCAAGGTCCGGCAAAACCGTGATTCGGTCGCTCCCGCATGCCGGATGAAGTACCTCGACATGCTGGTCACGGCGGACTTCGCCGATGACGTCCGAGGTCTGGAGACGCCGTTTCTGATCGTGGTCGGTGACAAGGACCCCGGACTCGATGCGCAAGCGATGGAGCGAACGTTTCTCGCATGGCATCCCAACGCGACATTGCAGGTGATGCCGAATTGTGGGCACTACCCGATGCAGGAATGCCCGCCGTATTTCGCGAGCGTCGTCGAGACATTTCTGAAGCGTCACGCCGCCTGAGACGCTTGCCGCACTCAACAGCCGCCGCACGGGGACCGGACTGGGACGAACGCATGAAATACTGCATGCAGATCTGATCCGGCACGCGCTCCCCGCACCGTGCCGTTTGTACGGCCCGCAGCTAACCCTGCGGGCCGCCTTTTTCCATTTCCTCGGACGTCAGTTCGCACGCCAGCCGTCGTTATGCACGCGATCGGCCACTCTGCCACCGCGCTATCATGGGCCGCCCGATCAACACGATGCATCGAGATTGCACGGATTGCCCATCATGACCGAACGCCTGCCCGTCGAACTTCCGAAAGCCTACCGCCTGCTCAATCACGGCCCGACCGTGCTCGTCGGCAGCGCCCACGCCGAACGCCGCAATGTGATGGCGGCCGCCTGGTCGATGCCGCTGGATTTCTCGCCGTCGAAGGTCGCTGTCGTCATCGACCGCAACACGCTCACGCGAGAGCTGGTCGAAGCGTCGGGAGAGTTTTCGCTGAACGTGCCCGCGCGCCTCATCGCCCGCGAAACGCTCCACGTAGGGTCAGTCTCCGGTCGCGACACCGACAAGTTTGCCGACGGCTCCGGCGTGACGGCCTTCGCAGGCTCGCACATCGGCGCCCCGCTGATCGACGGTTGCCTCGCATGGCTCGAATGCCGCGTGATCCCCGAGCCGCACAATCAGGATCGCTACGACCTGTTTCTCGGCGAAGTCGTGGCGGCGTGGGCCGATCCGCGCGCGTTTCGCGACGGGCACTGGCAGTTCGCGCCGGGCGTCTCGCGCAGTCTCCACTACATTGCCGGCGGCAACTTTTTCGAGACCGGCGAAGCGTTCGACATCCCACCCGACAGCCCTTCCACCGCCAACTCATGAGCCACACTCTGCCCACGCCGCGCTCCCCGGACCGCGCCGACGACGTCGCACAAGCCGTGCAAGCCGCTCAAGCCGTGCAAGCTGCCCAGACGGCACAGCACGCCCTGGCGCGCTGGCGAGCAGGCACTTCCGTGGGCGAAACGGATGAAGTGAGCGCCGCAGTGAATCCGATGAGCAGCGTCGGCGAAATGCGCGGCATGGGTGATATGGGCGCTGCAACGGGCGTCGCATCGTCGCAATTGCCAAGCGACTTCGGGCGGGGCAGAATTGACAGCGTCACGGATGTCTTCGATCGGGAGTCCACCTGGCTACGCGCCCGGTCGCAAGTCTCTCCCGCGACATCCGAGTCATCTGCGAGTCCGGCGTTTGCACGCCAGCGCCTTGAGCATCACCAGCATCACCAGCAACGCGAGAATTTCGGAACTTTCGAGTCTTTCGAACCTTTCGTGCAGTTGCCGGATCTGCGGCAGGAATTTCCGTCGCCGGCACTGCTGTCGTCTAATCGCTGGGCCCTGCCCACCCGTCGCGACATGACTGCATCCGGTGCCGATTCATCTGATTTCGACGACGCCCGCCAAGGCCTGCAACGGCCGGCGTCCCCTTCGTCTGGCCGCATGAGCTGTCTCGGTGGTACCGGCAGCGTCGGCCTCGACGAAGCCGATCGCCTCGCTGCGCTACGCCGCTATGAGATCCTCGACACGCCGCCCGAACCCGCGTTCGACCGTATCGTGCGACTGGCGTCTCACGTGCTCGGCACACCGATCTCGCTCATCTCGCTGCTCGACGAGTCGCGTCAGTGGTTCAAGGCACGTCGCGGTATCGATGCAACACACACACCGCGCTCGATGGCCTTCTGTTCGCATGCGATTCTCAGCGACGACGTGCTCGTCGTGCCCGATGCCCGTGCCGACCGGCGCTTTGCCGACAACCCGCTGGTCACGGGCGATCCGAACATCCGCTTCTACGCCGGCGCCCCGCTGCGCACGCCAGAAGGACATCGGCTCGGCACGTTGTGCGTGATCGACCGCCGTCCTCGCGATCTCGACGACGAGAAGCGCGCCCTGCTCGCCGATCTCTCCTCGCTCGTGGTCGACGAACTCGAACTCCGCCGCGTGAACCGGGTACTGGGCGACATGGCGATGCGCGACGGCCTGACAGGTCTGCTCAACCGCCGGGCGTTCCTGATGCAGGCCGAGCGCCAGTTCGCCACCGCGCGCGCCCAGCAGCGCCGACTGTCGGTGCTGATGCTCGACATCGACCATTTCAAGATCGTCAACGATACGTGGGGGCATGCTATCGGCGATCGCGTCATCGTCGAACTGACGCTGGTCTTGCGGGCGGCACTGCGCAAGAGTACTGTGATCGGCCGTCTGGGCGGCGAGGAATTCGCCATGCTGTTGCCCGAGGCCGATGCGCACCGTGCGACCCAGGCGGCCGAGCGCATGCTGAGTGCGATCAACGGCGCGAGCGTGCCGGGTCCGACCAGTGCGACCGGCCCCGTGCGGTTTTCCGCGAGCATCGGCGTGAGCAGCATCACCCCGGACGACGCCGACTTCGGCACGCTGCTGCAACGCGCTGACCGCGCGCTGTATGCGGCCAAGCAGGCCGGCCGCAACCGCGTGGCCGTGCTGTAACCCCCTACCGTACTGACGAATCGACGAAAGCATGGGCAAAAGCCGACTGGAAGCCTTCAGCGATGGCGTAATCGCCATCATCATCACGATCATGGTGCTGGAAATGAAAGCACCGCACGGCAGCGAACTGGCCGACCTCCTGCCGGTCGCACCCACGTTCCTGACCTACATCCTCAGCTATGTCTATGTGGGCCTTTACTGGAACAACCACCACCATCTTTTCCAGGTGGTGCAAAAGGTCTCCGGCGGCGTACTCTGGGCCAATCTGCATCTGCTCTTCTGGCTGTCGCTGATTCCGTTCGTCACGCACTGGCTGGGCGAAAACCACTTCACCGCCTGGCCGACGGCACTCTACGGCGTGGTGCTCTGCATGGCGGCCATTGCTCACTTCATTCTGTCGCGCGCCCTGCTGGCCGTGCACGACGGCGGCAACAAGCGGCTCGCCGCCGCCCTCGGGCGCGATTACAAGGGCAAGCTTTCTGTCGTGGTGTATGCCGTGGCCATCGGGCTGGCGTTCGTGGTGCCCGCGGTTTCACTCGCGCTGTATGCGCTGATGGCCGCCGTGTGGCTGATTCCCGACCGCCGTCTCGAACACGTGATCGACGCCTGAGCGTCTGAACCGATGCGCGACACCTGTCGACGCGCATCGGGTTTTTACGTAGTATCCGCTCCACTATGCAAAACGTAACTTTTGAATTGACGGGCGAATTCGTCGCCCTGAACGACCTGCTTAAACTCACCGGTGTCGTCGACTCCGGCGGCGCGGGCAAGGTCCTCGTGGCCAACGGCGAAGTCACGGTCGACGGCCAACTGGAAACGCGCAAGACCTGCAAGATCCGCGCGGGTCAGACCGTCGCCGTGGGCGGAATCCGCATTCGCGTCAAGGCGGCCTGAGCGCGCGCTCAGGCCAACCGGCGGGAAAGTCTCGCGAAGGTCGCTCAATACCGTCCACCGACCGCTTTTCTTCCGTCTGTCGTATTGCCCGGGACGCCATCGTCACTTGTCGTCTCCCGGTTTCTCCCACGTGAGCCTGCCCCCGCAGGTCGCTATACTTGAAAGCGATTTTGGCGTGTCAGCCCCAGTCACACCCGACAATGTCCTCAGGACGTCCGAGGAGGTCCGCTCGATGGTCGCGCCCGGTTCACCGTCCGCCGTCGGCGCCACACCGGCGCCGGGGCGCGAAGCGTTGCTCGAAGCACTCGACCGCTCGCTGGGCATGCTCACGCTCACGCCGGATGGCACCGTCGTCGATGTCAACGACAAACTCCTCGGTGTCTTCGGGTACACACGCGACGCGCTGATCGGCAAACGCCACGCCATGCTGTGCGATCCGCTCGACGACACCTGCGGCGACGCACTCGCACAAGTCGTCAGCACCCGACGCTCGCACACCGATCAGGTACGGCGCCTTCGCCGCGACGGCAGCGCGCTCTGGCTCGAAGCCACCTACAACCCCGTATTCGACGACGACGGCAATCTCACGTACGTGATCAAGTTCGCCGTGGACGTGACCGAGCGCGTGGCGCGCCAGGCCGCCGACGACGCCCGTCTGCACCTGCTCTCGCTCGGCGTCGACGAGACGGACAACGCAGTGCTCATCACCGACGCACAGGGCAGCGTCTGTTACGTGAATGCAGGCTTTACGCGCATGCTCGGCTATGCCGCGAGCGAGGTGCTCGGCAAATTGGCGCATGCCCCGTTCGCCGATGCCCCGTTGGGCGAGTTCGCCGACGACACGTCGGCGCTCGACATCCGGCAGGCGCTCTCAGGGTGTCTGGTGGCCGCCCGCGACGGCCGCAGTTGCCATTGCGAAGTGCTCGTACGGACCGCGCAGCGTCAGCCGCTGTGGGTCTCCGTTGTCACGAACCCGATTCTGGATGCCCACGGCAAGCTCGTGAATGCCGTGGTGCTGTTCACCGACATCACGCAATCGAAGATTCAGGAAGTGTTGCAGCACAAGGCGCTGGCCGCGATGGTGCGCGATGCGCCGCTCGTGGAAGTGCTCACGCTCGTGTGCCGCGAACTGGAGCAGATCGCCCCCGAGGTCATAGCCTCGGTCGTGCGGGTCGACGCCGAGGGCCGGTTGCGCCCGCAAGCCGGGCCAAGTCTGCCCGCGCAATACCATAAGACGATCGACGGCGTCGCCATCGGGCCTAACGTGGGCACCTGCGGCACGGCCGCCTTTCTGGCGCGCCCCGTCATCGTGACCGACATTGCGAACGACCCGCGCTGGGCCGATTTCCGGGAGATGGCCGCCGAGTTCGGCCTGGCGGCGTCATGGGCGATGCCGATCATTGCGAACGACGGGCGGGTGCTCGGCGTGCTGGCGTTCTATTACCGCACCGTGCGCGGCCCGAATGCGCTGCACGAGCGTCTGGTCGACGTGTGCGTGCATCTCTGCAAACTCGCCTTCGAGCGCGACGAATCGCGCACGCGTATTCGTCAACTGGCGTTCTCCGACAGCCTGACCGGCCTGCCCAACCGCAGCATGCTCGGCGTGCTCGCCGCGCAGGCCATCGCCAGCGCGACGGAATTGAACACGCGCATGGCCGTCATCTTCATCGATCTGGACCGCTTCAAGCAGGTCAACGACTCGCTCGGGCATCAGGCGGGAGACGTACTGCTGCGCACGATCGCGCAGCGTCTGCGCCGGGCGCTACGCGGTGCCGACATCGTCGCGCGACTCTCGGGCGACGAGTTCGTGGCCGTGCTCACGGAGTGCGACCCGGAGCGGCTCGACATCGCCATCGAACGCATGCGCAGCGCCCTCACGGCGCCGTGCCAGATCGGAGGGGTGACGCTGGTCCCGTCGGGCAGCTTCGGCATCAGCCTGTTTCCGAATCACGGTCGCGAATTCGACCTGCTGCTGCAACATGCCGACATGGCGATGTATCAGGCAAAGATGACAAGCCCGGGCAGCGTGCGCTTCTACAGCGAAGACATGAATATCCACGCGCAGGAGCGCCTCGAACTCGAGACCGCCATGCGCGACGCCCTGCGTCTGGGTAAGCTCGAACTCTTCTATCAGCCGCAGATCAATCTGCTCGACGACTCGGTGTACGGGGCGGAAGCGCTCACTCGCTGGAAACACCCGCAACACGGTGACGTGCCGCCGTCGCGCTTCATCGCGCTTGCGGAAGAATGCGGACTGATCGGCGAACTTGGAATATGGACGCTGCACGAGTCGTGCCGTCAACTGGCGGACTGGCGGCGGCGCGGCATCGGTATCAGCAATGTGTCGGTCAACCTGTCACCGACCAATTTCCACGACCACGATCTGCCGCGCACGATTGCAGAGGCGCTGGCCGATCACGAGTTGCCGCCGTCGTGCCTGGCCATCGAAATCACGGAAAGCGTGCTGATGGACCACAACCCGAGCACTTTGCGCATCATCGAGGAAGTCCACAACCTGGGCGTGCGTCTCTCGATGGACGATTTCGGCACCGGCTATTCGAGCCTGGGGTATCTGCGGCGTCTGCCGGTTTCGGAACTGAAGCTCGATCGCAGCTTCGTCCATGACATCACGCGCGATGAAACGGTGCGCGCGCTGACCAATGCCATCATCAGCATCGGCCGTAACCTGCATCTCACCGTGGTCGCGGAAGGCGTGGAAGATGAAGCCCAGCGCGATCTGCTGGTCGCACAGGGCTATCGCGTCGCACAAGGCTATCTGTTCTCGCCTGCGCTATCGGCCGACGGTATCGAGCATTGGCTTGAGCAATGGTCTGCGCGTCGGCATACGGCTCACCCGGCCTGAGTTCGAGGGCTCCCGATGGATTTCGGCGCGCCGCGCTCCGGATTCATCCGCTGAACGCCAAGCGCCAATTCAAGGTGCCAGCCCCAATTCCATTTGATGCAGGGCCGTCTCGATCGCCTGACTTTGCTCGCCATTGAGGGCGTCGGCGGCAACGCTCGTCTCTCGACGATAGATCATCTCGCCATAAACATTCGCCAACGCGCGTGCCGACGGGCAGAGCGACAGGTTGCTGTCGGCAGCCTGATGGCTTGTCCAGTAATTGATCGCCTGTTCGATGTCGGCGATGGAGTAGTTGGCTTTCATGGGATATCGTGTCTCGCCGTGGAGTGAATACTGTAATTATATACAGTATTCAGGGAGTCTGAGAATGCCTGCATATCTGCATGGCACATGAAGCGCCTCGACGTCGATTCTCCAGTGCACGTTTCGGAACTGCAACACTTGATGCAGGAGAAGTGACTTCAGCTTGTGTCACATCACGAATAACACCATACAAATCAAAAAGTTATCGGATCCGGCACGATATTGGCTTCTGGTTGCGGGAAACGTTGCACGATGCGCCATGCGCTTCGATGCAATGCCCCTCTCAACGATTGCCCCGACGGAGCCCATCATGCCGCCGAGACACGTCACACCGCCTTGCCACGACCTTCAACGCATCCGGTCGACGGCCGCTGACCCAACCGCTGTTGCCGAATGGCGGCGCGTCGACCTTATGGGCGTCCTCGCCATCCTCATACTCGGTCTTCTGGCACTGAGCGCATCGCCACTTGCCCGAGCGCAGTCGATGCCGCCTGCCTCCGCCACACCCGTCGACGCATTTCATCAACCGTGTGTGGCCGTTCGGGCGATGCCGAACGCGCCGATCCCGGACAAGCGCCCCGCCATCACATCCGCCATGTCCGCCACGTTCACGGGCCAACCGGTGCACAAGTGGCACGTCGACCTCGACAACCGGTGTGCCACGCCGCCCGCCTTCGCGCCGACGCGCGACGTCGACTCGACATCCATCTGGTATGTCGATGCACCGGAGCGATACCCCGGCATGTCGCAGCGACGCCCGGGCGCGCTCACCTTGCATGGCGTGACGTCCTGAGCGATTGGCCATCACGTTTGCTATGCTGCGGCTTTCGCGTGTCGTCCCCATCGATTTCCGACACGCCTACCGCCTCTCATGAATCGCAATGTCCGCCAATACCCCTGAGCCTCGAGACACCGCCAACAAAGCCCGTCAAACCAAACCGGCCGCCGTCGACGTCACACCGCCGCCGCCGGGCGCCACGCCGCTCGCGTGGATCGGGCTGCTCGCCGCGGCCGCCTGGGTCCTCAAGAGTCCGAACCCCACCTGGGGTGTCGGGGTACTGTGCCTTTGTGCGGGATTGATCTCGTCGTTCGGTGCACGCCACCGCGCACGCGCCCCGTGGCCCGCCTTCTTCACGGGACTGTTGCCTGTCGGTGTTGCGCTGTTCTTCGCCCTGCTGATGCTGCGTCCACTGTTTCGGTGACACGTCACACAGGGGTCACGCCGCTGACATCGCGGCGAATCCCTGTCGTCCCCTTAAAGTTACCCACAGCTTCTGTGGATAACCCACTGGATAACCTCACACCACCCTCGCAGAACGCCCGCCGTTACACGCTGTCAAGAGGATTGCCCGTTTCAGCGTCAGCATTGGACAAATTTATTGGGCTTGACGTTTGCCACCGCTTCTGGCTCGTTTCCGGGTCACGTCGACCCTGCTTCCAGACAGCCTTGTCACAGCTTTGACACGCCACGAATCGGCGCGAAACAGCACGAGATGCTGCCAACCGCTCCCTGCCGGTTCACGGCTCGGGTGCCCGGCATCGCGTGCACGGGAGGGTTCGCAGCACAAGGGAAACGGCCTATGATAGAGACATGCGACACCTCGCGAGGAGAACGTCTCGTATGACCCAATCCGACAAGCCGTCCGTCAACGCCACGCCAGCAGACGCCCGAACCGATACGCTCGACACATCGGTAACGGAAGCCGAACGCGTCCATCTGGACGAATTGCTCGCGCGACACTCGGTCACCGAAACCGTCGACCGGGCCTCCGTCATCGATCTGATCAAGCGGCTGCGCGAACCCGATGTGCAGACCTCGGAAGATCGCGATCGTGTCGTGAAGGAAAGCCGGTTGTGGAAGGAAGTCTCGCACCGCGATACCGCCATGTCCCTGCTGAACTCGCTGGCCCAGATGGCCCCGATCTTCCTCAACCAGATTCACTGGTGACGGTTGCCGCGCCGGCGTCTGCCGGCGCATCCCCTGCCGTTGCGTCGCGGCGCGCCACTGGCATTTCCCCTTCGATCCATTGATCTGGATTAACTTTGCGCACCGGCGCCGGTTCGCAAACAGGACGATGTCGCGCGCGTGCCTTACAATGCGGGTCGCCCAAGTTTTCCCTGATGAATCGACATCATGACCACCACGCTGGACACCCCCACTGAATTCAAGAGCTGGATTTGCCTGATTTGCGGCTGGATCTATAACGAAGCCGAAGGCGCGCCGGACGACGGCCTCGCCCCCGGCACGCGCTGGGCCGACGTGCCCGCCGACTGGCGCTGCCCGGAGTGCGACGTGTCGAAGGAAGATTTCGCGCTGTCGGAGTTCTGACACGAGACGGCGTTGCCCGGCCCGGGCGCGTCGGCTATGCCCTCCCCCCCGCGCTCGGGATGATGCCGCGATATCCGTCAAATATCTGCGCCGCCTGCGGTTCGGCTCGCAGACACGGCATCAGTGATGCCAGCCCCACCCACGGCCACGGCCCCATCCGCGGTGATAGCCGCCTCCGTAGTACCCCCCGCCCGACACGCCGAACGTGACGACCGGCGCCGGCGCCACGGCATAGCCCGGCGCGTAGTAACCAGGCGCGTAGTCGTATCCGCTGTAATATCCGCCGCCGTATGCGGGCGCCCCGTAAGGCACCGCCACACAACCGCCCAACAGTAAGGCGACGGCAGCGCCGCCGGCCAGCATGAGTGTGCTTTTCACGATGATGTCTCCTGCACGAACTATTCGGATCCTGCGTGACGAAGCATTCGCCACGCCTGCTTGATCCATTAGACATGCGGGTTCCCGTGAAATGCGGGGAAAGGACTCGCTCTTTGGTTACCAAACGTGACATTGGTAACCGCAGCGAAACTGGATTGGCGGGCTCAGAACACCCAGCAGCGGTCGCGCCCGGCGCGCTTGGCGCGATACAGCGCCATGTCGGCACGCTCGACCATGTTCATCGGTGAATCCGTCTCCTGCCATTCAGTGATGCCGAAACTGGCCGAGAAGCGCAGCGGCGGTTCGCTGCCTTCCAGCGATTCACGTTTGCAGCGCTCACGAATCCGGTCAGCCACACGCAGGGCATCGCGCTCGCTCGCGCCCGGCAGCAAAATCGCAAACTCCTCGCCACCGATGCGTCCGATCAGATCGTCACCGCGCAGTGTCGACGAGCAGACGAGCACAAACCGGCACAGCACCTGATCGCCGATGGCGTGCCCGTAGGTGTCGTTGATCGTCTTGAAATGATCCAGATCGGCCACGATGAGGCTCATCGGTTCGTTCTTGCGTTGCGCCGCCTCCAACAACTGCTCGAAACGATGGAAGAAGTAGCGGCGCGTGAGGCTACCCGTCAGTTCGTCGTAGCTGGCTTCGAACGCCAACTGGTTGTTCGCCGCGCGGAGCTCTTCATTCGACTGACGCGTCTCGCGATGCTGCACACGCTCGCGCCAGTAAGTCCAGCCGGCCAGCGCCACGATGACGACACCGCCCAGATACAGTAACAAGCACAGCGCCAGGTCCTTGGCGTGCTGGCGCGTCAATGCCTCCCAGGCTTCGACGTTCTCGACCGCATAGACCACCAGATCGTTACTCGAACTCGGACGCGACGAGATCACGAACGGCTTGTGCTGGTCGTTGAATTCAGACATCCGGTCAAGCAATTCCTGCGGCACCCAGGCATTGGAGCGCCCCGGCGCCCGCTTGAACTGCGAGATCGGCATGCGCGCGAAATCGTTACGCTGATACAACGCCAGACGCTCGACGTCAGACAGCGAACCGAGCTTGCCATCGAGCATGAAGCGATTCTCGAAGCGCGGATCGTTGGCCATGATGACGACACCGTTGCCGTCGGTGATGAATGACTCCCCGCTGCCGACCCAATGGCGCAGACGCGTGAGTCCAATCTTGGTCATGACCACGCCGATCAGCGAGCCGTCGCGATAAATGGGGGCGCTGAAGTAAAGACCAGGCGCCTGCTGCTCCCAGCCGGAGGCGTAGCCCTCGAAGCGATCGCCGAGCAAGGCGTGTGTGACGTATGGAACACCGGCCACGGATTGCCCGACGGGGGACGGCGCATCACGATAGTTGCTTGCCGCCACACAGACGCCATTGGGGTCGAGCACCCACACGCGGTCCACACCGAAGTAGCCCTGTGCCCCGCGCAAGAATTCGTTGGCGCGCGCCACGATGTCTGCGCTCGCCGGGCGAGCGCCCGCCGCGGGCAGAACGTCACGCAGCAAATCCACCTCGGCCAGTGTCGACGGGATGGCTCTGACCATCGACAAATCCGTGTTGATGGCGTGCACCATGCCGTCGGCAACGCGATCAGCGACCGTTTGCCCCGCATCGACACTCTGCGAAAGCTTGTCACCAACCAGAGACGTCGCCGTGCGGTCAGCGGCAACCCAGCAGGCGACCAGCACGCCGACCGAGACACAGGCGGCATAAAGCCAATGCCTTATCCTCATCCGAAAATCAAACGCTCGTTCTAATATTTTTCACTTATTACGTTGGCAAAGTATTCGCTTCCATCTAGTCGCGTTTCTGTCACTTCCCCGGACAGCGCATCTGGTCACGACCGGCATTCGTTGTGCCTGCGAATTCCCGCCAATTCTGGTCTGCGCGTCAAACACTTTCCCTCGTTTCCGATCCCCGGCTTGTCGCGCCCCGCGCCTTCGGATCCCTGCTACCTGCCATTGTCCACCCCGACAATTGCAGGCTGTTGACAGCCCGTCACCCCTGCCCGATCTACTGCCGGTTGGGGCCGACGGCCATCCGTTCACGCCGTTTCAAACCATTGCGAGAACGAAGTGATTCTATAGTACTCCGACGATGATGCCGTATGAAAAACCGTCGAACATTCGAAATATTACCAATATCTATTTAACGTATTAACTAGCTCGGTTTTACGTTTATCATTTACTGCTTCTTTATCGGCAAATGCCAAATCGGGCAATTAGCGAATCCAGCTGCCCAATTTCCACCGGACGGGAAAATAAATAGCCTTGAGCGCTGAGTGGAACGAAGTGACGCAGCCAATCGAGTTGTCGCTCGTTCTCTACCCCCTCGACGATCAAATCGATGCCGAGCGAGCGGGCAATATTGACGATATTCGAAATCATCAGGCATGAGCGCGATGAATCGGGAATCGATTCGACGAACGAGCGATCGACTTTCAATGTGTCGACGGGAAAACGCGTCAGATAGGACAACGACGAGTAACCGGTGCCGAAATCATCGAGCGCAATGCGCAAACCGGCACGCTTGAACTGCTCGATCTTCATCTCCACAAGCGCCGGATTCTTCACCATCACCGATTCGGTGATTTCCAGTTCGAGCCGCTGCGGCTCAATGGCGTATTCCTTGACCAGACGCTCGACCAGTTCCCCGATGTCCCCCCGCCAGAACTGCACGGACGAAACATTGACGGCCAGGCGCAGCGAGCCCATCGGCGTATCGCGCCAGGCCACGAGTTGACGGCAGGCCTGAGTGAGCGCGAACTCGCCGATGGCCACGATCTGCCCGGTCGTCTCCGCCAACGGGATGAACTCGCCTGCGCTGAGCACCCCACGCTCCGGGTGACGCCAGCGAATCAGCGCTTCCATGCCGCAGATGCAATCGCTGCCGAGCGAAATGATCGGCTGATACGCCAGGAAGAACTCCCCGTTGGCCAGCGCCTGCTCCATCTGACGCTCCCAGACGACCAATTGATGGGCCTGATACGTCATTTGCTGCGTATAGACGCGTACCACGCTCTTGCCGGCCTCCTTGGCCGAGTACATCGCCAGATCCGCCTTCTTGATGAGATCCGCCTCGGTCTCTTCCGGCTTGGTCCAGAACGTCACCCCGATGCTGGCATGCAACGCAAACGACGTACCGTCCGCCACCATGGGCGCCTTCAGCGCCGCCAGCAACGTTTCCCCCAGGGGCTCGGCTTGCTCGGGGGCTCCATCGCCTTCGAGCAGCACCATGAACTCGTCGCCGGCGAAACGCGCGAGCATCGCCCCGGCGGGCATACGGGGAATGAAGCGCTCCGAGACCTGCCGGATGATCTCGTCGCCCTGCGAATGGCCAAGCGTGTCATTCACGCTCTTGAAGTTGTCGAGGTCGATGTGCAGCAGGGCGACCTTGCCCAGTTGATCGGGACTCGACAGCGACTGGCGCAACGACTCCATCAACGCATAGCGGTTCGGCAGACCGGTGAGCGCGTCGAAGGAAATGAGCCTTGTCAGTTGCTGATCCCGGCCGATCAGACGTTGCATCAGGTAGGCGATGAGCGCGAAGAACACCACGAGCGCCACCGAAATGAACGTCGCCATCGTGAGATAGACACGCTCGACGTGACGGTACTCGGACAACTCCTCATCGAGCGACAACCCCACCTGGACGGCGAGCGGGTAATCGCGCAAATGGCGATAGGCGACGATGCGCTCCACACCGTCGATCGGATCGCGCTGCACACCCGAGCTGCGTTGCTCGGCGGTGAACGGCGGCAACTCGCCGGTCCCGGTAATGGCAACGCTCGCACCGGTGCTACGCGCGAGCAAGGCGCCATCGTCCGCAATCACGGCGATCTGTCCGTATTGCCCGAGCACGGCGTTCGTATAGAAATCGGACGTGAAGTAACTCGGCTCCTGCGACACCACGACCACCCCCGCGAAGGTGCCGTCGGGATTGTTCAGGCGTCGGCTGAACTGGAGCACCCACTTGCGCGAGACGCGACCGAAGACCGGGTGACTGATGAACAAACCGTCGCTCTCGTCGTCGAGGTGCACGCGAAAGTGTTCGCGATCGGCAATGTTCACGCCCGCAGTGCTGGGCATCGTGGCGGTGACGATGTTGCCTTTGGCATCTGCCACGCTCACGAGCACCATGTAGCGCTCGGCCACGATGCCGTCGGAAAGCGTCTGCTTCAGATTGAAATCACTGCGGCGACGTTCGTACTCATACTTCACGAAGCGCGTGATCTGATCGACCTGACGGATGGCGCGCAGGGTCTGTTGCTCCAGCGCGGTAGAGACCGTCGATGCCGACGCCGCCGTGTCACGCAGAATGGCTTTGTGCTCGATGGAGATGCGCCAGAGCACCGCCGTCCAGAGAAGGACAAGAATCAGGAGACCGAAAATCAGGATTGCGACGATCGAGCGATAGGAAGTCGCCCAACGTCCGCGTCGCGCTCCCATCATGCTCGGTTCCGCCATAGGTCGAGATCCTTTCAGCCCTTCGCGCCCCCGCGCGGTAAGGTCGGTATTGGCCCGTTCGTTAAGAGGATCCAGGCGACGCCACTGACGGGCGTCATGTTTCCGGCAAGTGTAAGGCAATCGCCCCGCCCCCGGAAGTCGTTCTGTATCGTCTCAATCGGGGGATGTATGGCGTTCATCGTGCCGGACGAGCGTCGCCCCGCCGTGAAGCGTGCCTTATCTCGGATTACGGAAGTTTCGGCCACCGCCGCATTAGGAGAATCCCGGATCCGACGAGCACCAGGACGTGGCGCCGGATGGACCGTATAGGCCAGATAAGCCGGATGGCGACCCCGGCTCAGGATTTCAACAGGTCGATGACGGATTCGAGACGGCGGCGCAGGTCGCCTACGTCGAGCGCCCCTTCGTCCATTGCCGCCGTGTCGGCAGTCGCCTGACCAGACGCCTGGGCGCCTGCAGCACTGGATGCGCGGGCACCGCGGGGCGTGTCCGCCTCCAGACGATTGCGTGCGCCGTTGATGGTGAAGCCCTGCTCATAAAGCAGTTCCCGGATTCGCCGGATCAGCAGGACTTCGTGATGTTGGTAGTACCGTCGGTTGCCGCGTCGCTTGACCGGACGCAGTTGCGTGAACTCTTGCTCCCAATAGCGCAGCACATGCGGCTTGACACCACATAGCTCGCTCACCTCACCGATGGTGAAGTAACGCTTGGCGGGAATCGGCGGCAAGGCAACGTGATCCATCGCGGCGTTAGCGGAATGGGACGACGGTTAAATTGCGGACGAAAAACCAACGGCCGCCACAGAATGCGGCGGCCGGGGAATTACTTGCTCAGTACACCAGACTCGACCATCGACTTGAGCTTCTGGCTGGCGTGGAAGGTGACGACACGACGCGCAGCAATCGGAATCTCCTCGCCCGTCTTCGGATTCCGGCCCGGCCGTTTTGGCTTGTCGCGTAGCTGGAAGTTACCGAAGCCGGACAGCTTGACGCTGTCACCGGACTCAAGCGCATCGCGAATCGATTCGAAGAAGGCTTCGACCATATCTTTCGCTTCGCGCTTGTTCAGACCGACGTGCTCGAACAGCAGCTCAGCCAGTTCGGCCTTCGTCAGCGTCGGCGCCTCGGTCGAGACCTCGTTCACTTCGCTGCGGCCCAGCGCGATCCGCTGCGCCGCAAGCATGGCTTCAAATTCACCAGGATTCATTTCGTTCATACGTCCCACGCGATGGCGATGACAGTGCGATAACCCACTCGCACCCGGATTTTTTACTGAGCTTTAGGCGCGCAAACGTGCGCCAAACCCTTCTACCCGTTGTACCAGTGCGTTAATGGCGCCCTGGACCGTCTCGTCCTGCAACGTACCCGAGGGGTCTTGCAGAGTAACACGAAACGCCAAGCTTTTGTCCTGCGCTCCCAGCGAGCCCGACGCCGCGCCGGCCTTGGGCCGGAACTCGTCGAACAGGCGCACCGATTGCACGACGTTGCACGCCGGATCGTCCTGACGTGCGGCGAGCATGGCATCGAGCAACACCTGCACCGGCTGCGACTGATCGACCACCAGGGCAATGTCACGGGTGACGGGCGGGAACTTCGAGATGTCCTCGTAGCTTGCCACGTCACGACCGAACAACGCCTCGGCTTCGATTTCGAACAGCACCGGCGCGTGCGGCAGATCGTACTTTTGCTGCCAGCGCGGGTGAAGCTCACCGATGAAGCCCACGCGCTTGCCGTCCACTTCGATCGCAGCACTGCGTCCCGGATGCAGCGCCGGATGCTCAGCCTTCACGAAACGTGCCGTGCGCGGTGCCAGCAACGCTTCGAGATCGCCCTTCACGTCGAAGAAGTCGACCTGACGCGCTGCCGTGCCCCACTGCTCTTCGAACACCGGGCCATAAGCCAGTGCAGCAACCGTCAGCGGCTGACGATAACCGCCAACGCTCAACTCGCCGGACGCCACCGTGTTGTCACGGTGATAGGTGCGGCCGATTTCGAACACGCGAACGCGCGATGCCTTGCGATTCAGGTTGTAGCGCGCTGTCGCAATCAGGCTGCCGATGAGCGTCGAGCGCATCACGGCAAGGTGACTTGCGATCGGATTGAGCAACTTTATCGGATTGTCATTGCCAGCAAAGTCGGCTTCCCATTCCACGTCGACAAAGCTGAAACCAACCGTCTCGTGATAGTCACGCGCGGCGACGGCATGACGAACGGCATGTTGCGAGCGGCGGCCTTCCTGGGTGGGACGCATTTCGCTCGCTGCCACCGGCGGATTGGCCGGAATGCGATCGAAACCGTAAATACGTGCAATCTCTTCGATCAGATCTTCTTCGATCTCGATGTCGAAGCGGTACGACGGCGGCGTCACTTCGAACACGCCATCCTGCAACGTGAACGGCAGGCCGAGACGCGTGAAGATCTCGCTCATCTCCTGCTCGGAGACCGGCACGCCCAGGATCTTGACGGCACGCGCCACGCGCATCTTGACCGGCTGACGCTCGGGCAGCTTCGCAACCTGGTCTTCCAGCGGACCCGCCTGACCACCGCAAATCTCGAGCACCAGTTGCGTTGCGCGCTCAAGCGCACGCACATTGCCCGCGAAGTCGACACCGCGCTCAAAGCGATGCGATGCATCGCTCGTGAAGTTGTACTTGCGTGCACGTCCCTGAATGGCCTGCGGGAAGAAGAACGCGCCTTCCAGGAAGATGTTCTGCGTCTCCAGACCGGCCTTCGTCGAATCACCGCCCATGATGCCGGCCAGGCCGATCGGGCCGCTGGCGTCGGTGATCGCGAGCGTGCTCTCATCGAGCGTCACGGTCTGTTCGTTGAGCAGCTTGAGCGTTTCACCCGCACGACCGAAGCGCACGTCGATCCCGCCTTGCAGACGGTTCAGATCGTAGACGTGCAACGGCTGGCCCAGTTCGAGCATCACGTAGTTGGTGATGTCGACCAGCGCCGAGATGCTGCGCTGGCCAGCACGCTCGAGGCGTTCGACCATCCAGCGCGGCGACGGTGCGGCGGCATTGACATTACGGATGATGCGACCACCGAAGCGGCCACAGCCCTCCGGCGAGCTGATGCGCACGGGCAACGTGTCGGCGATGGTCGCCGCTTGCGCGCCCTGCCCCGGCAGATCCTTGAGCGGGGCACCGGTGATGGCAGCGACTTCGCGCGCCACGCCGAGCAGCGACAGGCAATCCGCCTTGTTAGGGGTGAGCTTGACGACGAACACCGTGTCATCGAGATCGAGATACTCGCGGATGTTCATGCCGACCGGCGCATCTTCCGGCAGGATCATCAGGCCGGCGTGATCTTCCGAGAGCTTCAGCTCGCGTGCCGAGCACAACATGCCGAAGCTCTGCACGCCGCGCAGCTTGCCGATCTTGATCTGGAACGGCGCACCGCCGGCTTCTGCCGGTGGCAATGCCGCGCCCACGGTCGCGCAAGGCACCTTGATGCCCGGCGCAACGTTCGGCGCTCCGCACACGATGGTGAGCGTCTCGCCGGTACCGGCATCCACCTGGCAAACATTCAGACGGTCGGCATCCGGATGACGGGCGACTTCGAGCACCTTGGCCACGACCACGCCGTGAAACGGCGGGGCGACCGGATCGGTTTCTTCGACTTCCAGCCCGGACATCGTCAGGGCGTGCGCCAACGCGTCCGTCGACAAATCCGGGTCGACCAGGGTACGCAGCCACGATTCAGAGAATTGCATGGATCAGTTCGCTCGCAGTTAAGTCTTCACTTCCGGCAGCCCGGCGGCAGCGACGTTGCGCGCCAGCCAGGGGCGGCCGGTATCGATTACATGAATTGGCGCAGGAAGCGCAGGTCGTTCTCGTAGAACAGGCGCAGGTCCTGCACGCCGTAACGCAACATCGTGAGTCGCTCCAGACCCGAACCGAACGCGAAACCGATGTAGCGCTCGGGATCGAGCCCCATGTTGCGGATCACCGTCGGATGCACCTGCCCCGAACCCGAGATCTCGAGCCACTTGCCGGCGTTCTTGCCGGTCTCGAACTGCATGTCGATCTCGGCGGAAGGCTCGGTGAACGGGAAGTACGACGGACGGAAACGCACCTGAATGTCGTCGCGCTCGAAGAACTTGCGCAGGAAGTCGGTGTACACACCCTTCAGGTCGGCGAAGCTGATGTCTTCGGCGATCCACAGCCCCTCGACCTGGTGGAACATCGGCGAGTGGGTGGCATCGGAGTCAACGCGATACGTACGGCCCGGCGCGATCACCTTGATCGGCGGCTTGTTCATGCGCGCGTAGCGCACCTGCATGGGGCTCGTGTGCGTGCGCAGCAGCAACGGCTTGCCGGCGTCGTCATTGCCTTCGACATAGAAGGTGTCCTGCATCGAACGGGCCGGGTGATTTTCCGGGCTGTTCAGCGCAGTGAAGTTGAACCAGTCGGATTCGATCTCGGGGCCGTCGGCCACGTCGAAACCAATGGAACGGAAAATCTGTTCAACGCGCTCCCAGGTGGTGAGCACGGGGTGCAGGCTGCCAGCGCCCAGGCCTCGGCCGGGCAGCGTGACGTCGATAGCCTCGGCGGACAGGCGCGCATCGAGCAGCGCGTCGGCCATGGCCTGACGGCGCGCCTGCAAGGCGCCTTCGATCTGTTGCTTGGCCGCATTGATCCGTGCGCCTTCGGTCTTGCGCGCTTCGGGATCGAGCTTGCCGAGGCCCTTGAGCAACTCGGTCAGCTGACCGGTCTTGCCAAGAAAGCGGGCTTTCTCGTTTTCCAGTGCGGCGGCGTCGGGAGCGGCGGCGAATGCACGCTGCGCTTCGCTGACGATAAGTTCCAGATCCATATGCTACAGACTCAGGTTAGGCGGTCGGAGTGGCCGCATGTTCAAGCAAAAAAGCGGGCGAAAAACAAAAGGGGGCTCCGATGAGAGCCCCCTCCTGGCGAATGGCACGCGATAAAACGCGCTATACGCTAACTACAGCTTAGGCTGCGACGGCGGCTTTCACCTGGGCGACAATCGCGGCAAATGCCGGCTTGTCGTTGATGGCCATGTCGGACAGCACCTTGCGGTCGAGTTCGATCGAGGCCTTCTTCAGACCAGCGATGAACACGCTGTAGGTCATACCGTGCTGACGCACACCTGCATTGATACGCGCAATCCACAAAGCGCGGAACACACGCTTCTTGTTACGGCGATCGCGATAGGCGTATTGCCCGGCGCGCATGACCGCTTGCTTGGCGATGCGGAAGACGTTATTGCGGCGGCCGCGGAAACCCTTGGCTGCTGCGATGACTTTCTTATGGCGGGCCCGTGCGGTGACCCCACGTTTGACTCGAGGCATGTTTCTCTCCTATCTAAGTCGGGGTTTAAGCGAAGGGCAGCATTGCGCGTACGGAGTTCAGATCAGACTCATGAACGCCGACGGCACCGCGCAGGTGACGCTTATTCTTGGTGGTCTTCTTCGTCAAAATGTGACGCTTGAAGGCCTGACCACGCTTAACGGTACCGCCAGGACGCACGCGAAAGCGCTTCTTGGCACCGCTCTTGGTTTTCATCTTGGGCATGAAAAACTCCAGGGTTTTTAACATGATCACAGGTGTGACGCCAAAATCGCGCCCCTTTCAGGACCTGGGACCACTTATTTTCAGGGTCTGACTGCACCCTGCATCGCTGCTGCGGTCCTTGCGGACTACAGCGGCAATTCCTTACTGCCTGACGGCGCCACTCGGCACCGCCACGGCCTTATTTCTTCTTCGGCGCGATGACCATGATCATCTGACGGCCTTCCATCTTCGGCATCTGTTCCGGCTGGCCGAACTCTTCGAGATCGGACTTCAGACGTTCCAGCATACGAGCACCGATTTCCTGGTGAGCCATCTCACGACCGCGGAAACGCAGCGTGATCTTGGTCTTGTCGCCGTCTTCGAGGAAACGCTTCAGATTGCGCAGCTTGACGTTGTAGTCACCGTCGTCGGTGCCAGGACGGAATTTGACTTCCTTGATCTGGACAACCTTCTGCTTCAGCTTGTTCTCGTGCGCTTTCTTCTGTTCCGAATACTTGAATTTGCCGTAGTCCATCAGACGGCAAACCGGCGGATTCGCGGTCGGTGCAATTTCCACCAGATCGACATCAGCCTCTTCGGACAGACGGAAAGCTTCTGCCAGTTTCACAATGCCGAGCGGCTCGTTGTCGACGCCATTTAGACGCACTTCGGGCGCAGTGATTTCGCCGTTGATGCGATGCGACTTATCGGTAGCGATGTTGCTTATCCTCGAAAAAAGTCAAAAATTTAGCCGCGCTGTCCGACAGGCGTTATTGGAACGATGCGCAATCCTGCGCAAGACGTTCGATGAGCGCGTCAACGGGCATTACACCCAGATCCACGCCGCCACGGGCACGCACGGCTACCGTATTCCCCTCCTGCTCTTTATCCCCCACCACGATGAGATAGGGAACTTTCTGCAAGGAGTGCTCGCGTATTTTATAGCTAATTTTCTCGTTGCGCAAATCGCTCCGAGCCCTAAGCCCTTGTTCTTTCAACTTTTTCGTCACTTCCTGAGCGTAATCGGCCGTTTTTTCCGAGACATTCATGACGATCACCTGCTCCGGCGCGAGCCAGACCGGCAATGCACCAGCATGGTGCTCAATCAGAATACCGATGAAACGCTCGAGCGACCCGAGGATCGCGCGGTGAAGCATGACGGGGCGCTTGCGGCTGTTGTCCTCAGCGACGTACTCGGCGTCGAGACGCTCAGGCATCGAGAAGTCGACTTGCATCGTGCCGCACTGCCACTGACGGCCCAGCGCGTCCTTGAGCGTGTATTCGATCTTCGGACCGTAAAACGCCCCGTCACCCTCGGCGATCTCGAATTCGCAGCCCGAACGGCGCAGCGATTCCATCAACGCAAACTCGGCCTTATCCCAGTTCTCGTCGGAACCGACACGATGCTCAGGGCGCGTAGCGACCTTGTAGATCATGTCCGTAAAGCCGAAATCCTTGTAGACGGCATGCAACAGCGCCGTGTAGTTCACGCACTCGTCGAGGATCTGATCTTCCGTACAGAAAATGTGACCGTCGTCCTGCGTGAACCCGCGCACGCGCATCAAACCGTGCAAACCGCCCGACGGCTCGTTGCGATGGCATTGCCCGAACTCGCCGTAGCGCAGCGGCAGATCGCGGTAGCTATGCAGCGCCGAATTGAAAATCAGAACGTGCCCAGGACAGTTCATCGGCTTCAGCGCGTAAGCGCGATTCTCCGACTCCGTCGTGAACATGTTGTCCTTGTAGTTCTCCCAGTGTCCCGACTTTTCCCAGAGCGAGCGGTCGAGAATCTGCGGCCCCTTCACTTCCTGATAGCCGTTGTTGCGATAGACGCGGCGCATGTACTGCTCGACCTGCTGCCAGAGCGTCCAGCCCTTCGGGTGCCAGAAGATGAGACCGGGCGCCTCTTCCTGCATATGGAAGAAGTCCAGCGCACGGCCGAGTTTGCGGTGATCGCGCTTTTCCGCCTCTTCGAGCATATGCAGATACGCGTCCTGGTCTTCCTTCTTCGTCCAGGCCGTGCCATAGATACGCTGCAACTGCTCGTTCTTCGCATCGCCACGCCAGTAGGCGCCGGCGACCTTCATCAGCTTGAAGACCTTGAGCTTGCCGGTCGACGGCACGTGCGGACCACGGCACAGGTCGACGAACTTGCCTTCGCGATACAGGCCGATCTCATCCGTTGCCGGAATCGATTCGATGATCTCCGCCTTGTACTTCTCGCCCATCGACATGAACAGACGCACGGCGTCGTCGCGCGACATCACTTCGCGCGTGACGGGCTCGTCCTTCTTGGCGAGCTCATGCATCTTCTTCTCGATGGCTTCGAGGTCTTCCGGCGTGAAAGCACGGTGGAACGAGAAGTCGTAGTAGAAGCCGTTGTCGATGACCGGACCGATCGTGACCTGCGCCTCGGGGAACAACTCCTTGACGGCATATGCCAGCAAGTGAGCCGTCGAGTGACGAATGATGTCCAGGCCGTCGGCATCCTTATCTGTGACGATGGCGAGACTCACGTCGCGATCGATCAGATAAGACGTGTCGACCAGCTTGCCGTCGACGCGACCTGCGAGGGCCGCCTTGGCCAGCCCCGTGCCGATCGAGCCGGCCACTTGCGCCACCGTGAGCGGGGCTTCGTACTGGCGTTGCGAACCGTCAGGCAAACGTACCGAAATCATGTCGCACTCCCATGCGCAAAAACGTCACGCGCGGCCCACGCCACGCGGCAAACCACGAAAAAAAACGGCCTCGACTGTCGTCGAGGCCGTCTCTTCATTCCTTGCATCCAGACGAAAAACACCCTCGACTTAACGTCGCACCTTCACCACTGTGAAAGTTCGGGCAGTCTTCAACATGAGTGTTTTCCAGCGCCTGTGTCTGCGGGGTTTCGCGGACTGCAATGCATTAAATTTCGTTGGTAGGCTCGATTGGATTCGAACCAACGACCCCCACCATGTCAAGGTGGTGCTCTAACCAACTGAGCTACGAGCCTACTGCAAGAGAACGAGATTCTAGCAAGGTTTCGTCACATCGCCAAGCGATTATTGTGCCTGCCGATCGAAAACCGCATCAAACAAGGCTTTCACGCGTTGTTGCATCGCAAGGTCAAGCTCTTGAAACGGCTCGGTCGGCCGTCAAAACCGCCGACCGAGCCACCCCGCGACGACTTGTCGCTTATCGCCTATCGCTTAACGCCGGCGCGACGACACCACACCCGTCACCCCGGTCAGTTGCGCCAGCGCACGCTGCAACTGACCGCCATCGCGCACTTCCACGGTGAATTGCATGAATGCCTGCGCCCCGCGAGATTGCGTGCTGACGCCCGTCACATTGAGCTTTTCCCGAGAAAACACTTCGGAGATATCCCGCAGCAACCCCTGACGGTCGGTCGCCTCGATCTGAATATCCACCGGATACGCGGCCACACCACGCCCTTCCAGCACATCGGACGACCAGGCCGTCTGAATCACACGCTCCGGCGAACGCGCCTTCATCGCCTGGAAACTATTGCAGTCCTGCCGGTGAATCGACACGCCCTTGCCGCGCGTGACGAACCCGACGATCGGATCGGGCGGCGCGGGGCGGCAGCACTTCGCCAATTGCGTGAGCAACGCGCCCACGCCGACCACCAGCACACCGCTCTTCGCGCCCTGCGCCACGCTCGTGTCGAGACTTTTCTTGGCAACGAGCGTGTCTTCGTCACGCGGCTCCGGCCCCGGCAAGTTGCCGGACAACGCCTGCTCCACGTGACGCAGACTGAACTCGTCCTTCGCGATGGACGCGTAAAGATCGTCCGGCGTACGAAAACCGAGACGCGCCGCCAGTTCTTCAAGATTGACGGACGTCTTGCCTTCGCGCTGCAACGTCTTGTCGACCAGCGTACGGCCCTGCGCGATCGTCTCTTCGAGGTCGATGGCATTGAACCACTGCCGCACCTTCTGACGCGCCCGATGGCTCTGCAAATACCCCAACTGCGAATTGAGCCAATCCCGCGACGGCCCACCCTGCTTGACCGTGACGATCTCGACCGTCTGCCCGTTTTGAAGGGGCGTATTGAGCGGCACCATCGCGCCATCCACGCGAGCGCCACGGCAGCGATGCCCCAGCTCCGAATGCAGGTGATAGGCAAAGTCGACCGGCGTCGCGCCTTGCGGCAACGAAATGACACGCGCCTGCGGCGTCAGCACATAGATGTGGTCATCGATGGTCGCCCGCTTGAGCTGCTCCCACGGCTGCACCGCGCCTTCGGCACCGACGGTATCGGCAACATCGTCTTTCCATGCGAGCAATTGACGCAGCCACGCGATCTTCTCGTCGTAGGCCTCGTTCGCCGAAAACGCGCCGCCATAACCGCGCTGCCCGGCTTCCTTGTAGCGCCAGTGCGCCGCAATGCCATACTCGGCAAAGTGGTGCATTTCGTGCGTCCGGATCTGCACCTCGAACGCCCGCCCGTCGTCGCCAATCACTACCGTATGCAACGACTTGTAGCCGTTGGGTTTCGGTCGAGAGATGTAATCGTCGAACTCTTTCGGAATCGGCTGCCACAGGTTATGGACGATGCCCAGCACCGTGTAGCAATCCTTGATGTCTTCGACGATCACGCGAAACGCCCGCACATCGTAAAGCTCGGCAAAATCGACCGCCTTGCCGCGCATCTTCTTCCAGATGCTGTAGATGTGCTTGGGCCGCCCCGACACCTCGGCCTTCACTTCCGCGCGCGCCAGTTCATCCTGAAGACGCTGAATCGCGCCTTCGATGAACGTCTGCCGCTCGACGCGCTTTTCCTCCAGCAGCTTGGCGATCTGCTTGTAGGTCACCGGCTCCAGAAAGCGGAACGCGAGATCTTCGAGCTCCCACTTCAGTTGCCAGATACCAAGACGGTTCGCCAGCGGCGCATAGATCTCAAGCACCTCGTGCGGCATGTCTTCCGGCGGGGCCTTCTTTTCGGCGGCATACCAGCGCAGGGATTGCAGACGCGACGCCAGCCGGATCATCACGACACGGATGTCCTGAGCAAATGCCAGCAGCATCTTGCGCAAGCCTTCGACCTGCGACTTGCGCTCCGCCGACGCGTCGCGATCGCGCCCGTCGGACGGCATCGCCTGCGCAGCACGGGCGCCCGCGCCGGACAGACGTTGCAGCTTGCGCACATCGATCACGAGCGCAGCCACTTCCGCGCCAAACTTCTGCGTCAGTGTGGTTTGCGGATCCGGGAGGAATTCGACGGCAGAGAAAAGCGCCGCCGCCTGATGCGTCGCCTCGTCGACACGCAGCGTGTCGAGAATCGCGATCATGCCGCGCGCATGCGCCATGATCGGCTCGCCGGACGAAAGCACGTTCTCGCCGCACAGCGTCGCGGCGAACGCGAGGGCGTCGTCGAGCGTGGCGGGCAAAGGTGCATCACCCACACCCGGCGTCGAGGGCGACCCTGTAGATGTCGGTGCTTGGTGTTGGTTCATGTCGGAACGCGGGGCGACCAGCGCCCCGGATATTGCGGGTCGCGCACTCAGCTTTCGCGCTGAGCGGCCACGACCACGATTTCAACAAGCATGGCAGGATCGGCGAGCAATGCCTGCACCGTGGCGCGCGGGGGAGCGTTACCGGCCGGCACCCACTCGTCCCACACCTGGTTCATTTCACCGAAGTACTTCATGTCCGAGATGAAAATCTGGCAGGACAGAATCAGCGACTTGTCGCTGTTGGCCTCGCCGAGCAGACGGTCGATATGCGCGAGGACCTGACGTGTCTGACCGGCCATGTCCTGCGAGCGGTCATCGGGGGTCTGACCGGCCAGATAAACGGTGCCATTGTGCACGGCCATGTCCGACCAGCGCTTTTCGACGTAAAAACGTTGTACTGCCATGATGTAAAACTCCTCGTGTTCTTCTGACTTCGGATAAGCCACCGCACGTCGCCGCCAAGGCGAGCATCAGTCGGCATACCCCTCAAAAAACCGGCGCGCGATCTCGATTTGATCCGCATGCACGAATGTCGGCGCGTGACCCACGCCGGGGATTTCCACGGCGCGCGCGTGTTGCGCGTGCGCCAGCATCTGTTCTTGCGTCGTACGTGAGAGCAGATCCGACTGCTCACCCCGCACGACCAGCGTGCGGCCCGGGAACGCCGCCAGCGACGCCCAGAGCATGGCCTCGCCAGCAGCAATGGCCTCGGGCGGAATTGCCGCGAATGCCGCGCCGATGGATGGATCGTAACGCAGCACATAACCGTCGCCATCGGCCTTGAGCAGCGGTTCGCTAAGGCCAAGCCACTCCTCTCGCGTATGCGGCCCGAACGCCGACGAAATCGACCAGAGATAATCGGCGCCTTCGTCCAATGTGGCAAAACGCTTCGGAATGCCGACATATTGACCGATGCGTGCGAGTGCCGCCGCATCGATATGCGGTCCCACGTCATTGAGCAACAAGTTGCGAATCGGCGTGTCCGGCAGTCCCGCGAGCCCCATGCCGATGAGCCCGCCCATCGACGTACCGAACCAGTCCACTGTCGCCACACCGAGACGCGCAATCAGCGTCACCATGTCCGACACGTATTGCGGCACGACGTAGCCTGAGGGATTCGCCAGCCAGGACGACTGCCCGCGCCCCACGACATCGGGACACACCACACGGTAATCGTTCGCAAACACCTTCGCCAGCGCGTCAAAATCGCGGCCACATCGCGTGAGGCCGTGGACGCAGACCAATACCCGGGGATTGTCAGGGTCGCCCCATTCCGCGTAGGCCATGCGATGCAACCCGGAAGGACTCAGACACTGAACGTTCGATAGACGCGGCACGTGGCTCGGCATGACAGGCTCATCGGATCGGTTTCCAGACCCGAATTCTACCGCGCTTGCCGCGAACCGTAAGCTAGAATGAGGTCACTCATGAGTCGCATTGCGCCGCACCCTGCGGCCGCACTCATTGAACGCACTCATCGAACGCAGCTTCCTCCCCCACCCTCCTCCCACACGGAGACCATGCAATGCTGAAAGGAAAAATCGCCCTCGTGACCGGCTCGACCAGCGGCATCGGTCTGGGCATGGCACAAGCGCTTGCCGCACAGGGCGCCACGCTCATCACGAACGGCTTCGGCGACGCCGACGCGGCGCGCGCCGCCATCACCGCCGCAGCGGCAAAGGCGGGCCACACGGGCACACAGGTCGGCTATCACGGTGCGGACATGAGCCGCGCCAGCGAGATCGAGGCAATGATGCTGTACGCCGAATCCGAGTTCGGCGGCGTGGACATTCTGGTGAACAACGCGGGCATTCAGCACGTCGCCGAAATTCAGGATTTTCCGACGGACAAATGGGACGCGATCATTGCCATCAACCTGACGTCCACCTTTCACACCACGCGACTTGCATTGCCCGGCATGCGTACCCGCAACTGGGGACGCATCATCAACATTGCGTCGGTGCACGGTCTTGTCGGATCGGCAGGCAAATCGGCATATGTGGCAGCCAAACACGGCATTGTCGGCCTGACCAAGGTCACGGCACTGGAAAACGCACAGACCGGCGTGACGGCAAACGCCATTTGCCCGGGATTTGTCCTCACCCCGCTCGTGCAGAAGCAGGTGGACGATCGCGCGGCACGGGACAAGCTCTCCGGCGACGAAGCGAAGCGCTCGCTGCTTGGCGAGAAGCAGCCGTCGGGTGAGTTCGTTACCCCCGAACAACTTGGCGCCCTTGCGGTCTTCCTGTGCAGCGAAGCGGCGGCGCAGGTGCGTGGCGCCGCATGGAACATGGACGGCGGCTGGGTCGCGCAATGAGTCTGCGATACTGTCGGCACTATAAGTCGACGCTATAGGTTGGCGACATCTGAAAAACAAAACGGGCGGGGATATCCCCGCCCGTTTTGCATTTGACGAACCAACTTCCTACTCGCACAGGCCGCCGGGTTCAACGGCCGCGGCAACCCACCCGTCGTCAATCGCGCGCTGCGACCTGCTCAACGGCCAACTCCCGCCGAGCGTGCGCAGTGCTTCGCCCAACGTCAGACAGCGCTCGTGTCGAGCGGCGCGCCGGTCTTCTGCGAGATTTCTTCCTTCGTCACGCCCGGCGCCAACTCGGCCACCTTCAAGCCATCCGGCGTCACATCGATCACGCCCAGATCGGTAATGATGCGGTTGACCACACCAACGCCCGTCAACGGCAGATCGCAAGCCTTGAGAATCTTGTGGGCATCGCCCTTGGCAACGTGCTCCATGAGCACGACCACGCGGCCGACACCAGCGACGAGATCCATCGCGCCACCCATCCCCTTGATCATCTTGCCCGGTATCATCCAGTTGGCGAGATCACCCTTTTCGCTGACCTGCATCGCCCCGAGAATTGCCAGATTGATGTGACCGCCGCGAATCATCGCGAACGAGTCGGCCGACGAGAAGATCGACGAACCGGGCAGCGTCGTCACCGTCTGCTTGCCCGCGTTGATCATGTCGGCGTCGACTTCGTCTTCCGTCGGGAACGGGCCGATACCGAGCAGACCGTTTTCCGATTGCAACCAGACTTCCATACCATCCGGCACATGGTTCGCCACCAGTGTGGGCAAGCCGATACCGAGGTTCACGTAGAAGCCATCTTCAAGCTCACGCGCCGCGCGAGCCGCCATTTCATCACGATTCCATGCCATGGTTATCTCCTTGATCTCGGCGCTTACTTGGCACGTACCGTGCGCTGTTCGATGCGTTTTTCCGGATGCGCGTTCAGCACGATGCGTTGAACGAAGATCCCCGGCAGGTGCACGTCGTCCGGATCGATCGAACCGGTTTCCACCAGCTCCTCGACTTCGACGATCGTGATCTTGCCGGCCATGGCGGCCATCGGGTTGAAGTTACGGGCGGTGCGATTGAACACGAGGTTGCCGGCGCGATCGGCCTTGGCCGCTTTCACCAGTGCGACGTCGGCGCGCAGCGAGCGCTCCATGATGTACGTTTCGCCGTCGAACTCGCGTGTGTCCTTCCCCTCGGCCACGACAGTGCCCACACCGGTCTTCGTAAAGAACGCCGGAATGCCCGCACCACCGGCGCGCAGCTTCTCGGCCAGCGTGCCTTGCGGCGTGAATTCAAGCTCGAGTTCGCCCGCCAGATACTGGCGCTCGAACTCCTTGTTCTCGCCCACGTACGACGAAATCATCTTCTTGATCTGACGCGTCTCGAGCAGCAGACCGAGGCCAAAGCCATCGACGCCGGCATTGTTGCTGATGCAGGTGAGCCCCTTGACGCCCGAGTCGCGCAGCGCGGCGATCAGGGCCTCCGGAATGCCACACAGGCCGAAGCCACCGACGGCGAGCGTTTGCCCGTCTGCGACGACACCGGCGAGCGCCTCCTTGGCGCTGGCGTATACCTTGTTCATCGTTTGTCCCTTTCCCTCGGTTGAGAATTGAAATTATGCCGCGCGCTCACGCGTTGCGAGACTCGCGCGAACCCTCGAAATGCCACCGTCCACGCGCCTCATGCAACCACAGAGCTTACGGTGCCGCGCAAATGGGGCACAATACGTGAAATTACATATCTTCCCGCGCGCCGCGCCGCAACACGCGGCGAAGCCGCACGTGTGACCGACCGGATCGTACTTCCCCCATGCCGACGTTCGACTACCAGACAGCCTTTCACATCGCACCAGTGGGTCTGGTCATCTCACGCCAGCGCATCATCGAAGACTGTAACCGCCAGCTCGGCAAGATTTTCGGTTACGACCACGAAACACTGATCGGCAAATCCTTTCAGGTGTTGTATCCGTCGCCCAAAGAGTTCGAGCGCATCGGCGAGCGCATTCCTCCCATCATGAGCACACAGGGCGTCTATTCGGATGAGCGCATCATGCGTCGCGCTAACGGCGAGCTGTTCTGGTGCCATGTCACCGGCCGCTCACTCGACGTGAACGATCCGCACGCCGCCGGTTTGTGGACCTTCGAGGACATTTCGGCCACGCGACGCGTCGCCGTCGCCCTGACCGCCCGTGAGCGCGAAATCGCCGCACAACTCGTGCAAGGCAAGACGAGCAAACAGATCGGCAAGGTCCTCGAGATCAGCCCGCGCACCGTCGACATTTATCGGGCGCGCCTGATGCAAAAATACGGCGCCGGCACGGCGACCGAACTTGTCCAGCGCCTGCTCGGCAACTAACCCCAATCTCCCCCGTGCATCACGGGGGTGGAGGGGGAGGGAACATTACTCTCCGGCAAACAAGGTCCGTACGGCCTGCGGCAGCGGCACCGACTTCTCGGCCTGATAGTTCACCCATACGATCTTGGCGCCGCCCTCGGCGACGAGGACGTCGGGCAGATCGGCGCGGCGCAGTTCGAAGCGCGTATCGACACTGCTGCGCCCGGGTTCACCGATGAACATGCGGCAATCGATATCGCCCGGGTAACGCAACTGACGCAGAAACGTCATATTCGCGTTGACGATGACCGGCCCCTCTCCCGTCTCACGCTCTTCCGACGCGATATCCAGCGTCTCCAGCCACGAAATACGCACCTGCTCCATGTAGCGGAAGTACACGGTGTTGTTGACATGTCCGAAAGCATCCATATCGCCCCAGCGAATGGGCATGCTCATTCGGAAGACTTCCTTGAACTCTGACGACACTGCAAATTCCTCATGATCGAAAACAGCGCCTTGCCGAGAAATGACAAGGCGTCATGAGAATGAAGTGTAGCGCCTCGGCCCGGGCGGCGCGCATCACGCCATGGGGATTGGCTTCGAGAAGGCGTTATTTCAGAATTGCTGGGGAGCGCCGCCTCGGAAGATTCCGAAGCGGCAGCGCGGGATCGGCCCGAGGCCGTGAGTGCTACTTGCGAACGCCGCCAGCCTGGGCCGGGGTCTGCGGCTTGCTGGCCATCGAATCGTCCTTGACCGCTGCTTCCGCCTTTTCGACCAGATCCCGCCCAACGAGCGCCTTCCACTTGGCATAGACCGGACGCGTTGCATCGACAAAGCGCTGACGCTGCTCGGGCGTCAATCGGGTGACCTTCACGCCGCGCGCCTCCAGTTCATCCCACATGCCCTGCCCGGTGCTCAGCAGATCCTCGCGAGCGAGCGTCACTTCGAAGCGTGCCGCCTCCATGGCTGCGTCGCGTACGATGTCGCGATCCTGCGGTGACCAGCTATCCCAGACCTGCCGGTTGACCACGAAGACGATCGGGTCGGCCACGTAATCCCACATCGTGATGTAGCGTTGCCCGGCCGTATCGAGCTTGGCGTTGTTGAAAATCGTGATCGGATTTTCCTGACCATCGATCTTGCGCGCGCGCAGCGCGCGAATCGCCTCGCCCCACGTCATTTGGGTCGGTGTCGCGCCCAATGCCGTGAAAATGTCGTTGAACAGCAGGGAGCCCACCACACGGAAACGCAGCCCGCGCATATCGTCAGGCGATCGGATCGCACGCCGAGAATTGCTCAGTTGGCGAAAGCCGTTTTCCCCCCACGCAAGCGGCACGACGCCCTGCTCTTCCACGCGACGAAACAGCTCGCGCCCGACGTCGCCCTGCGTCAGCGCGTCGACGGAACGATAGCCGCGCAGCAGGAACGGTAGCGAGAAAACATTGAACTCCGGAATGGCCGACGACCAGTTGATCGTCGACCCCACGGCCATGTCGATGACCCCCTGACGCAACGCCGTGAACTCGCGCGTCTGGTCGCCGCCCATGAGCGTGGCGTTGGGATGCAGTCGAATGTTGATGCGCCCGTGAGTCCGCTCGCGCACCATGTCCGCCCAGAGTTGGGTGCCTTTGCCCCAGGGCGAGCCCGTATCGGGCACGATCGACAGCGTGTATTCGGCCTTGTAAGGTTGTGCGGCCACCGGCAGCGCGATTGCGGCGAGGGCAAGCGCGACTCCGACGAGCCCCCGCCAGCCTTGATTACGCATGTTGTCCTCGAGATGATTCGGGATCCGACGTCAACACGACGCCATTCGCGATTCCCGTAAACGTCCCGAAATTATGCGCTCGTCGCCATGAAGCTGACTGCCTCGGACAATCCCCGATTGCCGCATGGCGACTGGCCTGCACAATCGGGAAAATCGTCTCGCGATCGGCGCGGATCGGGCGCCGCCATCGGCCCGCCCGGCCTGTCTTCACCCTCTCAGCCGATGGCCAGACCGTCGTCGATGGTCATGATGGAGCCGTTGATAAATCGGGAATCGTCTGAAGCCAGAAGCAGAATCAACCCATCGAGATCGCCTGGCTCACCCACTCGCTGACGCGGCAACATCTGGATCAGTTTGCGCCCGGCTTCGGTCTGCCAATGATCGTGATTGATTTCGGTATCGATATAGCCCGGGCACAGCGCATTCACGTTGATGTTGAAGCGCCCCCATTCAAGCGCCATCGAGCGCGTCATGTGAATGACCGCCGCTTTGCTCATGCAGTAGACGCCCAGCATGGATATCGCCCGCTGCCCGGCCACCGACGCCACATTGATAATTCGATGCTGTCGCTGCGGATCCCCCTTGCTGCGGCGGATCATGCGCTTGGCGACTTCCTGTGCGACGAAGAACGCACCGCGAGTGTTCGTGTCGACGACGTAGTCATAGTCCTGCGGCGTGACATCGACCAGCTTCTGCTGTGTCGACACCCCGGAATTATTGATCAGGATATCGATGGCCCCGGCTTCGGTCTCCGCGTGAGCGACGCCCGCGCGAATGCTGTCGTAATCGGTCACATCGAGCGGCACGACATGGGCAGCGCCGCCCTGCGCCTCGATTTCCGCCCGCAACTCCTTGAGCCGCTCCACGCGGCGGCTGGCCAGCACGACTTTGGCCCCCGCCTGCGCCAGCACCTTGGCGAACTGCATGCCAAGCCCGCTCGACGCCCCCGTGACCATGGCGACTTTGCCCTCCAGATTCAGCGAACGACCCATCTTGTTCTCCCTCGTGCCTGGACCTGCATTGAACTACGGCGTTGCCGCAAGGCCCGCCGCTAGAGCTTCCTACCTACCAAACCGAACGATCGTGCTATTAATATGCGGTTGCGAGGTGAACCCCATTCCCGGAAAATGGCCGCACCCACGAATTCTAACGTTTATAACAGGAGCATCAATGGATCCCAAGCTGCTTGAGCAGTACGGCCCGAGGGAGTCGATGGAATATGACGTCGTCGTTGTTGGCGGCGGTCCGGCCGGCCTGTCCACGGCTATCCGATTGAAGCAACGTGCTCAGGAAGCAGGCAAGGATATTTCCGTTTGCGTGCTGGAAAAAGGTTCGGAAATCGGCGCCCATATTCTGTCCGGCGCCGTGATGGATCCGCGAGCGCTCACTGAACTCATCCCCAACTGGAAGGAACTCGGCGCCCCCCTCGACACCCCCGTGGTCGAAGACCGTTTCCTGTTCCTGAACGAAACCGGTGCGACGGCCACCCCGTCCTGGCTGCTGCCTGCCTGCTTCCAGAACCATGGGAACTACGTCATCAGCCTGGGCAATGTCGTGCGCTGGCTGGGCCAGCAAGCCGAAGCGCTGGGCGTCGAAATCTTCCCGGGCTTCCCCGCTGCCGAGATCCTATACGACGAGAACGGCGCGGTGATGGGCGTGGCGACCGGCAACATGGGCGTGGGCAAGGACGGCGAGCCGACCGAAAACTTCCAGCTCGGCATGGAGTTGCACGCCAAGTACACGATCTTCTCGGAAGGCGCGCGTGGCAGCCTCGGCCGTCAGTTGATGCGCAAGTTCAACCTCGACGATGGCCGCGATCCGCAGGCCTACGGCCTTGGGATCAAGGAATTGTGGGAAATCGATCCGTCCAAGCACAAGGAAGGCCTCGTCATCCACACTGCCGGCTGGCCGCTTAACGCGCAGACTTATGGCGGCTCGTTCCTTTATCACCTGCCAAACCATCAAGTCGCTGTCGGCTTTATCGTCGGTCTGGACTACAGCAATCCGTATCTGTCGCCGTTCGAAGAATTCCAGCGTTACAAGACACACCCGTCGATCCGTCACTTCCTCGAAGGTGGCAAGCGGATCTCGTATGGCGCGCGCGCCATTACGGCCGGTGGCCTGCTGGCCTTGCCCAAGCTGGTCTTCAAGGGTGGCGCGCTGGTCGGCTGCGAAGCCGGTTTCCTGAACGTGAGCCGCATCAAGGGGAGCCACGCCGCGATCAAGAGCGGCATGATGGCCGCCGATGCGGCATTCGATGCGTTGACGGCGGACCGTCAGCGTGACGAGTTGAGCGCCTACCCGGTCGCGTTCGAACAATCTTGGCTGCATGAAGAGCTGAACAAGGCCCGCAACTTCAAGCAGTGGTTCAAGAAGGGGCTGACGGTCGCCACACTGATGACCGGCATCGAGCAAAAGCTGCTGGGCGGCAAGATGCCCTGGACGATTCACCGCAAGAAGGCCGATCACGAATCGCTCCTGCCGGCCGCGCAATGCCAGCCGATCGTTTATCCGAAACCGGACGGCAAGCTCACGTTCGATCGTCTCTCTTCGGTGTTCATCTCGAACACCAATCATGAAGAGAATCAGCCGGCCCATCTGACGCTCAAGGATCCGGGCGTGCCCGTCGGCATCAACCTGAGCGAGTATGCCGGTCCGGAGCAACGCTATTGCCCGGCAGGCGTGTATGAATTCGTGAAGAACGACGACGATTCGGAGCGCTTACAGATCAACGCGCAGAACTGCGTGCACTGCAAGACCTGCGACATCAAGGACCCGACGCAGAATATCGTGTGGGTCACGCCGGAAGGTGGCGGCGGGCCGAACTACCCGAATATGTGATGTTGTAATGCCGCCGGTTCGTCCGGCGGTTTTTGTTTGGACGTCGACGTTGACGTCGCCCGGGCAACTCGCCCGAACTGCAAGTGTCGAATTGACTCCGAATCAACGCCAAAGGCAAGGAGGCATGATGCCGAGCATTTCCTCAAGACTTTCGGGTGTGGCACTGGCCGGTGCGCTCGCGCTTGCGGCAGGTGCCGCGCAGGCCAAGACGGTGAGCTACTTGTGCGATAACTCGCATGTCGCAGTGGTCGTCTATGACGATCACGATCTCGGCGGCAACGTGACGCTCTATTGGATGGGGCAGCGCGAAGTGCTCAAACCCGCACGCGCGGCAAGCGGCGAAAAGCACGTGGGACGCACGCTCATCTGGTGGAGCAAAGGCCCGGAAGGCACGCTTTATACCGCAAAGGACGAGCGCCCCATCACGCAATGCCGTGAGTGACCCAACCGCGCAGCGCATGCAACTGTAAAAAAACGCCAGACAGTCTGTTGTCTGGCGTTCTTGTTTGGCGCTCGATAACGCGACGAAGGCATCAAGAGCTCTGTCCGTTCTCCGCCTCGATTAGTCCGGTTTAGTCCGGTGCGCGCGCAGGAATGACCGGCGTTTCGATGTGCACGTCCCCGCACTGCGCACGGTGACGCAGCGCATGATCGATTAGCACGAGCGCCAGCAGTGCCTCGGCAATCGGCGTCGCACGAATGCCGACACACGGATCGTGACGGCCGAACGTCTCCACCGTCGACGGTTGCCCCGCCACATCGATCGATCGACGCGGCGTGCGAATACTGGACGTTGGCTTGATGGCGATCGAGACGTCGATATCCTGGCCGGTCGAAATACCGCCGAGAATGCCACCGGCATTGTTGCCGACGAAGCCTTCCGGCGTCAGTTCGTCACCATGCTCGGAGCCCTTTTGCGTCACGCTGCGAAAGCCCGCGCCGATCTCCACGCCCTTGACGGCATTCAGGCCCATCATGGCGTGCGCGATGTCGGCGTCGAGACGATCGAACAGCGGCTCGCCCAGGCCGACCGGCACGCCGGTCGCCACGACGCGCAGCTTCGCGCCCACGGAATCGCCCGCTTTGCGCAAGTCGTCCATATACGTTTCCAACTGCGGGACAACATCGGCATTGGCCGCAAAGAACGGGTTCTGCGACACCTGCGCCCAATCGGTCTGCGGAATCTCCACGTCACCGAGCTGCGTCATGCAACCGCGCACCTGCACGCCATAACGCTCGGCAAGCCACTTCTTCGCCACAGCGCCAGCGGCCACCACAGGTGCCGTGAGGCGCGCAGACGAACGGCCGCCGCCGCGATAATCGCGCACGCCGTACTTCTGCAAATAGGTGTAATCGGCATGTCCGGGACGGAAAGTCTGGACGATGTTGCCGTAGTCCTTGCTGCGTTGATCCGTGTTGCGGATAAGCAAGGCAATGGGGGTGCCCGTCGTCACGCCCTCGAACACGCCGGAGAGAATCTCGACAGCATCCGGCTCGTTACGTTGCGTGACGTGCCGGGACGTGCCCGGGCGTCGGCGATCCAGTTCGATCTGAATGTCGGCTTCCGTCAACGCCATTCCCGGCGGGCAGCCATCGATGACACAGCCGATGGCCGGGCCATGCGATTCGCCGAAAGTGGTCACGGTAAACAGGGTTCCAAGCGTATTGCCAGACATACGGGGATCAGGTTGGGGTGGGACGGAAAGACTCTATTATACCGGCCAGGGGCCGCGCAGCTTGAGCACCTTGTCGCGCAACGACTCCGGCGTGGCCTGGGCCGGCGCGACCGGTTCACCGATCACCAGCTCCAGTCGATTCAGAATGCCGCGTTTGAACGGACGCGTCATTGCCGCCCCGCCGTGCCGCGAGAAGAAACTGCCCCAGAGCCCGCGCAATGCCATCGGCACGACCGGCACCGGCGAGCGCTCGATAATGCGTTGCACGCCTTGCCGGAAAACTTGCAGATCCCCCGACGCAGTCAGCTTGCCCTCGGGGAAGATGCAAACGACCTCGCCCGCCGCAAGCGCCCTGGCAATTTGTTCATAGGCCCGCTCGAGTCTGGCCGCATCTTCATGGGCTGGCGCAATCGGAATTGCGCCAACGGTCCGGAAGAACCACGAGAGCACAGGGATGCGAAAAATCCGTTGATCCATCACGAAACGCACGGGACGCCGGATCGACGCGCCAATGACAACCGCGTCGGCAAAACTCACGTGATTGCACACGAGCACACAGGGCCCCTCATCTGGAATCTGGTCGGCCCCTTTGACATCGATGCGGTAGATCGTGTGAAGCATCAGCCACATGACAAACCGAATCAGGAATTCCGGCAACAGCGTGTACAGATAAACGGCGACCAATGCGTTGAGGATCCCCGTCACCAGATACAACTGATCGATCGTGAACCCGGCCTTGGTGAGCGCCATCGCCATGAGCGCGGACACGACCATGAACAGTGCGTTGAGAATATTGTTGGCCGCGATGATGCGCGCCCGATGCGACGGTTTGCTGCGACTCTGGATCAGCGCATACAACGGCACGCTGTAAAAGCCACCGAACATCGCCAGCAGGAACAGATCCGCCAGCACACGCCAGTGAGCAGGCCGCGAAATGAACTCGCCGACCGTCAACAGCGACGTGCCCGCCGTACCGCCACGGCTAGCAAAGTAAAGGTCAACGGCAAAGACCGTCATGCCGATCGAGCCGAACGGCACCAGCCCGATTTCCACCTTGCCGCCGGAGAGGCGTTCGCACAACAGCGAGCCCACGCCAATGCCCACGGAGAACATGGCAAGGAGCAACGTGACGACGTCCGGACTCGCGCCGAGGACGTCGCGCGCGAAATTGAAGAACGAGGCGAGGAACGTTGCACCGAGAAACCAGAGCCAGGAAATACCGAGCAGGCTCTGAAATACCGCGCGGTCCTCACGTGCAATACGCAGATTCCGCCACGTCTCGGTCAACGGGTTCCAGTTGATGCGCAGATCCGGTTGCGCGGCCGGCGTTTGCGGCACCCACGTCGATACGACGCGCCCCACCACGGCGACACCGATGCACACGCCCGCGATCCAGGGCAGCGCGCCTGCCCCTGCGCCCGCCATCTCTCCCCCGATGATCGTGCCCAGAAGAATCGCCACGAACGTGCCCATTTCGACAAGTCCGTTCCCTCCGACCAGTTCATGGTTGGCGAGATGCTGAGGCAAATAGGCGTATTTCACCGGTCCAAACAGGGTTGAATGCAGCCCCATCAGGAAGGTGCAGGTATAGAGAAGCGGCGCGCTCGTCCAGACGAAACCGGCCGCCCCCACGACCATGATGGCGATTTCCAGCGTCTTGACGAATCGAATCAGACGCGCCTTGTCCCACTTGTCGGCAATCTGTCCGCTGGTCGCCGAAAACAGCAGGAACGGCGCAATGAAGATCGCCGAAATCAGGAACGCCGCCGTCTTGCCGTCGACGTCCTGAAACAGCGATGCGTGGTAGGTGACGAGCGACGTGAACGCGATTTTGAACACGTTGTCGTTCATCGCGCCCAGAAACTGCGTCCAGAAGAACGGCGCGAACCGACGCTCTCTCAGCAGTCGTGATTGGTGGCCGTCGCCGCGAGCCTCGCGCTGACTGGCCTCACTCACTTTGCGTTTTCCGCTTCCTCGGCAGGCCAGTCGCGAATGTAGGCCTTAAGCATGCGGTTCTCGAAGGATTGCTCCTCGACGACCGCACGCGCCACGTCGTAGAACGAAATCACGCCCATGAGCGTGCGGTTCTCCATGACGGGCAAATAACGGGCGTGACGCTCGAGCATCATGCGGCGCACTTCGTTCACGTCGGTCTCGGGGGTGCAGGTGAGAGGATGGTCGTCCATGATCTTGCGAATCGTGGAGCCGCCGACCGTGCCGCCGTTCTTGCTGATCGTGTTGATGATTTCGCGGAACGTGAGCATGCCCACAAGATCGCCGAACTCCATGACGACCAGCGAACCGATGTCGTGCTCCGCCATCGTGTCGACGGCATCGGCCAGCGACGTTTCCGGGGTCACGGTGAAAAGGGTGTTGCCCTTTACTTTCAGAATGTCAGACACACGCATGGCACACACTCCTCATTGTGTTGCTCGGGCAATTCGCGGTACCTCGCGGCAATTCGCGCCGATGTGCGACGAAATGCGACGAAGCACCCTCGCCGGACTTCGGCTTGCGAGACGGATGACCGACGCGTACGCCCGTTGTCTCCGCGTCAAATAGGGATTGAAACCTGTTCGATGGATGCTATCGGAAAGCGTCCGAAAAGGAAAGGCGAAAGACGCTCGCATGACCGCTCGGCGCGGGTTTTCGGGCGATTCCGCACCCGTGATAAGACAACACCTTACCCCCGACATCGGACAACACCGCAATTTCCCTGATGGACCAGATAAAGGCTGCCGGAGCGCACGAAGGTGGTGCTAGGATTGCCGTATACGTAAAGCCTGCATCACGAGTCAGCCCGGTCAGCGCTCATCACTCAAGCGCCCACTTCACGCCATCAGCGAGGCCCTCTCCGACATGTCAGTTCCGCACTTCGACACGCTTGCCCTGCACGCCGGGGCCGCTCCCGATCCTGCCACCGGCGCACGCGCCACACCGATTTACCAGACCACGTCGTTCGTTTTCTCCGACGCCGACCAGGCTGCCGCCCTGTTCAATATGGAGCGCGCCGGACATGTGTACTCGCGCATATCCAACCCGACCAATGCCGTATTCGAAGAGCGCATGGCCGCCTTGGAAAACGGCGTCGGGGCCATCGCGACAGCCAGCGGTCAGGCCGCATTGCATCTGGCCATCGCCACGCTGATGGGGGCGGGCTCGCACATCGTCGCGTCAAGTGCGCTCTATGGCGGCTCACATAATCTGCTGCACTACACGCTGCGCCGTTTCGGCATCGAAACGACCTTCGTTCGCCCCGGCGATCTGGACGCATGGCGCGCCGCGGTCCGGCCGGAAACGCGTCTTTTCTTCGGCGAAACGCTCGGCAACCCGGGGCTCGACGTGCTCGATATCGCGCAAGTCGCCGGGATTGCGCGCGACGCCGGTGTGCCGCTGCTTGTCGACAGCACGTTCACTACGCCGTGGCTCATCCAGCCGTTCGCGCATGGGGCGGACTTCGTCTATCACTCGGCGACCAAGTTTCTGGGCGGACATGGCACGACCATCGGGGGTGTGCTAATCGACGGCGGCACCTTCGATTTCGAAAAGAGCGGCAAATTTCCCGAGCTGACCGAACCGTACGACGGTTTCCATGGCATGGTCTTCGCCGAGGAAAGCTCCGTTGCCCCCTTCCTGCTGCGCGCACGTCGTGAAGGATTGCGCGACTTTGGCGCGTGCCTGCATCCGCAAGCGGCATGGCAACTGCTGCAAGGTGTCGAGACGTTGCCGCTTCGCATGGCGCGACATGTCGACAACGCACGCCGTGTGGTGGAATTTCTGGCGGGTCACGAAGCGGTGGCCAGTGTGGCCTACCCTGAGTTGCCATCGCACCCGGACTACGCGCTGGCCAAGCGACTACTGCCTCGCGGCGCTGGTGCGGTGTTCAGCTTCAATCTGAACGGCGATCGTGAAGCCGGCAAGCGTTTCATCGAGTCGCTGCAACTGTTCTCCCATCTGGCAAATGTGGGAGATGCCCGCTCGCTGGTCATTCACCCGGCGTCCACGACACACTTCCGCATGGACGCAGCCGCTCTCGCCGCCGCGGGGATCGGCGAAGGCACGGTGCGTCTGTCCATTGGACTCGAAGACCCCGACGACCTGATCCAGGACCTCAAGCGCGGCCTGAAAGCAGCCGTCAAATCGTCCACGAAGGGGCAAGGCCGATGAACTTCGAAATCGCAGGCAACAACCTTTACGCCTACACTGCGGGCAAGGCGATGAACCCCGCGCAGCCCACGGTCGTCTTTCTGCATGGCGCGCAACACGATCACAGTGTCTGGGGCTTGCAAAGCCGGTACCTCGCGCATCACGGCATGAACGTACTCGCCCTCGATCTGCCCGGACATCATCGAAGCACCGGGGCGCCGCTCGAAACCATTGGCGAGATGGCGGACCGCGTGGTCGATGTACTGAATGCCACCGGTATCGAGCGGGCCGTCTGGGTCGGTCACAGCATGGGATCGCTGATCGCGCTGGACGCCGCGGCGCGACACCCCGAACGCGTCTCGCGCATCGCGCTCGTCGGCACGGCGTATCCGATGAAGGTCTCCGACACGCTGCTCACGGCCGCCGCAGAACGCGAGCCCGAGGCCATCGCACTCGTCAACGCGTGGTCCCATAGCACGCTCGCGGCCAAACCCTCGGCGCCGAGCCCGGGATCCTGGACGTGGGGCGGCAATCAGCGATTGATGGAGCGCGTGGCGCAGCGCAATCCGGCGAAGGTGTTCCTGACGGATTTCATCGCCTGTAATTCATACGATCTGGGTACGGAGGGGATCGCAAGCATCCAATGTCCGGTGCTTGCCGTGTTAGGGCAGCGTGACCAGATGACACCGCCGCGCGCGGCACAGGCGTTGCTCGACGCCTTGCGCAACGCGGGCGCACCGGTGACGGTGGAGACCGTCAACGCGGGGCACGCGATCATGACGGAGCAACCGGACGCCCTGCTCGATGCCCTCAAGCGATTCGTGCGAGACTGAGCGCGTCACCTTCGCCATTCAGGACAAGGAGGCTTGCTATGACCGAGGAACAGAAGCCCGCACCGTCGGCGCAAACCTTTGACCGGTTTGCAGACTTTTACCCGTTTTATCTCGGTGAGCACCGCAACGCCACCTGCCGTCGTCTGCACTTCGTCGGCTCATGGGGTGTTATCGCCTTGCTGGTGACATTCGCCGTGACAGGCAATGCCTGGTGGCTGCTCGCGGCGGTGGTATGCGGTTATGCGTTCGCCTGGGTCGGTCACTTCTTCTTCGAAAAGAACCGCCCAGCTACCTTCCGTCATCCGATCTACAGCCTGATGGGCGACTGGGTCATGTTTCGCGATATCTGCGTGGGCCGCATCAAACTTTAGCGCGCAGACGGATGGGGCTCGCGTTCGCGATCCGCGCGTGCCTTATCTGCCGCATCTGCCGCGACGCCTTCGCCGTCATCGTTGACGTCGCCATCGTCGCTATCGTCATTGTCATCGCTGACCGAAGGGTCGCGCGGCAAGGCGTCGGCCAGCGGCACATCCCACTTGCCTTCGCGCAGGATGTCGGCCACGTGGGCACCATCGAGCGCGTGACGCTCCATCTGCCGCGCCAGTTCGTCGACGTTGAGCGCCAGTTGGGCCACCAGCGGTGAGAGCGTGGTCGTGCGTGGATTGGCTAACAGTAGCCAGCGCTCGGCGGGGGGCTGCATGGTGAGACGCCCGACCCATCCCATGCGCTCGAGCCGACAGAGCAGGTCGTTGGCGTGCTCCAGACTCGTGCGCATGGTGCGCGCCAGTTGCTGTGTCGTAAACCCGCCTCCGCCGGCTTCGCGATCCTGATTGAGCAGATGGATGAGCGTAAGGCCATCGAGCAGATCGCTGCCCGGGAAGCGCGGATACTGGAAATGTCCGAGCCGCAACGCCGGTAATACGGACGTGATCGTCGCACCCAGCAGTGCCACCAACCACGACAGGTAAATCCACAGCAGAAAAATCGGCACCGCTGCAAATGCCCCGTAGACGGCGGTGTAGGTCGGGAATTGACGGATGTACATGCCGAAGCCGCGCTTGGTCAGATCGAATGCCAGCGCCGCCACCACACCGCCGACCAGCGCATCGCGCCAGTCCACCTTGCAGTTCGGCATGTAGACGTACATCAGCATGAACGCCACGCTCGTGAGCGCCAGCGGAATCAGGCTCAGCATTGACGCCACCGCAGGCGGCAGTGTGCTCACCAGCGACATCGACTGGCTGAAGACGTACGAACTGATCGACAGACTCACGCCGAACAGCAGCGGCCCGAGTGTGAGGAGGCTCCAGTAGATGAGCAGACGTTGCGCCAGCGGACGCGGACGCGGCACGCGCCAGATCACGTTGAATGCCGATTCGATCGTCATCAATGTCAACACGGCCGTGACCAGCAAACCGATCAGGCCGAATGCCGTCAGGCTTTTTGCCTTCGACGCGAACTGATTGAGATAGTTGAAGATCTGCGCGTTGACGCTCTCCGGCATCAGATGTTCGAGCAGGAAGCCCTGCAAGGCGTCGCGAAACGAATTGAAAATCGGGAAGGCCGTGAACAGCGCGAACGTCACGGCGAACAGCGGGACGATCGACAGGATCGAAGTAAACGTCAGACTGCCTGCGACTTGCGGAATCCGGTCGTCCTGCGCCCGCGCAAGCGCGTATGTCAACAGTTGGCGAGCGTTATTCCAGTTGATGCGGGACAGTTTCAGCAAATCGGGCTCCGTAGTGAATGCCGGCGCGGTGTCGCCACGCTCAAGGGAACGTGGGAATGCGGGAGAGTCATGCGCCGAACGCACGTCAACGATGCGCTTACGCACGCTGACATACCGTAACGCCATGAGGAACGCCCTATAATACCCGCACTTTTCGCGGGCTTTTCAGTCCGAACCCAATGTTTTGGCCGGTTCACCACCGACTCGACCGCTTCGATTTCATGACCGAAATTCTCGTCCTGTACTACAGTCGTCACGGCACGACCGCACAACTCGCGCAATGCATCGCTGCGGGCATCGATAGTGTGCCCGGCGCGCAGGCACGGGTGCGCACCGTTCCCGCCGTGTCGACGGTATGCGAAGCCAGCGCACCCGACATTCCCGATAGCGGCCCGCCTTATGTGGAACTGCGCGATCTCGAAGAGTGCGCCGGCCTGGCGCTGGGCTCCCCGACACGCTTCGGCAACATGGCCGCCGCGCTGAAATATTTCCTCGACGGCACCACACCGCAGTGGCTCTCGGGTGCGCTCGCCGGCAAGCCGGCTTGCGTCTTCACGTCGAGCGCCAGCCTGCATGGCGGTCAGGAAAGTACGCTGCTGTCGATGATGATCCCGCTCTTGCACCATGGCATGTTGCTCATGGGCCTCCCCTACACGGAGCCTGCATTGTCCACCACGCGCACCGGCGGCTCGCCTTATGGCGCGACACACTTCGCGCACGACGGCAATCCGCTCTCGGCAGACGAACGTCAATTGGCGTCGGCCCTCGGCGCGCGACTCGCACGCGCGGCCAGCAAGCTGGCAGAATAAGCGTTTGCTACGCGTGAACGGCGGCGGCGCCGATTTGCCGATGTCCCCCCTGTCGGGCGACGGATCGAAGATTGGCGTTAGCGGCCAGCGTTATAGGGTGGCGGTAAAGGGTGGCGGTAAAGGGTGGCGATAAAGGACGGCGAGCGAACAAGCGTCGCCCACGACACCCGGCCGGCCCGGTCACCACGCGTCATCACGCCTCACTCCGCAGTATTCAAGGCCCACGAGACAAGCCCATGACTGCTACACCGCCCGATCTGCCGCACGACGTTACCCGTCCGGACGTGCCCCCACACGCCTCGGCGAACCGCGCGCACTGGTTGCGCCGTCTGAGCATCGCGAGTCTGCTGGCGTTGATTGCGTTGTCGGTGGCGTGGGAATTGTGGCTCGCGCCGCTGCGTCCCGGCGGCTCGTGGCTGGTGCTCAAGGCATTGCTTCTGTTGTTGCCGCTGCGCGGTGTGCTGCGCGGCAATCTGTACACGCTTCAATGGTCGAGCATGTTCATCCTGCTGTTTCTTGCGGAAGGCGTAGTGCGCGGGATGTCCGATACCGGCGCATCCGCCTCACTGGCCTGGATCGAGACGGCGCTCTCGCTCGTCTTCTTTTTCGCCACGGTCTTTTACCTGCGTCCCTATAAGCGCGCGGCGAAAGCATGTGCGACAGCCGCCCGTTAGCCGTCGCCCGCTATCGTTTCAGACCGCACTCACCGATCAGCCGTCACGCCTCTCACGTCTCTCACGCTGCTCATGTCCGCGCCGTCAGCTTCGCCCGCCCCGCCTGAATCAACAGCGGGCTGCGCGATCTCAGGCCAGGCAAGGCCCCCACTGCCATGAACCACGCCGAATTCCTCACCGCCTGCCGCGACCTGCTGGGACGTGACCATGTCCTGGAAGCGGCCACCGACACCAGCGCCTACCTCACGGATCAACGCAAGCGCTATGTCGGCAATGCCCTCGCCGTGCTGCGCCCGGCTGACGCAGCACAGACCGCCGCACTGGTGCGTCTATGCGTTGCGCACGGTGTACCGATGGTGCCTCAAGGCGGCAACACAGGCCTTGCCGGAGGCGCGACACCCGACGCGAGCGGACGCCAGGTCGTCATCAGCCTGCGTCGTCTGGACCGCATCCGGCAAGTCGACGCCGATAACATGACCCTGACCGCCGAGGCGGGCTGCCTGCTCGCCAACGTGCAGGCAGCCGCCGCCGCCGTCGAACGACTCTTTCCGCTGAGCCTCGCGGCAGAAGGCAGTTGCACCATCGGTGGCAATCTCGCGACGAATGCGGGCGGCACTGCCGTGCTGCGTTACGGCAATGCACGCGAATTGTGTCTCGGGCTCGAGGTCGTGACGCCACAAGGCGAACTGTGGGACGGACTGCGCGGTCTGCGCAAGGACAATACCGGTTACGACCTGCGCGATCTCTTCATCGGCGCGGAAGGCACGCTCGGCCTCATTACCGCAGCGACGCTCAAGGTCTTCGCGCAGCCGGCGGCCCGCATGACTGCGCTCGCCGCACTCGACAGCCCTGCTGACGCCCTCGCGCTACTCAATCTCGCCCAACGCATGGCGGGTCCGTTGCTCACGGGCTTCGAGCTGATGTCGGACTTTTGCCTGAAGCTCGTCGCGACGGTGTTCGAGCAGCAGCGATATCCGTTCTCGCAACCGTATGCCCAAGCTGTCCTGCTGGAGCTTTCCGACAACGAGAGCGAAGCGCACGCCCGCGACCTGCTCGAGCGAGTGCTGAACGACGCCATCGAACAAGGGATCGTGCGCGACGCCGTCGTCGCGAGCAGCCTCGCACAGTCCAATGCGCTCTGGCATTTGCGCGAGAGCATTCCGCTCGCGCAATCGGCCACCGGCCTCAACATCAAGCACGATATCGCGGTGCCGGTCTCGCAAGTGCCAGCGTTCATCGCGGCCACCGACCCTATCGTCCAGCGCATCGCGCCCGGCGCCCGCATGGTGACGTTCGGTCATCTCGGCGACGGCAATCTGCATTACAACGTCATGGCGCCCGAAGGCGTCGATCCTGCCGCGTTTCTCAAGCAGTATCAGGCACCCGTGACCTCCGCGGTGCACGACAGCGTGCATGCGCATCGCGGCACCATCAGCGCGGAACATGGACTCGGTCAGTTCAAGCGTGAGGCGGCGGCCGCTTACAAATCGCCGGTAGAGCTTTCGCTGATGCGCGCGATCAAGACCGCCCTCGATCCGCTCGGCCTGATGAATCCTGGCAAGGTGCTGCCCGACTGAGTGAGCCAGCGGACACGCGTACTCGGGGTACCCAGCCTCGACCTCAGCCTCGACGCATCACGCCAGGCGATTCGCATCAAGAAATCGCCAAAACTTGAAGAAATGTCGTCAATTTCGCGACAAAAAGCCGCGAAATGCCGCCATTTTCTTTACATGGGTGCACCGAACCCCTAGAATGGCATCTTTCCAATTACGACGGAGTTTTCCGTGGGCAGTTGCTCTAGTAGCACGCAAGCGTCGGCAATGACCGGCGACGCGTTGGCCCGGTAACCCGCAGTCGTCCTCGACTGCCGCTGCCGGTCCCAATGCCGCAGCGGTAGTGCATCGATCGCACCGAGTTCCGATGACGCCAGCGTCATCCGCGTCTTTCGGCAGCGATCTCTCGATCTCGCAATCACGCGACTCGTTTTCCCGCATCTACCCCGCAGTTCAGCGTTTGTTTGACGGATGGGGACACCTCGTCCGGCACAAGGCACGCTCCAGGCGCTATTGCGCGTCCGACATCTCACCGTCGCTCGCATTCAGCAACGAAAGCCTGCCGACGCTTGCGTCGAATTCATGTATTGCATGGCGTCTCGTACGTTCCCGTCCCGGTTGACACTGGACGAGGCCATCACGAGTCCTATGCGACACATCGCCAAGCCCCGGCATCCGCCGTCTCAGGCCCTTGATTCAGGAGGACACCATGACGCTGCAAATGCTTATCCCGTCGCTGTTCGATCGCGCTCGCGCCCGGCTGGCGCCCAACGCCGCAGCTTCGACGCCAACCGTAGCCCAGGCCAGCGACACACACCAGCCTCATTCGCCGCAGTACCGGCTGGTCGTCCTGACGCTGGCATCGAAGGCCGACGCCATCGACGCGACCGTCTGCGACGCACTGCGCACCCAGCGCATTACCCCGGAAATGGCGACCCGCACGGACCGCTCGGGCGGCTACTTGCTCGAACTCGATTACGTGCTGCGGTGCGAGCGCAATCGTCGCGCAGCGCTCGTTCACCTCGTCTCGACGCTCGGCGACACCGCTGGCGTGCGCGCGATCCGCTGGGAAACGGCGCCAAATCTCTCGGCACGCTGACCCAGTCCTTCCCGCGATCCGTCGGCCCGCCACATTTCGACGCTCCCGCGTCGTGGTGTGGCGGGCCGATTGTCCTTCAAGATCACCGACACACCCAAACCTGTACGTTCACGTATAGGTTGTGCTAATATTCGTGCCATCATTCGATCGGAGGCACGCTCATGCCCGCAGATCCTTCATCCCCAACCGCCTCACCCGACGTCGACACCTCGTTCGACGACACGTCAATGCTGAGCGTCGGTCAGGCGGCCGCTGCGCTCGGCGTCACGGCCCGCACGCTGAAGTACTACGAAGAGCTGAATCTCGTCGTTCCGGCCCGCAGCGGCGGACGTTACCGGATGTACACGCAAGCCGATCTGGCCACGTTCGGCCGCATTTTGCGCATGCGCTCGCTAGGCTTCTCGATTGCCGCCATCACGGAAATGCTCAAGCGCCCGCGCCGGATGGTCGAAGCCGGCAAGTCGCGCATGAACGAGGAAGACCTCCAGGTGGTGCGCGAGGCGTTGACGTCCCAACTCGACACCCTCCGGGAACGCACTGCGCAGGTTCGACGCGAGTTACGCGAGGCGGAAAAACTCGAAGCCCAGATCGAGCACGACCTCAAGTACATCGAGCAGCGGCTTCGCGGCGTGCCTGCCGACGAGTTGCTGGCCGAACGCGCCGCGAAAGCGCGCCAGCCGTCGTCTCGCTGACCCCTCGCTCCCGCACCAACCTTCTCCCGCCATGACACGCACCGCAGCGCCCTCCCATACCGCACCATCGCCGCCGACGACGCCTCCGCGCCCGTCGGCGTCCGGGGGTGCCGGCCCCTTGCGGCCGATGCGGGCGGAGGCCTATCGCTATGCCATTGGCCTGATTCCCGGTCTCGAGTTCTTCGAAAACGCACTGCTCGTCTACTTCGCCGTCTACGTGTCGGGCGGCGTGGACGCCTCGCCGAAAGAGTTCGTCTGGATGACGACGGCCTACGGCATCGCCTCGGTGCTCGCCATCCTCAAACAACAATGGTTCGTCGAGCGCATCGGTTACCGTCGCTATCTGACGGCATCGCTACTGCTCTATGCCTGCGGCGCCATCCTCGCGGGCACCAGCGAGAGCGTGACGCAGCTCGTGATTGCCCGGGCGTTTCAGGGATTTTGCGCGGGTAGCTGGATGAGTTCGTGCCGCATTCTGGCGCAGGTGAGCGTGCCGGCGGAGCGCCGTGGCAAGACGGTGCAGACGTTCGCATTGCTGCTGTTCACCGGGGCGGCCGCCGCACCACTCATCGGCGGCTTGCTGGTGTCCGAATACACCTGGCGCACCCTCTTCCTGTGCACGGCGCCGCCCGCGGTGCTGCTAGCCGGGCTCGCCTGGTTCGCCGTGCCGGACGTCGGCCGTCTGCGCGATCGCGTCTCGGGCGGCAGCTACCCGTTCGCACCGTTCATGGCATTCGCCCTTGCAATGGGCGCGTTTCAGGTCGTGCTTCAGGAAATGCGTTACACGCTCTGGCTGCAAACGCCGGTGCTGCCCTTGCTGACCGTCGTCGGTGTCGGTGCGCTGGTCTGGTTTGGCTACCACCAATGGCAGCACCCCGCGCCGTTCATCCGCCTGCAATCGCTGCGTCGACGCGAGTTTCAAGTCGGCCTGGTCCTGTACGCGGCTTACTACTATCTGGCAAACACCCAGAGCTATCTGATGCCTCGCCTGCTGGAGCAGGGCCTTGGCTTCACCGTCGAGCGCACCGGACAACTGCTGGGTTATTCGGCGTTGCTCACAGTGATCCTGCTGATCGCCTACTTTCGCGTCGCAAAGTTCATTACGAACAAGAAGCTGCTGATCGTGAGCGGCTTCCTGATGACGATCAGCACCAGCGTCTGGCTTGGCGCCATGCCGCCCGACGCTGGCCAGTCGCAGCTCTACGGTGTGCTCGCCCTCAAGGCGGTTTTCGGCATTTTCACCGTGCTGCCGGTGGCAAACCTGACGTTTCGCACGTTCGATCACGAAAGCTTCGTACACGGCTACCGGCTGAAGAACATTCTTCGCCAGTTGTCCGGCTCGTTCGCCGTCTCGACGATCGTAGCCTTCGAGCAGCATCGCGAAGCGCTGCATCGCACCCGGCTCACGGAGGTCGCCAATCCATACAACCCGATCTTCACGCAGACGCTGGACACCCTCGCCAATGCGCTCACTCACGCAGGCGTTGCCGCATCGCAGGCGCACGGCGCCGCGCTTGCGCAAATCGCCCAGATGATCCAGCGGCAAGCCGCGTTTCTCTCGTTCATCGACGGCTTTCACTTCATCGCCATCGTGGCGCTGTGTGGCGCAATTTTTGCGGCAATCCAGAAGCAGCTAAATTAGAATCGTCAGCGTCATTTGCCTTTGCGCCGCAGGCGCATTGGTACCGCACGAACCCTCGCCGCAGCGCCACGCCGGACACGCACGCCATGCTCAAGACCCTGTTCGCCAGCCTCGGACTCTCCCGCAAAGCCACAGCGATCGACGACAGCATCTGGCACGAAGTCGTCGGCGCATTGCCATTCCTTTCCCGACGCACCTCGGCAGACCTCGAAAAGCTCCGCACACTGGCCACCGACTTTCTGGCCAGCAAGCACTTCTCCACCGCACACGACCTGCCGCTGACCGACGCCATGTGCGTCTCCGTCGCCGCACAGGCGTGCCTGCCGATTCTCCATCTACCCCCGGCGTTGTATCGCGGATGGACCGGCATCGTGCTCTACCCGGGCGAGTTTCTGATCCGCAAGACGGTGCAGGATGAGGCCGGCGTCGTGCATGACGTCGAGCAGGAGGCCAGCGGCGAAGCGTGGGAGGGCGGACCTGTCGTGCTGTCGTGGCAAGACGTTCAGGCGAGCGACGTGCTCGCCTACAACGTCGTGATCCATGAATTCGTCCACAAGATCGATATGGAGGGTGGCGAGGCCGACGGCGTGCCGCCGATGCTGCGCCGCCTTCACGGCGATCTGACGACGGAAGTATGGTGCAACGTCTTCGATCCGGCCTACGAGGAGTTCTGTCACCACGTGGCGAATGTCCCGGACGCCGACTGGGACGCCTTCGCGTCGACCTCGCTACTCGATCCGTATGCGACGGAACACGAGTCGGAATTCTTCGCGGTATGCGCCGAAGCGTTCTTCGTGGCCCCGGAGGCCTTCCGGCACGAATATCCGGCCCTGTACGCGCTGTTTTCGCGCTATTTCCTGCAAGATCCCGCCACGCCAGTCACTGCGCTGCCGGACGCCACGCCGCCCGCGACGCCCGGGCCTTCCGCAACCCCATGAAAACTTTGCGAAAATTGTGGTTTTCGTGGCATAATGCGCGTTTTCCAAATCCGGAAAGTGGTCGACGCGTATTCCGTCAAAAGGCGGCAATTGCGTTAGCGGGTCAGGTGACTCGCGCAGGCTGGCTACCGACTTAACTCAAGGCCCATCATGAAAGAAGGCATTCACCCGAATTACCGCGAAGTCGTGTTCAAGGACATGACCCCGGGCATCGACTTCCAGTTCATCTGCCGCTCGACGGTTCAGTCGAAGGAAAGCATCGAAATCGACGGCAAGACCTACCCGCTCGTGAAGCTGGATACGTCGTCGGCATCGCACAACTTCTACACCGGCGAAACCCGCATCATGGACGCGGAAGGTCGTGTGGACAAGTTCCGCAAGAAGTTCGGCAACCGCGCCGGCGGCAAGGCTGCCTAAGTTTTACAGGCAGATCGCCGCACAACGCGATGCGGGGCCCGGCAGACGATGGCGGGCCAGTGCATCAGGGGCAATACCCCGGCGTTGCGGAAAGTGTTGGAAAGGGGCAGCTCAGGCTGCCCTTTTTTCTTGGTTCTGTTCTGCGCCATTTCATCGGTTACTGTCATACTGTCGACTTTTCCGGGCGCCCCGGGCCTTCCTCCAGGTTGGCACCACGCGTTGCCGCAGGTTTGACCCCCCGGGTCATTTCCGGCCATCCCTCCGCTTTCCCGATCCGGCCGCTCTGCCGGTCCTGCCGTATTGCCTATGAAACGAGTTCGCATCACTGCCTCCGCCACCAGCGCGCTGCCGCGTTCGCTGCTGATCGCCATTTGCGTCATCTATGTGCTGGCGGGGTTGTTTGGTCGCGACCCGTGGAAAAACGAAGACGCTGCCGGCTTCGGCATCATGTGGACGATGGCCCATGGTCATTTGTCCGACTGGCTGCTGCCGAACATCGCAGGCAAACCCATTTACGATAACGGCCCGCTCGTCTCGTGGCTCGGTGCGCTCGCCATTCGCGCTTTCTCATGGCTCGACGCGCCCGACGCCGCCCGCATCGTCACAGGCCTCTGCTTCTACATCACCTGCACGTTCATCTGGTACGGCACCTATCTGCTCGGTCGCCGCCCGGAAGTGCAACCGTTCAAATACGCTTTCGGTGGCGAACCCGAGCCGCGCGACTACGGCCGTACGCTTGCCGACGGCGCACTGCTGATTCTGCTTGCCTGTTTCGGTCTGGCCGAACGCGGTCATGAAACCACGGCAACGGTCGGACAGCTCACGCTCATCTCGATGGCCATCTACGGTCTGGTGCGCAGTCTGGACAAGCCGCGCCAGGGCGCCGTGTGGTTCGGCTTCGCGCTCGGCGGCATGGCGCTCGCGTCTTCACCGCTGATGACGCTCTCGCTGTGGATCGCCGGCATCGTCGCTGCCGTGGTGTGCCGCGCCCTGCCCCTGCGCATGCTGTTGCTGGTGTCCACCCCCATCACGTTGCTCCTCGCCTGCACCTGGCCGCTCGCCGCGCTCAAGTTCGCAGACGGTGCACGTCGCTGGCTCGGCGAATGGGCCGACATCGGCGTAGACACTTTCAGCGGACCGACACTCAGCTCGCTGAGCTATATCGTCAAGAACCTCGCACTGTTCGCGTGGCCTGCATGGCCGCTGGCTGCGTGGTCACTGTATTCCTGGCGTGGTATGCGACGCGCGCCGCATATCGCCATATCGCTCGTCTTCGCCATCACGCTGCTTGTGCTGATCGTGCTGCAAGCGCATCAGGGCAACCAGCTCTTCATGCTGGTACTGCCCGCTCTGTCCATCATCGCGGCGTTCGGTTTGCCCACGCTCAAGCGCGGCACGGTCAACGCCATCGACTGGTTTGCCGTGCTCTCGTTCACCGTGCTGGCGGGCTTCGTATGGATCGTCTGGCTCGCAGGCATTACCGGCTTCCCGGCCTCGACGGCACGTAATCTGCGACGCCTTGTGCCCGGCTTTGCCCCGGAATTCAGCTGGATCACGCTCATCAGCGCCCTGCTCGTCACGGGTGCCTGGGTGACGCTCGTGGCATGGCGCGTGTCGCGCAGCCCGAAGGTGCTGTGGCGCAGCGTGGTGCTGTCGTCCGGCGGCACAACCCTGATGTGGGTGCTGCTCATGACACTCTGGCTGCCGGTCGTGAACTACGGCCGCACGTATCGCGACGTGGCCGCGCAGATCTCGGCACACCTGCCCGCAGATTACACCTGCATCCGTACCGCAAGAGTGGGCGACGCACAGCTCGCGTCGTTCGCGTACTTCGGCAACATGCGCTTCGGTTCGGCAGACGACGATTGCGACGTGCTGCTGCGTCAGGATTCACAGGATTACAGCGAACCGCTGTCGCTCGCGCCGTACGAATGGCGCCAACTCTGGGAAGGCCGCCGCGCGGCCGACCGCGACGAGCGCTTCCGTCTCTACGTGCTCCAGGAACGTCCGTGGCGGCGCGCCGCGCGCCCGCGCTGATCGCTCGCCACCGTCACCGACCCTCACCATGTGGCACGACATCAAACGCATTGCCACACTCGCGTGGCCGGTTCTGATTGGTCAATTGGCCGTCATCGCCTTCGGGGTGATGGATACCGCCATGGTCGGACGCGCATCCGCGTTCGATCTCGCATCGCTGGCCCTCGGAGGCTCGATCTACATCACGGTCTACGTTGGCCTGATGGGCATTCTCGTCGCGCTCTCCCCCATCGCAGCACAGCTTTACGGCGCGGGTGGGCGTACCGCGATCGGCGAAGAGGTGCGTCAGACGTTCTGGCTCGCGCTATTCCTCGCGATTCCGGGGTTCCTGGTGCTGTCGCATCCACAGTTCATCCTGCGTCTCTCGCAAGCGACACCCGAACTCGAAGCCCGCGCAAGTGCGTATCTGCACATCCTCGCGTACGGCCTGCCTGCCGCCATGCTGTTTCGTGTGTATTCGTCGCTGTCGACGGCCGTCGCGCAGCCACGCATCGTCATGGTCATTCAGGTGACAGGACTGGCCCTCAAGGTGCCGCTGAACCTCGCCCTGATTTACGGCGTCGAGCGGTTCGGCATTCCGGCACTGGGCAGCACCGGCTGCGCCATCGCCACCACCGCCATCAACTGGGTGTCGTGCGGACTGGGACTTACGCTCATGGCGCGTCACCCGAAGCTGCGTGAGTTCGGCGTCTTCGCGAAGTTCTGCTGGCCGCAATGGCAGGCAATCCGCGCGCTGCTGAAGCTCGGCGTGCCGATGGGGCTGAGCTACCTGATCGAAGTGACGGCGTACTCGTTCATGGCGATCTTCATCGCTCGCCTGGGAGACGTCACCCTCGCCGGCCACCAGATCGCCGCGAACCTCGGCGCACTCATGTACATGCTGCCGATGTCGATCGGCATCGCGACGGCAACACTCACCGCCCAGGCCATCGGCTCGCGTGACTTCAAAGCTGCGCAGTTGGTGGGACGCCGGGGCGTCGAGCTCGCAGGGACTTTGGGGCTGGTGATGGCTGCGCTGATGTGGCTGTGCCGACCATTGGTTCTCGCCGCCTATACCGCCGATCCGCTGGTCGCCGCCGTCACCACGCCGCTGCTCGCCATCGTCGCCGTTTATCACATCTTCGATGCGCTTCAGGTCAACGCTGTCTTCGTACTTCGCGCATGGAAGGTGGCGGTCGTGCCGACGGTCATCTATGCCGTGTCCTTGTGGGGCGTCGGCCTGGGCGGCGGTTATGTCCTGGGTTTCGACGTCGGCGGTGTCTCCCCCGCCTGGCTGCACGGTGCAACGGGCTTCTGGGCGGCCAACAGTGCCAGCGTTGCGGTCGCCGCCGTCGGGCTGCTGATGTATCTGCGCTGGGTCGTTCACGCGAAGGCACGTTGAGTATTGAGCGACGCGCACACGCCGGACGGTACTTGCAACGTAGTACCCGCCCTTCCTCGTCATCGATGGTTGTACGATAACAATCGCAAAGCGATATGCCAGCCCCCTTCTAGCCCGGCTGGCATCAGACACCTACACGGCCAAATCCCTTAACCCACAATGTCTTCATGACGACGTGGTCATCGCGAAACGGGTATACCCGAAAAGGCAACGCACTGAACTTTTCATAGAATGTTGTCTGACGACATACAACAATGTATGTCTGACGCTTCGTTCCCTTTGGTCTGATCAACGTTCCCTGCCATGAGCCGAACCCCCATCGTCACCGAATTGCGCGTTGTTCCCGTCGCCGGCCGCGACAGCATGCTGCTGAATCTGAGCGGCGCGCACGGCCCCTTCTTCACGCGTAACCTCGTCATCCTCCAGGACAGCGCCGGACACACCGGCGTTGGCGAAGTCCCCGGCGGAGAATCGATTCGCAAGACGCTGGAAGACGCACGCCCCTACGTCGTCGGACAATCGGTCGCGAACATTCAGACAATCCTCGGTCAGACCCGTCGTGCGTTCGCCGACCGCGATGCCGGCGGACGCGGCCTGCAAACCTTCGATCTGCGTACCACGATCCACGCCGTGACCGCGCTCGAAGCCGCCTTGCTCGATCTGCTCGGTCAACATCTGGAAGTGCCGGTCGCCGCACTGCTTGGCGAGGGGCAGCAGCGCAGCGAAGTCGCGATGCTCGGCTACCTCTTCTTCATTGGAGACCGACAGGCGACCGATCTCGCTTACGCAGACAACCGAGGTGCCAGAGACGATTGGGAGCGCGTTCGTACCGAAGTCGCCATGACCCCCGACGCAGTCGTTCGTCTGGCGGAAGCCGCCCACGCGCGATACGGCTTTCAGGACTTCAAGCTCAAGGGCGGCGTACTCGAAGGCGATGCCGAGATCGAGGCCGTCACCGCGCTCGCCAAACGCTTCCCGCAAGCTCGGGTCACACTGGACCCGAACGGCGCATGGTCGCTCGCAGAAGCGGTGCGCCTGTGCCGCGACCAGCATGATGTGCTCGCGTATGCCGAAGATCCCTGCGGCGCAGAAAACGGGTACTCGGGACGCGAAGTCATGGCCGAATTCCGTCGCGCGACGGGCCTGCCGACGGCCACCAACATGATCGCGACGGACTGGCGTCAGATGGGCCACGCGATTCAGCTTCAGTCGGTCGACATCCCGCTGGCAGACCCGCATTTCTGGACGATGCAGGGTTCGGTGCGCGTCGCCCAGATGTGCCATGAGTGGGGACTGACATGGGGCTCGCACTCGAACAATCACTTCGACGTTTCGCTCGCGATGTTCACTCACGTCGCCGCGGCGGCGCCCGGCAAGATCACTGCGATCGACACACACTGGATCTGGCAGGATGGCCAGTACCTCACACGTAATCCCCTTCGCATCGTCGACGGCAACGTTCAGGTGCCGACGACACCGGGGTTGGGTGTCACGCTGGACATGGAGGCTGTCGAAGCGGCTCACGCGCTTTATCTGGAACATGGTCTGGGTGCGCGCGATGACAGCGTCGCCATGCAATACCTGATCCCCGACTGGAAATTCGATCCGAAGCGCCCCTGCCTCGTGCGGTGATCGAGGCACGGCATGTTGAATTCAGGGCGAGTTGGCGCAAAAATCCAGCCGCCCTGTCAGCAGGAAGTCGCAATGCGCGCGATCTACGAATTTTTCATAGATTGCGCGAAAAATCCGCAAGCCACCTTGAGATCGAATCACTGAGGGAAAAATCGATATTGAAGCACCCGAATAGCCCCGTTGCAGGACATCGATAAAGCGGCGCAACAAACAGATTTGCGACAGACATAAAAAAAGCCCAGGCGGTTAAGCCTGGGCTTTCTTCGTTTGGCGGAGCGGACGGGGCTCGAACCCGCGACCCCCGGCGTGACAGGCCGGTATTCTAACCAACTGAACTACCGCTCCAAACTTGCTACAGCATCGCGATGTCACTCACTTTGCTTTCCTGCTAGTTGCTCGGCATTGCTGCGTTTTCACGCGCATATCACCGAACTTCGTAGGTTTTGGCGGAGCGGACGGGGCTCGAACCCGCGACCCCCGGCGTGACAGGCCGGTATTCTAACCAACTGAACTACCGCTCCAAAACCGACAAAAAAACCCGCCTAACTTTCAGCGGGCTTTACGCCACTAACTGCTTGGCATTTTCAAACTGATACCGACTCGCTACCGGCACCAATTCTGGCGTCCCCTAGGGGATTCGAACCCCTGTACTCACCGTGAAAGGGTGATGTCCTAGGCCTCTAGACGAAGGGGACAAAATCGTCAAAACTTTGTCTGTTTCGCTAACCGCTTACTGCATTTCGCGAAGAACGCTATTCTAAACAACATTTCTTCGCTTGTGAAGCTTTATTTTCAAGTTTTTTGCATCGTTTTTGCAAGAATCTTGCTGTTTCGACGCAGCTTGAAAATCAAGCTTCTGAATCCGTGGTGGAGGTAAGCGGGATCGAACCGCTGACCTCTTGCATGCCATGCAAGCGCTCTCCCAGCTGAGCTATACCCCCCCGAACAGAGAAATGAGATTCTAATGACAAACCCATTTCCTGTAAATACCCTTCCCGCATTTTTTCCGCATTATTTTGCGAATCCGTGCGAAAGATGAAAAAACGGCGACTCATTCGAGTCGCCGTTTTGCTTTCGGCAATGGCGGTGCAGCTACGCACCGCCTTGCGTCATGCCGATACCCTGCTTACTGGGCGTCGCCTTCACGCTTGACGAGCAGCGGACCACCTTGCTTCTCTTCATCGGTCAGCGCCTTGTGCGACAGACGCAGACGACCCTTGTCGTCCTGCTGGATCACCTTCACGCGCACGGCCTGACCTTCCTTGACGTACTCGTTGATGTCCTTGATACGCTCGTTGGCGATTTCCGAGATGTGCAGCAGACCGTCCTTACCCGGCAGCACCGAGACGATCGCGCCGAACTCGAGCAGCTTGAGCACGGTGCCATCGTAGACCTGACCCACTTCGACTTCCACGGTGATCAGTTCGATACGACGCTTGGCTTCGGCAATGCCTTCGGCGCTCGGGCTGGCGATGGTGACCACACCATCGTCCGAAATGTCGATGCTCGTGCCCGTCTCTTCCGTCAGCGCGCGAATCACCGAGCCACCCTTGCCGATCACGTCGCGGATCTTTTCCGGATTGATCTTGATGGTGACCATGCGCGGCGCGAATTCCGACAGCTCGGTACGAACGCCCGACTGCGCTTCCGTCATCTTGGCGAGGATGTGCAGGCGGCCTTCCTTGGCTTGCGCCAGCGCGACCTGCATGATTTCCTTCGTGATGCCCTGGATCTTGATGTCCATCTGCAGTGCGGTCACGCCATTCGACGTACCCGCCACCTTGAAGTCCATGTCGCCCAGGTGATCTTCGTCGCCGAGAATATCGGTCAGCACGGCAAACTTGTTGCCGTCGAGGATCAGGCCCATCGCGATACCGGCGACCGGCGAGGTCATCGGCACACCGGCGTCCATCATGGCGAGGCTACCGCCGCAGACCGAAGCCATCGACGACGAACCGTTCGATTCGGTGATTTCCGACACGACACGCACGGTGTAGCCGAAATCGTCGGCGCCCGGCAGGCAAGCCACCAGTGCGCGCTTGGCCAGACGGCCGTGACCGATTTCGCGACGCTTGGGCGAGCCCACGCGGCCGGTTTCACCCGTCGAGAACGGCGGGAAGTTGTAGTGCAGCATGAAGCGATCACGGTACTCGCCTTGCAGCGCGTCGATGATCTGCTCGTCGCTCTTGGTACCCAGCGTGGCAACCACGAGGGCCTGCGTCTCACCACGCGTGAACAGGGCCGAGCCGTGAGCACGCGGCAGCACGCCGGTGCGGATCGAGATCGGACGCACGGTGCGCGTGTCGCGGCCGTCGATACGCGGCTCGCCAGCCAGGATCTGGCTACGCACGATCTTGGCTTCCAGATCGAACAGGATGTTGCCGACTTCGATGTCGTCCGGCGCAGCTTCGCCCTTGGCGGCAGCCGCTTCGCCCAGCTTGGCGATGACGTCCGTGCTCACGGTACGCAGTTGTTGCGTACGCGCTTGCTTTTCACGCGTTTGATAAGCGGTGCGCAGCGAGCCTTCGGCCAGCTCGCTCACTTGTGCGATCAGCGCATCGTTCTTGGCGGCCGGCGCCCAGTCCCACTCCGGCTTGCCGCCGTCACGCACGAGATCGTGAATGGCGTTGATGGCCGTTTGCATTTGCTCATGGCCGAACACCACGGCGCCGAGCATCACGTCTTCCGGCAGCTCCTGGGCTTCCGATTCCACCATCAGCACGGCTTGTTCCGTGCCGGCGACGACCAGGTCGAGCTTCGACTTGGCGATCTGCTCACGCGACGGGTTCAGCACGTACTGGCTGTCGACGTAAGCAACGCGTGCGGCGCCGACCGGGCCGTTGAACGGCAGACCCGAGATGGCGAGCGCGGCCGATGCGCCGATCAGGGCCGGAATGTCGGCCGGCACTTCCGGGTTCAGCGAGACGACCTGCACCACGACCTGGACTTCGTTGTAGAAGCCTTCCGGGAACAGCGGACGAATCGGACGATCGATCAGGCGCGACGTCAGCGTTTCGTTTTCCGACGGACGGCCTTCACGCTTGAAGAAGCCACCCGGGATCTTGCCGGCGGCGTAAGTCTTTTCCAGATAGTCGACGGTCAGCGGGAAGAAATCCTGGCCAGCCTTGGCCTTCTTCGCGCCCACGACCGTGGCGAGCACGACGGTATCGTCCATGTCGACGAGCACGGCGCCGGATGCCTGGCGAGCAATCTCACCGGTCTCCATACGAACCGTGTTTTGTCCCCATTGGAAAGACTTGACGACTTTATTGAACATTTGCACTCCTATATCGAATCGCGCGAATGCAGCAGCGGCGCGATATCGCTGCCGGGGTGATCCCGACGTCTTACAGGGGGGAGTGTTATGCCATTCCAGCGTAGTCCGGTGCTCAGTGCGACCGCTTGCGCTGAGACGACCCTGGAATGACACAAGCCCTGCTTGCCGACGAGGCCCCATAAACTGGGTAATACCGGACAATCAGACGGGCATTTCGCGAGCGTTTGCGTGACCGTTATCGTCACCGAAGCCCGCGACAATCACCGGATCGACACGCCCCGAACCTGCGCTCAGGACATCGATCGGGCACCGCCCAAAAACAAAATGCCTGCATCAGCACGCTGATACAGGCATCTTGTCGTAATCGTAATCGCTTACTTACGCAGGCCCAGCTTCTCGATCAGGGCGCGGTAGCGGTCTGCATCCTTGCCCTTGAGGTAGTCGAGCAGCTTACGACGACGGCTCACCATGCGCAGCAGACCGCGGCGGCTGTGGTGATCCTTCATGTGTGCCTTGAAGTGCGGGGTCAGTTCGTTGATGCGCGTGGTCAGCAGCGCAACCTGAACTTCGGGGGAGCCGGTGTCATTGGCGGCGCGGGCGAATTGCGCCACGACGTCCGACTTCTTGATATCTGCGTTCGACATTTTCTTTCCTTTGGATACACGCGGTCACGGAAGAATGGCCGTGCCGTGAACTTACAAAAACATGTACGTTGCCGTACATAAACAAAACTGCAAGTGCGCGATTATACGGGAACTGGCTTTACGACGCCACTTTTTTCCACGCTGTGCCGCAGCAGACGGGGCGCAAGGCGCTATCAAGGCCTTGCAATCCGGGAAACCCCAAGAACAATCTTTAAAAATCCCCCCGGATTATCCCGAAATTCACGACAAATCGACGGTTTGCCGCTTAACCGGGAGGCCACGCCCCCGATCAGCGCTGACGCGCCATCCGGCAGGTACTCGGCAGCGCCACCTTGTTCGCGGGCAGTTCCATGACGGTCCGGAAGCCATAGCCCGAGCCCTCGTTGTCGAATTTCACCCCCGGTTCGCCCGCACGACGCATCACCGACACGTACAGCGGTTCGATCATCTGGTGGTCGTTCGCCCGCATCCACGCATCGGCCGGCGCCTCGCGGACCCGGCGATTCTCGAGCGCGCGCGCCACCGTCGTCACGTCGGTCGTGCCCGCCTGCTCCAGCGCGGCGGCAATCATGTCGATCATCACGCTCATGCGCAGCAACGGATAGTCGTCGCGTGCCTCCGGATAGCGTGCCCGGAACGCCTTGTAATACGCGTCAGACGCCTCGCCCCCCACGTTCGGATGCCATTCGGCGACGGCGTACACCCGCCCTACGCCCGCATCGCCCAGCGCCGCCGGCGCCCCCAGCGCATTGCCGTAGAACGTGTAGAACTTGAGCTCCATCCCCTGCTCGCGTGCCGCCTTCACGAGCAACGTCAGATCGTTGCCCCAGCTTCCGGTGACGACCGTATCGGCCCCTGACGCCCGGATACGCGCCAGATATGGCGTGAAATCCTTCACTCTGCCGACCGGGCTGAACTGCTCGCCCACGATCTGCACATCGGGACGCTTCGACCCGATCATCTGACGCGCCAGCCCGGCGACCTGACGCCCGAAGCTGTAGTCCTGATTGAGCAGATAGATCTTCTGAATGCTGTCGTCGACCTTGATGGCTTCGGTGAGCGCCTGCATGCGCATGGCGGCATTGGCGTCGAACGCGAAATGCCAGAAGCTGCACTGCTCGTTGGTCAGCGCGGTGTCCACGGCCGAGTAGTTGAAGAACAGCATGCGCTGCCCCGGCTCACGCGCGTTGCGTTTGTTGATGGCATCGATCAGCGCCGACGCTACCGCCGAACTGTTACCCTGGAGCACAAACGGAATGCCAAGGTCACCCGCCGCCTTGAGCTGGACGAGGCTGTCCTCGACCGCCCCTTTGCTGTCGAATACCGTCAGTTCCAGCGGATGGGCGCCGTCGCGCAACTTCACGCCACCCCGCGCATTCACGCGATCGATGGCGAACCGCAGATTACGCTCGACCATCGCCCCGGCGTTACCGAACGGCCCGCTCATCCCTTCGATGAGCGCAAGGCGAATCGGCGGCGCCGCATGCGCCACGCTGGCAGCGGCCAGCAGGCCGAAAGTGCAAACCACGGCACAGATACGCGAAAGCAAGACTTGAGATTTCATCGAGGCCTCTAGGACTGTCCCGGCGCGAATCATAACTGCCACGCCTGCCCCGGGCAAGCCGAGCGCCCCCACGATAAGGAACAGGGGCGTTATCCTAGCCAAATACAACCAGTGCCCGGTTCCCGCACCACCATCGCACTGCTTTTTGGGCCATTCCCCACGACCACGAGGGCCACCATGACGTATCGTACTCACACCCGCTTTGTTCCTTCGAAAGCGTCGACTATCGACCCTTCCGGCACGGCACGCCCCCACCGGAACCGGCGCATCGGGGCGAGCGCCCCCGTGCGCTGGCTGAGCGCGGGTGCGCTGGCGCTCTCGCTCACCGCGGGCCTGACCGGGTGCTATACGCCCGCCTGGCAAACGCTGACGCCGATGGCATCGCAAGCCGATGTGCAGGCGCAGCTCGGCAAGCCGAAGGAGGTCTACCCGCTGGCGCCGGGCATCACGCGCTGGCTGTATCCGACGAAGCCGTTCGGTGAAGAAACGATCGCCGCCGACTTCGACGCACAGGGCCGTCTGCTGGGCACGGCCCAGGTGCTCTCGACGACCGAGTTCAACAAGGTCGAAGTCGGCAAGTGGACGAAAACGGATGTCCTGCATCACTTCGGCGAGCCTGTCGAGACATCGGCATTCCCGCTGATGAAACGCGAAGTCTGGACGTACCGGTTCAAGCAGGACGACGTGTGGTTTTCGATGATGAACTTCTACTTCGATCCGGACGGCATCGTCCAGACCACGCAAATCAGCCCGGATCCGCTGCACGAGAAACGGGATAACAACATGTTCTGAGCACAGGAGAGCGCCCTATCCCCGCGAATTCCCCTCTCGACCCCGCCTATCTGGCCCACTTGCGCCGCGACCTGCTGCGCTTCGCCCGGCTTCAGTTGCGAGACGATCATCTCGCTGAAGATGTCGTTCAGGACGCCCTGACGGCGGCCTGCCTGTCGTCGGATGCGTTCTCGGGACGCGCTCAGCACAAAACGTGGGTATTCGCGATTTTGCGAAACAAGCTCATCGACATGATGCGGGCGCGACGTCGCACTATCAACGCGTCTGCCCTGGAGGGTGAGGCCGGCGACGACTCCGTCTTCGACCGCGAACTGTTCAACGACAGCGGGCACTGGACGGAGCACACACGCCCGCGACCGTGGCCACGCCCGGAGACGCTCGTCGCCCGGCAGCAGTTCAGGCAATGTTCGACTGGTGTCTGAACGCGTTGCCCGAATCCACCGGTCGTGTGTTCTCGATGCGCGAGTTGCTCGAAATGGACATCACCGAAATCTGCCAGGAACTCGGACTGGAAGCCAACCATTGCAGCGCGCTGCTTTACCGTGCGCGCACTCGCATGCGCACCTGCCTGTCAGCCAAAGGGCTGGAGACGAACGATGCTATTGGGTAACTGCACCACCGCCACTCGTTCGATCTCCGAGCAACTCGACCGGCCGCTCACGCGAGGCCAGCGCGTTCGCCTGCGGGTCCATCTACTCGCTTGCCGTGGATGCCGGGCCTATGCGTCGCAACTCGCGACGCTGCGTCTTGCCACGCGCATCGTGTCGGGTCAAAGCGACGTCGGCGCAACGTCGACAAGCAACGCGGCACCCTTCTAAAAATTTTTTTGCATCTCGCTGTCATATCCGGCATCTCCGTACGACTAATCGGTGCGATCGGTAGCCAACGCGCTGCTTGATCGGAACCTTTTGTCCTATTGCACTTTTGGAGATACCCACCATGAACACGTCCATCCTCGCCACCACGACCGCCATCCTCATCGCCGCTTCGAGCGTCGCCATCGCTGCACCGCAAGCCGGAAAAACGCGTGCGGAAGTCCGTGCCGAACTCAAGGCTCTGCACGATGTGGGGTACACCTTTGCCAGCGACAACACGCGCTATCCGGCGAACATTCAGATGGCAAACGCCGAGCTCGCACGCCAGTCGCGGAATCGCGCCGCATCGGGCAGCAGTGACGCAAACAACACGAATGCCACGAGCGTCACCGGCGTCGCGACGGGCGACACCGTCTCGGCGTCGGGCGCGATGCAACGTGTTTATCGCGGCATTCCGCACCTCGATAACATCTACCACGGCCAGTAACCCACCGCCCGTCGGCATGCACGCCGGCCTGCCAGTCAGCAACACCGGCTGGCAGGCCGCTGCGAAACCCATCACGCCACGGCCCAGCGCTGCACAGCGGTTGCAGCCCGCACGCTCGCTCAAGGTCATGACCAGGAGGCGCACGGCCCTCGCCATCCGGCGTTGAAATAGCAAAAGCGCTCGCCCCTGACGAGCAGAGTGCGAGCGCTTGCGGCGGGTTCCATCGACTTCTGGCGGCTGCCCCAGCTTACGTCAACTTCACCGAACTCATCGGCTTGTCGACGAAAGAGGCCTCTGACGGTACAACACAGATGCGTTGTACCGCCCCCATTACGGCGTGAGTTGCGGGTTGAGCTTCTCGGCCTTCGAGTACAGCTTGTTGAGCGCCGAGAGATAAGCCTTGGCCGATGCGGCGACGATGTCCGGATCCGTGCCGACGCCGTTCACGATACGACCCGCCTTCGACAGACGCACCGTCACTTCGCCTTGCGATTGCGTACCCGTCGTGATGGCATTGACCGAATACAGCAGTTGCTCGGCGCCGCTCTGGACCTGCGATTCGATGGCGTTGAGCACCGCGTCGACCGGACCGTTGCCGTCTGACTCGCCGACCAGTTCCTTGCCCTGTGCGGTGAACACCACGCGTGCGCTCGGGCGCTCGCCCGTCTCCGAATGCTGGGCCATCGACACGAGGTAGAAGTGCTCGCCGCCTTCGGCCTGCGCTTCGTTCGAGACGATCGCCAGAATGTCTTCGTCGAAAATCTCGGCCTTCTGGTCGGCGAGTTCCTTGAAGCGGGCGAACGCGGCATTCACGTCCTGTTCCGACTCCATCTCGATGCCCAGTTCCTGCAAGCGCTGCTTGAACGCATTGCGGCCCGAGAGCTTGCCCAGCACGATCTTGTTCGCGGTCCAGCCCACATCTTCCGCGCGCATGATTTCGTAGGTGTCGCGCGCCTTGAGCACGCCGTCCTGGTGGATGCCCGACGCGTGGGCGAAGGCATTCGCCCCCACGACCGCCTTGTTCGGCTGCACGTTGAAACCGGTGATCTGCGAGACGAGCTTCGAGGCAGGCACGATTTGCGTCGTGTCGATGCCCAGATCCAGACCGAAGTAATCCTTGCGGGTCTTGAGCGCCATCACGACTTCTTCGAGCGACGTGTTACCCGCGCGCTCGCCCAGACCGTTGATCGTGCACTCGATCTGACGCGCGCCGCCCAGCTGTACGCCGGCCAGCGAGTTCGCTACGGCAATGCCGAGGTCGTTGTGGCAGTGAACCGACCAGACCGCCTTGTCCGAGTTGGGCACGCGCTCGCGCAGCGTACGCACCAGTTGACCGTAGAGCTCCGGCACGCCATAGCCGACGGTATCGGCCACGTTGATGGTCGTCGCGCCTTCGTTGATCACGGCTTCGAGCACACGGCACAGGAAATCCAGATCCGAGCGGCTGCCGTCTTCCGGCGAGAACTCGATGTTGTCCGTGAACTGACGCGCATAGCGCACCGCGAGCTTCGCCTGCTCGAACACCTGATCAGGCGTCATGCGCAGCTTCTTCTCCATGTGCAGCGGCGACGTGGCGATGAACGTGTGGATACGCGACGAATTCGCCCCCTTGAGCGCTTCGGCGGCGCGGGCAATATCGCGGTCGTTGGCACGGGCCAGCGAGCACACGGTGCTGTCCTTGACGATGCCGGCGATGGCCCGAATCGATTCGAAGTCACCGTTCGAGCTGGCGGCGAAGCCGGCTTCGATGACGTCCACGCGCAAACGCTCCAGTTGGCGGGCGATGCGGATCTTCTCGTCGCGCGTCATCGACGCGCCCGGCGACTGCTCACCGTCGCGCAGGGTCGTGTCGAAAATGATCAGCTTGTCGGCCATGATTTGCTCCTGTGGGGATCTCGTAGGGATTGTTCTTGATGTCTGGCGGCAGCGCCTGCGCGCAAACACGCACACGGCCGCTGAGGCGGGCAACTACCGGGAGGGAATCAGCGCGCCACGCGCGCAGGCATGGCCGGCCCGAAGGCGGAAAAACGGCATAGCGGTGGCGTTGCGTGAGGAAGGCCCGGAGCCGGGGTGGCGCCTGAAATCATGAGCGCCAATATAGTCGCAATCGGGGGTTTTCGCAACGCGGGGAATCGCCGGCAACGCCCATGCGCACGGGCGTTTGCAGGCGACGACGCGCCCCGCGCGGTGTTCCCGCCCAAAACGACGAAGCCCGGCCGAAGCCGGGCTGATCGCGATGACGCCGCCGCCGACGAATCAGAGCGGCGGGATCCGCAGCACCTGCCCAGGGTAAATCTTGTCCGGGCTGGAAAGCATCGGCTTGTTGGCCTCGAAGATGGCGTTGTACTTGTTGGCGTCACCGTATTGCGCCTTGGAGATCGCCGAAAGCGTGTCGCCCGATTTGACCGTGTAGTAGTTCGCCTCGGCGGAGGCGGTCGAGACGGACATCTGGTCGTTCACCTTCTCGACGCCCTTGACGTTGCCACAGCACAGCAGGATCTTTTCCTTGGTCGCCTGATCCGGCGCCACGCCACGCGCCGTTGCCGTGCGTGTTGCGCCGTCGAACTCGACACTGAGCGCCGTCGCACTCAGCCCCTGGCTGCCGATGTACTTCTCGATGGCTTCACCTGCCGCACGATTGGCCGCGTCGGCATCGGGGCCGGGAGGCGGCGGCTCAGCCGCCTGCGCCTTGCCGAGAAGCGCTTCGCCAGCTTCCTTCACGAAGTCCAGAATGCCCATGATTTCTCCTTCGTCACATTGACCTACGGAAACGGCGCCGGGTCACACATGCATTGCCTCGCGGACCGGGCCACAGGGGGTACTTCGATGCCGCCATCGTCAAGAGTAGAACATTCCGATGGCGTAATACCTGACAACTCTGACAGGTAGATGTGACAAGGGGGCGTACTCATACGCCCCTTGTATTGACCGATTTACTCGTCGACCTCACCGAAGATCCGCTGCCGGCGGCCCTTCAGGAAGCGGAACGCCCACAGCACGTAGCCCGAAATGCTGTACAGGCAGAACATGCCGAAAAGCACCAGCGGCGGGTCGGACGACACCAGAATAAAGCCGACCATGAACAGCAGCACCACGCCGAACGACACGCGCTGGCGCACGTCCAGCGCCTTGCCGCTGTAGAACGGCGCATTCGAGACCATGGACATCCCGGCGTAAATCGTCAGGAAAAACGCCACCCACGGCATCCAGAACACGTTGACCGGCAACTTGTTGTCGATCGTAATCCAGACGAAGCCGGCAATGAGCGCCGCCGCCGCCGGGCTGGCCAGCCCCTGGAAGAAGCGCTTGTCGACCACGCCGATGTTCGTATTGAAACGGGCCAGACGCAGCGCCGCGCCCGCAACGTAGACGAACGCCGCGAGCCATCCCCACTTGCCGATCTCATGCAGAATCCACTCGTACATCACCAGCGCCGGCGCTACGCCGAACGACGTCATGTCCGAGAGCGAATCGTATTGTTCGCCAAAGGCGCTCTGCGTATTGGTCATGCGGGCAACGCGCCCGTCCATGCCGTCGAGCACCATCGCGAAAAAGATCGCGATGGCGGCTTGCTCGAAGCGGTCGTTCATCGCCTGGACGATGGCGAAGAAGCCGCAGAACAGCGCGGCAGTCGTGAAAGCGTTGGGCAGCAGATAGATGCCGCGATTGCGCGGGCGCACCGGCAGGTCCTCGTCCACACCCGGATCGTGGTCTTCGTTCATCGATGGCTCTGAGGGATTCTTGTGACGGCCGAACGGCGAGAGATGCCTGACATTGTTGCGCAAGCGGCCGCGATGGTTTTCCGGCATCTGTAACTCCTTGACGATGCTAGGGTCGACTCACTGACCCCAAGACTGCGGGCGAACCCGCGACGGATCACCGCTATTGGAACGCGAAAAGCGAAAGCAGTTGCAGGCCGTTTCGTCATCACGCTCAGGATACGAGCCCCGACGCGACGATGCGGCGACGTGCGACCCCGTGTCACACCGCCGCCGACGGCCCTGATGCAGTCAGGCGCAGCTTACAGCTCGGCGAGGATCGTCGAGGTGGCGGACACCTTGTCGCCAATGGCCACGCGCGGACGCGAACCGAGCGGCAGGTACACGTCGACACGCGAACCGAAGCGAATGAAGCCGTAGCGCTGGCCGCGCGAGAGACGGTCGCCCGCCTTCACGTAGCACAGGATACGGCGCGCAATCAGACCGGCGACCTGCACGCTCGTGACGATCTGGCCACCGACGTCGATCACCAGCGCATTACGCTCGTTCTCGAGCGATGCCTTGTCCAGATCGGCGTTGAAGAAGCGGCCCGGGAAATATTCCACCTTGGTCACCGTGCCGTCAACCGGCGCACGATTCGAGTGGACATTGAAGACGTTCATGAACACGCTGATCTTCAGCGCTTCACGGCCTGCATAGGGGTCCTGCGTGGTTTCGATGGCCACGATGCGACCGTCTGCCGGGGACAGCACGGCACCGGCCTGCTGGGGCACTTCACGCGGCGGATCGCGGAAGAACTGCAGTACGAACAGGGCGATCACCCAGAACGGCGCGGCCCAAAACACGCCAGCCATGAAATGCACGACGAGCGCAACGGCGACGGCGATACCCAGGAAGGGCCAGCCCTCGCGGGCGATGATCGGGTGAGGATAATTCATGCGATTGAACTCGCGTCCTTGGTAAAACGGTTGAGTGAGCGGGTCGGCCTGCTTCGGGCCAAACCGTGACGTGGCGGCATTGTAGCAATGCGCGCGACGTGGCGACACTTTTTCCCCAATCGACACGTTCGCGTCACATTCGCGAGACCGGACAACACCGCTCGCGACGACGCGAAAAAAGCCCTGGGTTTGAAACGAAAAAGGCCGTCCGCCTTGCCATAGCAACGGCTACGGCAAAACGGACGGCCTGACGCAACGATGATTCACGGATGGCCGAACCTCGTGTCGCCACAAGCCCGACTATCTATCATCGTCTGCCACCGATGCATGAGTTCGGAGAGATCCGGAGACTTCCCTGCCCACGCACCGAGCGGCACGTCGCGCTTACAACTTAGTTCTTCGACTGGTCGACCAGCTTGTTCTTGGCGATCCACGGCATCATCGCGCGCAGCTTGCCGCCAACTTGCTCGATCTGGTGCTCGGCCGTGATACGACGGCGCGAGATCAGGGTCGGAGCGCCGGCCTTGTTTTCCAGGATGAACGACTTGGCGTATTCGCCCGTCTGGATGTCGGTCAGGCACTGCTTCATGGCCTTCTTCGTCTCTTCCGTCACGACGCGCGGGCCCGTGACGTACTCGCCGTACTCAGCGTTGTTCGAGATCGAGTAGTTCATGTTGGCGATACCGCCTTCATAGATCAGGTCGACGATCAGCTTGAGTTCGTGCAGGCACTCGAAGTAAGCCATTTCCGGCGCGTAACCGGCTTCGACCAGCGTTTCGAAACCGGCCTTGATCAGCTCGACGGTACCGCCGCACAGCACGGCTTGTTCGCCGAACAGGTCGGTTTCCGTTTCTTCGCGGAAGTTGGTTTCGATGATGCCGGCACGGCCACCGCCGTTAGCGGCAGCGTACGACAGTGCGATGTCGCGAGCGGCGCCCGACTTGTCTTGTGCGACGGCGATCAGGTGCGGCACGCCGCCACCTTGCGAGTACGTCGAGCGCACCGTGTGGCCCGGGGCCTTCGGGGCGATCATGATGACGTCGAGGTCAGCACGCGGGATCACGCAACCGTAGTGCACGTTGAAGCCGTGAGCGAATGCGAGCGCTGCGCCTTCCTTGATGTTGGCGTGCACTTCGTTCTTGTACACATCGCCGATTTGCTCATCCGGCAGCAGCATCATGACGATGTCGGCCGACTTCACGGCTTCCGCCACTTCCTGGGTGTTCAGGCCGGCGTTGACCGCCTTGTTCCACGAAGCGCCGTTCTTGCGCAGACCGACCGTCACGTTCACGCCGCTGTCCTTCAGGTTCTGTGCGTGGGCGTGGCCTTGCGAGCCGTAACCGATGATCGTGACTTGCTTGCCCTTGATGAGGGAGAGGTCGGCGTCTTTGTCGTAGAAAACTTTCATTTGGAGTGTCCCGTATTACCAAAAATAAACTGAAATCAGAATGGATCGAAATCCGCTTACCGCGTTGTCGTTGCCGGTCAGACCTTCAGGATGCGCTCACCGCGCCCGATACCCGAGCCACCGGTACGAACCGTCTCGAGAATCGCCGTCTGGTCGAGCCCTTCGATAAATGCATCGAGTTTCGATGAATTGCCGGTGAGCTCAATCGTATAGGTCTTTTCCGTAACGTCAATGATGCGGCCGCGGAAAATATCCGACATCCGCTTCATCTCTTCCCGCTCTTTACCCACCGCGCGAACTTTGATGAGCATGAGTTCGCGCTCGATATGGGCCCCCTCGGTCAGATCGACCACCTTCACCACTTCGATGAGCCGGTTCAGGTGTTTGGTGATCTGCTCGATGATGTCATCGGAGCCGGTCGTGACCACCGTCATGCGCGAAAGCGAACGATCTTCGGTCGGCGCGACGGTGAGGGTCTCGATATTGTAGCCACGTGCCGAAAACAGCCCGACAACGCGCGACAGCGCGCCCGGCTCGTTTTCGAGCAAAACAGAAATAATGTGCCTCATGGTGTATCCCGGATTGTCCTGGTTTGGGACGTCGCGCCCGCGCCCCGGCAATGCCGGAAGCGGCTGGCAGCGCGAGCGTGCCTCGTCGTCTTACAGATCTTCCGAACCGAGCAGCATCTCACTGATGCCCTTGCCCGCCTGAACCATCGGCCAGACGTTTTCGGTGGGATCCGTTTGGAAATCCATGAATACCGTACGATCCTTCAGGGCCAGCGCTTCGCGCAGTGCCGGCTCGACATCCGACGACTTCTCGATGCGCATGCCCACATGACCGTACGCCTCGGCGAGCTTCACAAAGTCCGGCAGCGCATCCATGTACGAACTGGAGTAACGCTTGCTGTACTCGATCTGCTGCCACTGGCGAACCATGCCCAGATAGCGGTTGTTGAGCGACAGGATCTTGACCGGCGTGCGGTATTGCAGGCACGTCGAGAGTTCCTGAATGCACATCTGGATCGAGCCTTCGCCGGTGATACAGGCGACTTCTGCGTCCGGATGCGCCATCTTCACACCCATCGCTGCCGGCAGGCCGAAGCCCATCGTGCCCAGACCGCCCGAATTGATCCAGCGGCGCGGCTTGTTGAAGCGATAGTACTGAGCCGCCCACATCTGGTGCTGACCGACGTCCGAACACACGAACGCTTCACCGTCCGTAAGCTTCCAGTACGTCTCGACCACATGTTGCGGCTTGATGATTTCACTCTCGCGATCGAAGGCGAGGCAATCGCGCGAACGCCATTGCTCGATCTGCTTCCACCAGTCAGCAAGCGCCGCGGTGTCCGGGCCATGTTCCGCCGTTTGCAGATTCTCGATCATTTCGCGCAGCACTTCCTTCACGTCGCCGACGATCGGGATATCGACCTTCACGCGCTTGGAGATCGACGAGGGGTCGATATCGACGTGAATGATCTTGCGGGCAGTCGAGGAGAAGTGTTCCGGGTTACCGATCACACGGTCGTCGAAGCGCGCGCCGATGGCGATGAGCACGTCGCAGTGCTGCATGGCCATGTTGGCTTCGTACGTGCCGTGCATGCCCAGCATGCCGAGGAACTTGGGATCGCTCGCGCGATACCCGCCCAGGCCCATGAGCGTGTTGGTCACCGGGTAGCCGAGCAGGTCGCAGAACTGGTTCAGTTCCTTCGACGCATCGGCCAGAATGATGCCGCCGCCGGTATAGATATAGGGACGCTTGGCCGAGAGCAGCAGGCTCATCGCCTTGCGGATCTGGCCCGAGTGGCCCTTCGTCACCGGGTTGTACGAGCGCAGCGCCACCGACTTCGGATATTCGAAGCGGCAACGTGCCTTGGAGACGTCCTTCGGAATGTCGACCAGCACCGGACCCGGACGGCCCGTCTTGGCGATATAGAAGGCTTTCTTGATGGTGGCGGCGAGGTCGCGCACATCCTTCACGAGGAAGTTGTGCTTCACGCACGGACGCGTGATACCTACCGTATCGCATTCCTGGAAGGCGTCCTGACCGATTGCGGCCGTCGGCACCTGCCCGGTAATGATGACGAGCGGGATCGAATCCATGTACGCCGTGGCGATACCGGTGACCGCATTGGTCACGCCGGGACCAGACGTCACAAGGCACACGCCGACTTTGTCGGTGGAACGCGAATAAGCGTCGGCCGCATGCACGGCTGCCTGCTCATGGCGCACCAGAATGTGCTGGATCTTGTCCTGCTTGTAGAGTTCGTCGTAGATGTAGAGAACCGAACCGCCGGGATAACCCCACAGATGTTCGACTCCCTCTTCCTGAAGCGAGCGCACGAGGATCTCGGCGCCAATCATGTCTTCAGTCGTATTTTGGTGGCGTGTAGCTTCCGCCTCGGAGAATTCCGCGCTTGGCATGTTCATCGTCGACCTTTCAAAGTTTCGGCAAAAATTTTGATCGGGTGCTCTCCCCGCGAACTTATGGTCCGGGCTCAAGCTGCGCGTCTGAATGATGGACACACCGGATAGGCGTGCCGATATTGAGACAATCACAGATATTGCGAACTGGCAACATTACTGGTTTGCAGCAAAATGGTCAAGCGAGTTTATGCATTTGCAGCATGATCGCGAAGTTCGCTTCGCAAAATTCCCACACTGTGCGGTGCAAGACCCCCACGCTGGCGCACAATCTTCACATCATAGGAAGCTGGCGAATGCGCCGGTGTCGTAACACGACACAACGCGACGCAACCGGAAGCAAAAGCGGTTACAGGCAGGCGCGTTTTTGGTAGCATCCGCACCGACTACGCGATCTTTACGTAATCTTTACGCTTACACGGCATTTCACAGGCGCAGCGGCAAACGCTGCGTGCACCCCACCGGATGGCATCTGACAAGGAACTGGCGGATTTTCTCGCAGGCATCGAACGGCGCGCTTTCAAGCAGGCCGTGTATGCCGTACGCGACGACGAGGCCGCCCTCGATATCGTTCAGGATGCGATGATCCGTCTGGCCGAGAAGTACGGCGACAAGCCGTCGGCCGAACTGCCGTTGCTGTTCACACGCATCCTCCAGAACACCATTCACGACTATTTCCGCCGCCAGAAGGTGCGCAACACCTGGGTGACGCTGTTTTCGAACCTGGCCGGCCCCGGCGAGGACGAGCGCGACGATTTCGACCCGCTGGAAACCTTACTGGGCGAGGATGGGTCAGTGCAAACCGAGAGCAGCGAGGACTCTGTTTCGCGTGCCGAAATCCTCGCGCTGATCGAGGCGGAAATACAGAAACTACCGACACGTCAACGGGAAGCGTTCCTCATGCGTTATTGGGAGGACATGGACGTTGCCGAGACCGCCGCCACGATGGGGTGCTCCGAAGGCAGCGTCAAGACGCACTGCTCGCGTGCTACTCACGCGTTGGCACAGGCGTTGAAGGCAAAAGGGATCAGGTTATGAGTCACGATCTGGAAACGAGGGAAATTCGCTTCGCACATCGCGTGCGACTGGCATTGGACGAAGCGTCCGATTCGCCGTCGCCGAACATCGCGGCCCGGCTGGCCGCCGCGCGCCAGGAGGCGCTCGCCCGCAAGAAGCCAGAACCGGTCGCCGTCGTGCAACCGGCGCTGGTGCTCGCGGGTGTGGGTGCCGTGCAGTCGCCGGAAATCGGCGGCCCGCGCCGCGCATTCGACAAGCTCGGCCGCCTTGGCCTGCTCTGGCCGCTCGCCGCACTGGTGATCGGTCTGGCCGGCATCGCGTACTGGGAACATCAGCAACACATTCAGGATCTGGCGGATATCGATGCTGCCGTATTGAGCGACGAATTGCCGCTGTCGGCCTATGCCGATCACGGCTTCAACGCCTATGTGAAGCGTGCCCAGTAGTCCCCCCATCCAAGACCGCCCAGTGACGCGACGCAACGTACTTTTCCTGGTCGCCGCGCTAATCGTCGCCGCTCTTGCCGGCACGGCCGCGCTGCGCCGCTCGCAAGCACCGGATGCCGCCCCGGTGTCCGACGCCCCGCCGACCGCAACGTCGGCCGCGACCGGCAACGGCGCGCCGGGCACGTCCTCGGCCCCGGTCGGCGCGCTGACTGCCGGTGTCCCGGCCAACGGCAGCGCACCGGCGGCCGCGCTGCCCTCACCCGGCGGCGCCTGGGCCAAGCTCAATGCGGCGCAGCAAGAAGCGCTCGCCCCGCTCTCCCAGGACTGGAACCGCATGAGCGAGCGCCAGCGCGAGAAGTGGATCGAAATCGCCAAGCGTTTCCAGACGTTGTCGCCGGAGGCCCGCAAGCGCCTGCATGACCGCATGGCCGACTGGGTGCGTCTGACGCCCGAGCAGCGCCAGTTGGCGCGCGAAAGCTACCAGAACGCCAAGACGTTGCCGCCGGAGCGCAAGGCGCAGGTGTGGCAGCAGTACCAGCAGCTCACGGAAGAACAGAAAAAACGTCTGGCGGCCGACGACAAGAAGCAGTCCAATCGCCCCAACGTCGTGAGCGCCCCGCCCTCGGGCCGCTCGGGGGTGAAGAATCCTTACGCCGCCGTGCATCGCAAGGACACCGGCGCAGCCGCCAAGAACGGTGCGCTGCCCGTTCCCGCGCCGGTCGCTTCGGTGCCCGCCGCCTCGCAGCCCGCTGCGGCGTCGATGCCGGGCGCAGCGGCATCCGTTCCGTCGGCGGCCAGCAACGGCGCGGCGAGCGCCGCCCCGGCCAATGGCGACAAGAGCGGCGACGCGTTCAATTCCGATCTGTACCACCACAACTGACGCGACGTCGCTCAGCATTACGCAGCGACTCGCAGCAACACGCCATGACGGCCGCCTCCGGGCGGCCGTTTGCATTACGGCACACCAAGCGCCGACCGGCGGGCTCGCTGGCCCATCGGCATAATCTTCCGCATAATGGGCGACGCTCCCGATGCGAACGCACAGCGCCCAGGCCGAACGTGGCGAACGTAGCCAACGCGGCGCGGGACTTCCGATACCCAATACCCGATAACAAGACCTCAGACCACGCTGCGATGACCGACTCCGCTACGCCTCAGCCTTCCAAGCCGCCGCGTTCGCAACCGTTTGCCGGGCAGACGTCCGGGCCCAATGCCTCGCCGGGCAGCGCTCCTGGCAGCTATGCCGTGCCCACGCTGCGTCGCCGGCTGCTGTCGATGGTCTACGAGTCGCTGCTGCTCTTCGGCGTGCTGTTCCTGGCCGGCTACCTCTTCAGCGCCCTGACGCAGCAACGCAGCGGTCTCATGTACCGCCATGCCATGCAGACGTGGCTGTTTCTCGTTCTCGGCGCCTATTTCGTCTGGTTCTGGACCCACGGCGGCCAAACCCTTGCGATGAAGACCTGGAAGATCCGCCTGGTGGATGCGCATGGGCAGCCGCTGCGCGTCGGCCGCGCCATCATGCGCTACGTGCTTGCCTGGCTGTGGGTACTCCCGGCCATGGCCATCGACTGGGCATTCGGCTTGACCGGCTGGAGCAGCGTCGCGCTGCTCGCCGGCTGGATCGTGCTCTGGGCGCTGGCCATGCGCGTGATGCCCGACCACCAGTTCGTGCATGACCGGCTCGCAGGCACCCGGCTCGTCAGCATCCTCGACAAATGACGAGACGATGAGCACGCCACCCGCCAGCGCCGTCGCGTTGCGCGCCTCCCGCCCGCATCTGGTTTATGGCGGCGTCGAGATCGCGCTGTCGATCATCGTTGCCATCGCGACCTGGTCGGCCTGGCACAGCCCCTGGACCACGTTCCTCTGGACGATCCTGTGGTTGCCCGTCTCTCACGCCATCGGTCTCGCTGCGGGCTTCGTCATGGCCGCGCATGGCGATCCCACGCCCGAGCGCCGCGCGCTCGCCGGCACCAACATCGCGGTCTGGGCTTACGAATGTGCGGCGTCGATCCTGTTGCTCGACATCTACCAGCCGTGGTTCAGTGCCGCGCCGCTGGCCGCGCCCAGTGGTCCGGCACGCCCCGTGGCCGTTCTGCTGCTGCATGGCTACGGCTGTAACCGGGCGTTCTGGCTGCGCTTCTCGCGCCATCTGGCAGACGCCGGCTATTACTGCGACGCCATCAACCTCGCCCCGCTGCTCGGCGACATCGACGACTACGCCGACACCATCGCGGGTGCCGTACAGGCGCTTGCCGAACGCACACGCGCGCCGGTCGTCATCGTCGGCCACAGCATGGGCGGTCTTGCGGCACGCGCCTGTCTGCGGCGCTATCCGATGCTGCCCGTCGTGCATACGGTCACGCTGGGCTCGCCGCACTTCGGCACGCTTCACGCGCGGCATGGCATTGGACGCAACGTACGCCAGATGAGCATCGGCAGCGACTGGCTCGTGGCGCTCGCCAACGGCGAAAACGACACGGCGCGCGCGCGCATCACGTCGATCTATACCGCGCACGACAACGTGGTGTATCCCGTGCGCACGTCGGTGCTGCCAGGCGCGCACAACATCGCGCTGGAAGGCCTCGGTCACGTGTCGCTCGGCACGCATCCACGTTCGCGGGCACTGGTGCTGGAGACGCTCGAACGCGTTGCACAGGGATTGCGTCACCCGAACTGACGCGCATGGCGCACGGAGTGTCTGAGGGCATGGCAAGCGCTTTGCCCCGCTCAAGCGGCTGTCGCATCTGCGCGACGTCAAAAGACACTTTCGCGACACGCGCATGACTGTCATCTTCCCTTCACGAAGGCATGGCGCAATGCACCCATGTTCAACGCGACGTGCGAGCCGCTATGACGACGACACCCACCTTCGAGTTGCCGATCCCCGCACCTGCGGCTCGCGCCGGTCACTTCGCAGACACCCCGCCGGGCCGCCCCGCCTCCCCGCCCGCCCCCCCACCCGCCGCGCCGCCTTCCACGATCGATCTGCCGCCGGACACTCCCGACCCGCTCGACCCGCCGCCCGAGGGCATCACCCGCTACCGCACGATCTGGCTCTCCGATATCCACCTCGGCACGCAAGGTTGTCAGGCCGAATACCTGCTCGACTTCCTGCGCCACCACGATTCGGACTACCTGTATCTGGTCGGTGACATCATCGACGGCTGGCATCTGCGCAAGGGCTGGCACTGGCCGCAGGCGCACAACGATGTCGTGCAGAAGATGCTGCGCCGCGCGCGCAAGGGCACGCAAGTCATCTATGTCCCGGGCAATCACGACGAAGCCGCGCGCCAGTTCTGCGGGCTGGCCTTCGGCGACATCGCCGTGCGCGACGAAGCCTTTCACACCACCTTGTCGGGTAAACGTCTGTGGATCACCCACGGCGACCTGTTCGACGGCGTGATCCAGCACGCCAAGTGGCTCGCTTATCTCGGCGACTCGCTCTACACGCTCACGCTATTGCTCAACCGCTGGTTCAACCGAGTGCGCACGCGTTTCGGCTTCCCGTACTGGTCGCTATCGCAGTATCTGAAGCATCAGGTGAAGAATGCCGTGAACTTCATTTCGGCCTTCGAGAATGTGATGGCGGACGAAGCACGTCGCCGGGGTTGCGACGGCGTCGTCTGCGGCCACATCCACAAGCCCGAAATCCGCGAGATCGACGGCCTGCTCTACTGCAACGACGGGGACTGGGTCGAGAGTCTGTCGGCACTCGTCGAGACGATGGAGGGCGAGTTGAAGATCATCTACTGGACGCAAAAACGCGACACACGCGTGAGCGTGAAAGCCACGCCTGTGAGCGCCTGAGACGACAGGCGCACTCCCCCCCTTACCCCTTCACGCGCGGCTGCGCGTGTCATTCCACCCGCGCCATGTGCGCGAAGGAGCGCCCGATGAAAATCATGATCGTCACCGACGCCTGGGATCCGCAGATCAACGGCGTGGTCCGCACGTTGAAGAACACGCGCGCTCAGTTGGAAGCTGCCGGCCATCGCGTCGAGCTGCTCACGCCGCAGGAATTCCGCACGATCCCGTGCCCCACTTATCCGGAAATCCGTCTCGCCTTCTTCGCCGGGGGCCGTGTCTCGCGGCGCATCGAGGAATTCGCACCGGACGCGCTGCATATCGCCACCGAAGGACCGCTCGGCATGGCCGCGCGCAAGTGGGCGCTGCGCAACGACTTTCCGTTCACCACCGCCTATCACACGCGCTTCCCCGAATACGTGCAGGCGCGCTTCGGCTTTCCGCTGAGCACCACCTACCGTTTCCTGCGCTGGTTCCACAAGCCGTCGCGCGCCGTCATGGCGCCGACCCCCGTGGTCAAGCGCGACCTGGAAGCCAACGGTTTCAATAACGTCGTGTTGTGGACGCGCGGCGTCGATCTCGACATCTTCCGTGTGCAGGAAGCACATGTGCTAAATTCAGCACATCCGATTTTCCTCTACGTGGGGCGCGTTGCCGTGGAGAAGAACATCGAAGCCTTCCTGAAGCTGGATCTGCCTGGCTCGAAATGGGTCGCAGGCGAAGGGCCGCAACTGGCCGAACTCCGCTCGCGCTACCCCGATGTGAACTATCTCGGCATGCTTTCGCAGCCCGAACTGGCGAAGGTGTATGCCTCGGCCGACGTCTTCGTCTTCCCGAGCCGCACCGATACGTTTGGTCTGGTGCTGCTCGAAGCCATGGCGTGCGGTCTGCCTGTCGCGGCCTTCCCGGTGACGGGTCCGGTCGATGTCCTCGACGGTTGCCCCGAAGGCGAAGGCGGCGCACTGCGTGAGGATCTGCGCGAAGCGTGTCTCGACGCGCTGAAAGTATCGCGAGAAAGCGCCCGTGCATGGGCCGAACGATTCTCGTGGCAAGCGGCCTCGGAAGAGTTTGCCTCGCACCTGCATCCTCGCAAGCCCGAGCCGTCGCTCGCGCCTGCGATCTGACCCACCTATAGAGCCCGTTGCGGCGAGGAACCTGACGCTTGTTCATCGATCACCCGCCGCCACGTGACAAACAACCGAACCCTTACAAAGGCAACCGGGGCGTCATGCGCGCATGGCGCGCCCTGAAGTATTCGCTGTCCGGCTTCAAGTTTGCCGTGTTCGAGGAGAGCGCATTCCGTCAGGAACTCGCGCTCGCCGCCATTCTGCTGCCGGCAGCCATTTTTCTGCCGGTCACCGCCGTCGAACGTGTCCTGCTGATCGGATCGATCCTGCTGGTGCTCATCATCGAGCTGGTCAATTCGAGCATCGAGGCCGCCATCGACCGGATTTCACTGGAACGGCATGAACTGTCCAAGCGCGCCAAGGATTTCGGCAGTGCCGCCGTCCTCGTCGCCCTCGGCCTGTGTCTGCTCACCTGGGCTTCGCTTGCGGGGCCCGTCATCGTGGAACTCGTACGTACGGCGTTTTTCTGATATCGCGCTTCCTGCCCCGCCCCCATGCTTGGCACCGGTCGGCTGCCGGGTATAATCGGTCGCCGTATACCTGACACTCAACTCATAAACGCAAGCGGAGAACATCCTTCGCCGAGCTTGCCGCTAACCGGGGCCGACAGACATGGAAGCAAAGCCGCCACGCCGAACCCGCGAACGAATTCTTGAAGTGTCGCTGCGACTCTTCAACGAAATCGGCGAACCCAACGTCACTACCACCACGATTGCCGAGGAGATGAAAATCAGCCCCGGCAATCTGTACTATCACTTCCGCAACAAAGACGACATCATCAACAGCATCTTCGCGCAGTTCGAGCAGGAAATCGAACGGCGTCTGCGGCTGCCCGATGACCACAAGCCCACGCTCGACGAAGTCTGGACGTATCTGCAATACATGTCCGAGTTCCTGTGGCGCTTCCGTTTTCTCTACCGCGACCTGAACGACCTGCTGGCGCGCAACCGCACGCTCGAGACGCATTTCAAGCAGATCGTGGGCCACAAGAAACGATTCGCACGCGAGATGTGCGACCTGCTCGTGGCCGACGGCGAAATGGAGATTACGCCGGAGCAGATCGATGTCGTGACCACCAACATGGTGGTGTTGTCCACGTACTGGTTGTCGTACCAATTCGTGATGAACCCGCGCAAGTACAACGATCCTGAAGAAATCGGCGCGGGGTTGCATCAGTCGAGCTATCACATCCTCTCGCAGATGGCCCCGTATCTGAAGGGCAAGTCGCGCGAGCTTTATGACAAGATGGCTCGGGAATCCTCGTCCAAGGGAGCGCAGTAAGGCATGTCGTCGGAAGTCAAATCCATTTGTATCTACTGTGGCGCCGCCACGGGTGTGCGTCCTGCATACGCTGAAGCGGCCCGCGAACTGGGCCGTCGCATGGCCGAAGCCGGGATCCGTCTGGTTTACGGCGGCGGCAAGGTCGGCTTGATGGGCATCATCGCGGACGCCGTGCTCGCGCATGGCGGCGAGGCCGTCGGCATCATCCCGAAGGCGCTGATGGCCAGGGAAGTCGGTCATACCGGGCTGACGGAACTGCATGTCGTCGAAAACATGCACCAGCGCAAGCAGATGATGGCCGACCTCTCGGACGCCTTCATCGCCATGCCGGGTGGCATCGGCACGTGCGAAGAGCTGTTCGAGGTGTTCACGTGGCTGCAAATCGGCTATCACGCGAAGCCGATCGGCCTGCTCAACGTCGAGCAGTATTACGATCCGCTGATGGTCTTCCTCAAGTCGATGGTGACCGAGCAGTTCCTGAAGGCACCGCAACTCGATCAGTTGCAAATCGCCACGTCGCCGGAAGCGCTGCTCGACACGATGCGCAGCTTCAAGCCGGCGCAAATCGATCGCTGGTCGGATCAGCGCTCGCAGATCTAAGCCCTTCGATGTGATCGCTGCGCGGCCGCCATGCCGCGCAGTGCCTTCTCAAGCCCCCTCGCCGCAGCACACCACCCTTCGGCATTCCGTCGGCCTCGCGATCGCTCCTGCCGCTCATTGCCGTTGCTGTTTGCCGCAGTTGTTTGCCAACTTTGCGACGCTCCTCTCCGCTCGCCTTCCCGCCGTCTTATCGCGTCAACGCCCGGTCCCCGTACGGCCCTCTACGCCCTTCAGCGATATCGCGCGCCCGCTGCTCGTTGGTTTGTTCGTCGGCTTGTTCGGTGGCGTCTTACCGGCATCTTGTGACATCTCCCGGCAACAGCCTGAGTTTGGAGCCTCATTGAACTCTTGCCACCCGTCACACTCTGACATCCGTTGTATGCGGACGTTTGACTATGCCACGCCGTGCCCCATGCCCGCCTGGGTCCACATCCTCCGACGAGCAACCTGCCCATGATGTTAAAGATGCTTCGCCCGATGCGACTGCTGCGCTCGCGCTGGTTGCGCCCGCACGCCGGATTGTTGCTGCGCCGTAGCTTGTGGCAGGCCACGCCGCGAGGGGTCGCAGCCGGGTTGGCTTGTGGTGTCTTTTTCGGTTTCTTGTTACCCGTGGCGCAAATGCCGGTGGCGATTCTCGTCGCTGCGTTCATGCGCGGAAATCTGTTTCTTGCCACCGCCGGCACGCTGATCACCAACCCGCTGACCGTGCCGTTCGTCTATCTGGGGGCGCATCGCGTGGGGCGCTGGATGCTCGACTGGTCCCCCAAGGCCGAGATCGAAGCGACAGTCGCGGCGGCAGCGCATGCGAGCGAGAGCGTCTGGACACAACTGACGCAGTTCGACTTCGGCGCCGCGACCCTGTATCTCTGCGCCGGGTTGGCCGCCTTCGCCGTGGTCGGCGGCGTTCTCGCGTACGTCATCGGATTCTTCGCCATTCACTGGCACCAAAGCCGACGCGTCAAAACGACGATCCCGGCTGCTTGAGAAACGCGATTTCCTCGGGCGTCGATGCACGTCCCAAAGCCGCGTTGCGGTGCGGATACCGGCCGAAACGCTCGATGATGACGGCGTGCTTGCGCGCGTAATCGAGGTTGTCCACGAGCCCTGACGCCTGCGCCAGTTGCTCATATAACGCCAGCGAGAGATGCTGGCTTTCCAACGACTCGTCGTGCTCGAAAGGCAAATAGACGAAAACGCGATGCTGCGCGGTCGGCAACCGACGATCGTCCCCCGCCTCCACCAGACGCCGCGCCACCGCCAACGCCTGCGCGTCCCCGGCGAACGCCTCAGCCCGATGCCGGAAGAGATTGCGCGAGAACTGATCGAGCATCACGATCAACGCGCATGCGCCGAGCGGCGTATCGGCCCAATCACTCAATTCCCCCGCAACGGCACGCGCATGTAACGCGCCAAAGCGGGCACGAATCGCTTCGTCGAACGCATCCGACTTACGGAACCACTCGGGACGCGCCATCCCGTACACCTCCGCATCCGGCGTTCCGAACCAGAAATCAAGCACCGCTTGCCACGGTTGCATCGGTTGTGATTGCGTCGAAATCTCTGCTGCTGGCGTCGCCATCGAACGTCCTGAAGGAAATGAGGGATGGGCCGATGATGCCAGACTCAGGCGAATGCCAACACCACCCGACGCGTGCGAGAGGTCTTCTTTTCAATCTTCGCCACGCGCAGCGCACCGATTTCCGACGTGTTCGCCACATGTGTGCCGCCGCACGGCTGCAAGTCGATGCCTTCGATACGCACCAGACGCACGCGCCCCAGCCCGACCGGCGGCTTCACGCTCATCGTGCGGACCAGCTCCGGACGTGCGGCCATCTCCTCGTCGCTGATGCTGTCGATCGCCACCGGGCGCGCGGCCTCGATCAGCGCCGCCAGCCCGGCCTCGACCGTCTCGCGCTCGATGGGATCATTCGTGACGAAATCGAGCCGCGCGTATTCCGTGGTGATGCTGCAACCATCGACCGGGTGCGGCAGCACGGCGCACATCAGATGCGACGCCGTATGAAACCGCATATGCCGGAAGCGTCGCGCCCAATCGATTTCCGCCTGGACGACATCGCCGACCGACAACCCGGCCAGTGCATCGGTTTGCCCCTCGGCCGGCACATGCACCGCATCGTCCGGCGTCGCGCCTTCGCGCTTCGATTTGCGTGTGTCGGCAATGCTCAGACGCGTGCCGTCGGCAAGCACGAACGTACCGGCGTCGCCCGCCTGTCCGCCGCCTAGCGGATAGAACACGGTGCGGTCGAGCATGATGCCCGTCTCGTCGATATGGGTGATGCGCGCCTCACATTGGCGCAGATAGGCGTCTTGTCGAAACAGCGCTTCGGTGGTCATAGTGCCTCCTTTGGGAACGGGACATATTCGCGCGACTTCGGTTCTCATGGCAAGGCACAATCGCACGCCCCAATGCCGGTACGGTCGACGTTATCGGCCACTGCGGCAGGTTCCTGAGCCATCGCCCAAGCGCGCCCGCTTTAGTCCCTGACGCCTCAAATCCCATAGGGCGTGCCCCAACCGCCCGCAACTTGCGCGAATTCTCGACACCGTTTGTCGCGGTGCAATAGCCGCAACTTTGTGTGAGCCGCACATTACGTGGCGGTCGCATCCACGCGATCGAATTCGAAGCATCAGCAAGGAAACCTGCCATGACGAGACCCCACATTGCCCAGCGCAACCCATACGCGCCGGGCACCTTCGCTCGACCACCTGCGCGTGACTTCATGGGACGCGAGCCCGGCGCCTCCACCAATTCGTGGCTCCATGGGCACATCAACGGACCGGTCGACGCCAGCGCACTCGCGCACGCATACGCCCTCCATGCCGCGAACGATCTGGAAGGCGCCGCGCGGGCCTTTGCCGTCCTATGCAGCGCGCTTCCCGAGCACGCCGACGTCTACAAGGCGTTCGGTTATGTGCTCTGCCAACTCGGTGACCACGAACATGCCGTGGCGCCGCTCATGGTCGCGGTGTCACGCGAATACGGCAATCCCGAGCCGCTCTACTTCGCCGCTATTTGCATGCAGCAACTGGGTGATGTGCACACGGCTCGCGAGATGGCCAGCGACGCACTGGAAATGGTGCGGTGCTCGAATCGCCACGCGGGTCTGCACGACAACCTGACGCGCCTGCTCGACAGCCTCTGACTCGCCTCGTCCCGCCCTTTTGATCAAGGATTTGCCCCGCAATGCACAGCCCTCGCTTCTCCCCCAATACCCCATCGGTTTCCCCGTCGCTCGCCACCGGCACGCAGTTTCCCGGCAACAACGGGACATCATTCAAGACCGACGCGGGCGACGCGCTCAGCGCACTCGCGCGAAAAGCCGGATCGCTGGAGGATTTCGCACCGTCGCCGCCGGCCGTCGGTCGATTTGCCGCGTTGTTTCAGCACATCAGCAATTTCGTGCTGAGTGCCAGCGCATTGGGCGCGGCCAGCCTGAGCACGATCAAGGAAACCTATGAAAGCAGCACGCTTTCCACGGCCCATCAAGTTACGCTTTCCACTGCCACTGCCGCGTCGCTTTCGAGCTTGATGGATTTGGCCGTTGCCGTCGGAAAATACTGCAATCCGTCGTCGACCAGCGCACAAATCCAAAATACGGCATGGATGGCGTCGGCCGGAAAACTCGTCGGCTCGAAGCACCTCGAGACTTACGGCGGGAAGTATCAAACAACCTTGCTCGGCACGTCGATGATGCTGTTCGTCAACGGCACTGGGGTGCTTGCGGGCGGACATGAAAGCAAGCAGGAAATGGACGAGACATCGACGTCCGCGCCATTGGGCTTGCCGTCGCCATCCGAAGCACCGGGCACTGAGTTACAACACCTCGACACCCTACAGAACTGCATCGGATTCGCGGCATTGGCCTACCGCCTGTTCGGCGATGCCTTGACGACCGGCGTCGTCGACTGGATGAGCGCCAGGGAAGCCAAACGCAATATGGATGTCGTCGAACGTGCCTTGAACTACGAGGAGGGGTTCGGCACTGAAGGACGCTATCGGGTCAGGGACGCCGAATGGGATCTCGAAGCCGGCGAAGCTTCGGACGACAGCGGCATGGACGACCGATCACTGAAAAGTGTGTCGTCGAGCGTGGCGAACGCCTCGGACACGCCGCTCGTCATGAATCTCTGATATCTGCCCTGAAGCGCCTTAGCTCGCCTCAGCCCGCCTTGTTGCGCATCCAGTCCGCAGTGCCGTAGAACGCCTGCATCAGACGCTCCTGCAACGTGGCCTCGACGCCGATATCCTGCATCGCCAGCGCCATGCAGCGCAGCCACTGGTCGCGCTCGCTCGACGCAATCGGAAACGGCAGATGACGTGCGCGCAGCATCGGATGACCGAATCGTTCGATGTAATGGTTCGGCCCGCCCAGCCAGCCGCACAGAAACCAGAAGAGCTTGTCGCGCGATCCGTCGAGCGACGCCGGATGCATGCCACGGATACCCGCAAATTCGGGCTCCAGATCCATCAGGTCGTAGAAACGGTCGACGAGTTCGCGCACGCGCGGCTCGCCGCCGAGCAGCGAAAAGGCGGTCGGCTGGGCAGGCGTGTCCTGCGCATCGTCGTCCGCCGGAGAGGTTTGGGAGGTGTTTTCGGTCGTCATGGCCGATATTGTGCCCGAGGCCCGTCGGGCCTGCCATGATCGCCGTCTCGAAATCGCGGAGGCTGCGGTTGCGGCGCGAGACGCTGTCGCGCGCCGCCCCTTCGAGAGACTCAGATTTCGCGCAACGTGCGCAGTGCAGACTGACGCAGCACCGCCCGCAGACCGCTCCATCCCCCGATCAGCGCACACAGCACACCGGCGCCGATGCCCAGCACCGGCAACCAGAGATTAAAGCTCAGCGCGAACTCGAAGACATAACGCGCCAGCGCCCAGCCCAGCGCACCGGCGCCCAACGATGCCAGCAGCCCGGCGAGCGCGCCGACCGTCACCAGCTCGGCCAGATGCACATCGCGAAGCTGTCGCGACGACGCCCCGAGCGCACGCAGAATGCCGCTCTCGCGCATGCGTTCGTCACGCGTGCCCGCCAGTGCCGCGTAAAGCACCAGCACGCCGGCGGCGAGCGTGAACAGGAAAAGCGCCTGCACGGCATCGATGACCTGCGACAGAATCTGCTGAATCTGCGCGAGCAAGGCGCCCGTGTCGATCACCGTCACGTTCGGGAACTGACGCACCAGCGCGTCCGCCACGCCCTGCTGCTGCGGTTCCAGATGGAACGACGTAATCCACGTCATCGGAAAATCGTGCAGCGCCGCCGGCGGCATCACGACAAAGAAGTTCACACGCATCGATCCCCAATCGAGCTTGCGCAGACTGGTGATCGGCGCGTCGATGGTCTGCCCAGTGACTTCGAAACGCAACACGTCGCCCAGCTTCAGGCCGAGCGTCTTCGCAATGCCTTCTTCCATGGAGATCTGCGGTTTGGACGCATCGCCATACCATTGACCGGCCGTCACACGGTTTCCGTCGGGCAGAGCCGACGTGTACGACAGGTTGAACTCGCGCTCGGCGAGACGTCTCGCCCGCTCCTCCGTATAGCTCTCGCCGGTCACCGGCTTGTCGTTGATGGCCGTGAGCCGCGCGCGAATCATCGGCGAGAGCTGCACGTCGGGCAATCCTGCCGCGTGAAGCTGTGTGAGAACCGGCGTGTCCTGCCCCGGCTGAATGTCGATGACGAAACGGTTCGGCGCGTCTGCCGGTGTCGATTGACGCCAGCCGGCCACCAGATCGTTGCGCGTGACGGCGAGCAGCAGCAGCGCCATCAACCCCAGGCCCAGCGCCACCACTTGCAGCGCGCTGCCAAGCCCGCGACGACGCAACCCCGCCACCGCGTAGCGCCAGCCGATGCCGCCCATGGCCCCGCCGGCCGCACCGTGGCGTCGCGCCCACGCCGCAAGCACGCGGATTGCCAGCCAGGCCAGCACGCCGAACACGATCGCACCGGCGATAAAACCGCCCGCCACCATCGCACCGAGGCGCAGATCACGCGCCGCAAAGAGCAACAGCGCGCCGAATGCCAACGCGCTGGCCCCATAGGCGAGCCATCCCTGACGACGTGCGCCGCCCACCACATCGCGACGCAACACATGCAGCGGCGCGACTTCCGATAGCGGCAGCAACGGCGGCAACGCGAAGCCCAGCAGCATCACCAGCGAACTCGCCAGCCCGAACACCGCCGGACGCCACGTCGGCGCCGGCAATCCCGCCGGAATCACGTTACCCAACTGTGCCAGCAGCACCTCATGCGCCGCATAGCCGAGGCCGACGCCCAGCACGCCGCCGATCAGACCGAGTCCGATGAATTCGAGCGTCACCATGCCGCGCAGCGCCCGGCGCGGCAGGCCCAGACAGCGCATGACGGCGCAGGCGTCGAGATGCCGCTCGCTGTACCGCCGCGACGCGATACCGACCGCCACCGCAGCCAGCACGGCAGCGAGCAACGCGACGAGCGAGAGGAAACGTTCGGCGCGATCGAGCGTCTGACGCACCTGCGGCTGCCCGTCTTCCAGCGATTCGATATGCACACCGCGCGCCTGCTCCGCCGCCGGACGCGCCCATGCGGCGAACTTGCCGACTTGGGCGTCCGTGCCGGCGACCAGCAGACGGTAGGTGATGCGGCTGCCGAACTGCACGAGGCCGGTCGACGGCAGTTCGTCGAAGCGCATCATGACGCGTGGGGCGAGCGAGCCGAAGCCGTAGCCGCGATCCATCTCGCGAGTGATGACCGCCGCCACGCGCAGCGTGCGGTTGCCCACGCGGATGCTGTCACCGGGCTTGACGTGCAACGCGTCGAGCAACGCGGCATCGACCCACACGGTACCTGGGGCTGGGATGTCGGTGGCGGGAGCGTCCGGGGTGTTGGCGGCGGCGTCAGGCGCGATGCGCACACGGCCGCGCAACGGGTAACCGCTGCTGACCGCCTTGAGCGAGGACAGACGGCTCGCGTTCGTTCCGGCACTCACACCACTTTCGCCACTCTGGCTGGTAGCACTGGCCATGCTGGGGAAATTGGCGATGACGGCCGTCGCCAGCCCGTCGGCTTGCGCCTGCCGGGCAAATTCGGGGGTCAGGGGAGCGTCGCTGCGAACGACGAGATCGGCGGCGAGCATCTGACGCGCATCGCGCTCAAGCCCGCCCTGCATCCGATCGGAGAGAAAACCCACGCTGGACAGCGCGCCCACCGCCAGCAACAACGCCACGAGAAGCAGATGCAACTCGCCCGCGCGCCAATCGCGCAGGAACATCCGCCATGCCTGGCGGGCAACCTCAGTGAACCCCATCGTTCCTCAATCCTTTGACCCGCGCCAGTAACGAGCGCCATCCGCGCCAGACACGCGGCAACCACCACCACGCCAGCACGACGAACACCAACAACATCACGAGAAAAACGGCGGGAAGGAAGAACGCGAGCGCCAGACCACCCACCGTGGAGACATCTTCGCCGGCTGAGGCCGCGACATTCGAGAAAGGTTCCGGCGACGTATTGATCAGCGCGCGACTGCCCGCCTTGGCCAGATGGGCCGTTCCGGCCAGCGCACCGCCGGCCAGACCGGCAAGTACCGTGACCGTCGGGTCCATCTGCCCCAGCGCCGCCGCGCCCAGCACGATCCCCGCCGGAATGCGGATGAAGGTGTGCACGGCATCCCACGCACTGTCGACGAAGGGGATCTTGTCGGCGAAGAACTCGATGGCCGCCAGCACGCCGGCCGCCGCGATCACCCACGTCGACGCCAGCACGGCGAGCGTCGGAGGCAGATGCAACCAGCCCAGCCGCGCCGCCAGCCCTGCGCAGAACACCGTCAGGTACAACCGCAGGCCGCTGCCCCAGGACAGCCCTGCGCCGAGCGCAATCGATTCAAGCATGGTGACCTCGCTGCCGCCGACATGACGGCGTCGCACGATCACGCGTCCGCGTCCTGCAGACGCGGTAACAGCGCGCATCAGACCGCGACCGTTACCGCGCCATTATGCCGCGCGTTACGGCGACGCACCACAGGTGACTCAAAAAGGGGGCGGCGACGTCATCGCCCCCGTGGCACATCACGCCGCCGTGAGCTTCAGCCCGACCAATCCGGCCAGAATGAGGGTGACGCTGGCGATGCGGGCAGCCGACGCCGACTCCCCGAACAGGACGATCCCCAGGACGAAGGCGCCGACGGCCCCAATCCCTGTCCAGATCGCATAGGCGGTGCCTAACGGCAAGGTCCGCACGGCGAGCGCCAGCAGCCACACGCTGCCGACCATCGAGACAATGGTAAATACGGAGGGGACGAGACGCGAAAACCCTTGCGTGTACTTGAGGCCGACGGCCCAAGCCACTTCAAGGAATCCGGCAAGCACGAGCAGAATCCAGGCCATGAGAGACTTCGATGAAAAAGCGGGGTCGTCCCCGGGAGATGCGCGAGTCTGCGCGAACCGCTTGCCGGGTCGTCCCGGCAATGGGCTCCATCGAAGGTCGATTGAATGGCTTGATGACTGAATGCCTGACGCTGCGGATGGAACAGCGTGATTTTAACAAACCAGGGCTTAACCGTTGACGTCCACTTCCAGCCGGTAACCGACGCCCGTCTCGGTCAGGATGTGCTGCGGTTGCGCCGGGTCGGCCTCCAGCTTCTGACGCAGGTGCCCCATGTAGATGCGCAGGTAGTGGTTGCTCTCGACGTGCGACGGCCCCCACACTTCCTTGAGCAACTGACGATGCGTGAGCACGCGTCCGGCATGGCGCACGAGGGTGACGAGCAGGCGGTACTCGATCGGCGTCAGATGGACCGGCTCTCCGGCGCGTGTGACCTTGCGGCGCGCCAGATCGATGTGAATCTCACCGAAAGAGAACGCTTCGTCCAGCGTCTCGGAATTGCCACCGCGATGATGACGCCGCAATTGCGCCCGAATCCGCGCGAGCAATTCCGATACCCCGAACGGCTTCGTCAGATAGTCGTCGGCCCCGACGTCGAGCGCGACGACCTTCTCCGCTTCCTCATTGCGCGCGGACAACACGATGATCGGCATGTCGGTCCAACTGCGGACTTCGCGAATGACCTCGACGCCATCGATGTCCGGCAATCCCAGATCGACGATCAGCAAATCCGGCTTGCGCGTGGCCGCCTCGACCATGCCCTGCCGCCCGGCTTCCGCCTCGTGCACGACCATGCCCTCCGCTTCCAGCGAGGTGCGCAGAAACCGCCGGATCTGGCGTTCGTCTTCAATCACCACGATGTTGATGGTCGGTTCACTCATGTTGTTGTGTCGCGTTTGCGTCAGGGGCACGCGGGGCTTGCCCGGTGGCGTCTGCCGGGTTTCGGTCGTTCGACGGGGACGCGTCATCCGCCGGGGCTTTCGATGCCACGACGTCGTCATCGGGATTGTCGAGCGCCTGTAGTACCTCTAGTGCCTCCAGCCCCTCCGGCCCTTCCGGCGCCTCGGGGGGCACCGGCGGCGTCTCTACCGGCAACGTAAAGATAAAGCGCGCGCCATGCCCGTCGGGGACATTGGTGGCATGGATCTTACCGCCGTGGGCTTCCACGATGGCACGGCAGATCGCGAGTCCCAGCCCGATACCGGGCTTGGCCGACTCCTTCTCACCGCGCATGAATTTCTCAAAAATGCGGCCTTCCATGCCGGCGGGCAAACCGGGGCCGTCGTCGCTGACGCTCACCTCGACGTCCTCGCCGACCACGCGCGCGGCAATCTCGATATGCGACCCCGCAGGCGAGTACTTCGCCGCGTTCTCCAGCAGATTCGTAAAGAGCCGTTCCAGCAGTACCGCATCAAAACGCAGCAGCGGCAGATCGGCGGGCAGACGCGTCGTCACCTCGTAACCGGCCAGCATCCGGCGGCAAGCGCGTAGCGACGTACCCACGACCTCCTCCAGCATCTGCCACTGACGATTGAGCTGCACGCCCCCGGCTTGCAGCTTTGCCATGTCGAGCAGGTTCGTCACCAGCCCCGTCATGCGCTGCGCTTCTTCGTGGATCGCATCGACGAGATCGATACGCAGCGGCCCCGACGTCTGCGCGTCGCGGCTCAGCATGCTGGCGAAACCGACGATGGATGTCAGCGGCGTGCGCAGATCGTGCGAGATCGCCGAGAGCAACGAATTACGCAGACGCTCGGACTCCATCGTCACCAAGGCATCCTGCGCGATTTCCACGTAGTGCACCCGCTCCAGCGCCAGCGCGATTTGCGCCGCGAACGTGTCGAGCAGACGTTGTTGCTCCGGCGTGCCGATCGCGCCCCCCCCCTCCTCGGGCGCGACGACCAGCACCCCGCGCGTACGCATCGGCGCGCGCAGCGGCAGATAGTAGGCATCCGAGCCGGGCAAGGTATTCGTGCCCCGGCCCGCAGCCTGCTGGCGGTCGTACACCCATTGCGCGACGTCGGTATCGATGTGGGGCGGCATCGTCTCGGCGCGTGCGTTCTCCACCGGCTGGCGTACGCTGCTCTGGCTATCGGGCAGCAGCAACGCCACACGCGCCTGAAACACCTCACGCACATGACGCGACCCGATTTCCACGATCTGCGGCGTCGTGAGTGCCGCCGCCAGCTCACGGGCCATTGCGTAGACAGCGCCCGTGCGCCGCTCGCGCCACGTCGCCAGACGTGCCTGAAAACGCAGGCTCGTCGTCAGATGGCTGATGACCAGCGCAACGGTCAGCATGACGGCGAAGGTCAGCAGGTACTGCGTATCCGAGACCGACAGCGACATCTTCGGCGGCACGAAGAAGAAGTCGAACGCCACCACCGAGAGAAACGACGCGAGCACGCCCGGCCCGCGCCCCAGCCGCATCGCCGCGACGATCACGCCGAGCAGATACAGCATCGCGATGTTCGCCAGATCGAGGAACGATGTCAGTTCGGCTGCCGCCACCGACACGGCGCCGCAAATCCCGACCGCCCACGCATACGCACGCCAGGGCCCGCCGACGAGCCCCAGTTCGGGCGCCGTTTCGAACCAGTCGCGCCAATCGCCGCGCACCACGCGTTTGTCGGCCGACGTGTCGCCCGCAGCCGGGCCGATCAGCACGACGTCGACACCGCGCGCGAGACGCACCAGTTCCTCATGCAGCGGCGTACGCGCCGTCCACCAGCGCCGCGCCCCGCTCGCGCCGACAACCAGCTTCGAGACGTTGCGCAACTGCGCATAAGCCAGCAGCGTGGTCGCGGCTTGCGCGCCATCGAGGGTGAGCGTCTCGGCGCCCAGTTCATGCGCGAGCTTGAGCGTGGCATAGACGCCTTCGCGACGCGCCGTCGATTGACGCAGTATCGCAGGCGTCTCCACGTGCACCGCCAGCCAGTCGGCGCGCAGACTCGCCGCGAGCCGCGCGGCTGCCCGTACCAGCGCCACGCCTTCCGGCCCCGGCCCGATCGCGACGAGCAATCGCTCCCGCGCCTGCCAGACCTGACTGATCGACTGATCCGCTCGGTACTCGCGCATCTGCGCGTCCACGCGGTCTGCCGTACGACGCAACGCTAGTTCGCGCAGCGCGATCAGATTGCCCTTGCGGAAAAAGTTACGCACGGCGCGCTCGGCCTGCGCCGCCATATACACCTTGCCCTCGCGCATGCGTTCGAGCAGTTCGTCGGGCGGCAGATCGACGAGCTTCACTTCGTCCGCCAGATCGAAGACGCGATCGGGAATCGTCTCCCAGACGCGAATCCCCGTGATCTGACCAACCACGTCGTTGAGCCGCTCCAGATGCTGAACGTTGAGCGTGGTGTAGACATCGATGCCCGCGTCGAGCAGTTCGTGCACGTCCTGCCAGCGCTTGAGGTGTCGCTCCCCGACCACGTTCGCGTGCGCCAGTTCATCGACCAGCGCGACGGCCGGTTTGCGCACGAGCATGCCGTCGAGGTCGAACTCGCGCAGCACGCGGTCCCGGTACTCGACCGACTTCTGCGGCAGGACTTCGAGTCCTTCGAGCATCTGCGCCGTTTCCTCGCGGCCGTGCGTCTCCAGGACACCCACGACGACGTCGGTGCCCTCCTCGCTCAGCTTGCGCGCCGCCTGAAGCATCGCAAAGGTCTTGCCGACCCCCGCCGACGCGCCGAAGAAAATCTTCAGACGGCCGCGTTGCTCGCGGGCTTCGTCGCGTTGCAGTTTGCCAAGCAATTCGTCGGGATCGGGGCGTTCCATGCCAGCCATCGGATCAGTCCACTATGAAGACGCGAGCCACGTCGATGCAAAAAATGCGGCACGCGCAGGGCGTGCCGCCAATCTACCGCAGGCCGACGGGCAAAACCAGCGATTCTCCGGTTCTCGCTGCCTGCGGCTGCGCCTTTCAGACGGCGCCGCGTGCCAAACCATCCAACGCCAGGTTGAGCTTCAGAACATTCACCCGGGGTTCTCCGAAAATTCCCCATTGGCGGCCCTGCGTATTGCGCGCGACAAGCTCACGCACGGCGTCCGGCGTCAGCCCGCGGGCCTTGGCCACACGCACCACCTGATACTCGGCGGCTGCCGGGCTGATTTCCGGGTCGAGACCGCTGCCCGAGGCCGTCACCAGATCGGCGGGCACCGGCAGTTGGGCGCTCGGATCCGCTTCGCGCAGCGCGGCGATGCGGCCCTTGACGGCGTCGGTCAGCCCCGGGTTGAGCGGGCCGAAGTTTGAGCCGCCCGACGCCGTGGCGTTGTTCGGATTCGGCGACGTGGCCGACAGGCGGCCCCAGAAGTACTTCGGTTCGTCGAAGTTCTGACCGATCAGCGAGGAGCCGACGGCCTTGCCGTCCTTGTAGATCAGGCTGCCGGCGGCTTCGCGCGAGAACGCCGCCCGGCCGATGCCGGTCACGACCAGCGGATACACCAGCCCCGTGATGACCGAGAGCACGACGAACAGGCTCAGCATCGGGCGCAAGAGGGTTTTCATGACGTCTATTCCTTAGAGTTTCTGCGATGTGGCCCGCACGCTCAGCCGCTTCGGCCAACGCGTCCGGGCCCTTTCACGATCAGGCCCAGCCCATCGCGGCGATGAACATGTCGATGATCTTGATCCCGACGAACGGCACCAGAATCCCGCCCAGACCGTAGATGAAGAGGTTGCGGCGCAGCAGCGTCGCGGCCCCGAGCGGGCGATACTTCACGCCCTTGAGCGCCAGCGGAATCAACACGACGATGATCAGCGCGTTGAAGATCACCGCCGACAGAATCGCCGACGACGGGCTTGCCAGTCGCATCACGTTGAGCGCGTCGAGCTGCGGGTACGTCGTCGCAAAGGCGGCCGGAATGATGGCGAAGTACTTCGCCACGTCGTTCGCAATCGAGAACGTGGTGAGACTGCCGCGCGTCATCAGCATCTGCTTGCCGATCTCGACGATTTCGATGAGCTTGGTCGGGTTCGAATCGAGGTCGACCATGTTGCCGGCTTCCTTCGCCGCCTGCGTGCCCGAGTTCATCGCCACCGCCACGTCGGCCTGTGCAAGCGCCGGCGCATCGTTCGTGCCGTCGCCCGTCATGGCCACCAGCTTGCCTTCGGCCTGGTACTTACGAATCGTCGCGAGCTTTTCTTCCGGCGTGGCTTCCGCGAGGAAGTCGTCCACCCCGGCTTCGGCGGCAATCGCCGCCGCCGTCAGACGGTTGTCACCCGTGACCATCAGCGTGGTGATCCCCATCTGACGCAATTCGGCGAAACGCTCCTTGATGCCGCCCTTGACCACGTCCTTGAGTTCGATCACGCCCAGCGCACGTGCGCCGTTCGCATCCTGCTCGGCCACGACCAGCGGCGTGCTGCCGCGACGGGCGATGTCGTCCACCGCGCTCGCCAGCGCCACCGGCCATGCGCCGCCCGCCGCTTCCACATAACGCTTCACGGCTTCGGCAGCGCCCTTGCGGATCTGCTTGTCGGCGAGGTCCACGCCACTCATGCGCGTTTGCGCCGTGAACGGAATGAAGAGCGCATTCAGACCACTCATCTCGCGCTCACGCAGATTGAAGCGCTGCTTGGCGAGCACGGCGATGCTGCGGCCTTCCGGCGTTTCGTCGGCGAGCGAGGCGAGCTGTGCGGCATCGGCCAGCGTGCGCTCGTCCACGCCCGGGGCGGGCACGAACTGCGATGCCTGGCGATTGCCCAGCGTGATCGTGCCCGTCTTGTCGAGCAGCAGCACGTCTACGTCCCCCGCCGCTTCAACGGCGCGGCCCGACGTCGCGATCACGTTCGCCTGCATCATGCGGCTCATGCCCGCCACACCGATGGCCGACAGCAGCCCGCCGATAGTCGTCGGAATCAGACACACCAGCAGCGCGACGAGCACCGTGATCGTGACCGGATTCCCGGCGTGCGTGACGAATACGCTGTAGATCGAATAAGGCAGCAGCGTGGCCGTGGCGAGCAGCAGCACCAGCGTGAGCGCGACGAGCAGAATCGTGAGCGCGATTTCGTTCGGCGTCTTCTGACGCTTCGCGCCTTCCACCATCGCGATCATGCGGTCGAGAAACGCCTCGCCCGGGTTGACCGTCACCTTCATGATGACCCAGTCCGACAGCACACGCGTGCCGCCGGTCACGGCCGAGAAGTCGCCGCCCGATTCGCGAATGACCGGCGCCGATTCGCCCGTAATGGCCGATTCGTCGACCGACGCCACGCCTTCGACCACTTCGCCGTCGGCCGGAATGACGTCACCGGCTTCGACCAGCACGAAGTCGCCGCGACGCAGACTGGCGCTATCGATGACGAGACATTCGGCGTCGCGACGCGCCGAGCGCAACTGCTTGGCCGGCACGTTCTTCTTCGCCTGACGCAGCGATGCCGCCTGCGCCTTACTACGCCCTTCGGCCAGCGCTTCGGCAAAGTTCGCGAACAGCACCGTGAACCACAGCCACAGCGTGATCGCGAGGATGAAGGGCGCGCTCGCCTCGGCGTGGCCCGCCACGGCCATGCCGAACAGCACGGTCGTGAGCAGACTGCCGACGTACACCACGAACATCACAGGGTTCTTGGCCTGCGTGAGCGGATGCAGCTTGCGGAACGAGTCCACGATGGCCGGCTTGACGATGGCCGGGTCGAACATCGACTTTGTCGCCGATGTATGACCCTCGCCCGCCTGCCGGGTGACAGTATTTCCTGAGGTTTGATTCATGAGTGCCTCGAATGCCTCATTTCATTGTTCAATGCGCACCGATCATCGCCAGATGTTCGGCGACCGGACCGAGTGCAAGCGCCGGCACGTAGGTGAGCGCGCCCACCAGCAGCACCGTGCCGAGCAGCAGCACGACAAACAGCGGACCGTGCGTGGGCAACGTGCCCGACGTCGCGGCAATGCGCTTCTTGCGCGCCAGCGCACCGGCAATCGCCAGTACCGGCACGATCACCCAGAAGCGGCCGAACCACATCGCGATACCCAGCGTGGTGTTGTAGAACGGCGTGTTGGCCGACAGACCTGCGAAAGCGCTGCCGTTGTTGTTCGCCGCCGAGCTGTACGCGTACAGAATTTCGGAGAAGCCGTGTGTTGCCGGGTTCAGCACACCGGCTTGTCCGGCCGGCACGAGCACGGCGAGTGCGGTACCGAGCAGCACCAGCAGCGGCGTCATCAGCACGGCCACGGCGACCATCTTCATCTCGTACGCTTCGATCTTCTTGCCGAGATACTCCGGCGTACGACCGATCATCAGCCCCGCGACGAACACGGCGAGCATGGCGAAGACGAGCATGCCGTACAGGCCCGAGCCCACACCGCCGAAGATCACTTCGCCCAGTTGCATCAACAGCATCGGCACCAGCCCGCCCAACGGGGTGAGCGAGTCGTGCATCGCGTTGACCGCGCCGCAGGACGCCGCCGTCGTCACCGTCGCGAAAATGCCCGACGAGACGATACCGAAGCGCGTTTCCTTGCCTTCCATGTTCCCGCCCGACTGCGTCGCGCTGACCTGCTGGTCGACACCGAGCGTAGTGAGCACCGGGTTGCCTGCCTGCTCGGCAGAGACGGTCGCGACCGCTGCGATCGAAAACGCAATCGTCATGACCGCCAGAATCGCCAGCCCCTGACGACGGTCGCCGACCATGCGTCCGAACGTGTGGCACAGCGCCGCCGGGATCAGGAAGATCGCGAGGATTTGCAGGAAGTTCGTGAGCGGCGTCGGGTTCTCATACGGGTGCGCCGAGTTCGCGTTGAAGAAGCCGCCACCATTGGTGCCGAGCATCTTGATCGCTTCCTGCGAAGCCACCGGCCCCATCGGCAGGGTTTGCGTCTGCGTCTGGGCGGGGGTCGTCACCGGCTTGCCTGCGGCGTCCATCTTCGGCTGACCGTCCGGGCCGAGGACCGGATTGTCAAAGTGCGTGACCTGAAGCGTCGTCACGTCCTTATAGGCGTCGAAGTTCTGAATCACGCCCTGGCTCATGAACGCTGCGGCAAGAATCACCGACAGCGGCACGAGGATGTAGAGCGTGATACGGGTTATGTCGACCCAGAAGTTGCCGATGGTCTGCGCCGTATGACGCGCGAAGCCGCGAATCAACGCGACGACGACCGCGATACCCGTAGCTGCCGACAGGAAGTTCTGAACGGCGAGGCCGAGCATCTGCGTCAGATAGCTCATCGTCGATTCGCCGGCGTAACCCTGCCAGTTCGTGTTCGCCACGAAGCTGACGGCAGTGTTCATCGACGAATCCGGCGTCACATTGCCGAAGGCTTGCGGGTTGAACGGCAACCACACTTGCCAGCGTTGCAGTGCATAAACGGCGAAGGCGCCCACGGCATTGAAACCGATCAGCGCAATCGCATAGGCGCGCCAGTGCATTTCCTGTTCGGGATGCACACCGCACAGGCGATACAGGCCGCGTTCGAGCGGCGCGAACCAGCGGTTCACGCGCGATTCACCGGCGAGCACGTCGGCCATGAAACGGCCGAGCGGGCGCGCCAGCACCAGTAGCACGACGAGGAAAACGCCGAGCTGGATCCAGGCATTGAGTGTCATGCGAGATCCTCCGGCTTGAACAGCGCGTAGACGAGATAAGCGAGCAGCGCGAGCGTGAGTCCGCCGCTCAGCCAATACATGGCTGTCATTGCTGCCCCCCTACCGACGCGCAAAACGCGACAAAGCCGACGGTCGTGGCAACGAACACCACGATCACGCCGAGATATAACCAGTCCATGACAACTCCCTATCGTGTGGCGGCCGGCAAGCCACGGACGCGACGCGCCCTTGCTCAGCGCTCGCCAGCCGTGCCCTGAACGATACGTAGGGGCGCATAAAGACGGGGACAAAAGGGGTAAAGGGGGTGTAAACAACGCGTAAACGCGGGGCCGAAATGTGTAAACGACAAAGCCCGCCGATATCGCTATCGGCGGGCTTCCAGGCCTTACGCTACGTGGCATTGCGGGACATGGCGTCCCGCTGCGTCATTCCGTCACTTGCGACCCCTTGCGCCAGACCTCGAGCACTTCCTTGCTGGGTTCGAGGTTCAGATTCACATTGCGCGGCGGGATCGGTTGCTGGAACCACTTGCGCTGAATGCGGCGGATCTCGCCCGAGCTGTAGACGTGCGCCAGCGTGGTGTCCACGAAGCGCTTGAACTGCGGATCGTCACGACGCAGCATCAACGCGTTGAGCTCCGTCTCCAGCGGTGCTCCAACGATGGCGAACGACTCCGGATCGCGGGCATTCGCGCGGAAGCCGGAGAGCAGCACGTCGTCGAGGGCGAACGCCTTGGCGCGACCGGTTTCCAGCGTAATCATCGATTCGGCATGGTCGCGGGCCGGAATCACGCGGAACCCGAACTTGTCGGCCTGCATCCGGGCCAGACGCTCACCGGTCGAGCCGGCCGAGGCCACCAGATTCTGCCCCTTCAGGTCTTGCAGGTCGCGAATGTTGTCCTTCTTGTTGACCAGCAGACGCACTTCCGAGACGTAGTACGGATTGCTGAAGCCCACCTGCTCGGCGCGCTCCGGCGTAATCGTATTCGGTGCGCAGTCGAGGTCGACCGTGCCGTTCTTCACCAGCGGAATACGGTTCTGCGGGGTGATCGACATTTCACGCACCCGCAGATTCGGCATGTTCAGCGCCGTCTTGACGGCATCGACCACCGCATAGCAGAGATCCATCGTATAGCCGACGGGCTTGCCCTTGTCGTTCACGTAGGCGAACGGAATCGCGGCCTCGCGGTAGCCGAGCGTAATCAGCCCGGTATCGTGAATCTTCTTGAGGGTACCGGTCAGTTCCCCGCTGACGGTCGGCAGCGCGACGACAGCGTCTGCTTTGGCAGGTGCAGCCAGCGCGGTCGAAACCCCCGCCTGAGCGGCGAACCACAGAGAGAGGCCGAGCGCGACGCGCTTGGCGGCGATATTCCAGTTGACTTCCTTGAGACCGGTCACAGCAAATTCCTATCGGATTAACAGCACGATAGGAATTTACAGAGATGTGGGCAATCGCACAAAGAAATCTTCGTCATTAGCTTATGCGTGACGGGAATCGGGACATTCGTCGCGCCGACTAACTGCCTGCGGCAGGTGACGACGCCGAAGCCTCCTGCTCAACACCATAGCGCGCCCCGCTTTCCCATAGCGCCATCGTTTCAGCAGACGGTGCCAGCGGCTGGTCATGCCCGTGGGGTGACAATGCCGCCCGGAACGATTCGCGCTGAAGCCGGGCCATCTCGCCGCTACGGAACATCGCGGCCAGCACGGCATCGACCTTGTCCTTGAACGCCGGGTCGTCTTTCGGCATGACCAACGCGTAATACTCGGCCTGCCCCGAGAGCGGCTCTCCGACGATACGAAACGCTTCCGGTGTCCTGCTCGTGGCGCGCAAGCCTTCGAGCAGGACGTCGTCAAGCGCGAGTGCCTGCGCACGGCGCTCGCGCAGCATGCGAAAGGCATCGTCGTAATCGCGGGCCATCAGTAACTGGAACCCGGCGCGGGCATGCTGCGCGCGAACGAGGCGCTCGGCCGTGGTTCCCTGCACGACCGCGAGCCGCAACCCGCGCAGATCGTCGATCGAGTCGATGCCGGCCCCTCGGCGCACCATCAACCGGACGTGCGCCGCGTAATACGGCAAGCTGAACGCCACCTGTTGCTCGCGTGCGGCCGTGACCGTCGACGGCGCGCAATCGATGTCGATCGCGTCGCCCTTGATCAGCGGCCCGCGCATCTGCTCGATGATGCGCACCGGCGTGCTGCGCAGTTCGGGCATCGCCATCTCGCGCTGCAACGCGGGCACGATGCGCTGACAAAGCGCCCAGGCCAGCCCCATCGGCTGATCCTGTGCGTCGACATACGAAAAAGGGACGGCCGTCTGCCGATAGCCGAGCAGGATGCGTCCGCGCTCACGGATGCGGGTCAGGGTCGGGGTATCGTCCGCCGTCCCGGCGACTTCAGATGCCGCAGTTGCCGCAGACACCTCATCGCCAGCAGGCAGCAACGGCGTCGACGGTTCCCGCGCGGGCGCGGATACCGTGCTCAGACGCGGCATGCCGACCATTGGCGGCGCGTCGGCCAGTGCCGTGCCTGACGTTGCTGCGGACAAGGAAAGCGCGAGGACGCGAAGCCACCGGCGAAACGAGACGGGCAAACGGCATGAACGGGACAATATGGGCAGAAGGGGCAGCAAGGGCAGAAGGGGCATGATCGACGCGATACCAGGAAGGAAAATGCCCGTACCTTAGCGATGGGCCGATCCCCATCCTCACGGCCTCGCGTCTTTTCGGAATATTCCCGTCGAGCGATGCGCGCGTCACGGCATGCGGCGGCGGCCGTGTCTTCTGGCCTGTCGATGACACGCCCAATGCCCTCGCCTGCCCTCCCGCTCAGCGCGTGTGTGCCAGCAGCGTCTGCAACAGTTGCTCGTCGTCTTCGGCCGTCGGCGCCGTGTTGTCGAATCGCACGAGCCCGGGGAACGCAGCCGCAGGCGGCATGAAGCGGCGCAGACGGTACTCCTCCCAATGCGCCAGCTTGTAGGCGTCGTTCGGATTGCCGCGGCTCACGATCCGCTCGTGTGCATGCGTCTCGTCCAGATCCACCCAGACCACATGCACGCCTACATCGTCGTCGACATCCAGCCACGCGCGATCGAACAGCAAGCCTTCGCGCAATTCGCGCGAAAGCGGCCCGACGACCAGCACGTTCACGCCCAGACGCAGATTCTCACGTGCCGTATCGAGTAGCCCGGCGTACTCCGGCTCGCGCAACGTCTCCAGATAGAGCGGGCTGTCGCGGTCGTTCGGATTGCCCGTCAGCGCGCCCATGACGGAGGCACTGTAGGCCCCGTAAAGCGTGTCCTTATCGAGCAGGCAGAACGCTTCGCCGCTGCGCGCGATCAGCGGACGGATCAGACGCTTCGCCAGCGTTGTCTTGCCTGCCCCGGCGTGACCGCAGAAAAAGATCAGACGTGTCATGACGCTGCCTCAGAGGATTCAGGTGATTCAGATGTTTCAGGTGGCCTTGCGCTCGAACATCACGAAATGCTTGCGCACCGGCTCCACGACCTCGAACACCCCTTCGAATCCTGCCGGAATCACGCAGGCGTCGCCGGGGCCGAACTCAGACGCATTGCCTTCGAGATCGCTGATCCGGATACGTCCCTCGATAATCGAGAAATATTCCTGACGGTGTGCGCCGAAAGCGATGCGCCATGCGCCGGGCTCGCACGTCCATTCGCCGCAATCGAATTCGCCGAGAGCGTCCGTGTAGAAGGGACGCGTCACGCGCTGCGGATTGCCGCTCACGCGGCGGGCCTCGGCCGGATGATCGAAGATGGCCTCACCCGCTTGCGCAGGGGCGAAGGTAATCAGGGAAGGGGTCGAAGAAGCTGTCATCGAAGTTCGGTGAGAGTCAGAGGGCGTGGGTCGCTCAGTTCAGCGCTGCGCTCAGTTTGCGGCGCCATGCGGCCACCGTCGCAGGATCGGATTCGGACAACGCGTCGAAAATCGCCAGCATCGACTTGCGTCCGGCATCGTCGCCAAACGACCGGTCGCGTTGCACGATGTCGAGTAGCGCCGCCAGCGCGGGCTCATAAGCACGCTCGGCCAGATAACGATTCGCGAGATCCAGACGCGCCTGCAAATTGGACGGATCGGCATTCACCCGCGCGAGCAGCTCGTCGGCCGGCGGCAATTGGCTCGCCTGCTCGGCCGCAGCGATACGCGTATTGAGCGCGGCGATGCGGGCGTCGCCACTGGCGGCCGTGCGCGGGGACACCAGCGTCAACGCAGTGCGTGCGCCTTGCGTGTCACCCATGCCGAGCAACACGTCGACGAGATCGAGGCGCACGTCGTCGTGCGCGGGGTCGAGCGCGAGCGCGGCTTGCAAGGCGTCGCGCGCCACGGCAGGCTGCCCTTCGGCCAATGCCGTACGGGCAACCTTGCGCGCCATCTCCGCGGGGTTCGGCACGATGCGCTCGATGAACGCGCGCAGTTGTCCTTCCGGCAGCGCGCCAACGAACTGATCGACGGGTTCACCGTCGACGAAGGCGACGACCGTCGGCAGGCTGCGCACGCCGTATTCGGCGCAAAGCTGCGCGTTCTCGTCGGCGTTGATCTTCACGAGACGGATGCGTCCCTGCGCTTCGGCCTCGAGCTTCTCAAGCATCGGCCCGAGCGTGTTGCATGGGCCGCACCACGGCGCCCAGAAGTCGGCCAGCACGGGCACCTGATGCGAGACGGCCAGCACGTCGTCATCGAAGCTGGCAAGGTTGGTATCGATCATAGATCCTATAGAGCGTGGTAAATTGCGTCCATAGCGGCCGTCACTCATAGAAAACGGCCGCCAGCTTGAAGCATGGTAATCGCAAAACTGGGCAAATCGGTACGGACGCGCTAACGCGCCCCAGGTTCCCGCCTCGGCCAAGCGTCTCGTCACATGCCCGACCGGTCCGATAACAGGCAGGGAGGCACATGCACGCAGGCCACGGCACGGCAATCTTCTTCACGCAACTGCTCTTGCTGGTCCTCGTCGGCCGTTTGCTCGGCGAGGTCATGCAGCGCCTGCGCCAGCCCGCCGTCATGGGGCAGTTGCTCGCCGGCGTACTGCTCGGCCCGTCCATCTTCGGTGCGCTGCTGCCTGCCTGGCAACACGCCGTCTTCCCCGACACAGAAACCCAGAAAAAGATGCTCGACGCGGTCTCCGAGCTTGGGGTGCTGTTGCTGCTGCTCTCCACCGGTCTGGAGACCGATCTGGGACTCGTGCGCCGCATGAAGCGCATGGCGATCTTCGCGTCTGCGGGCGGCATGATCATTCCGTTCGCGTGTGGCTTCGCGCTCGGCTGGCATCTGCCCGACAATCTGCTGCCGCACCCGGAGGCGCGGCTCGTCACGTCGCTGTTCCTCGGCACGGCCCTGTCGATCTCGTCGGTCAAGGTCGTGGCGATGGTCATTCGCGAAGTCGATTACCTGCGCCGCAACATAGGTCAGATCATTCTGGCCGCCGCCATTCTCGACGACACCACCGGCTGGATCATCATCGCAGCCATTGCCGGGCTGGGGGCCAGCGGAACGGTCGATCTCGGGCATCTGTCGATCAGCCTCGGGGGCACGCTGCTGTTCATCGTCTTGTGCTTCACCGTCGGCAAACGCGCCGTCGCCGTGGCGATTCGCTGGACGAACGATCGCTTCACCGTCGAGATGCCCGTGCTCAGCGCAATCCTCGTCATCACGTTCGTGCTGGCGCTCGCGACCGACAAGCTCGGCGTGCATACAGCGCTCGGCGCGTTCATGGCTGGCGTGATGATCGGGCAGTCACCCATTTTGTCCGAGCAGATCGAAGCCCAATTGCGCGGGTTGATCGTCGCGCTCTTCGCCCCGGTATTCTTTGGCGTGGCGGGATTGTCGGTCGATCTGACGATTCTGCTCGACTGGCGCATGCTGGGGCTGGTCGCCGGGTTGATTCTGATCGCCAGCATCGGCAAGTTCACGGGTTGCTTCATCGGCGGACGCCTCGGCGGCATGTCCTCCGCCGAAGCGCTCGCGCTCGCCACGGGCATGAACGCGCGCGGCTCGACCGAGATCATCGTGGCGAGTATCGGTCTGTCGCTCGGCGTGCTGAGCAAGGACCTGTTCACGATGATCGTCATCATGGCGCTCATCACCACACTCATCATGCCGCCGGTGTTGCGGCGGGCGCTCGTGCGCATTCCTCTCTCGGCGCAAGAGAAAGCGCGCCTGGAGAAGGAAGCGGCGGAGGAGAAGGACTTTCTCCCGAACGTGGAGCGCATTCTCGCTGCCGTCGACGGCAGCGCCAACGGACGCTTCGCCGCGTGGATCGCCGGGCTGACAGCCGGCGTGCGCGGCACGCTCACCACCGTGCTGGCACCGACGGGCGTCACACCTGAGACGTCCGCCGGTAAATCCCCTCGCCGCAGCGGGAAACCGGCCAAATCCGAACACGGCGATGGCGGCAATAGCAACGATAGCGACGACAGCGACCATAGCGACGGCGAAGGCGCCGGACTGGACGCCTACGACATTGCCCTCGCGGCCGCCACCCGCGCCATCCCCCGCGCGCCCGGCACGCCCGGCGTCGAAGAGGACAAGCCGACGGACGTCGAGCGTGAAGCGGCGCGCCTGGTGCTGCGCGAGCGCACGGGAAAATCGCCTCAGAAGACGCCCGAATTGCCGCACGGGCCGGTCAAGGAAGACAAGCCATCGTCCGCCGACACGTCGGATAAGAACATTCCGAAGCACGAGCCTGTCGGCGAGGCGCATGACGACAAGCGCGTGAGCGACGCGACCGAAGAAGGCGAGTTCGTCGCGAGCGATCCGTCGGATACCGCGCGTGAGCAGGAAGCCGAGCAGCCGGGGAGCAGTCATGAGGCCACGCGGATCTCGGACGAAATCGCCAAGGGCTACGGCTTCGTGATCGCAGGTTTCGACGCCCCCGGCGAGGAATCGGACTCCGACGTCCCGCCACTGCCCCTGCCGACCGGCGTGTTGCCGCTGACCAAAGCGTTCGACGGCGCGATCGCCATAGTGCTCGCTCATGGCGACCACGTGCGCAAGCCCGACGCGCCGCTCAACATCCTTGTGCCGGTCTCGGGCACGGACTATTCGCGGCATGCGGCCGAGCTGGCGATCACGCTTGCGCGGGCCGCCAATGCGCCCGTCACGGCGCTACACGTTTCCGCGCGCGTGGCGCCGGGCATGCTGCATCGCCGCTGGCGTCCCCGCGTGCTGCGTCCGGACGCCGCCGAAGCCGCCATGATGGACAACCTGCACTCGCTGGCCGAGCGCAACGGCGTGAAGCTGCGCACGCGGCTGCTCGCGGGCGGCAAGATCGACGAAGCGGTGCTGCATCAGATCCGTCACGGCAAGCACAACCTGCTCGTGCTCGGCGTGCAACCGCGCTTCGGCGACCGGCTCAACTTCGGTGCCGTCTCCCATCGTCTGCTCGAAGAGCGGCACTGCTCGGTGATCGTGTTGAGCGCGTGAGTCGGCAAGATCCATAAAAAACGCCTGCTGCCGGTTATTTCGGCAGCAGGCGTCGGGGACTAAGGTACGAAGGCACTGGGACACGCTCGCTCACACGCCGCGCGCCCCTCGGGCAAACCTCTCAGTTCGCCGACGGCTTACGCTCCGGCAATGGAATCCACTCCGTTTCACCCGGCACCTTGCCCATCTCCTGCGCGGTCCATGCGGCTTTCGCCTGCTCGATACGCTCGCGGCTCGACGACACGAAATTCCAGAAGATGAAGCGATCGCCGTCCAGCGGCGCACCGCCGAGCAGCATCAGGCGAGCCGGTTTGTCGCCCGCAACGATGCGCATGTCACCGCCCTGAGCCAGCACACCCATGCGATGTTCGGGCAACGTCTCGTCGTTCACCGTCACCTCGCCCTGCACCGTATAAACAGCGCGCTCGGCATACTCGGGCGGCAGCACGAACGCCGCGCAGGGCTCCATCTCCACCGCAAGATAGAAGATCGGCGAGAAGACTTTCACCGGGGCCTTCTCACCGAACGCCTCGCCGAGAATCAGACGCATGTGAACGCCCGGCAGGAAGATGTCCGGCAGCGATGACGCTTCGTGATGCGCGAACGACGGCGCCGTCTCCTCGTCTGCCTGTGGCAGCGCGACCCACGTCTGAATGCCGTGCACGTCGCCTCCGCGCTCGCGCACGTCGGGCGGCGTACGCTCCGAGTGAACGATGCCGCGTCCGGCCGTCATCCAGTTCACCGCGCCGGGCGTGATGCGCTGATCGCTGCCGAGGCTGTCGCGGTGCCATATCTGCCCGTCGAACAGATACGTAACGGTCGCCAGCCCGATATGCGGATGGGGACGCACGTCCATGCCCTGCCCCGGCGAGAGCGTCGCGGGACCCATGTGATCGAAGAAGATGAACGGGCCGACGGTTTTGAACGGCAGACTCGGCAGGCTGCGCTGCACGGTGAAGGCGCCGATATCGCTCAGATGCGGCTTGAGCACGGCAAGAAAAGGACTCGTGGAATCGGTCATGGCGCAGTTCTCCTACGTGGCGGTGTTCGTGTGGGATTTGCTGCCCGATTGTAGAGGACATTGCCGGCGCGCTCCATGACACCTGAGAATGATTGCCATCGCTCCAGAGACCGGAAAAACCGGAAATGCGCGGCGTTGCCCATGCGCTCGCGGCATCGCTCCTATAATGCAGGGATTGTGTAACGCTTCTGGCACGCGCTCGCCGCGCGCCTCGACTTATGAACAAGGCCTTCGTCAAGGAAGATAACGGCGACGACGATGACGATCTCGACGCCGGCGCCCCGGAGATTCCCGCGGGCACCAAGAACTACATCACACCGACGGGCTATCGTCGTCTGAAAGACGAGTTGCTCGATCTCATCGACAATCAGCGTCCCGAAGTGGTGAAGATCGTGTCGTGGGCGGCGTCGAACGGCGACCGCTCGGAGAACGGCGATTACATCTACGGCAAGCGACGCCTGCGCGAGATCGATCGTCGCATCCGCTTCCTGACCCGGCGGCTGGACAACGCCGAGGTGGTGGACACGCGCCGTCAGGAAAACGTCGATCAGGTGTTTTTCGGGGCAGAAGTGACCTATGCCGACGGCAAGGGCGATGAGCACACGATCATGATCGTCGGTATCGACGAGGTCGATCTAGAACGGGGTCACGTCAGCTGGATCTCGCCGATCGCTCGCGCCATCACCAAATCGAAGGTCGGTGACACCGTGCCGTTGCGCACTCCCGCCGGGCTCGATCAGATCGAGATTCTGGACGTGCGTTATCCGCCATCGGAGTAATCGCGACCGCAGACACATCGGTCGTCGCATCAACGAAAAACGCCTCCCGAAAGAGAGGCGTTTTTCATGTCATCGGTACAACTGATCAGTAGTTGCCGCGCTCGCGCGCAATACGCATGGCGTGATTGGCGTGGCTCTCGTCCTGATGCCGCTCGCTCGGACGCTCCCGCGCCACGCGCATCACGTCAGGATTCACGCGAATCCGGCGCATCACGTTGGCGAGATGCACGCGGTCGCTCACCTGGATGAGGAAGCGCAGCGTGGCCGACTCGTCCGGCACCACTTCGTCCATGCCGATGTGCACGATGTTGGCGTCCGACGCCGTGATATCCGCCGCCACGCGCGAGAACACGCCACGGTTGTGATGCACGAGCACCTTGATGCCGACGTCGAACAGACGGCCCGGCTGCGGCGCCCACGCCACGTCGATCCAGCGGGTCGGATCCTTGCGATGGATGCGCCGCGCGACCGGGCAATCCGTCGTGTGAATCGCCATGCCGAGCCCGATGCCGATGTAGCCCATGATCGCATCGCCCGGAATCGGACGGCAGCACGCCGAGAACTGCACCGACATGCCCTCGGTGCCGGTAATGAGCACCGGCGGGCCGACGTTCTCGTCGCCCGTACGCGGGGAATCGGGATCGTCCGGGCTGTCGTCGTTCTCGCCTTCCTTGCCCGACAGCAGCACCGCCAGACGCTTGGCCATGACCGCCGCTACACGACGCCCCAGCCCGATGTCCGCGAAGATGTCCTGACGGTCCTTGTTGCCGGTCCACTGCGCGAGCTTGTCCCAGATCTCCGGTGAAATTTCGCTCATCGTCAGACCGTAGCCCTTGAGCGCCTGCTCGACGAGACGCTCGCCAAGCTGCACCGACTCGGCAAACCGCATCGTCTTCAGATAATGACGAATGGCCGAGCGCGCCTTGCCCGTACGCACGAAGCCGAGCCACACGGGGTTCGGCTTCGAATAGGGGGCGGTAATGACTTCCACGATGTCGCCGTTCTTCAGCTCGGTGCGAAGCGGCAACAACTCGTTGTTGATCTTGACGGCCACGCACTGGTTGCCCAGATCGCTGTGAACCGAATAAGCGAAATCGAGCGCCGTCGCGCCGCGCGGCAGCGCCATGATGCGCGCCTTGGGCGTGAAGACGTAGACGGCGTCGGGGAACAGGTCGATCTTGACGTGTTCGAGGAATTCCGTGGAGTCGCCCGTCTCACTCTGGATGTCGAGCAGCGATTGCAGCCATTGGTGCGCGTGCTTCTGCACGTCGTTCATGTCTGCGCCGCCGTTCTTGTACAGCCAGTGCGCCGCCACGCCCGCTTCGGCAATCTCGTGCATGCGGCGCGTGCGGATCTGGAACTCGATCGGTGCCCCGAACGGACCGACGAGCGTGGTGTGCAACGACTGATAGCCGTTGACCTTCGGGATCGCGATGTAGTCCTTGAACTTGCCCGGCACCGGCTTGTAGAGCGCGTGCAGCACGCCGAGCGCGAGATAACACTGTGCATTCGATTCGACCACGACACGGAAGCCGTACACGTCCAGCACCTGCGAGAACGACAACTGCTTTTCCTGCATCTTCGTATAGATGCTGAAGAGCGTTTTCTCGCGGCCGAAGACGTCGGCGCTGACCTCGCCGTCCTTGAGCGCCTTCTCGACCGCGTCGAGAATCTTGCCGACCACTTCGCGCCGATTGCCGCGCGCGGCCTTCACGGCCTTGTCGAGCACAGCGTAACGACGCGGGTGGTAATTCGCGAAGCTCAGATCCTGGAGTTCGCGATAGGTATTGTTCAGACCGAGGCGGTGCGCGATGGGTGCGTAGATGTCGAGCGTCTCTCGCGCCACACGGCGCTGCTTCTCCGTCGACGTGACACCCAGCGTGCGCATGTTGTGCAGGCGGTCTGCAAGCTTGACGAGAATGACGCGCACGTCGCGCGCCATCGCCAGCAGCATTTTGCGAAAGCTTTCGGCTTGCGCTTCTTCACGGCTGCGAAACTCCATCTTGTCGAGTTTCGACAGGCCGTCGACCAGTTCCGCGACCTTCGGCCCGAATCGCTCGGCGAGTTCGGCCTTGGTCACGCCCTGGTCTTCCATCACGTCGTGCAGCAACGCAGCCATGATCGACTGTGCGTCGAGCTTCCACTCGGCACAGATCTCGGCAACGGCAACGGGATGGGTAATGTAAGGCTGTCCGCTCTGACGATATTGCCCGAGGTGGGCTTCGTCACTGAACTGGAAGGCTTCTTTGATCAGCGCGAGGTCGCTTTCCTTGAGGTATTCCCCAAGCATGCCCTTAAGACGGGCGATCGAGACGACCTCGTGCTTGCGCGGTTGCTCAGGCGTTGCCGTCGGACCGAAAAGGTGCCGATAGGACTGCTCAAGCAGCGCGTCGATGTACTGTCGCGTGGCGCTTTCGCCCTTTTTCTTCTTGCGTTCGGGCTTGGGCTCCCCCGCTTTGGGTTCATCCGCAGCGATGGACGCGGCCGGTGATTTCGCGTGACTCATACGTGTACCTGCATCGTCGAGCGGCCCGGAACGTCACATCGCATCAGTGCAGTCTCCCGATCAGAGCGGCACTTTCTTGAGCATCTCGATGCCAACCTGGCCCGCAGCGATTTCGCGCAGCGCGACGACAGTCGGCTTGTCCTTGTTGTTCTCGAGCTTCGGCGTATGACCTTGCGCCAGTTGGCGGGCGCGGTAGGTCGCGGCGAGTGCGAGCTCGAAGCGATTCGGAATTTGTTTCAGGCAGTCTTCAACGGTAATTCGGGCCATAAGGAGGTTCCTTCTCAATATAAGGCGTATTCTATCGCAGCCGGCGCGCACACGCGCAAAACGCGCGCACTACGCGAAGGCCGCTTGTCCTGCGGGTGTTACTGATGTTCGCTCGGTGCGTGGATGTCCAGATCCGTGAACAACGTCTTGTGCCGCGCGTACTGCGAAGCAAAGCGCAGACGCACCGCCGTGAAGACCGATTGCAGTTGATCGAGCGCGCGCTGGAATTCGTCGTTGATGATGATGAAATCCGCCTCGGGCGCGTGGGCAATTTCACCGCCAGCGGCCAGAAGACGTCGCGCAATCACTTTGGGCTCGTCGGTCCCCCGCTTCTTCAGACGCTCTTCGAGCGCCTCGATGGACGGTGGCAGAATGAAGATGCCCACGGCATTCGAAAAGCGCTTACGCACCTGCTGTGCGCCCTGCCAGTCGATCTCCAGCAGCACGTCCCGGCCTTCGCGCATCTGATCTTCGATCCACACACGCGAGGTGCCGTAATAGTTGCCGTGCACTTCCGCGCTTTCCAGAAATTCGCCGCGCTTGCGGCGCTCCAGAAACTGCTCGACCGAGACGAAGTTGTAATGCACGCCCTCTTCCTCGTTGGGACGCGGTGCGCGCGTAGTACTCGAGATCGACAGACGAATGTCGCTGTCCTGCGCGAGCAGGGCATTGACGAGCGTGGATTTGCCCGCGCCCGAAGGGGCGACCACCATGAACAGATTGCCGGGATATTCGGCATGCAGGGGGGGGTGCGGGGCTTGGGATGACGAAGACATACGACTTACTCCAGGTTCTGCACTTGCTCGCGCATCTGCTCGATGTAGAGCTTGAGCTCCATCGAGGCATCCGCGAGTTCCTTCGAGGCCGCCTTCGAGCCGAGCGTATTCGCTTCGCGATTGAGCTCCTGCATCATGAAGTCGAGCCGTTTGCCGACCAATCCTCCCTTGTCGAGGATGTGGCGGGTTTCCTTCAGGTGAGCGTCGAGTCGCGTGAGTTCTTCCGCAACGTCGATGCGCACGCCGTACATCGTCACTTCCTGACGAATGCGTTCTGCGATTTCTTCCTTGCCCGGCGGAACCGAACCTTCCGGCACGACGACGCCCAGCGCTTCCTGAAGGCGATCGACGATCTTCTGTTGATGGCGCGAAATCAGTTCCGGCACGAGCGGTTGCAGGCCGGTGAGGATCGTCTCCATCTTTTCGATGCGTTCGATCAGGCTCGCCTTGAGTTGCGCGCCCTCGCGCTTGCGCACGTCCACGAGATCGCCGATGGCCGTACGGCCCGCACCGATCACCGCGTCGCGCAACGCTTCGGCCGTTACCGACTCTTCGCCCAGCACGCCCGGCCAGCGCAGGATTTCGCCCGTGCGCATGCGTTCGGCATCCGGGAAGAGTGCGAGCACTTGCTGTTCGAGATCGGCGAGTCGTTTGACCGCGTCGAGATTGAGCGCACCGTTCGTGCCGTTCTCGGGACGTTGTACGTTGATACGGATGTCGACCTTGCCGCGTGAGAGTTTCGCGGTGAGCGCTTCGCGCAGCACCGGTTCACACGCCCGCGCTTCTTCGGGCATGCGGAATGCCAGATCGAGGAAGCGCGAATTGACCGTGCGCAATTCGACCGACACGCTCGCGCCTGCGGCTCCATCGGCATGCGCAATGTCGCGCGTGACGCTGGCGTAGCCGGTCATACTGAAGATATTGTTGTCTTTCATCGGGGTGACCGGTACCACAGCGCCGTGACAGAATTTTCGCGGAACAATGCAGCGACCGGTTTCGCATGCAATGGATGAAACGCGATTATCGCATTTTCCGGCCCGAGGCTCCCGATCAGGCTTCAGATCAGGCTTCAGATCAGGCTCCCGATTCCGCTCAGATTGAACGCGCGATTGCGCTGCCGAATCGGACCGCGGCGACGTGACGTGCAGGCCAGCCGATGGCGTTTAGCGATACCATTCGGGTATTGCCGCATAAATTCACCTCGCAGGACATTCACTCATGACGCAAATCACCCGCCCGGACGGCCGTGCGCAAGACGCATTGCGCCCCGTGCGCATCACCCGCCAATACACCCGCTACGCCGAAGGTTCGGTGCTGATCGAATGCGGCGAGACGAAGGTCATCTGCACCGCCAGCGTCGAAGAAAAAGTGCCGGGCTTCCTGCGCGATTCCGGCCAGGGCTGGCTCACGGCCGAGTACGGCATGCTGCCGCGCGCCACGCACACCCGCGGTGACCGCGAAGCCGCGCGTGGCAAGCAAAGCGGCCGCACGCAGGAAATCCAGCGTCTGATCGGCCGTTCGCTGCGCGCCGTGTTTGACCTGGAGAAGTTCGGCCCGCGCACGATCCAGATCGACTGCGACGTCATTCAGGCCGACGGCGGCACGCGTTGCGCGTCGATCACCGGCGCATTCGTCGCCGCGCACGACGCCGTCTCGAAGCTCATCGCCGACGGCAAGCTTGAAACGTCCCCGATCCGCGCGCACGTCGCAGCCGTCTCCGTCGGCTTGTATCAGGGCCAGCCGGTCCTCGACCTGAACTACGTCGAAGACTCCGCGTGCGATACCGACATGAATGTCATCATGACGAGCGAAGGCGGTTTCGTCGAAATTCAGGGCACCGCAGAAGGTGAACCTTTCACGCGTGCCCAAAGCAATGTGCTGCTCGATCTGGCCGACGCCGGCATTCGTCGACTGATCGATGCGCAGAAGCGCGCGCTGGGAGTCTGACGATGGCCATGCAGAAGATCGTGCTGGCCTCGAACAACCCGGGCAAGCTGCGCGAGTTCGCGTCGCTGTTCGAGCCGCTCGGCATCGAGCTCGTGCCGCAGGGCATGCTCGGCGTATCCGAAGCCGAGGAGCCGCACGTCACCTTCATCGAGAATGCGCTGACGAAGGCGCGCCACGCGGCGGCGGCAACCGGTCTGCCGGCATTGGCGGACGACTCGGGGCTGTGCGTGCCGATTCTCGGCGGGGCGCCCGGCGTCTATTCCGCCCGTTACGCCGCGCGTGCCGGACGTGAAAAATCGGATGCCGCGAACAACCGTCATCTGATCGAACAACTGGCGCCGCACGCTGATCAGCCCGGATATCGCGACGCCTACTACTTCGCCGCACTGGTGCTCGTGCGTCATGCAGAAGATCCGCAACCGATCATTGCAGAAGGTCGCTGGGATGGGGAAATCGTCGATGTGGCGCGCGGCGCGCATGGCTTCGGCTACGATCCGCACTTCCTCATCCGTTCGCTGAATCAGACGGCTGCCGAGCTGGACCCTGCCGTCAAGAACGCCCACAGCCATCGTGCACGCGCGCTGCGCGTACTGCTGGAAAAGCTGGGGCGGGAGGCGTAAGCAGCATGAGCGGTATCCCTCAGTCCGTGCTGCCCGTGCAGAACTTCCTGCGGCCCGGCAAGATCAGTTTGCCGGCGTTGCCGCCGATGTCGCTGTACGTGCATTTCCCGTGGTGCGTGCGCAAATGTCCGTACTGCGATTTCAATTCGCACGAATGGCGTGGCGACGGCGGCGCACAAGCGTTCCCGGAGCAAGCCTATCTCGACGCGCTGCGTCAGGATCTCGAACAGGCACTGCCGCTGGTGTGGGGACGTCCGGTGCATACCGTCTTCATCGGCGGCGGCACGCCGAGCCTGCTGTCGGCGGCCGGGCTGGACCGTCTGCTCTCGGATCTGCGCGCCCTGCTGCCGCTCGATGCCGACGCCGAAATCACGATGGAAGCGAACCCCGGCACCTTCGAGGCGGACAAATTCCGCAGCTTCCGTGCCAGCGGCGTCAACCGGTTGTCCATCGGAATTCAGAGCTTCAACAGCGAACATCTGAAAGCGCTCGGCCGCATTCACGATGGCGACGAAGCGCGTCACGCCATCGAGATCGCGCAGGCGAACTTCGACAATTTCAACCTCGATCTGATGTTCGCGCTGCCGAACCAGACACTGGCGCAATGTCAGCAGGACGTGGAAACGGCGATCTCGTTCGCGCCGCCCCATTTGTCGCTGTATCACCTCACGCTCGAACCCAACACACAGTTCCATAAGTACCCGCCGACCGTGCCGGACGACGATACGGCAGCCGACATGCAGGACTGGATTGCCGAGCGCACGGCGGCCGCGGGATACGGACGTTATGAAGTGTCGGCATACACGCAGCCTCACCGACGCGCGAAGCACAATCTGAATTATTGGGAATTCGGGGACTATCTCGGCATCGGTGCGGGCGCGCACAGCAAGATTTCGTTCCCCCATCGCGTGTTGCGCCAGGTGCGTCACAAACATCCGCAGCGGTATATGGAGACCGCGGCGACGGGCAATGCCATTCAGGAAGAGCGCGAGGTGGACGCGCGCGATTTGCCGTTTGAATTCATGCTCAACGCGTTACGTCTGACTGATGGCGTGAAGAGCGAGCTATTCGCCGACCGCACCGGTTTGCCGATGGCGAAGATCGGCAAGGTGCTGGCTGCGGGCGTCGAGAAAGGTCTGCTCGTGGACGACCCGCAACGCATTGCCCCGACCGAGTTAGGACAGCGTTTCCTGAACGATCTTCAGGAGATGTTCCTCGATCGGGACGACAAGTAAGCGTCTGACGATGGCATTGACGAAAACGGCGGGACATCTTCATCGGAGATGTTCCGCCGTTTGATTTAGTGCCTCGATGCAGGTCGTCGGCGCGCCGTTCAGGGCCAACGGCCCATCACCCCAGCGCCGTGCCCATCTCCCGTAAGGCCTTGCGAATGATCTTGCCGGTGACAGTCATCGGCAGTTCCGGCAGGAAGACGACCTTGCGCGGGTACTCATGTGCAGCGAGTCGATTTTTGACGAACGTCTGGATTTCCCGGGCGAGCGTCTCGGACGGCTCGTGGCCTTCTCTGAGCACCACGAAGGCCTTCACGATCTCGGTCCGCAAGTCGTCCGGCTCGCCGATCACGGCGGCAAACTGCACCGACGGATGGCGAATCAGGCAGTCCTCGATGGGCCCCGGGCCGATGCGATAGCCTGCGCTGGTGATCACGTCGTCCGAGCGGCCGGTGAACGTGATGTAGCCGTTATCGTCGACGAACCCCGAGTCGCCCGTGAGCAGGAAATCGCCGCGATACTTGTCCATCGTGGCGTCGGGGTTGTGCCAGTAGCCGAGGAACATGACCGGGTTAGGGCGTGCGATGGCGATGTTGCCGACCGAGCCGACGGGCAGCGGCGTGCCCTCGTCGTCGACAATGGTGACGTCATGCCCGCGCACGGCGCGTCCGATCGCGCCGGGCAGTGCCGGAAATTCGGCCGCGCACGACGATACGACCATATTGCACTCCGTCTGCCCGTAGAACTCGTTGATATCGACGCCGAGGTGTTCGCGTCCCCAAGCCAGCAGTTCGGGGCCGAGCGACTCGCCGCCGCTGGCGACCGAGCGCAGTTGCAGCGGCCAGTGCGTGCGCGGCGCCTCCACCGTGCGCAGCATCTTGAGCGCGGTCGGTGGCAGGAAAGTGTTGCGCACGCCGTGGCGCGCCATCAGATCGAAGGCGGCGACGGGATCGAACTTTTCGAAGCGTCGTGACAGGACCGGCACGCCGTGATGCAGCGCCGGCAGCAGCACGTCGAGCAACCCGCCGATCCAGGCCCAGTCTGCGGGCGTCCAGATCAGATCCCCGTCCTGCGGAAACCCGTTGTGCGACGTCTCCACGCCGGGCAAGTGACCAAGCAACACCCGGTGCGCGTGCAGGGCGCCTTTGGGTTTGCCGGTGGTCCCGGAGGTGTAGATGATCAGCGCGGGGGCGTCGGCGCGTGTCTGAACGGGTACGAAGTGAGCATCGCGCTGCACGATGGCGGGCCACAGCGCGAGCAGACCGTCTTCGGCGACACCCCAGTCCTGATCGTCGGACACGTGATGATGGGCTTCGGGGAGGTCGTCATGAACGACATACACGAGGCGCAGATCGGGCAATTCGGCGCGAATGTCGTCGATCTTGCCGATGCTGGCGAGGTCGGTGACGAGGACGGCGGCGCCGGAGTTTTGCAGGCGATAGGCGAGCGCTTCGGGTCCGAAGAGCGTGAAGAGCGGCACGGCGATAGCGCCGAGCTTGTAGGCGGCGACGTGGGCAACGAGGGTCGCGGGCGACTGCGGCAGGAAGATGCCGATACGGTCACCGGCCTTGACGCCGTTGGCGCGCCATTCGTTGGCGAGTTGGTTCGAGAGTTGTTTAAGGGTGTCGAACGTTAGGCGCACGTGCGAGCCGTCGCCACTTTCGTGGACGAGTGCCAGGCGGTTGGTGCCGTCCGCCCATTTGTCGCAGACATCGACGCCGATGTTGTAGAGGGTAGGAATCTGCCAGGTGAAGGCCTTGGCAGTCTGGGCGTCGTCGGTTGGGGCGATCGCCTTGCGCTCGCCACTGGCGTCATTTGACGTCTCTTGGGCGGGGGCGCGGGAGGTGTCGGCATCCATGCGGTGTCTCCGGGTCATGTCTGGCCTCGCACGGTAACGCCGGGGGCGTACACCGCACGTCATTGGGGCATGATGCATGCCGGACGAAGACAAGACAAGGGGGACGGGGGTCGGCGTAGGGAAAGCGAGGAAATTAGCGGGGTGTGAGGCGATTTAGGTGGAATGAAGGCTTCACATGATGGAATGAGCAGGTATAATGCGCGCTGCCGTGCGGTACCGGCCTGCGCCGGGATTCCGACGCCGATTTCCCCGGACCGCACGCATCTCAGCCATCGCAAGGATGGCATCCCAAAGCCACGGCCCCGCGTCGTGCGCAACGCCCCGGAGGCGTGCCAGAGTGGTTTAATGGACCGGTCTTGAAAACCGGCGAAGGGGTAACCCTTCCGTGAGTTCGAATCTCACCGCCTCCGCCAGAATTCTTTGGTTTCGCTGATAGTGCCTACTGACGTTTGCGGGTGGTGCTCCGCAATTTAGATGGGGATGCTCCGCAAAACGCCGGAAACCACCTTCAATTTGGCACACGACGGAACAAGCTATTTCGAACCAGCACTCCCCTTCGCCCCCCCCCCCTCTACCGCCTAGGTTGGATTACTTTTCGCCCGCCATCGAGCATTAATCTCCTCGCAAGCGGCCTCGATATCGCTCATCCGCTTCTTTCCCGCCTTAGGTGCCGAAATAACGCTCGCAGAAGGAACGTCGACAACAACACACAATTTGTTGTCAATAGGACTCTCTCTGCCTTCTTGCACAAAAGCGCGCAATCCGGTTGCCACATACTCACCTGCTACCGTGGTGAGCGGATTGGATTTTGGAAAATGCAGCTTTATCGCTCCAACCACCTGATTTTCATCATTCTTCAAGTACACGTCTGGCCTTATGGAAACAGTCACACCAGACACTTCGAGCGTCGACGAATCACTTGCGGCCACCTTCTCAAATCTATACCCAGTGGGCAATTGATCAGATACCCCCAAAAAATCATTGATCGCATCCGCCGACAGAATTTTATCTTGAGCGACAAATTTGCTGTCGTAGGGCTGACTTCTCAGATTCTTAGCAACATCCGTCAAATATTCCTCATCGATATTCCCGCAAATAAAATCTGAAATATATTCTCTGGCATCAACATATCGAGCCGCAATAAAATCCTTAGGATTTATTTGATCCTCGACAATTCTCCTTCGTCTGGCCGGTGTTGCGGTCATGTATTCGCCCAACTTATTGAGACTAATCCTTGGATCTGCCATGCCATCTCCTTAAGGTTTCATATATGCCACCAACCAGACATTCGCCACGCCCTCGACGCCCCCCCCCCCCCCCCCCCCCCCCCCCCCCCCCGACTTGAGTAGCGCGACAATTTGGAGTCCAATCACGTAGTCAGGCGATTGGACATGAAGAAGCGATTCATCGAAGAGCAGATCATCCGTGCCCTGGGGGGAATCTGAGACGGCCATCCAGATAAAAGAGCCGTTCCGTCGGCATGGCTTCGGAAGCCCGTTACCACCTGTGGTGCACCAAGTGCGGCGATATGAGCGCGCCCCGACGCCCAGCACATTAGCAGGCTGTTGAAATACCTACCGCAGTCGTCATCCTGTTGGGCGGGGTAAACGTTGAAACAAAGAACCAAACAAC
>NZ_CABPRV010000016.1 GCF_902459735.1 Pandoraea capi
TGCATCAGCAGCAGAGAAGTGAGATTATGTCGCAGCTTCTCGTCGTCGTCAACAGTTTTTTTCGCTCTTTTCGTTCGCCGCCGTAGCGACTCACAAGCTCCAAAACCACTAACCACCGGGCTTTGCAGCCCGTAGCTTCAACCTCGTCGCTGCTTTCGCTGCGTCGCTGTCGTTGCGAGAGACGAGATATTAATGACCTTCTCGAAGACACGCAAGCAATTTGTGAAACTATTTTGAAGACCGCGCATTTTCCTTCGATTCGATGGCGTAGCGCCGCAGGTCTTCTCTATATATAGAGCGCACAAAGACAGGCCGTCTTGCGACGGCCTGTCCGACTTCCACTACATGATTGCGCTCACGTCACCGCATCAGGTTCTTCCGCTCCGTCGGCGTCAGCGCCTGCAACTGTGACTCGGAGAGATTCATCTGGCCCACGACCTGCACGGGGGACGTCGGGTCGTAGCGGAACATCGGGCCATTGTCGGCGCGCGGTTTGCCAGTGCTATCCGTCTGTGCACCTGCATCCAGCATCCGAACACTGAAGATCGACGACTGGTTCTGACGCGCCGACGCCCGATCGCGCGCCACCGCCTCTTGCGCCGCAGACGCCGCCTGCGCTGCCGTCGCACTCGCATTCGTCAGCGCGCCCACGTTGACGGCAGCCACCGTTGGCACGCCCACCGACTTGCCCTGCACCTGGATGTTCTCGGCATTCACCACGCGCAGCGCCGCCACGTTGACGTTACCCGAGACGCGAATCCCCGCTTCCCCTGCATCCACCGTACCAAGCGGTGCAATCAGATCGATGTCGCCCGGCGGAATCTCCGGAATCGGGTTGAGCGTCGCGATACCGGCCCCGGTGTTCGGCGTGGTCGGCGAGAGCGAGACGATGCCCATCCCGTCATACACGCGACGCTGCGGTGTATAGACCACCGTCGACTTTGATCCGCGACCCGCGTTGATGTCACCCTGCGCCGACCAGGCCAGAACGTTGCCGCCGAACGTCGTGAAGATACGGCTCTGTCCGAGCAGGATGCTATCGAACGAGTACAGATCGACGTTCCCCCTGCCCTGCGTCAGAATCCCCGAGCCCTCATCCGGGACGAAACCGCCGTCGACCCCGACGAGGGTCCGTCCCCCCGGCGCAACGATACTGACGCCGCCGCCGAAGTCGGTGTGGATGCCAGCATCCTGCACTTCGTAATGCGGCACCCCGACCGATGGACTGCCTCGCGCGATCCACTGCGCCTGCGTCAGATACTTCACGCCTGCCTGCGGCCTCGTCGTCGATACGCGATATGCGTTATCCAGGAAGTACTGCGCGCTGCTGTACATCGTCAGGCTGCCGTCGTACTTACGCGCGGCACCATTTTCGTCGACGGACGGGAACAACGTCGCGATGGCCTCACGTCCACGCAGATAGCTGCCGGCACGCGGGCCCGTCGCATCATTGTATTCACGCCCGGAAGCCCGCAGTTCCGCAAAGTAGACGTCACGCAAATAAGCGCGCTGCTGCTCGGCCGGCAGTGCATCGAAGAACTGACGCGCGTCCATCGCTCCTGCATCGAAGTGCACCCCGGTAGCGTTGCGCTTCGTCGCATCGCCGAAGCGCGTGGTCAGCCAGTTCACCAGATAGCGCTGACTCTGCTGCGCATACTCGTTGCGAAGGTCCCGTTTCGCGGCGCCGCCAGCGTTCCCTGCTGCGGCACTCGCACGATCCAGATCGGCCTGCTTGCTCGCAAGGAATGCCTCGGCACCGCTCACGTCCCCGGAGTATCCGAACTCCTGCGCGAGCCATCCGGACAGCGTCAGCGCACCGCCATAAACGACCACCGCCTTGCCCGGCTGATCCGCGAGCGGACGTCCCGCATCCGCCAGATTGCCCTTGTCGAGATACCGCGCCGCGAACGCCTTGAAGTCCACCCCATCGAGTCCCTTCGGGCCGACGCCCACCGCCACCGCAATCCCCGCACCATTGCTCCGGTCGCCCGCCGTCACATTGGCGAGCGCGCCGAGGCTGCGCAGCTCCGCCTTGTCGCCCATGAAAACGTCGCGCCCGGCCGTCACCTCCAGCAACCCCGGCCCGGCGATGTAGAACGTGCTGTAACGGATATCGCGTCCGGCCGAGACGACCGAGACGTCGTCTGCCGAGTTGTGCACGATCAGATTGCCGCGTGTCGTGGCACTGCCCAGAACCCGATCCGGCCGCCCCGGATTGCTCGGATCGCGGAAGTCGGGCGTCGTCTTCCATCCTGACAGATCAGCATTCGTGCTAAGGAAAGTGCCCAGCGGCGTGCCTGAGTTGACGATATCGCGTCCCGCACGAATGGCGACTGCGCCGTTGCCCTCATACCAGGTGGCCTCCGTACCCGGCTGCGGCAATACCGTGCCCCGATAGTCGATGCTCCCGGTGTGCAACCCGACGATATCGCCCGTCACGGCATAGAAACGCGCGGGCGCCATGCCGGAGAAGTCGTAGCCGGAAACCGTGGCCGGCGTCAGACTGAACAGGGGGAAGCGCGTCGCGCTGTCAATGCCGTAGCTGAACAGGATGGAAGGTGCCAGCGCGTCCTGTCGCACATTGGTCAGATAGGCGCGGTTGACGAACGCCGTCGACGCGATGCCCCCGGCGAACGCCGGATTCTGCGCTGTCGGCAAGGCCGTCGGGGTCGCCGCCGACCGGCTGATCGGATAGCCGCCGCCGTACAACGAACCGCCTGCGATCAGTTCGAGCGCCCCGCCGTCGCCCGCGACCTTGAACAACGAACTGACGGGTTCCGGCGCGAGCAATGCCGGGGTCGTGCCGATGGTCGGCTGCTGAGATTCATCCAGGAGGTAAGTCGCCGCATAGCCGTTGTAGATGCTGCCATTCGCCGCGACTGCCCGCAGTGTTGCGGGCAACACGAAGCGACCGTCCGTCGCCCCATAGTTGGCGGTGAGACGATTGGCGTCTGCAATCGCCGTGATCGGCACCAGATGACCGCCGGCACTGAACAGATCGATGGCCGTCGACGGCGTCCACAGCGTGAACCAGCTGAACCCTTCGCCGCCGTAGTTCACCCCGTTCGCCGAGAACGGCGTGCCGTTCGTACGTTGCTGCATGCGCGTGGCGTCGCCATACCCGCCGATGACCAGATCGCCCCGCGTGTCGATGCGCGCGGTCGAGTCGCCGAGCACCAGCGTCGGGCCGCCCGTGCCGATGCCGCGCCCTGCCGTGAACGCATCGCGTGCCCGGGATTCGCGGATGTCCGTGCCGCCGTAGACGGCATCGAATCCCCCCAATGCGCCGGCTTCGACACGCGTCGCCCCTCGCAGATTGGTGAACGAGCCGTACAGCCCGAGGTTGTCGTTGCGCCAGATCGACAGATCGGTGACCTCGGAGTTGGCCTGCGTCACAGCACGCACCTCGCGCACCGGATTCAATCCGCCGCCAATGCGAACGTCCAGATCGCCACCGCCGGTGAGTACGATCTGCGCGCCGTCGGCAGACACGCGTCCGGTGCTCGCGACGGCGACGTTGAGCCCTTCGCTGCGCGCGACGTAGTAGTGCGGATCGAGATAGCCCGCCCCCATGCGTGACTCCAGCAACCCGGCGTTGCCGCCCGCCTCGACGACCAGATTGCCGCCACCGAGCGTGCCCAGTCCCGTGAAGCCCAGCAAGTACGGCGCGTTATCGAGATATGAGCCACCGCTGTCGCGCCCCGGCGTGTAGGTGCCGAAGTTGATCCACCATGACGTCGGCACGCCGCCTTGCGCGATCGCGGAGCCAGAGCCCTGACGCCACAGCCAGTTACCCACGTTGGACGATTCGATGAGCTGACGCGGCGTCCCAAAGCTGCTGTCACGGACAAAATTCCCGCGCGATCCCGTCGCGTCACCGCGAATATCGCCTTGCGCACGCACGAGCAGATTGCCCCCATGCTCGGGGTACCACGCCGAATACAGGCTCTGTGCCTGCCCGTCGACGTACTTCTCGAAGTCACCGCCGCCCGTCCCCAGCACGGCGGCGCCCTTCACTTTGGAACGTGCGAGGTTGTAAGCCCCGGTCACATCCTTCGCCTGCGTGCCCGCCGTGTAGACGCCATACAGCGAATTCATCGTGAAGTTACCGCCGGCGAGCATGTCCAGATCGCCTGTGCCGGTGCGCACAACGCTGAAGAGCGGCTCGCGCGCCGGAATCGCCCCCGTCGCAATGACCGGCGGCGTGCCCGCCACAACCGTCTGCACGACATCGCCGATGGAATTCCAGAAATCGATCATCTCCGGCGTGAGGTCGTAAGCCCTGAGTTCCTCCTCGGTGATGATCGCTCCCGGCGTCGCACCGAAGTAGTCGGCGCCCGCCGGGCCCCAACGGTACACGCTGGGCGTGCCGGTGCCGGGCACCTGATACTGCCCGATGGACATGCCGTAGTGCGTATCGGCGAGCACCAGATGGCCGTCCTTCGCGAACGGACGCAGCGCACGCGGGTCGGCCGCCGACGTGTCGGCCCCGGCGACCAGGCGCATCGACCACGACGCCGAGCCGGGCTGAAGCATCGGTGCGATGGCGAAGTTCTGGCCCTGATTGCCGTCGGCATCGGCCGGTCGCACGTTGATGAACTTCGCGCCGCTTGGGAGCCTGACGTCCGTCTCTGCCGGGATGATCGCGCCCTTCTTCAGGGCCACGTCGCCCGCCAGCACGAGACTGACCGGCATCACGGCGCCCGCAGGCCATGTCATCGGTCCGACAAACGCCTGCGTGGGCAGGATCACGCCCGGGTCGAGCTGCATGGCCCCGATCACCGTGAGCGGCGACGACAACACCGTTCCCGCCGCATGGACGACATTGCCCGACGCATCGCGCACCGCGCCGCCGAGCACCGTCCCTGCCGGGAACGTGACGTTGTCCGTGAGCGTGACGCGCGTCGGCAGCCGCACCCCGGCCGGCAACGATGCGCCGTTCACCTGCACGTCGTAGTTCAGCTTGCGCTCTGCCGGGAACGACGTACCGGCCACCAGCGTGACCAGCCCGCCGGTCGGCACCACGGCGTCACCGCCCCACGCCGCCTTACCGCTGGTGAGTACCCAGCCCTTCGTATCGGGGCTCGACGTCAGCTTGCTGGTATCGAAGCCATCCGTCACGCTGCCGTACACATGGAGGTTGCCGCCCGCGCGAATCGTGAGCGCACCCGCTTCGCCGCTGCCGTACACGCCAGTCATCTGCGTGTGCGGGTTCAGGCTGACGTAGCGATAACGCGACATGTCGATATCGCCATCGATATGCAGATCGCCGTCGGGCGTGGCGCTGACGATCTCGACACCCGGGCGTAGATGGAACGCATCCGTGTATCGACGCAGACCGGCCAGACGCGTGAGCAAAGCGCCGTTGGCGAGCGCGTTCGTCATGAACGTCGTGCTCTGATCGTGGAGCCTGTCGAGATAGCCCTGATTGATGACCTGATACCCGCGCCCGTCGACCGACGTATCCGTTCCCGGCGCCGCGTTCGGGTCGCGATACATGCCATTGACGGTGATCGAACGCGCGCCGTCGATCACGACACGCCCCCCTGCGTCGATGGCGATATCGTTGCCCGTCGCCCCGCCCAAACGCGCGGCGCTGATCTCCACCGTCCCCACGTTTAACGGGGTGCCATCCGTACCGGCACGCACGTCGAAACGCGCGCCGTCGGCGAGCACCACGCGCCCCTGATTCCCGTTGATCTCAATGACCGCGCGGTTCGACGCCTCGATCGGCTGGCCATAGCTGTCGAGCCGCAGCGTCGTGCTGTGCGCGTCGAGTTGCGCATTGCCGCCGATGGTCACACCGTCGCGGGCCGACAGGCGAATCGTACCCGCCTGCTTGCCGCTCGCGTCGACCTTGCCGACCACCTCCAGACGCCCGCCGTCCACCGACAGCGATATCTCCCGTGCCCGGATCTCGTCGCCCACGACAAGATCGCCCTGCTTCGTCTGGAAGTTGCGGCTGCCGAACACGCCGCCATCGTTCAAACGCGTATTGAGCCCGCCGAAATCGTCGATACGCTGCGCCCGCACGTCGAGTCCGCCTGCCGCGAAGGGGACGTTCGTGCCGCCCGCGTCATACTCGCCGCTCGCGCTCCCGAGCACCTTGCCCGCGAGCGACACGACACCGCCCGTCGGCCCGACAGCCGCGACCGTGAGCTTGCCCGCGCGGTTGAACTGCGCCGACAGGTCGATGCGCGAGCCCGCCGCCTGATGCACGTTGCCGTTCGCGCTGGAGACGATGACGTCGCCGCCCCAGCCGTACTTGCTGGCATCGAAGAAATCGAGCTTGCGTCCGGCCAGATCCAGTTGCGCCCCGTCGCCCAGCGAAACGTCGCCCAGTGCGGACACGCTCAGGCGTCCGCTCGGCAGCACGACATTCGTATTCACCTGAGCCGTGCCGCCCGCCGTGAGCGCGACTTCCGCGCCCAGCGCCGAGACGAGCAGACCGTTGTCGAGCACTGGCTTCGCGCGCCCGCTCGCATTGGCAACCGTAATGTTTCCGCCCGCATTGAAGCGGCTCACCGAACCGGCTTCGCCCGTGAGCATCGGCGTATCGACCACGACATCGCCGCCGCTGTAGTCGTAATCCTGCTTCGTGTCGTTCCACACGCCCCGCGAGCGATAGACGGACAGGCTGCCCCGCTGATTGGCCGTCACGCGTTCGCTCGCGTTGAGTTCGACCGTCGAAAAGCCGACCGCCAGACGGTTCATTGCGTTGTTGACGTCGCGCTGCGTGCCCGGCCCGTAGCCCAGCTCGATTGCTTTCGCGTCGACGATCAGACGGCCATTGCCGGTGCCCGCGCCGCCCGCCACGATCGCGCCCGCGGGTGACTTCGCGCCACTCCATACCAGCCGGTTCGTGCGGATGCGCGCGACGGCATCGCTCGCTCCGAAGCCATAGATCGCCGGTGTCCCGAGCACGAGCGTGTCGATGCCCGACTTGCCGGTTGCCGCGTCGATAGTCGAGAGCGATACCGAATCGTAGAAGTTGATCGAGTCACGGGCAATGAGCGACAGACTCTCGAGCGCAGGCGCGCCGGACACCGTATCGCCACGCAGCAGACGCGAGAGCACCGACTGGTTGAGCGTCAGCCCTTCGGGAAGACGCCCGCTGGCTGCGAGGGACGAGAGCGAGGCCTGCTCGCCGACGTTCACACGACCAACCGACAGCGACAACTGACGCGTGCCGTAGCGCACGGCATCGGTGATCGTGAACCGCTTGTCCGTCGCCACCGCAATCGAGCCTTCCGACAGCAGCAGCGCGTCGCCTGCGCACGTCGCGCCTGCCGCACAGACGCCCAGATCGATGAAGCCCGCCCCGTTCCACGAATCGCCCGGTGTCGGTGCGAGCAGCGCGATCCGTCCGTTCGATACCGCGAGCACCCCCGCCTTGCCCGGCGAATACGTGTAGCCCGTGGTGGCATCCCACATCTGCATGCCGTAACCGAGCGTGTTGATCCCGCTGCCCTGCTCGATGGTGATGCCGGACGTGCTCTGCTTCGTGACGATGAAGACCTCGCCCGCGCGCAAGATCGCGCCGTCGCGCAGCGTCACCGAATAGACGGCGCCGCGACCGGTGCGGTCGAGATACGCGGTCGTCGCCGCGAGCGCGCCTTGTCCGTCGGCACTAACTTCCGGCAACCCTCCGATCCCCATGCGGGCCACGCCAATCTTGTTGATTTCATCGGCATACAGCGATACGAGCAGTGGGTCACCCTTCGTCGGGGTGCCGCCTGCGCCGAGAATCTCGAACTTCCCGCTGAATGGCGAACTCACCATCAGGCTCGCACCATAACCGTCCTTGCCCGGCGCGACGTTCGCACGCCCGTCGAAACGCAACGACGGCAGGCCGTCGACCTTACCGATGTAGTTGTCACCGAGGAAGTAGAGATCGAGACGTTTGGCATCGGCCTCGATCAGCGAGCGCGGCACACCGTCGCGGGCCGCCCCGGCTCGGGCAAAGTCCGCGTAGCTCATCTCGTTGTATTGCGAGTACGAACGCAACACGTCGCCCGACGTAAGGACGGCTTGCGTCGGCGAGACGTTACGAATGCCCGTATGGTTCACGCTCAGTTGCGCAGGCAACGTCAGCGAGCCATTACGCATGGCGAGCGGCGCCATACCGGCTTGCGACGTGGCGTCAGTCTGCAATTCGACGCGATACGCGCCGGGCAGCAACGCAAACGACGACGGCAACAGCGTGTAAGTGCCCGCAGGCAGTCCCGGTACGCCATCTCCGATGGTGATCTGCTGTCCGATCATCGGTGCGAGCGCGCCAGTGTCCTTGACGACCGGCGCATAAGCTTGCTGCGTCCCCGGCAGGATCGCGTAGACGGGGTTGGTCGACAGCGACGGCAGACGGAAGCTCGCCTTGTTGCCCGACTGCACGACCTGCATGAGCGGCGACAACCGCGCGTCGACCGAGCCGCCTCGACCGGTCAGGAAAGCCGCGCCGCGAATCTCACCGCCGCCCGACAGGTCGACGACGGCACCTTCGTCCACGCCCAGCGAGTGCGTGTAGACGGAGATGGACGGCCCCGCGCCGGCGAGCGCGAACTTCGCATCGACGCCGTCGTAGAGATAGCTCAGGCCGTCGAGCGAACCGCCGTACGGTATCGTCAGGCCCGCCGCGCTCACGGACGTCACGCTGCCTGGGAGCAGGTGCAGATAACTGTTGACCAGAAGGTTGCCCATCTCGCCGAACGTGATGAAGCCCATCGGGGCGCGCACCACCCCGCCTTGCCGGATGGTGGGCGCGTTGAGCGTGAGATTGCCGAACACCGAATACGGCTGCGACGGCAACGTGTCGCCCACGCGTTCGATAGTCAGGGTACGCGCCGGGTCCAGCCGCGTTTCGTTCGCGTTCCACTGATTGACGTAGGTCCGCTGCCCCACGACGATCTTCGCCGTGGCATCCGACACCGGATAGAGCTGCGCCGATGCCAGCTTGAGATTGCCCGGCACATACACTTCGGTCTTGTCGAGCAGACGCAGGTCGCCGGTGCTGCGCAACGTCACGTCGCCAAATGCTGCACGACGGTATTCGGTCTGCCCGCCGTCGCCCATCACAATGCTCCCGGCGGTCCCGAACTGCATAGGCCCGGCGAGATCGATGAGCGAAGCATTGACGTCGAACGTCGCGTCGTCGTCAGGCAACGGCGCTCCCAACACACCACTGCCCACGGCGTTCTTCGACCCCTTCACCGGGTTCGGCATGAGGAAGCCCTCGCCCTGCGCGCGTGATGCACCGGCGAGTAGCACATACGGGGCCGAGAGCTTGACAACGCTGCCACGCGCGTTCGCCGCCTGACCGAACGAACTCGCCGTCAGGCGCAGGCTCTGCCCCATCGACAGATCGACGTTACCGTCGAAGTCGATCATGCCATTGGCGAGCAGCGACAGATTGTCGAAGCCGCCCGCCGCAACGCGATCGACGCCGATTCTCGCGTTGCCCATCGTCAGTCCGCCGCCCGTCGCTCCGGCACGCAGCGAGTCCGCCAGAACGCTGGCGCCCTGCTGCTGCGCGATGATCATCTCGCGCGCGACCCGCACGGCATCTTCCACGTTGGTGCCGGCGAGCGTCGCCCGGTCGACCGGGCCGTAGTTGAGCGCTTCGAGCACCACGTTCAGCGTGCCACCGGCGGCCCCCGCGCCGCCCGCAGCGGCTTTCATGTCGCCGTCGAGGTAGAGACCGCGTGCCGACGCCAGCGAGATGACGCCGCCGTTGCTCGTCACCCGCGTGCGGGCCTGCCCCGGTACATCGATATCTGCCGCCGTACCCGAGGCATCGAGCCTTGCACCGGGGCGCACGATCACGAACGCGTCCGCCGCATCGACCTTCGTCGCGCCGGCCACGTACTTCGCACCGATCTGAATCGTGCCACCCGCCGCGACCTTGCCCGTGAGCGCGCCCGACGCACTCTGGGCCGTGAACGGTTGTGCCGACACATCGATGAACGCAGTGCCACCCAGCCAGATCGAGCGCGCATTGAACACGCCGTCCGGCAGATCCGCGTTACTGCCTGTGCCGAACGTGCCGGGTAACAGGCTCACGACGCCTGACGGCGCACGGAGGCCGCCGAGCACCGTGATCTGATCGTTCCCGGTGATGGTGATGCTGCGCCCCGGGTCGACGGCAACCACCGCCCCCTCGCCCACGCGCACCTGAGCGCGCTTGTACGCCGTTCCCGCATTGATGACGAGGTCCGCACCGCCGCGCTGACTGATCGTGCCCTTGACGGCATCGCTCTGCCACACCGGCGGCAGATACCGGCTGAGAACGCGCGACGGATTGCTGCCGCTTTGCGTGTCTCGCGCGGCCAGGGCGTCCGCGTTCAGCACCGGCATGACGACGGAAAGCCGGGCGTTGTCGGCAACGGTAACCCCGAGTTGTCCGTTGACGTCATAGCGAGAGAAGCCGGTCGTGAACAGCTGTGCATCGAGCGTCGTGGGCGATGCGACCCGCACCGCTTCGGTCGTCGTCAGTCCCGCAGGCACCAGCGCCCCGCTGGCGAGCTTGACGTCGAAGGGCAATGCACGTGTGAGCGTCTGCTTGTAGTCGACCGGCGCCATCGTGCCGGCCTTGATCGTGTAGTCCTGCAACAGCACGACGTCGAACGGCAGGGTCTCGCCAGCCGCCAGCCAGCCGTCGGTCTTCAACCCGGGGCCACCGATGACGATGCCGTTGCCCGTGTCGAGCTTGAGCGTGCCGCCGCCGCTCACGCCGTAGGCGCGCAATTCGCCGTCGACATGCAATTCTCCGGAACGCTTGCCGTCGAGATCGTATTGGCTCGCGAGCAGCGATACATTGCCGCCCTTGCCGCCGCGCACCGAGCCGTTCGACATCAACGCCGCGCCCGACGACACGTCGACGACGCTGCCCGGCAGCAGACGGACGTCGCCGGAACTCGACAACACGACGTTGCCACCGTCGATGTACGGCACACCGCGCGTGCCCGATTCGCCTTCGTCGACACGACTCCACACGCCACGCGTATCGAGCGTGACGCCGTCGGCGACCTTCACGTAAGACTCACCGACCGTCGCCCCGTCGGCGATGGTCTTGTCCACCCACACGCCGCCCGCCACGCCCGTGAGCATCTGCGTCACGATGTTGCCCGCGACGATGTTGCCGCTGCGCGCCGTGACGTTGGCATCGAGATTCACCCGCGTGGCGTGCAGAGCGACGTCGCCGCCATCGGCCACGCGAAGGTCGCGGCTGACGGTCAACCGTTCGCTCGCCAGCAGCTTTACGCCACCGAAGTGCTGACGGTTGAGCCATCCCGCATCGAGTGAGATCTTGCCCGTACGGGCGGCGTCAATCGGCGCATCGAGAGCAATGCTCGCCGCGAGTGCCTGAATGTCGCCCACATCGATGCTGCGCACCACGGCCGAGGGGCTGTCGCGCAACGTCAGCGTCGTTTCGTCGTAGAACGGCGTCATGTTGCCGACGATCAACTGCGCACCGCGTGCGGCCGCCAGTTGCGACTGGAGATAGCCGTCGTAACGGGTCTTGTCGGGTGCCTGCGCCTGACGCGGTCCCTGATACACCGACGTATCGATATCGCCTTCGAGGACGGCCGATGGGCTGGCGATGATCAGGCGTCCTGCGTCGCGGCCCACGGTATAGCCGTTCTCCAGTCGTGCGCCCGGTGCGACGAACGGCGTGGCGTATGCCTCGGTCGTGTTCTTGCCCCAGCGCGCGTGCGTCACTTCAAAACCGCGATACACACCGAGATAACGCAGATCGCCCGGCGCATTGTCCGCGCGATAGAGTTGCCCGTCCGCCCCGCGCAGCCAGCTCTGACGAATCATGCCGGTCTGCACGTCGAGCGTGCCGCCAGCCAGATTGATGAGCGACCCCGCACGCGTCACCACTTCTGCGCCGCCCAGTTGCACCGTGCCGCCTTGCGCGGCCCATTCGCCCACGCCGTGCTGCGCGGTGTTGAGATAGCCGCTCACTTCGAGCAGCCCCCCGGGGGTGTACCAGCGATCCGTGGAATAGCCTTGCGTACCGGCAGGCACCCGCACCAGATAGCGACGGTCGATGAAGAGCGTCTGGTTGTTGAGCAACGCGGAATCGCGGTTGGTCGGTGCGTCGCGCTGCTCGTTGCCCTGCACGCTGATCTCGAGGTTGTTCGCCGACATCGCGACCTGCACGCCGACGGCCCCCGATACGTCGAGCTTCGCGCGTTCCATCGCGACCATGCGACGCGTTGCCGCGACGTTGATCTGCCCGCCGGTGGCGAGCGTGAGCGAGTCGCTGTCGAACAGCACGTCTGCGGAGGACACGACCTGCACGAGCGACTGGTCGCGACGGTTGTACAACCCCGCCTCCGCGACCTTCGCCGTTTCGGCAAGCAGCGCCGCGCGTTGCACGTCGAGTGCCGTATCGCCGGGTGCATCCTGCAAGATCGCGGTCACCGCGCCCTGCGCGAGCTTCACCTGTGCGTTCGCATCGCCGCTGGCCGTCAGATGAATCGTGCCGCGCGTATTGACCGACGTGCTCGACACCAGGACACCGCGCTGCTCGACGTTACGCCCGGCGAGCGTGATGTCGCCCAGTTGCGATGCGATCAGGCCGCTGTTGCTCACGCGCCCAGCGGCAGAACCGGCGACGAAACGCGGCTCGATCTCGTTGCCGCGCGTGCTGGAATTCGGATTGCCGTCGGTACCCATGCCGCGACGAATGACGAACGCATCGCCCCCGGCGATCACGGTCTGTCCCGACGGCGTGGCGATCGTCCCACGGTTGTGTGCCTCGCGACCGAGCAGCAACACGTAACCGCCGCCTTCGGTCACCGATTGCGGTTTTCGCGTGTTGATGCGCGCCCCGGCATCGACCACGACATCGGCCGTCGCCGCGCCATGGGTGATCGTCGAACCACTCACGCTGAGATCGTTTGCAAACGTGGGTACCGTCGCGCCGGATACCGCCGTGCCGTAAAGCCCGCGATTGAACTGGTCGTTCGTCATGCCGACGGCGGCCGCCACGAGGTTGCGCGTATCGACCTGCGCCGTGCCCGAAAACTGAATGCCGTTGCGGTTGACGATGACGACCGTGCCATCGGCCTTGATCTGCCCCTGAATCTGGCTCGGACGCGCGCCCGGATCGTTCACGCGATTGAGCACCGCCCAACCCGGCTGCTGCACAAACTCGACCGTCGTGCGACGCCCGACGTTGAACGTCTCCCAGTTCAGAATGGCCTTCTCGCCCGTCTGTTCGATTCTGACGTTGGTGTTGCCCGCCGCGTCGCGCGACTGCGCAATGTCCTTCTTCGCGTTGATCCAGCCAGAGGTGAGACTGTGGGTGTCGACCTTGAGGCCGCCTTCGGTCAACCCGTCGGGAATCGTCTCGGTTGACGCCGCTGCCACCTGACGCGCCGCCGTCTGTGCCGCCTGCATCGCGGCAATGCCCTGCGCCGCCGTCGCGAGATTGGCGATGGAGTTCTGCAACGCCTGATTGGCGCGCTGCTGCTGTTCGCCCGGGTTTTGCAGCGACGACACGGGCATGCCGTTCGGCAGACGCCCCGTTTGCGCCGCCGTCGTCTGTGCTGCGCCGCGCGCGGCGAACCACGCGTTGCTGAATGCCTGCTGTGCGTGAGCCCCCCCGATCATGGCGCTGCTGGCGGCGAACACCGCGACCGCTTGTGCGAGCGGTCGAACCCGTAGCACAGGCAGCGCCGGCAGTACGCGCAGGCGACGCAGCGCTCGGGCACGCGTGGCGGGCATAGCGCAGGTGATGGGCGAAGAAGGAGCTACGCGCTTTCGCATGATGATTTCAATCCCGTCTGTCGTCTCGTACGGCTGCGGGACGTTGCCTCGCGACAACGCCAGCGAACAGCCTCTGGCAGTTTTCGTCCAAGCGTCTATGCATAGGACTGCATAGGGAACACTTGACGCTCTCGGGACTAAGACCCTTCCACGCGACGCAATCGGCAAGGATTTATTTGAATCTTTCGTGACACGACCGAACCGTCACGACGTGCGTTGGCCGACAACGCACTGATGGCGTCATCTGCTGGTCGACGGAAAGCAGATCAGGCCAGCAGGACGATGCCGCCCGGCAAGGTGCGAGCGGTCAGGCCGAGCGAATGCTCGATCTGGCCGAGTGCGACATCGAGTGAACGGATGGCGAAACGCCCCGTCACCGGACGTGTGGCAAGCGATTCCTTCAGAAGCACGACCTTGCCCGGACGATAGCGATTGATCTCGTCGATCACGTCGCCAAGCGGCACATCGGAGAACCGCAGATAGCCCTCGCGCCATGCGGGCATATCTCCCGCCGCGACATTCACGAGCGATTGCAGCCCATGAGCGTCGTAGACGAGTTGCTGATGCGGGCGCATCTGCACACGCCCTGCCGTGTGCACGACCTCCGCCGCGCCATCGATACAGGTAACGCAGACCTTGTCGGCCACATTGCGCACCTCCACGCGCGCCCGATGCGCGACCGTGCGGCCGGCTCCGGCGACGATCTCGAAGGGCGTCGCGGCCAGCGTCGTGTCGACGGCAGCCTCTCCCGCGAGCAGATCGATGCCCGGCATGCCGGACGCCATCCCGCTGCGCAGCGCCACACTCGTGCGCGTGTTCATTTCGACGTAGACATCGCTCGCCACCGCAACGGTGCGCTGCTCGCCGGTGCCCGTATGGAAGTCCGCACGCATGGCAACGGCGCCGGGCAACCAGCCCAACGGTGCGCCGATGACGGCAACCCCCGCCGCCGTCGCAAAGGCGCTCGCGGTACCCGCCAGCAGCCAGCGCCGGCGCGGATCGAAGCCGCGCCCGGCCTTACGTCCGGCCCTGGTCTCCGTGGCGGTGGAGGATTTGCGCTGTGGGGCAGGACACGCCGCAGTGGTCGCTGCAGTCGCCCTCGTGGCCTCTGCCGCCGCCGCCTGCTGCGCGGCCTGCGCCAGTTGTTGCCATTGACGATGGGCATTCGCCAGCGCTTGCGCATGCGCCGGATCACGACGCGCCCACTCGCGCATGGCGTCCCCCTCGGCATGCGTCATCTTTCCCGCGGCCATGCGTCGCACCCACGTCATCGCCTGACGCTCGGTCGCATCGAGACGCCGCTTCGGCGGCAACGAAGAACGGAATCGCGACATCATGGCGTCACCTCTCGCACGAGACGGAAGGTCTCACTCCATGAGACGGTTTTCGCGCATGCCATCGGCAATTCCCTGGGCCATGCCGCACTCATTCGGACCTCGGCATATGCGCCACACAGTATTCGTGCGCTCGCTTGAGTTCCAGTCCGACCAGACGCGGCGACACCCCGAAGCGGCGCGCCACGTCTTCGTTGGACATCTCGTGCACGCGCACGGCAATGAAGATCGCGCGGCGGCGTGGCGGCAGATCCGCCAGCAGTCGTTCGAGCAGCGCGATCTCGTCGCGTGCTTCGATGGTCTGCGCCGGCCCCGGCGCCGGATCGACGAACTCTGTCATGAGAGCATCGATCTCGTCGTCGCTCATATACCGGCGCTCGCGCTGCACACGATCGAACGCCATGTTCATCGCGATGCGCATCAGATACGCGCCAGGACTCTTCACGTCGCTCTGCCGGTCGGCCCGGTCGTCGAGATGGACCCAGGTGTCGTGCAACGCATCGCTGGCCAGTTCGGCCGAGCCCAGACGCCAGGTCAGCTTGCGTTTGAGATCCTCGTAACGCTGCGCGAGCAGATCGCGCAGGAAGGCGCGGGGCGTGTCGGCCATCTAGCGCTCCGTCGTCGCCTGACACGGCGACGGTGCACATGCGGATTGCGCGCAATCGTTGGCACGGGAAGGCAGGAGAAGCAGCACGAACGGTCGCGCGGTATCGGCAGGTGCCCGTCCGACGTCGAGCTCTTGCAGACGTCGCACGATGGCTGCATCGCGATGCGTGTCGCCCGTGGTATCGAGCAAACGCACACGCGCCACCCTCGCGTTCGCGCCGACCTGCACGGTCATCGCCAGACGATACGCGCCGGGCGAAAGCGAGGGGGCGGCGCAGAGCGCGCGCCACACCGCGTTTTGCAGTTGGCCATGATAGTCCGGCGCACGCGGCGCCGCGCCGGCATATGCGTCGTCGTTCGCGGCCGCGGTGCCCGACGGCGCCAGCACGAACGCGTTCTCGGCCGTCGCCTCAGCCGTCACGCCCGTGCCTTCGAGCAACGTGTCGAGCGCCTCATGCGGTAGGTGAACGCCCGACACCGCGTGCGAGCGGCGGCCTTCGACCAGCGATGACGGGTAGAAGACGGACATGCGCGTGAGCGCGTCGAAGCGGGCGAGCGCGTCCTTCAATGGCAACTCCGGGATCTCAAACGACAGCGCCGGTGGCAGGGCCGTCCGGGCAAAGGCGATCGGGCCGCACGACATGCCCGCCAACAGCCACCCCGCCAGCACGCTCGCCGTCGCACGCCATGCGATCGGGCGTGAACAGGCAGTAACGGTCATTACGAGCAATAGCGGTCATGTCGGGCGATGGGCCTTTTGCATGGCCGACGGTCGCATGGCAGCCGCCGTTCCCCCGTTAGCCCACTAATCATTTGTAAGATTTCCTGATAATTCTCGTGCCCGATTGTGACGATGCTTTGACAATGCACAGGACTGCAAAGAAAAAAGCGCCCGTAGTGCGCTCACGGGGTAGCAAGCGCACTACGGGCCAACCAGTCTTCTACTGGAGGTGATGCTGCCGCGCGGGGAGGTTCCCAGGCTCGAGAGGAATCGCGCTGTGGGGTATGGGTAACCCCGTGATGCGCCGCGCGGAGACGCTTCAGTTGAGCGTCATCGGTCCCTGCGTGTCTGCCGGCTCGGTACGGGCGAGCACGTCGTTCGGTGCGCCCGGGGTAAGCGCGTCGTCGTTCAGCGTTGCAGCGCCGGCCGGTTGCCCGGCGGCCTGCTGCGTGAAGTTGCGCAGATGCAGGAAGAACTGTCCCATCATCTCTACCCAGAGACGCATCGAGAAGCGAAGGAATTCGGGCGTAACGCCCCCCGCCACGAAAACGTCCATTTCGAGCACGAGAAACTCCCCGTGCGCAGCGACGCGTGCGAAGCGACGCGAGCGGTGCCACTCGTTGATCAGACCGTCGGGCAGATCGCCGCCCTGAATGCGCAGCGGGCAGCTCAGCGTGAGATCCAGATACTGATCGACACCGGCCTGATTGCCCCAATGCACCTGATAACCGATGCCGTGACTGGCGCTGTGCAGTCGCGTGACGAGATCGTCCTGCTGCACGGAAACGGCACAACCGGCGGCGCGAATGGCGTCGGCCACCTGCGCGGACGTCATGAAAGTGATGACCTCGGCGGCCGACGACCCGTTCGGCTGGCCCGACGTGAGCGGTGCACCAGGTTCGGCGTCGTGGTTGCCTTGTTGCATCGTGTTTTCTTCGTTCATTGCCAGTGGTCCTCAACGTCCTGACTTGCGTTTTGCGAAATCTGCGGCGATGCGTGACTACGTCGCGCCTCGCCGCATGTCCTTACTTCGTTACTTCATTACTTCGTTGCAGTCGATGCCGATGCGTCCGCCGGGGCTGCCGACGCGGCCGGCGCATCCCCCGGTTTTGCCGATGCCGCTGCGATGGCCCGCTGCTCGTCGAACTTGCCCTCGTAGAGCTTGTCGCCGTACTGCTGCGCGATCTGCTCGTACTTCACACGGGCTTGCGTGGCGAACGGCTGACGCGCCGCGACGACCGTCGCCACGTCCATCGTCTCGTACGCCGTCAGGATTTCCTGACCGACGGCGTACAGACGATCATTCTTTTCGCTGGCGAGTTTGAGCGCCGCACGTTGCACGTCCGTCTCCTGAGCGAGTTGCTTGCGCTGCGCGTCGGCCTGCCGCGCGAGCTTGAGCAGTTCGTCGTAGGCGTTGCGATACTGCGCGATCTGGGCGTTGGCCTTGTCGGCCACCGTCTTCACTTCGGAGGCGCAGGCGCGGGCATCCAGCGAGAGACGCTCACGCGCCTGACGCTCTGCCGCCAGTTGCTGCTGCGCGTCGTCCAGCGCCTTGCGCAGCGCTTCCGGCGAATCCTTCGATGCCTTGCCAGCCGCACCGGCGGGCGTCGCACCACCGGCCTTGAGTGCGGCAAGCTCGTTTTGCGCCTGCTGAAGCTGTTCGGTCGTGGCACGCAATTGCGTGCGCAGACGCTCTTCCATCGACGGCGTACCCTGGGGCGTCTGCGCCACGGCGGCCGAGCACGCGGCAAGCAGCACGGCGGCCGCCGAGACCTTGACACCGGTGACCAGACGCGACGCCGCGCGTGAGGGCTGTTGGCTCATGACACCTCCTTAGAATCGCGCGTTGACTTCGATTTGCAGCGTGTCGATCGACAGCGGCGCGCCGTAGACTTCCTTCGTCGACAGCCAGCGGCCCGTGATCCATGCGTTCTTGTCGAACGCATACGAGCCGCCGAGGTAGTAGCCCTTCGCGTTCGTGCCGCCACCGTGGAACGTCGAATCGTTGTAAGCATCGGGCACGGCATCCGGCTCGATACGCTTGTAGCCGAACAGCACATTCCAGTCGCCTCGGGCGGCCATGACCGGCTTGCCGAACGTTGCCTGGAACATGTAAGCGTTCGGGCCGCTCTTGAAGTTCGCGCGCGTGGCGTCGCCCGCGCCGAAATTGTTCACGATGCCGCCGTTCGAGCGCGCCCACATCTCGCCTTCGTTGTAGGCCAGGTTGCGGATGTAGTTGACGTCGAAACGCAGCGGGAAGCGACCGGCCAGCACCGTATCCCAGCGCGCCGACAGGTCGAGCAACTGGAACTTCGAGGCATAGCCCACGTATTGCGGCTGCGCCGTGTTCGCCGGATCGAGCGGGTTGAGCGCGATGTTACGCAGCAGCATGAGCGTGTTGCCCTTCTGCATGAACGCGGGGCGCGACCAGTCCGTGTCACAGCTCGTCTGCCCGGAATACAGCGAGCACGGCGACGAGAGCTGACCGGTGATGTTGCGGAAGTCGAAGTAGCCGACCGTGCCGCGGAAGCTGTTCTTCGAATCGAGCTTCCAGTTCGCGCCGAACTGCGTGCCGAGCAGCCACTTGGTCTGGCTCGACATCTTGCTCTGGCTGTTGGACGGCGCGTTGTCGTTCGAGTATTCCAGCGGGATGAAGCCGAGCGAGCCGAACAGCTCGACGTTTGGGTTCTGCGGCAGGGCCTTGCTGAACTGCGCGGCAATGCCGTCGAGGTTCAGATCGCTGGAGAACAGCATGTCGCTCGTGGCGAACGGCGGGGCGAAGCGACCGCCCGTGAACTTCACCCAGTCCACCGGCTGATACGACAGCCACATCTGATCGAGCCAGACGCTCTTCTTGTTCAGACCGCCGCCCAGCGTGGTGTTCGTCGACACCGGGCTGTCGTCGTTGCTGCTCGCCAGACGCACACCGGCCTTCACCTGCTCGGACACGTCGGCGAACAGGCCGAAGCGTGCCCGCGCACGGAACTGGTTGGTGCGGTTCTGCGTGGTGTTGAGCAACGGCGGCAGCGACAGATTGGTATTCGAGTTGACGTCGAAGCCATTGCCCTTGTTGATCGTCGCCCAGTCGATCTGCGTGTTCGTGTTGCTGCTGGAGTAAAAGCGCGACTCGTTACGCAGACGGAAGTCGCCTTCAAAGTGGATGCGCTTGGTCCACTCCGGCGTCTCGTTCGGCGCAGCCCAGCCTTCGGACTTAGCCTGCGCCATCACTTCGTTCTTCACCTCATCGCGAATCTGATCGCGCGTGGTTTGCGAGATGTACGGAATGCGCACGTCGCCCGGCTCGGTACCCGCCGCAGCGCCCGCCCCGACGGCAGCACCAGCAGCACCGGCGGCCGGGGCCGACCATGCCTGCTTCTGCGCCGCCATCTGCGCGGCCTGCGTAGCGGCGTAGGCTTCGGTCTGCGCCTGCGCGAGCAGCGCTTCGCCCGTGGCCTTGTCGATGGCACCGCTCTTGATCAGGCCGCGAATGAGCTTGACCATCGCGGTGTCCTGCGACGCCGCCTGTGCCTGCGCGTGCGCCAGGCCGGTGGCGCTCAGCAGCGCGAGCGCCAGGGCGACGGCGCCCGCCGTGCCGGCCGCCCGGCGAGGGACCGCCCGGCGTGCGCCGCCGTCAGTCATACGTTCCAGTGCTTTCATTTTGTGTGTGACTTGTGCGTAAAAAGGAAGGTCTGCTTGCGCCGATCCGGGCATGCCGGCAGCGTGCGAGGTGTGGCGTGTCATGGACGGCGCCCCCGAATGCTCATCGACATCGGATAGCGCAGCGACGCAGGCGGCTTCTCCTCCGCACGGAAGTCGTGCAGCATGGCGAGCACCGCCTGATCGATGGTTGCGTTACCCGTGCCGCGTACGAGTTGCACGCGCGTGGCACGGCCGTCGGCGTCGAGCCAGAGATCGATACGAACGTCGTCGAATGCCAGCGTGCGAGTGCGCTGGTCGCGACCGAACGCCTGCTGCAACGCCCCCGCCAGCCACGCGCTGTACGAGCGGCTACCCAGCCCGCCGCCGCCACCGGTCATGCCGCCGCCGCTGCCCGCACCGATGCCGAAGGCGTCGGTACCGGCCTGCGCGTCGCCGTTGATCGTCACGGCGTCGCCCAGATCCTTGGTCGGACTGGGAGGCGTGTCGTCCTTGGGCGGCTCAACCGGGTCGGCGGGCTTCGGCTCGACGACCTCGGGTTTGATCTTCTCCGGCGTCGGCTCAGGCGGTTTTTCCTGTGGCGGCGGCGGAGGGGGGGGCGGCGGCGGCATCAGCATCGGCGGGCTGTTGACCTCGCGGCGCGTGCTGGCGCGGTCCGTGAGCAGATGCCAGAAGAGCGCGATCAGGCCGAGCACGACGAGGCCGCCGACGATCAGTCCGCCACGACGCCGCAGCGCCGCCAGTACGGCAAACGCCGGACTGGACGACGTCGACCGAGCCGGAGGGCGAGACGCGAAATCGCGAGGTTTCACGCTGCGCTCCTTACTGCGGTTTGCCGGTCACGAGGCCGACCTGATTGAGATCGATGCGCCGCAACAGATCGAGTACTTCCACGACCTTGGCGTACTGCACCTGCGCGTCGCCGCGCACGATCACCGGAAAGTCGGGCGTGACCGCCTTTTCCGTGCGCAAGCGATCCTCGAGCTCGTTGAGCGTCACGGGATACGCATCGAGGAACACCTGCCCCGCGTTGTCGACGGTGATGGCCTTGGTCTTCGGCTTCTCCAGCGCCACCGAGGAACTCGCCTTCGGCAGATCGACCTTGATGCCGGGGATGCTGGCGTTGCTCGTGAGAATGAAGATCACCAGCACCACCAGCAGCACATCGACGAAAGGCGTGATGTTGACGCCGCTCGCGCGCTTCTTCGCGGCGAATCGCGTTGCGTTTGCCATGGTTCGTCCCCGTCAGGCGCGTTGCAGCACAGGCTGACGACGGCCTTCGCCCTGCTCTTCCGCAAGGCGCGTCGTGAATTCGTCGACGAATACGGCCATGTCGGCAGCGAGCGCATCCGAGCGCGAGACGAGCCAGTTGTAGCCGAACAGCGCGGGAATCGCGACGCCCAGACCGGCCGCCGTACACAGCAGCGCTGCGGCCATCCCCGGCGCCACCGAGTTGATGTCCACCGCACCGGCCATGGCCGCCACGACGAACACCAGCATGATCCCGATCACGGTGCCGAACAGACCGACATACGGTGCGCCTTCGATCGAGGTGGAGAGCCAGTTCATGCGCTTGCTCATCGACTCGATCTCGCGAATCACCGTGCCGTCCATCGACGCGCGAATGGCGCTGATGGTCGCGTCGGAGACAGCGCTCGTGTCATAGCCAAGCTCGTGGCGGCGATGCAGTTCGTCGAGCGCGACTTCGTACAGACGCCACAGCGGCGATTGCTGGCGCACATCGTCAGGCACACGGTTGGTGCGCGCGATCTGATCGAGCGGCGCGCCCGACGCTTCGCGAAAATGCTCCATGAAGACCGCATTGGCGCGCGTCTTCGCGCTGTAGCTGCGGCTCTTCGTGATCATGATGACCCACGACACCAGCGCCATCAGGCCGAGCACGATCACGACCACCCAGGCGTCGACCGGCATGGCCGAGAGGATGAAGGCGAAGTGGCTCTTGCCGGCTTGTTGCTCGTCAGGACCGAAGGCGATCAGACGCGATTCGGCGCCTTGCGCGACGGCGTCCGCCTGAATCAGCGCAGCGGGGCGTGCGACCTTCGACAGACGCACTTCGTCCACGGCGCCCGAGAAGCGCGCCAGACCGCCGGCCACGCCCTCGGCATCGCCGCCGATGATCGTCGGCGAGTTCAGCGCGGGCAGTGCCGCGACAACCGTGCCCGTCGCGTGACCCGCGACATACAGCGTGAGCGTCTTGCCATCGCTCGTGACAGCGAGATGCGACCACTGGCCGGCCTGAATCGGCTGGCCCGGCTGGCTGCGTTGCGCACCGACCTGCACGAACGGCACGCCCTGATCGACACCGATCAACAGATCGTTACCGCCTTCGCGGCGCGTGTAGATCGCCTCGTTCGCACCGAGCTTCTCCGGACGCACCCATGCCGAGAACGTGAAGTTGCCACCGGCCGCGATCGTCAGCGACGGCGACGCGGGCAGCACCAGCGGCGATGCCCCCGCCTGAATGCCCTTGCCGATGATGGCGCCGTCGAGCGTGACGACCGGATTCTGGCTGTTGTTGCCGTAAGCCGTGGTGTCACGTGCGGGCACGTTCGACTCACCGAAGTGGTACACGGCCGTGTAGTCCGGATCGAACACGCGCTGACCGTTACCGGCAGCGGGCGCCTTGCGGTTGCCGTAGTACATCCAGATCTGCTGCTTGTTGGCAGCCGTCACGGCGGGCACATCGACCCACACGAGCGCAATGCCCAGCACCGGATCGAATTGCTCGATCTGGTGGTTGAGCACCGTCTTGTCGTCGGCCGCGACGAAGCGCAGATCGGCACCGGTTTCGTTCACGCCTTCGAAGCTGAAGTTACCGGTGTGCAGACGCAGCAGCATCGGCACGCGGCCGGCGTCGCCCGTGATGTTGCCGCCTTGCGGGCCGGCGTCGATGGTGATCGGCTTGCGGTACGCCCAATCCGGTTGCCACCAGGCGTGCGCGAGCACCGGCATCAGCGTGCCGATCAGCGCAAGCAGGAATGGAAGAATGCGTCGCATGGCTGTAGTTCTCCGTTTATGCGGCCTGACGCGTCGGATAAGCGCACAGGCATCAGGTCGTGAATGTTGTTTGGTGAAGTGTTGGGGCGTATGTGTCGCGTCTGTCGTGTGTCTGTCGCGTCCTGGCGCTCGGTCGGCGTGGCCTCAGTACGTTGCCGTCACGCTGAAATTCAGGCGCGGCTTGTAGCGTTCCGTGCGCGGGCCGTTCGTCAGCGGATAGGCGGCGTCGAAGCGGCCCGTCATGTGCGACGTCAGACGCAGCGACGTGCCGACACCGAGCGACGCGAGCGAGAATGTCGACGTCTGCTCGGGCAACGCGTCGCGCAGGCCCAGACGCGCGCCGTCGAAGAACGCATACGCGCGCCAGTTCGACACGATCGGCGCGAGCAGCGGAATCGGCGGCGTGCGCCACTCGATCGAGCCGACCACGCCGTAATCGCCCGTGGCTTCCGCCGAGAGATAGCCGCGTACCGAATTCATGCCGCCACCCGCGATCTGCTCGTTCGAGACGAGCGGCGAGTCGGTCATCTGCGTGGCCACGCGGGCGGCCAGCTGCCAACCGCCGTCAATCGTGTAAGTGCCGTTCGCATCGGCACGCAGCACCGTGAAGCTCGGCGACGCCTTGTAACGCTTCGCGTCGAACTGCGCGGGGCCGCTGCCGTAGCCGAGGAAGCTCGACATACCGGTGGTGATCGACGTGTTCAGACCGGCTTGCAGGGTCTCGTTCTGATAGAAGCCGCTGTAGCCGAGGGTGATCGGCGCGTACTTGAGCGGCACCACGTCGCCGGCGGCGCCGAATCGCGTGGTTTCGGTGTTGTCCTTGAAGTCCACACCCAGGCTGAAGGCGTGATACCAGGCGCCCGTGTCAGGGACGGTGAACGTTGTCTTGAGGCCAATGGCATGGCCCTTGCCGAGCACCGTCGTGCCGCCGGTCGTGGCAACGTTGCTGTCCGACTGATAGCCATTGAGTTCGAGCGACCATGGCGAGGCGCCGATGGGCGCGACATACGACCCCGACCAGACCTTGCTCTGCTTGAAGTCCTGCGGTGCGCCAAAGAAGCTCATCGACACGCGATGGCCGAGTTGCCAGAGGTTGTCGTAACCGACCGACGCGAGCATGCGCAGCGGCTTCGTGTCGGCGCTGCGATCGTTGTTCAGGCTGAAGCTGGCGCGCCAGGGGTTGGTGTCTTCGACCTTGAGATCGACGTCCATCGTGCCGGGGACTGCGCCCTGCTTGACGAGCGGCACGACCTGCTGGTCGCCGGTGCGGTTCAGGGCCGTGAGTTCGGCCTGCGCCGCGTTGAAGTCCGGCACCTTGCCTTCGGCGAGCGACGGCACGCGTTCGCGCACTTCGCGCGGCGAGTGGTACTCCGAGCCGACCACGCGCAGACGTCCGAGCCTGGTCTCGCTGACCTTCAGATAGACGATGCCGCCCGTGACCTGCTGTTCGGGCAGATCGACGTACACCGACTGGTAGCCCTTGGCCTGATAGGCGGCGAGCAGTGCGTCGCGTGCGGCTTCGATGTCGGCCAGCGTGCGGTTCGGCCCCAGATAGGGCGTGACGGCCTTCTCGATGGAGCGGACATCGAGCACGGTGTTGCCGCGCACGACGTACTCGTTGATATTGACGTGCTTCTGCGCCTCGGCAGACGTCTCTTTCCCGGTAGCGGTCGCCTTCGGATCGGCCTTCGCATCGGCCTGATGCTTCACTCCGGCCGCATTGCCGTGCGCCGGCTCCGACGGATTCGCTTCGGTTTGCTGAGCAATCGCAACGCCATGAACGGTTCCCCCCAACGTGAGCGCGCACACCGCCGCCCAGCGCCGCCACGGCCGGTTCGTTTTCATCAAACGCATATAGAAGACTCTGACTTGTTAGGTCGACGCGGCCCTGCCCGATGCAGTGCCCCCGGTGGCCTGGCTTACCGACGACTCGCCGTGCTCGCAGCGAAAGCGCTGCGCGTCTGGTATCGCCCGGCCGCACGCAATCCGTGTCGACATTTCTCTCGAATACGGATACCTAGACGGTCGGGATCGCGAGCGACTGACGTTTGTCACGAGAAATTCATCTTTCTCGAAAACCGCACGGACTGACGTATGCTTGGCCGGCGCCCGACGGTCGTCTTGACGGCTTTTTTGGTCGGAGTCCTGATGGATAACTATGGTTTTTGACGGGGAGACGTGCGATGACGAACCACCGTATCGGGCAAGTGCCGGGGAATGAGATGCGTCGCCAGACGCTCGCGACGACGTTCGCCGCTGCGTTACTGGCGATGGCATCGTCGCTCGCCGTGGCGGCCGACAATGCGCCGCGCGTGGACAGTGCGACGTCGGCGTCGTCGCGTGCGGGCTGCGTGGATGTCGAGGTGAACGGCCAGCGCTCGCCGTCCTACGACTGTCTGACGAACCAGTTGCAGCCAGCCTCGGCGCCGGGCGCGGGCCGCAAACCGGGCCTAGAATCGGAAGACATCGCAAACAAGCCGGGCAATCAGATCGGCGGCCAGTTCAACTGGAGCGGGACGTCTCAGCGCATGGGAAACACCTTCGGCAGCTCGGCGACGCCGCAGCGTCCCGACGCAGCGCCGCCCGCCGCGCCGGTCGTTCGCCCAGGACGTTGAATGAAAAACGCCATCGAAAAATCGATGGCGTTTTGATCGAGGTATCGACGAAGGGCTACAGGCTGTCGCGCCGATGCCGGCCGATTGCGCCGTGATAGAGCGCCGGCGACGTCATGCCGAGTTTGTGGGCCATGATGACGAGGTCCGCGAACGATCGCGCTTCCATCTTGCGCATCGCGTTACCGCGATGAATCTTCACGGTGACTTCGCTGATGCCGAGTTCGTCGGCGATGTGCTTGTTCATGCGTCCCGCCGCAACCAGCGCCATGACCTCCCGCTCACGCTGGGACAGCCGCTGCGCCCGCTCGATCATATCGGTGCTGACGCGCTCACGCCCCAGCCGCTGACGGTCTCTCGCAAGCGCGTTACCGACGGCGTCGAGCAACGCCACGTTGGGGAATGGCTTGGTGAGGAAGTCGATTGCGCCGGCCTTCATCCCCCGCACGCCGGCGCTCACGTCGGCGCGACCGGTAATGAGCACGACGGGAATCGGGTCGCGCACGGCCGCGAGCGTGTCTTGCAGCGCCAGGCCGCCACCGGGAGTGCCCAGGTCGGCGTCCACCACGAGGCAACCCGGCCCCGCGCTGCGCTCACCCGCAAGGAACGACGCCGCACATGGGAAACCTCGGGCGCGCAATCCGGCGTCGAGCAGCGACGTACAGAGCGTCTGGTTCTCTGTCGGGTCGTGGTCGACGACATAGACGGTAGCAATGTCGCTGTCCGCAAGCGCGTTCATGCCTGTGCGATATAGGGAGTCGGTGAGCCAGAGTATACGTCAGTCATGTGACATTCGATCCTCGAAAAAGCACGACCGTGCCTGCAAATTCAGCACAGGCCCCGGGTCATGCGTCGCCCGAGCCATGCCCGGCAAGGGTTTCCGGGGCTAATACGAAAAGACGATAGTGAGCGTGCGGCGAACGACATACGCTCTTCGTTTGTCGTCGGCCACGCCGAAACCGCCTCATCGATGCCCCCGAAGCGACCGAAGCGACCGCTGTGCCCACCATGCCTACCGTGCCCGCCACCCTCCGGAGCCACCCATGACACACCCTGACCTGATTCTGATCAACGGCAAGTTCACTACGCTCGACCGCGCCAACCCGCAGGCCGACGCCGTCGCGCTCACTGGCGGCACGTTCACCGCCGTCGGCACCCGCGAGGACGTGATGCGTCTGGCCGGCAAGGACACGCAGGTCATCGACCTGAAAGGCCGTCGCGCCATTCCGGGGCTGATCGACAGCCACATGCACATCATTCGCGGCGGCCTGAACTACAACATGGAGCTGCGCTGGGACGGCGTGCGCTCGCTGGCGGACGCGATGCGCATGCTGGGGGCACAGGTCGATCGCACACCGGCCCCGCAGTGGGTCCGCGTCGTCGGGGGCTTCACCGAGCATCAGTTCGCCGAGAAGCGTCTGCCGACCATCGACGAACTGAACGCCATTGCGCCCGATACGCCGGTGTTCATCCTGCACCTCTACGACCGCGCGATCCTCAACGGCGCCGCGTTGCGCACCGTCGGCTACACCAAAGACACGCCGAACCCGCCGGGCGGCGAGATCGTGCGCGATGCCGCAGGCAATCCGACCGGCCTGCTGCTCGCCAGGCCGAACGCGACCATTCTCTATGCCACGCTTGCCAAGGGGCCGAAGCTGCCGCCGGAGTACCAGAAGAACTCGACGCGTCATTTCATGCGCGAAGTGAACCGGCTCGGCGTGACCGGGGTCATCGACGCGGGCGGCGGCTTCCAGAACTACCCCGAGGACTACAGCATCATCGAGGAATTGCATCGCGAGGGGCAACTGACGGTGCGTCTCGCCTACAACCTCTTCACGCAAAAGCCGAAAGCCGAACTCGCGGATTTCAGCCAGTGGGTCGGGCAAGTCAGCCCCGGTCAGGGCGACGATCTCTATCGTCACAACGGCGCAGGCGAAATGCTCGTCTACTCGGCGGCGGACTTCGAAGATTTCCGCGTCGAGCGTCCCGAAATGCCGCCGTCGATGGAAAACGATCTGGAACCGGTCGTGCGACTGCTGGCGGAGAATCGCTGGCCGTGGCGTCTGCACGCGACTTATGACGAAACCATTTCCCGCGCGCTCGATGTCTACGAAAAGGTCGCGAAGGACGTGCCGTTCGACGGCCTGCACTGGTTCTTCGATCACGCCGAGACCATCAGCGACCGCAACATCGACCGTATCGCAGCACTGGGCGGCGGCATCGCCGTGCAGCATCGCATGGCGTATCAGGGCGAGTACTTCGTGGAGCGGTATGGCGCGAAGGCGGCCGAGGCCACGCCGCCGGTGCGACGCATGCTGGAGCGCGGCGTGAAGGTCGGCGCGGGCACGGATGCCACGCGCGTCGCCTCGTACAACCCGTGGGTATCGCTGTACTGGCTGGTGACGGGCAAGACGGTCGGCGGACTGCGCATGGCGGCGCCGGGCAGCCTGCTCGACCGCGACGAAGCGCTGCGTCTGTGGACGGAAGCGAATACGTGGTTCTCATCCGAAGTCGGCAAGAAGGGACAGATCAAGGTCGGTCAGCTCGCGGATCTGGCGGTCCTCTCGGCGGATTACTTCAGCGTGCCGGAAGACGAGATTCAGGACATCACCTCGGTGCTCACCCTGCTTGGCGGCAAGGTCGTGTACGGTGACGGCGATTTCGGCAGTCACGCGCCGGCGTTGCCGCCGGCGATGCCGGACTGGTCACCCGCACGTCACAGCGTGGGGTACCACCCGCGCGGCGCGCAGGTGCTCAACGTCAGCGTGAATTGCGCCTGCGCGACGGCGTGCGGCGTTCATGGCCACGGACATGCGAAAGCCTGGGCATCGAACGTGCCCGCCGCTGACGAGAGCGGCTTCTGGGGCGCACTCGGCTGCTCGTGCTGGGCGTTCTGATTACGGTTGAGATCCGGAGACTTGCGATGAAACTCTATCTCGTATCGCTAGCCGTGGGCGTGCTCGTCGGCATCATTTACGGCGGTCTCGGCGTGCGCTCGCCCGCGCCCCCGGCCGTCGCCCTGATCGGTCTGCTCGGCATGCTGATCGGCGAGCAGGTCGTGCCGCCAGTGAAGCGCCTGCTCGCAGGCGAGCCGGTCAATCTCGTGTGGTTCCATCGCGAGTGCGTACCGAAGATCACCGGCCTGCCGGGGCCGGTGGCGAAGGCGGAGACGGGCGATCCGTCGAAGCGGCCGGATACGCCGCAAGGCTGACGGCGAAGACACTAGAAAACGCGCGGGGCTCGCATCACGTTTGCAAGCCCCGCCACGCGCCCTAACGAAGCTGAATAATGCCGTGTTTGTAGTAGAGATCGAGAGCTGCCGTGCGATCCGCGACCGCAAAGACTTCGACCGTTTCCAGTCCCCTATCGCTCACGACCGACTTGACTGCTGCCACCCCCAACCCGCTCTTGTCTTCGAGAATGTACTTCATCCCCGTCCAGCGCCGATCTTCAGGCAAGCGGTGAATATTTTTAGCGAGAGTCGCCAGCAGCGCCTGACGATCCTCACCGCCGAAGAATACGGCGCCCCCCTCCGTCAGGAACCTGCCCCACCCATCCGGTTCTCCCTGCGAGTCGATGGCCTCACCCCATGCCTTGACGAACGTCTCCACAAGGTCGCCGTCGGTAAGCACTGGTGTCACGGACAGACTGCGTGCTCCCCGCATCCCCTGGTTCGCCATCGTTACTACACCGGCACGCACCTCTTGCCCATCAGACAGCAGGTCTTGGGCGATACGGTCGTGCGGAGGCGCCTCGCCGACAATCAATGTCCCGGCTTGGGGTCGCCGAATATCGATCGTCATTTGAGCGAAACCCTGTATCGTCACCATCACCTGCACCGCTGGCGATTCGGCCTCCACGCCGCATAGCCCGTTACGTTGCGAATACGGTTGTGAAGTCGTCTGAGCGGAGACACCCGTGGCTATTCCGGCCCCCGGCGCCCCGTGCATCTGCGCAGCACTATGGAGATCCTGCGCCATCTCCGGTGTCGGTCGATCGTCGGATCGATTGTCGGCCGGCGACGGCAATGGCGCTATCCGTGCGGTCGATGCGTTGGCATTTGCGGAAATCATGAGCGTTCTCCATCAGTAGGGGAGAACTCACTTTGACACCGATGAAGCACACCACTTCGCGATACCGTCGCTCGCCTTCGGTTCCTGTGATGTGCGCAAACGAAAACGAGCGTTCGCCCACCGGAATACGTGTGCAAACGCTCGCTTAGACATGCACTGTGAGATGACGGACGGCTCACGCCGCCGCCATCGCTAGGTGTACCGCGCTCAGGTCTGCGCGTCGAACACCTCTCTCGCCACCCGGAAGCTATCGATGGCCGCGGGCACCCCGGCATAGATCGCCGCTTGCAGGAACACCTCGGCGATCTCCTCCTTCGTCACGCCGTTGGTCAGCGCGCCCCGCACGTGCAGCTTCAACTCGTGGGGACGATTCATCACGGTGAGCATGCCCAGATTGAGCAGACTTCGCGTGCGACGGTCCAGCCCCGGACGATTCCATATCTCGCCCCAGCAATACTCGGTCACGAGCTCCTGCATCGGCCGGTTGAAGGCATCGGCCGACGCAATCGACTTGTCCACGTATTCGCTGCCCAATACCTCACGGCGTGTCTTCAGCCCTTTCTCGAACAATTCCGGATTCATCGCATGCTCTCCGTCGATCACTTCGCCTTGGCCGCCGTCGCCACCCATTGATCCATTTGCGCCTTGTTGGCGGCGATCCATTCGTCCGACAGCTTCGTGATCAGCGCGGGCGAGCCGCCCTCCTTGCTGATCGTCGCTTCCCACTGCGACCACGTCTTGCCGGGGAAGCGGATCTGTTCGATCAACGCCTTGATCGCCGGATTCGCCGCGATGAACTGCTTGTTCGCCACCGAACCCCAGTTCCACGACGCCATCGCCATACGGCAAGGATTGGCGCCGCCCGCACACCCCTCGACGTTGTTCACGAGCGCCGAACCCTTGTTCGGGACGTTCGGCGGCAACGCGTCGGCGGGCGTCGGCAGCCACACCACGTCCACACCGGGTACCAGCGCGTTGGTCACCCACGACGGGCTCCACGCGTAGAAGAACGCCGGCTTGCCCTGCTTGACCTTCGTCACCGCTTCGACCATGAGCGCTTCATACTTGCCGCGCACCGCCTTGACCGTCTGCTTCAGACCGAACTTGTCGATCTGATAGTCCACTACGTCGCCGCAGCTCCAGCCCGGGTCGCAACTGATCAGTTCGGCCTTGCCGTCCTTGCCGAAGAGACCCGCGATCTTCGGGTCCTTCATCTGTTCGAGGCTGGTGATGTGATACTGCTGCGCCGTTTTTTTGTCGATCAGATAGCCGTTGATGCCATCGCCCGAGATCAGCCCCGAGCCGACGATCATCGCCTGCGACGCGACGGCGCGAAAACCCGGTTCGCGCTGCGGGAAGTTCACATCGGTGGCGATATCGATATCGCCTTGCGATACGGCCTGGAAGAACAGCGTGGTGTTCATCGTGCTGAGCTTGACGTCGTAGCCCAGCCCCTTGAATGCCTTCGACACGATCTGGGCGACGACGTAGTTACCGCCGAAGCTGTCGCTCTGCGCATAGTGAATCGTCTTTCCCGTGCCCGGAAGCGTCTGCGCGTGCAACGCGCCTGCCGCCACCAGCGAAAGCGTGAACGAGGCAACCGCCTTTGCCAATCCTTTCATTGCTGCTCTCCAAGACTTGTTCGATCTTTCCGATCGTCGAGTTATCGGCCCGCCGGGGATACCGGAGTTTTGCCTGCGGGCACGGGTGCCGGTCTGCGACGTCGCCGTCGTGACCGGTGCTGCGGTGCTACGAAACGCGGTACTGCGAAAACCTGCGGTACATCGATATCAGGCGGCGACGGTGCCCCATCGCCGCATCGACATCAGGGCGCATCCGCCGCACGTGCCGTCGGCGGCACATTGCTGCCGACGTCGCCCCCTACCTGACGCTCCCCGCGAAACAACCGGGAGATGACGGCACGGAACGTCTGCTGATCGCGCGGCTTGGTGCGGGCGAGCTTCTGCGTGAACCGGTCGAGCATCATCGCAAGCAGCACGATGGCAATGCCGCCGACGGCCGCGCGTCCCACATCGAGACGGCCCAGCCCCTGCAACACCACCAGCCCGAGACCTTCGGCGCCGATCATCGCGACCACGACCGACATCACCATCGCCGTGAGCACCGTCTGGTTCAGGCCGCCGAGGATGGTCGGCACGGCCAGCGGCAATTGCACTTCCCACAACAACTGACGCCTGTCCGCGCCGAACGCAAGACCCGCTTCCACGATCTCGTGCTCGACCATGCGAATGCCCAGATGCGTGAAGCGGATGAGCGGCGGCATCGCGGCAGTGACCACCGCCACTTCGCCCGGCACGTTGCCCACGCCGAAGAGCATGACCACCGGCACCAGATACACGAACGTCGGCGTCGTCTGCATGATGTCGAGCACCGGACGCACCACGAGCCACACCCGCTCGCTGCGCGCACTCCAGATGCCGATCGGTATGCCGATGAGCGCGCAGAAGAGAATGGCGGTCATGATCAGCGAGAGCGTCGTCATCGCTTCGCTCCACACCCCGAGCATCGCAATCGCTACGAACACCACGGCGCTGAAGACCGCGACGCTCAGACTCGCCAGCCGCCAGCACAACAGAAACGCGATCACGACCATCACCGGGAACGGTGCGGCGTGAAAAACGCTGTCGTTGAAGGTCAGCAAACGCTCGACCGGCCATTTGATGACGAGAAACAGCGGACGCATATGCAGCGCCATCCACTGCACGCCCTCCTGAATCCACTGATCGAAGGGGAATACTGCAAGTTGGTCTGCATTAAGCATGATGTTCTCCTACGCCGGCCATAGCACCCGCCGTGCCGGTAGTTCCGATACGCGCCAGCAACTGCCCCACGTCCAGCACGCCGATCAGCTTGCCGTCGTCATCCGTCACGCCCATGGTTTCCTCCGCAGTGAAGCGCGCCGCCACGTCCACCAGTCGCATGCCCGCAGGCACGCACGGCAGACGGTGGTCGCATTGCGCAAGCACTGCGGGCACGGGCGCCATCACCGAGCGGGCGTCGAACAGACGGGCACGGTCGACGTCGCGGGTGAACGCCGCCACGTAGTCGCTGCCGGGTTCGAGCACGATCTGCTGCGGCGTGCCTTCGCGCACGAGGCGTCCATCCGCCATGATCGCGATACGCGTGCCTAGCTTCAGCGCTTCCTGGAAGTCGTGCGTGATGAACAGAATGGTCTTGTTGAGCGTGTGTTGCAGACGCAGCAGCTCGTCCTGCATTTCCGTACGGATCAGCGGATCGAGTGCGCTGAAGGCTTCGTCCATGATGAGCACGTCGGCCTCCGTGGCCAGCGCGCGCGCCAGTCCCACGCGCTGACGCATGCCGCCGCTCAGTTCGTGGGGCATGTGATACGCCCAGCGCGCGAGCCCGACCACGCTCAGCACCTCCTCGGCGCGCCGCCGACGCTCCGCCGCCGGCATGCCGCGCAGCTTCAGCCCGAACTCCACGTTTTCGATCACGCGGCGGTTCGGCAGCAGCGCGAAGTGCTGGAACACCATCGAGATGCGGTTGCGGCGCACGTCGCGAAGCCGCCGCTCGTCGAGCGCGCAGATGTCGTCGCCGTCAAGCAGAATGCGGCCGTCCGACGGTTCGTTCAGCCGGTTGATGCAACGCGCGAGCGTCGATTTCCCGGAGCCGGAGAGCCCCATGATCATGTAGATGGCGCCCGACGGCACCGTCAGCGAGACGTCGTCGAGGCCCACCACCTGGCCCAGCGTCTCGAGCACGTCGGACTTGCGCTTGCCATCGCGCAACATGGCCAGCGCTCGCGCCGGCTTGTCCGCGAACACCTTGTACAGGTTTTCGATTCTCAGTCGGTCAGTCACGGCGAATCTCCTTGAAATCGCGGGAATCCAGTGAGGCATTTCCCTGCGTCGCCTGTGCGGTGAACGCCGCGAGCGGGGAAAAATCGGTCGGAACCAGAATGCGGTTCTCGGCCGTTTCGATCAATTCGGACAGACGCGGAATAAACGCCTGCCAACGCTTGTCCTGCGCGAGTTGCGCACGACGACGGGTGCGCTCGTCCAGACTCGGATATGCCCACAGGTGCGTCACCTGACTGAGCACGCCGATCTCCGTCGTGAAATACCCCACGAGATGCCCGAGAATCGGCTGCTGGATCGCCAGTCCCTCGGTCCGCACGAGATTCAGATACTGGCTCATGCAGCCGTTGCGAATGCGGTAGATGCGCTCTTCGACGATCATGCTGCGCCCCCTTTGCCGCCCTGTACGCGCGGTGAATCGCCGGACTCCCCGGCCATGAACTCGCGCAGCAAGCCGGCGACCTGCGTCGCCGCTTCCACCAGAATCGAATGCCGCATGCCCGGCAGGATCTCCAGCCGCGAGCCGACGATGCATTCATGCATAAAGCGCGCCATGCGCGGGTTCGACCCCTGATCGTCTTCGCCGGTGACAATCAGCGTCGGCATGCGAATCTGATCGATGAAGCCGCCGAAGTCGGTCTCCGCCAGCACGCGATAGGCCGACGCATAACAATCCGGGTCGTTCTGGGCGTTGCGCTCGCGCAGGTAGGTGATGCGCTCCGGATGCTTCGCCTGAAAGTCCTCCGTCAGCCAACGTGAGAGCGAGGCGTCGTAATGCGCGCCACGCTCGCCGCCCTGCAACGCCGCGAGCCGCGCCAGCACGCGCTCGCGCTCCTCTTTGGTGCGCCCCGACACCGTCGCGAGCAGCGCGAGGCGCCGCAGCCGTGCCGGATGCGAGAGCGCGAGCCGCTGCGCGATCAGCCCGCCCAGCGAAAACCCCGCCAGATCGAACGTGGTAAAGCCCACGTGATCCGCCAGCGCCAGGGCGTCGGCGACGAAATCGTCGATCTCGTAGCGCCCCCTGACCCGCGACGAGCGGCCATGACCGCGCAGATCGAAGGTGAGGATGCGAAAGTCGTCGGCCAGCAACGCGGCCACGTCATCCCATGCCTCCTGATACGACCCCACGCCGTGAATGCAGACGAGCGGCCGGGAGCCGTGCCCGAGCAGGCGGTAGGCCAGCGTGACATCGCCCACTTGCAGCGTCTGCTCGCGCGGGGCGTCGGGCGGTTCGGTCATAGCGTGCGCACCCATGGGTCAGCGGCCCGCCGAGGCCAGCGCCGCCGGGCGCTCTGCCGTCTGCGCCACGGCAGCCGACTGGGCTTCGCGAGCCCGGCGCGCCTCACGCGCGGCGAAATGCGGCATCACTTCATCGATGAAAAGACGCAGCGTCTTCACTTGCAGCTCGAACGGCAGGTTGAACGACAGGCCGAGACAGAACTGGTCGACGCCCTGCGCTTCGTACACTTCCAGCTTACGCACGATCTCGTCGGGCGTGCCGAACATCAGGTTCTCGCGAATCGCGGCCGGATCGTAGTTGGCGCGTCCGACGACCGCCTCGTAAGGCACGGCTTCCGGGAAACCGTTGGTCACGGTGCCGATGTTCTGCATCAGGTTCTCGAACGTACGGCCGAAGTCCACGCTGTGGCGCACGGCGACTTCCCAATCCTGCGGGCGGTCGTACACGCACGTGCGGCGCAGCATCATGAAACGCGGGCGCGGACGCTCCGGATGGTCCGCCACGGCCTTGCGGAACTTCTCGCCCAGCACGGCCACTTCGGACACGGGGGCGGCGAGCGGCGTCGACAGAATGTTTGCGCCCACACCGACAGCCCAGTCGAAGCTGCCCGGGTCACGCGTTGCCACCCAGATCGGCGGATGCGGCTGTTGCAGCGGCTTGGGCACCGACGTGGCGAGCGGGAATTTCCAGTAATGCCCGTCATGGGCATAGTCGCCCTCCCACAGTTTCTTCACTGCGGGCACCAGTTCCTTCATGTATGCCACGCCTTCCTGCTGGGGGATGCCGCCGGCCATGCGGTCGAACTCGTACTGGTATGCACCGCGTGCGATGCCGAATTCGAGACGTCCGCCCGTGAGGTGGTCGCACATCGCGGCTTCCCCCGCGAGACGGATCGGCGACCAGTACGGTGCGACGATGGTCGCGGTGCCCAGACGAATCTGCTCGGTGTGCTGCGACAGCCACGTGAGCGTGATGAACGGGTTGGGCGAGATGGTGCATTCGATGGTGTGGTGCTCGGCGGTCCACAGCGTCTCGAAGCCGCCTTCGTCGGCGATGCGCGCGAGGTGCAGCATGTTGCGCACGGCATCGGTCATCGTGTCCTGCGGCGAGAAGCGCTCCATGCTGAGCGATACGGAGAATTTCATGGGTAGATCTCCCGTGATTTATTCGTGTGAGTTTGGGGTAGCGGTTGACGTCGAATCCATCAGCGCAGGCGAATCACGAACGGGTCCTGCATTGCCCCCGAGTAATCGATCACGACGTTCTTCAGACGCGAGAACTCCCGCATCACTTCGAAGCCGCCGCGTCGGCCGTAACCGCTGTGTTTGGTGCCGCCGTTGGCCGACATGTACGCCGCCGAGCGGTAGGTGTTGATCCAGACCGTGCCGGCTTCCACGTCGCGGGCGAAGCGCATGGCGCGGTCGATGTCCCGCGTCCAGATACCGGCGGCCAGACCGTACTCGGTCGCGTTCGCCAGCTGGATCAGTTCGGCTTCGTCGGAGAACGGCATCACGCCGACCACCGGCCCGAAAATCTCTTCCTGCATGAAGCGCATTTCGTTGCGCGCCTGCGTCATCACGGTCGGCTCGTAATACCAGCCGCCCGCCAGGTCGTCGCGCGCCGGACGCTGCCCGCCGGCGGCTACACGGGCCCCTTCCTGAAGACCCGACGCCACGTAGCCCTCGACCTTGTCCAGTTGCGAGGCCAGCGCCAGCGGACCGATGTCGGTGTCTTCGTGCGTGGGATGCCCGACGCGCACACGACGCGTACGCTCGACCAGCGCCTCGACGAACCGGTCGTACACCGACGCCTCCACGAAGCAGCGCGAACCTGCCACGCACGTCTGCCCGGCGGCAGCGAACACGCCGGAGACCACGCCGTTCACGGCGCGCTCGATGTCCACGTCGCCGAACACCACGTGCGGCGACTTGCCGCCCAGTTCCATCTGACACGGCACGAGGTTCTGCGCGGCGTTACCTGCGATCTTGCGACCCGTGACGGTGCTGCCCGTGAACACGTATTTGGCGATGCCGGGGTGACGCGTCAACGCGTCGCCGGTCGTGATGCCGTCGCCCGTCACCACATTGACGACGCCCGGCGGAATCCCGGCTTCGATCACCAGTTCGGCCAGCGCGAGCGTGGAGGCCGTGGCGTGCTCCGACGGCTTCACCACGATGGTGTTGCCGATCGCCAGGCAAGGCGCGAGCGTGCCGGTCAGCATCATCAGCGGCGAATTCCACGGAATGATCATGCCGACCACGCCGATGGGCTCGCGGGTGTTGAAGTTCAGCGTATCGAGCTTGTTGACGGGGATGGTGTCGCCTTGCAGCTTGTCGGCCATGCCGGCGAAATACGCATACGAGTCGGGAATCGCGCGCATCTGCGCCCGCATTTCCTTGAGCAGCTTGCCGTTGTCGCGGCACTCGATGGCGGCGAGCGCGTCGGCGTTGGCGAGTACGAGTTCGCCGAGCTTGCGCACGAGCTTGCCGCGCTCGGTCTGCGTCATGCGTCGCCACGCGGGGTTGACCAGCGCCGCCTGCGCCGAGCGCACGGCACGGTCGACATCGGTCGCGTCGGCCTGCGCGAACTCGTACCATGCACGGCCGGTCGTCGGGTCATAGCTCGGCACGTACTCGTTGCTGTGCGGCGCGGTGAACTGCCCGTCAATAAACAACTGCTGGCGAGATCCCTCCAGCGTTTGCATCGTCGTTTGCATCGATTGACTCCAGAATCAGACTTGCGAGAGTTGTGTCCACGGCTGCGCGTCGCTCACCATCGCGATACGGCCGCCGTCGTGGGAATCCATGTAGATGCCGAAGTGGCCGCCGGCGGTTTCGCGCACGTAGCGGCGCACCATCGAACGAATCTCGCGCGAGGCGATGTCGTCGAAGGGCAACTGGTCGAAGGGGAAGAAACGGAAGTTCGGCGGCAAATCGTCCGGCGAGAACGGCTCGGCCAGACGTGCGCGATACATCAGATAGCCGGGGTCGCTCTCCGCTGTGTCGAACACCGAGTAGAGGAACGTGTCGTGCGGCACCAGCGCCAGCTCACCGCCACCGGCGAGCGGCAGACGCCCCTTCGCCAGACGACGCGGCGCGCTGGGCAACACCCAGCCGCCCTTGCCGTCCTGTGCGAGCAGCAGGCTGCCGTTCGCGTCGATCAGGTAGCCGACGATCATGTCGTGCGACGACAGCCAGCCCGGCGGCAGCGGGTCTTTCACATGGGCGTAGCGGCCCCGGCAGAAGCCCAGCGGCGCGGCCGGACTCGTGCCGAATGCCTGAATCTGACCGATCAGCACGACGTGATCGCCCGCATCGACGCGGTTGTGCACGGTGCAGTCGAACCACGTCAGGCAGTCGGTCAAGACCGGCGCGCCGGTGTGGACGACGTCATGCCCCACGGTCGTGAATTTTTCCGCCGACTTCGACGCGAACAGATTCGACACGTCGGTTTGCCCGTCGTGCAGCAAATTGACGGCGAAGTGCTCCGTGCTCTGGAACGCCGGATAGCTCGCGGCGCTCTTGCCGATGCACACCAGCAGCAGCGGCGGATCGAGCGAGACGGACGTGAAGGAGTTGGCGGTCATGCCGCGCGGGCGACCCTCGTCGTCGAGCGTCGTGACGACGGTCACGCCCGTCACGAACGTGCCGAGCGCGCGGCGCAGGGCTACCGGGTCGATGCTCGAGAGCGCGGGAGCGCCGGGATCGGTCGCCGGGTGCTGCGGGTGCTTCGGGTCCTGCGGGCTCTGTTGGGCGACAGCTTGCATGTCGTTCACCTCGAAACGTCATTACGTTGAGGTCAACGATATGCGAGGACTTTTTTGTCAGCTTCCGTCGATTCGCAGGAGAAGCGCGATCATTTACTCTCGATTGCGCGGCAGGGTTTTCATGGATGCCCGCCCCGCGCGCCGCCATTCGTCAGCGTATGCAGATGAATGGCAAGCTCTGCCGCGAAGCGACGCTCCGGCGTCTCCACGTCGATACCGAACAATTCCTGGATGCGCGCCAGCCGGTAGCGCAGCGTGGTGACGTGCAGCCCCATCGCATCGGCGCACGGCTGGCTGCGACAACCGGAGCGCAGGTATTCCGCGAGCGTCTCGAGATAAGGCGACCCCGATTGCCGGTCATGCTCGACGAGCTTGCCGATCGTGCCGTCGACGAAGCCGTGAACGTCTGACGAATCGGCCGCGCCCATGAGCATCGGCAACGGCCCGAGGCCCGGCATGTCGAGCGGCCCGCTACGACCGAACTTGCGCGCCACGCGAATCATGCGCCAGCAGCGCTCCCACTCCCGCGCCAGCGGCTCCAGTCCTTCGCACACGTCGCTCATCACGACGATCGGCTCGCGTCCGAGCGAGCGGGCGAGCGCGTCGCTCATGCGCCGGGCCAGACGGGCAAGGGCCGCGTCGTCGGTCGAGCCGTCCTGCGGCACCAGACAGACCAGCCCGCCGCCGACCGTCACGATATGCATCGGCACGTTCAACTGCCGTGCCAGCAATTCAACGGTACTGTGACTCTCCAGCGAGAGATGACCTGCGGCACGCCCTGCGTCGGCAGCATCGCCCCTCGCCCGTTGATCGGGATAGTCGACGACCATCATGCGCAGCGGCGCATCAAGCGCAACACCCAGACGCCGGGCGCGGCCAAGCACGTCGTCCTCGTCGCGCCAGCGGCGCTCGACGATCTCGAAAAACAGTTCGGTCAGCGTGCGCGTCTCGAAGCGAAAACGCACTACGCTGCGCATCAGTTGCACGCTCAACGCAAAGCGAGCGCTCTCCAGCAGCAGTTGCTGAAGGTCGCTCAGCGCGTCTGCGCCAAACGTGAGCAGCGCGCCGACGAGGTCGTCATCGACCGTGAGCGGTTCGATGGCCGCGCTCACCGTGGCTTGTCCTGACTGGCGTCCCGGCGGCAGGAGCGGCACGTCCAGACGTGTCTGGCGGTAGCGTTGCAGCGCGTCGCGCACCGTGCCGCCGAGTTCGCGTCCCTGCGCGCCGGACAGCCATCGGGTCCACGCGGCGGCGTCCATCTGCGCAGGCACGGGCGACGACGAGGCGTGCCACTGATTCGCGAGGAAATCGATGACGAGCACCGGGCGGCCGATCAGCTCGCCCAGCGACGTCGTCAACTGATCGAGCGAGCCGCCGGCGAGCACGTCGGCCAGCAGTGCGCGCTGTGCTTCGAGCGTGCGTTGCAGCCGCTCGTGCGCCATGGCCTGCGCACGCTGACGATGCGCGCGCTCGACGGCAATCGCGCCGAGGTGCACGACCGTCGACATGAACGTCAGGTCGTCTTCGCCAACGTCACGCACCGTGCGCGACGCGACCGTCAGTACCATCGGCCGGCCTTCCGTATCGCGCGACGCCATCGGCAACACCAGCACCGTGCGGTAGCCGCGCTCATGCGCTTCACGGCGATAACCGGGGAATTGCGTGCTCTCGAGAGCGTCGCGAATATAGACGGGTTCGTTGGTCTGCAACGCAATGAGCGACGGACTGGTGGCCAGCTCCCAGCGGTCTTCGACGTGCTGCGGCAGCATGCTCGTCTCGAAGCGCGTGATCACGAGTCCATAGCCGTGCGCGAGATCGATGCTCATGACCGAGCCGAGGTCCCAGCCGCCTTGCTGCACTGCGCCACGCACAAGGTCGCGGAACAGGGCTTCGATGTCTTCGTCGTTGCTGATCTGACTGGCGACATGGCGCAGGGCCATGAGCCGTTGATGATGTTCCGGCATTGCTTGTCTCCTTGCCTGCCCAAAAAATCTACACCAAAGCGTCGGAAGAAAAAAAAGATCTTCCGACGTTCCGACGGAAGACCTGCCCAATCTGTCGCAATAGCATGGGTCTCATCGGCAAACCGTCGACGTTTTCCCCGACCGTTGTCACGTTTTCCCTAGGTGCCGCGTCATGTCGCGGCACCCGTCCATGAGGCCACCAAGCCGCCGCGTCGCTTCTTCGACATCGCCGAACGGCGACGGCATCGCTATTGCAGTGCAACAGGAGACACCCGTGAAACAAGAGCTTCGCAAGATCGCAACGTACGTCGAGACCACCTATCGCGAAGGCGGCAAGGCGGCGGACAAACCGGTGACGACGGTCGTCGTTGCCGCCGTGATCCGCAATCCGTGGGCCGGTCAGGGCTTCGTGGAAAACCTTCGCCCCGAGATCCTTCGCCTCGCGCCCGAACTGGGCGCGCTGATGACGCAACGTCTGGTCGAGGTCATGCCCGGCGAGCGCGTGGAGGCCTACGGCAAGGCCGCAGTCGTGGGGACGAACGGCGAAATCGAACACGCGTCGGCGATCATCCACACGCTGCGCTTCGGCAACCTGTTCCGCACGGCCGTGAACGGCACGGCGTTCCTGCCGTTCACCAACACGCGCGTCGGCCCCGGCACGCTCGTCTCGGTGCCGATGATCCACAAGTCGGAGACGGGCAAGCGCTCGCACTTCATCACGGCGACGTTCCAGATGACCGATGCGCCCGCGCCGGACGAGATCCTGCTGGCCATCGGTGCATCGGACGGCGGGCGCATCCATCCGCGTATCGCCGATCGCTTCCAGGACATGGAAGAGATGGCGAGCGACGCCGCCTCCACCGACACCGCCACCGCCTGATCGAGCGTGACGATGCCGTCCGTCATTGCCTTCCTGAGCCGGATGCCTGCGGACTACCAGCGTCCGTACCTCGACGCGCTGCGTGCCGCGCTACCCGACGACATCGTCGCGCCGCTCGCGGCGTTGTCCCCGTCGCAACGCGCGCAGGCGCCGATCGCCATCGTCGCGAATCCGGACCCGGCGGACGTCGCGGCGCTGCCCGGCCTGCTGTGGATCCAGAGCCTGTGGGCCGGGGTCGAGTCGCTGGTCGCGGCGCTCCCGGCCCACAGCCCGCCGACCATGCGTCTGGTCGACCCTGAGATGTCGCGCACCATGGCCGAGGCGGTGCTCGCCTGGACCTATTACCTGCAACGCGACATGCCTCGTTACGCGCGTCAGCAGACGCAGCGCGTGTGGGTGCAGCAGACGTATCGCAAGCCGTCGCAGACGACCGTCGGCCTGCTCGGCCTCGGCGAACTCGGGCAAGCGGCGGCGGCGCGTCTGCGTGACGCGGGCTTCGTCGTGCGGGGGTGGAGCCGGTCGCCGAAGACACTCGACGGCATCGAGACGCTCTCCGGCGACGACGGGCTGGGCGCGATGCTCGCGACGGCGGACATCGTCATCAGCCTGATTCCGCTGACCGCGCAGACGCGCGGCATGCTCGACGCCACGCGCCTCGGCCGCATGAAGCCGGGCGCTGCGCTCATCAACTTCTCGCGCGGGCCGGTCGTGGTCACGCAGGCGTTGCTCGATGCGCTCGACCGGGGTCATCTCTCGCACGCCGTGCTCGACGTGTTCGACGTGGAGCCGCTGCCCATCGATTCCTCGCTGTGGGATCACCCGCGTGTGACGGTATTGCCGCACATCTCGGCGCCGACCGATCATGAAACGGCAGCACAGGTAATCGCGGGCAACATCCGCGATTTCCGGGCCACGGGACGCGTTCCGGGCAACGTCGATATGACGCGGGGATACTGAGCATGCGTCGCGATCCCGCCGCCCTTCCTCTCCCCAGCGCCCACGATGCGCCCGCGCTCCCGCCGCGCGTGTATCCGACGGTCGACTTTCAACGCGACGGCATTCAGCACGGCTTTCTGAAAGTCCCGCACTCGAACGATGCCAGCGCATGGGGCGCCGTGATGGTGCCGATCACCGTCATTCGTCGCGGCAACGGCCCCGTCGCGTTGCTCACCGGGGGCAACCATGGCGACGAATACGAAGGCCCCATCGTGCTGTCGCGACTGGCGAACACACTGAAGACACGCGATGTGAGCGGGACCGTGATCATCGTCCCCTTCATGAACGCCCCGGCCGTGCAGGCGGGCAAGCGCACGTCGCCCCTCGACGGCGGCAACCTCAACCGCGCGTTTCCGGGACGCCCCGACGGCACGGTGACCGAGCGCATCGCCGATTACTTCTCGCGCTGTCTGCTGCCGATGGCGGACGTCGTGCTCGACATCCACTCCGGGGGCCGCACGCTCGACTTCGTACCGTTTGCCGCCATCCACGAACTCGACGACGCCGAACAGCAGGCCCGATGCGACGCCGCCATGCGCGCGTTCGGTGCGCCGTATGCGCTGCGCATGCGCGACCCCGATTCGCACGGCCTTTACGACAATGCGGCGGAAGCCCAGGGCAAGGTGTTCGTGACGACCGAACTCGGCGGTGGCGGAACGGCGAGCGCACGCAACGTCGCCATTGCGCATCGCGGTGTGTACGGCGTGCTGGTGCAGGCGGGCATCGTGCCGCCGGACGTTGCGTGGCGCGACGGTGCGGAGCCGTCGGACGCACACGCGTCGGTGCAGCTCACAATGCCCGACGACGATTGCTACGTGGCGAGCGAGCACGACGGCCTGCTCGAAATGCTGCACGACCTCGGCACGACGGTGAGGCGCTGCGACGTCGTCGCGCGCATCCACGACATCACCCGCACAGGGACGCCGCCGGTCGAGTATCGGGCGAAGCGCGATGGTATGCTGATCGGCCGACACTTTCCGGGGCGCATCGGCATTGGCGACACGCTGTGTGTGCTGGCGGACGTTCCATCGGGCGTTCCATTGGACGCTTGATCGCACGCTCAGCCGGCGCATTGCGCAAACGCTGTCGTTACGGGGCCGTATCTGCGGCCCCTTGGCGTCTCTTTTGCGCCCCCTACTGAAGCGCTCCGCCTATGGTGAAACTCGACCGTTTCGACATCGCAATCCTCCGCGTGCTCGCGCGTGAGGGTCGCATCACGAAGTCCCGTCTGGCCGAACTCATCCACTTGTCCGTCTCCCCCACATGGGAGCGCGTGCAACGTCTGGAGGCGGCGGGCGTCATTCGCGGCTATCGCGCCGACGTCGACTGGAGCGGCGTGGTGCAGGTCAGCCGCATCATCGTGGAAATCACACTTTCACGGCACACCGCCCACGACATGAACCGCTTCGAGGCGCGGCTGCGCGACGCCCCGGAAGTCGTGCAATGCCACGCCACCGGCGGCGGGGTGGACTACATCGTGCATGTGCTCACGCGAGACATCGATCATTACCAGCGTTTCATCGACGATCTGCTCATGGCCGACTACGGCATCGAGCGCTACTTCACTTACATCGTCACCAAGGTCGTAAAGGACTCGACGGACACGATGCCCGCCTGGGTCGACGCGGACTGAACGTCGTCCGGCAAACGCTTTCGGCGGCACGCCGGTAAATCAGAAGAAAAGCGAAGTCCGCACCGTCCGAACAGAAAAAACACCGGCACGATGCCCCCGACAATCTCTGCATGACGAACGAACGCCATGTCAGGAGATTGCCGATGTTGCTCGACCACCCGGTGCTGTTCAAATCGCTGTGCTACATCGGCGGACGCTGGACGCATAGCGACGATGCCGCGTCCATCGCCGTCGTCGATCCCGCCGACCAGTCGACGCTGGGGCACGTACCGCTGCTCACGCGCGATCAGATCCGCAGCGCCGTCGATGCCGCCGAGCGGGCTTTCGCCGAGTGGCGCTGGACACCCGCCAACACGCGCGCCGCTGCGCTACTGCGCTGGCATGCACTGATCCAGCATCACGCCGAAGACCTCGCCGTCCTGCTCTCGCACGAGCAAGGCAAACCGCTGCACGAAGCGCGCGGCGAGATCGGCTACGGCGCCTCGTTCATCGAGTGGTATGCCCATGAGGGCCGTCGTCTCGACGGACGCAGCATCACCTCGCATATCGATGGCGCGCAACTGGGCACGGTGCGCGAGCCGGTCGGCGTCGCCGCGCTCATCACGCCGTGGAACTTCCCCTTCGCGATGATCACGCGCAAGGCAGCCGCCGCGCTCGCCGCCGGGTGTCCGGTCGTCGTAAAGCCCGCGCACGAGACACCATTCAGTGCACTGGCGCTCGCGCAACTGGCAGACGAAGCGGGCCTGCCGCCGGGGGTATTGAACGTGGTGCTGGGCGAGCCGGACATGGCCATGCGCACCCTCGTGGGCGACACCCGCGTGCGGGCCGTCAGCTTCACGGGATCGACGCGCGTGGGTCAACTGGTCGCACAGGCCGCGGCGGCCAGCGGCGTGAAGAAGCTCGCGCTCGAACTCGGCGGCAACGCACCGTTCATCGTGCTCGACGACGTGGATCTCGACGCGGCCGTGCGCATCGCCGTCGCCGCAAAGTTCCAGACGTCCGGACAGGATTGCTGTGCAGCGAACCGGATCTTCGTTGCCCGCGCCCGCTACGGCGCATTCGTTGATCGCTACACGCAGGCGGTTGCGCGGTTGCGTGTCGGCCCGGCGTTCTCCGGCGAGGCCGACGTCGGTCCGCTCATGCATCAGGCCGCGTTCGACGCGACAGCCGCCCGCGTGGAAGACGCGCGTCGTCAGGGCGCGCAGATCACCGTCGGTGGCGAGCCGCATCCGCTGGGCGGCTGGTTCTACCGTCCGACCGTCGTCGCCGACGCCGCCCCCGGCATGCGCATCTACGACGAAGAGAATTTCGGCCCGATCTCGGCCGTGTGCGCCTTCGATTCGCTGGATGAAGTCGTCGCTCGCGCCAACGACACCGAGTACGGCCTGGCCGCCTATGTCTGCGGACGACGCGTCGACGAGATCTTCACGCTGATCCGCCGTCTCGACTTCGCGATGGTCAGCGTCAACGGCGTGAAGTTCACCGGCGCGCCGGTGCCGTTCGGCGGCATGAAGGCCTCGGGCCTCGGTCGCGAAGGCAGCACCGACGGGTTCGAACCCTTCACCGAAACGAAGTACTTCTGCCTTGGCAACCTCGGCATTCCCGTCCACCACGGCTGATGGGATTGCCGCCCCGCCGCTTTCCCTTTTTCACCCTTTCGCCTCACCTCACCGATATCCAGGAGACGCCTCATGACCGCCTCGACCGAGCAATGGTTCGCGCAGGACCGCGCCCACTTCATGCACCCCTCCACGCATGCCGCCGATCACGCGAGCGGCACGCTGCCCGGCAAGATCATCCGCACCGCGCAAGGCCTGCACATCGAAGACCACGAGGGACGCCGCTATCTCGACGCCTTCGCCGGCCTGTACTGCGTGAACATCGGCTATGGCCGCACGGAAGTGGCGGACGCCATTCACAAGCAGGCCTCGTCGCTCGCCTATTACCACACGTATGTCGGCCATTCGACCGACGCCATCATCGAGCTGTCGAAGCGCATCATCGACTGGTCGCCTGCCGGCATGAAGAAGGTCTACTACGGCTTGTCCGGCTCGGACGCCAACGAAACGCAGATCAAGATCGTCTGGTACTACAACAACGTGCTCGGCCGCCCGCAAAAGAAGAAGATCATTTCGCGCGATCGCGGGTATCACGGCTCCGGCATCGTCACCGGCAGCCTGACGGGCCTGCCGAGTTTCCATCAGCACTTCGACCTGCCGGTCGAGCGCGTACATCACACCGTCTGCCCGCATTGGTACCGCAAGGCGCCGGCAGGCATGAGCGAGTCGGCGTTCGTCGCCCATTGCGTCGAGGAACTGGAAAAGCTCATCGCGCGCGAAGGCGCGGACACGATCGCCGCCTTCATCGGCGAGCCGGTCATGGGCACGGGCGGGATCATCGCGCCGCCGGCCGGCTACTGGGACGCGATTCAGGCCGTGCTGCGCCGCCACGACATTCTGCTGATCGCCGACGAAGTGGTCTGCGGCTTCGGACGTCTGGGCTCGCCCATGGGGTCGCAGCACTACGGCATGACGCCCGACCTCATCACCATCGCCAAGGGGCTGACGAGCGCGTACGCGCCGCTCTCGGGGGTGATCGTCGGCGAGCGCGTGTGGGACGTGATCGAGCGCGGCTCGCGCGAAAGCGGCCCGATGGGGCACGGCTGGACGTATTCCGGGCACCCGATCTGCGCGGCCGCCGCGCTCGCCAACCTCGACATTCTCGAGCGCGAGAACCTCACGCAGAACGCGGCTGACGTCGGCAAGTACTTCGGCGAGAAGCTGCATGCGGCATTCGACGCGCATCCGCTCGTGGGCGAAGTGCGTAACGTCGGCATGCTGGCGGCAGTGGAATTCATGGCCGATGGTGCGGCGCGTCAGCCGTTCGACGCCGCCATGAAGGTCGGCCCGCGCGTGTCGGCCGCAGCCCTCGCACGCGGCATGATTGCGCGCGCCATGCCGCACGGCGACATTCTCGGCTTCGCGCCGCCGCTGATCGCCACGCGCGCCGACGTCGACGAGATGGTCAGCATCGCGCGGGCCGCGGTGGACGACGTCGCCACTCAGGTGCTGCGCTAACGCTGTCGCTATCGCGGCATGACGGCGCGCCTCCCCACGGGAAGCAGCACGTTGCGCCCGCCGTCTCCATCGGTTCGTAGGATGACCGCGAATTTCGGCGCGTCTTTAATGGGATGACACGGTGGTCCGCACCACAGACGTTGCGGACCGCCCCTCCCTTCCCCTACCGCCCGAGGTGCCGCGCATGTCCAACGAATCGCTGATCGAGGCCGATCGCCAGTTTCTGATCCATCCCGTAGCCGACTACCGCGCACACGAAGCGCAGGGGGCGACGATCCTCACCAGCGGCAATGGCGCATGGCTGCATGACGCCGACGGCAACGCGCTGCTCGACGGCTTCGCCGGGCTGTGGTGCGTGAATACCGGCTACGGACAGGCGTCCATCGTGAAAGCGGCGACCGAGCAATTGAATCGTCTGCCGTACGCCACGGGTTACTTCGGCTTCGCATCGGCACCGGCCATCACGCTGGCGCAAAAGCTCGTGGCGCTCGCGCCCCCGTCGTTGCAGCACGTGTACTTCACGCTCGGCGGGTCGGATGCCGTCGACGCCGCCGTACGCTTCATCACCCACTACTACAACGCCATCGGCAAGCCGTCCAGGAAGCATTTCATTGCGCTGGAGCGCGGCTATCACGGATCGTCGTCGACCGGCGCCGGGCTGACGGCACTGCCTGCCTTCCACCGCAACTTCGATCTGCCGCTGCCGACGCAGCATCACATCCCGTCGCCCTACCCGTACCGCAGCGCCACGCCGGACGATCCGCAGGCGATCATCGCCGCCTCGGTGGCAGCCCTCGAAGCGAAGGTCGGCGAACTGGGCGCCGAACACGTCGCGGCCTTCTTCTGCGAGCCGGTGCAGGGCTCGGGCGGTGTGATCGTGCCGCCCAAGGGCTGGTTGCGCGCCATGCGCGACGCGTGCAAGCGGCTCGACATCCTGTTCGTCGCAGACGAAGTCATCACCGGCTTCGGGCGTACCGGCCCGATGTTCGCGTGCGAAGCGGAAGACGTCTCGCCCGATCTGATGACGCTTGCCAAAGGGCTGACCGCCGGCTACGCGCCGATGGGCGCGGTGCTGATGTCGGACGCCATCTATCAAGCCATTGCCGACGCCGCGAAAGGCTCGCCCATCGGACATGGTCAGACGTACTCGGCACATCCGGTAAGCGCGGCCATCGGGCTTGCCTGCCTGAAGCTGTATGACGAGGGCGGTTTGCTGGCGAACGGTCAGGCGCAGGCCGCCACCTTCGCGCTCGGACTCGACGCCCTGCTCGATCACCCGCTCGTGGGCGATTCGCGTCATCGCGGGTTGCTCGGCGCGCTCGAACTCGTCGCGGACAAGACGACGCGCCAGCGCTTCGATCCGTCGCTCAAGCTGCATGAACGCATCGGCGCGGCGGCATATCGCAACGGCGTGATCTTCCGCGCGTTCGGCGACAACATCCTCGGCTTCGCGCCCGCGTTGTGCTACACCGCGGAAGACTTCGCCGAGCTGTTCTCGCGCGTGCGCGCCACACTGGACGACGTGCTCGAAGCGGCCGACGTGCGCGCCGCACTTCGGGCCTGAACCTTCACGAATCACGGATACGCCCCCGATCACCCGAATCCCCGGAGACACGCTCGTATGTCGCTTTCCCTGTCACGCCCCGATTTGATGCGCCGTCAGAACCTGATCAACGGCGAATGGACCGACGCCCGCGACGCCGGTCATTACCCGGTTCTTGACCCGGCCAGCGACGCCCTGCTGGTCGACGTTGCCGATAGCACTGCCGTCGACGCGCGCGCCGCCACCGACGCCGCCTACCGCGCGCTGCCCGCCTGGCGCGCCAGGCTGCCACGCGAGCGCGCCGAAGTGCTCAAGCGCTGGCACGCGCTGATTCTGGCGAACGCCGACGATCTCGCCCGCCTGATCTCGCTCGAACAGGGCAAGCCGCTGTCGGAGGGACGCGGTGAAGTCTTGTACGGCGCGTCGTACGTGGACTGGTTCGCAGGCGAAGCGACACGGGTCTACGGCGACATCATCCCCCAGCAACAGCCGGGCAAACGCATGACGGCGGTCAAGGAACCGGTCGGGGTCGTTGCCGCCATCACGCCGTGGAACTTCCCGCTCGCCATGATCGCGCGCAAGATCGCCCCGGCGCTGGCCGTGGGCTGCACAGTCGTCGCCAAGCCCGCCGAAGACACGCCGCTGACCGCGCTCGCGCTGGCGGCACTGGCTGTCGAGGCGGGCGTGCCGCCGGGAGTGCTCAACATGATTACCGCATCTCGCACGCGCGGCATCGAGGCCGTCGCCGACTGGCTTGCCGACGAGCGCGTGCGCAAGGTGACGTTCACCGGCTCGACGGCCGTGGGCATTCATCTGGCGCGCGAATCGGCGGGCACGCTCAAGAAACTCTCGCTCGAACTCGGCGGCAATGCGCCGTTCATCGTCTTCGACGACGCCGATCTGGACGCCGCCGTCGTAGGCCTGATGGCATCGAAATTCCGCAACGGCGGGCAGACCTGCGTGTGCCCGAACCGCGTGTATGTGCAGGCCGGTGTCTACGAGCAGTTCGCCGCGTTGCTGGCCAAACGCGTGGAAGCGCTGCACGTCGCCCCGGCAAGCGACGCCAATGCGCAGATCGGTCCCATGATCAATCGTCGCGCGGTGGAGAAGATCGAGCGCCATGTCGACGATGCCCTGTCGCACGGCGCACGCGCGCTGACCGGCGGCAAGACGTTGCCGTCGCTCGGGCCGCACTACTTCGCGCCGACCGTGCTGGCCGACGTCACCGACAGCATGCTCGTCAGTCAGGAAGAAACGTTCGGGCCGGTGGTGCCGCTGTTCCGCTTCGAAAGCGAGGACGAAGTGATTGCGCGCGCCAACGACACGCCGTTCGGGCTGGCCGCCTACTTCTACACGCAGAACATGCGTCGCGCCGAACGCGTGGCGCGACGCCTCGAAGCCGGTGTGATCGGCATTAACGAAGGCGCGGTATCGAGTGAGGCTGCGCCGTTCGGTGGGGTGAAAGCGTCCGGATACGGCCGCGAAGGATCGAAGTACGGACTCGACGACTACCTGTCGATCAAGTACGTCTGTCAGGGCGGACTGGACTGATTGTCGTCGGCTTGCGGCGACGCAGGTGACTCAGCGCGCTACGCCACGTTTGGCCGTAGCGCGCTTTTTCTTTGTCGGCGTCGTTGTCGGCGCTTTTGACTGCGGGTTGCGTGCGACGCGTTGCGCGTCGGCATGTTCGCGAATCACCTCGATCAGTGCACGCAACGCGGCCGGGATATGACGTCGGCCCGGGTAGTAGAGCGCCAGGCCGTCGAGCGGCGGTGTCCACGCTTCGAGCACGCGCACCAGCGTGCCCGCCGCCAGATCCGCCTGCACCGTCCACTCGGTCAGGTACGTGAGGCCCACGCCTGCACGCGCCGCCATCAGCATCAGTCCTGTCTCGTCGAGCGTCATCGGGCCGGTGCCGTCGACGCGCACGACTTCGCCGTGCCGCTCGAACTCCCATTGGTAGATCGCACCGCTCGGCATCCGGCTGCGGATGCATTGATGATGCCGCAGGTCGGCCGGTGTCCGGGGCGGCTTGCGGCGCGCGAAGTAAGCCGGACTGCCCACGACGGCAAAGCGCTGGCGATCGCCGAACGGTACGGCGATCATGTCCTGCGGCACGATTTCCATGAGGCGGATGCCCGCGTCGAAGCCGTCGATCACGATATCGATCAGCTTGCCTTCCGTCACGATATCGAGCTTCACGTCCGGATATCGCGCGCAGAAGTCGATCAGCACCGGCATGACCTGATGCGCCGCGCCGGCCGAAGTATTGATGCGCAACGTGCCGGACGGCGTATCGCGAAATGTGCCGGCCTCGTCGAGCGCTGTCTGAATGGTCGTGAGCGCCGGTGCGATGCTGCTCACGAACTGCGCGCCCGCCTCCGAGAGCGAGACGCTGCGCGTAGTGCGGTTGAAGAGCCTCACGCCGATGCGCGCTTCGAGCGCCGCCACGGCGTGGCTCAGCGCCGACGTCGACACGCCCAGATCGTTCGCGGCAGCGCGAAAACTCCGATGTCGCGCCACCGACATCACGGCTTCCAGCTCGGCAAGGCCTGACGTTCTCATTATCCTGGATCCTTCAACAAGGCATCCACGATTGTACGGCTAGTCAGGCCAATGCCGCTGCTCTATCGTGAGTCGTCGGCGTTCCCCCTGCGATCCCCGCAGATGCCCTTCGCTTCCGGACAAGATCATGCAAATCATCGAGCAAATCTACATCGACGGCGCGTTCGTCACGCCCCATGGCGACGAATACTTCGACCTCTTCAACCCGGCCACCGAGCAAGTCATCGGCCGCGTGCGTCTGGCGGATGCCGATGATGCCCGCCGGGCCATTGCAGCGGCCAAGCGCGCCTTCCCGGCGTTCTCCCGTACGAGCAAGGACGAGCGCATCGCGATGTTGCGGCGCATGCACGCGGCCGTTCTGGCGCGCGAAGACGAGCTGCTCGAAGCGGTCATCGAGGAGTACGGCGCGCCGGTCTCGCGCGCACGCTGGATGGCCCGCCATGCGAGCGACGTCATCGAGCAAGCGGCCAAAACGCTCGAAAACTACGCGTTCGTGCGTCGCGCGGGCACGGCGGAAGTCGTCATGCAACCGCTGGGCGTGGCGGGTCTCATCACGCCGTGGAACAGCGATGCGGGCTTCATCTGCGGCAAGCTGGCCGCCGCGCTCGCCGCCGGGTGCACGGCCGTCATCAAGCCGAGCGAGATGAGCGCGATCCAGACGCGCATCGTGACCGAAGCGCTCCACGAGGCTCAGCTTCCCCCGGGGGTCTTCAACATCGTGACCGGACGCGGCGACACGGTCGGTGCGGAGATCAGTTCGCATCCGGATATCGCGAAGGTGTCGTTCACGGGATCGACAGTGGTGGGTCGCACGATTCTGCGCACGGCGTCGGAGACGTTCAAGCGCGTGACGCTGGAGCTTGGCGGCAAGTCGCCCATGATCGTGCTCGACGATGCGAATTTCGACGAAGCCATTCCGCTCGCCCTGAATGCCGGGTTCATGAACAGCGGTCAGGCGTGCATCGCGGGCACGCGTATTCTCGTGCCGCAATCGCGTTTGCATGAATTCGAGGAAGGGATCGTGGCGGCGGTCGCGGGCTTTCAGTCGGGGGATCCGCGCGATCCGCAAACGAGCATCGGGCCGATGGTCAGTCGCAAACAGTGGGATCGCGTGCAGCGCTACATCCGTATCGGGATCGACGAAGGTGCGCGCTTGCTCGCCGGGGGTGAGGGACGCCCGGACGGCGTGGCGGCAGGATGGTTCGTTCGTCCGACGTTGTTCACTGAGGTGCGCAACGACATGACGATTGCTCGCGAGGAAATCTTCGGCCCGGTGCTCTCGATCATCGCCTATCGCGACGAGCAGGAGGCCATCGCCATCGCCAACGACACGCCTTACGGCTTGCAGGCTTACGTGTGCTCGTCGGATCTGGCGCGCGCCACTGCCGTAGCGTCGCAGATCGAAGCGGGACGCGTGCTCGTCAACACCCTGGCTCACGAGCCGGCGGCGCCGTTCGGCGGCTTCAAGCAGTCGGGCATCGGACGTGAGTATGGCGCCTATGGCATCGAAGCCTTCATGGAACCGAAGGCCGTCCTCGGCGTGCTGTGACGCGGTGGCTTCGATGACGCCGGGCATCTCGTCGACGTGAACGAGATGCCCCGACAGCGGGGCATCGACACCGCCCTACGTGCACGACAGGCACGACGTTTACCACCGACGCGCCGAATCCGGCGCGTCAGGTGTCAGGTCACAGGCTCAGTTGCCGATCTCATACTGTTGAATCAACGCGGTGACACGCGTCTTGTCGGCATCGGGAATCCGGTCTATCCCGACGTACTTCCAGAACTCCTCTACGGCGGCCCGGCCTTCGACGCCATCCGACAGCAGGCAGGCCAGCGCGTCGGCGCGATGGCGTGGCGGGAGGATGTCGAGGCTCAGCACCAGCGCGTCCATGACGCGTTGCTTGCGGCTGCCGTTGAAGAAGCGCTCCCCGATGTCGGCGACGAAATGCGACCAGGCTTGCGACTGACTCCCCGCGCTGGCCGCTGCGCCCCACTTGCCGATCAGCGCCGCGTTTCGCTTCAACGGCTCACGGAAAAACGCGAAGTCGGCGGCTGGCCCGTGCGCGCCGGTGGACGACAGTCGTCCGACCGACTGAATCGGTAGCGGACGATGCGGGGTGACGTCAGCGTGAAGCGGCACCGCCGTTGCGGCGGCGGTCCGGTGAAATCCTGCGCCATGCCTGAGCCGTACCGTCCTGAGATCTGCACGAAAGCGAGTGCGTGCAGGGCATGGACGCGGATGCAACGTCTGCGTTGTCGTCGGCACGGTGCCTATCGTCGTTGCGCTAAAAAGATGCATTCCCGACCTCCATCGATAAAGGGAGTTCGCATCGTGACAGCGCGCGGCAGAGGCACTTTGCGATAGCGCCAGCCAGTTACCAGTTCCGGTGAAGTGCCAGACGCGGTGTTACTTCCCGTTGTCCGGCCAGCGCCACGCCGGGCGGTCGAACCGATGCTGATCGAGAATCGTGGTTGCCGAAAACGATTTGTCGAGCTTGATGGCATTGCATTCGGGGTCTTCCTCCAGTGCCGCGGCCAGACGCGCCGAGTGCGATACGACCCATAGCTGACTGCGCTGCGACGCACGGCGGATCAGTCGACCGAGCGCAGGCATCAAGTCCGGGTGCAAACTGGCTTCGGGTTCGTTGAGCACCATCAACTCGGGCGGACGCGGCGTCATCAGCGCCGCGATCAGGAGCAGATATCGCAGGGTGCCATCGGACAACTCTGCGGCGCTCAACTCGCGCAGCAAGCCGTGCTGCTGGAAACGCAGCAGAAAGCCGCTCCGGCCATCCAGCTCGATGCTCACGCTCGCGCCGGGGAACGCGTCGGAGACCGCGTCGTCGAGCGCTTCACGATCGCCGATTTCACGAATCGTCTGCCACGCGGCGGCCAGATCGCGCCCGTCGTGATGAAGCGCGAGCGTTCGCGTGCCGATTTGCGGGCTTCGCGCGGGCGCATCCGCATCGGTGCGGAAGTGATCGTAAAACCGCCAGTTGCGAATTCGCTCTCGCACCGTGAAGACTTCGGGACACGTGTCGTCGTTGGCAATGTGCGAGAACAGGCTTTCGTAACGTGGAAGACTGGTCGTCACGGCCACCCAGTCACGCCCCGACTTTCGCTTGACGAGATAGCCGTCGCGGTCGACCAGCGTGCTGGCGGGTCGCAGAAAATCCCCGACCCAGATGCTCTCCCGCTTGTACTCGGGGTCAGACCAGAACGCAGTGTTCTCGGTATTGGAGATACCCATGCAAACGGCATAACCGAAGGTCTCGCTGCTGAACCCGAGACGTAGCCGCGGTCGCTTGCGGCGCGGCCCACCTTGTATCGGCACCTCGCCGCGCCGCATCCGGGGGGTGATCTCTTCCGGCCCGGCCCACATGACCGACGTCAGACCGCCCTCACGCGCCAGCGGGGCCACGATGCCCTCGGTCGCGGCACTCGCCAGCAACCGCAACGCCCGATAAAGGTTGGACTTGCCGCTGCCGTTCGCGCCACTGATGACGTTCAGGCGCGTGAGCGGCATCACGAGCGACTGGATGGAGCGGTAGTTTTCGATGGCGAGTGCGGTCAACATGACAAAACGGAAAGGCAATGGGCGGTAACGCGCTCATTATCCTGGTTTGCCCGCGCTTGCCGCACTCTCGTCCTATGCACATGATGTCGCGGTATCGGAGCGGTTACTCTCTCTCAGAGTCCGATCCGAGCGGCTCATTCGGTCGTTGTGGCGTACCGTTCTTTGGCGCCTTCCAGTTGTCGTCCCCGCTCGATTCTGAACTTTCTTCGCTTGTCGTCCTAAAGCACTGCTTGCAGCGCAAGTTTATCGAGCGAGTCTGTTGCACCATCGATTCTTTTACTTGCCCGTCGTTCCCGCCTGCCTCGGGACAGGATTCGCCACGTCCCGAAAGCAATACCGTCGAGGGATCCACGGGGGACGCATTGAGCGCATTGGGATCGCGATGCGAACCGTCCGGAACCGCGCCGTTGCAGCCCGGCTCCCCCGCAACCACGCCCATAGCGCTTTGCTGGTACTGGAGTGGTGCGACCTTCTGAAGGGACGCCGGAAATTCGATAGAGAGTTGCGTGATGCCAGTGGGCAACAGTGCCATCGAGATGCGGCAGCCGCGCGTCCCCTCGGAACCCTCTGATGGTCGGGCTGGCGGGATCGTGAGCATGATGGGGGCTTGGTTTGCAGAGGAGAAGGTCGAGTTGAGATGAATCATGATGGATCTCCATCGAGTGAAGGGAGATTCCAGAATGGAACGCATTCGACGGTTCATTTTGCGATGCTGTCCGCCAGCTTTCGTTTTCTGCGAGCGACGCGGGCGATCGGGATTCGCCTGATGCCAACGTATGGGATTTCGCGCCAGCGCTTCGACATGGCATACACTCGACGTTTTAATCGATTGCCGCAATCTTGCGCCTGCCTACCCGATGTCCGACGTTACCCCTGAACCGAAAGATAGCTCCGGCGTTGCCGTCATCGACCGCGCCTGCGCCATCCTGTTCGCGTTCAAACCCGACGACGATGCCCTCACGCTCGCCGAGCTGGCGGCGCGCACCGGACTGTACAAAAGCACATTGCTGCGACTGGCCGGTGCGCTGATCCAGCACCGCATGCTCGTGCGGCTCGACGACGGCCGCTATCAGCTCGGCCCGGCCACGTTCATGCTCGGCGCGCTGTATCAGCGCAGCCTGAATCTCGGCGACATCGTGCTGCCGCTGATGCGGGAATTGGCGGATGTGAGCGGCGAGAGCGTGTCGTTTTACGTGCGTGACGATGCCGTGCGCGTGTGTCTGCATCGCGTCGATTCGACGCACGCGGTGCGGTTCCACGTTCGGGAGGGCGACGTATTGCCGCTGGAACACGGCTCGGGTGGCCTCGCGTTGCTCGCGTTCGGCGGCCAACAGGGCGACGCCTACGACCGTATTCGTGCAGACGGATACAGCGTATCGATGGGGGATCGCGAGCGTGATACGGCGGGGGTGTCGATGCCGGTGTTCGGCGTGCGCCAGGCGCTGCGCGGCGTGATGACGCTGGCAGGCCCAAGCTCGCGCGTCGACCGCGCGTTCATCGAGCGTCATCTGCCCGATCTGTTCTCGTGCGCTGCGCGCGCCACCGACGGACTCGGTGGCGACTCGCGAAGCGTGCGCGCCGCGTGGCGCGCCTTTCAGACGTCTAAAGCGTCTCAGGCGTCTTGAGCGTCTTGCGTCCCTGACGTCTCCGACTCAGGGAAACGAGCGCTCCGGCTCGCCGGTATAGCGGTAAGGCAGTTGACGCGGCAGCGGGCCTTTATTGCGCTCCCCGCGTCCGCGCTGCTCCCACGCGTGCGCCAGAATGCCCACAGCGCGCGACAGACAGAACACCCCTCGCGCCAGCTCCGGCGCAAATCCCAGCTCTGCATAGATCACGGCCGTGATGCCGTCGATGTTCATCGGCACCGGCTTTTGCTTGCGCGCCTTGAGATGCGCTTCGATGCCCCGTGCAATCGCGGCGTAATGGCCTTCGATCACGCCTTGTTCCGCTGCCTGATCGACCATCGCCAGCAGCCGGGTCGCCCGCGGGTCCACCGGATGAAAACGATGCCCGAAGCCCGGCAGATACTTCCCTTGCGCTTCATTGAAGGCCGCAATACCTTCGGCGACCGCAGCCGCCATGTCCGGCGCCCCGGACGGCGAGGCGGCGAGACGCTGCGCGATGTCCTGATATAGCTCCACAGCCTGTTGCCCGGCGCCGCCGTGCACGTCGTCCAGCGCGTTGATGGCCGACGCCATCGCGCCGTTCAGCGGCAAGCCGCAACTCGTTGCGATACGCGAGATCGCAATGGACGGCGCGTGCGGTCCATGATCGACCGAAGCGACCAGCGCCGCTTCGAGCAGACGCGCCTGCGCGTCCGTCGGCAAGTCGCCGCGCAGCATCAGCCAGATCATCTGCGGGAAGCTGACATTGCCGATCAGGTCCTGAATCGGATAGCCGCGCACGTTGATCGATCCCGGATGGATATCGATGATCGACGTGCTCCAGTAGTCGGCGCACAGCGCCGCAGCATCGAGAGTGGGGTTCATGGTCGGTTCACGTGGTGAGCGTGCGGTAGTAAGTGGTCATGAGTGAGTCCGCATGACTGAGTCTTCATGACTGAGGAAACCTGCATCGGTCAGATCACGCCATCAGCGCGCAGTCGTTCGATGGCAGCATCGTCGTAGCCGAGGCCCGCGAGCAGCACCTGCGTATGCGCGCCGAGCGACGGCGCGGGGGCACCCGGCGCGGCGTCGCCGTCCGACAGACGGAAGCCTGCGCGCGTGACGCGTTGCGGTTGCATCTCGCCCGGCACGCTCAGCTCGCGCACGAACTCACGCGAGGCAAGATGCGGATGCGCGAGCACGTCGGGCACCGACATCACCCGCCCGGCAGGCACGCCACTCGCCACGAGCTTCGTCTCCCAGTTCGCGGCGCTGTCCTGCGCGAGCGCGGCTTCGATCTCCGTCTTGAGGGCGTGACGATTCTGCTTGCGCGTGTCGCGTTGCGTGAAGCGGGGATCGTCGGCGATGTCGGGGCGTCCGATCAGCGCACACAAGCTGACGAACTGACGCGTTTCGTTCGCGGCGATGTTGAGCAATCCGTCTCCCGTGCGGAAGGTGCCGGACGGCGCCGCGGTGAAGTTTTCGTTGCCCATCGGCACCGGCGCGACACCCGCGTTGAGATAGTTCGACACGACCCAGCCCATCGTCGCGAGCGTGGCTTCGAGCATCGAGACGTCGAGCATGCGTCCCTGACCGGTCGTGCGCGCATCGAGCAATGCCGCGCAGATGGCGAAGGCCGCCGTCAGCCCGCCGACAGTGTCCGAGACGGGATAGCCGACGCGCAGCGGTGCGCTTTGCGCATCTCCCGTCACGCTCATCACGCCGGAAATGCCCTGAATGATCTGATCGTAGGCTGGACGCGACGACAGTTCGCCATCCGCACCAAAGCCCGAAATCGCGCAGTAGACCAGACGCGGATTCACTTCGCGCAGGGCGTCGAAGTCGAGACCGAGACGCGTCATGACACCGGGGCGAAAGTTCTCGACGAGCACGTCGCTCGACGCCACGAGATCCTTCAGGATGGCTTTACCGCGCGGGTCTTTCAGGTTCAGCGTGAGCGAACGTTTACCGGCGTTGACGGCCACGAACGACGCGCCCATCTGACGCGCCGCCGCGTCCTTGTCGGCGCCCAGCCGACGCGCGAGATCACCCCCGTCCGGGTTTTCGACCTTGGTCACGTCGGCGCCCATCAACGCCAGTTGGTAGGCGCAGAACGGTCCGGCGAGAACGTTGGAGAGATCGAGGACTTTCACCCCGGCGAGCGGCAATGCCATCGTTGGCTCCTGATGTTGCGTGTGCGGTTGCATGAATAGAGGCGGTGATGCGGCCTGACCCGGGATCGCGGATCGGCGATCCGGGATCCGGTGTCAGGACGAGCGCCTCAGTGAGAGATTTCGTCGAGCGTGCGCTGATTGGTGCGCGGGCCGAACAGGCCGATCGATGCCATCACCATGACCATCGCGAACGTGATCAGTGCGAACACGCCGGTCACGTCGAAATGGCGCAGTGCAAAGGCGATCATGAAGCCCGAGAACATCGCCGACAGACGCGACATCGAGTACACGAAGCCCACGGCACGGGCACGAATGCGCGTGGGGAACAGTTCGGTCTGATAGGCGTGATACCCGACGGACAGGAGCGTGCCGCACAGGGTGATCGCAACGCCGAAAATCATCAGCATGGCGGGCGACGACTGCACTGCGAACAACGAACCGAACACCGCAATACCGAGCGCGGACAGCACGACAAGCGTCTTGCGCTCTATGCGATCGGCGATAGCCATGCCGATGAGCGGACCGAACGGGTTCGAGATGGCGATCACGAACGAGTACATCAGGCTGTGCGTGATCGTGATGCCTTTGGACACGAGCAGCGTCGGCACCCAGGAGGCAAAACCGTAGAAGCCGATGGCCTGGAACAGGTTGAATACCAGCAGCGTGATGGCGCGACGGCGATACGGCTTGCGCCAGATTTCGCGGAACCTGGCCTTCGTGGCGGCGGGTTCGACGCTGAGTACCGGCGGCGGCAGTGCGCGTCCCGACTCACGTTGCACGCGCGCTTCGAGATCCTTGACGATCGCTTCGGCCTCGGCGGTGCGGCCTTGCTGCGCGAGCCAGCGCGGGCTTTCCGGCACGCGGCGGCGAATCGCCCAGACGACCAGCGCACCGAGCGCGCCGATGATGACCACGGTACGCCAGCCGTCCATACCGAAGACCTGCTGCGGCACGAGCCACCAGGAAAGCAGCGCCACGGCCGGCACCGCAAGGTACTGGATCAGGTGCATGAAGGCGAAGGCGCGGCCGCGCAGGTGCTTCGGCGCAAGCTCGCTGACGTAAGTGTCGATGGTGACCAGCTCGACGCCCACGCCGATCCCGGCGATCAGACGCCACAGGTTGATCATCGGCGCGGTGGTCTGGAACGCCATGACGAGCGTGGCGATGGAATACCAGAGGAGTGACACGGTGAAGATCGTGCGACGTCCGTAGCGATCGGCGAGTCCCGTCAGGAAGAACGTGCCGATGAACAGCCCTGCGAACGAGGCCGCGACGAAGGCACCCAGTCCCGACACGCCGAAGAACGACGCCGTCGTCGTGGAATAGAGACCGCTCTTGACGAGGCCGGGGCCGACGTACGCGGTGAAGAACAGGTCGTAGAACTCGAACCAGCCACCGATGGCGATGAGCAGGATGAGCGTCCAAATGGAGCGCGTCGCCGGCAACCGGTCGATACGCGCGTTGATCTGCCGACTTGCGTCGGACGGCCCGGCATGGGCGGCAGACGACGCTGACACCGCGCCGACAGGCAAACTCGACATCTCAATCCTCCTTTGGATTGTGTTGCTGATCATTCTGTCAGACAGAATGACGTTCTGTTTTATGAGAAGTCGAAGCGTATGCCCCCGCATGGGGGGCGGATATCGGGGTTTACGTGGAGAAAAAACCTAGATCGTCGTTCGCTGCGCTTCGCCGCCTGCGGCGGTGAGATTCACGCTGATCGAGCGCTCGACGAGCAGCCGTTCGAGCACATAGTCTTCCGCGCCGCTCTCGAGCGCGTGGGAACGAATCCCCTGCACCGGAATGATCGGCCCTTTGCGTTTGGCCAGATTGGACACGAACGACAGCAGCTCGTCGCCGTCGCCTTCAAAGAGCACGGCCTGAATGTCGTCTGCTTCCGACGCCTCCGACGAGGGCGATACACGCAACGTGGCATGCGCCGCAAGCGACTCCGGCAAGCTCGCCACCAGATGCTCGCCGGAGGCTCCCTCGAAGATCGCATGGTTGCCGGTGGCGAGCACGGCGGCGAACTGCGCACGCGCACCCGAGGCCGTTGCCGCCACACACAGCACGTTGCCGCGCGGGCTCAGTGTGTAGACGTTACGTTCGCCGGTCGGACCGCGCAGCGTAGCGGTCGCGCCCGCCACTGCGTAGGGCAGATACTCGTCGGTACGTGCTGCCGTGCGCGGATCGCTCTGCCCGATGGCCCATTCGCGCAACGCGCTCAGCGCCGCCGCAGGCGTATCGAGCGACGGCGGATGCCTTTCCCGAGATCGCCAAAGCCACGCTGCTCGCTGGCAAGACGATCGTTGCGGTAAGCGTTGCCGCCCTGCCCAACAATCTGGAACTGTTGGATCTGGCCAGGACGCATGGAGGCCGTATTCGTGTGGCCAGTGGTGGATTGCCCGGGCTAGACGCGGTGCGCGCGATGAAGGAAGGACGCGTCCATTCGATCAAGCTGACGACGACGTTCCGTCCGGAATCGCTGGCGAAGGAGCCGTACGTACGAGAGAAAGGCTTCGACTTCACGCAACCGCCGACGTCACCGGTTCTGGTCTTTCAGGGCAATGCCCGGGAAGCGGGGGCAGCGTTCCCCCGTCACTTCAACGTGGGCATCACGTTGAGTCTGGCCGGCGTGGGGTTCGACGCCACCGAGATCGAAGTCTGGGTCGATCCCACCGTGCGCGGCGCAGTCCAGCACATCGAAGTGCGCGCCGACGACGCCGACCTGACGCTCGAGAGCCGCAACATCCCGTCGGACAATCCACGCACCTCACGCATCGTCGCGCCGAGCATCATGGCGACGCTGCGCTCGTATGTCGATCATCTTTATGTGGGGTCGTGAGTCAAAACGGGTCATTGGCGCACTGTGCGCGCACAGACACTCGCCATGCCGCGATGAGCGCACCGAACGAAATTAGCGCTGCGGCAAAGAACGTCGCCTGCTCCCCACCGGATATCGCCTCAAGCGGCGACGCAAGAAATTGCCCGAGAAAGATCGCCATCGACAGATGGGCGAGATTGCGTCCCCGCGAGCCCGCGTCGCTCTGCTCGACCGTCATGTGATTGACCAGCGGAACGGAGAGCCCAAAGCCAACGCCAAGCAGCACCGCGCCTGCAACGTCCATGTAGAAGCCGTTCGCCAGCGCGAAGCACAGATGCGCGACTTCATGGCAGGCGGGCTACCGGGGGAACGATCAGTCGATGAATTCATATGGACCAATTTCAATACCGACGTCTCGTTATTGAATTATTAGACTTCGGTATTGGAAAAGACACCTCACCATGACTGTCTCGCATTCACCACGTCGGGCTGGACGGCCCCGAAACGAAGACACCTTAGCGGCCGTATTGGCGGTCGTACGGCGGTTGGTCAAAGAAAAGGGCTTCGACGGCGTATCGGTCAATCTGGTCGCGTCGGAAGCCAACGTCGCCAAACAGACGCTCTATCGTCGTTGGCCGAGCAAAGCGGAACTCGTACTGGATGCCTATCTGGAAAGCGCGGGTCAATTCGACACGAGCGCTTACGAAGGGCTTGTCCCCACGCTGACGAAATTTTTGGCGGGAGTGTTTCGACATTTGGAGGCGGACGGCGCCGCCATCCGGAACCTGATCGCCGCGGCCCAATCGGACAGCGATTTTCTGACGCGATTCAATGATCGATTCGTCGTCCCTCGTGCGGAGCGCGTGAAAAACCTGTTGGCGCAGGCCGTCGAAGCCGAGGAGCTGCCGGCCGAGACGAATCTGGACGTTGCGACCGAGATGATTCACGGTGCGTTCTGGTACCGACTCCTGACGGGGCAGCCGCTTAGCCGGCGTTACGCCGAATCGCTGGCCGCACAGATCGGCATGCTGGCAGGCCGAGGAATGACTGGCACGTAAATGCTCGCGATGGTCGCCGCAAACGGGAGCGAGTGAATTTTCTCAACAAGGGAATTCGAATCACTCGCACCTTGGTCGGTTCAATTCAGCGCCACGGATCAGTACGGTCTTCGATGAAACCGGGCTTCCACGCATTCAACAGATCCGTCACCTCTTGTTTTTGCGCTTCGGAAAACACGTCCCTGATGTCAAACCAAACTCGGTTGACGATTTCGGGGCCGGAAGGATAGCCCCCGTTGATAAATGAGCCGATTGTTTTCAGTCCGAGAACACGAAGCGTCGAAGTGTAGTGGTCACCCCATCCCGGACACTGCGTTGAGTTTTTCTTCTGCTACGGCAGGAGCTAGCCCGTCATTGAACTGATCAACATCTGATAAACGGTTCACGTGGTCGACGTGATTGATCTCGTCGACCACTGTCCGTTGACGGTCGACACGTTTATTTACACGGGAGATGCATCTGAATTTGGCACCCAATGCGCGAATCAAGGCACCTCCGTATGCGCGTTCCTAAGAGCGACTCACCTGGTCCGGATAGCTTATGTGGATCACGAACAATGGCGTCCCTTCTGCTATTACGCTGTCCAAACCAAACGCTTGATCGGTGTCATCCAAGTCTATCTGCTGATCACTGTGGAGCACTTAGTTTCTCAAAATCCGAGCTATTGATGCCTCGCGCTTTATAGAGAAATGCGCTCAGGGCCCAGATCGCCTTGTCGTCTTGAGTTTTGCCAAACGCGGGCATCGCAGTCATTTTTACCCCATTCTTGATCACCCAGAACATCAGCGGCGGATTGTTTCTCCGTGTAGCGCTAAGCAACAACGGAGCGTTCGGTACGATTCCCTGAGCGATTGGGCTCAACGGTCTTCCCGGGGCGCCGTGGCATGTCATGCACGTGTCACGATAGAGACGTGCCCCTGCCTCGACGTTGGCGACGGTCATCAAGTCGGCCGGAGCTTGAATGCCGGCAGCATGGCGGTGCAGCGATTGCAGATAGGTCTTATGCAACACCCAGGCGACTACCGGATTGTGGCCCGATGTCGCCGACACGTCATAGATGCCCGAATACATCACGCCCACCCCTGAGGCAACGGCCACCACGGCGGCAATGCAGAAAGCACTCATTGTAGGATGGCGGGAGAAAAATCCTGGGGCTTTCTCGAGGCTCATGGCAGCTTCACTTTACGCGTTGAATGGGTGGGATTGCGTGCCGTAATTATGGAGCGTGCCAGTTAACCAGATACTTACCTCCACATTACAGTTTTGAAATGTGGTGCTGAAGCGCACCCTGCCTGCCACACAAAGATGCGGGTAACGCATACAATCCGGACAATCGGACCTGTGGATCAGCCGCTATGCGCATTCTCGTAATCGACGACGAACCAAAAACCGGCGCGTACGTCAAGAAGGGACTTGAAGAGTCAGGCTTCGTCGTCGACGTCGCCAAGGACGGCGCCGAAGGTCTGATTCTCGCCAGAGATACGACCTACGACGTGATCGTGCTCGATGTCATGTTGCCCGAGATGGACGGCTGGTCAGTCCTTAAAGCCCTGCGCAAGACGCACAGCACGCCGGTGCTTTTCCTCACCGCACGCGACGACATCAGCGACCGGGTCAAGGGACTAGAGTTGGGCGGCGACGATTACCTCGTCAAACCGTTCGCGTTCGTCGAATTGCTGGCCCGTGTGCGCACGCTGGGGCGTCGCGGACCGCCTCGCGACACCGACATTATTACGCTTGGCGATCTCGAAATCGACGTGACGCGCCGACGCGTGCGTCGCGGCACGACACGCATCGACCTTACGCCCCGGGAATTCTCGCTGCTGCAATTGCTTGTGCGGCGCCAGGGCGAAGTGCTCACGCGCACGCAAATCGCATCCTATGTGTGGGACATGAACTTCGACAGCGATACGAATGTGGTGGAAGTCGCCATTCGCCGTCTGCGCGCCAAGGTCGACGACGAGTTCCCCGTCAAGGTCATTCACACCGTGCGCGGCGTCGGTTATGTCGCCGAGATAAAAGCCTCCGACTGATGGCCATCCGTCCGCTTTCCACCACGCTTGCCCTGTGCTTTGCCGGCACCACGCTTGCGGTATTCGCGCTGGTCGGTACCACGCTCTATTTCACGTTAGGGCGAGAAATCCGTCAGCTTGACGATCTCGACATCGTCCTGATCGCACGGCACACGCGCCGCCTTGCGGAGGAACTGCGCACCAGCGACGACCTACGGGAACATGCCGTACGTCTCAAGAGTCAAGTCCTCGGCAATCCACCATTCGCGATGGAAATTCTGCAGGATGACGGTACTAAACTCATAGACCACAATACGACCCTAGTCTCAGACATGGCTTTTCGGTCATTGGCGATCGCAGGCAGACTCGGCGCGGCACAGCGCATTACTGAAGACAATGTTCAAGAATGGCGAAGTGCAACGGGGCGACCCGTACGCGGCCTGGCTACCGACGCCAGGCTCGGTGACGGGACGGTGGTTATTGTCGTGGTCGCGCGCGATATGGCCGACCGCTGGCGCATCCTGGATCACTACCGTGAGCGGCTCTACGGGTACGGCTTCGCAGGTATGCTGCTTGCTTTTCTGATGAGCTGGCTACTCGTGCGTGCGGCACTTCGACCGTTGCGCGACCTCGATTCGCAAGTGGGTGCAGTAACGGTCGACAAACTGGATACCCAAATCAAGATCGAAGGGGCGTCAAGCGAGGTCGCGGTCGTCGCAAAATCGGTGAATGCGATGATCCGCCGCTTGCACGACGGTTTCGAACGGATATCGCAATACACCGCCGATCTGGCGCATGACATGCGAACTCCTCTTGGTAACCTCCGCGGTGCAACGGAAGTCGCCCTGACGCGCCCGAGAAGCCTGCCAGAATATGAGACCCTGCTCGAATCGAATCTGGAGGAATGCGCCCGACTCTCGCAAATGATCGAGAATGTGATCTTTCTCGCACGAGCCGAGCATCCGCAGTTCATGACGGCAATGGCCGAACTGGACGTTGCCGTAGCGCTCTCCCAGATCGCCGACTACTTCGAAGGTCTGTCCGACGAGGCTGGTGTCACCCTTCGAGTAACGGGTGAAGGACGCATCCGAGCCGACAAGGAATTGTTCCGCCGCGCGGTGAGCAATCTGCTGGCCAACGCTCTGCGCTATACACCCCGTGGTGGCGAGATTACGCTTCATGCCGAATCTACCGCAACGACGTTGGACGTCAGCGTCAGTAACCCAGGCTCTCGGATCGACCCCGCCCTGTTGGAGCGCATTTTTGACCGTTTCTACCGCGTGGACGCATCACGTCAGACCCCTCAGTCCGGCGGCGCCGCCGGACTGGGACTAGCCATCGTGCGCACCATTATGACCCTTCACGGCGGGACAGTACGCGCCGAGAGCGACGCGACCGGTACCCGCTTCACCCTCTCGTTTGCCCGTCATTGAGCGCTGTCGCCGCGCCGCTTGGGAGCGCATCACCCTCTCGCAGCATCTTGCGGTCCCAGCCGCCGCCGAGCGCCTGAAGCAGATGCACGCTCGTATCAAGTTGCCGTTGCGTGATCTGCTCAAGCGTGCGTTCATTCTGTAGCGCAATGCTTTGCGTGGTCACGACGTCGAGATAACTGACGGCCCCCGCCTGATAGCGATGCGTCGTAAGCGTAAGCGACGACACGGCGGCAGCCGTCGCCCGTTGCTGGCTCTGCGCCTGCTGCGAGAGCGATCTGAGTGCACTCAAATCGTCCTCGGTCTGTTGGAACGCCACGAGCACGGTCTGCCGATAGGCGGCTACCGCTTCGTCATACCGGGCATCTGCCCCTTTGAGGGTGGCGTCCCGCCGCCCGCCGTCGAACAGTACGCCCGCGACTTGTGCACCAAGCGACCAGAAAAGGCTGGGCGCAGTGAGCCAGGGCGAAAAGAATGTGCTTTCCAGTCCGGTCGATGCCGAGAGTGTGAGCGACGGATAGAACGCGGCACGCGCCTGCCCGATACCGGCGTTGGCGGCGGCCACGCGCCGCTCGGCGGCAGCGATATCTGGGCGACGTTCGAGCAGCGCGGACGGCACGCCGACGGGAATCGACGGCAATGTGACCGGTGTCACGTCGGGTGGCAGCGAAAACGAAGATGCCGATTCGCCGATCAGCGCCGCGACCGCGTGCTGAAGTTGCGCTCGCTGTCCATCGATTTCCTGATCCGCCATTCTCGCGCTTTCGAGTTGTGCCTGTGCCTGAGCAACGGGCGACGCGTCGATGGCACCGTCGGCGAGTTGCTGCTCTACGATGTGCAATCCTGCTTCATAGGTCGCGACCGTCCGGTCTAGTAGCGACTTCTGACGGTCCAGCGAGCGCAAGTCGAAGTAAGTCGTGGCGAGTTGGCTGGCGACTGACAGACGGACCGATTCTAGATCGGCTTCGCTCACCTGCACGTTGTCGCGCGCGGCGACGGTGGCATTTCTGACACGCCCGAACAGATCGGGCTCCCAACTCACGCCCGCCCCTGCCGCGTAATCCGGGATGGTCTTTCCTGCCAGTGCACGGTCCAGGAGGTTTTTTGACGTCCGATAGCGCTGTGCGCCAGTGCCAGCTGTCACCGTCGGTGCTTCGGCGCCCTGCTGGTAGTCGAGTGCGGCTCGCGCCGCCGCCAGCCGTGCCACGGCCTGATTCACGGTTTGATTGGAGACATTCACGCGTGCTTCGAGCCGATTCAACGTCTCGTCGTGAAACACAGTCCACCATGAGCCTCTTGGTCGACCATCCGCCGGAGCGGCGAGCGCCCATCCGGCAACGGTTCCTGGCGCGCTCGTGAACTGCGCGGGTACGGCAGCGTGCGGCACGTGATAGGACGGCAGCGTCGAACAGGCCGTCAGCGTCGCACCGAAGCAAACGATGGCACCGGCGCGCATGAGTGGGGCATTGATCTCAAACATTTCGGACCTCGCTTATGCTTTGCCGGCGCTCGCGGCCGTGCCTGATTTATCACGCGCCTCGCTCTTCCCGCTCTCGGGACTTGCGGCCACACGGACGTGCTGTCCGTCGGCGATCGCATCGCCCGGATTCGCGATTACGCGGTCGCCCGGCGCGAGACCGGCGGCAATTTCGACATGTGTGCCGAAATCCCGACCGATGCTCACTCGGCGCAGTGCGACCTTGTCGTTGCCACCCACCAGTGCCACGGTCACCCCGTTGGGGCGGAACAGCAATGCGCTCACCGGCAGTTCGAGCGCTGGTGAATCCGTTTTCAACGTGAGGTGTACCTGCGCGTAAGCCCCCGGCATCAAGGCGGCGTCACGGTTGTCAACATCGATTTCGACGCGCAACGTCCGGCTCACCGGGTCGATGGCGTTGGCATCACGTGCGATTGTTCCTGGAAACCGGCGGCCGGGATATTGATCAGTCGTGAGCCATGCCTGCGCGCCCGGGCTAATACGACTTGCGGCGTCCTGCGGCACATCGGCATAGACGCGCAGACGGTCGATCTGTTCGACATGAAAGAGTTCGCCGGACATCGCCGGCAGCCCGGGGGAGCCGCCGGCGGTCACCAACGCGCCTACCTGCACGTTGCGCGCCGTCACCACGCCGTCGAACGGTGCGCTTACGCTCTGATACGCCACCATTTCGGACAGCCGCGCCACATTGGCCTGTGCCGCCCGCAACGCCGCTAGCTTGGCCGCTGCATCGCTCGTCTTCGCATCGGCGTCCTGTTGCGCGACCGATTGCGATTGCAGCATGGTCTGCCAGCGCTGCGCGGTGCTGGCGGCGAAACGGTAGGTGGCCTGTGCCGTCGCCTCGTCGGCCCGCGCCTGACGCAGTTGCGCATCGATCTCCGGCGTATCGAGTCTCGCCAGGACTTGCCCGGCTTTCACGTGCGCACCGATGTCGGCAAACCATTGCTGAACATAACCGCTGGAGCGCGCATAGATGGCAACATCGGCCCATGGCATGACCGCGCCGGGCAGCAACAACTCTTGCGTCGCCGGGGCGGGCGTCGGCGAAACCGTCGTGACGATCAACTCGCGCTGCACGTCCATCTGCGCTGCCTGTGCTTGTCTCGCCACGATGCGCGGGACGATGCCGGCGCAAAGCAGCAACACGGTAAGTGCACCGAGGCCGAGGCCCCATGTTCGCCGCGAGCGATCAGACATCCGGGGCGCGGCATGTACGTCAGGCGCGGCGCACCTTGAGGATCGGGGTGTCACCCGATCAGCCGCAGGTGTAACCGTGTCGACACGATCGTCGGTCTGCGTAGGCTTGTTCATTGGAAATCCTTGTTGACGTTGAGGTTCACATCAGTGGCGCGTACCACGCGGCGTTTTGCGAGCCAGCCATGTACCGTGGCGAATACGACGGGCACAAACACTAGCGTCGAGAGCGTGCCGAGCGCGAGACCGCCGATAACGGCGCGTCCGAGAGGTGCGTTCTGCTCTCCGCCGTCACCGAGTCCGAGCGCCATCGGTAGCATGCCGATCAGCATGGCAAGCGCCGTCATCAGTACCGGCCGGAAGCGATTGAAGCCGGCGTCGAGGGCTGCGGCAACTGGCGCCATGCCACCAGCAAGCGATTCGCGTGCGGCGTTGATGACGAGAATGCTGTTCGCGGTGGCGATGCCGATGCAGAGAATGGTGCCGGTCAACGCAGGCACGGACAGTGTGGTCTGGGTGACGAAGAGCATCCACGCGATACCTGCCATCGACGCCGGAATGCCGCAAATGATGACAAACGGGTCGACCCACGATTGAAAATTGACGACCATCAGCAGGTACACCAGCGCCACTGCGAAGACAATCCCCAACGCCAGGCCGCTGAACGAAGCGTTCATCGACTGCACTTGCCCGCGAATGGCGATCGACGATCCGGGCGGCAAATGGGCGCGTGCGGCATCAACCAGACGTGCGACGTCGCGGGCCACTCCGCCGAGATCACGTCCCTGTGTCGAGGCGAAGATATCGAGCACGGGCTGCACGTTGTAGTGCGAGACGACAGCCTCTTGCTCGCTACGCGAGACAGTGCTCAACGAGCCGATCTGGTTTTGCGGATTGACGGTAGCCGCCGGTGTCGTGACGGGCACGTTGGCAAGCGCCTGCAAGGAGTTGACGTTGTACTGCGGGATCATGGTGGTGAGCGGGTAGCTCACGCCGTTTTTCGGGTCAAGCCAGAAGTTGGGCGTCGTTTGGGAACTTCCCGACAGCGCGATCAGCAGGTTCTGTGCGATATCGCGCTGCACGAGCCCAGCCTGAATCGCCTTGGTGCGATCCACGTTCACATTGATCGTCGGTGCGTCGCCCGGCTGCTGGATGCGTGCGTCGACAAGCCCTCTGACCCCGCGCATCTGTTCGAGCAGTTGATTCGCCACGACCCGGTTCTGGGCGAGCTTGTTGCCAACGATCTGCACATCGATGGGTGCCGGGAGTCCGAAATTCAGGATTTGGCTCACGATATCTGCGGGCAGGAACGAGAAGGTCACGCCTGGGAACGACGCATTGAGCACGTTGCGCAGTTTGGCGACATACCCGACGGTGGACGCATGATCGGGCTTGAGCGTGATGAGAATGTCCGCGTCCTGAGCCCCGATCGGATCGGACGAGTCGTAAGTCAGGTTGATGCCGCTCACGGGCAAACCGATGTTGTCGAGCACCAGGCTTTCTTCGGCCGTAGGAATGACCGTCTTGATCTTCGCTTCCACTTCGTCGGTGATGCGGGCGGTCTCTTCGATACGGGTCCCGGTCGGCGCACGCAAATGCAGGCGTATCTCGCCGGAATCCACGGACGGGAAGAAATCGCGCCCCGTGAACGGCACCAACACAAGCGAACCGAGACAAATGGCGAGCCACAACCCGATGAAGCGCCACCTCAGATCGATAACGGACCGAAGCACTGCTGCGTAGCGGTAACGCAAGGTCTCGAACCCTACCTCGAAGCCGGCCTGAAAGCGCATGAGCCGTGCGGATAGACCGGATGCGTGCTGTACGCGATCGGATTTGGCACGCAGCAGGTACATGGCGAGCGTCGGGATCAGCGTGCGCGAGAACAGGTAAGACGCACACATCGCGAAGACGACGGCTTCGGCCATGGGCACGAACAAATAGCGGGCGACCCCGGAGAGCAGGAACATCGGCACGAAAACGATGCAGATGGACAGTGTCGATACAAAGGTAGGCACGGCGATCTCGCCCGCGCCGTTGAGAATCGCGTCGTGCAATGGCGATCCCCGCTCAAGGTGATGGGTAATGTTCTCGATCGCGACGGTCGCATCGTCCACAAGAATGCCCACGGCAAGCGCCAACCCGCCGAGCGTCATGATATTGATCGTCTGACCGAGAGCCGAGAGCGCAATCAGCGATGTGAGTGCGGAGAGCGGAATCGTAACTGCGATGATGAGCGTGGCACGCCAACTACCGAGAAACAGCAGGATCATGGCGGCGGTCAGGCAAGCGGCAATAAGGGCTTCGCGCACCACGCCGGAAATCGCCGATTTGACGAAAACGGACTGGTCTGAAAGCGGCGTGACCTTGAGCGCGCTCGGCAGGCCTGCCGTAATCTTCGGTAACAGTCCCTTCACCTGGTCGATGATCGTGAGCGTGGACGCGCTGCCGGTCTTCTCCACGGTCAGCAATGCGCCGCGCTGGCCATCGGCCCGCACGATGTTGGTCTGGGGCGAGTAACCGTCGATCACGTGCGCTACGTCGCGCACATACACCACTCCGCCCTTCTCGGTCTTGATAGGCAAGTCGTTGAGCGCTGCGACACTCTGGGTGCTGCCGTTCATGCGGACGTTGTATTCTCGATCGCCGATCTTGGCCGTCCCGCCGGGCAAGATCAGGTTCTGCGCGTTTACTGCATTAACAACATCGATAGGGGCAAGCCCCTTCGCCTGGAGCGCCTTCGTATCGAGCTGCACCACGATCTGACGGACTTTTCCGCCATAAGGGAGCGGCACCGCAGCACCTTGCACCGTGGCGAGTTGCGTGCGAATGAAACTGTTACCGAGGTCATACAGCGACTGCTCTGGCAACGTCTTGCTTGACAACCCGAGCTGCAGCACCGGCACTGTCGAGGCGCTGTAGGTAATGATGTTCGGCGGCAGCGTGCCCGGTGGCATGACGCGCAGGATCGACGCCGAGTTCGCCGACGCTTCGGCAATAGCGCGATTGATGTCGGCCCCCGGATGGAAAAACACTTTCACAACCGACACGCCGTTAAGCGATTGGGATTCGATGTGATCGATGTCGTCGACATCCGTCGTGAGCGCGCGCTCGTAGTTCGACGTGATCCGATGCGCCATGTCTTCGGCGGAAAAGCCGTTGTATGTCCAGACGATGCTGACGACGGGGATGTCGATGTCCGGAAAAATGTCCGTAGGCGTGCGCAGGATCGCAAGCGGGCCGAGGATGAAGATCAGCACGGCGAGCACGATGAACGTGTAGGGGCGTCTGAGCGCCAGTTTGACGATCCACATGACGATGTCCGGGAGGAAGCAACCATTGGGAGGCGGAGCACCTGCTGTGCCGGGAAGGCAGCACATCCTGCGGGTGTAGGTGCCCGAGGTGTCGCAAGTATGTGGATGAGGCGCTTACCTTGCGCTGACCGATTCATTACGGATTTGTTATCTGCGCGGATAACAAAATCGTAATCGGCAAGTCACCTTCGGGTCAGCCGTGAAGGTCCAGAATGCATTCAACCTTCACGACATTGTTGAAGGCAGGCTGAACTGCCCCAGCTCCGGGAGCAGACGCCATTGACATCAAGGTGAATCTCATGAAAGCCATCGTTTCCGCTCTGCTCGTTTCCTGCGCAATCGCCGCACCGTTCTCGGCATTCGCTCAATCGAACAACAACGCACCGCTCACGCGTGCCCAGGTCCGCGCCGATCTGATCCGTTACGAGAACGCGGGCTATCGACCGCTGGGTTCGGAACTCAACTATCCGGCCAACATCGAGCGCGCTTCGGCCATCATTGCTCAGCAAGACGCGCAGGCGGGAGTCGCCAACGTCGTAAGCACGGCAGTATCGAGCGGAGTGAGTACGGGAGATCAAGCAGCAACTGGCACGGGTAGCAGCTCACTTTACTTTGGTAGCTAACTTCTGAATGCGCCAGTTCCCGCTCATTTGGCTCTACGGCAATGTGGCGAGTGCAATTGCTGCGCTCGCCTGCCAAAGCATCGCATGGATGCGCACGGGATTGGCGAGTCCTATGCTCCGGCACCGGACCTGTTGATCGCCGCTGCGATTCAACTCTCCCCGAACAATCCAGCATCGTGTTGAATCGGTTAAATGAGTGTCCGGAGGGATTCGACCACTGCACACATTGTGCCGAGACTTTTCGGTGACTAGGTTCAATATCGCATGGACTGCATCGATCTCAGTGGGCGATTTCAACACCAAATACAAGGCATTGTGCGAACGATTCGACGAGCTACAAATGATTTCCCGATGCATCTGCAGTCTGCAAAGAGCTCAACGGAGAGATGAACATGTTCTGGGGAAATGTCCAGAACGTCCTTTATCTCACGGCCGAGGGAAAACAGGTTGACCGAAAAACGAGCTGTCTTCAGAAGACACACGACGCGGAAACCGAAATCGGACGGCACGCCGCATCCGTCAAATATTGACTCCAACGGAGTTTCAAAACCATCAGCGATTCTGAGATGACCTCTCAGTAGTGTTCTATGCGAATTTCGACGAAGAGTGCTGGCATCGTGGCGGCGATTGCCAACGAAATCAGTGAAGCCGCGCAGACGCGGTCGACCGTCGCCGTTCCGTCGGTCATGAGGGGTGCAGACTTTGCCGCGAGCAGCACCGATCGATCTGATCGCATGGCCGTGCTCCACAGAGGAACGTCAGCGTGTCGGGGGCAGGGAGGGAGCATGCCACGAGCCCAATCGCCAGCGTTTGCCGCACGATATCCGGCATCGCCCAGGCGACACCAAATTGAGCTGCTAAAAGCGCAGCCGTGACCCAGTGCAAATACCGCGAGATCGCATCGTAACGCGTGATGCTTTTTTCATCTGAACCTCTTGCTCGTGATGTTCTTCAGTCGGGAACTGCTTTCTGCTGGCACATACGGCTAAAGGTTCTTAGCCCGTCACGGAAAATTTTGGCACACGAGACTTGGCAAATACTTAGCAAGTCCCCATCCAACTGGCGATGCCCGTCCCGATTATTGAATTCACATCATTGTCGCGACGCGGCACTCTCTGACGAGCGCCGCGTCATCCGAAGGGGAATCGATTGCGTCGCGCGAGAAGACTACAGTTGGACGTCGCCATCCGTCACACGCGCCCGACGTCGCAGGATCCCGGGTACCGCGATCGCTCCCGCTGCTGCCGCCACTGCCGCGACCGAAGCCGTCGCCGCAAGACTTTTCCATGGATGTGCGTGCACATAGTCATCGGTTGCCTTCGCCCATTCTGACATTGTCTGGCGGCTTGCCTTGCGCAGATCGTCGAGATGCGCGCTCAGATTGTCCAGCCGCGCGCCGAGTGCCGGATTGGCTGCCTCCACCTCCAGACTCGCTTCGTCGGCAAGGTCTTTCAAAAGTGCTTTGACGTCCGCCAGCAGCGCATCTGCATCGTTGATAAGGGTCCGCCGTTGATTCTGATGGTCCATCGAAATATCTTTCATATCCGACTCCTGTGAGTTCCGGCACCGCATTTGCCGCTGCTGGCCTATCTGGTGCCTTTTGGATAGTGGCACCGATTCATCCACCGGCTTTGTCTCAGGTCAACGTCCGGACACTTCGGGCGATGATGACGTAAATCAAGCTTCTCCCGACTTCTGCACAAACCCAAGCGTCGTTGTGACTATCGTGAAGCGGTAAATACATCGGAACGAGTCTGATAACGTCGTCATGCAATGCCGAGCGCTACACGCCGTTGAAAGCCGAGATCAACGGTCCCGAGGCCGTTGCGCGGGGGCTCATTTCCGACATGTCGCGAAAGAAGGGGAAAAAGATAAGAACGTCGAAATCCTGCTAAAGCGAGAGATCGTGTCGGGCCGTTGCAGACACCCTTGTCGTTTTTCACAGGGAAATGGATACGTGACACCCGTACGCCAAAAGCGAACAACGGCCGATGGTACTGACCCCGGGGTTTGACTGTGCAGGAGCATGCCATGAACGATCACGTCCTTGTTTCTCCGATGGCACTGGCCGCCATGCGGACAATGGCGCCCACTGTCGTCATCGACACCCGCGACGCCGCTAATTACGCCGAAGCCCACATCCCGGGCGCGGTCAATATTCACGAGATATTCACGTACTTGGCGACCTCAACGCCGGAAGGCCTGAGCGCACTGCGCGAAACCTTTGCGACCGATTTCGGCAACGCGGGCTTGTCGGGCAAGGAGACGGCCGTCATTTATGAGCAATCCATGGAGACGGGCTTCGGACAATCGTGCCGGGGTTACGTGCTGCTTCGGTTTCTCGGTTATCCGCGAGACAAAATCAAGGTCCTCCACGGCGGATTTGCCGCCTGGCGCGCCGCGGGCTTACCTAGCACGACGGACGTTCCGCACCCGAAGCCTGTGGTCTTTCCGGTCACGACACGCGCCAGCGACATTCTCGTCGACCTCGCAGTGATGAAGACGGCGGTTGCCGACCGGCGCATCGTCAAGCTCGACGTACGCGACGTGGACGAATGGATCGCGGAGAGTTCGTCGCCTTACGGGCGCGACTTTTGCCCACGCAAGGGCCGTATTCCAGGATCCGTCTGGATCGAATGGTATCGAATGATGAAGCCGACCCCGACGGGAAAGATGTTCAAGACCCCGAGCGAGATTCTGGCGGAATGTGCAACGGTGGGCATCTCCCGGGAAACCCCGGTGATTGTCTTTTGCTTCAAAGGCGCGAGGGCGTCGAATACTTTCGTCGCGCTCGAAGAAGCGGGACTCAAGGATGTTCGTCTGTACTTTGGTTCATGGAACGAGTGGTCCCGTGATCCGGCCCTCCCCATCGAGGAAGGGCTCCCTTACAGGGTGTCGGCGGCGTCACCTCCCATCTCGGGATGACGCCACTCACCTTACCGTGCCGGTCGGATGCAGCCGGAGTGTCGGTTCACGTCGTAGCGTTGCACTAGCACGTTCTTTTCGGCCGTCACGACTTCGACGCTAACCGTATCGGCGTCGCGCTCAGCCACCTTACCGACCTTCAAGCGCGGGTTGCCCGATCGCTTGAGCCATTGCTCCATATTGTTACGCACCTGATCGACGCTCAGATTGAGCTTCTCGCGCTCCGGGAAACGATTCGGATCGGCACACGGACCGCATCCGCCTGGCCCATCCATCATGCCCTGTCCCATCATTCGGCCGGCATACCCGTCGCGCATCATGCCGGGACCATATCCCTGCGCACACCCCCAGTTTCCGTCTGTGGGCTGTGCGCCCGCGGCCCCTGCCAGCATGGCAAATACTGCAGAAATCAAAACGAAAATGTGTCCGTGTCTCATCTCGCTTCGCATGACATTTATCTCCTCAACGTTACAGGCCCGGCCTGGCGATGCCGTTGCACGCCCCTTCCCGGTAGCCAGTCTCAAAACTAGTTCTCAGGACGGCGTGTGGCTTGAGGCATATCAACAAAGCGCGTCGGCTTCGTCGTACCACGTGCTCGTCGCCGGTGCGTCATCCGTCGCAGCATGCTCGACGGTTGACCTCAATCAACCTGTGAGGACTTGCTTCGTCCATGCTGAAATCAGTGGCCGGATCGTGGGACTGTGACGTTCGTGAGCAGCCTCATGCGCCGCTTTCAGCATTGATCGTTCGCCTTGGCACAACCCACTTCGTAAAGGTGGTGAACAATGAATGGACCGACTTCCACGAAATCACCCCTCCACTTGCCCGCCCGCGTGTTCGTCGCCATCGACCCGTATGGCGCGTCGGAACATGCCGTCGCCGTTGCGAGACGGGTTATCGCCACCTCGGGCGCGGTTCGTCTCGTGAGTGTCGCGGAGAACCCGCTCACACATGTGCCCGCAGGCTCGCTCGTCGGCGATGCGCTGAATGCTGCGCGTGCAGAACTGTCGGAGAAGGCGCACGAGGCGGTTGTCGCCGCCAGCGGCGCTTTTGCTCAACGCAACGTGCATGTCGAAATGCAGACAATCGACCTGTCTCAGCACGGTGGCGATGTCGCGCATGCACTGCTCGAGGACGCGCGAGCGTGGCACGCGCAACTGATCGTGCTTGGTGCGCGCCAGCATCACGGTTTGGTGCGCTGGATCGAGGGCGCCGTTTCGGAACCGCTGGCGCGACTTGCCGACTGCCCAGTCCTCCTCGTGCCCGAAACCTGTTCGGACAAGGTCGGTCACTCGCTCGATCGCTTGCTGTTCGCTGTGGACGGCAGCGAACAGGCGATGCAGGCAATGCGCTTTGGCGTGAGATTTGCCACGAACGTCACGCATGTCCGCGCAATCTATGTAGTCGATTGCGCGGTGCGCCTGAGCGATCTCGTCCCCGTCGATATTCTTGAAACCGCATTTGTGGAAGAAGGGACACACGCGCTTGCGGCGGCCAAGTCGATGCTCGCGGGAACGTCAGCCAGAGTCGGCACCGCGCTCGTCAGAACAGACCGCACGAGGGACGATATCGCGCACGCGATCGTTCGGGAGGCGGAGCGCTGGCATGCCGACCTGATCGTGATGGGAACGCATGGACGACGCGGCATCGTTCGCTGGATGCTGGGCTCGGTCGCCGGACGCGTTGCGCAGATTACCCGGACTCCGCTCCTGCTTGTACACCCGTCGGAAGCGTAACGTCTCGTGGGCTAAACGGTAACGGCAACGGACGCCCCTCACCGGAACTGCCCGTAGCGCCGTCTGGCGTGGGTTCATTGACGGCACGTACGAGCCTTCCGGTCGACGCGCGAGACGCGTCGCGTTCCTGGGTTCCTGTTACTGCGGATCCGTCATTCAAGCTTGAAACTGAGCTTCGCGGTAATCCGATAGTTAACGATTTTGCCGTTATCCACTTCCGCAGAAAAATCCTTGACATAGATGGATTTGACGTCACGAAGAGACTTCTGCGCAACCTTCACTGCTCTGGCAGCCGCATCTTCCCAACTCTTGGGCGATTCGGAGAGAATTTCTATGACCTTGACCACGTTAGACATGACTGCCTCCTGTCGGGCATCGAAAATCCGGACGCCGGAGGGATTTCCGGAGCGCCATTCACAAGCGTTGTTCATGACGCACCGATGACGTTGACCGACATCAAGAAGGCAGGAAATGTCTCTATCCATGGCAGCACATACGCCATGCCACGCGATACACAAACTCCCGTAGCACGCCCGCAAGCGAATACGGATACCCCCGACATCGCCCCGTGCAACAGGATCGTTGACCAGCGTCAATCCCGCCGAGCCCCCATGGATTAGCTTGAATTGTGGGGAGATGGCGCCACCGACGTGGGTCGCGCCGCCTCTGGTCAAACCAGGAGGTTAGGATGAAAGGCGATCTTCAATTAATGAAGGATGTGGAGCAGGAACTGGAATGGGGTCCCGCCCATAATGCAGCGGACATCGGTGTAGAAGTCCACGACGGTCTCGTCACGCTGTCGGGCCACCTGCGTAGCTACGCAGAAAAACTCGCGAGAAAGCGGGCCACACAGCGTGTCGAAGGCGTGCGACACATGATCGACGAACTGTCCGTTGGACGCCCATAGGCGCGACTTCATCCGACTGCATCGTCAAGCTTCCAAGGAGAATCGCCATGATCAGATATGTTGCGCTCACGTTTTTGCTGTCCTGGCTTCCTGGTTTATGGACGGCAGACAATGCCGTATCGGCCCCTATCGCAACACAAGAGAAAGCGTCGGAGGTCACTTTTATCACCGGCGGCATCGGTGAGGACGAAGTCAGACAATTCCGAAATGCTGCCGCCGGATACAACCTGCGAATGACATTCGCAACGACCTCAGGCAGTTATCTGTCGGACGTGGATGTCATGATCTCCGACGTCGCCGGGCATTCGATACTCGCGGTGAGAACCGAAGGCCCGTTCCTGTTCGTCAAATTACCACCAGGGCGTTACGGCGTTGCGGCCCAGGTCCCGCAAATGACCGAGCACCGCAACGTTCGCGTTCCCACCCGGGGGAGCGTGGAATTGAATTTCCATTGGGATATCCCTGACTATCTCGGTGACTTGCACCTTTGCGCGAACTGCCCGAAGCCGTCGAAACGCTGATGGCAAGCATGAGCGCAATTTTCCCGATGCGCGCGATTCAACTGGCGACGTCGGCGCACCCCGGGCTGCCACACGGCGAGGGAACCGTATGCAGCACAGCATCCGCGCGGTCATCAGGGCGGAATACCGTCACGCCCTTGAGTCCGGCACGCCAGGCTTGCTCAAACAAGGCGCCCACCTCTTTTACGGATGTTGTCTTCGAGAGCAGGACGGTTTTGGAAATGCCACCATCGATGAACGGTTGCAGGGCCGCCACCATCTTGAGGTGATCGCTGCCCTCGATCTGTCCAGCGGTGACAAAGTAGTCAGGCAATGCCGCGTGTTTACCGCACAGCCTCCGAAACGACAGGAGCGCGTGGTTCCGAAGACGAAAGTCTTGAGGCGGTTCGCCGTTCAGACGCATGCGGCGTTGGTACTCCCAGTCGAAAGCCGGTTCCACGCCGCTTGAGCAATTCGAGAAGAACGCCAGACTGACACTGCCGGTTGGGGCGATGGACAGCAAGTGACTGTTACGTAGCCCCTGCCGACCGATGAGGTCACGCACCGCGCGTGGCAACGCGGAGGCGAAGTGCCCTGCGCTTAAACTGCGCTCGATGCGGAATAAGGGGTACGAGCCACGCTCGCCCGCGAGCATCGCCGACGCCATGTAGGCATTGTCGCGCAGGCACCGCCCGATATCGCTGGCCAGATGACGCGCGGCTTGCGAGTCGTACCGCAGGCACATCATCGTCAGCGCGTCACCTAACGCCGCCACGCCCACGCCGATGCGTCGCTTACTCCGTGCCTCGACGCCCTGCTCCGTCATTGGCCATTGTGTGACATCGATGGCGTTGTCCAACATTCTCACCTGGACACGGACGAGACGCCCGAGCTTCGCAAAATCGAACACGGGCTTGCCGCCGACACCGAACGGATGCCGCACGTTGCGCGAGAGGTCGATCGGCCCCAGCACGCAACTCCCCCATGGAGGCAACGGTTGTTCGCCGCAGGGGTTCGTGGCGGCGATCTGCTCGATGTCGGCCAGATCGTCCGCACGCCGGATCGTGTCGATAAAAAGTAATCCGGGCTCCGCACTGTCATGCGCGGCTGCGGCGATCCGGTACCACAAATGACGTGCAGAGACGGTGGCGTAACACCAGTTGCCGTTGACGAGACGGTGCGCGCCACGCGCCAATGTTTTCGCGTCGGGCGTCGCACGATGCTGAAGTTGCCATTCGGCGTCGGTCACGACGGCGTGCATGAACGCATCGGTTATCGCGACGGAGACGTTGAAAGTCCCCCAACGTCGTCTGCCGCGCTTCGCGTCGATAAAGGCCTCGAGGTCAGGATGGTCGCATCGCAGCACTGCCATTTGCGCGCCGCCCCGCGTGTCGGGAAGGAGCAACGCGCGGCAGGCCCGATCGAATTGCTCGATGACGGCACAGACGTCGCCGGTCGACGCGCCCGCCTCGCCTCTATTGCTCTCGAGGGCGTTGCTTGGTGCGATGCTCGAGAAGTCGTAACCCACACCACCGCCCATGCGCAGTGTGCGGCAGGCATTTTGCACTGCAAACAGAATGTCGCGAGGTTGCGCCGTGGCGTCTTCGTCGCTCACTATCGGATGGACGAAGCAGTTGATCATCGTAGCGGACTTGTGCGTTCCGGCATTGGCCATGATCCGTCCCGCGCCGATCGCCCCGCGAAGCATATTGGCGTAGAAGCATCGCGCGTGGTGTACCCGGTGTTCTGGAAGCTCGGCCCTGGCAAGCGCGCGGGCGACACGGCGGTAGACGTCATCGCGCGTCGTCTCCCCCGGTGCGAAGTACCGCTGCGCCAACAGGATGTCGTAAATGGAGGGCGACGCCGGAGCAAATGGCGAGAGGGGGGCGCGCTGCGGCGTGCCGGGCCATCCGGTCACGGCATCTTCAGGCATGCCAACACCTCATCGTCACTGACCTGTGCAAAGTCCTCATAAAACTCGCCCACTGCCGCGAAGTCTTCGGGCGTTTCCAGGCTCACCACTTCATCGGCGTAGGTAGTAAGCGCACGGACGGCGTCCGTCGGAGCCACCGGCACTGCACAAATGAGCCGGGCCGGTGCGTATCTGCGTACAGCTCGAAGCGCCGCGATCATCGATGCCCCAGTGGCGATGCCGTCGTCGACGACAATCACGATACGTCCCTTTGGGATGATGGCGGCCCGGCCCGGTGTGAGAGCGTCGCGTCTGCGTCTTAACGCTTCCAACTGCGCAAGCCGCTCCTGGTGCAGATAAGCGGGCTTGACGTTTCCCGTGCTGGCGTACGGTGTCAGATATGTCTCGCCGAGTTCGTCAACGGCGCCCATCGCAAGTTCGGCATTTCCGGGCGCCCTCAGTTTGCGAACGAGCACGACGTCGAGATCGCCGCCTAACGCGGTGGCGACGACCCGTGCGACGGGCACGCCCCCACGCGGCACACCGAGCACCAACGGATGTCTGCCCGAATATCGGCTCAGCGCCAGACCCAATTGACGCCCGGCGTCTTCCCTATTACAAAACGGACGCATCGAACTGCTCCTCAAACCTCATTGCGCCGGGGCGCAACGCTCACATGGGCGAATCCGGCTGCGCGCTCAGCTCACGGCCGAGTCGTGAAAGAGTCGCGGCGGATGCACACGTTATTGAGTATCACCTCAAGACGAAATACACCTCCAGCTTGGCACATCGCCTGCGAGTGACCTTGTCGCAAATCAATGTCGATCAACGATCAAATCTCTGCGACGCACTACAAGACCCATCCGATGAGCGGATGAGAGGGGAAACCCGGTGCTTAGGCATCGGGCGCATACCGCTTTGACGTGGATCATGGCGATGCGCGTGAACGGGTCTATACCTTTGAAATAGCCGAGGGTGCAATGCCCTTCCCCGCACGAGCGAACAACACTTACCGGAGATTCCATGTCTTCTTTTCAGCAGCAATACAAAGGATTCGAAATCGAAGCGCAGGCCAAACTCGTCGGTCCGGGAGGCTATACCGTCCCGAGCACGGAGCGCCGCTATGTGCCCGTCGCCGTATTGCGTGAGATCGGCGCTGAGGGCGGCGATGCGCAGAACCGGCACGGCGACGGTGTCGCATCAGAAGGTGTCGTCATACACATCCGCCTGAGCAAGCACCAGGATGCCGACCCCTTTCGCGTGATTCAGGCTGCTGTTGCGTATGCGCGTGGCGTAATCGATGCGATGCCTGCGACTGAATTCGACATGGCATTAGTCGCGACAGTCACCATCCCGACGCCCCGCGTGCTTCATTGATCGACGTGAAGAAATGCCATGACCCAACTCATCATCCTGATCAATGTCGCGGCATTCTTGCTCCAACTGGCCGTAGGCGATCCGGCCATCGATGCGCTTGGGCTTTGGCCATTGGCGCTTGGCTCGTCGGGTATCGCCCCGACCCACGGCTCCCTGTACACGGTTGCCCCGTTCCACCTCTGGCAGCTCCTGACCTACAGCCTGCTTCACTCAGGATGGGTCCATCTCGCGTTCAACATGTGGGGGCTTTATCTATTTGGCAGGGATATCGAGAACGAGATTGGGGCGATGCGCCTACTCGCGCTCTATGTCGGTAGCGCATTCAGCGCGGGGCTCACGCAACTTCTGGTCACGTCACTGATCTTTCCGTCCCCCTACCCGACCGTGGGAGCCTCCGGCGGTGTTTTCGGTCTGCTCTTTGCCTTTGCCGTCTTGTTTCCACGCAGGACTGTCATTTTGCTGATACCGCCCGTCCCCTTGCCCGCTTGGCTGTTCGCCACGCTCTATGGAATCGCCGAGTTGGCCCTGGGCGTTTCCGGCTCGCTCAACGGCGTTGCGCATTTCGCCCACGTGGGGGGAATGCTGGGAAGTGCGCTGTTGATGCTGTATTGGCGGCAGCACAGCCGGGAGCAGCGCGCTCGCGGGTGAAGTCACCCGCACCGCTCGCTGTGTACTTTCCTATGCGACTGAGGTGTCATCATGTTCCACAAGATTCTGGTGTCGGTCGATGGGAGCCATGCCTCGCGTCTGGCCATGTTGCAAGCTATCGAAATTGCGCAGCTCAGCCACGCGGAAATCAAGGCCATCTTTATCGTCGACGATAGCGATACGCCGATGGATAACGTGTATATCGATCGTGCGGGCCTGTTGCGGAGCATGACGGCTTATGGTCAGGACGTCCTGAACACATGTCGTCAGTTGTGCGACTCCGCAGGGGTGCCCTGCGTGACGGAGATTGTCGGAAAGCCCGTAATGAAAGGCCGCATCGCTCAGACCATTCTCGCCCAGGCCGCCGGCTGGCATGCGGACCTGATCGCACTGGGGACTCACGGACGCCGGGGGCTGGCACGGTTGGTCGTAGGAAGTGTTGCTCAGGGTGTCGTAAGCGCCAGCACGAAACCTGTATTGCTAATGCGTAGCGACGAGGAAGATCAGGTCTGAGTTCAGACGGTCGCAGAAGCGTGCCCGATCGTATGGGCAAGCACCGGAATTTCGCTTTCGTTGAGCGACATGGGGTCGTAACGGTACACCCCTTCGCGCAACGCAGCAAAAATCTCGATCTCATGCACGCCATGTGCAAAGGGAGGCGTACGCTCACCGGTATCCGCGCGATTGATGCCATTGGCGGCCCACAAGAGGCCACCGAGTTGCTGCGGCGAAAGTGAAGCCGGCGAGAATTCGCGCGTACTTCTTCGCCGTGCCAGCGCGACCATCAAAGACGCCCCGTCGCCGAGGTCCGGTGAGGGAAGATCGATAATGTCCGGGGATCTGGTCACGGTGATCGGTACAGTCGGGGCAAACCGCGAGGGACGGTGCCGCGTCGGGCTGCCCCTAGCTGTCCGGAAGCCTCACCGAGACGATCAATATGTCAACGGTAGCTGTCCATCGCGGCCGGGCCTTGGCCTGAAGCAAACTCTATGCTCGCCATCCGAGATTCCATCGCATTTTTCTGCGTTGCTACCGAAGTAACGCATCATGGTCGTATTGATTCCGGGGATTCCACAGCATCCAACCATCCGTCTGCTCAGACTCGGCGGCCTTGATCTGCGCCTGAATCTCCACCGGACCGAACGCTTTGTGATCGAAGGCGTAATCACGGAACGCCTGCAACCATGGCCGGAATCTGACGCCCGGTAGTCCGGAGCGCCGGATAGCTTCGCTGAGCGAGCGCGCCACGATCTCTCCAGCATGCTCGGTCGGCTTGCGGCACCCGGGAAGTCCCCAGGTGAACCCCGAGGGGTAAAGCATAGGGGAGATGTAATCCACGCGCGCACCGAAAGTCTCAAGCTGCTGGCCGATGTCGGTGTCGTTCAGGTTCCAGCACACATAGCCGAAGATGTCGACGGACGTGTACACGCCGTAGCGCGTGAGGCGTTCGTGCGCTGCATCGAGAAAGCCCGTAATGGCGGCCACCCGGTGGGCCTCGGTGTTCGGTTCGTGAAATCGCAGCCCCGCCGCATCGGGGAATCTCAGATAGTCGAACTGGATCTCATCGAATCCCATGCGCGCCGCTTCTTCCGCAAGATCGAGATTGTGTGACCAGACGACCGGTAACGTTGGATCAAGCCATCGCAGTTGTTCACGGTCGCACCACACATCGCCATGAGCGTTGCGCACGGCCCACTCCGGGTGTGCCTGCGCGAAAGGATCGTCCTTGAAGACCACGATTCGCGCGATGAGGTAAAGACCGCGCGCATGCAGCATCGTCACCAAACCGGGAAGGTCTGCGATGTGAGGCGCGTTCCTCGGGACATACGCCTGAGCGCCGATGTGTTCGCGCGCAGGACTTCGGTATGGCGTCACGCCACGATCCCCCTTCAGATCGATGACCAAAGCGTTGATGACCGTGGTGTCCGTGAGCGCAAGCGCTGCCGCCAGCAGCGTTCGGCTCGCGACGCCATAGGCCGATAGATAGACGGCCTTCGGACGAAAAGCCGTCATTGTCACGACCATGCCGTTCTCCCCCGGTTGCGCCATCGGCACCGCTACGCGCAAGAACCCTGGAGCCTTTACCGTTAGCGTCGCGACCTGGGCACCAATGTCGGAGATCGAGAACGATCCGTCCTTCGCAGTCATTGCCATGTGCTCTCCCGCGACGACGATGGCGCCCGGTATGGGTTTGCGTGTCCTGGCGTCCACCACCATGCCCGACGCTGCGTTTGCGGCGAGCGACGCCCCCGCCAGCAGGCAGATCAGTATTGCGCCGACGCGTTTCACCTGACTAGTCATCGTGTGTCTGCGCTTGCACGAGCATGCGTCTCAGGCAGGCTGCGGCGCAATTCTGCGTCATCAGATATCTCGGGATGGCCATCGAATCGGTGTTGCGGGTAACGGGCTTCGCGCCAATATTGCGACGATGCTTCATCGCTGCACGCGCGTGAGCGCCCGGCGCGCTACGGCGTGCGAATCCTGTAGAAAGGCGGCGTGCCGGAGGGAGCCTGCGCCGCCCTCCGGCCCAACTCAAAGGGGAGCCGCCGTCACGCTGCGGTTCACTGAATCGTCAGTTGACGCTCCCCCGCATCGGCACGTTTCGGTAATACCAGTTCCAGCACACCGTCGCGGTAATTCGCTTGCGCCTTGTCTTTGTCGACACTTTGCGACAATGAAAAGCTGCGATACATATCGCCTTCATATCGCTCGCGATGTACGAAGTTGCCGTTGTCCTTCTTTTCCTTCGACTCGCTGAAGTGGGCGCTGATAGAAACTTGATTGCCATCCAGCGCCACTTTGATGTTTTCCTTGCTCACGCCGGGCATGTCGGCGCGAATGGTGAACTGCTTATCGTCCTCCTCGACATCGAGCTTGATCTGCATGCGCTTGCTGCTCTCCAGCGCTAGCGGACGCCAGAAAGCGTTGCGGAAGAAGTTCTCAAAAGGTTCATCGATGCCCAACGGATCGAATCGGGTAAGGTTTGCCATGACTAACTCCAAAGGTTATTGACGTGGTGGCGCGCTCCGTCCCCCCCCCGGCTCGCACCCTTTCTACTGTATAAGCGCGTCGCGTTCCGCCATTGACCAAAGTCAAGCCGGTGTGCGGCCTCAGTGGGTGCCGACTGAGGAAGACAACATGTCGGCAAGCCAGATGGCTGTGACGACAAAGACAAGTCCGGGCACCACCGTCTTGGCGAATCGTCGCCCCCCCGAAATCGCGGCAGCGACGCCTTTGGCCAGTGCGTTTGTCGATATACCGGCGAGTATGGGCAGCGCCGCGCTCGCCATATCTAGCTGCCCCTGTTCAACAAGTGAAGTGACGCTGGCGGCAACGGAGTGCGCATCGGCCAAGCCTCCGGTAATCGCCACGACCAGTAAGCCGGCGCGTCCATACCATTGCGAAAGTGCTCCCGATGCGAGCATGACCAGCGAGACGCTAAGCGTCAGTATCAATGCCGATTTCAGATCGATACCCGTATCGGTAACGGGCATGTCCGCCCCGCTCTGACGGCTTGCGCGCCACAGTGCCCACAGGGCATAGGCCAGCGCGCTCAGCGCACCGGCGCCAAGCGGAAACGCCAGTTGGATCAGCACGCCAGGATGGATCGTGCCAATCACAATTCCCAGCTGTATCATCGTCGCAATCGTCGATAACACCGCACCGGCTGCGGCCGCCGGAAGCCGTTCGGGACTTCGTTTTGCCAGGGCCCCCATGGCACTGATCGTCGCAATGCTCGACGCAAAACCCGACACGAAGCCCGTGACGGGCAGCCCCGCCTGCGGCCCGAGCACACGCTGAGCGATATGTCCGATGAGTGCAACCAGTAGCATGACCACCGTGAACCGCCAGATCGTGTAAGGGTTCAGTGCGTAAAGCCCGTCGATTGGCCGGTCGGGCAGGACGGGAAGAATGACAAGTGCCGCAACGGCGAGCAATAGCGTGTCCTGCAATTCGCCCTCGGTAATGACGCCTGTCACGAAGCGGTGAAGGTGAAATCGCACCTGTAGCACGCATGCCACGGCCACACCGAGCGCGACGCTCAGACCCGGTGCCCGTTGAGCCAGTGCGCCGAGCGTGAGCGTAAGGAGCAGCGCGACTTCGGTTGTCAGTCCTGGATCGTCGTGCGGGCGCAAGTAGGCCACGGCCAGAAGCGTGCTGAGACCTACACCCATCGCGACGACAAACCAGACACCCCCTGCCGACATGGTGACGGTGCCGAGCATGGCGGTCAGTGCGAACGTTCGGATACCCGCAGCGCCCCGCTCTCGAGTCGTGCCTTTGCGTCGCTCCCGTTCGGCGCCGATCAGCAAACCGATGACCAATGCTGCCGCAAACGGCAACAGGTCGTGCATGGGGCCGGTTATGAAGAGATTCGGCACGTTTCCACCGTCTTGGCGAGAATGCCTTCAGCTTAGTTGACCCATGCCATCCGCACTCACGCAATGAACCAACATTGATCAAGCGCAATCGCCCTGACCGTTCGCGTGCCTATGCTGGTATCGACACCCTATTTCGGCGCGGCATCTGCCGTGAAATCCATCATGCCTCCCAACTCGCCATTGCTTTCGCCTCAGGCCACACATCAGCCCTTCAAGCGAATTCTCATCGCTGTCGACCCCGGCGGCGCCTCGTGCAAGGCGGTCGGCTATGCGGCCCACCTTTGCTCGGCACAGACGCAGGTGCTGGTGATGGGGATCTTCGAGGACCCGAAAGCCTATCTCCTGCCCCATTCCGCCACGCCCGATGACGTTCGCGAGGCCTTCGAGGAACTCAAGAACGACGAGCTTGCATTGCTCGAAACGGCACGCGCAACGCTGCGCAGCAGCGGTGCGCAAGTCCATTTGCGCTTGCTCGGCCCGGCGCTCGGAAACCTAGAAATATCCGAACAACTGGCGCGCGCTGCTCGGGACTGGGACGCCGATCTGATTGTTGTCGGGGCCGAGCGCACTGCCGGTGTGATTTCCTTGCTGGCCACCAAGGTGTCCGCCATACTGGCCGAGCACACGCACCGCGCTATTCTTGTGGTTCCGGGCGATGCCGACGAGTCGACATTACACCCCGCGAAGCGCCTATTGTTTGCCGTGGACGGCAGCGACGCTTCGCTGCACGCGGTGCGTGTCGGTTTGAGGCTTGCCCCGCCACATGCCCGGCTAATGGCGTTGTTCGTAGAGGACCGGGGTATCGATCTGGCTCAACTGCGCCAGTTTCTCGTATCTCCAATGCTCGATCCCCGGACGGCCGATCATGCGTTGGCGAAAGCGCAGGCGGTAATGGCCGAAGGTAACCCCGGCACGACCATCGAGGGCCTGGTGTCGCACACACGCCTGACCGAAGACGTGGCGGCTACCATCAAACGCGAGGCGCGCGACTGGAGGGCTGATATCGTAGTCGTAGGGGCTGAGGACCGGAACGGCATGTTCTCGTGGTTCCGAGGACATGAGAACGAGCGCGTGGCGCGAGAAATCGATCGCCCGCTTCTCGTGGTCAATGTGGCGCAATAGAGCGCACTGAACTGCCCCCGCCTCCCGCGAGATCACTGAGCAGTCGACTTCACGATGAGCACCGGGACGTTGGCGTGCGCGACGAGACGACTCGCTTCGCTGCCAAGCGCCAGACGAGACAGCCCGCGACGGCCATGTGAGCCGGAGATGACAAGATCCGATCCTGCGTGCAGCGCCTCGGCGAGCACACGGTCGGCCACGTGCATGTGACTGTCGACGAGCGGCAGCGTGATGAAGTCGGCCGCCACCCCTTCGCGCGACAGCACATTCAGTGCCGCCTCCCTCACCGCCATCGTTTCCGCACCGACCGAGTCTCTGACGTCGGCAATCGACGGCAACGCCGCAGCCATCAGGGGGAAATACAGCGCGGGATCGACTTCGACGTAAGCGACACGCAGGCTGGCTCCCAGGGCGCGCGTGAGGCGTGCGGCATGAGTGAGCGCAATCTCCGACGAAGCACTGCCATCGAAAGCCATCAGAATGTTTTGATACACGCAACACCTCCTGTTTGCGAGCAGACGTGTGCTACCCCGGGGCGACATCATTCACATTTGCGTTTCGAAGCGATGGTGACGATATCGGCATGACCGAAGCCACGGCTATAGTCGAGCACCCTCATTGCCCAGGATTCGAGCTTCACAATTGTGGTCCGGCTCGATCCGTGCTCAGGGACCCGCGTCCACGCATCTGGAAAGCGGGCGTCGAGCAAACGGATGGCGAAAGAGCGCTCAGCAGATTCATCGGGCAGGATTTCCGCATAGGCATGCCCCGAGATCGCCTTGATCTCCGGCCATCCCGCGTAGGGTCTGAAAAGACAGTAGGAGACTTGCGCGTTGTGCCCGATGTTAGCGATCTTGCGGCTGTCCCGTGCCGTCGCAAAGTAGATGTCCAGCCCTTGATGGACGAAACACACGATGTCGGATTGCGGATTACCGTCATGCATCAGCGTGGCCAGCGACAACTCCCGGCAGCCGTCCAAAATCGCCATCACGACCGTCTCAAGCTTCGGATTCATCGACCGTCTCCCGTTATATCGCGACATACGTCGCAACGCGGTGGCACATACTGCTCCCTCATTCCACTTGCAGCCGATCTACGATTGCGCTAACGCCGTGGGTGCTCATCGCCGCGCCGCGAATCGCTTCCTTCTCCGCAAGCGAATGCACTGTACCTGTGAGCAGCACCTCGCCGTTGCCGAGCAACGAGATCTCAAGGTGACTGGCTTCCCGTTGCGCCTGACGCGAGAGCGCTGCAGCGATGTGTCCGACGATCTCGCGTCGATGTGGGCTTCCTTCGACCTTGATGTCGTTGATGACGCCTTTGACACCTCGCAACGCGCGTACGGCGCTCTCCGCCTGCAATCGCTGCGTGTACATCGGCGCAGCGCCCTCCAGCGTGACCCAGCCGTTCTCGACCTTGACGTGCATTCCCTCAAGCGGTAGGCCCGCGTGCCATTTGAGAATGGCGAGCGCTGCGCGCGCGATGTCGGCATCGGTCTGACGGTCATGGTTCGCCGGTTTGACTTCCAGCGACACCACGATCGCGCGTGCGCCGGCGACCCGGCTCGCTACGCGTTCTGCCTCGCATTTTTCGAGAAAGCTGCCGACGTCGCCGGAAAGGGTAACGATGCCGTCCCGAACTTCCACGCCGATGTCGTTCGCGTGGATATTCGTGTCACGCGCCAGTTCGTCCATGACGTCGCGCTGCAATTGGATGTCGGTTTTCATCGAATGTCTCCGAGGGATGCGTTGAATCGTTGAGTCCGTTCTGTGGTTGAACTTTAAGGCTCGGGATCACGTTGCGCCGATCTGGTTTGCCGCGGCTTGACGCACGTCAACGGGAGGCATCGGCAGACGCCGCGAATCGTGGTCCCGCGGCTATAAATAGACAGACAGTGGCGATCCGACGTCACGGCTAACCCTCGGGTGCACAGGAAGACACCCATCTCAGGAGCGATCAAATGAGCCTACGGAAAATCTGCGTTCACGTGGACGACACCGCGACGGGGACGGCGCGGCTGCGCTTTGGCGTCGAGTTGGCGCGACAGCACGAGGCCCGTCTCTCGGGCATCTACTTACCTCACCGTCCGGGGGCGGTTCATTCCGGACAGCTTCAGTCGTCGGGCGAGCATTTTCAGACCGAGGCGCATTCGCGTACGGCACTCCAGGCGGCTGAGCATCTCTTCTCCCAGTTGTGCGCCGAGGCGGATATCGTTGGCGATTGGCGCACGCCCTACGGTGCAGCGCCGACGATCCTCGCGAATGCCGCGCGTGCCACCGACCTTTGCATCGTCGGTCAACCGGATGCGCCGGGCGGAGTCGCTGCGTTAGGTCTCGATGGGCTGGGCGACGTCATTCGGGGGGCCGGTGTTCCCGTCATGGGCGTACCGCATAACACGACGCTGCCCCGCGAAATCCGCCGCATTGTCGTGGCGTGGAATGGTTCGCGCGAGGCTCGGCGTGCGATCGGCGACGCCTGGCAGTTGCTCGGACGCGCACAGGACATTCAGATCGTCAGTATCGACCGCGCCCCGGGCGAGGACGATCCCTCGCTTCACGACATCGTGCGATTGATGGAGGCGCACGGGTTGCGCGCTACGCCAGTGTCGATCAGAGAAGACACCGAAGCCAGCGACGGCGTACAACTGCTGTCGGTCGCAGAGGCCTATCAGGCCGATCTGATCGTCATGGGTGCCTACGGACATGGACCGACACGGGAGCTCGTATTCGGAGGTGCTACCCGCACGCTGCTCAAGCACATGTCCACACCGGTATTGTTGTCTCACTGATACGACCGCGCCTTATGCGGCGCATTGAACCATCGGGGTGGCGGCGTCTCTCAATCGGGCCGAAGCATGACGAGCGCCGCTGCCCCCATCACCCCTGTCGCGATCCACCCCAACGCCAGGATCGGCCAACGGGCCGTAAACTGGCCCATCACCGAACGACTCGCGGCAAGCACAAGCACGATCACCATCAGCGGGACCGCCACGACGCCGTTGATCACCGCGCTCCAGAAAAGCGCTCTCATCGGGCTTATCGTCGTGAACTGCATGCCGGTCGCGACCAGAATGCTCAGTGCGATGATGCCGTAGAACCCCTTTGCACCGGTAAGCTTGCGCTCGAGCCCCACCTCCCAATGCAGCGACTCGGCTAGCGCATAAGCACCCGACGCCGCAAGCACCGGTACGCCGATCAGACCGACGCTCACGATGCCGATGCTGAACAGCACGTAAGCCATATCCCCCGCCAGCGGGCGCAGTGCGCTGGCCGCCTGCGCAGCGGTGTCGATGCGCGTCACGCCAGCGGTGTGCAAAGTGAGCGCAGTCGCGAGAATCACGAAGTAGGCCGTCAGATCCGAGTAAAACATCCCGCTCCAGGTATCCCATCCGATCCGGCGCAATTCGGGTCCGGCGGCGGTCGCGTCGTCCACCAGCGGCTGCGCCGTCCGATTACGCGCCATGTCTTCGACCTCTTCCGAGGCTTGCCAAAAGAAGAGGTACGGACTGATGGTGGTGCCGAATACCGCGACGACCACCGCCGCTGCGGACGCGTCGAGCTTCAGTTCGGGAAGCAACGTTCTCAGCGCCACGGTATGCCACGGCACGTGCACTGTGAACAGCAAGGCGGCATAGGCAAGCAATGACATCGTCAGCCATTTGAGGAAGACGACATACCGGTGATATGGCACGAATATCTGCAACGACAACGTGCCGAGCGCAAAACCGACCGTCATCCAGTGCCGCTCGACACCGACGATCAACTCCGCGACCTCCCCCATAGCGGCGAGATCTGCCGCGATATTGAGCGTATTGGCCACGAGCAGCAGCGCGACAGCCGCGCGAAGCACCGACGGCGGAAATCTCGTGCCGATATTGGCCGCCAGGCCCTTGCCGGTGACGCGGCCGATACGGGCGCATATGAGTTGCATCGCCGCCATGAGCGGAAAAGCCAACGGCATGGTCCACAGCATATTCAGGCCGAACTGCGCGCCCGCCTGCGAATAGGTGACGACGCCGCTCGGGTCATCGTCCGCGACGCCGGTGATCATGCCAGGTCCGATGCGTGCGAGCGGATTCTCGCGGATACGCCTGCGCAGCGTCGCGACGCGCGTGCGTGAGCGTTCGTTAGCCGGATCGGCTGTCATTGCTGATTCCGCTTGCGTAATCCGGTTGACAAGGACATCGGGGCGGAACGGATGACCGACACGGGTCAGAAGACGACCGACGCCAGGCTGCGGCGCCGCGTGTGCGCTTGCGCGGCTCCATACCCCACGCGCAGCAGCAATTGCGGATAATCCGAAGCGCCTGCGCCGACATCCGCGCGCAATGCATCGACTTCGATCGGCTGGTTGAGAAACGAAGCGTACAGCTCATTGTCCGTCAGTGTGAGCAGAACGCGCTGCATGGCCTGCCCCGCCATGATCCAGTTTTCCTGATTGTCGGCGTGGGTGCTGAGGCACACCAGTAGCGGCGACCCCTGGACGATGCGGCGATGGCTTGCGGCAATGCCGCCGCCGATATCGAACGTTCTGACAACGGACGCAAGTATTGGCGACGCGAAGTCGAGAAGACTGCTTTCGGTCGACGAGTAGCCGGCCATGCCGTCGTCACGGCGCGACGCGCTGACCCACAACGCAAGTTCTCTGCGAAAGCGAGCATCGCCAAGTTGCGCCCGATCCGCCCGATCGATCAGTTCTGCGAGACGCAGGCGGTCGCTTTCGTCAACGACAGGCGTTAGTCGGACCCCCTCGGCCTCAGCGCTCTCGCATAGCTGATCGATCACGACTTGGGGCACTGGTTCTGCGTCAAATAGCTGGCGATTCGTTACTCTGCGCGAGATCGAGGTGAAGTGCCTTGCAATGACAAGGTCGACGAATCCTTCGTCCAGGAGCTGAACACTTGCGATGACATCGGGCTCGGCAGACGCGGGCAGAATCCGGATCGCATAGGCACAACCGAAATGACTGAGCGCGACGCGGAGATTGAACAACGCCGCGCCGCAACTGATCGCCAGTTCGCGGTCGTAAGTGTCGCTGACGGGAAGTCCTCGAGATCGATCCGCGCACAGTAGCACGCTATCGTCTCCCAAGACGAAGCGCCACGGCTGTGTGTTGTGAGTCGAGGGGGCCAGAATCGCGTATTGCAAACAGAAGCGGAGCTTTTCGCGCGCAGAAGCCGACGTTGGGAACGCCTGCTCGTCAACGCACCACACGTGAAGCCGGTCGTCGTAGGTTTGGGTCACGATAGTCTCCTGGGATAATCCGGTCCGCCTGGCCGTTGTCATTCATGATCGACGCTGCGCACGGAACTCACTGTTTTTCGCTGGCCGTGCCGACGAGTGTCGTTTGGAGCGAGGCCAGCCGCTGCGCCAGCGTTCGCCCGGCTTCCCCTGACAGGGCGTTTGCGGCATCCATCGCGGATCGCGTCAAATCTCCCCACGCTTCCCATGCACTCAAGCCGCGATTCGACGAGGTGTCGAGCGTGTCCGAAAAAATGTGCTGCCATGCCTTTTCGGCGCACTGGCACTGCTCCGCCCATGCGGCAGGTCCACGCGCTCCGATCTGCAACCACCCCTGCCAGATCAGATGCTGGACCGCCAACTGGCGGTTGATGAATGCGAGCTGGCTGGTGAAGACGGCATTAAAGCTTGGCGCATCGGCCAGTTCGGCACCAAACGCATCGTCCGCTTCAAGCAACCCTTCATCCGCCTGCAGTTGCAACTGTCGCAGGCACTTTAGATTGGCGAGCCAGTGGCGATGAGCGTCAAGCGCCGCGAGCATCGGCGCTTTGTAAATGTGCATCGGCGGATTCTGTTTGGTAGGCATTGTCGGAGCTCCTTGAACCAATTGCGTGCCCGTGCTGGGGTGGTATCGCCCCGGGCCTTACGCGCAGACGTGATGAGGCATGCTGACTTGAACCATAATCGCGCGCTGCAATCGCGCCTTGCGCCACGTCAATGTCAATGCGCACGCGCTGCCGCCGTGTAAAAAAAATGCCCGCCGAAGCGGGCGTAATCCCAACTTGCTTGCGCCCTGAACGGGGCCGTATACGGGCGCAAGTGCCACTGACTCGGCAACATCGGGGGATTCGAACGTCGGCCGACCGGCACCGACAACGCTCTAACCTTAGCCCCGATCGGCGGGCATACGGTTGACATATCTCAATGTCTTTGCACCCCTGGAAAGGGTGGCGGCTGTGACGCACGGCCGTTTGACCCGCGTCAACGTCATGACGACCAATCGCGCCCTTCTACGGATTTCCGACTAGGCTTTGAGGCACCAGCATGCCGGTCCGTGTGAACTTGATCTCCGCCGTGCCCCCGCTTCCCATTCTGCAAGGAAGGTGCCCCGTGCCGGAAAACGTCCAAAGCGCTTACCCGATTGCGGTTCCCGATCCTGAGGCCGGGATGGCGGACCGCCAAACGACGACCGATTCCGCCGCACCGCCCTGCGGACGTTGCTTACGCGCGCGCCACGTCAGCATCGATACCCTTCGTGAGGCCGTTGCCTACCTGCGCCACGACAGCCAGGTGTGCCGTTCCGAAGGCTTTGCCGCGCAGACACGCTTGCAGCTCGACTATGGTCAGACGACTATCGCGGCCACGTTGCAAACTGTCACGGGCGATTGGCTGGAACTCGACGAGATCGGCTTGAGCGAGGCGGCACTGCAAGCGCTGGACGTTACCGAAGGAGATTGGGTGAGGGTCCATCACATGCCGCCCCTGGAATCCTTTCGCCATGTTCGCGGGCGCATGTACGGCGAACCCTTCACATACGACGCACTAAGCGAAGTGGTCGGCGATATCGCTGCGGGACGCTATTCGTCCATTCATATCTCGTCATTCCTGAGCGCGTGCACGGGCAACCGTCTTTCCGACGACGAAATCATCTCGCTCACGCACGCCATGGTCGCAACGGGAAAGACGCTGGCATGGCCTGCCGACAAGGTCATGGACAAGCACAGCGTTGGTGGACTGCCCGGCAATCGGACCACACCTATTGTCGTGGCGATCGTGACGGCGCAGGGCCTCGTCATGCCGAAAACGTCTTCGCGTGCGATTACCTCTCCCGCAGGTACAGCCGACGCCATGGCAACGTTAGCCCCGGTCGATCTCACCGCGGACGAAATGCGCCGTGTCGTCGAGGATGTCGGGGGATGTGTCGTTTTTGGCGGCGCGGCGGACCTGAGCCCGGCCGACGACATTTTGATACAGGTGGAGCGCCCCCTGGAGCTGGACAGCGAGGCGCAGATGATCGCCTCGATTCTGTCGAAAAAGCTTGCCGTCGGCGCAACGCACGTCCTGATCGATATTCCGGTCGGCCCCACCACAAAGATTCGCTCGGACCAAGCTAGCACGCGCTTTTCAGAACGATTGCGCACCATCGCTCGCACGATTGGACTGGAGGTCGTCACGTACGTCTGCCAGGGCAACGAGCCGGTTGGGCGAGGTATCGGGCCCAGTCTCGAAGCCCGCGACGTACTGGCCGTGCTGCAGAATCGCGCCCGGGCACCGAAGGATCTGATGACCAAGAGCGTACAGATCGCCGGACGGATCCTGGAAGCCGGTGGCAAGGCGCTACCAGGGGAAGGGGCACAGATGGCGCGCCGAGTGTTGATCAGCGGGCTCGCCTGGCAACAGTTTCAGCGCATCTGTGAGGCTCAGGGCGGCATGCTGGAGCCTGTCGTCGGTCGCCATAGCAAGCCGATAACGGCTCGCCACGCTGGTGTTGTCACCGCAGTAGACAATCGTCAACTGTCGCGCGTCGCGAAACTTGCCGGTGCTCCCGTCGCGACGCGCGCCGGCGTGGTCTTTGAATCGTCAATCGGCACGGTAGTCGGCGCGGGGCAGCCGCTTTTTACCATCTACGCGGAGAGTCCCGGTGAACTCGAATATGCGTTCGGGTATGCAAACCGCTTTCCGGACATTGTCTGTGTGAGGGCCTGATGAAAGACGTCGCCATTTACGCTATGCCCGGAAACGAATCGTTTGCCCGGGTGCTCGCCGAACTCGTCGAATGTCCCTTGCAACGCTTGCTGATCCATCGATTTCCGGATGGAGAGCAACTTGTAATGCTTGAAGGCCCGCTGAGCGGAAAGTCGATCGTTATCGTCTGCTCGATGAACCGGCCTGACGCGAAACTACTGCCGCTTCTCTTTGCCGCAGACACGGCGCGAGACCTTGGCGCGCGTGAGGTGATCCTGGTCGCGCCATATCTGTGCTACTTGCGTCAGGATGCGCGGTTTCATCCGGGGGAATCGGTATCGGCCAACAGCTTCGGCCGGTTGCTCAGTACCTGGTTCGATGGTCTGATCGCTGTTGAACCACATTTGCACCGCCTGCCATCGCTTTGCGCCGTCTATACGATTCCGGTGCGCTCTCCCCACAGCGCGACCGCGACGGCCGCGTGGATCGCCGCGAACGTTCCCGATCCGCTCATTGTCGGCCCCGACGCGGAAAGCGCCGCGTGGGTGGCGCAGATCGCAGGGCGGATCGGCGCGCCGTCGGTTGTGGCCCACAAAACGCGACATGGCGATCGGCAGGTCAGCCTTGAACTACATGTGCCAGCGGCGTATGCGCATCGCCAGCCGGTGATTGTGGACGATATTCTCGCGAGCGGGCAAACGATGCTCGCCACCATTGGCGCGTTGGTCAAAGCGGGCTTCGGGAGTCCCGCGTGTATCGCAGTGCACGGGCTGTTCGACGGGATCAGGGTAGACGAACTGATCGCCGCAGGTGCCGGATCGGTCGTGACCTGTAATACCGTGCCCCATGCCTCGAACGCCATCGATGTGACACCGGCCGTACGTGAGGCGCTTGGCGACTTGCTTGACGAACTGGCAAGCCGCCGGTGAATTTCTTCGCCGGCGGCGACTACGCGGCGCCTATGGGCAAGTCGGGCGCTACGCCTTCGGTGTGATGACCACTTTCAACGCATGCGTGTTTGCCGCGTCACCGAAGGTTCGATAGGCCTCGAGAATATCGGCGAGCGAAAAGTGGTGAGTGATCAGGACACCCGGCGCGAGTCGCCCCGACTCGACGGTCTTGAGCAACATGGGCGTTGCGGCGGTGTCGACCAGCCGGGTTGTGATGCTGATATTCCTGTCCCATAGGGATTCGAGATGCAGGTCTACCTTCCGACCGTGGACACCGACGTTCGCAATCGTACCCCCAGCAGCCACAATCGCTTCGCAGAGTTCGAATGTTACAGGCACGCCGACCGCCTCGATGGCCGTGTCGACTCCCTGCCCGCCCGTCAGGCTGTTGACGAAAGCGGCGGCGTCCTCCTTTTCCGGAGACACGATGGCCGTCGCACCGAGCCTTAAGGCCACTTCCAGCCGTGCGATGTCCGGATCGATGACGATCACCTGCGCCGGGCTGAAGAACTGCGCCGTGAGCAATGCCGCCAGTCCGATCGGCCCCGCCCCGACGATGGCAACGCTGCTGCCCGGCTGAACCTTGCCATTCAGAACGCCGCACTCGAAGCCGGTCGGCAGGATGTCGCTCAGCATGACCAGCGTGTCGTCGTCGACGCCGGCAGGTGCGTGGTAAAGGCTGGTGTCTGCGTAGGGCGTGCGGACGTATTCGGCTTGTGTTCCGTCAATGCGGTTGCCGAGAATCCAGCCGCCCACGGCGCAATGGGAATACATGCCCATGCGGCAAGCGGAACACTTTCCGCAGGATGAAATGCACGAGATCAGCACCCGGTCTCCGGCTTTAAAGGATGTGACCGCCTCACCGGTTTGCACGACTTCCCCAACGCCCTCATGCCCAAGAATGCGGCCCGGCGTCACCGTGGGAACGTCCCCCTTCAGAATGTGAAGATCCGTACCGCAAATTGTCGTCTTGCGAATTCTCACGATGGCATCGGTGGGTGCCAGGATTTCAGGGATCGGCCGGTCTTCCAGCGTGATCTGCTGAGGACCATGGAATACAAGGGCTTTCATGACGTCACTCCGCATTGCTGAGGTTCAGTGCGACATCAGTACAGGAACCGTCATGGTGTCGAGCATGGTGCGGGTCACGCCACCCAGCACCCACTCCCTCATGCGCGAATGCCCATACCCACCCATTACGATCAGGTCGGCGTTCAGGTCGGCCGCGCGCGAGAGCAACGCCTCGCCAATCGACACATCGTTTGTCCTGCGCTCCGGTGTCACAGTGACGTTGACACCATGTCGCGCAAAATACATGGCGATGTCCATACCGGGAATTGGGCCCAGATCATCCGGACGAGCGCCCCGGCTCACATGCATCACGTCGACCGCTTTCGCCGAGCGCAGGAACGGCATGGCATCGGCGGCGGCACGCGCGGCTTCGCGCCCGCCATCCCACGCGACAAGAATGTGATTGAACGCCGTGGGCAGCTTCCCCGCATACGGGAGAATCAATACCGGTCGCCCGCCTCCGAGCACGACCGACGCGACAAATCCGATCGTCGGCGAGGACTCGGGGTCGGAACGATCCTCTTGTCCAACGATCACGAGATCCGCATACCGAGCGTGGGTCCGCATTTCGGAGCTTTCTTCGTAGCGCGGCGTAATCCATTCCGGGATGACGTCCTGCCGCCGACAGACGTCCGTGAACATCTGTTGTGCCTGAGCGAGGCGTTTGGGGTCGCTCTCGGGAGCGGGCGGCGGCGGCAGCCCGGTGCCGCCCATGGCCGTCACATCGGGAAAGCCCGGGGGATGAAACGGCAGGTAGATGCCCGTCAGATGGGCGGGGAATCGATAAGCGAAGTCAGCCGCCAGTTCAACCCGGGCGCGGCACCGATCGCTATTGTCGACATGTACGAGTAACGTGCGGAAAGTCATGACCATGCTCCTGAGACGTGACGTCATCTCTGAACAGTAGTGCAGACCGTGGAGGCGCCTTTGATAAGCGTCAAGACCGTTATCGGTCGGTCACATGTCCCTGCCAGCGGCCGTCGAGATTGCGGATTGATGCGTATGGGAAATGCAGGAAAACGGTGATACAACTAGCCTACCTACCGCACGATAACGCTTGAATCACTCTTGAATCGGGGCGATCGATGGACAGAACGCTTCGCAGTACGCAATTCGCTTCGCGCCGCAGGGCAGATGCTGTGATCATCGCCATGCTCTGTGTGCTGTGTGTGGTTGTTGCGCTGGCCAACTGGATCGCCGTTCGGACAGCACTTCAGAGCAATGTCGATGCGCGTTTTGCCTTGCGCACAACTGCGGCAACCGACAAGCTTTCGATAGCACTGACAGCTTACCGGGACGCCCTGCATGGTGCGTTCGACCTCACGGGGGCTACGCCTCAGTCCGAGGACACCCGCTGGATGGATTACGTCAAAGGGATGAAGCTGTCCGAACGATTGCCGGGGCTAATAAGTATCGGCAGGTGCGAACGCTCCGGTGAAGAAATCGTTAGAACGTCCGGCTACTCACCCACCGGGGAACCGGTGCTCGGCACCCGCGACCGTGTGCGCCTTCCCTCCGGCCCTGACGTTCGGGAACGCCTGTTTGCCAGCGTCACGGTTTCCGGTACTCCGCCGTCACTTGTCTTTCTGACGAGCAAGGATTTGTCTGCGGACTGTACTTATGCCATCGCCAATGTCGGTACGCTGGTTCACGCGGCAATCGGACCGCTGCTTCATGACCTGACATTGTCGATTGCCGTGAACGGCGACAAGGGGCCTGCGCAACAGGTCTTCGACAGCCTCTTGCCTCGCGCACCTGCCGAACCTCGACCGCCGGTCGATTATCGGACGGTCGCACCCGTTACCTACGCGGACCGGCCAGCGCTGGAACTGGTCTACACGGCGTCGGGCGAGTTTGCTGTACTGCGCGGCGCGGGCGTCGCCAATTGGGCGCTTGCTTCGGGCATTTTGATGAGCATTATCACGATACTTGCCTGGGTCGTGGCCCTGCTCTCCCGTCGGCACGCCATGTCGGTCAACGAACGGGAAGCGATCGGAAAGCAACGCTCCGAAAGCCGACTCTTTAGCGTCATTCAGTCGGTTCGCGAGGCGATCATCACCATCGACGCCCAGCAGCGAATCCAGATATTCAACCCGACCGCCGAGAGTATTTTCAAGTGCAGCGCCATGGAGGTAATCGGCGAGCCGATTGGACGATTCATCCCCGAACGATTCCGCGACGTCCACCTGCAGCACATCGAACGCTTCGGGGCGACCGGAGTCTCGGAGCGATTGATGGGGCGCGGTCGCCCACTCTGGGGCTTGCGAGCGGACGGTGAGGAGTTTCCGATGGAGGCATCCATTTCACAGAGTGCTGACGCCAGCGGCAAATTCTTTACGGTCGTGTTGCGTGACGTCACTGAGCAACGCCAAATGGCGAGCGCCCTGCAAACGTCGCGCCACGAACTCGAGAAACTCAACGCGCGACTTCAGGAGGTTCGCGAAGACGAAAAGTCCCGTATCGCACGAGAACTTCATGACGATCTCGGTCAACGTCTCACCGCATTGAAAATGGACGCGGCGATGCTCAGACAAGCGCTGGACGGGCAGCCCGCTATGTCGGCGGACGTCAAGCGCATCGAACAATCGATCGACGGCATGGTCGGCGCAGTTCGCCAGATGGCAGCCGATCTGCGTCCACCGATGCTCGACGATTTGGGCCTCGGTCCGGCAATCGAATGGTACGCGCAGGAGTTTTCACGTCGCTATGGCGTGGCCGTCGATGTGACGGGCACACGCGGGTTACCCGCTGTCGCGCCGACCGTGGCGACGACTTTGTTCCGTATCGTGCAGGAGGCGCTGAACAACGTCGCCAAGCACGCGCATGCCACCGCGATCACGGTCGAATTGGCCTGCGACCGGGAGTGCAGACTTCGTATTTCCGACAATGGGCGAGGATTGCCGCCGACGCGTCCGAAACCGGATGCCCTCGGGCTCATCAGCATGCGGGAGCGGGCGCGCCTGCTCGGCGGGACGCTGGAAGTCCGCAGCCCGTTGGAGGGCGGCACCGTGGTGACCACCATCATCCCGCTGGAACCCACCGCTTCGACGCTGCCCCCAGCGCTTTGAACGCGGGCGGATATTCAGGCAGCAGGTCGCACCCGAAGCACAGCAGCCCCCGAAATGGCACCGCGGCGCAGGTCGTCAAGTGCTGCGTTGGCCTTTTCGAGCGGGTATGTTGTCGTGGCCACTTTCAGCGCGATGCTCTCAGCCAGGGCGAGAAAGGCCAGACCGTCCGCTCGCGTCAGATTGGCGACGGAGCGCACCTGACGCTCGCCCCATAACAGTCGGTAGCCAAACCTCGGGATGTCGCTCATGTGAATGCCTGCGCAAACGACGACGCCTCCCCGGTCGACGGCCGCGAGCGCCTGAGGCACCAGCGAGCCGACCGGCGCGAAGATGATGGCGGCGTCCAGCGGCATGGGCGGATCCGCATCGCTCGGGCCAACCCAACTGGCGCCGTGCGACAAAGCGAACGCCGCGCCTTGGTCGTCGCCGGGCCGGATGAAGGCATACACTTCGCGTGCCTGAGCGCTCGCAATCTGCGCAATGAGATGCGCCGCAGCGCCAAAGCCGTAGATCCCCAGACGTCGTGCGTCGCCGGCCATGCTCAGCGAACGGTAGCCGATCAGGCCTGCGCACAGCAGCGGCGCGGCTGTCGCGTCATCATAGGCATCGGGGAGCTTGAACGTGAACTGCGCTTCGGCGACGACATATTCGGCGTAACCACCGTTGAGCGTATAGCCGGTAAATCGCGCCGCTTCGCAGAGATTTTCCTTGTGGTTCAGACAAAAGCGGCAGCATCCGCAGGTCGATCCCAGCCACGGCACGCCGACACGGTCGCCGATTTGCAGGTCCCGGACGTTAGGCCCTGTAGCGGTGACAATCCCCACGATTTCGTGACCGGGAATGATGCCATCCGGAACCCCCGGCAATTCGTCGTCCACGACATGCAGGTCGGTGCGGCAAACACCACACACGCTGACACGGATCAGTACCTGTGTAGGACCTGGCGTCGGCACGGGAATATCAACTAGTCTGAGCGTGCCGTCTGCCTTGGATAGTTGCATCGCTCGCATGCCGTCGTGCTCCGTGAGCGTGGCGCGATTACTGAACCGCGTTCGCCATTTGAGCCAGTCGCTGCGTATCGAGCAGCGTGATTTCGCGTTGGCGCACCCGCAACGCTTCCTGTGCCTGCAGGCGGGAAAACATGCGACTGACGGTTTCAAGTTGCAGACCAAGAAAGCTGCCGATTTCCTCGCGCGTCATGCGAAGCAGGAACGCGTTCGGCGAGTATCCCCGGGCAGCCAGCCGCGATGAAACGTCCAGCAGAAAGCTCGCCAGTCGGGCCTCCCCGCGAGCCGTGCCAAGACGCAGCAACTGTTGTTGTTCGCGCACGATGCCTGCGGCGATCAGCCGGTGAAGCTGGTGCTGCACGACTGGCACCTTCGCGGCAACGGCCTCCAGTTCTGCGAACTGGATTGCGCAGACCTGACTGTCTTCGAGAGCGACGGCTTCGGAGACATATCGACCGCTGGCAATGCCTCCCAGACCCAGCAACTCTCCGCCAAGGAGGTAGCCGGTGACTTGTTCGCGCCCGTCGGGGTGTGTCAACACCGTCTTGAACGAACCGGCGCGTACGGCGTAGATGTACTCGAGCGCGTCCCCTGGGCGGAACAGCACTTCGCCGCGTCGAACTGTGCGCCGGACACGTGTCACGCCGTCCAGACGGCGGATCGACTCATCGTTGAGTCCTTCGGCCAGACAGAACTGACGCAGCAGACAAGTGCTACATCTTGGGCTTGCGGATCCGACGACATCGAAGGCGCGATGAACCCTCACGTGTTGAGAGGCTTCGACGGGGATGGTGTCCAGCTGGCGGGAAATGGCATGCATGGCAAACTCCGGCAATTCAGCATCGTGTCATCACGTCTGAAGTATCGGAGACGAAGCGGGGAAAAAAAATAAGCGACGCGCGCGATCTCATGTCAGCTGACATGACAGCCTGTAGGCAAAGGACTACAACCCGCGCCTCAGAGTTTGTCGCGAAGCAGATCATTGCGGATGGCGTAATGCGCCAGCTCGGTCTGGCTCCTGAGTTGAAGCTTTTGCAGTACGCGAGCTTTATAGGTACTGACCGTTTTGGTACTCACGCAAAGGCGACCAGCGATGTCGGCCAATGTCAGGCCTCGGGCGAGCATCAGGAATACATCGAACTCGCGGTCGGACAGGCGGCGGAAGCTCGGACCTTCGATGGCCGCAGTGGATAGATCCCGGGCGATTCGCTCCGCCATCGACGGGCTCAGGTAAACCCCACCGTCATGGACTTTGCGTACGGCGTTCACCAGTTCGTTGGGCGCACTCTCTTTTGTCAGATAGCCTGCCGCCCCGGCCTTGAGCGCTCTCACAGCGTACTGTTCTTCGCCGTGCATCGTGAGGACAAGAATCGTCAAGTGGGGAAACGACGCCTTGATCTGCGCGATGAGATCGATGCCGCTGCGCCCGGGCATCGACAGATCGAGCAACAGGACATCGCACGGCGTATCCCCCAGCAGCGCCAGCGCTTGCGCACCGTTCGAGGCTTCCCCAACGATTTCGATATCGCCGGTGCCTGCCAGAATGCGTTGCAATCCGGCACGTACCAGCGTGTGGTCGTCTGTCACGATGATGCGAATCATGCGTCCGCCTTTGGATCGTGTACGTCGTTTCGGGATGTCCATGCCCAGACATCCATGAAATCGATTTTACACGCCCGGCTCCCGGGCAGCGCAAGTCTTCGAGCCCCTCTTCGCGCATTGGCGGATTACAACACGTCGGCGAATTCCTCCGTTCCTGGCGGCGGGATAAGGATAACGGGCCGCTGCGCCTGCCGGGCGCAGTTTTCCGCCACGCTTCCCAGCGTCAGACGTCGCACGCCGCGCCGGCCATGGGTTCCGATCACGATCAGGTCGGCCTGCCATTCTTCGGCGGCGGCGTTGATCTGAAACGCGACGTCTCCGCCGAGCGGCAGGAGCTCACGGATCTCCACCTCGCCTGTGACTTTCTCGTCGCTCAGGCGCTTCATGGCTTGCTCCCGGATGCTGTTCCCCTGAATTCGCAACGCTTCGATGAAGGGAAACGGGTCGGCGTCGCTGATATAGGCAACAGGAATATCGACGACAAATAACACGTGCAATTTCGCCTTACGCGCTTTCGCAAGCGACAGCGCGTAGTCGAAGGCGGTGTCCGCCGTGGGGCTGCCATCGATGGCAACCAGGATTCGTTCATACATGGTGTCAGTTCTCCGCGACAGCAGTCGGTACGCTGGCTGCCCCCGTAGGCAGCGTCGAGGATTCTTTGACCAGCATGACGGGGCGATGCGAGTGCCGCAGGACTTGCTCAGCCACACTGCCGAGCAGCATGCGGCGAACGCCTTTGCGTCCATGCGTGCCAAGGACCAGGAGGTCCGTTTGCCAACGTCTGGCTTCACGAATAATGGCACCGGCGATCGTGCCGCCCCACGTACGTAAGTCGATGGAACGGGTATCCGTCTGAATACCTTCCTCATGCAACCGCTTGTAGGCATTGCTTAATGTCGTCTGGCTTTCCGCGATCAGTTTCTCTCTCACGGCTTCGAGGTCGATGTACGAAGCGAACGCGGATTGATAGTGGGCGAACGGATCGTCGATGACGTTGACGACTCTGACGACGTCGTCCGGCATGGCAAATCGGATCGTTTCGCGCAAGGCATGCCAGGAGGTTTCGCTGCCGTCGATGGCGAGCAGGATTCGATGAGACATTGTGTCGTCCTCGCTGAGTTTGACTCTTTCGGACTGTGCCGCAGGTGTCGATCTACGCGGCGACGGTCAACGTTGCGATTAGACGGTAATCCAACCCAGCTTGTGCGTGAGCCGGCATGTGTCACCTCCTTGACGCACATCAACGTGGCAGGTCCTGAAATCGTGACGCCAGGTACCTGACAACTATGCTGTGATTGTCAGGCGACATTCCGTTGCCGAGTCGACGCAAGAGGTGCCTTCATGGAGTTGAGTTTCCTCGGTGCTGCGGGCACGGTGACCGGATCGAAGACGTTACTTCGCGTCGCAGACAGGAACGTGTTGGTGGATTGTGGCCTGTTTCAGGGTGTCAAGAATCTACGCAACCGCAATTGGGCGCCCCCGCCGTTCAACGTCCGGAGTCTGGACGCGGTTGTTCTGACGCACGCCCATATCGACCACAGTGGCTATCTTCCGGTGCTCGTTCGACAAGGGTATGCCGGGCCGGTCTATTGCACGTCCGCGACACGAGATTTATGCGAAATTCTGTTGCTCGACAGTGCGCATCTTGAAGAGGAGGAAGCTGACTTCCTGAACCGTCACGGCAAGTCGAAACACCACCCGGCACTCCCGCTCTTTACGACGGACGATGCCCGGCGAGCCATTGAGCGACTGACGCCGCGAGCGTTCGACACCCCGTTTGATGTCTGCCCGGAAGTTCGGGTGACATTCTTGCACGCGGGGCACATCCTGGGGGCCGCGATGGCACAGGTGGATGCCGACGGGCGGAGGATTCTGTTCTCGGGCGATCTCGGTCGCACTGACGATCCGATCATGCCCGCACCGGCCAATCCCGAAACGCCGGATTTCCTCGTCCTTGAGTCCACATACGGGGATCGCCTGCATGACCGCACGGATCCCGGAGCTCAGTTGGCAGAGATACTGCACCGGACGTTTGCGCGCGGGGGGAGCGTCATTGTCCCCGCGTTTGCTGTTGGACGGGTGCAAAGTCTGCTTTACTGGATTGCCCGGCTGAAAGCGGCCAGAGAGATTTCCGATGTTCCCGTCTATCTGGACAGTCCTATGGCGATCAACGTGACGAAAACCTACTCGTCACATCTTGCCGACCAGCGTTTGAGTGCCTCGGAGTGCGCGCAAATGTGCAGCGCAGCCAGGTTTGTGACGAGCGTCGATCAGTCCAAATGGCTGGACACGCGGGCGATGCCAGCCATCATCATCGCGGGAAGTGGAATGGCCACGGGAGGGCGCGTCTTGCATCATCTCAAGGCGATGAGCGGCAATTGGCGAAACACCGTGCTCTTCACCGGGTTTCAGGCGCCGGGCACGCGTGGCTCTACAATGGTCACCGGTGGGAGCGAGATCAAGATATTTGGCGACTATGTGTCTGTGAATGCTGAAGTGGTTCAGCTTGACACGCTATCGGCGCATGCGGATTATGGGGAAACGTTGAGCTGGCTTGCGAAGTTTGGAAAGCCGGTGCGACGAATCTTTCTGAATCATGGCGAGCCTGCCGCCGCTGACAGCCTGCGCAGGCGCATCACCGAACGCTTTGGGTGGCCATGTCAAGTGGTGGATGCGATGGAAAGTGTTCGTCTGGACTGGCGCTCAGAAGACATTACGGATTGTGGTTTCCGCTGTGAGGACAATCATTGTGAAGATTGAATTCCCTCACGTCGCCCCTGTGTATAACGCCGACGACATCTCCATAGAATTTGCGGTGGACTGTGAGCGAAAACGTATCGTGTGCGCCATCTCTGCTGAAGCGTTGGAAGATCATTTCGAGGCAAAGTCATGCCATGTCGACGACCTGATGTCTGCGTTCAAGACCCACAGGGCCTCAATCGAAAAGTTCGCCGCAAGATATCTACAACTCTGCCACGGCGCGCCAGTCTTCCTGCGCAGCGGCCACTTTCGATGGAAAGAACAGCTTCCTCCGAGTAAATAGTGTCAAGGTCCAGTGGCTCGCTACGGTCTGTTCAAATACACGGTCAATATAAGTCGACACCAAGCCAGCGAGTGCAGCAAGTGTTGCGGTCGTGATCTGCAATGAGAAATCTGGACCACCTGGGACGTTAGTTTTTCGGCAAACTTTACCCATGGAAAAAGGAGGAGTTTGCTATGAAACGCAAGCGCTTTTCAGTCGAGTAGATTGTGGCGGTGACATGCCCCCTGCAAACAGGGCCAGCCGGAGTCTAGTAAAGTTCGTTTTCGGAGAAGAAGACGAACATGAAGAA
>NZ_CABPRV010000017.1 GCF_902459735.1 Pandoraea capi
TCAACGTGAACCAAGCCGGCACGGCGGCTCTTTGGAAGGGAGGGCCGCGCATCAGCGGGGTTTATTTCAACAGCCTGCTAATCAACCAGGCAGCCACTAGTGAAGTATTATCCGGTCGTGTGTGAGCTTATCGCACAAATATACACACATCCTAACTTATCCATTTTTCAAACCGACGCGCAGGGACTCTGTTACGCTGTTTCCCGCTCCAGAAGTAGAACGCTCGGCCTCAGATACTTTTATCAAAACGGGAAGCGTTACGTCCCGCCCAAGCACCGTACTGTTTCGCCTACAACCAAATGTCAGAACCGAAAACGAAGCGCTCCCATACGCTTACATCCGTTCTTTCCGTCCTCACCAGTCTCATTTTGTTTTCATCTGGCATGGTGAACATTGGGCTAGGCACATGGTCAGCATACAAGGCAGAGTCGACACTGGCAGTTACCTTCCTTGCTGCCGGATTGATTCTTCTATTGGCTGCCACAATCGATCGATTCGAATCATTAAAGGGCTGGGGTATAGAAGCTCGGACCAAGAAGTTGGACGAGAAAATTAGTCAAGCCGATCAAGCGCTCGACCAGTTGAGGCAGGTTGCTGAATTGGCCACTGCTGCGATTATTCGCTTGGATACAGGCAACGGGCGAGCAGGCATAGTACCGGTTGCGAGTGAAAGTTATACGCTCGCGCAAAAATCAATAGAAACACTTAGAGCACTTCATTCGAAACCCGAACAGATTCAACAGATCGTCCGCCCCTGGGTCTCAATGATGTGTGCAGATCTAGCGTCCGCGCTCATCCACCCCCTACATAACATTATTCAACGCAAGGCAAATGAGATCGGCACAGAGGTGAATATCCTTCGCGCAACGGCAGCGAGCGAAAATCCGATTGAGGCATTAAGCAAGCTCACCAATGAGCAGAACGCTCTGCGCGCATTTCAGGATCACATCTTTACCGGAGCTTACGAATGTATTAAAGCGGATTTTCCCGAGAGCCTCTGTCGAATGCTGGAAAGCGCGCCGGTGAGTGTCCGCACTGAAACTCAGGAGGTGATTGATAGGGCTCGGAGTTTGGGCCCTCATGTCGTACAACTCCGAAATCAATTGAAGTTGGATGAGCCGGAAATCTGGCTCTCATTGATCGCCGACATGCGTCGCGGGAGATACGAAGCATAGGTGTGGCGCATGGACGTGCGCGCACCGAACGTACATGGAAATGCCCCCACACCACTGCAGAAGAGCTTCAGCATTCGGTGCCAAAGTGTATAAATTCCATTCGATCGGGCGCACAGGTTGGGCAAAGACACTACTGGACACGCCGGGGCTTGGCTAGTCCTCATAGCGATCTGACTTCTAGTACCGTATCCACATGACCGAGAGCTTCGACATCACATTCGTCGAGGACTCGGCGTACCCGGGGGGGGGGACGGAGCTAGTGCGCACCGCGTGGCGGTCGACCATACGTCGAACGGGCTTGCTGAGCAGCAAGTGGCAATTGACATTCGAAGCAGTGAGCTGGCGCCGCACGCTTCTCTTGTGCTGCTGATGTTACGGAGTTAATTGTTAGTTCGTTGGACTTTATCTAGTACATCGAAGGGCATCACGGAGTTTATTTTTTTCCGGCATATCTTCGAAATCGGCGTAGCCATTAGCCCTTGGGTTACGGAGTTAATTGTTACGCATCAGAGGGTCGCCGCAGGCCCCCCATGCACCTCCCGCGCCAGATCCAGCCAGGCACGCGCGGCCGAGGACAGGTGCGTGTGACTGCGCCATGCCAGCGAAATGTGCCAGTCCGTCTGCGGCTCGCGCAACGGAACCAGCACAATGCCCGGATGCCGATGTTTGAGCGCCAGCATGCGCGGCAGGAAGGCCACGCCCAGTCCCGCCGTGACCAGATCCACGATGAAATCGATTTGCCCGCTTCTGGCCGTCACGCGCGGCGCCACGCCTTTTCGCTCACACGCCGCCATGATGATGCCGTTCAGCGCAAACCCCGCTTCGAAGAGGATGAAGGGCGCGTCCGCCAGTGCCGTGAAATCGAGCCACTTTCGTTTGGCGAGCGCATGCCCCGCGGGGAGCACCACGACCAGCGGCTCCTTGCGCACGGCCTGATATTGGAAATGATCGGCCACCGGCAGCAGCAGCGCCGCCAGTTCGACCTCCCCGTCCTCCAGGCACTCGCGAAGACGCTTGCTGCCATGCTCCGTCAGCGCGATATCGATGTTGGGATAGCGTTCGCGATAGGTCACGAACATCTGCGCGAACAGCACGCCGCACCCCACCGGCGGCAATCCCAATCGCAAGGTGCCACGCTTGAGCCCCCGCAGATCGTCGATCTCGTCGATCATGTCGCGACGCTCCGCCAACAGCGACAGCGCCCGGCGATAGACGATCTCCCCGGCATCCGTCAGCTCGCTGCGGTGCCCGATACGACTGAGCAACGGCACGCCTAACTCGTCTTCGAGCGTCCTGACGGCCTTACTGACGCTAGACTGCGTCAGGGACACCACTTCGGCCGCCTGCGAGAACCCGCCCTGGCGTACCACTTCGACGAAGGTTCGTAATGCTCTCAGATTCATAACTATTCCAAATCCGACTGAATATCAGAACGAAAAGTCATTTTATCGGGGTATCGGTTGCCGTATCTTGATGCCCGTCCAACGCAGTGTCCCGAGCCGTCAGGGCTCGAACTCAAAAAAATTCGATGGGGAATCGCGTCATGATCATTTCTTCGGCGTCCGACTACCGGGCAGCGGCCAAATCGAGGCTTCCACGTTTTCTGTTCGACTATATCGACGGCGGTGCGTACGCCGAGCACACCCTGCGTGCCAACACGGCCGATCTGGCCGGCATCGGGCTGCGCCAGCGTATCTTGCGCAACGTCGAAAACCTGAGCCTCAATACGACCCTGTTCGGTCAGCCGCTGGCGATGCCTATCATCATGGCGCCCGTCGGATTGACCGGCATGTTCGCGCGACGCGGGGAAGTTCAGGTCGCGAAAGCGGCTGCGAGCAAGGGCATCCCCTTGTGCCTCTCGACCGTGAGCGTGTGCTCCATCGAGGAAGTCGCGGCGCAAAGCCCGCAACCGATCTGGTTCCAGTTGTACGTGCTCAAGGATCGCGGCTTCATGAAGAACGTGCTGGAGCGCGCCCGTGACGCCGGTGTCCGCAACCTTGTCTTCACCGTCGACATGCCCACGCCCGGCGCACGCTATCGCGACGCCCACTCGGGAATGTCCGGGCCGTTTGCCGCGTCGCGCCGAATGCTTCAGGCGATGACGCGCCCCCACTGGGCATGGGATGTCGGGTTGACGGGCCGTCCGCACGATCTGGGCAACGTGTCGAAGTACCTCGGCAAGCCGGTATCGCTGGAAGACTACATCGGGTGGCTCGGCAACAACTTCGATCCGTCGATCAGCTGGAAGGATCTCGAATGGATTCGGGATTTCTGGCAAGGCCCCATGATCATCAAAGGCATTCTGGACCCCGAAGACGCCAAGGACGCCGTGACCTTCGGGGCAGACGGCATCGTGGTCTCCAACCACGGCGGCCGTCAGCTCGATGGCGTGCTGTCCACGGCGAAGGCGCTGCCGCTCATTGCCGATGCCGTTGGCGACAACCTCACCGTGCTGGCCGACTCGGGCATCCGCTCGGGACTGGACGTCGTTCGCATGCTGGCGCTCGGCGCGAAGGGCTGCCTGCTCGGGCGCGCCACCGCCTATGCGCTGGCCGCAGACGGACAACGCGGCGTGGAGAACATGCTGGACATCTTCGCCAAGGAAATGCGCGTAGCGATGACGCTGACCGGCGTGACGTCGATCGACGCCATCGACAGGAACTCGCTGGTCCTCGGCAACCCGTGAATCCCGCGTCTTAACGACGACACTGCGCGCGCGATACCGCCGACGCATCGAACCGGCGCGGCGGTCCGCGGGCATCGGCGACGAAGCAAGTGTCATGACGAAATTGATGTCACTCGATTATCTGTCTGCTCCGTGAGATGAGTTCGAAACCCGATTCTCTGCCGTCCGGCGAGCCGGTGCGCATGGCCGATGTCGCGCAACTGGCCGGCGTGTCCAAAATGTCCGTGTCGAGCGTGCTGACAGGCCAACATGTCAGCGACGACATCCGCACGCGCGTGATGGATGCCGTGCGCAAGACCGGTTACGTCGCCGACGCCGTGGCCGGCGCTTTCTCGTCGGGCCGGACCAACGTCATCGCCGTGATCGTGCCGTCGCTCTCCAGCTCGAACTTCGCCGAGACCGCACGCGGCATCAACGATGTCGTCGAGCAACGAAATCTCCGCCTTTTACTCGCCAACACGGAATACCTGCTGGACCGGGAAGAAGAACTCGTGCGCGCGTTGCTCAGTCATCAGCCCCGGGGCATCGTCGTGACGGGCGGCAAGCACACGGCAAAAACGCGGGCGTGTTTACCCCGCAGCGTTCCATCGAAGACGTTTCGTACGACCACTGGATGCAGGCGGTGAACGTCAATCTGACCGGTGCGTTTCTTTGTTCGCAGGGCGCATTCCGGCTGATGAAAAAGCAATCGTCTCCGGGCGGACGCATCATCAACAACGGGTCGATCTCCGCGTACGCACCACGTCCACAGTCCGCGCCCTATACCGCCACCAAGCACGCCATTACCGGGTTGACGAAGGCAACGTCGCTCGATGGCCGTCCGTTCAATATCGCGTGCGGTCAGATCGACATCGGCAACGTCGTCAGCGACATGAGCGAGCTGATGGCGAAAGGCACGCTGCAAGCCAACGGCACCACGATGGTCGAACCCCGGATGGGAATGGACAACGTCGTGCGCGCCGTGCTCTACATGGACAGCCTTCCGCTTGAGGCCAACGTCATGTTCATGACCGTCATGGCCAGTCATATGCCGTTCGTGGGACGCGGCTAAGCCGCCCCCACCTCAGGAGACATTTCAATGCTGATCCGTTACGCGTTCTTCCGGGGGCAGATCAAGGCCGGTAGGGAAGCCGATTTCGCACGCCATGTGCAAGACAAACTGGTTCCCCTCTGGACACGCTTTCCCGGTGCGAAGGAAGTCAGGATTCTGCGGCAGCGACACACCGACGCCACCGACCTGAACCTGCCGCTCGGCATCGCGATCCGCTTCGACACGCAGGAAGACATCGACGCCGCACTGGCGTCACCCGCCCGGCTGGAGAGCCAGGCCGAGTCGCGCAAGCTCATGGAGATGTTTGACGGCACGGTCTTTCACACGGTCTTCGATGCACAGGAGTTCGTGGGTCCGTCAGACTGACTCTCCATCGAAACGTGCGGGCGAGCGGCGCCGCTAGAATAGGCAGACTTGCCCAACTCGACCGGTCGTCGCTCCCTCATGCGCAAAATCCTCACCGCTGCCCTGCTCTGTCTGCCACTGCTCGCCCACGCCGACTCTCGCGCCGATTGCAAGGACCGCTTCGGCGAATGGACCAAGGCATTACAACCGGGGCGCACCGTCGATACGGACTTCGCCACCTGCAAGGTCTGGCCGGCCAACCCGGCACAGACACTCGCTGTCCTGCCGATGCCGCAACCCGGCGGTACCGACGACGACAAGGTCTACGACGTCGAAGTGATCGTCGCCGACAGCCAGAGCGGCAAGATCGTGGCACACCGCTTCGAAAAGGCGGCGATCACCTCGGACGCCGTCATGTTGCGCGGCATCGCGCTCGACACTGCCCCGTGGCGTCTGACCGCTCAGGTGCTGGCGTTCGGCGTACGCACCACCTTCGAAGGGTCCTCGCGCGTCAACCCGTTCTCGCAAACGGCGCTCAGCCTCTACGTCGTCGATGGCACGAAGCTGCGCAAGGTCGTCGACAACCTCGCCACGCAATCGAGCGGCGGCGAATGGGACGGCAATTGCGCAGGCAGCTTCGACGACACGTCTCGCGCCGTCTCCGTCGGCCCTGCCGGGATAGACGGCTACGCCAGACTGATCGTGAGTCAGAAGACGACGACTACGACGAACAAGCCCACGCGCAACGACTGCGCGAGCAAGGAGCGCACGTCGAAGGGCGCAAACGTCACCCTTGAATACGACGGCGCACGCTATGTCGTGCCCAAAGCCCTGGCGGGTGGATGACCTGCCGGCAAGGGTGATTTTTTGCATCATTGCATTTTTACAAAAACAAATGCAATATTCGAGGCATGAACAATGCCCTCATTCCCCCACACACGCCGCTTGAACTGGACGGCACGCCCTATCGCTTCGTGGATTTGCCGACGATGTTCGGCGATGTGCTGCCGCGTCTGCCGGTCGTGCTGCGACTGCTGCTCGAGAACGCCGTGCGCAATCTAGACGACGCTGAGCGCGAGGCCGCAGTCTCGGGTGTGTTGGGCTGGCTTGAGCACGGCACCAGCGAAGCGGAAATCGCATTTCAGCCCACACGTGTGCTCATGCACGACACGACCAGCACACCGGCCCTCGTGGACATTGCCGCCATGCGCGACGCGCTGGCCGAGGCCGGCGTCGATCCGGCCGTCCTGAATCCCACGCTGCGTGTCGATGTATCCGTCGATCACTCGCTGGCCGTGGAGCAAACGCGCCGGGCCGATGCGGCCACGCTCAATCTCGAAATCGAGATGCGCCGCAATGCGGAGCGTTACCGCTTTCTGCGCTGGGCATCGATGGCGCTCGACGGGGTGCACATCAACCCGCCGGGCACCGGCATCATGCACACCATCAATCTCGAACAACTCGCCACCGTGGCGACACAGCGCACGGTCGATGGGGTGACGTGGCTGATTCCCGACACGCTCATCGGCACCGACAGCCACACGCCGATGATCAACGGCATCGGTGTACTCGGCTGGGGTGTCGGCGGGCTGGAAGCCCAGACGGTCATGTTCGGCATGCCGGTCATGCAGCGCATTCCCGACGTCATCGGTGTGAAGCTCACGGGACGTCTGCCTGCCGGCACCTCCGCCACCGACCTCGCATTGCGCGTGACGAAAGCGTTGCGCGACATCGGCGTGTCGGGCGAGTTCGTGGAGTACTTCGGCCCGGGGGTGTCGACATTGACGACAGGCGAGCGCGCTGTCGTTGCGAACATGGCCCCCGAATACGGCGCGACCACCGGCTACTTTCCGGTCGACGACAGCACGCTCGACTATCTGCGCGCCACCGGACGCGCCGAAGCCCTGATCGAGTCCGTCGAAACCCTCTACCGCAGCGCCGGTCTCTGGTTCGACGCCAACAACTCCCCGCGCTACACGCGCGTGATCGAGATCGATCTCGCTACCGTCGAACTGCATGTCGCCGGTCCTCGCCGTCCGCAGGATTTGCTGCCTTACGCGAAGACCGGAGACGCCCTTCGCGAAGTCGCAGGACAACCCGCGCACACCTCGACCTCACTGCCCGTCTGGCCGGTGGCCATTGCGGCGATCACGAGTTGCACGAATACGTCCGATCCTGCGCAACTGATCGCGGCGGGACTGGTGGCGCGTCGCGCGCGAGCCTTGGGACTGCGCGTCGCCGACTGGGTGAAGACGTCGCTGGCGCCCGGCTCCCCCGCTGCCGTCGACTATCTGCAACGCGCCGGACTCACGGACGATCTCGCCGCCGTCGGGTTCGACATCGTCGGCTTCGGCTGTACGACCTGCATCGGCAACTCGGGGCCGCTGTCCGCGCCGATTGCACAGGCCATCGCGCAACAGACGGCGTCGCCCGTCGCCATGCTCTCTGGCAATCGCAACTTCCCGGGACGCGTGCATCCCGACCTGAGTCTCGGCTTCATCATGTCGCCGGCGCTGGTCATTGCGTACGCGCTCGCCGGATCGGCCGCCATCGACCTCAGCACGTCACCGGTGCAGACCCGGGCCGACGGCACGGCCATCTACCTCAAGGACTTGTGGCCCACGCGTGAGGAAGTCGATGCCCTCGTTGCGTCGGGCACCCGCCCGACGGACTTCAAGTCGGCATTCGCCATCGCGTCGTGCAACCCGATGTGGTCGAGCCTCGACGCGCCCCAGTCCGCCCGCTTCCCCTGGGACCCCGACTCGACGGCATTGCGACGTCCGCCTTTCGCTTCTCTCGATGCGGGCACGCAACTGGGCGACTACACGGCTTACCCCCTGCTCGCGCTGGGCGACGATGTCACGACCGACCACATCTCGCCAGCCAGCGCGATTCCAAAGCAGAGCTACGTCGCCGACTTCCTCGTGGCAAAGGGCGACGACCGCAACGACCTGAACGTCTTCGCCTCGCGGCGCGGCAACTGGGAAGTGATGGTGCGCGCCGCGTTCTACAGCAAGACGCTGGCGAACCTGCTGGCCGACGACCTGCCGGTCGCGCACACGGTGCACGGGCCAAGTGGCGACGTCATGCCGATCTTCGAAGCGGCGCAACGCTATCAAGCGGCGGGCGATCCGGTCGTGCTGCTGGCAGGGGCGCGCTACGGCACAGGGTCCTCGCGTGACTGGGCGGCCAAGGGGCAGCGTCTCCTGGGGGTTCGCGCGGTAATTGCGGTAAGCTTCGAGCGTATTCACCGTTCCAACCTGATTGGCATGGGCATTCTGCCGCTGCGCTTTCCCGCAGGCATCGACCCGGTAACGTTGGCCATCCGTCCGAACGACACGATCCACATCGCCGCCAACGCCGAGACGATCTCGCCGCGCGGTGCCGTCGAAGTGCGCATCGATCGCGCCGATGGCCGCAGCGAGCGCTTCACCGCGACGGCTGCCGTCGAAACGCGCCTCGAAATTGCGCTGCTGCGACAAGGCGGGGTGATTCCGTCGATTCTGCAACGGACACTGGCGCAACACGCCGGGGCTGCATGATGGCGAGGTGCGGCATGCCGGTCCCGACTTCTTCGCGATGAAATCCGAGCGCTCCATTGCCACACAAATCGTCGATCTGATTCAGGCCGAAGGCATGCAGGCCGGTCAGCATCTGCCCGCGCAGATGCTCGCCGACAAACTGCGGATCTCCCGCTCGCCGATCAACGAAGCGCTCGCGCTGCTGCACGACAAGGGCGTTCTGGTACGTGAGCGCAACCGGGGATATTTCGTGGCACAACCGGTGCCGACGTCGGATGTCGACGCCGCGCAATCGCTCGGGCTCGACGAGACCGACATCGTCACGAGCACCTACTTCCAGATCGCGGACGACCTGCTGCGCGGCCAGTTGCCCGGCGAGTTCTCCGAACAACTGATTCGCACGCGCTACGGATTGACGACGACACAACTGGGCGCCGTGCTCGGACGCATTCGCGACGAAGGCTGGGCCGAGCGCAAACCCGGCTACGGCTGGCAGTTTTCGTCGATGCTGACAACGCCCGACAGCCTCATCCAGACGTATCGCCTGCGACTCGCGCTTGAACCGGCGGCATTGCTGGAGCCGGGCTACCGGCTCGATGCGAAGGTGCTCGAACGTCTGCGCGCCGCGGAGCGCCATCTGCTCGATGGCGGCATCGAGACCGACACGCCCGATCAGTTGCATGAGCGCGGCGTGCGCTTTCACGAGTCGCTGGTCGAGGCGTCGGGCAATCCGTTCTTCGTCGACACGATGCGACGCGTCACACGCGTGCGGCGTCTGCTCTCGTACCGCTCGATGCAGGATCGTGCGCGCTATCGTCCCCACGCGCAGCAGCATCTGGAAATTCTCGAATTGCTGGCGCATGAGCGCAACGAAGATGCCTCCGCATTGCTGCACGCTCACCTGCAACACACGATCGACGCCATCGGCAAGATCGCCGGTCTGCTCGAACCCTGATCCCTTCCCCCGACTTCCGACGCCCATCATGACGCCCGACCCGACCCTTCTCAAAGCGTTTGCACCGACTGGCGTACTGCGCGCCTGCATCAACCTCGGCAATCCGATTCTCGCGGGCACCGACGCCGAGTCCCGACCGGTCGGCATCTCCGTCGATCTGGCCGGTGCGCTGGCGAAGCGGCTGGGCGTCGATCTCGAACTCGTGGTGGTCGACGCCGCAGGCAAATCGGTGGAGACGGTCACGAACGAGCAGGCCGACGTCGGTTTCTTCGCCATCGATCCGCGTCGCGCAGCGACCATCGGCTTCACCTCGCCGTACGTCCTCATCGAAGGCTATTACCTCGTGCGCGACGCGTCGCCCGTCAAGACAAACGCCGATGTCGATCAGACCGGCACACGTGTCGTCGTCGGTAAAGGCAGCGCTTACGACCTGTTCCTCTCGCGCGAACTGCAACACGCGGAAATCGTGCGCGCGCCGACATCGCCGACCGTCATCAAGACGTTCATCGATACGGGCTGCGAAGTCGCGGCCGGTGTGAAGCAGCAACTGGAGCAGGATGTCGCGAACCTTAGCGGCTACCGCCTGCTCAACGAACGCTTCATGGTGATTCGTCAGGCCATGGGTGTGCCGATCACGCGCGGCGAAGCCGCACTGGCCTATCTGAAGACGTTCGTGGAAGACATGAAGCGCGAAGGCTTCGTGGCAGACGCCATGCAGCGTCACGGCATCGCGGGCGTGAGCGTCGCGCCTGCCGAATAAACTGATTTCATTCGTTTTTCGGTTCGTTTTTCCGCTCGTTTTGCTACTGGCCGCAGGCGCTGCCACCACGTTTCGCCTGCGTCGCCATGACTGCGCTCCTGCCACCGCCATCGACAAATGCCGGTTGCATGCTTCGGGGGTGCGCGGCGTGATGTGGCACTGACGTCGCAATGATGCCGCACCGATGCCGCACGTCAGTCATTCGAGCGAATATGCAAAAGATTCCGAACCGTGGGTTGCAGCTCCCGTCCCTCCAGATCACGCCGCCCACGCAGGCCCGGCCCGGCGCAACGCATGCCCCTGCCTCACTGGGACTTCCCACGCCGACGGCGGCCAACCCGCTGTTGAGCGGCCTGCCGGTCAGGGCCCGACGCTCGCCGAGTCCCTCGCCGGATGCCGCCGATCACTCGGATAGTGATTGCAGCATCGAGATCGTCATCGAGGAAGTCGAGCTGGAACCGCTGCCCCAATCCGAGTCACCCGGCGCGCGACGTCCGAACCGGCTCGCTCCCGGTCTCGATCACAACAACCTGACGGTCTTCGGCGCAGCGCGTGTCGAAACGGAAGTCAGCGGTCGTCCCACGCTTTTCAAGCACCTTCAGCCGCTGGATGGCCGCCATGCCGGTGAAGACCGCGGGGTGTCGTTCGAATCGAAAGTGATGTACCTAAAGCCCGCCGAGCGGGCCCAGTTCAAGGTCTCCGTGCAAGACGGCCTGATGATCGGCGCCGACGGCCGTCCCATCGATACGCGAGATGCATCGCGTCGCCCGGGCAAGACCCCGGAGCGCGCCATCTTCGTGATGGACAGGCACGGCGACATCTACTTGTCGAAGACCTTCAGGAAAGGGCTGTTTCACCATTCGAGCTTTCTTGCGGGACAGCCCGTCGCCGCGGCGGGCGACATCCGTATCGAGAACGGCAAGGTCACGGACGTATCGCGCACCAGCGGCCACTACCAACCGACGAGCCGGCACTTGCAGCAGTTCGTCGATCACCTGACGAACCTCGGCGTGCCGGCCACGTTCCACGTGCACGACAGCAACGCGACGCCCGCCGATTCGGTTTAGGCGCCGGTCCTTCCAATGCCGACGTATTTGCCCGGCGTCACACCAAACGCCGTGCGGAACATGGCAATGAAATTGCTCGGACTCGCGTAGCCCAACGCATCGGCGATGGTCGACACCGATTCGCCTTCCGAGAGCATCTCGACGGCGCGCATCAGCCGCGCCTGCTGACGCCATTCGGACAACGTCATGCCGACCGACGCGGCAAACAGCCGTCGCGCGGTGCGCATCGAAAGTCCCGCCATCGATGACAGCGTCTCCAGCGAATGCTCGCGCCCCGGCTCGCTCAGCACGAGTTCGGTCATCTTCAGCAGCCGCTTGTCGCTGGGCATCGGCAGATGCAGCGGCTCATGCCGCGCCGCCCGGATTTCATCGATGAGCACGGCCACGACGCGCTCGTCCTCCGGCGACGCCGCCGTTTCCGTGCGCCACGCCGCCACCCGCTCGATCAACGCTTCGAATAACGCCCCGACGGACAACACTTGCGGACGATCGGGCAGCGTCGCGCAATACGCCGGCGCGAGCAGGATGTTCGCGCCGGTTCTCACGCCCTTGAGTTCGCCCCAATGCATCAGATCCGGTGGAATCCACACGGCTCGTTTCGGCGGTAGCAGCCATGCGCCGAATTCGGTGCGGATGTGGAAATGTCCGGCGGCGATGTAGATCAGTTGCCCCTGCGGATGCCGGTGCCACCGGTTCAGGCGACTGACGCCGTGCAGCCGCTCGCCATCCAGACCGAAGCCTTTCAGAACGGCGCGATGCGTCGTGGTTTTCGCGGTCGGGCTGGGCATGTGGAGGTCGCGGGAGGATGGCCGATTTTCAGCATATTTTGACCTTATGCGGATAACGGATCAACCACGGCGACCGATAGAGTGCGTGCTGATACGCCACCGACGTGGCGCGCATGAAACGAATCAAGGGAATCGAAATGTCGCACAAACCCGCCATCGTCATCGCCGGTGCAGGGCCCGCCGGTCTGGTCGCCGCCAACATGCTCCATCGGGACGGCTTCGACGTCACCGTCTTCGAAGCGGATGCTTCCGTCACGTCGCGCGATCAGGGCGGCATGCTCGACCTGCACGTGCCGGACGGCCAGCTCGCGCTGAAAAAGGCAGGCTTGTTCGACGCCTTCATGGCCATCGCCCGCCACCACGATCAGGAACTGCGCGACATCGACTGGGCCACGGGCGCGGTGCTGCTCGAAGACATCCCCGCGCCAGGCACGGGAGATCGCCCCGAGATCGACCGCCTCGTGCTGCGCGAACTGCTGCTCACGCCGCTGCCTGCCGGAATGGTCGTATGGGGGGCGCGCATCGCACGGGTGACCCGGACGCCCGGCGGACGCTGCGCCGTGCGTCTTCACGATGGACGGACACACGAATGCGATCTCGTCATCGGGGCAGACGGTGCAGGGTCGGCCGTCAGAGCCGCACTCACCGACGTCCGTCCGAGCTATTCGGGGGTGACGTTCGTCGAGTTGTGGATGACCGATGTGGACCGCCGCCATCCTGCGATTGCGAAGAGGGTCGGACACGGTACGCTCATGTCGCTGGGCACCGGGCAAGCGCTGGGAACGGCGCTCTTTGCGCAGCGCAACGGCAACGCCGTAGTCCGGAGTTATGCCGCATTCCGCACCCATGCCGACGACACCGATCGCCCCGAGAAGGCACTCGCCAACCTCACGAAACAGGACCTTCTCGCGCGCTTTCCCGGCTGGTCGCCCACACTGCTGACGCTGATCGAAGACGCCGACCGTATCGCGGCCATCCGCCCCATCGTCGGCCTGCCGGTGGGCACGCGATGGCCTGCCACGCCCGGTCTCACGCTGATCGGCGACGCCGCGCACGTGACGCCGCCGATGGGTGTCGGCGTCAATCTCGCCATGCTCGACGCCGCCGAACTCGCGCAAGCCATCGCGAGCCAGACCGACTGGCAGGCCGCCGTGCATGCCCAGGAGCGGGCCATGCTCGATCGCGCGGCCGAGACGAGCGCGGAATGCACGAGCGCCTTCAGGGAATGGTTCGGACTGGCGAGCGTTGCCGGGCTGCCTGCGCAATAGCGCGATCGCACTCGGGTCTCTTGGGGACGACACCTCCCCGAACGCCATGACGTCCGAAACTACGCGGCGCGTGTCGTCACCTTGAGTCCTTCGTCCGCCAGCGCCTTGCGCACGGCCGGACGCTCTCGTACACGCGCATACCAGCGTTGCAGATGCGTCAGATCGTCGAAGTGAATGTCCGCCTTGTAGACGGAATCGAGCCACGACGCCTGCCCCCACTGCGTCAACGCGAACAGATAGGCATCGGCCACGGTATAGGTGTCGCCCATCAAATACGCCCGCTCTGCCAACTGTTCGTCGATCCATGCAAAGCGATGGGCGAGCTTCGGCTTCGCCGATTCGGTCGCGTACTTCCCCGCAAGCACGGCATAGAGCAGCGGAATAAAGCCCTTGTGGATTTCCGTGCTCAAGAAATTGAGCCACTCCTGAAGCCGGTAACGCGCCAGTGATCCGTTCGCCGGGGCAAGCCCCAACGCCGGCTTCCGATCCGCCAGATATTGCACGATGGCAGGTCCTTCTCGAAGTCGCGTGCCGTCTTCCAGTTCGAGTAGCGGCACGTAACCGAACGGATTGCGCGCGAAAAAGTCGCCGCCGTCTTGCGTCGTATGTGTCTTGTAGTCGACCTTCACCAGCGAGAAATCGTCGCCCAACTCATTGAGCACGATATGTGGCGACAGCGAGCAGGCCCCCGGCACGTAGTAGAGCTTCATTCATGTTCCCCGAATAGATTCGACAAGTTCAACGCGCTAGCGTTGTGATGCGTCACAGCTCACATCGAGCGCGATCGGCGCCATTCTAGGGATTTGGTATAAAAAGTGAAGAAGGCATTAAAATGTCACATAAGTACAAAAAATATACTTACTTTTAAAGATGTGAGTGTGTGATGAAAGAGAACCTGTCCGGCTGTTCGGTCGAAGAATCGATGCGCATTCTGGGAGGGCGCTGGCGCCTGTTGCTTGTGTCGTATCTGCTTGACGGCCCAAAGCGGTTCAACGATCTGCGTCGTGACGTTCCCGGCATCTCGCAGCGCATGCTGACACTGGACCTGCGCGCACTGGAAGACGCGGGGCTGATTACGCGCACGGTATATCCGAGCTCCCCCGTCAAGGTCGAATACGCGCTATCGGCAGATGGCGAGCGACTGCGCCCGGTGGTCGAAGTGATGAAGGAATTCGGTCTATGGCTGAAGGCACGCGACGAGTCGTCATGATCGCCGGATCCTAAAGAGCGAGGCCCGGGGCGAACCGTCGGGATATACCCGAAGCCTCCAGGGCGTAGCATGCGCTAAGGGCATGTCTGGCGGGCCTGAGCGGGTCACGCTCCGCCAAAATGGCGTGCCCCCGGTGGAAATTGGGGTAGCGGTCTGCAAATGACTGACTACACTTCCTAAATGCATACGGCGCATGGAGACCGCTCAAGACGGTTCGCTATGCGAAGTTCCAGGGTTTCATCGGAGCCCGGCAGATGCAGGAAGTGCGCCGTACGAAGGTAAAAATGGGGCCAGTGGAATAGCGATTCCATTCCTTCACGGGAGGCATGTCCATGACGTGCCTGAACAAATGGATGATAGGCGCCTGTGTCCTCACGCTTAGCGGCGTGGCGATGGCCGATGGCGCCGACTCGGGTTCATCCGAAAAGATGATGATGGCCAATCTCGGGCCCTCACCGCTACCCGTTTATGTCCCGCCACCGCCCGCGCCTGTTTCCGTCGCAGCGGTTCCGGCCGTTCCCGTCACGCTCTATCCGTTCGGCCGGGAAGGCCAGGAGACAGTGCAGCGCGTCGACCGAATGTCGCAAGCCGATACCAACGCCTTCCTCTATACGCGTATCGAAGCGATCAACGGCGCGGTGCACCCCAACGACCATCGGCCCGCCGACTGGATCGAGTCGACGCCGGCCGCCGATGCGGCGGCTGCGGCCAAAGCCTCGCGAAGTTATCTGAGCATCGGACCGAACCAGTCGCCACAGTTGTCGCTGGTGCAATGGAACAACGCGGACGACAAGCTCGGCTCCGATCCCAAGCGGGGGCTCTCGCTGAAGACGGAAGACTGGACCGTTTCCGCAAGTGCGAAAATCCCGATTCTTCGTCAGAAGGATCTCGGCGCGACGGTCTACGTCAAACGCCGCTTCTGAAGCCTGGGTCTCGCCTTTCACCTCACATCTCGCCACACAATGCAAGTGGCCGACGGTCGTGCGTCGGCCATTCGGTTTCGTACCGTCAGCGCAAGGCTTACGCGGTCGGCTTCACCGCCGTCACGTCGATCTCCACCAGCCACTCGGGGCGCGCCAGCGCCTGCACCACGATGCCTGTCGAGACCGGGAACACGCCCTTGAGCCAGCGTCCCATCACGTTGTAGACGGCTTCGCGATATCGCGGATCGACGATATACACCGTGACCTTGCAGATGTCCGCGAGCTCGCTGCCGCATTCGTCGAGCAGCATCTTCACGTTGGCCATCGCCTTTTCGGTTTGCGCCGTGACATCGCCGATACCGACGGACTCACGGGTGTCGAGATCCTGACCGATCTGCCCGCGCAGATAGATAGTGTTGCCCGCGATCACCGCCTGGCAAAGATCGTTGTCGAGCTTCTGTTCCGGGTAGGTCTCACGCGTGTTGAACTTACGGATTCGGGTGTGCGTCATGTTGTCTCGTGTCTGAAAGCGATGTGTCCTGCGCTCAATGCGCGAGGATCTTCGAGAGAAAGCGTTTGGCGGCAGGACTGGCGGCGTCGTTGAAGAACACGTCCGTCGGACTGTCCTCGATGATCGCGCCGTCCTCCATGAACACCACGCGATGCGCCACGCGTCGCGCGAAGCCCATCTCATGGGTGACAACCATCATCGTCATGCCTTCGCGGGCGAGTTCGACCATCACGTCGAGCACCTCATTGACCATCTCCGGATCGAGGGCCGATGTCGGTTCGTCGAACAGCATCGCCATGGGATCCATCGACAGCGCCCGCGCAATGGCCACACGCTGCTGCTGACCGCCGGACAACTGGCCGGGATACTTGTGCGCGTGCGCCGAGAGACCCACACGATCGAGCAGCGCCCGCGCCTTGGTGCGCGCCGACGTGGCATCGCGCCCCAGCACGATCTGCTGCGCGAGCGTGAGATTGCGCGTGAGGTCCAGATGCGGGAACAGCTCGAAGTGCTGAAAGACCATGCCGACCTTGCTGCGCAGCTTCGGCAGGTCCGTCGATTTCGCGGTGAGCGACGTTCCTGCAACCACGACGTCGCCCTTCTGAAACGGCTCCAGCGCGTTGACGGTCTTGATCAGCGTCGACTTGCCGGAACCGGACGGTCCGCACACCACCACGATCTCGCCCTTGCCGACATGCGTCGAGCACTGCTTGAGCACGTGGTGCGCGCCGTACCACTTGTCGACGCCGCGAATGTCGATGATCGGTTGTGCGTTGCTCATTTGTCGAAGTGTCCCGCGCGAATCGACGCGCCGATCAGGTTGAGGATCAGACGGCCGGCCGTCACGCACGAGATCAGGTTGGCGTCGTCCTTCTCCGGCTGAATCTCGACGATGTCCATGCCGACGACACGGCCCTTGCGCACCAGACCGTGGATCAGTTTGCGCGCCTGCACGAAGGTCACGCCGCCCGGCGCCGGACCGGCGACCGCCGGCATCGTCGACGGATCGAGGCCGTCGGCGTCGATGGTGAGGTAGTAGTTGCCGCCGTCGGGAATGCGATCGAGCACGGCGTCCATGCCGATGTCATGCAACTCGTACGCCGTGACCAGCTCCGCACCGTACTCACGCGCCGCAGCGAGATCCTGCGGACGGCCGCTGCCCTGTGCACGCAGGCCGATCTGGATGATGCGATCGACGTGCGCCATCTCTGAAGCACGACGGATCGGGCTCGACAGGCCTTCGCGCACGCCGTTGACTTCGTCGCGCCAGTCCAGATGCGCGTCGATGTGCACGAGCGTGATCGGCCCCTTCTGATCGAGACCGCGCAGCACTGGCGTGGTGATGCCGTGATCGCCGCCCAGCACGATGGGCATTGCACCACCGGCCGCAATGCGGCGCACGGCAGCTTCGGCACGCGCATAGTGCTCGCCCGGCTTCGACAGATCGGGAACGATGTCGCCGCAGTCGACGAAGCGAATGTCCTTGCGGCCTTGCAGCAGCGGGCCGTCGATATCGAAGTCGTAGTGCTCGGGACGACGCACCACACGATCCGTCGCCTGACGAATCGCAGACGGCGCATTCGTCTGATCGTTGCTGAAGTCGGAGGCAGCGTACGGTGCGCCATAAGGCATGCCGAGCACGGCGATGTCGGCCTTCAGGTTATCGATGTCGAGATCGAGCTCCGAGTACAGCAGCGTCGGATGACCAGTGCGCGGGGCAACGGTGTAAGTCGTCATGAGAGTTGTCCTTTTCCTTTGGCGGGGAGTGTCGATAAAGCGGGGACGTCAGGTGTGCGGGTACGTCGCCCGACAACGGTTTCCAGACGTCGCCCGACACCGGCCAGCAAGACACTGCTGAGCCAGTAGATCAACGCCGTCGTGCCGAGCACTTCGACGTAAGCGAATGTGTTTGCCGTGAGCAGATTGCTCTGGTAAGTCATCTCGGGCAGGCTCATCACCGAGAAGATGGCCGAGTCCTTGAACATCATGATCACGAGGCTCGTCGTCGGCGGAATCAGAAAGCCGAACAACTGCGGCGCGATGATGTGACGTTGCGTCTGCCAGTACGTCATGCCGAGCGAGAGCGCCGCATGCGTCTGTCCGCGCGCCACGCTGCGCAATGCCGCGCGCAGGATTTCGCAGAAATACCCGCCGGTGTAGAACGCCGTGCAGCCGACCGCAACCGTCATCGCCGAGGCACTCACCCCCAGCTTCGGCAACCCGAAGAACGACAGATAGACGAGGATCAGATACGGGATGTTGCGCACCAGCTCGACGTAGCCGAGCGCGATGGGGCGCAGCAGCGTGCGCGACTGCGCCGCATAGGCGGCGACGATTCCGGCCACGACCCCGATGGGGATGCCGATGACGCTCACCAGCGCCGTGATGCGCAGGCCTTCGAGCAGAACGGGAACGGCTTCCCGGACGATGGAGAAATCAATGGCCATGGGGCAGCATCCTGGAGACCCGGCGCTCGCAAACGCGCGACGCGGCCGAAATGCAGAACAGAAGCACGAAGTACACGGCCGCCGTAATCGCGAAGACCTGCAACGGCAGATCCGTCTGCAACGTGGCGTTGCGCGCGACGGTCGCCAGTTCGGGCACCGCAATGATCGACATCAGCGACGACGCCTTGAGCAGGATCGTGAACTCGCTGGTGAGCGGCGGAATGGCGCGGTAGATGACTTGCGGCAACAGCACGTGCCGCCAGACCTGCGTCGCGCGCATGCCCATGGCGTACGCCGCCGAGCGTTGCCCGTACGAGATCGTGCCGAGCGCACCGCGCAGGATCTCGACGATGTAGGCGCTCGTATTGCACGCCAGCGCCGCCACACCGGCCGTCACCGGCGAGATCGAGATATCGAGCAGCGCGGGCACCATGTAGTACGCGATCAACATGTGGATCAGCGCCGGCGTGCCGCGAATCAGGCTTACCCACAGCACGACGAATGCGCGCAGCGGCGCAATCGGCGAGATGCGCGCGAGCAGCAGCACGATCCCGAGACCCAGACCGATCACGAAGGCCCCTGCCGAGGCGGCCAGCGTGATCGCCGTTCCCGACACGACGCCTTCGAGAAACGGTTGGATCACGCCGCCCATGTCAGACATCCCCAGCCCGGCGAACATGGCGGCGGTCGTCAAATCGCACCTTGCGGCAGATAGTTCTCGCGCGGCGTGTCCATCGGGCCGCCGAACCACTTCTGCTGCAATGCGGCGAGCTTGCCGTTGGCACGGAACTCGTCGAGCGAATCGTTGATGAACTTGCGGATTTCGAGATCGTTCGGGTTTGCCACCCACGCGAGCAACTTCGGCTGACCGATGGTGCCGGCGATGCGAAACGCGTTGGGTTGCTTGCGCATCTGCACTGCCGCGATGTTCGACGGCATGAGCGCCACGTCGATGGTCTTGTTGGCGAGCGCGTTGGAGACATCCGGATACGCCTGGAACAGACGCGTACCCGCATAGCCCTTGCCCGTCTTCGCTTTAAGTTCTTTTTCGAACTCGTCGGCCACCGGTTGCGACGACGAGCCCATCTGCGTGCCGATGGTCTTGCCTGCAATGTCCATATCGCCCTTGATCGCCGTTTCGTCGACACGCACCATCAACACCGAGCGCACCACGCCGACCGGCTGGCTGAAGGCGAAACGTTTGGCGCGCTCCGGCGTGATGCCCACGCTCGTCGCCACGAAATCGAACTTGTGCGACATCAGGCCGGGCAACAGGCCCTGGAACGGCAAATTCATCTGTTCGAGCTTCACGCCGAGCTTCGCGGCCATGAGTTCGAGCACGTCGTGCCCATAACCGACCACCTGGCCGTTTTCAACGAACTCGAACGGCTCGTAAGCGGCCTCGGTGCCGACCGTCAGCTTGCCGCGCTTCTTGATGTCGGCGAGCGTGCCGCCTTCGGCGAAGGCCAGTGTCGGCAGCACCGGGAGGGTTACTGCGGCGCTCGATGCAAGCGCCGCCTTTACAAAGGATCGTCTGGACCAGGTCTTCATTGCTTGCCTCGCGTCATGTGGGTTGAGTAGCTGACGGGCGTCTTCCGGCAGTGCCCGGTTCGATGCGCCTCTGAAATTCAATGTATGCGGGCAAAAAGATCATGAAAAATGATTTTTTTATTGGTATGGTTTCAAAAAATGAAACCTTTTGAAGGGCGCGAGTGGCGGGGGTTTGCTTGATGTTCGGCAGGCGTTCGGACGTGGACGGGCGGGAGTCATCGAGGAATGGGTGATGGCAAATCGGGATTTCAGTGAGCGAGACTTGCGCTCGTTGCGCATCTTCTGCGCAGTGGCGCAGGCGAGCGGTTTTGCGGCGGCTGAGAAGCAGTTGAACATGTCGAAGGCGTCGATCAGCCGACATATTCGTGAAGTCGAGGAGACGCTGGGCACGCGCCTGTGCGAGCGCGGGCCGTCCGGCTTCGTGCTCACGCATGCGGGCAAGGTCGCGCTTGAATTGGCGCGCGATGCGCTGAAGTCGCTGGAGCGGATCCGTCCGGAAATCGATGCCGTGCGTGGTGTGCTGTCGGGCACGTTATCCATTGGGATGGTCGAGCACATCCTGTCGGATGTCGGCTGTCATATCCCCGAGGCGCTGGATGCGCTCAAGACGCAGGCGCCCGATGTGAAAGTCGAGCTGACGGTGATGACCTTCAATGAACTCGATCTCGCGTTGCGCGAGCGCCGTGTGCAGATCGCGATACGGGGGATGTACCGGCGTGAAGCGGGGTTTCACTATCAGCCGCTGTTTATCGAGCGTCATCAGTTGTATGTGGCGAAGCATCGGGTCAAGGACGCGTCGACACTACCGCTCGTCTATCGGACACAGCCGTTCGTGCATGAAGCGCTCAACACGCTGGGACTGATGCGCGGGCCGACGGCCTCGGGACTGGAGGCGGTGGCGATGCTGGTGCTGTCGGGACACTATGTGGGGTTGCTGCCGCAGTACTACGCGGGATCGTTCGCGAAGCGCCACGCGTTGGTGCGGGTACCCGCCGGGCCGGAATACGAGAACGCGATCAGCGCGATTACGGAGGCGTCACGCCCGAGAACGCGGGCGCTGGATTTGTTTCTGGATCTGCTGGCGCAATGTCATTCACAGACGCAGAAGACGTGACGACAGGTCGGTCGGCGCACGACACTCACTGATCGAACAAGGCGTACGACGTGACCGCTGCCGTGCGCGTAATCTGCGAGATGAGTTTCGTCACGGCCAGCGACGGCTCGAAGCTGCGAAAGATGGCGGAGATTTCAGAATGAATCGGTGGACCCGCCAACGACTTGAAGACCACGCCGGGGATCGCCGTCGCGCCGACGAGCACGTCGGGCACGATGGCCACGCCCTCGCCTAACGCCACCGCCGTCAAGACCGCGATCAACGATCCCGGCGCGGAACCGATGATCGGCGTGAATCCGCCGCGACGCGCCACTTCGAACGTCCCCAGCGTCTGCTCTGGATTGATGAAACGCTCGCCGTCCAGCGATTCGGCGTCCACCGCGCCCGACTGATTCGCCAGCGAGTGTCCCGCAGGCAACGCCACGCAGAAACTGTCCCGGAACAGGACGTGTGCACGATGCCGGTTATGCAGGTTGATCGGCATGCGGACCAGCGCGACGTCAAGACGGTTGTCCACGAGCATCGCCGGCGACTCGTGCTGCGACACCTCCTTCGCGGTCACGATCACCCCCGGCCACGCCTGCCGGAAGGCAGCGAGTTGCGTCTGCAAGACGCCCGAGAACACCGCCGAGCCGATGTAACCGATCTCGATGCGCCCCGTCTCGCCGCGTCCGGCGCGCTGCCCCGCCTGCACGGCGTGCTCGGCCTGAGCGAGCACCTGCTTCGCTTCGAGCAGGAACATCTCGCCAGCGGGCGTGAGACGCACGTCGCGACGGCTTCGCGCGAACAACTGCACCCCCAGCATGCGTTCGATGTCCTGAATCTGGACGGTCAGCGTGGGGGCGGCGATGTCCAGCGCCTGCGCCGCGCGCCCGAAATGCAGCGTCTGCGCCAACGTCACGAAGTAGCGAAAGTGCCGTAATTCCACCGGAATCCCCACAGTTTGTTACAGGTTGTCAGCCATGCTACCGCGCGGCGCTCCGGGCGTCATTGTTCGTTTCATTAGGTTCAACCTAATAAGTTTGCCGACGCCCGGCAATGACGCGTCGCCCCCTCGCGTGATCGAATGCACACACGCTTCGACACACTCGCCCTTGCGAATATCGACATGACAACGCAACTTCAAACTGGCTCACCCGACACCCCGTCTTCGTCGACGGGCAGCCTCGCGCTCCTGCTCACCGCCTCGACCGGCTGCGCCATGACGGTGCTCGACACCAACGTCGTCGGCGTCGTGCTGCCGACCATCTCGGCGCAACTGCACGCGAGCTTCGCCGAAGTGCAGTGGGTCATCGGCGCGTATGTGCTGTGCTTCGCCGCGCTGCTCCTGCCCGCCGGGTCCATCGCAGACCGCTTCGGCCGACGCCGCGTATTCCTCTGCGGCATTACCGGCTTCGCGCTCGCGTCGCTCGCCTGCGGTCTTGCGCCGACGGCACAGTGGCTCTATCTCGCTCGCGCCGCACAAGGCATCGGGGCTGCGTTCCTGCTGGCGCCCGCGCTCGCCATCATCGGCCACGGCTTCCATGAGAAAGAGGCCCGTGCCCGCGCGTGGGGGCTGTGGGGCATGGTGATGGGACTGACGATGGTGCTCTCTCCGCTCATCGGCGGCGTGATCGGCGATACGCTCGGATGGCGCTGGGCGTTCCACGTCAACGCACCGATCTGCGCCTTGCTCGGGCTGGCGGTCGTGCGTATCGTGCCCGAGTCGAAAGCCGAGGGACAACGCCGTATCGACGTGCCCGGCATCGCGCTCTTCGCGAGTGCGATGTTTTGTGTGACGTGGGCGTTGATCGCCGCGCCCGCCGCCGGCTGGAGCAGCCCCGGCATTCTGACGCGCATCGCCGCCGGGGCCATCCTCTTTGCGATCTTCGCGGCCGTGGAGCGCTCGCGCGCGCATCCCATGCTCGACCTGTCGCTGTTCCGCTCGTGGCCGTTCGCAGGGGCCACGCTTGCCATGTTTTCTTACGCCGCGTGCGCGCAGGTCATGGCCTCGCTGCTGCCGCAATTCCTTCAGAACGCGCGCGGTGAGACCGTGCTGGGTGCCGGCATCGCCATGCTGCCGTTCGCGGTCGCGATGCTGTTGCTGCCACAGGTCGGCAAACGACTCTCGTCGCATCTGCCGTCCCATCGGATTCTCGTGCTGGGGCTGACACTGACGGGTCTGGGTAATGCCGCGATGGCGTACGTCTCGGCGCAAGGATTCGGGCATTCGGCATTACCGCTGATGGTGGCGATGTTCGTGCTCGGCAGCGGTGGCGGTCTGCTCAACGGCGAGACTCAGAAGGCCATCATGGGGACGATTGCGCGGGACCGGGCGGGGATGGCGTCGGGCATCAGTACGACGTTCCGCTTCTCCGGCATTCTGCTCGGATACACCGCACTGGGCGCGGTGCTGAGCGCGGGCGTGCATCGCAGCGTCGCCGCGCATGTTCCGGCGCTGGTGGGCGCCACGCAGGGTGACGTCGCCACACGCATGGACTTTGCCGACGCGATCTCCGCCGGTGATTTCACGCAGGCGCTGCATCTGTATCCGGCGACGCTGAGTCAGGCGCTGCTCGACGCCGGGCGCAACGCTTACGCGAGCGGCTTCAGCGGCGCATTCCTCGGCGCGGGTGTCTTCGCCGTGCTGTGCGCGTTGGCCGTGCACCTGAGCATGGGACGCGCCGAGGCCCGCGAGACACGCGCCGCCCAGGTATCACGCTCCTCCTGAACGTTCCCCGATGTGGTGTCGATCAGGCGCTGGCCGACACGACGCCCAACGTCTCGCCCACCGTCACGGCGAGAAAGTCCGCCAGCGCACGACGCGACGCCGATGCCGGGCCACCGCCATCCACCAACGCGATTTCCGACGGCGGCGGTGGCGGCAACGCCTCGCAGACCCGGTGATCCGGCAACAACACGGTCTCGGGCAACACCGACACCCCGAGACCGGATGACACCGCCGCCTGAATGCCCGTGAGGCTGTGGCTGCCAAAGGCCATGCGCCACGGACGCTGCGCCGCATCCAGACTCCGGATCGCCCGCTGCCGGTAAATGCAGCCCTGGGGAAACAGCGCCAGCGGCACGGGGGCATGCACCATGTCGTCAGCGTCGGCATGGCTTCCCATCGCCCAGACCAGCGTCTCGGGCCACGCCATCAGACAGTCGCCCTGCCCCGGCTCGCGCTTCACAAGCGCAAGTTCCAGATCGCCCGCACTCAGACGCTCGCGCAAATCGGTGCTCATCCCCGCCACGATCTCCAGACGAATGTCGCCGTGGCTCTGCACGAAGCGCGACAGCATCTCGGCCATGCGGCGAGCGTCGATGTCTTCCGGCAGCCCGACACGCACCGTCGATACCCGGCTGTCGTTTTCCATCGCATCGACGGCTTCCATCGAGAGCGCCAACAGCTTGCGTGCGTACTGGGCGAGCAGTTCGCCGTGGAGCGTCGGGGTGACGTTCACACCGGAGCGGTCGCGCATGAGCAACTGGCGGCCGACGTCGTCCTCCAGCCGCCGGATCTGCTGACTCACGGTCGACTGCGTGCGATGCACCCGTTCCGCTGCGCGCGTGAAACTGCCTTCGTCCACAACGGCAACGAGGGTCTTGAGCAGGCCGAGATCCAGCATGGCAGCACCATATTTACATATTCGATAAGTGTCACATTTTAATTTAATTTTGGAATATGCAGCGATACGACTACGCTGACGGCATCCCATCCATTTCCTCGTCATGAAGACACAGGAGACACGACATGTCGCAACCCTCCGAATCGCTGAAAAACAGCCCGCGCCCGCAGTGGCTCACCTTCGACTGCTACGGCACCCTCATTCAGTGGGACGAGGGCCTGCGCGACGCCGTCACCCGCATTCTGCAAAGCAAGCCGGGGCACAACATCGGCACGGCCGATCTCATCTCGACGTTCGATCACCACGAACACGCGCTCGAACAAACGCCGCCCCATCGCGCGTTCCGTGAAGTTGCAGGCGTTGGGCTGCGCCTCGCGTTGCAGGATCTGGGGCTGCAAGCCTCGCCGCAGGACATCGAAGTGCTGACGGGCAACATCTCCGCGATGCCGCCGTTCCCCGAAGTCGTGCCGACGCTCGCGGCGCTGGGGGCGCGCGGCTACCGCCTGTGCATCGTCTCCAATACCGACGATGACATCATCGCGGGCAACGTCGCGCAGTTGGGCGGGCATATCGATCGCGTCATCACCGCGCAGCAGGCCGGCGCATACAAACCGAACCGGCGTCTTTTCGACTACGCCCACGAGCAGCTTGGCGTGACGAAGGACGAGGTCGTCCACATCTGCGCAAGCCCGCATCTCGATCATGCGGCCGCGCGCGACATCGGTTTTCGCTGTGTCTGGGTGGATCGCGGCACGGGCCGTCGTCCGCTGCCCGACTACACGCCGGACGCGACCATCGCCACGCTCGATGCCGTGGTACCGTTGTTCGACGCGTTCGGCTGGTAATCGGGAAGCCAATCCGGAAGCTACTCGGAAAACGATGCAGAAGACTCGCAATCACCGGATGCGACGGCAGGCGCAAGCGTGCCGTCGCTCACGTGGAGACTGACATGGCGCATACGCTCTCACTGAACGCGGGCGACACCTCGCGTCGCCTCGACCACGACGTCGATCTCGACTCACCCGCCGTACGTACTGCCCGCGAAGAACTCGCGGCATGCTTCCGGCTCGCCGCCATGCACGGCTTCGAGGAAGGCATCTGCAATCACTTCTCGGCGATGCTGCCGGGCAGCGACCGCTGGTTCCTCGTCAATCCTTTCGGGCTGGCGTTCGAAGAGGTCACGGCATCGAGCTTGCTCGTGTGCGATGTCGAAGGGCACGTCGTCGCGGGCGACGGTGTTCCCGAAGCCACGGCGTTCTACATCCATGCCCGATTGCACAAGGCGAACCCGCGCGTGCGCGCGGCGTTTCATACGCATATGCCCTGGGCGACCGCACTCGCGATGAGTGAAGGCGACCCTCTCGTGTGGGCGGGACAGACAGCGCTCAAGTTCTACGGGCGCACCGTCGTCGATACCGACTACAACGGGCTCGCGCTGGGCAACGAGGAAGGCGACCGCATTGCCGCCGCCATGGGCGACGCGGACATCGTCTTCATGAAGCATCACGGGGTGATGGTGGCCGGGCCCAACATCGCCGAGGCGTGGGACGACCTCTACTATCTGGAGCGCGCCTGCGAAGTGCAGTGCAAGGCGATGAGCACGGGGCGCGAGCTTCGTGCGGTGCCGGAGGCCATCGCTCGACGCACCGCCGCCGAGATGCGCGCAGGCGATCCGCACAGCGCTCGCGCTCACCTCGACAGCGCCATGCGACGCCTGCGTGCTGCCGAGGTACCCTTCGACCGCTGATCGCGGTACGTCGCGAAAAAGTCAGCGCACCGGACCGGCATCCAACCCGGGACCGGCTCGCTGACTGACGTCACCTCACAGACCCACGATCTCCTGACGGAACGTCTGACATACCTCGCGCACAGCCTGCGGGTCGTGCGGCACGGGCAGCGCCGCCATGGCGCGGAAGAATGCGTCGTGACAGGCCGGCGTCGACACGAGCAACATGCGCGCGATCGTCGGTTGTTCGTTGACGAAGCCGTGCACATCGCCCTTCGCGACATTCACCACGTCGCCCGCCATCACTTCCCGCGTCATGTCACCGACGGTAAAACGCAGACGTCCATGCGTGAGCACGAACGTCTTCTCTTCATCGAGCGAACGATGCATCGGCGCGCCCCCCTGCGGATTGACGGTCATATCCATGATCGTGAGGTCACGCTCATGATGCTCGCCACGATCGTGCACGCCCGCGATGAGGCGGACATCCATGTTGGCGAACGACACCGTATCGAGGTGCGGATTGAATTCGGATTGCATGAAACGGAAGGCTCCTTCGTGTCAGGGGGAATGCCTTCATTCTGGCGATCTCTCACTTGCGAGAAAAGACGTCTAAAATTGGCAGGACTTGCCAATCAAATGGACAATCAATCTCGATGGATCTCAATGGAACGCTGGCGTTCGTGATCGTGGTCGAACGCGGCTCGTTCTCCGCAGCGGCGCGCGCCCTCGATATTCCCCGCTCGACGGTGAGCGCCCGCGTGGCCTCGCTGGAAGCCCATCTGGGCGTTGTCCTGCTGCGTCGCACGACACGCCGCATCGCGCTCACCGACGATGGCCGCGATTATTTCGAACGCACGGCGCCCGCGATTCAGGCGTTACGCGACGCTGAGCAGGCTGGCGCCGCCAGTGCATCGGCCAATCGGGCATTGACGGGTTCCCTGCGCATCGGCGTGCCGTTCGACTTCCCGTTCGATGCACTGAGCGTTGCCATCACGAGGTTTCGAGTCATGCATCCCCGCGTTCGCTTCGACGTGCTGGTTGACGACAGCGTGAGCGATTTCGTCGACGACAATCTCGACATGGCGATTCGCGGCGGCAACCCCGGCGGGGATCACGTCATTGCGCGACGCATCGCCACGTTCGGCTTCGCGCGCTTCGCCAGCCCGGCGCTCGGCAAGTCGCGCGGCAAGCGCGTCGGCAAGGACGACACGCCGAGCGCCACGCACGACATCCCGCAACTCATCTTCCGCCCGCGCGCGGGGTCGCCGGCATTGTCGCGTTCGACCGCGCGCATCTCACCGCAACCGCCGCACCCGCCACAACCCGATTACGCCGTTGCGACGAACAGCTTCGCCCTGCTCAGGCAGTTGGCGTTGCATGGTGCCGGGGCGGCGGTGCTGCCCGCGCATACCTGCGACGACGACGTCGCGAACGGAAGGCTGCTCAACCTGCCGTTCAACAGCGGCGATACCAGAGATACGCAAGCCGGTCTCTATCTGGTCTATCCTTCACGGCGTGAGCTCACCGCGAAGGTCAAGGCGTTCTCCGACCATCTCGTCGAGCACCTGGAGATGCGCGGCGCCGCAGACCCGAAATCTGCCTCGAAAGCACCGTCTCATCGAGTGAGAAAGCCCGTAAAGCAAGGCTGAGCGTCCGACATTCGGCCCTTGGCGCACGTGAGGGCCTCACGACCGCACGCCCCGCACGCCCAGCACTAAGCAAAGCAAAAAGCATCCGTTGGGCGCACAGCGGCACGCTTCTAGAATGGACGCGTCGTCCTTTCTCTGTCGGGAGCTATCGTGTCCAGTCGTTCTGTTCCGGGCGTGTGCCTTGCCGCCGCCGTCGCGCTTGCACCGCTTGCGTCCTCCTTTGTGTACCCTGCCTCCATCGTTTCGTTCCCACGTCAACATTCTGGAGATCAGGTATGAGTCAGCTTCCCGCACCGGTGCTCGATCACGTCGTCATCAACGTCAAAGGCGAGCTTGAAGCGTCCGTCGATACGTACCGCCGTCTGGGCTTCGCCCTGACCGAGCGCGGTCATCACTCGCTCGGCACCAGCAACCATCTGGCGATCTTCGGGGAAAACTATCTCGAACTGCTCGGCTTCGAGGCGGGCAAGTCCACCGCACGTCCCGACGTCACGCAAGCGCCGCTCGGCCTGACGGGTCTCGTCTTCAAGACGCAGGATTCGCACGGCCTTTACGCGACGTTGCAGGACCGCGGCATCGGCTTGGAAACGCCCGCCGAATTCTTCCGCCCGGTGCGTCTGCCGGACGGCACCACGCAAGACGCCCGCTTTCGCACCGTGCGGCTGGCCACCGAACTCGTGCGCAATGGCCGCACGTTCTTCTGCCATCACTTCACGCCCGAGCATGTCTGGCGCGACGAATGGCGCGATCATCCGAACGGCGCGACGGACATCGTCGGCTTCGTGATCGCGTCGCCGAATCCCGCGGTCACCGCTGCGCTCTACGATCGCGTCTTCGGTCCCGGCATCCTCACCGCCGCCGGCGAGACGGGGTATGCGTTCACCGCAGGGCGCGCTCGCGTGCACTTCGTCACGTCCATCGAAGCCGCGCAACGCTTCGGCAAGGTCGAAACGACGGACGACGGCAGCGAGCGCAGCGTCGCGCTCATGCTGCGCACGCGCTCCCTCTCGCAGACGCAAGCCACGCTGCGCGAGAACGGCGTGCCGTGGACGACGCTCGACGACGGCTCCGTGCTCGTGGCCGCCGCCGACGGCTTCCACGTGGCGCTTCAGTTCGTCGAAGGGGACACACCGTGAGCACGCAACCGACATGGTGGCAGGCGTTCGGCGTCGACTATGCCGACGCACGTCAACGCTTTCGCAGCGCGGCTGACCGCGCAGGCGCGGACCTGAGCACTTATGTGCATCCGAGCGCCAAAGCGCCGGACGGCAGTGATCTGACGGTCGACGTAGCGCGGTTGGGTACGGCGCATGCGCCGTCGATGCGTTCCGCGCCGAACATGGCCCCGACGCCCGCTTCAACACGCCCGCGAGCGGTCAGTACACGCACGCCGACGGCCTCATTTACGGCGGACGCTCACGCGAGTGGTCGAACGTGACGTTGCAGACGATTGTCGAGCGCGAATTGGCAGGCACAGCGCATCGGTCTGATCGACTGGCACACGGGCATCGGAGAATACGGCGAGCCATTCTTCCCGTGCTTCAACGCCGACGGCAGCGACGCACAACGCGAAGCCGCCCGCTGGTGGGAGGCCGAACGCGTGCAGAACCAGCGCCCACCGCCGCACTCAGGATCAGGTGCAGACGGGGGCAATGGGCGAGGCGTCCGTGATCGGGTTGGTAGACCAGTGCATGCATTTCATGCTACCGGCCACCCCGAGCGCGGCTAAGCATTTGTTATCGAAAAGCTTATGAATGTCCGGAAGAAATGCACGCGGCGACGGAGCATAAGCCTCCAGGAAGCGCTCAAACCTGCCCGGGCAACGTCCCACCCGAAAGAATATTTCTCGAATTTCCGGTGTATTTCGCGTGCCTCGTCCCGTTAGCCGAAACGCTCGTCGTCTCACGCAAACGTCCGCCGGGCGGGCGTCATCACCATGCTGCGACGCAACAATTCGATCGATTGTTGCGATATTCACAATAATCGATCTGTCACGCGGGCATTGTCTGCCCCCGCTGACAACCGCTATAGTTGGCCCGCCCCCGCGACGCGATTCGCTTGTTCCCTCGCATGTGAAGGACCTGCGAGGCGAGCAAGCGCATCAGCGTCATGTTGCAAACGTAGTTATCAATGCGATGCCCCCATCGCCAGTAGAAATGAGAGAGACAGCGACAGCCAACGCAGGAATCAGCAACCCGCCCCCCACTCCCGAAGAAGTCCGCAAGCGCGTTTTCGCGATCGTGGCCGCGTCGTCGGGGAATCTGGTCGAGTGGTTCGACTTTTACATCTATGCCTTCTGCGCGATCTACTTCGCGCCGGCGTTCTTCCCGAGTTCGGACCCGACGGCCCAACTGCTCAACACTGCCGGCGTCTTCGCGGCCGGCTTCCTGATGCGTCCCATCGGCGGCTGGATCTTCGGCCGCATTGCCGACCGTAACGGCCGCAAGAACTCGATGGTCATCTCCGTGATGATGATGTGCTTCGGCTCGCTGCTGATCGCGGCACTGCCGACTTACGCCAGCATCGGTAACTGGGCCCCGGCGCTGCTGCTGCTCGCGCGTCTGCTGCAAGGCCTGTCGGTCGGTGGGGAATACGGCACGACGGCGACGTACATGAGTGAAGTGGCGCTCAAGGGCCGCCGCGGCTTCTTCTCGTCGTTCCAGTACGTAACGCTCATCGGCGGCCAGTTGCTCGCCGTGCTCGTGGTCGTGATTCTTCAGCAGTTACTCAGCGAAGCCGAACTCAAGGCCTGGGGCTGGCGTATCCCGTTCGTGGTCGGGGCGATCACGGCAGTGGTGGCGCTGATGCTGCGTCGCACGCTGCATGAAACGTCGACGAGCACGAGCCGTAACAACCGCGACGCCGGGTCGATTGCCGGTCTGTTCCGTCACCACAAGGCCGCGTTCTTCACGGTGCTCGGCTACACCGCCGGCGGGTCGCTGATCTTCTACACGTTCACCACCTACATGCAGAAGTATCTGGTGAACACGGCCGGTATGCCGATCAAGACGGCGAGCTACATCATGACGGGCTGCCTGTTCGTCTATATGTGCATGCAACCGATCTTCGGCATGCTCTCGGACAAGATCGGCCGTCGCAACAACATGCTGTTGTTCGCCGGCCTCGGTGCGATTTGCACGGTGCCGATCCTCACGGCGCTCAAGACGGTGCAAAGCCCGACGAGCGCGTTCGTGCTGATCTGCCTGGCGCTGGCTATCGTGAGCTTCTATACGTCGATCAGCGGTATCGTGAAGGCCGAGATGTTCCCGATCGAAGTGCGCGCGCTGGGCGTGGGCCTGGCCTATGCAGTCGCCAACGCCATCTTCGGCGGCTCGGCTGAATACGTGGCGCTCGGCCTGAAGAAAGCGGGCATGGAGCCGACGTTCTACTGGTACGTCACCGGCATGATGGTGCTGGCGTTCCTGGTGAGCCTGCGCCTGCCGCGTCAGGCAAAGTACCTGCATCACGAACATTGATGCTGACGGCGGAGGTGCGGACTCGAAGGTAGGAACTTTCGAGCAGTGCCTTCGCCGACACACCAGTATCTCGACGCTTTACCTCACGTGGCGCGCTCCGGCGCCCACGTGACGGCCTGATCTGCTCCCCGGCTTTCCCTGCCCTTCCCGTTTCATCCTGAACGTCAGACGTCGTCCCCGGCAGCCAGCTTCGCGGCCTCCCAGATGGCGTCGAGCACGGGGTGCGGCTGGTGCCGTCGCCGATAGAGCGCGATGTCGAACCCGATCTGCCATTCCTTGCCACCCACGATGGCGAGCGTGCCGCGCGCAACGTCGTCGGCCACGAGACGTTGCGGTAGCCAGGCGATGCCGGCGCCGCGTCGCGCCATCGCGAGAATCGCTTCGTAGGAATCCGCCTGATAGACGGGCTTGAGCGTCGGACGATTCGGCATCTCGGCCAGATGGCGCGCGAGCACCGCCCGCAGCGTCAATGTCCGGGTGAACGCCAGCCACGGTATCGACGCCGGACCGGCTGCGAGCCGGTATCTGGCGCGGCCCTTGGCATCGAGCGCACTGACCGGCACCAGCACTTCGCGCGCCACGCTCAACCAGTCGAATCGCTCCTGGTCGATGAGAAGACGCGTGTGCGCACTGGAGTAGACGATGAGCAGATCGACTTCACCGGCCGCAAGTCGCAGGATGGCTTCCTCTGCGCCGCCCGTCGACAGCGTGGCGGTAAAGAAGCCGATGCGCGAGACGGTTTCGTCGTACCAATCGGGGAAGAACGTGGCGGCGAGCGTACGTCCGGTGGCGATCCGCAGGTTGTTTTCGAGCGTGGGCGCGGCGTCCTGCAACTGCGTACGGGCGCTGTGAAGAATATCGAGCGCATTGGTGGCGGCGTCGAGAAACACCGTGCCCGCCGCCGTCAGTTCGAGCGGCTTGCTGCGCTCGACGAGTCGCGTGCCGACCCACTCCTCCAACGCGCGAATACGTCGACCGAACGCCGGATGCGTGACGAACCGGTTCTCCGCCGCCCGCGTGAAGCTGCGCGTGCGGGCCAGTTCGACGAAGTCTTCGAGCCATCGCAGTTGCATACCGTCTCCTCGCTACCGTCCCACGTTTGTCGCGCGTTCGCGCAACATGACTGCGTATCCACTCGCAGGAAGCTCAGGCCGTCTCAGGCCTTCGAGAGCGACTTGAGCGCGTGCTTGATGCCATCGGACACCGTCGTGCCGTCGGGCACGGATTTGACTGCGGCCAGCGCTTCCTTGTCGGAATAGCCGAGCGCAAGCAGTGCGTTGACGACGTCGCTCTTGTGGTCGTGCGGCACGGCCGCTCCGGCCACGGTGCCGAGTTGCGCACCGAGCTTGCCTTTGAGTTCGAGCAGCAGCCGCTCGGCGGTCTTCTTGCCGATGCCGGGGATCTTGGTCAGACGCCCCGACTCCTGGAGCGTCACGGCCTGCGCGATGTCGGCAACACTCATGCCCGACAGAATCGCCAGCGCCGTGCGTGCACCGACGCCCGAGATCTTGAGCAGTTCGCGGAAAGTGTTGCGCTCGTCTGGCGAGCCGAAGCCGAACAGCAGTTGCGCGTCTTCGCGCACGATGAACTGCGTGAGCAGCGTGACACGCTCGCCGACGTTCGGCAGGTTGAAGAAAGTGCTCATCGGCACCGAGATTTCGTAGCCCACGCCCTGGCAGTCGACCAGGATGTGCGGCGGATTCTTTTCCAGCAGCGTGCCGGAGATGCGGCCAATCATTGACGCCCCGAGAGAGTGACTTCGACAGGCGGCAAGTGTAGCAAACCGTTCGATGCGCTTTGGGGTTTGGGATGCGGCTTTGCGCGGGCGACGCGCAAGACTTGGGGAACGTCGGATAAATGGGTCCGATCGGGTTTCGCTAAGCCATTGAAAGCTATGCGATTCCGATGTGCCTGTGTCTCTTCGAGTGTCAGTGGCCCTTGGGGATTCTTGCGAGACTGTGCATCCGTTTCGCAGACCACACTTCGACATGACCTACCCCCGATCACGACAACCTCGGCTCAAACACCATTCGGAAACGTTCGACGGGCATCCCGTCGTACTTCCTGGCACATCCATGCAGGAGACGACTATGGCGAAGCGTCTAGTACCGATCAACTACACCGCCGGCATTAGCATTACCAGCTTCATTTATCACCTGGGCTGGCTGCTGGCCGAGAATTACCGCGTTCTGCTCGTCGATGCCGACCCGAAATGCGATTTGACCAGCCTTGTTCTGCGGGAGGGTTTTGACGAGCATTACCGGGCGGAAACCACATGTCGTCACAATCTGAAAGATGCAACGCGTGCGGCATTCGAGCTGGACGCCTTTCTCATTCGCGAAATCGACTGCCCTGCGCCGCCCGAGTCTCCCAATTTGCGCCTATTGCCGGGTCACGCCAATCTGGCGGAATGCGACTTCCAACTCACGCTTGTGCAGGATGCCGATGCAAGATTCGAGTCGATGGAGAACACACCGGGTGCTTTCCACCATTTGATTTCCTTGTGCGAACGGAAATACGACATCGACTTCACCTTGATCAATGTCCCGGCCGGGTTCGGTGGCGTCAGTGCGAACCTCTTTATGCATAGCGATGTTTTCGTTGTCCCCGTCACACCCGATCCTTTCGCGGTGAAAACGCTGCACACGCTGAAATACGTGCTCGCCCGATGGATCAGCTGGAAGAAAAATTCGATGGGAGCTTTCGCAAGAACGGCATACCCGTTGGGCCGCGGGACACCGAAGTTTGGCGGAATATTGCACCGCCCACTGGTCGATTACACCGGGTCGATAAAAAGGCCAGCGTCAGAGGATGTCGAGAAAATCAGATACGCAATTTCCAACGACTTTGTTCCCCATCTGTCGACAAAGGGAATGACTTTCCCACCAGAGCAGTATCCGCCCAGTCTACTGACGGAGGGGTTCCGTCTTGGTGAAATCGAGGATGACAGCGAACTCCACAGGAGGTCGCTGGAAGTTGGCATCCCGGCTTTTGCGCTTTCCGATTCAGACATCGACGCGCTTGGCGCATCGATAGCACATGGAAAGATGCAACGCGACCATCTTCGCATCCAACTTGAATCCGTCGCCGCAGACCTCACCTCGCTACTGAACCATGCATGATGCGCTCGCCGCCTTTCGATCCAATATGGACGACGTTGAAGCCTTCGCAGCGTTCTATGACTTCCTGGTGGAGAACATGCGGGGACAGAAGAGTCTCGACGATCTGCTTCGTTCGAAGATCGTCTGTTCTGTCAGCGCGTTCGACAAACTCATGCACGACATCATTCACATCGGGATTATCGATATCTACTCCGGCAACCGAACCTCCACGCCAAAGTATCTCGACGAGCCGATTCCACTCGGTGTCGTTGCCCAATTGAAAGGAGTTGAAGACGCTCCCCGGAGCAACATCTTCTCTCAAACCATTCGCGACAAACTGCGTGCAATGTCTTTCCAGCACCCGGACAAGGTCGTCGACGGACTCAGCTACATCTGGCACGAGAAGCGCAAGTGGAAGAAAATCGCGTCGGCGATGGGAGAAGACGAAGCGACCGTGCGTGTATTTCTCTACGAGGTAGTAAGAAGAAGAAATGCCATCGCCCACGAAGCAGACGTCCACCACTTCCTTCAGGCGAAGCGCCCGATCAATCGCGAGATGGCCACTGATTTCACCCGCTTCATGCGTCGACCAGGCGAAACCATTCACGAACTCGTGCGCTGATCTCGGCAGCGTCGCCGCACTTTCGAGGCGGCCTGGGGGCCGCCGCCGTTTGCTCATTTATCGTTCCCCGCCGCCATCACCCATCGCCTTCGATCCCCTCAACGAGATCCCCTGTCGAGCGTGCGGCGGCCGAGCGCAGGCATTCGAGTGCTTCAGCGACTGCTGCGCGGTTCGCGCCGTCGTCGCGCCAGTACATCGATACGCCGCCGAACCCCGCGAGACGCAGCGGCACGATGCGCAGTGCGCCCAGCGCTTGCAGACGACTCGCGGTGCGGTGAGACGCAAGACCGATCATGTCGCTGTTGTTGAGCAGCGTGAGGTTGAGAATCGTCGAATTCGATTCGACAGTGTCGTTCGGCAACGGATACCCGGCCTCGGCCAGCGCCGCCTCCAAGGCGTTGCGAATCGGCGTGCCGCGCGGCCACACGACCCATCGATATTGCTGGATGTCAGACCAATCCACCGACGCGCGCGAAAACACCGGATGCCGCGCACGCGCCACAAAGTGCAACGGCTCCAGATACAACGCCTCCGTGCGTACATTCCGGTCTTGCAATTCCGGCGCCGAGCGTCCGACCACGATGTCGATCTCGCTATGCGCAAGCTGATTCATCAGCCGGTCCATCGTGTTTTCGACGACCCGCGCCTGCACGCGCGGCATACGCTGCAACAGTAGCAGCACCGCGAGCGGCACCGTGTCCGCCGACGACGCTCCCGAGGTGCCGATCGCGACCAGCCCGCTGCCGCCCTCGCGCATGGCGTCGAGATCGTCGCGTGCGGTGTCGAGTTGCGCCTCGATGCGGCGAGCGTGCTGGATCAGCGCCTCCCCGTAAGCCGTCGGACGCAACCCCCGCGCCTGTCGCTCGAACAGCGGCAAGCCGATGTCGTCCTCGAGATCCTTCAGCCACTTCGACAACCCGGGCTGCGTCGTGTTGAGCAGCGCCGCAGACTGGCTCATGTTGCCGGTCTCCGCCAGGGTCAGCAGCATCTGCAAGTTGCGCAGACGCAATCGATGGGTCCAATCCATGCGTCGCCTCCAGATGCCAGTGCGGCACCCCGAAATCACCCAAGCCATACGATTTTTCGTATGGATCCGATGATTTTTTCATTTCAAAGAATATGTCTCGCCGAGTATAACGCTATCCATAGACCCGAAAGCCACGGCACCGCCGCATGGCTGCGCTTGCCAGACAAGCAGACCGGGCCCCTTCCAATATGGAGACAAGCATGTCCGACCGCGCCCCGAGTGCAGAACGCGCCGCTTATTACGAACACATCGGTCACAACCACATGGCCCCGCTGTGGGAATCGCTGCACAGCCTCGTGCCGCCCCAGCCGCGCCCGCGCGTGGTGCCTGCCATCTGGAAATACAACGAAGTTCGTCCGCTGGTGATGGAAGCGGGACGCGTCATCAGCGCCGAAGAAGCCGTGCGCCGCGTTCTGATCCTGCAAAACCCGGGCACGCCGGGCTCGTCGAGCATCACCGGCTCGCTGTACGCCGGGCTGCAACTGATCCTGCCGGGCGAGATCGCACCGAGCCATCGCCATACGCAATCGGCACTACGCTTCATCGTGGAAGGTCGCGGCGCGTGGACGGCCGTCAACGGCGAGCGCACCACCATGCATCCGGGCGACTTCATCATCACGCCGTCGTGGACATGGCACGACCACGGCAATCCGGCGGACGGTGAGCCGGTCGTGTGGCTCGACGGTCTCGACATTCCGCTGGTTCAGTATTTCGACGCCGGCTTCGCCGAGAACTACCCGGAATCGCAGCAACCCGTTCAGCGCCCGGAAGGCGACAGCTTCGCCCGCTACGGGTTCAACATGCTGCCGGTGCATCACAAGGTCAGCGACCCGACGTCGCCGATCTTCAGCTATCCGTATGCTCGCTCGCGCGAAGCGCTCGACACGCTGTACCGCAACGGCGAACTCGATCCGTGGGACGGTATCAAGCTGCGCTACGTGAATCCGGCGACCGGCGGCTGGCCGATGCCGACGATGGCGACGTTCATGCAGTACCTGCCCGCCGGCTTCCAGGGCAAGACGTACCGCAGCACCGACGCCACCGTCTTTTCGGTCGTCGAAGGCCGCGGCACCGTGCGCATCGGCGACGAAGTCTTCCAGTTCGAACCGCGCGATCACTTCGTCGTGCCGTCATGGGCGCCGGTGCAACTCGCCGCGCTGGAAGACGCCGTGCTGTTCAGCTACTCCGACCGCCCCGTGCTCGCAGCGCTGAATCTGCTGCGCGAATCGCGTACCTGAGCGGCACACGTCAACCCAACGACGCCCCTGCGCCCCGCCACGCATTCGACGAATGCGAGCGGTGCGCGGTCAACCCTCTCTCTGTCTTCTCTCTGATTCGACGAGTCAAACACCATGTCCTACGTCTTCACTCCGCCCGCCATCGTTGGCATTCCCGTTGTCGGCAGCAACGACCTGTTTGCCGCACGCCGCGTGTATTGCGTCGGCCGTAACTACGCCGCTCACGCCCGCGAAATGGGTTTCGATCCGGACCGTGAACCGCCGTTCTTCTTCTGCAAGCCGGCCGACGCCGTGATCCCGGTCGCCTATGGCGATATGCTGGAGCTCAAGTACCCGGCGCAGACGAGCAACTATCACTACGAAGCGGAACTGGTCGCCGTGATCGGCAAGGCCGGTTCGGACATTCCGCTCGATCAGGCGCTGGAGCACGTGTGGGGTTATGCCGTGGGTCTGGACATGACGCGTCGCGACCTGCAAATGAAAATGCGCGAGATGGGTCGTCCGTGGGAAATCGGCAAGGCGTTCGACGCCTCCGCCCCCATCGGCCCGATCCATCCGGTGTCGAGCATCGGCCATGTCGAAAAGGCCGCGATCTCGCTGACGGTAGACGGCGTACAAAAGCAGAAGAGCGACGTGACGCACCTCATCTGGTCGGTCGCCGAGACCGTATCGTATCTCTCGCAATTCTTCCGTCTGGAACCGGGCGATCTCATCTACACCGGCACGCCTGAAGGCGTCGGTCCGGTGAAGGCAGGCGAGACGATGGTGACGGCCGTCGAGGGACTCGGCGAGATCACGGTGCGTGTGGTCTGAGGCATCGTCATGCAGCTCTACAGCTTCTTCAATAGCTCGACGTCGTATCGCATTCGCATTGCGCTGGCACTCAAGGGCATTGCGTTCGACACCATCCCGGTGAACATTCGCGTCGGCGAGCACCGTGCCGCGCCCTACGTCGACGAGGTCAATGCGTCGGCCACGGTGCCCGCCATCGTCGACGGCGACTTCGCGCTCGGTCAGTCGCTCGCCATCGTCGACTATCTCGACGCGAAGTATCCCGAGACGCGTCTGGTGCCGCACGACATCGAGGCGCGCGCTCGCGTGCTCGAACTCGCGATGCTCATCAGTTGCGACATCCATCCGGTAAACAACCTGCGCATCCTGAAGTATCTGCAAGGCCCGCTGGGCCTGTCCGCCGAGCAGAAGGACGCCTGGTATCGGCACTGGGTGGCGGAGGGCATGGCCGGTGTCGAGCGTCTGCTCGACAGGTACGGCCACGGCGAATGGTGTTTCGGCGACTCGCCAACGCTGGCCGACGTCTGCCTGATTCCGCAGATCGCCAACGCGCAACGGATGGGCTGCGATCTGTCGCCCTATCCGCGGGCGATGGCGGTGTATGCCAAGGCGGCGACGCACCCGGCGTTCGTCTCGGCAGCCCCCGACCGTCAACCGGATTACACGGCCTGACATGAAGCGGCACAAACTCGGCGTCAACGACCCACACGTGGCCGCACGCCGTAGATGAAAGGCAGGAAGGGCGGAAAGTGCCCGAGGAGACAAGCATGACGCAAATCCATCAACCCAAGGCGCTCGTCGTAGGCGGGGGCATCGGCGGTCTGGCCGCTGCCCTGGCACTCGCCAATCAGGGCGTGTACATCGAACTGCTGGAGCAGGCCGAGACGATCGGCGAGATCGGTGCAGGCATTCAGTTGGCCGCCAACGCATTCGCCGCGCTCGATGCGCTCGGCGTTGGCGAGGCCGCGCGCGCACGCTCGGTCTTCACCGACCACATCACGCTGCGCGATGCCATCGACCGCAGCGTCATCGCGGAGGTCGACGTCGGTGCGCCCTACCGCGAGCGCTTCGGCAATCCGTATGCCGTGATCCATCGCGCCGACATCCATCTGTCGATTCTCGAAGCCGTGCAGCGCAATCCGCTGATTCAGTTCCGCACGGCAACGCGCGTCGTCTCGCTCGATCAGGACGCGAACGGCGTCACCGTCACGGATCAGCATGGCGAGCGCCACACGGCCGACGCCGTGATCGGCTGCGACGGCGTGAAGTCTGCCGTGCGCGAAGCACTGATCGGTGATGAACCACGCGTGACCGGTCACGTCGTGTATCGCGCGGTGGTGGACGTCGAGAACATGCCAAAGGATTTGCAGGTCAACGCACCGGTCGTGTGGGCCGGCCCGAACTGCCACCTCGTGCACTACCCGCTGCGCGGCGGCAAGCAATACAACCTCGTGGTGACGTTCCACAGCCGTGAGCAGGAAGTCTGGGGCGTGCGCGACGGCAGCAAGGAGGAAGTGCTGTCGTACTTCGAAGGCATCGACGCGCTGCCGCACCAGATGCTCGACCGCCCGAGCTCGTGGCGACGCTGGGCCACGGCCGATCGCGACCCGGTCGAGCAGTGGAGCTTCGGGCGCGCCACGATCCTCGGCGACGCCGCGCATCCGATGACGCAGTACATCGCGCAAGGTGCATGTCAGGCACTGGAAGACGCCGTCACGCTCGGCGCCGCCTACGCCGCTGCGAACGGTGACTTTACCGACGCCTTCCGCCGTTACGAACACGCCCGCATTCCCCGCACCGCTCGCGTGCTTTACGGCGCGCGCGACATGGGACGCGTCTATCACGCCAAGGGCGTAGACCGCTGGGTGCGTAACTCGCTCTGGCAAGGCCGCGCGCAGACACAGTTCTATGACGCGTTGCAATGGCTGCACGGCTGGCGCGCCGAGAACTGCCTGTCGCAAACGCCGTGGTTGCCGAATGCGTGATTGCGTGACGGCAAATGGCGTGGCGGCATGAGCGCATAGCCCCACCCCGAGCATCCCCGGCATCAACCCCGCAGCGGACAAAAATACCATCGCGCGGAGTCCTGCGGTGCGACGTCACGACGACGTCGCACTGCGTCTGGCACCTTAGAGGAGACAACCCATGCCAGTCAGTCCCATCAACGTGACGGCGTTCATCGACCGGCATCGCATCTCGCCGTTCCAGATGATGATCGTCGTCCTGTGCTTCCTCATCGTCGCCATCGACGGCTTCGACACGGCCGCCATCGGCTTCATCGCACCGGCGATACGGACCGAATGGTCGCTCACGCCCGCGCATCTCGCACCGCTGTTCGGTGCAGGCCTCGCTGGTCTGATGGCCGGCGCTTTCCTGTTCGGGCCGCTCGCCGACAAGCTCGGGCGCAAGACCATTCTCATCTTCTCGGTGCTGTTCTTCGGCGTCGCCAGTCTGGCCTCGGCATGGTCGATGGAGCTGTGGCAACTCATCGCGCTGCGCTTTCTGACGGGGCTCGGTCTCGGCGGCGCGATGCCCAATGCCATCACGCTCACGTCCGAGTACTGCCCGGAATCGCGCCGTTCGTTTCTCGTCACGACGATGTTCTGCGGTTTCACGCTCGGCTCGGCGCTGGGCGGTCTCGCGTCTGCCGGACTGATCGAGGCATTCGGCTGGCGCTCGGTGCTGATCGTGGGCGGCGTCATGCCGATCGTGCTCGGTGTCGTGCTCATGCGTGCATTGCCTGAATCGGTGCGCTATCTCGTGATGGCAGGGAAGTCCTCGGAACGCGTGGCCGCATCGCTGCAACGCATTGCCCCGCAGGAGGATCTGCGTGGAGCAACATTCAACGTGGCGACGAAGCCGTTGACCACGTCGCCGGTGCGCCATCTCTTCAAGCCTGAGTTACTGCGCGGCACACTGCTCTTCTGGGTGACGTTCTTCATGAGCCTGCTGGTGATCTATCTGCTGTCGAGCTGGCTGCCGACGCTGTTGCGCACGAACGGCCTCACGCTGCGCAATGCCGCCATCGTCACGGCGATGTTCCAGGTCGGCGGCACGCTGGGCGCGATCGTGCTCGGCTGGCTGATGGACCGCTTCAATCCGCACTATGTGCTCGCTGCGGCTTACGTGCTCGCCGGCGTCTGCGTGGCGGCTGTCGGGCCGCTGGCGAGTTCCCCGGTGCTCGCGTCGGTGGCAGTGTTCTGGGCCGGGTTCTGTGTCTCCGGCGGTCAGGTCGGCGCGAATGCGTTGTCGGCAGAGTTCTATCCGACGGATTGCCGTGCGACCGGTGTGAGCTGGGCCAACGGCGTGGGACGTATGGGCTCGGTGGTCGGTTCGGTCGGCGGGGCCTCGATGCTCGCGATGGGCTGGTCGATGCCCGCGCTCTTCGCGGCCATCGGCGTACCGGCCGTGCTCGCCGGTCTGACGATGCTCACGCTCGGGCGTCTGCGTCATCGGCAAGCGGTGCTGGCCGTCGAAGCAGCTGCCTGAACGTCAGCGCGCAAAGCGCCCCGGATCGGGATAGAGTGTCGTCTGACGGCGACGCGAGCGGCCTGCGCGGCCCCGGCGCCGTCAATCCAAATTCCCCCGACGGAGATTGAAGGTGTCGCTGCCCCCCTTGCTGGTCATCATCCCGATGCATCCCGAGCAGTTGTCCGAACTGCAAACCCGTTTCGACGTGATCTACCGCCCGAGCCACCATCCCACGCCGGAAGGCTGGGGACCGGAAGGCGAACGCGCGCGCTTCGTGCTCACCAACGGTTCGCGCGGCATGAGCGCTGCCGAGCTGGTGCATCTGCCGAACGTGGAGCTGGTCAGTGCGCTGGGTGCCGGTTATGAAAATCTGGATGTCCCCGCCATGCGTGCGCGCAATATCGTCGCCGTCAACGGTGCCGGGGCCAATGCACCGACCGTGGCGGATCAGGGCTTCGCGCTGCTGCTCGCGGCGATCCGCCGGATCCCCGAGTACGACGCCGCATGCCGCAAGGGTGTCTGGCGCGATGCGCTGCCGATGCAACCGGGCGTCGCGGGCAAGAAGCTCGGCATCGTCGGTCTGGGGGCCGTGGGACGCCAGTTCGCCAGGCGCGGCGAAGGCTTCGATATGCAGATCGGCTACCGCAACCGCAATCGTCGTGACGATCTGCCCGCGCATTACCAGTATTTCGACAGCGTGCCGGCGCTGGCCGAGTGGGCCGACATTCTCGTCGTGACGGCGCCTGGCGGCGCGGAGTCGCATCACATGGTCAATGCCGACGTCCTGCGCGCACTCGGCAAGCATGGCTTCCTCGTGAATCTGGGACGTGGCAGTGTCGTGGATACGGCAGCACTGGCCGACGCATTGCGCAACGGCGTGATTGCCGGCGCGGGGCTCGATGTGTACGAAGGCGAGCCGTCGCCGCCTGCCGCGCTCATCGACTTGCAGAACGTCGTGTTGAGCCCGCACGTCGCTGGCCGCTCCCCTGAAGCGGAAGCCGCGACGATTGCGATGTTCCTGGAAAATACCCGCCGTTATCAGGCGGGTGAGGCGGTAATGACGCCGCTGTGAGCGGCTGACATCCGTCAGTGATTATCGAGCCCGTCGATACTTCGTTCGGGCGACGGCGAGAGCGTCACGCCGTCGTTGACGGGCTCGAACTCGATGCTGCTTCGCGCACTGCCGGTGGTGAAGACGGTCTCGCAGGTCGGACACTTCACCTCGGCTTCCGAATGGAGATAGTCGTGGAGCGCCTGCACCGTCGGCTCGCTCGCCGCCACGGCAAAACGGGACTTGCAGGTGGGGCATACGACGAAACCGGTGTGGATCGACAGCATGGTCAGCCTCCTGAGCGTTCATTGAGCGACTTCATTGCGCGACTGCGTTCGGCGATTCTACAGCCAGTCGGTACGGCGAGGCTTTCGGCGCGTGGCATCCTCCGACTCGCGACGCGACGCCGTGCGATGGTCGTTCGCGGCCACACCCACTGTCGGCTCTGCATGTGCGTCGTCGACGTCGTCCCCTTGCACACCGTGGGCCCGCTGCACCGGGTCGAAGTCACGCCATTCACCGCGCTCCCACACACCGTTCGCCTGTTCGATCTCTGCGGCGCCTGCATCGCGCAGCACGGCAATCGCCGTATCGGCCGTCGCCTCGCTCACGTGCGTGGCAAGCATCACGCCCGCATCTCGCATGCCGGCCTCTCGCGCCGACACGCGCTCGCGGCTGCGCATGCGTCCAAGGGCACCGAAAAATGCGCCCAGATAGGCACCGGCCATCATTGCGACGACCGGCACCAGCCAGAATCGCCAGACGGAGATGAAGAGCAGCGCACCCAACGCCAGCCCGAACGCGCCCCCGGCGATCACGCCCTGCGCAGCGCCCTTGCCGGCTGGCCGTGCGGCGGCGTCGGCGTTTACGTCTCCGCCGACGGGAAACGTCGCATGCTGCCCGGTAGGGTTCAGAAAGAATACCGACACGTCGGACGGTCGAAACGAGCGGTCATAGAGACGGCTCGCCACCAGATTCGCCTGATCGAACGTTGTAAAACGTCCTGCCACGATCATCGCCATCGCAACCTCCCTCCGTTGTTTGGTGAATTCGTGTTTGCATGCTTCGATCCTTATGGGATGGCAGCGATCCGGCTTCGTTTCATCAAGGAATCCTTACGCGTGCTGCATATGCATTGAGAAAATCAATGCGCGGGAACCTGCGGATGGCGGCGCAATCGCAAAGATAGGGTGTCAAACTGAAAATGGCCGCCATCGGAGAGACCTTCGGCGCGACGTCGCCGCCTATACTGGCAAGGCCGCACGCCTCGCGATGTGTCTGCGTTATTCGCATCTCGCTGTTGAACCCGCATCGAACCCGCATCGAACCCCAACATTGGGCGCATGGGAGTGTCTATGGCTCGCGCGATCTGGAAGGGCGCCATCAGCTTTGGTCTGGTGAATGTCCCCGTCACCCTGTTCCCCGCTTCGACGACACACAAACTCGATCTCGACTGGCTCGACAAGCGGACGATGTCGCCGGTCGGTTACAAACGCGTCAACAAGGAAAATGGCAAGGAAGTGCCCCACGATCAGATCGTGCATGGGTACGAATACGAAAAGGGTAACTACGTCGTGCTCAGCGACGACGAGATTCGCGCGGCGAATCCGGCAGCGACACAGACCGTCGACATTCTGGCCTTCGTCGATGCGACCGACGTGTCGTTCATGTATCTCGACACCCCCTACTACCTCGTGCCCGAACGGGGCGGCGCGAAAGCTTATGCGCTGTTGCACGCCGCCCTGATCCGGGCGGGCAAGCTCGGCATTGCGCGCGTGGTGATGCACACGCGCGCGCATCTGGCCGTGCTCGCCCCCGCTGGCGACGCGCTCGTGCTCGACACGTTGCGATGGCAGGACGAAATGCGCGACCCGGCCGAAGTCGGACTCACGAAAGACAAGCTCGGCAAACTCGCGGCACCGGGCGAACGCGAACTGGACATGGCGATCCGGCTCATCGACGAAATGTCGGGGCCCTGGCGCCCGGGCGATTATCACGACACGTTTCAGGACGACCTCAAGGCGCTCATCGACCGAAAGATTGCATACGGTCAGACACGCGAAGTTGCACAGATCGAAGCGAGTGCGCCGAAGCTCGCAAGCAACGGCAATGTGACCGACCTCATGGCGTTGCTCAGACAGAGTCTTGGGACGAAGGGCAAACGCGAGGCGGTCGCTGTCGACGCCGAGGATGTCGAAGAGAAAACCTCCGCCGCCAAGCCGAAATCCAGAGCCCGGGCATCGCCGGGTAAGACGGCAGCAAAAAAAGCGGCGAAGAAAGCAGCCAGCGGGAGTCCGGCGAAGGCGACGTCAAAACGTGCCAAGTCCAGCGCCAAGTCTGCGAAATCCAAATGAGCCGGGGGAGCGCGACCATGCCAAGAGACGCCACCCGCCCCCGCGCATCGGCAACGACAACAACGCCGAAGCGCAGTAAAGCCCTCAATTCCAAGCGCGCCGCCGATCCGCTGGCCGCCTACGATGCGAAACGCAATTTCTCCGCGACGCCGGAGCCTCGCGGCAAACGTTCGGCGCGCGCGAACGCGTTGCGTTACGTCGTCCAGCGCCACAATGCGAGTCATCTGCACTACGACTTCCGCCTTGAACTCGATGGCACGTTGCGATCGTGGGCGCTGCCGAAGCAGCCGAGCCCGGACGTCAGTCGTCCGCGTCTGGCGGTGCAAGTCGAAGATCACCCCCTTGCCTACGCGGATTTCGAGGGCGACATTCCGGCAGGTAATTACGGCGCCGGGCATGTCGATATCTGGGACAGCGGCACCTGGACGCCCGATGGCGACGCCGCGCGCGACTATGCGGACGGCAAGCTGTCGTTCACCTTGCATGGCGAGCGCCTGACCGGACACTGGACGCTCGTTCGCACCGACAAACCCGCGCGTCAACCGCAGTGGTTGCTGATCCATCGGCATGACGATGCAGCGTCGCCCACCTCCACAAGACCGGCTTCGCCTGCAAAGCCGAAAATAACGGCGCGCAAGTCATCGGCGCAGCCTCCCGCCGAACTGCGTCCAATGCTCGCGACGCTCGTCGATGCCGCGCCGTCATCCGACGGATGGCATGCGGAAATCAAGCTGGACGGCTATCGCGTGCTCATCCGCATTGCGGGAGACGACATTCGTGTCTTCACGCGCTCGGGACAAGACTGGACGCATCGCTTCGCGCCAACGGTCAACATGTTGCGAGCCTTGCGAAAACGCGGCATGCCCAATGCATGGCTCGACGGTGAGGCCATCGTCACGAACGAACACGGCTTGCCGGACTTTCAGGCGCTCCAACGCGCATTCGATGAAAACGCGCAAAGCGACATCGTCACGTACGTCTTCGATCTGCCGTGGTGCAACGGTCAGGATTTGCGCGGCAAACCATTGCATGAGCGTCAGGCGATGTTGGCGGCCATCTTCGAAGCGAGTCACGAAACGGATGCGGGGACGGATGCCCAGACTGACGCCGTCCGTGTGCTGCAACCCGTGTCAGGCGATCTCGAATCGCTCTGGCACAGCGCATGCGAGGCGGGTCTGGAAGGCATCATGGTCAAGCGCAACGACTCGACCTACATCGAGGGACGCAGCGACGCGTGGCGCAAGCTCAAGTGTTCCCGGCGTCAGGAGTTCGTGGTGCTGGGATTTACCGAACCGACGGGTACACGCCAGGGTTTCGGCGCGTTGCTGCTCGGCTATTACGACGACGATGGCAAGACGTTGCGATATGCGGGAAAGGTCGGCACCGGCTTCGATACGAGGGCGCTGAAGCGCATGCGCGAGCAATTCGCCGCCATCGAGACGCGTGATCCCCCGCTCTCGCCCGCGCCGCGCCCCGGCGGTCCGGCACGGGTGCACTGGCTGCGTCCCACGCTGGTCGCCGAAGTCCGCTTCGCCGAGTGGACGCGCGACGCCCACGTGCGACAAGCCTCGTTCGTCGCCATGCGAACCGACAAGCCGGCTAAGGACATCCGACGGGAAACTCGCCCCCACAGCGCCGCGAACACGACAAAGAAGACACCTTCCATGCCGAAAACCGCGCCATCGAACGTCTCCGGACTCCCCGTGAAGATTACCCACGGCGAGCGCGTGATGGACACGCATTCTGGCGTGACCAAGATCGAGCTCGCCGAATATTACGACGCAGTGAGCCGCTGGATGTTGCCGCATCTCGCGGACCGGCCCGTGGCGGTCCTGCGCGCCCCCGAGGGCATCGGTGGCGAGATGTTCTTCCAGAAGCATGCGGCGAAGACGATAACGGGCGTGCACACGCTGGATCCGTCGCTCGATCCCGATCACGCGCCGTTGATGCAGATCGACGACGCCAGGGGACTCGTGGGCGCCGCGCAGATGGGGACGGTGGAGTTCCACACTTGGAATGCGCGCAGCGATCTGATCGAGCGTCCGGATCGCGTGATCTTCGATCTGGATCCGGGCAAGGGCGTGGCGTTCGAACAGATTGTGGAAGGCGCGCGACTGATTCGCGGCCTGCTCGACGAACTCGGTCTGGCCGCCTTCGTGAAGACCAGCGGCGGCAAGGGGTTGCATGTCGTAACGCCGTTGGCGCGACGTCACGAATGGGAGATGGCGAAGGGTTTCGCCGAAGCGGTCGCGAAACACATGGCGCAAGTGTTCCCGGATCGGTTCACCGCGACGATAGGCCCCAGGCATCGCGTGGGGAAGTGCTTCATCGACTATCTCCGCAACTACCGTGGCGCAACGACGGTCTGCGCCTACTCCGCCCGCGCCCGAGAAGGCATGGCCGTCTCGATGCCGGTGAAATGGGAGGAATTATCCGAATTGTCAGGCGCCGACGCATGGAATGTGCGCAACGCTATGACGCACCTGAATGCCTTGAAAGAAGACCCGTGGTCCGGCTACGAGACGGCCTCGCAACAGCGGGTGACGAAGGCCATGCTGGATAGGTTAGGGGATTGATACTACCCCCGCGTCGCCCCCACATCCCCGTCCTGTAACCAGCGCCGTTTGTCGCGCAATGGCGCTTCGCCGAAGACGCGGGCGTATTCGCGGCTGAATTGCGAGGCGCTCTCGTAGCCCACCGCCTGCGCCGCCGCAGCCACCGCAATATCCGCGACGAAAATCAGTCGGCGCGCTTCCTGCAACCGCAACTGCTTCTGATACTGCAATGGGCTCATCGCCGTCACCAGTTTGAAATGGTGATGCAACGAAGACACGCTCATGTGCACTTCCTGCGCCAACGCCTCCACCCGCAACGGCTGCGCATAGTGGTCGCGCAACCAGCGCACGGCATTCGCGATGCGGTTCATCTGGCTGTCCTGCAATGCCATCTGACGCAGCAACACGCCCTGCCCGTTCATCAACAACCGATAGATGATCTCGCGCTTGATCATCGGCGCAAGAATCGGAATGTCGCGCGGCGTTTCCAGCAATCGCAACAGCCGCAACACCGCGTCGAGCAACGCCGCATCCAGTCGATTGACGTACAACCCTCGCCCGCACGGCGCGGGTGCCGGGGGCGGCAGATGTTCGTCGCCGATGAGCGAGGTCACGTCTTCGGCGACCAGATTGAGACGCATGCCCAGATACGGCGACTGTTCGCTCGCCCCGGACACCTGCGCCACAACAGGCAGATGTACCGACGACACCATGTAATGCATCGGATCGTAGGCGTAATGCGCCTCGCCGATCTGCAAGCGCTTCTCGCCCTGCGCAATCACCGCGAACGCAGGTTGCTGCAATGCCGGACGCGGCCCCCCGGGGTGCAACACACGATGCACGAGCAAGCCCTCGACCGCCGTCGGCGACGTGCCCTCCAGACCGTGCGTCGCACGTTCGAGCAATTGCACCAGCTCGGCGCGCGCCGCGTGCGACGGGTCGTCGGAAAACTCACGCGGCGGCGGCGCCTCGCGAGGCGATGTTTTAACAAGATGCATGACGGTGTCCTCGATCCGCACCGGTTACCGACGCCGCATTGCGACATCCCGGCCTACATTCGCGACAGCATACGCCTGCCGGAAAAAATTGCCCGATTCTCCGGCCCCACATTGACACGATCAGGCAGAAATTTCGGACGATTCGGCAAGTTCTGCTCGCCGACCCCGTCATCAGGTCGTCTCACGTCGACAGGCGTCTGTCACCTTCCCGCCATGTTCGGCAACGCTTTGCCGGGGTACGAGGCCGCAAGACGCCGACGTCCCGACGCCCCCCTTGCAGAATCAGGCAGGAAATGTGCAGGAACGGGTACTGCTTGCCTGATGCCCCGCGACGCATAATGCCTCCCATCCCGTGCATGCCGTCACCTTCCTTTGGCGGCCACCTGCGACGGGCGGCAATTTCAATGGAGCGATGCCATGCGACAACGCAAACTCGGCAACACCGGCCTCTTCGTCTCGGAACTGTGCCTCGGCACGATGACCTTCGGCGGACAAGGCGACATGTGGAGCAAGATCGGCCAATTGCAGCAGAACGATGTCGACGCCCTCGTCGGCCGCGCGCTCGACGCAGGCATCAATTTCATCGACACCGCCGACGTCTACTCGGAAGGCCAGTCGGAAACCCTCACCGGTCAGGCGCTGCGCAACCTCAAGGTGCCGCGCGACAGCGTCGTCGTCGCCACGAAGGTGTTCGGCGTGACCGGCGCACAAGGCAGCAACTCGCGCGGCCTGTCGCGCTATCACATCATGGACGGCATCAAGGCCAGCCTCAAGCGCCTGCAACTCGATCACATCGATCTGTATCAGGTGCACGGCTTCGACCCGGTCACGCCCATCGAAGAAACGCTCAGCGCGCTCGATACGCTGGTGCGTCAGGGCCACGTGCGTTACATCGGCGTGTCGAACTGGGCCGCATGGCAGATTGCCAAGGCGCAGGGGATTTCGGCACGGCTGAACCTCGCGAGCTTCGCCTCGCTTCAGGCGTACTACACCGTTGCCGGACGCGATCTCGAACGCGAAATCGTCCCGATGCTGCGCAGCGAAAACGTGGGCTTGATGGTGTGGAGCCCGCTCGCCGGCGGTCTGCTCTCGGGCAAGTACACGCGTGAAGGTCAGGCCGAAGCCGGTGCACGCCGTCAGAGCTTCGACTTCCCGCCGGTGAACGTGGATCGCGCCTACGATGTGATCGATGTCATGCGCGGCATCGCCGCCGAGAAGGGCGTGTCCGTCGCGCAGATCGCACTCGCCTGGCTGCTCGCCCAGCCGGTCGTCTCGACGGTCATCATCGGCGCCAAGCGTGCCGATCAGCTCGACGACAACATTGCCGCCACGCGCGTCACGCTGACCGAGCGCGAACTCACGGCCATCAATGCCGCCAGCGCACTGCCGAGCGAGTACCCCGGCTGGATGCTCTCGCGTCAGGGCGACCCGCGTCGCGCGCAACTCGCCGAAGCCGGTCTGCTGTAATCGACGGGGCGGTCCAAACGCAAGACGGCGCACCTTCTGCGGTGCGCCGTTTTGCTTTGACATCGGAGATCGAGCGGCGGACGTCAGAACGTATGACGCATGCCCACGTTCACGCCCAACTGACTCGTGCCCGCCGTGGGCGATCCGCCCGCACCGCCGGAACTGACCGAGTACGCCGCGTGCTCGCTGTTGCCCAACCAGGCGACCTGCGTGTACACCGCCGTGCGCTTCGAGAGGAAGTACGTCCCGCGCAGCGTCGCCATCGTCGCCCGCGCGTTCTGGCGCGCATTGAGCATGCGGAAGACTTCGCCGTCCACCGCGAACGTCGGCGTGAACTGATACAGGCCGCCGATGTAGAACATGTCGGAATTCACATCCGCGACAGCCGCGGACGCCGTCTGCACGCGACGCCCCAACCAGCCCGCGCCCGCCTTCCAGTTACCGCCCTTCACGTAGCCGTTCAACTGCCAGCGCGTGTCCTTGTCGGACGAACTCGTGAGCGGCACGGCCGCCGCACCGTTGAAGAAGCTCGCGGCCGCGCCAGCGCCGCCGCGTTGCTCGTCCCACGCACCTGCCACACCGAACCACGCCGTGTCGTACTTCAGCATGGCGGAGACCTGACGGCAGGCCGTCATCTGCCCCGGGGTCTGGCCCGCGCAGGTGCCTTGTCCGGGCGAGTTGCCGGTGCCGCCGCCGTCGCGCCCGAACGAGTACGTCGCGCCCACGGTCAGGCCGTGAAACACGCCCTTGTACGCGACCGTATTATCGCTGCGCGCGTTGGGGATGTAGTTGTCGAGTGAGCCGCTGCCATAGAGATCCGGGCCGAGAATGTCTGCGTCCGTCATCACCCAGAACGTCATCGAATACTGACGCCCCAACGACAGCGTGCCGTACTGATTCGACAGCCCGACCCACGCCTGACGCCCGAACAGACGGCCGCCCTGATTCAGATCGCCCGCCCGCACGTTGAAGCCGTTCTCGAGCATGAACAGTGCGTGCAGACCGCCGCCGAGATCTTCGTCGCCGCGCAGACCCCAGCGCGACGGCAACGATCCGGTATTGGCCGGCATGCGAACGAGCGAGCTGTTGTTGGCGCCCGCGTGCGAGATGTATTCGATGCCGGTGTCGAGAATGCCGTAGAGCGTCACGCTCTGGGCCGAGGCGGAAGTGGTGGCCAATGCGAGGCCGGCAGCCAGCGCGAGCGCAGGCAGTCCCTTGTGGATCACGGTGATGTCTCCTGGATACGTGTGGTGGCCTGACCTGTACCGGTCAGTTTGCAGCGCCGCCGCACGGCCGTCGGGGGACGGTCCATGCAGCGGGAACTTCTCCTGGACGAAGGCTTGCCGATCAGGTTGCCAAATGCGGCGCTTCGACAGCTTCGTCCTGAACCGTTGTCAGACGTGTCAGACGGTCCCTGCCGCCGGGTTCGCCGTCGATGCGGCAGACGACGCGCCGCGTCCCACGCGACGACGCATCACCAGCATCAGCCCCGCCGCGAGAAACGCAGGGATGGCGACGATCTGAAAGGCCTGCGCCGTGCTCGCCGCCGTGGCGATCAGCACACCGCCGAGGCTCGATCCGAGGATGGAACCCAGACGTCCCACGCCCAGCGCCCACGCCACACCGGTCGCCCGCGAGGGCGTCGGGTAGTACGCTGCCGTCAGCGCATTGGCGCCGGTCTGCGAACCCGCCACGCCGAAGCCCGCCAGGAAGACGACCGCCATCAGCCAGCCCGCCTGATGCGTTACCGAACCGAGCACGCACAGTGCGATGCCCGCCATCACGTAGGACGCTGCCAGCACGCGGTACGGACTCGTGCGATCCATCGCGAAACCGATCATCACCGCGCCAACCGTGCCGCCGAGCGGCAGCATTGCGCCGATACGTGCGGCCTCCGCCAGCGTGTATCCCGAGTCCTTCACGATCAGCGGCAGCCAGCTCGTGAGCAGGTAGAACGCGCACAGGGTGCAGAAGTACGTCGCCCACAGCAGCAGCGTGCCCACGACGTAACGACGTGCGAACAAGCCGCCGACTGCCGAATTGACGGCGCCGGCGGGCGTCACTTCGGGATCGATGCGCGTAACTTGCGGATCGATGTGACGCGCAATCGCCAGCAACTGGTCCGCCCGGTCGCCGCGCGCCGCGAGATAACGCATCGACTCCGGCAACCAGCGCATCAACACCGGCACGACGAGCAGCGGCACGACACCGCCGGCGATCAGCACACCCCGCCAGCCGATATGCGGCAGCGTCTGCGCCACGATCTCGCCGCCGATGGCGAAGCCCAGCGTGAAGCCGCAGAACGTCGCCGTCACCAGCAGCGAGCGCATGCGCTCGGCACAGTATTCGGAGCTCAGCGTGATGGCGTTGGGCATTGCGCCGCCCAGTCCGATCCCGGTGAGGAAGCGCATGACGGCCAGTTCGGTCGGGCTATGCACGAAGGCCGACGCAACGCTGCCGAGCGCGAACAGGACCACCGAGAGAATCAGCACGCGCTTGCGGCCGATACGATCGGCGAGCGGGCCGAAGATGAAGCAACCGAGCATCAGCCCGCCCAGCCCGGCGCCGAACACGGTGCCGAGGCTCGTGGTGGCCATCGCCCATTCGCTGCGGATGGCCGGTGCGAGATAACCGATGGCAGCGGTATCGAAGCCGTCCAGCGTGACGATCAGAAAGCACAGGGCGATCACACGCCATTGAAACGGCGTGATGCCCCTGCGGTTCATCAAAGCGGATATTTCCATGTCTGTCTCCTGTGCGGCGACTGCCGCAGGCTGAGCGGCGGGTGTGGCGTCTGTTTTTGTCTGTGACGCTCTTTGTCGTGCTACGTCGTGCGATGTGGCGCAATGCCTTTCCATCGCGCGTCGCAATGTCACCCGCCGCCGGTTGGGGGCGATTACGTCAAGAACCTGGTTGTGATGCGACGGCGGCGGGCAGCTCCGGATCGCCCGCCGACAGGTACTCCCACATGCGCTCGATGATGCGTCCCGAGCGCGTGGCGCGTGCCTGGCATTCGTCACCGCTCAGTACGGCAGCGGGCAGCGTCGCTTCGAGGGCGAGCACGTCGAGGTCGACGCGCGCGGCGTCTTCGAGGTACCACGTGAGGGCTACCATCGCTTCGAGCGTGTCGGCGGCGACCACCGCACCGTTGCCGCGCATGACGACGGCCGCGTTCGTGCCCATCGTGTCGATGACCGCAGCGGCCTGTTCGTCGGAGCGAATCAGTTGAGGGTCGTCCCACAACGGCACGCCCGGTGCGAAGTACGTGCCCGGCCCGTGCAGCGCGCGCGGTGTGCGACGCAGGGTCGAGAGCGACATCGTCTTCGGCGGCATGGTGCGGGCGACAGCGCCGATCTCCGGACGCGAGCGATAGATGTGTTGATGCAGACGCACCTCGCCGAGCACGCCGTCGGGCAGCGGGCCGTCGATAGGCACGACGGTCCCCGTCTCACCTACGCCGAGCAGCCCCATCGGCCGCGCCGCGCAGACGACGAAGCGATCGGCGTCCAGACGCGCGCTGCAATGACCGTAGGCATGCGCGAGTCCGGCACGCGCCAGCGTGCGTGCGGCCACGCGCACTGCGCGGTCGAGCGCACTGAGCGCACTGACAGGATCAGCGCCGGGCGCGACGGCGGCGTCGAATGTTGCTTGTTTCATGGGGACACTCTCGGGGGAATGGCGAGCGCAGCGTCAGCTGGAAAACTCGGGAATCTCGGGCTTCGCGCCCCACATGCAGAACCCGGTCGGATCGAACGGGAACTGACGCGGGACATACGTCGCTTCGTCTTCCGGGGCGATCTTGCGCACGCCCGTGGAGTACTCGTAGACCATGCCGTCCGGCCCGGCGAAGTACAGGAACATCGCGTGCGACGTGGGGTGACGTCCCGGACCAAAGCGAATCTGCACGCCCTGCTCGCGCAGGAAGTACCACGAGCGCATCAGGTCGTCGATGCCGTTCACCTGGAAATTCACGTGCTGAATACCCGCACGGCTGGCCGGGAACAGCGCGATCTTGTGATGGACGTCGTCGATGCGCAGCAACGGCGCATCGCCGATACGGTCCGACACGCGGGCATTACACACGCTCGTCCAGAAGGCTTCGTCGCGACGGGCATCCGTCGTGCACAGCCCCACGTGGCTGAACGACTCGATGCCCGCATCGCGCTCGCCGTGATAGCGACGGCCGGTCTGTGACGCGCGCAGCACCAGTTCGATCTGATTGCCGGTCGGGTCACGGAACGTCAGGAAGTCGGCCACGCGGCGCATGTCGGCTTCGTCACGCGTGCCCCGGCGAAACTCGATACGCATGGCGTCGAGCTGTGCGGCGGCGGCGTCGAAATGCGCGTCGCTGGCAACGTCGAACGCCACCGTGTGGTCGGCGGGGTCGCCCTCGAAGTAGCACACCGAATGATCGCGGCTGTCGCTGCGAAGGAATACGTAACCGGCCTCGCGACGCACTTCCTGCAACCCGAGAATGGTGCGCGCATAACGGGTCGCACCTTCCAGGTCACGAGTGCCCAGCCGCACGTAACGAATGTCGTGCAGATTGATCACCGCTTGTCTCCTGCGGATATTGTTCGTGTCACGGACAGGCGTCCAATGACTTCAGTGTCGTGAGAGATACGATAAGGACCGGCGTCTCATGACGCCAACAAATTGCGTAAATGCGCGGTATTTACGTCGTGAATTGGGGGTGCAGCATCGGGACGTGCGAGGCCGCCCCCGCAGCAGCGAGGCAGTGTTGACGTTCGGGGAAACGCGCAGCGAGCGAGGCGCTGCCCGATGAAGCCGGTGCGTGCGTCAGTCCTCGCCGTGGAACAGGCGGAAGATCGTGCTGCGCAGCCAGCGATGGCCCGCGTCGGTATGAAAGCGTTCGTGCCAGAGTTGGGAGATGTCGAACTCGGGACTGTCGAACGGCAGCGCGTAGGTTTGCAGATCGGCGGCGCCTTTGAGCGCGCGACCCAGCCGCGTCGGCACGCACACGACCAGATCGCTGGCCGCGATGAGCGCGGAGAGCCCCATCGAATGCGCCATGCGCAGCGCCACGTGACGCTGATGCCCTGAGCGCGCAAACCACTGCTCCACGGCCGTCTCGAAAACATCGTGATGTCCGGCGGTCGGCCGATACACCGCATGTGCCGCGTTCAGGAAGTTCTCGACCGTCAGTGCGCCGCGGATCGACGGATGTCCGCCGCGTACGAGCGCGACGTAGTGCTCGCGAAAGAGACGTTGCTGATGAAAGCCCGACGAGAAGCGCGTGAACAACCCGAGTGTGAGGTCGATGTCGCCCATCGCCATGGCGTTCTGGGCTTCACGCGGAGTAGTGTCGACCGTGACGATGCGCACGCCGGGCGCTTCGACGGCGAGCGTCGCCATGAGCTTCGGAATGAAGATCAACTGGCCGATGTCGCTGAGGTAGAGCCGGAATGTGCGCTGCGCTTTGGCAGGGACGAAATCCTGCGGCGCTTCGACGGCGCCGCGAATCAGCCCCAGCCCCTCGGTGACCGGCGGCGCCAGCGAAGCGGCGAGGTCCGTGGGCAGCATGCCCTGCGGTGTCTTGACGAACAGCGGATCGCCGAAGGCCAGACGCAGACGCTTGAGCGCATTGCTCACCGCCGACTGCGTGAGGTTCAGTTCCTCGGCCGTGACTGTCGTGCTGCGCGTGCGCAGCAGCGACTCGAACACGAGCAACAGATTCAGATCGAGCGAGCGTAAGTTCATCCCCAGCCGTGCAGTTCTGCCAAAAGCGTCCCGCATTTTAGGCAACGACCTGCGGCGCGCGCAGTGCGGGAAACCCCGCCCATGCGCTGCGGCGCGTTCATGGTATTTACGTGCGCGCGGCCGCGTGCAGACGCGCGATCACTTCCAGCACCTCCGGCCGCTTCTCGCGCTTGGCCGTCACGACGTGGTACTGCAACGGGCATGCGACTTCGAAGTCCGACAGTCGCACGAGGCGACTACGTTCGATCCAGTCATGCGCGAGCGGCGCCCGTGCCAGCGCAATGCCCAGCCCCGCCTCGGCGGCAGCGAGCACGACCGTGTAATCCTCGAAGCGCCGGTCTCGCGCGCGCGGGCGCAGCGACACACCCTGCGCACCGCACCACGCGCGCCAGCCCGTCAGGTCGGAGTCGTGCAGCAGCGGCATCGCCAGCATCTCCGACGCGCTCACGCCCTTGAGCCGTTGTGCGACTTCGGGCGACGCCACCGGGTACAGCGTCTCGCCTAGCAACGGCTCCGAATCGACGCTCGCCCAGCCGCCCCGGCCGTATCGCAGGGCGATGTCGACCTCACCGGCGCTGACATCGGCGTTGCGATGCTCGGTGGTGACCTGAATGTCGATGAACGGCTGTCCCGCCTGGAGCGATTGCAGGCGTTCGAGCAGCCATAGTTTGGCGAACGACGGCACCACGCTCAGCCGCACCGCAGGCGCTTTTCGTGCCTGATGCCACTGATCGGCGGCCGCGTCGATCACGTCGAAGGCATACTCGATGCGCCCGAGAAAACGCTGACCGTCGCATGTGAGGCTGACACCTCGCCCATGTCGGTCGAAAAGCGCACAACCGAGCCAGTTCTCGACCGCGCCGACGCGTCGGCTGATCGCGCCGTGCGTGAGTCCGCTGGCCTCGGCAGCCGCCGTGAACGAGCCATGGTGCGCCACGAGACACACGGTCTCGAGATTTGCCAGCGGTGGGCGGGAGCGGTGTTCGGAAGTCATGGAGGACGAGAAAAATAGGGGCAGATGACGGGACGCCGGACCTGCGCGAGGTGTGAACACAGATCACAGCTCGCCATCGATTTGTGCAGTAGCTTAGCACCACGCGCGTACGGCAACATAGGCATCTGCGGGTGATTTCGCACCCGCATTTTCCCTACAGGAGTCCACCGTGTCAGCCGCCCCCGCACCGTTCACGCTCTACGTCGACGCACAGTTCACCAGCCCTTACGCACTGTCGGTTTTCGTCACGCTGCGCGAGAAAGGAATTCCGTTCGATCTGCGCACCGTCGATCTCGATCAGGGCGCACATCACGAGAGCGGCTTTGCCGGGATGTCGATCACGCGCCGCGTGCCTACGCTCGTGCACGGCGACTTCATGCTGTCCGAATCGTCGGCCATCGACGAATACCTGGAAACGATTGCGCCGGACGTGCCGGTGTACCCCACGGACGTGCGCGAGCGTGCGCGTGCGCGTCAGGTGCAGGCCTGGGTGCGAAGCGATCTGGGCATCTTGCGTGAAGAACGTTCGACGCAGGTGATCTTCTATGGCCCGAGCGATCAGCCGTTGAGCGATGCCGGTTATGCCGCGGCGAGCAAGCTGATCGCCATCGCCCAGAGTCTGTTGCCGGACGGCCGCATGTCGCTGTTCGACAAGTGGTGCATCGCCGACATCGATCTGGCCATCATGCTCAACCGTCTCGTGTACAACGACGATGTCGTGCCGCCGGCGCTCGCCGAATATGCCCGCCGTCAGTTCCTGCACCCGGCGGTGAAGGAGTGGGCGGCGATGACGCGTCCGCCGCGCGAGTGCGATCTGGTGGACGGTCAGGCCGCCTGAGCGACAATTGGCGTTGTGGTTTCTTAAGCGGCGACCATCGCCAGTTGCTGGCGGTGGATGCGCACGTGAAGCAGTACGAGCAACCGGTGGGGGCAATCGTCGCGCACCACGACCGTAGCGACCCTGGCGGCCTTGTCCCGCCGGTTCGCCCCCTCGACTTCGGCATGACGGCTGGCAAGCGCGGCCTCATAGGCCGCCGATGCCACGGAGCGCGCAGCCAGCATCAACAGCAGCAGTGAACCGGCCATCGCGATCCGGAAGTCACCGGACGTAAAGATGCGCTCCGGCACATCGAACACGAGCATGGCAATCACGACGCAGGCGTCGATGCACACCGCACCCAGCGAAGCCACAAGCAGATAGGCGCGCAACATCCGAATCGTTGTCGACTTCATCCGTCTCCTCTCCCTTTGCTGTCATCGGGCGGGAACACCTGCGGGTCGTGACGCCATCCCGGTCATCAAGACCATCGGCCGGGGCCATCTCAGCGCTGCTTGCCGTGTTCCCGTCATCATCCGCTTTCGATGGTAAATGTCGAGTGCCACGACTCTGTGACCTGAAATGTTTTTTTACACTCTCTTACGCCTGGATAATTTCCCGGGCGGGCGGGGATTCGGGCAGACGACAGACACCGCAAACCCCGTCGAATGACGCATATTTATTGCGAAAATCAGCCAAATTCCGACAATTTTCAGCGCAATTACCGCCAAAATGCCCTCGTGACGGGGGAAGCGGTGAATTCAGTCGACAGGCAGGCCCCGAAAGGAGGAAAATATCGCGATCTTGCCGTTTACGTTAACGGCACTTACGACTGAAGCCACCTCTGCCGAGACACTGAAGAAACATGAGCGCTGACAACCAATTGCGTTTTGTCGTGGAGCCGCACGCCAACCCGACCCCTGCCGACCAGATCACCGCCGCGCTGGCGAATCCGGTGTTCGGCCGTGTATTCACGGATCACATGGTCACGATCCGCTGGACCGAAGGCAAAGGCTGGCATGACGCGAAGGTCGAAGCCCGTCGTCCGTTCCAGATCGATCCGGCTTGCGCCGTGCTGCACTACGCGCAGGAAATCTTCGAAGGCATGAAGGCCTATCGCGGCGAAGACGGCAAGATTTCGCTGTTCCGTCCGCAAGCGAACGCCAGGCGTTTCCGCGAATCGGCGCAACGTATGTCGATGGCCGATCTGCCGGAAGCCGTGTTCCTCGAAGCCGTGGAAAAGCTGGTCGACATCGACCGTGCATGGATCCCGGGCTCGGAAGGCAGCAGCCTCTACATCCGCCCGTTCATGTTTGCCTCGGAAAGCTTCCTCGGCGTGCGCGCCGCGCATGAGTACATCTTCTGCGTGATCGCCTGCCCGGTCGGCCCGTACTTCAAGCCCGGCAAGTCGGCCGTCACGGTGTGGGTCTCGGACCAGTACACGCGTGCAGCGCCCGGCGGCACGGGCGCGGCCAAATGCGGCGGCAACTACGCTGCCAGCCTGATCGCGCAGACCGAAGCGAGCGCCAAGGGCTGCGATCAGGTCGTGTTCCTCGACGCGGCCCAGCACCGCTGGATCGAAGAACTCGGCGGCATGAACGTCTTCTTCGTGATGGACGACGGCTCGCTCCAGACGCCGCCGCTCTCGGGCACCATCCTGCCGGGCATCACGCGCGCTTCAATCATCGAACTGGCTCGCCGCGAAGGCCTCACGGTCAACGAAACGCCGTATGAGTTCTCGCAGTGGCAAGCCGATGCGGCCAGCGGCCGTGTGAAGGAAACGTTTGCGTGCGGCACCGCCGCAGTCGTCACGGCCATTGGTCAGGTGCGTCATGCCAACGGCGAATTCAACATCGCCGACGGCGGCGAAGGCCCGGTCACCAAGCGTATCCGCGATCAGCTCACGGGCATTCAGCGTGGCAAGGTGGCCGATCCGTTCCAGTGGGTCCATCACGTCGCGTAATTTTGGCGTGATAGGTTTCAGTACGGACATTCATTACAAGCTGTGAAGCTGCGCGTCGCCCGAGACAGCGACGCGGGAAATCGCCGGCGGCGCGTGACGACACCAGGAGAGTCGTTCGCGCCGTCTTGTTGTTCCTGACTTACAGATCATGAAACACGACTCGGGCACCGTATCCGGTGCCATCGCGACAGCCGACACAATCGGTGTGCCGCACTCCGTGCTCGAAGACATCTATGCGATGGTCATCGGCATGGCATTCGTGGTGGTCGGTCTGGTGCTGCTCAAGGCTGCCGGGTTGGTCACCGGCGGTGTGGCAGGCATCGCGCTGCTCGCCTCTTACGTCTTTCCGCTACCGGTAGGCACCATCTTCACGCTGGTGAACATACCGTTCTTCCTGTTCGCGTATTTCACGATGGGCGCGCGCTTCGCGCTGAAATCGGCGATCGCGAGCTTCGGCATCACCTTCGCACTCGCGGCCATGCCGCAGACGGTCGACATCGCCTTCATCAACCCGCTGTTCGCGGCGTTCGTGGGCGGCACGCTATGCGGCATGGGCATTCTGGCGCTGGCGCGTCATGGCGCAGGCGTGGGCGGCACCGGCATCGTCACGCTGTGGCTGCAACGCCAGCGGGGCATCAACGCCGGCATCACGCAGGTGTGCATCGACACGACGATTCTGCTCGTGTCGCTCACCACGATTCCGGCGGGACGCGTCGGCTGGTCCGCCGTGTCGGCCGTCGCCATGAGCGCGATGGTCGTAGCGTGGCACAAGCCAGGACGTTACACGGGACGGTAGTCCGGCCGGTAAGTCGGTCGATAGGCCTTCGCCTGATCGAGCAGCCACTCGCGGAACACGCTGAGTGGCTGCCCGTGGGTCAGCTCCGTCGGGTAGACGAGGTAATAGGCCGATTCCGCCACGCTTTTCACATCGAACGGGATCGTGAGCCCGAGCGTGGCCAGTTGGCCTTCGACGAAAAACTTCGGCACCAGCGCAATGCCCAGCCCCGCCGCCGCGCCGGCGATCAGCATGGTGTGAAGCTCGTAGCGTACGCCCTGCAACGCCCGGTGGTCCTCGATGCGCTGCTCGGCGAACCATTGCGTCCAGGCGCTCGGCCGCGTCGTCGAGTGCAGCAACGGATACGTCAGCAAATCGGCCGCCGTGCGCACCGGTCCCTTCAATATCGACGGACGGCACACCGGCACCACTTCCTCCCCGAACAGATAGTCCGACGACGTGCCCGGCCACGTGGGCTGACCGAAGTGGATCGCCGCCTCGAAGTGTGTCTCGTCAAACGTGAAGAGATCGGTGTGCACGCCCATATTCACGCGCACGTCCGGATGCCGGTCGTCGAAGTCCTTCATTCGGGGAATCAACCACTCCGACGCGAACGTCGGCAGCACCGCCAGCTCCAGATAACCGCCCCCGCTGCCGTGTGCCATGATGGCGAGCGTGTCGCGATCCAGTTGCTCCAGCGTACGACGCACCTGCGTGCCGTACAGACGCCCCGCGCGCGTGAGCACCACGCGCTGCTTGGCCCGTACGAACAGACGCACGCCCAGTTGCGTCTCCAACGTGGCGATCTGGCGCGACACCGCGCTTTCCGTGAGGAACAGCTCGCGGGCCGCGTGCGTGAAGCTTTCGTGCCGGGCGGCGGCTTCGAAGGCGAGCAGCGCCGCCGTGCCGGGGGTCTTGAACTTGCGCATGTTGATTCCAAAAACGCATCAAGTGGCAATTTTATCTCGCTTTACGCGCGACGCATCCGTTCCAATAATGCAGTCACTGCAAGATGGCGGGGAGCGATAGCGCTCCGTGCCATGCCTTGACACCCTGACCCACTGAGACGCCGCTCCCCATGGCGTCCACCCTGCGAGACACACCGATGCGCAATGCCAATGTGGAGTCGTTGCTGGTTTCCCTGATCGGGAAAGCACGCACCGACGCGCTGTTCGCCACGCTCAATTCCCCGTCGATCCTGGCCGACTTCGAGTTCGGCAGCGTCACCCGCGCCGAACTGGCGCAGGCGATGAACATGGCCCTGTTCGAAGGGCTGCTGGAGCGCTCGGCGAACGGCCGGACTTACACCGAAGAAGCCATCGCTGCCGGTGGTGGCGTGTACTTCGATCACGGCGCGCTGCGCACCGTGCGTTGGGACCAGAACGGCGCCCTGCCCCCGGGCGAATCGGCGTTCACGCGCATTCTGCGTCCGCTCGGTTTCAAGCTCAACGGCCGTTATCCGCTCGATCGCCTCGGCATGACGGGCCGCGCCTATGCCCATGAAGACTGCCCGGACGAAATCTCGCAATTCTTCGTGAGCGAGCTGCATCCGGAGCGTTTCTCGGAGACGTTCCAGCAAGCGGTATCGCGCGTGGTCGGCACGTCGACGGACCCGCTCACGCCGGCCGCCGTCGGTCAACTGTGGGAACTGGAGCGCGACGGTACGCTGCCGCTGGAGACCGCACAGGCCTTGCTGCCGGTGATCGTGGGCGCGTTTGCGCGTCAGCACGAGGTGCCGAGCGAGGCCGATTACGAACTGCTGCTGGCGGAATCTGCCGAAATGGCCTGGATTTCCACCGAAGGCAACGCCTTCAACCATGCGACCGATCGTGTGGAAGACGTCTTCGCCCTCTCGGACGCCGAGAAGGCCAAGGGCCGCCCGATGAAGCCCGAAGTCGAGCGCTCGCGCTCGGGTCGCGTGTTTCAGACGGCCTATCGCGCCGACACCGTGCGTCGCGAATTCCGCGCCGCGAACGGTGAGCTCGTCACGCGCGAAGTCCCGGGTTCGTTCTACGAATTCATCACGCGTCATCGCGAGTACGACAATGCCAGGCGCTGCTGGAAGCTCGATCTGCGTTTCGACGCAGGCAACGCGCAGGGCATTTTCAAGATGACGGCCAACGCCAAGTAACCAACACCGAATTCCATAAGGGTATCCACGTGAACGCGACTTCCATCCTCAACGAACTGGGCATTGCCAAACTGGCCGAGACCGGCGACATCGCCGTGCATTCGCCGATCAACGGCGAACTCATCGGCCGCGTGGCCAGCGCTTCGGTCGCCGACGCTCAAGCCGCACTCGCCCGCGCGCAGACCGCCTTCACCGCATGGCGCAACGTGCCGGCCCCGCGTCGCGGCGAGCTGGTTCGCCTGCTCGGCGAAAAGCTGCGCGAGCGCAAGCAGGCACTCGGCGCTCTGGTCACGCTCGAAGCCGGCAAGATCCTGCAAGAGGGTCTGGGTGAAGTGCAGGAAATGATCGACATCTGCGACTTCGCCGTCGGCCTGTCGCGTCAGTTGTACGGTCTGACGATCGCCTCGGAGCGTCCGGGCCACCGCATGGCCGAGACGTGGCACCCGATGGGCGTTTGCACCGTCATCTCCGCCTTCAACTTCCCGGTCGCCGTGTGGTCGTGGAACGCTGCGCTGGCACTCGTGTGCGGCAACGCCGTGGTGTGGAAGCCGTCGGAAAAGACGCCGCTGACCGCACTCGCCGTGAACAAGCTGATGGAAGACGTTATCGCCGAATTCGGCGACGCCCCGGAAGGCCTGACGGCGCTGGTGATCGGCGGTCGCGACGTGGGTGAAGCGCTCGTCGCCGACCCGCGCTCGGCCATCGTGAGCGCCACGGGCAGCACGGAAATGGGCCGCAAGGTCGGCGTGGAAGTCGCGCGCCGCTTCGGTCGCTCGATCCTCGAACTCGGTGGCAACAACGCCGGTATCGTGACCGAAAGCGCCAACCCGGAACTCGCCCTGCGCGGCATTCTATTCTCGGCCGTGGGCACCGCCGGTCAGCGCTGCACCACGCTGCGCCGCCTGTTCGTGCACGAGAGCGTGTACGACAAGACCGTCGAGCGTCTGAAGACGCTGTACGGCAAGGTCGCCATCGGTAACCCGCTGGAACGCGGCACGCTCATGGGTCCGCTGATCGACGAAGGCGCCTTCAAGCGCATGCAAAGCGCGCTTGAGCAAGCGCGTGCGCAAGGCGGCAAGGTCACGGGCGGCGAGCGCTACACCGTGGCGGGCAACGAAGGCGGCTTCTACGTGACGCCCGCCATCGTCGAAATGCCGTCGCAAACGGAAGTCGTGCTGACGGAAACGTTCGCGCCGATTCTCTACGTGCTCAAGTACAGCGATTTCGCACAGGCGATCGACGCCAACAATGCGTCGTCGCACGGTCTGTCGTCGTGTGTGTTCACGAACGACCTGCGCGAAGCCGAGCGCTTCACCTCGTCGGCCGGTAGCGACTGCGGTATCGCCAACGTCAACATCGGCCCGAGCGGCGCGGAAATCGGCGGCGCGTTCGGCGGCGAGAAGGAAACCGGCGGTGGCCGCGAGTCGGGCTCCGACGCGTGGAAGGGCTACATGCGCCGCGCGACCAACACCGTGAACTACTCTTCCGCCCTGCCGCTCGCGCAAGGCATCGACTTCTCGATCGAGTAAGTCGCGCTGGCAGCGCTCCGGCGTCGGACATGGCGGTCCCTGCGATCTTCGCGGTAACCGACCCTGCACGACGCCCGGCATCTGCCACCGATTCTGCCCGTGCCGGACGTGTTCAAGCGTCCGGCGCCACCGCTTCCCCGACCGCACTCTCACGTCACGCTTTGAATAGCGAGGCTCTCATGTACGCATTCACTTCTCCATTCGCCAACCCGGTCGGCTCGCCGATTCGCGAACTGTTCAAATATCTGGCCGAGCCCGGCATGATCTCGTTTGCGGGCGGCTACCCGGCGAGCGATCTGTTCGATGTCGACGGTCTCGCGGCCGCGCAGGCGCGCGCCTTCGCATTGCCGACGCGCTGCCTGCAATACGGCCCGACCGATGGCCTCGCTGAGCTCAAGGCACAGCTCATCGCCCTGATGGCGCAACGCGGCTCGCCATGCGCCTCGGAAGAACTGCTGGTGACGACGGGCTCACAGCAGGGACTCGACCTGTTGCTGCGCGTGATGGTCGCGCCGGGCGATGTCGTGGTGACAGAGCAACCCGCCTATCCCGCGACGTTGCAGGCCTTGCGTCTGCAACAGGCGAAGCTCGTCACGGTGCCCGTCGATGCGCACGGCCTGGACGTCGATCACCTGAGCGCGCTGCTGCGCGAAGGCAAGATCGCGGTGCCCAAGCTGCTGTACACCGTGCCGACGTTCGCCAATCCGACGGGCGCAACGCTCTCGCGCGAGCGCCGCATTGCGCTGCTCAGGCTCGCCGTCGAATATCGCTTCGTGATCGTCGAGGACGATCCGTACGGCGATCTGCGTTTCGCAGGCGAAGCGGTGCCGACGATGCTCGGCCTGACGGCCGAAGTGCCGGGCTCGCGCGACTGGGTGGTGCACTTCTCGAGCCTGTCGAAGATCGTGGCGCCGGGGCTGCGCGTGGGCTGGACGGTCGCGCCGCCGGAGATTGCGCGTCGCTGTGTCGTCGCCAAGCAGACGGTCGATCTGTGCAGCGTGCCGTGGACGCAGGCCGTTGCCGCCGAGTATCTCGCCGAGGGGTCGCTCACGCGCCATTTGCCGAAGATCACCGAGGCTTACCGTCTCAAGTGCGAAGCGATGTGCGGCACACTCAGCGACAAGCTGGGCGACGCGATTCAATTCCATGCGCCGCAGGGCGGCATGTTCGTGTGGGCGCGTCTGGCTGCCGTCAAGACCAGCGAGTTGCTGCCGAATGCGATCGCCGAGAAGGTGCTGTTCGTGCCGGGCACGGCGTTCTTCGCCGAGCATGCGGACGAAGCGTCGCTGCGCCTGTCGTTCGCGGCGCCTGCCGTGACCGCGATCGAGGAAGGCGTGGCGCGTCTGGCGCGTGCGATGGAAGCCACGGGCAAATAAGACTGCCGCCATGACAACAGGGCCTCGACCACCGTCGCTTTGCGCGACGACTGGCGAGGCCCTTATGGTTTGTGCCGACGGCGCGCACTGGCGCTCACCGGCGTCCGGCGACGCCGACAGCGCTTACAACTTCACGCAGACGTTGCGCAGTTCGGTGTAGAACTCCAGCGAATGCACGCCGCCTTCGCGGCCGATGCCCGATTGCTTTGCACCGCCGAACGCGGTGCGCAGATCACGCAGGAACCACGCGTTGATCCAGCACACGCCCACTTCGAGCGCCGCCCCCATGCGATGCGCGCGACTGACGTCCGACGTCCACACGGTGGCCGCCAGACCGTACGGCGTAGCGTTCGCCATCGCGATCACTTCGTCTTCCGTATCGAACGGCGCGATGTGGCAGCACGGCCCGAAGATTTCCTCCTGAATGACAGACGCTGTCTCCGGCAGTCCCGTCCAGATCGTGGGCTGCACCCAGGCGCCGTCCTTCATCGAGGCGGGCATGTCGGGCACACCGCCACCGGTCACGACCGTCGCGCCTTCGGCACGTGCCTTTTCGTAATACGACAGCACCTTCTCGCGATGCACTTGCGAGACGAGCGGCCCGAAGTTCGTACCTTCGGCATACGGATCGCCCAGCTTCAGCGCTTCGGCGCGTGTCTTGAGCGCCTCGACGAAGCGATCGAAGATCGGACGCTGCACGTACACGCGCTCCGTCCCGAGGCAGACCTGACCGCTGTTGTCGAACGCCGAGCGCGTGATGCCGGCCACGGCCTTGTCGAAATCGGCGTCGGCGAACACGATCCCCGGGTTCTTGCCGCCCAGCTCGAACGACACCGGGCGAACGCCGTTGGCCGCCGCCTTCATGATGGCTTCGCCGGTGCGCGTCTCGCCGGTGAAGGTAATGCCGTTCACGCCCGGATGCTCGGTGAGGAACGCGCCCGCCGACTCAGGACCGAAGCCGTGCACCACGTTGTACACCCCTGCCGGCACACCGACTTCGTTCATGACTTCGCCCAGCAGCGTCGCTGTGGCCGGGGTCTCTTCCGACGGCTTCACGACAACCGTGTTGCCGAACGCCAGCGCCGGACCGACCTTCCACGTCATGAGCAACAGCGGCAGATTCCACGGACAGACGACCGCGATCACGCCGCGCGGCGTGCGCACACCGTAGTTCAGCGCGTTGCCGCCATCGGGCGTCGTCATCGCGAACGACTCCGTCGGCACGTTCTTGATCATGTCCGCGAACACCTTGAAGTTCGCGGCGCCGCGCGGGATGTCCAGATGACTCGCCAGGCTGTGCGGCTTGCCCGTATCTGCGATTTCGGCCGCGAGGAAGTCGTCGAAGCGACGGTTGATGCCGTCGGCCACGGCGTGCAGCAGCTCGACGCGCTGGGCGACCGTCATCTTGCCCCACGGGCCGTGCAGCGCGGCGCGGGCGGCACGCACGGCGGCGTCGACTTCGGCGCGGCCGGCTTCGTGCACGTGACCGATCAGGCTGTTGTCCACCGGATTGCGGTTCTCGAAGGTGCGGGCGCTGGAAACCCACTCACCGTTGATGAAGTTCTGGAAATCCTTCATGTCTCACTCTCGTTCTGTCTGGATGGCTGCGGGACGACATCGCACGCCCCCGCAACAGAGGGGCGACGTCGGCATGAAGCACACGATAAAGCCGGCGACCGATGATCGTCAACATTTTCTCGAGAATTTTTATTTATCTCGATTATTTGTGGATTTTGCGAAAATTTGACGGAAGCTGCCTATAATCCCAAACTCGATCCCAAACTCGATCGCGAAACCCGATCCAAGACTCGATCCCGAAACCCGATCGTCCCCGCCACCTCACCGTCCGCCGCATGCATAGCCCGACCCCATCCGCCGCCCCGACCGCCGACGCCACGCTGGCCCAGAGCGCTTACATGCGTCTGCGCAGCGACATCGTCGAGGGGCACCTCGCGCCGGGCGAAAAGCTGCGCGTCGAGCATCTGAAGGATCGTTACGAAGTTGGGGCGGGTACGTTGCGCGAGGCGCTCGCGTTGCTGGTCGCCGATGCGCTCGTCGTCCAGCACGGCCATCGCGGCTTTCGGGTGACGCCGATCTCGCTGGCCGACTTCATCGACATCACCGAGACGCGGGTGCAGCTCGAGACGCAAGCGCTACGCCAGTCCGTCGCGCTGGGGGACGACACGTGGGAAGCCGATCTGACGAGCGCGTTTCACCTGCTCACGCTCGCCGAAGAGCGGTTGGGGGATGGCAAGACCGGCGACGGCGGCCAGTTCGCCCAGTGGGAAGTGCGCAACCGGGCGTTTCATGAAGTGCTGATCCGTGCGTGTCCGTCGCGCTGGCTGCATCACTTTCTGGCGATTCTGTATCGCCAGTCGGAGCGGTATCGACGGCTGTCGATCACGCATCGTCCGGTGCCGCGCGACGTGCATGAGGAGCATCGGGCGATCTTCGACGCCTGTCTCGCACGCGACGCCGATAAAGCCGCCGCGCTGCTCGCCGCGCACATCCGCAAGACGCTCGAAGCCGTGCGCGAGCTGCCCGACGCCGTCATCAACGCCGGGACAGTGCCGCTCACGCCGGTGCGCTGAGCACGACACCGCACCGGAACACCCGTTCAGCGCGGCAGGCTGTCGCGCACGATCTGCGCGAAGTAACGCGCGCCGAGCGGCAGAATCGCGTCGTTGAAGTCATAGCCGGCGTTGTGCAGCGGGATCGCGCCCGGCACATCGCCGCTGCCGTTACCGATGAATGCGAAGTTGCCCGGCACGTGCTGCAAGAAGACACCGAAGTCTTCCGACGCCATCATCGGCGCGACGTCGTCATCAACGCCCGCCTCCCCCGCCACCGCCTTCGCGGCACGCACGGCGAGCGCCGTGTTGTCGGCCCAGTTCACCGTCGGTGCAAATTCATGCGTGTACTCGAACTCGCAATGCGCACCGTGCATCGCGCACGCGCCCATGCAAATCTCGCGCATGCGCGCTTCGAGCAACTGCTGAACGTCAGGGGTATAGCTTCGCGTGTCGCCCTTGATGACGACGTTCGTCGGAATCGCATTGCGAATGCCGTCCGTGATGAACTCGGTGCATGACACCACCGCCGACAGCCCCGGATCGACGCTGCGCGATACCACGGTCTGAAGTGCCACCACGATCTGCGCGCCGATCACCAGCGGATCGATGCCCATGTGCGGACGCGCCGCATGCGTGCCCTTGCCGCGAATCCGGATGACGAAGTTGTCCTCGCTCGCCATGATGCCGCCGGTGCGCGTGGCGATCCGTCCTGCCGGAATTCCCGGCATGTTGTGCACGCCGTAGATCGCATCGATGGGCAAGCGCGTGAGCAGCCCGTCGGCGATCATCGCCTTCGCGCCGCGGCCATGCTCCTCGGCGGGCTGGAAGATGAAGCGCACCGTGCCGTTGAAGTCACGCGACTCGGCGAGCAACTTCGCCGCGCCAAGCACCATCGACATGTGACCGTCGTGCCCGCACGCATGCATCTTGCCGGGCACCTGCGACGCGTAATCGCGCCCCGGCGCCTGCTCGGCGATCGACAACGCATCCATGTCAGCGCGAATGCCAATGGCGCCGCCACCCGTCCCCACGCGGAGGTTCGCCACGATGCCCGTGCCGCCGATGTTGCGGTGAACCTCCAGCCCGAGGCTCTCGAGAATCGTCGCGACCGTCTGCGACGTGGCGACCTCTTCGAATCCCGTCTCCGGCAACCGATGGAAGGCATGCCGCCAACCGGTGAGCGCCTTGGCGAAATAGGTGTCCTGCGCGATGTCCTGACTCATGGCCGATTACCCTTTCCGGTGATGTCGATGGTCTCGATGATCTTGATGACGTCGATGTCAGCGTGTGAGCCACGCCTGCTGACGCGCCTCGACGTCGGTTGCCGACTCGCCCACAAGCGCCGCATACACAGACGGTGCCGTCGCGCCTTCGGTGTTGATGAGCAACACGCGCGAGTCGACCGTCAGCCCGAGCGCCGCCGCCATCGCGGGCGTCGCCGCGGCCAGCGCCAGTCCGGCCAGCCCGGCGACGCCGGACTCTCCCGCGACGAACGGCACATCGGTGTCGCTGCCGCGCGCAAGACGCTGCATGGCATCGACCGCCTGCGCATCGGTGACGGTCATGAACGCGTCCACCGACGGTTGCAGGAAACGCCAGGCAAGCGGCGACGTCTCGCCACACGCCAGTCCGGCCATCACCGAATCGACCGACCCCGACGCCGAGGCCGCTTTGCCTGCGATGGCGCTCTGATAGAGGCAATCGGCCTGTTCCGGCTCGACGACCACGAACGTCGGACGCCACACGCCCCAACGCTCCCAGAGATAGCTCACGATCCCGGCGGCCAGCCCGCCCACGCCGCCTTGCAGGAAGACGTGCGTCACGGTGCTGACAGCGCCCACGCGCGACGCGTCGTCGTCGAGCGCTTCCGAGACCTCCGCCGCCACCGTGCCGTACCCCTGCATCACGTCGCGCGGAATGACTTCGTATCCATCGTAGGACGTATCCGAAACCACGTGCCACCCATGACGGGTGGCAAGCGCCGCCGCTTCCTCGACGGAAGCGTCGTAGTTTCCGGCGATGCGCACGATCTCGGCATCGTAAGCGGCAATCGCCTGCTCGCGTTCGTCACTCACGTGGGCGTGCAGCACGATCACACAGTGACAACCGATACGCTGCGCCGCGGCCGCCAGCGCACGACCGTGGTTGCCGTCCGTGGCGCTGATGACGGTGAAGCCGCGCAGCGCTTCGCGGTGCTGCCCCGTGAGCAGCGACTGCGCCGTGAATCCCTGTGCCCCGAACTCGCGCAACAGCAGACGCACCAGTGCAATCGGCGCGCCGAGCGCCTTGAAGCTGCCGAGCGCCGATCGCTTCGCCTCGTCCTTCACGAGTACGCTGCGCACTCCGAGCGACGCGGCCAGTCCGGGCAACGTGCGCAGCGGCGTGCTGCCGGGCGCGAGCCCGTCCCAATGCGCCAGCCACTCGCGGCTTTGCTGCGCACGCGCGATGCTCATGATGTCCTGAAGTTCGGCCGGGTAAGGCGCACGCGTGGCGCGAGGATTGACGTAAAGCATGGGGGGCTCCGGTGTTGCGGGATGTTCAGAAAAGACGATGGGGTGACGTAGCGGCAAACGACATCACGCCGGCACGGCGCCAAGACGATGCGCGACGACATCGAGCAGCACTTCGGCGCCGCGCACGAGCTGATCGTCGTCGGTATGCTCGCGCGGGTTGTGGCTGATGCCGCCCCGGCTGGGCACAAAGATCATGGCGGCCGGCGCGATGCGCGCGATCATCTGCGCATCGTGCCCGGCGCCCGACGTCATGCGTTTGTACGAGAGCCCCATGCGCTTGACGCTGGCTTCGATGGCGTCTGCCAGTGCAGCATCGAAGACCACCGGCTGGAACCGCGCGAAGCGCTCGGTCGAGACACGCACGCCCTCTTCCGCCGCCGTCTTCATCAGGAAATCGGCCAGACGCGCTTCGCTCTCGCTCAGGCGTTGCTCGTCCGGATCACGCATGTCGACGGTGAATACGGCACGACGCGGAATCACGTTGATGACACCCGGCTCGAACTTGATCGTGCCGACGGTCGCGAGCGTCGTGCCCGATTCGACGGCGATGCGGCGCAGTTCCGCCACCGTCGCGGCGGCCACGTAGCCCGCATCGTGACGCAGACTCGTCGGCGTCGTGCCCGCATGGTTGGCATTGCCCTGCACGGTGATCTGCTGCCACGAAATGCCCTGCAAGTTCTCGACGACGCCGATTTCCAGTCCCTCGGCTTCGAGGATCGGACCTTGCTCGATGTGCAGTTCGAGGTATTCGTGCGGCACGAGCGTGCCCGGCGCCATGTCACCGGCGTAGCCGATACGCACGAGTTCGTCGCCCAGACGCGCGCCATCCGTGCCGATGGCATCGAGCGCTTCCTCCACCGGCAGACCGCCCGCGTGGACCAGCGACCCCATCATGTCGGGGTGAAAGCGTGCGCCTTCCTCGTTGGTGAACGCCGCCACGGTGATCGGGCGCGAGGGCACGATGCCCGCGTCGCGAAACGCACGGGCGACAGCCAGACCGCCCAGCACACCGTAGCAGCCATCCAGCGCACCGGCGTTGATGACGGTGTCGATATGCGAGCCCATCATCAACGGACGCGGCATCTGACCCGCTGCGTCCTTCGCGGACGGCAGCGTGCCGAAGATGTTGCCGATGCGGTCGATCTGCACGTCGAGATCGAGCTCACGCATCCAGGCGACGACCTGATCGCGGCCGGCCTTTTCGTCGTCGGAAAGGGCGACGCGCGTGCGTCCGCCCGCGACAGGATCGGCGCCGATGTCACCTAGGTCGCGCAGTTGTTGCAGCAGGACGGGGCCGTTCAGACGGAGGGCGGGGGTTTTCGTGTCGGACATGAGGCGGTCGGTCGTTCTTGTAGGTATGGGAAAGCGTGAAACGGGAAGCGGGAAGCGCATATCGCAGATATTGCAGGGATGACGCCGGGAGACGGCACGTTGCCGCTAGCGGAGTATCATCGGACAGCCTGAATAATATTCCGCGCAGCGCGTACGATTCACGCGTTTTTGCCGTCTCAAGCGAACTTTTATTGCGCCCCATGAGCCTCGACAGCTACGACATCGCCCTGCTCGCGGCGATTCAGCAAGACGCGACGACGCCCCAGCACGCGCTGGGCGCGCAGGTCAATCTGTCATCCGCAGCGGTGAACCGGCGGCTGAAGAAGCTCGCCGACGAAGGCGTGACACGCAAGACGGTGTCGCTGGTCGATCCCGAGCGCGTGGGCTATCCGCTCACGATCATCACGGAAGTCGAAGTCGAGAACGAGCGGCTCGACCTGCTCGACGCCATGAAGCGCAGCTTTCTGGCGTGCCCGCAGGTGCAGCAGTGTTACTACGTCGCGGGAGAATGCGACTTCGTCGTGATCATGGTCGTGCAGAACATGGCGCAGTACACGGCGCTCACGCGCACGCTCTTCTTCGAGAGCAACAACGTGAAGCGCTTCAAGACGCTGGTCTCGATGAGCAACGTCAAAGTCGGACTGGAAGTGCCGCTGGACGCCGTCGCAGACTGAGCGTTGCGACGGCGCGGGCGGATTGGCCGACAGGCGGATTGGTGAGAAGAAGTCCCGAGGTGCTGGACGGACGCGCTACGAAGAAGTTGCCCTGCGTGGGCAGCACCTGATCGATGGGCGGATCGTACTGACGCCCGATCAGCACCGCGCCCCACTCGCGGCTCGTCAGTCCCACATAGGCCTGACGGCCGAACTCGCGCGAGCCTTGCAGCAGGCGTCCGTTGGTCGAATCGAAGCCGTTCTCCAGCTTGAAGACGGATTGCAGCCCGCCACCGGGATCCTCGGTGCCGGTCAGGCCCCAACGCGTGCCGAGGCCGTTGCCGGTCACCATCGATATCTGGCTCTGCTTGCCGCCCGCGTGATTCACATATTGCAGGCTGGTGTCGATGATGCCCTACAGCGTCACTGAACTCTGCGCCATCGCGACCGACGGCATCGCGCAGACAGCACCCAGCAGCAGACCTGCCGCAATCGGCATCTTCATCGTTATATTTCGCATAACTAATTAAATGAACAACGGTTGACGAATATTCATTCGTCGACGTGGTGGAGTTTTCGCGTCGGACGACCCGTCGCCCGACGATTCAGCGCATTTACCGTTAGCGCTCGGGAGAGATTTCCTCACGCAGCAGATCGACGTACGCCCGCATCGTGGCCACACGTCGCTCGCCGATGCGCTGCGCCGTGGTGGTCATGAGGCCGTCGGCCAGATGCAGCAGTTTCGTTTCGAAGTGATCGAGTGCGAAACGACGGTCGTCCAGCTCACGGTGGGCCGCGAACGGATCGACGGGGTCGTACAGTCGCGAACCGTTGCGTCCGGCCACGTAGAACGTGCGAGCGATGCCGATGGCGCCGATGGCATCGAGGCGGTCGGCGTCGCGCAGCACACAAGCCTCGTGCGAACGCGGGGGAATGCCCGCCGAGAAGCTGTGCGCTTCGATGACGTGGGCGGTGGCATCGATGCGCGCCGCTTCCCAGCCCATCGTACGCAGCACTTCGCTGGCCTTGCCGGCGGACAGGCGCGACGCCTGCGAGCGGCGCGGATCGGTCTTCTCCACTGCCACGCAGTCATGCAGCAACGTGGCGACGGCGAGCATCTCCAGATCGAGCCCGGACGCCTCGGCGGCGATCTCCTTCACCAGTTTCCAGACACGGATCAGATGCGACCAGTCGTGCGAGCCGTCGTCGCTGTCTTGCTGGCTGGCCTGCACGCCCATCGTGTCGAGTACGGCAGCGATGGTGTCGCCATGCGGATGAAAAGCTTGCAGCAGCGGATTGTCGGAAGGCGTCATGAGGGTCAGATTTCCAGTGCGCCGGTCCTGCCGTTCTCGATGACGAAGCGTTTGCTCGTCCGGACGGCGCCACCCGGCTTGTCGGTGAAGTCGATCGTTCGCAGATCGGTCAGAAGTTCGTTGCGCGTTACGGTGCATCGCATATAGCCGCGCTGCTCGCTCTCGAAATAGTTGACGCGGGATTGTCCGGCATGCCCTGCATCATTGGCCGGGCCAGCGGCTCGGGCCGCAAGGCGCTGATCGACGTGCCCACGATTGCAGGTAACGATACAGCTCGCCATTGTGACGCATGTCGAAGGGCGTCATCTTCACGGTCGAGGCGACCACGTTCCATTGCGCTGTCGTCTTTTGTAGACGGTCGGCCAACCAGAGCTCCTGCCCCTGACCCAGCATCGAGCGGTCGGCGATATCGAGCTGGCGTCGCTGCTGGAGCCGCCGCTGACGACCGTGGCGATCCCGACGCAGTCGCTCGGCGAGTCCGCCGTCGACATCTTCCTGCGCAAACGCGCCGGACAACCGGCATCGGTCAGCACCGTGAAAACGCGCCTGATCCTGCGGGAATCGACCGGCCCCTGCCCGGCCTGAATCGCAGGTCGGAAGTCCCCGTGCAAAGCACCCCCCCCCCTCGCACATGAACGTTCGAGGGGGTCTTTCTTACAGACGCTTCGCCTGGCGAATGCTGCGCAAGAACGCGCGCGTGCGCTCCTGCTGAGGATCGCCGAATATTTGCTCGGGCGGCCCCTCTTCGCACACTGCGCCGTCGCACAGGAAGCAGACTTTCGACGCCACTTCGCGCGCGAAGCCCATCTCGTGCGTCGCCAGCAGCATCGTCATGCCCTCGTGCGCCAGATCGCGCACGATGTTGAGCACTTCCGACACCAGCTCCGGGTCGAGTGCCGACGTGATTTCGTCGAGCAGCAGCACCATCGGGTCCATCGCCAGCGCGCGCACAATCGCCACGCGCTGTTGCTGCCCGCCCGACATGCGATCCGGGTACTCATTGGCCTTGTGCGCGAGGCTGAAGCGTTCGAGCAACGCCATCGCTCGCGCTTCGGCTTCACGCTTCGGTTGCTTGAGCACACGGATCGGCGCCAGCGTCACGTTCTCCAGCACGGTCATGTGCGGGAAAAGGTTGTAGCCCTGGAAGACGATGCCGATGTCGCGGCGCAGCGAGTTGACGTCCACGCCCGGTCCGGTGATGCGATCGCCGTGCACGAGGATCTCGCCCGCGTCGATCGATTCCAGTCCGTTGATACAGCGCAACAACGTCGACTTGCCCGAACCGGACGGCCCGATCAGACACACCACCTGATGCTCTTCCACGGTCATCGCCAGACCGTTGATGACGGAAACGTCCCCGTACGACTTGGCGATATCGCGAATCTCGATGAATGACATGGTCGTTCGCTCCTCAGGCGCCGCCAGCGCGCATGCGGGCGCGGTCGCGTTTTGCCATCCGTTCCACGAAACGCACCTGCGGAACCGAGATGATGATGAAGAGAATGGCCACGGTGGTCGCTGCCGACAGGTTGTAGTGGTTCGACGCGATCACCATGGACTGGTTGAACGCATCGATCACCCCGACCACGTTGACCAGCGCCGTGTCCTTCTGCAAGGCGATGAACGCGTTGAGCAGCGGCGGAATGATCTGCCGGATGCCCTGCGGCAGCACCACGAAGCGCAGCGTCTGCGTGTACGACAGGCCGAGCGAGCGCGCCGCCGCCACCTGAGACCAGTGCACGCCCTGAATCCCGGCGCGGTAGATCTCTGCGACGTAGGCGCCGACGGTCAGCGTCAGCGCAATCACGACATACGTGGTGAGCGACAGGTCCTTCAGGATCGGCACGCCGGTGAGCGGCAGACCGAAGCCGACCAGATAGATCACCAGCACGGCGGGCATCGCGCGGAAGATGTCGACGTAGGCCGTGGCGATGAAGCGCAGCGGCTTGCCGGCATTACCGGGGGCGAACATCGCCAGCGCCACGATCAGGCCCCAGATCAGCACAAAGACTTCCGCGATCAGGAAGATCTTCACGTTCACCCAGAAGGCAGTGAGCACGAGCGGGAACGTGTTGACGATCAGCGGCACGAGGAAGAATGTCTTCGCCACCGCCAGATTGTTCGCCAGCACGAACTGCAACGCGAGCACCACGATCAGTTGCGCGAGCGTGTAACCCAGCGTGATCCAGCTTTGCACGCCCGCCTCCGATCTGGCCACCCGTGCCGCGACGATGTCGCGACGCGAGGTGGCGCGTCCGAAGTCCCGATAGCGCGCGAAACCACGCGCGAGCGGCATAAGCACGAGCAGCGACGCAAGACCGAGCACGACGGTGCCTACGGGCACCCACCAGCCGTTCAACTGGTCGGCGAGCAGCCCATCACGCAGCGCGGCGATCGTGTAGACACTGCTGGCGACGGCAATCGCCGCCCCCAGCAACGCACACAGGCATAGCACCGTGGGCGCCGACGGCATGCCGCCGATGTTCAGGCGACGCTCCCGGCCCATGCTGCCGAGGATCGCCTCCGGCGCCTTTTGAGTGGATTGGCTCATGGTCGTGGCGACCTCACGGCGTCAGGATCGGCAGCTTGGCGGGATCGGCGCCGAGGCTCGGCACGAGATATTGCGTGGCCAGACGGTCGAACGTGCCGTCCTTCTTCATCTCGGCGATCAGCTTGTTGAACGCGGCGAGGTTCGGCGAGTCCTTGTTGACCAGACCGCCCCACTGCTCGCTCGTGTCGTAGCGGCCAACGACTTCGAAGCGGCCTTCCGACTTCTTGGCGATGGACAGCACGTTGGGCGTGTCGTACAGCACGGCGTCGACCTGACCGGCGGCGAGCGCGGCGTACATGGCGGCGGCATCGGTGTAGACCTTCGGGTGCTCGGCGACCTTCACCTTGTCCGTCAGATACGGCAGGATCGTGGTGCCTTGTTTCACGCCCAGACGCATCTTCTTGATGCTCTCGCGATCGACCTTCGTCCCCGTCTTCACGAGAATGCCCTGATCCGAGTTGAAGTACGGGTCGGTGAAGTTCACGACCTTCTTGCGCTCGTCCGTGATGGTGATTTCGCTCAGCGCGATATCGAAGCCCTTTGCCTGCCCCGTCACCACTTGCGCAAACGAGCGATTGACGACGATCACGCGATCCAGACCTGCGCGGTAGGCCATGTTCGCGGCCATGCAGTACTCGAAACCGTCCTTGATGGTGTCGGGCGAGTCGCCGTTCCACCAGCCCGGGGCCGGCAGCACGGGACGCACCGACAGCGCACCCGGCGTGACCGTTTCGAGCTTGATCGAGCCACGCGTGCCGGTGACCTGGCAGTTGCCGTAGTCGGGCGCGGCGGCGGCCGTCGTCGACATCGCGCAGAGGCCGCCCAGCATGAGCGGAATGAGCAGCATGCGCAGCGGGGTCGTCTTGCGGGTTGCGCGTTTCTTGTCTTGCCGTTCGATCGGGTTCATGGGGAAGTCTCTCCTTGCGTCTTGAGTGTGGGGTTCGGGGGCGCGAACGTCAGGGTTAGGGTCAGGCGTCGGGCTCAGGTGGCGAGCTCAGGCAGCGGCTGCGGACAAATTGGCAGGCAGTGCGGCCGCCGGTTGTGCAATGCCGCCGTGCGGCTTGCCGGCACCGACATCGCCCCATAGCACGGCGTGATCCTCCGGCAGGGCGCGCGAGTTGGGCATCGACAGCCACAGACGCATGAGCATGCGGTCCTGCCCCGTCTTCACGTCGTCGACGAAGGCGGTGCGGCCGTGGTACACGATGTGATTGTTGAGCAACTGAATGTCGCCCGGCGCGAAGCGCATCTGGAAGCATTCTTCTTCGGCCAGCGCCATGAGCATCTGAATGGCTTCGTGCTCGGCGTCGCTGAGCTTGCGCACGCCCGGCAGCATCTGCGCGTTCTCAATATAGGTGAGCGAGAAGTGGCTCGTCAGCTTGCCGTCTCGCACGCCGAAAATGGGCAGGTCGTAGGCGACGTGTTCGCCACCGGCTTCTTCGCCGAAGCGGCTGCGCGGAATCGGCTGGCACAGCAGTGCGTGCAGGTCCGGACGGCGCTTGAGCATCTCGTTGTAGACGGTGGCGCTGCTGGCCAGCTTGCTCACGCCGCCTTCGGATGCCTGACGCACGCACAGCAGGCCGACGACATCGCAGCGATCCGTGTGGAAACGCAATTGGCCGGGCGACAGCGTGCGGGCGCCCGACGAGAGGAATGGTTTGCCCGAGCTGTCGACCGTCGCGCCATAGAGCTTGGCGCCGACGCCCATACCTTCGTCCTTGATCTCGCGCATGACTTCGCCGCGGTAGTTCTGGAACATCGGCGTGCCCAGATGCGCGCCCAGCGCGTACCACATGCGGCGGAGTTCTTCCGTGTTGTAGCGGCCCACGTCGAGACCGCGAATCTTGACCATGCCCGAGCCGTTTTCGAGTTCTTCGCGCACATCGTCCAAAAACGCGCCGGCATCGGGCAGCGGGAAGTTCTGACGATTGATGTCGCGCCAGTCGATGTCGCGCGTCAGTGCGATCGCGGCGTCGATCTGCGCCAGCACCTGCGCCGGGAACGTCTTGACCCAACGGTCGTTGTTCAGCATTTCGGCACCGCGCCAGACGGCAGCGCCCTGAAGACTCTTGGACTCGGACATGAAACCCTCCTGATGGATGTTGATTAGTAGTTCGTCCTGCGTTGTATATACATGTAAATACATTAAACCCAGTTTTTCGATTCCGGCAATCAGGGGTTGCGTCGGATCAGGGAAAGTCCTAGCCCTGGAAAACAACACAGCGGCGAGGTGTCCTGGGTGTGCTCTACAGCGCAGTGCGGGCGCGCGCAGCGCCTCGCTGGCAGACGACAGGCGAGACAGATGATGGGCCCGAAGCCCCGCGCGGGACTGCCCGAACAGCCGGGTACGCATGACCCCGGTCACATGGACTATACGCGATCAAAAATGAGTCCGTATATTATTTATTATTTTCGTATACGATTTTGGGCGAACGAAAAGCATGAAAAGCGCATAGGAAACGAGGGATGTCGCTCTAAACCTTCCCGCTCAATCGGAAGAACGCCATCACCTCTCGCTGTGTCTGTTCGAGGTGTTTGCGAAGCAGGCGTACGGCCGTTTTCGTGTCGCCAGCAGCGCAGGCGCGGTGAATGGCGATGTGTTCGTCAGTCGAGCGCTGGTGATCGTTGACGGCGGACAGATGCGCGCGCAGAAAGCGTCCCATGCGTTCTTGCGCAGCCTGTGCCGTAGCGACCAGACGCGGGCGATTCGCCGGGGCGTAAAGCGCCTGATGGAACGCCAGGTTAAGATCGCTCCACGACTGCGGCGTATCCGCCTTCGCATAACGCTTGAGCAACTGTTCGGCCAGCGCCAGATCGCTCGGCGCCATGTTCGGCACCGCCAGTTCCAATGCGCGGCATTCGAGCGCGATGCGCATGTCGAGCATCTCGACGCAGTCGTTGACGGTGAGCGGCGAAACGATGGCGCCGGCATTGCGCTTGAGCGATACCCACCCCTCGGATTGCAGACGCATCAACGCTTCGCGCACCGGGATCTTGCTCACGCCGATCTGCGCTGCGATGTCGTCCTGACGAATCGGCGCCCCCTCCGGCAACTCGCCCGAGAGGATCTGCCGACGAATCGCCTCATAGGCGCGCTCTGCGGTCGAGAGCGATGCGGTATCAGGGCTATCGACGATATCGGCAGTATCGGTGTGGGCGATTCGGGTCACGGAAGCTCGTCAGGCGAAAGGTGGATCAAGGCGAGAATGAACGACCCGACGATTATACAATTTCAATATTCCGTATACTTTTTCAGGTCGACGCGTTGGACGCGCTTTCAGTCCGGTTCCCCCTGACTTTCCGGCGCGCGACATAAAACATCAGACTCCCCCCAACCACAGTCACCCACATCGACGCTGGGCGTGCTGAAGACCGCCAGCGTCAGGAGGCAGCATGATCTCTTCGTTGCAATCGGCACTCGATAAATTCCCCACCGTTTCCCTGATGAGCCAGCCAACGCCCATTGCGCGTCTCACGCGGCTCGAACAGGCGTGCGGCGCACAAGCACGCGGCATCCGCATTTTCGTCAAGCGCGACGATCTGGGCGACACCGGCGGTGGCGGCAACAAGCTGCGCAAGCTTTCGTTCCTGCTGGGTGAAGCGCTTGCCACGAACGTCGACACCATCATCGCCATGGGCGGGATGCAATCGAATCATGCGCGTCTGACGGCAGCGGCCTGCGCACGTCTGGGACTCTCCTGCGAACTGCTGCTCGCCGACCTGGTGCCGAAACACGAGACCGACTACCGCGAAAACGGCAACGTTCTGCTCGACCGGATTCTCGGCGCAACGCTGACGTTTGTGCCTGCCGGCAGCGACACGATGGGCATTGCAAACGCGCGCGCACAAACATTGTCGGCGAGCGGCCGCAAGGCGATGGTCATCCCAACAGGCGGATCGTCGCCGCTGGGCACGCTGGGGTATGTCGGCTGCGCACAGGAAATTCTCGATTACGAAGCCGCGAACGGCATCGAGTTCGGTCACATCGTGGTACCGAACGGCAGCAGTGCCACGCATGCCGGTCTGACGGCCGGTCTTCAGATTGCCGGGCGACGCGGCAAGATCGTGCGCGCGTACTCCGTGCTCCATGATCAGCCGACGACGCTCGCCAAAACCGTGCAACTGGTCGAAGACGCACTCGCGTTACTCGGCGCAAGCGACACCCCCTTCGACGCCACGTCGGACGTCATCGTGGACGGCAACTATCGCGGCGACGGCTACGGCCTGCCGACCACCGCGATGATCGAAGCCGTGCAGCGACTCGCACGCACCGAAGGTCTGCTGCTCGACCCGGTGTATTCGGGCAAAGCCTTCTCCGGCTTGCTCAACGATATCGAGACCGGTCGCTTCGGCACCAATACCGACGTGTTGTTCGTGATGACCGGCGGCACGCCCGGTCTGTTCGCCTACCGAAGCGCCTTCGCCCCCGACACCGCGAATTGAGCACCGAACGTATGGCAAAGGCCGCCTTTGACGGATGGCATCGGCGGCCGACTACCACGCTTCGCAACACAAAGGTGGTGTGCCGATTGTTCCGTCCATGCAACTTTGAATTTCCGGAGCGCGTATTTTGTGCGGCGCAGCGCGTCGATATGATGAGCGCCACCTGTGGCAGCACGAACGCCGACAGGCACGAGTCAGTACGGATTGCCGACATCTTCGTCGGGTGACATTTGCTTTTGGATGAGAACAATCGCCATGCAGCGTTTCAATATTCAGTGGGTTGCGCGGGTGTTGATGTCGGCCCTGTTCCTGATCGCAGGAATTCGCAAGATTCTGGCCTTCAAGGCTACCGTCGGTTATTTCGCGGCCATCGGCCTGCCGTTCAGTGAAGTCGTCGCCGTGCTGGTCATCCTGATCGAAGCCGGCGGCGCCATCGCGCTGATTCTGGGCTGGCGCCTCAAGCCGCTCGCGCTCGGCCTTGCGATCTACACCGTGGCGACGGCCTTCATCGGCCACCGCTTCTGGGCCGCCGACCCGGCGCAGTTCAGCGGCCAGTTGAACAACTTCTTCAAGAACATCGCCATCGCCGGCGGCTTCCTGCTGCTCCTCGCTCAATCGGATTCGTCCAATTCGAAAGCGTAAGTGGCTTTGCGTCGCTGCGACGACTTGACAACGTAACGACGTAACGATCTAACGCCCCGGCGCGACGGCCTCCAACGCCGCGCTCCCAACCCCGACAGGCCCCGGCCTTCGGGGTTTTTCTTTTAAGGGAGTGCTTAACAAAGTTAGGACGACGCTGCCATAGAGAATTGTCGAGTTTTGTCGACTTGCCATACCGGCGTGCACGAAGCCGTTACACTCCCGACATCTCGTGAAAACTCCCAAATGTCTGCCCGAATTCTCCTCGTCGAAGACGACGCCCGTCTTTCCGCACTGATTAGCGGTTATCTCCAGAAGCACGGCTATCAGGTCGAGTGCGTGCTCGACGGCGCGCGGGCCGTGCAAACGATTCTGCGGCGGCGTCCCGATCTGGTGATTCTCGACGTCAACCTGCCGGGCAAGGACGGCTTCGAGATCTGCCGCGAAGCCCGCGCGCAGTATCGCGGCATCGTCATCATGGTGACGGCGCGCGACGAGGAATTCGACGAGGTGCTCGGCCTTGAACTCGGTGCCGACGACTACGTCCACAAGCCGGTCGAACCGCGTGTGCTGCTCGCCCGCATCAAGGCGCAATTGCGACGCAACGAGCATCTCGCGCCGAACATTAATCAGCCCGAAAGCCTGCTGCTCGGCAAGTGTCGTATCGATCGCGGTACCCGCTCGGTCACGTTGCCGAACGGCAAGCAGCCCGAATTGACGTCGGCCGAATTCGATCTGCTCTGGGCGCTAGCGTGTTCCGCAGGCGAAGTCGTGACGCGCGACGCGCTGGTGCGGCAACTGCGTGGCGTCGAGTTCGACGGGATCGACCGGTCCGTCGACGGCGGCATCTACAAGTTGCGTCGCAAGCTCAACGATGATCCGGCGGCGCCGCAATGCATTCTGACGGTGCGCGGCAAAGGCTACCAACTCAACAAGTCGTGCTGGGACTGACCCGGCGCAATTTCGCTGACGACTTACCTCACGACCTCAATCTCGCCCTAATTCACGACCGGCCTCGCCGGCACTGACGATGCAGACCGACAAACTCCAGCCCTATCGCTACTGCCGGCTGCGGTGGCTGCGATTCCGACGATCGTGGACGGACACGCGCGCCGACCGGCGGCCAAGCTGGTCGCGCCTGTATGTGCGCACGTACACGAAGCTGCTTCAGCTCTGTCTGATGGTGCTCGCCGTGCCCGCGCTGATGCTGTGGATCGTCTTGCCCCAGAGCGCGTGGGAGGGTGTACTGAGCGCGTCGCACTTCGTGGTGCCTTGCGTGCTGAGCACGCTGCTGCTGCCCGCGTTCGTGGCGTATCGCTGGATGCGCCCCGTCTGGCTCGATCTCGTGATGGTGCGCGAGCGCGCCATCGACTTCAGCGGCGGACGTTTTCACACCCGCGCCAAGGAGTCGTACAGCGTGATCATCGGCCCTCTGGCGCGTACGCTCAACGCGCTGGCCGAGCGCATGGAGAAACTGATCGCCACGCAACGCGATCTGACAAACGGCATCTCCCACGAGTTGCGCACGCCACTCGCGCGGCTGCGCTTCGCACTGGAAATTCTGCGTGATCCGACGTCCGAGCCGCAGGCGTGTCAGCAAGCGTTAGTCGGCATCGATCAGGACGTGACCGAACTCGACGAACTGATCGACATGAGCCTCACCTTCGCACGGCTCGAATACAGCTCGCTCCAGTCGAATCTCGAAGCGACGTCCGTGGCTCACTGGTTCACCAATCAGGTTCGCGACGCGACACTGCTCTATGCCGAACGGGAGATTACGCCGACATGTCAGCTCGATGCGTCGTGTCAGGTCGTCATGGACAAGCGGCTGATGTCGTATGCGATGCGCAATCTGCTGCGCAATGCCAGTCGTTACGCGAGATCGCGCATCGAGGTCGGCATGGCCTTGCGGCACGGCAACATCGAGATCTACGTCGAAGACGACGGCCCCGGCATCGCGCCGGCGGATCGCGCGAAGATCTTTGACGCCTTCGTGCGCCTCGACCGCCGCACCGGCGGGTACGGCCTCGGGCTGGCGATCACCGAGCAGGTCATGCGGGCGCACCACGGCAACGTTGCCGCGACCGATCCGGTGCGCCTCGGCGGCGCGCGCTTCGAAATCCGCTGGCCTGCCGTGACCGCGTCGACCTCTGCGACTTCGCTTCCGGCCTCGCATCCTGACGCGCCCTAACGCCCCCTAATGCCCCCAAACGCTCCCTGACGCGGCCTGACCGGCTGTCGGTCGCCGCGCCGCATGTCGGCGTCGCCCGTCAATACGTGCGGCCCAACTGGAAGTAGAGGTTATTGCGTCCGCCGGGCGCCATCGCGAAACCAACGTAGATCGGACCGAACGAAGTCGTCAGCGCCGTGAACAGCGTGACGCTGCGCTTGAGCGTACCGCTGCCAAAGGCGTCATCAGCCGACCAGACGTTACCGGCCTCCAGACTCACGCCGACGAACAACCGGCGAATCGGCGATGCGGTGAACGACGCAATGCGATTCATGTACGTGATGTTGCCGTACGCCATCGAGTTGCCCGCCAACTGGTCGGCCGCATACGCCGACAGATGCTGGAAGCCGCCCAGCGTAAAGCCGAACGGATTCGTCACGTTCACGCCGCCGAAGTTGTTGCCTGCCTCAAGCGTGGCGCTCACGCTGTGCCGTCCGTAGCTCATCGCCACCATGCCCTTGCCGTACACCTCCGTGTAACTGTTGCTGCCCGCAAACAGCGAACGCTCGGCGCGCAACTCGGTGAAGTAACCACGTCGCGCGAATTGCGGATCGTCGAGCTGATCGATGACCAGCCGGGCGCGCGCGCTCAGTTGTCGTCCGGAGATGTCGGGGAACAGCAGTTGCCGGTACGCACCCGGATCGTCGTCGTCATCGTCGCCGATAGGCAGGTTGTATTGCGGCACAGCCGTGCCATGCGCATAGGCGACACCGATACGGAAGTCGCCCAGCGTCGAGACCGGGAAACCGATGTCGACCCCGGCCCGCTCGGTCGTGAGCCGGTAGCGGGTGAGTTTGACCTCGACCGAGTCGTCGTACAGATTCGCGTGACGGCGCTGCACGTCGACATATGGCGCAATGTACGCGCCCCACGGATTCGCGAACGGCTGGCGCAACTCCGCGTGCAGTTCCGCGACGTCGCTGCCGAGCGTGGTGTCCACGCGCGCTTCGAGGCCGCTGCTCGTCAGCCACGGGCGACGATAGCCGAGATGCAGACGGAAGCTGCCCTCCTCCTTCGATGTCGCCGACAGCCCCAACCCGAACAGCAGGAAGTTCGGGCCCCAGCGCTTTTCCTGCGCTGTGATGACGAGTTTGTTCTGTCCGTTCTCGTCGACGAACTGCTGCGTGACGCTCTCGAAATCGTCTTCGTTGACGAGCGCGAGGAGGTCCTTGTTGACGACGGCCGGGTCGTATACGTCACCCTCCTTCACATGCAGCGCGGCGCGAATCTTCTCAGCCGGCACCACCCCGCGCGAATGGACTTCGACTTTCGCGATGCGCACCGCCGGGCTCTGCATCGTCGAATGCGCGCTGCGCCAGACGGCATATTGCGCCGGGCTCAATTCAAGTTGACGCAGCTTCGGCAGCGCCGCCCGCGCGGCCGCCTCACCCGCAGCGATCGCTTGCGATGCGTTTTCGAAATCGGTGAAGGTCAGACGCCCCAGATCCGGCTGAATCAGCACATCGCTCGCGTGCAGTTGTTCGCGCTGGCGAGCGACGTTCTGGCGAATCAAAATGCCGACCATCTGCTGGAAGACATCCGCCGGGGACGACAGCGCATCCAGCGGACGCAGCGGCGAACCGATATCCACGGCGATCACGATGTCCGCCCCCATCGCGCGCGCCGTTTCCACCGGCAGATTGCTGACGATGCCACCGTCGACGAGCGTGCGACCGCCGACATCGACCGGCGAGAAAAGACCGGGTAACGCCATGCTTGCGCGGATGGCTTGCGGCAACGAACCGTGATCGAGCACCACCATCTGTCCCGTCTGCAAGTCGGCTGCTATCGCGCGAAACGGCACGGGCAGCCTGTCGAACGACACCGAGCCACCGATGGCCGGCGTCCACTCCTGCAACAGCGCCTGAAGCTTGTTGCCGTGCACCAGACCTGACGGAAGCTGGAATCCGTTACGTCCGAAACCGAGGGAAAAGCTGTCGACGTAGTAGCGTTCGTCTTCGCGTTGCGATTGGGGTAAATCGCTGCGATCGGTGACGTCGAATGCGATGTCCGCGAGATTCACGTGCTCCAGCCGGGCACGCATCTCCTCGGCACTGAGCCCGCTGGCGTAAAGCCCGCCGACGACTGCGCCCATGCTGGTCGCCGCAACGCAATCCACCGGGATGTGATTCTCTTCGAGCACCTTGAGCACGCCGAGATGCGCGTAGCCGCGCGCACCGCCGCCGGACAGCACCAGGCCGACGGAGGGACGGCCGGGAGCGCCGCCTTGCACGCGGCACACGGTGCCGCCAGCAGGCGCTGACACGGAGGCAGAGCCCGAACCCGCTGACGTAGCTTGCGATGCAGGCGCAGCCCAAGCCGAGACGGGGACAGCGGAGGTGGCGAGCGCCGGGGCGACGTTGGCACCTTGCCCCGCCGATGCGCCCGGCGCAGCTTTTGCTATCGGAGCGCAAAGCCCCCCAAGGACAGCGCCGGTCAGCAGGCACAGACCCAGCCAGCGAAAACCGTCCCGGTAGCGCTTTTGGAGATTCGGGAAACGGCTCATGGCTTACGGGGCGGCTGGGAAAAGACGCAAGAATACCCGTTTTCCGTTTCACCCAACGGACCGGACGGGCGGCACGTAGCGCCGCACAGTATCCGCGAATTACGTTTGGGAAATATCCTTGCCGCGAAGCGTGCGTTTCGCGCGTCGCTGATCCGTCGCGAACCTGCCGACGGTAGCCGGCGCGGGCATGGTGAAACGGTGATCGCCTAGCCCATCAGGCATTTGAACAGGAGGCGCAAGGCCCCCACGTCTGGTGCGACGGCCACGCGCGGCAGCAGGAAGGGATCGTCGTGAGGCGCGACACGGCCACGTCGCGTGGTGGTGGCGTGCAGATACCCCGCGCGCTCAACGATGTCGCGCACGTCACGGGTGACATTCCCATAGGGGTAGCAAAACGCTTCGATGTTGGTCCCGCACGTCGTCTCGAGCCGGTGTTTGGCGCCGATGATTTCGTCGACGGCATCCGCCTGCGGGATATCCGGCAGCGACACGTGGTTGAGCGTGTGTGCACCGGCCTCGTGCCCATGACGCATCCACGTCAGCAGTTGGTCCCGGCACATCAGCGGCTCGGGTGCCGGACCGGCGTGCGCGTCCCAGTCGTTCCACCCGCCCAGGCGCGCCGCCACGAAATAGCAGGTTGCGGAGAAGCCCAACGAATCCAGTACTGGCATAGCGTTATCGAAGACGCTGACGAAGCCATCGTCAAACGTGATGGCGAACACGCGCGCACGCCCCTGCGCACGCCGATGAGCCTGAAACTCCCGCATGCTCAGACCGTGATAGCCGAGGCGCCTGAGCCATGACATCTGCGCCGCGAAGGTATGGGGATCGACACACAGGCCGCGCAGCGGATCGTCGCGCGACGGGACCACGCGAATCTGGTGGTACATCAGGATCGGAAGCGCCATGCGAACGGTCTCAGGCGGCTTGCTTTGCGGTGCGCCGTTTGCGTCGCTGCGGGCTTGCGATGCTGCTGCGATGCGCTTCCATAGATGCCGTCAGTGCCATCGGTGCCATCGGCGCCATGCGCGACGACACCGCATCGACATACACCGCGTGCGTGGCTGCGACGAAATCGTCGAAGTCGAATTCCGTCGCCCCTTTTTGTCGCGCCATGTGTCCCATATGTCGCGTGCGTTCGGGTTTGTCCGCGATATGCATGAGGACGTTGGCAATCGCGTGCGGATCGCGCGGGGGCACGATCCAGCCGTCCACCCACGGCGTGACGTTTTCCGGCAGGCCGCCGACGTTGGTCACGAGGCTGGCGCAACCGGCCGCCATGGCTTCGCGGCATGCGTAGGAGAGGCTTTCGTGGTACGAGAGGACGAACGCCACATCGGTGGCGGCGAGCAGGTGATGCACGTGGTTGATGGAACCCGTGAAGAGGATCTGCGCATCGAGTCCGCATTGCTCGACCATCGCGCGTTGTTCGAGGCTCGGATCGGTACCGGCGAGCCAGACACGAAAGCGCCGACGGGTCGCTTCGGGCAGCAAGGTCAGTGCGGTCACGAGATCGGCCCACCCTTTCGCTGCGCCGGTACCGGCTGCGCTGCCGAGCACGATGCTGTCGTCCTTCGCACCGAGCAGCGCGGCACGGCGGCGCAGGCGCTCGTCTTCGGAGAGCGGTTCCGTACGCGGCGCACGCACACCGTGTTTGACGACGACGATGTTCGGATAGGCCGAGTCGCGTTCGAGCATCGACTGGACATAGTCGCTCACCGCAATCGTGCGCGACGTACCGAACCGGGCGCGCAACCGGTTGCCAAGCGAGTTGGCAGGATACGTGTTGTGCTTGGTGAAGACGATTTCGGGCCGGGTCGCCAGCCCCGCGACGGCGAGCATGACCTGACGATGATCGGGAGAGCCGTTGACATGCACGACGTCGAACTGGTTGTCGCGAATCAGACGGCGCAGGCGCAACGTCTCACGCCAGAAGCTGTGCCAGCGCGGCTTGAAATCGATGCTGACGGCGGTGATGCCGGGGAGTCGTGCGACCTGCTCACCGAGCCAGCTACCGGGGGGCGTAGCGACGGTGATCCGATGATCGCGCCGCATCGCCAGCGCGAGTTCCCGTACGTAAGTGTCTTGCCCGCCGCCGCAGCCGACGTGAAAGTTGGTGTAAAGAATTTTCATCCGTGTCGATCCGGGTAGGGCCCGAAGGTGTCTGCACGAATGGTAGGGAGACCCGGCCCGATAGGGTGTCGAGTCTCGATGAGATTTGTTGCGTTTTGTCGCCGGACGACGGCGAATGTGTCGGCAGAGAAGGTACGGGGACATCGTCAACTCACGTCCCCGTACTTTCGGGACAGGCGATCGCCAGAAACGCGGAACGCCACCTCGGCGCGCGACATGAGGCCTTACGGCAACAAGACCTTGTCCACGACATGAATCACGCCGTTCGACTGCATGACGTTGCTGATCGAAATGTGGGCCACGCCGCCTTTGTCGTCCGTCACGCTAAGGTGCCCGCCGTCCTTCTTCACGGTAAGCGAATCGCCTTCCACCGTCTTCAGCGACGCCATGCCATGACCGTCGTCGACGGCTTTCATCAGATCCTGAGCGGAAAGCCTTCCCGGCACGACGTGATAGGTAAGGACTTTGACCAGCGCAGGTTTGTTCTCCGGCTTCAACAAGGAATCGACGGTCCCTGCCGGTAGCGCGGCGAACGCTTCATTCGTCGGCGCGAAGACGGTGAAAGGCCCGGGGCCGGACAGCGTATCGACCAATCCGCCGGCTTTCACGGCGGCGACAAGTGTCGTGTGGTCTTTGGAATTCACCGCGTTCTCGACGATATTCTTCGAGGGGTACATGGGCGCTCCACCGACCATGACCGTCTTCTCGTTGTCCATCGGCGCGGCATTCGCATGGATCGCCCCGCCGAGCGCACAGCACGTTGCCACAAGCACCGGCAGAAATCCGGTGGCATAACGAGTCTCCATTTCATCACCTGTTTGATGGCGCTTCGCAAAGCGGAAGCCTTCTCTATTACGAGCGGCACCGGTCCGCGGATGCATGTTCTGTTGAAGCATTCAGATAGGTGACGATGTCGTCCAGCACGGGCGCGACGCCTCTTAGCGGAACGCTCACCGCACCGATCATCATCGCGTGGCCGACCGGATAGTGGTGTACCTGCACTTCACTGCCATGGCTGCGTAACTGTTCTGCGAAGCGCTCGGTATTGCCCGGGTCGACAACGGTATCGGTGTCGCCGACACCGAGAAACATCGATGGCTCTTCGCCCGTCACGAAATGAATGGGCTGACTCGCCAGTCGCACCGATGCCGGAAATATGCGCCCCAGCACGGCGCTGTGCAGCGGTAGAAAATCGTATGGGCCCGCGAGCCCGATCACACCCGCGATATCGCACTGACGCAATCCGTTGGCTCGTAGGTATGTGGCATCGGTCGCGAGCAATGCCACGATTTGCGCGCCGGCCGAATGTCCCATGAGAAACAAGTGCTCAGGATCGGCGCCATATTCGCCAGCATGACGCCGCGCCCAACGGACCGCCAGCGCGGCATCGTCGACAAAGGTCGGGAATGTGACTTCCGGATAGGTGCGATAGTCGGGCACGATCACCATGAATCCACGCGACGCCAGCGCTTCGCCGACGAATCGATAGTCCGCACGGTCGCCGTTCTGCCAACTCCCCCCGTAAAAGAACACCACCACCGGCATTGCGCTGGTGGACACAGCCCCCTGCGGCAATGGCAGATAGACGTCGAGCCGCTGCCGTTCCGAGGCGCCGTAGGCAATCGTCCCGACAGTACGATAGGTCTCGCGCGGTGTGAGCGCGTCGACCAGGCCGATAGGACTGCAAGCGCTGAGCGAGAGCCCCGCCAGCAAGACCATCAGCAGGCGGCCAAACAAAGCGTTCACCATCATCGCTCCTTTTGACGGTTGGCGATCCAGACGTGACAAGCGGTGGGGAATGCGACAAGCAGGGCGAAACAGAAGCCGGTTGTTCCCTGCACATGGCTAGATACGGGCGCGACAGCCAATCGGATGCACGTGGAGCGGCGGGGAGACACACATTTCTCCGGTTTCGTGCATCCGCGCGGGCGCGGCATCCGTATCAACCACGGTGAGACGGAGTGCCCACGACCCACATGGAGAATTCATATGCCGCGTGCCGCCTTAATGGACATCAAGGAAATCAAGGACATCAAGAACTTCGGGGATGTCAGGGACGTCGGTCGGGTGCGACATACCCCGAATCGTGGCGGACGTCTTTGGCGACGCACGCTGACGTGCGTCGTTCGCGTTATCGGCGCGGCGACCGTGGGCATGATGCTCGCGGCATGCTCGGGATCGCCGCCAAACCCCAATCCTCGTGCAGAGGTTCCACTTCGTCCGGTGCCGGTGGATTTGCCGAAATACATGGGGCGCTGGTACGTAATCGCCAACATCCCCTATTTCGCCGAGCGCGATTTCGTCGGCAGCCGTGCGGAGTGGGTATTGCGCGACGACGGCAAGATCGACGATCACTTCTATGGCCGCAAGAACGGCTTCGATCAGCCCGAGCGTCATTACCAGTTCGTCGACAGCGTCGTGCCCGGCAGTGGCGGCGGGCACTGGCGAGTCCGGCTCTTCTGGCCGATCTACGTCTCCCAACTCACGCTCTACGTCGACCCCGACTATCGCTACACGCTGCTCGGCTACCCGGACAAGTCGCTCGGCTGGATCTTTTCCCGTGAACCGGTGATGGACGACGTCACCTATCGCGCCCTGCTCGCCCGCTTCGACGCGATGGGCTACGACACTTCACGCTTCCGACGCGTGCCGCAGATGCCCGAGCAAATCGGGCAGGCGGGATTTGCGTCGCCAGGGCGTTGAGGTCGTTGTGCTTTCATGTCTGGCGTTTGGGTTGTGTCGTCGACCGCAGGGCCACCGTCAGCGCATGCAGCGCCCCTTTGACCTGTGGATCTCTCAGACTCGTGTACAGCACGACGTCTCTCGACGGTAGCGCCGGAAGGCCCAGACGGGACGAGAGATCCACCGTTCCTCGCGGGGCCACCCGACGCCCCAACGCCGCGACGCCCAGCCCGGCCGAAGCGGCCGCCCCTACGGTATTGACGCCCCCGCCCACAAACGCTTCGGTCCAGGCGACGCCAGCCGCGTCCAGTGCATTGACGGCCATCGCGTATGAGGTCGTGCATCTGTCCCACCCATTGCTGCATACCCTTCCCGAGGGACAGTCGACATGACCCCGCTGCGCTTCGCCTTAGCGCACCTGCTTGCCTTGTTGCTTGTCTCGGCAACCGTGTCTGCGCTGGCGCTCGGACTCGCAGTGCTCGTTCATCGCGGGTAAAAAAGTGTTGGCAAAGAAAAAGCCCGCCTCCCAAACGGGATACGGGCCTCAACTAACCAATAACGGACTTGGCAGGAATTAGTACATTTATAGCCATCAAAAATTGTTGATAGTAGTCCGCCAACTGCGTCAAATGAGCGTCCCAGCAATACCTAAATTTTTATTTTGTTGATATACCGAGAACAATCGCCCCCTTATGGCCCCATCTCGAACCAGAAAACCGTGGGATCAGTCGAGGGACGAGTCGCGCTGTTCGCCCACCTGCGTTTGATACTGAAATGTCACTCGCGGCCTACGCGCCGACATCCCGATATATCATTCATGTCAATGCAGCCTCATCACCGGTGACTATCTCATGGCAATAGACCAAAAAATGCGCCTTTTGGGCAACTTTATGCCCATGGGATTTCACACCTTTGAGCGCAACGGACGACGCTACATCCCACTCACACGCATTCCTTACGAGTGGTCTGACATCCTTCCTCGGTGGCTACTACTGCAAACTGATCGCGTTGAGTATGACTCTCCCGACTGTGATCTAGTGGAAACCGAACCAGGTAATAAGGCCGCAGGTATGGCATTGACAGAAAGTGCGTGGGGGGATTTCATCGGTTGGATGACCGACATTGCTCGCGAACGCTTGATCGATCTAGAAAGGAGAAATTCCGACGGCGAACACATCGGATTACTATGATTACCTTACGGCAACGAGGCAGGTATCAAGATAAAAGCGCATCCCCCTGGGTCAACATTTGGCGCAAATCAACACCCATATCTGGGATGGCGATGCCCATTACTAATGTAACGACCAAATTGAAAAAGCCCATGAACGCCCACTTCTGGCTCGATCTCAGGCAGAGGGGGAGGGTTATGGACCGTCAAAGCGGCTCAAAAGATCATCAGAGACGATGCACGTGCTTCACGCGGTCGCGAAGATTTTGCGGAATCACCTGCAAACCTTATGGCACTGGAGGCCCGAGCACTTATCCCACCATGATACTGCCCTGCTCCGTGGTAGCTGCGAGCAGCTAAGCCCGGCCGATGGGGTTCTTCTTAGCCCAATTGGCAATGGAACGCTCCACGTCATCAAGTTGCCCATCAATGCCCCGAATCCAATGCTTGTATTCGTCCGCAGGCAGACACGACGCACCGTAAATGAATGCCCGCCTCAGCCACGGCTGCAACTCATGTAAGTACTGCTTCCGACTTCTGAACCAGAAGTCCTTCTTGCTTCTCCCCATAGCAAGCAGTAACTCTCTCGACGAAAACTCGTCGGGAGTATCGTTGTACAACTTCACGTATTGATCGTCTGAGTTCCATTCACCGTCAAGCGCGAATGGAAGTAAAAGGTACATTCGAGAATACTCGAGGTGTGACGCAGTTGAAGCATCATCTTTTACGATGTTGATCAACTGCTCACCCAATTCAGCTTTTCGAGGCGCCGGCATTCCGTCGAGCCGAAGTAGGTACTCGATGGTCTCCCGGATGACTGGCACAAACTTTCCAAAGTTATCAAAAATCAGGTCAATTGCTTCAGTATCGCCCAACTGGCCAAGTCTGCGGAGCAGGAACTTCAGCAATGACAGGTCAGGCTCTTCGGCGTTGATCTGCTCTTGCAGAATGCCTTCCAGATTCAGTTGATCAATTGCACTTTGATACTCTTCAGGCAGAGCGTCGTAATCAATCTCTTCATAAGAGTCGTCTATACCGATTTCCGTGAGCAATTCATAGAATCGTTCAGACAATGTATCGAGCTCTCGGCGCTCATTCTCCCGAAGGTAGTCTCGACGGAAATTTTCAACGGGAACAATCTTTGTTTTGTTCTGCTGGAGTGTCAGGCCGTGGTTGTCCAGAAGTGAACGCGCAAGAATCGTAAGGCATTTGTAGGCTTCAGCCTCTGAGTTGCAAAATATCCGGAAGTCGTCCGAATATCTCACGTATCTTATCCCCTCAGAGAGTAAGAGCTGATCAATATCCGCAATGGTAACCTCTGCAATTAACCTGGATGCTGCCGAGCCCACAGGAATTCCATACGAATATGCTCCTGCCCAATGCCCTATAAGACCCTTCAGAGCCTTTGCGTGCATGTGCCCTAAACCCAAGGCGCTATCAAGGGCATTGTCGATCCGATGTGTATATAACCGCGGGAAGAAATCCGCTATATCAGCAATGACAACATGAGAAGGTGCGATCTGCTCGCAAATATCATGGGATGCCTGCTGAAAGGCCCGATATGAATATTTTTCGGAAAACATGCGGCCGTCAGCTTCCGGCGCGAAGCGATAGGAATGAACGATGTCGTCCGCCTGCGGAATTCTTTGTGCCTCTAGCCTGTGCCCCACTTCTCGCACGAGCGCAGTCAGGACAATGAAATCGAGCGGATCAAGCTGAGTGGAAATCCGAAATCCGAAGCGATGTTTTGGAACAAGGCATCGCCGGAACGGACGCACCCGCCACTCGCTAACATCGGTCGCTTGGATAGCCGCCTTTACCGTCCCCCAAGAGTCAGCAATCGCGTCAAATTCAAAGATAGACGGAAATATGTCCGTGTCTTTGTAGGTCCGTGCATGCTCTAGCGCCCAATCTAGAGCCGCGTCAGTGAGAGTCAAAGGCATTTGCATTCCATGATAGTCCTCGCTCTAGCGAGGCCGCCGCATCTAGATAAACAACTTTTGCCAACGTGCACTTTTTTGCTCCGCTCCGAGTTCAGACAATTCAGAGCGAAATCTCCATTGACCGATTCCCCGTCATTTACAAACGTACTACGTGACACCAATTAACCCCGGTCACAACGTTTGGTGTCTACCAGTCCGCGCCTCTACGCGAAGACGATACAGCAGGCTACATTGCGCCATCATGCTCCATCGGACCAATGAACTTGTCTGGCAACTCGATGAGATAAAACCGGCTGCCTCCAGTCACTCGGTCGAAAACCGCAACGCTTTCATCGAATGATGCAGCAAGAATACTCTGAAGCTGCGTCAGCCCACTCATCAGATTCACAAGTGCCTTCTGGCTCGTCTCGCTCATTGAATGTTGGCCCGGCTCGTCGAACATCAACACACCGGGATGATTGCCCGCGTACTCACGCGTCAACGATGTTTGATACACCGCGAGCAGGAACGCCCATATAAGTCGGACAAAGTCACTTGCGGACGACTCGGATTTTACATTCCGCTTCAGCACTTCACGCAGAGTGATGTCACCCAATGCTGGAAGTAGAGTTCCCGCATTGATTTGTACCTCTGGAATCTCCGCACTCGTATAGTTAAACGCCGATGCATTGGCACGAAAGTTCTTCTCAAGAATTGAAATCTTGACGCGGTCTCGCTTGCTGTACAAGTCGCTCGGAAACGTCGCTCGCTCCTTCTCTGCACTGACAAGCTTATCCACCAAGTCATCCGCGCGCTCAAGGAACGTTAACAGACGAGACTCTGCTGCCTGAAGGGAGCGGACGTCTTGCTCCAGAATTATCTGTCTCCTGACATCGGCTTCAAGTGTCGCGTCCGACTGGGAAATGTTCTTTCTCAAATTCACGACATAGGTTCGCTGCTGTGCAATCTCGCTCTCCAATGCTGAAATGTGACCTGTGGATTGCTCACCCATGCTTTCCAAACCTGCAATCTGGCCCTTGAGCATGCGCAACTGGGCTTCAAGGTAGTCGATGTTGTGCTGCAGGTCCATTGGCGTCACACCCTCCGTGTGGGGGAGAAGCGTGTTCTCAATGTCTGCCCCGCAGGTCGGGCATTTTCCCTCAGCAGATTGAATTTGCAGACTAGCGCCCAAGTCGTGGAGCTTTCGGGTCGTCTTGTTCTTGCGTAGGTCAGACTCAGCCTGCTGCATGAGCTGCCGGAACTCGATGAGGTTGTTTTTTCGAAGACGTGCTTCGCTCATCAATGTCTCGTAGCTCGCCATGAGACTGTCTAGCTTGGCGGTCCGCTCGTTAAGCAGGTCAATGACATCTGGAGTCGTCGATATTGGTCCCGCTTTGCGACGACGCTCAATCGCGCGCCACTGTTCCGTTTTTTCTGAAACGGCATTCGGTACTGCAACATTCTCTGACTCGACTCTCACCCAAAGCGAAACGTCGGATGGCTTGAACGAGCTGTGTAGGGTCTTCGGAATGCCCTGCGTTGAAACATTCACCACATTCAGGGCCGCCTGAAGCTCTGCGAGATTGTCTGCCCACCGAGCCTGAATCTGATTGATGCGTTGTTCGTTGAGCGCTCTTGCCTCCTCGAGCTTGAAGTTATCAAGGCCCAAAAGGTACTGAACAACTCGAGTAGGCGCCCCGAGGATTTGATAGAACGGGATGTTTGCTATGTAGTCGGTCCAGCCACGCTTCTGCTCGATGAACAATGCCGCTGCGACAACTTGCGGATAAAGCCGCGTGAGCCCGCCAATTGACGATTGGACGCGAGGTAGCTGCATACCGAGAAACGCCTCTAGGTAGCGTAAGAACCCGCTCTCATACTTCGCGGCGCCAGGGTCATGGAGGAAGAGCGGTGACGGCTCACCGACAGCATCGCCGGGCTTCGAGACCAATGCTCCGTCAAAGGCTTCGACGAGCCTTGTTTGCTTGCTCTCGCTCCTGATAGGACGCCGAAACGTGACGACCTTCCCTGAATCGTTTTCGACTTCCACTAGGACTGAGGACTGGCTTATGACTCGCGTCTTGCCGTCGAACTGGAAGCTGTCGCGCACGGCTGACGTGAGAGCTTTCTCGCCCTTTACACCGACCAGCTCTTCGAACCCAAGGCCATACATTAAAGTGTTAACTAGGGTACTTTTCCCCGACGAGTTACGCCCTTTGATAATGTTGAGCCCAGGCATAAAAGGGGTCCGGAACCCAAAGGTCTCACCGTCACTGATGATTCGGATTTCGATTCCTCGGATGAGCATATTAGCCCCATTTCTCCACAATATTGTCGACCATTTTTTCGGTGATGGACGTCTTGAGTCCGCGTAGGTACGCAGCATCGTCGTCGTACAGTTGTTCCTCCAAAGCGCGCTCGCAAAATGCGCTGCCCTTGTTCGTCAAAGCCACCATTTTTGCGCTTGCGGTGATAAGTCCGTCCGCTGCGGCGAGAGTCATCGCCTTCTGCACTGCGGGGTCGAGGCCCCATGCAGGGAAATCGATTTCTTGACTCTTCGCGGCGCGAACCAGCTTCTCCCGTCGCACGTCTTCTTTCAGGACCCAGTTGAACAACTGCAGCCTGACGAGGCTGGACTTTCGTCCGCGTGACGCCAACAACAATACAAGTAGCAGTTGCGTAATTTTGAAGAGCGGCCGATGGTCGGGTAGTACGACTGAGGGACGAACATTGAACTCGAGAGTTGCCATTATTAGACCGGCTCCGAGAAGTCAAGCTGACATATGGCAAGCCAACGGGCTACGACGAGGTCGGCCAACGTGCGCGCGTCACTGAAACTGACGACACCGCCGAGCTCCTTCTCGAGCCGGTTACCGAGTTCAGATCTGACAGAATCAACCAGCTCATTGGGTTCGCCAGTCCAAAAATACTTGAGCTCTTGCATTTCGTCAGCGTACAAACCGATGATTCGAATGACCTGCGCGAAGGCCTGTGGCGACGTTCGCTCTATCGTCGCCAGATGGTGGTCGCAGCGTAAGAATTTGCCTTGAACAAGTTTGTTGAACTCTGACAACTCGGATTCAAACGTTGGGCTGGCCTGCCGCGATTTGAGGCGCATGCGGTTCTTTCGAGCGATGAGCTTGTCGTATTCCTCAGGGGCTTCCGGCAGGACTGTCGACTTGCTCACCGCAGGCCCTAGCTGCAACGCAGTCCCGGCATTGCGTCTGGATTGCTCAAACTCGCTGGAGAAGTAGCCAGCATCCAGTAGCGAAATATTGAAGTCTTCGGTGAGGATGGTCAGCTCCCATTTACGGGCATCCTTCTCTTTTTTTCGAGCATGCTTGTGAAGCTCATTGTCGTTTATCGTCGGCGTCACAAAGAGCCAGTTGTGAATCCTCGTGGCCCCAATTCGCTCAGCTATCTGTTCTGCATAAGACTTGAGCTTTCCCACGTCACGCGTAATCTTGTCTCGAATGGCTTCGTAGAGTTCATCCTGCGTGTAGTGCCGTTCTGGGCAGTAACACTGGAACGCGAGCCCGTCCGTAGTCCAGCCTTCGATTCCATAGTCGCCTGGCGACGCCGGCATGCGTTGATAAGACGGTCCGTATTTCAATTTGAACGCAGACTGGCACAAGCGCTCCCAGCTTGTGCCATCGAAAGTCCCGAAATCGGTTTGTATCACGAAGCCCCCAATCTAAATGTGCCGTTCAGATGCGGCTATTCTCCTGCGGTCCCAGTCACCATGAAAGCCGCCATATCGGTGGCGCTTCCCTGCACATCGACGCGAAGTGACCACAGCGGATAGCCCACCTTTGTCGTATTGCACGGAATTAGAAAGTATCACTGGGTTGACATGGAACATCGCTACCGGCGCTGCTGTCGACAACGAAACAAGCACCCATTGCGAGCACCCTCAGGACCTTCATGCGCCCCCGCATTTTAATTCGTTGTTCTGCTTGATTTCTTCTGATTCTAACAGCTCACTCCGAAAATATTTTGGCGTCAGGGATAGCCCGACGTCCTGAGGATGAAGGCGTAGCGGCGCCGTGGTTGATGTAATGCTCATATGCGGCGCTCCTTTGATCCTCGTAGTCCTTCGGTTTTACCCGAACATACCGTCTCTGAAGGTCGTCACTCGTTTCGAATTCCTCACATCACTCCTTGATGGAATTCTTCGCCGGTTTTCTCAATTGGCGATTGGTCGGCTCGCGGTGATTCCCGAGCTTTAGGTACAACTCTACCGCGTGAAAATATCCCTGGCATAAGCAGATGGACTACCCACAATGCAGTTCAGTAGTTTTTTGTCAGCATCTCCCACGGTCAAAATTTGGCGAAATTCAACACGTCAGAGCTTCGCGGTTACATTCCGTACCGGATGACCTTACCCCTCGGAAGTATCCCACTGTAAAGTTAGTGGCAAGGCCGCAGGAGAAACCTTGTCATGAAGAAATCG
>NZ_CABPRV010000018.1 GCF_902459735.1 Pandoraea capi
TTTGGTGGGGCGTGAGTGACTCGAACACTCGACCTACGGATTAAGAGTCCGCTGCTCTACCAACTGAGCTAACGCCCCGATACTACCGGGAATAAAAAAGGCTGCACGGCATCGCAGCCTTCTTCAAAAATTCGTTTGGTGGGGCGTGAGTGACTCGAACACTCGACCTACGGATTAAGAGTCCGCTGCTCTACCAACTGAGCTAACGCCCCAACGAGACCGAGATAATATCGGCTCTTCCGCATGGGGTCAACCCTTGATGGTGAAAATCCGCAAAAAAGTCTTAGGCGAGCAAGGGAACCAGCTCGAAGGCCAGCACGGTGAGCACCGCACCCACGACGACGAGCAGCGATCGCCAGCACATTCGAATCGCACCTTTGCCGGGCATGGCCCCGACGACGATCGCACCGAATACCGCGATCGCAAACATGCTCACGAGTTGGGCGTTGGAGAGGTGGGGCACGATCATGGTCGATCTCCCTGTGGCTGTCAGGCGATTCGAGATGCGTCTTCAGTATAGAAAACGGCCTCCCTGAAGCAAAGCGGCGCGACGACCGGGGTTTCCCCAGTCGCCGCGCCGCTTCGTCCAATCCTGTCCTGCTTGTCGTGCCGTCCGTGCCTTGCATGCGTTCCATTCAAATTGCAGCGCGAGCAGCTTACGCCGTCGATAGTCGTGCCGCTTTGCCGACGAACGTCTTCAAGGTGAGGTGCGTATCACTCCGGAAGGTCGAGGATCAGGATGATCGTCCAGGCATCGTCGCCTTCATGATGGTACTGACGCTCCACCACGACGAACGGTTGCTTCTTGTCGCCCTTGCCGAGGAACATCACGTCGCCTTCCTGCGGCAGGCATTCGAGCGGCGGCAACCCCAGCGGGGTGTCTTTCGGCACGAGTTTTTCGGCCTTCTTCGCTGCGCGCTCGGTCCACTCGATATCTAGTTGGATGTCACTCACCGGATGATCCTGTCTATGCAAATTGAAACGGCTGCATGGTAGCACGCAGCCTGCGCTGCTCGCGAAACCCGCCATGAAAAAAGCCCGCTCCCCAGGGCGGGGGAGCGGGCGAAAGTCCCATGCGTCCATTCGATAGCGGGGAACGCATGGCGACAGGAGAAGCGCCCGTGGGAAAGCCGTCGGTGCCTGCTTGACCGGAGGGGAAGAGAACCGGTCGGGGGTGCATGACGGTTTGCCCGGTGCTGCGTTGCTGGGCGTGGGCGCGCGCCTGTCGGCGGGACATAGGGGACAACGATGCTGAAGAGGTGACGCAACGCGGGCAGGAGATGCCGTCCAGCCCGCGCGCGTCGTGTCATGACGCCGGAGGCAGGCGGCATGACGAGGGACGAAACGTGGCTTACGGATTCGAGTACTTCATCTCGCCGTTTTGGCGGGCACGAACGAGTTCGTCGTAGACCTGTGCGCGCGTCTTGCCGGGCACATTGGCGTTGGGCATCGTGTTGAACGCCGGGTAGTCGTAGTCGTTCTGCGGGATCAGCCCTTGGGCGCGCGCTTCGATCAGTTGCTCACGGACCTGCGCACGGGTGAGTTGCGAGGTTTGCGGGACCCAGGCGTACGGCGAACCGTCGGGGTAGGCGTCGCTCGACAGCCGCGACTGTGCGAAAGCGGAACCTGCTGCGGCGGCCATCGTGGCCGAGATCAGTGCGGAAACCATCAACTTGCGATTCATGACAATAACTCCTGTTCTTCTGTCTTGCTAAGGGCGCTGGGTGCGCGACCGTTGAAACCAGTCTAAGCGTCCGGCTATCACAGAAAAACGGCAATTAAGCGAATAAATACTTACGCGAATCGCAACAATGCGTGATGGGTTCTCGTCGGACGAGAAGTGGAATGTGGGTGGGATGCGCTGTGGGGGCGAGCCGAGGGAGGCAATGAAAAACGCCGCCCGAAGGCGGCGTCGATTACGCAAAAGAGCGAGAGGATGCGAGGCTTAACGCGTAGCGATGGCAACCGCTGCGCCGGCCATGACGGTGCCCGTTGCGCGGTTCAACCGCTTGACGGCGCGTGCCGAACTCAACAGGCGTCGCGCGCGGGCGGCCAGCGCGATATAGCTGCCGAAGACGATCGCCAGCACGGTGAGCGTGACGCCCACGACTTCGATGTAACCGAGCGCTGTCACGCGTGCCAGATCAAGCAGGTTGGGCAGCAATGCGAAATAGAACACGACCACTTTCGGGTTGCCCATCGTCACCGACAGGCCACCGAAAAAGAGACGCCAGGATTTCTCGCGTGGCGCGGCGGCGAGCGGCTCCGCCGGCGCAATCGCCGGGGCGTTCCACATCTTCCATGCAAGATAGAGGAGGTAAGCGGCGCCCGCGTATTTGATGGCGAGGAACACGCCCGAGAACGTATGGGCCAGCGCGGCGACGCCAAGCACGGCGAGCGTGAGCCAGACGACGTCGCCGATCGCCACGCCGGCCGAGAACGCGATAGCGCCTTGCGTGCCGCGTCCGAGCACGCGCGCTACGATGGCGGCGATGCCGGGGCCCGGCGTGCCTGCGCCCACGAACAAGGCAAGCGCAAACGTCAGTAAATGTGTCCAGTCCATCACGCGTCTCCTCGCGTCGTTGACGATCCGGCAGCCAGGTCCGGGGCGTCGATCCTTCGTGCCGAATGGCGGCGGCGCGTGAGCTTCACGACGCCGCGACGTAGTCTCAGGCGCCCAGCCACGGCAGGCCGCGGAAGCACCAGCCGCTCACGTGCTTGCGATGACCTGCGCTGTCCTTGTCGCCTTCGAAGCCTTCGAGAATATCGAACGACTGCGTGAAGCCCGCTTCATAAGCAACCTTTGCGGCAGCCTTCGAGCGTGCGGCGCTGCGGCACAGGAACAGCAGCGGCGTATTCTTGTCCGGCGTTTGCGACGTCAGTTGTTCGAGGAAGTGTTCGTTGGGGACGCCGCCCGGGTATCGCACCCATTCGACGTTGGCGTACTGGCCGTCCGGCACTTGCGGGCGACCGACCCAGTCGAGTTCGGCGCGCGTGCGTACGTCGATCAGACGAACGTTCGCATCGGCCTTCAGCAGTTCCAGCGCTTCTTCCGGCGTCACGGCGCCCGTGTAGGCGAGCTGGCCCGAGGCGCGACGTTGCGTGGCTTGATCGAGAATGGCTTTGGCGCTTGTCATATTGCTGTGATCTCGTTAGTCGATGGTTGTCCTTCATTCTAGCGTGCACCACACGCTAGATGCGTGTTAACTGTTCGGTCGCGATATTGGGAGTCGTCCGGATGTTTTGGGATTTGCACTACCACGGCTTCGGGTGACGCATTATGACGGTGCAGACACGCGCACGATTTCGGGCCGATGAGTTCGATAAATGGCACCTGAAAGGTGCATAATCCTCGAATGCACCGAGTTGGTGATATTTTGGTGCGGCATGCACCGAAATAAGGAATTTCAGCCCACGAGCGGGAATTCACGGCGGGACGCACCAGAATCGATTATTTCCTTAGAAATCAGTGGGCGAGGGTGGAATGTGGCGGGTGAGCGATGCGCTGGCACGCTTCCTGCTTATCAATGGCGAATCCGAACATGGAGTTCGTTAAGAGGGTGCGGCGACGCGGGCGATGAGCGCCAGCAGCGCCAGATTGAATCTTTCGGGAGATAGCATGAGCAAATCTGTGGCAGATGTGTTGAACCTGGTTAAGGAAGAAGACGTCAAGTTCGTCGACTTCCGTTTCACCGACACGCGCGGCAAAGAGCAACACGTCTCGGTGCCCGTGTCGCACTTCGACGCTGACAAGTTCGAGAGCGGCCACGCTTTCGACGGTTCGTCGATCGCAGGCTGGAAGGGCATCGAAGCCTCGGACATGCTGCTGGTCCCGGACGCCAACACGGCGTACATCGACCCGTTCTATGAAGAAAGCACGCTGGTGCTGACCTGCGACGTGATCGAACCGGCCGACGGCAAGGGTTACGACCGCGATCCGCGCTCCATCGCCAAGCGCGCTGAAGCGTATCTGAAGAGCACGGGCCTGGGCGACACCGCCTTCTTCGGTCCGGAACCGGAATTCTTCATTTTCGACTCCGTCCAGTGGAACACGGACATGTCGGGCACGTCCGTGAAGATCAACTCGGAAGAAGCACCGTGGTCGTCGTCGAAGGACTTCGAAGGCGGCAACACCGGTCACCGTCCGGGCACGAAGGGCGGCTACTTCCCGGTCGCGCCGGTCGACACGTTCCAGGACATGCGTTCGGAAATGTGCCTGCTGCTCGAACAACTGGGCGTGCCGGTCGAAGTGCACCACCACGAAGTCGCCGGCCAGGGCCAGAACGAAATCGGCACGAAGTTCTCGACGCTGGTCGAGCGCGCCGACTGGACGCAGATCCTGAAGTACGTCGTGCACAACGTCGCACACAGCTATGGCAAGACGGCGACGTTCATGCCGAAGCCGATCGTTGGCGACAACGGCTCGGGCATGCACATCCACCAGTCGATCTGGAAGGATGGTCAGAACCTGTTCGCCGGTAACGGCTACGGCGGTCTGTCGGAATTCGCGCTGTACTACATCGGCGGCATCATCAAGCACGCCCGTGCCCTGAACGCGATCACGAACCCGTCGACGAACTCGTACAAGCGCCTCGTGCCGCACTTCGAAGCCCCGGTGAAGCTGGCCTACTCGGCCCGTAACCGTTCGGCCTCGATCCGTATTCCGTACGTTGCCAATCCGAAGGGCCGCCGTATCGAAGCGCGCTTCCCGGACCCGATGGCCAACCCGTACCTGGCTTTCTCGGCCATGCTGATGGCCGGTCTGGATGGCGTGCAGAACAAGATCCACCCGGGCGAAGCTGCCGACAAGAACCTGTACGACCTGCCGCCGGAAGAGGATGCAAAGATCCCGACCGTGTGCTCGAGCCTCGAACAGGCGCTGGAATACCTGAACGAAGACCGCGAGTTCCTGACCCGTGGTGGCGTGTTCACGGACGGCATGCTCGATTCGTACATCGAACTGAAGACCAACGAAGCGCGTCGTGTCGCGATGACCACGCACCCGCTCGAGTTCGAACTGTACTACTCGCTGTAATCGAATCGCTGCGCAGGGAATGCGCCGGCATGACGGAACGCCAGCGGCCGACCGTCATGCTCGACAAGCACGGGGGGATGGCCGCGGCCGTCCCCCTTTTTTATCCGTCGCGCATTCCGCTCATGCGTTCCGTGTCTCTCATGGCTCGCCATGAACTTATCGCCCCGAACCTCGATGAAAAGTGTCCGCGCTGGTGAGAAAGGGCAGACGAAGCGAGCCGCACACGCCGCCGCTGAGGACGCCACCGAAGTAACGACAGACGCCGCCGCAACTCTTGCCGGGGCGGCTGGCCATGCGTCGCTGCTGCATACGAGCGTCGACCCCTGGGAAGCGAAGCTCGCCGCGACGGGTATTCTGCCGGGCCTCGAAGCGCTGCCGACCGTGCTTCTGGTGCTCGAAAAACACTCGCTGCGCGTCGTATTCGCCAATCCGGCGGCCGAGGCGCTGCTTGCGCTCTCGCGCCGTTCGCTCTCGCAAATGACGTGGGACGATGTCTTCACGAACGGGGACGTGCTGTCCTCGACGATGACGGAGCTCATCGCCAATCACTTTCAGACGACACGCCTCGATCTGGTGCTCGAACGCACCGCTCAGGAGCCATTGCATACGCACGCCATCGTGGCGGCACCGGAAGCCGCCCCCGATTTCGTGATCGTCGAGTTGATCGAGAACGAGCAGAAGCTGAAGAACGAACGCGAAGAGCGGATCATCGATCAGGCGTTGATGAACAAGCAGCTCATCCGCAATCTGGCGCACGAAATCAAGAACCCGCTGGGCGGGATTCGCGGTGCGGCGCAATTGCTGGAGTTCGAGCTGGATCAGCGCGAGCTGCGCGAATACACACAGGTCATCATCAAGGAGTCCGACAGGCTTCAGACGCTGGTCGACCGTTTGCTGGAGCCGCATCGCCATCCGTACATCGCCACGGACGTGAACATTCACGAAGTGTGCGAACGCGTGCGTTCGGTGGTGCTCGCCGAGTTTCCGCAGGGGCTGTCGATCGAGCGGGATTACGACGTGAGCCTGCCTGACTTCCGTGGTGACAAGGAGCAACTCATTCAGGCGTTGCTCAACATCGTGCGTAACGGTGCGGAAGCGCTGCGCGAGCAGATCGCGCGCGGCGATGCCCGCATCGTTTTGCGCACGCGAGTGGCGCGAAAGATCACGATTGCCAAGCGATTGCACAAGCTGGCATTGGAATTGCATGTGATCGACAACGGGCCCGGCATTCCTGCCGACATTCGTGATCGCATCTTCTATCCGCTCGTCTCCGGGCGTGAAGGGGGAAGCGGTCTGGGACTCACATTGGCGCAATCTTTCGTACAGCGTCACGACGGTCTGATCGAATGCGAAAGCCGGCCCGGACGGACGGATTTCCGAATCCTGCTGCCCCTGGGCTGATGCGGCCCTCACGCCGTCGGCCGTAACACCTGCGGCCGGGCATAGACGTTACACGGTGAACAATGAAGCCGATCTGGATAGTAGACGACGACCAATCGATTCGATGGGTGCTGGAAAAGGCACTCTCACGAGCCAATCTGCCGGTGCGCAGTTTCACCGGCCCGCGCGAAGCCAGCGCAGCGCTCGAACACGACTCGCCGCAGGTGCTTGTCTCGGACATCCGCATGGCGGGCGGCTCCGGACTCGAACTGCTGCAAATGGCCAAGCAGCGCCACCCCGGCCTGCCGGTCATCATCATGACCGCCTTCTCGGATCTCGATAGCGCGGTGGCCGCGTTTCAGGGCGGAGCGTTCGAATACCTTGCCAAACCGTTCGATGTGGATCGTGCCGTCGAACTGATTCTGCGTGCCGTCGAAGAAAGCCTGCGCGAAGCGACCGACGACGAGCGCATCACCGAAGAGCCCGAGATTCTTGGGCAGGCGAGTGCGATGCAGGACGTCTTCCGTGCCATCGGCCGGTTGTCGCATTCGAGCGCTACGGTGCTCATCACCGGTGAATCGGGGTCGGGCAAGGAACTGGTCGCGCGCGCATTGCATCGTCACTCGCCGCGCGCGTCGGGTCCGTTCATTGCGCTTAACACTGCGGCGATTCCGAAAGATCTGCTGGAGTCCGAGCTGTTCGGTCATGAGCGCGGCGCGTTCACGGGCGCGCAGGCGACACGGCGCGGGCGCTTCGAGCAAGCCGAAAGCGGTACGCTCTTTCTCGACGAAATCGGCGACATGCCGCTCGATCTGCAGACGCGTCTGCTGCGTGTGCTCTCGGACGGCAACTACTACCGTGTGGGTGGTCACAGCCCGATCAAGGCGAATGTGCGCGTGATCGCGGCAACGCACCAGAATCTCGAGGATCGCGTGCGTCAGGGGTTATTCCGTGAGGACTTGTATCACCGCCTGAACGTGATTCGACTGCGTCTGCCGTCGCTGCGCGAACGCAGTGAAGACATTCCGCTGCTGGTGCGTCACTTCCTTCAGAAGAGCGCGCGCGAACTGGGCGTCGAAACCAAGCGCATCAGCGAGGCGGCACTGGCGCATCTGACGCGCTTCCCGTTCCCGGGCAACGTGCGTCAGCTGGAAAACCTGAGCAACTGGCTCACGGTCATGGCGCCTGCGCAGACCGTTGAAATCAAGGATCTGCCGCCCGAATTCCAGACGGCGGCGGCGCCTTCGGGGTCTGCCGGGCAGGCCGCGTATGTCAATGGAACGGCGGGTGGCGCGACGGCGCCGGTGTCGGCCGGCAGCAACCCGGGTTACGGGAGCGTCGGCGCCGTGTCGTCAGCGCCTGCGGCCGGAGTGGGTGGTGTGAGCGCTCCGGGCAGCGTTGGCGCTGTCGCAGACGTGTCTGCCGCATCGGGGATGGCTGGCGTCGAGAGCTGGGAGCCGATCCTGCGGCGTGAGGTCGCGCGGTTGCTGCGCTCGGCATCGCCCGACGTGATGGATCAATTGACGCGTCGCTTCGAAACCGCGTTGATCAACGAAGCGCTGGATTTCACGCGGGGCCGTAAGGTCGAAGCCGCCAGTCGTCTGGGCATCGGCCGGAACACCATCACGCGCAAGATCCAGGAGCTCGGGCTGGAATCCTGAAGCAAAACGGGGTAGGCTCCTTTGCTTTCTTACATCGCAACAAGGGAGCCGTAACATGGCAAGACGCATCCTGTTGACGGGCGCGACCGGTCAGGTCGGGTGGGAGCTGGCACGTTGCCTGCAAGGCATGGGCGACGTGCACGCCCCCGGACGTCACGAAATGGATCTGCTCGATACCGACAGCGTCGCGCGTACCCTGCGAGACTTTGCGCCGGACCTGATCGTCAATCCGGCCGCCTACACGGCAGTCGATCGTGCTGAAACGGATGAGGCGGCGGCCTATCAGGTCAACGCGGTCGTGCCCGGCATCATGGCGGAAGAGGCGAAACGTCTCGGTGCGCTTGTCGTCCATTACTCCACTGACTACGTTTTCGACGGCACTTCATCGACGCCGTATCGCGAAGACGAACCCACCAACCCGCAAAACGCCTACGGCCGTACCAAGCTGGCGGGCGAGGCCGCTATCGCCGCCAGCGGGGCGAATCATCTGGTGCTGCGCACGAGTTGGGTGTACGGCACGCGCGGCGCGAACTTCCTGCTGACGGTGCAGCGACTTGCCCGCGAGCGCGATGAACTGCGTATCGTTGCCGATCAGTACGGGGCGCCGACATGGTGTCGCACGATTGCGGAACTCACGTCGCAAGTGCTGGTGCAGGGGCTGACGGAGACGGGCGTCGATGCCGATTTCTGGCGTGAGCGCGGCGGTCTTTATCACTTGACGGCGGCCGGTCAGACCACGTGGCACGGATTCACCGAAGCGATTCTCGACGTGAGCGCGTCGGAGAAGCGTCCGAACGTTGTGGCGATTCCGACTTCTGCCTATCCGCTGCCGGCCAAACGCCCGGCCTATTCCATCCTCGACAACGACAAACTGGCGCGCAACTTCGGCGTGCGGGCTCCGGACTGGCGCGACGCTCTCCAGCTTTGTCTCGCATGATGTGAACGACGCGATAGCGGCGTCACCCGGGCTGCGCGGCTAAATCGGAAATTCCTCAGCGCGCAGCGGCGGGTTCTTTCGGCAACATGGTGGCTTTTTGTGCATGCGCCCAAGCGCGTGCCGAGGAGCGATACCGCATGCCGCTTCAGTCCACGGTAACAGGCAATGGACAAGCCCCGGCAGGTTCGATGGCCCTGGTTCCCACCGCGTTTGCGGGCGCGCGTTCCGTGGGGCAAGGTGACCGGCCGGCCTCTGCACCGTCGGTGAACCCAATAGCCGCGCCGGAGGTCTTGTGCCGCGCCATGCGATTGGCCGACGCTGACGAGCAGCGGACTCTCCTGCGTCACATGTCATGGCTCTCGCATGCGTTGGCAGAACGTGCGCGAGATCGCTGTGTCAGTGTCGAGCGCCTATGCGTTCGAGCGGATGCTGCCCGCGGCGAGTTGCCGTTCGACAAATCGGCGTTGAGGCGGGTTTGGCGAGAGCGCTTTTCTCATCTGTCACAAGGTGTGCGCGCGGGCGATGTCGCGCGTGAGTTGACGACGTGGTGTTCGGGGTCGCGCGACAGGACATCTTTTGCCGCGTCACGGCGTGCATTGAGCGATGTGGACGATGCCGCGTTCAACGTGAGGTCATGGGTGCATCTGCCGATGCGCGAATGGCCGGCTGGCATGCTGAGCGTGGCGCTCTCGCTCTCGAATTTGCGCGACGCCGTGCTTCCCGACCTGTCGTTGGTGTGTGGGGATCTTCGCGGCATCAGCGCGCTGCGCGCCCAATTCGGCGGCGGGCAGTTCAACGGCACTTCATGGTGCAACGCGATGCTGCGTCGGGCAGACTTCGCTTTTTCCAATCATGTGAACGCCAATTTCGAGCGCGCAGATTTGCGCGATGTCGGCTTTCGTGCGGCGGATTTGTCCGGGACGCGTCTGGTCCGTGCGGATCTTCGTGGCGCAGAATTCTTGCACACGGTGATGCGTGGTGCAGACCTGAGTGAAGCCCGTTGTGAGGCGTTGACGTTCGCGAAGGTGAGACTCGATGACGCAGCGCTACACCGGACGCGCTTGCGGGGCGCGCGTCTGATGGAGAGTAGCGGGCGCCGGCTGGCGCTCATCGGCACGAGCGCCAAGCACTCGCGGTGGACCTCTGTCGTGATGAGTCAGGGGCGAGCGTCGGGAGCGGATCTGCGCAACGCCGAGTTTCGCGAATGCGATCTCGTGGGATGGGATGCGCGTGGCGCAAAGCTCAACGGCGCGCTGTTCGAGTCGTGCGATATGCGTCAGGTCCGGTTTTGCGGGGCCAGCCTCAAGCGCATTCGCATCGGACGCCACTGCGATCTCGGCGCTTCGCAGTGGTACGACTCACGTCTGCGTCTCGATGCCGCATGGCTGAGGCAGTTGACGCCCGCAGAACTCGACGATGTCGTGAAATCGTGGATGACATTCCCCGTCGATCAGCCCGCCATGCGTGCCAGCGTCTTCCTGCAACTGCTCGGGGCGCTGCGGCACCGGTCCGGACTTGGAATGCCAGCGACCGACACGGCGCCGTCGCTGCACCGGTTGCCCGAGCATGTTCAGCACAGCGAGTGGTTGGGGCGGTTGCTGGTGGCGCCGAGCGAGGCGGGCGGTTTGGGCGCGCATGAGGAGTTCGCTGCGTTGCGCGCACAGTGGGTGGCTCGCAAGCTCGAGGCGTTGACGGACACGCGGCTGTCGTGCGACGAAGCGAAATGGGCCGTGCCGGCGCTAATGACGGTGTTGCATGGCCGCTGTGTGAAGGCCTCATCCGAGGCGGTGTGGCCGTATGCCGGCGCCATGTGTCAAACCCTCTACTGGGCCGGGGAAGGTGTCGGGAACGGCAGCGATGCCCGAGCAACTGCGCTGCGCGTCGCGTGGCTGGAGGCGCTTCCGGCTCACCTCTACACGGCGCTTTCGGCGGATGGCGTCGATGCGCTGGACGCCGCTTGCGTCGTGTTGATCCGGTCCGATGGCGGGGCCGCTGCGCGGTTGCCGAGGTCGCTGTTATTCGGTGTGCTTGGCTCGGCGACGACGGGACCGTCGACGGCAGGGGAGGCGGCATTCGCACACGCGTCGGTACCCGGCTGGCGATGGGCAGGTGCGAGGGTGGTGGTGCGCGATGACACGACGCCGGAGGATTACGTGCCGGGCACGATGCGACAGCTGCAGGGATTGTTGCGAACGTTTGGCTTCCTCGCGGGTGTCTGGCCGGTGGAGCGCCCGCTCGATGCGCTTATCCGGCTGACGGGGCGCTGGCTTGGCGATGACGCGCAGGCACGGGCGAGGATATCGTGCGGTGGCGGATGGTGGCCGGTGGTAGAACCCGTCGCGAAAGAGGCGCTGGACGCGCGACATCCGGCGCTGAGCCTGACGGACCGGGTCGGCATGTTGATCGGCACGTCGTCGGTGCCCGCACAGGTTACGCTGCGATCGGCAGGGCACGCAGACATCGAGGAGGTGTTTCGTGAATGGCCGTTATTTTCCGCCGATGCCGACGCGCCGATGAGTGTTTCGATGTCGCGTCGTGTCCGACTCGTTTCTGTCGCCGCGGGCCTCGGGTGGCTCGCCACCCAACCGGAGTGGTATCTGCCATCGAGGGCGGGCGACGCCGAAGTGCAGCGCCAGCGTCTCGCGTGTCGTCGGTACGCACTGGCAGTCCTCAACGAGGCGATGGCCGGTGATGCCTTATGGCGTGGGGTGACGCAAGCACTCGCGCTGCGGGCTTGTCTCGCCAATGAGGCCAGTTCGGCGCGTCAACTGGCGCAGTGCCTGGCCGAATGGATCACTTGTCCGGATGTGCGCGATTTACCGGGGCTGGCGCAGGCGTGTCATCACACGTTGCCATGGTTCTGGGCTGTCCGGTTTCCGCTTCCCGCCGACGCGGTTCGCCGAGCCTTGGCAATGCCGACCTTGCGCGAAGCTGTCACGCGCGATGCGAATCCGGGAATGAGGGGCGTTTTGGCTGATATTCCGCCATCGGAATGACCGCGCTTTCGTGGTAAAAATACGTACGCGCAATGCGTTGCCGTGATGGGCAGCGCTTCCCGTCGGCGGGGTGCGTGGCATTTCTGTAAGTTGGCGACATTTGTGGGGTTTTGGCCGCGGATGCCTGCGCGTAGAGGGTTGCCAAAGACGCAACCGCACGGGCGGGAATGCGGGGAAGGCCAAAACCTTGTTCCCAGGCTCTCAGGGGTTTCGTACCCTCCCAGGCATCATGCACTCGACTTGTATTGCGTCAGGCTATCCGGGGTTCGTGGCGGTCAATCGTCGCGAGCTTGACGCACACGCTCCTCTTTCCTGGCCTTTGTTCGACGCCGACGGCACACCGTTGCTGGCGGCGGGCGAGCGATTGCCCTCCGAAGCCGATCTCGATTGGCTCTTCACCATGTTTGCGCCGCACCGGCCGCTGCCCGACGGGGCGACGACGGGCGAGGCGGTGGGGCGCACGGAGGCGGCGAATTCGGCGTCTCCGCTCGGCACCAGCGGTTCGACGGTTTACCTGCACGGCTTGCCGGTCCCGCTGCCGATCGGCACGTGGATTCAGGTGCGGGTCGCACCGGACGCCGAGACCGCTCGCGTTCGGGCCAGACTGATCGGGCGGGCCCCCAACGGCATGCTGCTTATCACACCGCCGTCGGCGGGCGAGACACACTTGCCGGTGACCGCAGGCGACAAGCTGGCGCTCTGGACCTTTCCGGGCGATAACCTGTACGAATTCACATGCGACGTGCATAGCGTGCACCACGGTCCGTTCGATTACGTGGTGCTGTCGCGTCCTGCGCAGGTGCGCGAGACGCCGGTGCGTCGCACGCCTCGCGTCGACACACGGCTCGTGGCGCGACTCTCGCCGATCGACGAGACGTCGCGTGCCTCGTTCCGGCGCTTGCTGGCCGATCCGCAGGACACGCCGGAGTGGCTGGTACTGGTGCGCGATATCAGTGCCGATGGCGCGGGCATTGTCGCGAAGGCGCCGTTGCCGGAGGGTTGCCATCACGTGGCATTGCAGTTCCGGGTGCCCATCGGCGCTGACATCGTGCCGATTCTCGGCATGGCGGCGGTGCGAAGCGTTGAAGGTCCGCGCGCGGACGGCACGTGGGCCTATGGGCTCGAATTCATGCAGATGGACACCCGCAACAAGGCGGCGATTCGCTGCTTCGTCTACGAGTCCAGGTTGACCGATCCTCGCGCCAGTCATTGACGGATCGTCGGAGGCGACGAAAAAACGGCACCCTCGGGTGCCGTTCCTTATTGGGTGCGTCTGCGTGTCAATCCTTGAACGTGGCGACGACAGGCGTGTGATCCGAGGGCTGTTCCCAGGTGCGCGGCACACGATCGATTTCACAGGCGGTGCAGCGCTCGGCCAATGCGCCCGAGGCGAGAATATGATCGATGCGCAGGCCCGCGTTGCGTCGGAACGCGCCCATGCGGTAGTCCCACCAGCTGAACGTCTTCTCTGGCTGATCGAACATGCGGAAGGTGTCGCGCAGGCCGAGGCCCTGCAATCGCGCAAACGCCTGACGCTCCTGGGGCGACACCAGATTGCAGCCTACCCATTTGGCCGGGTCATGCACATCGCGATCTTCCGGGGCGATGTTGTAGTCGCCGAGCACGGCAAGCTGCGAGTGGCGTTGCATCTCATCCGACAGCCAGTGGGTGAGGGCGTCGAGCCAGTTCAGCTTGTAGACGAACTTGTCGGATTCGAGCGACTGGCCGTTCGGAAAATAGCCGCACACGACGCGAACGCCGCCGACGGTCGCGGTAATGAGGCGTTGCTGCTCGTCGGGGAAGTTCGGCAGATTCTTCACGATATCCGTCGCTTCGCCCACTTTCGCGTGGTTGACCAGCAGCGCGACACCGTTATACGTCTTCTGACCGGTGAAGTGCGACGTGTAGCCGAGGGCGGCGATCTCCGTGAGCGGAAAGTTCTCGTCGGTCAGCTTCAGTTCCTGAAGGCACAGGACGTCGACCGGATTGCTGCGTAGCCAATCCTGTACGTGCCCGAGACGAACCTTGAGCGAGTTGACGTTCCACGTAGCTAATTGCATGAATGTCCTTGATGAGTGAGCGTCAGGCTCAGGCGATATTTAGGCGTGATCGGTCGGCAATTTCGGCACGCCGACGAAGTCGTCGAGCGAAAGCCCCTTTTCCTTGAGCAGGGCTTCGAGCACCGGTTGCAGGCGGCCGAGGCTTTCCTGTACCGCTTCGCGCACGGTGTCGACCACGACCTGCGTGCTGCGCTCGATCTCGATATTCACACGCGAGCCGGCGCCCTTGTCTTCGAACGTCGTCATGCGGCGTGTTTCCGGAATCAGCCAGACCTCGAACCAGCCCTCCTGACGATTCACTTCCGAGACGGTCAGACTCGCGCCGTTGATCGCAATGTAGCCCTTGGCAAAGACGTACTTACGAAAAGCTTCGGGAATGGCGATACGCAATACGCGGTTCGTATCCGAAGTGCGTACGCTGAGAATTTCGGTCGAGAAATCGATATGCCCGGACAGCGGATGGCCACCGATCTCCGCGCCATCCTTGGCCGCGCGTTCCACGTTGACCTCTGCGCCGACGCCGAAGCTGCCGAGCGTCGTCACGTTCAGGCTTTGGAGGATGATGTCGAACGACGCCGCCGTGGGCGAGAGCAGTTGTGTGACCGTCAGGCAGCAGCCGTCGACGGCGACGCTGGCGCCGAGCGTCAGGTCTTCGCAGAAGCCTTCGGGAAAGGCCAACTCCAGGGTGCGCATGCCGTCGCGATCTTCGATGGACGACAGCGTGGCCGTGCCTTGAACAATTCCTGTGAACATCGTGATGTCGGTAATAAAGAGTCTTTGGGGTGCTATGCGGCAGTATTCTACTGCCTGGCGACGGTATGCCGCTCGTCATGCGTCGTGCTACGATGCCGCCTTTTCACGGGATCTCGACAGATCGTTATGGGTTTCGAAGGCTGCCTGCTGGCGGATGACTTTTATTATTGGGCGGAGACGTCGCCCGCGCCGGATGGGCAGTTCCACGGGGTGGTGCACTTTACCGGATGGCGCGATGTGGACGATGTCATCGAGACACTGGACCCGCCGCTGACTCACACGACGCCCGAGGCGTACCGCTGGGCGAGCGATGCGCTCGAAGCCGCGCACGCGCTGGCCAGGACGCTGGCAGCCGAGGGCGACCTCGGAATCGAACCCTGAACGATCGACGCGAGTGCCGCTGCAATCAAACCGGCGCGGCATCGAATCCAGGCCGAACATCGGCCGAACGCAAGCTTTACGGACAGCACCATGACTCAGACTAAATTTGAACTTCAAAAGCGTCGCGGCCTGAAGATCGGCGCCGGTGTGCGTCGCGGCCCGCCGACGGGCAAGCAGGTTGGCGCTCAGGGCAAGCGCGGCGCAGGCGGCAGCAAGTTGCTGGGTGCGCTGCTTGGCGCGCCTTCGGACGACACCGAAGCCGTCGATGCCAGCCACGCCGACACGGCCCCCGATCAGGACAAGTCCAGGGCCTGATCGGCTTTCGGCGGTATGACGGTATTGCCGGGCTGACGCGCATGTGGCCCGCCCGGCCGTTCTTTCATCGATATCAGTGCCTTGCTTTCTTTCAGGGCTTCGTTCAGGGAACAATGGCCAGGAACAGGAAGGCTGCGAACAGCACCAGGTGGACGGCACCTTGCAGCACGGTCGTGCGTCCGGTGCCAAGGGTGATCACACCGACGAGCAGCGTGACCGCAAGCAGCACCGTTTCCTTCGGCGCGAGACCCAGCTCGATCTGATGGCCGAGCAGTAACGAGACGGCCGCCACCGTCGGAATCGTCAACCCGATACTGGCCAGTGCCGAGCCGAGCGCCAGATTCAGACTCGTCTGAAGCTTGTTGGCGCGCGCGGCACGCAGCGCTGCCAATCCTTCCGGCAACAGCACCAGCGCAGCAATCACGATACCGACGACCGCCTTCGGCGCTCCCGCCACGGCCACGGCCTGTTCGACGGCCGGCGAAAGCTTCTTCGCCAACCCCACCACGGCCAGCAGCGCCACCACCAGCAGCCCCAGACTCAGCACCGCCGTACGACGCGACGGCGGCGGCACGTGCACTTCCTCACTGGGCGCCTTCGCGAGGAAGTAGTCGCGATGGCTCACCGTCTGCACGAAGACGAACACCATATAAAGCACCAGCGAAATCATGCCCTCGAAGGCCAGTTGCGAGGCCGTGAGGCCCGGGCCGACCACCGAACTGGTGTAGTTCGGCAGCACCAGCGTAAGCCCGGCGAGCGCACACAGCACGGCGAGCGCAGCACTCGCGCCCTCCACGTGAAAGCCTTGCGTATGGTGACGAACACCGCCGAACAACAGGCACAGCCCGACGATGCCGGTCGACACGATCATGATGGCGGCGAACACGGTGTCGCGCGCCAGTCCCGCCTTGTCCGGGCCGCCGGAGAGCATGACCGAGACGATCAGCGCGACTTCGATGATGGTCACGGCGACGGCGAGCACCAACGTACCGAACGGCTCGCCGACCTTGTGGGCGACGGTTTCGGCATGGTGCACGGCGGAAAACACGGCGCCGGCGAGCGCGACGGCACAGAGCGTCAGCGAAGCGCTATTCGGCAGGAACCCGGCAACGGCGAGGGCAATGAGGGCCACGATGGGCATGTACATCGTCCAGTGGCCTAGCTTGGCGGTCTTTGAGGAGGACATCGTCGGAGACTCCAGGATTACGGGGAACAGGGTGCAGCCGGGGCACAGCAGATCAGGCAGCGGATCAAGCAACGGCGGGAACATTGCCCCGATGAGAACCTCGGGGCGACGAGTCATGGTCGCAGAAAAGTGACACTCCGACAACCGAAAGGCGTTGACGTGCCGCGAGACGAGTGCCGTGACATCAGTCCATCGAAAGGCGCATGGACAAACGATCTTGCGCGATCACACGTTTGACTCCGAGTCCGGATTCGTCGAGAAATTCCGTTGAATGCATGGCGAAATGCGAAAGCAGGTTTGGCGAGGATCGGGTAAGCAACATCTGCCGTTGACATCTCATAGGTGACAGGCGTACTGTTTCGTTCATTGGTCTTACCACTGAACAGCAATATGTCTTTCGATCCCATCGTGCAGGTTTCCGTCTCGGAGCAGGTTGCGCAGCGCTTGCTGACGATGATCCGCACCGGCCTGCTCAAACCCGGTCAGCAACTCCCGCCCGAGCGCGACCTCGCCACCATGCTCGGTGTCGGGCGTCCGGCGGTGCGCGAGGCGATCCGGGGGCTGGCGTTGCTCGGATTGCTGCGTATCCGGCAGGGCGAGGGAACGTTCGTCGGCTCGCTGGAAATGCGCGAACTGCTCGAACCGCTGGAGATGGTCATCGAATTGAACGCGGGCACGCTCGAAGCGTTGTTCGACGCGCGTCTCGTCATCGAGCCGGGTGTGGCGGCGCTGGCGGCCACGCACATCGCCGACGAGGACCTCGCGCGCCTGCATGCGCTCGTCGACGACGAGGAGGCGCTGCTGGGCAGTCCCGAAACGTTTTCTGCGGCCGACATGACGTTTCACGAGACGATTATCGACGCCTGCGAGAACCCATTCCTCCAAAGCATCGCCAACAGCCTCTATCTGCTGGGCAAGAAGAGCCGCCGCGTGACGTCGCAGGTCGATGGTGTGCTAGAGCGAAGCTTGCAGGATCACCGTCTCATTCTGGATGCCCTTGCCGCGCGCGATCCCGAGCGCGCCGCGCAAGCCATGCGCCAGCATCTGTGCCGCGTGCGCGACGCCTACGCGGCGTCGGTAGCGGCTGACTCAGGCGCGGACTGAGGCGATACCAGAAGCGCGCATCCCGAAGGCACGACATCTCATCCTTTTTACCCACAGGCTCACGAGGAGACACTCATGACTGGCCGGCTGGCGGGCAAAACCGCCGTCATTACTGCTGCGGCGCAAGGCATCGGACGCGCCTGCGTCGAAGCTTACTTGCGCGAAGGCGCGCGCGTGGTTGCTACGGATCTGAATGCAGACACGCTCGCGCAACTGGACGATCACGCGCATCTGGTGCGGCGTGCGCTCGATGTCACCGATAGTGCTGCCGTGAATGCGCTGGCGAGCGAACTCGGCGCTATCGACGTGCTGTTCAACTGTGCAGGCTTTGTCCATCACGGCTCGATTCTCGAATGCGACGACGCCGCATGGGACTTCTCGTTCGATCTGAACGTGAAGAGCATGTACCGCACGACGCGGGCGTTCCTGCCCGCGATGCTTGCCGCTGGCGGCGGCGCCATCATCAACATGTCGTCGGCGGCGTCCAGCGTGAAGGGCGTGGCCAATCGCTGCGTCTATGGCGCGAGCAAGGCGGCCGTGATCGGCCTGACGAAGTCGGTGGCGGCGGATTTCGTCGCACGTGGCATTCGCTGTAACGCCATCTGCCCGGGAACGGTCGAGTCGCCGTCGCTGCGGCAGCGAATCGCCACGCAGGCAGACGCGGCGGGCACGAGTCTGACGGCGGTGCGCGACCAGTTCGTGGCGCGTCAGCCGATGGGGCGTGTGGGCACACCCGAAGAAATTGCGGCACTTGCCGTCTATCTGGGGTCGGACGAATCCTCGTTTACCACCGGCGCCATTCACCTGATCGACGGCGGCTGGTCCAACTGATTTCGCAAGGAGAAAAGCTTTGAAACTGCTGCGTTACGGCCCGAAGGGCCAGGAAAAGCCGGGTCTGCTCGATGCACAGGGCCAGGTGCGTGACCTCTCCGGCGTGCTTGCCGACATCACCCCGGAGACGCTGAGTCCTCAAGGGTTGGCGGCGCTGCGCGCACTCGACGTGACGGCATTGCCGGTGGTGGCCTCGCCGGGACGTCTCGGTGTGCCGTTTTCGGGCCTCGGGAAGTTCCTCGCGGTCGGCCTGAACTACAGCGATCACGCTGCCGAATCGGGACTCGCGGTGCCGTCCGAGCCGGTGCTGTTCACCAAGTGGGATAACTGCCTGACCGGCCCGAACGATCCGGTCGTGCTGCCGAAGGATTCCGTCAAAGGCGACTGGGAAGTCGAACTGGGCTTCGTGATCGGTACCACCGCGCGCTACGTCCCGTTGGAGAAGGCGCTGGATTACGTGGCGGGCTACTGCGTGGTGAACGACGTGTCCGAGCGTGAATACCAGATCGAGCGTGGCGGTACGTGGGACAAGGGCAAGGGCTTCGACACCTTCGGTCCTGTCGGCCCGTGGCTCGTGACCACCGATGAGATTCGCGACCCTCAGCAACTCGGGCTGTGGCTCGATCTGAACGGCGTGCGCCGCCAGACGGGCAACACCTCGACGATGATCTTCAGCGTGGCGTATCTGGTGCACTACCTGAGCCAGTTCACCACGCTCAAGCCGGGCGATCTGGTAACGACCGGCACGCCGCCGGGCGTGGGTCTCGGCCAGAAGCCGCCGGTGTTCCTCAAGCCGGGCGACGTCATGCGACTGGGCATCGACGGACTGGGCGAGCAGACGCAGGAAGTTCACGCGTACGACGCACGCCTGCTCGATTGATCGGGCGTGCCCGATGCTTTTCACATCGATCCGGTAAGTTGACGACAATGGGGCGGTGGCGCGAGTCGCTGCCCCATTGTTTTGGCATGGCACCGGCGTTGCAACGTCCGGCGTGCCCTCAGCATTCGTCAACAACCTCATTGGAAGCGACACATCATGGAAGACCTGAAGGGTAAATTCGTTCTGATCACCGGCGCGAGCACCGGCATTGGTGCTGCGGCGGCCAAGGCATTCGCGGCACAGGGCGCAAACGTCGCCGTGCACTACAACCGTTCGGCGGACAAGGCCGAAGCAGTAGCCGACGCGGTGCGCGCGTACGGCGTCAAAGCAATGACGGTGGCCGCCGACGTCCAGGACACGGGAGCCATCGACGCGGCCGTGGCGCATGTGCTCGACGGTTTCGGTCGCATCGACGTGCTGATCAACAACGCCGGCAGCCTCGTTGCGCGCACGCCGTTCACCGAAGTCACCGATGCCTATTTCGACGAAGTGCTCAACGTCAACGCGCGCTCGGTCGTCGCGTTCTCGCGCGCGGTCGTGCCCGCGATGCGCAAGCAGGGCGGCGGGGCCATCGTCAACGTGACGTCGATTGCGGCGCGCCATGGCGGCGGTCCGGGCGCGCTGATCTACGCGGCGTCCAAGGGGTTCGTCAGCACGCTCACGCGTGGCATGGCCAAGGAGCTGATGGCCGATCGCATTCGTGTGAACGCCGTGTCGCCGGGCGTCATCATGACGCCGTTTCACGAGCAGTTCAGCACGCAGGCGCAGATCGATGCCTTCCGTCAAAGCATTCCGATGGGGCGCCTGGGCGAGCCGGACGAGTGCTCGGGGGCGTTCCTTTATCTGGCCTCGGAGACGCTGGCCAGCTATGTGACGGGGCAGATCATCGAAGTCAACGGCGGACAGTTGATGGTCTGACGCGAACGGGGTTGCGTCTCCCCTTCTGGTGCTTATCCCGCTCGATCGTCGGAATATTCCGATCAGGCATTGCCTGAGCGCCCAATATCGAGCGGGAGATGCCGTCGCGGGTTCGCTTCTCCCGCAATTGCTGGCAAACTTGCCCCATTCGTCTATCAACGTTCGCCGCACCCATGTGCGTGCAACCACTATCGAGGGGCAAATGGAACGCTGTCCGTGGAGCGAAGGCTTCGAACAATACCGTCAGTACCACGATCAGGAGTGGGGCGTGCCGTTGCGCGACTCACGCGAATTGTTCGAATTGCTGATGCTCGAAGGCGCGCAGGCCGGGTTGTCATGGTCCACGATCCTCAAGAAGCGCGACACCTACCGCAAGGCCTTCGACAATTTCGATCCGATGCGTATTGCCAAATATGGTCCCGAGGACGAGGCACGCCTGATGGCCGATGCGGGCATCGTGCGCAACCGGTTGAAGGTCAATGGCGTCATCAAGGGGGCGCGTGCCTATCTGACCATGGAAGCGTCCGGCACGCGCTTTAGCGATTTCGTCTGGCAATTCGTCGGCGGGGAGCCGTTGCAGAATCGCTGGGCGTCGCTGAGCGAAGTGCCGGCAACGTCGGCCGCCTCGGACGCCATGAGCAAGGCGCTGAAGAAGGCCGGTTTCACCTTTGTGGGCTCCACGATCTGCTATTCGTTCATGCAGGCGTCTGGCATGGTGAACGACCATCTGGTGGCGTGCCCGCGACACAAGGCGGTGAAGGCGCTCGCCGCGGACGAAGCGAAAGCCGGTGCGGTGCTGGCGCGCAAACGCCGTACGGGGGCGTCGTCGGCTACAATTCGGCCTGACGAATCAGGATCTGCCTAATGTTCAGCTACCGCCATGCCTTCCACGCCGGCAACCACGCCGACGTACTCAAACACTTCATCGCCGTCGAATGTATCGATTACATGCGCCAGAAAGACACGGCGTTCTGGTACATCGACACGCATGCGGGGGCGGGCGGTTATTCGCTTGAAGGCAAGTGGGCCGACAAGACGGGGGAGTACGAGACCGGGATCGGCCGTCTGTGGACGCGTGACGATCTGCCGACGGCGCTGGCTGATTACGTGGCGCTCGTGCGCGAGTTCAATCCGGACGGCAAGCTGAGCTATTACCCTGGCTCGCCGTATTTCGCACTGCAACTGCTCGGCGATCGCGACCGTCTTCGGTTGTTCGAGGCGCACCCGACCGAGCAGGATGTGCTGCGCGAGAATTTCGAAGCGCAGGGGCGGGCGGTCGCGCGTCGCACGATGATCTTCGGTGCCGACGGGTTTGCCGGTCTCAAGACGATTCTGCCGCCGGCGCCGCGCCGTGCCTTCACGCTCATCGATCCGTCCTACGAGGACAAGCGCGACTACACGCGCACCACACAGACGGTGCAGGAAGGTCTCGACCGTTTCCCGACGGGCATGTACGCCGTGTGGTATCCGCTGGTGCAGCGTCGCGAAGCGGCACAGTTGCCGGAGCGCATGAAGCGACTCACGATCGACGAGAAGCCGATCAAGAACTGGTTGCATGTGGCGCTCACGGTCTGCAATCCGGTCCCGGGCGGCATGGGTTTGCACGGCAGCGGGATGTTCATCGTCAACCCGCCCTATATGTTGCAGGAGACGTTGAAAACGACGATGCCTTACCTCGTCAAAGCGCTGGGGCAGGACAAGGGCGCGAAGTTCCTGCTGGAAGGTAAGCAGAACTGACGCGACTGAGCGCGCCGGGACTGCACGAGCCAAGGCGCCATGCAGCAACGGGCCGGTGAGGGCGGGGGAGGAGGCTGCGCGGATTGCGTGGCCGCTGAAACTGCCCGATCCGCCGATGTGTTGATCCGCCGAGTGATTTGTGGCGGCGCACCGAAGCCGAGACTTCGGAACGCCATGCCGCGGTGCGAATTACTTACCGGTGTGCGGAACTTCGTACGGCAGCGACAGCAGTTCATCCGGCGAAAGATAGCGCCATTCGCCGAGTTCCAGATTCCCCATCGGCAATCCGCCGATGGCGGTCCGTACCAGACCTTCCACGCGATTGCCTGCGGCGGCGACCATCCGTTTGACCTGATGGTATTTGCCCTGCGTGATCGTCAGCGCGATTTCGTGGGACGACGGACTCATGACGTCCGTTGCCGCGAGCGGTTCGGTCTCGTCTCTTAGCAGCACGCCGTTGCGCAGTGCCTGCAACATCTCTTCGGTCACCGGGTGCTTCGTGGTGGCGACATATCGCTTCGGCACATGACGCCGGGGCGACATCATGGCGTGCAGGAAGGGGCCATCGTCGGAGAGCAGCAGCATGCCGGTCGTGTCCTGATCGAGACGACCGGCCGGTTGCACGCCGCGCACGGCCAACGGTAATGGCAGCAGCGAATGCACGCCCTCATGATGCGTCGGACTCGTGGAGCACTCAAAGCCTTCCGGCTTGTTCAGCAGGAGGTAGACGCGCTCTCGGTAGTCCCACGTTTCGCCGTCGAGCGTGAATTGCAGGCCCGTCGGGTCGATCGATTCGCGGGGATTGTCGTGCACGACGCCGTCGATGGCGAAAGCACCGGATTGAATGAGCTTGCGGCACATCTTGCGACTGCCGAAGCCCTGAGATTGCAGTAAACGTTCGAGCTCGATGATGCGTTCTCCGTCAGGCATCGGGATTCAGGCCGCTATTGTAGCGGCCTGTCGCGGCCTGGCGCGATTTACGCCTCCTGCGCGGCCCCGCTGAACCGGCGATAGATGAATCGCGCCGCCCAGTCGAGAGCGAAGCCCAGCACACCGATCACGAGAATGACTGCGGTCAGTTCCGAATAGGCGAGACGGTCGCGAGTGTCGAGAATCAGATAACCCAGACCGGCGTTCACGCCCAGCATTTCCGCCGGCACCAGCACGATCCAGAGAATGCCGATGGCCAATCGCACGCCCGTGAGGACATGCGCGGCAATGCCCGGGACGTAGACATGCCAGAGCATTTCCCAGCGTGTCGCGGCAAGACTTTCTCCGAGTTGTACCCAACGGCGATCGATGTGCGTGACACCCGCCGCCGTGCTCATCACGAGCGGCCACAGGGCGGCGAACGCCAGCAGAAAGTACACCGCAGGATCACCGACGCCGAGCGACATCACGGCAATCGGCATCCATGACAGCGGGGACACCATGCGCAGGAATTGCAGCGACGGGGTGAGGGCCTTGTCGAGCCAGCGGACCCGCCCGATCAGAAAGCCAAGCGGCACGCCCAGCACGATGGCCCACGCAAGGCCGACGGCGATGCGGCGCAGACTCGCAAGGATGTGAAGCCCGAGTTGCTCATCGCGAATGAGGTCGGGCAGGGCGTTGAGTGCTGCCGCCGGCGAGAATTGTGACGCGAGCGAGCCGGACGTCGTGAACAACGCAATGCCCAGCCACCAGATCGCCACGATGCCGGCGAGTCCCGCCAGCCCGAGCCACGCGCGTCGGGCGGGACGTGTGGTCGATGCCCCTGCCGTCTGCGCCGCAGCGTTGCGGCTTTCGCTCACCGGAGGCCGCACGCGGCCGGACGCAAGATCAGACAACGATAATCTCCTGACGCGTGAAGCCTTCCGGCAAGCCGAAGGCCTTCATGCCGCCCACGGCCGCGATGCTCTTCTTGACGAAGCGATCGTCGACGAGATCGCGTGCCACGAACGCCGGATCGAGCTTGGCCAAAAACGACGCGTTGCCTTCGACCTGCGTCTTTTGCATGTTGCGAACCAGCGCTTCGGTGTAGCTCGGATACGGATACGGCTGGAAGTCGATGCGCTTTTCATGCCAGTCGGCATGGATGATCGCCTTGTCTGCCAGATAGCGGCCTTGCTCGGACGCTGCCGGTGCCAGCACACGTTGCAGCACCTGGAACGGATGCGGCGTGTAGCGGTTTTCGCCTTCTTTCGACAGCAGACGCGCGGCGTCTTCGGGATGTGCGCGCGTCCACGCCTGCGCCTTGACGATGGCGTCGACGACCTTCTGCGACCATTCCGGACGCGCCGTCAGATCACGCTCGTGCATGGTCACGACGCAGCAGGCATGGTTCTTCCAGACGTCGCCAGTGAAACGCAGCACCTTGCCCACTTTCAGATTTTCCGCTGCCGCATTGAAAGGCTCGGCCACGATGTAACCGGCAATCTGCTTCGCGGCAAGCGCCGGCGGCATGTCCGACGGCGCCATCACGATCAGGTTGACTTCGTTGGCCGCGGGCGCGCCGTTCTTCTTGAGCACCGGCGTCAGTCCATTGGCGGCGAGCAGGCTCTGCAATACGACGTTGTGGATCGAATACCAGAACGGCACGGCGACGGTCTTGCCGCCGAGGTCGCTGACCTTGTTGATGTCGTTCGTTACGGTGATCGCGCTGCCGTTGACGTGGTTCCACGCCACGACCTTGGCTTGCGCCTGACTGCCGTAGCGTGCCCAGACCGTCATGGGGGAGAGCAAATGAACGACGTTGACCTGGCCCGACAGGAACGCTTCGATCAACTGCGCCCAACTGCGCAGCAACGTCGGCTTCTCCGCCTTGATGCCCGCCTGTTCGAAATAGCCGTTGTTATGTGCCACGAGCAGTGGCGTCGCGTCCGTGATCGGCAGATAACCGATGCGCAACGGGGCATCCGGCTCAGCGGCGGCACGCGCGGCGGCCGATGCCAGCAGCGGTGCAGCGCCTGCAACCGTCATCATCGAAGCGAGTTTGAGCCATTCGCGGCGGGAAATTTGGCACATGGTCTGAGAATCCCCGTGGGTGTCGTCGTAGAGACTTATCGTGTTGGGTGAGGCGTTGTCGCGTCGCGGGACATCGCGAGTTGCAACGCTTGCAGTATTTCGATACGTAGGGCGCCGAGCGCTTCCACCTGTGCTTCGCGCGGCGACGGCACGTCGATTTGCCACTGTGCGAGCGTGCGTCCCTGATTGCCAAGCAACACGATGCGATCGGAGACGAGCAGCGCCTCGTCGATATCGTGCGTCACGAGGACGGTGGCGGCCCCGGTATCGCGTACGACTGTTACCAGCAGACGTTGCATGTCGGCACGCGTGACTTCGTCCAATGCACCGAAGGGTTCGTCGAGCAGCAGCGCACGTGGCTGACGGGCCAGGCAGCGTGCAAGCGCTACGCGCTGCGCCATGCCACCCGACAACTGGCGAGGATTGAGGTGATGTGCATGCGCGAGGCCGACTTCGGTCAGGGCTGCATCGATGCGGGCGCGTCGCACATCGCGCGTGAGCTTCGGCTGCCGTGCGAACGTCAGTCCGAAAGCGACGTTGCGCTCCACCGAGAGCCACGGCAGCAGGCACGGGTCCTGAAAGGCCAGCGCGACGTCAGGGCGCGGACCGGTGAGCGGCGCACCGTCCACGGTGACGGCGCCGTCGCTCGGTCTAAGCAGTCCGGCGGCAATGCGCAGGAGGGTCGATTTACCCGAGCCGCTCGGGCCGAGGACGGAGACGAGTTCGCCCGGTGCTACCGAGAGATCGACGCCCCGCAGGATCGCGCGCTCGCCATACGACAAGCCGATATTGCGCAGGGTCAGAAAGGGCGCGGGCAATGACGAAGCGCGCGAGGCATCCTCGCGCGCGGTGGCGATGAACGTGTCGGTATGCGCGCGTTGCGTCGCCGTGGGTTGGGTCATGAAACCGTTCCGAGTTTGATGTGTTGCGCCCGTTGTGCCGCTAGCTGGTTCTTCAACTGCACGAGGCTCGGTGTGACGATCGGCACGAAGGCCGCCTCGCGTTGACGCCGCGCCAGACCCGAGAGTCCGCGCAGATAACCGCGTCCACCGCCAGTCTGCACTTCCAGCGTGGCGGCGTCGTGAACCAGCTCCGCGAGCGCAATGCGCAGCTTGAACAGACTCGCCGGGGTGTCGACGAAGTCGCCCTGCGTCACACCCGTCTTCAGGCGTGTGGTGAGTGTATCAAGTTGGTCGGTCAACGCGGCAACGTCGTCGACCACGGCCGCGCGCGCGCCCGGTCCGCCTTCGTGGGTGGCGGCCAGACTGCGACGCGCCAACCCCAGCGACATGCCGCATTGCAGCCCGAGGAACGCCGGGCGCACACGCACAAGCCAGGCGGGCGCGTCGTCGGTGATGCGGTCGTCGTCAGTGAGGAGCGTATCGGCCATTTGCAGCGCGGCAGTATTCGTGCCGCGCAGTCCGATCAGATCGAGATCATCGCTGCGCGTCACGCCCGGTGCATTGTGGGCAATGGCGAAAATCGAGGGCGGGCCGCCGGCTTCGTGATCGACGGCCGCCGCCGCGACGAAACCCTGCTTGCGCAAATTGGTGATCCACGGCAGGCCGCCGTTGATTCGCCACGCGGGCGCACCATTGCTGCGCGGCGTGTCCGCTGCGCGAATTTGCAGCGGTTCGATCGCGGACAAAAACTTCATGGCGTTCGACAGGCCGGTCGCCCCCGCGAGTTCACCGCAGAGCAGGGCGGGCAGCAGGCGATCGCGCAACGCGCGATTCGGGCTTTGCAGCAAATATTCGATGAAGGTGCGCTGTCCCCAGAGCACGAACGCCGCAGCGAATGAATGCCCGGCGACCTCGGCCACGTTGTCGATCGCATCGCCGATCGTGCCGCCGGTCCCGCCCAGCTCGACGGGCACGCCAATGCGCAGCAGGCCCGCGCCCGCCAGTTGCGGTACCACGTCGGCACTCAGCGTGGCGTCGGTGTCGAGCGTCTCGGCGTTGGCATCGAGCCAGTCCGCGAGCGCCGGGGCGCGTGCGGTCAGTCCGTGCAGGCTGGGTTGGGTGTTCATGCGGCTCGCACCTTCGGCTCCCAGCGGTAAGCCGCCAGTTGCGGGTTCAATTCGTTTTGCGAAAGGTTGTTCGCGAAGTTGCAGAGCGTTGCGAGCGATACGCCAAGCACCACTTCAAGTGCGGCAGCATCGTCGAATCCAGCCGATTTGAATGCGGCGAATTCGGCGTCCGAGACCGCGCCACGCGTGGCGATCACCGCGCGTGTGAAGACCGCAACGGCATTCAGACGGGCATCGGACAGCGTGTCCTGATCGCGGATCTCGTGAACGAGGGCTTCGGGCAGTTGCGCTTTCTTGAGGGCGACGGCAGTGTGGCCAGCGACGCAGAAGCCGCAGCCGTGAATGCCCGCTGCCGTGATTTGCACCACTTCGCGCTCGGCGAGCGTCAGGCTGGCGCGTCCGTTGATGGCGCCGACCGTCAGATAGGTTTCGAGTGCGGTAGGCGCATTGGCCAGCGATGCCACCAGATTCGGCAGGAAACCGTTCGCGGCAAGCGACTTCTCCAGAAACGGACGGCTCGCCTCGGGGGCGGTTTCAAGGGTGTGCAATGGCAGTCGGCTCATATCGGGCTCCTTACAGTCGAGCCCCCATTGTGCGCAAGCCCGGCCAGATGCTCAATGCGCGCCCGTCTGGAAATTCTGCGGATTTGTCTCATCGAGGGGCGGAAAGGTCCGATGTCTTCCGCACAACGTGCCGATGCCATCTTGCCGACGTAATGTAGGAAGGATGTCGGTAAGGCGGCGTGGGCAGGCGCGGTCAGTGCAGCGGATACGTCGCGGAGGCGGTAGCCGTGGGCTGGGAGGCTTCGGTGCTCGCGTGGGCTGTCTGACGACGCCACGCGCCCGGCTGCACGCCAGTCACGCGTTTGAAGGCTTGCGCAAAGGCCGATTCCGACTGGTAGCCGACTTGCTCGGCGGTATCTGGCAGTGAGACGCCCGCGCGCAGCAGCGCTGCGGCCGTCTTCATTCGCACCAATGTGACGAACTGCGCCGGCGGTTGCCCGCCGATTTCCGCGAACTGCTTGCAGAAACGAGCGCGCGACATGTGCACGAAATCCGCCATGCTGTCCGTTGTCCAGCGCCGTGCAGGTGATTCGATGATCGCCGCGGCGAGGCGGCCGAACGCGTCGCGGCGCATCAAACGCCACATCCCCGGCGCCACGTTTTCTGCATGGACGGCTTCACGTAACGCATAGTAGAAGAGCAGGTCGGTCAGTCGTGCCAGTAGCGGCGATGGCGAATCCCCGGGGCGTCGCGCTTCGGCCTGGATCAGCGTGAAGATTTGCGTCATGCCTTCCAGTCGGCCGCTGTCGCGCCGAGCAACGATCGGATTCGGCAGCATGCCCAGCACCAGCGCGTCCAGATCGGTGCGGAATTCGAAGAATCCGCATGCCAGGGCGACGGATGAGGTCTCGGGTGACGGTTTGCGCGGCTCTATGGTGAGCGGCGTCATTTGGCCGAGTCGAGTCGTCAGGTCGGTCGGCGGTGTTGCCGACGGTGTGAGCGCGTGCGGTACGTCCGAGAGCAGAAAGACTGCATCGCCCGCGCTCAGCGAGACGGTGCGCGCGGGATTGCCGGAATCTGCGCCGATGTGCAGGTAGCAACCGCCATCCAGCACGACATGGAAACTTGCGCGTTGATGTCCTGCCGTTGATGCCTGATAGGTGCCGCAGTACTCGCCGACATGGAATAGGGTGCTCTTCAACTCAAGCCCCGCAAGCAACCAGTCAGCCACGCGATCAGGGTGTTCGACGTCGGTTGGCGCCTGGGCGAGCGTTGCCGATGCGGTACCTTCCGCAACCCCGATCACCCCCTCGATGCTCCGCTTCTCTTGCATCATCGCCAACTCCCAGCCCTCGGTACTTGCGTACCCTCCCGAACAAAACATCCATCCTCCCCACCGACATTCGCCAGGGCAACTATTTTTTCGTTGGATGCTTATTACGAAAGGGGGAGGGGGGGGTTAAAACCGGCGATACGGCTGGGGATCGGTGGTCCCACTTATGCCCGTACGGCGCCCGCGGCGCCGAGAGGACTCGGTCACGTTCCGCGACCCCGGCATCGCTTGCAAGCGATGCCTTTCGAGTCCCCACGCAATGTGCACTGGCACATTGCTTTCTGGGCAGATATGAAAAAAGCCGATGATCTTTCGATCATCGGCTTTTTTGTATTTTTTTTGGTGCCCAGAAGAGGACTCGAACCTCCACGGTGTTACCCGCTAGTACCTGAAACTAGTGCGTCTACCAATTCCGCCATCTGGGCCCCGTCAGCTCGCTGTGTTGCTTGCTCGCTGCGAAGAAGTGAGATTATGCCGAGGGTGGACGGGGCTGTCAACATGGAGGGACAAAAAATTCAAAAAACTTTCACACCCCCCCACTTCCCACCCCAATCACCCCAAAATCACGCCGCCCGACCCATGTGCTCCGATCGAATCATGTCGATCAAATGGCGCAACCCCGGCAACGTCTGTCGCCGACTCGGGTAATACATCGACAACGGCGGACCATCCACCGCCCATTCCGTCAACACCGCCTCCAACATGCCATTGGCCAATTCCTCCGCCACGTTGCGCTCCAATACATACCCAAGCCCCAATCCACCGACAGCCGCCGCAATCACGCCATCGCTTTCATTGATGCTCAACGCGCCAGGCACGTCCAGCTCAACCGCCGTCGAACCATTGCCCAACTCCCATTTGTACAGCGTGTTGTCACCCAAACGCATCCGGATGCAGTTGTGCGACAGCAAATCCTGCGGCACTTTGGGGCGACCGTGCCGTGCAATGTACGCCGGCGATGCCACCACGATCCATTTGAGCGCCGGCGTGAGCGGCGTCGCAATCATGTCGCCCGGCACCGTGTCGCCATAACGCATGCCCGCGTCGAACCCCTCGGCCACGATGTCGAGCATCCGGTCGTCGACAGTCACGTCCAGCTCAATGTCGGGATACGACGCCACGAAACGCGGCAGGATAGGGTCGAGCAATAAACGCGCCGCATCGCGCGGAACGTTCAGACGCAATCGCCCAGCCGGCGACGCACGGTAACGGTCCAGCGCCCCAATCGCAGATGCAATCTGCTCAAGGCCCTGTTCCAATTCCTTCGCCAGGGCCGATCCCGCCGCCGTCGGCGACACAGAACGACTCGTGCGATTGAGAAGCTTGACCCCCAGACGCGCCTCGAGATTGCGCATCGCGTGACTGAGAGCCGAGGTCGTCACGCCCAGCTCTGTGGCGGCCTCCCGGAAACTCTGCCGGCGGCAGATAGTGACAAAAACGTTCAAATCGGCAAGCTCGCCGCGAGTGAAGGCAGGCATGTATTTCCCAACAAGTATCAAGCAACAAAAACCAAAAACACCCGACAAGCTCAACGAATTAAGCGCCCGTTGAACAATATTCAATTTTTTATGAGGTAAATTTTACAGATTTCCTTTTGTTTCTGAAGCGCGGTCGCGCTCGACGTGACGGAAACGCTACACATTCTCAGTTAGCGGGCGGCGTCGGGGCGGCGCGCGCCGGGCACCGGCTGATACCCCGGCATCATGTCGCCGTAAACATCCCACGCTTCTTCAATGACGGTCGGATTGACGGCGTTGATGCGGATGCCCCGTGGCAATTCGTAGGCCACGCATTTGACGAAAGTGTCGATGGCGCCGCTGGTCGTGGCATCCGCAATGCCCTGGGGCATCGGCTTCATGTCGAGAATGCCTGATATCAACGTAAACGATCCGCCGTCTTCGATGTGATTCAGCCCCACTTTGACGATGTTCATCTGACCGACCAGTTTGCTTTGGATGGTCGCTTGCCACTGTGCGTCGGTCATCGAAACGAACGGGGCATACTCGCAATGCCCCGCTGCGCTGACCACGGCGTCGAACTTGCCGACGCTCTCGAACAACGCGTTCAGCGACGACGCATCGGTGATGTCCACACGATGATCGCAACCGTCGCCAGAGCGACTCGCCGTGATCACACGATGCCTGCCAAGCCCCTTCATCGCTGCTTGCCCGATCTTTCCATTGGCACCGATCACGATGACAGTTTTCATGCTGCTTACCTCGCTTTATAGAATTTGAAGACGAGGCGTCATCTTAGAAATCGCACCGCGCACGTGTAAATCAGACGCCGGTTGTATCCGACACAAGGACTCGTTGTGGACAGTATCGATCTCAAACATATGCGCATTTTTGTGCGACTCGTTCGCGAAGGCAGCGCTTCGAACGGATTCTGGATGAGGTGGACGGAGTGCTGTTGCCCGAGGTGTTCGATCCGAAAACGGTGAGCCGATGTGTTGGCATCGTCGCCAATCGCTGCGCGAGGAGCGCTATTGTTTACTGTCGCGGTGGGATGGCATCGGAAGACAGCAGGGAATGCGCTTGGGACGTGGCTGCGGGAGGTGTTGATGGGGGGTGTTCTAACACCGGCGATTTAAAACCGGTGATGCGGCTTGGGGATCGGTGGTCCTGCTTTTAAAACCGGCGATACGGCTGGGGATCGGTGGTCCCACTTATGCCCGTACGGCGCCCGCGGCGCCGAGAGGACTCGGTCACGTTCCGCGACCCCGGCATCGCTTGCAAGCGATGCCTTTCGAGTCCCCATGCAATGTGCACTGGCACATTGCTTTCTGGGCAGATATGAAAAAAGCCGATGATCTTTCGATCATCGGCTTTTTTGTATTTTTTT
>NZ_CABPRV010000019.1 GCF_902459735.1 Pandoraea capi
CCCTTTCTGCAGCGAGTTGGGTTTATGTCTGAGCGGCGGAAAGGGGCTCCGGCCCGTCAGGCGGGGGGTGTTCACCCGCCTAAAGCAAGCACTAACAAACGTAAAGAAAAATCAACCAGCAGGAACAACCGCAGTCACTTCGATCTCGACTTTGGCTTCGTCCTCGACGAGGTCGGCCACCTCGACGGCGGTCATGGCGGGGAAGTGGCGTCCGATAACGGCGCGGTAGTGTTCCCCGATGGCGGGATAATTCGCCACGTACTCGCGTTTATCCTTCACGTACCAGGTCATACGGACGATATGTTCCGGTTTGGCCTTCCCTTCGGCAAGAATCGCGACAATATTCTCGAGCGTCTGACGCACTTGAAGTGCGAAATCATCCGTCTCAAAGCGTTGCTGCGCGTTCCAGCCGATCTGACCGCCGACAAACACGATGCGGCTGCCTGCCGTCATCTCGAAGGCCATGCCGTTGGCATAGCCGCGCGGTTTCGCCCATTCGGGCGGTTGGAGAACTTGCAGCATCAGGACACTCCTTCAATCACAGAATCGGGTGCGGCAAAGCGCACAATCGCATTGCGCTGGGCGGGGGGCACGGCGATCGGGGCGGGACGACCGCCCTCGCCTTTCGCCACCCAGACCAGCACCAGCGTGGCTTGCAGGCGCGTCTCGTCGTCAGCGCCGGCGAACCGGATACGCAGAGTCATCGACGAGCGGCCGAGGCGGGTCACTTCGAGCGAGCGCACCAGCGTCTCGCCCAGAAAACTTGGGGCACTGAAACGGCATTCGATGTTGGCCGTGGGCACGCCCATACCATCGCGCAGATGCATCTCGCCGAATGACAGGTTGAGTCCTTCGGCGCACCAGTCCTCGACCAGATCGTTGATCATCTCGAAGTAGCGCGGATAAAACACGATGCCTGCCGGGTCACAGTGTTTGAACCGGACCAGCAACGGCTTCACGAAAGCATGTTCCGCCACGTTCGCCTGCGCCATCATTCCTCCCCTTTCACAAAAGTCAGTGGGTGCCCACTGGAGCCCCCACTACACCAATCGGCTTCGGCTTATTGCGCCATTTGCCGGAGCTTGAAGCGTTGCAGTTTGCCTGTCTCCGTGCGCGGCAGCGTGTCTACGAACTCAATCGCGCGCGGGTATTTATACGGTGCGATGTTAGCCTTCACATACTCCTGAAGCGTCTTCACCATCGCGTCGTCGTGGGGCTGCCCGGCCTTGAGCACCACATAGGCCTTCACGATCTGGCCGCGGGCTTCGTCGTTCGCACCGACCACACCGCACTCCGCCACGGCCGGGTGTTGCAGCAGTGCCGACTCCACTTCCGGGCCTGCGATGTTATAGCCTGCGGAGACGATCATGTCGTCCGAGCGGGCCTGATAGTAGTAATTGCCAGCTTCGTCGCACATGAACGTGTCGCCGGGCAGGTTCCAGCCCTGCTTCACGTAATTCGTCTGACGCGAGTCCGCGAGATAGCGGCACCCCGTCGGCCCTTTCACCGCCAGCTTGCCCACCTTCCCCGGCGGGAGCGGCTGCATGTTCTCGTCCACGATCATTGCGATATAGCCGGGGACCGGTTTGCCGATCGCGCCCGGTACGACATCGCCGTTCGCTGCCGAGATAAAGATGTGGATCATCTCCGTGCCGCCGATGCCATCGATCATCTCGATGCCCGATGCCTGCTTCCATAGCTGTCGGGTGGCGTCAGGCAGCGCCTCGCCCGCCGACACCGTCTTCCTCAGACTCGACAGATCGTACTTGCCGACGAGCGCGGCCATCTGGCGATAGAACGTCGGCGCCGTGAAACAGATCGTCGCGCGATAGTCAGCGATCGCTTGCAGCAGACTGTCCGGCGTGAGCTTTTCCAGCAGCACCGTCGCTGCGCCGACGCGCAATGGGAACGTCAGCAAGCCGCCTGTGCCGAAAGTGAACGCTAACGGGGGAGTGCCACAGAAGACATCGTCCGGCCCCGGCTTGAGCACGTGGCGCGGGAACAGATCGCACATTGCCAGCACGTCGCGATGAAAATGCATCGTGCCCTTCGGCTGCCCCGTCGTGCCGCTCGTGAAGGCGATCAGACAGACGTCGTCCACCGCCGTGTCGCAGGCGTCGAAGCTCGCCGGCTGACGGGCCATGCGGGCCTCCAGTGAGTCCTCACCAACGTCGTGAAAATAGACCACCTTCGACAGCACCGGGCAGTAATACTCATGCCCCGGCTGACGATTGAACTCCAGCTCCTCCTTGAGACGACCGTCACACAGCGCGGCACTCACTTCCGCCTTGTCGACAATCTGCTTGAGTTCCTTCGCGCGCAGCAGCGGCATCGTGGGCACGCCGACGAGTCCGGCCTTGATCACAGCGAGCCAGGCCGCAGCCATGAACAGATTGTTCGGGCCGCGCAGCAGCACACGGTTGCCCGGCACCAGCGCCATGTCGTTGCGCAGCACATGGGCGATGCGATCGACCATCTCGCGCAGACCGAGATAAGTCGTAGTCGTCGGCTTTCCATTTTCGACCGAAAAAATCGCAGGTGCGTCACCGCGTCCCTGTGCGATCGAGCGGTCCAGCAGTTCGGCGGCGCAATTGATGCGCGCCGGATATGCCACGTCCGGATTGTCGAGCAGAAACTCGGGCCACTGATCCGCAGGCGGCAGATTGTCGCGCGCGAAAGTGTCGAGATGTCCAGATCGTTCCATGTGCTTCTCCTTGCCCCCGGTAATCCAGCATGACGCCGACGCTACGCGTCAGACCCAGTCCTAGTGCTTCCAAGTGTTATTGCAAGACGCCATGCCATCCCTGTCTGCGTGGGTTGCCACTGCGCACATCACAAGTCCTGCCAAACCATGTTCCAGCCTGTGCCGCTGCCTGTGCCGCTGCCTGTGCCGCTATACGGCGCGACTTCCAAGTCCCGCACGTCGAACGCCAAAGATCAGTCGTCCTTGAGCAACTCGCGCGCGATGATCAGTTTTTGCACTTCCGTTGCCCCTTCGTAAATCCGCAGCGAGCGGATCTCGCGATACAGACGCTCCACCACCGCGCCCGACACCACGCCCGCACCGCCGAACATCTGCAAAGCCCGGTCGATGACCTGCTGTGCTGACTCCGTCGAGAACATCTTCGCCATCGCCGCTTCGCGCGTCGTGCGCTGCCCCAGCACGTCGCGCTGCCATGCGGCGCGGTACGTCAGCAAAGCCGCCGCGTCCACCGACGTGGCCATATCGCCCAACGCCGCCTGCGTCAGTTGGAAGTCGGCCAGCGTCTGACCGAACATCTTGCGCGACTTCGCACGCGCCAGTCCTTCGTCCAGCGCACGACGCGCAAAACCCAGCGCGGCTGCGGCCACCGACGCACGGAAAATATCCAGCGTCATCATCGCGACCTTGAAGCCCTGCCCTGCCTCGCCCAGACGTTGCGACGCGGGCACGCGGCAGTTCTCGAACTTCAGACGCGCCAGCGGGTGCGGCGCGCTCACGTCGATGCGCTCGGCAATCGTCAGCCCCGGCGTGTCGGCGTCGACCACGAACGCGCTGATGCCGCGCGCGCCCGGCGCTTCGCCCGTACGCACGAACACACAGTAAAAGTCCGCAATGCCGCCGTTCGAAATCCACGTCTTCTCGCCGTTCAGCACGTAGGCATCGCCATCCGGTGTCGCCGAACAGGCCATAGCGGCGACATCTGAACCGGCGTCCGGCTCCGACAACGCGAAAGCGGCAATCGCCTCGCCCGACGCCACGCGCGGCAGATAGCGCTGCTTGAGCGCGTCGCTGCCCGCGAGCGTGATCGCGCCGCTGCCGAGCCCCTGCATCGCAAACGCGAAGTCCGCGAGGCCGTCGTGACGCGCCAGCGTTTCGCGCAGCACGCAAAGCGCGCGCGAATCGAGTTTCTCCAGCGCACCGCCGTGACTGGCGGGCACGCAATACTTCAGCCATCCCGCGCGGCCCAACTGGCGCACCAGCGATACGCACGTCGCATCCGTATCGGCGTGATGATCGACCTTCAGCTCGCGCGTGCACCACGCGTCGAGCGTTGTGCCCAGATGACGGTGCGCATCTTCAAAAAACGGCCACGCGAGAAAATCGGCATTGCGGGCGTTGTGAGGAGTGATTGCGCTCATGACGTCAGTCGCCCTTGAAGACCGGCTTTTGCTTGGCGACGAAAGCGTCGTAAGCCCGGCGGAAATCCTTCGTCTGCATGCAGATGGCCTGCGCTTCGGCTTCCGCCTCGATGGCCTCGTCCACGCCCATGTTCCATTCCTGATGCAGCAACTTCTTCGTCACGCCGTGTGCGAAAGTCGGGCCGCAGGCGATCTGATCGGCCAGCGTCTGCGCAGCCGAGAGCACCGCGCCGCCGTCATGCAGCGCGTTGAAGAAGCCCCATTGCGCGCCCTCCTCGGCCGTCATCACGCGACCGGTGTAGAGCAATTCCGAGGCCCGCCCCTGCCCGATCATGCGCGGCAGCAACGTACATGCGCCCATATCGGCGCCGGCCAGTCCCACGCGCACGAAGAGGAACGCCGTCTTCGTTTGCGGCGTGCCCAGCCGCATATCCGACGCCAGCGCCACCATCGCGCCCGCGCCGGCGCAGATGCCGTCGATCGCGCTGATGATCGGCTGCGGGCAGGCGCGCATCGCCTTGACAAGATCGCCCGTCATGCGCGTGAAATCCAGCAGTTCCGGCATGCTCATCTGCGTGAGCGGGCCGATGATTTCGTGGACATCGCCGCCCGAACAGAAATTGCCGCCCGCGCCGGTCACGACGACCGTCTTGATGTCCGTCGCATAGACCAGCCCGCGGAACAGATCGCGCAGTTCCGCATACGAGTCGAACGTCAGCGGATTCTTCTTGTCGGGACGGTTCAGCGTGATCGTGCCGATGCTCGGACGCCCTTGCGCGTCGTTCGACACCGACCACAGAAAATGCCTGGCTTCGTAGTTCGCGAAGGGGCGCTTGTGATGCGCCATCGTCAGTTTCACGTCACTCATGGGCCAATCTCCTTTGGCAGCTTGCCTTTGACTTGCGCGCGGATCGCCTGGCTTCGGTGCGCGTATGAACAACGCTTGCCCGCCCGGCGGTCCTGCTCAATAAAATGACGACGGACGGCCTCAGCCGACCGTCACTTCCCCGCCGGCAACCGCAATCGACTGCCCCGTCATCGACGCGGCACCCGGCTGGCAGAGCCACAACACGGCGTCGGCAACCTCCTGGGGCTGCACGAGACGTGCCTGCGGATTGCGCTTGGCCAGTTCCGCGCGCGCTTCGTCTTCACTGCGGCCCGTCTTCGCGACGATGTTCGCCACGGCGTCGCGCACGATGTCCGTCTCCGTGTACCCCGGGCAGACGGCATTCACCGTCACCCCCTTCTTCGCCACTTCGAGCGCCAGCGCGCGCGTCAGACCGACCACGCCGTGCTTGGCTGCACAATAAGCCGTGACATACGGGTAGCCGATCAGACCGGCCGTGCTCGCCACGTTCACGATCCGTCCCCACCCTGCCGTGAGCATGGCGGGCAGCGCCGCCGAAATGCAGTGATACGTTCCCGTCAGATTGACGTCGATCATCTGCTGCCAGAGCTGGGCGTCCGTCTTGCCGAACGGGGCGCTCACCGCCTGTCCGGCGTTATTGACGAGCACCTGCACCGGGCCGAAGCGCTCGGTGGCGCGTGTGAATGCCGCTGCCACGGCGGTGGCATCGGAGATGTCGGCGCTCACCCATGCGACCTCACCGTGCGACGTCAGTGCGTTCACGCCTTCGGCGAGCTTGGCTTCGCTGCGTCCGAGCAACGTCACGCGCGCGCCCTGCGCGAGCAGCGAGCGGGCCACGGCTTCGCCGATGCCGCGCGCACCGCCCGTCACAAGCGCGTGTACGCCTTTGAGTGATGCCGGTGCCGTGGCGGTGGCACTTGTCGTAGACGTCATGAACTGTCCTTATTTACCGATCTGTTGAGCGTAGGCGGCAGCACGCTCCAGATTGGTCTCGTACTGACGTTTGCCGGCATAGTACTGCGACGGCCACGGCAAGTCCTTGTAGCCGATCTTCGCGGCTTCGTGCAGCGTCCAGAACGGATCGGCCAGATGCGGACGCGCCAGCGCGCAAAGGTCGGCACGACCGGACGCGATGATGCTGTTCACGTGATCCGCTTCGAAGATCGCACCGACGGCAATCGTCGGCACACCCGCCTCGTTGCGCACGCGATCGGCGAAGGGCGTCTGGAACATACGGCCGTAGACCGGCTTTTCTTCCTTGCTGACCTGCCCCGACGAGCAATCGATGAGATCGGCGCCGGCGTCCTTGAAGGCGCGCGCAATCGCGACGGCGTCGTCCGGCGTGATGCCGCCCTCGACCCAGTCATGCGCCGAGATACGCACCGACATTGGCTTCGCAGCGGGCCAGACGTCGCGCACGGCGTGGAAGACTTCCAGCGGATAGCGCAGACGATTTTCCAGCGAGCCCCCGTATTCGTCCCGCCGATGGTTCGTGAGCGGAGAGATGAAACTCGACAGCAGGTAGCCGTGCGCGCAGTGCAGTTCCAGCCAGTCGAAACCCGCTTCGGCGGCGCGGCGGGCCGCTTGCACGAAGTCGTCCTTGACGCGGTCCATGTCGGCGCGCGTCATCTCGCGCGGGGTTTGCGACACGCCGTCCATATAAGGCAGCGCGGAGGCCGAGATCAGCGGCCAGTTGCCGTCCTTGAGGGGCTGATCAATGCCGTCCCAGGCGAGGCGCGTCGAGCCCTTGCGTCCGGCGTGGCCGATCTGCATGGCGATCTTGGCGTCGCTGCCCGAGTGCACGAAGTCGACGATGCGCTTCCAGGCGTCGCGTTGTACGTCGTTCCACAGGCCGGGGCATCCGGGCGTGATGCGCGCGTCGGGCGACACGCAGGTCATCTCCGCGACGATCATGCCGGCGCCACCGAGAGCGCGACTGCCGAGGTGAACGAGGTGGAAGTCGCCGGGCACGCCGTCGACGGCCGAATACATCGCCATCGGCGACATCACGATACGGTTCTTGAGCGTGAGTTCGCGGGCACGGAACGGCGTGAACATCGGCGGAATCGCGTGCTGGCCGTCGGCGCGTTTCACACCCGCGTGTGCGGCGAGCCAGTCCTCGAAGCCTTCGACGTACGCGGCGTCGCGCACCCGCAGGTTCTCGTGCGAAATGCGTTGCGAGCGCGTGAGCAGCGAATAGGCGAATTGCTCGGGTTCGAAGCGGGCGTAACGATCGACAGTCTCGAACCATTCCGTCGAATTGCGTGCGGCGTTCTGGATCTTGAGCACTTCGATGCTGCGCACGGCTTCGTAGTCGGCCAGCACGCGTGGCAGCGCATCGATGCCCTGCGTACCGAGGCCGTCGGCCAGCGCGATGGCGTCTTCGAGGGCGAGCTTGGTGCCCGAACCGATGGAGAAGTGCGCGGTGTGCGCCGCGTCGCCCATCAGCACGACGGGAACGAGCTTGCCGTCGACGTCGGCCCAATGGACCCAGTGTTCGCAGATCACGCGAGGGAATTGAATCCAGATGGCGGAGCCGCGCAGGTGCTTGGCGTTGCTCATCAACTCGTGACCGCCGAGGTACTTGGCGAAGAGGTTCTCGCAGAACTTCACGCCGTCTTCCTGGCTCATCTGGTCGATGCCATGAGCGCGCCAGACCGACTCGGGCGTCTCGACGATGAACGTCGACGTATCGGCGTCGAACTGATAGGCGTGCGCCTGGAACCAGCCGTGTTCCGTCTTTTCGAAGGCGAACGTGAAAGCGTCGAAGCGCTGATGCGTGCCGAGCCAAACGAAGCGGTTCTGACGGGTGTCGATATCGGGACGATATGTGTCGGCGTAGCGGGTACGGATGCGGCTGTTGAGGCCATCGGAGGCGATCACCAGATCGGCCTGATAACGGCGGGCGATTTCCTGATCGTCGGAGACATCGGTCTCGAACACGAGTTCGACGCCGAGCGCTTCACAGCGGGCTTGGAGGATGTTGAGCAGCTTCTTGCGGCCGATGCCGATGAAACCGTGCCCGCCCGAGGTGATCGTGCGGCCTTCGAAATGGATATCGATATCGTCCCAATGGTTGAAGGCGGCGTTGATTTGCGCGGCACTTTCCGGATCGGCGACCTGAAGATTGTCCATCGTGGCGTCGGAGAACACGACACCCCAGCCGAACGTATCGTAGGGACGGTTGCGCTCCACCACCACTACACGATGGGAAGGTTCGCGAAGCTTCATCAACAACCCGAAATACAGACCTGCGGGCCCGCCACCGATACAGACGATATTCATCTCCAGCCTCCGGATTCACCGATCGCGTCGCGCCTACCCAAGCGTCCGATCTTTGTTAAATCGTAAATAGTTTATGCCTAAAATACTAGCGAAAAAAATTTGCGACGGCAAGGTCGGCGGCGGAAGGTGCTGCTTGGGGAGGGAAAGTCCTTAGATGGGGGAACGCGCAGAGACTGCGCTCGTCGCGCCTTGGTTTATCAGACGAAGACCAAAGCAATCTACGGCCGTTACCCGATGGGTTCGCGCAATGCGCCGCGTCATCATTGCCCCCTGTGCTGCGCAACGAGGCGTCAGCGCACAGCGTACGTGCCACCGCGCGTGGCACGCTCACGGAAGCGACCGAAGGCTTGGATGAGCCGATCAACCATCAGAGAGGAATTCGATGCACGCATGCCCCATCCCCGACGCCGTGTTGGCCGACAATGACGCCGTAGAAATGCTGCGTGTGTGGACGGCCGAGAAGGCGATGTATTGCTCGATGAAGGTCGGGATGTATCAGGAAACCCGCCAGATTTCGGAGGAGGCTGTCTGGGGCGTAATCCTCGCGGACGTTGCCAGACAAGTGTCGGACGCATTGCAGCGCGCCTATCCCGCTGCCCCTGGTACGCAAGCCGACTCGCTTGCCATGGTGCGGGACCATTTCCTCAACGAATTGCGCGCACCCTCCGTCGAGAGCACCGAAGATGCGCCTCAGCGACGTCACTGAAGCGCACTTTGCCTCGATGTTACGTTAAGTTTAGCGCGCCCCCATCCGCGTGCGCGCAATCAGCAACGTTGTCAGGCTGATCGCTGCCCCCACCATCAGATAGAGCCCGGGGGCCAGCTTGTTGCCCGTCGCCGCGATCAGCCAGGCGACGGCCAACGGGGTGAAGCCGCCGAAGATCGTCGTCCCGAGGTTGTAGCCCACGGCCATGCCGGTCGCGCGCGTTCGCGTCGGAAACAGCGACGACATCAGCGCCGGGATCGGCGCGAAGTACACCGCCTTCAATGTGCCGACCCACAACATCACCAGCATCATCGTCGCCAGCGAGGCATGTGCGTTCATGAACGCAAACGCCGGATACACCGTGCACAGGAACAGCACGCCCGCCACCAGCATGATGCGAATGCGTCCGACCTTGTCAGACCAGTGCCCGACGAACGGCGTGAGCGTCATGATCACGAACCCCGTGACCAACGTCGCAATGAAGCCCTGTGACGGCGGCAAACCGAGTTGCTTCGTGGCATATGTCGGCATATACAGAATCATGTAGTTTGCCGTCGTCGTCAGAATCAACGCGCCAATGGACACCAGCAGACGCGACTTCTGCGTCGCCAGCACCTCCCACACCGGCGACTTGTCCGGCGCCGCCCCATCCCCCGCTACCGTCTGCGCTGCCTGCTTCCGTGCGACATCCTTTGCAAACGCCGGCGTCTCGTCAACATACTTGCGGATGTACAACCCGATCGGCCCGACCAGCATCCCGAAGAGGAACGGAAGACGCCATCCCCAGGATTCGAGTTGCGGCTGCGTCAGCGCGCCGGTCAGCACGGCACCGAACGCCGATGCCAGCAGCGTGCTCGCGCCCTGACTCGCGAACTGCCAGCTCGACATGAAGCCCGGCCGGTTCGGCACATGCTCGACGAGAAACGCCGTCGAACTCCCGAACTCGCCACCCGCCGAAAAGCCCTGCATCAGACGCGACAGAAAGATGCCGATCGGTGCCCACACGCCAATCGCGGCATACGTCGGCATGAAGGCAATCAACCCGGTGCCCACCGTCATCATCGCAATCGACAACATCAGCGACGCCCGTCGACCATGTCGATCGGCATAAGCACCGAGCACGAATGCGCCCAACGGACGCGCCAGATACGACAGCGCAAAAGTGCCCAGCGCCATCAGCAACGACACGGTCTCGTCATGCGCCGGGAAAAACAGCTTCGAGATCGTCACGGCAAAGTACCCATAGACGATCAGGTCGTACCATTCCAGCGCATTGCCGATCGACGTCGCAACGATCAGCTTATAGACGGGCACCTCGCTACGCACCCCGGCCTTCGCGTCGCCGGACGCCTCATGTACCTGATCCGCCCCCGCAGCAGCAGTACTGTTCATCGCGGTTTCCCCTCTTTCAGGTTCACATCCCCCAGATCCCAGAACAACCCCGCCATGATCTGCAACGCTTCACGCGCGACCGATCCCAGCAAATGCTCGTCCGGCGCGTGCTGCGAACACGCCGGATAGGAGTGCGGCACCCACAGCGTGGGCAGGCTAAGCACGTCCGCGAAAACATCGTTCGGCAACGTGCCGCCAAGGTTCGGCAACAGCACCGGCGGCTTGCCGGTCGTCTCGCGCATCGACCCCAGCGCCCACAGCACCCACGGATCTTCCGGGTCGAGTCGCGTTGCCATCACCCCACGCTCGACCTCGACGTCCACCATCGGGAAGCCGTGCGCATCGAGGTGCGCGCGAACGATGTCGCCCAGACGCTCCCAGTCCGTGCCGACTACGAACCGGATCTGCATGTGCGCATAGGCATAAGGCGGAATCGCGTTGACGGGCTTCTCCGGATTGCCCGTCTTGAACGCCAGCACCTCGATGTTGTTCCAGCCGATCACGCGCTCGGTCGGCGTGAGCCCCGGCTCGCCATAGTCGACGTCGACCGCCGGATCGTTCGGACCGCCGCCGACTTCCAGCCCCGCCAGCGCGCGCCGGACAGATTCAGGCAGCGCCGGCGGACGCAGTCCCTCGACGAGAATCTTGCCGTTGCCATCGACCATCGACGCAATCGCATTGGCCAGCACGACGCCCGGATTGCGCAGCAAGCCGCCCCAGTTGCCCGAGTGATGACCGCCCTCGCGCAGGTTGAGACTGAGCTTGAAGTTGACGAGACCGCGCGAGCCGAGGAACACCGTCGGACGCGCCGCCGACAGACGCGGGCCGTCCGACGCAATCAACACGTCGGCGCGGAGTTCGTCGCACAATTGCTCGCAAATCGCATGCAAGCCCGGCGATCCCATTTCCTCGCCCATCTCCACGATCATCTTCACGTTGTAGCCAAGCTTGCCGCCACGCGCCGCGAGCACTTCGGCCAGCGCCGCCAGATTGATCGTGTGCTGGCCCTTGTTGTCCGCGGTACCGCGGCCATACCAGCGATCGCCTTCGACGACGATGTCCCACGGCTTAAGGCCGTCGCGCCACTGTGCGTCGTAGCCGCGCACGACATCGCCGTGGCCGTAGGTCAGCACCGTCGGCAATCCGTCGTCCTCACGACGCTCCGCAATGAGAAACGGCCCGCCGCCCGGCACGGGATTCGCCACGATTCGCGACGTGAAACCGAGCGCGGCAAGCGCAGGGGTCATCTCGTCCGAGAGGTACGCATGAAGGATGTCGCCGCTGTCCGCCTCCTGACTCTCGGTCTTGTAAGCGACGCGACGATTGAGGGTATCGAGGAACGCGCCCGAATCGAAATGGGCGGTGGCTTGAGTAATGGCTGCGCTACGGGTCACTGCTTGTCTCCAGATGGCTATGTGGGCACGGCGGCCGATCTCACACATCGCTGCGACGCGTGTCGGTAGCACGCTGCGGCACAACCGTTCAGGCCATTCTAGGAGTCGATATTTTTGACAACAATGATAATATTTCGAAGGTTTCTTTGCCGTTTCGGCAAAGCAAAACCGTCGATTTAGATGCCGTTCCACGCCCTTCCGCGACGCTTAGGTCTCGTCTCCGACCCTCATCTCTCGCTGGCCATGCAAACTCACGCCCTGCGTTACTTTCTCGAAGTCGCCCGGACCGGATCGCTCAGTCGTGCCTCGGAGCGGCTGCATGTCGCGGTGTCGGCGCTGAGCCGACAGATTGCCAAGCTGGAGGAGGATCTGGGCACGCCGCTGTTCGAGCGGCGCCCGCGCGGCATGGTGCTGAGTGAGGCAGGCGAGCTGCTCGCCGATCACGCGCGTCGCGTGTTGCTCGATGCGGAACGTGTCACCTCGGAAATTCGTGAGCTGACGGAAGTGGGACGCGCCACGATTCGCGTCGCCAGTGCGGAGGGCGTGGCGCGCGACTTTCTGCCACAGGTCTTCGCCCGCTTTCGCGAAACCTATCCCGGTGCGCATTTTCTGTTGGATGTCGTCTCACCGTTCGTTGCCACCGAGCGCGTACGCGACGGTGAAGCCGATATCGCCGTGTGTTTCAGTGTGGCGCCGGAAAAAGGCGTTCAGGTCGTCCACACCCAACCGGCACCGATTTACGCGCTGATGGCCAAGGCGCACCCGCTCGCCAAACGACGCGACATCGCACTCGCCGATCTTCTGCCGTATCCGCTGGCGCTATCGAACGCCGGCGTGACCATTCGCCAGATGTTCGACCTATGCTGCACGCTGGAAGGTCTGCTGTTCGAGCCCGTCTTCATCAGCAACTACCACGCGGCACTGCATAGCTTCGTGCGCTCAGGCAATGCCGTCACGCTCACCGGCCTGCTGACGGTGCGCAGCCGTCTGACGCCGGAAGGGCTCGTCGCTATCCCCATCCGCAACCCCGCCCTGCACCAGCGATCGCTGCAAGTGCAAACGATGGCCGGACGCACGCTGCCAGCGCCCGTCGAAGCGTTTCTGGGCCTGCTCATCGACGCGATTCGCGCGCCGGAGATTCTCGACAAACCATTCGCATAGTTTCGCGCAGGCTCGCACAATCGTCCGGCAAACCGCTCATTGGTGTTCGGGGGCCGCAGGCGACGCGGCCGCAGCCTGCGCGTGTGCATCGCCATCCTCGCTCCCCATCTGCTCCCGATCCGTTAGCTGCGCAAAGATCCAGGACGAGCAGCACGTGATCAGCCCCACGCACCCGAACGTCGCACGGAATGCTGGCAATGCGCCCACCCCGGCCGCCTCGCCGAATGCGCCGGTGAACGTGACCAGCAGCGCACCGCCGACCGTCAGGCCAAAACTCATGGCCAGCATCTGCACGAGCGAGAACAGACTGTTGCCGCCGCTCGCGTCGTCGGGATTCAGATCCTTCAGCGTGAGCGTGTTCATCGCAGTGAACTGAATCGAGTTGATGCCCCCGAGAATGCCCAACTGAACGATGAGCAACGGCACCGGATAGGTCGGTGTGACGAGCGAGAAGCTGGCGATCACGCAACCGGCAAGGATCGTGTTCCAGACCAGTACCGGCCGATACCCGTAACGCACGACCAGATACGTTGCGAGGCGCTTGGCAAAGATGCCCGTGATCGTGATCGGCAGCATCAGCAACCCCGCCTCGAACGCCGAGTAGCCGAGACTCACCTGCAACAGTAAAGGCACGAGATACGGTACGGCCGCGATCCCGATACGCGCAAAGAGATTGCCGAGCAACCCGACGCTGAACGTGTGCACCTTGAACATCGCCAGCGAGAACAACGGCTGCGGCGCGCGATTCGCGTACAGTCCGTAAGCGACGAACCCCGCGAAACCCAGCACCAGCAACACCAGCATCAACGCATGCGCCCCCGCAATGTCCGCATGGCGATCGAGCGCCAGCGACGTCGCCACCATCCCCACCGACAGCAGCAAATACCCTTTGATGTCGAACGACGTTCGATGCGGCGCACGCGCATTGGCCAGGAATAAGTGCGCAGCGATGCATCCCGCCACGCCCACCGGCACGTTGATCAGAAACACCCAATGCCACGACGCCACCTTGACGAGCCACCCGCCCAGCGTCGGCCCGATCAGCGGTCCGATCATGCCCGGCACGGCCACGAACGCGAGCGCCTGCAAGTACTGTTCGCGCGGGAACGTGCGCAACACGGCGAGACGCCCGACCGGCAACAGCATCGCCCCGCCGAATCCCTGCACGATGCGCCACACGACCAGCGCCTCGAGCGTGCCGGAATAAGCGCACATCGCCGAGCCGATGGAGAAAATCGTCAACGCACTGGAGAACACGACGCGCGTGCCGAGTCGATCCGCGAGCCAGCCGGACAAAGGAATCGTCACCGCCATCGTAAGCGCATAGGCGATGACGACAGCCTGCATGTGCAGCGGGGATTGACCAAGATCGCGCGCCATCGCGGGCAATGCCGTGTTGACGATGGTCGAGTCGAGCGTCTGCATGAAGAAGCCGACGGAGACCACGAGAAGCATGGCTTTCTGCCGCCAGGCGGCCGGATGGGATGATGTCATGTCGATGAGAGAGGAACGGGCATGAGCACCTGGGCATCATACCGGTGTTGCCCGGCGTGCTGTCGCAATGCGACGCCGGTTATCGATATCGAAACACATTCGCCATCCAAATGCACTGCGGCGCAGTCCGAAAAATCGGCTGCGCCGCAGCTTGACGTCCTCAGTCGTCTGTCCCGCCGTCTTACTGAATCACTTCGTCACGCGCTACACGTAGCGTGTGCGTCCTACCGTCATGCGTCAGGTGCCCTTCACCGCGTCGCGCACCTGCTCCAGCGCGGCCGGATCCTCGATCGTGATCAGATCGCCGGTCTCGCGTCCCTCGCAGATCGCCTGAATGGCGCGGCGAAGCAACTTGCCGGAGCGTGTCTTGGGCAGCATCGAGACGAAGAACACGCGAGCCGGACGCGCCACCGCACCCAACTGCTTGTCCACTGTCTTCATCACGTCGCCTTCGAGCGCCAGACGTGCCTGCGTCGTCGCCACCTCCTCCGGTCGACGCAGCACCGCGAAGGCCATCGCCACCTGCCCCTTGAGCGCGTCCTGCACGCCGATCACGGCGACCTCGGCCACCGCCGGATGACTGGCGATGCTCTCCTCGATCTCACGCGAACCGAGCCGGTGCCCGGCCACATTGATGACGTCGTCGGTGCGCCCGAGAATGAAGTAGTAGCCATCCTCGTCGCGCACGCCCCAGTCGAAGCTCGAATACAGCATGCGCCCCGGCACCGTCTGCCAGTACGTCTTGACGAAGCGCTCGTCGTCGCCCCACAGCGTGCTCAGACATCCCGGCGGCATCGGCCCTTCGATGGCCAGCACGCCCTTCTCGTTCGGGCCGCAGTCCTCGCCCGTTGCTTCGTTGACGAGCTTCACGTCGTAGCCGTACACCGGTTTGCCGGGCGATCCGAGCTTGCCCGGCAGGACTTCCACCCCTCGTGCCATGCCCAGGATCGGCCAGCCCGTCTCCGTCTGCCAGTAGTTGTCGACGACCGGCTTGCCGACGCCTTCGGTCAGCCATCGCGCCGTCGGTTCGTCCAGCGGTTCGCCGGCAAGGAAGATGAGACGCAGCGACGACAGGTCGTACTGCGTCAGATAGGCAGGATCCTGCTTCTTGAGCACACGAATCGCCGTCGGCGCGGTGAACAGTTGCGTCACCTTGTACTTCTCGACGATACGCCACCAGATACCGCCGTCGGGACGAATCGGCGTGCCTTCGTACATGACCGTCGCAATGCCCGCGAGCAGCGGCGCGTAGACGATATAGCTGTGCCCGACCACCCAGCCGATGTCGGACGCGCAGAACATCGTGTCGCCCGGCTTCGCGCAGAAGATGTGCTGCATCGACGAGGCCAGCGCAACCGCATAGCCCCCGGTGTCACGCTGCACGCCCTTCGGTTTGCCCGTGGTGCCCGAGGTGTACAGCACGTAGGACGGATCGCTGGATTCCATCCATTCGCAGGGCACGAACGCGTCGAGATGCTGCTCGCGCAGCGGGGCATAGTCGACGTCGCGGCCCGCCACGCGCGTCATGGACGCGAGCCCGCGATCGATCAGCAGCACGCTCGACGGCTTGTGCTGCGCGAGCGTAATGCCCTCGTCGAGCAGCGGCTTGTACGGCACGACCTTGCCGTTGCGCGAACCGGCATCGGCGGACACGATGACCTTCGGGCGCGCGTCGTCGATGCGCGCGGCGAGGTTCACCGACGCGAAACCGCCGAACACCACCGAGTGAATCGCCCCGAGCCGGGTGCAGGCGAGCATCGCGAACAGCGCTTCGGGCACCATCGGCATGTAGATCAGCACCCGCTCGCCGCGCGCCACGCCCAACGATTGCAGCGACGCCGCCATGCGATTGACCTCGGCGGAGAGTTCGTCGTACGTATAGACACGCTCCTGTTCCGTCTCGGTCGACACCCACACCAGTGCGTTTTGCGTGCCGCGTGACGGCAGGTGACGATCGACGGCGTTGTGGCAGATGTTGGTCCGTCCGCCGACGAACCAGCGCGCGAATGGCGGCTTGTCGTATTCGAGCACCTGATCGAACGGCGTCTCCCAATCGATCAGTCTGGCCTGCTCCTCCCAAAAGGCCGCACGCGAGTCCGGCGCAATCGAACGGGCGTGAAACGACGCATACGAAGTCATGGTGTCTCCTTCCACTTATTGTGCGTTCAGTGTGCGCGTTGACGCTTACGGAAGGCTTACCGGATGTCCCGCGCCATCCCCGAAACGATAGGGGATTACGCGGAGATTACAGGGGAAATTCGCGCAAATTTGGCGATATTTGCGCGAAATCAAAGGAATCACGCAGGGATTCAGACGAGATCGGTAGCAGGCGTTCGGGTGTCCACCGGTGCGTCGATACGCTCGGCCTGCTGTGCGTGCCACATGCGCGCGTAGAGTCCGCCGTGGCGTAGCAGCGTCACGTGGTCCCCGGTCTCGACGATGCGCCCGGCGTCCATCACGACGATACGATCCGCGTGACGGATCGCGGCCAGCCGATGCGCCACCACGAGACATGTCGCGCCCGCCCGCTCGTGCGCGAGCCGCTCGAGAATGCGCGCTTCGGTGAGAGCGTCGAGCGCGGCGGTCGGCTCGTCGAGCAGCAGCAGTGGCGGACGTCCCCAAAGGGCCCGCGCAATGTTCACGCGCTGGCGCTCGCCGCCCGAAAGGCCCGCCACCGACGCCGTGTCAGGTACTTCCGCCAGCGCCGTCACGCGCTGAAATTCCGACTGGACCGGACCATCGTCCGGCGACATTTCGCGGCTCAATCCCGCGCGGTAAGCCACGTTGTCGAATAGCGGCCGGTCGAACAGACGGGAGTCCTGCGTGACGAATCCGGTGACGCGTCGCATCGCGTCGGCATGCTCGCGACACAGTCGAAGCTCGTCGACGTACACGGCACCGCGCGACGGCAAGACCATGCCCGCAACGAGCCGCAACAACGTCGACTTGCCCGCGCCTGAAGGACCGACCAGCGCTACGTACTCGCCCGGGCCGATTCGCAGGCTGACGTCGGATACGATCGCTTGTGCGTCGTGGGCCGTGTCGCTGCCCGGGTCTCTGCCAGTTACGCTCACGCTGTCGAGTTCGATGGCGGGCGCGGCGGAAACGAAAGGCCGTTGCGTGTCGGCAAGTGTCACGGCAGCACTGCGCGCGTCGAACGGCCCGCTGTTGCCGCTGTTGCCGCCGTCCACGCCTCCCCTCTGAGCCAGCGCCGCGACAGCCACCGGACCAGCGGCACCGTCTCGCAGATGCTCGTCGACACTGACCAGCGCTCTCGCGACCTGCGAGACCAGCGCGCCCAGCATCGCCGCCGGCAACGCGAACTGGAGCAGGTAGGCATTGACCTGCACCAGCGTGCCGACCGGCGCGGCACCGCGCACGACGTCGCTCACGGCGAGCAACGTCATCGCCGAGACGCCCGCCGCCATGATCGCCATCTGCAACGCACTCGTCACCTGTGCCGTGGTTGCCGTCGCCAGCGCCGCCACGTAACGCGCGCGGAGTCGCTGTGAGAGACGCCCGACCTCCGCCGGCTCCTGCGCAAACGTCTTCACACACTCCAGTTGGCTCAGGGTGTCGGCAAGCGCCCCGGTCGTGGCGCGCGACACCTCGTTGGCCTGCGACTCGCGACGGGTGACGCGCGCCAGCGAAGGCCGCAGCGTCAGGACGTAAGCGAGCACCGTCCCGCCGAGAATCACGCCGTACAGCACACCGAAGTTGAGCATCAGGATGCCCCCCGTGGCGACCACCTGCACCGCCAGCGGCAGCAGCCCGAACACCAGCCCGGTAACGATCACCGGCAGCGCGACTTCGACACGGAACAGGCAATCGAGCACCTGTCCGGCGTTGACGTCCCGCGCGCGATGGGCAGGCAGCTCGATCAGTCGTGTGAGATAACCAAGCCCGGTGCGACGCCGCAGGTCTTCCATCACGCGCTGAATGAGCAGATCCTTGCCTCGCTCACCGATGGCTGCGCCCGACCACAGCACCACGTAGGCGATCGCGAGCGGCATGGCCAGCGTGCCGGGACGCTCGCCTGCCAGCGCATCCACCGCCAACCCCAGCACCCACGGCGCGACGAGGCGTAGCGCGAGCATGAGGCCCGCAACGCTCGCCGCACCGGCAAGCCACACGCGATGTCGCGACGACGCCGTCTCCCGCGCCCACAGCGTGCGCAGCACGAAACACAGCGCGTTCCAGCCCGCTTGTCGTGTCATGCCGCAGCCCCGCCGCCGGCGCCAGCCCCTTGCCGCCATCCGCGCACGAACATCTCGACGGCATACAAGCGGCGAATCGTCGTCATCGATTCGAGATGATGATGGGCGAGCCGCCCGATGGCTCGACGGCAGGCATCACGATCGATCCATCCCGATGCCGCGCAATACCCCTCCAGGCAGACCTCTTCGACATGCGACAGATTCGCAGCCACGCCTGCCCCCACGATGCCGGTCATCATGCCCTTGTCGCGCCGCCAGAGGTTCGGCAGGCCGCTGGCGAGATACGCCGCACGCCGTAACGGCAAGCGGTTATGCATCGCGCTGAAGAGTCGATACGTGGGCATGGCGAAGCCCGCTTCCACGACAGGCTGCGTGAGGAACGGAAACACGGTGCCCCCGTCGGAAAGGGCCGGATGCACTTCGATGTCGCGCAGATTCCCCAGCGTGCCGAGCACCTGCGCCCGTTTGCCGGGACGCATCCGAAGCGGCCAATGCGCCAGCCACGCCTGCGCAAGCGGTTCCGTGCCGCGCGATGCCTTGCCGTCACCCAGGCTTCCCATGCCGCCGGCAAAGGCAGCCGCCGTGAGCAATCCGTCCTGCGGTGCAGCCAGAGGATTGGCCCGCCGCTGCCGCAACTGAGCGAACGCGCCCTGCGCCACCCACAGCAACGGCAGACGCTGCATCATCGCGAGATCGCGCCACGCGCCGAAGGCTCGCCGCCATTGGCCGTCGGCGAAAGCGTCGAGAAAGGCGCCGTCGGGCGGCGGCGCCAGGAAGATCGCATCGCCGCCGTGGCCGTTGACCACGCGATGATCGCGGTAAGGTGCGAGTCGTTCGCGCACCGCGTCGAGCTGGGCCAGCATGCACAAGTGCATGGCCGGTCTCGCCAGACGGGGGATCACCGACGGCGGCGAGAACGCCGCACATTCGATGTCGAACCGCTCGAATGCCATGTGCACATGTCGCGCAACCTGGCTCGCATGGTGCGATTCGTCGCTCGACGGCGAACCCGGATCGCGATGATTCACCGCGGTGCAATGCCCGGCAACGCCGGATTGCGCAAGCGCCAGTGCCAGTGACGTCGACTCGACCCCGCCCGACAACTCCAGCACGGCACGACGATCCCCAAGACAGCGCTCCGTGGAACGTCGCAGCACGCCAAGCAGGCCCGTGCCGGACGCCATCTCCTGAGCTTCCCGCGCGCCCCCTTCCGGGCGCCATGACGGCCACCAGACGATGCTTGTCCTGGGCGCGCCGCGCTCCGGAATCCACAGCGCATGACCGAGCGGCAGACGCTCCACGTCATACAGTGCGCACTGGACGTTGCCAACGTCGCCATGCACGAGAAAGGCCTTGAGCGCCGCGCTGTCGAAGGTCGGTTCGTCGCCGACGAGCGCCGCCGGGTCAGCCGCCACATGAACGGCACCATCGCGACAGAAGCGGTAGTACGTGGGGCAGTGACCGCACGGATCGCACAGCATGAGCGTAGCGCCGCACCAGCGGTCGTGCACGATGATCCGGTAATGCCCCCAATACCGTTCGACGAAGCGCTCAGGCGATTCCAGCGCGAGACGCGCCAACTCCAGTCCCGGCGACACCTCGCGGCCGTCGTCCTTACGAAACACGCGACCGCTGACGTACCACGCCAGCAATTCGCTCTGGTCGCTGACGTGACACCGCTCACCACTGCCCTCGGGGCGAATTCTGGCGGCAGGCTGGCCGTCCAGCCCGCGCAATACGACAGCGCCAGGCAGCGGCACATGACGCTCGGCCGGTCCTGGTCTCAGGCGGGCAAGTTTCATGACGGGCTCCGTTTTTTTGGGGGGCGTTGGGTCACGCGGGCGTTTCGTAGATGACAGCCAGTTGTTCGCGGCGGCGCGGGTCGTCACCGATCACCCGCCCCTGCGCTTCGGCCCATGCGTGGGCGTAGAACGGCTGGCGCTGCACGCCGACAACCAGTTGCAGACGCAGGCCATCGTGAGCACACCACATCGCCAATGCGGCGTACCAGGGCAGGCACGGCGTGCACTGCGGGTAGCACAACGCGGCACGGTGCATGGCCGCGACATAGGGCGCGTAGTCACCCGGTAGACCGTAATGCGTGGGACGCGCCTGCTGCGCATGACTTACCCGGTCGATCACGCCCGCCATGCGCGCCTTGCGGGTGACGCGCTGCGCCTTCCATAGCCAGTAGCCCGCGCGAATCACGTCGCGCTTGCGTGCAGCACCCGCCAGATCGCCGGGCATGACCAGCCAGGCATCGAAGCCGAGCCGGGGCGACATGTCTCGCGTCGCGTGGTGCGCATCCGGCGTATCGCATGGCTCCGGGGCAAAGAGTCCTTCCGCGTCGAACATGGCCTGCATCGCCGGCAGCGTGCTGGAGACGACCTGCGGGTCATGACGCCATCCGATCAGCCGACGCAGTGCCTGCGAGTGCGCGTAAGACAGATTGAAGTAGCGGTCGTGAGCGAGCTTGAGCACGACCACGTGGTCGTCGATGCCGACGACGTGAACATCGGGCGCCAGATGACGGAAAACCGGCGCGTCCGCACACGCGCCGGTTCCGATTCGCATCGAATCTGCCACCTTATGCATGACCTCCGGTCACCGGCGGCAGCGTCGGGATGCACACCGGGCGGAAGCACAGCGGCAGCACGGTGATGCCTTCGGCATCGTTGCCGATGACACCGCGCGTGGCGTGCGTGGCATCCACCGAGGCGAGTACGTCGAGTTCGGTCACTTCTTTCACGGTTCCCATTTCCTTCTTCATTTAGGACTCCTTCTTGAGTGAATACGAACGAAATCGTCCGCGTCTTCATCATAGGAAATACACGCCGGTGCATTTATGGGAATTTTCCGAAGCAGCACGTGAACCGCGTGCAGGCACTTGTGGGTCGTCCGGGGAACGTCCGAGGGAAATCGCGCCGCCGCATTCCGAAAAGCAAAACGCCCGTGAGGACTGACCTCACGGGCGTTTTGGGGAACTGCGGCGACCGGGCGTCGCGAGAGCGTCTTACCGCTGAGCCGTCTTGGTGACCTTCGTGGACGGCTTCGCAGGCGCCTTGGCCTGAGCCTTGGCCTGAGCCTTGGCGGGTGCCTTTGCGGCGACCTTCGCGGCGGGTGCCGACTTGCTCGCGACCGCCTTGGTCGACTTGGCCGGGCTGGCGGCCGGGCGATGGTCGACCACACGAATCATCTTGCCGTTCTTGCCACGCACCAGACGCGTGCGCGGTGCATTGTCGTCATCCTTCGCCGCCACCGGTTCCGGCGCCGAGGCGGCCAGCACGCGCGACGCGTCCTTGACCGGGACATGCAGCACGAGCAGTTGGCCCGACGTCAGCCTGTCGCGACGCAAACGGTTCCAGCTCTTGATCTGGGCGACGCTCACGCCGCTACGCGATGCCACACCGGCGAGCGTGTCGTGCTTGCGCGCACGCACCATCACCTTGCGGGTATCGGGCAGATCCGGCTCCAGCGCCAGCACCGCGTTCGTCGCGACCGACGCGCTGATGTCCTGATCGATGTCGTCCGAGCGCGGCACGAGCAACGTCGAGCCTGCCTTCAGGCGCATGCGCGGCGCGATGTTGTTGACCGAGCGAATGACGGCAGCATCCACACCGAGCTTGCGCGCCACGTCTTCCGGACGCTCACGCGATACCGACGTGTACGTCGTCCAGCTCGACAGCGGCTTGTCGTAGCTCTTCAGGCGGCGCTGGAACACTTCGGCGCTGTCGAACGGCAGCAGAATCTGCGTTTGCGCAGCGCCCAGAATCACGGGCTTGCGGAACGATGGGTTCAGTGCGCGAAATTCGTCGAGCGGCAGATCCGCCAGCTTGGCGGCGAGCGCCACGTCGATATCGCGCTTCGTGGTCACGCTGACGAAGTACGGGTGGTTCGGAATCTCCGGTAGCTTGACGCTGTAGATGTCCGGATGCGCAATGATGTTCTTGATGGCCTGGAGCTTCGGCACGTAATACCGGGTTTCGGTCGGCATACGCAGGCTCAGGTAATCGGTCGGCAGTCCCTGCGCCTGGTTACGATCGATGGCGCGCTGCACGTTGCCTTCGCCCCAGTTATAGGCGGCCAGCGCGAGATGCCAGTCGCCGAACATCGCATACAGCTTCGAGAGGTAATCGAGGGCGGCGGTCGTCGAGGCGAGCACGTCGCGGCGCTCGTCCTGGAACATGTTCTGCTTGAGGTTGTACGTCTTGCCCGTACTCGGGATGAACTGCCACATGCCGGCCGCCTTGGCCGTGGAGAGCGCTTGCGGGTTGTACGCGCTTTCCACGAACGGCAGCAGTGCGAGTTCCGTCGGCATATGACGGCGCTCAAGCTCTTCGACGATATGGAACAGATACTTCTCGGAACGCTGGATCATGCGCTCGACATACTCGGGACGCTGCGCGTACCACTGCGTGCGATCCTGTGCGAGGTCGGTGTCGAGGTCAGGGATGGAGAAACCGTGGCGGATGCGCGACCAGAGATCGGCGTCGTCGCTGCCGTAAGCCAGATCGTTGATCGAGTCGTTGTCGAGGTCGATGGGCTGGTCGCTGGAGACGCGCTGCTTGCCTTTTGCGGTCGAAGCGACAGGCGACTTGCTCTGCGCATCGGGAGAAGCATTCGATGCACCTGTGGTCGGCGCTGTGCTGGCACACGCTGCCAATAGCAGCGTCAGGAGCAAGCTAACGATAAGTCGCATTGATCGGGCTCGATTTGGGTTACATCTTCATGAAATTGGCAAGGATGGTAAGGAAACCCTTCAGATGCGTCAACCATTCTGCCTAATTTTTTTGCAAAATTTACGCCAAAACGCCCTAAAAATAGGGGTTATCCCCGAGGGAGAATTCACAAAATGTGGTGGGAGCGACACACGTTTTTGACGCACTTTACGCCACGCACTCCGTATACGATGCCATCGATATGACACCGAAACTTCACATCGGAGGCGAGGCGTCAGGGCGGAGCAGGTGGCGATAAAACTGTCAACGTCCGCCGGGCGACAAGGTCCATCGCACGCCACGCTGTTGACAGCGTGACGTGCTCACGGCTAGCGCCGAATTTATCGGAAGGTATCTTTCCAGCCGCGCACGGCGGCGAAAACGCCCTCGCGCGAAAGCGACGTCTTTCCGGCATGCGCCTCGGCGGCGGCAATCACGGCCGGTGCGTCGCTGCGCAGGAAGGGGTTCGTCACGCGCTCCTGCGCGAGCGTGGTGGGCAACGTGGGGCGTCCGGCAGCGCGCAACGTGCTCGCCTCTTGATGCCAGGCATTGAGCGCCGGGTTATCCGGATCGACGGCGAGCGCGAAGCGGATGTTCGACAGCGTGTATTCGTGAGCGCAATGCACCAGCGTGGCCGGCGGCAGCGCAGCGAGGGCATCGAGCGAGGCGAGCATCTGCGCAGGGGTGCCTTCGAACAGACGGCCGCATCCGCACGAGAACAGGGTGTCGCCGCAGAACAGGCGTGGCGCACCCGCTGCGCCCGCGCCGAGGAAGTAAGCGATGTGACCAGCCGTATGACCGGGAACGTCGATCACCTGAAGCGCCATGGCCGGCGCGTCGATGTGTACCGTCTCGCCGCCATTGTGCGGATGGTCGACGCAAGCGATGGCTTCGTGCGCAGGACCGTGGACCGGCACGTCGAAGCGTTCGAGCAACGTGTCGACGCCGCCGATGTGATCGGGATGCTTGTGCGTGACGAGGATGGCGCGCAGCGTGAGGCCGCGCGACTCGAGATAGGCGAGCACCGGTGCCGCGTCGCCCGGGTCGACCACGACGGCATCTTTGCCGTTATCGATCACCCAGAGATAATTGTCCTGGAACGCGGGGACGGGAAAGACGGTCAGTGTTTCGGCCGACTGCTTACTCACCGCATCTGCGTGCGCATCCATATATACTCGCCACCATGTCAGAACGTCCGATTATAGACTGGCCCGTCTGGCTCGTCTCACCGCCAGGCCGCTACGCGCTCGCATGGGAACAGGCCCTCTTCGACCAATGGGTCGGGGATCTGTTCGGCTATCACGCGTTGCAGTTGGGCCGTCCCGAGCTAGATACGCTGCGCGAAAACCGCATGCCTTACCGGGGCCTCATCCTTCCCGCCGCGCGTGGGCCGGAAGCCCCTGTGCTCATGACCAAAGCGGCCAGCGATACGACCAGCGGCGTGCCGTCGGCCGACGCAGGCGCCGTCGACATGGTGGCGCGCGACATCCTCGTGAGCCGTTTCGACGAACTGCCGATCGCCACGGCCAGCACCGATCTGGTGGTGCTGCCGCACGTGCTCGAATTTGCCGAGAACCCGCACGACATCCTGCGTGAGGTCGAACGCATTCTCGTGCCGGAAGGGCAAGTCATCATCACCGGATTCAACAATCTGAGTCTGTGGGGTGCGCGCGAGGAACTGGGCCGCCTCGCGGGGGCGCCGTTCCTGCCGCCGGGTGCCGACCTGATCGCTTTCACGCGTCTGAAAGACTGGCTCAAGCTGCTGTCGTTTGACATCGATCGCGGCCGCTTCGGCTGCTATCGCCCACCGTTGCGCGGCGAGCACTGGCTGCAACGCTTCGAGTTCATGGAGCCGGCGGGCGATCGCTGGTGGCCGATCTTCGGTGCGCTTTACGCGGTGCGCGCGGTCAAGCGCGTCAAGGGCACGCGCTTGGTCGGCAAAGTCCGCAAGCGTATACTCGGCCTCCAGCCGGCACCGGCACCGGTGGCCACACCGAATACTACGCACCGCCAGATGGCGGAAGCAACCGACGCGTCCGATTGATTGTTTGAGAGATGACCTTGCCGCAAGTTGAGATTTATACCGACGGAGCCTGTAAAGGCAATCCCGGCCCCGGCGGCTGGGGCGCCCTGCTCGTCGCGGGCAAACACCGCAAGGAAATGTTCGGGGGCGAGCCCAACACCACGAACAACCGCATGGAGCTGCTGGCCGTCATTCGCGCGCTCGAAGCCCTGAACAAGCCCTGTCATGTCGTACTGCACACCGACTCGCAGTATGTGCAGAAGGGCATCAGCGAGTGGATCCATGGCTGGAAAGCGCGCAGCTGGAAGACGGCCGCCAAGGAACCGGTGAAGAATGCCGACCTCTGGCAGACGCTGGACATCGTCTCGCAAAAGCACGACATCGACTGGCGCTGGGTGAAAGGCCACGCAGGGCACGAAGGCAACGAAGCCGCCGACCAGTTGGCCAATCGCGGCGTAGAGAGCCTGCGCCGTGGCTAACCGAGCGAGGCATCAAGGGTAGCCAGCGCCTGACGACGCAATATCAATAGCGACGGTTGGCGCGCCCTCGCCCGCCCTATGCGCTTGCATCAACATCAGCACGATCCGCGCACTGCGTGAGGCACATAGCCCGCAGCGCGCAAATTACGAAAGCTTCAACCTCTGACCGAACATCATGCGACAACTGATCCTCGATACCGAAACCACCGGCCTGAATGCGAAGACGGGCGACCGTCTGCTGGAAATCGGTTGCGTCGAACTGGTCAATCGCCGCCTGACCGGCAACAACCTGCACTTCTACATCAACCCCGAGCGCGACAGCGATCCGGGCGCACTGGCGGTGCACGGCCTGACGACCGAGTTCCTTTCCGACAAACCCAAGTTCGCCGAGATTGCCGAACAGTTGCGCGAGTACTGCCGCGACGCGGAAATCATCATCCACAACGCGGCGTTCGACCTGGGCTTTCTCGACATGGAGTTCGGCCGCCTCGGCTGGCCGCCGTTCATGCAGCACTGCTCCGGCCTGATCGATACGCTGATGCGTGCGCGCGAAATGTTCCCGGGGCGACGCAACTCGCTCGACGCGTTGTGTGAGCGCCTTGGCGTGAACAATGCCCACCGGACGTTGCACGGCGCTTTGCTCGACGCGGAACTGCTCGCAGACGTCTATCTTGCGATGACGCGCGGTCAGGAAAGCCTCGTCATCGATGAAGGCGAAAGCGATGAGGGCAACGACGGCATGCCGCGCGAGAAGATTTCGCTGCGCCAGTTCGATCTGCCGGTGATCCTCGCCGCGACGGAAGAAATCGAGCAGCACGACGGCGTACTCAACGGCATCGACAAAGGCATGAAGGGGACGTGCGTGTGGCGCAAGGAACCTACGCCGCCGGAAGGAGAGGCAGCACCCGCTGCGTGATTCTCGGAAGGATACGAACGACGTTGCGAAAAAATCGCACGAAGCGCTTCCCAAACGAAGAAAACGCCCCTATAATCGCTGTCTTTGCTGCTTGCGAGACATCGCAAGAAACGGCGTGAAGTGATCGAGAGATATCGTCACGGCGGCAGCAAAATAGAACAAAAGAAAAGTTGCAGACTTCTACGAAAACAGTTAAAGTTCTGCTCCTGATTGCGAAAGAAGAACTTCAGCAATCAACACTAAATCATTGATTTAGTTAATGATTTGGGTGGTTAGCTCAGCGGTAGAGCACTGCCTTCACACGGCAGGGGTCACAGGTTCAATCCCTGTACCACCCACCAGATTCCCTGGTGAGTTTTCCCAGAAGAAACAACGGCTTAGGTTTAACTACCTAGGCCGTTTTTCTTTTCTGCGAGCCACTTCCAAATTGCGCCATGGGACAGCACGAGTCCTATGCGCGTCCTACGGGTCCGGCGAATTCTGCTCGGTTTCCGCCCAAGCCGGATTGCTTGGACGCCACTATTCTACCCTGCCGGGCTCGATAGGCAGGGGTTTGGGGGCAGCGGTGGGACTTGAACCCACGCCCTCCCGGCCCACACCAAGGAATGCACACTCCTAGGCATGTCGACAGCCAGGCGCTCTATCCACTGAGCTACGCTGCGCATTCCTTACTCAGCCTCTTCGTCCTCAAGATCAGTCGCGCCGATCTCTATAGCACGCTGGAACAGTGCGTCATAGGTCACTTTCTGAATCCAGCCCTTCGCGTGCAACTTCTTTGATACGTTGACCTGCCCCCTTCAATCGGGCCAATGGGCTTCTAGCAAAGTCCCGTTAAACCAACTCCTGGAAAGCGGCAGGAGC
>NZ_CABPRV010000020.1 GCF_902459735.1 Pandoraea capi
CGCTTCTTCATGTCCAATCTCCTGACGACGTGATTGGACTCTAAATCGCCGCGCTACTCAAATCGGGGGAGACGTCGGGCGGACGGCGTTACGGCAAGACTTTACTTAGAAGCAAACTGTTGTCTGCCCGTAACTCTACGGGCATGGAAATTACCCGAGCGATGTGCTGGCGACCTCGTTAGACTGGGCTCTGCCCGCTTGGTATTACGGAGTTTCATCACTTTTGAAACTTTTCAAAATCGATGATACCGCTCCCTCGCCAGCCAATCTCTGGGCCTCTCTAACTAAAGATTTCTAGGGGTGGTATGACGTATATTCCAGTACGAATCGACTTCGTTGACCCAGGGACGCAATGCACTCGTATTGCGGACAATGGGCGGCAGCATGGCTTCAAGACTGATACAGCTACCATTCTCCTCGATGAAACAACTGGGAAGGAACATCCCTTCGGGCCTACGTGCACTCAGTACGTAATTTCCGACAAGTCACTCCTGCGCGGCATTCCCGACTTCACGACGCGAGATTTCACGTTGGAAGCGGGGGATGGTGATGGTGGGACCGGTGGCGGGGCTGGCGGAAATTCCTACATGGTCAAAGCTACAGATAGCGAAAAGGCTCTAGCATTCGCCAAGCGCTACATAATGCTCCGCATGGACCGTGTAGCCAAAATCCCAGGTATCCAATCGGGGATTCAGTACCAGCCATTAGCAAGAATCTATGCCCAGTTCCTGCAGACCCGTGAGCTTTCGGAAAACGACGTAAACCACATTATCAATCTGGAAAAGTCGCAGGCCACACCTGAGATTTATCGCTCCAACAATTTACTCGATGTCTATACCGCGCACGTGCAACTGCAAAGATTCATCAAAAGAACGAGTCCGGGCGGGTATAGGGACTTCCTCATAAGCGTTCGTGACAATTCGTTGTTGAAGTGGCTGACGTTGTCTCAGGCGCAAATTAAAAAAGCGAAGCTCAAGCTGCATCCGAGAGCATTTGAGATTTGAGCGTCATGTGCTGAGAAACACGGGATTGCCCCGTTTTTTTGGATGCACTGATGACGTGTGTTCATAGAGCAGGCACGCGTGACGGACGGTATTTGATATTTAGTACGAAGAAATCTGATGGTTAATTGCGAAATTAAAATAGAATGTTATTCTCTGGGGTAATTCAGACTCGGCTGAATATAAAAATAGATTGTGAGGAACGGGGTAATGACGCAGGGAAAGGAAGACGATGCTGAGGAGTTGACGACTATCACGGACACAACGCGACCGAGTGTTCAGATTGTTGCGGACTCGACCATTGGGTATGCCGCAATCCAGAACAACGTCCCGGTCATCCGTGAAATTCTAGTCATAAATGATGGTGAGACGACACTCTCCGACGTCGAACTACTCGTCAGATGTGTGCCGGCTTTTGCCGAGAGTGCTCGCTTCCGTTTCGAGGCGCTGGCGCCTGGCGAGAGCCGCCGCATCGCACCAGTCGACCTGCGTCCGGACCATCAGTATTTCAGCCAGCTCGACGAGTCTGAGCGAGCCGTCATCACAGCGACGCTGCGCGTCCAGGAAACGGAACTCGTAACGGCGACGCATGACATTGATGTGCTCGCCTACGACCAGTGGGCCGGTACGCGGTCGTTACCCGAGCTGCTCGCCGCGTTTTGCATGCCGAACTCGAGAGTTGTGGACAAGCTGCTCGCACGGGCATCTGGGTTGCTGCGTCAGACCTCGGTCGACCTGTCCATGGATGGATACCAGTCCAAGAATCGCGAGAGAGTCTGGAAACAGGTATCGGCCATCTACAGCACGTTAGTTGCCGAAGACGTTCAATATTCAAATCCTCCGGCATCGTTCGGAAATGACGGTCAGAAAATCCGTACGCCGGAACGCATTCTGGACACCAAGCTTGCGACGTGTCTGGACCTTGCAATGCTTTTCGCCTCCTGTTTGGAGCAAGCGGGACTGCATCCCGTCGTGCTTTTTAAGGACGGACACGCTTGGGTTGGTGTCTGGCTGATAGAGACCAGTTTCCCGACCGCTTTGGTGGACGATGTTCAGGCAGTTCGCAAGCGAGTGAAATCCGGCGAGTTCATGGTCTTCGAAACCACCGGCGTGGCCGGCGGACAGAAACCGTCCCTCCGTTGGGCCTGCTCGCGTGGTGAGGAACATCTGAATGACGAAACCGAGTTCGCATATGCCGTCGATGTTCGGCGCGCACGCGAAGTTCAGATTCGCCCGCTTCCGTCTCGTTCATCGCAGACCGGCGAACAGAATGTTCTGATTGCTAAGGCGGAAACGCCCGGCATCGAAGTCGTCCCACCGCTGCCGCGACTGGACCCCGTCGTAATACCCTTACGCGATGATGTTACGCCTGAAACTCCAGAGGGGCGCCTGGCAAAATGGAAGAGCAAGCTGCTCGACCTGACGCTCCGCAACAAGCTTCTGAATTTCAAGCCAACGAAGTCTTCGCTGAGGGTCATCTGCCCCGACCCGAGTGCTTTGGAAGACAGGCTTGCGGATGGGAGAGAGTTCCGCGTTCGGGCGAAGCCGAAGCTGATGTCCGGTTCTGATGGTCGCGACGCCAACGTGTACGCTGGGCGGAATGGTACGGCTGCGATAGATGACCTCGCAACTGACGCCCTCGGCCGTAATGAAATTGTGACGGACGTGGACGAAGAAGCGCTGGAAGGGCGGCTGCTCGAGATATTCCGGACGGCCAGCACAGGCATGGAGGAAGGCGGTGCCAATACTCTGTTCTTGGCTTTCGGCATGCTGGAATGGCAAGAGAGTAAAGATGCGGAATCCAGCCACCTCGCTCCGATTCTGCTAATTCCCGTTACATTGACGCGCCAGTCTGTCCGAAGTGGTTTCCGCCTGTCACGCCACGATGACGACGCGCTAGTGAATCCGACGTTGCTTCAGAAGCTGCAACAGGATTTCAGCCTAAAGCTGCCGTCATTTGACGTCTTGCCCGCAGATGACCATGGCATAGACGTCAATGGGATTCTGCAGACCTTCCGCCTGCATGTAGCTGAGTTGAAGGGGTGGGAGGTCAAGGAACAGGTCCATCTGGGTATCTTCTCGTTCACGAAATATCTGATGTGGAAGGACCTCCAGGACCGCCAGAAGCAGCTTCAGGAAAACAGCGTTGTTGCACATTTGATTAACAACCCGGGCAAGGCCTTTGCTGACAGTGCAACAGGCTTTGAACCTGGCACCCTGGACGAAAAATTCCGGCCGCAAGACCTGTTCACTCCGTTGCTGTCGGACTCATCGCAGTTGCGCGCGGTTTGCGTCGCAGCCGAAGGCAAGAATCTTGTCATTGAAGGCCCGCCTGGTACAGGCAAGAGTCAGACCATCTCGAACCTGATTGCGCACCTGCTGGCTACTGGGAAGACCGTGCTGTTTGTCTCGGAGAAAATGGCTGCGCTGGAAGTGGTACATCGTCGGCTCAGCAGCCTCGGATTGGGGCCATTTTGTCTCGAGCTGCATTCGTCCAAGGCGAAGAAAGCAGATGTTCTGAAGCAACTCGGCGTCGCGCTCGATGCGGCCGGCACACGCACGGTGAAGGATTGGGAGCGGGAGTCGGAACGGCTACTGACGCTTCGAGCAGACCTCAACGGAGTCGCGCGTGCGCTGCATCACATCCATCCGAACGACCTGACCATTTACGATGCCATCGGAACCAGCCTGCAGTATATGGAATGGCGACCTGGCACGATGCCATGGGCCGATGCGGATGTGCACGACCGTACTCAACTCGAGGCCATGCGCGAAACCTGCCGCCAGATGGGAGCATTGGCTAGCCAGTTGAGTGGCTTGCAGAACCATCCGCTGGCAGTAGTTGAGAGAACTGAGTGGACGCCATCGTGGCAGCAGGAGTTTCTCGATGCGATTTCGAAGTTCGAAACTCAAATCAAGAAGCTGGACGAAGCCGCGTCAAATCTGCTGAATCAGCTGAGTCTTCCCAAGATTGCGTTCTCCCTGAATGGGCTGGGCAAGTTCGATGCACTGGCCGACGTACTTTCTGCCGCACCCACCGTGCCAGTCGATGTTGCCCGTACCGCGCATGACGAGTCCGCTCGCAACCGGTTGGCCAGTTTGCGACAGCACGGTTTGGCACGTAATCAGGCGTGGGAGCCGCTGAGCAAATACTATGTGGAGGACGCCGCCACCTTAAACGCATCCGAACTGAAGCTGCAATGGGCGGCAGCAACCAATACCTGGTGGCCGAAAAGCCTGCTTGCTCAGCGTGCAGTTACCGGAAAGCTGCGCCTGTATCGGCAAGACCAGCGTCGCCCGCAAGGAGCGGATGTGCCTAGCGTCATTACGGCACTGACAGCCGTTAACGCCGAAGACAAAGCCATCGAGGCCATGTCGCACGATGCAACAAGGCTGCTACAGGAGACATTCGCAGCGTCGAAGACGGACTGGGCTGCCGTTGAGTCGGCGGAAAGGTGGGCAACATCCTTTGCCGACGCGGTAACGGCTATTGCGGGCAGTGACATCGAACTGGCGCAAACGCTTCGCACGAAGCTACAACCACTTGTTTCTGATAACCGGAGCATGCTGAAGGCGGACATGCCGCTTGGCGCAAGTTTGCTGTCGTACCGAGACTGCTACCGAGATTTCAAGGCCCAACTTCGTCAAATTGTTGAGCTTGGGCACTGCCAGGCTGAACTCGGTTTAGACCCAACTGCGGCTAGTGTGATTCCCCGTGTGTTGAGCCTACTCCAGGGTTGGCAATCTGCCTCGCGACAATTGCAGCCCTGGTGCCTGTGGCGAAAATCTCGCACCAATGCAATAAGCAGCGGATTGCAGGGAATCGTGGATGCATTGGAGGCAGACGAGGCGCCGCTATCTAGCGTGGCAACGTTCTTCGAATATAGCTACCAGAGTTGGTGGCTGCGCAAGGCGATTGACCGGGAACCCGTGCTCTGTAACTTTGCGAGTGCCGAGCATGACCGCAAGATTGTCGAGTTCAAGGGGGCCGACGAGCGTTTCCAGAAGCTGACTCAGCAATATATCGCGGCCAAGCTTGCCGGCCAGATTCCCGCAGGAGTGGAGGTTGCTCCCGGTGCAGATTCTGAGCTGGGCAAATTGCGACGAGAACTGCAGAAGCAGCGCAAGCACATGCCAATTCGGCAACTTGTACAAAACCTGCCGAGTCTGATGACTCGGTTGAAGCCATGCCTGCTGATGTCACCTTTGTCGGTCGCTCAATATCTGGACGCGTCGCACGCCCAGTTCGACGCTGTCATCTTCGACGAGGCTTCTCAGATTCCGGTGTGGGATGCCGTCGGTGCCATTGCTCGCGGCAAGCAGCTCATCTGCGTCGGCGACCCGAAGCAACTGCCTCCGACCAGTTTCTTCTCACGGTCAGATGACTCTGGAGATGGCGCGGATGGCGACGACGTTCAGGACCTTGAGAGCATCCTGGACGAGTGCCTCAGTATCGGCCTCCCGGAACTGCGCTTGACTTGGCACTTCCGAAGCAAACATGAAGGGCTGATTACCTTCAGCAATGTCACCTACTATGACAATGAGCTTGTCACGTTCCCATCGCCTGTCACAAACGACCAGAGCGTGCGCTTCGAACGTGTCCAGGGCGTCTACGACCGCGGCGGCTCCAGGACTAACCGGGCGGAAGCCGATGCCATTGTGAAGGCGATAGAACAGCATTACCTCGACCCAGCGAAGCGGCAACTAACTCTTGGTGTGGTGACTTTCAACCAAGCGCAGCAGAGCCTGATTGAGCGGATGCTGGACGAGCGGCGTCGAGCATCTCAACAACTGGACCAAGCGATTGCACAAGCGGCGCAGGAACCGCTGTTCATTAAGAACCTGGAAAACGTTCAAGGTGATGAGCGCGACATCATTTTCTTCTCCATCACGTACGGACCTGATGCATCGGGTAAGGTCAGTCTCAACTTCGGTCCGCTGAATCTGGAAGGTGGCCACCGACGCCTCAACGTAGCCGTATCGCGTGCCCGTGTTGGCGTCGTAATTTTCAGTACGTTGTTACCCGAGCAGATTGACCTGTCGCGTGTCCGTGCTGCCGGCGTTCGAGACCTGAAGAATTATCTCGAATTCGCCATCCGCGGTCCGCGTGCCCTAGTTGAACAAAGTTTGCCGACCGGGAGGGAGCCCGACAGTCCGTTTGAGCGGCAAGTTATTTCTGCGCTTCGCGAGAAGGGGTGGACAGTTCATCCGCAGGTCGGCGTGTCTGGGTACCGGATTGATATTGGCGTGGTCGACCCGCGTGCGCCCGGTCGCTATCTGCTGGGTGTAGAGTGCGACGGCGCCATGTATCACTCGGGCGCAACGGCTCGCGACCGCGACCGGCTCCGCCAGCATGTCCTTGAGGGACTTGGTTGGGAACTGTATCGAATCTGGTCGACCGACTGGTGGCTCAATCCCGACGAGCCGATGCGAAAGCTTTTGACCAGGCTGGAAGAATTGGTAGCGACCGTGCCCACCGAGGACGAGCCAACCGTTGACCCTTCCGACGCAACGACCTACGCGGAAGAGTCGCACACTCTATTCGCTGGAGCCGAGTCGGTCACGGAGTCGGTTGCTTCTGTCGCGCAGCTTCCCGAATATGAAGTGGTTAGTCTGAGTAAAGGCAATCCGGACCTTTTCTATGAAAGCAGCTCAATGTCGACCCTAGCCGGTCAACTGGTCCAGGTAATTCAAACGGAAGGTCCAGTGTCACAAGCAGTGGTATTCAAGCGCGTAACGCGAGCTTGGGGACTGTCTCGGGTAGGTAGCCGCATCGAAGCGCATCTGAGCGCACTGGTGCCTAGGCATTTAGCTCGTACGAACGACACTGGCGCGACTTTCTACTGGCCAGAACACGCTCATCCGAGCACTTGGGAAGGTTTTCGTGTGCCCGGAGTCGACACCGAAGCACGCCGAAGTATCGACGAGATTGCGCTCGAAGAACTGGGCAATGCTGCCGTGTATGTCCTCGCACAGCAAGGCAGCACTTCGCAGGACGGATTGGCAAAGGCTGTGTGCCGATTGCTGGGCGTGGCCAGGACAACTGCGGAAGCCGGTGCCCGCATTTCTCGAGCGCTCGTCCACGGAAGGCTTCAGGCAATGGTAATTGTTGACGGTGGTTCGGTGCGTTTGATGAAGTGAGTCACCCGGAGTCTAGCTAAATTTTTTGATTCGCATGACGACGGCTGGGGTGAGCCTCATGGTCGTACTCCGGCCCATATCAACTACTGTGTCTACGGGGAACTATTGTGGGGCTGTCGTTCAGGAAATCGATTAAAGCCGGGCCATTTCGCTTCAATCTTTCAAGTTCTGGCGTTGGAGTATCAGTCGGGGTGCCAGGATTTCGAGTCGGAACTGGTCCGCGTGGCAACTACGTTTCGATGTCAGGAGGTGGGTTCACATACCGTAAATCCATGGGGCCGGTGCGCCCTCGTGGAACCCAAGATTCGATGCCAACGGTGCCAACCTCTCCTGATGAGTCTGAGCCGCGACAGGGGCAGCGTTTCATCTCTAGTGGTTGTACTACTGTAGCGCCACTTCAGGTTATCCAGTCCGCAGACGTTCGACAACTTTCCGACGTGGATTCCGCCGACTTGGTCGAGGAAATCAACAGTAAGCGTCGCAAGTTTGCTGTGTGGTATTGGCCGCTGGTCTTGCTCTGCGTCCTGTGGTTCAACGTATTGTCCGTGAGAGCTAATCCAAATCCTTTATGGATAGGGGCATTGGGGGTTCTATCGGTTGCTGTCGTCGTTAGTAGCTACTGGCTGTACATGTGGGACGAAGCCCGCCGCAGCACGGTTCTCTTCTATGATTTCGACAATAGCGCGGAGCGGACATATGAGCGTGTCTTGGACGGCTTCGCTGCGTTGAGGGCCTGTCGGGCTTCATGGCGCATCTTAGCGAGTGGGCAAGTCTTGGATGGTCGATACAACGCTGGGGCAGGACGAACGTTGCAGCGGAAAGCCGCAGAGCTTCGCACTGGCGGCGTGAAACACGTCAAATGCAACATCGACGTTCCTTGCCTGGCTGCTGGCCGCAACTTGTTTTACTTTTACCCAGACCGAGTTTTCGTCGTTAGCGGAAGACATGTGGCTGTGTGCACCTATGGTTCTCTCAAAATCGACACTCGGTTGACTCGCTTCATCGAGGAGGAGCGTGTTCCGCCTGACTCCCAGGTTGTCGGTCAAACTTGGCGTTTCGTCAATAAGAATGGAACCCCGGACCGGCGCTTCAAGAACAACAGACAGATTCCGATTGCTCAGTATGAGGAATTACAGTTCTCTTCTACGCACGGCATACACGAATGTTTCCAGTTTTCTAGAGCCGGTATTGCAGAGGTATTCGCTAGCTCATTGATTCAGCTCGGCAGATACGGGGCGAACTCAAGAATAAGTCGAACTGCATGAGGCATACATCCTCAATGAGGAAAGTATCGCATCAAAAGCGCAGCGCCCATTTCAAATACTAACCAACGGAATTGTTTCGCTCGCGATGAGTACCTAAGGGGGGGCAGTGACAATCATCCAAGAAATCTACCAGTGGTCTAAGACTCTTTCGGCTTGGCAGCAAGACGCTATTGCCCGACTTTACGCAAATCGAGAGCTGTCGCCCGAGGACATCGAGGACATCTATGCGCTTGCCAAGGTTGAAGCGGGTATCCCTGACGAGAATGGCCGAGTGGCCAAGAAGTTGGAGAGCGCCGAGGTCGCCCCTCAGACCAATTCCACCCGACTCGTTCAGATTGTGGCCGTTAAGGAGTTGCAGCACGTCAACGCGTTGGTTGAAGGCGGTCGACTTCCGATTTCGCCTACTGGCCTGACAGTTATCTACGGCGAAAATGGAGCCGGAAAATCTGGTTACTCCAGAATTTTCAAGCACGCGTGCCGCGCGCGGGACCGCAGGGAGCCTATCCTGCCAAACGCGCGTCTGGACCCGAAGGATGTCGGCACTGCACAGGCGGTATTTGAGACCCTCGTCGATGGCACGATGGTCGATTTCGTGTGGAAGCATCGTGCAGCCCCCCCCGAACTGTTGGCCGACGTCTCAATCTTCGACACCCACTGTGCGCGTGCGTATATCGATAACCAGGGTGATTTTGCCTACGTGCCGTACGGGCTCGATATTCTCGAAGGGTTGGTAACGCTGTGTGGGAAGTTGAAGGCCCGCGCAACGAAAGAGAAGGCCGACTCGTCACCGAGCGATGCGGCGTACGCTACGCTCATCAACCAGACCACCGCTGTCGGTCGCGCACTCAGCGGCATCTCCAAGAAGACCTTAAGAGAAGAGATTGCGACGCTGGCCGCGCTGTCGGACGAGGACGTCGAACGCCGAGAAGTTTTGACGAAGACGCTTTCCGAAACGGACCCGAAGACGAAAGCTCGAGAGATTCGAAGCAAGGCGCTCCGCGTAAAGGGGCTGAAGACGCAGATTGAGACGAAGCTCGGGATTGTCTCCGTCGAAAAGCTCCAGAATCTCCAGGAGCTTATCGGCAAATCGAACGTCGCGAAGAAAGTCGCTGACGCCGCCGCGGAAGCATTCCAAAGTGAGCCGGGTCAGCTGCCTGGCACTGGTGGCGAGGAGTGGAAGACGCTGTTCGAGGTGGCTCGCGACTTCGCAGCCATCTCCCACGCGGGCCACCAGATTTCTGCTCTTCCGGAAGATGCCAAGTGTCCTCTCTGCCAGAACGACCTGGGCGCAGAAGGTGCAAGCAGGCTTGGTCGCTTCGATGCGTTTATCAAGGACAAGGTTGAGCAAGCTGCCAAGGACGCGAGAAAGCTGGCGAAGGACGCGTACAACGCGATAAAAACTGCGACGTTAGAATTCCCCATTGATGCAGCGTTGAAAGAGGAGCTGAACACGCTGGACGCACAACTGTTGCCGCTCTGCGAGCAATCGGAAGCCAGTTTGAAGACCCGGCAATCCGAAGCGTTACTTGCCTCCGGGGGTACCTTGCCATGGGAAAGCGTGTCCGCAGCGCAGAACGACGCTGCGGTCCGACTCGGAGAGGTTGCCGACGCGCTGGAAGCTCAGGCAAAGACCCTCGAAGCATCGGCCGACGAGGTCGCTCGCGCAAAGCTGGTCGCCGAGCGAGCGGAACTCGACGCAAGGTACAAGCTTCGCGAGGTAAAGGATGCCGTGCTGGAAGCAATTTCGAAATACGAGTATTGCGCGAAGTTGCAAAAGTGCATAGACGGCATGGACACGCGCGGGATTTCCCGAAAATCCACCGACCTGTCCAGGACCCTCGCAAGTAAGGAATTGGCTGATACGCTGAACGATGAGCTGAAGAGGTTGAAGTGTCATGAGCTGCAGGTCGTCATGAAGCCCGAATCACCAGGCGGCCGAACGCAATTCAAGCTCACGCTCCAATTGCCGGGAAACGCGACGCCGGCTTCAATTCTCAGTGAAGGCGAGCAGCGCGCTATCGCCATCGCGTCGTTCCTTGCAGAAACCAAGCTCGGTGGCGGCCTCGGTGGCATCGTCTTCGACGACCCGGTCTCGTCACTCGACCATCGCCGCCGTTGGGAAGTCGCAGAGCGCCTGGTCGAAGAGTCACTCAAGCGGCAGGTCATCGTGTTCACGCATGACATCTATTTCCTGTGCATTCTTGAGCAGAAGGCCGATGAGCTCAAAGCCACGCTCCAAGCAAACTACATTCGCCGTACCGGCGATGGGTTCGGCGCGCATTCCGAGGGACTTCCTTTCGACGTGCTTGGGACAAAAAATCGCGTTGGCAAGCTCCGGCAGATGCTTGTGGAGATTCGCAAGGCGTATGCCGCTGGAGACGAAGATGAGCATCGAGCCCTCACGGCGCGTGCGTATGGTGATTTACGTCTTGCCTGGGAGCGATGCGTGGAAGAGGTCCTTTTCAATGGAGCGATTCAACGCTTCGGCGAGGGTGTCTCGACACAGAAGTTGAAAGAGGTCACCGTTTCGGATGACGACTACCGCGCGATAGAGGCTGGGATGACCAAAAGCTCGAAGTTCGAGCACGATGCCGCCGTCAGGGTTGGCAGGCTACCTATTCCGCAACCAGATGAGCTCGGTGAGGACATCGAGAAGCTCGAATCGTGGAGGCTGTTGGTTGTTGGAAGACGCAACGACATCCGTGCGGCGAGAGGATAAATCTAATCGATAGGAGCAGTTACGTGCGGATATATGACTGCTGCAGCGTCTCGACCTCCGAGCTCAATGGAAGAACGGGTTCAGACACTGCCTTAAATTTCGACCGTCAAGCCAGAAGTTTTGTCGTCCACTGCAATTCGTCTTCAATTGTCGGGGCTTCGTGCACCACATGAGTTGAATCCGATTATCGAAAAGCTTAAATGGAGAAAATCTTGCGATTCATTCATGCGGCAGACATACATATCGACAGTCCTCTCGTTGGTCTGAGCTCTTATCAGGACGCCCCAGCAGACCTACTTCGAGGGGCAACGCGTGCCGCGTTCACCAATCTGGTCAATGAGGCCATTGAGCTACAAGTCGACTTCATGATTATTGCAGGCGACTTATACGATGGACCGTGGAAAGACCACAACACAGGCATCTACTTTTCCAGGGAAATGGGACGCCTGAAAAAAGCGAATATTCCGGTGTATCTCCTCTATGGCAATCATGACGCCGAAAGCGAGATGACCAAGCAATTGCAGCTACCGGATAACGTCTACGGATTCGGGGCCAGGAAGTGTTCTACCTTCCGCATTGAGCATCTCAAGGTGGCGTTACACGGTCGCAGCTTCAAAGATGCAGCGACATATGAAAATCTGGTCACAAGCTATCCGGCGCCCGAACCCGGCATGTTCAACATTGGGGTGTTGCACACGGCGCTTGAAGGCAATACTGCGCACGCCCCCTATGCTCCCTGCAGTTTGGATGAGCTGCATGCGAAGGGCTACGACTACTGGGCCCTAGGTCATGTGCACGAACATCGGGTGTGGGAGGGACCTTCGACCGTCGTGTTTCCTGGCAATCTGCAGGGTCGGCATATTCGGGAAACAGGGGCCAAGGGTGCTGTTCTGGTGAGCGTGGACAGCACAGGCCAGCGAGCGCTTGAACGCCTATATGTTGACGTTTTACGGTGGCACGACTTGGTCGTGGACGTCTCCGCATGCGAGTCGCTGGTCGCCTCCATCCGAACAGTCGAGCGCGAGCTGACCCAATTTCTGGATGATGCCGGCGGCAGCCTGACTTATGCCATGAGGGTGACGTTGGTTGGCGAATCGGCAGCGCATGGAGACCTGTTCGGGGAAGAGACGCAGCTCCGCCAGGAAGTGCTGGGAGTCGCCGCAGCGCTGGCACCCGACCGTTTGTGGATTGAGAAAGTGCGGGTTCGGACCGCCATGAAAGACGACGGGGAGACCATTAGGGCGAGACACGATGCTCTGTCTGACCTTAGTGAACTGCTGGCAACCGCCGAGGGAGACGACGATTTCTTGAAGACCCTTCAGGAGGAGCTGCTTGGCCTGGTGACCAAGGCGCCGCCTGAGCTGCAACAAATGATTGCTTACTTTCCCGAAATCAGAGCAGGGAATCTGAGCACACTGGTCAATGAGGCGCGCGCAGGTTTGCTAGCCCATCTTGAGAAGACGGAGTAGCGGCGATGCGCTTCCAACGGCTCCACCTGCTGAAGTTCGGCAAGTTCTCTGAACGGTTACTTGAGTTCCCCGGCTCGACAACTGATTTTCATCTTATCGTCGGTCCGAATGAGGCCGGCAAATCGACGCTGAGAGCGGCGATTCTCGACTTACTCTTTGGTATTCCCGTGCGCTCGCCGCATGGTTTTTTGTATCCATTGAATGAGCTCAAGTTGGGAGCGTCCATCAGCGATGGCGAGACGTCACTGGACTTCGTCCGAATCAAGGCCCAACGGCAGACGCTCAGAACCCCCGCCGACGGTGTGTTGCCTGACTCGGCACTGGGGCCATTTTTGGGCGGTATTGACCGGGACTTCTTTGACCGCATGTTCGGGCTTGACCACTTCCGACTGGTTGAAGGCGGCAATGACATCCTGAATGCTGAGAGTGATATTGGCCGAATCCTGTTCCAATCTGCTGCTGGGGTTGCGAGCCTGGGAGCAGTACGAGACCAACTGGCCACGGAGGCTGACAAGCTTTGGGCGCCCCGAAAGTCAGCAGAGCGCGCTTACTACGCCGCTGCCGACCAACTTGAGCTGGCGAATAACGCTCTCAAGAAATCCTCGGTCCGTACGAAGGTCTGGGCCGACGCCAACAATGCTGTCGAGACGTTACGGGAATCTCTGGAGTCAGCGCGGGCGAGTTGGCGCGAACTCGATATGCGTCGAGCGCGACTCGAGCGTGTGCGTCGACTGGCGCCACTGATTGATGCACTCCGTCAAAACGATGCAGCGCTGGAATTGTTGAAAGAATCGACCGACCTGCCGGAAGATTCAGCTCAAGCACTGAGCCAAGCAGAACGCGACATCGCTCGCGCGGAAGCCGTGCTGAAGATTCGTAAGGGCGAGGTGACTGCCGCCAGGGAATCGCTGTCGGCGATTTCTGTAGACGAATCCCTGCTGAGCGCCGAACAGCGCATTGCCGCACTGGAGGCGCGACGCGTCCGGCACGAGCCATATGCAAGGGACATCGAACGACGAAAAAGCGAAATTCAGGCGCTTCAGGGGCAGGTTCGCCGAGCATGCCTCCAATTGAAATGGACCTACGAAGCAGAAGAAGACTTGCTGCTCAAACTACCGTCGTTGTTGACTCGTCGTAAGCTCGGTGAACTTGCAAGGAAAGCCAGCGGGATTGAGCAATCCCTCAAGGCAGCGGAGTCCTCTGAGCGAGCAAAGAAGGCCGATATTCAGTCGCTTGAAGCCAAGTTGAACGGTTTGTGCGAAGCAAAAGTAACCGCTGGGCTACGGGCCGCTTTACGCAAGGCGCAATCCCTGGGCGACCCCGCACAGGTTCAAGAAAAGCAACGTGTTCTGGTCGAAAAAGCTGAAGCTGGGCTTGAGACGGCCCTGAGAGCGCTAGGCGTTTGGCGCATGGACTTCGAGGCCCTCTCAAAGCTCCAGTTCCCTTCCGACGAGGCTCTCGCACACCGGTTGCGTGAACGACAGAATCTCGACGCGCAGGTCAAATCGCTGTCCAAGGACCTGTCGGAACAGATTTCTGCTGTCGGCGAAGCCTCGCTTCGGGTAAATCAATTCACGGAATCGAGACATCCCACCACCTATGCGATGGTGGTGCAAGCGCGATTTGAGCGCGATGAGAAATGGGCGTTCGTCAAACAACGAACAGCTAATTTTGAGGCTGATGCCGAACAGTTCGAATCGGCGATGCAGGATGCGGATACGCTGGCGGACACTCATTTGAGTAACGTCGAAGACGTGGCAGAACTTCAATCGCGCAAAGATGAGCTTGAACGACAGCAACACGCCCAAACCCGCCTTGAGCACCAGCTCGATGTGGCCAAAGGGCAGCTGGGCACTTTCTCCGCCGAATGGAGCGAGCTAACCGCGGCAGCGGGCCTAGACGGTCTGCCGCTCGAAGATGCTTCAGACTGGATTCGGAAGAAAGGTGTTGCGCTTGAGCGCGGCCACGCTCTTCTTGAAGTCCAAAAGGACGCCCAGTCCGCATTGAACGCCCTAGGGAACGCGACTCAGGAGTTGCGCACCGTCCTTGAGGAGAATGGGGTTGCTCAGGTGAGCGATGAGAACTTAAGCGCGTTGTGCATTCAAGCTGAACATCTCATTTCTGAAGCGGATGGCGTCAAAGGACGTCGAGACGAACTGAATGGCCAGTTGGTCACAGCTCGCGAAGTTTACGTGGCGCTCAAAGATGACTTGGCCGAGGCCACAAAGGAGATGGCCTCGTGGGGTGACGATTGGGCTGCCACGCTTTCGAATGCGGGACTGGACGCTGCTTTCGACACCGGAACCGTCGAAGGTGCCCTAGAATTGATTGGCGAAATCGAGGAAAAGGCACGCAAGGTTTGCCAAATTCAGGCGGAGCGCATCGATACGATGAAAGCCGACCTCTCCTTGTTTGCCGAGGATGTCGACGCGTTGTGCGATGCTATTGCCGCACCACTGGACGGCCAGGACCCTGCGGAGGCGGTGCAGCAACTTGTCATTAAGGTACAACTGGCCAGTCAAGCGCGAAAAGAGCGAGAGCGACTAAATGCCGCGCTGGGAGCGGCGGAGCAGCAGGTTGCAGAGCTGGAGACGGCCAAGCAAGAAGCAGAAGCCGTTATCGAGCCATTGAAGGAGCGGGCTGGCGTATCTACTCGCGAGGCCTTGGCTGAATGCATCGCCCAATCCGATGAAAAGCGCCGATTGCTGGAGGACGCCGCCCGATTAAGGCGCGAACTTACAGAGGGCGGTGATGGTCAATCGAGGCAAGTCATCGAGGCTGAGATTGCAGCGGCGAACGTGCTGGATATTGCCACAGATATTGCCGCATTGTCCGGCGACCTCATGACTGTCGTCGAGCGCCAGGAAACGCTATCTGCTGAACTGGCTACCGCAGAGTCCAAACTAACTGCCATTGGCGGTTCAGATGTGGCGGCGCAGGCCGAGGGCCAGCGGCAAGAGGCCTTGTCGAAAATGGCCGATGCAGCCGAGCGCTACGTGAAGGTGTTCACTGCTGCCCGATTGCTGCGCTGGTCCATTGACCGCTATCGTCAGGATAAGCAGGGGCCGATGTTGGCCAAAGCCAGCGCAATATTCGCGGAACTGACTCAAGGTTCCTTTGAGCGCTTGGTCGTGGATTTCGACAAGCACCCCATGGTGTTGGAGGGCCGCCGGCCTGACGGCAAACACGTTGGCATCTCGGGCATGAGCGACGGCACCCGCGACCAGCTCTTCCTTGCGCTACGCTTGGCCGCTTTGGAAATTCGCCTGGAACAGGCGGCCAAGCTACCGTTCATTGCGGATGACCTTTTCGTCAATTACGACGACTCACGGTCGGCTGCGGGCCTGCGGGCAATGGCGTCCCTTGCCAAACAGACCCAAGTGATTTTCCTGACCCACCACCATCACATGGAAGCACTCGCTCGCGACACATTGGGCGATGCTATCAATGTAGTGCGCCTGTAATCAACGAGCTTTCATCGGCTGACGAACGAAAGGGCCTCGCAATGTCGCAAGTCACATTAGATGAACAACGTGCGCAAATCGTGGCGGCCGCAGAGAATGGCAACACGTTAGTAATGCACACCGTCGTGAAAATTCCCGCAGCGACGGTATATACCGTCAGCTTGGATTTTCAGGCGTTCGTGACCTTGTTGGTGCACAGTAAGCCAACTGCCATGTATCTAGTTGCAGTGACATTTGCCCCCCAGGAAGACCTCGAGAGTTGGTGGGACATTGATGAAGACGATGAAGATGACAACGCGTTGATGCTTGATGCCGAGGTCAAGCAGTTCATTCGCGAGATGGGCCACGTTGGTGAGATAGGTAGCCTGATGGCCAGCTTCGTCGTGGATGGTGTGCTGCATACACTTTACGCCGATGCCGTGTGGTACACCGAACTGAAGAAGCAGGCCGAGGAACTCAAATCGCATGTCTACGTTGCGCTGGAGCGCAAGGACGACGAAGAAAACAAGAAGATGAAGGCGCTTGTTCGTGAGCACGCCAAGGCACTCTGCGAGCATCCTAAATTCACCGAGGGCCGCCCCTCCAAAGAGAAGCGCACCTACTTGGCTGAATCGCTGTTTCCGGACCTTGAAACTTACCTCATCTATCGAGTCGTAGACGAGGCGTCGAACATGGCTTGGCTGATGAGCAGTAAATAATCCGGTCCAAGGCTATCGCTTCTGAACTTCCCAAGAAGTATGTCGCGACACAACGCCTTGGTCGGCAATCGTTTCCGTTGAGCGGTGTGCTCCGCCACAATCGGCAAGAATCTGCCCCTTAACTTGGAAAACCACATTTAAGGGGCGGATTCTTGCCGCTGACGGATGCAACCGGACCGGAGCACCCTCTACTCGCCATTTGGGCGGCATTAAAGCCAAATTCGCGAAAGTGGTTCTCGACAAATTCTCGATGTATCAGGAGCGAATGTCGCACGCAGCCCTGCACTGACTCGCCCAATCGTGCCGGACAACTTCAATTGTTTCCGGACAACTTCAATTGTTCGCTTTCACCTCACCAGTTCGTCTCGCGCTCGGGCGTTGCGGTGATCTTGTGGATCGAGAGATCGGCGCCGTAGTACTCCTGCTCGTCGTCGAGCCGCAATCCGCTTACGCGTTTGATGACGCCGTACACGACATAGCCCCCGGCAAAGGCGATGGCCACGCCCATCAGCGTGCCGACGACCTGCGCGACGAAGCTCACACCGCCTAGACCACCGAGCCACGTCTGGCCGAACAGGCCTGCGGCCAGACCGCCCCAGATGCCGCATACGCCGTGAAGCGGCCAGACGCCGAGCACGTCGTCGATGCGCAGACGGTTCTGCGTCACCGTGAAGAGCCACACGAAAAGCCCCCCCGCCACAGCGCCGACGACCAGTGCGCCCAGCGGATGCATGACGTCCGAGCCGGCACATACCGCCACGAGCCCCGCGAGCGGGCCGTTGTGGATAAAGCCGGGGTCGTCGCGGCCGACCCACATCGCGACGAGCGTGCCGCCGACCATCGCCATCAGCGAGTTCACCGCCACCAGACCGGAAATTCCGCCCACGCGCTGCGCGCTCATGACGTTGAAGCCGAACCAGCCGACGATCAGAATCCACGCGCCGAGCGCGAGGAACGGGATCGACGACGGCGGATGTGCCGCCACCTGACCCTGCCCGTTATAGCGTCCGCGACGCGCCCCGAGATGCAGCACCGCTGCCAGCCCGATCCATCCGCCGACTGCATGCACGACCACCGAACCGGCGAAGTCGTGAAACGGAGCGCCAAGCGTGCGCGTGAGCCCGTCCTGAATGCCGAGGTGACCGTTCCAGGCGATGCCCTCGAAAAAGGGGTAGATCACGCCGACGAGGAAGAACGTGGCTATCGACTGCGGGTGGAACTTGGCGCGCTCGGCGATGCCGCCCGAGACGATGGCCGGGATAGCGGCGGCGAACGTCAGCAGGAAGAAGAACTTGATCAGCGCGTAACCGTTGTGCTCGGACAGCACGGTGGCGCTCGACCAGAAATCGACGCCGTACGCGAGCGGATAACCGATGAAGAAGTACGCGAGACCCGAAACGGCGAAGTCGGTCAGGATCTTGACCAGCGCATTGACCTGATTCTTCTTGCGGACGGTGCCGAGTTCGAGAAACGCAAAGCCGGCGTGCATGGCAAGAACCAGAATCGCGCCGAGCAGCAGGAACAGCACGTCGCCGGGTGTATTGGAATTGGGCATGAATGTGCTCTTTTGGTGCAAACGTGAGGAGAAATGAAGATATGCAAGAGCGATGCCAGATTTATTTATCGCTTTGATTTACATGGGTGTTTTATCTGGTGATTCGATGCCGCGGGGGATTTGGTGCACGCTCATGGTGCTCTCGTGCGCAGCAATGACCGATCGTCGTGCACGAACGGTTGCCCGGCCGGTGGCGGGCGCCGTGAAAGCGTCGGTAGGGGATGGCGATGGCGTACGCGATGCGTGTCACGAACGCGCGGTATAGAATCGAGCGTTCTCGCGGCAACGGGGCGCTACTCCGGTCCGTTGCCGACGATCCCGCGACGACGCCGAACCCCGGCGGGCCATCACGCGGCGCAAGCGAGCAAACAGCGAACGTAGAAAAAATGGCGATGTTGCATCGGATCGCAACATCGATAACTGCACGACCACGGACAAATCTCAGAGGAAAACCATGATCTTTGAAATCGCCCAGATCGAAGTGAAGCCCGGCAAGGAAGCCGAGTTCGAACAAGGTGTCGCCAAGGCTGCGCCGCTGTTCAAGGGCTCGAAGGGCTGCCACGGCATGCGTCTGCTCAAGTCCATCGAGCAACCGACGCACTACAGCCTCGTCGTGACCTGGGAAACGCTGGAAGACCACACGGTGCACTTCCGCAACTCGGAAGCTTTCGCCCAATGGCGCGCACTGGTGAGCGAGTGCTTCGCATCGCCGCCGAACGTCGGCCACGTGACGGAAGCGCTGATCGGCTTCTGAGTCCCGTCGATCGCGTACGAATGCGGACGTCGAGCTAAGGCATTGCGGGCACCGAAGGCGGCGACGGAGCGAGTCTCCGTCGCCGCTTTTGCTTTGTTGGAAAATGGGAGAGGGCGCGACGCCTGACTGATGAGATCAGGGTTAACGCGATGTTTCGCAAGAAAAGTTTTCAGATAACATGCAAACCTGAAAAGTATCGGACGATCTGAACGCATGGCTGCCAAACCCAGGACCCTGACCGAGCAGGTTGCACAGCAGTTGCTGGATGCCATCCGGCAGGGCGTGTATCCCGTCGGCACCAAACTGCCGACCGGCAAGCAGCTTTCCGAGACGTACTGCGTGAGTCCCGCCGTGATTCGCGAGGTGACGGAACGGCTGCGCGCGCAAGGGTTGATCGACAGCCGTCAGGGCGCGGGCGTGACTGTGAAGGCGCGCACGCCGCAGAGCGGGTTTCAGGTGCCGGTCGGACAAAATGCCGCCGACCTCGCCAGCGTCTACGAACTTCGCCTTGATCTGGAAAGTACCGCCGCAGCGCTCGCCGCCGTGCGTCATACCGACGAAGACATTCGGGAGCTCGAGAGCATTCTCGGGAAGCTGGAGACGAACCTCTACCATGCCGAAAACGGCGTGGAGTTCGACACCGCCTTCCACGTCGCCATCGCGCGCGCCACGCACAACCGCTATTACTCCGATCTGCTGCAATACCTGAACCTGCAAATCCGTCAGGTCGTGCAGGCGGCGCGCACGAATACGCTGCGCCACGAAGGGCTCGCCGCGCAGGTGCATCAGGAACACCTGGCGGTCTTCAACGCCATCAAGGCGCGCGATCCGCTGCTCGCGAAAGCGGCGTCGCTCTCGCATTTGTTGCGGGCGTCTGCGCGGCTTGGGCTGACGTTGCCCGGGCGCGACATCATCACCGGCGCCATTGCGCCGATCCAGCCGTGAACCTGCGTGAATCCTGCCTGAGCGTGTGTGCCTCCTCAGGCGCCATCCCCACACCGTAACCCCCGACGCGTGAATCTATGACCATCACCGCTTTCGCTCAACGCCTGATCGACGCCATCGGCGCCGACAGCGTGCTCACTTCTTCCGACGACATCGCGCCGTGGCTCGCCGACTGGCGCGGCATGTATCGCGGTCATGCGCAGGCCGTCGTGCGTCCGCGGACGACGCAGGACGTCGCCAACGTGCTCGCCCTGTGCCAGAGCACTGCCACGCCGGTCGTGCCGCGCGGTGGCAACACCGGGCTGTGCGGTGGCGCCACGCCCGACAAGTCCGAGCAGAACGTGGTGCTGAGCCTCGATCGCATGAACGCCGTGCGTAGTCTCGACACCATCGCCAATACGTTGGTCGCCGAAGCCGGTTGCATTCTCGAAGACCTGCAACGTACCGCGCGCGAGGCCAACCGGCTGCTGCCGCTCAGCCTCGCGGCCGAAGGTTCGTGCCAGCTCGGCGGCAATCTTGCGACGAACGCCGGCGGCGTGAACGTCGTGCGTTACGGCATGACGCGCGAGTTGGTGCTCGGTGTCGAAGCCGTGCTGCCGAATGGCGAGATCCTTCATGGCCTGCGCACGCTGCGCAAGGACAACACAGGCTACGACCTCAAACAATTGCTGATTGGCTCCGAAGGCACGCTGGGCGTGATCACGGCGGCGGCACTGCGTCTGTACGCGCCCACACCGGTGCGTCAGGTGGTGATCGCGGCGGTCACGTCGCCGCGTCAGGCGCTGGAACTCTATGAGTTGCTGTTCGCCGAATGCGGGCCGCGCATGCAGGCGTTCGAGTTCTTTACCGGCGAGTGCGTCGATCTCGTCATGGCCCACGTGCCTGGGGTGCGTGCCCCGTTCGGCGAGCGTCATGCCGGTTACGTGCTGGTCGAACTCGCCGATACGGCCGACGAGCAGGCACTGAACGCATTGCTCGAACGGGTGATCGAGACGGCCATCGAGCGCGATCTGTGCGCAGACGCCGTGGTGTCGTCCACGCTCGGTCAGGTCGAGGAAATGTGGAAGCTGCGCGAGGAAATCTCCGAGGCACAGCGCGCCGACGGGCCGCATCTGAAGCACGATGTGTCGCTGCCGATCGAATGCATCCCCGAATTCATGACGAGCGCGGAGGCGCGCGTGCGTCGCGTGTGCCCGCAGGTGCGTCCGTTCATCTTTGGCCATTTCGGCGACGGCAACCTGCACTACAACCTCTCGCGTCCGGCGGGCGAGCCGGCCGATTTCATGGCGAAGCACGGTGAGGCGATCACGGCCGAAGTGCTGGACGAAGTGGCTCGCTTTGGCGGCAGCATCAGCGCCGAGCACGGCATCGGGCAGCTCAAGCGCGACTACTTCGCGAAGTACAAGTCGCCGCTGGAATTGCGTCTGATGCGCGAGATCAAGGCTGTGTTCGATCCCGCCGGCATCATGAATCCCGGCAAGCTGCTGTAACGCTTCATCCTCGGGCGGGCGCCGGCACGTTGGTGCTCAGGCGGTTGTCCCGGGTCGACGGTTTCGCTTTGACCTTTGCTTGACGTTTCTACCCGGCGTGAGCCCGACGTTGTCACGGTCGCCCTCGCGCCTCCTGAGGAGTCGACATGACCGTAACTTCCGCCGCCGGAGCGCCGCTGTGTCCTGGGCCGCTGCCGGAGATCGATCCACCCACGTTCGAGGTGCCGCGCGGCGCCGTCGACACGCATGCGCATGTGGTGGCCGCGAGCGATGCGTACCCGATGGTGCCCGAGCGCAGCTACACGCCACCCCCCGCACCTGAAGACAAGTACCTCGCCATGCTCGATGCCACGGGCATGACGTATGGCGTACTGGTGCAGATCAGCGTCTACGGTACCGACAACCGCTACATGCTCGAGACGCTGCGCCGTCACCCGGATCGCCTGCGTGGCATCGCCGTGGTGTCGCCGGATGTGACCGATGCCGAACTCGAAGCCATGCACGCGGCAGGGGTTCGCGGTCTGCGCATCAACGTGTTGTTCGGCGGTGGCATCGGTTTCGCGGCGATGGAGACGCTGGCGCATCGCATCAAGGATCTGGGCTGGCACATGCAGTTCCTGATGGATGTGAATGCGCTGCCAGAGCTCATGCCGCGCATGACGTCGCTGCCGGTGCCGGGGATCGTCGATCACATGGGGCATACGCCCGTCGCGCAAGGACTGAGTTCGCCGGGCTTCTCGGCGCTGCGCTCGCTCGTGCGCGATCACGGGTACTGGGTCAAGCTCTCGGGCGCGTACCGAATCAGCGAGCGTTTTCCGACGTTCGACGATGTGACGCCGTTCGCGCAGGCGCTGATCGACGATGCGCCGGACCGCATGGTGTGGGGAAGCGACTGGCCGCACGTGTCACTCACGCGCATGCCGAACACCGGCGCGCTGCGCAATCTGCTGCCGCAGTGGGCGCCGGACGCCGGCACGCGTCGTCGTATTCTCGTAGACAACCCGGCCCGTTTGTACGGCTTTCCGAAGACCGACTGAGGCCGCACCGGCGTACACGGCTTTGCAGGCCGCTGCCCGACCACCCTGCCACTCGATGTCTTGGTGGGGGCGCGGTTTGCGGTTTACCGATATCGGGCGCATGTCGCGCTCTCGCTGTTCCTGAGGTTCAAAAGGAGACAAGATGAATTGGTATCGCCAGATGAACAAGACCGAGCGGCACACGTTTGTTGCCGCGTTCGGCGGGTGGGCGCTCGACGCGCTCGACTTCATGGTGTTCACCTTCGTGATCTCGACGCTGATCACGGTGTTCAGCATCGACAAGGGGCAGGCGGGCATGCTCGCGACCGTCACGCTGCTGTTCTCGGCCATCGGTGGCTGGCTCGCGGGGGTGCTCGCGGATCGTTACGGGCGGGTGCGAATCCTTCAGGTAACGATTCTGTGGTTCTCCGTCTGCACGGTGCTCATCGGCTTTGCGCAGAACTTCGAGCAGATTTTCGTGCTGCGCGCGTTGCAGGGCCTGGGCTTCGGCGGTGAATGGGCCGTCGGCTCGGTGCTCATGGGCGAGATCGTGCGCACCGAGTATCGCGGGCGTGCCGTGGGCACGGTGCAAAGCGGCTGGGCCATCGGCTGGGCGGTGGCGGCGCTGTGCTACACGGTGTCGTTCTCGTTCCTGCCGGAGGAGTATGCGTGGCGCGTGCTGTTCTGGATCGGGGTGATTCCGGCGTTGTTTGTGCTCTTCATCCGCAAGAACGTGCCCGAACCGGCATTGTTCGAGCGCACGCGCAAGCGCGAAGAATCCGCCGATAAACGCACGTCGGCATGGGCGATTTTCTCGCCGTCGCTGATCAGGACGACGGCGCTCTCGGCGCTGCTGTGCACGGGCGTGCAAGGCGGGTACTATGCCGTCACGACGTGGTTGCCCACGTTCCTGAAGACGGAACGGCATCTGTCGGTGATCGGCACGGGCGGCTACCTGCTCGTGATCATCCTCGGATCGTTCATCGGCTACCTGACAGGGGCTTATCTGACGGACCGGCTGGGCCGCCGCGCGAACCTGCTGATCTTCGCCGTGCTCTCGGGCGTGAGTATCTACGCTTACACGCAAATCCAGTTGACCAACGATCAGATGCTGATCCTCGGCTTCCCGCTGGGGTTTGCGGCGTCGGGCATTTTCAGCGGCATGGGCGCATATCTCACGGAGTTGTTTCCGTCGGCCGTGCGTGCGAATGCGCAGGGCTTCGCGTATAACTTCGGACGCGGCATCGGTGCGTTGTTTCCGAGTCTGGTCGGTTATCTGGCCAAGACGAGCGGTCTGGGTACCGCGATCGGCATGTTTGCCGGTGGCGCCTACTGCGTCGTGTTGATTACGGCGTTCCTGTTACCCGAGACGAAGGGACGTGAAATCGAGTAACGTCGGGAGTGAGTTCGCTGATCGGTGCGCGAGTGAGTGTGCGCGGCGGTTCGCAAATGGATGGCAGGTCATTTCGTATCTTCGAGGGCGGCGAGTGCCGTATGACGGCAGGCCGCCCGGTTTTTTGATTCAAGGGAGTTCCGCATGAAGGTCTTGGTACCGGTCAAACGGGTAGTGGATTACAACGTAAAGGTTCGGGTGAAGAGCGACGGCACGGGCGTCGACATTGCG
>NZ_CABPRV010000021.1 GCF_902459735.1 Pandoraea capi
ATTCCGGCAATTGCATCAACCGAAAGCCGGCAAGCCCACTAACTTACGAATGGTGTACTCCAAGGGGTAAGGTCAAAATCAAGAAAACGCTGAATCCATTCCGCAAGAATTTGCGAACGCCTATTTCGAGCAAATGGGTGACCTTGCCGATGAAGTTCTCAACGTGGCTCAACGACTGGACGATGATCTGAGTTTCGTGGGTGCGGCCGCGCTGATGCCGAGTTGAACCGGCTGGGTGGTCGCCGCAGTCGCGCTTGTGGATAGAGGGGCGTTACGAGTCCCGTTTGTCGGAGGCGTTGGCTGCGGCGACTCGATCCGAAGTGGGATCTGAGCGAGAGTGTTAAGCGTCGAGAGTGCGAGTGACTTGGTTACGCGCCTCGTTGTGACGGCTCGGTCATCGTTGGCATTCATGGCATTCATGGCGTTCACTTGGGCCTTCGCCTTTGCCTCTGCGCGTTGCATCGTCGCAGTTATCCAGCTTTCCGAATTTCCGGAGTGTCCCTAGTCGCTTGCTCGGCTGCGGGAGATGTGTGTCCGCTGGCTTCGTCGGTGCGTCCTGTCACTAACCAGAACGCGAACCGTGGCCACACTTGACCTATTGCCTCGAACATTTCGGATGTCGGACGTTGCAGACCACGGCAGACGTTTTGCCACCGCTTCGACGGTATGCCCGTGAAGTCCTCCATATCGCGCCAACATCGGTCTGCGTCGGTGACGTGCTCAATGAGCTCGCAAATACGCTCACGCATATCGGAATATCCCCAAATACCTTGCAAGCATGGAAACCTACAATTTAGGCAGACCTAATTTTTAGACATCGGCTGCTCGGTCCGTTGCCGTTGAACGCACACATCCGAATGCTTTCAGGAATTCGCCTTTGGACGGCCGAGAGACGACTGCTTGGTTGCTCGCATTGTAGCGTTGCACCTCTACGCAATTCGCGCCTGCCCGGCGCTCTTTATGACGAGCGCGTCGTTCGCGGCTCGTTCGTGACCGTCCACGTACGTTCTGAACACATTCAGGTGCCTGCCATTTGCACTGCGCAGTCACCGTTGATTTGGTGCGTTTGGTATTGGAGCGCGGTGTGCTCTATCGGTTGTTGTCTCGTCGATTGCGTGGAGTCCGTGCCGAGAGTTTCAGGGAAAGACGTTTGCATCGCTTTTCCGAGCCTGTGCAGATGAATCGCTTCCCCCGGGCTTTGGGTGGTCTAGCCAGATGTGGCGGGGTAGGGCATCCAGCGTCGGGAGTGTCGCTGCCGTGGCCGAAGCTGCGATTTCTTTCGAGTGCTTCTGCAGCGTCGGGGCCGTTGACGCGCGGCTCAGCGCGACTGGCGCGACCGAGCAGCGGGTAGTACCGGTCACGTTGGCCGGAGTGTTGCCGTTTGCGCGACCGCTATTCACTGGCAAACGGTTTTTTCTTTTGACTCTTGGAGTGGCGCGGATGGTGATGGTTAGGACGCTTCGGGCGACCGCCGCCGCCCGCAGGGTCGAGGACGGCGGGGGCGCGCGAAGCGCGCCCTAAATTTATATTCGTAACACTTAACGAGATAGGGCCGGGAAAGCCCTTCGGCGAGCGGGGAGGTGTATTGCAGGAGTGCTTGCGGGAGTAATGGATAGCGCGATGGCAGGACCAACGAATTTGCAACGTTTGTAGATTGAACAAGCAGGTGGTGTGTGGTTAAGGCAACGGACTACCTACATGCTGGAAATTGACAACGCGGGAGAACCGACATGGAGACATTCTTAACCCGGGAAGAGGTGCAATACCTGACCGGAAGGCAAATCAAGACAAAGCAGGCCGAGGCGCTCAGACGAATGGGTATTCCGTTCTTTCTGAACGCAGGTGGACGACCCATAGTGGCGCGAGTGGCTATCGAAGGCCGAGGTGGCGATCTGGTAGTTGGCAAGCCTCGATGGGCGCCTCGTGTACTGGAGGACGGACATGGGGCTTAAGCCGAGTGTGAATATGAATTTGCCGAAGGGCATGCGTGCACGAATGCAACGGAGCGGCCGCGTTTTCTACTACTACGACGCTGGCGGCAAACCGCGCCGCGAAATTCCGCTTGGTTCCGATTTCGTGCAGGCGGTGCGAAAATGGACCGAGTTTGAAGCAGATGCAAAGCCGCTTCATCGAAAGCTGATTACGTTCCGCTATGTCGCTGAGAGATATGTGAAGGAGGTCCTGCCGACGAAGGCGCACAAGACTCGGGAGGGAGATAGGGCAATGCTGGCGAAGCTCTATGCGTTCTTTGATGATCCGCCGGCTCCGCTGGACGAGATCAAGCCTATCAACGTCCGTCAGTATTTGGATTGGCGAGTGAGGAGCACTGTCGAAGCGCTCCGAGCCAACGGCAAAGACGCCAAGGGAACGGAGGGTCAAGTGAGAGCGAATCGAGAGAAGGCTCTGCTCTCGCACATCTGGAACAAGGCACGAGAGTGGGGGTACACAGATCAACCGAATCCTTGCGCAGGCATCAAGGGCTACAAGGAGCGTCCGCGCGATGTCTACATCGAAGACGACGAGTATCGTCTCATCCACACGCACGCTCGACAGCCATTACGCGACGCGATGGACTTGGCATATCTGACCGGCCAACGCCCTTCGGACGTATTGAAGATGAGTGAACGAGACATTTCTGACGGCCACTTGTTCGTTGAGCAAGCCAAGACGAGGGCAAAGCTGAGAATCCGGGTGACGGGGCGTCTCGAGGCAATTCTCGAACGCATTCGTCGGCAGAAAATCGGACAAAGTCCTCGCAGTATATTTTTGGTCGTCAACGAGCGAGGTAGGCGTATTGGGCTGAAATCGATACAAGCGATGTTTGTTGAGGCTCGCTCTGCGGCTGGTTTGTCCCGAGGCAAGGACTATCAGTTTCGAGATCTTAGGGCGAAGGCTGGCACAGACAAGGCAGAAGATGCAAAAGACATTCGCGCCGCTCAACTGCAGCTTGGACACACGAGTGTTACCACGACTGAGAGGTATATGCGTAATCGGCGTGGCGCGAAGGTCGAGCCGACGCGGTAGGAGCCTAGTGCTGCGCTAGCTCGACGATTGACCGCAAGTCCTCTTGGAGCCGACCGGGAGCAATATCGGACTGGTGCTCGAGCGGTGCAGTCTGTTGGAGGGTAAAATGCTTTCCCTATGGACAGGCTGTCGGCTGAACGCAGAAGCTGGCTCATGAGCAGGGTGGGGGGCACTAACACCACCCCGGAACTTGTTGTGCGTAAGTTGTTGTTTTCTCTCGGGTTTCGCTATCGTCTGCATGATGCAAGACTGCCCGGTCGCCCGGACATTGTGTTTCGCGGACGGTGCAAGGTAATTTTCGTAAACGGTTGTTTTTGGCACGGTCATGAAGGTTGCCGTTACGGTCGATTGCCAAAAAGCCGAATCGAATTTTGGGCTGCAAAGATTGAGCGAAATCGTGAGCGTGACCGTCAAAACGAAAAGCGTTTGCGTGAAATGGGTTGGTGCAGTCTGACAGTTTGGCAGTGTGAGTTGAAGAATCTCGAAGAATTGGCGAAGAAATTATATGACTTCCTTGAAGAAGAATAACCGCCCGGTAGGGATCGACCTGTTTGCGGGCGCGGGAGGCCTTTCGCTTGGCTTTGAGCAGGCGGGCTTCGATATCGCTGCGGCTGTCGAAATCGATCCAGTACATAGCGCGACACACGAATATAACTTTCCGGGCTGTACGACGATTTGCGGCAGCGTGGTGGATCTTACCGGCGCGGAAATTCGTGAGCGCGCGAAGCTGGGGGCGCGCGAGATCGACGTTGTTTTTGGCGGTGCCCCTTGCCAGGGCTTCTCGATGATTGGAAAGCGCGCGCTGGACGATCCACGAAACCAACTGGTTTTTCACTACGTTAGGTTAGTGAAGGAGCTTCAGCCGAAATACTGTGTGTTTGAGAACGTCAAGGGCCTTACGCTGGGCGCACACAGCAAATTTCTAGGCGAATTGATCGAGGCCCTGGGAGAGGCTGGTTACGACGTGCTTTTGCCGTATAAGGTTCTAAATGCGGCGGATTTCTCGGTGCCGCAAGATCGTCGTCGTTTGTTTTTGGTTGGGACACGAAAGGGGCTGAATTCCCCTCAGTACCCAGAGCCAACGGGGCGGGTGACAGTCGGTGAGGCAATCGGAGACCTTCCGGACGCCGATGAATTCGACGAGCTAAAAGTTCAGGATTTTGTGGCTACGACGTGGAAAACAAAGTCCGCCTATGCTCGGCGCTTGCGCGGCTTGGACTCAGACCCGGAAGACTACGGGTACCAGCGGAAGTTCGATGCAAGTGTGTTGACCTCCAGCATGCGGACGGAACACACGGACCTTTCCAAGAGTCGATTTATGGCGACGGAGGGTGGGAAGACCGAGCCGGTCAGTCGCTTCAGGAAGTTGGATGAAAAGGGGCTTTGCAACACCTTGAGAGCAGGTACCGATAGCGCACGTGGCGCTTTCACGTCCCCACGCCCTATTCACCCGTCGCGTCCCAGAGTGATCACCGTTCGTGAAGCTGCTCGTCTTCATTCGTACCCGGACTGGTTCCGATTTCACGTTACGAAGTGGCACGGATTTCGACAGATTGGGAATAGTGTTCCCCCTCACCTCGCTAGAGCGGTTGGACTAGAGCTGATGGCAGCGATGGGTAAGACCCCGACTAAGCCGACAGAAGTCATCGTTCGTCAAAATCCGTCGTTGCTTGAGATGGACATGAGTGCGGCCGCCAAACATTTCGGGGTGAAGAGTACCGTAATCGCGCAACGGCTTAGGAAAGCAGCAAAGCCGGAAGACGGCAAAAAATCGACCAACGCTGAAGAGACATATGCCACCGAAGAGTGCTGAACCAAAGGCTAAAAAGCGCCCCAACGGGTACGAGAGCATCATTTCCGCAATTTTCGAAGCCCATTATGTCGTTGGGGAGACGGAGTTTGAGTTCGAGCGAGAGGAAATCCGCTCCACCGCAGACTCGCTAGGAATCAAGGTTCCGGATAATCTCGGAGACGTGACGTACAGCTTTCGATACAGGCGCGACCTGCCATTGCAGATTCGTGAAACGGCTGCGGAAGGGATGGAGTGGATCATTCAAGGGAAGGGGCGCTCGAAGTACCTATTTAAGCAGGTGCGCCTAAGTCGGATCATCCCCCGCAGTGATTTGGTGACGATTAAAGTGCCGGATTCGACTCCGGAGATCATCGCAAAATATGCGCAAGGCGATGAACAGGCACTTCTTGCAAAGGTCCGATATAACCGTCTGGTCGACGTCTTCCTGGGGATTACCGCCTACTCGTTGCAGAATCACTTGCGGACCACTGTCAGTGGTATTGGGCAAATCGAGATTGATGAGATTTATGTTGGGCTTGACCGTTATGGGCGCCAGTTTGTCGTTCCAGTTCAGGCCAAAGGCGGGAATGACAAACATGGGGTCGTGCAGACGCAGCAGGATATCGCGTGCTGCAACGAGAAGTTCCCTCGCCTATTGTGCAGGCCTGTGTCGGCACAGTTCATGTCCAACGGTCGAATCGCGATGTTCGAGCTTTTTGTCGAGGACGACGAGGTAAAGGTGGTGGATGAACGGCACTATCAGTTGGTATCGTCAAACGACATCACCGACGACGATTTGCTCACTTATTCCACGCGCATTGCAAAATAATTGAGTCGCCGAGAAATGGCCGGTAGGGCACTCTGAGCATAAGTGCTTGCACTGTCGGCTTCGCGTCCAATTAAAATTATTCAGAAGCAGACGCGAATCACTTCATCCGCCTTCGCCGACGTATGAAATTGCATTTTTGCAGTCGAACCTGTTCGGGTTGACATGCTCTTGCATTGCGCATCGTATCTTGGTATCTTGACTGTTCCCGGCGATAGGCAGTTTCTGCGCCTATCCTCTACTCGGTCACTATGTGATTTCGATTACATGACATTATGGGATCCATATCATCCATGGTGCCATATAGTTTTGATTTTATGGTCATGCGCTTTGCGCTGGACAAGCCGGGATTGAGTGGAGAAGCTGATATGAAGAACTTTACCTTTCGTCAGCGTCTAGCTCTTGGGGTCCTGACCCTCGTCATCGAACTTGTTCGGCTGACGAAGGTTCTTGTCCTCTTGGGCTTGACCATTAATTACTATGGTGATGAGTCAAAGATGGGACTCGAAGTTTGAGTTAAAACCCGGAAAATGGGTCTATGTTCCTAATGCGGATACCATCGAGCGCGGTCGAGAAATAAAAAGACACATCGAAGACCGTTGGAAATCACCTTCGTATTTCTTTCATCTCAGAAGAGGTGGGCATGTCTCCGCGATGAAGAGCCACCTTGGGCAGAACTCCTTTGTTCATTTGGATATTCGCGATTTCTTCGGAAGTGTGAGCAGGACGCGCGTTACTCGATGTTTGAAGGGAATGTTCAGCTACGATGAGGCGCGGGAGATCGCAAATTTCTCTACCATAGTGCTGTCCAAAGATGGAAAGCGAGAGTTTTCGTTGCCATTTGGATTCGTTCAGTCAACTTTGCTCGCTAGCATTTGTCTGCACAAGAGTGCGCTAGGAGCGTGCCTTAAGCGCTTGGCTGGCGTCGAAGGGGTTAGAGTTAGCGTCTATGTAGATGACATCGTGGTTTCATCTACGCATCCAGATGTTTCCGAAGCGGCAATGGCGGAGCTTAAATCTGCAGCGGCTAGGTCTGGGTTCATACTAAACGAAGAGAAGGAGCAAGGTCCTGCTGCTTCTGTCTCAGCCTTTAATATCGCGCTTTCGAAATACGATTTGGCAGTAACGACTGCGCGGTGGAGGCAGTTCTTGGACGCATTGCGCATGGCTACTACTGAAAGTCAAAGCGAGGGAATTTTGGGGTACGTTGGTTCGGTAAATCCGGCACAAGCAAAATCGCTACTTGTTAGCATATGACGTTTGACGCCCTGTGCGTGAAGTTCGAGTGTGCCGTGATCAACCTATATCAGATGCTGCGTTTTTCTTGCCGCACCAGAGCTTGCCCCGTCATTTAACTAGTGCAGGCGTATCTAGCTTTAGAACGGCGTCACCCCACGTCTTAAATTGCACCGGGCCTTAGAGTCTGGGGATAATGTAACTGCTTTTCTGCTAGATTCCGGGCGTAGATTGTAGGTGCGAGGCCACCCGAGGATTTCTTTGATCGTTCGTTTGTGTGTTCCCGCCGCTCAACCTTGATCGCGACCTTGGCATGCGGCAGTCGGGTGAGCCAAATGCTCGTTGACTCATTTGGCTCGGAATAAACCATTGAGTGATTGGATATACGAATTTTGCTTTGCCTGACTCGATCAGATTGAGCTTTACCTCTCGAATGTGTGCCAAAGTCATCATGGCTCGTCCATGGAACTCTTTCCATCTGTCGAGTCGGATGCCTTCTGCAGGCGCGAGATGCTGCGCCACACAATCTAGGATGCGCGTCAGCGCGTGCCCGTAAATCACTCGCTCTGGCATGATGATGACTGCCTCATGCGCAGCATCATCAACCAACGTCAGATTCTTGATCGCATGGCCTTCCACTGATCAGTCGAACACGAAAATGCATCGATCAGATTTGAATGGCTGCCGGGGGATGAGTCAACGGTTGACGATACGAGACCGGCACCTTCGTTCGCTTTTCGGAATGGTTCGCACGTGGCGTGGATTTCCAGCGGCAATTCCGCAGACAGTTTCTTCAGCCGGACATTCTCTGGCTCGCTCTCCCTAACAGGCTGTTGAAATAAACCCCGCTGATGCGCGGCCCTCCCTTCCAAAGAGCCGCCGTGCCGGCTTGGTTCACGTTGA
>NZ_CABPRV010000022.1 GCF_902459735.1 Pandoraea capi
GTTGTTTGGTTCTTTGTTTCAACGTTTACCCCGCCCAACAGGATGACGACTGCGGTAGGTATTTCAACAGCCTGCTAGATCAACGAATTAAGACCAAGGAATTGAACATCATGAGCAAGACCACTCGCCCGAAGAGCAGTGTCCGCGAACTGAAACGACACTTCGAGCACCTACGGACATCGCTTTGGTCGGACGTCGACAGTGGCAACTCATATCCAGCCGTGCGCCCATTACTTGCACACTACACGTCCATCGACACTCTTCATCAGATCATTAAGAACGAAGAACTCTGGTTTTCCAATCCGCTGTTCATGAATGATGTCCAGGAACTGCGCTTCGGCATGGTAGAGGGACAGAAGGCGTTCTTTCAGCACGCGGGGCTAAGGCTCGCATGCAAGACGCCAGCGCGGTATCAAATGCTGTGTCATGCATTCGAGCACTATTTTTCTGAATTTGAGCAGGCTCACGCTTTTGACACGTACATCATGTGTCTATCGGAGCACGACTCCACCGACCAGGACGGACGACTTTCAATGTGGCGTGGCTACGGTGCCAATGGCAATGGCGCCGCGTTGGTGTTTAACACTGGTAATCTCACGGTGAAGGAAGGCTCACCGCTTATTCTGAGTCGCGTCATATACGCAACGACAGGGCAACGACTGGCGTGGATTGACGGAAAGCTTGATGGACTGGCTCAATCCATCGAGCGAGAGAATTTCGCCACAAAGCACCTCTATGCCGCGGCATACACATTTCTCGAACGGCTAAAAATTTTTTCCCTTTTTACGAAACACAAGGGCTTTGAAGAGGAGCGTGAGTGGCGGGTAGCTTACATGCGTGACCGCGATGGAGCCAATGCCTTCGACCCGTTGTTGAGCTATGTGATCGGCTCCCAGGGTCTGCAACCAAAACTGAAATTCAAAGTCGCTCCCCTTCCAGGGGCGACAGGCGACGACTTACATTTAAGCAAACTCGTTGACCGAATAATCTTGGGGCCAACGGTTTCCAGTGACATGTCACGGATGGTGATTCGGCGAATGCTTGAGCACTGCGGAAAACCTGAGTTGACTGAGCGAGTTGTTGCCTCGACGACGCCATATCGTTCCTGAGAAATCCATGACGTAGTGCGCCGCCACATAGATTGATCTGGTTATCCTTCATGCGTTGCGTGCAGGCGCGTTAGAAATTCTTCAAGCCGAAGCCGCTTCACAGCGCGGCTTAATTCAAGCATTTGCGCATGGAGATACTTCTGCCCGAAGATATCAGTGGCCGACCGCTTTGGGGCGGAACGGTCTGCCGACGGAGGGCCGCTACCGGCCAATAGCGGCCATTGAAGGACTTGCCCTAATGCAGTCGTCCATTGTGGAAGGGAAAAGACGCGTCATAATGCATGACAAATAGAATGCCGCCGCGCGTCTCCTTTTGTAACGGGTAATTGACGGATCGGTGCGGCTATTAACCGTTATCCATTTTACCAAACCATCTTTCGGGATCTGAATCTATGCAGACGCTATCTTCCTACCTTCTTGAATCCGAAGCACTGGACGAACAGCAACTCCAGAGCAGATTCGAAGCGGTTTGTGAGGCTATAAGTAGATGGCTGACGGATAAAGGTGCCACGGACCCGACCCAAGGCGGCGGTGAGTTTCAATCACTAACGAATGATGGAAACGGGCGATTCAATCGCGAAAGAGTTTCCACTTCCTTGGGATTGCTCGACCAAATCAGACTAGTAGAGCGCACTAGATCAGGGCAAACCTTTACGACCCGTCTAGCGACTACTGCATTCAACGGGAAGTTGAGCATCTACTGTAGTCTTGCCGTCGAAAATATTTCTAGCGTTGTTGCACCTGTACCCAACGATCCTCGTTGCCCCGCCATCGTACGTACGTTGCTTGGGCACTCACCCGACTGGAGACTGAACGGAACACCCCTTGGCACTTCTGTACCTCAAGTCGTGTACGGCGACTTGAATGGCCGGAGATTGGCTGACGAGATACGACAGGTAGGGCGTGCTATTCCAATTGTTGTTGTCTCGGAGGTTGAAGGCGAGACTTTGTGGCCACGATTGGCTGAGAATCTTGCATACGACTTAGCTGCGCTTGCCAATGTTGTGCGAGTAGCCGACGACGCAACGTGGGCGTTGACAGACGAATTAGGAAAGTTGCATTCCTGCTATCGGGGTGCCGTTCGTCTATATTGGCCTGCCCGAACGGGGGCAGATGGAGAGCCATACTTCAATAGCACGGTATGGACTGCTTCGGCACTACTTTCAAACGATAGTGACGGAAAGGGATTAAATCGATTCCGAGCGACTCTGCGACGATTGGTGATGTCTACGTCATCTCTGTCGATCACGCCACCTCGTTTAATTCGTGAAATTCAAGAAGCCCTAATTCGACAGCGGTTGGAAGATATAAAGTCGCGTCTAACTGCGGACTCAGAAGAGTTGGAAATCGCGCGTTTATATATCACTGAGAATCAGGATCTAAAGGCGCAGATTGAACAACTCGAAGCGGAACTTGCTCGCACAGCCGCACGTGCGGAAACGGCGGAGCACGCTGTAAGTCAACTCAAGGCGCCGGACGTTACGGACGACGAGCAAACGTCAAGTGCCGAAGAGCGAAGCGAGCCAAATTCTGGCGATACCAGGTTTTACAAGAAAATTCACAGTAAAGGCGCCTACGACATCCTTGTCGAAGTTGACGACTGTGGGCACACGTCTTGGCAAAGCTCTAATAAGGCGGACAAAGCTCGTAAAGGACTCGAGCGACTGACGAGTCGAAATGATTGGAAAAGCCTGCAACACTGTGGTTCCTGTACCGGGGGTGGAATGTGGAAGGTTCGCTGGTAAGCGGAATTGTCAAGAGTCTAACTCCACGTTGAATGACCGTTTTTTCAGCCCCGCTACATCCGCTTTGTGTCGAAAACTGCCGCTCGAGCATGACTGCATCCGCAGCCAGTTTCGTTCATTCGGTGCCCGGCACGAAAACGTTGATAATTTGTAAGGTAGTGTCAGTTGCAGTCGCCCCCAAAAATTGAAGGAGATCCAATTGGCCGTCCCTATCGTTATAGCCGTGACCTGCCCCCTGCAAACAGGGCCAGCCGGAGTCTAGTAAAGTTCGTTTTCGGAGAAGAAGACGAACATGAAGAAG
>NZ_CABPRV010000023.1 GCF_902459735.1 Pandoraea capi
TTTTAAGGGGAGCCTGACGATTACCTACTTTCACACGGGTATCCGCACTATCATCGGCGTGGAGTCGTTTCACGGTCCTGTTCGGGATGGGAAGGGGTGGTTCCAACTCGCTATGGTCATCAGGCATAACTTGTGTGTTCTGCTGACACTCGGTCAACAAAACCAATTCGGAAGAAGCGTAGTACAACATTGTGGGTTGTGAGTGTATCGGCACAGCGATACTCACACCAGGAAAAACACACTGGTTATAGGATCAAGCCTTACGGGCAATTAGTATCAGTTAGCTTAACGCATTACTGCGCTTCCACACCTGACCTATCAACGTCCTGGTCTTGAACGACCCTTCAAAGGAATCGAGTTCCTAGGGAAGTCTCATCTTAAGGCGAGTTTCCCGCTTAGATGCTTTCAGCGGTTATCTCTTCCGAACATAGCTACCCGGCGATGCCACTGGCGTGACAACCGGTACACCAGAGGTTCGTCCACTCCGGTCCTCTCGTACTAGGAGCAGCCCCCTTCAAACTTCCAACGCCCACGGCAGATAGGGACCAAACTGTCTCACGACGTTTTAAACCCAGCTCACGTACCTCTTTAAATGGCGAACAGCCATACCCTTGGGACCGGCTACAGCCCCAGGATGAGATGAGCCGACATCGAGGTGCCAAACACCGCCGTCGATATGAACTCTTGGGCGGTATCAGCCTGTTATCCCCAGAGTACCTTTTATCCGTTGAGCGATGGCCCTTCCATACAGAACCACCGGATCACTATGACCTGCTTTCGCACCTGCTCGACTTGTCAGTCTCGCAGTTAAGCACGCTTTTGCCATTGCACTATCAGCACGATTTCCGACCGTACCTAGCGTACCTTCGTACTCCTCCGTTACACTTTGGGAGGAGACCGCCCCAGTCAAACTGCCTACCATGCACTGTCCCCGATCCGGATTACGGACCTAGGTTAGAACCTCAAACAAGCCAGGGTGGTATTTCAAGGACGGCTCCACAGAAACTAGCGTTCCTGCTTCAAAGCCTCCCACCTATCCTACACAGACCGGTTCAAAGTCCAATGCAAAGCTACAGTAAAGGTTCATGGGGTCTTTCCGTCTAGCCGCGGGTAGATTGCATCATCACAAACACTTCAACTTCGCTGAGTCTCGGGAGGAGACAGTGTGGCCATCGTTACGCCATTCGTGCAGGTCGGAACTTACCCGACAAGGAATTTCGCTACCTTAGGACCGTTATAGTTACGGCCGCCGTTTACCGGGACTTCAATCAAGAGCTTGCACCCCATCATTTAATCTTCCGGCACCGGGCAGGCGTCACACCCTATACGTCCACTTTCGTGTTTGCAGAGTGCTGTGTTTTTATTAAACAGTCGCAGCCACCAGTTTATTGCAACCCCTTCACCCTCCTGGCGCAGGCCAGTCAAGCTACAAGGGCGTACCTTATCCCGAAGTTACGGTACCAATTTGCCGAGTTCCTTCTCCCGAGTTCTCTCAAGCGCCTTAGAATACTCATCTCGCCCACCTGTGTCGGTTTGCGGTACGGTCTCGTATGACTGAAGCTTAGAGGCTTTTCTTGGAACCACTTCCAATTGCTTCGCGAACAAGTTCGCTCGCCCCACAGCCTTGAATTACGCGCCCGGATTTGCCTAAGCGCCTTCTCCACTGCAGGGACCGGGACTTCCAACACCCGGACAACCTTCCGCGATCCGTCCCCCCATCGCATCATACGACGGTGCAGGAATATTAACCTGCTTCCCATCAGCTACGCATCTCTGCCTCGCCTTAGGGGCCGACTCACCCTACGCCGATGAACGTTGCGTAGGAAACCTTGGGCTTACGGCGAGGGGGCCTTTCACCCCCTTTATCGCTACTCATGTCAGCATTCGCACTTCTGATACCTCCAGCATCCTTTACAAGACACCTTCACAGGCTTACAGAACGCTCTCCTACCATGCGAGCAAGCTCGCATCCGCAGCTTCGGTATATTGCTTAGCCCCGTTACATCTTCCGCGCAGGACGACTCGATCAGTGAGCTATTACGCTTTCTTTAAAGGGTGGCTGCTTCTAAGCCAACCTCCTGACTGTTTTAGCCTTCCCACTTCGTTTCCCACTTAGCAATATTTAGGGACCTTAGCTGGCGGTCTGGGTTGTTTCCCTCTTGACACCGGACGTTAGCACCCGATGTCTGTCTCCCGTGATTGCACTCTTCGGTATTCGGAGTTTGCTATGGCGAGGTAATCCGCAATGGACCCCTCAACCATGACAGTGCTCTACCCCCGAAGGTGATACACGAGGCACTACCTAAATAGTTTTCGGAGAGAACCAGCTATTTCCAAGTTTGTTTAGCCTTTCACCCCTATCCACAGCTCATCCCCTAACTTTTCAACGTTAGTGGGTTCGGTCCTCCAGTACGTGTTACCGCACCTTCAACCTGGCCATGGATAGATCACTTGGTTTCGGGTCTACACCCAGCGACTGAACGCCCTATTCGGACTCGCTTTCGCTACGCCTTCCCTATTCGGTTAAGCTCGCCACTGAATGTAAGTCGCTGACCCATTATACAAAAGGTACGCCGTCACCCCTT
>NZ_CABPRV010000024.1 GCF_902459735.1 Pandoraea capi
CGAGGCTCCGACTGTTTGTATGCATGCGGTTTCAGGATCTATTTCACTCCCCTCCCGGGGTTCTTTTCGCCTTTCCCTCACGGTACTGGTTCACTATCGGTCGATTACGAGTATTTAGCCTTGGAGGATGGTCCCCCCATCTTCAGACAGGATTTCACGTGTCCCGCCCTACTTTTCTCAAGCTTAGTTCCACACCAGGGTTTTCTCATACGGGGCTATCACCCACTATGGCCGGACTTTCCATTCCGTTTTGATAACACCGGTGCTAAATCTTGAAGGCTGGTCCCATTTCGCTCGCCACTACTTTGGGAATCTCGGTTGATTTCTTTTCCTGCAGCTACTTAGATGTTTCAGTTCGCCGCGTTCGCTTCGCTAGACCTATGTATTCAGTCTAGGATGACCTAAAAGGCCGGGTTTCCCCATTCGGACATTTGTGGATCAATGCTTATTTGCCAGCTCCCCACAACTTTTCGCAGGCTATCGCGTCCTTCATCGCCTGTAATCGCCAAGGCATCCACCACATGCACTTATTCGCTTGACCCTATAACGAGTGCGTCTCTCGACACATCCTTTATAGGTTGAGTATTAGCGTTGTGCCGTATTCCAAGTCATCTTTCGATCACTTAAATACTGGTTGATACAATCACAACCCGTACAATTTCCACACGCCATCTCTAACGCGCTTCCGTTGTACTACTTCTTCTTCCAAATTGTTAAAGAACAAATACTGCATGACATTGCTGTCATTCAAAAGCATTCACTTAGCTTGTAATTCATCACAGGGATTTACTACAGACGTAAAGCGCTTTTGACTGACATCGATGCGATCTAAGGTTTTGGTGGAGGATGACGGGATCGAACCGACGACCCCCTGCTTGCAAAGCAGGTGCTCTCCCAGCTGAGCTAATCCCCCAATCAAGCCACACTACCACTCGACTTAATCAGGCGGTGGTTAAAAAGCTTGGTGGGTCTGGAAGGACTTGAACCTTCGACCCCCGCCTTATCAAGACGGTGCTCTAACCACCTGAGCTACAGACCCGACTTAGATCTACGCAGTCAACAACCGATAAGCGTGAACACTCAACTTCCAGTGCATGCTCTAGAAAGGAGGTGATCCAGCCGCAGGTTCCCCTACGGCTACCTTGTTACGACTTCACCCCAGTCATGAATCCTGCCGTGGTAAGCGCCCTCCTTACGGTTAGGCTACCTACTTCTGGCAAAACCCACTCCCATGGTGTGACGGGCGGTGTGTACAAGACCCGGGAACGTATTCACCGCGACATGCTGATCCGCGATTACTAGCGATTCCAGCTTCACGCAGTCGAGTTGCAGACTGCGATCCGGACTACGATCGGTTTTCTGGGGTTAGCTCCACCTCGCGGTTTGGCAGCCCTCTGTACCGACCATTGTATGACGTGTGAAGCCCTACCCATAAGGGCCATGAGGACTTGACGTCATCCCCACCTTCCTCCGGTTTGTCACCGGCAGTCTCCTTAGAGTGCTCTTGCGTAGCAACTAAGGACAAGGGTTGCGCTCGTTGCGGGACTTAACCCAACATCTCACGACACGAGCTGACGACAGCCATGCAGCACCTGTGTTACGGTTCTCTTTCGAGCACATCCACCTCTCAGCAGACTTCCGTACATGTCAAGGGTAGGTAAGGTTTTTCGCGTTGCATCGAATTAATCCACATCATCCACCGCTTGTGCGGGTCCCCGTCAATTCCTTTGAGTTTTAATCTTGCGACCGTACTCCCCAGGCGGTCAACTTCACGCGTTAGCTACGTTACTAAGGAAATGAATCCCCAACAACTAGTTGACATCGTTTAGGGCGTGGACTACCAGGGTATCTAATCCTGTTTGCTCCCCACGCTTTCGTGCATGAGCGTCAGTATTGGCCCAGGGGGCTGCCTTCGCCATCGGTATTCCTCCACATCTCTACGCATTTCACTGCTACACGTGGAATTCTACCCCCCTCTGCCATACTCTAGCCTTGCAGTCACGAATGCAGTTCCCAGGTTGAGCCCGGGGATTTCACATCCGTCTTACAAAACCGCCTGCGCACGCTTTACGCCCAGTAATTCCGATTAACGCTTGCACCCTACGTATTACCGCGGCTGCTGGCACGTAGTTAGCCGGTGCTTATTCTTCCGGTACCGTCATCCCCCCGAGGTATTAACCCA
>NZ_CABPRV010000025.1 GCF_902459735.1 Pandoraea capi
TAGCAGGCTGTTGAAATACCTACCGCAGTCGTCATCCTGTTGGGCGGGGTAAACGTTGAAACAAAGAACCAAACAACCCTGAGACAGAAGCGATGCGCGGAGCAGACGGCTACACCGAGGCGATGTTCACGATGGCGAAGCTGGATGATTTCGTGCCGGTCAATCACCCTCTGCGTCCGATTCGGGCCTGGCTGAACGACGCGCTCAAGCGCATGGACCCCGTGTTCACGCGCATGTACGAGAGCGACGCGAAGGGCGGCCGTCCAAGCATCGCGCCAGAGAAGCTGATTCGCGCATTGCTGTTGCAAGTGCTGTATTCGATTCGCAGCGAACGCATGCTGATGGAGCAAATCACCTACAACATGCTGTTTCGTTGGTTTGTCGGCTTGGCGATGGACGATGCGGTATGGGACCACTCGACCTTCAGCAAGAACCGCGACCGATTGCTGACGCACGACGTCATCGTGAGCCTGTTTAACGAGACAGTCGAGACGGCGCACACGCGCGGCTATCTGTCGGGCGAGCATTTCAGTGTGGACGGCACGCTGATTCAGGCTTGGGCCGGACATAAGAGCTTCGTGCGCAAAGATGAGTCGAATGACGATACGCCGCCTAATGGCGGTAATCGCCCGCGCGAGAACTGGCACGGCGAGAAGCGCAGCAATGAGACGCACGAATCGAGTACGGACAACCAAGCGAAGCTGTTTCGCAAGAGTCGCCGCACCGGCGCGCTGCTCTGCTATATGGGCCACGTGTTGAGCGATAACCGGCATGGTCTGGTGGTCAACGCGCAGGTCACGCAGGTGAGCGGCACGGCTGAGCGCGACGCGGCCGCCGACATGCTTGCTGACGCTGCATGTCTTGCTGGCGCACCCATCACGGTGGGCGCCGACAAACACTATGACACGGCGGGCTTCGTGGCGACGTGTCGCGCAAATGGCGTGACACCGCATGTGGCGCGAAACGATCGCCGCAACGGTGGCTCGGCGATTGACGCTCGCACGACACGCTGGGACGGCTACGCCATCAGTCAACGCAAGCGCAAATGCATCGAGCAGGTCTTTGGCTGGGGCAAGACGGTCGGTCGAATTCGGCAGGCGATGTATCGCGGTCGCGAGCGAGTCGAGCAGTTGTTCCTGTTGACTCAGGCGGCCTACAACCTCACTCGCATGCGCACCCTCGCAGCGAAAGCGGCGTAGAAGCGCAAATCGGTGAGGAGATGACATTGATTCCACCTGAATTAAGGAAATCGAGCATCAAATCAACGTGAACCAAGCCGGCACGGCGGCTCTTTGGAAGGGAGGGCCGCGCATCAGCGGGGTTTATTTCAACAGCCTG
>NZ_CABPRV010000026.1 GCF_902459735.1 Pandoraea capi
TTCATCCCGGGCAAGTACGACGATAACGGCAAGTGGATGGATGGCTGGGAGACGCGTCGCAAGCGTGTGAACGGCTACGACTGGTGCATCGTCAAGCTCGCCCGCCCGGGCGTGTTGTTCGGCGTCGATCTCGACACCAGCCACTTCACCGGCAACTTCCCGCCGGCCGCCTCGCTCGAAGGCTGCTACAGCCCGGACGGCGCACCGTCCGACGCGGCCGAATGGTTCGAGCTGCTGCCTTCGACCACGTTGCAGGGCAATTCGCACCACTACCACGCCATCGCCCAGCAGCGGGCGGCAACGCACGTGCGCGTGAACCTGTACCCGGATGGTGGTCTTGCACGTCTGCGTCTGTATGGCTTGCCGCAAAGCGACTGGGCTAATCGTTCGCGCGATGAGCTGATCGATCTGATCGCGATGGAAAACGGCGGTTACGTCGTGGCGGCCAACAACCAGCACTTCGGCATGGCGTCCAACCTGCTGATGCCGGGCCGTGGGGTGAACATGGGGGATGGCTGGGAGACGCGTCGTCGTCGCGAGCCGGGTAATGACTGGGCGATCATTGCGTTGGCGCAGCCGGGCGAGATCGGCAAGATCGAAGTTGACACCGCGCACTTCAAGGGCAACTTCCCGGATCGTTGTTCGATACAGGCGGCGTATGTGACGGGCGGCACCGAGCAGTCTCTCATCACGCAATCGATGTTCTGGCCGGTGTTGTTGCCGGAGCAGAAGCTGGCGATGGACAAGCAGTTCCATTTCGAAGAGCAGGTACAGAAGCTGGGGGCGATCACGCACATCCGCTTCAACATCATTCCGGACGGTGGTGTCTCGCGTCTGCGCCTGTGGGGTCGCCTGAGCGACAAGAAGTAATCGGAGAGAGAGCCCGCGCGCACGAGGGGTGCGATGGAAGCGTCGGCGCGACCATCAGGCGACTGGTGTGTGCGGGTGTGCAATGAATAGAGAAAAAAATGGAGAGCGAGACATGGCGGGACCGGCATTGAAGATCGAGCGGTTGACGCGCGAGGCGTTTGCGGCGTTTGGCGATGTGATCGAGTTGGCGGGAGCGAAGCATTTCGCGATCAATGGCGGGACGACAGAGCGGTTCCATGATCTGGCGACGGTGGATCTGGGGCCTGAGGGTGGTCGGACGTTGGTGAATGTGTTCCGGGGACAGCCGCGGCAGTTGCCGTACGAGGTGAAGATGTTGGAGCGTCACCCGTTGGGCAGTCAGGCGTTCATTCCGTTGAAGAGCACGCCGTAT
>NZ_CABPRV010000027.1 GCF_902459735.1 Pandoraea capi
AGGATTTCTTTCCGGACAAAAGTGCTTTACAACCCGAAGGCCTTCTTCACACACGCGGCATTGCTGGATCAGGCTTTCGCCCATTGTCCAAAATTCCCCACTGCTGCCTCCCGTAGGAGTCTGGGCCGTGTCTCAGTCCCAGTGTGGCTGGTCGTCCTCTCAGACCAGCTACAGATCGTCGCCTTGGTGAGCTTTTACCTCACCAACTAGCTAATCTGATATCGGCCGCTCTTGTAGCGCGAGGCCCGAAGGTCCCCCGCTTTCCTCCTCAGAGCGTATGCGGTATTAATCCGGCTTTCGCCGAGCTATCCCCCACTACAAGGTACGTTCCGATATATTACTCACCCGTTCGCCACTCGCCACCAGGTGCAAGCACCCGTGCTGCCGTTCGACTTGCATGTGTAAGGCATGCCGCCAGCGTTCAATCTGAGCCAGGATCAAACTCTTCAGTTTAAACCTGTTACTGTTTTCGGTTTTTCGCGATAAATCGCTAGAACCGGTCGCTCTCAAAGTATGCTGACAAGTTAATTACTTAACTTACCTATTACTATGTGAGCCTCAATAAATTTAAAGCTTATCTGCCGAAGCAGACGCACTATTCATCGAGTGCCCACACTTATCGGTTGTTCAATTTTTAAAGATCAATCGCATCTGACTTTGCTTCGTCGCACACTTACCGCGCCGTCGCTTCGTTTTCTGCGTCGCTGCATCAGCAGCAGAGAAGTGAGATTATGTCGCAGCTTCTCGTCGTCGTCAACAGTTTTTTTCGCTCTTTTCG
>NZ_CABPRV010000028.1 GCF_902459735.1 Pandoraea capi
ACCACGCGCAGATGACTCGGGCGCTTCTTTCGACGTTTCAGACGAAGCGACAGGCCTTCTGCGCGGTACAGCCGCTCAGTGCGCTTGTGGTTCTGGACCAGACCCTCTCGGCGTAGTAAGACGTGCAGCCGGGGCGAGCCAAACCGTGGCCGCTCCTGTGCCAACTCGCGTAAGCGTTGCCGCACATCGTGGTCGACGTCAGGCGGGGCCGACCGTCGGAACGTTCGGCGATTCAGGCCAATGAGCGCGCACGCCCGGCGCTCCGAATAGTCGTGCTGTTTAATCACCTGCTGCACAACTTCTCGGCGCTGCGCGGGCGAACTCACTTTTTTCCGAGAACGTCCTTCAGAACCTGGATGTCCAGCGCCTGGTCGGCCACCAGCCGCTTGAGCCGCTGATTTTCTTCCTCCATCTGCCGCAATCGTCGCGCTTCCGACACATCCATGCCGCCGTAACGGCTACGCCAGTTATAGAACGTCGCATCCGATATGCCGTGTTTGCGGCATAGGTCTGCGACCTTCATGCCTGCGTCGGCTTCCTTCAGCACCCCGATAATCTGCTCTTCGCTGAACCGCGATTTCTTCATGACAAGGTTTCTCCTGCGGCCTTGCCACTAACTTTACAGTGGGATACTTCCGAGGGGTAAGGTCA
>NZ_CABPRV010000029.1 GCF_902459735.1 Pandoraea capi
GTGGCCCAGTCGCAGGAGACGCTGCGCACGGCGCTGGCGATCGGCGCGGATCGCGCGATCCTGATCGAGTCGGACGAAGAATTGCAGCCGCTGGCCGTGGCCAAGCTGCTTAAGGCCATCGTCGAGAAGGAGCAGCCGCAACTGGTGATCCTGGGCAAGCAGGCGATCGACGACGATTCCAATCAAACGGGTCAGATGCTCGCGGCGCTCACGAAGCTGCCGCAGGCGACGTTCGCCTCGAAGGTGACCGTCGCAGATAACCGTGCACAAGTCACGCGCGAAGTGGACGGCGGTCTGGAGACGGTGTCGCTGTCGCTGCCGGCGGTGATCACGACGGACCTGCGCCTGAACGAGCCGCGTTACGTGACGCTGCCCAACATCATGAAGGCGAAGAAGAAGCCGCTGGAGACGGTCAAGCCGGCGGATCTGGGCGTTGACGTGAGCCCGCGCCTGAAGACGCTGAAGGTTGCCGAGCCGCCCAAGCGCAGCGCTGGGGTGAAGGTGGCGGACGTGGCAACGCTCGTCGAAAAACTCAAGACCGAAGCCAAGGTCATCTAAGGGAGACGACGAGATGAGCAATCTGGCGAAAGTTTTGGTTGTGGCAGAACACGACAATCAATCAATCAAATCGGCCACGCTGAACACGGTAGC
>NZ_CABPRV010000030.1 GCF_902459735.1 Pandoraea capi
GCCGAGGCCCGACGGCGCAGACGAAAGCTGGGCGATGGACTTTGTTGCTGACGCGCTGGTGCATGGCCGACGCATACGCATGTTGACGATCATCGACGCTTGGAACCGCGAGTGCCCGCACATCGAGGTCGACTTTTCGCTAACGGGTGTACGCGTGGCGCGTGTGCTCGAGCAATTGCGGCAACGAGGGCGATGCCCCAATCTGATTCAGGTGGATAACGGACCGGAGTTCGTTAGCAAGGCGCTCGATGCCTGGGCACACGAACATGGCGTCAAGCTGCAGTTCATTCGTCCAGGCAAGCCGGTGGAAAACGCGCACATCGAAAGCTTCAACGGCCGACTGCGCGAAGAATGTTTGAACCAGCATGCGTTCGTCGGTCTCGACGATGCACGCAAGCGAATCGAAGCCTGGCGCACTGACTACAATTCGGTGCGCCCGCATAGCGCCTTAGGGCAACTGGCGCCGGACCAATTCCGGCAATTGCATCAACCGAAAGCCGGCAAGCCCACTAACTTACGAATGGTGTACTCCAAGGGGTAAGGTCA
>NZ_CABPRV010000031.1 GCF_902459735.1 Pandoraea capi
CTGGCATTGCCAGGCGCGCCCAACGAGGTGTGGTCAATCGATTTCGTGATGGATGCGCTGTCCAATGGCCGGCGCGTGAAGTGCCTGACCGTCGTCGATGACTTCACGAAAGAGGCTGTCGACATTGTCGTCGACCATGGCATCTCAGGTTTGTATGTCGCTCGGGCATTGGAGCGTGCAGCTCGCTTCCGTGGCTATCCCAAGGCGGTGCGCACAGACCAGGGCCCCGAATTTACGAGCCGCGCGCTTGACCAGTGGGCGTATGCGAACAGCGTCACTCTGAAGTTGATTCAGGCGGGCAAGCCAACGCAGAATGCGTACATCGAATCGTTCAACGGCAAGTTCCGCGACGAATGCCTTAACGAGCACTGGTTCACGACGCTCGCGCACGCTCGGGCTGTCATCGCGGCATGGCGTCAGGACTACAACGAGCAAAGGCCGCACAGCGCACTGAACTACCTTGCGCCGTCAGAGTTTGCGGCGAAACATCGAGCAACCGCGGACGCTCCTGCCGCTTTCCAGGAGTTGGTTTAA